>JAJQRF010000016.1 GCA_021228405.1 Pyrinomonadaceae bacterium
CAAGGTTTAATGCTCCACTGTTGGGGAAAACTGGCAGTTGCTTTCTTTCTACTCGTTTTCAACTACTGATTCGCATTAAAATGTAATTAATCCGCACGTTAAACAAAACAACTAAATTTCAGCTTCCTTATCTAAAGGTTCCGGGAGTTGAGAGTTTAGTTGCAAACCGTAAAAACCGAGATTCGGGAAATCAAAACTCAATTCAGACCTTTGCAAACTCAATATTTATTATTGTGAATTTAGTTTCAGGCTCTGCAAACTCGATTACAGGAAGTAAAAAGTCGATTACAGGAAGTGTAAACTCGATTCGAGGTTCCCTGAACTCGATTTCAAGATGTCTAAACTCGATTCGAGGTTCCCTAAACTTAATTACAGGAAGTGTCAACTCGATTACAGGAAGTAAAAACTCGATTCGAGGTTCTGTAAATTGACTTTCAGGTTCTATAAATCAAGTTACAAGCTCATCAAACTCGATAAAAGGTTCGCAAAACTAAGTTTCAAGTTCTCTAAACCTAGTTTTCATTAATATAGACCCGATTGAAACAACCCGAACAAAAACCGCCCAAAATCACGGCAAAGCCCGGTCAATCTCAACCAGATCACCGACCAACCCTTAGTTCGATGCGACCTATTTTACTTATTTTTTCAAGAATTACAAGAACTTTTTTAAAGGCAAAAAATTACATCAAACAGACAGAAACGCAACTGTCAAAAATCGTGTCATTATTTACTATAAAAATATGCTTTAGCAAAGATTACACGATTTGATTACAACATAAAAACATATTAAAGTTGGCTTGATAATTTCTATTTTCGGAGGAAACAAAATGGCAAGACGCTCTGGATTCGTTGGGCTGATGAATCAAATTGCTAGAGAGCAGGCGCGTGCTCAACGACGCTCTGTTAGTGAACACAATCGTCAGATTCGTGAATACAACAGAATGATTCGCGAACAGGAAAAACACCAAAAGCAATTAATACGAGAACAAAAACAATACGAAAAAGATTTGCGGCAACAATATCTTGAGGATAGACAACTTGAAACCGACGAACTAAATCAAGAATTAAACAATAAGATTTCAGAGTTGGATTCGATTCTTTCTTATACTCTAAGTGTTGATGATAATATAGCTTTTGATTCGCTAAGAATAAAAAACAATTTCCAGCCGCTTCAAATACCAAAAGATTTGCAACTTCCGAAATCACAACCTGAGAAAAAGAGTTTTGAAAGACAAACCGTTATTAAGCCTGTTGGTTTCTTGGAAAGAATATTTCATGGGGAAAATGGAAAAAATAATCGAATACTTACTCAACAACAGGATGATGCTCAAGCATCGGAAAAAGCATATCAAAACGCTCTTAACTATTGGCAAAAAAGTGAACGGGAAAGAATTGCGAGAATTGAAAAATTAAAAGCGGAACACGAAGAAGCGAAACAAAATTTTATCTCTAAAATGAATCAGCGTAATGCTGACGTTGACGAACTTGAAACAGCTTATAAAGATGGCGATTCGGAAGCGATTGTAACTTACAATGTGATGGTTCTCGAACGCTCTGAATATCCGGAGGATTTTCCCCAAGAATTTCGTTTAGCTTACGTTCCCGACTCGAAAGAATTAGTTATAGATTATGAATTACCGACAATAGAAGTTATTCCCACGGAATTGGAGTATAAATTCTTAAAGACAAAAGACGAAATTCAAACGAAATTACGAAAGCCGGCAGAAATCAAATCCAGTTATCAGGATGTCGTCGCATCAGTTTGCTTGCGAACGATTCACGAAGTTTTAGAGGCAGATCAAGGAAATCATCTTTCGGTTATAACTTTCAACGGTTTTGTGCAAACGGTTGATCGAACAACTGGACGAGATATTAGACCTTATTTAACAAGCGTCCGTGTTACAAAAGACAGGTTTTTAGAAATTGATTTAGGTCGGATTGATAAAAAAGCCTGTTTGCGCAATCTCGGCGCACAAGTTTCTCCCCAACCTGAAGAATGTGTTCCAGTCAAACCGATTGTTGATTTCAATATGGTTGACAAAAGGTTCGTAGAAGGAAGCGATGTTTTGTCTGAATTGGATGCGCGTCCAAATTTGATGGAGTTAAACCCGTTTGAGTTTGAAAATTTGGTCGGTAATTTGTTTACACAGATGGGACTTGATACAAGACAAACTCAGACCTCACGCGATGGTGGGGTTGACGCGATAGCTTTTGATTCAAGACCTGTATTGGGCGGCAAGATTGTCATTCAAGCGAAGCGTTACAAAAATACTGTTGGCGTTGCATCTGTGCGCGATTTATACGGAACGATGATAAATGAAGGTGCAAGTAAAGGTATTTTAGTAGCAACATCAGGTTACGGAAAAGATGCTTTTGAATTCGCTAAGGATAAACCGATTGAACTGATTGATGGTGGCGGATTATTGTATTTGCTTGAACAACATGCGAATATAAAGGCAAAGATTATAATACCGAAAGAATAATTTACAATTTGCAAAAGTTTTCAGCGGAGCATACCTATAATGCTGAGAGTTGTTCTATCTGAACAAGACGCTAAAAACCTGATGCGGATAATACCGACGAAGGGAGAAAAACAATGGAAGATAATTCAAAATTCAAAATTCAAAATTCAAAACCGGAACAGACGAGCGATCAGGTGAAATTGCCTGCTTCGCGGAAGATTTACGTTGAAACGAACGGTGCGACCGTTAATGAAAACAAACATAATTTGCGCGTGCCGTTTCGGGAGATCGCGCTCAGCCCAACGAAGGATTTTGACGGGAAATTGGAAGAAAATCCGCCCGTGCGTGTTTACGATACGAGCGGCGTTTGGACTGATCCGCACGAGAAATGCGACGTGCGCGAAGGTTTGCCGCAGTTAAGACGCGAATGGATTTTAAAGCGCGGCGACGTTGAAGAATACACGGGACGCGAGATTTTGCCGCAGGACAACGGTTATCTGACGAAGGGCGCGGAAGAGGTCGCAAAGATAAAAGATCGCGGAAAACTGGAAGAGTTTCCGGGTTTGAAACGTGCGCCGTTGCGGGCGAAATCGGGAAGCTGTGTGACTCAGATTCATTATGCGCGCAAGGGAATTATCACGCCCGAAATGGAATATGTCGCGATTCGTGAAAACTTGGGTCGTCAAATCGCGTTTGAAACGCTGGCGAATGAGCAGTTGAATGATCGTTCGTCGCTCTATCATCAGCACAAAGGCGAATCTTTCGGCGCGTCTTTGCCGAAATTTGTCACGCCCGAATTTGTCCGCGATGAAGTCGCGCGCGGTCGCGCGATCATTCCTGCAAACATCAATCATCCCGAATCCGAACCGATGGCAATCGGGCGCAATTTTCTTGTCAAAATAAACGCGAATATCGGGAATTCGGCAATCGCTTCGTCGATCGAAGAAGAAGTCGAAAAGATGCGCTGGTCAACGCTCTGGGGCGCGGACACGGTGATGGATTTATCGACGGGCAAGAATATTCACGCCACGCGCGAATGGATTCTGCGTAATTCGCCCGTTCCGATCGGAACGGTGCCGATCTATCAGGCGTTGGAAAAAGTCGGCGGCAAGGCGGAAGAGTTGACGTGGGAAATCTACCGCGACACGCTCATCGAACAGGCGGAACAAGGCGTTGATTATTTCACGATTCACGCGGGCGTTCGGCTTCCTTTTATCCCGCTCACGGCGAAACGCACGACGGGAATCGTGTCGCGCGGCGGTTCGATCATGGCGAAATGGTGCCTCGCGCATCACGAGGAAAGTTTTCTTTATACGCGTTTTCGGGAGATTTGCGAAATTATGCGGACGTATGACGTTTCGTTTTCTTTAGGCGACGGTTTGCGTCCCGGTTCGATTGCCGACGCGAACGACGAAGCGCAGTTTGCCGAACTCGAAACGCTCGGCGAATTGACCAAGATCGCTTGGGAAATGGATTGCCAGACGATGATCGAAGGTCCCGGACACGTTCCGATGCACCTCATCAAAGAGAATATGGACAAACAGCTCGAAGTCTGCGGCGAAGCACCTTTTTACACGCTCGGACCGCTGACGACCGACATCGCGCCGGGTTACGACCACATCACGAGCGGAATCGGCGCGGCAATGATCGGCTGGTTCGGCTGTGCGATGCTCTGCTATGTCACGCCGAAGGAACATCTCGGACTGCCGAACAAACAGGATGTTAAAGAAGGCGTTATCACCTACAAACTCGCGGCTCACGCGGCGGATTTGGCAAAAGGTCATCCCGGCGCACAATACCGCGACAATGCTCTGTCGAAAGCACGTTTTGAATTCCGTTGGGAAGACCAGTTCAATCTCGGCTTAGACCCCGAAAAAGCGAAAGAATTTCACGACGAAACGCTTCCCGCCGAAGGCGCAAAACTCGCCCATTTCTGCTCTATGTGCGGTCCTCATTTCTGCTCGATGAAGATCACGCAGGACGTGCGCGAATATGCGAAAGAACAAAATGTCGAAGAGGAAAAAGCACTCGCCGTCGGAATGGCGGAAAAGGCGGCGGAGTTTAAGGCAACGGGAAGCGAGATTTATCATGGAAATTTGCCCGAAGGCAGACACGAGCATCATTAATATTTTCAGAGGCTTTGCACAAAAACTAAAAAGATGCGAACTTTCGGGAGTTTTTCAAAAGTTTGCTTATTCACGGAGGTTTTTCTGTAAATCCTTTACATGCTTTGGTTTTTAAGACTATTTCATTGCAGTCGCTTCAATTTCGATCATCAGTTCGGGAAACACGAGTCTGTTCACTCCGAGAATAGTGATAATCGGTTTCGGGTTAGTGTTTTCCAGTTTCTTTACGATAAGTTCGTAATGTTGAAAAAGTTGGTCAACATCTGTTGTATAAATAGATAAACGCACAATATTTGCCCATTCATAACCGCCTTCGTTAAGAATGGCTTCGATATTTTTGAGTGAAAGATTTAATTGCGCCTTAATATCGTTTTTGTGTAAAGGTTGCCCTTCGGGAGATATTGAAGTTTGTCCGGCACAAAGCAAAGTTTGTGTGCCGCCGCTTACTTGAACAGCTTGCGAAAAGCCGAAATTATCTTGCCATTTCCAAGGATTTACTGATTTTTTTTCCATAAATTTGGTTTGTCGAAGTTTTGTAATATTCCGTTTTATACAGTCCTTCGATTATATCCTATAAATATTAAATATTTGCTATATAATGAGATGCCTAAACTGAGTTCAGCAGTTTAATAATAGAATAACTTATTATCGATGAAATTTAGAAACAGTATAGGTTTGGATTGATTTATGAAATCTTCGGAATCGGAATGGCAGAAAAGGCGAAGAAATTTGCGGCAACAGGTGCGGAAATCTATCACGGTAATTTGTCGGAAGACAGGAAAGAGCATCATTTATTTAATCTAAAATTTATTCAAGTTTGGAGTTTTTCAGAGAATGAAACGGATACTTTTTATTTTTGCTTTGATCTTATTTGCGGTTGGTAATTCGTTTTATGCTGCTTCGGAGAAAGAGTTTGGCGGAATTGTTGAAGGGGTAAAACATTAGTTATGACGATTGAAGAAATAAAAGATTACATTTTTCAAAATTTTAGGGACATTAATTTGCTTGAGGCAGATGGGGATTTATTCTTTATGCACAAGAGTAATGACAAACTTCCTTTTGCGACAATAGTAACTGGGGATAACGAGTATGACAATTTTTCCAATCTAAACAGGGAAGGATTTTTTCGCATAAATATCGGGATAGACAAAGAAACTTTCAATTCTATGTTTGAAGGATTGACGAGTAAAAAAGGGATGGAAGCCTATTTAGATATAGGAATTGACTTCACAAAAGAAAACATAATACAACCACATCCAACATACGGAAATTCATATTGGATTTGTGTAGTTAATCCATCAGACAAATTATTTGAAACACTAAAGCAATACTTGAAAATTTCTTACGACAAAATATCAAAAAACGATTGATAGGTTCACCAGCGTAAATTTTATGAAACGGATACTTTTTACTTTTGTTTTGATCTTATTTGCGGCTGGCAGTTCGTTTGCTCAGATAAAGAATTTTTTGTTTGTGGGAATGGACAGAGAACTACTGAGAAATTCAGACTATTGGAAACCCGAACTTTTTGACGGCGTGCAGGTTGCGTATTCGTGGAATCAATTAGAGCATACTAAAGACAAATATGATTTTAGTTTGATTAAAGAGGATTTGAAGTTTCTCAAGAAATCGAAGAAAAAGCTGTTTATTCAAATTCAGGATGTTTCATTCTCAACGCAGTATAATTTTGCACCGAAATATTTACGGGAAGACCCGATCTATAACGGCGGCGCAAACAAAACGTATTCGTTCAAAGACTACGAAGAAACGGAATATACTCAGGAAGGCTGGGCGACGAGAAGATGGGACGCGGAAGTGCAAAAAAGACTGCATAAACTTTATGCCGCTTTGGGAAAAGAGTTTGACGGAGTTGTCGAAGGCGTAAATACCGAGGAAACTTCCATAAATTTTGGAAGCGGCAAATTGCATCCGCTTGGGTTTACCTGTTTGCGATACAAAGAGGCGATCACGGAAAATCTGTCAGCTCTCAAAAAAGCGTTTCCGAAATCGACCGTTATCGCTTATGCCAATTTTATGCCCGGCTGTCGTGTTCCCGGTTTAGCGTCCGCTTCACTAAAAGAAGTTTATGAATTTGCGTGGGCAAACAACATCGGTGTCGGCGGTCCCGATCTGTTTCCGTATAAAAAGGAGCAAAAAAGTTACCCGCTTATCAAAGACAGTTATCAAAAAGTGCCTGGCGGTTTGGCTGTTCAGGACGGAAATTATGATTACATTAACCCGAACACCAATAAACGAATAACGGCTGAAGAAATATACCAATTTGCCGAAAATGAACTTCATTTAAAATACATCTTTTGGGGAACGGAAAATCCTTTTTTTCAGTCGGAAACACTGCCTCTTTTGAAAACCAAAAAAGCAAAATAATCGCTCTCGTATCCGGAATGGAGGAAAAGGCGAAGGGATGTGCTCAAAGCGGAAACGAGATTTAATAAAGAAATTTATCTGATAGAGCGAAGGGTCGGCATTAGCCGTTCATTTGAAAGCAGTTGAGTTGAATTTTGCAATGCGTGAGTTTAGAGTTGATTTCTAAATGAGCCTGTTTTTATCAGCATTTATAGTCGGCGGGAGTTTTTTGCTTTGCTTTTTACTTTATTTTTATCCGCTGAAGCAAAACGAAAAGGCGAATAGATGGCTGAGTGTTTTTGTTTTCATAATCGGGATGGCATTTGTCGGCAATTATCTTGAGTCGGACGGTTCTTATTGGTATATCAACAAGCTCATCAACAGTTTGCAGTTTCTTTTGCCGCCGGGTCTTTACATTGGCATCCTCTATTTTGTAAATCCGACGAGCGGTTTTAAGATTCGTTATTGGCTGCATTTCTTGCCGTTTGCGATTTATACGTTCTTTGAAAATATTGTATTTATTTCGGAAAAGAGTATTGCCACGCGAACGATTTTCGAGGTCGGCGATTTTTCATTTTTTGTGCGGGATTTATTGCCGTTTTTAGTTTTGGGTTACACGCTTGCGTCCTATTTCGTTCTCAAAAAACACGCTGAAAATCTAAGATTGATTACCGCCGCAACGCAAAACACCGACTTAAAATGGATCAGGCGATTTCTGATTTTCCTGCTTTTACCGATTGTTTTTTGGATAAACGATGCGTTGTCGATTTCTGCCGTTTTAGTGAAATTAAACGGATATATTTACGCGGGTTCGATTTTTTTTCTCGGTTACAATGCGATGAGGCAGGGAGTTATTTTCCCGTATCAAACCGAAGATTTAGCGGAAATTTCCGAAGTTATCGAAATTGCGAGCGACGAAATTCCGAAAGAGAAAAACAAACCGCGATTAAGCGATGAGCAGATAATTAAACTGTCGGTTGAACTGCGTAAATTGATGGAAATCGAAAAGATTTTTTTAGAAAACGAAATCGATTTGCCGACGGTTGCCAGGAAATTGGGCATCAGCATTCACGACGCTTCTTATTTGATAAACAAAGTTACGGGCGATAATTTTTACAATTTTATAAATCGGCATCGGGTCGCGGAAGCTAAGAAATTATTGACTTCCGGCAAAGCTGGAAAGTTGAATATGCTGGGAATTGCTTTTGAATCGGGCTTTAATTCCAAGACCGCTTTTAATACCGCTTTCAAAAAATACGTCGGAATTTCGCCGTCGGAATATGTAAAAAGTCAGGAAAAGCCTTAGAAATATGTTCGTTTGGATAACTCTGAACAGCAATCGTTAATTCAAACCGTATTATCGCGGTATGAAAAAACAAATAGTTTACACAGTTTTCGTTGGCTTATTTTTATCGGTTCAATTTGCCTCGGCACAAGCTAAAGGCACTGTAAAAATTGACAAAATCGTATCGGCGGCGTTGGCAAAAAACGTCACGGGCGAAAATCCTGAGCGGGAAATCACGATTTATCTTCCGCCAGGCTATTTCAGTTCGACAAAGCGTTACCCGGTGCTTTATCTGTTGCACGGAACGGGCGACGATCATCTGAATTTTATTGATGATTCGGAAAAAGAATCTACCATTCAGTATTTGATGGACACGGGAATTGCCGCCCGTCGTTTTGGCGAAATGATAATTGTTACGCCGAACGAAAAAACGAATTGGCAGGGAAGTTTTTATGTTAATTCGTCCGCCACGGGAAACTGGGAAGATTTTACCGCTGATGAACTCGTAAAGTTTATCGATAAGAACTACCGAACCATTGCCAGAGCGGAATCCAGAGCGATTGCCGGACATTCGATGGGCGGTTTCGGAGCAATGACGCTGGCGATGAAACATCCCGATATTTTCAGCGTTGTCTATGCGATGAATAGCGGATTTCTTTCGTTTACCGCCGAACTCGACAGCAAAAATCCTGACGTGAAAAAGTTTGTTACAGCCAAAAACATTGAGGAAATTCTGGCAACAGACAACAGAAATATCGCGGGTATGTTAATGGTTTCGCAGGCGTTTTCACCCAATCCGTCAAAACCGCCTTTTTATGCGGATAAACCGTATTTGCTGAAAGGCAATAAACTTGTTCCGAATCCGGCGGCTTATCAAAAATGGCTGGAAAACGATGTCGTCAAAATGGCTGAAAAATATAAAGAAAATCTTCTGAAACTTCGCGGGATAAAATTTGACTGCGGAAACGAAGAAGACATCAAACTGATCGAAATTAATAGTATTTTACTTTCAAAAAAACTGACCATACTCAGAGTTCCGCATCAGTTTGAGCAATACAATGGCGACCATCGAAACCGACTTTGGGGCTTAAAAGGAAGGATTTACAACGAATTACTTCCGTTTATTTTTGATAATATCGAGAAGTAGAATTCAAACAAGACGGTCAGAACGGCAGAAAAGGCTAAGGAGTTTGTGGAGAAAGGAAGCGGGAATATGAAAAATCTGAATAAGGAAGTGACCAAATTTTTGGATGAGCAAAATCATCCTCTAAGGAAAGAAATCGAACTTTTGCGAGAAACTATTTTGATTTCCGGCAAAGAACTGGCAGAAAATATCAAATGGAACGCACCGAATTATTCGCACAAAGACGAAGACCGAATCACGATGAAGATCAATCCGCCCAGACAAATTCAGTTAATTTTTCACCGAGGCGCAAAAAAACTCGCCCAGCCGCCGACAAAATTAATCGACGACAAAACGGGAATTTTGGCTTGGAAAGAAAATGACCGAGCCGTCGCTTCATTTAAGGATTTTGCAGAGATCGAAAAAAATAAAACTGAATTAAGCAAGATAATTAACGAATGGATAAATGCCGCGCCGGTAAATAAATGAAAAGAGAAGAACTTGAGGGACAACGGAAAATTTGTTCAAAGACTTGAAATCAAGATCGAAGATCGATGCCTAATATTTCAAAAAGCTCTTTCCGACCTTTTGCAGAAACTTCCAGCTCTCTCGAAAATCGAATCTTCTTAAACCATTCTTTTTGCAGAATTTTGTCTAAGAATGCCGCGCCGAGTTGTCCGGCGATGTGCGGGCGGCGTTCGCTCCAGTCGAGGCATTGACGCGTGAGCGGGCGGCGGTTGTTCGTCAGATCGCTTTCATAAATCTCCAAACGCGCGAACCATTCCCAGCCTTTTTCAGTCACGTCGTAAGCTATTGCGGTTTTGCGGATAAAGTTTTTTTCTTCGAGCATATCGGCAATTCTGACACCGACGAAGCCGGCTAAATGATCGTAGCAGGTTCGGCAGTATTTGACACCGCTCAACGATTTTTCCATTCTGTTGAGCGAACGTTTGCCCGCCAGATTTGCCAGCGATTCGACCGCGTAGGCGATCTCCGGAGCGGCGAACGAATAATAACGATGTCTGCCCTGTATCTCGACTTTGACGATGCCGGCGGCTTGCAGTTTGGACAGATGATTGCTCGCAGAAGTCGCCGAAACATCGGCTGCCGCCGCCAGTTCCGTCGCCGTGTAAGCACGTCCGTCAAGCAGATTCCAGAGCATTCTGGCGCGCGTCGGTTCGCAGATCAAACCTGAGATCGACACAAAATTATCTTCGACATTCATAGTTCATTCCTCGATGAAGCGTGTCTGAAATTCTTATGCTAAATTCGCAGAATGGAAAAGTCAAAAACAATGATCGCCGTGATTTTTGAAGTCGTGCCCGGCGAGGGAAAAAGGGACGACTATCTCGACATCGCGGCGCAGTTAAAGCCGGAACTAAGCAAGATCGAAGGCTTTATCTCGATCGAAAGATTCCAAAGTCTGACCGCACCGGAAAAAATTCTGTCGCTTTCTTTTTGGGAAAACGAGTCGAGCATCGCCGAATGGCGCAATCTCGAACATCACCGGGCGGCTCAAAAACAAGGTCGAAATTCGATCTTTGCCGATTACAGGTTACGCATCGCAAACGTCGTGCGTGATTACGGAATGAACGATCGCGAACAGGCACCGGATGACAGCAAGGAGATTCATCAATAAAAAATATGAAAGATTTAGAGATTATTCTGGAAAACAAACCAGGCGCGCTGGCACTTTTGGGCGAAACTTTAGGAAAGAACAAGATCAGCCTCGAAGGTGGCGGAGTTTTTGAAAACGGCGCGCATTCGATCGCACACTTTCTGGTCGAAGAAGCCGAACGCGCGAAAGAAGTTCTGGCACAAGCCGACATTAAGAGCGTCAAGATAAACGACGTGATAATTCAAAAACTGCGGCAGGACATTCCCGGACAATTGGGAATGTTCTGCCGACGGTTAGCCGATGCGAGTGTCAACATCCGCACGCAATACAGCGACCATTCAAATCAACTGATCGTCGTCGTTGACGATTACGAAACGGCAAACCGTGTTTCGGACGAATGGATGAAGGAATGGTGGTAAACGAATTGCTTTTCATTAGAAAAGTTGTGAAAAAACATTTCTCTGAATATTTCCGATAGTAATTTTTAGCGGACGAAGTTTCGGCTTCGTCCTTTTTTATTTGCTAGAATCGGAGAATGGAATTTAATCCCAATAACAATATCGTTAAACTCTGTCTGCAAGGAATGAACCTGGAAGACGCAGACAAAACCGAAGAGGCAAGCGGAATATTTCTTCAAGCCTGGAACGAAGCGGCGAATGATTTTGAAAAGTTTCTGGCGGCTTATTATATTGCAAGACGGCAGGAAGATTCTTCCGAAAAAATAAAATGGCTCGAAACGGCTTTGCGGCTTGCGTTGGGAATAAACGACGATGCGGTTAAGAGTGCTTTGCCTAATCTGTATTTAAATATTGCTAAATATTTTGAGGATTCAGGCGACACTGAAAATGCGCAAAAGAATTATGAGTTAGCCGAATCGTTTAAGAATACGGCTTCGGATAAAGGTCCTTTTTATCACGGGACGAAGGCGGATTTGCAGGTCGGGGATTTTCTGACGGCTGGATTCAGGTCTAATTACAATTCCGAAGTCATAATGAATCACATTTATTTCACAGCCATTATCAACGGCGCGGGGCTTGCCGCTGAATTGGCGAAAGGCGACGGAAGCGCACGTGTTTACATCATCGAGCCGACAGGGAATTTTGAAAACGATCCGAATGTGACGGACAAGAAATTTCCGGGTAATCCGACGCGTTCATACCGCACCGAATCGCCGTTGAAAATCATCGGCGAAGTAACCGGTTGGGTGCGTTTGACACCTGAGCAACTACGACAATGGCGCGAAAAGCTGGCAAAGATCGAAAAGGCTGAAATAATCAATTAAAATCAAATTGAAAGAATTCGCGCAAAAAGAAAGCCGGATTTATCAGGGTAATTTGCTCGCAAGGTAAAAGAACAAAGTCAAAAATCCTGTTGAAGATCGGATGAAGTTTCGGCTTTGTCCTTTTTCCTTTTATGATTTGCAACGCTGTTTCATCTGTGATACATTCCTCTCATCAAAATTTTGCGTAAATTATGGTCGAAGGAAAAAATGAGAAAAGTAAAATTATCGATGCAGATGACCGTTAACGGGTATGTTGCCGGACCGAATGGGGAAAATGATTGGATGACGTGGAATCCTGACGACGAATTTCTGGGGTTTATCGATTCGCATTTTGATTCTTCGGACACGCTTTTGCTCGGCAGAAAACTAGCGGAAGGCGGTTTTATAGATTACTGGGAAGGGGTTGCCGTCAGCGATCCCGCACACCCATTCGCGAAAAAAATCGTCGATCTGCCGAAAATCGTTTTTACGAAATCTCTTGCTGAATCGAGTTGGAACAATACGACTCTGGCAAAAGGCGATCTGGCGGAAGAGATCGCCAAACTGAAAAATCAAGACGGCAAAGACATTGCCATTGTCGGCGGTGCAGAGTTTGTTTCATCGCTCATTAAAGAAAATCTGATCGACGAGTATCATCT
Source organism: Pyrinomonadaceae bacterium (assembly GCA_021228405.1). Taxonomy (GTDB): domain Bacteria; phylum Acidobacteriota; class Blastocatellia; order Pyrinomonadales; family Pyrinomonadaceae; genus JAJQRF01. The sequence continues at coordinate 12,899 of JAJQRF010000016.1, forward strand.
TATTTTGAATCCGACGGTTATGGGCAGCGGGATGACGATTTTCAATTCGCTTACCGGGATACGGAAACTGACTCCAATCGAAGCAAAGCTTTATGCGGGCGGCAAAGTCGTTTTGAGTTATAAACCAGAAAATGACTGATAAAACATAAATGTGCGGATTCAAAGTTCAGAATGGTATATAAGCTAATTGCCGAAAAAATTATCGAACTGAAAAAAGCCGATCTGGATTTGAGAGATAAACTCGTCCGAAACGGGCAGTTATTTGAAGGCTACAACCGGGAAATGGAAGCATTGCACAATAAAAATGCGGAAATTTTGAACGAGATCATTGATGAGATCGGTTATCCGACCGTTGAGAAGGTCGGCGCGGAAGCGAATGCGGCGGCTTGGCTTGTGATTCAGCATTCTATCGGCAAACCCGAATTTATGAAAAAATGCGCCGCGCTTTTGGAAAAAGCCGTCGCCGAAGATCAGGCTGATGCGAAACAACAGGCATATTTATCCGACCGGATCGCGGTTTTTGAAGGACAACCGCAACTTTACGGGACGCAGTTCGATTGGGATGAAAACGGCGAGATGAGTCCGAAATCGTTTGACGATCTCGAAAAAGTAAATCGAAGAAGGAAAGCCGTCGGTTTGAATCGGCTTGAGGAACAGATTGAAATTATCAGGCAACAAGTCGCCGCCGAAGTCGAAAAACCGCCGGCTGATCTGAAGGAACGAATCAAACAGGCGGACGAATGGCGGAAAAAGGTCGGCTGGATAAAGTAGAAAAGACGAGTCAAATTAAGACAAAGATCATTGAGATTTTCACGTTCTTTATCCGCAAACAAATTAGTCTGAAGACACGAAAAAATATGAATCCGAACAATACAAGAGTTTATAAAATGTCTTTTGCGGGCGTTTATCCGCATTACGTTGCGAAAGCGGAAAAAAAGGGACGCACGAAAGCGGAAGTTGACGAGATCATCTTTTGGTTGACCGGATACGACGAACAAACTTTACGGAAAATCATTGAAGATAAAACCGATTTTGAAAGCTTTTTTGCGCAAGCCCCGAAAATTAACCCGAATGCTTCAAAAATTACGGGCGTAATTTGCGGTTATCGTGTTGAAGAGATCGAGGACGAGATTATTCAAAAAGTTCGTTACCTGGACAAGTTGATCGACGAATTGGCAAAAGGCAAGACGATGGAGAAAATCCTGAGAAAATAAGCCGATGAGTAAACTAACCCCGAAAGTCGATACATATTTGGCAATCGGTTGCGGTCGTTGCCCGCTCGGAAATACGCCCGGATGCAAAGTGCATAACTGGACGCAGGAATTGAAAACTTTGCGCGGAATCGTGCTCGATTGCGGTTTGACGGAAGAATTGAAATGGAGCGTTCCCTGTTACACTTTCGAGGGAAGTAATATTGCGATCGTCAGCGCGTTCAAAGAATTTTGTTCGATCTCGTTTTTCAAAGGCTCTTTGCTGAAAGATGCAAACGGGATTTTGAGCAAACAGGGCGAAAACTCGCAAGCCGCACGGCTGGTGAAATTTACGGATGTGCGGCAGATTCTCGAAAAGGAATCGATCTTGAAAGACTATATTAGTGAAGCGGTCGAAATCGAAAAAGCGGGTTTGAAGGTTGCGTTCAAGGACATTTCGGAATATCAACTTCCCGCAGAATTACAGGAAAAACTAGCTGAAAACGAAGCGTTCAAAAATGCCTTCAACGCTCTGACTCCGGGCAAAAAGAAAGGCTACATTCTTCATTTCTCGCAACCGAAACAAATACAGACGCGCGAATCGAGGATCGAAAAAGCAATGCCGCGAATTTTTCTTGGAAAAGGACTGAACGAATACTAAAATTATGCTGACGAATATCAATCCGAAACTGCCGATGCGCAACAAAGCCGCGACTAAAGATTTTTATGTTAACAAACTCGGTTTCGAGCAATACGGCGGCGATTTTGACGACTATTTAATGGTCGAAAAGGATCATATCCAGATTCATTTCTTTGAATTTAACGAACTCGACCCGAATGAAAATTACGGGCAAATCTACATTCGCACCGACGACATTGACGGCTTATATAATTCTTTTCAGGAAAACCGGGTCAACATCCACCCGAACGCGCCTTTGCAGAACAAACCCTGGGGACAGAGAGAATTTTCGATTCTCGATCCCGACAGCAACTTGTTGACCTTCGGACAAAGCTTGTAAGGCGACTGCCTTTTGCTTTCCAAATTCTTCATTCGTAATTATTTTAAAGCAATCAACGTGTAATTTTTGCGGATATTAATGATGAATTAACAATTTGGAATTTAGAATTGCAGTTGCAATACAAACCGCAGCTTGTTCTACGCTTGATTCACATAATTCCTTTCTTCATTTTCCGAAATGCCGATTGGCAAGGTTTTCGCGCTTTGCTTATAATCTTTATGCAGTCTTGCTTTTATGACACCCAATCGGACAATCTACGTTATCCATCAATCTTCGGAACTGACCAAAGTTTGGCGCGAGCTTTCGGACGTGCAGAAACGCGAAGTTTTGAAGGAATGCGAAACGGCTGAGGAAAACGAAATCGAAATGATAATCGCCGAAGTTGTCGAAGGTCAGCGAAGACTTTTTTGATAGGAAGTTTTAAGAACGCGGATTGATCGGATTCGACGGACTTACGGGATTAAAATTAAATATTTACCCGTAAGAGTCTGTCGAATCCGCCTGATTTGCCTTACAATTTTGCTCAGAGAATTGGATTTACCTCGAAATTAAAACTTTTATACGCTTTAACATCCTGAATTTGGACAATTGATAAAATGAGAATATTAGTAACAGGCGGTGCGGGCTTTATCGGTTCGCATTTGTGCGAACGGCTTTTATCGCAGGGACACGAGGTAATTTGTCTCGACAATTATTTTACGGGCAGAAAGGAAAACATTTTTCATTTGATGGACGATCATCGTTTTGAATTGATTCGTCACGATGTCACCGAACCGATCTTTCTCGAAGTCGATCAGATTTACAATCTGGCGTGTCCGGCTTCGCCCGTTCATTACCAATTCAACCCGGTCAAAACCGTGAAAACGAGCGTGATGGGCGCGATCAATATGCTCGGACTCGCCAAGCGCGTGCGTGCCCGAATCTTTCAGGCTTCGACCTCGGAAGTTTACGGCGACCCGCTGATTCACCCGCAAACCGAAGATTACTGGGGAAACGTCAACCCGATCGGATTGCGGAGTTGCTATGACGAAGGAAAACGCATTGCCGAAACGCTCTTTATGGATTATCACCGTCAGAACGGAGTCGACACGCGCATCGTCAGAATTTTTAATACTTACGGTCCGAAAATGCTCGAAAACGACGGTCGCGTGGTTTCAAATTTCATCGTGCAGGCGTTGAAAGGCGAGGAACTGACGATTTACGGCGAAGGCAACCAGACGCGTTCATTTTGCTACGTCGATGATCTGGTCGAAGGTTTTATCCGTTTGATGAATGCCGAAGCGGAAGATATTCATTTGCCCGTCAACATCGGCAACCCGGGCGAATTTACGATGAACGAGCTTGCACAGGAAGTCGGCAAAGCGATCGGCAAGGACATCAAAATCACGCATCTGCCACTGCCGCAGGACGACCCGAAACAGCGCAAACCGAATATCGAACGCGCTCAAAGACTGCTCGGCTGGCAACCGACGATTCCGCTTGCCGAAGGATTAAAGAAAACGGTCGAATATTTTGCGAAAAGAATTTGAAGAAATTCAATAAATAATTGAAAAGCTAAGATTTTCCGAAATCTTAGCTTTTTTTATTTGGCTTATTATTCTAAGATTTATGTTTCTCATCAATGAATCAGGAAAACATTCAAACAACATCGACCGAACGCCGGAGTGCCTCGTGGGACATTAAAAATGCTCCGAAAAATTATTTTTCACTGGTCTTAACTCAATTCGGCAGTGCCTTTTTCGCCTTTGCAACCGTTTGGCTGATCTCAAAAAAGATCGGCTCCGAAGGTTACGGCGGGGTCGTTGCAATTATTGCCGCTTCACAGGTCGCGCAGATTTTAGTCAACTGGACGAGTTATTCGGTCGTACGTTTCGGAACGGAAGAGTTTGTCGAAACCGAAAAGATCGCGCGGGTTTTCTGGCTTCGTTTCTTCGTGCTCGTGCCCAATCTTTTGCTTGTCCTTCTGGCATCGCGATTCTGGTTTCCGCCGCTTGCCGATTGGCTCAAGCTTCCTGTCGAATCTTTCTGGTATGTGATCGCGCATTTTGTGACGACCGCCTTGTGGATTCATATTCAGATCAGTTTGCAAAGCGTCAAACTGCCGCGAATGCAGGGATTTTTGATGATGATCGAGCGCGTCATCATTCTGGCGGGTATCGGCATTCTGGCAGCGATTGGCAAACTAAGCCCGTTAAATGCGCTTATCTGTTATCCTGTCGCGGCGATTTTAGTGGTTCTGGCAGGAATTTTCTTTTTGAGAAAATATTTGTTCGCGCCTTTTTCGGTTGACCTGAAATTTATCAAAAAAATACTTGCTTATTCGCTTCCGCTTTTGCCTTTTTCGCTGGTCGGTTATTTTTCGGGAAGTTATGTTGACGCAATTTTCGTATCCAAGTTTCTTTCGACGAAAGATTTAGGAATTTACTCGGTCGCCTCGCAAATCAACGGTATGGCACTTCAACTTCCGACGCTGGCAAATTCATTGCTGATTCCTTTTTTCGTAACCTTGCAAAAGGAAAATCTGACGCAAAAATTGAACGCATATTTTGAAACTCTGTTGCCCGTCTTAACTTTAATGTGGGGGCTTTTTTGCACTTTTCTGGCAATCGGCGGATACTTTTTGATTCCTTTGATCTTCGGAAATGAATTTTATCAGTCTGTGATGCCTTTTATGATCTTGCTCGCGGCTTCGGTGGTCGGGCTTCCGGGCTTGTGCGGTTATTCAGGACTCACACATTCATATTCTCTGACATATTTTGTAACGATAAGTTCGATACTTTCAGCCTTTGTTAACGTTATTTTAAATTACCTGCTGATTCCTGACTATGGGATGGCTGGTTGTGCGTGGGCAACGTTTTTCTCCTATTTTGTCAGCACGGCAACTTCTGCGGTGCTCTTGAACGCCAAAGTCGAAATGCCCGTTTCGTGGATATTTCTCTCGGTTTTGCCGATTTTCAGCGGAGCCGTGATCTATTTTTTCACCAAAAACATCTGGTTTTCTCTCGGTGTAAATTTTACGCTTTTCTGTCTGATCGCGTTGCTGAAGAAACGTTCTTTGATTTCGAGTTTTGATGTTTTGAAGGGATTTATGAGAAATTAAATCTTTGAAATATAAATTTTTCTCCCCATAATCATTCGAGTTGCATACGAAACTTTACGAAAACGAATATGACGCGGAAAATGTGAAAATTTTCCTGACGGCTCCGTTTGCGGGTATCCGAAATGTTTCCGATAAACTCGGCAGGAAAAGCAATTACGTGCATATAACGGTTGTATTTTCCAAAAAATAATGAAAAATTTTCCGGTAAAATTTCAACAAAAACACATCCGCATCGTCGGCGGAAATTTTGAAGTAATCCTGACTTCAAAACAAATGTCTTTCAATCTTCTGACCATTGCGAGGAAAAAACAGGCATAATGAAACCGATCAAAGTTCTGCACGTTTTGGAAGTCGAAAAGGAAGCGTTTTATTTCAATAATTTAGCGGATTTCACGGATCGAAACGAAGTCGAGTTTGCCTTTGCGACATTTGCGCCCGAAGGCGGATTCACGGAAAGTCTGCGGCGGCGCGGTTTCAACGTGTATTCGTTGGACGCGATGGGCAAGAAACGATTCGTGAAAGCGGCGCGCGCGCTTCGTCAAATCCTCAAAAAAGAAAATCCCGACATCGTTCATACGCATCTTTTTAATCCGACATTTATCGGGTTAATGCTTGCCAAATGGCAAAACCGAAAAACCGTCCTGACGCGGCATCATTCGGACGCACTGCATCTGCTTCCGACAAGGTTAAAGCGAAATTTCTACTTAAAACTCGAAAATATCAATAATCGAAAAGCCGATCACATCATCGCACCGTCGCGAATGGTTCGCGAATGTATCGTCGATTGGGAAAAAACGCCGGACGAAAAAGTTTCGCTGATTCCATACGGGCAGACGAACGAGCGTTTCGATGCGATCACGCCTGAATTGATAGAAAAAAAACGCGCCGAACTCGGAATGAACGACCAACTTTCACTGGTTTGCGTTTCGCGTCTTTTTAATCGAAAAGGTCACATTTATCTTTTTCGTGCGCTTGCGCCTTTGATAAAAAAAGGCTTATCGGTAAAACTTTATCTGGTCGGGACAGGGGATTATAAAGAAAATCTTGAAACGGCGGCGCGTGAGTTGGGAATTCTCGCAAACATCGAATTTCTCGGTTGGCGCGATGACGGATTGGCGATCATCGGCGCGGCTGATATTATCGTTCATCCTTCGCTCGAAGATGCTCTGTCGCAAAGTTTGATAGAATCATTAATGCTTCAGCGTCCGATCGTGGCAACCGACATCAGCGGTGCGGGCGATACCCTAGACGGCGGAAAATACGGAAAGCTCGTGCCGCCCGAAGATTCGGAAAGTTTTCAAAAGGCACTGGAAGAAATTATCGAAAATCTCGACGCGGCGCGTGAAAATGCGAAAAAAGGCAGGAAATATCTGCTCGAATATATGAACGCACAGCGCGTTGCCGATGAATATGTGAAAATTTACCGAAAGGTTCTGGGTTTGTAAAAAATGGCATCACACGAAAGATTTCAAGGCGCAAACGTCATCGACGCGGGCAAACTTTCGCCTTACTGGGGCGAACACGCGGCGCGTTACGTTTTTGCTTTGCCTTATGCGGAAAACAAGTCGGTTTTGGATATTGCCTGCGGAACGGGTTACGGTTTGGGTTTTTTGAAAGGCACGGCGCGGCGCGTCACGGGCGTTGACGTGGACATCGAAGCGGCGCGTCAGGCACGAAAGGAATGTGCGGAAAACGCCGACGTTTTGCTCGGCGACGGTTTGAAACTGCCGTTCGCGGACGAAAGTTTCGAGGTCGTCACATCGTTTGAAACGCTCGAACATATTCACGCCAGACCGCAATTTCTGGCGGAATTGAAGCGGGTTTTGAAACAAAACGGTTTGCTGATCCTGTCAACGCCGAACGCGAATTACACGCAACCCGTCAACGGCAAACCGTTAAATCCGTTTCACGTTTTTGAATATAAACCTGAAGAATTGCGCGGCGAACTGGAAAATCATTTCAAGCTCGAAAAGTTTTTGGGTCAGAGTTTGAGCGATGATTTCGGAATTCCGCCGTTTTACGATGCACAGCAGAAGTTATCGAAGGATTTTGTGACGCAAACCAAACTTTTCGGTTGGAAAATAATTAACAAAATGCCGCTCGGTCTGCGCGAGAACGTCAGCGAAACGCTTTGGAAAAGACCTTTTTACCCGACCGACAAAGATTACCGATTCGGAGTTGAAACAACCGAAAATGCGCCCGTTTTGCTGGCGGTTTGCCGAAAATAATTAAAATATGAACTTGCCGAAGGTCAGCGTAATCATTCCGAATTACAATTACGCGAATTACATTGCCAAAACGATCGACAGCGTTCTGGCGCAAACTTATAAAAATCTGGAAATTATCGTCATCGACGACGGTTCAAAAGATAATTCGCTCGAAATTCTGGAAGGCTACGGCGAAAAGATAAAGGTTTTGAAACAGCAGAATCAAGGCGTTTCGATGGCGCGAAACAACGGAGCGGCAAATTCGAGCGGCGAATATATTGCGTTTCTCGATGCCGACGATATTTGGCTTCCCGGAAAAATGGAAGTTCAGATGAAGCGTTTTTTTGACGACGGCGAGATCGGTTTGGTTCATTGTTCGATGGATTTTATCGATCCGAACGGCAAGCCTTGCGGTGAAAATTATAACGGAATGGAAGGACGTGTCGCCGACGAATTTTTACGTTTTGAAAAAGGCGTGGTCGTCGGTGCCGGGAGCACAGGCGTGGTGCCGCGCCGGATATTTGACGAACTCGGCGGTTTCGATAAACGTTTTTCGACCGCCGCCGATTGGGACTTTTCATATCGGCTTGCCACGAAATACAAGATCGCCTTCGTGCGTGAACCGCTCGTTTTGTATCGCATTCATAACTCGAATATGCACGGAAACATCAAAGTGATGGAACACGATATGATGCTCGGTTTTGAAAAAGCATTTGCGGGAGAAACCGGCGCAGACCGGCGCGAATGTTACGGAAATCTGCATAAAACGCTGGCGGGTTCGTATTTTCACGCCAAACAATATTCTCAATTTATGCGGCACGCCGTGAAAAGTCTTATCAATAAACCTTCTAATCTGGCTTATTTCGCCGCCTTTCCGTTACGCCGTTTGCAAAAAAAATAATGATCGGGAAAACACTATATCTTTGTTATTTCGGTTTGCGCGAACCGCTCGTGCAAACGCAGGTTTTACCGTATCTGCGCGAGATCGTGAAAGGCGGAACCGCCGCCAATATTCTCACGTTTGAAACGAATCCGAAGGAAACGTGGACGTGTGAGCAAATCGCCGAAATGAAGCAGAAACTTGCGGCGGAAGGCATCAACTGGGATTTTCTGACCTATCACAAACGACCGTCCGCGCCCGCCACACTGTTCGATGTTTTGTGCGGTGCTTTTTACGCCTGGCGGTTGGCGCGGCGCGAAAATATCGACGTCTTTCACGCACGCGTGCATATGCCGGCGATGATGGGCGCACTGGCGAAAAAGTTTCTTTTCGGCAAAAGAAAACCGAAACTGCTTTTCGATATTCGCGGATTTTTTCCCGAAGAATACACCGACGCGGGCATTTGGAAGGAAAACGGCTGGCTTTATAAAACCGTCAAAAAGATCGAGAAATGGCTTTTCAGGGAATCCGACGGTTTCGTTGTTTTGACGGAAAAAGCACGTGATATTTTGTTTCCCGAATCGAAGGAAAGCGGTTTCGATAAATTCGGCAGACCCGTCGAAGTAATTCCCTGCTGTATCGACAAAAAACGGTTCGAGTCCGCCGAAATTTTCGACCGTGAAAAGATTCGGCGCAAACTTAACATAGAAAATAAAAAGGTTTTTATTTATGTCGGATCGTTCGGCGGTTGGTATCTTACCGAGGATATGGCGCGGTTTTTTGCACAGGCGCATTCGGCAGACCCCGATCTGTTCACGATAATTTTGACGCAGAGAAACCTCGAACAGGTCAAACAAACCTTGCAGGATAAAGGCTTGAACGAGCAGGATTTTTTGATAAAAAGCGTTTCGCCGCGTGAAGTTCCGAATTACTTAAACGCTTCGGATGCGGCGATCTCGTTTATCAAGGCGTGTTATTCAAAACAATCATCCTCGCCGACGAAAATTGCCGAATATCTGGCGGCAGGTTTGCCCGTCATCTCAAATTCGGGCGTGGGCGATCTGGACGCGCTCATCGAAAACAACAGGGTCGGCGTTATTTTACAAGGCTTCGATCAGGAAAGTTACACTAAAGCATTGGAAAATATAGAGGTTTTACTGCAAGATACAAGTTTGAGAGAACATTGCCGGAAAATAGCCGACGAACAATTTGACCTTGAAAAAGTTGCCGGTGAAAGATACCGCAGAGTTTATGAAAAGATTCTGAATGAAAGACAAAAAACTTTACGATCTTAATATTCGGGCGCAAAAATCAAAGATAAATGAGAGTTTTAACTTTAGTTCCCAGTCAGAAAGGACATTCACCCGGACAACGCGGCAGTATCGAACTTTGGGAGGACATTCTTAAGCCCGAAGGCATCGAACTAGTTTACGCGCCGTTTGAAACGGATAAATTGCGGAAAATCCTGTATCAAAGCGGCAACAATGTCGCAAAAGCCCTTGAAATGGTGACGGCGTATGCCAACCGGGTCAAACTTTTGCGAAATCTGGACGGATACGATGCGGTTTTTATCTACCGTGAAGCCGCGCTTTTAGGTCCGGCGTTTCTCGAAAAAATGGCGGCGCGCCGAAAGCCGATCATTTATCAGCTCGACGATCCGCTCTTTATGCCCTATAAAAGCCCGTCGAACGGCTATTTTTCGTATTTGAAATTTTTCGGAAAGATCAAAGAGATCATTCGGATGAGCAAGGTCGTGATGGTCAATTCCACGCATATCCGCGAATACGCGGAGCAATTTAATAAAAATATCTGGCAGGTTCCGAGCATTGTCGATACGAAAAAATTCAGCTACGAGCCGTTTGCCGGAAATCCTGCGCGGATTTGTATCGGTTGGAGCGGCAGTCCGACTACTTTAGGCAACATCAAACTCGTCGAGAAACCTCTGCAAGTCATTTCAAAACAGGGAAATGCCGCTCTGCATTTTATCGGCGGCGAAGATTTCGGGCTTGAAAACGTGAACTATACCGCGCAGAAATGGAACGGGGAAACCGAAGTCGAAGATTTGAGAAAAATTCAGATCGGGCTTGTTCCGCTTCCGCAAAATTCGTGGAATAAATACAAATTTATTATGAAAACCGCGCAGTATATGGCTCTCGGAATCATTCCCGTCGGCACGCCGATGGCATCCAATCCCGAAGTCATCCAACACGGCGAAAACGGATTTCTGGCGGCAAACGATGAAGAGTGGATAAAATATCTCAATATTCTGCTGAACGATGCGCAACTGCGCAACGAAATGTCGGCAAACGCGGCAAAAAGCGCGCAGGCAAATTACAGCCTCGAAGCCAACGCCCCGAAAGTGATCGAGGCGTTTCGCGCCGCTCTCAAATGATTTTCGATTCTTAAAAAACTGCATTCATATCTTAAAGCAATCCGAATCGGGGAAGACCGCCTTCCCCGATTTTTTTTATCTGAAGTTTTTGAGATTGTTTCTAAATAAAATATAAAAAATGCCGATAAGTATCTTGCCGGACATATTGAGTCGGTTGACGGATATTTTCTTCCGGTCTGTTTTTTTTGACGGCGTTTGTATCAAAAAGCTGTTTGAAAAGACTTAGCAAATAGAAGAGATTGAGCGCAGGATCGCCTTACTTGATGTGTCCCCTGATTCCGGCGTTCAAGGTTTATCAATTAATTCACATAAAACTGAGATACGATATGCACATCAAAAAAATATTATTCATAATCATCTGTTTTCTTTTCATTCCCGTTTCCGCTTTTGCCATCGAATCAAGACCCGAAGACTTCGGCGCGATTCCCAATGACGGATTGGACGATTCGGCAGCCGTCCAAGCGGCGATCAACGATGTCGTTGCCGAGGGCGGCGGAACCATTATTTTCCCGAGCGGAAAATTGAATATTACAAACGTTTTGCGCTTTCTCCCGACTAATTACATCGGCGGCGAAGTCAAGCTTCAGGGCAACCGCGGTTCAATCGTCGAAGTTTCAACGGGCGCGTCGGGCATTGCGTTTTACGCCGGCAATCTGAACGTCTTTACAATCGAAGATCTGATCGTCGTCGGAAAAAACGTTCCTGAAGGAGATTCGCAGTTTTACGACGCGAAATACGTCGTTTTTACAACCTTTGTCCAACATACGAATATTATCCGCTCACAATTTTACGGGCTTGGCGTGCCGTCGAACGGAGCCGTACTGTATTTCGGAAATACCGATGCGCGAGTGATCGATTCGCAGTTTGACGGAAGCCTCGGACAATATCCCGAAGGCGCGGTCATTATGGCTGAAGATACGCGCGGTTTGACCGTCAAGCGTTCGTCCTTTATCGATTATGCGAATTTTCACGAGGGCTACATTTCCAAAACGACGGCTTTTACGGGTTCGTGGATAAAGGTCAAAGGCGGACTGCCGTTCGGCGCAAACGGCATACGGCGCGTCGTGGTCGAAGATTGCCGCTTTGACGAAGGTGCGGCAACCGCCGTCAGCATCGAAAACGTTCCGTGGGTTTATCTGACGGGAAACAGCGTCAATGTAAACAGTGCTTCGCCGGGCAAAGGAATCTATTTGAAGGATGTCGAACACGCCAAAATCGAACAATCGTGGTTCGGCTACACGGCACAAGCGCGTCCGGCATTGGATTTAACGAACGTCAAAGCCGTGGAAGTCGTTTCTTTGAAATTCGGCGGCGGCGTTTATTTCTGGAAAAAACAAAATGTCCTGAGCACAAGCGTCAGGTTTTGCGAACAGTGCCGTTGATCTAATGAAAAAAATACATTAATTTATAGCTGAAAGATAATAACTGAAGAAAACGCTCCTTTATTTTCAGAAAGGAGCGTTTTTGTTTGGGATAAAATATTAATGGTTTGATTTATGCCTCAATAATCGGCAATATTAACATTTTGAATTTAGACTCGATTAACTAACCGATAACTAAAACAGATTCGCAGTAAGATCGACAGTTTGCTAAAATTTCTAACAATTTATGTATATTTTGGGTTTAACGACATTGGGCGATTCCGCCGCAACTTTGATTAAAGACGGCGAGATCGTCGCCGCGATTGAGGAAGAAAGATTTTCGCGGAAAAAACATCATAGCGGCTTTCCCTATAAAGCGATTCAATTTTGTCTGGATTACGCCGGAATCACGCTGAAAGATGTCGAACACGTCGGGCATTATTGGAAACCATGGATTTTGCGCCATAAAGCGATGCAGGCGTTGAAAGCCGCTTTTATTTCGCCCGATATGTTCAAGGCGCGGGCAGATCGCGGAGTGGCGCAGGTGTCCGACAGTTATCTCGGAATGTTCAAACATCCGAAGCGTCTGCGCGAACATTTCGGTGCATCGGATTTCAAGTTTCATTATCTCGAACATCATCAAACGCACGCCGCTTCAGCTTTTTTCGTTTCTCCTTTCGATTCCGCCGCGATCTTGACGTGGGACGGAACAGGCGAGGATACGACGACGCTGTTTTCGCACGGAAAAGGCAATAAGATAAAGGTCTTAAAACGCATCAAACTCCCGCACAGTCTGGGACAATTTTATTCGGCGGTGACGAATTATATCGGTTTCGATATGTTCACGGGCGACGAATGGAAAGTAATGGGACTGGCGGCTTACGGTAAACCGAAATATTACGATTTTCTCAGCGAAAAAGTGCTCACTAAAAACGGCAAAGGCGATTTTCACTTCAATATCAAAGTTCTGGATCATCATCTCGCAAAGCATTATCAATTTCCCGACGAAATCGTGAAGGAAATCGGACCCGGACGCAAAAAAGGCGAAGAATTGACCGAACATCACTGGGATATTGCCTGTTCCGCGCAAAAGGTTTTGGAAGATACGGCAATTTATCTCGTCAAGCAGATCAAGGAAATGACGGGCGAAGAAAATCTCTGTATGGCTGGCGGCGTGGCGTTTAATTCGGTGATGAACGGACGCATTTTCCATGAAACGCCATTCAAAAATTTCTACGTTCAAGCGGCGGCAGGTGATGCCGGATGTTCGCTCGGCGCAGCATATTACGTCTGGCATCAAATTTTAGGAAAACCGCGTAAATATGTGATGAACAGCGCGTATTGGGGACCGAAATTTACTAATGGAGAATGCCGGAAAGCGTTGGATAAAGCGGGTTTGAAATACGAAACCTTGCCCGACGAAGAATTACTTCCGCGTCTTGCGAAAATGATTTCCGAAGGCGCGATCATCGGTTGGTTTAACGGTAGAAGCGAATGGGGACCGCGTGCGCTCGGCGCGCGAAGTTTTCTTGCCGATCCGCGCCGTGCCGATATGCGCGAGATTTTGAACCATAAAGTAAAACTGCGCGAATGGTTTCGTCCGCTTGCGCCGTCGATGCTCGAAGAATATGGCAAAGAGATTTTCGGGGTCGAACATCACGATCCGTTTATGATTACCGTCATTCAAGTGGCAGAGGAATGGAAAAAGAAAATTCCGGCGGTCGTCCACGTTGACGGAACGGCGCGCCCGCAAATGGTCAATAAAGAAGTAAATCCGCGTTATTGGAATTTAATTAACGAATTCAGAAAACTGACGGGAATTCCGCTTCTTTTGAATACTTCATTCAACATTCAGGAGCCGATTGTTTGCACGCCTGAAAATGCGATCAATACATTCGGAAACGCAAATTTCGATGCGCTTGTTTTAGAAAATAATCTGGTTTTGCGCGAAGATAATTAATGGATAGAAGACTCATAATTTTAACCGTATTGGTAATGCTCGTAGTCGCGTTGGTAAGTTTTCCCAACGGAGCCATTTCCGTATTGCTAATCGCGGTTTTTTCATTTCTCACGATCTTTCTGATCCGAAGATTTGCGGAAGATGATAAGGATATTCTGGTAAATGTGTTCCTGATGGCACTGGTCGTCCGGATATGCTTCGGTTTGTTTATTTTTCTTTCTGACTCACAGTCGTTTTTCGGCGGCGATGCGGAAACCTATAATTCTCTCGGGCAGAGATTGGTCGATCTGTGGTTTCACAACGCCGATCCGTCCGATTGGTGGAGCCGCCGTGCGGCAAGCACGAGCGATGCCGGATGGGGAATGAGTTATCTGGTCGGGACGATCTATACGATCACCGGAAGCAGTATTTTGATCGCGCAATCGTTTTGTGCCGTGGTCGGTGCCGCGACTGCGCCGATGGTTTATTTCTGCGCGCAGAAGGTTTTTAACAACAACCGCGTTTCAAAGGTGACGGCAATTTCGATTGCGCTGTTTCCTTCGTTTATCGTCTGGTCGTCGCAATTGATGAAGGACGGTCTTATCATCTTCCTGCTCGTCGTCGTGATGACGATGGTTTTGCAGTTGCAGAAGAAATTCAGTCTTTTGGCGGTTTCGATCCTGATTTTTTCGATGTTCGGCATTTTGTCGTTGCGGTTCTATATTTTCTATATGGTCGCGGTCGCCGTCGCGGGAAGCTTCGTCGTCGGATTAGGGCAATCGGGAAGCTCGATCTTCCGCCGCCTTGCCGCCGTTATTTTGCTCGGATTGGGACTGACTTATTTCGGGGTTTTGCGCGACACTACGCAGATCGAACGCTATGCAAATCTGGAAATGGTTCAGCGCAGTCGGCAGGATTTAGCGGGCAGTGCCGAGTCGGGATTTGCCGAAGATGTCGACGTTTCGACCACCGAAGGCGCGATCACGACGATTCCCGTCGGCTTTCTTTATCTGATGCTTGCACCCTTCCCGTGGCAGGTCACGAATATCAGACAGGCGATCACTTTGCCGGAAATTCTGCTTTGGTGGGCAATCATCCCGCTCATTATCAGCGGCTCCTGGTATACTATTAGGCATCGTTTGCGCGAAGCAATTCCCATTATTATTTTTACGGTGACTTTGACTCTGGTTTACTCGGTATTTCAGGGAAATGTCGGCACGGCATACCGTCAGCGGACGCAGATTCAGGTTTTCCTGTTTATGTTTGCCGGGGTCGGCTGGACGTTAATGCAGGAGAAAAAGGAAAATAAACAGCTTATCAGGCAGGCGGCAAGGGATCGGAAAATAAAATAAATGTGCGGAATTGTCGGATTTGTAAACGGAAACGCGCGACGCGCGGAACGTGAAATTCTTGAAAATATGAACCGGTGCATCGTCCACCGCGGTCCCGATGAAGACGGCTTTTTCGTCAGGGAAAACGTCGCATTGGCGATGCGCCGTCTGGCGATCATCGATCTTAAAGGCGGGCAACAGCCGATCTTTAACGAAGACCGCACGAAAGCGATCGTTTTCAACGGCGAAATCTATAATTTTCAGGAATTGAAAAAGGATTTGGAAGCGCGCGGACACCGGTTTTACACCAATTGCGATACGGAAGTCATCGTTCATCTTTACGACGAATACGGCGCGGATTGTGTTCAGCATCTGCGCGGAATGTTCGCTTTTGCGATCTGGGACGAAACGGATAAAAGTTTATTCGTTGCGCGTGACCGCGTCGGCAAAAAACCGCTTCTTTATTCGCACCAACCGAACGGCGATCTCATTTTCGGCTCGGAATTTACCGCCGTTCTCGCGCATCCGAACATTTCCCGCGAAGTCGATTTCAACGCGATAGATTCTTATCTGAGCTATTTATGCGTTCCCACTCCGCAGACGGCTTTCAGGCAGATTCGCAAGCTCGAACCCGCGCACTGGCTTCGCTGGAAAGACGGAAAAATTGAAACGAAACGTTACTGGCTGCCTGATTTTTCCAGGAAAATAAAGATTTCCGAAGAAGAAGCGATCGAAGAAACGACGCGCATTGTCCGCGAAGCGACGAAAATGCGTTTGATCTCGGAAGTTCCGCTCGGCGCATTTCTCTCGGGCGGAGTTGATTCCTCGACGGTCGTTGCGCTGATGGCGCAGGAAGACAGTAAGCCCGTCAAAACCTTTTCGATCGGTTTTGAAGAACAGGATTTCAGCGAACTGAAATATGCGAAGATCGTAGCCGACCACGTCGGCGCGGAATACAACGAGTTTATCGTGAAACCGAACGCGCTCGAAATTTTGCCCGAACTGGTCGCGCATTACGGCGAACCTTACGCCGATTCTTCGGCGATTCCGACTTATTATGTTTCAAAGGAAACGCGAAATTTCGTGACGGTCGCGCTCAACGGCGACGGCGGCGACGAATCTTTCGCGGGTTACGAACGCCACGCCGCAATGAAAATTGCCGAGCTTTATCACCGTGTTCCGTCAATTGCCAGAAAACTTTTCGTCGAAACGCCGATCAATCTTTTCCCGACTTCGGAATTGAAAAAATCCCGCGTTCGCGACGCGAAAAGATTTTTACAGGCGGCAAACCTGCCGAAAACCGAACGCTATTACCGTTGGATGTCGACGTTTAACCGCACCGCAAAACAAGAAGCTTATACAAAGGAATTTTCGGAAAAGGTGGCGGCGCAGAACGCTTCGCATTTTCTCGATCAATGGTTCGCAAAGGCGAACGGTTCGGGCATTCTGGACGCGACGCTTTTGACGGATCAGATGACTTATCTGCCGAACGATCTGCTGGTCAAGGTCGATATTGCTTCGATGGCGGTTTCGCTCGAAGCGCGTTCGCCGTTTCTCGATCACAAGGTTATCGAATTTGCCGCGAGCTTGCCCGAAAATATTAAGATGAAGGGATTTGAAACAAAGTCCCTGCTGAAAAAAGTTGCGGCGCGATTAGTGCCGAAGGAAGTTATTTATCGTCGGAAAATGGGTTTCGGCGTGCCGATCGGAAATTGGTTTCGGGGCGAAATGAAAAATTTCGTGAAAGACGTGCTGTTGTCCGAAAACTCTTTGAAACGCGGAATCGTCAAACCCGAAATAATGGAGAAATATGTCAATGAGCATACGAAAGCCGAAAAAGACCACACTTTTCAAATTTGGACGCTCTTGATGCTGGAACTTTGGTTTCGGCATTTTATTGATGGATAAAAATTTTGATAAAAACGTGGTCGCGGGCTTTGGAGATGAATGGTCGCGGTTCGACCAATCGGCTTTGTCGGCGGAGGAACTCGAACGGATTTTCAACGAATATTTCAATATCTTTCCCTGGGAAAATCTGCCTGAAGATGCGGTCGGGTTCGATCTCGGTTGCGGCAGCGGACGTTGGGCAAAGCTGGTCGCCAAACGCGTCGGTCATCTGCATCTGATCGATCCGAGCGAGGCGATCGAAGTAGCGAAAAGAAATCTGACCGGCGCGGAAAACTGCGAATTTCACCGCGCTACGGTCGAAGAAATTCCGTTGCCCGATAATTCGCAGGATTTCGGTTACAGTTTGGGCGTTTTGCATCACATTCCCGACACGGAAAAAGGTTTGCAGGCTTGCGTCGATAAATTGAAAAGCGGTGCGCCGTTTCTCGTTTACCTTTATTATCGTTTCGATAATCGTCCGGTTTGGTATCGGATGATCTGGAAAACATCCGACGTTCTGCGCCGTTTCGTGAGCCGGATGCCGCACGGTTTGCGTTTCGGCGCGAGTCAGATTTTAGCGGCGGCAGTTTATTTTCCATTGGCAAGAACGGCAAGAATACTGGAAAAAGCGGGTGCAAACGTGAAAAATTTTCCGCTTTCGCAGTATCGCAATCACAGTTATTACACGATGCAGACGGACGCGCTCGACCGTTTCGGGACGAGATTGGAAAGACGGTTTACAAAAGACGAAATAAAAACGATGATGGAAAATTGCGGTTTGCGCGATATAAAATTCAGCGAACAGGCATTTTGGACGGCAGTCGGTTTTAAGAAACAGCAATTATGAAAGGAGTTGTATTAGCCGGCGGATTAGGTTCAAGACTTTTTCCGCTGACGAAAATTACCAATAAACATTTACTTCCGGTTTACGATCAGCCGATGATCTATTACCCGATCCAGACCCTCGTTAATGCGGGGATCGACGACGTGATGATCGTGACGGGCGGAAACTCGGCGGGCGATTTTTTGAAATTGCTCGAAAACGGTGAAGATTTCGGTTTGAAGCGTTTGAGCTACGCGTATCAGCGCGGCGAAGGCGGCATTGCGGCGGCACTCGCGCTCGTCGAAGATTTTGCTGACGATGAACCGATCTGCGTCGTGCTGGGCGACAATATTATCGAAAACAACATCCGACAAGCCGCCGACGATTTCAGAAAACAGGAAAAAGGCGCAAAGATTCTGCTCAAAAAAGTTCACGATCCGCAACGTTTCGGCGTTCCCGAACTTGACGGCGGCAAGGTTTTACGGATCGAAGAAAAGCCGCAAAACCCGAAATCCGACCTTGCCGTGATCGGCATTTATTTTTACGATTCGACCGTTTTTGAAGTTATCAAAACCCTCAAACCTTCGGGGCGCGGCGAACTCGAAATCACCGATGTAAACAATCATTACATCAACGAAGGAACGATGAGCTGGTCGGAACTCGACGGTTGGTGGACGGACGCGGGAACATTTGAAAGTCTGCTTTACGCTTCAAAACTCGTTGCCGAAACGGGCGCGAATAATTTGAAGGATTTAACCGCAAATCAAGGAAAATAGTATTTGCCCACGAAATACACGAAAGAAACGAAAATAAAATCAAAGAAAGTCTTTATTATCTTTTTTTCGTGATTTTCGTGTATTTCGTGGGCAAAAAAACTCTTATTATATGTCACAAACTAAAGAAAAAGAAGAGATTTTTAAGAAGGGAAAGATTCACGATGTCGTCGTTTATCCGCTCAAGAAATTGGTCGATGATCGCGGGTGGCTGGCGGAACTTTTCCGTCACGACGAGATCGCCGAAGAATTTTATCCGGCGATGGCTTACATTTCCGTGACCGAACCGCTCGTTCAACGCGGACCGCACGAACACGTTGACCAAGCCGATCTGTTTTGCTTTATCGGCACGGGAAATTTCAAAATGCGGATGTGGGACAACCGCGAAGATTCGCCGACCTACCGCGTTATTATGACGCTTTACGTCGGTGCGGATAATCCGCAAGCCGTGATCGTGCCGAAGGGCGTGGTTCACGCTTATAAAAACGTGAGCAAGACCGAGAAAGGCGTGGTGATAAATTGTCCGAACCGTCTTTTTATGGGGGTCGGCAAAAAAGAGGAAGTTGACGAAATTCGCCACGAAGACGACCCCGAAGCCATTTTCGAGATGGATTAGCTTTTGAATTTTTTCGGATTTGGATTTAGACTATCTGCATCAGATTTTCGACGACGGTTTTCCCGCACGACCGCTCAAGCGTTTTGCCTCTTTTGTGAAAAATCGAAAGCGCAGAGCGTTGGTTGAAAACTGAAACTGAGCCGTAAACGGTCGAAATTTACAAAATCATTTGCCATATACCGTTTACGGCTCTTTTATTTTATGAAAATCGTTCGCATCATTGCGCGGCTCAATGTCGGCGGTCCGGCGCGTCACGTCGTTTGGCTCACCAAAGCATTAAACAATCAGGAATTTCAGACGAGCTTGCTGACGGGAAGCGTCCCCGAAGGCGAAGAAGATATGAGCTATTTTGCCGACGAAAACGGTGTTGCGCCGTTTTTCATCGAAGAAATGAGTCGCGAACTTTCGCCGAAGGACATTATTTCGCTCTGGAAAGTTTACCGTCAAATCTGTCGCGAAAAACCCGAAATCATTCATACACACACCGCCAAAGCCGGATTCGTCGGACGCACGGCAGGATTTTTTTATCGTTGGCTGAATTGGAAAAACGTAAAAATCGTTCACACTTTTCACGGGCACGTTTTTCACAGCTATTACGGCAATCTGAAAACCAAGCTTTTTCTTTTTATCGAAAAAAATCTGGCGCGGTTCGTGACGGATAAAATTGTTGTCATCACGAAACAGCAGTTCGAGGAAATTCATCACCAATTCGGGGTCGGGAAAGCAGAACAATTTCAGATCATCCCGCTCGGAATCGATCTCGAAAAATTTGCCGAAGCGGACGAAAAACGCCGTATTTTACGCGATGAAATCAAATCGGACGATGATGATGTTTTAGTCGGATTCGTCGGGCGTTTGACGGAGATCAAAAACGTTTCGTTGCTTTTGAAGGTCGCCGGAATTTACGAAAAAAATAAAAATGCAGAGCTTCCGAAGCTGAAATTTGTCATCATCGGCGACGGAAATACGCGCAAAAGTCTGGAAAAAGAAGCGGAAGAATTCGGGTTAAAGGATAAGATTTTATTTCTCGGAAACCGCAATGATACCGATATTTTCTACGCCGGGCTGGATATTATCGCGCTGACCTCGCTGAACGAAGGAACGCCGCTTTCGCTCATCGAAGCGATGGCAAACGGCAAATCCGTGATCTCAACGGCGGTCGGCGGCGTGACCGATCTTTTGGGTGCGGTCGAAACGGAAGAAAGCGGTTTCAAAGTTTGCGAACGCGGTATCAGGATCGATGAAAATTCAGCCGAAAATTTTTACAAAGGCTTGCTTCATCTGGCAAAAAATTCGGGCTTGCGCGAAAAATATGCCGAACGCGGCAGAAACTTTACCGATCTGCGCTATAGTAAGGAAAGATTAATTAAAGATATTACAGAACTTTACCTAAATTTAAGACCGTCTTAAAATAGAACCGTTAAGTTTTAATAGTAAAAATCTCGAAAGTTCCTCTAAAAAGAAGATTTTCTATGCCGGAAATTTTAAAGAACCCGTTTGCGGTCACGTCGATCAGTTTTGTGCTGGCGATCATTGCGACGTATCTCGTGCGGGAAACGGCGCGGCGGTTTAATTTTGTCGCAAAACCGAAATCAGACCGTTGGCACAAAAAACCGACGGCAATGTATGGCGGAATTGCCATTTTCGCGGCGACCGTTTTCATGTATGCCGTGCTCGTGCCGAAAACGCAGGAATCGCTCGTCGTCGTCGGCGCAAGCGCGCTTCTGTTTCTGGTCGGTTTGCTTGATGATTACCTGAACATCAAGCCGTATCAAAAATTGATCGGACAACTGATCGGGGCGACAATTGTAGTCGGTTTCGGATTAACTCTGCCGCTTACGGGAAACGAGATAATCGATATTTGGATCACGGTTTTCTGGCTGATCGGCATCACGAACGCGATCAATCTGCTCGACAATATGGACGGGCTTGCCGCCGGGATTTCGGCTATCGCGGCGTTTTCGCTGGCAATCGGATTCGGCGCGAACGGGCAATCGAACGATCTTTTGCTGATTTCGGCTTTCGTCGGCGCACTGGTCGGATTTTTGGCGTTTAATTTCAATCCCGCTTCGATCTTTATGGGAGATTGCGGTTCGATGTTCGTCGGATTTCTACTTTCAAGTTCGGTGCTTTTGAGTCAAACGGGCGGACGTTCGCGCGGGATTTTTTCGATTCTCGCCGTGCCGGTTTTGATTCTTTTCGTGCCGATCTTCGACACGACTTTCGTGACCATCCTGCGTAAACTCTGGGGCAGAAAAGCTTCGCAGGGCGGGCGCGATCACACGTCGCATCGCCTTGTCGCGCTCGGACTTTCGGAACGTGCCGCCGTTTTGATGCTTTACGCTTTTGCGATCATTGCCGGAACGCTTTCCTTATTTGTCAGCCAGTTACAGCCGACGCAAAGCATCGCCTTGATCGTAGTTTTCGTTATCGTCCTAACGCTCGTCGGCGTTTATCTCTCAAAGGTAAAAGTTTATGAGGAACAGCAGGAAGAACTCGCTCTGCAAAACAATGCCGTTTTCGGATTTTTGGTAAATATTTCTTATAAACGGCGGCTTTTCGAGGTTTTGCTGGATGCACTGCTCATCACGCTTTCATATTACAGCGCGTATCTTTTGCTTTTCGGTTCGTTCGAGCAAAGCGGAAATTGGGAACTTTTCTTAAAGAGTCTGCCGATTCTGCTCATCTTGAAACTCGGTGCTTTTCTCGTTGTCGGCGTGTATCGCGGCATCTGGCGTTATACGAGCATCGGCGATTTCATTACCTTTACAAAAGCGGTGGTTTTCGGCTCGGTTCTGAGTGTTTTGGGCGTTTTGCTTTTCTATCGCTTTCAAAATTTTTCACGCGCCGTTTTCATAGTTGACGGACTTATTTTGTTCATTGCGATTGTCGGCAGTCGGATGGCTTTTCGCCTGATTCGGCAATTGATTCCGTCACCGATGCGCGGCGAACAGCGCAAGGTTTTGATCTACGGCGCGGGCGACGGCGGGGAAATGGTTTTGCGCGAATTGAAGAATAATCCGCAATGGAATTATCAGGCAATCGGTTTTGTCGACGACGATCCGCTCAAAAAGGACAAGGTCATTCACGGGCTGAAGGTTTTCGGCGGAAACGGTTTTCTGCCGATGATCTGCGCGGAAAAAGAGGTCGAGGAAATTCTTATTTCGTTTCGCAAGTTGTCCGACGAAAGGCTGGAAGAAGTAAAGGAAGTTTGCCGTGAAGCCGATGTTTCGCTTAAACGCGCACTAATTAAGATCGAATCGATCGAGATCGATTAATTTGTCTGAACGCTTACTTTTCGACGTTATAATGGCTATCAAATCCGTAAAAATAAATTCGCCGATTCGCCGCGTCGCACTGGTTGCGACAGCGGTTTTTTGCGTTTTAGGCGCGTATTTTTTCGCCAAATGGGGATTGGCAAATACGGCTTCGACACGGACGGACTTAAAGGAAATCGCCGAATTTACGACCGAAATCGCGCCCGGCGACCCGCAAACTCATTATTCGGCGGCGGTTTTACTGGAAAAAAGCTTTCTGCCCGAAGATTTCTCAAAATCTCTCGCCGAATATGAAAAAGCGACCGCGCTTGCGCCGCATAACTATCTGCTCTGGCTTGCTTTAGGCAGAGCGCGTGAGCGAAACGGCAACGCGGAAGGCGCGGAAAAAGCTTTGCGGAAAGCCGTCGAACTTGCGCCGAATTACGCGGAAACTCAGTGGGCTTTGGGCAATGCACTTTTACGTCGCGGAAAATCCGACGAAGCATTTGCCGAAATCCGCAAAGCCGTCGCCGCAGACGCAAAATTTACCGATCCGGCAGTTTCAACCGCGTGGCAGATTTTCGACGGCGACATCGCAAAAATAAAACAGGTCATCGGCGATTCGGAGCGGATTCGCGTTGCTCTGGCATTATTTTTGGCAAAGCAAAAACGCTTTGACGAATCATTTGAAATCTGGAACGCACTGCCCGCCGAAGAGAAGAAAAATCTTTTCAAAAAGAACGGTGAAGAACTTTATAATCAATTCGTTACCGAGAAAAAGTTTCGCGGAGCCGTGCAGATTATTTCGCAGATTTCCGGCAATGAAATAAGCAATTTTGCTTTTGGCAAGATCAACAACGGCGGTTTTGAAGACGACATAAAAACTCAGAATCCGGGGCTTTTTGAATGGAGTTTAGCGGACGGCGGCGAACCGCAAATCGCTTTCAGCGACAGCCAAAAACACGGCGGAAACCGCAGTTTGTTTATGATCTTCAATTCTGCGGAAGGAAGAAATTTTCGCCGCGTTTCGCAAAACGTCGCCGTCGAATCAAACAAAACCTTTGAGTTTTCGGCGTTTTACAAGTCCGATCTGAAGGCACAAAACACGCTTCGCTGGGAGATCGTTGACGCTTCGGACGGGAAAATTCTGGCTTCGACCGAAAATCTCTCCCCCGTTAGCGATTGGACGAATATAAAAGCGAAATTTACGACCTCGCCAACGACGGAAGCCGTTATCATTCAACTGGTTCGTGTAAATTGCGGCGGAACGGTTTGCCCGATCTCAGGCAAGGTTTGGTTTGACGATCTGAGCTTGAATTAGCATTTACGAAAATGAAAGACATCACCGAAAAAAAGGATTTCAACGAACATCCGGAAAAAAAATCCGCCACTGAACAAACATCGCGCTTGAGCGGTGCGGTCTTTTTCTTTCTTTGTCTGATTCCCGTTTTCTCGACGATTGCCTTCGGCGGCGTGGATGCGTGGGCGTTGGGTTTGAATTCGATCTTCTGTGCGGTTCTGGCGATCTTATGGCTTGCTGATTCGTGGATTTCAAAAGAGTTTCGCTATCATTCGAGCCTTTTACAGATTCCGTTGGTCGGATTGCTTATCATCGGAATAATCCAACTTTTACCGCTTCGCAGTTTTGATAATTCGGGAAATCTTTTAAGCATTTCCGCCGTCAGTTCGCTCTCGCTCGATCCTTATTCGACGCGGTTTTTCGTCATTCAACTTGTCGGTTACATAGTTTTCTTCGCCGCCGCGCTGACCTTTATCAATAATCAAAAACGGATGCAGAAAACCGTTTTGATAACGATAATTTTCGGCGCAATAATGGCTTTCGCCGGGATTTTACAACGTCTGGCAAGCCCCGACGCGATCTACGGCGTGCGCCCGACACCACAGGCGATTCCGTTCGCTTCGTTTGTAAATCAACATCATTTTGCGGCTTTTATGAACTTGACACTCGGTTTGACGCTGAGTTTGCTGTTTGGAAAAGCATTGAAGAAAGATAAAAGCCTGCTTTTGATAATCGCGGCTTTTTTGATGCTGGTCGCACTCATTTTCACGAGCTCGCGCGGCGGGATTTTGAGTTTTTTTGGTGTTTTGGCGTTCGTCTTTTTGCCGATGTTTTTGAACAGGGATTCAGGTTCGGAAACTCACGATCAAAAAGAAAAAAGAGGTTTTCGGAACAAATTTTTATTACTGGCGGGAGCTTTCGCGGCGATCTTCGCGGTTGTCGGGGCGGTTTTTTTACTCGGCGGCGAAAGTTCGCTCGTGCGCGGGATCGGTTTCAGCGGACAAGCGGATATTTCGAGCGGACGAACGCATTTTTGGGCGATTGCTCTGCAAATATTTCTCGATCACCCGATTTTTGGCGCAGGTTTGAATGCGTTCGGCGCGGCTTTTACCAAATATGATACGTGGAACGGTGCTTTCCGCGTCGAACAGGCACACAATGATTATTTGCAGATTTTAGCCGATGCGGGAATCGCCGGATTTGCCTGTATCGCCGCTTTTATCTACTTTCTGTTCAAAAAAGTCTTGCCGCATATCGATTCGTCGATGAGTCATTTTCGACGCAGTGCGGCGGTCGGCGCGTTGGCGGGTTGTTTCGGAATTTTGATTCACAGCTTTTTCGATTTTCCCCTGCGAACGCCGTCGAATGCTTTCTTTTTTCTGATGTTTGCGGCGATTGCGACCGTGACGATTCACCAACCTAAAAACGAAAGAAGGCATCGACAGAGATAATTCCGAAAACTTTATCTGACGCGGACGATTATTTCCTTCTTTCCGCAGGGGGCTTCAAAAAACACCTTAAATTCACCCGTTTTAGTGCTGATCGATTTGATAACGAAAAACGCACGACCCGACTGCGCACCGATCTCAGGCTCGAAACTGACATCAATATCATTCGGATTTTCCGTCGAAGCTTCGAGGTCGCTGAGTTTTCCGTCCTTTTCAAATCCGACCAGAACGCCGACACTTCCGCCGCCGTTAAGGAGCGAAACGGTTTCCTGGCTGACGACGATCGGGCAAGGCTGAATCGTTTTCGGTGCAAATTTATCGTCGACGATCACGCGTGGACGGTTTACACCGGAACCGAGGTTTTCGTCAACGGGCTTTTCAGCCGGTTTTTCTTCCGTTTTCCCGGATGTTTCGACTTCCTTCGGTTCCTTTGAAGGCGATTTGATCGTTTCCATTCTCGGAACGGAGATTATGATCGGCTCGAAAAGCGTTTTCGGTGCAGCGGAAGTTTTCGGCGCGGTGTCGCTATTTTCGGAATTTTTCGTCGGTTCGGATTGCTCGACCGTTTCGGTTTTTGGTTCGGAAGAATTTTCGGGAGTCGGTTGCGGCGAAGCCTGAACAGGGGATTCAACCGTTTTTTCGGTGGTGTTTTCGGGCGATGTTTGCGGCGTTTCCGCCACATTCGGCGGAGGTTCCGGCAAGGGCGAAACTTCGGGCGTTGGTTGCGGAGTCGTTTCGGCAACGGGTTGGACCTGAGGTGTCAGCTCGGTTTTTGCCTCGGTAGTTTTTTCTGCGATTTTTTCCGAATTTGTTTCGGTTTTCGGAGTTTCGGTCGGTGTCGGTTGAGGAGTTTCAGCCGTTATCGGAGTTGGCAAAGTTTCGGGCTTTACTTCGGGCGTAGTTTCAGGGGTCGGGGAAACTTTTTCGCTTGTTTCTGTCGATTTTTCCGTTTGAGTTTCAGGAGTCTGTCCGGGCGTTGCGGAAGGCTGTTCGGGTTGTTTTTCAGCGTTTTGCGAAACGGTTTCGGCAAAAACTGAAGCGGGTTTTTGACCGATCTTGGCTTCCAAACCGTCCGTGCTTCCATTCAATTTTTTGTAAAGCAATTCGATCACGACATATTTTCCGCCGTCGGGATTGTCCTGCGGATAGCTTTTAATGTATGAATCGAGCGCGTCTTTTTCCTTTCCGTCCGCTTCGAGCGCGGTTCCGAGCCGCCACATACTCGAACGCCACCACGCACTTCTGTCGGGCAAAACACTGATGGCGCGTTTCAGGCGAATTACCGCTTCGGCGGGTTTATTCTGTCGGTAAAGCGACCAACCCGCGAGTTCTTCGATGCGTCCGCGCAGAATGGCGGAAAGCGTCTGGCGCGGAATCGCGGGAACCAGTAAAAGTTGATTTCGCGCGATCGATGCTACGCGGCTCTCGTAAAGTTCGTCCGCCAAAACTGCCGCTGACGGATTGGCAACTTCAAGCGCGGTGTCACTGTTTCCGATCGCATTTTGCGCAAGTTCGTAGGCTTTGCCGATGGCGTGATTTTTTTTCAAAAGCTGGTCGGCGGCAAAAAGCTGGCGGTGAAGTTTCATTTTATCTTCGCCTTTGACGAAGTTTTCGGCTGATTCCGCAAGCGCGGTTTCATCCGCTTTGGGGTCGTTCAGTTTCAGGTTGAATTCGAGCAGGGAACGCAGTTTGTTTGAACTTTCGACATCATCGGCGGCAAGCGGTTGGAATATACCGGCACGGCGTTCGGCGGCGAGCAGTTCGATAAATGTTTTCGCTTCTTTCGGAACGCGCCCGCCGAGTTTAGTTTTGATATTTTCGCCGTCGATGCGGAAGTTTCTGGCGATTTCTTCGGCGGCTTCGCGGAAAAATCCGGCTTGCAGACGCATTGAAGCGATCTCGTAATCGAGCGTCGGGAAATTGCCGTATTGACGCGCAATAAGCAAGGTTTTTTCGGCTTCGAGCGGTTGTTTTTGCTGTAAAAGTCCGCGTGCGAGAGCGATATGCGCCCAGATGTAGCGCGGTTCGACGGCGACGGCTTTTTGCGCGAGTTCGACGGCTTTCGCGCCGTCGTTATGTGCCGCATACCAATATGCCGCACCGACGAGAAGCTGAAAATTGTTCGGGTTCGTTTCGAGAATTTTGCTCATTTCGGCTTCGGCTTCCGACTTTTTCTCGGAATCGAACAGCGCGAGCGCAAGACCCGTCTGCGCCAATTGATCGTCCGCACCGTTTGCCAGAATTTCACGGTAAAGCGCGATTGCTTCTTCGGGTTTTCCGACGGCGCGCTTCATCTCTGCCAAACTTCGTTTTGAAACAACGGAATTAGGGTCGAGTTCGAGAGCTTTCACATACGCCGCCGCCGATTCTTCCAACTGAAAATTCATCCGGTAAGCCAATCCGAGAGTTTGATGAGCGTTCGGCAGATTGGCATCGACGGCTAAGGCTTTGTTGGCGAGGCGTTGTGCTTCCAGGGCGTTTTCCGTGCCGAGATAAAAACCTGCGAGTCCGAGCAATTGTTTCGTGCTTACGCCGCTTTTTTCCTCGATGATCCTGGCGATTTCGACTGCCGCGGTGCGTTCGCCGCGCCAGAAAACGTTGTTCGGAATCTGTAAAAGAATCTCGCTGAAGAATTTATCGGAAACGGGTGTCGGGGCTTCTGTGACGGCAAGTTTGAAAAGCGCGATGCCGTCTGCCGTTTCGCTCAGACGAAGTTGTTCGTCGGCAATAGCGGCGCGCGCGCCGACGATCAATTCCAACGCGCGATTTTTTTCCGCGGATTTCGGAAAGTTTTCGACAAATTTCTGCAAGGCGATAATTCGTTCGGCGTTATCGGTGAGGGCGGCGGCTTTTTCAAATTCTTCCTTTTCATTGCCGGGATTTACTTCAGCAGGCGGAGTTGTTTTGACGAGTTT
The DNA here is from genome assembly GCA_021228405.1 of Pyrinomonadaceae bacterium. Taxonomy (GTDB): domain Bacteria; phylum Acidobacteriota; class Blastocatellia; order Pyrinomonadales; family Pyrinomonadaceae; genus JAJQRF01. The sequence continues at coordinate 41,337 of JAJQRF010000016.1, forward strand.
TGCCGGGGTTGAAGGCGATTTTTTGGCAGGTTTCGGTTTTTGAGAAAAAACCGTGAGCGAAAAGATGAATATTAAAATAATGACTGCTGAATTTCTCATAACAAACAAATAACTAAAATCATATCACAAATTGCATTTGTTTCCCGACAGTTTTATCCTCGAAACGATGATGGAACTCGACGAAATCTGGGCGCAAAAACTGGAAGACGCGCTTGCCGCCGCCCGTGCTTCGGGACGCACGGACGTTGCCGAATATCTCGCGCTCAAAGCCGCCAACGATGCCGTTCGGCAAACCGGCGTGCAGTGGCTTTTCGGCGCGATGCTCGAAATCGCCGCACCCAATCCTTTTATTAAAGTCGAAAACGAAACGGCACACCGCTTCAAATTTGCCAACGCGCAAATGGTCGGCTATCTGCTCCGCCTTCGTCAGGGAGTCAGATGTCTGACGCTCGAAGCGGGTTGGACGCGCACGCCTAACGACGGATTTATGCGAAATAATGCGCTTGCCGCCGCCCGATTCACGCATTTCGGAATGGCGAAACACAATGTCGATCTGATCCTGCTCAAGAACGAAGATGTTTTGAACTGGTTTCTGATCGACGACTACGGAAGTAAAAAAATGTTCGATTCGACACATATTTCCGATCATTTCCGGATTTTCGCGGGCAATATCTGATCGCAAATTTTGCGATGACCTGCATTTCTTCATTTTTAATTCATTAAAATTTTCTTACATTTTAAAATTAATTGTTGCCAACCGCAAAAAAATGAGTCATAGTTCTGTCTGACTTCTCTGGACGGGTTTTCGCAGCATAAACCCGAAACTTATCAAGTAATTCAAATTTAGAACTGGCTTTAGATAAAAAGTTTAGTGAAACTTTTCTCCCTGATATTTAACACGCCGGAGTGTGTAATTTGCGCTCTGCGGCGCGTTTTTCTCTTTAAATTTACCCAAAACAAAAAATCCAAACTAAAAACAAAAAGAGGACAATCTATGAAAAATAAAATTATTGCCGTTTTGTCGGCAGTCGTATTTGTGTGCGTTTTTTCGGTTTTTGCCCAGGCGCAAAACACCTTGAGCGAAGGCTTTGAAGCAGGCGGAAAGACCGCATATGCCGCCGCCAATGTGACGCTCGGTTCGGGAAGCTGGAATCTGGACGAGGCTTTGACGGGAAATTCGGCGAGCGACCGCAAAACGGGGTTGTGGTCGGCGCGTGTCCGCAACACTGGAAAAGTGACGATGAATTTCAACGTGGCGAGCGCGGGAACGGTCACGATCCAACACGGCGTTTACGGCTCGGACGGTTCGAGCACGTGGGAATTATGGCAATCGGCGAACAGCGGCGCGAGCTGGGCAAAGGTCGGTTCGACGGTGACGACAAGCTCGACCTCGCTTGCGACCGCAAGTTTTACGGTCAATACTTCGGCGGCAGTTCGTTTTGAAATCCGCAAAATTTCGGGCGGCACAAACCGCATCAATCTCGACAACATCACGGCGACGACTTACGGCGGCGGCGGCGGCGGTTCGTCGAGCGTTCATCTGACGATGGGAAATCCGTCAAATGCCGTCACGAACATCAGTTCGCCGACGAATTACCTGATGGAAAAACCGCAATACGCGCTTTCTTATCACAACGGCAATAACATCCCGAACTGGGTTTCGTGGCATCTCGATTCTTCGTGGCTCGGTTCGACACCGCGTCAGGACGATTTCCGCGCCGATACGTCGCTTCCGGCGGGCTGGTATCAGGTTGGTTCGACGAGCTATTCGGGCTCAGGTTACGACCGCGGGCATATGTGTCCTTCGGCTGACCGGACGGCTTCGGTCGCAGACAATTCGGCGACGTTTTTGATGACGAATATGATTCCGCAAGCTCCGACCAACAATCAGGTGACGTGGGCAAATCTCGAAAATTATTCGCGTTCGCTCGTCACGGCGGGCAATGAACTTTACATCATTTCGGGCGGACAAGGCGTTTCCGGCTATATCAATAACGGTAACGTTGCCGTTCCGACCAACACCTGGAAAGTCATCATCGTTCTGCCTGCGGGCACGAACGACGTTTCGCGCGTAACTTCCGCAACGAGAACGATCGCGGTCTTTATGCCGAACAATAATTCGGTCGTTTCGGATTGGAAACAATACCGCGTGAGCGTCGATTACGTCGAATCGATGACGGGTTACGATTTCTTTTCAAACGTTGGCGACACGGTCGAAAACCAGATCGAATCGGTCGTTGACACACAGTAATAAATGACGGAAAACGGAAAATGGAAAATTAATGTTATTGTGGCACATTATCCTTAATATTGCTCTTTAATTGTCGATTTACAGCAACTCATTTTCCGTTTTCCGTTTTCCGTTTTCCGTTTTCTCCCTTCCTGCGTTAGAATAAAAGCACTTACTTTGATTAAGTGGTTTTTAAACAGGAGAATTTTTAATAGTGAAGTCAGAATTAGAAAAGCTGGTAGAATTGCAAAAAACAGATACGAACATCCGTAAACTGAAAAAAGCTATAGAAACCGCAGAAGACAGGCGTGCCGCTATCGAACAAGAGTTTGAACAGCACGCCTTTTCTATACGTGAAATACAGTCGAAGCGCGACGGCATTCAAGCCGAACGCGCCGAACTCGAAAAGCAGATCGCCGAAAATAAAACTTATCTCGAACGCGCCGAACGCAATTTGAAAAACGCGCAAAATCAGAAAGAATATGAAACCGCTATGCGCGAAACCGACGCTTTGCAAAAGCAGATCGGCGGATTGGAAGCGCAGGTGGTCGAAAAGATGACTGCGATCGATGAAGTCGAAGGCGTTTTAGCCGAACGCGCCGAGGAAATTAACAGTCTTGACGCAAACCGTGATAAAGCCTTAGGCGAATTCGACGCGGAACTTGCCGAAAATAAAAAAGAATTTGAGGCGGAAACCGCCAAACGGCACGAAGTTTTCGTGACATTGCCGACGCAACTCGCCAATGTTTATAACCGTCACGCCCAGCGTAGCCGCGACGGAATCGCCGTTGCCGAAGTTGTCAACGGTTCGTGCAGTGCTTGTTTTATGAAACTGCGTCCGCAAATGCAGGTCGAAGTGAAAAAAGGTAATCAGATCATTACCTGTGAAAGCTGTTCACGAATTTTATACACCGTCGAAGAAGCGAAAAGCGCGACCAAAGAAGGTTAAATTCAAATTAATAGTTCGATTTGAAAAGGATGCTTTGCGGCATCCTTTTTAATTGAGGATTTTATTTAACGGCGACTCCCGAAATGATATATTTCCAGTTTTTCGGGACGATTCGTTCAAAAATGAGTTGGTCGCCGAAGCCGAGCAGGTTTCTTTGTCTTTCATTTCTGCCGAAAGTTCCTGCAAAACCGTGAACGTAAAGTTTGGTTTCGGAAAACGGCGCGAGAAAATCCTTCATTTCTTTGATCTTTATGTAACGCCACTCATTGCCCCAACGAATCATCTTTTTTCGGAGAAACATATGTGCCGGCGAGCCGACAAGATTTTCGGCGAAAAACAGTTCGCCGTTTTTTTTCAGAGCGCGATACATTTCTCCTCCGACGGCTTTCTTTTGCGATTCGTAATCATCGAGCACGCCGATGACCGATTTGAAAACGACAATGTCGAACTCTTCCGTGTATGGAATATCGAGCGCGTGAATCGTTTCATATTCGATCAAATGCGTGACGTTATGAGCGCGGTGAAGTTCGACGGCGATTTGCGAAACGCCCTGAAAATCGGAACAGACGACGTGTGCGCCTTGTTTCGCAAACCACAGCGAAAGCCCGCCGAAACCGCCGCCGATCTCCAAAACACGGGATTCGAAAAGTTTCTTTGCCGAATTTTTCTGCCAGAAATCGAGCGCGACCGACCAATTTTTCACGTCCCATTCAACGTATTTTAAGAGTTCGTCAGATTTTTTCATCTTTTGAAGGAGTTTTGTTCGAGGTTTTATCTTATAACGATTGTTTCAGGAATCGCTAATCATCAGTTCGTCGAGCGTCGGTGGCGGAACGGTATTCGGCAGTAAGATCGCCTTAAATGTTTTGAGAATAATAGAAAGATCGTTTCCGAAGCTTTTGCGGCGGGCATATTCAGCCCAGCCGCGCAGTTTAAAGGGAAGCAGGATTTCCTTGTAGAAAATTTCCTTGTTTTCCGCTTTGGAAAGAAGCCTTTCCTCGTTGCGGAGCCTGATCGAGATCGGATCGGTAATGCCCGGACGAACGGAAAGAATTTCGTTCCAGAGCGGATTTTCAAGATCGACGTATTCGGGCACTTCGGGACGCGGACCGACCAGCGACATTTCGCCGCGGAGCACATTCCAGAGTTGCGGAAGCTCATCCAGTTTGTAACGGCGCAGCCATTTGCCGACCTTTGTTAACCGCAGGTCGTTCGTTGCCGTCAGCCGAACGCCGCCCGCCTTGTCGTGCATCGATCTGAATTTATATAAAACAAATTCCTTTCCGCCCAACCCGACGCGTTTTTGGCGAAATAAAACCGCACCGTGCGAAGAAAATTTAATGAGCAGTGGAATCAACAGAAATAACGGCGATAAAAGAAATATGCCGGCAATCGTCAGCGCGATTTCAGCCGGACGGGAAATTCCACGGTTTTCGGCACGATCTTTCATTAGGCTACGCGGACGGCTTTTTTTCGGCTGAAATCAGCGCAAAGATTTTTGACCGTGTTGCCGACGTGTCTGAGCTCGGAAACGGTCATCGAAGAAAAGATCGGCAAACTGATGAGCCTTTTCCAGAGATGCGTCGCAACCGGAAAATCCGTTTCGCGCCAGCCGAGTTTTTCCGCGTAAAGCGGGTGACGGTGAAGCGGTCGCCAATGAACCGAACATCCGACACCGTTTTCGCGAAGTTTTTCCAAAAATTCGTCGCGGTTAACCGTTAATTTTCCCAGATCGAGTTTGATCGGAAAAAGATGCCACGAATGAAGCCGGTCGGAACTCTGCGGCGGAAGCTCGATTTCGGAAATGTCTGCGAGCGAATCGAAATAATATCCGGCGACGGCTTCGCGTTCGAGGCGCATCGATTCGGCGCGTTCGAGTTGGTGCAGACCGATGGCGGCGGCAATATCGGTCAGATTGTATTTGTAGCCGGGCAAAACTATCTTGTAATCCCAGCCGCTTTCGGCGGAATAACGATTCCACGCATCTTGCGAAAGACCGTGAAGCGACATCAGGCGCATTTTTTCGGCAATTATTTCGTTGTTCGTCACCGCCATTCCGCCTTCGCCCGTCGTGATGGTTTTATTCGCGTAAAATGAAAAACAAGTGACCGAAGCCGTATTCGAGCCGCAAAATTCCCAGCCGCTTTCGGAGTTTTCACGCCACGCCGCCGGAAAAGCGTGTGCCGCATCTTCGATTATCCAGAGCTTATGTTTTGCGGCAAAAGCCTTTATTTCTTTGATGTTCATCAAATAACCGCCGACGTGAACGGGAATTATGCCGACGACTTCGAGCGCACCAGCATTGCCGACCGCAAGTTTTCCTTCCTTTAACTGGCGGAGTTTTTCTTCGGCATCGCGCAAATCCATATTTCCGCTCACGGGATCGCAATCGACCAAAATCGGCACGGCGTTTTTATACAAAACTATTTCAGACGTGGCGGCAAAGGTCATCGTCGGAACGAGAACGGCTTGACCTGCGCGAAGTTCCAACGCCTCGACCGCCAGATGCAGTGCCGCCGTGCAGGAGTTTACGGCAACCGCGAAACGCGCCTTGATCGCGGCGGCAAATTTTTTCTCAAAACTTTTTACCTTCGGTCCCGAGGTCAGCCAGCCCGAACGCAGAGTTTCGACGACTTCCTTAATTTCTTCATCGCCCAGGTGCGGACGTTGGAATGGAACCTTTTTCGCCGGTTCCCTGGCAGATAGAGAATGAACTACGTGTAAGTTATTTTTCATAAAATGATTCGCAAATCTATTTTCTTCATCGAATTTTGGTAAATCCGACAGTGATCTTATATTGAAAATCAACCGCTGTGTTTCGGCTGTTCGCAGTTTGAATTATGAATTCCGTAGGAAGTTGATTTTGAATTTTCGGGCTTGCAATGAATTACCGTATTACCTGATTTCACTGAAATTTATACTTATTCCCATCCGCCAGAAAGACAAAATAATTGAAATTTTCTATTTTTTATATTGTGTGCAGTTTCATTATGATAAAAATTTCAGTTTTTGGCTATAAAAAAATTTCCATCGCGAAAAAAAATTGTATACATAATTTTCCCGGGAGCGGAAAACGAGTCGAAATATAAAGAGATATTGCAGAAAATCGATGCAGAGAGAGGCGGTTTTCAGTAAAATTAGAAAATAAAACTTCATAAATTGGGTTTTAGCAATTACGATAAAGTTAAGTATGAAAGAAATAAATGTGATCGGCGGCGGACTTGCGGGAGTCGAAGCCGCGTGGCAAGCGGCGGAAAACGGCGCGAAGGTCAAATTGTTTGAAATGCGTCCCGTTACCCAAACTCCTGCGCACCGCACCGAAAATCTGGCGGAGATCGTTTGTTCCAATTCGCTGAAAACCGACGAAAAAGGTTCTGCGCCATATCTTTTAAAAGAAGAATTAAGACGCGGAAAATCGCTTGTGATGAAAGTCGCCGAACAAACGAAGGTCCCGGCGGGCGCAGCTCTTGCGGTTGATCGCGGAAAGTTTTCCGAGCTCATCACGCAGAAGATTTCCGCGCATCCGAATATCGAATTGATTCGTGAAGAGATCAAAGCGATTCCGTCCGACGAAATATCGATCATTGCGACGGGTCCGCTTACTTCAGATGCTCTGACCGCGGAAATAATGAAATTTACAGGTGACGATCAGCTTTATTTTTATGATGCCATCGCACCGATTGTCGCCGCCGATTCGATCGATATGAACGTCGCTTTCAAAGCCGCACGTTACGGCAAAGGCGGCGACGATTACATTAATTGTCCGTTCGATAAAGAGCAATACGAGCGTTTTTACAGCGAACTGATCGAAGCAAAATCGGTTCCGCTCAAACGTTTTGAGGACACAAAATGGTTTGAAGCCTGTCTGCCGATTGAAGAATTGGCGCGGCGCGGCGTTGACACGCTGCGTTTCGGCTGTATGAAACCGAAAGGTTTGCCGTTGCCCGCGACGGGACGCGAACCTTACGCGGCGGTTCAGCTTCGGCAGGAAGATTTGATGGCGGACGCTTATTCGCTCGTCGGTTTTCAAAATCATTTGAAATACGGCGAACAGGAGCGCGTTTTGAAATTGATCCCGGGCTTGGAAAACGCCGAATTTCTCCAATTCGGGCAGATTCACCGCAACACTTTTATCAATTCGCCCGAAATTTTGCACGAAACTTTGCAGACGAAAAAAGAGCCGAAATTATTTTTTGCAGGTCAGATCACGGGGGTCGAAGGCTACGTCGAATCGGTCGGAACGGGTTGGCTCGCAGGTTTGAACGCGGCGCGGACGGCGCGAAATGAAGATTTGATAACCGCGCCCGAAACGTCGGCAATCGGTGCGCTCTGCCGTTATGTTTCAAACGTCGAAACGAAAAATTTTCAGCCCGTCAACATTACCTTCGGACTGCTTGCGCCCGTTTCGGTCGAAATTCGCAAAAAATACCGCAACAAACGCGAGCGTCACGGCATTCAGGTCGAACTCGCGCTCAGGGATTGGGACGAATGGATTTCTAAAATTAATCAGCATTTTACGGCTTCGGTATGAGTTTTTTACTTTTGCTTTTACAAATCGGCGACCTGTTCAACGGCAAATTTAACTGGCGCGGAGTTATTCAGCTGGCGATCTTTATCGTGATGGGTTTGATCGTGGTCGGGGTCGGCGGTGTCATCGTTTACAAGGCGTTCAGTTCAAAAGGAAAGGACAAAAATGGAGCTTGAAATATTAATTATTATCGCCGTTTTCGTGGTTGCGATGCTTTATTCGTCGGTCGGTCACGGCGGCGCATCGGGTTATCTGGCGGTGATGGCTTTGCTGGCGGTTTCGCCGACCGTCACGCGCCCGACGGCTTTGATCCTTAATTTATTTGTCGCTTCGATTGCCTTTATCCAATTTTACCGCGCCAAACATTTCGACTGGAAAATCTTTCTGCCGTTTGCCGCCGCTTCCGTTCCGTTCGCATTTATCGGCGGAATGATTCACCTGCCGACGACGGTTTACAAAATAATTTTAGGCATCACATTAATGCTTGCGGCGATTCGGCTGGCGATAAATATGAAATCGGAAATCGAACCGCGTGCGCCGAAAATCTGGATTTGTTTGTTGATCGGTGCTATTTTAGGCTTGGTTTCGGGACTCGTCGGTGTTGGCGGCGGAATTTTTTTAACGCCGATCCTGCTTTTGATGAATTGGACGGAAACGAAAAAGGCGGCGGGAATTTCCGCGCTTTTTATTCTCGTTAATTCGATCTCGGGGCTTTTGGGAAATTACGTGCAGGTTTTACAACTTTCCGCGTCGGTTTTCGTATGGATATTAGCGGCAGTCTGCGGCGGTATCGTCGGTGCGACTTTGGGAAGTAAAAAGTTTAATTCGATGACCTTGCGCCGTGTTTTAGCCGTCGGATTATTGGTTGCAGGATTGAAATTAATTTTTACTTAAAAATATTTTCTTTCGGCGGCAAAATCCCGAAAATTGATTCGTTCATAAAAAGGAGAAAAATTATGAATCAGCAAACTAACGACGATTTAAGTCACTTGAAAATTCTAGCTATTTGTTTTTATGTGAAAGCCGGATTGACGGCACTTACCGCGCTTATTTTTTCGATCTACGTGGTCTTGGGTGCAGTTTTTATGACCGCCGACATTCCGCGTAAGGCGGGCGATCCTCCGCCGGAGCTGATGGGCGGAATTTTTGCGGGTATCGGAATCGTTTTGATGGGACTATTTTTCATTTTGGCTTTTCTGGCTTTTTATGCCGGGCGTTCGCTATCAAAACATAAAAATTACACATATTGTCTGGTAATCGCCGGATTGGTTTGTCTTTCGATGCCGCTCGGAACCATTCTAGGAATTTTTACGATTATTGTTCTGATGCGCGACTCGGTGAAGACTTTATTTACCAAACCGTCTTTTCAGGAATACGGCGGCACTTCGCCGGATTGGAAATAAAATTTACGTCAAGCTAACTAATTTAATAGTTTCAGCATCGAAAATGTTGAAACAAAATATGAATTCTAAAATTTTGCTCACAATTTCGCTTTTCGTGCTTGCGACGGGAATTTTTGCGCAAAGCGGACGCAATAAACCGGCGGAATCGCCTTCGCCGACACCGACACCGCGCCGCGTTGTTTATTCGCCGACCGAACCGATCAACGATTATCCTTCCCCTAATTCGACACCGCCGAAAACACCTATTAAAAAAGAAACGAATGACGATACGATTACGGTCGAATCCAATCTCGTGCCCGTTCCCGTTTCGGTTTTGGATGCAAACGGTGTGAGCGTAACGAATTTGAAATTGGCGGATTTCACGCTCGAAGTTGACGGGCAAACGGTCGAGATCGGCGAAGTTACGCGCTCGGAAACGCCTGTCAGGTTGGCACTTTTATTCGATAATTCGTCGAGCGTGAGCATTGCCCGCGAGTTTGAAAAAAAGGCGGCGATCAGGTTTTTCAAACGCGTCATTCGTCCCGAAAAAGATTTGGTCGCGCTTTTTTCGGTCGCGACGGCTTCGCGATTGGAGCAACCGTTAACGAAAAATACTTCGCAATTGACCGATGCGATCGAGATGTTTCCGAATCCTGAAGGCGCGACCGCTTTGCTCGACGGAATCATCAAAGCCGCCGAATATCTGCGCGATGCGCAAGGTCGTCGCGTCGTCGTGATAGTTTCGGACGGCGACGATACCGTCAGCGATTCGACGCTCGAGGAAACGATGCGTTCACTGCAACTCAATAATTGTCAGGTTTATGTCGTCAAAACGACGGATTTTGAAAACTACAAACGCACCGGGCAACGCGGCGGAAACGCTAATATTCGCCAGCTTGCCGCCGAACGCCGAATGCAGGAAATCGCCTCACAAACGGGCGGCGCGGTTTATTCGCCGATCGACGAAAAGGAACTCGACGCGGCTTTTATCCAGATTTCCGCCGAACTCGCCCAGCAATATATTTTGAGTTATTACCCCGAAGACGATGCCGGCAAACGCGGGCAATTTCGCACGATCAACCTGACCGTTAAAAACCGCGAAAATCTTTCCGTCCGCACCAGAAAAGGTTATTACGTGCCGAAACGCAATTGAGCGCACATAAAATTGATAATGGATAATGGATAATGGATAATGCCGAAAGCATTTAATTTTCCGTTATCCGTTTTTCATTATGCTAGAAGAATACTTACAGCAATTTCTCCAACATCTGCTTTATGAGCGAAACGTCAGCAAACACACACTGCGAAATTATTCGAGCGATCTCGAACAGTTTCGCGATTATTTGCTGTTAAAAGGCAAAGTTTCGGACATTCCCGTTTCCGGGATCGACCATTTGACGATCCGCGAATGGATGGCGAGTTTGCACGGCGACAACAAAAAGAAAACTTCCATAGCGCGAAAATTAGCGAGTTTGCGGACGTTTTTCCAATTTCTCGTGCGTGAAGGAGTTCAGGAAAATAATCCCGCAAAATTGGTCGCCACGCCGCGCATCGAACGCAAACTTCCGACGCATCTTTCGATGGAAGATGCCGTCCGCTTTATCGAAACGCCCGATCTGCAAACCGATCTCGGCAGACGCGACCGCGCGATTCTGGAATTTCTCTATGCAACGGGAATGCGCGTCGGCGAGCTTGTCGGACTAAATCTGAAGGAAATCGATTTCCGCGAAAAACTCGTCCGCGTTACGGGAAAACGCAAGAAACAGAGGATTTTGCCGTTCGGCGAACCCGCGCTTCAAGCCTTGATGTATTATCTCAACGAAACGCGCCCGACGTTTTTAAATAATTGTCCGCCGTCCGAACGCGACGAGCAAGCCGTTTTTCTGAATTATCAGGGCACGCGCATCACGACGCGCTCGGTCGGGCGAATGGTCGATAAATATATTAAACTCTGCACCGACATTCACCGCGACATCTCGCCGCACAGTTTGCGTCATTCTTTTGCAACGCATCTGCTCGATCAGGGCGCGGATTTGCGCGATATTCAGGAATTGCTCGGACACGCAAGGCTTTCAACGACGCAGATTTATACCCAGGTTTCGATGGAAAAACTCATCGAGGTTTACGACAAATCACACCCGAAAGCTTAAGGCGAAAATTTTATCGGCATCCAAAGCAGTTAATTTAAGATTTACGGCATCTATTTTTACGTCATAAATTAAAAAATATCTATAAAGAGTGAAAAAACGGGGAAAATTATGAAGTTGAAAATACTTGTTCTGCTGACGGTATTTCTGTTTTCAGCCTTTTCGATTTCTGCACAAAGCATCGACACGAGCAAAGCTCCGACCATTCAGGTTATCGGAACGGCGGAAATTCAGATCGTGCCTGATACGGTCACGCTTTCTTTTACGATCTCGAAAAAAAATAAATCGGTCGCCGCCGCAAAAAAAGAAAACGACGATACCATCGATAAAGTTACCTCTCTGGCAAAGCGTTTCGGAATTGCGGCGACCGACGTAAAAACCGATTACATTCAAATTAAAGAAGCAACGAAGCGGGTGAAAATTGAAGGTTCGGATAATGATTATGAAGAAATTTCGGACGGCTATCTGGTCAACCGAAATTTAGTTATAAAACTCCGTGAAATAAGCAAATTTGAAACTTTTTTGACCTCGCTTTTGGATGCCGGAGTGGATGATGTCGATAGTGTCGTTTTTACATCTTCGGAACTTCGCAAATATAAAGATCAGGCACGCGCCCAAGCCGTTCGCGCCGCCCGTGAAAAAGCCGATGCGATTGCCAAAGAGATCGGGCAATCTATCGGGAAAGCCGTTTCTATCGAGGAAAAGGACATCGACGGTTATCGGAGTCCGTATGCAAATATTTCGTCAAATTCGTTTGCAATTGACGGAAACGAGGTCGTTGAAAATGAGGCGGTCGGAACGATCAGCGTCAAAGCTCAGGTCGAAGTCAGGTTTCTCTTGAATTAATTTTGCTGAAAAGCCGTCGGTCGATTTATCCGTCGGCTTTTCGGTTTTCGTTCTGCAGAATTATTTTTTTCCTCAAAGCAACCGATTCAAAATCTCGCTGCATCCATTAGGCTGACAGGTCAAAACTTTCATAAAACTTAGTAAAATCAGAGGAAAACGAAATGCGAAACAGGCTCTTCCCGTTGTTCGTAGTGTGCTTATTGTGTGTTTTTTCGGCTCACGCGCAAAATGTTATTGAAAAAGAATCGAGTCTTATTTTGAGTGAAAAATCGGCTCAGGCGGAGATCGTGATCGAAAATCCTGCGCCGCGTTTCGATTTAAGGATCGAACTCGAAATTCTCGACACGAAAGATCAGATTCGGGCAAGCAAAACTCAGGATTTGCGAATCGAGAAAGGCAAAAAAACTTACAAAATCCCGCTTGTTTGGAACGATCTCACTAAAGATTTCGATGAAAGAATCGATTGGTTTCGGTTTCATTACAAAATTGGGGAAAAGGAAGGTTTCGTTTCGCTTTCCGAACTCATCAAAGATATTTTCGTGATTCGCGTTGCTGCGGCAAAGCAGGTTTTTCCGGGTGAAACTCAAACCGTGCGCGTGCGCGCCGTTCATCCGGTGACGGATTTGCCCGTCAAAAATGTCAGAATCGACGGCGTGATCGAAATGGAAATTGACACCGAAGCGGAAGACGACGAAGTTAACGTGAAGGCAAAAGCCGAAACCGATTCCGAGGGGTTTGCGGTCTTAAACTTTAAGATTCCCGAAAATATCAAGATCGAAGATGCCGATCTGGAAATTGAAGGCAGAAAAAACGGAATCTTTCGTTCGGTTTCCGAAGATTTCGATAATGATTCGGGAAAAGGCAGAGTTTTGCTGACGACCGACAAACCGATCTACCAGCCCGGACAGGAGTTTAAAGTTCGCGGACTTTATTTCGATGCAAATAATACGGTTGTAACTAACAGCGAACTCGAATTTAAGATTTACGATCAGGAAGACACCGTTTTGTTCAAGGAAACGGTGAAAACTTCCGAATTCGGCATTGCTTCCGTTTCGTGGAAAATTCCCGATAATGCCAAATTGGGCAATTACCGCGTCGAGATCGATGCCGAAAACGATCTGAGCGAAGATAACCTTTCATTCAAAGTTTCGCGTTACGATCTGCCGAATTTTGCCGTTACCGCAAAGCCCGACAAAACCTTTTACCTGCCCAATGACAAGCAAGCCGAAATCGCCGTGACCGCCGATTATCTTTTCGGAAAACCCGTTATCAAAGGGAAAGTGCGCGTGGTTCAGGAAAACGAAAGAAGCTGGAACTGGCGTTTGCAAAAATACGATGTCACGGAAAAAGGCGTGTTTGAGGGCGATGCCGACAAAGACGGAAAATATATCGCGAAAGTCGATCTGGAGGATGAATTTGCCGATCTGCTGGATGATAGGTGGAGAAATTTTGAAGATTTGCATTTTGCGGCTTACTATACCGATCTGACGACGAACCGCACCGAACAAAAACGCTTCGACGTGCGCATTTCAAAAGAACCGATCCACATTTATTTTATCGGGAAAACTTACGAACTGAGTCAAAAACTGCCGATTTCGGCGTATGTTTCGACGTTTTATGCGGACGGAAGCCCGGCGGTTTGCGACGTTGAGATAAAGGGCAAAAATGACGACGATGCGGAATTTAAGATTTTACAGCGTTTGAAAACGAATTCGTTCGGTGCGGGAAAACTATTTTTCGAGCGACCGGCTTTTGAAAGCGCGAGTGACGATCTCGATCTGCAAATAGTTGCGCGTGATAAAAACGGGCAAAAAGGAACATACCGGCGCGAAATCGAATATTACGACGATACGGAGGGTTTGAGCATCGAAATTGAAAAAACCATCTTCAAACCCGGCGAAAGCGTCAAAATCGACATCGTTTCATCGAAGAAGGAAGGCTACGTTTACGTCGATGTCGTTAAGGATTGGACGGTTTTGGAATCTTTTCTGGTCAAATTAGCCAACGGGAAAGCAAATCTGAAAATTCCATATCACCCGACATTCAAAGGCGAATTGACGGTCGGCGTTTACAAGGACGAAGACACGGATTATTACAGTCCCGAGGTTCGTGCTTCACGCGGAATTATTTTTCCGGCACAGGAAAATCTGCGCGTCGACGCAAAATTTGAAAAATCCGTTTACAAACCCAATGAAGACGGAACGATCAATTTTTCATCGCTCGACGGGGCGGGAAAACCGATTGAAACCGCGCTCGGTGTCGTGATTTTCGATAAAGCCGTCGAAGAACGAGCGCGGACCGATGCCGAATTCGGCAGTTATTTCAGCCGCTATTCATATTTTTTAGGCTATCACAAATCCTTCGGCGGCGTGTCGCTCAAAGATTTGAATGGGCTCAATCTTTCCAAAAATATTTCGCCCGAATTACAGCTTGTTGCGGAAGTAATGCTTTCCAATAACTACTTTTATCCGCGCATTTATCAAAGCTGGCTAAATCACACGGAAGCAAAAAGTCTGTATGCGGAATTTTTCAAAAAACAGTTTACACCGATCGAAGAAATGCTGAAAAAACATTTCGAGAAAACGGGCGAAAATCCGATCGATGAAAGTTCTCTGCGCGAGATTTTGCGTAAAAACGGTTTCGATTTAGACAAGATACGCGACGTTTGGGGCAACATTTACCGACCTGTTTTCACGACCGACAGAACGCAGAATATTCTGACCTGGAAAACCTCCGGCGCGGACGAAACTTTCGGAACGCAGGACGATTTCGACATTTCGACATCGAGTTTTTCCTATTTTCAACCGATCGGCAAATCCATCGATAAAGCCGCTGAAAACTACTATCAACAAACCGGGAAATACATCCGCGACATCGAAACCTTACGCACCGAACTCGCGAAGCAAAACATCGATCTCGGCAAGCTGAAAGACCGCTGGAATCGGGATTATGAGATTTATTTTGAAGTTTCGGGCGCAAATTATGTAATCCGGTTTTTCAGCCTCGGCGTAAACGGGGTGCGCGAGCCGAATTATTGGAATCGTGACGATTTCGACATTTGGAAAACATCGCAGAATTATTTCTATAAAACCGAGCAAAAAATAGTCGAAATTCTCAATCAAAATGTAAATAACGGCAAACGTCCGTTTCCGAAAGATGCCGGGGAATTTCAAAACCTTTTGAGGGAAAACGATTTCGCGTTGGAAAATATCAAAGACGGTTACGGCAGAAATGTTTTTCTCACTTCAAACCGTTATTCGCGTTATGCGGATAAAACCGTCATCGAAAACGGCAAACAGAAGATCACGCCCGTGACGGAAGAGGTTATCAATTTCAGTCTTTATACGAAAGGCGCGGACGGTGTTCTTTCAAGCGACGATTCGGTTTTGGCGATGTTTTCGGGAATCGTGATGGAACAATCGAAGGAATCCGATTTCAGGAAAACCGAAGTCAAAACGATCGGCTTTGCGGGCGAGCAGGGCGCGATTCGCGGAACGGTTTCCGATTTGCAAGGTGCGGCGGTTTTCGGCGCGTCGGTAAAAGCCACGAACGCAAGTGATTCGACGAAAATTTACAATGCAAATACCGATGAGCAGGGAAATTTTGTGATCGCCAACCTGCCCGCGGCAAAATACGATCTCCGCATCGATGCAAGCGGATTTAAGTCTTTCGTTTACCAGAGTCTTGAAGTCAAAGCGCAAAATATTATTGAAATAAAAGCAATGCTTGAGGTCGGAGGTGTCAGCGAAGTCGTCAATGTTACGGGAAGCGTTGATGAGTATGCAGTGAACGCGAGTACCTCTACGAACGTCACCATTGAACAGATTCAGCAATTACCTGTAAACGGAAGAAGTTTTTCTTCAATCTTAAAGCTTGCGCCGACAAAACCGGAAGCGATGGCAGGGCGATCGAAGGATGATGAAACGGATGATTCGCCGAATTCAACGCCGCGTTTGCGCGAATATTTTCCTGAAACCCTGCTTTGGAATCCTGAAGTCATCACCGACAAAAACGGTAAAGCCGAAGTGAAATTCAAACTTGCCGACAACATTACGACGTGGAAGCTCTACACGATCGCTTCGACCAAAAAAGGCAAGATCGGCGTGACGGAAAAGGAAATCCAGGCGTTTCAGCCGTTTTTCGTCGATCTCGAACCGCCGAAATTCCTGACCGAAGGCGACGAGATTCATTTGCCGACGCAAGTTAGAAATTACACGGAAGCGAAACAAAAAGTTAATGTTTCGATGACGAAATCAGATTGGTTCTCATTTCTGAGTTCGGAAAAACAACAGGTCGAAGTCGCGTCGGGCGCGTCGGAAAATGCAATTTTCGGTTTCAAAGCGGTTTCGGCGATCAAGGACGGCAAACAAAAAGTTACGGCAATCGCCGCCAGGGATTCGGACGCAATCGAAAAGCCTGTGACGGTGCGTCCGAACGGTCAGGAAATCGTCAAAACCGAAACGAGGCTTTTCACAAATCCGGCAACTTTCGACGTGAATTTTCCTGCAAATGCTCGATCGAAAACACAGAAGGCGGAACTCAAAATCTATCCGAATCTGATGGCGCACGTCACCGAATCGGTCGAAGGTTTACTGCAAAGACCTTACGGATGCGGCGAACAGACGATCTCTTCGACCTATCCGAACCTGATGATTTTGAAATTTACGCGCAGCGATTCAAAGCTTCGGCAGACGGCGCAGAAATTTCTCCAGAAAGGTTACGAACGCCTGATCGGTTATCAGGTCGCAAGCGGCGGCTTTTCATATTGGGGCGGCAAAGATGAAGCCGATATTGCCTTGACAGCCTATGCTTTACGGTTTTTGAACGATGCCGGAGCGTATATTACGGTCGATCCAGAAGCGGTCACGAAAGCGCAAAACTGGCTTATTTTACAGCAACGCGCTGACGGCGGTTTTACAAAAAAATACTACTGGGAAACCGCCGAAGACACGAACCGCACAAAAATTTTTACATCGTATGTCGCCCGAACGCTGGCGAGAATCAAAGCTGAAAGAAAAGATTCCGATAATTTGCAAACTGCCGCGCTCGATAAAGCCTTAGATTATCTGAAACGTCAAAATGCACGCATCGACGAGCCTTACGCGCTTGCGCTCTACGGTTTGTCCCTGCTCGACGCGGGCAAAACGGAAGAGGCGAATTCGGTTGCCGAAATTCTAACAAAGATGGCGATTCCTGAAAATAATTCGGTTTACTGGAAACTCGAAACCAACACGCCGTTTTACGGTTGGGGAACTGCCGGACGCGTCGAAACGACTGCTTTGGTAGTTCAGTTTTTAATAAAAATGCAGAAGGTTTCGGAAAACGAACAAAGAGCAAAGAGTAACGAACTAATTACAAAAGGCACGCTGTTTTTGCTGAAAAACAAAGACCGTTACGGCGTTTGGTATTCGACGCAGACGACGATCAATGTGCTTGACGCTTTCTTAGCCGCGCTTTCGGACGAAAAACAAACGGCGGAAAACCAGCAAATCCAAATTGCCTTGAACGGAGCAAATTTGCAAACGATCACGGTTTCGCCCGATCAGATCGCGCCGGTAACTGTGAGCCTGAACGAAAAACTGAATCCGAACGAAAATCGTTTGGAAATCAGTTCATCAACGAATTCGGCGGTGATGGCGCAGGTCGTGCAAAATCATTACATCGAGTGGAAAGATGCGGAAATTTCGGGACAGAATACGAATAATTTGCGCCAGTTACAGCTTGATTACAAATGCGACAAACAGAACGTGCAAATTATGGAAGAGGTAAATTGTTCGGTCAAAGCCGAACGCGTCGGGTTTAAAGGCTACGGGATGTTGCTTGCCGAGATCGGAATTCCGCCGGGCGCGGACGTTTCGCGTGAATCGCTTCAAGCCGCGATGGATGCGGACTGGAGCCTGAGCCGTTACGACGTTTTACCGGATAGGATCATTATTTATATGTGGTCGAAAGCCGGCGGCACGAACGTCACTTTCAAATTCAAGCCGCGTTACGGCATCAACGCGCAAACGCCTTCGTCATTTGTCTACGATTATTACAACGAGGAAGCGAAAGCGACGCTCGCGCCTTTGAAATTTGAGGTGAAATAGAAAATTACTTACAAATAAAAAGCGGGATTTTTATCAAAAACCTTCGATAAAAATCCTGCCTTTAGATGTGGAAAAAAAATCCTATTCTCCTTTATTTTCGTCCAAAACGATTTCGGGAAATTCACGTGCAAACTGTTCGCGCGGTTTGTTATCGATCTCGGCGCGCAAAACGCGTGTGCCGACGTTTGATTTGAAATTCCCGTTTTCGTCATACAGACGGCGATACTGCGCTGAATTTCTGATAACGCCTTGAATATATGCTTTGGTTTCTTTGAACGGAACGGCTTCGACAAATTCATCCATTTCGGGCGGCAAACTTGCCCGCCACGGCGGAACTCTGCCGGGACCGGCGTTGTAAGCGGCGGCGACATATTCTATGCGTCCGAAGGCGTTGAACTGGTCGCGCATATACGCCGTGCCGAGTTCGATATTCAGTGCCGGATTGAAAAGCGTATTGCCGTCGATCGCCGTGTTCGCCGAACCATATTTCTTCGACATCATTCGCGCAGTCGGGACGAGCAACTGCATCAAGCCGTAAGCGTTTGCGCCCGATTTTGCACGCGGATTGAAAACCGATTCCTGGCGAATCAGACCCGCGACCTGATAATGATCGAGATTTCGCGCTTTTGCCCATTTTTTGATGTCGTCCCAATTCGTCAGCGGGTAAAAAATATCCCATTCTTCCTGTCCCATTTCTTCGGGATTCATCTGTGAATAATCGGGATAACTTTTCGCCAAAGCGAGCAATGCGCCGACGTTATCGCCTTTCAAACGAAAATGTTTTGCCAGCGAGAGATTGATCTTCGGACTGTTTGAAGCGGTTTTTTGCGCTTCCTGAAGCTCGTCGATCGCCCAATCGAAAAGCCCGACGGTTGAAAGTTCTTCCGATTTTTCGGCGCGTTCCAGTTCTTTGTTCGTTGCGGTTTCGGGCGCAACGGTGACGGTTTTTAAATTGGCAACCGCCTTCGGAATCAGCGAATTCGCGGGGAAATTCGGCGGCGTTTGGCATTGTCCGCGACCGCGCAAACTCGTCAGTCTTTGGAGAGCGAGATAGCCATACCAATTTGCCGCGTAGCGGTGCATAACGCCGTCGTAAAGCGCACAGGCTTCGGGAATTTTGTTGGCAAGTTCCGAATCACGCGCCGCCCAATATCCCGCTTTTCCGCGATTTGCCGTGTCTTTGTCCACGTATCGGGCGAGATGTTCGGTCAGCATTTGCGAACTTAATTGATAATTCTTCGCTTCGTGTTCGAGCCAGGCGAGTTCAAATTGCGCTCCCGCAACTTCGACCGCGTTAGGATATGCGGCAAGCGCGGTGCGGAAAAAGAATTGTTCTTCGAGTTTGTTTTTCGCGTCACGTGCCTGAAGCCCGGCGGCGGCGTAGGTTTTCGGGATCAATTTGCTGTTCGGCAAGGTTCGGCGCATTTCTTCGACGACGGTTTTGGCATTTGCCCAAAGACGATTTTGAGCGTAACCGAGCACGAGTTGATAATAGGCTTCGTCTTTTTCTTTAGCCGTCGCGGGAACGGCGAAAAATGCGCTTTGTGCATTCGGCATCTGCTTCAGATTTGAATAAGTGATGATTCTTTTCAACTGGATTTGCGGCGAATTCACCGCGGGAAAATTTTGCAGAAGTGCGTCGAAGGATTTGGCGGCTTCGGCGTAATTTTTGGCAGAATAAAGCTTTTCGGCGCGGGTTTGGATTTCTTCCGCCGAATTCGGATTCAAATCCTGACCGAGCGAAACGAGTTTGGCTTCGGCTTCCTTTGCCGCATTTGTGCCCGCGCCGTAGAAATAAACCTTGCGGTAAAACTTTACCGCTTCGCCTTGATTCTGCGTTTGTTCATAGGCTTTTGCCGTTAAAAGAAGTGCGTCGGCGTTGTTTTTGTCGTTCAGTTCTTTCAGGAAATTCGGGATTTGCGCCGCGTTACCCGATGTCATCGCCGAATTTGCCCATAACAATCTCGATTCCCGAACGCGCAGTGAAGTCGGAAAATCATTGACCAGATTTACAAAAACGCTCATTGCTTCGGCGTGGTTTCCGAGCGATTGCAAGGCGCGTCCGCGAAGCCAGAGCGCATAATCGCCGAGTTCGGTCTTTTCCCTGAAAACGTTCGTATTCAATATCTGCGCCGCGCCGTTAAAATCGTTGTTTTCAAAGCGAATCCGAGCGCGGAGCAGTTTAGCGAGCGTGCCGCTTTTGGTTTTTGAGAAACGGTTTTCGATCTCCAAAACGACATTTTCGGGCGGCAATTTACCGTTTTTGGTCAAGTCGCGCAAAGTTTTCAGCGCGTCGTCTTCCGACATCGGACGCACGGCGGCGGAACAACTCGTTGTCAGAGGAATCAGGAAAAGAGCTATTGAAAAAAAGATGATCGTTAAAATTGAATATGAATCAAGGCGGTATTTTGACATTGAAAAACTCCGAAATTTTGATGCGAATTATGAAAATTATTTTGTCTTTGGGGCAAACAAAAATCTTCCAAAAAGAAAAATTCCGTTATATGATAGCAGAGAATTTGTTGATCTCAGGAGTTTTCAAGATGAAAAAATCATTCCTTGCGCTCGTTTGCGCCTTTTGGTTCGTTGCAAATGTCTTTTCGCAAACCCCGAATCCGACCCCGACACCACAGCCTGCCGACGATGATGACGTTGTTAAAATTTCGACTTCGCTGATTCAGGTCGATGTCACCGTGACGGACAAAAGCGGAAAGGTCATTTCCGATCTGAAGCCCGAAGAAATAGAGATTTACGAAAACGGCAAAAAGCAGGATATTTCAAATTTTTCGTTTATTTCAAACCTCAAGAAAACGCCCGTGCCGCCCGTTGAAAGCGTGAACGGCAACGTAAACGTTCCCGTTCCGCCGCGCAATCTCAATTCTGAACAGGTGCGCCGCACGATCGCGCTCGTGGTCGACGATCTGACGCTTTCCTTTGAGAGCGTTTATTTTGTGCGCCGCGCTTTGAAAAAGTTCGTTGACGAGCAAATGCAGGACGGCGATCTCGTCGCGATCATTCGGACAGGCGCGGGAATCGGCGCACTTCAACAGTTTACGACCGACAAACGCCAACTTTACGCCGCTATCGAAAAGGTTAAATGGAATCCTGCGGGAAACGGCAGAATCGGTGCGTTTGCTCCGCTCGAATCCGTCACTTCCTTACCTCAAACGGGCAGTGAAGAGGAAGATTCGGATACTTTACAAACCGATGCGGAAAGCGAACTAAACAATCTGCGCGAAAGCATTTTTGCGACCGGAACACTCGGCGCGATCAATTTCATCGTGCGCGGAATGCAGGATTTGCCGGGCAGAAAATCGGTTATGCTTTTGTCGGACGGTTTCCGAATCCTGACGACTGGCAACAGCGGTTTTCTTGAATCGTCGCGGGTTTTGGAGTCTTTGCGGCGGTTGGTCGATCTCGCTAATCGTTCGTCGGTGGTCATCTACACGATGGACGCGCGCGGATTGCAATATACCGGACTTACGGCGGCTGACAATACCGACGGAAGAAGCGCGGAACAGGTCGAACAGGCTTTGAGCAACCGGCGCGCCGAGCTTTTCGATACGCAGGAAGGCTTGCGCTATCTGGCTCAACAAACAGGTGGCATTTCGGTCGTAAACAACAACGATCTGAGCCAGGGAATTTCACGGATGCTCGACGATCAAAGTTACTATTTGATAGGTTATCAGCCTGACGAGGAAACCTTCGACCCGAAAACGAGGCGATTTAATAAGCTTGCCGTTAAAGTAATTCGTCCGGGCGCGCGGGTTCGCTACCGCAGTGGATTTTTCGGAATTTCCAACGAAGCGATCGCCAATAAACCGACAACGAACCTGACTCCGGCGCAACAGATCAACAACGCGCTCACGTCGCCTTTTGCCGTGAACGACATTTCTCTGCGCTTAAATGCTCTGTTCGGTGCGGATGCCAAACAGCAGGTTTTCATCCGCTCGTTTTTGCACGTTAAGGGTGATAATCTGACTTTTACGGAAGGTGCGGACGGCAGTAAAAAAGCGGTTTTCGACGTGGTTGCGGTGAGTTTCGGCGATAACGGAATGATCGTTGACGAGATCAGTAAAACTTACACGATAACCGCAAAAGATGACGTTCTAAAGGTCATCCGAACGAACGGATTTGTTTACGATTTTACGTTCCCGATAAAAAAATCGGGCGCATATCAGCTTCGCGTGGCACTGCGCGACACGGTCAGCGGAAAGGTCGGCTCGGCGAATCAATTTGTCGAAGTTCCAAATCTGAAAAAAGAACGCTTGACGGTTTCGGGCATAATTCTGGAAAACATTTCGCTCAAGGAATGGCAAAGCCGGAGCGAAGGCAAACCGCCCGAAGTATCGCTCTCCGACCCGCAAACGGCAACGTCGCTTCGCCAGTTCAAACGCGGAACCATCCTGAATTTCGGAACACAGGTCTACAACGCCAAACTCGACACTACGCGCAAACCCAATCTGACCTATCAAACCAGAATTTTCCGTGACGGAAAACAGATTTTTGAGGGCAAACCGCAACCGATCTCCGGGCAAAATCTGACCGAGCCGGAGAGAATTCCGGTGACGAGCACGTTGAGTCTGGGAATGGAAATGCCGCTCGGCGAATATGTTTTGCAAATGGTCATCACCGATAATTTAGCTAAAGAAAAGCGCAGGGTCGCTTCGCAATTCGTCCAGTTTGAATTGATTCAATAAGCAAAGCCGATTGATTTTCAGTTAAATAAAACATACTCTTTATGTTTTGCTTTATGCTGAAAATCAATCAAATCGAACTTTTTGAGATCAATCTTCCGCTTGTCCATTTTTTTGAAACGAGTTTCGGCAGAACCTACGAACGCCGGATAATTCTGGTGCGCGTCGAAGACGTTTCCGGCGCAGAAGGATGGGGCGAATGCACGGCGGGCGAAACGCCTTCGTATTCGGAAGAATGGACGGACGCGGCGTGGGCGGTCATCGAAAGAATTATCGCGCCGGTGGTGATCGGTGTCGAAGTCGAAAACGCCGCGAAAATCTGGGATTTGATGAAACAGATTCGCGGCAATAGAATGGCAAAAGCCGCCGTTGAAACGGCTTGCTGGGATTTGGAAGCGAAAAAGCTCGGCGTTCCGCTCTGGCGGCATTTGGGCGGGATCAATAAAGAAATCGCCTGCGGCGTTTCGATCGGGATTCAGGATTCGGTCGAACAGCTTTTGGAGAAGATCAAAACGGAAGTTGACGCGGGTTATCAACGCATCAAGATAAAAATCGCGCCGCATTGGGATTACGAAGTCATCAAAAAAGTGCGCGAAACTTTCGGCGACATTCAATTGATGGGCGACGCGAATTCGGCTTATACGTTGAACGACATCGACAAGTTGAAAAGTCTGGACGAATTCGATCTGATGATGCTCGAACAGCCTTTGCCGCACGACGACATCATCGACCACGCCAAATTACAAATGCAGATTTCAACGCCCGTTTGCCTTGATGAACCGATCAAATCGCCCGAAGATGCGCGCAAAGCGATTGAATTAAGATCGGGCAAGATCATTAATCTGAAAAACGGTCGCGTCGGCGGACACAGTGAATCGAAACGCATCGAAAAACTTTGCCGTGAAGCCGGAATTCCCGTCTGGTGCGGCGGAATGTTGGAATCGGGAATCGGACGTGCACACAATATCGCGATTTCGACGCTGGCGGGTTACACGATGCCGGGCGACGTTTCGGCAAGCAAAAGATACTGGCACGAAGACATCATCGAACCGGCGGTCGAAGTTTCGGTAAGCGGAACGATCACCGCACCCGAATCAGCCGGAATCGGTTTCGAGGTCAAACGCGGTTTGATCGAACGCTTGGCGGTGCGGAAAAATTTGCTTGCATTTTGACGAGAAAAATATTTATTCATTCCTTCAATGGTTTGTTATAATTTGATTCAAGCGGGAATCGATTTTTTGCAGAGCCGAAAAACGGTTTCCGCTCGAATTTTAAATTTTACGAACAAGGGAAGGGAAGAATGAAGAAAAAAATTATCTACGGCATCGCCGTAAGTGCTTTGCTGTCTATTTGCGGACAAAACGTTTTCAACCAGAAAACACGCGAACTGCGCACCATCGAAGGAAGCTACAACGACACCGCAACCATCGCGCCGACCAATCAACGAATCAAAACTTTAAAATTGCCCGCCGGATTTTCGGTCGCAAAATTTGCCGAGATCGCCAATCCGCGAATGCTGGCGGTTTCAAATGACGGAACGGTTTACGTTTCACAGCGCACGCCCGGAACGCTTTCGATGCTGAAGGATACGAACGGCGACGGGGTTGCCGACATTACGAAAGTCGTCGCGGAAAAGAAACAGATGCACGGTGTTTACGTGGACGGAAACAGAATCTACCTCGCCACCGTCAAAGAAGTTTACGTTGCCGACATCAAATCGGACGGCAGTTTGGGCGAACTCAAAATGCTCATCAACGATCTGCCTGACGCGGGACAGCATCCGAACCGGACTCTGGCGGTTAAAAACGGCAAAATCTGGATCACGGTCGGTTCGACCTGCAATGCTTGCGACGAATCGACACCGGAAGCCGCGACGATTCTGACGACCGATCTGAAAGGCAAAAATCGGCAAATTTACGCTTCAGGATTGCGAAATACGATCGGTTTCGGCTGGCATCCCGTTTCCAACAAACTTTTCGGAATGGATCACGGCATCGATATGCTCGGCGACAACGATCAGGAAGAAGAATTGAACGAGATCATCGAGGGCAAAAAATACGGTTGGGCTTACGTTTATTCGACCGCGAAACTCAATCCGCACAATCTTGTGCCGAAAGATTTGGGATTGACGAACGCGGATTGGGCAAAGCAATCGGAAAATCCCGTTCTGCTTTACACGCCGCACGCCGCGCCGATGCAGATGGCTTTCAATACGGGAAATATGTTTCCGTCCGAATATAAAAACGACGCGTTCGTAGCGATGCGCGGAAGCTGGAACCGCGTTCCGCCGTCAGGTTATGAAGTCGTGCGAATCCGTTTCGATCAATCGGGAAATCCGACGAAGATCGAACCTTTTCTGACTGGTTTTCTCGTCAAAGGCGGCGCGCCAGACGGAAAGGACGCGCATTTTGCGAGAATTTCTGGTTTGGCGATGATGAAAGACGGTTCGATGCTCGTGACGGACGACACGAACAACATCATATACCGCGTTTCGTATAATCAAAATCAGATGCCGGCGATTATGTCGCGCGACGATATTTCGATGAAATTGTCCGAAACCGCCAACGCGCCCGCAACGATTCAGGTAAAATCGACGGCGTTTGCAAATATGGGAATGCTTGCCGACAAATATTCCGCGTATTTTCAGGACGTTTCGCCCGAAATCTCGTGGACGGGCGTTCCCGCAAATGCGAAATCGCTCGTTCTGATGATGGAAGACCCGGACGCGAGCTTGAAACCCGTGACGCATTGGCTCGTCGCAAATATTTCGCCGAATGTCACGGGATTTCCCGAAAACGTGATGAAAACCGAAAAATACGGTGACGCGATGCAGGGCGCGAATCAAAACGGCAAACCGGGTTATTACGGACCGATGCCGCCGCCCGCTGATAAACCGCACGGCTATCATTTTCAAATCTTCGCGCTTGATACAAAATTGAACTTGCCGGGCGGTTTTAACCGCCAGGCTTTGCTCGACGCGATGAAGGGACACGTCATCGCCAAAGGTGAAACCATCGGAATGTATCAGCGAAAGCCCGACTTGCGTGAGAAAAAATAGATAAAGTGGAAAACGGAAAATGGAAAATGGAAAATAAATCCGGATATTTTGGCGGAAGTTTTCCGTTTTCCACTTTTTGTTTTCCGTTTTTTCTGTGGTTAATTTTTCTTGCATTGCCGACCGCCGCGCAGACAGTTTCGGGAGTTGTCACCGATCAAAAGAATGCGCCGATTCAAAACGCGGAAGTTTCCCTTTACAACAAACCGAAAATTCTCGCTCAAACCGCGACCGATGCGGACGGGAAGTTTGCAATCGCTCTGCAAAATACACAAAACGCCTTGCTTGAAATAAAAGCGCAGGGTTTTGCGACATTTTCAAAAACACTTTCACCGAATTTCAGCGAAAAACTGAAAATTATTTTGGAACCGCAACCTTTGCGTGATGAAGTGACCGTTTCGATCACGCGCACGGAATCGCGTCTTTCGGAAACTCCCGCGAGTGTGATTGTCTTGAATCGTGAAAATCTCGAAACGACCGCCGCGCAGACGGTTGACGATTCGTTGCGGCAAATTGCTAGTTTTACTTTGTTTCGGCGCAGTTCCAGCAAGACGACGAACCCGACGACGCAGGGCGCAAATCTGCGCGGTTTGGCGGGAAGCGGTGCATCGCGCACATCGGTTTTGCTTGACGGTCTATCATTGAACGACGCTTTCGGCGGTTGGACTTTCTGGTCGCGTGTTCCAAACATCGCCGTTTCGCAAGCGGAAGTTTTGCGCGGCGGCGCGAGTGCTTTTTACGGCGATCAGGGCTTGAGCGGCGCGGTCAGTTTGCGGACAAGTTCGTTTAACGAAAAGCCGATCTTTCGCTTTCAAACTTCCGCCGGAACGCAGGAAACTTTCGACGGAAGCCTTTTCACGGCTTACGGAAAGCGCGGCTGGAATTTCGATCTGGCATTGGAAACTTTTCAAACAAAAGGCTACATTCCGACTGCTGAAACGGAACGCGGCACGATCGATACAAACGCGAACAGCCGACACAGTAATGGATTTTTGACGATTGAAAAACGCTTCGACACGACAAACAGGTCAGAACCATCTGCGGTAGCGGATGGGTTAAATTTTAATATTTCAAGACTTTTCGTCAAAACAAATATTTTCGGCGAAAGACGCGACAACGGTACGAGTCTGACGAATAACCAAACATATTTTCGCCAGATCGCGCTCGGGGCGGATTTTTCGGGCGAAAATATCGGCGCGTTTCAGTTTCGTTCATTCATCGAGAAACAAACTTACGATCAAACGTTTTCGGCGATTTCCAATAATCGAAACACGGAAACTTTGTCGCGTATTCAGCGCGTGCCGTCGCAATCGTTCGGTGCAAATGTGTTTTGGTCGAAGATTTTCGGTGCAGATCACGTCGTTTCGAGTTCGCTCGAATTCAAACAGGTTCGCGGTTTCAGCGACGAGATCGTTTTCGTCAACAATCGCCAAAGTTCGCTCGTCGGCGCAGGCGGAAATCAGCAGATTTTCGGCGTTTTCGTGCAGGACGCGTGGCGCGTGACGAAAAAATTGAATATCAATCCCGGCGGGCGTTTCGATTATTGGGAAAACAAAAACGCGCTTGTTTCGACGAAAACTTTGGCAAACAACCTGACGAATACGACGAATTTTCCCGACCGCAACGAAACCGCTTTCAGCCCGCGAATCGCCGCGCTTTATGCGGTAAACGGAAATTTTTCGGTGGTTGCGTCTTACGCAAAATCGTTTCGCGCGCCGAATCTGAACGAACTTTACCGCGCTTTCCGCGTCGGAAATGTGCTCACGCTGGCAAATGAAAATTTGAGATCGGAACGCGCCGATACGTTTGAAACGGGTTTGAATTTTGTCGGTTTTGCAAGAAAATTAAATTTGCGCGGGAATTTCTTCATCGCCGAAGTTTCGCGTCCCGTCGTTTCGGTCACGCTTACGACCGCACCGAATCTCATCACGCGCCAACGTCAAAATGTCGGGAAAACACGGGCGAAAGGTTTTGAATTCGATGCCGACTACGCACCGTTTGGGAATCTGAGATTTTCGGCAAGTTATCTTTTTACCGATTCGCGGTTTTTGCAGGCGCAAACGCGACCGCAGGAAAGCGTGCAGAATGTCGAACTGACCGGCAAATTTCTCCCGCAAGTCGCACGCAATCAATTAACTTTTCAGAGCGTTTACCGTCCGCTTCGCAAACTCACATTTTCCCTGCAAGCGCGATTTTCCGGCGCGCAGTTTGAAGACGATCTGAACACTTTGCGCCTAAGACCTTATGCGATCCTCGACGCTTTCATTTCCTACAAATTCAAAAAGATCGAAATTTTTTCAGCCGCCGAAAACCTTTTCGATTCGCGTTACGACATCGGACTGACACCAAATCGAACCGCCGCCGCGCCGCGTTTCGTTCGCATCGGTTTGCGCTTTGATTTAGGCAGCAAATAATTTCGACAATGATCTGTTCGAGAGATTTTACCCGCATTTTCTCCGCACCGCGTTAAAAAATCCCGCACTGCGACGCCTGCAAGCCGTTTCACGCTCCCGGCACGATGTTTTGTGTAATTTACAAAGCGGATCGCACGTCTTAGCCGTCGCCTTTCGGGATATTTTCCCGATTGCACGATTTTGTTCTTGTTAATTCACTTTTTGCCGCTCGAAATGATAAAATATCAGCTTTTAATATATAAAATATGAGCAACCACGAACCTAACAAAATTATTTTTTCGATGGTCAAGGTGAGTAAGTTTTACGACAAAAAGCCTGTCCTGAAAGACATTTATTTATCATTTTTTTACGGCGCGAAGATCGGCGTGCTCGGTTTGAACGGCGCGGGAAAATCTTCGCTTTTGCGGATCATCGCCGGAACGGATAAGGATTTTAACGGCGAAGTCGTTTTCTCAAAAGGCTATTCGGTTGGCTATCTGGAACAGGAACCGAAGCTGGACGAATCGAAAACGGTCAAGGAAATCGTCGAGGAAGCGGTGCAGGGAACGGTCGATCTGCTCAAGGAATTTGAAGAGATCAATATGAAATTTGCCGAACCGATGACCGACGACGAGATGAACGCGCTCATCGAACGGCAGGGCGAAGTGCAGGAAAAACTAGATCACGCCGACGCTTGGGATTTGGATTCGCGGCTTGAAATGGCGATGGACGCACTGCGCTGTCCGCCGCCGGAAACGCCGATCAAAAATCTTTCGGGCGGTGAAAAACGCCGCGTTGCACTGTGCCGTCTGTTGTTGCAAAAGCCCGATATTCTGCTCCTTGACGAACCGACCAACCATCTCGATGCGGAAACGGTTTCGTGGCTCGAACAGCATTTGCAGAAATATGAAGGCACGATCATCGCCGTTACGCACGACCGTTATTTTCTCGACAACATCGCGGGTTGGATTCTCGAACTCGATCGCGGCGAGGGCATCCCGTATCAGGGAAATTATTCGTCGTGGCTCGAACAGAAACAACAACGTCTGGCGCAGGAACAGAAAGGCGAAGACAAACGCGCGAAAACGCTCGAACGCGAATTGGAATGGATTCGGATGTCGCCGAAAGGTCGCCACGCCAAATCGAAGGCGAGAATCAACGATTACGAAAAACTCGTTGCCGAAGAGTCCGAAAAACGTTCGGAAACGCTGGAAATATATATTCCACCGGGCGAACGCCTGGGCGATATTGTCATCGAAGCGCACGGCGTTTCAAAGGCTTTCGGCGACAAATTGCTGTTTGAAAATCTCGAATTTTCCTTGCCGAAAGGCGGCATCGTCGGCGTGATCGGACCGAACGGCGCGGGTAAAACGACGCTGTTTCGTTTAATTACGGGACAGGATAATGCCGATTCGGGCGATTTCCGCGTCGGCGAAACGGTCAAACTCGGCTACGTCGATCAGTCGCGTGATTCGCTGGCGGCGGACAAGACCGTTTTTGACGAGATCACCGACGGGCACGATGTCGTCCAACTCGGCAAGCGCGAGATGAATTCACGCGCATACGTTTCGCGTTTCAATTTTAGCGGAAGCGATCAGCAGAAGTTCGTCGGAATGCTTTCGGGCGGCGAACGCAACCGCGTTCATCTGGCGAAAATGCTGAAATCGGGCGCAAATGTTCTCCTGCTCGACGAACCGACGAACGATCTCGACGTGAACACGATGCGCGCGCTGGAAGAAGCTCTGGAAAATTTCGGCGGTTGTGCCGTCGTGATTTCCCACGACCGCTGGTTTCTGGACAGGATCGCAACGCATATTTTAGCGTTTGAAGGCGATTCAAAGGTCGAATTCTTCGACGGAAACTATTCCGAATACGAAGCCGACCGCAAACGCCGCCTCGGGCACGATGCCGACCAGCCGCACCGCATCAAGTATCGCAGTTTGACGCGCGCGTAAACGATGAAAGTAAAGTTATGAAATATGAAAAGTTTTTGAAGTTGAAATTTTTGGTTTTGCTGTTAGTCATATTTTCCGCTTGTGCGGATAAAACGGCTCAAAACGATGCTTATCAGAATTCGGCGGCTCCGGTCAGATATTTAAAGATCGAAGATGTCGATTTCAAAAACTTTTCATATTCATACGGCGAAAACGATAAAAATAAGGTCACATTGAGCAACGGCGAAAAGCCTTACGGCGGGCTCAACGATCTCGCCTTCAGTTTTAATAAAACCCAGTTTGCCGACCTTACGAAAGACGGCAATGACGAAGCCGTCGTCGTTTTGCTTCACGGAAACGGTGCGATCGCTTCAAATGTGGTCGCGGTTTACACGCTCGAAAATCAACAACCGAAAAAACTTTGGAGTTTCTATCTCGGCTCGGAAACAAACGGGCGTTTGAAAGATATTTACGTTGTGGAAGATAATTTGGTCGTCGAAGTCTTCGGAAAGAACGAATTTGACAAAGCCCAAAACGAATTCAGGTTTTCGCCCGATTTTAATCCCGCCGAGGCTTTCTGCTGTCCGAAAAATTTTACGCGCTTTAATTTTAATTGGAACGGCGAAAGATTTGTTTCCCGGGAAAAGCCGCAGGTTTCTGAATATAAACCGGAAAACTGAAAGCGAACGATAAATCTGCGAGCGGAACGAAAATAAAAAAGATCGGAGAGATTTTTTATTGTTCAATAGTTTGCTTATCATTTCCGAGATTTATTCAGGGTTTGGTTTTGCGCTTTTCGCGTTGTTTTCGATAAGATTGAATTATCCACCTGCTATACAAACAACCGACGTAAAATAATCGATGAAAATTCTAATGAAAATGATGGCAGTTTCTCTGCTGATATGCGGCATTTTTTCTGCTTGCGGAAACAGCACGGAAGATTCCCAAACCGTTGTCACAAATACTGCGGCTAATGCAAACGCGCAGGTTGTCGCGGAGCCCGCGCCGAACTCGAATTCAGAAAAAGCCCCAACGCCGAATCTCCAAGCCGAAATTCTCGATGACAGAAACAAAACGACCGTTTCGCCGCTCGGCAAATTCGATTTCAAGAATTTTGAATACGAGCTTCCGCGCGGCTGGCAGGATTCGGACGGAAACAAAGCCGTTCTGGAAAACGGGATTCGCCGGATGACGGAAGAACCGAAAAAGATCGGTCTGGCGTATGTGACGACCAAATTTATGGACGTGACGGGCGACGGTCAGGACGAAGCGTTCGTGATTTTGAAGATTACGACGGGCGGTTCGGCAATTCCGCAAGTCGTTTATATTTACGAATGGAAGGACGAACAGCCGGAACTGCTCTGGTTTTTCCGAACAGGCGACCGGGCGGACGGCGGTTTGAAGGATTTGCGCGTGGAAAACGGTGAGCTGATCGTTGAAATTTTCGGTCAAGACCGTTACATTTTAGGCGAAGGCGAAACGCGCAAATTAACGGGCGATGACGAACAAATCTGCTGTCCGACATATTTTACGCGTTCGGTTTATAAATGGAACGGCAAGAGTTTCCCGATTCAAGGAAAACGTTTGACATATTCGACGACCGACAAAAACGCGCCGCCGCGCGAAAACGTCATCGAAATTTTTGAAAAAGAAAACGGTGGGAAAAAATAAAGGCTTATTTCTGTTGATAATCTATTTCGCTCTGGCGATCTACTTACTGCCGATGTTTCCTTACGGCGGTTCGGCAAACGAACTGACAGACTGGGCAACCGCCGCTTCATTGATCGAAAAAGGCTCGTTCGACATCGCCTGGACGGAAGATTTGATCGGCAAAAACGCCGACAGCGTCAAGATCGACGATCGGGTTTATTCCAAAAAAATGCCCGGAACCGCCGTTTTAACCGCACCTTTTTACGCCGTAACGAGAATCTTTGTCGGCGCGCCCGACGCTTCAAATATCCGCGTCAGTTGGTTTTTGATGCGGTTTTTTATTTCTACCCTTCCGCTTTTTCTGCTCGCTTTTTGGCTCTATAAAAGCGATGCGGATGAATTTTCGCTTGCCGCAGTTTTGTTTACTACGCCGATTTTTATTTACAGTTTATTGCTTTATTCGCACGTTTTTGTCGCCGTGACGATCTATTTTGCTTTTCGTCTGCTCTTCGATGAAAGATTTACGCTTAGACGCAGCACGCTGGCGGCGGGTTTTTTGTCGGGATTAGCGATAATAAATGAATTTACGGCAATTTTTCCGACCATAATTTTCGGGATCGGACTTTTTTTTACCGATAAACGCGAACGAAACAGCCGGATTTATTTCTACATCCTCGGCGTATTACCCTTCTTAATCGCACTGATGCTTTATAATTACACACTTTTCGGCGCGGTTTTTTCGATGTCTGACGCTTATCAATCCTCGGCGGGAACGTCGGAAATCGTCGGGCAAAATACGTCCTTGATCGGGTTGCCTTCGCTTTCAAATATTTATTTACTGCTCTTTTCGCCTTCGCGCGGTCTTTTTTTCTATTCGCCGATACTGATCTTTTCGGTCATTAATTTTTTCAGGTCGAAAGAAAGAAGAACTCTTCGGCATCGCGTAAAAATTGCGGCGATCGCCGTTTCGGTTTTGTTCGTATGCGGACAAACGGACAGCGGCTGGATGTTTGGCGCAAGACATCTGATATTCATAATTCCGCTCCTGCTCGACACGTTTTTCGATGGTGAAATCTATGATTTTTCCAATATCTGGCAAGGTTTTCTGTTCGGGCTTTCATTTCTTTTTTGCACGATTCCCGCGCTGACCTTTCCTCTCGCGCCGCCCGAGTTTCAGTTTCCGCACAATGATTTTTTCGGCTCGCTTTTATTTTATGAAACGTGGATAATGCCGAATTTGCTGAACAATTCCGGCATTTCAACAAGCCTCTGGACAATCATTCCCCCATCACTTTTACTCGTTTCGGCACTCTATTTTGTTTATGAAAATGTGCGCCGTCCGAAACGTTTTGCGCTTGGCTTGTTGTTTGCCGCAATCATTTTTGCCTTTTACAGCTTTTTACCGAATCTCGACGATAAGAAAAAAGAATCGCGCCGCGCAGAAATTATCGAACGCTACTTAAAACCCGAAAATCGTTCGGAAAATTTTTAGGATGCCGACTGATTTTCTATTACTTTAAAACCTGATAATCGGCATCTTCTTTAACAACTAATCAAACTTTCGCCTTTATTTTAATGATTTCGCCGATCAAAATAATTTTCTACTTTACAATATAAAGTTCTTGACAAAAAAAATAACTTAGCATATATTCCATTGTGTATGGGACAAGCGCAAGCCTTCAAAACAGAAGAAAAGGAAACCAGACAGCCGATAAACATCGGCGATCGGGCAATGGATAATTTGAAATTTATCCGCGAAACGATGGAGCGTTCGGCGGTTTTCACGAGTGTTCCGGGTTACGGCGGGATTTTGATGGGGGCGACGGCGATTGTCGCGGCGTATATCGCGCATTCGCAAATATCCATCCGGGATTGGCTGACGGTTTGGCTGACGGAAGCGATTCTGGCATTTTTTATCGGGCTTTTGGCGATGTGGCAAAAAACGAAATTATCAAAAACCTCGCTTTTTTCGACACCTGCCAGGAAATTGATAATGAATTCACTGCCGCCGATGCTTTGCGGTGTTTTTATCACGCTCGGACTCTGGCGTTTCGGACATTTTGAAGTAATGATCCCGACGTGGATTTTATGTTACGGTGCGGCGGTTGTTTGCGGCGGCGCGTTTTCGGTCAAAGTCGTGCCGATCATGGGCTGGTGTTTTATTGCGCTCGGCGCGGTCGCTTTTTTTCTGCCGGCAAATACGGGACAAGTAATGATGGCATTGAGTTTCGGCGTTTTGCACATCGTTTTCGGGGCGATCATCGGACGCAAATTCGGCGGGTAAGAGATTTGCCTACGAAACACACGAAAGAAACGAAAAAAAGAAAACTAAAAAATATTTGCATTTATTTCGAGAGTTTCGTGTATTTCGTGGGCAATAAAAAATTATGGGAAGAAATACGGCATTAAAAATCGAAGAAGGTTCGGGAGAAACGCCGAAAAAATCCGCTTTGCGGATTGAAAAAGCGGCGGAAAACGTTTCAAACGAGCTCGACAAGATCATTCACGAACGGATGCGTCTGGGCATAATTTCGGCTCTCGCGGCGAATGAGAGTTTGTCGTTTACGGAACTGAAAAATCTTCTCAACACGACGGACGGCAACATCAGCGTTCACGCCCGAAAACTGGAAGAAGCAGGTTATCTCGTTTGCGAAAAATCTTTTAAGGGGCGCGTTCCTTTAACCGAATACCGCATTACGAACGAAGGACGTGAAGCCCTGAACCGTTATTTGAATCATATGGAAACCTTGATAAATGCGATGAAGTCGGGTTTATCGTAGCAAGAGCAAATAATAAGAGTCGATTCGTCAATCATTTGCAAGATTTGGACGAATTTATGAACGCGATAAATAATTTGCCGGAAAAGAAAAACGGAGCTTCGGTCACATCATTGATTTTTGGAATTTTGGGTTTGGTCACGCCTGTTTTTGCGGTTTTGATCTATGTTCTTTTGACTTTGGACGTTCGGGACGACGGCTGGCTCGCGGTTTTTGTGATTGTCGGAGGTCTGGTCTGGTGGTCAGCAATGACCGTTTTAAGCTTGATTGCGCTGGCGGCGGCTTATTTCAGAAAGGAGAGCGGAAAAGCCAAAGTTTTCGCAACTGTCGCTACGGCATTGTCCGTAATTTGTATTTTAGGAATTGTCGGATTTTTCGTGATTGCGGGAAGCTTATCTAAATATTGATATGAAACGATTTGATGTGGTAATAATCGGAGCCGGGCTAGCCGGACTGCAATGCGCCAAACTGCTTTCGCAGAAAGGCGCAAAAATTTTGCTTGTTGACCGGAAAACCGATCTGGCAAAAGGCATTCACACGACAGGAATTTTCGTGCGGAAAACTCTGGAAGACTTTGATTTTCCCGAAGGAACGCTCGGAAAACCGATTAAAAACGTCACGCTTTATTCGCCGAAATTGAAGGAAATCAGGCTCGAAAGCGAAAAGGAAGAATTTCGCGTCGGGAAAATGGGATTGATCTACGACGAATTTTTGCAAGATGCGGTTGCCGAAGGCGTTCGTTTTGCGAGAGGAACTTCGTATAAAAATGCGGAAATGAAAGATGGCGAAACGATTGTCAACCTTGAAAAAAAAGGCGAAGCATATTCGGTCATTGCAAAGGTTCTGATCGGCGCGGACGGCGCGAATTCGCGGGTGGCGAAGGATTTGAAATTGGATGAAAACAAAGAATGGATCGTCGGTTACGAAGAGGTTTTTCATTCAAAAACTTCGGATAAAGAACCGCGTTTGCATTGCTTTCTGGATGCGAAACTCGCGCCGGGGTATCTTGCCTGGATCGCTGACGACGGTGAGGAAATCCACGTCGGCGTTGGCGGCTACGCCGCTGATTTCAATCCGCGCGAAGCCCTAAAATGTTTCAGGCAAAAAACGGAAAACGTCTTTGACTTTAATGAATTGGAGTTGGCGGAAACGCGCGGCGGAAGAATTCCGGTCGGCGGGGTTTTACGGAAAATAGCCAACGAAAACGGAATCCTGATCGGCGATGCGGCAGGTGCGGTTTCGCCTCTGACGGCGGGCGGACTCGATCCCGCGATGCGGCTTTCAAAATATGCGGCTGAAATCGTTTGGGAAAGATTGCAGAGCGAAAATCCGAAAATTTTATTGAATTACTCCGGCGAATTGTTTCGGGCGCGTTTCGTTTCGCGGCTATGGATGCGGAAAATTATTAAAACTTTTACGAATCAAAGACTTTTGGAACTCGGCTTTGCATTTTTGCGCGGAAGAATCGGACAAAAGTTCGCCAAACACGTCTTTTTCGGACGCGGTTCGTTTCCCGATATAGAAAGCCGACAGTCAACGGTTATCAGCTATCAAAAATCCGAAATTTGAAATTATTTTTATGAACGAGAGAACGAAAACAGGTTTGGAAATCTTGCAGGCGGCGGTTCTCGTAGGAGTTTTGGGCGACGTTCTGCTTCGCGTAACTCCGTGGGGAATCAACGTTTTTTTGTTTGTCGGTGCATTGGTCGCGGCAATGACGATGTTGTTTCTACGGCGGAAACAGGAACTTTGGAGTCCGCAGACGGTCGCGCTCAACGGTGCTCTGGTATTTTTTGCGGCGATGTTCGTCTGGCGCGATTCGACCGAATTAAAGACGGCGGACGGTCTTGCTATTTTGACGATTCTGGCAATTCTGACGCTTCCGGCAATGAAAATAAAGACGCATCTGGCGGGAGTTTTTCACTACGGAATTTCCGCCGCGTGGTCGGGAATCAGCGCGGCTTTTGCGCCGTTGGTTTTGCTGTTCGGCGACATTGAGTGGAAAACCGTTCCGCAAACCGGCTGGACGAAACATCTCATTGCCGTTCTGCGCGGAATGGCGATTGCAATGCCGATTCTTTTGATTTTCGGCGCATTATTTGTCGCGGCGGACGCGGTTTTTCAGGGAATCGTCGAGCGAACTTTGAATATCGAGATTGACGTTCTGGTTTCGCACGTCTTTTTGATCGGCGTTTTTTCGTGGTTTACGGCGGGTTATCTGCGCGGTTCTCTTTTCGGCTTCGGATCAGATTTAACCGAAGTAAAAGAGCAAGTAAAAGAAGAAATAAAACCGCAAATCTTGAGCGTCACGGAAATCACGGACGATCAAACGCCGAAATCGGAGGAAAAACCGAAAACCGAAGAAAAATCGTGGACGTGGCAAAGTTTTGATAATTCGGTGATGCCGCAATTTTTCACGCTCGGCGCAATCGAAACATCGATCGTTTTGGGATTGATAAATCTGCTGTTTTTGAGTTTCGTGATCGTTCAGATTCCTTATCTTTTCGGCGGTTTCGATCTCGTTCAAAACACGCCTGATTTTAAACTTGCGGAATATGCGCGGCGCGGTTTCGGCGAACTCGTGGCGGTCGCCGCGCTCGTTTTGCCGATTTTATTGATTTCTCACTGGCTGTTGCGAAAGGATTCGCCTGTCAACGAAAAAATCTACCGCGTTTTAGCCGCGATTCAGATCGTTCTGCTTTTCGTGATAATGGTTTCGGCGATGCAGAGATTATTTATCTTGACAGGAAATCTCGGCTATGGACTAACGACCGTTCGCTTTTATCCGCTGGCGTTTATGATCTGGCTCGCGATTGTTTTCGTCTGGTTTGCGGCGACGGTTCTGCGCGGAAATCGGCACTATTTTGCGTGGGGCGCGCTCTGGTCGGCGATCTTTGTTTTGGGAACTTTGCACGTCGTAAATCCTGATGCTTACATCGTTCGCACAAATGTTCGTTTGATGAATGAAGGACGCGCCTTTGATTCATATTACAATTCCAATTTGAGCGACGACGCGATTCCGGTTTTGCTCGAAAATTTGCAAACGATGAATTTTCAAGACCAATGCACCGTGAAACGGAATCTTTCGTGGCGTTTGACTCAAACTAAAAACAAAAACGACATTCGCAGTTGGAGCTATTCGCGTTGGAATGCTCGAAATGAAATGAACAGGTTTGGTGAAGGCTTTGACCTGACGAATTGCCCGGAGAATACGAGAAGGCAGAGCGAGTTTGATGATTTTTAAGAACAAATTTCTTGCTATTCAAGTTTTATTTCATTAAGATGAAGGCACAAGTTTTTCGAGCTTGTGCCTTCATTTCAAAAACGCTTTCATCTAAGTCAAAATGCCGGAACAATTTTCAAAAAAACGTGATTTTGTGCGCGAATATCTGCTTTATTTGCAGGTCGAAAAAGGCTTGGCGAAAAATTCTCTGGAAAGTTACGAGCGCGATTTATCGAAATTAAAAAGTTGGACGCAAAGAAATAATTTTGATCTGCTCGGACTTACCCGGAAAGATTTGCGCGAATGGCTGATCGATCTGGCGGGCGAAAATCTGTCGGAAAACTCGAAACGAAGAATGGTCAGCACGCTTCGCGGGTTTTACAAATTTTTGATGTTTGACGGTCATCTCAAAAAAAATCCGGCTGAAGATTTGGACGCACCGCAAAAAAGCTTTTATTTGCCCAAGTTTTTGAACCAAAACGAGGTCGAAAATCTTTTGTGCGCGCCCGATGTTTCGCAGGAAACCGGGTTGCGCGACCGTGCAATTCTGGAATTAATGTATGCTTGCGGTTTGCGCGTTTCGGAAGCAGTCGATTTAAAGATCAGCGATGTCGACATTGATCTGGGAATCTTGACCTGCAAAGGAAAGGGAAGCAAAACACGCAAAGTTCCAATCGGAAAAAGCGCGGTCGAATGGCTAAAAAGCTATTTGGTTTTACGTCGCAAAAAAGATAATATTGAAATACGGAATTTGTTCGTAAGTAGTTTGGGAAAACCGATCAGTCGGCAGGTTATTTTTAAATTTATCAAAGAATACGCGGGAAAAATCGGATTGAAAGATGTTTCACCGCACACTTTGCGGCATAGTTTTGCGACGCATCTGATTCAAAACAGTGCCGATGTGCGTTCGGTTCAGCAAATGCTCGGACACGCGGATATTTCGACGACACAGATATATACGCATATCACGGATGTGCGTTTGCGGAAAACTTATGAAAAGTTTCATCCGCGTGCTCAAGGAAAATCAAATTTTAAAGAAAATCCCTGACATTCGCTTCTCGACTTGCAACTTCAAACAATCTTCGTTAATATGTGAAATTTGCTAATCGGCTCAGGAAGTTGATGTAAGCAATAAATAAAATTAAACGCATGGGTGGTCGAGCGGTCAATGGCATCGGGCTGTAAACCCGACGGATTAATTTCCTACGTAGGTTCAAATCCTACCCCATGCACCAAAGTTTTCGATTTTGGGTTTATAACTAATAAACTGTAAACCCGAATTGGAGCGGGCGGGAGTAGCTCAGTTGGTAGAGCGTCAGCCTTCCAAGCTGAATGTCGCGAGTTCGAGTCTCGTCTCCCGCTCCAATATTTGTTTTTGAAAAAAGAATTTATAAACTTTGCCCGAGTAGCTCAGGGGTAGAGCGCTTCCTTGGTAAGGAAGAGGTCACGGGTTCAAATCCCGTCTTGGGCTCCATTAAGACTTTATAATTTGTAATAAATATAATAATTCGACTGGAGAATATATTAAGAGATGAGCAAAGAGAAATTTGACAGATCGAAGCCGCACGTGAATATCGGGACGATCGGACACGTGGATCACGGGAA
>JAJQRF010000005.1 GCA_021228405.1 Pyrinomonadaceae bacterium
TTTAATGCTCCACTGTTGGGGAAAACTGGCAGTTGCTTTCTTTCTACTCGTTTTCAACTACTGATTCGCATTTAAGACTTTAATTCCGTAATGCTCTAAAAACAGTCGGCGTTCGTAATCGTATTCACGCGCATTGTCATTAAAATGCACGTCACCGTCCAATTCAACCGCAAGTCTTTCGGACGGGCAGTAAAAATCCAAGATATAACTGCCGACGCTGTGCTGTCTTCTGAATTTTCTGCCTTCCAAGTTTTTATTTTGAACGATCTTCCAAAACTTCGCTTCTGCCGGAGTCAGATTGTTTCGCAGTTCGGTGCGGAAGGTTTTTAAATGCGGCAGATTATTCAGCGGGATTTTTTTAGGCGGCTCCGTATTGTTTTGTTTCTCAGTTTCTTCCATACGTCATTTCCCTAAATAATAGAAATCTCTAAAAATCAGAGCTTTAAAGGCTCCCCTCCTTTTGAAGGAGGGGTGGACGCGCTTCGCGGACGGGGTGGTTTAATTTAAAGTATAAACATTCGATATGCTGACGGTTTAATAACCACCCCGTCGCTTCGCGCCACCCCTCCTTCAAAAGGAGGAGAGCTTCTTTTTTTCTTTATAGTCTAACTCTTGCCGAATTTTTCGCGGTCTTTTTCACCTAGTTCGGCGATCTTGCTCATTAAAAAATCGCCGATCTCTTTATGCGTCCGCAGACGGTCGCTTTTTTCGTAAAAATCGGACAGATCGACCTTTTCGCCGAACCAGATTCTGACCTTTTCGCCGCCCGTCCAGTTTCCCAAGACCTGTTTCGGCAAATCGTTTCCCAAACCTGCGATAAAAACCGGAATCACTTGCGGTTTCGCCTTCATAATGACCGCGCCGACACCGGGTTGCGCGGGCAAAAGTTCATATGGATCAGCGTTCAGATTGCGCTTGCCTTCGGGATGAAAACCGATGATACTGCCGCGCCCTTCGGAGCAAATCTGCACCAGACGGCGCAGTGAATATTTGTCGAATTCCCTTTTCGTCACTTCTTTTTCCTCGCGGAAAAACGGCGGATACATCGCCCACCAACCCATCACGAGATTGACGAACCAGCCCAGCGGTTGAGTATAGAAAAACTTGGCGCGGACGGGAAAAAACAAGGTGATCGGGCGTTTCGTTTCGCGGAAAATAACCGACGAAACCGTATACATATCGAAAAACGAACGATGATTGGCGACGAGCAGGAGCGGACGTTCGACATCGGCTTTTTCAAAATTTTCAAGCCCGAAAACGTTCATCAGGTTGTAGGTGCAAATCTTTATCCAGAGCGAGCCGAGGTGACGCTGGCAAAATGTCCAGAATTTTTTCCACGCGCCCTGATTCATTAAGTGCGTCAGGCGAAAACCGAACTTTTCCGTGCCGTTCAAAACGGAAATTTCCTCCTGCGTCGGCGCAAGCGGTGCGTTGTTCTTTTGGAGTTGAGTTTCTTCTTTGGCGGCTAATGTATTTTCAGACATATTGAAAACATTTAGTTTAGCATTTGAGAAATTTTATACAAAAGCGGCAAAAACGGCTTTTCGCTTCATTTCATATAGACTTATCGCCAATTTTGTAGCATTATAGAATTCCCAATTCGGTAATTCAGGCAAATAATTTAAAGGTCGTTTGTGAAAAAATTGTTTTTGAAACGGTCATTGTTCGCCCAATATAAATTCATTTATTAAAAAAAAGAGTCAGGAGATTTGTAATGAAAGTTTTACAGGCAAAAGGAATTTGCTTTTCCTTATGTTTATTGATTACGAGCATTTTTATTCAAAATGCCGCCGTTTACGCGCAATCCGCCATCGACAATCCGGGAAAACCTGCTATCTGGGAAAAGATTTCGGAAGAAGGTTTAGCGGCTCGCGGACAAAGATATTTGAAACCGGAGAAATATTCGGTTTTCCGCTTAAACCAATCCGAGTTAACCAAAACGCTCGACGTTGCGCCGCTCGAATTTACCACCGCTTCGCGCAGTTCGGAAGTTTATCTGTCAGTTCCCAAACCGGACGGCAAGATCGTCCGTTTTCGCCTTGAGGAATCGCCGATCTTCGCGCCGAACGTTGCCGCACAGTTTCCGAACTGGAAAACATATCAGGGTTTCGGCGTTGACGAACCCGGCACGTATGCGCGTTTCGACTGGACGGACAGCGGTTTTCACGGCTACGTTTTCTCACCCGAAGGAACGTTTTCGATCGATCCGTATCAAACCAACGACCGCGAAAACTACATCGTTTTCTACAAAAACGATTACGGCAGAACAACCAGAGATTATCACTGCAAAATGGACGAACTCCTGAGCGAAGATAAAAGTCTGGTTGATTCTTTCATTCATCCCACGAGTTCTTTAGCCGAATTTACACACGGAACGACCGTTCGCACTTATCGTCTGGCGATTGCCACGACCTTTGAATACACGAACTTTTTCCGTCAAACGGGCGATACCGATTCGCAAGCCCAAACCCGCGCCTTTAATGCCGTGACCACTTCGGTCAACCGCATCACGGGCGTTTACCGCAAGGAAATGGCGGTCAGCTTTACGCTCGTTTCGAGCACCAATCTGACCTACGTGGTCAATCCCGAAACACCTGCCGATTATGCTAACAACGGTTCTTCGGCTGATCTGAACCAAAACCAAACCAACGTCGATGCCGTGATGGGAACCGCCAACTACGATATGGCGCATCTTTTTGAAACGACTGACAGCGGTATCGCACAGCTTTCATCGGTTTGCACCACTTCAAAAGCGCGCGGTCTTTCAGGACAGCCTTCGCCGCAGGGCGACCCGTTCGACGTTGACTATGTGGCGCACGAAATGGGACACCAATTTGCCGCCAACCATACGTTCAACGCCGCCGCCAACTGCGGAAGTTCGCCGACCGCCGCCCGTAAAGAACCGGGTAGTGCCGTCACGATCATGGGTTACGCGGGAATCTGTTCGAGCACGGCAAACGTCGCCCGAAACTCCATCGAAACGTTTCACGTTTTCAACCTGACGGAAATTATCAACTTTATTACCGCAGGAGCGGGTTCGACCTGCGGAACGACGGCAGGCACGAACACCGCGCCCGTCATCACGCCGCTTTCAAATTACACGATTCCCTTTAACACTCCGTTTGCCCTGACCGCCAGCGCAACCGACGCGGACAGCGACCCGATCACCTATAACTGGGAACAGAACGATTCGGGCGCATCACAGTCGAGCTATCCCGGAACGACCGACGACGATGATACGAATCTTATTTTCCGTCCCGGATTCCGTTCGTATCTGCCGCAAACGACGGGAACCAGAAGCTTCCCGAGCTTGCCCTATATCCTGAACAATTCAAACGAAGCCCCCGTCACCTTTACGGGAACGTCGCCGATGGGCGCGATCTGTGCGGGAACCTGCATCACGGGCGAAGATTTGCCTTCGACCGCGAGAACGATGAATTTCCGCGTTTCGGTGCGTGACAATCGCGGCGGAATCTCCGATGCGGGAACGGTTTTGACGGTTGTTAACACGACCACACCGTTCAAAGTCACGTCGCAGAACAGTTCGCCGGCAACCTGGGCGGGCGGTTCGACGCAAACCGTCACGTGGGATGTCAGCGGCACGAACGCGGGCACGATCAATGCCGTAAACGTTAAGATTTCGATCTCGACCGACGGCGGACAAACGTTCCCGAACGTCGTCGCGGCTTCG
This sequence comes from Pyrinomonadaceae bacterium, assembly GCA_021228405.1. Lineage (GTDB taxonomy): Bacteria > Acidobacteriota > Blastocatellia > Pyrinomonadales > Pyrinomonadaceae > JAJQRF01. Next base: position 3,692 of record JAJQRF010000005.1, read on the forward strand.
ACTCCGAACGACGGTTCGCAAACGATCACCGTTCCGAGCATCGGCACGACACAGGCACGCATCAAGGTCGAAGCGGTCGGAAACATCTTTTTCGACATCAACGACGCAAACTTTACGATCACCGCTTCGCCGACCGCTTCAAACAATCTGTTTGACTTCGACGGCGACGGCAAAGACGATGTTTCGGTCTATCGCGGCGGAACCTGGTTCCTGCTCAATTCGTTGACCGGATTCAGTTCGGTCAGCTTTGGACTTTCGACCGACAGAACCGTTGCCGGCGACTATGACGGCGACAACAAAACCGACGTGGCGGTTTTCCGCAACGGTGCCTGGATCGTTCTCAACAGCTCGACCAATGCGGTTTCGATCACCAATTTCGGAACGACGGGCGACATCCCGATGGTCGGCGATTATGACGGCGACAACAAATCGGATTATGCCGTTTTCCGCGCAGGAAACTGGTATATTCTCGGTTCGACTGCCGGATTCTCGGCTGTTTCATTCGGTATTTCGACCGACAAACCCGTTTCCGGAAAATTCGACTCGGACAACAAAACCGACGTGGCAGTTTTCCGTAACGGAAACTGGTATATCCTCGGTTCGACCGCCGGATTCTCGGCTGTTTCATTCGGAACGACGGGCGACGTTCCCGTTCCCGCCGACTTCGACGGCGACGGCAGAACGGATGTCGCGGTTTTCCGCGCAGGAACGTGGTATATCCTCGGTTCGACCGCCGGATTCTCGGCTGTCGGCTTCGGAATCTCGACCGATACGCCGGCTCCGGCTGACTTCGACGGCGACAACAAAACGGATGTCGCAGTCTTCCGCAACGGAAACTGGTATATCCTGAACAGCACGACCGGCTTCAGCGCGGTTGCCTTCGGAACCACGGGCGACAAGCCCATCCCGGCGCAATTGCAATAAGCCGTTTTGAGCTAACAATAAAAAGGCGGAAGGCTGAAATGCTTTCCGCCTTTTTATTTTTGTTCAGCATTAACAGACAGAAGCACGACTGTAAACGAGTGTGTGCAACCTTATCCGATACCGACGTGCGCGGCTAAAATGTTTCTTCATCAAGGATGACTTTTGTGCAGTCGCTTTTGTTCAGATTTCAAAGAGCGTTCAGCGTTTGAATTTTCTTAACCAAATTTAAGATAAATCTTGAACTCTGAACGCGTTCGAGCAATTCAAACTAAATTCACGGCATAGTGTCCCGCGCTTTGTGGATAGTGTCCCGCCGATTCAAATGAACGAATCGGAAGTTCAAATGGACGTATCGGAAGTTCAAACGGACGCATCGGAAGTTCAAACGGACGCATCGCTAATAGAAATGGATGTATCGGAAGTTCAAACGGGCACACCGCGAGTAGAAATGTGTGCATCGGAAGTTGAAACGGGTGTGTCGGAAGTAGAAATGAGCGTGCCGAAAGTTCAAATGACCGTATCGGCGGCGATTTCGACCGTGATCGGCGGTTGGACGGGTTTATATTCTTCGTTGCAGGTTGCAGCATTGACGAATTTCACGCCGAATTTTTCGGTTTGACCGTATCCGCAATGGATGTGCCCGAAAACGTGGAGCTTTAAGCGTCCGAAAGCGGAAATTTCCTCGATGCGTTTCATCAGTTCTTCGCAACCCGTGTTTTCCGTCCAATATTTGCGCGGAACTTCATCCAAAATTCCGTGCGGCGGTCCGTGCGTAATGAGAATATCGATGTCGTGCGGAATCGATTTCCATTTTTCCGCCATTTGCTCGCCGCGATCGAGATTAAAAGCCCAATCGAAAAAGCGCGGTTGCCAGGGACTTCCGTAAATCTTCAAGCCTTCGATCTCGACAAACGAATCCTGCAAGTATGTAATGCCGTAATTTTCCGTCAAAATCCGCGCCAGTCGATTGTCGGTTTCATAAAGCCAATCGTGATTTCCCGCAACGAAAATCTTGTGCTTATGCGGAAGCGCGGAAAACCATTTCAAAAACGCCTCGATCTCGAACTGTGTTCCATTGATCGCCGCATCGCCCGAATGAATCAAAATATCACCGTCGGGAACGGTAATTTCCTGATTGCAATTATGCGTGTCCGACAGACAAACGATCTTTTTCATTTAATTTTACGGTTTTGAGTCCCTTCTTTAGAATGCTTTTCCTGAGCGGATTGCCGCCTGAAGGCGGGACTCTGAACTTTTTTATGTCTGGTAAACTTTTGAAACGAAAGTTCCCTTCATAAAATCAGACGGCTTGATCTGACTTTGCAGGATAACGCCTTTCAGATCGCCTTTTAAGAGCATCATTGCCGCTTGGCAGAGCGGCGCGGCGGTCGTCGTCTGTATCGCGCGGAGCGTCTTGCCGTTGATCTCCAAAGGCAAAACATAAAATGCTTTTTCGATCATCCGCCGTCTGTTTTTCGCATCGAAACCGTCGACCGAAGCGTGCACCAAAACGAGATCGTCCTCGACCGAAGGAATCGCTTTGAGCATCACTTCCTGCAATCGGTTCGGCAGATTTTCGTCCTTTGTCAGCTTTTTTACCTGATTTTCAACCCATTCGTAATGCCCGACGTAGCGCAGAGTTTTGTAATCCAGATTCTTCGCCTTTCCCGCGAAATAATCAGGCAGATCAGCCGCACCGCCCGAGGTCAGGTCGGCTTCATACGTCCGCGCACCGATCACAATGCGTTCACGCGCCGAAAGCGCAGGACGTTCGGTGATTTTGTAATCGCGAATTACCCGCGAATCTTTGACATATTCCGTCGCCACGCCGATCGGCGACCACGTAAAACCGTAAAAATGCGGTTCGTGCGCGTGTGCCGTCAACGCGCCGACCTTCATCCCGATCTTTTCGACCTTTTCGTTGTTATATTTCCCGACAAAATCGTTATAAAGCGACATCGCCAAAACGTTGATGAAACCCGGCGCAAGTCCCGTTTGCAAAATGAATCCCGTTTCCGCCTCTTTTGCCAGCGCGATGATCTCATCCGTTTCGGCGACGTATTCGGTCAGATTTGCATAGTGCATTTTGAAATATTTCGCAAAGCTCGCCATACGCGGAGCCTGTCCGCCCGGAGAACAATCAAGCAAGACATCACAGGCATCGAACGCCGCTTTCATCGCGTCGCTAATGCTGTCGGATTCCATCAAAACCGTTTCAACCTTTGAGGTCCTGCCCGAATTTCCGATGACGAATTCCTTCGCTTTTTGCAGATTTTCTTCGTTAATGTCGCCGAGATAGAGTTCGAGTTCAAAGTCCGCCCATTCGCGCAAAAGCAAAGCCGCCGCTTCGCCGATTCCACCCGAACCGGCAATAAAGATTTTCTTTGTCATAAGTGGTATTTATTTCGTGATAAGAATTTACCTAACTTGAGATTCTACAATGAAAAAGCCGAATTAGCGAATTCGGCTTCCTGAGAAAATTTGATTTGTCGGATTAGTGTTTCGACTTAACTTTTTTCGGCTTTCGCCGCGTCGCCGCCGTCGTCTTCCGCCAGGGCTTCACTGCTGTCGTAATGCAGATTTCCCGCTTCGATATTGTAATCGCCTTCGGCTTGCGTCACCGGATCGCCCGTCAAAATTCCGCCGATCTTTTCGACCTCGCCCAAAATTATCTGCCCGACAGCTTCGAGATTTTCGACCGTCTTGTTTTTTTCCTGTTCGTTTTCTTCTGCCATAATGTCTTTATTTTACAACTTAATTACGCGCTTGACGAAATCTTACAGCTATTTCTTTCTGAAAATCATTGTCAACAGACGCGGAATCTGCGTTTTATCATCGTCATCGAACCATTCTTTCAACTCGCTGACATCGAAATTATTTTTCGTTCCGGCTTCAAAAAATTCGGAAATATGATGCACGAAACATTCGAGTTCAAAAACGCCGCTGCCCGTTTCAAACCGCGCTTTTGTCCCGTTGTATTGCTTGAAAGGATGAAGTTCACCGATGTAGAAACGACCTCCGCTGCGCAAAACCCGCGCCGCCTGTGCAAAAACGAAATCGATATTTTCAATATGTTCCAGCGCAAGCGAACAGGTTATGAGATCGAACGAATTTTCCGCGAAATTCCATTCATCACGCAAATCCATTTGGCGAAATTCGACGTTTTCCGACGTTATTTTCGCCTTTGCCTTCTCAAGCATTTCCGTCGAAAAGTCCGCGCCGATAAGCTTTGCGGCTCTCGTTTGTAAAAATCCGGTATTTTTCCCTGTCCCGCATCCGATTTCGAGAGTGTCGAGATTTTCACCCGAAACGCTTTGCCGTAAAGCCTTCGCTTCGATGTCGCGGGTTTTGTTTTCAACCGAATCGTAGGTTTCCGACCACGAATTATATGCTTGCTGGACGTTCATAAAGAGTTATTATTTACAAGTGAAAATGCCGCTCGAATTTGAAATTTCAAGGCTACACGACCAAAGTTTGAATCGAATGCGGCAAACTCTTGATTTCCGCCGCTTTGCCGTCGATCCACAGAAAATACGGAACTTCCTTATCGGTTTTATTCATCACGACCACCGAAATTTTACCGTCGGGATTTTGAAACGCCGTCGAGATCAGCGCGCTTCGACTCGGCGAACTGGCAATGCGTTTCGCGCCCGGCTTGATAAATTTCGAGAAATGCCCGATGTAGTAATACGAATTCGTGTAGATCAATTCGCCCGTCACGGTGTCGCCGTGAATCGGCGCAAAACAGAAATTCCCGACGTGATTCGGTCCGCCTTTTTCATCCAGTAAAACGTTCCAGTCAGTCCAGGCGACCGTTCCGTTGTTGAAATCGTGAATCATCGAATTTCCGTAAAGCTCGCCGAGCTTCCAGCTTTTGATCTTTTTGGCATCATACGAATCGGCACACCCTTCCGTAAATATCAACGGTTTGTCAGGGAAATTTTCATTGACGAGCCTCACGTTTTCAAACATCGGTTCGCCGCCCGACCACGGTTCATACCAATGATAACCGATGTGTGTCGCATATTTTGCGGCGGCAGGATCGCTCAGGATCGTGCTTACGCGCTGATAGATCAAATCGCGGTTATGATCCCAGATAATGATTTTTTTATTGCTCAAACCTTCTTTCCGCATTGTCGGTCCGAGATGATTTTTCAGAAAATCGCGCTCTTCTTCCGCCGTATAAATGCACGATTCCCACGTCTGAGTCGCCATCGGCTCGTTTTGGACGGAAATTCCCCAGATCGGAATTCCCTCTTTTTCGTAGGCTTTTATAAATTTTGCGTAATACATTGCCCAGCTTGCGGCAAATTCGGGCTTTAGTTTTCCGCCCTTGAGCATCGTTCCCGTCGTTTTCATATACGCGGGCGGACTCCACGGACTCGCAAACATCGTCAATTTTCCGTCTGCCCGCTGAATCGCTTTCTTGATGAACGGAATGCGAAACTGCCGGTCGTGCTTGATGTCAAAACTTTTCAAATCCTTGTCGCCTTCGTCGACGTAAGTGTAACTACCGCTCGAAAAGTCGCAACTGTGAATGTTCGTCCGCCCGAACGTGTAGCCGATTCCTTTTTCCTTATCGAAATACGCGGTCAGAAATTCTTCCTGTTTTTCCTTCGGGAGCTTTGCGAAAGTTTCCGCCGAAGAATCGGTCAAGGCTCCGCCGATTCCCAGAAAAGTCTGAAAAGTCCGTTTCGGATCGACGAAAACGCAAACCTGCGTTTCGAGCGGTTGTCCCATTTCCTTGAATTCGACCGAATCCGTTTGCGAGATGCGATGCCCGGTATTTTCGGCGGTCGTAAAAACCGTCAGCTTTTTCGCTTCAAAAGATAATTTAACGGATTTTACACTTTCATTTTCAGCGGCAAATGAAATTTGTCCGGCTTGTGACAAAACTCCGGCAGCAGACGTGGCAATCAGGAAATCGCGGCGATTAATCTTCATAGTTTTTTTAATCTCGAGTGTTCGGCAAGAACCTCATTTTGACGATGCTCTATTCTACTCAAAACAATTAATTTAACCAAACGAAACGAAACTCTATTTTATTATCCCGTTTGGTCGGATTCGTTCGTGACAAAATTAATTTTATGCTAATATATTTCTACCGCCATTTTTCTTACTTGACATATAGATTGAGAAATTTTATATCTTTAAAGTCAAGTATAGCACCAAGTTGCAGTTTCTTTTATTTAATTACGACCGCGGTTGTAATGTGCGGTAGCTTTGTGCCTTTTTCAATTTTTTAATTCCAAATTTCAATTCAAATTCAATTTAAGGAGATAACAAATTATGTCTGATGAAATTCAAGATAATGATGTTCGCTACACCGTCGTAGTCAACGAAGAAGAGCAATATTCGATCTGGTTTACCGACCGCGAGCTTCCGCTTGGCTGGAAGGAAGCCGGAAAAACCGGAAGTAAAGAAGAATGTTTATCATACATTGAAGAGGTATGGACAGATATGCGTCCTTTAAGTCTTAGAAAACAAATGGAAAAAAATGCAAATGTCTGATTTCCGATTTGTTCCCTCCATTTTACACTTCGATTCAAAAGTGCATTCAAACGGCTGTTTATTCTTAAAATATTTAATCTTTTATGTTTTTTTCCCGAAAATGCAGGAAGGTTAAAGTCTGAAATAAAATGCAATTTGTCAATAAAGACATAGAATCCCCTAAATAAAACTACAATTTGTATACCGCGAAAAATATTCGTTTTTTATTGTATTTTTCATTAGAGATTTTTTGTCTTTTTCACATCTTTTGAGTTTTTTTCAAACCCGTTTCAGCTTGTTTGCGTATTTAATTTATTGATTTTTTCTCCCATATTTTGTAGTTATCCACATTTAGAATCTCCCACGTCTTTCATTTATTAATGGGAGATTCTCTTTAAATTTTGGTCTTTAAATTTTAGGAGAATTCTTTATGTCTGAATGGTTAGATATTCCCAATTGGTATGTAATCCAAACTAAACCGAAGCAAGAGGATCGTGCATACCAAAATTTAAGTGTCGGCGGTATTGAAACGTTTGTCCCGAAAATTGTTAATTCGATCAAAAATAAATTTTCGGGCAGATCGAAACATCAGTTAAATCCGCTTTTTCCGCAATATATTTTTGCCAGGTTCGCAAAAGAAAAGTTGCAGCAGGTACGTTTTACCCGCGGAGTTCACAAGATCGTGAGCTTCGGCGAAAAGCCGTGTCCGATCGATGAGGATATTATCAAGATCATCAAGGCGCGCAGCCGGGAAAACGATCTGATCGATCTGGAAGAAAAATTTGAACACGGCGAACCCGTGGTCATGACAAAACCCTATCTACAAAATTTTGTCGGAGTTTTTGAAAACAAACTGAATCATAGCGATAGGGTTTCGATTCTTCTTTCAAGCATTAATTACCAAGCGCACGTCGTGATCGATAAAAAGTTTGTGGCGAAACAATTTTGATGTTCTATTCTATTTGAGAATCTTAGATCGAAACTAAAGGTCTGATGTTTTTATTATTTTCTGAAATTACCTATCCTAAGCTATATTAAACTCTTGTGAGAATAGTAAAATTCTCCAAACTATCAATCAAATTAATTTCAGACGATAAATTTCGATCTCCGGATATTTTCAAAATTTGTATATAACATCAAAATCTTCAAATGATTTCGGCGATCTTATACCGAATTTCATAATACAGACTCTTTTTCCGGTCGCAACTCCGTAAATATTGTGAACCTTAAGGTTTGCGGTAGCTGTGCCGTCTTTAAAATGGTGAAACAGCCAATCGTCCGAAATACGATTGGCTGTTTTTCTGCATTCGCGTTCTACTTTGCCGCAAAAAGCGGTTCGTATTTATCGCGCTGTGAATACGCCAGAAACAATATTCCGAGAAAAAGCGGGACGGCAATAACCAAACCGCTCGGCATATGAATAGCGTTTATCAGCAAAATATTTACCGCAATCGGAAATATCAAAACTACCGCCAAAGCCACGAATCTGCCCGTCACAAAAGCCAGTCCGCATAATAATTCAAAAACTTTGGCGACGGGCAAAATGTATTTTGAAGCCGCGATCCCGTCCATAAATGTTTTCGTGTCGCCGATGAATTCCTGCGGCGGCGCGGGAAACAAAAAATATGCGATTGCCCCGAAAAGAAATAACAAACCGACCAATGTTCTGACCACAATGATTGCAATTTTCATATTAATATTTTTTCTCCTCAATTTACGGCTCCAGATCAATCGCCGCTTTCGCGCTGTCGTCCATATAAAACGGAACGGATTGATGCTGATGTGTGATTTTCCAAACGCCCCCGATTTTTCTCAGACCCAAAGTTTCACGAATCCAGATGTCAGTTTTCTCCCCGTTTTTTCGGCATCCCGTAATGCGGTTCAGACTATAACAAAAAGCGGTTGTTTCGCCCGCCGTAACCGCAAAATCCTTTACTTCATAACCGATCTCGCCTTCAAACGTTTCAAACCATTCTTCGATTCCGTTAATTCCGGGAGCATTTTCTCCCGTTTTGAACTGAAGCGGCGGCGCAAGCAAAAACATCACGGATTTTTCCGCAAAATTCTCAATCACGCCTTTTGAATCCTTTGCACGAAGCGCACTTGTCAAATTTTTACGCAAATCTTCGATTTGCCGTTCATTTTTTTCCCGATCTTTTTCAACTGTCATAATTTCCCTTTTCCGTAATTTTATAGAAAGGTCGGCAAATTAATTTTCAAACTTGCCGACCTTTTTAATCTTAGCTGGTCGTGCCGGAACCGAGATAAAGCTGATTCCAACGATGCCCGTCCAAATCGATGAAAGCAAAGCCATACATCCAGCCTTGCACTTCCGCCGGTTCGCTGAAAATTGTCCCGCCCGCGTCAAAAACTTTGCTGGCAGTTTCGTCAACCTCTTCACGGCTTGCCGCATCGAACGAAATCAGAATTTCCGTTCCCGCTTTTGCGTCCGAGATCGGATTTTGCGCAAACCCTTGGAAGGTTTCTTCTTTAACTAACATTATCGACATCTTCTTTTCGCCGATGTAAACCCCGCACATTTCGTCCGACGGCTGATTTTCATTCGGCGTAAAACCGATTTTGGTGAAAAACTCCTTTGATTTGTTGATGTCTTTGACAGGCAGATTAAGCCAGAATTCCTTTATCATAAATGATTCTCCCGATGAATGTAATGTGTATTTTTAAATGCAAATTGAAATGCGGCGAAATCCGAAAAACCTGTGCAGATTTGCGCCGCAAATTTCCTATAAATTAGAATTCCACGATTGCTTTGAATCCGCCGTAAGCCATTCGCTTGAAGTCAAACGCCTGATCGCCGCCCGATTTCATCATTTCCTTCAATCGTTCGTCTTCCATTACCAGCGCATTGATGCGGTCGCGCTCTTCTTTCGATTCAAAAACGATGAACGAAAAAACTACCGTTTCACTGTCAGTCGTTCCGGCGGATTTTCTGAACGAATACATATTATCGTGATCCAGATCGTCGCCTGCCGCTTCGATATATTCGAGCGCGCCGTATTCCTTCCAGATTTCTCCGGCTTTGCGGGCGATTTCCGCGTATTTTTCGATATTTTCCTCTTTGACCGGCAACAAAAAACCGTCAACATATTTTCCCATATTTTTTTCGACTCCTTTTCGTTATTTTTCTTTCTTTATTTTATTGTTGTGTATATTTCGGATCGTAATTTACCATCCACTGAACGCCGAATTTGTCAGCGCACATTCCGAAATACGCGCCCCAGAAAGCGTCGGCAATCGGCATTTCGACCTTTCCGCCTTCCGCCAGTCCGTTAAAGATGCGGTCGGCTTCTTCTTTACTGTCGACACTGATGGAAATCGAAAAATTATCTCCCTGCTTCAACTGTCCCATCGAATCCGGCACGTCCGATCCCATCAAAACGTCGCCTTTGCTTCCGATCGGCAAAGCAACGTGCATAATTTTGCTGCTGTCGCTTTCGCTCAATTTGTTGCCGCCCTCGACCTCATCGCAACCGGGCGCATCGCCGTAGCGCATTACGGTTGCAAATTCGCCGCCGAAAATCGATTTGTAAAAATTGAATACTTCTTCCGTATTCCCGTTAAAGCTCAAGTATGGATTGATATTAGCCATTTTAAAATTCTCCTTTTTAGATTTGTAATTTTGTTTCACAGATAAAACATAGTATTATCCTATCACCAAAAATCCGATTTTGAGCGGTGCGATAATGACAATTGTAAGGGCTGATTGCGACAATTTTATCAGACGAAAATCAATTTTTCATTTGAACAATTTACCTGTCTGATTACAATTAAACTGAAACTTGAAAGAAGGATTTTGAGTTTATTTTTTGAGTTTATCTATGAAACACGTTTCGATACTCGTTCCCGAATCGGCAGTTTTGGCGGCAATCGACGACCCGCGTCATATTTTTTCGGCAGTCAACAGTTTTGCCGAAGCGGAGCGAAAGCCCGCGATCTTCGATATAAAATTCGTCGGTTTGAAAAAGGAAATACGTTTGCACAACAGCGCATTTTCGGTTCACGCCGATTTTTTGATCGATGAAGTAAAGAAAACCGATCTGATATTTATTCCGGCATTTTACGGCAAAACGGAAGATTTTTTGGAAACTAACGAACCTTTTATTCCGTGGATTTCGGAGCAATACGAGAAAGGCGCAGAAGTTGTCAGTCTTTGCGTCGGCGCGTTTATGCTGGCGAAAACGGGATTGCTGGCAGGAAAAAAATGTTCGACGCATTGGAAAGCGGCGGAAGAATTTGGCGCGATGTTTCCCGAGATCGATCTGCAAACCGACAAGATCATTACCGAAGAAGACAGAATTTACACGAGCGGCGGCGCGACCTCGTATTTTAATTTACTCATCTACCTGGTCGAAAAATTTACCGACCGCGAAACGGCGATCAAAACCGCGAAAATCTTCGCCATCGACATCAAACGCGAAAATCAATCGCAATTTATAATGTTCAAAGGTCAGCGTAATCACGCCGACGAACAGATCAGGAAGGCGCAAAAATTTATCGAAACGAACTTTCACGAACGCATCACGACCGACGAATTATCGAACAAATTTGCCGTCAGCCGCCGCAATTTTGAACGCCGTTTCAAAAAAGCGACGAACAATACCGTCAACGAATATGTCCAGCGCGTCAAGATCGAAGCCGCCAAAAAGAGTTTTGAAACGACGCGCAAAAACATCACCGAAGTGATGTTCGACGTCGGCTATTCGGACACGAAAGCGTTTCGCGGAATCTTCAAAAAGATCACGGGAATGACTCCGCTCGATTACCGCAACAAATACAACAAAATTCTTCATTGAAGAAAAAAGCGGATCGTGAAAGATCCGCTTTTTTCTTATTTCTCAGGAAAAAATCTTTGTCATCAATTGCACCCAGCTTTCGGAAAAACCGATCATCAACCGCAAAGGCTGCATAATCACGAAAACGGCGGCGGCAATCGCAAAGACCTTATTTAATTTGCGGTGTTTGTAAGTATTCCAAGCCAGAGCCGCAATCGCCAGCAAACAGGGGAAACCGAATGCCCAGAGCAGAAAATAATCGGGCGGAACCATCGGCAGACGTGCCAGAGCGGGCGCGGCGAAATTGATCGCAGACATCAGCATCAGGGCTTTATGTTCAGCCGGACGTTTGCGGTAATAGATCGCACCCGCGAAAACCGCGATGAAATACGACATATCGCCGAGCGGAATCACCAGAAAGCTGTATGGCTCGATTCCCGGCGGCGCAACGTGGCGGACGATGTGCGAATCGTAAGCCGTTGCCAGTCCGACCACCACGACCAGAGCCGCCAACCCGATACCGAACATTCCGAGCGTCATATGGAGCTTGATGTTTTTCGTGCGTGCAAGCGCGACCTGCACCGTAAAATACAAAACCCACAAAGACATCACGATGCCGTGAAAATGAACGAGCGAATTTGCGATCGGCGGAACGTCGAAAAACGCTTTGAAATAATATGTCTTAAAATAACCGAAAAGAACCAGAAGCGGAAACAGGATGCCCGCCGCCAAAAATAAATTACGATCCGTCGGTCGTCGAATAATTGCAGGATTTATTGCCATAAAATTACCTCCGCAAACTAACGCGGATAATTTCGGCAAAAAATATCAGTCGGATTTAAAATTTTATTTTTATTGATTTTGAACGCGGCAAGCCAAACAGTTGCGGATTTGAAAACGGTTTCGTCGAAGAAATCGCGCTAACCGTTCCATTCGATCTTCACGCCCGAGATTTCTTCCTTGATAAGTTTTTCATCCGTGTGAACCGCAAAACCGATCTTTTTATAAAACTCCAACGGCGATTTGTAAGCGGTTCCGTTCGATTTTACATTGTCATCGTTGTCTATGACCCAACCGAAAAATCTTTTTTCGGCGGATTTAAGCGCGTCGATCAGCTTCACGCCACAACCTTTTCCCTGAAATTTTGCATCAACCAGAATCGCAAACCATTTCGCGCCGTCGCGCACAAAAAGCATCGTCCAACCGACGAGGATTTCATTTTCGTCGAACAGCAAAAAATGCCGTTTCTCGCCGAGATTATTCAAATAATCCTCAAAACTCGACAAATCGGGATGCGCTATACTCGCGGGATATTCGGCATTCCATATTTCCACGATGCGTTCCTTCTGCCCGATTGTTAATTCAGCTTCTTCAACTATCTTCATATCTCAATAATACCGCCAAACATCGCTTTAACGCGTCTTTAAGTTTCACGTCTTTAAGTTTCAAAAATACTGCAAAAATATGCTGTCCGCCGTATTAACAAGCAAATCCGTCGAATCAACAAGTATTTCAGTCGAGCCAACACTCACGCCGTCGAGTCAACACGCAAGACAGACGCATCAACATTTAATAAATGTTGATGCGTCTGTCTGATTCTTAAGAAATGTTCGGGATGATGATTGAAAAGTCTGACATTGATTCAGTTCACAAAAATTACTTCAAAAAAAGTAATTGAACCAAACCGAATCTTCGTCCGTTTCGCCGCCGGTGCTTGAGTATAGTTTTCAGGCGGGAAAATTGTCTTTTTCAGTGCCTACAAATATTTGGACGATTTCTTTTTCGCGGCAGATTTGCTTCAAAAATTCGATCAAAGCCTTGCCGATTCCCTTTTGCCTGTGCGATTCGACAACTTCGATTTCATAAAGAAACATTTCGGTCGTTTCACTTTTGAACATCTTCATCTCATATCCCGTCAGACTGCCGACAAGTTTACCGTTATGGAGCGCAACGATCACGTGAAAATCGGCTCTTTCCAACATTCGGCGCGTATATTCAACGGACGAAAACTGCCGATTTCCGCTTTCATCCTCAAATCCGAACATTTCGATAAGTTCTCTGGCTAGAGCTATTTCTGTCAAACCGAGTTTTTTAATTTCGATGACGGACATATTTACTCGATATTAAAATACTTCGCTTCGGGATGATGAATGATGATTGCCGAAGTCGACTGTTCGGGATTCAACTGAAATTCTTCGGTCAGTTCGACATCGATTCTTTCGGGCTGTAAAAGCTCGAAAATCTTGGTTTGATCTTCGAGATTCGGACACGCGGGATAGCCGAAGCTGTAGCGCGAGCCTTGATAGCCCTGATGGAAAAGTTTGTTCAAATCCGCCGCATCTGCGCCGTCGATGCCGAGTTCTTCGCGGATGCGTTTGTGCCACATTTCGGCTAAGGCTTCGGCGGATTCGACCGAAAGACCGTGGAAAAGCAGATAATCGGTGTAATTGTCCGATTTGAAAAGTTTGTGCGAATGCTCGCTTGCCTTTCTTCCCATCGTGACGAGATCGAAGGCGACTACATCGATCCTGCCCGAATCTTTCGACGCGAAATAATCCGCCAGACACAAATTTTTACTGCCGCGCTGTTCAAGCGGTTGACGCGGAAAAGTGAAACGCATTCTTTCCGTTTTTTCGTCGTTCTGGTAAATGATGAGATCGTTGCCTTCGGATTGACACGGGAAATAACCATAGACGAGCTTGGCTTCGAGCAGTTTGTCGCGTGTCGCTTCGGCTTTGATCGCTTTGAATCGCGGATAAACTTCGGTTTCGAGCAGTTTTTGATAATCTTCCTTCGACGTTCTGCCCTGTTTATATTGCCATTGACCTTTGAAAAGCGCGGTTTCGTTGATGAATGCGAAAACCTTCGACAAATCTTTGATCTCAACTACTTTCGAGCCGTAAAAAGGCGCAGTCGGGATATTTTCGACGGGCGCAACGGCGGATTTTGTAGTGTGTTTGGTTCGTTGCTCGTTGTCAGTTGTTCGTTGCGAAACACGCGCCGCGACCATTCCGAGCTTTGCATCTTCGCCGACTAAATCTTCCGAATCATTAACTGTTTCGATCGTGTCAGCATCGAGAATGGAAGAATCGGTTCCCGCAACCGCGACTTTGGACTTTGGACTTTGGACTTTGGACTCGACTTGCGTGAGTTCGTCCATTGCGTGCAGACCGTCGAACGCGTCACGCGCATAGAACAATTTGCCGTTGTAAAGCGGCACGAGATCGTTGTCAACGTATTTGCGGTTCAACGCCGCGCCGCCCAAAATGACGGGAACATTGATGCCGCGTTCGTTCATAATTTCGAGATTATCGCGCATAATCAGCGTCGATTTGACGAGCAAACCCGACATTCCGATGGCATCCCCTTTGTGTTCTTCCTGCGCGTGGAGAATTTCTTCAATGGTCTGTTTGATGCCCAAGTTTACGACGCGATAACCGTTATTCGTCAAAATAATATCGACCAGATTTTTGCCGATGTCGTGCACGTCGCCCTTGACGGTCGCCAAAACCATCACGCCTTTCGACTGTTCGCCCTCGACCTTTTCCAGAAACGGTTCGAGGAATTTAACGGCGGTTTTCATCACCTCTGCCGACTGCAAAACGAACGGCAACTGCATCTGTCCCGAACCGAACAGATCGCCGACCGTTTTCATCCCGTCGAGCAGAATATCGTTGATGATTTCGAGCGCGGGATATTTTTCCAACGCTTTCTGGAGATTTTCTTCCAGACCGATCTTGTCGCCGTCGATGATGTGATGTTTGAGTTTTTCTTCGATGGTCAGATGCGACGTGTCAACCTTCATCGATTTCGCCGTTTTACCCTCAAACATTGTCGTAAATTCGCCGAGCGGGTCGTAAGTGCAGATGTCGCCTTCAAACTTGCGGCGGTCATAGATCAAATCCAAAGCAACATCGATTTCGTGTTCGTTGAAACGATTAAGCGGCAGAATTTTCGACGCATTGACGATTGCAGAATTCATTCCGGCTTCGACCGCTTCGTGCAAGAAAATCGAATTCAAAACGACACGCGCCGCCGGATTCAGACCGAAAGAGATGTTTGAAACGCCCAGAATAATATTCGCTTCGGGCATTTCCGCGTGTATCGTTTTGATCGCTTCGATGGTTGATTTTGCGTTGGCGCGGTCTTCTTCGATGCCGGTCGAGATCGGCAAGGCGAGCGGGTCAAAGAAAATATCGTGCGCTTCGATACCGAATGCCGTCGCCTGTTTGAAGGCGCGGCGCGCGATTTTCACTTTATCTTCCGCCGTTCGCGCCATTCCGTCCTCGTCGATCAAGCCGATCACGATCGCCGCGCCGTATTCCTTCGCAAGTTCCAAAAGCCGCATAAATCGCGGTTCGCCGTCCTCGTAATTGGTCGAGTTCAGGATACATTTTCCGCCCGCAAGCTTTAATCCCGCTTCCATTTTTTCCCACTCGGTCGAATCGAGCATCAACGGAATTTTGACGTTGGTGACGAGTTTTGAAACGAGTTCGTGCATATCCGCAACGCCGTCGCGCCCGACGAAATCAACGTTTACGTCCAAAATATGCGCGCCTTCGCGTTCCTGTTCCTTCGCCAATTTGATAAGTCCGTCCCAATCTTCAGCCTGTAAAAGGTCACGCATTTTCTTTGACCCCGAAGCGTTGACGCGTTCGCCGACGATCAGAAACGAATTGTCCTGCGTGTAAGGCTGTGAATAATAGATCGAAGAAGCCGACGGCGTAAATTTCACGTCGCGCTGTTTCGGTGAAACGCCCTGCATTTTCTCGACGACCTGACGCAGATGCTCGAACGAAGTTCCGCAACAGCCGCCGACGACGTTTGCCCCGAAATCCTTCGCAAAATGTTCGACTTTTTTGGAGAAATCTTCGGGCGTTTCCGTGTAAAACTGCTGTCCGTCTTTCACCTCAGGCATTCCCGCGTTCGGCAGAACCGACACGGGAAACGGCGAATTTTCGCACAGATATTTGACGTTTTCGGTCATTTGGTCGGGACCAGTTCCGCAATTCATCCCGATAATGTCGATCGGATAAGGTTCGAGCGCGGTCAGCGCGGCGGAAATCTCCGTGCCGTTGAGCATCGTCCCGAAGGTTTCGATCGTAACTTGGGCGATGACGGGCAATTTAACGCGTTGTTTCTCGAAAAATTCAAAGATCGAACGCAGAGCCGCTTTCGTCTGCAAAATGTCTTGGCAAGTTTCGACGATGAACATATCAACGCCGCCGTCGAAAAGCCCGCGCACTTGTTCATCGTAGGATTTTTTCAGATTTTCATAAGAAATATGTCCGAGCGTCGGCAATTTCGTGCCGGGTCCCATCGAACCGGCGACGAATCTTTGATGAGATTTCGTCGAATAATCATTTGCCAGACGCTTGGCGAGTTCAGCCGCTTTTTTGTTGACATCGTAGGCTTTGTCGGCAATCCCGAATTCCGCTAAAACGACTTCGCCGCCGCCGAAACTGTTCGTTTCGATCACGTCAACGCCCGCTTCCAAAAAGCCGAGATGAACTTTTTCGATCGCTTCGGGCTTTGTATAAAGCAGATTTTCCGAACAGTTTTCAAACTGCGGTCCGCCCCAATCTTCGATCGTCAAATTCTGCGATTGCAGATTGCTTCCCATCGCGCCGTCGAAAACGACGACTTTTTCTTTTAATAAATCTAAAAATTTATTGCTCATAAATTCGTTGTAAATTCAGATATTTGGATGTAACTTCAAACAAACCTTCAAAATTTATGCTTTTGAAGCATTCGACTACCTCATATTTCATCAGATCGGTTTCGCTGTTAGCTTTTTCAACTTCGACAAAATATAAATCCGCCGACAAATTAAATGTCGAAATATAGATCAAATGCTTTTTATCCGTTCTATTTTCGATTCCTATTGCAAACAGGTCGGCATCCCAATAATCCGCCAATTCTAAATTCTCTTCCCCGTAAACAGCGGACAATTTTTGCAAGGCATTTTTAATACTTTCGTCTTTTTTCAAGTTCGAGATCATACCGTTTAACTGCCGCAAAATTCAATTGAAAAATTTTACAATTTTTCAATTCCCTCGATTATTTCGACGATCAGCTTAATTTCTTCCTCGTCACCGCCGAGTCGTGTTTCAATTTCCAGAAGTCTTTTCCAAACTGCAAGTTCCTTTTCCGGTTCAACCGACGCGTCAAGCAGTTCGACGTAGTGATAATATGCCGAACTCAAAATTTTCAGGTCTGTTTCGGACTTATTCCGCTCCGAGAAATCAATGTTTTTTTCCCACAGTTTTACGAGTTCTGCCTTTGAAGCCGAATCTGCGGTCAATTCGGCGTAGTGATAATATGCCAAACCTAAAATCCTGCCGTCCGTTACGGTTTTGTCCTGCTCGAAAAGATCGACGATTTTTCCCCACAGTTTTATTCGTTCCGCTTTTTCAAGGCGATTTTTCGTTTTGTCGTAAACCGCCATCAACCTTTGTCTTTCGACCGTCACGGCTTCTTTCGGCGAAAGCGGAACGTTTTGCGGCGAAATTTCGATGCCGTTTTTTGCCAACTGCTTTTCGATGAGCAAATACAAATTCATCAAACGCGCCAGCCAATTCATTCTCGATTCGTAATTCCACGAAATATTCACGTCGAGTTTTGAGTCGGCTTTGGTTAACGCGATGCAGAATAAATTTATCAAACGCGCATACTCGGCGAGATGCTCGAAATTTAATTCATTAGGTAAATTTTCAATGTCGAAAAACCTGCATCCGCAACCGAAATTGTCCAAACTGTATTGCAGATAATCGACCAATTCGCGCAAAGTTTTTTCTTCGGGAAGCTCACTGCCGAGCAAGATCAAACTTTCAAACAAAGCCGCCGCGCCGCCGTTTGTAAAGTGAATATTGAAATCTTCCCCGTAAATGCTTTCCGCCATTTTTTTGTAAAAATCAAAAAACTCCGCGCCAAACAAGCGCAGAGTTTTCTTTTCATCAAAAAATATTTAAATCTGAAACTCTTAGCTTTTTAGCGATTTTTTGCGTGGTCGCAAGTTGCCGTAACTCACCACGTTTGAAGGTTTGATTTTATAGAGTTAAATCGTTTGAGTCAACTTAAAAAATCTCCTGCACGTTTAGTTCAAAACCGACCAAAACATCTTCGCCGGAAAGAATTTCGGGATTTTTCAAAGTTTCGACTTCGCCGTTTGCGCGATAAACGTAAACTTTTTTGTTTTTCGGGTCGATCAGCCAGCCCAATTTTACGCCGTTTTCGATGTATTCTTTCATTTTGGCTTGCAAAGGTTTGAGCGAATCCGTCGAAGAGCGAAGTTCGATGACAAAATCGGGAACGAAGCGGGAATCTTCCCGACGTTTCTTTTCGCTCAAACTTTCCCATCTTTCGCGCTTCATCCAAGCAACGTCGGGCGAACGTCTGGCACCGTTCGGCAACGTAAAATATGTCGATGAATCAAAGACAATTCCTGCCTTGCTTTTTCTGTTCCAAATGGTTACATCCGTATTTAATTCACTGTTTCTCCAGCCCGAATCGGGAAGTGTCGGCGGCATAATTATCAATTCTCCTTCGGCAGTTTGTTCAATCTTGAAATCCCTGTTTTTTCGGCAGATTTTTTCAAATTGCCGGTCGGAAATTTCACCGATAAAGAACGAAAAATGCTGTCCCATAAAGGCTTCCAGATTTTCTAATTTTTGAACTGCGGTCATCGCCATATTTTCACCTCAGAAGAATTTTAGCACAGAAAATCTATTTCACGGCTTCGGTTTCGACGTAGAAATTGCGGTCAACTTCAAACGAATTTACGTCGCCGTCTACCGTAAAAGTTTGCGTGGTTTCGGTCGGTTTCAATGAAACTTCCTTGCCGTTGATATTGACGCGAACCGGCATCGCAAAACCCGCAACGACGTTTGTCCATTTGTAGGAAACGGTTTTTCCGTCGGTTTTGTATTGCAGAACGGGAATTTTAGTTGTTCTTAAGTATTGGTCGAAAACCTTGCTCAGATCGATTCCCGATTTTTGGGAAATGTAGTTTTCGACCTGCTGAGTCGTCACGGTTTGATGCCAGAAATCTTTGTTAAGTCCAAGCAGAATGCCGCGCCATTTTTCGTCGTCGCCCACGACGTTGCGGATCGTGTGAAGCATATTGCCGCCTTTGTAATACATATCGCCCGAACCCGAACGATTCGAGTTATACGTGCCGATAATGTTCGATTTGTTTTGAATATTTTTGCGGCTGCCGATGACGTAATCCGAACCGTCCTTTTTGCCGAAATAATATTCGACGAAAAGATTTTCCGAGTAATTCGTAAAGCCTTCGTGAATCCACATATCGGCGGCATCCTTCATCGAAATATTGTTGCCGAACCATTCGTGCCCCGATTCGTGAACGATGATGAAATCGAATTTGTAACCGATTCCCGTAAAACTCACGTCGCGGGCGCGGTAGCCGTTGCGAAACCAATTGCCGTAAGTCACCGAAGATTGATGTTCCATTCCGGGATATGAAACGGTAACAAGCTTGTAGCCGTCCTCGTAAAAAGGATATTTGCCGAACCAATATTCAAAAGCCTTCAGCATTCGCGGAACTTCCTGAAAAGTTTTCATCGCGGCTTCTTTCTGATGCGGCAGAGTCCAATATTGAATGTCGAGTTTTCCGCCTAAACCCTGATAGCTTTCTTCCCAGTGAACATAATTTCCGATGTTTGCATTCACGCCGTAATTATTGATCGGATTGGTGACTTGCCAACGAAAGGTTTTCGTTTTTTCGGCTTTGTTTTCGTCGATCTTCTTCAAACGCCCGTTTGAAACCGCCGCCAGATTTTCGGGAACGGTGATATTTATATTCATTCCCTTGTCGGGTTCGTCCGCGCCGTGATCTTTGTTTGCCCACCAGATGCTTGCGCCGATTCCCTGACAAGTCGTCGTAATAAAATGTTCGCCGAGATCGTCGCGTCCCCAAGTGATGCCGCCGACCCACGGCGGATTTTTGCTTTCGGTCGGCGTGCCTTCCCAATAAACCGTGATGCTATCCTCGATGTCTTTCGGCAATTCTTCTTCCAGATAAACGAAATAGGCGTTGCCTTCGCGTTTATATTTCAAATCCTTGTTTTTATGCGTGACCTTCGTGATCGCCAGCGGTTCTTGCAGATCGATCTGCATCACGTAATCGGATTTGACGGTTTTGAACGAAATGACATTCGAGCCTTTGATCTTTTTCGTGTCGGGGAAAAACTCGACGGAAAGATCGTAATGCTGTAAATCCCACCATTCGCGTTCGGGCGTGATCGAACCGCGCAAAGTTTCCTGTCGGCTGATCGGTTCATTCTGGGCAAAAGCCGATACCGCTAAAAGCACTAAAAGTAAAAAGAATAGAAGGTTGAAATATTTGAATTTTGACATAATTTTAGTCGGGCGCAGACATTCTAACAAAAAACGAAACGCCGATAAACGTTTGGGAGAAGTTGAAAAAATCTAAGACTGCATCCGGGCTTCTTCGAGATCGAGCAAGCGTTCGTATTCTCTTAAAACTTCGTCGTCATAAGTTTTTTCGCGGCGCAGATTAAATAATTCGCGGCGGCGGTTGGCAACGAGTTCAAGAAATATTTGATTGAACTTTTCACGGGCGGCGTTGCGTTCCTTCGCGGTTTCTTCTTGCGAAACGATTTGTCTTTCACGATTGATCGTGTGCTGAAGCTGTTGAAAAAACCTCTTCAGTTTCGCATTATTTTCGAGTTCTTCGGCGTAATTTTCCTGCAAATAATTGATCGAATGACTCGCCATCCGGCAACGAATGTCCGAAAGCTGAACTTCTTCGGGAATCTCGCGGTCGTCTTCGATCTTCAGCCAACGAATCAGAAACGGCATCGTCAAGCCCTGAAAAACGAGCGTTATCAAAATGACCACAAACGTGATGAAAAGAATCAGATTTCGATGCGGAAAAGGCGTTGTGCCGTCGCTCATCATCAACGGAACGGCAAGCGCGGAAGCGAGCGAAACGACTCCGCGCATTCCCGCCCAGCCGACCAGAAAAACCATTTTCGGCGCAGGAAACGGCTCACGCTCACGAATCTTTTTGCTCAAAAGACGCGGCAGATACGTATTCGGATAAACCCACAAAATCCTGATGACGATCGCCACTAAAGTTATCACGACCGAATAATAGATCGCCTCGCCGACCGAATATTCGCCGAGTCCGTCGATGATGAGCGGAAGCTGTAATCCGATCAGGATAAAAACCAAACCGTTGAGTAAAAATACCAACGCGCTCCAAACACCGTTGGTTTGAATTCTGGTGCGGAAATCGAAAATCTTATGCGAACGGAACGAGAGAAAAAGTCCGCCGCTGACGACTGCCAAAACGCCCGAAAAATGAAATTGCTCCGCCGTCAGATACATTATGTAAGGTGTCATCAGCGTCAGGATCGTGTCCACACTCGACGTGGTCGGCAAATATTTATGAATGGCGTAAAAGATAAGACCGACCGCGATGCCGATGGCGATTCCCATTATCGAAACGAGGAAAAAATTGACGACCGCCGTTTGAAAAACGAATTGTCCCGTCAGAATCGCCGCCAGCGCAAAGCGGAAAACGATCAAACTCGACGCGTCGTTGACCAGACTTTCGCCTTCCAGAATCGTTGTGATGCGTTTCGGAATCTTCAACCCTTTCAAAACCGATTGCGCCGCGACCGCGTCAGGCGGCGAGATGATTCCGCCGAGCAAAAATCCCAATGCAAGCGTAAATCCCGGAATCAGCGCGGACGAAACGAAAGCAACCGCCAATGAAGTAAAAAAGACCAAACCGAACGCGAGCAACGTGATCGGGCGTTTCCATTTCCAGAAATCATACCACGACGTAAACCAAGCCGCTTCATATAAAAGCGGCGGCAGAAAGATCATAAAGACTATTTCGGGACTCAGCGCAAATCGCGGCATTCCGGGGATGAAACCGATCACCAATCCGCCCAAAACGAGAAAGATCGGGTAAGAAACGCGCAGTTTTTGACTCAGCATATAGAGCAGAGCCATCGCAAACAACAACGCGAGAAAGATTAAGATAGTATGGTGCATTAACTCTTTAAGAAACGCTTTTGATTTTGGAATTTCGGCTTTTATTTTATTTCACGGACGGCTGAAAAGTCTAATTTTTCTTTTCGTAAATAAAAAAGCAACGGGTTTAGCGAAACTATTCCCGTTGCTTTTTTTATTTTGTGAGTCTTATTTATTTTTTGATTGCTGCTTTAAATTGAGATTCATAAAAGTTTATCGCGTCTGCAAATTGCGGATTTTTTCCAAATTTAGCCTTCAACAGGTCGAAAGCTTCCTGCCCGCGCGGGTCGGCAATTTTGATAAAAGCTTGCATCCCGTTGAAAATTCCCTGAAAATCGTTGGTTTCGACGGATTTCTTAAAACTTTCAAAAACCAGCGGGAAAACTCGCGAGTCGCCTTTTCCGCTTGCCACAACAGCGTTCAAAGCGGCATTTCTGACCGCCACGGGTTGATTTTTGTCGTTCACGTATTTGATCGCCAAATCCAGTCCGCGCGGCTCGCCCAGTTCAGCCAACCCGTTCAAACCCGCCGCACGGATGCGACCGCGCCACGATTCGGTATTGACCAATTTAATCAGATTTTCGTAGGCTTTCGGACTCTTCGTGCGTCCCAAGGCTTCGGCTGATTGATCGATGATGAAATAGCTTTGATCGTTCAGATTCGAGATCAAAAGATCGGCATATTTCGCGTCCCGCGTTTCGCCGAGCAGTTCGAGCGCATCGCCGCGAACGAAGTTGTTTTTATCCTTTGCGGCACGCAAGATTGCCTGTAACGCCGTATCGTCGATTCTGGCGGCAGGACGCGTTTGTCCCGGCGGCACATCGGGCGAATAGACATTCGCAACTTCCGAGAGAGCCGCACGGCGGATTCGCCAGAACGAATCTTTTTCCATCGAATTCAGAAACGCGGCAACGATCTTTTGCTTATCCGCTCCGGCGGCTTTTTTCGCAAGCTCCGCCATTGCCCAGCGTTTCCCGAGCACGTCTTTGTCGTTCGTCATTTGATAGATCAGGTCATCGACCGATTTTTCAAACTTTATTTCTTTGATAAGCGTTCCTTCAAAATCGAAATTGACGAGCTTCGGTTTGACTGCCGAATCAAATGTGAAAACGTTTTCGGCTTGCGGTTTCAGCCATACTCTTTCGATTCGGTTGTCGATCTCGACATCGACGTAGGTCTGAAAAAATTCGACCTGCGGATATTCATTTTTCGGATCGGTCTTTTGCGTCTGTTTGACGTTGAGCGTTAATTGTTTCTTCGCTTCGTCGTAGTTTTGCGTGACTTCAAAGATCGGATGTCCCATTTTGTAAAGCCATTGATCGAAAAACCAATCCATCGACTGACCGCTCGCTTCTTCGATGGCGATTCGCAAATCTTCGGTCGAAACGGGCTGATGCGCGTTTTGCGTCAGATAGCGGTTGAGCGATTTGAAAAACATTTCGTCGCCGAGATGTTTTCTGAGCATATGCAAAACCGCCGCGCCGCGCGGATAAGCATAATTGTCGAAAAGCGCGTCCTTGTCGGCATAATTTTTCGTGACGATCGGGCGGCGATAACCCTGATTCCACGAACCGAAATAATTATTTTGATTGCCGCGCACGTTGTTGTAGAGAAAATCTTCGTGACCTTTCGATTTTTCGTGATAGAGCGCATCGAAATAGGTTGCAAACGATTCGTTCAGCCAAATCTGTCCCCAATCGCGGGTCGTCACGTAATCGCCGAACCACTGATGCGCAAGCTCGTGCGCTTGCAGCGAATCCGAATCCTGATCGATGAGTGTGCGTTCGTCGTGAATCATTTCCTCGATCTGCGTCGTCGCGGAAATGTTTTCCATTCCGCCGCCGAAATCTTCGACCATCGTTTGCGCATATTTCGGATACGGATATTTTACGCCGGTAATTTCCGAGAAAAATTTGACCATATCGACAATATTTTTCGTCGTCGCGGCGACCTCTTTTTGCTCGTTCTTATAACCGTAGGCATAAACGGGAATTCCCTGGTATTCGCCGTTTTTGATCTCGGCATATTCGCCGACGACGATCGAGGTCAGATAATTGCTGTATGGAATGTCCATTTTCCAGTAAAAAGTTACCGTTCCGTCGCTGTTTTCCTTTTTCGACATCAGTTTGCCGTTTGAAACGACGAAATATTTTTTATCGACGGTCGCTTTCAATTCGGAAGTGCGGAAATCGTTCGGCGAATCGTATGACGGAAACCAATAGCGGTTAAATTCGGTTTCGCCCTGCGACCAAATCTGCATCGGTTTATTCGGATTTTCATCGTTCGGTTTGATAAAACGGAGTCCACGCCCAAAACTCCCGATCGATGTTTCCGTATCTTCAACCTTGTTAACGTAAGCCGTGCGGTAATCGATCTTCACGGAAACGTCCTCGCCGACCTTGTAAACGCGGTCGAGTATTATTTCCAGATTATTGTCTTCGGCTCCCTGCTTGTAATTGAATTTCAAAGCTTTTCCGTCCGCCTTCGTCACGGAAACGATCTGCATCTGCGCTGCGTCGAGCGTGATCTTATCTGTATTTTTGAATGGCGCAAGCGTCACGACCGTGTTGCCGTAAGCCGATTCCTTATCCCAATCGAACCGCAGATCGATGGCGACGTGCTTAATATCAACATCGCGCGACCGCACCCAATTGACGGGCGGAAGCTTTTTGACCTCGTTCGCCGGCGGCGTTTGTGCCGAAACGAACGTCGAAAACATCAGAATAAATGCGAATAAGAATGCCGCAAACGGCAGGCGAAAAAGTTTTCTGTTCATAGATTTTTACAAATAGGTTAATTTCCACGGTTTATAACGTCACCCGGAAAAAATAGTTTCAAGGCTTTCTTTTTTTACGAAACAACATTTTCAATCGAAAATGAAATGCGAACGGTTATTCAAATGAAACGGGACGATCTTTTTATGAACCGCACAAATTCCCGAAACGGATTTCGGTCGCGGATGCTGATGAATCAAATTTGCATTAAAATACGGCGCGTTTTTTAAGAATAAAAGTTCAGAGTCCCGCCTTCAGGCGGCTTTATCTCAACGAAAAGCCTTCTGAAGAAGGGACTCTGAACTTTTATCCGAATTAATTTAAGACTTCTTACTTAACGATTAGTCATATATTTGAACGCCATCGAAGCGATGTCGTCCATCGCACTGCCGTCGCCGTCGCTGTCGAGCATTCTTTCAAGG
Organism: Pyrinomonadaceae bacterium; assembly: GCA_021228405.1. GTDB lineage: Bacteria > Acidobacteriota > Blastocatellia > Pyrinomonadales > Pyrinomonadaceae > JAJQRF01. The sequence goes on from JAJQRF010000005.1 coordinate 29,123, forward strand.
AAGCTTCCCTGCGGCGATTGCTGAATCTGTTGCTGTTGTTGTCCGAGCATATTCTGTAAGCCGCTTGCGTCGAGTCCTTGTTCCTGTTTCTGTTTGCCGAGATAACCCATCACGATCGGCGCGAGAAACATCAAAATCTGCGCGACCTGTCCGATGTTCAAACCTGATTGCTGGCTGACCTGTTGTGTCACATTTCCCTGATTTCCGCCGAAAATGTGACCGAGAATGCCGCCCGCATCAGCCTGACGCGGCGGCGGGGCGGCTTGCTGTCCGCCGAAGATCATTCCGGCAAGTCCGCCGAGGTTTCCCAAAATACTGCCGTCGTGGTCGTTGGTCAACGCGTTATCCAGATTTTGCGCGCCTTGCGGGGTCGAAGCATTGTTCGCCAATCCGTTCAAAATCATCGGCAACGCCATCTGGATCGCCGAACTGACTGCCGAATGATCCGCACCGATATTCTGGCTGATCTGGTCAACCGCCTGATTTCCTTGATCTTGTCCTAATAAATCCTGTAAAGAAAACATATATTTTTTCTCCTCTCTCTAAATTAAAATTTTCGGGGCTTTTGCAGATAATAACAGATAACGAAAGTTTTGTCGTTTTAAATTTTCGTCTTTCGTGGTAATTTTTGAAAAGATTCATTTCACTTCCCGAAATTAAACAAATGCCTTTTTATATTCCTGATTTTATAAAATTTCTAATAATTTTCTGTTCCATTTTCAGCGCATTTTCCTGCCGCGAAAAGACCGTCGAACGTCAACCTTTTTCAAAAGTAACGACTTTTGCGGGCTTGCAGGACAAATTCGGCGAGCCTTTCGGCGTTGCCGTCAAAGGCGGCGAAATCTACGTTTCCGACGGCGAAAAAGGCGTGATCTTTCGCGTTTCCAAAGACGGAAAACTTGCCGTTTTGACCGACAAACTCGACACGCCTTCGCAAATCGCCTTCGACCGAAACGGCGATCTGATCGTTGCCGATGCGGGTTCGCACACCGTCAAAAAAGTTAAGCCAAGCGGCGAAGTTGAGCTTGTCGCAGGATCGGAAAACCGTCAGGGCTTTCAGGATGGCAACGCGAAAACCGCGCTTTTCAACGCGCCGATCGGAGTTGCCGTTTCGGAAGATAAAATTTTCGTCGCCGACACCTACAACGACCGCATCCGCGTCATCGAAAACGGCACGGTTTCAACGCTTGCGGGCGAAAAACAAGGCTACGGCGAAGGCATCGGAAGTTCGGCGCAGTTCGACACGCCGAACGGTCTGGCGGTTTGGACGGACGGCAGAATTTTGGTCGCCGACACGGGAAACCGCCGCGTCCGCGTCATCGAAACGAACGGCGCAACGTGGACTTTGACGGGCAACGGAAACGAGGATTGGAAAGACGGAAAACTCGAAAATGCGGTTTTCGTGCGCCCGACCGCACTCACTGTGGCAGATTCGGGAGCGGTTTTCGTCACCGACGGCAATGCAATTCGCTCGCTCGGTGCGCGGAGTTTTCCGCTGGTCGAAACGATCTCGAACGATTGGCGCGGCTTTTCGGATGGCGAACTTTTGCGTGCAAAATTCAACCGTCCGAGCGGGCTGGCGTTCGACTCAAACGGAAATCTTTTCGTTGCCGACAGCGAAAATCAGGTTTTACGCGTTTTTTCAGGCGCGGAGATCGGCAAGCAAATCACGTTTGAAGACAAACAAAATCTGCGCTTCAAACCCGAAGAATTCAGAAAATCAGCCGAACCGCGCTGGACTTACGACCCGCCGACCGCAAGGCGCGAAATTGCCGGAACGCTCGGCGAAGTGCGTGGCGAGATCGTCGCAGGAAAACAGGCTTGGTTTCACAACGGCTTGGACATCGCGGGTGGTTACGGCGAAACGGCGCGTTTTATCCGCGACGAAAAAGTTCTCCAACCCGTCGCCGCCGAAGGTTTCGACGGACTGCGCGAACGCCTGCGGATGCCGACCGTCGGCTACATCCACATTCGCCTCGGACGCGACAGGGAAAATAAAATTTTCGACGATCCGCGCTTTCAATTTTCAAAAAATGAAAGCGGAAAACTCACGGGAATCCGTGTTCCGCGCGGCTCGAAATTCAAAGCCGGACAGCCGCTCGGAACGCTCAATTCCTTCAATCACGTTCACTTGATCGCCGGACGCGTCGGCGCGGAAATGAATGCGCTCGACGCTTTGATCCTGCCCGGAATCTCCGACACGGTCGCGCCGAAGATCGAAAAAATTTCATTATTTAACGAAATTTGGTCGCCGTTTGAAACCGCGAATGCAAATTTGCGTATTAGCCTCAGCGGAAAAACACGCATCGTCCTGCGCGGGTTCGACCAGATGAACGGCAACGAATCGCGCCGCAAACTCGGAATTTACAAGCTTGGTTATCAAATTCTGCGCGAAGACGAAACGCCCGTCGGCGATAAAAAATGGACGATCTCCTTCGACCGAACGCCCGATGAAAAAGCCGTTCCGTTCGTCTACGCAGCGGGCAGTAAATCGGGATATTCGCCCGAAACGATCTTTAATTACATCGTGACCAACGAAGTAAACGGCGACAGTTTCCGCGAAGACTTTTTCGATGCTTCCGCGCTCGAAAACGGAAATTATATTTTACGAACGTTCGCCGCCGATTTTTTCGGCAATTCCGCATCGGAAGATATTAAATTTGAGGTTAAAAAATGAAGAAATTACTTGTTTGCGCTTCCCTTCTTTCTTTTACGTTATCTGCGTTTCCGATCATAAATCGGGCTGAAACTCCCGATAAAGCATCGCCGAAAGCGATTCGCACCGCGCCGCCCGCGCCGAAGTTTTCGGATCAGGAACGGCAAAGCGAACTTGCCAAACGCCGTGCCGAAGTTTTCAAAAAAATGACGGCGAACAGCGTTTTTGTGATGCGCAGTGCCGAGCCGCGAAATTATGCGGGCGATGTCGATTTTATGTATCGGCAGGAAAATAATCTGTATTATCTGACCAATCTCAAACAAAACAACGCCACGTATGTTCTCGTCAAAAACGGCGAAAATATGGAAGAGTATTTATTCTTGCCGAAACGCAATCCGCAGTTTGAAACCTGGAACGGGCGAATGTATTCAAACGAAGACGCGACCCGCATTTCGGGTTTGAAAAATATCATCGATGCCGCCGAAACGCTAAAATTTATGGAAGCGTTGAAAGAGAAAATTTCTTTCACTTCAAAAGACGGAAAAACTATTAGCGTCAATGCCGAAACACTTTATCTACAGCTTCCCAACGATGAATCGGACCCCGAAGGAATGGCGGAATTTCGGCGTGAAATGGAATTTTCCAAAAATATGAGCGGCTACAAGATCGAAAATGCGCGCCCGATCTTCGACGAACTGCGCCTCGTAAAATCGCCGTTCGAGCTGAAACTTCTGCAACACGCAATCGACATCACGACCGAGGCGCAGATGCGTTCGATGGCGATGGTCGGACGCGCCAAATGGGAATACGAAGTTCAGGCGGAAGTCGAATATACATTTCGCCGCCGCAATGCCGATTACTGGGGTTATCCGTCGATCGTCGGATGCGGACCGAACGCGACGACGCTTCATTATGTCGAATCGCAGGGCGCAATCGAACGGAATAATCTTTTATTAATGGATGTCGGCGCGGAATACGATCACTACACGGCGGATGTGACGCGGACTTTTCCGGTCAACGGCAAATTTTCAAAGGAACAGGCGGAAATCTATCGAATCGTTTACGACGCGCAGGAAGCCGCCGCGAGAACCATCAAACCCGGCGCAAGCTTCAGCGCACCGAGCCGCGCCGCCAGTTCGACGATCAAAAACGGCTTGGCAAAACTCGGTTTGATAACCGCGCCGGACGCGACTTTTGAAGCGACCTTTAACGGTCAAAAAGTTCCGATGCCGCAGTCCTCGCTTTGGTATATGCACGGTTGGGGACATTGGCTCGGGATGAACGTCCACGATGTCGGCGATTACGGAACGCCGATGAAGGAAGGAATGGTGATGACGAACGAACCCGGTATTTACATTCGCGAAGACGCGCTCGACTATATCGCCGACACGCCCGCGAACCGTCAATTTCTCGCCAAAGTTCGTCCTGTTTTTGAAAGATATAAAAACATCGGCGTTCGCATCGAAGACGATATGCTCGTTACGAAAACGGGCACGGAATGGATGACGAAAAATTTGCCGCGCAAATTGGAAGACATCGAAGCATTTATGCGGCGGGCTTCAAAGGAATTTCAATTCAGCAGTTTGCCGAAAAACGAAAATCCGCAATTTGCAGTGGTCGATTTCGACACTAATCTGTTTCTGCCTTTTGAAACTTCGACCGATCGAATTTTGAGCGGCAGAACGATTCGCAAAGGCTGGATTTCAAGCGGCAAAGCGACGGCTTTGGCAGGTTTGAATCACGTCGGGCATTCACACGCCGAATAATTTTTCATTTGAAAGTCAAAATAAAAGAGAAAGACCGATTTTGCAATTCGTCTTTCTCTTTTTGTTTGACTTAGGGCTTAAAAAAAGCTAAACCAATTAATGTTTTGCAATTTGTTCGGGAGTAATCTGAAATGAATAAAATTTACATCGCTTTGAGTCTGTGCGTTCTGTTTTTTGCTTCCTGCACGGTCAAATTCAATGATGAAGCCAAAACCGAAAACAAAGCCGCCGAAAAACCGTCGAATACGAACACGGCAAACGCCGTTTCCGAAGCCCCGAAAGACACTGCGAAAGGTGTCAACGTAAAAGTTTCCGACGATGTTTCCGAAGCGATTCCCGTGACTAAATCCGAGTGTTTGAGCGTTGACACGGGCGATAACGAGATCGTCAAAAATCAAACTTTCCCGATCGATTTCGCGCCTTTTACAAAATCCTGTTTCGTTACGTCGCACAATCCCGAATACGACGATCCGCCGATGGAAGCCGAATTTTCAATCTATAAAAACGGCGAAAGAGTTTTCGATTTTCCCGGTCAGTTCAACGGAGTGACGTTCGGTTGCTGGGTTGACGGCGTTGCATTCGAGGATTTGAACGACGATAATCTCAAAGACGTGATCGTGGTCGGAAAATGTTCCGCCAAAACTGCGCCGTATAACGAAAATATGGTTTACGTGAACACGGGACGCGCGTTTACGACCGACGAGGACGCAAATTATAAGCTTTCGGATTTCAAGAAGATCAAGGAAATTACCGATTTTGTCAGAAAAAACCAGCAAACATTCTTCAAATAACGTTGACGCAAATCTTCCGCTCGTAATCGTCAATCCGAAATCCGCCGCCGGCGCGACCGAATCGCGTTGGGCGGAGATCGCCGCCGATTTCCGCACGCATTTCGGCGCGTTTCAGGTCGCTTTCACCAAAAAACACGGCGACGGCATCGCGCTCGCCAAACGCGGCGCGGCGCAGGGCAGAAAATTTATCATCGCCTGCGGCGGCGACGGCACCATCAACGAAGTGGCGAACGGCATCCTGGAATCGAATCCCGAAATCGAACTCGGCGTTTTGCCTTCGGGAACGGGCGGAGATTTCCGCAAAACGCTCGGAATCTCAACTGAAATTCGCGAAAATGCGCGAGCTTTGCGACAGGGAAAGACCAAAAAGATCGATGTCGGGCGCGTCACGTTTCAAAATTTTGAAAACGAAACCGTTAGTCGTTATTTTCTGAACGTGGCGAGCTTTGGGCTTTCCGCGTCGATCATCGAAAACGTCAAATCGACGACTGCGCTGAAATGGCTTCCGCACGATCTGATTCGCGGGAAAGCGAGCTTTGCGCTTTCGACTTTGCAGGAAGTTTTGGCATTGGAATTTAAAACCGTCCGCGTCAAAATGGACGAAAAAGAAGAAAAACAACTCAACACGATCAACTTCTGCGTCTGCAATTCCCGATTTTTCGGCGGCGGAATGAAGATCGCACCGAATGCGAAGATCAATGACGGCTTTCTTGACATCGTCAACATCGGCGACATCAAAACCGCCAAAATCCTCTTAAATGCTTACACTTTATATCTCGGAACGCATCTGACCTTGCCCGAGGTGAAATCGACGCTGGCAAAGGAAATCGAAGTTTTCCCGACCGATAAAAATGAAATTCACATTGAAGTTGACGGCGAACTGCCGGGCAAACTTCCCGCGAAATTCGAGATTTTACACGATTTTCTGAAAGTGCGTGTTCCGAAGTAGATTTATTTGTCGAGTTAATTTATTGAAAAAGTTTTACTTATTAATTTCACGTTAAATTGTCTGAAAATTTTTCTTGCCTTTTTCATCTCGTTCCTGTATAAACTAATTAAAACTAAATTGCCGAAGCCGCTTTCCGTAATGAAAACGGCACGGGGGAACCAAACATTGGGGCGCATCTGTTTTTCAGAAGAAGATTCTTCGCTTCCAGCCCGTCAGCTAACCTCGTAGGCATTACCGAAGAAGGACACGAAATTTTCGCTGGAAGAGCGTGAAGCCGAGTGGACTTCACGCTCTTTCTGTCAATAGAGCAAAGTTTCGTTTTCTTCGTGACGACAATTAATTTTTTGGAGGTTTATTGTTATGGCTCGAAGATTTTTTTACACCATTCCCGACTGCGTGAAATACCGCATCATTTTTGAAAACGCGGACACGGTTTACGGCGCAAACGAAAGAAACGAATATCGTTTGTTCCGTAAGAATTCAGGCAAGATCAGTTTCAGCAAACGCGAAGCACTGCGCTCGTATATCGACACATTTCTGGAAAAGGAATTTGATGATAAACGGCAGGTCGCTTACGCATGAAATCTTTCTTTTCATTAATTTTGACGGGTTGCACCGAAGTATTTGAGGTTTCGGTGCAACCCGCAAAAGGTGATTTTGCTCTGCTCGAAATTTATAATTTCTTTCGCAATACACGGCGTTTGAACTCACGGCGTGTCAGATTTTTTCGTTTCCATTTGAGTAAATTTTCCATTTTCAGCAAGCCGGTCACTATCAAAATCAATTTCAATACTATTCAGCAATTTTCAATTTAATAAAAGGGAGAAATTCTTATGAAAAAGTTTAAGAACAAACTTGCGCGCGTCTTGTTTTTTATCCTTATTTCTTCACTTTTACTCACGAACGGCTGTTTACCGACACCGCAGGATACGAAAGGCGGACGAACGATCACGCTTTACGGCTTTTCGATTATGAAGGAAGCCTTGGAAAAAGAAATTTATCCGGCATTTGCCGCAAAATGGAAAGCCGAACACAGCGAAGATTTGAGTTTTAATTCTTCGTTCGCGGGGTCAGAAGTCGTGACGAATCAGATTTTGCAAGGCGCACCGGCGGACGTGGCGATTCTTTCCATCGAACGCGACGTTGACCGATTGGTCGAAGGAAAAGCCGTCACGAACGATTGGCGCAGTTTACCGAACAAAGGAATTGTCAATAAAACGCCGTTCGTGATTCTCGTCCGCAAAGGCAATCCGAAAGCAATTACCGATTTTCCCGATCTCGCCAAGCCCGGTATCAAACTGATTCATCCCGATCCGGTCAGTTCGGGCGGCGCACAATGGTCGATTTTGTCGATCTACGGTTCGGAATTGAAAAAATCGGAATCGCAAACGGGAACGCCCGATAAAACGCGTGCTTTGCAAACTTTGCAGGCGATCTGGAAAAACGTGATCGCCACGCCGGGTTCGGCGCGCGAAGCGCGAACGCAGTTTGAAACGGGTTTCGGCGATGCGCTGATTACATACGAACTCGAAGGTTTGCTGATGAAACAGGCAAACTCGCCCGTCGAGATCGTTTATCCGAAATCGACAATTTTCAGCGAACATCCGGCGGTTGTCATCGACCGCAATCTGAACGAGGTAAAACGCGCTTCGGTTGAAGCCTTCGTAAAATTTCTGTGGAGTGAAGAAGCGCAAAAGGCATTCGTAAAATATCATTTCCGTTCGGCGACCAATGAAGCTTTGAACGAAGCGAACAAAGAATTCGGCAAGATCGAAGAGCCGTTTACGGTCGAATATTTCGGCGGTTGGAATCGTGCTTATCCTGAAATCATCGAACAGGTTTTTCGTGACCAGGTGATGAAAAAATGAGCGCAAATCTTTCCGGCATCAGACACACGCAAGGTTTCGACATCATCAAGCCGTTGAGCATCGGCGCGATGATTCTGATAATGCTGCCGCTCGTTTTACTGCCGTTGGCTTCGATCTTTATTTTCGGAACGAACAAAGGCTTGGCGAGTTTCTGGGCGGCTTTGACCGCGCCCGATGCCGTTTACGCTTTAAAGCTTTCGATCGTAACTAGCTTTTGGGCGACGATCTTTAATGTTTTTTTCGGACTTCTCGCCGCGTATGTTTTAACGAAATACGATTTTTGGGGACGAAACGCGCTGACCGTGACGATTTCCCTGCCGACCGCGATTCCGACTGCCGTTGCCGGATTTGCTCTACTTCTGCTCTGGGGACCGTTCGGCATTTTAGGTCAATATTTATCGCCCGAAGCGCAAATAATGTTCACGCCGTATGCGATCATTCTGGCAAATATTTTCGTCACGTTCCCGCTTGCTTTCGGCGTTATCAAACCCGTTTTCGATACGATGAACAGATCGCTCGAAGAAGCGTCGGCGACGATCGGCGCAACGCGCTGGCAGACGTTTTGGCACATCACGCTTCCCGCGCTTCGCGGAGCGATCTTGAGCGGTGCGCTTTTGACCTTTGCGCGCTCGGTCGGCGAATTCGGCTCGACGATTCTCGTTTCGGGAAACCTAGCCGGACGCACACAAACCGCGCCGCTTTATATTTTCGCCAAATTCAACGAAGGACAAGTCGAAGCCGCCAACGCCATCGCCATCGTTCTGGCGATATTTTCTTTTTTGATTTTCAGCATTTTATTTTTTGCCCGCGACTGGCTTGACGCAGAATGAATAATGCAGAAGACAGATCAAATTTTGCAGTAAACATTCAAAATATCTGCAAAAAATTCGGTTCGGCGACCGTACTTGAAGACGTGAGCTTCAACGTCGCCGAAGGCGAAACCATCGTTTTGCTCGGTTCGTCGGGTTCGGGAAAAACAACCATTCTGCGAATTATTGCCGGACTCGAAACGCCCGATTCGGGAAGCGTTATTCTGCACGGCAGAGATGTCACGAAACTGCCCGCACGCGAACGCGGAATCGGCGTTATTTTCCAATCATACGCGCTTTTTCCGAAAATGACGGTCGAGCAAAATATCGGCTACGGGTTGCGGATTCGCGGAAAAAACAAAAAGGAATCCGCCGAAATTGTTGATGAATTGATAAAGCTCGTCCATCTCGAAGAACATCGCCGAAAATTTCCGTCACAGCTTTCGGGCGGACAACAGCAACGCGTCGCGATTGCGCGGGCATTGGCTTACAAACCCGAAGTTTTGCTTTTTGACGAACCTTTTTCCGCGCTCGATGCACAAATCCGCGTCAAACTTCGCGCTGAAATTCGTGCCTTGCTCAAACAGATAAATGTTCCTTCGATCTTCATCACGCACGATCAGGAAGAAGCCCTCGAACTCGGCGACCGCATCGCGGTTTTGAATAACGCGCGAATCGAACAGATCGGAACGCCTTTCGATGTCTATAACAAACCCGAAACCGAATATGTCGCCACGTTTCTGGGTGCGGCAAATCTTCTGCTCGGCGTGATTCATGACGATAATTTCGAGATCGAATACACGCGCCTCGCGCTCGGTTTCGAGGCTGACCGATTCGCCGAAGGTCAATCGGTCAAATTGGTTTTTCGTCCCGAAGATGTCGTTTTGAGCGAGCTTGGAAATTATCCGCCCAAAACTCATTATTTGATAAACGGAATCGTTGAAGAAACGAGCTTTGTCGGCGCATACGAACGGCTTTCCGTGCGGCTCGAATATACGAATCGCCAACCCGTTATCGTCACACGCCCGAAACCCGAAGCGACCGCTTTTCCCTTAAGAATCGGGCAAAAAGTCGAAGTCAGTTTGACGGCTTGGCGTGTTATTCCCAATTTCGCGCTGGCAAGCGAACGCGCCGGAAAAGTGTATTAAGATTTTATTCAATTCCTTTTTTTGAACGCGGATCGGGCGGATTGGCACGGATAAATTTTGTAAGAATCAGGTTAAATCCGCTTGATTCGCCCAATCCGCGTTCAATAATTCCGAAAGATTTAAAGGCTTTTATTTCTCAATGAACTTTGTAATAGTTTTGTCCGAACAGTTCGCAAATTCCTTTTACTTTTGCACTTTTGCATTTTTTTGTGTCATTATCAAAACTCTAATCAGTCAAACTAAAAAATATGTCTAAATCATTCTGTCAGAGAGTGGTCGAATGTTGTGAAGCGCGACCGGAGATGACGGCGATGCAGATCGTCGGCGATTCGGAAAGTTATACCTTCGGTGAAATGCTCAAACAAGTGCGCGCCGTGGCGTATCGTTTGAAACAGGAAAATATCGAATTCGGCGACCGCGTTGCGCTGATCGGCGAAAATCATCCGTGCTGGGAGATCGCCTATCTCGCAACGCTCTATCACGGCGCGGTTTGCGTCCCGCTCGACCCGCACGGCGAGATCGAAACGCTCACCAATTTTCTCGAAAATTCCGAAGCCAAACTCGCGTTTCTCTCGCCCGATATGAAGGAAAAATTCGGTCAGATCGAGGAAAGATTAGGCAAGCATATCTCCGCCGTCGTCTGGCAAAATGAAACGAATAACGGAAATCAAAATCCAAAATCCAAAATCCAAAATCCAAAATCGAATAATGGTTTTCAGAAGTTCGAGGATTGGGCAAAAACCGGTTTTCCCGAAAGTTTTGCCAAGGAAATGCCGAAACCTGCGGGTGACGATATGGCTCTTTTGATGTATACCTCAGGCACGACGGGCACACCGAAAGGCGTTCCGCTGACGCACGGCAACATCGCCGCCGAGCTTGACGGCATCAACGAAGTTCTCAAGCTTTCCGACAAAGTTTCGATCTTAAGTTTACTGCCGCTTTTTCACGCTTACTTGCAGATCGTCAATATCTGGGTTGCCGCGACTTACGGCTGTAAGGTCGGATATTTAAAGGAACTCACGCCCGACGAACTCGGCAAAGCGATGCGCGAATTCAAACCGACGATGCTCACGACCGTGCCGCGCCTTTGGTATCTGTTTCATAAAAAAATCTTCGATGCGGTCAAAGCCAAACCGACCGCCGTGCAGACGCTTTTCAAAGCAATGCTCGCAACCAACGGTTTCCTGCGAAAATCTTTAAACCTCAATCTCGGAACGAAACTTTTCGGACAGATTCACGAATCGTTCGGCGGACGATTGCAATTTGCGATCACGGCTGGTTCGCGTTTTGACGAGGACGTGGCGGAAGATTTTTACAAGCTGGGCTTTACGATCATTCAAGGTTACGGCTTGACCGAAACTTCGGGCGCGGCGACGGCGACTTATGAAAAAGATAACCGCGTCGGCTCGGTCGGCAAAGCGTTTTTCAATGCCGAAGTCAAGATAAACAATCCCGATAAAGACGGCATCGGCGAGGTTTTGATTCGCGGTGCGATGGTTTTCAAAGGCTATTATCAAAACCCGACCGCGACCGCCGACGTTTTCACCGAAGACGGCTGGTTTCGTTCGGGCGATCTCGGAAAATTCGACAAGGACGGGCATCTATACATTGTCGGACGCGCCAAGGACGTGATCGTTTTGCCGTCGGGCAAAAACGTCCATCCCGAAGATTTGGAAGTTCATTATCTGAAAACGCCGCTCGTCGCGGAGCTTGCCGTGATCGGCGTGGAAGACAAGAACGGACGCGCCGGAGCGGAAAAACTGGCGGCGGTCGTCGTGCCCGATTTCGATTATATGAAGCAGTCGAAGGTCGCGAATTCAAAGGAAGCGATTCGTTACGCGCTCGACAATCTCGGACGCGAGCTTCCCGAATATCAGCGCGTGCGCGATTACATCATCCGCGCCGAACTGCTTCCGCGCACCGCGACGCGCAAAATCAAACGCTTCGAGCTGAAAAAAGAAGTCGAAACGGGTGTGATCGCGGGCGGCAAAGCGCAGGAAGAAAAAACCTGGACGCTGACCGCCGAAGACAAAAAACTGCTCGATTCAAACATCGGCAAAGCCATCGTTTCGGCGATCAGGCAAAACGCGAAGGATGCCGAAATCGTTCACCCGCAGATGAATCTGGAGATCGATCTCGGCTTGGATTCCTTGGCGCGCGCCGAAGTTTTCGCCGCGCTCGAACAAGCCTTTTCGACCGAATTTGACGGCGAGGAAGCGGCACAGGCATTGACCGTCGCGGACGTTTACGCGCTCTCGCAAAAACATCTGCCGAACGCGGCAAACGACGAATCCGCGATTTACGAAACCGATCTGAACTGGAGCAAGATCATTGCTCAGACGGATGCCGATTTTCCCGAAGTCAAACCGATACTGCGCGACCGCGTGGCGTTTCCGGCACTGGCATATTTCGTTTACAAGATTTTTCACGTTTTCTGCCGCATCTTTTTACGACTCGAAGTAAAGGACGCAGACGTTCTCAAGACGATGAAACGCCCGTTTCTGATCTGCCCCAATCACCAGAGTTTTCTCGACCCGTTCGTGCTCACGGCAAATTATCCTTTTTACATTTACAGGCATATTTTCCACGTCGGCGCGAGCCAGTTTTTCAACAATTCGTTTATGCAATGGGTCGCCAAGACGCTCAGTGTCGTGCCGATCGATCCCGATACGCAATTGATGAAGGCGATGAAAGCGGGCGCGATCGGGTTGAAGCACGGCAAGGTTTTGAACATTTATCCCGAGGGCGAACGCGCTTTCGACGGCGAACTGCACGAATTCAAAAAAGGCGCGGCGATCCTCGCGACCGAGCTTGATCTGCCGATCGTGCCCGTCGCGCTTGACGGTCTGCAAAACGTCTGGGCGCGGCGTTCGTGGAGGATTCGCGCTGCAAAAGTTAAAATTCGCTTCGGAAAACCGTTCTACCCGAAAGAAATTCTTGACGAAAATCTTTCGGATGAAGCAAAATATGAAATCGTTACGGAACATTTGAAGCAGAACATTGCCGAAATGATCGAAGAAATGCGCAGGTGAACCTGATGGAAGAGGATATTGATTATTACGAAAGACTCGAAAACGCCAAAAAGGATTATGAGGAAGAATCCGCCAACCTTCTTCAAATGATCGAAAAACGCGAAGAAATGGTCAGGCTGTTGAAAATCGCCAAACCCGATAAGATCAAGGATATTCAGGAACTTATCCGGGGGTTGGATGAATCGATCGCCCAAACCGAAGAAATTATGGAAAGTATTTCCAACCTCATCGAAAAGATCGAAGCGGCTATCAAGCACGATGAGAAACTGGCGGTCACGGTCGAAATTATCCAAAAGGAACTCATCGAATATGTGAAGAGAGAAAAACCCGAAAAATTGGAAGAACTCGAAGCGATGCTTTTCGAGGACGGCACTTCGCATTAATTTTATTTTTTATCGAACTCGCTGACGGCTTCCCGCATCTACCTTGCCGATGCGCTTTTTCGACAGATTTCGGATTGACTTGAAATCCGAAATCGGGTGAAAATCAGCACGTTGTTCACTACAATTTTTGGAGATAATTTAATGAGGAAAAATTTAATAACTTTACTTTTTACGCTGCTTTTCTGCCTTTTGTGGGTTGCTGACGGATATGCTCAAAGACCGCCGCCGAAAAGAAACGATACCGCTTCGCAAATGCCGAGCGTCGGATCGAGTAATCCTATGGCAGGCGATGACGATATGGCGGGCGGTTATACCGCACGCAAAGTCACCGATAAGGAAGTTTTGGCGGCAGTCAAAAAAGGAATCGCGCTGAAAGCGAAGGAAATGAAGACGAAATACAAGCTTGAAACGCTTTTCAAAGCCGAATCGCAAGTCGTTGCGGGCACGAATTATCGTGTTTGTATGAGCATTGCCCTGCCCCGCAAAGGCGGCATCGTCGAAACCTTCAAAGTCAACGCCGTCATTTTTAAGAGTTTGGAAAATGCTTACAAAGTAATGCTTTGGGAGCAGGTCGATTCCTGCGAAACCGTCGTTCAGTAATTCGACTTCTTCTTTCGGCAATAAGTTTTGAGTCCCTGTTTGAACAGGCTTCCTGCCGGAGATCAGCCGCCTGAAGGCGGGACTCGAAACGATCAAATGGAGAAAAAAAATGAAGAAAAATTTAATGACCCTGCTTTTTACGACCGCTTTTTGTTTGCTTTTGGGCGCGACCGCCTTTGCCCAGAAACCGCCGAAAACGGGCGGTTATCGTGAAATCTCGACCGACGACGAACGCGCCGTCATTGCCGCCGAATTTGCTTTGAAGGAAAAATCGAAGGAAATGGAAGTCGAACTTTCGCTCGAAACGATGCACAAAGCCGAAGCGCAAGTTGTTGCGGGAACGAATTACCGCCTGTGTATGGAAATCTACGCGCCGTCGAAGGAAGAAGAAACGGACGGCGTTAAATTCTTTGCCCGCGCCGTCGTTTACGTCAATCTGAAAAACGAATTCCAACTCTCGAAATGGGAAGAGATCGAATCCTGCGAATAACGCTCAACAAACAGCTATCAAATAAAAGACTGCCGAATCTTCGCGCGGTCTTTTTTTATTCCGGATTCCAAATTCCGGATTTCCCTTGACTTTCCAATAAAAGTTAATTTATAAATAAAACGAAACGAAAACCCTGTTTTAATTTTTCATTAGACCGATGAAGAGCGTACTCCCGTTTCCCGATTTCCGTTCGCTTCGTTTTCCCAAGACGGTCAACCAATCCGCCCGAAAATCGAAGTGCGTTTCCGGAAGCGTTCGGAGTCCCTTCTTCAAAAGACTTCCGATCAGCAAAAAGCCGCCGTTCAGAGTCCCTTCTTTAAAAGGCTTTCGACTAGCGAATTGCCGCCTGAAGGCGGGACTCCGAACTTGTGCCCGAACCATACCGAACCGCTATGAAACAAAAAGAATACCCGATGGATGAAGATTACAATCGCGCCGCCGCATTTTTAGCCGAAATGATCGCCGAGCGCGAAGAAATGGCGGAAGTGATAAAAAACCTGCCGCCCGATGCGCGCCCCGAAGCCCTGCGGCTTCTCAGCGACCTCGACAAAGCCATCGAAGAACGCGAGCAAAAACTGGCAAAGGAATACGAAGCCGCTCAAAAATATTACCGCGCCGTCGATGAACGCGACGAGGTGTTTGACGAACTCGTCAGCCGACTGGCAGGTGCATACGTTCACGTCAAATACAGAAACCCCGAAATCCTCGCCGAAATGGAGGCGACGATCAACAATATGCCGCCCGAACAGGCACAGGAATTTTACGACTGCGCCGCCATTCTCGAAGCCGGCGACCTTATCAGAATCATCGCCCGCGAAGGCGAAACGCGCGAAGAAACGGAAGAATTTTTAAGACAATACCGCGCCGCCGAAAAGGAAAAGCAGTAAATTGTGCCGAAAATGTAGGGGCAGATTTCGTGCCGAGAATGTAGGGGCAGGTCTTGTGCCTGCCCAATGAGCGAAGCGAAAATTTTCTTTGAAATCGGACATTGTGAATCCTAAATGTGATTTCGGCTGAACGGGCAGGGACAAGCCGTTGCCCCTACAACGTTCTTTGACGAATGAATGATCGTAAAGATTCGGGTTCGGGTGCGTTAGATTTTGGTCAGATACTTGCATCGGTGGTCAGATACATTTAATTTTGGTCAGATGCTTCCGTCGGTGGTCAGGGACTTGCGAAGGCGGTCAGATGCTCTCGTTGCGTGGTCAGCCGCTTCCGTTCTTTGGTCAGATGCTTCCGACGGCGGTCAGATACTTCCGTCGGTGGTCAGATTCATACTTTTTTCGGTCAGATGCTTTCGTTCTTTGGTCAGATAGCTTTTTCGTGCGGTCAGATTCATTTTTACATAATTTATGCGCAATCATTAATGATTGATTCAATTTTAAATCCAAGGAGATAAACTATGAATAATCACATCAAACGCTACCACAAATCATTTATCGGCATTCGGCAATTCGGTTTGGACAATTCGGCGGACTTTCCGGCGGGCAGTATCGGGGCATTGCAGTTTGCAGAGATTTCGGCGGTCATCGACTTAATCAATCAGCTTGCGGGCGAACAGGTGCAGGGCTTCGGCGATGCGCGTTTTGCCTTTAACAGTAAAGCCGTTGCGCGTGACGAATTGCGCGGCGAAATGGACGGCATCGCCGATATTGCACCTTCGATGGCGTATGAATTTCCGGGCATCGAACTCAAATTCCGTTACCGCCGAAATCTGTCCGATGCCGACCTTTTGGCAAAAGCCCGCGCTTTTCACGCCGAAGCACAGGCATATAAAGACGATTTTATCAGATACGAATTAAACTCCAGATTTCTCGAAAATCTGCTTGCCGCCATCGAGTTTTTTGAAAACTCGCTCGGCGCACCCGCCACGGCAACTGCCGAACAGGTCGCCGCCACCGCCGAACTCGACGCGGCTCTGCGGCGCGGAATGATCGCCCGCAATATCCTGAACGGCGTGGTCAAACAAAAATACAAAAACAACGTCGGCAAACTAAACGCGTGGAAATCCGCCTCGCACATCGAACGCACCGGGAAAAAAGACGATGGAACGGATAACGGATAGTTGATAACGGATAGTTGATAACGGATAGTGATTTGTTTTTTATTATCCGTTATCCGTTATCCGTTATCACTTATCACTTAATAAATTAGCGATAATTCTTAATATTTTTGTGGTTTTTACGGGAAAACGGGTCTATAATCGCATTGTTTGACGGCTTCCGGCGCGGCAATTAAAGGAGTCTTTCCGATTAGATCGGTGTTTTTTTGAAATCATTATGTAAACGAGGAATTTTATTTTATGGAACCGGTATCAGTTCAGAAAAAAACATGGAGCTACCTTTTTGAAAATTTCGACAATCCGAACACGCCGCAGGGCAAAATGATTCTCGGCGGCAAGGGCGCGGCACTTGCCACGATGACCGGCTTCGGTCTGCCCGTCCCGCCGGGGTTCGTCATCACGACCGAATGCTGTAACACTTATCACGCCAACGAAAAACTTTTTCCCGACGGAATGTGGGCGCAGGTGCGCGAACAGCTTTCCGCCGTCGAAGCCAAGCTCGGCAAAGGTTTCGGCAACCCTGAAAATCCTCTGCTCGTGTCGGTGCGTTCGGGTTCGCCGATCTCGATGCCCGGGATGATGGACACCGTTTTAAATCTCGGTTTGAACGATGCCACCGTCGAAGGATTGGCAAAACTGACGAGCGACGAACGCTTTGCGTGGGATTCCTACCGCCGCTTTATTTCCCTTTTCAGCGAGATCGTGCTCGGTGTCGAACACGAAAAATTCGAGCGCGTTTTGGATAGATTCAAAAACGGCGAACGCTCGGATTCGGAGTTGAACGCGGACGAGCTCAAAGAGATTGTTTCAATATACAAACGCATCGTTTTCGCCGAAAACCGCAAAGTCTTTCCCGAAAATCCCGAAGTCCAGCTGAAAATGGCGATCGCCGCCGTCTTCGATTCGTGGATGGGCAAACGCGCCGTCGATTACCGAAGAGTCAACCGCATTCCGGGCGACCTCGGCACCGCCGTCAACATTCAGGCGATGGTTTTCGGAAACCTCGGCGAAACGAGCGGCACGGGCGTTTGCTTTACGCGCAATCCTTCGACGGGCGAAAAAATCCTTTACGGCGAATATCTTTTGAACGCGCAGGGAGAGGACGTGGTGGCGGGAATCCGCACGCCGAACCCGATCTCGCATCTGAAAGACCAATTGCCGCACGTTTACGACGAACTTTTCGAGATCACGACCAAACTCGAACAGCATTATCACGATATGCAGGACATCGAGTTTACGATCGAACGCGAAAAACTCTACATCCTGCAAACCCGCAGCGGCAAACGCACCGGCTCCGCCGCCGTCAAGGTCGCCGTCGCGATGTTCAGAGAAGGATTGATCGACCAAAACACCGCCATCAGACGCGTTTCGCCCGAACAACTCGACCAGCTTCTGCATCCGATGATCGACCCCGATGCGAAAGTCGAAGTTCTCGCCAGCGGACTGCCCGCTAGCCCCGGCGCGGCGCAGGGCATCGTCATTTTCATCCCCGACGAAGCCGAAGAACTAGCCAAACAAGGCGAAAAAGTTATCCTGGTCAGACGCGAAACCTCGCCCGACGATTTTCACGGAATGGTTCTCGCCGAAGCTATCTTAACCGAACGCGGCGGGATGACTTCCCATGCCGCCGTCGTCGCGCGCGGAATGGGTAAACCTTGTGTCGCGGGTGCGTCGTCGCTGAACATCAACTACGCGCATCAGGAATTTTCGGTCGGCGATGTCACCGTCACGAAGGGCGAATGGATC
This sequence comes from Pyrinomonadaceae bacterium, assembly GCA_021228405.1. GTDB lineage: Bacteria > Acidobacteriota > Blastocatellia > Pyrinomonadales > Pyrinomonadaceae > JAJQRF01. The sequence continues at coordinate 47,423 of JAJQRF010000005.1, forward strand.
ACGGTTGACGGCACGACGGGACAGGTCTTTCGCGGAAAAGTTCCGACCGTTCAGCCGAAGCTGGACGAAGATTTTGAATTATTGATGTCGTGGGCGGATGAAGTCAGACGTTTGAAGGTTCGCGCCAATGCCGACACGGGACACGATGCCGATGTCGCCCGAGGTTACGGCGCGCAGGGCATCGGGCTGTGCCGCACGGAACATATGTTTTTCGGCGAAGACCGTCTTGCTGTGATGCGCGAAATGATTCTCGCGGGCGGACAGGGCGAACGCGAAAAGGCTCTCGCCAAGCTTCTGCCGTTTCAGAAACAGGATTTTTGCGAGATTTTCCGTTCGATGAAAGGTTTGCCCGTCACGATCCGACTGCTCGACCCGCCGCTTCACGAATTTCTGCCGAATAAGCACGAATTGATGGAAGAGCTGACGGATATGAAGTTCAAGGCGCGTCACGCGAGCCCCAAAGAGATGGATTTTATGCTCGACGAGATCGCCGACAAACGCAAGCTCCTGCGCCGCGTCGAAATCCTTTCCGAAGCCAACCCGATGCTCGGACTGCGCGGTTGCCGGCTCGGAATCATCGTGCCCGAAGTCACGAAAATGCAGACCCGCGCCATTTTTGAAGCCGCTTGCGAGGTCAAGAACGAAGGACTCGAAGTTTTTCCCGAAGTGATGATTCCGCTCGTTTCAACGCCCGAAGAATTTCGCAATCAAGCCGACCTCATCCGCGAAACAGCGAAAAAAGTGATCGAAGAACACGGCATCGAACTCGATTATCTCGTCGGCACGATGATCGAGCTTCCGCGTGCGGCTCTGGTCGCCGACAAGATCGCGCAATACGCCGACTTTTTCTCGTTCGGCACGAACGATCTGACGCAGACGACGCTCGGTTTGAGCCGCGACGATTCGGCAAGATTTCTGCCCGTCTATGTCGATAAAAAGATTTACCCCGACGACCCGTTCCAGACTTTAGACCGGGAAGGTGTCGGTCAGCTCGTGAAAATGGCGACCGAACTCGGACGCTCGGTCAATCCGAAGATCAAGATCGGCGTTTGCGGCGAACACGGCGGCGACCCGCGCTCGATCGAATTTTTCAACTCGATCGGTTTGGATTACGTCAGTTGTTCCCCGTTCCGCGTCCCGATTGCACGGCTTTCAGCGGCGCATTCAAAGCTGAAAGGCAGTTAGTCGTTCGTTGTTCGTGGTTGGTTGTTCGTGGTTCGTAAATGTAAGCAATTTTGAAAAATTTCAACGAACAACGAACAACTGACCACGAACAACTAACATTTACAATGATTCGAACCAGAATACAAAAAACGACCGTCGAAGAGCTTGCCAACACGGTGACGCACGGTTTCGGCTTGCTTTTGAGTTTGGTCGGGTTTGCGTTTCTGCTTTATCTCGCGCTCGTCAACGGCGGTTTTTGGCACATTACAAGCAGTATCGTCTACGGTCTGTCGCTCGTCACGCTTTACGCCGCCTCGACTTTTTATCACGGCGCGCTCGACCCGAAATATAAAAAGACACTCCAAATCGTCGATCATTGCTGTATCTATTTGCTGATCGCGGGAACTTATACGCCCTTTTCGCTCGTCGTTTTGCGCGGAACGCACGGGCAAGGGCTGTTTTTACTGATCTGGAGTTTTGCCTTCGCGGGAATTTTAATCAAACTGTTTTTCGGCAAAAGATTTATGGTGCTGTCCGTGATTTCGTATCTCGTCATGGGCTGGCTCGGCGTTTTTTCGGTTCAGCCGCTTTTCGAGGCTCTCGGATTTGCGCCGATCGCGCTCGTCGTGAGCGGCGGCATCGCTTACAGCCTCGGCGTGATCTTTTTTTCGATCAACCGAATCCCGCATCATCACGCGATCTGGCATCTGTTCGTGCTGACGGGAAGCATTCTGCATTTTGCCGCCATCGCGCTTTACGTTTTGCCTTATACCGTCAAAATCTGAACGATTCCCAATTTTCCCCGAAAAATATTGCCTTTCAATACCGACTTTGCGTAAAATCAATTCAAAGTTTTTCTATTTTTCAAAATCGAGAGGAGATTCTATGTTGAAATTCGTCAGAGTTTTACCGGGCTTATTGTTTGTTGTCTTTTTGTTTCAAACTGCTAATGCGGTCACTTTCGTCGTGACCAAAACGGCAGATACCAACGACGGCACGTGCGATGCGGATTGCAGTTTGCGCGAAGCCGTCGTTGCCGCAAACGCTTCCGCCGAAGCCGATGTCATCAATTTTTCGAGCCTTTTCGATACGGCTCAGACAATCACGTTAAGCGGAACGGACATTATCATTACGAGTAGCGGCGGTTTGACCATTAATGGTCCGGGCGCGGATAAACTAACCGTCAGCGGCAACAATGCAAGCCGCGTTTTTTCCAACAATACGGGCGCGGTGACGACGATCAGCGGTCTGCGCGTAACGGGCGGAAACGGGGTCAGCACGGTCACGACCGGACGCGGCGGCGGCGTTTACAACAGCGGCGGCACACTGACCTTGACCAATTTGATAATCAGCGGAAACACGGCGGCAAACGGCGGCGGCGCAAATAATGCGGGAACCGCCACGCTCAACATCATTAACTGCATTCTTTCAAACAATACCGCGACGGGCGCAGGCGGCGCATTGCAAAACTTCGCCGGAAACACGACCAATATCAGAAATTCTTCGATTCATAACAACACTTCAAACTCTACCACGACGGGCGGCGGCGCGATGCAGGCAAACGGGGTTGTGACCATCTCAAACAGCACATTTGCCAACAACAGTACCGTCGGCGGCAGTGGTGCGATCTATTACAACGGCACTGGATTAGTTATGACGAATGTGACGATTGCATCGAACACTTCAACCGCCAACGGCGGCGGGATTCACAAAGCGACCGCCACACTGAACGCATTTTTGCGAAACAACATCATCGCGGGAAATAACGGCGCGGCAGGATCGCCCGACATCACCGGCGCATTCAATTCGGAAGGAAACAATCTGATCGGCAATGTCGGAACTTCAACGACGTGGGTTGCTTCCGACAAATTAAACATCAGCCCGATGCTCGGAGCATTCGGCGACAACGGCGGTTTCGGCAACACATTCCTGCCGATGCCGGGTTCGCCCGCCATCGATGCCGGACAAAATTGCGTCGTCGATCTGTCGTGTTCGGCAAATAATCCGCCCGTCGCGCTGACGACCGACCAACGCGGAATTGCGCGTCCGTCAAACGGAACGGTTGACATCGGCGCGGTCGAAGTTGCGGCGGCGGTGAATGTTTCGGTCGGCGGCAGAGTTTTATCAGATACGGGCGCAGGAATGCCGAACACGCTGGTTTTCTTAAATTCTCCGGGCGGAACGCGTTCGACGCGCACGAATTCGTTCGGATATTATCGTTTCGACAACGTTTTAACGGGCACGATGCTCACGGTCGGCGTTTCATCGAAATTATTTAATTACGCCAACCAAAACGTGACCGTCAACGGACAGATTTCAAATCTGGATTTTCAGCCGACAATTCAAGCGGTGAAATAAGCTGTTTTAAGGTTTAGAGTACCTTCTTGAGAAGGTTTTCTTTTAGTGAAAAGCCGCCTTAAGGCGGGACTCTAAACAAAAAGGCAATGAAAATAATTACGATTCTCATTACGGGACTGATCGCCGGAACGCTCGACATTCTCGCCGCGATCTTTGTTTTGGCGGGCGGCAATGCGGTCGGGGTTTTTAAATATATCGCCAGTGGCGCGTTCGGCAAGGCGGCTTTCGACGGCGGCAACGAAATGGTCGTTTGGGGCGCGGTTTTTCATTATCTGATCGCGATGTTTTGGACGGGACTTTTTTTTCTTTTATATCCGCAATTGTCATTTCTAAAGCGCAACAAATGGCTCAATGCGGTTGTTTACGGAATCATCGTTTGGTCGGTGATGAATCTGCTGATTCTGCCGTTTACGAAGATCGCGCCGCAAATATTTACGGTTTCGGGCGTTTTGAAAAACATCGTGATTTTAATTATTTGCATCGGTTTGCCGGCGGCATTGTCGGCGGACAGATTTTATAAAAACGAGCGTTAAATTGAAAAATTTCAAACCGTAAATTTGTAGCCGAAGCCGTGAACGGTGTGAATAAATTGCGGGTGTTTCGGATTTTCTTCGAGTTTTTGTCTGAGCCAGGCGACGTGGACATCGACCGTGCGTGTCGAAGGCATCGCGTCATAGCCCCAAACTTCGTCCAGCAATTTATCACGGGAATGGACGTTTCCGCGATTTTCGATGAGAAATTGCAAAAGTTTGAATTCCATTGCCGAAAGTTCGACGACTTCGTTATTTCTGACTACTTCGGCACGCTTGAAATCGACCGCGACCTCGCCGAAACGAAAGGTTTCCGCCGAATTATTTTGATTTTGAACGGGCGAACGGCGTAATAATGCTTCGATGCGGGCGAGCAATTCGATAACCTCGAAAGGTTTCGTCAAATAATCGTCCGCGCCGAGCTTCAAACCGAGCACTTTGTCGATAGTTTCGCCTTTTGCGGTCAGCATCAGGATCGGCGTATTGATTGATTTTTGACGCAGATCACGGCAAATGTCGTAGCCGTTTTTCTTCGGAAGCATCACGTCGAGAATTATCAGATCGAAGTTTTCGGACAAAGCAAGCTCGAAACCACGCGCGCCGTCGGTCGCCGAACTTACTTCAAAACCTTCGGCTTGCAAACGGTCGGTCAGCGTCAACACCAAACCTGCCTCATCCTCGACTAATAAAACTTTCATTATCATTTATCATTTATCATTTATCATTCATCACTTATCTATTTTTGATAAATGGTCAATGGTAAATGAACAGTGAACTTGCTTCCCCTTCCGACCTCGCTTTCGACGGCGATCTTTCCGCCGTGTGCTTCGACGGTTTGTTTGACCAGACTCAAGCCTAAACCGTTTCCGTGAATCTGTTCATCAACGACCGCTTTGGCGCGGTAGAAAGGCTCGAAAATATGTTTCAGATCGTTTTTCGCGATGCCGATTCCCTTGTCTTCAACGATGATCCTCAGTTTATTGTCGCCGTTTCGCGCCGAGATTTTCAGCCATTTCGAGCCGTTTGAATATTTGATCGAATTTGCGATCAGATTCTGAATCGCCCCGCTCAGGGCAGATTTATCGACGTTTATTTTAGGCAGATTTTCGGCAATGTCGGTTTCGACCTCAAATCCTTTTTCGTCGAGCAAAGGCTGACATTCGTTAAGCGTTTCGGCGATTATCTGATCGATGTTCTGCTCGCGCAGATCGTATTTTTTCCTGCCCGAATTTGCGCCCGCGAAATCGAGAATCTGTTCGACCATCGCGGAAAGTTTTTTGCCTTCGCCCTTTATCAAATCTCCGTATTTGGCGACTTGCGCGCTTTCCCGCGCCACGCCGTCCGCGAGGTTTTCGCCTGCCGAATAGATCACGGCAAGCGGTGTGCGGAATTCGTGTGAAACGCTCGAAACGAAATCAACCTGCCGTTGGGCAAGCAGTTTGGCGCGTTGCGACGAAAGGAAGATGAGAATGATGCTGACGGCGAGCAGTGAAAGAATTCCGAAGCTGATCGCCAGGTTTTTGTTGCGCGTATTGGCAATAAAATTGTCGAGCGAACCTGCATTATGTTGGACGTTCAGAGTCCAGAATCCGTCGTTATCGGTCGTTTTGCTTTCAAAAACCCTGATGTTCGGCGTGTTTTGCGACTGAACGCGGATTTCTACTTTTCCTTGTCTTTCCTTCGGCAGTAATTGCAAGACGCGTTCGGGCAGTTCGCGCGTTGCGCCTTGTTCGATCTTTGTCGTTTGACCTTTTTCGCTGACGTTTGAAGTCGTGAGCGTTTCGACACGGCTGAAAACCATCTGCTCCGATCTTTCGCCTTCGACCTTTTTCGGCATCAGTTCGCGGTTTGCGTAGAAAACGAAATTGTTTGACGAAAGATCGAAGAGCTTTGCCGTAGCGTCGTTATTTGAAACTTTTTGCGTTTGAAAGATCGATTGATTTTCGCGGTTTGCAACGGCGACGTTGAAATCGGCGTTTGCGCCTTCGGAAAAATATTTTCTGGAAAGATCGGGCAAAATTTGTTCTTTGATGACGTTTTCGTTTAATTCAACGATCAGAACGCCGAACTTTTTCGGCAACGGAATCGGTTCGCCCTGCCTGACGTTATCTTCGATCGTTTTTGTTCTGAGCAGAATTTTGCCGACAGCCGGTTCGTTGTCGTGGATCGGCATTAAAAGCGCGGGCACATCGATCGCGACGGGTTGGAGAATTCCTTCGGGTTTAAGTTTCGCTTTCAAGGATTCCAATTCGGTCGGCAAAGCCGCGTTTTCAAACGTGTTCGCGGTTCGATCAAACTTTGAAACGCTTCGCGCCTCGTCGAACTGCACGAAATAGAAATCTTTAATTAAATCTTTATAAGCGGTTTTGTCTTGCCAAAAATTGTAGCGTTCGCTGAAATCGTCCCAGTTTTTTGTCTTCCAACTGTCGCTTTTTAGTTGAAAATTGAAATATGCGCCTTGAATTTCGCGGTTGAAATCGTCAGCGAAATTTTTCGTGTCGGCATCCAATCTGCGCTGCATCTGTTCGCGTTCGCTCGTCGAAATTTGTCCGAGCCAGCGGTATTGCAGAAACGCCAGCACACTCAACAGCGCGAGCAAACCGCAAACGAGAAAGATTGAAAAACGGTTCATAACTGATAACTGATAACTGATAGAGAAGTTTCTAACTATTCGTTATCAGTTACCCACTATCAGTTATCCACTATTACTTATCTGTTATCAACCATCCGTTATCCGTTCTCCGCTTTTTTGTTTAGATTTTACATTCTTAACAAATTCTTTGCGTCGTCTTAACCATTCGGGGTAAAATCCCTGCGATACTTCAGCCTGTCATTATGACAAATTCTAATTTTCAGGAGATAAAAATGAAAAGATTTATAATTTCGATTCTATTCGCAACCGTTTTCTTTATGGGCTTAGGAGTGATATTTAAAAAGACGCAGGCAAATTTCAAATCGGACGAACGCGCTTTGACGCTCATTCGTCAGGCGCGTGAAGCGATCGGCGGCGATGCCAATATCAACAATGTCCGCAGTATGACGATCATCGCCAAAGCGACGAAAACCTTTGAAATGGACGGCGCGGCAAATACCGAGCAGGGCGATTTTGAATTGAATATGCAGTTGCCGAATCAATTGAGCAAGAGCTTGCAGATCAAACGCGGCGACGGTTCGACAAATGGCGAAACATCGGAATTTATCGAGAAAAACGTCGATGTCGTCGTTATCAATAAAGGCGATAAAGCCGAAACCGTCGTTTCCGACGCGCCGAACGGCGATAAGAAAAAGGTTGTCGTGAGAGTTGCGGGCGAACCGCTCGTCATCACGCCCGACGGCGAAGCGGGCAAAAACAAGGTCGTCATCGTCAAAAAAGGCGGCGAAGGTGAAAACGCGACCTGGACGACCGAAGACGGCAAGAAGATCATCGTCAACAAAGATGTCCGCGTCATCAACAACGAAGGCGGATTTCCGCGTCAGAACGAACTTTTCCGCGTCACGCTTTCATTGCTTTTGAGTGCGCCCGAAGGCGTTGACGTGAGCTACACTTACGCGGGCGACGGCAGTGTTGACGGCAATTCGTGCGACATTGTCGAAGCGCAGACGGGCGGCGCGTCATACAAACTTTATCTCGACAAATCTTCGCACCTGCCGCGTATGATTACTTTTCAGGGCGCAAAACCGTTGATCTTGAAATTTAAGAAAGCCGAAGGCGCACCGACCACCGAAGATAAGGAAGTCCGCATTTTCCAACACAAAATGGATGCGCCCGAAATGGCTGAATATCAGGTCAAATTTACCGATTACCGCACCACGGGCGGCATTCGTCTGCCATATCGCTGGGAGCAGACCATCGGCGGAAAAGCCGACGAAGTTCTCGACGTGACTTCCTACGAGATCAACCCGGCAAACATCGCCGAAAAATTCAGCAAAGAAGGTCACAAAGTGATGATCCGCACGAAAAAACCGGAATAGCGCATAGTGGATAACGGATAACGAATAGCGAAAGACAGTTAGCAATTATCCGTTAAAAAATTCTTTCTTCTCCAAGCAAAAAGCGGGTTCGTTTCTTAGGCGAACCCGCTTTTTATCTGAACGTGTCGATTTTTTAGCGAGATTCAAACTAAAGTTTGAACTCTGAACACGTTTTTCAAGTTTAGAGTTCAAACTTTAGTTTGAACTTATTTAACAAAGTTCCAGATCAATCTTAAATCTCTGAACGTTTGAATATTACTTCATTTTTTATAAATAATTTCGGCGCGGTGGTCAGTTTCTTTGACGTAAATTATGAATTTGGGTTTCGTCGATTTGAATTATTTAAATGTCGAGCCCAATTATTTAAACGTCACGTTCGATTATTTAAATGTCGAATCGAATTATTTAAACGTCACGTTCGATTATTTAAATGTCGAGTCCAATTATTTAAACGTCACGTTCGATTATTTAAATGTCGAATTGAATTATTTAAATGTCGAATGCGATTTTTTTTGTGTCGATTTCGATTATTTAAATGTCGTGTTCAATTATTTAAATGTAAAATGCGATTTTTTCTGTGTCGAGTTGAATTATTTAAATGTCAGGTCGGATTATTTAAATGTCCGGTGCGTTTTCTTTGCTGAAAAATACCTTGTTTGATGATGATCTTCAAATCATTGAAGCGAGGACGGCGCGGATTTCGCCGTAGGAATAATTTTCTCCCAGATATTCCTTGATCGGTGAAAGCGCGTTCGATTCGCCGAATTTGACGACGGCATCGCGGATTTCGGCGATCTTATGGTCGGGCAAAAGTTCTTCCAATTCGACTTCGCCCGTCGGGATGAAGCGAATGAGGTGCATTTCGACCGTATTCACGGAAATTCCGCGCCGCCGTGCGATCTCTTCGACCGAATAACCGTCGTTAAAAAGTTTGAGCGAAACGGTGTAGGTATCGTCGCCGTTCGTGTCGCGTTTCGTGCGTCTTTTCGGTTCGCGTTTGACTACTTTTAAATCGATGCGCGTGTCGAGATTGTTCGTTTCGCAGTAACTTTTTATCTCATACAGAAAATCCCCGCCGTATTTTTCCAGTTTCAGATCGCCGACACCCGAGATTTTGAGCATATCCGAAGCCGTCAGCGGTAAATATGTCGCCATTTCGACGAGCGTTGCGTCGGAAAAGATGACGTAGGGCGGAACGTTGTCGGCAATCGCAAAATTCGTGCGGAGATTTTTGAGTTCGTCGAACAAAGGTTTGATATAAGGCGGCGCGGCAACGGCGACGAGCGACGCGGTTTTCTTTTCTTCCTTTTCGGTCACTTTGAAAAGTTCGACTTTGACCTTTCCCTTCAAAACGTCCTCGCTTTTTTCGGTGAGAACGATCACGGGAAACTGCCCGTCGGTCTGTGCGAGAAAGCCCTGATTGATGATGTCGCGGAAATATTCAAACCATTCGTCCTTTGAAACGTCCGCGCCGACACCGTAGGTTTTCAACTGTCTGTGCGAATCCCAAATCTTCTGCGATTTCGACCCGCGCAGAAAATCGACGAGGTAACTCAAGCCCATTCGCTGATTTGTCCGCGCCACCGCGCTCAAAGCCTTCTGCGCGATGATCGTGCCGTCGAATTTCTCGAAATTCTTCCCGCAATTGTCGCAGTTTCCGCAATCTTCCGCTAAATCTTCGGAAAAATATTTCAGAAGAAAACGGCGGCGGCACGCTTTCAGATCGCCGTATTCGCCCATCTGATTGAGCTTGCGAAGCATTATATCGCTCTGTGATTTGTTGCCTTCGACCTCGGCAAATCCTTTGAGTTTCTGCACGTCGCCCCAACTGAAAAACAGCAAGGCTTCACTTTCCAGCCCGTCGCGCCCGGCGCGTCCCGTTTCCTGGTAATAACTTTCGATGTTTTTCGGCAGATCGGTGTGAACGACGAAACGCACGTTCGATTTGTCGATTCCCATCCCGAACGCAATCGTCGCGACAATGATCTTTACCTCGTCCTTGAGAAATAATTCCTGATTTTTGTCGCGTTCATCCTTCGACAAACCCGCGTGATAAGGCAGTGCGTTGAAACCTTCGCTACGCAGATCGTCGGCGAGATTTTCGGCGGCGGCGCGGCTTAAACAATAAATGATTCCGCTTTCGTCGCGTTTCGTTTCGAGATAATCGAGCAGTTTTGCGTAAGTGTTGCGCTTCGGTTCGACGCGGTAATGAATGTTTTCGCGGTTAAAGCTGGAAACGAATAATTCGTAGTTTTTCAACGTCAGACGCTCGATAATGTCGCGGCGAACGAGTTTATCCGCCGTTGCCGTGAGCGCGATCAAAGGCACGTTCGGAAAATGCGTTTTGAGTTTGCGAAGCTGTAAATATTCGGGGCGAAAATCGTGTCCCCAACTCGAAATACAATGCGCTTCGTCGATCGCAAACAATGAAACGTTGATATTTTTCAAAAATTCGATAAACTGATCGCCCGCCTGCAAAAGACGTTCGGGCGCGACGTATAAAAGTTTCAATTCGCCGCTTTTGACTTTCTGAAATACTTCGACCTGTTCGCGATTGGTCAGCGTCGAATTCAAAAACGCCGCGTTCACGCCGTTATTTTTGAGCGCGTCAACCTGATCTTTCATCAGCGCAATAAGCGGCGAAACAACCAGCGTCAAACCATCGAAAAGCAAAGCCGGAATCTGGTAGCAAAGCGATTTTCCGCCGCCCGTCGGCATCAGCACGACCGAATCCTTTTTCGCCAAAACACATTCGATCGCCGCTTCCTGATGCAGACGAAATTCGTCATATCCAAACTGATGTTTGAGAATCTCTTTTGCTTTTGTGATGTTCATTTGTTTATTTTACAACTTTTATAATAATCATAAAACGAAAATATAGCCGAATTTAAATGATTGAATTAAGTGTTTTAGCCATGGACAGTATCAATATCATCATCTTTTTTTTGAACAAATTATTAATATTCTTCGTTATTAAAGTTTAGTAAAGTTAATTTTAGAGTATCAAGTAAGATAACAAAATTATTTACTATTTTCATTGACTGAATTATTAAATAGTTCAAGTAAATAATATAGAGGTAACAATATGAAAAAGTCGTTGTTTAATTTGGTCATTACCATTTCAGTTAGTTTGGTTTCTGTCATTTATGCTCAAGCTTTTACAAAGGATGAATTAAAAAATATTACTCAGAATTGGAGAATTAATTCACAATCATATCAGCATCAATCAATGGTCAACAGTAATGTAGACTCAATTAATACCAGCAAATTTAAGACTCTTTACGATCCCTATAATGTGTTGGGATTTAGGAATCAATATGCTAAACAGCAATCACTAACAATTGGAGTTGATATATTTAGTGTGAGTTTATCCAGATGGAAAGAAAATTGCTATATTTCTCCATCTGTTGGACCGTCAACAAATGACTCTATTTCATATTCAAATGAATCGACACTAGAGCCTGATACTGGTTTCTTTGTAAGCTTTTCAGCAGCTAATGGTAGGAGTGTCGGCATTGCACACTATTTTGATAAAGGCACTTCATTTCAGAAGGGAGTTTCAACGCCAACCGTTGGATTTTCAGGAGGTTACACTTTTGAAGTTTGTAAAGCTTTATCAGAATACTTGAAAAATAAATAATACCTTATTTTCTAATTGAAATTATTTGTTAATTTGTTTTAGATAGATTTTGATAATTTCTCAGCCAATTTCGGAATAATCTTCTTCGGCATTTGAATCGCGCCGACGATGTGACGCGCTTCGGTGAAATGTCCGACGACGTAGATGCCCGAAATGTTTGTTTCAAAGGTTTCTTCGTCGTAAACCGGAACTTCGCCGTATTTGCCGATTTTTATTTCTACGCCGAGATTTTTCAGCATTGATAAATCAGCGTCCGAACCGATCAGGATGAAAACGACATCGTTCGGAAAGGTTTCGATCTCGCCGTTTTCGTTTTCCAGAACGATTTCTTTTTCCTTGATCTCAACGACGCGGTTTAGAAAATAAACGTTCAGACATTCTTTCGACAGTTCTTCTTCGAGCGGCTGTTTTACCCAGTATTTGATACAGCCTTGTTTCGGGTCGTTGTTTTCCCAGTCTTTGCGGAAAATTGCGAGAATTGCGTTTGCGCCTTCCTGCGCAAGAAAAAGCGCGGCTTCGCCCGCCGAATTTCCGCCGCCGATGACCATCGCGTTTTTCTTGACATACGGATAAGTTTCGCGGAAAAGATGATGAACTTTCGGTAAATCTTCGCCCTTCGCGCCCAAATGTCGCGGAAACTGCATCGCGCCGAAAGCAAACAAAACATTTTTCGCTTCGTAAACGCCTTTACTGCTCGTGATCTTGAAATGATTTTCGGCGATTTTTTCAACTTTTAAAACTTCTTCTTCCCATTGCACACTCAGATTATTATGCAAAACGAAACGCGTGTAGTAAGAAAGAAGTTCTTCGCGCGTCGGCTTTTCACGCGCCGGTTTCAGATCGCCTTTGTTAAATTCGAGTTCGTTCACGGTCGAAAAAACCGTCAATCCGATCGGATATTGATAGATCGTGTTGCCGATCAAGCCTTTTTCCAAAACGAGATAATTCAGTCCGAGTTTTTGCGCTTCCCAAGCCGCCGAAATTCCCGCCGGACCTGCGCCAATGATGATTAGTTGATAGTTGATAGTTGATAGTTGATAGTCCATTTTCAGATTTTAGATTTTGATGTTTTTATTGATGCCGTCAGCATTTTCTGCAATTCGTTGCAATCAACAATCAAAGACTCCGCCTGTTTTTCGGTAATATATTCGGCATCGCGCAAAAGACAAAGCCAATATTCGGTTTCAAATGCTTCTTTATGTGCGATTGAAAGGTTATGGATTAAATCAGCAGTTGATTGCGCTTGATTGCCTTCGGTAATATTTGCGCCAATCGAAGTTCCGGAACGCAAAACCTGCTTTGAAAGGACATACTCTTTCTTCTCTTCTGCCAGAAACTTATAAAGCTTTACTATGCGCAAGGCAAACTTATAAGATTTATCTTTCAAAACATTTTCTTTATTATCCATTTTCAATTATCAACTATCCATTTTCTTAAGTTCTTCTGTAAATTTCTCAATTTGCAAACTCGTATTTTCGAGCATTCTTTTCGATTCGAGATATTTTTCCCATTCATTCGTGTTGGTCAGAGCCTTTGCCACGTCTTCGTCGAGCGCGTGCGCCATTACCGCGAGCAGATCGCTCAAAGATTCGTTCGCCTGCAAAAGCGATTGGATGATCGTGTAAGCCAATTTCGCATTCGGAAGATCGATGTCTAATTCGTTCATATTTATTTGTGCAACGTTCATTTTACAACGAGCGGCGGCGGAAGTTCTGCGCCTCGCGGCACTATCCACAGCTCCATTTTTAATGAATTTCCATTATAATTTCTGATAAAAACTATTTTCCCGGAATTTATTTTTTGAACCGCTTCCTGATTTAAAATCTTCGATTCGGCGGCTGAAATATCACCTTCACTTCCCTCGATCAGGATATAGCCCGTTAAAGATTCGTCATCTCTGATTTTACCGACAAATTCGCCCATTATCCATTTCAAAAAGCGATCGCTTACCTGTCCGATCTCCTCAAATTTATAAGGATTTCTTAAAACCGTTCCTTTATCGGTTTGATGCCGATCGGAAAACGGCGGCGGATCGGCACCTGCCGGAACAAGCCAGAGTTCGGTGCTGAATGCTTCACAATTCTCACATCGAACATACGTGACACGATAATCAAATTTGAATAATTCCACGATCTGCTTTTCACGTTTTTTAATTTCATCGGCAAGTCCGTTATTAATAATATAAATTTGGGCATTTGGAATTTCTTTTTGCTTTTCCAAAATCCTGCCGATCCTGTCTTTGAGTTCCGGTTCCGGAACTTCTCCGATTTCATCCAGTTGAATGGATTGAACAGTAATCAATCGACAGGTTTTATCTTCATTCTGGGCATTTGCCGAAAGCACGAATGCAAATAAAATCAAACAAACTTTTAGTGATTTTTTCATTTCCGAAACTCCGTATCTTCTTCCGAAGATTCAGCGGGTCGTTCGGTCGGATTAGGAATCGGAGGTTTGCAGTTTTTCGGAACGATCCAGAATTCCAGTTGCATAAAATTGCGATAACCGCCGAAAATTATTTGTATATTGTTCGACGATATTTCAGTTCGTTCTGCAATTCGCTTTTTACCTTCTTCAAGACGCATCTGCAATTTCGACAAATCGTAATATTGATCGTCGGCATAAAAAATTATCACGCCCTGCGAACCTTTTTGTCTTTTTATCATTTCGCCGAAACTTTCCTTTGCCCAATAGAATTTGGCGTTTTCGATCTGTTCCGGCGTTGGCTTAAACTCTTCTTCGGTTTCCCCGGACGGTACGGAGTCATCGTTATTTGTTTCTTCGTTTGACTCATTTTCCGTTTGATTTTCAATTTCATACGCCCGCGCCTCCTCCTTCGCGGCAAGCTGTTCGGCTTCTGATCGGACTTTCACCGAAGGCAAAAGAAATTCGTCTTCTTCATCAGAGTCGGTGTAACCGTTTGAATCATCATCTATATAGAAATTTAACGAATCGAAAAGAAATGTTTTATCGGTCGGAATAAGAGGTTTTTCAATGGTTTCGGTCGGAACAGGAATTTCACTGTTTTCGGGAACTAGAAAAAACTCATTCGTGACAGTTTCACGAAAACCGCCGTCGATAATAACTATTCGGTCGGGATCGTATTTTCTGAACTCGATTTGCTGTTTGATTCTTTTTTCGTAGGTATTCGAGTCATAATTAGCGGGCAAAATTTCCTTTCCCTTGTAAAGAATAACGTAGCCTTTGGAGTTTGGCGTGTTGTTAATTTCAATAAAAAGATTGTCAACTCGCGCGCTCAGATCACAGTCTGTCGCTTGTCCGAATTCGTCAACTTTTTTCGTTTTTTCGGACAAATCCGATTCGGTATTAATTACGGATTGGGCAACAACCGACATTGGCAAGAGCAATAAAAACGTAATTATCAGCAGATATTTAGACATAGCTTTGTGAAACCTCAACCAAAATAGAATTACGATCAATATTTTAACGCAATAATCTCGCCAAAATTCATTTTAAGTCTTCTCTCATAAATTAAAAAAGTCTGCCGAAATGAATCGGCAGACTCAAAGGGCTTTCGCCTAAGTTAATTCAGATTATTCCAAATTAAAAATTCAAACGTGCTCCGAGTTGGACAACTCTGGCATCGCGTGTATTTGTAAATCTTCCGAAGTTCGGATTCGGATTGGTCAGCGTGCCGAGGTTCAGATCGACTGTCGTAAATTGCGCCGTGTTGAAGAGGTTAAAGGCTTCAAAACGCAATTCGAGATTGTTGCTCTCGCTGAACAGTCTGATTCGTTTCGCCAGAATCGCATCGACGTTGTTGATCGGATTATCGAGGCGGAATTGGTTTCTGCCCGAGGTTCCGCGTCTTCCGACCCCGCCACAAAGAGCGAAGTTCGTTCCGCAATTGGCGATTCTGAACGCATCCAGATTAAATGCACGCCGGTCGTTTTGACGCGGATCGACGTTCGTATAAGGTGCGTTGAGATCGGCAAAGTTGATCAGCGCGCCGCCGGTTCCGTCAATATCGATCGGGTTGCCGACGCTGAAAACGTCGCCCGATTGATACGTGTAGATACCGCCGATGCTCCAACCGTCAACCACACGTTTCAGGAAACCCTGCGTGTTGTTGAAGAAAGGAATGTCGTAGATCGCACTGAAAACAAAGCGGTGCGGGTGATCGTCGGCAGACAAACCGCGGGCGGCGGCTCTGTCGAGCAGATCGAGCTGACCTCTTTGCGAATCCGAATCGTTGATCGATTTCGAGAAAGTATACGCAGCTTGGAAACTCAAACCGTCGTTGCCCAATCTCTTTTGGAAATTGACTTCCAAAGCATCGTATTGCGAAGTTCCGCCCGTCGTCAGTTGGGTCAGACCGATTCTGACATCGTCATTCAAACGTCTCAAATTCGCATTCGATGTCGTCGGATTCGGAGTTACTTCGGGTCGCAGATTTCTCGAGAAGAATGTTCCGAGCGCAGGATTGATCTGTTCACGAACATACTGTTTTTTCCCGCGGTTTCCGACATAGCTCAGACCGATCACGTAATCGCGTCCGAATCCTCTTTCCAAAGTTACGTTAAATTGCGAAACTTGCGGAGTTTTCAAGAGCGGATCGATCGGTTGCGAAAACTGCTGAAGCGGGAAAATGATAACTGCTTCGCTGAAGCTGAACGGATTCGGAACTTGTCCCTGATCGCCGCCGAAGGTCGGGAACGGATCGGGAGCAAACGGGTCTGCCAATGTTCCGCTTGCCGGAAATTGGAAGAAGTTCGTTCCGCTGTAACCCGGTGCTGACAATTGCTGTAAAGCCGTATCGCCGATAACTGCCCCGTAATACAATCCGAAAGCACCGCGGATAACGGTCTGGTTTTCGCCCAGGATGGTTCTCAGGAATCCTTTATCCGAACTGAACGAATAAGCGAAACCGACTCTCGGTGCAAAGTTGTTCTTGTCGGGAGCAACGCCGCCGACCGGAACCGTTCCGCCCAAAACCGGATCGGGATCGCCGACGAAAACCAGTCCGCGCGGAATCTGTCCGCCGTCGACAATGATCTGCTGACCTTCGGGCGTAAACAATTGTCCGCTTGCGAGCAAGGAGGAACGTGCGCCCTGACGGTAATATGCAACCCGATTCAGTTTATCTTTTAACGGGGAATTATATTCATAACGAACGCCGTATGATAAGGTCAGATTTTTGGTTGCACGCCACGAATCCTGTGCAAACGCCGCAAATGCGCGTTGACGGTAATCGCGTTGTCCGGCGGCTCCGAACTGAACTGCCGCAGGCGAGTTTCCGATTAAAAAGTCGGCAAAATCATCACCCGTCGTATTCGAGATTCCTTCGAGTCCGGCGGCTGAAAATGTCAGAATTCCCTGGTTTACAAACAAGAAATCAGACGCTTGCTTGTATTTGGTCGCATCGACACCGAATTTCATACGGTGATCGCCGACAACCCAGCTGACCGAATCCTGAAGCTGTAAATTTTCGGTGATTCTTTGTTGCGGACCTTGAATCGAGTTGCCGAGCGTAATGTCACGATCGAACAAACTGATCGAAGGCGGTCCTGCAAATGCCGGATTTGCAACGAAGTTTGAGGTGAAACCGATCTGCGACGGAGTGGTCGTGTTGGTCGGAGCAACGCCCGGCTGTTTGTTTCTGGCGTAATTCAAAAGTAAGTAGTTAACTAAATTTGAATTGATGACATATGTATATCTTCCGACATAGTTCCAGGATTTGCGTCGATCTGCCGCACCGAATCCGGGAACGTCCGAACCGCCGAAAGCAAACGGCGAAGCGGCATCCGAATCAAAATAATTTGCCGTGAAGTTCAAAATATGATTGTTCGTGATGTTGTGATCGAGGCGCGCCGTCAGATAATTATTGATGGTGAGCTGGTTTGCCGCAACCTGTGCCTGACCGTTTCCGTCGGGTGTCGGCAAAAATTGCAAATAGTATTGCGCAATCGGTGAGATTCTGTTTTGCGGGATCACATTTCCGGGGAAAGGTGCGCCCGTCGCCGGATCGATCAAAGTCGTTCCCAGTCCGGCAAAATTTCCCTGTCTTTCAGCCAGCGAAGGAATGTTGCTGACCGTTCGCGAAGCTCCGATGTCCTGAAAACGTCTTTCATAGTCAACGAAAAAGAAACTGCGGTCTTTTCCGTCATAAAGTACCGGGACACCGTCGCCGAAGTTTGCAAAATAGATCGGTCCGCCGATATTGAAACCGTATTCCTTGCGCTCGTATTTCTGGCGTAAGTCAGCACCCGGCAAGGAGCCTGCGGGCGGCAGAGCTTTATCTAAAAATTTCGCCGCCGAGAGTTTTGTCGGACGGTAAAAGAAACGTCCGTTTCCGTGAAATTGGTTCGTTCCCGATTTGGTCACGACGTTGATGACCGAACCCGTATTTCTACCGAACTCAGCTTCAAAGTTTGAAGTCAAAAGACGAAATTCCTGAACGGCATCGGGGCGCGGCTGTCCGCCGATCGCGCCGCCGACGGCAACTTCGTTGTTGTTTCCGCCGTCGAGCGTGACGTTGTTTTCAACGCCGCGGCTTCCGTTGACGCGAATCCCAAGCCCGCTTCCGAAGGCACCTGCCTGCACGGGGAAAACGCCCGGCTGAAGCAAGGCGAGATTGAGCACGTTGCGTCCGTCGAGCGGCAAACCTTCAACGCGCCGTCTATCAACGGTCGTTCCGAGAGTTGCCGATTCACGGTCGATCAATTCCGCGCCCGCCGTGACCGTGATCTCATCCGAAACCTGTCCGACCGACAAAGCAATATCCAAAACCACATTTCGGTTCGGTTCGACTTTAATATCTACGGCTTTATATTCGGAAAAATTTGAGGCTGAAACAATGATGTTATATGTGGAAGGTTCGATTTCGATGAATTGGAAGCTACCATCATCGCCGGTCTGGACGGAACGGACTTCCGTTCCTTTGGTTGCATCGACTAATTTCACCGTTGCATTGGGAACAATGGCTTGATTAGGATCGGTAATGGTTCCGCGAATGGTTCCGCGTGTCCCTTGTGAAAATCCGACTTGTCCTCCGATCAAAATGATGGCGACAAACAGGATTACTTTATTTAAAAGAGCAAAATTATTTAAATATTTCCCTTGTTCTTGATACATCTTTACTACCCTACCTATGTTCGTGTTTACTGATAAGGACAAAAAAATCCCTAAAAATACTAGGGTTATCTGTCCGCCTATTGTTACTTGGCGGTTTCTAAAGACGCAACCATCATTCCTAAAGAAATCCGGCGTTCGGTTATATTTTTTATTATTGTCGGAAGGTCAAAGAGGTCAAAGAGTTAGTAAGATATTAATTTTTTATATTTTCCCGCCTATTTATTATTAATAATATTAATGTCGAGAGATTTGAATCAAAAACCATTTTTTCGGATTTCGGTATTTCAAATCTCAATTTTAATTTATAAACGGAAGCGATCTCACTTTCGCGGTAAAATCTCCAGCTTTCAATTCGGTTTCGTCTGTCAGAAACTCGTAGCGAACAAAGGCAAGTGCGATCTTTTTTCCCAATTTCGGCGAAAACGTGACCGAAGTAATTTTCCCGGCACTTTTACCTTCCGTAGATTTCAATTCTTCACCCGGCTCGATCTCCGAGTCGGCGGCATCGAAAACCAATCCGCGTAATTGTTTAGCGACGTGACCGCGAAAATAGATGCGGGCGATGATTTCCTGCCCGATGTAACAACCTTTGTTATATGAGATCAAACCGTCAATGCCGAGTTCGGGAACGATCGTCGTTTCGTTCATATCGATCCCATAGAGCGGAATTCCGTTTTCGATCCGCAAAACTGCATAAAGTTCTCCGGAAATTTCGAGCGCGTTTTCTTTTTTCAATTGTTTAAGAAAATCTTCAACCGATTCGTGCGGAACAAATAGATCGATCCCTGATCTTGTTTGAAACCCGATAAAATCGTCATTTTCGATTTCCCGTTTCCCTTTTTCCATTGAAAAATACGAGTATTTTTCCGACAAATCATTCACAAAGAAATCACCTGCAAAAGTGAATCGAAAGAGGTTGTTATAAACTTTTTCGTGCGTCGCTTTTTCGGTTTCAAAAAGAAATTTCCCGTCTTTTTTCAAAACCCTGACCACCGCCAGAGTTCTGCCCTGCGCGTTTGGAAAAGCGGCGAGCATCGCGTTGTTTTCTTCCAATTTCGCCACGTCATTAGTAATCAAGCCGTTCAAAAACTGAACGGCTTCCTTGCCTGAAACTTCGATCAAACCGCGGTTTTGCCTGTAATAGCCGATCTCGCCGTTTCTGATCTTTTCGTAGTTTTCTAAATCCGTCTGGTTCATTTGTAGTAATTTTCATCGAGAAATCGATTCATAAATTTCTCGAAAAATCCTGCTTCCGCCTTGCCGTCGATGACAAGGATCGGGCGTTTCAAAAATGTGTATTCACCCGCCATCAGATCGAGCATTTCCGCGCTCGAAAGCGTTCTTTCGTTCAATTTCATCTCGCGGTATTTGACCGCCCGTTTGGAAAAGAGTTCTTCCGCACTGCCGAGCATTTTTGCCATTTTTTCGACTTCTTCGCGGGTGAGCGGATTTTCTTTAATATCACGTAATTCGTAGTCGCGGATTCCGTGACGCTCAATAAAATTTTTCGCTTTCTGACACGTCGAACAATTCGGCAACCAGTAAAATTCGATTTTTTTCATAAATTATGGCGCGGCATATTCGCACTTGATGCCTTTTATCTGCGCTGTTTCAAATTTTTCATTTTTGACGTTGGCTTTCCAGGCTTGCAAAACCTTGTATCCTTTTTTATTCGGCAAAAGTTCGGCTTTCACGATCAGATCGAGGTTCACCTTGTCGTTTTGCTTACAGGTCGAACTGTAGGAATACAACAATTCCTCGTTTCGCTTGATATTTCCGATACTCAAAACATCCTTGACGACCCAGTTCGGCACGCCTTCGGAATTGCGCGACGTGACCTTTTCAAACCAGAGCATCAATTTGCCGTCTTTTTCATACCGCGAAACGCCGTATCTTTCATCCGACAGCAAACCGCCGCCGAGATGCTTCACGCCGTTCGGCAAAGTTGCGTTTACCACAACGCCCTTGTGTCTGTATCCGATGTATTTTTTGGTTTTCTGCTGATTGGCGAAAACGGGAAATACGAGAAATGCGATTGCCAGAAAAACTTTTAACTTCATTATTTAACCCTTCCTTGTTCTTTTGAAAACTCAATCGCCTTCGCCAAACTCTGAAAATCGGCAAGCTGTTCGTGTTCGCGGCGGTGCGACGCGATGACCTGCGGACTCGGATGATACAGCGGAACGAGAATGCGCCCGTTCCAATCAAAGATTTCGGCGGCGTTGTTTTTCAACGTAAATTGATGATACTCAATCGTTTTCAAAGCCTCAAGCGCAACACTGCCAAGCGTCGCAATTATTTTCGGATTTATGAGCTTCAGCGTCCGCTGCAAAAAATCCGAACAATTTTTAATCTCTTTTTTCGTCGGCTTCCGATTTGCGCCCGTCGCCGAACGCGGACTGCACAAAACCGTGTTGGTGATGAAAATATCTTCACGTTTCAGGTTAATCGAATCGATCAACTTCTGAAAGGTCGCGCCTGATTTGTCGCCGGAAAACGGTCGGCGCGTGCGGTCTGCACCTTGTCTGCCCGGGGCTTCAGCAATAAACAAAACTTTCGGAAACAGATTTCCGTTCAATTCGCTCAAAACGGCGGTTTTGTCGCACATCGCTTCACAGACACGGCAATTTCGCGCTTTTTCCGCTAATTTTTGAAATTCGCTTTGCTTATCTTCCGTCATTTTGTTAATTTCGTTTCTTTTTTAGTAAAATGAATCTTTACTTTATAATCAATTTTTTCAATTAAACATTTATGAGTCAAATAACAGAACAATCAGTTTTGGACGCTTTATCGAATATCACCGATCCCGATCTTCGCAAAGACATCGTTTCGCTCGGTTTCGTTAAAGATTTAAAGATCGACGGCGGTAACGTTTCCTTTCGCCTCGTGCTGACAACCCCGGCGTGTCCCGTCAAGGAAGCCTTTGAAACGGAAGCGAAAAGTTTGATCGGCGCACTTGAGGGCGTGGAAAGCGTGAGCGTCACGATGGATTCGGAAGTGCCGCAGGGACGCGGCTTGACAGGCAATATGACCCTGCCGAACGTGAAGAATATTATCGCGGTTTCATCGGGCAAAGGCGGAGTCGGTAAATCGACCGTGGCGGTCAATCTTGCCGTTTCGCTCGCGCTCGACGGTGCAAAGGTCGGATTGATGGATGCCGACGTTTACGGACCGAATGTGCCGTTAATGCTCGGTGTCGGCATCGACCAGCCGAAAGTTTTTAATAACAAGATCATCCCGATCGAAGCGCACGGCGTGAAAATGATCTCGATGGCGGTTCTCGCTCCGGCGGATAAACCGATGATCCTGCGCGGTCCGATGCTGCACGGCGTGGTGCGTCAGTTTCTGACCGACGTAAACTGGGGCGAATTGGATTATTTGATCGTCGATATGCCGCCGGGAACGGGCGACGTTCAGCTATCATTGGCGCAATTGGTTCCCGTTCAAGGCGCGGTTTTGGTCACGACTCCGCAAAGCGTTTCGCTCGCGGATGTGCTTCGCGCGATGAAAATGTTTGAAACCGTTGCCGTTCCCGTGCTCGGCGTGATCGAAAATATGTCTTATTTCGTGCCGCCCGATATGCCCGAAAAACGCTACGACATTTTCGGCAACGGCGGCGGAAAACGCTTTGCCGAAGAAAACCGGGCAAAATTTTTAGGCGAAGTTCCGCTCGGCATCGAAGTCCGTGAAGCAGGCGACAAAGGAACTCCGGTCGTGATTGCAAATCCCGATTCGCCGCAAGCCAAAGCGTTTCGCGTCGTTGCCGAAGAAGTTGCGCGGCAGGTTTCGATCGAAGCAATGAAACCCGAACTTGTAATTTTAAGCAAAGCGAAATAGATGATCGGCTTCACCGGATTTAATTTTTCGGAAATAAGAAAAGAATTTGTTAAAGCAGGCGTTCAAATTAAAACGTGATTACGAGGAAGCCAAAGGAGTGGCTCTCGAGCACGTTGTAAATAATATTGAGTCAAGAACCAGTAAAGTATTGGTTGGCTTGCTCTTTATGTTTATTTTATTTGAATGGATTTATGGTGTGTATTCATCATTCGGACTTGAGAAAACGTCCGAAACATTTGGAAATGCACCATTCGCTTTAACATTCCTGAGTTCTTATTTTTTCTTCTTTATGGGTTCCAAATTTATCTTTAAGCCGACCGAAGAAGAAACATCCGATGATACAAGTATGTTCGCAATATTTTCCGCTTGCGAACGCAGGGAGAAAAGAAGCCGTCTATCGATCATATTGAGCGTATTCCACACGGCGATCTATGTAGCTTATCTGGCGATTAAGGATTTTCAAGTGAAATAACGCGTTCTGACGATTATTTTATTTTTTTGTATCGAAACCGGCGAAGTCTTTTCAACTTGTTTTGTTTTGGAGTATTTTGTAATATTGAAATTAATGTAAAGATTCTGATTTTTGAGTCCGGATCATTTTGAAAAAAGGAGAAATAATTAAAATGTCAGCAGTAGCAGCACCGACAGTTGAAATGACTGTTACGGAATCAGCGATCGCAGAGATCAAGAAATTTTTAGCGGGCGAAGAAGATTTGCCCGAAACTGCCGGATTGCGCGTGCGCGTCGTGCCGGGCGGATGTTCGGGATTTCAGTATAGCCTGAACATCGAAGAAGAATCGCGCAACGGGGATTTTGTTTTGGATAAGAGCGGCGTGAAGCTTTTTGTCGATATGTTTTCCGCACAATATCTGAACGGAATCACGATCGATCACACGACGAATATGATGGGTTCGGGTTTTACCTTTGAAAATCCGAATGCGACCGGCGGTTGCGGTTGCGGAACTTCATTCTCGGCTTGATCGGACACACATTAAAAATAAAAGCGGACGTTTTTTGAGCGTCCGCTTTTATTTTTGATGATCTATCTTTTGCCTTTCATTATTCGGTGATAGTCGAAAGTTCCCTGCACACCGCCGACAAAATAATAGATAAAAAGTAATCCGATCGCGATGCCGGCGACTTTTCCCGTCACGGCAATTGTCCAGATTTTTTCCAAAATATAGATCGTGCACAACAGCGCGGCACAGATACGGCTTCGGCGATAAATTCCGATCGACAGTCCGCCGAAAACAATCGCAGACAGTATTAATTCGGACGAGTTCCCGACAGTTTTGAGTTGTCCTCGCGTTTGACCGCTTACAAGAATTGAAAATAAAACTGCGACTAATAACGATAATCCCGTGACAACCGCTCCTGCGATCCAAGCCTTTCTAATTTTCCTTTGCGCGTTTTGGAGTTCGAGGCGATCCGAATCCGAAAGATAGCTTTGGTCATAGCCTTGATATGGCTGTTGTCCGTAGTTTGTCGGCTGATATTGCCCATAATTTGCCGTTCCTGCGGAATTTCCGAAGGCATTCGGGGGCGGCGGCGCGGAATAATCCGTCGGATTCCGGTAAGGGTCGTAGTTTTGTTGTTGGTAATTTTGTTGATTTGAATAGCCGTCATATTGCGGGTCGTCTGTAAAAGCGGCGGTTTGTTGAGTGTAGACAAATTGAGGGTTCGGTGATTTGCATTTCTTGCAAAATTCCGTCGTCACCCAGTTTGTCAGTCCGCATTGGGAACATTTGTATGAATTCATTTTACTCCTTGATCCTGATCGTTAGATAGGTTTTCGGGTTGGTTGATTTGAAGTTGTTGACTAGAAAGCTAAGGCGGAAATTTCTTTTTCCCTCTTGAGATTCTAAATGAACGGATCAAATTCCGTCAACAAAATTATTTTTTCTGGAACGGTTAAACGATTGAAACTATTTTGAGTTATTCAAGGACAACTTAAAGGAACGCAGGAAGGTTAAGCGGAGCAGACAGGCGGGGCGGAAAAGGCAATCCGACGGGAACGGATTGCCTTTTCCGAAACGGGGATTTTGCAATGGATTGAGCCTGTGAGTTTATTCAAACGCGTTCAGAGTGCAAGATTTGTCTTGAATTTTGCTTATGTATTCAAATTGAAGTTTGAACTCTAAGCGTAATCGCGAAATCCGCTCGAATTTCCTTTCGTTTCGCATAAAATCCAAACAATCCGATAATAATTTTCTTTCTAAAGCCCCCAAAGAAATCCTGACGGTCGGCTGGTTGTAGAGGGCGGGCGGTCGCTTGTATAAAAAGATCGTTTACTCGTATGAGAAAGCCGGTCACTTATATAAGAAAGTTGCTTAGTTGTATAAGAAAGCCGCTCACTTGTATAAGAAAGCCGGTTACTTGTATGTGAAGAACGCAAGGTTGTAAAAGAAAGTCGGCTGCTTGTATAAAAAGATCGCTTGGTCGTATGTAAAAAACGCTTAGTTGTATTTTGTTCAGTTCGTGCGGTTTCGGTGTATCTAAGTGTTGAAAAACGGTGTGATTCGGATAAAATTTAAGGTCTTTGCAGATCATTAAATATCGTTATTGCAACAATTTTCTTGCCAAACTACCTGCCGTTCGGGTTAAAATGAAATCGGGCGTTTGCCTTTTCCGTTTTTTTTAGCGACAATCCTAATTGTCAATTAACTAAATCAATCATTAAAATTTGGGAAATCATCTGCAATTCAGATTTAGGAATTAATCCGGTAATAGCCGTTTTTTCTAATTAGGCGACAATTTCGCCAAGCCCCAAATTCCCCCGATCAGAAAAAAACTTAAGGAGACTATTTTTAATGAATTTGAGGAAAATTTACTATTTGTCCGTGTGTGCAATGCTTTTAACGGTCGGCTTCATCGGACAAACATCGGCTCAGGGACGCGCCCGCGTAGTCAAACAAACATCGAGCCAACCCATCAATGCCCCGCAAACTATCGAACAAAACCGAAGAACCGTTACGTTACCGACATCAAATCCAGCCTCGCGACCCGTTTTAACCAATAATATTATCGTCGTCGGCAACAATCAGCCTGCCCAACCCGCAAAACCGTTAGTTACCAGAACATCTTCGTCGAAAGCGATCAATGCGCCCGCGACCGCGTCTGCAACTACGTCCGCCAACGCGTTTTTGAGCAGATCGCATTACAGCTCGTCGGTTTCGCTGAAAATGTTTTCGGCAATCCAGGACCTTTACGGCATCCCGTATCTTTACGGCAGTGCCGGACCGAACCGCTATGACTGTTCGGGCTTTGTCTGGGCGGTTTTCCAACGCGCGGGCATCAATTTTACGCGCACGAGCGCAAGAACTTTCTGGAATGAATTCGAGCCGGTCGAAGGCGCGGACAGATTCAAGTTCGGAACTTTGGTTTTCTTTAACAAGCTCGGTCACGTCGGCATCGTCGCGGACGAAAACGGTTTTTACCAGGCATCGTCGAGCAAAGGCATCACCTATTCAAAATTTGCCGGATACTGGGAAAAACGCATCGTCGGCTACCGCCGCGTTCCGATGAACTATTACGCGGAATAATTTTTCTCGAATAAAACAAAAAAGCCCGAAGTTGATAATAACTTCGGGCTTTTTTATTTTATCGCTTTGAGTCCCGCCTTCAGGCGGCTTTACCTAAGCGATCAGCCTTCTAAAGAAGGAACTCCGAACTGTTTTTAACCCAAAAATCCGGGTCTCGAATGGGTTTCTTTTACTTCATAAATGACGGCAATTTTATCGATCGCAACGTATGCCACGCGTTCGTTGTCGTCGCGCAGATATAAAACGCCGTCTTTGGCATCGACCACATCGCCGCGAAATGTCGCGCTCGTTCCGCAGGAAACGTCAATTTTTTTTCCCATTAATTGCTTCAAAAACTCTTCCATTTTTTTAGATTTTTCTCCAGATATTGATAAAGTAAACTGCTCTATATTCTACAGGATTTCCAAAGATAAATGATAATTTTACTTTTCTTTTTTTGAAAATTCCGGCATATTATCGGTTTCCTACAGCAAAACAATCGGCGAAACCGCGTCCTGAAATTGCCCAGTCAATTATTCAACCGTAAATCAGTTTTGGTTCTTCCAACGTCCAAACTGCCGACCGATTTGCGATTCTTCGGCTAAGTTCTTTGACAATCAGGAAATAATTTTCGAGTCCCGAAAAGAAAGAAGAATCTATTTTTACGGGCAAATGCCTTGCGCATCTGTCCATTTTTCAAACATCTGACGAACTCAATGGAAATTCGTAGATGCCAATTTCGTAATTTAACCCCCGAATTGGGAAGGAGGCAATATGCACAGTCTTTTTAATTTTAAATCTTTTTCTGTAATCAACACTTTTCTTTTATCATTTGCGGCTATTTTCGCCGTGACCTTTCTTTCATTTTCGACCGTTCCGGCACAGCAATCCTATAACCAGCCGAACGATTATTTCGTCCCCGACGCAACGGGTGCGGGAACGAATCTGCGTTGCGGCACGAACGCCACGCCCGGAAACTGGTCTTGCGCGCTGATCGATGTCGGTGTCAACGGCACGCCCGTTTTGCCCGTCGGAGCTTACAGCGTTTCGGCTTCGATGTGGATTTTGCACGACGATGTCGGCGACCTCGAAACCGTTCTGGTCGCACCGAACGGAAGCGTTCCCGCAAACGGCAATTACAACGACGCTTTGTCGGTCGCAAATAACCGCACATCGCTTTTCGCACGCGTCGGCGCAACGACGACCTCGACGCAATGCGGCGACAAGTCGAGAGCCGACGGAACCTATAAATTCGGCGATGCGGGCGGCGCAAACGGAACCTTCTGGACAGCCGCCGTCAACACGGGAAACGCCGCCGCCATTTCCGCCACGCCGCTCTACGCGCCTGTCGAGCGCAATAACAATTCGGCATCGCTGATCTCGAACTTCGGCGGTTTAGGCAACTATAACGGCGTATGGCGCGTTTGTATGCGCGACACGAACCGCGTCTGGGACGGTCAAAACGGGAGCAATTCGGGCAACAAAGGCGGCTATTTCGGCAAGATCGTGCTGACGTTCTCATCTTCGACGGCGGCAACGTCTTCGATCAGCGGAATGGTCGTTGACGAGGAAGGAAACGCCATCGGAAACGCGGCAGTCACCGTTTTTAATACGAACACGCTCGAACGCAAAACGGTCAACACGAATTCGTTCGGACATTTTACGCAAACCGAGCTTCCGTCATCCGATTTCTACATCGTTTCGGTCAGCCACAGCCGTTACCGATTTGAAACGGACACTTATTCGTTCACGCTCAACGGCGATGTCAGCGACATCAGATTTCAAGGCAGAAGCGCGCCGCGAAACTGGAACGCCGACAGCATTGAACAGTTTAATCAAAAAGTTCTTTCGGGAACGAAATCAAAGATAAATCGGTAAGATTTAAAGCTCCCCTCCTTTTGAAAGGAGGGGAGTTTTTGTTGGGCTAATTTTCTTTTTTGAAGCTTATCGCTTTATTTACACAAAGAGAGGCGAGTAAATCTACTCGCCTCTCTTTTTTTTCGATTTTCCGGTTACTCTAAAAATTCCTGTTCGTAAACGAGCCGACTCTGCCTGCCGCCGCCCAGCGCGAGAGTTTTGCGGTCTGATTTTGATTGTTATTTGAAACGGCGGTTTGCTGTTTTTTCGCAAAGCCCAGAGCCGCCGCGATCAAAACCAGATCGGTTTCGGTTTCGCTTAATTCCTTCGCTTTGCGGCGTTCGTTGAATCGCGGAATAAAACCCGTATCGAGATTTCCCGAAATAAATTCCTCGTCCTCGACGATCTCGCGGAAAAAAGGCAGAGTGGTTTTTATTCCGCCGACCTCGTATTCCTGCAATGCGCGGCGCAAACGGTCAATCGCTTCTTCGCGGGTTTTTCCGTAAACCGCCAGCTTCGAGATCATCGGGTCGTAATAGATGGAAACTTCCGCGCCTTCGTAAATGCCGCCGTCGTCGCGCACCCCGCTTGATTGCGGAACGCGCAGACGCGTGATCGTGCCGGGCGAAGGCATAAAATTGCTTTCCGGGTCTTCGGCGTAAACACGGCATTCGATCGCGTGAATGTCCCATTTTACGTCTTCCTGCGTAAAGGAAAGTTTTTCGCCCCACGCAACGCGAATCTGTTCGCGCACGAGATCGAAACCCGTAACGAGTTCGGTTACGGGATGCTCGACCTGCAAACGCGTGTTCATTTCGAGATAATAAAACTCCCGCGTAACGTCCGAAACCAGAAATTCGACGGTTCCCGCGCCGACGTAATCGACCGCTTGAGCAACCTTGATTGCACATTCACCCATTTTACGGCGCAGTTCGGGATCATTGATCGGCGACGGGCATTCTTCGACGACTTTCTGATGCCGCCGCTGAATCGAACATTCGCGCTCGCCGAGATGAACGCAGTTTCCGTGCTTATCGGCAAAAACCTGTATCTCGATGTGCCGGGGACGCAAAACGGCTTTTTCGATATACATCGAGTTGTCACCGAATCCGGCAAGGGCTTCCGATTGCGCGGTTTCGAGCGAAGATTTCAAATCCTCCTCGGTCAAAACCAGCCTCATTCCCTTTCCGCCGCCGCCCGCCGAAGCCTTTAACATCACCGGATAACCCATTTCAGCCGCCGTTTTTTTCGCGTCCTCGTAGCCCGTCAACGGCTGAGTCGTGCCGGGAACGACCGGGACACCTGCCTTGATAGCGATCAGACGCGCCGAGATTTTTCCGCCCATTCCTTCCATCGCTTCGGGCGAAGGTCCGATGAAAGTAATTCCCTGCTTTGTGACTTCACGGACGAATTCGGCATTTTCGGATAAAAAACCGTAACCCGGATGAATCGCTTCCGCGCCCGATCTTTTCGCAACCTCGATGATCTTTTCCCAGCGCAGATAGCTTTCCGACGAAGGCGGCGCACCGATAAAATAAGCTTCATCCGCCATTCGGACGTGGAGCGCGTCCTTGTCGGCTTCGGAATAAACCGCGACGGATTTGATCTTCATCTCGCGGCAGGCACGAATCACACGACAGGCTATTTCTCCGCGATTGGCAATTAATATTTTTTTGAACATATTTTAGTCTAAAATCGAATTTCCGTGATTTCGCGGGTCAAACCGCACGCCGACTTTTGCTCCGGGCGCATATTTCAAAGGGTCGCGTTTTTGTTCGGCAGTTAAAATCTCGGACGATTCAAAGTCAACGCCCTGAATCGTATAAAAATATACCACCATCTCCTCGCCGCTTTCATCGATCTGCCCGTCAATGATCCGCCCCTCGCAAATTCTTCCTTTTGTCCTTAAAAATTCACGGCGTTCGGCTTCCGGATCACCTTCTTTTTTGTTTTTGAAAATATCGAAAAATCCCATTTTAATCCATTTCCAGGGGAGGTTTGCTGTATTTTGCCCGCAGATCGTTGACGGCGGCTAAGATCGTCGGTCGCTTGATGATTTTTGCTTCGAGCGGTCGTTTTCCCGGAATGTCGACCATAATCAAACCGAGCAGAATCGTCAAAACGCCCTGACCCGGAACGCCCGGAAGCGATAAAACGATGCCGAGCAGAATCAGAAAAACTCCGAAAATATTTTTCGCCAGTACCGCGCCCCAGCGAACCAGCCACGGACTGTTCGGTAAGAAATCCTGCTGATAGTGCGAACTGAAATAATTTGCGGGAATTTTCACCATCACGATTGCGATCGCCGCAATGCTGAGAGAAAAAGAGATCAGAAAAAGAACCACGCCCACCAAAACCTTTCCCCAAGTGATCGATTCCCAAAATGATGCAAGCCATTCCATAAATTAACTTTCGGCTTCGAGTTTTCTAAATTCCTTCCACGTGTGAAACATCCGGTGAATAAACGTCCAGATCGAAGCAATCGCCAGAACCCACAAAACCTGCGGCATCCGATTGGCGAAAAAGTTTGCCGAATTCCAATGAGTCGAAAGCGCGCCGATAATTAAAAGCACGATTCTTTCAGGTCTTTGCAAGAATCCGACGTTCGATTTCACGCCCAGAGCCTCGGAACGCGCCGTCGTATAGCTGACCATCACCGAACCGATCAAGCCCGTTCCCGCCAGGAAAACGTTCAAGATCGAATGCTGCGGAGTGTTTCCCGCATAAAAGATCATAATTCCGAGCAGTGAAACCATATCGGAAAGACGGTCGAGCGATGAATCGAGAAAACCGCCGAACTTCGTCACATTTCCCGTCAAACGCGCCACGTTTCCGTCGAGCATATCGAACAGATTTGCGACGATCAGCACGATTCCCGCCCAGAAAAATTCGCCGACTCCAAAAAGAACACCGCAACCGACGTTTATGCAAACGCCGATCGCGGTCAAAATGTTCGGATGAACTCCCGCAGACGCTAAACCGCGAACCATCGCATTGATGATCTTCATTGCCCCGCGTCCGATGCTTTCTCCCAACATATTTTTGTCAGTTGTTCGTTGTTCGTTGTTCGTTGCTGTCGAATATATTTCGGTTCGTAGTTAAGTTCAACGAACCACGAACGACTAACTACCAACAACCAACTAACTTCTAATCCTGTAATTCGTGAATCGTCTTTAATCTGGTAATCTCGAAATTGCGCCATCCGGTCGGCGTTTTTACTTTTATTTCATCGCCTTCTTCCTTGCCCATCAAGGCTTGACCGATCGGCGAAACGGTCGAGATCATTCCGTTTTCGGGGTCGGATTCTTCGGACGTAACGAGTTTATATTTTACTTTTTCGTCGCGGTCGAGGTCATACAGCACGACCTCCGAACCGTAAGCGGCGCGGTCGGTCGGAATCTTGGACATATCGATCGATTCGAGTTCGCTCAGGCGTTGGCTGAGTTGGACGACACGCGCCATCACGATCTTTTGCCGTTCGAGCGCGGCTTTATACTCGGCGTTTTCCTTCAAGTCGCCGAATTCGCGGGCTTTTTGAATTTCTTTCGGCAATTTGAACCGAAGTTCGTTTTCGAGTTCGGCAAGTTCGGTTTGTATTTTTTTTCTGACTGCTTCCATAAATTTGATTATTAATTATCAAATCTCAAATGAATAAGTTCAAGTTAAGAATACCGAACTTGAACTTATTCATTTGAGATTGCGCTGGAAAATTATAATTTTGCTTCGTTCGGTGCGGCAAACGAAATGCCGATGTCGCGTGCGGTGCGGACGAGCTGACCGTCAACCGGAACGGTTTTCAGGTTTGCCACCGCATCTCTGAGCGGAACGGTCGTGACTTCGCCCGCTCGCAGAGCAACCATCTTTCCTGTCTGCCCGTTTGCCAGAGCACGCACCGCACAGGCTCCGAAATTCGTGCCGAGCATTCGGTCGAAAGCGTTCGGCGAACCGCCGCGCTGAAGATGTCCGAGCACGACGCAGCGTGATTCTTTGCCCGTCGCGGCTTCGATACGGCGGCGCAGGTGACTGCCGACTCCGCCTAATCGCAAGGCTTCCTTATCCAGATAGATCGGTTGTTCGCCGACTTCGACCGCGCCTTCGGCGATGACGATATTAGTAAAACGCGAACCCGCTTTGTCGCGCTGTTTGATCTTGTCCAACACCGAGTCGAACGAAAAAGGAACTTCGGGAATTACAATCACGTCCGCACTTCCGGCAAGCCCGGCGTGAAGCGCGATCCAACCCGTGTTTCTTCCCATTACTTCGAGAATCATCACGCGGTCGTGCGAGGCGGCGGTCGTGTGAAGGCGGTCGAGTGCTTCGGTTGCAATGTCGATCGCCGTCATAAATCCGAACGTCAATTCGGTTGCCGCGAGATCGTTGTCGATCGTTTTCGGAACACCGATCACGGGAAAACCGTGTTTGTGAAACTTTTCCGCAATTGCCAGAGTTCCTTCGCCGCCGAGCGCGATCAAGGCTTCGATTTCGAGTTTTTTGAGATTTTCGATGGCTTCTTCGACGGGCATTTCGGGAATAATCGCTTTTCCGTCAACGATCTTGCAGAAGCTTCCGCGATTGCGCGTGCCGAGAATTGTTCCGCCGCGCGGTAAAATCCCGCTGACGGCTTTCAAGGTCAGTTTCGTTACTTTCGGATCGCCCAGAATACCGTCAAAGCTGTCTTCGATGCCGATACATTTCATCCCGAATTCGCCGATAGCCGTGCGAACAACTGCTCTGATAACAGCATTTAAGCCCGGCGCATCACCGCCGCCCGTCAAAATCCCGATTTGTTTATACATAATGAAAAGGAGTTCCCAAGTTAAAAATAAACATTCTACTTGAAGAACCCGAAAAATACTAAATTGATTATAAATTTTTCCAAAGCATTAGAAAGATTTTGGATTTTCCGTTTTTTGATGTCTATTTCAGATTAAACCGAAAATATCGACAATTCAAGATTCGATTCGCCAAAACACATTTGCAAGGCTAAAATTTAAGGTTTATGTCAAAAGTATTTGTAAATCAAAAAGGCGCAAAGCGAATCCGTAAAGGTCATTTATGGATTTATAAAAGCGACGTTCTCAAGATCGATGCAAACGGCGGCGATGTCGTTTCCGTTTTCGACGAAGCCAAAAACTTCGTCGGCAAGGCATTTTACAGCGATTCGTCGGAAATCACCCTCCGCATTTTTACCACGAAAAAGGAAGAGATCGACCGCGATTACTGGAAAAACAAGATCGCCGACGCTTACAAACGCCGTCCGCCGCTCGAAGATTCAAACACGAATTCGATGCGCGTCATCAATTCCGAAGGCGATCTGATTCCTTCTTTGATCGTCGATTTTTACAACGGAATTTTCGTCATTCAGACGCTCACGCAAGGAACCGAGAAACTGAAACAAACCTTCATCGAGATTTTGCGCGACGAATTTTCGCCGCAGGCAATCGTCGAAAGAAACGATGCGCGGGTTCGTTTACTTGAAAAACTGGAAATTCAAAATTCGGTTTTATACGGCGAAGTTCCCGCCGAAACCGTCATCGAGCAGGACGGCATCAAATTTTTCATTACGCCGCTCGAAGGACAAAAAACGGGTTCGTTTCTCGACCAGCGCGAAAATCACTTCGCGGCGCGAAAATACGCTTTCGGTCGTGCGCTCGATTGTTTTACCTTTAACGGCGGATTTGCGCTGAACATCGCGTCATCCTGCGAAAAAGTAACCGCGCTCGACATTTCGGACGAAGCGATAAATCTGGCAAAACGAAACGCCGAATTGAACGAAATCTCGAACGTCGATTTTCAAACGGCGAACGTTTTCGATGCCTTGCGCGAGCTTGAAAAATTGGGCGAAAAATTTGACACGATCGTTCTCGACCCGCCCGCGTTCGTCAAAAACCGCAACGCTCTGAAACAAGCCGTGCGCGGTTACAAGGAAATAAATCTGCGGGCTTTGAAGCTTTTGAACACGAACGGGATTTTGATAACCTGTTCGTGTTCGTATCATTTTACCGAAGAGATTTTCCTGCAAACGATGGAAGAAGCCGTCCGCGATTCGAGGCGCAAAGTTCACCTCGTCGAAAAAAGAATCCAGTCTTCCGATCATCCGATCTTGGTCGGAATGCCCGAAACTTACTATCTGAAATGTTTTATATTTCGCGTCATCGAATAAAAAAAAGCGGTTCGATTTCTCGAACCGTTTACTTTTTTTTTTGATTGACTTTTAATTCTTTGCGATAAGTTTCTGCGCTTCCGGCATTGATTCGATCGCCTTCAAAACTTGCGGGTCTTTTTCGAGCAAAACCTGCGCGCCGGCTTCGTTTGAATAATTTGCGGTTGCCAATTCTTCGCGGATTCGCATTTTGGCATAATCGATCTGGCTGTTGACCGCTTCCGCCGACAATCCCAAATCTTTATTGGCGACCGCATAATTTCGATAAGCCTCGAAGAGTTTGTCGTTGATTTGCAAATCGTTCGGGTCGATCGTTAAATTATAGTTTTGTTTATCGACCTTATAAGATTCAAATCCGGGAATTTTTCCCGCCACCAGCTGACGGACGAAGAAGAACGCGCCTTCATTCAGATAATAACGCAAACGCGAGAATTGAAGTGCAGAGGCTTTCACGTCGGGTTCGATGCCGCGACCGCCGTATAAAACTCTGCCGTTCGCCGTCGTTACAGGACTTCCGGCAGGTTTCGGTTTCGCGTCCGTCGCCGGTTCCGCACCGCCGCTCTGATGTGTGTAATATTCATAGATCGAACCGCTCGAATAATCTCTTTGCAGTGAACGACCGAACGGCGTGTAATATCTCGCCGTTGTCAGCGTCAAGCCGGTGCCGTATGGAAGCTGGAAAATTCTCTGCACGAGTCCTTTTCCGAAACTGTCTGTCCCGACGATCACGCCGCGCCCGTAATCCTGCACCGCGCCCGCGACGATCTCCGAAGCCGAAGCCGAACCGCCGTTTATCATCACGACGAGCGGAATTTCCTCCATTTCACTGCCGATGGTTTTGAGTTCCTGCGAACGCGTATAGCTCGAACGACCTTTCACCGAAACGACCGTTTTGCCCTGCGGCACGAAACGGCTGACGACTTCGATCGCTTGCGGAAGCAAACCGCCCGGATTTCCGCGGAGATCGAGAATCAGGGATTTCATTCCCTGTTTTTTCAAACTGCTCAGGGCTTCGTCCAATTCTTCGGCGGTCGTTTCCTGAAATCCGCCGACAAGCCCGACGTAGCCGACGTTGTTGGGAAGCATAAAGAAATTACGGATCGAAGGAAGCGGAACGCCGCCGCGCGTGATCGTCAGTTCGACGGGAGTTGTGCTTCCGACGCGTTCAAACTTGACGGTGACGGGCGTTCCGCGTTCGCCGCGCACGTTTTTGGAAACTTCCGCGCTCGACCAATCTTTCGCATCTTTGCCGTCAACCGCGACGAATTTATCGCCGTAACGAACGCCGCCTTTTTCCGCCGGGGTTCCGGGAATCACGGATTGGACGTAAACGCCGTTTTCGTGCTGTAAAATCGAAACGCCGATGCCGTAGAATTGCGATGCCTGTTCTTCGTAAAGCTTGCGAAACTCGTCCTTCGTGAAAAATGAAGAATGCGGGTCGAGCGTCCAGAGCATTCCCTGAATCGAACTTTCCGAAACCTTTTCGTGATCGACCGTGCCGCCGTAATTATCGTCGATGACGGTCAGAGCTTCCTTGTAATCTGTCACCACCTGCGTCGTCGTGAGGCTCGAATCAGCCGAGATTCTGAGCGGCGAATGTCCGAAAATTCCGCCCAAAACCGCCCCAAGTCCAATCAAAATAACGGCAATAACCGCAAACTTTTTATTCATTGCTCAAACTCCAAAACTTTTACCAATATATCACAAAATTAGTTGTCGAAAATGAAATTCACGTTGTCGGAAAGAATCGAATCGCAACTTTTCGTGTGAATAATCCGGCTTGCCTGACTGTTTCTCGCCGAAATCGTCACTGTTAATACGGAAATTATTAATTATTGTTTTTAGACCTATTTACTTTTGAATAATAACGCTTTAACATAAGCCTTTTGCAAAATGAAACCAGAACTTTCCATCGTAATCCCTGCGTTTGAAGAGCAGGACAGACTCGGCGAATCGGTCGAGAAAATTCTTAACTTCATCAAGAAAGAAAATCTCAACGCCGAACTCATTATTGTCGATGACGGTTCAAAAGATAAAACCGCCGAAGTCGGCAAAAACGTCTGCGCGAAATATCCCGAAATTCAAACGAACGTCATCCGTTACGAAGAAAATCGCGGTAAGGGTTTCGCCGTCAAAACCGGACTGCTTGCCGCAAACGCCGACATTGCTTTATTTTCCGATGCAGACCTTTCGACACCGATCGAAGAAACGCCGAAGCTCGTCGATCCGATCAAAAAAGGCGAATTCGATCTCACGTTCGGTTCGCGGGCTTTGGATCGTTCGCTCATCGGCACGCGTCAACCGTGGCGGCGCGAACAGGGCGGCAAGGTTTTCAACATCATCGTGCGAACGTTGACGGGCTTGCCTTTCTGGGATACGCAATGCGGTTTCAAAGCCTTTAATATGAAGAAATTTCGTCCGCTTTTAGACGTGATGCAGATCGACCGTTTCGGCTTCGATGTCGAATTTCTCTATGTTGCCAATCTTCACGGCTTGAAATTAAAGGAAATCGCCGTTCGCTGGGATCACGACGAACGAACAAAGGTAAATGTTTTCCGCGACAGCCAGCGAATGTTCAACGAAGTCCGGCTGATTCGCAAAAACGCGAAAAAAGGCGTTTACGGCAAACAGAAATAACTTTTTCACTGCAAGCTTAAAGCAAGGGATTAGAGCGGGTTCCGAGTCCCTGCTTTAGCAGGCTGATTTTCGGCGAATTACCGCCTAAAGGCGGGACTCTAAACGAAAATCTCGCGGAGTGCGGGAAAAATATCTCGGAGTGCAGAAACTTTTCCCGTGTGCCGAGATTTTTTTCCCGCACTCCGAGATATTTTTCCTGCACTTCCAGATATTTTTCCCGCACTCCGAGATTTTTTTCCCGCACTCCGGGATATTTTTCCTGCACCTCCAGATTTTTTTCCTGCGACCCAAGATTTTTTCCCCGCGTTCCGGGATATTTTTGCCTAATCATTATGCGGTTTAGTCTTACTCACCCAAACCGCAAAGATTACGCCGATCACCAGATCGGGAATGCCTGAACCGATTGCTTTGAGCGGCAATTCACCGAGCAAAACAAAGATCATTATCAGCAAAGCAAAGGAAATCTTGCCGAGTGCGGCGATGGTTATAAATAGCCTTTCGCGCGTTGCGGACAATGCTTGCCAAAGATAGCCGATGCCGAAAAGAAAGATAAAAAGCGCGACGACCCAACCGTAAAACGCATTTCCCGCTTCCGGCAGACCGCCCGCTTTTCGCAGTTCAACGAACCAAGGCAGAAATGCCGCCGCGCCCGCCGTGTTCAGAAAAAAACTTACGATCAGCGATGCCTTAAAAAATTTCTCTATTTTCATTTTTCTCCTTTTGAAATCGAATTTTCGCGAAATCTCTTTTACTCGATCTTAAATCGTCTGCCGTCTTAAAAATAAATCAAGAATTTCTTTTTTTTCTCCGTTTCTCCGCCGTCTGGAAAGGTGTTGCTTCAAAAGTTTAATTGTTCAGGCGAATTTTTTATTTTTTCTTTCGTGAAATTTAGGCTTTTTTATGGCAATCTATCATTTATGACTGCAAAATTAAACGTCAATATCGACCACGTCGCCACAATTCGTCAGGCGCGTAAAACTATCGAACCGAGCATCGTTACTGCCGCCGTTATCTGCGAACAGGCGGGCGCAAACGGCATTACCGTTCACTTACGCGGCGACCGCCGGCACATCCAGGACCGCGACATCGAGATTTTGCGCGAAGTCGTCACGACTTATTTGAACGTCGAAATGGCGGCGACCGAGGAAATGATCGAGATCGCCGTCCGCACAAAGCCTGACGCGGTTTCGCTCGTGCCCGAAAACCCGTTTGAGGTCACGACCGAAGGCGGTCTGGACGTTATCAAAAATAAGGAAACGGTTCAAAACGCGGTCGAAAAGATGAAAGCGGTCGGCATTTTCGTCAGCATTTTTATCGATCCGAACGAAGACCAAATAAAAGTTGCCGCCGAGATCGGCGCACAGCAAGTCGAACTTTGCACTGCCGAATATGCCGAACTGACCTTAAGTTCACGCGCCGCGCACGGCGAAGGTTTGAAGAAAGCCGAAGCCGAGATACAACGCATCAAACACGCCGCTGAAACCGCAAAGAGTTTAGGCTTGATCGTCGCCGCCGGACACGGTTTGACCTATCGAAACGTCGGCGCACTCGCCGCAATTCCCGAAATCACCGAATTCAACATCGGTCACAACATCATTTCCCGCGCCGTTTTCACAGGGCTTTACCACGCCGTCGAAGAAATGATCGAAGCGATTAAAAATTAAAAAAAGTGCAGACCTTTCGATCTGCACTTTCCCCCGCGTTTCCCCGTTGCCTTAAGAGTGTTTAGCTGTTGTTGCCGTATTTGTCAAAATCCTCATCGCCTTCGGCTTTGCCGGGCGTTCTGCCCGGATCGTCCGCTTTGATATCCGATTTTGAATCCTCTGCGTTTTCACGCCAGGTCGTATCGCCTACTTTGTCTTCTTCTTCCAGTAAACCGTCTTCCGTGACCGACGAATTTGCCGCCGGATTCATTTCCTTGTTGCTCGTCCAATCGCCCTGATCGTTTGCCGTTTTGTTTCCGAATATTCCTGCCATATTTCCCCCTTGCCCGAGGACAACTGAAAACAAAAATCTGTTTTGATTCTTGTTTGATTACCTTTTGCCCAATCCACCTTCCGAGTGGGAATCAAAACTCATTTCTTCCTTCAGTTGTCCTATGTTCAGGCTATTTTGCAACGACCGTGCCATAAAAAAGCAGGAGTTTTCATTGAAAACTCCCGCTTTTTTGTATCGAATCGAATCAACTCTGATTTGATTCAAGACAATTTTACTGTGTATGAAAATCGCCTCGAATCAAATTATTTGGGTTTTGCATTTTTCACATATTTGTCGAACCAATTGATCTGTTCATAAAGAACGTGCTCGATCGATTCTTTGCCCGCATAGCCGTGCGATTCGAGCGGGAGCATCACGAGCCGTGCCGTGCCGCCGTTTCCCTGAATCGCGGCAAAAAGACGTTCGGACTGAATCGGGAAAGTTCCCTGATTATTGTCCGCTTCGCCGTGAATCATCAGAATCGGTTCGTTGATCTTGTCGGCATAGAAAAACGGTGAAACGTTTTGATAAAGTTCCTTAGCTTCCCAGAACGTGCGTCTTTCCGATTGAAAACCGAACGGCGTTAAGGTTCGGTTATACGCGCCCGAACGCGCGATTCCGGCGCGGAAAAGATCGGAATGGGCAAGCAGATTCGCCGTCATAAATGCACCGTAACTGTGACCGCCGACACCGACGCGGTTCGGATCGACCACGCCCATTTCAACGCCTTTGTCGATCGCGGCTTTTGCCGAATCGGTCAATTGCTTGATAAAAGTGTCGTTTACCGTCAAAGGATCGCCGACGATCGGCATCGTCGTGTCGTCGAGAATCGCATAACCTTGCAGTAAAAAGAAAAGATGCGAATAACCGCCGATCTGCGTAAACCGATTGGTCGAACCCGAAACCTGTCCCGCCGTTGCCGCGTCGGTAAATTCGAGCGGATAAGCCCAAACGATCGTCGGAAGTTTTGTTCCTTCGACATAATTCGGCGGCAGATAAAGCGTAAACGAAAGATCAACGCCGTCAGCGCGTTTATATTTCACGAGCTGTTTTTTGATTCCGCGAAGTTGCGGTGTCGGGTCTTTGAAGTCGGTCAGTTGTTTATTTGCCAGAGCCGTGCAAACCTTGTCCGGCGGACAGCGGTATTGCATATAAAGATTCGGCGGTTCGGAAACTGATTCCCTGCGCGTGATAAACTGCGTCGCGTCGTCGGCAGTCAGAGCAACGAAAGTTTCGTAGGAATTTGCGTCCGAACGGAATATCTCTTCGATTTTCAGATCGTTCAGATTCATTTTCCGCAAAAACGGTCGGTCGCCTTGCGGACTCGAACCGTTTCCGCTCAGAAAAATCGTATTTCCGTTTTGCTGAACGACCGTAAAGCCGTTCGGCAAACGCCTGGTGACAGGCTGTCCGATGTCGTTGTAGCGATCGTTGACGTTCAGATCGGAGATCATTTTCGGCTCGGATTTTGAACGGTAATCGATGGTAAATATCCGTCTGCGCTGAGTGTCGCGATTGTAATCGTAAAACATCATCAGCCCGTCTTTTTCACCGAAAACTCTGCCCTGATAGCGATTCGGCACTTTCACGATCTCGATCTGCGAACCCGTAAAAGGTGCGGAAATCTTCATCAATTTATCACGGAAATCGGCTTTGTTTTTCGGATTTCCGCCGTCCAGGGCTTCCGCCCAAACGAGCGTTGCGCTTTCGGTCGGAATCCAGCCGTAACCGCGCGGCGCAACGGTAACGCCCTGCACGGGCAGATTGTCCTGAAGCGGAATGCTCGCGATCTTATATGCTAATTTTCCATCCATATCCCAGACTTCGACTTCCTTCGGAAAACGGAAATACGGGAAAAGATACGAAAACGGGCGTTTGATGCGCGAGGTCAAAATATATTTTCCGTCCGGCGAAATATCGTTTTGATCGAAAATCGCAGGTTCGCCGATGGTTTTTACTTTTCCTTCGACCGAAACGACCGCCAACTGCGAAGTCGCGTAATATTCAAAAAGATTTTCATCGTTCGGCGATTTCAGAAGGTCCTGAAATGTCTGCACCGCGCCCGATTTTCCGGCGGTTTCCTGAATATTCGGCGAGTTTGGCGTTAAGTTTTGATATTGCGGAGCAGTGCCGCGTTTTTCGGAAACGAGATTGACGAGCAGAGATTTCTGGTCGGGCATCCATTCAAAACCGCCCAAAACCGTGTTCACGAAAATCTTTTTCATCAATTTCGTCTTTCCGGTCGCGGTTTCGATGATCCAGAGTTCGGTTCCCTGCGAAGTCAAATTTCCGGCGGCGATATATTTGCCGTCCGCGCTCCACGTCGGCGAAACGATCTTTGCATCGTTCGGAAGCTGAATGGTCATAACGTTTCCGTCGGCGATGTTTTTCAGCGACAACTTAACGAAATACGGTTGGCGATGCTGTCCGCTCGTATTCGGATTGATACGCAAACCCGCGAGCCTCAGCATCGGTTGTGAGAGTTCCGAAACAGGCGGATAACGAAGCGGTTCGAGCAAAGCGATCTTATCTTTCGCGGGCGAAACCGAAGTTGCCGGAATAGCGGGCGCATTCAGAATATCTTCGATTTCTTTCGGCGGTTTTTGATACTGGGCGAAAACGCTATTGACGAGCAATAAGATGGCGACAAATAAACTCGTTTTTTTCATAAGTTTTGATTGTTTTATTTCCTAATTTGAAAGTTCTATTTGATCTTCTAAGATTCCCACTCTGGCGCGAATTTTGACAGAATCATCCGCTAAAATCGATAAAGCTTTGTTTGTAATCTGAATCTCTTTTTCCAAACGTAACTGTCCATTTTCGAGATTTCCCATTCTGCCTTTAAGTTCAGCAACATCGGTTTTTAGTTCAGCAACGTCAGTCTTAAGTTGGGCAACGTCAGTTTTTAATTCGGCAACATCAGTCTTAAGTTGGGCAACGTCGGTTTTTAATTCGGCAACGTCAGTCTTAAGTTGGGCAACGTCAGTTTTTAGTTCGGCAACGTCGGTTTTCAATCCGCCAACATCGCTCCTTAAATCCTGAATACCGTTAATGCAATTTGTCACTAAATTAAATAATTGTTTGAATTGATTATCTGTCATGATTATCTTTTCTCCGTGTGGAATTTCATTCTAACACAGCTTAATTTTCACTTAAAACCTTTCAAACCTTTGATGATATTACCGACGACACGCGGCAGAGTTTCGCGATCCGAAGCGTGATTTTCGGTGAAAACGGCGATGACGAATTTCAAACCGTCGGCGGTTTCGATGTAAGCGACATCGTGCCGCGTCGAGCTTGTCCAACCGGCTTTCGACCAGATTTTCGCGTCCTTCAGATTCATATCGATCAGGGATTTACCCGAAAACCCGTGCGCCTGATCGTCCTGATCTTTGGTTTCGACGAACGGTTCGCGCTTCATCAAATTCAACATTTTCTGCGTTTTTTCGGCGTTGGCGACTCTGCCCAGAACGATCTCACCCATCAGGCGCGCGGTTGCGGTCGTATTCAGTTTGTTGCGGTTTTCGCCTTTATAGCCGCGAAATTGCTGTTCGCGCCCGTAAGCGTCTTCGCAAAAGGTTTTCTGATTGACGTTGATGTTCGTGTAGCCGAGCGACGAATAAAAACGAT
This sequence comes from Pyrinomonadaceae bacterium, assembly GCA_021228405.1. Taxonomy (GTDB): domain Bacteria; phylum Acidobacteriota; class Blastocatellia; order Pyrinomonadales; family Pyrinomonadaceae; genus JAJQRF01. The sequence continues at coordinate 89,801 of JAJQRF010000005.1, forward strand.
TCACGGCGTTTCGTTTAGACGACCAGATTTTATATTCTTTTTCGGGCAATTCGCCGCCGCTCGACGTGTCGGTGATAACGTCCAGAATATACTGTGTCGCTTCGTTCGACGAATCGACGATCATATCCTTTAACCCGCGTTCGAGTTCGGGCGTTGATTTCACTTTGCCTTCTTCGAGAAGCTGTTCGAGCGCGACCATATAGAACATTTTCACGACGCTCGCGGGATAAATCTTTTCCGCGCCGCGAACTTCGGCGAGTTTCGCGCTTTCGGCATCGCGCAGATCGATAACGGTCGCGGCGATTTCTTCGGGTTTGAAATTTCCCGATTTCGTGATCGCATCGCTCACGGCTTCATTTAAGAGCGTTTGCAAAGCGGCGGAATTTTCGGTTTTTAAGGCGCGATAGTTTTTCGGTTTCCCGATTTCGCGTGTTTTTTGTGCGTTTGCTGTCGAAAAAAGCAGACAGACAAAGCTCAGACCTATGATTGCCGTGTATAATTTATTCATCAATTTTCCCCGGATAGAATTTACGGAAATGTATTTTTCGAGTATAAACGAAAAGCGATAGAAAATTCCATTTTTTAATATGAATGAAGAAAAACTCGTTCGCGGCATCAGCCGTTGGGACTTGACGGCGATTGCGATAAATACCGTTATCGGCACGGGAATTTTTATACTTCCCGCGCGTGTGACGGGTTTGATCGGCAGTTACAGTCTGTTTGCGTTCGTCGTCTGCGTGCTGATTGTCGCGTTTATCGTGCTTTGTTTCGCGGAAGTTTCGAGCCGTTTTCAAGCGACGGGCGGAATGTATCTTTACGCGAAGGAAGCCTTCGGTTCGGCGGTCGGGTTCGAGGTCGGCTGGCTTTACTGGATCGTTCGCGTGACGACTTTTGCGACAAACTGCAACGCGCTTCTGATCTATATCGCATATTTTTTTCCCTCGGCGGTCGAAGGTTACGGACGAATTTTTATTGTTACTTCGGTCGTTTCGGCGATGACCTTGGTAAATTTTATCGGTGTCCGCGAATCGGCGATCCTGACAAATATTTTCACCGTCGGAAAGATCGTGCCGCTTTTGATCTTCGCCGCCGTCGGCATTTTTTTCATTCAACCCGCCAATTTCAGCTTTAACGCCGCGCCCGAATACGGGAAATTTTCCGAAGCGATTCTGATTTTGATTTACGCTTTTGTCGGTTTTGAAGCCGCCGTGATTCCTGCCGGAGAAACGAAAAATCCGCAAAAAGCCGTCCCGTTCGCGCTTCTGCTCGCACTCGCTTTCTGCGCGGTGCTTTTCATCATTATTCAGATCGTCGCCATCGGAACTCTGCCGAATCTCGCCGAATCGAAAACGCCGCTTGCCGATGCCGCACAGAATTTTCTCGGAAGTTTCGGCGCGACGTTTATCGCACTCGGCGCGTTGATTTCGGTTCTCGGAAACTTGAACGGCGGATTTCTCGCGGCTTCGCGCATCCCGTTCGCAATGGCGGAACAAAAAGAACTCCCGCAACTGATCGCCCGAACGCATCCGAAATTCAAAACGCCTTACGTTTCGCTGTTTATAACGGCACTCGTCATCCTCATTTTCACACTGCAAACTTCCTTTTACGCCGCGCTGACCATCGCCACGATCACGCGCCTGTTGGTTTACGCGACGACCTGCGCCGCGCTTCCCGTTTTCCGAAGAAAAGAAGACGCGCCGGAAGCAAAATTCATCGCACCTTTCGGCATCGTCGCGGCGGTTTTGTCTTTGATTTTGATAATCTGGCTTTTAACGAACGTCGATTTCAGCAAGGAAGGCAAGGCGATCATCTATTCGGTCGTGATCGGTCTGATTCTTTATTTCGCGTATAAAATCGTCGGCAAGAACCGCTCCGAACCGCGTTCTGCAAGCGGAGAATAATTTATGAAGAAACCAATTTTTGTATTTTTCGCCGTCTGTTTATTAACTTTTCTGAGCTTTGCGGCTCGCGCGCAAACCATCGAAAACCGCAGCCGTTCGACCATCGGCTACATTCAATCGAACGGCACCGTCGAAAATCGAAGCCGTTCCACGATCGGCTACATTAAAGACAACGGCACGGTTGAAAATGCCAGCCGTTCAACCATCGGCTACATAAAAGATAACGGAACGGTCGAAAACGCGAGCCGCTCAACTATCGGCTACATAAAATCAGACGGCACGATTGAAAACGCCAGCCGTTCGACGATCGGTTACGTCAAATCGAACGGCACCGTCGAAAACGCGAGTAGATCGACCATCGGCTACGCCAAAAACGTCAAACCCGAACACGCCGCCGCCTTCTTTTTCTTCTTTTTCAAACCCGATGAATAAGAATTTGCCCACGAAACACACGAAAAGCACGAAAATAAAACAAAAACTTTCTGATTGTTTTTTCTTTTTCGTTTCTTTCGTGTATTTCGTGGGCAAATATTCTTTCTAAACAAAAACGCCGTCGCCTAAAAAATTTTCGCGCAGATATTTGATCGTGTCCTGCAAGGTTTCCTGCGGGTCGCGCGTCGTGAAATCCAATTCTTCTTCGGCTTTTGAGGAATCGAAATACCAGAAATATTCGCCCATTTCGACTTCCGAGGCTTCAAACGGTGCGGGTTTGTCGAAGGTTTTATAAAGATTCGAGATCAGATTCGAGCCGAAAACCGCGACCGATTTCGGAACGCTGAAAACCGGCGCGGAAACGCCCGACAATCTTTCCAAACGCCCGAAAAATTCCTGCACCGACCAATTTACCGCGCCGAGCAAATATCTTTCGCCGTGTCTGCCCTTATCCAAAGCATTGAGAAAAGCCGTTGCCGCATCGCGTGCATCAACGAAATTAACACCGCCCGTCGGCGTGATCGGCAGTTTTTTTGCCATAAAATCGAGCACGATCTTGGTCGAGCTCAAACGGTCGTCGCCACTTCCCAGAAGCAGTGACGGATTAAGTATCACGAGCCGTTCGCCTTTGTCTTGAAACGCCCGAAGCGCGGTTTTTTCCTGATAATATTTTGAAGCGTAATAAGCCCATTTCGACAAAATCTCGACGGGTTGCGGATAAGTTTCGTCAACGATCGTGCCGTCGTCCGTAATTGCCGAAGTTCCCGACGACGAAGCGAGAATAAAATTTTTAACCTTATTTTCCTTCGCCGCATCGCACAAAAGCCTTGTTCCTTCGACGTGAATGCGGTTCATCTGCGCCGCGCCATCGTATGCAAACGAAACCTTTCCCGCGAGATGATAGATCGCCTCGCAATTCTTCGTCGCGTTCGCCACGTCTTCCCTGCGCGTCACCGAACCTGCAAAAGGCTCAACGCCCGCATCCGTCATCCATTCGGGAACGGATGAAGCCATCACCCGCAGATTCTTCACGCCCGCATCCAAAAACTGCCTAACGAGATGCGCGCCGAGAAACCCCGTTCCGCCCGTAATCAAAATTTTCTTCTCAGACTTTTTTGCCATTCTGCTTTATATCAAACTCAATTTTTACGATTATATTACAACCGAATGAGAATTTCAGAATGAAAAGATTTAACTCTTTAATGCTTTGGGTATTTTATCCGAGGTTTCTATCTGGTTGAAATTAGTTTGTTGTAACTCGTGCGACGGAATTATTTTTCTCAATGCTGAAATGATTCCTGACGGTTTGATTTCTTTCGAGCGTTTCCATTCCTTTTCCAATTCAAAACTAAATCCCGTCAATTCCTTGATAACTCCGCTCAAAGGATATGTCCATTTGATTTTCGCCTTTGTATCGCTGCTGTATTTCGCTTTCTTGAATTCTTCAATTTCTTCGTTTGAAAACTGATTTTCTTTTAATTTACTCTCATCGATCTTCTGGAAAAGAATATCGATCAACTTATTTATTTCACTCAATTGATTTTCATTAATATTGTCAAACATTTCATCCAATTTCCGTTCCAGTTTCGGCGCATCTTTGTAAATGTTCTGCACTATCGAAACATTATCTTTCGCTTCTTTGATGAACTGCGTTTCGCCGTGAAAATTATAGGTATCGTTCATTTTACATTTCTCCTCTTTTTCCTTGTTTTGCTCCGATTCTCTGTCTGATCGAAACTTTGTCCCGCGCTTCCTTGATGAATTGCGTTTCGTCTAAAAAATAATAATTATCGCCTCTGTTATTCGGCGGCGTGTTGTAAACGCCGTCGAATAGTTCACCGAGATTTACGGTTTCCGCGCTTCTACGGCAATGCGTTTCATAAATATTATTTCTTAGAAACTTTCTGATGGTTTTGAATGAATACATTTCTTTTTCCGCATCGTCTTCGAGTTCTTTGCAAACTTCACAGTTGCAGGGAATCAGTTCACCGAATTCGAGATTGTTGTTAAACCAATCGTCATTGATCTGATAAATCCGGCTCACGATTTGTTCTAAAAATCTTTTGTTTTCTTCAACGCTTTTGCCCGCCGCTCTGATCTTTATTTCCTTCGGAGTTTGTTCGCGGTCGTCCGATTCGATTACTTCGGCAAAACATCCGCGCTTTGAGTCGAGCAGCATTCCTTTTTTCCAGACGATCTGTTTTTCGTGTCCGTTTACATTTTGCACGTCGATGTAATTATTCAACTGCACGACAAGCCGCGAAAAAACGCCGTAAGGCATAAACACGAAACGAACGATCAGCGTTACTACATTTTCCGTATCAAACTCGTATCTCAAAGGAATATCGGGCAAAAGCATCGGGATAACGTAATCGTCCTCTTTGCCTTCGACCTTGTAAGCAATCTCGAAATTATCCTTGAGCATCAAGTTCAGAAGAATCAAATAATCTTCATCGCTGTAATTTTTCGATTTCCACAGTTCTTCGAGAAAACGGCTGGTGATCTTTCCGCCGAGCTTATCTTTGACGGTTTTATCTTCCAACGCGAGATACAAAGATTTTGTCAGCCAGTTCGGATTTAGAATCAGATAATTTCGCAAAAGCGCGTCTTCAAAATTAATGATGACACCGAGATTATGCAGAAATCTGAGTAAAAGGTCTTGCGAGAGAATTTCATTTTCCTTTTTGCCTGCGGGATTTTCATAAACCCCGATTCGTTTGCAAATCCCGTCATAGACCGAACGTTTGATGTAATTATTTTTCGCGGCGAGCGTTTCCAGTTCTTCCCTGATCTTGATCCATTTTTCGGGCAAACCTTTTCGATAATTCTTCTTTTTATCTTCTTCAGTTTCCGCGCCGATGTGCGGCAGATTCGAGATTTTACGCTTCAAACTTTCAAACAAATAATCCCATCGGTGATCGTTCTTATCAAAATCGACATCTATTTTTTCTATCTCGCCGAGATTCGCGCCGAATTGCCTGATGTATTTATTGATGTCGAACGTATTCGCCGATCTGTCGTGTCTTTCGTTGAGAATGACCAATACCGGACAATCCTTTCCTAAAGCGGAAATGACCTTAAACCAATAATCAGCCTTATGTATCTTTTCATTGTCGCCGACACGATTGCTGATTAGAAAAATGTAAAAAGAACTTTTGGTCAGAAAATATTGATGCAGAGTGTATTGAATCTCCTGCCCGCCGAAATCCCACAGATTTGCCTTCATCGTTTCCTGCGAATCATTCGTATATGGAAATTCCCAAGTTTTGATATTTATGCCGACTGTCGATTTCTTCTTGGCTTTCGTTGCCGTTGACGGAAGATATTTCGGGTTCAGCAATTTATTAAACAAAGTAGTCTTGCCCGTTTCCGTTTCGCCGACGATCAAAACCTTCGTTTCATAAACAGGCTCATATTTTTGCCTTGTATTATCTTCAAAGTATTTTCTTATTGCCTCAATTCCCTGAATTGCAATCGCAAACGGAGGATTTTTGATAGGATTTCCTGATAAGGACAAATCTTTCAGATGTTTTAATTGTCCGAGAACTTCGATGTCGCTGATTTGATTGATGCTTAAATTAAGTGTCCTTAATGACGTTAGTTGTCCGAGAACTTCGATGTTGCTGATTTGATTGACGCTTAAATTAAGTGTCTTTAATGACGTTAGTTGTCCGAGAACCTCGATGTCGCTGAGTTGATTGCCGCCTAAATCAAGTGTCATTAATGACTTTAATTCTTTTAATTCGGGCAGTAATTCAATTAAATCATTTGAAGTTAATTTATTACTGTAACCGAATGAATTGAGAGTAATATATGTTGAATTTTCGGCTTTGGCATGTTTTATTCTTTCTCGCGCTTGTTGGATGTTCATATATTCGGGAATAATTTATCGGATATTATTTATTATCGGTTAATTTTAATTGGCGGCTTTTACTGGAAACATAAAATTATAAACAGCCGCGTGTCCCTGCAAATGCGCGGAGTTCAAAGTGCGTTCCGCGTTTGGATTTCGCCGGGCTGATTCAAACTAAAGTTTGAACTGTGGAACGGTTGAACTCTCGCTTTAGTTCAGAGTTCAAACTTCAGTTTGAATTTCTTTAGCAATACTCAAGATAAATCTTGAACTGCGGAACGTTTGAGCTTTCGCTTTAGTTCAGAGTTCAAAGGGCGTTCCGCGTTTGAATTCCGCTCATCTGATTCAAGATAATTTTTTTTGAAAATCAAATCTAACAAAAAAGTTCTGAAAGGGCTTTGCCCTCTGATGTGCGGAAAGGCTTTGCCTTTCCGTAAATGCTTACCAATAATTTGAGGCTACGCCTCTAAATCAAGAGCCTTAGAAATAGGGAAAGAATCTTTCGGAAAGTCAGAGCCTTTCCCCACATCGGGCGGCAAAGCCGCAATTGTTATATTTGATATTCAAAGAACATAATCCTGAACTGCGGAACGTATTTTTGTTTATCCGCAAATCTCGAGCAACTGCAAAATACTGTTCAAAACGGTTTCGATACGAAATTGTCATCGCATGAACGTAAATTGCGGTTTCATTTAAATAAAATGCGACCGCATTCGGTTTAAATGCGATTGCATTTAATATAAATGTGACTTCATTCGCTTTAAATGTGATTGCATCCGACTCAAATGTAATCGCATTCGGTTTAAATGTGATCGCATTTAGACGTAGTGCGATACCGTTCGGCGCGAATGTGACCGAAATTTCTTGCAAAACGATCTCTTTTTGCGTGATTGCGACCGGAAACCTATTGAAAACGGGCGTAATGACTTTGCGTGTGATCGTTTTCAGATTGGAAACGACCGCTTATTTTTTCGGTTCGTCTTTTTTGACTCTGCGGTTGACCGAACTGCGAATGCGGGCGGCTTCTTTGGCAAGCGGCGATTTTTTGCCTAAAACACCGATTGCCGCATCGAGCATTGACGAAGGCGTATCGTAAGCGTCGGCGTAAGCTTCGTCCGCTTCGATGTTTTTCACTTTCAATTGTGCTTGTAAAACGTCTATTTCGGCACTTACAGCGGTCGCATTATCTCTTTTTTCTCTGATTTGCGTTCCCCAGTTTGCAGAATTCAAACCTTTGGCTAGTAATTCTTCTCGGTTAGTTTCAAAAAATTGTGCAGCGTTACTGCAAAATCCGATAGTTTTTGTTCGACTAGGCATGACTAAAAATCCTCCGTAGGAATTAAAGATTGATAGGTTTCCAGAACATAATATGCCTGTTTGCCGTTGCGGTCAATATTTATTTTTATTGTTTAAAGGGTATGTTTTCGAGCGGCGGAAGCGTTAAGTGCAAAGACGCAAATGAAATTAGATTATATAAGCACCTACTGCATTAGATTAAATTATTGCAAAAAAACTCCCCTCCTTAAAAAAGGAGGGGAGTTTTTTTGGTTTAATCTAAAATTGTCGGGTGTGCGAAATGCAATATTTCAATTTTCCCTTGATGTCCTTTACTTCTCTGCGTCTTTACTTTGAATTTTCTTTCTTCACTTATTCAGCAAAACGGGTTCGCCGAAACCGAGTTCCTTCAAACGCGGCAATTGCGTTTTCGCATCGCCGACGACGAGCCAGATCATTTTGTTTGCGTCCAGATATTTCGCCGACAAATCCTTGATCTGCTGAACGGTTATCGCTTTGACGATCGCTTCCCTGTCTTTGACGTAATCGGATTTCCAGCCGTATTTGCTGATGTTGTCGAGCATATTCAGTTTGGCAAACGAAGTTTCAAAGGCGCGGGCGTTGCTTTTGATGAGAAAACCCTTCGTCGTTTCGAGGTCGGCTTCCGAATAATTTTTCCCGTAATTTTGCAAAATTTCCTTCACCAACTGCGCCGATTCGAGCGTCACGTTCGTGCGGACACCGCTTCCGATGCTGAACGCGCCGGGCGATTTCGTTCCCGCAAACGACGAGCCGATTCCGTATGTGTAGCCCTTTCCTTCGCGCAATTGCTGGGTCAACTGCGAAGCGAAACCGCCGCCGCCGAGAATATAATTCATCACGGTCGCGGGATAAAAATCCTTATCGGTCTGCGCGAGAGCCGGATAACCGAAACGCAGGACGGACTGTTTCGCGTCGGGCACATCGTAGAAGTAAACGACGGATTTAGCGGGCGCGGACGGCGTTTTATATTCGGGAATGACGACGTTTTTCGCCTTCCATTTGCTGTTCAGATTTTTTAACGAACCAGTAATTTTCGCTTTATTGAGCGCGCCGACAACGTGCATCCGTGCAACGAGAGGCGAAAGATTTTTCGTGTAAAAAGTTTTCAGATCGTCGAGCGTGATCGCGTTGACGGTTTCGACCGTGCCGAGAATGTTGCGCGAACGAATGTTGTCTTTTCCGTAAATGAGCTGGTTGTAATTGTTCTGCGCGATGGCATTCGGATTTGCGGATTGCTGATTGATCTGGCTGATGACGGCTTTTTTAACGAGATCGAACTCCTTCGCATCCCAGCGCGGTTCGAGCAGGATTTCTTCGACCAGAGCAAGCGTCGCGTCGTAATTTTTCGCCAGCGTCGTGACATTGATGCGAATATCCTCGGTCTGCGCCGAAACGTTGATCGTCGCGCCGAGCTGTTGAATCGCTTCTTCCAATTCCTGCGGCGTTTTTCTGGCGGTTCCCTGCGTCATCATCCGCGCCAGAAGATTTGCCACGCCGACTTTGTCGATATTTTCGAGAAGCTGTCCGCCGTCGATCGCAATATCGAAATTGACGAGCGGAACTTCCGTGTTTTCAATGCCGTAAATGCGCATCCCGTTTTTGAGTTTTCGTTCCCAAACCGTCGGAACTTTCACTTCGGGCGCAGGTCCGTAAGGCGGTTCCTTACTGCGGTCGAACGACGAAGGCGTTTTTTCGTATTCGGCGTTTTTCGTCGGATCGACTTCCGCTTCCGCGCCCTGCACGATCTTTTCTTCGACGACTTCGGCTTTTTTCGAGCCTTCGAGCGCGAGATTCATTTTGCCTTTCGGCACAAAGCTCGTTGCGACGTAGTTTTTGCCCTTGACGTATTTTTCGTAAACGCGCATCACGTCCGCCGTCGTGACGGCGAGAATGTTTTTGATGTCTTTTTCGATACAACCCGGATCGTTCGTCAGATAATTACACTGCGCGAGCTGAACGGTCTTGCCGAGAACATTCGACAGCGAATTGTAAAACTGTGTTTCCTGTCCCGCTTTGATGCGAGTTAAATCTTTTTCCGAAATTCCTTCTTTCTCGAATTTCGCGAAAGCTTCCTTGACCGCCGCCGCAACTTCGTCCAAATCCTTGTCGGGAAAAGCGCGCACAACGACCCCGAAACGTCCCGCAACTTCCTGTGTGTCACTATAAATTCCGACGCTCGAAGTCAGTTTTTTGTCTTCGACCAAAACCTTGTAAAAAGGCGCGGTTTTGCCTTCCGAAAGATAATTTGCCAACACGTCGAGCGCGTATGAATCAGGATTATACTGTTCGACACCAACCCAAGCCATCGTTAGTTCGGGAAGCCGCGCAAAATTATCTTCGTGATAAAATTTGACCGTTTCCCTGATTTCGCCCGGACGTTTTCCGAGCGGTTTCACGTCTTCGCCGCGCTTTATCTCGCCGAAATATTTCTCAACCCATTTTTTCGCCTGTACTGTGTCGAAATCGCCCGCGACGATCAGCGTCACATTATTCGGCACATACCAACGGCGGTAAAATTCCTTCACGTCCGCGAGCGTCGCATTATCCAAATCCTCGAGCGAACCGATCACCTGCCAATTATACGGATGATCCGCCGGAAACAATGCTTTATCGATCACATAACCCGTGTGACCGTAAGGATTGTTATCCACACCCTGACGTTTTTCGTTTTTGACGACCTGTTTTTCCTTCGCCAAAACGGGTTCGGTGACGGTGTTGATAAACCAACCGAGTTTGTCGGCTTCCGCCCAGATCATTTTTTCGAGCGCGTCTTTCGGAACGGTTTGCAGATAATTCGTGCGGTCGCGCGAGGTCGAACCGTTCGCGCCCGAACCGCCGATGCGCGCCGTCATTTTATCCAAACCGCCTTTGCCTAAATTTTCCGATTCGAGAAACAAAAGATGCTCGAAAAGATGTGCAAAACCCGTGCGTCCTTCCTTTTCACGCGCCGAACCGACGTGCGCCGTTAAGTTGACCGCAACGACCGGATCGGAGCGGTCAACGTGAAAGATTACCTCCAAACCGTTCGGCAAGGTGAATTTTTCGTATTCGACCTTAAACGCCGGCGAATCCGCTTTTTTCTGCGCCGAAACGCCGAACGATGACATCAAAAGACAGAAAATGACCAGATAGATTTTTGCGATTTTCATAAATATTTCAGGTTACAAAACGAAGAGTTTTTATAATATTACTACGAAAACGTCGAAACATTTGGTTTCAAAACTTCACTTCGTCAGACTCTTTTTCATTTATCACCACGTTTTTTTGAGCGGGTGCGCTTCGGTATTGAAAACTATTTTTTTGAAATTCAGAGTTTTCGACGGCGCGAAAAGCAGATAGTAATATTTAAAGGTTTCGGCAAACAAAAAGCTCTGCATATTATCGGCTTTTTCTTTGGTGACGACATTTTTCAAACCCGCGTAGCCGACTTCCGATCTGCAATGTTTCACGAAATCGTCGAAAAAGGTCTTGCCCATTGCGAGATATTTTTCGTCGCCCGTGTATCGGTAAAGATAATAGGTCGATTCGACGATTTCGGGACGCAGCGGATAACCGCCGTGCACGACTTCCTGTTTTTGGTAATCGAAAACTTCGGGTTCGATGCCGTGTTTCGTCCACATTTTAAAGCCCGAATCCTGCAATCTTTTCGCTCTGTCGAGATCGCCGCTCAAAGCCAAAACCGCCGGAAAGAAAGCATCCAGCGCACCATATTCGGTCACGGTTCGTTTGCCCGTGTTCATATCGGCGTGACCATACCAAAGCCCGCCGCGCACTTCGTCGGCATAATATTTATTGATCGCCTTGATCGATTCCTGCCACATTTTACGGCAATCCGCATCGTCAAAAAGAATCACGCATTTGAGCAGATATTCGTAGTAAGAATCGATCTCCGCGCTGACGTGACTGTCCGTGTTCGTCCATTTTCCTGTTTCGACGTTGATATTCGTGCCGACCAACCCGATCGACGAACGCCGATTGTAGGTTTCGACCAGTGCGCGTTTTGCCTTATCGTAAAAAACGGGCTTTTTCGTCAGTTTCGCAAGCGTTCCGAACTCGATCAGAAGCGTTCCCGTTTCCGCCGGATTCGTCACTTCGCCTTTTGTTTTGCTCGTTTTCAGATTGATATATTTATACGGCAAACCCGTCGGCGAATCGAAAACCGGGAGCAGACGCGTTCCCAGATCGTCGGCAAGCGCAAGCAATTTTTTATCGCCCGTCATCTGATAAGCCGAAAGCAATCCGCCCAAAAGCCTGATCGTGATCTCGAAATTCTGCACGTAAACGTCTTTGTCAAACGAAAGATTTTCCGTGATATATTTCCGCGTCGCGTCCGCTTCCTGCTTAAAACCCAATAAATAAAGCGTATCGAGCGAATCAACCGGAGTCATCAAAAGCGTTTCGCCATACCAATCCTTGTAAGATTTCGACAAAGGTTTTAGATCGTCGTGCCCCCAGGCATATTTTTTATAACCGTTCCAGGCGTGCAGAAATTCGGCTTTGACTTGATTCGCAAGCTGTTTTTTATCAACTTTCTGTTTCGTTTGAGCAAATAAATTTGAAACGATTATTAAGAGTAAAAAAATCGAAACTACAAACTTAATTTTTGATAACTTCATAAAATTATTCATCGATCACAGGCTCTTGCTTGCGGGTTTTGCGGCGTTCTGATTTCCATTTTTTACGAACCGCCGCCACGTCGAATTTGTCGCGTTTGCCGTCGCGCATATTTTCGATCTCGTGCTGAACTCGTGCCGCGATCAGACGATACGCTTCGGTGTTCGGAACGCCTTTGGTCATCTCGAAGAGTTCTTCATATTCCAAAAATCTGCCGACTTTTGCGCCGACTTTTGCGCCGATAGACTTCTGCGCGGGAATCGTCATTCCTTTCGGAAACGCTTCATACGTTCCCCAGATGTAGATCGGGAGAATCCCGACCTTTTCGTTCAACGCGAGATAGCCGATGATCGGTTTGAATTCGTGAATTTCGCCGTCGAGCGTGCGTGTGCCTTCGGGGAAAATCAGGGTGTTGTAGCCTTCCCGCAAAATTTCGGTGACGTGGCGCAAACTCTGGCGCAGACTTCCCGTGCGTTCGATTGGAATGAGCGTCGTGAAATTGTTCATATAAGCGCGCTTGTATTTCGTGTCGAACCAGTAATCAGCCGCCGCGACCGCAACCGTTTGTTCGGCAACGTCTTTGCCCAACGCTTTTTTTACCAAGCCTGTATCGATGTGCGAAGCGTGATTCGGCGCGACGATGAAATTTACGTGTTGCGGCACGTTCGATTCGCCTTCGATCTTTGTCTGCAAAACCGTGTCGTAAAGTCTTTCCTGCGCGAAATCGATAATCTGATTTCCGACGCGGCGAATGATCGAAGGAATAAATATTTCGTCTTCCGTGCGTTCTTCTTTAACGGGCGCGTCAACGAGTTTCTTAGATTTATCGACGCGCTGAACCGCCGTCAAAAGCTCGCGGACGGTCTGCACTTCGTTCAGCGTGTCGGGCGAAACGACGCGCCCGCCCGCATCTTCGACCGCGCCTTGAAGTTCGACGAACATCAACGAATCGAAGCCGAGATCGGTTAATTTATCGGTCAAAGCGACTTCGGAAAGCGCACGGCTCGAAACGCTCGCAACGATCTTGCGAATCCAGAGCGCGGTGTCGTCGCCTTTCGTGTCGGCAACTTGCTTGGTTTTCTTTTTCGCACGTTCTTCGAGCGTTTTCAGCATCTCAACGACTTCGTTGCGCTTGACCTTGCGCGTTGCCGTGCGCGGAAGCTCGAACGGCGTGATGTGCAAAACCTTGAGGCGTTTGAAAAACGGCAAACCCGCCGAAATTTCCCGAAAATGGTCTTCGATCTTTTTGTTCGTTTCGCTTCGTGACAGCGAAATATCGAATTCGTAATCAGGCACGACGAGCGCGGCAATTTTCTCGCCGCCGTCATCGTCGGGCAAACCGACGACCGACATTTCCTTGATATATTTCGACTTCCCGTATAAATCCTCGATCTCGTCGGGATAGATATTCTTTCCGTTCGAGTCGATAATCACATCCTTTGACCGACCGACGATATATAAATTTCCGTCTTCGTCGAGTTTCCCGAGATCGCCCGTTTTGAGCCAGCGGTCTTGCAGAACGGATTCGGTCGCTTCGTCGTTGTTGTAATAGCCGAGCATCACGTTTTGACCACGCGCCAGAACTTCGCCGACACCGTTTTCGTCCGCGTTCTCGATCTTCACTTCCACGCCCGGAAGCGGTTTTCCGACACTTCCGCGCAGCAATTTATTTCCCGGTCGCGCCACCGTCAAAACTGGCGAAGATTCGGTCAAACCGTAGCCTTCGAGCACGTTGAAACCGAGTCCGTGCAGGTCTTTCTGAACTTTTTCGGACAAAGCCGAACCGCCCGAAATCAAATAACGCATCCGTCCGCCCATTCCCTGATGAATCGGGAAAAAGATGATCGGACCGAGGTTAAACGGCGTATTGTCGCGCACCCACGCGTTGAATTCGATAACGTTATCCGCCAAATCCGCAAACCAGTCGCCGCGTTCTCTTAACCTTGTTTTGATGCGCCGATGCAGCATTTCCCAGAGTGCGGGAACGCCGACCATTCCCGTCACGAGATTGTTTTCGATAGCGCGGGAAAGTTCTTCGCCGCTCAATTCGTCGAGATACGTGATCTGCGTTCCGTTTGAAAACGGCGTTAGAAATCCGGCGGAAAACTCGAACGTGTGGTGCATCGGCAAAACCGACAAAACGCCGTCGTTGATGTCCATATCCAAAACGCTCGACAGCATCGAGATCATATTGACGAAATTTTTGTGCGAAAGCATCACGGCTTTCGGCGTGCCTGTCGTGCCCGATGTAAAAATGAGCGACGCAACCGAATTGGACAAAATTTTATTCGGCAAAAGCGCATTTCGCCGCGCTTCTTCCTGTTCGCTCTGCATCTCGAAAACATCGTCGAAAGTGTAGATCGAAACGCCGTCCAACTGTGCCAGATCGGGATTTTCCGCAAGCAATTTCGGCGAAACGATAATTGCCGAGGCTTCGCCCGCTTCGACAAATTTTCCGATTTCTTCGACCGAACTCGCGGGATCGATCGGAATCGCGGTCGCGCCTGTTTTCAAAATGCCGAAATAGCTCAACCCCCATTCGGGCATATTGTTTGAAAAAAGAATTACGCGGTCGCCCGATTTGATGCCGTTTTCCGCCAAAAATCCGGCGGCGCGGTAAGTCAGTTCCTTTACGTCGTCGTAGGTATATTGCTCTTTTTTGCCGTTGCGTTCGATCTTCAAAGCAATACGCGTCGAAAATCTTTTTACGGCAGTGTCGAACAGATCGAGCAAATCCTTGTAGGTATAAGCGCGTTTTTCGATCTTCTTTAAATCTTCTTCCAACTGCGGCAAAACCCATTTCCGCATTCCCGGAAAATGAACTTTGAGCCAATAATCATACCAATCGAGTTTTTCGGGATACCACGGAAGCAAATTCTTCTCGTCGTCTTTGACGAGCGACATCAGCGCGCGCACGTTGTCGGAACGATATTCATACGCGTTGTCGATCATAAACGGCTTGAACATCGCGAAAGCATCGATCGTTTCCTGCGTCGTCTGCTCGAAGTCCTCGACCGATTTTTTCAAGTCCGTGACGATATTTGAAAGCCTGCCGCCCGCCCACGTCGGCGCGGCTTTTTCGAGCAGTTCATTCGCCGATTTTGCCAGTTTATTGAGCATCGGCGCGGAGAATCGGTCATAAGTTTTCTGCGTCACGGGCGTTGCCTCGATCATCGCCGCGACGTTGTTGACCAGTTTATTGCCCGTTTCTTTTTTCTTGTAATGATCGCGTTTGTAAAGCCCGACGAGCCCGACGATGCGCTTCATATCGTTCGGGTTCGAGTCGCCCGACGACGATTGAAAAACGAGCGGCGGATTGTCGTCGATCAAAGCGTTCATCGCCGCGCCAAGAATACAGCCCGCGACCATATCGACGGGAATGATGTCGAGCACCAGTTTTTCATTGACGGGAATGATCGGCTGACCGCGCAGAGCGATCAAAATCAGCGGCGCGGTCGTCGTAAAGCCTTCGTTCCAGCCCGGAAACGGATATTGCTGTGAAGATTCGACGATCGACGGACGCACGAGCGTTTTCACGATGTCGTCTTGTTTTGCGATGATCTGTTCCGCAAGAGATTTTGAATACGTGTAAATATTCGTCCAGCCCCAATATTCCGCGCGCGCCGCGCCGAGTTCGGTCGTCCGTTCACGAATCCACATTTTGCGCTCACGAAACATCGCTGACTTCAGTTCGGATTCATCATCGGGATCGCGTCCTTCTTCTTCAAAACGATTTCGGGCTTGCTCGCGGAATTTTGCGATCTGCACCGCGTCGTCCGCTTCCTGACGCGCCTGTTCCGAAAGCCGCGCACAATCTTCGACTTCCTTATCGACATCGAATTTCGTGCCGACAAGCTCGTTCTTACGCGGAAAATAGCCGACGACGGGTTCGTTTTCCCAAACCGCGCCCGAACGTTTTCCTGCGACGAAACACGTTGAAACGTGAACGAGCGTCGGGCGTTTCATCAATCTTGCGAGCTTGATGATGTTGTTCGAGCCGACGACATTCGTTCGCAAAGCCGATTCGAGCGGCGGATTAAACGTCACGTTTCCCGCACCGTTAATTATCACGTCCGTGTCCGCCATAATTTCCCGCGCTTCGGCTTCCGTCATTCCCAAATATTCATTCCCGACATCGCCGTTGACGGGCACGACCTTTTCACGAATAAAATCCTCAAACCCGTCGCCGTATTTCTCGCGCAATGGGTCGAACGTCGGCGAAGTGACGATGCTCGTCCAGAAACGAATCTCCGATTCCCGCGCATCCCGCGCCCTTACGGTCGCATAAACGCGTCCGACATTCGGAAAATTATGCAAAAGCATCGAAAGCGTCACCTTGCCCACAAAGCCCGTGCCGCCGATAAAGAAAATCTTCTTCCCTTCAAAAATTTCGGTTGGTGATAATTTCATTTTGTAAAAATCTCAAGTTGATTAAGCATCTATTCCAATAATCAAAACAGGAATATCAATATCAGCCGTGCCGCGACTTTCTAAATCCCAAACAAATTGTTCAAAATACGAAACGCCCGTTGACATTTCCAGTGCCAGAGATTTTACGGGAACGATTTCGATACCGCATTTAATGATTTCAAGATTGCTGAAAATCGTCATCTTCGCGCAAACGTTGTAAACCATAAACGAGTATTTGCCGAATTGAACCTCGCATCCCAAGCCGTCTTTGACAAAATCCATATCCCGAAACGCGCCTTTCAAACTTGAGCGAATTTCGTAATCTTCTAGGTAATATGTCGTCGGATATTCGCAGTCAACTTTGACGTTCTTCCAACCTTTCGGAAAAAGTTCGTTTTTGAACGCTTCATTTAACTTTACCGGACTATATAATGTTCGTCCCAACATAGTCTTTTCTGCACTGATCTTAGTTTTTGCTTCGGATGCATCAATATTTGAGATACTTTCTTTTATCTCAGCAAGCAAGTGCGGATAGCGTTTCGTGATCTCTTTCAATCCGTTTTTAAACGAGTATTGCGCTGCGATTCTCAACTTTTCACCTCCAGATTTTGCCATTCAAGCGGTAACTGCGCGACTTTTTCGCGCCCCGTCGGTTGGTGAATCGGTTTGCCGAGCGGACGATAGCCGAGTTTGCCCGAATATAAATCTTCAATTCTCTGTTTGGCAATTTCGACGTATGCGGTTTCTTTTTCACATCCAAAAGCACGCCGTTCATTTTTTAAAGCCGCTAAAAGTGCCGAACCAACACCCGAAAACGGGTCTAAAATCCAATCATTTTTATTCGTTAGAGCTAATACGCACCTTTCTACCAATTCAATCGGAAACTGACACGGATGCAAAGTTTTTTCGGGATGATTCGCTTTGACGTTCGGTATTTCCCAAAGACAGGTTTCCCAATCCTGCACGACTATTTTCCAAACATCTGACGGGTTTTTGCCTAAAGGATTTCCCGAAGGTTGTCCTTTTTTTTCGCCTTTAAAGTGCGTTTTGCCCGGATATTTTGAAGGAACGCGCACATTATCAAGATTAAATGTATATTCGTCGCTTTTCGTAAACCAAAGCAAAGTTTCATAACGCCCTGAAAATCGCTTTGAAGCGTGAAGCCCGTGTTCAAAATGCCAAATTATTCGATTGCGTAACTTCAAACCGTATTCTTTAAAAAGTTGGTAAAAATAAATATCGAGCGGGAAAACTTCGCCATCTTTGACATAATTTCCAACCTGCCAACACACCGAGCCGTCATTTGCCAAAACACGAACAATCTGCTCAATTGAAGGTCGCAAAGTTAATAAATAATTCTCAAGCGTTGCTGTCTTCTCGTATTTTTTATCAAGATTATAAGGCGGCGAAGTAATAATAAGTTTGACAGTTTTATCAGGAATATCGGAAAGAATTTTTACGCAATCGCCATTAGAAATTACAACTTCAGCATTCGGATTAAATATTTCTTCAATCTTAGGATTTGAAAACAATATTTTCTGAGTTTTTTTTTGCATTTCATCTTCCAATTGAACCGCAATTTCTTCAAAACTCAGCCTCGAACTTTCACGACCTTCATTCGAATAAAACTCATATTTCCCCAATTTTGGTTCAGTCATAAAATCCTCCTAATCCGACACATTACAAAGCCCGATCATCGGCTGATGAAGCATCGTGATTTCCGCGCTTCTGCCCATGTATGAGCGCGCCATTGAAACGGCTTCGGTCAGATTGTCGGCGCGTTCCCAGCCGAGCATTTCGGGGACGTGGGCGTTTTCCGCGCCGGCGACGATGACTTTGCCGACGTGCTGGCGACCGTTTTCGCCCCAATACCACATAAAAAATGCGTGTGCGCCGTGATAGGCGTTACCGCGGCGATACATCTCGATATAGGCAGGATTTTCGGCAAATTCGCGTTCGTATTTTTCGCGCAGATAAAATGCGTCGCGCGATTCGGGCAAAAGGCGATGGAAAAATTCGATATACGACGGATGAAATTTCGGGTCGAATTCGTCGAAACACGGATGCGTAATAATCATCACGCCGCCTTTTCGCAGAAGCGGTTTGTTGCGATACATATTGAAATGATAGCCGAGAGCCATCACCTGCACGAGAATCGGGTTCAGTGCGGAATAGACGTTATACGGCGAAATGTCGGGAATGCCCGAGATCAGAATGTCGCATTGACCTTTAACGGGAATTTCGTATTGCCGATAGTTGAGTTCGAGAATTTTCTCGTGGACTTTTTCGGTTTCGCCTGCAAAACAGCCGATCAATTCGTATTGCGCCGGAATCGCGTGGAGCATTTTTCTTCGGGCGATGCGCGGCAGGTTTGAAAACGTGCGCTTCATCACTTCCCATTTCATTCGGTCGGCAAACGAAAACTCGTCTTCGTTGCGCGTCAGAATGTCGTAGCCTTCGGGAAACATACGGTTGTTGATCGCCGTTTCGATGTGAAAGACGTTGCAATGTTCGTCAACCAATTTTCCCAACTTGATAACTTTATGATTGAGCGCGGATTTCGGCGGGTCCATATACGAATCCGAATCGCGAATCGTCTGCGGATCGTGATGCTGGCGCAGAGATTCGTAATCGCACAGCCCGACCGCGACCGATTTATGCCCGCCGTCCATCGGCACGAGATTGATATTTAAATAAATCAGAATATCGCTTTCGATCGCACGTTTGTTGACGCGCAACGGTTCGTCGTGGCGCGTATAGCCGATCGTGACGAGATTTTCGTCGTCTTCCGCGTCGTGATTGTAATAACGGTCGGGATAAAATTCGTTAAAAATATCCGAACCGACCATTCTTTCCATTTCCCAAGCCGTCATTTTGCGGTGCAGACTGTTGGCGATAATCAAATGCACGTCGTCAACGCCGTTTGCCGCGCACATATCGAGCACGACTTCGAGCATCGTCTGGCGCAGATCGGGCGTTTGCATCGGCGGCAAAGGAAGCGAAATATCGTCCATCGCGATCGTCACGCGCATTCCCGGCTCCAATTGAGCGTAAAGCGGTTTCGCGTCGATCGGATGATTTATCGCGTAACGAATCGCCGCTTCGCGGTTCGGCAAGCCTTTGATCGGCGGATTTGGATAGATCACGCGCGTCCCGACCGGCAGATCGTTAATAATAAAATCCTCGCCGTTCGGCATAATGCGCGGCGCGCTGTCTTTATCGATGTAAACTATTGATTCGTGTGTTTTTCTGCGTAATTGCAATGGCATAGTTATTTTGTATTAATGACAAGCCGACAAGGTTTATCACAAATTTTTTCTATTTCATAAGCGGAAAGTTTCGGCTCGCCGCTTTTCAGATTCCATTCAAACTTTTCTCTGAACATCGCTTTATCGGAAGAAACCGGTTCGACGTTCGAGAATTTTGTTTTCTTAAAAACAGTTCTTTTAATTGCGTCCTTTAAATCGTCCTGTAACCAACCGTGAGATGTTTCTTTTAGCTTATCAATGTCGTTATCCTTGACGACTTCCAAATAGGAAACAAACTGTTGTTCGGTAAATTTATTTTTTAACTCATCGTCCGCTTCCGAATAAATTTGATTGAACTTTTCCTGATTGAACAAAGCGTGAAAATTATTAATGCTATTCGTTAATTTATTTTCGATTTCCCGGTTTTCCTCAAAGGCACAACCTGGGAAACTAACGGAAAGAAACAAAATTAAAATCAAATTTAGATTTCTCATTTTTATTTACCGTAAGCACTCAAAAGCAGTTTACCTTCGTAATCATCAAACCTAATTTCACTCTTCCAATTTATTTACTCTTCCCAAGGATTCAAAATCGTCACTTGCGAATTTTGAAAATTTTTGACGTTTCGCGTCACCAAAATTAAATCGTGTTCGAGCGCAGTTGCTTCCAAAAGTGAATCGAGCGCGGAACGGACGATTCCTTTATTTTCTAATTCGCCGCACATTCTGCCCCAAACCAGAAATGTCGTTTCCGAAAGCGGCAAAAGCCTTCGCGCAAAACGGTTTCGCAGTTTTTCCAGCCATTCTTCAAGTTCGGTTTTCTTTTTTCCCGAGTCAAGACGTGCAATTCCTCTGCGAATTTCTCCGACGCTCAGCACGCTCAAATAGATTTTCGATTCATCCTGTGCGTCGAGCCATTCGAGAACTTTTTTATTCGGCGTTTTCTGTTTCGGTTCGGAAATTACGTTCGTGTCGAGTAAAAACTTCATTCAAACGACACCTCATCGCGCACGGGATCATCGTTTCTTTCGAGATACGGAAGTATCTCATCGAGCGGAGAATTTTGGAGAAATTCGACCAGACTTTCTTTTTTACCACTCACTTTTTTCCATTCCTCGATCGAAACGACAACGGCGACTTCGCGGTCATTTCGGCGAATTATCTGCGGTTCGCCTTTTTCCGCCAGACGAATCAAACTGCTCAAATTATTCTTTGCATCTTTAACCGTATGCGACATTTTTCACCTCTGAAATACAAACTTGGCTACTTAGCCATTATAAATATTTTCGCTTCAAAATCGAATGACGCAAAGCGGCAAATTTTACTTCAAATCCTTATCGAAACCTTTCGCCGCTTTGAGAATCGTTTCGACGGCGCGGACGTAGAATTCCTGATTTATCTTGGCAAAATCGTCGGTCGGTCGGTGGTAATCTTCGTGATCTTCGACACCGAAATAGATGAACGGGATTTTTGCGGCGTGAAACGAACCGTGATCGGATTGATTCGTCCAATCGTCGCGTTTTTCTTCGGGCTGGTCGTGTCCGAACAATAATTTTATTTCCGACTTTCCGGCGATCTTTTCAAGCAAAGGTTTGAATTGCGGATTATGATACGTGCCCGAAGCGTAAAGCTCGTTTTTGTCGTTGTGCGCGATCATATCCATATTGATGTTCATCACGATCTTTTCCTTCGCAACCGGCGGCGATTCGACAAACTTTTTGCTTCCGCGCAGTCCCGATTCCTCGCCGTCGAAGGCGGCGAAAATTATCGTGTGCAACGGTTTATGTTTCGTAAAATATGCGGCAAGCGCGAAAAGTGCCGAAGTTCCCGACGCGTTATCGTCCGCGCCGTTATAAATCTCGCCGTTGTGCATCCCGACGTGATCGTAATGCGCCGAGATAACAATGTATTTTTCCTTAAACTTTTTCCCTTCGATAAATCCTAAAACATTCGTGCCGTTAAATTTTTTGCTTGAACGAATTGAAAATTCAAACGGATGCAAATAAGTATCGCCGAAGGATTTAATGCCCGCTTCCTTAAATCTCGCAACGACATATTCACGCGCCTTTGCGCTTCCTTCCGTCCCGATCCCGCGTCCCTGCATATCGTCCGCCGAAAGCGTTTCGATGTCCTTCAAAAGTTTCGCGGCGTTGATAATTTTCGATTTCGGAGGAACGGCAGATTTCTGCCCCAAAACAGGTAAAAAAACCAAAACCAAAATAAGCGAAAATAAAACTGATCTCATAAAATTACTTTAAATCCAAAATTGCCCAATCGTGCTGTGTCGCAGTTTGGCGCAGACGAAAATCGGGATTGACCGCGACCGGATGACCGACGATGGAAAGCATCGGCAGGTCGGAAATGCTGTCGGAATAAGCATAAGATTCGCTTAGATTGATATTGTTCTTTTCGGCATATTCGCGCATCCATTTCGCCTTCGTTGCCGAAGCCATCACAGGAGGAAGAATTCTGCCCGTCGCATAGCCGTTGACGAACTCCAAGCGGTTTGAAACGAATTCGTCGATGCCGAGATATTCGCACAAACGGTCGACCGTAAAATCGAGCGCGCCCGTGATGACGATCTGTTTCTGCCCGATCTTTTTCGATTGTGCGATCAGTTCGCGCGTGCCGTCGAAGATCGCGGGTTTCAAAACTTCTTCAAACAACTCTTCCGAAAAATAGCGCAGACGGTCTTGCGATTCGCCCGCGTATGATTGAAAAAAGAATTCGTTGAAAACGTTGCGCGAATAGAGATCGGTCACGCCGAACAGCGGAAGTTTGGCAAACGTTCCGACGCTTTTTTTGATGGTGGTAAAAAAACCCTGCTGGCGGCGCGAATAGAAAGCGAGCGTGTGCACGAGATTCGTGCCGACGAGTGTGCCTTCGAGATCGTAAAAAGCCGCCGCTTGTCCGTTATTTTTCATTACGCTTTATTTTGCAAAACTTAGATAGACTTTTATTTATATAAAGACATAGAATATAACAAAATTTCGACAATTTGGGTAATTTAACAGGATGAAAAAAGTCAGCTTTTGCACATTAATTACAGTTGTGTTCATTGTTCTAACCTTCGGCGGATGCGCTTCAAAAGTCGAAAGCGAACCCGAAGTAAGGGAAACCGCGCCCGTCGCCGACCTGCTGAAAGAAGCGGAAGAAAATTTCAAACAGCGCGAAGATATTGCCAAACTGCGCCACGCCGTCAATGTTTTGAAACGGGCGCGTTCGGCGGACGAGAAAAATTACGAAGCCGCGTGGAAGCTCGCGCAATACAGCTATTTTCTCGGAAAGGCGACGAATGACGACAAGGAAAGCGAACAGATTTTCGCGGTCGGGACAAACGCCGGACGCGTTGCCAGCCGCCTCGAACCAAACCGTCCCGAAGGTCATTTCTGGCTCGGCGCGGCTTACGGCGGCGAAGCCGAACGTTTTCCTTTTACGAAAGGCTTACCGAACGTCGAAAAGATCAAGGAATCGATGAACCGCGTTATCGAGATCGACCCGAAATTTCAAGGCGCGACCGCCTTCGACGCACTCGCAACCATCGAAATTAAAACCGCTTCATTCGGCGGAAAACCCGAAAAAGCCGTCGAACTTTTGCAGAAAGGATTGGAACTCAACCCCGACAACTTTCTTTCGCGGCTCAACTTAGCCGAGGCGTATCTCGCGCTCAAACAAAAGGACGAAGCGAAAAAACAACTCGAAATGATCTTCAAGATCAAACCCGCGCCCGAGCTTCAACCCGAATACAGGGAGATCGAAGGAAAGGCACGAAAGATGCTGGAAACGAAATTTTAGTCCCGAGTCTTGAGTCTGAAGTCTTGAGTCAATCTTTGATTTGCAGTTTTCTTTTTTTGATTTTAGACTTTGGACTCAAGACTTCAGACTTTGGACTAAAACTTTATGCGTCGTGCCATTTTTCCCGGTTCATTCGATCCTTTGACTTGCGGACATCTCGACATCATCGAGCGCAGTTTGCCGCTTTTTGACGAGATCGTGATCGCCGTTTTAAATAATCCCGAAAAAAATCCGATGTTTTCCGTCGAAGAACGCTGCGAAATGATCGGCGCGGTTCTGCGCGAGATCGAAACTGAAAAATGTCTGCTCACGGTCGACAGTTTTTCGGGCTTGACCGCCGATTTTGCGCGGAAAAAGGAAGCCATTGCTATCGTGCGCGGCATCCGTGCCGTTGCCGATTATGAATACGAACTCCGAATGGCTCTGATGAACCGCCGGCTCGAACCTTCAATCGAAACCGTTTTCCTGCTTGCCGCCGAAGAATATTCGTATGTTTCCTCGACCTTGATGAAACAGGTTTTCACGCTCGGCGGGCGCGTCGAGGGCTTGATTCCGAAAGCGATCGAAGCGAAAATGCGCGAAAAAGCGGATTCGGGCAATTGAATTTAAGCACCCCAACAAAATTAAGTTAGATTAACTAAAAACTCCCCTCCTTTTTTAAGGAGGGGTGGCGCGAAGCGGCGGGGTGGTTGGTGCAAGTTTGGCAATTCGACAGTTTAGGCTTGAGATAAAACCACCCCGTCCGCGAAGCGCGTCCACCCCTCCTTAAAAAAGGAGGGGAACTTTCTTTTGATTTAGCTTACATTCCGTATTAATGCTTAAGTCCTGCAACAAAATTAAGTTAGATTGAATAAAAACTTCCCTCCTTAAAAAAAGGAGGGGAGTTTTTTAGTTTCATTTAATATTGCGTGAGTGCTTATCAAAACGCCCGTTTCATAATTTTTTTGATTTTCCGTTTTACTTTTCCCTGCCGATTCAAGTTAAAATAACTGCGTTATGACTTTTCCCGTTTCCGAGAATACTGCAAGAATGCAAACGTCATCGACGTTTAAGGCGATGCAAGCCGCCGCGAACTTACGCGAACAGGGTTTCGACGTGATCGATCTGACCGTCGGCGAACCCGATTTCCCGACACCGCGATTTATCAAGGATTTGGCGATCGAAGGGCTGGAAAAAAACATCACGAAATACACCGCCGCCGCCGGAATGAAGCCTTTCATCGAAGCGGTCGCGCATTTTTATAAAGCACAGTTCGATGCGGACGTTTCGCCGCAACAGGTCGCGGCGGCGTGCGGCGGAAAACAGGCACTTTTCAACGCCATCTGCACACTCGTCGGTCACGGCGACGAGGTTCTGATCCCGAAACCTTTCTGGGTGACGTTTCCCGAAATCGTCAATTTCACGGGCGCGAAGAACGTTTTCATCGAAACGGAAGAAACGGACTTTATCCTGACTGCTGAACAGGTCGAAGCCACGATCACCGGTAAAACGAAACTTTTAATCATCAATTCGCCGAGCAATCCGTCGGGTCGGGTCGTTCCCGCAAGCGAGATGCGGAAAATTATCGAACTCTGCGCGCGCCGCGAGATTTACGTCATCACGGACGAATGCTACCTTTATTTCGTCTATCCGCCGGCGGAAGTTTTCACGGCGGCGGTTTTGCCGCCCGACATCCGCAAATATGTCTGCGTCGCGGGTTCGTTTTCAAAAACCTACGCGATGACGGGCTGGCGCATCGGCTACACGATCGCAACGGAAGAATGGACAAAAGAGATCATCAAACTGCAAAGTCATTCGGCGACGCATCCGACCTCGTTCGTCCAATACGCCTGCGCCCGCGCGATGGAACGCCGCGAAGAATCGATGGCAGCAGTCGCGGAAATGCTCGCCGAATATAAACGCCGCCGCGATTGGTTCATCCCTGCGCTCAACGAGATCGAAGGCATCAAATGCCCGATGCCCGAAGGCGCGTTTTACGCCTTTATCGACGTGCGCGAAAAGATCGACGGCGGTAAATTCAAAGTTTCGCAGGACGTTGCCGATTATCTCTTAAACGAAATCCAAGTTGTCACGACCGACGGCGCGGCTTTCGGTGCGGAAGGCTTTTTGCGCTTATCCTACGCGACCTCGATGGAAAACCTCGAAAAAGCCGTCGAACGCTTAAAGAAATTATTCAACACCGCCTCTCAACAAACCGCAAATTAACTGATAACTGAGAACTAAGAACTGATATACTTATTGAATGAAAGACATTATCGGTTGGGCAAGCTCTTTAATCTTGCTTCTCACATTAATCAGGCAGGTTTACAAACAATGGAAGGACGGCGAAACCGAAGGCGTTTCGAGTCTGCTTTTTATCGGTCAGCTTTTTTCGTCGGTCGGTTTCACGATCTACAGTTATATGGTCGAAAACTGGGTTTTCACCATCACCAACGGCGTTTTGACGATCAATAATATTATCGGGATTTGTTTATATTTCTATTTTCTCAGAAAAAACAAAAAAGAGGAGAAGGAATAAGTCCAGTAAATAGTCCATAGTCCGGAGTCCGGAGTCCGAATGGTTTCTACGACTCCGGACTCCGAACTATGGACTCCGGACTACCTGCTTTTCCACTTTATCTCGACTTCGAGTTCGTGGATGTCGTCCTCGCGTTCGTATTCAAAATCTATCTGCGCATCCGCCGGAACATAGATGCGCTGACCGCTGACCTGAATCTCGAACGCCTTCCCTTGTTCGATCGCTTCCGCCAGCCGCCGCAGTTTCTCCGCCGTCTGCTTGTTTGAATACCCTTTTTCGACCTCTACTTCATTGGTAATTTTGCTCATAATTAAATAACGGATAACGGATAACGGATAACTGATAACTGTTTTCATTATCCACTATCCGTTATCCGTTATCCACTATCCACTATCCGTTATCCACTATCCGTTATCCGTTATCCGTCGGCGGTCCGGGTTTGTCGGCTTCGTCGGGTTGTCTGATATGGCTGGCGGTTTGCCATTCGGCGAGCTTTTCGGGGTTGTTGCGGAAATGATTTTTCATTGCGCGGTCAAGTTCCTTGCGCGTGGCAAGCGCGGCTTTGACGGCGGCTTCCTGTTCGGCAGTTGCGCCGACGCTCGTTCGTTTCCCGTCCGACTGATCGTGCGCGGCTTCGCGAAATCCTTCGACCTTCGCTTGAAGTGCCGTAAAAAATGTCTTCTTTAACGCGTATTTTTCAAACCGCGATTCATTAGCCGAAGCATCGCGGATAAATGATTCGGCATAGTTGATCGCCTCTTCATACGTGATTCTTCCGCTTTCGATGACAAAAGTATTTTGAAACGCCGGGTCTTTTGCCTCGATTATCCGCGCCGTTTTCGCGACCATCCGCACATCGGTTTCGATCTCGAAAATCCGCGCTTCTTTACTTCGCGTCCCGCTGAGTCCCGCGCCTTTCGCGGAAACAAGCGTGATGCCTGCCTCGTTCAATCTGTCAATGTTGTTTTGATTTGCCGTAAAAAGTTCGACCGTATAAGGCACTTCGGTTTTAAGCTCAGGATTTGCTTCACCGAAATGACCGATGCGGATACAAGCTTCAAGAATATTTCTTTTTCTGTCACTCATTTTCAAATACCTCACAAAAAATAGATAAAGCCCCGACCGCCGACAGCCGGACCGACAAGAAACTTCATACTGATCCCGTCGCGGTGTGTTAAATTTTATAAATCTTTTCTATTATTTTTTCAAGTGTTTTGTTAAAGTGCCTGAAAAAAAAATAATGTCCCTCACGGGACATCTTCTTTCTAAAAAGAGTGAACCAGCCTGCATTTTATTTCTTGACATTCAAACGTATTCAAAGCTAAATTCTTAACAACTTTTTAATTTACAAAAACCGACAACCATAGGAAGCAAATCAGGCATTTGGGGAAATGCCGAAAAACGAGGTGAGATCAGCAGAATTTTTCCGTCATTTCGTTTCTTTGCAGTTAAGGTTGTTTTTATATCTTACTTATGAAAATTTTATTGTCCTTGATGTTTTTCGCCTTCGCCGGTCAACTCTTCGCAGTAGATAAATGGCTTTTGAATGTTCCCAAAGATTCCTATGTAGTTCTCAAACCGAATAAAGCCGTGTTCGGTTTTGAAAAATTGTCCGCTTGGTCGGGTCGCAATACCTACGGTGCCGCCATCACCCAATTTGAAGACAAAATCCGCGTCAACGGCGATGAAAACTGGCGTGAGATTGGCTGGTCAACGATGGTGCAATGCGTCTTGGCAAAAACCGACAAAAAGAAAAATGCCGTCATAGTTGAAATCCGATGCGGCAACGACAATGTGAATCTGACCTTCGATGCGAGCATAAAAGACCTCAACAAGGCATTTAAGGAAGTAGTTTTCGTCGGCAATCTGCCGGGCTTTTTAAACAGCGATTATTATTTGCAGGAAGTCGAAAAAAGATTTCTCCCGAAAATCTTTAGCGGAAAACTCGAAGTAATCCCGCTCGGTATGCAAAGAAAACTCATCGAATTCGTAAATTTTGAACCTTCGTTGCTCGGCGGTGAAGAGTATAAAGGAAAATTTTATCTAAAGATGGGCGGCGCGGATGATTTTGTCTATAACTCGCTTCAGGTTAATCAATCTCTAAGAACCTCTCTGACCGTCCAAAAAATTATCGCCATGGGTATTAAAGACATGGTAACGCTGAAAGTATATGAAGGTTTGGACGGGCTAAAAATCGAAGTAAAAATATTCTTTAAGGATTTCCTGCGCGAGGCTAATCCCAATTTTGAAGACTTTTCAATTTATTTTACCTTTGAAGAACTGGAAAGATTTCAAAAAGCCGACATTACAAGTCAGCAATTGATCGATAATTCGATAGTCCTCATCAACGGCAACCGCGTTCAGGTATCGCTTACGCAATTTTAAGGAGAAATTAAATATGACGGCAAATATACAAAAACGAATGAATAATTTAACCGACGAAGCAAGCTCTTTGTTTGCTCGGTTATCGCCTGGCGACTTGATGATTCTGGGAGCGCGTCCGCGGCAGGGTAAAACGCAGTTGGGGCTCGGACTCGCGGTCGAGGCGATGAAATCGGGGCGCAACGGCGCGTTTTTTACGCTCGAATACACGGCGAATGAGGTGTTTGAACTTTTCAAAAGCATCGGCGAAGACGCGGCGCAATTCGGCAATGTCTTTAAGTTCGACGCTTCCGACCGGATCAATGCCGAATATTTGATGGCGGAACTGGCGGAGATGCCGTCGGGCACGATGGTCGTGGTCGATTATCTACAGCTTTTGGATCGAAAACGGGAAAATCCCGAACTGGCAACGCAGATCGGCGCGTTAAAATCGTTTGCCGCCGAACGCGGGTTGATTATGGTTTTTCTCTCGCAGATCGACCGTTCATATGCGGCAACTGACGGAGCTTGCCCGAATCTCGACGATGTCCGCCTGCCGAATCCGCTCGATCTGACGCTTTTCGACAAAGCCTGTTTCTTAAGCGACAACGAAATACGATTTTCGGCGTGGAATTAGTCCGGCGCGGTCAGTGTCCGAAAGAGAACTTTAAAAACACGAACAAAATCTGATTCAGTAGGAGAGCAGGATTTCAATCTGCACTCCGATTTCTCTTTTGATACGCAGGTTAAAACGCGATCATTTCATTCAGCTTCATCCGCACCGTAAATCACACGCGGGCTTTTTTGGCTTCGCGGAAAGCCTTTTCAAGCAAATTGAAGAAATTGCGATAAAATTCCGGCATTTTCGCATTAAAATCATACATTTTTAAGCCGAAAACGTCAGTCCGCTTGATTTGAACGCGAGTCCGCAGAGTTTGCACGTTAGTCCGCTCGATTTGAAGCTTAGTCCGCTCGATTTTTCATTAGGTGCGCATTATTAAAACCTCAGTATGATTAATAAATATTATGTCCGCTGACTCGAAACATTAGTCCGCAAAAAAATGAGGTCAGTCCGCACATTATAAAGGTCAGTCCGCAAGGTTTGAAGCCCAGTCCGCACGCTCGAAATGTTAGTCCGCATCTTTTGAAGTGAAGTTTGAAGCCTTTGAAAACGGATTTTTGTCTAAGTTGGGCGGGTTTGGAAGGTCATTTTGATGATCTTTGCGGATCGCCTCGAAATTTTTATCGATTTCGGCGCGATCCGCTTTTATTTTTCGTTCGTGCGCGGTCAGCCGACGGCGGTTTCGTGTCTGCCGCCCGTCATAAACAAGCCGATCTCTTCGTTCGAGGTCGTTTTCGGGTTTACTTCGGCGACGAACTGACCCTTGTAAATTATCAGAAGTCTGTCCGCCAGCGCGGTGATCTCTTCGAGTTCGGCGGAAACGAGTAGAACCGCCGTGCCCGCATCGCGCAGGGCGATGAGTTTACGATGGATGAATTCGATCGCCCCGATGTCAACGCCGCGCGTCGGCTGTGAAACGAGCAAAAGCTTCGGGTGGAGTTCAAATTCCCTGCCGATAATGAGTTTCTGCTGATTTCCGCCCGAAAGCGACTTCGCGGCAAGTTCGGGTTTCGGCGGGCGCACGTCGAAATTCCTGATGATCTCGCGCGTCCGGCTTTCGATGGCGGAAGAATTGAGAAACCCGCCCGACGAAACCGGCGGACGGTAATGCACGCCGAGAATCGTGTTCTCTTCAAGGTCGGAATCGAGCAGAAGCCCGCGTTTGTGGCGGTCTTCGGGGATATGCGCGATGCCGAGTTCCTTGCGCTGACGCGCCGTTTTGCCCGAAATGTCGCTACCGAACAATCTCACGCTTCCCGACAGTTTCGAGGAAGGAATCAGCCCCGCGATCGCCTCGATAACCTCGGTTTGCCCGTTCCCTTCGATGCCCGCGATGCCGACGATCTCGCCCGCCCGCACCTCGAACGAAATATCGTTCAGCGCATCGCCGTGCTGATTCCTGCACGAAAGATTTTCGACCGTCAGAACGGGTTCCTTCGGCAGTGCCTCCGTTTTCTCGACACGCAAAAGCACGTCGCGCCCGACGATCATCCGCGCCAGATCGCGCGCATTCGTGTCCGCCGTTTTGACGAAGCCGACATTCTTCCCGTCGCGCATCACCGTCACCTCGTCCGAGATCGCCAGAACTTCTTCGAGCTTGTGCGTGATGATGACGATGGTTTTTCCCTGATCGCGCATCCGCCGCAAAATATTAAAGAAATCTTCGACTTCCTGCGGTGTCAGCACGGCGGTCGGTTCGTCCAGGATCAGAAGTTCGGCGTTGCGGTAGAGAGCCTTGAGAAGCTCGACGCGCTGTTGTGCGCCGACCGATAAATCTTCGATCAACGCCTTCGGCGAAACGCCGAGCCGCAGTTCGTTGGAAAGCGCAAGCACGTCGGCGTTCGCCTTTTTCCAATCGATCGCGGCAGGATTTCCGCCTTCCGCGCCGAGGATGATATTCTCGCCGACCGTCATTGTGTCAACGAGCATAAAATGCTGATGCACCATCCCGATTCCTAAGCGAATCGCGTCCTGCGGCGTTTTGATCGAAACGGGTTTCCCGTCCACGAGAATCTCGCCCGAATCGGCATTGTAAAAGCCGTAAGCGATGCGCATAATGGTCGATTTCCCCGCGCCGTTTTCCCCGACGATCGCGTGGATCGTGCCTTTCTGAATCTTGATCGAAACGTCGTTATTCGCCACGACCGTTCCGAATGTTTTGGTTATGTTTCTGAGTTCAAGCATTTTTAATTTGTTAGTTGTTCGTTGTTGTTTTGCGCTTGGCGGTTTCGATTGAATTTATATAGGCGTTTAGTTTCGGGGCTAATTCGTCCATAATCGGTTTTAACTTCTCAATTTCTTCTTTTGTTAATAAATTTCGCTTGAAAGCGCGGCGCAACCAGTGTTTCGTTTCGTTCAGCGAACCTCGTGCAATATAACCGAATCTTTTATTATCCTGATAACTGAACCTGCCCGTTCCTTCCGCAATATTTGCGCCGATGCTGTCTGCCGACCTGACGATTTGCTTACCAGCCGTGTCTTTGTTGAAATTATCCCAACGAATTGAGATTTCCCAGATTAAATCAGCCAACTCTTCCGATAACTGATAAACTCTCAAATTTTCAAAATTCGTCTTTTCCATATCATTTGTTGGTTGTTCGTCGTTAGTTGTTCGTTGTTGGTTGTTTATTTCTAAGAACTCGTTACAAATCTCAAGTCGATTATATTCAAGCTACAACGCAATCAAACAATGCAACGAACCACGAACAACTAACCACGAACAATATCATTTCGCCATTGCGTCCGTGACTTTGATCTCGCCGGCAACGATTTTCTTTTTGGAATCTTCGACCTTCGTTATAACTTCCTGCGGAATGAGCGGTTTATTGAAATCGTCCAGCGAATAAGCAACACCGTCCTTGTCCAATCCGAAAACGTGAAAACCACCCTGGAATTTATTATTCAAAACTTCATTGACGACATCGTAAACGGCGTTGTCGACGCGTTTGACCATCGAGGTCAGCACGAAGCCGGGTTTTACGCCGTTTTGATTCGAGTCAACGCCGATGACGAATTTGTTGGCTTCGTTCGTCTGCGGATTTTTGCCGTATTGCTCGACCGCGTCGAATGCACCCAGTCCCGAATTTCCCGCCGCCGTAAAGATCACGTCCGCCCCCTGATCGATCTGCGAAAGCGCAAGTTCTTTGCCTTTGCCCGGATTGTTCCACGCGGCATCGGTCACGCCGACATAATTCGTCAAAACCCGCGCGTTCGGGTTGACGGATTTCGCGCCTTCTTCATAACCTGTCGCAAATTTATGGATGAGCGGAATGTCCATCCCGCCGACAAACCCGAGCGTTCCCGACTTCGATTTTGCCGCCGCGATCATTCCGACCAGATACGAACCTTCGTGTTCGCGGAAAACCAACGATGCGACATTTTCGAGCGGCTTGCCGTCTTTGCCCGTAATTACGCCGTCAACGATCGCAAATTTGATCTTTGGAAAATCGACCGCCACTTTTTGCATGATCGGTCCCTGCGCAAAACCGACCCCGACAATCAGATCGAAATCCTTTTCGGCAAAAGCCCGCATCGCCGGTTCGATGGAAGTCGGGTTTCCCGGTTCGACATCGTAAAGACAAATTTTCAAATCTCTTTCCGCCCGCTGAACGCCTTCCCAAGCCGCAGCATTGAACGAACGGTCGTTTTTTCCGCCGATGTCGAAAACTATCCCGACACGGATATTGCATTGTCTTTGCGCTTCGGTGCTCGTCCCGCACGAAGAAAAGATAAATGCCGAAACAATTATCAAAAATATCCCGATTTTGCTTTTCATAAATTCTAATTTGCAGATATACGCTTTTTTATTGGAACATTCCGAAAATTATTGAATAATTTCACGGATCAATTCTATTTTCTGCGGTTGCGACTCGCTTATTTTATACGCATTTTGCAATTTTTCGCTAATTGGATGCGCCTGATTTTCGTTGCGGCAAAATAAAATTCCGAGCGTTTCGCCCGAACGTATCTCATCGCCGACGTATTTCTCGCACGCGTAGCCGACTGCCGGATCGATCGCATCTTCGGCTCTCGCGCGCCCGCCACCGATCCCGACAATCGCGTTTCCAAGTGCGCAGGTATCTATTTCCGAAACGAAACCGCTTTTGTTTGCCACAATTTCAAATTTGTAAAGCGATTTGTCGAGAAGCATTTCGGGTTCGTCGCAAACTCGCGGATCGCCGCCTTGAAGTTCGATATTTTCGCGAAATTTTTCCAATGCTTTGCCCGATTCCAAACAATTTGAAATTTGCAATCTGGAATCTGAAATTGACCCTGAAACGCCGCTTAAAATCAGCATCCGCGCCGTAAGTTCGACGGCAAGTTCGAGTGTCGGGAGCATTTCGGCTTCAGCTTCGTTTCGTAAAATCCTGATACACTCGTAAACTTCCGTCGCGTTTCCGACATATTTCCCGAGCGGTTGCGACATTTCCGAAATCACGGCTTCGGTTTTCACACCGAAATTATTTCCCGT
Organism: Pyrinomonadaceae bacterium; assembly: GCA_021228405.1. Classification (GTDB taxonomy): domain Bacteria; phylum Acidobacteriota; class Blastocatellia; order Pyrinomonadales; family Pyrinomonadaceae; genus JAJQRF01. The sequence goes on from JAJQRF010000005.1 coordinate 123,342, forward strand.
TTTTACGAGGGCTTGCGCCAGTCGTTTTGAATCTTCAAACTTCTGCATAAACGCGCCCGAACCCGTTTTCACATCCAAAACGAGCGCGTCCAAACCTTCCGCCAGTTTTTTCGACATAATCGACGCGACGATCAGCGGAATATAAGGAACGGTCGCCGTGGCATCGCGCAGGGCATAGATCGTTTTATCGGCGGGCGCGATTTTGGCGGTCTGTCCCGTCATCGCAAAACCGCATTTTTCGATGATCTCGTGAAATTTTTCGGTCGTCAGGTTGACGTTATAGCCTGAGATCGATTCGAGTTTGTCGAGCGTTCCGCCCGTGTGTCCGAGTCCGCGCCCTGAGATCATCGGCACGGCAATGCCGCAGCAAGCCGCGAGCGGCGCGATTATCAGCGAAGTTTTGTCGCCGACACCGCCCGTCGAATGTTTGTCGGCTTTCGGCTTTCCGACCCCTGAAAAGTCGAGCGTTTCTCCCGATTCGAGCATTGCGGCGGTCAAAAAATTCTGCTCTTCTTTGTCCAGACCTCTAAGAAAGATCGCCATCAAAAGCGCGGAAATCTGGTAATTCGCCCACGTTTCATCGCAAACTCCTTTAATGAAAATATTTATCTCATCTTTGGAGAGCTTTTCGCCGTCGCGTTTTTTCTGAATTAAGTCTTGCGGTCGCATCGGTTTAACTTTATCAAATTTTAGATTTTTTCACCCTATTTTTTTGCCGTAGCGAAAAAGTGCGCCAACCAATAGCGAACTTCGTGCAACTTAATTGACAGGCAATGATGATAATTTCAGTTAAATTTTCCCTGAGAAAATTCTTTCTTTTTTCGGCTTAATCAGCCATAATATATTTTGTTATGAGAAGTAAAACAATTCTATCAATCGCCGCTTTTATTGTCGCTTTCGGATTTTCAGTTTTTCTGGCAAGTCTTTTTATGACAAAACCGCTGCAAACGGTTTTCGTATCGAGCGATTACGGTTCGCGTCCGACCTCTTGTTTCAAAGAACGTTTTATGTCGCGCGAAGCCCGTTCGATCTCTGCCTTTCTGCGTCAGGACATTAGCAACGGACGAGAGAGAGATCGGGACATATATAAATTAAGGGTCGGAACCCGCACGCCTTTCGGCGAAACTGCCTTTGACGATTATGCCGTTATTATCGATGAATATGTCAATGAGGCGAACAATCTGAACGCAAACGATCTGCCGCAGGATTTTCAGGAAAAATGGGAAAAACATTTGAAAGCCTGGCAGGATTATGCGGAGTTTTTGAATGACCTGAAAGGCGAAAACGTAAAATCTTCGGAAAGAATTCTCCGTCAGGATGGTCAATTCAACAAAGAAATCGACGCAACGTGGTATGAAGTTTTAAGAGTCGGCAAAACCTACGGCGCAAACAATTAATAAGTAAAACTCAAATTAAACGGAAAACGTCTGCGCTAGATTCGCGGACGTTTTTCTTTGGGAAATTTCGACTTTTTTTGTCGCAAATTTTTATTTTTTTGGCACAAATTTTCTTTTTTTTGGCACATTTTTTTTCCGAATTGGCACAAAATTTTAAATTTTGTGCCAATTCAGCAATTTTTTTGGCACATTTTTTTTCTAAAGTGGCACATTTTTCTTCTAAAGTGGCAGAAATTTTCTTTTTTTTGGCACAAAATTTAAAATTTTGTGCCACTTTTTCTCTAACATTGGCACAAAAAAAGTAATTTTGTGCCAATTATTTTAAATATTGTGCAGAAATTTTAGTTTTTTGTGCAGAAAAAATTTCTTACAGTTCAAATAATTTTCCCATAAACTATTAAATAACAAGCAGTTTGAGCGAAAAATGTTCAGAGTTCAAACTTTAGTTTGAATATTTAAGCAAAATTCAAGATAAATCTTGAACTGCGGAACGCGTTTGCGTAACTTCAAAATATCAATTGATTATAAAATGACTTTTTTAGGCGATTTTAGTGTAAGTAAAAGTTAAAACTTGAAATTTAAGGGTTGAAAACAGAGAGATTTTGAATTAATTAATCGGAGAATGTGACGAAGAAAAGAAAAATGGATAACAAATAACTTTTCGCTCAACTAAATTCTTTGCAAAAGCACGACTGCTTCCGTTTTGATCGCTTGCAGATTTCCGACGGCATCGACTTTTTCGCCGGTCTTTGCCTTGATCGAAACCGAATCGATCCCGACTTCGAGCGCAACGGCTAATTTCTCGCGCATTGCTTCGATATGCGGGCGCAGTTTCGGCTGTTCGAGATTGATGACCGTATCGACGTTGCCGACCGAAAAGCCTTTTTCCTTCATCATCCGCACGGCTTCGCGCAGAAAAACGAAACTGTCCGCATTTTTCCAACGTTCGTCCTTGTCCGAAAAATGCGCGCCGATGTCGCCGAGCGCAAGCGCGCCGAGAATGGCATCGGTGATCGCGTGCGTGAGCGCGTCGGCATCGGAATGTCCGACCGCGCCGAGGTTTGAGGGAATTTCGACTCCGCCGAGAATTAATTTTCTGCCTTCTTCGAGCCTGTGAATGTCGTTTCCGAAACCGATTCTGAACATAGATTTAGTCTTTCAATAAATTTTCCGCTAACGCAAAATCCTCGCGGGTCGTGATCTTAATATTTTTCGCGCTTCCGTCAACGAATCCGATCTCAAAACCCGCTTTTTCGACCAGAAAACATTCGTCCGTTGCCGCCGCATCGAAATTTTCGTCCGAAAATGCCGTTTGCAATATCGCGAAACGAAAGGTTTGCGGCGTTAGAGCGCGGCGCAGTTTATCGCGGTCGATCGTGCCGACGATCTTGCCGCCGGAAACTTGCTTGATCGTGTCGAAAACAGGCGCAACCAGACAAACCGCGCCGATCTCGTGCGCCGTTTCGATAGTTTTTGCGATTTCTTCCGAAGAAACAAACGGTCGCGCGCCGTCGTGAACCGCAATGATTTCGACCGAATTTTTATCGAGCGAAGTTAAACCGTTTCTGACCGATTCGGCGCGTGTTTTTCCGCCTGCGATTATTTTAGTTGGTTTTGATATTTGAAATTTTTCGAGCGTTGTTTGAAATTTTTCGATCTCGTTTTCCGACAAGATCAGAATAATTTCATCGATCGCCGCGCAGTTTTCAAATTTTTCGAGGGTGTGAATCAAAAGAGGTTTCCCGCCGATTTCGAGAAATTGTTTCGGTCTGTCCGCACCGAAACGCGTTCCGCTTCCGGCGGCGACGATGATAGATACGTTCATTGTTCGTTGTTAGTCGTTCGTTGTCAGTTGTTCGTTGTTCGTATTGCCTTATGCAACGAACAACGAACAACTAACCACTAACAAATATATTATTCCAATTCCTCGATGATCGTTGACTGGCGCAATTCGCGGGTCGCTTTGCGAAAACCTGCCGAACGCGAATCGTGAATATTCATATTTTCGTTTTGCTCCGTGCTTTCTTCTTCCCAAAGCCTGCCGAAGATCATTTTTCCGGCGGTCGTCTGCAAAACGCTCGTGACGGCAACATCGGCGGTTTTCCCGATCAATTTACGCGCATTATCGACGACGACCATCGTTCCGTCGTCGAGATAAGCCACGCCCTGATTATATTCCTTTCCTTCCTTAAGAATGAAAACGCGCATCGCTTCGCCCGGCAGAACGACGGGTTTCAAAGCGTTTGCAAGCTCGTTGATGTTCAAAACCGACACGCCGCGAAGCTGTGAAACCTTGTTCAGGTTGAAATCGTTCGTGACGATCACGGCATCGAGTTCCTTGCCGAGCTCGATCAATTTCAGATCGACTTCTTTCACTGCGGGAAAATCGGTTTCGACGATCTGAATGTCGATCTTTGAGTTATTGCGAAGCCGTTGAAGCATATCGAGTCCGCGCCGTCCGCGTTGGCGTTTCGACGAATCGGGCGAATCGGCAACTTGCTGTAATTCGGTCAGAATAAACTGCGGAATGACGAGCGTTCCGCCTAAAAATCCCGTTTCGGCAACGTCCGCAATGCGCCCGTCGATGATAACCGACGTATCGAGAACTTTATAATCGCGTTTTACGCCTTTATCGGAAAAAATGCCGCCGAGTGCGGAAAGATCGATAAATTCGCCTTTCGCCGCACCGACCATCAAACCAATGTAGCCCATAAAAAACGCGAGCGCAACCGTCAGAAAAGTCTTCATTTCCGCCGCCACGGACTTTGTTTCCTGTGCGCTGATGAGCATTCCGATCAGATACGCGCCGATAATTCCTAAAATCGAACCGACCGCCGCACCGATCAGAGTTTTGATCGTCGCTTTGCGGGCGCGCATTTCAAAACCGATTATCAGAACGGAAATAAGCGCGCCGAGAAAAGCCGACAAAAGACGGCGTTCCGTGAATCCCAGACCGTTCAAATAACTGCTTTCCGCCAAAGGATTCAGCAGAAAGCCCATTAACGCCAGTAACAGGACGAAACTGATTCTAATTATGAGAATATCGCTTTTCATTCACTAAAAATTTTATCACGAACTTTAAGGTTAAAGATAACGAAGATTTAATTTGACGCAATAAATTTTAAATTACGCCACTTTTAGCGTTTGCCCGTTCAGACCGATCGCTTCGGACGAAAGCAGAAACAGGATGGTTCGCGCCGCGTCGTCTTCGGAAACGCCGTTTTTCGGGCGAAAAAGTTCGGCATCGAGCGTTTCGGTCGGTGCGTCTTTCCTTTCGCTGAGCGCGACCGCATTTACGCGAAACTTTTTCGGTAAAGATTTTGCCAGCGATTCGGTCAATCCGACCAAAGCCTTCTGCGACGAAACGAGCAAAGCATCTTTCTCGCTTTCCGCCGTGTCCAGAGCCGAAACGACGTTGACGATCTTCGGTTTCGGACGCGAATTCATCAAACGCAACGCTTCTTTCGTCACGAAAAAAGCCGCTTTCACGCTTTGCTCGAAATTCGTTTCAAAAATTTCTTCCGAAACATCTTCAAAAAGCGAATTGTTTTCATTCTTCAGACAATTGACGAGCAGATCGATGCGTCCGAACATAGACTCGACTTCGGAAATTAATTTTTTCGCGCCTTCGACGGTCGAAATGTCGGCTTCGACGGCGTTTGCCAACGTTCCGAGCGATTTTAATTCTTCCAGAGCGTTGCGGTTATTTTCGTCGTTCGCGTTCGAGAAACCGACGATCACGTAACTTCCCTGCAACGCCAGTTGCAGAGCAACCGCACGACCGACCGGATTTGCACCGTCGGTAATAAGCGCAACTTTTTCGGCAAATGCGTGTATTGATGGAGCAGGCATATTTCGAGCATACAAAAGCGCGTCGAAAATCTCAAAATCGTGAGAAAGTAAAGTATCAAAAGCCTCGATATTTTGATAAAGTTTAACTAAGGCTTTTCAAACTGATAATTTAGGAGAATTTATGAAGAAAATTTCTTTATTGATATGTTCTTTGACGATGATTTCTTTGATTTCCTTCAACGCCGAAGCAACTTCTCTGAGAATCACTTCAGGGCAAATGATCTTCGGCGGAAGCGCATACGGTTCGCCCGATTATCAAACTTATTCGAGATTTTCGATGAATTTCAACCGCCGAAATCCGTGGCGGAATTATCAGTTGGACGCGCTACAGGTCTACAGCGTGTATCTTAATCATCCGATTCAGCCGAATGGTGAATTTACATACAAGGTCGTGATGCCTTACGGTCCGCAAAGCCTTTCCGTCAACGGGGTGAATTTTTATCCCGTTTTTTACGAAGATTGCAAATGGACGATCAAAAGTTCGGCGGTCACACCGACGGCAACGCCCGATTCGCCGCAGTTCGTGACGGTCAATTCGATCTTTACGATCTCGGGATTGTCGGCGTTTGTCGGCGCAAACTCGTCCGTTTTCAAGTTTACGGGCGGCGGAACAGTGAGTTTTCTGTTTCAGAAAACGCGCCCCGAAGAATATCATTTCCGCGAAGCAAATTATGTCTTTACGGACAACTCTCTGTTAGATAAAGAAACCTTTTAAATGGCAAAACAACCTGCAACGATATATGTCTGCTCGAATTGCGGCGGACAGCAAAGAAAATGGCTCGGTCGCTGTCCTGACTGCGGCGAATTCAACACGCTCACGGAAGAAAAATTTCGCCCGTCGCCGCAGACGACGGGAAAAGCCGTTTCCGCAAACGCCAGGCTCGGCGCGGACGCGTTTCGCGTCGTCAAACCGATGGCTTATTCCGAGATCGAATCGCAGGATGATGCGCGGACATCGAGCGGCATCGACGAATTCGACCGCGTTCTCGGCGGCGGAATCGTGGCGGGTTCGCTCGTCTTGATCGGCGGCTCGCCCGGTATCGGGAAATGTCTGAGCGGCTCGACTCGTGTTTTCGATGCCAAAACCGGAGATTTTCTGCCGATTATCGAATGGAAAAATGCCGGTAGAAATGTTCTTTCGCTCGATGAAAAAACGTATAAATTTTCGCTTGAGAAAGCAACTGCTTTTCACGATCAAGGAAGAAGGAAAGTTTTTGAAATAGAAACAAAACTGGGACGAAAAATCCGCTGCACGGCAAATCATCCTTTTTTGACCGTCGCAGGTTGGAAACCGCTTTCGGAATTAAAATCGGGCGACTATCTCGCCGCACCGCGTGCTTTGCCTTTTTTCGGCGAAAGCGAAATGCCCGAAAGTGAAATCAAGTTGATTGCATATCTTTTGTCGGATGGTTCGCCTCAAAACAGCATTACGATTACGGCAACTCTTTCTGAAGTTGAAAAAGACATTTATGACATTGCCGACTATTTCGATTTGAAAGTTCGCGTCTATCAAAAGGCAAACAGTTCGGCAAAAGATTTTCGACTTACTGTTCCCAAGTGCGAGAAAGTTGTTGCCCGCCGCGCTTTTGCCCGGAATTTTGTCAAAGTTCGTAATGAAAAAAATATTTCTTGGGCGCAAATCGCCCGTCAAATCGGCGAAAAATATGAAACCGTAGGGACTTGGCGAAACGGTAACGGAGTTCCATCAAAAAATCAGTTCGCGAAATTAACAAATGTTTTTGAAATTGACGGAAATGCACTGAATTTGCAGGACAGAGATCAAGCTGACACTTTGAATAGAGCATTGCATTTTATCGAATCCGTTGGTTTGAGATTTAAAACTGCCGTTAATAAATCTGTGCCGGATTGTATTTTCCGATTACCGAAAGTTCAGCTATCGACTTTTCTTAAGATTCTTTTTTCCTGTGACGGTTCGGTTTACGTCAATGCACACGGACAAGCCGGAATTTCATATTCGACAATTAGTCGAAGATTAGCCGAAGATGTTCAGCATCTGCTTTTGCGTTTCGGATTTGTCGCAAAATTGAGAACGAAAAAAAGCCGAGTCAATGAAAATCCTTATACGGCATACGAAATTCAACTGTTGGGCGTTGAGAATATAAAAAGGTTTTTATCTGAAATCGGCATCTACGGACGTGAAAAAGCGAAAGAAAAAATCGCCCGATTGCCTTTACCCAATTTGTCTTCAACGCACCGCGACACAATTCCGACAGGTGAATTGTTTTGGAAGAAATTAAAAGAATTATGCGGCAATGATTCATTCAAAACCGTTTCCGAAAAAGCAGGAATTAGTTTGCAGAACAGAAGACACGAAAGACCGCTGTGCCGTTCAACGATTAAGTCGCTTGCCAATATTTATCCGAACTCTTTTTTGGAAAATTTAGCGTTTAGTGATGTTTATTGGGACGAAATTAAAAATATAAACTCTGTCGGCGAAGAGAATGTTTATGATATTTCAGTTTCGGCACACGAAAATTTTGTCGCCAATGATTTGATTGTTCACAATTCAACCATTGTGATCCAGATGGCGGATAAATTGAGTAGTTCGGGCGGAAACGTGCTTTATGTTTCGGGTGAAGAAAGCGAACGGCAGATAAAAATGCGCGGCGAACGCTTGGGCATCAACGCCGAAAATCTTTTCCTGCTTCCCGAAACCAATCTCGAAAATATTCTGGCGGAAATCGACCGTTTGAAACCCGAATATGTGATCGTCGATTCGATTCAGACGGTTTTTTCGGAAAAGATCGAATCCGCACCGGGCAGTGTTTCGCAGGTGCGCGAAGTCGCGGGCGCATTGATGATCTTTGCAAAGCAAACCTCAACTCCCGTTTTTCTGATCGGTCACGTCACGAAGGAAGGTTCGATCGCGGGACCGAAAGCACTCGAACATATCGTCGATACGGTTTTATATTTTGAAGGCGACCGTCATCACAATCACCGCATTATCCGCGCCACAAAAAACCGTTTCGGCGCGGCGAACGAGATCGGGATTTTTGAAATGACGGGCGAAGGCTTGAAGGCGGTCGGAAATCCGTCGGAAGTCTTTTTGCAGGAACGACCCGAAGGCGCGAGCGGTTCGGTCGTCACGGTTTGTATGGAAGGCACGCGCCCGATGCTGGTCGAAGTTCAGGCACTCGTGACGGGCACGAAATTCGGAACGGGCAGACGAATGGCGCAGGGTTTCGATTACAATCGCACGTCGCTTCTGATCGCCGTTCTGGAAAAAAGATTGGAATTTCAACTCGCCGGCGACGATGTTTTCATCAACGTCGCGGGCGGTCTGGAGATCGATGAACCTGCCGCCGATTTGGGCGTGATCGCGGCAATCGCTTCGAGCTTCAGAAACTTACAAATCCCGCCCGACACGGCAGTTTTCGGCGAAGTCGGCTTAACGGGCGAAGTGCGCGGCGTTCTCCAAGCCGAAACCAGAGCGCGCGAAGCGCAAACTTTAGGATTCAAAAAATTGATCTTGCCCGCCTCGAATAAAAAAGGATTGGAAAAATTACTGGGAATGCGCGTTGTCGGCGTGCGGACTCTGGAAGAAGCATTGGACGAATTGTTTTAGAAAATAAAAACCCGTCATCGTTAAGCAAACGGTCATTGACCATCGTTCTATTGACACAAAATATCGATTTAATTTATATTATCTGACATCGCAAAATCCAACTGTTTTTGGGAAATCGGTATTCCGTAAAATTACCTGAGAACTGCAATTTTTCCACGGATAAAAGAGTTTTCGATTGCGTTCTCCCGTAAACTCGTAGATTTCCTTCCGAGCGGCAGATTTCTGATTCCCGAAAACATAGTCCATAACCATTTTAGAAAACTCCAACTTTAAAACTATGGAATCAGGACACAATAAAAATGTTGCATATCTACAGAAAGCGATTATCGCTTTTACAAATCTCGGCGGTGAATACGAACCGCCGCAGAATTTGATCAAACTTCCCGAACTGCAAACTCTGCACACCGCTTCGCAGACCGCGCTCGGCGAAACCGACACGGCGGAAGCGGAAAAAGCGGTTGCCGTTGACGAACTGCAAGCCGAATTTGAAGGTATCGAAAAATATGCCGTCAACATCAAACGTCAGGTACAGGTCGAGCTTAACGATCCGGCATTTACCGCCAATCTGCAAACCGTTGTCAATAAATTTACCCCGCCGGGACGGAGAACGGGCATCCCCGACGATCCTTTAACGCCCGACATCGACGAATCGCGCACCGCGCACTCGCAATCGCAAATAAGCCGCGACAACCAGATCGCCTATCTCGCCGACATTTCCGCACTGCTCAAAACCAGACCCGAATACAAAGGTCTCGGAACGCCCTACAGCGTCGCCGCCGTCGATGCCAAAATTGCCGCGCTGACCGCCAAACTAAACACCGCCAACGCCAAAACCGCCGCCCTCGCCCGCAAGTTCGATGCCCGCGACGCAATTATGTATGACGACCAAACGGGCATCATCGCGCGCTTCAAACTGATAAAACCCTACCTCATCCTAAAATTCGGCAAAGACAGCACGATCTACAAAGAAATAAATGCGCTCGAATTCCGAAAAGTAAAATAAAAGGCAGGAAACACCAACCCGAAGGATGAAAACAAACGGGCAAAATAAATTTTCATCCTTCGATTTTAATTTCAAAATACTACCGCTTTATTTTAAACGGGAATCGGCAAACTTTCGGCAAATTGTCCAACGAATTAAATACTGATAAAAACAAAAAATAACATTTCAAAAACAACAGTAAGAAAAATATGGAAAACGAATCAACAATCAATTTTGAAGACTACAAAAACGAATGGCTCAAAGAAATAACTGAAGGGAATCCTTCAACAGTTGAACTTGGAAATAGATTTTCAAAAAAGTTAATTATTCAATGGCTTGATTTCAATGAAGACAGTGACGATATTATTTTATGTGATGGTGGCGGTGATGGAGGAATAGATATTGCCTATTTACATAGAGGAGATAATAAAGAGGAAAATTCCAATGACGGTGATACTTGGTATTTAGTACAAAGTAAATATGGCTCTGCTTTTTCAGGAACTGAAACTTTACTTAAAGAAGCGCAAAAAGTTATTGAAACAGTTGATGAAAAAAATAAATCCCTTTCTTCCTTAGCTGAAAATCTTATCGAAAGATTACAAAATTTCAGAAAAGCGGCTTCTTCAAAAGATAAGCTCGTGTTGGTTTTCGCTACGGTTAATAGTTTGGGTGAAAATGAAAAAAGAGTTCTTGAAGATGTTAAAGCTATGGGAAAAGCCAGACTAGGACCGCTTTTTGACGTTGATTCAGTTTCAATTGAAACGATATATCAAAGAATTGTAGAAAATCATCCGCAGTTAAAAAAATATGATATTGCTTTTACTGCCAACCTTAACCCTTCGGGAAATGATTTGTTAGTTGGCTCTGTAAAACTCAACAATCTTTATAAATTCTTAAAAGATTACAAAAAAGAAACGGGCGATCTCGATTTAATTTATGAGAAGAATGTTCGTAGATTTCTCGGCAGCAGAAAAAAAGTTAATGCCGGTATTGCTCAAACAATAAATGAGAATCCTGAAAGATTCGGTCTTTACAATAACGGAATCACTATTGTTGTTGAAGATTTCCAACTAATTGAAACCGATCAATATATCTTAAATGAGCCTTACATTGTCAACGGATGTCAGACTACAAAAACGATTTGGGAAACCCTTTACAAAAAACTTGAATCAGGAGGAACAGGCTCGAATCCAGAAATTGAAGAATGGAAAAAGCGGCTTGCTCGTGGAATTGTAGTTGTTAAAGTGGTTAAAGTCGGTGAAAATGGTGATGAACTATTAAAAGCAACTACAAGATACACAAATAGTCAAAATGCTGTCGGACAAAAGGATTTTATTGCTTTAGAAAGTAGTTTTAAAGATTGGGCAAAAGCAATGGCTCACGAATATGAAATTTTTCTGGAAATTCAGCGTGGCGGTTGGGAATCTCAAAAGGTATTACAAAGAATAAATCCAAGTGCCCAAACCTATCAAGATTGGGTGAATGCCTTCGATTTAATAAAAATTTATGGCGCAGGCTGGTTTAATGAACCCGGAATAGCCTTTGGGAAAAATGCCCCGTTCGCCCCAGATGGAAGTATCTTTAAACGAATAACAGAAGATGCTACATTTTCAATTATTGATTTGTATGCCGCTTATTTACTTCACAAGTTAACCCAAAAGATTGGATTTGGACGTATAACGGATAAACAATCAAGAAAGCAAACCAAGTTTTTATTCATAAATGTTTTAATTGAATTGCTTAAGGATTGTCTAACCTATTCTGAAATGGAAACAACAAATATAGAAGTTTCAAGAAGTGTAATTAAAATCTTTAACAATTTAGATTCTGAAGCCTCTACTAATTTGGCGGATGCTACACTAAACGTAATTGATGATTATTTAACTCAAGGAAATGAGGATTCGATTTATACAGAACCTAAATTTTCACAGACGGGCGATTTGAACAGTTTTCTCAAGTGGGAAAGACTTGGAAAAGGCTCTGAACATACTCCTAAACTAAGCAATTTAATTGCTTTTACAAAGAGAGATATGAGAAGAAGCATTGGTGGACAAACAGCGGCAAGAGCGGTGATTTCTCAAGCAATCAAAAATTAAAGATGAACTACCTAACCAATTCAGAAATCGAAAGGCGCGATGTTTTGAATAATGATTCGGCGGTGCTGGGGATTTTTGAGTTGGTGGGTTTTGTGGCGTGCGGGTTAAGTAATTACGATTCGGGCGACGGTTGAATACAATGCGGACTGAACGGTTTAATTTGTGACCTGCGCGGTTTAATTTGAAGCTATCTCAAAAATACAAAAAGTATCGTTAAGCAAGCGGTCTGCGACCGCATTAACCGTTAATTTGTTACTTGAAACGCGGTCACAGACCGCTTGCTTAACCGTGAATTATATTTTTGAGATAGTTTGTTGATACCTGCGCCGTTTAATCTGTGACCTGCGCCATTTAATTTGCCACCTGCGAAGTTTAATTTGTGACCTGCGAAGTTTAATTTGTGACCTGCGAAGTTTAATTTGCGACCTGCGCGGTTTAATCTGTGACCTGCGCGATTTAATTTGCCACCTGCGCGATTTAATTTAACGCCTGCGCGATTTAATTTGCGACCTGCGCGGTTTAATTTCAAACTGTTATTGAAAAATTTACCGAAATCAGTGTTGTCGGCGGAGTGCGGAATTTGGTAGAAGCGTTGGGCGAATTGTTCTAATATTGAAAAATGAAGAGAATCGAACCGAAAGAGGGACAGGAATCAGTTTGGGATTACCCGCGACCGCCGAGATTGGAAGCGGTCAACAAACATCTGAAAATTATTTTCAACGGCGAGGTGATTGCCGAAACGAATCGGGCTTTCCGCGTGTTGGAAACGTCGCATCCGCCCGTTTATTATTTTCCGCCCGAAGATGTGCGGATGGAATTTTTGACGCAGGTAGGCGGCGCGAGCTTTTGCGAATGGAAAGGTCGCGCCGGTTATTACGATCTGCGGGTCGGTGAAAAAAAGGTCGCAAACGCGGCTTGGTTTTATCCGCAACCGACGGAAAGTTTCAAACAGATCAAAGATTATCCAGCGTTTTACCCGTCGAAAATGGATGCTTGCTACGTCAATGACGAATTGGTTCAGGCACAGGAAGGCGATTTTTACGGCGGTTGGATAACTTCCGACATCGTCGGACCGTTCAAAGGCGGCGCGGGAACCTGGGGTTGGTAAAATCATCGAAAAATGTCTGTTTTTCATCTTTTTGAGGCATTGTTGCCTCTGAAAGTGTCAGCGATGGCACTTTCAGAGGCAACGGTGAGGCTCCGAGAGCGAAGGTTGATACTTCAAAGTGTCATCGCTCCCTCTTCGAGAGAGAATCTTCCCTCTCTGAGAGGCATCGTTGATACTTTGAGAGGGAAACTTTCCTCTTTGAGTGTCGTCGTTCCCTCTTTGTGAGGCATCGTTGATACTTCAAAGTGTCGTCGTTCCCTCTCCAATAGGAAAACTTCACTCTCCGGGAGGAAATTTCCTTTTTTTCGATCAAGCAGAAACAAAATTTCTCGCAGTCCGTAAAAACCTTCAATTTTTTAATTTATTTTTTCGAGGAATTATTCTAATGAAATTCAAGATTTTTCTATTTATTCTGCTCTTTTCGAGCGTTTCCGTTTTTGCCCAGTCGAAAGAAGACACGGCTTTGAAGGCTTTGGTCGGACAAATGACCGATGCCCAGCAGGATTATCAGCCGGATGCGCTCGACAAGATTTTGACGGCGGATTACATCGAAATCTCGCCCGTCGGCGAATTTGACCCGCGCGAAAAGGTTCTCGGATTTTATAAGCCCGAACTGAAACCGCCCGCCGATAAAATGTCGGCAAAGGTTGCCACGGACGAATTTTCGATCCGCGTTTACGATAAAGTGGCAATCGTCATCGCACGGCTGAATTATACCGTCACGAGCGAAGGAAAAACCCTGCCCCCGCGCAGTATCCGCGCCACTTTCGTCTGCAAAAAAGACGGAAAAACGTGGAAGATAGCCTCCGCCCAATACACCGGAATCCGCCCGACGCAAACACCGCCGAAGTCATAGAACATCGAACGCGGATTGGGCGAATCCGACAGATTTACAGGATAATTTCTATAAAATATATCAGCCATAATCTGCCAAATCCGCCTAATCCGCGTTCCAAATTCCAATTCTAAGTTTCATAATGCTAAAATTTCTCAAATGTTATGAAACAAACTTTTTCCGAACAAATGCTTGATGAATTTTATTCAAAACTTTATGAATCCGATTCATCCCTTACAGTTCATCCTTCATCCATCCGAAATCCCGTTCACGTTGTTTACGGCGGCGCGAATCTTTTTAAAGCCGAAACGCCCGCCAAGTTCGGAACGCTCGCGCTCAAATCGCTGGAAACCTACGCGCCCGATTTTACCGAATTTGCCCGTGCAGTATGGCTTTCCGGCGCAGACACTTTACCGCTCTACGAAGATGCGGCGCAGGACATCGAGTTTGGACTGATCGAAAACGAGGAAAAAGTCAAACGGGAAAATTTCCCTGCGTGGCTTGCCTGGACAATTCACAACCGCACGCACGAGAAACTCCGAAACGAACCCGTCGAAGATTTTCGCATCGATTTCGAGGACGGTTACGGCTTTCGTTCGGACCCGGAAGAAGATTCGCACGCGATCTCCGCTTCAAATGAACTGGCTAAAATCAGCGGTCAGCGGTCAGCGGTCAGCGGTCAGGAAAATGCAAAAGGTTATTCATTACCGTTTTGCGGTGTTCGGGTTAAATCGTTTCAAAAAGAAACTTATCAACGCGCCGTGCGAACTTTGGATTTGTTTTTAACGAATCTGCTCGACAAATGCGGCGGAAAATTGCCCGAAAATTTTGCCGTTACTTTACCGAAAATTTCGCGCAAGGAAGAGATCGAAGTTTTGACCGATCTTTTAGAGGAATTTGAACACGCCAATTCTTTGGAAAACGGTTCAATAAAAGTCGAAATAATGATCGAAACGCCGCAATCGATCGTCAACGAAAAAAGCGAAATCGCTTTAAAAAGTTTCGTCGAAGCGGGACGCGGACGTATTAATTCGGCACATTTCGGCGCGTTCGATTACACGGCGAGCCTCGGTATTTCGGGAATTCACCAACATCTTCGCCACGAAACCTGCGATTTTGCGAGGAATTTGATGCAGATTTCGCTTGCGCCTCTGGAAATTCGGCTTTCGGATTCGGTCACGACCGAAATGCCCGTCCCCGTTCACAAAGGCGACAATTTGAGCGGAACGCAGATAAAGGAAAACGTTTTCGCCGTGCAAAAAGCGTGGCGCGCTCATTTCAATAACGTCACGCATTCGTTAATTAACGGTTTTTATCAAAGTTGGGATTTGCACCCGGCGCAGTTGGTTGCGCGTTACGCGGCGGTTTATGCTTTTTACCTTGAAAGCGCGGACATTCAGGCAAAACGTTTGAATGGTTTTATCGAAAAAGCGACACAGGCGAATATGACCGGAAACACCTTCGACGATGCGGCTTCGGCACAAGGACTGCTTAATTTTTTTATCCGCGCCCTGAATTGCGGTGCGTTGAATGAATCGGAAATTGTGCAGAAAACAGGTCTGAATGTGAGCGAATTAAGATCAGCTTCGTTTGCCAAAATTATGAAAGGAAGAAACGGGGTGAATTAAAAGTTAAAAAGTAAAAAGTAAAAAAGTCTGAACTTTTCAGATTCAGACTAATTCTTAAACTTTTAACTGTAAATATCCTATTCGCTCGACATAACTTCCTGCAGAATCGCTTCTTTACGGCGACGTTTGTCGCGCATTTGCGGTTCCGGTTTGTCCTTAAACGAAGGCGGCTGTGAAAACGGGTCGACCTGCAAGGGTAAACCTTCGATAGCAAGCGAATTTGAAATGATGCGGGCGATCAATTCCTGCTCGAATTTCGTAATTTCGAGAAATCGCGCACCGATGCCGTTATTTTCAAAACGATAAAGGGCTTTGCAATTGAGCGGAAGCCAGTTTTTGTTCGGAAGCTGGATTTCAAGCCGGAATTCTTCTCCCGTAAAAATATTTTCATCCCATTCGGCAAGACAACCGCCGATGCTGATCTGCTGAAGAACGGTTTCGATCCTATCCCCGAATTTGGTGTAGCGGATCGCGGGAATATCGAGCGAAAATCTGATGTGTTGGCGTTGTGATATAGACATTTTGGAAATAATCTGGAAATGATCGCGGCAGGAATTTGATTAAAACGCAGAAGCGTTCGACATCTTTTATTTTACAGACTTTTACAAACCGAAAGCAACAACTTTTTTCCGTTCGCGAAAACTTTTGCGAATGCTTTTATATCCTACATTTTACTTCAGTGCGAAACTGCAATTATTACTATTAATTACCGGAATAAATCAGACCTTTGAAAGATTATTTTTACCTTTCAAAGAAAAAAGATTTACTCTCACGCCTCAGTTTGCAATAATTAATAATATAACAACAAGGAGGTCTTAAATGGCTGAAGAATTCAAATGTTTGGATGAAATCCAATTAACGGAAGACGAACAGGCTTTATTGAACGAAATGCCCGAACTCGGCGAACTCGGCGAAGCGCGGCGCAAATTTTTAGGTCAGGCGGCGGCGATGGGTTTAGGCGCATTTGCCATTAATTTACTACAACAGCAGGAAGTTTTCGCGCGTTGGGAAACGCCCGAAGACGCGCTGTTTGCGCCGGTTGCGGAAGAAAACGCGGTCGCCGTCAAACTCAAGATAAACGGCGTGGAAAAATCTTTATCGCTTGATTCAAGAATGACTCTGCTCGACGCTCTGCGTGAAAAACTTGCGCTGACAGGCTCGAAAAAAGGGTGCGATCACGGTCAATGCGGTGCCTGCACGGTCATCGTGGACGGTCGCAGGGTTTTGTCCTGCCTGACGCTGACGGCGCAATGCGAAGGAAAATCCGTGACGACGATCGAGGGTTTGGCGGACGGCAATGAGCTGCATCCGATTCAGGCTTCGTTCATCAAGCACGATGGTTTTCAATGCGGTTACTGCACGCCCGGACAGATTTGTTCGGCGGTCGCGCTGATGAGCGAAGCGAAAAACGGCGAAGCCAGCTACGTTTCGACCAACATTCGCACGAATGCGAAAAACATCAAACTTTCCGACGACGAAATCCGCGAACGAATGAGCGGAAACCTGTGCCGTTGCGGTGCATATCCGAATATCGTCAAGGCGATTCAGGAAGTTCACAGCGGAAAGGAACAGGCGCAAACGTGGAATTTCCATAAACCCGAAGAAAATCTCGCTGAAAACAAGGAGGAAACGAACAATGAGACCGTTTAAATACGAACGCGCAACCGATGCCGCCGCCGCGACCAAAGCGGTTTCCGCCAATAGTTCGGCGAAATTTCTGGCGGGCGGAACGAATATTCTCGATCTGATGAAGGAAGATGTCGAACGTCCGACCGCATTGATCGATATTACACGTCTTTCGCTTTCGCAGATTCGTTCGGCAAACGGCGGAGTTTCGCTCGGCGCGTTGGCGAAAAACACCGATACGGCAAATCATCCGCTCGTTCGGCAAAACTTCCCGCTTCTTTCAATGGCGATTCTCGCGGGCGCGTCGGGGCAAATCCGCAATATGGCGACCAACGGCGGAAATCTTTTGCAGAGAACGCGTTGTCCTTATTTCTACGATGTCGCGATGCCTTGCAACAAACGCGAACCGAATTCGGGTTGCGCCGCGATGGAAGGATTGAATCGAATGCACGCGATCTTCGGCTGGTCGGAAAAATGTATCGCCGTCTATCCGTCGGATATGGCGGTCGCCCTTGCCGCGCTCGATGCAACGGTCAAAGTTCAGGACGCAAACGGAAAGGAACGCACGATCAATTTCGGCGATTTTCACCGTCTGCCTGAAAATTCGCCCGAAAAAGACACGAATCTGACGAACGGCGAACTGATTACCTCGATCGAGATTCCGAAAAACAATTTCGCGGGCAAATCCTACTACCTGAAAGTCCGTGACCGTGCAAGTTATGCGTTTGCACTGGTTTCGGTTGCCGCCGCGCTCGAAACTAACGGCAACAAGATCAAAAATGTCCGTATCGCGATGGGCGGTGTCGCGCACAAACCCTGGCGTGCAATGGAAGCCGAAAAAATGCTCGTCGGCAAAGAAGCGACCGAAGCGAATTTCAAAATGGCGGCGGAAGCCGAAATGAAAAACGCGAAGCCGCTCGAACATAACAAATTCAAAGTCGAACTCGGCAAACGCGCCATCGTTCGCGCGCTCTCAATGGCGATGAATGGCGACAAGGCTTAAATTTTTACAAACATTACAAGGGGTTTTATGAAAACTGGGAAAAAATTTGTCGGCGAAGCGGTCAACCGGATTGACGGCTTATTAAAAGTTACGGGTGCGGCGGAATATGCGACGGATTATAAAATCCCGAACCCGGCTTTTGCCGTTATTTTCAAATCGGAGATCGCGGCGGGAAAGATCGTCAGTATCGATACGAGCGCGGCGCAAAAGGCAAGCGGAGTTTTGGCGGTCATCACGCCTGAAAATGCACCGAAACTGAACGAAAAAGGCGGAATCCGCGGTGGCGGATTACTGCAAAATATGAACGTCGAATACTTCGGGCAAAGTATCGGCGTGGTCGTTGCCGAAACTTTTGAACAGGCTCGCGCGGCGACACGTCTGGTCAAAGTCAGTTATGCCAAATCGGATGCGAAAATCGATTTCGACAAATTGAAAAATTCTGCCGCCAAGCCGAAAGAACAAAATTCGCAGGACGCAATTCGCGGAAATGTCGAAACGGCGTTTGCTTCCGCCGCATATAAAGTCGAAGAAATATACGAAACGCCGATCGAACATCATCAGCCGATGGAACCGCACGCGACGATTGCCGTCTGGGAAGCCGACGACAAGCTCGTTCTGTATAACGGTTCGCAGATCGTTAACGGCGCGCAGAGTGCCGCCGCCGCAACGCTCGGTTTGAAGCCTGAAAACGTCCGCATCGTAACGCCGCATATCGGCGGAGGTTTCGGCTCAAAAGGCGGAATGTGGAGCAATCTGGTGTTATCGGCGGTTGCCGCGAAAGCCGTCAAACGTCCCGTAAAATTAGCCTTGACGCGTCAGCAAATGTTCAATTCGGTCGGTCTTCGTCAACGAAATCATCAAAAAATCCGCATCGCGGCGACGAAAGACGGAAAAATAACGGCGATTTCGCACGAAACGACCACGCACGGCGCAATCAGTTCGGAGTTTATCGAACCCTGCGGCGACTGCACGAAATTGATGTATGATTCGCCGAATTCGCTGATCGCATACCGGACCACGCCGATGAATGTAATTATCCCGACCTATACGCGCGGACCGGGAAAATCGACAGGCAGTTTTGCGCTGGAATCGGCAATCGACGAGCTTGCTTATAAATTAAAGATCGACCCGCTCGAACTGCGTATCAAAAACGAACCTGCGAAAGACCCGTCGAACGGCAAGCCCTGGTCGTCGCGCAAGGTCGTCGATTGCTTGAAAAAAGGCGCCGAAGTTTTCGGTTGGTCGAAGCGTAAAGCGGAACCTTTGCAGAACCGGAACGGCAATTATTTGATCGGTTACGGCGTTGCTTGCGGAACTTATCCGGCGCGTCAGCGCGACACTTCGGCAATTGTAAAACTAACGCGGAACGGCAATGACGTGAAGGCAAGCATCGAGCTTGCGGCTTCCGACCTCGGCACGGGAACGCACACGATTCTGGCGCAGACCGCCGCCGAGGTTTTGGGTTTGCCGATTGAAAAGGTCGGAATAAAAATCGGCGATTCTGCGCTTCCGCCCGCCGCCGGTTCGGTTGGTTCGGTCGGTGCGTCGAGTTTTGCAAATGCCGTCAACGATGCTTGTATGAAGGCGATCAACGAGCTTCAGGCAAAAACGAATCGGCAATGGTTTGCGCCGCCGAATATCGAACAATTGATGGAAGCGGCGAATCTAAACGAATTTCAAACGCGCGTCGATGCAAAACCGCCCGCCGAAGCAAATGATTATTCGTCGCATAGTTTTAATGCGAATTTTGCCGAAGTTTGGGTAAACGAATCGACGGGAATGGTGAAAATTCCGCGTTTTGTCGCGGTGACGGCGGCAGGAAAAATTCTGAATCCGAAAACTTCGCGTTCGCAGATCATCGGCGGAGTAATTTGGGGTATCGGAATGGCTTTGACGGAAGAATCGCTGCTCGATCCGCGTTACGGTCATTTCGTCACGCGTTCGTTTGCCGATTATCATATCCCGTCAAATCTCGACATCGGCGAGATCGAAACGATCTTTATTGACGAAGAAGATAAATATGTCAACAAAATGGGCGTAAAAGGAATCGGCGAAGTCGGAATCGTCGGGGTTGCGGCGGCGGTCGCAAATGCGATTTTCAACGCGACCGGAAAACGCGTGCGAAATTTGCCGATCACGCCCGACAAACTGTTGTAGATAAATTTTGCCGCGATTTTTGCGGATTTAACAACTGAAAATATTAAAAAGAATCCGCGTTGTCAGCTTTTATACGCGGCTTGAAATAAAATTATGAGATATATCGGAAAGGAAATGAGCCGCGTTGACGGCGTGGCAAAAGTTACCGGACAGGCGAAATATGCCGCCGAATTTCAGGTCAAAAATGTCGCTTACGGGTTTATCGTCCAGAGCACTATTGCTAAAGGCTCGATCAAATCGATCGACACTTCCGAAGCCGAAAAACAATCGGGCGTTATCAAAATTTTTACGCATCTGAATTCGGTAAAAAGAAAAGATAAAGACGATGCCTTTTGCGCTTTGCAGAATGAAAAGATCGTTTTTAACGGTCAGCCGATCGCACTCGTCGTTGCCGAATCCTTTGAACAAGCGCGTTTTGCGGCGCGTTTGGTCAAAGCCGAATATCTCAAGGAAGCGCATCTGACCGAAACCGAAAAAGCTCCGACCGTTGATTCACGCGGCGGAAAGGTGCGCGGAAATCCGAAAGAAGCATTG
This sequence comes from Pyrinomonadaceae bacterium, assembly GCA_021228405.1. Classification (GTDB taxonomy): domain Bacteria; phylum Acidobacteriota; class Blastocatellia; order Pyrinomonadales; family Pyrinomonadaceae; genus JAJQRF01. The sequence continues at coordinate 144,146 of JAJQRF010000005.1, forward strand.
CAAAATGCCGCCGTCAGGATTTCCGCCGAATACACGATCCCGATCGAACATCACAATCCGATGGAACCGCACGCGGCGATTGCAATGTGGGACGGCGACAAACTTTCGATTTTTGACAAATCGCAAGGCGTAAAGGAAGTGCAAAGGCATCTGGCAAAAAGTTTCGGCATCGCGACTGAAAATGTCAGCGTCGTTTCGCCTTTTGTCGGCGGTGCGTTCGGCGCGTCGCTCAATCCGAATTATTACCCGTTTCTGACGGCGGCGGCGGCGCGTGAGATCAAACGTCCCGTCAAAGTTAATTACACCAGACGGCAAATGTTTACGGGACACGGCTATCGACCTTATACGATCCAGAAAGTTCAGATCGGCGCGTCGAAGGACGGAAAATTACAGGCGATCATTCACGAAGCGATCGGCAATACTTCGACGTTCGAGGATTTTTCGGAAACCCCGAACGGATTCGGACGAACTCTATATAATTGCCCGAATTACGACACGCCCTATAAATTAGCCAAAACCGATTTGCCGACACCCACGTGGATGCGCGCGCCGGGCGCAGTTTCAGGCGCGTTTGCCATCGAATCGGCAATAGATGAACTCGCTTACGAATTAAAGATCGACCCGCTCCAACTGCGTATCATTAATTACGCCGAAAAAGACCCGGATACGGGCAAGCCGTTTTCTTCAAAGGCTTTAATGGAATGTTTCAAACAGGGAGCGGCAAAATTCGGTTGGGAAAAACGTAAGCCCGAACCGCGTTCGATGCGCGATGGGAAATGGCTCGTCGGTTGGGGAACGGCGACGGGAACGTGGGGCGCAATGCAGCTTCCCGCTTCGATCAGAATCACCTTGAAAGCTGACGGCACGGCAAATGTCGGAAGCGCGACGGCGGACATCGGTCCCGGAACTTATACGGTCATCACGATGATCGCCGCCGAATTTCTCGGAATTTCGCCCGAAAAGGTAAAGTTTGAACTGGGCGATACGAAATTGCCGAACGCGCCCGTTCAAGGCGGTTCGTTTACGACCGCTTCGGTCGGTTCGGCGGCACACGGCGCGGCATTGAACATTAAGAAAAAACTTTTCGATTTTGCGGTCAGGGATTTCGGTTTTGCGGGGGTCAGCGTTGAAGACACGGAAATGGCGAAGGGATTTTTATTTTCCAAAAAGGATAATTCAAAATCCGTCGCAATTGCGGATTTGATGAAGAAAAACAATCTGACCGAGATCGTCGAAAATTATACTTCGATGCCGAGCAAAGAACGTAATAATTATACTTCGATGGCTCACGGCGCACAGTTTGTCGAGGTCAAAGTTGACGAAGATTTGGGAATTATCAAAGTTACGAAAGTCATCGAGGCAACCGCCGTCGGTAAAATTATGAATCCGAAAACTTCGCATTCGCAGGAAATGGGCGGAATCGTTTGGGGAATCGGGATGGCGTTGCAGGAACAAACCGAGATCGATCATCGCTACGGGAAAATGATGACGACCAATCTGGCTGATTATCATATTCCGTCAAACGCCGACGTGCACACGGTCGAAACCGATTTTATCGAAGAAGACGACAAGATCATCAATCCGCTCGGCATCAAAGGAATGGGCGAGCTTTGTCTGGTCGGGATTCCGGCGGCAATTGCCAATGCCGTTTTCCACGCGACCGGAAAACGCATCCGCACTTTGCCGATCACCATCGATAAAATACTCTAGAGAAGCTAAAAAGCGGGACGATTTTCCCTTTGTTGCCGGATCGTCCCGCTTTCAGGCAGTCGGCGCAACAGGTCGTCCAACTCAACCCTGCGCGTTTAGTCGTCGGTTTTCGACCGCCTGATCTGTTTTTTCCGAATTAATAAATTCCGAGATAATCAAAAATCTCCGTCCAAATATCGATCGTTAATCGGATAAAGAAATATTGCCATTCCATTGTTTTGCCTCCGTTTTCTTATCATTGAATTTCTGTTGAAACGCCGTCGAAAAGTTCGAGAATCGTCCGGTCGTAAACGCGCATTAAGGTAATCATTTCCTTATGCGTTGCGTCTTCGATGCGCACGACGACGTTCAGTTTTCTTCCCTGATCGGTGATCTCGAAAGTTTCCGTCAGGATATTGCCGCGCGGCGAAACCGTTTCAACCGCTAAACGGTCTTTGCTCCGGCTTGCCGATACAAGAAAATTTCCGCCTTCGATCTTGCCGATCTGCGTTTTTCCGTTCGTCAGGATCGTGCGTGTCAGGATAACGTTGCTGTAGCCTTCGTTGATGGTCATCGCATTTTCGTTTTCATTTGCTAAAACCAGTGTTTCGGGCGGAAAGAGTGAAATCGAAATCGTCGGCTGCATATTATTTTTCTGCACTTCGGCGTTCTGCGCGAGCTGATTTTTCAAAAGTGACTGCGCTTTAACCAAAGTATTGTCCGATTCGGCGTAATTAATGCGCCAGGCACCTGTAACTCCCGCGTTTGCCAAAAGATTCGACGGCAAATTAAGTTCGTCCGCTTTTGCGGTTTGCGCCTTAGTTTGAAACGTCGCAACGAAAGCTAAAAAGATCAATGCCGAAAGAGATAAAACGAATTTTTGATGAACGAATTTCATATAATTACTCCACGAAAAATGATTTGAACTACATAGTTTTTAACTAAACTTGTATGAATTATACGTCCGAAAAAGACCGTCTGCTGTTAAGTCTTGGTAAAGCGTTGTTAAGAATTGTTAAGGAAACGTATTAATCGCTGATTTCTGCCGAGCGGTTGATTTTTATTTGTTTTTTTCTTTTGAAATTTGATTCAAAACCGAGTTCGTGTATTTTTATGAAAGCAAGTCGGGACTAATCAAATGCTGATTTGGTTAAATTTATGAAAATAAAAGTTTGTTTCGCATTTCTGTCGGCTTTGTTTCTCAATTTTACAATTTCCGCGCAAGCCCAATGCGGCGACCTTCCTTCGATGCCTTCGATACTTTCCGAAACGCCGATTTCGGGACGCGATCCGAAAGCCGTTGCGCTCGCGAAAAACGTTTCGGCATTGATGAAAAAAGCCGTTTCCGGCGCGAAAGGCGGACAGATCAAGCTTGCGCCTTTTACGTCCGGCATCGTTCCGGTTCCAAACAGCAAGATTCAAAGCTTCACGATTGCGATGCGTTTTCTGCATTTCGAGTGCGTCGGCGGCAAACCGAAACCTTCCGCCGCAACCGATACCTGGATGTATGTCGGCGTTAATGAAATTCCCTTTTTCACGGAAAACTTTTCCGCATCGAAAGGCGAAAAACCCGAAGAATCTTTCAAATTGCCGAATGGAAACCAAATGTTTCTGAATCGTTATAAACTCGACGGCGATTTTAACGGCTTTCAGCAGATAAAAAAACTTCCCGAGGAATCGGTCGTCGAAGTTTTGCTGTCGAAAGCGGGCAAACTTCCGTTTAGAAATGTGTCGCAAGCCGAATTTTTGAATGTTTACAAAGCATATTTCGTGTCGAAAAAGAGCGAATATTTGAATCGGCTCGAAGCGGTTTTGGCGAAAGAACCGGCGGACATCGCGCGAATGCGGAACGACGCGCAAATGGAAGGACGCGAAGCAAGCATCAAGGCTTTGATCGAATCGAATAACAACGCGCGAAAGACGGTCGCGCAGATTAAAAACGAACTTGCATCTTGCAATCAACGCATCGATTCTTACATCGAAACTTCAAATTCAAACCAGCCCGCGATCATCGAAGTGATCGACGAATATTGCAAACCAGCCGAAATTTTCGTGAAAGCCGACAATCCGAACTCAGCAAACGTCGTCGTCTTCGATGAAAGTTTTTTCAATAAAACGCTCCCGCCGCCGTCGCCGCAGTTTATCGTCGTGCATTGGAGGCGGCGCGATGCTTTTGCGACCGATCGAAACGGCGCGATACGCTTTCCGCAAAAGCGTGATTTTATTTTTCAGTTCGAGAAAAACTTCGATCTCGCCGCTTTGAATAAATTGTTGGAAAACTAATGGACAAATCTTTTTCGGAAATGGGAAAATATTTATAAATGAAAGAATTTCAAGAGATTATCGAAAAGATTTCAAAATTTCAAAAAGGTGAAAAAGCCGTGCTCGCAACCGTCGTTGATGTTGTCGGTTCGGGTTATCGCCGTCCGGGTGCGCGGATGCTGATCGATGAGAACGGTTTCGGCATCGGCACGGTTTCGGGCGGTTGTCTGGAAGCCGACGTGCTGGAACGCGCCAAGAAAGTTCTCGATTCGGGCGAAGCGACCGTCATTACTTACGACACAACTAAGGATGAAAACTCGGTTTTCGGGCTTTCGATGGGTTGTCGCGGAATCGTGCGGATATTGCTCGAAGAAATCGACTCGGACAATATATTTTTCAACTTTCTCGGCGATTCCTTTGAAGCAAGAAAACCTTTTACAATGGCGACCGTCGTCACCGCAAACGATGATTCCGTCAATGTCGGAGCGAAATATTTTCTGCAAGACCCGCTCATTACCCTAAAAGCCCTGAAACCGCAGATTCCCGGGGCTTTGCGCGAAAGATTGAATAGTTTTTCGGCGGAAAAAGGCTCAAAACTCGAAACTTTCGACTTTGGCGAAGTCTTTTTTGAAAACATCGAACCGCCGCTTAATTTATTGCTTTTCGGCGCGGGTTATGACGCTTTGCCGCTCGTAAAATTTGCCAAGGAACTCGGCTGGCGTGTGACGGCGATCGATCACCGCGCCGCGTTTGCCAATGCCGAACGTTTACCGCAAGCCGATGAGATCATCGTTTCGGCATCGGAAGATTTGAAAGATGAATTATTCGCCGATGGAAATTCGGTTGCCGTGCTTATGACGCATAATTACGAGCGCGACCGCAACATTTTGCGGCTTTTACTTAACTCGAATTGCCGATACGTCGGCGCGCTCGGACCGAAACATCGCGCCGAAAAACTTCTGAACGAAATAAACGAACCTTTCACAGAATCACAACTTGCCAAACTTCACGCACCTGTCGGGCTCGACATCGGTGCCGATTCGCCCGAAGCAATCGCTCTGGCGATCGTTGCCGAAATTCAAGCGGTTTTGAGCGGACGCGAAGGAGGTTTTTTGCGCAAACGGCAAGGCTCTATCTATGGACGCGGTTAATAAATCTATCGGCATCATCGTTTTGGCGGCGGGCGCGTCCTCGCGGATGCACGAACCGAAACAATTGCTTCAATTTGAAGGAAAAACGCTTCTTCGGCGCGCTGTCGAAACTGCAATCGCGACCGGCTGCAAACCTGTCGTCGTGGTTTTGGGTGCAAATTTCAATCGGATGCTGGCGGAAATCAGCGATTTGCGCGTGGATGTTTGTCACAACACGGATTGGCGCAAAGGTTTGAGTTCTTCACTGAAATGCGGGCTTGAAAATCTGCTTAATTTAAATCCGGAAATCGATGCTTTCATCGCAACGCTTGCCGATCAGCCTTTTGTTTCCGAAGCTAATTTGCTGGAACTGAAAAATAAGTTTCTCGAATCGAAAAAACCGATCGTAGCGGCAAGATACAACGGCATTGTCGGCGTTCCCGCGCTTTTTGCAAAGAGAATTTTCAAGGAATTTGCACAAATTTCGGGCGATAAAGGCGCAAAGACGATCATCGAAAAGCACCGCAAAAGCCTTGTCACGCTGGATTTGCCCGAAGCCGCCATTGACATAGATACGAACGACGATTATGTGAATTTGCAGACAGAAGACTTATTTTGAATTCAAGGAATTTCAAATTGAATTCGATCTTTTTTACGGCTTTGCCGTCTGATTTGCGGCGACGGCTCTGGCTCGCCGAGCAAGTATTGTTAAAATTTTTGCGAAAGGCTGTGCCTTTCGCCTTTTTGCGTCTGAGGCATAGGCTCAATTTTATCCAAAATGCACTGCGGAAAGGCAAAGCCTTTCCGCACATCAGGCGGCAAAGCCGCAAGATAATTGCGTATAACATTCCATCTTTTAATAAAAAATCATCTTTTGTTCAGTTGAATGAATAAAGCAAGATTTTCACATCTAAATCTTTCTATTGTAAAAACAAATCCGCTTTGTTTTAATTAAAACTTATGGCGAAAGCTTGGGAAATCGAAAATTTTTTATCCGAACGAAACAATCAACTCTTTATCGACGGCGTTTCCGCCGTGAAGCTCGCCGAGGAATACGGCACACCGTTGTTCGTCTTTTCGGAATCACGCATCAAACACAATATTGCGCGTCTGCAAAAGACTGAAACCGTTATCGATGCCAAATTAAAGGTTTGTTATGCCGCCAAAGCCAATTCTTTAATGGCAATTTTGCGAACGGTCAAGGATGCGAACTGCGATCTCGAAGTAAATTCGGGCGGCGAACTGTGGAAGGCTCTAAAGGTCGGCTTTGCGGGCGAACAGCTTATCTTCAACGGGACGAGTAAAGAAGTTTGGGAGCTTGAACTTGCCATAAATTCCGATATTTACGCGATTCAGGTCGATTCACTCAGCGAATTATCCCTGATTGAAGAAACGGCGCGGAGATTGGATAAAACGGCGAACGTCAGTTTGCGCCTTGTTCCTGAAATTGAAACGAAAACTCATTCGGGTTTGCAAACTGCGCTTCTAACTTCCAAGTTCGGAATGATGCCGGATGAAGCATTGGCGGCGTTTCATAAATATAAAGAGTCGAAACATCTCGATATTTGCGGCGTTCATCTGCATATCGGCTCGCAAAATCCCGAATCCGCGCCATACTCGGACGCATTGCGCGCGCTGTTTGAAAATCTCGAAACGATCTTTAAGGAAACAGGCATTAAATTAAAGCATTTAAATCTCGGCGGCGGCTTTCCCGTCAACTATCTGCGCGATAATTCGCACGATTCCGACTTTCCGCAAGCCCAACGCGATATGTTTTCCGCCGATTTCGAGCCTTCCGACGCGATTTCTCAAGCGTGGCAGGAAGTAAAAAAAGCCGCCGCCGCTTCGGATGCGTCGGAGCTTCTGAAAGATATTACATTATTGATCGAACCCGGCAGAAGCGTCATTGCCGATGCAGGAATCTGCCTCACGACGGTTCGCAACGTTAAGAATCGTCCAGTTCAGCAATCAGAGAATAGTGGTCGGTGGTCAGTGTTCAGTGGTCAGAATAAAAATGATGCACTTGAAATGCCGCAAATAAAAACCGACCACCGATCACTGACCACCGACTACTGGTTGTTAACTGATGCGGGCTTTAATCTGCTTTTATCGATGGAAACTTATAAATGGTATTATCATTTGATTTCCGCCGAACGAGCGAATGAAGAGGCAAATTTTCCGTATAAAGTCGCCGGACCTTTGTGTGACGGCGGCGACGTTTATTTCGACATCGAAGGCGAAGGACGATTGCCCGATTACCGCTTGCTTCCTGCTTCAGTCAAGCCGAATGAAATCCTTGCATTACTAAACTGCGGCGCATATTCCATCGCGCAAATGTTTCAATACAACGGTCGCTTTTTACCCTGCGTCGTGCTTACCAAAGAGAACGGCAAAGTTGAATTAATCCGCAAACGCGATGCTTTTGAAGATTTGGTGAATAATGATAAATGGTAAAATCTACCGTTTAGTTTGTTTAATTCCTGTATTGGATTGATGAATTAAGACTTTGGAAATATTTACCCAAGCTTTGGATAAACTCTTCTAAGCTTTGGTAAAAATTATCCAAAGCTTGGTTTTGATTTTTTAAAGCTTGGTTTTGATTTTTCAAAGCTTGGTTTTGATTTTTCAAGCTTTGGGTAAATTTTTTCAGAAGCAGAATTTTCTTATCCGAAGATAAGAAAAACAATTTCCGAGTCATTTTTTTAAGTTCTTAAAAGAAAAAGCGCGTATTCTTTATGGAAATACGCGCTTCTTTCTTTATGACTGATTGTTCTGCCCTGATGATTACGAATTATTGTTTCAAACTACATTTCGGCTTTGCGAATCATCGTGTAAAGAATCGTTTGTTCGGCTTCGTTCAACTCGAAATCACCTGCTTTATAAACGTCCGAAAGCTCGGCAAGCGCGACCGAGCGGATGCTTTCGTCGCGGATTTCGTCGATTATTTCGAGATTTTCGTGCGCTAATTCACGCGCTCTTTCCTTTTTGCCGTAGTTGATGAATCTCAAAGCGATTTCGTTCAAAGCGGACGAACGAAGCGACAATTGCGGCACGGTTTCGGCGAGTTCGGCGGCTTGCGTGAGATATTTGACGGCATCTTCGCGTTTTTCGGAGCGTTCTTTGGCATCGGAAACGGCGATCATCGCAAACATCCGGTCGGAGTCTTCGCGGATCGCTTGCAGGGCTTGCGCGGTCAGTTCGTCTTTTCCGCGTAATGCGTAAACCTGCGCGATCTGATTTAATGAAGAAGTTTCTTCGGTTTCACCCGGATTCGATTGAGCGATTTCGATGGCGCGTTCGGCTTTATCATATTGCGCAAACTGCACTGAAATATTCGTGAATAACCCGAATTTTGCGCGCGAATCGCGTGTTTCGCGTTCGTGTTGCGATTTCAGCACCGCATATGCTTCTTCCAACGCTTCGATCGCGTCGTTCTTTTCATCTTTCGCCCAATATTCACGTGAGAAACCGACCAAAACCGACGCGATTTGCGTTTTATCCACGACGAGATCGAGCGTTCGGTCGGCGAGATCGACCGAACCCGCTCTGAAAAAGCCGAGCGACGACATTCCGAGCAGGAAATCCTTGTGCGTGTTGTCGAGTTGGACGGCTTCGGTCTTTGCCTTGTCGAAGGTTTCGATAGCGCGGTCGTTTCTTTTCGCTTCGATGAAAAGATTGGCAATATCATTGAAAGCGCGAATCTTTTCTTCGGCGTGTTCGATGCTTTTCGCTTCAAAAGATGCGTTTTCGAGAAGCTCGACCGCCTTTTCATTTTCGCCTTTCGCGATGAGATTTGCCGCGATCGACTGCAAACCCGTGACTTTCGCGCTCGGAAATTCGATATTTTCGATAATTTCCGCCGCGCCCGTTTCGTTGCCGGCTTCGGCTTGACGAATCGCGATCTCGGCGTGTGCAAATTCGTTGTGCCGCAGGCTGTCGGCGATCTCGAAAGCCTTTTCGTATTCGCCTTTCGCGGCTTTCTGATGCACTAATCTTTCCAAACCCTGCAATTGCAAACCGTAATCTTCGATGGCTTCGACCAGTTGTAACGCATATTCGTCGTCATCGATCGCGGCGCATTTTTCCGCGACCGTGATCAAAAGCTTGTCGCGCATAAAAGGGTCGTCAACGCTGTTCGCAAACTCGGCGGCGAGATCGACATCATTTTTCGCAAGATAATAAGGCACGATTTTGCTCATCGCTTCGGCGTGCCCGTCGGAACTTTTGATATTTTCAGCCAGAAAAGCCGCACAAGCGAGCAGATCAGCCCGCGCATCTTCGATAGTTATTAAATGTTCTGCCATATTTGATTTTTAACGCCAAGACGCAAAGAAACAAAGGCGCAAAGATAGACTAGTAATGGACAAAATAACTGTTATTTTGTCCCGAATCTGACGCAATTTGTTCTTTTTAACTTAAAAACTTTGCGTTTTTGCATCTTCGCGCCCTGGCTTTGAAAAGATTTCCTACACAAAAACCCGCCGCACCGAATCGGGCATCCAGTCGTTGAGATTTTTGGCGACGGAATCTGCGCCCGCATCGCGCATTTCGTCTGCGTCAACCGTGTTCGTTACGCCTAACGCCATCAAATCCGCACCTTTTGCCGCCATAATTCCCTGCGGCGTGTCTTCGATGACCAAACAATCCTTGTGATTCATCGGCAAATGCCCGTGCGTGCTACGGTAAAGGTCGAGCTTGTTAAATCCGATGCGGTAACATTCGGGATTCGGCTTGCAGATGGAAACGTCTTCCGCCGAAACGATCACGGGAAAGCATTCGCGCAAACCCGCCGTGTCCAGAACGAACTCGATCTCTTCGCGTTTCGCCATCGAAACGATGCCGAGCGTAAAATCCTGCGCCATTTTATGCACGAAATTGCCGATTCCTTCAAAGACCGGCAATTCGTCGGCGATCAATTCGCGCCAGCGCGCCGTTTTCGCGTTCGTGATCTCCAAAACTTTGTTCGTTTCGGGCGTTTTTCCCGCACGTTTGTAAGCCGCTTCGACAAAAGTTACATCGTCCATTCCGAAACACGAACGATATTCTTCTTCGGTCAGCTCGATTCCCTCTTTTTTCAAAATTTCCTGATAAGCCTTCATCTGAATCGGCTCGTCGTCGATAATCACGCCGTTAAAATCGAAAAGTATTCCTTTAATCATTTCCTCTTTAAATATTCCTTTTAATAAATATGCAACGATTTATTCTAACTTCGTTCGTTTCTTGCCGCAATTTTCAAAATTTTCTGCACAAAATTTCTCTTTTTTGGCACAAATTTTTATTTTTTCTGCCAATCCGCCAATTTTTTGGCACATTTTTTTCTTAAATTGGCACATTTTTTCTTTTTTTTAGCCAATTCTTCTCTTAAATTGGCACAAAATTTCTTTTTTTTGGCACATTTTTTTAAATTTTGTGCCAATTAAAAATTATATTGCACTAATAATTAAATTATTTCTGCAAAATTCTGTGTAAATTGTGAGGAAGACAAGATAAAATCCCCTCATTTTACACAGATTTTCGCAGATTTTTTAGAATATGGATAACTTAATTACTCAAAAACTTCACGTCGAACATATTTCCGCGCCCTAAAATTCCGTGCGGGTCGAAAGCGCGTTTCAATTCCGCCATTTCGTTCAAATATCTTTCGCCGTATTGCACGTAAAGGTATTTACTTTTGTGTTTTCCGATACCGTGTTCCGCCGAAATCGTCCCGCCGAGCATTATGCTTTGCGCAATAAAACGCCCGTAGAGATGCCGCGCCTTCGTTGCTTCCTCATCCGTTTTCGGAATCATATTCGCGTGCAGATGATTGTCGCCGATATGTCCGAAAATGACGTATTCCAAACCCGATTCGTCCAGTTTTTCCTTCAAAAAACGCAAAAACGAAACGAAACAATCATCGGGCACAGCCATATCCGTCCCGATTTTTTTCTGTTTGTAGCGAACGATGCGTTCATTGACCGAAACCGGCAAAGCGTGACGAAATGCACGCATTTTTTCGCGGTCTTGTTCGGTCGTCGTAAACCACGATCGCTCTAAATCAGCCCCGTTTTTCTCCAAAAGTTCGTTCCATTGCTCCAAAAGCGCATCTTCCGTTTCGGCGTTTGTTTCCTGTTCAAAAAATATCGCACCTTTCGCATTTTCGGGAACTTCGGGAAACTTTTCGCTGATGAATTTCAACGCGTTTTCATCGAAATATTCGATTAAACTTGCATCGATTCGGTCTTTGGTTTTTGGTCTTTGGTCTTTGTCTGCGCGTGTTTGAAACGAAATAAAACGCGCTTCATTTACGAAGTTCAAAAGATTCGTTTCATTTTCAAAAAAGATAATTCCGCTGAAAAATGATGCGGGTTTCGGTAAAAGTTTTAAGCCGATTTCGGTAATAATTCCGAGCGTTCCTTCACTTCCGATAAATAAATCTATCGCATCGATTTTCGCGCCGCTGAAATATCCGCTCGTATTTTTCCGCACGTCGGGCTGTTCGTATGTCGGGAGTTTTGCTTTGATCGTTTTTCCGCTTTCCGTGGTCAATTCGATGAATCCGTTGTCCGAAAAAACCTCGCCGCGTTTCAATTTAACGATTTCTCCGTTCGCTAAAACGACTTCGAGGGTTTCGACAAAATTCCGTGTTGCGCCGTATTTAAAACTCCGTGCGCCCGAAGCGTTCGTCGCCACCGTTCCGCCGAGTTGACAACTCCATTCGGTCGGATCGGGCGGATAAAAAAGATTTTCCGCTTCCACCGCTTTCTGAAAATCGATCAAAGAAACGCCGCTCTCGACCGTTGCGAAAAGATTTTCCTTATCTATCGACTTTATTTTGTTAAATTTCTCCAACGAAATGACATAACCGCCGAATGGAATCGCCCCGCCGACCGTTCCCGTGCGCGCTCCCGAAACCGTCACGGCAATTTTTTTCTCATTCGCTTCCCGCAAAATCTCCGAAATCTCCAAAACTGTTTCGGGAACAAACAATTTCTCCGCAAAACCGCCCTGCATATTGCTCGCATCGGTCAAATAATTCTGTATCTCGTCTAATTGTGTCTTTACCTGCATAAATCTATAATTTTCTGCGCCGTTTCCGAGGGAAAATGTTCTATTTCGATCAATCCTTTTCTTTCCAAAACTCTTTCATCATCATTAAAACCGAATATTTTTGCAGTAACTTCGCCGATTTCGCTTAATGAAACGATTTCCGCGCCTACCAATTTGAAATGTTCGCACCAAATATCTTTTCTGGGGTTGAAAAATCTGACGAGTTCGTTTGAAACAATCGAAATCGAGCCGAGATCGCTTCCTTTATTTCTATTGCAAGGCTGACAAGTTACCGCTAAATTTTCTTCGACGCTCTTTCCGCCGTGTTTCAGGCTTATTATATGATCGATTTCCCCGCCGAAATATGTGTCGGAAATATTTATCAAACAATATTCGCAGATTCCTTCGGCGCGTGTTTCAACAAAAGTTCTGACTTTTTCATTTATATATCGGCTCATTTCTGATTTTCATATTTGTGAGCCAAAATTTTTGCCATCCGCATCAAATGTTCGAGCTTCATATAATAATCCAACTCGCTTTTTTCTTCCGAAGAAATTTCAGCATTTTTTTCACGGTCGATCAGTTCGGAAACCCTGTTTTTTGTTTCCTCGGAAGGTCTGAAAGCTAAAACTTTTGCGGGATTTACCGACGCGATCAGTTCCGCAACTTCTTCATAAGCCTTTAATGCCTGCATAAAATTTACTCCGTGTTTCAACTCAACTGCAATTGTCTGTCCTGCAAATATTTTAATCTATCACGAATTTCGGCGGCTTGCTCGAATTTCATATTTTTTGCCGCATCGCGCATTTCGCTCTCCAATTGGGCGATGGTTTCTTTAATTTGCCTCGGCGAATATTCTTCAAAAGCGTCGAGATTGAGCGGAACTTTGAAATAATCGGCTTCATACGCGGTGACGAGCGTCGATTCGATGGATTTGATGATCGTCGTCGGCGTGATTCCGTTTTCGGCGTTGTATGTTTCCTGCACTTTGCGGCGGCGCGTGGTTTCTTCCATCGCTTTCCGCATCGAATCGGTGATTTTATCGGCATACAAAATCGCTTTTCCTTCCGCATTTCGCGCCGCGCGTCCGATTGTCTGAATCAACGAGCGTTCGGAACGCAAAAATCCTTCCTTGTCGGCATCCAAAATCGCCACGAGCGAAACTTCGGGCAAATCCAAACCTTCGCGCAGAAGATTGATTCCGACCAAAACATCGAATTCGCCGCGCCGCAGATCGCGCAAGATGCGGATGCGTTCCAAAGTGTCGATGTCCGAATGCAAATAATTCACCTTTACGCCGACCTCGGAAAAATATTCGCTCAAGCTTTCCGCCATTTTCTTAGTTAAAGTAGTTACGAGAACGCGTTCGTTCTTTTCCGTGCGGTTTCGGCATTCATTCAATAAATCGTCGATCTGACCGCGCACCGGACGAACTTCCACGACCGGATCGAGCAAACCCGTCGGACGGATAATTTGTTCGACGACCTCGCCGCCCGATTGTTCGAGCTCGAAATTTCCCGGCGTTGCCGAAACGAAGATCGTCTGACCTCGTCTGGCTTCAAATTCCTCAAACGAAAGCGGTCGATTGTCCATCGCCGACGGCAAACGAAAACCGTATTCGACCAGAGTGCTTTTGCGCGAACGGTCGCCTTTATACATCGCGCCCAATTGCGGCACGGTTTGGTGCGATTCGTCAATTACGATGATCGAATCGTTCGGCAGATAATCCAAAAGCGTCGGCGGCGGTTCGCCGGCGGCTTTGCCCGTCAGATGACGCGAATAATTTTCGATTCCGCGGCAAAATCCCATCTCTTTTATCATTTCGAGATCATACATCGTGCGCTGGTGAAGCCTTTGCGATTCGACGAGTTTGCCCTGCTTGATGAGTTCTTCCTCCCACCAGACGAGTTCTTCACGAATGGTTTTCACGGCGCGTTTGATCGTCGGTTTCGACATTACATAGTGCGATTTCGGATAGATCGGCAGACGTGAATCGTGTTTCTTTTTCACTTCGCCGAGCAGAGGGTCAATCGTATAAATCCCGTCGATCTCATCGCCCCAAAATTCGATGCGGTAAGCGTCTTCCTGATAACTCGGATAAATTTCCACGACATCGCCGCGCACACGAAACGTTCCGCGCTCAAAATCGACATTCGTGCGTTCGTATTGAAGTTCGACCAGACGTTGAATCAGTTCGTCACGTTTCAAAGTTTGTCCGGGTTCGAGAAAAACCAACATTCCGAAATATGCGTCCGGGTCGCCCAAACCGTAAATGCACGAAACCGAAGAAACGACAATGACATCGCGCCGCTCGAAAAGCGCACGCGTCGCGCTCAAACGCAGACGGTCGATCTCATCGTTGATCGTCGCTTCTTTTTCGATATACAGATCGGACGCGGGAACATAAGCTTCGGGCTGATAATAGTCGTAATATGAAACGAAATATTCGACCGCATTTTCGGGAAAGAAAGTTTTGAATTCCTGATAAAGTTGCGCCGCAAGAGTTTTGTTATGCGCTAAAACCAGAGTCGGACGCTGGACTTGCTGAATGACGTTTGCGATGGTAAACGTTTTCCCGCTTCCCGTGATTCCAAGCAAAACCTGATTTTTCGTATCTGAATTTAATTCGCTAACGATCTGTTCGATTGCCGCCGGCTGATCGCCCTTCGGTTGATTTTCGGAAACTAAATTGAATTTCATTTTATAAATTTTACCTTTTTTAAGTTACAAAATGAAATCAATAAAGCAAAAATATTTCACAGATGAAACAGAATTCATCAAAAAAAAGAATCCGAACTTTTCAATCCGAATTCCTGCGATTTTTGTTTCTAAACATCCGAAAATTTGCGCCGTTCACTTCTCAAATTTTCATATTTCTGCGTTAAAGCATCGCCTCTGGCACGTAAAATTTCGGTAATAACCTGTCTGTCGCTTGGTCGAAAAGCCCGTAACATCGTTTGTCTGGTTCGCAAGATTCCCCGAGCATCGATCACAACGATTGTCCGCATAAAGTTTAGCGGGAACAACCAATGATAGCCGTAAACTCTTGTAATTACCCTGTTTTGATCGGCTAAAATGTTGAGCGGCAGATTGTATTTTGCCGAAAAATTAAGATGTTCTTCGCAATTTCCCGGCGACACGGCGGCAATGACGGATTTTGTTTCAACGTAATCGTTCCAGTGATCGCGCACCGAACACATCTGTTTTGTGCAGACGAGGGTTTCATTTTGCGGATAAAAAAGTAACGTCACGACCGAACCGAGATGATCCGACAAACGCCAAATCTCGCCTTTCTCCGTTTGAAGCGTGAAATCAGGTGCTTTCCGACCTACTTCGGCAAAATTTTCAGACATACCGTTCCCAAATGCTCGTTAAAATTGAATATTCAGAATTATTAAGCCGTCACTAAACCGCCGACCGCCTGAATCGTGATGTCGATCTCCATTCGCAGTTCTTCGGTGAGATCGGAAGTTTCCAGCATCGAGTAAAGTCCGTCGAGCGCGCCGGGGTCCTTGGTTACTTTGATAACGTGCAGTAAGGCTTTTTTGACGTTGACATCGGGATGACTTTCCAATGATTTGAATACTTTTTCGGTTTCTCCGGCTTTAATCAAAAGTGTTACGAAGGTAAAGGCTTCATACGCGATCTTCATATCTTCGTGAACGAGCCGGTCGAACGAACGGTCAACCAAATCGGCTTCGATGGCGGCGCGGGCGGATTGCTTCATTCTGAATTCGTCATTCGTTTCGGTAATGCGCGTCCAGGCATCAGCACGATCAAAGCTGAAACGGAAAAGTCCGCGGGCGGCGGCGGCTCTGACTTCGCGCGTCGGATCGGCGCAAGCCAGCAAAATAGTTTCAAAAACCGATTGATGATCGAAATCTGAAAGAATCGAAACGGCTTTGGAACGCAGATTCGATGAAAGATCATACAGAGCGATCTGTCCGAGCGACTCGACCGAGTTTCGCGTTTTGAACGCCGCCAAAACTCTTACTGCCAGATCGCGCACTTCTTCATCTTCTTCAAACTCGTCGTGAGCTTGTTCGACGGCACTCATCAGATCGGAATTGTTCGAGATCGGCAGAGCGTTATAAGGCTTTGAAGGCTTTAGTTCGGTAAAGGTATTAATCGGAAGTTGTGAAAAGGTCTTTTTATTCATCTTTTCGCGCAAAACCGCAACTTCGATGCTTTCTTCGACCAATTCCTCTTCGACGACAGGCTTCTTACTTAAAACATTGCTCGTCTTCGGTAAACGCTTCGGATATTTTCCGCGATCTTTGGAGATCACGTTTTGATGCTTGCGAAACCATTCCATCTCCTTATCGGCATCAACGGGTTCGCCGTCTTTTCCTTTCTGTTTTTTGGATTTCGGATCAACTTCCGCCGTTCCTTCCGTTTTTTTGGTTTTATACCACCAAACAATCGCGCCGCCCAAACCGAAAAATAAGACCAGTAGAATGATGTAATAAAGAGTATTATCCTCGGCTGGCGGGATCATTGCCTGCGTCGGCGGCTTTTGCTGGTTTTGTTGCGGCACCTTAACGGAAGGCATCTGTGCCAGAATTTCAAAGGTAAAGAGAATCGTAAGAGAGATAATTCCGGCTGTTTTATTTCGTAATAAAGAAAGCTTCTGCATAACTTTGTAAAAACTAAACTATGATTTTAAGTAGGATTTTGCGGTTTTTCGGATTGCATTTTTGGCAAGGGATTTCTCCGTGAAACCGAAGCCATTTTATATTATGCACAGAATCATTATTTTTGTCACGTATTTTTTAAGTTTTTACAGTAATTTTTAACATTTTTAGGCATTTTACTTTTTCAGCCGGAGTTTCTTAATTTCAGACCTTTACCTGAAAGTATTTTCATAATAAAGTTAGTCATTCAAATCTATTTTCAAACGATAAATTATGACTGGTGCTTTAACGGTTTCGGAAACTAAAATTCAGGATTTGCCGCTCATACATCGGGGAAAAGTCCGCGACGTTTACGAAGTTAGTGAAAATCAATTATTGCTGGTCGCGACAGACCGTCTTTCGGCTTTCGATTGCGTTTTGCCGACCCCGATAAAAAATAAAGGTCGCGTTCTCACCGCGCTTTCCAAATTTTGGTTTGCTCATCTTAAAAATATAACGAGGCATCATCTGCTAACCGCCAATTTCGATGAAATGCCCGAAATCGTCCGTCAAAACGAAGAAGTTCGCGGACGCTCGATGTTGGTGAAAAAAACAAAGGTTTTTCCGGTCGAATGTATCGTGCGCGGCTATCTCGAAGGTTCGGGTTGGAAGGATTATTTGATGACGGGCGAAGTTTGCGGGCACAAATTATCCGAAAACCTGAAACAATGCGACAAGCTTCCCGCACCGCTTTTCACGCCCGCGACCAAAGCCGCAAAAGGTCACGACGAAAATATCGACGAGGCGACTTTTACGGAAATTCTGGGAGAAGAAACTGCCGGGAAACTCAAAACGCTTTCATTGAATATCTATAATTCGGCGGCGGAATATGCTTTGACGCGCGGAATTATCATTGCCGATACGAAGTTTGAATTCGGTTTGGATGAAAACGGTGATATTTTATTAATTGATGAAGTCTTGACTCCCGACTCTTCCCGGTTCTGGTCTGTCGAAAACTATGCCCCCGGCAAAGCCCAGCCGTCTTTCGACAAACAATTCGTGCGTGAATATTTGGAAACGCTCGATTGGAACAAACAACCGCCTGCCCCGGCTTTACCGAATGAAATTGCCGACGCAACGACCGAAAGATATTTGTCGGCTTATAAATTATTGACAGGAAAAGAACTTCTTTAATTCGATTATGCAGATACGGACACGAATGGAATTGTTGATCGAGGAAATGCTCGACGGACGGATTTTTTTAAATGAAGCGATGACCGAATTTGAAAAGCTGTATATTCAAAAAGCGTTGGAACGCAACAACGAGCATTTGTCGAAAACCGCCAGCGCGCTCGGCATCCACCGCAACACTCTCTCAAAACGCGTATCAAATTATCAAACCGCACCGAAAACGGCGAAAAGACTGATCTCGCGCCGTTCGCGTTAGTTTTTCGTTTCGATCACTTCGATACTGTCGCCGACTTTTATAAAACTTCCCGCTTTATCTGCGATCAGATTTTGTCCGAATAAAACCTTCCCGTTTTTCGTCCTGTATTTTGCCAGAGTTTTGAGCGGTTCCTTGCCGTCTTTTTCGCCCGTTTCCTGTTCGACGGTCGTTAAAACGCAACGCGCACAAGGCTTGACGACGTGAAAGACCGTTTCTCCGATCCTGATTTTTTTCCAATTGTCTTCAGCAAAAGCCACGGCTCCCGAAACCACCAGATTCGGGCGAAAGCGATTCATCAAAACGGGATTTTCAAGTTTTTCGTTCAGATCGTTCAGCGAATTTTCGCCGAGCAAAAGAAACGGATAAGCGTCCGCAAAACTGACAATATCCTTATATTTTCTGACTGCATAGTAAGGTTCGACCGCTCTTTTTGAAGTTCCGGGCATCACTACGAGTTTGCAATTCGTCCCAAGAAAATCCGAAAACCATTGATTTATATTATCTTCATAAACATTTGATTTAACGCGGCTGCTCCAGATTTTCGCACTCGCCGTTTTCTCAACGACGGCATCAAAACGAATCTCCAGATTCTTGTCGTTTGCGGAAACCGTCAAAGATTCGCCGTTTACTTTTACTTCGATCAACGCCATTTTCGGAAATTCGCGCTGGGTCATAAATTGGTTGTTCTCATCGACCAAAAGCCAACGGCGGTCAAACTCCAAACCGCGTTCTTCGACCAGAGCGTTGGCGAGCGAAATTCCCTTCAAAGACTTTATGGGATAGATATTTATTTCGGATAAGATCATAAACTTGACAATAGCATCATCAGATTTTCTAAAATATATTCAGCAGACTTGACAGTTAAACTATGTTTGCATAAACTAGCACTTTCGGAGAGAGAGTGCTAGAAACAACATTTTTGCCCTTTCTGTCCGCGTTATTATCCTAAATTTTTATCAATATCAAAAGGAGTAAGAAACAATATGGCAACAAACATTAAACCATTACATGACAGAGTTATCGTTCGTCGGCTCGACGAAACAAGCAATCAAACACCGGGCGGACTTTTTATTCCCGATTCGGCAAAGGAAAAACCGCAGGAAGGTGAAATCATTGCCGCCGGAGCCGGGAAATATAAAGAAACCGGCGAACGCCAGACGCTTGATGTCAAAGCCGGCGACCGTGTCCTTTTTGGTAAATACAGTGGTTCGGAAATCAAAATTGACGGCGAAGAATTTTTAATTATGCGCGAAGACGAAATTTTGGGCATTATCGAACGCACGAATCCACAGACTAATAGTTGGTAAATGGAGAGATATTAACAGTTGATTAATATCATTCGTCTTAATTATTCACAATCAATAAAAGGAGTTTAAGAAAAGATTATGGCAAAACAAGTTATTCATGGTGAAGATTCACGCTCGGCGATTTTGCGCGGCGTTAATCAATTGGCTGATGCGGTAAAAGTCACTTTGGGACCGAAGGGACGCAACGTTGTTATTGATAAAAAATTCGGCAGCCCGACGATCACGAAAGACGGCGTGACGGTTGCAAAAGAGATCGAATTGAAGGATTCGCTCGAAAATATGGGCGCACAGATGGTGCGTGAAGTTGCTTCCAAAACTTCGGACGTTGCCGGTGACGGAACGACGACCGCGACGGTTTTGGCACAGGCGATCTTTAAGGAAGGCGTTCGCACGGTTGCGGCGGGTGCCAACCCGATGGCTCTGAAACGCGGCATCGAACAAGCGGTTGCAAAGGTCGTTGAAGAAATTCATCGCCTTTCAAAGCCGGTTTCGGGTGACGCGATCGGTCAGGTCGGCACGGTTTCGGCAAACGGCGACAAAAAGATCGGCGAGATCATCGCGGAAGCGATGGGCAAAGTCGGCAAAGACGGCGTGATCACGGTTGAAGAATCGAAAACGATGGACACCACTTTGGAAGTCGTTGACGGTATGCAGTTCGACCGCGGATATTTATCGCCGTATTTCGTCACGGACGCTGACCGGATGGAAGCGGTTCTCGACGAGCCGATGATTCTTATCAACGAAAAGAAAATCTCGAATATGCGCGACCTGCTCCCGATTCTCGAGCAAGTTGCGAAAATGGGTCGTCCTTTGCTCATCATCGCGGAAGATGTCGAAGGCGAAGCATTGGCGACATTGGTTGTCAACAAACTGCGCGGCACATTGAACGTTGCGGCAGTCAAAGCTCCGGGCTTCGGCGACCGCCGCAAAGCGATGTTGGAAGACATTGCGGTTTTGACGGGCGGAAAAGTGATTTCGGAAGATTTGGGCATCAAGCTCGAAACGATCACGGTTGAAGACCTCGGACGCGCCAAACGCGTGACGATCGACAAAGACAACACGACGATCGTTGACGGACAAGGCGACGCGGGCGCAGTCGAAGGACGCGTGAAAACCATCCGCAACCAGATCGAAGAAACTTCTTCGGACTATGACCGTGAAAAATTGCAGGAACGCCTCGCGAAATTGGTCGGCGGCGTAGCCGTCATCAAAGTCGGCGCGGCGACCGAAACCGAAATGAAAGAGAAGAAGGCACGCGTTGAAGACGCGATGCACGCCACACGTGCGGCGGTCGAAGAAGGAATCGTTCCGGGCGGCGGTGTCACGTTGGTTCGCGCCTCGAAGGTTCTCGAAGGTTTCGCGGTCGAAGGCGACAGCGACGAGCAGATCGGTGTCAACATCATCAAACGTGCCGTTGAAGAACCGCTCCGTCAGATCGTCGGCAACGCGGGCAAAGAAGGCGCAGTGATCGTCGAAAAGATCAAAGCGGACGAAAACGAATCGTTCGGCTTCAACGCCGCAACCGAAGTTTTTGAAGATTTGGTTGCCGCTGGTGTCATCGATCCGGCGAAAGTTACGCGCACCGCATTGCAAAATGCGGCTTCGATCGCGGGCTTGATGCTCACCACCGAAGCAATGATCGCAGACATCCCTGAAAAAGACGACCACGCCGGCGGTATGGGCGGCATGGGCGGCGGCATGGGCGGTATGGGAATGGGAATGTAGTCCGATTTCGGATTTTCGATTTCGGATTTCGGATTTTCCAAACCAACTACAAAAAAGGCTTCGTTCAAATTTGGACGAAGCCTTTTTTTCTTTTACGCAATTCAAAGCGTGATATAATTTTCTCCGTATAAAGAGGTTGAATATGACTCTAATGATTGAATTAAACCCCGAAATTGAGGATCGTCTTAAACATCGCGCATCGGCAAAAGGTTTTGAAGTCGGCGAATATGTAAAAAAACTGATCGAAGAAGATTCCGAAAAGTTGCGTTCGATTGACGAGATTTTCGCGCCTTTCAGAGAGAATGTCGAAAAGAGCGGCGTTTCGGAAAATGAATTGAACGATATTTTTACACAAGCCAGAAAAGAAGTTTTTGCCGAGAGAAAAGCCGAACAAACCCCGTGCGATGCTTAACTGAAATTTCCGCCGTGTTTGATTGCAATGTCCTGCTTCAAGCGATTGCAAACGGCGCGAGTCCTGCCGCCGCCTGTTTTCGTCTGGTCGAAGAAAGAGTTGTTAAGCTTTTTGTCAGCGAAGAAACTTTGAAAGAACTGGAAGAGGTTTTGAAGCGCGATTTTATAAAAATGCGTTTTGCCTTGTCTGATGAAGCGATCGGAGAATTTATCAATAATCTTCGTATTTTAGCGGAAGTTTTAACCGATGTGCCGAAATTCTTTTCCCTTGAGCGTGATGTTGACGATGAACCGTATATAAATTTAGCCGTTCAAGCCAAAGCGGATTTCATCGTAACGCGCGATAAAGATTTACTGGATTTAATGGAGGGTTACGATGCCGCAAGCAAGGAATTCCGCCAAAGATTCAGACCGTTGAAGATTATCGAACCGCTGGATTTTCTAAAAATTGTTGAAAATGAAGTGAGCAAATATTTCGATCAGACCTTAACAAGAAAATAAAAAAGGCTTCGTTCGATTTCGGACGAAGCCTTTTTTTATTTAACGGTCAAAATCAATATTTCACGACCGAATCGCTGGCGATGCCCCAGGCGACTGAAAAGATGCCGTTTTGACTGCCGTTTACCCAGAAATAGCTTTGCGTTCCGCCGCGCCAGATGGCGACATCGGTTTTGCCGTCGCCGTCGTAATCGGCAGGAACGGGCACATCGCCCGCCGTTCCCCAGTTTACGCCGTTGACCGTATTATCCGAACTTTTGATATACCACCACGTTCCCGTCGAAGGTCGCCAAAGGACGATCTCGCCGCGACCGTCGCCGTCGAAATCGGCGGGCACGAACACATCGCCCGCGTCGCCGAAATAAATCTGCGAAGTCGTCGAGCCGTCGAAAGCCGTCGTTTTCAGAAAATGCGTGTTCGCATCAAAGCTCGAAAAATCGGCTTTGCCGTCGCCGGTCAGGTCGCCCGTTTTTACAAATTGTCCGGCGGGAGCCTGATACGAAATATTGTTTCTGTCCAGTTGATAAACGTGCACGACGTTAAACTGCGGTTCGAGCGTAGCAATTTTCGTTCTCCCGTCGCCGTTGTAAACCTGCGGAATAGGCTTTATCACAAAATGATAGGGAATAGTCGGAGACAAGACAAAGCCGCCGAAACCGTCACGGCTTTGCTGAATCCACCAGTAATAATGATACAAACCCGTTCCGACCGTTTCCGTTCTGAAAACCGCCGTATCGAATTTGCCGTCGCCGTCGTAGTCGCCGGGGACAATCTCATCCGTGTCGAGCCCGAAAACCGAATAAGTAAAACCGTTGGTGCTTTGCAGGATATACCAGACCTTTTGTCCGCCGACGTTTCTCGTCACGGCATAATCGGCTTTCCCGTCGCCGTCGAAATCCATCATCTTGCGAAACATATTTTGCCCGTAAGCGTTTGCCGTAAACAGGATGAGAAAAATGCCGCTGAAAGCTATCGAAAAAGTTTTCATTTTGTGTATTTTCATAAACTACCCCTTTTTTGGTTGAAATAAATTGTTGTCGGGAAATTGTTGCTTGATTTTTAATCGAAAATCATTGAGTCGAATGACCAAATACTAGCACTCAACATCAGAAGAAGGCAAGAAAATTTTAATCGCTCGGAAAGCAAAGTTCCCGACAATCGCGGCTCTGCCGCCTGATGTGCGGAAAGGTTCTGCCTTTCCGGTCGTCGGTAAAAAAACCGCCCCGACGTTCGAGGCGCAGCCTCTCACATTTTCAGGAAAATATTTAGCGGAAAGGCAAAGCCTTTCCGCACATCGACAGGCAAAGCCTGACAATCTTACTGTTACATTCATTTTTTTATTACATTCATTTTTTTGTTACATTCATTTTTTTGTTACATTCATTTTTTGCGTGTTTCCGTTGTCAGCTCTCACTTACAGTCGGACTGCCGATATACCGCTTGAATTGTGCTTTACATTTTTTCAAAAATCGGCTAAGTTTCTGCTTACAGAGCAAAGGTTTATGTGCTTTGTCGGTAAGACGGCGAGCGAAGGGTCGGGTGAAAATAACTTTTTTCTGTCAGAGTCGGCGAAAAATTCTGCGGGATTTACGTTTGATTCTCAGGAATCGGTGAGCCGCTCCCAAGCGTCCGTTTCAGACTCCCAAGAGCCTTTCGCCCTTTCTCACGAATCTGCCTTTAATTCCCAAGAGTTTTTCAATCTCTCGTGAGAGTGTTTTGCAGATGCTTCGGAGTGTTCCGAACATTCTTCGGAGTCGTGCAAAAACTCGTCGGAGTCAGCCGATTTTTCGCGGGAGTTTTCGCCAAACTCTCAGGAGTCAGGCTCAACCCCCGCAAAAATGAGTTTTTTTTGCCACAAAATGTATTATAATCATACATATTTTGCCGATTTTACCGTTTTATTAAAAATAGAGAGGTAAAGAAAAAATGGCAGACTATATTCCTGATGGCGATGCCGAAGCCATCGCCGAGGGCAGAGTCAGAGTTAATTATGCACTGGCGCATTTGGCTGAGTTAAAACTGAAATCGGACGATGTTGCACCGCTCGAAACGGCTTTGGACGAGTTTGAGGCGGCTTTTAACGAAAAGGTCGCATTGCAGGCGCAAGCCGAAGCGGGCGTGAAAAACAGCGATACTAAAAGGGTGGATTGGGAAAGGCGCGACCGTGCGTTTAACGGGCGGATGCAGGCGGAGCTTGCCGTCACGGACGAACAGCGCGCCGCGATGCTGCTCAAAGTGCGCGATAAAGTTCCGACCGAAGCCGCGCTCATTGAAACGCATCCCGTCGGGCAGGTCGATACGTCGCAGAAATTGCGGCACGTCATCAGCTGGCGCGATTCGGGAACGCCTAATTCAAAGGCACGACCCGACGGCGTTTGGGGTTGCGAGATTTACTACAAGATCGGCGGCAATGCGCCCGTCGATCATAAGGAATGTCAGCAAGCCGCAATGGACAGAAGCTCGCCTTACCTGTTCGAGTTTGAGGGCGAAAACGCCAACAAAACCGTCTGGTATCTGCTCCGCTGGATTATGAACAGCGGTGAAAAAGGCGCGTGGAGTCCGCTCTTTTCGGCAACCATTACGGGATAATCAATTACGAATTATGAATTAACAATTACGGATTGATGAATAAAAAAGGCTTTGTTCGATCCCGGATAAAGCCTTTTTATTGTTTCCGTCAGACATTTTATTGTAAAGAATCGACCGTTTGTTTATACTTTTAGTTACTGCTCAAGGGCGGTCAAATTTAATTACGAACGAGGGATAAATCTATGGCAGACGAAAATAACAAATGCGGACACGAAGCGTGTGTTTGCGCGGTTGGCGAAAATGAAGAATATTGTTCGCCGGAATGTGAAGCGGCGGGCGCACAGGATTTGACGGGAATCGCCTGCGATTGCGGTCACGCAGGATGCAGTTAGGCACTCCGACAAGATAGGTTAAATTAAAAAAACGGAAAAGGCTTCGTAATTTTACGAAGCCTTTTCCGTTTCCGCCGCTTGCGGAAGTGTTTCGTCGATCTTTTTCTTCACACGGATATTTTCGAGTTCGCTTACGTTTATCAATCCCTCGGAGGCGGCGTGAACCGCCGCAAATTCGGTGTCTTCGGCTAAAATCAACTGCACCTTCGATTTCGCGACCCCGGCGATCAATTCGTTGAGTTTCTCAATATTTTCGGCTTCCTTGCGGATACTCCGGATATAAATATTTTTGATTCGGTCGGGATGCCTTTTCACGATCTCGGCGTAAATCTGCGGATCGCTCTCGCCGTTGTCGCCGATCAGGACGAATTGTAAATGCGGGTAAGTGTCGAGAATTTTTTCGATGCTTTCGGTCTTGTGCGTCGCGTGATCGGACGAATTAAAGATCGTGTGATTGCCGAAATCCTTGAGAAAAAGTGCGCCGCGCGGGATGTCGTGAATCTTCAAAAACTCGGTCAGAAACGGGTAGAGGTTCCACGGACTGGACGAAACGTAAAAGATCGGGTTATTTTCGTCCGTCAAACCTTTGCGCAAGGCACGGTAAAACGCTGAAACGCCTTCAAACGGAACGCGTGTGTGTTCGTTGTTGAGCGCGACCGTCAAAAGCATTTTCAGTTTGTTGGTCACATTCGTCGCGATCACGGTGTCGTCCAGATCGCTGATAATACCGAAACGCGCCGTCGGCGGCGGCACGATGACCTGACCCGTATTTTTTGAAATTTCGCCGTTCTTTTGTGCCGGGGAAAGAAGTTCGAGTTCGACTTCGTGATAGAGCAATTCGACGTTTTCGATCTCGAAATCTTCGATCTCTACTTCAAAATAGCCTTCGTCGTCCGCCGTAAATTCCTCTTCGATGTTGCGAAATTTGGCTCTGACTTTTGCAAATGGAACTTCGTCGGTCGCAAAGCGGCGGTATAAATTGGCGAGATTGCGGCGTTTTCCGTCGGTTTGGGTGGCAATAATGTCATCTTTTTTCTCAAAAACCCGCCCGCGTAAAGTGATCTTCCGGTTCGTTCCGTAACCGAGAAAAGGAAAGATGACGAGAGGTTTTTCATAACCCTTTTTCTGTTTCCACCTGATCCGTAAGGAATCGGAAATCTTATCCATTTTCTCGATAAGATCGGATATTTTCGCTTTCCAACCTGCCATAATCTACCTTCAAGTTTATAACAGTTGAATTATGACAATCCAATTCGGCGGAAAATAATTAACCGCAGATGCGGCAGACGAACGCGGATTTATTAAAGGATTTATCATCCTTAATTTTTTATCTGCGTCTATCCGCCTCTATCTGCGGTTGGATAAAATGAAATACCTGCTGAATCGTCTTTACGTTCGGACGAACAAATACCTGTAAATCACAAGCAGAATGACCGCGCCGATAACGGACATTATGAACCCTGCCGCGTATGCTTCGCCGCCCCAGAGAGTTCTGCCGATCATAGTTCCGAGAAATGCTCCGGCGACACCGATCAACGCCGTAATCAGCCAGCCGAGCGCGCCGCTCGAAATCGCTTCGCGTCCGGGAATCAGCAATCTTGCGATCGCGCCGATAATCAAACCAACCAACAATTGCCAAATTATACTCATATTTACCTCTCTTTATTCCTATTTTCAGATGGTCGTTTTGCGATGTGCGAAAACCCGCAAAAGCCCGTTAATTGCCAGATGCAAAACCATATACGCAACGATTGCGATGATGATCGGCAAAGCCAACGTAAAGCCGTCCTTAGTCGGACTCGGCACGATTCCCGCAAAAGGCGCGTAGAAAATTCCCGTTGCGGTTTTGATGAATTTTACAAAACCCGCACTTTCTCTCGCCGCAAAAAGTTCGAGCAAAAGACGGATCGCCAAAAGGCTGTAGACCACGAAAAAGACGTAATCCACGATCTGCGAAACACGCGCGAGAACTCTTCCACGCTCGACTTCCCTTTCTGTTTCGGCAACTTCAGAAACCGCTTTGCTTCGCATATCCTTCGCCAAATCTTCGACATATTCGTTCTGCGAAGCGGTCGAATACGCGGCTTTTGAAGCGATCTGCGCGTCAACGTCCGATTGCACGCTCGATTTTACGGCTTCATAATTTGCGACTCTCTGCGCTTCGTCGTATGCAAGTTTGTTATCAACCATTGACATTCGCCTTCCTGTTTTTATCGTTCTTTGCTTCCTCTCTGCCGTGTGCCGTTTCGTTTTTGTCAACGCTTCCGGCAATGTCCCGATCATCGGGATTTCCCTTGCTTTCGTCGCCGCGCCGCATCTCACGCTGGATTTCGTCGCCGTCCTTCTGGCTCGCTTCGTCCGAAAGTTTTTTGGAATCCCAACCCTCGCGCTGTTTTCCTTCCTTCGTCTGATTTGAATTCTTTAAATTCATAAAATATAAACCTGCCCTCTGCTCGTCGATATTGGTTAAATTCTGATAGTTTAGAGCCCCTTCTTGAGAAGGCTCTCTGCTTAGGTATTGCCGCCTGAAGGCAGGACTCTAAACGCTTGAAAAATCTATGAAAAAATCTATGAAACGGTTTTTAGTCCGTCAAACCGTCGCGTTTTTCGAGAATGTCGCGGAGCCACCATTCCTGTTTTTCGTGAATCTGCACGAAACGCGTGAAAACGTCCGCCGTTCCCGGATCGTCGCCTTCGTCGGCTTTTTTAATTGCGGCGCGCATCTCCTTTATGATCGTGTTCGAGTTCTTATTTCCCTCGGCGATCATCGAACGCAGATCGGTCGCTTTTCCGGCTGAACCGATCGAAGCGGTTTCCAAAAATTCTTCCATACGTGAAACCGGACTTTGCCCGATCATACGGATTCTCTCCGCCATTTCGTCGATGGTTTCGTAGACTTCGGTCGCAAACTCATCGAATAAAAGATGCAGATCGCGGAACAAAGGTCCGAAGGTCTGCCAGTGATAATGTTTATAATTCAAATAAAGAATAAATGCGTTTGCAACCTGCTTTTGCAGACTGATAACGATCTCGTCATTCGGTTTGTTATGCTCGGTCACTTTCTTTGCGGCTGATGCTTTTTGTGCCATAAAAATTCCTCTTAAATTTTGTATTGATTGAATATTCGTAAAACTTACAAACGGCGTTATTACAATAATCGTGCCAATATTTTGTGTATCGTTTTAAGACAAAATGAAAATAAAAAAAGTGAACCCGAAACCGGGTTCACCGTCAAAAAGGATAAATTATACTGCAATTTATCTGACAGAATTGGGAGCCGAAGCCGTCAGCGAAAACTCCGTGCCTTGTCCGAGTTCGATATTATCGCGTCCTTGCAGAATAACCGTTCCGGCACCGGCACCGGCACCGATCGCCGCACCGACTGCCGCACCCTGTCCGCCGCCCGCAATCGCGCCGATAATAGCCCCGAGAGCCGCGCCGATTCCGGCACGCGTCACGGTTTTCGTCGTCTGATTGCTGTCACGCACCGCGCCTTCGTTGTTAATACTGACGTTGTCGCCGTTTGCCGCTCTGACCGAATCGATCAAGCCCGCGAAACGATAGGTTTGTCCGTTTCTCAAACGAATCGAGTCAAATTCGAGCGAAATTTGTGCACGTCCCGAAACACGACCCGATTTCTCGGCGTTTGCCACGCGACCTTCGATAATTGCGCCGTTATACTGCGACGGCGAAGTCACCTCGAGCGAAAAACGGTCGCCGTCCTGCGAATTTCTCGTGTCGATCACGCCGTTCAAACGCGCCGTCAATTTCGTTCCGTTCGGAATTACAAAATCTCTCGAATTGCTTCCTGTGTTGTTATTCCAATTTCCGCCGTTGTTCATATCCGACCAACGCGCAACGTTGTCGGTTTTGTCGTAAATGCTTTGAACGGTCACGGTTTCGTTGCGGTTTTCGAGATAAACACGTCTTACGACCCGCAATTGCCCGTTGCTCAAAGGCAGGAAATTAACATAAAAATCATTAATGCGATCGCCTTCCGTCGTGATGGCGATGCCGTCATAACTGTTTACCGCACTGACACGAATCGTTCTGCCGTTCGGCAAAGTTTCGGTTCGGGTCGAGCCGTCTGCCTGAAACGTTACCTGCGGTGAAAGCGAAGATGCGACGGTAATCGAAGTTCCGCGTCTTTCGAGCGCGAGCATATCCGGCGCGGTCAAACGTCTTTCGAGATTACGGCGTATGTTTTCACGCTGATTTCCCGTGTAATAACGGTTGATCGTGCTGTCGACGATCGATGATACATCGTCCGATTGACCGGCGTTCAAACGATAAGTTCCCGTCAAGTCCGCTCTTGAATTGTTGCCCGGATAATTTGTTCCGTTTCCGTCCCAGTTCCACGAAACATTATAATATCCAGACAGAGTGTTCAGATCGTTTCTGATCGCCGTCCATTGTGTTTCGACGGTCGAGTCTAGCCGATAATCGCGCATAAATCCGTCAATATACACGGCACGATTCAAAACTTCCTGCACATCTGCCGCAGTCGAACGGCGACCGTTGAAGTTTTCTCTCAAACGGTCTGTCGCGCTCTCAAAGTCGTTAACATAATTGTTTACTGCATCTTCACTGCGCGTATTGTTGATGTAGCTCCGGTCGAGCGCACTGCTCAGATCGCGGCGATACGAATCCGTTCGCGTTTCAAGACGTGCTAAAAGCGAACGCACCGTGCTGTCGGAAACACGGTAAGGAACGCCTCCGGTCGATGGATAATTAGGATTCGTCGGATAATTCGGGTTCGTCGGATATGAATTGTTCCAATTCCACGAAACGCTGTAATAATTTGCAAGCGTGTTCAGATCGTTTCTTAAATTATTCCACTGATTTTGCGATGCCGCCGTCAAACGGTTCTCGCGCATAAAACTGTTGATAAAAGACGCGCGATTCAGCACTTCGCTGACATCTCCGCTGACCGAACGGCGATTATCGAAATTTCTTCTCAGATTATCGGTCGCATTTTCAAAATCGGTCACGTATCCGATAATTCTGTTTTCCGCTTCCGTATTGTTCAGACTACTGCGGTCCAGCGCAGTGTCCAAACTTCTCCGGTAGCTGTCCGATCTGGTTTCGATTCTCGTAAGCAAAGTCCGGACTTGCCGATCCGAAACTCTATACGGATTTTGAGCCGTAACGACCGTTACCGCTGAAAAAAATAATGTAAATAATATTATGGCGTAAAAATTTTTAATTTGTTTCTTCATTTTCGTCCCTCTGTTCGATTATTTGCAAGATAGGGGAAAGCCGGGAAAAATCTTGCATTACATATGATATGAGTTGGCAAGAAACGTGCCAATGCTTTATTTTGCTATAATTTATAAGGTTATTTGGTGAAAAGAAGTTAAAAATAACAGAAAGTCGTATTCTTTCGATACACTACTTCGTTAAATCATTCATAAGCGGTAATTTAACGGTAAATTCCGAGCCTTCGCCGCGACCTTTGCTGTTTACTTCGATAGTTCCGTTATGAAGATTGAGAATATGCTTTGAAATTGCCAAGCCGAGTCCCAAACCGCCGTATTCTCTTGTGTTCGGAGTATCAGCCTGTTTATAGCTTTCAAAAATATAAGGCAGAAATTCCGAATCGATCCCGCGTCCGTTGTCTTTAATCTCAAAACATACCAGACCGTTTTTATGTGAAACTTTTACCTTTATTTTTCCACCTTTCGGGGTAAATTTAAGGGCGTTGGAAAAAAGATTGTTAATGACCGTCTTGAGTTTTTCGGCATCGCCCGAAACGAACGCTTTCTCCGCGTCGCTCTCTTTCGATAAGATGATCTCGTTCTCTTCCGCGACGGATTTATTTTCCTCGAAAATCTCTTCGACCAGTTTCTGGAAATCTACTTTATCCTCGCGAAAATCGGTATTTTTCGAGATTATCTCCGAATATGTGAGAAGCTGTTCGACGAGCTTTGCCTGAAGCCGCAGATTTTTGTCTATCTTTGAAAGCGCAAGATCGCGGGTCTGCTTGGAAATATCGTCCGATTTGATAATGCGCGTCCAGCCTGCGATCGTATTCAAAGGCGTTTTCAATTCGTGCGAAACGATTGCAATAAACTCGTCCTTTGCGCTGTTTGCTTCTTCGGCGATCTTACGGGCTTTGCTTTCGTTTTCAAATAAAATCTCTCTTTCCGCTTGCAGGTCGTATAAATCCGAAGCATAGTTTTGCAGTTTTTCACGTGAGATCGCTTCCCAATAGGTCATCCCGAAAAGAAGAAAACTGAAACAAATGCCGCAGAAAAATATCAAAGGAGTCCAAACTATATTGGATTGCTCGCCGAACGACGGCAGAGTGTAAAATTCGACGATCCACTGCCGCCCGGCAACTTCCACGATTTCTCTCGTGATATAGGTTTCATTACCGAAACGCGTATAAGCTTCTATTTCCGAATGTTGTGTTTCGGCTAACAGATTTTGCGGAAGTATTTCGTTGTCGTAGAGCCTGATGGCAATGTCCTTATCACGTGAATTATCGTAAATCTCGTTCAAAAAATTACGGGCGCGAAACGGGCTGTAAACGTATCCGCGCAGATCGGAAATGCGTTTTTGAAAGAGTTCGGGCGTTTGATTGTTTTTATAAATCGGCAGGTAGATCAAAAATCCTTCCTGCGCGTCCTCATCTTTTTCCTGAATCAAACGCACTTTTCCCGTTGCGACGGGTTTGCCTGTGTCGCGTGCGCGTTCGAGGGCGATGCGCCGATTTTCCTCGGTTGACATATCGAAACCGAGGGCGCGCTGATTCATTTCCGTCAGCGGAAAAAGATAGACGATTGCCTGCCTTTCAGAACTTGAAGATTCGGGAAAAACCCGAAAACCGGCAACACCTTCCGCTCTGATCTTATTTTCAAAGGCGGCTTTTTCTTCACCAATAAAGGATTGTGTAAAACCGATGCCCTGAACCCCGGTATAATTATTTTCCAGATCGAGGCTGTTGACGTATTTGGAAAACTTTTCGTTATTCATTTCTGTCGAGGCTTCGACGAATCCGCGCGTTCCTTTGAGCAAGGCGATATAAAGGTTGACACGGTTTTCGATTGCCGATTTCAGACGTTTCGATTCATTTGTAAAACGGGCGATGTCCTTATTTCTCGAACTCGTGTAAAAAATATAGGTAATACCGATACTGAGCAAAATTAAAACAGCAAGAACCAGATAAGATAAATTGTATATCTTGGATTTTGGTATTTTTCTCAATTTACTGCTCATTGTTTTTGTAATACACAAACCTTTAGTTCTGAACAACTAACGCAATGAGTATGCCTTAGCTATCTCTTTAATTTTCGTGTGTCTTATATGCGGTGTATGTATTGATTAATTACATTTTTTTAATACACCGCTCGATTTTTGTCTTAAAAATGTAAAAAATATAAGATTTTTTATGGCACTTTAATTGCTTTGAGTTTCACTGATTTATTAAAAATTTATAATCAAAGGAGATTTATTAAAATGTCAGAAGAAAATTCAACCGGAAGTAATCTAATTTGGGCAATCGCTATGATAATCATTGTCGCGATCATCGCCGGAGCACTTTATTACAGCGGATTTCTCGGCGGCACCAAGAAAGAGAAAATCGATATTAATATCAGCGCACCTTCTGCTCCGAATTCCAGATAAAATTTTCTAACATACTATCTAAAAGAGGTTCTTTATAAAGAACCTCTTTTTTTTAATATTTATCCTCCAGATTATGACGTTTTATCATCCCGTAAAGACGCGGACGGTATAATCCCAAAAGATTTGCGGCGGCTTGTTTATTGCCCTTCGTTCTTTTTAAGGCGGCGGAAACAACCACGTTTTCCAATTCGTTGAAAACGTCCTTCTGTGCTTCATCATCTTTCGGCTCAGGCAGTTTATCAACGATAAATTTTCCGATCTCTTCAAATAATTGTTCCTCGGAAAGATGCGTCGTATGGAAAAAATTCTCTCCGTTTGCGGCAACGCTGACTGCCGCAGGTCGGCTCACTGCCGAGGCGACCGCGACGTTTTCCATCCGGTTCAAATCACTGAAACTAAACGCACTTTCCAGATTTTTCGGAATGTTCAGATTCGTGATTCTTTCGCCTTTGCTCAATAAAACCGCTCTTTCGACGACGTGCTGAAGCTCGCGCACGTTTCCGCGCCAGTTATAATTCAGCATCTGATCGTAAGCTTCCTGCGAAAATCCCATTTCGTCGCGATTATATTTTTCGGAATAAATTTGCAGGAAATGTTCGGCAAGCATCGGCACGTCTTCCATCCTGTCGCGCAAAGGCGGAATTTTTATTTCAATGGTATTGATTCTGTAATATAAATCCTCACGCAGATTTCCGTCTTGAATGGCATCGAAGGGATTTCGGTTCGTTGCGGAAATCAGCCGGAAATCAACTTCCTGCGGTTTGTCGCTTCCGACGCGGTAATAAATTTTTTCCTGTAGAACACGCAATAATTTAGGTTGCAGATCGATCGGCATTTCTCCGATTTCGTCTAAAAGCAAACTTCCCGTGTTCGCCTGTCCGATAAATCCGACCTTGTCTGCGTGTGCACCGGTAAATGATCCTTTCACGTGCCCGAAAAGCTGTGATTCGATCAAATCCTTCGGCAATGCCGAACAATTTACCTTAACGAAAGGTTTCTTTGAGCGATGACTTTTGTAGTGAATGGCGTTGGCGATGACTTCTTTACCTGTTCCCGATTCTCCGAGTATCAAAATATTTGCGTCGGAATCGGCAACGTTTTCGATGATCTCGAAAACTTCCTGCATCGAACGGCTTCCGCCGATGATTCCTTCATATTCCGAACGGCTCGAAAGTTTTCCGCGCAGTTCTTTGATTTCTAAATTTTGCTGTTTTCTCTCGACCGCTTTTTCGATCAGGACGAGCAGTTCTTCAAACTCGACCGGCTTTTGAAAATACCAGAAGGCTCCGGCTTTGGTGGCTTCGATGGCTTTTTCTGTCGAGCCGAAACCGGTAATCATAATGATTTCGGTGTTCGGCGATTGAGCTTTTGAACGTTTGACCATCTCGATCCCGCTGATGTCGGGAAGATTAAGATCGGTCAGGATAATGTCGTATTCTTTTTCCTGTATAAAATTAAGTCCTTGTGCGCCGTTTTCGGCGATCGATGTTTGAAACCCTTCAGCTTCCAGTTGGAATTTCAACAGATCGAGCGTCGCTTTGTCGTCATCAATGACCAATGCTTTATATGCCATAATTTTAGCTTTGCATTCCCTTTAATTTATTTGATTGTATCAGACCTAAAAACAGATTAATAAACTTCATCTGCGATTTTTCTTTATAAACGGAAAGAGGCAAGCCCCCTTTAACTTACCTCTTTCATGATGTCCACGCTCCCCGATTATTGATAGGATTTAACTAGTTTTCCTGCCTACCAATAAGCCGATAAGTAACCCGAAAATCCCTGCTAAAGCAATTCCGATCTGAGGTTTTTGCTTGACCGTGTTTTTGATTTTATTGCCCGCTTCGGCAATATCGAAATTTTTCACATAATCCGACGAAGTTTCAATTGCGGTTGCCGCACGATGTCCGAATTTGTTCGCCTTTTCGATCTTTTCGTGAGCGGTTTCGTTAAGTTTGTCCGCCTTTTCTTTCAGGTAAACCTGCGCCGTGTCGGAATTCTTATGAATTTTCTCCGCCGCGCCCGAAAGATTATCCGAGATTTTGCTTTTAGCCGTTTCCAGCTTCTCACCCGAATTTTCCAAATACTGTCCTATTTTTGATTCGGCAGTGGTTGCCGCTTCTTTAATGTTGTCCTTCACTTTTTTAGTAGCCGTATTTGTATTCATATAAAAATAAAATCTCCTCGTATATCAAAATTAATAAATTAAATTACGTCGGAACACTTTGGCAATGAACGTGCCAGATGTCTTAAATGCCTTTTACATTAATCACTTACAGTCAACGCGACAGGAAATTGACCAAGAGCATCTTCATTAAAACGCATCATTTCAATACACTCCAATTATGACTTAATATTTTAATAATCGCCTGAAATTATTTGCTCTATCCCCGCAAGTTTCATAATAGAATCCCGAAAATATCAAAATGAGTAATGATTTTCCCGATTGGATCAGAATTCTTAAATTAATACTGTTTTATCTGTATTATTTTCATACTAAGACAGCCTGATTATTTCCGTCCGAAATTAAGATAAATCTGCTAATCTCTGTCTTTTCATAGGTTTATTATTTTTGGCACACATCTTGTTTACGAGATTGACAGATGCTTTTGAGCAATTAATTTTTTGAAAGGGAGAAATAAAGAGATGTTAGAAACGATTATTGTTATCTTATTGGTTTTGTGGCTTTTAGGTTTAGTTGCGGGGCAGACTTTCGGCGGCATTTTGCACGTTCTTTTAGTGGTCGCGCTCGTGGTTTTCTTAATTCGTCTTTTGACCGGCAGACGCGTAGTTTAATTTACTTCAAGATAAGAAGAAGGATTTTTTTCATTTATCAGCAACATTTGAACTGGAGTAATTAATCGCATTTATGCTTTAAACCTCGTTCCTTTTAAGGGGCGAGGTTATTCCCGTTTTTAATAAATATTTTGCCAAATAGTGAAAGTATGTTAAGAATAAGGTCTAATCCCCTTTTTATGGATAATAATCTCGAACATATTTCAGATAAAAATTTTCAATCTGAATTTTATTTTAATGACCAAACATCCTCTATTTTTGAGAATGTTTTTGCCTTTTACGGAATTCTCGACTCTAAAGGACGCGTTCTACAGCTTAAGGGGACGATTTTTGACCAAACCAATCTCGACACCGATCTGCTTGTCGGACAGAAATTTTCCGAAACGGTCTTTTGGCAGTCGTCGGAGATCACGGCGCAATTGCTGGAAAAAGCGATCGAAGAAACTGCCAACGGAATGAAGTCAAAGATATTTCTCGATTTCAGACTGAGTTCGGAAGACAAACGTTTTGTCGAACTGTATTTGCAACCTTCAAGCAACGGTAATTTTCAGGAAATTTTCTTTTGTGCGCAGGACATCACCGTTAAGGAAAAAGAGGTCGAATATTATAAACAGCGCAGTGAGCAATTGCTTTACGCCGCTGAAAGTGCCGAAATCGGTTTGTGGTCGTGGGATTTAAAAACGGGTTTGGTTTATTCGACACCGCGATGCAATGAACTCTTTGAAACCTCGCCTTATGACCTTTTGAATTACGATTCTTTTATGCAGGTCGTTTACCCCGAAGACCGTCAACGCGTTGAGGAAGTTCTCGGACATTCGCAACAAACGGGCTCCGAATACAACGAACAGTTTCGCGTGATTTATTCGGATGCGCGCATCGAATGGGTTTCGGCACGCGGCAAAACTTTTCTCGATGCGGAAGGAATGCCCGAAAAAATGATGGGCGTTGTGCGTAAGATCACCGAGCAAAAAGTTGCCGAAAAAGAGCTTTCAAAAATTTACGATCGCGAAAAACAAGCCCGCGATGAAGCCGTCGAAGCTAATCGCGCAAAGGATTTTTTCCTTGCCTTCGTATCGCACGAGCTTCGTTCGCCTTTGAACGCGATCTTAGGTTGGTCAAAGATTTTACTGACCAAGAAAGTCGATGAGGAAATGCAGAAAAACGCGCTCGAAACCATCGAAAGAAGTGCGCGCTCGCAGGCAAAACTAATCAATGATCTGGTCGATTCGGCGCGCATCGCATCGGGCAAACTGCGGCTCGAATTTCTTCCCGTCAATCTTTTTGAGATCATCCGCACCGTTTATAATTCGCAGAAACCGCTTGCCGACAGCAAAGAGATCAGGTTTGAATTAGTCGCCGATCAGGAAGAAATTCCGATCTTCGGCGACGTTAACAGGCTTCAGCAGGTTTTCAACAATCTGGTCACGAATGCCCTGAAATTTACCCCGAAAAGCGGAAAGATTTCCTTAAACATCAAAACTCTTAACCAATCCGCTACGGTTTCGATAACCGACAGCGGACAAGGAATCGAACCAAATGTTTTGCCGAACATCTTTCGTCAGTTTTCGCAGGGCGAAGACGGAATAGCCGCTGACAAAGGCGGTTTGGGTTTAGGTCTATCGATCGTAAAAATACTCGTTGAAAAACACAACGGAACGGTCACGGCGGAAAGCGAAGGAAGCGGAAAAGGCTCGACTTTTACGGTTTCACTGCCGCTGACGAGCGAAGCAATCCCATCGGAAAACGAAGTAACCGAAAGTAATACCGACGAAAAACCTCTGCGCGGCGTTAATATTCTTCTCATCGAGGACGACAACGATTCGCGCGAAGTTTTATCGCTTTTCCTGACGCAGTGCGGCGCGGTTGTCACGAGTGCGGAATCGGCTAAAACGGCGATGGAAATATTGGCGCAATGCCATATATTTCAGCCCGATGTAATCATTTCCGATCTGGCAATGCCGATCGAGGACGGTTATTCGCTGATCGCCCGAATTCGTCAATTATCCGATCAAAAATGCAGTCAAATTCCGGCGATTGCATTGAGCGCGTTTGCGACCAATGAAAATAAACAGAGGGCTTTTCAGGCGGGCTTTCAAAAATACAGCACGAAACCTTTTGAACCCGATCTTTTGATCGAAGAAATCTTGAGTTTGGTAAAAAAATAAGAAAAGAGCGGAAATGATTTTCCGCTCTTTTTCATCAACCCGGCAATTTTCGATCTATCCCTTTAATCTCTGTGCTTTGCGGACGAGTTCGAGAAATTCGCCGCGATAGTTTCGCAGATCGTCGCCCATCGAGTTTTCGACGAGATTGTTGATATTACTGAACGACGCATTTCCCTTGAATCGCGAATCGCGCAAAAGCAATCCGAATTGCGCGACCGCCGAAGCGAATTTCAGATTTTGCGAAGCCATTTCAATCGTTTTGTCATTATCCATAACGCCGACCGTCAAAAGTTTCGACGCGTTTTCGTCAGGCTCTTTGTAGCGGAGTTTGAGCGTCAGCATTTCTTTTCCGAAACGTGTTTCCGAAGGCTCGTATTTTGAATATTTCAACTCGATTCCGTCATTTTCCAAAGGTTGTCCGGCGGGAACCACTTCATACAAAGCCGTCACGGAATGTCCCGCGCCGATGTCGCCCGCGTCCTTCTTGTCGTCGTTAAAATCGCGATTTGCCATCACGCGGTTTTCGTAACCGATCAGGCGATAACCCGCCACCTTCGCGGGATTGAATTCGACTTGAATCTTCACGTCCTTGGCGATCGTGTAAAGCGTTCCGGCGGCTTGCTGTCCGAGGGCTTTGCGCGCTTCTTCGGTCGTGTCTATGTAGGCATAGTTTCCGTTGCCTTTGTCGGCGAGTTTTTCCATCATCGAATCGTTATAATTTCCCGAACCGAATCCCAAAACCGAGAGAAAAACGCCACTTTTGCGTTTGTTTTCGATGAGATTGACGAGTTCGTTATCGCTCGAAAGTCCGACGTTAAAATCGCCGTCGGTCGCTAAAATGACGCGGTTGTTTCCGCCCTGAATGAAATTGTCGAGCGCAACGCGGTAAGCGAGCTGAATTCCCGCACCGCCGTTGGTCGAGCCGCCCGCGCTGAGATCGTCGAGCGCGTTGAGGATTTCGCTTTTATTATTCGTCGAAGGCAAAACCAGTCCGCTCGCACCCGCATAAACGACGATCGCCACGCGGTCTTTCGATGAAAGCTGATTGACGAGCATCTGCAAGGAATCCTTCAAAAGCGGAAGTTTGTTCGGGTCGCTCATCGAACCCGAAACGTCTAAAAGAAACACCAGATTCGACGGCGGAACGTCATCGAGCGAAACTTTTCTGCCTTGCAGTCCGATGTGCACGAGCTTGTGTTTCCGATTCCAGGGGCAAACCGCCACGTCCGTATGCACTGAAAACGGCACATCGCCCACAGGCGACGGATAATCGTATTCAAAATAATTTATTAATTCTTCGATGCGAACGGCATCTTTCGGCGGAAGCTGTCCCTGATTCAAAAATCTGCGGACATTTGCATAAGAAGCCGTATCAACATCGATCGAAAACGTCGAAAGCGGCGCACGCGACGTTTCCAAGTAAGGATTTTCTTCGATCTCGGCATATCGTTCGCCTTTGGCATCCGCTTCCTGATCGCCATAAGGCGTGCCTTTTCCGACCGCTATGCTCGAAGTATTTGAAGCGGAATTTGCCGCCGCCGTCGGTTTTGAATAAGCAACGTCTTCACCTCGACTCGGCGCGTTTTGCGAAATAGCCGTATTTGAACTTTGACTCGACGAACACGCCGAAAAAAAGATTGAAAAAATCAAAAAACCAACCAACCACTGACTACGAGTAACTGACCACTGTTTCATAAAAAAGATTCCTCCAACAAAAAAGATTGCAAGTTTGAAAAACTCGCCTGAATTTATGATTCGACATAGAACGCAGGGCAAATTTCAAACTTGCAATCTTTTTTACAAAATTCCGTTTTTTTTAGCGTATGATAAATTTTCCTTTTTTCACGCTCTCCGAATTTTTTCCGTGAGAAACTACAACGGGAAAATTGTTTGAATAACTTTCATCTAGTTTGGCATTAACGAACTGTTCGGAAAAAGAATATTTAGCGTAAATATTTTCATTCTTGTAGTTTTTTGTAAATTTATTGCTCAAATTCGATTTAAGCAAAATTTCAGTCGTATTTCCGACATTGAAAGCCGTAACGACGTTGGTTGAATCATAGAGCGAATATTCTTCCGAAGGAACCATCAAATTAACGTTTACGAAAAGATTTTTCGGTGCAGGTCTGCGTCCGCTCCATTTTAATAAAACGCGTGTGTAAAGTTTTCCTTCCTGAAGATCGAGTTGCGAACTGAGTATCTCATAGGAAAGTTTCTTCGCGCTTTTATGACAGCTCGACGGTCTTTCCGATTTATAGACAGGAACGCCGAAAACTTCTACCGCGTCACCCTGCGGCATCGACGGCGCGTAGATAAAAGCATAAGCGACCGCAAAAAATGCGAAAATAAAACTGAAAACGGCTAAACCCAAAATATGTTTTCTCATAGCAAACTTCTCCTTTTCCTGAACAGAACGATTTTAGCGAGTTTAATTGCAAAAAAGCAAGATATTTTTCAACTATTGCTTTTTATGAGCGGTCGCAAAGCTATGACACAGGTATTATTCAATATAACAGACTCGCAAAGGCTATTCGGACAAATTTTGTTGGTTAAACCGCGCTTCGATCAGATTTCCGTTCTTTTTGCCGAACTTGTGCGTCAAATGCGGATAGGTTTCGTGTTCCGTTTCAAAATCTTCAGCTTCCAGAAAGATTTCAGCTTCCTCGATTGCCGTGATCGAACCTTCGATCTCCATAAAACTGCCGAAAGGCAATTCGTCCAAAACTATTTCGACATCGCGAAAATGCCACGTCCTGCGCCGTTTTTCGTAAACTAACGAACGATAAAAACCGAGGCTTTCAAGGATTTCCACGCTCTCTTCAAAATCGGCGGTTTCGGTTTCGTGCTCACGGTAATGTTTTATCCCTGATTCGTTTTGAATCTTTTCCTTATAAGTCAAAATCGTTTTTTCGCCGATTTTTCGCAGACGCAACACGGCTTGCTTTTCAACCAGAATGCCGCCGTAAAACAAAAGATTTTCCTCGAAATCCTCGCCTTTATATTCCGCGCCGATCTCGGCAAGATTTTTCAAAACGATCTCGCGTTGCAATTCGTTCAGCCGATACTTCTTTTCGATCTCAATCGCCATTTTCGTATTTTTCTTTATGCTCCTTCATCAGCTTTTGATAAACCTCATCATTTTTGGCGAGATAATATTTTTCGCTGAAAATCTTTGCGCTTTCCGCCTTTTCCGCGTCGAAACCTTTCGGCAATTCCTTGCGACCGTGTGCGCCTGAAACGCCTTTTTTATCCTTCGGAACAGGTCCGTCATATTTTTTGCCCGACGGGTGATTCGCATAACGTCTTGCCCGCGTAATGCCCATCTGCAAAAACTTGCGTGCCATATCCATCCCGACAAAATCCTTTTGTTTCTTATATTCGAGAAACATTTCGTAGATTTTTTCGGAAGATTCACGCGCGATTTCCGGCGTTTTGAAACGCCAGTGCGGGACGATCTCACTTTTATAAGGTTCAACCGTCAAAACGCCCTGTTCGCCCTTCCCGATCCGGTAAAGTTCGGGATGTTTGCGAAGATCGAGATTTTTATAATTGAGAGAATAATCAAACTTATTTTTTTTTGTCATTTTAATTTAATAACTAAAAGTAAGTCGGCATCAAACCAAATAAATGCCGGATTGAAATGAAATTTTATTAGACCTGTTGTTCCTGTATTTTACATAATCATATCCATTTCTTTTAATGCAGTTCTATAAAATAACTTCGCTGATGCTATTTTTGAAAAGATTCTCCCGGTTCAAATTCATTCTGACTTTAAATAATCAATTCAACGGGTGCGGTATCAACTCCGATCACGGCTTCGACCGGAACCTGCGGTGAAACTCCCGGCGATGGTGAACTTTATATCTACGAACATATTTCCAGTCAGGACGAAGGCGGGAAATGTGTTAAATTGACAGTCGGCGAATATAATGATGCCGCGATGGAATAGCAGATAACACTATGAGTTCGATCAGAGGTAAAATCAAAGAAGAATTCTTCACATTCATCATTTGTCATATGCAAATAAGGAAAAAATCAATTGTTTATTAATCAGGAGAGAACAAAATGAGAAATAAAATATTTATCACAGCCACAATCGCCGCCGTCCTTTCGGTTTCGGCGTTTTTCACTCAAACAACCGCCGCGCAGACCAAGCCGGTTCTCTGCAAAGTCAGGAAAAACAACGCCGATTTCTTTATCGAAGCGACCGAGAAAACTGTCAAGCTGAAAAAAGGAACCGTTCTCAGATGGTCGATCTTCGATCTTCAGCAGGGCTTGATCGTCGTCGAAACGAAAATCGGCGGCAAATGGACGCGCGGCGAAATTCTGATGGACGATACGACTTGCAGATAAACCGCCGTAAAATCGAAATGGATGCGATAAGTTAATATGAGAGCGAAATTCCGAATAACTTTTTATACTTTTCAGAATCATTATCGGAAATATTTCCTGTGCTGTCTTAGCTGACTCTTAAAAGTTCGTTCCAGTTTGTCGTGTAGCTTTGGCTCTTGCGCGTCTGTTTCATCTTCCAACTGCCGTGCGGGTTGACGTTGGCGAATCTGACCGTGTCTTTGCCGAATTTTTTGTTTACTTCGTCGATCGCTTTCATTAACTTGTGCTGTTTTTCAAAATGTGCGTCATCGAACATCCTTTTAGTCAGATTTTCAGCCGGAACCAAGCCGTTTAAAATAATTCCGGCTTTGCGGTATTCGTAGTAAGGTTTGTAGATTCTTTCGAGTGTTTGGATCGCCCAGTCCTGAATTTCCCGGTTGCTGTCGGTCGCGTAATTTGCAGAATATGTCGCCGTGTTTGAATAAAACGAAGGGACGGGACGAAAACGGTCGGTCGCGATAAAAACATTGATGCTTTGCGCGGCAAGATTCTGTGAACGCATCTTTTCCGAGGCTCGCGTTAAGAAATACAAAATTGCTTCTTTGATCTCGGAATATTCCGAAACGGTTTGTCCGAAACTTCTCGAACAGGTGACGCTGTGTTTCTTTGCCGATGACAGATCGAACGGCAGACACTTGATGCCGCGCAATTCCAACGCGATTCGCGCGCCCGTGACGGTCAAAAGCCTTCGTGCAAAACGACTGTCCATTTCTCTGAATGCCCAGGCTGTCAGGATGTTGTTCGCTTTCAGCTTCAACGCGGAACGATAACCGATTCCCCATAGATCATCGATCAGAGTGTCTTTGAGAATGGCTTCAATCTTCTCGGAACGATAGAGATTCAAAAAGCCTTTTTCACGAAACTCGACTTTTTTGGCGCGTTTGTTAGCAACTTTCGCCAAAACCTTCGTTTCGGCAATCCCGATGGAAACGGGAATGCCCGTCCATTTATACATTTTTTCGCGGATGCTTTCCGCGAGATGGTCGAGCGATTTCTTGCGCGGTTCGAGATTCATAAAGGCTTCATCGATCGAATAAATTTCAACTTCGGGCGTGAAATTTTGCAGCAGATTCATTACTCTGCCCGACATATCGCCGTAAAGCGGATAATTCGATGAAAAGATTTCTGCTTCATTTTCATCGAGCAGAG
This sequence comes from Pyrinomonadaceae bacterium, assembly GCA_021228405.1. Taxonomy (GTDB): domain Bacteria; phylum Acidobacteriota; class Blastocatellia; order Pyrinomonadales; family Pyrinomonadaceae; genus JAJQRF01. The sequence goes on from JAJQRF010000005.1 coordinate 187,309, forward strand.
CTTCGACCTTGAAGAGCGGCGCGCCCATCGTCACGCCGATCTGTTTCGCTTCCTCACTGCGGGAAATCACGCATCCGTCATTGTTCGAGAGAATGACGACCGGCTTATTCTTGACCGACGCATCAAAAACACGCTCACAGGAAGCGTAAAAATTGTTGCAATCCAAAAGCGCGATGGCAGACATAAAGTTAAGATTCAAGATTCAAAGTTAAAAATAAAACCATCCCCTAAAACATATTTCTGCTCTTAGTGTTTATTGATCGAACAAACGACCTTTCCCCAAATCTCGAAATCCATATTTTCATCGATAACGATCGGTTTATAGTTTTCATTTTTCGGCACTAAAAGTACTCTGCCCGCGTCATCGATAAAAAGCTGTTTGACACACATTTCATCGCCGATTCGTGCCACGACAATATCGCCCGACTTTGTTTCGACCGCACGGTCAACGATCAAAACGGCTTCGGGCTGAATGCCGACATCGATCATCGAATCGCCGGTTGCACGAACGAAAAATGTCGCAAACGGGTGACGGATCAACTCCTGATTCAGATCGATCGCCGTTTCGATATAATCGTCGGCAGGTGAGGGAAACCCGCAAGAAGCACGCCATAATGCCAGCGGGATCAAAACCGAATCGGGATTTTCCATCAAAAAGGCACGTCCGGCGATGAAACTTTTTATCTCATTCATATAAAGTAAGTTTATGAAATCAAATTAATCTTAAATAACACAATATATTGCAGATGAAACAAAGATAGCATATTTCAGCCAAACTTTTCCAGATTTTTGATTAAAAATTCAAAAGAGCTAAGATTCTCAAAACCGAGCGAAAATTATGGAGATTTACAAAAGAAAAGCAATTTTTGGAGATTCCGGGTGAGGACGCGGATTTTACGCGGAAAAAGCCATAAAATATGAAAAACGATTTCCAGAAAATAAGTCTGAAGGCATTTTAAAAATCTAACCCGCCGAACGGGGTATTTAAGGAAGCGATTTTCTTAAATACCCCGTTCGGCGTTTTTGGAAGGTGAATTTTCGCTCAAAACCGAACATTGTTTCCAATGTCTGCGACTCACCAATCGTATTTCCCGTTCTTAAAGATTCTAACGGTCGTCTTTCCTGATCTTCAGAATATTTCTGACCGACGGTCTGACGTTCGTAAAGAAGTTTAATCCCGTCAGGGCTTCGACCTGTTTGACGGAAACGCGGTAGTTTGTCCACGGCGTTGAACGGATACCCTGTGTGTTCGGCATAATGACCGCGATCACTCGCGTCGTTTTCTGGACTCTGTCCGTATCGTTCGCACCTCGCGGTAACACCACAATGACTTTCCAGGTCTTTGCCGGCACCGTTACGCGTCCCGCATCGACCGTAACCGCCGCGCCGCTCGATCCGACTCCGCCTTGTCCTGCGCCGCCCGTGTAAATGTAAAGCTCGTTTCCGGCATTGACCAGATCGCGGCAGTAGTTTTCGAGCACCGCCCACGGTCCCTGATTATTATCGGGAGCCTGCGGCATCATATTCGTCATAAAAAATGTCGAATCGTTATCGGCGACCGAAGCAGTTCTGTCCGCCGACGGGATGTGGTGTCCGCGGTCGAATCCCGAACCTGAATAAGAGTTTGCCTGCACCTGATACCAACCTGCGGGAAGCGACGTATCGGGACGGAACGAATCCTGACGGTCGGTGGTGCCGAGCCACGTCGGATCGAGATGCCACGCCACCCAGTTCGGAATGCCGCGATCGCGGTGATAGCTCATCACATACTGCGGTTTGACGAGCAGATAATTGGTCGGTTTCTGCGGATCGGGTGTCGCGTTCGACGGATTGCCAAGCGTTAAATGCACGCCCGGATCGATCACGCCTGTGACATTCAGATTGATCGTTGCCGAAGCCGTGCGCGACTGTGCGTCGGAGATCGCGGCAGGAAGTGCCCGCGATCCGGCAGTCTGTGTTCCCGGAACGGTTGCCGAATAAGAAAAGATGTTGTCACCGGCGGTTACGTCGCCGTTCGTGCCGTCGTCAAAGAACGTTTGCGCGTTCGACAGTCCGATCGACGAAAGATCGCCCGTCACGGTAATTCCGGTGCTTGCCGGATTGTTAGCGGGCGTAACCTGAACTGTCAGAAGAGTCGCACTTCCCGCCGCCACGGTTGACGGATTTGCCGCGCCGATCCCTGACAAATTGACGTTGCCGCCGCCTGTGCCGGTGATATTGATGTCGTCGATGCCGACCCATTCGTCATTTCCGTTCGCATTCGTTGTCATTATGCGAAGCTGGACGAGCGGCTGATTTTCGCAAGCGGCAGGAAGCACGACCGAAACGGGCGTGACCTGCGTGGCACTGCCGCCGGTGGTCGCATCCGCTACAAATGCTGACGGAATGTTCGTATAATTTCCGGTATTGCCGACGCGGTATTGAAGCGCGACGGGTTGCACGGCATCGTCCGCCGAACCGTCAAGATCGCGCAGATTGTATGCGACATTGACGGCGGTCGTGCCTGACGTATTCAGATTGATGACGATATGCGGAGCATCCGCCGTTCCCGAACCGTTCAAAGCAACCGACGGATTCGCCAGCGTGTCGAATTCCGCAACGCCGCCCGACAGAAAGGTGTTCGGATCGGTTTGATTTGCCCAGACATTAACTGGTGTCGCCGAACCGTCAACCAGAATGGTTTGCGGGTCGGTGGCGGTCGCATTCGTCAGATTGTCGCCGCGATAGCCGATAATGCCCGGCACGCCCGACCAATCGTCGGCAACGCTAATCAGGTTGGTGTTTGCCCAGTTTTGCGAAAACGGCACGGTCTGCGCGTTAGTGTCGGCAAGCACGCTGCCGACAAAAATATGCCCTTGAAATAGCGAAAGAACAAGGGCGAAGAAAATGATTAATGCTGCGAAAGTACGAACGCAGAGATAGCCCTGCCGTACTTTCAGGTTTTGAAATTGCATAGAAACTCCTGAAAATATGGTCAAATGAAATGACCGGAAACGGAAAAAACACGTCCGCCGGATTCCGTTCATTTTGTTGTAATGGCGATTTTCTTGTGAAACGGCGGGGTTCGGTTAAGAAACCGGTTCAAAAGAGATGTTAGCGCATCGAAACAAAAATCTTGAGAAACGAGCGTCGAAAACGGTAATTCTAGCAAATTCGGGCGTAAAACGCGACCGTTTTCAACGAATTGGGCAGTTAAAATCAAAATTAAGTGCACGAATGAAGCTCAAAAACTCCGACCGCGCACTTATAATCATTTTTTCTTTTACAAACGCGTTCATCGAATATATTTGAGCAGACTGTCTGAACCGACTCCATTATGAAATATGGCGAAATATTCGGCGGCGAAAGATCGGTTAAAACCGGCGTTCGCGGTGAAAGGGTTTGACGGTAAAAGCGGTATCCATTCCGCATTTGCCGGAAATTCTTCTTCACGCTCAAAATGTGCGACAAGTTTTTCAACTTCCAGAAGCAGTTTCTCCTCGGCTGTCGTCCTTTCCGCGATCGGGCGAAGACGTATCCGCGCCCGTCAGATCGAGTGCGTCCTGAAAAATATCTTCGTTTTTCGCCAATCTTTCAGGAATCATAATTCGAGTGACGACGGTTCGGAAATAAAGGATGGAAACCGATTCTTTCAGGCTATTTTTCTATCTGTCGAGTTCAAACCTGCCTGATCCATTTCCAGACTTCGGGAATCGTCGCACGTTTGCCATACATCAGCATTCCGACGCGGTAAACACGCGACGCAAGCCACACGAGAAACGTGATCGCCGCAACGTTTATCAGGATCGAAAGCGCGATTTCCCAGAACGGCGGCATCGATGACAAAATCCGTACGGGCATCGTGATCGGCGCGAAGAAAGGCGCGATCGAAACCCAGAACGAAAGCGACGAATTCGGGTCGCGAATCACCGCAAAGCTGAAATAAAAGCCGATCAGCAGAACCATAATCGGCGGGAAAGAAAACTGCCCGCCTTCCTGCACGGTCGTGACCATCGAACCGATCAGCGCAAAGATCGACGCGTAAATAAAGAAACCGAGCAGAAAATAGATAAAGAACAGGATTATCATCCAAACCGAGATGTTCGGAATCACAATATCGACTCCCGCCGCGCTCATTTGCGCGATCCCGACTCCGACCAGAATCAGAGCCGAAATTATCCAGATCGCAAGCTGTGTCAAACCCGCCAGCCCGACACCGACGAGCTTGCCGAACATCAATTCAAACGGTCGTGCCGATGAAAAAAGAATCTCGGCGATGCGCGTTTCCTTTTCCTCGACGACCGCGCCCAGAATCGCCTGCCCGTAGATCGCGAGCGTGATGTAAATCATCATCCCGATAATGAACGAAGCAATAAAAACGCCGTCCGAATCCTTTTCGCCCGTTTCGTCGATGTTTTTCGTATCGATCTTCACGTTCGCGCTCAATTCTTTGAGCTTCGATTCGCTGATATTCGCGTCCGACAAACGCTGTGAGCGAACGGCTTGATTAAGCGCGTCGCTCAAACCTTCGTTCGTCACGAAATCCCCGGCTTTGCGCGAACGGAAAAGAAACTGCGCGTCCGGCGAATCGTAGTTCGGCGGAATGACGAGATAAGCGTCGAGCTTGCCGTCATTGATCTGCGCGTTCAATTCCTGCTGAATTTGTTCGAGCGGCTTTTCGCCCGCGTTGTAATCGATGAAAATAAAGCTCTCGCCGAATTGTTCGGCTTGCCGTTTCATCTTTTCGTCCTGCGTCGCGGTGATGTCCTTTAACGCTTCCTTCGCGGCTTTGTCGGCTTTTTCCTTCATCTTTTCGACGGAAAGATTTTCCTTCACGCGCGGCGCGACCTTTCCGCCCGGATCGATCAGCGCGATGCGCGTCGGTTCGCCTTTAAGCGAAAAGATTATCGCGGGAACGACCGCAAATGCACCCGCCAGCACGGGAAAAAGCAAAGTGCCGACCAAAAACGTCCATTTCAGAACGATCTTTTTGTATTCGTGTTTGACAATTGCCAGAAATTTTCTCATTTCTTCCTTGCTTTATCCTCTTATTTTCTCGATAAAAATGTCGTTCAAACTCGGTTCGATCTCCTCGAACTTTGAAACGATTGCGCCTTCGGCGAGAAGCCGTTTCAGAAACGTCTGCGAATCGAGCATCTCGGTCAGTTTGACTTCGACCGAATCGGCATTTTCGTTAGTGATTTCAACCAGATTCGTATCCCGCAAAACTCTTTCGCCGCCGCTCACACGTAGAGAGATGAGGTTTTTGCTGAAGCTCGCTTTAACTTCGCGAAGGGTTCCGCCGATAACTTTTTGCGATTTGTTGATTAAAATAATGTCGTCGCAAAGCCTTTCCGCCGTTTCCATCAGATGCGTCGAAAAGATGATCGTCTTGCGTTGGGCTTTGAGTTCGGCGACGACTTCGATGAGAAACTTGACGTTGACGGGATCGAGTCCCGAAAACGGTTCGTCTAAAATTAATAGATCGGGATCGTGCAGAACGGTCGCGATAAACTGGATTTTCTGCGACATTCCTTTTGAAAGATCGGTCGTTTTCTTCTTTTTCCATTCGCCGAGTTGCATCCGGTCGAGCCAGAAATCGATTCTTTTTTCTGCGTCTTTATACGAAACGCCTTTGAGCGCGGCGAAATAGTGGAGCTGATCGGCGATCTTCATTTTTTTATAAAGCCCGCGTTCTTCGGGCAGATAGCCGATGCGGTTTTGCAGTTCGGAAGAAACCTTTTCGCCGAAAAGTTCGATCCTGCCTTCGTCGGGAATCGTGATGCCGACGATCATTCGGATGGTCGTCGTTTTTCCCGCGCCGTTCGGTCCTAAAAATCCGAAAACTCTTCCCGCTTTTACGTCGAAACTCAGATTTTCGACCGCCGTAAAGCCGCCGAAACGTTTCGTCACATTTTCAACCTTTAAGGTCGCATTGTTTTCGCTCATAAATGTTTGAATCTTAAAGATAACACATAAAAAAACGCCTTGAAATTGCTCTTACGACGAAATTTATTGTAAAGTTGTGAAATTGTTCGAGTGAGAAAACGGGATGAAAACAAAAAAAATAATTTACTGGGTCGTCACGGGAGTCTTTTGTCTGATGATGCTTGCCGCCGGAGCGATGGAAATCTTTGCCTTTAACGAATCCGCCGCGTTCGTCAGGAGTTTGGGTTATCCCGAACACATCGCCTACGTTTTGCCCGTCACGAAAATTTTGGGCGTGATCGCGATTCTTTCCAAGAAATCAAAAACCCTAAAGGAATGGGCTTACGCGGGATTCTTCTTCGATTTCGTTCTGGCGGCGTTGGCGCATTATTTCTCGGGCATTCCGAGTCCGATTCCCGCCGTCGTCGCAATCATTTTGTTGTTTGCTTCCTACTTTTTAGATCGCGAGATATATCGATAAACGTCTGATTTATGGAAATTATCGTTTACCGCAAAGGCTCGAAAGCCATCGAAGAAGGATTTACACGCGGTGATCTGCCGGGACTTCTGGCAGAAAAGGAAAATCTGGTCTGGGTCGATTTTCTCGGTGAAACCGAGGAACAGATGCTCCAGGCGAAGGATGTTTTGCTGAACGTTTTCAAATTTCATCATCTGACGGTCGAAGATTGCCTGGAAACGCGTAATCAGCCGAAGGTCGAAGCCTTTTCCGATTATCTTTACTTTATCGTTCACGGCGTGAAGAACGAAACGAACTCGGCAAACTTCGTCACCAAAGAGCTTGACGCGTATCTCGGCGAAAACTACATCGTGACCTTTCACACCGAACGCTTTCGCAGTATCAAAAAGGTCAAACAGCAAGTCCGCTCAACGCCTTTTGCCTGTCAGCGCGGCGCGGCTTACCTGCTTCACCAGATTCTCGATCTGCTCGTCGATCTGTATATGCCCGTTGTTGACGATTTCGACGACGCGATCAACGATCTCGAAGACCGCGTTTTCAAAATGAAGAAGGGCAATAACACGATTCTCGAAGAAATTATGGATTTGCGGCGCAGTGTCGCGCGTTTGAAACGCATATCGGCGCGCCAGCTGGACGTTTTATACCGCATCTCGCACGGCGAGTTTCCGCAGATTCCCGAAAACGTCCTGCCGTTTTTCCGCGACGTTCACGATCATCTTCTGCGCATCTCCGACCTTTCCGAAAACTACCGCGATCTGGTCGCAGGGCTTTTCGACATTCATTTTTCGGTCGTCGCCAACCGCACCAACGACGTGATGAAGGTGATGACGATCTTTTCGTCGATAATGCTTCCGCTCTCGCTCATCGCCGGCATCTACGGGATGAACACGAAACTCTTCAACGACGAACAAAACCCGCATAACTTCTGGTATATCATCGGCTCGATGCTGGTAGTTTCACTGCTCCTGACCATTTATTTCTGGCGCAAGGGCTGGATATTTGAACGAATCGAAAAACCGAGCCAGATATTTCTTCCCGATAAAGACGAATAGGTTCTCGGACAAATTTTATTGAAGTTTTAAGAGAATTTGTCGAATGACGGAGAAGTTTCGTTTCTTATTCAGAAGGATTTTCAGCTTCAAAAGCCGGTTTTCTTCCTTGCCTGGAAAGATTTCTTCCTTCAAATGCTGTTTTTGTTCCTTCAAAAGTTACTTTTCGATCTCCAAAAACAGTTTTTGAAGAAACAAAAGTTATAGTTGAAGAAAGGATTATAACTTTTGAAGAAAGGAAAACAGTTTTTGAAGCTGTGGAAACAGCTTTTCGAGGAAGAAAAGCTAGTTTTGTTCCTTCGATTACTGCTTTTGAAGAAACAAAAACAGCTTTTGAACCTTCGATTACTGCTTTTGAAGTAAAAAAAACAGCTTTTGAAGGAACAAAAGCAGAAAATATATCCTGATTTGCAGGTTTTAATTCATAGTCAGCGTGATCGCATAAACCAAACTCAAACAAGTTCCGGCGTAAACTCCGGCGAGAATGTCGTCGGCGCAGACACCAATCCCGGCAGGGAGATTTTGCAGTGAATCGATCGGATAAGGCTTCCAAATATCGAACAGGCGAAAGAGCAGAAAGCCCGCGAGAACGAGCCACCAGCTCATCGCAAAGGGAATGAAAAGAAAAGTTATCAGCTGTCCGATGACTTCATCGACGACGGCTTGCTGTGGGTCTTTGTTTTTGAAGAGTTTGGTCGAACGCCCCGAAGCCCAGATGCCCAAAAGACAGAAGAGCAGGAACAAGATCAGATTTATGACGTGAACCCAGGCGGTTATCTGCGCCCCGTTCCAGCCGCCCGCGATCATCGAACCGCCGACACGGTTTTCCGCCAATGCCGCGAGCAGATAAATGCCGACACCGACCGCCGAACCGTAAGTTCCGGGCGCATACGGCAAATATCCGACTCCGAAAGTCGTCACGGCAAGCGCGAAATAATCGCGGAACGATCTCGTTTTGATGTCCGTCCTGACCAATTCCTGCGTTTCGATCGTCGCGGAAGTATGTATTAATTCATCGTAATCTGACATAACGATTTCGGATTTGGGATTGCGGATTGCGGATTTGCCGCGAAAGACAAATCCTTCTTTCCGTTTCGATTAAAATTCGATGCCCTGTTGTGCGTAGATTCCCGCGTGAAACGGATGTTTGATCTCTTTCATCTCGGTCACGAGATCAGCCGCTTCGACGAGTTCGGGCGGGGCGTTTCTGCCCGTCATAATGATGTGCAGATGCGGTTGTTTCGCGCGGACGGCTTTTACTTCGTCCAGAACCTTCGCGACATCGAGAAATTTGTAATCGAGCACGTAGACAAGCTCGTCGAAAACGAGCAGATCGTATTCTTCGGAGTGCATTTTCTCCAAACACAAAGCCCACGTTTCCTCGCTCGTCCTGATGTCCTGTGCTTTGTCCTGCGTGTCCCACGTAAAACCGTCGCCCATCGTGTGAACTTCGATGCCGAGCGTTTCGAGCGATTCGTGTTCGCCGTAACGGTCGTTTTTCGATTTCATAAACTGAATCAGACAACAGTTCATCCCGCGTCCGGCGGCGCGCACCAGCACGCCGAGCGCGGCGGTCGTCTTGCCTTTGCCGTCGCCCGTGTTAACCATCAACAAGCCTTTCGTGTTTTCCTTGTAATCTTCCCTGCGCCATTTATAGCGTTTTTCTTTTGTTTCAGACATTTTTAATTTTGTTTTCCAGCCGATTTAAAGAAAGAAAAGGCGGAAAGCGACCGCCTCTTGTTTTTATTTAATACTTTTTTAGATTATCAAATTTCCGGAAATTTCGCTCTACGCGACGATAATTTCCAAATCTTCGATCTTCTTGGTGTATTCTTCCTGCGTTTTTTCGACGGCTTTTTTCAGTTCGGTCAGGATTTCGCCTTCCTTTTCGTTCCAATCGCCGACGACCCGACAGCCCGCCGCATTCTTATGACCGCCGCCGCCGAATTTTTCCGCCACCTTCGCGACGTTTATATCGCCTTTTGAACGAAGACTGACGCGGTATTCGTTTTCGCCGACCTCGCGCATATAGATAACGGCAAGAATTTCCTTTGCCGCGAGCGGAATGTTCACGAATCCGTTGTTGTCGCCGTCAACCGCTTTTGCCGTCAGCCGCATTTCGAGCGTCTGACGCATCCACGCGATCGTGCCGCCTTCATCGCGTTTTACAGTATCAAGAACCTGCCGCATCAGTTCGATGCGCGACCAGGGATAACTGTTATAAACCGCTTCGGAAATCTCGGCGGGTTTCACCCCGGCTTTGACCAGTTCGGACGCGACTTTCAAAGTGCGTTCGCTCGTGTTCGGAAAATGAAAAGAACCCGTGTCGGTAACGATCGCCAGATAAATACATTCGGCGATTTCCTTCGTAATGCGTCCGCCGATCGCTTTGCAAAGATTATAGATCATCTCGCCGACCGCCGAAGCCGTCGAATCGATCCAGTTGATCGAGCCGAAATGCTCGCTCGTCGAATGATGATCGATGTTGACCGTAAATTCCTTTTCGAGATTTCCGATGTGCGGGCGGTCAACGTCCGAACATTCGATCACGAAAACCGCATCGTATTCGCGGTCGATCTCCGCCACTTTGCGAATCTCGTCCGCCCCGGGCAAACTGCGGTAAGCAACGGGAATTTCATCGCAGGTAATGACCTCGGCGTGTTTTCCCAGTGAACGCAAAAGCCAGCATAATCCGAGTGACGAGCCGACACCGTCGCCGTCGGGTCTGACGTGCGTGGTGATGCCGAAATTCTGTTTGTTTTCAATTAACTCTACAACTTGACTTAACACTAATTTCTAAATGAAAAAGGACGAAAACGTAAATAAGCTTTCGGGGGCTTATTCGTTTTTCATCCTCGATCCTTCATCCTTCTCTAAAAATTCACCCTTGTCTGTCAGATCGCCCAAAATCTTTTCGATCTTGGTAACATTTTCTTCTGCCGTGTCACGCGCAAAATGCAGATGGGGAACGTGACGCAGATTTAGATTCATTGCAACTTGCTGACGCACGAACGTCGAAGCGTGCTGAAGCGTTTTCATCGTTTCTTTGATCTGGCTTTCATTGCCTTCGACCAAAACGAAAACGTTCGCATCGCGCAAGTTTTCCGAAACCTGCACGTCCGTGACCGTCACGGCTTGCAGTCTGGGGTCTTCCATTTCAAAGCCGACGACTTCGGCAATTTCTTCTCGCAGAGCTTCTGCTAATCTTTCGGGTCTTCGCATAACAATTGAGGGATGAAATTCGAGGGATGTAAGGACGAATATTTTTTCATCCTTCATCCCTCATCCTTTCTACAACTCCGTTGCGGCAATTTTCTCGATCACGTAGGCTTCGATCTCGTCGTTAACCTTGATGTCGTTGAAATTGACGAGGCTGATACCGCATTCAAAACCCTGACGAACTTCGTTGACATCGTCCTTAAAGCGTTTGAGCGTCGCAATGTCGCCTTCCCACGTAACCACGCCGTCGCGAATCAAACGGGCTCTCGCCTGTCGGCGAATCACGCCGTCGATGACGCGGCAGCCCGCGATCGTTCCGACACGCGAAACCTTGAACGTTTCCGAAACCTGTGCCTTGCCGAGAATATTTTCCTTCTCGATCGCATCGAGCATTCCGATCATCGCCGCGCGAATTTCTTCTTCGACCTTGTAAATGATCGAGTGCAGACGAATATCGACATCTTCCTGTTTCGCAACTTCCGCCGCACGCGATTCGGGTCGCACGTTGAAACCGATGATGACGACCGCCGTCTGCGTATTGTCGGCTTGCGTTGCCGAAGCAAGCAAAACGTCCGATTCGGCAATTGCGCCGACTCCGGCACGAATCACGCGGACTTTGACCTTTTCGGTTGAAAGTTTTTCGAGTGTCGCGCGAAGAACTTCGACCGAACCCTGTACGTCGGCTTTGAGAATGACGAGCAATTCCTTGACTTCCGCCTGACCGAGCGATTCGATCCCGCGTTTCGTCGTCTTGAGCATCGCCGCCTGACGCGCGTGCATCTGCCGCTGACCGGCAATTGTAACCGCTTTATCGATGTCGGAAACGACCTGGAAAGTGTCGCCCGCGCCCGGCACGCCCTGCAGTCCGAGAACTTCGACCGGAGTTGCCGGCGGTGCTTCCGTGACGGCTTCGCCGCGGTCGCTGAACATCGCCCGAACCTTTCCGTAATATTGCCCGACGATAAAAGGATCGCCGACGCGCAGAGTTCCCTGCTGAACGAGAACCGTCGCCACCGAACCGCGTCCTTTATCGAGTTTGGCTTCGAGCACCACGCCGGAAGCAAGACGCGTCGGACTGGCTTTCAAATCCAGAATATCCGAGGTCAAAAGAACCGTTTCAAGCAATGTGTCGAGATTTTCGTGTTTCTTTGCCGAAACCGGAACCATTTCGATGTCGCCGCCCCAATCGATCGGCTGTAGCCCTAAACCTGCGAGTCCTTGCTTAACTTTATCGGGATTCGCATCGGGTTTGTCGATCTTATTGATCGCCACGATGATCGGAACTCCGGCGGCTTTCGAGTGTTCGACCGCTTCGATGGTTTGGGGCATTACGCCGTCGTCGGCGGCAACGACGAGAATTACCACGTCGGTCGCTTTCGCACCGCGCGCGCGCATCATCGTGAATGCTTCGTGTCCGGGTGTGTCGAGGAAAACAACGCGGCGTTGTTCTTTCGGATTATCGGGATTCGGAACGTAAACCGAATACGCGCCGATGTGCTGTGTGATGCCGCCGGCTTCGCCTTCGGCAACATTTGCCTTGCGAATCGCGTCGAGCAACGAAGTTTTTCCGTGATCGACGTGTCCCATTACGGTCACGACCGGCGGACGCGTTTCTTCGTTATCGTCCGTATCCGAAGCGATCAAATCTTCAAATTCCTGTTCGATGACCATTTCCTCGAACGGAACGAAGCTGACCTCATACCCGAAGGTTGCGCCGAGGTCTTTTGCCATTTTTTCGCCGATCGGCTGATTGAGCGTGGCGAAAACGCCTTTTTTAACGAGAAGCTGAACGATGTCGCGCGGCGTAACGCCGAGTGCTTCGGCAAACTCGCGGACGGTCGCGCCTTCGGTCAAACGCGCTGTTTTAAGACCTCCCGAATCGGTTCTGCCGACCTGATCCAAAATTCGCGCTTCGATAGATTTCGGAGCCTGATATTGAAATTCCTTCTCTTCAAAGCGTCCTTTATCCTCAAAAGGCTTGCCGCCTTTCTTCCCGGCATTTCTGCCCGGTTTGCGGCGATTGTCGCTCGGCGGCGTGTAAACCGTGATCGGAGTCGAGCTTTCGCCCGGCGTTCCGCGAAATTCGGGTTTGCGTCCGCCGCCTTTGCGGTCGTCGCGCCGTCCGAGTTTACGGTCGTTTTCACGGGCTTTTTCGGGATCGAGTTTTCCGGTTTTGGTCGGAGCATCGCTTACGACGCGTTCGCCCGGCTTGATACCTTTTTGGATCGCGTCCTTCGTTAATTTTAATTGTTTGACGTTAATGCCAGCCGGACGGAAAATTTTTGGTGCGACAATCTGTGGAGTTTCTATAACTGGTTCCTCAATTTTTTCTTCAATCGGAGCTTCGACGGTTTCAACCTGTTCAGGTTGCTGAGTTTTTTCTTCGATAACTTCCGGTTCTATAGCTTCGACAGGTTCGACCGTTTCTTCTTCAACGGGAACGTCAACTGTCGGTTCTTCGATCTCAATCGGCTCTTCACTTTCTTCTTCTTTCGGACGGGCAACAATTCTCTTGACCTTAAAACCCTGCGACGAGGGTTTTTGTTCCTGCGTGACCGGAGCCGTTTCTTTTTCTGCCGTTATGTGTTCCTGCGGAGCGATGACTTCTGCGACGTGCGCAGGAGTTTCGATCATCGGCGCGGTCGTTTCCTCGACGGTTTCAGAATGTGTCGGCTCGTCGTCTTTCTTAACTGCCTTGATGATCTTAATCGCACGTTTCGGTGAAGACTCAACCTTCGGAAAGTATTTGTTACGAACTTTTTCCGCCAACTCGACGCTCACGGAGTTTGAAGGCACATCGACATCAGCCCCTTCACGCCGTAAATCTTCGATGATGCGCTTTGTATCCTGTTTTAAATCTCGTGCCAAGTCGTAAACCCGAATTTTTTTGCCTAAGGACATATTTTCTCTACAATTCTCGGATTTATCGCACAATCCGTTACGTTTAAAGCCTCAGAGGCTTTGCCATTAAAATGTTAATTTTCTGCCGAATCATCTTCTGTCACCGCTTCATCTGCGTTTTCATCATCTGTTTCGGGAGTTTCCGCCGTTTCTTCGGCGGAAGCTTCTTCAGAGGTTTCTTCGGTTTCGTCCGTTTCTGTTTCAGATGCCGAACTTGCCGAAACTACTGCATTTGCCGAAGCGAGAATTTTTTCCGCTTCGTCAAAACTGATGTCGAGAATATCGACCAGATCGTCGATCGAGGTTGCCGCTAAATCTTCGACGGTTTCGATACCTTTTTCCGCAAGGTCTTCCGCCTGCGAATTTGACACGCCTTCAAGCGCAGACAGCGGAACCGCTTCGCCCAAAGCCATCATTTTGCCCATCTGTTGAGCAATTTCTTTCTTGAGAATGTCTTCGCTGATAATATCGATGTCCCAACCGACGAGCCGCGTTGCAAGACGCACGTTCTGACCTTTTTTACCGATCGCCAAACTCAATTGGTCTTCGCCGACGATGACTTCCATCTTGCGGCGGTTGATGTCTGTGATGCGAACCTGCGAAACCTTCGCGGGTGACAGTGCATTTGCCGCAAATACCGACGGTTCATCCGACCATTCGATAATATCGATCTTTTCGCCGCGTAATTCTTTGATGATCGACTGCACGCGCGAACCTTTCATCCCGACACACGCGCCGACCGGGTCAACGTCTTTTTCGTTCGACGCAACGGCGATCTTCGCGCGGTCGCCCGGTTCGCGAACGGCTGATTTGATAACCACCGTATCGTCGTAAATTTCGGGAACTTCCATTTCAAAAAGCCGTTTGAGCAAATCCGCCGAAGCGCGTGAAACTCTGATCTGCTGACCTTTCTGATCTTTCGTCACGTCCTGAATCACGACACGGATTCTTTCGCCCTGATTCCAGTTTTCGCCGCGAGCCTGTTCTTTTTTCGGCAAAATCGCTTCGAGATTGTTGCCGAGGTCGATAATCATATCGCCGCGCTCGAAACGTTTGACCGTTCCGTTGATAAGCTCGCCTTTGCGGTCGATATATTCGTCGTAAACTTTTTCACGGATCGCTTCGCGCACCTTTTGCACTAAAATCTGCTTGGCGGTCTGCGCGGCAATTCGTCCGAGGTCTTCGGTCGGCAGAGGAATAAGAAGTGCGTCGCCGATTTCGATCTCGTCGCCGGCAAGCTCCTGCGCTTCTTCCAAAGAAAGCTCGGTCGAAGGATTTTCGACGGTTTCGACGACAACTTTCTGCGCCGAAATCTCGATCGTTCCGTCTTCCATATTCCAATCAACCTGAATGCTTTCTCCGGTTTTATCCTGTGATCTGAACTGTTTTCGGGCGGCTGCCTTGACGGCATCTTTCATCGCCTCGATCACCATATCGCGGTCTAGCCCCTGTTCACTGCATAAAGCATCTATGCTCTGTCCGATGGATGTCATATTTTATAAATGGAAACTGAAATTAAAAACGGGAAATTTTTACTATTTTCCACTTTCCGTTTTTCGTTTTTCGCTTCCTCTTAACTCTTCTTCCAGGTCAATTTCCAAATTAGCTTTGGCGACCGCGTTATACGGAAAACTCACTTCTCCGTTTGTTTTATCGGAAAAAATTATTTCCTCGCCTTTGATGGAAACAATTCTTCCCCTGAAATTTTTCTGTCCGTTGATCGGCTGATTCGTTTTAACCTTTGCCAGGCTTCCCGTATATTTTACAAAATCCTTCAAACTGTAAAGCCCGCGCTCCAGTCCGGGCGACGAAACTTCCAACAGATACGCCGTCGGGATCAAATCGTCAGCGTCCAGAACAGCTTCGATCTTTCTCGAAAAATCCGAACAATCTTCAATCGTTACGCCGCCTTCCTTGTCAATAAATATTCGGACTGTCGAATTTCGTTTCGTTCCGGCAACTTCCGTGTGAACCAATTCAAGATTTTTTTCTTCCGCGATCCGTGCCGCGATCATTTGAATTTGTTCTTCTATCGAATTACTGCTCATTAGTTTTTCAGCCAAAATAAAAAGTGGGCGCGAACCCACCAGACGCTCCCACGCATCGCAGGAAACGAGTATCATACACGAAAATATAAGCCGTTGGCAAGCGGCATTGTTAAATGCTCGTTTTTATTTCGGCAATTGCAGAGTTTATTTCAGATAGCTTGTTTTCCACTTTATCGAATTTATCTTTCGAGCGGTCGGAAACGAAATCTTCGACCAATCTGACCAAATCCCTTGATTCGGAAAGTAAACGATTTGCGTCTTTAGCCGGATTTTGAAGCGAACCGACGGGCAATGAAGTAATTTTTTTCGCTTCGGCAACGCCCCAATGCGTAATCCTGACAATATTTTTTCTGGCGGTGACCGTGATCCAACTCTGGTTGGAGAGATGCTCCAGAATGCTGTTTAAGCTTGGATAAAATCCTTCCCGTTTTAAAAGTTCGGCAAAATCTACGTCCACGGTATCTTTTCCGTCTGTTAATTCATAAATTTTCAGCAAAACCCTTTGGAAAACGTCCATAATGTTGTTTTTCGATTTATTTTTTCGGCTCAAACTAAAGAAACTTTATTAAATAATAAATCTTTAATTCCTTGTGTTCAAAGCCTGGTATGCAACTCCCAAAATTCCCGCGTCATCACCGAGTTCGGCACGGACAAGTTTGGCGCGCTCCGCCGGCTCCCGAAATGAACGTTTGTGAATCTGGTCTTCGAGATGACCGATAAATAAATCCCAGCCCGCCGCCGCGCCGCCGCCGATGACGATCACCTCCGGATTCAAAACGTTTATCAAACCGCCGAGCGCGATTCCCAGATAAAAACCCATTTGACGGAAAACCTCTAAAGCCAGATCGTCGCCTTCCTTTCCGGCTTCGTAAACGTCGAGCGAAGTAAGTCTGGTCTTGTTTTGTAAGACCGATTTCGGATATTGATTTTCCAGTTCCCGCGTCAGGCGCACGACTGCCGTCGCCGAAGAATATTGTTCGACACAGCCGCGGCTGCCGCAACCGCACGGTGCGCCGAGCGGTTCGACGCAAATATGCCCGATCTCTCCGGCGGTTCCGTCAACCCCGTGCAGAATTTTACCGTCAATAATGATGCCGCCGCCAACGCCCGTTCCCAAAGTAACGCAGATCGAATTCTGAAATTTTTTTGATGCGCCGAGCCAATTTTCTCCGATCGCGGCGGCATTTGCGTCATTTTCCAAAACGATCGGCATATTCAGTTCGCCCGAAACGATTGCTGAAAGCCGAAAACCGTCCAATGCGGGCAGGTTCGGGGCTTTCATTATCACGCCTTCCGGCGCATTTATCGTTGCCGGAACTGCCGCCCCGATCGACTCGACTTTACCGATTTTGCTGATATTTTCCTCACATTCCCGCGCCGCTGAAATGATGGCATTCACAATTTCATCCGCACGCTCGGATTTTGGTGTTTCGTGTTTGGTTCGATATAAAATTTTTCCTGCCTGATTAACTGCCGCCATTCGCAGGTTAGTGCCGCCTAAATCGGTGGCTAAAACGATTTTATTCATTTCTTTGAACGTTCTTGTCCTTTAAATAGCCTCTATCTTCTCATAAACAGCCTTTGTCTTTCCAACTTTGTTTGGAAACTCAACCAAGTTTTATTTCACGAGCCTTAATAAAATATAATTCTTTGTAAACCAACTGCCGGCAATTATATTTCACTTGAGAATTTTTCCTGTTAAATTAAATGAAAAAAGTAAGTTAAAGAATGATGGACTGCCTACCCTTACCATGAAACTCATTAAAACTACGGTTTGTTGACTTAAACAAAAAAGTCAGTTTATTTCTTTTAATGTTTTTATCCGCATACGTCAAATGAAAACTGCCTCAAACTTTACAGGCAACTGAAATTTATTATTTTTAATGTGCGCAGGCAAATCTACATCGACAAAAAAGTTCCGCGATTTTGTTCGGAAATCCGATAAACCTGATATTTGTCGATTTTGCATCAATACTTCGATCAGTTCTAATCACAATCGGTGAAAAAGCGGTGATGCCAGACACCGGGAAAGATTCTTTTACTAAAGGCTTTCCGCCCGACTGTCTGGGTATTTTGCAGAATTACATAATTTCTGCTTAAGTCAAGTAAATTTCTTTCGGGATGGCGGCGTTTTATTTTTATCAAAGACGGGCAATTTGTATTGAGGATCGAGCGTCTGAAAGACGTTCCCGGGAGAAAGATGAAAAACCGCTTTCTAAATCTTTAAATACAACTCGAACTATGGTATAAATTGTTACCTAAATGAAATTTAGCGGTCTTTTCAAAAGTCCGCTTTACTTTACCTTGATTTTTTACACTTTTCGCTAAATTTCATTGACATAAGGCGATAATTCGTGTAAAAGATTGAAAGGTTTGATTTTTTGAAATTATTGATTTAACGCGTTACAAGAGGAGAGATGATGAATAGCAAAGTGTGGATTCGCAAAGCACTATCAATGTGCATGATGGTTGCTGTGACTGCAACTTACTCAATGGTTGCACTGGCAAACACCGGCAAAATAGCCGGTGAAATTTTAGTTTCCGGGAAAAATATCAATGGCGAAGCACCGTTCGTAAAAGTAAACGGTGAAGATGCCAAAAGCGGTCGTTCGATTTTTACTTCAAGCACGATTGTTACCCCTGAAAATGCCAATGCCGTTATTAACTTAGGCAAAGCCGGCAAAATTGAATTGGCTCCAAATACAAATTTAGCTCTTAATTTTGATGAAAAGAGCATTTCCGTAGATTTATCTGCCGGAAAGATCACGGTTCTCGGTGCATCTGAAAGTGTTAACGTTAAAACACTCGAAGGCAAAACATTACAGCTTAAAGCCGGTGAAACGGCAACTGCCGCCGGAAAGTCACAAGATGATGATGATGACGACGATGACAAAGGCGGAGCCGCTTGGATTCCCTATGTTTTGATCTTCGGCGGAGCAGTCGCAGGTGTCGTTGTTGCCGCTACCCTGGCAGATAACGAAACTCAATTAGGCGGCGGAACAACTGTTGTCAGCCCGAACCGTTAATTTTTTTTACATTTTCTTTTCTTGGGATGTGAACATCTCAAGAAAACTTTTATTTATTTTGATAGGATTGATACAGGAGGATTATAAATCAAATGCTCGGCAAAATTTGGATTAAAAAATCTATTACATTACTTACCGCCGTTGCTGTCTGGTGTGTTTATTCGATGGTCGCGTTAGCCGCGCCGTCAGACATTTCGGGTGAAATTACCGTAACCGGACAAGTCACCGTCAATGGTCAAAATGCCGTTTCAAACTCGACATTGGTTTCAGGCAGTACTGTTGCAACCGGCGCAGATTCAAGTGCAATCATTAGTTTAGGCAAAGCCGGTAGAATCGAGCTTTCGGCTGATTCAAACTTAACCATTAAATTTTCAGACAACAGCATTGTCGGAATTCTTTCGTCAGGCAAAACCAGAGTTTCAAACTCGGCTGGCGTGGCAACAACGATCACGACCAAAGATGCGGCTGTTATCGCAGATGCAGGTCAGGCAAATAGTTTTGCGGTTGAAGTCGAATGTTCGCACACACACGTCGATACGACGACCGGATTGGTCACGATGAGAAGCGGCAACAACGACAAACAGGTTTCCGCAGGAACGAATGCAACCGCAGGCAATCTTTCACAAACAGGTTGTCAGCCCTGCTTACGTCCGGGTTCGGCGGCTCCGGTTTCTACTTTAGGACTTGGCGCATTACCGATCGTGGCTCTTTTACTGGCAGCCGGCGGCGCAGTCGGAACAGCCGTTCTTTTGGGGAACCAAAACGAAACGACTATCGGCGGCGGAACGGTTGTGGTCAGCCCAACTCGCTAAACTTTTACTTTAGCTAAAATTTAATTAATAAATGATGCGGGTCATATCTTTTGAATATGTGACCCGCAAAATTTATTTTTAGTTTGTGAATAATTGAACAAATTAAACATTTCATTAGACCGTAGTAAATTTTCTGGAATAAATTTACCATTTTTAATATTAAATTTAATCAATAAATCTATAAACTTATGCACATTGCCGTTATTGGCACCGGATATGTCGGATTGGTTTCCGGTGCTTGTTTTGCTGAATTCGGAGTCGAGGTCACGTGTGTTGACGTTGACGAAACTAAGATCGAAAACTTAAAGAAAGGAATTATCCCGATCTACGAACCCGGCTTGGAAAACATCGTTATTAAAAATCACAAAGCCGGAAGACTGCATTTTACGACCGACATCAAATCGGCGGTCGAACAGGCTCTGGTGATATTTCTCGCCGTCGGCACACCGCCGCAGGAAGACGGTTCGCCGAATATGAGCTATTATTACCAAGCCGCCAAAGACATTGCCGAAGCGATGAACGGATACAAGGTTTTGGTGACGAAATCGACCGTTCCCGTCGGAACGGGCAAGAAATTGCGCGAATACGTTTCGGAACACCAGAAAACCAAAACCAATTTCGGTGTTGCTTCAAACCCCGAATTTCTGCGTGAAGGCGCGGCGATTGCCGATTTTATGCGTCCTGACCGCGTGGTTATCGGCAGTAACGAAGAAGATGCGATCGCGATTATGAAAGACCTTTATCGCCCGCTTTACCTCATCGAAACGCCGATCGTCATCACTTCGCTCGAAGCCGCCGAACTGACCAAATACGCCGCCAACGCATTTCTCGCGACCAAAATTTCATTTATCAACGAGATCGCGAATCTGTGTGACAAGATCGGATGCGACGTTCACGATGTCGCCAAAGGTATGGGAATGGACAAACGCATCGGCGGAAAATTCCTGCATCCCGGACCCGGTTTCGGCGGTTCGTGTTTCCCGAAAGACACGCGCGCGCTGGCAAGCGTGGCGAAGGAATTCGGCAGTGAAACATTAATCGTCGATTCGGTGATCGAAGTCAACAAACGTCAGCGACTTGCGATGATTCCGAAGATCGAAGAGATCGTCGGCGATTTTTCGGGTAAAAAGATCGGCGTGCTCGGACTTTCGTTCAAACCCGAAACCGACGATATGCGCGAATCTCCGGCAATCGAGATCATCAGGGAAATTCAAAAACGCGGTGCGACCGTCAAAGCGTTCGATCCGGTGGCGATGGAAGAAGCCAAACATTCGCTTCCCGACATCGAATATGCGGCTGACGAATATGCCGCGATCGAAGGCGTTGACGCACTCGTGATCGTGACCGAATGGAATCAGTTCCGCGCGCTCGATATGAACCGCGTCAAAAAACTTTTGAACGCGCCGAAGATCATCGATCTGCGAAACATTTACGAACCGAAGGAAATGAAGGAGCTCGGGTTTGAATATGTCGGCGTTGGGCGTTAAAATCTAATTTGCTCGCATTTTAGCAATTAACACAACTTAACCAACTCAAATAAAATATGTCATTAACCACAAAAGTCCTCGTCACCGGCGGCGCAGGATTTATCGGTTCCAATTTGGCTGACGAGCTGATTCGTCAGGGCGCAAAAGTCAAAATTATCGATAATTTTTCGACAGGTTTTCAGGAAAACTTGGATGAGATCAAAGGCGACTTCGATTTCATCCAGGGCGATCTGAACGACGACAGTGCGGTTCGCAAAGCCGTCGAAGGCGTTGATTGCGTCTTTCATCAGGCGGCATTGCCGAGCGTTCCGCGTTCGGTCGAAAACCCGGAAGAAACGCACCAGGCTTGTGTCAACGGCACGTTCAATCTTTTGGTCAAAGCCAGGGAAGCGGGCGTAAAACGCCTTGTTTACGCCGCTTCGAGTTCAGCATACGGCGACCAGCCGACGCTTCCGAAGATCGAAACGATGCGTCCCGAACCGCTTTCGCCGTATGCGGGCGCAAAGCTGATGGGCGAATATTACTGCCAGATTTTCAGCCGCGTTTACGGGCTTGAAACCATCTGTCTGCGATATTTTAACGTTTTCGGTCCGCGTCAGAATCCTTCTTCGATGTATTCGGGCGTGATCTCGCGCTTTATCAACGATCTGATGAAGGACATTCGCCCGACCATCTACGGCGACGGCAAACAATCGCGCGATTTTACATACATTGCCAACGTCGTCGATGCCAATATCAAAGCATCGCAAACGACAAAAGGCATCGGCGAAGTGATGAACGCCGCCAACGGCGAACGCATTACTCTGAACGAACTGCTCGAAGTTTTGAAAAACATCACGGGTAAAACCGATGTCACGGCAGACTTTCAGCCCGAACGCCTGGGCGACGTGAAACATTCGCAATGCTCGAACGCTTTGGCGGTCGAATGTCTGGGTTACGAACGTCTGGTCGGTTTGGAAGAAGGCTTGCAAAAAACCATCGACTGGTGGAAAACCAGCCGTTTCGCCAAATAAAATACGGAACAAAACGAAGAAAACAGCCTTGCCGATTAATTTCTGCAAGGCTGTTTCGTTGCTCAAAACAATCAATTTCCGTTCAGAGTTCAAACTTCAGTTTGAGATTTCGTCGCATAATTCAAACTGAAGTTTGAACTCTGAACGATCGATGATAAAAATAACCGCAGGATTTATATTATGATGGTCACATTCTTAGAATGCGTTTCTCAAAAACTTTCATCTGTATTAGAAAACCTTTTTCGGGTTGACGGCGTTTAGAAATTTATGAAAATTGCTTCGACGTTTGAGCGGCTTCACTTTCGGGCGAAACAGAACAGTTGGATGCGGCTGTTTTCGGTTTTTTGCCGTTTTGCTTTGGCGGCGGGATTCATTCCGGCGGGGATCGTCAAGATTATGGACGAACGCTTTGCCAGCGGTCTGTCGGTCAGGCACCCGATGGGCAGTTATCTCGAAGCACTGCATCACACGGGGTTTTATTACACTTTTATCGGCGTGGTGCAGATCGTGGCGGCGGTTTTTCTGCTCATTCCGCGCACGGTTACGCTCGGCGCGTTTTTGTATTTTCCCGTCATCCTGAACATTTGCATTTTGACGTATGCGGTGCGTTTCGACGGTTCGCTTTTTACCGCGCCGCTGATGACGCTGGCAAATCTGTATCTGCTCGGCTGGAATTATGAAAAATGGAAATACATACTTCCCTTCAATCATTTACCCGCAGAATTCGAGGTTGGGAACGATGCACCGAAAGAGCCGTTCAAATTCGGAATTCATCCGCTTTACGCACGTTTCCGCAGTGCCGTTTCACAACTTTTTAATGATAAATTCCCCTGGCTTTTCTTCGCTGGTGTGTTTGCCGCCGTCGTCATCTGCGTCGTTGGGATTCCGGGTCTTTACCGCGTCAAACCGCGCAACACTTTGACACAATGCCAACGGCAATTCACAAACAGCACAAAAGCCAAAGCGGGCAAGGCTTTCTGCAACTGCATCCACCAAAACGGCGAACCGCTCGACAAATGTTTGAACGATTTCAACAATGCACCGCCCGATTCAGCCGAAACTCAATAGGTTAAATGTTCGGTCGGATAGAAAACCTACAATGTGATTGCATCGCTCTACTTTGTCATCGCACCATTCTACAATCGCTCCGTCACGTTCTAATATCGCGCCGCAAATTTCTGCTTTGCCGTTACACGCTTCTACTTTGACACCGCGTCGTTCTACTATCGCTCCGCACTGATTTACTATCGCTCCGCATCTTTTTACTTTGGCAGTGTTTTTTTTGAATTATGAATGCAAAAAAGCGACCGTCAATGATTTGCGCGGTCGCTTTATTTGAAATTGTTTAATAAAAGTTATCCGGCGATCGTAAAAACGTCGTCGGCAACTTCGGAGTTGACGAGAATTTCCTTTGCCTTGAAGTCGGCATAAGCGGTGATCTGTCCCATATCGAAACGCTGAACGTATTTTTCGGGTATCACTACGCCCTCGACCGTTTTATATTTGTCGATCTCGACCGAGGTTGTCACGCTCATCCCGTTCAGTTCGTAAGCGGAATCGTAGCCTTTGACCTGATTCGTTTTTTCGTCAAGATAAAAATCGGTGTAAAAGCCTTCGGGCGAAGTGATGCGGAAACCTTTCTTTTTTTTTTTGTCGGCGGACAGAGCAGTGATGACGTAACCCGTTTCGCCGATCTTCGGAAGCAAAGGCAAGCCGAGCCGGTTGATCGGCGGCAATGAAAATCCGCCGCGAATCGTCGAAGAAGTCTGTTTGCCGTCGTAAATCTGTTTGAAAGGCGTAAACTGATTGTTGATTTCCATCCGATACCTGTCACCCGCAAAAACCTGTGCAAATGTTGCCGGAATCGCCTGTGAAATCGCCGACGTGGTAATATCAGCCGAACCGCGAATAACGAGCGTTTTCATATTTTTGAATTTGTCGCCGCCGTGCGCCAAAAGTGCCGCTTTCGCAAGTTCGAGCGGTGCGTTGTCGACGGTTTTAACGTCGGTCTTGACCGCTTCCGCAGACTTTTTCGGTTCGTCCTTCTGTGCCGATGCTTCAAACGACCCCAGTGCCGTCAAAAAAAGTATCGCTAAAATTTTGATTTTCATATTGTTTAATTCGGAACATTTTAAATTTTAACATTAAACGCTGAAATAGAGATGAAAGTTCTTGATTTTCATCTCTATTTCGCTCAATTATTTTAATTATTACCAGCTAAAACGCATCTGGAGTTCGATTCGACGGTTTGCCGCTCCGCCTCCACCGCCGCCGCCGAATCCGCCGAACCCGCCGACAGTCGAAATCGATTGTCCGAAACGGCTCGAAACCAGATTGCCGACAGGCGTTCCGAAATTGACGTTATTGAACAGATTGTTGAAATTGAGCCCGACGTTCAGATTATACGGCTTTCTTTCACTGCCGCCGCCGAATCCGCCGAATCCGCCGCGACCGCCGCCGCCCGGAAATCCGCCGCGACCGCCGCGACCGCCACCGCCGCCGCCGCCGCCCTGTCGACCTGCGCCGTCCTGACCGCCGCCCTGCGTTGCCGCCGCCGTCGCTTTTGAACCGCCGAAACCGAAGTTTTTACTGACACGCAGATTGACGCTGAAATAACTCGGCGATTGCCCGTAATTGCGCGGGATGATCGCGTTCGGATCGTTGTCGCCGACATTGCAGAAATTGTTTGTCAGCCCAAGCGTATTGCATCTCGCGGCAAGTTCGCCGTAGGTCGGACGCTCGTTAAAGAAAAGGTCGCCGTTGGTATCGACACCGCGCACGATATTAAACGGTCTGCCCGAATTCGCGATGATGAACGGGCTGAGTGAAACCTCCCAGGGTAATGTAAAATTGCCGCCGAGAAAGAAATTATGACGCGTATCGAACGACGATCTGCCGTATTCGTCGCTCAGATCGTAGCTGTAAGCGGGCGCACTTCCCGCACCGTCCGTATCACTCTTTGCATAGCCCAAACGGTAATTTCCAAACAACGAAAATCCGGCACTGAGAAAGGTTCTGAAATTAGCGATAAATTGCTGTTGATTCAAAATACCGCTCGATTCGTATTGATAAATATTTCCCTGTCCCGCAAACGGAACAGGTGCATTTTGACAATTGATCTGTGCCGGACAGATCGGCGCATTAATGTTTCGC
The DNA here is from genome assembly GCA_021228405.1 of Pyrinomonadaceae bacterium. Classification (GTDB taxonomy): domain Bacteria; phylum Acidobacteriota; class Blastocatellia; order Pyrinomonadales; family Pyrinomonadaceae; genus JAJQRF01. The sequence goes on from JAJQRF010000005.1 coordinate 212,402, forward strand.
AATCTCAATTGATGAAAACTTCTCTGTGCGATATAGAAAAGCGAAAGCGTCGTGCGCGCCGGTAATTGTCTTTCCATTCCGAGCGCGAATTGTCCGGTGTAGGGCGATTCGAGATCGTCCGCAACGCGTCTGATGACGCTCGACGAAGGCAAAACTGTCTGAATCTGTGCGATTGTCGGCACGTTCGTGACACCGTTGACCGTAAACACGGGTTGTGTCAGGAGTGCGAGTGCGGCTTGTTGAAGAGCCGGATTTGAATTATTCAAACTGACCGTATAGCTTAACTGATTTACGCCGTTAAACCGCAAAGCCTGTAACGAAAAATTTTCGCTGAAACGGTCGTAGAAAAGACCGAAACCGCCGCGGAAAACCGTTTTCGGCGGACGTGCACCGCCCGCACCGGGCGACCACGCAAACGAAAATCTCGGCGCAAAATTCTTGTTGTCGCTGATATTGTTCTGATTTTCGTAACGCAAACCGAAACTCAGGGTCAGAGCCGGATTAACGCGCCAATCGTCCGAAACGAACACGCCGACATCCGTTTGCGAAATGCTCTGTTCGGGATTTCCGGCGGCAACGGTATATTGAACCGGCGTTTGCGTATCCTGAATCGTGGCAATGTAATTATTAAGATTCGTAAACGTAAAAGTTCCGCCGAAGTTGTTTTCGGAGCGGTCTTTTAGATTGATCCCACGAACCCGCGCTCCGAATTTTACGGAATGTTCACCGTTTTTTCCGAGCGAAGTCGTCGTGTAATTTTGAATTTCCCAGTTTTTATTGCGATTGAAACTTAGACCGATCTGCGCGCCGCCGCCCGTAAAGGCGAAAGGAACATTAATGGTCGGGATCGTATTGTCGCCGATCTGGTCACGGTTGTTGACCTCATATTGGAACCGCGTTTCGTTGACCGTTTTCGGATTGACGATCATCGTTTCGGTCAGACGAAATTCGTGCTGTGTATTTTTCGTTTCGTAAGCGCGCGTCGGCAAGGAAGTGTCGCCGATTCCCTGATTATCGACATTGGCGCGCGTAAAGCTGTAACGCAAAACCAGAGTATTGTTGGTATTTATCTGATAATCGAAACGCGGGCTGATCGTAATGCGCCGGTTCGGAACCTGAAATTCCTGTCTGAAGGAAGTGACATTCAGCGTCGGATCGAGCACCAGAGCATTAACGACCGTGTTGTTATCGACTTCGCGGTTATTAAAATCAAGAAAGAATGAAGATTTTCCTTTTTGAACCGGACCCGAAACGTTTCCTCCGTAAAAGCGCGTCTGGCTCGGCGCACGGTTCAAAGCGAACGGGTTGCGCGAATTGAGGCTTTCATCGTTGAAATTCAGAAAAGCTTGTCCGCGCCATTTGTCCGAACCGGGTTTGGTCAAAATTTCGATTCTTCCGAAACCCAACCGATCATATTCTGCCGAAAACGGGTTTTGATTGATGCGGATTTCACGAATCGCTTCCTTCGGCGGAAGTCTGCCGCCCGTAAATCCGTCGATGTAAATCTGCCCGCCGTTCGGTCCTGCCGAAGGTCCCGCCAGAGCCTGCAAAGCGGCTTCGAGTTCGTCAGGATCATCCGGCAAAGCATCCAAATCCTTATCTTTGATGACGGTTGCGCCTTTATCTGCATTCGGATCGGTGGAAACCTGATTATCGTTTGAAACTTCGACCTGCTCGGCAACGCCTTCGACGGTCATCGTGATCGATAAAGCTTCCCGTGCGCCCGCTTTTACTTCGACTTCGGGATTTTCGTAAAAAGCGAATTTTTCAGCCGTGACGCGCACGATATAACTTCCCGGCGCAAGCCCGTTGATCGTAAAATCGCCCTGCTGATTTGTAACCGCCTTTTTTTCCTTTCCTTCGCCGTCGACCGCCGTAACGGTCGCTCCGACAATGCTCGCTCCCAATGAATCGATGACCTGCCCGGTCAAACTTCCCGTTTGCTGTGCCAGGATCGTCGAGCTTATGAATAGATTTATGATTCCGACTATTAAAAATGTCTTTAGATATTTCATCTGTGATTTGCCTGCTTATTATGATTTATGAATATGAATAAAATCGAAACGCAGGATTTTGCCTGCGTTTCTTTGATTATTAAGAATTTTTGCTTACGGGAAATTTACCCCGTCGAGTCCTGGAATGGTGAAACCGCCGCCTTGTCCGCCGCCCTGATTTCCACCTTGTCCGCCGCCCGCTTGCGCGGTTTTCAGAAACGGTTCGACACCTGCCAGCAATTTGATCGCGGTGATGCGGTCAACATTTGCGGTTTTCGTGCTCGAAACGGCGATCATATCGCCCGCTTTCAGATCGGCAACCGTGATGCTCGGAAAACGTTCGAGCATCGCGTCGATTCCGCCTTGTCCGCCGCGCATTCCGCCGCCGAAACCGCCGCCTTGTCCGTTCGGATTCGGTTGTCCCGCGCCTTGCGGAGTCTGACCTTGCGGCGGTCGCATTCCGCCCTGTCCCGCTTGTCCGCCCTGACCGTTCGGCGCGCCTTGTCCGCCCGGTCGCATTCCGCCGGCTGACATCATCGCCATTCTTTGCGCAAATTCTTCAGGAAATTTTTTCTGCAAAGTCGTTTGGCTGACGGCGATCACGACATCCTTTTTAGTTTGAATGTTGGTAATGACAACTTCGTTTTTCGCCGCATCGATCGATTTAACCGTTCCCGCCACCGTTTGAAACGAACCCGTGACGACTTCTTCAGCCGCGAAGCTTAAACCGTCCGCCGATTTATCGCCGAGCGCAAGCAATGTGTCGCCCGCTTTGATTTCCGATAAGGTGCTCGGCTTGGCTTTGGCGTATTCGATCGAATCAGGCGCGTAACGCATTATTTTCGCGTTTCCCTTTGCCGATAAAACGATGTTCGTTTTGTTCATTAAACCGCCGACCTCGACCGTTACTTGTCCCGTCTGCGGGTTAACCGAAGTTACTTTCCCGTTAATGCTTCTTGTGCGCCATTGTTCGGCGCGGTCGCTCTGCGTTTTGCTGATGTCGGCTTTCGTCATCAGATAGATGGTGCGTGCGCGAAGCGTTTTTTTATCGTCCGAATAAAAACCTGAGATTGCCAGCTTGTCGCCCGCACCGATGTCGCTCAAAGCCGAAGTAACGGCATTTTTCAGACTCGGATTATCCGGCTGAACGCGTTTATATTCGGTTTTGTCCGTCAAAGAAATGTCCAATGAACCGTCTTTCGTCTGCAAAACGATCTTTGCATCGGCTAAATTAACGACATCGCCCGTCACGACCGAAGGCTTTAAGCCGCCGTCGGAAGTCTGTGCCGAAACGAGCGAAAAAATCCCCGAAAGTGCTGAAATAAATAGAAATAATATTAATTTTGAACGCATTATTTTTTATTGAAAAATTAAAATTGTCTTTATGTATACGCGCTTAACCCGCGAAAGTTGCTAACTTACGCAATTTAAGACGATATTTTATCTCTTTAAGTTTGATGTAAAGTGTAAAGAATTGTAAAAAAGGGAAAAGAAAATGTTAGGGTCTTTTCCATTTTTCCGTGGAGCGCGCCGTCACGATCAGACCGATTCCGGCGGCAAACAATGCGAAGAATCCGAAAGTCCAGAGATAAGGAATTGAAAGTAAGATCGTCCAAGCCGCGACACCGATGAAAAGAGTGAGCGATTCGGAGTGATATTTATCGCCGAAAAGCGTCTTTTCCAGAAACTTTCCGAGGCTCACCTGCAAGGCGACGCGCCCGAAAATGTAAGCGAGCAGTAAGAGCACGAAGATCATCAGGTAAACGACCGCGCTCAGATAATTCGGCAAAAAGCTCAGGCTTCCGATCGAGGCAATCATCGTCAGCACGAACGTAAAAAAGCCGAGCGCAAAAACCTTGAGCGTCGAAAGCTGAAAACGCGCAACGGCACGGCTCACCGCTCCCGGCGCGATCGTCGTAAACCCGAGGGAAACGATAAACCAGAAAAGAATCGCCAACAGACGCGAAACAAAAAAAGATATTGAAAGCGTCGGTGAAAATATTTGCGTCGGGTCTTGTGCCAGTCTGCGAAATTCTTCTTCAAAGATGCCGAAAACGATGGTTTCCTTGCCTTCCGTTCGCTTCGGACGAGCCGATTCGGAACGATACGTGCCGCCGAAAACGATCACGTCGCCGCCGATAAAAGCACCTTCTTTTTGTGTGACCGAGCCGCCGACGGTTGCGACATCGCCGCTCACGGTTCCTTCGATCACGACATCGCCGCCGAACGAAAGCACGCCTTTTGCCTGTTTTTTAATAATGACGGTTTTGCCGAAGGAGAAAACTTCCATTTCGGGAGCGTCTTCGATAATCAGGGTGTTTTCGTCGGGAGTCAGGATTTGTGATTGTGCAAAAGCACCGAGTGAACAGAAAAAGACCAACATTATCCCGCAAAGCAATCTCAATTGACGGGAAACATCGAAATTAAAAACTTCTTTAATGCTGATCGAACTAATCACTTTTTGAGCCTAAAATCTTAAATTCGGTAATCAAACGTGAAAATATGAGGGCTGAAATCCCGAGTAAAATCGCCAGAAAGATAAACGAAAAAGCTGATTTATAAACAAACTGGAAGCAAAGCGATTTCAAAATAACCGTTAAGCCGATGGCAAAATCATAGATCAGGTGTCCGAAAAAACTGCCGACCGCTAAAACCTGTTCGATAAACTTTCCGCCTGTGTTGACCACGGCTTCGGATTCGCCCGCTAATCCCAAAACGACCAATAAAAACAACGCGGCACAGATAAAAAGTGCCTTATAACGTTCCCCCGGTCGGCGCAAACCGCTGACGCGGCTTTCGGCATTGGCGACGACGACCTTTGTAAAATTTTCGGGAAGTTCAAAGTCTTTTTCTTCTTCGAGCGCAAAATCGAGCGCGTTGAGCAGTTTTTTCTGGGCGTTGAGTTCGTTGCGGCAAGCGTCGCAGTCGAGAATGTGCATTTCCAGGGCGAGTTCGGCACGCGAAGAAAGCTCGCCGTCAAGATATTCGGCGATTTCCGCACGCGGACATACGCTTATTTTTTCTGCACCTTCAAAACTCATTTCAATCGATTAAAAATTAAATTCCCGTAAAACCGCGTTCGATGAACATATCGCGCATCATTTCGCGCGCGCGGAAAAGACGATTTTTGACCGTTCCGAGCGGAAGTCCCGTCACCTCGGCGATCTCGTCGTAACTCAAATCCTGCGAATGACGCAGAACGATCAGGTCGCGATAGACGACCGGCAGACATTTGACGACCGAATCGATCTCGTTGCGCCATTCGGTGCGTTCGCGTTCCTGTTCGGGTGTCGGGTTCGGGCTTTCGAGCTGTAATTGATAAGTTCCGTCGGCGTTTTCGGCTTCGATGCTCTGTTTGACCATCGAATTGCGGCGCATATAATCGATCGCGGCGTTGTGCGCGATGCGGTAGAGCCAGGTTGAAAATTTGTAATCGGAACTGTATCTTTCGAGCGAATTATAGACTTTAATAAAAACTTCCTGCGTTACGTCGAGCGAGGCTTCGTAATCGTTGAGCATCCGGTAAACGTAACTCGTGATCGGTCGCTGATAGCGGCGCACGAGTTCCTCGAAACCGTCTTCGCGTCCGCGAATGGCATCGGCGATCAGTTCCACGTCGGTTAAACTCTTGATATTTTCGATTGCGATTGATTGGTTTGGCATAACGCACAGGTATTACGGCTATTATTTCAGAAAAGTTTCAGAAGTAAAAACGAAATTTCGCGTAATTTCCGGATATTTTCAAAACCTTGCGCGAGGCAATGAAATTATAAACTTTGCGCTCAAAGCGTCTTTGCGTGATAATTTTCAATTATGCAGAGATTTACAATTTTCTTTTCGGCTTTTTTTGCCCTTTTTCTACTGGCGATTTCGGCTCTCCCGCAAAATAAATTTGAAGGCTACAACATCATTCTCGACGTGCCCGAAGATCATAAAACGGCGACCTGCACGATTCGCTACGTGCCGCCGACGACCAACATCACGATCTCCGATCTCGACACGAAAACGCCGATGCGCGTCCGTTCGTGCGGAACGTCGGGCGCGAGCCTGACGCAAAGCGGTTCGATCGCTTCGATGACGGCGAGCAAAACCGATTACAAATGGTGTTTCGAGGGCGAGGACAAATCCTACCGCGTTTCGTTTCGCGGCGATCAATCGAGCGGAACGGTCATTTACGATTGGATTCCGAACCGCGAACCGAACGAATCGGGCGCGTATAACATCAAGGATTTCGGCGCGAAAGGCGACGGGCGCACCGACGACACGATCGCGATCCAGAGCGCGTTCGCCTATCTCGCCACGCGCAACGGCGGAACGCTGATCTTTCCCGAAGGCGATTATATGGTCGGCGGAACGGCTAATTACAAAGGATTGATCGTGCCGTCGGGCGTGATAATTCAGGGCATCAGCAGTGCCAATTCCAATTCCTACACGAACAACGTCAACCAGAAAAGTCCGAGCCGCATCATCCTGACGGGACGCAGCCGCGCGCTTTTCAAGATCGGCGAATGCACCGATTCGATCACCATCAAGGACATCGAACTTTACGCGCAGAGCAACGACAATACTTACGGTTTTGAAGCGGTCGGCGCGTTCACTTCGGCGCAGAATTTCTATTTCGAGCGCGTCGTTTTCAATAATTTCTTTCGCGGCATTTACGGACACGCCCTGCCGATCACGCAGAAAACGTGGCAGTTCGATTACATCAAGCTCAATCATTGCCGTTTCATCTACAATCGCGACGCGGGCATCTGGAACGACGTTTCAAACTCCGACTGGAAGATCGAAGGCAGTTTGTTCATCAATCCGAAGAAGCAACCCGGACAGAATGCGAATTCGATGCACTTCGAGCGTTCGGCGGCGGTTTTGATTTCCGATACCTACGGCGGCGGTTTTCCGAACGCACTCGGCGGAACTTTCCTTGATGTGCTTTCGTCGGGCGTGATTACGATTCTGACCTCGCAGACCGAGAATATGACTAATTCGATCGTTCTGAACGAAGCGAACATTCAGGGCGCGGGCGATTATTCCTATCCGCTGACGATCCTGAACAGCATCTTTCACGACCCGATCTTTCTCAATTCGCGCGTGACGCTCGTTTCGACGGGTTCGTTTTACGGACCGAAAACCTTCAAATCGAATCCGCTCGTGCGCGTTTATTCGACGGGCGACCGCTTTTGCTACGACGGCGGCATCATCGGCTGTCAGGGCGCAACGCGCAATCTCTTCGACAAATCGACGATCATTTTTATGACGGGACAGCCGAACGATTTCGGGAAACTGGAAGGTTATCCGACCGTTTTCGGCACGGACGTGCAGTTTAACGCGCCCGTGCAGATGCCCTCGTTTCCGCAAAATCAACTTCCGGCGGGAAAAGCGAACGGCTCGATGGTGTATTGCCAGAACTGCCGCCGCAACACAACCCCGTGTCAGCAAGGCGGAAGCGGCGCGCCCGCAATGATGGTCGGCAATCAATGGAGTTGTTTATAAAGGATGTTTGATTGGTTGTTTTGAGAGAGATTTTATAAAGGGAAACGGAATGTTTTCCAAGGGAAATGAATCGTTTTAAAAGGGAAACGGTTCATTTCCCTTTTCATATCTTCCGTTTTAAAAGGGAAACCGTTCGTTTTAAATGGGAAATGAATCGTTTTAAATGGAAAACCGTTCGTTTTAAATGGGAAATGAATCATTTTAAAAGGGAAACGAACGGTTTCCCTTTTTATATCTTCCGTTTCCCTTGGGAAATGAACGGTTTCCCTTTTCATATCTCCTGTTTCCCTTTTGAAACGATTCATTTTCCTTTTACAAGAACAGATTTTGAGGCGAATAAACCTGTCCGCCGATTAATTTTTCTGAAATAACGTCAGTTGACGTTAAAATAACCAATTTCTTCTTTTGCCCGCTAAAAAGAAAAAGGGATGAATTTTACATTCATCCCTTTTCCGTTATCAGTTATCCGTTATCACCTATTCGTCATCTTCTTCGGTGATTTCGAGCAATGACGCGCTCGTAACGAGATCGTCTTCGCCGGTGCGGATGAGCATCACGCCCTGCGCCGAACGACCCGTTTCGCGGATTTTGTCAACGCCGAGCCGGATGAGTTTCGCCTGTTGGGTGATAATCATAATCTCCGAATCTTCGTTGACGGGAAACGCCGCGACGACTTTTCCGGTCTTGTCGGTCGTTTTCATATTGATAACGCCCTTACCGCCGCGTTTCGTCAGACGGTAATTTAAAACCTGCGTCTGCTTGCCGTAGCCCTGCTCGGAAACGGAAAGTATTTTCTCCGTTCCTTCCGCCGAAACCGCGAGCACCGCAACGCAGAAATCGCCTTCGCGCAAGTCCACGCCGCGCACACCGCGTGCGACGCGTCCCATCGGGCGCACGTCGGTTTCCTTGAAACGAACCGCCATCCCGTCGTGCGTGGCGATCAAAATCTGCTGTTTGCCGTCGGTTCTGATGACATCGAGCAGTTCGTCGCCTTCGTCGATGTTGATCGCATTGATGCCGTTGACGCGGATGTTTTGATAATCAGCCAGCGACGATTTTTTGATAACGCCCTGTTTCGTCACCATCGTCAGATAAGTTTCTTCCGAAAAATCGCGCACCGGCATCACGGCAACCAGTTTTTTCTCGCTCGAAAGCTGAATCAAGTTGACGACCGCCTTTCCGCGCGCCGACGGGTCGGCTTCGGGAATCTCGTGAACCTTCATTTTGAAAACCTGTCCGTCTTCGGTAAAGATCATTAGGTAAGCGTGCGTCGAAGCGATGAAAAGATGTTCGACGAAATCTTCGTTTTTCGCCTTTGCACCGAGCCGACCTTTGCCGCCGCGTCCCTGTTTCGAGTAGATCGAAACGGGCGTGCGTTTGATGTAGCCCTGATTCGTGACGGTGATCGCCACGTCTTCGTCGGGAATCAAATCTTCGATGCGAAGTTCGATTCCGGCATCGACGATCTCGGTTTTACGTGCATCGCCGAAGTTCTTTTTGACTTCCTGCAATTCTTCGATAATGACCTGACGCAAAAGATGTTCGTTCGCCAGAATCGCTTCGAGTTCGGCAATGACTTTCAAGATCGCTTCGAGTTCGTCGATAATTTTCTGACGTTCGAGAGCCGAAAGTCTGCGAAGTTGCAGATCGAGAATCGCCTGCGCCTGAATGTCGGTGAAACGAAGTCCGCCGATGACTCTTTCCAAATCCTTCAAAAAGCCCGCGAGCGTTTTGTCGCTTGCCACGCCTTTCCAGTTTTTGACTTCGTGCAGATTGGCAAATTTGCCCGTCAAAAACTGCTTCGCTTCATCGACCGAGCGCGAATTGCGAATGAGCGGAATGATGTAATCGAGCGCGTCGATGGCTTTGTTCAAACCTTCCAAAATATGCGCGCGCGCCTGTGCTTTCTTGAGTTCAAACTCGGTGCGTCGGCGGACGACTTCGCGGCGGAACTCGACAAACGCTTCGAGCATCTGTTTCAGATTCAGGATGCGCGGCTGTCCGTCGATGATCGAAAGATTGATGATGCCGAACGACGACTGCATCGGCGTTAATTTATAAAGTTTGTTGAGCACGACCTGCGGCACGGCATCGCGTTTGAGTTCGATGACGACGCGGATTCCCTCGCGGTTCGATTCGTCGCGGATTTCCGAAATGCCGTCGAGTTTTTTCTCGTTGACCAGTTCGGCAATGCGTTCGATCAAACGCGATTTGTTCAACTGATACGGAATTTCCGTAATGACGACCGCATCCTTTTCACGGTCGCCGCGCCCGATGCGGTCGATTGCCGCCCGCGCCCGCATCTGGATCACGCCGCGTCCTTCGCGGTAGGCGCGGTGAATCTCTTCACGTCCGTAAATAAAACCGCCCGTCGGGAAATCGGGTCCCGGAACGATCTTGATAAGTTCGTCGATCGAAATTTCGGGCTTTTTGACGAGCGCGATGGTCGCTTCGAGAATTTCCGTCAGATTATGCGGCGGAATCTTGGAAGCCATCCCGACCGCGATTCCTTCCGAACCGTTGACGAGCAGATTCGGAATGCGCGTCGGCAAAACCGAAGGCTCGGAAAGCGATTCGTCGTAGTTCGGGATAAAATCGACGGTTTCCTTTTCGATGTCGGCAAGCACGTCGTTCGTCAGTTTCGCCATACGGACTTCCGTATAACGCATCGCCGCCGCGTTGTCGCCATCAATCGAGCCGAAATTTCCCTGCCCGTCAACGAGCGGATAGCGCATCGAAAAATCCTGCGCGAGCCGAACGACCGTTCCGTAAACCGATTGGTCGCCGTGCGGGTGATATTTTCCTATGCAGTCTCCTACCACACGAGCCGATTTTTTGTAGGCTTTGTTGTATGTGTTGCCGAGTTCGTGCATCGCCCATAACACGCGGCGGTGAACGGGTTTCAGCCCGTCACGCACGTCCGGCAGAGCGCGTCCGACGATCACCGACATAGCATAGTCGAGATACGAACGCCGCATTTCATCTTCGATATTAATCTGATTGCGTTCTAAAATGTTGTCCATTAATTTTCCTAATCTAAAATTTACCTTTTTTCGTTTTTGCTGAGTCGTTTGGCAAAAGGCGGAAATACAAAAAATTCTGGAATAAAATCCTGATTAAATGTTTTCTAATTATACAGGTTACAGACCTGTTTCGCAAACGTTTCAGCCTTTATATCTATTTGGAAATAACCGATTCTCAAAGGGTTCTAAACAAAATTTCCAAAGAATTTATTTAACAATTTTGGAGGAGTTATGCTGTCATCCCAGGTCAGCGAAAAAGAAACCAGAAAGATCAATCGAATATCGCTCGCACTGCCCCTGAGAGTTGAAACTCAGGTTGATCAAAAAGTGTTCTGGAGCGAGATCACGAGGCTTTCCGACGTTTCCGCTTTCGGCGCAGGTTTCAATCTTAAACGCCCGATCAAACGCGGTCGGGTCGTGCAAATGATTATGCCCTTACCGCGGCAATTGCGTTGTTTCGATTTTATGGAGCCGCAATACCGTGTTTGGGGAATTATCCGCCGCTGTGTCAAAACACGCGGCGAAAACGAATCATACGCGCACGGCGTGGCATTTATCGGGAAAAACCCGCCGCCCGGCTTTACCGATAATCCGGCGAAGCTGTTCGACATTACGACGCGCAGTAACGAAGGTTTATGGAACGTCACGGAAGCCTCTCTGCGTCCCGACGAAAGCCATCTGCCGAAAGATCAACGCCGACATTCGCGTTTTCCGATCCCTGAAACGGTCATCGTCGAAGTTTTGGACGATAACGGGAACGTCGTCAACAGTGAATCGACCGTCACCGAAAACTTAAGTCTCGGCGGTGCTTCGGTCTTTACGACGCTCGATGTTCAGGTCGGTTCATTTCTACGCATCATCAGCCAGCGTTATTCGACCACGATCATTTCCGTCGTGCGCGGAAGAAGGCTCGGCTCGGACGGCATTCCGCGCATTCACGTCGAATTTATCGATCACTTTTTTCCTCTCGAAGGAATCGAATAAGTTTTTTGTAAATCAAAAGGGTTCAAGTCAAGCAGGTTCCATAATGTTACTCCCAACGCATTAAATCTAACATTCAAAACAGGAGAAATTATGACCATCTCAACCCAAATGGAAAAGCGTCAAAACCGGCGTTTTCCGTCTTCGTTTACATTAACAGTCAAGGCAAAACAAGATAAAGATTCTTATTGGACGGAAACATCCGAGGTTTTAACCATTTCGAGAAACGGCGCGGGCTTTTACCTGCCGCGCAGATGTCGGGTCGGGCAACTGCTTTCTTTGCTGATGCCGATGCCGAAACAACTGCGCGGTTACGACGAAGACAAGGAACTTTACCGCATCTGGGGTTTGGTTCAGCACTGCAATCCCGTTTCGGGCGACGAAAGCAAAGGTTTTCAAATCGGTGTCGCTTTCATCGGCAAAAACGCGCCCGAAAGCTATCACGAAACTCCGCAGCAATCATATATGATCTGCGGGATGAACGAAGACGGCTACTGGAATATCAAAGAAACCGCCACGCCTTTCATAACCCGCAAATTTACGCGTTACTGGACTGCAATCGATTTAAAGCTCGAAGTTATCGACATCGACGGAAACGTGATCTACGAAGATTTTGCGAAAACCGAAAATGTCAGCTACAGCGGCGCGGCGGTTTTTACATATCTCGATGCCAACGTCGGCGAATGTTGCCGTGTGACGGACGAGAAACGCGACTTTTCGGCGATCGCCGTCGTGCGCAACCGCAAATTGGGTAAAGACAAGCTTCCGCGTCTGCATCTGGAATTCGTCGACGTGAAATTCCCGATTGAGAAATTAGATTCGGGCGTTGAAAGAACCGAAGAAAATTAGTTATCCTTGACGGTGAAATCATTTATTTTTTACCGCCTGTGAAAGAATCAGCCGAAATCAAATATCCGTCACCGTTCGTTTTTGAAATTTGCCGCTTCATCGGTCTGACTGCCAGCAAAATCCTGTGGCGGATAAAATACTACAACACCGAAAATATCCCGCAAGATACGACGCGCGGACTGCTGATCGTGCCGAATCATCAATCCTACGTCGATCCGGTCTGGATTTCTCTGCCGATCAGAAGAAAGTTTCGTTATATGGCTTACGATAAAGCCTTTGAATGGTTTTTTATCGGCAAGGTCATCCGTTATTTAGGTTCATTTCCCGTAAGTCTGGACAGCAAAGGAACGCTCAAGGCGTGGCGCGAATCGAAAGCCGCGCTCGCGGATAAAGCCGCGCTCATCATTTTTCCCGAAGGCGCGCGCGAATTTGCCGACGGCAAAATGCTCCCGTTCAAATCCGGCGCGATCCGTCTTGCCATCGAAGCGGAAGTTCCGATTCTGCCCGTGACGGTTCGCGGCGCAAATAAAGTTTGGGCGCAGGGAATGAAATATCCGAGTTTTTTTCATCGCGTCGAGATATTTTTTCATCCTGCCGTCGAACTCGAAAAACCTGCAAACAAAGAAGATTTACACGAATACATCGAAAAAGTAACCGCCGACCTGCAAAAACAGATCGGCGGTCTTTTGTCTGAAAAATCTGAATTAAATCAGTAAACCCGAATCATTTTCCTTTTCAAAAACCAATTCGTTACAGCCGAGCCCGACACCTTTCGTTTTCAATTTCGTCAGACGATAACCTTTTTCCTTATAAAAATTAAAAAGTTCTTCGGGCGAAGCGACTTCATACGGGAAACCGCCGACCCAATCGATGATGTCATACCAGCGATTCATTCCGCGACCGTTTTTGTATTTCGTCCACGAATTGACGTAGTTTTGCGGTTTTAAGGTGACGAGCGATTTTATCAAAGCCTTTCCTTCTTCGGGCGCAATTGCCAGAATTGCAAACGGGGTTTTCAGCAGTTTCGGCAGTTTGCAATAGGTTTTCTTGATCCAATGCCAGCGTTTTGCCTGGCTTCCCGTGTCGTTGTAGATCGCGATGAAAAGTTTCCCGCCGTCGGCAACGGGCAACGCCGCGTTTTCCAAAGCCTTCCACATCTCACCCGTGTGATGAAGCACGCCCCACGAATAAACGATGTCGAATTTTCCTAAAGATTCAACGTAATTTCTGTCCAAAGCCGAACCTTGTTCGATCGTCCAGTTTTCATCGCCGTCAAAATATCTGCGCTTTAATTCCTTCGTGCAGGCAAACGAATTTGAATCGAAATCGAACGAAAAAACCTTTGCGCCTAAGCGTCGCGCCGCGAGCGAAAAAAGTCCGCTTCCCGAACCGATGTCGAGAAAGGTCTTGCCTTTCAAATCTTCGACTTCGAGCATTTCGCGCAAAGATTCTTCGGCTTTGGCGATGCGTTCGTCGTCCAGAACGGAAAGAAACGCGCTCCAGTTTTTGCCGAACTCGAAGCGTTCTCCTTTTTCGACTTCTTTTGTATGTTGTTGTGCAATTTCCTGCATTTCAATTGTGGCTGTGTTCATTGTTCGTTTTTGAAAAAGTAATTAAGAATTCGTGAAAACCGACTCTTTCAATAAAACAACCAATAAACCGCGCTTTTCAGATATTCGCCCGCAACCATTTGCCAGCCCTTCGGTTTCAGCCACCAAAATCGCGGATTCGGCGATTGAATGCCGGGCGGCGGCGAAACGATCCCGATCTCGGTTGCGACTTGCCTTTCCGCCAAAATCTTTTCAAATGTCCGCAAACTGCGGCTCGTGTGGTAAGCCGAAGTGACGATCAACACCTTTTTCAGATCGTCTTTTTTCGCTTTTTCGGCAAAAGCGATCGCTTCCCAGACGGTTCCGCTCACCTGCGGTTCCAAAACCTCGATATTTTCAGCCCGAACGCCGTTTCTCAAAAGGTTTTTCTGCGCCAGTTCGACTAACGCGGGATTTTTCTGCTCGGTTTTTGACCAGCTTCCGAATTCGCCGTCATTCGTCAGAATAATTTTCGGCGCAACGCCGTTTTGATAAAGTTCGGCGGCTTTTTGCGTGCGTTCGAGATAAGTTCCCGAACCGCTCAAAACAAAAATTGCATCGGCGCGTTCCAAAGGCTTTTCGATTATCAAATTCGTCGCCAGAAACGGCGCGATCACTACCCAAGCAATAATGAAAATAATAAACGGAATTCCAAACTTCAAAATTCTCCTCATCACCGCGTCACCGCGTCGCCGTGTCTGCACGTCCGCATAATCCCGCGCAGTTCGTCGATCTTCGCCTCCCAGCTTTCGTGTTCGATTCCGTCCGAAATTTCCTCTTTCGGCTTCGTATTTTGCAAAACGAATTCGATCTTTTCGATAAAATCCGCGTGATTTTCACCGATCAGACAATTATCCAAAATCCGCACTTCGGGAATGTCGGTCGAAACGACCTGCAAACCCGCCGCAAGATATTCACGCACCTTCAACGGATTTGCCGCCAGCGTCAATTCGTTGATCTCGAAAGGATTTAACGCCACGTCAAACGCTTTGCAATAATTCGGAAGTTCCGCGTAAGGTTTGCGACCGGGAAAATGAATGTTCGGAATTCCGTCGAGAATCTTTATCTTTTTTTCCGCGTCAACCGCAATTTTTCCGATCAAAACGAGCGAACCGTTTTTGAAATGTTCCGCCGTTTTTTTCAGAAGTTCAAAATCGACCCAATCCGCCAGAAGCCCGTGAAAACCAATGATCGGGCGCGGTAAATTCTTGATCTCGTCGGGAATTTTCGTTTCATCGCTCAACGCCTTGCGAAAATGTTTCCAATCCGTCCCGTGACGAATGACGAAAGTATTTTTATTGAAATGATGTTTTGATTCAAACAGCTTTTCCGCCGAAACAATAACCAGATCGCTTTTGCTGAACAAATCTTCCTCGATTTCCTTAAGCCCCGCCGCAACGCCCGTAAATGCCGTGTATTCGTCAACGCAATAATAAATCAGTTCACTTTCGCCGAGCTTTCCTGCCAGCAATCCCGCCGCCGGATTGAAAACCATATTGATCGGACTTTGAAATTTCAGCTTCCGCATCGCTTTTTTGACCTGCGAAACGAGAAATTTTTCGTTGAATTTACGGACGGCATCGTTTCCGTAAGTCGGGATCGCAAGCGGATTGAGCACGTGAATGTTCGGTTCGACTTCCTTAACGGGTTCGGTAAAACTCTTTAGTTTTTTGAAAATCCGCGAAATGTCCTTGCTCGAAGTCGTCGGCATCCGGTTGGCAATCGCGTTGATCCACAAAATCCGATTTTCACGCGAAAGAACGCGCATCAAGTGAGTTTTTGAAAGCGGATCGCCTGTCCAATCGTGCGAAAAACACAAAATATCACGTCCGCGCAAAACGTCCGAATTCGTCTTTTTTGTTTCCAATTCAGCAATTAACATTTTAATCTTTGGGCTTTGGGTTTCGGTCTTCGGTCTTGGTTTTATTTCTGCAAAGCCCGAAAACCAAAGCCCAAAGACCGAATGATAATTTATGTAATAGATTCACCTTCTAAAATCTGCCTCTGCCAAATCTCGAAATTGACCAAAAACCACAATCTTTCGTCGTGATTTTCGCCCGCGTTGTGTTTGGCAACTAATTCTTTTATAAAATCGGCGTTGAAAATTCCGCGATTCAAAGCGCGTTCGTGAACAATGTATTCATCGACGATATGTTTGAATTCGTTGCGAAACCAATTTCCGACGGGAACGGGAAAACCCATTTTCGAGCGCGTCAGGATTTGGTCGGGCAAAATTCCCCTCATCGCTTCGCGCAGAATCCATTTCGTCGTTTTGCCGCGCAGTTTCATTTCCAACGGCAATTTTGCCGTGAAACCGACGAGTTCGTGATCGAGAAACGGAACGCGCGATTCGATCGAAGCCGCCATCGACATCTGATCCTGTTTCATCAAAAGCTCGTGCAGATAAGTTTTCGTGTCAGCGTAAAGCAATCTGTCCAAAATATTTTCCGCATCGGTTTTCTGAATCCAACGGTTTTGATAAAAATACGGGTTTTGCTCGTAAATCCGCGCCTTTGTTTCGTCCGCAAACATCTTTTCCTGCATCGCTTTCGGGAAAACCGCGAAATTATCGAAGAAAAGATTTTCGATGTCCGATTGGCGCGTCAGAAAAGTCCGCGAAAGTCTTCCGCCGATCGCGGTCGCGCCCGTTTTGACCATTTGACGCACGAAGCTCGGCGTTAAATTTTCGTATTTTTCGCCGTATTGAAGTAATTGCAGAGCTTTCGCATAACGACCGTAACCCGCCAGAATTTCGTCGCTTCCCTCGCCTGTCAAGACGACTTTGACGTGTTCCTGCGCGAGTTTTGAAACGAAATAAAGCGGAACGGACGCGATAAAGCCGAGCGGTTCGTCTTCGTGCCAGATCAGTTTCGGCAATTCGGCAAAAAACTGTTCGGGCGTGATCGTGATTTCGTGATGGTCGGTTTTGTAAGCGTTCGCAACGATTCGCGCATACTCGAATTCGTTCGCCTCGCGTTCTTTGAAACCGACCGAAAACGTTTTGATCGGCTCATCGACCATTTCCGCCATCACCGCGCAGATCGCGCTCGAATCGATGCCGCCCGACAAAAACATTCCGAGCGGAACGTCCGCCATCAGGCGCAATTTAACCGATTTTTTGAAAAGTTCGAGCCATTCTTCGACAAAAAGTTCGTCGTTGATGAGTTCCGTGTGTTTCGGTTCAAACGAAACATCCCAGAACTTTTCGAGCTTCAGATTTCCGTCTTTCCAGATCAGAAAATGTCCGGGCAAAAGCCGTTTCACGCCGACATAAAGCGTTTCGTCGTAGGAAGTTCCGTGATTTGCAAACTGGTCGGGCAAGGCATTGTAATTAAGTTCGGGTTTGATCGCTCCGGCTTCCAGAATCGTTTTGATCTCCGAACCGAAAAACAGATCGCCTTTTTCGCTTAAATAATAATAGAGCGGCTTTACACCCAAACGGTCGCGGGCGATAAAAAGCGATTTTTCGCGCCTGTCCCAGATCGCAAATGCAAACATTCCGCGCAATTTTTCAAGGCATTTCGTGCCGAGTTCTTCGTAAAGATGCAGAATCGTTTCCGTGTCGCAGTGAGTTTTGTAAACGTGCCCGGCGATTTCGAGTTCGCGGCGGTAATCGGCGTGATTGTATATTTCACCGTTGTAAACGATGACGAGCGATTCGTCTTCATTAAACATCGGCTGTGCGCCGTGCGAAACGTCAACGATCGCCAAACGCCGATGTCCGAGTCCGATATTTTCTTCGAGAAAAATTCCGCCGTCGTCAGGTCCGCGATGATATTGCACGTCGCGCATCATTTTGATAACGCGATCGTCTGCTCTTTGTGAGCGATTTGAATATGCTATTCCATTGATTCCGCACATATTTGCAAGGGTTGGAGTTACTTTTGGGATTAGTTTGCAAGCCGAAAGAAGCCTTGAATATTTTACATTATTTTAATGGCTTTTGGCGATAAATATTTCCGCATTCCGAAAAAACCTCGAAATCGGAATTCCGGCTTTTTTCCGACTTTATTTATCATCGAAATGCCGAATCGTTTATAATTCAAAAAATGTCTGCCGAACAAATTCAAATTCGCCGCAAGGAACTGCCGAAAAAAGGTTGGAGCAAAATTCATTTTGCGGCGATCTTCGGCGTTATCGCCTTTCTCGGTGCGGTCGTAACCGTTTCATTTTTCAAGTTTTCCGACAATTTTGGTTTGTTTGAACCGCCGCTCGAAATTTCTTCGGAAGGAAATTTTCAGATCATCAAAGTTCCCGCCAACGGAAATCTTCAAGAAGCAATTAACAAAGCTAAAAGCGGCGACATTATCGAACTGCAAGCCGGCGCGGTTTACAAAGAGATCGTTTTGCCAAACAAGTCTTTGACCGATTTCATAACGATTCGCTCTTCAGCATTTGCAAAATTAGCGGAAAACAAACGAGTTTCGCCGAAAGATTCGGCTCTGATGGCAAAGATCATCACGCGCGGCGGCGGAAAACCTGCCGTTTCGACCGAAAACGGCGCGCATCATTACCGTTTTATCGGCATCGAATTTGCGCCGAACAATGCCGATTACATTTACAATCTCGTTTATTTCGGCACGGAAAGCGCGAAATCAGCGGACGTTCCACGCGATCTCGAGATCGACCGATGTTATTTTCGACCAAATAAAACGGGCGTTGTGCGGCGCGGTTTGGCTCTGAACAGCGCGAACACGGTCGTTAAAAACAGTTATTTTGAAGGCTTTGCTTTTTCAGGCGAAGAAACACAGGGAATCTGCGGCTGGACAGGCACGAAAAACGTCAAAGTTCTCAATAATTACATCGAAGGCGGCGCAGAAAATACGATGTTCGGAGGCTCCGATCCGGCAAACGCCGAACTCATCCCGCAAGACATCGAAGTGCGCGGAAACTACTTTAACAAACCCGAAATCTGGAAGGGAAAAGTTTCGCTGAAATGTCTTTTTGAACTGAAAAATGCCAAACGCGTTCAGGTTTCGGGCAATATTTTCGAGAATAACTGGCTCGGTCCGGCGTTTCGCATCACGGTTCGCAATGACGGAGGCAAAGCCCCGTTTTCCGTGATCGAGGACGTTTTGATCGAAAACAATATTATCAACGGCGCGGGCGACGGCATCAATATTCTCGGTCAGGATGATGTTTATCCGAGCCGGGTGATGAAAAATCTGACGATTTCCAACAATCTGCTTTTGAATATCGGCGATAAAAGATACGAAGGTTCGGGTTATTTTATTCAGGCTTCAAAAGGCGATAACATCAAAATTTCAAACAACACTTCGTTCAATTCGGGAAGCCCGATAATTTTTCACGACGGACTGCCGACCAATTTTCTTTTCCGCGACAACATCGCCGGACACGGAAATTACGGCATTCACGGTTTTGAAAACATCAAATCGCCCGCGGCGCAAAGGACTTTTGCAAATAACGTTTTCGTCAATAACCGTTCGATCCCGAACAGCGAAACGTCTTTTTCGCCAAATAATTTCTGGGTTTCCGATTACAATTCGATCGGATTTGTGAATCTGGCGGGAAACGATCTGCGGATTTCACCGAACAGCCGTTTCAAAGGAAAAGCCGCAAACGGTGCAAATGTCGGAGCCGATGCCGAAAAACTCCCGAAGGAAACCGTCAGAAGCGGAAATTAGCCTTTGAAAATTTGCTGGTAAACCTTCAAAACCGCTTCGATGTTTGAAGTGTTGTCGGCTTTTTCAGGGCGCGGTAGTTTTTCTTTTTCGGAAACTTCGATGATCTTTTCGACCAATGCCTTTTCGTCGTGAATCGGAATCAGGTGAACGCCTTCGGGACGCATTTTATTATCGGTGGCGATAACTTCCGTTTCCAGAAATAAAGCTTCGCGGATAGCGATCGCGTCGCCGTCAAATTTCGTGGTGCGCAATAAAATATCGGCTTTTTTTATCAAATGGAGCGTGATTTTGTTCTCGACATTTCCCGCCAAGTAAATGCGGTCGGCGTATTTTTTTGAGGCGATTGCACGTTTCAATTCCGCTTCTAAAATTCCCGAACCGACGATCATCAACCCCGCATCCGGCAGTTCTCTCAACACTTTTTCAATCGCCTCGATCTGTAAAAAAAGGTCGTATGTGTCTTCCAAAAGACAAACTGTAAGCAAAAACGGCGAGTGTTTTTCAACAAATTCCCGCAAATTTGCCGGAACTTCGACGGATTTTTCGGGATTTTTCAAAACGAAAGGCAAGATCATTTCGAGTTTTTCTTTTTTTACGCCGAATTTCCCGAACATTTCGACCATCTGCGCATTGACGGCGATAATTTTGCGGAATCTTCGGAAAATGAACGCATCACGCGAAAAATAGCTTGCTGTTTTCACGTTTTCCACCGCATAACCGCCCGAATGAAACGTCAAAACGCTTTTTCCGCGTCCGAAAAATGCACAAATCCAAAGAAAAACGAACACGCGAAACGGAAGCTCGCCACCGTGATGAACGTGTAGAATGTCGTATTTCAAACTTTTCAAAAGTTTGATGAATTCTCGCGGAGTGCGCGGATGATAGACGTTCGGCTCGTCTTTGATCTCCGAACTTTTCGCGGTCGCGATGATCGAACATTCGTGCCCGCTTTTCAACAATTCGTCACGAATTGCGAGCATATTCCGACTTATCCCGCCTTCGGGCGGCGGATATGGACCGAGTTGTAAAACGTGCATTTCTACTAAGCTAAAATTTCGTTCAGATTAAATTCTTTGGCTTCGCCCGTCCGCGCCGCTTCGAGCATCAGCAAACAGCCGAGCGTGGCGCGTGTTCCGTCAATCGCGGTCACGGCGGTTTCCGTTCCATTTTTAATGCTTCGGACAAAACTTTCAAGTTGTTCCTGATAACCTTTCGCCGCGAAAAATTTACTGCGTGCCTCGCGTTTTTTGCGCTTGATGACGATGCGTTTGAAATCTTCGCTTAAAACGCTCACGCCCTGTGCGAAAACTTCGACCATTTCACCGCCCGAAGTTTCGCTTCCGACGACCGTATAGATGAAATTTCCGATCGAACCATCGGCAAATTTGAGCGTCGCGGCAACGTTGTGTTCGCCGAAACCGTAAGCCGAAACCGAAACGGGTTCGCTTTCGAGAAGCCAATACATCAGATCGATAAAGTGACAGCCTTCACCGAGCACAACGCCGCCGTTTGATTTTTCCGCCGCCCAACCGTTTTCGATGCCGGGCGAATTTATTCGCGTCGAAATCACGACAGGACTCGTGCGTTTGGAAATTTCGCGTTTCATTTCGACGTAATAAGGCGCAAAACGTCGATTAAACCCGACCATCAAACGTTTTCCGCTTCGCTCGACGGCTTTATAGATCGCCCGGCATTCTTCGACCGTAACCGCCATCGGCTTTTCGATGAAAACGTGTTTTCCTGCCGTTAAAGCGTCGATCGCCTGCTGTGCGTGTTCTTTGTGACGGCTTGAAATCAAAATCACGTCGATGTCGGCATCGTTCAAAATTTGTGCATAATCCGAAGTGCTGTATTTCGCACCGAAACGCATCGCGTAAGATTTGCCCTGCGCGCCGCGATTTGAATAAACGGCGTGAAGATTTGCGCCCGTAATTTTATTGATCGCGGGAAGATGCGCCCATTTCGCCAGATTTCCCGCGCCGACGAGAGCAAATTTAACTTCGTCCTTCTGAACGGATGCAGAATCTACGACAATCTTTCGCGTCGGCGCAAAGGTTTCGAGCGCGTTTTCGGCTTCGCTGATCGGATATTTCAAAACGACCGCCAGACTCGAACTGCCGTTTCCGCCCATAATTGTTTCGTAAGCCTTCGGTGCGTCTTCGAGCGGAAATTCGTGCGAAATCAGCGGTTTGACATTAACCCTTCCGACCGCCATCAAACGCAGAAATTCCTCCATATTGCGGTTTTCCGTCCAGCGCACGTAAGAGATCGGGTAATCGATTCCCTGTTTCTCGTAAGTCGGATCGTAACTTCCCGGACCGTAAGCGCGCGAAACCATAAAACTCAATTCCTTGACATACATTTCGGCTCGCGGAATCTCGATCGGACACGCGCCGACCATAATCACGCGACCGCGATCACGCGCCATCGTCACGCCTTGCTGAAGCGGCAGAGGCGATTTTGAAGCCGCCGCCACGATCACGCAATCCGCGCCGCGCCCGTCCGTCAGTGCCCGAACTTCCTGAATCGTCGTTTCTGACGCAACCAAACCGAAATCCGCACCCGTTTCCTTCGCCAGATCGACGCGTTTTTTGTCCAAGTCAATGGCGATTACAACGCCGCCCTGACAGCGCACCAACTGCGCAACAAGCTGACCGACCAAGCCCAAACCGATCACCGCAACCGTGTCGCCGATGTTGATTTCGGAAAGCCGCACCGAGTTCATTGCGATTGCGCCGAGCGTCGTAAAACAAGCCTCTTGAAACGAAACCGCATCGGGCACGCGCGCGATCAGATTTCGACCGACATTGATCGTTTCGCCGTGTCCCGTTCCTTCGCCGCCGTAAGCGACGCGCTGACCGATTTGCAGATCGGTAACTTTTTCGTCTTTATCGATGATAATTCCCGCGCCCGAATAGCCCAAAACCGCATAATCCTTAAATTTTGCGCGGACTTCGTTGAAGGTGCTGACGGGATCGGTCTTCATCATCACGTTCCAGACCGTTTGCAGATGCGACGGATTGTCGGCAACTTCCTTGACGATGCTGTCCGTGTGAATGTCGGCGGTTTCCGTCCCCGGACTTATCAGCGAATAAAAAGGACGCACCAAAACGTGATTCGACGTGACGACCGGATCGGCAACTTCATCGACGATAATTTCCTTTAAACCTTTGCGAATGACTTGTTTCATATTTAATTTCGATAGGATTGATTTTTTTATAAGGGCAGGCGTGACGGAGAATCACTTTCTTATGATTTCACGACCGTTGTAAGAATGTCAACAAACTGAAATTTCAGCCCGAATTAATTAAAAACTTTCAAAGCCGGTAAAGTTCCAATGTTTTGTCCAACTGGGATTTAAGCGAAAACTTCTCTTCCGCGATCTGACGTGCAAAACTGCCGAATTCTGCGGTTTTTTCTTCCGATTCGAGCAGAAAGATCAGCTTTTCCGCCATTTTCGCGTCGTCGTCGGACTCGACCAGAAATCCCGTTTCATTTTCGATGATCGCTTCGCTCGCTCCGCCGACGTTTGTGGCAACGACGGGTTTCGCGGCTGACATATATTCCAAAATAGAATTTGAAAAGCCTTCGTTAAAACTCGTCAAAACGCAGGTGTAGGACACGAAAAGCAATTCGGGAATTTTCGTGCAACGCCCGATAAAATGAACGTTTTTTTCAACTTTCAGTTCCTTTGCCAGATTTTCCAAGCCTTCGCGCAATTCGCCTTCGCCGGCTAAAACGAAATGCGCGTTCGGAAATTTTTCAATTACTTTTTGCGCCGTTCTTAAAAGCATCGGCTGATTCTTGACCGTGTGGCGCAAATTTGCCACGAGCGTGATGAATTTCAGATTTTCGCCGGGCGGCAGATTTAATTCCTTGCAAATTTGTTTGCGGTCGGTCGTTTGCGGCTTTAATCTTTCCAAATCCAAACCGTTGTAGATCACATTTATTTTGCTCGCCGAAACGTTTTCCGAAATAAGGTATTTCTTCACGGCTTCGGAGTTGGCGACGATCGCATTTGAACTTCTGAACGCTTGTTTTTCGATGATCTTCTGCAAGCGTGAACGCATTCCGCCCGTTTCGCGTTTGGAAGTGATCTTTACTTTGACATTCGCCAAACTCGCCGCGCAAATCCCGAAAATATTCGTGTAAAAATCGTGCGAATGAACGATCTCGATCCGATTACTTTTGATGTATTTCGCGCAAAGCCTGATCTGTTTGAGAAAATTTGCGTCGTAAAACGACGTAAGTTTGAATTCGGGAATTTGCGCTAATCCGAGTTTTTCGATCTCGGGCAGTAAAACTCCTTCTTTATTGAGCGTCGCAGCAAAAACATTCACGCTTCCGTCTTCGTGCAAAAGCCGCGTCAACTGCACGGATTGACGCTCCGAGCCGCCTTGATGAAAACTGCCGATCAACTGTAAGACGCTTTTCATAAATGGAAAATGGAAAATGGAAAATGGAAAATGACTGAATACGATTTTCCATTTTTCATTTACCGTTATTTTAGTTTTCTTCGGAGTTTTTCAAAATGAAGGTTGAAGATTTCTTTTGCGGAATCGAAACGCTGAAAAGGCTTTCGCTCGTGCGGACGTTTAATTTATTACCTAAACGGCGTGCGAGGGCAAATTCCAGTTCGTTCGGATAATTGATGACTTCGCGGCTTCCGAGCGTGAAATTTGAACCGCCGACCATCACGAATTCTTCGGGAAGCTGTTCACCACGGCTCAAACGCGCCCACAGAAATTTGAAATTCGTATTAAAAATCTCGGTGCGAACGATCTCGTCTTTGTCTGCAAAAACGAACAAATCCCAATAACCGCGATAATTTACGACAAAGGCGCGACCGCCCGAAACGCTTGTTTCAAAAACTTCGGGCTTTGCTTCGGCAAGCTCGGCGGGCAAAATGAATGTAAAAAATTCCTGTGCGCCGATGCCTTTTGAAACGTATCGCAGAAACGGAGAATTTATTTTTTCGCCGTAATGGTTTGAAATCCAGCTTTCCTTTCTCTGCCAACCGCCGTTGTCGCCGAAGGTAAATAGCCGCCAGCCTTCGTGTTTTTCCGAAGGCGTTTCGCTCACGCAGAAACCGCCCGATTCGACGCTTTCGATCGCCGGATTCGTTTTGACGTTGAAATGAAAATTCAGCGCATAGTCGTGTTCGCCGCCCGTTTCGACGTAATCGCGCATAATGATGTAATCGTTTTTCAAAAACAAAACACTGCGCAGATGCGACGCGGGCGAATTTTCGAGGCTTTCATAACCGTTATGCGAACCCTCGAAAAAATCGAAACGATCCTGCGAAATCCAAGAATGAACGTGCGCGTTGGCGCGTTTCTTCCAACTGAATTTGTCGGCGGGTTCGGACGAAGATTTTTCGTCGATCGTCAAAGTATTATGCGCCGTCGTCGAACGGAAATAATCGCGCAATTCCTTTGATTCGTGATAAGTGTAAGTTCCCGAATCGACCAATAAAGTTTTGCCTTGAATTGCAAGCTCGAACGCCAGCGTATCGGCGTGTCCGTGCCCGCCGCTCATCGCGCCGATCTCGCCGCAATCGAGTAAGAGATAATTATCCGTCGGCGACCAGCCGTCGCGCATAATGTAATATCCGCCGTCTTCAAATCGAAGCGAATTCTTGTTCGGAATATGCGCCCGCAAAGTTTGAAAAGCCTGCACGCCTTCGAGTCCGAGCAACCAGACGGTTTCTTCGGTCAAATCGCCCGAAACGTATTTGTAATCGCCGCGCTCGAAAAGTGTCGCGCCCATTGCGAGAGTTCCGCGAAAATCGTCGGGTTTACAGTTTGCCAACGGCAGCATCCGCCCGCCGTCGTCGTCACCGATGATCGGAGTCGTGCCGTCGGGACGCGTCACATACATCAAAAAATCCAACAGACTTTGCAGTTTAGTTTCGATCCTGGCGGCTTTTGCCGAATCTTCGTTTTCCTCACTGCAAAGCGTTTTCAAGATTAGAAAATGAATGTAGAAATCTGCCGTATAACGTTGATACCAGGTGGTTTGCTCGAAATAAACGCCATCGGGCAAAATTTGCCTGTCAAGTTCGCCGAAAAGAATTTCCTCACCGAGATTCTGCCAATGTTTGGCACGGGTGAAAAACGGAAATTGCGTTCCGAGATAATAAAGCCCGAGTGCTTCCCCCGTCAGATGCGTGTTCGGGCTGTAATATGTCGAAAGATATTTTTCAATATGCCGACCGTGCAGAAACAGAAATTTTAACGCTTTCTGAAAGATTTCGGGCGTAAAATGCGGCGAATCCTTAAAGAAATGAAACGCCCAGACCCAACTTATCAAACGAAACGAAACTTCCAGACTGCTGAACCAGTTAATGCCCATTCCCGGCGGATTTTGTTCCATCCAACCTTCGAGTTGACGCACGAATGCCGCCGCAAAACGCTCATCGTTCGTCAGCCAATAAGCCACGCCGAGCGTGAAAAAATGCTGATGCCGATTAAGTTCCCAGACGACTTTTTTATCGCCCGTTTCCGCCGTGTCGAGTTCGTCAAATTGTTTCCAGTGTTTCAAAGGCGAACGTTTTCTGGAAAGCGGTTCGAGATGCCAGTCAACTTCACTTCCGAAATCGAGATTCAAAAGTCCAAGCAGATCGAATCTTCCGTCGAGTATTTTTCCGGCTTTTTCAATAAAAAACCGCGCACTCTTTTCACCGAAATATTTGCGGAAAGTTTCGATTGTCTTTTGCTTGTCGCGAAATGCGGGAAAAAAGGAAAACTCGGCGTTTTCGTAAAATTTGTCGAAAATGTCCTGCGCCGAAATTTCTTTTTTGGAAAAGTGTTTTTTGTCGAAAAGCTGTCGCAGTTCGGTGTCCGACGGCAATTTACCGCTCAACCCCATCTGTTCCGTGTAAACGGAAAAAGCTTGTCCGCCGCGGGCTTTCAATTCTTCCCAGCTTCTTCCTTTGAATTTTTTTAACGTATCAAGCGGATTCGACATTTCTGCTCTTTCCATAAACCAACTTCTTTTAAGATTTTAACCGGACTCGTCAAAGTTTTCGTCCATTATCGTTCGCAAACGATAATCGCGAAATTCGTGCGGATTTCCCTTTTTCCCGTCGATTGCCGCTGAAACCATATTGAAAGCTTCACGCGCCGACGCGAAATGCACTTTGTAATTACCCGTCTTTTCACCGTTTTCGATGACTTCATTGAAAAAACGGGTTGCATCTTCACCGATGCAAGCCGATTGATCGTGATCGAAAAATCCGTGACAATAAAGTTTGATAAAGACCCAATCGCTTTGACCTTTGACCGTGATATTCGCACTCATCCAGCGGTTGAATCTTGCCAGATTCAGCGGCTGATTTGCGGCTAAACCGCTGTCGTCCAGACGCGGAACCGGGATTCCTTTGATGCGCCGCGTCCAGTTCATTATCAATGGTCCAGTAAATATAAGTGGTAATTGAGGTTTATTTCCAAAAACTTCGAGCGGCTTCCCTTTTCGATGCGGAATCTTCTCCGTCAGAGGCAAGCCGCATTCATAGATTTCATTTAGCATCGGAACCTGCGTTTCATCAGGCGCGGAAGGCAGGGTCAGATCGGCATAACAACCTGTGTCTGCAAGAATTTGCATTTCTTCATCAACGCCGCAATATTTCCCGTTTGCCGAATTTGCGAGCGCAAGATTGCCGTGAACGAAAGCATATTTCGGCTCTTTTTCCCCGTCGAAACGCGAAAGACATTTATGTTCTTCGGCTAAAATATCCCGAAATTCGATCAAAACTTTTCGGAGATTTTCTGCCGTATCGGGCTTTTCGATGCCGTGATGGAGATGAATTTCCACTTCGCCCAAGCCTTCCTTCTGCATTTCCGCCATCGTGTCCAAAAGCTGTTTGTCGTATTGTTCGGCAGGATAAAAATTTGTGTGGCGAAACTTCGTTCCGTCCGAATCGAGCGTCGCTTCGCCCGTTTTTCGCGCCAGTTCGTAGTATTCGTCCAAACGCCGCCGCT
This sequence comes from Pyrinomonadaceae bacterium, assembly GCA_021228405.1. Taxonomy (GTDB): domain Bacteria; phylum Acidobacteriota; class Blastocatellia; order Pyrinomonadales; family Pyrinomonadaceae; genus JAJQRF01. Next base: position 239,955 of record JAJQRF010000005.1, read on the forward strand.
GATCGTCCAGCCCGAGCGCGCCTTTTGCACTCCAGGCGGGTTCAAAATGATCGGCAACCGTAATGATGACGTGTTTTTTCTCGAAAAGATTTTGTCCGAGAATGTTTTTCGCACGGACAAAAGGATAACGAACCAGCCACGGCAGATTCGATCTGAATTTGTCCAATTTCGATCTTTCGTTTGAATACATTTGGCTCCTAAATTGTTTTGACAACAAAATACGAAGGCGATTGAGGATTTGTGTCGGACAGTTCTTTTTCGATCTTCATACCGTTTTCGGCAAATGCCCTTTCCAAAAACGAACGCGTTTGATAGACTTCCTTTCCGCGCCAGATTCCGTCTTCAAACTGTTTTCCCGTCGCCGAATGCCAGATTCCCGCCGTCAAACAAATCAGCGGATAAGCGATCTGTTTCGGATTCAAGGTTTTAACTCTGTCTTTAATCATCCGAAAATAAAACGGCGGCGCGTGTGTTTTCAACAAATAAACGCCGTCCTTCTTTAAAACCCGCGCCGCTTCCGCGATCGCCTTTTTGTTGTTCATATAAGGAATCGAAACGCGGCACAAAACCGCGTCGAAACTCTGATCGGCAAACGGTAAAATTTCGCCTGCCGCCCGCACGAAATTTACTCTTTCGGCAAATTTTCCGGCGAAAACTTTCTTCGTTAAAACGCCCAGTTCCTCGGCAATATCGACACCATAACAAACCGCGCCGGATTTTTCCAGAAAAGGAAAAAACTCCTGCCCGACGCTGCACCCGACATCCAAAATGCGCTCGATCTTCCTATCTTTCAAGGCATCGAACAAAAGATTCCGCGCCGTTTCGTCGCGTTTTTTATAATCACGCAAAACCGCGTCGGCATATTCCTGATATGTGTCTAAAGTTTCCGCCATTTATTTATCGACAAATTCACGATGCCAAAGTTCGAGCATCCATAAAATCCACAAACTATGCGAATGATCGCGCCGGTTTCGCGTGTGTTCGTCCAATAAAATCTTAATGTATTTTTCGTCAAAATATCCGCGTTCCAGAGTTTTTCTTTCGAGCAGAGTTTCGTGAATCCGCGTCTTTAACTGCGAATTTATCCAATCGCCGATCGGCACGCCGAAACCTTGCTTTTCGCGGTAAAGAATTTCGTGCGGCACGATTCCTTCCATCGCTTTTTTGAAAATGTATTTCGTTTCGAGTCCTTTTAATTTCAGTTCAGCGGGAATGGTTTCGACGAATTCGATCAATTCGTGATCGAGCAAAGGCACACGCGCTTCGAGCGAAGTCGCCATCGTCATTCGGTCAACTTTCGTCAAAATGTCGGACGGCAAATACGTTCTGCTGTCGAGATAAAGCAATTTGTCGGTCGCGTTTTCCGACAAAACCGAATCCGCGATCTCCTTATACAAATTCGCCGCTTTCCCGAAATCACCGTTTAATTTCGCGCGAAAGTCAGCCGTGTAAAGTTCATTGCGATTGAGCTTGCTGAAATGCGAAACGCTGTCGATGTAGCGTTCGACCGCATCGAGCGACGAATTGTAGAGAAAGTTTTTGCCTTTCGCGCCGTGCGGCATATTTTCGCTGATCTTCTGCAAAACGTTTTGACGGACAAATTTCGGCAAACTCGCAAATCCGCTCCGTTTCTTGTCGGTCACATAGCGCGTGTAACCCGCAAAAAGCTCGTCGCCGCCGTCGCCCGAAAGCACGACCGTGACAAAATCACGCGCCATTTTTGAAACCATAAATGTCGGAAGCGCGGACGAATCGGCAAACGGTTCGTCAAAATGCCAGACCAATTGATCGACGATCTCGACCAGATCGGGCGTAACGATAAATTCGTGATGCTCAGTGTTGAAATGTTTCGCCGCCATCCGTGCAAATTTCAGTTCGTTGAAACTGTCTTCGTTAAAGCCGATCGAAAAGGTTTTGACGGGCGTTTCCAAAATCTGCGACATCATCCCGACGATCGAGGACGAATCAACGCCGCCCGAGAGAAATGCGCCGAGCGGAACTTCGGAAATTAACCGGATTTTAACGGCTTCCTTGATTTTTTCGCGCAAAATCTCAACATATTCGGCTTCGGTTTTTGCGTCCGAAACACCCGAATATTCAAAGTCCCAATATTTTTCCTTCCTGACCTCGCCGTTTTTGTAGATCAAAAACGAACCCGGCGCGAGCTTGTGAACGTCTTTGAAAATGCAGAATTCTTCGGGAACATAACCGAAATTCAAATACGCATCGAGCGCGGAAAGTTCGATCTCCTTCGAGATTTCGCCGTGTTCGATCAAAGTTTTCAGTTCCGAACCGAAAACGAAATTTCCCTGTTTTGTTTTTGAATAAAAAAGCGGCTTCTTGCCAACTCTATCTCTTGCAATAAAAAGAGTTTCCTGTGCAAAATCGTAGATCGCAAAAGCAAACATTCCGCGCAAATGCTTGACGCAATCCGCGCCGTATTCTTCGTAAGCGTGAACGATGGTTTCAGTATCCGAATTGGTTTTGAACTTATGTCCGCGAGCTTCAAGTTCTTTTTTAAGTTGTTGATAATTATAAATTTCGCCGTTGAAAACGATTGCCAGGTTTCCCGCGCAGTCAAAGATCGGCTGTTGTCCGCTTTTGAGGTCGATGATCGAAAGCCGCCGCATTCCGAGTGCCGCCGCGTCCTTCACGATCGTTCCCTGTTCGTCAGGTCCGCGATGCGTGATGATCTTGCACATTTTATCGAGCAAAACTTCGCGCTCCGCCGTCGGCAGACTTTTATTTTTCGAGATAAATCCGACTATTCCGCACATAATTCCTTAAATTTCAGGTTAAACTTTTTGTCATTGACTGTGAAGCAGTGTTTTCAGGAGATTTGAAGAGTTTTTCGGGATTATGACCCATTAATACTTTACTATTTAGGCTGAACATTGACAAGATTTTTTATTGTAAATAAGATGCAAATTTAGTTTTCTCCGCTATTTAGCTTTTCTATGGAAAAATTCGTCAGGATCAAATTCTCTCACGGTAAAGCCGAACAATCCGGCGACGCGCACGTTTCGTTCGGCAACAAAACCTGCAACACCTTTGCCGAATGGAACTGGAACGGCGAAAAACTTGTCGTCAAAAATGACCGATACGGCTTTTACCCGATATATTATCTAGAAAAACCCGACGAAATAATCGTTTCGTCCTCAATCTCAAAACTTCTGGAATTTGATGACACGAAAGAGTTTAACGAAGATGCCTTTGCACTCATTCTGCGTTTGATCTGGATTATCGGCGACGACACTTTGTTTTCCGCGATCAGGGCTGTGCCGCCGGGTTCGGTTTTGAGCTGGCAAAACGGCGAATTGAAAATCGATTCAAACGGAATTATCAAATCGAAACCGATAAATATTTCTCGTAAAGAAGCAATCGAAACTTATGCCGAACTGTTTCAACACGCCGTCAAAAAAACATTTCCCGCCAACGGAAAATTTGCCGTCCCGATCAGCGGCGGACGCGATTCGCGGCATATTTTGTTTGAACTTCACAAACAAAATATCAATCCCGATGCCTGCCTGACGATCGTTCATCCGCCGCCGCGACCCAATGAAGATTTGAAGATCGCGCAGGAAATTTGCCGAACATTGGATTTACCGCATTGCCGGATCGAACAATCGCAAAGCAGATTTGAAGCCGAACGCCGCAAAAACGCTTTGACCGGATTTTCGGTTTACGAACACGGCTGGTTTTTGGCGATGGCGGATTTCGTCAAAGACCGCTGGAACACGGTTTACGACGGAATCGCGGGCGACGTGCTCTCCGCCGGATTGTTTCTGACCGAAGAAAGATTAAGATTATTTGAAAATGGAAATTACGAGAAATTGGCTGAAAATATTCTCGAAAACGAAGGCTACATCCCTCACATTCTGGACAAAAAAACTTATCAAAAATACAGCCGTGAAAAAGCCGTAAATTATTTATGCAAAGAGTTAAAGCGTCACACCGACCAACCGAATCCGGTCGGTTCGTTTTATTTTTGGAACAGAACGCGCCGCTGTGTCGCCGTCAGTCCGTTTAGCCTTTTCGATGATTCGGTCAATGTCGTCACGCCTTATCTCGAAACCGAACTTTACGATTTTCTGGCTTCGCTTCCCGCAAGTTTATTGCTCGATCAACAGTTTCACACGGACACGATCGCCTTTGCTTATCCGAATTTGGCGCATATTCCCTACGAAACCAAAAACTCTCCGCCAGTCGTCGATTCAAGGAATTTTCGCGGTTACAGCCACGATATTTTCAAATATTCATTGAGCAGTCGAAAGCGGATTTTGACCAATCGTTCCTTTTTCCCGTTGATTCACTTGAAAGCTTTGCTCAATAAAAGTTACGGGCAAGCGATAACCGATCTCGGTCAGCAAGCCGTTCATTTGCTTCAACTCGAAAGATTATAAAGTGTTTGCTTCGTCCTTTTTGAAAAATACATAAAACAGATTGTTTGCAATTTTTTTCAAATAATCTTTTTCCTCTTCGTCGATCAGCCCGAAAAAGTTGGCGCAAAAGAGATAGATCGGCGCAAAGATCAAAAAACTAAAGCCTAAAACGAAAACTCCTGAAATGAAATCGATTACGCTGATCTTCGCAAAACCTAAATAATTTACGACAAAATCTGCACTGATGGCGGCGAGTTTTTCATTCAGTTGCGAGTAGAACAGAAATGTAAAAATGCCCGCAAAAATTGATGCAATCGCGGTTTTACCGACACCGCTCAATAAAGACAGGTCGGATTTTCTAACTTCGAGTTTACGCAGAACGGCAATCGAGGAAATGAATTTCTCCGTCAAAGTCACGATCACGACGATGGCGATCATCCCGCGCAGATCGAAATTTTGGATTCCGAAATACAAAGCGGAAACAAGCGCGATAAAGATAAATATCCGCAAAGTCAGCAAAAATCTGCCGAGTTCCTGATACGAACGCACGATCGGATCGACAACCCAGATATAAAACGGCATCAGCGTCAGATTTATGATAAAAATCGGAACGCTCGCGGCGTAATTTCGCGTAAAAAGCGTGACGATAAAAGTTTGCGCGGTGATAATCAAAAACAGATAGATCGGAAAATAAAAAAACGCGAGCTTTTGCATTGTCCGCGCCGTCAGCCGGATCATTTCGCGTTTGTCGTTTTCGGCTTGAAGCTTGCTCATTCGCGGAATCAAAACCGACGTGACCGATTCGGAAAGCATCGCGATAAGCGGCAATTCAAAACATCCGTAAGCATAGATCGCATATTCCGACGCGCTGAAACGATAGCCGACAAAGTAATTATGAATGTCGGTCTGCATCGTCCAGAGCAATCCGGCAAGCCCGAAAGGAATCGCGTAAATTAACTGTTCGCGGAAGAATCTAAAGTCGAAACTCGTCCAAAATCGCGGAAATCTCGAATTCAAATAAACAAATAAAACTATCGTCTGCAATGCCGCCTGAATCATCGCCGCGTAAACGAAAGATTCGACGGTCGCAAACAAGATCACCGCGCCGACCATTAAAAGCGTCTTTGTAAATTGGGCGAGAATGATGAACGCGGTTGCGGTTCGCGCTTCCTGATTGGCGACGGCGACGGTTTCGAGAAACGACGAAAAAATCCAGAGCCAGATGACAATTCCGATCTTCGGTGCGAGTTGGGTGATTTCCGCGCTTTGAAAAATATTCCCGATCAATTGCGGATAAAAGAAAAGCGTCAGACACGCCAAACCGCCGACGAAAAAGTTAAAAATGAGTATGTTGAAAATCGCCGCCGAACGTTTTTCTCTGGCGCGCGACAGAAAATAATACGCACTCATCGAAACGCCGAGCGGCAAGATCGCGTTGGCGTTGATTATGATTTGAAAAACTTGCCGATAAACCCCGACTTTTTCCTGCGACAAAAAACGGACGATCAACAGCGGCAGAAGCAAAGTGAAAACGAAGCCGACAATTTTTGCGAACAAAAGCCACGCGCTCTGAGTTTTTAATGATACGTTTTTGTCGTTGTCTTCCACGAAAATTTGAATTATTGATTGTTCGGTGAAATGAACGAAAATTCAGACGGGCGAATTTTTTTGAAAAGGCTCAACGTTAATTTCGGCGATATTTTAAGAAGCGCAATGATTAAAAAAAGTTTCGGTTTGCGAAAATATCGGTTGGCTTTGACGATATGCCGTTCGGCTTCGGCAAAATTGCCTTCGGTCAGGCTCAATTTTCCCTTTTCGAGTTCGAGTTCCGCCTCGGAAATATCCCACTGTTTATTCCAAGCCCCGGCTTCGATCTCGTCCAACTGGTATTTTTCTTTGATCGTTATCAGAGCCGTCAAATTTCTCTGCGCTCTTTCAACGTTGCTTCCCGATAAGCTGTCCAAACGAACGCGGTATTTGATGAGAATCTTTTTTTGATAACCGATCTTTGCGCCGATTCCCGCAACGCGGAACCAAAGATCGAAATCCTGCATTCTTTTCAGTTTCGTATCGAAAAGATGAACTTCTTCGACGATCTTCTTTTTCAGGATCGTTCCCGAAGTGATGACGTTGCATTCCGCACTTATTAAACTTGCGGTCGTCACCGCGCCGTTCGAGGGCGAAGTCCGCATATAATGATCGCCCGTAAAATGTTCCTCACCGAAAAGTTCCGCGTCGCAGTAAACCATATCGAGTTTGTTTTTTTCGAGGTAATTTATTTGCGATTCGAGAAATTCCGGCAGCCAGATGTCGTCGCCGTCCAGAAACGCCAAAAGCTCACCGCGCGCAATGCAGATCGCCGCGTTTCTCGCTTCCGACGCACCGAGATTCGGCTGTTCGGCATAAGTTATGCGGTCGGAAAAAGGTTCGAGAACTTTTTTCAATTCAGCCGTATCGTTTGAGCCGTCATTTAAGAGAATAACTTCAAAATCCGTGTAAGTCTGCAAAAAAACCGAATCAAGCGTTTCCGCGACGAACGAAGAAATATTGTAAGCCGGAATAATCACGCTGACTTTTGGATTTTCAGGCACGTTTTCGCCTTCGATCAATTCGACCAGACGCGCTTTGATCTGCGGACATTCGGCATATTTTTCCTCTTTATAAACTCTCATACGGTCTGATTAAAAGTTGAAATACTCTCTTTTTCCTCGCTTTTTTCACGAATCGGCTCCCAGCTTGCGAATCTTTCACCGCGCAGAAATTTGTAAAAACCGAAAACCGATGCCAGATTTGCCAGCACGAAATAATGCGGGATGGCGAAAACGCCGATCTTTCCGACTGTTCTTTCCAAAATCCAGCCGAGCAAAGCGACCAGATAAAAAGCGGCTTGCATTAAAAACCAAACTTCGTAAAACCAATCTGAATAAGCCAAAATCGCCGATGAGATCAAAGCCGTCACCAGAAAAACCGGAACCGCGTAGCGCAAAACTTTATGCGAAATGAGTTCGATCGCGTAAAATCCGCTTTTCAACGGATTCAGCATTTCCCTGTTTCGCCATAAATCCGTAAAAGTCTGCAAAATTACGCGAGTCCGCATTTTCATTTCCTTGTCGGTTTTCTGGTTGGTAACTTCAAAACAAACCGCGTTCGGTTCATAGATCGAACGCAATCCCTGTCTATAAATGACCGTGCAAATAAGAAAATCCGAACAGGCTTCGGCATACATCGGCTGATACGCCGATTTTCTGACCGCGTAAAGACAGCCCGATGCGCCGATCAGCGAGCACGCGTCGCTTTCGCTCTGCTTCAGAAAGGTTTCATAATTCCAGTAACTTTTTGCGCCCTTGCCGACATTCGACTCCGAATCGTCAATATAGATCAGCTTTCCGGCGACACAACCGATCGTTTCATCGGCAAAATTCGGCAAAATCTCGCGCAGAACGTTTTTTTGGTAATTTGTCGTCGCGTCTGAAAAAAGAATTATTTCGCCGGTCGATTCGGCAACCGCGTTATTTTGCGTGATCGTTTTCCCGACGCGCCCTTCCTGCCGAAAAAGCCGCACGCCTTTTTCCGCAAAACTTTTTACAATCTCATCGGTTTGATCGGTCGAACCGTCGGAAGCAACGAGAATTTCGAGTTTTTCCTTCGGATAATCGATTTCCAGAGTGTTTTCGAGTTTTTGCGCAATTGACAATTCTTCGTTGTAAGCCGTAATTAAAATCGTAACTTTCGGTGAAAACTCCCCGCTTTTGACCTTTTTCGGAAAGATGATGCTGATGAGATAGACGAGTAGCGGATAGCCGATATATGTGTAAAAAAGCAAGGCTAGGCTGATAAAAAAAACTGTTGCCGCGATTGTTTCCTTCACTTTAAGCGTTTGACGTTTGCCAGAGCGGATTTGCCTGAATGTCTTCCTTAAAACCTTTTTCGATCATATAGATACGGCGCAAAGCGACCGCGTATCCGACCAGATAATAAATAAACCAAAGATATGCGATCGAAGCGAAAAAGCTTGAAACCATATACGCAACGATGCTCGCCTGAAAACCGATCGACATATAATAAAACCAATCGTATTCGCCTTTTTCGTGCTGCATTCGTTCGATTGCTCCGAGCTTTCGGAAGGGGCTAATCATCATTATCAAATAAGCCGCCAAACCGAGCAAACCGAGTTCGGAAGAAACCTGCGTAAAAGCGTTATGCGTTTCCAGATTATGCACGCCGAACGTCGGCGAATTGCCGATGCCGATTCCCCACGGATTCCTGATCGTGACGAGAATCGAAAGAATCAGATTTTCCTTACGCAAATCCGAAGAACCGACCGGATCGAGTCCGGGGATAAAGATCGAAAGCAATCTGACACCGTAATTTCCGGGCGCGGCAATGATGAAAATCAGCCCCACAACCAACGAAATAGCAATCGTCCGCACACGGTTATTGCGCCCGATCTTCCAAACCAAGACCGCCATCGAAGCGATCAAGCCTAAAAAGCCGCCGCGTGAAAAAGTAACGACATTGGCGGCGAATAAAAGTGCCGTCATCGTAAAATAAACGACTTTTCCCAGACGGCTTTTCGATGCCAAACCGAGCGTAATTAACAGCGGAATCATCGTCACGAGATGAAGAGCCATTTCGTTGGCGTTCTCGAACATTCCTTTAATATCGAGCGAAACGCGGTAGCCTTCCGTCTTAAATTCACCGCGCTGATACATCGAGATCGCCGTATAACTCATATAAATACTGATCGAAAACGAAATCCACATCAGCGCGAGAAGCCGTTTGCGCGTGCGCACGACGTTTATCATCACAATAAAAATGATGACGGCTTTGATAAAAGGATCGTTAAAGGTTTCCCAGGCGGCGGCAAAATCCCGCGAGATCGGCATTAGTATAAGCGCGAGAAAAGTCATTGCCAAAACGCATTTTACCTCGGTCGTTAAAATCGTCAGATTTCCTTCGGTCGTAAATTGCGTCGGAACATAAATTAACAGAGTCGCAACGGCGATGATAAACGCGCCGCTGATGAGAAATCCCAAACCCGGAATCAGTTCATAAGGGCGAAAAAATACGAAAAAACTGAAAAGAAAAACGCCGTAATACGTCAAAGTATGACCGTTGCGAACGATCCAGCGGTCGCTTTGCAAAAGATTCAAATCCTTCTTGACGGCTTTCTGCTTTTTTTGCTGTTTTTTCCGGGCGGCATATGGAAGCTCAATGAATTTCGGCTCTTCGCTCTTTACGTCGGCAACTGAGTTTGATTCATTCTTTTCGGTTTCGGCGGAAAGTTTTGGCTGAACTTCGTTTTCAATCGGCTTTTTCTGAACTGAATTTTTCGGCGAAACTAACGACGAAACATCTTCCAGCGAATTTGAATCCTTTCGTTTCGCAGGTTTTAGCGGTTCGTAATCTTTTCTTTTGGTATCGCCCGTCAACATTTTCCACTGAATTTCCGATTATTAAACTTATGCGTTTTTTCGCAAAACAACAATCAGATTTGTCCGCATCGAACGCATCGATCTTAGCATTAAAAATTTAATCCAGAGCAGTTCGGCAACCGCCAGCGGCGGAATCAAAGCCAAAACCGCGTCGGAACTCACAAAATTTATCTTTTCGACCGAGAAATTAGTTTCTGCGGCAAGTGCTTCGATGGTTTTCCGATTATTTGCCTTATAGTGAACTTCAAAAACGTCTTCCGAATCTCTGCCGTCGAGAATTTTGGCGAGCTTTTTGGCAATACCGCCCGAAACCGCTTTTCTCGCCAGCGAAAAATACCCGAATTCGTTCGGCGTGTGAAAAATAAAAATCCCGTTCGGTTTAAGAACGCGATTTATTTCGTTGAACTGAATCTGCGGTTTATCGAGATGCTCAACGACCATATTCGCCGTCACCGCATCAAAGTAATTCTCTTTAAAAGGCAAAAGGTCTGCCGTTGCCGCGACCTTTTTATGAATCGTTTTATGCTTTAACAGCGAAGGGAAATCAAAATCCAGTCCGACCACGTTTCCGGCTCTGTCGATCAACGCTTTTTCCTGTGCAAATCTCCAGGTCGGCAGAAGATGATGTCCGCATCCGAGATCGAGCCAATTAATATTCCGCCCGATCTGTTTTTCGAGAACTTCTTCGTAAAATTCCTGCGAATATTTCAGTTTCGGAATTATCGTTCGTTTGGCAACGCCGTAAAACTTGAAGAGGGTTTCCCGAAATCTGCTCATTAATCGAACTCACTTTTCTGTAAAATACGGATTTTTTCAGGGGCAGTTTAAGGTTAAGGATTATACCGCAACTTTTTCTTCTTCGCTAACCACGATCAATTCGCGGACTTTGTGCTTTAAGGCTTTTTCAAACTGACGCGCTTCGTTTACACCATTAAATGAAAGCGATTGCAAATTCGATTCGATGCGCTTGCGATAATCCGAAACGAGCGAATCCGAAACGCCGAGCATTTCGGCAACTTCTAATTGCGTTCCGCTGTCGGAAATCAGGTAGCAATGCCACAAAACGCTAATCATCCGATGATATTGTTTAGCTTTTCCGCGCACCGATTTTTCAAGATTTTTCAGAAAATTTTCGACGCAACCGGCGGCAAGCACTTCGGCTTCGCGGCGCAAGATGTCTTCTTCGGGCGTTTCGCGCGAATCGGGGAAATCGTAATCCATCCGGTCTTCGTTTTCGTTGTCGCTCGTGCCGCTCACCGGAACCAGATGAATGTCCATAATCGGCAAACGCGACATCACGAACGAACGCAAACTGCGCACGTCAACCGGCGAATCGATCGCTTTGAAAACTCTGATGATGAGTTTTTCGAGTTCCGTATTGCTGATAACGATCTGTGCATCGCCCGTGCATCCGACCATTCGCGTGTCACGGCTTTGAAATGAAACGGTTTTTACGCGTTCGTCCATTTCCTGGTTGTCGCGGCGCATCTTGCGGTCAGCCCATTCGGTCAAACCGTAAAGACGATCGGCAAGCCGGCGGTGTGCATCGGGATTATTCAGATTATCGAAACGTTTGAAAGAATTGCTGGTTTGAATCAGGGTGGAAATTCGGCGCGCAAGTCTATAGCTTTCGGGATAACGTTTGCGAAGCTCGGCGGTCAGCATATTCGTCAGTTCGATCTGACTGATCTCCGCTTCGATTTCCGCATCCGACATTCCCGTGTCGAGATAATGCTGAAAGCGTTCCTTGCTTAAGAGCGCGACAAATAATTCCTGAGTTAAATCCGTGTAGGCATTATATTTACCTTCTTCGACCAGAAATCCCGCGCGTTTCGAGGCTCTGACCAAAGGATGTGACGAAACGATTCGATGTAATTCCGTCCAGATTTGGTTTACATCCGATTTTTTGAGGCTATCGTTCCATTTTCCAACTTTAATCTGCCGATTCTGAATAGATTTCGGCAAATTTTCCTGCTGTTTTAGTGAATTCATAATGAACCTGTCCGATTTGTTCTTGATTTTGCTTGCATTTTTGAGAAAGTTCCGCCATTCCGCACTTCGAGTGAAAATCCCTTCCCGATTGAGATTACTGCTTCACTTTTCCGTGCCGATTAAACTTTTCTGACAAAATAGAGTTTTGGTAGAAAAAAACTAATTAAATTAACCACCGAGCCAGCAATTAATTTGGTAGGTTGATGATAGAGAAAGTTGCCTCTCACCATCCACAATTTAGATAGTAACAATTATTTCCCGTTTGGGCAAGATTTTTTTGCTTTTTTTTGAAATGTTTAACGTAGTCGGTTAAATTGATTATTTGCAACACTTATTCTTTATTTTAAGTTAGCTTTCTGTCAATTGATACAATAAATTCTGAAATTTCTTAAATTAGTTTTGGAAGCAAACCGCCATTATGGATTTATTTTTGTTGTAACGAAGAATTTAATACCTGTTCCCGACAGGCATCAGGTGTCTGCTCTTTCGTGTGAAAACTATTTATATGTTTTGGAAAAAAATGAAAAGTTTCAGCAAAAATGTATCCTGTCCTTCTTCGCCAAAGCTGCTTGCATTTCAAAAAGGCGATATTTCATTGAATGAAGGAATTACGATTCAAAGACATCTCATACACTGCGATTTCTGCGCGGCGGAAGTAGAATTTTACGAACATTTTCCGCCCATCGAAGACAAGATCGAAGCCACCGAAATGCCGAAACCTTTACGCGAGCTTGCCGAAGCATTGCTCGGCAACCGCTCTAAGGATTTTTCCGTGCTTGATAAGCTATTGCCTGAAAAAGCCTGAACTTAAAATAGAATTTTCAACTTCCGAAACAGCTAACTTCCGCAAATCTCGTCTATCGCATCTTCATATTTTTCATCAATCACACTTCTTTTTATCTTTAAGGTCGGGGTCATTTCGCCTTTATCGATCGAAAACTCGCGCGGCAGAAGATAAACTCTTTTCACTCTTTCGTAATCGTTCATTTCCCGCGTAAACTCGACTGCATCGCGCTGAACACGTTTGATGACGTAGGAATTTTCACAAAGCTCTTCACGCGTTCCCTTCGCGTCGATTCCTTCGTCTTCGAGCGTTTGTTTCAAAGTATCCCAATCAGGCACGATCAGTGCGCCGACTTGTTTTCTGCCCGAACCGACCGCGACCGCCTGTGCGATCAAAGGCGATTGTTTCAATAAACTTTCGACCTGAAGCGGCGCGACATATTTTCCGTTCGACAATTTAAATAAATCCTTGATGCGGTCGGTAATGTAAAAATGTCCGTCTTCGTCTTCATAACCGACATCGCCCGTGTGATACCAGCCTTCCTCGTCGATGACTTTGGCAGTTTCTTCCGGCTTATTGTAATAGCCCTGCATCACGTTTTTACCGCGAATCAATACTTCGCCGTCTTTTTCGGCGATCTTCATTTCGATTCCTTCAAATGGAGTTCCGATCGAGCCGACCTTGTTATCGTCGGGACGATTTGCACAAGTCACGCACGCTTCGGTCATACCATAGCCTTGCAGGATCGGGATTCCCGCCGCCCAGAATGCGTAAGAAAGTTTTTTCGACAAAGGCGCACCGCCAGAAACGAAAAACCGCAACGAACCGCCGACACCGTCGCGCCATTTGGAAAAAACAAGGCGGCTGGCAATCGCTTGTTTAGCGGCTAAAACCGGCGGAACGTTTTTGTGCGTATCTTTCGCTGTCCAGTATTCTTGTCCGACATCCAAAGCCCAATCGAAAAGCGAAGTTTTCCAACCGCCCGCTGATTTTCCTTTTTTAACGATCTTGTGATAAACCTGCTCGAAAAGACGCGGAACGGCGGTCATAATCGTCGGCTTGACTTCCTGCAAATGCGAGGCGATCTGATCGAACGCGGCGCAGTAATGAATTGCGACTCCGTTTGAACAAAGCACGTAAAAAACCGTCCGTTCAAAAATATGCGAAAGCGGCAAAACGGCAAGCGAACGGTCGGTGTTCAGAATCGGCAAACCTTTTGAGATGGCGACGACGTTTGAAATGAAATTTTCGTGCGAAAGCATCACGCCTTTCGGTTCGCCGGTCGTTCCCGAAGTATAGATGATCGTCGCTAAATCCTTTTCCTTGATCTGTTTAAGATAATTTTCAAACGCCTGCGAATCGATCTTTTCAGATTCAACGCCGAGCTTTTCAACATCGGCAAGAGTGATTGCGCGGTTGTCGTTCTCAGGTTTCGCGTCATCGTCGAAAAACACCAATTTCTCTAAACGCTCGACGCTTTGAATCGCATTTTCGGCGTGTTTCCAGAGTTTCTTGCCCGAAATGAAAAGCATTTTCGCGCCCGAATCTTCCAAAATATAACGAATTTGCTCGACGGCTTGCGTCGTGTAAATCGGAATATTGACGGCGCGAAGCGAAAGAATCGCCAGATCGGTGAGCGACCATTCGGGGCGATTTTCGGAAATTATCGCGATTTTATCGCCTGCTTTGACCCCCAAGTTCGCCAGACCGAGCGCGATATTCTTAATTTTTTCAATAACTTCCGAGCCTGACAAATGTTTCCAGGCATTATCGATCTTATAACTCAGCGCGTCAGTCCGCTTATTTATGCGAAAAGATTCAAGGCAAAAATGCGGAATCGTCTGCGGAATATTTTCAAACCCGATTAGATTTTGATTGATCATTCAATAAAATTAGCTCTGTAAAATTTTTGTAATATTTCAAAATTCTGATGATAACATTTTTGTCGGGAATTCGTCTTGCAGACACAAGCGAAAATGAATCGTCGGATTATAAAAAATCCGCGATTTGGCTTTCCGTTTTGGAATAAATAAAATTAAATCATTATTTAAGCTGATTTACGCCCAGTAGTTTTTGTCGAGCGACCGGTAATTTATCGCTTCGGAAAGATGTGCGGGCGAGATATTTTCATCTCCGGCAAGATCGGCAATCGTTCTTGAAACCTTCAAAATACGGTCGTGTGCGCGCGCCGAAAGTCCTTGTTTGAGCATCGCCCGTTCGAGTAAAGTTTCGCTTTGCGAACTGAGCGGGCAAAATTTGCGAATATGCGTCGAAGACATCGCCGAGTTTGAAAAAATACCTTCGCCTTGGAATCTTTTCAATTGAATTTCCCGCGCTTTTATGACCCGCGCCCGAATCGTTTCGGAAGTTTCGACCGATTCGTCGGTTTTCCCGCGTAATTCCTTAAATTCAACCGCCGGAACGTCGATATGAATATCGATGCGGTCCATTAACGGACCTGAAATTTTGCCGACATAACGCTGAATCATCGGCGGCGTACATCGACATTCGCGGTTTGAGCCGAAATATCCGCACGGGCACGGATTCATCGAAGCGACAAGCATAAAATTGCTCGGAAAAGTCAAAGAAGTTGCCGCCCGCGAGATTGTAACTTGTTTGTCTTCCATCGGTTGACGTAAAACCTCCAGAACGCTTCGGTCAAACTCGGGTAATTCATCAAGAAACAAAACGCCCAAATGCGCCAGCGAAACTTCGCCCGGTTTCGGGATCGAACCGCCGCCGATAAGCCCCGCTTGCGAAACCGTATGATGCGGATTTTTGAACGGTCTTTCGGTTATCAAACCCGATTTTCCCGTCAACCCCGCCACCGAATGAATTTTCGTGATTTCCAACGCTTCTTCAAATTCGAGCGGCGGCAAGATCGTCGGCAAACGCTTGGCAAGCATCGTTTTTCCCGAGCCGGGAGAACCGACGAAAAGAATATTATGACCGCCCGCGCTGGCGATTTCGAGTGCACGTTTTGCCGATTGCTGACCGCGAACCTCGGAAAAATCGACGCGGTATTTATTTTCGTTCGCTTTCAGCTCGTTTTCGTCTAATTTCAAGGGCGAAATCGGCGTTTCGTGTCCTGACTGCAAACTTCTTGCGATCTCGACGGCTTGACGCAAATCCTGGACGGGAAAGACATTTATTTCTTTTACAACTGCCGCCTCGGTTGCATTTTCTTCGGGAATAATCAAATTTTTGATGCCGTTCTCACGGCATCGAAGCGCAATCGAAAGAGCACCGCGCACCGGGCGAATCCTGCCGTCGAGCGAGAGTTCGCCGACGCTTAAAATATCGCGGAGTTTATCTTCGTTTACAATGTCGCCGTTCGCGCCTAAAATTCCGAGTGCGATCGGCAGATCAAAGCTCGCGCCTTCTTTTCTGACATCTGCCGGCGCAAGATTTATGGTTGTTTTGTGAAACGGAAAAAAGAATGAACTGTTGACGATGGCGGCGCGGATTCGTTCGCGTGATTCGCGAATTGCGGTGTCGGGCAAACCGACGATGATGACAGGCGCACTCGTATCGACTTCACCTCTGATCGGCTGAAGATTAATCTCAATATCGACAATCAGCGCATCAATGCCGTAAACTGCGGCAGATTGAGTCAGGAAAAGCATTTTCTTTCCCCATGTATATTTTGTTAGGTTAAAACAATGAATTTATAGCATATTTTTTTCCAAAATCGAAAATTTCCCGTTTTTTTTGTCTTTCCATATTTTCGTGATTAATGATAAGTTCGTAGAAACAAAGGTTTTTTCGTCGTTTGCCAAAAAACTCTTTACCTTTTTTCATTTTCATCATAAAATCTTTGGCGGCAAAGCAACTAATTTTTGGGGGTCGAACATCATAGAAAGGGACGATTTTATAAATTCCAACGCTGACCTTTTAGGAGCAACTATGGACTTAACCTCGGCGATCGAGCAAGATGTCGCTTTCGGGTTTGAGGAAAATGTCAGTTTTCCTGCGTTTCAAACTCCTGTTTTAGAAGAAAACTTAGCTGTCGATTCAACGGATTTATCATTGACGCAAAAAGCCGCGTCGGGAAACATTGCGGCTTTTGAAATGATCTATCAGCGTTATCATCGGCGCACGTATTCGCTTTGTCTGCGGATGACTAACAGCCAAACGGAAGCCGAAGACTTAACTCAGGAAGTTTTCATTCAACTCTTTCGCAAGATCGGGAGTTTTCGCGGCGATTCGGCTTTTTCGACGTGGTTACACCGTTTGACGGTCAATCAGGTTCTAATGCACTTTCGTCGGCGAAGCGTGAAAAATGAAAAAACGACCGATGAAGGTGAAATGCCCGAACAAACCGTCAACGGCACGGCAAATCCGAATAAAATGCGCGTAGTTGACCGCATCGCGCTGAAAAAAGCGATCGGCGAATTGCCGCCGGGCTATAAAAATGTGTTTATTTTGCACGACATCGAAGGCTACGAACACGAAGAAGTTTCACGTCTTCTGGGTATTTCGGTCGGAACGTCGAAATCGCAACTGCACAAAGCGCGTCTCAAACTGCGCGGATTGTTAATTAAAGAAAATAATCAATAAAAGATTTGCCGCTTAAGGCAACCCTTTAATTTCAAAGGCAATCTATTACAGGTGTAGTCAGTTATTTGGCGGAAAATTTTACAAAAACCAAACTTTTAATAATTTAATGAACTGCGAACATTGTCAGGAATTGATCAGTGCATTTTTGGACAACGAGCTCGATGAAACAAGCTCGGCAAACGTCCAAACGCATCTCGGAATGTGTGCCGAGTGCGCTAAAGTGTGCGAAGATTTTGCGATGATCCTTGATTTTTGTCACTTTGAAGAACCTGTCAATGAAATCGTTCCGCCCAATTCGCAAGCCCTCTGGTGCCGCATCAATAACGTAATCGAAAACGAAATCCAAACCGAACTTAAGATCGAAGAACAGAAAAAACAGGAAGAGATTAAAAAAGGCTGGTTTTCCAGAGTTTGGCAATTGTCGTTTTCGCAAGTCACTACTGCCGTTTTGGGAATCGCTTTGGTAAGTTCGCTTTTAACGATCGTCGGCATCAAAAATTACAATTCGGCGCAAACTGACAGTTTCGCTTCAAATTTTCCGGCTGACCCGACTTTTTTCGACAGAGCTTTGGCAAAAGTCGGTTTGATCGAAACGCCGCAACAGATTCGTGAACGTAAAATGCAGGAACAAAAGGCGGCAATCGAATATTGGAATCAACGTGTTCAGGCGCGTCGTCTGCAATGGGATGAAAATCTGCGCAAGGCTTTCGACCGGAATTTGAACGAGATCGATCAGGCGGTCAATGAATATACGTTAATTTTGCAGGAAAATCCGCATGATGAGCTTTCCGGTGAAATGCTCGATACGACGCTTAACGAGAAAATGGAGCTTCTGCGCGAATTTTCCGATCTATAATTTTTATATTTTTATCATAGTTTTGTTTTTTGGCAATGAATTCAGGATTTAACAAATTTCTCGGGCTTGCGATGTGCAAAAAAACTACGATTCTTCTCTGGTTGAGCGTAGTTTTTTTCTTTACGTTTGCGGCATCCGAAATCTCCGCACAAAAGAAATTTTTTAAGAGCTACCCGGCAGGTAAAAGCGTTCGTCTGCAATTAACTAACCGCACGGGAACCGTCACGGTCGAAGGCTGGAACAAACAGGAAGTGGCGATCTCCGCTTATCTCGAACAGCCCGCCGCCAATATCGAACCGCAAAGCTTGAGCGGAACGATTTTGATAAATCTCGTCAAAGATAATCAGGGCAGAAACGAAGTCGGCAACGTAAACTTTCTGGTTCGCGTTCCGTTCACGTCATCGGTCGACATCGAAACCCGGATGGGAAATTTGAACGTCAGCAACATTCAGGGCGGACTCGTCCGCGCACATATTTCGAGCGAAGGCGACATTACTTTGACAAATATCGCGGCAAGCGCGGTTTCGGCTGAAAACGTGATCGGCGATATTTTCTACGACGGTGAAATTCAGCGTGAAGGAAATTACCGGTTTACCTCGACACGCGGAAACATCAATTTGCGAATCCCCTTTAATTCCTCATTCAGACTCGTGGCAACCGCGCCTTCAACACGCAACATTCAGTTGGGCGAATTTGCCAACGGCGATATGAACGTCATCCGTGACGGACGGCGTGTCGCGGGCAAATTCGGCGACGGTAGTGCAACGTTTACCGTTACGAATCAACGCGGCAGCATTTCTTTTATCCGAAGATAATTTTTCAGAACAAAATTATCTTCCAAAACCCGATCAAATGAAAAAAAATATTCGATTTATTGTGCCGGGCATAGTAATTTTGCTGTGCTTCGGCAATTTTGCTTTTTCACAAAACCTGATAAAACGAACGACCTATAAAAACGAAACTTTTGAATTCGGTGCCGGCGGAACCGTTTCGATCATCGGCGCACCGCAAGGTTCGATCTCGATCGAAGGCTGGTCGAAAAACGAGATCGAAGTTTCCGCCGAAATTGAAATACAGGCGGCGACCGAAGCCGATCTGACCAGACTAGCCGAGGTAAACGGCATCGTTTTTGACGATGTGCGCGGTCATTTGCGCATCATTTCGGTCGGAACGCACGACAAGGATTATATGAAGCGCGTCGGCAGGAAATTCCCGAAAAATCTGCTCGGATTGCCGTTCAAAGTCGATTATAAATTGAAAGTTCCGAAATATTGCGACCTCGAAGTTGACGGCGGAAGCGGCGATTTTTCGCTTTCGGGCGTGGACGGCACGATGCGTATTAAATTCCTCAATTCAAACGCCAAAATCGAATTGGTCGGCGGCGCGATTCAGGCAACTGTCGGAACCGGAAAAGTCGATGTTTCGATCCCGACAAGAAACTGGCGCGGCAGATTTGCCGACATTCAGCTTGCGTCGGGAAATATGAACGTTTGGCTTCCCTTCAGCCTTAACGCCGAAGTCACCGCCAGCGTTTTGCGAAACGGAAAGATCGAAAATTCATTTGCCGAGCTGAAACCGCGCAGTAAAATCGCCTTTACCGAAAAATCGATTGCAGCAAAAGCCGGAAACGGCGGAATTCCGCTGAGTTTTACGGTCGGCGACGGCGAGCTGAACATTTCACAATATAAAAAACCCGAATAACCCCGTTCAGAGTTCCGCCTTCAGGCGGCTTTTCGCATCGAATTGCCTTCTCAAAAAGGAACTGTGAACACGATTCCGAAATTTTAGCTTTGCACGATTGCTCTATAAAATTTCGTTTTTGAATTTGGCAAATGAAAAGTGATAAGTTATTTTTTCTAAATCACTTTCCATTTTTATTTTTCAGATTGATAAATTATGACAATTAAATCAGATGTTTGGCTTCGCAAAATGGCGGAAGAACACGATATGATTTCGCCGTTCCTTCCCGATTTGGTCAGAGAAACCAATGGCAACCGCATAATTTCGGCGGGTTGTTCAAGCTACGGTTACGATATGCGCCTGGCGGACGACGGTTTCCGCATTTTTTCATCATTTCACGGACGCGAGATCGACCCGAAAAAGTTTGATGAAGATTCGCTGATCGAACCGCCGATGCGCGAAGCCGAAGACGGCGCGAAATATTATCTTCTCCCGCCGCATCATTACGGTTTGGGCGTAACCGTCGAAACCTTCAAAATGCCGCGCAACGTAACCGGCGTAGCACTCGGCAAATCAACCTACGCCCGCGCTGGACTGTTGGTCAATACGACCCCGCTCGAAGCAGGCTGGTCGGGCAGATTGGTCGTTGAAATCGCCAATCTCGCCAATCTACCGCTCCGCGTTTACGTCAACGAAGGAATCGGTCAGATTTTATTCTTTGAATCCGACGAAGATTGCGCCGTTTCATACTCGGACAGGGGCGGAAAATATCAAAACCAACAAGGCTTAACTTTCGCAAAGGTTTAATTCAATAAGTTCTTGAAAAGTAAACCATCGTTTGTCCAATTTGGACAAACGATGGTTTACTATCCAAAGACTGAATATTTGTTCATTTTCCGTCTTCGGATTCATTTCTTACAAAACCATCCGATACGCAAATTTTGAAATTCTTTGTAACTGTAAGCACCAGACAATACTAATTTTGATTGCTTTCTTCAATTGCGGCTCACTGCCGCAACAAATTTTCCCAAGACTTTGTTGGAACGAGTTCTATCGTTTCTTTTTTTATAGTGCCTTCAAACTTTTGTGCGCGCAAAGCGGCTTGAATTTCGATTTGCACACCGCCTTTTTCTGTTCTGGTTCTATTGCAAATCTTTATTTCATCACGCGCCGCAATTCGTAGCGGCATATTCCCAACCCAAAACTCGGCTAAACTTAAATGTTTGGCAATACACTCTTTTAGCTTGTCATTTCGTCCCCGAGAAAAACATCGCCTTCTGCCTCAGCATTCTCTATTTCGCAGCCATGAATAGAAACTACTTGATCGGCTTTATTAACCATTGCCAAGCAGCTCCCTTCCATAAACACACGACTATCCAAGTGCAAATCCCAATTGCCTTTCGATTTGATTCCAAGAAATGAGTAAAACGAGTAATCTTTTCCCGCAATAGCACCAGCTACCTCTGTAGTTCCAGCTTCGATACCGCCTCCATGAATCGCAATGATTGCCGTTTCCGGCGCACCATAGCGTTCAATGATTTTGTAATCAGTATTTTCATTTTCGTGTTCTATCATTTGTTTATAACTTACATATTTATTCTTTTCGCCCATAAATTTCATTCTCTCCAGTATGTTTATTACTTCTTTTTTCTAATAAATTTTCTGCGCATCAAGCTGACGCGGTTTTAAAACAGCCGGGGTTGAATCGTTACTTGCGACACCCCTTGATTTTTGACATATTGCCGAATCACTTCTTCCGATGAATGTGCGCCGACCGTCGAAACGAAATACCCGTCCGACCAGAATTGTCCGCCCCACAACTGTTTTTTCACTTCCGGCATTTGCTTGAATATTTCGCGTGCCGTGATTGATTTAATAATTTGCATAATCTTTTTCGGACTATACATTGGAACTGATTGCACGAAAAAATGAACGTGATCGTCATCGGTTCCGATTTCGAGAAACTCGATTTCATACCGCAGCGCAATGACTTCGCAGATTTCTTTGAGTTTCTCGTCAACATCTTTCGTAAATATCGCTTTTCGATATTTCGCCGGACAAACGATGTGATAAAGCAATATCGAAACGTCGTACTGTTTCCGAATGAGTTCGCTCATTCCTACAGTATATTCCGTAGCAGAACTACGGGGAATTAGACCTTTAAGGAACGATTAATATTCAACAATGAGTGTATATTTGGCTGCTGAAAGGTTTTTTCTTTATAAATTCTTTGACTCTTTGGTTAAAAATTTGTATATTTGTTGCAATTTTTAAAAACACTCATACTTTTGAGTTTATAAGTTCGGACATCACCAAAAAAATGCAACTAAAGAATATCATTACCACAAATCAGTCTGATATTGCATTTATTGCAGGAAACGGAATAAACCGCTTCCCGAATAATCCAAAGGCAATTTCTTGGGATGACCTATTAATGAAGCTATGGAATAGTTTCTCGCCAGACAGCTATAAAGAAGTTCCAAAGGGAATTACAATTACCGAATTCTATGACCTGCTAGATATAGCTACGAGCAAAAATCGATCAACGAATTCTCAAATTCAAAAAGAAGCAAGCAGATTGCTATCAGATTGGAAATTTCAAAATCATCATACCGCTTTCGTAAGAAAAGCCTTCGAGATAAACGCTCCAATTTTAACAACAAATTTTGATTTAATTTTGCCGACTTGTTTAGGATTAAAACAGTTCTACACCGATACCAAAGCATTCACGGACTTTTATCCTTGGACAACATATTACGGCAACAGGCAACTAAATTACCCGACCGATGGCTTTGGAATATGGTTTATCAATGGCTTTGTAAAATATCATAGAAGTATTCGATTAGGGCTTTCTCACTATATGGGTTCAGTAGAGAAAGCAAGGAGTTTCTTGTACAAAGGAAACGAAAGAAAACTCTTTAGTGGAAAAAATCAAGATAATTGGTGAGGCTCGAAAAATTGGCTTCATATTATTTTTAATAAGTCCCTCTGCATTTTTGGAATAGGTATGGAGGAAAACGAAGTTTTTATTCGTTGGTTGTTGATCGAACGAGCGAAATACTTTAGGAAGTTTCCAGAACGAGCCAAAAGCGGATGGTATGTTTCACCGAAAAGAAAAAAAGCTGACGATAGAGATATTGGAAAAATTAAATTTCTTGAAGGGATTGGTTTCAAACTTATTGAAACGGATGATTATGCAGGAATTTACGAAACCCCTTGGGCTTAATAGATTCCTATGACGGGTTTTTCTAAAAAATTCGCTAGGCTTGTAAGAAATATAAAGGAAGATACAACTATGGAAACACTTTTAGATAAAGAAATGAACGTAAAAGCAACAACGGAAACAGATGTTGAATTTAATGAGTGGTTTATAAACTGGGAAAAAACTAATTTTGGGAATTTAGATCAGTTACCAGTTGCAATCCAAAATGAAATACGAAGGCTTGCAGTCCTGCAAATGTCTAAAGAGCGTCGGAATCACACTTTACAAACGACAGCGTTAATCAATGAAGTTTATATAAAACTTATGAAAGCCCCAAACTTTAATATTGAGGGAAAAAGTCATTTTATTAAACGCATAGCTCTGATGATGAGAAACATACTCATTGATTATGCCAGAAAAAGGAAAATTTCAGGAGGTATGTATTGCGATCAGTATTTAGACGAAATTAACTATTCAAAGGAAGAAATATCTGCTGTTGATAATTTAGCTTTGAGTATGGCACTTGAAAAATTAGAAATGCTCGATCGAAAACTGGCAGAAATAGTTGAGATGCGTTTTTTTATGGGGCTCACAATGAGTCAGATTGCTGAGGCTTTAGGAGTTTCCAAATCAACAGTTGAACGTGATTGGCACACGGCAAAGGCTTTTTTGAATGCTGAATTAAGAAGCACAGTTTATGACTCCTAATCAATGGCAAAATATAAAAAAAGTTTTTGAAGAAGTTTGCTCTATTACGTCTTCAGAAGAACTAGTTAAAATACTTAATCAAAGAGAGTTGAGTGATGAAGAACTAGATCAGATAAAAAGAATGGTTGAAAATCAGAACCTAACTTTTTTAGATAAGTCTGCAATAGAAAATGCTGCAAACTTTTTAATAAAAGAATACGATGATTTCAAAGGAAGAAGAATTGGACACTTTTATATAGAGTCGATAATTGGTGTCGGCGGCATGGGCATTGTCTATAAAGCAAAAGACGAAAAATTAAGGCGCAATGTTGCTATTAAAATTCTTCCCAGCCAATCCTTGGGGTTAGAACAGTTTCGGCAATTTGAAAATGAAGCAATTGCCGCATCTGCCCTCAACCATCCCAATATCATAACAGTTCACGAGATCGGACAGGAAATTTCCTTTCAATATATTGTTACTGAATTCATTGAAGGAGAAACATTGCGTGACAAATTAAATAACGAACAACTGGGTAAAACCGAGGTAATTAATATTGCAATAAATATAGCCGAGGCACTTAACATAGCTCACGAAAATGAAATTATCCATCGTGATATCAAGCCCGAAAATATAATGATTCACTACAAAGGCTTCATAAAGGTCGTGGATTTTGGACTTGCGCATTTCTCTCACTCGACTGAAATTGAAAATCAACAATTTACGCTAACAAAGATAAATTCCGGCACCAGTCAAGTCTTAGGAACCTTTCGCTATATGTCACCCGAGCAGTTATTAGGTGAAACGCTTAATAAACAAACGGATATTTGGTCACTGGGCATAGTAATATACGAAATGTTATTCGGACAAATCCCCTTTGAATGGAATTCCGAAATGGATATTAAAGAGCAGTTGCAAAACAGTTACCTCAGTATTCCCAATGCCCCGCAGACAGATGATTTCAAAGAAATTCTCAGAAAATCAATCAGTAAAAACAAAGATAATAGATATCAAAATATAAGCGATTTACTTAATGATTTAAAGTTGCTGAAGAGTAAATACGATCAGGAAATCCAAGAAGATTTGATACGAACTTTTGTTGGGGAAAAATATGATTACTATAAAAATTGCTGGAATGGCAAAAAGATAAGCAATAATCTTGCTTGCCTCGCATTTGGACCTGTCTGGATGGGTTACAGGAAAATGTATTTATGGGCAATATCATTAATTATGGGATTTTTTATTATTGCAAATTTAATCAGTTATTTTTCGCTCGGTGAGCTATTAGAAAAAGTAAGATGGACGTTTTTCCCAACCTTTACAATAGTTGCCAATAGAATTTATGAAAATCACGTAAAAACTAAAATACTGGAAATTAAATCCAAGGGATTATCTAAACAGGAGGAACTTATGAAAATACAGGAAAAAGGCGGAACTTCATATGTCGGAGCAATATTTATTGTTCTGCTTTTCGGCGTTGTGGCGTTTTTTAGTCAAAGCAATTTGCTAATAAATATCTGGAGTAGTGAACCTACTTCTAATTCACAATCTGACGCGATCAAAAAAGACAAATCGGAATTGGAAAAGTTATATTTGGAAGCCTCTGAGATTAGTCAGCAAATGCTCAATATCGAAACTTCAAAAGAATTTGCTCCGACATTCATCTTTCCCAAAGACTTGACTCAAACCGACTATATTTCGGAAGTCAAAAGGCGGACAGCTTTACAAAAAAATGTATATGAGCAATATGTGTCGATGAATAATAAACTGATAACGACTTACGACAAAATTATCAATGAGCGTCAAAGATTAAAGAAAACAGAATTGCCCAGCCAGGTGGCAGGTGTTGATTTTTTGAGGAGTCGTCATGTTGCCTGTGTAAGATACGAGCGTTTTCTGCAAGATATATTACAAACCGAACCGCTAACCGAAGAAAAAATACAAGCTTTACAAACAGCATTAGATGAGGAGTTGGATTCCCTTTCTGAAGAAATCCTAAAAAAAATGCGGAAATTCACCGAATTGAATTCGGAACTTCAACGTGATGTTATAAATGGCTCTGTAAAGTAATTAAGGAAAATATTTAACCTGCGTAGAAAAAGTAATTGTCTGACGCTATTTTCATATCCGCTCATCAACATTTGGTGACGGATTTTTTTTGTTAATACGCTATTTAAAGATAAATTTATCAGTAAAATTTCATCCGAAAATTACTATAAATGATAAAAGTTCAGGAGTTGGCAATGGAACAGAATCAAAGACTTTATAGAAAATCAAAGAAAACCCGAAACCAATCCGGAGTTTTCTCCGACGAGCATAAAAATTGCAAAGCTTGTGATAAACAGATCTTACGCCTAGAAATCGAGCAAAGAATGCTTAAAAATAAATGGATACTATTACGTGCAAAATTTTCTTTTGCAGTCTGTGTGATTAACCTTTTACTTTTAATGGGAGCTTGTATTTATATTTTTATCAATTCGTTTTATTTTCCACAAGAAATAAGATACAGCGTCGCAAGCATCGTCTATTTATCAATATTTGCTTTTATCGGTTATATAACGAATACATCATCTATGATGCGTGCTGTCGCATCTGCAATATTGAATTTTTCCTTTCATAATAAAGAAAAGAAGAAATCTCGTAAGAAACTTTAGTTGTAAAGAATTAAATTTTTACCATTCAAACCAAGTTTTATGAAGATTTTTCTATAACCCCTTCAAGATAACTAGATTCAAGTAAATTCGTAAATAGATTTTTGTCCTTTCGGACTTTTGATGCTTAATTTTTGCACTTTCAGACAACGGATGGTTAAATTATCGAAAAAGCGTCAATATATGATTTAGCACAAATCCTTTATTTGCAATTTCCTCTTGGACAAAGGATGATTTATTCGCGGACAAGCTATGGTTAAAGTTTCAAGTTCTTTGAAAAATAAATCATCCGTTGTCCGACTTAGACAACGGATGATTTATTTTCTGTCGACAAAAATTTATTCATTTTTCCATCTTTTGAGTAATCATTCGGAAAGATTTGTAAATTATTCTTTAATTTCGCCGGATAAGTCTTTATTTTTCTCAAAGAAGTCTTTATTTAGATTCAAATAAAGACTGTTTTTGAAAAAGAAAAGAGTATTTCGGAGAAAATAAAGACTGATTTACTTTAAATAAAGACTTATTTGAGAAAAATAAAGCTTATTTCAGCCGAAATACTCTTTTCTTTTTCTCTTATAACAAGGAATTTCGAATAAAAAGACTATGATTCGATTTATCGAATTACACTCAAAAACAACTGATAACTGCTTACGGCTTAAACGATCTTTTCATTTTCGATTTCTTCGTGCCAGCAGTTTGTGCAGAAGCGGTGTGTTTGGCGTTGAGCCTTTGAAAATTCGGTGTTCAGCGGCATTTTTTCGGCGAGTATTTTTTCTTCAAAGGAAAGTTCCTGCCACGTTTTCATTTTCCGCAAACCGCATTGCGGACACATATTTTTATTAAATAAACTTTCCATTGCCTTTTTGCGTTTTAGCATTTAACATTTATTTACCAAACAAGATTTACAAATACAATTTCGATCTGTCTAATTCTTTAAGATGAAAATTAAAAGCCTTTTGCTTGCCGTCATTTTGTGCGCTTTTTCCGCGCTTTCTTTATTTGCACAAAACGAACCGAAATTCGATTTTTATGCCCGCGGTGCATATCGTGCGGAAGTTCCGCGTCCGCAAAGTGTTTTGCGGTATGATGTCGGCGACCATCATACGACTTACGCGCAGATGGAAAAGGTCATCGAAGAAATCGCCAAAGCCGCGCCCGACCGCGTGAAGATTTTTGACATCGGTTTGACGAACGAACATCGAATGCAACACCTTGTCGCAATTTCGTCGCCGAACAATATTGCCAAACTGGATCAGATCAAAGCCGCAAATGCGCGTTTGACCGACTCGCGCACCACTTCGCCGTCGGACGCGAATTTGATCGTTCAATCGAATCCGACGATCGCGTGGATGGCTTATACGATTCACGGCAACGAATCGGCATCGTTTGAAACGATGATGCAGGTCATTTACCAGCTTGCCGCCTCGAACGAACCTGCGACGCTCGACATTTTGAACAATACCGTCGTTTTGATTCTGACGGGTGAAAACCCCGACGGACACGAAAGATTTGCGACGTGGTATAACTCCGTCGGCACGGGAAATGCCGACCGCGCCGCACTCGAACACCGCGAACCGTGGAGCATCTACGGGCGTTTGAATCATTTCCGTTTTGACCTCAACCGCGACAATATCGCGACGACGCAGAAGGAAACGCAAAATATGCAGACGGCGTTTTTTGAATGGAATCCGCAGGTCGTCGTCGATCATCACGGACAGCCTTCGCAATTTTTCTTCCCGCCCGTCGCGCTTCCGATCAACCCGAATCTGCCTCAGCCCGTCACGAATAAATGGATGGACATTTTCGGTCGCGCCAATGCGAACGCCTTCGATCAGAAGAATTGGGATTATTATAACCGCGACATTTTCGACCTTTTTTATCCCGGTTACTGGGATTCGATGCCGTCTTTGAACGGCGCGATCGGGATGACGTATGAAACCGACGGCGGCGGCTTCAAAGGTTTGAAATGGACACGCGACGACGGCACGACCGTGACGTTTCGTTCGGCGATCGCCAAACATTTCGTCGCTTCGATGACGACCCTCGAAACTTTATCGAAAAATAAAGCACAAAGATTGCAGGATTTTTACGATTTCCGCCGTAACGCGCTCGAAGCCGTCAGCCGCGAACCGCTCAAACGAATTGTCATCGTTCCCGATAAAGACCCTGTGAAAACCGCCGAAATGATCGAGATCGTCAAACGTGCGAACGTCGAAGTAAAAGTTGCAGGTTCATCTTTCAGCTCGACTTCGGCGCACAGCTATATGCAGAAGGATGCTCCGAAAACCAATAAAATATTTCCAGCCGGTTCGTATGTTATCGATCTGAATCAGCCGCAAAAGACCTGGATAAAAGCATTGCTCGAACAGGACACGCCGCAGGACAAAGCCTTCGTTGACGACAACAATGCGCGTTTCCGCCGCAACGAAAGACGCGGAAAATCGGCGATCAGGGAAGAATACGGATTTTATGACATCACGGCGTGGTCGCTTCCATTAGCATTCGGAGTCGATGCCTTCTGGACGGAAGACGCTTCAAACGTTTCCGCCACCACCGTTTCACAGGAATATTTAGACAATGCACGGCGCGGAAGCGTTTCGGGTCGCGCGCAGGTCGCTTACCTGATCCCATACGACACGGACAGCGCGGGCGCAATGGCGATTCGACTGTTGAAAGAAGGTTTCCGCGTCGCGGTCGCGTCAAGACAATTGAGCGCGGGCAACAAAAGTTACAGACGCGGAACTTTCGTCATCAGAATCTCGCGCAACAACGAAAATATCCACGAAGCCGTTTCGCGTTTGGCGCGTGAACTGGGCGTGAATGTCGTTTCCGTCAACAGCGGATATATCGAAGAAGGCGACACGCCCGTCGGCGGTGAAAACGTTTACTCGTTAGCGCAACCGAAGATCGCAATTGTTGCCGACGAAGGCGTTGACCAAACCTCTTACGGCTCGATCTGGTGGACGCTCGACCGCTACGGCATCGAATTTACGCCGATGACCATTGCCAACGTGCGCGGCGGCGCGTTGAAAAATTACAACATTCTGATTATGCCCGACGGCTCGGCTTCGCGTTACTACAGCGCGCTCGGAAGCGGCGGCGTTTCCGCGCTGAAAACGTGGATTTCAAACGGCGGAACGCTGGTTACGGTGCGCGGCGCGTCGGTTTTTGCGGCATTGAAGGATGTCGGTCTGACGACCGCGAAACTCGTCGGAAGCGACGAAGACGACCAGCCGACCCCGCGCGAAGATGAAGAAGTTGATAAACGCAAAGAAGCTGAATCCCTGCCGTCGCCGTCGCCGACACCGAAAAAGAATGCGACTCCTTCGGAAACTCCGAAACCGATCGATACCAAAACCGATAAACAGGATTGGCAGCCCGCCGCGCTCCCGCCGATCGCGTCGCCGTCGTCAAATGCCGGAAAAGTTCCAGAAGCAATTCCCGGCGCAATTATGCGCGCCACTGTTGACCGCACGACTTATCTGACTTTCGGAATGGAAACGGACGAAATTCCCGTTTTGCTTTCGTCGGGTTATTTCTTCCGTTACTCAAAAGAAGGCACGAATGCCTTGATATTTGAACAAAAACCGAAAAATCCGTTGACAATCTCAGGCTTCGTCTGGGAAGGTAATACTGAGCGATTATTGAAAGGAACGGCTTATATCATCGACGAGCCGACCGGCAACGGTCACGTCATCCTATTTGCCGACGAACCGTTTTTCAGAGGCATTTTCCGTTCGACGACCCGACCGTTTTTCAATGCGCTATTATTTAACGGAAGTTTTTAAGTTTTATGTTCATTATCAAATCAAATTACAGCCGCCGGATCGAAATCAAAGCCGGTGCGGAAAGGGTTCGCGCGTTTTTCTCCGATATGCAGAATTTCGTCAAAATGATGGAAGGCGTGGAAAGCATTATCGCGCTTTCCGACACGAAAAGCCGTTGGACGATTCGCGTCGATTTTCCGCTGATCGGCAAGATCAAACAGGAATTTATCGTCGAACAAACGGCGGACGAAGAAGATTTTATCGAGTGGTCGCCCGTCAGCGGTGAAACTGATAATTTGTTGCGCTATTCTGCCGATCTGATCGCGGAAAAAGAAAATGAAACATCGATTATGCTGATGTTGAGTGCAGAATTGCGCCGCGAAAAGGCAAGTCAACTGCATTTTCTTGCGGGAATGGCTGGCGCGGATGCCATCAGCACCGAAATGTCGAAACATATCGGCAAAATGCTGGATAATTTTTTAGAAGAAGCAAAAACAAAATTGGAGAGTTAATTTTATGAAAAAACTATTTCTAACAGCTATCTTTATTACAGTTTTAAGTATTTGTGCATTGGCACAAATTCCTGTGTTACGAGAATCGAACAAAGCAAGCGTGATGCAAACCGTCGGCGACACGACGATCACGATAACTTATCATCGTCCGAACACGAAAGGCAGAAAGGTTTGGGGCGAATTGGTTCCCTATAACGAAGTCTGGCGCACGGGCGCGAACGACGCGACCGTTTTTGAAATCTCTAACGATGTCACGATCAACGGGCAAAAGCTTCCGAAAGGAAAATACAGCCTGCACACGATTCCGACCGCTGGCGATTGGACGATAATTTTCAATAAAACGTGGAATCAATGGGGTAGTTTCAATTACGATGCGAAGGAAGATGCTCTGCGCGTGACCGCGAAACCCGTCGCGGGAGAAATGATGGAAACTTTCGGCTTTGAAATCGACGATGTCAATAATTCTACCGCGAAAATAGTCATCGGTTGGGAAAAGCTCCGCGTTCCCTTCACTGTCGATGTCGGCGATTTCAACGCACGAGTTTTTAACGATTATCGCACGAGAATGATCGGCGATCCCGTGCAAGCCGCTAATTTAGTGATTTCAGCAAAATTAAAAGCCAATTACGAAGAAACGCTCGGCTGGCTCAATAATTCGATCGCAGTCCGCGAAACCTTCGGAAATCTCGGCACAAAAGCGCGTTTGCTGAATGAAATGGGACGCACTGCCGAAGCAATTACGACTGCGGAAAAAGCAATTCAAATCGGCAAAGCGGCAACTCCGGCGGCAAATACGACGAATCTCGAAAATCTCGTCAAAGAATGGAAAGCCAAAAAATAAGTATTTGATTCGGAATCAGACGGCTGTTCTGCTAATTTCCGAACGCTGAATTATTAATATCTTCGTTTAAGCATTTCACTTGACGAAGATATTTTTTTTCGTCATAATTCTTATTGAAATTGATTTTCAATTTCTGTTCACCGCAATAAAGTTATGTCAACCAATTTAGCCGTTCAATTTTTACCGATCTTCTCGGACGAGAAAAAAGTCGATATTTCATTAGTCGAAGATCAAGCCGTCATCAAACTTTCCACCTGGACTGAGGGTTTGGGTTGGTGCGGGCAGAAAACCTTATCGCTCGACGCGGAAATGCTCGACGAACTGCATCGCGTAATTTCGGCGGCAAGAATTAAACTGAATCGGCAGAAAACGGTGGATCAGGAAGAAACGGTTTCAACGAAAGTTTTACAATTTCCGAGTTTTTCATAGAAAACTTCTCTCCGAAAAATTACGGGGAGCAATAGTTTGCAAACTATTGCTCCCTGATTTTTTCAGGTTTGAACTGAAATTTTTCAGCTTACTTCACGAAGGATGATTTTTTCGGAATTTACTTTTGAAATGCGTTCCGAGGTCAGTTTTTCAAGCTCTTCGATATGAAGTTGTTCATCGGCGATTCTTTCTTCGAGCCAGAACTTCTGCGCTATATCGTTGTCATCGCAAGCCGCCCAAGCCGCCATATAAGCCGCCATCGCATCCCTTTCGAGTTCCAAGTCCTGTTTGAGCATTTCCTTCAGATCGGTCGACTGACGGATCATTGCCGGTTCAACTGTCGGAATTCCGCCGAGCGCGACGAGTTTATCACCCAAACTTTCCGCGTGATCCTGCGCTTCTTCCGCCTGATCGCGAAAGAACTTTTTATAAACTTCCCTCTCCAAACCCGTTACCAGATAACTGTGCTGAGAGTATTGAATTACTCCCGCAAGTTCAAAACTTAGTGCCTTATTCAAATTTTCGATTAATTCTGCGCGTGCCATATTTCAAATCTCCCTTGATATTGATCGAACTATTAAGAGGCTACCAGACCGGAAAGCGGCGAGTCAAGCTAAACAATTGATAAATAACAACTTAGAAATGAATTTCATTTTCAACATAAAATAAAAAAGCGGCATAAATCCGCTTTTCGCATTCATTTAAATTTTCGCAAAGCCCTACGTGATCGTGCCGCCGTCAACCGTAATTATTTCACCGTTCATATACGAATTTCGGTCGGAAACCAGGAAACAGGCGATCTCCGCCAGTTCCGCAGGTTTGCCGAGCCGTTGAAAGGAAACCCAATTTTCGTGTGCAAGCAAAAGTCTGTCAGGCAAGGTGTTTCCGAGATCGGTATCGAAAATTCCGGCGGCAATCGCGTTGACGCAGATTCCGAAATTGGCGGCTTCGCGCGAAAGGCATTTAGTAAAACCGATCATTGCGGCTTTTGAAGTCGCGTAATGAACCGAGGTCGGAAGCGCGCGAATGGCTCCGATACTCGTGATATTCAGGATATTTCCCTTTCGTTTGCGAATCATCAATTTGTAGAAAGGTTTCGTGACCGAAAAAAGGCTGTTGACGTTCGTATCGACCACCCAATCCCACGAATGATCGGTCGTTGTCGCAAAATTATCGGCTTTATTGACGGCGGCATTGTTGACCAGAATATCAACTCCGCCCCATTCGTTAAATATTTCACGCGCAACTTTTTTCATTCCGACCCGATCCGTCACGGAAATTTTGAACGGCAAAGCTTTTCTTCCATACGATTCGATCTTTGCTTTAACTTGTTCCGCCAGATCATCGCTCGAATGGTAATTGAAAGCGACATCTGCGCCTTCGCGGGCAAAGACTTCACAAAGCGCGGCACCGATTCCGCGCGTCCCACCGGAAACAAAAGCGCGTTTTCCCTCTAATAAAAGACTCAAAATTATTTCTCCAATTAATACGACAGTTTTTAAAACTAATAAGAAAGGTTAATGAAAATGCAGTTCACTGACAAGTTTAAAAGTGTATATATTTCATCAGGCAACGGCTTCTGATTCGGCAACCTTTTCTTTGACAGGCAAAAGCGCGCTGATTTCGGCGATAATGTTTTTTGTCGAATTCGGGATCGCCAAATTTACGGTCGCGGCTTTCATTTCCTTGTATTTGTTAGAATCGCCAAGCAAACTCTGCACAGTCAAAACAATATCGGAAGCATTTTCAAGCAAAATACCCGCGCCTTTTTGCGCGATTAATTTCACCGTTCCGGCTTCCTGCGGCATCGGCGGCGTGGTCGCGTCCGCGATGATCGGCAAACGGCAAGCAAGTGCCTCGAACGTCGTCAAACCGCCGAGTTTTGAAACCATTACGTTCGCGGACTGCATCAGTTTTTCGATCTCATCCGAATATCCGATGACTTTAACGGGAAACTTTGCGGTTTTCGCAATTTCTTCGGCTTCCTTGCGAAGTTCTTCGTTTCTTCCCGCGAGAAAAACGGCTTGAACGTCCAGATCGCCGCGCACAAGTTCGCGGAAAATCTGCGGAATGTTTCCGCCGCCGACCCAACCCGCATTTACGAAAACCGTGAATTTTTCGGGATTCAAGCCGAACGCCTGACGCGCCGTTTTCGCGTCCGTTTCATCGATCTCGTGAAATTTCGGATGAATCGGCATTCCCGAAATCTTTATTTTTTCGGGCGCAACGCCGTAATCCAAAAGCTGTTGTCTGGCTTCTTCGTTGGCAACCAGATAAAGCGAAACTTCGTCGCAAACCCAACCTTTCCAAAAGCCGTAGCAAGGGTCTGTAACGACCGTTACGAGCGGAATCTGGTCGGCTAATTTCAGTTCCTTGAGTATTCGCGCAAAAATATGCTGTGTCATCGGGTGCACGCTGACAACGATGTGCGGGCACCATTTTTCAAATTGTTCCTTCAGATAAACGGCACAACGATTCAGAAAAAAACTGCGCGTTTCGGGACGAACTTTATTGATGAGCCAATAATAATATTTCATCCAATGTTGTTTGTTTCGCAGAATCCAATTGTATAAATTAACGCCTTTTTCGGTTAACTTATGCGATTCTTCGACGGCTTTGATGACTCTGACGACGGCGGATTCGCCCTGCCAAAACCGCAGAACGCCTTCGGACAAAGCCTGCGCCGCCGAACGGTGTCCGCCGCCGGTATCGGATGAAATAATTAAGATTTTCGGTGTCGTTTGGGACATTAAAGTCAGATAATTTCTGATAGAGTTTGCAAATTTATTTGCTCGTTGAAGATCGCCTGAATCGGAATCTTAAAACCTTCCAAAACAATTCCTTCGATCTTGCCGTCTTTTGCTTTCAATAAAAGTTCGTAAGCTTCGTTTTGCAGAAAATACTGTTCGACGATTTCCTTTTCAGCATCGACGATCCAATATTCCTGAACGCCGTGCGCGGCATAATCCTGAAATTTCGTTTCGCGGTCGTTTTTCGCGGTCGAATCCGATAAAACCTCGACGACAAAATCCGGTGCGGGAAACTGCATTTGCTTACGTTTGAAATCCTTCGCCTTTTCGTTGCCGAAAAAACAAATATCGGGTTCGTAATCGTTCCGCGTCAACGAAATCATTATTTTTTCGATTCCGACAAAACCGAGCTGATTTTTGGCGACAAAAGTATCAATTAATTTACAAAGTAATTTCGTCGCAGAATTATGCTGAAGTTTGACGGGCGAATGAAAGAAAATTTCGCCGTTGATAAACTCCATTTTTTTATTTTCTTCGACAATCTCGTAAAAATGCCGACGCTTTTCCTTTTCGGCTTTCAAAGCAGATTCCAGCTTTTGCGCGAAAAGAACCGCGTCGGGCATTTGCAGAGCTTGTTCCAAAGAAATTTGCATTCGAGCTTAGACGGCAACTTTTTCTTTCTGCGGCGAAACCGTTCCCAACGATTTGGCGGCTTTTTTCATTTGACCTTCGAGCCGTTTGATCTTGACGAGATGTCCCGGATTCAAAGCCAGACTCGGATAGAAACAGTTCGATTCGTGCGTGCAGTAACAGCCGTTGGCGACTTCGCCGCGCCGCGCCTTCATCAAATCGGTGTTCCAAGCCTTTTGAAAATCCCAGTCGTAATCGCGCAAATTCAAAACGTCAGGTTTGTTTTCGCACGATGAAAGCACACCGTTATCGTAAATGACCGCGCCCGCGCTTCCCGCGTAGCATTTTAACTGCGCTTTGTTTTCTTCCTTCGTTTTGGCGATCAGGTCGTGCATATAAATATCGACGGCGGCTTTGAAAAAGCCCGATTTTCCGCCGTAATTATTTTTCAGCGTCGCGTTTTTCGTATCGTCGAGAATCATCTGCGACAATTTCTGATACATTTTGTGATCGAAATTCAATTCGTTCGGGTCTTTTGACGGCGGACGAATATAATTGATGTTAATCTTGTCGGGTTTCAAATCGTATTTCAGAAAGTCATACCAATCAAAGATCGTGTCCTGATTTGAATTCATCACACAAGTGCACGTTTGAATATCAAGCTGCGGATATTGTTCGCGCTTCATTTGCTGTAAAGTCCGCGCCGTGTGAATCGCCTTGTCCCAACTTCCTTCCTTCTGGCGAATCTTTTCGTGCGCGTCCTTCATTCCGTCAATCCCGAGCGCGACCGTCACGTTCAGATTCGGGCATTCATCCAAAATCCGCGTCACATCAGGGAAAATTCGCGGGTGAATCTGACCGTTCGACATCAAATAAACCGAATCGAGTTTATTATTTTCATAGAACGAACGAACGATCTCGGGCAAATCCTTGCGCGTGAACGGTTCGCCGCCCGCCAAAACCAATACGCCGAGATTACCGCCCAAAGTTTCGGAAATTTTGTGAATTTCTTCGGCTTTCATTTGCAGTTTTTTACGCGGACGGTCGTCCAATTCTTCCGTAAAAAAGCAATGCGTGCAGCGCATATCACATACGCTTGTCACCAATATATTGAGAAAGACGGGCGAAATCGGTCTGCCGACCAGAATGCTTGCGTATCTCTTAAAAATTTCTTTCGTTGTAAAATCCATTATCTTTTCCTTATAAAAACGTGTTCCGGGCTTTGATGCTTTTTATAAACGCCACGTTTTAATTTATCTTACATCGCGCCTTTCATCAAGATTGGCGGGAGTTCGCGCTTTTCTGAATTCGGGATTAAGCTGGATAGCTTTTTGAAAATGCTTTTCGGCGACGGCTTCCATCCCGACATTTTGAAGCCGCATTCCGAGCATCCAGTGAAAAAGCGGATCGTTCGGCGTATATTGATTCGCTTGATTTTCATAAGTGGCAAGGTTTTCCGTTTTTCCCATTGCTAGCGACGCGCCGACAAGAAAGTTATTCGCCAGCGGAAGCCGCGGATTCTTTTCAACGGCTTCCCGCCACACGGAAACGGCTTCTTCCTGCCGTCCGAGCCGCCACAGAGCTTCGCCTTTTTCTTCCTGCGCTGCGATCAGATCGGGACGTTCCTTTATCGATTCGTCGATGTTCGCAAATGCCTCTTCGCTTTTCCCAAGACGGTTCAGAATCGCGCCGCGATAATATAAACTGAGAGCTTTTCCCTGTCCCGATTGATGTTCTGCCGCTTTGCCGAGCAGTGCGACGGCTTCCTCGGAATTGCCTGATAAATATTCGAGCCAGGCAAGTTTCGGCAAGGCTTCGCTGTTATTGAATAAACCCGTATCAATCCCTCTGCGAAGATACTTTTTGCCGTTGAGAATATTTTCATTGTCGCTCGCGTTAAGCCACCGCACGGGATTGAGCCGCGCCAAAGCGAGTTCGTCGGGAATACGAAGGCTTTCGTAAGCGCGCGTCCCCAAAGCTTCGTTATATCGAATCCAACCGCTGTGCGCGTTCAATCCGATCCAAAGCAGAGATAATGCGAGAAAGCCGAAGCCCGCTTTGGTTATTTTGCCTGAAGATTTGAGGTTGAAACGATAAAAAGACAAATCTTTGGCAGTTATCAACCTGAAAATCCTTAAAGCCAGAAATGTCGTCACGATGGCGATTCCCAAAGCCATCAGCATCGGCACAAGCTGGTAAACGTCCCAAACCGCAAAATAACTCAGGGCGAAAACGATCACACCGAAAATTTCCTCCGTCCAGGTCAGCGAATAATTCTTTTTAATCGTTTTCTTGACCGTCACGGCAGGTTTCCCGAATCCGAAATAGAGCGCGTCGTTCGGACAAACACTGACGCAATCCATACATTTCATACAGCCCTGATCGACGACCATTCCATACTGCTTGACTTCGGCGTGAACCAAAACGTTCGAGGTGCAAACCGCCGTGCAGTGACCGCAACCGTGACAATTATCATTGACGCGAATCCTGCCGGGTGAAACTTTATCAGCCAAACTGAAGAAACCGCCGTATGGACACGCATAGGTGCAATATCCTTTTGAACCTAGAAAATAGACGGTCATAAAACCGCAAATGAACAGAAAAGGAATGGCGACCGCGATCGGCGGAAACGTCGCCCAATATTCCGTCGTGATGAGATGATTTGTAAATTCAGGGATCAACGGCTCGTTTTTCGGCGCGGCAAAATACCGGAACACGGTCGGCAGAACGAACATATAAAGCGCGACGACGAGCGGGATGAAAACCAGCAAACGCGAACGAAACGGTTTCGGTTTCAACCCGATTTTCTTCAAAAGCCACGCGCAGAAATCCTGCAGTGCGAGAATATGACAGCCCCAACCGCAAACAAATCTTCCGAAAATCAAGGTCGCCAGGATCGCCAGAGTAAAAAATATAAACCCGGCGTTGAGTGCCCCGCGTTGAAGCGTATACATCGATTCCGAAGGCTCGATGGGTGAGATCGTCCGACCCATAATAAGCCACTGGATAATATGCGCGATCATCAGTAAATTAAGTGTAATAAGGGCTAAGGCTCGCCACCAACTCGCGTTTGATTTGCGGATTCCCTCTTTTTGAGTTTCAGTGTTAGTTAAAACAGGCAGTTCTATCGAACGCTTTTTTTGCACTTTCTGGTTATCACAACCGTTTTTCATATATTGTTTACAACTCTTTTATTTGGAAGAAAGCTGAAATTATCATTATACCTGACTTGATTAAAGCAACTAAAAGAGTGTATAAAAAAATGTTAAAGTCTTCCTAATTTTACTAATTGGAGTCAATCAATTACTAGCCAATCGGCTGAAAATCTAAAAACTTATGCTGAAAAAAATTATTATCGCGTCGCTTTCGTTGCTGATGCTTATTGGTAATGGTTTTGGTCAATTACTGCAAGGTCCTAATCCGAATAGGTCTGAAGGTGATTCCGGAACGCTTGAAAAAATGATCGTGGCGAACGGCATCGTTTCGATGAACCTCGATTTGAATCGGCTCAACGGAACCCGTTCCGGTGCAAAAGCCGTAAATCCGAGTGAGTTGCGTTTTGAGGTCGAGCGCGATTCATTTTTTACAGTTCTCGTTTTTAATAACGAATTGCGCGGACCGTTGCCGAGCGCAATGAAACTTATTCCGCAAACGTCTGCCGCTCTTCCGGGCAAGTTAAATTCATCGTTCAGCCAGCTAGTTGTCGAAAATCTGGCATGGGGCGGAGAATTTGAACTCGCCGTTCGTGACGGAAGAACAGGCTTTACCTTCTTTAACATCGAAGGTCATTCATACGATTACGCGGCAGACAGCAAATCGCTCAATATTCAAGCGGGCAAATTGCTTTTGTCGAAAGAATACGCAACCGAACTCGGTCGTCAATCGTTAGCCGGAACCGTTGTCGGTAAAATTTCGATCAATGCCAATATGCGCCCGATCGAAGTCACACAAATCGAAAACGGCGAAGTAAAAGCCGAAAAAATGCCGGCTTCGCTCAGACCCGGCTCTGACAATCTCGCGGTTCCGGGACCGGACGTTGTCGTCGGCGACTTGTCGGGACTTGCTTCGTTCGGTGCAGATTCGACCTATGTCGGTCTGGCGATCGGAACCGATTCCTGCAACTTTGGAACTATCGATCTGAACTGGTTTGCAATGCCGAGCAACGATCATCCGGTCATTCCGCAAAATATGTATCGTATGAGCGGCGGCAGTGACAATGCCGAACGTTTCGAGCAAATCGGTCAATCGAGCGTCAAACACGCATTTACGGCTTTGACAAACAACATTTGCGGTCTTGGCTGTAACGGTGTCGGCGGCACACGGCTCGGCGTTGGCTGTTCTGACCCGTATTCGGCTGGTTTGAATGCAGGTCCGAATCTCGGTTCACGCGCTTGGATCAATCCTTTTACAGGTGCTTATCCGCGCGGCGATTCAGCCACGAACCCGAACAACCATACCGGACACAATCATACAGGTCCGGGACACAGAATGCTTACCAAGATCAGCGATTTAAATACGACCCTTAATCCGGGTGCATCTTATTTCGCAGAAGGTCAGTATGTCACCCCGCACGAATATGCACATTGTCAGGCAAACCCGGGACAGTGCAATATGTTCAATAACGTTTCATATCGCAAATACACTGTAACCGGAACGACCAGCTTTACATTTTCTCCTGCCGCCGCAACGGTCAGAACCCAACCGGCGATCAGAGCTTGGACAGGAGCAACCTTTGTTGATTTTGAACCCGATCGCGGAAACGACGGTATGGGAACGATCGCATACAAAGTTTCCAATCCTTCACCGGGTGTGTGGCACTATGAATATGCCGTTTACAATATGAATCTGGATCGTGCAATCCAGGCTTTGAGTATTCCGGTCGGCAACGGTGCAACTATTACCAATGTCGGTTTCAGTGCTCCTCCGCAACAACTCGCGTGGACGAATGACGGAACGACCAACAGCACAGGTTTCAGCAATACACCGTGGGCAAATGCGCAGGCAAATGGAAATATTACGTGGAATTCGGAAACATTTGCTCAAAACCCGAATGCAAACGCGATTCGTTGGGGAACGATGTATAACTTCCGCTTCGATTCAAATCGTCCGCCGCAAGCGGTAGATGCCGTGATCGGTTTCTACAAAACAGGCGCACCGGTCACCGTTCCCGTTCAAGGTCCGAGTCCGGCACAAGTTGCACAGGTTTCGGTTTCGGGTATGGTCGCTAACTTCGGCGCACAAGGCATTGCAAACGCAGTTGTCACGATCACCGGAAACAACGTAAACCGCAGTGTCACGACGGGTTCTTTCGGTACATACCGTTTTGATAACCTGGCTCCGGGTTCATACACGATCTCGGTAACGGCAAAACGTTATACATTTGCATCGCAAAATGTTTCGGTTACAGACAACGTAACGGGAGTTAATTTCGCACCGCAAAATCAACCGTAACCAATTTTGAAAGTTACTTTGCTAAAAAGAACGGTTTAAAAACCGTTCTTTTTATTTTTGACTTCTCCCTTACAAGTAAAACGTCCGCTATACTTCGATTCGATAAAACCTTAAAATTACAGTAAATGGACAAAGACGGTCTGAAACTCAAATTTGAATCGGGAACGCTGATTTTAGAAAACGCAGACGAAAGCGACGCGGTCCCGGGAGCTTTTGTTTGGGACGTGCGGACAAAACAGTTTCGTGCTCCGGCATACCTTTACCGCGAAGTCATTCTGGAGCTTATGCGCGCCAAAACGGAATATGAAGATTCGGCAAAAAATTATTCTTCGTTTGAATTCAAACAGAAATTTCATATCAAACCGCGTCATTATCAAACCGATTCGATCGAAGCGTGGAAAAAAAATCAGCGTTGCGGCGTGATCGTTCTGCCGACGGGCGCGGGCAAAACTCACGTGGCGACGATGGCAATCGAAATTTGCGGACGGCAAACGCTGATCGTCGTGCCGACGCTCGATCTGATGAATCAATGGTTCGATCTTCTGCTTTCGACCTTCAACGCCGAAATCGGCTTGATCGGCGGCGGATTTTATGAGATCGGGGCGATCACGGTCACGACTTACGCTTCGGCGTTTCGCCATCAGGAACGGCTCGGCAATCAGTTCGGTTTGATAATTTTCGATGAATGTCATCACCTTCCCGGCGAAGGTTATAAATACGCCGCCGAATTTGCGATTGCACCGTTTCGGCTCGGTTTGACCGCCACGCCCGAACGCACCGACGAAGGCGATTTACTGCTCGATGATCTGGTCGGAAAGATCGTCTATCACCTCGAAGCGCAACAGCTTGCGGGCGAATATCTGGCTGATTACACGCTCGAAAAGATCGAAGTCGAACTCACCGCGAACGAGCGCGAGGAATACAACCGCGAACGCGAGATTTTTCGCAATTTTCTGCGCTCGAAAAACATTTCGTTCGGTTCGCCCGACGGGTGGAAAAATTTCGTGATGCTTTCGGCGCGAAGCGAAGAAGGCAGACGCGCGATGAAAGCCTTTCGCAACTCAAAAAAGATCGCGCTCGGAACGGACGATAAACTTCGTGTTTTGCAGGATTTATTGATTCGTCACCGCCACGACAAAGTTTTGATCTTCACTGCCGAAAACGAAATGGTTTACAAAATCTCGCAGGACTTCCTGATTCCCGCGATCACGCACGAAACCAACGTCAAGGAAAGAAAATTCTGGCTCGACGCATTCAATAACGGCGACGTTTTGGCGTTAACTACTTCAAAAGTTTTGAATGAAGGCGTGAATATTCCCGACGCATCCGTAGCGATCATCCTCTCTGGTTCGGGTTCGTCACGCGAACACATTCAGCGTTTGGGCAGAATTTTGCGGAAAAAGGATGACAAACAAGCGATTCTTTACGAAGTTGTCGCCCGCAATACGGCTGAGGAAAGAATCAGCGAACGCCGCACCGACGCGCGCCAATTTCACGACGCGAAACAAAATTCGGAAAGAAATTTATTCGGTTAAACGGAGTTCAGAGTCTATTCTTTAAAAGGCTTTTCGTTTAGCAATCGCCGCCTGAAGGCGGGACTCTAAACTGAAATTTATTTTCTTATATCAGCTTTTCCGCCATTTCGATCAAGGCAAGCGGTTCGAGTTTGGTTTTGTAAAAAAGCACGTTCGGGCTTTCCCAGAGGGCTTCGTCGCGGCTTCCGCGCAATTCCTGCGAGGCAGAGAGAATAAATTTATCGTAATTTGCGGCGCGAAATTCTTCGATTCTTTTCAGTAAACTTTTCGGAGTCCAAAATCCTAAAATATCGAGATAAATCTTTTCGCCCGAAGCTTTGACCAAAACCAGATCGGGAATGAATGCCGTCTTTCCGAGATCGATGACTTCCCTGTTTTCCTGTAGATTCCATTCGCCCGCGCGTTTTTCAAAATTTCTTTTCAGTTTTTCGAGATCGGAATTCACATATTCGGGGTCGTCAAAATAAAAAGAAACCAGTTCGTCCTGTTCGCTCGTTAGCTCGTAAAAATAGTTTCGATCTTTCTGCGGAATTTCCGCCGACATTTTCCAATCTTTGCAAATCAGAAGCGCGGGCAGAAAAACCGCCATTCGGATTCCGTATTTCTGCGAACGGTGAAAAAGCGAAGCCGCGCCCGTCAGAGTGATTTCGTAACCGTTCACGGCGTTTCCGATCACCGAATGAATCAGCCCGAAATGCTTTATCCAGCCGAAAATTGCGCGGTAATTTGCCGTGTCCGACGGCGCAATACGGATTTTCATTTCGACGCATTTATAAAGCAGAGCCTGCGCCTGCGCGAGATTGTAGCGGTCAAGCAAATCCGCCGCCGAAATCGTTTCAAAAGAAATAAGTCTTTGCTGTGC
The DNA here is from genome assembly GCA_021228405.1 of Pyrinomonadaceae bacterium. Taxonomy (GTDB): domain Bacteria; phylum Acidobacteriota; class Blastocatellia; order Pyrinomonadales; family Pyrinomonadaceae; genus JAJQRF01. The sequence continues at coordinate 282,959 of JAJQRF010000005.1, forward strand.
GGAAAGATCGGCGTAAAGGTTGGCTTCGATCTCAGCCGATTCAAGCTGAAATTCGTTTTCGGCAACCGTTTGCAGGACGGCTTTCCGCTGACCGGAATTTGGCAAAACAGGTTGAAATTTACGAGCTTCGAGGAAGATTTTTTGACGGATTTCAAAAGGTTCGACAGCCGATTCGGTTTGAAATTCCGAACGGTCGTAGAGCAGTTTTATGAAACCGCGCAGAATTCTGTAATCCGTTCCGTTGCCGACATATTCTTCCAGTTCGCGCTCGATCTCGCCGCGTGTTTTCCCGATAAACTCCTCAAAAACGGCGATGATATTTTCGGCATCGGCGAGAAACGATTGATTGTTTGTTTTGATGAGGCGCGGAAAAATTTTATCTCCGCGCCGCCAGCTAAAAGCCAGATCGGATGTCAGCATTTTTTCACCTTATTTTCATTAAATTTTACCAGAAAACGCCTCGCCGCCGCCGATCTTCGGTTTCTTTTTTCAAAACGAAGAAAATAAATTACAATTGCCCTAAAAAAATGGTAACACGCCGCTTTTTAATTCGTCTTTTAAGATATAAGAGCAGAAATTTATTTCGATGTTTATAAATTCATTCCTGATTTTTCAGTTTAATTATGTGCATTAAATGAGTAAATTCTCCCGCAAAATTTGTCGTCCGCTGTTTGCCTTTGCGCTGGTTGTTGTTTTCTGCGTCATTTCAGCCATTGCAGACGAAAAGGATTCCGCCGAAATCGCGCAAACTTTGAGGGATTTTTACACGAGCTATCAGACGAGAAATTTGACCGAATGGAAGAAATACTGGCACGACAATTCACCGGTTTCGACAGGACGCGAGCGGGGTTTCAAGGAATGGAATTTATCAGCCGAACCGCAAAAGATAGTTTCGATAAATGTCGAAAAAGGCTGGGATAAAACTTTTGCGGTCGTCGAGATCGAAGTTTCTCCAAACGCGGAAAAAAGGCATCTCGGATTAATTAAAGAAAGAAACGAATGGAAAATCTGGCACGAATCGCCGCTCAATGATTATCTGTCGGCAAAAAAACTGACCGAGAAGAAATTTAATGACAATGCGGCGGTTGATCTGAGCGACGAAGGCATCGTCAGCGCGTTGAGTTGGATCGGCTACGAGTTTTATGAAAAAAGAGAGTTTGAAAATTCGCTCGAAGTTTTCGCTTTAGCCGAAAAAGCCGCGCAGAAATCCGGCGATGCGGCGGCACGTGTCAGTTCGCTGATCTTTTGCGGTCACGACCTGCTGGAATCGGGACAGGCGCAGAAGTCTCTGGAAAAATACAAACAAGCCTTTCAAATCTCGCAAACGGAAAATTTTCAAACGGGAACGATTCGCGCTTTGAGCGGCATCGGCAATGCGGCGAACGTCTTAGGACAATATTTCGAGTCGCGCAATGCGCAGGAAAAGCGGCTGGAAATGCTCCGAAAAACCAACAATAAAAACCGCATCGCCATTACGCTGAAAAATCTCGGAAACACTTATTTTTATCTCGGGGAATATGAAAAAGCCTTGAATTCGTATCTCGAAAGCGAAAAACTCGGATTTCAGGACATCGGTTTAATGCTCAATATCGCGGCGGTTTTGAGCGAAATCGGCAAATATACCGAAGCCGAAAAAAGATTTCAGAACGGGCTTTTGCTCGCCCGCGATGCCAATAATTCAGCCGAGATCGGACGTGCTTTGAACGGAATCGGTTTAGCCGCCTTCAAACGCGCTCAATTTCAGGAAGCGATCTCATTTTTCCGCCAGAGTTTGAAGGAAGGAACTGCGCTCGGCAAAGACGAGCAATCCAAAATCCTACTCAATCAAGGCTACAGTTTTTATAAATTGCAGGATTTCGCCGCCGCTTCCGAACTGACCGAAAAGGCGATCGAGATTGCCAGAGAAACCGAAAGCCCCGAGCCGATCTGGTTTGGTCAATACGTTTTAGGCAAAATCTTAAAAAAACAAAACAAAAATCCGCTTGCCAGGCAAGAGTTTGAAAAATCCGTCGGGTTTATCGAAGACTGGCTGAACAAAAATCAGAACGCCGACGGTCTAGAAAGTTTTTTCCAGGATAAAGTCGAGCCCTACAGAGAATTGATCGGTTTGCTGACCGAGCAGAACGAATATGAAAAAGCGTTATATTACGCCGAATTGTCGAAAGCCAAAACGTTGCTCAAAGTCATCAAAGGCGTAAATCAAAAGCCCGAAACACAATCCGTTTTTTCTTTGACGACGGCTTCGGAACTATTGAAGGACAGCGAAACGGCTCTGCTCGAATACGTCGTCGCCGAAGATGTGGCTTATATTTTTCTGCTGACGAAATCGCCGAAAGCCAATTCGCCGCAGTTGACCGTTCGCAAAATTTCCGTCAGCCGCAATCAACTCGAAAATTCGATCATCAATTTAAGAAACAAATTAGCCGCCGAAAACTACGATTTTGCCGACCAATCCGCCCAACTTTACAACTTGCTGATTCGTCCGGTCGAAGACAAATTAGCGAATAAGAAAAAGCTCGTGATCGTTCCCGACAGCGTGATCTGGAGCTTGCCGTTTCAATCGTTAAAAGCAAATTCGACCGATTTTTTATGGGAACGATTTTCCATCACATATTCGCGCTCGCTGACTTCACTGATCGATTCGGCGAACCGTCACAGATCGCAGGAAATCAAAAAAACTTCACTTCTCGGCATCGCCAATCCGTCGTCCGCATTCGCCGAACAGATTCCGTTTGCAGAGGAAAGCATTAAAGAGATCAGCCCGTTTTACAATTCGGAAGAATCGCAGATTTTTACGGGAAATACGGCAACCGAAGAAAAGATCAAGGCGGTCATTTCGGATTACGACATCGTTCATTTCGCAACACACGGTTATCTCGATAATCAAAGTCCGATGTCGTCTTACCTGCAACTGACGACAAACGATTTTTCCGAAAACGGCAAATTGGAAGCGAACGAAATTCAAAATCTGAAGATGAAAGCCGATCTCGTAGTGCTTGCCGGATGTGAAACGGGACGCGGCAAACTGCTTGACGGCGAAGGGCTTATCGGGATTGCGTGGGCTTTGGAAAAAGCCGGAGTGCCGACTTTGGTAACGAGCCAATGGAAAGTACGCGACCGTAACACGAAGGATTTAATGACCGAATTTCATCGTTTGTGGAGAAAAAGTCTGGCGGAAAACAAACCGCTCAGTGTTTCCGAAGCATTGCGCGAAGCAGCTTTGTCAATCCGCAAAAAGCATCCGCATCCGTTTTACTGGGCTGGCTTTGCGGTGATGGGAAACAATTTTTAGGGGAATTTTGAGCAATGATGCAGATCGAAAGTAACAATTCAAACTTGCGCAGAACGAACGATCCGTTGCTGATTCCTTTTTTAACTTCGGAAACCCGCGAAAATTCGCAAATTATTCTGCACAAGCTTTTTGAAGAACACGCCGACCCGATCTGCAACAGCATCGTCAGTTTTAGGACGAGAAATCTGTTCGGCTTGAGCTATGTCGAAAAAGAGATTTTGCGCGAAGATTTGAAACAGGAAGTGCGCCTGAAAATTCTCGCACACCTGCGCTATCTGCAAAACAATCCGACGACCGAACCGATCTACGATTTCCGCAATTACGTGGCGCGAATCACGCATAATCTGCTTCACGACTATTTTCGCGCCGAGTTTCGTTCGGCGGAAACGACCCGCTCACGCGATATTCAGCTTCCGAAAAGCGAAATCAAAAAGAACGAATGGCAGGAATTTGAACTTCCAGTTTCGGAAAATGTCCAATTATTGCCCGAATTTGCCGTCAATATTGAAGATGAAGAAGAGCGCATCATTCAATTACAAACGATCTGGCAGGAACTCTGCAAGCTTCCCGCGCATCAATGCGCTTCGTGGCTTTTGAAAATCGCCGATAAAAACGACGATTCGACGCTGAAATGGCTTCCCGTTTTCCAAATCGCTACGATTCGCGAGATCGCTTCGGCAATCGGGCTGGCTCCCGAAAAACTTGCTTCGATCTGGTCGGAACTGCCTTTGCAAGACCAAAAGATCGGCGAATTGTTCGGCGCGTCGCAACGTCAGGTGATAAATTGGCGCAAATCCGCCAATGAATGTTTACAACGCAGAATGCGAAAAAAACTTAAATAATAATGACGTTTTTTGCGGTCGAAATGGTAACATCCGTTCGCCGTCTGCGTCTTTTATATTAAACGTCGGAAAATTTAATATTTTTAATGAGAGCACACTTAAACCACATCGAAATCTTAAAATACAGGCAGGCAACGCTACCACCGCTCGAACTGCTCGAAGTCGATTGTCATTTGGAAAATTGCGACCAATGCCGAATGAAGCTCAGACAAAATCAGGAATTGGCGATACTTTACAATTCATTTTTTGAACCGCTGAACGGCGCAACCGAGGAAGAAAACTCCCGATTGCTTAAAATCCGCTTCAAAGAACGCTGGAGGCAACTGAAATCTTTGCATTTTTTTCCCGTGGGAACACTTCTCACTAACTGGCGGCGGCAAACCGCTCTGGCGGGTTTGGTGTTCCTGATTGCAAGCGGATTTTTGATCTTCAGCCTGACCAAGAATGAAACAAACGAGGTCGCGGGAAATATCGTGCCGACTCAGGAAAATAAGACTGCGGGCGAAAATCAAATTATCACGCCGACGACGGTTGAGCCGGTCGAAACGGTCGAGCCGCCGAAAATTTATTCAAAGAGCGTCAAAGCGGCACCAACCGATAAGGATTTGATCGCGAAGAAAACATCTCCGACGGCTAAAAAACCCGAACCCGATCTGGTTGTCAAAGTAGATTCGCTCGAAACCGACCGGAGCAATACTTTATCGAACGATGCAAACCCGAAAGAAGCGGTGAACGCACCGTTCAAAGTCGAGATAAAACCTCTGAAAAAAGGTTTAAGCATCGATTTTTCCGACATCGAAAAAGCTGATGAATATGAGATTTACATTGCAGAAATGCCCGATTTCATTACCGTCAGCCGCGAAAAAACAAAAAGATCGAGATCGTCGATTTCGCTTAACAAACTGGCAAAGGGAAAAGATTACGTTTTACAAATTACGGCATTGAATCAAGGAATGCCGATTCAATCGGTCAAGAGAAAGTTAAATCTCAAGACTGCTCCAAATTAAATAAACAATTTCCGGGCTTATCAGGATAATTGTTTAAAACTGAGGATAAAACCTGATGAATACTAAAACAAAGTGCTTATTATTTTTTGTAGTCCCGTTTTTTGTCGGAATTTTCTTAATAAACTTATCTTTGATAAAAACTATCAACGCCGGCGGACCGACCACAACTTTGTCGCATACCAACGACAGACCCGATTCTTATGCTATGTGTTCAGGTCATACTTCCGATACTCATTCGGTCGGCGTGATGTCGAGCGGAATCTGGATGCCGCAGGTTACGACGGAATCCGACTGGATTACCGTGCTTAATACGGAACCGGTCCGCGGCATCGGCTTCGTTCAATACCGCGTCGCCAAAAACTTTACGCCGTATATCAGGGCAGGTGTAATTACGATCGGAAATCAAAATTTTACGATTTTGCAGGAACCTTTCGACGAAACAAAACCCTGCCCGGTCGAAACCAACCCTGCCGATGTCAGACTTTCCAATTCAGGCGGAAGCGTTGCTTTGGAAATGGATGACCACGGTTTGAATCAAAATTGGGAAATAGCCGCCAGTCAGGTCGAATGGCTGTTTCTCGGACAGCCGACGGGACGCGGTTCAGGTGCGACAAGTTTTGAAATTTTACTAAACAATACGGGCGAGCCGCGAATGACCACCGTAACGATTGCGGGCAAAACAATCCCGATCATTCAAGGAGGAAGTAACAGATAATTTTACCTATTCGTAAAAATATCAAAGCCTGAATTTCATATAGCCGATGAAATTCAGGCTGGTCGTAAACGATCTTTGTCTGTTTTGACAGATAAGATGATACATTGACAGACACATCTTATCTCAAAAAACTCCAAAGATTCAACATCAATCAAAATCAAACGGATTCCCGGGACAATATTCAGGGAAATTAGTTTGTCATTTCGGATAATTTGAACTCCGGACACGGCAGACTGCGGCTAAATTTCGCCCTGAGATCGAATCCGAAAGAATCCGAAAGTGAGAATAAAAATATGAAGGAAAATGACAATCAGGATAAGAAAAAAAAGAAAAATGACCGCCGCGATTTTTTGAAGAAAGCGGCAATAGGAACGCTCGGGGCTTCGGCATTGATCGCCGGTCTGGGCACTTCGGAAAAGGCTTTTGCAAGACTGCTTTCAATGAAAACCAATGCCCACATCGACGAATTTTTCCAACGCGTTCGTTCATCGCGGCTTCTCCCGCAAGCCGATGCCAATCTGGTTCAGAGTATCGATAATTTCGTTCAGGCGGCTTCGCAGAATGATGCAATCGTCAGCAATGCCAACCGCTTGCTTCAACATTTTGCCGACCGTGTTGCTTTGACATCGCGGGAACAACGGACCGTTTTGGGAATCCCCAAATCTGCCAGCGATCTGTTGACGGGCGGCTATCTGGCTTCACTTCAAGCATTGAGAACCGCGCCGCTTTCGACGCGGGATTTCGACGGTTTGCTGTCCGATGTAGATTCGTTGATAAATCGCCTCGAACCCGAATTTCTTTCGCGCGCGCTCCCGCAGCTTCAAATGGAAATGAGCAACGACTCAGAATTTTCCGCCCAGATCGGCAGAGCGACGGAAAATATGAGTTCGGCTTTCGGCAGACTTGCGCCGCCGATCGAGATCGGGGCGACCTTTGAAGTGCCGACCTGGGTTGCAGTTGTCGCAACTGTGGTAATCATCGTGCTCATCATTGTTCTGAAATAAATTCGGAAACTTTTGATTAAGCATAATTTCAGCAGGATTTGAGAAATCCGCAAACCAAAAATAAAACAATAAGGAGCTAGAGAAAAATGTCGAAAAAAAATAACAAAGAAGAAAATTCAACCGATAAATCGAGACGCAGTTTTATCCGCAATGCGGCATTAGGTGCCGCCGGAATCACGCTCGGATTGACGCTGACCCGCGCCGAAAAAGCATTGGCAAAATTTGCATCGCGCCACGCTGACGATTTCTTTTCAAAAGCAGGCGGTTTAACTCCGGGAAGAGGCGATAGTTCCGCCTTCACATCGGTTTACGAACAGGTAAATTCGATGATGGAAAGAAATCCCGAATTCAAGGCAAACGCCGACCGCATTTTTGCCAATGTGATGAACAATACCAGTCGTTTCGCTTTTACAAATCCTAAAACGAGCTTAGGTTTGCACACCGACGTTACCAATTTGCTGGCAACGGCTTATCTGGGCGGTTTGTCGAGCTTGCGCAGTAATGTTCCGACCAGCGATCAAATCGCCGGAATTCTTTCCAATCCGTCGAGCGTTGACCGTTTTATCGAAAGCGGTTTCGTAAATAACCTTTACGAAAGATCGAACGTGGAAGCGGAAACCAACGAAACATTCAGGGCGAATCTGAACACGGCTGTTTCCCAACTCGAAGGCGTTGTCGGAAGACAAAGGGAAAATGATTGCTGGGTTCCGGTTTATCAAAACGGCGTACTTGTCGGATATGAACCGTGCTGGGTCGTCGTCGTGGTCGTGGTGATAATCATCATCGTGTTAATTCTCAAATAATAACTTAGACAAATCTTTTGACCGAATCGCTGTGAAAAAAGAAGGCGTAAAGATTAAACTTCACGCCTTCTTTTTCAATCGAAAATCTTTATTTGTTTTCACCTCTGAAGGTCAGCAAAAGCGATTTATCCTGATAAAGATATAACTTTTCGCCTTTGATCTCGTAACGATTCACGTTTTGCACGCCGTTCAAAAACGATCTTTCGATGTCCATTCGTTCGTCTTCGATACAGGCACGAAAAGTCGAAATCGCTTGTGTGATCTTCAAATCTTGTCCGTCCGCTTCATAATCCGCGCCGAAAACGTTACAACTCGTATTTCCGCCCGCACTTTGTTTTGCCTTATTGAAAACGATAAAAGCGTCGGCTTCGACTTTAGTGACCGATTTGTTATTGACCGCTTCGAGAATCCATTTTTTATCTTCCAGTTTGATAGAATCGTTATCCGCTCCGGCATTTTTTACGGGTTTCACCAATCTCAATTTCGCGATCTGGCGTTTGCCTTCATACAGCTTCAAAACATCTCCGTTTTTCCTGAACGATGTTGTTTTATCCAAAACGTTAAGAAATTGCGTTTCGATGTGCATTTCATTCTTACCCGAACAAAACATTTTCGTCGTTCCGATGTCCGAAAAGTTCAATTTTTTTCCTTCGATCTCGAAAGTTCCGAACAAACGATTGCATCCGGCGTTTCCCGTCAAACGGTTTCCGCCTTCGCTGAATTCGATAAATGCTTTCGTATCTTTGATTTGTTTGCCTTTGATTGCCGTCGGAATCCAACGTTGCGAGATGTATCCGCTCGTCAGATTTTGTGCAAATACGTTCAAACCGAATATTGAAATGATTGCGAATAAATAGAATATTTTGTTGATTTGATTGAATTTCATAATCTTCCCTTTTCGTTCGTCTTGTTTTTTATGATGATAATTTTCGCGGCTTGCACGAACTTTTTTATCTTTCGAGCCGCATTTTTTGAACGATTCGGGAAAATTGTTCTTGCAAAATATTTTCGGGAAAGGTAAACTGTTTCCCGTTGATTCGAGTTTTGTGTTTTATTTTCAATAATCTAAAGCGGATTAACTAATTCAAAACTTTAAGAAAATAAATTTTAAATCTAACCGAATTTGCCGTGTGCAAATTTTGCAACTCATAAACTCAAATCAGCATCAACAGATTTGGCTAAAATTGCCGTTTCCCCGTTGAATTTTTCGATGAAATCTTTTCTTTTTAGCCGCGTTTCGACGCAGGATTAAATCAATCCCAAAATTCCAATATTCCGTGGAGGAAAATATGTCTTTTAATTCCAAGTTTTTTCGCTTAGTTTGTGCCGTTTGCCTGGTCTTTTCCCTGTCCGTTCTGGCTTTTGCCGATACGATCAGATTAAAGGACGGAAGTATCATCAAGGGAAAAATCACAGGTTTTTCAGGCGGAAAATTTACCGTCGTGATGGGACAGAAACAGATGTCCTTTTCTGCCGATGAGATCGAGTCGATCCTGTTCGATTCGATGAACGGAAATGCTGAAACCGTTAAAATATCCGATCAGAAAACGCCGTCGAACTCCAACTCGACCGTGATTACGGTCGGGCAAACCACGAAAACTTCTGCGCCGCAAACAAGTTCGCCGCGTGTCATTACGACCGACACGGTAGCTCAGAACGCGCCCGCGACCATCGAACCGAAACCGACCGTTGTCGGTAAGGCGAAACCGATCGAACTCGGCGTGAAGGTTTTAGCCGACAACACGGCAAACGGCTGGACGAATTCGGGTTGGGTCGTCAGAAAAGGTCAGCGAATCCGCATCACGAGCGGCGGACGCGTTTCGCTCGGAAACGGACGTTTTTCGACTTCGACCGGAATTTCTTCGTTGCCCGACAATGAAAAGCTGATGAAAAGTGTCGCGACGGGCGCATTGATCGCGGTAATCGGCGACGATAACAACGATTTTATTTATGTCGGCGGTGAGCGCGAATTTATTGCCGAACGCGACGGAGCCTTGTTTTTGGGCGTGAACGAGGGGAATCTTGATGACAATTCGGGCGCGTTTGATGTCAAGATCGAGATCGATCCGAACATTTAGTCTTAAAAGCTACTTCAATCAGGTAAATACGGCGGTCACGGAGATATTTTTGCTTTCGGCAATTGATATTTCCCGATCGCCGTATTTTATTTTCGTGAAATTGCTTGATTTTAAACAACTAAAAGCGGACAATCGGTATCTAAAAAAGTAAAACTTTTCAGATAAGGTAAAATTATGAAATTCAGAACGACCGTGTTTTCCCGCTTCTCTATTTTCGCATTGATGAGTCTGTTCGTTTTCGGTTCGACGGTTTTCGCGCAATCGCGTCCGCAACGCCCCGATAATCCGAAAGGCGAAGGCAAAGCCAACCAGCGACCGAAACCGAAAACCGAAGAAGAAGCCAAACAGGAAGAAGAACGTCGCAAACTCGAAGAAGAGGAAAAAAATGCGATCGTTGACGACGAAGTTCTGAAGGTCGATACGAACATCGTCAATGTTGACGCGGTTGTTTTTAACAAGAAATCCGGTCAGATCATCACGGGATTGAAAAAAGCGAACTTTGCCGTGTTTGAAAACGGCGTGAAGCAGGAAATCGTCAATTTCGCCACGCCCGAAGCTCCGATCACGGTGACATTGGTGGTCGAATACAGCAAATGGTCGGAAGTTTTCGGACTTTACGGAAACGGCGGATTTGAAGCGGGCAAGCTCGAAGTCGTGCGTCCCGTCGCTTATTTTCTTTCAAAATTCATCAAAGCTCCCGACGATTATGCTTCGGTCATCGCCTTCGATATGCGCCCGACCCCGATCACGGATTTTACCAATGATCCGGCTCAGTTACAGCGAACGGTCGATATTTTGCTGAGAAACAATCCGGCTTTCCGCGAAAACAATCTTTTCGATGCGGTAAAATTTGCATTGGTCGGAGGTAAGGGCGATGCGGTCGTTTTAGAAGACACGAAAGAAAAAACCGCAATGTATGGCGGAATGGTGAGCGTCAAATCGAAACGCCGCGCGATCATTCTGGTCGCATCGGGAATCGACACTTTCAGCAAGATAAATTACGACGAAGCCCGCCGCGTCGTGCAGGAAGCAGGTATTCCCATATACATCATCAGCACCGGAAATTTATTCTTCAAGAAATACGAAAATGCCCTGCCCGCCACCGACAGCATCAGCGGAATGCCGGGCAGACTGAGTTTCTTGATGGCTCAAAACGTGATGAACACTTTAGCAAAGGAATCGGGCGGAGTGCATTATCCGATGACTTTCGAGGGGGAATTGCCGAGTTATCTGAATTCGATCAATGCGCTTTTGCGCAATCAATACAGCATTGCCTACGATGCGGGCGATAAACGCGAAGCCGGAAAGAAATATAAACTCGAAGTCAAGGTTGACGTTGACGGCGACGGCGTTTACGACGATAAGCAATTCGTCGTTCAGCACCGACCGTTTTACAATACGCCGAAAGCGGAAAAACCGAAAAACAAAAAATAGTTTTACGAACTTAACCGAAAAAAAGAGCAGAGATCAGATTCTGCTCTTTTTGATTTAAAGGCACCGAAAATTGTTTTGCCTTAAATCATTACTTTTTGGTAAACTTTTAGTTTGTCATTATGTCGAAAAAGATAATCGAAAGCTACAAGAAAAAACTCAGCCGCGAAGAGGGATTTATTATCAAGCACGGTTCGCCGCTGCGGGTTGCACTTTGCTATCCGAATACTCACGCCGTCGGGATGGCAAATCTGGGAATGCACACGATGTATGAACTTTTTAATAAGATTCCCGAAGTTTCGTGCGAAAGAGTTTTTCTGCCTGATGATTTTGAGTTAAAGGAATACGAAAAATCCAAAACGCCTCTGCTTTCGCTTGAAACGCAAACGCCGATTCGCGATTTCGATGTCGTTGCCTTTTCGATTTCCTTTGAAACGGATTATCTGAATATGGCGAAAATGCTCCGGCTTTCAAATATTCCCGTTTGGTCGAAAGACAGAAATCATTTTCACCCGCTCGTCGTGATGGGCGGCGCGGCTTCGTTCTTAAATCCCGAACCGATCGCCGATTTTACCGATATTATCGCCGTCGGCGAAGGTGAAATTCTGGTTTATCAGTTAGTTGATGCAATACTGGAGCAAGGAAATAAGGAAGACATTTTACTAAACCTTGCTCGAATCGGGCGCGGATTTTATATTCCGTCGCTCTACGATGTGATCTATAACGACGACGGAACGGTTTTCGATTACCTTCCGAAAGAAGCGGGCGTGCCGAAACGCGTCGGTCGCGCGCTTGCCGCGGTCAATCCGAAAGAAGGAACTTTGCGGCGCGCTCTGAAACGCGGTGAAACCGAATTAGCCGATTTTCTAATCAATCAGGACACTTTCTGTCCATCGACAAGCGTTTGGTCCCCCGGCGCGGAAATGGGCGACCGTTTATTGGTCGAAATTTCGCGCGGTTGCTCGCAAGGCTGTCGTTTCTGTTGGGCTGGCTACAATTATTATCCACCGCGCGTCGTTCCCGCGAAAGACATTTTGGCGAAAGCCGCCGAATGGCGAAGCAGAACGAATAAAATAGGTTTGGTTTCAACCGCCGTTTGCGACCATCCCGAAATCTCGACGATTCTTTCCGAACTGCGGAAGATGGATTATAAGATCACGGTTTCGAGCTTGCGATTGGATCAGATTTCCGATGAATTGCTCGATGCTCTGGTCGAATCGAACGATCAGCAGATCGCCGTTGCGCCCGAAACCGGTTCGGACAGATTGCGCCGCGTCATCAATAAAAATCTGACCAACGATGAAATAGTTGACATCTGCGGCGCGGTTTTCGATCGCGGAATGCTGACGATCAAACTTTATATGATGGTCGGGCTTCCGACCGAAACGCAGGAAGATTTGGACGAAATGTTCGTGCTCGTCGACCGCATCAAGAATCGAATGCTCGAAGCCGGAAAAAGATTCGGACGCGCCGGAAAAATCATTCCGAGTTTGAACGGTTTCGTTCCGAAACCGAATACGCCGCTTCAATGGGACGGAATCTGTGATGAAAAGGAATTAAAAAATCGAATCAAATACGTCAGTAAAGGACTTTTCAGAATCCCGAACGTCGAAGTCCGCTTTATGTCGGCAAAAATCGCGCACGAACAGGCACTTTTTTCATCGGGCGACCGAACCGTTTCAAAAGTCATCGAAGCGGCGGCGCAAAACGGTGGAAATATCCGTGAAACGTTGCGGAAATTGAACTTTGACGACGCGTTTCATATTTCGCGCAATCGCAGTTATGACGAATTTCTTCCCTGGTCGATCGTCGATTCGGGTTTAAGTTTTGAATTTTTGAAAGAAGAGCACGAAAAATCGCAAGCCGCACTTTCATCGAAACCGTGTCCGGCAGTTGAAAAATGTACGACTTGCGGAGTTTGTCCGACGACGTGGCTTGCCGACGCGCCGCCGAACCTTATTCAAATACAACCTGCAAAAGTTCGTGAAGCGATGCTGTCCGTCAGGTAATTTAAGTTTTCATCAAAAATCCTGAAGGAGAAGCGGAATACTCGAATGTGTAACTATAATCATACAATCCGAACGGTAAGATCGGCACTTTTTTGACGTATGAAACATACACTTCGACCACGCCTTTGTTCGTTTTTACCTGAATAAAAGCATCGGCAGGCAAATCATTTTCCCTTGCCGCTCTCATAACGTTATTTTTTACGTGATCCATCGGTGTGACACCGACGGGCGGCAAAGACATTCCTTTGATGACGGCGGAGTGCATTTCCTGCTTAAAGTTTTCCGCATGATAAGCGACGGGAATAAAATTATATCCGGCGTGTCCTGCTATAAATAACAAGACAAGAATAAAGAGCAGTTTTGCACCTGCTTCGCCGCGTTCCGACTGACGTTCTTTTACTAAATCACGCATCTCGTTAAACCTCTCTAAATTGAACAACTTGATAGAGTGTCTTTACTTTTGGAGAACTTCGATTAATGATTCTTCGATAATTGACTGCGGAATTTCACGGCTCGAAACGATAACGGGTTTGCCGATTCCGCTCAAAAGAATCCATTGAAGAGTTTTTCCGGTAGTTTTTTTGTCGAAACTGAACGCTTCGACAACTTCTTTGAGGTCGATATTTCGTGTTTCAGGTAAGCCTCCAACCTTGCACAAAACATCGTTTAAAGATTTTACTTCATTTTTACTCAAAATATCAAGTTTTTTTGAAAGCGCGGCGGCAAATAAAATTCCATAGCCGACGGCTTCGCCGTGCTTGAAATATTTATAGCCGGTCACTTTTTCGAGTGCGTGCCCGAGCGTGTGCCCGAAGTTTAATATTTTTCGTGATTTGGAGTCGATGCGGTTAATGTCTTCCCGTTCGTCGTTAAGAACGATTTCAGCCTTAAAACTCACTTGGGCGTGAATTAAATCGGAGAGATTCTCGATAAAACCCTGATTGCTAAAAAGCGTTTTATATTTTTCGATCTTATAATTATTTAAGAATCCGGCGGTTTGGTGGAAAAGTCCCTCGTTTGAAATTGCACCGTGCTTGACGGCTTCGCAAAATCCGGCGGTAAGTTCTCGTCTTGGCAAGGTTTTCAGTGTCAAAACGTCGATCAGCACGGCGTTCGGCTGATGAAAAGTCCCGATCAGATTTTTGCCGAAACTGCTGTTCACGCCCGTTTTGCCGCCGACCGACGAATCGATCATCGAGAGAAGCGTGGTCGGAATCTGTAAAAAAGCGATTCCGCGCAAATAGACGGACGAAGCAAATCCGCTCAGATCGCCGACAACGCCGCCGCCGAGCGCAATGACGGCATCGTTTCTGGTTAATTTACGTTCACTTAAAAAGGCAAGCGCGGTTTCAAACGAACGCAGGTTTTTGTATTTTTCGCCGTCCTTCATCAGCCAGACAAAAACTTCAAATCCGGCATTTTCAAAACTTTTCCGCACAGTTTCGCCGTAAATTTTGAAGATTTTCGCATTTGAAATTATGACGATCTTCTGTGCACCCGGCGATAGACAACTCTTCGCCCAACTCCCGCTGTTTCGTAAAAGATCGTAACCGATTTCTACTGAATACCGGTGTGCAGCTTGACTCAGGCTGATTTCGACGTTCTTCGTTTTCATCTTGAAACCAAAAAGAATAAGCCGCAAGTTTTTGAGTGAACTCACGGCTTAAATCTTTTATTTAGAGTAAGCAGATGAAGCAACGTGGAAGTGTACCGCATCTGCCAATTCGTGATAACTGTCCTCACCCCAGCTACCACTGGAAACGGAGGTTCCACCTACCGTTTCGATGGTTTAAATATACATTCTTTAATTTCGATTTGGCAAGCGGACAAAGATAAAATTTATGTTTTTTCAGGTAAAATAAGAAAATCACTGACGGGATTCAAAACTACCTCAGGAAACGATTCCAAAATTGCCTCGCGCATCTTTTTGACGGATTCCGTTACAGGCATCACGGCAAAAGCACTTTCCCTTTGTTCAAGTGATTTCCATTGGGCATAACCGTAATAAATGCCGTCTTTATCCAGATGCAGACGTGAACCTAATGAATCGTGATTTTCCAAAATATAGCCGGTAATTTCTGCCCAGGCGGAGATGAATTGTTCTTCAAAACCTTGCTTTATGCGCCACCGATATAAAATAACGACCATTTTTTATCCCAAAACATTTCTGATGACATCCGCCAAAGAATGCGCTTGCATTTCGATTTCCTGCTGATTTTTGCCTTCGATCATCACCCGCGCCAGATTTTCAGTTCCCGAATAGCGAAGCAAAAGTCTGCCGTTGCCTTTGAGTTCTTCTTCGATCTTTTGCGACGCTTCTTTGATTTCCGCAACTTCTTCAAACGGAAGCTTTTTGCTGACTTTGACATTTACCAAAATTTGCGGATAACGCGAAAATCCTTCGGTCATTTCCGACAAAGTTTTGCTCTTTTCGACCAAAGTTTCGAGCAGATAAAGCGTCGTCATCATTCCGTCGCCGACCAGACTTTTATGCGGAAAAATAATATGTCCCGATTGTTCGCCGCCGACCGACGAATTTGTATTAATTAATTCTTCCAGAACGTATTTATCGCCGACGGCTGTTCTTAAAAGTTCGATGTTTTTGGATTTCAGCGCGATTTCCAAACCGATATTGCTCATCACGGTTGCCACGACCGAATCGTTATTCAATTTTCCGTGATCTTGCAGATGTTGCGCCATCATCCAAAGCGTTGCGTCGCCGTCCACGAGATTTCCCTTTTCATCGACAAACAGCGAACGGTCGGCATCTCCGTCAAAAGCTACGCCGAAATCGGCTTTTTCCTCAATAACTTTTGCCTGAAGCTTTTCGAGATGAAGCGAACCGCAATCGTGATTGATATTTTTTCCGTCCGGCTGATCGTAAATACAAACGACATTTGCGCCGAAACCTTTAAAAAGTTGCGGCGCAAGATTTGAAGCCGCACCGTTTGCACAATCGATGACCATTTTGAGATTATCCAGCCTTAAATCTTTGAATTCACCTTTTAGATAATCGAGATAAGCTTTTTGATATTGTTCCGATTTCTCAGCATTTAAGCTGTTTTC
The DNA here is from genome assembly GCA_021228405.1 of Pyrinomonadaceae bacterium. GTDB lineage: Bacteria > Acidobacteriota > Blastocatellia > Pyrinomonadales > Pyrinomonadaceae > JAJQRF01. The sequence goes on from JAJQRF010000005.1 coordinate 299,206, forward strand.
GATCTGGTCGTTATTCTCTTCTTTTTTCTCGAAAATATATTGTTCGATTGCCCTCTCAGTCGCTTCATCAAGCTTTTTGCCCGTCGGCGAAAATATCTTGATACCGTTGTCGTGAAAAGGGTTATGAGATGCACTGATAACGATTCCGGCATCGAAATCGAAATGTTTCGTCAAAAAAGCTACGCCGGGCGTGGTGATAACTTCTGCCGATTCGCACACCGCGTTTTTTGAAGCCGCGCCGCGACAAAAGGCTTCGGCGATCCAATCGCCTGATTCGCGTGTATCTCTACCGATGATAAATCGCGGAGTTCTGCCGAGTTTTTCGGTAAATTGAATCGCCAACGATTCGCCGACGGTTTTGATCGTCTTTTCATCAAGCGGAAAAACGCCCGCTTCACCGCGCATCCCGTCTGTTCCGAATAATTTTTTCATAGAAATCAATTCATCAAAACGATGAAATTTCAGTTATACCGCAAAACCGATAGCTATAACAAATCGACCCTTGCCATAAGCGTTAATTATTGAACCCATAATTTTTTAATAAATCATTTGACAACCTTTTAGTAAATGAGCGAATCTTTAAGTGTGCGGTAAACGCACCGCCGTTCGGATTTCGTAAAATCTTGCCCGACTTTCATTAAAAATTTTAGCTGTAACTATGAAAAAAAATGCCCTGTATTATTCCGTCTTAGCTCTCCTGATTTCAACAATTACAACTTTTTCTCAAGAAACTAAGCCGAGTCCGACACCGGCTCGCCAGCGCGTCATCGTAGTCGGTGCAAGTCCGACACCGACTCCTGTTTCGCCCGATCCTTCACAAACGCCGCGAAAAGTCGTTATTGTCACGAACAATCTGCCGACACCCACACCGACTCCGATTGCCAAACCGATTCCGCGCGATACGCCGATCACCGCTCCGTCGATTCCGAATAATATTCCGACTCCGAACACGTCACCCATCCCGACAAATTTATCTTACCGTTCGTTAAGTTTCGGACAATTGAAAAATAAAATCGCCGAAGCAAAACGCCAAATGCAGGCGCGTCCGATGCAGACTGCAATGACCGATTCGTTTTTACTGACGGATTTCGTCCGCGTTGCGTTTTTCGATTGGAAAACACAGCAGATCGATTACGCGGTTTTAACGAAAACTGCGTTTCTTTCGACAACTGCGGATAAACCGACGATTTCCTCGAACGGTAAAGGCATCACGCTTCGCACGATTCGCGGAAACGGCGTAAACACACCTGTCGTCATCGTTGACGAAGAAGGCAAAACGCATCTGCCTTTGCTGGTTCAATATCCGGTCGAAAAAGGCGGCAGATATATTGAAACGGCGTATTACATCTCGACGCATCCGGGCGTGGTCACGCCGGAAGTCGTCAGTGCGGGAAAACTTTATGTCAAAAATACGATCGACGTGGCGCGTGAAAAACTCCGTGAACGCGGAATTTTCATCCAGCCGCAAGTCGCTGACATGGCGGAACGCCTTTCGACGCTCGAACACGTCGATCATCAGCGTTTTCGCACCGAATATCATCCGAACATTTATAACGACATTTTCGCGCTTTACGCTTTGAACGAAGGAAATACTTACCGTTATTCGGTCAGTTCGGCGGGTGCGGGCGGAATGGTGCAGATGATTCCTTCGACTTACCGAATGGTTCGTTCGCGTTTTTACAACGTTCCGCTGATGCCTGATTTTGTGGAAGGAATGAGAAATCACGTCAACGCGGCAACGGCAATGCTTTTGTATATGCAGATGACGTGGAACGATCTGGTTGCCAGTCCGACGGTTTACAGTGCCGTCGAAACGGGACTCGCGACACCACAGCAATTAATGGCGGCGGGATATAATTCAAATCCTGCGAAGCTTGCCGGATACATCAATCGCGGCGGCGCAAACTGGACGGCTTTGATTCCGCGTGAAACCAAAATTTATTTGCAGATTCTTTCTTCGATGGATCAATTCGTGCCGATGACGCAACGCACCAGATAGAAAATCTTTGCATAATGAAAAATTAAAGCGTTGAGAAATTTGGATTTTCTTAACGCTTTTTTGTTCAGAAGTAATTTGTAATCTCTCAATTTTCTTCTTTCATTCTCTGAAGTTGGACTTGAATATCGATAAATTTATTTCCGACCAGATTTTCACCGTCAAAAACCGAATTTCCTGTAATTTCGGCGATGGCAAAAGGTGGAATTTCAAAATCTTCAAGTTCTTTTTCGCTTTCAAACACGGCTTTGGCAATATGCAATCCCCAAAGCTCGCCGAGAAAAACGTCGATTTCGATTACTTTTTTATCCGATTCAAAGAAGTATCGATTTTTGCGAATTTCGTTGCTCTCGATGCGTTCGTTGCGCCTGATTTCCCTGCTTTCAAAAATCTTAAATGCGTCGTGTTCGGCTTCGTTCAGATAGATTTCGGCGATCTTCCAAAGACCTTTTTTTTCTTTGACGGGAAAAATTTGTTGCAGGATAAAATTCCATTCTTTCGTGTCGGGCGAACGCATCCTGCGTAGGCGAAGTCTTGTGTTTTCAAGGTAATTGTCGAATATTTGCAAATGACGACTCGATTTTTTCAAAGGTTCGGGCAAGCCTCGAAGCAAAAATGTGCGACGCAGTTCGGTTCGGTATGTTTTGTCCATTTTCGTTTATTTGTTTATACTTATGCCTTTAATTTTATAAAAAACGAGGATTTTATGAATTTCAGTAAATTATCGATCATTGCAAGCATTTTGTTTATTTCAATTTTAACAGGCTGCACCGGCAGTTCAAATACGAATACGAACACGACGACCAACGCAGTAAATTCAAACGCGAACGTAAACGCAAATAAACCGGCAAACGGCGGATTGACGACGAGCACACCGCCAAAGGAAGAAACGATAAATCAAGCGGACACGATCACGCCCGTTTACAAAGCATATTGCGCGGCGATGGAGAAAAAAGACGAAGCGGCGATCAGAAAAATCTATTCGCAGGATACTTTGAAAAGTTTTGAAGCCGATATGAAAGCGGACGGAATTAAAACATTGGTCGAATTTCTCAGCACCGATAAAGTTACGACCAAGCTTTGCGAAGTCCGCAACGAACAGATTCAGGGCGATACGGCGATCGCCGAAATCCGCGCCGAAGGCTATCCGAACGGCATTAAAGTTAAATTCATCAGAGAAAACGGCGAATGGAAAATGACCAATCAAAGTCCGGCTTTCGACGATGTTAAGAAAACCGGAACCAATCCCGCGAAATAATCATAATTCGATAAAACCTTAAAGTGACGGCAAAGAATCTTCTCTGCCGTCACTTTTATTTAGATTAAAACTTTACATTTTTATTTAATGTGCTAATATCCGTTGATTCGGACTGTTTTTCCAAAAGCTGTCTGAAATTACGTTCTACCCTAAAAAAAATTTAAAGACAGATCATTTAATTATGAAAATCAAATTAATTTCAACATTGGGCGTTGCTTCGCTTGCGCTTGTTTTTTCAGCTTGCAGTGCATCCGTGACAACCAATACAACAACCAATACAGCTAAACCTGCGAATACCGCAACGAATAGCGCAAATACGAATACCGCGGCAAATACCGCAAACACAAACACTGCGGCAAATTCGACCGCTTCGGCTCCGGCGGCAGACGGCGATACCGTCAAGATCGATGAAGCAGGCGTGATGATGCTGATTCCGAAAGGATTCAAACACAGCAAAGACGGTGAAGACATCATCGTTCAAACCGAAGACGAAGGCGTTGACATTCGTTTCACCGTTCCGAAGGACGGCGATTACGAAAAAGCGATCACCGATGCGGCTCAGGAAATCGACGATTATCTGAAAGACGTGAAAATCGAAGATAAAGGCTCGGAATTGACGGTTGACGGAATGAAAGCCATCCAAATGAGCGGAACCGCAACCAACGAAGGCGAACCCGTGCAATGGAATCTGACGATCATCAATGCACCGAAAAAACCCGTTCTGGCTAACATTTATGCTGAAAAAACCAGCCTCGAAAAAGATATGGCGAAAGTCAAGGCTTTCTTGAGCAGCGTCAAAAAGCAGTAGTTCCAAATTAATGTTGAATAAAAAAACGTTCGGAGATTTCCGAACGTTTTTTTATTTATCTAAAAATTGCAACCGCTTTAAGCATTTGCCGCTTTATAAGCCGGAAGCATAACGCGTGCTTTCGGTTCTTTTTTCAGCCCCAATGCCCAATCAGCTTGCATCAGTGTGTGAATGTCGCGTGTTCCTTCGTAAATGACGGCGGCTTTGCAGTTTCGCAAATAGCGTTCGACAGGATAATCATTTGTATAACCGTTCGCGCCGTGAACTTCGATCGCCATCGAAGCGGCTTTTTCCGAACGCGTCGTCGCTTGCCATTTCGCCAAGGATGCGGCTTTCGCCGACGGCATTCCGTTATTTTTCAAATAACCGCATTTGAGCCAGAGCAAATGCGTCATTTCATAATCGGCTTCCATCTCGGCGATCTTTTGTTTGACGAGTTGGAAATTAGCGATGGTTTGCCCTTGGACTTCGCGGGTGTTCGCATAAGCGACCGAAGCATCACGCGAAGCGCGAATCACACCCGTCGCGCCCGCCGCGACCGTGTAGCGTCCGTTTTCAAGCGAAAACATCGCGATTTTGAAACCTTCGCCTTCCTGTCCGAGCATATTCGACGCGGGAACGCGCACGTCCTGGAGTGAAAAATATCCGGTATTTCCCGCTTTGATTCCCAATTTTCCGTGCAGAGTGCCCGACGAAAAGCCCGCCATCGTGCGTTCGACGATGAAACACGAAATGCCCGAATGATCGCGGTTCTTTTGCTTTTCGGCATCCGTCCAGCAGAAAAACAGGAAATGATCAGCAACGTCGCCGAGCGAAATCCACATTTTTTCGCCGTTCAAAATCCAATCGTCGCCATCGCGCCGCGCATACGAACGCATTCCGACGACATCGCTTCCGGCATTCGGTTCGGTCAAGCCGAACGTCGCCAATTTTTCGCCTTTCGCTTGCGGAACGAGATATTTTTGTTTTTGTTCTTCGGTTCCCCAGGTCAATAAACTCAAAGAGTTCAATCCGACGTGAACGCTCATTGCCACGCGCATAAAAGTGTCGCAGGCTTCGAGTTCTTCGCACACGAGTCCGAGCGAAACGTAGTCAAATCCCGCACCGCCGTATTCTTCGGGAATACAAACGCCGAGCAGTCCGAGTTCAGCCATTTTGTCGAAGACCGAACGCTCGAAATGTGATTTTTCGTCCCATTCTTTGATATAAGGAGCAATTTCGCCGTCGCAAAATTCCTTTACGGTTTTCTTTAATGCAATATGTTCTTCAGTTAATTCTAAATCGATCACAGTTCTTAATTTCCTCGTTAATATTTTGGTATGATAAGTTTTACAGATAGTCCTATAACAAAGTTTACCATTTTGTCCGAATTTGCGCTAAAACCGCGAATTACAATCAATGCTTAAATATGCCGTCAAGAAAACTAATAATTAAAATTACATTAATTTGCTCGTTGCTCTTTATTTTGCAGACTTTCGGGTTTGCTCAAAACAAAGCGAACGAACCGATTCCGAAAATGCCGCGCCTTCTTTCGCAACGCGAACAAATGGACGTGCGCGAGATGTGGCTGAAAAAACGGCTCGACACACTGCTGTTGCCGATGATGCGGAAGCACGGAATTTCGATGTGGATCGTCGTCAACGAAGAATTTAACTCCGATCCCGCAACCGAATACATCGTGCCGCCGATCCCGATGGTCGGAAGCCGCGATTTTTTCATTTTTGCCGACACGGGCGAAAAATTAGAAAAAATTGCAATTGTCCGTTATTCCGAAGAACGTTTGAAAAATCATTATCAGATGGTCAGCGTTTCGCGCGATAAACTGACGGAAACTCTGCGTTCGACAATTGCGAAATACAACCCGAAAAACATCGCACTCAACATCAACGGCACACGCGGACAGCAAAACGGAATGTCGCAGGCTTCGTATAAAATGCTCGCCGAAACGCTCGGCGCGGAAACGGAAAAGAAATTCGTTTCAGCCGCAAGCTTTCTGAATGATTTTTTCGATACGCGCCTGCCCGAAGAGCTCGAACATTACCGAAATGCCGTTTTAGTAACCGACATTCTGACGCGCCGCGCTTTTTCAAACGAAGTCATCACGCCCGGCAAAACGACCGTCGGCGACGTGCGTTGGTGGTTTTTACAGCAGATAAATAATTTGGGTTTGAAAACGTGGTTTCAGCCCGACATCCGCATTCAAAGACAAGCCAAAACGACCGCGACGAATCAGCAGTTTTTGTCGGTCGCCGACGAAGCGACTGTTCTGGAACGCGGCGATCTGATCCATATCGATTGCGGACTCGATTATATGGGGCTTTCGACCGACTGGCAGAAACACGGCTACATTCTGAAAAAAGGCGAAAAAGACGTTCCGCAAGGTTTGAAAAATGCGTTGAAGAATACGAATCTTTTGCAGGACGCGATCTTCAAAGTTGCGCGGGCGGGAATGACGGGCGCGGAAGTTTACGAATCGGCGATGGCGGAAATGAAACGTCAAAATATCGAAGCGATGATCTATTCGCATCCGATCGGGACGCACGGTCACGGACTCGGCGCGTCGATCGATTTCCGCAAGGCGATTGGCGGTGCGGAAGAAAGATTTCGCCTTAATTCTTTCACTTCGATCGAGCTGAATACATCGACGATCGTTCCCGAATGGAACAATCAAAAAGTCACGCTGATGGCGGAAGACGATGCCGTGATGACGGAAAAAGGTTACGAATTCATCCGTCCGCGCCAGACGGAACTTTATTTGATTCGTTAAATTATGGACATCAGTTATACTTTACAAGACATCCGTTTTGAATGGGACGAAACAAAAGCCGATTCAAACATTGAAAAACACAAAGTTTCTTTTGAAACGTCCTGTGAAGTTTTCTTTGACCCGTTTTTGCAAAGTAAGGAAGTTGAACTGATTGATAACGAATTGCGTGAGGTAATTGTTGGTGCAACTGAAAATTTACGTCTTCTTTATGTTGCATACACTTTGCGCGATGATAAAATCCGCATAATTTCGGCACGAAACGTAACCAAAAAAGAAAGAAACGAATATGAAAATCAATGACCTAAAAAAGCGTCTGGCAAAAGATAGAAAGTCTGTTGAGCTGAATGTGCGAATTCCCGAAGATGTTCTGGAAGATTTGCAAAGAATTGCTCCGCAACTCGGTTTTTCAAATTTTGAAGCATTAATCAAAGCTTATATTGGAAAAGGTTTAAGAACCGATTTGGAACGGCTCGAACAATCGCCGGAAGTTTCTTCACTCATCGAAAGTTTACGCCGCAAAGGTGTCAAAGACGAGATTTTGGCAGACGCAATCGCTGAAATCAACACATTAAAAGCAGCGTGATTTTAATTTCCGAAGCATTAAAAATAATCAAACGTGAATCTTTTGCGCTTCCAACCGAAACTGTCGAGCTTGAAAATGCCGTCGGTAGGATTTTAGCTGAAGAAGTCCGCGCCGATATGGATTTGCCGCCGTTTGACCGTTCGCAGATGGACGGGTTTGCAGTCAAAACGAACGACACGCAAAACGTGCCCGTTAAACTGAAAATTATCGGCGAATCGGTGGCAGGAAAAGGTTTCGACGGCGAAATTAAAACAGGCGAAGCCGTTCGGATTATGACCGGCGCACGAGTTCCGAAAGGCGCGGATTCGGTTCAAAAAGTCGAATTGACGAACGAAGATAACGGGTTTATCGAGATTTTAGAGCCGACGAAACTTCAACAAAACATCAATCTTCACGCTTCTGAAATAGAAAAAGGCGCATTGATTTTTGAAAAAGGCGAAATCATCACCGAACAGATGATCGCCGCGACCGCTTCGTTCGGCTATGCAAAAATTCAAGTTTTTCAAAAGCCGAAAGTTGCGATACTTTCGACCGGAAGCGAGATCGTCAATATCGACGAAACGCCAGACAAAGATCAGATTCGCAACTCAAATTCGATAATGCTCAAAGCTTTCGCAGAAAAACTAAAGCTCGACGCGGAAGTTTTGCCTCTCGTTCACGACGATTTTGAAACGCTCAAAACCACAATCGCCGAAGCGGTCGGTTTTGAGTCCAAAGTCCAAAGTCCAAAGTCCAAAGTCGATGTCCCAAAATCCAAAATCCAAAATCTAAAATCCAAAATCTTAATCCTCACAGGCGGCGTTTCGGTCGGCGATTACGATTTTACGAAACCGGCTTTGCGCGAGCTCGGCGCGAAGATTTTTTTTGAAAAAGTTTCGCTCAAACCCGGCAAGCCGACCGTTTTTGCGAAATTGAACGACGTTTTGATCTTCGGACTTCCGGGAAATCCCGTTTCGGTCGCGGTCACGTTTGCACTTTTTACGCGGACAGCGATTTTGCAGATGCAATCGGCGAAAACGAGTGAATTAAAGAAAGGTTGTGCGGTTTGTGCAGACAAGCTCAAAGGCGCAAAAGAACGCGATTGTTATTTGCCTGTTTCACTTTCGACCGACGAAAACGGACAATTAATTATCGAATCTCTGCGTTTTTCGGGTTCCTCAAACTTTATCGCCTTTTCACGCGCCGACGCACTGGTTTTCATTCCGCAGGGCAAAAATCTCGAAAAAGGCGGCGTTGCCGAGATTTTGTATCTTTAACTTTTGTGTTGTAACTTCATAGTTTATGGAATCACCTGTCGCGCTCGCGCACGAAGCGATTCACGAAACCGTCGAAAATATTCTTAAAAATGAACCGCGCGGAAAGATTTTGGACGTTCCGGCGGGCGAAGGAGCATTGTCTTTGCGGCTTCGGAATCTTGGTTTCGACGTTTCGTGCTGTGACCTTTACACGGAAATTTTCAAGCTTCCCGATGCGGAAATAAAGCGCGGAAATCTCGATGCAAAACTTCCCTACGAAGATAAAAGTTTCGATTACGTCGTTTGCGTCGAAGGTTTGGAACATATCGAAAATCCGGCGAATGCGATGCGCGAATTTGCGCGTCTGCTTAAGGAAAACGGGACTTTGATCGTTTCCGTGCCGAACATTATGAACATCGAAGAGCGTTTGAAATGGCTTTTCAGCGGTTATACTTCGCATTTCAAACCGCTTTCTGCGGAAGCATTAAAGAAAATAAGCGAAGAATTCGGCGGAATGGAAGAGATCGCTTTGCACGTCAATCCGATCGGCTATTCGGAAGCGCGTTTTTTGCTCGAAAAGAACGGATTTGAATTGCAGAAAACCTATCTCGACAAACCGAAAAAAAATTCGTGGGCGTTTTTCCCGCTCGCCGGTTTGATAAGATTAGTTTCGCGTTTTTCGTCCGAAAAAAAACGCAAATCGCGCTGGACGGACGAACTTAATTCAAACGAAGTTCTGCTCGGCGGCAATACTTTAATTTTCAAGGCAAGAAAAACTTAAAACTTTCTGCCCACGAAACACACGAAAAGCACGAAAAAAGATAGGAAAAGCTATATTTCTGTTTTTTATTTTTTCTCCTTTTCGTTTCTTTCGTGTGTTTCGTGGGCAAAATTCTTATGAATAAACTTTCGCATTTTGACGAACAAGGCAAAATTAAAATGGTTGACGTTTCCGGGAAAGAAACGACGGCACGACGGGCAGTTGCGTCGGGGAAGGTTTTGCTTTCAAAGGAAACTCTCGAAATTTTGCGGGCGAACGAAAATCCGAAGGGCAATCCGCTCGAAATTGCGCGCATCGCGGGAATTATGGCGGCAAAAAAGACTTCTGAACTGATTCCGCTGTGTCATCAGATCAATCTTTCAAAGGTCGAAGTAAAAATCGAATTTATCGAAACGGGCGTTTATCTCGAAGCCGAAGCGAAAACCGCGTCGCAGACAGGCGTTGAAATGGAAGCCTTAACCGCCGTCAGCGTGGCGGCGTTGACCATTTACGATATGTGCAAAGCCGTGCAGAAAGACATCGTTATTTCCGAAATCCGACTCGAAACCAAAGAAGGCGGAAAAAACGGCGTTTTTTCCCGTAAATAAACTGAATTTTTGACAAAATCACATTTCTTTCACGGATTGACGAGAATTTTCTTCGCTTGATAAGAATTTTTGTCAATTGACGAGATTTTCTACGAATTGATGGATTTTTTTGCCGATTGACGCAAATTTTCGTCAATTGACAACATCGAAACGAACTTTAAGAGAATTTTCTTTTGCTTTCACGAACTTTACGATAGAATAAAACGTAAATATTGAGGAGATTATTTAAGGAGTTTTAGAAAATAATGAGATACAGATTAGCCGAAGATGCAAAGCCGCAATTAACGCTTTTACTGATCGCTACTGCGATTACGATCGCCTTATGGTTTATTCCTTATGCAGATTATCTGGTTTATCCGATCCGACTTTTCGTGACCTTTATCCACGAAGGAAGCCACGTTTTAGCTGCGCTTTTAACGGGCGGTTCGGTTCACAGCCTGACCATCGGCGCGGACGGCAGCGGAGAGGTTTATTCGGTTCCTTCGGGCTGGCTCGGCGCATTGCTGACTTCGAGCGCGGGTTATCTCGGTTCGACGGCGTTCGGCGTTTTACTGCTCGTTTTGATTCGCAAACAAGTTTCGCCGAAGAAAGTTTTGTTCGGTTCAGCCGCTTTCATAGCGTTAATGACAATTCTTTTCGGAATTTTAGCTCCTATTTTCAATATCTTTTCGCTTCAGGTCGGATTTTTTAATATCGCGTTTACAGTGATCGCGGGTGCGGTTTTGACCGCCGGACTTTTCGCCCTCGGCAAATATGCAAGCCTTAAAGTTGCAAGTTTTTCGGTCGCGTTTCTCGCCGTGCAATGTTTGCTCAACGCGCTGACCGACCTGAAAACTTTGTTTTACATCAATTCGCCGATCGGCGGAATGGATATGGCGAACGATGCGACGAATATGGCGAATGCGACCGGAATTCCCTCGTTTGCGTGGGTCGTGATCTGGATCGGAATCTCGATTCTAATGATCTCCATCGGGTTACGGGTTTATGCGGTGACGAAAAAATCGAATAATGATGAATTGCCGTTTGAAGATTAATTCAAAAGAAACCTGAAATGTAAAAAAGTTGATTGTATGGTAAAGTGCAATCAACTTTTTTATTTGATTCGAGCATCCGAACATTATGAAAAGATTAGCTTTCGTTTTATTAATCCTGTTTTCGGTTAGTGTAGTTTTCGGACAGATCAAAAAATCCGAACCGCCGAAAGTTATTCCGCCGTATTCAAAATCTCTGCAAGCCGTCGTGGTGACAACGCCCGATTGGAACGCCTTTCAGGGAACGGCGCAGGTTTTTCAGCGAAAATCTGCCAAATCCGCCTGGAAATCGGTCGGGAAAAGTTTTCCCGTCGTGATCGGGCAAAACGGGATGGCGTGGGGCGCGGGTTTGAACGAACTGCCTTCGGACACGGGCAGATTGCTGATGAAGGTCGAAGGCGACGGCAAATCTCCGGCGGGAATTTTTGCTCTGACTTCCGCGTTCGGTTCGGCGGATAAAGCGGCTTTTATCAAGTTTCCATACACCAAACTCGAAGAATATACGGAATGCGTCGACGACGTGAAATCCACGCATTACAACAAGATCGTCGATCGGATGAAGATCGGAAATTTCGATTGGAAAAGCTCCGAAAAAATGCTCGAAATCGGCGCGCCTTACGAGCTCGGCGTGTTTGTCGAACATAATTCCGAAAAACAAAAAGGCGGCGGTTCGTGCATTTTTCTGCATATCTGGAAGGACGAACAGACCGGCACGGCAGGATGCACAGCGATGGCGCGTGACAATCTCGAAACCGTCCTGCAAACGCTCGACGTGAAGAAATACCCCGTTTTGATCCAGCTTCCGGCTGATTCTTACACACAATTTCAAACAAAATGGAAACTGCCGAAACTCAAATAAGTTATCTCAACCAATTGCCGCTCGGTGCACGTCTGCATATTCGCTCAAAAACCGATTGGCGCAGTGCGGTGATTTCGCAGATCGACGCAGAAAAGGTGACGATCATCGTTTGCTCGCCGACGGGCAGAACTTACCGTCTGCGCAAAAAAACAGAATCGGAAATTGCTTTTGACGGCGAAATCCCGATTCTTAAAATTGAAGTTCACGAAGATTGGCGGGAAAATTTCAGCAAATACGACGTGCGCTGGTGAAAGAGTTTGCCCACGAAATACACGAAAGAAACGAAATAAGAAAGAGAGAAATTTCTAATAAGATTAATTTTTTCTTGTTTTTTTCGTATTTTTCGTGTATTTCGTGGGCAATAAATCTTTTGTTTTACTTGGCGTTAATTCTACTGACACCGATGATCTTTCGGCTTTCGTTTTCCTGCACGAAAACTACTAATTTGACATCTTCCTTTTTCCAGTTTTTGCTTATTTCCACGACCGATTCGTTTTCAAAACCGCTTTGTTCGGGCGCGATATTCCCGATTGCTTTGAGTTCGCGCACGACCGATGAATGTTCGAGTTTTCTACCCGAATTTTCACCGTTTTTCACGCTTGAAGCAAGATTGTTTTCGGAAATCGCCAGATAAACCGTTGCATTTTCGTGTTTCGGGATGTCGGAGATTTTAATCCTGAATTTATTGTTTTCGGGCAAAATTTCGACTTTTGCCTTTTCATCTTTTGCGGCATTAACGATTGCATTCGCGGCTTTTCCCGCATCGCTTCCGACGAACTGCGTTTTGCCGTCAACGATCATTTGCGGCGTGTAAGTCGAATCCAGTTTTAATTTTTGCGAGTAAATCTCCTGTCTTTTCGTAAAAAGCGGTGACGCGAAAACATCCTTCCAGCCGATATAATCCCAATAATCGACGTGAAACGCGAGCGTCACGACTTCCGCCTGCATATAGGGCTGTTCTTTTTCGATAAACGATAAATTTTTATCCGCAGGCGGACAGCTCGAACAGCCTTCGGACGTAAAAAGTTCGACCAGAACGAAATTTTTCGATCGATTTTCGATCGGTGTTTCCTGCTCGTTTTTTGTTTTTTGGCTCTCGACCGTTTGCGCCGAACATCCCGACAGCAAAGAAATAAACGCTAAAACGAATACTGCTAATTTCATAAATAATTCCTTTAAAACATTATAGGCTAACTTGCTCAAACCTACGACAATTTTTCTATGTTAATTCCGAAATACGAAGATTTTATTCCCGACTGTTAAATCAAAGGGATTATAAATAAATTATTTGCAAAATCTATGCTATTTCGTTAAAGTAAATCTATCGCTAAAGCATAATTTTGAGTTCTTCCATTTAGAATTTCCCGAATCCGAAATTATGTCCAAACGGCTACCAATGCTCCCCTAGGCATTCCTAGCCAAATTTAAAACTAATAGAAAAAGTTGTAAATATTGTGAGTTTTCCGTATTCGCAACTTAGCGTATTTCCCTGTTCCGCCCGGTATTGTTTACCTTGCGGACTTACCCGCCCGTTTTTGTTTTCGGCAGGTTTTCATTTGCTGAAAGGCAGATACGGGTCTATCCAAAAAAATAAATTAAGGAGAAAAAAATGAAAAGATTTTTCGTATATTTGCAGATCGCAGTTTTATTAACGTCGGTTTTGGTCATCTCGGGCAACGGCACGGTTCCGGTGACTAAATTCGAGATTTTCCCGACCGATTTCAATGGAAATCCGATTCCGAACAAAGTATTTACCGTGTCGCCGGCAATGCCGAACGGCGCAACCACAATTACGTCAGGCGCAACGAGTGTGCGCATCATCGTCAGTTCGACTTGCAGTACCGCACCGAATGCCGATCCGTGTTTTCAGAAAAACGTTTATTACACGATCAGCGGCGGAAGCTGTTTCAATCGTTTGCGGATAAGATTTTTAACCGCTTACAACTGGAATTACGAACCAAGCGTGCTTTTTAGCGAGCTTTACGACGGCAACGAAGGGTTTCAGGTCAGCGGAGGCGCGTATTACAACTATTCGCTTCTTTCAAGACTTTCACCGTATCCGTGCGGTTAAATTAACAAAACGGATTTTCAAAAGACCCGATTGCTGATCGGGTCTTTTTTTATCCGGGACGTTTGCTTTTTTGAATTTCGACGGCGATTTGCTAAAATTTAATTTTGCTTAAACGACAGAAAATTTCATCTATGCAAGCAGTAAAGCCACAGGAAGAAGCAATCGAAGTTCGCGGCGCACGCGTTCATAATCTAAAGAATATTTCGTTTCGTTTGCCGCTCAACAAATTAACGCTCGTGACGGGCGTTTCGGGTTCGGGCAAATCGAGTTTGGCGTTCGATACGATCTACGCCGAAGGGCAACGTCGCTATGTCGAATCGCTGTCGGCATATGCGCGCCAGTTTCTCGAACGAATGGACAAGCCGGACGTTGACGAAATAATCGGCATCGCGCCCGCAATCGCCGTTCGTCAGAAAAATTCAACGCGAAATCCGCGCTCGACGGTAGCGACGCAAACCGAGATTTACGATTATCTGCGGCTTTTATTTGCACGAATCGGGCAAACATTCTGCTACGAATGCGGACGCGAAGTAAAAAAAGATTCGCCGGAGTCTTCGGCTGACGAAATTCTTGCCGCGCTCGCAGACGGAACGCGTTTTTACGTCCTGTTTCCGATGAACAATTTCTTTAATCCGAAAGCGAAAACACAAAACAATACGGCGGTTTTGATGAGTTTGCTCGGTCACGGATTTTCGCGGCTGTTGCGCAACGGCGTAACGATCGATCTGCAACGACCCGAAGATTATACGGAGAAGGATTTTGAAAATACTTTCGTTTTGGTCGACCGCTTGAAAGCCGATGATTCGATCCGGCAAAGATTGGTCGATTCGCTCGAAATCTGTTTCCGCGAAAGCGGTGCGGCGATTATTCAAACGGCTGAAATTGAGCCGAAAACGCTGAATTTTTCCGAACAATTCATCTGCAAATACGACGGAACAATTTACGAAGAACCCGAACCGCGTCTTTTCAGTTTCAATTCGCCTTTCGGCGCGTGTCCGCTTTGCCAGGGTTTCGGAAACACCATCGACATTGATTATTCGCTCGTTGTTCCGAACGAAAATCTTTCGATTGAAGACGGCGCGATCGACCCGTTTACGCGTCCGCAATACGATTGGGCGCAAAAGGAATTGCTGAGATTTGCGCGAAATGAAGGAATCGACACGAAAGCCGCGTTTGCGGATTTGACCGACGCACAGCGAAATCTGATCTTCGACGGGAAACGCGGTTGGCGCGGGGTGCGCGGATTTTTCGATTGGCTCGAAACAAAGAAATATAAGCTTCACGTCCGCGTTTTTATGGCAAAATATCGCGGTTACACGACTTGCCCCGAATGCAAAGGCGGACGTTTGAGAAAAGAAGCGCAGGCAATCAGGATCGACGGTCGCAACCTGCCCGAAACCGTCAATCTTTCGATAAAGGACGCGACCGTTTTCTTCAACGAACTCGAATTAAATCCCGAAAGAGAAAAAATTGCCGAAAAACTGCTGACGGAAATCCGTCGGCGGTTAAAATTTATGGTCGATGTCGGCTTGGATTATCTGACGCTTAATCGGCTGGCTTCAACGCTTTCGGGCGGCGAAGCACAGCGCATCCAGCTGGCGACAAATCTCGGCTCCCTGCTCGTCGGCGCGCTTTACGTCTTGGACGAACCTTCGATCGGTCTGCACCCACGCGACAATACGCGTTTGGTAAAAATTCTCGAAAATCTGCGCGACATCGGCAATACGGTTCTGGTCGTCGAACACGACGAAGAAACGATGCGCTCGGCGGATCACATTCTAGACATCGGGCTTCAGGCGGGCGAACTCGGCGGAAATCTCGTTTACGAAGGCGATTTTGTCGGATTGATCGAAAGCGATATTTCACTAACGGCAAAATATCTGCGCGGCGATCTTGAAATCAAAGTTCCGCAGAAACGAAAAACGCCGTCGAAAAGCCAAATCGAGATTGTCGGCGCAAGGGAAAATAATCTGAAAAACGTTTCGGTCGAAATTCCGCTCGAAATGCTCGTCTGCATCACGGGCGTTTCGGGTTCGGGAAAATCGACGCTCGTTCACGACATTCTTTACGCCGGAATCAAGAAAAAACGCGGCGAATGGCAGGGACACGTCGGGCATTTCAAGGAAATAAAAGGCGCGGAGTTGATCGATGATGTCGTGCTGGTCGATCAATCACCGATCGGCAGAACGCCGCGCTCGAATCCCGTCACCTACATCAAAGCATACGATGCGATCCGCGAAGTTTTCGCCGCGACCAATCAATCGAAAGCAAAAGGCTTTAACGCATCGCATTTTTCGTTCAACGTTCCCGGCGGACGTTGCGAAACGTGCCAGGGAAGCGGAACCGTCACGGTCGAAATGCAATTTCTCGCAGACGTTGAACTAACGTGCGAAGATTGTCGCGGAACGCGTTTCCGTGACGAAATTCTTGACGTAAAATATAAAGGTAAAAACATCGCCGAAGTTTTGGAATTGACCGTCCGCGAAGCGATTCTGTTCTTTAAGGACGTAAATAAACTGGTCAATAAATTAAAGGTGATCGAAGCCGTCGGACTCGGATATTTGCGGCTCGGACAATCGGCGACGACGCTTTCGGGCGGCGAAGCGCAACGCGTCAAGCTCGCCGCGCATCTGGCGACAAAAACGAAATCCAAAACGCTTTTCATCTTTGACGAACCGACGACGGGTTTGCATTTCGACGACATCAACAAACTGCTTGCCGCGTTTCGCGCATTGATCGACAACGGCGGAAGTTTATTAGTGATCGAACATAATCTGGACGTGATAAAAACTGCCGACTACATCATCGATCTCGGTCCCGAAGGCGGCGCAGGCGGCGGTGAGATCGTCGCTGTCGGAACGCCCGAAGAAATCGCCAAGGTCGAAAATTCGCACACGGGAAATTACCTGAAAAGTTATTTGAGCTAGTTTTTTTGCCCACGAAATACGCGAAATAAGCGAAAAATAAAGGAAAAGAAATAAATATAATTTGTATTTTCATTCTTTCATTTTCGTTTCTTTCGTGTATTTCGTGGGCACAATATTTCTTGAAACTTATGAACTTAGAAACCGCCAAAACGCCGTCTTTGCTTGTTGACATTGCGCGAGTCAAAAGAAATGCCGAAAGAATTTCCGCCCGTGCGAAGGAGTTAAATGTAAATCTTCGCCCGCACGTCAAAACACATCGTTGCGCCGAAATCGCGAAAATTCAGACCGAAAATACTTTCGGCGGAATTATGGTTTCTACTTTGTCGGAAGCGCATTTTTTTGCCGATCAAGGTTTTTCGGATATAACCTACGGCGTTCCGCTCGAACGCGGAAAATTTGCCGAAGCAGTTGAAATTTCAAAGAAAATCGAAAAGTTTTCCGTTTTGACTTGCGAAGCAGAAACGGTGAAGGCTTTGAACGAAAAAACCAAAAACGAAGACGCGAAAATCGGCGTTTTCCTAAAAGTCGATGTCGGTTATCATCGTTGCGGTGTCGAACCGCACACACCAGAAGCTTTGGAAATTCCGCAGTTTATTGCCGATTCTACAAGTCTGAATTTTGAAGGAATCCTGACTCACGCGGGACATTCCTATCACACCGACACGCCCGAAAAATTGCTTGCAGTCGCGCACCAGGAAAGAGATTTGATGCGGGGTTTAGCCGACGCGCTTCGTGCTAAAGGTTTACAGGTTCCGACAGTCAGCATCGGTTCAACGCCGACATTTTCGGCAATTGACGATCTCACGGGAATCACCGAATTTCGTTGCGGAAATTACATTTTCTTCGACGCTTTTCAGGCGGCTTTGGGAAGCTGTTCGTTTGAAGATTGCGCTTTAACGGTTCTTGCGGCGGTCGTTCATAAAGATTCGACGCGAAAGAAAATCGTTGTCGATGCCGGCGCAGTCGCCCTGTCAAAAGATCGCGGCGCGGTCGAATTTGATGCAAATTGCGGTTACGGTCGCGTCTATGATTTGGAAGGAAACGATTTGAACCTGCGCGTCGGCTCGCTTTCACAGGAACACGGCGAGATTTTCGTCGATAACGACGAAGTTTTCAAACGCTTAAAAGTCGGTTCGCGTGTTCGTATCTTAGCCAATCATTCATGCCTGACCGCGCTTCAACATTCCCATTATCACATTCTCGACAGCGGCGAAATCGTTGATAAATGGTCAATAAATCGCGGTTGGTGATTTTAGTTTGTATAAGATTCGCGTGTCCAATCTTGGACTCTCAAATTTGGAATTCGATCATAGTCGGAAAGATTTCTCGAAATCAATAAAGCGTTATGAGAAATTGCTATCGAAGCGATTTTCAAATCCATTGTGCCAACTTTAATTTTCCGGCTTTTCAAATCCTGAAAAATCTCTCCGTCTTTTTCATCAAATTGCACGATTGGAATAAATTTATATGTTTCTAAAAATTTTTCTAATTTCCGGTAAGCTGAAATTTGTTTTTCGATAGAGTTTGCCTTTGCGATAAAAGCCATCCAACCACGCATTTGTTCTTCAAACGTAATGATCGTAACAGCAATTTCTTCAGGCGAAAATTCGGAAAGTTTTGCGCTCAAACGGTAAGATTCTGCACTGCCTTTTCTTTCCAGCAGACTCAAACAATCGGTATCAAGAATTATCATTTTTCGTCTTTCTGCGCCAAACGATATTCGCGCCCTAAACGCATTGCTTCTTCATAATCGGTATCATTCGCAAATGTTTCCGAAATCTTTTGCCACCAATTAAGCGGTTTTTGCTCGATTTCCGCCAATTTTTCCTTTAGTGTTAAAATCTCGCTTTCCAAAAGCGAAACTCTATTTTCTATTTC
The DNA here is from genome assembly GCA_021228405.1 of Pyrinomonadaceae bacterium. Lineage (GTDB taxonomy): Bacteria > Acidobacteriota > Blastocatellia > Pyrinomonadales > Pyrinomonadaceae > JAJQRF01. The sequence continues at coordinate 317,987 of JAJQRF010000005.1, forward strand.
CGTTGTCGCCATATTTTTACCCTTTAGCAATTTTTATTACAAATTGAATTAAATCTCCAATTGGACTTTTTTGCCACATTGTTACTAATAAATAAAATGTGTAACGAATATTTATCCATCTTGCCTTAAAAAGTTTCTTTAACTTCAATGCTTGAAAATATTCTTCTTCCCAATCGGCAACAATAGGTGTAAATACTTCTATTTGATTTTTTGTTGAATATAAAAATTCTGTTATTTTAAGTGCTTTAGAACTAATTGGAATATAAATTTTTGCTTTCTTCTTTGTATTGCTCCGCAAAAATAAAATACCAATAAATGCTAAAAAGTAAATACTAAAAATAGTAAGTCCAAACCCCACCACCCGTAAATGTGAGATACCTAAACTGATAAATGATTGTGAGATAATTATAGCCAAAAGCCATGAAAACAGAAAAAATACTATTAGTTTAAATCGGTTGGTTATATTTTTATCTGGTTCGGATTGTCTTTTATTTTTTGCTACCATTAAATCCCTCCCAAAGCAAAATCCGAATTGAAAAATTCCAATGCCTTTAGATTTGTTTGAAAAACTCTTTCGCCCAAACCCGTTGCGCAATATTTGCGGCGCGGGATGCCGACTTCGGGCAATGGGCGCGGTTCTTCGCGGGATTCGATGTAGCCTTTGTCGCCCATTCGCTGGAGCGTGACGTAGATGGTGCCGCGTTTGAGTTCGCCTTCGGAAGATTCGACCATTTCAAGTCCGAACATTTCGCCTTTGGCGATGAGGAGTTCGAGAACCTTAAATTCTTTTCGGGAAAGTTTCGGAAATTCGTTTTCAGCCATAAATTAACCACTCTTACAAAATGTATTGTCGAGTCTTACTTTATGTCAGCCGAGTTTGTTTGTCAAGATTTTTTTTAATAATAGGTGGAAAAACTCAAACAGAAGGAGAATTTTTATCCGCTCCATCATCTGCTTGAGTTTTTTTTGATTTTTCCTTTTGGAAGTTTTTAGTTTTCGGAAATTTCTTCCGTATCTTCACGATCAAAGGCTTTGCGCCATTCGGGTGTGATTTCTTTCAGCACTTTACAATCGCAGAAACCGCCGTTTTGCTGTAACCACGACGAAACTTTCGGAAAATCGAGGCGGTTTTCCATAATGAACTGCATCGAAAATCGCAAACTGTGGTTGCAAGCTTCTTTTTCGAGCTTTTCTTCCAAAAAATCGAACAAATCTTCGATGTCGTATTGTCCGGCGGGCAGACGTTTGAGAAAAGCTTCGAGTTCTTCGCCGCTCAACTGCGCCAGATTTTCTACTTCTCTTTTTCTTAGAATGGGCATAAAAATAATGATTTATTCACAGATTAACACAAACAGACGCAAATAAGAATATAATGTGATTTTGCCCACGAAATACACGAAAAGAACGAAAAATAAAAAGGAAAATTGCCCGCCCATAAACGCGAAAAAAAACAAATGAATGTATCTTTCTTTTTTTCGTTTCTTTCGTGTATTTCGCGGGTAAATCTCTTCCTTAGTTTTCAATCTCCGCGTTTTTGCCTAAAACGAATTCGATCAAACCGTAAAAGGCGAATAAGATTGCGATGCTGACGGCGGTGCAGGGCAGAATGAAAACTTTGAACATCGTCCAGAAAACCTTTGTTCCGAGTTCGTAGGAAACGCTCGGCGACGTATAGCAAAGATAAACGCCCTGCAAATTTTGATAGACCATTTTTCCTTCACAGACGAAACTTCCCGCCCAATTCGGAAAGACGACGGGAACGAAAAACGCGCACATCACCGTGAAAAACACGCCGATAAAAACTCCGAATCCGAGCGAAAAAAGCGTGACGGTCAGCAATTTCTGCTTAAAACTCTTTTCTTTTTTAACTTCCTTCATTCAATTTTTCCTCTAATAATTTCCGCTTCAAGCCTTCGCGCCCGTCGTATCTGATAAATTCGGGCAAAAGCAACGCCAAAGCGATCGTTCCGGCGACGGTCAGAATTCCGCCGAAAATAATGGAGGTTTTCACGCTGAAAAAATGCGCGACGATTCCCGCTTCCGCATCGCCGAGCATCGGTCCCGTCAGAAAACTTATCATTTCGATGCCCGCCAGTCTTCCGCGCAAGTGATTGGGAATCGTTTGATTCCAGACCGTTCCGCGAAAAATACCGGAGATCATATCGAAAAATCCGGCGATGCCGAGAAATAAAAGCCCGACGTATAAATTTGTCGAAAACCCGAAAAAGATGATCGCAATTCCCCATAAACCCGCCGCGATCGTGATTGCCAAGCCGTGTTTGTGGACGTATTTCGCCCAACCCGACGTAAAGGTTGCGATCAGTGCGCCGCCCGCGATGGCGGCAAAGAAAAAGCCGACCGATTTCGCGTTGAACGTCACGGCGAGCGCGGGAAACAGGGCTTTCGGCATCCCGAACAGCATCGCGTTGATGTCGATCAGATACGTTCCGAGCAATTCTTTGCGGCTCATCGCGTAATCGAAACCGCGTTTGATGGATTCAAACGAAACGTCGTCGGCATTTTCGGGCGGCGGCACGGCTTTTATCAGCCAAACCGCGCCGAGCGATGCCGTGAAAGTTGCCAAATCTATCGCATAAGCCGTTTTCGCGCCGAATTGCGCGGCGATCAAACCGCCCAAGATCGGGCTGATGATCGCGCCGATGTTGAAACGAATCGAATTCAGCGCGGCAACCGCCGTCATATATTCGGGAGGAACGATCTTCGGAATCAACGCCTCGAACGACGGTCTTTGCAGTCCTGCAAGTCCTGCGTGAAGCGCAACGACAACGAATAAAACCCAAACTTTCGGTTGCGGCAAAAGCGCGTTTCCCAGCAGGATTGCGGTCGTGATAGTTTGCCCGATTTCCGTCAGACGCAGGATTTTTCGGCGGTCGAGCGCGTCCGCCAACGCGCCGCCGAGAAATGCCAGCCCGAACATCGGCACGAACTCCGCAATGCCGAGCAGACCGACGTAAAGGTTCGAGCCGGTCAGCTGATACATCTGCACCGGCACGACCACAAACGTCATCATCGTGCCGAAAAATGAGATCAACTGACCGAAAAAAAGCAGACGGTAATCCCGCGAAATCCGTAGAGGCGTAATGTCCAGAAGCATAAATTACAACTGCTTTTTATTGTATCGTAAAAAAGAATTGCAGACACGAGAGGCAAATTTCAATTTTTCAAAATGAAACGAAGCTTTCAGCGGGCAGAGTTTTGCATAAAATGCGTGAAAGATGCAGTTATCAGATGAAAGATGCAAAAAACACGTGAAAGATGCAATTATCAGATGAAAGTTGCTCATATCACTTGAAAGATACTCATATCACCGTGAAAGTTGCTCATATCAGATGAAAGTTGCTCATATCATCGTGAAAGTTGCTCATATCACGTGAAAGTTGCTCATATCGGCGTGAAAGATGCTCATAACAGATGAAAGATCGGCTTATCAACGCGAAAGATGCTCATATCAAAATCTTTCGCCGATATTTCCTTTTAAGGTTTTATATAATCCGTCCAATGAAAAAGATAGGATGCGTAAAGATTCATCAAAATCGAAAATCCGATCAGAACGCCTTCGGCAAGCGTGATCTTTTTCGGCGAATTTTCGAGCAAAAGCACGAAGAACCACGGAAGCAGAATCATCGCGTAGCGATAGCCGAATTGCCAGCCGCCCGAATTTCCGTGAATCCAGAGCAGAAACGCGAGAATGACAATGGCGAGCCACGAAAGAATTTTGAGCGACCGGTTGAGAGATTTTCGCCGGAATATCAAAAGCACGAACGGACTGCTCCAAAGAATCGAACTGCTGAAACCGTTCGGCACGAGATACGGAAAACTCGCGCGCGGTTCCCACAAACGAAAAAGCATCTGATAAATCTGGTCGGGAATGTATTTCAGCGAAAAAATGCCGTCGTGATACCAGGGTTCCTGCAAAACGCCCGGAATCCGCGCATAACCGAAATCCGTGAACGAATTAAACCGAACGTAGTTATAAACAAGCGTCGAAACGCCGAGAATGAATGGGAAAATGCAAAACTTTGCGACCTCGATGAGTCGGGCTTTGGTCTTTGGTCTTTGGTTTTTGGTTTTTGGTTTTTTAGCTTTATTTTTAACTTTTTCCTCTGCGCTTTCTTCAATCTGAAATTTGAAATCTGAAATTTGGAATCTGTATAGAATCCACATAAAGATCGGCGCGGTAAGCAGATTTTCGGTGCGGTTTCCGAAAGCGAGCGCGAAGAAAAAGCCCGCCAGTAAAGGCTTTCGGTCATAAACGGTAAAATATATCGCGCCGAGCTCGCCGATCATCGCAAAGCCGAGCGCAAACTGCCACGCGCCGCCGAACGTAAGATTCGTCCACATCCACGTCCCGAAAAGAATCGAAAGAATGAGCAAAATCCGTTTGCCGAAACCGTGTTCGTATTTTTCCGAGATTTTAATCAGAAAAACACAGATGACGGCGGCGCAAAGCGCATACATAAAGGCGGCGGGCATTTCCGTAACGATGCCGAAAATTTTCAAAAGCGCGAACGGAATCATCGTCAAAACGCTTCCGAGCGGAAAAACCGAATACCAGTTTTTTGCAAACGGCACAAATTCGTTCAACCACGAAGGCGGTTTTTCGGAAAATCCGATCTGTCCGCGCAAAAGATTTTCCGCCACGCGAAACGTGTAATCGTAATAATTTTGAGGTTTCGGATTGGTGAAAAGATAAACGGTCGCAACCGCAAAAACCAAAACTATCAAAATCTGCGTTCTTCTTTCACGTTTTCGAGAAATCTCGTTTTCATCTACTTTCATCTCTTGCTAAACAGTTTGCGGATTCGCGCCGAAAAGACGTAAATCCTTAATTTTTTTCGATTCAGAAACGATATTAAATCGAATCCGCGTCTTGAACAACTGACGCTCTCTTGTAAAATGCCGCTGTAATAATTTAATATCACGGCAGCATTTCCCGATTTTTTATTTTTTGGATTAATTTTTATGGTTTATAAAACGGATAAGGAAATCGAATCGGTCATCAGAAAGTTTGAAGATTGCAGTTTGCCCAAAGCCGAATGGACACACGCCGCGCATCTCACCGTCGGGCTTTATTATTGCTTTCATAACCCGTTCGGAATCGCCAAAAACGTGATGACCGACGGCATTTACCGCCTCAACGACGCGCACGGCACGCCGAACACCGAAACGAGCGGTTATCACGAAACGCTTACGGTTTTCTGGATGAAAATGCTCGCATCATTTGCCGAAACGAACAAAGACGAAAAAAATCTCCGTCTTTTGACCAACAAAATGCTCGGCTTTTACGACGATGCCAGACTTCCCTTCAAATATTACACCCGCGAACGGCTGTTTTCCGTCGAAGCAAGATTCAACTACATCGAACCCGATCTGGCTGATTTTACGGAAACTATCGATAATCCGCTTTAGTTGATTTTTCAAATCATTTTCTTCGCCTCTTGAATCGCTTCGTCCAGATCGGAAATTTGCCCGTCGAGCTGTTTTTCGTAAACGGTTTCGAGAATTCTTTTGAATTCGGGCGAAGGCTTCAAACCGAGTTCGATCAGATGTCTGCCCATCAAAATAGATTTCGGGGCTTCGGTTTCGACATTCAGTTCACGAATTCTTTCGATAAACCATTCCTGCGCTTCCGCCTTAAACCATTTTTCCTTCGACAGCCATTCGGGATTTCTGCCGAGAGAATCGGCTTTTGCGACACGATAAAGCAGATCGGGTTCGACCTTTCGAGCCAAACGGCGAAACGCGCCGTCGCCGGGTTTCGATTTGTAAAACATTCCCGGCGTAAGGTGATAACGCACGAGTTGGACGATCTGCCCACGCACATCGTAACCGTCCAACGTAAAAATTCCGAGTTTATCCAAAAATGAAAGCGTCGGTTCGACTCCGGCTTCGTCGTGCGCGTGCGAACGCCAGCGACCGTCGAAAAATGCGGTCGTCGCCGGCTTTCCGAGATCGTGACAAAGCGCACCGAGCATCACCGTCACTTGCTTTGCATAAGGCAGATCGTCGATCAATTTCCGCGCTTCGTCAACTACCATCAATGTATGCACGTCAACATTTCCTTCGGGATGCCACTCTTTCTCCTGTGGAACGCCGACGAGCGCAACGAGTTCGGGAAAAAGCTGTTCGGCGATTCTTAGATCGTAAAAATACTGAAGACCGATCGAAGGTTTTGCAGATTTCAGAAGCAATTTTTCAAGCTCGCCCCAGATGCGCTCCTTCGGCAAGTCGGTCAAATCTATCGAACGGCAGATTTCTTTCGTTTCTTCTTCGATCTCAAACTCGAACCGCGCCGCAAACTGCGCCGCCCGCAAAACCCGTAGAGAATCTTCGGCAAAGGTGGCACGCGACACGACGCGCAAAATCTTGTTTTCGATGTCTTTTTGCCCGCCGTAGCAATCGATAACTTCGCCCGTCAAAACGTCTTTGAGAATCGCATTGATCGTAAAATCGCGCCGCCGCGAGGCTTCTTCAAAAGACATTTCGGGATCGCCTTCGACGACGAAGCCTTTGTGTCCGCGACCTGTTTTTCTTTCGCGGCGCGGAAGCGCAACGTCCAAATCCTGCCCGATCTTGTAAACCGTAAACGCTTCGCCGACGGCATCGACCTTGCCGAATTTATCGAGAATTTCGCGCAGTTTTTCGGGCTGAATTCCGTAAATCTCCAAATCCCGATCCTTCGGCTCAACGCCCATCAATTCATCGCGCACGCAACCGCCGACCAGCATCGCACGTCCGCCGCTTTCTTTGACGATCTCTGCAAGTTTGCGGATTTTTTTAGGTAATCTCAACATTCTTTTGTTAAGATGATTTTATGAACAAGTCTGTAATTGAACAAATTCCCAAATTAGAAACTTTACCGAAAATGATGCCTAAAGAAAATGCGGTTCGGCTTGAGTTGGAACAAGGCGTAGTAGTTTTTCGGGCTTCAAAAGAAATACAGGAGCGAATTGAAGAGTTGCTCGATAAAAATCAAACCAATAATTTAACGCCTGAGGAAGAAAAAGAACTTTTAGGCTATGGCGAAATTGACGATTATCTGAGCCATGTCAATCGTCTGATCCGCAATTCGTTTGAAAATGCCGAGGTAAATCTTGCCGCGTAAGATTTCGCAATTAACTCAAAGAAAAGTAAGAAAAAGAGCCGAATTTCTTTGCGAGTATTGCCACGCCGATGAACGGTGGCAATTTATTCCCTTCACAATCGACCATATAATTCCATTCACCCAAGACGGAACAGGTTCACTCGAAAATCTTGCGCTAGCGTGTTTTAACTGCAATCGATTAAAGTCAGATAAATTAAAAGTCGGCGATACTTTGTTATTCAATCCGCGCAAAATGCTTTGGAATAACCATTTCGTTTGGTCGAAAGATTTTTTACGAATTATTCCAAAAACTGAAATCGGAAAAGTAACCGCTGAACTTCTGCAATTTAACCGTGAGCGAATCCAAATTATTCGCGCTGAAGATGTCAAAGTAAATCGTCATCCGCCCGAAGGGGATGAGATAGAAAAATGATTTTACTCGCTCGTTTCCGCAACCGGGACGACGTGAACGTTTGCGTCTTTTACGTCGCGCAGAAAGCGGTTGATGATCGAGCCTTTCCAGAAAATTTCCCAGCGCGAACGCGCCGATTGTCCGAAAATAACGTGCGTGATCGAATGTTCGCTCGCAAATTTCACAAGCTCGTCGGCGACGTTTTTTCCCTTCAGATGAACGTATTGCCCGCCGAGTTTCGATGCCAGACAGATGTTTTCCTGTAGGGCTTTTTTCGCTTCATAACTAATTCTTTCGGGCGATTCTTCGGGCGTTTCGACGTAAACGACATACCAATCGGTCGCCAGTCTTCCCGCGAAACGCGCGCCTTTTCTCAATAACTTTTTCGCACTTCCGCGGCTTGCCAGACACACCATTACTTTTTCGGGAATCGCGGGTTGTTCGATGCCGCTCATCTCGTAGTAATCGTGCGTTTGCGCGGCTTGTTCGTCTGCAACTTGCCGCAAAGTGAGTTCGCGCAAAACGGAAAGATTACTTTTGCGGAAAAAATTATTGAGCGATTGTTCGATCTTTTCGATGCCGTAAATCTTGCCCTGTCTTAATCTCGTGCGTAAAGTGTCGATTGAAACATCGACGTTCAGAACCTCGTCGGCGCGGCGGACAAACCAATCGGGAACGGTTTCCCGCACCCTGATTCCCGTCGTTCTTGCGACGACATCGTTCAGCGTTTCGAGATGCTGAACATTTACCGCCGTCATCACACTGATTCCCGCATCGAGAATTTCCAAAACGTCCTCGTAACGCTTTTGATTTTTCGCGCCCGTCACGTTTGAATGTGCAAGTTCGTCGACGATCACGACTTCGGGCTTGCGCTTGATAATTTCGGCAACATTCAATTCATCGAAAAATGCTCCGCGATATTCGATCTTTTGCGGCGGAACGATTTCCAGATCGCCGATCATCGCCGCAGTTTCGGCGCGATTATGCGTGACGACCAAACCGATCACGACATCGATTCCCTGTTTCTTCAGCGCGTGCGCGTCTTCGAGCATCTGAAACGTTTTGCCGACACCTGCCGCCGCGCCGATGTAAATCCGCAGTTTCGGACGCTCGTTTTCCTTGAGCATCGCCAGCATCGTATCAGGCGAAGGCTTGCTCATTTCACGATTCGGAACTTCGGTAATTACTGTGTCTACAAACATAATTCAATTTTGGGTTGCGGATTTCGGATTTCGCATTTGTCCGAAATTCTCATTTGTTATTTAATTTATCCAACTCAAGATTCAGCAGTAAAACATTGACATGCGGTTCGCCGAAAATGCCGAATTGTCTGCCTTCGGTGAATTTTGCGACCGTTTTCCGCAAATCCGTTTCGCTTATGTTTCGCGCTTTGGCAACGCGCAAAATTTGAAATTCGGCGGCTTCGGGCGAAATATGCGGATCGAGTCCCGAACCGCTTGTCGTCACCAGATCAATCGGAACTTTTTGTGACGGATTTTCCGACTGCAAAGTTTCCGCGTCAGCCTCTACGCGGTCGATCAATTTCGCGCTTGTCGGTCCGAGATTTGAACCGCTCGAAGCCGAAGCGTCGTAACCGTTTCCCGCCGCCGACGGTCGCGAATGAAAATATTTTTCGCCCGTAAATGTTTGCCCGATCAGTTCCGAGCCGACAAGCTCACCTTTTTCGTTTCTAATCAGCGAACCGTTCGCCTTTTCAGGAAACAAAATCTGCGCCAATCCCGTCACTGCAAACGGATAACCGATTCCGAGCAAAACCGTAAAAATCAAAACTATCAAAATGGAAGTAACCAAGTTTTTCATATAATTTGTGTGATTTTCGATCTTTGATTTTTGACCTTTGATTTTTTCTTTCAAAGACCAAAATCCAAAGACCAAAGTCCGTTTTAAGCAAACCCCAAAACCGTAATTATCAAATCGATCAATTTAATGCCGACGAACGGCACGATCAAACCGCCGACACCATAAATGAGCAAGTTTCTTTGCAGAAGTTTAGATGCTGTCATCGGTTTGTATTTCACGCCGCGAAGTGCGAGCGGGATCAGCGCAATGATAACGAGTGCGTTGAAAATCACGGCTGAAAGAATCGCCGATTCGGGTGATTTCAGATTCATAATGTTCAAGGCTTGAAGCTGTGGAAATGCGACCAGAAACATCGCCGGAATGATCGCGAAATATTTGGCGACATCGTTCGCGATCGAAAACGTCGTCAATGCGCCGCGTGTCATCAAAAGCTGTTTGCCGATGGCGACGATCTCGATCAATTTGGTCGGGTTTGAATCCAGATCGACCATATTTCCCGCTTCCTTCGCGGCTTGCGTTCCCGTATTCATCGCCACGCCGACATCGGCTTGCGCCAGAGCCGGAGCGTCGTTCGTGCCGTCGCCCGTCATCGCGACGAGCTTTCCGTCAGCCTGTTCGCGTTTTATCAAAGCCATTTTGTCTTCGGGCGTGGCTTCCGCCAGAAAATCGTCAACTCCCGCCTCTTTTGCGATCGAAGCCGCCGTCAGCGGATTATCGCCCGTAATCATCACGGTTTTGATTCCCATTGCGCGAAGCTGATCGAAACGCTCCTTCATTCCGCCTTTCACGATGTCCTTCAAATAGATCACGCCGAGCGGTTTGCGATTATCGGCAACGACGAGCGGCGTTCCGCCCATTTTGGCGATGCGTTCGACCGTTTCGCGCAATTCGGGCGAAGCTTTATAGCCGTTTCCGTTTGCAACATATTTTTCTATCGCATCGACCGCGCCTTTGCGGATTTCTCGCCCGTTAAAATTCAATCCCGACATTCGCGTTTGCGCCGTAAACGGCACGAATTCGTGACCTGCGCCGAGTTCATTTATTTCACGACCGCGCAAGCCGTATTTTTCTTTCGCTAAAACAACTATTGAACGACCTTCGGGCGTTTCGTCCGCCAAAGAAGAAAGTTGCGCGGCATCGGCAAGTGTCGTTTCTTCAACGCCCGCAAACGGAATAAATTCCGCCGCCTGACGATTTCCGAGCGTGATCGTGCCCGTTTTGTCGAGCAAAAGCGTGTTGACATCGCCCGCCGCTTCGACGGCGCGACCGCTCATCGCCAAAACATTATGCTGAACGAGCCTGTCCATTCCCGCGATGCCGATTGCCGAAAGAAGTCCGCCGATCGTCGTCGGAATCAGACAAATTAAAAGCGAAATCAGCACGAAATTCGTCTGCGGCGCGTTTGAATACACGGCGAAAGGCTGTAACGTGACGACCGCGAGCAGAAAAATTATCGTCAAACCGCACAGCAAAATGTTGAGCGCGATCTCGTTCGGCGTTTTCTGGCGTTCCGCGCCTTCGACGAGCGCGATCATTTTGTCGATAAAAGATTCGCCCGCATTTGCCGTGATGCGAACCTTGATCTGGTCGGACAAAACGCGAGTTCCGCCCGTCACGGCTGAACGGTCGCCGCCCGATTCACGAATCACAGGAGCCGACTCGCCCGTAATCGCCGATTCGTCAACCGACGCAACGCCTTCGATGATTTCGCCGTCGCCGGGAATAAATTCACCCGCCGATACGATCACGACATCGCCTTTTTTCAAAGTGTTTGCGCCGACGATTTCCGTTTCGCCGTTTTCCTTCAGCAAATTTGCGGTCGTTTCGGTTTTCGCCTTCCGCAAAGTGTCGGCTTGCGCTTTGCCGCGTCCTTCCGCCATTGCTTCGGCGAAATTCGCAAACAAAACCGTGAACCAAAGCCACAAAGTTATCTGCGTTTCAAACAACAGATTGGTCGTTTCCGTCGGCAAAATCAGCGAACGAAGCAGTTGGATCGTCACCAAAACCGCGCCGATCTCGACGACGAACATCACCGGATTTTTCATCATCGTGCGCGGATTCAGTTTTCTGAACGCGTCGCCGAGAGCCTGTGAAATAATTTGTTTATCCCAAATTGAAATAGTCTTGTTCATTTAGTTATTTGTTCGTTGTTCGTTGTTCGTGGATTGATTTCGTATAACTTTCAACGAACAACCAACCACGAACGACGAACTAAAATGTTTTTCCGTCAAGCATTTGGAGATGCTCGACAATTCCGCCCAAACTCAGCACGGGAAAAAACGTCAATGCGCCGACGATTATAATTATCCCGATCAAAAGCACCGTAAAAAGCGGCGTATTTACCGGAAAAGTTCCTGTCGAAGGCGGCACATATTTCTTCTGCGCCAGATTTCCCGCGATTGCCAAAACCGGAATAATCATAAAAAATCTGCCGAAAAGCATCGCAAAACCGAGCGCGGAGTTATACCAAACCGTGTTCGCATTCAATCCCGCGAAAGCCGAACCGTTATTTCCCGTCGCCGATGTAAAAGCGTATAGAATCTCCGAAAGTCCGTGCGCGCCTTGGTTATAGAGCGAGTTCAAACCGGTTTCGGGCATCATCACCGAAACCGCCGTCAAACCGAGAATAATGAGCGGAAAGATGAGCGCGTAAAGCATCGCCATCTGTACGTCGTAGGCTTCGATCTTTTTGCCGAGATATTCGGGCGTTCTACCGACCATCAAACCGGCGATAAAAACCGTCAGGATGATGAAAATCAAAATTCCATACATTCCCGCGCCGACTCCGCCGAAAATGACTTCGCCGAGCAGAATATTGACGAGCGGAACCATTCCGCCGATCGGCGTAAACGAATCGTGCATTGCGTTTACCGCACCGCACGAGGCTCCTGTCGTGACCGCCGCAAACAGCACCGAATTGGCGATTCCGAACCGCGTTTCCTTGCCTTCCATATTTCCGACCGATTGATTTACCGCCGCCGGATAAAGCGGATTTGCGCTCGATTCAGCTTGTGCCGCGATTACGATTCCAACGATCAAGAGAATCATCATCGCGCCGAAAACCGCCCAACCGTGCCCTTGTGAGCGCGTCATTCTGCCGAGCGTGCAGGTAAATCCGGCGGGAATTATCAAAATCAGAAGCATCTGAATAAAATTTGAAAACGGTGTCGGGTTTTCAAACGGATGCGCCGAATTTGCATTGAAAAATCCACCGCCGTTCGTGCCGAGCATTTTTATCGAAAGCTGTGAAGCCGTCGCGCCTTGTGCGATGGTCTGCGTTTCGACAATTTGTTTTTCGCCGTCTTTTTCGATCGTTTGTGCTTCGACCAAATTTGCCGTGTCGTAAGCCTTAAAGTTCTGCACCACGCCCTGCGACACGAAAAAGAGCGCAAAGATCAGCGATAAGGGAAGCAAAACGTAAAGCGTTCCGCGCACGAGATCGACCCAGAAATTTCCGAGATTTTGCGTTTCAAATCGGGCAATCCCGCGAATAAAAGCGATCGCCAGCGACATTCCGACGGCGGCTGAAACGAAATTCTGCACCGTCAGCGCGGACATTTGCGTGAAATAACTCATCGTCGCTTCGCCGCCGTAAGATTGCCAGTTCGTATTCGTCACGAACGAAACCGCCGTGTTAAAGGAAAGATGCTCCGACGGTGCGGAAAAATCCTGCGGATTGAGAGGTAAAAAACCCTGCAAACGCTGAATCGCATAAACCGCAAGCGACGAAACGAGCGAGAAAAAGAGCATCGCAATGCCGTAAGTTTTCCAGTTCATCTCGGCTTTCGCGTCAACGCCCGTTAATTTGTAGATCAAATTTTCGACGGGACGCATTATAAAATCGAGAAAAGTCTTTTCACCGCCGTAAACTTTTGTCAGATAAATTCCGACCGGCTTCGTCAAAAGTCCGAGCACGACCAGATATATCACTATTTGTAACCAACCGAATGTGTTCATTTCCGTTAAAATTTTTCGGGTTTGAGCATCGCGTAGCCCAGATAAAGAAGGAGCGCGAGCGCACAAACCAAAGCTGAAATCGTTTCGATATTCATAATTTTGTGAAGGCTATTTCAATTTTTCGCAAAACCGCAGATAGCCCATTGCCAGGATAAAAAAGCCGATAATTGCCAGAATATAAATCAAGTCCATCATTGTTTTTCGTTAAAAGTTGTAGCCGAGTTCAAAGAGAAAATAATGATTTCCCTTTTTTGCGTCGGCGTTTCCGATCGAGTATGAAAAATAAGTCGTCACCTGCGGATGCGGTTTGTAGATCACGCCGGGCGTAAAATAGCCGTTGGCGTGTCTTCCCGTCAGCCAATCGGCGGCAAAGGTCAGTTTTGAATTGACCGTCTGCTCGATGCCGAACTGTCCGCCGCCGCGCACCGCTTTCGGCGCGAAAACATTCCTGCTTGCGACAAATCCGCCGGCTGTCAGGCGCGTATTTTTGATCGTTTTACTGCCCGCAACATAAGAATAACTGCCGAATTTGTAGGCACGATTGCGAACCGGAATATAAAAATTCGTTCCGGCAATCAGTCCGATCTTCGATTTTTCATTTTCGTAAAACTTCCATTTCACGGTCGGGACAAACGTGGTCGAATCCGCGCCGGGCTGAACGTTTCCGGTCACGTTTAAGCCGATCTCGGTTTTTCCGCCGATGCCGACGACGACGCGCGGCGTAAAGCTCGAAAATTTTCTTAGAGATTCCTGTTCGTTCGTCTTAAATGCCGCGTCGAGTTCGACGTAAACCTTCCCTTTTTCCAAAACGTCCGTTGTCGGGACGTTAAAAATCGTCTGCTGTGCGCCGACATTTACGGCGAGCAGACCAAAGATAAAAATTAAAACTTCGTATTTCATTTATTTATTGCCATTTTCGGATTTTTCCGCTTTTTTCAATTCTTCGATCCGGTCGAGCGAATACGCCGCCAGAAAGAACAGCGGAAAAGCGGAAAAGATAAAAATGCTCCCGATCTTCGAGTTCCAATGCCGAAATTCTTCGGCTTCAAAAACCGCGATGATCGTCAGGAGAAAACCGACCAAGCCGCATAAAAGTCCGCAAACGGCAAAGAAACAAACGGCAAACGTCAAACGCGTTTTTCGTTCGCGGTAAGATTTCGATCTGTTTTTCTGCGAGTTTGAAACCGTGTTGAATGGCAAAGAGATTTCCTTCATTTTCTTCATTTCCTTTCGCGGGAATTTTTCCCGACAAATGAAGATTACGAAAGAATCTATAAAAACGGGGTAAAAGGTTTATAAAGAGTTCATAAAGATTTCTGAAAAGCGGTTTATAACTTTAATATCAAAAAAGACCGATTTAATATCAAAATTGATTAGCTTAATGTCGATCGACAGTAGTTTAATACCAAAAAAGACCAATCTAATACCAAAATCGAGTAGCCTAATGTCTGAATTGAATAGTTTAATGTCAATCGAGCGTAGCTTAATGTCAATCGAGCGTAGTTTAATATCGAATTTTGATATTAGAAAGACAAAAAAGAATAGCCGACTATCCCGATTTGATAGCCGGCTATTCTTTTTATGAGCAGAAAGGTCTTTACAAACAGCTTTCGTGTCTTTTCGCGTTTTCGCGGACAAACAAAAATCAGTAAAAATCCGCCGGATCAAATAGAAATGCGTTATTTTTTTTTACAATTTTTAAGACGGGTTAAAGCGATAACCGACCCAGGGTTCGGTCACGATATATTTCGGCGCGGAAGGATTTTCTTCGATCTTTTTGCGAAGCTGTCCGAGAAAAACGCGGAGATATTCGGTTTGTTCGGTAAAATTTCCGCCCCAGATCGCCGCTAAAATGGCGCGGTGCGTGACGACCTTGCCGCGGTTTTGAAACAGAAAAACGAGCAGATCGAACTCCTTCGGCGTGAGGTGCATTTCTTCGCCGCGCACCGTGACTTTATGCGCCGCAAGCTCGATCTGAAAATCGCCGTCACTGAGAATCGCAGGAATTTCTTCTGCCTGATTCGACGAAGAACGGCGCAGAGTTGCGCGAACTCGCGCCAATAATTCTTCGATGCCGAAGGGCTTTGTGATGTAATCGTCCGCGCCCGCGTCGAGGGCTTCGACCTTTGTTTTTTCCTCGCCTTTGACCGATAGAACGATGATCGGAATATTCGAGAGTTTACGGATTTCGCGGCAGAGTTCGATGCCGTTCATTTCGGGCATTTGCAAATCGGTAATTATCAGTTCGGGTTTCCAATCGTGAAAAGTGTCGAGCGCGGAAACTCCGTCCGCCGCCGTGCGGATTTCGTATCGATGCGCGCGTAAACTCGTCCGCAACACCCGTGTGATCTGCGCTTCGTCGTCAACCACCAAAATTTTATTCGCCGTTTCGCTCATAATTCTTTTTCGATCGGAACCGTGAAAATTATCTTCGCGCCTTTTTCGTTTTCGCCCGTGTCGATCCAAATTTTCCCGCCGTGAGATTCGATGATACCGTGCGCGATCGCCAAACCCAAACCGAGTCCGCCGACGGGATTTACTTCATCGCGGAAAAATTTCTCGAATACTTTTTCACGAATCTCGGGCGAAATTCCGCCGCCTTCATCATTGACGGAAATTTGCACCTGTTCGCCCGTCACAACGGCTTTGACCGTGATCTGCGAATTTTCAGGCGAATATTTCGAGGCATTGTCGAGCAGGGTGTAAACGACTTCCGCGAGAGCCTTTGCGTCAACGCTGACGAGCGGCAAATCCTTTTCGAGTTCGACACGGATGCGGTGATTTTTCAGCAGATTTTCCGCCCGTTTGAGCGCGGTCGAGATGATTTCCTCGATACTTGAAAACGTTTGACGCAGACGCATCGAACCGGCTTCGACCCGCGCCAGTTCGACCATTCCTTCGATGAAATTGTTCAGACGGTCGGTTTCTTCGTCGATTATTTCGAGAAATTCCAAACGGCTTTCCGTATCGAGTTCGATCGTCCGATGCCCGCCTTCGCTGTCTAAAAGCGTCGTGACGGACGCTTTGATCGAGGTCAAAGGCGTTCGCAGATCGTGCGTGACGGCATCGAGCAAAGAAGATTTCAGCTTTTCGCTCTGCTTCAAGGCTTCGGCGCGGCTCGCTTTTTCAAACGCGTCTTGAAGTTCGTTGTAAAGCCTTTCGATCTCGATCTTTTGCTTTTCCGCTTCCAGAGCGCGCCGCCGCGCATAAGCCGAAAGTTCACCCGCAATGATCGCCGTCACCGTAAACGCGCCCCACGCAACGAGGTTTTGCGGGTCGGAAATAGTCCACGTGCGAACCGGCGGAAGAAAGAAAAAATTAAAACAAAGCATCGCCGCAAGCGACGCAAGCAGTGCCGGATTTCTGCCGAGAAACGTCGCCGAGATCAAAATCCAGAGCAGAAACGCGAGCGCAACCGTCGTCGAATTGATGCGCGTCTGAAAATTTTCAAACATAAACGCCGAAACGAATATTCCGCTGACGGCGAAACCGTAGCGGAATATTTTTGTTTTGATGATCTTTGAAATTTTTTCCATTAATTTTGCGGAAAAAACCAGTAAATGTAACCGCATTTACCGCAAATCACGCAAGTTGCCGAAGGATTTGCCCAATCGAACCCGAAAAACGTCGCGGCAGCAGTATTCAGTTGCGCTTCGCGTTTCCAAAATTCATTGTGACCGCAAATCTGACATCTCAATTCTTTGCCTAAAATCTCAACGGTTTCGGTCGGTTCGCTCATCATTTTATTCCTCTAAACGTTTGCGTAAATATTCTTTCAATTCCGCAACCGGAACGCGTTCTTGTTCCCAAGTGTCGCGGTCGCGCACCGTAACGGCGTTGTCTTCCAAAGATTCGTGGTCAACCGTTACGCAGAAAGGCGTTCCGATCTCGTCTTGGCGCGCATAAAGTTTGCCGATGCCGCCCGTGTCGTCGTAAACGGTGCGCATCGCAGGAAGCAATTCCTTTTTGAGTTGCTTCGCCATCGCCACGATTTCGGGTTTGTTTTTTGCAAGCGGCAAAACCGCGACTTTGATCGGCGCGAGGTCTTTTTTGAGTTTCAAAATCACGCGGACTTCGCCTTTGTCGTTCGTTCTTTCCGAATAAGCTTCCATCAAAACGGCTAAGAGCGTGCGGTTTACGCCTGCCGAAGGTTCGATGCAATACGGGTAAAAACGTTCGTTTGCGGTCGGGTCGAAATACGAAAGGTCTTCGGTCGAATCGGGATTCAAACGTTTTCCTTCCGCATCTTCGGGTTTCTTTGAATGTGTCTTTAAATCGTAATCCGTGCGGTTTGCAAGTCCCATTAATTCGTCAAACTGCGCGTTTTCGTCTTCGCGTTCGGGGAAAAAGCGATACAAAATATCAACCGTTCTGTCCGAATAATGCGAAAGTTCTTCTTTCGATTGCTCGTAAAGTTTGATGTTTTCCGCCGAAATCCCCAGACTTGCGAACCATTCCTGAAAACCGTCGATAAATTCCTGATGAACCTTCGGCGCGTCTTCGGGGCGGCAGAAATATTCGAGTTCCATCTGCTCGAATTCGCGGGTGCGGAAAATAAAGTTTCCGGGCGTGACTTCGTTGCGAAACGCTTTCCCGATCTGCGCGATGCCGAACGGCAATTTGCGGCGCGAAGTGTCGAGCACATTTTTGAAATTGATAAAGATTCCCTGCGCCGTTTCGGGACGCAGATAAGCCGTCGCCAGATAATCGTCATCGGCAGAGGTCGCGCCGACGGTCGTTTTGAACATTAAATTAAATTGTTTCGCTTCGGTCAGATCGCATTCCTTTCCGCTTCCGGCACAGGAATTTGCGTCTTTCGGGCAAGTCACGTCTTTGAGTTTGTCTTCGCGAAATCTGCCCTTGCAGGTGCGGCAATCAACGAGCGGATCGCTGAAGGTCGTTTCGTGTCCCGAATATTTCCAAACCAGACGGTTCTGAATGATCGAAGAATCCAGTCCTTCGATGTCGTCGCGTTCGTGGACGAGCCAACGCCACCACGATTGTTTGATGTTATTTGCCAATTCGACCCCGAGCGAGCCGTAATCCCAACTGCTTCCCAAGCCGCCGTAAAGGTCCGAAGCGGGAAAAACAAAGCCTCTGCGCTTTGCTAAACTAACGATTGTTTCAATATTCGGTGCTGACATAATTCGATTTTGGATTGCGGATTTATTAAAACCAATCTCTTCCAATACTTTAAATAATTTTCAAAAGGTAAATTTTACAACGAACAACGAACCACTAACAAAGAACAAAATAAAAAAGAAGAGGAAACTTTCATCTCCTCTTCTCCTTATTCTGTTTTCCGCTTCCGCTTTACTCTTGCGGCACAGGCGTTGCCGCGCCCGGCGGGACAAGCCAGATGTCATACGAAGTTTTCAGCCGATTGCCGCCGCGCACGATGGAGATTCGCCGCGGATCGACTCCGCGCACATTGACGAGATAATCCAAAGTTCGTTTAGAAAGTTTGTCGTATGTGTTGCGCGTCGTGCTGAGTTTGTCGGTTCCCTGATAAAGAATCATATAAAGCTGTGCGTCAGGATTGCTTTGCAGGGAGATCGAGCAGTTGTCGAAACGGGCTTTGTCGTCGTCGAATGAAACCGAATCGAACGAATCGCATCTGAACGCTTCGGGAGTTTTCGGTTTTTCAACTTCGGTCGGAACGGAAATTTTCTGGCGGCATTTTGCGTCGTAAACATCGTCGTAAACGTCGAGTTCGGCACGCACCGTTTGTCCGCCTAAGCCGGTCGTATCGACGGTAATCGCCGGTGTTCCGAGTCCGCTCGTGACCTTTGCCGTGTCGGGCGTGACACGCCAGACATAATTCAGCGGAGTTGCCGAACCCGAAACCGCATTAAACGCGGCAAAGGTAATCAGATCGCCTTCCAAAACCTTTTCGGGACCGTCAAGCCGGATGTCATACGGGCAAGCGCGGTTGGTCGTGGTTTCGACAATTTTCAGACAGATACAGTTTTTCGCATCTTTTCTTATTTCGATCTCTTTTCGGAAAACTTGTCCGTTCGGACCTTCGATCTCAAGGGTATGAAGTCCCGGAGCGAGAAAAAATTCCGCGCCTGTCGTGGTTCCCGTCATTCCGATGACCTGCCCGTCAACCTTGACGGGATAAGAAGTCGGCGTAGTTTTTACGGAAAGAATTCCCGTGTTTTTCGGTCTTTTTACTTTTTCGTCAAGCGGATTTGCAAACGCCGTCGCAATTCCCAAGGTCAGCATCAGCCCGATCACAAATAAAAAATTGTATCTGATATTTCGCATTTTTTTATCCTCTGCAAATCGGCAAAAGTTTCAAGGTTTTCACTCTTTTGCCGCAATGAATCTTTTTTCAATAGCTGAATGAAAGCGTTTATTTCCGATAAAACGCTTTCATTCATAAATCTCGATTATTCTTCGTTTTCCGGTTTTTCCTTTTTGCCGAACTTTTTGCGCGCGGCGATTCCGATTCCGGCAAGTCCCGTTCCGAAAAGCAGGATCGTGACAGGTTCGGGAACCGGTTCCGGCGGTGTCGGGGTCGGCGTGATCGGCGGGGTCGGCGTAACCGTCGGGGTCGGCGTGACGGTCGGAGTCGGCGTTTGCGTGATGGGAAGAGTCGGCGTTGGGGTCGGGTCTTCATCGCTCTTCTTCACGAGAAAAACGAGCGGAACGGCTGCCAAACCGAGCAATGTCCATTTCGGGAAACCGCCTTTCGTCACAATGGCTTCCTGAACGCAATCGCAAACATCGTCTTCGACGATTTCGACTTTCGTTTCCGTAATAACGCGGTCGTCCTGCGTTTTCGGCGTATCGTCATCATCACCGCCCGAAACGACAACCGGATCGTCGGCTAAACGCAAACTCGAAAAACTTCCCGTGTTGGCTTTGCCGGGCTTGGCGTTGATGACCTGCACCACCTGATTAAACTGAACCGGCGCGGCATCAACCGATGAAACGAATGCCATCCAAACGGATGCCAGGCAAACGGCTGAAAGAAAATATCTAAGATTCGTATTTCTCATTTTGTTATCCTTTCAAACTTCATTTCGTGTAAGAGAAACAAAGTCCGGCAAGTTCTGGAACTTGTCTTTAATTATTCTAGTTGGGGCTAACTTCGCCAATATACCAAAAAACCATCGAAATTGCACGCAAAATCGGTATAATCTTGTTTTTTTAAAAGCCCTGTCTGAAATAAAGTCTGTTAATTCAACTGTGAATAAGTATGAATGCAGAAACTTTTCCAGAAAAACTTCATTTTTTTTCAAAAAATTTATTCGTCCGACAAAATAAAGGGAAAATCGCTCATTTTTTCCAGAAAATAACCGATCTCATCAGTTAAAAAATTTCAAATTATAAATCGAAGCATTGTTTTCAATTTCAACGAAAAGAGCGAATAAAACCGTTAAGTTTTATTCGCTCTTTCGAGATCAAACTGAAAATTAGCAAATCTGCTGATTTTCAGATATTTTCGGATAAAAAAGTTACTCTTTCCCCGCACCTTTTTCCTGTTGGATAATGGCTTTGCGCGAAAGTTTGATCTTGTTGCCTTCCTTGCCGATACATTTGACCATAATCTGCTGACCTTCCTTCAGTTCGTCACGCACGTCGCGAACGCGGCGGTCGGAGATTTCGGAAATATGCAGTAAGCCTTCAAGTCCGGGAATGATTTCAACAAATGCGCCGAAATCGACGATTCTCATCACCGTTCCGAGATAGGTTTCGCCAATTTCCGCTTCCGCCGTCAACGATTTGATGCGTGCGATCGCGGCTTGCGCGGCTTCACCGTCGGCAGTTGCGATGAGAACCGTTCCGTCGTCGGAAATGTCGATCTTCGCGCCCGTTTCTTCGGTGATCGAACGAATCGTCGCGCCGCCTTTACCGATAACATCGCGAATCTTGTCGGGATTAATCATCAAGGTAATGATGCGCGGTGCATATTTTGAAATTTCGGGGCGCGGTTCAGCGATCGCTTCGTTCATAATGCCGAGAATGTGCATCCGACCTTTGCGCGCCTGTTCCAATGCTTCCTGCAAGATCATCGCGTTGATGCCGCCGATCTTGATGTCCATTTGAAGCGCGGTGATGCCGTCAGCCGTTCCCGTCACTTTGAAATCCATATCGCCGTAATGGTCTTCCGCGCCGGCAATATCGGAAAGAATCGCGTAACGATTTCCTTCCAAAACCAAACCCATCGCGATTCCCGCGACCGGCTTTTTGATCGGCACGCCCGCGTCCATCAAAGAAAGACAGCCGCCGCAAACCGAAGCCATCGAGCTTGAACCGTTCGATTCGGTAATGTCGGAAACGATTCTTAATGTGTATGGAAATTCGCTTTCTTCGGGTAAAACCGCTTCCAGCGCACGACGCGCCAGATTTCCGTGTCCGATGTCGCGGCGCGAGGCTCCGCCGAAACGTCCCGCTTCTCCGACCGAATACGGCGGAAAATTATAATGCAGCATAAAGCGGCGTTTGATTTCGCCTTTTTCGAGATCGTCCATAAACTGCTCGTCCATTTTCGTTCCCAAAGTCGTTGTCACGATCGCTTGCGTTTCGCCGCGTGTAAATAAAGACGAACCGTGAACGCGCGGAAGCCAGCCGACTTCGCACGTGATCGGGCGGATTTCCGAGAACTTGCGTCCGTCGGGACGGCGGCGATTCGCCAGAATGTCTTCACGGAAAATCTTTTCCTTCAGATGCCCGTAAACTTTTGCCGCCATCGCACGTTTTTCGGGTTCTTCCGCCGGATAGCTTTCAACGACTTCCTTTTTCAGCGCGTCGATTGCCGCATAAGCCGAAATCTTGTCCTTTCCACGTGAATCCAAAACTTCGCGCAAACGGTCGGTATAATTCTTTTCGACTTCTTCGAGAATCGTTTCATCGAGCGGCGCAGGTATGAACTCACGTTTTTCGATATTGAGAGCCTTACCCAATTCCTTCTGCCACAGGCAAAGACGCTTGATTTCACGATGCGCGAGCATCATCGCTTCGACCATAATGTTTTCCGCGACTTCGTTTGCTTCCGATTCGACCATCACGATGGCTTCTTCGGTTCCGGCGACGACCAGATTCAAATCCGATTCGCGTCTTTCGTCATATGTCGGGTTGATAATGTATTTTCCGTCGATCAAACCGACGCGAATTCCCGCGATCGGAGTTTCAAACGGAATATCCGAAAGATACAAAGCGCACGATGCGCCCGTGATCGCTAAAACGTCGGGATCGTTTTCGTCTGCCGAAAGCACCGTTCCGACGATCTGCGTTTCAAACCTGTAACCGTCGGGAAACAGCGGACGCAACGGGCGGTCGATAATTCGGCAGGTCAAGGTTTCTTTTTCATTCGGTCGCGCTTCACGGCGGAAATAATTTCCCGGAATGCGTCCTGCCGCGTAAGTTGATTCCCGGTATTCAACGGTGAGCGGGAAAAAATCGAGTCCTTCCTTTGCAGAGGTTGCGCTCACGGCGGTGACTAAAACCATTGTTTCGCCATAACGGACGATAACTGCGCCGTCGGCTTGTTTGGCAACTTTTCCGGTTTCGATAATTAATTCTTTATCGCCGACTTTGATCGATTCCTTTAAGTATTTTTTCTGTGTCATTTTATTCTCTTCCTTACAAAAAAAGCGACAGGTGCTGTGCCGTGAAGCCCTGCCGCTTTGCGTTAATTTAATTTTGCGACTGTTCTCTTTTGTCTTCTGGCAATTACGCTGTCACGTTCAGCAACCAAAAGCAAATTCTTCGAGAGAACCTGTTGTAACAATGACTCGAAGAGGTCAAATCAGGTCTGGAAGTCAGCAAAGTCAGGAAAGTCTTGGAAGATTTTATTCTTTCTTCATAGACTTTCCGGACTTCGCAAACTTCCCGGACTTATCTTCTTAATCCTAATTTTTTAATAATTTCGTGATATTCGTTAATGTCACGACGCTTGAGATAATCAAGCAATTTACGTCTGCGCGAGACCATTTTAAGCAGTCCGCGACGCGAATGATTATCTTTTTTATGCACCTTGAAATGTTCGGTCAATTCATTGATGCGCTGTGTCAAAAGCGCGACCTGCACCTGTGACGACCCCGTATCCGATGTATGCGTTTTATAATCGCCTACAATTTGTTCTTTTAATTCTTTAGCTGTTGCCATAATTTAATTTCGACTTAAAATAGCCTCTCCTTGCTCGCAGTAACTCCGTTTCTTTTTCAAACAGTAACCGCGAAAATTATCTGTTAATTTTTAATGTATATTCCGAAATTGTCAATCCGAAAATCTTTTACTTTTTATGATAATCGAATTCTTCCATAAACTTGGTTGAGAAATTCCCGGTTTCAAACCGCTCGTCGTTCATAATTTTCAGATGAAGCGGAATTGTCGTCTTGATTCCTTCAACCACCATCATTTCCAAAGCTCTTTTCATCCGCGCAATCGCCAATTCTCTCGTGCGCGCGTGAACGATGAGCTTTGCGATCATCGAATCGTAATAAGGCGGAACGGTGTATCCCGGATAGACCGCCGTATCGACCCGCACGCCCGGACCGCCCGGAATGTTGAAAGCCGTGATCTTGCCCGGACTCGGAGTAAATTTTTCAGGGTCTTCGGCATTGATACGGCATTCGATCGAATGCCCGACGATTTGCAGGTCGTCCTGCGTATAACCGAGTTCCTCGCCCTGCGCGACGCGGATTTGATTTCGCACAATATCCGCCAGCGTGACCATTTCGGTAACAGGATGTTCGACCTGAATGCGCGTGTTCATTTCCATAAAATAGAATGAACCGTCTTCATCAAGCAGAAATTCAAACGTTCCCGCGCTCGAATAGCCGATTTCCTTACACGCATTAACGGCGACCGCGCCCATTTTTTCGCGCTGTTCCTGGGTTATGACCGGCGAAGGAGCTTCTTCGAGCAACTTCTGATGCCGCCGCTGAATCGTGCATTCGCGTTCGCCGAGATGAATCGCATTTCCGTATTCATCGCACAAAACCTGAATTTCGATGTGACGCGGACGTTCGATGTATCTTTCAATATAGACCGAGTTATTTTTGAATGCCGCGAGCGATTCCGCCTGTGTGATTTCAAGTTGTCCGAGCAGTTCTTCTTCCTTACGGACGATACGCATTCCGCGTCCGCCGCCGCCCGCCGCCGCTTTGATGATAACCGGAAAACCGATCTCTTTCGCTATTTTTTTTGCTTCTTCGATAGATTCGATCGGGTCAGGCGAACCCGGCAGGATCGGAACTCCGGCGGCTTTCATCGTGCGCCGCGCTTCGACCTTATCGCCCATCATTCCGATGACGTGCGGCTTCGGTCCGATAAATTTGATATTGCAGTCTTCGCAAATCTTGGCAAAGGTTTCCGATTCCGCCAGAAAGCCATAGCCGGGATGGATCGCGTCGACATTTGTGATTTCTGCCGCGCTGATGATCGCCGGAATGTTCAAATAACTTTGCGCCGACGGAGCCGAACCGATACATATAGCTTCATCGGCATAACGAACGTGGAGAGCCTCCTTGTCGGCAGTCGAGTGGACAGCGACGGTTTTGATCCCCATTTCCTTGCACGTCCAGATGATGCGGCAAGCGATCTCGCCCCTGTTGGCAATTAAAATTTTACGAATTTCGCGATGTTTCATTTCAGAAAATTAGCCACAAATCGCACAAACCTCACGAATTGAAAATCTGTCTTATTCGTGTAATTCGTGTAATTCGTGGCTTAATCTATTTCCTAATTCCGAAAAGCGGCTGACCGAATTCGACGGGCTGACCGTTTTCAACGTAAATTTTGACAACTTCACCCGAAACTTCCGCCTGAATTTCGTTCATCAGTTTCATTGCCTCGACAATGCAAACCGTGGTTTCCGGCGAAACCCTACTGCCTTCCTTCACATACGACTCTTTATCAGGCGAAGGGGAACGGTAAAAAGTTCCGACTATGGGCGAAGTAATTTGATATAAATCTTCTGCCGGAGCGGAAGCCTGAGCAGATGCCGATTCGGTCTTTGCTTCGCTTGCAGGTTGAGCCGCCGGAGCAGATTGGACTGCCGCCATCGGCTGAACCGTCTGCATAATCGGAGCGGCGGTCATTTTACTCAACCGCACACGGATATTCTCGTTTTCAAACTCAAAATCCGTAAAGCCGTATTCGTTGACGAGTTCTGCAACTTCACGCAACTCTGCCAGATTTAACGACGGTTTGACCGCGTTTGTCTGTTTAGCCGAACTGCGGCTGGTTTTTGACTCTTCCGCTTTCAATTTACTTTTCGCTTTCGCCGATGCCGTATTTTCGCTCATTAACCCTCTACTCCTTTATTTAACTTCGGCTTTTTCACGCGCACTGTCAACTAATTCGATGACTGCCATTTCCGCGTTATCGCCCTGACGACGACCGAGTTTAATAATACGAGTATAACCGCCATTGCGATCTTTGTAACGTGCTCCGAGTTCATCGAAAAGACGTTGCACGGCTTTGACCCCTGCGGTTCTTTCGACTTTGTCCTTCGGCTCGCCTTTTTTACCGCGAAAACGGCTCTGTTCCAGTTTGAAAGTGCTGTTTCCGGCGTGGAAAAATCTGGCTGCCTGACGGCGCAGGTGAACTTCCTGTGCCTTTGCTTCGTCGCCCGTCAAAGTCTGAGCTTTGCGCGCCAAAGTGATGACTTTTTCGACAAACGGGCGCAATTCTTTTGCCTTCGGAACCGTCGTAACGATATATTCTTTTTCCGCATTGATTAATGATGTCGCCAAGTTTCTCAACAGCGAAATGCGGTGCTCCGTTGTTCTTCCCAATTTACGATGTGCTTTTAAATGTCTCATATTGGTAAATTAAAAATGCAAAATTAAAAATTAAAAATTTAACTGGTAACTTTGCATTTTACATTTTTAATTTTTTAATTTAATCGATGTCTCTTCCGCCCGATCCGGGAATCGGATTGCCGTTTTCGTCAAAGTCCATACCGAAATCCAAGCCCATACCGTGAAGCAGGTCTTTGATTTCCGTCAAGGATTTCTTACCGAAGTTTTTCGTGCCGAGCATATCGCGTTCGCTGCGGCGAATCAGATCGCGGATCGAACGAATGTCGGCGTTTTTCAAACAGTTGTATGAACGAACCGAAAGTTCCAATTCGTCAACCGATTTGTCGAGCAAATCGTTGCGCATCAGCGGCGGACGTGCAATATCTTCGTATTTGTATTCTTCTTCTTCCTCTTCAAAATTGATGAAGATCGACATATGATCTTTGACGAGCTTTGCCGCCAGACCGATCGAATCTTCCGGCGCAACCGAACCGTCCGTCCAAACTTCGATCGTCAACTTATCATATTCGGTATTTGAACCCATACGGGTTTTTTCGACGTTATAATTGACCTTTTTGATCGGCGTATGAACCGAATCGATCGGAATGTAGCCGACCGAAAGGTCTTCGTCGTTATTAAATTCGGCTGAAACGTAACCGCGTCCGCGTTTCAAGCGCATTTCGACGTTTATTTCGCCGCCTGCGCTGATCGTCGCGATATGAACGCTGTCGTCGAGAATTTCAACATCGCCGTCAGCTTCAATGTCCGCGCTGGTGACTTCACCCGCACCGCTTTTGCTGATCGTCAGCGTTTTAGCACCGCTGCTGTGCAGTTTGAAAGGAATCTGTTTCAGATTCAAAATGACATCGGTAGCATCTTCGACAACGCCTTTGATCGAAGAAAACTCGTGCTCGACACCTTCGATCTTAACCGCCGTCACTGCCGCTCCTTCGATTGAAGATAAAAGTGCGCGTCTGATCGAATTTCCGATGGTCGTTCCGAACCCGCGTTCAAAGGGTTGGGCGTAGAATTTTCCGTATCGCTCGGTCAAAGTTTCCGTTTCGACATTCAAGCGACTCGGCATTTGGAAATCTGTCCAATTATTACTTTGTGTCATAATTTTATTTTAAAAAGGTTCTAAGTTCCAGATTTTAAGTTCGAGCCTGATAAAGTTGAAAACCAACTTTTCAAGCCGAAAATAAAATCTGGAACTTTAATAATTACTTGCTGTAAAGTTCGACGATTAACTGTTCGTTAATGGTTGCGTCAATATCTTCACGCTTCGGCAGAGCCGAAATTGTTATGCTCAAATCTTTATCGGTTGTCGAAATCCAATTCGGACGACCGCGTCCGACGGCTGTCTGCCACGCGCCTTCGACGTGCGTATTAGCTTGTGATTTGTCTTTTACGGTCACGACATCGCCTTGCTTAACCTGAAACGAAGGAATATTTACCTTCTTTCCATTTACAAAGATATGTCCGTGATTGACAAGCTGGCGAGCCTGACGGCGGGAAGTCGAAAAACCTGAACGATAAACTACGTTATCCAGACGGCGTTCGAGCATAAATAAAAGGTTTTCACCGGTTACGCCCTTTTGTCTTAAAGCTTTCTCGAAATAATTGCGGAATTGCTTTTCCAAAATAAAGTAAATGCGTTTTACTTTTTGCTTTTCTCTTAACTGTTGACCGTATCCCGCCAACACTTTGCGGCGGGCGGTTGCTCCGTGCATTCCCGGCGGTTGTGTTCCGCGTTTTTCGATCGCACACGACGGTTTGTAGCAACGGTCGCCTTTCAAAAATAATTTTCCACCTTCGCGGCGGCACAAACGGCACACCGCATCTCTATATCTAGCCATAATGTTTTTTGCTTCCGCAAAAAATGATTTCAAATTTCAAACTTCAAATTTCTTTAATCGAAAAATAAGAAAATTAAAATTACTGCATCATTTTTTCGGAGAAGTTTACGGGAAATTATTTCATTTTCCCTTCTTCCTTTCGATAAATTAATTAAATTTTCAAAACCGAGAGATTTGTAAATCCGAAATCCGGATTACCAAATCCCAAATATTCTCAGACGCGTCTGCGCTTCGGCGGACGGCATCCGTTATGCGGAATCGGTGTGGTGTCGCGGATCGACGTGACGCGGATTCCGGCTTGACTGATCGCACGAATCGCCGATTCACGACCGCCGCCCGGACCTTTGACACGAACTTCCACTTCACGCATTCCGACTTCAACCGCTTTACGAGCCGCTTCCGAAGCCGCTTGTTGTGCGGCAAACGGCGTTCCCTTTCGCGAACCTCTGAATCCGCGCGCACCCGACGACGATTGCGCAACAAGATTGCCGTTCGCATCGGTGATCGAGATCAGAGTATTATTGAACGAAGCCGCAATATGCACGATTCCGATCGGAATATTCTTTCTTTCTTTTTTCTTAAAGGTTTTTTTACCTTTCGCTGGTGCTTTTGCCATAAATTTAGTAGTGAGTAGTGAGTAGCGAGTAGCGAGTAGCGATAATCTACTAACTACTATCTACCGACTACTTGATTGCTATTTCTTACCTGGTGCTTTCTTCTTCGCAACGGCAGCTTTACGCGGACCTTTGCGGGTTCTGGCATTCGTGCTGGTGCGCTGTCCGCGAACCGGCAAACTGCGACGATGACGAATTCCGCGATAACAACCGATGTCCATCAAACGTTTGATGTCCATCTGCACGCGCTTTCTCAAATCACCTTCAACATCACCCTGCTGATCGATGATCGTACGAATCTTTCCTAATTCGTCTTCACTCAAATCTTTGATCTTGGTGTGAATGCTGATGTCGGCTTCGTTTAAAATCGCCGTTGCGCGAGATTTTCCGATGCCGTAAATGTAAGTTAAACCAATCTGCGCCCTTTTATTCGGCGGTAAATCAACTCCTGATACGCGAGCCATAAATTCTCCTAAAAATAAACTTATCCCTGGCGTTGTTTATGCTTCGGATTTTCACAAATCACGCGCACAATGCCTTTACGATGAATAATTTTGCATTTGTCGCAAATCTTCTTAACTGAAGGACGAACTTTCATTTTTGTTTCCCTCTACTTCCTATTTATAACGATACGTGATTCGCCCACGAGTCAGATCGTAAGGCGATAATTCGACCAAAACGCGGTCGCCCGGCAAGATACGGATGAAATTTTTCCGCATTTTACCTGAAATATGCGCCAGAACCTGATGCTGTCCGTCTTCCAGTTCGACTTTGAACATCGCGTTCGGCAAAGTTTCAAGCACGGTCGCCGTCACTTCTATCGCTTCTTCTTTTGACATAGATAATAAAACCAACTTTTCGGTTTAGTTGGACAAACCGTAAATGTTAGCCTTTTTCAAAACTTTTTTCAAGTTAAGCCGATACGGTTTCGGTCTTTCCCTTTTTTAATTCCTTTTTCTGCTCCTTCGTCAGAGTCAAAATCTCGGGACCGTCGGCTGTTACGGCAATCGAATGTTCAGCGTGTGCGCTCGGTTTCCCGTCCAATGTAATCACCGTCCATTTGTCCGCCAGCGTCTTTGTTTCGTGAGTTCCGAGATTTATCATCGGCTCGATCGCGAAACAATAACCGGCGCGGATTCTTTCTTTTGTTCCCGCCCTGCCGTAATTGGCGATCTGCGGTGCTTCGTGCATCTTTCGCCCGATGCCGTGTCCCGTATAATCGCGAACAATGCCGTAGCCGTATTTTTCGGCGTGTTGCTGAACCGCCCAGCCGATGTCGCCGACTCTCTTGTTCGGATAACATTGCTGAATACCGAGTTCCAGACACTCTTCCGTGACACGGATCAATTGTTTTAATTCGTCCGTAATTTCACCGACCGGAGCCGTGAACGCGGTATCGCCGACGAAACCGTTATAAGTCGCCGCCATATCGAGCGAAACAATATCGCCTTCTTTGAGCGGAACGTCGTTTGAAAAACCGTGAACGATCGCTTCGTTAACCGATGCACAGATCGCAAAGGGAAAACCGTGATAACCGATGAAGGTCGGAATCGCGCCCGCATCGCGAATCATTTTTTCGGCGGCGCGGTTTAATTCCATCGTCGTAATTCCCGGCTCGACCATTTTTCGCAAAGTTTCACGGACTTCTGCAATCAGTTCGCCGACATCACGCATTCTATCTAAATCTTTCGCTGACTTTGCAATAATCATTTTCTTACCTACCAATGCGTAACCGAGTTTTGTAAAAAATTCGCCGATGCCCGAAAAATTTGCCATTGGTTACTCGTTTTCCGTTTTTGCCAAAGCAGACAACGCACGACAAATCTATATCATTTTTTCCAGTTCCTGATAAATTTCCTCAACTTCTCTGCTGCCGTCGATCTTTTTCAATCTTCCCGACTTTTCGTAATAATCGAGCAAAGGACTTGTCAATTCATCATAGGTCGCCAATCTGGTCGCGACACTTTCTTCGTTGTCATCCGCACGATGCGTTAATTGCGTTTCGGGATGAAAATCGCAGACGTTATCGCTTTTCGGCGGTTTTGAATAAATATTATAAATCTCGCCGCAAACCGAACAGGAACGTCTGCCCGTCAAACGCTTCATCAACTCGTCGCGCGCAATGTCGACTTCGATAGCGTGGATTTCCTTGCCCTGTTCTTGAGCCAAAGATTCAAGCTGTTCGGCTTGCACGGCGGTGCGCGGATAACCGTCTAAAATAAATGTTCCCGCACAATCGTCGCGTGACGTTCGTTCCCTGACGATCTGATAAGTCAATTCGTCGGAGATCAATTTTCCCGAAGCCATCGTCGCCTGAACTTCTCTGGCAAGCGGCGTGTCCGAATTTTTCATCTCGCGGAACATATCGCCGGTCGAAATCTGCGGAATTCCTTTGCGCTCCTGCAAAAGTCTGGCTTGAGTTCCTTTTCCTGCGCCCGGTGCGCCTATCAGAACAATTATCTTACTCATAAAAGTCAATTACGAATTACGAATTAACAATTACGTCATAATTCGTAATTCGTAATTTGTAATTCGTAACTTTACTAGCTTCTTCTGCCTCTCAACCGCGAACCTGCGCCTAAGAAACCTTCGTAGTTTCTCATCACGAGTTGTGCTTCGATCTGTGCAACCGTATCCATTGCAACGCCGACCAGAATCAAAAGCGATGTGCCGCCGAAGAAAAATTGATAGCCCAATCCGGTCGGAATCCAACTCAATCCGGGCGTTGCCATAAAGAAGTTGTCGAGCGGCGTGCCGATAAAAGGCAGACGCGCCACTTTGAATCCGCTTAACAAAAGTTGCGGAACAAAGGCAACAAAAGCCAGATATAAAGCTCCGACGGTCGTCAAACGCGTCAAAATTCCATTCAGATAATCGGCAGTCGGTGCACCCGGACGAATTCCCGAAATAAAGCCGCCGTGTTTTCTGAGATTGTCCGCTACCTCATCCGTATTGAAAACAATCGTGATGTAGAAAAACGTAAACAGAACGATCAAAGAAAGGAAAATCAACTCGTAATACGGATCGCCGCCATGAAACTGCTGGAAGAAAGCGTAAACTTTACTCCAAGTCGAATTCGGCTCATTCGGATCGGGCGGAAATGCTGAAAATAAAGTTTGCGGCATTGCCAGAACCGACGAAGCGAAAATTACCGGAATAACTCCGCCCATATTGATCTTCAAAGGCAAACTCGTTTCCTGCCCGCGAAACGTCTGATTACCGACTCTTCTGCTCGCGTAGCTGATCGCAATGTTGCGGCGTGCCGATTCCATATAAACGACCAACGCGATCAAAGCGACCAAAACCACCACAAGGAAAATCACGCCGAGCGTTTGCATCGCGTCACCCGCACGAACCCTGTCGGAAATTTGGACGATACCGCGCGGCAAACCGATGACGATACCCGCAAAGATCAACAGCGAAATTCCGTTTCCGATTCCGCGTTCGGTGATCTGTTCACCGAGCCACATTACAAAGATCGTTCCTGTCGTCAAAGTGACCACAACCATAATGGTCGCCCACCACGTTTCGGGAATGATCGCGTTTCTGCTCAACCAGGTTGCGACGAAAAAGGTTTGAACCGAACAAAGAACGACCGTCAGGTAACGCGTCCATTGATTGATTTTTTGTCTGCCGACTTCGCCTTCCTCTTGAATTCTCTTCATTGCCGGAGAGAGAACGGGAAGCAACTGCATAATGATCGAAGCCGTGATGTAAGGCGTTACGCCGAGTGCAAAAACCGAGATCGTGCGAAAGTTTCCGCCGGAAAACAGGTCGAGAACGCCGAGCAGCGTTCCGGCAACATCGTTCCAAACTTGTTCTAATCTGACTTTATTAATGCCGGGCGCGGTGACGTGTGCGCCTAAACGATAAACAGCCAACAATCCGAGCGTGAAGAGAATTCTCTTTCTCAGCTCAGGAATTTTGAACATGTTTTGGACGGCGTTAAAAAACTTCTCCATAATTTTCCTCTTAAAAACTCAACTTTATCGAATTCCGAACACTAAGCCGATCTTGAAACTTAGGCTTCTGCCGGAGTTTCCTGAGTTTTGACAATGTTGGTCGCGGTTCCGCCTGCTTTCTCGATCTTTTCCTTTGCCGTTTTGGTAAAACGATGCGCCGAAATCTTCAGGGATTTGGTGATTTCGCCCGTGCCCAAAACTACGAGATCGTGTTTCGCTTTTTTAATCAAGCCGCGATCGTGCAGAATTTCAGGGGTAACATCTTCACCTGCATTGAAATTTTCTTCAATTTTCGCAAGGCTGATTTCGATCCAGCTCTTTTTGAAAATATTCGTGAAACCGCGCTTCGGCAAACGGCGTTGGAGAGGCATCTGTCCGCCTTCAAATCCGATTTTTCTGCTGTAGCCCGAGCGGGATTTTTGTCCTTTATGTCCTTTTCCCGAGGTTTTTCCGAGTCCTGAACCGGGACCGCGTCCGAGTCTTTTTTTCTTGTGCGTTGAACCTTTTGCAGGACGCAAATTGTTAAGTCCTAATGCCATTTTCTTTTCCTCTATAAATGCTGAATCGTGAATAGTGTTTCGTAAATAGACTATAAAATTTCTTCCTAGAAAAATCTATTCACAAAACGCGATTCACGATGCAAGAATCCTAATCAACAATTCTCAAAAGATGCGGAACTTTCGCCACGATACCGCGCATCGCGGCATTGTCAGGGCGTGTAACCGTTTGATTTAACTTGGTGATTCCCAAATTTCGCACGATTTCCTTCTGCTTCTTGGAATAGCCGATCGAACTTCGATAATACTGAATCTTGATCGTTTCGCCGTTTTCTTGTTCTGTTTTCTTTGCCATTTTTTTTCATTTATCATTCATCATTTACCATTTAACGAAAATATCTGCTGATAAATGTTAAATGATAAATGATAAATGACTATAAAAGTTCTTCCACCTGTTTGCCGCGGAGTCTTGCAACTTCGAGCGGGTCTTTCATTCTGGTCAATCCGTCGAAGGTTGCGCGAATGACATTGTGCGGGTTGTTACTGCCGAGAATCTTCGTGCGAACGTTGTGAACTCCCAACGACTGCAAAACTGCGCGAACCGCGCCGCCGGCGATAACGCCCGTTCCTTCTTTTGCCGGTTTGATCAAAACGCGACCTGCGCCGTAAACGCCGAGCATTTCGTGCGGAACCGTGCCATCGATCAAAGGAACGCGAATCAGATTGTTTTTCGCGGCTTCGACCGCTTTCTTGATCGCATTCGGAACTTCTTTCGCTTTTCCCGTTCCGAAGCCGACGTGTCCGGCTTCGTCACCGATCACGACCAACGCCGCGAAAGACATATTTTTACCGCCTTTGACAACTTTCGTGACGCGGTTGACCGAAATCAACTGATCTTTCAAATTCAAACTCTGTGGAGAAATTCTCTGTTTGTTATTCATTATTTTCTTCTACTTCCTCGCTCGCCGCTTCATTTTTGTTCAAACCTGCCGCACGTGATGCGTCGATCAATGCTTTGACTCTGCCGTGGTAAACAAAACCGCCGCGATCAAAAACAACATTAGAAATTCCTGCCGCAATCGCACGTTCCGCGACCGCTTTGCCGACACGTGTTGCCGCTTCGATGTTTCCGCCGGTGCTTCCTTTCAGGGCTTTTTCCGTGGTCGAAGCCGCCGCCAGAGTTTTTCCGTTCACATCGTCAATGATCTGTGCATAGATGTGATTGACACTGCGAAATACTGCCAGGCGCGGACGTTCAGCCGAACCGCTGACCTTCTTACGAATGCGACTATGAACTCCGCGACGAATATCTGCTCTGTTTTTACTTGCCATAACTATTTACCTGTTTTACCCGGTTTCAGACGGTAAACTTTATCTGCATAACGCACGCCTTTGCCTTTGTAAGCATCGGGTTTGCGCAAACGATTCATTTCTGCCGCAGTTTGTCCGAGAAGTTGTTTGTCAATTCCGGTTAACGTAATTGTCGTTTGATACTGATTGATTGTCGTTTTAGTGTTGACTCTTTCCGCTTTCGCTTCGATGCCTTCAGGCAACGGAAACTCGATCTGATGCGAATAGCCGAGCGAGAAAACGATCTTTTTCGCCTGCACATCGGCTTTGTAACCAACGCCGACGACATCCATATTTTTCTTAAAGCCTTCGGTTACGCCGACAATCGCATTATTCGCCAAAGCTCTCGCCAGACCGTGAAAGGCGGCTTGATTGTCATTCTGGCGTTCCGCGATCAAACTTCCGTCTTCCTGCTTAAACGTAATTCCGTTCGGAACGGGTGTTTTCAAAGTTCCTTTCGGTCCTTTTACTTCCAACTGATCGTCACTGATCGTGACAGTCACGCCCGAAGGGATGGTAATGGGTTTCTTTCCTACACGAGACATAATTTTTTACGGATTG
The DNA here is from genome assembly GCA_021228405.1 of Pyrinomonadaceae bacterium. Taxonomy (GTDB): domain Bacteria; phylum Acidobacteriota; class Blastocatellia; order Pyrinomonadales; family Pyrinomonadaceae; genus JAJQRF01. Next base: position 352,883 of record JAJQRF010000005.1, read on the forward strand.
GCTGACAAAGAATTTTCAATTTTTCTTCGCCCTTCATCCTTAATTCCTTATTAATAAACTTGTGCCAAAATTTCGCCGCCAATTTTTTCCTGTTTGGCGCGTTTACCGCTCATCAAACCTTTCGAGGTCGAAACGATGTTGATTCCGTATCCGCCGAGAACTTTCGGAATGTCAGCCGAACCGACATAAACTCGTCTGCCCGGACGTGAAACTCTCGAAAGATGGCTGATCGACGAAACGCCTTTGGCATCGTAACGCAAAAATATGCGAATCTGATATTTGGTTCCTTCACCTTTGGTTACGAAATTATTAATGTAACCTTCTTCTTTTAAGATGCGCGCGACTTCCATTTTCAATTTTGAACCCGGAATGTCCACACGCGTATGATTTGCCGCGATAGCGTTGCGAACACGCGTCAGCATATCGGCTATTGGATCTGTCATAATTTACTCCGAAAAAATATTATTTTTCGATTTACGTTGCGGCGATGATTTTGTTTGTTTTGCTCATATCGCCAAACCGCAAATCCCATTTACTAAAATTTTACCAGCTTGATTTAACCACGCCCGGAATTTGTCCTTGCAGAGCTAATTCACGCAACGTCACACGCGAGATGCCGAATTTACGCAGAAATCCGCGCGGACGACCGGTTTGCGAACAACGGTTGCGAACACGCACCGGACTCGCATTGCGCGGAAGTTTTTGCAGTTTCATCACCGCCTCGTCAACCTGCTCGATCGACGATTTCGGATCGTTGATGATCTTTTTCAACTCCGTGCGTTTCGCTGAATATTGATTAACTGTTTTCTTGCGTTTTTCGTTTTTTACGATTTTGCTGATCTTTGCCATTTTAATTCCTAAATTTATTGTCTGAACGGCATTCCGAGAGCTTTCAGAAGCGCGCGCGCCTGTTCGTCGTTTTCCGCCGTCGTTACGATCGAGATATTCATTCCGCGGGTTTTATCGACCTTGTTAAAGTCGATTTCAGGGAAAATCAATTGCTCGCGAACTCCGAGCGTATAATTTCCGCGTCCGTCGAAAGCTTTACCCGAAATTCCGCGAAAGTCGCGCACGCGCGGCAATGCTACCGAGATCAGACGATCCAGAAATTCATACATTCTGTCGCCGCGCAATGTCACCATCGAACCGATGTTCATTCCCTGACGAAGTTTGAAAGCCGCAATCGATTTTTTCGCTTTCGTGATGACGGGTTTCTGTCCTGTGATCGAGCGTAATTCTTCAACTGCCGCATCGAGAATCTTGGCGTTGCCGATCGCTTCGCCGACTCCCATATTTACTACTACTTTTTCGATTTTCGGAACTGCCATCGGGTTTTCGATCCCGAATTCTTTGGCAATTGCCGGTGCAATTTCGTTTCTGTATTTTTCTTTTAATCTTGCCATTGTTTGAGTTCTCCAAGTTTCGCGTTTGGGTCCCGCGCATTTAAGCGTTTCCAAACCTCAAACTTTTATTCTTCATCTTCGGTTTTCTTCGTCGTTCCCGTGACGCGATTGTCAGGAGTCGGAATAAGTTTACCGCTTTTTGCCACACGAACCTTTTGTCCATCGCGAACTTCAAGTTTAACGCGTGTCGGCTTACCCGTTTCAGGATCGATCAAAGCGATGTTCGATACATCGACCCACGCTTCTTTTTCGATGATTCCGCCTTCTTTTCCTAATTGCGGAACGGCTTTCTGGTGCTTTTTAACGATCATCGCACCTTCGACCTTAACCTTTCCGTTGCGCGCATCGACCGCGATAACCTTACCGCGAAGCGGCTGACGTTTTCCCGCGCTGTCATAGCGGTTGTATTCTTTACCCGCGATGAAAACGACCTGATCGCCGCGCTTGATTCTGCTTTTTACTGTTCCTGTTTTTACCGTTTTCATTTTCTTAAATTACCTCCGGCGCAAGCGAAACAATTTTCATAAAATTCTTTTCGCGTAATTCGCGGGCGACGGGTCCGAAAACGCGTGTGCCGATCGGCGAACCGTCTTCTTTGATAAGAACGGCGGCGTTTTCGTCAAAACGAATGTATGTTCCGTCTTTGCGGCGCACTTCCTTGCGGGTTCTCACGATCACGGCGTTGTAAACTTTACCTTTTTTCGCCGTTCCGTCGGGAGCGGCTTCTTTTACGGTAACTTTGATCTTATCGCCAAGACGCGCAATTTTGCTGGTCGAACCGCCAATCGGCGCAATCATTACAACGCGCTTTGCACCTGAATTATCTGCGACCGCTAAAGAGGTCTGCATCTGAATCATAACTATCTCTCCAATTTCGGATTTCGGATTTCGGATTTCGGATTGGTTTCATAAAATCCCAAATCCCAAATTTCTAGCTTTCTGCTCTTTGAATAATTTCAACGACACGCCAGCGTTTTCTTGCTGAGAGCGGTCTGGTTTCGACAATTCTGACCTTATCGCCGACTTTTGCACCGAGATCATCGTGCGCCATAAATTTCTTTCTGCGCTTAATGTATTTACGATAAATCGGGTGTTTGACAAGGCGATCAACGCGAACCGTCACGGTTTTGGTCATTTTGTCCGATGCAACAACACCGACTTTTTCTGCGCGCTTGCTGGTCTTAACAGTTTTTTCATCCGAATCGCCCGTTACCGCCGCAACCGCTTTCTCGACCCCGCTGACAACCGTTTCCGCAACCGCTTCAGCCGCCGATGTGACCGCTTCAACTACGCTGTCAACGATCGATGTTGCTTCCGCGTTGTCGGTTTCATCTTTCTTGCCCGATTTTTTCGGAGCGTCTTCGGTTGCCGCATCTGCCGAAACTTCATTCGATTCTGCCGATGTTTCTTCGGTTGCTTCCGTTTCGGTTACTTCAGCCGTTGTTTCTTCAACTTCTTCTTGCTTCTTTTTTGCCATTTCTCTTTCTCAACTTTTTCAGCCGAAAACTATTTCGTTTTCTCTTCCTTTTGCTGAATCAAAGTATAGACCCGCGCCAAGGTTTTCTTTTCGCGGCGAATGTCACCGACCGTTTCACCGACACCTAATGTTTTTCTGAACTTCAAACGGAAGAGCGACTCTTTCAGTGCATCAGCCTGATCGCGCAATTCCTCGACGCTCATATCACGAAGTTGGTCCATTTGTTCTTTGCGTTTCATATACTAAACAATGCCTCCTTCCAGATCGGCACGGCTGACGAATTTAGTTTTGATCGGCAGTTTCTGCGCGGCGAGCCGCATCGCTTCACGTGCCAATTCTTCGCTCACACCTTGAATTTCATACAAAATTCTTCCCGGTTTTACGACTGCAACCCAGTGATCCGGTGCGCCTTTACCGCTTCCCATACGAGTTTCCGCCGGTTTCTTCGTGATCGGCTTATCGGGAAACATTCTGATCCAAACCTTTCCGCTACGTTTGATGTAACGTGTCATTGCGATACGAGCCGCTTCGATCTGGCGGTCTGTAATCCAGGCTGCTTCTAAAGTTTTCAGTCCGTAGTCACCAAAGTTCATTTTTTCGCCGCGTGTCGCTTTTCCGCGCATACGACCTTTCATTACTCTTCGGTGCTTGACCTTTTTCGGCATTAACATAATAAATAACCCTCGTTAGTTGTAAACAGTTTGACAATAAACTATTTAACCAATATCAATTATCCTCTGTCGTTTCTGTCACGACGGCGCGGCGGTCGTCTGTCGCCTCTGCCGCCGCCCTGAACTTTCACTTCCTTCATCGGATCGGTCGTCGTTCCGCGTGCGATCGAGGCGTTCGGATCGAGAATTTCACCGCGGTAAATCCAGACCTTGATTCCGATGATTCCGAATGTCGTTAAAGCTTCGGCAAATCCGTAATCGATGTCGGCGCGAAGCGTGTGCAACGGAAGACGACCTTCCAAGCTCCATTCGGTGCGCGCGATTTCCGCTCCGTTCAAGCGTCCGGCGATCATAACTTTGATGCCTTCCGCCCCGAAACGCTGTGATTCTTCCATCGTCTTTTTCATTGCACGGCGAAAAGCGATACGTTTTTCGAGCTGTTGTGCAATCTTTTCGGCTTGAAGCTGTGCATTCAATTCGGGATGACGAATCTCTTGAATCGAGATCAAAACTTCACGTCCCGTTTTCTTCGATAAATCTTCACGAAGCTTTTCGATCTCGGCACCTTTACGACCGATGATGATTCCCGGACGCGAAGTGTAAATAATGATTTTCAAACGGCTGGCGGCGCGCTCAACGTCAATGTGCGAAACGCCCGCTCCGGCAAAACGCTTTTTCAGATCGCGTTTCAATTTCAAATCTTCTGCCAGAAAATCGGCAAATTCCTGTTTGGCGAACCAATGCGAGTGCCAATCTTTGTTGTAACCGACCCGAAAGCCGTATGGATGAACTTTTTGTCCCATAATAATTATTTACTGTCTTTCCAGCTCCTCGTTTTTGTCCAACTGCGCTTCGTCGGCAGGTTTGGTTTCATTCTTTTCAGCCGGAGTTTGCGAAGTCGCATCCTTTGCATCCGCAACTTCTGCTTCATTTTTCGCTTCCTGCGTTTCAACCGCTTCGGTCGTTTCGACGGGAGCCGTTTTCGTTTCGACTTCCTCGACTACCGTTTCCTCAGCCTTTTTCGCTTTCGGTTCGGCTTTCTTTTCGGCTTTGACCGGTTTCGCTTTCTTTACTTCCGTTTCAGGCTTTGCTTTTTTCGATTTGTCTTCCTGCGCTTCGCTCGTCACCTGGATCGTAATATGACAATAATGCCGCTGTTCACGGTAAGCACGACCTTGCGGAGCCGGACGCATACGGCGACGATTTTTCGTCGGTCCCATATCGACAAAGCAAGTTTTCACCCATAAATCATCAGGATCAATGGCGATATTTTGCTGTTCCGCCAGATACGTGGCGTTAGCGATTGCCGAACGCAGAGTTTTCGCAATCGGGTCAGCCGCACGTTTATCGGTAAATTTCAGGATTGCCAGAGCTTGCGAAACGTTGCGTCCGCGAATCAGGTCAATCACGAGCCGTGCCTTACGCGGCGAACCTTTCAAATATTTTGTTTTTGCTATCGCTTCCATAATTCAATTTCGGATTTTGGATTTCGGATTTCGGATTGGTCTATTAAATCCCAAATCCGCATTCCCATATCCCAAATCTGTTTATTTTCTCTTCGCCATCTTCTCGGCTTTTGTTCCCGGGTGACCTTTATATGTGCGCGTCGGAGAAAATTCACCTAATTTATGTCCGACCATATTTTCCGTGATAAAGACCGGAACGTGCCGTTTACCGTTGTGAACACCGAAGGTCAAACCGACCATCTGCGGCGAAATCGTCGAACGGCGTGACCAGGTTTTGATCGCTTGCGGTTTCTTACCGGTTTCTTCAATACGTTTGAGTGCTTTCAAAACACTCAAATCAATAAACGGTCCTTTTTTTACTGAACGTGGCATATTTTTTAATTTTACTGAACGGATGTTAAAGATTTTCTTTGGTTTGGCATCCGTTCTTTACCTTAATTACTTCCTTCTTCTGTCGCGCACGATCATATTCTGCGTGCGTTTGTTACGTCTTGTTTTATATCCGCGTGTCGGTTGTCCCCACGGCGTTACCGGATGGCGACCGCCTGACGTTTTACCTTCACCGCCGCCGTGCGGGTGATCGACCGGGTTCATCGCGACACCGCGAACTTTCGGGCGTTTACCCATCCAGCGCGAGCGTCCGGCTTTACCTAAACTTACGTTTTCGTGCTCGACGTTGCCGACCTGTCCGACCGTTGCCATACAGACAACCGGAACACGGCGAACTTCGCCCGAAGGCATTCTGAGCTGTGCATAGTCGCCTTCTTTCGCAACGATCTGCGCGAATCCGCCCGCTGAACGAACAAGCTGTCCGCCTTTCCCCGGACGAAGTTCGATGTTATGAACCTGCGTTCCGAGCGGAATGTTCGTGATCGGCAAAGCATTTCCCGGCAAAATATCCGCTTCGGGTCCGCTCAGGATCGTTGCATTTACTTTCAATCCGACCGGAGCGATGATGTAACGCTTTTCGCCGTCGAGATAAGTAATCAAGGCAATATGCGCCGAACGGTTCGGATCGTATTCAAGCTGTGTCACACGTCCCGGAATACCGGTTTTGTTGCGCTTGAAATCGATCACGCGGTAAAAACGCTTGTGACCGCCGCCGCGTCTGCGGATGGTAATTCGACCATCGCTGTTGCGACCTGAAATTCTTGTTTTCGGCTCCAGCAAAGATTTTTCGGGTTTTGCGTTCGGAGTCAGTTCATCACGCGTCAGATACGTTTGGTAACGTCGCGCAGGTGATGTCGGTTTTAATCTTTTAATTCCCATAACTTTGATTTCGGATTTGTGATCCGGGATTGCGGATTTTTATTAAAATCCACAAATCCGAATTCCCAAATCCCCAATTCATTAGATTGCTTCTGCGTAATCAACCATCGGTTCGCCTTTTTTCAGAGTCACGTAAGCTTTTTTCCAGCTCGGACGGCGACCTTCGTAACGTCCGCGTTTTTTGATCTTTCCGTCATATTGAACGGTGCGAACTTTTGAAACTTTGACGTTGAAGATTTCTTCAACCGCTTTTTTGATGTCTTCTTTTCCGGCTTTGGTCGCAACGCGAAACGTCAAAACCTGTCCCTCATTACGGTCGGTATCGTTCTCATCGCTTGAAACTTCCTTCAAGATGACCGATTTTTCCGTGACGACGGGCGACTTCAAGATGTCCCAAACACTCAACTTAATCATTTTCTCCCGCCTCCTTGCTGTTTTCACGTTTCGGATCGAGCAAGTCATTTAATTCTTCGACTGCCGATTTCGAGATCAAAAGTTTTTCGTGATAAAGCAGATCGTAAATATTTAATCCGTAGCTGTTGGTAACTTTCGTTTTTTGAACGTTGCGCGACGACAAAACCAGATTTGCGTTATCGAGCGAATCGACGATCAGGGTTTTCACGGCTTTTTTGCTTTCCGAAAGAGCCAGTCCGCCAATGACATTTACAAAATCTTTCGTCTTGGGGGTGTCAAACGTCATTTCATCAACCACGATCAGGTTTCCTTCACGCAATCTTTCCGAAAGAGCCGAACGAAGCGCGCCGCGCCGCATTTTCTTGGGCATTTTGTATGACCAATCGCGCGGCTGAGGTCCGTGAACGTTACCGCCGCCTTTCCACAACGGCGAACGAAGCGACGCGATACGCGCGCGACCTGTGCCTTTTTGCTTCCAGAGCTTGCGCCCCGAACCGGAAACATTACCGCGAGTTTTCGTCGCCGACGTTCCCTGTCGTCCGTTTGCCAAATAATTTTTGACTGCTGCGTGAATCAGGGCTTCATTCAGTTCGACACCGAACACGGCATCCGAAAGCGTGACTTCACCAACTTCTTTGTTCTTCAAATTGCGAACCTTTACGGTAGGCATAATTTTACTCCAATTATAAGTCTTGGAAGTTTTGGAAGTTTTGGAAGTCAAGGAAGAAATTTACTTTTTCTTTCCGGACTTTCCACACTTTCCAGACTTTCCAGACTGCTTTAGCTTTTCTTAACTACAACCAAACTTCCATTTGCGCCCGGAACTGCACCTTTTACTAATAAAAGATTGTTCTCGGCATCAACTTTAGCAATCGTTAATCCTTTGACGGTAACACGTGCATCGCCCATATGTCCTGACGACTTCGTGCCTTTGATAACACGTGAAGGATAAGCGGACTGACCGATCGAACCCGGCGCGCGAACCGACATCGAACCGTGCGATTCGGGACCTCTGTGAAACTTATGACGTTTGATCGTTCCCGCAAAACCGCGTCCTTTCGATTTACCGACGACTTCGATCTTGTCGCCGTCCGCAAAAACGTCAACCTTAACCTGATCGCCGATTGCCGCTTCCGGTTCGCCCTGCAAGCGAATTTCCTTCAATACACGGGTCGGAGGAACGCCGCCGCCTGTTTTTTCAAAGTGTCCGCGCAATGGCTTGGTAACATTCTTGACTTTGATCGGTTTATCTTCGACCAATCCTAATTGCACCGCATTGTAACCGTCGCGTCCGCTTGCACTTTTTGTTTGGACAACAACGCAAGGTCCTGCTTTGATAACGGTTACGGGTGTCACCGTGCCGTCTTCCGCAAAGATTTGCGTCATTCCAACTTTTCTACCAATGATTCCGCTAATCATCTTAATCTCCAGTAAAGAGTGGTAAATTTTGAGTGGAGAGAAGTAAAAAATTACTCACTGCCCGCTACTCGCTACTCCCAACTAATTTTTGCCGAATGCTTTGATTTCAACATCAACGCCGGCGGGTAAATCCAATTTCATCAACGCATCGACCGTTTCAGCCGTCGGATCGAGAATGTCCATCAAACGCTTGTGGGTTCTGATTTCAAACTGTTCGCGCGATTTTTTATCAACGTGCGGCGAACGCAGAACCGTCCATTTGTTTTTGATGGTCGGAAGAGGAATCGGACCTGCAATGTTTGCGCCTGTTCTCTTTGCCGTTTCCACGATTTCCTGTGTCGATTGATCTAAAACACGATGGTCGTATGCTTTCAATTTGATGCGAATTTTTTCGTTTAACATAAATACTGTCGGTTGCTCGTCGCTCGTTGTTCGTCGTTAATTCTTTAATCGACGACGAACAACCAACAACTGATTAATTTTTACTCAACCACATCAGAAACGGTGCCTGCGCCGACGGTTCTGCCGCCTTCGCGAATTGCGAATCTGAGTCCTTTTTCCAT
>JAJQRF010000017.1 GCA_021228405.1 Pyrinomonadaceae bacterium
GCCTCTGAAACATTGCACGGAGCCTCTGAAACATTGCACGGAGCCTCTGAAACATTGCACGGAGCCTCTGAAACATTGCACGGAGCCTCTGAAACATTTTCACTTCGCGAAAATGTTTCAGCTTAATTTTTATCAGATCAGTTCTTTTCTGCCGTTTATCAATTTCGGACGTGCAGACCGAACCTTAAAAATTATAAAATCAATTCAATGATCGAAGTTTTTCAAAATTCGGAAGAACTGAACAATTTCGCCGCCGATAAATTTGTCGAAATCGCCGCCGAATCGATCTCTGAGCGCGGCAGGTTTACGGTTGCACTCGCGGGCGGTTCGACTCCGAAATCGCTTTATCGATTGCTTTCGGGCGATAAATTCAAAGATAAGATCGACTGGTCGAAAGTCTTCTTTTTTTTCGGCGATGAAAGAAACGTATCGCCCGACGATGCGGAAAGCAATTTCCGAATGGCGCACGAAAATCTTTTCGCGCCGCTCGAAATAAATGTCAACAGCATTTTTCCCTGGCTGACCCAAAGCGAAACGCCCGAAATTACGGCGGAAATCTATCAGGGCGAAATAAAAAGATTTTTCGACCTCGGCGAAACCGAATTCCCGATCTTCGATCTGATCCTGCTCGGAATGGGCGCGGACGGTCACACGGCTTCGCTTTTCCCTTTTACAAAAGCGTTAGGCGAAACCGAAAAAATTGCGGTCGCCAATCCGGTCGAAAAACTGAACACAACACGGCTGACACTGACATTTCCGACCATTAACGTAGCGCGAAACATTATTTTTTTGGTCGCGGGAGAAGATAAAGCCGAAACTTTGCGCGAAGTTCTGGAAGGCAAATTTCAGCCCGAAAGATTGCCTTCGCAAAATGTAAAGCCTGAAAATGGAAATCTTTATTGGCTGTTAGACGAAAACGTGGCAAAATTATTGAGAACTTATGGAAATTGAGATAGTCATCGCGCTGATTATTCTTTTCATTCTCGCTTTTTTGGCAACGATCGATATGGCGTTTTCGCAACTTTCGGATGTGAGTCTGCGCCGCATTGCGCCCGAAGCGGACGAAAAGCCGAATTCGCGTGCCGCCGAATTTTTACGCGAAATTTTGGACAATCGCCCGCGTTTTCGTTTCGCACTTTCCTCAACGATGCAGGTGCTCCTGATCGTTTTCACGGTTTTGGTGACGCTCATCGTTTTAAGATTTACCGCCAATCATACCGAACTTATTGGCTTTTCACTTTTGTTAAGCCTCGTGCTTTCGGTTTTTTTCCGCCAAATTTTTCCGCGCCTTATAATCTGGCGCAATCCTGAAGCAAAATTGATGTTTTTGCTTCCTTTCGTGCGTCCGCTTTACGGTATTTATTCGTTCGTTCTCGAACCGTTCGTTTCGCGCATCAAATCGAAGGAACAGCAGAAACTCGAAATGACCGTCACGCCCGACGCGCCGGAAGATAAATCCGAGGACAATTCCGAAGATTTTCAGGCGTTAATGGAAGTCGGCGAAGCCGAAGGAATCATCGAAGAAAAAGAACGCGAACTGATCGAAACGATGGTCGAGTTTTCGGAAACACGCGCCGGGGAAATTATGACTCCGCGCACCGAGATTTGCGCGCTACCGACGAATTCGACCGTGAAAGCCGCCCGCGATCTCATTATCGGTGAAAAATATTCGCGTATTCCGGTTTACAAAGACAATATCGACAACATCGAAGGCGTGATCTATGTGCGCGATCTGCTCAACGCGTGGGCGGAAGGCAAGGAAGAGCAAACGATCGAAAAACTTCTGCGTCCCGCGTTCTTTGTTCCCGAAACAAAATCCGCGTCCGAACTTCTAAAAAATATGCAGACGAGCCACGTGCAGGTCGCCATCGTCGTCGATGAATACGGCGGTGTTGCCGGACTTGTGACGGTCGAAGACATTCTGGAAGAAATCGTCGGCGAGATCGAAGACGAAGATATTGAAGACGAGGAAATTATCGAGATAATCGAAGGCGAAGAAGGCTATTACGACGTGCTCGGCTCCACGGAGATCGGCAAGATCGAAAGGCTTTTCGACCTCGAGATCGAGGACGACGATTTCACGACAATTGCCGGATTGGTGACGAGCGAAGCGGGTTATGTTCCGAAAATCGGCGAAAAACTTCAGTTTCACGGCTTGAATGTCGAAATTTTACGTGCCGATGAAAAGAAGATTCTCCTTTTGCGTTTGAGAAGGGCGGACGAAGGCGGTTTGCCCGACACTGAAGCGGCGCAATAATTTTTCTTTTTTTTTATCGATTTCAAGCTGAATTTTTCCGAAATCATTTGATAAATTTTTACAATTAGTTCATCTTTAATTTTACCTCAGGTTTTTCTATTTAAATGCTGAAAGAATTAAGTCAAAATTCAACCGAAAGCGATTTACTTCTGCAAAGAATTATCGATGCTTTGCCGGAAAATATCGTCATTCTCGACGCGGACGGGAATATCCTGCAGGTCAATAAATCGTGTCGTGATTTTTATTCATTCAGCGGACAAAATCTGTCTATCGGCGAGAACTTTTTACAATTTCTCGCGCAAAAATCCGATCCCGTCTTTCAGCAGATCGGCAATGGAATCAATGATCTGATCGCGGGTCGGAAAAATTTCTTTCAAATTCAATTTCTGCTTAACGTTAAGTCGAAGGATTTTTGGTTCAATTTACGTGCAACCAACATCGGAGAGGGCGATATGCCGCGCTTTATGCTCAATCTTGAAGATATTTCGACTTCCAAAGCGACGGAGATCGCCCTGCGCGAAAGTGAGCAAAGCTATCGCACGTTAGCCGAAACCGCTCTGGATGTAATTATCAAGATCGATGAAGACAATAAGATTTTGTTCATCAATCACGCGGGCGAGAAACTTTTCGGTTATCCGACGTATGAAATAACCGGAAAGCCGTTTTCGGTTCTGATTCCCGACAATGATTTCAAGCACATCTTCAACGATTTCGCCAAAAATGTTCAAAGTGAGCAAAATCTGAACGGAATCGAAGTTCAGGCACAATATAAAAACGGGAATCGTTTTCCCTTCGAGATTTCGTTCGGCGATTATTCACAAAACGGAAGTCGTTATTTTATCGGGGTCGGACGCGATATTTCGCACCGGAAGATCATTGAAACGGCAAACGCTCTGCTTGCTTCCATTGTCGAATCGTCCGAAGATGCCATCGTCAGTAAAAATCTGGACGGAGTCATCACCAGTTGGAATAAAGGCGCGGAAGTTTTATACGGCTACACGCCGGAAGAAGCCATCGGAAAACATATTTCAGTGGTCATTCCCTCATATCTGCTTGCCGAAGAAACCGTCATTCTCGACAACATCAAAAAAGGAAAGCGAATCGAACATTTTGAAACTCTCAGACAGCATAAAAACGGCACGATCAAAAACATTTCGCTCACGGTTTCCCCGATCAAAAGCGAAAAAGGAGTGATCGTCGGCGCATCGAAGATCGCCCGCGACATCACCGAAAGACATAAATCCGCCGAAGAATTGAAGCAAAGCCAGTTGATGCTCTCGCTGGCGATGCAAAGCAGTAAAATGGGCGTTTGGGAAACCGATATAGTGACGGGAAAGGTGAAATGGAGCAAGGAACTGGAACATATTTTCGGGCTTGAAGAAGGCGGATTCGGAAATTCGCGAGATGCTTTTTACGACTTGCTTTACGAAGCCGACCGAGCGCGAATCCGTGCCGAAGTTCAAAATGCGATCAACGAAAGACGCGATTACACCATCGAATTTCGTTTCTATCACTCCGACGGTTCGCTTCGCTGGATGGAAGGACGCGGAAAAGCCGTCTATTCGGATAAAGGTGCGCCTATCAAAGTTTACGGCATCGGGATCGATGTCACGGACAGAAAGCTTGCCGAATCGAACCTGCGCGAATCCGAGGAAAGATACCGCACGCTTTTCAATTCGATCGACGAAGGATTTTGTATCCTCGAAATGATCTTCGATGAACGAAACAAACCGGTCGATTATCGTTTTATCGAAATCAACCCGATGTTCGGTCAGCTTACCGGCTTGGAAAATGCAACCGGCAAAACGGCGCGCGAGATGGTTCCCGATCTTGAATCTCATTGGTTTGAAATTTACGGGAAGGTCGCTCTGACAGGTGAATCGATTCGTTTTACACAAGGTTCCGACGCGTTGAAAAGCTGGTTTGACGTTTACGCGATCCGGCTCGGCGGTGAAGACAGCCGCCGCGTGGCACTTATTTTTACGAATATCACCGAACGCAAGCTTCTCGAACAGGAACGCGAAGAAATTTTACAGCGCGAGATCGAATCGCGCAAAACCGCCGAAGAAGCAAACCGCGCCAAAGACGATTTTCTTTCGGTCTTATCGCACGAACTCCGCACGCCGCTGAATGCGATTCTGGGTTGGACACGCATTCTGAATATGAGTCCGCTCGATGAAGATCGAAAACTGAAAGCGGTTGAAACGATCGAAAGAAATGCCCGTTTGCAAAAAAATCTGATCGAAGATTTGCTCGATGTTTCGCGGATAATTTCCGGCAAAATGCGGATCGAATCCGAAGAAGTGGATTTCGTTTCGGTCGTCAGTTCGGCAGTCGAAATGGTGCGCCCGTTTTCCGAATCGAAAAATATCAGCATCGAATTCGTTTCGGAAATCGAAAATCAGAAAATTAACGGAGATTCGACCAGACTCAATCAGATCGTCATAAATCTGCTAAATAATGCCGTGAAATTCACTCCTGAAAACGGTAAAGTGTTCCTTTTTCTTTCCGTTGACCGGAACAAACTCAGATTAAATGTTTCGGATTCCGGAATCGGTATCTCCCCCGAATTTTTGCCTTTTATCTTTGACCGTTTTCGTCAAGCCGACAGCACGATTGTCAGAAATCACAGCGGTCTGGGTCTGGGATTGACCATTGTCAGCCATCTGACCGAGCTTCACGGCGGAACGATCAGAGCCGAAAGCGACGGCGCGGGTAAAGGTTCTTCCTTCATTCTCGAATTACCGCTCCAAACCGCAGAAAGCGATAATGAAACAAGTAGCGACCCGGAAAATAACGAGAACTTTCAGACGACCGTTTTTTTGAACGGGAAACATATCTTACTGGTTGACGACGATTGCGACGGGATCGAACCGATTCAGGTTTTACTGGAAAATCGCGGTGCCACAGCCGTTTGCGTAAATTCTGCGTTCGACGCGTTGAAGGAGATTGAAATCAATGATTTCGATTTAATTATCAGCGACATCGGGATGCCGGAAACGGACGGTTTTCAATTGGTGCGTCAAATCCGCGAGATCAAGAAATCGGAGGTTTTGCCGGCGATCGCCCTGACAGCTTACGCCGGAGCCGAAGACCGTCAGCGGGCTTTGACGGCGGGCTTTCAATATCATCTCGCCAAACCTGTCGATTTTGAACTTTTACTGAAAACGATCTCAATCATTTTCAAACAAATGTATGACCAAAATTAGAACTGCTTCCAAAGTATGCGAAGTCTGCGGAAAGGAATTTTCCTGCAATGCCGAAAACGGCAATTGCTGGTGTTTTGATCTACAATTAAAAGCCGAAACATTGCAAAAGTTGAAGGAAAATTATCAGGATTGTCTTTGTCCGACTTGTCTGAAGCCGGAAGAAACCGCCGATCGACACGATCAGGATCGATTCGATTTTTGCTAAGATTTATCGGAAAATAGATACTAAATCTTTTTGAAATTTACAAATTAATTTAATGAAACTGCAAGCCGAACTTAAAAACGAAAAATTCGACATCGACATCAAACGCGACGGCGAAAAGATTTTCGCCAGTGTCAACGACCGCGAATACGAACTCGAAGCATCGGAAGTCGAACCCGATGTTTTTCTTTTGAAATATAACAATCAGATCAGCCAGATTTACGTCGCGCCGAACGGCATCGTCAATCTTCATAATCATCAGTTGGAAGTGACCGTTACCGATCCGAAAAAGATTCGTTCAAAAGGAAGCGGTGACGAAACCGCCGACGGGGTTGTTGAGATCAAAACGGCGATGCCCGGAAAGATCGTCCGCATTCTGGTCGAAGAAGGTACGGAAGTCGTTCACGGTCAAGGTGTTATCGTCGTCGAAGCGATGAAGATGCAGAACGAAATGAAATCGCCGAAGGACGGAGTTATAAAAACCATTCGTCATCAGGAAGGCGTAAACGTCAACGCGGGCGAAGTTTTGGTAGTAATCGAATAAAATAGTTAAATTATGGCTTTAAAGGAAGATTTAAAAACATTTCCCGACCTCTCGCATCATTCGTTTCAGCATCCGGCGGACAGCCAGGCGATCGCGGCTTTGCATAAAGTTCCGGGTTTGCCGAAAGTCGTCAAATTCATTTCCGAGCACAGCATCGAGCGCATTATCCTGATCGAGAAGGTTTCGAGCAATCTGCGCGTCAATGCCCAGCAATATCCTTCGCTTTACAAACAATATCTGAAAATGGCGGAAGTTCTGGACGTTAAAAAACTGCCGAATCTTTACATCGAAACGACGAACACGATCAATGCCTACGCGATGGGAATGGAAAATTACACGATCGTGCTTTGTTCGGGCTTGATCGACATTATGAACGAGGACGAAATGCTCGCGATTCTCGGACACGAACTCGGTCACGTCAAATGCGAACATCAGCTTTATAAAACGCTTGCTTATTTAATTTCAAACTTCGGAAATGAATTAATAAAACAAGTTATGCCCGTAGTCGGCAATTTTTTGAGCATCGGTTTACAGCTTGCGATCCTGGATTGGAACCGCAAAGCCGAATTTTCGTGCGACCGCGCCGCGCTTTTGGCAACGCAGGAAGTCGATGTCGTCGCAAGCGCACTCGGAAAGCTCGCCGGATTTTCAAAGCGTTACAGCGAAGAATTTAACGTCGACGAGATCGAAGTGCAGGCGCAAAGCTATCACGAGCTCGGCGACGATTCGATGATAACGAAGGTTTTGAAACTTTATTCGATGATTCAAAACACGCATCCTTATCCGGTCGTGCGCGTCAAAGAGATCAGGCAATGGGTAAATTCGCCCGAATATAGCAATATTATGAGCGGAAACTATGCGCGCGGAACGCGTCAGTTAGCCGCCGCCGAACGAATGAATTATACGGTCGGAACGCCGCGTGCGCGGCAATGTCCGAACCCGAAATGTATGATGCTCTGTCCTGAAAATCATAATTTCTGTTCACATTGTCAGACCAATCTGCGCGAAGGCATTTTCGTCTGCGTGAATTGCCGTCAACAAGTCGAACAGACCTGGATGGTTTGCGCCGCTTGCGGCAATCCTCTGCAACAATCGGCAGGCAGTCTGCCTCAATAACAATGTCTTCTGAATCAAATTTATTTCAAACGAAAGCGGAAAATACGACCGAAATTCCGCTTTCCACACTTCGTATTCTGCTCTGGGACATCGACGGAACGCTGGTCCGTTCGCGGGTCAACGGCGCGTTCAAGGATTATTTTATTCCGACGATGAAAAAGGTCTTCGGAAGCGTCGGAAACTTTGAAAAAATGCAGTTTTCGGGAATGACCGATACGCAGATAATCTATGAATCACTGCGCGAAGAAGGTTTTACGCCCGAACAAATTTTCGAGAAAAAAGAAGAACTTTTGAAAGTCTTTCAAGCGGAAATGACGGCGATTTTTGAAAGAAATTTTGAACAGCACGAAATTTTGGCGGGTGTTCGCGGGATTCTTGCCGCCGCCGCCGAAACTCCGCTTTTTTATAATTCGCTTTTAACGGGAAATTTGTCCGTCGCCGCCGAAATAAAATTAAGATCAGTCGATCTGTGGCATTATTTTTCGGACTCACCAAACGCTTTCGGCGAGATTTCGCACAACCGCAACGATCTCGCCACCGAAGCCGGAAAGCTCTTTAACGAGCGGTTCGATTTTGAATTTGCCCCGTCACAATTCATCGTTATCGGCGACACGCCGAACGACATCATCTGCGCCCGTCATTTCGGCGCAAAAGCAGTTGCCGTCGGAACCGGTCGCGGACAATTCAAGCATAAATTACTTGCCGAAAAACCCGATGTTTTTCTCGACGATCTTTCAAATACGAACGAAGTTTTGAAGATTCTTTCAGCCTTATAATTTCGCACTGCAATACTTGCAGAAAACCGCGTCGGCATCGTGCCCGTAGGAATGACAATCGGGACAAACTTGGGTCGTAGCTTCCTTGCTCGAACGCGTCAGTTCGACCGTGACGATTCCTGTCGGAACCGCAATGATCGCGTAACCGGCGATCATCACGAGCGACGCAAGCGTTTTTCCCAGAGGGGTTTTCGGCGACAAATCACCGTAACCGACGGTCGTTAAAGTCACGATTGCCCAATAAATGCTCGTCGGAATGTCCGTAAATCCGTGTTCTTCGCCTTCGATCACGTAAATCGCCGTTCCGACGATCGTTACCAAAGCCAGAATCGCCAGCAGAAAAACCGAGATTTTCCGTCGGCTCGCCCTCAATGCGGACGTAATAATGTTTGCTTCGGTCAGATAGGCGGTGAGTTTGAGAATTCGGAAAATGCGCAAAAGGCGCAGGATTCTGATAGTCAAAAGGAATTGCGTTCCGGGAATGAAAAGACTGATATAAGTCGGTAAGATCGCGGTCAGATCGATCAAACCGTAAAAACTCAAAGCATACCGCAGAGGCTTTTTGACGCTGACGATTCGCAAAATATATTCGATTGAAAAAACTATCGTGAAAAACCATTCGGCAACGAAAATTATGTGACCGTAACTTTCGCGGATGCTTTTGACGCTTTCGAGCAAAACGACCAAAACGCTGAGTAAAATCAGTATAATAACGGTCAGATCAAAAGCTTTTCCGGCAGTCGTTTCCGCTTCAAATACGATCTCGTGCAGTTTACTGCGCCAATTTCCTTCCGGTCTTTCTCTTTCAAGATTCATAGTTAATTTTTAACAAACCTTGAACTAAACGCAAATAAAGTTTCCGTAGCCGCACGTAAACAAGGGCTAAAGATGATGTTTGCTAATAATAATTTTCTAAGAAATCTTCGTTCCGTTAGCGTTGATCGGCAAAACGCCCAACGACCAGTTTCCGCGTTTTATTTCGTCCTTGAAACATTGCGTGCGGTAGACGGTTTTCTGCACGACAGGTCGCGGATGTGTCGAAAGCCATTTATGCCGGGCATTGACATAAGCCGTTGTCCATTCGATCTCGTTTCCGCCTGAGATCGGCGGATTTTCGGCGAACATTTGCCGAATTATCCATAAAATTCCGCCGCTGTGAATGTATGAATCGTAAATGACGAGCGCGGAAAGCGGAAGAATAAAACCGTTGTCTTTTGCCCATTTTATCGCGGGTTTATAATATCTTTCGTCGAAAAAAGCGTCTTGTGTAGTTCGCATCTTCACGTCATCTTTTCCCGCTTTTTTGAGTAAATCCTTAAAAGTTTCGTCATCCGTCAACGGAACGCTTCCGACTTTTTCGGCAAACGGTTTCAGTTTTTTGCTGTAAATGCCGTTTGCCGCGACATATTTCTGCACAAGCTCGCGCAAATTTCCGTATTCGGTTGTCTGCGAACGCCCGTAAGTTATCTGTTTAATATCGTTCGGTCCGTCGTTATAGATCGAGATCGCGCTGTAATTTCCTTCGGGTTTGCCCGTTTCAAAAACATTCAGGACACGTTCCAAAATGCGTTTTTGTCCGGCTGACAACTTCATAATTTTTGCTCCTGTATAAAATTCGGATTTGACTGGAAATCATTTATGAAATTTTCCCGTCAACGATCTTTATAAGATTTTCCGAAGCATTTTTCAACTTTTCAATCGTTTCGCGAAACCATTGTTCATCATCGGCTTCACGCTCTCTTTCAACGCCCAGTGCGCGTTTAGTTTCGGCGGGCGCGGTTCCGCCGTAGATCGTTCTGATATTAACGAAATTTTCGGGCGAAAGCGTTTGTTTGAGTTCGGCTTCGGACATTGAAATTGCGTGTCCGAGAACTTCCCTGCACGAATTTTGCAAAAGTTCGTGAGTGATTTCCGTTTTATTTTGATAAGCGGTTTTCACGCAAATTCCGACGATTTTATGCGCGATGCGAAAAGGTAAATTTTCGCGCCGCACGATCGTGTCGGCTAATTCGGTCACGGTAATAAATTGTTCGCCCGCCCGTTTCCGCAAGGTTTCGAGGTTGAAAGTTGCGGCTTTCATCGTTGCACCAAACAGCGAAACCGAACGGTGGGCATCGCGCAAGGCAGAATAAACGAGCGGCTGAAAATCGTCTTCAACGTCGTTTATGTCGCCGAACGGCGTGTTGTGAACGCTCGTAAATGCGCCCAGACATTGCCCGAGAGCCTTACTTCCGATGGCGCGAATATGTTCGAGCGCGACGGGATTTCGCTTTTGCGGCATGATCGAACTTCCCTGCACAAAACCGTCGGGCAGACGAATGACGTTAAATTCCATCATCGCCATCAGCAAAAATTCCTGCGCAAATTTGCCGATATTGACGAGCATCGCCGCCGTTGCGCCCAATAGTTCGGTAAAATAATCGACCGAAGCGATCGAAGCGTATGAATTTACGGTCGGCGCGGTAAACCCCAGAAGTTCGGCTACGCGGTGACGATCGATTGGAAAACCCGTCGTCGTGATCGCACCCGAACCGAGCGGACAAAAATTCAAATTGTCGAAAGCGTTCTGTAAACGGCGGATGTCGCGCCCGACATTTTCTGCCATCGCCAACAGAAAATGCGCCAGTGTCGAAGGTTGCGCGGGTTGTGTATGCGTGTAAGCCGGCATCAGTGTTTCGTGATGTTGTGCCGCCAGATCGAGAAAAACCTTGCGTAAATCCATCGCCGAGCGCAAAAGATTGAGCGTCGCGGGACGCAGATAAAGCCGGTAGATCGTCACGTCGATGTCGTTTCGGCTCCGCGCCGTGTGGAGTTTTCCGGCGGTGTCAGCATCACAGTTTTTCGTGATCTCGCGTTGCAGATAATAAAACAAGTCTTCAAAAGTTCCGTCGTATTCAGCTTTTGAGATAGCATCGAAATCCAGTTTTCTTAGCGATTTCAAAAGGCTTTCGAGTTCGGCTTCCGTAATTATTTTCTGCTCGGCAAGCATCACGGCGTGGGCGAAATCGACATCGACATAAGCCTGCAAAAAATACTTTTTGGCATCTTCAAAACAATCGGCGAGAACGTTTTCCTTGTAATTTCGAGCGGGAAATTTTTCTTCAATTTCTTTCATATTTTTGTAAATCAGCAAAAAACAAAGCGTATAGAGTCCCGCCTTCAGGCGGCATTTACTCAGATTAAAGCCTTCTAAACAGGGGACTCTAAGCTTTTTGCTTTTGAATTAATCGTTTATTTTTTCGCTCCCGCTTTCGGCAAGCTCAACATATTTGCAAAAATCCGGTATGCGCCCGCGTTTCCGACAGGCAATTGGCGAAACCACGAATATGAAGAGTAAATGTATTTCCCTTTCCCGATCTCGGCGTAAACCATTCCGCCGTTGCTTTCGGGTTCGCCTTCGTCGTGCGCTTCAAGCAACGCGGTATATTTTTCGTCAAAGGTCGAAAATGAATAAAGATTGCGTTCCTGCACCCAGTTTTCCCAATCTTCGTTCCCGATCTTGTTCGGAAAATTAAAAACGGGATGATTCGGGACGAGAATCGTGACTTTTGCATTTTCATCGGTGACGCGGACGTTTGAAATTCTCTGTTGTCCGTTGATGACCGTATCCATTTTGGCGGGAAACGGCGGCAGATTTTTTTGCACGTATTCCTGTTGCTGATATTGAACGATCAAAGTTCCGCCGTTTTTGACGAAATCGAGCAAACGCCCGTTGTTTGCGACAAAATCGGGACGAACCTGCGAGGCACGAATTCCGACCACGATGGTATCGAATTTCGACAGATCGCCCGTCGAAAGGTCTTTTTCTTCGAGCATCGTGACATTCAGACCGATTCGCTGAATCGCTTCGGGAACTTTGTCGCCGCTTCCCATAATGTAGCCGACGCGAACGGGCGCGGTTTTCAGATTCAAAACTTTTGCCGAAACTTCCGATCTTGCATATTTTCGATGCGTTTGAACGTGCGGATAAGCAATTTCCTGCATCGTCTGATCGTAGGTTTTGCCGTCAACGAGTGCATTTGCCGAAATTTTATAATCGTCGGGTTTTGCGTTTGCAGGAATCGTCACCGAAAACGAAACCGCCGTTTTTTCGCCTCTCGATTTCAGCGTAAAATCAGCCGCATCGGGCGAAGCCTTCCAACCGTTCGGCAGATTCAGTTTTAGCATCCCTTTCGTTTCTCGCGGCGCGTTGTTCGTCACCGAAACGACGATCTTTTGAGCAACGGCTTTTGCCGAAACGGGCGAGATCAGCAAATTTGAATCAGGCGCAACGCTAACGAGCGGAACGATCTGCACATCGCGACGAATCTCGCCGCGAATGTCGTCGGCATAACGATATTGGACATATTTCTCAAACGGGACTTCGATTCCTTCGATTTCGAGTTTGACGATTGTCTTCATCAAAGGTGACTGAA
Organism: Pyrinomonadaceae bacterium; assembly: GCA_021228405.1. Lineage (GTDB taxonomy): Bacteria > Acidobacteriota > Blastocatellia > Pyrinomonadales > Pyrinomonadaceae > JAJQRF01. The sequence continues at coordinate 12,520 of JAJQRF010000017.1, forward strand.
ACGGCATATTTTTTTCCGCGTCTTCAGCTGTCCAATCGAAGGTGAAATTTTTGTTTCGCGGGCTTTCCAACCAATAAGGCGTGGTCGCTTTCGCATTCGCCGCCGCCGTGACCGTAAAAAATGAAGCGTTAAAAGCATTTTCGCGGCGCGGACGGAAAGCGTTTTCCTGCTGAAGCGGTTCGGGCGAAGGACTCGAACTCCAATCTTTCGGAACGGTCAGTTCGACGTTTTTGACTTTGATAGCGGTAGTTTCGGGCGCAAAAACCCGAACCGCAACGTTTGTCTGACCGCCCGCCACGATCGTTTCCGAATCACTCAAAGCATCGACCGTAATTCCCGCCGCCATTCGCAATGCGTTCGCAAATTCGTTCTGCTTGACGCGAAGCATTTCTTTTGAATCGGGATTTCTGGTTGACCATTCCGCGTCGTAGGCTTGCTTGTAGCCTTTCGCCAAAATCGGGATCAGTTTTTGCGGAGCATAAATTTCGTATTCCTTCAATGCTTTTTCCGCTGTTTCCTGCAAATCGTCGAGTTTATTTTTGAATGGTTCTTCGCTGTTGTTGGTGAGTTTTGCGATGCCCTTGATCGTAGTGTCGATGCCGTCGAAAACGCTCGCTTCCTTTTCGGTCTTTTCGACATTGCTTTCGACCAGACGCATTCCCGAATTCATCTTTCCGCGCAATTCCAAAACGCCCATTTCCTGCGTTTTATGCTGACTTCTGCCTTCCATTGCGATCTCGAAATACGAACGCCCGATGAGCGGATCGTATTCGCCCGTATTCAAAACGAGCGTCGGAACGTTTTGTGTATTTTGCGTAAAACTCTGCGAAACATAGAGTTTTTTCGCTTGCCAAACGCTTAAACCTTCGGCAAGCTGTTCGGGAAACTGCTTCGGGTCGGCGGCGGCTTTGAAGGCGATCGGCGTTAAATATCCGGCAAGCTGATGCTGTCCGTGACCGTCGGCGGTTGTGCCCGTAAAACGCGAAATGATGACGAGCGGTTTATATAATCTGATTGCCCGCACCATATCGCCGAGCGTTTTTTGTTCGCCCCAGATGCGGGCGGCTTCGGCGCGTGTCTTTGAAAATCCGTAATCCATCACGCTCGTGAAAAGCTGTTGTCCGCCGTCCAAACGCCGTGCTTGAAGCAATTCTTCGGCACGGATCACGCCGAGCGGTTCAAACAATTCGGTTCCGATCACGTTTTGCCCGCCTTCGCCGCGATTGAGCGAAAGATAGCTCGTCCGCGCCATTTCGCGCCGCGCCAGATAAGCGAGCAAGCCCGAATCTTCGTCGTCGGGATGCGCGCCCGTGTGCATCGCGCTTGCCGTCGTTTGCAGACGTTTCAATGCCTGTCCCAAGCCCGTCGCACCGTTGTCATAAATTGCCCGAACCTGCGCTCCGCCCGTCACAAAACCTGAACAGACCAAAATAAACAATAAGAAAAAAGCCGATATTTTATTAATTTGCCGCCGCATTATTTTCCTCACCCACCGTTAAACTTATCAAATAGCCCACGATCACCGTCACCAGACAGCCGATCACGTTAAACCATAAAAATTCGATCTTCGTGTAATGACTCGCCATCCAAACGGATGCGATACCAAACAGTAATCCCCAAAAAGCTCCACGCGCACGCGCTCTCTTGACCGCAAATGCCAGCACGAAAACGCCGAGCAATGAACCGTAAAAAAATGAACCGAATGTATTGACGACTTCGATCAACGAACCGAGCGAAGTTGCCTGTGTCGCCACAATACAGGCGAAAATCCCCCAAACGAGCGTTGCAACTCTGCCGAAAAATACATATTGTTTCTCGCTCGCGTTCTTTGCAAAATGACGTTTGTAAAAATCGATCGTCGAAGCCGTCGCCAACGCATTCAGTTCGGCTGAAATGGACGACATCGCCGCCGCAAAGATCGCCGCGATTATCAGACCGATCACGCCCATCGGCATATTTTGAAGCACGAAGGTCGGGAAAACGTAATTGACATCATTGAACGAACTGTTATTCGTTTCATTTTTGACGAATTCCGTCGCGTTTTTTCTGACCGCGTTAAATTCCTTGTCGGCTTGAATGTATGATTCTTTTTTTGCAGGATTTTCGTCCTTGACCATTTCGATCGCCGCCGTTTCGCGTTTTTGATGCGCTGTTTCGTATTGAGCTTTCAAGGTTTGATACTGCGCCGCGCTGTTTACTTTTGCCTCTTCGACCGAATTAAAGATCATCGGCGGCGTGACGAATTGATAAAAAACGAAAACCAAAACACCGATCAGCAGAATCATAAACTGCATCGGAATTTTCAGAAACGCGCTCATCAAAAGCGACGTGCGACCTTCGGAAACCGATTTTGCCGTCAAAAACCGCTGAACCTGACTCTGATCGCATCCGAAATATGAAAGAAAAAGGAAAAGTGCCGCAATCGTCCCCGACCAGATCGTGTATTTTTCCTTGAGATCGAACGAAGTGTCGAAAGTATTCAGTTTCCCGACCGCGCCTGCCAAATGAAGCCCGTCAAACAATGAAACTCCTTCGGGAAATTTGCCGACGATCACGAAAAGACAGACGAAAAGCCCGAAAAATATCACGAACATTTGTTTTACATCCGTCCACGTCACCGCCTGAACCCCGCCGACCATCGTATAAATCGTGGTCGAAAGTCCCATCACGAAGATCGTCGTGATTTCGTTCCATCCTAAAACGATCGATAAAATCACCGACGGCGCGGCGATAATCACCCCGACCCCGAGCCCGCGCGAGATCAAAAAACAAAAGCTCGTCAAAGTTCTGGTTTTTGCATCGAAACGCTTTTCCAGATATTCATACGCCGTAAAAACCCGCGCACGATAGAAAAACGGAACCGCCGTCACGCACAAAATGACCATTGCGAGCGGCAGACCGTAGTAAAATTGGATAAAACGCATTCCGTCGGAATACGCCTGTCCGGTCGTCCCGACAAGCGTGATCGCAGAAAGCTGTGTTGCCATCACCGAAAGCCCGACCGCCCACCACGGCAGAGTCCGATTGGCTAAAAAATAACCGTCAATTCCGCTCGTATGTTTGGTCATTCTGATTCCGTCAAAAATCATAAACGCCAAATATCCGACGACAATCGCCCAATCTAAATAAGACATTTTATTTTATTGTTTCCCGACTGAATTTTAAGAAAAGTAACGGCTGAAAGCCCATAACGCCGCGATCACGAAAATGGTTGTGATGATGACGGCTAAATAGACACGATACCACCAATTATCAGGCAGTTCTTCCCTTTGTTCGTCTGTCTTTGAATTTTCTTTTTCCACTTGTAAAAGGTGCAAAGAGGTTTTTGGAAACCTCTTTGCGTAACGATTTTTTAGAATATGAATTTAAATCCGAGCTGAAACTGACGGCTATCGAGCGAAGTCACCTGATTTAACAATTTCCTGTTTTCCGGTGTCGGCAAAACACCCGTCGGATTTCCCGCACCATCTGTGGTCACGTTCAAATTATTAAGCTGGAAAATGCTGTTAATATTAAAAATGTTGACAAATTCGCCGAAGGCTTCGATCTTAAATCGTTCGCTGAGATTGATAAAGCGCGAATATCGCAGATCGACGTTAAATTGCTTCGGCGTAACGCCCGAATTTCTCCTAATTCCGACCGGATTATCCGAACCGATAAAACCGTCGAAATTTATATCCGTTGCCGCGACAATATTATATCTTTCGCCGCTGTTGGCAGTCGTCACGATCCCGAATTGATTATCGTTCACCAGATGTTTCAGGATTTTGTTTTCAAAATTGAATTGCGGACGACCGACAAAGCTCATCACGAACGTGTGGCGTTGATCGGCTAAGGACGGACCGAAATCGCGTTGCCGATTCGTCGGGTCTTGCACGACGAGGTTTCCGACCTGCGTTGCGACCAGATTTTGTTCGGGCGCATCGTCTTCGGATTTCGACAACGTGTAGTTGACGCTGAATTGATAGCCTTTCGCGAAACGCTTGTTAAGCTGGAACGTCAGCGCATTGTATTTTGAATTTCCGACCGATTCAGCCAGCAAAATATTGTTGAATCTCGGATCGACACGCGTTGCCGCACTGACCGTGCTGCTGAAGATCGGTCTGCCGTCTGCAAGCGTCGCGCCCGTCGGAATACGATTGATATTTCGGTATAAAGGAATGTGGCGACCGCTCGAATGAATAAATCCGGCAGTGATGGAAATATCGTTCGTGATCGCTTGTTCGATCTGGAAATTTCCGTGAACGGCATACATATTATCAAAGTCAGGCGAAATCGCTTCGATGCTCTGAACGGGCAAAGCCGCGCCCGCCGGAAGTGAACCGAGCGTGCTTGGAAAACCCGGAGCACCCGCCGTTGTCGGATTGAAGATAAAGTTGAAATAAACGGGACTGCCGTTATTTTGAATCGCGCGCTGGTAAAAATCGAGATAAACCGTGTCGTAATAAATGCCTGCGCTGGCACGAATCACGGTCGGCAGATCGCCTTCGCGAAGCCCGTAAACGACTCCCAAACGCGGCGCGAAATTGTTTTTGTCGATCTTAAAATCTTGCGACGCGCTGAAAAGCGAACTCGCATTTGCTTCGGGAATGTCATAAAGATCGTAGCGAACGCCGAAATTGATCTTTAGTTTGCGGGTCGCCTTCCAATCGTCCTGTGCAAAGAGATTGTAAAAACTGGAAGTATATTCGATGTCGGGATTGCCGAAAGCTTCGACATAGTTTGTATAGCAACGTGACAAATCGCTTGTCGGACAAGTAGCATCGGTCTGCAAAATCCCGGTCTTCGCGGAAAGATAATTCGGAAGCGTGGCAAACGTATATCGGGCAAACTGGTTGGAGCGACGTGTGTCGTCGATTCTGTTCATTCCGCCGCCGAACTTCATGGCGTGACTTCCGCGTGTCCAAGTCAGATTGTTCTGAAATTGATTCGTGACCTGCAAAGGTGCGATCGTGTCGTCGTTTTCAGGCGCGCCGAAGTTGGCAACTCCCGTAATGACGATACTTATGCCCGTTCCCGAATTACCGTTGGCAATGTTGCGCGAATCGCGTTTTGCGTATTGATAGCGGAATTCGTTCAGAATATTGTTGCTGAAGATCGAGGCAAGCTGAATGCCGACCGAATAGGATTTATCGTCGAAATCGATGCTTCTCTGCAAAGTATTGAAAGCACCGGCGATGTTGTCGGGCGAAAGATTTTTGAAATAATTGAAACGTCCGGTCAAACGATTATTGTCATTCAACTGGGCATCCGTTCTGAAGATGTAAAAGTTAACTTTTTGCTTGGTCGGAATTGCTGTCGGGAAAGCATCGGCAGGAACCCCGTTGGCGATCAGAGCGGCTTTGGTCGCCGCCGAAATCGTGAGCGTGCGTTGCGGTTCGCCGCCGAGATCGCGGTTTACCCATTCCGTTCCGCCGTAATAATGCCAGCGGTCTTTAATGATCGGTCCGCCGATCGCGCCCGTGATGTTATCGACCTTTGTTTCAGGCTTAACAGCGGTCGGAGCAATGTTGAAAGGACGCGACGAAAAAGGCGTTCGGCGGAAACGGTAGCTGACCGAACCGTGAATGCCATTCGTGCCCGAAGGCGTGACGGCGTTCATAATCAAGCCCGGTGTGTTGCCGAATTCAGCCGAAAAACCGTTCGTGACCAATTGAACTTCCGAAACGAATGTATCGGAGATCGGCATTAATCTGATGCCGCCACGGTCGGCTTGCGTGTTATTGTTTCCGTCAAGTTGATAATTCGTGCGGCGCGTATAGCCGTTTGCATTGATGCGCGGAACGCCGAATTCGGCATTCGGGCGACCCGTCACGTTTGCCTGTAACAGCGCGAAATTGTATGGATTGCGCGAAACGTTCGGCAGATTTTGCACTTCTCTCGTATTCATCACGCGCCCGAGATCGATCTTTCCGGCATCGGCGATCGGCGCATCGGATGTGACCGTCACCGTTGCTGAAACGTCGCCTGTTTCAAGCTGCATACTGACCGTCGCGATCTGCCCGGTCGTCAATGTGATTCCTTCACGAATCAGTTTTTTGAAATTCGGTGCTTCGACCGTCAGTCGATAATTGCCGAGAGGAAGTAGCGGAAAACGGTAAAAACCGCTTTCGTCAGTCGTCGCAGTGCGTTCCGCACCTGTTTGAATGTTGGTTGCCTTAATATTTGCATTCAAAACCGATGCGCCATTGGAATCGGTAACAATGCCCTCAATCTGACCGTTCAAAGCCTGAGATTGAGCCTTTGATTGATACACGTCGCCCGCAAAAAGCGCGAGTGACACCAGAACAATTGACAAATATTTTGCCAACACGGATGTCTTGCACATATTAGATAAAATTCTCCAGATTTTGCTAAATTGTAAAAAAAGTCGGGATGTTGTCTACAAATATTACATTTTCGTTACCAAAAATGATAGGGCAATTTTATAATTTTACAAAAATTTACGTTCTGTGAAATCCGCGCTCGATGTCCTTCATCGTCAGCCGCAAAATGACCGGGCGACCGTGCGGGCAAGTCGTTGGCGAGGAAGTAATTAAGAGCCGATCAATGAGCCACTGCATTTTCTCGGGCGTTAATTTCATATTTATCTTCACCGCCGCTTTGCACGCCAGACTTGCCGCAATATCGTCGCGCAGACTTGCCTTCGCCTGTCCGCGTTTCTCATTGTCAACCGTATCGAGAATTTCCGCCAGCAGATTTCGCGCTTCTGCGGGCGGCAAATCGGTCGGAACGCTTTTTATCGCCACCGTTCTGCCCGAAAGCCGCATCAACCCGAAACCCAGATTTTCCAATTCTTCTTCAACCACGGAAAAAGACTGCGATTGCGCCGGAGTCAGATCGAATGTTTCCGGCAAAAGCAGATTTTGCGATTCGATCTTGCGTTCGGTTTCCTTTTTGCGAAATTTATCGAACAAAATCCTTTCGTGCGCGACGTGCTGATCGATCAAAAGCATTCCTTCATCATCGACGGCAATAATAAAGCTATTATGAAGTTGTCCGATCGGACGAATCTTTGAAGCCGAAAAATCCGCAACTTCCGCTGCTTTAACTACTTTTTCCGCCGAATTTACGGGCGGCATCACAACCGCCGATCGATCGTAATTTTTGACTCTTTCTTCATTGAGATCATTCGATCTGAAAACCGGATTTTCAATGTTTTCGTTTTCAATCCGGAAATTTTCCGTTTCTATATTGTTCGCTTTTTGCTCGAAATCATTCGAGAAAACTTCGCTCGCAAACTCCGTTTCGGTTGGCAAAACCTGTTCTGTGATAGACAGAGTTTCGGTCGTCAGTTTATCTTCGATCCGAACCGTATCATTCAGTGAAAAATCCGTCGATTCGTTCTGAAAAGTCTGAAAATTTATTTCGGTTTGCGTGTAATTAGGATTTATATCTGCCACGACTGAGTTTGAAATCGTGGTTTCATTTTGAATGTTTTCAAATTGCAGTTTTGCCGATGTTTCTTCGCTTTCACGATTTCGCCTTTCTTCTTCGGCGCGAACGATTCCGGCTCTTGCCAACGCTTCGCGGACGGCTTCGGCAATCGTTTCCTTGACCGCTTCGGAGCGTCGAAAACGCACTTCGGTTTTAGCGGGATGAACGTTGACATCAATCTCGTCGTGCGGAATGTCGAGAAACAAAAACGCGACCGGGTAAACACCGTGCGGCAAAACGGCGCGAAAACCTTCAAGAAGTCCGCCCGCTACGACTTTATCTTTCACAAAACGTTGATTTACAAAGAAATATTGCGAATCGCGAGTCGTGCGGCGTTCGCGCGGCGCAGAAACAAATCCGCTAACTTTTGCGATAAATTCGCGTCCGCCCGAAACGGGCAAAAGGCTTTCGATCAAATTCCCGCCGAAAATCTGGTAAGCCCGTTCGCGTAAATCTCTGGCGGGCGAAACACGCAAAACTTCGCGCCCGTTGCTCGTTAAAGTGAAAGCGATTTCGGGATGCGCCAACGCGTAATGCTGGATAATTGCGGTCAGGTGATAATTTTCCGTCGCTTCCGAACGCATAAATTTGCGCCGCGCCGGAGTATTAAAAAACAGATCGCGCACGTTCAAAGTCGTCCCCGTGTTTCGCGCCGCTTCTTTTACGTCGATCAGTTTCCCGCCTTCGATCACAACTCTGGTCGCGGCAAGATCGTTTTCGGTTTTCGTAATCAATTCTATTTTTGCGACCGACGCAATCGAAGCCAGAGCTTCACCGCGAAAACCGAGCGTCGAGATCGCGCCTAAATCCTCAAGACTTTTTATTTTCGAGGTTGCGTGCCGTTCAAACGCCAAAATCGCGTCATCGCGCAACATTCCTTCGCCGTCGTCCGAAACGCGCATCAAACGTCTTCCGCCGAGTTCAATATCGACCTGAATCCGCTTTGCGCCCGCATCGATCGAATTTTCGACCAATTCCTTGATGACGGACGCAGGACGTTCGACAACTTCGCCGGCGGCGATCTGATTTGCCAAATTGTCGGAAAGTATCTTGATCTTGTTCATATTTTCGTCGTGCGTCATTCGCCCCCGTTGCTGTAAAATACAACTGACAACCAACAACTAACCACGAACATTTACAAATAAATAACGCGATGTCCTTTATCGTCGAGATCGATTGCCTGGTAAATCCAATCGATAAAATAGAAACCGTATCGATTGAGAAAATAATTGACGTTGAGCGTCCTTTCCTGCAAATTTTTGTGCGGCAACAGCGCGGAAAACATCGTTTCGATCTGCCTTTTCAACGTTTCGTCCTTGCGAACCTGCGCGTGATGAAATTTCGTCCGCATCGTGCCGATATGATACAGAATCTTGCGGCGGCGTTTGGCGAGATTTTCCGCCAGAGTCGGTTCGATATTCGACAAATTTTGATCCAAACGATTCAGTTCGATATTTATTTTTTCTTCCGCATCGGCGAAAAGTTTCGCGGTGCCGGAATTTAAATATTTCTCGACGATTTCAGGCAAAATATTTTCATACCCCGCGAACAAATCCTTTAATTCCAAGTCGTATTTTTCCAAAGTCTTTTTGTGTTTGGATTCGATGATTGAAAAACTCTGACGGTGAAAGATCGTCGTTTGCGGACGATTCAGGATGCGATAAACTTCGCCGCTTTGGGCGAAATACGCAATTTCCGCCGCGCCGCCGAAATAGCAAACCGTCGGTAAAATATAATCCTGCACGACCGAACGCAAAACGACGCTCGGCGAAAAACGCGTCGGTTCGGTTTCGGCAATCGAAGCAAGTTCATCCAAACTGAATTCGCGTGAATTATCCTTTGTCTTAAAAGTTCCCTGCGCGCTTTTTTTCAAAGCGTTGCGCGTTTTGTCCTTCGCCTGCCAGAAAAGCGGAAAATAATCTTCGCCGACCAAAACCTGCGCGTGATAGCCTTTTTCCTGCAATTCGGTGCTCCGCGCCCGCAAAGCATCGACGATCTCCGCCGATTTCTCGATTGCTTCCTTATAGACCGGCGCGGCAAGCCGTTTCAAACGCGGGTCAAGCGGGCAAAGAATAATCAGACCGTATTTGTCGAAAAGTTTTGAGATGAGCTTGGCGAAAGCATCGCCGAAATATGTTTCGGGATTCCAGCTTTTTTCGATCAAATCCTTTAATTCGGGCGTGAATTCGGTCGAAGAAAGTTCTTCAAAAAGTTCCGAAACCGTTTCCTTGATCGAATCATCGAGTTGGACGGTTCCGACGGGAAGATTTTCATAACATCGTTTCGGTTCGTTTTTCAGTTCGGCAAGTTCGCCCGTCCGTTCGATCACAAATGTTTTGGAAACTTCCTCAAAATCGTGGTCTTCGGTCGCGATCCAGAAAACCGGAACGGCATTGAAACCGCGCCCGCGCAAACATTCCGTCATTTTTACCGCCGACAACGCTTTATAGATCGTGTAAAGCGGACCCGAAAAAAGTCCGGCTTGCTGTCCTGTCACGACCGCAACGCAATCGTCCTTACGCAACAGTTCAATATTTTCAAGCGTTTTCGCACCCGCACCGCAGGAAGAATTCATTTCTTCGAGCGCATCGCAAAGCAGATTTCGGTCGGCTTTATGATTTGCCAAAACTTCGGGAATCCGCGCCGCGATCTGTGTGTGCGATTCGACAATATTAGGATAATAATTTTTCAGCGAAAGCGGATTTTGCTGGTATTCGATGAAAAGTTTCGATTGATGCGGGATTTCCGAAAACGGTAAACTTTCGGTTTCTAAAACGACTGTCCCACCCGGACACGGACACACGATTTCTTGCTTCACGTTTTTTTGACTCCTAAGTTCCGATTATAGTTTTCTAAATGATAACTTCAAAGTTAAAACACAAAAAAAGAAACGGAAATTATCCGTTTCTTTTTTTATTACGCTTTGATTGAAATTTAGTTTCCGGTCGAAGCCACGCGCGGACGCGAAATACCATCTTCTTTCGCCGCAACCGCTTTTCTTTCGATCACATAAACGCCCGAAGAATGCGAACCCGCGTAGATTTTGTTCGGATCGTTCGGGTCAAAAGTCATCGACCAGACGCGACGGCTCGGAACCTTCATATTCTTGTTATCGACGCGTTTCCAACTGTTTCCCGCATCGCTCGAATAATAAATTCCGCCGTCGCTTTCAAGCGCACTCGAAACAAAAATTTCATCCGAATTGTTCGGGTTGACTAAAATGCTCGTGTAATTTCCGAGCGGAAGATTTCCGCCGCGCCGAACCCACGTCTTTCCGCCATCGCGTGTCAAGTAAAGCGTTTGCGTCGTGCCGACATAAACATAATCCGAACGTTTCGGATCGATCGTGATCGAACTGACTGGAACGCTCGAAGGAATCGTGTCAACTTTATTCCAGCTTGCGCCGTTATCGCGCGAAAATAAAACACCCGATGTCGTGGTTCCGACCCAAATTGTCTGCGGCTGTTCGGGATTTGTGGTTATAACGAATATATTGTCGTCTACACCGGCACCCAAATTGATTTTTTCCCAACCTTTTGAAAGATCGTAACTGCGATACAATCCGGTATCGGTTCCGGCATAAAATCCGTTTTTCCCGTCTTCCGTGTATGCCAGAACCTTGACCTTTTCCGTCAAAGCAGGGATGAGTTTCGGACCTGCCGCAACCGTTTCGGCAGGAGCCGCAACCGTCTTTTTAGCGGTCGTTTTTCTGGCGACAGCTTTCTTTACGGGTTTCTTGACAGGCGGTTTCGGAGCAACGATCTGTTTCCAGCTTGCGCCGCGATCGATCGAACTGAAAATGCCGATATTCGTGGCAAGATACAAATTGTTTGTATTAACTTTGTCCTGAATGATCGAATAAGGAGAAATACGGTTTATGTCCAGACTCTTGGTCGGTTTCCACGTTTTTCCGCCGTCGTCGCTGACGAAAACGAAGCCGCCGCCCGTTGCAGTGTTATGCGTTGTAGCATAAAGACGGTTCGGTTTTTCGATGTCGGCAGTTACCGAATAAGTAAAACGACTGGTAAAATTATCATTTGTCGTGACAAAATTTTTGCCGCCGTCATTTGAAACCATCACGCCGTAATTATTTGTGCCGATATAAACGCGGTTAGGTTCATCGGGATGAACGGCAATCGAATTTATTTCCAAATCTCTTTGTGTCGTCAATGCCCAGGTCTTTCCGCCGTTGGTGGTCATCCAAAACCCCTCGGTCGTGGCGGCATAAACCGTTCCGGCAATGGTCGGATGCTGTAAAATGTCGCGCGTTCGGCGAGATTGCGAGGGAATTCCCTGAATTTTCGCCCATTTTTCGCCGCCATTGGAGGATTCGTAGATACCACTGCAAGCCGATGCAATAATATGATTCGGATTACGCGGATCGATAGTTACCGCAAAAACGTCTGAATCGTCGATCATTCCATCTTTAATCAACCGCCAGCTTTTACCGCTGTCGGTCGTTTTATAAGCGCGCCACCAGGTTCCTGCATAAATCGTGCTTGTGTTACGCGGGTCGATTGCCATTGAATCGATATTTATCGGCATTGTATCGGATGAGATTTTCTCCCAGTTGTCGCCCGAATCAACCGACCGCCAGACACCGTTCGTGGTTCCTACCAACAAAACCTTCGTATCGAGCGAAGATTGAGTCATCGCGTGGATAGATTCATTTTTCAATTCCTTTGCTTCCTTCCAGGTTACTCCGCCATCGCTCGACTTAAAAAATCCGCCCGGTGCTTTGTGGCGATGCCCTGAAGTATAGATGATTTTTGAATCGTTGGCATCAACCATCAGTTGGTCAAGAATCAACTGCGAACGGTTCAGATTTACCAATAACCGCCACGTTTTTCCGCCGTCAGCAGAAGTGTGAATCTGTCCGTCCAAAGTGCTGATGTAAATTCTGTTTTTGTCTTTCGGGTCGAGAGCAATGACCCGAACATCACCGCCGCTCGGTCCGACCACTTCCCATTCGCTGAACTTCTCAGGATCGGAAATCACGTTTCCATCAGCAAATACGGGCATCATTCCGCTCAATAAAATCGACAGAGCGGTAAAACAAAATCCAACTTTTAATGCGATGCTTTTAATAAATCTTGACTTCATATTTTATGAATAATACAGGGTAGAAAATTTGAAATAATAGCCGAAAGAACAATGCTACCTGCTCAGATGACGTGAAAGAGGCAGACGTTTGCATCAATTCTTAAAAAATATTGAGTTGTGTGGATTAAAGATTCGCCAATCGCCATTGGCATTCTTATTTTACACAATCGAAATCAATAGTCAAAATCTTTTGTTCAACAATACGAAAGCGGATGAAACTCCCGAAAGAATTTCATCCGCTTTGGAAATTAACATCTTTAGAAAAGATGCCGAGTTAGTTATTACGGAGTCGGCGGCGTTGCACCTTGCGGAACAAGCCAGAACTTCGTATTTACTCCCGTGCCCTGATCTCCACCGTCGACCAAGGTGATGCGGCTCTTATCATATTTGCGGAAATTAATCGCTTTATTGATCTGAGCAACACGTTTCTTGATCTGTGCCGGTGTGCCGTAGTTAATGATATAACCTTGAGCATTCGGATTGTTGTTAAGTTCGATATAGAAATTGTCGATACGAGCTTTAACATCATCATCCGGTGCTGCGCCAAATTCATCAACGGGTGTCGGCTCAGGCGTGGTTCCTGTAACAGGTGCCGTTTCAGAAGCGGTGTTCTGGCAATTTGCCGCACAAAGTCCGCCAACTTCGACAGATGCTGTTACGTTGCCGTCCTGACCCGGTGCACGAACCGTAATTGAAGGAGTTCCCTGTCCGGAGATGATTTCACCCGCAGAAACTGTCCAATTGTAGGTCGGCGCATCCTGAGTTCCGCCACTCAAGTTAGCAGTAAATGTCATTTCGCCGTTAGGTGCCGTGATTCCTGCCGGACCTGAAACTGAAAGCGTCGGACATTCGCAAACATCTACACAATTCGGGCATTCCTGAACCGTAATCGTTTCCGTTTTTGTTTGTCCGCAGACACCGCAACCGTCATCAACGCCGGCGGTAATGGTATATGTTCCGGGTCTTACTCCGGTCATATCCCACGTAACATTTGCACCGCTTCCGCTGATTTTACCGCCTGAAACAGTGTAGTTGTAAACCAACGTATCATTTTCAGGATCGACTGCGGTAGTCGAAACACTAAGTGTCTGACTGTCTGCGCAGGTTTGTCCTTCAGCCGGACGTTTGCCCGGTGCGCACGGCAGACTGATAAGTTTGTTGCTGACCGTCAAAGCAGTTACGTTAGCAACCTGGTTGACAATTTCACCTTTACGATCGTCACGTCTTCCGATAAACGCCTGGAACATAAATCCGTGCGGGTCGGTTGACGCTCTGAATCCCGGAGGAATTCCGGTAAACGTGTTTGTAAATGTCGCCGGGGTGCAAGCCGTTTGTCCCGGACGGCAAGGAACCAAAACACTTGCGGTTACGCTTCTTTCATCATCAAAGCTTTCTGTATCCTGCTGATTTGCGTGATAGCGGTAAGCAAAGCTGAAGCCCATCCAACGTGCCGGGAAAATTCTGACACCTGCCAAACCATCCAAAGGATTGTTTTCAAAAGCATTCGGAGTACGTCCGCCAACGAATTGTTGTGAACGGAATTCCAAAATCGGCTGGAAATATCTGTTAACCGGGAAATCAACCCCGATACCTGCCAATATTTCGTCCCCGCGATCCAGAAGGGTCACTTCGCCACCCGGAAACTCGGCTTTTACGTCACTGTTGTAAATGTATCCGACGTTACCCGAAATATTGATCCATTTGCGTAAACGTGCATCTCCGAAAAGAATAGCACCGATGTCGCCGCGATTACCGCCCGGGCTTGATCCGCGTTGCATCTGGTTAAATCCGCTGATGTCGGATGCTTTGTCAGCATACCAACGATAGAACGGAATGATACCGACTCCGATCGGATTATCGACGCTCGTCCATCTCCATTTGACACCGGCTGTAAAGGTATTGAAAGCCGACTCTCCGTAAGTTCTGTTAATAAACGGAGCATCGTTCAGATAGCTCGGAGCCAAAGTGTAAACCAAAGGAGCTTCACCTGCCGGTTGATTGGCGGCGTTGCGTAACGTAGTTGTTTGTAGAACTACGCCCGGCAAAATACTTCCGTAAACCGAACCGATTCCGGGGAAGTTATCCGCACCGTTTCCGCCTGCACGAACCGGTCCCAAGGTCGCAACGGATGTCGGGAAACCGAACACTCCGCCTGCCGTAAACGGCAGTTGCAATCCGAAATTTCCGGCATTACCGCCGATATACGGAAACGGAATAAACGGTTGCGATCCGGTCGGACGGAAAACCGCCGCATTCGGGTATTGGCTTGCGCCGGGTCCTTGCGGTGCTAAAACAATCGCCGGTCCGCTTCGCAAAGCATTGTTAATAAAAAATTGTGAATTGGGAAGATAAAAACTTGAAAGATTACGCGGCGAATTTACTTTAATCGCGCGATAAGCGTCCGTGTTAAAGAAAAGTTCGACATTATTCGTCAAACCAAACTGAAAACTGACGGGCACTTCAACAATATTCACATCACCCGGATCACGGGCAAAACTGCTGTAAGCAATACTAAATGTATATTCACCCTTTCTTAAGGTCTGTCCATCATAAACTGTAAAAAGCCCAGTAGGACCACCCGGAGAACCGCCGGTGCCGATTGTCGGTGCCGTGTTTCTCGGATCCTTTTCTGGTCTTGCATCATCATCTGCTGTCTGTGCCGACACCGTAAAAACCAATGTCAACAATAAAAGCGTAAACAAATACGCTCTAATAGCGAGTTTCATCACATTCCTCCGCCGAAAATAATTTAAAATTAAATTTCAATTTGTAGCTTATATTAAAACACAATAATACCTAATTTTCTCAATAAGCTACTCAATTATTACATACACTAAAAAACTTTCAAACTAATTTTATTTAAAAATTCCTTAATGTAACCGCAAACAATTAAGTTCTATAGTTGTAAATTTATAAGGGAGTATGGTTTAAAAGTCAATAAAAACTTTCTAAAACTTCAATACTCCCTCGTTAGACATTAACGCAATCAACGCGGAAAATCAAGCATTTTTAATAAATTACCTTAAATTTTCTCTACGCATAGATACCACGCATCCGTGTATCGTAAGCAACGCGGTCAATTGCAAGCATATACGCCGCCGTTCTCGAATCGACATTATGCAATTGTGCAAAGTGCGACAGTTCGTTAAAACTGGCAACCATTTTTTCTTCGAGCCTTTGATTCACCACATCTTCGCTCCAGAAATATCCCATTCTGTCCTGCACCCATTCAAAATATGAAACGGTCACGCCCCCGGCATTGGCGAGAATATCGGGAATCACGAAAACGCCTTTGTCGTGCAGAATTTGATCGGCTTTCGGAGTCGTCGGACCGTTTGCGCCTTCGGCTAAAATTTTACAATTCAGTCTTTCCGCATTTTCCGAAGTGATCTGATTTTCCGTGGCACAAGGCGCAAGCACGTCGCATTCGAGTTCGAGAATTTCCGAATTTGAAACGGTGTCGGCTTCTTTGTAGCCTTCGAGAGTTTTGTTCATCTGCAAATAGCTTAACACTTCGGGAATATCCAGACCGTTTTTGTTGTAAATTCCGCCGTTGATGTCGGAAATCGCGGTAATTTTATACCCGTATTCGTGCATTAACGAAGCACCTAATCCGCCGACGTTTCCTGACCCCTGAACGACAACCGAAGTTTGTTCGGGGGTTAAATTAAAACGTTTGATTGCTTCATTGACGGTAAACATCAAACCGCGTCCGGTCGCTTCGCGTCTGCCGAGCGAACCGCCGATGGGCACGGGTTTTCCCGTCACTACTGCCGTCACCGTGTGACGTGCGTGCATCGAATAGGTGTCCATAATCCACGCCATCGTTTGCTCGTTGGTGTTCATATCCGGCGCGGGAACGTCTTTGTCGGGACCGATGAAATCGATCAATTCCGCCGTATAACGGCGGGTTAATCTTTCCAGTTCACCAATCGACATCTGATGCGGGTTACAGATAATTCCGCCTTTACCGCCACCGAACGGAACGTTTACGACCGCGCATTTCCAGGTCATCCACGCCGAAAGTGCTTTAACTTCATCGAGCGTGACATCGGGCGCGTAACGGATTCCGCCTTTTGCCGGACCGCGTGCAAAGTTGTGCTGAACGCGAAAACCTTCAAAAACTTCAATATGTCCCGAATCCATTCTGACGGGAATATAAACTTTGATCTCGCGGCTCGGAACACGCATCACTGCATATAAATCCGGGTCTAAACCTAATAATTGGGCAGCGCGGTCAAAGCGTTCGCTCATCGCTTCAAACGGATTTTTTTCATCCGTTCCCTTAAAACGCCGCATTTCATCTGCCATTGGATTTTTAATCATATATTTTCTCCAAAATATCTATTTACGATAGCTTTATTTTAAATTTTAAAAATCAATTTTCGATTCCCTCGTTCATCGCGCCGCTTCTGTAACCTTGCAGATCAAGCGTTACATAACGGAAACCGAGCTTTTTGAATTTTTCGTTGAGGCGACCTATCAACTCAAAATTCAAAGTCTGCGTCAATTCCTGCGGAGCGATCTCCAAACGAACGAGTTCATCGTGTAATCTAACCCGAAATTCCTTAAAACCCGATTTTCGCAAAATCTCTTCGCCGCGCTCGATCTTTGAAAGTCTTTCGATCGTGACCGGAATGCCGTAAGCGATCCTTGAAGAAAGGCACGGACTCGCTGCTTTATCCCACGTCGGCAGATTTTGCGATTTGCTTAAGTTTCTGATTTCGCTTTTACTTAACCCGACTTCGACCAACGGACTGCGAACGAGATTTTCATTCGCCGCAAGTCTTCCCGGACGATAATCTCCAATATCGTCCGCGTTCGTTCCGTCGATCACAAAGTTAAGATTTTTTTGTCCGGCAATTTGCCGTAGCTTCCCGTAGAGTTCCGTTTTGCAAAAGTAACAACGGTTTGTCGGGTTTGCCTGATAGTTCGGGTCTTTTATTTCATCGGTCGAAATTTTTTCAAAGTTGAAATTGAATTTTCCGGCGATATTTTCGGCTTCTTCACGCTGAAACTGCGAAACACTCGGTGAAACGCCCAAAATACAAACTGCATTTTCCTTTAATTCCTGCGTGGCGATCAAAGCCAGATATGCACTGTCAACTCCGCCCGAATAGGCAACCAACACCGTTTCCATTTCACGCATCAAATCACGCAAATTTTGTTCTTTCTCGGCGGCGGTCAGTTTTGCCTTTTGTGTTTTAAGTGCTTGAGTATTTACCATTATTTTACGGCTTTTGATGCCGTGTTTTTTGAGCGCAGGCTCAAACAAAAATCTTAGCTTACGGCAAACGGCTAAAGCAAATACGGGAAACTAAAATTTATCCTCTTATAAGCGAAAAGAAATAGACTGTTTAGGCGGAAAGTGCTAAAGTTTTTCTGCCTCTTTATCAACAAATGAATTTATTCCTGCAATATAAATTATTAAATGGGCGGCAAAAATATCTGGTATTTATTTTTGCGGTTGTTTTATTCATCTCGTCGATCGTTCAAGTATCTGCGCAAGAAAATGCTGAAGCAGAGGCGGACGACCCGGTGGCGATCTTTAATCGGGGGCAGGACGCGCACGAAAAAGGCGATTTCGCCGAAGCGATCAAATTTTACGACAAAGCCTTGGCGATTTTGCCCGAATTTCCCGAAGCCGAATATCAGAAAGGAAACGCCCTGATCTCGCTCAATAAACCGCTCGAAGCCGAAAAATCGTTTCGCAAAGCCGTCGAGCTTCGCGATGATTGGACTTTGGCTTTGGCGAGTCACGGCGCGGTTTTGGTTCGTCTGAATCAATTCAAAGAAGCCGAAACCGTTCTGCTCAAAGCCGTCGAACTCGATGAGCAAAATTTTCCCGCTTACGCCGCATTAACCGAGCTTCGTTTGAAAACCAAAGCCAAACCCGAAGTTTTGCAGGAAATGCTTGCGAAGATAAAAGTTTTAACGACGGGTAAGGTCAAACCGACAGCTTCGATCTGGGCGGCGCGGGCGGCTTTGGAAAATGCTCTGGGTGATCGGGTTGCGGCAAAAACAAGCCTGAATCAGGCTTTGGAAATCGAGCCGAAAAATCAATTCGCCTTGTCCGAACGCGCCGATATTGCCTTGAACGAAGGCGATTCCGAACGCGCCGCCGGGCTTTTGAAAATGCTTTTACAGCTTGCGCCCGATTCGGAAAACGTGAAAATACTTCAGGCGCGGAGCATTTTATTGAACGGTAAAGTCGATGAAGCCTTGAAAATTCTCGATTCTGTCACGAACCCGACAGAAAACCTCTTGACATTCCGTGCTAAAATTATTG
The DNA here is from genome assembly GCA_021228405.1 of Pyrinomonadaceae bacterium. Classification (GTDB taxonomy): domain Bacteria; phylum Acidobacteriota; class Blastocatellia; order Pyrinomonadales; family Pyrinomonadaceae; genus JAJQRF01. The sequence goes on from JAJQRF010000017.1 coordinate 31,349, forward strand.
CAAATAATTCGCTTAACGCTTCTGAACTTGAAGAAAAGCTTGTAAAAGACGAAAAAAATGCGATAATCCTTTCACGTCTTTGTTCTCTCTTGCGCCGGGACAATCCGATGAAGGCATTGGATTACTGCCGCCGCGCATCCGAAGCCGAACCGTCGAATATCAATCACGCGATCGGTTACGGTGCGGCACTCGTGCAGGCGCAGAAATTTAATGAAGCGGTTGCGCTTTTGACGCGATTGAAAGGATTTGCGCCGGACAATTACACGATTCACGCAAATCTGGCGACGGCTCTTTTTCAAATGAAACGTCTTCCGGAAGCCAAAGCGGAATATCAATGGCTGACGGAAAAACAGCCGAACTTGGCGATCACGTATTTTTTGCTCGGCGTAACGCACGATCAATTGAGCGAATATATGGATGCGATGGCAAATTACCAGCAGTTTTTGCGGCTTGCCGATGCACAAGTAAATCAGGTCGAGATCGAAAAAGTAAATCTGCGGCTTCCGGCATTGCAGAAATTGATAAAGGAAAAGAAGGGGAAAAAATAAATTAATCGAGAGTTTAGGAGGAACGAAATTGAAAATGTATTACAAAAAAAATGACGGAAAATTATTTATCGATGTTCAAAAGTTTACTTTGCTGAAGTTTTTGATTTTGTCTTTCGCCTTGACGTTTTTCGCTTCTCTTTCCGTGCGGGCGCAGGAGCTTTCGCCGACCGAAATCGCGCCGCCGCCTTTGAAGATTTTGTCGAAGGGCGAAAAAGACCGGCTCGATGCCGAAGACGATGTCAAGAAACGCACCAAGCTCGCGCTCGAACTGATGGACGCGCGTTTGAAGAAAGCCGAGGAACTCGACACGCAAAACCAATTTGTCGAGATGTATGACGAACTCGGCAAATTTCACGCGCTGATCGATTACACTCTGACTTTTTTGAACAACGCGAATATGGGCGCGGGCAAATCGCTCAACAACATCAAGCGTTTCGAGATCGGACTGCGCGCCTATCCGCCGCGCCTCGAAGCCGTCCGCCGCAATCTGCCGATCAGATATGAAAAATACGTCAGATTTTTGATCCAATCCATCCGCGACACGCGCAGTAAAGCCGTTGACAACTTTTTTGCCGATTCGGTCGTGCCGAACGTCCAAAGTTAGCTTTTTATTACCGAGTTATTACCGAGATGAAGTATTCGATTCTTTTACTTTTTGTTTTTCCCCTGTTCTTTTTCACTTCCGACGCAAACGCACAGCGGCGCGATTATATGACCGATGCGGAGATCGAGATCGTCCGCGATTCGCAGGAGATAGATTTGCGCGTCGATGTGCTCGTGAAAATGATCGACCGCCGTTTCGCGGTTTTGAACAACGAACCGTCGCCGATCAAGAAAAACGCCGAACTTTGGGGCGACGCGCCGAAAGGAACGCGGCTCGAACTGCTTTCCGACATCAACAAAATTCTGATGAAAGCCATCGACGACATCGATCAGGTTGCCGAACGCAAATCTGTCGATGCGAAGATGTTTCCGAAGGCGGTCAAAAATCTCGCCGCTTCGTGCACTGTCTACCACACGAAATTAAAAATGGAATACGACAAAGCCGCCGACGAAAAGGAAAAAGGCGTAATCATCGGCGCGCTCGAATCCTGCGATCAGGTCAATCAAGCCGTCGCCAAACTCGCCGACATCGTGCCGAAGGAAGAAAAGAAAAAGAAATCTAATTGAGTTTCAACCTCTTAAGTAATCACGCAAAACGATATGACAAAAAAACTCCCCTCCTTCAAAAGGAGAGGAGTTTTTGTTCAAGCTAACTTTTTATATTTAATTGTAATGCTCATTGAGGACACTTTATCTTGAAAATAAATAGTAAAAAAAAATTGCACAAAAACCCTGCCGTTATGTGCTATTATATAAGAGCGAGTCGTCCTAACCTCTACTGACGGCTCATTTACTCCGATCTGTTTTCTATCGAAAATCTAAATATTTCCGAACTCCCGCCCAAATTTCAGACAGGTTTGACGGCGGAAGTTTAGAAAAATCCATAAGAGAATCGAATTAATAATTTAAGCGATGAACGATTATCAAACATTGATGAGTGCCCTCCACAATGCTCATCAGGATTTTCAGCGAAAATGTCAGAAATGGAAGGACAGCGAACATTACCGCCCTGAAAACATCGCGGCGGTCAAAGTTCAGGAGCCGATGAGCATTTCAATGGCGCGGCAGGATTTCTGGGACGCGTTCAACCGTCTTTTCGACGGCAAACTCATCCCGCTCGAATCCCGTTTCAAGATCAACCCGCAATCGGCGATCGACGAGATCATCGATTTTCTGGCGGTCGATATTCCCGCGTTCCGCTGCGTCAATTACAAGGAATTTTTTCTCGAAAAACTCAAAAACACCAAAATGACACCCGCGCAGGAACAACGCCTCATCAACGTTTTCATCCGTCTGTGCAAAACGCGCACGATGCCCCGCGAATTTCAAAAATGGTGCGAACTCGTCCTGTCCTTTGCCGACCTCGACATCGTTGACGACCTGATGGTTTTATCAAAAAGCAGTAACAATTACACGAAAACCAAATCGAAACTGATGATGGAAATGATCTTCAAAGACCGCAAGGAAGTCCCGAATTATACCTAAGGATTTTGGATTTTAGATTTTGGATTTGATTCAATAAAAAAAACGCAGACTGAAAAGCCTGCGTTTTTTATTGTCGAACAAACTGAAGTTTGTTCCTTCAACAGCCGGTCGAACATCTCGAAAGTGATGGAGCGAACGGTTAAGCAGGGAAACAAATTGAAGTTTGTTTTACTTTGAATATTTAACCGTCTGAAACCTTCTCCACATTAAAAATTGTTCGGTTTATAATTTCTAAACTGTAGTTTAGAAATTATAAACTTAAGTTTAGAAATTATTAATTTAGGTTTAGAAAATAAAAACTTTAGTTTAGAAGTTATTTTACTCGGTATGGAAATTATTTACCGAAGTTTATAATTTCTAAATTTAAGTTTAGAAATTATTTACTTTGGTTTGGAAATTATTTACTTTGGTTTAGAAATTATTTACAATCCATTTAATCAATTATTTCCGGCAAAGGAGGATTTTATGGCATCAGTTTTTCCGAATAAGAATTCAGATAAAACCGTCTGGTTGAGAACTTTTTCATCGCAGTTTGCGTTGGTCGCGGCGGATTTTAATTTCAGTCCGGCAAGGGTTGCGGAAGTGCAAAGAGCTTGCGAAACGGTTGTTTATTCAATCCGGCTGGCGGCACAGGCGAAGCAATATGCAAAGGCTTGCCATGAGTTTCGCGATACTTTTTTGAGGAAAAAAAGCAATTTGCCGCAGACTGCGCCCGAATTTAAAGAAATCACGCCGCCTGCCGAATTATTTCCCTCGAATGCGCTCGCATATATCGAAGAAACGATCAATTTGCTGAAAGCGCAGAGCAATTACACATCCGCGACAGGCGCGTTGCTCGGCATCGTTTCGGCAAAAGCGGACAAAATTCAGCCGACCGACAAACCGAAAGTAAAGCTGATCTCCCTGATAAACAGCGTCATCCGCATCAACTGGAAAAAAGGCAAAGCGCAAGCCGTTCTGGTCGAATCGAAACGCGGTGAGGAAGAAAATTTCACCGAGATCGGACGCGATCAATATTCGCCGTTCATCGATGCCCGTCCGCCGCTCGAACACGGTAAACCCGAACTCCGCTTTTACCGTCTGACCTATCTCGACCACGATAAACCCGTCGGGATGACTTCGGAGATTTATTCGGTCACGACGAATCCTTAAATTGTTATGATATTTTAACGCGAATCTTTTCAGAAGAGTTTTTACGAATAGAGCGGGTTTTCGCAACACTTTTTCGGCGTTTGTTTTTGAGTTTTATCTCTTTTATCAAAAGACTGAAATCCGCCAAATCCTTTTCCGTCCAGGGTTCGGATTTGATGACGAAATCTATTTCTTTCGGTTCTTTAGCGAGCTTCATAATTTTTAAGATGCAAAATATTTTACTACGAGTTGTTCGGCGGCGCGGGTTTCGATAAACATTCGCTGTCCGCGAAAATACTTTGCGCCCAATGATCTTTCGTAATGTTTTATCAATGCCGTTTTTGAATCGAAGGCTACAAAGCCTTCATAATTTTTTTCAAAGGAAATCTTGCAAGCGAAAGCAACTAAATTTCCGGCGACTCCCAAATAAAGTTTGTCTTTACCTTTGTTAAATTTCGCGCTTTCCAGAAGATGTATAAATATATGATCTTTTTTATCTTCTAAAGCAATCAGACCTTGTATTATATCAAAATTATTAAGGGTCGTGAGTTTGAAAACTTCTTTGAATGATACTTTTAATTCAAGATGCCAATCGAAAACCCAATCCGATTTTTTTATCAAACGCTTATCTTGCCGAGTAATTTTTGTAATTTCCGTATCGAATATTTCTCCCGTGAGCGAGTTTTCAATCGAATTTGTAAGTTTATCGATTTCAAAATCAAGTAGATTGTTTGAAGTTTCCATATTTTTGGAAATGATAATTAAGGTTTCGGTCAAAATTAAAATATTTCATAAACATTTTCAAATTAGTTTCCCGAAAGCCGCTAAAAAGTATTTCTTATGCGGACAATCTTGACGCGTCTGGTTGTGAATGGTAGCTTTTTTCCTTTACACTTCAAAATATTATGTCCGATACAAATTTAAAGAAAACGCCGCTCAATGAAGTTCATCGCAATTCGGGCGGGAAAATGGTCGATTTCGGCGGTTGGGATATGCCGGTGCAATACACGGCGGGCGTGATCGCCGAGCATTTGGCGACGCGTGAAAAGGTCGGTCTGTTCGACGTTTCGCATATGGGCGAAATCTGGGTCGAAGGCGCGGACGCGATCGCGTTCGTCAACAAACTGACGACCAACGATGTCACGAAATTGGTTGATGGTCAGGCGCATTATTCGGCTTTGACGAATGATAACGGCGGCGTGGTTGACGATTTATTGGTTTACCGTTTCGATCAGGACAAACTTTTGCTCGTCGTCAATGCCGGCACGACCGACAAGGATTGGGACTGGATTACCTCGCACAAGGCGGACGAAAACATCACGCTGACCAATGCGAGCGCGGATTATTGCCAGATTGCGATTCAAGGTCCGAAGGCGTTGGAAATCGCGCAGAAATTTACCGATATTAATTTGTCGGAAATCAAATATTATCATTTCACGGTCGGCACGTTTAACGGCGTTGACGCGATCATTTCGCGGACGGGCTACACGGGCGAGGACGGTTTCGAGATTTATGCGAACAAAGATTTTGCCGAAAAGTTGTGGAACGATTTTATCGAAGCGGGTGCGGAACACGGAATTTTGCCGTGCGGTCTGGCGGCGCGGAACACTTTAAGACTGGAAGCCGCGATGTCGCTTTACGGTCACGAGCTTTCGGACGACATTTCACCGCTCGAAGCGGGTTTGGGCTGGATTTGCAAATTGAACAAAGGCGACTTTACGGGACGCGAACATCTTGCAAAACTCAAGGAAGACGGCGTGAAACGCAAGATCGTCGGGTTTGAAGTGATCGATCGCGGCATTGCACGCGACGAAATGGAAGTCTACGTCGGCGATGAAAAAGTCGGTGTGGTCACGTCGGGTTCGCCCGCGCCTTTCCTGAAGAAAAATATCGGTTTGGCTTTTTTACCAACCGAGTTTGCAAAAAACGGGCAAGAAATTAAAATTGATGTCAGAGGTAAAAAATTAGCGGCGGTCGTTGTGCCGACACCATTTTATAAAAGAAATCGTTAGTGGTTAGTTGTTCGTAGTTCGTTGATATTTTGTTCCCGCAACTAACCACGAACAACCGACAACGAACAAATTGCAAAATATTATGTCAAACAACATTCCAGAAAATTTACGTTATTCAAAAGACCACGAATGGGTTTTGGTCGAAGGCGATATTGCGACGATCGGCATTACCGATTATGCACAGCATTCGCTCGGTGATGTCGTCTATATCGATATGCCGCGTGTCGGCGATTCGTTCGGCGCGCACGAAGCTTTCGGCTCGGTCGAATCGGTCAAAGCCGTTTCCGAAGTTTTCACGCCGATCGCGGGCGAGATCACCGAAGTCAACGAAGGCTTGAACGACACGCCCGAAACGGTCAACTCCGACCCATACGGCGGCGCGTGGTTCATCAAAGTCAAGATGGAAAATCCGCTCGAAGCCGACGGCTTGCTTTCATCCGAAGAATACGAAGAATACCTTTCAAATCAGTGAATAACTGATAACGGATAACGGATAATTGAAATTTATTAACTATTCGTTATCCGTTATCCACTATCAACTAAATATGCGTTATATACCAAATTCACCCGAAGAGCGCGAAGAAATGCTCGAAGTCGTCGGGTTAAAGTCGGCTGATGAACTTTTCCGTTCGATTCCGTCCGACGTTCAGCTTAATCGTGCGTTGAACATTACCGAACCGCTTGCCGAACCCGAAGTGATCGCGGCGATGGAAGCGATGGCGGACAAAAACACGGCATCGAAAAAGCCTTCGTTTTTAGGCGCGGGCGTTTATTCGCATTACTCGCCGACGATCGTTGACCATCTGCTTCAGCGTTCGGAGTTTTTTACGAGCTACACGCCGTATCAGCCCGAAATTTCGCAAGGAACTCTGCAATATATTTTTGAGTTTCAAACGCTGATCGCGCAATTAACCGGAATGGACGTTGCCAACGCTTCGATGTATGACGGTTCGACCGCGACCGCCGAAGCCGTTTTGATGGCACAACGCGTCACGCGCCGCGACAAGGTTTTAATCGCCGAATCGGTTCATCCCGAATATATCGAGGTTACGAAAACTTACACGCAACACGGCGATACCGCGATTGAAACGATTTCATTCGACAAGGAATCGGGTCGCGTGGGCAAGCTCGACAAACTTGACGACAAAACCGCTTGCGTCGTCGTTCAATCGCCCAACTTTTTCGGCTGTGTCGAAGATTTACAGAGTTTGGCGGATAAAGTTCACGCAGTCGGCGCACTGCTGATCGTTGTCGTGACGGAAGCGATCTCGTTCGGACTTCTCAAAACGCCGGGCGAATGCGGTGCGGATATTGTTGTCGGCGAAGGACAGAGTTTCGGAATCCCGATGTCGTTCGGCGGTCCGCATCTCGGACTTTTTGCCTGTAAAGAAAAATACGTCCGCAATATGCCGGGCAGACTCGCCGGAATCGCTTACGACAAAAACGGAAATCGCGGTTTCGTGTTGACTTTGGCAACCCGCGAACAGCACATCCGCCGCGAAAAAGCGACCTCGAACATCTGCACGAATCAGGGCTTGATCGCGCTCGCCGCGACGATCTATATGGAAGCGATGGGCAAAAAAGGCTTGCAGGAAGTTGCCGCGCAAAACGCGCAGAAAGCCGCTTACGCGAAAAAGAAAATTGCCGGGATCGAAGGATTCGAGATCGCTTATTCCGCGCCGACGTTCAACGAATTTGTCGTCCGTGCACCGAAAAACGCGGCTGAAATCCTTGAAAAACTCCGCACCGAAAACGGAATCGTCGGCGGTTTTGCCGTGTCGAAATATTACAGCGAAAGCGAAAACGATTTTCTCGTTTGCGTGACAGAAACGAATACGAAAGCACAGATCGACAGCCTGGTTGAAGCACTTGGTAAAAATTCATAATTAATTTTATGGATACGTTTGGTCTAAACAATTTTGCCAAAATCTATTTTGCAGGGCTTTGCGTCATTGTAATTGCGGTTTTGGGATTAGGTGTTTGGAGCATCAGATATTACATAAATAAAAACCGACTGAAAAGCGTTGCCCAAATTGTGCTGAGATTTTGAAGTTTGAAGATAATTTTTGCGATCATTGCGGCAGAGATTTACCCTGATTTTTTATCCAATGGAGCGTTTATAAGTAATGGAAAACCCATTCGCTCGTGATTTTGATCGGCGAAAATTCTTGAGTTCGGTCGGCAAAGGTTTCGGAATGATGGCTTTGTCATCAACTCTGGTCGGTTCGTTATTTGAAAAATTACAGGCAAAAACCCGTGAGGTTGAGCATCTTTCGGCTGAACAAGCCGCAATGGATGAAGATTACTGGGCTGGCGTTCAGCAGGCGTTTTCGGTTACACGCGGAATCGTTAATCTGAATAACGGCGGCGTTTCGCCTTCTCCGCGAATGGTCACGGAAGCGTTTGTCCGTTACACGTGGCAACAGGAAGATGCGACGGCTTATACGATGTGGCAGCTTCTTGAACCGCAATCGGAAACGATCAGAACGGGACTCGCGGAAATTTTCGGTTGCGACGCGGAAGAGATCGCCATTACGCGCAACGCTTCGGAATCGCTCGAAACTTTGCTGATGGGAATGGATTTTAAAGCGGGCGACGAGATTCTTTCGACGACACAGGATTATCCGCGAATGCTGACGACCTTGCGCCAACGCGAAATGCGCGAGGGTTTGAAGCTGAATTTAATAAAAGTTCCCGTCGCGCCGAAGGATGTCGACGATCTGGCAACGCCGTTTGAACGCGCGATCACGCCGAAAACGAAATTGATTTTGATTTCGCATCAGATAAATCTGACGGGACAGATTATGCCCGTCAAAAAAGTTTGCGAAATGGCGCGAAGCAAAGGCATCGAAACGATCGTTGACGGCGCGCATTCGTTCGCGCAATTCGATTTTAAACAGTCCGATCTCGGTTGCGATTATTTCGGGACTTCCCTGCACAAATGGCTTTACGCTCCGAAAGGAACGGGAATGCTTTACGTCAAAAAAGATAAAATTCCGAAAATCTGGGCGTTGATGGCTTCGGAAGACAGAAATAAAAACGATATTAGAAAATTTGAAGAGATCGGCACACATTCCGCCGCGATGCGGCTGGCAATCGGTGAAGCGGTTTTGTTCCACAACGCAATCGGCGGAAAACGCAAGGAAGCGCGTCTGCGATATTTGTCGCGTTATTGGATGAACAAATTGAAAGACGTTCCGAAAGTTGGTTTTAATACTTCGTTCGACGACGCGCAAAGCTGTGCGATCGGAAATTTCAAAATTGAAGGCATCGATCCCGTGCAGATCGGCAGTTATCTGATGGCGAAGCACAAGATTTTTACAACGCCGATCGTGCACGAAGAATTTACGGGCATTCGCATCACGCCGAACGTTTACACGACGCTTTGGGAACTCGACAGATTTTGCGAAATCGTCGCAGGAATTGCGAAAAACGGTTTGCCGAAATGATAAAATGATTTCGAGGTAATATTATGCCAGCAAGCACTTTAATAAAAATTGAAATGCCTTTTTCGAGCAGTCAATTTGCATTACCGAAAGGTGTAAGCAATCGTCTTCAAGAATTACTCGATCGGCAGGATCGCGGTGAAAAATTGACCAAAGCTGAAAAAAAAGAAGCCGAAGGATTAGTTGATTTAGCAGAAATGCTTTCGCTTTTGCGTTTACGTTCGGAGCGAGTCGGGCGCAAACCGTAAGCGATGAGAAATATTCCGACATTTTTGCGAAAACTCGTTATTCGCCGAGCCGGAAATATTTGTGAATACTGTCATCTGTCGCAGAAAGGTCAGGAAGCAACTTTTCATATTGACCATATAACTCCGATAGCTTCCGGCGGTGTAACAATCGCAGAAAATCTTGCTTTGGCTTGTGTTTCCTGTTCACTTCGTAAAAGTGCTAAGGAAACTGTTATTGATATTGAAACATCGCAGAAAGTAAAATTATTTCATCCGAGAATCGATATTTGGAATGAACATTTTGAATGGCACGGCGTTGAAATAAAAGGTTTGACGGCTAAAGGTCGGGCAACTATCGAAACATTAAAACTAAATCGCCGTTTAATTTTAGCAATCAGAGAAGAAGAAACATTATTGGGGCGACACCCGAAATAGAATAAAATGAGCATTAAAAAAGTTACACAGCATCCGACCCAGAACGAAGGATTGATCTTTGAGCGTTCGCAAACGGGACGCGTCGGTTATCGTCTGCCGAAACTGGACGTTGAAGAAACGAATCTCGATGAAATTCTTCCCGCTGAACTGCGCCGGACGGACGATCTCGAAGGCGTGCCCGAAGTTTCCGAAGTTGACGTGATTCGTCATTTTACGCGCATTTCGACGTGGAATTATTCGATCGATCTCGGAATGTATCCGCTCGGTTCGTGCACGATGAAATACAATTCGCGTTTGAACGAAAAAACGGCGCGAATCGGCGGATTTACGGGACTTCATCCGCTTGCGCCCGAAACGGAATCGCAAGGTGCACTCGAATTGATCTATAAATTGCAGGAAGATTTGGCGGAAATCACCGGACTTCCGGGCGTTTCCCTGCAACCTGCCGCCGGAGCGCAAGGCGAAATGACGGGCGTTTTGCTCATCCGCGCATTTTTGGACAAACGCGACGGCGAGGAATCGAAAAACCGCCGCGTGATGCTCATTCCCGACTCGGCGCACGGCACGAATCCCGCCTCCGCCGCGCTTGCGGGTTTTACCGTTAAAACGATTAAATCGACCGCCGAAGGTCTGACCGATATGGAGCATCTCAAACAACTCTGCGACGAAGGCGGAGTGGCGGGCTTGATGCTGACGAATCCGAACACGGTCGGAACTTTCGAGAAAAACATCAAGGAAATCTGCGAAATTATTCACGGTGCGGGCGGTCTGGTTTATATGGACGGCGCGAATATGAACGCGCTCGTCGGCGTAGCGCGTCCGGGCGATATGGGCGTTGACGTGATTCATCTGAATCTGCATAAAACATTTTCGACTCCGCACGGCGGCGGCGGTCCGGGTTGCGGTCCGTGCTGTTGTTCGGCGGAACTCAAACCGTTTTTGCCGACTCCGCACATTGTCAAAGACGGGGAAAATTACAAGCTTGAATACGACGTTCCCGAATCGATCGGTCGCGTCAAGGCATTTTTCGGAAACTTCGGAATGATGATCCGCGCGCTTTCATACATTTACACGCACGGCGCGGAAGGTTTGAAGGAGGCGACCGAAGCCGCCGTTTTGAATGCGCGTTACGTCGGCGAAATGCTCAAGGAAGATTTCGACAAACCGTTCGATTCAGACCCGATGCACGAAGTCATTTTGTCGCACAAAAAACAATCGCGCAAAGGCGTTCACACGCTCGATATTGCGAAACGCCTGATCGATTACGGTTTTCACCCGATGACGATCTATTTCCCGTTGATCGTCGAAGGCGCGATGCTCATCGAACCGACCGAATCGGTCGGCAGACAGGATTTGGATTCCTTTATCGAAGCGATGAGGGACATCGCAAAAGAAGCGCAAGAAAACCCGCAACTCGTCATCGATGCGCCGCATTCGACCAGAATCGGGCGGCTCGACGAAGCGACGGCGGCGAGAAAACCCGTTCTGCGCTGGAAACCCGATATGGAAACTTTGTCGAAAACCGCATAAATGCAAGCTATCTCAAAAACACTTATTTTTGAGATAGCTTGCATTTTTATTTTAAGAAAGAGGGAAAGAATGATGGGAAATTTTGAAAATAATGACGAATGCGTAGAGTTTTTTTGTAGAGCCGTCAGTCATCTGGATGCGATTTCAGCGGCACATATCGAACGATTACTCAATATCGCCGCAATAGCGGCGAGAGAGTCGAATAACAACACGACCGCGCCCGAAAAGCTCATCGAGCAGCTTAAAACAACTGCCGAAGAAGCAAACCAAAATGCGCAAAAGCAGAAGAATGAACTTTACGAGAACGTAAAAAATTCGCTTGCCGATGAATCGGAAAATTCTTTCTGTAAAGTCGTCGAACGAAAAGTGCTCGTAGTGTTGGATAATAGCATCGCCAACCAACAACAATTAAACGTAATAGGAAACGCGATCTTGTCGCAAGCCGCGACGTTGCTTCTTACACCGAAAACGAAAGAATAATTTTATCAATAATATGAAAGCAGTAAGATTTTTTTCACTCTTGATGTCGGTAAGTCTTTTGACTTTACCGGCATTTATTTTTGCTCAATCGGGCAAAAAAATCGAGCAACCCGTGCCTGTCGTCGAAGCAGTTGCGCCAAAAACTTCCGACGAAGCCAAACCCGCCACGCAACTGGTAATAGCAAATGATTTTTCGCGTTATATCGAAGAATTGAACAAGCTCGGCAGTCTTAAGTATCGTGTCGAAAAGGCTTTTAATTATGGCGGCGACGCGGCGGATTCGCAAAAATTTGCGGCGGTGATGCGTTTGGACGAAGCGACTTACGAATATGACTGGCTGACCAGCCCGAACAAAAAATTTATCGAATCGCGCCTCAACGCCAAAGCCGAACAAGGATTTAATGCCGTTCAGATACTTCCGCTCAGTTCGTGCATCGACGGCATCACGCTCGACAGTGACCGAGTAGCCGTTCCCGCCGCCAACGAAGCCCTTTTACGGCTAACGAAAGGTGACGTTTTTTTGCTCGAACGACGCAACGGGAAAACAGCAAAAACCAAGGAATACAAAGTAATCATCGGTAAAATCGGGCTTGGAAAAAGTCCGACGACCGAAATTCAAACCGCACTCGACAATGTTCCGGCGGGCTTTCAACCGTTCAGGATTTTGTTCGATAAATCGGGCACCTTTGACTTTGCCGTGTCGGTTTTGCTCGAAAAGGATTTGCAGAAAGAGAACAACGAAAAAGTGGAATATCGTTTTATCAAGGACGTGAACGGTTTTGAAAAGGAGATCAATACGTCAGCAAGCAACGGTTTCCAACTGATCGTGGGCAGAAGAATCGGGTTAGTGAAATTTGCCTTACTCGCCAAAGTTCCCGGCGACGCGGTTTCTTACATTTTGATCGATGCCGACAAATACGAAAAGGAAATGGCGAAAAAAGTAACGCCCGCCAATATTTACAAAGGAATGTTTCTCGGCGATACTTCGTGCGACGAACCCGAAACTAAAGGCGGTAAGCTCGTTTTTGCGCAAACTGCCGACGCGAATAAGAAATTCGATTATAAATTTTTAAAATTGAGCGGCAAAAACCTTTATCCGACCGACGGCGATATGGTTGCCGCATTGAATAAACTATTGGCTCAAAACTACCGCATCCGCGATATTTTTTACGCCGACGGCGCGACTTTAATTTTAGAGAAATAAGTTTATATTTTTTTTAAGTGCCATAAACACAAAAACGTTGAAAATTTTCTGCTTCATCTTGAGTATTTATATTTTACTGCTGTCGCTCGCGCCGTGCAGTGAAATGATCGGGTTTGCAGAATCGCTCAATGAAAAATCCTCGCCGCAAACCGTCTTGCAAACACAGCACGAAACAAATGAGAACGGTGAAGACTGTTCGCCGTTCTGCATCTGTTCGTGCTGTCATTTTTCGACGGTTTACCAATTCAAAACTTTTACGATTACGAGAAAAATAACCGTTTCACCGATTTCACGCCACGAAAATCTTTATTTGAATCCATATTCAAACACTTTCAAAAATTCCGTTTGGCAACCGCCGAAATTTAATTCAAAAGGATAACTGCGCCTTTTTTTGCGAAAGGCTTTTTTCACATCGAACGGCTTCCTTTTCGGAGCCTGTTGCGATCTTTATTGAATTAAATTAAGGAGTTTTTATGTATAAATTTTTACTTTTTATGGCTGTCGTTCTGACGGCACAGAACGTTTTCGCGCAAACGCAAAACGTTTTAGAAATAATTGTTCAAAACGGAGAAACCAAAGAAAATATTGCCGAAGCAAGCGTTTCGGTCAAAGATTCCGGGCTTTCCGCAGTGACGGAGGCAAACGGCAAAGCCGAACTGAATAGCATTCCCGACGGCGAGCGAACGATCGTGATTTTCTCGCCCGGATATGAAACCGTCGAGCTAAAATTGACCTTTCCGCTGACCGATCAAAAAACGCGGACGGTTTTTCTGAAGATCAATAATGAAGTCGGCGAGGTAACGATAAGTTCGACACGGACGGGACGCGAGATCGACGACGAACCGACGCGCGTTGAGGCGATCGACGAAGAAGAGGTTGATGAAAAAATCAATATGCGTCCCGCCAATGTTTCGATGGTTTTGCACGAAAGCACAGGGATTCAGGTTCAGCAGACTTCCGCCACGTCAAACACGCAAAGCGTGCGGATTCAGGGACTCGACGGACGTTATACGCAAATCTTGAAAGACGGATTCCCCGCTTTCGGCGGATTTTCGGGAAGCCTCAGCATTCTGGAGATTCCGCCGCTCGATCTGAAGCAGGTCGAAATTATCAAAGGACCTTCGGCGACGTTTTACGGCGGCGGCGCGATCGCCGGAGTCGTCAATTTCATCAGCAAAGAACCGCAGGAAAAGCCCGTTATTTCACTCATCTTCAACCAGACTTCCGCGCTCGGAACGGATTTTTCCGTCTTTCGTTCGCAGAAACTCAAATCCTTCGGTTATACGTTTCTCGGCTCGGTCAATTATCAGAAGGAATACGACGTTGACGACAACGATTTTACCGAACTTCCGCACACAAATTCCTTTAACTTAAATCCGCGTTTCTTTTTCAGCATCAACGAAAAAACGCGCCTGACCCTCGGGAATTCGACTTCATATCAAAAAAGACAAGGCGGCGATATTTTTGCGATTCGCGGACAAGCAGACGATTTTCACCGCTATTTTGAAAATAACGATTCCTTTCGCAACGTCACGACCTTTAATTTCGAGCGCGATCTGGCGGACGGAAGCAAGCTCGTCGCAAAACAAAGTCTGGCTTTTTACAACCGCGAGATCGAAACGCCCGATTATCTTTTCAAAGGTCGGCAATTCAATTCCTACACCGACGTTTCCTTTTTCAAACCGCTCGAAAAACACACGCTCGTTTTCGGATTTAATGCGGTTTACGACCAGTTTCGTGAAAATCTCAATCCGACGAATCCGTTCAAACGCGACGAAACGCGCACGACTTTCGGCGTTTTTGTGCAGGACGGTTTTCAGATCAGCGGTAAACTGTCGCTCGAAGCCGGATTGCGGCTCGATTCCGTTAAGGATTACGGCACATTTGCCCTGCCGCGGGTTTCGCTTTTGTATAAATTTACCGAAAACCTGACGAGCCGAATCGGGTTCGGGTTCGGCTATAAAACGCCGAGTATTTTCACGGAAGACGCGGAAACTTTGTTGTTCGAGAACGTTTTCCCGATCGGCAATTCGCTCAAAACTGAAAAAAGCAAGGGCGGAACTTTCGATTTGAATTACCGCAACACGGTCGGCGAAACATTTTCATACAGCATCAACCAGATGTTTTTCTACACGGAAATTAGCGATCCGCTCGTTCTGCAAAGCGACACGGCGGGCATTTTCCGTTTCGCGAACGCGCTTCGACCGATCAAAAGCGCGGGTTTTGAAACCAACGCGAGATTCCAGTATGAAATTGCGAAGCTCTTCGTCGGATACACTTACACCGATGCAAGGGCGAAATATTTAAGCGGAAATCAGTTTTTGCCGCTTCTGCCCAAACACAAGATAAATTCCGCGCTCATTTTTGAAAAGGAAGACGCGTTCAAAACCGGGATCGAGGCTTATTATTCGGGCAGTCAGTTTTTAAGCAACGGTTTCAAGACGAAAGACTTTACCGAGGTCGGGCTTTTCGCGGAAAAGATTTTCGGCAAATTCAGTCTTTTTATCAATGCCGAAAATATCACCGACGTGCGCCAGAGCCGTTTCGGTCAAGTCGTTTTCCCGCCGTATCAAAACCCGACCTTCAGCGAAATCTACACGCACACCGAAGGTCGCATCTTCAACGGCGGCATCAAGATCAGACTTTGATCGAACCCTTAATTTTTCGGATTTTTCAGATTTTAATTTAAGCGGGATGACAGGATGGACAGGGATAAAACATTTAAATTTACCCTGTCTATCCGATTATTCCCGTCAATTTTCTTCGCAATGATTGTGACACCGTCAAAAGTGTCCTGCTCAGGCGGATGGCGAAAACTTTTTTTGATTACCATTAGCGCAGATGTTTCAGCCCTTTGTATGCGGTATCGCGCCGCTTGCAGGAAAAATAAATTAGAATTTTTTCAAAAAAAAGTAGCTTTTTTTTAAGCTTCAAGTTAAATTTATATTTGAAAATCTCGCTCTTATTTACTTTTTTTCGGCTTACGCAACTTATTCTCAAATAGGCTGCATCTTAAGGCTGAAACTCTTCCAATCAATACAATTTAGAGGATTTACCAATGAAAAAACACTTATTTGCGCTTTTTTTTATTTTTGCGGCAGCCGTTTCCTTTTATGCACAGGACAAAGTGCCGCTCGATGCAGAACAGAACTATCTCATTCTTTCGACGAAAAAGATCGGCACGATGGAAAAGGAACTGGACGAGGTCGCGGCAAAAGGTTTCCGCGTTCTTTACGGTGCGCCGACACAGCAGTTTGATATGGCACTTTTTCTCGACAAGATCGGAAAAAACGAATCGCCCTATTCATATAAAATTCTGGCGACCTCGCGCAACAAAACGATGGAAAAAGAGCTGAACGAATTTGCCTCGCAAGGCTACCGTCTGCTCCCGCGCACGATCGTTTTCAAGCAGGGCTTTCTGACCGCCGAACTCGTGATGGTGATGGAACGCGCCGCTAATTCCAATAAAAAATATGAATATAAATTAGTCGAAGCCTTCAAGGAAACCAAGCTTCACAAAAAGATCGAAGAATCGATCGCCGCCGGATTTAATCCGATAACGATGATTACCATCGGCAATCACATCATCGTCACCGAGAAGGAAACGCTCGAAAGATAAATTTATGAACGGATTTCCGTTTTATTTCATTTCAAAAATGAAGCTGTTTTTGATATAAATTACAATTTGAAATTTTCGACATACTTGTTTGGAATTTCCCCGAAATAAAACTTAAAAATCAGGTAAGAAATATGAATTATAAAAAATCTTCATTTAGATTTTGTTTTGCAAATCTGCGGCATTTTTGCTTCTTAATTGCACTTTGCTTCTGCTTTGGTCAGACGGTTTTTCCGCAAAGCCTCGACCGGGTTCAGCGCGGTAAGGCGAAAGATATGCTCAATGCCGTCAAAAATGCGATCAAGGACGATTACTACGACACGAATTATCACGGCGTAGACCTTGACGCAAAATTTAAGGAAGCCGAAGCAAAACTCGACAAGGCGACGACGCTCGGACAAGCCTGGGGCATCATTGCGCAGGCTGTGCTGGAATTGAAAGACTCGCACACGATCTTTTATCCGCCGAACACAACCGCCGAAGTCAGATACGGCTGGACGATGAAAATGGTCGGCGACAAATGTTTCGTGACTGCCGTCCGCCCGAAAGACGATGCCGAGAAAAAAGGATTAAAGCCCGGCGACGAAGTTCTCGAAATTGAAGGATTCAAACCGAACAAAAAAGAATTCTGGAAAATGAATTATTACTATCGCATCTTGAGTCCGAGAACCAATCTGACCTTAAAAGTTATCAGCCCGACCGATAAGGAACCGCGGGTTTTGACAGTCGCTTCAAAAGTCATTTCGCAAAAACCGCTCGTCGAATTTGCCGATATTATCAGGGAATACGAGATCGGAAGAGGCGTTGAGGTAGAACACAGATTTGTCCAACTCGGTCCGACAATGGTCTGGAAAATGCCGAGCTTTTCGACCGACCCCGCTCTGATGGATTCGATCATGAACGGACGCATCAAACAAGCCACGAATCTGATCCTGGATTTACGCGGGAACGGCGGCGGATACGTCGAAACCCTCGAACGACTCGCCGGGTATTTTGTCGAAAAAGACACGGTCATCGCAGAATTGAAGGGACGCAAGAAAATGAAGCCGCAAAAAGCCAAAACCGCCGGAAAGGACGTTTTCAAAGGTAGATTGATCGTCCTGATCGATTCCGATTCGGGTTCGGCTTCCGAAATCTTCGCCAGATTTATTCAGCTCGAACAACGCGGAATCGTGATGGGAGATTATTCGGCGGGCGCGGTGATGCAGTCAATCGGCTACCCGCTGACGATGGGAAGCATCGAAGTTTCGCAGACACAGTATGGAATTTCAATGACTAACGCCGATGTCATTATGAGCGACGGCAAGAGTCTGGAGCACGTCGGCGTTACCCCGCAACTCATTCTGTTGCCGAAAGCGAGCGATCTGGCAAACGAACGCGATCCCGTTCTGGCGGCGGCGTTCCAACTCTTTGAACAAACCGTCACGCCCGAACAAGCCGGAAAATTCTTTCCCGTTAAATGGCGAAACGATTTTTAGACAAACTTAATTTCAATAAAATTCAATAAAAAAGGAAGATATTATTTTCGGATAATTCTTTCTTTTTTTATTTGCCGGCTATCATTATTTCGGCTTTCTCAAATAGCGCGTTAAAATCCAAACCACGAGCCAGAGCACGATCCCCAAAACGAAACCGCCGACGGCGAACATCGCCATAGCGATCACACTGCCGACATCGCCGTAGCCGTAATTTGCCTGTTGCACCTGCGGAATCGAACTTTCACTTGAAAATTCGTGAAAATACAGCGACACTACCAGCAAAAATGCCCACAAAGGTCCAAACACGAATCCGCCTGTCCAACCGAACTTATATTTTGCAAGGACAAAGACGCATACGGCGAGCCCGATCAAAGGAAAGCCGAACAGCACGAACATAAAAACATTTCCGGCGAAATCCTTGACGCGGTTGTAATTTCCGGGAATCGGATACTTCGTCGTGATTAAAAACGCTTTCGGCGTGAGATTGGCGATATTTCCCTTCCAAACTCCGTTTTCGTTTTTCATTTCCGGATTGATGACCGTTTCCCAGTTCTGCGGAGTTTTTACTTCGATGTCGGTTTTGACGATATTTTTGCGGTTTTCGGGCGGAAGCGTGACAAACGAGAATTGCCAGTATTTCGTCAGCGCGCCGCTCACGTTGTAGGACGGCGCGAGATTTTGTTTGATCTTGAGCGTGTGTTTGCCTTTCGGAATTTTAATGCTGACGCTCTGCGTCTGCCGGTTGTTGACGCGGTAGCCGAGCGATTTTCCGTCAAGCCAGAAAGTTTCGTTCGGAATCTGCCAGCTGATCGTTTTTTCGCTGTCCGCAACGGCTTTCAGCTCCAGATTTACGTCGTCGAGAAAAATCTGATAATCCTTGTCGAAAGGCATTAATAATTTGATCGTTTTTTCGGCGTTTTTGTTTTCAAATTCAAAAACGTTTTCGAGTTTGACGCGGTTATCCTGCGTGTATTCCGAATAATTTTCTAAATTCGTCAGATCGATGAAAATCTTCTCGCTGATCGCCTCGAATTCTTCCAACCCGCCCGGCTCGAAACCCGCACTGCCGCCCTGAAACGGTGCGGGAACATTTGCCGAAACAACCGCCGACAAAAGAAAAATGCTCAAAACCAACCAAATTATCTGCTTCATTTAATCATCACCAAATTTTTCGATCAACGCCAACCGTTCGACGACATTTCCCTTTTCGAGATGTTCCTCGATAATCTCGCTCACGTCTTCGGCGCGCACCTGAGCATACCAGACACCTTCGGGATAAACCAGAACCGCCGCACCGACCGAGCAAAAACCGACCGAACCGCAATCCGTCAGAACGACTTCGCCGGCGGGATTTCTGCCCTTCGACGCTTTCCCGTAACGCATATTTTTCGCTTCGAGTTGTTTTTCAAATTCGGCTTTTACTTCCGCGCCGCCGACGGCTAAACAGGATTTCCCGTTGCAAACGAAAACCTGCCGTTTGACGGGTGCTATGGAAACGGGCGCAAGTTTTTCGAGTTTTTCGCGGTCTTCGATAAATTTAGGTTCACTCATAATTTTTTATGCTAACAAAATTTGAAAATTCCGTGTATCGGTTCGCTCAAATTCTCCGTTTATTTCGGATTTCGGTTCGTAATTTATTTGCAAGAACTATTTGAGCAGACTGATTTTACATTTCATTTATGGTAAAATCTCCACTTGTTTATCAGCTTTTTATAGAAAATGGCAGCAGGTATTATCATTCACATCTCAATCGGCACGGAAAAACGCACCGAGTTTTTCTCTGAGGATAATATCCGCATCGGCACAACTTCCTTTTGCGACCTGCAAATTCACACGAAAAAGATCGAAAAAGATTCGGTTTGGCTCGAAATGGAAAATAACGACGGAATTTACCGCGTGATAAATTTTGACATTTCGCTCGACATCAAGCTGAACCAGACCGCGCTCCGCCGCTTTGTCGCGATCGGCGACGGCGACGTGATCTCCATCGGCGACACCGATATTTCCTTCTCGTTTTTCTCGCTCGCGTCGAAATCCGCGTTAATCACGACCAACCGCGAACAGCCGCATTTCGCCCAGTTTATCGAAACCGCCGCGCTCGAATCGGCTTCGTCGGAAAAACGCGACGACGCGAAAATTTTCCTGCGCGAATTCGTCCGCGAATTGATGCGCGAGATAAGCTGGACATCGAAACTCATCGCGCTCGTCCTGATCGCGGGATTTCTGACGGGAATTTTGTATCTCGGTTTTGCGGTCAACAAAGAGCTTCGCGCCAGCCGTCAGCAATCCGAACAGCAAGGCGAGATCATCCGCAAGCTCGAAGAAAAACTCGGGCAAACCAGCGATCAGCTCGGCGAATTGGACAAAACCAACAAGGATTTGCTGAAAACCGTTTCGCTTGCACCGAATCTGCGCGTCGAATACGGAAACGGTGTGTGTCTGATCGTCGGCGTTTACGATCTGATCGATAAAAAAAGCGGGAAGGTTTTGCGCTACCCCGATCCGCAGGCATTTCAGCCGAATCCGTATGAACCGCAACCGATGGAAGGCGAAATTCCGCAGGATGCCGCGCCGCAGACGGGTTTGACAACCGAAGGCAACGGTTCACCCGTCGAATACGATTTTATCGGCACGGGTTTTCACGTCGGAAGCGGTTACATCGTCACCAACCGCCACGTTTTACAGCCTTGGGAAGAAGATGATCTTGTCAAACAAATGATGCGTGAAGCCGACGGACGCGCACGAATCAAGCGTCTGGTCATTTATTTTCCGAATATTCCGCAACCGTTCACGCTGAAAATCAGGCAAATTTCCTATCAGGAAGACGTGGCGGTTGCGTCGATCGATTTAAGTGCGGTTTCGCCCGACATTCCCGTTCTGCCGCTCGAAGAAGATACGAACACGGTCGCGGTCGGCAAAACGGTTGTGACGATGGGCTATCCGAACGGACCTGATAGACTTCTGGCGATGGTTGACGATGCTGAGGCGAAATCGATCAATGCCCGTTTCGGCGGTTCGCGCCAGGCTCTGATAAATTTTCTCGCGCAATCGCGCAAGATCGTGCCGCTCACGACGCAGGGAGCCGTGACCGATCTTGATTCGCGGCGCATCGTGCACGATGCGAAAACTGCCGAGGGCGGTTCGGGCGCGCCGCTTTTCGGACAATCGGGTAAAGTCATCGGCGTAAATTTCGGCGTTTTCACCGAAAGCAACGCGGCAAATATGGCGGTTCCGATTTCGTTCGCGCGCGACCTGCTGAAAAAAGCGGGTTGGAAATCGCCTGAAGAATTAAAGCAGGAGCAGAGTCCGCCGCCACAGATCGCCAACGCGGAAACACCGCCCGATAAAGGCACGAAAGCGCAGTAGCCCTAAATTTTTATAATGGATAATCTGGTTTTCTCAAATATGTTTCATCGTCCGGCACGGACGGTGGTAAGTATTCTCGGAATCGCCATCGGCGTTTTGCTGATCGTTTTCACGGTCGGGCTTTCAAACGGCAGTTTGCGCGAACGCGCTTCGCGTGAAGCGAACGTCGGCGCGGAAATATTTTTTCGCGCTTCGGGTTCGCTCGGAATGAGCGGCAACGAAGCATTCAGACTTCCCGTTTCGTTCGCTTCCGAAATCGCTAAAGCGGAAGGCGTGCAGATCGTCGTTCCGATCGGGCAAACTTCAGTCGCGGCGGACAGCAATACCGGAAGCCGTCTGATCGACGGCGTAAATTACGACGAATATGCGAAGATCACGGGCTTGAAGATAATCGAAGGCAAAGCCGTTACTAATGCCGACAACGAAGCGATCATCGACACGGGTTTTCAAAAGCAGAAAAAACTCAAACTCGGCGACAAAATGAAAATGTGGGAACGCGATTTTACCGTCGTCGGCACCTACGAACCGGCGGCGGGCGCACGAATCAAAATTCCGCTCAACGTGATGCAGAATCAGCTCGGAAGCGAGGAAAAAGTTTCCGCTTTTCTCATCAAAGTAAAGGAAGGATTCACCCCCGAACAGGTTGCCGAAACGCTTCACGCCAAATTTCCCGACAATCAGATTCTGCTCACGAAAGAACTCGAAGAGCTTTATATGTCGAGCATTCCCGCGCTCGGCGTGTTTCTGAACGTCGTCATCGGGGTCGCGGCGGTCATTTCCGCGCTCGTCATTTTGCTGACGATGTATACGACCGTGACCGAACGCACACGGCAGATCGGGATTATGAAATCGCTCGGGATGAGCAATCCGAACATCGCTTGGATCATCACGCAGGAAGCCCTTTTGATAAGTTTCAGCGGGATCGTTTTGGGCGTTATTTTAACGGTTGTTCTGCGGTTTTTACTGACCCGCGTGACGACGCTCGAAGTCGAGATCAGTCCGCTGGTTTTGGCGATCACGACCGTTGTCGGCTTGATCGGCGGCGCACTCGGCGCACTTTACCCGGCGATTCGCGCCGCGCGTCTCGATGCCGTCGAAGCTCTAAGTTACGAATAAAATATTTGCCCACGAAATACACGAAAGGACACGAAAATAAAACAAAATCATTTTCTTTTTTCGTTTATTTCGTGTATTTCGTGGGCAAATTAAAAAATTAAAGATGAGTCACGAACTTCTTAAAAATTCAAAGTTATCTTTTATCGGTTGCGGCGTTATGGCGGAATCGATCGTGGCGGGGCTTTTGCGGCAGGAATTGGTTGACGCATCGCAGGTTTCGGCTTCGCATCCGCGCAGGAACCGGCGCGAGGAATTAGAGAGCAAATATCAAATTCAGACTTTTGAATCGAACGCCGAAGCCGTTCGTGCCTTGCCCGACGAAGATGCGCTCGTCGTTCTTTGCGTCAAACCGCAACGCATCGGCGGAGTTCTGGAAGAAATAAAGGATTTTGTCAAACCGACGCAAATGATCGTTTCGATCATTGCGGGCGCGACGATCGAAACGATCTCCGACGCATTGACCAACCAATTCGTCGTGCGCACGATGCCGAACACGCCTTCGCAGATCGGGGCGGGAATGACGGCTTGGACTTGCTCGAAAGCGGTTTCGGACGTGCAGAGAGCACAGGTGAAAACGCTTCTCACGGCTTTGGGCAAAGAGCTTTACGTCGAGAACGAACATCAGATCGATATGGCGACCGCGCTTTCGGCGACGGGTCCGACCTATATTTTTATGATGATGGAAGCGATGACGGATGCGGGCGTGCACCTCGGTTTTTCGCGCGAAGTTTCCAAAGAACTGGTTCAGCAGACGATGTTGGGTTCGACGCTGTTTGCCATCGAATCGCACAAACACCCGGCGGAACTTCGCAATATGGTCACGTCGCCCGGCGGAACTTCGGCGGAAGCGATCTACCAGATGGAAAAAGGCTCGCTCCGCACGGTTTTATCGAAGGCGATCTACGCGGCATACAAACGCGCCGTCGAACTCGGCAAGCGCAAATAATCTGCAAAAAATTCAATTCTAAAAATATTTCTGCGGTTGTTATTGTCAATTCGGGGAACTCAATAGTCAATCATGGCGGTGTCATTGTCAATTTGGGGAAGTCAGTTGTCAATTGTGGCGGTGTCATTGTCAATCGGTGCGGTCTGGTAGTCAATTGCGGTTTAGCATTTGCGCTAAAATTTTGAGATTTTAAGTAATTCCGCTGCAATCCGTTCAGAGTTCAAACTTTAGTTTGAACTCTGAACGCGTTCGGGTTAACTCAAATATATCGATCAATCCTCATTATCAACCCGTTGTATGCGGCTGGTTGCGGGCGTTGATGTTGGTTTGCTGGGCGAGAATCGTTTTTTCGCCGACATCGTCATCGGTTTTGTTTTCGAGTTCGATCTTCTGTTTCGGCAGGAAAAAGAAAATGACGAGCAGGGCGAAAACCGAGATGACCGCGCCGACCCAAAAGACCGTGTGGATCGAGCTTGCCATCGCTTGCTGGAGCACGTCGAGCGTTTCGGGCGAGATGGCGGCTTTGGCTTGCGGGTCGATCAGCGCGTTCGGGTTTGAAGCAAATTCGGCGGCGCGTTCGACCGTCAGGCTCGTATTTCCCTGCAAAGCTATTTCGTTTAGGTTTGCCGCCAATCCTGACGACAAAACCGTGCCCATAATCGCCACGCCGAACGCGCCTCCGATCGAGCGCGAAAATTGATTGAGCGAAGTCGCTACGCCCAGTTTCGTCCGTTCGACCGCTTGCTGAACGGCGATCAAAAGCGTCAGCATCGTTAATCCCAAACCGCAACCGATCAATACCAAATCGAAATAAAGCCAGAAACGCGGCGTTTCGCGCCCGAAAAGCGCAAGCAGAACAAAACCGACGGTTAAAATGACGAAACCGACGACCGTGATCGGACGATACCCGACGCGAAGCAGTAATCTGCCGCCGATGATCGACATCGAAACCCAACTCAGCATCAGTGGCGTAAGCAGTGAACCCGCTTCCGTCGCGGTCGAACCGAGCGCGCCCTGCGCGAAAAGCGGGATGAACGAGATCGCGCCGAACATCGCCACGCCCGCCAGAAATCCCGCAATGACCGAAACGGAAACGGTTTTATTCTGAAACAGGTCGAACGGAATGATCGGGTCGGAAGCGCGTTTTTCGACGATGTAGAAAATTACCAGCAAAATGATCGAACCGCCGATGAGCAGGATATTATGCAACTGCAAAAGCACGGTCAGCGAGCTTCCGCCTTCGACGAGCGCGAGCATCAGCAAACTGATCGCCGTCATCAAAAGAGCCGCGCCCGCGTAATCGATCTTCGGTTTCGCCGTCAGTTTCGGTTCCTTTAATGCAAAACCGATGATCGCCGCCGCGACGATGCCGACCGGAATATTGATAAAGAAAACCCACTGCCACGAAAGCTGATCGGTAATAAATCCGCCGACGACCGGACCGACGACGCTCGAAAGTCCCCACACACCGCTGAAAAACGCCTGCATTTTGGCGCGTTCCTGCACGGTGTAAATATCCCCGATGATCGTCATCCCGAGCGGCACGAGCGCGCCTGCGCCGAGTCCCTGAATCGCCCGGAAGATAATCAACTGCGTCATCGTGCCCGAAAGTCCCGAGAGCAGAGTGCCGAGCAGAAAAACACCGATGCCGATCTGATATAAAAGCCGGCGACCGTAAAGATCGGACAATTTTCCCCACACGGGAACGGTCACGGTCGAGGTCACGAGATAAGCCGAAAACACCCAACTGTAATGATTTAAACCGCCAAGGCTGGAAATAACGGTCGGCATCGCCGTCCCCACCACCGTCGCTTCGAGCGCGGCAATGAACATTCCCGTCATCACGCCGAGCGTGACCGCCCACCGTCTGCGCGAAGACATTTCCAAAATTGGTCTTATTTGATTTTCCGTATGATTATTTGCTACTGCTTCCACCCTTGCTCGTTCTCCGTTTGACTCGTTTCAATACAATTTTATCAAAATTTTCAAAATTTTATTTAGTTCGCAATTATTAAGCCAAAAAGTTAGGCAAAGTAGAATCAAAAAAGAAGCTCCCCTCCTTCAAAAAGAGGGGTGGACGCGCTTCGCGGACGGGGTGGTTTTATTTCAAGACTAGACATTCGATATATTGACGGTTTAATGACCACCCCGTCGCTTTGCGCCACCCCTCCTTTGTAAGGAGGGGAGCCTTTTTACTTCCTTCGCTTTTAGTCTTGTTTTTTGTTCCAGCCGAAGTTGCTTTTTATGACATCGAGCATCCAATGTAAATCTTCAAACACGCGTTTATTTTCAAATCTTAAATGTGAATCAGTAGTTAAAAGACAGACAAACCGGCTGATTGGTAGAATTTTCTTACCATGGAAAATCAACT
>JAJQRF010000001.1:0-826451 GCA_021228405.1 Pyrinomonadaceae bacterium
CATCATCGTCCAAATACTTCAAGGTCGAGCCCAACACTCCGAGCGATAAAACTCCGATCACTGCCACTAACCACCATTGTTTCCTTAATTTTGTAAACAGACTCTTATTTAACGATTCATCAATTAACACTTGCGTTCGTTTTTCGGTTGTATTCGCAGAGATAACAGACACGGATGGATTGCTGTTTGATGTTTTCTTTTTAGACATATTTATTTTCGGTTTGTAAATCGCCTGACGGAGATTTATCGACGGTTTTCCCGGACAGACCGCATCCGACATTTATCTGAGAAAATGTCCTGACGGCGGATCAATTCCGGCAATTGGAAAAAGTCCAGTGACGGTAAAACAATTGTTTGGACAAACGAATATTAAGTAGTTTGATTGATTTAAAGACAGGAAATGAAGTAAGATGCGCTTGTCACGGTACATCTTGAAGAATCATTCGTGCGTCTTTGAGATCAACCAAACTACCTGACCGGTAATTCTAATTATCGATCAGGTAGTTTTTTAACTTCTGATAAAAAATGAAAAAGCCGTTCGCATCTGAAATATAAGAACGGCTTTCTTTAATTTCTTTTTAGGTATGGCAGTCAAATCAAACGTCAACATTGTTGCGCCTGGCACAAAGTTTTGAGCTGAATCATAGTTTAAAATCGCCAACATAAAAAAATAAGAATCCAAGGTTAATAAACAAGCATTCCGAATATTCCACAGCTTGCATACTATTCATTACTGTTTTATTTCTTAAATCGGTAAAATCCCAAAAAGTGAAGGCGATTATTCCCCGTGTGCCTTCCTCAATTAAATATTGGAACTTTTAATTTGACGTTGAATACTTTAAAATAATCGGAAATATTCAACGTATTACCAATTTAACTTGGCTGCCTAATTTTTAGCAAATATACACAAAAGAAACTTGTTTGTCAACATTTATTTTAAAAAATTTTCAAAACAGTTATTTTATAAATGCAATCACTTTTCATTAGTTTTAATTCGCTCCCGGTTAAGTTATACAAAAAAGGCAGTGAACCCGCACAAAAGTTCACTGCCTTAAGGTTATGGATGGAGGAGCATTAGAAGCTCTTTCTAAACAAATATGAGGCTCTGATGAAAAATGTTCGGCTGTTTCTTTCAAATCCAGGCTCAAACTGTCCGGTGATCGGACTGAAACCGCCATAATTGAAATTGTCGTTATATCCGACATAGAAAGCCGTTCCCGGATTCGGATTCCAACCAAAGAGAAACTGCCCGCTCGTGTTTGCTCTCAAAGTATCGTAATCGAGCCGTAACCTCGTAAAAATGAAGCGTGTAAACTGGTAGGTCGAGCGAAACGAAAAAATGTTCGTGTCGAAAGCGACCTGTTTGTTGTCGTTTCTTCGCAGACGGCTTTTTGTGTAATCGAGCGATATTCTGAGCGGATCGATAGGCTTATATTCACCGCCGACATTGGCATCAAACTGCCAGCCTTTTCCCGGGTCAAGTGCCGGATATTCTCCCGCAGTCTGCGGATTTTGCTGAAATCTTTGGACAAACGCAATGTATGCCGGACTGACGCGCGGATATTTGTTTCCGGCACCGAAATCGAAATCGAAGGCGTTAAAGATCGAACCGACAAATCCGTAAAGCGAAAGTTGTTTGCTGAACGTTTTATTGACGTTAACGCTGAAGTAAGGCTGTGTCGTCGAACGTGTCGGTGCGCCGAAAAAGCCGCCGCTGAGATTTATATTCGGATTGCGTCTGGCACCAAATTCATCTTCATAGAGTTTTTCAAATCCGACCCCTGTTTCGGCATAGACAAAGGTATTGCCCTGCAATGTCAGGTTTGCATTTCCTCCGACCAAAGCATCCTGACGGCGACCGTTCCAATCGTAAACGAATCTTCCGAACTGGTTGAAATTAGCGCGGATGATCTTGGCTTTCGGGTTGGATTTGGTACTCACGCGGTTTGCAAAGAAAACCGTGTTGGTGTTGGTTCGGCGCGTGAATCCGGCATCGGTTCGGTAATCCTTCGAGCGTCCGAAAACTTCCGCAAACCAGCCGTGACGGTCGGTCGTGTAATCCATACTCCAATAATAGCCGACACCGTTTCCGCTTCGGTATTTCACCTTGTCATCATTCGGATTGTAGAAAAAACTGCGTGTATGCGTTCCGAGAACCTGAAAATTCATCACGGTTTTCGGGTTGATTTTAAACGAACCGTCAAAACCGCTCGTGTAATTTCGGTTTTTCGGAAAAGTTCGCGCGGTCGCAAAAAATCCGACATTGTTTTCCTTTCCAAAGTCGCGCTTTAGACGCAAAACACCGAAAAGAGCGTTTTTATCGACCAGTTCTTCGATGCTTCCGCAAGGAACGTAGTTGGTAAAATACTCCCGCGACCGTTGACAATTAAGCAGTTCGGCGCGCTCGTCTTCCGTATAATTTCCCGGCGCGTTGTCCGAAGCGAGCAAAAGTCCGAACGAATTTTTACCGATCTTCCCGGTCAGCTTTGCGGCAACATCGGGATCGACGATCGTGCGCGAGTAAAACGGCTGTAAAGGTGAATCGAAAATCTCTTTTCCTTCAAGAAAGAAAGGGCGTTTTTCCTGAAAAAAGATCGGAAAACGCTGGTTCGCTGAAACAACGACCGCATCGGCTTCGATCTCCGCGAAATCGGGATTTATCGCCGCATCGAGCGTTACGTTCGGTGAAAGCGTATATTTCAAAGTCACGCCGAGATCGGTTTGAACCGGGTTATTGACAAATCTTCCGGGGTCTTGCAGTCCGTTCGGGTTAAATACCGGGTCGAACGGATTTCCTCTGATTATCGAAGGTAAAACAGAACGTTTACGCTCTCCGGTTTCGGAAATTTTTACGGTCGGAACTATTTCGAGCGTTCTTTCATACTTGATTTCGTCCAAACCCGTGATCTTTCCGTGTTTGATCAAAAAGCCCGAAACGTTGCGGTCGTCCGGCATCCATTGGTCGAATTCGTCATTCAGCCGATCGATGTTGCGCGCCGCGTTGAACCCCCAGTGTTTTCCTTTTCCCGCGACATAACGCAGGGATTTGAACGGGATTTTCGCTTCGACCGACCAGCCCCAATCTTCGATCACGCCTTTCGATTCCATCACGATGTCAACCGAAAAATCCGCGCCTTGTCCTTCGGTAAAAATACCGTCCTGCTGAATTCCCAGAGGGTTAAAACCTATCACGTAAGCACGCCGCTGATCGTTGTAAGTGTCGAGCCACATCCGCACGTTGTCTTCGCCGAAAACTTCATCGCGTTTGGCGACGGTCGCCCGAATTTTGTCTTTTTCGTCCCAACATTTAAAGGCGACGTAAAGATTTTTTTCGTCATACATCACCAGAACTTCGGTCGGTTTTGACGGCGCGATATTGTCGCCCGGGTTGGTTTGGTAAAAATCCTTAAAAACCGCCGCATCCTTCCAGATTTCCTCGTCGATCTTTCCGTCGATCACGACCGGGATCGACATTTTCGGAATGTTAACGGGTTTTGCTTTTTCGGGCGGAATCGCAACCTTTGAATTGTTTTTGGGAGCTATTTTCGTTTCAACAACTTCGCTTTTTTTACCGTCATCCGAAGTATTCGTTTCGGACGAGGTTTTAGCGGTCGAAGTTTCGGACAAATTTGCAGGTTGGGCTTTTATAATAAAAAATGAAAAGAATATAATTGCAAAAAAAGCCAACGACTTTCTCATACTGCACCTCTTTTAAGAACAGGAGTAGAAACTAAATGATTTAATAAATTAATTACGGGCGAAAATGAATGCCGTTTATAAAACGGGCTGAAAAACGGAAAGTTTCAAAAAAAGAGCGAAAGATACGGTCTTTCGCTCTTTTTTCGTATTTATTTTTTATTGACGACGTTTGAATTGCGAATATAAAGCGTTCCGCTTTCGGAAGTGAAATTAAACTTTGAATCGCCGTTTCCGGTGCGCCAGGTATTTTCGTCTTCCATCACAAAGCTGACACATCCCGAACACTTTTCAGACCCAACGCTCGTAACTCTTCCGTTGCCGTTTGCGTTTTGTCCCGAAACAGCCGTGCCGTTAATAAAAACATTCTGTCCCGAACCGTAGACCGAAGTACCGTTTGCACCGATAAAACCGATCTCGTTATTGGTTTTGATAAGGGCATTGGCGGTTTCCGGCAAGGTCAGATAAATATCTCCGGCGTTCGATTTGGCGTTAATTTTCGTAAAATCGCCTTCGAGAAAAACTTCGCTGTCATTGGTTTGCGCTTCGAGTTCGCCGCGAAAACCGATAATTCTCACAAGACCGTCGGCAGTGAACAGGCGGAGTTTTCCGTCCGCGTCGCGGATGTTTACCGCGCCTTCCGTTCCGTTCAGATCAAGTTCGCCTGAAACGTTCTCGATTCTGATCTCACCGTCCGTAACGATCTTGAGATTCGACTTTTTTGGGACAAATACCTCCACGAAAACACCTTTCGCGCCGTCGCCGAAATATTCGTCCGCGTCTTCTTTATTGTTTACGACGATTTTTACTTCCGAATCGCTCGCGTCGGCGGTCATCGCAAGCGGCTTTTTGTCACTGCTCCGCGACATCTTTTTTACGACGTATTGAACCTCCTGCTTGTCCCAACCGCGAATTTTCACGTCGCAACCGCTGGCATTGACCGTCACTTTCGGCGTGCCTTTAACCGCAAAGGTTTCGCTTTTTTTCTCGATCGCAGGCATACTTCCCGACCAGTTTATCTCCGCCAAACGGTCGAGATTCGCCAATTTTTCCAGTTTTATCGCTTCGATCTGTTTTTGTAAATCTTCGAGATTGATCTCTTTCAAACCTTTCAAACTTTCAAGCGAAGCACGCACCGACGCTTCGGCGGCAAGCGCGATTTCAGGGTCGAGGTCTTTCAATTCCAAACGCATTTCCTTTAACGCTTCTTCCATTTCCCTCTGCGCTTCCTTTATCGACACCAAACGTTCTTTGTCGGCTTCGCGCATTGCGGCGGCAACTTCCTTGTTGATCTTGCCGATTTTTACTTTCGGAACGCGCGGCGGCACGGGAACGGCAACATCCGCCGAATATTCGCCGTCTTCCGAATCTTCTTTGATGTCATTCAAAAGATTGGTCGGCTGGCTCGGATTTTTGCCGTCGTTCTTTCGATTGATGAACAAACCGCCGTTGACACTGCTGAGTTTGATCTGCGCGTTGCCGTTGCCGAGTCTGCCGTAAAGGTCTTTGCCGACATATTCGCCTTTCCGCACGGGAAGCCCGAAATCGTTAGCGATCTTGCCGTTGACCGTGTCGGCTTTAACGGTCGCGTTGGAATCGGACGGGATCAGCAGATTGACTTGTCCGTTGACGGTTTCAAGCGAGATTTTGCTTCCCGCTTCCAGATTATCGAAATCGGCGTTGACCGTTCCGTTGACGGTCGAAAGCGAAGCGTTTCCGCGTAAATTCGACGCTTTGACCTGTCCGTTGACGGCTGAAACATTGGTCGAATTAACAAAATTTGAAACCGTTACCGAACCGTTGACGGTTTCGATCTCGTCCAAAACAGCCGTGCGCGGAATCATCAGACGAAACTGCACTTCGAGTTTCCGGTAATTTTTCCAGCCGTTCTGATTGTTTTTCCAGTTGCCGTAATCGACTTCGGCGGTGAACGAATTCTGGTTTGAATCGATTTTGATCTCGACTTCGTCGAGCGTTTCCTTGCTGTCGGCGATCTTGGTCGCTTCGAGGCGGACTTCCGGTTTGTCCCACGCTTCGACCGTGATCGAACCGTTGATGTTTGAAACGCGAACTTTTCCGTTGGCGTTCAAGGGATAGCTTTGTTCAAATTTTTCGGTTTCGTCCAACTGGATCGTCTGCGCCGAATTCGTTTCTGTTTCGAGATTGTATTGTTTGCCGGGAAGCGATATGTCGCTACCTGTCGAAATCATCAATCCGGCTAAAATAACGGAATATAACCAACTCATAATTGCACTCCTGAAAGCTTATAAAAATGTATAAATTGAAGAAGAATTTCCTCGTAACTACATACAAAACACCGCACGTTTTCGATTTATGACAAGTTTTTTGAAAAAAAATTCAATTTTTTATTTGACGCAGAAATTCAAGGAACGATTGCCGCAAAATTTCGTCCTTATCATTTGGAAAATTCAAAGTTCGGAATGATAAAATCTCAGTTTTGAGAATTAAATAAAGTTTTCCTTCGTGTTTTGCAAAGCAACTTATTATTTTTTCAAATCGTCCAAAAAATCTATTTGATCGGCAGGAGAAGTTTTTATTTACTACGCATTTGACGATTTTCGGCTCGATGTCGAAAACGAGAAATTATTCAATGCAGATCAGCCCGTTTTGCTCACGCAGAAGGCTTTTGCCATTCTGCATTTGCTCTTGAAAAACTCGGGTCAATTGGTAAAAAAAGAATTTCTCATAGCGGAAATCTGGCAGGACAGCTTTGTCGAAGATGCCAATATCACGCAACAAATTTACATTTTAAGAAAAACGCTCGGCAGCGATAAAAACGGCAAACCTTTTATCGAAACCTTACCGAAACGCGGCTACAGTTTTGTCGGCGAAGTCAGAAAATTTGAAAAAATTGCCGACGAAGCGGTCGACAACGATTTAAGCGAAGAGAAACCGATCTCAGTTGCAAACGATGAGATAAACGAAAAATCCGAATTTTCGACCGTTTCAAAAACTTTTTCCGGGAAATATTTGCAAGCCGGCTTGGTCGTTTTGGCAGTTTTTGTTTTGATTGGTGCGGTCTTTGTTTTCAAAAATAAAACGTCGACGGCAACCGGAAACGCGATCAACTCGGTCGCGGTTTTGCCGTTCAAAAATATTTCACAAAATGACGATTCTAAACTCGCTTTCGGGCTTTCAGATGCGGTTATCAACAATCTGAGCAAACAGCATAAAATTCCCGTTCGCTCGATGAGTTCGGTTTTTCAATACGCCGACAAAGAATCTTACGACCCGATCGAAGCCGGAAAAAATCTCGGTGTCGATTCCGTTTTGGAAGGAACGGTTCAGCGCGAAGGCGAACAGGTCCGAGTTTCGCTCAGACTGATAAAAATCTCCGACGGTTCGACGCTCTGGGCGGAAACCTTTAACGAAAAATCGGGCAATATTTTCGCTTTGCAGGATTCTATTTCCGACAAAGTTACGCGTTCGCTTCCGCTGAATTTGGCAGGTTGGGAGAAACCGCTCGCCGCCAAACAGCCCGCCA
This sequence comes from Pyrinomonadaceae bacterium, assembly GCA_021228405.1. GTDB lineage: Bacteria > Acidobacteriota > Blastocatellia > Pyrinomonadales > Pyrinomonadaceae > JAJQRF01. The sequence continues at coordinate 7,202 of JAJQRF010000001.1, forward strand.
ATCCCGAAGCGTTTCAGTTTTATCAGCTCGGCGTTTATTTTTCCAACACGCACACTAAAGAAGGTTTTGAAAAAGCCGTTCTTTATTTTCAAAAAGCCGTCGAATTAGACCCGAATTACGCGCCGGCTTACGCAATGCTCGCCGATACTTACAACTGGCAAAACGACTCTGTAACGACCGAAAAAAGCCCTGAACTATGGAGCAAATCCGAAGAAGCCGCGAAAAAAGCGTTGGCTCTGGACGATACGGTTGCCGAAGCCTATATTGCTCTCGCTTTTGTCCAGTTTGCGAAATACAAGGATTTTGAAGCGGGCAAAAACTCGCTCGAACGCGCCGTCCGGCTTGCGCCTTTCAATCCGTTTGCCCGACTTCATTACGGCTGGGAATTGCTTCAACGCGGCGATGTCGAGAATGCTTACGCGGAGCTAAAACTCGCGCAGGAATACGCACCGCTTTCAGCGCATAACAATATGTCTTTTTGCAGTATCTTGATGTGCAAACGCGATTATCAGCAAGCTTTGAAATATTGTGAAAAAGCCGCCCAACTCCAACCGACTCTGCCGTTCGTAAATATTCAAACGGCAAATGTTTTGTATCTCAACGGAAGAACCGACGAAGCCGTAAATTTGCTGAAATTGGAGAGTAAGGACGCATCGCAAAAATTCACCGCCTTGGGAAGTTTGGCTTATATTTACGCGAAAAACGGTAACAAAACCGAAGCCGAAATACTCTATTCACAACTCAAGGATTCGCCTGACGGGGCGAATAAATACAGCGATCTGACCTTGCTTGCCTTCACGCTCGGCAAAAAGGACGAAGCCTTAAAATATTTCCGCCAATTGCTTAATCAATCCGCAATCCCGCCGACTTATCTGAATTTCGATCCTTACTGGGAAGAAGTTTTGAAGGACGAAAATTTCAAAAATCTGATCGTCAGAACTCCGCATCAAACTTCCTAAATTTTCGACAAAATCAAGCAAACAATCCGAATTGAGAAAAAATTGATGTTTTTTTTCTCTCAAATTGAAGATTTTTAAATCGCTCAGTGTCACGATTTCCAGAGCGGGTTTTATTTTTACGCTGAACGTGGGAATTGTTTTGATTCACTCCGATCTAGGCTGGTTCGTCGGCGAACACGGCAACGGCAACAGCGAATACGGTTTTATTTTAATCGTCGCTCTTTTAACGGTTACGGCTTCAGATTCTAAACCCGATCTTCCCAAATAACTACAGATATTATGAAATTTACAAGTAAATTTTTAGTTTTTATTTTTGCTTTTCTGTTTTTTTCTTCAAACATTTTTGCCGACACGCTCGGATATGTGAGCAAAGCGGAGGCAGACAAAGCGGTTTCGGCGTTGAATATTACCAAACGGCTCAGACATTTTTGCGCGCCTTGCAACGATAAAACATTTCGCGACGAACAAGTTGATTCGGTTTATGCTTCAAAAGCCGACGAAACGAGTTACCGTGTGATCGTTAACGGCAAAGCGATCGATCTCGGCTACGTTTATTTCCCGTTGACGGACGGAAAATGGAAAAACCTTGCCGCCTGGGTCGGTTACAAATTCGATTACATTCCCGAATTTCTCGAAATACAAACTGCGCCGACGAATCCACCGCCAAGAAATGATACGAATGCAACAGAAATCGATTGGATGCCCGTCGTGGAAATGGACAAGCAGATATTTCCCGCGTTTTTTCTTGCGACGGCAACGAAACCGATCGTCGAAAGCCAGACCGCCGGAGTTATCGGCGACGCGCAGGGTTTGGTCGGGATGCACATCATCAATCCAAAAGCGAATACGCGATTAAAGATCGGCATCGAGATCGATTCGATCTTGAAATATCAGGAATTTGACGCGAATCTGGCGGAAAAAGGCAAATATTATCAGGTTTACCCGAAACTGGTTTGGAATTGGAACGCGCTCAAAAGCTATAAAAAAGCCGCGCCTGCCAATGCTAGTTTTGCGCTTTATCTCGACGGAAAACTAATCGAAAAGAAAAACGTCGTCGTCAGAATCCGCTCGGTCAATGAAGCGGTTTATGCTTACAGTTATCTTCTGGATGAAAACCGCTGGGCAAATACGAAGTGGCTTTTCGCAGCTTACGTCAACGAAGATCACGAATGGATCGATCAGATTTTGAAGGAAGCATTGAACGCGAAAGTCGTTGATTCTTTTACGGGTTATCAGGAAGATTATAAAAAAGTTTTCGCGCAGGTTTTTGCCGTTTGGTATGTTTTGCAGAAGCGAAATTTCAAATACAGCAGTATCACGAATACTTCGGGAACGGGCACGACGACGAAAGTTTACAGTCAATACGTGCGGCTTTTCGATGAATCGATCAATGGTTCGCAGGCAAATTGTGTTGACGGTTCGGTTTTGATCGCTTCGATCCTGAAAAAGATCGGTTTGCGCGTCGGACTCGTCTTGATTCCCGGACATTGTTTTCTCGTTTTCGACATTACGGGCAAAGGCGATTGGCGCGGACTCGAAACGACGATGATGGGAAGCACCGATCTTTCAAATTTCGGCGACGAAAAATCGAAAGCAGAAGCGTCGATGGCAGGATTTTTCAAAGCGGTCGATGCAGGCACAAAGAGCTTTGGCGACAGCTTGCAAGGCATTAATCAAAAAGACCCGCGCTACAATTTGATTGACATCGACGAAGCCAGACGTTCGGGAATTTATCCGCTTTCCTGGTAGAAAAACGGTGTAAATTTAATACGGAAAAGAAGTTTCTGCTCGAAACTTCTTTTTTTTCGGACGGAACATTTCCATTTTCAAACTGTTCTGTTCAGAAAAGATATGATGTTTTCTTTTTGTATTTTTCCTTTTTACAAGGTAATAGAAATTCGCGTTGCATTTGAGCGGGTTCAAATTTAACAATAATTTTCTTAGCCTTAATCTCGGGCGATGTGGTAGAATTTTTAATTATTAAATCTGTTTTCCCGCAAATGGTTGTAAAAAATAAAGGACAACAGTTTAAGAGTTGAAAGCCATCAGAAACATTTACATCTATTTTTATATTTGATAGGTTATAAAATTTGCCGATAGCCGGAGACGGAGTAAGGAGAATGAACTTAAAACAAACGCGACTGCATATTTTGCACGAAGCTGAAAACTTAGCCCCGAAAGCGAAAACAGGTATTTCTCTCCATTGTCATACCGAACACTCAAAGGAAATGCTGGATTTCGTTCCGCATTACGCCGAAAAACTGCCGATAATTGCCTTTTTCTGGGCAAGAGAACAGAAAAAATATCTCGCCCGCGAAGGAAAAGCGATCGATTTTTCAACCGCTTTCTGGTCGCCGCCGCTGACCGCCCACGATGTTTACGGGTTTGAGCAAAAACAGATCAACGAAGCCGGATTGGATGCGATAGTTTCCATTTCGGATCACGACAGCATCGATGCAAACTTAAAATTGAACGAAACGGCGGAAACGAAAAAAGCTCCGATCTCGCTTGAATGGACGGTTCCGTATGAATACGGATTTTTCCACGTCGGCGTGCATAATCTGCCCGAAAAACGCGCCGTCGAACTTACCAAAAATTTGGTCGGCTACACGTTCGGCGAAAATCCGAAGAACGAAAAATTAACCGAACTTTTTGCGATGCTCAACGAGATTCCCGAAGTTCTGGTGGTTTTAAATCATCCGCTCTGGGACATCGAGATCGTCGGCAAGGAAAAGCACGAAATCTTACTCAAAAATTTCATCAAGGAACACGGACGCTGGATTCACGCTTTTGAAATTAACGGTTTTCGTTCGTGGTCGGAAAACAAAGCCGTTCTGGAAATGGCGGAAGCACTCGGAATCCCCGTTGTTACGGGCGGCGACCGTCACGGATGCAAACCGAACACGGTCATTAATCTTTCAAACGCGCACACTTTTGAGGAATTTGCCGAAGAAATCCGCGTCGATAAAAAGAGCGAAGTCGTGCTGATGCCCGAATATAAACAGCCGCTTCAATCGCGTCAATTACAATCTTTTTCAGAGATTTTGAAACTTTATCCCGAATTTCCCGAAGGTCGCAAGAAATGGTTCGACCGTGTTCATTTCGACATCGGCGACGGTTTCGGAACGCGACCGCTTTCGGTTCATTGGGATCGCGGAGGTCCGTTGTGGCTTCGTTTGGCGATCAAAACGCTGGCGTTTTTCGGAAATCCGCGTCTGCGCCCGTTTTACCGCGCATTGATGGACAAAAAGGATATTGTCCCGAAAAATGTCGAGAAAACGGTTTTCGAGCTTCCCGATACGCAGGATTATACGCCGCGTATTTCGACCGAATCGGTTTCGGAAAATTATTCGTAATAATTCATAAATTCATAAAATTACTTTTACGGCAAAAGGCGGGTTTTCCCGCCGTTTGTTATTATAGAGAGCAGTGAAAGAACCGATCCGCGTCGCCTTTTTTCCCGATTCGTTTCTGGAAGTAAACGGCGTTGCGATGACCAGCAACAAACTCGTCGGATATGCCAAAGAAAACGGCTATCCTTTTTTATGTATTCACGCCGGAGAAGAAACCGAAACGCGCACCGACGGCAGTGTTAGATATTTGTCTTTGAAACGTTCGCCGATTGCGTTTCCGATGGACGAAGGCTTGAAATACGACCCGCTTTTCCAGCGTCACGTCAACCGCGTTTTGCGCGAATTGATGGAATTCAAGCCCGACGTTTTTCATATCACGGGGTTGAACGACGTAAGTATCGTCGGCGCGTATCTCGCGTGGAAATTAAAAATTCCGATGGTCGGTTCGTGGCATACGAACCTGCACGAATATGCGGCGCGGCGTTTGACGAAAATCTTCAGATTTCTGCCGAAAAACTTTCTCGATTCGATGACCGGCTTTGCCGAGCGCAAAATTATGGACGGTGCGGTGCTTTACTACAAAATGCCGAAAATCCTGCTTGCGCCGAATCAGGAATTGATCGACATTCTGCACAACGGAACGAAACGCGAAGCGCGTCTAATGATTCGCGGCGTTGACACGGCGGCGTATTCGCCCGCCAAACGAACGGTTTCGGACAATATTTTTCGTTTCGGTTTTGTCGGCAGGCTTCGTGCTGAGAAAAATGTGCGTCTGCTTGCCGAACTCGAAAAAGCACTGTTGCAGAAGGGCAAAACGAATTTCAAATTTTTGATCGTCGGCGAAGGCAACGAGCGCGAATATCTCGAAAAAAATATGACGAAAGCCGAATTTACGGGATTTCTCGAAGGTGAACAGCTTTATACGGCGTATGCCAATATGGACGTTTTCGTTTTTCCGTCGGAAACCGACGCTTTCGGAAATGTGATTCAGGAATCGAACGCGGCAGGAATGCCGTGTCTTGTGACCGACAAAGGCGGACCGAAATTTATCGTGCGTCACGGCGAAACGGGATTTGTCTGCAAGAACTTTGACGAATTCGTAAATTATTCGCTCGAACTGATGGAAAATCCCGCGAAACTCGCCGGATTGAAAAAGAAATCGCGCGAATTTGCGCTAACGCGTTCGTGGAATGCGGTTTTTGAAAGCGTTTATCAAGCATATCGCGACGCTTACGAATCGCGTCAAAGCCAAACAAAATTGGAACAAAAAACATCAGACAATTGATTTATCAGCGCAATCTCGGTAGCATCTTTGTTTGGTCAAAAGCCTGCCCGAATTATAGAAGGAAAGATTTGCCCGCTCCCGAAAAGCAGAATTTTCGCAGTATGAAAGAAATAACTTATGACGAAACGCCGCCCGTCAGCCAATCGAATACGATCGGCGAAGCGTGGTCTAATCTGGTTCGCAATCCCGGTTTGTTCATCCGTTACTGGAACTATAAAGGCGCGATTATGAGCGGCGCAGTTCGTGCACCGATCTTTTTTATCACTTACATCATCGGAAAGGAAAAATTATCGACCGCGCTCGGCGCAGCGTTGGCGCAGTTCGTTTTCCGCTTTCTGATCGCGGGCATCGGCGGAACCCTGATCCAGTCTTTCCGGCGCGTCGAACCGGCGTGGAAGGCACTTTTAACGATTCTTTTCATCGTTCCGCTCATCAGCCATTTCTTTGAATTTCTCGTGCAATTTTCCTTTGCATACCTGACGGGCACGAACGATCACACGGACGAAGCCATCGTTCGTTCGATCTGTTTTTCGATATTTTCCGCGCTTTTCACGCTTTTCATTATGCGCCGCAACGTTTTGATCGTCGGCGACTCGGAAAGCAAATCGCTGTTGAGCGACATCGCCAAACTTCCCTTTCTCATCTTTGAATTTACGATGTTCATTCCCGTCGAGATCGCTTTGATAATCAGACGCGGCGCGTATCTGACGGGAATCGCCTGCATTCTCGCGTTCGGCGTGTTTTCGCAAATGCTCTGTCTGGCATTCACGAACAAATTTTACTGGACATACGGCGGCGGAAAACAGATCGCTTATCTGAAATATTGGGGCGTTGACGGAATTATTTTGATTAGCATCGTCATCGTTCTCGCGCTCATTTATTTTGCAAGAAAGGATAAACGAATGAAAGCCGAATAATATAAAATCTGCTTTACTTAACCGAAGAAACCGCTAAAACTTTTGTCTTTAGCGGTTTTTTTGTTAATCTTGGCGTATGCAAGTTTTAGAATCGGTTCAATCGAATATTTCTTTTTCATCTCTGCTCAAACGCTACACGCTCGAAGAATTTTACGCGCTTCCCGAACCTGCCGACCGCTCTCATTACGAATTAATCGAAGGAGTTTTACATATTGTGCCGCCGCCGAAGAATATACACGACGATATAATTGCAGTTCTAAGCCGTTCTTTAACACTTTTTCTAGCCGCGAACGATGATCCGGGCAGAGTTTTTCATCCGCGCGCTTCGATCTATGTCGAAAATGTCTGGGGAACGTATCTCGAACCCGATATGATGTATGTTTCAAGCGAATTGCGCGAAAAAATGGGCGAACGCCGAACGTCTGCCGACATCGTTTTTGAATGTCTTTCGGAAAGCACGGGCGTTTACGACCGCACGACCAAAGCCGACACTTATCTGGCTTTAGGCATCAAAGAACTCTGGCTGATCGATTCGGACAACGAAACCGTCGAAATCAGAAACGCCGACGCAAAAGACGGAATTTTATTCTGGCAAAAGCGGCTTTATAGTAAAGGTGAAATTGCCGAATCCAACGTTCTCGAAAATTGGCAGATTGCCGTCAGCGAAATTTTTGCAAAATAAATACCCGTGTCGATAAAATCAGTTCACATTACAAACTATTACCACAAAAATTCGGGCGGTATCAGCACCAGTTTTAATAATCTGCTTGCCGCCGCCGAACGGCATCAGCGTTATGTTCGCCTGATCGTTCCGGGCGAAGCGGAAGCCGTCGAAGAAGTCAATAAATTTGCGAAAATCTATTACGTTCCCGCCAAATTTTCGCCTGTTTTCGACAAACGCTATCGGCTTCTTCAGCCTTGGCAATATATGCCGAACGACTCGCCGATTCGCAAAATTCTGCTTGCCGAAATGCCCGATATGATCGAAGTCACTGATAAATACACGATTTCGATGCTCGGCGCGATGGTTCGCATCGGCAAATTCAAACAACTCAACCGCCCGATGCTCGTGCATTTCAGCGCGGAACGCATGGACGACAACATCGCTTCGTTTATGACGAAATCTTCTTTCGGCGAATGGCTGGCGCGGCGCATTATCGGCAATTACACGCTCGCAATTTTCGATTTTCACATCGCCAATTCGGTTTACACGGCGCAGGAATTTTACAAAGCCTACAAAAAAGAAGAAAACGCGCGGCGCAACGATTGGTTTTTCAATAAAGCGTGGCAATTTTTCAAGGCTCCGCGCATTCCCGTCGAAGAACGTATCTACGTTTGTCCGCGCGGCGTGAACGCGGAAGTTTTTCGTGCGGACAGAAAAAACGACGCGGTCAAAAAAGCGATGCGCGAACGGGCGAAAATTCCCGCCGATTCGATCGTTCTGCTTTATGCGGGACGCATTTCGCCCGAAAAAAACATCGGACTTTTGCCCGAAATGATGAAATTTCTCGCGCAGGATTCCAAACACGATTACCGACTTGTAGTTGCTGGCGCAGGACCGCAGGAAGATTTTTTACGCGAAGAAACGGCGAAGAATTTTCCCGGTAAAATCATTCAGTTAGGGCATCTCGATAAGGAAACGCTTGCCGATTATTACGCGAACTGCGATGTTTTCGTGCATCCGAATCCGAAAGAACCGTTCGGCATCGCGCCGCTCGAAGCAATGGTTTCGGGCGCACCGACCGTCGCGCCGAATTCGGGCGGAATTTTAAGTTATGCGACCGACGAAAACGCGTGGCTGATGACTCCGACGGGCGCGGAGTTTGCGAAAGCCGTCCGCGAAATCGTCGAAAATCCTGACTTACGAGCGAGAAAAGTAAACAACGCGATTCTGACCGCACTCGACAACACACGCGAAAAATCGACCGACAACCTTTTCGCCGCTTACGACAAAATGTATGCGGACTTCCAACGCCGAAAGGAGCTTTTCACCGACATCGAAAAGGCGAAAACCTATGATTTTTCAAAGGAAGTTTTATAGAGCAGAATAAAAAATTGTCCAACAAACTTCAATTTATTGATTATCGCAGGCAAAAAACAAACTGAAGTTTGTTGAACATCATCGATTTACGCGAATTTTCTCAAAATTATCTGATTTTCTCCAAATTTATGGATTTTTCGGCAAATTTCCGAGATTTTTCACGGATTTATGAGAATTTGCGCAAATTCAGCTGATTTTTCGCAAATTTAGACGATTTTCCTCGAATTTGGCAATTTTTTCGTAACTTCATTGATTTAATCTCTTCGTTTTAACTCCGCCGAATTAAGTTTTATAATTGCTGAATGCTCGAATTGGTTTTAGCAAATCTGAGAGTCCGCCCGTTTCGCACGCTGATTAGCGTGGTCGGGGTCGCGTTGGGCGTGGTTCTCGTCGTTTTATTTACCGGCTTGGCGAAGGGAATGTCGGAAGATATGGTCAAACGCGCCTCGAACTGGAAGGCGGAGATAGTGTTCACGCGCCCGGGCGGAATGGATGCTTCAAGCTCGAACACTTCTCTTTCAACGACTTATGCCGAACGGCTTTTGCAGATCGAAGGCGTCGAATCGACCGTTCCCGTCATTCGCTATATCACGCCGAACCCGAAACAGCGTTGGGGCGTTCAGCAGATCGACGGCATCGATTGGGAACCATTCGCAAAAATGAACGATATGAAGCTCGTGCAGGGACGCGGCGCAACAGCAGTCGATGAAGTGATTTTGGACGAAAGATACGTCAAGGACGAAAAAGTAAAACTCGGCGATAAGATCGGGATTTTCGGCAAAAGCTACACGGCGGTCGGCGTTTTCTCGCCGCCTTCGGGTGCGCGCATCAAGATGTCGCTTTCCGCGATGCAGAATGCGCTCGAAGCCCCGAATAAATGTTCATACATTTTAGTTAAATTGAAACAGGGCGCGAACGTTGACGAAGTAGCGGCGCGAATCGATCAGGCTTTGCCCGGAAATAAGATAAATTTAACGAGAGATTTAATCATCGACGCGCAAGACCGGATTCCCGCACTCGGCACGTTTTTACGCGTTTTGGTCGGCTTGGGCGCGTTCGTTTCGACGATCTTCGTCCTGCTTTCGATGTATACGACGATCACCGAAAGACGCAAGGAAATCGGGATTTTGAAATCGCTCGGCGCGTCGAAAGGCTTCATCATCAAAGTTATCGAAGGCGAGGCATTTCTGATCGGCGTGCTCGGCGTTTTGCTCGGTTTCATCGTCGCTTTCGCCGCGTCTTATCTGATCGGCGATTTCTTTGAATTGGTTTTCAGCTTCAGTTCGGGCTGGATCATCACGGCAACCGTCATTGCCATCGGCGGAAGTCTGTTCGGCGCGCTTTATCCCGCGTGGAAGGCATCGGGAATCGATCCGGTCGAAGTGATGGTCAATGAATAGTTCAGCCTGTTATCAGGATTTTCATAATCAGAAAGATCGTCAGGGCAACGGCGAAATTTCTGGCGAAACTCTTTATTTTTTCGTTTTGCGAAAGCGTCAAAACAGCGGTGAGAAGCAGTAAAATTGAAACGATGCAACGATTGAAATCGTAAAGATCGAAATTGTAGATAGCGGCAAAAATACAGAAAAGAGCTAAAAGAATTTCGATAAGTTTCATAAATCACCTCTGACTGATTTTTAGTTTATACAAAATATGAGTTCGGAACAAGATTTAGTTCTCGGCGCGGTCAGACAAAAAGACGCGACCAAAAAACAAAGCATTTTGCAGAAACTTTTCGCCGTTTGGTTTGACGCGTTCGTTTACAATCAAATCTGGGAAGACCCGCGAGTCGATCTGCAAGCCTTGAAATTAGACGAAAATTCGCGCGTCGTGACGATCTCTTCGGGCGGCTGTAACGCGCTCAATTATTTGCTCGAAAATCCCGAATCAGTCACCGCCGTCGATCTCAATCGGCATCATATTTACCTGCTCAATCTAAAGATCGCCGCGCTCAAATCCTTGCCCGCTTACGAAGACTTTTTCGGCTTTTTCGGTTACGGCAAAAGCGAAAAAAACATCGCCAACTACGAAAAATTCGTCGCGCCTGCGCTGGATGCCGACACGCGCAAATTTTGGGAATCGAATTCGGGATTGAGCAAAATCCGTCACGGCAAACGCATCAATTTTTTCAAAAAAGGCGGGCTTTACGAACATTCGCGCAACGGTTATTTTCTGCGTTTTTTCCATAAATTCTCGCATCTTCTCGGATTGAAACCAGAAGAAGTCTTAAAAGCGAAAACGGCGGAAGAACAGAAAAAACTCTATGCGAAATACATCGACCCGTTTTTCGATACGTTCTTTATCAAAACCGTCGGCAAATTGCCTGTGACGATGTTCGGCTTGGGAATCCCGCCTCAGCAATACGACGAATTGAAGAAGGATTTAAGCGAAAACACCAGCATTATCGACGTTTACCGCGAACGCACGAAACGCCTTGCGACCGATTATCCGATCTACGAGAACTACTTTGCATGGCAGGCTTTTGCCCGCAAATACGACACCGAAAACCGTCAGGCGATTCCCGAATATCTAAAGCAGGAAAACTACGAGAAACTAAAAGCGAACGCCGAAAAGATAAACACGAAAATCGGTTCGATCACGGACGAGATCAAAAACAAACCGCAAAACGCGTTCAATCGTTTCATCTTTTTGGACGCGCAGGATTGGATGAATTCCGAAACAATGACCGATCTTTGGAAGTCAATTTCAGAAAAGGGCGAAAAAGATTCACGGATAATTTTCCGAACCGCCGGCGCAAGCTCGCCGATCGAAACGAATTTACCGAAAGATTTGTGCGAAAAATTCGTTTACGAAAAAGAGTTTTCAAAAGAACTTTTCAAACAAGACCGCGCTTCGATCTACGGCGGATTTCATTTATATTTGCTGAAATAAATATGGAAAACGAACAATTAATTCGCACATTTTACGAAGCATTTGCGCGAAACGATGCCGGGGCGATGGTCGCGTGTTACCACGACCGAATAGAGTTTTCCGATCTGGCGTTCGGTTCGTTGAAGGGCGAAGACGCGAAAAATATGTGGCGAATGCTCGTCGAACGCGCCAAGGGAAATATTAAAATCGCGTTTTCAAATGTTGCCGCAGACGGCGAAAAAGGCTCGGCTGATTGGGTTGCGGATTACGCTTTCAGCAAAACAGGCAGACAGGTTCATAACGAAATTCACGCCGAATTTGAATTTAAGGACGGTAAAATCTTTCGCCATCACGACACATTCGACATTTGGAAATGGTCGAAACAGGCATTAGGTCTAAGCGGAACTTTGCTCGGTTGGTCAAGCTTTATGCAAAATAAAATCCGCCAAAGCGCGCTCGAATTGCTCAGAGAATACGGCAAAAAATAAAGTGAGTTCCAAACCGATCCAAAATCCGAAATCCAAAACCCAAAATCCTTTCGAGAAAATGGATAAAATGTATCGTCACCAACGATACTTTTACGATCTGACGCGTAAATATTATCTGCTCGGACGCGACAAGCTGATCGCGGAAATGAAGATTTCCGACGGTGAAAACATTCTCGAAATCGGGTGCGGGACGGCGCGAAACTTGATAATTCTCGCCGAAAAATATCCGGAAGCCAACTTTTTCGGACTCGACGCTTCGGCGGAAATGCTCAAAACCGCGCAATCTAAGATCGATGCGAAAAACATCAAAAATATCACGCTTAAAACCGCGCTCGCCGATGATTTCAGGTTCGATAAAACCTTTGCTCTGAACGCAAAATTTGATGCGATATTTTTCAGTTACGCCGTTTCGATCATTCCGCCATGGAAAGAATCGATTGAAAATGCGCTCGAAAATCTGAAAACGGGCAAGACGCTTTACATTGTCGATTTCTACGATCAAGCCGATCTGCCGAAATGGTTTCGTAAATTATTGACTTCGTGGCTCAAACAATTTCACGTTAAATATCCCGAAGAGTTACTGCCGTTTCTGGAAGATTTAGAAAAGAAAGGTATCGGAAAATTAAACATCAAACCGCTCTATAAAAGGTATTCGGTTCTCATCGAACTGCTTAAAGTCGTGAAATAATTGATGAATTATGCCACAACCCGGCGCAATAGTTGATGAATTATGCCACAAATCTCTCTGACTGACCTTAATTCTTTCTAAACCTGCTATTTTTTTATTCATATCCATTTTTTTGCAGATTTAATTATTTTTTTGTAAAGATTCTATTTATTTTTCAATTGGATATATTCCGCTCATCTCCCGGATGCGGTTCAGCTTATACCTTTATAACTATTATCTAAACTTATGCTTTTTGTCGATTTAGCTTAACGCTTCCGTCTGCCGCAATGAATTAACTCCCTGTTAGGAATAGCTATTGCTTAGATAACAATAGATTATACCCGGCAATACTTTTAGAAGAGTATATTTATCAAAAGCACAAGGAGACAAAAATGAAAACTATTGTTTTTACAATATTACTTTCGGTCGTTCTTGTTTTGAGCGGAGCCAGTTCCGTTTCGGCTCAATCAACAACAGGATCGCTATCGGGAGTGGTCACGGATCAGCAGCAGGCGGTCGTGGCAAACGCAACCGTTACCGTCAAAAATACCGACACGGGTTTTACGCGAAACGGTCAAACCGATGGTGAAGGACGTTACAGATTTGTAAATTTACCGATCGGTTCGTATGAAGTAACGGTCGAAGCTTCAAACTTTTCAAAATATGTGCAAACCGGCATTACATTGCTTGTCAATCAGGATGCGGTCGTCAATGCCGAATTGAAAGCCGGAGGAGTTCAGGAAGTAGTCACGGTTACGGAAAACGCTTCGCTCTTAAACACTACGACCGCAGAGGTAAGCACACGGTTTGATGAAAAACGCCTCTCCGAGCTTCCGATCGCACCAAACAGAAACGTTTACAATGTTTTATTGTCGGTTCCCGGTATCAGCCAGTTAAGTTCGGGGCAGACGGGTTTTGCCAACGGTATCAGTTTCTCGTCGAACGGCGGACGTTTGCGCTCAAACAACTTTATGCTCGACGGTCAGGACATAAATGACCCGAGCGTTTCAGGCGGACAGATCGCTATCAACAATCCCGATGCGATCGGCGAAGTTCGTATCATTACCAACCAGTTTTTGGCAGAATACGGACGCAATTCGGGTGCGGTCGTTAATTTCGTCGGTAAATCGGGAACGAATCAGTTTCACGGTTCGGGATTCATTTTTCACAACAATGAAAATTTCAATGCCTGCAGTAATCTAGACAAGCAAGCCGGATTTTGTAATGAAAATTCGACCATCGAATCGAGAAGAAAAGCTCCGCTGAGAAAAGAATTTCAATACGGATTTACCATCGGCGGTCCGTTACATTTTTTCAATTTCGGTGACGGCGGTCCGAGTTTTATTGACGGAAGAGACCGCACTTTCTTTTTCGGCGACTATCAACGCTGGACAGATCGTCAATTAGGTTCGGGAACCACGATCAACGGTGCTCCGACTGCCGCAGGACGCGCAATATTACAGCAATTTGCCAATCGCCCGCAGGTTGCCGCACTACTCCGATTTTTACCTGAAGGCGCGCCCAACGGTCAGACAAGGAGCTTCGTGGTCAACGGCATAACTTATAATGTCCCGCTCGGCAATATCACCGGCTCATCTTCGGTTAAATTCGACTCGAATCAAGGTTCGGTGCGCGTCGATCACAGATTTAACGATAAGAATTTGATGTATGGACGCTATCGATTTGATAACAACACTTCGTCCGGCACGGGTCAGGTTACTCCGGCAGGTTTGACGACTTTCGTTCCGACCAAAACCAAAGCCGCAACGGTTGCTTTAAACTCGGTGCTGACCAGCAAATTGTCAAACGAACTTCGCATATCGTGGTCACGCTTTGATTCGACCACCACGGCTGACGATCCGTCTTCGGAATCGATTCCTTCGATCGAAATTTCCGAACTCGGTTTGACGGGCTTCAACGCCGCCGCCAGCCGTACCGCCATCGGATTAGCGGTAAATCTGCCGCAATTCCGCATCAATGACACATATCAAATTCAAAACTCATTGAGCTATACAACCGGGGTTCATAATTTCAAATTCGGCGTTGACCTGCGCAGAACGGATGTCAAGAGCTTCTTTATTCCGACGGTTCGCGGACGTTTGGCATACACGACACTGCAAAGCTACATCGACGACGTTGCCCAAACTGCGACGATCAATCTTCCGCTCAGGGGCGGCGATCAGATCGGTTTCTATCGCTGGAAGGAATTCTACGCATTTGCGCAGGATGAATGGCGGCTTGCGTCGAATTTTACTTTGACGCTCGGCGTGCGCTACGAGTATCCCGGCGATTCGTTCAGCTATCTTAAAGATGCAAGTGCACGAATCGTCGCGGCAAACGGAAACGATCCGCGTTTCGCGCTTACGCCCGTTCCTGAAGCGGACAAAAACAATATTATGCCGAGAATCGGGTTTAACTGGAATCCGCGAACAAGCGATAAAGGCATTCTCGGATTTTTTACCGGCGGGGATAAATTGGTTTTGCGCGGCGGATATTCACGCACTTACGACGCAAACTATATCAACCTGAATCTGAACGTGGCAGGCGGATTTCCGTATGTTGCTTCGATCACATTTCCGGCGGCAAACGCTTTCGTAAACGTGACGACCGCGACGGCTCCGAACGTTACGAATCCGAATTCCCTGACCAGAACGGTGGTCGGTTCCGATTTCCGCGCGCCTGCGACCGATCAGTTTTCGTTTGAAGCACAGCGCGAACTGAGTTCCGATCTGGTTATGAAGGTCGGTTATATCCGCACTCGCGGAACGGGTTTGTTCCAGACCGTCGACGGCAATCCGCGCACGATCTGCCCGACCGGAACGGCAACCAATCCTTGTCCGCGCGTCGATCCGAGCCGCGGCATTATTCGCCTTCGTGCGAATACCGCAAACTCAGTTTACGATGCGTTGCAGACGAGTTTGGAAAAACGTCTGAGCAGAAATTTCAGTGCCGGGATCAATTACACGTTCAGCACTTTCATTGATACGGCATCGGAAACATTCAACCCGTCGAATGCCGAGGTCGCAGTTGCTCAGGATTCATTCAACTTAAGAGGCGACCGCGCACGTTCGAGCTTTGACCGTCCGCATCGTCTTTCGGGAAATGCCGTTTACGAGCTTCCGTTTTACCGCTCTCAGAATGGATTTATCGGAAAACTTCTCGGCGGTTATCAGTTCAACTCGTTCTTTACGGTTCAGAGCGGCGCACCGTTTACGGTCTTAAACGGTTCCGATCCTGCCGGAGCATTAAACGGTATCGATAGCCTGGTCGGAAACGCGATTCGTCCGAATCTGGTCACGAATATGAATCTTTCGAGTATGTCGATTCCCGAGATTCTCGCGGCTTGCGGCACGCCGACGACGGCAAACCGCTGCCCCGCGTTGTTCAGTTTGACAACTCAGGCGCAACGGGTCGGAAACGCGGGACGCAACATCATCCGCGCCCAACGGCTGGCTTTGGTCGATTTCGGTATCATCAAAAATACGCAAATCTCCGAAAACGTCCGTTTTCAGGTTCGTGCGGATATGTTCAACGCCCTTAACGAACGCAACTTCGGCGTTCCCGAAGGTCGCGTCAATGCCCCGAATTTCCTTAATCAATGGGCAACGAACGGCGGAAACCGTCGAATTATCTTAGGTGCAAGATTGGTTTTCTAATCTGACCGAAAATAATAAAAAAAGGACAGCATCGACGGCTGTCCTTTTTTTTATTACAAATTCCAGATCGATTCAATCCAAAATCGTTTTCATTTTTTGCGTCCGAAGATCGCCAGCGCAACGCCGCCGAGAATCAGACAACTGGCAGATATTAAACGAAAAGACAAATTTTCGCCGAGAAACAGAACGCCGCCGAGCGCGGCGAGTGCGGGAACCGATATTTGCAAAATTCCGGCGCGTGTCGCGGTGTGAAATTTGAGAATTGCATACCAGGCGACGTAACCGATGCCCGAAGCGACCGCGCCGGACAAGACCGCGAGCAAAATTCCCTTTGACGATAGATGCGTTTGCGGTAAAAAGAGCAACAAAACCGGGACGGCAAAAGGAACGGAACGCAAAAAATTTCCTGCTGTGTCGGCGATCGGGTTCGTGCTGTTTCTTCCGTTCAGCGTGTAAAATCCCCACGCAACTCCGGCGGAAAACATCAGCACGGAACTGAGCAACGGCGGCGCGGAAAGTCCCGGAAGGATAAGGTAGATCAAACCGCCGAAGGCAAGCACGAAGCCGAACCATTCCAGACGATGCGGACGTTCACCTTTGTAAAGTGCGGCGGCGATGAGCGTAAACTGGACGGTTCCGAACAAGACCAACGCGCCGTTTCCAGTCGTCAAACTGACGTAAGCAAACGAAAAACAGATCGCGTATAAAAACAAATAAAAGGCTGATGACCAGTTTCCGCTTTTGAATCGGGATTTGTCCCGACTGGTAAAAAAGTTGATGAAAAACAGCATTACCGCGCCCGCCACGAGCCTGATCGCCGTAAACGAAGCGGCATCTATTTCGTCCGTTTTGAGCGCGAGGCGGCACAGGATCGAATTGAGCGCGAAACAGACGAGCGCGAAGATTGTCGTTAAAAATAGTTTCACTTTTCGTTTTCCACGAGTTCGCCGATCTCTTTTTGCAAAGTTTGGCGTTGAACAAGAAGCCTTAAAAATAAAGCGCGCTGGCGAAACAAAAGCCACGCGGATTTTATCCAGATATTCAAATCTATCAGCGTTTCCGACGAACGAAGCGCGATGTAGCCGCACAGGATCGTCAGCGGAATCGACAAAAGCGCGATCTGCCAACCGTAAAAATACAGAAAAACACCTGCCGAGATCAGCCACGTGAGCGGCATAAAGATCATCGCGGCGAGGATTTTCGAGGTCGAACCGGCGGCATCGACATCGTGCGTCGTGACGGTTTGACCGAGCAGATTCGAGAAAACGTAAGCGGGCGAATGAATGACCGCGCCGAGAAGCGCGAACGGTGCGAGAATTATCAAAACCAACACGCGCAGAATCAAATATCTGAAAACATACGCGGTCGGATGCTGTAAGACCGAAAGGCTTTCCGCCGTCACGCCGCTGGCTTCGAGTTTTGCTTCGTAGCGTTCGATGCGTTCGTTGAGTTCGCGCATTTTTTGCGGGTCGTTTTGGGCTAAGAGTTCGTATTTTTTCGCCAAATCCTGCAAACGTCCGAACGAACGCGTGAGCGTATCCTTGAACAAAAGATTTTCGTAAACCGATGAAAACAACGCTTCGGCTTTGAGAATCGCGTCGAGTTCGTTTTGCGATTCGAGGTTGAGCGTCACGTTTCGGAGCGCGTTTTCGATCTTTGCGTTGAGCGCGTAAACGGCTTCGCGCGGCGGTTCGCCGTTTTCATCGAGTGCAACGGGTTCGACCTCGATGATCTCGCCGTAACGAATCAACGCTTCGCTCCGAAACGAAGTTTTCGAGGTGTAATACAAACCGACAGCCATCAATTTGAGAGATTTTGGATTTTGGATTTTGGATTTTGGATTTGAAGAAAGTTGAGCATTGCCTGACTCTAAAACACCCGCTGACTCGGAAGATATTGACAAATTCACAGTTTCGCCGTGTCCCTGCGTCTCCTCTTCTCCTCTTTTCCTCTTCTCCTCTTCTTTCCCGAATCCCAACGCGCCGAGCGCGATGCGTGCCGCGCCGGTTTTGAGCGGTTGAAGTTTGGTTTCGTTGTGCGAGATTCCCTCGGGGAAAATGGCGATACAGCGGTTTTGCGCGAGCAATTCGTAGCAATTTTGAAAGGTTTGGACGTTTTTCCGCATATCGCCCGTTGCATCGACGCGCCGGAAGACGGGCAGAATCTCGAACATACGGAGCAAATATCCGGCAACGGGAATGTCGAAAAGCGTCGATTTGGCAAGAAACGAAACGCGCCGTGCGAGCGAAACGAAAACGAGCGCGGGATCGACCAAGCCGTTCGGGTGATTGAGCACGAAGATCAACGCTCCGTCCTTCGGCACTTTTTCGACATTGACGGCTTCGATACGGCGAAAGAAAAGCCGCAGAGCGATGCTGATAACGGCGTGCAGAACGCGCCTAACGAACGAACCTTTGCCCAGAAAGATCATCTGCCAAAGGCTCAAAACCCTGACGCTTTCGATTTTTTCGCTGTCGTAAACTTCCCTTTTCATTTGCAGATTCGATTTTACACGAATAAGAATGTTTGCCCACGAAAGACATGAAAAAATTGAACGCGGATTTGGCGAATAAGGCGGATGAACGCAGATTTTTTATTAAATTTATCCGCGCTGATTCGCCCAATCTACCAAATCCGCGCTCATCTTTTTTTCGCTCTTTTCGTTTCTTTCGCAGGCAAAATCCTAAAATCTTCCCGAAAAAAAAGTCCGAAACGAATTCCGAACTTTTAACTTTTAATTTTGAATTTTGAATTATAATTCTTCGTCTTCCTCGTCCTCTTCGTCGTAATCGCCGACTTCGCCGAACTCCCAACCGTCGTAGGTTTCGATCTCGTATTCGTCGGCGAGTTTTTGAAATTCGACGTTTCTCTGCGCCAATGATTCGGGCGTGTGAATTTCCACTTTATCGATGTGGAGCAGATATTCGCCCGTCGATTCGTTGGTTTCCTCGTCGCCGAGCTCGAAAATATCGACGAAATCGTAGCCTTCCGCGTCGAGATGTTCGCCGAGTTTTTCGAGTTTATCAACGTCCTTATCGACAAAGTAATAGCTGAACAGCATTTCTTCGTCGAGATTCCAGCCGTCTTCCGTTTTCGCGGCATTAAAAAGTTCGTTAATGCCTTCCAATTGTGATTCCACGTTTCTGAATTCCATAATTTTTGTTATAAATTTTGAGTCCCTGCTTCGGCAGGCTGAATGCTTTCGCAAACGCCGCCTGAAGGCGGGACTCTGAACTTTCTATTCTTTTAAATCTACTATATCGGTCGAAGTGTCCGAACTGTTCTGAATCGCGCCGACCCCTTCGGTCGGCGCGGTTTTTTCGTGGTCTTCGGTCGAATGATCTTGTCCGGTCGGTTTGCCCGCGCCCTCGTTTTCGTCAATCGCCTGAATGTCTTCGTCGCCGATCGTGCCGTCGCCGTTGGGCAAATCCCTGCCCGTCGCGGTCGTGTCTTTTTCGCTGTCGTTAAAAAAATTGTTCTTTTCGTTTGCCATAATCTTCCCCTTGTCCAATTAAATGTTAGATTTAGATTGTTTCAAGTTTCGCGCCGAAATTCAATTTGGGATAACGGATAGTTGATAATTGATGGACGATGACACAACGCAAGACTTTCTACGATCATTTACATTTTACCGAACATTATTCGGAAATTTGACTAATTACACGTGTTTTTGTCGATTTTCATCCGTTTTTTAGAATTTCCTTCTGTTAGCGCCGATTTTCACGTGTTTGTGATGATTTTCATCGTGTTTGTGACGATTTTCATCCGTTTTTAGCGATTTTCATCCGTTCGCGGCGATTTTCACTCTGTCGGGGACGATTTTCATCCGTTTTTGGCGATTTTCACCTGTTGGCGGCGAATTTCATTTATTTTTGTCAAATAAAAAAAGTTCCCCGCCATTTCAATGAGTGGTGGCGCAAAGCGACGGGGTGATTATAAAACGAATGAAATTTCGACTGATTAAATTTAAATAAATCAACTTCGTCCGCAAAGTGAGAGAAAACTTCCCTTCCTGAAAAAGGAGGAAAGCCTTTTTCCTAATTATTATTCTGCCGTTTCTTTTTCTTCTTCTTTGACAAGGGGACGCATATGCGGAAAAGTAATCACGTCGCGGATCGAATGGTTGTTGGTCAAAAGCATCACGAGGCGGTCGATGCCGCAGGTGAAGTGCAACTGTTTGGTGAAACGATTTATTTCGGGTTTTCCGGCAATCTCTGAGCAAATTCGGTCATTGAGAAACTTGCGCATTTCAGTTCGTCATTCTCGACAATAACCGAAACTTGTAAAGAGTATTTTCCCATTTCCGCCTTATCGGTTTTGGCTGAATAAATAAACTTTCTCATCGGCTTTTTCGTGCCGTCGGGAAATGTCCAATAACCTATTTCTTCAGACTTATATTTTGTTTCGATCACTTTTCCAAAATGTGAATCTAATTTTTCGAGGGTCTTTGGAATTTCATCAGAAGAATAGGTTTTGCGAAACAGTCCCGTCATTTTTGAATAAAGTTCCTGATTTTTTTCCGCTATTATTTCTTCGACCGTTTCATTACTGAATTCAAACGCTTTTTCACGATCTATCGCCAACCCCATTTTCATATCAGGATCGTTTTCGCCCGTTCCGAAGTTAACGGAACAGCCGATGTTTAGTAACAGAAATGTGAGCGATAGTAAAATAATTATCTTACGCATATTTATTAGAATCTGGATCATAAATGATTGGAGCAAGTTGAGAGTCCCGCGTTTACGCGGCTTTTCGCGCAAGCTTTTGCCGCCTGAAGGCGCGACTCTCAACGCTTGAAAATTATTTATGAGATGTGTTCTGGTTATCTTCTTTGTTTGTTTCGGACTATTTACTTTCAGGACGCATATGCGGGAAAAGAATCACGTCGCGAATCGAATGTTTGTTTGTCAAAAGCATCACGAGGCGGTCGATGCCGATTCCGATGCCGGCGGCGGGCGGCATTCCGTAACTCAGCGCGCGAATGTAATCTTCGTCCAAAACCATCGCTTCCGCGTCGCCGCCTTCGCGTTCCTTCATCTGATCGACAAAACGCTCGAACTGTTCCTGCGGGTCGTTCAATTCCGAAAACCCGTTCGCGCATTCCATCCCGTTAATAAAAAGCTCGAACCGCTCGGCAATCTGCGGATTTTCAGGCGAAGCTTTCGACAAAGGCGAAATCGATTTCGGGTAATCAATGATGAATGTTGGCTGGATTAGATATTCTTCAACAAAATCTTCAAATACTGAAACAATATCCTTAGACCTTTCTATTTCCGTTAAGTTTATTCCCGCAAATTTTTTAACGATTTCTTCCCATTTACTATCAATTAATTTATCAGCTTCTTCTTTGCTTAATTTCTCTTTTGGTTCATCTCCGCCGTCGAAATAATAAACTTCGTTATATAATTCATTTTCAATCCACCATAAAAAATCACTAAGCACTCTGATGTTTGCGCCTTTGTCTAACCAGTTGCTTATTTCTTCTGTTATATAAGATTTCGCTATTCCACTTTGGCGAGCAATAGCTTCTTTCATTGTCAATCGTTCAAACTTGGAGAAATCAATGATATTTACAGCTTCGTTGAGTATAATTCCATCCATTTCAAGAACAAATTTTTGAGAAACACCCTTATATTTCACTTGCAAACTTCCGCCTGTCGCTTTTTGCACCGATTCTTTGATCATCGCTTCGGCGAAATCCATCATTCCGTTGACATCCATATAGGCGCAATAGAATTCGAGCATCGTAAATTCGGGATTGTGTTTATACGACAAACCTTCGTTGCGGAAATTGCGGTTGAGTTCGTAAACCTTTTCAAAACCGCCGACCGTCAGGCGTTTGAGATAAAGTTCGGGCGCGATGCGCGCATAAAGCGGAATTCCCAACGCTTCGTGAAAAGTTTCAAACGGAGTCGCCGCCGCGCCCGTCGCTTTCGGCGTGAGCATCGGCGTTTCGACTTCGATGTAACCCGCATCGTCGAGAAATCGGCGCATTCCGCTAATCAATTTCGCCCGCCGCTCGAAAACTTCGCGCGTCGTCAAACCTTCGTGTTCGACCTGAAGGCTCGACGCGATGAGATCGGCATAACGGTAACGGCGGCGCAGTTCGGGATCAGCAATGCCGTGCATCTTGTCGGGCATCGGGAGCAGAGCTTTTGAAAGAAACTGAAACGTTTCGACGTGCACCGAAAGTTCGCCCGTGTTGGTCAAAAACAAAAATCCTTCCGCGCCGACAAAATCGCCGTGATCGAGAAGTTTGAAAACTTCCCAACCGTCAATAGTGGTCGGTGGTCGGTGATCGGCGGTCGGTTCATTTTCTTCATTCTGACCACTGACCACTGACCACTGACCACTATTATAAATGGCTTTTGCATCATCGCGCCGAACGTAAATCTGCAAACGATTAATGCCGTCGCTCAGGTGAACGAACGCCGCTTTGCCCATCACACGCGGCGGAACGGCGAGGCGACCCGAAATCCGTGCATTGCCAAAGGCTTTTAGTTTTTCATTGAGTTGCGCCTTTAATTCTTGGTCGGGCTTTTCGCCTTCGGGCGTTGCGTCTTTAAGTTGTTTGACGATTTCCGCGACAGGCGCAAACTTCAAAAGATTCGAGATCGTATCTTCAACTCCCGAAATCTTCGAGCGTTCGTATTTATTCGGATAAGAATTTCCGATCAGAGCTTCCAACGCCTTCAAATGCTCGACGCGCGCCTGCACCTGATCGTTGTCTTCGATAATTTCCGCTTCAATGATTGTTTTTGTGTTCGTATTCGCAATAGACATAAAATTATTCGGTTCGTTGTTCGTGGTTCGTTGCCGAATTCGGATTAACGGCTGCCAACTCGTATAACTTACGAATTTAAAAATTATAAGCGAGCGTTGCAGAGTCGGCAATCAAGATTTTATGAAAGCGTGATTGTTTGTTGCATTAGTAAATCTTAGAATAAATGTTTTGAACAATAAAAATGAACTTTGCGGCGGAAACATCAAACGAATTAAAAAGCTTGCGCGACGAAATAAAGCGCGGAACGCGTGTCATTTCCTTGAACGGCTTAACCTCGATCGCCTCGAAAGCGTTCGTTTTATCGAAAATTCAAGCCGAAACCCGCAAAACCTTTGTCATCGTCACCGATTCAAACAAAGAACTCGAAGCCTGGAACTGCGATCTGGATTTCTGGCGAAACACTCCAAAGTCCAAAGTCCAAAGTCCGAAGCCGGCAAACGAAGACTCAGGACTCAAGACTCAGGACGCAGGACTGCTGATTTTGCCATCGTTTGAAACCGACGTTTATTCAGGCACTTCGCCGCACGCCGAAACGCAGGAAGAACGCGCTCTGACGCTCTGGAGGCTAGTCGCGGAAAAATCAGGAAAACCCGATTTTCTGATTCTTTCGGCAAAATCTTTGATAACGAAAACACTCTCGCCCGCTGAAATTAAAAACTTAGGCGCAAATCTGAAACGCGACGAAGATTTTCCGCCCGAAGAATTGATCGAAAAGCTCGTCGCCTGCGGTTACGTGCGCGAAGAACCGATCAAGAACGTCGGCGAATTTTCCGTGCGCGGCGGGATTCTGGATGTTTGGTCGCCAACGGCGGAAAATCCCGTCCGCATCGAATTTTTCGGCGATACGGTCGATTCGATCAGGGAGTTCGATGCCGAAACCCAGCTTTCGATCGGGCAGATAAAAGAAATTTCAATCGCCCCGATGCGCGAATTTTCCGCCGTTTCGTCGGATTTCAACGATTGGTCGTTCTTTGCGCGCGAAAGATTCGCGGACGAAAAATTTGCCCGCGCCGTCAAAGACCGCGCCGATTTTGCCGACGAAGGCGAGGATTTTTCGGGTTGGGAATTTATGTTGCCGCTCGTCAAACTGCGTGAATCGAGTGTTCTCGATTTTCTCAAAGATTGCGTTTTCATTATCGACGAACCTGCGCAAATCGAACAAACGCTGACCAATTTTTACGAAACGCTCGAAAAACGTTACGCCGAGATTAGCGAAGCCGGCGAGATCGGGCTTGCGCCGGATGAATTGTTTCTGGACGGCGTAAGTTTGCGCGAAAATCTTGAAAAAAGATCACGCGTCGAGCTTCGCGCACTGGGGAAAACTGCCGCCGCGACAGATGAGCAGTTTATCTTGTCGGAACCGTCTGCGGTAGTGGGCGGGTTAAAATTCGGCGAATCAGATGCGACGGATTCCCCAGCCGCTACCGCAGACGGTTCTGACCTGCAACGCCGACCGCTCTTCTTGTTCACAACCGCCGAAAAATCGGCAGATTTCGAGATCATATCGCGCTCAACGCGCAAGTTTCACGGCAACGTCCGCGAATTCGCGAACCAATTCAAAGACCAAAAACCAAAGCCCGAAGATCAATCTTTGATCGTCATCCAATCGCAGGGAATCGCCGAAAGATTCACGGAGATTATGCGCGAATTCGACGTTTCGGTTGCGCCTGACACTCTATTTGTCGGCGATCTGTCGAACGGTTTTGAAATTCCGTCCCTGAATCTGACCGTTTACACCGAAAACGACATTTTCGGCGAATCGACGCAAGCCGAATACAAACAGCCGAAGACCAAAACCCAGAGATCGAAAACCAATCTCGGCGCGTTCATTTCCGACTTCCGCGATCTGAAACCGGGTGATTACGTCGTGCACGTCGATCACGGAATCGGACGTTTTGAAGGGTTGCAGACGATCAGTTCGCAGGGCGTTGAGCGCGAATTTATGTTGCTCATCTACGCCGAAAACTCGAAATTGTTCGTCCCTGTCGAAAGATTGGATTTAGTTTCGCGTTTCTCTTCGGGCGAAGGCACGGCTCCGGCTCTCGAACGCTTGGGCGGTCTGGGCTGGCAGAAAACCAAAGCCAAGGCGAAACGCGCAATGCGCGATATGGCGGACGAACTGCTTCGACTTTACGCCGAACGCAAAATGGTTTCGGGCTTTGCCTTTTCGGGCGATTCGCCGTGGCAGGAAGAATTCGAGGACGCTTTTCCATACGCGCTCACAACCGATCAGGCAAAAGCGATTGACGATGTGAAAAACGATATGCAGACAGCGGTTCCGATGGACAGATTGATCGTCGGCGATGTCGGCTACGGCAAAACCGAAGTTGCGATGCGCGCCGCGTTCAAAGCCGTGATGGACGGAAAACAGGTCGCCGTGCTCACACCGACGACCGTTCTGGCGTATCAGCATTTCGAGAATTTCAAAAAACGCTTTAATGCTTTTCCGATCAAAATAGATTTGCTTTCGCGTTTTCGCTCGTCAAAGGAACAAAAGCTCGTCGTCGAATCTGCCGAAAAAAAACAGATCGACATTCTGATCGGAACGCACCGCATTCTTTCGACCGACGTGAAAATGCCGAATCTCGGCTTGGTCGTGGTTGACGAAGAACAGCGTTTCGGCGTGGCGCACAAGGAAAAGCTCAAACAATTAAAGAAAAAAGTCGATGTTCTGACGCTTTCGGCAACGCCGATTCCGCGCACTTTGAATATGTCGCTGCTCGGAATGCGCGATATGTCCGTCATCGAAACGCCGCCGCGCGACCGGCTGGCGATCAACACGCAGGTCGTCCAGTTTTCCGAAGGCGTGATTAAATCCGCGATCGAACTCGAACTTGCACGAAACGGTCAGGTTTTCTTTATTCACAACCGCGTCGAATCCATCGAAGCGATTGCCGCGCACGTCAAAAAGATCGTGCCGAATGCGCGCGTCGTCATCGCGCACGGGCAGATGAACGAAAAGGAAATGGAACAAGCCGTGCTCGATTTTGTCGATTATCAATACGACGTTCTCGTGGCGACGACGATCATCGAAAACGGCATCGACATTCCGCGCGCCAACACGATCATTATCAACCGCGCCGACAACTACGGACTTTCACAACTCTACCAGCTTCGCGGGCGCGTCGGTCGCTCGAACCGCCGCGCTTATGCTTATTTGCTGATTCCTTCGGAACTCGAATTAACGCCGATCGCGCGGCGCAGACTTTCGGCAATCCGCGAATTTTCCGATCTCGGCGCGGGATTTCGCATTGCCGCGCTCGATTTGGAACTGCGCGGCGCGGGAAACATTCTCGGCGGTCAGCAGTCGGGACAACTGGACGCGCTCGGCTTCGATCTTTACACGAAAATGTTGGAGCGCACGATCCAGGAATTGAAAGGCGAAACGGTCGAAGACGAAATTTCGGTTTCGATCAATCTGGGCATCGACGTTTCGATTCCGAAGGATTACATCGTCGAAACTTCACAGCGTTTGAGAACTTACAAACGCATTTCGTCGGCTTCAAACGATGAGGAATTGAACAAAATTTACAGCGAAATTTCCGACCGTTACGGCAAGATTCCCGAATCGGTCGATTGTTTGTTTGAATATGCGCGATTAAGAAAAACAGCCGAAGAAATGCGGATCATCTCGGTCGATAAAACGGCGAACGGTTTCGCGGTCAAATTCGACCAAAACGCAAAGGTTTCGCCCGACAAATTGATGGAATTATTGACGGACGAAAGCGTTTATAACTTTTCGCCGAACGGCATTTTACGAGTCGTGACGGATGAGGAAAATCTTATCGAAGCGGCGCGGAAACTGCTTTTGAATATTCAGGAATAAGTTTGCCTACAAAAGAAACAAGAAAAACGAAAGCCGAAAGAATTGTTTGTAATTAATCTTTCATCTGATAATTCGTGCATTGCTAAAGCTATCTTTTATTTTTTGATTTTTTCGTTTCTTTCGTTTATTTCGCAGGCTAAATTCTTATTCCGTGCAATCGTTGTATAGATTGGTTTCACAGACGAACAAATTCGGGACTACTTCTTTCGTTTGAGTTCTGACGGTTTGCCAGACTTCCGAGTTTGGATAGTTTTCCTTTGTCCAGCCAAGTTTTTTACGGTTTTTCCAGACAAATTCATACGCTTCTTTTTCGTCCGCGCCTTTCAGATGCTGTGCTTCGTGCAGAAGAATCGCGGCGCGTTCGAGGTCGTCGGTCGAACGATTGAAAAAGTCGGGATAGATCGTCATAATTTCGAGCGGATAATTGGTCGCGGCATAGGCATTTTCCTTGACGACCGAAGCGTTCAGCCAATGATCGTTGGCGCGGTAAACCGTAAAATATCTGAGCATTCGCACTTCACTCGTAAAACCTTTCGCTTCGAGAACATCGATGGCGCGTTCGACCGTTTTTCCTTCTTCATAACTTAAACGTTTGGCGGAAAAAATGAGCGAAAAATAAAAACCCAGAACCGAAAAGACGACGACCAGCAAACAAACGGCGGCGCGTTTGAAGATTTTCGACCGCAAAAATGAGTTATTTGTCGGTAGATTATTGACTTCGACGAGATGCGACTGGCAACGCGCACAATTTTCAGCGGTCGGAAAGTTGACCAATTTACAGCTCGGACATTTTTTATTCATCTCGGTAAGGTGCGGTTTTGCGGAAAACCTGCTATTAATTAAAAAGTTTCAATTTCGCCGCTTTCCACGAATTTATATGTTTTTGAGTTCAAAAGAAACGCAGGCGGTTTTTTGTGCATCAAACTCCCAAGTTGCCAAACACGAGCATAGAATATTAATATTTTCAGTTACATTTCTTAAGGAGTAAACAATGAAATTTATCAACTCCGCAATTTTTTCGATTGCAGTAATTTTAATTTTGAATCTTTCCGCCTTTGCGCAGGAAACACAGGTCAAGGTCGTCGATGAGGTCGTCGCCGTTGTCAACGACGGTGTGATCACACTTTCACGCATCAAACGCGAGATGAAAAGCGTCGTCGATTCGTTCGTTGCCGAAGGCAAACCGCGCGAAGAAGCGGAAAAATTGGTCGAAGAAAAGAAAGGCGAATTGATCGCAGGTCTAATCAACGAAGAGCTTTTGATTCAAAAAGCCAAGGAAGCCGGTTTGGATAAAGAGATCGATGCGAATATCAACCAGAGATTTATTGATATTATGAAACAGCAAAATATCAAAACCATCGAAGAACTTTATCAGGTGATGGAATCGCAAAACGTCAACCCGCAGGAAATCCGTGAAATCTGGCGCAAACAGGCGACCCGCGAATCGGTTATCAACCGCGAAGTAAATTCAAAAATTTATTGGGGCGTAAGCTCGAAAGATTTGAAGGAATATTTTGAAAAGAACAAAGAAAAATTTACCAAGCCCGAAAAAGTTACTTTAAGCGAGATTTTCCTGAGTTTTGCCGGACGCAATGAAGCCGCCGTCCGCGAAAAAGCGAAACAGCTTGTCGCCCAGCTGAAAGGGGGCGCGGATTTTCAAAAACTCGCCGTCGAAAACTCCGACCGTGAAAATGTCGCGCAAAATAAAGGAAAGGTCGATACTTTTACGGTGAAAGACCTCGATCCGAAATTTGCCGTTGCCATCAAGGATTTGAAAGCGGGCGGAGTCACGGAACCGGTCGAGATCGATCAGGTCGGCATCGAAATTCTTCGCGTCGATGAAAGAACCGCCGCGAGCAACGAGTCGTTTTTCGACGAAAACGCCGTCCGTCTGGCGTTGATGCAGGAACGCGCTCCGGCTGAACAAAAGAAATTTATGTCAACCCTGCGTCAGGAAGCATACATCAAGATCAACGACGAATATCGCCCGATCGTTTCGCCGATTCTTTTTGCCGACGAAAGACGCGCCGAAAAAACCGATAAATAACTGATAACTGATAACTGATAACGGAAAATGGAAAATGATTCAAAAATTTTCCATTTTCCGTTTTCCGTTTTACACTTAAATTATGCGATTAGATTTATTCTTAAAAGCTAGCCGTTTGATCCTGCGGAGAAGCTTGGCGCAGGAATTTTGCGATGCGGGATTGATCTTCGTCAACGGTGCAAAGGCAAAATCTTCAAAGGAAATAAAGGCGAACGACGAGATCGAGATCAAACGCCGCACACGCATCACGAAAATCAGGGTCCGGGAAATCCCCGCGAAAAAGCAGGTTTCAAAGGAACACGCCGCCGAGCTTTACGAAATTATCTCGGAACAAATATTGGAAGAAGAATTTTAATTGAGAATATCTTTGATCGAATTTTCAAAGATTTCCACCTTTTTAAGGGCGCGTTTCACGTCGGGATGTTCGTCATTATATTTTTTCCGCAAATCCCAAAGGTCTGTTTCAAACCCGGCTTTTCTGATAATGATTTTTCCCAAAGCCAACGTCAGCTTTGAACTTTCTTCGGTTTTCACGGTCAAAAGCCTGTTCAATTCCCTGTTTAAAACGTCCAGCTCAAAACGGATTTCCTTAACCTTAGGAAACTCTTCCGTGTAATTTACGAGCAAAGATTCGACTTCGGCGCGCAGTTCCGCGCGGCGCAGAGAGATTTCCGCAAACGCCGGAGAAGATTTCAAAGCGGGTAAGATCGTTTGAGTATCAACAGTTTTCTTTACCGCAATAGTTTTCGGTTTGGTCTGTGAAAAACAAACCGAACAGAAAACACAAATCGAGATCAAAACAAATATATATTTAGTCATAAAAATCATCCTGCCGCCGCAATTTCACAACTCGTTTCTTCTTCCGAAAAGGCATCGCACGACATAATTTCCAAATCTTTATCGGCTTCGGTCAGACCGTCGCCGAAGGTTTTTCTTTTCGTCAGGGTTTCAAAATAAACCGTGATATTGTCCAGAATTTCCTGCGCCGAATGCGAATGATAAAGCGTTTGGCGAAACTGCGCGCCGCCGACCAAACCTTTCGTAAATTGCCCGGCAAGCTGTTTCATTTTGCCGAGCGCGGGCAGTTCGGGCATTTCTTCACGCACAAGCTCGAAAAATTCGAGCAAAACGGCTTTCTTTTCTTCGAGGTCGGGCTGATACGGTTCGCGCCCGTTGAGAACGTCGTTGAACTGGCGGAAAATCCACGGATTCTGCATCGCGCCGCGCCCGATCAGGATGCCGTCAACGCCCGATTCCGCCCATTTTTTCATCCCGTATTCGATCGTCGTAATGTCGCCGTTGCCCGAAACGGGAACGTTCACGGCTTCTTTAACCGCGCGGATAAAATCCCAGTTCGCCAAGCCTTTGTAGCCTTGTTCCTTCGTGCGACCGTGCACCTGAATATGTTCAACGCCGCATTGTTCCGCCATTTTCGCGACTTCGACCGCGTTGATCGTCGAATCCGAAAAGCCGACACGCATCTTCAAAGTGAGCGGAATCGTGATCGTCTTTTTGATCTCTTTGAGAATCGTTTCCAGGCGCGGCAGATCGCGCAACAATCCCGAACCGCCGCCGTGTTTGACGACCTTCGGCGCGGGACAGCCGCAGTTTACGTCGAGAATATCCGCGCCGACTTCCTGCGCCATTTCCGCGCCGAGAGCCATTCGCTCTGGCTGTCCGCCGAAAATCTGCACCGCAAACGGGCGTTCTTCCTCGTCGAAACGCATCTGCCGTTTCGCCTTCGGGTTGTGGCGCGTCAAGCCTTCGACCGAGATAAACTCCGACACCACCAGCCCGACACCGCCGCGCCGTTTGATAAGGCGGCGAAAAGTATAATCCGTCACACCCGCCATCGGCGAAAGGATCAACGGCGGATTTATTTCAATATTTCTGATCTTAAAAGGTTTCATTATTTAAGGTTTTTCGATTTTCAGTCCTTTGATGAATCGAAAATCTTTGACGTTGTAGGTCAGCAACTTTAAATCGTTTTCCAAACAAGTTGCGGCAATTATCGCATCGCCGAACATTAAACTGTGGCTTTTAGAATACGTTCTGATAAGTTCAAGCGTTCTGTGGGAAATAAGATGGTCAAAGTGAATAACGTCGAACCGGGTCAGATATTTTTCTATCTTTTGAACTTCCGATTTATTTTTTGAGCCTTGAATCAACTCCGCATAAACGGTCGTATCCAATGCACAAGAGGAATTTTCGATCAACGTTTTCAAACTTGCGTCCCCCTTGAGAATGGCAATAAAAATATTCGTGTCGATCAAATATTCGGTCATTTTTTCAGATTCCGATTGTTTGAACTTTCCCTCAGCTTTTCTGCTATTTCTTCGACCGTTTCACTTCTGTCCGCCCAGAGTCCCAGAATTTCTTCGTCATCGATCTTGTTTTCTTTTTTCAATAATTTTTCGAGTTCCGCCAAAACTTCCTTTGCCGAACTTTCGGAAACGATCCGATATTTTCGATTCATTTTTTGCGGAATTTCGATGGTAATTTGTCCCATAATGCCAGAAATTATAACATATTAAACATAACCGAACGGCGAAAATGTGCTCCTCTCCTGGAAGGTTTCACTATTATTCAGACTTTAAATCCTGCAATATTCCCGCGATTTGTTCAAATTTTTCGAGCGGGATTTCGTTGAGCAATGTCGGCAAATCCTTTTCGCCCGCGCGCTTCAGACCGTTCAGCGAATGATTTTCGGAAACGTTCTGCGAAGCGTTCGGCTTCCATTCGAGCAGATCGTTCGGCGTGCAGTTCAACGCCAGACACAGTGCCTCGAGCTGTTCGAGTTTGACGATAAAAGGCTCATCAACGATGACCTTCCGGGCGGTCGCTTTGATAAATCCGATACTCCGTAAAAATTCATAATGATTGTCCACACCGCGCAACCGCATTACTCTTTTCACATTTAAATAAAGCATTTTATTCTCCTCTCTTCATAAAAATTAGATTGCCGCTAAAACTTTAAATAATATTCATCCGGCTTTACGCTCAATTAATATTTTGTAGAACTCACCTCATATATATTTTTTAAGCGTTCAGAGTCCCGCCTTCAGGCGGCGATGCTTAGAAAAAAAGTCTTCTAAGGAACTCTAAACTTGGAACAAAACATTTTCATTGCGTTTCGCAAGACTCATATGGACTGTGGCGTTTCCATCTGGACTGTCGCATTTCCATCTGGACTGTCGTATTTTCATCTGGACTATGGCGTTTCCGTCTGGACTGTTTTGTTTTCGTCTGGACTATAGTGTTTTCATATAGACTGTGCCGTTTTCGTATAGCCTGTGCCAAGCTCGTTTAGACTCTAAGATTTCCATTTTCTTCCCGGTTCTAATGATTGATGCCGAAAATCTGCTCTTGAAAATAGTTTCGCTCCAAAAACCCGAGATATTTATCTCGCACCTCGTTGTAATTGTCGGTTTGCTGTTTGAGCACCAATTTAAAGGGCTTCGTCTGCGCATCGAGGATAAAAATCCCGGAATCGGCGATGCCCGTGATGACGGGCGGCGCGGTCATAAAAGGTTCGGGGTCTTTTTCAAACATAATCGCGCGGATTTGATATTGGCGGTCGGAAAAAGCGTTTAGCGAAAAGTTTCCGGCTTTATCGGTCTTTACCACGCCGAACGAAACGCCGAAACCGCCCGTGATGCCGCGCAAACCGATCCACGCTTTGAATGCCGGATTTCCCTTTTCATTTACCACTCTTCCACTCACCCTTTGAACGCCGAGCGCGGGCGGCGCACGAAAAACGATCGTTTGCGGCGGAGTTTTTTCGTCGATCGTGAACACTTCGGCTTTTTCGCGTTCGGCTGATTGAGGGTAAAACGTCGTCACAAAAGGTGAAAGTATCGACGGGTTTTCGTCGAAATTTATGCTCAAAGTGTATTTTCCTTGCGGCAGACGAAACGTAAACAAGCCCGACGCGCTCGTGGTCACATTCATTCGCGGGTCGATGACGATCTTGTCGGATTCGACGGGAACCATTTCGATCTCCGTGTAAGCGAGCGGCGTTCCGTCGGATTTTAATAATTTCCCGCGAATTTGCGCGGAACTTTGGCTGAAACTTGCCGAAAACAAAAGCAGGAATAATGCGAAAAAGGCGGTAAAAATCTGATTTTGCATAAAACCTCGGATGAAGATTCGTTTTGCACCAGATTATCACAGAAGCCTTTGAATTGAACAGATTTTTCGTGCGGACGGTTGCGCCTTTTAAATATTTAACATTTCGGAATTTGGGGTTTATTATATAAAAGTTTTATAATTCGCGTGTTCCGAATTATTAACCTGAATTTAATATCTTTCGCAAAATTACGAAAATTTTGCCGGAATTTCAGGTTTGTATTTACCCTGTTTAAGAATAAATTTTGAGGAGATTTTTATGAATAGAACTCTGCGTATCTATTTCGTTTTGCTGTTTACATTTATTTTCAGTATTTCCGTTTTTGCGCAATCGCAAGCGACGACGGGCTTGATTCAAGGCACGGTGACAGACCCGAACGGCGCATTTATCGCGGGCGCAAGCATCAACGTCAAAAATACAGGCACAGGATTCGAGCGAACCGTCACGAGCAATTCGGACGGTTTTTTTAGTGCGCCGCTCCTGCCGCTCGGCAAATACCGCATCACGACTTCCGCCTCGGGCTTTACGAATTCCGTGCTTGAGAACGTCGAGGTGTCGGTCGGTCAGACGATCTCTCTGAAGATCGATATGAAGGTCGGCGGTTCGGTCGAAACGGTCGATGTTTCCGCCGAACCCGAGGGCGTGGAGATCGCCCGCACCGAGCTTTCGACGCAGATCAACGAGCGTTCGGTCGAAAATCTGCCGATCAACCGCCGCGATTTTTCGCGTTTCGCGCTTCTAACGCCGGGCGTTTCGATCGTGCAGGGTCCCGACGGCGACGAGATCACGATCAACGGGCAGAAAGGCATCCAAAACAACGTTTCGATCGACGGTGCAGACGCGAACAACCCGTTTTTCGGCGAACAGCGCGGCGGTCAGCGTCCGGCGTTTACGATCTCGCTCGAATCCGTCAAGGAATTTCAGGTCGTGCCCGTCGGCGCGTCGGCTGAATTCGGCAGATCAAGCGGCGGATTCATCAACGCCGTCACGAAATCGGGCACGAACGAATTTTCGGGTTCGGCGTTCGTCTTCTTCCGCAATCAATCGCTTTCGAGCCAGAATCCCGACGCGGTTGACGCGGGACTTCCCGTCGAAGATTTCCGCAATTATCAATTCGGCGGCAACCTCGGCGGACCGATCAAAAGGGACAAGGCGTTTTTCTTCGTCGCCTACGAACGCAACGACGGACGCAGTGAAAAACCGAACTCGATCGACCCCGTTCTCGCGAATATTTTCCGAACCCGTTTCAATTCCGTCGAACAAGGCATCATCGAACGCACGAACGTTGCCGACGTTTTGCTCGGCAAAGTGGACATCAACGTGGATAAAAACAATCTGCTGACCCTGCGCCACAATTTCAGCCGCGCCGAACAGGTCAACGGAACGTTCGACGTGCCGACGTGGGGCATCAGCGCGAACGGACGCGAAACCGACAAATCGAACTCGTTCATCGGTCAATTGGTGACGAACATTTCATCGAATCTACTCAACGAATTCCGCTTTCAATGGGCGAAAGAAGAGCGTCCGCGCTTTTACGATGGTCCCGATCTGCCCGACACAACCATCGGCACGTTCGACGGTTCGATCTCTTACCGTTTCGGTCGCCCGTTCTTTCTGCCCGTTCCGTCAAACGACACGCGCCTCCAGTTTACGGACAATTTCACGATTCTGCGCGGCAATCATTCGATCAAACTCGGCATCGACTTTAACCGCGTCAACGTTTCGCAGACATTTATCGGCTTTGCACGCGGTCGCTACATCTTTGCCGACGCGACCATCGGCGGCGCGATTCAGGGATTCCAGAATTACATCAACGGTGTGAACGCCAACGCGCTTCAGCTTTATCTGCAATTTGCGCCGATCGGCAACCGCACGGTCGAAGAAGCGGGAACGCAGTCGTTCAACGTTTACGAACCCGGCATTTACGTGCAGGACAACTGGCAGGTGCGCCCTAATCTGACGCTGAATCTCGGTTTCCGCTGGGAAGGACAATTCGAGCCCGACCCGATCAACAATCCTTCGGCGACGCGTTACGGGCAATTTTTGAGCGATCCGCGTTTCCCGTCCGACGGTTCGATTCCCGATTTCACGGACGGTTATTCGCCGCGTCTCGGTCTTTCGTGGTCGCCGGGCAAGGACGGCAAAACCGCGATTCGGCTGGGCGCGGGTATTTACTATGCGCGTATTCCGGGGCTTGTGCTGGCAGGACCGCGCAACACGGACGGCGTGATCGCGGGCAACATTTTCTTTGCCAATTTCCTTTGCACGGGTGCAGGTCTGGGCGGTTGCCCCGTTTTTCCGGGCATCGTTCCGACGGCGGGTTTTACGCCGTTCAATCCGGGCATCGCGGTCTTTGCGAAGGGATTTAAAAATCCGCGCACGATTCAATACAGCGCGAGCGTCGAACGCGAGATATTTAAAAACACGTCTCTGCTCGTCGCGTATAATCTCGCCAAATCCGACCGCCTGACGCGCTTCGTCAACCGCAACGATCCGCGTCTTTACAACGGTGTGGCGATCTTTGAACGCGCCAACGGTTCGGGTGTCGGCGAGATTCGTTCGACGGAAAGCTCGGCAAAATCGCTTTATCAGGGCTTGACGCTGACGCTCAACCGCCGCTTTGCGAACCGCTTCCAGTTTCAGGCGAATTATCTACTGTCATTCGACAAATCCGACGACGACAACGAACGCGACCCGTTCACGTTCCGCTACGCCGACCCGCGCGATCTGAGCGCGGAATACAACTGGTCAGACCGCGACCAACGCCACCGTTTCAACGCTTTTGCGACAATCATCGCACCGTATGACATCAATATTTCGCCGATCGTCCAGATTCGTTCGGCACAGCCGACCTCGGTGACGAATCGCGGGACGTTCCCGAATCTGGTCAAACGCAACACTCTGCGGCTCGAAAACGAATTCTTTACGTTCGACATCCGCACGTCGAAGGCGTTCAAATTCACGGAAAAAGTTTCGCTCGAAGCGATCTTTGAAGCGTTCAACCTCTTCAACAACCGCAACCAACGAAGCCTTCCGCGTCCGCTCACGTTCAACTTCGACGGCACGGTTTCCGCCGGCTTCGGCGAACCGCGCCAAGCGCAGTTAGGCTTAAAGTTGAAATTCTAATTTAAGTGGATAACGGATAGTTGATAGTTGATAACTGTTTTTTCACTATCAACTATCCGTTATCCACTATCCGTTATCAAAAAACTTCTTTACAATTCAAAAATAATAATTTATATTGCTTTGCATCAATAAATGAAAGCTCCGACCGTTTAGCCGTGACGGTAAAATCAGCTTCTTGATGCCCGAAACGGCAGACGGAAACGCTTGCGTTCATTCGATACGTTTACACAATCGTCGAATCGTGCGAACGATTCTTTACCCGATCCCGAACGCGATGCCAAACACACGTTTCAACTTTTCGGAAACACCGCGCAACTTGCAAGCAGCGCAAAACACCGTGCAAGTGCCTCGGTGCGGCTTGCAAGCGTCGTGGTGCGCCGTGCAAGTGCCTCGGTGCGCGTTTTTTCGTCGTGGTGCGGCTTGCAAGTGCCTCGGTGCGGACTGCAAGCGTCGCGGTGCGCCGTTTAGTGACGTGGTGCGGACTGCAAGCGTCGTGGTGCGGGATTTTTTAACGTGGTGCGCCGTGCAAGTGTCGCAGTGCGGATTTTTTCAACCCTAAATTACTTTAAATCAATAGAAAACGGAGGAATTTAATAATATGCCGAGCAGATTTAACCGCGAAGCGGAAAGAAACATTAGAACAAACGATTTTTTACAGGAAAACAAGACCGATTTTACCGCGAACGCATTTGTAACAGGCAAGATCGCCGAGCTGAAAACCGAACTCGAAACGATGGGCGATAAGCGCGAAGAACAGATTTCGAGCGACGGCGGTGCGCGACAGAATTACGATATTGCCGAAGAAGCGAACGATTCTTTGAAGGAATTAATGCAGGATGTTGCCGATCTTGCCGTCACAATGGGCGACGACATCGAAGGCATCGAGGAGAAATTCCGCTTTACGCGAACAGGCGGAAAACGCGCCCGCCTTGCCCGCGCACGCGCCTTTGCAACGGATGCTTTGGAACACCGCGCGATGTTTGTCGAACGCGGACTCGAATCAAATTTCATCGACGAATTAAACGCGCGAGCCGACGCGCTCGAACAAGCCCTGGAAAATGCCGTGTCGAAAACTGCCGCCCGCGTCGGTGCGGTCGAATCGAAAATGCAATCACACAAAAAGCAAAAGAAGATCATCGAACAGCTCGACCCGATCATCCGCCGCCATTACCGCGATAATCCGGCAAAGCTCGCCGCGTGGGAATTTGCCAGCAAAATCCAACGCGACGAACAACCGAAAACCAAACCGCCGACCGCTTAAAGATCGTCGGAATGGTGAACGCGGAGCGGGCAGATCGACACGGACAAATCAATTAACAATTCGTTTAAATTTGCCCGATTCGCGTGGACAAAATTATCGACAAAGGTGTCAGCAGCCCGCGCGTAAGCAAAGGCTGAAAAATGTTAACCCTTGCTTACGCGCGGGCTACTGACATATCGCAGTTTTTTGTTAATAATTAATCTGTCCATCTGCTTACAGACAATTATGACCAACGCAATCAATTTAGACGGCGACGATAATATCGTCGTTCAAGGTTCCGAAAACGTAAATATTACCGTCAACAAGATTCTCTCGAAATCGCACGACTACAATACAATGCTCGGCGAATTGCGCGAACAGCAGGAAATATTCGACGGCATCTCGGAAGAAAATTTGAGTCTGCGACTGAAAATCAGCACAAAGATAAATCAGTTAAACGACAGCATCGAACAATTCAAACGCGAGATCATCCAATTAGCCGAAACCTTCGACAAGCTCGAAGTAAACAGCGAACGACTTCAGCAAGCCCGCGAATTCTTTGAAAAAGGCGAGATCGGCGAAGCCCGCGCCCTGCTCAACGACGACAACGAAAGACTCGCCGACGAAGAAACCCAACTCTGGCGCAAACGCGACTATTACGAAACCGAGATCGAACCCAAACTAATCGCCAAAGCCGAAGAACGCTATATCCAAGCCTTACTCAGCCGAACCGATTACGCCAACCCGAACTGGTTCGCCGACACCCGCAACTATTTCAACCTTTCGATCAAAAGCTACCCGACCAAAGATAATATTTTTCAATTTGCATACTTTCTCAAAGACCATAATCAATTTGATGAAGCCGAAAAATATTATTCAAAATATCTGAATGATTTTTCAAACCAAATCTCGGAAAACGAATACGCAGATGCCTTGAACAATCTGGCTAATTTGCATCGAAATCAAACCCGTTATGACGAAGCCTTGACGGAATTTGAAGAAGCGTTGGCAATCAGACGCAAGTTGGCGGAAACGAATCCGAACACCTTTTTGCCTGATGTGGCGATGACCTTGAACAATCTGGCTATTTTGCATCAAGCTCAAAACCGCTATGACGAAGCGTTGAGTGAATATGAAGAAGCCTTGACAATCTATCGCAAGTTAGCGGAAACCAATCCGCATACTTATTTACCTAATGTTGCCACGACCTTGAACAATCTGGCTGTTTTGCATCAAGCTCAAAACCGCTATGACGAAGCGTTGACGGAATTTGAAGAAGCGTTGGCAATCAGACGCAAGTTGGCGGAAACGAATCCGAACACCTTTTTGCCTGATGTGGCGACGACCTTGAACAATCTGGCTATTTTGCATCAAGCTCAAAACCGCTATGACGAAGCGTTGCGTGAATATGAAGAAGCCTTGGCAATCTATCGCAAGTTGGCGGAAACCAATCCGCAGACCTTTTTGCCTTTTGTTGCCACGACCTTGAACAATCTGGCTATTTTGCATGCCGATCAAAACCGTTATGACGAAGCCTTGAGCGAATATGAAGAAGCCTTGGCAATCTATCGCAAGTTGGCGGAAACCAATCCGCATACTTATTTGCCTTTTGTGGCGATGACCTTGAACAATCTGGCTGTTTTGCATGCCGATCAAAACCGCTATGACGAAGCCTTGAGCGAATATGAAGAAGCCTTGGCAATCTATCGCAAGTTGGCGGAAACCAATCCGCATACTTATTTGCCCGATGTGGCGATGACCTTGAACAATCTGGCTCTTTTGCATCAAGCTCAAAACCGCTATGACGAAGCCTTATGCGAATATGGAGAAGCTTTAGAGATTAGAGAATCATTGGCGGAAACCAATCCAATGGTTTATAAAGTTAAAGTTGCTCAAACCAATTATAATCTGGCAATACTTTATCAAGACGATTTGCCTGATCGTGATAAATCTATTTCGTATGTTTTAACGACTATTGCGATTCTTTTAGAAATCTCGGATGTAGTTATTTATACAAGGAAATATTTGGAAGCCTCTATTAACATTCTGAAAAAATGGGGTTTGAGCGATGAAGAAATTGACCGAATGATCGCGGAAAAGATGAAAGAAAGTGAGTAAATCGTTCCGTGTTCAGAGTTCAAAGTGCGTTCCGCGTTTGGACTTCGCTTAGTGATTCAAACTGAAGTTTGAACTGCGGAACACGTTTAGGCTTCAAAATTATGGTCTGTTGAAAATAAATCTAACAATCGCGGCTGTGCCGCCCGATGTGCGGAAAGGCTTTGCCTTTCCGAGAGATTCTTCCCAGATTTCTGAGGCTTTGCCTCGCTTTTAGTCTGATTCGGAGGCGAAGCCTCAAATCGTTAGAGAGCGATTTACGGAAAGGCAAAGCCTTTCCGCACATCGGCGGGCAAAGCCCTTTCAGAACTTTTATGTTAATTTTATTTTATTACCGTTTCGGCAGCTTTACCTTTCATCAGCCGGCTTTCAGAACTTTTATGTTAATTTTATTTTGAACAAAACTTTAGTTTGAATTGACTAAACAAAAGGTCGCCGAACTTATTCGGCGACCTTTTTTAACTTTTAATTTTTAACTTTTTACTTACTCTTGCGCGTCAGTTCGATGCCCGATGCTTCAAAAGAGATTTCGGTGACGGTGCCGTCGGCGTTGATGTTGTCGAATTTTGCGCCGTCGTCTTTGACGAGATGATCGACTTCGGCTTTCGACAGCGTTTTAACTTTGAACGTACCTTCGGCTTTTGCCATCGCTCCGGCTGATTCGAGCGGGACGAAAAAGGCGTGGTCTTTCATCGTCACACGGACGGATTTTGCATCCGTTTTCGGAGCGAGTTCGAGCCAACAGCCTTCCTTTTTACACGAACGGACGATCACACCCTCGACGCGCACCGATTTTCCGGCGTATTTATTCGGGTCTTTCATCACTTTTGCGAGCGAAACCTTTTTCGAGTCGCCGAGCGGCGCACCGCGTTTCAGGTAAGCATTGGTCGGAATCGCTTCCGTTTTATCCTTATCGGTCGGCTTGGCGTGTTCCATTTTTTCCTGTGCGAACGCCGAAACCGACAACGCCAACGCTAATGTTAATAAAGCAATTATTTTTTTCATATTTTTACGATCTGCTCCTTGATAGAATGATTTCAAAATTATTTTTTCTGATATACGATCTTTCCGTCCATCACCGTCGTTAAAACTTTCGTGTTTACGATGGCGTTCGGGTTTATTACAAAAATATCGTCCGACAAAATCACGAAATCTGCAAGTTTGCCGACGGCTAATGTCCCTTTGACGTTTTCCTGAAATTCCGCGTAAGCCGAACCGAACGTGTAAGCGCGCACCGCTTCTTCGACCGTAAATTTCGGTTTTCCCGCTTTTCCGCGATAAATTGCCGCGTAAATGCCGTCAAAAGGGCTGAAACTTTTCATCGAAGCGTCCGAACCGAACGCCAGCGAAACGTTTGCATCCGCAACGGCACGAAATCTTTCGGCATCATTGCCGTCTGCACCGAAAAAAAGAAACGGCTGCATCGAAGCGATAGTCTGCGTTTCGGCAAAGCGTTGCAGGTCATGGTCGCGGAAATTGTGCGCGTGTTCGATGCGAAAACGCCTGTTTCTACTGCCGTTCGTTTTCGCGACGCGCTCGAAAAGGCTCAAAACAAGGTCGTTCGCTTCGGCACCGATGGCGTGCATCAAAACTTGTGCGTTTGCTTTATCGGCGTTTGCGATCAACCCGTAAAGCTCCGCCGATTCTTCCCGGTCGCCTTCCGAAAATCCTTTCAGACAACCGCTTCTGACTAATTTTTTGTCGGAAACCCTTCGCAGTCCGGCAAGTTCGATCTTTTTGAGATCGTAAAGCGAAACACATTCGTAAACGCGATTTTTTAAAACTCCGCGCCTTTCCATTTCCTGCAAAACCGCGAAATTGTCGTCCGAATGAACGTCCTGAATCGTGGTGATTCCGAGCGATGCGGCATAATTTGAAGCGGCTTCGAGAACGGCGGATTTATCGATCCGGCTAAGATTCGGCGCGATTGCTTTCACGAGTTCGACGGCTTTTCCCTTCAAAATCCCGGTCGGTTCGCCGCTTGCATCGCGCACGATCTCGCCGTCCGCGATTTCTTTCGTATTTTTATCGATTTTCGCAAGTTTCAGCGCAAGGCTGTTCACCAAAACGATCTGCGGATTTGAATGATAAAGAAAAACCGGATTGTCGGGCGCGACCGCGTCGAGCAGTTCCTTGGTCGGCAAAGTCTTGTCTTTCCACTTTTCCTGATTCCAGTTTCCGCCTAAAATCCATTGTCCCTTCGGCACGAAACGAAGATTTCCCTTCAACTTTGCGGCGATCTCCAGCGGCAAAGAAACGTTTTGAAGTTCGACCCGAAAAAACGCGTTGCCGACTGCAAAAAAGTGAACGTGGCTGTCGTTAAATCCGGGAATCAGGAGTTTTCCCTGCGCGTCGATTATTTTCGTTTCGGCACCTGCGAGGTTTTTAATTTCCGCGCTCTTCCCGATCGCGACGATCTTGTTTTGCTTGATGGCGACGGCTTCGGCAAGCGGTTTCGCCGCATCCATCGTGCGGATTTTTGCATTTATAACGATCAAATCCGCCTTCAGCGTTTGCGCCGAAAGCGGATTCAGAAAAACGCATAAAACCAAAATCGCGAAAGCGGCAAATTTCATCAATTATTTTCTTCTTTCATTTTTTGAAAATAGACTTTTCCCGATTTGGCTTTCGGGTCGATCGAAGGCGTGAATTTGCTCCAATATGTGAGAATTTGCTCTTTGCCTTTGACGGCTTTCTTTTCGAGCGTGAGAAGCAGATCGCCCTGCGCGTATTTTTCAAACATATTGTCTTCGCCGTAGCTGTCAAAGTAGATCAGCAGTTTGTTTCCCTGAACTTTCGCGGTGCAGTTCAGATCGATCGACGTTTGATAACCCGCGCTTGTAATCCTTGCGATCAAACCGTCGTCAGTTTCCGTGATGTCGAGTTGGTGCGAAATGAAAACCGCCGTTCCGCCAGCCGTTTTGCCGCCGTCTTCGGCGAAATCGTATTTGCCGACCCAATCGCTCTGCGCGTTTGCCGCGATGCAGAAAACTAATGTGATTAATAAAATTGCCGTGTTTTTAAGTATAAATTTCATTATTTCCATCCTGTTACGAGTAAATTTTGCGCCGCTTTCTGGCTGATTCGCTGATATTTTGCGTAAGCCGCCGCCGCGCGTGTTTGAATCTGCACGTCCGTTTCACCGTTTACCCAACCTTCGAGCGCGTCGTGCAGAATATAGGCTTCGGGAGCCATCAGGTTTGATGTCCAAAGCAACGGATTGGCGGAAGTTTTTTTCAAAGGTTCGGTAAAATAACTGCGGCTGGCGCAAGCCAGAATCACGGCATCACGTTCGTCGTCGTCAAACTTTTTCGGCTGATCTTTCAAGTCAAAATCCATCAAACCGTTATGCCCGACAAACGCGACGAGATTTGCGCTTCCCAAAATTTGCAGTTTTGTGCCTTTGATTTCAACGTTTTCGCGTTGCTTGCCCGAAACCGCCGCGAAAAAATCGTCGATGGTTTCCTTCATTTTGCTTCCGCGGTAAGCGTCGGCGACGAGATAAACGTTTTGCGTTCGGTGTTTGAAAACAATTCGCTGCAAAACGTTTTCCTTTGGATTTTCGATCCCGGCAAGCTTTTCCCAGTTTCGGCTTTTACCGAAATAGGTTTTCACGCCGTAAGCCGCGCCCCAATAAAGGTTTTTCTTCGTAT
Source organism: Pyrinomonadaceae bacterium (assembly GCA_021228405.1). Lineage (GTDB taxonomy): Bacteria > Acidobacteriota > Blastocatellia > Pyrinomonadales > Pyrinomonadaceae > JAJQRF01. Next base: position 50,359 of record JAJQRF010000001.1, read on the forward strand.
CTTCGCCGTCGCCGAGAAATGACGGAACCGGCACGATTCCCTGATTTTCGTTATCGCAAAGCGCGACGAGAACGTGGACGACTTTGCCCGGATTTTGGATTTTTGCAACTGTTTCGTTTTTCTGTTCGTTTTTTGTAAGTGGTTCGGAATTATTAATTTGCGCTTTTGTGCAACCGCAAATACCCAAAATTGATACTAAAAGCAGGGCGAAAATTTTAAGGTTTGACATTGAAAAATCCATCTCTCAAACTGATTCAGGCGAAATTATAGCAATGAAAGAAAAATATCTCCAGATTTTCGGCATCGCTTTGACCGTTTTTTACGGTCTGTTCGTTGCCTGGATTTACATTGCCGAACCGAAAAATTTGACCGAATTGCCGACCAAAGCGCAGGAAACCATCGAAAAAGCGACGACGACGGCGCAGGTCATCACGAACACTTACGAAATCGACCGGACTAAATTCAACGAAGGCTTAACGGCTTTCCGCAATGATAATTTCCTCGTTGCGCGTGACAGTTTTGCCAAAGCCGATCCTGAAAATCGCGACGCTAAAACCCAATATTACATCGCTTACAGTTTTTACAGGCAAGGTTTCGGCAAAGTTTCAAACGACGACGAGCTTTTCAAAAAAGGCTTGGAGCAAGTCAATAAAGTGATTCAACTGGACAAAAATTTCAAATCGGACGACGCAAATCTGCAATTGAAAACGCCAGTCGAACTGAAAAACGAATTTGAAGAAGGCTTGAAAGTTACGCCGAGCGATTTCAATCCGCTCAAGGTTTTCCGCGAACGGAAATAAAAGGTCAGAACCGTCTGCGGCAGCGGGAGGGTTATAGTTTAGAAAATGGAAAATACGCCGATAAACAAATCCGAATTGACCGATTCAAACGATTTTCAGATCGTTGACGGCGAGCTTCTCGACGTTTCGAGCGGCGCGGAGATCGAACAATTCGACGAAGAAAAGACCATCGTTCACGCCAAAAACCAAAAACCAAAAACCAAAGACCAAAAACCGAATTCGACCAATCAAAAGACTTATCTGCTTTTACCGTTTCTGTTTCTGACGGTCGCGCTTTTGGGCGGTTTGCGGTTTTCTTCGCCCGATAATGCTTTTGTTTTTTTGCGTCCCGCGCTCGTTTGTCTGATCTTTGCGGCGATTCTGCTGTTTTTGTTTGCGCGGGCAAATTTGATAAAACTCGAAGGCTGGTTTTCGGAAGATTTTTCGAGTTTGAAGAATGCCGCCAATGCGTCGGTGATAATTACGCTTTTTGCGGCTTCGGTGCAGGTTTTCAATTCTCTTTTGCCCGAACGCGGTTTCCCGTTTTGGGTCGTCGCATTCTGTTTTTTCTGGACGCTTTGGAACAATATTTTCGCCGAATTCGACACGAAAAAGCTGATAAAAAGCCTCGGCGCGATGTTCGGTTTGGCGTTTGTGGTGAAATATCTGGTGCTGGCAAATCTGACCGCCCCCGCGAATGAAAGCTGGCTGAAATCGCTCTGGGAAAATCCGGCGCAGGAGTTTTTTACAAATATTTTCGATCTTCCGCGTTTCGCGGCGGCAACGGGTTATGTGCAGTTTTTTACGCTGATCTTTTATTTGATCGGCTTGTTCTTATTACCGAATTCAACGAAGAAATAGAACGCGGATTGGGCAGATCGGGCAGATTAAAACGGATTATTTATTTAAGATTGTCCTGTAAATCCGTCTGATTCGCCCAATCCGTGTTCCCGAACTATATGAAATTCAATTTTTTGTTTTTATTCATTTTTCTTTTTTCGATCAATGCTTTCGCGCAATCGCCGAGCAAAGTTTTGAAGCAAGCGGAAAAGGCTTTGGGCGGTGCGAAAATTTTGAAAACCGTTCGTTCGTGGCAGAAAGTCGGCAAAATAACGCGTATCAAAGACGGCGCGGAAGGAAACTTTATCGAACAGGTTTCACAGCCGAATCTTTATAATATTGCCTACGATTTCGGCGGTTTTGAAACGGAAAAAGGCTTTAACGGCAAATCGAGTTGGGCGCGTGATTCGCGTGAAGGATTGCAGACTTTGACCGGCAGACAAAGCGTCGATTTTCAGGCGGAAGCCGATTTTCGCAACACGCTCTGGCTCGATTACAAAAAGGATAAATCGAAGATCGCCGCCGCCGGAAAAGCCGATGTCAACGGGAAATCCGCCAACGCGATTCTTCTGACGACCGCGAAAGGCGTTTCCGTCAAGCTTTATTTCGACGCGGTTTCAGGTCTTTTGATTCGTGAAGAATTTCCCTTCGGCGACGACAAAATGAGCTTCGATTACGACGATTTTCGCGCCGTCGGCGGCGTAAAAATCCCGTTTTCGACCAAATTTCAGATCGCCGATGAAAAGTTCGAGATCAGGCTCGACGACGTAAAGATCAACCCGCAGATCGCCAAAGCGGAATTCGATTTTCCGAAACTTTCAAACGAACCGCTTCCCGACATTGCCGCGCTTCTCAAGGAATTGCAGGCGAACGAGGACAAAGTCGAAGAGCTTCTGGACAAATATTCGTTCACGCAGAAAAGCACGAAACGCGAACTCGGCAAAGACGGAATTTTGCGCGAAACCGATTCGGAAACGACCCAGCTTTCGTTTTACAAAGGCTATCGCATTGCGCGTGTCGTCGAGAAAAACGGCAAGCCTTTGAGCGAAAAGGAACAAAGAGAAGAAGACAAGGAAGTTCAGAAACGCGTCGAGGAGATCGAAAAGAAAATTGCCAAACAGGAAGCCAAAACCGTTCAGCAGTCTTCGACCGGAACGCCCGACGAAGAAGGCAGACGCGTTTCGATCGCCGAAGTTTTGCGGGCTTCAAATCTCGTCAATCCGCGCCGTGAACGTTTTCGCGGGCGCGACGTGATCGTTTTCGATTTTGAACCGAATCCGAATTTCGATTACAAAAACGCGAAAAGTTTTCTGAAATTTTTCGGCAAAACCGTCGGCGTGATGTGGATCGACGAAAAAGACAAACAGGTTGCGCGCATCGAAGCGGTTTTGGCGGACAGCTTCAATGTCGGCGGCGGCGTGCTCGCGAAACTTCGGAAAGGCGCGTCGTTCACGCTCGAACAGGAGCGCGTCGGCAACGAAATCTGGCTTCCGTCGGTCGCGGACATCAATTTATCGGTTCGCGTCCTGCTCGTCAAAGGAATCGATATTAATCAATTAATCAAGTCTTACAACTACCGAAAATTTGAAACCGAAGTGAAGGACGCGAAGGTGGATGAAGTCAAAAATCAATAGAAAATCAAAAAGGAGAACTCGCAAGAATTCTCCTTTTTACCGTTAAAATTGATCGACAGTCATTCGTAATAATTCGAGTCAGACGTTGGGAATTTGTCGAATTCCGCGGGAATTTGCTAAATTCTCGCGGAATTTGACGATTTCACGCGGAATTTGACGATTTCCCGCGGAATCTGGTAAATTCCCGCGGAATTCGGCAATTTCCCGCTGTTTTCGGCAAATTCCCGCAGAATTTGACGATTTTTACGGAATCGTAACGAGTCTTTGCGTCGGATCGCCCATAAAAATATAGGTTTTTCTGACATCGGGCACGTAATACAAGGCTTTCGTGTCGCGCGCCGCTTCGCCGATGCGCATTCCGCTGAAGAGCTTCTGGTAGAAATCCTTCGCCATAAATTCCTGCACGTCTGCCGTGTTCGACCCCGAAGCCGACCACGAAGCGAACGCGCCGCCGTTCGGGTTTCTCATCACGGTTTCGGCAAGACTGTCGATGCTCGTTTCGGCAAACGCGCCGTTCAGACAGGCAACCATTATCGCCAAAGTCGGGCGTTTGAGATTGAACATACTCGGCGAATCGGCGTTTTGGAGAATGTTCTGACTCGTCCAATTGTAAACGTTTCCGTGTCCGAAATAACTCAGGATCGCCGTTCCCGCATTGATTCTGGCGAGAATCTGCTCTTTTACGGCGGCGGTGCTTTGCGAACCTTTGTCGATGTAATAAGGCGTAACTCCCGCAGGAATCAGCGAAGTGATGCGGCGGTTTCCGGCGGAAAAATCGTAACCGACAAAAGAATCCGCCACAAACGTCACGCCGCGCCCGTTAATTTCGCTCAAAGTCATCGGCTGAATGTGCAGAATCTTGTTCACCATTCTTTCCATCTCGTCCTGCGTCCGCACGGGAAGTCTGCCGATGACCATTTCGCCGATGAAATCGCCCGTAAAATCGACCAGAAGTTCGTCCGAAACGGCTTCCATATCCCACGTGTCGGTGAACATCGTTGGAATAATGTCGGCGTTGTCGCCGCCGAAGCCCGAAAAATTGCGCGGATCGATGCTCGCATCGCCGACGAGCATCACGTAATTAGGCTTGACCGCCCAATTCTGTTTGGCAAACTGGAGAAAATCCTTGACGGCTTTCGCGCTTTTGATGCCGTTATTGAACTCGTCGTAAATATCGACGATGTCAACGAATTTCGTCATCAAACCTTCCTGATCGCGAAGCGTTTTCATTCCCCAGAAAACTTTCTGATATTTGCGCGGAACGATAATCAGAAAGTTCGCACCGTTTGCCGTATTTTTCAGATCGGACGCGACATTTTTCGTCAAACTGCCCGAAGTCAGCATTGTTGCGCCGCTTCCCTGCGCTTTCATCACGCGTGTCGAAGCCGCCGCCGAAACCGAAACCGAATATGTTCCGTCCGCTTCAAGAAAGGTCTGCGCGTCGTAATCCTTCACGTTCAAAGCATCCGTGAGATCGAAAATCCGGACATTCGGCGAAGTAAAGCCTTTTAATTTCAAAGCCGTTCCCGCCGCCGCCTGAAAATCCAACTGATCGTTTTCGGCAATATTCCGGCGCGGATAGCTGACGCGAACCGATTCGACAAAACTCATATCCGTCGTCGTCGAACCTTTTAACAAAACCGTGTTCGCGCCTTCGATAAAACTCGACAAAGGCAAGGTAATGCTGTATTCCTTGCGGTTCGTGTAGTTAAAACCCGTCTGCCCGACTTCGATGCCGTTGAGTATGACCTTAACCGTGTGAACGTTTGTCCCGATTCCCTGAAGATCGACGTAAAGCGTTGCCGTCTGTCCGCTTTCGGTCGCAATGCGGTTCAAATTTACCGTTTGACTCAAACCCGTTCCGTAGATCAACCCCGAATACCAGTTTTCCCGTTCGCCGTTCAAAATGCCCGCCGCAAACATCGCGCGGTCGCGTTTTTCGGCAACGATCCGCGTCCAGGTTTCGACCGCCGAGGGATTGAAACTTTCCGTCATTTTAACGATTCTTCTGCCCGGCGCGCCCGTCGGCGTGAGCCAGTAAATGCGTGTTCCCGAATAGATCGTGTCGATTGACGTTCCGTAAAATTCGATCGAGCCGTCGGAATTTACAGTCATCGGCTGTTCGATGCCGTCCGTGTATAATTTCCACGATTCGGCGGTTTGATAATTGAAACCGTTTTGCTGTAAGCTCGCCGCCGAAATCTTATACCAACCCGTTTGCTTGATTTCCAATTTGATCGCCGAATTGTCGTTCGTCAGCGATTCCGCTTCGCTATTTACAAAATTTTCGGCTTTGACATTGCTGATCTCGATCGGCTTATATTCAACGCCGTCAATCTGTCCGGGTTGTCCGCCGGGTTGATTTTCCGCTTTTGAAAGGTCGGGCAAGTTTAATGATTTGAACAAATTCAAAGCATCGTTCCGCACACTGTAAAAACCGAACCACTGGCTTGTGCTGTCGCCTTTGATCGCTTCGAGCCGATACAAACTGTTTGCCGTTCCTTCGCGGTCGAAAATTCTGTATTCGCTGCCGAACTCCGCCTTTCCCTGCGCCGTTTTCAAATAGCTCGCCGGCACAAGGTTTTCGTTGACAGGTTCTCTGATTCCTCGTTCTTCGCGCCAAACACGAAAACCGACAATCTTAGATTCAAACGCTGTTCTCCAAACGATCTGCACGGCATCGGCAAATTTTTCCGCCTGGAAATCGCTTAATCTAATGTCGGTTACGATTTCTTTTTCCGGTTTTTGAATCGTTTTCAGTTTAGATTGACTGAAAACAAAAGAGTTATTGAGTAAAATTGTGAAGATCAGCGCAAAGGCGACCAAAACAACTTTGAGTGAAAAACTTACACAGTTTTCAAGACGTAGGCTTCCAGATTGGGAGTTTCTTTTGCCAAACATTTTTTTCTCCAGTGATATTAAATTGTATTTTCAGAGTTTCAGAATCGATTTTTTTGAGAAATCCGTTGCAGGATCGGTAAATTTTTTCTGACACAGTAAGAGCAGATATTGAAATCGACTCTATATTTAAACTAGAGTGTTTGGCTTAGGTTTGTCAAGATAAATATTGTTTTACTTTTGATGCAAAATGTTTCATCAATAGATTTGAACGGTGCTTCGATGTTAAGTCGTAAATGAGGAAATAAAAAAGGTTGGCTTTTCAAACCAACCTTTACTATAAAAGTGCAATTTAATTTCAAATTCACCCGGACTTTATTATTTATTCATTTCAAGAGAAATATTTTTGCCGTTTCGGATGACCTGAATCACTTTTACGTTGAAGCTGTGATTACTCATCGCGGCACTGCCGAGTTTATTTCCATCTATCGCTTCGATGAGGTCGCCGACCCTGATACCTGCGCGTGCCGCCATATTACTCCCGTCAACCGCCGTTACCTTCCATTTTTCAGACTCAAAAACTGCCGTAATTCCGATGAAATTGAAAATCTGTTTGACGGAATCGGCGGATTTTGTAGAGAGGACGGTCGGTTTATTGATTTCCGGCAACGTAATTCCGTTCGGTGTCAATATTTCCCCGGTTCCTGAAGCCATATCCCGGCTGAGAGTTTTATCATCTTCCTTAGATTTCGGCAAAACTTCCTTTTTACTGTTTTGCACACTCGCAATGTCGGAGGTTGCGGCTTTTTTTACCGTATTCGCAGATGCCGTCATTTTATCTTCCGCAACAATGAAATTTGCCGGTGTCGGCAAATAGTTTGCGGTTGCCGTCGAATTGTTCGCGGTTGGTGAACTTACAATCGGGCTTTCCTCTAATTTTTGCGGCTGAACCGTTGCCTGGACGATTTCTTCATTATTTTTCGAGGTTAGAAAAATATTAAAGCCGACAAAAACAGCCAGCAAAATCACTACGCTGAACGGAAGCAGGTAGCGTAGGAAAGGAACCAGCGAAGCCGTCTGAAAATCTTCGGGGTTGGCTTTGGCGATTCTGGCTTTCAGATGAAAATCGAAATTTTTCGGCGCGCCGACTTTTTTCAAACCATTGCACATCAGCCGCAGTTTTTCGTCATCGGCAGACAAAATTTCGGTTTCCGAATCACCTTTTTGTAATTCATTTTCAGTCATTGTTTTATTAAAAATAATGTTTTAATTTTTCCTTCAAGAGTCCGCGCGCACGGCTTATACGAGATTTGGTCGTTCCCAAACCGAGCTGTAAAATTTGCGCGATCTCTTCATAACTTTTACCTTCGACTTCGCGCAACACGATCGGTGCGCGGTATTTGTCGGGTAAAGTTGCGATTGCTTTCGCAATCACGCGGCTTTTCTCGTCTTCGATCAAATCCTCGTCCGGCAGAGATTTTTCGTCGGTCGGCTGAAATTCGGTTTCGTTTTCTTCTTCCGACTGAAATAATCCCGTCAGAGAGAAAAGCCTTCGGCGTTTTCGTTTGCGAATCTCGCTGATCGCGAGATTGGTCGCAATCCTGTAAATATAGGTCGAAAAAGCATATTCGGTGTGATACCGTTCGAGCGCATAGTAAACACGGACAAATGTTTCCTGCGCCAGATCGACCGCTTCCTCGTAATCGTTCAAAAAACGATAAAGATAGTTTGTGATCGGATTGCGATAACGGGCAACGATCTGGGCAAATGCCTCTTCGTTACCTTCTTTCGTGGCTTTGATCAGAGCGTGATCGGAAAAATCTTTAAATGACACGGCGTTTTGCCACACCTCCGCGCCCGTGTTCACGATTTTGTCCATTCCCATACACGCATACTTTTTTACAATATAATTGCAATCAAAACAAAAGCCGCTTTGCAGTTTAATTCACGCCGTGCTTTTGAAAAGGTTGCGAAATCTGGCGAAAATTTATTTCCGCATAACATTTAAAAATAAAATCGGCTCGTTATCTGAGATAAACAAGCCGATTTTATCTAACTTTTGTTTTAGCTTTTAGCCTTCTTGAAAAAGTGCTTCGTCAACCTTTTGACCGTAAGTCACCGTTCCGACCTCGATCACCTGCACTTCCTTGTTGTTTGCCCAAAGCACCGAACGATACGGAACGAGCGTGCCTTGTGCATAGTTGTAATCGTAAAACTTGCGGCGGTATTTCGTGCCCGCATCTTCATATTCGAGCATCATCACGCGGAACGATTTGGCACTGACATAAAATCTCGTCTTATTATTTTGCTTATCGGTCACGTCAAGCAGAAAGAAATCGACGTTTTGAATTTTTTCGCGTCCCGCAAGTTCGATCTTCGATTCGTTTTCCTTGTAGCGCAAAAGCGCGTCGAGTCCGTGCCAGATTTGATTTTGAAATGATTTCAACGCATCTTCGCGCGGAGTGAAGACCGTATTGTTGAAGATACCGAAATATTTCGTGCCGTCGTAGATCAGTCCGTATTTTGCGTTCGGAAATTCCTGTTCGAGGCGGTTTTTTTCCTTTTCGAGCTTTTCACCGCGAATGATCCAGCGTTGATAATTTGCCGTATCGGTTTTGCCGTCCGCCGCAAGGACGCTCAGTTTTCCGCGTTCGATGGTCGTTTTACGAATCTGGTTAAGCGTATCTCTGCCGCGTAAACCGCCGTAGATCAAAACCGTCGATTCAGCGATCTGTTCAGCCGTAAAATTATTGTTTCCGGTTTGATTTTTCTTTTCATCTTTCTTTTCATCTTTCTTTTCATCCTTTTTGTCCCGGTTGTCCTTGACCGTAACATTCTGCTGGGCAGACACGAAAACGATGCTTGAAAGAATCGCGGCAATGATTAAAATTATGGTCTTAAAACGCAAAAACACTAATAAATTTCTCCTTGTTTAAGTTGAAAATTCACAAATGCGGATTGTAGCACAAACAAAAATAATCTCACATTACGCAGTTGAGAACACTTGTGAATTGATGATGATTCAATGAATTAGGATGCTTCAAAATCGGAAAAATGGCAATCTGCTTTGTTAATTTTTATAATTTTCGGGCAAACTATTTGCTGAAATATATCAAAATTTATAAACCTATGCTTCATATCGCTCTTGTCGAACCTGAAATTCCGCCGAATACGGGAAATATTGCCCGCCTGTGCGCGGCGACCTTTACCGATCTGCACATTGTCGGCGTGACGGGCTTTCGGATGGACGACCGCACGTTGAAACGTGCCGGTTTGGACTATTGGGAAAACGTCAAACTGCATCGTCACATCGACCTCGAAAGACTTTATAAATCCTTGCCCGGTTCGCGATTTTTATATTTTACGACGAAAACCGACAGGCTTTACAGCGATTGGGAATATCAGGAAGGCGATTGTCTGATCTTCGGTCGCGAAACGCGCGGACTGCCCGAAGAGTTGCTCAAAGCGAACGAAGAACATTGTCTGACGATTCCGATGCCGAACAAAAACGTCCGCAGTTTGAATCTCGCAAACAGCGTCGGGATCGTGCTTTACGAAGCCTTACGGCAACTCGGATTTTCCAATAAATAAAAGGGCTTCACGGCTTTTTTCTTGACAATAATTTACAAATAAACTGCATCTCGAAAGCCCGTTTTTTCATCTTATCTGTGTCATAGAATTGTGACTTTGAAAAGGAGAATAAGGGTTATGAAAAGATTAAGAAATTTATTTGCATTGTCATTCGCAATTTTAACTTTAGCTTTTGTGAACGTGAACGCCCAAGATTATTCGGCGGATAGAACCGTCAGAAACATCGAGCAAAAAGTATTCAAAAAAATTAACGGGCTTCCCTATTACGGGTTGTTCGATCACATTGCCTTTCAGGTAAACGGCGATACCGTGACGCTTTACGGGAAGGTTTTACGCGGAACTAATAAAAGCGGTGCGGAAAACGTCGTGGAAGACATTCCGGGTGTAAGACGGGTTATCAACAAGATCGAGATTTTACCGGCATCGCCGGGAGATGACAGAATCCGTCGGCAGCTCGTGCGTGAATTTTCAAATCGCGGCGGACTTTACCGTTACCTGCTCGGCACGAGTCCATCGGTCAGAATTATTGTTGATCGCGGTCGCGTCGAACTCGAAGGTTATGTTTCAAACCGTACGGATGCAAACCTGATGAACATTACCGCAAACGGCGTGTTCGGTGTTTTCAATGTCGAAAACAATCTGATCGTCGGTAAGGACAATGCTCGTTAAAGGCTTGTATATTCTCACGATAATCATCCAAAAGGAACAAATTTCGGTTTGTTCCTTTTCTTATTTTTAAATCGAATGAAGTGTTTTAGTTTGCCTTTTCGTTTTATATAAGTCATTATTTTCGTTTGTCTTTTAAGGCAGAATTACATCTATGATTGAAACAAACAATATTAGAAACATCGCCATCATCGCACACGTTGACCACGGCAAGACGACTCTGGTCGATGCGATGCTGAAACAATCGGGCACTTTTCGCGACAACGAAGAAGTTGCCGAACGCGTGATGGATTCGATGGACCTCGAACGCGAACGCGGCATCACGATCATGGCGAAAAATACTTCCGTAAGATACGGCGATTACAAAATTAACATCGTCGATACGCCCGGACACGCCGATTTCGGCGGCGAGGTCGAACGCGTTTTGAAAATGGTTGACGGCATCGTTTTGCTCGTTGACGCGGCGGAAGGCTGTCTGCCGCAGACGCGCTTCGTTTTGCGTAAAGCGTTGGAATTAGACCTTCCCGCAATCGCGCTCGTCAACAAGATCGACCGCCAGGATTCGCGTCCCGAAGAAGTTTTAGACGAAATTTACGACCTTTTTATCGATCTGGGCGCGGACGACGATCAGATCGAATTTCCCGTTCTTTATTCGATTTCGCGCGACGGAATGGCAAAGAAAAATCTTTCCGACGAATCGAATTCCTTAAAACCGCTCTTCGAGCAAATCATCGAAACCGTTCCGCCGCCGAAAGCGGTTCGGCAGGATTCGCTCCAATTGCTCGTGGCGAACATCGACTACAATCCGTTCGTCGGACGGCTGGCGATCGGCAGAATTTTCTCGGGCGAAATCTCGAAAAATCAGGAAGTCATCGTTTCAAAACGCGACGGTTCGACGCAGAAAACACGCGTCAAGGAGCTGTACGTTTTTGAAGGCTTGAACCGTGAAACGACCGATAAGGCGGGCGTTGGCGAAATCGTCGCGCTGGCGGGTTTTGACGACATCAATATCGGCGAAACGATCACGCTCGTCGATAATCCGAAACCGCTTCCCGTGATCGCCGTCGACGAACCGACGATCGCGATGATCTTCGGCGTTAATACTTCACCGTTTTCGGGTTTGGAAGGAAAATACGTCACGTCGCGCCAGATCAGAGAACGGCTCGAAAAGGAATTGCTCGGCAACGTCGCGCTTCGCGTTACAGACACCGATTCGCCCGATAGTTTCAGAGTTTCGGGACGTGGTGAATTACAACTTGCGATTTTGATCGAAATGATGCGCCGCGAAGGTTTCGAGCTTCAGGTGTCGAAGCCCGAGGTCATCACGCGCAAGACGGAGAACGGTTTGGAAGAACCGATCGAACTGGTCGTGATCGACGTTCCCGAAGATTTTATCGGCGTTGTTACCGAAGCACTCGGTCGCCGCAAAGGTCAGATGACGAAGATGATAAATAACGGAACGGGTCGCGTTCGGCTCGAATACGAAGTTCCGTCACGCGGTCTGATCGGTTTTCGCGGTGAATTTTTGACCGAAACGAAAGGAACCGGACTTTTGAACACGATGTTTCTGCGTTTCGACAAATGGCAGGGCGATATGAAGGGACGCGGCACGGGTTCGCTCGTCGCCGACCGCATGGGCGAAACGACGACTTACGCGCTTTATGCACTGCAAGAGCGCGGAACGCTGTTTGTCCGCCCGCAAACAAAGGTTTACGAAGGAATGCTGGTCGGTGAAAACGCCCGCGCCGTCGATCTCGACGTGAACGCGATCAAGGAAAAGAAACTGACGAATATGCGCACGTCGTCGGCAGACGAAGCACTGCGCCTCGTTCCCGTCCGCGAAATGTCGCTGGAAAGAGCGTTGGAATTTATCGCCGACGATGAACTCGTCGAAGTCACGCCGCAATCGATCCGCCTCCGAAAACGCGTTCTGAAACCCAACGAAAGACCGAAAAAACAAGCGTCTTAACGAATAATTAAAAGTCGATAACTGCTGACTGTTTTTCATCGAAGGTTGGCAGTTAGCGCTTTATTTATCGAGAATTTCTCTCACTTTATCGAGCAAAGTTTCCAATGAAAAAGGCTTTTGCAGAAAGTTTCTGCCTTCGTCGGTCACGCCGTGGCGAATGACGGAATCATCCGTGTAGCCGGACGTAAATAAAACCTTCAGCCCGGGATGCACAGCCGCCAGTTTTGCGGCAAGTTCACTGCCGCCCATTTCCGGCATCACGACATCCGTCATCAGCAGGTCGATCACGATGCCGCCTTCGGAATAGATTTTCAAAGCTTCGACACCGTTACGGGCTTCGATTACTTTATAACCGTAAGATTCGAGAATTTCGCGGTTGAGATTTCTGACAAGGTCTTCGTCTTCGACAAGAAGAATCGTTTCCGAACCCGTTTTTGAAGTTTCGTTGCTGCTTTCCATATTTTTTCTGACTTGGTCAATGATCGCAGGTAAATAAATTTTGAATGATGTGCCGTTTCCCGGCTCGCTGTAAACCCAAATGTAGCCGTCCGATTGTTTGACGAAACCGTAAACGGTCGCCAACCCTAAACCGGTTCCCTTGCCGACTTCCTTGGTCGTGTAGAAAGGCTCGAAGATATGTTCTTTTTCCTCGTCCGTCATCCCTATTCCCGTGTCGGAAACGGTCATCACGACATAATCTCCGGCTTTCGCGCCCATCACTCTTTCGGCGTAATATCTGTCTAAATAAATATTGTTCGTTTCGATGGTAATGATGCCGCCTTTCGGCATCGCATCACGCGAATTGACGGCGAGATTGACGATCACCTGCGATAAATGCCCGGGATCGACCTTTACCTGGTTGATGTCGGAACGCAGAATGGTTTGCAAAATGACATCTTCACCGATCAGGCGTTTGAGCAACGCGCTCGTGTCGTTAATGACCGTGTTGAGATTGGTAATTTCGGGTTTGAGAACCTGTTTGCGGCTGAACGCCAGCAATTGCTGTGTCAGTTCCGCCGAACGCGCACCCGCTTTCCTGATCTCTTCGAGATTATGCCGAAAGGGGCTTTTACTGCCGATCTGTCGGAGCGTCAGATCGCTGTAGCCGTTGATGGCGGTGAGCATATTGTTGAAGTCGTGCGCGATGCCGCCCGCCAGCCGTCCGACCGATTCGAGTTTTTGCGACTGCAAAAGTTTTTCTTCGGTCTTGCGGAGTTCATCTTCGGCAAGCTTGCGGTCGCTGATGTCGTAAATAATCGAGAGCAGACATTCCTCGCCGTTGAGTTCGATCAGTTCGGTCGAAACCAGCGTATACATATCTCTGCCGGATTTCGTCCGCATTTTGACTTCCAGATTGCGAACGTTCCTGATTTCCCGCACATAACGGCTGATTTCCTCGCGGCTTGCGACCATAATATTGAGATCGAAGGCTTTTTGACCGAGCAATTCATCAGACGTAAAGCCGAACATTTTTTCAAAGCTCTTATTGACATCGATGACGACCGCATCGGAAAGCCGCAAAAAAACGACCGCCGCCGGATTTGCCTCGAACGCTTTGACAAAACGTTCTTCCGATTCGCGCAAGGCTCTCTCGGCAAACTTTCGGTCGGTGATGTCGTCGATAATGTTGAGCGTTTTAACCACCATCCCGTTCTCGTCGCGCTCGAAAACCGTATCCTGACTGAGAAAAACGCGCCATTCGCCCGACGGCTTTTGATAACGGTATTCGTGTGTTAAAACTTCACCATCCCGCGTTTTCAAAAGTTTCATAATAAATTCCCAGACATTCTCAAGATCGTCACGGTGAATTCTTCCGAAAAGGTCTTCTTTTTTTAGTGCGAGAATGTCTTCGGGTTTGACTCCCAAAACCTGCGCCGCCGTGTAGTTGACATAGGAAACCGTTCCCGTTTTCACGTCCCACAAAACGATCAGGCTCGGCGCGGTGTTGAAGATCGCCGTGATGAGCCGTTCGCGCTCGGCAAGTTCGTTTTCCTGCCGTTTGCGCTCGGTCACGTCCGTCAGAACGCCGTGCCACGTTACACCGCCGTCGTCATCTTTGACGGGCGAAGAATGTCCTTCGACCCAAACTTCGCCCTTTTCGGGATGACAAATCCGCCAAATCTCATTCCACGGCTGCATCGTTTGCTTTGAAACTTCGATCGAGTCTTCGATTCGCTTACGATCTTCGACGTAAAAGAGATTAAATGCCTTGAGCGCATCTTTTTTAAGCTCTTCGGGTTCTATTCCGTAAAGCCGGTAAATCGCACTACTCACGAAGGGAAATGAAAACTCGTTGGTCGGCGAAGCGCGAAACGAATGAATCACACTCGGCGAAACGGCAGCGATTTTTTCCAGTCTTTCCCTTTCGCGTTTCAATTCCGTTTCCGCCTTTTTCATTTCGGTAATGTCGAGAAACGAAGAATAGCTGTAATTTTTCCCTTCGACCTGAATGCCTGTCGAAACGACCAGCAGATTTTTGAAACCGCCCGACTTTGTTTTATTTATTGTTTCATACTGAACCTTACCGCCGTGTCTGGTCGTTTCGCTGATCGCTCTGGATTCCTCAGCACTCTTGAAAGTGTCGATGTCGGCAACCTTGTATTTTGCAATTTCTTCGGACGTATAACCGAGAATTTCGGTGGCAATGCTGTTACAGCCGACGAATTGGGAGGTGTCTAGATCGACGATGACCTTGCCGGCGGGCGAACGTTCAAATAAGATGCGGAATCTTTCTTCGGATTCACGCAGGGCGACCTCGGCTTCGTTTCTGGTCAACTCCGCACCGACCCACTGCCCCATCAGTTTCAAAAATTCCTTGTCGGCATTAGTAATCGGATTTTTACTTTTTTCCCTCGAAACAAAACACAACGTCCCGAAAATCTTATTGGATTTTTCGATCGGCACGCCAAAATACGATCTTATGCCCAGTTCGATAAAAGCACTTTTTTTGTATAGTCTTGTTTTTTCGACGTTTTCGATATTTAGAGTTTTGTTCTTTTTGATCGTTTCATCGCAGATCGTCCCGGAAAGATCACATTCAAAGTTTTCAAATTCGTTACCGGGAGAAACCGATTGAACAACCTTGTATCTGTTGTCGATGACTTCGCCCAGCAAACCGCTTTCAAAACCGAACATTTCGGTTCCGAGCCTGATGATCTCATTTATCTTTTCGCGGTAATCCAGTTCAAAGTTTGAAACAATATGGTGAAACATCCGCAAACGGTCTTCGCTGAGGCGCAGACTTTCTTCCATCTGCTTGGCTTCGGTAATATCCAGAAAGACCAGAATCGCCTTTTGCGGAAACAGTTCTCCGTCTTTATCTTTGACGAAAAACATCTGTTCTTTGACATTAAGCCAGCGAACTTCGCCGTCAAGCCGCAAAATCCGGTGCTGAACCTCGAAAAGCCGTTCGCCGTCGGGCTTCATCGCATTTTCGACCAGACCGAACACTTTTTTTCTGTCTTCGGGATGAATCATTGCCCGAAGTTCGCCGCGTGTGATCTTGTTTTTTTCGGGCGGAAAACCGAAAAGTTCGATTGCCTCGGGACTGAGTTCGGCATTTCCGGCTTGCAGATCGATTTCGACGATCGCCATTTTTGCAACGCTGATGCCCAATTGCAGACGCGCCTGGCTTTGCTTGAGTTCGTTTTCGGCTCTCTTTCTTTGCAGAAACTCGCCGATCTGCGCAGCAACCATCGTCACCAAACGAATCCCGCGTTCGTCTTCGACCTGCGATTTTTTCGAGAAAAAGTTGAGCACCGCGATCAGTTTATCCTGCATTAAAACCGGGATTCCGATAGCGGTTTTGATGCCGGCTTTTTCGGCAATCTCGCGCCTCAGAAACCGTTCGTCCGACTCCAAATCCTTTATCCAGATATGTTGTCCCGATTCCCACACTTTTCCGGGCAAGCCTTCGCCGAAGGCAAAAGATATTTCACTGCTTTTTCGACTGAATTCTCCGAGAGATGCGTCAGTGCCGAATGCCGATTTTATCAAATGCAAACTGTTTTCCCCTTCGTCCGGTGCCCAGATTTCGCCCAAATTCCAATGCGTCAAAACTCTGAATTCTTCGATGATTTCCTTGAGCGCAGATTCCAGATTTTCCGATTTGTTAACCTTGACCGACAAATCTTTCAGCAAAAGCATCGTTTGCTCGTTCAGTTTGCGGTCGTCGATGTCAACGTTCGTTCCAAACCATTTAATGATCTTTCCATTCGCATCTTTGAGCGGCAAAGCCCGCGTCTGAAACCAGCGATAAACTCCATCATAACGGCGGATTCTGAATTCGATCTCGAAAAGTTCGCCTTTGTTGGTATGGTTTTTCCAATATTCGCGAGTCCTTTCGCGGTCGTCGGGATGAACTTGTTCGAGCCAATCGAAACCGAGCTGAACGTCGTCGGCAAGCCCGGTATACTCAACCCATTGCGGGCTTAAATAATCGCATTTTCCGTCCTCGCCGCGGCTTGTCCAGACCAGCAAGGGCAAACTTTCCGATAGTTGGCGAAAATAAGCCTCGCTCTGACGGACTTCCTTGGTTTTTTCCAGAACTCTCTGCTCAAGCTGTGAATTGAGTTTGTAGAGAGCTTCTTCGGCAAGTTTTTGCTGGGTGATATTGATGTGAGTTCCGACCATTCTGACGAATTCGCCCTTCTCGTTTTTCAGGGCAACACCACGGCAGATCACCCACACGGTCGAACCGTTCTTATGACGAAAACGAAGCTGGATGTTATAAGGTTTGTCTTCATTGAGATGCTCGTAAATGGCTTGTTCAGACCGTTCCAGATCGTCGGGAAAAACAAGGCTTCTCCAGGTGTCGGCGTGATTCGGTAATTCGTGATCTTCATAACCGAACAACTTCTTGAAACTCGGACTCATATATTCTTCGTCCGTCAGCAGATTCCAATCCCAGAAACCGTCCGTCCCGTAATCTCCGATCAGACGCATTCTTTCTTCCGACTCCCGAAGTTCTCTGGTGCGTTCGAGAAGGCGGTTTTCCAGTTCTTCGTTTATTTTTTTTAGTTCCGATTCGGCTGAATCTTCCCTATCTTTTTCGTGTTCCGTAATATCGGTGACGGCTCCGACCGCAATTCTCTTTATTAGAACGTAGAGAAAACCCGCCGTGACGAGCAGATAGAACCAATCTTTGTAAATTTGAAACTGCGTTAAGGTGTCCACGTCCGTGACGATCCGCTTTAATAAACTGTCGGACAGCAAAATCCAAAGAAAACCGAAAATAATGTAAATTAAAATTATTTTGAACGGTGTCCGTTTATTCGGGAGATTTTCGCTCACTTGAAACAATGCCTCCAATTCAAGGATGAATCGTTTGAAACGCCGATATTCAACTTCTTCGTCAGACTTGTTTTATTAGAAATCTGCTAATCTAACGCCATTATTATACAACCGTTCGCTGAAAATAAGCGAAAAATATCGTATCCGCAATCTTAACTTTTGTGTTTTTTTAAATAATTTACTTTATCAATCCCGACCGAAGCCCGTGCCCCGACAATCGCGAAAATTCAAGATAAAGCGACAGATACAACGGTGAAACGATGGAAAAATTCGCCTCATCGTGCCGTCACATTTGTGTTTTCGTCTATTATAAATCGACGAAAAAAGGAACTGAAACCGCATTTTTCAACGGTTTCAGTTCCTTTTTTGCTTTTCTGTTTTTTATTTCATTACGTCGCCGAAGGCAATCACTTCTTCCTTTTCCGAACCGTCGAATTTTACCCAGACACGACCTATCTTCGCGTCAACTTTTGCGACTTTTCCCGCGCTGAATTTGCCGTATCTTTTGGCTTTTACGCTGTCGCCTTCCCTGACCTCAGGCACGAGCGGCACAGGTTGACAGCGGCTTTTGTCAAAAACTCCGACTTTGCCTGCAAACATCTGCACGAAAACCTTTTCGCCTGCCGCACGAATCACTTGTCCGTGTTTCAGATCGGCACCATCCTGAATCGCCGTCGCGCTTCCCGGCTCCATCGGCGCATTTATTTTAACGAACGTGTTCGGCTTCAGTTTTTCGTCCATTTGCCCGATTGATGTTGTGCCGTCCTTCGCTTTGGCAGGGTTATCGTATTCGATGTCGAGATAACGGACAATCGGCTCGGACGGGTTTGCGTCGTCAACCACGATCGCTCTTTGCATTCCCGAGCCCGATTGCCACCACGTCAGCAGAATATCGCCTTTTTTCGCTTTTCCGTTCGGCGCGATCGGGATGATATAAGCGTTCGGAACCTTGTGCGTATTGCTCATAAACTTAACTTCCGACATTTCCTTGCCCGGATTCGCCATCGTTTGGTTATACCAGATAAAAGTCACCTGATCGCCGCCTTTTTCGGTCGCGTCCATAATCCAGTTAAACGACGGAACAAGCACGACATCGCCCGCTTTTGCCGTCGTTTCAACCGCCGGAAAATCCGGAAAAGGAAACTTTGCTTCTCCGACTGGCGTGGCGGTATTCGCCGCTTTCTCGTTCGTTGCGCCCGAATTTGCCGTCGTTTTATTTGCTTCATTGGTTGCCGCCGAACTGCCGCAAGCAGACAAAACCAATGCACTCATCAAAAATAAACTCAATTTTAATTTCATATTCTTTATCCTCAATTTTGAAAAAGCCTGTTTGAATTTTTATAAAAAAGGGAAATCCAAACAGGCGCAGAAAGCTGTAAGACATTTGTTTCGACAGGGTTTCGCTTACAGCAGGGGAAGTAAATTTTATTTCGACTTAAAAATCTTCGCCGTGAACGGTCCTTTGATTATCAATTCCTTATCCTTCGCTTTCACGTTGATGTTTACTTCGCCCGTGATCTCGCTGTCCGTCACGGTCAAAATTTTCACTTCCGAATCTTTGCGATTCGACTGCGCACCGAGCGAAACGGCGTAAGATTCTTCTTTCCCGCCCGTAAAAACGGTCAGATTAAGGAACTCGAACGACATCGGACCGTCATTTGCACCACTGAATACGGAAGGTTTGAGCGGCGTTTCGGGTTTCGTTCCCGGCTCTTCGTGGAGTGAAAGAAAAAGTTTTACCTGCCCGTCAGCCGTCGGTTTTCCGCCCGTGTCGAGCGCGTTTTGCACTTGATAATCAAAATTCCGCAAAGTTATCCAACGCAGTGCGTGGCGTTCGTCCGCGACTTTCACGCTCGAACCGTAAAGCGCACCTTGCGACGTAATCCAAGCCGATTTCGTTTCAAACGGAATATCCTTTCCGTCGTATCTGATCGAAATTCCCGCCTTACTTCCGCAAGCCGTAAAAACCAGAGCCGCGCATAAAATCAATAAAAGTTTCTTCATTTTTTTTCTCCTTTCCAGAAAACTAAAAGCAATCCCCAAACAAAAACGAGCACACCGAGCACGACCGGAATCGCAACGATCGTCCAAAATTTGGTCGGTTCGTCCGCCATATAAATTCGTTTCTGATGTCCCGTTCTTCCGCCGAGCGCGAAGCCGAGCAATATCTGTAAAATTGCAATAGCGAACATCAGAAACGCCAGACCGAAAACGACGATTTTTGAAATTATTTCCTTCACGAAATGTAGTGATTTTTCTCGAAAAAACATTTCAAACGCCGCCGAAAATTATTTTCCCGGCATATTTTTCTTCGGTTTCTTGGTCGGTTCGCCGATCAGAACGCCAAGCTCGCAAGCCTCGCAAGGCGGTGTTTCACCGTTCGGATTGCAATGGATAAAATTTGTCGTAATCAAGACAACACAGCCGCCTTCAAACAGGCAATAGCACCAGAATTTTCCTAAAACGCTGTTTCCCGCCGTCGCTTTTTTCAGAATCGCTTTGTTGTCTTCGCCTTTTTCAAATCGGTAGCCTTTTTTCGCGTAAATTTTGTTGTCTTTGACATAAACACCTTCGGGTAAACGGTCGGAATTCATTATTTTTATCTTCAATGCCGAAGGCGGATTCGTTTTCTTTTTCCCTCTTTGAGCAAATGCCGCGCTCGCCGTCAAAAACATAATCGCCGATAAAACAAGTATTTTTTTCATTTTTCTTTCTCCTTTTTTAATTACAACTCATAAACATTCCCGCGCCGCCGACGTTTCCCTGAAGCTTCATCGTGCCGTATCTGCCGCCGCCCGTATATACTTTTTCGACGACGAATTCCTGTTCCTGACAAAACGGACGATTCGGAACTTTCACGAGCGCACGTCCGCGTTTTGTCTGGTGAGTCGGAATACCGAGCGAATTTTTCCAGATTTTCCAAGTCGTATAATCCATTCCCATCTTGATGATCTGCACTCCTTTCAAGCCCGTCGCGTAGCGTCCGCGCACGAAGTTTTCGACCGTTGCATCTTTATACGGCGGCATTTTAAATGTCCGACCCGGCGCGTCCTGATCGATAAATTCCTTGACTTCGGCGGCTTTCGCTTCCAATTCCCTAAAAAAACTTTCGGGCAATTTCGCACCCGTTCCTTTTTGTGCGGTTTGCGATTTATTCGTAAAATCGACGCGCCATTTCGCCGGTTCAAAAACCAAAAGTTGATAATCGTCAGATAAAACAGGCTCCGAATCGTTCAGGATTTCATTCATCTTGCTGAGATACATCTGTTTTGTCGGTCCGATCTGAAAACTGAGAGCCAAACCGCGCGCACCTTGTTCGTATTCGGCACGGCGCGCCGCAATTTCGCACCACGTCGCGGGAAGATGTCCGAGGTCGTCCTTCCAAACCGAATTCGGATCGTTTGTCATTCCGGCATATTTCGTTTTGCAGAGATTATCGAGCGCGGCAAGATCGCTCATCGTTTTTTTCCAATCTTCGGCGCGAACCGGCGGTGTGTATTTGTTGTTGCCGACGCGCAAATTCTCATCGTGAACCATCATCAATGAAAAAACCGATTCACGATACGGTGCGGCTTCATCCAGAAACTGATACCGCAACGCGTTTTGATTCGCAATTTTTGCCGTCTGTCCGGGTTTTCTGATGCGGGTCGTGCCGACTCCGTTCTGATAATCGTAACGCCCGTTTCCAAACCGCACGCGATAGGTGTTGCCGCCCTGATCTTCTTCGATCGTGCCCTTGACCCATTGCGTCGGACCGAAACAATTGCACTCGAATTCGACTTTTTCGCCGACACGGTAAGAATCCTGTGCTAAAACCGTCAGACTCGAAACCGCCAACACCAAACTCAAAAACAAACTTTTCAACCAAAATCTTTTCATCTTTCTGCTCCTTAAATCTCAAGAATTTTCGGAAATCAACTTTCCTTTTGCTTCTAGTGATTTTCGGCAAAAAAACATTTCATTTTTTTTGAAAAAAATTCCGAAATAAAAAACGCGGACGTTTGCAAAGCAAACGTCCGCGCCTAAAAGCGTTGATTTATAACAATTTATCTATTTACCCGAAACTGAAAATCAGCGGCGGATTCTTCCGCATTTTCGGCGTTTATTCCGTAAACCTTCACTATATAATCGCCTTTCTTCAATTTTGCCGACGGAATAAATGTATTCAATCTCGCGCCTTGCGCCGTAATTTTTCCGCTCTTAAAAATCAATTTTCCGTCCTGATCCACCAACCCCGCACGATAGCTTTTGTAATCGCGGCTTTCGAGATTCAACTGCAAACTCAAACCTTTCGCCTCGTTCGGAATCGTCACCGAATTCATTTTTCCGTTGCCGCGAACCGTTCCCGCAAACAGCGCGAGCACGGGATTCGGCACAAACGTTTTTTCTTTCGGCGTTTCGGTCGCTTTCGGAATCGGTTTCGGCTCGGAATTCGTGTTTGCAATTTCTTTATTTGAATTATTTACAGGAATTGCGACCGCCGAATTTTGATTTGTTGACACATTCAAATTAGTTACAGTCTTAACGGTCGGAGTCGGCGTAATGGTTGCGGCGACTTCGGATTCGTTCGTTTCTTTCAGCAAAAACCAGCTCGTAAAAGCGATCAATAAAAGCACGAAACCTGCGCCGAAAGCTAATTTCGGAGTCGTGAAAAAAGCGATCAGAGATTTCCAAACGGATGTCTTTTCTTCGGTTTCAACTTCATTTTTTGCCGTCTGCAACTCTTCCAGCATCGAACGCGTGAAAGCTAATTTTTCGGCACCTTTTTTCGTTTTCAGATAATGAGTTTCAAATCTTCTTTTCGTTTCAAAATCGAGCGTTCCGCGAATGTAAGATTCGACCAATTCATCTTCCGCGACGCATATTTCGTCAAAAATATCTGCGTCTGCGAAAAATTCCGCTTCAAATTTCTCACGTTCTTCTTCCGTCATTTCGCCAAATAAAAAGCGGCGATAAACGGTTTCATTTGTAAATTTTCCGTTTGACACAGTTTCCCTTTCCCGCTTTTTAGTGACGAAAATCTAAAAAACGTTTCACTTTTTCTCCTCACAGCATTTTCGCGTGCAATCTTCCAACTTCGATTTATAACGGCAAATCTTGATCCGCAAAGTGTTCAGATTCAAATTCATCGATTCCGCCAGTTTTTTCCGCGCCGAGATCATCGTCGCTTCATCCGTGTCGTGATACGCGATGAGCAATTTGCGGGTTTCGGCATCCATTTTTTGCAGACAATTTACAAAACAAATCTCCCGAATGTCTGCTGTTTCTTCCAGTTTTTCGGTAAAATTTTCGCGTGTTTCAAGCTGTTCAAGGTTCGGATTATCTTCGATCGATTGATGTTTGCGTTCTTTGCGGCGGCAGTATTCTTTAAAAACAAATTGCGCGACGGTCGCGGTGTAGGCGTTTATGTTTTGAATTTCTTCACCCTCTACGAGTTTTTTGATAACGCGGTCGAAAACTTCGTCGGCGAGTTCTTCGGAACTGACACAATCGCGCCAATCGAAAAACTTTATCAACCGCACACGCAAATTTTCGTAACTCAAACCTGCTTGTTCGCGTTCTTCGCCGAGCAGATTCAAAAGTTTTTCAAAACCTGTTTGTGTTAGGCTGTCGGGCATTTTTGCTTAATTTATTAAAAATCAGAACTCCGATGCCGGCAAGGGCGAAAATTAATTTTATTGAA
Organism: Pyrinomonadaceae bacterium; assembly: GCA_021228405.1. Lineage (GTDB taxonomy): Bacteria > Acidobacteriota > Blastocatellia > Pyrinomonadales > Pyrinomonadaceae > JAJQRF01. The sequence continues at coordinate 73,651 of JAJQRF010000001.1, forward strand.
CAAACATTTAGCTGATTTTCAAGATTTCACAGATTTATTTTATAAAATCAATCCGCATTCATTCGCCTAATCAGTCCAATCCGCGTTCGATCCGATTTTCGATCAACGCCAATCTCCCTGAATCGAAAAACCTGCCCAGAAATAAGGCGCACGAAAACGCGGAATCTTTTTCATCTCGTTCTGCGCGGCAAACAAAGCGGCGGACGGTTTTAAGTTTTTCTGTAAAAGATTTTGGTAAAAACGCTTCATAAATTCGGCGGTCGCGGCATCGTCAACTTTCCAAAGGCTCGCCACGACGCGATTTGCGCCGGCATACATAAAACCGCGCGTCAGTCCGATCAAACCTTCGCCGCGAACGTCTTTGCCGAGCGCGGTTTGACACGCCGAAAGCACGACCAGCTCACTGTTTAGTTTCAAATTGTAAACTTGATTCAAGCGTAGAAATCCGTCTTGCGCTTTGCCGTTTTTGTCGTAAAGCGAGAGAACCAAACCCGAAAGTTCGGGATGCGAAGTGTCAAGCAAACCGTGTGTGGCAAAATGCAGAATCTTGTAATCGGCAAGTTCGTCCTTCGTCGCATTTTCGCGGTTTGCGTCGAAATCCATATTGACGGTAACTTGATCTTTCGGCGCAAACGCGGAAACGTTTCGCGCTTCGACACGCGACGAAAGCAGACGCGGAAGATTTTCGCCGAACCGAAAATCGCGCAAAATTCGTTTTACTTCGTCGCTTTTTTCCGCCGTTTTCGAGATTTGCGAAAACCGCGTATCGTTTGCTTCAAAGATCGGATCGGCAAAGATTGCGAGCGTTTTTTTCGGCGCAATCCCTTGTTTGGAGTTTTCCCGCAATTCCGTCAAAACATTTGCCGACGGCAAAACGACGACCTCATTATTTTCCGTCAAAGCCGAAAAAGGAATGAATTGCAAAAGTCCGTCCGTGACGATGGCAAGACGTTTGTTTTTAATGTTTCCGGCAACGGGAAAGATCAAAATTTCATTCAGTTTTTTGGAAAGTTCGGCGGTTTTCGCCTCGTTTTTCCTGTCGCGTGAGATTATCGAATCATAGAATTCACGCGCCGTTTTTTCGATTTCCTTTCTTGCGGGAAGTTGAAAAAACTTCACCGAATCTTTCGTGACAAACCATAAAAAACTGCGCGTTTCACCCAATTTATATTCGAGCAAAACGGTTTCGTCGTCCAAAAGTTCTTTGATTTCTTTTGCCGAAACATTCGTGTCTTGCGTCAGATTCGCATAATGCGGACTTTCACGCCGGATTTTTTCTTTTAGTTTGTCGAGTTCGTTTGCAAGCGTCGTGATTTCGAGATTGATCCTGGAAATCTGTTCGGGCGTGTTCTTTCCGCTTAAAAGCGTCGTTCGCTGGCGATATTTGGCGTTGAGCGAATCCTGTAAATCCTGAAAATTTTCGAGCATTTTTTCGTCGATTCCCTGTTTTATGTTTATTCGCGCTTCCTGTAAAAGTTCGACCAGATTGCGCGTCCGCGTTTTTTCGCTCGTTTCGAGTGCGGCTAAAATGTCGTTTTCGTTTTTCGTCTTTTCAAAGCGCGAAACGTAAAGTTCGGTGTAAAGCTCGTAAAATTGCTGAACGGTCGAAAAATATGAAATTCTCAAGTCGGGACTCAATAATTCACCGCGTGTTTGTTCGATCAAACTCAAACCTTTCTCGATGTTTTCAAACGATTTCGGCAGATTTCCGCGTTCCTTTTCCAAAACCGCAAGCCAGTAAAAAGAATCGGCTTCGATGCGCCGTTCGCCCAAAAGATTGGAAAGTTCGTTCGCTTTCGTGAAATATTCAAAGGATTTTTCGGTTTCACCCAGACGGTAATAAGTTTTGGCGAGATTTCGCAAAGAGTTTGCTTCGCCGCGACGGTCGCCGATGCGTTTTCTAAGGTCGAAAGATTGCTGTAAAAACTCTAACGATTTCTGATAACTCGCCGCTTTTTCATACGCCAGACCGAGATTGTTGAGCGTATTTCCTTCGCCGCGTTCGTCTTTGATTTGTCTGCGCAAAACCAATGATTTTTCAAAAAATTCCAATGCTCTCGGAATGTTTTCGAGAAATAAATAAGCCGTTCCGACGTTGTTCAAACTGATTGCTTCGCCGCGCACATTGCCGACTTCGCGTTCCAGAACGAGCGATTGATCGTAATAATTTATCGCGTTTTCATAATTTCCGGTCTGGCTTTGGATGTAACCGATATTGTTGACCGCCGAGCCTTCATATTGCCGATTCCCGATCTCACGCGTGACCTTCAAACCGCTCACATAATATTCGAGAGCCTTTTGCAATTCGCCGAGTTGTTCGTAAACCAAACCCGTCGAAATCAATCCGACGACTTCCCAAACCCGGTCTTGTTTGACTTTTGAAAGTTCGATTATCTGCTGAAAATTTGCGATTGCTTTGCGGCGATTTTCGCGTGTTCCGCTTTGCCGCAAAACGACGGTTTCATTTGCCAACGTGAGAATTTTTTTTGTCGCTTCATTGATCTCGAAATCCTTCGGAACGGTTGCGCGGATTTCGGTTAATTTTATTTCATATTTTGCCTTCGGCGAACGCGGATCGGCGGGCGAAACTTCGATCTTGTAAGTTCCGCTTTCTTTTGCCGTGACAAAAATGGAATCGTTTCCGAGAAATCCGCTCGGACTTTCGGATTCGATAAATCTTTCGTTTTTCGGATTGTAAGCGGCAAGCGACACGTCGATTCCCTTTTGAATAACTTCGATTTTTGCGGTCTGATCTTCGGCAAGCTGAACCGAAAAAGGATGCGTTTCGCCGCCTTTTATTTCCATTTCGAGATTTTGGTTTAAAGCAAGACTTTGCGTTTCCTGTGAAAAAGCGGCGGAATCGAAGAGCAGGAGAAAATAAATGATTGAAAGAAAACTCAAAATTGATCGTTTCGGCATATTTTCCTCAAAAAGTTTAGCAGATGTGTCAATAAAAATTCTAAATTATTATTTCCCATTTTTCTCTGTGAAGAAAAGCCCTGAAAAGTTATAATTGAAAGAAAGCTTTTTTCAAGGAGGGTTTTATGTTCAAAAATTTATTTATTGCCGCTTTCTGCGGTGTATCTTTCGTCTTTACCGCTTGCACCGTCAACGTCAATCAACCGAATACGAACTCGAATGCGAACACGTTTGCGCCGACTCCGCAAGCGACAACTGCCGCCGCAAATCCGCGTTGGAGCGTGGTGGTTTGTTCGTCACGCGCGAAAACCGTAACGCTTTCAGCCGGACCGGGCGAAACCGACAGCGAAGTTTTTGCAACTTGGAAAGCTGATTCGCCGCAGAGAGTTTTTAATTTCCCGCAACGGGTTCAAAACTTGACGAGCGTTTATTTCAAAGCGAGCGGTTCGGAAAATAATCAGGTCGAAACGTGCGTTTTGTTTGACGGCAAAGCAAAAAAGCGCGTCGAATTTGACGATCAGGAAGATGCGATTATAAATTCGACCGACTCCGACGAATTGGATAAATGCCGTTGTGTAAATTAGATTTCTAATTTTCTTCTTCGGTTTCGTCATCGTCTTCGTCGGTAAAAACTTCATAGCCGTGCGCGTCGTCGTAATAATAACTGCGGCGTTCTTCTTTTTTAGTCAGCGGTTCGTGTTTTGGCGAATCGCTTTTTTGTTTTTCGTCGTCTTGTTTCGTCTTTTCGCACATAATTCGTTTATAATTTCCCCAAAATCTGCATCTTAAAAAAAGCTATGAAACCCAAAAATTATCTACTGACATTCGGATTAATTGTAACATCGGTCGTTTCGACATATTTTGCGACCGTTTCGACCGCACAGCAAGGAGCACAACCTGCGATTGCGACGGCGGACACGGAATATCAGGTTGCATCCATTCTTTATATGCAAAAAGCCGCCGAATTTCGCGCGCTTTGCTATCAGGCATTTAATCTTGCCAAAATGCAGATCGACAACGACGGCGACAAAAAATCTCAGAAAACCTTAACAAAAGCCGAACGTAAAATGCCGCGCGCAATCGTCGTCGATATTGACGAAACGATGCTCGACAATTCGCCCGCGCAAGCCTTCGGCGCGAAAAATCGGCAAGGTTTTAATTTGAAAAGCTGGTATGATTGGGGCGAAATGCGCAAAGCAAAAGCGATTCCCGGCGCGGTCGATTTTGCGAATTATGCGAAATCGAAAAATGTCAGAATTTTCTACGTTTCAAACCGCGACGAAGTGCAGAAAAAAGCCACGATGGACAATTTAACAGCCGTCGGTTTTCCCGATGTTTCGGACGAAAACGTGCTTCTGCGTCAAAAAGATTCGACCAAAGAACCGCGCCGCCAATCGATTGCCGCAAAATACCGAATCATCGCTTTAATCGGCGATAATCTGAACGATCACGCGCAGGTTTTCGAGCGCAAATCCGTCGCCGACCGTTTCGCCGAAACCGACAAAGTAAAAAATCTGTGGGGAACAAAATACATCGTCCTGCCGAACGCAATGTATGGCGATTGGGAAAGCGCGATCTACGAATATCAACGCCTGACCGAAGCGCAAAAAAGCGAAAAACGCATAAACGCGCTTGAATTACCGTAACTTTATTTTTTTGGAAAAAAGTTTTCAGCGAAATGTTCAGAGTTTCAAACTTTAGTTTGAGTTTCGCTGAAAAGTCCAAACTAAAGTTTGAACTCTGAACGGAGAGAAAAACCTTTAAATCATAGAATTCAACTCTTAAATTTTAGGGAAAAACTTTTGAATTATAGAATTTAACTTTTGAATGATAGAGAAAAATAGTTTTTCGCTAAGTTTTAACTCTTGAATTTTGGAGAAAAACTCTTGCAGCTTAGGGAAAAACTTATTTTCTCTATCATTTAACTTCTAAAACCTAGCGAAAAACTCTTGCGGTTTGGAGAAAAACTTATTTTCTCTACCGAAAAACTATTTCCGCTTATATTTTAGAGATACATTTTCGGCTTTTAATCTCTCAAATTCGGCGAAAAATCGTTATAATTCGTTAAGTTCCAAAACTTCGTTCAAATTACACTATCAACACTTTGTTTAGATATGAAAAAAAGACAATTTTCGTTATTGATTTCACTATTTTTTCTTTTTGCGTTTGCCGTTTACGCGCAAAATCTGACCGTTCGGGAGATAATGCGCGAACCTTCAATGGCGGGAATGCGACCCGATTCGGAAAGACTTTCACCTGACGGGAATTTCGTTATTTTTGCGTGGAATACCGAAGGAAAAGAGCCGCGAAATCTTTATATCGTCGGCTCCGATGGTGCGAATCCGCGCATTTTGGTCAATGCCGAAGAGAATTTTGAAGCGCGAACGCCTGCGCCTGAAAGCAAATTGAATTACGGTTTGATCGTCCGCGACGATTTCGTTAAAGCGCGTGAGAAAAATCTCGGCGGCGTTGATATTTCGCCCGATTCAAAGAAGATTTTATTTTCGCAAAATACGGATATTTACGTGCTCGACCTTGAAAAAACTAACGAAAAACCGCGTCGAATCACGCGAACGCAATCGTTTGAAGGCGCGGCGCGTTGGCTGACGAACGATTCGATTCTTTATAATTCGGGCGGAAATTATTTTGTTTTGAATTTAAAGGAAACTTCGCTCATTCAGGTCACGAAAGAAGCAAATTCGGCGGCTTTTATTTCGGTTTTCAACGTTAATCCGACGAAGGATGCGAATTTAATTGCTTATGTCGTTTCTGACGGTTCGCGTCAGCGCGCGCTTTTTACGCCTAATTATCTGGATGAATTCGTGCAAACGCCTTCGTCGCGGCGCGGGTTTACCGATCAGAAGGTTTATGTTTCCAAGCTCGACGGAAGCCTCGAAAAACCTTTTGAAATGAAACTGCCGAAAGCGGAAGGGGTCGGCTATATTCGCGGTTTGGATTGGGCGGCGGACAATCGGAGTTTATTAATCGACCGCATCGACAAGGATTTGAAACGCCGACAGCTTTTTTATGTTTACAATGCGGGAAGCAAGGACGAAAAGATAATTCAAATCACCGAAGAAACCGATGAAAAATGGGTTGCGGGACTTTCGCGCATTATCGAACCGAACCCGAAGGACGCTTCGCAGTTGTTTTTCGCTTCCGAGCGCGACGGTTTTAATCATTTGTATCTGGTGACGCTCGAAAAAGCGCAGAAAGAACCAAATCCGACGGGCGAAATTCGGCAGGAAAACCCAACCGATGCGGGTTTTACTTCAAATGTGAAAGCCGAACAGATAACGAAAGGAAAATTTGAGGTCGATTGGGCAAAATGGACGGCGGACGGCAAGCAGATCATTTTCAGTTCGACCGAGCAGAACACGGCTGAACGTGAATTTTTCTCCTATTCGATTGACGGCAAGCAAAAGGTCAAAGTTTTTTCGGGCGAAAAAGGAATTAAGAACTCCGCGCAATTGGATGAAACGAATTCTCAGCCGACTTTGCTTTACGAATATTCGACCTGGAAAAATCCGACGGAAATCTACACGGTCAAAGTCTGCACAGACTGCCGCGGATTGTCAGCACCGGCGCAATTAACCAAATCCGCGCCTGAAAGCTTCTTAAAAACAAAATGGAATGAGCCGAAATTCGTCGATATTCCGACGCGCGACGGCAAAGTTGTCAAAACAAAGGTTTATTTTCCTGCCGATTTCGACAAATCGAAGAAATATCCGGCGGTTTTCTTCGTTCACGGCGCGGGTTATCTGCAAAATACGATCAACGGCTGGAACAATTACTACCGCGAATTTATGTTCAATCAGATGTTGACGCAGAAGGGCTACGTCGTTCTGGACATCGATTATCGCGGTTCGGCAGGTTACGGCAGAGATTGGCGCACGGACGTTCACGATTTCTTAGGCGGTAAGGATTACGAAGATCACTTGGACGCAATCGATTTTGCGGTGAAAAATTATGCGGTCGATGCGAAGCGCGTCGGCGTTTACGGCGGCAGTTACGGCGGATTTATGGCGGGAATGCTGATTACGCGCGCGCCTGAAAAGGTTGCCGCCGCCGCCGCGCTTCGTCCCGTTTTCGACTGGAAGAATTATTTCGCTTCGTCGCCCGTTTACACGCTGGAAAGATTGGGTTTTCCCGAAAAAAATGCGGAAGCCTACAAACGTTCGTCGCCGATCGCTTACGCGGAAAACTTGCAGAAGCCGCTTTTGATCCTGCACGGCTTGGTCGATGACAACGTGCCCGCGCAGGATTCGATTCAGATGATCGAAAAGCTGATTCGGCTCGAAAAAACTCAATATTTCGACGCGATGCTTTATCCTTCGGAAAACCACGGTTTCGTTCGTCCGTCGAGCTGGGCGGACGAATACGAGCGCATTTATTATTTCTTTGAAAAACACTTAAAGAATTGATAATTGTAAATGGTTAATGGATAATTGATTGAATTTTCAATTCTTTAAGCCTTATAAAAATTTATGGATGTCGAAAAAAGAGTAAAGCTGATGGAAGAAGCGATAATGATGTTGAAAGATTTAATCATTCGCCACGACGAAAGATTAGACACTTTTCAAGCCGAGATACGCGAATCAAGAGAAGATTTTAATTTTAAGATGAATGCTTTGATTGATTCTCAAATACGAAATGAAGCTGAAATATCTCAACTTCGTGAAGTGACCAAATCAGCATTGCAAAGAATTGAAAATCTCGAAAACCAAAAGTGAATTTACACAAATAAGCAGAAAATATAATGAAAATATTAATTACCGGCGGCGCGGGCTTTGTCGGTTCGCATCTTGCCGATAAATTGATCGGAGAAGGACACGAAATCACGGTCATCGACGACCTTTCGACGGGACGTTACGCCAACGTCGAGCATCTCGAAGGCAATCCGAACTTTCGTTTGATTATCGACACGGTTTTGAACGATAAATTGATGGAAGAACTTATCCGCGAAACGGACAGAGTTTTTCATATGGCATCGGCGGTCGGCGTTCGGCTGATTATGGAACAGCCCGTCAAGACCATCGAAACTATTTTTCACGGCACGGATGTGGTTTTGAAGTTCTGTTCGCGCTACCGCAAGCGCGTGCTCGTGCCTTCGACCTCGGAAGTTTATGGAAAAGGCGTTTCGGTTCCCTTTAAGGAAGAGGACGATCTTTTAACGGGTTCGACCGATAAGCACCGTTGGGCGTATGCCTGCGCCAAGACGCTCGACGAGTTTCTTGCGATCGCGCACTGGAAGGAAACGCGTCTGCCCGTGATCGTCGTGCGCCTGTTTAATACGGTCGGACCGCGCCAGACGGGTCAATATGGAATGGTCGTGCCTAATTTCGTTAAATCAGCCTTGAATAATCAGCCGATCACGGTTCACGGCGACGGCAATCAACAACGATGTTTCGGTCACGTTTTCGATGTCGTCGAAGGTTTGACGAAAGCCATCGAAACTCCCGAATGTTTCGGTCAGGTCATCAATTTCGGCAACGACGAAGAAATCTCCATTAAAGGATTAGCCGAAAAAGCGATCGAGATGACGGGCAGTAAGAGCGAAATCAAATATCTTTCTTACGACGAAGTTTACGGCGAGGGCTTTGAAGATATGCAAAGACGCGTGCCGAGCCTCGAAAAGGCGAAAAGATTGGTCGGCTATCAGCCAACCCGAACGCTCGATGACATCATCAATGATGTAGCAAATCAATTCCGCGAAGAATTGAAAACCGATTCCGCTAATGCTTGAGTTTTAGTTTTAGAAAGATGACGAACCGTTTTGCTCTTCGCAAGACGGTTCTTTTTATGTTTATGAAGAAAATTTTTATTGCCGTTGCTCTCGTGATATTTTCCGCCGCCGCCGCTTTCGCACAGACGGGCGTGAAGGGAAAAGTCAAAAATAATAAGGGAAAAGGCATCCCGAATGCTTCGGTCACGGCGCGTCAGGACGGAAAAGACATCAAAACCGTGCAAACCGATGCGAAGGGAAACTTTGTTCTGGACGGTTTGAAATCGGGAAAATACAATTTCGTTTTTGAAGCCGCCGGTTACGGTTCGGGTTTGCTTGCGAATGTCGAAGTAGTGACGGGAAATGTCAGAGAACTTTCCGACCGTTTGATACTTTCGCCCGATAAAGGAACTTTCGTGATCGTGATGGGAAGCGTGTTCAATCAGGACGGCAGAAGCGTGACGGGCGCGAAGATCGAAGCCGAAAAAGTCTTTTCCGACGGTTCGACGAAAAAGATCGGAAGCTATTATTCAAACTCGGCGGGCGAATTTTCCTTTCGTCAGCCCGAAGGCGCGGCAAAAATCCGCGTCACGGCTTCATTAAAGGGCGCAAAAGCCAGCAAAGATGTCGAAGTCGAAATGGCGGCAATCTACCGTTTGGCTTTAACGTTGGAGATGCAGAAAGACGACCAATAAAAAGCCGTTTTCGAGCCTTCAATATTTGAAAAAAACCATCAATTAATCTCTTTAAACCTGCAAGTAATTAAAAGAAATTCGCAGGTTTTTCCTTAAAAGTTGCAAGTTTTCCTTAATTACTTGCAACTTTTCCTTAATGACCTGCAAGTTTGAAAGCAATAGTTGCAGGTTTTCCTTAATTACCTGCAACTCTGAAAGGAATAGTTGCAGGTTTTCTTTAATTACTTGCAAGTTTTTCTTAATTATCCGCACGCTAAAAAAGTAAATTTCAGGATTTTTTGTAAAAACGGACGCATTAAAAACAAAGAAAGCGCGATGTTTGATCGTTCGCGCCTTCTTTATTTTTTTCTTTACTTAATTGTTTCTTTAATTGACCGTTTCCGTGATTTCTTCCGCCGGTGCCATTTCGTTGACCGTGCCCGCATCGGTGACGATCAGCGGAAATTCTTCCAGAATGATCGCATTTGCAAGCGTTTGAATCCAGTAAGTCCCCGGTTTCGGGAACACGACGTTCACGAAAAAGCTCACGTTATCGGTAAACCCGCCCGGCGCAAGCTCGATCTCGGTCGGTTGCGAGGTAACGACGAGATTTCCCTTGTCGGGTGATAAAATGCGCACTTCGGTTTGATGATTTCCGCTTCCGCGCCAATGGTTGACGACCGCGAATTTAATCAGAGAAATGGGAAGTTTCTCGACCATTATGTTTTGGAAGATTCCCATTAAAGAAATCTTGTTGCCCATCTCAAGACGGACATCATCGCACAGAAGCGTGTAAACGAGTTGTAAATTGTCAGTAGTCATATCTTCGACACCGGTTTCTTTTCAGTAAAAATTAAAATACTTTTCTACAAACTGCTAATCCGTTTCGATTTTCAAACTTTTGACAAATTAAATCGCTTTGTATTTTTTGAACCAATCCTGCACTTTTTTCCACGCATCTTCCGCCGATTCCCTGTTGTAGCTCGGTCGGTAATCAGCCAGAAAGCCGTGATCGGCATTCGGGAAAACAACGATTTCAGACTTTGAAGTTCCCTTTTTCAATTCGTCCTGCATCTGCTGAACCGAATCGAGCGGAATGCTTTTGTCCAACCCGCCGTAAAGCCCGATCACGGGAACCTTCAAATCTTTCGCCAGATCGATCGGAAAGGTCGGCTGATTCGGATTTTTCGGAGCATTTGCCGACGGAACTAAGCCGCCATACCACGCCGCACCCGCATCGACGTTCTTATTGTGCGCCGCATAAAGCCACGTCTGCCGTCCGCCCCAGCAAAAGCCCGTCACGGAAAGTTTCTTCGTGTTGCCGCTATTCTTTCCCGCCCACACGACGGTCGAATCGAGGTCGCTCATCACCTGCGAGTCGGGAACTTTGGCGACTACCTTCGAGATAATGTCGCGGATTTCCTTCATCTGCGAAACATCGCCCTGACGCGAATAAAGCGACGGCGCGATCGCCAGATAACCGAGCTTTGCAAAGCGTCGCACAACGTCCTGAATCCATTCGTGAACGCCGAAAATCTCGTGAATGACGAGCACGACGGGAAATTTCTTACCTTTTTTGTCGGGCATCGCACGATAAGCGGGAATTTCTCCGTCCGAAACGGGAATTTTAACTTCGCCCGCGACCAAACCGTTTGCGTCGGTCGTGATCTTCGTCTGCGCCGCGATCGGCTGAACCGCCATTGCAAACACTCCCGCCAGGATCGACGTGACAAAAAACTCGCGTCTGCCGAGATCGGGCGCGGCAGGAATCAGATCGATAATACTTTCCTTCATTTTTTTCTCCATAATGTTTTGTATTTATAGATTTTTACTTTTCCTTTGGCGCAGGTCAAGAGTATAATTTGAATTTAGTTTCCTGATTTGAGAACGCCGAAATTAAATCGTCACAGGTTTGATCGGCATTTTCCACGCTAATTTTCCGGCTTTAGAAGTGTTTATGATGTCTTTTATCTTGATTGGAGTTTCGCTGACCTTAGCTAGTTTTGCAGGCTTGCAGTTTTTTTACCTGTTCTATCTCGAACGTGTTTCAAACGAACATAAGAAGCGCATCAAAGAACTCGAACATCATTGCAAATACCTTTCAAAACGACTCAACGAAGCCGAATCGCAACTCGTCGATCAAAACGAATTACTCGAAACTTTCTACGAAGAATTTGAAGACGACGAAGAAGAAGTTTGGGCAGATGTGATCGACGAACGGTAAATTTTTATTATTTATTCGTGAAAATAAACGATTGTTGCGCCCCAACCGCCTGAAAATTCGTCGCCTGACTTAAAAGATCGCACGAAATCCGTTTCGCTCAAAACTTTTCTGACGATTTCCCTCTGCACGCCGATACCTTTGCCGTGAATGATCCGCACCAGCCGAAAACCTTTTTTCCGCGCTTCGGCAAGATAGGCTACGGTCACGGCTTTGACATCCTTCGGACTAAAGGCGTGCAGGTCGAGCGAATCGGTGATTTCGAGTTCGACGGGTTCGGGAAAAGGATTTTCAAGGTTTTCTTCATTCATCGTTTTAAACTTAAAAAAGCGGAATATCAATTAAAACAAAACCTCGATATTCCGCCTATATTTCTCTAATTATTTGGCGGGTTTCACGTCAAATTTCGCCATATCTTCCGGCGGAGTAAGCCGCATTCGCGCCTTGTCTTTGAAAACGACGAAGCGTTTTTCCTGCATCGTGCCGTCGGAACTCCGCAGTTGAAAGGAAAAGGTTTTGTTGTCGCCCGAACCTTCGACCTTGAGCGGCAATCTGCCCCAAACTTCGCCCTGCGTTCGATAAACCGTGTAATGCTGTTGATCGTATTTATCGAAACCGAGAACCAGGATTCCGTCAAAATCAGGTTCAACGCCATCGATCGCTTTAACTGCATTCGTGCGCGTCAGAATCACCCAGCTTCCGGGCGTTGCAATCTTATCTTTCCCGCTCGGATTGGTGTCGTTGTCGAGCCGATACCAGGTCACGAACTTTTTGTTATTCGCCTGAAAGAAAGCGATCTCGTTGGGCAATTGCAGTTCGACCTGTCTGCCGAAAAGCCATCCCGCCGGCGCAGGCGAAACCGAAGGATCGAGCCTGACCTGATACCAGATGTCGTATTTGTCTTCGATCTTTTCGGGTTCGTTATCTTCTTTCGCCGCTTCTATCTCTTCGTTTCTGGTTCGGCTTACCTGTTTCTGTTCGCCTTTTTTCGCGTCGTCAACGTCCGCCGCTTCCTGAAGCTTCGGCACGAAACGCCAAGCCATAATGTCGAAGGTCGAGCCGTTTGCAAGCTTGAAAAGAGTGGTTTCGCCTTTCAGATCGGGCGTTAGACGCAAATTTGACGCGGCGCGCAGTTGTCCGGTCGCTTGCGGCTGTAAATCCCTGTATTCTTCCGCGAGCTTTTTCGATTTTTCCAGCAATTCGCCCGTGATAATGTTCTGTGCTTCGATCCAGCCTTCGGTGCTGTCTTCGTCGTGCGCACGAACGCGATACCAGAGAACTTTTTCAAATTCCATCTGGTCTAAAATATCCAGCGTCTGCCCGCGTTTTACTTCGAGCAGATCAGCCGCGACAACCGCGTAAGAACTGCGAATCTGCGCCGTATTTGCTATCACGGTCGCCGTTTGCCCCAAACCGACAATGCTGGTCACATTGTTGTATGCGTCGCCGACAAAACCACAGCCGTTCAGCAAAAAAGAGGCGGATAAAATCGTGCAAATTAAAAGAAACTTTATCTTTAATTGTTTATTACTCATTTTGAACTTTCCGAAAGTTTGCGCCAATTATTATAACCCAACTTGTCCAATAAATCCTTTTGACGACCGTTCAGTTTCGGTTTCACAAGGAGTTTGGTCATAAAATTTTCTTCCTTCGATTCGATTCCGAAAGCGTCCAATTCGGTTTGCCAGGCAATTTTTTCGGTTCCTTTGATGTATTTTTCGATGATCGGACGAATCTCGGGATAATTTTGCAAAATACTCAAAATCGCCATATTGCCCTCTTGACGCGCATTTGGCAAGCTGTGAGCCTGATAAATCTGCCGTAAAACTTCCGAAAGCGAACGGTTTCCCTTCGATTTCCGCAAGACCGCCAGATCGCATAAAAAAGCGACGAGCATTCCGCGTGCGTAAATTTGGGTGTTTGCGCCGTTCCAACGATTTTTCGATGATTCGATCAGGGAACTTTTCTGCGTCTGCAAAGAATCGATGCCGTGCGCGCGTGAAAGCGTATCGAGAAAATTGTCAAAACTCAGCATATTAATGCCAACCCCCGTCCGCAACGATTGATAAAGCGCGAAACCTTCGTAAAACCAATCGTAATTCCCGCTCAGATTCAAGCCGTTCGGCATCCAGAGATGAAATATTTCGTGTCGAAGCTGTTCGTGCAAACGCTGTAAAGATTGCTTTTTGAACGGCATATCCGTCGAAAGAATCGTGACGTTTGCGCCGCGTGTTTCGGCTTCCCAATTTCCCGTTGTATTAGTATTCGGAAATTTGACCAGAAAAATCTGCGCTCTTTCATTCGGAACTGCGCCGAGAAGATTTTTGTAACTCGTAAAAATCTCTTTCGCCATTTCAGCCGCCTCCGCATCTGTAAAAAGCCATTCGCCCGAAAAGGTGAGATCAAGTTTGTAATCATCAATATTTACCGTTTTTTCGCGTTGCTTTTTCCCGACATAAAAGATCGCTTTTTCGACATTCTCAACTCGAAAACTGTTTTCATTCAGACGATTTTCGATACTCGAAACTTTTAAGCCGTTCGGCATTTCAAATGTTACTTTTGCGAAATCGGTTTGATTCGCTTCAAATTGTGGGAAAAGATCGTCCGCCATCAAAATTCCCTGCTCACCCGAAAACCACGAAAGATGCGCCATCGCCGACGGATTTTTCGGCAACGACGTTTTGATCTCGTATTCCCAAGCCGAAAATTCCTTTTCCGCCAGATATTCGCCGTCGATCAATTTTTTATAGCCGATCTTTTCGCCTCTTTCATCGAATAAATTGACGTTTGAGATTCTCGCACCGAGATTGTCGAATCCGGCGTAGGAAAGCATAAATGAAAGATTTTTCGTCTTTTTGAGAGGTTCGGCTTGCAGAAATTTTCCCTTTATTTTGAAGATTTCGGATTTGGAATTTTCAAGTTTTACGAGAGTTTCGACGGCTTGCGCCGATGAATTGTAATAACTTTGTAAAATCAGGGCGATTGCGGCGATAAAATAGAAAATACTTCGGCAAGGTTTTGACATCGAATTAAACGCGGAACTAAAATAATAATTTGCTCGTAAGCGGTTTTGGGTTTTCTTTCATCTAAGCATAAGAAATATTATGAGTCTTATCAAAGTCGTAATTTATACGGTCGCCTTTCTTTTGAGTCTTTTATTTTTGGGACGCTTTTTTTTCTAAGTAAATGATTCGGCGAAAATATCTTATCGAAGCTGTTTTTTCAGAGAACACAGCCTGTTCGCGGCTTACGTTTGCAGCAAATTTTTAGCACAAAAAGCGGTCAAATCTGACCGCTTTCGTTTTTTAAATCAAATTATATGAGCGAATTAAGAAGAATAAAAAAAGCACTTATCAGCGTTTCGGACAAAACGGGCATTATCGAATTTGCCAGAGAATTATCAAATTTCAGAGTTCAGATCGTTTCGACCGGCGGAACGGCAAAATCGATACGCGAAGCAGGTTTGCAAGTAACGGAAGTTTCGGAAATCACGAATTTTCCCGAAATGATGGATGGACGCGTGAAAACTTTACATCCGAAAATTCACGGCGCATTTCTGGCTTTGCGCGACAATGAAAACCACGTCGCGTCGATGAAAGAACACGGCATCGAACCGATCGATCTCGTCGTCGTCAACCTTTATCCTTTTGAGCAGACTATTGCAAAAGAAGACGTTGAGCTTGCCGAAGCCGTCGAAAACATCGACATCGGCGGTCCGGCGATGATTCGCTCGGCATCGAAAAACTGGCGCGATGTCGCCGTCGTTACCGACGCAAATCTTTACGAAAGCGTCGTTGCGGAAATGAAGGAAAACGAAGGCGGTTTGCATCTTGAAACCCGCCAGCGTCTTGCCGCGCTTGCCTACACCCGCACCGCAAGTTACGATCTCGCAATTTCTTCCTATCTTGCTAAACAGCTTTCAAACGATGATTTAGCGTTTCTCGAACCGCTCAATCCTTTGAAAGATTTGATAATCATAAATTCAAACGAGATTTTCGAGGAAGAGATCGTGGAAGACGAAAACCTTCTACCCGAATACGCCTCAATCGAATTAACTAAAGTTACGGATTTGCGCTACGGCGAAAACCCGCATCAGAAAGCCGCGATCTATGAAACCGAAGAATCGGGCGGAATTGCCAAGGCAGATCAACTTCACGGCAAGGAAATGTCTTTTAATAACTACGTCGATGCCGAAGCCGCCTGGAATTTGGTGCAGGATTTTGACGAATTGGCGGTGACGATCATCAAACACACGAATCCGTCCGGTGTCGGCATCGGTACGAACAATCTCGAAGCCTACAAACGCGCTCTTTCGACCGACCCGGTTTCGGCTTTCGGCGGAATCGTCGCGTTTAACCGAAGAGTCGATGCCGATACCGCCAAAGCCGTCAACGAAGTTTTTACCGAAGTCGTCGTCGCACCCGAATTTGACGATGAAGCCCTGAAAATTTTCAAAAGTAAGAAAAACTTGCGCGTTTTAAAAGTTCAGCCGAATGAAACTGAAGAAAACCTTGAATACAAACAAATCTCAGGCGGTTTTCTGGTGCAATCTAAAGATATTTATAAAGTTTCACAAAGCGATCTGAAATTTGTGACGGAACGAAAACCGACCGAAGAAGAAGTTCGCGCGCTTTTACTGGCTTGGAAAGTTTGCAAACACGTCAAATCCAACGCGATCGTTTTCGCTAACAAAGATCAGACGATAGGTGTCGGCGCAGGACAGATGAACCGGGTCGATTCGGTCAGAATCGCGGCAATGCGTGCCGCAAGATTTGAATTACCGTTAAAAAATTCGGTTTTGGCATCCGACGCATTTTTCCCTTTCCGCGATAATGTCGATGAAGCCGCCGGATTTGGCATTTCGGCGATTATTCAACCGGGCGGTTCGATCAAGGATGAAGAATCTATCCAAGCCGCGAACGAACACGGAATTGCGATGGTGTTTACGGGTTACAGGCATTTTAAGCATTGATTCAGACTGAAAAGTTTTACCTTATTTGCGCTTGTCTTACGAAATAAGGTAAAACTTTTTTAACTTTTCTAATAATTTTATTTCTATAATAAGGCTGAATTAAACACCGTTAGTTAAAGAATTACTTTAATTTTTTTCTTGACTTTTTTACAAGAAAAGGATTAAACTAAGAATCAATTAGGAAACAGATGGAACGCTCGAAGGTTTTTAATGAAAATCTTTCGGGTTTTCTCTTTTAAAGTTCATTCCTTTAGAAATGTTTGAACTTCTAAATCCTTCCCGTTTGTCGAGATCGTGACCGTTCCGCGCTCGCCGGTCGTATAAACTTTTGCACCTGAATTTTTCCAACGTGCCACAACTTCTTTATGCGGATGCCCGAACTGCGATCTTTTGCCGACCGGAATTATCACATATTCGGCTCTCGTCGCTTCAACGAATGTTTGCGTGGACGAAGTGCGTGAGCCGTGATGAGCGGCTTTCACGACATCAGCCTGCAAATATGATGGATTTTTAACCAGAAAAGCTTCCGCTCCCTTTTCAATATCGCCTGTAAATAGAAATTTCTTCGTCCCGAAAGTAATTCGCAAAACCAACGAATGATCGTTATCCGAAACGGCAAAGTCCGACGTATCTTTTTCAGGATACAAAACTTCGACAAAAACCTTTTCAAATTCCATAATATCGCCGCGTGACAAAATTATTTCAGGGATTTTCTTTTTTCTTAAAATATTTGAAAGCTCGATAAAATCTTCGTCTTTGGCGGGAGTTCTGCCGAAAAAAGCGGCTTTTACTTTGAAGTTTTCAGCAACATCGATCAGACCTTGGATATGATCGGTGTCGGCGTGTGTTGCCAAAATATAGTCAATTTTTGAGTAGCCTTTTTCCCATAAAAATTCGGAAACGACCGATTCCCCGATAGTTTGGGTGTCGGGTTCAAATATTTCGACTTCTTCCGAATCTTCGCTTTTCGCGTAATTTTTCTTGAAATTTATCTTCCCGCCGCCGTCAACCAACATTGTTTCGCCATTCGGAAAAGTAACCAAAGCCGAATCGCCTTGCCCGACATCGAGAAAATCGATCTTTAATCTTCCGTTTTCCCGGGGCGCGCTAAACGGGTGAAAAACGACCAATGACAGGCAGGTTATCAATAGAATTGCGGAGCTAAAAATCGCACTTTTGTAAAACTTTACGGTTTTTAGTTTATCATCAGGATCGACCTCAAACGGTTTCCAACGATCCAGACTTACACCCAAAAAGATGAGCGGAATGAAATATACATAATAAATTGAACGCATCGCGCCCGAATAAATCGGAACACGCATCGAAGCCAGATCGTTTTCAACGAAAATATTCGGAACCGCCAGTAGTAAATAATTGAAGATTTCCGTCAACTTTATCAAAGGCAACGCCAATGTTTGACTGAATTCGGCGAATAAAAGCGCAATGACCGCTGAAAAACTTTCCAGCGTGATAAAAAATCCAACCCACAGATTGAGCCAGATCGACGAAAAAGAAACTCTGTGAAAATAAATGACCAAAAACGGCAAAAGGGAAACTTGAACGATCAATGAAACTAAAACGCCTTCAAACAAATAAGCCGAAACGCTCTGCCAAATATTTTTACCTAACTTAGGCAAATACGGCGTTTTGAAAATTTTCGCCGACCAGATTCGTTGCTTACTTTCCCTTTCCCAAACCTCTTCACGCCAGTAAAGCATTTCGCAAAATCTTTTCACAAATACGGAAACATCGGGCGGAAATGGATTTTCGGCAGTCGGTGTCCAACTTCCGATCTTTCGCAAATTTTCGATCAGTGGAAAAGCAAAGACAATGATTGCGGCAACACTCGCAAAAGTCAGTTGGAACGAAGACGTAAAAAGGTCGGCGGGTCGCCAAACGAGCAAGGTCAGAATGCAAAGCCCGAAAGAATTAAGTAAACTCCCGTTGCGATAAATGACCTGCGAAAAAAGCAGAATCGTAAACATTATGCTTGCGCGCACAACCGGAACTTCTGCCCCGACCGCAAGCGAATATGACCACAAAAAAACTACGGCAAAAATAAACTGCCAGAATTTCTGATTTGTAAAAAAACGTAATAATAACAGAATCAACCCGCCGATAAATGTGATGTGCAAACCTGAGATTACGAGAACGTGAAACGTGCCGCCTTCCCGAAATATCTCAGCCGTTCCTTGGTCGAGAAAATTTTTGTTTCCAAGTAAGGAAGCAATCATAATACCGGCAGTTTTTGAATTAAAATTATCTCTAAATCCGATGATAAGATTTTGCCTTTGCTCATAAATCCAACCCAAGAGTGGAAAAGTTTCTTTATCACCGAGTTTTTCGACCAAAAAAGGACTTTTGATAACTCCGGTCGCATCGACATTCTGTTGATCGAGCATTTCCAGACGTGAAAAACCGCCCGGATTTAGATAACTTTCCTCGCGTTGCAGACGGCAAGCCACGCGAATCTTCGAGCCGTATTGCAGATTCAACTTTTCGTATTCCGCTTTATTTTCCGCTTCGGAAGTTGAGGCAAATAATTTTACTTTTCCCGAAACTGCAAGCTCTTCGCCCTTAAAATATATTTTTTCGCCGCTCAAAACTAACGAAAAACCTTCAAAACCGATTTCAGGACTATCGTGTAAAATGCCTTCAAACTCAATCGGTTCGTTTGAAATAATCCGTCGTTCGTCATAAATCCGCTTGATTCTGTTGGGTGAAATTTGAGTTTGATCGACTTGCAAATAAAACCCGCCAAGAAAGAGAAAGGCTAATAAAATAAGCCAATTACGTGCGCTGAATTTTGAATTTACAAAAGAAAAAGCCGCACTTATCAAAGAAATTGTCAGCCAGACGCGCCAATCGATTGAAATATGCTTTGAAATGAAAATCCCGCAACCAAACGAAAGCGACATCCACATAAATGGAAAATGTGAAAATTTTGCAGAAGAAATAAATTTTGACATCTCGGGAGTTATTCCGTTCTAATCAGATTTTTTATTTCACGAAACTTTTTCTCGCTTATTCCGGGCACCAAAAGAAGGTGTTCGGATTTACGAAATCTGCCGTATTTTTCCCTGTGTTCGATTATGTTTTCGACTGTTTTTTTGCCAATATTAGGAAGTGTTGCAAGCTGTTCTTTGGTAGCTTGATTGATATTTATTAAATTTTCGGAGAAAAGTTTTCCACTGTTTTGTGCAAAAACTTGTTTACTTTGTTTTCCGTCACAACAAACAGCCAAAAAGCAAAAAACAATTAAAAGCAAAAACTTAAGTAAAATCTTGTAAATGTTGAAATAATGTGACTTCTCTATTTTCATACTTTTAGTGCAACTGAAATGTGCAAAATGCTAAAAGTGTAGATAACATAAAGATTTGTGCGTTTTTTTTTTGTGGAAAAGCAGGGGTTTTCCACAGTTTCTGTGGAAAACTTAACAACCTGTTAATTTTCCATTTCATACATATCCTGCAAATCGTCGTATGCCTTTTGCAGAATCGGGCGGGCACGCGTTCCGCCGTCCATTTCACCGATGTAGCCTTCCCGAACCATTGCATCCAAAATCGCCGCTGCGCGCCCGTAACCGATGCGCAAATGGCGTTGTAAAAGCGAGGTCGAAGCGCGTTTGGCACTGACCACGCTTTTCACGGCATCCCAGAACAGAGGGTCTTTTCTTCCCGGAAGCTCGCCCGAATCGTCCATTTCGTCCTCTGTTTTCGTGATAGTTGTGTCGTATTCGGGATTTCCCTGCGCTTTGATGTAGTCCACGATCCTGGCAATTTCCTTTTCGTCGACAAACGCGCCGTGAACGCGCACAAGGTTTGAAGTGCCGGGCGGCAGAAATAACATATCGCCTTTTCCTAAAAGACTCTCTGCACCGTTTGAGTCAATGATCGTGCGCGAATCGACCTTTGACGAAACACGAAACGAAATGCGCGACGGGAAATTAGCCTTGATTAATCCCGTAATGACATCGACCGAAGGTCTTTGTGTAGCCAAAACAAGATGAATGCCGACGGCACGAGCCATTTGAGCAAGGCGCGTGATCGATTCTTCGACTTCCTTGCCCGAAACCATCATCAGATCGGCTAACTCGTCAATGATGACAACAATATACGGCAAAACGCGAAACGGTTCGCCGTTGTCGTTTAGCTGTCCGAGCGAATTTTTTCGTTTAACCTCCGCGTTGTAACCGTCGATGTTGCGAACGCCCCAGCCGGCAAGGTCTTTGTAGCGTTTTTCCATCTCGGAAACCGTCCATTTCAGCGCAACCGAAGCGCGTTTCGGGTCTTTGATGATCGGCGTGGCAAGATGCGGAATATCGGCATAAATTCCGAGTTCGACCTGTTTCGGATCGACCATAATGAATTTCACTTCATCGGGTTTGGCTTTATAAAGAATCGAAACGATGAGCGAATTTACGCCGACAGATTTTCCCGCGCCGGTTTGTCCAGCCATCAAAAGGTGCGGCATCTTTGAGAGATCGGCGACGTAATTCAAACCGTCGATCGTTTTTCCGAGCGCGATCGAAAGCAACGAATTGGATTCCTTAAATTTTTTTGATTCGATAACTTCGCGCAGTTGAATAGTTTCGCGTTGTTGATTCGGAACTTCGATACCGACAAATGCTTTGCCCGGAATGCGGTCGATACGAATGGATTCAGCTTTCAAAGCCAGACAAAGATCATCGACCAAACCCGTTACACGCGAATATTTTACGCCCGGATCGGGTTTGAATTCGTAAGTCGTCACGACCGGACCTTGGCAGATGTGAACGACGCGACCCGTAACGTTAAATTCTTTGGTTTTCTCGGTCAATTCCTGCGCCGTGGCGAGCAAATCGTCCTCTTTCTGTTCGATTCGCGCCATTGCGGGAGTCAGAAATTCGGAAGCAGGCAAAATGTAATCCTCAAAATTTTGCGGCTTTTTCGGTTTTTCCGGTTCGAGTTCGACAGCTTCTTCAATTTCCTCGATAAAATCTTCGCTCAATTCGCCCGTTTCCTGAATCGGTGTGATCGGGATTTTATTATTTTCCGCGACCAGATCATTTAGCGAATCAAAATCCGATTCCCTCGAAAAATCCGAATCTTCGACATATTTTTCCTCCGAATCCGAAGCTGAAATGGTCGGCGCGGGAATTTCTTCCACGACCTCATTTTCCAAAGGCATTTCGAGTTTGACCTCTTCGTTTTCTACAGGTTTTAAGCTGTCGAGAATCGAAACTTTACCCTTTCCGTTTTTGGCTGATTCTTTCTCGCTGACGGCAACTTTGTCACCGAGAGAGATCGTCGGACTATCCTTTCCGTTTTTCTCGACGCGTTTTTCCGTGCGTTTTTCGGCTTTTTCAGGATTTAAGGCGAGTTGGGCTTCGTGCCGCAGACGGCGTTTTTCGCGCCATTCGTTGAAATGAATCCGAAAATTTTGTGAAGCGATGTCAAAATTCTCAAAAAATCCGAAAAAGGAAAAGTTCGTCAAAAGCAGGATCGAAGCAGTCAGAAAGGTGAAAAGCAAAATGCCTGCACCGATCGGGCTTAGAAGATAACTGAAAAACCTTGCGAAAATTGCGCCGACGATGCCGCCGCTAAAGTCGAAAAGATTGGTTAATGCCGAAACCGAAATGATAAAAAGAAATATTCCGAAAATGCGGCTGAATCTCGGAATCAGGCTTTCCGAACGGAAAATGCGCCACGCGATCAATAAGATCAGGGCAGGAAAAATGTAAGCCGATAAACCGATTGCCTGAAACATCAGATCGGAGATGACCGCGCCGAAAACGCCTATCAGATTTTGAGTTTTCTCGGAAGTTCGCGTGTTCAGCGACCAGTCGTAAGGGTTATATGTGACCAGACTGAGAAACAAAAGCAGGGCGATAGCCGCCAAGCCCAACGCCGTTACTTCTTTATAATGCGAATTCGGCTTAATCTCAGTTTGATTTTTTTCTTTTCGTATCAATGTAGTTCCATTTGAACGGCTCTTTAACAAAGCCGTTCCGTCAGACAAACAAAAATTTATCTCGTTGTCTTCATACTCCACTTTACATTTCGGGCAATATTTCATGAGTTCTAAAGAACCGTTTAGCGAACAGATCGCAAATTATTCGCGACTTTTCTTAAACAGCAAAAATTCTTTAATAAAATCGTCAATATCACCATCTAAAACCGCTTCGACATCCGTTACTTCAAACTTTGTGCGCGTGTCTTTGACCAAACGATACGGATGAAGAACGTAGTTGCGAATCTGCGAGCCGAAGGAAATATCCTGTTTATTGGCTTCGAGTTCTGCGGTTTCGGCTCTTCGTTTTTCAAGCTCCAGTTCGTAAAGTTTGGAACGCAAAACCTGCATCGCAACGGCACGATTCTGAATCTGCGAACGCTGATTTTGACAAGTTACGACAATTCCCGTCGGCAAATGCGTAATGCGGACGGCTGAATCGGTCGTGTTGACGTGCTGACCGCCCGCGCCGGTCGAGCGATACGTGTCAACGCGCAAATCCTTATCCTGAATGTCAACTTCGATGTTTTCATCGATTTCCGGCGAAACGAAAAGCGACGCAAAACTCGTTTCACGGCTTCCGCCCGAATTGAACGGAGAAATTCTGACGAGGCGATGAACGCCTGCTTCCGACGCAAGAAGCCCGTAGGCATAATCGCCTTCGACGCGGAAAGTCGCCGATTTCAAACCCGCCTCGCTTCCTGCTTGTTCATCGATCACGTCGGTTTTGAAACCGCGTTTTTCAGCCCAACGCAGATACATTCTGAGAAGCATCTGCGCCCAATCCTGCGCATCCGTGCCGCCCGCGCCCGCCTGAATCGAACAAATCGCATTGTTGGCATCGGTTTCGCCCGCCAGAAGACTCTGCGTTTCGGCTTCGGAAACTTCTTTTTCCAAACGATTAATCAGCGTGATAAGTTCCGCGACGGAATTTTCGTCCGTCGCGGCAAATTCAAATAACACTTCGGCATCGGAAACGCCTGTTTCAAAATTTTCCTGACGCTGTAAGGCTTTCTCGATCCGGCTTCGCTGTTGAACCGTTTTCTGCGCTTTTTCCTGATCGTTCCAAAAATCGGGTTCGGAAATCTTTTTTTCTAATTCATCGAGCTCGGCACGTTTCTTCGGTGCGTCAAAGAAACCTCCCAAGTTGTTCAACTTTAACTTTTATTTCGTCGTATTTTGTTTGTAGTTCGGTTAATTCCATTTTATCTGTGTTGTCCGATGTGAAACTGCATATTCGTTAATTTTCCGTCGATTAAAAGCAGCGGTCTAAAAAGATAATAAAACACCTTACTTTCGGGAAAAATCACGTATTTCCGATTATCCTTTTCCCAAATTTCAATGTGCATTCGTCTGAAAGTAAAATAACTTCCGATATAGATCAAAATTAAAAATGCGATCGATAAGATTATCTGTTTAAGCTTCACTTCGCTTCTTTCTAAAACTTAAAAATAATAACGCCAAAGTCACGATGATACCAACCCAAGCCGCCCAATCGCCGTATGCGACGTAAAAAGTTCGGCTTCCGTCCGATTTCGAGATCGTCCAGACTCTCGTGGCTTCCGCGTAATTCTCCGCCGCATCAAAGATTTCGCCGCGCTGATTGATATAACCCGTCACGCCGACGTTCGTGGTTCGCAAAACCGGGCGATTCGTTTCGACGGCGCGAAAGACCGCGCTTGCCAGATGTTGCCGCAAAACCGCCGTATTGCCCAGATAACCGTCGTTCGTCATCTCGATGAGAACATCTGCGCCGTTGCGTGCAAACTCGCGCGAAAGCGTCGGAAAATTGGATTCAAAACAGATCATAATGCCGGCTTTCGCTTTGCCGATCTCAAAAATATCGTATTCGCTTCCTGTCACGAAACTGCTCACCAAAGAAGGAATAATCCCTTTGACGAGCGGCGGAACGGTTTCGCCGAACGGGACGAGATACATTTTATCGTATTGCGCGATCTTGTCGCCTTTTTTATCGAGCAGAACGGCGGAATTGTAATAACCTTTTGTTGCAGAATCGGGTTCGAGCGAATTGATTAAAACCAATGAATTATGTTTGACGGCAAACTTACGGATGAAATCCTGAAACTCCACATCGTCCGAATACATAAAATTCATTGGATTTTCAGGGAAAATCACGAGCGTCGGGATTTGTTCGTTCAAATCCTTGCTTTCTTTTATTTGCGCCAAACCTTTTTCGGCTAATTCGATATGTTTGCGGCGAAGCTCGTAATATTTTTCCATCCCGAAACCGCTCATCGGCACGTTCGGCTGAATCGCAACGACATTTGCGGCTAAAGCATCGGATTTATCGGGAACGGAAGTTTTAATTTCGGTTTTTGCAGGATTTGCCGCCCACGCCAGCAAAAAAGGCACCAGAAACAAAAATGAAAGCGACGCAAATATCTTTCGCTTATCTCCGAATTTTACAAACAGAAAATAGATGAGCGCATTCCAAAACAAAATCAACGTTCCGAGAAAATAAATCCCGCCCGTTCTGATCGGAAAATAATAAATGTCGGCATAAGCAAAAGCCTGCGAATAAGCGATCGAGTTCCAGGTGTTTCCGATTGTCCAAAATCTCAGATACTCGATTGCCGTCCACAAAAATGGTGCGGAGAAAATCGCATAACTGCGAAAATTTCTCAGGCAAAATCCTAAAAGTGTTCCAAAAATCCCCGTAAGAATTCCCACTGTGGCAGAAAGCCCGAACATTAGGAAATATGCAAGCGCGGCAGGAAATCCGGCATAGTTTATCGGTGCGTATGTCAGCCACGAACAAGTCCCGAAAAAAAAGAAAACGCCCCACAACCAACCGAGAAAAAACGACTTCGGCAACGAACTTTTTTCGTTATCAATTGCGAGAAATAAAGGCACTAACCCGATCCATGCAAGAAACCACAACTCAAAATCGGGAAATGAAAAGACAAGCAACAACGCCGAGATGATTGCTAACGCAATATTCAACGGTGCCGGAAAACCTCTTTTCAATCGCGAAATTTTCATTCGCCTATTTTAACAGATTAAGACCTTATTTGTGAGTTGGAAATCGATTCGTTTTGTCAGAAAAAGTCACCTTTCACAGACTAAGTCGTTGAATCAATTCAATTTGAAAGATATTCATTCAAATTGAACTGTCAATCTGAATGAATGCACAAAATTTGTCAGCACTAAAATGACGATTTTTGTCATTTTGTTGACTTTTTGGTGCAGTGTCTGTCAATTTGATGACATTATGATCTCAAGTTAAACGAATAAACGAAAAAAATCCGCGATTTTCCCAATTTACATAAAACATAATAAATATAAGGTTTAAAAGCGGGTGAGCCCAGTCTTTTCAGACTGGGCTCATAATCGGAAGGACAACTGAAGGAACGCTCGGAAGGTGGTCAAGCACAGTGGCAAACCGCGCTCGGAGAAGTGTTGGCGGCGGGGTCTTGATTAACTTCATCAAGCTAGCCGCTTTACACTAAAGCACATACCGTGCCAGAAGATTTTCAAACTCGATTTTTTTTCTCTCAGCCGCTAATTTTATCGCTAGACCTCAATAACCATCGAGATAAAAAATATTTTTCAAAAGTTTTCGGCAACCTTTAACCTGAATTTGATTGCCTCAATTATAAACCTAAAGTTACACTATTTGGAACATCGCTCGACTAACCGCTGTAAACCGAGCGCGTCGGCGTTTTCAGATTGAATTTCCAGAGCCGAAGCGGAATAATTTTTCGCTTGCAGACAATCTCCTTTATCCAGATAGATTCTGCCCAGATAAACGTGCGCTTCGATCAATCTGTTATCCCAAAAAAGTGCCGTTTTGAAAGAACTGACTGCTTGTTCGATGTCGGCGCGGCGCAAGTGAATCTTGCCGAGCAGTAAATAGCTTTCCGCGTTCATCGGTTCACTCGACAAAATTCGCCGTAGAACCGCCATTGCCTCGTCGTCGTTGCCGTTAGAGTAAAACGTTCGCGCTTGTGCCAACATTCCGTCAGTTTCATTGACGGGCAAAGGACCGTTTGCCGTTGCTTGTTTCTTGGTCAAGACGACACTAACAAAATCCTTTCTGGCAGGTTGTTCGACGCGTAAGCCGATCTCGTTGACGGTTCTCGAACGCTGCCATTCGGTTTCAAATTTCGCGTATTTATTGTTTTCAACTAAAAATCGCTTTGCCTGGTTGTCAAAATCGGCGGCGGTCGTGTCTTTCAGTAAATCCAAACCTTTCGCCAGCAAATAATAAGATTCGCCGTCACGCGGATTCGATGCCAAAACCGGACGCAACTGGCTGACGGCTTCGACATAATTCGTATTCAAAAACAGAGCCAAGCCGTAATTGAAACGCGCATTCGGTTCGTCGGGCTCGGATTCGGAAGCTTTCTTCAAAAGTTCCAAACCTTCGGTTAAAAGCGCGGCTGATTTACCTTGATTTTTCTTTTCAGCCCGTGAAGCCTGGACCGCGATCGCGCCGATGGTGTTGTAAACACTCGTTAATTTCAAATCTTCCGCCAACGGCTTCAAAACCGCCAGAGCCTGTTCATAATTATTCTGTTGCCAATGAATCAATCCCGTGTAAAAAGCGGCTTCGGCATATTGCGGCGAATTTTGCGGAACTCTCGAAAAATATTCAATCGAATCGGTAAAACGCTTTTGATTCAGATAAAAATGTCCGAGTTCCAGAGCCGCATTCGCGTAAGTTTCACCGCTTTTCGCTTCCGCGTAAAGCCGTAAAGCGTTTTTGAAATAATTTTCGCGTGCCTGCAAGTCCGTCGACCCAACGAGCAATCCTTTGATATAAGCCTCAAATGCGCGCGCCGGAACTTTGCTTGCCGATTCAATGAACTGATTTTGCGAAAAAGGCAACGCTTTATCACGTTGATACAAAATCTGATAAGCAACTTGTCCCTGAACGGTTTGCAGATTTCCAAGCGCATCGTTCAAATTGATGTCGCGGGTAATTCTTCTGCCGTCGGAAAGTTCTTCGTTCAAAAATCTGCCTTCGTTGACACGGATTATTTTCGCCGTCACATTCAGCGTCGCCGCCGTGTCGCCCTGTGCCGGAACGATGCTATATTTTCCGGCTATTAAAATCGTCGCATTACTTTCACGCGCCAATTTCAGGGAAGTTGCCAAACTTGGCAAAATCGTCAAAGGAATCCTTAATTTTTGCTGAATCAACTTACGTTCATCGTTTGAAACCACTTCCAAACGCGTCGCCCTGACTTCCTTCAGGCTGAAAAGTTCCGCTAAAGAATCGGCAAAACTCTCTCCGACCCAGTTAAACTCGGCTTTGTCGGAAGTGTTTTCAAACGGCAGAACCAAAACCGTATCTGCTGCTTGCTGAACCGTTTGCGCGTTTATCGAGATAACGGCAAACGAAACGAAAAAGAACGTAAATAAAACTTTTTTCAGCATTTGTTCCCTATAAAATAAAAAATTCGCCCGATTAGAAGCGAATGAATTTAAGGTTATGATGCAGGAAATTGTAAAAAAGATGGTAGTCGGTACGGGATTTGAACCCGTGTCGCCGCCGTGAAAGGGCGGTGTCCTAGACCCCTAGACGAACCGACCACAAAAGTGGTTTGTGATTTGACTCAAACTGACTTTCAAAATCTCTCAAACAACCACATCGTTACGAAAACGAATGGTAAGAATATCGCACAGACTTTTTTGTTGTCAAATCGGCAAATCGACTTTTTTAATTATTTCGGGAAAAATTAATCGAAAAAAAATTTCCTGAATAATTTCCATCTGGCAACTCTGCGTTTCTTGTCAACAATCATAGTAAATGATATTTTTCACTTACCGACAAATCTACCCTTTTATATTTGTTTTAATAAATTGCCTGTGATTGGGACAGGATTGTTAGGTTTCTGTATTTGCTGTAATTTATGAAAAGAATAGCCGTTTGTTTTCCGCTTTTAACTTGTCTGTTTTTGTTACTGCATCAAATGAGTTTTGCTAATCCGTCAGGTGAAATTTTTCTGACCTTAAATGCCATTCATACAGCTAAACTGGGCACCGCCGAAACTCATATTTTTTTCGTCCGCGCCGCGGCAAACGAATATTTCGAGATAATCTGCGAACGACAGGGTGCAGACAGCGGTTTAGGTGTCTTTTCACCGTCAAATTCACTGATCTCGCTTTCAAATTCTCCGGGCGGATTTGCCGGCAATGATTCCTTGATTTTCGTAGCTGAAGAACCGGGCAATTACAAGATCGAAATAAAATCCCGCCGACCGGGAAGTTTTGTCGGGAGTTATAAAATTTATCTCAAGGAAAAACGTGCCGCGACCGAAACCGACCGCCTCCGTGCCGAAGCGATGAGATTAACGGGTTTGAGCAGATATATGGTCAGAGGTTGGGAAAATCGGATTCAAAAAGCGGAAACAGCGATGGCAGATCAGAAAAAGTCGCTCGAATTATTTGAAAAGATCGGCGATCTTCGCGGACAGGCAATCGCACTTTTTAATATTGCCGACCTTTACAGCGGTGAATTCGGCTTGGAACCGAAAGCGATCGAAAATTTTGAAAAATCTCTCGCACTTTGGGAAAAGCTCGATGAACCTTCCAATCTGGCGATTTGTCTGACGGGTTTGGCAAACGAATATCGGATGCGCGGTTTGAATGAAAAAAGCGAAGCGACGTTCAATAAAGCGATTGAAGTAAACAGATCGATCAACAATCTTCACGGCGTTGCGGTTACGAATTCCTTTTTCTGCCGTTTGTATAACGATACGGGTTATTTTCAAAAAGGATTTGAAAAATGCCGTGAATCGCTGAAACTCACCAGAGATACCGACCCGCTGACCGACAGCTACACTTATCACGCGCTTTCCGCTCTTTCGGGCAACAGCGGCGATCACGTCAACGATGAAAAATACATTTATAAAGCCCTGGAACGCGTCAACGCGGTCAATGAAATCGTTAATCCGATCCGTTTCGCCAGAATAAAAGCCGGAATCGGCGGATTTTTTTTCGCTAAGAAAGATTACCAGAAAGCGATCGAATATTTCACCGAAGCCTACAATATCAGTGAAAATGTTCGCCGTCCCGTTTTTTCCGCCAATTTCTTGATCTTTTTGAGCGAATGTTATTTCACTCTGAAAGATTATGAAAAAGCGATCGAGTTCGGTGAAAAGAGTCTGGCGTTGATCCGAAAATATGATCCGCGCCGTCGGCAGGCGGCTTTAAAGTTTC
This sequence comes from Pyrinomonadaceae bacterium, assembly GCA_021228405.1. Classification (GTDB taxonomy): domain Bacteria; phylum Acidobacteriota; class Blastocatellia; order Pyrinomonadales; family Pyrinomonadaceae; genus JAJQRF01. Next base: position 103,341 of record JAJQRF010000001.1, read on the forward strand.
TTGCCAAAACTTACGGCGAGCTTGGAAATAATGAAAAGGCACGTGACTATTTCTTTGAAGCGATTGCCGCAAACCGTCAAAACAAAGACCGCTACGCCGAGGCGGAATGTCTTTATGATCTTGCCGCCTTTGAAAAAAAGCTCGGTAATCTCGAAACCGCGCACACGCTTCTCCGGCAGGCGGTCGGTAATATGGAGATCATCCGCGCCGATCTTTTAGGGAAAAATCAGCGTTCCAGTTACAACTCGATTCTCAGAGTCTATTACGAAGCCGAGATCGAAATTCTCATAAAAAAATACGAACGCCATCCGAAAGCCGAATATCTCGAAGAAGCGTGGCAGAGGCAGGAAAAGATTCGCGCCCGCAGTTTGCTGGAAAATTTCATCGAAAACGGTCTGAACGTGAACGAACTCGGCTCGCAGGAATTTTTCGTCAAGGAAAAGGAATTGCTCGAACAGATCGCCGCCGCCGAAAATAACCGGCTCGAAGCGGAACGAAGCAAAGATGGCGAAAAATTGAGAATTGCCGAACAAAACCTGCAAACCGCGCTCGACGATTTGCAGGTTTTGCAGGAAGATTTGCGCCGCAACAATCCGAAATTTTCCGCGATCAATCAGACGAAGGATTTCTCATTTGCCGACGTGCGGCAAACTCTTTCGGAAAACTCGGCATTGCTCGAATTTTCCGTCGGTGAAAACCAGACTTACCTCTGGCTCATCAAAAAAGATTCGGTCAAACTTTTCACGCTTCCCGCCCGCGACGAATTGAAAAAGGTTTCGCTCGATTACTACACTTCACTGACCGATAAAACCGCAACCCTCGCTCAAACCGTCGAAAAATCCAAAGAATTGAGCCGCATACTTTTTGAACCTTTGAAAAACGACCTTGCCAACATCAAAACTCTGCTGATCGTTCCAGACGGTTCACTCCAATTGATTCCTTTTGCGACCCTGACGCTCAATCCCGATTCGGATTTTCGTCCGCTCATCGAACAGTTCGAGGTCGTCAGTTTTCCTTCGTTTTCAAGTTTTGCTTATCTGCGCGAAACGAAACGAACCGCGAAAGCCGAGAAACTTCTCGCCGTCATCGCCGACCCGATCTTTCAATTCGACGACGAACGTTTGAACCGCAAAGGAAGAAAGGCGGTTCGGAGTAAAATTTCCATCGCCGAATCGGATAAACTTGCCGAAACTTTGCGCGATTTCGGCATCGAACGACTTTCGCGCCTGCCTTTCACAAATATCGAAGCCCGCGAAATTCAGAAATTTGCGCCGGAAGAAACGACGCTCGCGCTCGGCGAAAACGCTTCGCGGCAACGATTTTTGAACGGCGATTTTGAAAGTTACAAAATCCTGCATTTTGCGACGCACGGTTTTTTGAATCAGAAAAACCCCGATCTTTCCGGTTTGGTGCTTTCGCTTTTCGACAAAAAACGTCAATCGCAAAACGGTTTTCTGCGTGTCATCGATCTTTATTCGATCCGTTTGAATGCCGATCTGGTCGTTTTGAGCGCGTGCCAGACGGGGTTGGGAAAAGATGTCGAGGGCGAAGGCATTGTCGGTTTGACGCACGGGTTTATGTATGCGGGCGCGTCGCGCGTCGTTTCGAGTTTGTGGAAGGTCGAAGACGCGGCGACGGCGGAATTGATGAAAAATTTCTATCGTGAAATGCTCGTCAACAAACAAACCCCGGCGGCGGCTCTGCGTTCGGCGCAAAACGCCATGCGCAGGATAAATCGTTTCCAACACCCGCGCTATTGGGCTGGTTTCACGCTCAACGGCGACTGGCAATAATCAATCCAGATATAAATACCGCATTTATTCGACGTTAAATCCGAATTTCACGCCGGAATATTCGGATTTAACGTCGTCAGATTCCGATCTGACCCGGTTAGATTCCAATTCAACGTCGTCAGATTCCGATCTGACCCGGTTAGATTCCGATTCAACGTCGTCAAATTCCGATCTGACCCGGTTAGATTCCGATTTAACATCGTCAGATTCTGATTTGACCTGGTTAGATTCCGATTTAACCGGGTGCGATCTGCTTATTTTTTAGTTTTTGGGAGATTATTTTGAGTTTTATCCCGATTTTTCGCTTAACGACGCACACGGAACGTGAATTCGGCGATCGATTCAGGCGAGTTTTTCGCTTTTTTTCCTTCAAGATAAATAACGTAAGTTTGTTTTTGAAGTTTTTCGGTCGGCAAAGTTATGTTCGGGGTTTTCAGATCGGTTTGCTGAGAGATCGTGTCGCCTTCGGCATTTTTCAGCGTTACCTGATACGATTCGTATTTTTCGGACTCCTGTGGAAGCTGGAGTTTTAATTTTACTTTGGAGGTCTTTCGCGGAAATTTGATAAACTGTTCGCCTTCGCTCCGTAAGGTTCCGGGAAGCAAGACAAAACCGAGCATTTTTCCGCCCTTTGATTTGATCTTTTTTGCCGAAACTGTCGGTTTATCCGCGGGATCGTTTTTTGAATGCTCCCTGCTTACAGGTCGTTTTTCTTCGACGGCGGAAGGTCGCTCGTTATCTTCGTCCGGAGTTACAGGCGGAGAAACGGTTTCGGGGCGTTTGTTTTTATTTTCGCCTCCGATTTGTTTGACAGGTTCTTCTAATTTGGAAATCTCGGATTTTTTATCTTTGTAATTGATGAAATAAACGAAACAGACGAACAAAACGAGAACCGACAAGCCGCCCAGAGCAAAACGCCACAATAATTGATTTTCCAGAAACGTAAAAAATCCGCCGCGATGTTTTTCCGCTTTTTCCGCTTTTCCGGATCGAATTTCCTCAATTCCCGCCAGAAAGATACGCGCCGCTTCGATTTTTTCGCGCCGTGCGTCGGTTTTCAGGTAATTGTTTTCAAAGGATTTTCTATCAGCGGGTGAGAGCCTGTAGGATAGATAATCGTCGATCAGTTCGCTTTCGGTCAGGCAAACTTCTTCAAATAATTGTTCATTCAGAGAACTTTCTTCCTCAAAGCGTTCGGCTTCGGATTCGCTTAATTCTCCTAATAAATATTTTTTAATGTTATCTTTTATCACAGTTTTTTGCTGCTTCTCATTATCAAGTGTCGATAATCGGCAGAAAATTTCAATATTTTTTAATTTTTATCGTTTTTTTTCTTAACACACTGCTCCAGCTTTTCACGCAAACGGTAAACCGTCATCCGCAGTCTGTTCGGAGAAACGCCCATTTCACGGCACATTTCCTCGCGGTGCCGGCTCAATTCACTAAAGGGTTTATCGGCAAAATAAGATTTCAACAAAGCCTTATCTGCATCGCTTAAGGATTCAAAACAAGTGCGGAAATTCTCTAAAGGATCGGATTTATCGAACTCGAATTGATGCCCGTTCTTCTGGTAAAAAGCGTTCGCGGCATCTTTTTCTTTGTCTTTGCGGCGAAGTCTTTCGAGAAAAACCAATCTTGCCACGCCGAAACCGTATTTTTTCAAATCCCTGATCTCTTCGCTCTGCTTGATTTTTTCCGAAAGGCGGTCGATGGTCAGATCGGCGGCTTCTTCGGGCGCGAAATCGCCTCTCAAACGGAAAAATCTGACCAGCGCATCGTATAATTCGGTATAAGATGAAACAGCTTCGGCTTCATTTTTAGAGAACGCCTGAAGTAGAAAAGTGAAAGGTTCCGCGGTTTTATCTCGTGCCACAAAATTAAAAAAAAATTAAGATTCAACTCATTATAAGCAAATTTCGTTTTTCGACAACTTTTCAACTTATGAACTTGTAACCGTTTCCTACTTTTTTTATTATCAAGCCAAATGTCGAAACAAACCGAAACAAAACCGAAAAGAGTATTTCTAATCGATACGATGTCGCATATTTTCCGCGCCTTTTTTGCACCGATGGGCGCACGTCAGGAGCCTCTGCGTAACTCGAAGGGACAAGTCACGCAAGCGGTTTTCGTCTTTACGAATATGCTCCGCAAGCTGCTTGCGGACGAAAATCCCGATTATATCGCCGCCGTTTTCGATTCGCCCGAAAAAACGTTCCGTCACGACTCCTTCGCCGATTACAAAGCTAACCGCGCCGAAATGCCCGAAGATTTGTCGTCGCAAATGCCTTACATCATCCGCGTTTGCGAAGCCTTCAACATCCCGATCCTGCGTCATCCCGGCTATGAAGCCGATGATATTATCGGCACTCTGGCGCAGAAAGTTGCCGAAAAAGAAATGCAGGCGGTCATCGTGTCGAACGATAAGGATTTGTGTCAGCTCGTGCGCGACCCGCTCATCGTCTGTATGCGCCAAAATTCGCAGAACGTGAAACGAAAGGTTGCCGTGCCGCCGATCGAATATTGCGACGAAGCGTGGGTTGAGAGCAAATTCGGCGTGCCGCCGCACAAGATCATCGATCTTCTCGGTTTGATGGGCGATGCAATCGACAACATTCCCGGCGCGCCCGGAATCGGTGAAAAAGGCGCGTTGAAACTAGTTCTGGAATTCGGTTCGGCGGAAGCGGCAATGGAAAATGCCGAAAAGGTAACGCATAAAACTTACCGCGAATCTTTGCAGAATAATCAGGACATCATCCGTCAATCGCTCGAACTTGCGACCATTCACACGACGATGGACATCGAGTTGGATCTGGAAAAGCTTAAACACCGCGAACCGGATCGGCAATTAGCTTACGCGCTTTTCCGCGAACTCGAATTTACCGCTCTGACCCGCGAATTCGCCGATACGATGCCGCTTTTTTCGGGTTTGGACGACGGGCAGAAACTCGAAACGACACGCAATTACAAGCTCGTCCGAACACAGGAAGACTTGGATAAACTGATTCGCCGCCTGTGGGAATCGGAGCATTGGTCGTTTGAGGTCGATGCGTCGAATTCGCCCGTAAAATCGAGCAGTTTCGACAAGCTTCCGCCGCTCGGCGTGGCTATTGCGACCGCCGCCGGTGCTTCCTACTACGTCGATCTCGCAAATTTCCAGAACGGCAACGAAAGCGCGATTGCTTCTTTGAAAGATATTTTATCGAACGGTTTTCTGGAAAAAGTCACCTACGATCTGAAAGGCGATCTGGCGGTTCTGCATAAGCTCGGAATCACGCCCGAAGCCGTCGCTGACGATGTTTGCATCGCCGCTTATCTGATCGATTCGGGGCGCAAGAACGATCTCAACACGCTTTCGCAGGTGATGTTGGGCGAAGATGCGTTTCACGAAGTTCCCGAAGGCTGGACGGAATCGCAGTATCGCACCGCCGAACGTGCCGATTTTATCGTCCAACTCGCCCCGATGATGCGGAGAAAGATCGAAGAGGACGGGCTCGGAATGATCTACGACGAGATCGAAATGCCGATGATTTCCCTGCTCTATAAGATCGAAATGGCGGGAATGAAGGTTGACGAAGTTGCGCTGAAAGGCTTTTCGGATTTCGTTTCAACCGAACTCGACACTTTGAAGGAAAAGATTTTTGCGATCTCGGGCGAGGAATTTAATATCAATTCACCGAAGCAGGTCGGCGAAATTTTGCAAAAACTGAACATCGAAACTGGACGCAAAACCGCGACGGGACAGATTTCGACGAGCAAAGACATTCTTACCGAACTCGCGCAAACTTACGAGATCGCGCAGTTTATCATCGATTACCGCGAACTCGATAAGCTGAAAGCGACTTATTCGGACACGCTTCCCGCGCAGATTGCCTCGGACGGCAGGATTCACGGCAAGCTCAATCAAACCGTTGCCGCGACGGGACGTTTGAGTTCGACCGACCCGAACCTGCAAAACATTCCGATCCGCACCGAACTCGGTCAGCACATCCGCCGCGCATTTATTCCCGAGAGCGGAAACAAGCTGATCTCCGCCGATTACTCGCAACTCGAACTGCGTCTTTTGGCTTATGTAACGCGTGACGAACGAATGCTCGAAGCGTTCAAAAATAACGAGGACATTCACTCGCAAACCGCCAAATTGGTATTCGGCGCGAAAACCGATGCCGAAATGAAAGTTGCGCGCCGCAACGCAAAGATCGTTAATTTTGCGATCGCTTACGCCGTCGAAGCGTTCGGACTTTCGCAACGCGTCGGGATTTCCCGCGCCGAAGCGAAAAAGGTCATCGAGGATTATTACGAAACCTACAAAGGCGTGAAAAAATTTATGGACGAAACGCCCGAAATCGCGCGCGAGAAAGGCTATGTAACCTCGATCTATGGCAGACGGCGTTATTTTCCGTCGATCAACGACCGCAATTTCAATCTGCGTTCACGCGCCGAACGCGAAGCCATCAATATGCCGCTTCAGGGAACGGCTTCGGACATCGTAAAACTTGCGATGCTCAAGGTCGATGAAGTCTTAACGCGTGAAAAAATGCAGACAAAAATGATTATGCAGGTTCACGACGAATTGTTGTTTGAGGCACCTGAAACGGAAGTCGAAAAGGCAATGGAAATCATCAAAACCGCGATGGAATCGGCTGTCGAATTGGACGTTCCGCTCACGGTCGAGATCGGCGCAGGCGATAATTGGATGAGCGTCAAATAATTATCGTGTCTTTGCCCGTATGACGGCAAGACGAATTGACCGACAACACCGCTTAAAACTTTCAACCAAAAAAGACCGCCGCGTTATTCAAAGCGCGGCGGTCTTTTTTTTATCCAAGCCGAAAGGTTCGGCTTAAGTTTTCCTAACGAACGAAGGTGTTGGCAAGCGGCTGATCGCTTCCGACACCGAAAGCTTGCGCCGTAAATCCGCTCCCCGATTGCAGGATATACCAACTGCCGTTTCTGAACACGGCGACATCCGCTTTGCCGTCGCCGTCGTAATCCGCCGGAACCGCCAGATCATTTGCAATCCCGAACGGCACCGCGACAAATTGATTGTTCGATGAATTCAAACGATACCAGTTGCCGTCACGGTAAACGGCGATGTCGGTTTTCCCGTCACCGTCATAGTCCGCCGCCACGAGCTTGTCGGTCGCGATGCCGAACTGCACGGCTTTCACGCCTTGCGCAGAAGTGTTCAGATACCAGTAGCCTTCCGCGGCACGAAAGACGGCTTGATCGGCTTTACCGTCGCCGTCGAAATCTCCGACCACCGGCTTGTCCGTCGCATTACCGAAAGGAGTTGCGACAAAACCTGCCTGTGATTGGAGTATATACCATATTCCGTTACGGTAAACCGCTTGATCGGATTTACCGTCGCCGTCATAATCAGCCGGAACGGGAATATCTCCGCTGATACCGAACTGCAAACTTGAAAAATTGCCGTTCGAGCTGTTTAGCCAATACCAATTACCGTCCCTGAACACGGCAACATCCGATCTTCCGTCGCCGTCGAAATCGGCGGCAATAACCTTGTCCGTTTGGATTCCGAACTGGGTCGCGGAAAATCCGTTCTGGGAATTTTGGATATACCAGTTTGCGTTGGCGGGGCGAAAAACCGCCAGATCGTCGCGCCCGTCGCCGTCATAATCGAAGAAAGGCTGGCGCATAACGTTATTAATCTGCAATCGTGCAATACCGGAAACAAAATTATCCCCGATTCGGCTGAAGGCTCCGGCGACGATCAATTTGTTGTTGGCAGTTTGATTAAGAGTAAAAACAATCGGGACGGAGCTGGTATTTTCACTGCGGAATTGAGGCGTGTTGAACGAAAAATCCAGTGCGCCGTTATCGGTCAAACGCACAACCCCGGAACGCTGGATAGTGCCAACGATCGAAAAAGAACCGCCGATCACGACTTTGCCGTTCGGCTGAACAACGATCGAATAAATTCTGTCTGAAGTGAAACCGAAACCGATTCGCGGAACGTTGAAAGTCGTGTCGCGGCTACCGTCCGTATTTAACCTGATTACCAGTGGACGGTTGGTAAAATCCCACGAACCGCCAAGGAGAATTTTACCGTCAGCCTGTTTCACGATTGACCAGATAAGATACGGAGTCGTGTTAGGATTGACCGAATTATTGAACGCGGTATCAAGACTGCCGTCGCTATTTAACTGGACAAGGCTCAACGTCGTATTACTGCCCGTAAATTTAAAGTCGCCGCCGATTAAGATTTTCCCGTTCGGCTGGGTCAGAATCGCATTAACTGACGGGGCATATGATTGTTCAATGGGAGTATTGAAAGCGGTGTCGAGAGTGCCGTCCGAATTTAGACGGGCAAATCCGAGGCGCGCGGTGCCGTTTACGGTCTGAAACGCACCGCCGATGATGATTTTGCCGTCGGCTTGAACGCTGATCGCAAAAATGTTGCCGCCGCCGCTGCCCTGAAACGTCAGAACAGGATTAAAACTCGAATCCACCGAACCGTCGGCATTGAGCCGTGCAAGAAATCGGCGCGTTTCACCATTGACCTGTGAAAAGTTTCCGCCGATGATAATTTTGCCGTCAGCCTGCAAACCGATCTTGTTAACTCTTTCATCCTGTGTTCCCTGATTGCTTGTAATCGTGGCATTGAACGATTGGTCAAGCGTTCCGTCCGGATTGAAACGGGCGATTCTGCCGCTCAAAACACCGTTGGCGCGATTAAACTCGCCCGCAACCACTATTTTGCCGTCAGGCTGGATGAATGAATCTACTAAAACTCCGAGTCCGGCGAAATATGGTCTGAATGTCGCATCAATGTTTCCGCTGTTATCGAGTTTCGCTAAATTTTCAAAAGTTATGCCGTTGATATTTGTAAAAGCACCGTAAATAAGCGAATTTCCGTCATCCAGCGGCGTAAAACCGAGTATATCTCCGGTTACGGTAAGCGACGGATTAAATGACTGGTCTAAACTGCCGTCCGTATTCAATCGTGCAAGTCTGTTTCGGGCGACTCCATTGACAGTTTGAAAACTGCCTTTAATGGATAATTTCCCGTTGTTTTGGATCCTGAGCACATCGACGTTTGTGTTTGAGTTAAAAGTCGCGGTTAAGGTCGGATCGTAAGTTCCGTCGCTGTTGAGGCGGACTAAATTTTGATTAACTACCTGATTGTTAACCCTGAGTTCAAATGAACCGCCGATCACGAGTTTTCCGTCCGTTTGTAAAGCCGCCGTGCTGATATTGTTGAAAACCGTAAAAGACGGCAAACCGAAACTGTTATCAAGGCTTCCGTCAGCATTGAGTTTTGCGAAACCCTGCCGGGAAGCCCCGCTTACCTGATAAAATCTGCCCTGAACAAAATATTTTCCGTCGGCAGTCGGTAAGATCGAAACTATCGGAAATGTGATGAACGTGGCAATTACCGGATTAAAACTCGTGTCGAGGGTGCCGTTTGCGTCGATACGCGCGAGATAAGATTTACTGACTCCGTTGACGATAGTGAAATTTCCGCCAGCCAGAATTTTACCGTCCGACTGTAAAGCGAGTGCATTTACCGAATCGCTGAAACCAGTCCCGATATTAAACGTCGTGTCAATACTTCCATCACTGTTCAGACGCGCCAGATTGTTTGCCGGAACATTGTTGACGATGTTGAAAGTTCCGCCGATCAGAATCTTACCGTCGGGTTGAACCAATACTTTGCGGATTATTGTTTCGGGGAAAATATTATTAGTGCTGAAAAGCGTGACACTGAATGAGTTATCCACTGTTCCGTCAGTATTGATACGCGCGAGATTTGTTTTGATAATGCCGTTTACTACCTTAAAGCCTCCGGCAACCAAAATTTTGCCGTCCGGCAAAGGATAAACATCACTAACGCCCGGACTGAAGCGATTTTGCGATACAACCGCCGCAAAATTCGTGTCGGGTAAACCGTCGCGCAAATCAGCATTTATCTGCGTTTGCGGCGAGAAACTCTGTGATTTGGTTATGATTGAAAGTAAAAGAAAAATAGTCGTTAAAACCATCAGGCTTTTAGCACTTGAAAGTAACGAATGATGATTGAAAAGAGCGAATGATTTTTTTATTTGATACAACATAATTCTAAGGGTTTGATAGTAAGACTTGGGAGGCAAAAATATTCAGTTTTTATTATCAATAGAAACGATAGCGTATCCCGATTTTGAAAGTCAACTAATTCCTGAAAACAAGAAAAACTTTTGAATACCGATATTTGATCGAACGGTAATTGAAATCGGAAATTTAAAGCTACGTTTTCGCCGTCCGTTATCTCAAGCGGCATTACGTAAAAGAATTTAAATCGGACGAGCGCGGGGTATCCGGCGACGAACAATTTGCATCGGCTAAGTTTTTTCTAAAGACATTGATCTGGCGCACCTATTAAAAGAAATGCTGCCCAATTTCGCGGCGATTTATGAGTTTTCATAGTTTCCAACATTGCCCGGCGAAGTGATTGCGCTTTATTTTTGGAGATTTTGAGTTCTTCGTAAAAATTAATCATAAGCTCGGCAGTTGGAGCGTCAGGAATGCTCCATAATGAAACGATCACGCTCGGAACGCCCGAAAGAATAAAAGCGCGGAAAAGTCCGATAATGCCGTCGGAAGCAAATCTGCCTTGTGCGGTATTGCAAGCACTTAAGACAACCAGATCGGCATTTATTTTAAGTCGGGCGATTTCTTCGGCAGTCAATAAGCCGTCGTCGGATTCGGACGGAGCCAACGCCAGTTCGCCGGGGGTTTTGCTCCTGTTCAAATCATTAAATACGCCGTGGGTCGCCAGATGAACGATTTTTTGTTCAGCAATTTGCGAGAGAACGAATTTCTTGGTTGCTTTACTTCCGACACAGGCTTTCGTGTCGAACAGTTTTGCGATCTTAATTGCTTCCTGTTCGGCATAACGCAGTGGCGGAAGCTGTTCCGGTTTGCTGTCAATACTGAAAGTAATTTTCGGCATTTTCGGGTTGCCGATAATCAGCACAGAATCTTTTCCGATATTTTTAACCCGCTCACGTTGTTTCTCCGTCAATTCTAAAAGTTGAATTGACGGAGAAATAGAGATCGTATGCCGCTGAATTAAAAATTCTTCTTTTTCCTTATCGATCAAAGCGGCAAAAGGAATCGAAAAAAGAGTCGAGTCAGGAATAAACGTAACCAGAGAGTTTTCATCTGCGGGAAGGAATTCTTTGATCGGTTCGATCAGTAACTTATATAAAGAAGAAAGGTCTTCTTCGTTCGAGTAATTTTGTTCAGGGTTATATATGGCTTCGCGCATTTGATTTTGATCTGCAACCGTCAAAGCATTACGGTTAAAATCGGAAATCAAATTGTTAGAAATTAAAGCTTCTGTCCGGCGAAACTCAATTTTTCCGTTTGGCAGAACCACCCATATAAAAATTTCAAAATCTTCAGCTTTTTCCAGAGAATTCGACTCCAGAACCGGGATAAAAGAATAAACGACCAATGTGATTTTCCGCTGACGGGCAATTTCCTTGATCCGATTTATATCTGGTGAATCAGCTAATTCCCGCGCTTTATCCTCACTGCTTAATTGCGATGCTAAAATTTCCACCAATACACGTGCTTTTGCTCTCTCGGAAATCTCCAAAGCTTCCTCATACTTTTCCTGTTTAACTAAAATATACTGGAGATGCCGATAATCGATTGATTGATTTTCAAAGAATGATACTTTAAATTCGTCCTTATTTCCCAGGTGATTTTGGATAGTTTCAGAGATCAAACAGGACTTTCGTATCAAATCCTCGGCTTTTGTATAATCTTTTTTTCGAGCGGCAAGGTATGCCAAACGCTGATAAATTGCACTTGTGTCGGTATTAACCATTTCCGAATTAATTGTGTCTAAGGCTTCTTCCTGATATTTTTGCGCTTTTTCGAGGTCCCCGATGTTTACATAATAAAGTCCGATTTCGCTGAGATTTATTGAAGTAAGATCACCGAATTGAATTTTTTTTGAAAGCGCAAGACTTTCCTGTAAAACTTCAAAAGCTTCGGCATATCTTTTTATTTTTTGATAACACTTGGCAATGTATGTCAAAATCTCGGCTTGTCCTCTCAGATCGCCTATTTCTCTTTTAATTTTCAATCCGGCTTTTGATTCTGCAATCGCCTTTTCAAAATCACCTTTAATGTAAGAGATACTCGCTAACTTGGCTAATGCTTCAGCTTCTCTGACTTGATTGAATGTCGCCCGCGATTCTTCCAAAGCTTGAGTAAAAAGTGTTTCGGCATATTCCTGTTCTCCGATTGCGCGATAAACTACTCCCTTTGAAATCAAAAGATTTATGCGGTTAAGCCGATTGCTTTTTTTATTATTTTTTTTGTCGATAATATCAAATGATTTGTCTATATATGCTATGGAATCGACATATCTTCCTAAAAATATCAGTGCTGCGCCGATGTTGCTGAGTGCGAACAAGTGCGCTTGTGGATCATTTAATTTTTTCGCTAACTCATAACTCTTTTTGTCAATCGAAAATGCTTTTTCGTAAGCTCCCCGGAGTTGATAGGCTGAACTCAAATAAGCGTAGGCATACGCCATTCCTTTTTTGTCAGAAATTTCGGTAGTGATTTTCAGGCTGTATTTCGCGTAAAATAGTGCTTCCTGAGCATCACTGATCTGATAATAGCTTAGTGACAGATTACCTGAAGCCGCTCCGATACCCCACTTAAAACCAATCTCTTCAAATAATTCAAGTGCTTCCTTATTTACCTGTATCGCTTCTTTAAATCGACCTGCTGACAAAAGCCAGTCTGTTTTATTTAACAGCAAGCCGCCTCTAATCTGTTTGATACCTTTATTAATCGAATTAAAGAAACCCATAATCATTTTGCCTCAAATTGTCCTTATCCAATCGAATTTGAGATTTTATTTCTTGAAAAGATAAAAACCGGACTCGATGTTAAACCAGTCCTTTAGTTTGTTTGTTTCGATCCGCGCTTCTGCGGTTGGACATTCACTCAAATATTTGTATAACAATTCTTCAAATTTTGTGTTAAATTTTTTTCCGGCGATCATATATTCCTGCTCAAGCCAATTTAAACCCTTCTGTTCGGTCGTCGCAATTAAATTAAAAATCCGAAACCCTCCTTTTTCATCAAGATCGATAATTTAGGGTTTACCTGAGATTAACACTTGAATTAATTAGTCAACTAAAATAACTTATGATAATGATAGTTCTCAAAAGCTATTTACAGAAGGGAAGCGGATATGCTAAATTTTAGCTGATTTCACGAAGTTTATTTATTTTACCGATTTTTATGCCTTTGGTTATTTATGGAAAAATCCGTTTCGATTGTAAAACCGAAAATCTCAACCGCTGAACAAAAAGTTATCGATATGGTGGTTGACGGTTTGCCGAGTGAAAATTCGCGGCGGGCTTATCAGAGGCATCTTGAAGAATTCTTTATTTGGCATCTGGAGCAAAACCGACCGGAATTGAATAAGGCTTTAATCAATCGATACGTCAAATCCTTGCGCGAACGGAAATTGTCGGCGGCGACGATCAATCAGAAACTTTCAGCCGTCCGGAAGTTTGCCACCGAATCCGAAGATAACGGTCTGATCGATTCACAAGTTGCCAATGGAATCCGAGCGGTTAAGGGCGTTCCGTTTCGTGGTCGGCGCACCGGCAATTGGTTGAATAAAGAAGATGCCCAGCGTTGGCTCAACGCGCCTGATGAAAAAACTTTAAAGGGAGTTCGAGATCGGGCATTGCTTGCGGTTCTGATCGGATGCGGTTTGCGGCGGACAGAAGCGGCGATTCTTTCGTTTTCGCACATTCAACAGCGCGAAGGTCGCTGGGCGATCATCGACATTGTCGGTAAACGCGACAAGATGCGAACCGTGCCGATGCCTTCGTGGGCGAAAGCGTGTGTCGATGCCTGGAAAAGCGCGGCGCATCTTGAAGAAGGTTTCGTTTTTCGTCGGGTCAACAAGGGTGATAATCTGATGGGCGAATCGATCACGCCGCAGGCGATCCACGATATTGTCGTTTCTTATGCCAAAAAACTGGAAAACAAAGGCATTGCTCCGCACGATCTGAGAAGAACTTTTGCTAAACTCGCTCACAAAGGCGGCTCGCCAATCGACCAGATTCAATTGTCTTTAGGACACGATTCGATAAACACGACGGAAAAATATCTCGGTGTTGAGCAAGACCTGAGCGACGCGCCCTGCGATCATTTGGGACTTCGGATTTCTTCATAGGAATACTTCATTCTTTCCGGCATTAAACCTCAGGTTTTTCACTTAAATTTGAAATCACATAACTGATCCGAAAACGCTCTAATACAATCTTTTTTAAACTGCTATGTATTGTGGCTGACAGTTTGCTCCTATTGTTTGCTATGTAATTGAGAAATAAGGAAATTTATTTTGAAAGGAGCATTTATGGCAACAGAAGCTGAACAAAAGAAAGAAAATACGGCACAGAATAATGAACAAAATACGAGCGGACAAGGCAGTGACCAATCAATCAGGCAGACGGGCGAAGCGATTCTGGGACAGGTAAAAGACAAAGCCGCCAATGTAATCGATGAGCAAAAAACCAATTTGACATCGGGCTTGTCAAGCGTTGCCGACAGCATCAGAAAAGTCGGCGAAAACCTGCGCGATACGGAAGAAGAAAACCGCGTCGGGCAAATGACCGCGCAATACAGCGATCAACTGGCGAAAGGAATCGAGAGGGTCACGAGATACGTTGAAAACTCCGATCTGCGCGACATCGCGCACGACGTGGAAACATTTGCACGCCGACAGCCTGCTTTATTTATCGGCGGCGCGTTCGTTTTGGGATTGCTTGCGGCTCGTTTTCTAAAGTCTTCGGCACCGGGCGGAAACGGTGCGCGCCGTTCTTCAAAACGCCGGAACCGTTCAGGAAATTCCGAAATGTTTTACGACAACGAAGGAGTTCATCCGGTTTAATCTGATGTAAAAGGAGAATTTTATGGCACAACAGCAAATTGCAAAAGACGACCGTTCGATCGGCGATCTGTTTTCCGAGCTTGCCGGAGAAACGACCACGCTGGTCAGGCAGGAAATCGCGCTGGCACAAACCGAACTAACCCAAAAAGCCGTTAAGACGGGAAAAAACGTCGGCTTTCTGGTAGTCGGCGGGGCAATCGCTTATGCGGCACTTCTGGCAATTTTGGCGGCAGTCATTATCGGTTTAGGCAGTGTTATTCCGATGTGGCTTTCGGCATTGATCGTCGGAGTTGCGGTCGGCATCATTGCGGCGATTATGATTTTTTCATCGCTCAACAAGCTGAAAAACGCCGATCTTGCGCCGCGGCAAACCATTGAAACATTGAAGGAGGACGCACAATGGCTGAAGAAACAAGTTTGACACAAAATAATGAAAAAACCGAGATGACGGAAGATGTAAATTCCGAAATTAACCGAACTGATTACAGTTTAGGCGAAATGGACGAAGAAACGGACGAAACTGAACAAATCAGGGAACAGATCGAAGATACACGCGCCAAAATGAGCGAAACTATCGATGCGATTCAGGAAAAACTGAGTATTTCAAACATTTCCGAGCAAGTTACCGAACAAGTGACGGAACAGGTTTCAAATTTATACCAGACGGCAAAAGAAACCGTTTATGATGCGACGATAAAAAGGGCAGGTAAATTTATGAGTGAAGTAAACAAAGAATTGAGAAAATCGGATTTTATCAAACAGGTCGGCGATAAACCGCTTCCTTTATTTTTTATTGCGCTCGGCGCAGGGCTTTTGCTTTTCGGCAATAAGAAAAACGGTCGCCGTTCAGCTCGCTACGGTGGAAACGGCAGATCGTTCCGGGGAAACGGCGGACGCGAGGTCGGCAATCGCGGTTCGATGCTGAGATCGGCAACCGATACCTTGAGCGGCGCGGCAAGTTCAACTTATGAAGCGGTCGGAAATACGGCTAATTCAGCCTACGAAAGCGTCGGTAACGCCGCAAGTTCGGTTTACGGAAGCGTTTCCGATCTGGCAAGCGGAACGATCGACAGAGCAGGAGAATTAGGCGGGCAAATCCAGGAAAAATACGAGTATTATCTCGAAGAAAATCCGCTGGCGATCGGCGCAGTCGCTCTGGCAGTCGGCGCGGCGATCGGTTTCTCGATTCCTTCGACCAGTTACGAAAACGAATTGGTCGGCGAAGTCCGCGAAAATCTGATGTCGAAAGTCGGCGAACAATTGAGCGGAACGATCGATAAAGTAAAAAATATCGCGGGCGAAGCAAAAAATGTCATTGCCGAATCCGTTACCGAAGAAGTGAAAAATCAAGGATTAGTGTAATTAAAAGATAAAATGAAAAAAAGAGAAGGCGGACATTGATCCGCCTTCTCTTTTTTTCATTTTGATAATTTTATTCGCGGTTGTTCGATGTTCCCGAATTGGTTCTCGACCCGGTTCCCGAAGTGTTGCCGTTTCCTGAGCCCGAATTGTTCATCGACATATTTCCGTTGCGCGACATACTGCCGTTTGACATATTCGAGTTCATCGAAGAACCGCCGTTGCCCATCGATGAATTGTTCGACATCGACGAATTTCCCATCGAAGAGTTGTTCGACATCGAAGTGTTTCCGCCCATCGAGGTATTTCCGCCCATCGACGAGTTTCCGTTTGTCATAGTCGTTGAACTGTTCGACATCATATTGGAATTTGTACGGTTCGTATTTGTGTTCGTATCGCCCGTGCAAGCTCCGAAAATAGCTGTCGAAACAACTAAACTACTGATTGCAATTAATTTTTTCATATTATGTTTCTGATCTTCTCCGTGTTTTTTGTGTTATCCAACGCCGATCCCGTTAGCGATTATCGTTAGAATTACTGTTGGAATTGCCGTTTGAATTTGTGTTTGAATTTGTATTTCTGTTGCGGTTCGAGTCTGTGTTACGGCTCGAATTGGAATTCGTCATATTGGCGTTTGAATTCGAGTTCATCATATCCATATTGCCGTTTGAGTTTCCGCCGCTGTTTGAATTATTGTTATTGCGGTTCGAGTTTTTCATCGAATCATTCAATGTTTTTGCCATTTGCAGGTGCATCTGCAAGGTCGGAAGCGTTTTTGCAGCAAAGGCTTTGGCATCCGCGTCCTCACCTTTTTCAGATTGCTTCTGGAATAATTTAACGGCACTTTCGTGATCTTTGACCATCTGTTTCATAAACGCCTTATCAAAATCCATCCCGTTCATTCCGTTAAGTTTGTCGTAAGCACTTTGCTGTTTGCTCGAAACCGATGCCGGCAGTGTAATGTTTTTGCTTTCCGCCAGCTGTTTCAATTCATTGTTCGCATTCGTATGATCCGTTACCATTTGCTGTGCAAACTGGCGAATCTGTTCGTTTTGCGTTTTTTGCAATGCCAGATTTCCAAGCATCACTTCCGCCATTCCGCTTTCGGCGGCTTGTGTATAAAAACTATTCTGAAAAACAATCGATCCGTAAACCAAAGTTGCCATTGCGACTATTGCCAGTGCCGCGTATGCGCCAATATATTTTTTCATAAATCCCCCTTGTTCCAAGTCAAAAAAAAATTGAAGTCCGAAAGTCAATTCAGCAATCCAAACTTCAAAACAAATCATTTCGTTTTCACTGACGATTTTATTGATTTAAGTCGGAAAACATTGTCAGCTATCCTACATAAGCCCAAAATAATCAGTTAATGCGTCAAAAATCTTCCTAAACGGGTAAACTCGTCGACATTTTCATAAAAAGAAAGCGTTGCATCATTTGAGATACAACGCCCCTCTGAAGATCAGAGTTATCGAAGTTTAAACACAGGAAAATTTATTAAATTTACACTTCAACTAAAGAGAAACACCTTGTCACCGGTTAGTCCGAAACTGTTCCGAAACAATTTATCAACTCTTGTCATCAACAGTAATTTTATTAAAACATTCCTTGTAACTTCTTAACTGTAACTTACATTACACTTTTGAAATTATTCGAGATATTTCTCAAATTCCCATCAATTTCCAGATAACAATCGCACGCAGTTTCCTTGAGTTTTTCAGGATCGCTGATAATAATTTTCCCGCGAATGTAGTCGATTATCTTTCTTTCACGCAGATTTTGCGCGATGTGCGTGACGCTCGGACGATGAACACCCAACGACCGCGCGATCTGTTCCTGCGTCAAAGGCAGTCGATTACCGCCTTTGCGTGACTGGATCATTAAAAGCCAGGTGCAAAACCTTTGCTCGATCGTGTGATAACTGTTGCAAACCGATCTCTGCGAAATCTGTTTGATATATTCGCCGATATAATCGAAAATGATCGTCTGCAATTTCGGATTTTTGGCGATTTCCCTTTCAAAAATCTGCGCACTTAATCTGTAAGCTTTTCCGGGAACGAAAACCTGCGTCCAGTTGTTCGGCGAATAACTCTTTAAAAGCGGCATAAATCCCAAGATGCCTTCCTTACCCGTCATAGCGATTTCGACGGTTCTGCCGTCTTCGAGAATTTGAAATTCCGATATAACCGCCGTTTCGGGAAAATAGACATATTTGATAGTGTCGCCCGGATTGTAAAGATATTCGCTTCCCTTGAATGTCACGCTTTCCATAAACGGCGACAGATTCATAATTATCTGATCGAACCCGGTGTTCAGCAGATAATTTTCATAATCGATCAGAATCGTTCGCTTCTTGTAAAGATGCTGCGAATATATTGCATTTTTCTGATCGTTTTCCCTTGCTAATGCCGTTTGCGGATTGTTCGCTTCATTTCCGCTCCAATAGTTGTTCGTTTTATATTTCCCTTGTTCGATATACCTTCCCATGCTGTTCTCCTTTCAAAAAATATTATTTAATTCAATATTTGTTGACAGTTAAAATTTTTATGTCCTGTGGTTTCAAACAGCTTATGCTGTAAGTGTTTATTTGATTTCCTCAATTTCCTCTCAGAAAAGGTAAACAAATTTTGATTGCTTCATTATTTAACAGTCTGACCTGAAATTTAATGCTTACCTCCCGAAAGCGGTTCGATAACTCCGATTTGTGCGTCCAAATCGAAATCGTTTTGTAAATGATCTTTGAGAAGCTCTTTCAGTTGATCGAAATCGACCGGTTTAACCAGATATTCGTCCGCACCGCCGGCAATCGCCAAAGCTCTGTAGCCGGATTGGGCAAAGCCCGATATTCCGATGATCGGGACTTTAATAAAGACAAGTTCCTTACGGATTTCGCTGATCGTTTTAAGATATTCATCAAAAGGAAAACTGAAATCGAAAATTATGAGGTCGGATTTTTCTCTTTCAAATCCCGCTGATAATCGCCTGACGCAATCAGCTTCGTCAACGACAAAACCCCATATTTCCAGTATCGTTTTAAGCAAAAGACGCGTATCGTCTTCCTTGCTGTAAATAGTTATTTTAGGTTTAAAAGAGTTTCTTTCAGACTCTTTGATTTTTGACGGATTTAAGCTTTGCGCAAAATTAAATGACTTACTGCTCATAAATGAAAAATGTCGAATCGGTATAACCATCTCATTCGTTTACTTTCACGAAAACCGCCAGGGGAGAACCTTTTATCCGATTCATCAACAATCTTCGCTCTTAACCAACTTAAATTTATAAAGGGGATTTAAAACTGATCTTTTTTAATTTTATTAAAATGGGCATTTCGATACGTCACGGTTTTTATATCTGCCGTGACATATCTTTGCCGATTACTATCAATATCAACCATTTTCAGCTAATCGGATAAAAAAAGAAATAGGGAACGTAGTCAAAATGAGTAGGGAAACTCCCTATTCATTTCTTGATCCAATTACTTTGCTTCAAACTTTCGGACAGGAATCCACTATAAAAACAAGTTTTCTTTCCTGTTTGAATAATCGACACTTTTAATTCTGCTGTGCGTGTAGTTAGCGATTTTTATGCCCAAAACTCCCCGGACGGTGATATTTTCCCGACTAATGTAACGTAAATTACATAGAAAAATTCTATAAACCGTTACAGTAGAAATGATTTTCAAATTTGTGAAATTGCGCGTGTCTTTTTTTAACCGGGAGGTTCTAAAATTGGAGCTGAAATATTAGCGTATCAAATTCAAACATTAAAAATTTATCTAAAATTTTAATGTTTATTAATGCTTGCATTTAATACAACAAACCCGGAAAGCATTGATTTTTCGGGTAAATTCAACCTTTACGGAGGCGTTTTCGTGGAACATCTATTGCACTTGCAAAGCTGACTATTTCGCGAATAAAAAAAAGAGAGATCGGAGGTTAATTATGCACAACTGCAATTCGACGGTAATTTTGTTGATGAATCGTAAATCCGGCAAGGACGGAGAATTTATCAGAAACTGGCTTGAGAAAAGCCGTTTTTTATCGCAGGAAGTGATCGACATATTTCAAGCGATCGAAACTATTTCTGATTTTACGAACATTCACCGACCCGAAGTCGTTCTGCTCGAAGTAGAATCCATTGCCGACGATCTGCCAATGCTTCAACAAATCGCCGACTGCACCGCCGGCGAAACCGAGATTCCGTTTATGACTGTTTCCGAAAAGAGTATAAAACCCGGCGGTAGTAAAAACTATTATGTCGGCAGTCTTCAGCAGGTGGAAACAAAACTCGATCAGATGTTCCCTGTCCATCTGCATTTTCAAGCCGTTGCTTAAAAGCTTCGTTTCGGAATTTTCTCTCTTCAAAAATGAGTATTTCTTCAGAAACGTATCTAAATCCGGTCTATCAAAATTCTTTTCCCGATCCATTCGTCTTCAAATTTCGCGGCGAATATTACGCATACTGCACCGATTTTTGGAAGGATGGAAAGGTTTTCGGCGTTTTAAAGTCGAGAGATTTGGTAGATTGGACGGAGATCGGCGGCGCGATGAAGCCGCTCGCACATAACCCGCCGTTTTACTGGGCACCCGAAGTTGTCTATTCAAACGGGAAATTTTATCTTTATTACAGCGTCGGAAACGAAACGTTGATGGAAATTCGCGTGGCGGTTTCCGACACTCCCGAAGGCAATTTTGAGGATTGCGGCAAACGCCTGACGTTTCAGGATTTTGCGATTGACGCGCACGTTTTTGTTGACGTGAACGGGCAAAAATATCTTTTTTACGCGACCGATTTTCTGGCGCATTCGCATATCGGAACGGGAACGGTCGTCGATAAAATGAAGGATTTTTTTAGTCTGGAAGGAAATCCGCGACCTGTGACACGTGCCAGATTCGATTGGCAGATTTACGACGCAAACCGCATTGAAAAGGGCGGCGTTCGCTGGCATACCGTCGAAGGCGCGTTTATTCTTGAACGAAAAGGCGTTTACTACGAGATGTTCAGCGGCGGAAACTGGCAGAACGTTTCCTACGGCGTGAGCTTTGCGACAACCGACGACATCGAACGCGACGAAGAATGGAAACAATTTTCCGACGGTGAAAAAACGCTCCCGATTTTGCGGACGATTCCCGGACAGGTTATCGGTCCCGGGCATAATTCCGTCATACGCGGACTAAATAACCGCGAAACTTTCTGCATTTATCATCGCTGGACGGAAAACGGGCGTGTTCTGGCAATCGACCGGATGGATTTCACAGGCGGCAAACGAATTTTCATCAAAGGCGCAACGACCACGTCGCAACCGAAACCTTTCAAACCGAAAATTCTGGATTTTTTCGATTCTTTCGACGAAGCAAACTGGAAGACCGATTCGGGAGATTGGACGGTTGAAAACAACGAAATATTTTCCGATACGAACGGGTTTTCAGAGCTTTTATGTCAAAAACAATCGCAATGTTTCCTGCTTGAAGCGAATTTCAGATTGATCGAAACACAGAACGGAAATTTTGGAGTTTCTTTCAGGAATAATGCAGAAGAAGTTATCAGAATCGGTTTTTTTCCGGCTGAAAGCAAGATTCACGTCAAAATCTATGGAAACGCCGATGAAAGAACAGAAGAAATACCGCTTCCACTCGATTTCGATTTTTCCGTTTTTCATCTTCTGCAAATTGAAAAAGACCATTTTACAGTAAAAATAAAACTCGATGATTTGGTTATCGGACAAATTTATTCAAGTAAAGAAGCCGGACAATTCTCTTTTTACTCCGAAAACTGCCGCGTTGCATTTTCCGCAACGGCTTTGACCGCCGGATTTGAAAATTTGTTTGAAAAGAATGATCTGAGTCTGCGCGGCTGGAAACAGATTTCCGGCGCGGACACATTTACGATTCGGGAAAAAAATCTGATCCTGACCGAAAAAGAAGGAGAGAAAGCAATTTTTCAAAAGGCTCTGCCATTTCAGAATTATGAGTTGGTAGTTAATGTATGTTTTCGGGAAACCTTCAGCCAACAGTATAAATTCGGTTTTATTCTAAGCGTCGGAGATAAGAAAGTCACGCATACGATCTGGCTCGAAAAATTGAAAAGCGATTGGATAATGAATATCGAAGACAGCGAGAAGATCGATTATTTCCTTTTACCCGACAGTTTTTCGATCAATGCTTTTCATCAGTTCAGGTTCGTAAAGATCGAAAATAAAATGTCTATCAGCATGGAAGCCGAAGAAATCTGGACGATCGGAATTGCGGAAAACGCCGCGCATCTGAACGTCTTCGTTCAAAACGCTTCGGTCGCCCTCGATATGATTCGCGTCACGGAATTGTAAATAGATTGCATCCTGCGGCAGGTTTCTCACGTCACACAAATACGCCGGAAAAATGATTTCCGCTCATAAGGTTGAAAATTAATATTTAAAATGTAGGATTTAGACAGCAGAGATCCATCCCGATTTTCAATCAATTTTATAATGTCAGTGAGGAAAGCTTCCTTTGAAAACAACGGATATTTATAATTCCGCCGCCGAAGACTTTTTATGGGCAGGCGGAATCGAAAACACATTTGTGCCGCAGGTTCGTCCCGGTCATCGTTCTCTGGATGAATACGAACTGATGGGACATTACGAACATTGGCGCGAAGATTTAGATTTAGCCAAGGATTTGGGCTTGAAAGCACTTCGTTGGGGAGTTCCGTGGTATAAAGTCGAACCCGAACCGAATAAATTCGATTGGTCGTGGACGGATCGGGTCATCCCGTATCTGGTCAACGAAGCAAAGGTTTTGCCGATCATCGATCTGATACATTACGGCTGTCCCTTCTGGCTGAAACGCGAGTTTGCCAATAAAAACTACCCGAAATTCGTGGCGCGCTACGCCGCCGCCTTTGCCGAAAGATACAAAAGCTTAATCAGCTGGTATACGCCTTTGAACGAACCGATCATCAATTCGCTGATGTGCGGGATGCGTGCGGCTTGGGCACCGTATCTGAAGGGTGAAAAAGGTTATCTGAAAATAATGATTCAGCTTGCCAAAGGCATCGTGCGCACGGTGCAGGCGATCAAGGAAATTCAGCCCGAAGCGGTGATGGTGCACGTCGAAGCGACGGGTTTGACGCGGGCGATCCGCGAAGATTTGGCTTCGCTCGCCACCGAGGAAAAGTTTCGCGGCTATCTTTGCTACGATCTCATTTCCGGCAGATTGACGCACGATCATCTGCTTTACTCGTGGCTCATCCGCAACGGCGTTTCGCCCGACGATTTGAAGGAATTGCAAAATAATAAGCTGAATCTCGACGTGATCGGGATGAATTTTTACCCGCAATGGTCAACCAAGCTTTTGTATCTGGACAATCGCGGACGCATCGCCTTTCGCGAAACCGAACACGAAGGCGACGGTTTTGCCGAGCTAATCACGGACTATTACGACCGCTACGAAGTGCCGATTATGATTACCGAAACGAGCGCGGTCGGCAACGATGAAGTTCGTCAAAAATGGCTGAAATCTTCGGTTTCGATGATAAAAAATCTGCGCGAAACGGGCGTTCCCGTGATCGGCTACACTTGGTTTCCGCTTTTTACGATGATCGATTGGCGTTATCGTTTTTCGGACGAACCGCTCGAGAATTTCTATCTCGAACTCGGAATGTATAAGCTGAATCGCGAACCGCACGGCAAACGCTGGCTCGAAACGCCGATTGTCGCGCAGATGAAGGACTATATTAAAAATTCAGATGCCTGCGTCGGCGATTTGCAGGTTTTGCAGGCGGCAGTCTGATAATTCAAGATTTAATATTTAAGACTCAAAATCTTAAATATTAACCGTTTCTGCTTGATTATTTGGCTTGATTTTTGAAATTTAAGCGTTTTTCGGAGATTTCAAGAAAATAATTCACGAATTTCAGCTCAAATTAACCAATATTATCCAAAATTTCGGATTTCCATACTAAATCCTGAATTTTTATACTAAATTGTGGATTTCCACGCCAAATTGACACTTTTCATCCTAAATTTTGGATTTTCACGATATAATCGTCGATTTTCACTCCAAATTGACGCTTTTCACGCTAAATCGGCGAATTTCACCTTTAAAAAGGCGATTGTCCGCGAAAGAGCGCGGAAAAACACGAAAATTAAGTCTTCATTATCAATTTTTCGTGTCTTTTCGCGTTTTTCGCGGACAAAGTGTTTTGAGTCCCTTCTTTAGAAGGCTTCCCGCCAAGCAAACGCCGCCCGAAGGCGGAACTCTGAGCGTTTGAATTTAGCCGGCGTTGGTTGCCGCCATTTTTCCGTTGGCGTTGACTTTGGAAAGAACTCTCATCGGCAAAGTCATTTTTTCGGTCGGTGCTTTATACAAAGTTGCTTCCTTGCGCTTCATTCCGACGATCTTGCCGTATTCGGTCAGAGCCTGCGCGACGATCTGATCCATATTGTAATATTTATAAGTCGCCAGTCTGCCGACGAAATGAACATCTTTTCGCGCATCGGCTAATGCTTTATACTTCGCGTAAATTTCCGCATTTTCTCTGCGCGGAATCGGATAATACGGATCGCCTTCCGCCTGCGGATATTCGTAAACGATACTGGTTTTCTTGTGTTCCTGCCCGGTCAGATACTTAAATTCCGTGATGCGCGTATAAGGCTGATCGTTCGGATAATTGACGACGGGCGCGTTTTGAAATTGTTCGGTGTCGTGCGTTTCGTGTCTGAATTCGAGCGAACGATACGGCAGTTTTCCGTATTCGTAATTGAAAAACGAATCGACCGGACCCGTGTAGATCATATCCCGATACGGAATTTCGTGCATAATCTCGCGGTAATCCGTGTTGAGCATAATCTTGATGTTCGGATGATCGAGCATCTTTTCAAACATTCGCGTATAACCGTGTTTCGGCATCGCCTGATAAACGTCGGTAAAATAGCGGTCGTCGCGGTTCGTGCGTGTCGGGACGCGCGAAGTCACGCTCGCATCGAGTTCCGACGGGTCTAAACCCCATTGTTTGCGCGTGTAATTCTTAAAGAATTTCTCGTAAAGCTCGCGCCCGACCTTTGAAACGACGACATCTTCCGACGTGCGAATATTCTCGCACGGCTCGGCAACTTTTTTAAAGAAATCTTCGACCTCGAACGCCGTCAGATTCAAACCGTAAAGTTTATTGATCGTGTCGAGATTGATCGGCATCGGAACCTGCATCCCGTCAACATTCGCCAAAACGCGGTGCTGATATTCGCGCCACTCGGTAAATTTTCCGAGATAGTCGAAAACGTCTTTGGAATTCGTGTGAAAAATATGCGGTCCGTATTTATGAATCAGAATCCCTTCGTCGTTGTAATAATCGAAAGCATTTCCCGCAATATGCGGACGCTTGTCGCAGATCAGAACCTTTTTGTCAGACCCGTTTGCCAATCTTTCCGCCAGCACACTTCCGGCGAAACCCGCTCCTACAATTAAATAATCAAACATCTTTTTCCCCTTGTTCGCTTCTTTTTTATTAATTTCTTTAAATTCCGACCGCTTTTTCGGCAGCTTTCGGTTGATTTGTTTCTTCGATTTTTTCGCAGATCAGGCGATTCATTTCCGCCCACGTTTTATCCCACGAAATCTCAGACAGAAATTCGTCGGCGCGTTTCAGCCATTCAATCGAATTTTCCCTTCTGAAAATCTTTTCCGCCGCGCCGATAAACTGTTCGGCAGTTTCGGCGATCTCGACCAAACCGAGTTCGCCGTAAGGTCGGACAACATCACGAATCGGCGTAGAAATCACGGGTTTGCCCGCCGCCAGATATTCGGGCGTTTTCGTCGGGCTGATATATCTTGTCGATTCATTCATCGCAAAAGGCATCAGCGCAATGTCCCAAAACGCAAAATACGCGGGCAGTTCTTTATAATTTTTGCCGCCGAGATAATGAATATTTTTACGGCGCGGCAAATCTTCCTGCGCAATTTTGACGACCGGACCGATCATCACGAAATTCCATTCGGGACGCAGATCAGCCATTTCAGCCAGCATTTCGAGATTCATTCTTTCATCGATCACGCCGCAAAAACCGAGTTTCGGATGCGGAATCGAACGTTGATCGGCGGGTTCATCGGAAATGTCGCGTGCCTGTGCGAAATGCCTCACATCGATGCTCGACGGAAACGCGAAAACTCTTTCGTGCCTGTCTTTTTTCGCTTCATACAAGCTATGTCCGCCCGTAAAAACGAGATCGGCTTTCGCGATCAGATTACTTTCGTTTGCGATCAATTCAGGGGGGGCGAATTTAAACGCCGAAAGCTCGTCCATACAATCGAAGATCGTCGCTTTTCCTTGCAAATGCGCGGCAAAATCCATCGCCATCGGCGTGTAAAACCACGAAATAAAATCGTTCAGATATTCCTGTTCGATCAGATCGTCGAGCATCTTCCGCTGTATCTCGGCAATATTTCGGTTTTCCCTGTCGGCGTGCGAAATATGCGGCACGAGCACGAACAAATTGTTATCTTTTTCCTGTTTTCGCAAATGCGTCGGCTCGTCCGAAAAGATCGGCTCTTCAAAAAAGAAAACGCGGCTCCCGTTTTCTGCGAAACGGCTCAAAAGGTGTTGCGGACGCTGGTAAACAAAATCCCAGCGCAGATGTGAAAGACAAATAACGTCTTTATATTTCAACTGCTCATTCTCGTTATTTTCCAAATCGGTTTCGGTCTGCATCTACTTTAAATTTCCTTCCTCTTTCAAATAAGTGCTTTCTTCAAATACTTAATCTGTGTTTATATTTCAAGGTTATCAATTATTAGCGCAAGTGTTTGTAAGCTATCTGACATTATGATTTTCGGGTTCGCGTTAAAATAACTTAAAGATAATCATTTTAGTATTTGGATAACGAAAAAACGTCCCAATATTTTTTTGTGAGTCTGAGTTTATTATGAAAACACTTTTTAGAAGCTATTTGATGGGCGGCTTTGAATGTTCGACGCATCGTTTACCGAACGGTAAACGACTGGATTTGATCGCCTCGACGCAACACGACAAATTTGCGGAAGCGGATTATGACAGACTTTTAGCGATCGGAATGAAAACCGCCCGCGACGGCATTCGTTGGCATCTCATCGAAAAAGAACCTTACAAATACGACTTTTCGAGTCTGAAACAGCAAGTTAAAGCGGTCAATAAAACGGGCATTCAAATCATCTGGGACTTTTTTCATTACGGCTTTCCCGACGATCTGGATATTTACAGCCGGGAATTTGTTGATCGTTTTGCTGATTTTTCACGCGCAACGGCTGAATACCTGAGTTCGGAAATCGAACAAACGCTTTTCGTCTGTCCCGTCAACGAGATTTCCTTTTTTTCGTGGGCGGCGGGCGAAGTCGGGATTTTTTATCCGTTTTCAAATAGAAAAGGCGACGAATTGAAAAGGCAGATGGTGAAAGCGACCATCGCCTCGATCGACGCAATCCGTAAAGTTGCGCCGGATGTGCGTTTCGTGCAGACCGATCCGGCGATTCACGTTACTACGCCGAAAAGAGCGTCCGACACGCAAAGACGCGATGCCGAAAAATACAGGCGCGCGCAGTTTCACGCCTACGATATGCTCGTCGGCGAACGCGAACCCGAACTCGGCGGCGATGTGAAATATCTCGACATCATCGGGCTGAATTATTATTTTCACAATCAATGGCGTTTCCCGAGCCGCCGTAAAGTTCCGCGCGGACACGCCGCATATCGTCCGCTTCATAAAATTCTGGACGAATTTTCCGAACGCTATAAACGCCCGATGTTCATCGCCGAAACCGGAATCGAGGACGAGCTTCGCGCCGATTGGTTCAAATATGTCTGCGAAGAAGCACGAAAAGCCCGTTCGCTGAATATTTCGCTCGAAGGCGTTTGTTTATACCCGATCGTCAATCATCCGGGTTGGGTCGATAATCGCCATTGTCATAACGGATTATGGGATTATTGCGACCGCGAGGGAAATCGTGAAATTCATCAGCCTTTGGCAGACGAGATCAACCTGCAATGTCGATATTTCGTTCCTGAGCGATGCCTTTGATTTTCATCGCCAGATCGTCGTCGATCTCTTCCGTGCCCGCAAAAATGTTTTCGATCTCTTCCGCATTTCGTCCGACCACGACGGCAAGTTGTTGTTTGTCGCCTGAAAATCCCTTTTCGCAAAGATTTTTGAGCATCGATAAGGCTTTTTCCTGAGTTGTTCCGTCCGAATCGACCATTTGATTTTTCGTTTCCATAATTTTTTCCCGAACCTTGATTATTAACGTAAATTATCCAACCGTCCGTATGGAAGATTACAGAAAGGAAATCTGCTGTTTGCAATTATTAATCAAACAATTTTGTTTTTATTACAAGGAGGAATTATGGAAATTACAACGCTTTTGAAAGAAGATCACCGTGAAGTTGAAAATCTGATCGCACAGCTTGAAGGCGGCGCGGATAAAGATACTTTCACGAAATTGAAATCGTCGCTCGAACTGCACACGCAGATCGAGGAAGAAATTTATTATCCGGCTCTGGAAGGACTCGATGAAACCGACGAATTGGTGACGGATGCTTACCAGGAACACGATGAAGTCGATGAATTGCTGGAAGAAATGAGCGGAACCGATGTCGGCAGTGAAGAGTTTCAGGATTTGCTTCAGCAGTTGAAAGACAGCATCAATCACCACGTCAAGGAAGAGGAAAACGAACTTTTTCCGAAATCCGAAGAAGTTTTAGGCGCGGAAAAACTCGAACATATGGGCGATGAAATGGAAAAAATGAAAACTAAATCATCGAAAGCAACCAGCTAACAGAAAAGACGAATAATAAAAAAAGGGCGAATGATTTGAATAATCATTCGCCCTTTTCAGATTTTCAGACGCTGGAGATTTAGAGCACAGGATTTTCCATAATTTCGGCTAAACCTTTTAATCTTTGTGAATCAGTCGCGTTTTTCGCAGTTTCAGAGCCTTTCATCAATGAGGAAACAAAACTCTTAAGCTTTTTCCTGTCGTCTTTTTTGAGTTTTGAATTTTCCGCGTTTTGAATCGACTTCCGAATATCCGCGATTTGGCTTGAGGTCAAAGCTTGTGAACGTTCGAGTTGATCGACATAGGCTTTCGCAACGACCAGATTTTTACCCCAAACGATTCTCTCCTGATTTTGCACATTAAACTCGGAAACCTTCACGCTTCTGGCGGCATCGATCTCGTTCTGCGACAAAGCATTTGTCGGAACGAGTTCAAAGATGTCCAGACCGCGCGCGATTTCCGAACCGTAAATATGACCGTTATACCAATAAGCCGACCAATCGCCGCCGAGAATGAGCATTTTAGGATCGATCGGACCGCGGTCAAAATACGCAATTTCAAAAGGATTGCTTGCATCGGTAAAGTCCATCACGGAAATTCCGCCCTGATACCAAGCCTGAACTTTCAAATCTCTTCCCGGAACGGGAATCAGCGAACCGTTATGCGCGACACAGTTCTCGCTGTCGCCCTGCGCGGCAGGCAATTTGTAATAGCTGGCAAAGTTGAGTTTATTTCCCGTTAAGTTGAATACCGCATTCGCACCCCACACGTTAGGATCATTCGCGCGGCAGCGCGCGCCCATTCCGCCGCCCCATTCATCGGTAAAGACTACCTTTTTACCGTCATTTGAAAACGAAGCGGAGTGCCAGTAAGCATAATTGGGATCATTTACCGCATCGACCCGTTTCGGATTTGCCGGGTCTTTGATGTCCAGCAGAATGCCGTTTCCCGAACACGCGCCGGCGGCTAATCCGATCTCCGAATAAACGGTAATATCGTGGCACTGGTCGGTATCAGACGGTCTTGAAAGTCCGTTGTTGCTGTGCGATCCGCCGTTATTCAAACCGTTTAAGGCTCCGGTTCGAGGGTCGATAAAAACTCTCGGACTCGAAACTATTTGCGATTTTTGCGGTTCTGCAACGGGAACTTTGATGACATCGATTCTAAATAATGCGGTGTTCGGATTTTCCGCGGGCATCCCGTCCGAACATCCTGCAAGTTCTTCGCTCTGACGAACAAACGAAGTTCCCGAAACATAGATATAAACGTTTTTATTATCCTTCGGATCGGTAACGAGCGTGTGTGTATGCGAACCGCGGCAGGTTTGCACTGCCGCAACCTGTTTGGGATTTTCGATGTTGCTGATGTCAAAAATTCTCACTCCGCGAAAACGGTCTTTTTGAGCGGCTGGCAAGCCTTGCGCATTTTCTTGTCCGGTAGCCGCCGGAAAACCTTGTTGTCCGCAATCCAAACGTCCGTTCGGCATTTCGACGGACATAAAAAGCAAATTTTTATAGACGGAAACGTCGCCTTGTCCGCCCGGACAAAGCATCGAAGTCACTAATTTGGTTTTTGCCGGATTTGAAATGTCATAGATGTTTACGCCATAGAAATTTCCCTGAAAAAGATGATTTCCCTGAAAAGCCAGATCGGAATTGGCAAAAGCAAGTTGAGCAAAAACCAACTGAAAAGGTTTCGGCATTTTTGAAGTATCGCCGATACCTAATTGACCTAACGTTTCCTGAACTCTCGGATTATCGGCATCATCCGAACCGAGTTGAAACGCTTCCGGCTTCTGCAAAAGCGTCAGATGCCTCATTCCCAGCATAGCTTCTCCCGCGTCGTATAATCCCGGTTTGAGATTGGCGCGCGGGTCGCTCACGTTTGAACCTTTCATTCCCGCCGGAAGCTTCGGTGCAGGTTCGAGATTTTGAGCGAATGTTCCCGCCGTTAAAAGTAAACAAAAAAGAAATAAAACTGAAATAAAACGGAAAGTATTAATACTTAATTGACTCATCGATTCTCCTTTAAGGTTTCTCACCCAACATATTCTGCATAATTTTGATCTCTGCGGTCTGTCCGCTGTCAACGTCCGTTGCAAAATTGAACAGTTCCGCATCCTGTCCCGCACCCGCCGTATCGAATAAATCGTTGACCATAACCAACGCGCCTTTGTGATGCTGAATCATTCCTTTCAAAAAAAGTTTGTCAAACTCGGCACCTTTGGCGTTTTTCAACGCTTCCATTTGCTCTTCCGTGAGCATTCCGGGCATCATCATCTGATGACCCGACGAATGATGCTTTGACGAATGATGCCCGGACATATCCATTCCCGGCATTTTCGACATCGAAACATCTTGTCCGCGGTTTCCCAACCAACGTTTCATAAAATTCATTTCGTCCGATTGGGACTGGCTGATGCGCGCTCCGAGCAATCTGATATTTTTGTTTTCGGTTCGCGCTTCGATCAACGCGGTCATTTCCACCGCCTGAGCGTGGTGCATAATCATACCCTGCATAAATTCGACATCTTTCGGCGCAATCGGCGGCAATGTTGCCCTCGTCGAAGGAGGCAAAACTTTCGTCGCCTGTCCCGGCGCACCGGGTTGGACTATGACCGGCGGCGGACTTTTTTCGGATTGTTGTGCGTAAATCGGAAGCGTTAAAAGAATTGAAAAAAAGCATACGGACAAAAATCCGCCTTTCGAGATAATGAATTTAAAAGCTACCTCAAAAGGAAATTTGTCGCTGTAGATAAATTTGGATAACGGCGTATTTCGATCTGACATTTGAGTATTAAACTTATCACAAAAATTACCTTCCTGCCACCGTCTTAGAAAAGCTTTCGGACTTGAGATTTGTTACTCAAAATATAAAAAATTATCTTTCAAAGCGGGAGCGGAAAGCCGCATATGCAGTAATTCCTTTCTTTTCTCCATATCCGGCATTATGCTACTTAAAACTACGCAAATTTTCGATTTTTGTTTACCCTGAATTATCAGAAAGATAAGACTTTCAATAAATGCGACGGGCAAGTTTTACAATCCGACGAGCCGAATTTTGAAATGACCGCCTTCGCTCCGCTTTTCAAGAGATTTTGATTGTAGAAACACTCTTCTTTTTTTTCGGACGGATAAATTTCGACTTTGACAAGCCCGACCGAACAGTGCGCAAGAAGATAATCAATGTGCCAACGCAGTTTTTTCTCTTGGCTTTTGTGACGCGCCACGCGCCTTGAAAGATTTTTCATCGCGCTTCCCGTGTAAACGTAATTCCCTTTTGCAAATCTGCAAACGCCCAACGCGCCGATCTTCAAACTGATATTTTCCCTGATTTCTATTTTCAGTTGATAACAGCCCGAATCCATAAATTTATCTTCCCTAAATGAATTAGGGAGTTCCCTAATTCATTTAGGGAGCGCAAAAAATGATTTAGGGGCTTCCCTGAACGATTGCGAGAGTTCCCTGATTCATTTAGTGAAGCCACTGAACGACAGCGAGAGTTCCCTGATTCGTTTAGGGAAGCCGCTAATTCATTTAGGGAACTCACTAATCTATCCGAAGAACTCACTAAATGATTTAGGGAACTCTCTGACTCATCAGGTGAAATCCCTAAATCATTTAGTGAAGTCCCTAATTCAATTAAAAAGTTCCCTGACATAGGCTGAAACGCGACTGCGCAGCAGATTCAATCCAAAATCGCTTTAACCGCCGACGTGAACGCTCGGACGGATTTCGGGGTCGGGTTCCGCCTGACGCAGAATTTCGCGCGTCACGGGGGCGGTGTCGCCTTCGCCGAACAGGACGTAGCGAATCAGATACATAATTGGATTTCCCTCGCTCCAACCGAAATAAACGTGCGGAATTTTACCCGTCGTGTCGCGCAGATTCATCAGCAGAGCCGCAATTGCGTTCGGCACGGCGGGAGCCTGCGTCCGCAGAATCTTGTAGCCTTCGATGTCGTAGCCGCGAATGTGCAGTTTTCCTTTGAATTCGGAAGCATCGCCCGTTTCGATTTCGTAGAAAACGATCGGGTCGGTCGCCGGAATATGGTTGTCGATCCGTTTTTCGTGTTCCTTGAAGCGATACTCGGCAACGTCGCCCTGTTCGCGCCGGTTCGTCACGATGCGAATGTCGCCTTCGCTCAATTCATCCAGGATTTGACGCGCTTTGTCGTCGAATTCGATCTTGTCGATACGGATTTCGGTCGAACGCAATGCACGTGAAATAAATGAAGCCGCAATGATCGCAAAGATGAAAAACGAAGCGATCTTGATGCCGTCGGGACGTTCGACGATATTCGTGATGGTCGTGTAAATAAAAACCACTGCGATCGCGCCGAATGCCCATTTCCAATTATTTTTCTGCCGCGAAGCCGAAAGCGTCACGGCAACCGCCGCCGAACTCATCAGCACGAGAACGCCCGTTGCATATGCGCCGCCCTGCGCGTCAACGTCCGCCTGAAACCAGATCGTCACGGCAAAGCAGATGATCGTGAAAACCATCGTGAGCGGTCGCGTCGCCCGCGCCCATTCGGGAGCCATCCCGTAGCGCGGCAGATAGCGCGGCACGATGTTTAGCAAACCCGCCATCGCCGACGCGCCCGCAAACCAGAGAATCAGAATGGTCGAAATATCGTAAAAAGTTCCGAAAACATTGCCGACCGTCGGGCTGAAAATCTCGCCGAATTTGTCGTGTGCGATATATGCCAGAGCGCGTCCGTTTGCCTTTCCTTTTTCCATTCCGCAAACACAAAACTGCGGAATTTCGTGAAGTCTTTCCTTATCTTCACACGAAATCGCGGGACAAAATTCACGTTGGGGAATCAAAACGCTTGTGACGAAACTGCTCATCATAAGCATAAAGCTCATTATCACGGCGGCAGTTGTCAATAATTTCCGCGTGTTGCCGATACGGTTCGGACTTTTGACGAGCGGCATTACCGCCACGCCCGTTTCAAATCCCGAAAGACCGAGCGCGAGCTTGGGGAAAACGATCAATGCAAAACCGATCAGCAAAAAAACATTGCCGTTTGAGTTGCGATACGAAAATAATCCTGTTTTCCAATTGCTCAACAATTCGGGATGCGTGAAAACTTCATACATTCCGACAACCAGAACGACGACATTCATCATAAGATAAATCGCCACGAGAACGACGGCAATGCCGATCGCTTCCTTGAATCCTTTCAGAAAAACGATTCCCAAAACGGCGATCAAAACCAGCGTGACCCAGACCGGATGTTCGAGAAAATGCAGATTTCCCTGCACGAAAGGATTTTCGAGGATGTGCGCCGTCGCATCGGCGGCGGAAAGCGTGATCGTGATGACAAAATCGGTCGCGACGAATCCCAAAAGAACGAGCACGAAAAGTTTTCCGCGCCAGCGTGAGAGCAGATTTTCGAGCATCGCGATCGAACCTTCGCCGTGCGGACTTTCTTTCGCAACGCGGCTGTAGATCGGCAACGCGCCGAACAAAGTCAGCAAAACCAGAATAAAGGTTGCGACCGGCGATAAAAAACTCGCCGCCAAAAACGCGATTCCGGGCTGATAACCGAGCGTCGAGAAATAATCAACGCCCGTCAGACACATCACTTTCCACCAAGGATGCTGTTGGTGTCGGTGCTCTTTTTCGTAAGGTCCTTCGATTTCTTTGACCCCTTCGTAAAACCAATCCTTAAAACGGCTTCTCTTTTCAGTTTTATCGGTTTTCATATTAATTCGCGCATCAAAAATAAAAACGAAGCGGATAAACCCCTCGTTCCGACTCTGATCCCGAGTTTCAATTTGAACTTGTAAATTATTTGTTTCAAAAACGATTTTCGCACAAATTTCTTAAGATTTTATAAAGATGCAGTTTATTTTAATGAAATGCAATAACGGAAAGTAGTTTCGGAAATAAAAAACGCTTCTTTCACAATGGCATTAATAACCCTCTGCCGAATAAAATGAAACTTAAAAACAAAATCTTATAAATTTAACAAAATACGATTATTTATCAGTTGTGAAACTTAAGCAAGACAGGAGAAAGCCGCAGGAGAAATTATGGCTTTGCCGTTTGCCGATTTTTGATTTCAACAATAGTTTTGATCGAATCTGCGATTGAAATTTTAATGCCTCGCGACGATCTCGCTATGATGAATCCCGAGATGATGCCCGCGCCAGCCGAGCCTGTAATGAGGACTTTGCCTGTAAACGTCGCGGCGGAACGGGAAAACCGTTTCGTGCACTTTCTCAAACGTTTTGCGGTCGTAAACGCACAGATAATTGTAACCGCGATTTCCGCCGACCAGATATTTTCCGTCCGGCGAAACCCGCGCGGCATAAACGCCGTCAGCGATTCGTCCGCCCGTTATCTGTAAAGTTTGCAAAATATAATGCGTGCTGGTCGGCGCGGGTCGTCTGCTCAGACCGCCGATAATATTTTTGAATAATTTCGGAGTCTGGAGAAATCTCTGCCAAAAATTCGGATAACAACCGATAATGCGGCTGTGGTCGAAGGTGCCGAGCGGAATTTCGACGATGCAATGCCCGCCACCGCTCGCGACGTAAAGATTATCGTCGGCGGTCACTTCGACATCCGAATTCAAATGAATCGGAAATTCCGCGCCCGAACTCCAGATGCGCGTGATTTTCGCGGTCGGCAGATCGATCTCGTAAATATATTCGCGCACATAGTTCGGCGACCATTCGATAAAATTTTCGTAATCCGAAGCAATCGAATAAGTCAGGGCATAACCGACCGGCTTTGTCGGGTGAACGCAGTTGTGCCAGATATTGTTCTGAACTTTAATGATCTTTGCGCGTTTCGACACGTCGGGCTCATCCATATCGAAAACGCAAATTTGGCGGACATCGTATTTTTCAGGACCGAGATCGCCGATCAAAACGTATCGGTTCGTCGAATCCCATCTCAGTTCGTGTGCGTTTTCGAGATAATGCGGTCCGAGATTTTCGGGATTTTTCAGATCGTTGATATTGAAACGATAGATATAATCGCCGATCGCGCCGATGAAGCGTTCCGAATCCGAATACCAGAGATGATGCGTATTCGAGCGCAAACGATAGGCGCATTCTTCAAAATACATCGTCGACTGCCGCGCCGCGATCTTCATATCGTTCGGGTCTTCGACATCAACCAGCACAATTTGTTGACTGAAATTTCCGAGCAGAGCATATTTCCCGTTCGGTGCCAGTGAAACGTTGTGCGCGGAACTGATTCCTTCAAAATGCTTTATGTAATATTTGCATTCGGGAAAATCGAACCTCAAAATCCCCGCGCTTCCGATCAAACCGTCAATGTGAACTCCGTCCAGAGCCGTGTAAAAACTAAAGCGTTCGTCCTGCATAACAATCGCCTCCTACTTTTTTGTTACGATTTTTTAACTTTTCGTCCGTTTCAAAATGTATGTTCCTTCGCAAGAATAAGCGTGATCTCCGTTCGGCTGAAACGAGATCAGCTCCCAACCTTCACTGCCGAGCTTGTTCAAAACCTCTTCGGCGGAATTTGCGGAGGAAGGTCCTAATTTAAAGATTTTATATTCCCAGTTGGTTCTGTTTTCTTCAGGATTTGACATAAACACATCTCCGAATTTTCAGTAATTTCTATTTAATTATGCCTGAACGAAGCGATTATCAACTCATAAAATTTTCAGCCCGAAAATTTAAGAACAGTTTTCAAGAATAGTTTGCGGACGATGTTTGATTGCTCCGCGACAAGTTTAATTTTTATGTTTGTCCATAATATATTATTTTTTGTAAATTACAACACTTATTTTTTCGGAAGCATAAAAATCTCGATGGAACAATAAATGCTGAAAATCCGCATTAAATTGAAAAATTCGCTATTTACCGGGAACAAACGGTGAGAAAGATAAAGTGCCGGAGCAAACGAACGTGACAGATCAATCTGAGCTTTATCGAGCGGATTTTTAATTTTCCATCGTTTTTTTCGCTGTTTCGAGTTTTTTGGCTTTTTGCAGAGCGGCATCCGCTTCGATCTTTCTGCCTTTTGCTTTCAAAGCCTTCGACAGATTGAGAAAACCCGCGGGACTTTCGGGCATCAATTCGACAACTTTTTGAAATTGAACGACGGCTTCGTCAAATTTTCCCGCCTTGAGATTGGCAATTCCGGTATTCATCGCAAAAGTTGCGGCTTGGCGGTTCGTTTTTATCTTGTTCAGGCGCGATGCTTCCTGTAATTCGGCGCGTGCGCCTTCCATATCGCCTTTTGTCCGCAGAGCCGCGCCGAGTGTATTGTGAATTTCGGGCGCATCGGGCAAAAATTTCAGTGCCGCGCGAAACAGCGAGATCGCTTCGTCGGTTTTCCCTTGCTGTTGGCGCACCGAACCGAGCGTATAGATCGCTTCGCCGTAATCGGGTTTGATCTCGACGGCTTTTGAAAACGAGGCGGCGGCTTCGTCGAGTTTCGCCTGTTGGAGCAAAATAACGCCGAGCGTGTAATGTAGCTCGGGAAGCTTATCGGGTTGTAATTCGACGGCGCGACGCAGGTTTTTCAGGGCTTCGTCCAATTTATCCTGCTGTTTGAGCGCGAGTGCAAGATTGTAGTAAGCCGTCGCGTCTTCGGGAGTCAGGACGATCAAATCTTCGTAATTTTTGACCGCCGCCGCGAAATCCGCTTTTTGAATGAGTGCGATTCCGAGATTGTGCCGAATGTTGACATTATTCGGTTCGAGTTCGAGTGCTTTGCGAAAGACCGCGATCGCTTCGTCCGGCGTTCGCTTTTCGATCAAAACCAAGCCGAGATCGTTATATCCCTGAACGAAATCGGGTTTTATCCTGATAACCTGGCGAAACTCTTCCGCCGCCGCGTCAAGATCGTCGTCCGCCATAAATGCCTGCGCCATCGCCTGACGTGCTTCCAGCATTTCGGGAGCGAGTTTGACAACTTTTTTGAGCGAAGAGATTGCCGAAGTCGTGTCGCCCTTTTTCTCATAAGCCAGACCGAGGTAATAATGCGCTTCGATATTGGACGGCATTAGCTTCGAGGCTTGCAACAACGCGCCGATCGCGCCTTCCGTATCATCGGAAAAATAACGTGCCGTGCCGAGAAAATAATGTGCCTGCGCCAATGTCGGCTTGAGCTTGAC
Source organism: Pyrinomonadaceae bacterium (assembly GCA_021228405.1). Taxonomy (GTDB): domain Bacteria; phylum Acidobacteriota; class Blastocatellia; order Pyrinomonadales; family Pyrinomonadaceae; genus JAJQRF01. The sequence continues at coordinate 141,317 of JAJQRF010000001.1, forward strand.
AGCAGTTTCAAATTCCTTAATGGCTTCTGGCAAGCGATTTGTCGCGGCAAGCACGAACCCGATTGCCGAATGCGCTTCGGCTGAATTCGGTGAAACTTTGATCGCTTCCCTGTATTCAAAAATCGCGGCTTCCGCATTATTTTGCTGTTGAAACAAACTTCCGAGAAAAATTCGTGGTTCGGGCGATTTCGGACGCAGTTCGGCGGCTTTGCGAAAGGCTTCTTCGGCGGAATCGAACATCTGCAACTGCTGTCGTGCCATCCCGAGCGCGAGAAACGCTTCGTAATACTTCGGGTTTGCTTGGACGGCTTTTTCAAATTCGGCGACCGCACCCGAAAAATCATTTTTTTTCGCCAGCACGATTCCCTTTTGATAACTCAAAACGGCTTTTCCCGTAACTTTTTGCGCAAACAAAGGCGCGGCAAAGATTGTCAGCCCGACGATCAGGAAAACCGATTTTTGAAAATAATCTTTCAGCATAATTTCTTTGGGAAAACTATTTTTTATTTACTATCCCCGAACCTTCCCTGATAGTTATAAATTGATTCACGTCAATATTTTCGAGCGTTTCCGTTTGCCCGTTCGTCCATAAAATCTCGATCTTTTTGACGGTTTTATTCGTGCCGAGTCCAAAATTCAAACGCGAATCATTGACCGAATAATAACTGTTACTGCTTCTCACCTCGTCCGTCTGCGTGCCGTCATCGGCAATTATTTTAATGCGCGAACCGACCGCGGAACGATTGGATTTAGTGCCGATGAGTTTTATCTTTAACCAGTTGTTTCCCGATTTTGAATCGTTGCGAATCAACTCGGGAGAAGCATTTACGGGATTGATAACGATGTCCGTATCGCCGTCGTTATCGAAATCACCGAATGCCGCGCCGCGTCCCGGAATATTTTCCATCACCGCACCACCGATCTTGACCGAAATATCGGCAAACTTCCCGTTGCGCAGATTTTGATACAAAACTTTCCGCTGTGAATATCCGGCTTCGGTCGTGAGCTTTTCGACTTCGGGATAAACGTGCCCGTTGACCTGAAAAATATCGAGCCAGCCGTCATTGTCCAAATCGACGAATCCGACACCCCAACCGAGCCATTTCGTATTTAAACCGAGTCCTGCCGGGAAAGTCACGTCGTCGAAAACGCCTTTGCCGACATTGCGGTAAAGCGTGGTCGTGTCGCCCGCAAAATTCGTTTTGACGATGTCGAGCCAACCGTCGCGGTCGAAATCGCCGACCGAAACGCCCATTCCCGCCTGCGGTTTCCCGTCAACCGAATAAGCACAGCCCGCTTCGAGCGCGATGTCCGTGAAAGTCCCGTTTTTGTTGTTGCGGTAAAGAATCGCAGGCGCGGAATCGTTAGCAACGTAAATATCTTGAAAATTGTCATTGTCAAAATCCGCCGCGATTGCGCCGAGCGCGTAGGTTCCGTCGGTTTTGCGCATTCCCGACTTTTCCGAAATGTCCGTAAAAGTCCCGTTCCCATTATTCTGGAACAACATATTTACGCCACCCGTCAATCCCGGCGGACCGCACGCAACCGTCAAACCTTTGTATAAACACGGTCCGGTTTCGGGTAAGGGCGCGGTTTTCAAATCGAGATCGATATAGCTCCCGACAAAAAGATCGAGATCGCCGTCGCGGTCAAAATCGAGAAATGAAGAACCCGAAGCCCATCTCGATTTATTGTTTGCTACGCCCGCTTTTTCCGCCGTTTCCGTAAACGTGCCGTTGCCGTTGTTTTTGTAAAGCGCATTTTTGCCGAAACACGAAACGAAAATATCGTCAAAACCGTCATTGTCGTAATCGCCGACCGTTGCGGCTTGTCCCCAATTGGTGCGCGTCAAACCCGCTTTAGCGGTTACGTCTTCAAAAGTTCCGTTTCCTTTGTTGCGAAAAAGCCGATTCGTCGGCGTTTCGACATTTTTCGGCAAAGCGTCCAGCCGTGTTCCGTTGACGAAAAAAATGTCCTGCCAGCCGTCGTTATCGTAATCGATAAAAGCCGCGCCCGTTCCCGTCGTTTCGAGCAAATAGCGATTTTTCTTTTCGTCGCCGTAGATCGTTTTGAAATCGATTCCCGCCTGTTTTGCAACGTTCGTTAAAGAAACGGCAAACGGATTTTCAGCAACATTCTGCGCCTGACTGTCGAAAGCAAATGCAAAAATCAATACCTGAAGACTGAAAATTTTAACCGCTAAATTCTTCATTTGATTATCCCGCTTCCCTCTTTGATCGTTACGATCTGATTTGCCGATACGTTTTTCACTGTTTCGATTTGCCCGTTTGCCCAGCGAATTTCGATTGAATCGATCTTTTTCTCATTGCCGAGCCCGAAATGCAGACGCGGATCGTTGTAGGAATAATAACTCGTCTGTGCCGTCAGCTCCTGCATTTGAACTTTTTCACCGATTTTTACCGTCACCCGCGAGCCGACGGCGGAACGGTTCGACTTCGTGCCGGTAAGTTTTACCTTTAACCAGCCATTTTCCGACTTCAGGTTGTTTTGCAGTAACAATGGCGGTTCGTTCATATTCATCACGAGAACGTCGATGTCGCCGTCGTTGTCGAAATCGCCGTAAGCACTTCCGCGACTCGAACGCGGTTCGGTAATTCCTGCGCCCGCAATCGCCGAAACGTCCTTAAATCTTCCATTTCCGAGGTTTTGATACAAAAGGCGCGGACTTCGATGCGGATATTCTTTGAAGAATTTTTCGACTTCTGGATAAACATTTCCCGTCACCGTCAAAATATCCTGCCAGCCGTCGTTGTCGAAATCGGCAAACCCGGTTCCCCATTGAACATAACGCGTATGATCGAAGCCAGCCATTCTGGACGCATCGTCGAAAAATTCCTTTCCGCTATTTTTGTATAAAATCGGCAAATCGTCGGCAAAATGAGTTTTGAAAATATCGGGAAAACCGTCGTTGTCGTAATCGCCGATCGTCACGCCCATTCCGGCTTGGGCATTGCCGTCTTCGTTGTAAGCCGTTCCGCTTTCAAGACTTACATCTGAAAAAGTTCCATCCTTGTTATTGCGATACATCGTCGAAGAGGTCGAATCGCAAGCGACATAAATATCCGTCCAGCCGTCATTGTTAAAATCCGTCACGATCGCCGTCATTGAATAACGTCCCGTCACTTTCGAGATTCCCGATTTTTCCGAAACATCCGTAAAAGTTCCGTTTCCGTTGTTGCGGTAAAGCAGATTCGTGTCCGTCGGCAAACCTTTCGGACCGCAATTGACGGGAATTCCCTTCCAGAAACAATTTCCGCCTTTGCCGGGTTCGGGTGCGGTCGCAACGTCGAATTTAAGATAATTTGCGACGAACAGATCGAGCTTTCCGTCACGGTCGAAATCGATGAAAGTCGCGCCCGAACCCCAACGCGTTCCGCTCGCCGGAAATCCCGATTGTTTCGTAACGTCCTCAAAAGTCCCGTTTCCTTTGTTGCGGTATAAAACGTTCTGCCCGTAATAGGTCAAAAACAAATCCTCAAATCCGTCATTGTCATAATCGCCGACCGTGATGCCGGAAGCCCAACCCGTTCGGCGTAAATTCGCTTTTTCGGTGATGTCGGTAAAAGTCCCGTTTCTATTATTTTTATAGAGATGATTCGTCGGTTCCTGTCCTTTTTGAAATCCTTCCAAACGTGTTCCGTTCATTACGAAAACATCAACCCAGCCGTCATTGTCAAAATCGAAAAAAGCGACCCCGCAACCGTTCGTTTCGATAATGTATTTTTTCGAGTCGATTCCGCCGTAAACAATCGTTTCACGCAATCCCGCGCGCGCCGCAATGTCCGTGAACGTCACCGGAAACGGTCTGTTTTCATTATTGTTCCGTGCCGCAGAAAAAACGGCGCAGATTAAAAGTAACAAAAACAAAAAATACGTCTTTTTCATCTTTAATTCTTACAAGCTAATTGGTCTTACCAATTAAGGTTCCTGTTCGTTTTTTCCGCGTAACTTTTCGGCTAAGGCAAATTCCGCTTTGGCTTCCTCAAGCTTGCCCGCTTGCTGTAAAACTTGTGCCAAAAGATGATGCGCGCCGAAATTATTCGGATCGATCACCGTCGAACGACGGAGAAGGTTTTCGGCATTTCCCAAATCTTTTTTCTTGAAATAAACTTTTCCCAGAACGATGTAAGGTCCGCTGAAAAAAGGATTTATCCATATCGAACGCTGAAGCGGCGGAATCGCTTCTTCCCATTTCAACTGCCTGGAATATGCCTCGCCTAAACGATAATAAGCCATTCCGCTCGCCGGATTAATAGCGATTTCCTGTTTCAAAAATTCGATTCCTTTGTCGATCTCGGCACGATAAATCGCCAGTTCGCCCAAAACGAAACGGACTTCGGGAAGTTTCGGGTCGAGTTCGATCGCTTTGTTCAATTCAACTTCGGCAGTTTCTTCAAACTGCTGACGCATGTGCATTTTTGCGTTCAGCAAATATGCCGAAGCGGAGTTTGTTGGAACTTTAAACAATCTGGAAAATATTTCACGCGATTTTACGGGTTGCCTCGTCTGAATATAGCTGACCCCGAGAGCATAAGCAATTTCTCCATTGTCCGGCTGCTGCTGAAAAATTTGCTCAAAATACGGGATCGAATCGCCAAGTTGTCCTAAAATATAATGTGATAATCCCAATATTTGAATAGCTTGCACAGATTCGGGAGAGTTTTTTTGAAGCTGATTCACGATCGGTTTCAGGCTCTCGATCGCTTTCGGGTAATTGCCCAGCGAATATTGAATTTTGCCGATCCAAAATTTTATCTGAATGTTTTGCGGTTCATCTGTCAATGCTTTGAGGAGAATATTTAGCGCAGTGGTCGAATCGCCTTTTGAAACTGAAACCTGCGCCGCATCAATCGCTTTTTTCACAGCTTCATCCGAAATGTTGCCAACGGTTTGAGCTGACAAAAACACCGAAAAAATCAGTATAACGGCAAAAATTTTCAGTAATGCGGTAAATTGCATAATAGGTTTTTCCATTTGAAATAAAACATTCATTCGGTAACAAAAACTAACAGTCGGCGGCAATCAAATTCAGTTTGAATTTTCCATATTTTTGGAAATTTTTCAAAAATATGATTTACCTGTTGATTTTATGCGGAAAAATTTCTAGAATGAAATCCCTCCGATAATTTTATATTTAATTCATTTTCAAGCTATTTTAGCAAAAATTTAACTTATCGCTTTTTCTGGATTAAAATTTGCCTGAAAATTAATCTAATCAGCTTTAATGTAATTTCTTTGTAAAAGTCGGGTAAAGCATTATATAACCAAAAAATAAAATTTGCTTTAATTTTTTGGTTAAAATATTATACGAAAGTTAGTTTGTTTTCCAAACAAACTAACAGGCATTTTTCAAACAAGTCGGGGCAGGTCTATTCCTAATAGCTGTTTTTGTAGGTAAATTTCTAAAAAATATAACGGAGGTTTTTCGAATGACTAAGAATCATTTGTTGATGTTAGCGACAATTTTACTTTTGTCATTAACATATATTCCGCAACAAATTCAGGCACAGGCAGTTTATGGAAGTTTGTCTGGAGTTGTTACGGACAGCTCCGGAGCAGTAATAACCGACGCAACCGTGACGATAACCAGCGTCGAAAGAAAAACGGTTGACACAGTTATGACTAACTCCGACGGATATTATCAAAAAGATCGTCTGCTTCCGGGAACATACACGATTAAGGTTGAAAAACAAGGCTATAAATCGGGTGTTACCAACGATATTACTGTCAGCGTCGATACGCAGACAAAAAACGATATATCGCTTACGGCGGGCGACGTTGCCGAAGTTGTGACAATTGAAGCGGACGGACAGTTGCTAAAAACTGACCGCGCCGACATTGCCACGACTTTTTCGACTAGGCAGGTTTCGGAATTGCCGATCCTTGACCGCAATTTTACCAAACTGATCCTGCTGACACCGGGCACACAGCAACAGCTCTGGAACCACGCGGCAAGCGAAAATCCGCAAGGTTCGACACAGACAATTGTAAACGGTCAAACTTTCAGCGGAACCGGTTATCAACTCGACGGAACGGACAATCGCGACGTGATTCTGGGAATTATCGTCATCAACCCAACTTTCGATTCGGTTGGTGAAACTAAAATCACGTCGTCAAACTATGATGCCGAGTTCGGACAGGCAATCGCGGGTGTGGCTTCGGTTCAGACAAAAAGCGGAACGAACAGTTTTCGCGGCAGTGTCTTTGAATATCTACAGCGCGACCGTTTCCAAGCCCGCAACCCGTTTTCGCAATCCACGAAGAATTCTCTGACGGGAAAATTCATTCCTGACACAAAAAGAGATCAATTCGGCGGTTCGATTGGCGGTCCGATCATCAAAAATCGCTTCTTTTTCTTTGGTGACTACCAGGGAACGAGAGCAACTCAGGGCGGTTCAAAGCTTTTAACCGTTCCGACCGCTCTCGCGAGAACCGGGAACCTCAGCGAATACGGCGTTCCGATCTATAACCCGACGACAAACGCCCAGTATGCCGGAAACATCATTCCGGTTTGCGGAGCGGGACAAACGCCGCAGGCAAACGGATGTTTGTCGCAACAGGCAATAAAAGTATTGACTTTAATGCCGACTCCGAACCGGGCGGGTGTCGTTGATAATTTCGTTGCCGCAGGCAGTGAAACATTCAACAACGACATTTTCAATATTCGTATCGACAGCCGTTTATCGGAAAGATTGAATATTTTCGGTCGTTTCAGCCGTGCTAAATTCAGTTTGCTCGGTCCGACCTCGTTCGGAAGCGGCGGCGGACCCGAACTGGTTTCGCTCGGTGGAGCTTCAAAAACGCGTAATATCAGTTTGGCAACCGGATTCGACTACACGCTTTCGCCGACGACGGTTGTTGACCTGCGTTTCGGTTTCTTCAACTACAAGGTAAACGTTCTGCCGTTTGACTACGGAACGAAACCGGCAACCGATGCGGGAATTCCGGGATTGAACTTTGATGATTTCAGTTCGGGATTATTTGCCGGATTCATAACGGTAAACAATGCCGGATCGCAGGGAAACCGTGATTTTAACTTCGGTTCGGGCTTGGGTGTGAACCGTTGCAACTGTCCGCTCGATCAGGACGAAAAGCAATATCAGGTGGTTACGAATTTAACGAAAGTTTACGGTAATCACACGTTCAAGTTCGGTGTCGATGTTCGCAAAGCATTCAACCTGAGAGTTCCGAGCGATTCGCACCGTTCGGGCGAATTATCTTTTTCGAGAGACCGCACGGCGCAAATCGTCGGCGGATTGCCCGTTGCGGGAACCGGAAACGGGTTAGCCACGTTTCTGATCGGCGATGTCACGTCATTCAAACGCTACGTCAGCACTTCGGTCGATGCGCGTGAAAGTCAGTGGCGGCATTTTTATTATGGACAGGATACCTGGAAAGTTACGCCTAAATTAACGCTTGCGCTGGGTTTACGCGCGGATGTTTTCAATCCGCAAAAACTGAACGCTCCGGGCAACGGCGGATTTCCTAATCTTGAAACCGGAAAGATCGATGTTGCCGGAATCGGAGACATCGACCTTCAGGGAAACATCAAAAACAAGGTAAATCTTGCGCCGCGCCTCGGTGTCGCTTATCAGATCAACGATAAGATGGTGCTTCGCGGCGGTTTCGGACGCAGTTTCGATACGGGCGTTTTCGGAACTATCTTCGGACACACGGTCACGCAGAATCTTCCCGTCCTGGCTCTTCAGAACCTCGACAACGGAAGCACGAACCGCGTTTTCAATTTATCGTCAGGACCTGCCGCTCCGACCGGATTTTTCGGTATCACGACGTTACCGAAAAACTGTCCGGCAACCGGATGTATCAATAATACGTCGATTCCGACCACCGGAAGCTTCTTCCTGCCAGACGGAATCACGGTCAGAACTCTGGCTCCACAGCAAACGGTTCCGCAAGTTGACGCATACAACGTCACTTTCCAATGGGAATTTATGAAAAATTTCTCGTTTGAAGGTGCGTATGTCGGAAACAAGGGAACGAACGTTTTCGTCGGAGACAACCCTGACCTGAACATCAACCAACCGACCATCGTCGGTTTCGGAACCCTGTCGAGAAATGCACGTAAACCGTATTTCCAGAAATTCGGTTGGTCGCAGGACATTCTGCTCTATCAAGGCTACGGTGCGACAAACCGCTATGACTCGATGCAGTTGAAACTGACCAAGCGATTTGCTGACGGGTATTCGTTCCTGACGCACTATACACTGCAAAAAGCCGTTAATAATGCCGGTGAATATTTCAATATCGACCCGAGCATCAATCGCGGAAGAGCCGATTTTGAGAGAACGCATAATTTCGTGTTCACGCAACTTTACGAGCTTCCGTTCGGCAGAAAGCATAAATACTTCAGCGGCATCAGTCGTTTGGCGGACGCATTTGTCGGCGGCTGGCAGATCAACTCGAACACGACCATTCAAAGCGGTTTCCATTTCAACGTAACGTATGACGGAGCCGGTGCGGATCGCGACACGGGACCGAATCGACCGAATGTGAACGGAGCGATCAAATACACTCCGGGCGTAAACGGCACGATCGATACGAGCGTCTTTTCAAAACCGGCAGTCGGCACGTTCGGCAATCTCGAACGCAATGCACTGACCGGTCCGGGATACTGGAGAACGGACGCTTCGATGCTCAAGAAATTCTTCTTTAATGAAACGATGAATCTTGAGTTTCGTGTGGAAGTTGTTAATCTGTTCAATACGGTTAACCTCGGTAATCCTGACGGAAACATCGGAAGTTTTTCGGGACCCGGCGGCGCACTTGTCAAAAATGCCAATGTCGGTAAGAGTAATTCAACTGCGTTCTTCGGAAATGACCCGCAACGCAACCTTCAATTTGCCTTTAGATTTAACTTCTAAAACGTAAATTGATCGTATGAACACAAAAGTTGATAACTTTTGACAAAAAAGGGAGGTTTTCATTAACTTCCCTTTTTTGACCGTTTTTCCGAAGGAAAACTGAAACAATCAGGCTGTTTCAAAGAGCGGTGCAAATGCGGTTCATCTTTCTCCCGGTTTGAACAGATCAGCAGAATTTTTCGGATAATTCACAGTTAATATCCGTTTTTTCAATCTCTGCGTAAGGTGCAATAAAATTATGAACTTAAAGCAAAAACCAATGCTCACATTCTGGCAAATCTGGAATATGAGTTTCGGCTTTCTGGGGATTCAATACGGATTCGGTTTGCAACAAGCGAACCTGAGTCCGATTTTTCGTTATCTCGGAGCAGAAGAAGACAAACTTCCGATTCTCTGGCTTGCCGGACCGATCACGGGTCTGGTCATCCAACCGATCATCGGAGCGATCAGCGACGGAACGTGGGGCAGATGGGGCAGGCGAAAACCTTTTTTCGTGATCGGTGCATTGACCGGAAGCGTGGCGGTAATGATGATGCCGTATTCGCCGTATTTATGGATGGCGGTCGGTTTGTTTTGGATTCTGGACGCTTCGATGAACACGGCAATGGAACCGTATCGCGCCTTGATCGGCGATAAACTCAATGACCAACAGCGCACGCTCGGATTTTCGGTGCAGACATTTATGATCGCCGGCGGACAAATTCTTGCCGGGATGATGCCGACTTTGCTTTTATATTACGGAATCTCAAAGGAATCGGTAAATAACACGGTTCCCGACATCGTGAAATATTCTTTCGTCATCGGCGTGGTCGCAATGCTCGTGACGGTTATCTGGACGGCTCTCACGACAACCGAATATCCGCCCGAGGACATTGAAGAATTCAAACGGCAAAAAGCGGAAAAAGGTGGAGTTTTTCACGCTTTCGGCGAAATTTGGGATGCCGTTACCAATATGCCGAAGGTGATCAAGCAAATTTGGTGGGTAAAACTTTTTACGTGGTATGGAATGCCTTTGATGTGGCAATACCTCGCTCTTTCGATCGCGCGGCATTGTTTCAACGCCCCGACCAAAGATTCGCCCGGGTTTGCCGAGGGTTCGGCAAAAGGCGGCGTGGCTCTGACGGTGATGAACATCACGACCGTCATAATGGCATTTTTAATTCCTTCGATCGTCAAAAACATCGGCACACGGCTGACTTATGCAATCTTTCTGGCAATCGGCGGTTTCGGATTCATTTCAATGTTGTTCACGGAAAATCTTTACGTAGTCTACGGCGGAATGGTCGGTGTCGGCATCGGTTGGTCGGCGATCATCACGATTCCGTTTATTATGACCACTTCCGTCGTTCCGCCGTCGCGAACGGGCGTTTATATGGGACTTTTGAACGCATTTATCTGTATTCCGCAAATTCTGGAAATGCTTACGCTCGGTTTTTATTACGATTCGCTTCTGAAAGGCGATCCGCGCAATGCGATCGTGCTCGCCGGGATTTGTCTGGTTCTAGGCGCGGTGGCGTGTTTATTCATTTCCAAAGAAGTCGAAACATCGCCCGCGACGGATGAAACTTTGGGAGCCGAAACAACGGGCATCACTATGTCGGAAGCGTAAATTATTCACGATTTTGAGGATTTTATGAATAATAACCAAAAATCGATCGAGCGGAAGTGGTGGAAGGAAGCGGTTGTTTACCAGATTTATCCGCGTTCTTTCAAGGATTCAAACGGCGACGGCATCGGCGATCTGCGAGGGATCATCGAAAAACTCGATTACATCGAAAGTCTGGGCGTTGATGTCGTCTGGCTCAATCCGATCTTTTCCTCGCCGAACGATGACAACGGTTACGACGTTTCCGATTATCGCGCCATTATGGACGAGTTCGGCACAATGGCGGATTTCGACGAGCTTCTTGCGGGAATGCACCAACGCGGCATCAAATTAGTTCTCGATCTGGTCGTAAATCATTCCTCGGACGAACATTTCTGGTTCCGGGAAGCGAAAAAATCGCGTGATAATCCTTACCGCGATTATTATCACTGGTGGAACGAAGAAGACGGAAAACCGCCGAAACGCTGGAGTTTTTTCGATGTTAACGGCGACGCGTGGAAGTTTGACGAAACGACGAAATCCTACTATCTGCACATTTTTTCCGAAAAACAACCCGACCTGAACTGGGAAAATCCGAAATTGCGGCAGGAAGTTTACGACATCGTAAAATTCTGGTTCGACAAAGGAATCGACGGCTTCCGAATGGACGTAATCACGTTCATTTCAAAAGATTTGCCGTTCAGAGAATTACCCGAAAAATATCAGGGAAATTTCGTTCAGTATTACGCCGAAGGTCCGCATCTGCACGAATATTTGCAGGAATTCAACCGCGAAGTTTTGTCGAAATACGACATTATGACCGTTGCCGAAGGTCCGGGAACGACGACCGAAAACGTGCTCGATTTTGTTGACGAAGACCGCCGCGAGCTGAATATGTCGTATCATTTCGACATCAGCAACCTCGGACACAAGGATTTAGCGAAAAAATTGATGTCGCCGGATGGCTGGAATTTTCTCGAATTCAAGGAAATTTTCAAAAAATGGGACGAAGTTTTCGCTGAAAAAGGTTGGGGAACGGTCTATCTCGGCAACCACGATTTTCCGCGAATGGTTTCGCGTTGGGGCAACGATTCGCCCGAATTCCGCGAAATTTCCGCGAAGATGCTGACGACGTTTCTCCTGACGATGCGCGGGACGATCTATTATTATTTCGGCGACGAACTGGGAATGACGAACATTCGTTTCGATAATATTGCAGATTACCGCGACATTATGACCATAAATCTGCACAAACTCATTTCGTCCGAAGGCGGCGACCTGGACGAGTTTATGGAATCGCAAAAACTCATCGCCCGCGACAACGGGCGCACGCCGTTTCAATGGAGCGATTCTGAAAATGCAGGATTTACGAGCGGAACGCCGTGGCTCAAAGTCAATCCGAATTATCCGGAAATCAATGCCGAAGCGCAGGAAAAAGACGAAAATTCCGTTTTGAATTATTTCCGAAAAATGATTCGTTTCCGTAAGGAAAATGAAGTTTTGATCTACGGTAAAACCGAATATTTCGATCCGGAAAGCGAAAGCGTTTTTGCTTACACGCGCGGGTCGGAAGGCAGAAAATTATTGATCTTATTGAATTTTACAGACCAAATTGCGACCGCCAACGTCGGTTTCGATTATCAGTCTGCAAAATATTTGTTCGGCAATTATGAAAGTTTCGACGGCAATCTAAAGCCTTTTCAATCGGTTATTCTGGAAATTTATGAGTAAATCCGAGCGCGAAAAAATGTTGGCGGGCGAGGGCTATTTTGCGATGGATGACGAACTCGGCGCGATCAATGCGAAAGCGCAGGAACTTATTCACGCTTTCAACCATTCGCATCCGGCAAATATTCACGAACGCGCGGAAATTATCGAAAAACTTTTCGGCGCGTTCGGAAACAATTGTTTGATCAAACAGCCTTTCTTTTGCGATTACGGAAATAATATTTACATCGGCGACAATTTTTTTGCCAATTACGATTGCGTTATTTTGGATTGTAACGAAGTTCGGATCGGAAACAACGTGATGTTTGCGCCGAAAGTGCAGATTTACACGGCGTATCATCCGCTTGAACCTGAAATCCGACGAACTCAGCTCGAATACGCCTCGCCGGTCACAATCGGTGACGATGTCTGGCTCGGCGGCGGCGTGATCGTTTGTCCGAATGTCGAAATCGGCGCAGGAACGACCATCGGCGCGGGAAGCGTCGTGACAAAAAGCATCCCGCCGGGAGTTTTTGCCGCCGGCAACCCGTGCCGTGTGATCCGGCAAATTTAGTTACAAAGTCGGTTAAATTATCCGAGGAAAATTTTATGCGAAAGTTTTTATTGCTGACAATCGTCTTTTCTATGATTTCGTTAGTTTACGCTCAAAATCAGTATCAGCCCGTGCCATACGTCAAGGTCAAACATCCCGAATGGGCACGCAAAGCCGTTATGTATCAGATAAATACCCGCGCATTTACGAAGGAAGGAACTTTTCGCGCCGCCGAAAAGCACCTGCCGCGATTAAAGGAACTCGGAGTTGATATTTTGTGGATTATGCCGATCAATACGATCGGCGTGAAAAACCGCAAAGGAACGCTCGGAAGTCCTTATTCGGTCAAGGATTATTATTCGGTAAATCCCGAATTCGGGACGCTCGAAGACTTTAAGCATTTCGTCAATGAAGCGCACAAACAAGGCTTTCACGTCATTCTGGATTGGGTCGCAAATCATACGGCGTGGGATAACGAATTGCAAAGCAAACATCCCGACTGGTATGACAAAGATTGGAAAGGCGATTTTCGCCCGACTCCGTGGTGGGATTGGTCGGACATCATTAATCTCTCCTACAAATCGCCCGAACTCCGCAAATATATGACCGACGCGATGAAATATTGGGTTCGTGAAACCGATATTGACGGTTATCGATGTGACGTTGCGGGCTTTGTTCCCGTCGATTTTTGGAACAACCTGCGCAAGGAATTAGACGAAATCAAACCCGTCTTTATGCTTGCCGAATGGGAATCGCGCGATCTTCACGAATACGCTTTCGATATGACCTACGCGTGGACCTGGCACGAAAAAATGGTTCCGATCGTTCAGGGTAAAACCAAAGATTTAAGCGGACTCTTCGTTTATTATTCCTGGAATGAAAGCAGTTTTCCGAAAGACGGAATCAGGATGGTCGGCACGAGCAACCACGACCAAAACGCCTGGGAAGGCACCGATCAGGAAACCTGGGGCAAAGCGCTCAACGCGGCGACGGTTTTAACCGTCGTCGGCGAAGGAATGCCGATGATCTACAACGGTCAGGAAGCCGGACTCAACAAACGTCTGCAATTTTTTGAAAAAGACGAAATTATCTGGAAACCGCATCCGAACAACGAATTTTACAAAAAACTTTTCGCTCTGAAAAAATCCAATTCGACGCTTTTGAACTGGGGACACAATGCAACGATGAATCTCGTTCCGAATTCAAAACCCGACAAAGCTTTCAGTTTCGCGCGTCAGAACGAAAAAGACAAGATTTTCGTCGTGTTGAATTTTTCAAATTTACCTCAGACGGTTTCGTTCAGGGAAACACTTTATCACGGCGATTACACCGAATATTTTACGAATAAAAAAGTAAAAATGGATGCAAATTCCAAATTGGTTTTACAGCCCTGGAGCTATCACGTTTTTGTAAGATGACCGATAAATCATTCAATATTATCGGGCTTGGCGAAATTTTGTGGGACATTCTCCCGACCGGCAAACATCTTGGAGGTGCGCCCGCAAATTTCGCCTACATTTCAAAACAACTCGGCAACAACGGCATCGTTTTAAGCCGCGTCGGAAACGACGGATTCGGTCAGGAAATTTTAGACGAATTGAAAACGAAAAAAATTTCGACCGATTTTATTCAAATCGATGCGGAAAATCCGACGGGAACGGTTAAAGTTAAATTGGAAAACGGTCAGCCGAGTTATGAAATCGTCGAAAATGTCGCGTGGGATTTTCTCGAATTTACCGAAAGCTGGAACGATGTTGCCGAAAGATGTGATGCGGTTTGCTTCGGTTCGCTTGCCCAACGCGGCGAAGTTTCGCGAAAAACGATTCGCAAATTTGTCGAAAAAGCCAAAGGTTTGCGGATTTTCGACGTTAATTTGCGCCGCGACTATTTTTCAAACGAGATTCTGTATGAATCCTTTCGTCTGGCTGACATCGTAAAACTAAATCACGAAGAATTACCGGTAATTTCAGGAATATTTGAGATCGAAGGCGCAAATTTAGTCAAAACTGCTGAAAGACTGCTTTCGGAATTTTCCCTAAAAATCATCTGCGTTACCCGCGGCGGAAATGGAAGTTTATTAATTACAAAAGATGCGGTTTCCGAACACGAAGGCTTAGAGATTAAAATCGCCGACACAATCGGCGCGGGAGATTCTTTTACGGCAGGAATGACACACGGCATTTTGCGCGGCTGGACTTTAGAACAAACCAACGATTTTGCCAATAAAGTCGGCGCGTTTGTCGCTTCAAATGCAGGTGCAATGCCTGATTTTTCAAATTTTGAAAGTTTATGAAAATATTGTCCGTCTTTTTACTCTTCTACATCTTTTCCGCTTCGGTTTTTGCTCAAAATATGAGTTCACCGAACGGGATTTTTTCATTTTCGTTTAAAGTAAACGATTCAGGTGAAGCCGTTTACGATCTTTTTTATAAAAGTAAACCCGTTCTCAAAGCGAGCAAGTTAGGCTTTATCATAAAAGATCAGCCCGATTTGAAAAGCGGTTTCAAGATCGTCGAAACGAAAAACGATGCGAAAAATGAAACGTGGAATCCCGTCTGGGGTGAAGTTAAAACCATCCGCAACAATTACAATGAATTAGCGGTTACTTTAGAACAGAAAACCGACAATTTGACGCGAAAAATCATCGTTCGCTTCCGTCTATTTGATGACGGACTCGGTTTTTGCTACGAATTCCCTGTTCAGGACGGGCTTAAATATTTCACTCTGCTTGATGAAAAAACCGAATTTAATTTAACGGGCGACCATAAAACCTTTTGGATTCCGGGCGATTACGACTCGCAGGAATACGTTTACAACACGACGAAATTGAGCGGGATAAATGCGACCAAAGGTAAATACGTCAACGAAATAGCTGTGAAATCGGTTTTCGCCGACAACGGTGTGCAAACTCCCTTGATGATGAAAACGGCGGACGGGCTTTACATCAATATTCACGAAGCCGCGCTGTTAAATTATCCGGCGATGCACATTTTTGTTGACCGTCAAAACTTTTCGCTGACATCGCATCTCGCGCCGAACGCCGTCGGAAGTGCGGCTTTTCTGCAAACTCCGATGCAAACGCCCTGGCGTACCATCATTGTTTCAGACAAAGCGGCGGACATTCTCGCCTCGAAAATGATCCTGAACCTGAACGAACCGACCAAATACACCGACACAAGCTGGATAAAACCGCAAAAGTTCGTCGGTGTTTGGTGGGGAATGCACGTCGGAACGGAAAGCTGGAATTATGCGGACGTAAACAATGTCAAAATCGACGAAACCGACTGGAAATCCTTAAAACCGAACGGCAAACACGGCGCAAACACGGCAAACGTCAAAAAATATATCGATTTCGCCGCGAAAAACGGGATTCAGGGAGTTCTGGTCGAAGGCTGGAACGTCGGCTGGGAAGATTGGTTCGGAAATTGGAAGGAAAACGTCTTCGATTTTATCACGCCGTATCCCGATTTCGATGTCAAAGAGCTTCAAAATTATGCCGCGAGCAAAGGCGTAAAACTCATTATGCACCACGAAACTTCCGCGTCGGCAAGCAATTACGAACGCCGTCTGGACGAAGCGTTCCGGTTTATGAAGGCGAACGGTTATGACGCGGTGAAAACCGGATACGTCGGCAGGATCATTCCGCGCGGCGAAAATCACGACGGGCAATGGATGGTTAATCACTACGTTCACGTCGTCAAAAAAGCTGCCGAATATAAAATTTCAGTCGATTCACACGAATCGGTGCGGCTGACGGGCTTGCATCGCACCTACCCGAACTGGATCGCCGCCGAAGCCGCGCGCGGAAACGAATTCAACGCGTGGAGCGAAGGAAATCCGCCGGAACACGAAACGATCTTGCCGTTTACGCGCTTGATGGGCGGACCGATGGATTACACGCCCGGAATTTTCGAGATCAAGATGAGCAAATACGATCCGAAAAAAACGAATCAGGTTCATACGACGTTGGCGAAACAACTTGCACTTTATGTGACGATGTATTCGCCCCTGCAAATGGCGGCTGATCTGCCCGAAAACTACGAATCGCGGTTGGACGCGTTTCAGTTTATCAAGGATGTGGCAGTCGATTGGGACGACACAAAAATTCTCGAAGCCGAACCGGGCGATTTTTTGACGATCGCACGAAAAGCCAAAGGAAAGAACGAATGGTTCGTCGGCGCGATCACGGATGAAAACGCGCGGACAGCAACTGCTTCGCTCGATTTTCTCGCGCCGAATATGCAGTATGTCGCAACGATTTATGCCGACGCGAAGAATGCCGACTGGGAAAAAAACCCGATGGTTTACGAAATAAAAAGCTATCTGGTCGACAGGAAAACCGCGCTGAAACTGCAATTGGCAAACGGCGGCGGTGCGGCGGTCAGCCTGAAACCCGCCACGCCCGCCGATCAGAAAAATTTGAAGAGTTACTAGAATCTATCTCATAAATGATTGAAGCGAGTTCAGAGTCCCTTATTTAAAAGGCTTTTCGCTGAGTATTTGCCGCCTGAAAGCAGGACTCTCAACGCTTGAAAATTATTTATGAGATGAGTTACTAAATTATTTTTTGATGAAACGATGAAAAAATTTATAAAAATCAGTGGACGGATTTTCATACTCTGTGCATTTTTTTCGTTTCTGTTTTTGGTGAAAACGATGGCGCAAAGCGAGAATTCATTTGTTTTGAAAAAGCCTCTGCCGAAAAGCCGTCTGGAACTTTCGCGGAGAACACAGAACGGTTCGTTTTACGATGTCATCGGGCGAAAATCGGCGGCTTTCGGCTATGAACACCGAAATATGGAAGCGTGGGTTTATCCGCTGAAAATTCTGGATGATTTCGCGCTCGAATTTCAGATCGAAGGATATAATCTGCCGTTTCGCGCCAACGATCTGCTGACAAACATCGAAGTCCGTCCCGAAGCAACCATTTTCACTTATTCTCACGCCGCGTTTACGGTCAAACAGATCATTTACGCGCCGGTCGAAGAGGAGGGCTTGATTTCCCTGCTCGATATTAAAACCACTCTCCCGATGACCATCCACGTTTCATTTCGCCCAAAACTGCGCCCGATGTGGGCGGCAGGGCTGATGACACCGTTTATCGGGCAGGACGAAAAGGAAAAATACTATTTCATCGGTGAAGAATCGCAAAAATTTTACGGTATCATCGGTTCGCCCAACGCTAAAGACGTTTCTTTGATGCCCTATCAGGAAGAGCCGAAAGACGTTCCCGTTAAATATACTTTGCAGATTTCACCCGCCGATGCCGAGAAAAATTTCGTGCCGATCGTGATTGCGGCAAGCACCGCAGGACGCGAAAAAGCCGTGGCAACTTATAAAAATCTGCTGACGAACGCGTTTTCGCTCTACGAGAAAAATGTAAAATATTACGAGAATTTTCTCGACCGGACGGCAGGCATCAAAACTCCCGACGAGCGATTGAACACGGCTTTTGCCTGGGCAAAGATCGGGGTTGAAAAAGGCGTGGCGACAAACCCGTTTCTGGGAACGGGCTTGCTCGCGGGTTTTCGGACTTCGGGCGATTCAGAGCGTCCGGGATTTGCGTGGTATTTCGGGCGCGACGCGCTCTGGACGGCGTTTGCAACGACGAGCGAAGGCGATTTTGAAACGACGAAAACAGCCATCGATTTTCTGAAAAAATTTCAGCGCGAAGACGGTAAAATTCCGCACGAAATCTCGCAAAGCGCGGCACAGTTGGATTGGTGGAAAGGCTATCCGTATCCGTGGAATTCGGCTGATGCAACGCCGCTTTTCGTAATCGCCAACGCCGATTATTTCCGCGCTTCGGGCGATCTTGAATTTATCAAAAACAACTGGGATGCGATTCAGAAAGCCTATAAATTTACCGAAGCGACCGACAGCGACGGGAATGGTTTGATCGAAAACACGAAATTCGGTCACGGCTGGGTCGAAGGCGGCGCGCTTTATCCGCCGCACGAAGAAATTTATATGCAGGGCGTTTGGGTCGAAGCGTCGAACAATTTCGCGGAACTGGCAGAAACTCTGGGCGATAAAAAAGCCGCCGAACGCGCCCGCGCAAACGCCGAAAAATGCCGTCAGGCGATGGAAAAAACCTACTGGCTCGAAGCCAAAGGTTTTTACGCTTACGCGACGCAAATACCGCGCAAGGAACCGCTTAAAGCCGAACCCGGACCGCAACTCGAACGCCGTCAGAAACGGCTGAACGAACTGCAAAACGCGAAAATTTACGACGAGAATACGGTTTTACCCGCCGTCCCGATGTGGTGGAAAACGCTTTCGGACGAACGCGCCCAAAAACAAATCGATCAAATCGGAAGCGCGAAAATCGCGACCGATTGGGGCGCGCGGATTTTGGCGAACGATTCCGAGCTTTACGATCCGCTTTCGTATCATTACGGCTCGGTCTGGGGACTTTTTACGGGTTGGCAATCGGTCGCGGCTTACAATTACGGTCGTCCGCACGTCGGTTATCAGGCTTTGATGGCAAATTCCCTTTTGACCTACACGAACGCGCTCGGCTACGTCACCGAGCTTTTGTCCGGCGATTTCAATGCGCCGTTCGGACGTTCTTCGCACCATCAGGTCTGGTCGGAAGCAATGGTCATTTCCCCGGTTTTGCGCGGAATGCTCGGACTTGAAACTTCCGATGCGGGAAAAACTCTGAAATTTTCACCGCAATTACCCGCCGATTGGAACGACCTTGAGGCAAAAAATATTCGCGCAGGCGATTCTGCGATAGATTTCAAACTGAAACGCGGAAACGGGAAAATGTCGATCACCGTTTCGAGAAGAAGCGGATCGGTTTCAAAACTCGTTCTGTCGCCCGCTTTTCCGCCCGATGCCGAACTCAAAAATGTTTCGGTAAATGCCAAAAAAACGCCTTTTCAAATGAAATCTCAAGGCGATATTCAACGCTCCGAGGTAAGAATCGAACTAAACGATGCGCCGACGGAAATCGTTTTTGAATACACGGAAGGAACCGAGGTTTATTCGGTCGCGAAAAATCTGCGGACGGGAGCGGAAAGCGTCGGTTTGCGCGTTGTCAGAGTTCAGCCGCAAAAAGACGGCTTGTTTTTAATTCTGGAAGGTCGCGGCGGGCAGAATTACGATCTGAACCTGAGATCGCCGAAAAACTTCAAGGAAATCGAAGGTGTGAAAGTTTTGAAAAATGCCGAAAATGAACGTTTTCTGCAAATTTCGTTTACCGGCGGCGAAAATGCTTATGTCAGGCGCGAGATTTTGTTGCCGTTCGCAAATCCGCGCCAATAATTGCTTCGGCATAAAAATTCAAACATAATTTCAGTAAAAAAATGCGAAAAATCTTAATCATCATTTCCGTTCTGGCAATTCTGTTAATTACTTCGTGCATCAACGCGCCGAACGAAGCGAACAATCAACCCGCGAAAAAAACGAACGGCAAAATCCGCATCGGTTTTTCGATGGACACGCTCAAGGAACACTGGGTAAAAGACAAGGAACTGGTCGAAAAACGCGCGGCTGAACTCGGCGCAGAGGTTATCGTCAATGTCGCCGAAGGCAACGACGAAAGGCAACTGAAACAAGTCGATGATTTTCTGACGCAGGGAATCGACGTTTTAATCATCGCACCGCACAACGGGAAAGTTGCCGCAACTGCCGTCGAAGCCGCGAAAAAACAAGGCGTTCCCGTCGTCAGCTACGACCGCCTGGTTTTGAGCGATCAGATCGACGTTTTGGTTTCGCATCTTCATTCGCTTGCGGGAAAAATGCAGGCTGAATACGCTTTGAAAAATGCGCCGAAGGGAAATTATGTGATGATCTACGGCGCGCCGACCGACAACAACGCGCAGATTATGAAACAGGCGCAACTCGAGGTTTTACAGCCGGCAATCGACCGCGGCGATATAAAAATCGTCGCCGACCAGCACGCGATCGACTGGTCGCCCGAAAATGCACTAAAAATCGCCGAAAACGCGCTGACACAAAATCAAAACAATATCGTCGCGTTCGTTTGTTCCAACGACGGAACCGCCGGCGGCGCGATTCAGGCTTTGAAGAAACAAAATCTGATCGGGAAAGTCGTCGTGACGGGAATGGATGCGCAGATCGACGCGTTGCAAAGAATTGCCGAAGGCGAACAGAATATGACGGTTTACAAACCGATTCAGCCGCTTGCCTTCGCCGCTGTCGAAGCCGCCGTCAGGCTCGCGAAAGGCGAAAAGCCCGACACGACCAAAACGATGAAAGCCGTCAACAAGGAAGTTCCGTTCATTTTCATCGAACCGAAGGTCGTTGAAAAAGCAAATCTGATGGACATCGTGCGCGACGGCTACGAATCTTACGACAAGATTTTCGTCAACGTTCCCGCCGATCAAAGACCGAAAAAAGAATAGAGGGGAATAAAAATAAGAAATCGTGTGCAGATTTTAGGTCAAAAAGAGAGTTTTTTGGGAAAAAAATTCCCAGTTTTTGGGGAGTCTAGCTAGACTCCTGAGAGTTTTGCCAAAACTCCGACGAAAACTGCCGAAACTCCGAAGAGTTTTTGCACCGCTCTGAGGAAAGAAAGGAAGACTTTTTTCAATCCATCCAAACTTCTTCCGAGTCTTAACAAAACTCCGAAGAAATTCTTAAAAACTCCTTCGAGCGAACACGAAACTCCTTTGAGTGAACGCTAAACTCTTTCCAAGATAAGGAAAACTCCGACGAATTTCTCTGCATTTCCGAAGAGTTTTTCAAACACTGAGCCGAGCAAAAAAGTCCGTAGTCCAAAATCTCGAGTCCGGAGTCAAAAATAAATCTTACGACTTAGGACTTTGGGCTACGGGCTACGGACTTTCTCTACCGCTTTAGTTCGTAATCTCTAAAATCACGGCTTGATACGGTTTCAGTTTTTCGCTTGCGGCGGCATCCGCGTAATTGCTCATCAAAACTTTCGCTTTCGACAAATCCAAACCCGTTTTTGCTTCCGATTCCTTCGGTTTGAAATTTAAAAGCACGAGAAATTTTTTGCCGTCAAGTTCGCGTGTATACGAATAAACGTCCTCGTTTTCGCGGTCGAGAAGCGTGTATTTGCCGTAGATCAGGATCGGGTTTTCCTTGCGGAATTTAACGAGCTTGCGGAAGTAATTCAAAACGGAATTTTCGTCTTTTTCCTGCGCTTCGGCGTTCAGTTTTTCGTAGTTCGGATTGACTTTGAGCCACGGCGTTCCCGTCGAAAATCCCGCATTTGCAGTCGCATTCCATTGAAACGGTGTGCGTCCGTTGTCGCGGGCGGCAATTTTCTGCGATTCCAGAAATTGAGTTAAATCGCCGCCTTCCGCTTTGATCTGTTTATACCAATTGATCGATTCGATGTCCTTGTAATCTTCGATCTTGTCGAATTTGATATTATTCATTCCGAGTTCGTCGCCGAAATAATAATAAGGCGTGGCGCGTTGGGTGAGCAGAAAAGTCGTCAGCATTTTCGAGGAAACCTCGCGAAATTCGGGCGAATCGTTGCCCCAACGCGTGACCATTCGCGGTTGGTCGTGATTGCCGAGGTAAACCGTGTTCCAGCCCTTTTCGGCAAAATTCGTGTCCCATTTTGTGTAAATATCCTTGAAATCGCTCAATTTCCAGCCTTTCGGATCGATAATCTTTTTCGAGTCGGGCAGATAGCCGAGATTAACGCCCTCGTAATGATAGATCATATTGAGTTCCCTGCGTTCTTCGTCAACGAACTTATGCGCGTCTTCCTTCGTCGCGCCCGCTTCGCCCAACGTCATCACGTCGTATTTCGACAAAACTTCGCGGTTCATTTCCTGTATGTAATCGTGAAGTTTCGGTCCGCTTCCGTAAAATTTTCCGAAATCTCCGTTGAATTCAGCGGGAATTTCCCTGAACGGCTTATCTTTGGAAATAAAATGAATCACGTCCATTCGGAAACCGTCAACGCCTTTGTCGAACCAGAATTTCATCATCGAATACATTTCCTCACGGAGTTTCGGATTTTCCCAGTTCAAATCGGGCTGTTTGTCGGAAAAATAGTGTAAATAATAGGATTTCGTGTTCGGTTCGTATTGCCAGCCGTCACCTTCAGGGTCGAAAAAGCTCACGCGTTTCGGCGGTTTTCCGTCTTCTTCGTTCCACCAGTGATAATAATCGCGGTAAGGATTATCACGCGATTTTTTTGCTTCCTGAAACCAGAAATGTTCATCCGAAGAATGATTTGCGACCAGATCGAGCACGACTTTGATTCCGCGTTCGTGAAAGCCTTTGAGCATCACGTCGAAGTCTTCCATCGTGCCGAATTCCTTCATAATATTGCGGTAATCCGAAACGTCGTAGCCCATATCGTCGTTCGGCGAACTGAAGATCGGATTCAGCCACACCGCATCGATGCCGAGCGACTTTATATAATCGAGCTTTTCGGTAATTCCCTTCAGATCGCCGATCCCGTCGCCGTTCGTATCTTTAAACGAACGCGGATAAATCTGGTAAACAACCGCTTCTTTCCACCATTTGCGGTTCGGGATTTCTTTTGAAGCGGTTTGGTTTTGATTAGTGTTCACGGCAGTTTGATTCGTATTCGGAGCAGTATTTTGACAGGCGGAAAGTGCCGACAAAATGAAGCTCACAAACAATAAAAATACCGGTTTTCGATACATAAATTTTCCTCGCTAAATTCCCATTCTGAAATCCTTGACGCTCGTTTCGCTAAATTGAAACTGCTCAAAGACGGATTTGTTGCCTTTTCCCATCGGCGACTGCGAACCGACCCCGATCTTTATCGCCGGCGGATATTCGTTTTTGAAAACGCGCACCAACTGCCAGCTTTTGCCGTCGATCGAATAATAAAAACCGATGACTTTCGTATCGGAAGAAATCTTCATAAAAACGCTCGGGCTTTTCAACGCATCGTGATTGTTGTCGTCGGAAAAATCCTTCGTTTTGACAGTCACCAGACGCTTGTTCATTCGTTCGTCGGCTTCAAACGCGAATTTCAGCCAGTGTTTGTCGTCAACGTAAATAAACGCCATTCCCGCATCGTATTTAATTTTGTGAACGGGCGTGGTTTTGAATGAAAACGTAAAAGGTTTCCTATTATCGACCGTTTTCAAGATCAACGGCGCGTTCGCTTTTTCATACGGCGGCAAACCCGGTTCGATAAAAAAATCCGTTTCCGCGCCGGATGTTATTTCGACTTTGCTTCCGACTTTGGAAATCGATTTTTCGCCACCATTGCGGCTTTCGGTAAACTCCCAAAAAATAGATTTTTCGTCGTTCTTCTGACCGGAAATGTTCACGATGCAAAGACAGATCGCCAATAAAAACAAAGAAATCTTCATTATTCTACTCCTCTAATTGATATATGACCGCCTCAAACGGTTTCAGTTTTCCGTCCTTTGAAGCCTCAGGATAATTTCCCAAAAGAACTTTTGTTTTGCCGAGATCAACGCCCGTATTCGAGTTTGATTCCTTTGCCTTGAAATTCAGCAAAACGAGAATTTTTTTGCCGTTCAATTCACGCGTGTAAGCAAAAACATCGGGATTATTATCATCTACAACCGCAAATTTCCCGTAAACAAGCCGCTCGTCGCTTTTTCTCAATTTGATGACTTTGCGGAAATAATTGAGCGGCGAGTTTTCGTCTTTTTCGGCGGTTTCGACGTTGATCTTGTCGAAATTCGGATTGACTTTAAGCCACGGATTTCCGTTTGAAAATCCCGCGTTCGCAGTCGAATTCCACTGCATCGGCGTGCGCCCGTTATCACGGGCGGAGATTTTCATTCCTTCGAGAAACCGCACCAGATCGCCGCCTTTTTCCCTGACCTGCGCATAGTTCGTTTTAACTTCGATGTCGTTATAATCTTCGATCTTGTCGAATTTGATATTCGTCATTCCAAGCTCATCGCCGAAATAATAAAACGCCGTTCCGGGCATCGTTAAAATAAATGTCGTCAGCATTTTTGACGAAATCTCGCGAAATTCAGGCGAATCGTTTCCCCAGCGCGTCGTGATGCGCGGCTGATCGTGATTGGCGAGATACGTCGTTCCCCAACCGCGTTCCTCGAACGCCTTGTTCCACTTTGAATAAATCTTTTTCAGATCGACCAGATTCACGCCGTTCGGGTCGGGCATTTTGAATTCGTTCGGCAGATAACCGAGGTCGGTGGCTTCAAAATAATAAGCCATATTCAGCTCTTTGCGCGTCGGGTCAACGAATTTCATCACGCGTTCGACATCTCCGGCGGCTTCGGCAACCGTCGCCACGTCATATTTCGACAAAACTTCGCGGTTCATTTCCTGGATGTAATCGTGCAGTTTCGGTCCGTCCGCGTAAAACATACTCCACCTGCCGTTATAGCTTTCAGGCATCGGCGGAAAATTCGGGTCTTTTGAAATGTAAGCGAGTGCGTCCATCCGAAAACCGTCAACGCCTTTGTCGAGCCAGAAACGCATCATTTTATAGATTTCCTCGCGCACTTTCGGATTTTCCCAGTTCAGATCGGGCTGAAAATCGCCGAAATAATGCAGATAATATGAATTCGTCGCTTCATTAAATTGCCAAGCGTCCGCTTTTTCGTCGAAATGACTCCAACGTTTCGGCGGTTCGCCTTTTTCCTTCGCCCACCAGTGAAAATAGTTGTAGTAAGGATTGTCGCGCGATTTTTTCGCTTCCAGGAACCAGCGATGCTCGTCCGAACAATGATTGACGACCAAATCCATAAAAACCTTGATCTGGCGGTCGTGAAAACCTTTCAGCATCACGTCGAAATCCTGCATCGTGCCGAATTCCTGCATTATGTTTTCATAATCTGAAATGTCGTAACCGTTGTCTTTATTGGGCGAAGCATAGATCGGATTGATCCAGACGGCATCGATGCCGAGCGATTTTATATAATCTAGTTTTTCGATGATTCCCTTCAGATCGCCAACGCCGTCGCCGTTCGTGTCTTTGAACGAACGCGGATAAATCTGGTAAATAACGGCTTCCTTCCACCATTTCCGATCGGGAATTTCATTTGCAGACGGTGCGGTTCGATTGACATTGTTTCCGGCGGTTTGACACGCGGACAAAAGCAGAACGGACAGGAAAAAAGCGGTTAAAATTCGCGTTTTGGACATTGAATTTTCTCCTCGAAAATTTCTTTCTTCGATTAAAAACGCAATCGGATAATCTGAAAACGAACGACAGTAAAAAGATAGATCGCTCTTTTATCTGCTGGAATTGTTCGTTTGTTCGGTTTTACAACAAAGTTTGATGAGATAGTTTTAGCACTATTCCGCCGGACTGTCTAGCCTGAACCTCAACTATCTATTGTATATCGGCGATTTTTTTTCAAAAGTTCCACGACTGCGGCGCGTCAGGGTTTCTTCATAAACTCGGCGTTTTTCTTCGGTCATCGGGAAAACTTCGTCCGTGTCGTATGGATATTTTTTCATTCCCTTGAACGGTAGCGGAAACACCGTGTTAGGCGAACCCGAATTAATGTCCATTTCCTTGCTGTAACCGTCCGCAAAAAGCAAAAATGTGTAAGTTTTTCCTTGTTCCGGCGTGTCTAATTGCTTAAATTTCAAAACGAACTCATCGCCTGTTTTGGAAATCACAAAAAGGTCGTCCGTTTCATCCAATAACGGTTTTACGTCGCCGAAACGGGTGAAATTTCCCGAAAAACTTTTCCAGGGCGATTCGGTCGAAACCTTTTCATATTCGGGCACGATCATTTCGCCGAATTTCAATTCTTTTGAAAATCCGCGTTCCCGCAAATCGGCAATTTCGGGTTCGAGTTCGACCGTCTTTAATTTCTCCGTATCATCCGACGTATCGACCGAAATTTTATCCCAAAAGGTTTTAAAGTTCGTCACGATGCGGATTTCGCGCGAATCCGATAAAAATTTTCCCGTCAGATCGACCGGAACGGTTTGCGGGCGACCGACCGGAATTCCGATGCTTTCGATCACGGTTTGCCATTCGCCTTTTTCATTTTTAACCTGCAAATACGGCATAAAAAGCGATCTTTCGCTTTGCGAGGCGTTGACGTTGTCGGAAGAAAACGCGTAATCGGTCCAACCCGTCAAAAGCAGGGTCGTTCTGCCGTTAAAGTTTGCGCGGTCGTCGAGTTTTAAGGTCAAACTATGCGTTTCCGCGTAGCCGCGAACCGGTAAATTCCTGAAATCATCGTAAAAAACGCGGTCGAGTTCACGAATTTTCGGCAAAACGTCTTTGCCTTCGGAATTGAGCGCGGAAACGGGCGGTTTCGGAGCACGAACCGTGAAAAGCGGATTTTCTGAAATTTCGGATTTTCCCAGACCTTCGTTCGGATAAACTTCAGCATCTGCATCGTGTTCGACGGCGACGAGTTTAACTTTGTCCAGATACAGGACTTCTTCGAGTTCGTTAGTGACGCGGATTTCGTAAAATCCGTCTTTTGCCTTGATTTTATCGGGCGCAATTCGTATAAATTCGTCGGAATCGGGAAAATGGTAAACGCCTTTGCCCGCCCAGTTTCCCATTTCACCGCCGCCGAGAAAATCGGTAATAAACTCGAACTTTTCACCGTTCCACACATAAAGATAAGGACAGGACGAAGGCTTACGGTCAACTTCCTGAATTTTCAAAGGTGCATAATTTTTGGCGGTCGTTTCGTTAAATTCCGTTTCCGATTGGATAATTCCCGAACTCCACAAAATTTTCAAGGAATCGGCTTTTTCGCGTCTTCCGAGTCCGAAATGAATTTCCGAAGGCGCGGGTGCAGGGCTTGCCGAATAACTGTCCAATTGCTGTTCCAGACTTCCCGAACGCATCAAAACTCGCGTGCCAACGCCCGATTTATTGCTGACGCGACCTTGCAGATCGAGGTTTACGGAGTTGTTTTTACTCCCGCCGTCATTCCGCAGATAGTTTGCGCCGACGAGCAAGTCGAGATCGCCGTCGCGGTCGAAATCGGCTGAGAGAATTCCTTCCGGTGAAGCCGTAAAATTTTTGAATGGTTTTGCTGTCGCCGCTGCAAACTCGCTTCCTAAATTTCTTGAAATCGACAGTTTTTTACCGTTTGAAACCAACAGATCGAGCAAACCGTCGTTGTCGTAATCGAGAAATTGTGCGGCAAAAGCTTCATTCGTCCCGTTCGGCGCATCTTTCAGAATAAACTTTCCCGTGCCGTCCGAGATCGCCAAAACTCCCTTTCCTTCGCTTTTTCCCCAGCCTTTCACCAACCCGAAGAAAAAATCCGTAAAACCGTCTTTGTTGACATCGCCTGCGGCGACACAACTCCAATCATCTTTTCTGCTCAAACCGATTGCAGAAGCGGCATTCTTAAATGTGTCGTCGCGTTGATTGCTCAATAAAGTCGGCTTGCCGCCGTGGTTCAAAATCAATAGATCGGCATCACGCGTATTGTTAAAATCGGTCGGAACGACGGCGATAGATTGTTCATTCTCACTTTTCTTAGTTTGATTTATCTTCGATTCCGCCGAAACGTCCGTAAAATTGCCGTTGTTGTTGTTTCGCAAAAGAAGATTGGGCGCAGGTTCAAATTGAAGCGGGAAAGGAAAATCGTTCAATTCTGCGCTTCCGCCACCGATCATAGCGAAACCCGCGATAAAAATATCGAGGTCGCCGTCGTGATCGTAATCGACGAAAGCGGTTGAAATCGCGAGATTTTCATATTTCGGAAATTTCGCTTCGCTCGAAACGTCCTTGAATTTTCCCTTTCCTTCGTTACGGTAAAGACGGATTTCCTTGAAACCGATCACTAACAGATCAGGCAGATCGTCGTTGTCGAAATCTCCCGCGATGATGCTTGTTCCGACCGAATCGAGCGATACTGTGAGATCGCCCGAATTCTGAGAAACATCGCTAAACTTTCCTTTTTCATTTCGATACAGGGATATTTTGCAGGAAGTTTTCACGGTCGAATCATTACGCGCAGTTTTCCGAAAATCAGTGATCGAATTGTCGATGCGCGCAACATCCAAGTCACCGTCGCGGTCAAAATCGATCAATGTTCCGCCACCTTGATTTAATTGCAAAACCTGATAGATCGACTGCGGTTTGATTAAAAATCGATGGGTGCCGCCGGGAACGGGAACGCGCAGAACGTTTTTATTTTTGATGCCGTTTGCGATTTGTCTAAAAGCGACCTGCGGCTCTTTTTTATCGATCAGTTCCTCTTCCGCGCCGGTCGAAGAGATCGCTTCCGAATAACGACCTTGTTCGAGGTAATTCAAACTGATGTTTACGCCCGCGCTCGTGTCACGCAGAGTTTGAAATTTCTTCAAATATTCCGCCGCACGTTCACGTTCGCCGCTTCGTTGCAATGAGATCGCCAGACCATAGATCGCCGTCAGATTGAAAGGCTCGTTTCTGATGGCGGTTTCAAAATATCTGATGGCTTGCGGGTAATCGCGTTTTTGCGCCGAAAGTTGTCCGGCGTTGACGTTTGCGCCGACATCGTTCGGGTCGAGTTTCAATACTTTTTGAAACGCTTCCAAAGCCTCATCCGTTTCATTTACCGAACGCGCCGTTAACCCCGAAACGTAAAAAGCCTGCAAAGAATTCGGGTCGATCTTCAAATATTCGTTCAGTGCAACTTTTGCTTCGTCGAACTTCTTTGAATTGAATAAAGCGATCGCCAGATTGATCTTTGCCAGTTTGAAATCCGGTTTCATTTCGAGAGCGCGGCGAAATTCCCTTTCGGCGTTGTCGGGTTTAAATTGTTCGAGCAAGGAAACCCCGCGATTATTTGCGCGATACGCTTCTTCCAAAGCTGTAAAATCACCCGTTTTTTGCGCCCGGATCGTGAACGCACATTGAAATACGAGTAAAAACAAGATGACGCGGAACGCCGAAATCTGCCGCACGGCTGTTAAAATTATGCTCATTATTTTACGGAATTATTTTTATCATTTTGGCTGAATTTTGATAATAATTCCATTAATAGTCAACTTAAATATCTTAATTTCAAAAATCAAAAGCGAATCAAATCGTTCCTGAATTTGATAATTTCTCCGCAATAAAAAAAGGCGTTACACGTTCAGACGTGTAACGCCCCTCTGAAACCAGAGTTTTTTGATGTTTAAACACAGGAAAATTTCTTTCCAATTAGCCAGGTTTAAGAGAAACAAGAATTCTTCAAATTTTTCCGAAGAACCTCCAACTCTCATCATCAACGATATTTTTATTAGAACATCATACAAACTGGAAAACTGTCATTTGCCTTACATTAACTCGAATTATTTGAAAGATTTCCGATAATTTACTCCAAAAAAAATATGAGTGCGGATCATAAATTTTATGATCCGCACTCAAGCGAGTATTCCAAAAAACTATTTAGTTTTTAGAACAAGAAACGAAATCCGAAACGAATTTCTCTCGGTGCCTGGAAAAGACTCGATCTTCTGTAACGCGGGTCTTCTCCGCCGCCCAACTCAGCGTTATTGATAAAGTTTACGATCGCTGATTGTGCCCCGTTGCGCTGGAATCTTGCAATTGCAAGGTTCAAAGCATTCGGCAGTTCGGATTCGGCTTCGGTTAACAATCCGAGTTCGGGTTCGACAAGGCTGAACGATGTTCCGTTAATGAACGTGAAACGATCGAGTTCGTTTGCCTGGTTGAACAAGTTCAGAATGTCAAATTCACCGACGATCGTGAAACGTCCGTCGCGTCCGAAACGGTATTTATGACGAACCGCTACGTCAGATTGCGAAAACGTTTCCGTTCTGCCCAAATTGCCGCGTCCGAAAAGCGGAACGGTGTCTATGCCGAGAACGTCGATTTCGGTCGTTAACGGAGTTCCGCTCTGAACTGTCGAAAACAGCGAAAATTCGGTCGAGTTTCCGCCTAAACCGAAACGCTTGTTCCAATCGAGGCTGTATGCACCGTAGAATTTCAAAGCGTGCGGTCGGTCGGTCGGAAGTCTTCCGTTATCGGGTCCGCCTGCCGCCGTAAATCCGGCAAAAGGAAGATCGAAAAAGCGGTTGACGTTCGGGCTGACGCGTCCGTCTTCGTCGGAGCTCGCCAGACCTGAATAGTTACCGAACAAACGGCTGTATGTATAGTTAACGTTGAAGTAATAGTCCGAAGCAAAGCGTTTGTCGAGGCGAACTTCAAACGCATCGTATTTGCGTTCGGGTTGGAGCACCAAGAATCCGTTTGCTTCAGCAACCTGACGCGCCAAACCGCGTCCCGGGTTTCCGATGATGTAAGCTTCGCCGCCGGTTGACGTTAAGAAACCTGCATCTTCGATGGCACGGTCAACTTGTTTATGCGTATAGCGTCCGCTGACGAGGAAACCTGCGCCGAGGTCGCGTTCGACGTTGACCGTAAATTCGCTTTGACGGAACGCCTGAATGTCGGGATCGATCGCACCGAACTCGGCTCCCAAACCTGAGTTTGAAGGAATACGGCGGTCGATCTGACAACGCGATCTGCCGCTGCCCAAAAATCCTGTCTGCGGGCAAGCTCCGCCGATCGGATCGGCAAAGTTTCCGATAATGAGTCCCGGTGTGAACGAAGTGAAAGCTCCGTCACCCGTGAAAATCTCGAAGTAATCGTCACGGAAGAATTCTCCACCGAACGAACCGCGCGGCAGTTCATATTTGAAACGGTCGTAAAACCATCCGTAGAACGCCGAAATTTTCGTTTTGCCGTCGCCCGTTACGTCAAACGCAACGCCGATGCGCGGAGCGATCTTGTCGCCGAAGTTGAATTCCAGATCAGGCGCACCTTCCGCAAAACTCGGAACGTTTTCGCGTTCGGCACGAACACCGACGTTGATCGCCAGACGATTTACAGGTTGCCAGCGATCCTGAATAAAGATTCCCTGGTTATTGCTGCTGACATCGCCGCGGCGTGAAAAGCGTCTGAGCTGTCCCGAACCGATCGCACCGTCTGACGGTGTAATGTCGCGTCCTGCCAATTGTCCGATCGGAACACCGTATCTTAAGATGACCTGCGGAGTTTGAAGCTGGTCAACTTTATTGCTCAGACCGTTATACTGATAACCCCCCTTGAGTTCGTGACGACCGAAAAAGTTGCCGATATAGGTAATGTCGGCATCGACCGTGTCGCGTGTCGAAGCGTCATAAAGAAGCTGTTGCAAAACGGGAACGCCGTTCGATTGACCGATCGCACATCCTGCTTCCGCCGGCGGAGTCTGGGTACTCAACGTACTGCACGAGAAACGCACCGGACCAACTGCCGGCACGCCGTATGAATCCAATTTTTCATTCAAAAAGTTATGTCCGCCGCGAACGCTTAAGATCAAAGAGTTCGACGGAGTCCAAACGATTTGTCCGGTTGTCTGGTTTGCATTCTGGCGACCGCCGCGTTGATTTTGAAACGCCGCGCCCGTCAATAAGCCTGTCGTGCCGCCGAAATTGGCTGACGGAACAGGATCGAACAAAGTGTTGAATCCGGGCAGGATACCTTCCTGAACAATCGGGTTGTAGGTAAACGTTCCGGTCACGCGAAGATTTTGAAAAACCTGCGCGTCAAGACGCGCAAAGGCATATTCTCTCGTGATCTTCTGTCTGTAAGTTTCCGTTGAAACCAACGCATTCGTAGTCGGATTTAAAGTTCTGATCGTTCTTTCGCTGACCAGATACTGCGGCGAATATGCACCGAAGAACCAGAAACGATCTTTGATGATCGGACCGCTAAAGGTTGCGACGGGAAACACGTCCGTTCCGCGATCACGCTCGGGGTTGATATAAGTTCCGTCACCCAAAGGCGATAAAAACTGTCTTTGCGCCGGCTGTAAACGGCTCGGACGAAACTGCATTCCGAATTCACCGTGGAAATCGTTTGCACCGCCGCGTGTCACAACGTTGATTACGCCGCCCGTCGCGCCGCCGAATTCGGCTTCAAAACCCGAAGATTTAACCTGTACTTCCTGAACTAAAGAGAAGGGAAGGTTAAAGTTGTTGTTCAGAACGCCCGTTCTGAAGTTGGTTACTTCCTGTCCGTCAATAATGAAAGTGTTTTCCGAACCGCTCGAACCGTCGATTTGAAATCCGCCCCCTAACGGCTCGTTTCTGACTGCCGGAGCAACCTGCAAAAGCGAAGTAAAGTTTGTTCCTTTCGGAAGCAATTCGGCAGTTTGCGCCGTGATGTTGGTCTGAATTTTCGTATCTGCCGGGTCGATTGCGACCACGTCGCTTCCCGAAACGTCAACGACCACATTTTGACCGCCTACCGACAGACTAATATCCACGGGCGTGTTTTTCCCCAGAACGACCTGAACATTATTCAAAGTCGTTCCGCTGAAACCCGTTCCGGCATCGACCGTGATCGTGTAAAAGCCGGGCGGAACTTCCAGAACTCTGAAAAATCCTTCATCGTCGGACGTAACATCTCTCTTGAAACCGATGGTTACGTCAGGACGCGCCCCGCTACTGCTCGAAACGCTCGAAATCGATATTTTGGCATTCGGAACAACGGCACCGTTCGGGTCGCGAACGCGCCCTTCGATACCGCCCGCTCTTTCCTGAGCAAATGCCGATAATGCTCCGAATACGAATAAAGCACATATAAAAGCTATTTTTGCTTTAATTCTTAACATAAATTCTCCTTGTATTTAAACATAAATCCTTTTTTGTATTTGACAGATATTGCAGTCTTTGAGGGTGAATGAATTAAGGGGATACGATTCACAAACCACAACCGCACAGGGATTTTCCGAATAAAAAACTGCCTAACTGATTACACTTAAAACTTCAATCGAATCAGCCAGACAGCCTCAAAAAATCCCAATTTCATCCAATGTTTTTGGAAATAAAACTCTTAAGAGAATTTAATTCTTACGTGCCCGCTCTTTCTGTAAGATAGCTGACATAAGGATAAAAAAATCAGATATTCTTATCGAAAAGACTTTGTAAGATTAATTTTATTTATAAATTTTAAGATTTGCGGGGCTTTTCAAGATAACCGAAAGTTTCTCAGTTACCTTGAAAAGCTAAAATAAACAGGCGAAAAATGTTATTTGAGGCGAAGAAATTACTCAAAATCGCGTTGAAAGAAATGTCCGATGCGAAAACTGTTTCAAAATGGAAAATTGAAATGATTTCAAAAATTATTGTCTGACGAAAGCATTCGGTGTCGGCAGATCGCCATTCGTTCCGAACGCTTGCGCCGTAAATCCGTTTGTCGAACGAAGCAGATACCAAGTTCCGTCTGACGGACGATAAACGCCGATGTCAGCTTTTCCGTCGCCGTCGTAATCAGCCGCAACGGGATTATCCGAAACAATTCCAAATGCTATTCCGGCAAACGAATTGTTTGACGAATTTAATAAATACCAATTCCCGTTTCGATAAACCGCAATGTCGGTTTTTCCGTCGCCGTCGTAATCGGCGGGCACTAATTTGTCGGTTGAAATGCCGAAATTTACGGCACTAAATCCATTGGTGCTTTGATTTAAATACCAAACTCCACTGCGAAAAACAGCAAGATCGGATTTTCCGTCGCCGTCGTAATCTGCCGGAACGGGCGTATCGAAAACCGAACCCCAGGTTTCGACTCGCGGAGTATTATTCCCGCTTTGCAAAATCAAAAATCTCGTCGGTTCGGAAAGCGCATCCGTGCGGCGGAAAACGGCAAGATCGGCTTTCCCGTCGCCGTCGTAATCTGCCGGAACGGGCGTATCGAAAATAATTGCCTGTTCCTGATTTGACGCACCCCAAACTGTGCTCCGGAACGTGTTGTCGGAACTTTGCAGAATATACCACGAACTGTTTGCGCCGATTCTAAAAACCGCAATGTCGGTTTTTCCGTCGCCGTCATAGTCGGCGGGCACGATTTTGTCAGTTGAAATACCGAAATTAGTTGCCGAAAATGAATTATTGGAACTATTCGAGATAAACCAGCTTCCCGCATTCGGACGAAAAACGGAAACGTCCGCCTTTCCGTCGCCGTCGTAATCGAATTTTGCCGACGAAATTCCCGCCTGACTTATATTTACGGTTTTCGCGCCGATCGTCAGAGTCGTATTTCTGACGTTTCGCGTCAAGTTTGGAAGAATATTAAAAGTAGCGGTTCCGTTTCCGCTTTGCTGATTTGACGTAATCACGAGCCAAGCGGCGTTTGAAACGGCTTGCCAACTGCAATTCGCTCCCGCCGTCACGCCAACGCTTCCCTGTCCGCCGTTTGCCGGAAAACTCAGATTCGTTTGGGAGATCGAAGTCGGACAGCCCGAACCCTGCTGAATCTGAAAAGTGCGCGGATTAAATCCGTCAGTAACCGAAATCAAACCCGTTCTGCCCGCGCCTGTGTTCGGTGCGACCGTAAAATTAACCGTTCCGTTCCCGACACCGTTTGTCGGCGAATTGATCGTAATAAATGAATTGCTCGTTGAAACCGTCCAGCCGCAACCTGTCGGGATATTTATATTGAAAGAACCGCTTCCGCCTTCGACAGGAAACGATTGCACGGTCGGATTGACACTGAAAACGCACGCACTCACCGAGCTTTGAATATCCAGACTCCAACCGCTGGCGATCTGTCCCGCATTATTTCCCTGATCGTCCACAACATAGAGCGACCAGTTTCCGTTCGGATTGCTTCCGACAAATGCGGAAAGCGAGTTTCCGTCCGTCGAACCTTGCGGCGCGGGCGATGGAAATGTGTCCGTTTCGCCGTAATTTGCAGGTTTGTAAATCCCTGTCGTCAAAGCCGATTCGTCGGGCAAAACATTCGCCGCCGAATCGGTAAACGTGAGCGTTGTGTTGCTGACAGGCGTGTTTCCGCCTGCATCCGACATCAAAACGATCTTTCGACCGTTCGGCGCGACCAGTAAAACATCGACATCGTCGGGAAAATTATGCGAAAAATTTTCCAAAGTAACCGAAACGCCCGTTATCAAACCCGTCAAACCCGAAATCTGAATCTGGCTCGGATAAGGATTCGCGGCTCCCGAATCGGGCACGGTAATGCCAAAAGAGTTTGCTCCCGTCGCATTGGTTTCAAGCGTGACCGAATCGATCCACCAACCTTCGTTTGCGAAACTTTCATTTGACCCGAAACGCCAGCGAAGCTGAATCGTTTGCCCGAATGTGCTCGAAGGCAATCGAACGGAAGTCAGGACGAAATTGTTTTGCGTCGCGCCGCTCCACGCGAAACGACCGCCGAGCGGATTCGAGGAATTGTTCAGCGTCGAAGTGTAACCGCCCGTGATGAAAGTTCCGCCCGCCAGAAGAATGTCCTGAAATTGTCCGTTCCCGATCTTTATCTCCAAAACTCCGCCGTCCCACGTATTTTCAACGACGTATTTCTGCCAAAAATTTAAGGTCGAGTTCGTTCCCGTCACCAGAATCGGCGGCGAAATAAGCTCCGAAGAACCTGTCGTCGCAGGATTCGGCGTGAAAATGGCGTTCGGAGAACTGAGGTTGAAATTAGAAACCGTCGCAAAATTAACGCCCGCGCCGGTCGAACTCGTCGTCCAACCCGCCGGAATTTGCGGACTCGTGAGGCTGTCAAAATGTTCCTGATAACGAACCACGCCGACCAACGATTCGGGCTGTTCCGCCTGCGCCGCCGAATCTTTCGGAAATCTTGCAAATAAAATGAATACAATAATTAAAATTAAAGCGGTAAATAAAAATCGGGCGGTTTTAAGCATAAAAAATTTCGGCATCGGTTAGAAAAAAATCTCGGAACGGGATAAATTGATGTCTAAAAGTTAAATTCATATTCTTTGATTTGTCAATAAATATCGAAGAAATCTTGCATTTTTTATTTAAATTGATATATGATTATTGACTTCAAAACATCAGTTTGTGACGCGTTCTGTTCACAATCTTTTTTCCAGTTATCCGCTTTCGACTTTGAGGAAAATTTAATGCCGGGTTTTTCTGTTAATCGTCTGATATTTCGTTCAATAATTAGTTGTCTGTTCGTTTTCGCTTTCACGTTTTTCGCTTTTGCCGCAAATCTGCCCGAAGACGCGCCGATTCTTATCAGTCAACCTGATTCGACTCGTGCGCTGACCGCCGGAAAGACGCGGAAAGGGTTGGATTATTCGCTGAATGTCTTTCCCGCCGAAGGTAAAACGCGAATAACCTTGTTCGTTACAAACATCGAACTGCTGAAAAACGAAGGCGCAAACGCTTTTCGCGTCGATGCGCAGGATTCGCGCTATTTTCGCTATCCGATGCGCGTCATTTCGCTCGAACCGCTTGCCGACCGCCCGTGGGTTTACGCGCTGACCGTCCAACTTCACGGTCAGATGGGAAATGTCGGCGATGTTTTAATCAGAGCGAACTGGCGCGGCGTTGCGAGCAACCGGGTGCGCGTTTCGATCGGTTATCAGGGCGGAAAAATCTCCGATGATGAAGGTTCGGTTCCGACTCCGATGCCCGAAAAGCCTGTCGTTAAGGAACAAACCGCTAATCTGGTCGGATTGCCGTGGACGGGCGACCGCGTTCGCTTTATGCAGCAAGCGACCTTCGGCGCAAATGCCGCCCTCGAATCGCGTCTGCGCCGCATCACTTATTCGACCTGGCTCAATGAACAGATGGAAGAAAAACGCGATGCAAACGGTGCAATTCGTTATTCGACATTCCCGTATCCCGTTTTGACGCTCCAGCCGACATCGCCCGCAACGAACTGCGGAGTAACTTGTTTACGCGATAATTATTCGATGTATCCGCTCCAAAACTGGTTTTTCCGTGAAGCTCTTTACGGTGAAGATCAACAGCTTCGCCGCCGAGTTTCGTGGGCTTTGAGCCAAATCTGGGTCGTTTCGGGACGCGAAACGATTCAGCCGTCGCGAATGCTTCCTTATCTTAAGATTTTAGATCGTAACGCCTTCGGAAATTACCGCGATCTGATGCGCGAAATGACTTTGAATCCGGCGATGGGAAATTATCTGGATATGGCGATCTCGACGCGCCAAAGCCCGAATGAAAACTACGCCCGCGAGATTTTACAGCTTTTTTCCGTCGGTCTTTATCAACTGAATCAAGACGGAACCGTAAAAACCGACGCACAGGGAAATCCGTTTCCGACCTACGATCAAAACGTCGTCAACGGGTTTACGAAAGTTTTTACAGGCTGGTCATTCTGTGAAACGACGGCGGCTTGTCCGAATCGAACGGTCAATGCCGTCAACTTTATCGATGATCTTTTGCTGAATCCGAACAACCACGACACGACCGAAAAACAACTTCTGAATTATCCCGGCGCGGTTTCCACAATTCCCGCCGGACTTTCGGGCGACGAAGATTTGGATCGTGCTTTGGACAATATTTTTTATCATCCGAATGTTGCGCCGTTTGTCAGTAAAATTCTGATTCAACAATTGGTTACGAGCAATCCGACACCCGCTTACGTCGGTCGCGTTTCGGCAGTTTTCAATAACAACGGAAACAATGTTCGCGGCGATCTGAAAGCGGTCATCCGCGCCATCCTGCTCGACCCCGAAGCGCGCGGAAACTTAAAGACCGATCCCGATTACGGTCATCTGCGTGAGCCTGTTTTACTGGTGTCGAATATTTTGCGTCCGAACGATGCGACTTCAAACGCAAATGCCGCCGGAAATTGCAACAATCAGAGCGACGGCGTTTTGAACGGAGCAACGAGTGCTTTAGATCAGGACGTTTTCAATCCGCCGAGCGTTTTCAACTACTATCCGCTCACTTACGTTCTGCAAAATACCGATCTGCACGCGCCCGAATTCGGAATTTTCTCGACCGGAACTGCCCTGAAACGTCCGAATTTCATTAATCAGATGGTTTTCGGAACGGGAATCGAACGCTCGGCAAATTCGCCTTGCGGAACGAAAATAAACATTACGCGCTGGCAAAATCTTGCCGCTTCCGACGCGACGGGCGCAGGTTTAGTTGACGGTTTGAACCGGGAACTTCTGCATAATTCGATGTCGCCGCAAGTACGCACGCATATTATGCAAGCCGTTCAAGCGGTTGCGCCGACGAATACGTTAAAACGTGCTCAGACGGCGATTTATTTGGTAACGACTGCGCCGCAGTTTCAAATTCAGAGATAAAATTTTTTAAGAAAATGAAAGAATCAAGAAGAGAATTTATCGGGAAATCCTGCCGCGCTTTGACAATGACGGCACTTGCTTCGCAGATGTCACATTTCGGTTTGGTAAGTGCGTTAGCGCAGAAGAAAGCTGAAGCCGATAATGGTGCAAGTGATTATAAGGCTTTGGTTTGCGTCTTTCTAAACGGCGGTAACGACAGCAATAATATGGTCGTTCCGAAACATTCGGCTGGCTACGCCGAATACAATGCGGCGCGCGGTCCGCAAGGTTTGGCGATTCCGCTGGCAAATCTTCTTTCGGTCACGCCGCCGAGCTTAGGTTTGGAATTCGGTCTGCATCCTTCTTTGACCGAAATGCAACAGCTTTGGAATCAAAATAAATTCGCGGTCGTCTGCAACGTCGGAACGCTCGTTCAGCCGATCACGAAAGCGCAATATTTGTCCGGCGCACCGCGTCCCGAACAACTTTTTTCGCATTCCGATCAAGTCGCGCAATTTCGCACCGCGATTTCCAATTCAAATAATTCGACAACCGGTTGGGGAGGAAGGCTTGCCGATCGCACGACTCCGCTCAATTCAGGCGGCGCGATTCCGATGGTAACTTCGATCGCAGGTGTCACGGTTTTCAGCAATGGTGCAACAACTTCGCCATTGATCGTCGAACCTTCGCCGACCCCTTTGAATCAGGTTTTGACTTTGAACGGTTTCGGCACGACTTCCGACGAACTCGCGCGGAAAACCGCAATGCAAAAGATTCGCAACGAAGATTTGGATAAAACTTTGGTTCAAAAAGCCGCGTTTTTGACTCAACAAGCCGTAAATGTCAGCGAACAGCTCAACGGCGATCCGGCTTTGACGGTGACTTTTCCGAATACGACGCTCGGAAATCAGCTTCGGCAAGTGGCGAAATTGATGAAATTCCGCACTCAACTCAATATGAGCCGACAGATTTTCTTTGTTCAGCTTCCCGGTTTCGATACGCACGTATCGCAAATCCCGGGACAAGGCGCACTTTTGACGCAGTTCAGCCAAGCGATGAAAGCTTTTTACGATGAAACCGTCGCGCAAGGAATTTCGGGAAGCGTAACGACATTTACGATGTCGGATTTCAGTCGCACTTTGAATCCGGCAGGTGCTCTTACTAATGTCGGCAGCGATCACGCTTGGGCTGGTCATCATTTCGTGATGGGCGATGCGGTCGCGGGCGGAAATTTCTACGGCAGACCGACGGCGAACGGCTCAATTTTTCCGACCTTGGTCAACAACGGTCCCGATGATGTCAGCACACGCGGACGTTTCGTGCCGACGGTTTCGGTCGAAATGTATGCGGCGACCTTGGCGCGTTGGTTCGGTCTGAACGACGCTGAAATGTCGTTGGTTTTCCCGTTTATCAACAATTTCCCGACATCCAATCTCGGATTTATGATGTAAAGAAAAAAGCCGATTGCAACTGAATTCAATCGGCTTTTTTAATTTAATTTTCAAATGATTTTTCGCATTTTAGCCGCAATCCCTGGTGTAAAAAGCAAGATCAATAAGCCGACTGGCATCAGCCCGCCTTCCCAAATTTTGTAATCGGAAAAGATTCTTTCCCCCGAAGCATCGAGAATAAATCTGCCGAGTATAATTTCAAATGCTATCGTCAAGCTCACCCAAAAAACTCCAATTTTTATCAATTGAGAAACTTTCTCCGCCGAAATCCAACGGATAAAGAAAAAGGTTATCATCAGGATTATCAACGCACCCGTAAAAACCGATATTTGCCGCGCCCGAAAATCTCCGATGCGCGGTTCGAGCAATACTGTCCGCAAAGTTCCGTGAAACGATTCCGCGAAAATAATCAGGAGCCAAATCATAAAACTGCGAATATATAAATTTTGACCTTTCATAAGCAGAAAAACCCAGTTCAGAGTCCCGCCTGAAGGCGGGACTCTGAACTATTTATATACAATTTTTTTGCCGTTTTTTGGAAAAAAAGCTTGGTTTGATGAAATAAGGTAAATAATATCGTTTTAATTCAAAGAACTATCTCTTTCATACAAATACTGGAATTTGTATTGGGAAATATTCCGCAGTTTGATTACGCGATTGTGTGAATTTACACAGTTCTTCGCGTAGAGTGCCGAAATAACGGGCGTTTTAGTTGAAATTTAATGGTATATAGTTTGCAAACTTCCTTTTTGATAGGTGTGGCTCGACTGTATTTTCAGTCTTACCGATAACTTATTTGTTAACCCAAAAATTGCAAATAACTTTTCAGATTTAACGCAAGACGACCGATTTTTTAGGAAAAACCAAAGAATGAAAGCTTTAAATGATTTATCAATTCAGCATAAATGTTCGGAATGTAGAGTTCGTTCCAATGATTTTTTCTGCAATTTTCTCAGCACCAATATTAGTATTTTTGAATCGCTCAAGATCACGCACGCATATCCGAAAGGCTCGACGCTTTTTATGGAAGGTCAGCCTTCAAACGGGATTTATATGCTTTGTCAGGGACGCGTTAAACTTTCGACTTGTTCGCAGGACGGAAAGATCATCATTCTGCACATCGCCGAAGCGGGCGAAATTTTGGGATTAAGCTCGGCGATTTCCGATTCGATCCATATGACGACCGCCGAAGTTATCGAACCTTGTCAGGTAAATTTCGTCAGAAAGCAGGATTTCCTCAAATTCATCGAGCAAAATTCCGACGCTTGTTTGAATGCCGTCAAACAGTTGAGCCACAGTTACCAGACCGCACATTTGCAGATTTGTTCGCTCGGTTTGTCGGGTTCGGTCGCCGATAAGCTCGCCAAACTCTTCATCGGCTGGTGCGACAATTCACGCCAGAATTCCGAAACCGTTCGCTTGAAGATCACTTACACACACGAAGAAATTGCCGAAATGATCGGCACTTCGCGTGAAACCGTGACGCGGCTTTTGAAGGATTTCAAGGAACGGCAATTGATCTCGCGCAACGGTTCGGAATTTATCGTCCACAGCAAAAGAAAACTCGAAAATTCCATCGGCACACGCTATAAATCCAATTAAAATGTGATTTGCGTCACGCGTTTATGTGACAAAAATCCTAATCCGCGCAATGATTTTCCGCGATAATAAAATC
Source organism: Pyrinomonadaceae bacterium (assembly GCA_021228405.1). GTDB lineage: Bacteria > Acidobacteriota > Blastocatellia > Pyrinomonadales > Pyrinomonadaceae > JAJQRF01. The sequence continues at coordinate 183,137 of JAJQRF010000001.1, forward strand.
GCCTTTTAGGTTAAAGGCGATTTATGAACACTGATTATCAGGTAAATTCAGGCTGTTTTCTCGGACAACCGTTCTCTTCCGATCAATTATTCTCCGAACTTTCAGCGGAAAAATTCCGCACGCTTACCGAAAGATCGCGCAAAATTCGTTTCAAAAAAGGAAATAACATTCTCTCGAACGGCAAACTTCCCGAATGCGTTTACATTCTCTCTCGCGGAAAGGCTGAAATTTCGACGAATTTCAACGAAAAAAAACAGAATATCCGCTTGATAATGGAGGACGAGATCATCGGATTGCCTGAAATTTTGGGCAATTTCCCGACCGAAACCAACGTGGAAACGCTCACGGATTGTGAATGCGAATGTATTCCGCGCGAACTCTTCATCGATCTACTGCTCGAAGAACCGAAAGTTTGTTTGCGTCTGCTTAAAATTTTCAGTGAAAATCTGCAAAAAAGCTATAAATTATTTTCAAGCCTAACTTCTTAGTTTTCAACACTTAATTCATATTAATCAAGTTATTGTGATAACCGTCACAATTTACGGTGACATTGCTCACAGACCGCAATTTCCTACAAAAAATACAATAAACACGGCAATAAAATGCACTTTTAGTCTATCACTCAACCGATATAACTAGATGGAGCAAATGGAGGCAAATATATGACTTCAATCAAAAATTTAAAGGTCGTTTTGCTTTGCGGATTTATCGTCTTGCTTTCCGCCTGGATCGTGATGGGAACTTATTCAAAAGTTACGGGAACGAGCGAAGTCGAAACGGTAAATGCCGCCGCCGATGATTATATCGGCAGCGATTCCTGCAAAGATTGTCACGAAGACGTTTTCAAAAGTTTTTCCGACACCAAGCACGCCAAACTCGGCAAGCTTGACAATTGGAAAGGAAAACCCGAAGGCTGTGAATCCTGTCACGGTCCGGGCAGAGCGCATTTTGAAAACGGCGGCGACAAAACAAAGATAATTTCATTCAAAAATAAAAATTCAAAACAAGTTTCCGAAACCTGTCTGTCTTGTCACGCGGGCAAAGAAAGTCATAACAACTTTCGGCGCGGCGAACATTGGCGCAATGACGTAGGTTGCACGGAATGTCACACGGCGCACGGACCAGATCACGGTTCGGAAAAACCGGGTTCGATTACTTTCGTCAATGGAGTAAGCAAAGAGAATCCGAACACGGCAACGACGGCGATGCTGAAAGCCGGCGAGCCGCAATTATGTATCGCCTGTCATACCGAAGCCAAACAGCAATTTAACAAACCTTTTCATCATAAAGTTTTAGAAGGCACGATGAAATGCAGTGACTGTCACAACGCACACGGCGGCTTTGAACAAAAACAAACCAAGCTTTCCGTCGGCGCAGATGCCGCTTGTATTAAATGCCACACTGATAAACAGGGTCCGTTCGTCTTTGAACACGGTCCGCTCAAAACCGAAGGATGCACGGCTTGCCATACACCGCACGGCTCGAACAATCCGAAAATGCTCAAACGCAGTTCGGTTCGACAGCTTTGTCTGGAATGCCACAGTGCGATTTCCAATGTTGACGGCGGCGCACCGCAGGCTCCGCATAATCAATCGACGGTTCGCTATCAGAACTGCACGATCTGCCACGCGAAGATTCACGGCTCAAACACGAGCGCGGCATTTTTCAGGTAATGAATAGGAGGAGAAAAATATGTTCTGCGAAATAAACCACAAAATTAAATTATTATCGAACAACCGAACCTTATTCATCCTGTTTGCCGCGTTGGGAAGCTTGCTTTTGATAAACGGCAATATTTTCGGGCAAGCTTCTCAGCCTTCACCGACACCGGCACCCGATTATGAAGTGGGCGGTTATAAATTAACGATGAACACCGAACTCGGTTATCGTTATCTGGACGTTGACGGCAGTGAAACGAAATACCGCAGTGATTTGAATTATCAGAAGGGTTTCCGCGTTTTCGATTCCAGTTTTTTGATGGAAGGCAAGGAAGCGAAGAACGGACTTTTCGATTCGTTGCTGGTCAAAACTTCGGGTTGGGGCGATGATCCGTCGGGATTTTTGCGCGTGAATATGGAAAGAACGGGATTTTACCGTTTCAATACGAGCGTCAGACGCGTTCAGTATTACAACAACCTGAACAATCACGCGCTCGGCGAACATACACGCAACACGAAGCATAATTTCGGCGATTTCGATCTGACGTTGTTGCCGCAAAACGAAAAGCTCCGCATTAATCTCGGATATTCGTTCGACCGCAACAACGGACCCGGAACGTGGACGGTTCGCGCATACAGCGACGAATATGTCGTCAACAACGATTACGACACGAAAGCCGACGATATGAGAGTCGGAATCGACAGCAAGATTCTGGGCTTTAACGTTTCGCTTTTGCAAGGTTTCCGTTTTTTCAAAGACACGTCGAACTACAACATCACCGTTCCGAACGCGGGAAACAACACCACGAATACGTCGGTTTTGGCAACATTTAACCGCAGTTTTCCGACGACGGGCAAAACGTATTACACGCAATTCGCCGCGCACCGGACGTTTGCGAAGGTTTTCGATTTTACCACAAACGTGATTTATTCAGGCACTAAAACGCGATCGAATATGCTCGAAGTGATTACGGGACGCGATAACTCGAACAACTTTATCGACCTCGACCGTTACGAGATCAGCGGCGATGCTTCGCGTCCGCAGACGCGCGGCGATTTCGGATTTACGTGGCTGGCGACCGAAAAACTGCGTATCTCGAACACGTTCACGTTCGACAAATTTGCGATCAACGGCGGTGAAGATTTATTCCAAGCCGCATACAGACGCAATGCCGCCGGAACACCGTTGGCACTTTCCGTCGCGAAAACTGCGGCTTACCGCGTCACCGATTACAGGCGTTTTGTTAATACGCTCGAAGCCGATTATCAATTCAACAATGCGGTCGCGGCACACGCGGGTTATCGTTTTACGAGCCGCCGCGCTGAAATTACGGGCTACAATTTCAACAAATTAACCGCTGTTAATGCAACCAACCCCGCATTCATCACGGAAGAGGAAGACAATCAAACGAACACTTTGATCGCCGGAATGAAGATCAAACCGATCAAAAACTGGGTCATCTTCTGGGATGTCGAACGCGGTTCGGCGGACAACGTTTTCACGCGTGTCGAGAATTACAAATTTATCAATTTCCGCGTCCGCAGTCGTTTGACGTTCGATAAATTCGGCTTGAGCGTTTCGGCGATCTCGAAGGACAACACGAACCCGACCGTCTCGGACGAAATTCCGCCGCGGCAGTTCGGTGCGGACATCAACAACCGCATTTACACGGGCAGTTTCGACTGGAATCCGATTTCGGAATTATCGTTCAGCACGGGCTACACCTATCAGCACCTGACGAGCGAAACGGCGATTCTTTACCCGTTGGGAACGGTCAGATTGCTCGGCATCAGCAAATTCTTCGTGCGCGATCATTACGCGTTCGTCGATGTCGCGGCGCGTCCCGTCAATCGCCTTGCGATCTTTGCGAGCTACCGCATCAGCAAGGACAACGGGCAGAACGAATTTTCCTCCCTTCCGCAGAACTTCTTTACCTCGTATCCGATCGATTTCCGTTCGCCCGAAGTCCGCGTTGCCTTCCGCATCACGCGCAACATCGACTGGAATTTCGGCTACCAGTATTACAATTACAAGGAAAAATTCCAGACGCTCCAAAACTACCGAGCGCATTTGCCATACACCTCATTGAAAATCTACTTCGGCGGCGGAGAACGTTAAGAACTTCTTCCCGAAGCACACCCAAACCGAAGGGCTGAGAGTTTTCAATTCTCAGCCCTTCGGTTTTGTAACAAATGTCCAACAAACTTCAGTTTGTTGCTTATTGTGGCGAAACAACAAACTGAAGTTTGTTGGACACGCCTATCGATTTTAAAATCCGTAATTGGTAATTGGCTAACCCGTCACGGTCGCGCTGACGGTTTCGCTCCAAGGGCTCGCCGATTCGTCGCGCAAACGCCAGCGGAGCATATAATGCACCATTTTGCCGACATCTTCCGCGTCGAACTCCCAGGTGTAGGGCGATTTCGTGTCCAGACCGCGAAACAGACATTCGTGAAAATCGGTCGGCGCACTGCCGCCGATCTTTTGATAAATCTCGCAACCCAACACACCGCGCGGCAGACGCTTCGATTCGGGCGCGGCTTCGTCGGCAAATTTGATCGTGTGAAAAAACCGCTGACTCGTATCGACCGTGCCCGTCGGACGCGTCGCCGTCGCGGGCAACGCCGACGAACCTTCAACCGGCACGCCCATCGCCGCGATATTTTCATCCGAAACATTGTTCAATTTCGCCTGTTTTACCAAAAACCGTATCAACTCTTCGAGCGCGCCGCGCCCTGCCTCCTTCGCCTGCGTCTTGCTCCGCGCCTCCGCCTGCGCCGCCAAATGCGCCGTCAAACCGTCGGAAAATTCATCGGTCTTCACCCGCAGATCGTTCGCCTGATCCGCCGTCGCCCCGAAAGCCGTCGGCGAAGCATTCACGACGTTATACATCTGCTCGGCTTTATCCGCTAACTCGCTGTCGGTTAATTTATCTAAAAAATCCGCCATATTTTTTTCCTCTTTTAAATTTAAGATATGAAGAAAAATCTGGAAATGAGATTCAAAATTTTTCTTGCAATTTTATGACAGAAATCAACAAAAAATTTTGCGAATATTTTATAAATTAATTTCAAAGACTCTCAACCGTAATCAGACTTCAAAAAAGTGTTCAGAATTCAAAAGGCTTTCCTCGTTTGAATATCTTCAGCAAAATTCAAACTAAAGTTTGAACTCTAAACGCGCTCAGAGTTCAAACTTTAGTTTGAATCAACCAAAAGCTGATTTAAGATAAATCCTGCGCGGCGAAACTCGATTTCATTCCTTAAATTAAACTAAAACTCAATAAACATCGACATTTTAACCAATCTGACATTTTGTCGCACTTTTTGCAGAAAACTTTTCTGCTGATGCAGAAATGATTTCTGCGACAGACAGAAACATTTCTGCGACCGCAAAAGTCTTCTCTGCAAATGCAGAAAACATTTCTGCAACTGACAGAAACATTTCTGCGACCGCAAAAAATAATTCTGCGACTGCAAAAACCATTTCTGCATCGGCAGAAAACTTTTCGGCGACGCAGAAAACTTTTCTGCACCTGCAAAAAACATTTCTGCGAACCGTTTCAATTCCTAATCACTAAAAAAACAACTGCCGAAGGTGCATTTCATTTATTTCGTAAGATCATTGAGAAAAAGATAAAAGGCTTTGACCGAAATCGAACGAAGCCTTTCTCATTGAGTTGAAAAATTATAAACCGAGCCAAAAGCGCACTTTTTCTTCTACTTCAAGCATTTGTAAATCTGTTAATGTGCCGAGTTTGCGAATTAGTTTGGCGTGTGGAATCGTGACGAGGTTTTGTGCGTCGAAGCCGCCTTTTCGTAAAAAGCGGATGTTTGATTCGACCTCAAAACGTGATTGGCGCAACGCCGTCGTATGCGGAACGAGTGTCGCAAGGGCACGGTCTTCGTCGTTCGCAGGAATGCTCAAAACCAAACACGGACGCACTTTGGCAGCATATCCCAAATCGACCAGCCAAACTTCGCCGCGATCAGGATTCGCCATTTCCAGCCTCGCGCCGGTCGAGTTCTAAAAACAGTTCTTCGGCATTAAAAACCAATTCTTCATCCGACATTTCGGGCGTTTCGATGTCGAGCGATTCGCGCAAAAGTGCCGAAATCACTTTTCGCTTTTCGGCAATCGGCAATTGCACATATTGATTCAAAACGTCTTGAGCCGTTGTCATCATAAAAATTACCTCACCGATATTTTAGCCCAACTCCGAAATTTACCAAAGAAAAACTATAAATGTATTCTTGCCCTTGTTTTTTGAACTTATCTTGCAAAAATCATATTCCAAAACCAAATTGCCAAAATACAGATCAACCCGACCGCCGGAAAAAACAGGCTGAATATTAATATCCAATTGACTTCCGATTTAAAGGTGAATTTATTTTTCATAAGCTTATCCGAAATCGATTTAAAGACGTGTTTACTCTGCCGATTTTAACATAAAAGACATTGCGGACAAATCAAAAATTTTCCAACAATCAAGAATATCAAAAAGGCTTCGTTCATATTTGAGCGAAGCCTTTTGTTTTAATGCGGATTCGATTTAATTCGTTTTGAATTTCGTTTCTTTGTGACATTCCGAGCATTGGAAACGTGAAATGTCGCCTAAGTTTAGCGGGTGTTTGAAGGCTTGGTTGCCTTTGTGACACGAAGCGCATTGCCACGCGCCTTTGTCGCCTAAGTTTAGCGGGTGACTGAAATTTCCGTCCGTCGAAGTGATCGTTTTTCCGCCGAACGTCTGATCGAGCGTCGTGTGGCAGACGTTGCATTCGTTGCGGATAACTTGCCCGTCCTTGCTGAAATGCTGTCCGTCGTGACAGCGGAAACAGCCCTGCACGGTCAGATGCCCGATGTTGTTCGGATGCGCGCGCCAATCGGTTTTCATTTCGGGGAAGAAATATGTTTGATAAATGCGCTGTGTTTCGGTCACGGCGAAATCGACCGATGCCTTTTTCGCGGCGTAAACGTCGGGATAAGCGGTTTTGTAATATTCGTCGATTCCCTTTGCGATCGCCGCGACCGCTTCCGCGTTCGTCGCATAATTTCCCGATAAAACTTCGACCGCCTTCGATTTGATGAACGGAAGCGACAGATCGAGCCGACCCGCTTCGAGCGATTTATCGACGGCTTCGTTCGGCGAAAGATAGACGTGCGTCGGGCGGTTGTGACAATCGATGCAGTCCATCTTGCGTTGCGCCGCTTTTTCGATCTCACCTTGCGGCATCTTCGTTTCGCGGTCGTAATATTCGACGACTTTGCCGTTCATATCCTTCATCCGAATATAGGCGATGTCCTGACGGCGTTCGTCGGACGAAACGAAGGTAATTTCATTGCCGAGATTCATATGCCAATGAATGCCCGCGACGGGTCCCGTTTCGGGATTTCCCCCGCCGACCTTGATGAGCAGACGCGTTTGATTGAGCGTGTTTTTCTCGTCGTAGCCGTAATGATTGAAAACTTTGATCTGGTCGCCGTGAAATTTTTCCGTCCAATGACATTTCCCGCACGTTTCCGAAGCCGCCCGCATATTGTGAACGGGCGTTTTGATCGGTCGGTCGTAGCTGTCCGTGATGACGCGGTAAAGCTGCCGCACGCCGCCCATTTTGGCGCGGACGTAACTTTCCGCACCGCTTCCGACGTGACATTCGACGCAACGCACACGCGCGTGCGGCGAAACGTTATACGCCGTAAATTCGGGATTCATCACGGTGTGACAGGTTTGCCCGCAAAACGTGACCGATTCGGAAAATTCATAAGCGCGAAAACTGCCGAACGCGCTCATAAAAATAAAGATCACGGTCGCCGTCAGAAAGACGAAAAAGATTCGGCGGCGGCGCGGACCGTTCAGATCGAGGATCGGGTAAGCCAGAATTTCTTCGGGACTCATCTTGCGCCGTTTCCGCCGTTCCCAGATGCCGCCGAGCAAAATAATTGCTATTCCGAACAGCATCACGCCCGGAAGCATTATGTAAATGAGAATTCCGAGATAAGGTTTTTCGTCGTCGCTCGTCAGTTCGAGCAGGAACAGCAAAACGATGCTGACCAGGCTCGTAACGGCGAGCGCGGCTCCGACGAGGCTGATATAATTCCGAAAAACGCTCGGCATTTTCGGCTTTTCGCCGGTTTCTTCGCGCGAAACAACGATTTCTTCTTTGTCACTCATAATCTTGCGGATTCATCGAACGGTGTGACGATCTTTGGGAAAAATACGGCAGGCAAAAATTCGTCTGCCGTATTTTCAAAATCTGATCGGATTACTGTTTCAAAGATTTCATATACGCAACCAAAGCTGACGCTTTTTCGTTCGTCATTCCCTTTGAAGTATATTCGGGCATATTCGGCGGTTTTTCGCCTTTTTTGCCGGTCATCACGACATTTACGAGCACGTCGTCCGCTTTCGTCGCGTCGAACGATTTGTTTGCCGTCGCGCCGTGACATCCGATGCAGGTTTTTTTGTAAAAAGCGGCAGTTTCGTCGTCAAGCGCGGCGGGAATCGTCGCGGCAGTTGCCGTCGAAGCCGAAGGCGGCGTTGCCGTCCGCAAACTCTGCATATATTCGGCAAGGGCTTTCGCCTGCGCTTCCGTCATTCCCTTTGCTTCATAACCAGGCATATTCGGCGGTTTCGCGGCGGTTTTTCCCTTCAAAATAATCTGAACGTGTTCCGCTTCCGTTTTCGCCGGATCGTAATTCTTCGCGGCGGCGGCACCGTGACAGGCGATACATTTCGACTTGTATTCGGCGGCAACGTCGCCGTCGGCACTGACGGTCATCACGACTTTGTTCTGAAAACTCAAAATTGTCACGACGGCGACCGCAAAAACTGCTAAAACTGAAAGTTTGATTTGTTTGGTGTTCATTTTCTTTACTCCTGCTCAAGCTCTTCTCGAAGAGCTTCTCTGCTTAATTCATAAAAATCCGGGGAAAGATTGCCGTAAATCAGAATTTGCAGACGCAAACTCCGAAAATCTATTTATTATTAAAATTGCTGTTCGTATGACATTTCTTACAATCTGCAAAACTTTCGCCGAAAGCCATTTCGTTGTTATGACAGTTCGCACAACTGAATCCCGCTTTTGTTTGCTTGTGCATTGCCACGGTCGGCGCGCTCATTTGTCCGCGTGTCGATGTGTGACAAGCATCGCAATCTAAAAACGTGTGTTTTGAATGGCTGAAATTACCGCCGATAAACTGCGGCGAAGGTTTTATATCGTTCCTGCCGCCAACCTGATGGCAAGTAAAACATTTCCCGCTCGTAAATCCGCCGCCGTTGTCTTTCATCGGCTGATGGCATTGGAAACAAGTGTTATGTGCGTTTTGCCCGTTCGGAACGGTAAAACTAATGCCTTTGCCGCCCGCTTTATGGCAGGTCGCACAATCCTTTTTGCGGTGGTCGGCGTGGCTGAATCTGATTCCGAAACTGACCGTGTTCGCTACTTCCTGATGACATTTGCGGCAATCCGAAAAAGCGTTTGCGCCGAAGGCTTTCTGCCCGTTGTGGCAAGCCGCGCAACCGTTCGCATTGCCCGAGTGCATCGAAACATCGATCGCCGCCATATTGTTTCCGCCCGCCGGACTGTGACAGCTTTGGCAATTCTGACTGCTGTGGCGCGAATGGCTGAAATTAAAACCGACATTCACGGTTTCCGCCGAAATGCGGTTCGGTTTGCCTTGCTGATGGCACGTCGAACACGAACCGAGATTTTTCTCGCCGATCTTTTTGTCGGACGTGTGACATTGAACACAGGTCACGTGCGCGTTCACGCCCGAAGGAATCGTCATACTCGCGCCTTGCGTCTGATGACACGTCGTGCAGTTCGTTTCCTTGAAATGCGCCGTATGATTGAATTCCATTCTGAAGGTTTTCAGCGAAGGAAACGCTTTCATCTCGCCCGTTTCGGCGTTCGTGTGGCAGATCGTGCAAATATCGTGCGTTTTTTCCTTGAATTGCTGAACGTGACAACCCGCACAAGTCTGATGCGAAGCAAATTTCGGTTTCGGCGACTCTTCATTCGGTTGGTGACACAGCAAACACGGAACGGTCGCGTGCCGTCCTTCGTTGTGTTTGAATGTTTTGAAATCGAGATTCGACATATCACCAAAATATTGTTCGGGTTCAAGCGGCTTAAACGCGCTTTCGGGTTCGTTGATTTCCCGGACATTTTTCGTGCAGGAAATCAAAAAATAGACGGAGAAGATAAAAACACCGAGCAAAACAATCAATTCACGCAAATGCTTTGAGCTTAAGGTAATTTTTTTGTTTTGCTGTCCGTGCGTTTTCATCTGCCTTTCGTTTAATCGCTTTTTGCCGCGTCCGTCACGGCTTTGAGATGCGAATCGGGGATTGCCGATCTGCCGTATGAAATGTGGCATTTAACGCATTCAAATTTCGCGTTCTTCTTCCGCTCATCGATCTCGTAATTCAAAATTCCGCCGTCGTCTGAAGTCGCCGTGATGTGACACATATTGCACGAAGAGATCGCAACCTTTTCGGTTTTATAATCCGTCGTGACGATCGTATTCACGTTGTGGCAAATCGAACAGCTCAGGTCGGCGTGGCTTTCAAATTCGTGTCGAAACTTCCCTGCCGAAGTCCGCGTTCTCCATCCGTCGAGCATTACCTTGTCCAAAATACCCATTTTTTCAGCCGATTTCGGATCGAAGTCCGTCAGTGGTAATGCTTTTTTCAATTTATGACAAGTTCCGCAATCCTTCTGAGCGGGAAGTATTCCGGTGTCTTCCGAATGACAGGTGAAGCAAGCGGTATGCCCGAGCGGAACGGATTTGAAAGTTCCCTTCTTCAACCAGTAACCGTCACCGAGGTTTTTCGGCGGCGCGGTCACGTATTCATCGTTCGATTTTCCCTGCGGTTGATAGGTTTGATGACAAACAGAACAGCTTTCTTCGGCACGGCGCATACCCGCACGCACGAAAAAAACGCCGTTTCCGTCAGTTTTTAGCGGGTTTTCAGTTTGGCTCACGATGTCGATGTGTTTGTCGTGCGGAAAAGCGACTTCAAAGACTGAAACGGCGTTTTTTCCTTTCGGAGAAACATCGAAAAGCTCGCGCGGATTGGCGAACGGATGACGCGAACTGTCGGTCGGAGAAGGATTTACGTGACAGTTCGAGCAAATCGCGGGCGGTTTTCCGCTGAAAAATTGTTCGCGGTGACAATCGAGGCAGGATTCGTGTTTCGGATAATCGGTCACGTCCGGAAAAGCCGCGTCTTTGCTTCTGACCTTGTCGAAATTGGCGGTCGGAAATTTATGACAAGCGGCGCAATCGAGTTCCATTTGCGCGACGTGCGTTTCGTGCGTAAATTTCGCATATTTCGATTTATTTTCGCCCGGTTCAGCCGCTTTTTTCTGAGCTTTTTTTGTGCGCGGTGTCGGTGTCGGCTGCGGGTTTTGATTGAAGGTTTCAGCAGATGTTTTCGGATAGAAAAAACCGCCGATTGCCGCTGAAATAAATATCAGCAATGCAATCGTGCGAACGCGGGAATTTCGATTTTTTTGCCCCTGTGTCATGTAAAGTGATGATGTTTGTAAAATAAACAAATCATTGAAATCATCTTAAATGACGCTTGACCAGCCGGCTGTGACTCTCATCACATCCGAAAATTTTTTTGAAACACACCCTTTTTGAGTAACAAAACACTTACCAAAACCGCGTCAACTGCGAAATAATCCGTAGCCGTCTGCGAAAATTTCCGAACATAGATTACTAATTTGTCACATTTCAAACCTTTCCGATCTTTTATTTCGGCAGTTTAGAAATATTAGCCGAATGGCATAAGTTTTGCCCTTTTTGCCGTTCGAGATTACTTTCCCGCTTCAATCGGAAAATGGAGAAACAATAAATTTTATGACGGTCATGGAAAAAACAGGGACGGATTTGCAAGTCGATTTGCCAGTAAAAAATCCTTCCAAAGTTTCTTTTTTCACACAATTCATCGATCTGATAAGTTCGGTCAGATTCGGCATCATCGTTTTAATATTGGTAACTCTGGGATGCCTGATCGGAATGCTGATAATGCAGGAAAACGTGCAGGGTTTCGAGCGATATTACGCCGAACTCACACCGTCGCAAAAGATGGTTTACGGCACGCTCGACCTTTTCGATATTTATCACTCTTGGTATTTCAACACGCTTTTATTCATTCTTTCCTTAAATATCGTTCTTTCTTCGATCGACCGTTTCCCGAAAACCTGGACGTTCGTTTCCAAACCGAAGCTCGACGCTTCCGTCAAATGGCTGAAAAGACAAAGGCGATCTGCTGAACTCGAGTTTTCGGGCGAAAAGGAAGCGGTCACTAAAAGAATCGAAAACGCCGCAAAAGCATCGGGCTGGAAAAAAACGATTGTCACCGAAAAGAAAGGAAAAACCTTCGTTTTCGCGCAGTCGGGCGTTTGGAATCGGCTCGGCGCGTATCCCGTTCACATCGGGCTTTTGACGATCATCGCGGGTGCATTTCTGACGACGCAGATGGGACAAACAGGGCAAATGGTTCTCACGCCGGGACAGACCGCCAACAAAATGTCCGAAACGGTTTTCGATCTCGACCGCGTGAAGGAAGTCACAAAGGTTTTGCCGTTTGAGGTTTATTGCTCGGACATTCAGCAGAAACTTATCAAAAACGATGAATCGCTTTCGGCGATGAATACCATCGACTGGATGACGCGCATCACCATCAAAGACGAAACGGGAACGCACGATGCCGTCGTGCAGATGAATAAACCGCTCGATTATCGCGGTTATCGATTTTTCCAATCGAGTTTCGTGCCGATCGGTCGGGCGCGTTCGATCACGATTCGCGCCACGCCCGCCAACGGCGGAACGGCGCAGGACATCACAATTCCGCGTGATGGAACGGCAAATTTAGCAGACGGAACGTTGATAAAATTTAAGGAATTTCGCGGAAATTTTTCGCTTGCGCAGGAAGACCCGAACGAAGACACGAGCAATTATCCGAATCCGGCGGCGATCTTACAGGTCGCACCGCCGAACAGTCAGGCGCAAACAGCGTATGCCTTCGGCGAAAAAATGAAAGGAATCCCGATCTCCGAAAAAGCAGTCGCGGGCTATACGTTTCAGCTTTTGAACTTTGAAAAAGTCGGCGATCAGCATATTTTGTCGATCCAAAACGATCCCGGCGCAACGGTCGTTTATGTCGGATTCATTATTTTGTGCGTCACGCTCGTTGCGGTGTTTTTCTTTTCGCACCAACGCGTTTGGGCGGCAATCGAAGAAGTTGCGGACAATAAATTCATAGTCACTTTAGGCGGAAATACAAATCGAAATCAATCCGCCTTCGATGAAAGATTCAAATTATTTACCAAAAATCTAAGCATTCATAAATAAGGAGTCAAAGGTTTTATGAGTCAGAACATTCTAAAACAACCGATCATAATTTCGCACGATGAAACGACGGAAAAGACCGTTTCGGCGTGGCAATCATACTTGCCTTTTGCAGGCGTTATCATTTCGGCGATCGTCATTACAATTTTCAGAGCCAAGCTCGGCGCGACGGGTTTTCCGTCTGACGGCGGGTTGATGATGATCGCGCTCGCGCTTTATTTAACGGCGGCGATCTTTTATTTGATGAATTTTTACGCGCCGTCGAACGTTGCCGAAAAGCTCGGAATGTGGGGTGCGAGTCTCGGCGTATTTTTCAATTTCGCAAGCTGGCTTTTCCGTTGGGTTGCCGACTACGAACGCGAACTCGACATTTTCATCAAACAGGGACGCGATCTGGCTGAAATGCCTTGGGCGTTTCGCTACGTTCCGTTCGCTAATTTATACGATCTGAGTCTGGCGTTTGCGTTCGGCGCGGGCATTTCGACTTTGCTCGTAATGCGACGTGAACAGTTTCGCATCATCGCGGCTTTCACTTTGCCGCTTGCCGCGATCATTCTGACATTGGCGCGTTTTATCGGCGGAGAATTTATGGATTTGCCGCCCGTGCTCGATTCATACTGGCGACCGATTCACGTCGGCGTTGCTTCTTTGAGTTACGGGACTGCGCTCGTTACGTTCGTCGTCGCCGCGCTTTATTTGTTGAAGGATAATTTAAAGGTTGAAACGATGGCGATCTGGACGAGCCTTTTCGCGCTCGCCGTGATCGGTTCGATCGGCAAATTCAGCGTTTTTTCGCCTTCGACCTTCGGAACTTATTCGTCGTCGGTTTTCGCGGGCACGTCGAAAATGTCGCTCGCGCTTCGTGCCGAGCTTCCATACGTCGGATATTTTCTCGCCGCCGCCGGAATTTTGCTCTTCGGAGTGATTATTTCTTACCTGATTTACCTGAACAAAGCAGACGAAAAAGCGAAAATTATCGGCAGACGATTACTGCAAATCGCTCTGATCGTGCAAGCGGTCGGAATCGGGGTTATGGTTTATCAGATCGAAAACACGACGAACGTTGTCAGCCGCATCGATCAGGCGCAATATCAAACCTTCGCCGTCTGGATGCTTCAACAGCAAGACGTGCCGCAAGCACAGATCGCGCAAATGGGTTCGCAGCAGCTTTACGATATGGCAAACAAATGGATAACTCAAAACGGCGCGCAGTTACGCCTCAGTTTGAAATCCAATCCCGTCGAACTCGCTTCTTTGATTACGGCTTTTACGGGAACGTTTTTTATCGTTCTGCTCGGTTTCAAAACCGAAAAGATTCGCCTCGCGCTTCCGTCCGCCGAAACTCTGGACGGATTGATGTATAAACTCGGCGGCGTGACGTTCGCGGGTCTTGCATTATTGCTCATTACGGGCGCGGTTTGGGCAAATGAATCGTGGGGCAGATATTGGGGTTGGGACGCAAAAGAAGTCGGCGCACTGGTCGCGTGGATGACTTACGCCGGATTCTTACACGCCCGCATCACACACGGCTGGCAAGGTCGCCGTTCGGCATATTTCGCGCTCGTCGCCTTTTTATTTGTTATATTCACCTATTTGGGAGTAAGTTATTTATTACCCGGTTTACATTCATACGCATAAGGATTTTTATGAACAAAGAGAACGTATTATTTGGAATTGTCGGTTTGCTTTTAGGTTTGATCGTCGGGTTTATGTTTGCCAATTCGGTCAATAAAACCAGCTCGCTTGCGGTCGGAAACGTGCCGCCTTCGGCAATGAACGCGCAAAACGGTCAGATGCCCGAAGGACATCCGCAGGTTCCCGGCGGAATGCCGCAAGGCGCGTCGATGCAGGAAGTCCAAGCCGCCGTCGAAAAGGCGAAAGCCGAACCCGACAACTTCGACGCGCAGATAAAAGCCGCCGATCTTTACAATCAGGTCGGCAAATATGACGATTCGATCACTTATCTGAAAAACGCCAACAAGCTCAAACCTGACGATTACGAAACCATCGTCAATCTCGGAAACGTCAGCTTCGACGGCGAAAAATTTGAAGAAGCCGAAAAATGGTATACGCAGGCTTTGGCGAAAAAACCCGACAACGTCGATGTCCGCACCGATCTCGGTCTGACTTACATTTTCCGCCAGTCGCCGAACTACGACCGCGCCATCGAAGAATTTGAAAGGTCGCTCAAAACAGATGCGAGCCATATTCAAACTCTGCAAAACCTGACGGTCGCCTACACCAAAAAAGGCGATGCCGCGAAAGCCAAGGAAACCGTCGCCAAACTCGAAGCGGTCGAACCGACAAACTCGGCAATTACGAAGTTAAAGGATGAGATCAAAAAGATTGAATCAAAGTAAAAATTGATTCAGCAACAGAAAAGAAGCGGTAAGTTTTGCCGCTTCTTTTTTTACACCAATAATTCCTTTATTGCGGTAAAGTCTTCGATCAGAAAATCAGCCTTTGCTTTTTCGAGTTCAACGCGCCCGCGAAAACCGAAAACACAGCCGCAGGTTTTGATATTTGCATTCTTTCCCGCTTCGATGTCGATGCGGCTGTCGCCGATCATCAAACATTCGGCAGGCGAAAAACCGAGCTTTTCGGCAGTTTTAAGAAGCGGAACGGGCGAAGGTTTGCGTTCAGGAAAACTGTCGCCGCCGGAAATACTTTGAAAATATTGCAAAACCCCGAGCGCATCGAGAATTTTCTCGCTGAAATCGTGCGGTTTGTTCGTAATGACCGCTTTTTTGAAATCCTTCAATTCTTCGAGCGTTTCTTTTACGCCGTCGTAAAGCTTCGTTTTCACCAGGCAATTTTCATCGTAAATTCCGCTAAAAATCTCCACGCCGCGATTTGTAAATTCTTCCGTCGAAGCTTGTTTCACACTCGTTGAAATTGAACGGTCAAGCAGATTGAAAACTCCCTCGCCGATGAAATTATAGATCGTTTCAGACGGCAAGTTTTCCAGCTTCATTTCCGTAAGCGTCAGATTTACCGAATCAGCCAGATCGTCACGCGAATCGATCAAGGTTCCGTCAAGGTCGAAGAGCAGTAGTTTAAATTTCATAAATAGTTCCGCTTTTTACTTTATCCGAATTCGGATTTCAGCCGCAAAACGTCCGTATCCGTCGTGCCGAACATTATCGCCATCTGCTTGGGCTTTGAAAAACTTCGAGTAAATCAGCCGAACAGGTTTTTTCGTCTTTATCTTTGCCCTGTGTAAATTTCCGCACTTTCGCGAAATATTTCACGGATTTTTTACGATTTCGCGATCAAAATTCAACAAACTGTCTTTATTTACGCAAACCCGTCAAGTGGAATGATACTTGCACTTGCTTGTGAAAGTATTCGCAAAGTTTTTAATTGCGTCATACATTTCGGTTTTTCATTTGTTGAATCGGCATTTACCGAATGCCGATTCAACTCATAACAAACTACATATCGATATTTTTCAAAACCTATAAATCAAAAAATATTTGGAGGTCATTATAATGTCCGAAACTATTTCAATTATAAGCAGATACAAATTCGTTTTGTTTCTGCTCGCCGCTTTTTTGTTCGTTCCGCAATTTGCCGTTCGCGCGCAGGGCTTAAACTGGGAAGGACAAACGGGAGCTTTTATTACGCCTTTTGCCTACACGAGTCCGTCTGAAAAGAACAAATTCGGAAAACCTCAGATCGCATTTCACTATCTGAATGCGGGAAGCGTCATCGGAAATCATTATCAGGCATCAATCACGGTCGGCGCGGCAAAACGCGTCGAATTCGGTTACACACGCAATTTTTCAAATCCGGGAAACACGGCAGTCAGCCCTTTGTTTGAAAACGGATTCAACATCATTCACGGAAAGGTGAACGTCGTGGCTGAAAATGCCGGAAAAACAAAATGGGTTCCGGCAATTTCGGCGGGATTCGTCGCCCGCACGAACGTTAAACGCGTCGGCGGAGTTATCAATAACAAATCCGAAACGAACGGTGATATTTACGTCGTGGCGACAAAAACCGTGACGCAAATCAAAGATTTGCCGCTTCTCTTCAACGTCGGCGTGAAGGCGACCAACGCTTCGATCATGGGCGTGGCGGGAAATTCGCCCGAATGGAAACCGGCATTTTTTGCCGCCGTTGCCGCCGTCGTGAAAGGACCCGCGAAAAGTACACTCGTTTTCGGTTCGGAGATCGCCCAAAATCCGAAATTTATCAAAGGCTTGCCGGGACCGACCGTTCCGCCGTCGCTGACATATTTCGTCCGCGTCGTGCCGAAAGCCGAAACGCCGCTGGCGATAGATTTCGGCGTGGCACAGCTCGCCGGAAAAATCACGCCAGGCGTTGATCTGAAAGCACGACACCAATTTGCGATGGGAATTTCTTACGCTTTCAAATAAAATTTAATAAAAATTAGAGTCGATCTAAGGAAAGGGGACAAATCGGCTCTATCAAAAGAAACGGGCTGAAATCTCTTCGCAGCCCGTTTCTTTCTTTTGTTCGGATAATTGTGTGAATTATCAGACTCACCGTTTCAATCTCCGACAGTTCTTCAAATCGGGGTCAATTGGTTTATTGCTTGAGCATTTGAAAAATGCCTTGCGGGATTTGCTGAAGCGGGATGATTTCGTCAACGCCGCCGGCTTTGATGGCTTCCTTCGGCATTCCGAAAACGACACACGAATCTTCGTCCTGCGCAATCGTTTTCGCACCCGTTTCGTGCATTTGAAACATTCCCGCCGCGCCGTCCGCGCCCATTCCCGTCAAAATCACTCCAACCGCGTTTCTGCCCGCGTTGCGCGCGACGGATTGAAACATCACGTCAACGCTCGGACGCTGGAAATGCACCGCCGGACCGTTTTTCAGCACGACCGAATAACTCGCGCCGCTTCTTTGCAGGAGCAAGTGATAATTGCCGGGTGCAATGAGCGCAACGCCCGGCGCGACCGAATCCCCGTTTCGCGCTTCGCGAACTTCGATCTTGCAAATCTTGTTGAGCCTGTCGGCAAAGCTCGCCGTAAATCCGGCAGGCATATGCTGGACAACGATCGTGCCGGGCGAATTTGCGGGAAACTGTGTGAGAACCTTTTCGACCGCCTGTGTTCCGCCCGTCGATGCGCCGATGGCAATGATCTTGTGCGTCGTTTCAAGCTGTGGTTTGAAATTTACGGTTTTTTCTTCGATTTTGTCCTTACGCACGAAAACCCGCGCCTTTGCCGCCGTCCGAATAGCACGGACGAGTTCTTTTTGAACGTCCGGCGCGGAAAACTGCGAGCCGGGTTTGCTGACAATATCGACCGCACCGAGCGAAAGTGCACGCAGAGCGTTTGCGCTGTTTTCGGGCGCGAGCGAGCTGACGACGACGACCGGAAGCGGAAAATGCTTCATCAGTTTATCGAGAAACGACAAACCGTCCATCCGCGGCATTTCAATGTCGAGCGTTAAGACATCAGGACGAAGCTGGGCGATCTTTTCCCGCGCCATATACGGATCGATCGCACCGCCGACCACTTCGATGTCCTCAAATTTCGATAATTCTTCCGTGATGATGCGGCGCACGACCGCCGAATCATCTACCACCAATACGCGAATCATAATATTTTTTAAATGTCAGTAGTCCGACGGTTAAATCAGTTGACGTAGAGGCGGACGTTGGCGCGTCCTTCGTCGAGTTGGAGGCGGGCTTCCGCCGAGGGGTTTTCGTCGGAATCGAATCTAACGACGATCTGCGGCGGTTGAAGTCTGAAGATTTTCTGCTTTCCCGCAATCGACGGCAGAGCGTTGCCGCAAATGACGTTGGCAAATTCGCCGAGCACGTCGCTCATTAAATCTTCCTCCGGCGATTCGTCAACGCCGAGCATATTTGCGGCAAGAACGGGCAAAACGCTATTTTCGACCTGCAAAACGAGTCTGCCCGAAATCGTCCCGTCAAAATCGACGGATACGTTTACGCTCGCCGAGTTTTCGAGTTCCGCGCCGTCATTGTTTTCGACGGGAAACATAAATCCGAGCTCCTCAAAAGTCAAAATTGCCGCCCGATAAAGTGCTTGTTCCATTTTCCACTCCCGTTAATTGAAATACCGTTTCGCGTAAAGTTTCCGGCGCGAACGGTTTGTGAATGAATTCGACATCTTTGGCGCGAAGCTGGGTGATTCTGGCTTCGCTCGATTCGGTCGAAACGACTACGATCGGCAAATCCGCCAGATCGGGATTTTCCCTGACGTGATTTATCAGGGTTTCGCCGTCCATCACCGGCATATTGATGTCTACAAGTGCGAGGTCAACCCAATTTTCTTCCAACATCTGCAAGGCTTCCGCGCCGTTTTTCGCCTGATAAACGTTTTCAAGCTCCAAACCGCTGATATGCAGAGTTTTCTGAATGATCGAACGCATTGCCGCGCTGTCGTCCACAATTAAAATATTCAGTGCCATATTTCCTCTTATGTTGACGCTTTCGTTTTATCGTCCGCGTTCCCTTCTGTCTATAACCTCGTTTCCTTGTTATTTATCCTCAAAACCACTTCTCCGGTCGCCATATCGAGCGACATCGTGCGCGAATAGTTTTCGCCGACATCGAAGGAATTGATGAGGACATTGTTTTTCCACAGTAATTTTCTGAGCATTATAAAATTACGTTTGCCGATCTGAAACTGGTCTTTGTCAGCGTTGTTCTGCAAAGACGCGCCGCCCGCAACCTTGACCACCATTCTTTCCTTTTTTGCTCCGGCTTTGTAGCAAGCCTTGAAAAGTTCGGGCACGCCCGTATCCACGAACATCATCGGATTATCCGCCGCCTTTGCGGGATTGACGGTTGAAACAGGCAGCATCACATGAAGCAATCCGCCCACTTTCGCAACTTCGTCATAAACCGCGATTCCCAGACAACTGCCGAGCGCGTATGTTATCAGCACGTCGTCGGGCTGTTTGGAAACTTTCATATCTGCAATTCCTATTATCTGTTTCATTTTTGATAAGTTGCGGGCTGAATGTATTTATACCGATGATTTGCTCCGGTCAGGCTTTCCGAGTGACCGACGAAAAGATAACCGCCCGGGGCAAGCAATTCGTAAAATTTGCCGACCAGATTTTCCTGTGTCGGACGGTCGAAATAGATCATCGCATTGCGGCAGAAAATTATGTCGAAAGGTCCTTTCATCGGAAATCTGTCCATAAAATTCAAACGTCCGAAACGAACCAGCCGGCACAGTTCGGGAACAATGCGGTAGGTCATTTTCGCTTCGTCGGCGGGAACAAAATATTTCTTCCGCCAGGCGGGTGGAATCGGTTCGAGCAGATCGGCTGAATAAACCGCCTGATTTGCCGCTTCCAAAACCTTTGTGCAAATATCCGTTGCCAGTATGCGGATGTCCCAACTCTGAAAATTAGGCAACGATTCGGCAAGCATCATCGTGATCGAATACGGCTCTTCGCCCGACGAGCAAGCCGCACTCCAGATTCTCAGCTTTTTTTCCCTGAGATTCGGCAAAATGCGGTCGCGCAGAAACTCGAAATGCCGGATTTCGCGAAAAAAACTGGTTTTATTCGTCGTCAGCGCATCGATCATCCAGATGACCTCTTTTCCTTCACGGTCATTGTCGAGATAATGGAAATACTGTTCAAAAGTATCCATTTTCAATGCGCTTAAACGTTTGTTCAAACGAGAGTGGACCAGCTCTTCTTTTCCTGTTTTCAAGTTGATTCCGCAAAGATCGTAAACTCTGCGGCAGAGTTTCTCGAACTGCTGCGGGGACATTTGGGGAGGTTTGTTTATTACCATTTTTTCTTTTGTCACAAATCCCGGACGACGATCATCTTCGTATCCGAAATTTGTTGATCTGAGATTTTCTTTGATACTGCACCGATATTGCGGGGGCAAATGCTAATATCAAACTACTTATCGGCAAGGCGGTGAAATTATTTAATACTTTTTTAAATCGCGGTATTTCCGTTCGTGAGTTAAATATCAAACTTTTGAAATTTCTTAATTTGCAAAGGTTGAAATCGAAATTTCTGAATTCGATCTGTGAGC
Organism: Pyrinomonadaceae bacterium; assembly: GCA_021228405.1. GTDB lineage: Bacteria > Acidobacteriota > Blastocatellia > Pyrinomonadales > Pyrinomonadaceae > JAJQRF01. Next base: position 204,171 of record JAJQRF010000001.1, read on the forward strand.
CGCGAGATTTTCAGCCGCATTCGTCAGTTTATAAGAACCGATCAAACCGAGCATTTCCTGCGATTGCCCGGCTAACTCTTCCGCCGCGCTTGCCGATTCTTCCGAATTTGCCGCCGTTTGCTGGGTGACGATGTTCATTTGTTCGACGGCAATATTCAATTGTTCCAAACCTTCGCTCTGCTGTTCGGTTGCGGCGGCTATCTCGGCGTTCACGCTCGAAACTTTTTCGACTTCGACCATTATCGCCTCTAAATCTTTAGAAACACGGTTATTGATTCCCGCGCCCTTTTCGGTATTTTCAACCCACTCATTTATCAATTTCGAGGTAATTTTTGCCGCGTCAGCCGAGCGCATTGCGAGATTGCGAACTTCTTCGGCGACGACCGCAAAACCTTTTCCTGCATCTCCGGCGCGTGCGGCTTCGACGGCGGCATTGAGCGCGAGCAGATTCGTCTGAAAAGCGATTTCTTCGATCGTTTTTACTACTTTGACGGTCGAGCCGGACGATTCCCTGATCTTTTCGACTGCTTCGTTCAAACTGTTCATCGAAGAAATTCCTTCGTGTGTGATGCGCCGCGCGTTTTCCGCCAGAATCCGCGCTTCGTTTGAATTTCCGGCGTTTTGCCGTGTCATCGCCGCGATTTCGTGCAGTGAACTCGAAACTTCTTCCAACGTCGAAGCCTGTTCCGACGAGCTTTGCGCCAAATGTGCGCTTCCGTCGCTGATCTGTCCAGCCGCCGCCGCCACCTCTTCCGCACCGCTCGAAATCTGCTTCATTCCTTCATCGAGATTTTCAAATGCCGTATTCAGCGATTCCTTGATCTTGGCAAATTCGCCCTTGTAACCGCCTTGCATTTTTACGGTCAGATCGCGTTTGGCGGCTCTTTCGAGACAATTTGAAGCCTCGACTATCGGTTCGGCGACTGCATCTATAACGTGATTTATGCCGCCGATAAGTTCTGCATACGCGCCTTCAAATTTAAGCACGTCGCCGCGTTTTGAAAGTTCTCCGGCTTTCACCGATTCGATTAAAAATTGTGTTTCACGATTCAGATTTTTGAGAGATTCACTGACTTTTATGAAGTTTTTCGTCAATTCGTCCTTTTCGGATTTCGGTTCGAGCCGGATGAATTCCAGATCGCCTTGGCTGATAAATTCGGCGGCGCGGGCAATGTCTCTGGTATGGACGATTGAGCTTCGCAAGGAATCGGCTAAAACCCCGATCTCGTCCTTTGAACGATATTCAATTGTTTGCTCGATGTTTCCGACTGCCAGTTTTGAAGCAACTTCCGACATTTCACGCATCGGATTCAGTAACGAACGGGCGACCAAAATATTAATAATTACTGAAACGATGAAACTTACAAGTAATACGAACAGCAATTTCCAGGTTGCCCAAACTACTGTTTGATTGGAAGATTCGATGCTTTTATTGGAGTGAGTTTCGATAATATCGCCGAGATTGTCGAGTTTCACTTCCAATTCGACAAAAGTTTTATGAAACTCGGGTAGCAATTGTTTAGCCTGCTCCGGTTGTCCTGAAAAGGAAAGATTCGTCAATTTATCGGCTGATTCGAGATAGCTATTTATGTAAGGCTCAACTTCATTTATCGCGGCTTTTGCTTCGCTGTCCAGAGCGAGTTTGCTCAATTTGGTAAAGTTTGTCCGCATTTCCGATAAATATTCGGCGGTTTCCTCTTTCGTTTCGTTTATTTTCGCCTGATCTTTTTCTTCGGCATAGATTATCGATTTGTAAACGAGCAAGCTCACGCCATCGTGATACATATCCGTAATCGTAATGTGACGAATCGCCGGAAGCTGTGTTGCTCCGAGATCACTCTGTGCCGAATCCATATCGCGGATGGTCAGGTAGGAAACCAAACTAACAAAAATCAATGAAGCAAATAAAATCCCGCTCAGTAAACCTAATTTCTTGCCGATCGTTAAATCTTTTATAGTCATATTTTTTTTCCTGAAAAACCCTGATTTCTTACTAAATAGCGAGAATTCAAGCGTTTGATTTTTCAAAGTGCGGATAAAACACCGTTTCATCCGCACTTTCCGGTTCGTTAAAATTCGGAAAAGACCGAATCGTTCATATCGTCAAACGGAATGAAGTCTTCCAGATTCGAGCCGGAATCGATCTTCGGTGTTCTGTTCATCTTGACGCTTGTTTTTTTGGTTGCGCTCGAAACGGTTTTCGCTTGTTTCATCCCGTTACCGGTAACGGTTTTCGCTTTTCCGAAATTATAGGTAGAATTGGCGTAATTTCCCTGCGAATTGCTCAGTTTGTAGCGTGAGATCAGGCTCATCATTTCCTGCGACTGGCTCGACAGTTCTTCCGCTGCGCTGGCTGATTCTTCCGAATTTGCCGCCGTTTGCTGGGTTACGCCGTTCATTTGCTCGATGGCGGTGTTGATTTGGACAACGCCCTGGTTCTGCTGATCCGAAGCCGCCGCAATTTCCGAAACGACGACCGATACTTTTTCAATTTGCTCGTTGATCTCAGCGAGGTTTTTCTTGACTTCATCATTTAAGGTTACTCCGTGATTTGTATTCGTGACGGCTTCATCGATCAATTGCGCCGTCGTTTTTGCCGCTTCCGCCGAACGCATCGCGAGATTCCTGACTTCTTCGGCGACAACCGCAAAACCTTTTCCCGCATCTCCGGCGCGCGCCGCTTCGACGGCGGCATTCAGCGCGAGCAGATTCGTCTGAAAAGCGATCTCTTCGATGGTTTTGACGATCTTCGCGGTCGAATCGGACGATTCCTTGATCTTGCCGATGGCATTGGAAAGCTGATCCATACTGTGCATTCCGCGTTCAGTGCTGATTCGCGCATTATCCGAAAGCGAACGTGCTTCTTTTGAATTCGTCGCATTTTGCTGTGTCATCGAGGAAATTTCCTGCAAACTGCTCGAAACTTCTTCGATGGTCGAAGCCTGTTCTGACGCACCCTGCGCCAAAGACTGGCTTCCGCTGCTGATCTCCATCGCCGCCGAAGCAACCTGTGAAGCACTGTAGGAAACCTGCTGAAATCCTTCATCGAGATTTGCCGCCGCGAGATTTAACGATTCCCTGATCTTTGCAAAATCGCCTTTGTAATTGCCTTCGACCTTTGCGGTCAAATCACGGTTGGCAACTTTTTCCAATACTTCCGAGGCTTCATTGATCGGAGTCGTGACCGCATTCAGCATTTGATTAAACCCGCCGACCAATTCCGAATAGGCACCTTTGAATTTTGCTTCGTTGCCGCGTTCCCTGAGATTTCCGTTTTTCGCGGCTTCGATCAATTTGTTCGTTTCATCGATCAGCTCGTGAAGCGAATCGACCGTCTGTGTGACATTTTTGGCAAGCATATCCTTGTCCGAACGCATCGCAATCTTTGCCGACAGATCGCCGTTGCCGAGCAGATCGACCGAATTTGAAACTTCCCTGATGTAACTGCTCAGATCGCGAAAGGCTTCCGCCAGCGCGCCGATTTCGTCTTCCGATCTGTATTCACAACTTTGATTCGTGTCACCGAGCGAAATGGCTTTCAGTTTATTCACGACCTCGCTCAAAGGCGACACGATGATATTGGTCATAAACAATCCGAGCAACAAACAAATAACCAGATTTACGACACCGAATGCAATCAATAAAACCGTTCGGAAAGTTATCGACGAAGCGGTTTCGGCTTCTACTTTTGCATTTTCGTCGTCATTTATTTTCGAGATTTGTTCTAAAATTTTCGTCTGTTCGTTATATGCCTGCATCAAAACCGTATCGTTGATTTCCGACACTTTTTTCTTGTCGCCGCTTAATGCCGCCGGAATAAATTCATTGTCACAGATGTTGATGAATTCTTCGGCAGCTTGGTCGGCTTTCGTGGTCAGCAAAGTTTTAATTTCACCTTCAGGCAATTTTTCTTTCCATCGCTGAAAGGCTTCCTTGTATGCCCGATTCCTTTTTTGAAGCTCGCCGACCAAAGTTTTAATATGCACAGGGTCTTCTTCGGCTTCGACTCTTAAAGCCCAGAAATAACTCTGCTGAAGCCACAGATCAGCCGGATGCGTATCGCTTTGAAAATCCATCTGGCGTTCGATCACCTTGAAATTTTCGCCGTTTATCTTAAAACTGTTCAATGTGCTGTAAGAAAAAACCCCGAAGAAAAGAAAGCCGACGCAAAAGATCGCGATGAGTAAAGAAATTTTTGATTTGATTGATAAATTTTTCAGAAAAGACATATATCCTCGATAAAGGTGTAAAGTGAAATCGTGAAACAGACCGCGTTAAGGAAGGCTGAAACCGATATTTGCGAAAACGTAATGATTGCCCTGCTTAAATCCCGCATTCCCGATCGAATAACCGACGTAGCTGACCGAACGTTTGGTCGGTCTGAAATAAATTCCGACGGTCGCGTAACCCGCGTCGTGTTTGCCTGTGATCCAATCCGCCGCCGCACCGAAACGGTCGTTGATCGGTTGTTCGACCCCGAACATTCCACCCGCACGGCTCGCTTTTTCGGCAACGACATTTTTCGTGAACCAGTAACTTCCGCTCGTCACGCTGGTTCCGGTTTTGGCAAAGGTTTTGGTCGCTTGTAGATAAAGTTGATTGCCGAAATTGAAGGATTTGTTTCTGACCGGGATAAAAACATTGTCGCCGACCGCGACGCTCACGCCGTGTTTTTCGTTTCGATAAAGACGATATTTGAACATCGGCGAGATAATTGTCGCGTCCGAACCCGGCTGAATATTGCCGAGCATCGTCACACCGACTTCAAAATCCCGCGTCACGCCGTAAGCGACACGCGGCAGAAACGAACTAAAACGGCGGTTTTCACCCTAATTGTTCGGTTTGAAAACCGAACCGAATTCGAGGTAAGTTTCGCCTTCGGCAAGCGTTTCGGTCGCCAGAACGTTAAACTGCGCATTCGCCGTTAACGCAAAAAGCGTAAATGCGAAGAAGCTCGTAAAAATTAATTGAAATCGTTGAAAGGGAGAATCGTTTTTCATAGTTTCCTCATAGAATCAAGCGACCGATGCCGCCACATTATGCAGTTCGGCGGCTTCTTTCACCGTCAGAATGCGGTCAATATCCAAAAGTAAACGCACACGCCCGTTGGTGTTGCCGATACCGAGGAGATAATCGGTGCTGACTTCTGTGCCGAACGAGGGAACGTCCTCGATCTCGGCGGCGGAAATGTCCAGAACTTCCGAAACCTTGTCAACGATCACGCCGATCTCCAAACCCGACGTTTCAACGACGATGATGCAGGTTTCCGCCGTTTCTTCACGTTCTTCCATCCCGAATTTACTGCGCAGTTCCGTGACGGGAATGATCTTTCCGCGCAGATTGATAACGCCGCGCATATATTCGGGCGTGCGCGGAACCCGCGTGATCGGCAAAAGTCCGATAATTTCCTGCACCTTTAAAATCTCGATCCCGTATTCCTCCTGTTTGAGAAAAAAGCTGAGAAATTTTCCGGCGTGACGGTTTTTGATTTCTGTTTTGGCTTGCTGTGCCGTTGCTTCGTTAGTCATTTATTTTTCTCCTGAAATGTTTTTCTTATGCGGCTTGCTGAATCAAATCTTCCTTGCGGTCAACTGCGCTCGTGTTCTGACGCGCCAGCGCGACGATCTCAGCCGTGTCGAGAATCAATCCCACACAGCCGTCACCGAGAATCGCGCCGCCCGAAACGCCGTTGATCTTACCGATTCCCTGCCCGAGTGTTTTCGTCACGACCTGCTGTTGTCCGAGCAATTCGTCAACCAGCAAAGCGCAACGCCTTCTGCCGTCGGCAACGATCATCAATAAGCCTTTGGTCGGGTCTTCGATGGCGTTTTGCACGTCGAAAAGCTCGTGAACGCGGAAAATCGGCATCAATTCACCGCGCAGGCTGACAAGTTCACCGCGTCCGTTGACGCTCGAAAGCATTTTCTGATTCGGCTGAAAGCTCATCTGAATATTTACCGTCGGAACGATATATTTTTCCGCGCCGACGCGAATCAGCATTCCGTCCGTGATAGCAAGCGTCAAAGGCAGTCGAATCGTGAAAACCGAACCTTTGCCTTTTTCCGAATTTATCTCGATACGTCCGCGCATCGCTTCGATATTCCGGCGCACAACATCCATTCCGACACCGCGTCCCGAAACGTCGGTGAGGATTTCGGCAGTTGAAAATCCGGGCGCGAAAATGAGTTTGAAAATTTCGCTTTCCGACATTCCTTTGTCCGATTCGATCAAATTTTTGGCAATTGCCTTGGCGACCAGTTTTTCCGCGTCCAAACCCGCGCCGTCGTCGGTTAATTCGACCACGACATCGCCGCCGGCGTGATATGCCGAAAGCCGCACCGTTCCCATTGCCGATTTACCTTTTTCCTGCCGGATGCCGGGTCTTTCGATGCCGTGATCGACCGCGTTGCGCACCATATGAACGAGCGGATCGGAAATAAAATCAACCATATTGCGGTCGATCTCCGTGTCTTCGCCTTCGGTCACGAATTCGACTTGCTTACCGCATTTTTTCGCCACGTCGCGCACGAGCCGCGCCATTTTCTGAAAGGTATTTTTGAGCGGGATCATCCGCATTCCCATACTCAAATCCTGTAATTCGCGGACGATCTTTCCGGCGTGCGAGATTTTACGGCTGAGTTCGTGATGAATTCCCTGCACGACGGTCGCATCCTGCGCAAGCATCGATTGCGCGATCACCAGTTCGCCGACCATATCGATCAAACGGTCGAGCCGATCCGTCCGAACGCGAACCGACGAATCCGACCCGCTTGCCGCGGCTTTTTTGGTTTGAGATTTTTCCTGATTTAATAGATTTTCAGCATCTTCTTCGCGCAAAACGGCGATTTCCTTGCTGAATTCTGCCGCTTTGCTCGGCTCGTAAGCTTCCGTCCGTTCGTCTGCTTTGCCTTCTTCGACCGCTTCTGCGACTTCTTCTTTTTGAACTTTGACGGTTTCCGAATTTGCAGAAACGGCGGGTTGAAAATCCGTTTTTCCGTCAACGCCGTTTGCTTCCGGGTCTTTCAAAATTGCGAGCAAATTTCCGTAACCGGCGGGCAAAGACATCGCCGTTTCAACCTTTGCACCTTCGACCGCGTCGAGCATTTCCTTCAAAACGTCGAGCGAACGAAGCGCAAGATTGGCGTATCCGCCCGTGCAATTGATCTCGCGGTCGCGGATTCGGCTCAAAAGCGATTCGGCGTGATGCGCCAGCTCGGTCAGACGCTTCAAACCGAGATATGCTGCCGTTCCCTTGATCGTGTGAAACGCACGAAAAACCGTATTGACGTTTTCGATGTCGTTCGGGTCTGTTTCGAGCGCAAGCAGTGCACTTTCGCCCGCTTCGAGCATTTCGCGGCTTTCCATCACAAATTCGGAAACCAAGCCCGCGTCCATATCGGAAGCCAGAATATCGCCTTCCAATTTTTCACCGGAAACGGCTGTTGCTTTTGAATTTTCGTTTGTTTTTACCGATTTTTCGGCGGGAATTTCGTTTTGCAGTTCGGCGGTTTCAGGGTCGGAAACGACGGCTTGCGCCTTTTCCTGAATGGAATTAACTGAAATCTCGGCAGGTTCATCGGCTGAATTTACCTGATCGATCAGTTCGCCCACTAAATTGAATGTTTCAAATGCGTCCGAGGTTTTGCCGTTGACGATGCGCGTCAGTTCGCGGGCTGATTTTACGAGCAGTTTGCGTTTTTCGACGACTTTTTCTTCCGCCGAAATCTTTTTTATCGCCTCGCAGATCGCGGCTATTTCGGTTTTGTCTTCGGCTTCGGTTTGGACGAGCCACGATGCAATATCGTTAAGCGTCAGCACTTTCGCTTTTTCGATGGCTTTAACGTTTTCGGCGGCGGTTGATTTGTTTTCCAATTCCGCTTTTAATTTTTGTTCGCCTTGTTTGAGGAGCATTTCCGAGATCGGATTCGGCGGCGCACCGAGAGCTTGTTCGACCGCTACCAGATTTGCGGTCACGGCTTTGAGCAATTTTTCAAAATCGGCATATCCGCCCTGATAGATCGTCTGCAAAGCGTGAAGGCAAAGCGTCACGGCTTCGATCGCGCTCCGGCAGTTTTCTGGGATTTCGTGAATGACCGCTTCGAGGCTCGCCCCGGCTTGAATGATCGTATCTTTGTCTTCCGGTTGTAAAATGCTGAGTTGATTTCTCGTTTGATTTAAGGCAGCAATTACGTGTCTTTCTGTTTGCATATGAGCAATTTCGTGAATTTATTTGGATTAAAAGTTAAAATGAAAAAAAAACAACCCGCCTTGAACTAAAACCCTTGACCTGATTTTCAAAAGAACTTGACGAGCAGTTTTGCTCAAAATTTTCGGTGTTTGAATGAAGATTTACCGGTGTTTTGCCACGATGAGCCTAATCATAAAATCGTATTCGCCGACTGCAAAATGACTTTGATGAGTCAGCAAACTTTCCGAGGTCAAAAACTCGAAATCGCTTCCGCGTGTGACGGTCGGCAACGACATTTGCGAACGTATCCCGGCATCTTCCAGATTTCCGCACAAAACTCCGGCGAGCACATTGGTCAATTCGCCGACCACGTCGCCCATATCTTCACTCTCGAACGGAATATCGAAACCGGCAAATTTCTTCGCCATCATTTCCGCCGAATCGTGCGGCAAAACCATAATGAGCGACCACGTCAGATCGCCGACGAACGAAATTATGCCGTCGATCTTCATACAATGCGTAAGATCAACTTCGTCGTCTTCGAGTATTGAAATTTCGCCGCAGATTTTAGTGAAAGATTCGACCGTCGATCTTTCCGTTTCTTCGATAAGCACGAAAGGAACCTGATTGTCTTCTTCAAACGCCCAGGTCTTGCCGTGCGCTGTTTGAGGTTCTGAAATTAACATAATTTTATTGGGTTAATAATGATGGATTTTATCCGAGCAGTTTTGTAAAAAACCCGCCGCCCGGTTTCGACGGCGGCGGCGCGGCGGTTTTGACGGGAGCCGGAGCCGGAGCCGCTGATTTTTCTTTTTTGCGTTTGAATTCTTCGATGACCGGAACGACCTTTTCGCGAATGTCTTCGACCGTAAAAGGTTTGGTGATATAGCAAGTGATGCGCGCTTTGTCGTATGCGTTTTGCTGTTTTTCCGAACCCGATTCGCTCGTTATCATCACGACCGGAATATGACTCGCCCAACTCATTGCACGAATTTCGCGGGCAAACTCGATGCCGTTCATTCCGGGCATATTCCAGTCAACAAAAATTATGTCGGTTTTATCCGCGTCGAATTTTGAAATTGCTTCCGAACCGCTTCCCGCCTCGGTAAATTCAAATTCAGCCATTTCGGACTGTCGAAGTGTCTGCATCACCATATTTCGCATCACACGCGAATCGTCAATTACAAGTGCTCTGAGCGGTATGAGCTGATTTTCTGTTTCTGCCACTTTTTATAATTCCTTTTTAAGATGTAGTTTTTTATCCGATGAAATACGCAAATATCTCATCAAGCACTTCATCCTATCGGCTTTTTTCACTGAAACTTTAAATTTATTAAGATAATTTTTCCCCGTAAAACTCTGGATATTTACAGATTTATTCGATTTTCACGACAAAATTTCAAATAAAATTTCCAATAAAAAAAGAGCCTCAATTTTCATTGAAACTCTTCTTTTCGATTAGTGTATTTGTCGAACGGTCAGAACGCGCCGACTTCGGAAAAACTTTTTCCGGCATACATTTCACGCAAATCCGCAAAAACTTTGAGCGGCATACAGTTGACAACGAACTGGTAAGCTTCCGTTCGCCCGCTTTCGTAGAGCTTGACCGCTTCGCAGAAACGTTCTTCGTTTGAAAGATTTTCGGCAAACGGTCTTAAAAATTCCGAAAGTTTTTCGACTCCTATCTCTTCTAAAACTTCCGCCCAATCCTTCGCCGTGCGCGGTCTGAGCCGATAGGTTTTCGCACCGCGTGCGAGCATCTGATTTTGCAGATTGAAAGCCGCTTTGTCGCCGGCAAGGTCGGCATCGGTTGCGATCAAAACCTGTTTGAAGCTGAATTTCAAACCTAACCAATCCGGCGAACCCGTGCCGATCAGCGCAATTGCCGGAATTCCGCACATTTCAAGAGCCAAAGCATCGATCGGTGCTTCGCAGATTGCGACGATTCCCGAATTAAAAATATCCTTTCGGGTCGCAAAAATTCCGTCCGATTTATTTCCGCGTGTGATCTTCGACGAATTGATATGCTCGTCGTTGATCGCCCGCGTGTGAAGCGCGACCAATTTCCTGTCGCGATTGTAAACAGGAAAAATCACGCGTTCGTCCGTTCCCTTGAACCTCCATTTCTCGCCGTCCTTCTCCCAATGTTCCCACTTCGGCGCGTAACCGCAACCCGTCCGAATCGCAATTTCCGACGAGATGCCGCGCTTTGAAAGATACGATTCGGCGGGCGAACCCGAAAAATTCTTTTGGAAATCGCTCATTTTGTCCGCCAGATTCTCTTCCTTTTCGAGATCGCCGGCAGATTTTTGCTGTTTGTAATCAACCGTTTCGAGCGAAAAATGCGAAATCAGTTTCTGTCGCGCCCGCGTTTTTTTCGGAATTTGCACGCGTTCTTCCCAAAACTCCTTCAAACGTCCTTTCGACTGGCATCGATGACAGAAAAACGCGCCGTTTTCCGTGTTGACCGCCAAAGAACGATGCGCCGCATCTTTCGGTTTCGCCGCACCGCAACGCGGACAACAAAACCGTCTTTCCTTTCCACGCGACGAACTGCGTGAATCGAAGTTTTCCAACTCATTTAAAGACAAAAACTCTTCGTGCATATTTTTATAAATCTCCTTTGCCGAACAAATTACCAGGCTTCCTGAAATCTCTGGATTCTGCCGCTGAATTTTAACGGAATCGCAATGCCCGGAACTCCGTGACGATTTTTCAATAAATTCAAGACGACTTCGACCTCGCCGTTTTGATTCGGCTGTTCCTCTTTCCTCGTAAGGTCGATCACCGACTCCGCCATATATTCGACTTCGCCGCTTCCTTTTGCAGAATGAAGGCTCGCCGTGCCGTTCTTATTTCCGACTCGATTTCTGTGAGAAATTGCCAAAACCGGACAATTCAGATCGGTCGCAAGTGCCGAAAGCGCGGAAATTCCGGCGTTTATCAATTCATATTCGCTTGCACCGACGAAATCGGCATCAACTCCGCGCACCGATTTTGCCCACATCTGCACCGAATCTATCACAACCAGAACCTGCCCCGCCTTCGCACGTTCCTTTAATGCTTGTGCGACATCCAAAATCTGGCGCGGCGAAGCATAAGCGTTCGTTCCGTCGAGAAGTGCCATACAAGGAAGTCTTTCGACGGTTGCCAGCGCAAGCCGCATCGCTTCCTTCGCGCCGATCTCACCGCTTTTCAGTTTTCCCAGATAAGTTTCGGTTTCGCGGGCAATCAAACGTCTGAACAATTCTAAAATTCCCATTTCGGTCGTTATATATAAGGAAGGAAATCGGCACATTGCCGCAATTTGCAAAGAAAAAGCCGATTTTCCTGCTCCGGGCGCGGCTTGCAAGATGTGTAAACCGGTCGCCAGATAACCTCCGAGAGCTTCATCCAAACGCGGCAAACTCGTCACGGGTCCACGCGGTTTTCCCGATTCCAGTGCTTTTTGGGCGGCTTCCGTATCAGCTACCAATTCGCCGACAAGATCACTTAACAGTGTTAATCTCGGAATTTTTTCTGTCATTACTGCTTTCATAATTTTTCACCTGATGTTTAACGAATTATTTTCGGCAGGCGGCGCGTGCGCGGCGTGCGTCACGGAAAATTTTACACTCGGCTGAGAAAGCGACAGCTTTATTCAGCCGTGTTAATATAATTATTATCATTGAGATTTTAAAAGCGAGTTAAGTACATATATTGCAATACTTAGAAATAGTAAATGCACTGTCTGATAACGACTCCTGCACAAGATAGTCCCGACCTTTGCACTATTCAGTAACGACAAATATTATTCAGAAAAAAACTTCAAGACGTTTCTTAAGCAGATTTTCATAAGTTATTCTAATTTCAAGAGATATTTCGACATTGAATAATGCACACGATAACCGCGGCTTTTATTCAGTCAAAGCTCAGGATAATTTTTAAACTATTAATAATTGAGAAGTTAAGAGAAATATTTAATATTTTGCACGAGATAACCGCGGCTTTTATTCAAAATTCAAAAATCTTTCTTCAAACCCGAAAGCAGATTGAATAAATGCACATATCGATAGCGGCATTTATTCAATCAAGAATATTCACTTTATTGTCATAATATGGAAAAATCAGAGGAAATTTCTGAATAATGCACAGGATAATCGCGGCTTTTATTCAAAGCTGAATTGCAACAGGCTGAATTTAGTTAAAGTGCACTCAATAGTAACGACTTTTATTCAGGTTTTACCGATTTCTCGGAAGTTTCCATTAACCACTGAATAATTTTTTGTTTTTCCTCGTGCGAAACTTTGCGCCCGGCTTCGATGCGGGATAGTGTCGGTTGCGAAAGCTCGAGAAGCTCGGCAAGCTGCATCTGGGTTAATTTTAATGCTTTACGTTTAGCCTTGGTTTGAATTGAAATTTCGGCTTCATTGCGTGGCGGCGAGTTTGTAAAATCCAATTTCGGTTGTAAAGTCTGCTTTTCAGCCGTCGCGGTTATGGTTTCGTATGAGTCACGAATAAAATCAGGCGGTTCGATCGCAATTCTCGAAGCCAGCCATTCTTTTATCCAGCCGTGCTTGTTCGTATTTGACCAGTCCCAATCAAGATACTGCCAACCCGTGATCAAACCGTCCGTTTGCATTCGGTCGAGGGCTTTTTCCAATCTTTCTACCGCCCTGTTTGAATTGCGGCTCGGCACTTTGATTCCGGCTTCTTTGATAAGCGTATTTGCTTCATACGGTTGAAGATAGGATGCCGATTTGGAACGGATTCGCCATTGCCAGCTAAGATAACGGACAAGCCGTTTTTCAACGGCTTCGGTGCGAACGTTATAACGCAGGGCTTGAGCCGCAAGGAGCGCAGATTGTCTACCTTCGGTTAGTAAATATCTGGCAAAAATACTTCCCGGACGAAAAACGAACCACATCACGTCGAGAGTTCCGTCAATTCTCATCTGACCGCCCCGGTCGGTGACGGCAATCGCGCGGCTTTGAATAAAATCCGTTTTGCTCGTCTTCCCTCTTTTGACCTTTTCAGTGATTTCAAACCAAATGTTTTCAAGGTCCTGGATAGCTTCGGAGATTTCGTCGCGCTGTTCTTTCGTATAACCTCCCCGTCTTCCGCTGCCGCCCAGATGCGGTTTCAAACCGCGCAGTTTTAATACGTCGTCAGCCGTAATGACCGCACGGCTTTCGTCGGAAGTTGCCTGTACGATCCAGGTCGCGCACATCGCGTCTATCACATCAACGTGCAGGTCTGATAATTGTTCGCGTTTACGCCACATCGAGGCTTCGAGTTCCTTTAATTTTTCTCCGTAAACAGCCTCAGTTTGCAAAGGCGTAAGTTGAATTTTCCCTTTGATCGAGGATTTTTCCACGTAAGCGGTCGGATAAGGCGATTCGACATCTTTATTGAATTTCTTTAATGCCACGGCTTCGCGCATAGCTTGATAACTTGCACTACTGCTGACGGGAAGAAAATCTTTTTTTAACAAGGCTTCGGTCGCGATACCCGAAGTTCTCTGATTTTCCGCGTTTGGATCGGTTTCCTGAAGCTTTCCCGTTTCTGTTTTGTTTAATTTTTTCTCAATATCGAGAATGATCGTCAGAATTTCAAGCTGTTCGGCGAGCATTTCACCGATCTTTAATTGATTTGGAACTACGGCTTTTGCATCCGTTGCGCTTCCGTTATTAGTTTCCATAATCAAAACACGGGAACGAATCGCGATCTCTTCGGCAAAACTCTCTAATCCGGTTATATTTTCAAATGGATTTTCGTTATCTTTTATCGTTTTTAATCTCGGATTTTCCGTTAATTTTCTAACTTCTCTTTCTAAACTTTGATTATTCAGCAATAAATGAAGATTGCCCAAAGCATCTATCCATTCAGTTCTCTCTTCGATAGTTGTCGATCTCCCGACGGTTAAAGACTCGTCGCTGGAAATGTCCGGCGGAAACATCAGTGCGGTCGTTCCAAAAACAGACATCAATTTTTCCAATGTTAACGGGGGTTTTATTTCTATTTTTGCTGACACTCGTTCCAGTGCCTCATACATTTGTTTTTTTCCCTCTTTGGTGCGAAAGAAGTTAGCAGTATCTTTTATTAATGGCTTGCTTTGGGTTAAATTATTCATAAATTAAGATCATTATTTGGTATTTAGCTATTATATTTTATCCTTGATTTAATTCAATCTTAGTTTCATATCATTAATTACAACTCACAGTGGTCTGTGTCCTCTGTTATTACTGACCAGACTGCACAGACCACTGTGAGCACATATTCTATATGGAAACAAGATTGAGCACTAAGACCGCTTTATTTGCACATACCGAACATAGCACACATACTGCTCAGACCGCTTACAGTAAAAATAGCAACCTATGCGGTCTGAGCAGTATGTGTGCTAATTCTACTAAAGCCACTCATACTAAACATTGCGCAATGACCGCGCAATGTGCTATAACTGCAAAGTCTGGTAATAGTGCTGAAAGCAAACAGAGCGCATAAACCAAACAGGGCGAAGAAACTGCACAGACCACTTAAAGCGGAAAATGAAAACAAAAATAATTGCAATTGCGAATCAGAAAGGCGGGGTCGGAAAAAGTACGATAACGAGAGAATTAGCTTCGGCGTGCGCATTAAACGGATATAAAGTATTGATGATTGATGCTGACCCGCAAGGGAATTTGACAAATTCCTGGTTGGAAAATTTAGAAGAAGTAAATCCGGTAACTCTGGCGCACGTATTGATACGTCCTGCTAATACGGCAAAAGAAGAAATGCAGTCGTTGAAGTCGGCAATGGTAACAACGGCAGTCCCGAATCTTGATCTGGTCGGAACCGATTATAAATTGGTTGCAATCGAAAAAGAGCCGCCTTCAACTGTATACAGATTAAAAAGGGAAATTGAAAAGAATGCGGCAGAGTATGACTTCGTTTTTATCGATTGTCCGCCGCATTTCGGAAACGCATTGGAGTCAGCCTTGACAGCGGCAAATTATTTATTGATTCCCTGTGCCGCAACTGCAATGGGATTAGAAGGTTTATCGCAGTTGGTTTATACCGCAGAAAGAGTCACGATGGACGTAAATCCCGATCTGGAAATTTTGGGAGCATTGGTGAATTTATTCAAATCGAGGCGAGTTTTGGCGGAAGAGGCTTACAAAGCAGTCGAATCGAGAAGCGATATTGTGCCTTATGTTTTCAAACAAGTAGTAAATGATTATGCAGAAATAGCAGAAGCACCATCATATCAGCTCCCGGTTTTATTGACAGCCGCAAATTCAAAGGCGGCGGAACAAATAAGAAATTTAACCGAAGAATTTTTTAAGAGATTGGATATGCCTTTGAAGAAGAAACGCGAAAGCAAAAAAAAGGCAAGTAAATAAATTCAAAGGAGAAAAAATCGATGAAAAGAAAATTGAATTTAGTATTGCGTGACCCGGTAAAGTTACATAAAACGAGTCAGGATGTTGCGGAACTTCCTTCACCGTTCGATAAAAAGGAAGTCGAATCGAAAATCGGTTCGGATTTAACGACCGAAAAGCCGATTTCTAAGAATCCCGCAATCAAAGAAAAGAAAAATCTGCAAGCAAAGCCGAAAAAGCAATCGGATGAAGAGTTTAAAAAAGAAATCGAAGACGTGAGAAAAACTATGTCTTTAAGAATAATGCAGGTTTGGGAATATTTTTGTAAAAAAGCAAATGCGGATAATGAACTAAAAAATAGCTTTACGGTAACGCGCGCAGAGGTAATGCGAGAAGCGGGGATCGGTTCGACAAACACATACCGCGACGCTTTAAAAAGAATGCAGAGTTTAGGTTTGATAAGAATCGAATTGCGACCCGGCGTGAACGCAGGAAGCGTATTTTATTTGACCGGGGAAGGACTCGCGCAGGCTGAATTGGTTTTAGAAAAAAATAAACAGTAATATTTTACGGCACTAAAATTGCTGAAAACGTGAACCGAGCCTCAAAAGGCATAAACGAATTCAAAAATTACCTAGTGCAAAATGAAAAATTCAGCCGCCGAAAGAGTTATAAACCAAGTCGGAAATTTCTCGCATTTGACAGTGCCGATCGCGGCAGTCGTCATACTTTTGGTCTTGCTCGTGCCGTTACCGTCATTTTTGCTGGATGTTTTAATCAGCTTCAATTTGATGATTTCGGTCGTTGTTTTATTGGTTTCGATGTATATTATGGAGCCGGTAAAATTCACTTCGTTTCCCAATCTTTTATTACTTACGACACTTTTCAGACTCGCCTTGAACGTCGCGACTTCGCGTTTGATTCTGAGCGAGGGAAACACCGGCGAAGCCGCCGCCGGAAATGTCATTAAAGCATTTGGTGAATTCGTGATCGGCGGAAATTACGTCGTCGGAATAGTGATATTTTTGATTCTTTTAGTGATTCAGTTTCTCGTGGTCAACCACGGCGCAGTGCGTTCAAGTGAAGTAACAGCAAGGTTTACGCTTGACGCGATGCCCGGAAAACAGATGGCGGTCGATGCTGATCTGGCGGCGGGAATGATCGATGAAAACGAAGCGCGGCAAAGGCGTAAAGACATCAACCAGGCATCCGAGTTTCACGGCGCGATGGACGGCGCAATTCGCTTCACACAGCGCGACGCGGTCGCTTCGATAATCATCGTGGCGGTCAATATCGGCGCAGGTTTTCTGATCGGCGTGATTCAGCACGGACTGACGTTGGCTGAGGCTCTAAAAAACTACACGACCCTGACGGTCGGCGACGGAGTTGCGGCGGCAGTTCCGTCGCTTTTTATTTCGGTTGCGGCGGCGATCGTAACGACAAGAGCGGCAACGGAAACGAGTATGGGTTCGGAAATGAGCGTTCAGCTTTTGACTAATCCGCGACCGTTATTTATTGCAGGTGCAGTGCTTGCGTTTCTCGGTATCTTACCGGGGATGCCGCATTTTGCGTTTCTTTCACTGGCGGTTGCAACGGGCGGAATAGGCTATATTTCACAATCGCAATTGAAAAAAGCCGCCGAGCAAACCGAACAGGACAAAGCCGCCGAACAAAAGGCAGAAAACACGAAACTACCCGAAAAGATCGAGAATTTATTAAAGATCGACGCGCTCGCTTTGGAAGTCGGCTACGGGTTGATCGGGCTGGTCAGCGCGGAAGATTCTTTCCTTAACAGAATTCGTGAAATTCGCCGCCAAGCGGCTGTTGAATTAGGGATAATTGTTCCCTCCGTTCACGTTACGGATAATTTACAGCTTTCACCGCGTGAATATGCGATCTTGCTGAAAGGCGAAAAGGTGGCGACGGGAGAGATTCATCCCGAAGGTTATCTGGCGATCGATCCGGGCGTTGTGCGTGAGAAAATTCACGGGATTGAAACGACCGATCCGGCGTTTGGAATGCCTGCCGTTTGGATTCGCCGGAGCGAAGACCGCGACCGCGCCGTAACTGCCGGTTACACCGTCGTTGACCCGACAACTGTTGTCTGCACACATCTTGCGGAGATCATCAAACGCTTCGCACACGAACTTTTAGGCAGACAGGAAACGCGCCAATTGCTCGATAATCTGGCGGAAAGCCATCCGAAAACCGTCGAAGAAGCAACGCCTAAGGTTTTGTCGCTCGGCGAAACGCAGAGAGTTTTGCAAAATCTGCTTCGTGAACGCGTGCCGATTCGTGATCTGGCGACGATTCTCGAAACCATCACAGATGTCGGAGTTGTGACGCGTGATGTCAATGCTTTGACAGAAGCGGCGCGCGGTTCGCTGGCGCGGACTATCTCATCAAGCCTTGCAAATGAAAGCGGTGAATTGTCGGTTTTGACGCTCGATCCGCGCCTTGAAACGCAGATCGCGGAAAGGCTCGGCTTGCTCGGAGGCGCGCAGAATCAAGTTATCGAACCGGATTTCGGCAGACAATTGCTCGAAAAGATCGAAACCGCCTGCCGTGCCGCCGTGATGTCGCAACCCGTCGTTTTGTGCTCTTCGATGGTTCGCCCGCATCTCCGAAAACTTACGGAACGGTTCTTGCCTGAACTGGTTGTGATCGCCCACGGCGAAGTCGCGGCAAACGTCAGGCTGGTTTCGATGGGAATGGTCAATTAACAAAAAATCTTTTGAAAACAAATCAGTTTCTCCCACGAAAATCTGAGGTCAAAATCTTCAATAAATTTTTTCCCGCCGATTTCACTTTCGAGAAACTTCTGAAACAAAAAATCGAAAAATTTATGATGCAGGTTAAAAAATACAGAGGCTCGACAGCGCGCGAAGCATTAGAAAAGATCAAACAGGAATTAGGCGAAAATGCTTTCGTGCTCGAAACGAAGCGCGTTCAGACCAAAGGTTTTTTAGGTTTCGGTGCGGAAACGCAGATCGAGATCAGCGCGGCGGCTTCGGGCGCAAATGCGAAAAACAACGAAGTCAAAAAAGATAACGGTTCGCTTTTAACGACGCTGAAATTAAATTTTACGGAAAACACGCCTGCCGCACCTCAACCTGCGGAAAAAGCCGTTGAGAAAAAGGCGGAGTTCGGAAAGGAAGAAATGCTTCAAGCTTTGAAGCTCCGCGCCGCTTCAGCAAACGAATTCGATGAAGAAGTTTCGGCTTTGTCGAAGAAGAGGGAAGTCGAAGCGAAACCGATCGAACGTGTTGAGATCGCGCAAACCGCGCCGAAGGT
The DNA here is from genome assembly GCA_021228405.1 of Pyrinomonadaceae bacterium. Taxonomy (GTDB): domain Bacteria; phylum Acidobacteriota; class Blastocatellia; order Pyrinomonadales; family Pyrinomonadaceae; genus JAJQRF01. The sequence goes on from JAJQRF010000001.1 coordinate 222,999, forward strand.
CGTGCATCGCCGCAAGGAAGTCGCCCGTCAGGTTTTGACCGAAACGCCGTCGCTCGGTTTGAACCTTTCCGAAACGCCGTCGCAGAGCACGACAAGCCGCGAACTCGAACTTTTACGCGCCGAGCTTCGTGAAGTCAAATTTTCGATCAGCGCGTTCGTCAATCGTCAAAACGTGCTTCCGTGGCAGAACGGTATGGATTTGGAAATGTTCGACGAAATTTTCGAGTCGCCGTTTTACGAGGCGTATCTGGATTTATCGGCAACGGGAATTTCGACCGAACTCGCGCATAAAGTTATCGCCGACATCATTCCGCTCTATCGCAAAGGTTTGGTCAGAACCGAAAATCTCGCACAAACCGCGCTTTTGAAATCTCTCGCATCGTTCGTCAAATTTGAATCAAACCCGTTACAGGACGGCAAACCCTCGGTTTTGGCGGTCGTCGGTGCAACGGGAGTCGGCAAAACGACGACGGTTGCAAAGCTTGCCGCGCGCACCGCGCTCCACGAACGCCGCCGTGTCGAACTCGTCACTTTAGATACATACCGCATCGCCGCCGTCGAACAATTGAAAACTTATGCCGAAATCATCGGCGCAGGTTGCAGTGTAGTGCGCTCGGTTTTGGAATTAGACGCAGTTTTAAGACGTTTTCCGGCGGACGCGACGGTTTTGATAGATACGACGGGAAAAAACCCGCACGACCTCGCAGATCAATATGAATTAGCCGAATATCTGCGTGCCAGCGACGAAATCCGCAAATGTCTGACGATTCAGGCAACGACGAATGCCAACGACGCGGGCGCGACGATCAAAAAATTTGAAATGTATGGCGCGGATTGTCTGGCGATCACCAAGCTCGACGAAACGACCCAACCCGGCGCGATGGTCGAACTTGCGGCGCAGAGCAACTTGCCGCTCGTTTATCTTTGTATGGGACAGCGCGTTCCCGAAGATTTAGAAACGGCAACACCCGATGCTTTCGTTAACGGGATATTTCGCGCAAATTCACAGAAAGCAGTCATTTAATCGGATTTAATTAAAAGTGAAATTGTGAAACGCGTTCAGAGTCCCTGCATTAGCAGGCTTTCATTAGATAATCGCCGCCTGAAGGCAGGACTCTAAACTAAAAATTTATTTTTGCTGACTTACCTTTCAAAAATTTCAAGGGAGAGAGAATGAACGATCAAGCATCAACTTTAAGGACTATGGCTTCAAACACAATGCCGATGGAGATTTCGGCGGAAAAACAACGCTTACAATCAGGAATTTTCGGAAAAACGCAAACCGGCACACGCTGTATCGCCGTCACGGGCGGAAAAGGCGGAATCGGCAAATCGAACCTTGCCGTCAATTTATCGCTCGAATTGGGTGCGCTCGGCAATCGCGTCACGCTTTTGGACGCGGATTTCGGTTTGGCGAATGCCGATATTTTGTGCGGACTTGCACCGAAATATCATCTCGGACATGTCTTCGCGGGAATCAAAGGCTTGGACGAAGTTGTCGTAAATATTTCGGACAAAGTAAGCCTGATTCCGGGCGGAAGCGGTATCGAAGATTTGGCGAATATTTCCGGCAATGCCCGCGAATATATTTTTGCAGAATTGCAGTTAATGGAAGAAAACACGGATTTTATGCTGATCGACACGGCGGCGGGAATTGCCGAAAACGTGCTCGGCGTTTTGCTTTCCGCGAGCGAAGTCGTCGTCGTTGCCACACCCGAACCGACGTGTCTGGTCGATGCCTACGCGACGATCAAAGTCATTCTGCGACACGCGCCGACCAAACCGATCTCGCTGGTCGTCAACAATTTCGTCGGAATGGCGGAAGCGAAACAGGTTTATCAGCAACTCAATTCGGCGGTTTATTGTTTTCTGAGTTCGCAGATCGAATTTCTGGGAATGATTCCGCACGATTCGATGTTGTCGGAAGCGGTTCGCGAACAGGTTCCGGTCGTGCAGTATGCGCCCGATTGTCCCGCGAGCCGTGCAATTAGGCTGGTCGCGAAACAATTTAATCAGCAAAAACAGAAGGATAGAGATTCGCGAATCCAGCTTCAATCATTCTGGGAAACATTGGCGAACAGTTAGCCGCCAATGGAGTTTAATTAATCGCAGACCTCACCGCCATAAAATTACCCGTTATTTCACGTAAAAAAATGCTACAAGTGACAGCTCCCCAAAATTTTCAAAAATTGGCGCAGTATAAATCCGTTGCACAAATGGAGATTGACCGCGAAACGCTGATAATGACGCATCTTTCAAAAGTCAAATATATTGCAGACAGAATCGCCGCCAAACTTCCGTCATCGGTCGAACGCGACGATCTTTACGGCGCGGGCGTGATCGGATTGATTGACGCGGTCGAACGCTATGACCCGTCGCGCGGCGTGGCGTTTACGACATTTGCGGAAATGCGCGTGCGCGGCGCGATCTTGGACAATCTCCGCTCGCTCGATTGGGCTTCGCGAACCGTTCGCCGCCGCGCCAGGGAAGTGCAGAATGCTTACGGGCAGATCGAAAAACTGAAAGGCGCGCCCGCGACCGAAGAGGAAGTTGCGCTTCACCTGCGGATGCCGCTCAAGGAATTGCACAATATTTTGCGCGAAATCAGCGGGTTGAACATTACCGATCTGGACGAACAGGACGAAAAAACCGGCTTGAGCCTGATGGATACGATCTACGACACGGGCGCGTCGCCGTTCGAGGCTTACGAAGATTCAGAACGCCGTCAGCGTCTGAGCGAAGTGGTCGACAAACTTCCCGAACGTGAACGCCAGGTCATCGCGCTTTACTACGTTGAAGAATTGAATATGAAGGAAATCGGGGCGGTTTTAGGCATTACCGAATCACGCGTTTCACAGCTTCGCACCCAAGCCGTCGTGCGGATGCGCGCCAATCTTGCCAAATAAATTTTTTTGAAATGAACAAAAGCGAATTACTTTCAAACGAAGAAATGTCGGCACTTTTGCCCGAAGTCGACCTCGCGAACAGCGAGCGCGACAAACGCAACCGGGTTTTGCCGTATAATTTCCGCCGTCCCGACCGTTTATCGAAAGAACAGGTTCGTTCGCTTTATCTGCTTCACGATCTGTTTGCGAACGGGCTTTCGTCGGGCTTGCCGCTGTTTCTGCGGACGTTTTGCGAAGCGAATCTGATCTCGGTCGAACAGCAATCTTACAGCGAATACTTGAAAGGCTTGACCGATCCGACAACGATCTTTCCCGTTTCGGTTCAGCAATTGAAAGGCGTTTTCGCCATTGAGATTAATAATTCCATCGCGTTTCCGCTGATCGACAAAATGCTCGGCGGCGAAGGAAAACCGACAAACGAACTTCGCGCCGCAAGCGAACTGGAATTAAGCATTCTCGAAGCATTTGTGACGGTCGTGGTCGATACATACAAGGAAGTCTGGAAACCGGTAATTGAGTTGACGGCAGAAGTTACGGCACACGAAACGCGTCCGCAACTGTTGCAGATCGTCGCGCCGAACGAAGTCGTCGCCGCCGCGATTTATCAGCTCCAGATCGGTGAAGCGAAAGGTTCGATGAGTCTTTGTTTGCCCGTCGGAATGCTCGAACCCGTCATCGACCAGTTCAGCCAATCGGCAAATTCGACGAGCAAAACGACCGCACCCGAAGCGACCGCATCACTTTTGAAAACGCTTTCGACCGTGAATTTTCCCGTTGCCGCCGAACTCGATAAGATCGCCGCCGCTGTTTCCGATCTGATGTCGCTCGAAAAAGGCGACGTTTTGCGGACAAATCATCGGGTCGAAAAACCCGTCAACATCAGCGTCGGAAACACGAACAAATTTTACGGCAAACTTGCCGCACTCGAAAACAGAATCGTCGTCCAGGTTTCCGAATTAAAGGAAGAAATGACATCACAGGCAGCCGCCTGAAATTGTAAGCAGAAAGTTTTGAGTTCCGTCTTAAGGCGGTGAACGCCAACCGAAGCCTGCTTAAGCAGAAAATCAAAACTCAGGAGTAGAAATGCCGGAAAATGAAGAATTGAACGAAGAACAGTTTGAAACCGCCGAACCCGAAATGACGGAAACGAAGGAATTTACGGATGAATTTGACGAACCCGAATCGGCGATGGAGCGCGAAATTGCGAACGCAAAAGCCGAATTCGAGGCAAGCAAAGCGGAAATCGGCGAACAGCCTTTCAAATTTCCGACCGTTGCGAAAAACGAAAATAAAAGCGACGCGTCGAAAAATATCGAACGTCTTCTGGATGTTGAAATGAACGTCACGGTGCGTTTCGGTTTAACCGAAATGCCGCTTCGCGAAGTCGTCAAATTCGGCATTGGAACAATGATCGAACTCAATCGGACGATCGATGAACCCGTTGAGTTATTGGTCAATAATTATCCGTTCGCACGCGGCGAAGTTGTTGTCATAGATGGCTATTACGGCGTTCGCGTGACCGACATCGGCACACAGGAAGAACGTTCGCGTACGCTTCTTTCAAACACGAATTAGAAATCGGAAGCCCACGCGTAAGCACGGGCGGAACACAAAAAACAAAGGAGAAATGATGAATTTAGAATTACAGATTTCAACCGCTTCGGCATTAGTTGCTTTGGTCAGTTTTGCGTTCGCATTTTTTTGCTGGAAAAAGTTAAATAATCACCGCGAACTTCTCGAATTTAACGCCAAACAAACGGAAGAACTCGAAAAATCCCTGGCAAACAGTAAAGAACTGCTCGAAATGAGCCGCCAGAAAGTCAACGATCAGGCACGTCGCGTTGCGTGGCTCGAAACGCGCATTCGTCAGCCGAAGCTAGCGAAAAAAGACGTGATCGAAGAACAGGAAGTCGAGATAATCGAAGAAAAAACCGCTGTGAACAAAGCAAACATCACCGAACGCCGTCATCGCGTTTTGACGCTTGCCTCACGCGGACAATCGCCTGAAATAATCGCTTCGACGCTCGGAATGATGCCCGGCGAAGTCGAACTCATCATCAATCTCAACCGCGCAATCGCAGCATAAAAAAGAATTTTCATCCACAGATGAACACAGATAAACACGGATAAATTATGAAAATTTCACAAAAAAATCCTGACAAAATCTCCTATCAAATCTGCGTTCATCCGTGTTCATCTGTGGATAAATAAAAATATGAATTACGGACTTTACACAGCTTTTCTCGGAATGCGCGCACGTCAGCGGACGCTCGAAGTGCAGGCAAATAACATCGCCAACGCTTCGACGACCGGATTTAAAGCCGAACGTTTGAATTACGCCGCCATCGAAGCCGACAGAAAAAGCGGAATCAGCACGCAAAATCTGGTCGCGGGCGTTTCGACCGCCAGCCGTTTCGAGTTTTCCGAAGGAACGATTCAGCAAACGGGCAGAAGTCTGGACGTGGCAATCGAAGGCGACGCTTTTATACAGATTCAAACACCGCGCGGAACGCGTTACACACGCGCCGGAAATCTGACCTTGAACAACGCCGGACAGCTCGTAAATCATCAGGGTGATCTCGTCATCGGCGAACGCGGCGCGATCACCGTTCCGAACGATAAGGGCGAAATTTCCATTGGCGAAGACGGAAGTCTGGCGATCGGAAATCAGCAATTCGACGGTTTAAAGCTCGTTCGTTTCAACAATCCGGCGGCGGCTTTGACCAAAGAAGGCGACACGATGTTTATGTTGACGGGCGCGGAACAGCCGCAACAAGCCGTAAATTCCCGCGTCATTCAAGGTTCGCTCGAATCTTCAAATATCAATTCGATCACGGAAATGGTTGCAATGATAAACAACCAGCGCGAATTTGAAAATCTGCAAAAAAACGTTTCGCTTCTGATGAACGATCTCGGACGTAAAATTGCAGGAGAAATCGGAAAATTGTAATTAGTTCGTAGTTAGTTGTTGGTTGTTCGTTGTAAAACAAGAATCGGCGAACGACGAACAACCAACTACGATCAAAGGAGTAATTTATGCCAAGCAGAGCACTTTTAACGGCTGCGACCGGAATGCAGGTTCAGCAGCAAAACGTTGACAACATCGCCAACAATCTGGCGAACGCCTCGACCGTCGGGTTCAAACGCACACGGCTCGAATTTCAGGATTTGCTTTATCAAAATATGCGGGCGGCGGGCGGCGCGGCAAACGCGCAGACGAATTTGCCCGTCGGCTTGCAGATCGGACTCGGTGCGCGAACCATCGCTTCCGAAAAAATCTTTATGCAGGGCGATTTCAAACAGACCGAAAATCCGCTCGATATGGTCATCGAAGGCAGTGGTTTTTTTCAGGTTCGACAGGCAAACGGCGATCTTGCATACACGCGTTCGGGGCAGTTTCACCTGAATAATCAAGGTCAGGTCGTGACCGCGACGGGCGAAACCATCGAACCTGCGATCACGATCCCGACCGAAGCGACTTCGATCACGGTCGGCGAAGACGGAACGGTTTCCGTGACTTTGCCGGGACAAAACACGGCGCAAAACGTCGGACAAATCCAGCTTGCGATCTTTGCAAACCCGGCAGGTTTGGAAGCACTCGGACGCAATCTTTTCCGTGAAACGGGCGCAAGCGGCAACGCGATTGCGGGTTCGCCGAACACGAACGGTATCGGTCGCGTCAATCAGGGCTACGTCGAAGGCTCGAACGTCAATGTCGTCGAAGAATTGGTCAATATGATCTCGGCGCAGAGAGTTTACGAAACGAATTCAAAAGTGATTTCAACGGCTGATAGAATGCTCGGAACGATCAATCAAGCCGTTTCATAAAATTTAAGTTCAACTGAAGGAACGCAGAGGAAATATGAAAAGAACGAAACCCCGAAAAACGCTTTTTTTCCTTATTTCCTCTGCGTTTTTATCTATTTTTTTTGTGTCGCTGAATGTTTCTGCGCAAACCAAAACGCAGATTCGGCTCGCGTCCGAAACGACCGTTACGGATGAATATATCAAGCTCGGAAACATCGCCGAAATAACGGGCGAAGAAGTAAAAACGAATCGCTTAAAGCAAATTTCGCTCGGTTACGCGCCGAAAGCGGGAATGTTTCGAGAAATCAGACGCGAACAGATTACGCTTTTGATCGCGGCGGCGGGATTTTCGGAAAATGAAGTTTTGCTCGACGCGCCGACGCAGATTTTGATTCGGCGCGCTTCGCAAAATCTGAACGAAAATCTCTTGAAACAAGCCGTCGAAACGGAAGTTTTGAAAAATTTTCAATCCGAAAACGTCAACGCAAAGCTTGTTCGGCTCGATCTTCCGTCGAATGTTGCGCTTCCGTCGGGTGAAATTTCCGTCAAAGCCGATGCGAAAAACGTCCGCAATTTCTTCACGCCGTTTTCGGTTTCAATCGAAATCCGCGTCGATAATGTCGTTTCCAGAAGATTTTCCGCTACCGCCCAAGTCGAGGCTTTCGGCGATATTCTCGTCGCAAATCGAAATCTGATTTCAAATGAAAAAATCTCTGAAACGGATGTCCGCATCGAAAAACGGCGTTTGGAAAAGCCTTTGACGAGTTATTTTCAAAAATTCGATAAGCTTCGCGGCGCAGTTTCACTCAAAAATATTGCTGAAGGAACGGAATTGACGAGCGATTCTTTCGCCGCCGGAGTTGTCGTCAGAAACGGCGACCTCGTGAAGATCGAAGGCGTTTCGGGAAAAATAAAGATCATCGTCAGCGGCGAAGCACGCGCTTCGGGCAAGATCGGCGACCGTATTTCGGTTAAAAATTCGCAATCCTGCGCGATTCTGCAAGCGACCGTCATCGACCAAGGTTTGGTCAGGATAAATTTCTGAAATTTCAACTAACAATATGAAAAAGATTTTAATTGCATTGCTCGTTACAAGCATTTTCACGACAGTTTCCGTTTTTGCGCAAAAGGAAACCAAAGAAAAAAAAAAAGCGCGAAAAGCGGCTGAAAAACAACTGAAAAAGGAACGCGAAGAAGCCGAAAAATTTCAAAATGCAGGTCCGAAAATGACGGTCGTGCAGGTCAAAGGCGCGGTTCCGCGCGACAGCGAAACACTCGAAACGCTGTCTGCGCCCGTTGCAAAACCTGCCAACGGTTCGCTTTTCACCGACGGCGCGGTAAACGGGAATCTGCTCGTCGATTTCAAAGCGAGGCGCATCGGCGATCTGGTTTTCGTCGATGTCGTCGAAGAAAATACGGCGACGGTTTCTTCGGGCGCGAAACGGAACCGCGATTCGGGAACGCTCGGCGGACTTGCGCCGCTAATCAGCGCATTGCCGATCAATGGCGCGGAAACCGCCGGCTCGGTCGTCAGCGGACTCGGAAACCGCAAATTTGAAGGCGCGGGTTCGACGCAGAGAAAAAGCAACGTGCAGGCGCGGATAACGGCGCGTGTCGTTGAAGTTTTGCCGAACGGCGATCTGCGAATCGAAGCCGTGAAGCTCGTCAAGATCAATAAGGAAACAGAAAAACTCGGTTTGTCGGGCATCGTGCGCCAAGCCGATCTTGCCAACGACAATTCGATCGAAACGAATTTTATCGGCGATCTGCGCGTCGAATTTAATGGCAAGGGAATTGCATCGGCAGATAATGCACCGGGTTGGTTGTCTCGGTTATTCGAGAAAGTTTCACCTTTCTAGCCCGTAAATGAACCTTTGTTTAGCCGTTTCCCGAACGGCTAAACAATCCGAAAAAAATGCAGAAACTCAATGAATATCAAGGTTTGGTTAAAATGCTCGGCAAGCAATTCGCGCAATTGCTTCCGGCATTTGCATTTATATTCGTCATTATTCCGGCAGTTGTTTACTGTCAACAAACGGACGCGGATTTGAGCGTGCGTGTCAAAGATTTGGCGGACATCGAAGGCGTTCGCGGAAATCAGCTGATCGGTTACGGTCTGGTCGTCGGTCTGAACCGAACGGGCGACAAAGTTCAGCAAAATTTATATGCGCGGCAGACGTTGCAAAATCTGCTCGAAAGAATGGGAATTTCAGCGCAAGCGTCTGCCTTGAAGCCTGAAAATATCGCGACGGTTCTCGTCACGGCAAATCTTCCGCCGTTTTCGCGGCAAGGTTCAAAATTGGATTTGACGGTTTCATCCATCGGCGACGCAAAATCTCTGCAAGGTGGAACTTTGATCTTAACGCCTTTAAAGGGAATCGACGGGCAGGTTTACGCCGTCGGGCAAGGTTCGGTTTCGATCGGCGGAATTTCGGCGGGAAACGCGGGAAATTCGGTCGAGATAAATCATCCGACCGTCGGGCGCGTTCCGAACGGCGCAACGGTGGAAAGAAGCGTTCCGACCGAGCTTGCCGCAAATAATCAACTTACATTAGTTTTGCGAAACGACGATTTTTCGACCGCCGCCAAACTCAACAAGCTTATCAACGCAAAATTCGGAATGGGAACGTCAAAGGCTCTGGACGCGAGAAATCTGGAAATCAAGCTGCCGCAAAATTATGAAGATAACCGCGTCGGGTTCATCGCCGAACTCGAAACTTTACGCTTAACGCCCGAAAAAATTGCCAAAATCATCATCAACGAACGCACGGGAACAATCATTATGGGACGCGAAGTGCGCATTTCCGGCGTTGCTATTTCGCAGGGCGGCGTGACGGTCAGGATCGGCACGGAATACGAAGTTTATCAACCCGCGCCGCTCACAAACGTTCAGAATAATACGGTTGTGCCGACGACGACGGTTGACGTAAAGGAAAAGAAACCCGAATCGATCATTTTGCCCGACGGCGCGACCATCGACGAAGTTGTGCGCGGACTAAGAACGATCGGCGTTTCCGCCCGCGACATTATCAGCATTCTACAGGCAATAAAATCCGCCGGAGCAATGAACGCCGAACTTGAAATGCAATAAAAAATTAATCTTCGGTCTTCGGTTTTGAAATTTAACCCGAAGTCCAAAGACCAAAAACCAAAGTCCAAAGTTATGAACTTAGCACCGCTCGAACAAATCAATAATCTCGTCGCTGAGAATAAGACGGCGAAAAATTCGCAGTCGCCCGAAGAGTTGCGGAAAGCGGCGATGCAGTTTGAAGCGGTTTTGCTGATGCAGTTGACCTCGATCTTGAATAATACAAGCCTTGATGAAGAAGATTCGCTTTTCGGCGGCGACGGCGGAACCGATCTGGCGAAAAAGATGTTTTCCGAACAGCTTGCAACCACAATGTCGGAATCGGGCGGAATCGGTCTGGCTGACAATATTCTTCAGCAATTCGGCATCAATCCGAACAAGGTTGCCGCATCGAAAAACGCGAATTTATCGAAACCGTTGGCGGCGATGCGCGAGATCAAACAAGCACGAGTTTCGCAAAATTCGGTTTCGCAAAACGATTACCGCCCCGAAAACGGCGCGCCGCCAGTTATCAATCGTTCGGGAAGGATCGCTCCCGTCAATACTTTGGAATATTCGGGAAACGGCGAAGCGGAAATCATTTCGACTTATGAAAACGAAGCGCGAAGCGAAGGAATCGAAGCGTCACAGCAAAATCTGATTCTCGACGGAAAGCTCGTCAACACGACCCGCGCCCGCATCGTTCCGAACGTTTCTGCGACCGAAAACACGCAAATCGTTTCAGATGATGAAATCACGCTTGTGCCGATCAACGCGTCGGTAAATTATCAGTTTCCCGTTTCGGGCAGAATTTCCTCGAATTTCGGGACGCGTTTTCATCCCGTCGATAAAAAAGTGAAGTTTCACGGCGGAATGGACATTGCCGCACCGAAGGGAACGCCGATCGGTGCAACGGCTGACGGCGAAGTTTCGTTTGCGGGCTGGAAAGGCGGTTACGGAAACGTCGTCATCATTCAGCATCCTGACGGACGCGAATCGCGTTACGGTCACACAGAAAAGATTTTTGTCCAGCAAGGCGATAAAGTTTCCGCCGGACAAACGATTGCCGCAGTCGGTTCGACGGGAAAATCGACCGGACCGCATCTGCATTTTGAAATCCGTGAAAACGGTGAACTTGTGAACCCACAGAAAATTTTGTCTAATGTTTTAGCAAACCGCGCCGATAGGTAGAATGGTGTAAACCGGAAACTTATTAAGGTGGGAAAAATATGAGTATAAACATTAACAAAACCAATAGTTTCGATTCTGTAAATAATGTTCAGCAGAAGGAAACCAAGCGCACGGGCGAAGAAGCCCTAAAGGTCGACGGAAAGCCTTCCGTCGTCAGCGAAGACAAGATAGAGCTTTCGGGAAAGATTTCCGAAGCCGGAAAATACGTTGAAAAATTGAAGGAATTACCCGATGTCCGCAATGATCTGGTCGGTTTTTTACGCGACAAGATTTCGACCGGCGATTATTCGCCGTCGAGCGGTCAGATCGCCGATGCCATTATCAAAAATGAGCGTTAAATTAAAGCTATGAGTCCGGCTTTAATTTGAAACGACGGCGGTTTATTCGGCTGAACGGCGGACTCGTAACATTAATATGTATAACGATCTAGTCCGAAAAGTTGCCGAATTGATGGGCGAGCAAGCCGCCGCTTACCAGCGTTTAGATGCCGCAACGAATCAATTGACCGCCGCGCTCGTGCGCGGTGAACCGAACGGCATCGAAGCCTTGACCCGTGCGGGTGAATCGGAACTTTTGCGAATGCGTTCGCGGCTGGTCGAGATCACCTCGCTCTTAACGAAATTTACCGATATGCGTGCTTCCGAGTCGGAAAAAACTCCGCTCGAAAGAGAAGTTCGCGAACAATTTGAAGCGCAGGCGCAAAAATTATTGGATTGCGCCCGCGAATTTAGGAAAATCGTCGCCAGAGCCGCAAATCTCGCGCTCGGCGGCGTTTCGTTTTCAAACGCTTGTATCCAGCAGTGCGGCGTTCCGCCGACAACTTACAATGCCCCGATTCTTAAAAACCACGAAGGAGCAGGAAGATGAGTATAAATTTTTCACCTTTTGAAATCGGTCGGCGTGCTTTAAACGCGCAACAGTTCGGCATCACCGTCACAGGTCAAAATATCGCCAACGTCAACACGCCCGGCTATTCGCGCCAGCGTGTCGTTCTGGCTGAATCTCTGCCGCAAAACGCCTCGCGCTACGCGATCGGAACGGGCGTTGACGTGAAAAGCGTGCAGGATTTCCGCGACCGTTTCATCGAATCGAGATTGCAAACCGAAGTCGGCATTTCGGGCACGTTGACAGGACGGCGCGATGTCGGGGCGAATATCGAAATCGCGTTGCAGGGAAGCGAATCGGGCGGTCTAAAGAACGCTCTGAACGGTTTTTTCGGCGCGTTTCGCGATCTGGATGCAAATCCGAATTCCGTTCCGCTTCGTTCGATCGTCTCGCAGAAAGGCGCGGCTCTGGCGGGTTCGTTCAAGACGACACGCAGTCGTTTGGAAGAAATCCGCATCGGGGCAGATCAGGACATTCGCACGACGGTCGATTCGGTCAATTTATTGACGACAAAAATCGCCGCTCTGAACGGCGAAATCGCGGTTGCGGAAGGAATCGGCTCGAATGCTTCAGGCTTAAAAGATCAGCGCGGCGAGCTTGTCAGACAAGTGACGGAACTGACGGGCGCACGTTCGACTTTCAACTCGGACGGCACGATCAATCTCACGATCGGTGAAGGAAAAGCTCTGGTCAACGGCACTTTTTCGACCGAGTTGAGCGTTGAAAGCACGCCGCCGCTCGGACTCGGAATTATCAAGATCGGCAAAACCGCCGCAACTTTCGATGAAGGAAAAATCAAAGGTTTGCAGGATGCCATCGGCGAAACGTCGCGGCAGATAACTCTGCTCGACGGACTGGCGGGCGAAGTCGTCGCGCGGGTCAATAATCTGCACACTTCCGGAACCGATCTCGACGGCAACGCGGGCGTTGAATTTTTTGATACGACCGTTCCCGTGACCGCTGCAAACATTCAGATAAACCCGTCAATTGCGGCAAATTCGCGGCTCGTCGTTTCATCGGCACTGACCCAGCCCGGACAGAGCGGAACGGTGGCGGGCGCAATCTCCAATTTGCTGACCGATCAGAATTCAAGTGTCGGCGGGCGGACGGGTTCGTTCAGTTCGATCTACGGCACGATGCTTTCCGAAGCCGGACAATACGTTCGCAGTGCGGAAACCGATCTCGAAACGCAAGGCTACATCATCGCGCAGGTAACGGCGCAACGCGAAGCCGTTTCGGGAGTTTCGCTCGATGAGGAAGCGATCAATCTGATGCAGTATCAAAAGGCTTTTGAAGCGGCGGCAAAGTTCTTAAAAGTTGCCGACGAAATGACGCAGACGATTCTTTCGTTGGCAAACTAACTGATGACAATTTGTCAAACAAACTTCAGTTTGTTCACAGCCGTTTGATTAATTAAAAGATTTGCTTTAACGGAGCATTTGAACAAACTGAAGTTTGTTCGGCAGGAAAAAAACGATGGCTTTTAGAGTAGCGGACAGCACGACCAGAAATACGAACGTCGAACGCATCAACACGCAACGTGCGCGTTTAAGCGTTTTGCAGGAAAGAATCACGAGCGGAAAACGCATCAATCGCCCGTCGGACGACCCGAGCGGCGCGGCGGCGGTCATTCGCCTGAAAACGAATCAGAGTGAGATCGAACAATTCAAACGCAGTGCAAATTTTGCGAATCAGCGGCTGACTGCCGCCGATGACGTTTTGAGCGGTTATGAAAACATTCTCGAACGCGTCAAAACGCTCGTTTCGCAAGGTTTGAGCGACACGGCGACGCAGACCGCGAAAAATGCGCTCGCCACCGAACTCGAAGCGATGCGCGGACGAATTTTGAACGTCGCAAACACGAAATACGAGGATGAATATCTGTTCGGCGGTTCGCGCCAAGCCGCGCCGCCGTTCGACCCGACGACTTCCGCACCTAATCCGAATCCTGCTGCACCGCAATATATCCAGATCGAACCGGGTGCAAACGCGATTCCCGTCGGCGTGACGAGCGACACGGTTTTTCGCGACGGAACTTCCGATATTTTCACCGATCTGACGAGTGCGATCACGGCGCTGCGCGGAACGGGAAACCCGGCAACCGACCGCACGACGCTCCAAAATTCGTTTGCGCGGCTCGAAACTTACAAAAATCTCGTTTCGGTCGCGCATTCGCAGGTCGGAGGAAATATGAACATTACCGAAATGGCGCAATCGCGTTTGTCGGAAGATTCGCTTTCCTACGGCGCAAGGATCGATTCGATCGAAGGCGATGATTTCGCGTCTTCGGCGGTCGAGCTTGCCGAAACCCAAAGCGCGCTCGAAGCGACACTCCAGATCGTTGCCAAAGGTCGCCGCTCGCTCTTCGATTTCCTCGGTTAAAAAGGCAGAAACCCGCGCGTCAGCAAGGGTGTAAAATCCTGTAAATTCCTAATTTATGCCCAAAGTAACTATTTTCGGAAAAGAATATTCTTACGATGAATCGGAAGTTGTCAGCTTCAGCGAAGGTTTGATCGGTTTGCCGGAAATGCGCCGTGCGGCTTTGATCCCGCTCGCGGATTATGAACCGTTTTTCTGGCTGGCTTCGCTCGATGACGAGAAAAACCGCTTCGTCGTCGTCGAACCGCAACGGATTTTCAGCGATTACCAGCCGGAAATCCCGAATTCACCGACAATGATTTTGACGATCGTAAAAATTTCGTCGGAATGGGAAAAAACGACCGTCAATCTGCGTGCGCCGATCTTTATCGACGAAGAAACGAAACGCGGCGCGCAATTCGTTTTGACGGATTCAAACTACGAACTCGCGGAAGCAATTCCGCAAAACTAAAGAAATGCTTGTATTAACACGCCGCGCAGGTGAAAAAATCGTCATCGGAAACGAAATCGTGATCGAAATTCTCTCGGTCAGCGGCGAAGGCGTGCGTTTGGGAATCACCGCCCCGCGCGAAACCTCCGTTCACAGATACGAGGTTTTCGCCGAAATTCAGGAAGCGAACCGCGCCGCCGAAGCCGTTTTGAACGAGCTTGGTGAAAATGCGCTCGAAAATCTTTCGGCACTCATTCGCAAAACGGAATTGACTGAAAAAAGCGGAGATTCCGAGGCATTAACTTAAAACCCGCCCGCTCCCGGAGGCGGTTCTGACAACTCTCAATGAAGCGTTTTGACTGGACAATCGGACTCGGCATCGTCGTTGGTTTTGCGACCATCGCGGTCGGTGCGTGGTTTGAAGGATTGAATCTGACTTTTTTGTGGAATCCGACCGCGCTTTTGATCGTCGGCGGCGGAACGCTCGGCGCGATTCTGGTCAGACGCGGCGGCAGCGGTTTGCTCGAAGCCATGCGTGCCGTCTGGAATTTGCGCCACAAAGACAGCGAAGCCGAAGCGCACAAGCTTTTGCTCTCAAAGCTCGCCTGGCTGTCGCGCTCGGCGCAGAAAACGGGCGTGAAGGCGTATGAAAATTTTGCCGATTCGAGCCGCGACATTCTTATCAAACAAGGTTTAATGCTCGTTGCCGAAAATAATTCAAAGGAACAGGTCAAACAGGTTTTGATTCGCCGTCTGGACGAGGAAAACGAGAACGGTCTGCACGATTCGGCTTTGCTCGAAGCGGCGGGCGGATTTGCGCCGACGTTCGGCGTGCTCGGCGCAGTGCTCGGTCTGATCGGCGTGTTGCGTGTTCTGGATAAACCCGACGAGCTCGGCGGTGGAATTGCGACCGCGTTCGTCGCTACGATCTACGGCATCGGCTTTGCCAATCTTCTGCTTTTTCCGATCGCGGCACGTCTGCGGGCGCGTCACGAATTGCGGATGAAACGCCGGGATGAAGTTGCCGAGGTCATTCTCGCGCTTGCCGAAAACGAAAGCTCGACGGCGATTATGAGCCGCTACAATCTCAAATGAGAAAGAAAATTCCGTTACATACAGCGTCCGAAAGCGAAAGTATGCGCGACCGTTGGATGATTTCCTACGCCGATCTCGTCACGCTTTTGCTTGCGCTTTTTATCGTGATGTATGCCGCGAGCGACCGCCAGCGGGCGAAAATTATCGCGGACAGTTTTTCGACGCAGGCGACAGGCGGAAACGGCGTTTTGCCCGGCGGCGATACGGTCAGGGACGAAGCCAGACTTCTGGACAATCCGATTCTGACCGAACGCACGAAGATCAAACAAACCGAAAAAGGCTTGATCGTTTCGCTGGTCGAAGCGGGATTTTTCGCACCCGGCGAAGCGACCATCAGCCCCGAAGCCGAAACCGTCATCACGGCGTTGGCGGAATCATTAAAAAATGAATCAACGCCGATTCGCGTCGAAGGTCACACGGATTCAAAACCGATCTCGACCGCGAAATTTTCGTCCAATTGGGAACTCTCGACCGCGCGCGCCGCGTCGGTTCTGCAAATGCTGGTCGAAAAAGGAATCTCGCCGGAACGTCTTTCCGCCGCCGGTTACGGCGGTTTTCAACCCGTCGCCGACAACGAAACGCCCGAAGGACGCACGCAAAACCGCCGCGTTGACGTGGTCATTCTCAATCGTTAATAAAAAATCTCTAAATCAGCAAACTAAATTTTTAATGCTGTTTCTTAAAAGCCTTCAAGAGTGCTCCGAAAGCTTTTGATACGACGTGAAACGAATTTGAGCGAACACCCAGAACCACGATTGGAAAATGCCTTTGAAAAAAGTCGAAAAAAAATTTCAAAAGTCCCTAAAGTTTTCCATTGCGCCTTCCGATAAGTGGGTTACGGAGCGCGAAAGGCGTTTCAAATTTTAGAAAAAAAATCAAACTATAACGAAAGACCAAAGCACGGATGCGGACGGTCGGACAAATAAAAAGTAGTTCACGGAGGAACAAATAAAATGTCAAATTTTTCATTAGTCAACAACATCGGTTCAAACTCGGCACAGTCGAAATTATCGGCGACGAGCGGAAAACTCAACCAAACTTTACAACGCTTGTCGTCAGGCTTGCGTATCAACAAATCGGGCGACGACGCGGCGGGTTTGGCAATCGCTAACGGATTCCGCAGCGACATCAGCATTTTGTCGCAGGGCGTTCGCAACGCAAACGACGGTCTGTCAACCTTGCAGATCATCGACGGCGGTTTGAACACGATCTCGGGCTTGCTCGATCGTGCCGCCTCACTCGCTTCACAATCGGCTTCGGGAACCTTCACGGGCGACCGCGACACTCTTCAGGCAGAACTCGGAAAGGTTTTCTCGGAAATCGACCGTCAGGCTCAAAACATCGGTCTGGGCGGCGTTGACGGAACGGACGAAGGACGTTTCAACCGTGCGATCAACGTTTTCATCGGCGGCGGCGCAAACGCGACGGCGGCAGGAAACAGCGTTGCGGTCGATCTTTCAAACAGCCGCGTTGACCAGACGGGCTTGAGCCTGACCAATTTGAACATCGGACAGGGAACCGGAAACGTGACGGGCGCACAAGACATCACGGGCGGCATCACGGCTGACGAAACCTTGACGTTCCAAACCATCGGCGCGAGCGGACAGATCGAAACCTTCGACGTTACCTTGTCGGCAGGCGCGACTGCTTCAAATGCCCTGGATACTTTGAATAATGATGCCAACTTCAAAAATGCGAAGCTCGAAGCATCACTCGATACGAACGGTAAATTGGTCCTGTCATCGTCGGAATTCTTCGCGGTTTCATCGAGCGTTGCCGACGGCGCAGGTCAGACGGGCATCGCGGGCGCAGGTGCGGCGATCGACGACGTAGCAGTTACGGCGGCAGTCAACAAAGTTACGAAAACCTTGTCGGCAGGAACGGCTGGTTCGACTCAAACCCTGAGTTTTACGGGCGAAGAGATCGGTTATGCGAACACTTCAAAAGACGTTTCTTTCGCAACTTTCGCGGCAGTCAGTCAGGCTAATGCCGATACGGTTGTCGATTCGGTCAACGACGACACTTCATTGCGTGAAGCCGGAGTTTTTGCGGTTCGCACGAAAGCCGACGGTTCGGAAGTCAGTTTCGTTTCGCTGAAAAAATTCAACGCGGCTGTGACGAGCAGTGCGGGCGCAGCGAACGCGACGAACAACATCGATGCGTTGCAAACCCCGACCGCAGCAACGGGTGCGACGCTCACGGGCGGAGAAGCCGGTGCCAAACTCGCTCTCGACGCGATTCAGAAAGCGGTTTCAACACTCGGCGAAGTTCAGGGTAAAGTCGGTGCCGGACAAAACAACCTGAGTCAGGCAATCGATCTCGCAACCGCGCAGATCACGAACTACCAGGCGGCTGAATCGGCTATTCGGGATGCCGACATCGCGGCTGAAGCTTCCAATCTCGCCCGTTTGAACACATTGCAGCAAGCCGGTGTTTCGGCTCTGGCGCAGGCAAATCAGTCGAGTCAGGCTCTTCTTTCATTACTCAGATAGTTTTTGAAAAATTGAAACTCCCACTTCAATGATTTGAAAATTTAACGAGAAATCAAAGAAAGTTTCTCCCACAAGATTTTGTAGGACACATTTGAATCTCCCGCTTCAAATTCTCCAGACTACAAAATGACGATTGATAAAAGCAACTTCCACTGTTCAGAGGCGAAGACACGCGAAACCCGCGTTGCTTCGCCTTTGGTCATTGGCGCAAGTTTCCAAGGAGGTCAGAAATGCAAGTAAACACAGCCAATCCGATTACCGAATTCAGTTCGCCCGTGCGTCAAAACGCCGAAAAGATCGCCGAAAATAAACCGCAGGACGAACAACCGAAAGTTAATGTAAAGATCGAAAACGAAGAAAACGCCCCGAAGGAAGAAAATCTGCAAAAGCTCAAGGACGTTTTTTCGGAAAGCAACATCACTTTGAAATACAGCCGCGACGACGAAACCAAAGCGTTGGTCGTCGAAATGGTTGACGGCACGACGGGCGAAGCGGTCTTGCAGATTCCGTCGGAAGTTTCGCTCAAGCTCGCCGCGCTTTTCGTCAAAACGCAAGGTCAGTTTGTCGATGAAAAGAAATAGTTAAGGAAAACTGCGGACAAAGTAAGGCAAACTTCAGTTTGTTTTTCCTTACGCCCGACGAACTCTTAGAATCAAGTGATTCGTTAAGTTGATGAACAAACTGAAGTTTATTCTACCGTTTGAAGGAAAACAGCTATGGCAACTACGACAAGTTTCAGCGGGCTCGGAAGCGGCATCGATTTCAACACGATCCGCGACGCGATTCTCGACCAAAAAGCGCGACCCGTCACGCTGATGCAGTCGAAGGCATCGAACATCAATTCGCGAATCGAAGCCTTAAAACAATTAAACACATCGCTCGCGGCGTTGACGGCGGCTTCCGAAGGACTCACGAAACGTGATCTCGGAACGGGCAGAAGCACGACGACGGGCGATGCAAACGTCGTCACGGCAAGCGCGTCTGCAACGGCAAATCTCGGAAATTACGACATCGCCGTGTCGCGCCTGGCGAGCAACCTGACGCAGGCTTCGCGGTCTTTTACGTCGAAAACCGCGCCCGTTTTAGCCGGAAGCGCGACGACCGCAACTTTTGAACTCCGCAAAGGCGGCGCGGCGGAAGGCGTTTCTTTTACGATCGATTCGTCGAACAACACACTCGAAGGTTTACGCGACGCGATCAATTCAAAAAACGCGGGCATTACCGCCGCAATCGTTGACGTGACGGGCGACGGCACGAATCAACAGCTTGTTCTGACTTCAAAGGAAACGGGCGCAAACGGCAGAGTCGAGCTGGTCGAAACGACTTCGACGGGAACTTTGACCGATCTGAACGTGCGCGGAATCAATCCGCCCGACAGCAATTTCGCCAACCTCGACGCGGCTTTTACGGTCAACGGCTTGCCTTTGACGCGTTCGACCAACTCGGTTTCGGATGCCGTGACGGGCGTTACTTTGAATTTCAAAAAAGTCGGTTCGGCTTCGGTCGGCGTGATTCAATCGACCGACATCGAAACGAAATTGCGCGCCTTCGTCACCGCATATAATGCCGTGCAGGATTTTGCCGCCGCGCAATATAAAAAGGACGCGAAGGATCGCCCGACGGGAGTTTTGGCAGGAGATTCGACCTTGCGCGGAATTCAGCAACAACTCAAAGGCGCGATTCAAAGCGTTTCGGCAGACAACGGCGGCGCGTTCGATTCGCTGACGCAGATCGGCATCACGACTGGCAACGACGGAAAATTGTCGTTCGATTCGACCGCTTTCAACGACAAATTGAAAACGAATCCCGACGACGTAAAGGCTTTACTTTTCGGCAAAACCGAAAGCCAAAGCGGACTTTTCCAAGCCTTTAATAAACTTTCGAGCGGCTTGAGCGACAGCGTGACGGGAAGCGTGCAGGTTGCCATCAAAGGCTACGAAAATTCCGTCAAGACGCTGAATTCGACGATTGCGAGCCGTCTGGAAGGTTTGAATCGTCTAAAAGATTCGCTGACGCGTCAATTTGCCGCCGCCGATGCCGCCATCGGACAATTGAACGGACAGGGAACTGCGCTCACGAGCATTATCGATTCGCTCAACTCCGACAAGAACAAATAAACGAGATTTGGGATTTGGGATTTGGGATTGATTGTTAGCAAAGGTCAAATCCGCAATCTCAAATCCGCAATCCCAAATTCATTAATCCGCGTTCAAAAAAATCTTCAAAAATCGCAAAATTCGCTTAAGTATTCGGGCAGTTCGCCGATATGATTATCAGCTTATCTTAGAAGAAATAAAGGGAAAATCAATCAATGTACGCACAACCGAAAGGACTCGCCAGATACGGCAGAATCGCCAACACCGAAACCAACCCGCTGAAACAGATCGTGATGCTTTACGACGGCGCGATCAAATTTATCAACCTCACGGCGACCGACATCGAAAACAACGATTTCACCGCCAAAGCCGAACATTCAAACCGTGCGCTCGACATTCTCAACTATTTACAATCGATCCTCGATTTTGAAAAAGGCGGCGAAGTTGCCGTCAGCCTCGACAATCTTTACCGCAGTATCACGGTTTTACTGCTCCGCGCCAGTGCCGAACTCGACGCTTCGCTGATGCGGAAAGCCGCCGAATTGCTCGTTCCCGTCCGCGATGCGTGGGAGATCAACGCGCAAAAACTTTCTACCCCAACCCCAACCTTTGCCTCCGCCCAAGCCGCCATCGACGCGATGAAATCCGTCGCGGTCTAGGAAAATCAATGATTATTGCCGAAACGATCAACGAAAAATCCGATTCGCTCATCGACCTTTTAACGGCGCAATGCGGCGATCTCGAAAAACTTCTCGCGCTGGCGCGTCAGGAAACCCGCGCCGCCGAGGAGAAGGATTTCGAGATGATTATGGAGATCGTTTCGGAACGTGAACTGCTTAGTCGGCGGCTTGAAACCTTTCAACAGCAGATTTCCGAGCTTCGCGGAAAATTGACCGAAGCCGACGAACTTAACAAAACGAGAATGTCGGCAAGAGTCGTCGAGCTCGCTTCGCAAACACTCGCGCAGGATGCTACGACCAGAAAACTTTTAACTGCGTCACGGCTCGAAGCCTCGAATAAAATAATGAATCTTTCCAACACAAGACGCGGCGCAAACGCTTACATCGGCGAAAACAAACGCGGCTTGGCTTACGACCGTTGCGCCTGACAATTTGAAATTTGCCTCGAAACACATCAAAAAGACACTTTTTTGGGAAAAAAATTCTCACTTTTCGGGGAGTCTGGCTAGACTCCTGAGAGTTTTGCCAAAACTCCGACGAAAACTGCCGGGACTCCGAAGAGTTTTTGCACTGCTCTGAGGAAAGAAAAGAAAACTCTTTTCAGTCAATGCGGCACTCCTAGGAATTTGAATTTAACTTCTTCCAGTTCTGTAAAAACTCTGTCGGAAAACTCCAAGACTCTTGGGAAAGGTCGCAAAACTCCCGTCAGTTTCATATTTACTCTTAAGAGGGAGTTGAATCTTCATTTCAAAAAAAAAAAGACTGAAGAATTCTTCAGTCTTTTTATTTTTGTAATTCATAAAAATCCGCAATAAATCAATCTTCGTTCACGGAAACGGTTTCCTTGTCTTCTTCTTCGACTTCGATGTTGAGGCGTTTGATCTTTTCGACGAGCGTGGTGCGTTTCATATTCAGCAATTTCGCCGCCTGCATTTTGTTGCCGCCCGTTTTTTCGAGCGTTTGAAGCAGTAATTCGCGTTCGACCTGCGAAACTACGCCCGAAAAATCGATTCCTTCGTCGGGAATATTGGTCGGAATCACGGTCGAAGTCGTCGGGATTTGGAAGAGATTCGTTTGATTTTTGATCTCTTCGGGAAAATGTTCGAGATTGACGGTCGGGCTGATGCCCGAAAAAACGGCGGCGCGTTCCATACAGTTTTGAAGCTGGCGCACGTTGCCGGGAAAATTATAGGAAATGAGCGAATGATGCGCTTCGTCGGCGATGACTTTTTCGGGCAGACCGACCGATCTACAGAATTTTTCGAGCAATCCCTGCGCGATCGGCATAATGTCGTCGGGACGTTCGCGCAGAGGCGGAACGCGCAAATGCACGACGTTCAGACGATGATAAAGGTCGGGACGAAAACTGCCGTCGGCGATCTTTTTGTCCAAATCCGCGCTCGTCGCCGCGACGACGCGGACATCGACCTTCAAAGTTTTCGACGAACCCAGTTTTTCAAATTCGCTTTCCTGCAAAACCCGTAAAAGTTTCGACTGCAAAGCCATATTCATATCGCCGATCTCGTCCAGAAACAGAGTTCCGCCGTCGGCTTGTTCAAAACGTCCTTTGCGGTCGGTCTGCGCGCCCGTGAACGCGCCTTTGACGTGTCCGAAAAGCTCGTCTTCGAGAAGCTGTTCGGGAACGGCGGCGCAGTTCAGCGCGATGAACGGCGCGTCGGCGCGCGGACTCGTAAAATGAATCGCTTTGGCGATCAACTCCTTTCCCGTTCCCGTTTCGCCCGTCACCAGAACGTTGATTTTATAAGGTGCGATCGTCTTGACCTGCTCTAATAAATTGAGCATCACGGTTGATTTTGCGATCAACGGCGAATTTGAAACCGTCATAATCGTAACGGGCGAAGGCGTTTGCTGTATTTTTTCGACCGCAACCCGAATCGCACTTATCAAATCGCTCAAACCGACAGGCTTGCACAGAAAATCAGCCGCACCGAGTTTCATCGCCTGAACCGCCGTATCGATCGTTCCGAAACCTGTCATCACCAGAATATAAGCGTTCGGATTTGCTTGCAGACAGTGCGGCAAAATCTCCAGACCGCTCTTACCCGGCAAATTCACGTCGGTCAATAAAATATCGAATTTTTCTTCGCTTAGACGTTCAATGGCGGCTTCGGCGGAGCCTAAACCTTCGGGCGAGTGACCTTCGAGAGCGATCGATTCGAGAAGTAATGAGCGAAGACGTGAATCATCTTCAACGACAAGAATTTTGGTTTTCATAACAAGCAGGAGTTTGCAATAAAAAAGAACGATGTAAGTTCCGATCCTATTGACAAAATAACCCTTTGAAACGAATTTTTCAAGACAATCGTCAAAAAATTGACAATCAGCCTGACGCTTGACACCTGGAAAGCAAGGAAATTTGACAGTATAATTTTAAAAATCACGCATTTTCAGGGCTTTTCGTTACGGCACGGCGGTTGCAAATCAGGCGGACGGAGGACAACGATGCCTTTGACACCGACAGATAACATCACGAATTTATTGCAGAATTTTTTGGACGTGCAGAGCAAACGCGCACAGGTCATCGCCGGAAATATCGCCAACGCCGATACCGCTGGCTATGCCGCCAAAGAATTGAATTTCGACGATTATCTGAACGAAGCCGTCCGCCAGAGTTCTCTCCCACACTCCCAACAAAACGACCGTGCGCTCGAAACCTACGAACCGCTCATCACGGAACAAACTCCGACGGTAATCGGTCTGGACGGAAATACGGTCGATGTCGGGCGCGAAATGGCGGATATGGCGCAAACCGGAACGAACTTTAATTTCGGCGCGAAAATGATTCAAACCAGATTCAAGCTGTTACGTGCCGCAATCCGCGAAGGCAGATAGTTCGATTTGGGATTTGGAAATGCAGATTTTAAGGTTTAGATTTTCAATCTCTTATCTGCATATCAATCCAAAATCCAAAATCCAAAATCCAAAATTGTTATGTCTTTATTCACGATCTTCAAAATCTCATCGCAGGGAATGCAGTCGCAACGGGAACGCCTCGAAGCCGCGTCTGCAAACCTTGCCAACGCGAACACGACGCGCACGAGTTCGGGAAAACCTTATCAGCGGCGCGATGTCGTTTTTTCGACGCAGGAAGTTTCCGACAAATGGAACGAAAATGCGGCGGAAAGCGGGCTTTTACTCGACGATCAGGCATCGGTCGGCGTTCGTTCGGAAATTCAATTGGCGGACGAAAATCAATTCGTGATGCAGTATCAGCCCGGACATCCCGACGCGGACGCGAACGGATATGTGAAATTGCCCGATGTCGATCCGCTCGAAGAAACGGTCAATATGATGTCGGCGGCGCGTTCGTTCGAGGCAAACGCGACGGTTTTCAATACTGCCAAAGAATTGGCGCGCATCAGCCTCAATCTCGGCGATGGGTAGAACAAACTTCAGTTTGTTTACTTGACGTTGCAAGAAAGAAATTTTGAAAACTAATCGTAATGAACAAACTGAAGTTTGTTCGACATTTTAATAACTGAAATTCTCCCGATGAATATTAACGGCTTTAGTTCACCAACTCCGGTTTTACCGCTGACGCAGACAAAGGAAACAGGCGCGACAGCTGATAAATCCTTTAACGGAGATTTCGGCTCGCTCGTCAAAGGCGCGGTCGAATCGATCGACGGAACGCAGAAAGGCGCGGAACAGGAAATCGCCAAAGCCGTCACGGGCGAATCGCCCGATCTGCACAAAACCATTATTTCATTGCAGTCAGCCGACCTGAAATTTCAACTCGGCTTGCAAGTCCGCAACAAGCTCATCGGCGCATACGAAGAAATAATGAGAATGCAAGTGTGACAATTTTGGATTTTGGATTTTGGATTTTGGATTGATGAAACAATCGTGATCCGAAACAAATTGAAAATGTATTTATAACGGCAAATCCAAAATCCAAAATCCAAAATCCAAAATCAACTTATGTCTTCTCCTTTAGAACAAGTTAAAGAAATCTGGACAAAACTGCCGTTGGCGGGTCGCATTTCGACGATTGCCGCGGCGGTTGCGACTCTCGCCATCATCGGCGCGCTCGTTTATTACGGGACGGCGACCGAATACGGCGTTTTGTTTTCCGATCTGAAAGCTGAAGACGCGCAGAAAATCGTCGAAAAACTGAAAGCCGCGAACGTTCCTTATTCTTTGACGACCAACGGCACGACGATTATGGTTCCGCCCGAAAAAATTACCGAACTCCGTCTGCAAATGGCGGGCGAAGGCATTATTTCAGGCGGTCACGTCGGTTTCGATCTGTTTGACAAAACGAATTTCGGCGCGACCGATTTTGCACAGCAGGTAAATTTCCGCCGCGCGATCGAAGGCGAGCTCGGCAAAACACTCGAAGGAATGGACGAGGTCGAAGGCGCGCGGGTTCACATCACACCGAAAAAAGAATCCGTTTTCACCGAAAAAGAAGAAGGCGCAAAGGCTTCGGTGATGTTGCGCGTGAAGCAGGGAAAAGAACTTTCCGCGGAAAGAACCGAAGCGATCGTTAATCTCGTTTCAAGCTCAGTCGAAGGCTTGGACGCGTCGAACGTTTCCGTGATGGACACGCGCGGTCGTTTGCTTTCGGCGGCAGGAAAAGGAAAAGCGGGCGGAATCGGCGATGCAGGAGTTTTCAACGCCCAACTCGAAGCGAAACAAAAATACGAAGCCGAAACTGCGGCACGGGTGATCGCTTTGCTCGAACCCGTCGTCGGCGAAAACCGCGTCAAGGCGGACATCGCGGCGGACGTTGATTTTTCGCAGGTCGAACAAACCGAAGAACGCTATAACCCGCAATCGCAGGTTATCCGCTCACAGCAAACCGCGACCGAATCGCGCACGGCAAACGTGCAAAATCCGAACGGCGTGGTCGGTGCACGTGCCAACGATCCGACGCTTCCCGTTCAGCCGAATCAACCAACCCAGAATCAGGTCGGAAATAATGCGCGAAATTCGACGACGACAAATTTCGAGATCGACAAAACAACGCGCCGCACGGTCGGCGGCGGCGGTCGCGTCAATCGGATGACGGTTTCCGTCGTGGTCGATTACAAAACGGTCGAAGGCGTGGACGTTGCGCGCACGAGCGAAGAAATTCAGCAGATTCAAAACCTGGTCGCGGCGGCGGTCGGCAGTGACCAAAACCGCGGCGATTCGGTCGTCGTGCAGACGATGGCTTTCAATAAACCGCCGGCAGAAGCCGCCGTTGCCGCCGGCTGGCTGGATAAAAACAAAGCTCTGGTCGCGACCCTGATGAAATACGGTGCGCTGGTTCTGATCGCGCTTTTGATCTTTCTCTTCGTGATTCGTCCGGCACAAAAAGCTCTCAAAGCCGCCGCCGCGCCGCCCGTAATTGAGCAAGAACCGAAACTTCTTGAAGCCGCCGAAGAATCTGCAGAAATTGCCGAAGAAAAACGGCTTGAAGATGCAAACGCGGAAGAATCCGCCAATCAACTGGAAAACGGCGAAAATTTACCCGAACTCGAACCGGGAATGACGGTCGCCGAACTGGAGGCGAAAATGGATGCCGAAATGGAAGAAGAAAACGATATTTTGAACGCAAGCGAGATCGAAGGCGAGCCGGTCGGTGAAGAATTTCTTCGCGTCAACCGCATCAAGCAGGAAGTCATTTATCAAACGGTAAATGATACGGATTTGGTCGTCAGCACGCTTAGAAGCTGGCTCAGAGAAGATTAAATTAAAGGATCGAAATATTTTATGTCACCGTCTGTCGAAGAAACAATCGAAGCAATCGATCTTAAAGATGAACCGTCCGAAGCGTTGATGGTCGCGCCGCCGCGCGCGGAAATGTCGGGCGCGCGCAAAGCCGCGATTCTTTGCCTTTCACTCGGCGAAGATGCCGCTTCCGCGCTTTTCAGTCAACTCAGCGAAGAAGAAATTCAACAGCTTTCCAAAGAACTCGCACTTTTGCCCGAAATAAATTCGGAAACCGCAAATCACATTATCGAAGAATTTCACCAGCTTCTGGCGGCGAAAAATTACATCACGACGGGCGGTGTCGATTATGCGAAACGCATTCTGGTAAAAACCTTCGGTCCCGAAGCCGCGAAACGCCTGACCGCGAAAGTTATGCACTCGCTTGAAGCTCCGGCAAATTTTGAAGCGATCCAGAAAACCGATCCGCAACAGCTTGCAAAACTTTTTCAATCCGAACACCCGCAAACCATCGCGGTCGTGATGGCGCATCTCGATCCGGCAATCGGTTCGCAGGTTTTACAGCAATTGCCCGAAACGCTCCGCGCCGACATTATTTTGCGGCTCGCATCGCTCCAAACCGTTTCGCAGGACGTGGTAAAACGAATCGCGCACGTGCTCAATCAAAAACTCGCCGCCGTCAGCGGAATGAGCCGCACGAGCGTCGGCGGAGTGCGTTCGGTCGCCGATATTTGCAACCGATTAGACCGCGAAACGATGCGTTTGATGCTCGAACAGATCGAAACCGAAAATCCCGATCTTTCGCTCGAAATCCGCAATATGATGGTTACGTTCGAGGATATTCTCCTGATCGATGATGTCGGAATCCGCGAAATCTTACAGCGTGTCGATAAGAAAGTTCTCGCGCTTGCGCTCAAGGGAACCGTCGTCGAATTGCAGGATCGTTTCTTCGGAAATATGTCGAGCCGTGCGGTCGAAATGATGAAGGAAGAAATGGAATTTATGGGTCAGGTCAAGATGAAGGACGTGACCGGAGCGCAACGCGAGATCGTCGAAATCCTGCGCGAACTCGACGAGCAGGGCGTGATAAACCTCGGCGGCGGCGGCGACGGAGGCGCGGACGAATATGTTAGCTAAAGTCGTCAAAAAAGAAGCCGCCGACAAAATTCCGTCGTTGCAGATATTCGATCTCGGCGCACAGCACGACAACCGCAAGGAATGGCAAAACTTCGTTTTTCCCGATGCGTCTTCGCTTTCCAAAAAGAAGGAAACGACAATTTTCGGACAGGAACTGAACGCTTCCGAAAATGTCAGGGAAGTCGAAGAAAACATTCAAAAGCCGCTCGTTACCGAAGAAGAACGGCAGAAAATGATCGAAGAAATTCTGCAACAGGCGCACAGCCAAGCCGAAGAGATCGTCAAAAAAGCGGAAGAATATCAAAACGACATTCAGCAAGCCGCGCTGGAAAAAGGTTTGAACGAAGCGCGTCAGACGTTTGAACAGGAAGTCGCCGAAAGAGTTAATGCCGAAGTTTCGCCGGTGCGCGAAACGCTCGCCCGAACGATTGCACAGATTTCCGCGCTCGAAGCGCAGATAACCTCCAGAATCGAAAGAGAACTGCTCGAATTTGCACTGGAAATCGCCAAAAAAGTCGTCGGCAGAGAAGTTACGATCGACCGCGAAGTTGCTTTGACGCTGGTAAAAATTTCGCTCGCCAAGCTTCACAGCCGGACTTTCGCGCAGATTTATCTGAATCCGCAAGACATCGCCTTTGTCGAAGCGCACCGCGACCGCTTGAATTTTCAAGGTTCGCTCGAACTTATCGAAGACAACTCCGTTTCGCCCGGCGGTTGTCTGGTCAGAACGGAAACGGGCGACATCGATGCACGAATCGAATCGCAATTCGACGAAATCGCACACGGACTTTTGGGAAATTAATTTTTATTATCCGCAGATGAACACAGATACACACAGATTTATCAAGAAAGATACAGGAAACAAAAAAGCAAAATCGGCTTTTTATCCGAGTTCATCCGTGTCTATCCGTGACTAAATTTTCTTAAAAAAATATGCTCGCCGCTTACCGCCAAAAATTACAAAAAATCGAAACGCTCAAATCAATCGGACGCGTGACGCGTGCGGTCGGTTTAATTATCGAGTCAAACGGTCCGGCGGTTTCGGTCGGCGATCTTTGTTATTTACCGACGGTCGGCGGCGGACGCGAAACGATGCTCGAAGTCGTCGGTTTCCGCGATAACAACGTGCTTTTGATGCCGCTCGGACAGATGCCGCCGGTTCGTGCGGGCGACACGATCGTTGCCGCCGGGGTTTCGAGCGAAATCGCGGTCGGCGAACAGCTTTTAGGAAGAACGATCGACGCGCTCGGTCGTCCGCTTGACGGTTTCGGCGAAATCAAAACCGAAGAATCTTATCCGCTCAATCGTGTCATTACGAATCCGCTCGAACGCGCAAATATCGACGAAGCGATGGAAACGGGCGTTCGTGTGATCGACGGAATGCTGACCATCGGCGCGGGACAGCGCATCGGTATTTTCGGCGGTTCGGGTGTCGGCAAATCGACTTTGCTCGGGATGATGGCGAAACGCTCGGCGGCTGATATTAACGTCATCGCGCTGATCGGCGAACGCGGGCGCGAAGTTCGTGAGTTTATCGAAAACGAGCTCGGCGAAGAAGGAATGTCGCGTTCGGTAATGGTCGTTTCTACTTCTGACGATTCGGCTCTTGTCAGAATTCGCGCGGCGTTAGCGGCGACGGCGATCGCCGAATATTTCAAAGATCAAGGCGCGAACGTGCTTTTGATTATGGATTCGGTCACGCGTTTTTGTATGGCACAGCGCGAAATCGGACTTGCGGCGGGCGAACCGCCTTCGTCGAAAGGCTACACACCGTCGGTTTTTGCACTGCTTCCGCGTCTTCTCGAACGCGCCGGAAAATTCGACAATGGCGGTTCGATCACGGGTTTTTACACGGTTTTGGTCGAAGGCGACGATATGAACGAGCCGATTGCTGACGCGGTTCGTTCGATTTTGGACGGTCACATAGTTCTTTCACGCGCACTTGCGGCGCAAAATCATTACCCGTGCATCGATGTTTTGAATTCGGCTTCGCGTCTTTTTTCGACGGTCGCGGAAAAGGAACATCGCAATCAAGCGGGAAAAGTCCGCGAACTGCTCGCGGCTTATCAGAAAGCCGAAGATTTAATCAATATCGGCGCATATCAAATGGGCAGCAATCGCACGATCGACTTGGCGATTGCAAGACACGAAGAAATTATCGATTTTCTCAAACAAAACCGCGACGAAGAAGCGCATTTGAACGAATCGATCGAACAACTCCTGAATATTAAAACCGTATGAAAAAATTCAAATTTACCTTGCAAACCGTCCACAATGTCCGCGAAATGACGCAGGAACGCGAACAGATCGCACTTATGACGCTTCAGAAAGATGCCGACGAGATCGCCGAAAGGCTCGATCAGATCGAGAAAATGCAGGTCAAGGCGATCGCCACTTATTCGTCCAAATTGCGGGTCGGCGAAGCCGTCAATATCGGTGAAATGGAGCTCGAACTAAACCATATTTCAACGCTTGACCGCTTGAAACGCAAAACTGTCGAACTGCTCGAAGAAAAGAAAAAAGCGTGTTTGGCGCAGAAAAACAAGCTCGCCGCCGCGACGCGTGAAGTAAAGATCACGAATCGCCTTCGTGAAACGCAGGAAGCGCGCCACCAACAGGAAATTGCGCGTCAGGAACAAACCATTCTCGATGACATTGTCGCCGCCAATTATGCACGGCGTTTGATCTAAAAATATGATAAATATGATTTCCGCAAACTTTTACAATTTCGATGCCGCCGGCAATAATCTGCCGACCGAGGCGACAGGAAAACAATTTTCCGAAAAGGATTTTGCAACATTTTTCGATCAAATGTTCATTCATCCGACCAATGCTTCGGTTCCGTTCCAAAACTCAAATGCGCCGTCAAACGCAGAAGGAAAAGAAATTGCACCGATCTGTATCAAGACAAATAACCTGAATTTTACGGTGAAAGACATTGCAAACCAGCGAGCTTTGCCGAATCCGATGGAAACAGCGGGCGAAACGACTGTCGAAACGCCGCCGATTCTCGAAATGCCGCAGATTTTGAATCCGACGGGCAAACAAACTCCGCTCGAAATTCCTGCCGATCCGAAAACGGGAATCATCGGCAAGGAAACGAAGCCGACGACGATCGAATCGCCGCCGATCTTGCCTGAACAAACGACGAATCCGGTCGGAACGCCGCCGATCTTTGAACAGCCGAACGTCGGGATCGATACGCAGAAACCGATCATCAAAGGCGAAACCACGATCGAAACGCCGCCGATCATCGTTCAGCCGCAACCGCAAAACAAACCCGTGACGCTCAAAACGAACACGAACAGAATCGAAACGAACACCGAACCGACCGTCGAAACGCCGCCGATCATCAGCGCGCCTGAAAACGGCAACGTTTCGACCAAAACGGAAAAGACTTTTTCGACGACGAAAGCCGAATATCTGAATTCGACCGTCAAAACAGGAAACGCAAATTCGGTCAAAAAGGCTGAAAACAATATTTCAAAATCGGAAAACAGCACCGCAAAACTTGAAAACAACACGGCAAAAGCTGAACACAACTCCGCAAAACCTGAAAACAGAAATGCGAAAATCGAGAACAGCACGGCTAAGATCGAAAACAATAACGCGAAAATCGAAAACAGCACGGCAAAAGCGGAAGACAATATTTCAAAATCCGGAATCAAAAATCAGTTTCCGTCGATTCTGATAAATACGGAAAAGACAGCCGGAACGACGCAGAAAGATTGGAACACGGTGCGCACCGAAAATCAGCCCGAAATAAATATGATTCAGCAAGCGTTGAATCTGGCGAAAATGAACGGAAAAGTCGTCCGCCGCGAGGCTTCGGAAACGGTTAAAGCGACCGTCACGAACGCAAATGCCAGGGACTACACGCCGATTCTGATTCCGAATGAAAACGTTTCGCTTGATTATGCGGTGAAAACCGAAAATTTCGACGCATCGGGCGAAAAATCCGGAAAAATTGAAAATATTCTCTTCAATATGATCGCGGCAAATCCGGCGGAAACATCTGAAGCGGAGAAACAGAAAGGTTTCGGAAAAATCTCGCTCGATGAATTTCAGATAAATGAAACGCCGAAAAATTCGACGCTTTCGGAAGTAGATTCAAATTATGCGGCTTCTGCAAATAAGGGCGAAACCACCGAACCGGTGATCGAAACAAACGCCGAACTTTTTACGAAATCGGTTTTTCCGAAAAGAAAATCGCTCGGTTCAGCTTATGAGGCGGCAACCATCATTCGCGGCGAGGAAAATCCGAACGCGAAATTTGAACTGTCGCAGGTCGAAAAAACGCCAGGCATTTCGGAAAAAATCCGGATCACCGAACAAGTTGAAGTGAAGATGCCCGAGATTGTTGCGAAGGTCGAGCAGACTAAGGAAACGCAGATTTTGAAAATGCGTCTAAATCCGGCAGAACTCGGGACGGTCGAAATCCGGCTCGAAAAAAATGCGGACGGACATTTGAAGGCGCATTTTTCGACCGAATCGGAAACGGCGCGAACCGCTTTACACGAAAACATCGACCAACTGAGAAACACACTCGAAAAATCGGGTTGGCAGGTTAGCGCGGTCGAAGTGACCGTTTCGACGGCATCGACCGACCAGTTTACCGGAAGCCGCAATCACGGCGAAAATCAGCCGAACAATTTTTATCAATCGTTTTCAAAAGCCGAAAACGCCGACAATCTTTCCCAGACTGAGATTAGCGAAAAAGACGATCTTTCGCACATCGTCAGCTTGCGAGCCTAAAAATTCCCGCTAGAAATGAGGTAAAAATGAACATAAATTCAATCTTAAATACGACCGCAAACAGAACAAATACGAACTCAAATTCGAGTTCTTCGACCTCGGAAACTGATTCGCCCGAAGATCAAAAAAATATGTTTATGACTTTGCTCGTCGCGCAATTGAAAAATCAAGACCCGCTCCAGCCGCAAGACGGAACGCAGTTCGTCGCGCAGTTGGCGCAGTTTAATTCGCTCGATCAATTGATCGGCATCCGTGAATCGATGGATCAGCTTGTCAATGCCCTGCAAACCGATCCGGCTTCAACCAACTAATCAGAAAACAAAACCCAAAACTTCCATAAATAAAAGGAGATTTACTAAAATGACATTTTCATTTAACGCATCGCTTTCCGGCTTAAACGCCAATTCAAACGCTTTATCGGTCGTCGGCAACAACATCGCCAACGCCAATACCGTCGGTTTTCGCGGCAGTTCGATTACGTTTTCAGACGTTTTCGCCAATTCATACGGCGCACGGCTGAACGGCGCGGGACTTTCTTTGCAGATCGGCGACGGCGTGCAGACTTCCTCCATCCAGACCAATCTCGCGCAGGGAACGCTCGACGAATCGGCTTCGTCGCTTCACACGGCGATTCAGGGAAACGGATTTTTCGTGGTCAGACAAAGCGACGAAACGCTTTCCTACACGCGTGCGGGCGACTTTACGCTCAACAACGAAGGCTATCTCATCACGCCGCGCGGCGACGAGGTGCAAGGTTATCCCGCGATCGGCGGTGTCATCACGCCGGGTTCGTCTTTGACATCCCTGCGAATTCCGATCGGGCAAACATTGCCGCCGCAGACGACTTCGAGTGCTTCGATGCGTATTAATCTGAACACGAACGCCGCAACCGGCTCGGAGTTTCACGCGACGATACAGGTTTATGATTCACGCGGAACGACGCGAACCTTAGACATTAAATACACGCGTCTGGCGGACGGAAGTTTTGACGCAACCGCAACGCTCGATAATGTTCCGACACAGCTTTCGTCGAACGGCGGCGCATCGGGAACTGCGCCTGTCAATTTTTCGTTCGGTTCAAACGGCGACCTGCTTTCACCGACGCAGTTTTCGATTCAGCCTGACCAAACCCAACTCGGCGGCGCGACTCTGCCTTCGATCGAGTTGAATCTGAGAGAGATCAATCCCGACGGTTCGCTCGGCGGCTTCAATATCGTCAGTTATGCGCGCCCGTCATCGAATTCGGCAAACAATCAGGATGGCTTTCCTCCGGGCGAGCTTTCGGGTTCTTCGATCGATCCGAGCGGAACGATTCTCGCAATTTTCTCGAACGGGCAAACCCGACCGATCGGACAATATGCACTCGCAACCTTTAATTCTTCCGAAGGTCTTTCGCGGCGCGGCGACAACCTTTTTGCCGAAACGCTCGCTTCAAACCAAGCAACCATCGGCGCACCCGGTTCGGGCGGTCGCGGTTTGGTTTCGGGCGGATATTTGGAGCGAAGCAACGTCAATATTACGAACGAATTCGTCAAATTGATCGAAGCCCAACGCGCTTTTCAATCGAATTCCAAAGTAATCAACAGTCTTAACGAAACCTTCCAATCTTTATTGCAGGTTATTTAAGGAAGTTTTTCAAAATGACGAACGCGGATTTGGCGGATAGGGCGGATTATTGCGGATAAATTTTAGAAAATCCGGATAAATCCGCCTGATTTGCCAAATCCGCGTTCAAAAAATCGGTTACTTTTCCTCAAAAGTTTACGCGTAATTTCTAAAGAATTTTAATTTCTTGCCGATAAGTAATATGAGCGGGTTCATCCGCTCGATCAAACAAAAGTTATCGGCAAGGGATGTTCGCCAATCAAATAAAGCATCTCGGCACGGATAAATAAAAGCGGAAAAATCTGCATTTGTCCGTGTTTTTTTCCAAACTCCATTAACTGAATAATCAGTAAATTTCTATGTTTATTATTATTGGAATCGTCTTTACTCTGATTGCCGTGATCGGCGGTTTTATGATGGTCAACGGTCCGCTCGGAACGCTCATCCAGCCGTCCGAAATGGTCGTCATCATCGGTGCGGCGATTGGCGCGGCGATCACGTCGAATCCGCTCAAATTCCTGCTCAAACTGACCAAATCTCTTCCGGCGGCGTTAAAGGGAACTCCATATAATAAAAACGCTTACTCGGAAGTTTTGCGGATGCAATACGACATTTTCGTGAACTCGAAGAAAAACGGTTTGCTTTCGCTCGAAGAAGATGTTAACAATCCTCATTCCTCATCGCTTTTCACGAAATATCCGACCTTTGTTCACAATCATCACGCCGTCGAATTCTTTTGCGATGCGATGAAAATGCTCGTCAACGGCGCGTGTTCGCCCGAAGAACTCGAAATGATGCTCGATACCGAAATGGAAACGCATCACGAGGAAGCGGGACTTTCGCCGAATATGATTACGAAAATCGCCGAATCTCTGCCCGGACTCGGCATCGTCGCCGCCGTTCTGGGAATCGTCGTGACGATGCAGCATTTGGACGGACCGCCCGAAGAATTAGGGCATCACGTCGGCGCGGCACTCGTCGGAACGTTTCTCGGTCTGCTTCTTTCTTATGGAATGGTCGGACCGATCGCGGCAAATATGGAAGGTTTGAATCTGGACGAAACCAAATATTACAGCTGCTTGAAAACGGGCATCGTCGCTTTTGCATTCGGCGCGGCTCCGTCAACCGCTGTCGAGTTTGCCCGCAAAACCATTTTCAGTATCGACCGCCCGTCGAGTCAGGAATTGGAACCGCTTCTGAAGGAAATCAAACCGCGATAGTTTTTAGGATTTGGTCTTTGGTCTTTGGCTTTCGGGCTTCGACTGTAAATCAAGACATTTGTTAATCAAAAACCAAAGACCGAAAACCGAAGACCAAAGACCCAACTTTATGGCTGAACCGAACAAAGACGAAGAGAATAAACCGAGGCGAAAAAAGAAAGCCGCCAAACATCACGCTGGACATCACGGCGGTGCGTGGAAGGTTGCGTTTGCCGATTTTATGACGGCAATGATGGCACTTTTTCTCGTTTTATGGTTGGTTTCGCAAGCCGATACAAAACTTAAACAGTCTATCGCGCAATATTTCCGTTCGCCCGGAGTTTTCGACACGATGAAAGGCGGAATCTTGTCGCAGGCGAAAAAAGTCAGCCGCGAACCGACGAGTCTGACCTCAAAGGATGACGAACAAGTGCTTTTCACGGTCGCGCAAAAACTGGAAAAAAGCATCAAATCCAGATCGGAATTCGACAAATATAAAGATCAAATCCGCATCAAGGTCACGGAAGAAGGCTTAATGATCGAACTGATCGACAAAGCCGAACGTGTTTCATTCCCGTCGGGAAGTGCGGAAATCGCGACGGAAGCGCGAATGATCCTCGAAGAAATCGCCCGCGGGCTCTGCGAGATTCCGAACAAGATAAATATCGGCGGACACACGGACAGCCAGGTTTTCGCGTCTGATAACGGTTATACAAATTGGGAATTATCTGCTGACCGGGCAAATGCGGCGAGGCGCGTTTTGCAATCTATCTGTGTCGAACCTTCACAAATTAATCGGATCGTCGGTTATGCCGACACCGAACCGCTCGACCCAACGGATAAAAATTCTCCCTCGAACCGTCGCATCAGCATTATGGTTCTCAGGCTCGCGGCGGAAAAAACCGAAGCCGCCGATGATAAAAAGGTTGTTGAAGAACTTGAAAAAAGCATCAGCGAAGATGAGGGCGTTAAAAAAGAGAGCAGGGAATCAACCGATCTAAAAAAAGATTCCAACTCAAAATTGTTAAACCCAAGCTCGTCACAAAAAACGGATGAACCGAAAAAAGAAACGAATTCTTCCGAAGGTGATGATAAGAAAGCCGCGAAAACAAAATTATTGAACGAAGGGGCAGTCAAAGTAGGTGAAGCGGACATCGTGCCGGATAAACCGAAAATCAAACAGTAAATTCACGACGCGTAGAAAAATATGAAATTAACCGTAAAGTTGCTTCCAAAATCGATCTCAATATTTTTGATCCTGATGCTCCTATTATCGTTCAGCACCGTTTTTATGAGCGGCTGTAGTTCCTCGAAGGCTTCCGAGGAAAAATCAAAATCGAAAAAGAAAAAATCAGCCGCTGAAGAGGAAGAAGAACCTGAAAAGGAAGAAGCCAAGGAAGAAAAGAAAGACGAAGACCAGAAAACCGAAAAAACCGAAAAATCCGAAAAAGCCGAAAAGAAAGGCGATAAGAAAGACGAAAAAGTTGAAAAAGGTCTTTCGGGCGAAGAAATCTGGAAGGATTTAATGGTAGGCAATAAGCATTTCGTTGCCGGAACACACACCACGCCGAAGCTCGTTTCAATGCGTCAGAGTTTGGTCAACGGGCAGAAACCGAAAGCCATCATTCTCGGTTGTGCGGATAGCCGCGTTCCGCCCGAACTTCTTTTTGACAAAAATCTCGGCGAAATCTTTGTCGTGCGTGATGCGGGAAACATTCCCGATCCGGTTGTGCTGGGAAGCATTGAATATGCCGTCGAACATCTTCACGCTAATCTGATCGTAATTCTCGGTCACGAAAGTTGCGGCGCAGTTGCGGCGGCAGTTTCGGATGAAGAAATGCCGACCAAAAATCTACAGGCAATCGTTGACCGCATCAAACCTGCCTTTGAAGGCTCGACAGCTTGTCCGCTCGGCGGGAAGAGCAATATGGACTGCGTAAAATTAAATATTGACCGCAGTGCTGAGGAAGTCTTGAAACAAAGCCCGATCATCAAAGAAGCGGTCAAAGAAGGTTTGACCATTGTGAAGGCTGTTTACAAGCTCGATACCGGTGAAGTTACTCGCTTGAACTAAACGCTTTATCGGAATCAAGCTCGAATCCGCAACGTTAAATTTAACGTTGCGGATTCGAGCCGTTTTTATTTTGAAGTGTCGGTTCGTTGACGCGTCTTGTCAAAAAAAAGTCGTAAGTTCTGGAAAAAAGCCCGAATTATCATTAAAAAACAGCGCAAGGACGTGTTTTTCGTTCTGGCACAAGTTTCGCAAAACTATCGAATGGAGGATTCTATGTCCGAAGAAAATAACGAAATGCCGGTCGCCGGAGAAGAAACCGCACCGGGCGGCGGCGGTAAAAAGAAATTAATATTACTTGTTCTGATCGTCCTTTTGCTTGTCGGCGGCGGCGGTGCCGGAGCATTTTTTTTCCTGAAAGGTTCAACTGAGGAGGGCGAAGAAACCGCCGAAGCCGAAAAGCCTGAAAAAAAATCGAGTAAGAAAAAGGCTCTGGAAGAAGATGAAGAAGAGGAAGAACCAGCCGACCCGAAAAGCGGAAAAACTTCGTCAGCCTCGAAAAGCTCGCTCAAATCCGCAATTCCGAACGATGAAGATGTCAAACATATCATCGAGCTTCAGCCTTTTATCGTGAATCTTGCCGACGAAGATCAGGCGCGTTATCTGCGTTTGAGCGTCAGTGTCGGAATCGGCGGCGAAGAAGGCGGAAAGGAGGAAAAAGCCGATCCGATCTTTATCACACGCGTCAGAAACGCGATGCTTGCCGTACTTTCCGTTAAATCTTCCGAAGAAGTTCTGACGGTCGAAGGCAAAGCGAAACTCAGAAAGGAATTGCTCAAAGCCGCTCAAACCGCCTCGGAAGAACCGCACGTCGAAGCCATTTACATTACCGATTTTATTGTTCAGCTCTAAAGGAAAATGAAACAGCACAACGAAGAAACAATCAAATCCTGGCAGAATTTTATGGATTTGCGGTTGCCTTTGTCGGTTGAACTCGGCAGGGCAAAACTGAAAATCCGTGAAATTCTCGAACTCGAACCGTCGAGCGTTATCAAACTTTCGCGTTCGACGGGCGAAGGCGTTGAGATATGCAGTGATAATCAACCGCTCGTGCGCGGTGAAATTATCGCTATCGAAGACCGCGCCGGAGTCCGCATCAATGAAATCGTCAAAGAAGAAGAGTAAATGAAAACGAATCCAGTCTTAAAATTTTTGTGCGGAATTCTGCTGTTACAGTTTGCGGTTTTCGGTGTTACGGCGCAGGAAACGAACGCAAATGTTCAGCAAAATCAGAGTGAAACTCAGGTTTTAGGCGAAAACGAACGAATTCCTTTTATGCAGACTGAAGAATCGGCAAAACAAGCGGATTCAGGTAGTGGAAGTCTTATCCTGAGAACTTTCGGCGCGATGCTTCTGATCGTCGGCGTGATTTTTTTCGGTGCGTGGACGATGAAAAAGTTAGGGTTCGTAAAATCTCCCGCAGTTTCGTTATCGGACGCGCCCGAGCTTTCTGTTTTGAATTCGGTTTCGATTGGGAATAATCAAACGATTTCGGCGATCAAGTTCGGCGAAAAGATTTTGCTGGTCGGTTCGACCGCGCAATCCTTTACGCTTTTGGCGGAAAACGCGGGAAATGAAGCGATTAATGCGGAAAATCCGCGTTCGGTCGCGGAGCTTTTGGCGGAGGAAAACTTCGATTTTGAAGCTGAATTGTCGCAGGCGCAAAAGCGTCTGGGACTATTTCAGGAGAAAGGAGAAGAAATTTAATGAAATCGTTTCTTTTATCCGCTTTTTTCTTTTTCCTTTTATTTTTCAGCTTTTCATATTCGGCAAACGCCCAACCCAACCCGCCGAATGCGCCTACTGCGCCCGAAGTCAAGGTCGATCTGAGTAAGACCGCGAACAGTTCGACACCTTTGCAGATCATCGTTCTGCTGACGGTTTTGAGTTTTATCCCGGCTCTGCTCATTTCGATGACGTGCTTCACGCGGCTGATCGTGGTATTTCACTTTCTGCGGCAGGCACTCGGAACGCAGGAAACGCCGAATAATCAGGTTTTGCTCGGGCTTTCGCTTTTCATCACGCTGTTCGTGATGTCGCCCACGCTCACGCAAATCTACAACGAAGCCTACAAACCGATGTCCGAAGGTGTGATGACACAAGCCGAAGCGTTGGAAAAAGGACTCGTTCCGCTTCGTGCGTATATGCTCAAGCACACGCGTGAGAAGGATTTGGCACTTTTTCTGCGGATGGCGAAAGCACCGCGTCCGAACACGCCCGACGACGTTCCGACGACTTCGCTGATTCCGGCTTTTATGATCTCGGAACTCAAAACGGCGTTTCAGATCGGATTCGTTTTATTTCTCCCGTTTTTAGTGATAGATTTGGCGGTTTCGAGCGTCCTGCTCTCGATGGGAATGATGCAACTGCCGCCCGTGATCGTTTCGATGCCGCTGAAAATACTGCTTTTCGTGATGGTTGACGGTTGGTATCTGATCGTCGGCTCGCTCGTCAAAAGTGTGATGTGAAAACAGTGGTCGGTGGTCAGAAGTCAGTAAACAGAAGAACTATCTGACCACCGACCACTGACCACCGACTACCGATTTATGAATGACGCATTAATTATTTCTTTGATCCAGAACGCGCTTTCGACTTTGATGTGGATTTGCGCGCCGATGATGATCGCGGCGATTGTGATCGGGGTTATCGTCAGCTTGATTCAGACGTTGACTTCGATTCAAGACCAGACTTTTTCGTTTGCGCCGCGCGTGATCGTTATTTTCGGTGTTTTCCTGTTTATATTTCCCTGGATATTGCGGATTTTGATAACCTTCACGTCATCTATCTTCAGCGATTTTTCGCAGTTCATCAAATAAAAAATTGGAACCTTTTGAAGTCCCATTGCGCCCGTTTTTAGTTTTTCTCGTCGTCTTGGCGAGAATCGGCGGTTTGGTGACTTTTGCGCCGTTCTGGTCGCACCGCGCCGCAAATACAAAGATTCGCATAATCCTCGCACTCGTTTTGGCTTTAGCTTTAACGCCGCTTCTGGCAAATAAACTCGAAACTCCGCCGAGCGAAAGTTACGCGCTGGGAATCGTTTTGATGGGCGAGGTCGTGATCGGTTTGATCTTCGGATTTGCGGGAAAACTGATCTTTTCGGGATTGGAACTGGCGGCGCATTTCATCGGGGCGCAGATGGGATTTTCGCTTGCGGGAACGATCGATCCTTCGACGCAGGCGCAGACGACGGCTTTCGGCATTATCGCGCAGATGCTCGGATTGATGGTTTTGCTCGGCGCGGACGGGCATCATTGGTTTCTGGCGGCGGCGGTGAAAAGTTTTTCGACGACCACGCCGGGAAGTTTTTCGTTTTCGCCGCAGCTTCTCGAAATAATTTTGCGTCTTTCGGCGGATGCTTTGGTGATCGGCGTGACGCTCGCCGCGCCCGCGATCATCGTTTTGCTGGCGGTCGAATTTGCGCTCGAATTTTTCGGACGATCCGCACCGCAGTTTCAGGTTTTCATCCTCGGCTTCCCGGTAAAGATCGCGGTCGGTTTCTGGGTCGTCGGCGCGTCGCTCTATTTTCTGCCGAACGCGATGCGCGACGTTCTGGCGCAAATGTATCACGGATTGGTGAAAATATTGGGAATAATGTGAGGCGATTTTGGATTTTGGATTTTGGATTTTAGATTAAATACATTTGTTATTGAATTAAAACCAAACTTCATAAGAATTAAAATCAATCCAAAATCCAAAATCCAAAATCCAAAATCGAATTATGTCTTCGGAACGCACAGAGAAAGCCACGCCGAAAAAGCGTGAAGATGCCAAAAAGGAAGGGCGGATTGCGCGCGGGGCGGAGCTTCCGGCGGCTTTGACGTTTCTCGGGGCGTTGTTTGCGGTGAAATGGGTGAGTGCGGAGATTTTTGCGAAAATGGGATTTTTTATGCAGAATTCGGCGCACAATATTGCCGAACTC
This sequence comes from Pyrinomonadaceae bacterium, assembly GCA_021228405.1. GTDB lineage: Bacteria > Acidobacteriota > Blastocatellia > Pyrinomonadales > Pyrinomonadaceae > JAJQRF01. Next base: position 264,392 of record JAJQRF010000001.1, read on the forward strand.
AAAGTTTTGCATCCCGAAGATGTGCACGTTCTGATTATCGAATCGATCAAGGTTCTCGCTTATTTCGCGATTCCCGTCGTGCTCGTCGCTTTTGTCGCGAGCATCGCAGGAAACTTTGCGCAGGGCGGATTCACGCTTTTGCCCGGCGCGCTCAAACCGAAAGCCGACAGATTTAATCCGGCGCAGAACATCAAACGCATTTTCAGTGCCGATTCGGTCGTCAATCTGCTGAAAAGCGTCTTAAAACTTTTATTTATCGGCGCGGTTGCATACAGCGTTCTGACACCTGTTTTTGAAACTGCGCCGACTTTGGTTAATGCGCCGATCGGGACGGTCGCGGTCAGGCTGGGCGAAACCATTTACAATCTCGCTTTTCGCGTCGGGCTGATCCTGCTTGCGCTCGCGCTCGCCGATTACGGTTATGCGTGGTATAAACACGAAAAATCACTGCGGATGACGAAACAGGAAATCCGCGACGAATATAAAAACCAGGAAGGCGATCCGATGGTCAAAGGGCAACGCCGCCGTGCCGCCCGCGCGCTCGTGCAAAAACGTTCGCTCGGTGCAGTTCCGACCGCGAACGTCGTCATCACGAACCCGACACATTTTGCCGTCGCCCTGCGCTATGACCGCGATAAGGATGCCGCGCCGGTCGTCGTGGCAAAAGGCGTTGACCATTTCGCGAAACAAATCCGCGAAATTGCGAAAAAGAACGACGTGCCGCTCGTCGAAAATCCGCCGCTTGCACGCGCGCTCTACAAAATGGTCGAACCCGACCAGATCATTCCCGTCGAATTTTTCGGCGCGGTCGCTGAAATTCTTGCGTTCGTTTTCAAGCAAAAGGAAAAAATTTAATAGTTTGAGGATTGAAACAATTTGAATATTACTCGGAAAAGAAAAATCTCTCCTTCTTACAAAGTAAGGAAGCTTTTTCTGTTTTGAAACCGACTTTGCAGATTTTGAAACCGACTTTGCGGATTTTGTCGCGGCTTTTTTCATTTTGAAGCGGACTTTTTTCATTTTGAAGCGAACTTTTTCCGTTTTGAAGCGGACTTTTTCCGTTTTGAAGCCGCTTTCGCGATTTTTTTGGCGGCTTTGCGGATTTTGTCGCCGCTTTTTTCATTTTGTCGGCGGTTTTTTTTATTTTGAAGCCGCTTTCCGAAATTATTTTAGCGGTCGGCACGATCGTGAAGCAGGGAAAAAGTAAAAAAAATCTCCTTTTTCCTTCCCTAAAAAAAGATAACCTTTTATGATGGAAGGCGGATTTGAAAATCTCTTCTGCGCTTAACTTGGAAATGGGAAAAAAAAGAACGTCTGCCACCGAAATTTCTAAAGAAATCATTCTGCCCGAAAGCAATGCTTTCCTGCGCGCTTTCACCGAAAACGCGCCGTTTATGACGGTCGTTTACGATGCCGGATCACTCGCTCCGACCTATTTCAACCGCCGTTTCGCAGAGATCAGCGGCTACGAATTCAGGGATTTACATTCGTTCGACGGCGATTTCCTCGAAACGGTTGTGCACCCGCACGATCTCGCTCCGATCTTCGATCATTTTGAAAAAGTTTGCGCCGACCGAAACGACGATGCGCACGAAATCTATTTCAAACTGATCTGCAAAAACGGCGAATTGCTCTGGTTAAAGGCTTCGGACAAGGTTTTCAGGCGCGGCGCAAACGGCGAACCTTTGGAAATCGTCAGTTTTATCGAGGACGTGAGCGGCAATAAAAAGACCGAACTCGATTTTTTCAAGCTCGGCGCGATTGTCGAAGCGTCAAACGATGCCATCATATTTAAAGATTTCGACGGGAAAATTTTAAGCTGGAACAACGGTGCGGAAAAGATTTTCGGCTACACTGCCGGGGAAGTCATCGGGCAAAACATCAGCATCGTTTTTCCCATCGAACGGCTTGCCGAAGAAGTCGAAATTCTGGAAAAAATCCGCGCCGGACAAAACGTCAAACAATATGAAACCGTGCGGATAACCAAAGACGGCAGATATATCGACGTTTCGCTGACGATCTCGCCCGTTAAAAATTCGGACGGCGAGCTTGTCGGCGTTTCAAAGATCGTGCGCGACATCTCCGATTTCAAACAGGTCGAAGCAAAGGTTTTTGAAAACGAACGAAGGCTCCATCTGATTACCGATTCGATTCCCGCGATGGTTTCATACATCGATGACGAGCACCGTTACCAATTCGTCAACCGTGAATTTCTCAATTGGTGGTCGCTCTCCGAGAAAGACGTGATCGGCAAAAAAATGCCCGAAATCATCGGTGCGCAAGCCTATCAAACCCTGCTTCCGAGGATCGAAGCCGTCTTTGCGGGCGAAGAACAAAATTTTGAACAACCCGTCAATTACAAAAATCTCGATCTGCGTTTTATCCGCGCCAATTACGTCCCCGATTTCGACGTACAGGGAAAAGTCAGGGGTTATTACGCGCTCGTCGTTGACATCTCGGAACATAAAACCGCCGAGGAAGCTCTGCGCCAATCCGAAGAACGCTACCGCGTTTTCATCGAACAAAGCTCCGAAGGCATCTGGCGTTTGGAACTCGACGAACCGATTCCGATCGACCTCGAAATCGATGAACAGATCGAACTCATTTTCCGCAACGGTTATCTTGCCGAATGCAACAACGCGATGGCGCATCAATACGGTTTCGATAATTCGGTCGAACTCGTCGGCAAAAGGCTCGGCGAATTTCTGCTGACCGATAACGATCACAACCGCGCACATCTGCGAAAGTTTATCGAAGCCGATTATCATTTGTCTGAGGACGAAAGCATCGAAATGAAAAAAGACGGCAACGATGTCTATTTCTCGAACAATATGGTCGGCATCGTCGAGGACGGAAGGCTCGTCCGCGCGTGGGGAACGCAACGCGACATCACCGCTACCAAACAGGCACAGCAAGCCTTTCAGGAATCGGAAGCACAGCTTCGCCAATCGACCAAGATCGAAGCCATCGGTCGGCTGGCGGGCGGAATCGCGCACGATTTCAACAATTTTCTGGCAGTCATTATGCTTCACGTCGATATGCTTAATTTACAACTTCCGCCTGAAAGTCCGCTTCGTTTCCGCATCAGCGAAATAAAATCCGTCACGAACAACGCCGCCGAAATGGTTCGCCAACTGCTCGCCTTCGGTCGCAAAACAACGTTACAGCCGCATCCCGTTGTGCTCAATCAGGTCGTCAAGGAATTTGTAAAAATCCTGCGCCCGATCGTCGGCGAAGACATCGAAATTCAGCTTCATCTCGACTCCGAACTCGGCGTTTGTTTCGTTGACCCGAACCAGATCATCCAGGTTTTGATGAATCTCGCCGTCAATGCGCGCGATGCGATGCCGTCGGGCGGAGTTTTCAGGGTTGAAACGAAAAATACGAACATCGACCGCAATTCGCGCCGCCATAAAGCCCAACCGCCCGCGTCTTACATCGAATTATGCGTGACCGACAACGGGATCGGGATGGAATCGCGGATTCAGGAACGAATTTTCGAGCCGTTTTTCACGACCAAAGAATCGGGAAAAGGCACGGGTTTAGGTTTGGCGACCGTTTACGGGATCGTCAAACAGTCGAACGGTTTCATCTGGGTTGAAAGCGAGATCGGCAAGGGAACGGAGTTCAGAGTCCAGTTTCCGCGCATCGACCAGCCCGCGATGATCGTCAAAAAGGAAACGCCCGAAACGATTCTGCGCGGCAACGAAACGATCCTGCTTGTCGAGGACGAAGAAAAGATTCGCCGCGCCGCCGTCGAAGTTCTGGTCGTGTTGGGCTATCAGGTTCTCGAAGCGAAACACGGTGAAGAAGCCGTTCAAATCGCCGAAAATTACACAAAGCCGATCCATCTTTTATTAACCGACGTGGTAATGCCGAAAATGAACGGGCGCGATCTTTCCGTCAAAATAAAGAAAATGCACCCCGAAACCTCGATCCTTTTTATGTCCGGCTACGACGACGAGATCATCGCCCGTCACGGCATTCTGGAAGACAACGTGCAGTTTATCGGCAAACCCTTCTCGCCCGGCAAACTCGCTCTCAAGGTTCGTGAATCATTGGAAAACTGATCGAGCGATTTCGGATTTTAGATTTCGGATTTTGGATTGATTTAGGAATCCGGAATCTTGAATGGTTCGATACGCTCCTTGACAGTCGCGTTTCTGCCTGTATTGTAAGCCGTGAGATTTTTCAGCTTAATTGCGAAAAATTTCACGGCGTTTTGGCTTTAAAAATAGAATTTCTCAATAAATACGGCGGTTTAGCGAATGGAACGGAGCTTGCAATCTCGATTGCCGACAGTGCTGACAGGAGTTTGAGGTCAGAAAATCGCTTAGGAGGAAAGAAAATGTTAGTAAAAATCTACATGACAATTTGGGGGTTGACGGCGGCACTTGCCGGAGTTTTATTCTTATCGGGATATTTTGGCAAAATGACGGTGGTGGCTTTCGGATTTATTTGCTTCGGATTGATTTTTATGGGCATTCTGTCCGTGCTGCCAACCACGGTTGGTCACAATACGCACGCCAAACATTAACCCGTTTCGACGTGTGCAAGTTTTGACCTCGGATAATTGCTTTGCGCGCGACGGCGAATTAAGCGCGCATCGGGAAATATAATTCGCATCTCCAGGCTAAAACGATAATTTTAGTTACCTAAAAATTAGTTTATATTAAATTTTTCCCTTGATTGAAAAAATTATTGCCGAATTTGAACAATAATTTTAAGGCTTAACGACTTGAACAACCGTTAAGCCTTTTTTCGTTTCTTAAGATCGAATTTTTCGTTCCGTTTGAGCAGGTAGATTTTCAGTTCGTTCGTTTTTTTCTGCGCGTCCAGTATCATCACCTGGCTGTCGCCCAAAACTTCGCCGAAACGATTGTCGGAAACATAAAAAGCCGTGTCTTCATCGATGCCGATGCCGATCAATGCAGGATTTTTCAAGATCAATCCGAATAACCGATTTTGCCGCTGACGCGCAATAAAATGCTGGTCAACGATCGTGTTCGGCAGAAGCCCGAGCCCGTCGCGCGTTTCTACTTTACTGCCGTCGATCACTTTGAAATCGCCTTCGCCCGTAATCATTATTTTCGACATTATCGCCGTTCCCGCGCTCGTTCCGCTGAAGATCGTGCCGCCGTTATATTTTTCCGTCAAAGCCTTCAACAGATTTTCATCCTTCAAAACTTCCATAATGCGGTTTTGATCGCCGCCCGTGAAAAAAACTCCGCTCGCTTCCTTGAGTTGTGATAAAAATTTCGCTTTGGCGGTTTCGTCTAAAGGCGAAAAAGGCGCGGCAACGAGAGTTATTTTGGAAACTTTTTCAATATCCGTCTTGAAAGCGTCAAAGCTCGCTTGCGGTTCGCCGCCCGCCCATGTGACAACCAGAATTTTGCCTTTGTCGCCCCCGCTTGCTTCGGTCAGTTTCGACAAAACCGAAGCGGGACGTTCACCGCCGCCGATCATTAAAAGTTTTTGCTGTGCTTCGGTCGAAAGACTGAAAAAGATTAATAATGCGATGAATAGAAATGATTTGCGGAACATTTGTGAACAGATTCTACCGAAAAACCGGGTAAAAGCAAATTTTCCCGGAAGCTGATCGGAAATTAGAAAGTATTAAAAGCTTTCGGATCATTAAATGCGGATTGGGCAGGTCGAACAGATCAGGGCGGTTCTTATAAAATATATCCTCGATAATCAGCCTCATCTTTCTTTATTTTATTTTCCATATCTTTCACCTGTCGCAAAGGAATTCAATAACTGCATAGTAATGATCGTTCTACAAGAAAATCGAACAATTAATAACTGAACTTTCCGAGTTCCACCTTTCCGCGAAAAACCCAATAAACGATTGCCGTGTAAGTCAAAACAATGGGCATTCCGATAATTGCGATTGTCAGTGCGATGCCGAGCGTTTTTTGCGACGAAGCGGCGTTATAAATTGTGATACTGTATTCGGGATTGATGCTCGAAACGATCAGATTCGGAAAAAGAGCCATTCCGAACAGGAAAACCAGCGCGGCGATCGTCGCACTCGATGAAAAAAAGGCGTAGATCGGTTTTTCCTTATAAATTGCGCGCGGAATGTTGGCAATCGCCAGAATATTGAGCACAACGGCAACCCACGCGATCGGCATCGTTTCAAAATTTCGTGTGACGGCAGGAAGTTTGATGAGCGTCACAATGGTTGTCAAAACATATAAACTCATAAAAATTCCGAACGTTTTCCACATCCAATTCTTTATTTTTACCTGAAGTTCGCCGCTCGTTTTCAGATACAGGTAGATCGAGCCGTGCATCGCAAAAAGTGCGACGGCGAGAGCTCCGACGAGCAACGGGTAAGGTTTCAGCAAACCGAAAAATGTGCCGGCAAACTCTTTATCCGCGCCGATCGGCATTCCTTGAATCGAATTCCCGACCGCCACACCGAACAGAAAAGTTGCTAATGCGGATGCGCCGAAAAATGAGAAATCCCAGGCTTTACGCCACATTTTATTTTCTGATTTCGAGCGAAATTCCATCGAAACCGCGCGAAAGATCAGCGCGCAGAGCAAAAGCATAAACGCCAGATAAAATCCCGAAAAGGCGGTCGCGTAGGCGTGCGGCATCGTGGCGAAAAGCGCACCGCCGAAGGTTACGAGCCAGACTTCGTTGCCGTCCCAGAGCGGTCCGATCGAGTTCATCAAAAGCCGCCTTTCGGTGTCTTCTTTGACCGATAAATGCAGGATTCCAACGCCGAGATCGAGCCCGTCGAGAATCGCGTATCCGGCAAGTAAAATTCCTAAAATTCCGAACCAAACAATATTCAAATCCATCTTATTTCGCCCCTTTTGTATTTTCTTCTTCATCCCCGAGCATCGAATATCCCGCCGGATTGACCAGTCGCGAAGCCGCTTCCAGCAAACCGCTTTCCGTTGTTTCGGCAGGCATCATCACTTCTTCGGGTCCGTGTTGTATTTTGCTGTTCATCACGAAAACCCAGACGGCAAAAAGCAAAATATAGACGAACGAAAACATCAGGATCGAAACCAAAACCTGTTCACCGATGACGGCTTTGGAAATGCCGTCCGAGGTTCGCAAAAGTCCGTAAACCACCCACGGCTGTCGCCCGACTTCCGCCGCGATCCAGCCCGCCTGATTAGCCGCGTAACCGCCAAGAACGGCGAAAACGAAAATCCGCATCAGCCAACGTTTTTCAAAAATGGATTTTGTGACGAATCTGAAATACAAACCCAAAATCGTAATGAAAATAAAGAATATTCCGAAACCGACCATCAGGTGATACATATAAAACGGAATCACGACCGGCGGACGGTTTTCCTTCGGAATCTCATCGAGGGCAGTGACGGGCGTTGAAAAATTTTCGTGAAGCAGAAAGCTTAAACCGCCGGGAATTTTGATTCCATACTTTACACTTTCTTCCTTTTCGTCGGGAATTCCGAAAATCCACATATCCGCACCTTCGCCGTTTTGTTTGAAATGTCCTTCAAAAGCGGCGAGCTTGGCGGGTTGAGTTTTGGAAACCGTATTTGCCTGAAAATGTCCCGAAAGAAGTTCGGCAAATGAAACGACCGCGCCGAATACAAGGGCGATCGTGAATGCTTTTTTGGAAAGTTCGAGGTGTTTTTTCTTCAAAATGTAATATGCCGTAATGCTCATTACGAAAAATGCACCCAAAATAAACGAACCCAAAATGACGTGAATCAAACGATCAACCGACGAAGGATTAAAAACCATCGCCCAGAAATCGGTAATTTCGGCGCGCGCATTAATGCCTTCGCCGACTACGTGAAAACCTGCCGGAGTTTGTTGCCACGAATTTGCCACGACGATCCAAATGGCTGAAAACATTGAACCTAAACTCACCATTATGGTCGAGAAAAAGTGCATTCGCGGCGAAACTTTATCCCAACCGAAAACGAGAATTGCCAAAAAACCCGACTCCAGAAAAAATGCAAAAATTCCTTCGGCGGCGAGTGCCGAACCGAAAACATCACCGACAAAGCGCGAATAAGTCGCCCAATTCGTTCCGAACTGAAATTCCATTACGATTCCCGTTGCCACGCCGAGCGCGAAATTAACGGCAAAGAGTTTCGTAAAAAAGCGCGTCATATTTTCATATTGTTTGTCGCCCGTTTTCAAAAACATTCCTTCCATAAAGACGAGCAAAATGCCCAAGCCGATGGAAAGCGGCGGAAACAGATAATGAAACATCACAGTGAGCGCAAACTGTATGCGTGACAAGAGCGTAACGTCTAATTCCATTTGATAACTCCCGGAACACGAAAAATAAACAAGCCAACTTATATTGTAAAACTGTATTTACAACTATTTCTAATTAATGATTATGGAATGCGGCTTGATTTTAAAGTTGAAAAGTAGTCTGAAAAAATACTTTTCAAAATCAGTTAAATTTATCAGGCAATGTAAAGCGTCTGAAATTACGGCAATTGCTTTTTATTATGGAAATGCGTAAGTGATTAGAAATAAATAAATTCCTCTACGGCGAATAAATAATTTCCGGCGTTTCGGCAAATCTATCGGCGAAGCAAAATCCGGCGGGAATTTTATAAAATTTCTTCCTTATCTGCCGGCGTATCGTTTCTTTTCTGACCCCGAAACTCGCGATCGCAGGCTCCGCGCATTCAGGTAGAAACGCCGAGTTTCGGCAAAATAACGAGCTGAAGCAACAGCCAGCCCCCGAGCAGTCCGATCAACCAGTAAAAATCGTCCATAAAAAATTATTTTTCGGTCGGAAGTCCCGCCGAAATCCATTCGCTCGTTCCGCCCTTAACGTTATAAATTTCCCTGAATCCTGCTTTTTGCAGAGTTTCCGCCGCTTTTTGCGAACGCCGTCCGGTCTGACAAATTACATAAACAGGCTTATTTTTGTCTAGTTTTGCAAGCTCGGTTTCGATCTTGTCGAGCGGATGATTAGCCGCTTTCGGCGCGTGTCCGCCCGCATATTCTTCGGGTGTGCGAACGTCGATAAACTGCACGTTTTCCTTTTTCACGGCTTCGCCCGTTTCCTGCACGGTGACTTGTTTGATCTCACTATCGCCGGTTTGCGAACTTATCGAAGACTCACACGAAAACGCGAAAAGCGATAAGATACAAAACGCTGCGAACATTAGAAATTTTGGTTTGAACATAAATTTTCTCTCGCTATTTTTTGGAGTATTCCGTCAATATTGTATTAATTTTAGTATTTGAACCGAATCGGATTTTTTGTATTTAACTCTATCGACCGCAAGCCGTGGCGGACATTTCCGTTTCAAAACCCGCATCCATCCAAGCCTTGGTTCCGCCTGTGACATTATAAACCTTCCTGAATCCCGCATTTTCCAAAATGCTTGTTCCAAGACTCGAACGATAACCGCTTTGACAGATCACATATGTCGGATTATCGGGATCGAGCTTGTCGATCTCGCGAGAAAGCGCATCGAGCGGAATGTTAAAAGTTCGCGGCGCGTGCCCGGCGGAGTGTTCGGCGACACGGCGAACGTCAACGAATTGCAATCCTTTTTCGGTTTCGGTCAACGATTTCATTTCTTCGACCGGAACCTGTTCGATGAATTTCGTTTCGCCAGTGTAATCTTCCATCAGAATATATCCTTTGACCGTTTCGATGCCGACCCGCGCCAAACGCATAAATGCTTCTTCGATCTGCACGGCGGTTTCGGCAACGATGGCAACGGGCGTTTCGGTCGGAATTAATGTTCCTGCCCACGAAGCAAACTGACCGCCAAGCCCGATGTTAATGGAATTCGGAATGTGCGCCGCGCCGTATTCGACACTCTGGCGAACGTCGATAACTACGCCGTCAAAATTCAGGATTTCTTCGCTCGAAAGTTTGACAGGTTTCGGCAATTCGTCGAGCGAAACCGAACCTTTCAAATTTTGCGCGGCGGATTTCGGAAAATACATCGGAACTTCTGGCTGATTTGCTGCGACCGTTTGGACAAATTCTTCTTTTGACATCGGTTTCAGCGCGTAATTCATTTGTTTTTGCACGCCGAGCGTTGACCACGTTTCCTTTGAAAGCGATTTTCCGCACAAGCTTCCTGCGCCGTGTGCGGGATAAACTTCGGTTTCATCGGGAAGCGGAAGAATTTTTTCATAAAGCGAATCGTAAAGCATCGAAGCCATCTGTTCAGCCGTGAAACCTTTCGAGCCGACCAGATCGGGACGACCGACATCGCCGATAAAAAGCGTGTCGCCCGTGAACATTTTCATCGGTTCATCACAATTTTCGGTATTTTCCGCCAAAATCGTGATGCCTTCGGGCGTGTGTCCCGGCGTTTCGAGAAATTTCAGTTTGATCTTACCGACCGCAAGTTCGTCGCCGTCCTTGACTTTATGCGTTTCAAAGGTCGTATTCGCACGTTGACCGAAAACGATCTCCGCGCCTGTTTTCTTGGCTAATTCGATGTGACCGCTGACGAAATCGGCGTGTGAATGAGTTTCGATAATGTATTTGATCTTTTGATTATTTGCGGCGGCTTCATCCAGATATTGCTGAATGTCGCGTTGCGGGTCGATGATCGCCGCTTCCGTTTCCGAACCAAGATAATATGATGCGTGTGCCAGACAGCCGAGATAAAATTGTTTGAATTGCATTTCGTAAATCTCCTGAATATTTCCTTTTCTATAAATTATACCTTCATTTTTCCTTTTCAAAATTCTATTTTGATTAGAACATTTTCTCCAATCCGAATATTATAAAAAATTGCTCAATTTCAGACTCCGAAAACAAGCCGCAAGTTTTGCGCGATCAGAAAAAACGCGACCGCCGGAACGAAAACCGCGAAGCCCCGCCAAATATAATTGCGAGGCTTTCGAGCATGTTTAAGCGTTCAGAGTCCCGCCTTCAGGCGGTAATGCCCTTCACAAAAGCATTTTAAAGAAAGAACTCTGAACTCGCTCTGATTATTTCTTATTTAATCTCATCGAATTTCCGATGACCGAAAGACTCGAAAGAAGCATCGCTCCGGCGGCGATGATCGGATTTAAAACGCCCGTGACCGCGAGGCTCATTCCGAGCGTATTGTAGAAAAACGCCCAGAACAGATTTTGCCGCACGATGCGCCACGTTTTTTGTGAAAGATTAAAGGTTGTCAGGATTTTTTCGAGCGAATTTCCGATCAAAACGATGTCGGCGGCTTTCATCGCAATATCGGTTCCCGAACCCATCGCCACGCCGAGATCGGCTTGTGCGAGCGCGGGCGCGTCGTTGATGCCGTCGCCGATCATTGCAACGATTAAACCTTTTGATTGCAGTTTTTCGATGGTTGCGGTCTTGTCTGACGGAAGCGCATTTGAAACGAATTCGTCCGCGCCGATCTGCTTTGCGGCAAATTCGACGGTCGCGTTTGCGTCACCCGAAACGATCATCGTTTTGATTCTGCGTTCCTTCAAAGCGGAAACGACTTCTTTTGCGTCGGGTTTGATGATGTCGCCGAAAGCCAACGCGCCTTTGATCTTTCCGTCGATCCCGAAATACGCGACGGTTTTACCCGAATTTTCCCATTCTTCGATTGTTTCAATAAGCGAATTTTCGATTGTTGCCGACTGTAAAGCAAGACGTTCGTTTCCAATAAAAACGTCTTTTCCGCCAACTTTTCCCGTAATTCCCAAACCTTTCTGAATCGAAACATCCTCAGCAAACCTGGTTTCGGTCAATCTTTCTTCGGCAAATTTTACGAGCGCATTGCCGAGCGGATGTTCGGAAAATCTCTCAACTGCCGACAAAAGCGGAAGATATTCGTTTTCAAAAACCTCTTTCTCGTTCGCCTGTTTGTTTTCGGCATAAAAATTGTTCGTTCCCACTACTGTAAGGGCGAATAATTTTTGTTTGGTTTCCGAAACGAGCGCAACGTCAACGAGTTCAAATTTACCTTCGGTGATCGTGCCCGTTTTGTCGAAAATTACGACATCGAGATGGCGGATTTTTTCCAAAACACTGCTGTCGCTTACCAAAATCCCTTGCCCCGAAGCGTTTCCCACCGCCGCCGTGATCGCGAGCGGCGTGGCGAGTCCGAGCGCGCAAGGACAAGCGATGACGAGAATCGTGATCGCCCGCATCAAAGCTTCATCGAGCGGCGTAAAGCCGAAACCGTAGGAAACCGCAAATGCCAGAATCGCCGTCACGACCACGCCCGGAACGAAGATTTTCGAGATTTTATCGACCGTTCTTTCCAGATCGGAACGCGAACCGATCGCGCTTTCGACCAATTTTATGATTTGCGAAAGTGTTGTATCTTGTCCAACTTTCGTGGCTTTGACGTGAATGATGTTTGTAATATTCAGACTTCCAGAAATGACTTCATTGCCGATTTCCTTATTGATCGGACACGATTCGCCGGTCAAAAGCGATTCGTCCGTATGCGTATTTCCTTCAACGATAATGCCGTCCGCCGGAATTCGTTCGCCGGCTTTGACAACGAAAATATCCGCTTCGTTCAAAGCATCGATCGAAACGAAACGCTCGACGTGATCGACAAAAAGACGAACTTTTTTCGGCATCAGGCGGTAAAGCATCGAAATCGCTTGTGTCGTTCTTTCCTTAGCGGCTTTTTCCATCATTTTCCCGAGCAGAACGAGCGTCACGATTGCCGCCGCCGTATCGAAATAAATGTGAGTTTCGCCGCGAAAAGCCTGAATCGAACTGTAAACGTATGCCACCAAAATCCCAGTTGCAAGCAGAGTTTCCATCCGAATCGTTTTATTTAAAAGACCTGTCCAAGCGAGTTTTAGAATCGGTTTTGCCGAATAAAAGATTACGGGCGCGCCGAGAATCATCAGAATAAATGGAAAGAGAAACTTGATGCTCGGCGAGATTTCTTCAAAATATCCGACGTAAAGCGGCACACTCAGCGTCATAATGTTCATCCATAAAAATCCCGCCACGCCGACGCGTAAGGTCAGATCGCGCCATTCGGTTTTGGAGGTTTCATTTTCAGGGTCATATTCGCTCGCTTTGTAACCGAGTTTTTCGATGCGTTTCGTCAGTTTTTCGGGCGGAATGTATTGCGGGCAATATTTGATCTTGACGAGATCGGAAGCAAAAAATGCTTCGGCTGAAACTACGCCGCGTTCGTTTTTGAGGCTGTGTTCGATCAACCAACTGCAAGCCGAACACCACATTCCCGAAACGTGCAGAAGCGTTTCTCTGGTCGGCGCATCGGTCGGAATCTCGGGAAGTTTTTCGGTTTCTTCGCGATTTGCGATCAATCCGAGCGCAAGACTTTGTTTGAAAATCTCGTTTTCGCGGATGTTCTGACCGCTTGCGAGCACGCCGCTTTCGGTCAAAATCGTGTAAACATTCAAACAGCCAAGACAGCAAAATTCTTTTTTTTCGCCTCTAAAGACCTGCGAAAAGGAATTTCGCCCAACGCTCAGACTGCACAGAGCGCACAGTGTTTCAGGGGTGGAATTTTTCATAGTTTTGAAGATTGAAACCCAAGCAAATTTCGGCGTTCCGGTCAAAATTTAATGATGATACGTGTCGCTTTGGGTTTGAACGGGATTTCCTTTTTCATCAAGAAATATCGGGTTTGCCTGTCTTGCGATCAGGTAAACGGTAACGAGAATGGCGATAAAAAGCACCATAATTCCGCCTAACAATACGGGAAAAAATCCCGCTTTTTTCCTTATCATTTGTTCTCCTTTTCGAGCGGCATAATAAATGTTTCTTCAAATTTATCAGTCGTATTTTCGGGCGTTGCAACGCTGATTATTTCAAAATGATTCACTTCCGTCGGCAAACTTTTCGCGGGAACGGAAATCTCGAACTCCTGCTGAACCGATTCGCCTGCCTTGAGCGAAATTTCGTTTGAAGGCAGAGTAAATTTCGCGTCGGGAAGATTTGCGATCGACAAACTGACGGTCGAATCATTTTTACCGCGATTGGCGAGCGTCATTCTGAAAGTGTTGTAAACGCGGTTGTCGTCGCCGATTCGGTAGAGCGTGGCGCGGTTCGGCGCGACCGTCACCATTACGCTGTGGCGCATCGTGAAAGCGGTGAAAAGTGCGATGGCGTAGATAAAAATGATCGCAAAAACCGCGAAACGTTTTGCGTCGCGCAAGCCGATTCGTTGAAACCATTTCGCTTTTTTATCGCCGAGAACTTCGCCGTTCTCGCCCCACGCATATTGAATCAGCGATTCCTTGCCGAATTTGCCCATAATCAATTTGCAGGCATCGACGCATTCGCCGCAGTGGATACATTCGATCTGATAGGGCGAATTGCGAATGTCGATGTCCATATGGCAAACGCGGACGCATTTTTTGCATTCGACACAGATTTTTTCGGGGTCGCGGTAATGCACGACGAGCGTGTTGTCGTCGCCTAAAATCCCTTGCAGATAACCGTAAGGGCAAATCGTCGTGCAGAATTTCTGACGCAGAAACGCGAAATCAGCAAAGGTTATTAAAGTGATGACCGCTCCGGCAATGCCGCCGACCGTCACCAGATCGAACGACATCAAACGCCAAAACAGATCGTGCGGCTCGATAAAATATGAAATAAATACGAAGGCGAGAAAGACCGAAGCGATTCCCAAAACCGTGTATACCGCCACACGATTCATCCAATTTCGTGCGTCGATGCTGTATTTAGCGAAATTTTTATTGATGAAAGTTTTAACTTTTTCTTCGAGATTGATCGAAGCTTCGCTGAAGATCATCTGCGGGCAAAGATAGCCGCAGTAGATTCTGCCGTAAAGCATTGAAGCCGCCGCGATGACGAACATCAGAAACAGCATCGAGAAAAAAATCGTCGCAAATTCGTTGATCCAAAATTCAAATCCCGCGAAATAAAAACGCTGGCGCGGAATGTCGAAACGCATCAGGTTGAAAAAGGGAAGCGTGACGAAAACCAAAAAACAGAGCAGATGAACGATTCTGCGGAGCGTATGCCAGCTGTATTTTTCGAGTTGAAAATCCTTATTGACGACCGGAAGTTTTTTTCTGACCTTCGGTTGTTTTTTCTCGGAATCAATAATTTTTTCCGTAGTGACTGCGGAAAAATTCGCGGTGTGACCGCCTTCGCCTAACATTTTTTTATTCCTTCATTCCAAAAAATTAATGCCTGTGGCAAGCGGGAACTTCGGAATCCCGGGCTGAAAAGTTTTGCGCCGATGCCATTAACGGCATCACTCCGCGCGAAGCCAGAAACAAACCGAGCAATAAAACGCTGACCGCCGCGAGCCGATTTCCCCAACGGCTCAACTTCAAACTAAATGCGGATGAAAAGATTCCGATTGCCAAAAGCGAAGCCGAAGTTCCCAAACCGAAGGCAATCATAGTCATCGCACCTGCAAGCATCGTGCCTGTTGCCATCGCTTTGAAAAGTGCGGCGTAGATTAAACCGCAAGGCATAAAACCGAGAATCAGCCCGAGCGAAAATTTACTGCCGATCGTGGTCGAAGAAAGACGATTTCCGACCGGACGGAGAAATTTCTGCGTGTAAAGCAAAGGATTGAATTTTTGGATTTTTCTGACCGGAACGAGGTCGAGCATAATGATTCCCGCAACCATCATCAGCACACCTGCGGCGATTGCGGCGACGTTTTCATATCCGGCAAGCTGTCCGAGAAATCCGACCGTTCCGCCGAATAAACCCGCCATAATTCCGAGAATCGAATAAGTGATGATTCTGCCTGCATTATAGGAAATATGCGCGAAAATCTGCCGCGAAAATTTACTCGAACCGAGCGGCAAACTGTAGGACAAAACGAGCGGTCCGCACATCGAAACACAATGCAGACTGCTGACCAAACCCAATGAAAAAATTAAATAAAATTCCCACGCGGACATATATTTTTCCTTAGTAAAGCGGATAGATTTCGACTTCGCCTGTGCCTTCCTTGTAAATATGAAGACGTTTCAAAGGCGGTGCGTAAATATGAATCGTTAGCGAATTTTGTGCCGAGATATTTTTCAGATGATGAATATCGGAATCGCCGACCGAAGTCATCATTCCGCTGGTTGCCTCTGTTTTTGAAACGGCGCGAAGCTTGCGGTTTTCGTCCCAGTTAAATTTGGTTTCGCAGATCGAGCCTTCAAAAATGCGCACGACACCGTGCGAACCGTCGTGGTCGTGAATCAAACTTTCCTGTCCGGGAATCCAGCCCAGAACCAAAATTTCGGCAAAATCGTTGCGAAAGATTAGATTGCGCGTGTAGTTTTCTTCACTGAAAACCCGAAACGGTGCGATTTCCTCATTCGTAATTTCGGCTTCGGCAAGCCAGCCGCAAATGTCGGGAAGCGAAGGAATTTTCTTTAGCTCGCTGAATTTTTCGACGAGAAATTTAAAGCCGCTCACGTCAAAATCATTTTCACTTACAATCTTCGTTTGCATAAAACTTAAAGAGCCGGAAATCGAACGCAGATTTATTCTTATGAAAGTCTTGTCAATTACTAAATCAAAAATAAAAACTCGCGTTCGATCTCCGTTGATTGGGTCAGAATTAAAATTTTCGCTTTTCAAATTGCGCTAAACTATTGATTCCGAACCATATTTTATCTTCGGATTCGGTGCGGGAATCGTCACGCATTCGCGGTAAAACTCAAAGCGTTTCATCTGAATCGCGTGCGTCGGACAGCGCGAGGCGCACATCGCACAGCGAATGCAGGTCGATTCGTCCTTGAGCATCAGACCTCCCGCTTCCATCAATTCTTCGTCCGTGTAACCTTTCAGATCGTCTTCGGCAATGCCGAGCGAATCCGATGCGATCTGCATTAAATAGTTGTCCGAACGAACCTGATTCAAACCGACGAGTTTTATCAGGTTTTCGGGACAAACATCGACGCAACCGTTGCAGGCGATACAGATAGACGTATCGAAGACCGTGTTGACGTTACAGCGCAAGCATCGCGCCGCTTGTTTTCTCGCTTCCGTATCGCTGTAATTTATTTCGACGATGTCATTGGACGAAGCGCGAATTTCGCTGTCGAGCGCGGGCGGAAGCGTGCGTTTGAACTGATCCCAACCGTCAACCATCGTATAATCTGCGGGAAGCCAGCGTTTGCGAACGACGACATCGGTTCGCGTTTTTCTCAAATAATCGTGCATCGAACGCGCCGCGATCTGCGCCGAAGCGATCGCGTGAATGAAAAGCCGCGCGCCGTGCGCTACGTCGCCGCACGCGAAAATGTCAGGCGCGGTCGTTTGATAAGTTTCGGGGTCGATCTTTATCAATCCGTTTTCCGTTTCCACGCCGTCTTCGGGACTTAAAAACGAAAGATCGGAAGTTTGACCGATGGCGAAAAATATCGTGTCGGCTTTGATGTCTTCGACTTGAGCTTCATCGAATTTCGGACTGAATTTCCCGTTTTCATCGAAAACGGAAGTGCATTTCACGGTTCGCAAACCCGTCACATAACCTTCTTCGTTGAGAATCATTCGCGGTCCGCGTCCGTCGTGGAGCTTGATTCCTTCTTCTTCGCCTTCGTCTATTTCGATCACGTCGGCGGGCATCTCGTGACGTTTTTCAAGACAAACGACGTGAACTTCCTTGTCGCCGCTCATTCTCAGAGCGGTTCGCGCCACGTCGTAAGCGACGGTTTCGTTGCGTTCCATATCCGATCTGGCATCGCCCATCGGAATTTTAGTCGGACGAACCGCCGAACGCGCCACGTCGTAAGCCACGTTTCCGCCGCCGATTACGACTATTCTTTTGCCGATTTCCATCGGTTTGCCTTCGTTGTAAGAACGCAGAAAATCCAGACCGTCGAAAACCTGCGGCAAATCTGCGCCTTCGAGCGGGATTTTACGACCTTTCTGCAAACCGATTCCGATAAAAATTGCTTTGTAGCCTTCTTTTCGCAGACTTGCGATCGTAAAATCCCGCCCGAGCCTCATGTTGCATTTCAGTTCCACCCCCATAGAAAGAATTGCATCGATTTCGGCTCGGACGAGTTCTCGCGGAAGACGGTAGATCGGAACACCTGCCGTCAACATACCGCCCGGTTCGGAATATGCTTCAAACACAGTAACTTTATAACCGAGTTGAATCAGATCGTGTGCAACGGTCAAACCAGCAACACCTGCGCCGACGACGGCGATTCTTTCGCCTTCACTCTTTTCGGGCGGCAGCATTTTCGCGTTACAGCCTTCTTTGTAAAAGGTGAAATCGCCCGTTTCAGGTCCGTATTGTTCGTTAACAAAACGTTTCAGAGCACGAATCGTGATCGGCGTGTCGAGCGAACCGCGCCGGCAATTTGCTTCGCACGGCGCACCGCAAACGCGTCCGCAGATCGACGCGAACGGGTTTGTGGCGCGCGCGATCTTATATGCGTCGAGGTCGCGTCCTTCGGCGATTGCCGTGACGTATCCGCAAGCATTCGTGTGAACCGGACACGCGTCCTGACATTTGACCATTTTCATCCAATAGTCAGAGTCTTTTTGATCTACTAATTCAAATTGTAAAGTGTCGTTATTCATTTTGACCTTTTAATCGCGAAATTTTTTGAAAACGAAAGCGATCAGGATTGCCGCGTAAATCAAACCGAGTGCGGCAACGAAATACATAAAACCATTTGCCGTTCCCGTTACTTTGTTAAAGGCTTCGACCAGCACGCCGCGGTCGGCGTGAGTCGTTTCGCCGTTCATATAAACGATCAAATAAGTAACACAACCGAGTGAAATTACGATATACGCAAATTTCAGAAAAATCGGCGCGTCCGTGCCTTTGCGTTCGGTGATCCAACCGTCGGCATATTCTTTGATCTCATTGTTATTTTTGTTTTCTTCCATAATCGCCTCCCATTTCGTCATCGAGCATTCTGTGTTTCGCTTCTTCGCTGTCCTTTCCGAAATAGCCTTGTTTGTAAGTTTTGAAAAAGAAAAACGCGGCTCCCGAAAAAACTATGAAGAAGAAAAAATACGCAAAATAAACGCTCGGATATGTGTAATCTGTCATAAAATCAGTGGTCAGTGAGCGGTGAGCAGTGAGCAGTAAACAAAAATTTTCTGCTTACTTCTTACCGCTTACGGCTTACTATTTCTCATAATCATTATCAGGTCGCCAATTTTTTGCCCGACCGAGCGTTTGCATATAGGCAACCAATGCCTTGAATTCCTCGGGGTTATCCGCGATCCAGGGAAACGGCGGCATAATCGAACCCGGAACCAAATCCGCCGGATTGCGGAAATGCGCTTTGTGCCATTGTTCGTTATATTTGCCGCCGACTCGCGCCAGATCGGGACCAGTTCGTTTCGTGCCGAAAAGATGCGGCGCGTCGTAAACGAATTCGTCGGGCGTTGAGATCGGTGCATCGACTCCACGCCAACCGTAGCGTTTGGTATCAGCCAAAATCGTGCGAATTTGCTGTGTGTGGCAATACCAACAGCCTTCACGAATGTAAATTTTGCGACCTTTTTGTTCCGTTTCGTTCAATTGCACGAGCTTTCCTGTCACGCCTTTGGTCGGGTCGGAATTTTCAAAAGGCTTTGCCCAGCTTGCGTCGATCAGCGGCGGAACGACCGTCGTTAAGATTCCGCCGATAAAAAATAATGTCAGAGCCGCCGCTACGAAAAACGGTGCGCTGTAATCTGCTTTGTGTAACATAATTTCCTCCGTCTGCGGTTGTGTAAAACGAACTTCAGTTTGTTTCGATTTTGACAAACTAAAGTTTGTCGGACATTTAAGCTACCGCCACATTCGCCTCCATTTCTTCGCCTTTCGGTCCTAGGATAGTTGCCAGAATGTTGTATGCGAAAGTGATTATTCCGCCGAACATCAGGAAGCCCGAACCGAGCCGCACGTGCCAGACGGGTTTGAGCGCGACGACCGTATCGATGAACGGGATCGCGGGATTATTCCATTGCCAGCCCTGCCAGAAACCGCCGAGCCAAAGCGTCACGAAAAATCCGAGTCCGCCGATTAGGAAAAGCCAGAAGCTCCAGTTTGCCAAAGCTTCCGAGTAAAGTTTGGTTTTGAAGATCAACGGCACGACGTGATAAGTTCCCGCGATCGCAAAGAACGAAAACGCGCCGAGAACCGCCATATGCGCGTGCCCGGGAATCCAATCGGTTTTTGAAACGATGGCGTTGACGGCGCGTAAACTGTGCATCGGACCTTGAAAACAGGTCAGCAGGTAAAACACCACGCCCGACATCAGAAATTTGAGCGAAACATTTTCACGAAGCTGGTGCCATTGTCCGCGCATCGTCGAAATAAAGTTGTAAACCGCCGCCCAAACCGGAATCAGAAGCATTACCGAAAAAACAATCGTGATGGTTTGAAGCCATTGTGAGATCGGACCGTGAAGCATATGATGCGCGCCTGTCCAGACATAAACGAAGGCGAGCGACCAGAAGCCGATCATCGAAAGTTTGTGGCTGTAAAGCGGATTATTTGAAACGCGCGGGATGAAATAATATGCAATCGCCAAGCCGACGGGAGTAAAGATCAGACCAACCGCATTGTGAACATACATCCAATTCAGATTTGCCTGATTTACGCCCGTCGTGAACAATGTCGCAAAGTTTCCCGTCAGATAAACGAACGCCGTCCAGAGAATCGTTCCCATCGCATACCACAACGAAACATACATCGCGTTGTATTTGCGCGTGGCAATCGTTCCGAAAATGTTCGCGCCGAACATAATCCAGGCGACGACGACACCAACGTCCAGTAAAGTCGGTAGTTCGGCGTATTCTAAACCCTGATTCCATCCCATCACGAGCGAAACAACCGCGCCGAGAATGATCGCGTTCCAGAGAATTCCCGTGGCGATGCCAAGCTTTTCGCTCCATAATTTCACCCCGCACAGGCGCGGAACGACGTAGAACATCAATCCCATATCAGCCGCGAGAAGCCAGCCGAACAACATTCCGTTGACGTGAAGCGGACGCATTCGCCCGTAAGTCAGATATTGGACGCTTCCGAGAAACGACGGCATCGAAAATTTCGCTGCAATAATCAATGCGACAAGTCCGACGATGACGAAATATGAAACCGAACTCGCAATGAAAATCTTTGCGGTCGTGTCATCGTGGATCGAATCAGAACGCTTCGCCGCCGGCGCAACAGGGGTTTCGCCTACATTCTGAATAAGTTCTTCTTTTTGCATAATAGCCTCCGGTCTTTTTTGTTAATGGCTTGAAACGTA
The DNA here is from genome assembly GCA_021228405.1 of Pyrinomonadaceae bacterium. Taxonomy (GTDB): domain Bacteria; phylum Acidobacteriota; class Blastocatellia; order Pyrinomonadales; family Pyrinomonadaceae; genus JAJQRF01. Next base: position 285,512 of record JAJQRF010000001.1, read on the forward strand.
AGCGTTTGCCGCCACCAGATTCTGTTTGTTTTTATTTAAATTTCTTATGTAATTTACGAGATCGCCGACATCGTCCTTCGATAAACCGTAGTCGATCCACGGCGGCATCGCCGTTCCCTGAACGCCGTAAAGAATCGATTCAAACAATCTTCGGTCATTCGTTCGGGTGACGAATTCGGCATTCAGCAGATTGCGCGGGCGCGGCAGAATATCGAGCGAATTCGGACCTTTGCCGTCCGCTTTGCGACCGTGACAACCCGTACAGCGTTGCAGATAAATGCTTTCGCCGCGTGTCACTGATTCGGGCGACATTGCAACCGGATTTTGTTCGGGAACGTCGCGCTGCTTAATGTCCGTGCGGGTTTCCTTCGTAAAGTTTTGATTGATATAGGTCAGCACGTCTTTGATCTGCTGTTCGTTCAAAACTTTTGCCCACGAAGGCATCGAAGTTCCGGGAACGCCGTTTTTGATCGAAGCCGTCAAACGTTCGTCGGTTTTGCTGCTCATAAATCCGGCGTTGGTAAAATCGCGCGGATACGGGTCGAGATAAGTTGCGATCATTCCGTGCCCGTCGCCTTTTTCGCCGTGACAGCGCAGACAGAGATTTTGATAGATTTCCTGCCCGTTACCTGTCGGCGGAACTTTATTCTGCGTCAGCAAATAAGCCGATAACGCTTTGAATTCCGTGTCGGGAAAACCGAACGACGGCATATTCGAGTCGGGAACGAGTGAGCGCGGATTTTTGAAATGCGCGACCAGCCATTGTTCGTCTTTCATTAAACCTTCAAACGAAAGATCGGGCGCGATTCCGCCGTCGAGTTCGCCGAGCTTATGACACGCGGCGCAGGCTCTTTCGGTGAAAAGCTGTCCGCCGTAATTTGCGGAAGTATCAGTATTTAGCGTGGTTGGCTGGTTTCCTTCGGTCGGCTGAACCATTGCGGAATTCGATGACGGTTTTTTCAGAGTTGCGCGGTAACGGTCAAGCGTCGTTTCGGCATAATTGAAACCGCGACGGCTTTTCAGGAAGATCGTCAGGGCTTTTACTTCCTCGTTCGTCAGGTTAAATTTCGGCATAAAAGAAGTTGCGCTGTTTGCTCGCGGATCGACGATCGATTCGTGAAGGTAATCGATCTTCCATTTCTTGCCGACATCCGAAAGGTCGGGTCCGAGCGTTCCGTTTGAAATTCCCTCGATGCGGTGGCATCCGTAACAGTTTTTCGATTGGAAAAGCTCGCGTCCTTTGTTGACCATCGGCGTTGCTTTGAAATTCTTTTCCGTGTGGCATTGCGCGCAGTTCGCTTCCATAAACTCTTTGCCTTTCAATTTATCTTTGAAATCCGCCCGCCAATTTTCCTGCGTGACGTAACCCATCAAAGGATCGTTCCAAAATTCGTCTTCGCCGTGTGCATAAAACTCGGTCAAACCGCGTCCCTGCCCGTCGTGACAGACGGTACAGCCCATATCGGAGAACTTGTGGCGGCGTTCCCAGCGTCCGTCAACTTGTTTATCGCCAAGAGCTTCCGAGTAAGGATGAGTTTTATAAGGATGCGGCGAATTTAAAAAGCGCGGGTCGTCCGATGCAATGTGGCACGTCGTGCACCGGTCGACCCGCTCGCTGCCGAACTGCGTCACCATAATTTGTTCGATCTTGGGTGAGCGTCCGGCGAATGTTTCCTTTTCAGCATCGTTTTTAGCTAAAGTTTTTGCTTGGTCGAAGTAAGATTGCTGATAATTTTCCCATTTATGGAAAAACTGCTGATAAAATACGAATCCGTGGACAACTAAAATTGCCAAACTTGCAATTGCTAATGATAATCTCATTTTCATAGCATCAATTCCTCAAATTTGCCCTAGAACGGCGATACAAACTCCCAGTTTTGACCACGGAAAAACGTTCCGATGATGATGAGCAGAATATTCACGACAACAAAGATCAAAAACAGTGTGTTCGCCAAGAGGCGTTCCTTCGCAAACCATTTGCCGACACCCTTCTTTCCGCGGTCGATATACGGAACGAGCATTAAAATAATGACTTCGATCGCCGGAATGCCGACTCCGCCCCAGAAAGCCGAATAACTGACCTGTTCCTGAAGTCCGAGAAAATACCACGGAGCTTTTGCCGGATTTGGCGGATGCAGAACGTTGACGGGTTCTTCGAGCGGCGCGTTGAAATATGCGGAAACAAGCACGACACCCGCGACCGTCAGCACGAACACGAAAAGCTCGGCAAGCAAAAGATTCGGATAACTGAAAACCGTATTGTCGGGAACGTTTCCGACTTTCGTAAACGGTCCGCGCACCAATCCCTGAATGCCGTAACGCGCTTTTGAAAGAAAGTTTAACTGCGGTTGTTCGATCGTTGCGGGCATCACGTTTGCGGCAACGGCAGGCATCGGAGTAATGACAATATCCGCGTCGTCAGGGCGCGAAAGTCCGCCGTCTTTGCGGATGCGCCAGAAATGAATCGCCACCATTCCCGTCATCACTAACGGCAAAACCGCGACGTGCAAAACGTAGAATCTGAGCAATGCTTCCTGTCCGACAGCCGTATCGCCGAGCAGTAAAAATCGCATCTGTTCGCCGACAACAGGCGCGTAACCCGCGATCGCCGTTCCGACCGTGATCGCCCAAAATGCGAGTTGATCCCACGGCAGCAAATATCCCGTAAAACTCGAAAAAAGCGTCAAGAGAAACAAACCGACACCGAGAACCCAGTTGAATTCGCGCGGTTTTTTATATGAACCCGTGAAAAATACGCGGCACATATGGAGAAAAACCGCCGCGACCATTCCGTGTGCCGACCAGCGGTGCATATTTCGCAGGAAAACGCCGAAAGCGACCGAACCGCGTAAATCCAGCATTCGGTCATAGGCTTGCGTCGTGGACGGAACGTAATAAAACATCAGCAAAACGCCCGTTACCGACAAGATCATAAACAGAAACAGGCTCATCAATCCCAAACCCATCGTGAACCACGGTTTCAGCGTGTGTTTATGAACCTTGACGGGGTGCATATGCAGAAAGAAGTTGGTAAAGCTTGTTTTCGATCTGCCGAGGTCGGTATGCGGTAAATTATTGCGGAAAACCGAATCCCAGATTGCTTTCGGCATCTCCGTGACCGTGTTTAAAAAATTGTTCTTTTGATTATTCTTGCTCATACCGTAAACCATTTTCCCGATTCGATTTCCTTTCCTTTGTCCACTTCCAGTTCGCCGTTCGGAGCCAGCGAAAGTTCATACCACGGCAAAGGTTTCGGAGCCGGTCCGCCCGTCACGTTTCCGTCCTGGTCAAAGCGCGAACCGTGACACGGACACGCGAAACCCGTATCCGCAACACCGACGATGCAACCCAGATGCGTGCAAACGACCGAGATCGCCGCCATTTTGTCGCCTTCGCGGATGACCGCAACTTTTTGGTCGCCGAGCGCGATGCGCGTTCCGGGCGGAAACTGTTCGGGCGTGCCGATCGCAAAACGCGTCGGTTTTCCGTAAGTTGCCCGCGGTTTGATAAACACGAGATTTGAAACAATGCTGACAATTGCCGAGCCGAACAAACCCATACTCGTCAGCCACGCTAAAACTTTTCTTCTCGAAACGGGTTCGCCCGATTCGACTTCCTGAGCGTTGTGCTTATCGCTCATAGTCCGTTTCCTCCTCGATTTGGTCGATCATTTCTTCAAGATCAGACCAAAATACTTGATATTTGGTGTCTTCGATGTCGCGGAAATAATCTTGCTTAACGGCAAAAACGAAGATCAGTGCCGCGCCTGCGCCCATTAAAAGACTTGCAATAATGGCTATCCAAGTTAATGTCATACTCAAGACCTTTCCGAAATGCCTGAGAAATGTTTCACAAGCGGAAAAATAAATCTGTCCGCTCCGAAAAATTTCCTAATTGTTTTTATTAAAATCTGCGATCGTTTTTTCTTTCAGCAAAGTCACCAATTCTTCACGCATCCGCTTCCAGTCCTTGCAAACCGGGCACTGATCGCCGTCGTCCTGCGAACGGCATAAAATACATTCATCGAGATACGGATCGTGGTCTAAAACTCTGAAAACGTCCCACAGAGTTATCATTTGCGGGTCGCGTGCCAACAAATAACCGCCGTGAATCCCTTTGACCGAACGAACAATGCGATGTCGGCGCAGTTCGCCGAGCAGTTTTCTCAAATAAACGGGCGGAATCTTTTCGCTGTCGGCAATTTCGGACAAACCGCATAAACTCAGGTCGGAACGCCGCGCCAAATGCGCCAAGGCTCTGATTCCATATCCGGTTGCTTTTGAAAAAACCATTCAGCTTGTTACCTTGTCGAAATGTTACTTCTTTGTCCCATTTACATATTTGCGTTAAACGAAAATTTGGACAATAATCATTTCGCATCATTTTTTTGATTAATCTGACCAAAAAAACAACCTAAATCTAACGAACTGTTGAAGGATTAATTTTTGGAACTTTTGAAAATTAACTGTTTTACTTTCACGGAAGTTTTCCGTTCGATTTTTTGTTTGAATGAGAATTAGCGAGATAAAAGAATTGGTTGAGGGAACGGCGGACGCGGCGTTTGCGCTCGATCCGCAAGGCGCAGTGACGGCGTGGAATCGCGCCGCCGTCGAGCTTTTCGGCATCAGCGAAGCCGACGCAATGGGTAAACATTGCCGCGAAGTGGTCAAAGGAATGGACGAATGCGGTCACGCCTGCACCGAAAATTGCATAATTCGTCAACGCGCTCAAAATCGACAGCTCGTTCACAATTACGATCTACAAGTTCAAACCAAAAACAAACGCGAATGGTTTAATTTTTCGGTTTTGATCGTTAACGAAGTCAAATCGACCAATCCTTACACGATTCACATTGCCCGCCGCGCCGATCTGCAAAAACGTTTCGAGATTTTGATGCGCGATTTCGTCGTTCAGCAAACGAGTCTGCCCGAAGTAAATATGGGCGAAATCCTGTCCGCCAAAAACTCGCCGACAAACTCTGTCGATCTGAGCAAACGTGAGATCGAAATCCTCAAACATCTTGCCAAAGGAACGAAAACCGCCGCGCTTGCCGAAAAATTATTTATCAGCCGCACGACTGTGAACAATCATATTCAGCATATTTTGAAGAAACTCAATGCGCATTCACGCCTCGAAGCCGTCCGCCGCGCCGAGCAAGCCGGATTAATTTAGGCAACGCCATACAAAAATATTCGGTATTTTAGCTTGACAGTAAAGCTAAACAGGAATATATTTTTCTTAACTATATAACTAGATAATTATTTAGTTATTCAAAAAGCATTTATGACAGTAGAAAGATTATTATTCAGAATCGCCGGAAGTTTTATCGTCATCAGCGTCGCTTTGGGATATTTCGTAAGCCCGTATTTTTATTTGTTTACGACATTTGTCGGGCTGAATATGTTTCAATTTTCGTTCTCAAACTTTTGCCCGATGATTAGTGTCATTAAATTTTTCGGTTTTGTCGAAAAGAACGTGTAATTTTCAAATGTGCAGAAGGCTATTAAAATTTCCCATCCACGAAAAATTGCTTTTGCAGTTGATTTTGCCGGTGTTTTTCGGCTTTTCGGTCAGTTCTGCGACGTTTGCTCAAAACATTTTTCCGCCTAAACTAACGCTCGAACGAGCCGTCGAAACCGTCATTCAAAACAACCCGCAAACGCGAATGTCGGACGCGGGAATCAAGCTCGCTGAAGCGAAAATTGCCGAAGTAAAAACCGGAAAAAGTCCTTTCGTGAACTTTACGCAAACCGCAATAAGAAGCAACAATCCTGTCTTCGTATTCGGTTCATTACTCGAACAGGGTCGCTTCGGCGCGTCCGATTTTGCGCTGAACGCGCTCAATCATCCGGGCGGTTTGAATAATTTTCGGTCGGTCGTCAGCATTCAAAAAACGCTTTTCGACCAGAAACAAACGAGTTCACGCATCACTCAAGCGAATATCGTAAAAAATCAAGCGGAATTGAATGCCGAATTTACACGTCAAAATTTAAGATTTGCGGTTATAAAACAATTTTACGGGACGATTCTCGCGCAGGAACAGGTCAAAGTCAGCACCGATGCGCTCAAGGCGGTGGAAGCGAACCGCAAGAAGGCAAAAGATTTAGCGGAAGTCGGGATGACGACCGAAGCCGATTATCTAGCCGCCGAAGTTGAATATGCCAACACCGAACAGCAAAAGCTCGAAGCGGAAAGCAATCTGATCGTTTCACTTTCAACGTTGAATATTTTGCTCGGTTCAAAGCCTGAAATCGATTACGAATTTAACGCAAATTTGCAGGAAAGATATTTTCAGGTTGAAGATCAGGAAAATCTATTGCGGCTTGCCTTTGAAAATCGCGCCGATTTTCAAAAAGCGATTCTGGCGGTTCAGAATTCCGCCGAACAGACTAAAGCCCTGAAAAACACGAAGCTTCCGCGTGTCGATACGTTTGCGAAATACGGTTACAGTTCGCCGTATATCGTCAACGGAAGCGCGGATTACACGGTCGGCGTGAGCCTGAATTACACGCTTTACGATGCCGGAAGAAAAGCGCGAATCGAGCAGACGACTTCCGCCGAAATGATTGCCGAAGCCGAAAAGGAAAATCTTGCGAATCAGATTCGTCTGGAAGTTATTAAAAGTTATCAAAATTATCAAACTTCTCGCGCCAAAATTCAGGTTTCGATCAAATCGATCAAGCAAGCCGAAGAAGCTTTAAGAATCATTCAGGATCGTTATAAATTCGGCGTTTCGACGATCACGGAAGTTTTGCGGGCGGAGAACGCTCTGGTTCGCGCCAGGCAAAATCTGCTGTCGGCGCGGCACGATTATTATGTTGCGTTCGCCTCGATCTTGCTGGCGACGGGAAGATTGACCGATGTCCGCGCTTTCGATTAAAAAAATGCGAAGAACAGCAAAAAGCGGTAAAAATATGAAAGTAAATTTTGCCTTGATTACATTGATCTTAAGTCTGATGGTTTTAGCGAACGCGTGCGCCGTAAAAGAAGAAACCGCGCCGATAAGCGTTCCGTTAACGGAAGCGTTAAATGTTCCGATTATGAAGGTTACGGTCGGTTCGATGGAAAATTTCTACCAAGCGACCGGAACCGTCAAAGCGAAAACGACGACACAAATTTCAGCCAATATGATGGGCAGAATCGTTTCGTTTCCTGTTGCCGAAGGCGATTATGTTTCACGCGGTCAAACTTTGGTCGGAATCGACAATCGTGAAAGCCAGACACAATTGCAGAAAGCGAACGCCGGATTGAAAGAAGCGCAAGCCGCGCTCGTCGAGATCGATAGATCGGTCGTTGCCGCCAACGCCGCCGTCAAAACCGCCGAAGCAAACCGCGTTTTAGCTGAACAGACATTCGCACGTTACAAAGAGCTTTACGAACGAAGATCGGCAAGCGGACAGGAATTTGACGAAGCGGAATCGCGTTTGAAAACGGCAACTTCCGAAGTCGAACGCGCCAAAGCCTCGGTGCAGACGATTCTTTCCAAAAAACAACAAATTAACGCCAGAATCGAACAGGCAAAAGCCGACATCGCAGGAACGAAAGTTTATGAAGGTTATGGAAAAATAGTTTCGCCCGTTGCGGGTGTCGTCGTCAAAAAACTCGCGGAACAAGGCGCGGTCGCTTCGCCCGGCGTTCCGTTGCTTTCGATCGAAGACAGTTCGCAATATCGGCTCGAAGCCGCTGTCGAAGAATCGAATTCAAAACTCGTCAGGATCGGAAATCGTGTCAATGTGCAGATCGACGCAATCGGCGGCGGTGAATTTCCGGGCGTTGTTTCAGAAGTTGTGCCGTCAGCTGACGCTTCGAGCAGAAGTCTGACGGTGAAGATCGATCTTCCTGCAAATCCTTTATTGAGAACAGGTTTATACGGTTTGGCACGTTTTCCTGTGGCAGGGAAACAATCGATCTCGGTTCCACAAACGGCGATAGTTCAGCGCGGACAATTGACGGGAGTTTTCGCGGTTACGATGGACGGAACCACCCAATTTCGGATTGTCACGACGGGAAAAACTGCGGGCGGTGCGGTTGAAATACTTTCAGGACTTTCGGAAGGCGACGAATTTATTTCGGCTGATGTCAGCCGTGTGAGCGACGGCTTAAAGGTCAGGTAAAAGTATGAAAAACCCCGGAATTGCCGGAAAGCTTGCCGGCGCATTCATTCAATCGAAACTCACGCCGTTGATAATTGCGGCTTCGATTCTGCTCGGACTCGGCGCGGTCGTGATGCTTCCGCGTGAAGAAGAACCGCAGATTATCGTGCCGATGATCGACGTGATGGTGCAAATGCCCGGCGCGTCGGCGAAGGAAGTCGAAGAACGCGTCACGAAACCGATGGAAAAACTGCTCTGGGAAATTCCGGGAGTTGAATATATTTACTCGACTTCTTCGACGGGTCTTTCGATGGCGATCATTCGTTTCAAAGTCGGGCAAAACGAAGAAGATGCAATAGTTAGACTGAATCAAAAACTCTTTGCGAATGTGGATTTGATTCCGAGCGGAGCCAACCAGCCGCTCGTCAAACCGCGTTCGATCGACGATGTCCCGATTCTCGCGCTGACGCTTTCCAGTGCGAGTTCCGACCATTTCACGCTCCGGCGCATCGCCGCGCAGTTGACCGATCAGATCAAGGAAATCAACGATATTTCTGAGGTAAAAATAATCGGCGGTCAGCGTCGCCAAGTTCGCGTTTTGCTCGATGAAGCGAAAATGTCTTCGAGAAACATCGCTCCGGCGGCGATTATTCCGATGCTTCAACAATCAAATCAGCAGATTACGGCGGGAACGATCTCATCGCAAAACAAAGAAGCAATCATTGAAACGGGAAATTTTTTCAAAAATTCCGAAGATGTCGGCAACCTCGTTGTCGGAGTTTTCGGCGGTCGTCCCGTATTTTTGCGCGACGTGGCGACGATTTCCGACGGCGCGGAGGAACCTGCCGATTATGTAATGTTCGGACACGGCGCGGGCGAAAAACGCGAAGCGAACGCAGAACAAAAAGCGTCTGGCGTTGAACCTGCCGTCACGATTGCCGTTTCAAAGCGAAAAGGCACGAGCGCGATCGAAATCGCACGCAATGTTTTGGAAAAAGTCGAGGCGCAAAAAGGGATTTATATTCAGAATAATGTTCGCGTGACGACGACGCGAAATTACGGTGAAACGGCGGCGGAAAAATCGAACGAATTATTGCTTCATATGTTGGTCGCGATCGTTTCGGTTTCGATCTTGATTATGTTCGCGCTCGGTTTCCGCGAATCGGGAATCGTCGCAACCGCGATTCCTGTGACACTTGCGCTGACTCTGGCGGTCTTTTATTTTTACGGTTACACGCTCAACCGCATCACGCTTTTCGCCTTGATCTTTTCAATCGGAATTTTGGTCGATGATGCCATCGTGGTCGTCGAAAATATGACGCGGCATTACGGTCTGCCCGAAAATAAAGGGCGTTCGCTCGTTTCGATTGCCGTCGATGCGGTCGATGAAGTTGGAAATCCGACTATTCTGGCGACATTTGCGGTAATCGCGGCGATTTTGCCGATGGCGTTCGTGAGCGGTTTGATGGGACCGTATATGCGTCCGATTCCGGTCGGTGCATCGGCGGCGATGATCTTTTCGATGATCGTCGCGTTCGTCGTTACGCCCTGGGCGGCTCTCAAAATGCTTAAACCCGATACGAAACACGAACACGGAAAGGAAGGTTTTACGACGCGTCTTTACCGCAAAGTGATGCACGGCATCATCGTTGAACCTTTCTGGCGATATTCATTTTTAGCAGGCGTGGTTTTTCTTCTGCTTGCCGCCGCTTCGCTCGTCGCCTTGAAATTCGTCAAGGTGAAAATGCTTCCGTTCGACAATAAATCCGAGTTTCAGGTCATCATCGATATGCCGGAAGGCTCGACTCTGGAAGAAACCGCCGCCGTTACGCGCGAGCTTGCTCAATATGTCGGCACGATTCCCGAAGTCATCGATTATCAAATGTATGTCGGCACAGCTTCGCCTTATAATTTCAACGGCTTAGTGCGTCATTATTTCCTAAGGCGCGGCTCGAATGTCGCTGATATTCAGGTCAATCTTCTCGAAAAGGGCGAACGCTCGGCGCAAAGCCACGATATTGCAAAGCGCGTTCGTCCCGAACTCCAAAAAATCGCACGCAAATACGGCGCGAATGTCAAAGTTGCCGAGGTTCCGCCCGGTCCGCCCGTTCTGCAAACTATCGTCGCTGAAGTTTACGGTCCTGCCTACGAACGTCAGATCGAGATTGCCAAAAATATCCGCGACATCCTCGAAAACACTGAAGGCGTGGTCGATGTCGATTGGTATGTCGAGGACGATCAAACGAAATATAACTTGAAAATAAACAAGGAAAAAGCCGCGATTAGCGGAATTACTGCCGAACAGATCGCGCAAACACTTAAAGTTGCGGTTGATGGAATGAACGTCGGTTTGCTTCACGTTCCGAATGAAAAAGAAGACGTTTACATAAATCTTCGTCTGCCGAAAGCCGAACGTTCGAGCCTTGCAGATTTACAACAGATCAAGGTTATCGGCAATCAGGGAAATCTTGTTTCCGTCAGCGAGTTTGTCGAAGTTCAGCAAAAAAAAGCCGATAAATCCATTTATCACAAAAACTTAATGCCCGTTGTTTACGTCACGGCAGATGTGGCGGGTGAGGTCGAAAGTCCGGTTTATGCGATTCTCGGTTTGAACGGTAAGATCGCCGAAATGAAAGTGCCCGAAGGCTACGAACTCGAAAGATACGTCGCCTCTCAGCCGTTTTTGACGAACAAATATTCAATGAAATGGGACGGCGAATGGCATATTACCTACGAAGTTTTCCGCGATATGGGCATTGCTTTCGCGGCGGTGATGGTCTTGATTTACATTCTCGTCGTCGGCTGGTTTCAATCGTTCAAGACTCCGCTCACGATCATGGCGGCGATTCCGTTTTCGCTCGTCGGAATTTTACCCGCACACGCTTTGATGGGCGCGTTTTTCACGGCAACTTCGATGATCGGATTTATTGCCGGAGCGGGAATCGTCGTGCGAAATTCGATTATTCTGGTTGATTTCGTTGAACTCCGAATGAAACACGGAATGCCGCTCGTCGATGCGGTCGTCGATGCCGGCGCGGTGCGTTTTCGACCGATGCTTTTAACGGCGGCGGCAGTCATCGTCGGTTCCGCCGTGATGCTTGCCGATCCGATCTTTCAAGGCTTGGCGATTTCCCTGATGGCTGGCGAAGTCGCTTCGCTGTTGCTTTCACGAATGGCGGTTCCCGTTTTGTTTTATTTGAGCGAACGCAAAAAAAATGTTGAAACCGTTGCTGGATCGAATGAAAAATCGATTCTTTGCCCGACGGATTTCAGTCCGCAATCGGGAGTTGCATTAAGCTATGCCGAAAAAATTGCGAATGCTTTCGGTGCGAAACTGAAAATTTTACACGCTCACGAAGCAGATTTACCGCCGTATTTTACCGAATCTCAGCTTGATGAAATTGCTTCGGAAGAAAATCAGGTCGAGAATGAAAACATTGTGCAAATAAAAACATTTGCGAAAGAGATTCTCGCACCGGAAACGGATTTCGAGGCAGTTTTTATAGATGACTCGGTAGTTTCGGCAATTTTGGCGGAAGCCGAAAAAGGCAAAACGCTTTTGATCGCGCTGGGAACCGCTGGACGCGGCGAAATCGGGAAATTGCGTTTCGGTTCAGTTGCCGAAACTGTTTTGAGAGAGTCCGAAACAGCGGTTTTGACGGCAAACGCAAAGGTAAAAAAAGCGGAAAACGATGACATCAAACGCATTATTTGCCCGGTCGATCTTTCAAAGGAATCGGAAAACGCCTTTAAATTTGCGACCGATCTGGCGCAGGCTTTAAACGCCGAATTAACCGTGATCCGAGTTTTATCGAAAGACGATTCGACCGAAAAGAAGCCGCTTTGCGATTGGATCTCTGATGAGGCAAGGGAAAAATGCAGAATTCGTGAGGTCGTCAAAAAAGGTGATTACATCGAACAGATTTTCAGCGAAATTGCAGAGCAGAAAGCCGATCTTGTCGTCGTCGGAGTCGATCACGGACTTTTTTCAGACCAAAGTTTGGGAAAGCAAACCATAAAAATCATCAACGAAGCAAGCTGTCCGATAATTTCCGTTTTTCATTAAATCTTATCAAAACCTACAGAAAATCGGGAGAATCTTCAATAGTTCGCCCGATTTTTATCTCTCCGAAAAAATTTCTTTCAATTTTTCAAAAAAAAATGTCTTGGTTTTCCTTAAAACGTCGCGTTAATAGATAGGGGACGTTTTTTTTCGTCCGGTCTTGTCTGAAAAAAAAATAAGGATTCATAAAATCAGTGTTTTTATTACAAGAGCAGCATACCGATATAGAGCAGCTTAGGGTGGAATTTAATAAGAAATTCAATATTTGCGAAAACGGCACAGGTAACGGAGCGCAATTTTGGGTTCATATTTCAGAGGATAACGACACCTTTGAGATCATAAGTGACTGGCAGGTAACAATTCGCCATCATTATGAAAATTGGAGCGGAACGATTTCGTCGGAAAAACCGGGGAAAATCTTGCAGACTCCGAATTTGTCGGGAATTTTTCACGTCACGGTCACGGCAAAGATCGGAGATAATCCGATTTCGCGCGAAATCGAACCTTTAGAGGGAAGCAATCGAAATATCGGTTGTAATTCAAATTACGCGGCGATGATCGGGATCGAGGCTTTGCCGAGCGGCGCGGATGCGCGTTACTGGACGGTTTGGGATGCGGTCGAGATGTCGGAAAACGAAGATTAGAAACTTCTTTTTTGAAATTTTCGGATGAAAAAAGATCGAATTTCAAGTCTTTCAAAAAAAAATTGAAAAAAATGTCTCCTTTTTTTCAAAAACGTCGCGTTAATAGATAGAGGCAATTTTTTTTGGTTGCGAACCAAAACGGATCAGCGGCAATTGGAAACGATTGAATGTAAAGTCAGAACAGAGGGAAGAAAACGAGTGATTATTATTTTTGAATAAAAAGACAGCAGGACAAATTCGGAGAGGTAATTTATATTGGATTGCCCCCCAAACATTAAAAAATTCTTCTTATTTGTTTTGCTTAGAGATTAAAAGCCCCCTAACCCCCCGGAAGCGGCTTTGGTTATAAAAATTAAACAAAGCAATTTTTAAGGTAAATCTAAAGCCGCTTTTTTAATTCTGACCTAACGGATATTTGCATTCATAATCGAAGAATTCCGAAATACGGAAGATTCAAATTTTTTAACTAGTAAACCTGCTGAAAATCAGTCTCTCTAATCAACCTCATTCCAATTGCTGCTAATCCTCACTTTTTTATAAGTTTATGTGACATCAAAGTTTATGGAAATTGCGAAAAGAAATATTTTGACTTTGGTTTTGGGTTCCTGTAATCTCACTGTATTAAGTGCGAACTCCCAACGCTTTTTTGGACTTTTGATGTCTCCCGATTCTAATCCAAATGAAGAAACGATCGGAAAAGCACGTCTGGAAGAAAGCGATAATCGCCAAACTCTCGACGCGCTGATGCCCTATGTTTACGAAGAACTTCACCGTCAGGCACACCGCTACCTGCGTCACGAACGCGCCAATCACACACTTCAAACAACAGCTTTAATCAATGAGGTTTATCTGCGTCTTGCCGTGCAGGAAGAAATGCGTTGGCAAAACAGGGCGCAGTTTTTCGGCATTGCCGCCAATATGATGCGGCGCATTCTGGTCGATTATGCCAAGTCAAAGCAACGTTTCAAACGCGGCGGCGGCGAGGAAGATTTGCCGATCGAAGAAGCAATGACCATTGCGGTCGATACGTCAGGCGAACAGCGAAACATCGATCTGATCCTGCTGGACGAAGCGTTGGATAAACTTTCAAAGTTTGATGAACGGCAGGCGCGCATCGTCGAACTCAGGTATTTCAGCGGTTTGACCGTCGAGGAAGCCGCCGAAGTTTTGGATCTTTCGGAAAAAACCATTGTTCGTGAATGGAAAATTGCCAAGGCTTGGCTCCGTCGCGAAATAAATTCGGAAACTCTTGAGCGATAAAAACTGGGAAAATGTTAAAGACCTGTTCAGCGAGGCGATCGAAAAACCGCCCGAAGAACGCGATGCGTTTCTCGAAAAAGCGTGTGCCGATCAGTCTTTGCGCGAGGAAGTCCGTCAGCTTTTAAGATCGTATGAAGAAGACGACGAATTTATGGAAAACGCCGCCGTCGGCGAAGTCGCGGACATCATCGTCGCCGAAACGGAAGAGAATCTATTCGATGAACTGGTCGGTCGTTACGAAATAAAATCACTGCTCGGCGAAGGCGGAATGGGTAAGGTTTATCTGGCAAAAGATACCCAACTCGAACGCCTCGCCGCCGTTAAAATACTCCTGACTTACTATTCGGATGACGAACATCGCATCAAACGCTTTTTTCAGGAAGCAAAATCGGCATCTGCGCTCAATCATCCGAATATTCTGACGATCTACGAGATCGGAAGCTTCAAGGATACTTATTTCATTGCCACCGAGTATGTCAAAGGCGAAACTCTGCGCCACAGGCAAAAACGCAAACGTCTTTCCCTGAGCGAGATTGCGAAAATTTCGCTTCAGGTCGTTTCCGCGCTGAAAGCCGCACACGAAGCGAAGATCGTTCACCGTGATATTAAGCCGGAAAACATTATGATCCGAAAAGACGGTTTGGTGAAAATCCTCGATTTCGGATTGGCAAAACTCGTCGCCGATAAGCAGAACAAACTCGATTCGCAATTCGGCAGAATTAATCTCGTCAATACGGCTCCGCGCGTCGTTTTGGGAACGGTCGCGTATATGTCGCCGGAGCAGGCGCGCGGAAAACAAACCGATTTTCGGACGGACATCTGGAGTTTCGGCGTTTGTCTATACGAACTGCTCGCCGGATTTTCACCCTTTAGGGGCGAAACGATGAACGATCAGATCGCTGAAATCCTGACCGTCGAACCAACGCCTCTGAGTCCCGAAATACCTTCCGAGTTGAAGCGTATCGTCGGCAAATGCTTAAAGAAAAACGCCGACGAACGTTATCGAAATGCGGATGAATTGCTGACCGATCTGACCGTTTTTGAAAGCACCTTGCTGGACACCGAACCGACCGAGAAAATAACTTCCTACACGGAGGTTCAAAACACTGCCGGAAATCGTATCAAGACAATTTTCACCCAACTGACCGCGCCGACCTTTTTACACAGCTTCCGTTCGGTCGCGTTGGTTTCGGTATTGAGTTTATCACTGATTCTGGCAGTTTTCGGGGTTTACAGTTTTCGTAAAAATTCGGTTTATGCACCGAATCCCGAAGCTGTCCGGTGGTTTAAGGATGCCGGCGAAGCGGCGCGAAACGGCAACGATTTCAAAGCGCAAAAAATGCTCGAACAAGCCGTTCGGCTCGATGAAAACTATCTTCCGGCACGGGCAAAACTGGCTGAAATTTGGTTCAACCGCGATTATGAGGACAAAGCCGCACAAACGATGCTGAAAGTTACGGAATTGATTCCGCAACTCAAGGGTTTATCGGAAAACGAAGAAACATATATTCTAGCCGTAACCGCCACCGTTCGGCGCGATTACCGGAATGCACTTGCAAAATATGAAGAACTCGCCGAAAATGCGCCCGAAAACGAAAAAGTCTTCGCACTTTTCGATGTCGGCAAAGCCTTTGAAAAACTCGAAGATTCCAAACGGGCAACCGAAACTTTTGAGGAAGTCGTCCGGCGCGATCCGCAATTTGCGGCGGCTTATCTGCGGCTTGCTTCGCTTTACTGGTTCGACGAAAAACGCGACCAATCGCTCGAAGCCTTCCGAAAAGCGGAAACTGTTTATTCGTCGCGCAGTGATTACGACGGGTTAGCCACGCTTTATTATTTGAAAGGCGGTTTGTTCGGTTACAACGACGAATTTCCCGAAGCCGTAAAAAATTTGGAAAAATCGTTGGAAATTTCCAAAGCGACCAACAATTTAGGGCTTGAGATCAGAACAATGCTCGCGCTTGGCGGCGTGAAATTTTCGATCGGTGAAAATCAGCAGGCGCAAGAGATAATCAAAGAAGGTTTGAGCCTGGCGCAAGCCGAAAACCTCGAATATTTTGCAACCACCGGCTTGATCGATCTCGGAATGGTTTACACGCTGAAAGGCGATTATGCCGAAGCCGAAAAAAACGTTCAGCAAGCCTTGCAAATATCACGTGTCAACGGCAGTAAGCTGATCGAAGCACAGGCTTTGACTCTGCTCGGAAGCATCGCGCTTGACAGGATCAAACCACGTGAAGCGGTCGCGTATGTCGAACCGGCATTGAAATATTACGATGAAACCAACGCAAAACCGCAAAAAGCCAGATGTTTGCTGATTCTCGGAATTTCGCTGATCCAGACCGGAAAATATGATCGTGCAATCGAGATTTTAAGGCAATTAAGTGAAAACGCGGTCGAGGCGAACGATCTTAGTTTAAAGGCGCAAGCCGAGGAAAACATCGGAAACGCGCTCATCCAGACCGGAAATTACAGCGAGGCGTTGGATTATATAAATAAAAGTCTGGAGATCAACCAAAATCTCGGGCTGGAGCAGAACACCGGATACAATCAAGCTTCGCTGTCACTGATCTTCAGTGAACTCGGCAGACTCAACGAATCTGCCAAACTTTCAAATTTGAGTGAACAAACCGCCGTAAAAAGCGAGGACATCAGGCTTGCCGCCGAAATAAATCTCATCAAGGCAAACAAGGCTTTATACGAAAACAATTTTTCGGAAGCGATCAAACAAAGCCAACTTGCCGTTCAAAAAATCGAAAACAAAAATTTCGAGATAATAATCTCGGCAAATT
This sequence comes from Pyrinomonadaceae bacterium, assembly GCA_021228405.1. Taxonomy (GTDB): domain Bacteria; phylum Acidobacteriota; class Blastocatellia; order Pyrinomonadales; family Pyrinomonadaceae; genus JAJQRF01. Next base: position 302,364 of record JAJQRF010000001.1, read on the forward strand.
TAATATATTCCCTTGCGGAACTGCGTCGTGATAATATAGCTAAAGCCGATGAATATTTTTCAAAGGCTGAAGATGTTTTGACCAATTCCGAAAACCCGAAAACTTCCGCTGAGTTTCAGTTGGTCAAATCCGAAATCTTAATCAAAAAAAATCTCCCTGATGAGGCGTTGTCGGCGGCATTGAGTGCCAGAGAAAAATTTGCTTCGTTAAAAAACAAACCTTCAGAATGGCGTTCCGCTGCAATGGCTTTGATAGCCGTTTCAATGCTGAAAGACACGCAAAAAATTTCGGAATTCAAATCCGAATCTGCAACACTTTTCAATTCTCTGAATCAACTTTGGGGAAATGAAAACTTCCAGAAATTTCGTTTGAGAAAGGATATTGCACTTTTGCTTTCTCAAACCGACAAGATTGAAGGGTAACACCTTTGATAATCAAGTAATTAAGGAGAAATAAAATGAGTTATCAAGAAAATCCCAGTGAAACTGTAAATGATTGTGAAATGTTGCCGGGAACTACGGTTCGTGTCAAAACTAAACCCAAAATCGCTTCTCAGGAAGAAACAACCGATCAGGATTTTTACATCGAGATCAGCTTACCCAATAACGTCGCAGTGGTTCAAAGCGGTCAGGGAAATGAATGGACGCTGAGTGATATTCCATTGACAACGTCTATACAGGAAATCGTTATTCAGGAAGGAAATTCTCAAAGCAAGGACTACGAAGAAACCAGTCTGAACACGACTACTTATTCCTGCCCGAAAAGAGTTGAAATATATACGGTTGACGACCCGACGGCTCCGCCGTATCTGGTTTTTCAGGAAGTTATCAATAAAGGCGTGACGGGTTGGCAGATTTATGCTCCAGTTCCCTTTATTATCCAAACGTCGGGCGGAAACGACAGTTGGATGACGGCGATTTCGAGTGAGTATGTCACGATGAAACAAGTCGTGGTTTTTGATAATTGTAACTACAGCATTCAACAGCCGCCGCCGCCGGGCGCGGCTCCATTATTTGATATGGGGACGCAATCGGTTCTGACCGAAGTAGATATTCAAAGTTAAACTTTGAAATTAAGGAAGATCAAATTATCTTCTTCAAGTATAATTAAAGTTATTTCGGAATCGGTTATCTTTCCCTATTTCTGTCGTTGCTTCGCAATAAATCAAGGGAAGCTTGGATTAATCCTTTTTGCTTTGTCGGGATTGCTCAAAACTTCCTGAAAAACTGCCGCGATCCCGCCCATAATGACAGCATCGGAACCAAATTTGGCGACGGCAAGCCGGGTATTTTCCAATGACCAGGAAAGCGTTCTGGCGGAAAGTTCTTTGGATGCTTCGGGAAGTATAAAATCGCTTGCCTGGCTGAGTTTGCCGCCTAAAACTACTAAATCAGGGTTGAAAATGTTCAGCAATGAAGCAAGCCCGATTCCGAGATTTCGACCAATTTTTTTTAATGAATTAAGCGCAATGTGACTGCCGTTTTCGGCGGCTTCGACCGCATTTTTGACCGTGATCTTTTCGATCTTTGAAAATTTCGCGGTTATTTTTGTGTTCGGGTTATTTTCGATCTCATCTTTTATATTTCGATGTAAAGCCGAAATACTCACCTCGGTTTCCCAACACCCGCGGTTTCCGCAACGGCAGGGAAATCCGTCGGGAAAAAGCGTCAAATGACCGAATTCTCCGGCGATTCCACGCGCGCCGCCATACATTTTTCCGCCAAGAACGATACCGCCGCCTAAACCTTCGCTGATGCTCAGATACAAAACATTGCCGTTTCCGACCGCCGCGCCGAAAAATTGTTCGCCGAGTGCGGCAAAGTTTGCTTCGTTGTCGATCAGAATTTCGGTCTGAAATTTCTTTTTCAACATTTCATACAACGGCAGGTCGCGCCAGCCGGAGTTCGGGGCAAAGAGCAAAACGCCTCTTTCCTTGTCGATCAAACCGTGAACGCAAACGGCTATGCCGAGCAGACCGCTTTGCTGTTGCGCGAACGAAACCGCTTCTTTTATTGAAGAAAATATCTGTTGTAATGCTTTCTCCTGATCTGAAGCCTCAAATGCCTCTCTGTGTTTCCAAACGATTTTCGCCGAAAAATCCGCGCAAACGGTATAGAAATAATCCGTCCCGATCTCGACACTTACGATAAATCCGTATTGCGGATTGATGCCGAGCAGAACCGCGCTTCTGCCTGCGCCGGCTGATTTTTCAATGCCGATCTCTTTGACAAAATTATTCTTAATTAGCTCCTCGATCAAACTCGAAACCGTCGTCTTATTCAATTTCGTCAGACGTGCCAATTCGATACGCGAGATGGGCGCATTCTCGTAAAGATACTGAACGATTCCGTTCAAATTTTGCCGGCGAAGAAAACCGTGATTTCCTGTTCTGTATTTCGACATTTACTCTACGATCTGATAAAAATTCAGTCAGATTGAAAATATCATAAAAATGGTTGACAAAACAAACAAATTCATAATAAATTGCATATAACTCTGGTATGCTTGTTTTTAATTAACAACTAATGAAGCCAAGTCTGAGGCATTTTAGGTTATGAGCATTCATAAAAGTGATTAGTTGTTTTAATAGACCAATGTAATTGTTTATGAAATTTCTTGGAATAGATGTCGGCACGGGCGGTTCACGGGCGGTTGTGATCGATGAAAACGGCATAGTTCTGGCAACCGCAACAGTCGTTCACGAAGATTTTGCTTCGCCGGAAATCGGTTGGGCTGAACAAAATCCCGACGATTGGTGGCGTGCCTGTGTTTTGGCGATCCGGGAAGTTCTTCAAACGGTGAAATCTGAAGAAATTGTCGCACTCGGATTTTCCGGACAAATGCACGGCTCGGTTTTTCTTGACAAAGCGGATAAAGTTATCCGTCCCGCACTTTTGTGGTGCGATCAGCGGACGGAGAAACAATGTTCTGAAATAAGCGCGAAGATCGGTGCGGAAAAACTCATCACGCTTGTTTCAAATCCGGCGGTGACAGGTTTCACGTTGCCGAAAATGCTTTGGCTGAGAGAAAATGAACCGCAAAATTTTGAACGGGTTAAGTCGATTTTGCTGCCAAAGGACTATATTCGTTTGAAACTTTCAGGCGACAAAGCGAGTGATGTCGCGGATTCTTCAGGAACTTTGATTTTCGACGTTTCGCGTCGGAAATGGTCGGGGGAAATGCTTTCAGCTTTTGGAATCAATGAGAATTTGCTTCCAAAAGTGTATGAATCCATCGAAATAACGGGAAGAGTTTCGAGCAAGGCGGCTGACGAAACAGGATTGAAGGCTGGAACATTGCTGGTTGCCGGTGCGGGCGATAATGCCGCCGGAGCAATCGGAATGGGAATTACCGAAAAGGGAAAAACGAGCGCAACCATCGGGACTTCGGGTGTGATCTTTGCTGTCACGGATGCGCCGAAATTAGATTTAAAGGGCAGGATTCATACAATGTGCCACGCGATTCCGAATCGTTGGCACAACACGGGCGTAACGCTTGCCGCCGGGCTTTCGTTCAAATGGTTTCGCGAAAATTTCGGCGATGGAAAATCCTATGATGAACTGGTCGGTGAAGCCGAAAAAGTTTCGAGCGGCTCGGATGGCGCGCTCTGGCTTCCGTATTTGATGGGCGAGCGCACGCCGCATCTCGACCCGCACGCACGGGCGGCTTTCGTCGGTTTGACGGCGAGCCACACGAAGTCGCATTTGACGCGTGCCGTTTTGGAAGGCGTTGCATTTTCATTGCGTGATTCGTTGGAAATTTTCAAGGAATCAGGCGCGGAAATCTCGTCCGTTCGGCTTGGCGGCGGCGGCGCGAAATCGAAACTTTGGCGGCAGATTCAAGCCGATGTTTACAATAAACCTGTCGAAATTATCGAAGCCGACGAAGGCGCGGCTTTCGGTGCAGCGATACTTGCCGGAGTCGGCGCAGACGCGTGGAAAACGGTCGATGAAGCGTGCGAAGAAACGATTCGCGTGATCGAAACGATCGAACCCAATTTGGAAGTGGTCGAAAAGTTGAATCGCAATTACGAAGCCTACCAAATGCTTTACACGGCACTTCGTCCGGCAGTGCGGATTTTGAAAAATCAGGAAAATTTTACCTGAAAAAAACTAAAATAACGAAAAAGCGATATATTCATTGTAAATCTTTAATTTTGCATAATGTAAGGAAGCAATCAATTAACAATTAACGATCTACAATTAACCAAACTTTCGTTTCTTTCGTTCTTTTCGCAAGTAGTCGAAATTGGAGAAATAAAATGAGCAACGATAAATATTTACCAAAACCGGAGCATAAATTTACCTTCGGATTATGGACGGTCGGAAATCGCGGAGCAGACCCGTTCGGGACGCAAGTAAGAGAAAAAAGATCGCCTGTCGAGCTGGTCGAATTGCTGGCGGAAGTCGGCGCATACGGGGTTAATTTTCACGACAACGACCTCGTTCCGATCGATGCAACCGCAACCGAACGCGACCGTATCGTTTCGGATTTCAGAAAAGCTTGTGACGACAACAACATTAAAGTTCCGATGGCGACCGTCAATCTTTTTTACGAACCTGTTTTCCGTGACGGCGCATTTACCGCAAATGATGCAAAAGTTCGTGCTTACGCGATTCAAAAAACAATGCGGGCGATGGATTTGGGTGCAGAATTCGGCGCGGAAACTTTTGTGCTCTGGGGCGGTCGCGAAGGCGTTGAAACGGATGCCTGCCGTCGAACTGATGAAGCGATCAAACGTTTTCGCGAGTCGTTAAATTATCTTTGCGAATACAACAAGGCGCAAGATTACGGCTATAAATTTGCGCTCGAAGCGAAACCGAACGAGCCGCGTGCAGACATTTATTTTCCGACGACAGGCGCGTATCTCGCTTTTATCGAAACGCTCGAACACAAAGAAATGGTCGGCGTTAATCCCGAAGTTGCACACGAACAAATGCCCGGTCTTTCGATGATGCACGCCGTTGCGCAGGCTTTTGAAGCCGGAAAATTGTTTCATATCGATCTCAACGATCAGTATCCGGGCAGATACGATCAGGATTTGCGGTTCGGTTCGGTATCGCCGAAACAGTCTTTCTGGCTCGTCAAATTTCTCGAAGATGTCGGTTATCAGGGAATGCGGCATTTCGACGCACACGCTTACCGCACCGAAGATTATGAAGGTGTAAAAGATTTTGCGCGCGGCTGTATGCGAACTTATCTGATCTTTAAGGACAAAGCCGAACAATGGAACAATCATGCCGAAATTCAGGCGATCTTAGCAGAAATCGAAGAAACGAATAAGCAATACGATCTCGGAAAATTCAGCGCGCAATCGTCCGCGAAATTGCTTTCTACCGAATTTGACCGTCACGCGCTTGCCTCGAAGGGTTTGAAATATGAACGGCTCGACCAGTTAACGATGGATATTCTATTTGGTGTAGCGTAAAAAATATTCAAATTAATTTTACGGAAAGTCTGCTTCTATCGGCAGACTTTTTTATTTCGGCAATTCTCAGTTTCTCGAAAGTGAGTATTTTCTCATACCGGGCTGTGAGTTTTTCCGCGCTGAAATCATTGAAATCACTCTCAAATCCTCTTAATTCATAACTTTTGATTCATCTAAAAAACGGCACGGCGTTTGCGCTTACGGATTACGATTTTTCTTTTACAAGTTAAATTTCTGATCCAAAAATGAATGGAAGACAAAATATGATTTTCCTGAAAACAGACCTGACAACCCAAACCGATCTTCAGGAACACGGTTCAGGGACAGGCGCAACACGCTCGAAACGACCGCTTTACGTAGATTTTTTTCCGCCCTGTAATCAGGCTTGTCCGGCGGGTGAAAACATCCAATCCTGGCTTTCGCTGGCACAGGAAGGAAATTATTTTGAGGCGTGGCTTCGACTTACGGAAGAAAATCCGATGCCTGCGATTCACGGGCGCGTTTGCTATCATCCGTGCGAAACGGCTTGCAATCGTCGCGATCTTGACAGTTCGGTAAGCATTCACGCGGTCGAAAGATTTTTAGGCGATCTGGCAATTGAAAAAGGCTGGCAATTTACCAAACCGCAAAGCCGCACACGCAAAAGAATTTTAGTGATCGGCGCAGGTCCGAGCGGGCTTTCTGCCGCGTATCATCTTGCTCGGCGCGGTCACGATGTCAGCATTTACGAAGCCGGACCCGTTGCGGGCGGAATGATGAATTTCGGAATTCCGGCGTATCGTTTACCTCGAAATATTTTGCAAGCCGAGATCAAACGCATCGAAGAAATAGGCGTTGAAATCCGTTTGAATTATAAAGTTACCGACATTCTCGCCGAAAAAGATGCGGGCGGTTTCGATGCGGTTTTTATCGCTATTGGCGCGCATATCGGCAAGAAAACGGCGATTCCGGCGCGTGAAGCGGGAAAAATTCTGGATGCGGTTTCTTTTTTGAAAGATGTCGAACTCGGAAATGCTCCGCAGATCGGTCGCCGTGTGGCGATCTACGGCGGCGGAAATACGGCGATGGATGCGGCTCGGACGGCAAAGCGGCTCGGTGCGGAAGAAGCGTTGATTATTTACCGACGCGACCGCGAACATATGCCTGCACACGATTTTGAAGCTGACGAAGCCTTGAGCGAAGGCGTAAAAATCCATTGGCTCAGAACGATCAAAAATCTCGATTCAACTTCGATGACGGTCGAGAAGATGAACATCATTGACGGCAGACCTGTTCCGACGGGCGAATTTGAAACGCTCGAAGCCGATTCGCTGATTCTCGCACTCGGACAAGATACCGAAACCGACTTTTTGAAAGGAATCAACGGAATCGAATTTCAAACAGATGGAACAGTGGTCGTCAATTCAAAAATGATGACCGGATACGACGGAATTTTCGCGGGCGGCGATATGGTTCCGAGCGAACGCACCGTCACGATTGCGACCGGACACGGCAAAAAAGCGGCTCACAACATTGACGCTTGGCTCAATCGAAAATCCTATGAAAAAGTTCCGAACAATCCATTGATTCCGATTGAAAAACTGCACGTCTGGTATCGAACGAATGCGGCTCCGAAACCGCAAACTCATTTAGAACCAGAAGTTGCATCGCATAATTTTGAAGAAATCGTCGCGTGTTACACGCCCGAAGAAGCGAACTACGAAGCACAGCGTTGTCTTTCGTGCGGAAATTGTTTCGAGTGCGACGGTTGTTTCGGTGCCTGTCCCGAGAACGCGATCATCAAGCTCGGAAAAGGAAAACGCTATAAATTTAATTACAAAATTTGCACCGGTTGCGGAGTTTGTTTTGAACAATGTCCGTGCCACGCCATTGATATGGTCGCGGAAGAAAATTAAGAGAATTATCCACAGATGAACACAGATAAGCACAGATGCAAGAATGATTTAGCAGGAATGAAAGGGCTATCTGTTGCTTATCCTAAAAAAATATCTGTGTCCATCCGTGTTTATCTGTGGACAAAAATTTCATAAGAAAATGGAAGACGAAAAACAAAATATTGTAACTCTCGACGGAAACGAAGCGGCGGTTTATGTCGCGTATCGAGTTAATGAAGTTTGTGCGATTTACCCGATCACGCCTTCGTCGGCGATGGCTGAATTTGCCGACGAATGGTCGGCGAAAGGCATCAAAAATATCTGGGGAAACACGCCCGAAGTCATTGAAATGCAGTCGGAAGGCGGTGCGGCGGGAACGGTTCACGGAGCGTTGCAGACGGGAAGTTTGACGACGACTTTCACCGCTTCGCAAGGCTTGATGCTGATGCTGCCGAATATGTATAAGATCGCGGGCGAACTCACGTCGGCGGTTTTCCACGTTGCGGCTCGCTCGTTGGCAGCACAAGCTTTGTCAATTTTCGGCGACCATCAAGACGTGATGGCGGCTCGCACGACCGGATTTGCGATGCTTGCGGCGGCAAGCGTGCAGGAAGCTCACGATATGGCTCTAATTGCTCAAGCCGCAACACTTAGAGCAAGAATTCCGTTCATTCATTTCTTCGACGGTTTCCGCACTTCGCACGAAGTCAACAAGATAAATTTCCTTTCCGACGAACAAATTCGGGCGATGATCGACGATGATCTGGTCATCGCTCACCGCAATCGCGGACTCAATCCCGAAAAACCATTCATTCGCGGAACGGCTCAAAACCCGGATGTTTATTTTCAGGGACGCGAAACCGTAAACGTTTTCTACGCCGCAGTTCCGAAAATTTTGAAAGAGGAAATGCGGAAGTTTTGCGAACTTACCGGACGCGAATATTTGCCTGTCAAATATTACGGTGCGGCTGATGCCGAAAATGTCATCGTGATAATGGGTTCGGGCGTTGAAACCGCCGCCGAAACTGCTGAATTTCTCGCAAGCCGAGGCGAAAAAACGGGCGTGATTCAAATAAGTTTGTATCGTCCGTTTCCGAGCGAAGATTTTATCGCGGCGTTTCCGAAAACCGCCAGAAACATCGCCGTTTTAGACCGCACAAAAGAATCGGGTGCGACGGGCGAACCGATGTATCAGGACGTGATGGTCACGTTTATGGAAGCTTTTGCAAAAGGCGAAGTTTCCGCGATGCCGAAAATTATCGGCGGTCGCTATGGTCTTTCATCGAAAGAGTTTACGCCCGCGATGGTGAAAGCGGTTTTCGACAATTTGCAGTCTGAAACGCCGAAAAATCATTTCACGGTCGGCATTAATGACGACGTGACGAATACGAGCATTCCGTTCGATCCTTCGTTCAAATTGGACGAATCCGGATGGACGCAAGCCTTATTTTTCGGGCTTGGTGCGGACGGAACGGTCGGTGCAAACAAAAACAGCATCAAGATCATCGGCGAAAATACCGAGCTTTTCGCTCAAGGATATTTCGTTTATGACTCAAAAAAATCGGGCGCAAAAACCGTTTCACATCTTCGTTTCGGCAAAAAACCGATCAAAGCCCCGTATCTGATTGCAAAAGCTGATTTTATTGCCTGTCACCAATTCAATTTCGTCGAAAGAGAAGAGATGCTTTCGTTTGCCAAAGACGGAGCGAGTTTTCTGCTCAATTCGCCTTACGGTAAAACGGAAGTTTGGGACAAATTACCGCTCAAAGTCCAACAAGCGATTCTCGATAAAAACATTAAATTATTCGTAATCGACGCGACCGACGTTGCCCGAAAAACGGGAATGGCGGGCAGAATCAATACGATTATGCAAACTTGTTTCTTCAAGCTTTCCAACGTTTTACCGCCCGAAGAAGCGATTTCACAGATCAAACACGCGATCGAAAAAACGTATTTCAAAAAAGGTCGAGCCGTTATCGAAAAGAATTTCGTCGCCGTTGACCGAACGCTCGAAAATCTTTTTGAAGTCGAAATTCCGAAACAAGTGACGGCTGTTGCGGCAACGCCGAACGGTTCCGCGATGAAGAATGCTCCGGACTTTTTCAAAAAAGTAACTTCAATAATGATTGCAGGTTACGGCGACGAAATTCCCGTCAGTGCGATGCCGATTGACGGAACTTATCCGAGCGGAACTTCTAAATTTGAAAAACGAAATGTTTCCAACCGCATCGCCGTTTGGGATGAAGCGAGCTGTATTCAATGTGGAAATTGCAGTTTTGTCTGTCCGCATTCGGTCATTCGCTCGAAATTTTATCATCGAGAGTATTTAAAAGACGCTCCCGAAGATTTCAAGTCCGCACCGATCAACGCGCGCGGATTTCCGGAAACGCGGTATTCTTTGCAGGTTTATCTAGAAGATTGCACCGGTTGTAATTTATGCCACGAAGTTTGTCCGGTCGAAGAAAGAATGAGCGGCAACAAACGTGCTATCAATGTTTTAGACAAACCGACTGATTTATATTCAGAACGCAAAAAGATTGGGTTTTTTGAAAATCTTCCGCAGAATGATCGTCCCGACGTTAATTTTTCGACCGTTCACGGTGTTCAATTTTTGGAACCGATGTTCGAGTTTTCCGGGGCGTGTGCGGGTTGCGGCGAAACTCCGTATATCAAGGTTTTGACACAGCTTTTCGGCGACCGGCTTCTGGTCGCAAACGCAACGGGTTGTTCTTCGATCTACGGTGGAAATCTGCCGACCACGCCGTGGACGAAAAATGCCAACGGGCAAGGTCCTGCCTGGTCAAATTCGCTTTTTGAAGACAACGCCGAATTCGGACTCGGAATGCGGATGAGTGCCGACAAACAACTGGCAACGGCACATCAGTTTTTGGAAATTTTGAAACCTGAATTGGGTGAGAAATTTGTAAATGATTTGATGAATGCACCGCAAAATCTGGAAAGCGAAATTTTGGCGCAAAGAATTCGTGTGCAACAACTTAAAGAGAAACTTTTAACGATGGATTCAAACGAAGCGAAGCATCTCTTATCAGTTGCCGATCAATTGGTTCATCGGAGCGTCTGGCTTATCGGCGGCGACGGTTGGGCGTATGACATCGGCGCGGGCGGACTCGATCACGCTCTTGCAAGCGGAAAAAATATCAATGTTTTGGTTTTGGACACGGAAGTTTATTCAAACACGGGCGGACAGAGTTCAAAGGCGACTCCGACGGCGGCGAGTGCGAAATTTGCGGCGGCGGGCAAACGTGTCGGCAAAAAAGACCTTGCGATGCAGGCGATTTCTTACGGAAATGTTTATGTCGCACAGGTTGCGATGGGAGCAAACCCGCAACAGACCTTGCTGGCTTTACGCGAAGCCGAAGCTTACAAAGGACCTTCGTTGATTCTGGCTTACAGTCATTGCATCGCGCACGGAATTGAAATGAATAAAGGTTTGCGTCAACAGCATTTAGCGGTTCACAGCGGATATTTTCCGCTCATTCGCTACAATCCCGTTCTGCGCAAGAAAAATTTGAATCCGTTCGTTTTAGATTCGGCAAAACCGACAATTTCTTTGCGTGATTACGCTTACAACGAACTTCGTTACAAAGTTCTGACGCAAACAAATGCCGGAGAAGCCGAATATTTGATGAATTTGGCGCAGGAAATTGTCGATCTGCGCTGGAAAACTTATGAAGATATGGCAGGACTCGCCGCGAGCGGGTTTCAGCCTGTTTATTAATTTATATGCACGATCTATCAACAAAATATATGGGATTTAATCTGCGGTCGCCGCTGGTTGTTTCCGCCAATCCCTTATCGCAAAAATTGGAAAATATCGTGGCGATGGAAGATTCGGGCGCGGGTGCGGTCGTTTTATTTTCGCTTTTTGAAGAACAGATTAAAGCCGAAGCCGAAAAAGTTGAACAAGTCGTTCAAACTACTTCTTATTCCTTCGCGGAAGCGGCGGATTTTTTTCCGTCGCTGGCAGATTATCCGCTCGGCGCAGGGCAATATCTGGAACTTATCAGAAAGGCGAAAGAGCGTGTCAGTATTCCGGTAATTGCGAGTTTGAACGGTGTCACGCCGGAAGGTTGGATCGAATATGCGCGTGAGATCGAGCAAGCCGGAGCAGATGGTTTGGAGATAAATGTTTATTTTATTCCGGCTGATATTCGGCTGACCGCGCAGGATGTCGAAAAACGTTATCTGCTGATCGTTAAAATGATTCGTGACGCGATAAATATTCCCATCGCGGTCAAACTGAGCCCTTATTTTTCGTCGGTCGGCAATATGGCACAGCGATTATCTGAAGCCGGAGCCGATTCGTTAGTGCTTTTCAATCGTTTTTATCAACCCGATTTCGACATCAATGAGCTTAAGATTTTGCCGAATCTGGATTTGAGTGTTCCGGCTGAAATCCGCTTGCCGTTGCTTTGGATCGCCGTTCTTTACGGGCGGATTCCGGTTTCGCTTGCCGCCACGACAGGCGTTTACGGAGCGCGGGAACTAATCAAATATCTGCTTGCGGGCGCGGATGTCGGGATGTGTGCATCGTCGCTTCTTAGACACGGAATCTCTTGGATAAAAGAGATTCTTCGCCATCTGGAAGTTTACATGGATGAGATGGAATTTAACTCGGTCGAATCATTTAAAGGTTCGATGAGCCAACAGCATATTTCCGATCCGTCGGCTTATGAACGAAGCAATTATATTCAAATAGTCGAACACGAAGCGTGGCGTTAGTTTTGATTTAGTAATAATTTGAGCCCTGTTTTTTATAATTATCGAGAGCCAAACTGTGCGTATTAAATTTTAATAAATCCCATTTTTTGAACAATCAAAAATTTAAAAAAGAATTCTGTTGACAAATAGTTTAAAGCGGGTGTAGTATCAGCGTTATAAAATTTCAGAAACGAAAATAGATAAAATTGTTTACCCTATAACAGTTTTTATTCATTTGATTTAATTTTTGTCTTTTTCGTGAAAAAGAAAGGTAACTGTTGCTATTTGACAGTTTTCCAAACTATTCACGTTGCTGAGAGGAGGCAAATTTTTGTGGCGAAGGCTCAAGCGATAGCAGTGGTCGGACAGGCTGTTCTGGGAATATTGGCTGACAATATTCCGCAGACCGAGTTTACCAATGCGCGTTTTGAACTTTACCAGACTTCAAATTTTACTTCCCCGATGGAAGAAGGTATTTCGCTTTTTCTGTATCGAGTCGAAATAAATTCTTCGCTCCGAAATCTGCCAGCCCGCACGGGTTTGGACGGGATTTCACGCCGACCGCCATTACCGCTCGATCTTTATTATTTATTGACCGTCTGGGCAAAAGATGTCGTCAAACAGCAACGCATTCTCGGTTGGGCAATGCGGACGCTCGAAGATGCACCAGTTCTTTCAGCCTCCAGACTCAATAATTTCGGTCCCGAATCTGACGTATTCCAGCCGAATGAAAAGATCGAACTCATTTATCAATCGCTTTCTCTCCAGGATTTATCCAATCTTTGGAGTGCTTTCAAAGTTAGTTTACCAATGTCCGTTGCATATATCGCGAGAGTCGTCGGGATTGATTCGACGATCTCGATGGAAGATGCAGCCGCTGTCCAAACCAGACAGCTCGATTTTGTTAAAAACTGAAGCGTTTCAGTTTTCTAACCCCGGAACTTATGACAGTGATGCCCCAAATCATTGAAAGTTTTTCATTGGTCGCGCCGCTCGGACTCTGTTTTCACGACGCGGCGACGGGTGAAAGAATCGGTGACGGTCTGCACGTCGAAGTTTATCCTGTATCGCAAATCCCTTGGAAAAAAAGAAATAAAGCGGTTCCGAACCGTATCGGTGTTTACGTTTTGCACAATGCTTACGGGCTGGAAAATTTCCCGTTCGGAAAAGGCGACGAGGATTTTTGGCAGAACAATCCGCCGAACAAGGCATACATTGTCGAAGTCACCGACCAGCTAAAAAGATTTCAGTCTTTTCAGTTCACGGTCGAATTGCCCGTCAGAGGCGTTTATCAATGGGAAGGCGTTCCTGTTTCGTCGCCATCAAACAATCTTTTCAGTATTCCGCTTTATTCCGCGCCGACGCGTTTACCGCTCGCCGGAATGTCGGTAATTCGCGCAAGTTTGTTTGAAACCGACGAAAAACCCGCTTCGTTCGCGGTTTTGGAAGCGCGCTTTGAAGGAAACCTGATCGCGCGCGGAATCGCAGACGGCAACGGCAGGATCGCGTTAATTTTTCCGTCGCTTTCGCCGCAAAACAATCCGATCGTTTCGCCGCCCGCGCAAGCCACGCGCATCTCGCTTGCCGAACAAAAATGGGATTTGGATTTAACGCTGAAATATCAGCCGAATGTTTTCGTTTCTTCGCCGTCGGCTTCGGTTTCGGATGAAGAAAAGCTACCGGATTTAAAGCTCGTGCTTGCGCAGGCGAAGGCAACGCTCTGGGCGAACACGGAAAAAACCGAAGAATTTACAACCGCTGTTTTACGGTTCGGTAAAGAGCTGATTCTGCGTTCGCGTCCGGCGGGCGTGGTTTCGCCGATGCCTGCGGGTGAAACGGCTTTATCGTCAAATGTTTATGTCAGTCCGGCTATTTAAGCCGAATTTATAAGGAGAAAATCAATGCCTGAATATCTTGCTCCGGGTGTATTTATCGAAGAAGTTTCATATCGTTCCAAATCCATCGAAGGAGTCGGAACGACAACTACTGGTTTTATCGGTCCGACGCGGTATGGTCCGATCGATCTTGAGCCCGACGTAATCACGAGTCTCGGCGAATTCGAGCGTGTTTACGGCGACCGTCAACAGTTATCGTTCGGCAATCCTGACGACGATTCAAAGCAGAAATTCCACAATTATATGTGGCACGCCGTCCGCGCCTTTTTTGAAGAAGGCGGGAAGCGTCTGTATATTACGCGGACTTTTCGCCCGATCACGGATGAAAACAACGAGGTTTTGGATGACGGTTATGCGAAGGCTTATGTGCCGAGCCTCGCGGCGGGTGTCGATGAACCTGCCGCGACGGACAACTGGCTGAAATTCAGCGCAAGATTTCCGGGCGAACTCGGCAAAATGCGCGTTCGCCTGACTTTACAACTCGGTCAAAGCGTGCTCGGAAAAGATGAGATCGACGCGCCGACGGTCGGCAGTTTGCTCGATAAGGACGTTGTTTACATCACGGTCGCGCCGCTGGTCGTTTCGCCTTTGGTTTCGCCGCCGACAACTTCGCCTTCGGACAATGCTTCGGGATTTTATCTCGCGCAGAAAAAGCGCGATCCGGTGACGGGTGAGATCAGTTGGGAATTTCAACCGGTTACGCCGTCGGGTTCGCCGTCTGACGATATTTTATTGACCGATCTGAGCGTCGATAACGGCGACCGCATTCAGGTCGTAACTCTTTCCGTCACGACGCTTTCGGTCGAAGACCCCGACGCGATGCCCGCAGTTTGGAGCGGTTTGTCGCTCGATCCCGAGCATAAACGTGCCGGACAACCCGATTCGTTCTTTGCAAAATTTGCAAAGAATCCCGCCAGTGCAAGAGAAGCAATTCGTTTGCCGATTGTCGTCGAGCAAAACGAAGACCTTCCGCTGTCGAACGGAACCGAAGTTTTAGACCTTTTATTTTCGGCAAATTCCGCTCTGGAAGCCAATTTGCTGGACGACGAATCGACCGATGCCGAGCGTTCGATCGATCTTTTACTTGACGGCGGCAACGACGGAATGCGACCGACCGCAAAGGAATATGAAGGAACGGCGAAGGATACCGATCCGTTCAAGACGGGTTTGAAGGCGTTTGAAGATATTGAGGATATTTCGATTGTCGCCGCGCCTGGTTCGACCTACGGTTATGACAACGGTTATGCGACGCAATCGCCGACGATCATTAATTTGCTGATCTCACACGCCGAACGGATGAAATATCGCATTGCCGTTCTGGATTCGGGTAACGATCAGACAATTGCCGACGTGCGCGCGATGCGGGCGCGGCTCGATTCAAAATATGCGGCGTTTTATTATCCGTGGATTCGCGTTCTCGACCCCGTCACGCAACAGGAAATTCATCTGCCGCCGAGCGGTTTCGTGAGCGGAATTTATGCGCGAAACGATGTCGAACGCGCAGTTTACAAAGCACCTGCGAACGAGGTCGTGCGGCTGGCGATCGGTTTTGAAAAGACTCTCAACAAAGCCCAGCAGGAAGTTTTGAATCCTGAAGGTGTAAATTGTTTCCGCTTTTTTGAAGGTCGCGGTTTCAGGCTCTGGGGCGCGCGCACGACAAGCTCCGATCCTGAATGGAAATATGTCAATTTGCGGAGATATTTCGCATATCTCGAACGTTCCATCGACCGCGGCACGCAATGGGCGGTTTTCGAGCCGAACGGCGAAGCACTCTGGGCAAATGTCCGCCAGACGATTCAGGATTTTCTTTATAACGAATGGGTTTCGGGCGCACTTTTGGGCGAAAAACCGGAAAAGGCATATTTCGTTCGATGCGACCGTTCGACGATGACGCAAAACGATCTCGATAACGGACGCTTGATCTGTCAGATCGGCGTAGCGGTCGTCAAACCCGCCGAATTCGTTATCTTCCGCATTGGTCAATGGACTTCGGACAGAAAGGCTTAAGGAGATTTTCTGCCCACGAAAGACACGAAAAAGACGAAAAGTTAATTAGATATTTTGACGAGCGATTTTATTTCTTTTTCGTTCATTTCGTTTGTTTCGTGGGCAAATAAAAGGAGAAATTATGGCAACTGAAAGAACAAATCCGTATCCGCAGTTTAATTTTACGGTTGATTTGGGACAGGGAATCCGCGCCGGTTTTCAGGAATGCAGCAATATCGGGATGGAAATGACCGTTGTGGAATACCGCAACGGCAACGATCCGACCAATAATGTCCGCAAGATCACGGGGTTGAACAAAGCGAGCGATGTAACATTAAAACGCGGTGCAATCGGCGTTTTGGATTTATATAACTGGCTCAACGAAATTCGCAACGGAACGTCGAACGGCGTTCGCAACGTGACGATAAATCTGATGAGCGAAGACAAAACCAACACCACGCCTGTTTTAACGTGGCGGCTTTTGAACGCCCGAATTATCAAATATGTCGGCGGTCCGATGAACGCCAAAGGAACCGACATTGCGATGGAAGAATTAACGCTTTCATACGAACGTTTGGAAATGGAATAGTTTGAAAAGCAACGGTAAAAGCAAAATTATCCTGCTTTTCAATAAATTTTCAGTCATTCATAAATGGTAACGACAAATCAAAAAATTCGCCGATTGCCCGGCTTTCGTTTTGAAGCGCAGACAACCCTGCGCGAGAACGTTTTGCCGCGGATGGACATCGCCGTTTTTGTCGGTTTCGCGTCGAGCGGACCGATCGAAACGCCGGTCGTTTTGGAATCTGCCGAGCAGTTCAAAGCGATTTTCGGGGAAGATTTGCCTTTGGTCTGGGACAAGGAAAAAAGCGAAACGATCTATGCCTATCTTGCGCCGACCGTGCGTTCGTTTTTCAAAAACGGCGGAAAACGTTGCTGGATCATCAGGGTTGCAAGAAGCGTCGGAGTAGACGGCTACAAACGCAATCGGGCTTGCGCCAACTTTTTTCCTTTGAATGGTTTTGTCGGCTTCGATTTTTCAAACTACGAGGTCTTTCCCGCGCTTGCCGAAGCCCGTTCACGCGGCAGTTGGTCAGACGATTTGCAGATCGGAACGGCAACTTTGTCGCGGGCGGTCAGGCTGGTTCAATTAACCGATAAAGTTAAAAAGAAATTGGTCAAGATCGAGATTTCCGCGAATGAAAGAGTCGAAAAAGGCGAACTTATTCGGGTGCTTTACAAAAATGCGGCTTTACTGCTTTCGGTTGATGAAGTTTTGCCGGAAAAGAAATCCGAATTTGATCCGAACGAGCAAAAGGGAAGAAGGAAAGTCAGCTTTATTTCCAGGCATTATTTGTGGATTCAGGATTTACCCGAAATTCAGACAAACAAATTCGGCGGAAAATTGCTGATCGAATTTTGGACAAAACAGCATCGGTTCGATTCGACGGATATTTACAGGGCGGTTCATTATCAAAAAAGAGCAAAAGCGGTCTTTTTGAAAACGAATAAGGATTCATTCGGGAATAAAACAAATACCGTTTTATTAAGGTTTGATGATCTTTCAGCGGAAAACGCGCCGAACGTCGGAAGTTTGTTGATGGCGAAATATCAAAAAAAACAGTTGTGTTTAAAGGTGAAAACCGTCAACATCGACGAATCCGAAGCGAAAGACAAGATCGAAATTTTATGTGAAGCGGTTTACCTGCGGAAAAATATCAATCGTCCGCCCGAAATGCCTTTAACCGAAAAACTTACGTTTGAAATTTGGGTTAAAAAAGGCAGTGCGAAACTGCAAAAATTGAGTGATCTGGGCTTTAACGAAGGTCAGCCGAGATTTTGGGGAAGCTTGCCGACCGATGAAGAGGTTTTTAGTTTTAAGGAATACGCAACCGACAAAGAAACGACCGTATGGACACAAAATGCGGACGCTAAATACTTTCCTCTCGCGCGAAACGAACGGGAAAATCTGACATATTTTCCGATTTTCCCGACCGTTTCACCTGAAGAATATCTCGGCGCGCTTCCGCTGATCGGGACAAAGCTCGAACGCGACGGTTTGGCTAAGTTCGATGCCGATCTTTTTCTCGACGAAAAGCTGAAAAATACGAATTTATACAATCTGCTGACCGATGCCGAATTTATCCGCTATGTCAGCGAAAATCCGCGTATGCTTTGCGGCATTCACGCCGTTCTTGCGCCCGAAACGATTGTAAGCAAATCGGTTGAGGGTTCAGGTTCGAGTCAGAAATATTCAAGTGTTTCACTCGAAGAGGCGACGATCATTTCTATTCCCGACGCGGTTCATCGCGGCTGGTTTTACGAGAAGGACGACACCGAAATCCTGCCGCCCGTTCCTTCGCCGCCGCCGGTTCGTCCTGAATGGTGGACGTTTGAATGTTGTATAGAAGGGAAAATGAAGGCAGTTTCCGAACCGCTTTGGGAAAATTTTCTGAAATGCGGAATCCGCGTCATCAAGAAGCCCGAAAATCTTCGTTTGAAAGAGGAAACTATC
Source organism: Pyrinomonadaceae bacterium (assembly GCA_021228405.1). Lineage (GTDB taxonomy): Bacteria > Acidobacteriota > Blastocatellia > Pyrinomonadales > Pyrinomonadaceae > JAJQRF01. The sequence continues at coordinate 320,784 of JAJQRF010000001.1, forward strand.
GCGGGCGGAAAATTTACGTTGCTCTGGGATTGTGACGAAACCGATGCCGACACGGAATTCGTGTTGGAAGAATCGACCGACCGCAGATTTCAGTTTTCGCAGGTGATCTACCGGGGAAAAGCCGAAGAATTCTTTATTTCGCACAGAGATGCGGGAGTTTATTATTACCGCGTCAAAGTTGTAATCAGAAAGCAGTTCAGCGATTGGTCGGACGGTTTAGCCGTGAAGATCGAGGCGGCAGAAAGCTGGCGTTCGCGGACGGCGCAGGAATTCAAACCGAAGGTTTTGCTTGCCGTTCAACGCGCTTTGATCAGACTTGCGGCGGCGCGCGGAGATATTTTTGCCGTGCTCGATCTGCCTGAACATTTCGATAAAAAAGACGCGATCCTGTATGTTGCGGAATTGAAAACGACCAAAGGTTTTACGGCGGAAACTTTAGGCGTTGAACCGTTCAGCAACGACGAATTAAAGGCTTTGAGTTATGCGGCGGTCTATCATCCGTGGATTTTATCGCGTGAGGACGGAGCCGAAGAAGTGCAGATAAATCCGCCGTCGGGAAGCATTTGCGGTGTGATGGCGCAGAGAAGCTTGCGGCGCGGTGCGTGGATAGCTCCGGCAAACGAACCGCTTGCGAACGTTTTAGGCTTGACGCAAACCTTTGAGAGAGATGACTTTTACGATTTTCAGGACAATCTGATAAATCTTCTCAGAAACGAGCCGAACGGATTTCTCGTGCTCGATTCGGACACTTTGAGCGACGAAACCGATCTGCGTTCGATCAACGTTCGGCGGCTTTTGAGTTTACTGCGCCGTTTGGCTTTAAAACACGGCGCAGAATATGTTTTTGAACCGAATGACGAAAGGTTTCGCCGCCTTGTTCAGCGCGGTTTCAGTTCGTTGCTCGATGTTATGTTTACGCGCGGCGCGTTTGCCGGAAACACGCCCGCTACGTCGTATCAGGTAAATGTCAGCGACACTTTGAACAATCTGCAAAGCGTCGAACAAGGTCGATTTATCGTCGAAATAAAAGTTGCGCCGTCACAGCCTTTGAAATTCGTGAATGTTCGTTTGGTGCAGACGGGCGGACGCGCAACCGTTACGGAAACAGTTTAAGGAATTGAAAAGAAATAATTTATGGCAAATCCGCCGACCAATGAAAAAGTAAATTACCCGTTTATGGCGTTTAATTTCGCCGTCGAGATCAAGGTCGAAGGCGTGGCGATGCAGATTTGCGATGCGGCATTCTCCGAATGCGACGGTTTGGAAATGACGATGGACGTGAAAACGATTCGCGAAGGCGGAAACAACGGCAAACAAATCCGTCTGACCGGACCGATGAATTACGCGTCGCTGACTTTGAAACGCGGAATGACCGAAACCTTCGATCTGTGGAAATGGGTCGAATTGATGCAGACCAATCCCGAAACACGCGCCGATGCCGAAGTCGTCATTTTTTCGGCTGATCGTCAGGTAAAGGCGAAATTTCTGCTTTCGCGCTGTGTTCCCGTGAAATTGAAGGCTCCGCCGCTAAATGCAAAGGACGGCGGCGTGGCGATCGAAGAATTTCAGCTTGCATACGAATCATTAAAACTGGATTTAGGAAAATAAATAAAGAGGAATAATGCCCGAATCAGTCAAATTAGCCAAAGCCGAACTCAGACAGCTCGATTCAGAATATAAGAACGAGATAAATCCTGAACATAACGTCAAAGTTCAGTTCAATCCCGAAACGCTCAAGGTCGCTTTTGCGAATCAGATACAAACGCCCGAAGGCGCGGGAGATCAGCGCGGAACGCCGACCCAGCAATTTGTCGGTGCGGGCACGACGAAATTGACGCTTCAACTCTGGTTCGACGTAAACGCGCCGCAGGAAGGTGAAGCGGTTTTGGACGTGCGAAAAATGACGGAAAAGATCACCTATTTCATCACGCCGATGCCGAATCCGAAGGACAAGAAAAAATTTATTCCGCCCGCCGTGCGTTTTATCTGGGGTTCGTTTCAGTTTGACGGTCTGATGGAATCGCTCGAAGAATCGCTCGAATTTTTTTCAAGTGACGGAATTCCGCTTCGGGCGAGTATGTCGTTGAGTTTGACCCAGCAAAAGATCGATCAATACAAATTTCCCAAGGATGCACCTGCCAGATTACCGCTTCCCGGCACGCGACCTTTAACGCCCGCGCCGAAAGGTTCGACGGTGCAGGGTTTGTCGTCGAGCCAGGGAAATTCGGGCGATTGGCAATCGGTCGCCGCCGCGAACGGAATCGAAAATCCGCGTCAGCTTCAAGCCGGAATGCTTTTGGATTTGAACGCGCAAGTCGGCGTTTCGGGCGGAATTTCAGGCGGGCTTTCGGGCGGAATCAGCGGAAAAGTCCCGTTGATGAACGACAGTGGCGTTTCGGTGAATGCTTCGGCGAATCTTTCGTTCGGAACGGAGTAAAACTTTATGGCAGTTGTAATAAATGATTTTGAAGTGGTTCCCGCGCCAAATGATAAAGACGCAAAAGGAACGCAGAAAAAAGAAGAAAAGGGAAAGGACGAGCAGAAAATGACCGACCACGAAGTCGGTAAAATGCTGGTCAAGCGTCTGGAAAGATTGGAAAGAATTTCGGCAAATTAGGTTGAGAAAAAATGCCTTTGGATTCGACAACAACAGGAATCGGCGTGGCGCGACCGACGATCTTGATCGACGGCGCAGAAGATTCTTCGCTGGTCGGCGGTTTGAAATATCTTCTGGTCATTGAAAAAACGGACGGCTTTTTCCGTTGCGAAGCCAAATTCGGCAACTGGGGACCGACAAGCAATTCGACCGATTTTCTTTATTTCGACCGCAAAGTTCTCGATTTCGGCAAGGAAGTTCAGATAAAGATCGATAAGGAAGAAATTTTTAAGGGAAAGATTTCCGCTATCGAAGCCGAATTTCCCGAGGCGCAATCGCCCGAAATCACGATTCTGGCAGAAGATGCTTTGCAAAATCTGCGAATGACGCGGCGAACGCGGACTTTTGAAAATATTACCGACGCGAACATTTTCAAAAAGATCGCAAGTGACCACAAATTGACGGGAAAAAGCGATGTCGATAGCCCGACGCACAAAGTTTTGGCGCAAGTAAATCAGAGCGATCTCGCGTTTATTCGTGAACGCGCCCGTGCGGTCGATGCGGAAATCTGGTTAAAAGACACGGAATTACACGTCAAAACGCGCTCGAAACGCGGAAAAGATAAGCTCAAATTGAAATACGGCGCACAGCTTCGGGAGTTTTGCGTGAAAGCCGATCTTGCCAATCAGCGCACGAGCGTGACGGCTTCGGGTTGGGACGTTTCGAGCAAAAAGGAAATAAAGTTTGAAACGAAGGAAGGCGTGATTTCGAGCGAACTCGGAAGCGACGAAAGCGGAATCGGCATTTTGAAAAAAACGTTCGGTGAAAAAAAGGAATCGATAGTCCATTCCGCGCCGATCAACAATCAGGACGCACGGCATTTGGCGGAAAGTTTTATGAAAACTCTCGCCAGACAGTTTGTCGTCGGACGCGGAGTTGCCGAACCGAATGCGAAATTGCGAGTCGGTGCATTCATCGAACTCGACGGACTCGGCAAAATTTTCAACGGTAAATATTATGTCGCCGAGATCGCGCATATTTTCGATAATGCAAAAGGTTTCAGAACTGAATTTAAGGCGGAAAGATTGGGAATCGGGAAGTAATAAAAAAATAAATGCTTGACACAACGACAATCGAAAAATTTACGGAATCGCGTGTTTCTCACGGTTTGGGCGGCAATTGGTATGGGGTTTTTCCCGCGCTCGTGGTTGACATCAAAGACCCCGACGGACAGGGACGGGTGAAGGTTGCGCTTCCGTGGTCGCCGGATTCGGACGGACAACGTTATGAAGCGTGGGCACGTTTGGCGACGATGATGGGCGGAGATAATCGCGGAAGCTGGTTTATTCCCGATGTCAACGACGAAGTTTTGATCGCTTTTGAAGCGGGAAATCCGCGCCGTCCGTATGTCGTCGGTTGTTTGTGGAACGGTTCCGACAAACCGCCTGCCAAAATCAGCAAAGACGGGAAAAACGATAAAAAAATTCTGCGTTCGCGTAATGGCGTGAAAATTACTTTGGATGATGCGACAGGGAAGGAACAAATGATTCTGGAAACGCCGGGCGGACAGAAAATTACTTTAAAGGACGGTCCGGGCGCGATCGAGATCGTGGACAGTAACGGCAATTCGGTCAAACTCGAACCTGCCGGAATCACGGTGACGGCTTCGGCAAAAGTGACGATCAAGGCATCGCAAGTCGAAGTTTCCGCCGGAATGGTGACGGTCAATGCCGGAATGTCGAAATTTTCGGGCGTGGTTCAGGCGGACACGGTTATCAGCAACAGCGTTATCAGCGCGTCATATACGCCGGGCGCGGGAAATATTTGGTAAAGACCGGGTAAAGATTTTATGAAAGAAACGGTTCAATGGACAGCACCATCGCCGCTTTGGGAACAGGCTCTCGTTTTGGGTTCGGCTTCGGCGCGCCGAAAGGAATTGAGCCGTCCGAGCATTTTGCGTTTTGCGACCGATTCTTTTATGGACGATTATCTGCAAATGCTCGCCAACGATCCGAAAAAAATGGATCAATACGTCGCTCTACCCGAAACGTGGCGCGGATTTTCGCCGATGCCGGAAGCGATCGAACCTGCACCCGTTTTTGCGAGAAGTTTCAAACGGCTCGGTTTGATTTCGGCGCGGAAAAAGGCAAAACGAAACGGTTTGACGCAGACTTCCAATCAGTTCACGCAGTTTGCGGCGGCAAATGCGACGAAACCGCTCAAGCTTTATCAACCTGCGCATCAGCGTTTTTATTTGATTTCGGCGTGTCTTGTCTGCGAACGTCCGGGCTTGCCCGATAAGACTCTGAATGAAGAGAACGAGGAAAAAGTTTCATACGTCATCCGCCGTTTATTTCCGCCGACACCGCTCAATATAAATACGCCTTTGCCGCCGCTCGATTCGACCTGGGAAGAATATGCGTTCGTCGTGACCGAACAAGGCTCGAAGTGGCAAAAGGCAACCAACAAAAATTTTCTGGAAACCGACGAAGAACGCCAACCGCTTTTCGCCGTTGATTTTACGGAAGACGACGGGCGCAGACGAAAAGTTTATTCGGCGGTGATTCCTGCCGGGAAACGCGAAGTTTTTATGGCGGCGGGCAAAGCCGAACGCAATGCGTCGGGAAATTTGCAGACCGACGCGCCGCTCGATCCGCGTGTTTATCAGATGCGTTCGGAGTTTCGCGATCCATGGAAAAGTCTTTTACAGGCGGTTTCGCACACGAAATCGGCGATAAACGAAGTTTTCGACGGCGACGCACAGCCCGATGCGGTCAAAAAAGATTTGAAAAAAGGTTCGCGTGAGCAGGTTCAAACGGCTTCGTGGCTGATACTGCTCGATTTTTCAAATTTTCTGGCGGCGAGTATGCCGCGAATCTGGAGTTCACTGAACGGTTTATCCGTTAATCCGACATTAAATACGAATGAAACAAAGCTCGTAAATGCGATCACGAACACGGTTTTAGAGCAAAATTTTGCCAACGATCTGATTCTCGAAACAGGCTACAACGTGAATCAGGTCAAGCGTTCGTTAAAAGATGCTTTGCTGGCGGTTCATCCGCCGAATGAAACAAACCGCGCCCTGATCGAGAAAAATCTGGAAACCGTTTCGATTTCCTACAAACGAAATGCGCCCGATGCGCTTTATCCGACGTTTTTATTTCCGTTGGCGGATGTGAGTTTTTCGCTGAAAACGACGCTTGACGGTGTGACCGGATACATCACGCCGACCGTTTTCGAGCCGAAAGATACTGCCGGGGAAGATAGAGTTAATCGAATCGCACAGCTTATCGAAGCCGCTTTGCCGCCGCTTCCCGCGAATCAGCCTTTACGGGCAACGCCTTTAGCGACGCAAACGCCGATGGATATGCGCGAAGGTTGGTTTGTGATTCGCTGTGCTTACGAGCGTCCGTTTTGCGGCACAATTCATCCGCCGGTTTTGAGCGACCCGACGAAACCGTTTCAGATCGCCGGATTCTTCGACCCTGACGCTCCGGCGCGACCGATTCGGATTTCTTTGCCGATCGATCCGACTCCGGCAGGTTTACGAAAGTTCGATAAAAACACGGCTTTTATGATGTCCGATCTGCTGTGCGGACAGGTAAACCGGATGAAGGGAATCACTTTCGGCGATCTGATACGCTCGGTTTTGCCGTTTCCGCTTCATAAGGATTTGAGCGTTCCCGACGGCGGCGGATGTAAGGACGGCGGCGGGCTTTCGATCGGGATGATGTGCTCACTTTCGATTCCGATCATTACGATCTGCGCGTTGATTTTGTTGATGATTATCGTCGCTCTGCTTGATTTTATCTTTCGCTGGCTGCCGTTTTTCATCATTTGTTTTCCGCTTCCGGGGTTGAAATCTAAAAATGAGTAACGCAGGAAGAATTTTCGGTAAAGGAATCAGTTTTCCGCCCAGAATCGGTGCGGACGGCAGAGTTGTCTGGTCGGAAGGCGAGGAGAATATCCGCGAATCGATCAAAGTGATTTTGTTGACGGAACTCAACGAACGTCTTTATTTACCGAATTTCGGCGGCGGATTGAATAAATTTTTATTTGAACCGAACACGACGACGACGCGCCAGTTGATTCGGGACCGGATCACGAAAGCCTTAGCCGAATGGGAACCGCGAATCACCGTGCAATCGGTTTCGGTCGAGCCCGATACGCAGGATTTGCAGTCGGCGGTCGTGACGGTAAATTACAAGCTCGTCGCCACGCAATCGACCGAAAGAGTCGGTTTAACCGTGACGTTAGGCGGTTAGTTAAATCAAAAACCCGCGCGAAAGTAAGGGTCAAAAATTAGTGAATTAAGGAATAAAAAGATGCCTTTGCAGCTTCCGAAAATTGACGACAGACGCTATCAGGATTTGCTCGACGAAGCCTTGTCGAGAATTTCCGTTCATAATCCTGAATGGACAAATTACAACCACAGCGACCCGGGCGTGACGCTGATCGAGATTTTTGCGTTTATGACCGAAAGTCTGCTGTATCGCGCAAATCTGATTCCCGAAAGAAACCGTCTGAAGTTTCTTCAATTGCTCGGAATTCAGCTAAATTCCGCGACTTCGGCAAAGGGAATCGTGGCGTTTACGAACGAACGCGGACTTCAGCAAACGATAACTTTGAGTTCGGGAATCGAGGTCAGTGCGGGACAGGTTCCGTTTCGCACCGAACGCGGGCTGGATATTTTGCCCGTCGAAGCGCAGGTTTATTACAAACGCCCGGTCAAAGACGCGGAAGCGGAAGTCGAAGATTATTACAAACAGCTTTACGCTTCGTTTCAGGGCGCGCCGCTCGAAGACAACGTAGATTTGCAGATTTACCAAACGACCGCGCTCGACGGCACGAACGAACAAGGCGTTTCGCTTGCCGACGATACGATGGATAATTCGATCTGGATCGCGCTTTTGGCAAGAGAAAACGAAACGGCTGATTCTGCGCGAAAAGCCATCGCGGGCAAGATTTTAAGCCTCGGAATCGTCCCTTCGATCGAAGAAACGACCGTTACGCTCAATCCGGGCGGACAACAGGCAAACACGGAAAATTCGTCGTGGCTTTCGTATCAAATGCCGAAAAAACCGAATGATGACTGGACTTTGCCGACCGAAGCCAACCAGCGCATACCAGAATACCGACCGCTCGACGCAACGGCGACGACCGATATTTTGAAAAATCCCGGCGTGGTTGAAATTACTTTGCCCGCCGAAGCTGATTTGAACATCTGGCAAAATCTCGAACCGCTCGAAATGGGCGCGGACGATTTTCCGCCGTCGCTCGAAGACACGAATCTCGATGAGCGAATCGTGACTTGGTTAAGAATTAATGCTTCCGACACCGCACTCAAATTCAAAGTTTTGTGGGTCGGCATCAACGCGGCGGAGATTTCCCAACGCACGAAGGTTTTGAACGAAATTTTGCCTGACGGAACGGGCGAACCCGATCAGTCAGCGAAGCTTTCGCAAATCCCGATCGTGCCGAAAAGCGTGAAAATGTTCGTCACGGTCGGCGAACGAACCGACGAATGGTTTGAGATCGACGATCTGCTTTCAGCCGGTGCGGAAATCACCACACCCGATCTGCGCCAGCCGCCGGGTGCGAAAAAGACGAATCAGGGAAACCCGCAGGTTTTCAAAATAAACACCGAATCGGGCGAAATCCGTTTCGGCGACGGCGCACACGGCGAACGTCCGCCGCTCGGCGCAAAGATAAGCGTTTCATACGATTACGGCGCGGGAATCTTGGGAAATGTCGGTATCGGCACGATCGATACGAGTCCCGTTCTGCCCGCCGGTTTGAAGGTCGCAAATCCCGTCCGCACCTGGGGAGGTGCGGATTCGGAAACCGTGGTTGACGGCGAAAAACAGATCACGCGCTATTTACAGCATCGTGAACGGCTCGTGACGATTTCGGATTTTGAAACCATTGTTTTGCGAACGCCGGGAATTCTGATCGGTCGCGTTGAAATTATTCCGACTTTTAACCCGTCGTTTTCGCCAAACGAGCCGGGCGACGCGCCGGGCGCGGTCACGATTATGGTCATTCCGCGATACGACTCGAAACAGCCCGATGCGCCCGTGCCCGACAAAATCTTTCTCGACACGATTTGCAGTTATATCGACAAACGGCGGCTTATCACGACGGAAATCTTCCTGCGCGGTCCGGTTTACAAAGGAATCTGGATTTCGGTCGGGATCAATGTCGTCGCGGAAAAATCGGCGGCGGAAGTTCGCGAAGCCGTGAAAAAAGAATTGCTTGATTTTCTCGCACCGATCGATTTTACGGCGGAAAGTCTGGTAGGAATAAACGACGGATTTCAGCTTGCGGAACAGAGTTTTGAATCGACGAACGGCTGGCGTTTACGAAAACCCGTAACGGCGAAAGAGCTGCTTGCCGTTGCGAGCCGTGTTTCGGGCGTGATGTTCGTCAATAATGTTTTGCTTGCCGAAGGAAATAACGATTCAATCGATCAGGTTTCGATGAACGGTTTGGAATTGCCCCGGGTGCTCGGAATTTCGGTTTCGGTCGGCGATCCTTTGCCGTTGTCACAACTTCGCGGAACTTCGACCGGAACTTCGAGCGGAACGGGCGGAAGCGGACAAGGAAAGCCGAAGCGAATCGTGCCGATCCCGATAATTCCCGAAAAATGCTGATTTTATGGATGTCAACGGAACAAAATTTCATCTTTTGCTGAACCGCAACGATTGGGGCAGATGCTTCTCGGGCGAAACAGGCGAAACTCTGGGCGAAATCTGGCAAAAGGTTGACGCGGGCGAAACGCCTGAAAATCAGGATTTCGACTGGAATATCGAAAAAAGTTCCGTTACGCTCAAAAAGCGAATTTTTCAGTTCAAAGCATCGCCGAAAGACACCCAACCCGACCTGAATATCAGGCGCGGCGCGGCGCGTGACCGTTACGGTAACTGGTATTGGATAGACGAAACAGGCACGAAAATACTGGTTTATTCGGTCGGCTCAAATCGCGTTTCCGAATTTTATACGACGGGCGAAGAAGCTTGCGAAACGGAAAGCAAAGGCGATTTTCAGCCTGTGGAAACGACTGTGCCGAAGTCGAAATCATTTCGTGGAATCGCCGTGACGATTGACCATTATCTGATCGTCGGCGCGCTCGATCCGGCGGGAATTTTGATCTTCGATCTGTTTTCAAACGGCGAACCGCGATTTATCGTTTGGCGTAAGGATGTAGATTTTGCGCCGTGGGACATTTCGGCAAGATTTTGCGGCGGCGCGTTTATTCTGGACAGAAAAAACCGGCGTTACTGGATTTTAGACCGAACTTTTGCAACTGTTGCCGCAAAGGATTTTGAAGCCGAATTTCAAGCCGACGATTTTCAGCCTGTGACGGGTTCAAACGCGCGAAAACACAGTCAAAAAGTTCCCGCCGACAAGTTTTATTTCGAGCTGTCAAATGAACGCGACCCGATTTCGATCGAGGCTTTGCCCGATGACACGGTTTTGATTTTGAATCTGGCTTGGCGCGAAAGATTTTCGGTCATTAAACGCTATTTCCGCGAACGGAAGATCGACGATCTGAAAACCGATTCGATACTTTCAAAGATCGAGGACACGGAAGACGCGGCAAATTTTCGGCTTCACGGTTACGACATCGCGTTCGTGCAAGCCGATGAATCGAAAAACACGCTCGACCGCGTTTACGTGATGCCCGCCGAGGGCAATCAGGCTTTTGCATTTAACTTGATCTGCACGAACGATTTGCAAACTTCACCCGACATCACGGAAAACATCGTCAAAAAGAATTTCGAGCTACAATCAATCGCCGAATATTATCCGATCAGATTGTTTGGCGGAAAGGCTTTCACGGCGGCGTTCGGCGAAGTTTATTACGATTTCGGCGAAAGATTTCTGCCTCTTGTCAAACAAAATCGTCCGAGTTTTGAAGAATTCGGCATCATCGATTCATACGTTTTCGACGGAAAAGAACAGAATTGCGTCTGGCATCGCTTGATGCTCGACGGTTGTATTCCGTCCGAAACAAAGGTCGAAATTTACAGCCGCACGGCTGAACAAATCGGCGAAATCGCGCTCGGCGACTGGACGAAGGAACCGAATCTTTATCTGCGCGGCAACGGTTCCGAACTGCCGTTTTCGACAGATCAAACGGCGCGTGAAAAAGGCAAAGGAACGTGGGAACTTTTACTCCAAAATGCAAAGAACCGTTACCTGCAACTGCGGCTCGTTTTTTCGGGCAATAGGCAGAAAACGCCTGAAATTTCTGCACTTCGGGTTTATTATCCGCGCTTTTCCTATCTGAACAATTATCTGCCCGCAGTTTACCGCGAAGACGAACAATCGGCTTTTTTCCTCGACCGTTTTCTGTCCAATTTCGAGGGAATGTATACCTCGGTGGAAGACCGGATCGCGGCGGTTCAGATGCTTTTCGACGTGCGGAGTGCGCCTTCGGAAACGCTCGATTGGTTAGCGAATTGGTTCGGCGTTGCGCTCGATCCGGCGTGGACGGAAGAAAAAAGGCGTTTGTTCATCAAACACGCGGTCGAATTTTTCCAGTATCGCGGCACAATGCGCGGAATCCGCATTGCCTTGCGGCTCGTGCTCGATTCCTGCGCCGATGAAAGCATTTTTGCGTGGCAAAGCTCCGAAGAGATTGTCCGCGACCCGATTCGCCTCGTCGAACAGTATCTGACACGCGTAACGCCGGAAATAATTCCGCCGGATAACACGCAGAATCTTTTGCGCGAAACCGTCAAAACCGCGAAATGGAATCCGAATCAGGGCGCGGGCATTTTACATCAGCTTTACAGCGAACAGTTTGATGAGGAAACAAGCATTAATTTTCCGCTCATCAGACCGACAGACGCGGATGAAGCGGAAATCTGGGATAAATTCGTTGCACAAACGCTCGGGTTCATTCCGTCTTCAGCCTCCGAACACAACAATTGGCAAGTGTTTTTGCGCGGAAAGTTTACGAATCAGATCAACCAATTAAACACGAAATACGGAACTAACTACGCGAATTTTGAAAGTATTTATCTACCGACCGGAATCGAAAAAAATGCGAATTTGCTCGCGGATTGGCAGGAATATGTGAACGAAACTGCGGAAACAAGCCGTTTCCGCAAACTTTGGCAGGATTTTTTGGCACGGCGTTACCGACGCATCGGCGGATTGAATTCAAAATACGGGACGAGCTGGACTTCGTTCGATTTTGTTTCGCAATTTGACCGTTTGCCGATTCTCGATAAACCGCTTGCCGATTGGTTTTTATTTGAAAGCGCGGTGTTGCCGATGTATCAAACGGCGCATCGTTTCACGGTTTTGATTCCGGCGAATCTGAGCGCAAACGCGATTGAATCCGCCGACGAACAAAATCGGAAAATGCAGTTGGTGCGGCGCGTCGTCGAGCTTGAAAAGCCCGCGCACACGGTTTGCGATTACCGTTTTTACTGGAATCTGTTCAGGCTCAATGAAGTTCGGCTCGGTCTGGACACTTTGCTCGGATTGGGCAGCCGCGATCCGCGTCTTAATCCCGAATTTATAGTCGGCGAGGGTTTTGTGGGAGAAAGCCGTGTCGGTACGGCACAGCCGGAAAAATATTCGATCCGCTATGTTTTGGGTAATGAAAATTTGAAAAAAAATTAAACAGGAAGGAAAACTATGAGTTGTTTTACGACAGTTTCAACCGTTACCGCGTCAGACAATCTGGATTTGACCAAACACGTTAATTTCACTTCGGGAATGATTCTCGGTGTGGACGATTTCACGCAGGAATTCGGCTATTTGGCGGGACGCGACCGTTGGCTGGCGCGTGATGCGATCGGTTACGGAACGATTTCAGGACTGAAGGTAACGGTCGAAGAAGATGCCGAAAACGGTGCGCGCGTGTTGGTTCAGCCGGGCGTTGCGATCACGCCGCGCGGTCAGCTTGTTTGCGTTTCGTCGGCGCAATGCGCCTTTTTGAATCAATGGCTGGCGGCAAATGTGGAAAAACTTCCCGATTGGATCGAAAGCGGCGCGACCAGCCCGCCGACCAGTCCGCCCGAAAGCGACAAAGTTCGGCTTTATGTGACGCTTTGCTACCGCGAGTGCCGGACGGACAGCGTGCCGATTCCGGGCGAACCTTGCCGGAGCGAGGAAGAATTGACGGCGGCTTCGCGCATCAAGGACGATTTTTCGCTCGAACTTCGCTTTAAAGCTCCGGCACAGCCCGAGGAAGACAAAATCCGCGAATTCGTAGCGTGGTTGAAAAGTATCGAGATAAATGAGATCGGAACGCCCGTAACGCTCGAAGAATTTGTCGAAGCGATCAGAGATACGTGGCTTGCGCCCGTGACATCGCCGCCGCTTACGAGTCCGCCGCTGAGTTCGCCGCCCGAGGGGTTGATAATTCATCCCGACGATGTCGAAGAATTTATGCACGAAGCTCTACGGATTTGGGTCACGGAACTCAGAAATGTTTTAAGCGAAAGAAAAACGGGCTGTTCGGTCGAAATGACGGGCGCAAACAAGGTCGAAGATTGCGTTTTGCTTGCCGAACTGATCGTTCCGCTCGAACAGCTTTCGCCGGGTTGGAAGGTGAGCGACGCGGAAGATACGGAAGTTAACGAAGATAATCGACCGTTTTTACTGCATTTGCGGATGTTGCAGGAGCTTTTGAATTTCACGTTTTCAAAAACTTTCAGTCTGGACGATCTGAGTGATGTTTCCGTTCCCGCGCCGAACGAAGGCGATCTTCTGGTTTATCGCGGCGGTGAATGGGTTGCCGAAAATGTCGTTTACAATCTGGACGATCTGGGCGATGTCGTGCTTCCTTCGCCGCTGGTCGAAGGACAAATTTTGACTTACCGCGGCGGAGTTTGGGTAGCGGAAACGCTTGAGATGAGCCTGAACGATCTTTCGGACGTAACCTTGCCTTCGCCAGTTACGAACGGGCAGATTTTGGTTTATGACAATGGCGAATGGGTTTCGCGCGATATTCCGATTCCCGATCACGGAAGTTTGACCGGGTTGGGCGACGATGACCATCAACAATATCTGCTTACCGACGGTTCCCGCGCTTTGACGGGAAATCTGCTCGGCGGAACTTATCAGATCAAAGATTTAGCCGCCGGAACCGAGGACGGCGATGCGGTAATTTATCAACAAGCGATCAAACAGAACGATCCGGCGGGCGGCGATCTGAGCGGAACTTATCCGAATCCGACCGTCACCGGTTTGCAGGGCTACGGCATCTCTTCGACCGCGCCGAATGTCAACGACGTTTTGGTTTGGAACGGCTCGGAATGGATACCGCAACAGCCGCCCGCTTCGGAAATCAGACCGTTTGTAATTTTGCCGCTGGCGACGATCACGCGTGTCGACAATTATACTTATGAAATTTGGTTCAACATCGACGCGCCGGGAAATCTGGCTGAAATTGCAGACATCAAAGCTAATGATATGCAAATACTGGATGAAACCGATATTGCGCCGAACTATTTTGCCCGGGTTGGTTTCAAAAAACTAGTCCGCGCGAACAGAAATGTTTTCGTTATCGGTTTGACGCTCGAACCTAATCAGCCCGAACCTGACCGAATGAGGTTTATGTTTAATACAAGAAATATTTCGGTAGATTACCGGGGCGACAAGATGCCTTTGATCGAATATGCCGCTAGAAATGACATTAAATTTGCCGGAGATTTCGGTGAAGGCGGAGATGAAAGATTTGCGACGGTCTTTGTTCGCGCCAATGGACTGAGAGGATAACGGAGAAATATATGCCGGATCAAATAAAATTGCAGGAACCGATCACGAACGGAAGTTTGCGGGCAACGAATTTTTTTAACGGTCGCCTGGTTACGGGAACGGATTTGACGCGTGAACAGGATTCACGCCGTGAAGCCGTGCGCCGAATCGGAAAAGCGGTCGGAACGGGAATCGTTTACGGCTTGGAAGTCGAAAAAGATTATCTGGCGGGAAACGATCCGGTCGTCAATGTTTCCGCCGGGTTAGCAGTCAATTGTTGCGGACAATCTCTTTATCTTTCGCAGGATACGAATGTAAATCTGCTTGAAAGATTCGGCGCGGCGGCGCAGTCTTCGAGCATTTTCGGCGAATGTCAGCCGCTTCAGGTCGGAACTTACACCGCCGGTTACGGTTTGTATCTGCTTGTTCTAACTCCTGCGCAGAAAAGCGAAGGAAGCGCGCCAACGAGCGGTTTGAACAATGCTTTTTCGACCTGCAACACGGACGTGATTCTGGAAACGGCACAATTTCGGCTTTTGGCAATCGACCCTTTCCTGTCGGGCGAAACCTTGCCGAATCAGCAAAAACTGAGAAACTATCTCGCGTATCGATGTTTCGGGGTCGAAGAAACGCAGAAATTTTTTGCCGATCCGCTCGGGTTTTCCATAAAAAGTTACGGTTTGATCGACGAAATGCGCGATAGCGTTCTTTCCGACAGCGACGTGCCTCTGGCGATCATCAACTGGACATCGACGGGAATCAAATTCGTCGAAATGTGGGCGGTCAGGCGGCGTTTGATAAAACGAAACGACAACGAAGACTGGCGACAGCTTTTCGGCGAACGGCGCAAGGCGGAAACCGAAGCGATGATGAACCAATTTGCCGATCAGATCAAACAAATGGAAAGCGAAACGGCAAATCTGACCACGATCGAAGCCGACGATATTTTCCGTTATTTGCCGCCCGCAGGAATTATTCCGCTGGCGAGTCCGGGCAAAAAAGGTTTCGATCCGGACAATTTCTTCGGCAATCTCGGTTCGACCGAGATTACCAGCACGGACGGCGACCGTTTGCGCGATTTGCTCGATCAGGCAATTTCGCACGAACCGATCGATCTGCAAACGAACGAGGAGATTCAGCTTTACTATGTTCGTGAAAATATTCAGGCATTTGATGACGGCGAAAATGTCAGGAAAGTTTTGGTTTTCGCCCGCCACAGCCTGCCCTATATCGGTGTGGCAAGATTTGACGAAGCAACCTGGAACGGCGAAAGTTTTTCATCGCCGATTAATTAACAAGGAGGCAAAACAATGGCAGAGAAAATTAAGAAAATATCGGAAAACAACTTGAAATTGGAAAATGTGGACGAAAAGTTTGACGTGATAGACAAACTTCTGGCGAAATTTCCATTGCTTTCAGCCGCCGCCAAAAAAAGCACTGCTTTTGCGTTAGCGATTGCCCATGCGACTGAAATAATCGCAAAAGCCGCAAATTATTCCGACAGATTGGCATCGCAACTTATCGCCGCCAACCGGCAACTGACGCTTGCGGCGCAAAATCCTAAATTGAAAGCGGAAATGTTGAAATATTTCAAAGCCGTTTTCGACCAAAAGCTCGACACGATATTTATTCCGCCACCTGCCGTAGGTGACGAACCCGAGATCGCCGAAGCCGAAGCAGAGCCGGAACTGGAAGCCGCGACACCCGAGATCGTATTGGAAATTATGACCCTGTTAGACGGTATTCCGCTTGCGCGAAGAGGCGACATCATATCGAGCGAACATCATAATTCACTGCGCCGCGCGGTCAATGCTTTAGCCAGAGGAATCGGGGCTTCCGGCGAACAAACCATTTTGAATTTCTCGCCCGATTTTTTGCCGGTAAATCAAAGATTGCCCGCACAATTCGATTGGACTGTCACTTTTAACAAAGCGATTGTGCCAACCAATGCGGACACGAAAGACGATAATGTGAAAGGCGCGTTTACCGTTCAACTGCCACACAATGTCAATATTCAAAGAATGATCGTGAGAGGAAAACGAATTGGCGACGAGGGAAATCCGAGTGAATTTTTTGTAACTCTAAATCGACTGGCTTACGATAGTCCGAATGCTAACCCCGAAGTTATTGTCGAAATCGATTTGAAAACGAATGTCGGTCCTTTCAAGGAATCTGCAAACGCCAAAAGCGCGAGTCTGGGTTCGATAGATAACACGAAATTTCAATATTTTATTTTAGGTTATTGGAAAAATGCGGGCGGTTCGGACAGGTTTGAAATAAATTCGATACAAATATTCTGTAATTGAGAATGGATTTTGGAAGGCAAAATAAATCAGTCATCTCAAAACTGCGCGTCAAAGGTAAAAATCTCGAAAACGTTGCGGCGCGAATCCATTTTGAAAGATTACTTTCCAATACGGATTTAATGCCGCAAGGTTTATCGCCGCATACAATAGTTTGTATAAAAAAAATAAGCGACCCGAAACCGGCGACACTCCGACTAAGCCACACCGAACTGCGCTTTACGGAAGCGTGGCAAAAGAAAGTTACGCTCGAAATCGAGAAATTGTATCAAAAAGCCTATTACCCGATTCGCGAATTTGTTCCGGCAAATGCCGAAAGCTTGATATTTAATGATTATTCAGAACTTTTGGCGTGTCTGGCAATCGATTATTGCAACGGCGCAATAGCTGAACGCTGGTGGTGGAAAAGCCTTCTTCCAAATTTGAATCTGGCAAAATCCGTTGCCGAAGTCTGGTTAGATGCGGTCGAGTTTACGCCGGGTTCCTTTCAAATTCTGGTGGATAAACAAAAAGCGGTTCAGTTTGTTGAAAAATTAGACGATGCCGAAGCCGAGCGATTATTAAACGGAATTTTGCGGGTTTTCAGTTTAAAGAAATTGCAGACCGCACTTTCCGAACCCGTCACGAAAGCCGAAATCGAAAAAGTTAAGTTTCAAATTGAAGAGAGCGAAAGACCTGCAAAAAGGAAAGTTCAAGCGAAAAATGTCGAGATCGAACCGCTTTCTCCGTATGTGAGTCTGGTGCCTGAAATAAAAACGATTGAACTGGATTTTGTCAGACAAAATCTCGTCGGGATCGGGTATCTTTTAGCTAAATCTCCGCGCCGGGTGCGCTCCGGGCAAATCGCCGCAAAGATCAAGATTTACCGCACCGAAATTGAAGCGGTTAAGACCACGAAATCACAAAAAAATTTAACGGTCGAGCAAAAAACGTTCGGCAAAAAACCTGCAAATATTGAAAAATCGAATGTTTCAAACGAAAAGGATAAACTCGTTTCACTTACGAATTACCGCGAAGCGACATCTCCGCCGAGCGAAAAATCCGAACCTGTCCAAACGCCGAAAAGAACCTTTGACGAGATAGTTTTTTCTGAAGAACCGAAGCCCGAAACGGTTGAAAAAAAAATAACTCCGAAAGCAATTCGTCCAAATGAAGCCAAAAAAAGCGTTTTCAATTTCGAGGAAACCAAACCGGAAGATAAGACCGAAAAAGTCAGTTTGCAGGATTCAAAAACAGAACCGTCAGAAAAAACCGAAAAAAAGACTGCCGAAATCGACGTTGCGCTTGAAACGAGTGAGCAGGAAATCGCGGATTTTATCTTTTTCACGAGATTCGGCGGGGTTTTCTACTTATTAAACTTAGGGATTTTCCTTAGTCTTTATCGTGATTTTACGGAAAATCTAGCCGAAGAGATCGATTTGAATATCTGGGATTTCACAGCACTCATTTCGCTTGAATTTTTAGGCGATGTCGTTAAAAAAGATGCGGTCTGGCGTTTTCTGGAAGATTGGAGCGGACGCGCAGAAGGCGAAGTTTTGGGAAGCGGATTTATGCCCGAAACTGATTGGAGAATTTCAACAGATTGGCTCGAAACGTTTCAAAGTTTTCGTAAATGGTCGTGGTTTACCGCGAAAAATCGTTTGATCGTGCGGCATCCCGCGAATTTTCCGGTAATCGATGTGGAATTAACGGGCGACTTTGACGTTCAATTTGCGGCGGAATTGGATAAATACAGGAAATATTTCGATGAGATCGAAAATTTGCAGATGCCGCAAGCTGAAACTTTTACATCGTTTGAAAGATGGCTGTCAAATCTGACCGATTACATCAAAGCGCGTCTTTTACAGGCTTTGAATTTGGAAAATGAGGCGGAAATCGGCGAAATCTTGTTTAAGCACACAGCGCAGGTCAATGTTTCGGGAGCGCATCTGGACATTAATTTCAGCCTTGCCGATCTGCCGTTGGCGGTTAGATTTTCGGGGCTTGACCGCGACCCGGGCTGGATTCCGGCGGCGGGTAAATTTGTGAGGTTTTATTTTGTTTGAGCCTGAAATGTCGGATTTGAAAGGAAAAATCATTAATACTTCAACGAAACGAGATGGACAGTTTTTTCAATAAAACAAAAAAAAATCCGTTTGCCGATATTCCGAAAAATCCGTCGGAACATTTCGACTTGTATTTTCTGGCGACTACCGCGAATTTGACGCGACGGCTGATGCAGATTTACGGAACACGCGAAGCGGTTTTTGCCGAGTTTTCGTTTCTGGAAATCTATGACGAAAAGCTTGCCGGACGCGAACCTGACGAGCTGGCAGACGAACAAGCCGACGAATGGTGGAAAAACGCGCTTCTCGATTGGGAAAACAATTGCGAAAACTACCTCCCATTAAAGGATTTGCGCCTGAGATTCGACCTCGATTTTTCAAATATCATCATACTTTTCAGCGTCGGTTTGGTCGAAGAAGATGCCCGCTTCGGTGCGGTTTTTGAAATATTAAATGAATTTTCAACCGAAAAACGACTGACTTTCGGAACGCTCAATTTCTGGCAAAAAGCGAAAGACGGTGCGGATTCGGCGCAATCATTGATCTACCGGCTGCTCGATCTGGGGTTGGTCAAATTCGGAAACACCGAAAATCCGCGTTCCGAATGGACGTTGATGGTGACAACGATTTTATGGGATTTGATTCGCGGCGAAATCCAGTTTTTGCAGACCGATTGGCTGAAATACACCGCCGCCGAAGATTTATCGGCAATTGAAAATCTGATACTTTCCGCGAATCTGAAACAGGAAATCTCGATTCTGCCCGAACTTCTCAGGGAAGGAGAAATTCAGGTTTTGATCGTTCGCGGCGCGCATCACAATAGCCGCAAAACCATTCTCGGCGCGGTGGCGAAATCGCTCGGATTGGGATTGATCGAGATCAGAAACGGCGACATTAAAGACGATGAACGCTGGAAAATCATCAATACTCTGGCGGTTTTACTGCGCGCAATGCCGGTCTTTGCGTTGGATATTGCACCGAGTGAAACCATCGATTTCCCGCCCGTTTCGGATGCCGTCGAAGCATTCGGCATAACGCTCGGGAAGCAAGGCGGCGTGCGCGGCGAATCGGTCGAGAAAGCCGTGACGATAACCGTAAATCTGCCCGACAAAAACGAACGTCGCGCTCACTGGATCGAGTGTTTGGGAAATTCAAAATCCGACGAACTCGAAGAAATAAGCGAACGTTTTCGCCTTTCGAGCGGAAATATCCGTCGTGCCGCAAAGCTTGCGAAATCGTATGCGGCACTCGCTAACCACGAAAAAATAACGCTGGCAGACGTTCAACAAGCGGCGCGTGCACTCAATCGTCAATCGCTCGACACTTTGGCGATCTATCTCGAACCGCTCGCGGCGGACTGGGATTTTTTGGCGGTTCGCGAGGAAACTTTGAGCGATCTTCGGCAACTCGAAGGGCGTTGCCGAATTCGTGAAAATCTGAGAGATCATATCGGTAAAAGCTTGCGCGGACAGATGCAGGCAGGTGTTCGTGCACTTTTCAACGGCGGAAGCGGAACGGGGAAAACCTACGCGGCACGGCTTCTCGCATCTGCTTTACAAAAAGACGTTTACCGCCTCGATCTTTCGACGATCGTTAATAAATATATCGGCGAAACCGAAAAAAATCTGGCGAAGATTTTCGCATTCGTCGAAGAACTGGACGTTATTTTATTGCTCGATGAAGGCGATTCGCTTTTGACGCAAAGAACGAGCGTGACGAGTGCGAACGACCGTTACGCAAATCTCGAAACGAATTATTTATTGCAAAGGCTCGAATCTTTTGAAGGAATTCTGATCGTGACGACAAACGCCAGCGACCGCATCGATTCGGCGTTTCAAAGAAGAATGGACACGGTGATCGAATTTGCGCCGCCGACCGCCGCCGAGAGAAGCCGAATCTGGGATTTGCATCTTCCCGAGATCAATGAAGTTTCTTCCGAATTTATGCAGGAAACGATTCGCCGCTGTGAACTGACGGGCGGACAAATCCGCAATATTGCATTGCACGCCGCATCGTTGGCATTGAGCGAGAGCGAAAATTTGAATACGCAATTTCTTGAAAAAGCGATCCGCCGCGAATATCGAAAGATCGGCGCGGTTTGCCCGTTAAAGGAAAAATTTGAGGCGAATTCAAACGCCGCTCGTTGGTGAGTGGGAAAATGGGACAAATGATCGGAAATAGAATCCGCAATTTGGAAACGAACTGATGCCGATTGCCGTTCGCACAAAAAAATTCGTTCCGAAACCTGCAAATCCGCAGGCTGATCCCCGTTTTAAAAACGTCAAGGACAAAGTTCAGCAAAAAGCCGTCCAACTGAAAAAACATCCGCCCGCTAAACAAAAAGCGGACGAAGCCGCGAAAGCCGCGAAAGGTCCGCCGAACGAAAAAGCTTCAGGCGCGAAAGCCAAACAGGTCGATGCGCTGAAAGAAACTAAAGCCGAAACTCCGCCGGTGGATAGTTTTCTAACCGTGCTTCGCGCCGAAATCGATAAAGTAATGCCTTCAAATCTGGATGAAGCCAAAAACTTTATGGAAGGCGGCGAAGAAGCGCAAATGAAGGAAGCGGTCGGCGGCAATGTCAAAGATCAGAAGGAAACCGCTTCGGGCGATATTAAAAAGACTTCAGACAAACCGCCGAATGAAGGCGGCGTTCAAGCCAAACCCGTCGAAGCCGTTCCGCCCGACCCGAACGTTCCTCCGCCGTCGGTTGACGGTGCCGCCGGAATGCCCGCGCCGAAACCCGAAGCCGAAATTTCCGAGAAACAAACAAAAGCCGACGCTCAGACGGCAATGAAGGAAAATCGGCTCGAAGGCAAACGGCTCGAAAACAAAGACCCGCGTTTCGAGAAGGTCAAATCTCAAAAGGGAAATGTGGACAAGGTTGCCGATGCCTCGCCCGCAAAATATCGCGCGGCTGAAAAACAAACTCTCGGCAAAGCCGCGGCACAGGCAAATGCCACCGCCTCGAGCGGTATGACCGCGCTTTCGTCGGTCAAAAACAAATCGAAATCGGCGGTTAAAACGCGCCAGGACGCACAAAAGAAGAAGGACGAAGAACGACGTTTAGCCGTTACGAATCACATCGAGAATATTTACAAGGAAACCAAGTTAAAGGTCGATGCAAATATTAACTCACTCGAACGCGATGTAATGGCGGTTTTTGAACCCGGAATTTCGAGCGCGATTGCATCATTCAAAGGCAATATCGACCGCGAAGTTGAGAAGTTTTACGATGAACGCTACAGCGGAATTTCCGGCGCGGCGCAGTGGCTGATCGATAAATTCAAAGACACGCCGCCCGAAGTCAAAGCCATCACCAAGCGGAATTTAACGGTTTTTACCAAAAATATGGATGCTTTGGCGGTGCGCGTTGCAGGTTTGGTCGATAAACGGCTGAACAAAGCGAAAGCCGATATTGATGCAGGGCAGGCAAAAATCAAGGCTTATGTCGCAAGCTTGCCGAAGGATTTGAAATCGGTCGGTCAGGAAGCTGAAAAAGCGATGGAATCGCGCTTTACCGAAATGCGCGACGGCGTGGAAGCGAAGAAGAACGACCTCGCACAGAAGATGGCGGCGAAATATAAGGAAGCGCACGACAAAGCCAACGAATACGCGAAGAAGGTCGAAGAAGAAAATGCGGGCGCATTCAAAGGATTGATCGACGCGATCGGTGAGGTCATTAAGGTCATTCTCGAATTCAAGGATAAATTGATGGCTCTGCTCAAAAAAGCGGCGGACGCGATCGAACTCATTCTGGATGACCCGATCGGATTTTTGGGAAATCTCATCGCCGCCGTCAAACAGGGCGTAAATCAATTTGTCGGCAATATCTGGACGCATTTGAAAGCCGGATTTATGAAGTGGCTTTTCGGCGCGCTTGCTGATGCCGGAATCGAGATTCCCGCCGACTTGTCGCTCGTTTCGATCTTTAAGCTCGTGATGAGCGTGCTCGGCATTACTTACGCCAAAATGCGCGCGAAAGCCGTGAAATTGCTCGGACCGACGGCGGTTGCGGTGATCGAAAAACTGGTCGAATATGTCGGTGCCTTGATTTCAGGCGGTCCGGCGAAGCTCTGGGAACAAATTAAATCCGACATCGGCGACCTCAAGGCGATGGTTATCGGCGCGATTCAAAGCTGGCTGATCGAAACGGTTATCAAACAAGCAGCAATTAAATTGTTGTCGTTCTTCAATCCGGCGGGCGCATTCGTGCAGGCGGTGATGGCGATTTATAACACGGTCGTCTTTATCGTCGAAAATGCCGCCAAGATAATGGCGTTCGTCGAAGCCGTTATAAATTCGGTTTCCTCGATTGCCCAAGGCGCAATCGGCGCGGCGGCAAGCTGGATCGAAAAATCTCTCGCAAGCATTATTCCGCTCGTCATCGGCTTCCTCGCGCGTTTGATCGGGCTGGGCGGTATCAGTAAGAAAATTAAGGAATTTATCACGAAGGTTCAAACTAAGGTCGATCAGGCGATCGATAAAGCGATTGCCAAAGTCGTCCAGGTCGTTAAGAAACTGTTCGGCAAACTTTCGGGTAAGCCCGGCAAGAAGGAAAGAACGGAAGCCGAGAAAAAAGCTGATGTCAAAAAGGCGGCGAACGAAGCGAAATCGGCTGGAAGCGGCACTAAGAATTGGCTTAAATTGAAATTGCAACTCCGTAAGATCAAGACTAAATACGATCTGACTTCGCTCACGCTTTCTAAAAAAGGAAAGAAAATTACCGTCAACGCCGAGATCAATCCGAAAGAAGCCGTTCAGTTTGAACTTCCGCTCGATTCCTTAAAGGATACGGTCAAGAAAGCGCAAACTGCGGTTGGTTCGGCAACCAGTGCGACCGCTCAAGCCACTTCTGCCGCCGCATCTGCTCCGGCTTCGGCTCCGGCAAAAGCTCCGGCTCCTACTCCTGCGGCTCCGGCAAAATCGTCGAAAGCGGATATGGGTAAAGTTTATGAAACCGAACGGCGGACGCAGTTAGGTCAGGTTTCGAGTCGTCCCGACGCGGCAAACATTCAGAGTATTCAAACTCTGCCGACCAAAAAAGGCGACAGTCCGCGCGGTATCGATGCCGCTTACATCGTAACGAGAAAGGACGGCGAAAAAGTTGTTGAATTAAATGAGATCAAGGAAGGCAGTGCGTTAACAGTTTTCGGAACCAGGGCGACCGGAAGCGGAACGGGAAATGTGCGCGGCGATAAGATCGACATCGGTCCTGCACTCACACAGGGTGCGGATGAAAGTGCCGCCGTCGTCCATCTCCGAAATAATCCGAAGGACATCGACCGGGTCGCGGCTGGCGCGAAAATGCGTGTCGATGCCGAGAAGGACGGCAAGCCCGTTAAAAAGATTTTAGACAGCAAACTTTCAGGGCTGACTCACCAAATTGAAACTAACTTGCAGACAATGTATAAGTTAATGGAACAGGCGGCTTCCGACCCGTCGGCTGAGGCTGAAACGATAAAATTTATACAGGACGTGATTGCGGGAAAAGGCGGCACGTTAAAACTCGTGATCGACATCAAGGCTTCAGCCAGCATCAGCGAAGGCGAAAGGAAACTTGCCAAAGATTTATTGCTTGCAACATTTAAGAGGCTGACGCAAGCCGAAGGCGAAGTGAAAACGAAACTTGAACTGGTGTTGCGTAAAGTCGATGCAGGCGGAACGAGTAGCGAAGAAAAATTATGATGACCGGAACTTACACGAAACGTTTGGAAGTTTTTTATAAGATCGATTTTGAGAAAAATCCCCAGGATGTAATGGAAAGACCTTCGGATTTAATGCGTTGGGCTTTTGCTAGTTTGTTACTCGGCAAATCGTTTGAAGAAGGCAGACAATGGCTTACTTCGCAACGTAAAAAACCGCTCTTTGAAAACAGACCCGTTGCAAATTTTTACAGATATGCCAACCAGATCGCGGCGGAAATATTGTTCGGAGAAAACTATAAAGATTCATTAAAAACCGCTTTATCGATATTGCCCGAAGTGGAAAAGGAAGTGATGCTTGAGGTTCAGGCGACCATCAGAGATCAGATCGCCGTCGCGCTTTTTATGCTCGCGGAAAAACCGGATGAAGTAAAACGTTGGCGGAAAAAACGAATGTCGAAGCCTGTTTTTGAAGATTGGAAATCTTCCGCCTTCGAGATTTTATATTTGTCCGGCGATCAAGCCGTCAAAGACGAATTTCCACTTTTAGCGCGAACGGCGGCGCGGGTGTCGGTCGAAACGCTCTTTAAACGCGAAACCGATTCGATAATGCCGCTAATTTCGGCTCTCGCCGTTCAAGCGAAACTTAGAAATGAATCGTTGATAGAAGCACTTGATCGCCAATCATTTTCACTGGATAAAGACGTTTTCGGCAGTGACGAGCTTCCGAAAATTCAGTTCGGCAAAGAATCTGCGCGTGCGGCTAATCAAAAAGACGGAAGCAAAATCTTTCGGATCGCCGTTCCCGTAACGGGCGAAGGAATGCTGATGACCGACGCGTATGAAGTTGAAGCTTTAACGACGCGTTTGCCGTTAATTTTGGATAAATATTTCAACAACCGAAAAAATAAAGATGAAACGGATTCCGGTTATGAAGATTTTCAGGTCGAAGGCACTTTAAAGCTCGCCGAAGGTATTGAGATAAGTGAAAAATACACCGAATTTTTGAAGCGAAGAATGACGGTCGGATTTGAACACGCCAAAAATCTGATCGACGGTTTGGACGGAAATATCAAGCTCGAAATTAAAAAATGAGTCAGTAATTTTTTACACGATAATTCAATTTATCAAAATTCAAAAAGCCGATTCAATGTTATGGAGCCAACGCACACCGAAAAGAAGATCATTGAAAATTCACTCGCAAACGTTCGGATTTACCCGCTCGGCTGTGGGTTTCTGATGCCTTTTCTGCATCCGTGTGCACAATTTGTCGAAAACCCCGGGGAAGCGGATTTCATTCTTTCGATGAACAATCTTGCGGCAGGGGCGACCGAAGCTTTGATCGATGCTAAAAAATTCGGGAAACCTGTTGCCTGGTGGACAATCGAAGACCCGAACTGGTTTGAAAATTTCATTACGCAGGCGGCTCATGCAGATTTCGTTTTTACGACAGACGAAATCTGCATTCCGCGATACCGTGAACGCCTCGGACATGAGCGGATTTTTTGGCTTCCTTTGGCTTGTAGTCCCGAACTGCATCAGCCACTGGAATTAGCGGATGATGCGACCGATCTTGTTTTGAGCGGAAACTGGTATATCAACGACGCGCGGCAATGGGCGATCAAAACCCTTTTAGACCCTTTGCTCGAAGCAGATTACACGCTCACGCTTTTTTGTTATGAAGATTTTATGTGGAGCGAACCTTACCGACGTTTTTGGAAGGCGCAGACGCATTATCTGACAACGGCGGAACAATACAGATACGGACGCGTCGTGCTCGGAATGAATAATCAGCGCAGTGGAATGGATGGCATCGAAAAAACTTTTATGACAAGTATGCGAACCTTTGAGGCTCTGGCGTGCGGGAAACCGTTTCTGTCGTCGCATTCGGATGCTTTTGAAAGACTCGGTTTCGTCAACGGGGAACATTTCGTTTGGGTCAGCAGTCAAACGGAAGCACTGATTCAGATTGAAAAACTCCTGGGAACGGAAGGTCTGCAAATCGCCGAAGCGGGCAGGGATTTCGTTTTGGCAAACCATACTTACGCGCATAGATTGGCACGCATCGCCGAAGCTGTGTTGGAAAATCCGGGATGATCCGCGGTCGGGATACACTATGAAAACGCTTTCGTCATTTCAAGATCGGCATCAAAACGCTTCAATGATTGTTTGTGGTTGCGGCGAATCGTTGAATGACCTGACAAACCCCGAAAGGTTTATCACGATTGGCGTGAACGATGTCGGACGAAAATTTCATCCGAATTATTTGGTGGTCGTAAATCCGCGCCAACAATTTACGGGCGACAGGTTTCGTTTCGTCGAAAACTCGAAAGCCGAATATATTTTTACGCAGTTGAATTTAGTTTTGAAGGGGAAAAACATCGTCAAATTCAAGCTCGGAGAGTTTGGCGGAACAGACTTTTCAAACAAAAACGTTCTGCATTACACGAACAATTCGCCCTATATCGCTTTGCAACTGGCGATTTTGATGGGCGCAAAACGAATCGGGCTGATCGGCGTTGATTTTACGGACAATCATTTTTTTGCGCAAACCGGCGCACATCCGCTGAGTCGGCAATTTGAAAAGATCAACGAACAATATTGTAAGCTGGCGGAAGCGGCAAAGACATATGGAATCGAGATTTATAATTTAAGCAAAATCAGTCGGTTAACGGCTTTCCGGAAAATTTCGGCGGTCGATTTTGGAAATTCTGCAATCGATCTTTCGAGTAGTTTCGGCAATTCCTCGAAACTCAAGATCGTTTCCTATTCGACGATGCCCGTTGCCGGGGTTCCGTCTATTTTGGCGCGATGTATCGAACAAAAAACCGAAAATTCGGCGCGCTGTGTCTGGGCGACGAATAATTACGGGAACGGCGTTAGTTTTGAAGGCGACATCGAATGGCAAAACCAACCCGAAGCCGCCGAAAACTTGCTCGATGAAGCTTCTCTGATAATTGTCCATAACGGGAAAGCCGCCGAACGGCATCGTAAGTTTTTTAACGAAAAACCCGTTATTACAATGGCGCACAATTATCTTTGGAATGTCGATCAACAGTTTGTCAAAAAAGGGTTTCCGGGTGCGGTGGTCGGGCAGTATCAAGCAGTTTTACCCGAATTTAAGGAGTGGTCGATTGTCCCGAATCCGTTGCCGTTCTGGGAAAAAGTTTATCAGGATCGCAGTAAGAACGAGCAAATCTCGATTTGTTACACACCGTTCGGGAAACACGAAAAATATCCGGGAAACCATCAGCTTTACTGGCATTCTAAAGGCTTTGAAACGACTACCAAAATTTTAGAAAAACTGGCGCAACGTTTTGAGCTAAACTTGGAAACGACAAAAGATAGACAGATTTCACACGCCGAATCTCTGCTGATGAAATGCCGTTCGCAGATCGTGGTCGACGAATGCGTAACGGGAAGTTATCACCGCAACAGTCTGGAAGGATTGGCGGCGGGCTGTGTAGTTGTAAACGGTGTCGGGATTTTGCCCCAAGTCGATAAAGTTTTTGAATTTTGTTCAGGCACAAATGAAATTCCATTCGTTTTCAGCGATCTCGGAAATTTAGAAAAAACGCTCGAAAATCTGATTTTGCAAGGCAAAGAAAAACTGGAAAGAGCGGGCGAAGAAAATCACAAATGGCTCGAGAATAATTGGAATTTTGCAGATCAATGGAAAAATTTTTGGTCTGCCTTGGTTGAAAGAGCTTTGAGTCATAAAAACAATCGGGAAATTTCAAAACCGATGGCATATAGAACCGATTATAAACCGCTAAAAACCGGGAAAAATAAAACAAAAGGAGAAATATCGACAATGACAATCGCAAGAAACGACGACTTAAATTTAACCGAATTTGCGGCGTTCAATTTCGGGTTTGATTACCCGAAAATGCGGCGTTGGGAATTGCCTTTCGCCCTTTATCAAATGCGTCTTTCAGACTTTATGTCGGTGCTGGATTGCACGATAAATCCTGTCAATTTCAAGGACAGACTGCTCAATCTTTATCCGAATGTCGTCTATCGGCACCATCAGACGATCAACGGATACAAAGTTTTTTCATTGCCTTACGGCTTGCCGGACGAAGCCTTCGACCGCGTTGTTTGCATCAATACTTTGGAGCATTTATACAGATCACAGCGCGCGGAATTGCTGGCGGAGATGGCGCGAAAACTGAAGCCGGGCGGAATTTTGGTAATAACCTGCGATCAATATCCCGATCATTTTCGTCAGAAACCCGAACTCCTGAAAATGGGAATGGTGAGTTCTGATAGCGAAGAAGTTTTCAATGGTTTTAATCAGGTAACTCAAACGGAACTAATCGAAGTTTTGAAAAAATACGGCTTAAATCCATTAAACGAGAGTTTTACGGAAGTGGAAGAAGATGAAAAATATAAAAATATCGAACCTTATCCGCACAGCTGTCTGGGAATCGTTTTCGGAAAAGCCGAAAAACCCGAGTTGCCGAAGGGCAAAAAAATTATGCTGAGTCTTTTGTCGTGGAACACAAAGGAAAGCACGATCGACTCGCTCAATGCTTATCTGAATGAAGCCGAAATGTTGCAAAGAATGGGTTGCGAACCGTTTATCGTGGTCTGCGATAACGGATCGGTTGACGGAACTCCCGAATTGCTCAAGCAATTGGACAAAGAAATAAAATTCCCGCATCAGTTCATCTTAAATAAAGAGAACAAAGGCAGTTCGATTGCGCGAAATCAAATTATCGATCTGCTTTTGAAACGCCGTGACGATTATCTGATGATGATGGACGGCGACATCGAGATCGTTCCTTTTTCGAGTTTTGCGATGATGCGTTATATGGAAGAGCAAGGTCGTCTGCTCGGTTGTCTTGGTCCGCATTCGTCGGGATTTTCGCCGCTTCGGGAAAGGACGACGAAATTTCAGTTTGACCTTTCAAAATGCCGTAAAGATTTTGTAAATTACGTCGCCTGGACACAATATGGAATGTTTCGGCGTGAAATGTTTGCCGATGGAATCAGGTTCGATGTAAACGATCCCTTCGACGGTGAAGGATGGGGATTTGAGGATAACGATCTCGCCTTCCAGATGATAAGCAAAGGCTATAAAATTCAGGTGTTTACGGGAATGACGTATTTGCACAGAAACGTTCATTCTTCGATTCGCGTAATGAAATCGAACGGAAGCGATCCGCGCATTAATTACGAAAATCGACGGGTTTACATCATCGATAAATGGAAAACATCGGCTTTCGTTCCGCCGAATGTCATCAAATCACTGCAAATTTCAAAATGTCCGCAGGTTTAGAATTAGATGTTTTTCTCTAAAACTTTTTTCGGTTAACTTTCAAGAGGTTTAAGCTCTCCGAGCATTGTCGGGATGAGTTCGGAAACCGTCGGATGAATGTGCATCGCTCTTTGAATCACGGTGTAAGGAGCTTTGGCATACATCACATCGAGAATCGAATGAATAACTTCGTCGCCGCCGACTCCGAGAACGGCGGCACCGAGAATTTCCTTCGTTTCCGCATCGACCGTAATCTTCATAAAACCCTGCGATTCGCCTTTTTCGACGGCGCGGCTGACTCTGGTCATCGGGCGTTTTCCGGCTAAAACTTTGCGTTTCGATTTAAGGATTTCGCTGTCGGTCAAACCGCAACGTCCCAAAGGCGGATCGGTGTAAAGCGCGTAAGTTTGAATGCGGTCGCTGACTTTTCGGGGATCATTGTCGAGCAGATTGGCGGCGACAATTTCACCGTCGTTATAGGAAGTGTGCGTAAACGCGCCTTTGCCATTGCAATCGCCCAAAGCCCAGATGCCCGGAACATTCGTTTCGAGTTTGTCATTAACGGTAATGTAACCGCGTTTGTCCGTTTCCACGCCCGCTTTTTCGAGCCCTAAATCCTGCGTATTCGGAGCACGACCGACGGCGAGCAAAACGTGTGTTCCGCCTGAAACTTTCGGCGAATCTTTTTCGCAATCGACGTTTGCAACGATTTCATCGCCGCGTTTTGAAAAACCGATACATTTTGCATTCAGACGAATTTTTATGCCTTCATTTTCCAAAATTTCCCGAATTGCGAGAGAAACATCTTCATCTTCACGCGAGATCAGGCGTTCGCCCATCTCGATGATCGTGATTTCGCTCCCGAAACGGCGAAACATTTGTCCGAATTCCAGACCGATGTAACTTCCGCCGACGATTATCAGATGTTTCGGGACGAAATCAATGTCGAGCAGAGTGCTGTTGGTAAAATATTCGATCTCATCCAGTCCGGGCATCGGCGGAACGAAGGCACGGGTTCCGACATTAATAAAGATTTTATCGGCGGTCAAAGTTTTACCGTCGACGCTGATCTCGTTGGGCGATTCAAAACGTGCGTGACCTTCAAAGATCGTGCAGTTTTTCATTCCCTTGATCCATTTTTTAAGCCCTTCGCGCGAATCGGCAACGATCTTGTCTTTTCTCGCTTTGACGCGTTTCATATCGATTTTGACTTCGCCGACGGAAACCCCGTAATCTTCGGCGCGTTTGGCGAGATGAGCCGCATATGCGCTTGCCACCATCGCTTTGGTCGGTGTGCACCCGGTATTGACGCAAGTTCCGCCGAAAAGCTTACGTTCGATAAATGCCACGCTTAAACCGCTTGTCGTCAGGCGGTCGGCAAGAAAAGGTCCGGCTTGTCCCGCTCCGATAATAATCGCATCGAATTTTTTCGTCATACTAAATATATTAATATCGGAACGTAACTTTTCAAAAAGACCTTTGCTTTATTCAGTCGATACAGACCTATAAAGCCGAACGCGACTGGATAACCGCGACCATTTCGTCGAGAATTTCCTGGTCACTCAATCCTGAATCCTTAAAGTATCCGCGAATTGTCTGCCAACGTCCGGGGTCAAATAATCTTGTATCTTTCAGGTCGTCAGGAAAGCTCCACGAACCCGTCGCATTTTTGTAGATCGCTTTAGTCGTTTTGACTTTGCCGATAATTCCCAGCAATTCCAAAACAAAGGCGCAGGATTTACAGGGCGGCGCAGTGATGGTAATTTTGGAAATCGTTTCAAAATCGGTTTCCCCGCGAATGTAGGAAGCAAGCGCATTCATCTCCGCGTGGGTCGAATTTCCAGACGTGTAACTGCCGCTTTCCGACGGATCATCACTGCCTTCATAAACGTCTGCATCGCAATCCATAAAATCGACGCTGGGAACTTCCAGATTAGTTTTCATCAGCTTGTTACAGCGCGAAGCGACCGAATTGAGGTCGCTCAAAATACTGCTCCTGCCATTTCTTATTTTTTGCGGATTGCGGCGAGCTCTGCCAGTATCCGGAATCATATTTTATCCTCCTGATATTTACAAAAAAGTAATTTTAAAAAATATCCTCTATTTATTAACGCGACGATTTTGCGAAAAAGAGGACATAAAGAAATCTTAAAAATCATTTTTTAAGCAAATTTCGGAGTTAGCCGGTAACGAATAATTCTTCAAAACATCTGCGAATAATCGTCGATATAAAATTTTTCAAATGCAAACGTATCAGGATTTTTCACTGCAAGAGCCGCGCAATATTGCGTGTCGAAGGAAATATCGAAAGTTTGCCAGTTTTCGTAATCTGGTGAATTTTCCGAATGTATTTCCACTTTTGAAACGGGTATTTTCGGATTTAACACGACCGAAAAGTTTTTTAACGGGAAAGATAATCCTTCCCCGATTCCCTTAATGAAGGATTCTTTGCGCGTCCAGCCGCAAAAGAACGATTTCGCTTTCAAATCGGCGGAAACCGATTCAAATTCCGCCTGTTCGTTGATTGAAAAGATATTTTTCGCTAAAAGTTCATAATCGACGGGTTTTATCAATTCAACGTCGATGCCTATTTGATGGCTGTAACTGAAGGATAAGAGGCAGAAATCACCTGAATGTGAAATGTTGAAAAAAATCTCCCCTGACAGCGGAAAAGCCAGACCCGGCTTGCCGAATCGGTTGTAGTCGAAAGTGATTTCGCAGGCTGAAACAGCGGTGTATTTTCCAAGTAAAAAACGCAATAATCCGCGGCTTGCAAGATAGGTTTTACGGTCTTTCGCAAAGTAGAATTTATCTCCTTTCGTAAGTTCTTCGACCGATAAAAGATTGGAAATTTTGCCCAGATCGAACGTTTTCAAGTCCGCTATCCAAAGATGCACCACGTTCGATTGGTGTATATTATTTTTTATGTCCGCCCAGCTCCGCTCTGAATTATTTTTAAAAGACATTCGCTTCTTAATTATCGATCAAAAAGCCGATTTTTCAACATCCCAAGCCTTTTTCGGATTTTTTGATAAACAGCGGCTTTGCGATCAGATATTTCTAATCAGATAAATATGTCGATGACCGACTTTAAAGCTGTGAACCTTCTTGAAATTAGGGTTTTCCGTAAATTTTATCCTGCTTTGCGTCGTCAGAACGATCAGCCCTTCGGATTTCACGAAATGCCTGATCGTTTCCAAAAAACCAATGACCGGATCATTTAACGAATTATCCTCTAAAAGCCAGTTTGTTTGCTGTCCGTAAGGAATATCCGAGATGGCAATATCGATTGACGCGAGAGATACGTTTTTCTCGATCGATTCTTTACTCAATGCGTCGGCTTGGAAAACTTTTTTGACGATTTTTTCCGTTTGAAGCGTTGCGAATTCCGTTCTGAGCCGTTTGATTTTTTCTATTGCTTCCAAATGCGATTCTTTTTGAAAAGTCGTAAAAAGCTTGACGAGTTCCTCTTCGCGTGAGTTTAATCCTTTATCCGTCAATAGGTTAAGGTTACGTCGCGCCAGTTCGACGGCGGTGTTGGAAATGTCGGAAGCGGTCAAATTGGAGATCGTATTTCCGTGAAGAAATCCGAGCGTCGTAATCAAGTAACCGCTGCCGCAAAACGGATCATAGATCGAATACGGCGGTTTTATATTTTTGCCGTTCAAAATTTCCGCGCATCGTTGATAAATTTCACTTGATAAACGAACGGGAAACGCGGGTTGACCTGAAATGCTGTATAAAACATTGCCGCTCGAAAATAAAGAATAATTCTCCTTTTTTACATTGTATTTATATTGCATATGACGATCAGAAAGACCGCCGCGTTATTCAAAGCGCGGCGGTCTTTTTTTTATCCAAGCCGAAAGGTTCGGCTTAAGTTTTCCTAACGAACGAAGGTGTTGGCAAGCGGCTGATCGCTTCCGACACCGAAAGCTTGCGCCGTAAATCCGCTCCCCGATTGCAGGATATACCAACTGCCGTTTCTGAACACGGCGACATCCGCTTTGCCGTCGCCGTCGTAATCCGCCGGAACCGCCAGATCATTTGCAATCCCGAACGGCACCGCGACAAATTGATTGTTCGATGAATTCAAACGATACCAGTTGCCGTCACGGTAAACGGCGATGTCGGTTTTCCCGTCACCGTCATAGTCCGCCGCCACGAGCTTGTCGGTCGCGATGCCGAACTGCACGGCTTTCACGCCTTGCGCAGAAGTGTTCAGATACCAGTAGCCTTCCGCGGCACGAAAGACGGCTTGATCGGCTTTACCGTCGCCGTCGAAATCTCCGACCACCGGCTTGTCCGTCGCATTACCGAACTGAACGGCGGAAAATTGATTATTGACAAGGTTCAGGATATACCAACTGCCGTTTCGATAAACGGCAACCTCGGATTTACCGTCGCCGTCATAATCAGCCGGAATGGGAATATCTCCGGTCTGTCCGAATGAAACCGCCAGAAATCCGGCAGTTGAGCGGAGCAGATACCAATTACCGTCCCTGAACAGGGCAACATCCGTTTTTCCGTCGCCGTCGTAATCAGCGGGCGATAAGATGTCGGAAGCGATGCCGAAATTTACCGCCGTAAATCCGGCTGTGGATCGATTCAGATACCACGCTCCGGCAGACGGGCGGAAAACTGAAACATCCGCTTTGCCGTCACCATCGAAATCGAAAGCGGTGCGGCGCACGGCGGGTTGAACGAGCAAGCGGGCGAGATATGAACGCAAAACCTGATCCGTTGACCGATTACTCGACAAAGATGTTTGATTCGGTTCCGTGATTATCGTGAAAGCTCCGCCGATCAGAATCCGCCCCGTCGCGTCAACCGTAAGGCACAGCACCTCGCGGTTCGGGCTTCCGATATTTTGTGCAAGCGTCCCGTTTGCGTTGAGCAATGCCAAATTACGGCGGGCTTGTCCATTGTAGTTGGAAAACGCGCCGCCGATCAGAATCTTGCCGTCGGGCAACGAAGCGAGCGCATTGATCGCACCGTCTGCCGAACTCGAAGTAAACAAATTGTCAACTTCTCCGGTTGCCGTAAGACGGAAAACTCTTCCGCCGCCGGCAGTGCGGGAAACCGCGAGAATCCGGTTATCGGAAAACACCTTGATGGCTGTAATATCTTCATCCGGCAGTTCGACTGTTTGAAATTGCGGGTCGGGCGAGCCGTTCGGATTTAAGCGGACAACAAATCCGCGCCTGATCGTTTCATTGGAAGTCGTAGTAACGTAAACTCCCGCTACCACTATCTTACCGTCACTCTGAATCGACAGATCATAAGCCGAAACTACTTGTTGAGTTGAAAACAATGAAGGCGCAAAGGACGAATCGGGCGATCCCGAAGCGGTAAGCATTTGCGGAACCGTCGTCGGAACGATATTGCGCGTCGTGCCGATGATGCTTTTGCCGGTCGGCGTGATAACGGGTTTGTTTTTACTGAACCCGGAAAAGAGATACCAATCATTGATGGTCGTGGACAAATTAAAGGTCGGATCGATACTGCCGTCAGAATTCAATCGAACAATATTCGATCTTTGACTTGCGCCTATAAAATAGGTGAAGGAGCCGCTCATCAATATTTTACCGTCGCTCTGCAAAGCAAAATGGTAAATGTTTGCAATGGTCGAAAAATAGTTTCCGGTCGGCGTTGTATTAAGCTGGAAAGTTTGGTCGAGCGTCCCGTCGTTGTTGAGCCGTGCAACTTTCGGGCGGCTGATGTTATTGACCTTATCGAACAAGCCGCCGATCAGGACTTTGTCATTCGGCAAACTTTCGATCGCAAAAATCTTACCCGGAACAACGTTGGTAAAACCGCTGCCGCCCGCATTAAAGGAAGTATCGACCGCCCCGCTCGGAAGCAGGCGATTAAAGTTATTTACAGTCGGAGTTGCCCCCGAATCACCGATCAACACGCTGTCGCCTTGAAGCGCGATTCCGTTGATATTGGTATCGGGATATGTATATTGAGTAAAGGAAGGATCAACCGTTCCGTCCGTTTGAAGCCTGACGATCCTCGTCGTGCTCGGATTGTTTCCCGTGTTGTTATACATAACCGTAACTCTGCCGTCAGCGTTCAGCATCATCCGCCGACCTTGTCCGGGAAAAAAGACGAACGTGTTCTGGAAGCTCGTATCCACGCCGCCGTCAACATTCAGACGGGTCACGCGGTGATCGGAAAATGAAAATATCTTACCGTCTGCCTGAGCCTTCAGTTCCTGAATTTGCACACTGTCGAGAAGAGTTTGAGTGAACGAAGTGTCGGGAATTCCCTCTTCACTCATTCTGCGCACGGCGATCTGCTGAGTCGCGTAATTATAACAGGTGTAAATAATTTTCGTTCCCTGAGTCGTAAATCTCTCCAAACAGCTTGTTGCGACCGCCGCTTCAAAAGACGTATCGAGCGAACCGTCCGAATTTAATCGAATCAGGTTTCTATATGCCGTATTGCCGTTGACTGTAACCTGAATTGAGCCGGAAACGAGCACGCGACCGAGCGAATCGAACTTCACTTCATAGATAGTGCTCGGAAAATTATAATTAAATGTCGTGTCACGCGTGCCGTCGGCATTCAAGCGGACAATCGCCCGCGTAAAAGTAGTGCCGTCGTTAAAGGTGAAACCGCCTTCAAGCAGAATCTTTCCGTCGGGAAGAAGGATGATCGAATTGAGAAATGTAACGTTCGTTACCAGATCATTATTAAAAGCGGTGTCAAGCGAACCGTCAGCGTTTATTTGTATTAAATTTGCGACGGGTGTGCCGTTATAGGTATTGAACGAACCTGCGGCGATGATCTTCCCGTTCGGGCGTGTCACTAACGCATTGACGGCGTTCGACAAAAACGTGGTTGATTGGATTTGTGCGTTAAAGTTCGGATCGACCGTTTCGGAAGCCGAAATCGAACCACTTAAAAATAAAAGACAAATCCCGAATGTAAAAATGGCGGATAAAAATTTCCCTGGATGTTGCATATGATTTGATTAATTTTGTTGATGTGTAAATAAAGGTCAAATTAGAAAAAGTTCAAATAATCCGGATTATCTGAAGCTTGCTACTTTCAGATGACTGTCGCATAAGGGCTAAAAGATTCAGAGTTTTATGAGATCAATATTTCTGGAAAACGACCAAATCTTTCCATTACTGCGAACTACAAATTGATCGCTATTATTTCCTTCCTATCGTAGTATTAAAGTGTTGTATCCAATGATAAAACGCTTTCAGGTAACAATTGAAACACTATTCGGCTAGCCATAAGACAATCGTAAGAAGTCTTTGTAAAGGCTCAATCAAGCAGGAGTTTTTGACTTACTAAGGGCAAAATTGTTTACGAATCAAGTTTAGATAATGAGATTTTAAATGTCAATAAATTTATTATCGGTTCGCGACAAGCTTCAGACAGTCGATTTCTTAGCGACGTTTATTCAATTGAAAGCCGGGATGGATTTTTTTGACTAAATTTAAAAAAATGAGCCGCGAAACGGAAGGAGTCATCCGTTTCGCGGCAACAGCAGACAACTCAAACTCATTATGCTTCCGGCTTAGTCTGAGTAGTCTTCGCGGAGGGAAAGATTATTGCTTACTTGTGGATTTCAGCAAAACTTAGCTTAATAGGTTTGTCAAAGAATATTTGTAATGGTCTGATTTTTGAATAAAGCCCCGTAAATATTGCATCGGGTTTCTTCGCAGATTGATTTTGCAAACCTTATGCCACTTAATTTTTCTTTGATTTTCCTGCTTTTTTGTAAGTTGAATTGATTTTTGTCGTGAGTTTTTTCGCAGAGATTCTAATATTTGTGAAAATTTCCGCAGTTGCTTCGAGAAAGGTTGAAACCGTTTCTTTGTTAAGCACTTATTCCGGGTGTCAATCCGTTTAAATCCGAAATCAGCTATTTTTTAAAATTTCCGCCATCGTGACGAGCAGAGTTTCACCCGTGTAGGGCTTCGGCAGGAAAGCGTTGATGTTAAGTGCCTGCATTTCGGCGGTTTGTTCGTTGGTTGTCAAGCCGCTTGTGGCAATAACCTTCAGGTTCGGGTTAATTTTCCGCAAAGCGCGCGTCATCGCCATTCCATCCATATAAGGCATCGCCAGATCGGTCAAAACGAGCGCGATCTCGTTGCCGCGTTGAGCATAGACGGCAATCGCATCGGTTCCGTCAACCGCCGTGACGACCTTGTATCCGAACTTTTCGAGCGTGACGCGGGTGATTTCGAGAATATTTTCCTCGTCATCGACGACAAGCACCATTTCGCCGTTTCCGCGCGGCAAGCTCTGCGCTTTGGAAACCGTCTTTGCCGATCTTTCGCTTTCGACGGTCGGCAGGTAAACCGTAAACTGCGTTCCTTTGCCGAGTTCGCTGTAAACGTTGATAAAGCCGCCGTGACTTTTTACGATCGTCATCGCGGTCGCCAAGCCCAAGCCCGTTCCCTTGCCGAGTTCTTTAGTCGTAAAAAACGGGTCAAAAATCCGTTTTTGAATGTCGGCGGACATTCCCGTTCCGGTATCCGAAACCGACAGCAAAACATATTCGCCTTCCTTCGCTTCGATGTTCATCCGGGCGTAGTTTTCGTCCAGATTAATATTTCGCGCCTTTACAGTCATCGTTCCGCCGTTCGGCATCGCGTCGCGGGCATTGATGCAGAGATTCATCAAAACCTGGTGAATCTGCGTCGGGTCGGCGGAAACGATGTGCAGTTCAGGATCGATCTCATATTTTACGGTGATCGATTTCGGCAAGGTTTCCTGCAAAACCTTTATCGAATCCTTGACGATGTGCTTGATCTGCACGGAGATTCTTTCGCCCTCCATCCCGCGTGCAAAGGTCAAAACCTGTCTAATCAAATCCGCGCCGCGTTCGGCGTTCTCACGCGCAATCGAAAGCCAACGATGCGTTTCCTCGTCGTGTTCGCCCAATTGCAGCATCTCGACCGACATCAGGATCGGCGAAAGAATATTGTTCAGATCGTGCGCGATTCCGCCCGCGAGCGTTCCGATGGATTCCATCCTTTGAGCACGTAAAAGCTGTTGTTCGATCTGTTTGCGTTCGGTGATGTCGGTGTTCGTGATGAGGATGTAATCGGGTTGATTCTGCTCGTTCCTGACCATCGTCCAGCGGCTTTCGACCGTCACATTTTTGCCTGTTTTGGTGAAATGTTTCGTTTCGGTTTTCCACTCGCCCTTTTCTTCGAGCGCAGTTTGTGCCTGCTGTAAAACTTCGGTATTTCCGCCGCACAGCAGATCGCAGATGTCTTTTCCGAGCACCTCGCCGACCGTCCAGCCGTAAATTCTTTCCGCGCCTTTGTTCCAGTAAATTATCTGAAATTTCAGATCGCAAACCAGAATCGCGTCCTGCGCTTTGTCGAGCAGAGAAGCCTGTTGACGGATGCGTTCTTCGGCAAGCTTTCTTTCGGTGATGTCGTAGCGAATGGAAACGTATTGATAAGGTTTTCCCTGTTTGTTCAAAAAAGGAACGATGGTCGTATCGACCCAGTAGATCGAGCCGTCCTTTGCCTGATTGCGGATTTCGCCGCGCCAAACTTTACCTTTGGCAATCGTCGTCCACAGATTTTGAATGAATTCCTTCGGGTGATAGCCCGAATTGATGAGGCGGTGGTCTTGCCCGATTATTTCCTGACGGTTGTATTTCGAGATTTCGCAAAACTTATCGTTTGCAAACGTGATCTTTCCCTTCTGATCGGTAATGGCGACGATTGCCGATTCATCGAGCGCAAACTTGATGTCGGACAATTCTTTGAGAATTTCGCTTTTTTCGGTTTCATCTTTTGTCGGATCGGTCAAAAAATTCATATCGCTCATTCGACATCCTCAATCTCTCCATCTCCAGATTTTTTTAGACGATAGCGAAGCTGATCGCGTGAAATATGTAAAAGTTTGGCGGCGTGCGTCAGATTTCCGCCGCATCTTTCGAGAGCCTGCCGCGCCAGTTCGATCTCGACGGTTTCCATCGCTATGCCTTCGGGCGGAAGCTTGATCGCCGCGCCGTTGCCCGTTTCGGAAACTTTATCCTTCCACAGATCGGCAGGTAAATGCGCGGACGTGACGAATTCGCCGTCTTCGAGAATCGAAGCGCGTTCGATCAGATTCCGCAACTCGCGGACGTTGCCGATCCAGTTGTAATTCTTAAAAAGCCGCGCCACTTCGGGCGAAAGACCGCGAAGCTTGCGACCGTTGCGTTTCTGATTCGCTTTGTCGATGTAAAATTGCGCGAGCATTAAACAGTCGTCGCCGCGTTCACGAAGCGCGGGAATATCGACCTGAATCACCGAAAGACGGTAATAAAGATCGAGGCGGAAAGTTCCCTCTTCGCCGTTTTTCTTCAGATTTTGATTGGAAGCGGCGATGATTCGCACGTTCAAAGGCAAATCCCGCAAACCGCCGACGCGTCTGAATGAACCTTCTTCCAAAACGCGCAAAAGTTTGGCTTGCAGAGCCAATTCCATTTCGCCGATCTCATCGAGAAAGATCGTGCCGCCCTGTGCTTGCTCGAAAAGTCCTTCCTTGCGCGATTTCGCATCGGTAAATGCACCTTTTTCATAACCGAAAAGCTCGGATTCGATCAAAGTCGCGGGAAGTGCGGCGCAATTTATCGCCAGATAAGGCGAAGTTGCACGGTCTGAAGCGTAATGAATGGCGCGGGCGAAAAGGTCTTTTCCCGTTCCCGTTTCGCCTTGCAGGAGAATCGAACCGACATCGGAAACGGCGACGCGGCGGGCGAGTTCGATGGCTTTTTTCATCGGTTCGGATTCGCCGATGATCTGATCGAAGCCGAATTTGACGGCTTGCGCTTTGCGGGCAATTTTTACTTCGCGGCGCAATTGACGCGTTTCGAGCGCGTTTCGCAGAGTCACGCGCAACTCTTCGAGGCGGACGGGCTTGCCGATAAAATCGTGCGCGCCGCCGCGCAATGCTGCGATCGTGTTCTTTACGTCAACATTTCCCGTAATCATCACGGCGATGGTTTCAGGGCTTTGCGCTTTGATCTCGTTCAAAATGTCGATGCCCGAACCGTCCGGCAGATCGATGTCGAGCAAAACGATGCCGATTTCTTCTTCCTGAAAAACCTTTAACGCTTCGGCAACACTGGCGGCTTCGATGGTTTCATAGTTCCACGAATGAAGTGCCTGCGCGAGCGTCGTTCGGATAAAGCGTTCGTCGTCAACAACTAAAATTTTATCGTGTATTTTCTGCAATGTTTTTAATAAGTCAGAAAGTGATTTTCGCCTAACATTGTAACTGAAAACCGCGATTTCAATAACCCGTCAACGGTTGAAATGCGAAAATTTTCGCATTATTAACGGAAACTTTCGCACAATTTTCTAATTAATTTATTAAATTCCTTTATTTCTTTACTGGCACGGTCGTTGCCGTTACGAGTCTTGAGAAAGTTTGAGATTTTATTTTTGCGGGCGGCGTGACAGGAAAATGAAATGGAAAACCTCGACGGAGCTTAGAAGATTTTATGAAAATACTGATCGCATACGATGGTTCAAACTGTTCGGACCTGGCTTTGGATGATTTAACGAAAGCTGGATTGCCCGCCAAAGGCGAAGCGTTGGTAATGTCAGTTGCCGAAGTCTGGCTGCCGCCGAAAAACGGGCTTGCCGAATCGAACGGCTATAAACAATCACCTTATATCGAGGAAATAATCCAGAAACATTACGAAAAAGGCAAAAAAGCCGTCGCCGAAGCCGCCACTTTCGCGAAACACGCACAGAACAAACTCAAAAAACTTTTGCCGAAATGGAAAGTCAAAACCGAAGCGACCTACGGTTCGCCCGGCTGGGAAATTTTGGATAAAGCGGCAAGTTTTCAGCCCGGACTGATCGTCGTCGGTTCACACGGACATTCGCTCATCAACCGGCTTTTGCTCGGCAGTATTTCGCAAAAAGTTTTGAGCGAAGCGCATTGTTCGGTGCGCGTCGCGCGCGGAAAGCCTTCGTCAAACAATTCGCCTCAGAAAATAATCATCGGTTTCGACGGTTCGGACGGGGCAAAAGCCGCTGTCGAAGCGGTCGCCAGCCGTTCGTGGCAGAACGATGTCCAAATCCGCCTCGTCGCCGTCACCGACCTGATAATTCCGAGCGCGATCGGCAGATTTATCCCGCCCGTTGCCGAATGGGTCGAAGTGGAAATAAAAACCGAGCGCGAATGGATCGAAAAAATGGCGGAATGCGCGATCAAAATGCTGACGAACAAGGGATTTGCGACCGAACTGCGAATCATTGCCGGAAATCCGAAACAGGTTTTGGTCGAAGAAGCGACGCGTTGGAAGGCGGACAGTATTTTCGTCGGCGCAAATGCTTACGGCAGTAAACTAGAAAGATTTTTGATCGGAAGCGTCGCGTCAGCCGTCGCCTCACGCGCAAACTGCTCCGTTGAAGTCACGAGAAAACCTGCGACTCAGCAGTTGGTGGTTAATTTGAATTGATTATAAAAAAGAATTGGTGGAGACGAGGAGGATCGAACTCCCGACCTCGGCATTGCGAACGCCGCGCTCTCCCAGCTGAGCTACATCCCCACGAAGGATTCCAAATACCGGACGAGAATAAAATAACTCAATATCAATGAAGCGTCAATCCTTCAATATGCTTCAATTGCAAATCGAAAATTACTGAACGGTTGCCGCCAACAGCGAGCCGCGCGGATCGGACGCATAGGCTTCGCCGTCCTGAATTTTCCCGATAATGCCGTGAAAAACGATCTCCGCATCCTGCAAAACGACGACGACATCGCCGGGGCTGTAATGCTTTTCATCGATCGGAAATTTGATGATCGTGGCGTTGCCGTTTTCCTGCGAAACAACGTCGTAATCGAAATTATCGGCGTTAAAACTTAATGTCTGACAAAATGAAACTTCCATAATATTTAAACTCCAAAGTCGTTTGGAAGTTTTGATTCTAACTTTTCAAAAGCCTAAAGTCCAAAGCGATCGCGTCGTGATCGGAAAGCGGCGTTCCGCTTTCATCTTTCAGATTGCCGATGGTTTGCGGTTTTCCGACCGCTTCGATGTCTTTTCCCGCAAACCAGTCGAGCCTTCCGGAAACGATGCCGCCGACGCGACCTGCCGCCCAAAAGATGAACGGGAAACACCATTCGGGAACCCAATCGCGCAGATTCGTGTTTTTTTCGATGCTCGCAACATCATAATGAAGCGTTCCCACACCGATTTCATTCAAACTCTTGTAATCGTAACCGCGTTTTTCGAGTTCGCCGAAAAGTCCGCGCTCGAAATAGCGGTCGGGATGCGGAAAGTGATTTTTGACGACGCGTTTCGGTCCCATCATCACGCGCCGCCAATACCCCGCAATGGCGCGCCGATGATTTTGCGAATTAAATGTCGTCGTGTTCCAGTCGCCGCCGATAATGGTCGGCAAAGGCGGAAGTTTTTCGAGCGCATCCAATACAATTTTCATCTGAAAATGACGGTGTTTGCGTGATGAGTGCGCGTCGAGATGCACCGTCACGGCGCGAAAATCGCCCGCCGGATGTTCGATGTCGGCGATCAGAGCGCGCAAATATCCGAGCCGTTTTTCCTTGCCGAGCATTTTGTCCTTCCCGTTCGGAAGCGCGACGGCGTGCGCGTTTTTGATCCTGTATTTTGAAAACATCGCCAAGCCGTGAATCGAAACGGTGTTTTCGCCTTCCGCAAATTCCTCTACGCCGCTTCCTTTTTGAAGCGCGATGTAAACGGGCGCGAAAGCGTAATTCAATTTCAAATCCTTCGCCAAATCCTGCGCGACAAAACGATTTTTGCTCCGCGCCATTCCGTAATCGAGTTCGGTCAAAAGCAGTAAATCCTTATCCTTCAAACCCTCGTGATTCTCTAAGCCATCGACGATTCCCTCGTAAATGTTCCCGCGTTCGATGTTCCAAGCAATTGCCGAAACGGTAGATTTTGGATTTTGGATTTCGGATTTCGGATTGTCGGAAAAATCTTCCTGAACTACAGCATTCAAAATCCTTTCAACCGTCGGTTTTATTTTTTGATAAATTGCCGAATTTTCGGTTTCTTCAATCGATTCAAACTTTAAAAGTTCGGGGAAATATTGATTCAGATCGTGTTCTAAGATTTTCGGTGATTGCATTAAAAATTATCTTTTGAAGCCGTAAACAGGTCTGCCGTCAAATTCTCCGAGCAAAACGGCTTGCGGTTCTTCTTCCCCTTCGATCCAAAATTCCAACAAACTTTCTTTATCTGCGTGATAACAATATTTTTCCGCCAAATATTCTAAATCGTCGTTCGTTTCAATCGTTATCCAACCATCACAGCTTCCGAGATAACAATATCTTTGCGCTTTGAAATGATTATTTTCAGTCTTTTCAAATCTTAATTTTTCGTCGAATTGCTGAAACATTTTCAGTTCTTCTTTTTTGATAAATC
The DNA here is from genome assembly GCA_021228405.1 of Pyrinomonadaceae bacterium. Classification (GTDB taxonomy): domain Bacteria; phylum Acidobacteriota; class Blastocatellia; order Pyrinomonadales; family Pyrinomonadaceae; genus JAJQRF01. The sequence goes on from JAJQRF010000001.1 coordinate 364,755, forward strand.
CGAGCAGATCATCATAATTTCCAGAAATGTAGAGCATTAAGGCATCAGCTTCAGTATCAATAATATATTCTTTGATGGTTTGATGTTTTTTCATCACGGAATCCAAAATTGAAAAATCTTCTTTCGTAATAATCGTTTTAATCTTCTTTCGGAATGACACCAAACCGTCAAACGGAAACTCATAAAACTCGAAACCTGTTGGCATTTCATTTAATAATTCCGCCGATTCATATTTTGTTTTGTCTTTGACAATGTAATATCGTGTGCCGCCTTTTTTGGTTTTGACGGCTTTTACAAAATGCTGTTCGCCTTTTCTGTTTTCGTAGCTTATCGGCATAAAATTTGAATTTCCAAAAGTTTAAGAATAAATAAAATACAAGCAAAAAGGCAAAAGCGAATTCATTAAAAACGATTCTTCACTTTTGCCTTTATCGCTTAAAACCTGCCGAACTCCGCCACTCCCTTACGGTCGGGCTTCTGATTTTCGATTAATCGTCGTATCTTTCCTTTACAGGCGCAACGGCGAGAAAATCGTTCGTGATTCTTTCCGAATAGACGGTTATCAGTTCGGCGACGCGTTCCTGATTCGGCGCGGCGAATATCAAACCGACGTGTTTCGGTTTTTTCACGCGGTAAACGATTTCCGTATCGACGTAATGCGAGGTATCGGGTGCTTCTTCTTTTGCCAGACAAAGCGTGATTCCCGCGTAATCTTTGCGTAATTTCGGCAATTTGTAAGGTTTTTCGGCGGTTGCGGTTTCGAGTTTTGCCCATTCGCGCCAAAGATTGAAGTTTGCGGCTTGCTCTAGAACGTTAGCGATATACGCGCCGCCGACGCGTGCCGCAACTTCCAGAAGATAAAATTTTCCGTCCGCTTCCGACTGCAAAAATTCGGCGTGTGAAACGCCTTGCTCGTATTTGAAAGCCTTCAGCAGTTCCTTGTTTAATTTTTCCAACTCTTTTCTCTCTTTCGAGTTATGCGGCAGGATCGAGGTCGAAAAAACGCCGCCGTGATGCGAAACCTTGAACGGCGGCGTTCCGTATTGGCTTACGCCCGCGGCGATAACTTTGCCGTCTTTGACGACCGAATCGACGTGAAAAACCTGACCTTCGATGTAGCGTTCGATCAAAAATTGCGACGGATGATCGCGCCACGTGTTTCGTGCGTCGAGATCGTTCAAAGCCTGCCAAACCTGCTCCGCGTTTTCGCATTTACGAATCCCGAAAGCCGAAACTTCATTGCGCGGCTTCACGATCCACGGCGCGGTAACGGTTTGCAGGTAATCGTTGATCGCTTCCATATTGAACGTGCCGAGAAATTCGGGACAAGGAATCCCGGCGTGCGAAGCGATATTCCGCATTGTCAGCTTGTCGCGGAAACGAACCGCGTGCGACGGCGACATTCCGCCAAGTTGCAGATGTTCGCGCGCAAAAGCCGCCGTCAAAACGTCGAATTCGTCCAAACCGACGATGCGGTGAACGGGCTGATTTCCCGCGATATTGGTAATAACGCGGACATAATCTTCAAATTTGGCGGTGACGGGAACGCTTTTCACGGCATCGATGCTCGTCCAGAGCCAGGGTTCGTCAAGCAGATTCTCACGCGTTACCAGGGTAACGTGCCAGCCGTTTTCGTGACACTGTTCTAAAAACTCGTTTCCTTTATGCTCGCTCGCAATGCAAACAATATAATTTTTCATAGATTCGGGAATTTATTTTTTCTCGGAATTTTATTCGGGTAAATCTTTTCCAATCAACATTCGGACAAATTACCGGCAGTCTTGCCGTTTGAATAATTTTCATTCTGTCTGATTTTGCTTTGAAATAAAAGAATGGCACAATTTAAATGCAAAGACAACAAAAATCTAATTCGGTAATACTAACAGACATTAAAGTTAAAGATCGGAAATTCGGAGTTTACAAATGGGCAGTTTCGATATAGCAGATTTTCTTTCAAATCTCGTAATTTATATGGTTGTTTGGCTTTTTGCAGTTTCCGCACACGAAGCCGCACACGCCTGGATGTCCTGGAAATTTGAAGACGATACGGCATATCGGCTCGGTCGCGTGACGCTTAACCCGATTCCGCATATTGACCCGCTCGGAACCCTGATCCTGCCGATAATCGGATTTTTGTTCGGCTACTTTCAGGGACTCGCCGGAATCCCGTTGATTATGTGGGGCAAACCGACTCCCGTAAACCCGCTCAAATGGCGTAAGAAAAACCTCGCGAACGTAATGGTTTCGCTTGCCGGAATTGCCGTCAACATAACGATTGCAGTCGTAGTCAGTATTATTCTGAAAATTCTGATCGCTTACGGTTTCTTTACGATGGAAAACATCCAGACAGGAATCACGGCTCCTTTGTTTGCATTACTTTACACAACTGTTATCTTAAATGTCGGGCTGGCGATATTTAATCTTTTGCCGTTTCCGCCGCTCGACGGCAGTAAAGCTCTGCAATCGATTCTGCCGCGCAGTTTTGAACCGTATTTTGAATTGCTGGAAACTTACGGTTTTCTGATCTTACTGGTTTTAATGCAGGTCGGCATTATCAGTTTTCTGGTTACACCGATCAGAAATTTTATTTTATATTATCTCTTTTAACGTCAAATCATTATGGACAAGATTAATTTCGGTTTATTTTTCGGTCACCTCGCAGTTTATCTGTTTGTGTGGATTTTCGCCATCACCACGCAAAGCGCATTGACCGCGTGGCTCTCAAATTATTACGGCGACGACACCGCCAAAAGTGAAGGTCGAATCTCGTTCAGCCCTTTCGTTCAGGCAGATTTGCTCGGCACGATCATCATTCCGACGATTGCTTTTATCATCGGCTGGTTGAGTCCGGGAATTCCTTTTTTGGCTTGGGGAAAAAGAGTTCCGATCAATTCCAAGAAATGGAATAATCCCAAACTTGCTGGAGTTATAGTTACGCTTGGCGGAACTTTTGCCAGTATTTCAATTGCGTTCGTTTCATTTTTACTGCTCAAAATTCTTTTCGTTACGGGCGTAACCGATACGGACAGTTTTATCCAGATCGTGCTCGGTAAAAATTTTGCGACAGAGGTGAATTGGGGCGCGCCGATCCTGATGATCCTCTGGTATAGCCTGGTGCTGAATCTGGTATTAACGATCTTCAGCCTGATCCCGTTTCCGCCTTTCGGCGGCGGCGCGGCTTTATCGCATTTGTTGCCCGACAGCTTCAAACCGGTCAAAGATTTTTTCAACCGCTTCGGCATCATAATCGCGCTTTTTTTAATTTATTTCGGAATTATCGGTTACGTTCTCAAGCCGGTTCTGATCTTTACTCTTTCACTTTTAGGAATTAATTAAAAACTGATGAAAAAACGTATTTTCAGCGGCGCACAGCCGACCGGAAACTTACATCTCGGCAATTATCTCGGCGCATTGAAAAATTGGGTCGCGCTACAGGACGAATACGAAAGCTTCTTTTGTATCGTCAATCTGCACGCCGTCACTTTGCCGCAAGACCCGCAGGTTTTACGGCAGAAAACTCTCGATCTGGCGCGGATTTATCTGGCTTCGGGCATCGATCCCGAAAAATCGACGGTCTTTATCCAGTCCGACGTTTCCGAACACGCCGAGCTTGCGTGGATTCTTTCCTGCACGACGCGTATGGGCGAACTCGAACGGATGACGCAGTTCAAGGACAAGGGCAAAGGCAACGCCGAACGCGCCGGAGTCGGACTTTTTACTTATCCCGTTCTGATGGCGGCGGACATTCTGCTTTATCAAACGCATCTCGTTCCCGTCGGGCAGGATCAGAAACAACATCTCGAACTTTCGCGCGATCTGGCGGAACGTTTCAACCGCGATTTCGGCGAAACGTTCGTCGTTCCCGAACCTTTTATTCCGCCTGTCGGTGCGCGTATTCAATCGCTTGCCGATCCTGCCAAGAAGATGTCGAAATCGGACGAAAACGCGAACGGCGCGATCTTTCTGATGGACGACGCGGACACGATCGTAAAGAAACTGAAAAAAGCCGTCACCGATTCGGGAACGGAGATCAAGTTCGACGAAACGCGTCCCGCGATCAACAATCTGCTCACGATCTATCAGCTTATGACGGGCAAAACCGCCGCAGAATGCGAAGCGAACTTTGTCGGCAAAGGCTACGGACATTTCAAGACCGAAACCGCCGAAGCCGTCGTCGAATTTCTCAAACCTTTTCAGGAACGCGTCAAAAACTACACGGACGAAGATTTGAAGGCGATTCTCAGGACAGGTGCGGAAAAAGCCAAAACCATCGCCCGCGAAACTTTGACCGATGTTTACGGGAAAATGGGCATCGTCGGCGCGTTAAATTAATTTTCCGATTGGAGCGCAAGCATCCTGCTTGCAATGAGCGTTGCTTTTTACGCGAAAAAGGGTTTAGGCATCTATCTTTTGAAAATCCAAACTTGGCTGCGACGCATTTGCGCCGTTTGCGAGCAGGATGCTTGCGCTCCAATCAATTTCGCTGAAAGCGTTCGTGATTTTTGTCGCGGACGCTTTTTCTTTTGCGTCGAACTTGTGAATTCCGCTTTTGAAAATGTTAAAATAAATTTCACCAACAAACCGATTGTTACGCCTGAAAGAGCTTCGGGCGGCATCTGCTGGCAAGCGAATTGCGTTTGGGAGTCTGAATCTATAAAAAACCGTGAAAAATTTCGCAGTTTCGACGATGCAATTCAAACAAACAAATAAATCAGGAGAATTTCTATGGACGCAACACAAAAATCATACGATATTCCTAAGTTTAAGGAACAATACAACAACTTTATCGGCGGCGAATGGGTCGCGCCCGTGAGCGGCGAGTATTTCGACGTGATCTCGCCCGTTGACGGCAAGGTTTTCACGAAAGTCGCACGCTCGACGGCGGAAGACATCGAACTTGCGCTCGACGCGGCGCACAAAGCCGCGCCCGAATGGAACAACAGTTCCGCGACGACGCGCAGTAATCTTTTGTGGAAGATAGCCGACGTTATGGAAGCGAATCTCGAAATGCTCGCCCGCGCCGAAACGTGGGACAACGGTAAACCGATCCGCGAAACGATGGCGGCTGATTTGCCGCTTGCGATCGATCATTTTCGTTATTTTGCGGGCGTGATTCGCGCCGAAACGGGCGAAGCGACCGAGCTTGACGCAAACACGGTTTCGATCAACATTCACGAACCGCTCGGCGTGGTCGCGCAGATCATTCCCTGGAATTTTCCTTTGCTGATGGCGACGTGGAAGATCGCGCCCGCGCTGGCGGCGGGAAACTGCACCGTCGTCAAACCCGCCGAGCAGACTCCGGCTTCGATTATGCTTCTGCTCGAACTCATTCAGGACATTCTGCCGGCGGGCGTTCTGAACGTGGTCAACGGTTTCGGTCCCGAAGCCGGTAAACCGCTCGCGACGAGCGAGAGAGTTGCGAAGGTCGCCTTCACGGGCGAAACTACGACGGGCAGACTGATTATGCAGTATGCTTCGCAAAACCTGATTCCCGTGACGCTCGAACTCGGCGGCAAATCGCCGAACATTTTCTTTGAAAGCGTGATGGATGCCGACGACGAATTTTTCGATAAATGTCTCGAAGGCGCGGCACTTTTCGCGCTTAATCAGGGCGAAGTCTGCACCTGCCCGTCCAGAATTCTCGTGCAGGAATCGATCGCCGAAAAATTCATCGAACGCGTCATCGAACGCACGAAGGCGATCAAGATGGGACATCCGCTCGATCCCGAAACGATGATCGGCGCACAGGCGAGCAAAGACCAATACGAAAAAATCCTGAACTACATCCAGATCGGCAAGGACGAAGGGGCGGAAGTTTTGACGGGCGGCGAAGCGCAGACGAACGCGGGTGTCGAAGAAGGCTTTTACATTCAGCCGACCTTGCTCAAAGGTCACAACAAAATGCGTGTGTTTCAGGAAGAAATCTTCGGTCCTGTCACTTCGATCACGACCTTCAAGACGGAAGCCGAAGCGATCGAAATCGCCAACGACACGCTTTACGGTCTCGGCGCGGGAGTCTGGACACGCGACGCGCACCAGCTTTATCAAGTTCCGCGTGCCATCAAAGCCGGACGCGTCTGGGTCAATTGCTACCACAATTACCCCGCTCACGCGCCTTTCGGCGGCTACAAAAAGAGTGGTTTCGGCAGAGAAAATCACAAAATGATGCTCGACCACTACCGCAACAACAAGAATATGCTCGTTTCTTACGACAAAAAGGCGATGGGCTTCTTTTAACGAATAACGGATAACGGAAAACGGCTGTCGGATAGAGATCACGAAAGATAATCCACGATCCGATAGCCGTTTTCCGTTATTTTTGTATACGCCGCCGACAGATGCAACGCAAAATCCCACAAACTCTGCCTTACGGACGGCAGTTACAGGATTGCGGACGGCAATCACAGCGACAAGATTGCCAGTTTTGTTGCCGTGACTGTTAATCCTGACGACGAGATTAGAAGCTATTTCATAAATATTTGGGGCGCGTTGAGAGTCCCTTCTTTAGAAGGCTTTTTCGTTAGCGAATTGCCGCCTGAAGGCGGGACTCTAAACGCGGTAATTGATAATTCCGAAGCTATGATTGTCAATCTTATCATTGTGATTGACGGTTTTTGAAACGTGAATAGTGAACACTGCGCCGTTGCCGATTGTTGGGCAAACGTAAATAATTCCTAATTTTCAAACAATATCAAATGAAACCAAAAAGTTCCCCTCCCTATAATAAGGAAGGGAGTTTTTTGCCGGTCGAAACTAATGTTATATAGTTGTTGTAAACTCTGCGCCCGAAATTTTGATTATGTATGGAATGAACAAAAAGGAATTGCGTCTGATGCCGCACGACGCGGCTTGGAAGGACGGCTTTGAGGCTGAGAGTCACCGCATCGAAACTGCCGCCCGCGATGCCGTGATCGCCGTCGAACACGTCGGAAGCACCGCCATTCCGTCCGTTTACGCGAAACCGATTCTCGACATCGCCATTCTTTGCAAAAAAGACAAGCTCGAAACGTTGGCGGACGCGCTCCGCTCGCTCGGTTACGAATATCGCGGTCGGTTCGACAACGAAAACGGGCATTTTTACGCCGTTCTCGACAAGAAAAACGTCCGTTATGTGCAGGTGCATATCTACACCGAAGCCGACGCCGATTGGTTTTCCAAACTGAACTTCCGCGACATCCTGCGAAAAGACACCGCGCTCGCCAAAGAGTATAATGATTACAAAATAAGTCTGGCAAAAAACGTTTCGGACAAATCCGAATATGCCGCGATCAAGACAAAATGGGTCGATAAGTTTATTTTGAAGGTGTTCGATACTCTTTGAGAGGATAATTGAAGTGTTCGGAGTCCCGCCTTCAGGCGGCTTTCCGCTAGCGAAGAAGCCTTCTAAAGAAGGGAATCCGAACGCGAAACTGTTTCTTTATTTGTTGAGGTGTTTATGAACAATATTCCGAGGGTGAAAGTGACGGACGAAGCCAAAAAGGTCATCGCTCAATTACGCGAGAAGAACGGCAAGCTGATGTTTCATCAATCGGGCGGCTGTTGCGACGGTTCGTCGCCGATGTGTTATGCGGACGGAGAATTTCTCGTCGGTTCGAGCGATGTCTGGCTCGGCGAGATCGACGGATGCGATTTTTATATGGCGAAAGATCAGTTCGAGTTTTGGAAACACACCGAACTGACCATCGACGTTACGCCCGGTCGCGGCGCGTCCTTCTCGCTTGAGATCCCGCTCGGCGTGCGTTTCGTCACGAAATCGCGTGTCTTTACCTACGAAGAATCGCAAAACCTCGTCGAAACAAGGCTTGGCGATATGATTTAGAATATCCGGAACGCGGATCGGGCGGATCGGGCGAACTTGCGCGGATTTTGTAAAAAAATTATTCGGTTCATCCGCCAAATCCGCGTTCCATTTTTAATTTTTACGATTATGAGTATCACAAACGGAAACGGGCATCGCCCGAAACCCAAAAACGTTCTCGGCGGCGAACTGAAATGTTGCTGTCTGAAACCTCTGACCGGATATTTCCGCGACGGTTTCTGCAAAACCAACGAACAGGACACAGGCAGACACACCGTCTGCGCGCGCGTCACGGACGAATTTCTCGAATTTTCGCGCGGAATGGGCAACGACCTCATTACGCCGCGTCCCGAATTTAATTTTCCCGGTCTGGTTGACGGCGATAAATGGTGTCTATGCGTTCTGCGTTGGCGCGAAGCCTTTGAAAACGGCGTTGCGCCGAAAGTTATTCTGGAAGCCTGTCACGAAAACGCGCTCCAACACGTTGCGCTCGAAGATTTGAAGGCATACGCCGAAACCGAATGAACACGCTCGAACATCTCCGCGAACTTTACGCCTATAATGATTGGGCAAACCGCCGTATCATCCGCGCTTTGAAGGAAAATCCGTCGGAAAAATGCCGCCGCATTCTCGCACATCTGCTCATCACCGAACAGGAATATTACGAACGGCTTTTCGGCAAAGATTCGTTCGGTTTCGATTTCTGGCAGGATTTGACTCTCGAAGAATGCGGAAATCTGGCGCGTGAGATTTCCGAAAGATACGAAAAACTTCTGCGGCGTTTTGAAGAAGAAGGCTTGAGCATTTCCGCGCAATACCGCACGAGCGAAGGTGCCTGGAAGGAAAACAACTACCGCGAAATGCTCACGCACGTCGTTTTTCATTCATCCATTCATCGCGGCAATATTATGCTAAAATACCGCGAAGAAGGTTTCACGCCGCCCGCAATCGATTACATAATCTACCTGCGCGAAACAAAATATATTTAGTTGATAGTTGATAACTGATAACTGATAACTGATAATTTTCTTCGGTTATCCGTTATCCGTTATCAGTTATCAGTTATCAAAGTGGAACAGCAACCCGAACAATTAAGTTTTGATTTTTACAAGGTTCAGCCCGAAATCGTCGCGCCTCACAAAAACGAGGAACTCAAGCTCAGGCTCGGCGAGTTTGCCGGACCGCTCGACCTGCTTTTGTTTCTCATCAAACAGGAAAAGGCAAATATTTTCGACATTCCGATCGCCAAGATCACCGACGAATATCTGAAATATATCCGTCTGATGAAGAAACTGGACATTTCGCTGGCGGGCGATTTTCTCGTGATGGCGGCGACGCTCATCGAGATCAAATCGAAAATGCTTCTGCCGAAAGAAATCAAGGAAGAGCTTGAAGAAGAACTCGAAGACCCGCGCGAAGCACTGGTCCGCCAATTGCTCGAACATCAAAAATTCAAAAACGCCGCGCAGATGCTTTACGAACGTTCGACCGTCGAACAAGCCGTTTTTCCGCGCGGCAAGATCGAATCGGACGATACGAACGCCGAAACGAACGCGACTGTTTTTGACCTTTTGACCGTTTTCCAGAAAGTCCTGTCGCGCCGCAAGGAAGAAATCCAACTGGAGATCGAACGCGAAGAAATCACGCTGGCGGAAATGCTGAAAAACCTGAAAACGCGGATTATGGCGGGAAAAGAGTTGAGCGTGTTGAAGTTTTTCGAGGAAATGCACAACAAACGCGAACTTGTCACGGCGTTTATGGCGATTCTCGAAATCGTCCGCACCGAAGGCATTAAACTGATGCAATCGGCAACCTTCGGCGATATTATTTTGCGAAAGGTTTAATTTTTTTTGCCCACGAAATACACGAAAGAAACGAAAAAAGATATAATCTCTTTCTTATTTTTCGTGCTTTTCGTGTATTTTGTGGGCTAATTTCTTATGGATTTAATAGAAGAAAAGAAAACGCGTTCAATCGCCGAGATCGTTTCGATTGCCGAGGCGTTGATCTTTGTTGCCGACGAACCGATCACGGTGAAAACGCTTGCCGACGTTTTGGAAGAAGACCGCGAAACGATCGAAGCGGCGGTCGAAGAATTGAAACAGGAATACGAACAACGTGACGGCGGTTTGCAGCTGCGCGAGATCGCGGGCGGCTGGCAAATTTCGACGCGCACCGAATATCACGAGGAAGTCCGCCAATATCTGAAAACGCGTCCGAGTGCGAAATTGTCGCTCGCCGCGCTCGAAACGCTTGCCGTCATCGCTTACAAACAACCCGTCACGATTCCCGAAATTCTGGAAATTCGTGGCGTTCAATCGGCTTCGGCGATCAAAACCCTGCTCGAAAAACGCTTAATTATCACCAAAGGACACAAGGAAACCGTCGGGCGACCGATGATGTATGGAACGTCGAAAGATTTTTTGATGCAGTTCGGTTTGAAGGATTTAACCGAACTGCCGAGCATCGAGGATTTTGAAGATTTGACGCAGGGAATGTGAGCGAAATATCAAAAAACGACATTCTGATTTTTGAAGACGATGCCGTAAAGTCAAAAATTACGGGCATTTGTCTGATGATTTTCGGTTCGTTTTTTACATTGCTTTCTTGGAATCTCACCAAATTATTCGGCTTTAACGATTTGCTCGCACAATTAATCGGAACGGCGATCTTTGCTTTTGTCGGTGTTGCCGTCATCTTTGCAGGTTATTTATTTTTCAAAACCACTCCGAAAAAACTCGTGCTCGATGCTTCCGTGAGAAAGATTTTTTATGAAGAAAAACTCCCATCCCACACGGAAACAAAGAAATTCGATTTTGCGGAAATCTACAAATTGGAAACGGAAGAAACCGACCTCGAAAACGCCAGGATTTACACTTCATACATCGTCATTGGCGGCGGTTTGCGGCTCGAAATTCCGACGCGAAAAGTTCACGACAAAGCCGCGCAAGACGAAATTTGCCTTCAAATCCGCGAATTTGCCGGAATTGGACTAAACTCTCAATAAACTATTTAATTGAAGCCGCAAAATGAAAACGACGCAAAACGCAAATTTCTTGACGCTTTACGAAACGCCCGGCTGTTTGTGGTTTATCGGGCTGTTTTTTATGCTCGTCGGCGGAATTTTCGTTTACGGCGCACTCGGCGGTTTGAAGGATTATGGTTCGCAATCGCCGTGGATGCTTTTCATCGCGCTTTTGATGGGCTTGTGCGGAGTCGGCGCGGGATTTTGGATAATTTACGGCGCACCGCTCACGAAAGTCTTTATCGACCGCATCAACGACGAACTCACGATCACCAAACGCGGGCTTTTCGGCAAACGCGAAACGGTTTACGCCTTTGAAGAAATCAGATATTTTCGGCTGATCGAGGAAAGCGACGACGAAGGCGCGCCGATCTGGTCGGTCGGAATGGAATTGAGCGACGGCGAACTCATAAAAATCACTTCTCTACCGAGCCATTCCGAGGAATACGAACGCCAATATATTTTTCAAACCAACGAATTTATGCGCAAAGAAATGCCGTCTTATCGAACCATCTTTGAATTGCAGGATGAACAAGACGAAGAAATAAGTTAAGATATTTAGCTTATGTTGGAAAGATTAAATAAACTGATTGCCCAAGCCGGACTTGCTTCAAGACGCGGCGCGGACGAATTGATCGCTAACGGTGCGGTTTCCGTCAACGGCAAGATCATAACCGAACTCGGCTTCAAAGCCGACGGCGAAAAAGACCACATCAAAGTTCACGGCAAACTTATCAATCAAAAACTCGAAAAGCGCAAAAACGCTTACATTCTGCTCAATAAACCGAAAGGCTACCTGTCGAGTGCGGCTGACCCCGAAGGCAGAAAGCTCGTCACCGATCTCGTCAAAGGCTACGGCAAACTTCATCCCGTCGGGCGGCTCGATTTCAACACCGAAGGCTTGATAATTCTGACCAACGACGGCGAATTTACGAATCACGTCGCGTCATCGAAAACCGTTGCAAAGGTTTACGAAGTCAAAGTAAAAGGTTTGCCGAATGAAAACGCGATCAATAAACTGCGTCGCGGAATCCGCCTCGAAGACGGTTTCAAAACCGCACCCGCCGAAATAAAAGAGCTGAAACACACCGAAAACAACGGCTGGTATGAAGTTACGCTTCACGAAGGACATAATCAGCAGATTCGCAAAATGTTCGATGCCGTCGGTCATTCCGTCGTCAAACTCAAACGCACCGCCATCGGTCACATCGACTACGACCGCCTTCCCGTCGGCGCATACCGCGAACTGGACGAAGAGGAAATAAAGGAATTTTTTAACCCGGCTCCGAAAAAACCGAAAGCCAAACCGCCCCAAAAATCGACAAAACCGACTCCGCCGAAAAACGAACGACCTGTCAGACCGAAAAAATCCGCCGCGAATTTCGGAAATAGATCGCCCCGAAAATCACCGCAAAAAAGCAGAAGGAAGTTTGATTAATCAAACTTCCTTCTGCTTTTTAAAGTTATTCAAAAACGAACTTTTAGTTGTTTGCCGCTTCCGATTTCGTGCAGACTTCGTTGAAAGTGTCGATCAAAGCCTGTGCGATCATCATCGGGTGACGACCTTCGAGGTCGCGGCGTTCAAACATCTTGACGAGTTCGCCGTTTTTCAAAAAGCCGATCGATGGCGACGAAGGCTGATAGCCCGTGAAATAATCGCGCGCAACGTCGGTCGCGTCGATGTCTGCACCCGCGAAAACGGTGATCGCTTTGTCGGGTTTGGCTTCCGAATTCTGCAAAGCCATCGCGATTCCGGGACGAACGCCGCCCGCCGCACAGCCGCAAACCGAGTTGACGACGACCATCACGGTTCCGTCCGTGTTTTCGACCGCTTCTTTGACCGATTCAGGTGTTTTTGTTTCTTCGATTCCGAGTTGCGCAAGTTCCTGGCGCATCCCGTGAATCATAATTTCAGGATATGGCATAATTTTTTTCCTCTATAATTTCAATCTATTGTATTATTTCAACAAATCTTTATTTTTAATTCAAGTATTGTTTTTTTGACTTGTGAAGTCAAGTTTACTTTGAGCCGATCGGTTTGTTCATTAAACTGAAAATGTATGAACTCCAGATTTTCAGCTTGATCCAAGCCTTTTTCGCGCCTGAAATATTTTGCGCGAAAACGCCTTCCAGACTTTTGTTGAAATAACTGCGCATTACTTTATCTTTCCACAAACGTTCGTGCGAAAGACTACCGCTGATCATTTTGTTGATCGAACGGTCGCGCTCGGTCGCCGAGCGTTTGGCGGATTCGGAAATGTCGAGCAGACTCGTCAGCAGAAAATAGAAAAACTGTTCCCAGCTTCGGAAGTTTTCGGTGTCGATCTTTCCGACGAGATGCTTTGCTTCGGTAAATTTCCCGGTCGCCGCTTTTTCGAGTCCGATCATCGTGCGGTGCAGATTCACCGAACCGTCTTCTTCGATCTTCAAGGCTTCGAGGTGAATTCTCTGCGCGTCCGCCGTTCTGCCGAGATTGTTGAGCGAAAGCGTGTAATTCCAGAGCATCCACGGTTTCAGATTTTCGCGTTTGCTCCAATCGGCAAACCATTCGGCGGCTTTCTGATGTTCCTTGATGGTGTTCAGATAATATCCGCAAAGTGCCCACGTTTCATTATCCTGTTTGAGGTCGGCGGCACGGTTTTCGATGACATTCCGCATCTTTTTGAATTCCTTGTCCTGATAGAGCAGTTCAAAGAAATGATCGACCGCCTTGCGCCAGACTTCGGTATCCTTTTTGAATTCGCCGAACGATTTTTCCGCGGCGGCGAAACCGTAGTTTTTGTAGAAATTTTCCATCCAAATCTCGCCGAGCAGAGGGCTTGCTTCGGGTCGATTCATATATTCAAGCAAAGTATATTTGAGGAAATCGTATTCGGGCGGAAAAATCCCGTTTTCCCGAAGCGTGACGATCGCACGGTCAAACTGTCTGCGGTTGGCATCCGCCGAAAGGCACAACTGTTTCCACAGTTTTTTCGCTTCCTGCTTGTTTTTTTCACGCGCATAAAACTTGATCTGCCGCATCGCCGAGCCGCCCGTCTTGATAAATTCTTTGAGATGTTTGAGTGCAAGCAAACATTCCTGCTGATTGCCATCGTCGAAACAAAGATCGAACAAAACGCACGCGCCGAATTCGTAATTCGGATCGAGTGCGATTGCTTGTTTGAAAGCTTTTTTAGCTTCCTCGTAATTTTCGACAAACAAAGCCGCTTCGCCGTGATAACCGAAAACGACCGAATCCTGCGGTGCGATCCGCGTCATTTCGCGCGTGATCTGAAAATATTTCTCCTTATGCGATTCGGATTCACGGTAAAAGTCCGCGAGGCTTTCCCACGCCGGATAATATTCGGGCGAAGTTTGCGTCAGCTTTTCCAGAATGACGACCGCCTGCGGAACATTCCCGCGCATCGATTCGATATTTGCGGAAAGAAAGATCAATTCTTCGGGTCGGCGACCGTTCGGCAGAACGAGATCGCAAACGCGCAGAGCCTTGTCGTAAAGCTTGCGGTTGGCGAGATTTTTCGCTTTCAGAATCGTGGCGCGGACATTGTTGCCGTCCAGTTTCAAAGCCTGACCGATCGCCTCGAATTGCCGCTCGAATTGGTGCGGTTCATCGAGAATTCGCGCCAGCGTCAGCCACGAATTAACGTCGCGCGGTTTGGCTGAGGCAAGTTGCCACGCCATTTTTTCGAGTTCGTCCGACCTCTTCATACTGCGAAGCCAAGTTTTCAGAGCGACCCAGCCCCAATCGTATTCATTGTCGAGCGTCAAAGCCTTTTTGACCGTTTCGATCGCCGAATCTTTATTTTCGAGTTTCCAGTAAATATCCGCCAGATAACCGTGCAGATACGCGTCGAGCGGCATACGGCGCACGCCGTCCTCGAGCAGTTTCCGTGCTTCTTCGGTCTGATTTTTACGGCAGAAGGCTTCGGAAAGTTGTTGAATTCCGAAGCTCCAGTTCGCATTGATGCTCAAACCTTTCTGCAAGGCTTTGATCTCGTTTTCGGTTTCGCCCTTGACCTTGTAAACGAACGAAAGGTCATACCACAAACCTTGATTCAGAGGAAATCGGCGCGTCGCTTTTTCGGCTAAACTTAACGCTTCGTCAAGCCGTTTCATATCGACGAGCTGACAGATCACGACCGACCAGGCTGACCACAGATCGAGCCGTTTTTCGAGAATCGCCTTCAATTCATTCAGCAAAGTTTCCGATTCGATGAAGCGTTTGGCGGTTTCGTAATAATTCAAAATCGCGTTACCGAAAGAAACCTGAACCGTGAGCTGATTTTTGACAAAGGCGAGCGCGTTCAATTTTTCGTCACGCGAACGCGAAAGCTCCATCAACTGTTCGAGCGCGGGAGAAAAATCGACCGACAATCTCAACGCTTTAATAAATGAATCGTAAGACTCGCGGAAACGGTTCATTTCTTTCAAAATGTAACCGTATAAATAATGTGAAAGCGGTTCGTTCGGGTCGAGTTCGAGCGCGGTTTCGGCTTCCTTCAAGGCTAAATCGAAACGCTTTTGTTTGATGAGCCAACGTGCCATTTCACGATGACTCCAATCATCGCGTGTGTCGAGTTCGATCAGGTTTTGAACGATCGGAATGACGGTTTTCGGCTCTTCGTCGCTCATCCATTCGAGCAGATATTTCCGTAAAACGCGGTGATGAGGAAAACGCGACGAAACTTCCTTCAAATAATTTTGCGCGGCGGCGCGGCTTTCGGTCGCGGCAAGAAAAAATGCGGTGCTTTGGTGAGCGTCCATCGCCAGCGGTTCGAGTTGTAAGATTTCCTTCCAATGCTGTAACGCGGTCGTTAATTCACCTTCGAGTTCGGCAATCGAGGCGGAAGTCCGCAGAAAATCGCGGCGCGGGGCGATGCTTGCCGATTGCAGAAGATAACTTTTCGCTTCTTCCATCAAACCGAAACGCGCCTTCGATTCGGCAACGAAAATCTTCAATTCGCCGTCATCGGGACGTTTTTCGATCGCTCTTTGCAAAATTTCAAACGCTTCGACCGTCAAACCGAGTTCGCGCAGAGCGTGAAAAAGCGTGAGCGCGGGAAAACGTGAAAGATGTCCGAAGCGTTCAAAACGGTCTTTCAAATACTGCAAAGCCTTTTCCGTTTGTTCGAGATGCCGCGCCGCCTGAAAATACGACCACGCCAGACTTTCATCTTTATCGTTCAAACAAGCCGCCGCACGGTAGAGTTCGAGAGCTTGCGCAAAATCGCGTTTTGCCCAGTAAATATCGGCGATCAAGCGGTAATTCAGCGAATGCGAAGGCAGACATCTGAGAGATTTGTAAATCCAGCGCATCGCGCGTTTGTGCTGTCGCGCATCGGCTCCGAGATCGGCTCCGAGCATCTGCCATATAAGCGGATCGGTAATTTTCGCCTTGCTGTATTCTTCGAGCAGAGCGCGTTTTTCATCGTGCCGCAAATGTTCCTGCGCGACGCTCAGATAGCTCATTTTCAGATTGATGTCGTCGGGAAACATTTTCCGCAAACCTTCGACGGCATCGAGCATACTCAGATCGTTGCAATCGTAATATGCCAAAGCCCAACGCGCGCGGAGCGTCAAACGATGATCGGGAAATTCTTCCTGCATTTTTTCGAGCAGTTGAACGGCGTGTTGACGATTGTGATTTTTCAGCGAAAGTTCGATGTGATAGTGAAAATCGTATTGACGACTTTCCTTGAGTTCCAATCCGTTCAACAGATGCGCGTATTCGTTCGGTATCAAGACCATTCCGCGCGGACCCGTCGCAACTTGATTTTCGAGCAATTCGTCAACCAAAAATTCGCTGACCTTTCGATAATATGGATCGCGGATAAGGAATGTTTTCTTGATCTCGTCGTAACCGATGACCGCCTGCAAATGTCCGTTTCCGGGCTGGATCGTGGCAAGCGTAAACGGAATGCGGCGGTTGATAAGCTCGACGGCGTTTTCCCAGTTGACCGTAAATTCGCGAACCTTCCAGCCGTTTTTCTCCGCCCAGTCGCGTTCGTTATATCCGGCAGTTCCGTCGTAGCAGATTTCGTCCGCCAGTTTTAAATGCTCGATCTCTTTTTTCCAATAGCGGCTGATATTGGAGATCGTCGCGGGAGCACAGGTCATTTTATGCTGACGCACGAATCCGACCTTTAACTGCACGCGGCGTTTCGTGCCGTTCGACGAGATCAGTTGTTCCTTAAATTTGGTCAAATGCGGCGTGTCGGCGATTTCCGCGTAATGAACTGCTTTGCGCACATCGCGGGCGAGGTAAGCCATATCGGAAAGACGGCTGTAAAGCCATTTGTCGATCTCCTTTTCGCGCAGAGGCATCAGGTAAAGCAGTTTTTCGTAGTTTGCCAACGCGCCGACGCTGTCGCCCAATTCCGATTGCAAATCGGCGAGTTCTTTGACGATCCACGCGCTTTCGAGATGTTTCGAGGCTTCGGTCAGCAAATTTCCGGCTTCGTCGTATCTTTCCATCAGCGCAAGAATATGCGCCGCCGAAAGCACCGACGAACGCCGCCAACCGCCGACTTTCAAAGCTTGTTGAGCGGCGGCGAGCGATTCTTTGTAAAGGTCTTGCTGTTCCAGAATGTGAGCTTTCGTGACCCACGCCCAACTGTCGTTATAATCGAGTGCAAAAGCGGCATCGAGCCACGTTTCGGCTTGCTCGAAATCGTTCAGCGAAGCGTAAATACCGGCATAGAGGCAATGAAGCCAGACATTCAAGCCGACATCTTCGACCTGCGGTTTTGCCGAGCGAATGAATAAAAGTGCGGGAACCGCGCCTTTTGAGTGAAGACGGTCGAACGCGTAATGAATTGTCGCTTTCGGATGTCTGCGGTCTTTGCGCCAGACGTTTCGCGTCCAATCGACGCTGAGTTGAGGCGATCCCAGATTATGAATCAGACTGGCGGCTAAGAGTTTTGCATCCGAACCTTCCCATTCTAATAAAGGCGCGATGCGGCGGGAAAGATTGTATGCCTGAAGATACAATCCGCGTTTATACAGACCTTCGACGGCTGTAAGGTCAGCTTGTAAAATTTTCATTGAGCAAAAGGATTTTTTGTTAGATTTAAGATAAGGAAAACTGCATTGAAAGGGATTCAATACAAATCAATCCTAGCATATTCCTTTTGCCGAATGGAAGAGTTTTTTAAGGCTTGATGGTAACTTTCGCACCGACCGGAATCGCGTCGAAAAGTTCTTTGATCTCTTCGTTTGTCAGCGCGACACAGCCCCATGTCCAATCGTCGGAATTTCCGCCGCCGTGAATGTAAATTTCGCCGCCGAGCCTGGTTTTCTGCAAAGGCATCCGTTTATTTTTGAGCGCGTCAACGATTTCGTCATATTCGGCTTGCGTAATCAATTTCCGCTCTAAACCGCGCTTTGCGTCCTTTAATCCCGGGTAACTAAGCCCGAGCGAAAGATAGAAATTGCTTTTCGGGTTTTTCGTGAAAACGTAGAAATCGCCTTCGGGCGTTTTGCCGTCGCCCTCGATCTCTTTGTCGCCTTCGGGCGCGAAACCGAGCGCGACCGAATAAGTTTTGATGAGTTTTGCGCCATCGAAAAGTTCGAGCTTGCGTTCGCCTTTTTTAACGATCAGAGTTGGATTTTTCATTTTCGGTAAAGAAGCCGCCTTCGGTGTCGGCGAAACCTGCGAAGAATTTTTTCGATCTTTCCCGCCCGTTTTTTGCGCCGCCGAACTGTCCGCGCAACTTACGACCAGAAAACCGAACACCAAAATATAAAGCAGATTTCTCATAAAACACCTGAATCTCGAATCTTATAAAAACTATTTTTGCCCACGAAACACACGAAAGAAACGAAAATTAATAGGAAAGCATTTTGTTTATTTTTTCTTTTTCGTCTTTTTCGTGTGTTTCGTGGGCAAATCCTTTCTTCAATTACTCTTTATTACCGCCGAACATTCCGCCCAGACCGCCGAGCATATTCGATGCCTGATCGGTTAAGCCGCCGCCTTCATTTCCGCCGCCGCCGATTGCGCTGTCGAGCATTCCCGCCGCAGGTGCCGGAAGCTTGTCCTTCAAAAATCCGATCACGGCTTCCGCCGCCGATCTTGCCTGTTCGTGCGAAAGCCCTGTTTTTTCGGCGACCGTGTTGACCAATTGATCCATCATAATTTTTATTTTTCCTCGAATATTTATAAAATTTGCGGGGCAGATTTTATGATATTCGGTTTTCGTTTGAAGTCAAACTTTTTATCGAAATTTCCCGTGCCAGATCGCCGTCGCCTTTTATTTCTATTTCGAGAGTCTTTTCGGGAAACTGAAACTTTCTCAAACGCTCCGACCATTCGATGATCGTGACCGCCGTTTCGTCTTCTAAAATTTCATCCAAACCGACCGCCGAAGCCGCGTTGAATTTTTCATCGATGCGCCACAGATCGATGTGGTAAACGTCAAACTTTGCGGTGCGGTAAAGATTGACCAGCGTAAAAGAAGGCGAAGTTACTTCGTCAACATCGTAGTCGAGCGCGTATAAAATTCCCTTCGTCAAAAGCGTTTTCCCCGCGCCCAAACCGCCCTTCAAAAGAATCATCTCACCGCCCGCCAAACTTTCACTGATCTTTTCGCCGAGATCGAAAGTGTCCTGCGGCGAACGGCAAATAAAAATGTCGGTCTTTGGTCTTTGGTCTTTGGTCTTCGTCATTAAAAATTTGTCTATCCGAATCCGTAAAAATCCGTGTGAATCGTTGTTTCAAACATCAGTCTATCGGCAAACCTGCTTGCGCAAACCACGACAATTTATCCCAGTAACCGTGTTGTTCGATGATCTTTCCGTCCTTGAATTTGAAAAAACCGCAACCGTGAATCGTAAAAGATTTGCCCGTCGGCTGGTTGCCGTAAAATTCGCCCGCAAAGGTTCCGCCGCCGACCCACTCCCACGCGGCACGGTCGCCGTCGGCGATGAGATTTTCCACCCGCGACCACGCATCGGGAAATCCTCTGAAAAACTCTGCCGTATCCTTGCGAATCTGTTCTTTCCCGATCGCGGGTTCGCCCGCCGCGATCTGAAAATTCACGGCATCGTCAGCATAACATTCGACCACCGCGTCAACGTCGCAACGCTGAAAAGCCTCGATCCATTTCTGCAAAAGTTCCTTTGAATTCATAACTCTTTAAGTGATAACTGACATTGGATAACGGATAACTGAAAAAGCGGTTTTCACTATCCACTATCAGTTATCCGTTATACGTTCAAATGCTTCCTTCAAACATTCGCGCACATCGCTTGCCAACATCGAGCGTTTGCCGTATTTTTCCGCCGCAATGTCGCCCGCAAGTCCCGCAATATAAATTGCCGCGACGACCGTTTCAAACATATCGATTTCAAACTGCGCGGCTTGCGCGGCGAAACCCGTGATAACTCCCGCAAGCGTGTCGCCGTTTCCCGCTTTGCCTAAACCCGGATTTCCCGTCGGATTTATCACGATGCGACCGTCAGGCGATGCAATTAACGTGCGTTCGCCTTTCAAAACTAAAATGACTTGGTGTTTTCGGGCAAATTCACGCACAACCGCCACACGGTCTTTTAAAACTTCTCTGTCCGTCGTTCCCAAAAGCCGTAAAAATTCGCCTTCGTGCGGCGTTAAAACAATTGGAAATTCGTCCGAACCTTTTAATTTGAAAGGTGAAAGCGCATTCAAACCGTCGGCATCAATTATGATAGGCGTTTGACGATTTTCGACAAAATCGCGCAGTCGCGCAGTCGCATCCGTCGCTTCGTCCTTCTTTCCGCCCTTGCTCACGCGCGGGCTTCTGCCAATTATTCCTAATCCGCACCCGATACCAACCGCGTCAACTTTTTCCGATAGTTTTTCTATTCCTTCAAACGCTTCGTCGGCGATCACGCCGTTTTCGTCTTCGGGCAAGCCGCGCACGATGACTTCTTCCGAAATCTTCGATGAAATCGCTATCTGTGCCGATTCGCTTGTCGCTACCGTCACCAACCCAACGCCCGAAACGATCGCCGCATTTCCTGCCAAAACGCCCGCTCCTGTGTATTCACGCGAGCCGACCACCAAAAGCGCGTGTCCGCGTTTGTTTTTGTATGAAGCCGCAGAAAATTCGGTTTTTCCGAGCCAATCAAGCGCGTCCTGCTTTTCCGCCACAAACGTTTGCGACGGCGACGCATCGATCAATTCCTGCGGCGAACCGATATTTGCAACCACCAATTCCCCGTTAAAATTCGACGCGGGCGGCAAAACATTTGCCAATTTCGGCGCGGTAAAAGTGACGGTTAAATCTGCTTGAATATTTTCTCCAATTCGTTCTCCGAAATCAGCACTTAATCCTGAAGGAATGTCCAATGAAAAATAATACGGCATTCCGTATTTTCTCTTAACATCAACAATCCGTTTTACAAGTTCTTCAAATTGACCTTCAATTTTTTTTGACAATCCTGTTCCGAATAAAGCATCGACAACAATGGTATGCGCCTTAATTGAGGTCGTTGATTTAACTTGAATCATAGAATTTACTTCCATAACCCAATTTCTGTTATAAAACTCAAAAAACCAAAAGCGAGGCTTTTCCTTTCTTTTATTTTCTTCGTAGTTCTTTTTGCAAAATTCAAAATTAATTCGCGCATCACCTTTAGTTTCGTCAATATTTCCGAACAGATAAATTTGAACTTTTGCGCCCTGCGTCCATAAAATCCGCGCCAGAGCCGCGCCGTCGCCGCCGTTGTTGCCTTTGCCGCAGAGAATCAGAAAGGATTTTCCCGCAACCGAACCGCCTAATTTTTCTTTGATGACAGCGGCGGCGGCGTGCGCGGCGTTTTCCATCAGAATGATCGACGGAATGCCGTATTTTTCCGTCGTCAAACGGTCAACTTCGCGCATCTCTTCGGCTGTCAGGACTTTTTGCATAGCTGTAAATAACTTGCCACAAAAAACGCGAAAGGCGCAAAGATAATTTACGAATTTTGAAGAAACAGGAAAGAATATTGATTCGGCTGTCGAGCGTGTTGAGGCGGCGGGCGCGTTTGTTCTTCGGTGACAGTTGTTCGCACGCGCAAATGAAATCATTAAATTCGCCGATCATTCCGCAAATTTGCCGTTCACCCTCAAAAATAAAAAAATAGCCGTGTTTGCGGGACACGACTCAAGTTTCGGATAGATACATTCAAGAGAATGTGAATAGCCGTCAGATAAAGTTAGGTCAAGTTAAATGCTTGCCACTGTGCTTGACCTACCTTTTTTCTTCCGTTACTTATTACAAAGTTTCATTCGCCTTTGCTTTCCACAAATTTGTGAAATTATTTCCGAAACTTTATCAGCCGTTCGTTTTTCTTTTTCTGCGGGCTGTTTTTGAGGTAAATACGCGAAACTTGTTTTATACGCCGTCTATCGAACAAATTTATAAGTTATGATTCCCTTAATTTTAACCGGCTTCCCGCAGATCACCGTCGGCGCAAACTTCGCTCTCCTGGCGGCTTCGATAGATGAAAGATAAAACCGCTGGTCGCCGTCGATTACCTTTGCAGAAAGGACTTTGCCATTTTCGTCCAATGCCACCCTGACGCGGACATCTCTTGAAATGGAGTCTTTCACTTCCGAAGGATATGTCGGACGCGGCAATTCGATTGCCTTGCCGTTCAGCACCGTGTCGTTATTAAAATCGATGAGCAAAGATGAACTATCATCCGTTTTTCCTTCAACCTTGAATGTTTTGATGAGCAGTTTCCACGCGGCATCTGTTTTCGCCGCATCCTCGTCATCTCTCATATAAACAAACTGAAAATATTTTTCTTTGAGCGCGAAATTAAAAACGTCGCCCTTGCCCGGTTTTTTATTGTGTAAACCGGAAACGCTGAATCCGGGAACGGCAATATTGCTAAAGCCCATACAAACTTCGCTTCTGACCGAATTAGTAAATCCCTGCAGCATTTTATCGATTAAAGGGTAACTGACACCAAGCTTTAACTGGTCGAAAACATCGTATGTCCGAACGCTGGAACGAAAGGCAATGACCATAATCAACGCGTTGCCGTTCTTCGGAATTAAATTGAATTGTTGAAAATTTTGATTGCTTTTATCACTCAATTCCCAATCCG
The DNA here is from genome assembly GCA_021228405.1 of Pyrinomonadaceae bacterium. Lineage (GTDB taxonomy): Bacteria > Acidobacteriota > Blastocatellia > Pyrinomonadales > Pyrinomonadaceae > JAJQRF01. The sequence goes on from JAJQRF010000001.1 coordinate 387,653, forward strand.
AAGGATAATTAAAACTGAATTTATCGCCTGACAAGGATAAAACATCTTTAGGCGGATCAGCTTGAGAAAAAACGGAAAAATGTAAAGCGAAGGCAAAAACAAAGAACGAAATCACACTGAAAACTTTCATACTTATTAAAAGTAAAACATTCCTGATTAACGACAAATAGTGAGAGATTTTTGTTAATGCTCCCGACAAGATTTGAACTTGTGACCTTTCGCTTAGGAGGCGAACGCTCTATCCAACTGAGCTACGGGAGCCTGTCAATTTGGGATTTTGGATTGCGGATTGCGGATTGTCAAGTTTTCGGTGTTTGAATGTAAAAAACTGTCGCCTATCCCGGGAATAATTGACAGTTTTTTACTTAACTTTTACAGACTTGCGCAAGCGCGTTTTTATCTTTTAGCTGTCGTAAGTCAAAAGCGATTTGACTTTGTAACCGTCAAATTTATTGCGACCGCCCAGAAAATCAAGCTCGACCACGAACGAAAGCCCGACGATCTCGCCGCCCAAGCCTTCGACCAGATCGACGACCGCTTTTGCCGTTCCGCCCGTTGCGAGCAGATCGTCAACGATCAAAACCTTGTGACCCATCCCGACCGCGTCCTTGTGCATTTCGAGCGTGTCCTGACCGTATTCGAGATCATACGAAACCGAAACCTTTTCCGCCGGAAGCTTTTTCGGTTTACGGACGGGAACGAATCCCGCGCCGAGATGATAAGCAAGCGGCGCGGCAAAAATAAACCCGCGCGATTCAACGCCGATCACTGTGTCGATCTTTTCGCCTTTGAACTGTTCCGCCAACGCGTCGATCGTCTGTTTCAACCCGTCGGCATCCTTCAAAAGCGTCGTAATGTCATAAAAATTAATGCCTTCCTTCGGAAAATCAGGCACTTCGCGTATTAATTGTTTTAAATGTTCCATTTTAGTCTTTGGTCTTCGGTCTTTGGTCTTTGGTCTTCCTTAATTGTTTCACAGACCAAAAGCCAAAGACCAAAGACCTATTTTTCTATCCTGAATGATGAATATGTATTACCCGGTTCCAGAACCGTTTCCTCGATCTCTTCGACCTTGGCGTAAACGGGTCCGGTCAAAAGGTCGTGTTTGAAATCTTCGACCGCTTTTGCCTCACCTTCGGCGTGTGCTTCGACGCGTCCGTCCTTCAGGTTTCTGACGTAGCCCCAAACCTGATGACGCGCCGCCGAACGCTGTGTAAAAAATCTAAATCCCACGCCTTGCACGATTCCGCTGATAACAAATTTTCTGGCAATCTTCATTTCATTTATCATTGAACATTTATCATTTAACAAACTTCTTGCGGTAAATGTTAAATGATAAATGTTCAATGTTCTTATCCGAGCGCGTCCAGACATTCCATCAGCGTTCGCTGGCGGCACGTGTAGATCGGCATTCCGCTCAAGGTAAACTTGCTCGCCGTCGTTTCGCGGAGTTCTTCGGCAAGCGCGAGAAAATCCTTCGGCTCGTCGGTTTCAAAACAGATCAGATATTCCTTTTCGCTGAATCCGAACGAATGCGTCATATGGATTTTAATATTCGGAAACTTCTTCCCGACCATAAAATTTTCTTCAACGAGCGCGTCGCGTTCTTCGCCCGATTTTTTATACCATTCGCTGTATTTTCCGCACGGGTAAACGAAAAGGTATTTTTTCTCACCCGCTTTGATGTGATAGCGGTCTTCCGAATTCGGTTTGTCGTCGCGTTCGATGAACATCATTCTTTTCGTGACCGAAAGATAGTTGTCGGCGGTTTCGAGGTAACTTCCCAGATTGGTGCGGTAAAGTTTGGAGGTCATCTCCTGGATGAGATCGAGCGAGTGTCCGATGCGCCAGAACATCAGGTCGGCTTTTGAATCGAAACCGACAAGAGAATATGAAAAGAGCAGAAAATCTTCGCTGAAACGATGATAAACGCTCTGAAATTCGCTTTTAAAGATGCGCTTTGTTTCAGTGTTCAATTTGCGCCAGTCGGGATTGACGCGAAAGAACATAAAATTAACGAACTGTTTTTCAACCGTTGGAGAAGATTGAGGGTCTTTGTTATCCGAAACAAGTCTTAAACCGCCTGTTTCGTGGATTTCCTTGTCAAAGTTAAATAATTCCATCTTTTAGTTTGGGTAAAGCTTCGGGGAGTTCGGATTCGGATTACTTAAAATTACCGAATCCGAATCCGGAAATTAAAACTACATCGCCCCTTCGTCCGCCGAGGGTCCGTATATGGACGGAACGGGTATATCGAGCAGACGCATATAAACCGATAATTGCCCGCGGTGATGAATGATGTGATTCATCACCATCGAACGCATCACGACGACTTTCGGCATCGTGAAATAGATTTGTTCGCCGTTTTTGAGCGACCAGTTATTGCCCATATTTTCGTTCGGCGCATTATTCAAAATTTCGAGCGTGTCGGCAAGATTTTTGTCGAAATCGGCAACGAGTTCGGAAGCTTCGGTATAAGTTTTCGGGTTGTAATCCATTGCCGCAAAATCGAGTTCATCGGCGTTGATCGTGACATTCGTCCACAGCATCATTTCAACGACGTGCCCGGCAAGACGTTCCAGCGACATCGATTTTTCGTGCGGTTTCCACGACATTTTTTCAGCCGGCAGACGCTCCAGCATTTTTCTGATCGAACCGGCTTCCTGCTTCAACTCCGCCGCCAACATTTGTCCAATTGTCATAGCTTGTTCTTTTTGACCTGCGCTCATAAAATTTCGCTCCTTAAATTTAGATTTTTTTATATTCGGGCAAAGAAATTTGCGTGAATATTGTGACAATTTTTGCGCCGGATGTCCAAAGCAGGTTGCGACATTTACCGTTCGCCTTTTTTCCTTTATCATTTACAAAGACTTCTTTTGACGGTCGTAAAAATCAAATTATGAAACGCCTTTTCGCCGCCTTTGTATTGATGATTTCAGCCGCAGTGTTCACGAACGCGCAACAGCGTCCGCTGCTTACGGACGATGTCGACATCACGCCCGAAGGCGCGGTCGAGATTTCCGCCGGAGTCGATTTTCTGCAAAACGCAAAGTTTCCGCTGTCGGGTTTGAAAGGCGATCAAACACGCGTCGGCGACATTCGCGCCAAGGTCGGATTTGCGAAAAACGTCGAATTTCAGGTCGAAGGAGTTTTGCAGGAATTTCTGGCGATCAATTCCGCCACACCCGCGCCGATCCCGCTTAATCTCGATGGCAATTCGACCAACGATGCGGGCGATTTCATCCTTTCGACCAAAATCAAGCTCCGCAACGAAACCAGACTTTTGCCCGCGCTCGGCTTCAAATTCGGATTTCAGTTACCAAATACCGATCAGGCTCGCGGAATCGGCACAAATCAAATAAATGTTTTCGGAAAGGTTCTCGTGCAGAAAAAATTCGGCAAACGCGCCGGAAAATCGGCACGTGCGAATATTTACGGCAATATCGGTCTGGGAATTCTGACCGCGCCGCTCGAAAGATTTACGCAAAACGACGTTCTGCTTTACGGTTTGGCGGGAATTTTCCGCATCACCGACCGCATTAACGTCGTCAGCGAAATAAACGGTCGCGCCAACACGCGCAACGGCGACATTCCGCTAGGAACCGAAAGCATCTCGCAATTTCGCATCGGCACACAAATTAAAGCCTCAAATCTGCGTTTCGATACCGCCGCCGTTCTGGGATTGACCAAATTCAGCCCGCGTTCAGGCATCACTTTCGGCATCACTTATCAATCGCCGAGCATCTTCAAACCCGCGCAATAAGCTGATTTATCGGAGAATTTCCCTTTCCGATATGCGGTGCGCTTCTGATCGCTTCCGTCACAAATTTCTTCGCAATTTCGACCGCTTCCGTCAAACTTTTTCCCAACGCCAGATTTGCCGCAATCGCCGCCGCAAGTGTGCAGCCTGTTCCGTGCGTCGCCGTCGTTTCGATAAAATCTGCTTCAAAAACATGCAGTTCGTCGCCGATAAATAAAAAATCTTTTGCTTTTCGGTCTTCGGTCTTTGGCTTTTGGTCTTTGGCTTTCTTTTCTAAATCCAAAATCGGCAGGTGTCCGCCTTTTATCAGGACATTTTTTGCGCCGAGAGCTTGCATTTTTCGCGCCGCCGTTTCGATGTCGGCGAAGGTTTCGATCTTCATCCGGGCGATGCGCCCGGCTTCGGGAATGTTCGGCGTGATGATGTCGGAGAGCAGAAAAAGCCGTTCGATGAGAACTTTCAAGGCTTCGTCATCGATCAGATCGAAACCCGAAGTCGAACGCACGACGGGATCGACGACGAAGTTTTTCAAATTATTTTCCTTGACGATTCGCGCGACTTCTTCGATAATTTCGCGCGTCGGCAGCATTCCGGTTTTCAGCGCGTCAACTTCAAAATCGGCGAGAATCGGCTCGATTTGCCGCCGCACCGTTTCCGCCGTCTGATTCTCCACGCCGAAAACGCCCTGCGTATTTTGAAAAGTCAAAGACGCAATCGCCGCCGCCGCGTAACAGCCGAATGCCGAAAACGTTTTAATATCCGCAATGATTCCCGCCCCGCCCGAAGGATCGACTCCGGCAATTGTCAGGCAAATTTTAGTCATAAAAGGATTTTAGCAGTTTGAACGCGGATCGGGCAGATTCGGCAGATATTCACGGATATTTTTATAAAATTAAATCCGTGTGATTCGCCCGATTCGCACAATCCGCGTTCAATAATTTCTTAAATTATCCGCATTGTTCAAAAATCGAATCGCCGCGAACCCGTCCGCGATTTCGAGAACTTCCCTGTAATTCGTTTCATCGACCCCGCCGAGCGCGACGACGGGAAAGCCGTCTAACGCTTCGCAAACTTCGCGCAATTTTTCGAGTCCGACGGGTTTGCCTTTACCGGGCGAATGAAAGACCGGGCTGAACGTCACGAAATCAGCACCTTTTGCTTTTACTTCCAAAGCCTTTTTGAGCGTGTGAACCGAAACGCCGATCATAAAATCTTTCGGAAAATTTCCCCGAACAGTTTGCGCTGAAAGCGATCTTTCGGTCAGATGCACGCCGTCCGCCTTTGCCGCCAGCGCAACGTCGGCGCGGTCGTTTATCAAAAGTTTCGTTTTGGATTTTTTGGTTATTTGCGCGGCTTTTTCGGCGAGTTCAAATAAAAGTCGGGTCGAAAGATTCTTTTCCCGAAGCTGTATGAGCGGAATTTCCGCTTCAACCGCTTTTTTTACGATGCCGAGAATTTCCGGCTGTTTTTCGTAAAAATTAGCGGCAGTTGCTTCGCCTTTCGTGATGAGATAGATGAGTTTGCGACGGTTCGTTTGAAACAAATTCACTTTCGTTCTGCGAAATCAAGAATTTTCCTTGCCTTCAAAAACGCGGACACTGCGTTTGAAATGCGCAATCTCCCAGAAGGCGATGAGCAGATTCAGAACACCCAAACCCGTTACCGCGCCGCGAAACCACGTCGAAGAAACAGCCGTTTGAATTACGGGAAGCCCGGTTTTCTGTGCGAGAAACGCAAGCAGAAAATTATCGCCCCAATCGCCGAACGCGCCGATGCTCATCCACGGAAGCAAGATCAGAATAATGCCCAATTGCAGGCAGAGAATGATAAAGAAAATAACGGTCAGTTTTGCAACCATAAAAAACTGTCAATCAAAAAGCCGATTCCCAAACTTATCGCTTCGCTCATCTCGATCTACATTTCGGCTTTGCTAAGAAGATTATAGGTCTATTCTTGCTTTTCAATCAATTAAAAGGTTTGATCGCCCCGGGATAATTTTATTTTTTGGATAAAAGCGGGCAGATTCGGCGGATTTTTTTTATCAGAGCAGTTTCAATACACGCATTAAGAATCCGTTTTTCAGAAGACTTTCGCTGAGGGTAAAGCCGCCTGACGGCGTGACTCTAAACTTCCCTAACTAAGTTCGCGTTTGAGCCACGCTTTGGCGATGTTCCAGTCGCGTTTGACGGTCATTGTCGAGATTCCGAGAACTTCCGCCGTTTCTTCGACGGTCAAGCCGCTGAAATAGCGGAGTTCGACGATGCGCGCTTCCTGTTCGTCTTTTATGAAAAGTTTATTCAATGCTTTGTCCAGCAGAATGAGGTCGATCTGCGTTTTTTCGTCGGTCACGGTAACTTCGACCGAGATCGCTTCGTCGAGCGGCACGTCCTCGTTTTTTCCGCCGCGCTTTGTCTGCTGTTTCGCTCGCGCGTAATCGACCAGAATCCGCCGCATCATATTTGCCGCCAAACCGAAAAAATGTGCGCGGTTTTCCAGACGCACATCCTTTTGCCTGACCAACCGCAGATAAACTTCATTTATTAAGGCAGTAGTTTGCAAAGTGTGATTATGGCGTTCGCCCCGCAGATAGCGGTGCGCCTGGGCGTGTAGTTCCTGATAAACAAGCGGGATCATTTTGTCCAACACTTCGCGGTTGGTGTTGTCCAAACTGTTCAATATGACGGCTGCCTCGTCTGATGCAGAATTTGCGGGAAACATCATAGCCAAACTCTTTTTATCTATATTTTATTTAATTGTGGAATAAGCGTAACCGCACTCGCTCGATATGTCAAAAAAAAAATTGTTCCTATTTTTGAAAATTCTCCGCGTTAGTTAAGTAAGGGGCAAAATTAAAAAAATTAAGGAGCTTTTAAAAAAATGACACCAGAACAAAAAGTAAAGGGCTGTGAAGAAGTTCAAGTTGCAGCTACGGTCAGTTCCCAAGCCGCCCCGCTTATCGAAAGTTTGCGAGCGCAAGCGCAGAAGATTCTCGGCGCAGTGTTTTCCGAGCCTTTGACGGGATTTACCGTCGGTAGTTTGGGAAATTTCCCTTATTACTGGCAAAATCCGTCGAATCTGAAATTCAATCATCTGACCTATAACTGGATCAGTGCGAATTTGCTGGCGAATACCTCGCCGGCGCAGTTGGGTTCGGCTAACGGATTTACGAATCTGTATATCGAAGCACTCGGCTCGATCAGCTACCAACTTTCAACCACCGATCAGGCACAGTTGACGAAAGCACAGCAAAACGCGACGAATCAGCAAGCCGCTTTGCTGAGTGCGTGGCAAGCGGCTTACGGTTCGATTCCGCCCGCCACGGCAACGCAACAGCCGATCGACATCATTATGAACACGATTGCGACGAACTGGGCATCGCCCGCGACGACGCTTTCGGCGATTCAGAGTTCGCATAACCTGAACGCACTGCTCAACAATATGCCCGCCAGCGGAAAGACCATCGCACCCGTTCTCGCGCAATATCTGAATGCTTTGGGAAGCAGTATTTCCCTGCAAAACGCGACGACGATGAACACGGGCTACATTCAACAGGCACTCGCGGCGGTGCAGAGTCCTTCGTCATCGAACGGCGGTCTTTCGACCGACGACGGCAACGAAAATCCGTCTTACGCGGTTTCGACCCAGTTGGCGGATATTCTGAACGGATTGCAGGACACTGCAAACGTCGTAGCTTTGAGTTTGGGCATCAGCCGTGACTCGTCGAGCGAATACCGCGTGACGATGAACGGCGGCAGTGGTTTCGATATTCCGATTCTCTTCTTTTTCACGCTCGGAGTCGACGGCAATGAGAGTTATTTCCAAGACAGCATTGCAACAAGTTCAAATACGGTCGATATTCAGATGACCTTCCCCGGCGTAACTTCGGTCAATTTCGGTCCGACGGGCTACAATATATCGACCGGACAGGATTGGTTCTGGATGGAGCCGATCACGGATGCGATCGCTAACGGCACGAAGGATGTTTCGGGCTTTAAGTTTGCACCGAATCCGAATATCGATTTCAGCGCAAACGGTCCTTTCGGATATTTGACGGGCGCGGCGATCGCAGGTTATCCGACGGTCGTTATCAGCGTCACGAGTTCCGATTACGCGAGCATTGCCGAAACCTTCCAGCAATCGGAGTCGCACGAAATCACGTTCCTCGGAATCCCGCTCGGCGGCAGCTCGGAATCGACTTATTCGAGTTCGGTCAACGTCAACAGTTCAGCCCAATCGGTAACGATCACTTTAACGCCGCCGCCGCAAACCGTTTCAGGTCAGGCGGTCAGTTCGACGGCGTGGGTGCTCGGTGTCGAAACCAACTATCCGGCGGCATAAATCCGCTTTTCCCCTTGTGCTTTGAAATAAAAGCGTCGATGCCCATGTGTTCCAAATACATGGGCATTTTTTTAGAATCGGGAACGCGGATTTGGCAGATCGGGCGAATAAAAACGGATTTTTATTTATAACCGATTTCAGAAAACGGCTCTGATTTATCCGCGCCAATCCGCCCGATCTGCCGAATCCGTGTTCCCGATTCGCTTGAAATTTTTATGATTCCCGTAATTCTCGAAAAACTTGCGGAAGATGCCGATGCTTTGCTTGCGAACAAGTCGGGATTGGGTGCGCCCGTGCCGCCCTTGCTTGAACCTTTTACGGTGACGGCGTTGGGAAACTTCCCGTATTACTGGCAAAATCCGTCGAATTTGAAATTCAATCACCTGACTTATAACTGGATCAGCTCGAATCTGCGGGCGGGAGTTTCGCCCGTGCAGTTGGGCGGAAGTTTTACGAATTATTTTATCGAAGTTCTCGGCGCGATCAGCTATCAGCTTTCAACCGCCGATCTGAACGCGCTTTCAACCGCCAGAGAAAACGCGGTCAATGAGCAATTTGCGATGTTGAGCGCGTGGCAGGCGGCTTACGGTTCGATCCCGAACGCCGCGCCGACGCAACAGCCGATCGACATTATCATCAACACGATTGCAACGACTTGGGCGACTCCGCCGACCACTTGGACGGCGATGCAGTCAGCGACGAATCTGAACGCGCTTTTGAACAGCGCACCCGCGAGCGGACAAACGATTTTGCCCGTTTTACGGCAATATCTGAACGCGCTCGGCAGTAGTGTTTCCCTGCAAAACGCGGTTTCAATGAATAACGGTTTCGTTCAGCAGGCTTTGGCAGCACTGCAAAGCCCTTCGCTCGCAAACGGCGGAATTTCGGCGGACAACAATTTTATTTATCCCGCTTTTGCGGTGCTCACGCCGCTTGCCGACATTTTGAGCGGTTTGAATAATTCGGCAAACACGATCACGCTTGCGATGACGGTCACGGCGAATTCATCGAACGGCTACACGGTCACGCTCGACAATAATTCTTCGATAAACGTCGCCGCGTCCGATTTTTTCCAGCTTTTCGTGCAAAACAATGCGGATTTTTTCACATCGCTCGTCGAAACCGGCTCCGCGCCCGTCCAACTCGAAATGACTTTTCCGGGTGTCGTTCAGGTAAATTTCGCGCCCGTTGCCTACAACGAATCGACGGGACAAAACTGGTTTTGGACAACGCCGATCACGGACGCGGTCGCCAACGGCACGAGCGATGTTTCGGGTTTTAGATTTTCGCCCGACCCGCAGATCGATTTCAGCAGAAACGGTCCTTTCGGTTTTGTGAACGCGGTCGCCATTTCCAATTATCCGTCCGTCAAGATCACCGCCGTAAATCCGAATCCGCAAAGCACCGCGAAAACATTTCAATCGCAAACCGTTCTGAACCCGACCTTTCTGGGCGTTAAACTAAACGCCGGAAGTCAAACGCCTTATTCGGCTTCGACGCAGATCGACAATGCCGATTCGACGGTGATTTTAACCCTTTCACCGCCCGCCGCGTCCGCCCAATCGCTCACCTCCGTCGGCTGGGTTCACGGCGTGCAAACCGTTTTTCCTGCCGCGTGATTCGATTTTGGATTTTAGATTTTGGATTTTGGATTTTGGATCGAATTATTCAAATGTCGTATGCGATTGCTTTAACGTCGAATTGAATTGTTGTCTTGTCGTTTTTAATTGAGAGCCTGTAATTTTTCATTGATAACCTGTAATTTTTCATTGATAGCTTGTAATTTTCTATTGATAACTTGTAATTTTTCATTGAGAGCCTGTAATTTTTCATTGAGAAGCTGTAAATTTCTATTGTTGTTTTGCGATTTTGAATTGTTTTGTTGTAAGAAACGTTTACATTAAAAAAGAGAGAAGCTTTCAGATTGCTGAAAGCTTCTCTCTTTTTATTTCGGTTAAAGTTTCGTCAGCTGTTGACGTGCAGGTTTTGGATGCGGTCGCCGACATCGCGGTAATCGACGTTGACTGCGTATATCTTTTCAAAATACGTCAGCGCGTTTTCGCTTTCTTCGGCGGCTTGATATGCACTGCCGATCTCATACCAAACACCTTGCTTTTCGTCGTTGTTCAGGTCGGGCACTTCCAATGCGCGGTTGAGCCACATCAAAGCGAGATTCGGCATATTTTTTTCCATAAAACAATGCCCTAAAAGCGTCGCGCAACTGAAAAAACGGCGTGTTTTATCGTTCGGAGCAACGAGGTCGATCGCGTCCTGAAACTCCCTGATCGCTTCTTCGAGCAAACCCATTTCCTGGTATGCAACCGCCATTTGATAGTGCGTGTCGTAATCGCCGTCGTCCTTCGGCGCGGGCGTTTCTTCCAAGCCGAGATCGTTGCGGAAATCATCGAAGAATCCGTAATTCTGTGCCGGAGTTTCTTCTTTGACCGCAGACATTTCTTCCGGCGCAGGCATTTCGGCAATGCCTTCCCCTTGAATTTCTTCTACCTTAATTTCCTGCGCATCGCTCGGAGTAAAGGCGAAACCGTTCGTTTCAAAAGAGCTTTCACTGACCGTAAATGACGTTTCCGCATCCGGCATTTCGCCGTTTTCCATCGTTCCGCCGTTGAGTTTTGCACGAACGGCGGCGAGTTTCGGATGTCTGCCGAATTCGACTTCCAACTCGATCAATGTTTTGTCGGCAAGATCGAGATAGCCTTGTTCGATGTAAAAATCGAGGCTTTCGACTTCCTTTTCGAGCCTTTGTTCCTGCGCCAAGCTCAATTGCAAACCGTTCGACGCATCTTCAAACACGGGAGAGCCTTCAAATTCGTGCCCGTAGCCGTTGCTGAATTGTTCGACGACCGCTTCTTCGTAAGTTTCCTGCGGAAAAATATAATCGGCTGAACCGTTTCCGGCAACCTCGAAATCCGCCTGATATTCGCCGAATCCGTTGACCAATGCGTGCGCTTCTTCCATTTCAGGCACGGCGTATTTTTCAAACTGCGGAACTTCGGCAAGATTTTCCGACTCGAACCCATGTTCGAGATTGAGTTCCTGCAAACGTCTGGCAAATTCCATCTCGTGCGGCGAGATCATTATCAATTGCGTTAGCGCATATCTTTCATCATCGACCGCATTTGCCAGATGCGCGCCTTCCGCCAATCTGACCAGTGAATCCTTCAAGCCTTTCTCGTCGCGCTGCCAACTGTAATAGCGAACCAAAAGCCGAAGTGCAACGACCTGCTCGGGATTGCGCGCCAAAATCTCGTTCGTCCATTTCAAAAAATCGTCCGATTGTCCGCCGACCAGTAAATGCTCGGACGACATCGAAAGAATCCGCGCGGCGGCTTCGAGATCGTGGTTTTTCAAATAAACTGCGATCAGTTCCAAAAATTTCGGATAATTTGCAGGTTCCTGTTCGACGAGCTTGATGACTGCCTTTTCCGCTTCGGCGGGATTGTTCGTGTCGAGGTGACAATCAACCAAAAGATATAAAATGTCGCGGTTATAAGGCTGTTTTTCGAGAATCTTTTCGAGCGTCGCGGCGGCTTCGTCCGAATATCCGAGATTGATCTGCGATTTTACGAATCCGTTCAGAGCTTTGAAATCGTTCTGTCTGATTTCGAGCGCACGCGAAAAAGAGGTCAGCGCGGCTTCGTGTTTTCCCTGCAAGGTCAGACGCATTCCCGCTTCGGTAAAGGCTTCGGCGGCTTCGTCCTTTTGATTTTCCTGCCAGTAGGCTTCGGCAATTTTCAGGCAAACTTCGGAATTGTTCGGGTCGAGGTTGGCGATCTGTTTCCAGATCGAAAGGGCTTCCATTTTTTTACCGACGCGCTGAAATTGGTCGGCAAGCGCAACGTAGTGAGAACGTGCTTCGGCAATCGAGCCTTTCGACTGATAAAGCTCCGCCAAACGTGCGGAAACCTCAAGCGAATCGGGCTGAAGTTTTGCGATTTTGTTGTAGATGGCGATGGCTTTCTGTGCAAACCCCTGCTTGGCGTAATGCTCGGCGACGCGGGTAAAACACATTACCGCTTCTTTCTTTTCCGAATTTTTGACGTGCAGATCGCCCAGCATATTTAACGTGCTGAAATCCTTCGGATCATTCTCGACGATCAATTTATATTCGCTGATAGCCGCCCGAATCTTGCCTTGCGACAAATATTTTTCGGCATTACGCATCGCTTTTGTTTTATCGAAACTCATTGTGAATCAACTGTTTAAGAATCTAAGTTTTCTCTGAAAATTTGAGCCGGTTCTGTGTTGCAGGATGGGATACAGGCGGTAATTTGATACTAACCTGCAACATTTAATTTATCACGGTGCGACAAAAAGTGTCAATGGATTTTAACATTTTTTGTAAATATTCAAGCAAAATTTTTTGCTCACACTTCATCTTTGATTTTTCCGTCCGCTTTTTTTAGTCTTAAGGGAGTTATCTGTAACAGATTTTCTGTATTTTTATGCAAGCACTTATTTTGGCAGGCGGAAAAGGCACACGTCTGCGACCTTTGACGGTATATACGCCGAAACCGATCGTTCCTGTTTTAAACAAACCGTTTCTGCTGTATCAGATCGAGATTTTACGCCGTGCCGGGATCAAAGACATCACGCTCTCGCTCAGTTATCAGCCTAACAAGATCGAAGAAATGCTCGGCGACGGTTCCGAATACGGCGTTAATCTGCGTTTTATCACCGAACCTTCGCCGATGGGAACGGGCGGCGCGTATAAATTTGCCGCCGATGCGATCCGCGAAACGACGGTCGTTTTTAACGGCGACATCCTGACCGATCTGAACATTGCCGAAGTTCTGCAAATGCACCTCGCCAAAAAAGCCGAAGCGACGATCACGCTCGTTCCGGTCGAAGACCCTTCGGCTTACGGTTTGGTCGAAACCGAGCCGAACGGAAAGGTTTTGCGTTTTCGCGAAAAACCGAAGCCCGAAGAACTTGCCGACCTGACGACGAACACGATCAACGCGGGCATTTACGTGCTCGAACCGTCAATCCTGGATTTGATTCCGAAAGGGGAAAATCATTCGTTTGAATACAATGTTTTCCCCGACATCCTGGCAAACGAAAAACCTTTTTACGCTTTTATTATGCAGAACAATTACTGGCGCGATCTCGGAACACCGGAAAGTTATTTGCAGGCGCACCACGATTTTCTGGGCGGAAAGATCAAAAATTTCGAGTTTGAAAAGCCGCGCAATTCCGAAGTTTCGCACACGGCGTTGGTGGATAAAACTTCGCTGATCGGCGCGGATTGCATTATCAAACCGAATTCGCGGGTGATAAATTCCGTGATCGGCGACGGCGTTCACATCGAAGAAAAAGCGATCATCGAAAATTCCGTGGTCTGGGCGCACACGCGCATTTCAAGTTCGGCGCAGATCAAAAATGCGATTGTCGGGCGAAGCTGTTTTATCGGCAAAAACGCCATCGTCAACGACGGCGCAGTGCTCGGCGACAAAACTTCGCTGACCGATTATACAAAAACATAACGATTTCGGATTTTGGATTGCGGATTTGGGATTTTTTTGAAAAATCCTGTAAATGGAAAATAGAAATCAACCGTTTTCTTAAAATCCGCAATCCGAAATCTAAAATCCAAAATCCGATTATGCCCGAATTACCCGAAGTCGAATTAGTTACGAAAGCTCTCCGCAAACTTGTGAAAGGTCGCAGGATAATTGTTGCCGAGCTTTTGCGCGCACGGCTTGCGCCGTTTAATCCGCCCGCCGAATTTGCCGAGAAATTGAAGAACGCGACGATAAATTTCGTGCATCGGCGCGGCAAACACATCCTTTTCGATCTCGATAACGGGCAAACTTTGCTCGCTCATTTGCGGATGAGCGGACGTTTTCAGCTTTTGCCGATCGAACGCGAACTGCCGAAATTTACGCACGCGATCTTTTATTTTGAAGACGAAACGCGCCTGATTTTCAGCGATCAGCGGCATTTCGGGTTTATGCGCGTCATCGAAACGGCAAAACTTTTCGACACGAAGGAACTGAAATCGCTCGCGCCCGAACCATTTTCCGATGACTTCAACGCCGCTTACCTGCGCGGTGTTTTGAAAACTTCCAAACGCAACATCAAAGAATTTCTGCTCGATCAAACGAAGGTTTTAGGACTCGGAAATATTTACGTTTCCGAATCGCTGTTTCTTTCAAAAATAAATCCGCGAACGTCGGCGGACAAAGTTTCAGCAAAAAAGGCGAATAATCTATTCGAGAATATCCGCCTCGTTTTGAATGAATCGATCGCGCACGGTTCGACGCTCAACGTCGATCCGGAAAACATCGACGGCAGTTATTACGGCGGCGGCTACGAAAATCACTGGCGCGTTTACGACCGCGAAAAAGAACCCTGCATCGTCTGCGAAACCCCGATCAAACGCATCACGCAAGGCTCGCGATCGACTTATTTCTGCCCGAAATGCCAAAAATAATCGGATTCCAAATTCCAGATTCAAAACGAAAACTAAAATCTGGAATTTGGAATTTAGAAGTTTGCGGAAGCCAGCGGAATGTCGGCGGTTGTGCCGAAACGGACGGCGGAGAAGCCGTTCTGCGTTTGAAGCAGATACCACGTGCCGCTTGTCGGGCGGTAAACTCCTGCGTCGGTTTTCCCGTCGCCGTCAAAATCCCCTGAAACCGGTTTGTCGCCGCTCATTCCGAATTTAACGCCCGAATAACTTCCGTTTTCTGAAGAGATGCAATGCCAAACGCCTGTCGAAGGTCGCCAGACAGCGATGTCCGTCTTGCCGTCACCGTCGAAATCCATCGGCATCGGGCGGTCTTCCGCGATTCCGAAACCAACCGTCTGCACCTGATAATTCCAAGTTCCCGCGTCGTAAGTCCGCAAAAGCAGATGCCAATTTCCCGTCGCAGGTCGGTAAACGGCAATGTCCGCGCGTCCGTCGCCGTCGTAATCGCCGAAGGCGGGAATATCGCCGTTCACTCCGAATTGACGTGAAGAAAACGAATCGGTCGCGCCGTCGAGCTGATACCAAAAGCCGTTCGACGGGCGAAAGACGGAAATCTCGGCGCGTCCGTCGCCGTTGTAATCGGCGGCGGTCGGAATATCGCCGTTCAAACCGAATGCGGCAACTCTCAAGGTCTGAGTTGCGCTGTTCAAAATATACCAGAAACCGTTCGACGGACGGAAAACCGCCGTATCGGTGCGCCCGTCGCCGTCGAAATCGGCGGAAACGGGAATGTCGCCGTTTTGCCCGAACGCCGTCGCCGTCAGAGTGTCGGCAGACGAATTGACATACCAAGTGCCGTTCGACGGTCGAAACACGCCGACGTTCGCTTTGCCGTCGCCGTCGAAATCGAATCTCGACGCGCTGAAAATGAGAGAATCAAAATTGGCTGAAACCGGTGAAAGACTTCCCGTTTGAGGATTAACGGAGTTTGCGTCTATCACTAACCGGACGATATGCTGTCCCGCCGAAAGAGTGACGCGGCGGTAAACGGTGCGGAAATTTCCCCAATTTCCCGTCGGGATGACCGTCAACGAACCTGTTACGTTCTGACCGTCTATCTCGACGTGAAAGGCTCCGTCACGAAATTCTGAGGCGTAACGAATGCCGAAGTCATATTGTCCGGCAAGCGGTGAGCTGACCGTGTAGGAAAGCCATTCACCGGCACTTGCCTCCATTACCGAATAACCGCCCGAAGCAGTCGGTCGCGCCTGAATATCAACGCCTTCAACCGGAACGTTCCGGTAGGCAGTGCTTTCAGTCGAACCGAATGCTTCGTGATAACCGCGATTTTCCCCGCCGCGGTCAAAGTTTTCCGCTTCCAAAACTGCCGGAAGACGTGTCGGTAATGGTCCCGGATACGGGAGTTGTTGGGTTTGTGGGGTTGGGGTTGGGGTTTGAGTTGGTGAAGGAGTCGGGCTTGGTGTCGGTGAAGGTGTCGGGCTCGGTGAAGTTCCACCGTTGAGGCAGGAGGTCGTGCTTCCGCTCATTGTGCAGCGAATTCTGTCAGTGAGAAGTGAGGCATCGATCCCCGGATCACTGCTGTCGGTCGCACTGTTTTTATATGGTGATGAGGCGTTGAGGGAAAAATCGGAAACTGCCAGATCGCAAGGATCAGCCGCCGAAGAACCGCATCGACGGTAAGACTGCATTCCGATACCGCTGTAATTATCGGGATAAAAGTTTCCGCTCGGATACATATTCACGTTGTGATAACTCCGCATTTTCGGAAAAACGTTTCCCGTAATGCGCCAGCTCCCGGCATTTGCGCCGCTCGCCGCCGCACAACTGTTCCCCGTTTGATCGAACCAGCCCGAAGCGGCGATATTGAGAGCCGCCATGCCTTCCCCGCAATTGCCTAAGACCCCGTAATAATTCAACGGCAGGATCGAATCCGTAATCTCGGGACGATAGGCATTGATGGTATTGAGGTATAAGAGGAGTTCGTGAGTTTCGTCGGTCGTGTCGTTTGCATCGACGACGGTGACGTGTTTTATCAATAGATCGTCCGTGTCGGCAATATAGAACATCCAGGTGCGGTTCACGCCCCATCTGCCGAAGGTTACATCGTCAAACAAATTATTGATAAAACGAATGTGTTGAGGTTTGAGCGGATCGTAGCGCATCCCGACGCGGTAAAAATCGCGGACGGCGGCGGCAACTCCGTTCAGATGCGAAAGACGGTTATTTTCAAAAACGATTTCTTCGCTTACCGCCCACGGGCTTCCCTGTCCGCCGTTCGGAATGTCAGCCGAAGATTTGATCGCCAGCGCGTAATATTGCGAACGGTTCGCGTCCCAGTGATTCGTAAACTGCGAACCTTCGATGTAAACGCGCCGCGCATTCTTCGTTTCAAAGAGATTCTTGGCGTTGAACGAATCGCCGTTGCCGAGCAAAGGCAAATTTCGCCACGAAAGCCGTTTGGTAAAGAAACAGCGGCGGAATTCGATATTTGTCGGCACGATTCCTTCGATCCTGTTCGACGCGCCGCCGTAAATGACGCTTTCCGCCGCCGCTTCAAAAAAAGTGTTGTTGTAAACGTGTGCGCCGCGACCGTCAAGCCCGAAAACCGCCTGGCTGTCCTGCCCGCCGTAAGTGCGGATATTGCCGAGCCAAGAACCGATCATCGAAACTTTGTAGCCGTCGTTCAGGATTCCGTGAACGACCTGCACGTTGTCGGGCGGATTCAACACGCAATGATCGAGAATTATTTTGGTTGGATTGTCGGCAAAACTGCTTTGTCCGAAGGCTTCGCCGATCTGGAGTAAATAATAATTTTGCGCCGTTTCGGGCGTTCCGTTGAACGGCTCGAACTTCAAACCCGAAAGACGAATTTTACCTGCGCGGTTTTTAATGAGAAAAGGCAGTTCGTTCGTGTAAGTGCCGCGAAACGTAACCAAACCGCTTTGGTTCGGACTGACTCTCGAAGTCATATCCGGCATCGCCGCGCTCGAACGAATCGTCACGAAATCTGTGAAAGAGCGTGCCGGCAACTCGACGTTTCCCGAAATGATCGTTCCCGCCGGAATGATGATATGTTCGCCGCCGACGCATTGATTATATGCCGCAAGCAGTTCGGCTTTGTTCGTCACGACGAATTCACGCGTCGCGGACACAAAATCCGTAATGATGACCGTGACGCTCGATTCGTCAAACTGTCCGCTGCTATTGGTGACGCGCAAGCGAAGCTGATATGTTCCGGCGGCGAGATAAGCGTGAGTTGCCGAAAGCAGATCGCCCGTGCGGTCGCCGTCGCCCCAAAACCATTCGGCAAGCTTAACGCCCTGTGAAGAATCCGCATTTACTTCGATCGCTTCGCCGACGCGGGCGCGGATCACGGTGTTGTTTTCCGCTTCGTTGTCGCCACGGATAACGGCTTGCGGAGTTGCCGCAGGATCGACGACCGTCACCGTCACGGCATTGCTCTGAACGCCGTTGACCGTTGCTTTGAAAGTCACCGTTCCCGCTGAAAGCCCCGAAATCTCTCCCAGATTCCACGAATATCTCGAATTATTGCTTTCCGTATTTCCTTCAGGACTGTTTCTGACTGTTGCAGTGACCGCCGAACCCGTCACACGGTTAAACGTAAAAACCTGATTCGGCATATAATTTCCCGCCGCATCAAACGCAATTGCCGTCATCGTGCGCGTCTTTCCTTTATCCAACCTGATCGTGTTCGGATAAAGTTTAACCGTTTGCTGTGCCGATGCCGTAATCCCGTAAAATAAGAGCGAAACAATCGTTACCAGGGAAAGACGAATCAATATTTCGTGAAATCTTAAGTAGGAGCGGGTTTGCATATTAGATTTTTTTGAGTTTCTACCGGATGGTTTTGTGGAAATCGAGCCTGATTAAACCTTAAACAGAGTTGGCACTTGTTTTTCTTTTATTGGAGAAAACAACGGAAAATATTTAAGAGGAACGGGAGAAGGTAAAACAAACTCAATCTCTGTTAAATTTGGTTGGCAAACAGTGTGCCGTAAAACTGTGTGCTCGAAATGATTTTTCAGACCTTTTAGAAATAAAAGAGTTACTTCCTGATAAGACGATTCTTGAGTTTCTTTTTCAGAATCCGCGTCGAAAAATTCGGCAGACTTTGGGGAATAATTGACGGGAAATTTTCTTGGTGAGGAATATTGCTACATCAAGGCGTATGTTTATTTTTTAATTCAAATATTTTTTCTTCTTTCGATTTCTGCAAAGAGAATCATATATTTTGTAAACTTTTTAATTGAAATATCCGGTTTCAGGTTCCGGGTCGGATGTTTTGGAAACATTTTCCGAGTCGCCGGTTTCAAGGTTTTATATGGCTGAAAAACACAAAGAAAGTATTCTGATAATTGACGATGAAGCAATGGTCAGAAATGTTCTCTGCCAACTTCTTTGTGACAAATATTTCTGCATTGCCGCCGAAACCGCCGAAGATGCGCTGGCGATTCTGGAAGAAAAAACCTTTGACCTGATTATCAGCGACATCGATCTCGGCAGAACGAACGGCATCGAGTTGATTCCGAAAGTCTTTGAAAGCTCGCCCGATACGGTCGTCGTGATGATTAGCGGCAAGCAGACCATCGAAAGTGCGATCGATGCGATGAGGGTCGGTGCGTTCGATTACATAAAAAAACCGTTCGATCTCGATTATGTCGAAATCGCCGTGCGCCGCGCGCTCGATCATCATTACTTGCTAACGGCGAAACGCAGATACGAAAATCATCTCGAAGAACTCGTCAAACAAAGAACCGACGAACTTCATTATCTCGCTTATCACGACGCGCTGACCGATCTGCCGAATCGGATTCTCTTTGAAGACAGACTTTTTCAGGCTTTCGTTCAGGCACGGCAAAACCGGCAAAAGATCGCGGTTTTATTTCTGAGCCTGGACAGATTCAAGATAATTTCCGACACTCTGGGACATATTCCGGGCTTCAAATTATTACAGGAAGTCGCCGAGCGTCTGAAGCGATGCGTCGGCGAAAATTCGACTATCGCACGATTTGAAGGCGACGAATTCGCGCTTCTGCTGACGCAGATCAAAAATGCCAAGGAAGTCGTCGAGATCGTCGAAAAGATCGTCGAGGAAATAAATTTTCCGTTCAGCATCGACCGCAACAAGCTGTTTACGACCGCAAGCATCGGAGTCGGCTTTTTTCCCGAAGACGGTGACGACATCCAGACATTGCTGAAAAACACGGGAGTGGCACTTTCGCGCGTCAAGGCGCAGGGCGGAAACAGTTACCAGTTTTTCACGCCGGAAATGAATTTGTCGGTTTTAAAACGCTTATCGCTCGAAAACGATCTGCGTTACGCGCTCGAACGCAATGAATTTGAGGTTTATTTTCAGCCGAAGCTCGACATCCATACGCGGCAGATCGTCGGAATGGAAGCTCTCGTGCGTTGGAATCATCCAAAATCGGGCATCGTTTCGCCGCACGATTTCATTCCTCTGGCGGAAGAAACCGGGCTGATCGTTCCGCTCGGCGAATGGGTTTTGCGAAACGCCTGCCTGCAAAATAAAAAATGGCAGAATGACGGGCTTAAATTTTTGCCGATGTCGGTCAACGTTTCTCCGCGTCAATTGGAAACTCCGAATCTGAGTGAAATAGTTGCCGAGATTCTCGCGGAAACGAAAATGGATGCAAGCTATCTGGAACTCGAAGTCACGGAAAGTTCGATTATGAGCGATCCCGAATGTGCCGTTAAAATGCTGAACGATCTGAAAAAGATCGGCATTCGCATTTCCATCGACGATTTCGGGACGGGCTATTCCTCATTGAGCTACCTCAAACATTTGCCGATCGACGTTCTAAAGATCGACCGCGCTTTCGTGCAGGATTTGGCAAGCAACGCCGACGATGCCGCGCTGGTGATGACGATCATTACATTGGCGCATCATCTTCGGTTAAAAGTTGTCGCGGAAGGTGTGGAAACGGAAGACCAGTTGAGATATTTGCATCTGCTGAAATGCGACGAATGGCAAGGTTTTCTATACAGTAAGCCCGTTTCCGCCGATCGATTTATCAAACTGCTCGCCGACGAAAATCAAATTGCGGCGCAGGATTTAATGAAAGATCAATAATTTCGTTCTCAAATAAATTACCGCAGATAAAAACAAGAAAAGGAGCAAGCTTTGAAAAATTGTTTCATTCGCCTGCTCCTTTTTTTGAAACCTGAAATAAACTCAATTACATTACGAGGATTCCGTGGTAATTCATTTCATTTTTTTCAGGGATAAACTGTTCATCGATCGGTATATCTTCACCGCGAACGGTTCCGCCGAGCATTTCGATGGCGGCGACCTGTTCTTCGAGTAAATTTGCCAAGCCGTCGATCATATTCATTCCGAGTTCGATTCTTCTGCCGATATTTCCGTCAGCATTGCGGGTTTGTCTGTCCAGCATCGGCGCGACTCTGAAATCGGCATTGAGATTTGAAAATAAATCCAAAGTTCCTTTGATTATTTTCGTGATGTGCGATTGGCGGTGACGCAAAATCTGATAATACTGGCGCAGATTTTCACCCGTCTTTTTCTGTTCGATGAACCAGACGACTTTCGCGTTCAGTTCCTGAACGTTCGTAAACTCGGTGAGAAAATCATCCGCTCCGGCGTGCAGGGCTTCGACGATTTTATCGATACTCTGGGAAAATTCGCTCAAAAATATGAACGGGGTTGCCCGAAGCTGTTTATCGGCACGAATCATCCGGCAAAATTCCAACCCCGGAATATCCGTCAGCTCCATCCGGCTGATAATCAGATCGGGATGCTCACGACGAGCAAGACGAAAGGCTTCTCTGCCGCTGACGGCGTTTATTACTTCGTATCCGCGCTGTTGCAAAGAAGCTGTGATGATCTTTGCGTTTTCAGGATTATTGGTCGTTAAAAGAATTTTGTTTTTCATGGGAATCAGATAACTGTCATTCTTAATTTTAGCTGCTTTCGAGGTAGTTAAGCCCCGCTTCATACCGGCTCAAATCTAACAAAAAACCAATAATCACGGGGCTTAACTATCTCGAAATAATTAAGGAGCTAATTTCAATACAACTAAACGTGGGAGAATTTTCTAAGAACTCCAATTACATCCCGAAAGTGATGTTGTGGGAGAATCTGTTTCTTAATCGTCACGAAAAAAAGTTATTTACGGTAAAATAACTCAAAAGTAAACTGCACTTTCAAACATCATTTAACGGGACGATCAGGTTGAAACACTTAAATAAACTCTCAAGGCTTATCAATGAAGAACAATAATCTAAAAGTTTATTGCTTCCGTTTTTATATAGGTGCAAGCCTCGTGCCATAATCAGCCGGATCGAATAAACTTTTCAATTGCACCATTTAATTATTTTTTACTTTTTTATTTCGCGATCATTTGTGATTCGGGCGGGAAAATCGGTAACACCATTTTGCGCAGGTGAGGATTTTTTCCCCATAGAAAAATTATTCGATTTCAGACTCGTTTCGCTTGATGATCCGCGCCAGGGTTTTACGGTCGATGTTCAGGATTCGTGCCGCCGCCTGTTTATTTCCGCCCGTATATTGCAAAACCTGCAAAACGTATTTTTCTTCCATCTCGGAAAGCGTCGTCGGCTGAAAACCGGAGGCGGATGAACCGGGTTCATTCAAAAAACTGGAAAACGATTTCGACTGTTCAGCTTCCGTTTCGATAAACGATTGGATTCGCAAAGGAAGATTTTCGGGATAAATGATGTCGTCCGCCATCGAAACCGCGTGCAGAACGGCATTTTCGAGCTCGCGCACATTTCCCTGCCAGTTGTATTTTTGCAGGGCTTCAAGCGCGGCGGGCGAAAAAGAGGGTCGTTTGTCGGTCAGAGAATGAACCTGTGAAGCGAAATGTTCCGCAAGCAGTGGAATGTCTTCCACGCGATCACGAAGCGGCGGAAGCTGGATCGTCACGGCGTTCAGACGATACATTAAATCCTGCCGGAAACGATTTTCTTTGACTTCTTCTTCAATATTCCGGTTTGTCGCGGCAATTACGCGCACATCGACTGCAATCGTGCGATTGGAGCCGACGCGCCGAATCTCCGATTGCTGAAGTGCGCGAAGAAGTTTTACCTGAAACAAAGGGCTCGTTTCGGTTATTTCATCAAGTAGGATCGTGCCGCCGTTGGCTTCTTCCCAAAGCCCGATGCGTTCACGCTCGGCACCTGTAAACGAACCTCTGACGTGTCCGAAAAGTTCGGATTCGATCAGTTCGACCGGGATCGCACCGCAGTTTACCGCGACAAACGGACCGTTTGCGCGGTCGCTTCGACGGTGAATCGCCCTCGCGACGACTTCCTTTCCCGTGCCCGATTCGCCCGTTATCAAAACGGGCAGGCTCGTCGCGGCAACGCGCCCGACCATTTTCAGACACTCGACAAATTTCGGGCTTCTCCCGATCAAAGGAATGTCCGAAGTATATCCCAGTTCCGCTTTTTGATTTTGTTCCTTTCCGCTCTGCTGACGAAGTTGATGCTGTTCACGAACGATTTTTGAAATGTTGATGATGTCATCGACCGAAAAAGGCTTAACCAGATAATCGAAGGCACCGATCGCCGTCGCTTCGAGCGCACCGACCGCCGAACCGTGTCCGGTCATCATCACGAAACGCGCTTCGTTTTGGAGTTTTGAGAAGTTTCGCAGAATCTCATAGCCGTCCGCTTCGCCGAGCATTACATCGCAGAAAACGAGCAGCCATTGTTTTTCATCGAGCAATACGTATGCTTCTTCGGCAGAACCTGCTGTGCTCACTTTCCAGCCGCTTGTTTGTAATACGTCGGCGACAAAATTTCTGACTTGCGGCTCGTCATCTATGACCAGTGCGGGCAAATCTTTTTTCACATCTGAAAGTATATCACGCAATAATAACATTACAATTTCTTTTGCTCGGTTTGATTACACAAATTAAGTTTTTTTTCGTTAAACTTAACAGGTTCTACAAAATCTGTTACATATTCACTTTTTCCTAATAATCAAAAGGATGAAGCTTTTTTATACTTCATCCTCGATTAGATAAATTCCGATTTACTTTTTTAGAAAAACCTGTGTGAAATAATATGTTCCGTCACGCGCAACGGCGATGCCGACCCCCGATTCCCTCCATTTCTCTCTCAAAATATTTTCCCGGTGCCCGGGAGAATTCATCCAACAATTAATCACTTGCTTGAAAGGTTGGTTATAACCGCGCAAAGAAGCGATGTTTTCGCCGATCATCCGCCATTTTTTCAAACCGATCGAATCGGCTCTGTTGTCAACCTTTTTCCCGTCAAGCCCCTGATGGCTGAAAAACCTATACTGCGCCATATTTGCCGAGTGCATTCGCGCCACCGAAGCCGATTGCTCGTTCCAGATCAAAGGTTTCAAACCGTATTCCCTTCTTTTCGTATTTATCAGTTCAAATACCTGTCGTTCAATGTAAGTAGCAGTTAAATATTCGGACGAAAGATTGCCGAGATTGATGAAAAACTCGGCATTGGTTTTGTTTTCAAATACTTGCAAACGATTTGTTTCATCTGCCTTCACTCCTATCGCGGAGTTAATAAAAACTGCTGTAAAAAAAAGTAAAAAACGCGGGAAAAACTGAAAATACTGTTTCATGATTCTTATTTCGGTAGCCAGACTATCTCCTTTTTCAAAAGAGACTCACGGCTTTGCGTTGCCTGCATCGCTACAGGGTTGCCAATTTGTCGTTTAAGAGTTCAAATGATCGAATTTCGGTGCTGTTTATGTTAGATTCTGACGGTTGAATGATGTTTCCATTTTATTTTCGTTTCTTTTTTGACGGTTCAAATATTCAACCTAAAGAAATTATGAGCAAAACGCGTGCCCTTGCCGATTTTTGCTTGAAAACTGCTATTGACTATTCATTTATAAAGGGTTATTTATTTACTGCATATTTATTAAAGCCTTGATTTTTATTGAAAAAAATCATATTTGAGCGAACTGGGGCATTAAGGGTAAGCATAATTACCGTTTGAGGATTTTTGCTACATCCCATCCAAGATTTTTGAGATATTTTGTTTTTTTTTCGGTTCACCCAAAATCTTCTTAACGTTTTTTATATTTTATGAATCCCCTTCGATCGTCATTCCGGTTCACACATTCTTTAATAAACTAAGTTTTTTTCATTTTTATTGAAATGATTTGCTCTCGATTAATAGAAAATCGGGGCAAATGATTTTTTTTCGATTCACATACTTTTTTACCGCAGTTTACCCATAGTTTGCCTAACTCAAAACTCTGCGTGTAAGGAGCACAAATATATGAAAAATATTTCGGATCAGGACGAATCTGAATCAAAACCATTGAAGCCGCGCAATTTTTATCTATTTGAAAATTCGATCAACGGAATTCTGATCTTAAACGCCAAAACTCAACGGATCATCGATGCCAACTCGTTCATCAAAAAGCTTTTGAATTACGCCGCCGAAGAAATCATCGGGAAGGAACTTTTTGAAATAGGTATTTTTCGGAATAAAAAACAGGTTTCGGCAATTCTCACCGAACTCAATGAAAACGGGTATTTTCATATCGGCGATTTAGCGGTCGCGACCAAAAACGGAATGCAGGTATTTATCGAAATTACCGGAAACGTTTTTACCGAAGACGGGAACAAGTTAATAAAATTCAATATTCACGACATTACACAGAGAAAAAAAACCGAGCAGGAATTGCGGGAAACCGAAGAAAATTACCGCGCGCTGGTTCTGGCAACGACGCAAATCGTCTGGACGCGGAAGGAAGGCGAATCGAGTTACTCAAATTCGCAGTGGTGGAACGAACTGACCGGACAACCGGCTGATTCGATGAACAATTTCGGCTGGCTCGAAATGGTGCATCCCGACGACCGCGACAATGCGAAAACTGCGTGGCAATATGCGTATAAAAATCGTCGATTATTCGATATTACCTACCGTGTTTTGACGAAAACAAAGGAATATCGTTTTTTTGCCGTGCGCGGCGTTCCCATTTTTAACAGCGACGGGAGTTTTCGCCAATGGATCGGCACCTTTACGGATATAACCGAACAAAAACTGATCGAACGGCAAAATCAGCAATTGATGCACGACCTCGCCGATTTCAAATCTGCCCTGGACGAATCGGCAATCGTCGCCATCACCGATCAACGCGGAAAAATCACTTATGTAAACGATAAATTTTGCGAAATTTCAAAATATCGCCGCGAAGAACTGATCGGGCAGGATCATCGAATCATCAATTCGGGCTATCACTCGAAAGCGTTTATCCGTAATTTGTGGACGACCATCGCCAGCGGCAAAATCTGGCGCGGCGAAATTCGCAATTTAACCAAAACCGGAGAGATTTATTGGGTTGACACGACCATTGTCCCTTTTCTGGATACCGATCAGAAACCTTTCCAATATATTGCGATTCGATACGATATTACCGGGCGCAAGATCACGGAAGAAAAACTCATCAAGGAAAAGGCTTTTAATGAAACGGCGATCAACACACTACCCGGTATTTTTTATCTTTTCGATCAGAACGGGAGATTTCTGCTCTGGAATGACAATTTTGAAAAAGTTTCCAAATATACAGGCAAGGAAATAAGGGGAATGCAGCCTTCCGACTTTTTTCTGGGCGCGGAAAAAGAACTCATCGCAGAAAAAATAAACGAAGTTTTTGAAATCGGCGAATCGGCGGTCGAAGCCGATTTTGTTTCAAAAGATCAAACTTGCACGCCGTATTTTTTTACGGGAAAACGAATTGCGTTTGAACAGATGGATTGCGTTATCGGGATGGGCATCGATATGACCGAACGCAAAAAAACCGAGGAAGCTCTTCGTCAGAGCGAAGAACAACTCAGACAGGCGCAAAAGCTCGAATCGGTCGGGCGGCTGGCGGGCGGCATCGCGCACGATTTCAATAATATGTTGACCGCCATCAACGGTTACAGCGATCTGACGCTTCGCCGTTTAAGTTCCGACGACCCTTTAAGACACAATATCGAGGAAATTAAAAAAGCGGGAGAACGTTCTGCCGAACTCACGCAACAGCTTCTCGCTTTCAGCCGCCAGCAGATTATGCAGCCGAAGATTTTGAGCCTGAACGATGTCGTTTCGGATACGAGCCAGATGCTGAAACGGCTGATCGGCGAAGATATTCGTTTGACAATTTCATTAAATTCACAGGCAGGACAAGTCAAAGTCGATCCGGGTCAGCTTTCGCAGGTCATCATCAATTTAGCGGTCAACGCCCGCGATGCGATGCCGAAGGGCGGAATCTTGACCATCGAAACCGCGAATGTCGTTTTAGACGAAGATTACACGGTAAAATATCACGATCTAACGCCCGGAAAATACGTAATGCTCGCGGTCAGCGATAACGGACTCGGGATTGACGAAGAAAGACAAAAGTATATTTTCGAGCCTTTTTTCACGACTAAAGAAATCGGCAAAGGAACCGGTTTAGGGCTGGCGACCGTTTACGGTGTCATCAAACAATCCGGCGGTCATATCTGGCTTTACAGCGAAATCGGGCAAGGTTCGACCTTCAAAATATACTTGCCGAGAATAGATGAGGAAAATCTTGAAAAAGATAACGATTCGCCCAAAAGCGGCATTTATCTGGGCAATGAAACGATTCTTCTTGTCGAAGACGAAAAAATGGTCAGAAATTTGAGCCGTCAGGTTCTTCAAGCCTGCGGTTATCGTGTGATCGAAGCGTCAAACGGCATAGAAGCATTAAAACTTTGTGAAAGAACGCTGATTCAGTTCGATCTCCTGCTTACCGATGTCGTGATGCCTGAAATGGGCGGACGTGAGCTTTCGGAAAAATTGGCTAAACTTTATCCCAAAATAAAAGTTTTATTTACTTCCGGATACACGGACGATGCGATCGTGCGGCACGGGGTCATCAATGAAGGCGCAAATTTTCTGCAAAAGCCTTTCACCTTTGACGCGCTCGCCCGCAAAGTCCGCCAATTGCTCGATGAAAAGATTTGATTTCATAACCATTCAGAAAAATTGTAAGATATTGTTAATTTTACAATGCTGAAAATCGAAAACTACATCGGCGGAAATCTGGTCAAACCCGTTTCCGACAACTATCTCGACAATTTCAATCCGGCGACAGGCGAAGTTTATTCGTTAATTCCCGATTCGGACGAACGCGACGTTCAAGCGGCGGTCGAAGCCGCGAAAAAAGCGTTTCCCGTTTGGTCGAAAATGCCTGCCGAAACGCGTCACGACATATTGATGCGCATTTCCGCTTTGATCGAACGCGATCTGGATTTTTTGGCGGAAGCTGAAAGCATCGACAACGGCAAGCCGAAAACTCTGGCGAAAACGGTCGACATTCCGCGTGCGGTATCAAATTTCAAATTTTACGCCACCGCCGCGATACATTTTGCGTCCGAAGCGCACGAAACGACGGGACAGGCGATAAATTACACGCTTCGCCAACCGCTCGGCGTGGTCGGCTGTATCAGCCCGTGGAATCTTCCGCTTTATCTTTTCAGTTGGAAGATCGCACCCGCTCTCGCGGCGGGCTGTTGCGTCGTCGCTAAACCGTCGGAAATTACGCCGATGACGGCTTATCTGTTTTCCAAACTCTGCATCGAAGCGGGTTTACCCGGCGGCGTTTTGAATATCGTTCACGGTCTTGGCACCAGAGCGGGCGCGGCAATCGTGACAAACAAAGATATTAAGGCAATTTCGTTTACCGGCGGAACGGCGACGGGCGAATGGATCGCACGTGAAGCCGCGCCGAAATTCAAAAAACTTTCGCTCGAACTCGGCGGAAAAAACCCGAATATTATTTTTGCCGACTGCAATTATGAAGAAATGCTCACGACGACCGTGCGTTCGTCGTTTTCCAATCAAGGGCAAATCTGCCTCTGCGGTTCGCGCATTTTCGTCGAACGACCAATCTACGAAAAATTCAAAACCGATTTCATCGAAAAAGTTTCCGCTCTTAAAATCGGTGATCCGTTAGACGATTCAACCAATATCGGCGCGGTCGTTTCACGTCAGCATCTCGAAAAAGTGCTTTCATATATTGAACTCGCAAAAGAAGAAGGCGGAAAAATTTTATTAGGCGGAAACCGAGTTGATCTATCAGACAATTCTTACAATAATCCAAAATCCAAAATCCAAAATCCAAAATTGTCAGGTTGGTTTATCGAACCGACAATCATCGAAAATCTGCCGTTCGACTGCCGCACCAATCAGGAGGAAATCTTCGGCGCGGTCGTCACGATTCAGCCTTTCGACACCGAGGAAGAAGTTCTAAGTTACGCAAATTCGGTTCGTTACGGATTATCTTCGACCGTCTGGACGGAAAATCTTTCACGCGCACATCGAATGGCGGAACGAATCGAAAGCGGCATCGTCTGGATAAACTGCTGGCTTTTGCGCGATCTGCGAACGCCTTTCGGCGGCATCAAGGATTCGGGAATGGGACGCGAAGGCGGTTTTGAAGCCTTGCGTTTTTTCACCGAAGAAAAGAATGTTTGCGTGAAATTCAGCTAAACTTTAGTATTTCCAAAATTTGCCGATAAATATTTCGGCTGAATGATGAGAAATATCGAAAAATCAACCAGATTTTATGAACGCACGAGATTGGAACTTCCGATCGCGGTTGATTACTTTGAAGACGGCGCAACCAGAACTGAAATTGCGCTGACCAATGAAGTTGCGGCTTGCGGCATTGGTTTCGTTCTTTCATACCCTGTCGAGCCGAAACGTCTGGTCAAACTCAAACTGGCGATGCCGAAAAACTTGCGTTTTTTCGATTACGGCGAAGCGTTTTATGAAGTTTGGGCAATCGTCAGTTCGGTTCAATTTATCGATACCAAGACTCCCGGTAAATTTCTGTTCAGAATCGGAACGGCTCTGATCGGGAAAAATCCGCCCGCGGGTTTTGAGCGCGATCCATTTACTTTGTATGATCTCAACCCGGTCTTGCCGAAACAGGGATTTTGGCATTTCCGGGAAATTCCCGCCAAGCGCGGACGCTATTCGAGGACGCTGGAAGAGCGTGAAAACTATAAATTAAATGTCGTCATTCAAACGCTCGGAAATGACGGAAAGATTATCGAAACGTTGGAGGCAAAGACAAAAGACATCAGCGAAAGCGGCGCGGCGGTCATTGCAAAACCAGAATTTCCCTGCCCGAAATTTGTCATCGTCGCCAGTGAAGAAGGAGATATTTCCCTGCTTGCCGTCGTTCACCACGTAAAACCTTCGGAAGAATCCGGCGTTTTGGAAATAAATCTTGAATTTATCAGCGGAAAATGGCATTTTCTATAAATCCTGATTTAATTTTCCGAAAGAGGTTTTAAGTTATGAGCGAAACACAGCCGGTCAGAATCGAAACGGGCAAAGAAGTGGCTTTTGAATTGATGAAATTCATCGCCGAAAAGGAAAACAGACAACTGGCGCAGGAAGAAATACGCGATTATTATCTCGATCTTTTCGTCGGATGTGCCGCCGCTGTTTACGAAGGCGAAAGACGAAATTGATTTTTAACGGTCGAATCGCGTCCGTTTTTCGTTTATTTGCGTAAATGCTGAATTTACTGCATACTTAGGCAAATTTTTCGTATTTCAAAATCGATGCGAAAAAGCTTTTCAGCAATGATCGTCGGCAGTAAATCAACGCGTTTTCACGAACGGGTAAAAATGAAAATCCCGCTTAAGGTTAGCTATAACGAAAATATCGGTAACGTTTGGGCGGAAAAGACCGAAACCGAAGAAATCACGATCTGCGGCGGCGGTTTTGTCATTTCGCGCCCGCTCGAACCGAATCGCCTTATCAATCTGAAACTGCCGATGCCGCGACGCTTTCGGCTCTACGCGCTCGAAAACGAAGAATACGAAGTTTGGGGAATCGTCCGCTATATCAAACTCATCGAACCCGTTTCATACAGCCGGATTTTTGCCCGCGTCGGAACGGCATTGATCGGCGCGTATCCCCCGCGAAGTTATCTCCAAGACCCGACCACGAAATACGATCTGAAACCGATCTTACAGCGCGAAAGCCTCTGGGAATATCGCGAGCTTCCGCGTTTCGGCGGTAAATATTACCGTTCGAGCGAAGACCGCCAAAACGTCGAAATGGATGTGAGTCTTGAACTTCTGGACGAAAACGGAAAAATTGTCGAAACGATCGAAACCAGAACGCAAAATGTGAGCGAAAGTGGAATGGCGGTTTTGATACATAAAAATCTCGAAATTTCACGATATGTTTTGATTCGCTCGAAAAATAAAATGAACACGCTTCTCGCCGTCGTGCGCGGCTGGCGCAAGCTCGACGGGCTTGATGCGGTGCGCGTGCATCTCGAATTTATCAGCGGAAAATGGAATGTTTGATTTTTAGTTCAATAATTTACCGAAACTCTTTTTAATCGATTTTCAATAAAATTATGATCCTGAAATTTGAAGCCGAAGCGGTCGAAATCGAAGAAAACGACTTGAATATTTTGTGCGTCGGGTTTTACGCCGAAGAAAATTATTTGATGATCCAGCAAAGTTTGGAGATTGAAAACGCGGCTTATCACATCGAGCGCGACGATCAGTCCTTCGGCACTTACGGCGGTGTCGAAAACATCGAACTTTCGCGCGATCAGGTCGATGTTCGACTGAACGAAGACGGCAAATCGGCTCTGGATTGCGACGGCGTGATAATTGATTTTGAAACCGACGACGAAACTTTCGGGCTTTTGACCGAAAAACTGAAATTCATTTTCGGCAGTTCGTTCACGGTAAAATAAGCAAATCTCAAACCGATGAAACTTTCGTGGAAACGATACGATCTACAACTTAAACATACTTTCCGAATCGCCCGAAATGCCCGCGAAACCGTTCCCGTAATGATTCTTTCGCTCACGCACGACGGGATTACTGCTTACGGCGAAGCCTCGCCGAACATTCGATACGGAGAGAACATCGCCACGCTGAACGCTTTTTTTGAAAAAGTCGATCTGACAAAATTCGATTCCCCTTTTGCGGTCGATGAGATTTTACGATACGTCGCTGAAATCGAGGTCGGCAACAATTCAGCGAAATGCGCGGTCGATCTTGCTCTGCACGACTGGATCGGCAAAAAACTGAACGTTCCGCTCTGGAAAATGTGGGGATTAAGTCCTGCGAATGCTCCGTTTTCTTCTTTTACGATCGCCATCGACACGAAAGAAATTGTTCGGCAAAAAGTGCTCGAAGCTGAAGATTTTCCAATTCTGAAAATAAAGGTCGGTTTGGAAAACGACCGCGAAATGATCGAAACGATTCGCGAAATTACCGGCAAACCGCTTTATGTCGATGCCAACGAAGGTTGGAAAACGCGCGAAAAAGCATTGGAATCGGTGCGTTGGCTGAAGGATAAAAACGTCGTGTTCATCGAACAACCGATGCCTGCCGCACAGTTTGAAGACACGAAATGGCTGCGCGACCGCTCGGAAATCCCTTTGATCGCGGATGAAAGCGTGCACTATTTAGCGGACGTTCCGAAGCTTGCCGACGCTTTCGACGGAATCAATATCAAGCTGATGAAATCTGCCGGATTGCGCGAAGCAGTGCGAATGATTCACGCCGGACGCGCCAACAATCTGAAAATAATGCTGGGCTGTATGATCGAAACCGCCGTCGGAATTTCCGCCGCCGCACAACTTTCGCCGCTTCTCGATTATTGCGATCTGGACGGAAACGTGCTGATCTCCAACGACCCTTTCGACGGTTGCCGAAATATCAAGGGCAGATTGGAATTGACGAAAAAATCGGGTTTGGGAGCAGAGCCTTTTGAATAAATTTACTTTTTAATGATTCCGCCTGTTAAGTGGTTGATTTTTCGCGCGAAACCTTCTTTTGTGCTCAAAGTATGGATAAATTTTCCGTCGTCTTTAACATAAGAAATTAATCCGCCGCCGTCTTCAAATTCAATAGTTAAAACTTTGTCGGGAACGATCTCAGTTAAAATTTCAACGGCAGGATTTTTACTTTCCGAAAGTTTTTCAATCGGGATCACCGAACGTCCGCCGATCAATTGAAATCTGCCCGGACAATTGCGAATCGGTTTCCAATCACTCGTTTTCAGAGCCTTCTCAAATGTCGTCAGTTCTTCCTCTTTTTCGCTCATTTACCATTTCATTCTAAAGCAAAAATCGGTTTACAATAAACCTTAAATTATGAGCGAAAAAATCGTAAATTCATCGAAAGCACCCGAACCTGTCGGGCTTTATCCGCACGCCCGCAAAGTCGGCAATCTTTTATTTCTTTCGGGTGTCGGACCACGTAAACGCGGAACGAAAAAGATTCCCGGCGTTGAACTCGACGAAAACGGAAACATCATTTCCTACGACATCGAAACGCAATGCCGTTCGGTCTTTCAGAATGTGCGTTATATTCTGGAGGACGCGGGTTCGTCCTGGGAAAAGATCGTCGATGTGACCGTTTTCCTGACGAATATGAAGGACGATTTTCAAACTTATAACAAAATCTACGCCGAATATTTCAAGGAAAATCTGCCGTGCCGCACAACCATTGAAATAAACTGTCTGCCGACCCCGATCGCCATCGAATTAAAGGTGCTCGCGACGATCGATTAAATGTCTTTTACCATCAGAAAAGCCGTATTTGCCGACCAAACCGGGATCGAAAACCTGATCGCCGAATCGGTGCGCGGTTTGAGCCGTGAAGATTATGACGCACGGCAGATCGAATTTTCGATAAAGACGGTTTTCGGTGTCGATACGGAATTGATCGCCGACGAAACTTATTTTGTCGCTGAAACGGAAGACGGGAAAATCGCCGGTTGCGGCGGTTGGAGCAAACGCAAAACGCTTTACGGCGCAAGCGTTTATGCTCACAGCCGCAACTCCGAATTGTTAAATCCAGAAACGGATGCGGCGAAAATCCGTGCATTTTTTATTCATCCCGACTTTGCACGAAAAGGCATCGGCAAAGCAATTCTCGAAAAATGCGAAACCGAAGCAAAGGCGCACGGTTTTAAATCCGCCGAAATGATGGCGACGCTTCCGGGCGTGAAACTTTACGCAGTTTGCGGTTATGCGGGCGATGAAGAAGTGAACGTTCCGGTCGGTGAAAATGTCGATATTATCTGCATCAAAATGAGGAAAAATCTCTTATGAAATACGTTGCTTTTCTGCGCGGGATCAATGTCGGCGGAAGAAATAAGGTCAAAATGGAAACTCTGCGCAAAGCGTGCACGGCAATCGGGTTTGAAAGTGTCAAAACCTACATTAACAGCGGAAACATTATTTTTGAAACGAAGAAAACCGCCGACAGAAAACTTGCCGAAAAGATTTCCGAAGCTATCGAAAAAGAGTTCGGTTTGCAGATAAAAACGATTGTCCGAGCAGTATCAGAGATCGAAGAGATCATTGAAAACAATCCGTTTGCAGGTCAATTCGAGAACGATAAAGACTTGCACGTTTTCTTTTTGGACGAAGAAATGACGAATGAAAAAACCGAATTACTGCTTTCAAAAAATAATGAAAACGAACGATATTTCGTGCGCGGACGGGAGATTTTTTGTCTTTTGAAGATCGGCGTTTCGGATAGTTTGATGGGCAAAGATTACATTGCCAAGAAACTGAGAGTTTCATCGACGGCGCGTAATTGGCGGACGGTCAATAAAGTCCTAGAATTTTAAATTCGATAAAATATATGCAACTAAAAAATATTCTTTTACTTATAACTTTGTGTCTGATTTTTTCAAACTGCGCAATCGCCCAGAAAAGAAGCGGTCAAAATCAGCAATCCCAAACAAATAGTCAAGGCTCAACGGCAAACATTGAAACTCTTTTGAAAAAGCAGATTTTGTTGACCAATTCCGTGGAATTTACAAAAGACCGAACGATGGAGGGCGCAAGCGGATTTTTAATTAAATACGGCGGTGCGACCTTTGCTGTAACTGCCAAGCATTTATTGGGCGAAGCGGGCGGGGTTGAGCCTGAAATAAAAATAAACGAGTTGAGCAATTCTTTGAAAAAATGGGAAATGATGCCGAGAGTTGTGACGAATGCCGCTAAAGAAACCGTCAAACTCGATGCAAAGGGCTTGAGTTTTTTAAACCCGCTTAACGACATCCTGTTTTTGAAGGTCATTTCGACCAGTTTTGAGATCGAAGCCTTAACGCCTAATTTCGATCTACCCGTCATCGGTGAAAAACTGTTTCTGATCGGGTGCCCTTACAGCGAAGAAAAATGCAAACAAAATTCCTATCCGCTCGAATTTGTCGAGTATGATGACGCTGAAAATTTGCTGGTTTTTGAAATAAAATCAAACGTGGATTTAAGCGGTTTCAGCGGTGCGCCCGTGGTAAATGCCAAAGGCGAGGTTTTCGGCGCGCTGGTTTCGGGCGGCGCGGCAGGCGGCAAAAATTATGCGGTTGCCACGAACATTAATGAAGTTCAAAAGTTGAAATTTTAGTAAATCGATGAAACATCTACTTGCGCCGGTTCTGTTTTTGGTCTTGTTTTGTTCGAGTATTTGCGCCCAGCGCAAGACGGAAAATGTCATTTTAATTACGCTTGACGGTGCGCGTTGGCAGGAAATCTTCGGCGGATTTGACAGCGAACTCTATAAAAAAATCCAGAAAGACGCGGAAAAAAGCGCGGTTTATAAAACCTACGACGCGCCGACCGCCAAAGAACGGCGTGAAAGATTGATGCCGTTTTTCTGGCAGGTTTTGATGAAAGATCGCGGTTCGATCGCGGGAAACCGCGAATTAAGAAGCGAGGTCAAAACCACTAATAACCGGCTTTTTTCCTATCCCGGTTATTCGGAAATTTTGACGGGCGAAGCGCACGACGACATCATCGACAGCAACAAGCGTATTCAAAATAAATTTCCTTCCGTTCTGCAATTTCTCCAAACCAAGCTAAAGCTGAGTCCGCTTCAAGTCGCTTCGTTTGCTTCGTGGGAAGTGATGAACGAAATTGCAACCAGTAAAAAAGACGCTTTTTTGATAAATGCGGGATTTGAAAAATATCCGTCGAAAGATGCCGAAACACAAAACTTGAGCACGATGCAGTTTGAAACGCCGACACCGTGGGATTCGGTGCGTCACGATTTTTACACTTTCCGCTTTGCGATGTCGCACCTGAGAGCATTTCACCCGCGCGTTTTGCATCTCGGTTTGGGCGAAACCGACGATTGGGCGCACGATAAACGTTATGATATGGTCATCGACGCACTTCATCGAACGGACAATTATTTCAAGGAATTATGGCAGTTTTTGGAAATGGACAAACAATATAAAGGCAAAACTTCGATCATCATCACGGTCGATCACGGACGCGGTGCGACCGAAAAAGACTGGCACAAACACGGCGACGAAACGCCCGAAGCGCGTTATATCTGGATGGCTTTCATCTCACCCGATTCAAAAATCCGCGGCGAATGGAAAGATGCCGAAACGCTCTATCAAAACCAGATCGCCGCGACGCTTTCAAAATATTTAGGGTTTGATTATGCGGAACAAAACGAACGCGCCGGAAAACCGATCGCGCAAGTTTTGGCAAAATAACTTCCTGAGCTGACTCGTCGCAAATAAATATGCGGTTGCCCCCGTTTTAGCGAAAGTTTTGCAAAAGTCATCTGCAACTATTTTTCAAAGGGAAACGAATCGTTTTCCTTTTGATTTCTTCCGTTTCAAGTTTGAAATGATTCCTTTCAAACTTGAAACCGTCCATTTCAAACCTGAAACCGTTTATTTCAATTTATATTTCTCTTATTTCAAATTTGAAATCGTTCATTTCAAACTTGAAACGGTTCGTTTCCCTTTCGATTTCTTCTGTTTCAAACTTGAAATGAACGGTTTCAAATCCGCTTTTTTACGTTTCACTTTGCCGGAAAGAAGTTTTGACAGTGAAAAGCGTTCATCTTTCAGTTAAAATTCTCGTCGTCGTATGATTTTCGGCGGTAAAAAATCCTTTTTATTGTTCTGAAAAACAGACTGTTTGTGTCAAAATGCCATAAGAATTGAATTATGCCAATTACCAGACCTTTTAATTTCAAAAAATGGATCGACGAACACCGTCATCTGCTGAAACCGCCCGTCGGGAATAAATGCGTTTACGAAGACAGCGAATTTATCGTGATGGTCGTCGGCGGACCGAATTCGCGCAAGGATTATCATTTTGACGAAGGCGAAGAATTTTTCTACCAGCTCGAAGGCGATATTCTCGTCAAAATCCAGGAAGACGGCAAAGCGGTTGACGTTCCCGTGCGTGAAGGCGAGATTTTCCTGCTTCCGCCGAGAGTGCCGCACAACCCCGTGCGCGGCGCAAACACGGTCGGACTTGTCATCGAACGCAAAAGGCGCGACGGAGAAAAAGACGGACTGCTCTGGTTTTGCGAAAAATGCAACGAAAAGCTCTACGAAGAATATTTTGAATTAACCGACATCACGACGCAATTTCAAGGCGTTTTCAAAAAATTCTACGGCGACGAAACTCTGCGAACCTGCAAAAACTGCGGTGCGGTAATGCAACCGCCGCTGGTTGTGAGTTGATTGAATCAATAGGAGAAAATTAATGGAAAAAGGTAAGGATATTGAACAAATAATAAAAAAACAGTTTTGTAAAATTTTCAAGCAAAATGACTGGTATTCATTTAAGCTAATGGCAGATTATTACTTTAAAGCCGCCGCAGAAATTCTCAAAAAGGATGTAGAAATAGATGAGTCTTACAAATTAATGGCTAGAAATATTCAAAAACGATTATTTATCGGAATTGGAGGAGAACTTCTG
The DNA here is from genome assembly GCA_021228405.1 of Pyrinomonadaceae bacterium. Classification (GTDB taxonomy): domain Bacteria; phylum Acidobacteriota; class Blastocatellia; order Pyrinomonadales; family Pyrinomonadaceae; genus JAJQRF01. The sequence continues at coordinate 424,973 of JAJQRF010000001.1, forward strand.
TTGAAATCTCTATTTCTGAAAAATGATTTTTGCATTAACAAGGTTTTGGAAAAAGAAAGAAAAAAAGATAAGGCATTAGCAGATATTAAGAAGCCTCTAAAATCTGACAAAAGCCCTAAAGATACATTTCTTAATCCTTGTGATACATATAGTTTTAATCAGTTAATTGAAAGTTTGTCAGATGTTATGAAATTCTCAGATGAAAGCAAAGTGAAAAAAGGTCTTAAAATAGCAAAAGTATTTAGAAATAAAGAAGGTCATGCTGTCTTGCTATGGCACGAAGCAGATAGACAAAATTATACAGATATAGAGAGTTCGATAAAATCTATATACAAAGAAGGATTTGAAGAAAATCTAGAATTCAAAATATCTTTCTTGAAGAATGAAACAGCAATGTTCAGTAAAAGCTAAATGGCAATTTTTGATGAATTCTTAAACTCATCGTATCTCTCAAATAATATTTATTGACGTGCATATATTATACATATAATCTGTAAATATGTTCGTTTGGGATGAATCTAAAAGACGTAAAGTTATTGAAGATCACAAAGTAGATTTTGCATTGCTGCTTGACGCTTTTGATGATGCTTTTGGGGTTTACTTTGAAGATTTTGAACATTCGACCGACGACGAAATACGTTTTAATTTGATTGGTTTTTCAGCTCAATACGGATTGGTTTACGTTACTTTTACTTACGAAAATGATAATGTTCGTTTGATTACAGCGTGGAAAGCCGAAAAATGGATGGTGACGGAATATGAGCAATACAAAAAATAAAGATTATGAATATTTGGAAACTTCCGAAGAAGCAAGTAAAAGAGGTTTGAAACGAATCACACGACCTGCTTTTTTAGGCGAACCGAAAAATGTCAGAGAATCGAAATCGCGCATTACGATCTATCTCGATGCGGATATTGTCGAACATTTCAAGACGGAAGCGGAAAACTCGAAAATCGGTTATCAAACTTTGATTAACCAAACTTTACGAGAGAAAATCAATAACGCGGCGGTAGAGAAAAATAGTGATGAATTGATCGAAAAACTTCTCAACGATAAAAATGCTTTGAGCCGTTTGAAAGCCGAACTGGAAACGGTTTGAACTTCAAATGAAAATGAAGATAGTTGATATGTCCGAAGCTGCCATTATACGGCGTTTGAAAACGGTTGACCGTTTGCGCGAGCTTTGTCTTTCGCTGATGAAAGCAAAAAAAGAATCGGACACAAAAAAGCAGAAAGCGGAAAAGAAAGATGCTGAAAATTGACGTTCACACACATATTTTGCCGAAGGATATTCCGCGTTGGAAAGAAAAATTCGGCTACGGCGGATTTATCACGCTCGACCATCACAAACCTTGCCGGGCGCGAATGTTGAAGGACGACGGGCATTTTTTCCGCGAGATCGAAGACAATTGCTGGTCGGCGGAAAAACGCATTGAAGAATCCGACTCTTTCGGAGTAGATGTTCAAGTTCTTTCGACCGTTCCCGTGATGTTCAACTATTGGTCAAAAGCCGAAGATTGTGCCGATACTTCCAAATTCTTAAACGACGGAATCGCCGGAATCGCCGCAAAATATCCAAAACGATTTATCGGGCTTGGAACCGTTCCGATGCAGGACGCGAAACTCGCAATCGCAGAACTCGAAAGATGCCAAAAGATCGGGATGGTCGGCGTGCAGATCGGCTCGAACGTTAATCAATTAAACCTGGGCGAACCGCAGTTTTTCGATTTTTTCAAGGCTTGCGAAGAGCTTTCGATGGCAATTTTCGTGCATCCGTGGGAAATGATGGGCGAAAAGGATATGCAGAAGTATTGGCTGCCGTGGCTCGTCGGAATGCCGGCGGAAACTTCGCGGGCGATTTGCAGTTTGATATTTTCGGGCGTTTTGGAAAAATGCAAAAATCTGCGAATCTGTTTTGCGCACGGCGGCGGTTCGTTTCCCTACACTCTGGGCAGAATCGAACACGGATTTGAGGTTCGTCCCGATCTGGTGGCAATCGATAACGATGTCAATCCGCGTGAATATTTAGGCAAATTCTGGCTCGACTCGCTCGTTCACGATGAATCGATACTCGAATATCTGGTGAAATTATTCGGCGCGGAAAACATCGCGCTCGGCACGGATTATCCTTTCCCGCTCGGCGAATCGGAACCCGGCAAACTGATCGAAAACTCGAATTTCGACGATTTCACCAAAAATCAATTGCTTCACGGCGCGGCTCTAAAATGGCTGGATTTAAGAAAGGAAATTTTTCTTTAATTTTTCACGAATCGGGTTTATGATATTTCCATCTCAGATAATGAAATATGATTAAACAATTATTCCGCCTGTTCTTGATCGCAGTTGTTCTAAGTTTTCCGTCTTTCGGACAAATTTCGGACGGAAATTCGATACAACAGTTTTCGCCTGATTTTTCCGCACTTTCCAAACTTTTTTTGCCGCCGGAAAAAGATGCGTGGACGATTACGCTCACACGTGAAGGCGGAATGTTCGGACAACAACCACGGTTTGTCGGCTTGGTTAATTCACGCGGAGATTTTGTCTGTCAGGATAAAGTCAAAAAGCTCGATGCCGCGCCTTTGGCAGAAATCTCCGCATTGATGCTTTCGAGCGATTTCAAAAAGATCAGAAAAACATTCAAACCAACCCCGTCATTTTGCAAAGATTGCTTCGTCACGAATATGACCATCAAATATAAACATAAAACCAATAAACATAAAACTTACGAATTCAGCTGGTTTACGATTCCCGCCTTCAATCCCGAAATCGAGCAAATCTTTGAAAAAACGAAAGCCTTTGCCGTCTGTCAATAAGTTTTTAGAAATGGCGAAATCATTTGAGGTTGTCGAGATCGAAGGAAAAATCGGCGAGAAACTTTTTTCCGAAAAAATTTCCGGAAAGTGATTTGAATCATATTTTCAGAATAAATTTCCTCTTACGATTGAATTGTTGAAAATCAACGGAGGAACTTATGATGAATAATTTAACGACCAAAACCGTGCGCGAGATCGCACTCGAAATGCCTTTGACAACTAAAGTTTTTGAAAATTACAAGATCGATTATTGCTGCGGCGGGCATCGAAATTTCAGCGAAGCCTGCGAAATTGCGGGCGTTGAAACGGAAAACGTTTTGCGCGAAATTTTCGATTGTTTGAAAACGGCGGACGAAAACGAACTTGCGAAAATTCAAAATCTGAGTTTAACCGAACTGATCGGACACATCGAAAAAACTCATCACGTTTTCACCCGCGACGAAATCAAAAATCTCGTTCCGCTGATGCTGAAAGTCGCCGGAAAACACGGCGCACATAATCCGCAACTCGTTATTTTAGAAGAACTTTTTGCAGAACTTTGCGCCGATCTTGCGCCGCATCTGTTAAAGGAAGAACAGGTTTTATTTCCCTATATAATTCAGTTGGAGAAATATAAAAACGGCAACAATTTCGTCGCAATTCCGTGTTTCGGAACGGTCAAAAGCCCGGTCGGAATAATGATGCGCGAACACGATACGGCAGGCGACATTTTGCGAAAAATGCGCGAGGTTTCAGACGATTACAGATTACCCGAAAATGCCTGTCCGAGTTTTACCGCGCTTTTTACGCGGCTCGAAGCGTTTGAAAAAGACTTGCATCGACACATTCACTTGGAAAATAATGTTCTTTTTCCTGGTGCGATCGCGCTTGAAAATGAAGTTTTTGAATTGAAATGAGGAAAAAACTATGTCTGCCAATATTTCCGCAATTCCGATGAAACCGACCGTTAGAATCAAAAATATCGCTCTGCCGATCGAGCACGGTTCGTGGGGTTTCGTTTTTGAACCTTTAACCGCGGGGCTTTTGATCGCTTTCTCGCCGTCGGCGATTTGGATAGTTTTGCTCGTGGTCGGCGCGTTTCTGGCGCGTCAACCGCTCAAAGTTTTGCTCAATGACCGGATCGCCGAACGCGATTTGCCGCAAACGGCGGTTGCGATGAAATTCGTCTTGATCTACGGCTCGATCTCATTTTTCGGCGCGATCGGCAGTTTGTTGCTCGTCAAGCTTGCCAGCTTTCTGCCGTTTCTTTTCGTTCTGCCTTTGGCGGTTTATCAAATTTACTGCGACGCTTCGCGAAAAAGCCGTGAACTTTTACCCGAATTGACGGGAGCAGTTGCAATTTCTTCGTCGGTCGCAGTAGTTGCATTGGCTGATAATTGGACATTTTCGGCGGCGGTTGCGCTTTGGGGAATTTTTGCCGCGCGGCTCGTTCCATCGATCTTGTATGTCAGAAACCGTCTGCGCCTGGAAAAAGGAAAGGATTTTTCGCAGATCGTTCCGTTTCTGGCAAATCTTTTTGCGCTGATCTTCGTCGGAACGCTTGCATATAAGGGTTTTGCTTCGTTAATTACGACCGCGATGTTTACCGTTTTGCTCGTGCGTTCGACGGTCGGGCTTTCAAAATATCGTCGAAAAGTCAAAGCGATGCGAATCGGCGTTTGGGAAGTAATCTATGGTGCGCTAACTGCAATTTCGGTTGTTTTGGGTTATTATCTCGGCGTATGACAAACGATGCGCCGACAACCATTTACGGTCCCGTAAAATCGTGGCGACTGGGTTTGTCGCTGGGCGTTGATGTTTTATGCGTCGATTCGATCTGCTCTTTTGAATGCGTTTATTGCCAGCTCGGAAAAATTCACCGCGTCACGACGAAACGCGGTGTTTTTGTTGCGACCGAAAGGATTTTGGAAGACTTGAAAAAAGCAGATTGGCAAGCGGCTGATGTCATCACGTTTTCGGGAAGCGGTGAACCGACTTTGGCGGAAAATCTGGGCGAAGTCATCACAGAAATAAAAAAGTTCACGCGTAAACCCGTCGTCGTTTTGACAAATTCGACGCTTTTGCACGAAAAGCAAGTTCGCCGGGAGCTTTTGAAAGCCGACAGGATTTTCTGCAAGCTCGATGCCTGGTCGGACAACATTTTACAACGCGTAGATCGTCCTTATGAGGAAATCTCACTCGAATCGATCATCGCCGGAATCTTCGATCTGCGCCGTGAATTCAGCGGTTTTCTCGCCGTTCAAACGATGATCCTGCGTCTGCCGAGCGAATTTGAAATCGAAAAATTTTCGGAAATTCTCCGTTTGATAAATCCCGACGAAGTTCAGCTGAATCTGCCGACGCGTCCCGTGCCGCACGAATATTTTCCCGAAACACGCGGAAACAGCGTCGGAGTTTCCGCCGATTTCAAAAAAATCAAAACAATCTCGAAAAACGAACTCGAAATCATCCGCCGCAAATTGTCTGAACTCACAAAATTGCCGATAATAACCAGATAGCTTCCGGTAATTCACAAATAAATTATTTTTATATGCACAATTTAGATATTGATTTGGTGGAGATGTCGCTCGACGTTATCAAATTTGCCATCAACCGAATTACCGACAACGATCCGCAGCTTGGTTTTCCGAAAAAAGAATCCGAATTATTTGAACTCGTCGGCGAAACCATCACGCCCGAAGGAATTACGGGCGAAAAAGCTTTCGCGCTGTTTCGCGACGTTTTGATAAAAGCAAGCGTTCCGATCAATCATCCGCGTCATTTGGCGTTCGTTCCCGCTTCGCCGACCCGCGCCGCCGTGATGTTCGATCTGGTCACGTCCGCCGCCAACGTCCACGGCGCATTCTGGCTTGAAGGCGCGGGTTGTATCTTCGCCGAAAATCAGGCGATGAAATGGCTCGTTTCGCTGACGGGTTTGCCCGCCGGCGCGTTCGGAGTTTTCACGAGCGGCGGAACGGAGGCGAATCTTTCGGCAATGGTTGCAGCGCGTGAAAATTGGCGTGCGAAAGACGAACCGAGAAAAACGATGCGCGGAATCGTCATCACGGCAATTTCGGCGCATTCGTCCGTTCGCGCAATGGCAAAGGTCATCGATGTTGATGTGATTTCGGTGCAAACCGAAGATAGATTTGAAGCCGCACAACTGGATGAAGCAATTAAAAATTTATCGCCCGAAGACCGCGAAAGAGTTTTCGCCGTGATCGCAACGGGCGGCACGACAAACGCCGGAATTATTGACGATTTGAACGGAATTGCCGACATCTGCAAACGCGAAAACCTCTGGTTTCACGTTGATGCGGCTTACGGCGGCGGCGCACTTGCGGCAAGTTCGGTTCGCCATCTTTTCAACGGCATCGAAAAAGCCGACTCAATCACGATCGACCCGCACAAATGGCTTTTTTCGCCGTATGATTGCGGCGCGGTCATTTACCGCGACCCAGAAATCGCCAAAGCCGCGCATTCGCAGGAAGGTTCGTATCTCGACATTTTTTCCGACGAAGGTGCGCAGGGTTTTAACCCGACCGATTACCAAATCCAATTAACGCGTCGCGTGCGCGGGCTTCCGCTCTGGTTTTCGCTGGCGATGCACGGCACACGGCGTTACGAGCAAGCCATCGAACGCGGAATCGAACTCGCGCAGATCGCGGGAAATTTGATTGCCGAATCAGCGCACGTCGAACTTGTCCGCGAACCCAGTTTGTCGTGCATACTGTTTCGCCGCCTTGGTTGGTTGCCGGAAGATTATCGAAACTGGACTTACAAGAATCACAAAGAAGGTTTCGCGCTCGTCGCGCCGACCAAAGTGCGTCACGGCAGTGAATTTGAAACGGTCGCGCGGCTGTGTTTCATCAACCCCGACACGACCGTAGAAGACATCAAAGCGATTTTAGAAACGATGAAATAATCGTTAGAATAAATTTATGAAAGCAATCGTAAAAAGCAAAGCAGAAGTCGGATTATGGCTCGAAGACGTTCCCGAACCGACGATCGGAATCAACGACGTTTTAATCAAAATGCTGAAAACAGGCATTTGCGGAACCGATGTTCACATCTGGAACTGGGATGCGTGGGCGCAAAGCACGATCAAAATTCCGACGATTTTAGGACACGAACTCGTTGGCGAAATCGTCGAAGTCGGCTCGAACGTGAGCGATTTTTTCGTCGGCGACATCGTTTCCGTCGAAGGTCATCTCGTTTGCGGACGCTGTCGCAATTGTCTGGCAGGCAGACGCTATAAATGCGCCAATACTTTGGGTTACGGCGTGAACACGGACGGCGGCTTTGCCGAATATATGGCGGTTCCGATGACGAATATCTGGAAACACAACGACGGCGTAAACTTGGAAGTCGCGGCGATCTTCGATCCGTTCGGTAATGCCGTTCACACCGCGCTCGCGTTTGAAGTTTTCGGCGAAGACGTTTTGATTACGGGCGCGGGACCGATCGGGATTATGGCGGCGGCGGTCGCCAAACACGCGGGCGCACGGCACGTCGTCATCACGGACGTTAATCCGCACCGTCTTGAACTGGCGAAAAAATTCGATGTCACACTGGCGGTTGACGTGCGCGAAACTTCGCTTGCCGATGTTAAAAAACAGCTTGGAATGAAGGAAGGATTCGATGTCGGGATGGAAATGTCGGGCAATCCGCAGGCGTTCCGCGATATGCTCGCGAATATGACGCACGGCGGAAACATCGCATTCTTAGGCATTCCGTCGGACGAATTTTCGATCAACTGGAAGACGATCATCTTCAATATGCTCACCGTCAAAGGCATCTACGGGCGCGAGATGTATGAAACCTGGTATCAGATGAACGTCTTGACGGAAGGCGGTTTGGACATCGAACCAGTCATCACGCATCGCTATTCATACAAGGATTTTGCAAAAGGGTTTGAAGTGATGAAGGAAGGAAATTCGGGCAAGGTGATTTTAGACTGGACGGAAATATAATGTGCGATTTGTTGAGTTGGTCGCTCGAAAATGCGCGGAAACAAACGTTTTCATTGGTCGAAGATTTGCGCGACGAACAAATGCGTCTGCAATCGGCGGCGGGCGAAAATCCGCCGATCTGGATTTTGGGACATCTGCTTTTGGGCGACACGTATCTTTTACATCTGCTGAATATTAGAGAATTAAATGCAGATTTTACAGAACTTTTGAGTAAATACGGACCGAATGCGGCAAACAGAAATTTTGATTCAAAACAGTTTCTCGTTGAAAGATTGTCTGAAACAGGAAATTTGAGAGGCGAAGCGGTTCGCAAGATGAACGACTTAAACAAACCGATGCCCGACGAAACATTGGCGAAAACTCAGCCGACTATCGCGCATCACCTGCATATGCTGATTTTTCACGAAGGACATCATTGCGGTCAGCTTTCTTCGTGGCGAAAATTGCAAAGTCTTTCTGCGGTAAAAGGGATTTTTGCAACTTAATTTTATGAAAAAAAGTGAATTCAAAGAAAAAATTGACGAACTTCTAGACACTAATGTTGATAATTTGACTCAAAATGAAAAATTCTCAATGATTAGGCAAAGAATCGTTGAATTTGAGAAAAACACGTCTTACGATAGCTCAAATAAGGGGAAATCCTGGTCGGATGATGAACTTCGAGTAATTCTAAAAACATCTCCAACAAAAGAGAATTGTATGCTATTAGCGAAAGCATTTCGTAGAGGTTACGGAAGTATCGAACAAATATTTAGATGGGCAGCAGAAGATCAAACAACTATAGATCGAACTCGTCCGGATGATATTTTTATCAAACAAATAAAGAAAATTGCAAAAGAAATTGGTTGGAGAGCAACATAAAAACTATGTACGGCAAAATTCAAAATCAATTAGAAAATACAATCAACGAAATCAAAGAAGCGGGGCTTTACAAAAACGAGCGCGTGATCGAAAGCCCGCAGGAAGCGCATATCAAAGTTGCAAACGGCGAAGTTTTGAATATGTGCGCGAATAATTATCTGGGCTTGTCGGATCATCCGGCAATCGTCGCGGCGGCACATAAGGCTTTGGATGATTGGGGTTACGGGCTTTCATCCGTTCGTTTTATCTGCGGAACGCAGACGATTCACAAGGAATTGGAGCGCAAAATCAGTGAATTTCTCGGAACGGAAGACACGATTCTTTACACGTCCTGTTTCGACGCGAACGGCGGACTTTTTGAAACGATTCTTACGGAAGAAGACGCGATAATTTCCGACGAACTCAATCACGCAAGCATTATCGACGGCGTTCGTTTGTGCAAAGCACAGCGTTTTCGCTATAAAAACGGCGATATGAGCGACCTCGAAGAGCAGTTAAAAGCCGCAAACAGCGCGCGAAACAAAATGATCGCGACCGACGGCGTTTTTTCGATGGACGGATACATTGCGAAATTACCCGAAATCTGTGCGCTCGCGGAAAAATACGGCGCGATGGTGATGGTTGACGATTCGCACGCCGTCGGGTTTACGGGAAAAACGGGACGCGGAACACACGAATTTCACAACGTAATGGACAAGATCGATGTCATCACGGGAACGCTCGGCAAGGCTTTAGGCGGTGCGTCGGGCGGTTATACGAGCGGAAAGAAAGAGATCATCGAACTTCTTCGGCAACGTTCGCGCCCGTATCTTTTTTCAAATTCCGTTGCGCCTTCGATTGTCGGAGCGTCGATCGCGGCAATCGATCTGCTCACCGAGTCAACCGAACTGCGCGACAAATTAGCCGAAAACACGCGCTTTTTCCGCGAGGAAATCGCCAAGATCGGGCTTGAAGTTTTGCCCGGCGAACATCCGATCGTGCCCGTAATGTTCGGCGAAGCGATTCCGGCAGTCAAAATGGCTGAATCGCTTCTGAAAAAAGGCGTTTACGTGATTCCTTTTTCATTTCCCGTCGTTCCGAAAGGCAAAGCGCGCATCCGCACGCAGGTTTCCGCCGCGCATTCACGCGAAGATTTGCAATTCGCCGTCGAAAAATTCGCCGAAGCGAAAGCGGAAGTCGGAATATAAGAGATTTTGCCCACGAAATACACGAAAGAAACGAAAATAAAAAAAAGAAATATAGAAACAAAATCGAAGATTCAACTAATCACAAATATTTTCTATCTTCTTTCTTTTTCGTATTTTTCGTGTATTTCGCGGGCAAATAAACGTTTTCAATTATGCGAAAACTCAGTGAATTATTGGATGTTCATCAGGATTTGGAGCGGATTTTTTTTCGACATCAGCAAAAACTTTTGCATTTTCAATTCGACGAAGCGTTGGAGATTTTAGCCGAATACGAACGCGCTTTGCTCAAACATATTTATGATGAAAATACGCATCTTCTGCCGATCTACATCGAACGCGGCGATATTCAAAAAGGCGGTGCGGCACAGATGTTTTTTGATGAACACGAAAAATTAATCAATCACGTCACGTTTTTCAAGGAAGAAATCGAAAAACTGAAAACCGGGGAAGATTTGGACGAGAAATTGATCTGGCTTTTCGAGCGCGAAGGATTTTTCAAAAAACTTCACGATCATCACGACATCCGCGAAACGAATTTTCTTTATCCCGAACTCGACCGCATCACGACGGACGAAGAAAAACTCGAATTATTGAGCAAGGTCAGTTGTAAATTTCCCAAAAATTAAGTAGTTGGATCGATATATCGATGCTGAAAAAACTCCTGAAAATTTTATTTGCTTTAATCGCGGTTTTGATAATCGCTTTTGCAGTTTTTTGGTTTTCGCGTCCCGCCGATGTTTCGTTCGATGCTATCAGGCAGAGCGTTCCGTTTTCCGAATATAGCAAGTTTGCCGAAATCGGCGGCGTGAAAATTCATTATCAGGAAAAAGGCGCGGGCGAACCGATCATTTTGATTCACGGTTACACTTCTTCGACATATGCGTGGAAAGATTTGTTCGAGCCGCTTTCGCAAAAATACCGCGTGATCGCGCTCGATCTGAAAGGATTCGGATTTTCGGAAAAATCCGACGGCGACTATTCGCGCCGCGCTCAGGGCGAAATCGTTTTCGGATTGCTTGAACATTTAAAGATCGAACGCGCTTGGCTTGCAGGAAACTCGATGGGCGGTGAAACGGCTTTGAACGTTGCGCTTTATCATCCCGAAAAGGTGAGAGGTTTGCTCCTGCTCGACAGCGCGGGCGTGAAAATTCAGGGCAAGGAAACGCTCGCGCCGTGGTATCTGCAAACGCCATTTCTCGGACAAGTTTTAACTGCGCTGTCGCTCACGTCGGACGCGCTCGTGCGTGAAGGATTGAAGAAAAGCACTTTTGACGACGCGCAGGTTTCCGATGAAAAAGTCGCGTATTTTCATCAGTTTTTGAAAACGCGCAACGGTCAAAACGCGGCGCGTGAAGCCCGCCTTCAATCCGCGCTTTACCCGCTCGAAAATGAACTCGGAAAGATCAACGCGCCGACCCTTCTGATCTGGGGAAAAGAAGACGAGATCATCCCGCTCGAAGCCGGAAAAGTGATGAATGAGCGCATCAAAAATTCAAAGTTCGTCACTTTTGAAAATTGCGGACATCTGCCGCAGGAAGAGATGCCGGCAAAAGTTTTGGGCGAAATTATGAATTTTATTTCGCAGACGGAAAATTAAGAACTGCTTTCTTTTGTTAATCTGTGGACTGTTTTTATGCAAAATAAAGAAATCGATTTTGAGCCGAACGAATCCTGTGCGCTCGCAATGGAGGCACAGGATTCGTTAAAACATTTCCGCGATAAATTTCACATTCCGAAACAGGCATCGGGCGAAGATGTCTTATATTTTACGGGAAATTCGCTCGGACTCCAGCCCCGAACGACGCGTGAATATATCGAGCAGGAACTTGACGACTGGAAAAATCTCGGCGTTGAAGGACATTTTCACGCGGAAAATCCGTGGATGCCCTATCACGAATTTCTGACCGAAAAAATGGCAAACGTCGTCGGTGCAAAGCCGCTCGAAACGGTCGTGATGAATTCCCTGACCGTCAATCTGCATCTTTTGATGGTTTCGTTTTATCGTCCGAACGGCAAACGCAACAAGATCGTGATCGAAAAAAATGCGTTTCCGTCCGATCAATATGCGGTCGCGTCACAGATCGCGTTTCACTCGAAAATTTCAAATTCTAAATTCCAAATTCCGGATTCTAAAGAAAATCGTTTAATCGAGCTTGCGCCGCGTGACGGTGAAACGATCTTAAGGATCGAGGATATTGAAAAAGTTATCGAAGAAAACGGCGACGAAATCGCGCTCGTTTTGCTCGGCGGCGTAAATTATTACACCGGGCAAGCGTTTGATATGAAACGCATTACCGGGATCGGTCACAAAGCCGGTGCGGTCGTCGGGTTCGATCTGGCACACGCGGCGGGAAATCTGGAACTGCATTTGCACGATTGGAACGTCGATTTTGCGGCGTGGTGTTCGTATAAATATCTGAATTCGGGTCCGGGCGGCATCGCGGGCGTTTTCGTTCACGAACGTCACGCCGACGCTTTTGAGCTTCCGCGTTTTGCGGGTTGGTGGGGACACGATAAGGAAACGCGCTTTTTGATGGACGACAAATTTATCCCGATGCGCGGCGCGGAAGGCTGGCAGTTGTCAAATCCGCCGATCTTTCAGCTTGCCGCCTTACGCGCTTCGCTCGACATTTTTGAAGAAGCGGGAATGAAAAATCTGCGCGAAAAGTCCGTCAAACTGACAAATTATCTGGAATTTCTTTTAAACGAAATTCACGACGAGCGAATCGGGATCATCACGCCAAGAGATTCAAAAGATCGCGGCTGTCAGCTTTCGATTCGTGTCAAAAATTCGGACAAAACTCTTTTCAAAGCTATTTCGGAACAAGGCGTGATCGCCGATTGGCGCGAACCCGACGTGATTCGTGTTGCGCCCGTTCCGCTTTATAATTCGTTTTCGGACGTTTGGAAATTTGCCGAAATTTTGAAGGATTGTTTAGCCGTAAAATAAAAAAAAGATGCGTTCCGCCTGAAACGCATCTTTTTTTCGTTGCTGATTTATTTTTGATTTATCTCATAAAAAATCCAAGGAGCCAGTAAAGAAGAATGAAAACCAGAATCGTGCTGATAATTCCGCCGCCCAATTTCCACGCGCCTGCCGCCGCTAATCCGCCTCTTAATAATCCCATTGTTCGTTTCCTCCGTGTTCTTTTTTAATACATCTTTTGATGTTTGATTTTGTTATCTGCAATCACCGTTCCAAAATTGCTTCGCCCGAATGCTTTTGAGAAAATATTTGCGCCCGACAAAGAAAATTTTAAAAATGAAATTTCCCGACATCAAAAACGAACAGGATTTTAACGCTCATTTTCAAAGCGAAATCTGGCTTGAAGCGGCAAAGCAAATCTGCCTGTGTCACAATATTTTTTGCGATCAAATAAAACGTGCCGCCGGTAGCGATCACATTGTTTTTTTGATTGGTGACGATCTGGTTCTGAAGATTTACAGACCGTTTCGCAAGTGTTTTGAACGCGAAACGAAAGCACTCGATTTTGTCAACGGAAAGACCGCAATCAAAACGCCTGAGATCGTCCAGACGGGCGAATTTGAACATTTTCGATACGTTTTGACGACACAAATTTCAGGCAAACCTTTCACCCGAAACGACTGGCTGAAAATTCCCGAAAAGACTCAGATCGATTTTATTTTAAAGCTTGCCGCCGGGTTAAAACAGATTCACGAACTAGATGCCGCAACCTTCGACTGCGATTGGGCGGCATTCGTTAAAGACCGCGCCGAAACCTTTATCGAAAGACAGATCGCACACTGCGTAAATGAGGAAATAATTAAAGTTTTGCCAGAGTTTATCGAGGAAAATCTAAAGTTTGTGCCGACCGATAAGCAAATGGTTTTTATGCACGCCGACGTTCATTTCGGCAATCTGCGCGTGATAAATGAAAACGGAAATCTGCAAATTTCGGGATTGTTCGATTTTGCAGATTCGAGGCGCGGTTTTTACGAATACGATTTTCTCGCTGTCGGCATTCTGATGATTCAGGGACAAGGCACGCTCCAACGCGAATTTTTCAAAGCTTACGGTTACGCGGAAAAGGATTTGGATGAACAGATGCGAAAGCGTCTGATGATGCTGACGATGCTTTACGAAACCGCCGATCTGCGAAGATACGCACTGCGTTTGAAACCCGAAGCGGTCGATTATTCGCTCGATGAATTGGAAAAAGGCATCTGGAGTTTTTTAGAATAAATTTATGGCAAAGGAAAAAGTAATCATTATCGGCGCAGGTCTTTCGGGTTCTCTGCTTGCAATTTATCTCGCCAAACGCGGTATCGAGTGCGAAATTTACGAGGCTCGCGGCGATATGCGTAAAGAAACAATGTCGGCAGGACGTTCGATCAATCTCGCGCTTTCCAATCGCGGAATCGCGGCGTTAAAGGAAGTCGGCTTGGATGAATATATGTTGTCGGAAGCCGTTCCGATGTATGGACGAATGATTCACGACGTTCAGGGAAATCAAAAACTTCTGCCGTATTCAGGGAGAAAAGGCGAATATATCAACTCGGTTTCGCGTTCGGGATTGAACATCGCTTTGATGAATGAAGCCGAAAAATACGACGGCGTAAAATTCTTTTTCAATACGAAATGCGCCGAATTCGACTGCAAAACGGGCGAAGCAAAACTCGAAAACGGCGAAGTCTTAAAAGGTGACTGTATCATCGGCACGGACGGCGCGGGTTCGGTCATCCGCAACGCGATGCTGTCGGATTTTCCGCGTTTTAACTACTCGATTCAATGGCTCGAACACGGCTACAAAGAACTTCACATTCCGCCGAAGGATTTGGGATTTGGGAATTCGGATTCGGGATTGAAAAATTTCTCTGACGAATTGTTTCAAATGGAGAAAAATGCTCTGCACATCTGGGCGCGCGGTTCGTTTATGATGATCGCCTTGCCGAATTTCGACGGAAGTTTTACCTGCACGCTTTTTCTCGCGCACAAAGGCGAAAACAGTTTCGAGCAATTAGTGGACGAAAAATCTTTGATGAATTTCTTTGAAACGAACTTTGCCGATTCGATTTCGCTGATGCCGACTTTGACGGAAGATTTTTTCACTAATCCGACGGGAAATCTCGGCACGGTCAAATGTTTTCCGTGGAATGTGGCTGGGAAGTCTTTGCTGATCGGCGATTCGGCACACGCCGTCGTGCCTTTTTACGGGCAAGGAATGAACGCTTCGTTTGAAGATTGCCGCATTTTGAATCAATTGATCGAACAACACGGAACGGATTGGGAAAAAGTTTTCAACGAATTTACCACCGTCAGAAAACCGAACGCCGACGCGATCGCGC
Source organism: Pyrinomonadaceae bacterium (assembly GCA_021228405.1). Lineage (GTDB taxonomy): Bacteria > Acidobacteriota > Blastocatellia > Pyrinomonadales > Pyrinomonadaceae > JAJQRF01. The sequence continues at coordinate 440,094 of JAJQRF010000001.1, forward strand.
AAATGGCGGAAGAAAATTTTTACGAAATGCGCGATGCCGTCGCCGATCCTGTTTTCCAGAAAAAACGCGAACTCGAAACCAAGCTCGAACAAACGTTTCCCGATTATTTCTCGAAATATTCAATGGTCACTTTCCGCGAAGATTTGCCTTATTCGGTCGCCAAAGAAAAGGGCAACGCGCAGGATAAAATGCTGATGGAAATCTGTGCGGAAATTGATGATGTCAGCAAATTGGATTTGAATGAAATTTTTGAAAATGTAAAAACTATTTAGCGCGAAAAAAGACTGTGATAAAATTCAAAGTATGGAAGTTACATTGAGTTTGCCCGACAAAATTTATCGAGATATTTCGACCGCCGCGAAGAAATCCAAACGCAAGATTGCGGATTTGATCGTGGATGTTGTCGAAGAAAAATATTCCAATCAATCTTTTGAAAATTCGTTAGCAAATCTTTCGGATGAAGAAGTTTTGGCGTTGGCAAAATTGCAGATGCCGAAAAAGCAATCCGAAAGACACAGCAAACTTCTCTACAAAAACCAAGCCGGAACGATCACAACCGAAGAAAAACAGGAACTCGTGTTTTTCCAACAAGTTTACGGAGCGGCTTTAGCGCGCAAAACGGACGGAATTTTAGAAGCGATTCAAAGAAATTTGATAAAAAATCCCGACGATCTCGCTGATGAGTAAAATTTCGGAGAAACTGAAAGCAAAAATTCGTCGGCAAGCCAAAAATCGCTGCGGATATTGCTTGTTGCCGCAGTCTTTGAATCCGAGTTTGCTCGAAATCGAACATTTGCACGCAACCGCCAACGGCGGAACCGACGAAGAAGAAAACCTCTGGCTCGCTTGCCGTTTGTGCAACGGTTACAAAAATATTCAATCTGAAGCCGTTGACTATAAGACAAATCAAAAAGTTCTGATTTTCAATCCGCGAACTCAAGATTGGAACGAACATTTTGAATGGAAAAACGAAAAGATCGTCGGCAAAACGCCTTGCGGACGCGCAACTGTCAAAGCAGTGAAACTGAACAATGAAATAATTTTACCAGTCAGAAGAAAATGGATTTCAGCAGGTTGGTTTCCGCCGAATGATTGACTAAATTGCTGATGGAGATTTGTGCGGAAATTGATGACGTAGGCAAATTGGATTTGAATGAAACTTTTGAAAATGTAAAAACTCTCAATGAATAATGTCAAAAATACAAGAACACTGGGCAAAATTGACTAATGAACAATGGCAACATCTTGCCGAGCAATATCTTTTGGAAATCCGCGAGAATGAAGGGAAAGAATATGAAGAAGGCACTCATAAATGGGGAGAAATCGTGGTTAATCTGGATTTTTGGTCGCCGCCTGAGTTACTTTGGAAATTTATTCTTTTGACTGTTTCGCTTGCCGAAACGGACGAACAGCTCGGAATAATCGCGGCGGGCGAGATCGAACATTTACTCGGAAGAGCCGGCGATGATTTTATCGGGCTGGTTGAACAGGAAGCGAAGGTTAACCCGAAATTTGCACGAGCTTTAACAGGCTGTTATCAGTTTCAAATGAGCAATGAAGTCTGGAAAAGGGTTCAGAAGATACAATCTGCCGTGGAAAATAAACTCTTATGATAAAAAACGAAAGGAAAAGCAGAAAATCCGACCGCTTTTCCTTTCTGAATATACAAAATTTCTAATTTGCCGAAACTGCCGCAAATTGTCCGACTTCGTAAGTTCCCGCCGGAGTTCTGAAAGCGATGTTCAGACGATTCCAGGTGTTGATCGTCGTCACGGCAACCGTTAAATCAATCAATTCTTCTTCCGAAAAATGTTTGCTTACTTCGTTGTAAACTTCGTCGGAAACGTGTCCTTTTGTGATAAAAGTTACGGCTTCCGCCCACGCAAGCGCGGCGCGTTCTCTGGCGGTGTAAAATTCGGTTTCGCGCCACGCGTCGAGCAGATAAAGACGCTGTTCGGTTTCGCCGGCGGCGCGTAAATCTTTCGAGTGCATATCGATGCAGAAGGCACAGCCGTTCAGTTGCGAAACTCGCAGAACGACTAAATGAAGTAGATTTTTTTCGATCTTGTCCGATTTTTCAGAATATCCGTTCAAACCGTGCAGCGCACGCATCAACATCTGATTTTTTTCCATTCCTTTAATTCTCTGTTCCATAAAATTTATAAATTCTCCCTGATTTTTATAATTTCGAGCCGATTTTTACGGCTTTCATAAACAAAGACGAATGAGTTTTCAGTTTGTGACAAGGAATAAAAAAATAACCGCAGATTCACGCAGATGAACGCGGATATAAATTTTCATACATATTTTCTATCGGCGTTTATCTGTATTTATCTGCGGTTATTTTTGTCTTTTTACGATTGATTTTTCATAATTTGAAATATGATTTGTTATTGCGGTTCGGGTAAAAATTTCGATGAATGCTGTCAGCCGTTTTTAGATGGAGAGGCAAAACCGCAGACGGCGGAAGAATTGATGCGTTCGCGTTTTTCGGCTTATGCGACCTGTGCAGTCGAATATCTTTTGCGTTCGACGCATCCTTCCACCCGGAAATTTCATAAAGCGGAAGATATTGAAAATTGGGCGAAAACGAATAATTGGGAAAAGCTCGAAATCGTTTCAAAATCGAACGGCGAAGCGAAAGACACGCAAGGAACGGTCGAATTCAAAGCGTATTTCACGGACGCTGACGGGAAAGCGCAAATTCATCACGAAAAATCGAATTTCCGTAAAGAATTGGGCAAATGGTTTTTCGTTGACGGAAAAGTTTTTTGATCGAAGATTTAACCGGCAAAAACTTTACTCCAACTTTTAATTGATAAATTGTGATAATTTGCCGAATGACATTTATAGAAATGACCTGCCATTTGCAAAGAATTAATCACATAATTTCTAAAATAATCGTGTGAAGGAAAAAATATTCGGGCGAATATATTTTTTATTCACGCGATTATTTTTTATATTTGGACGATTATTTAAATTAGTCGCACGATTATTTTTTTCCGTCGCGTGACTATTTTTTATAATCGGACGATTATTTTTTTCCGTCACGTGACTATTTTTTCCGTCAGCGCGATTATAATTTCCGTTCACACGACTGAAAAACATATTCACGTTAATATTTTGTCGATTAAGCTGTCCCAAATATTTCGGGTATTAATTCGTAATTTGTTTCAGCTTTTCGGGATTCATCACGCGGTAAATTGCCGAAATCTTTCCGTTTTCAAACTCGAAAGTCGTTGCCGAATAAATTTTTCCTTCGATGAACGTCAAAACGCCAAGCTCGCCGTTGATCGTGTAAAGAAGATTTTTGAAAGATTCGCCGTATTTTTTGCCGAACATCCCGAGCGCACGGACGAGTTTCGCTTTATCACGGATGATCTTCCGCGCCGCCGTGACTTTTCCGCCGCCGTCCGAAACGCTCACGATCTCGTCGGAAAACAACTCGAAAAGCGTTTTCTCGTCACCCGTCACCGAAGCCGCCGCAAATTTTTTGATGAGCTTTTCGCGCTCTTTTTCGTCGGCTTCAAAGCGCGTTTTATCCGTTCTGACTCTTTCCCTTGCGCGGTGGATCAACTGCCGCGAAGCCGTTTCGGTTTTGCCGACGATGCGCGCAACATCCGCATAACCGCAATCGAAAATGTCGTGAAGCAGAAACGCGGCGCGCTCGACCGGCGAAAGTCTTTCAAGCAAAAACATAAATGCCATCGAAAGATTCGACGCGAGTTCCAATTCTTCTTCCGGCGAAGGTTTTTCGGAAACTACGAGCGGTTCGGGCAGCCACGGACCGATATAAGTTTCACGCGTTTTCGATGCCTTCCGCAGTCGGTCGATCGAAAGTCTGGTCGTGATCGTCACCAGCCAGGCTTCGGCGTTTTCGATTTTTTCAATTTCCGCTTCGTGCCATTTTATATATGTTTCCTGCACAATGTCTTCTGCTTCGGCGTGAGTGCCGAGCATCCGATACGCAATTCCGAAAAGCCTTGCGCGGTGCTTTTTGAAAATTTCAACTCTTTCTTCGTCAATATCCATAAAAATTCCCGTTAGATCACAGACGATGCAGGCTGAAATTTGTGACAGTTCATCGAAAATTTATTTCACGTTCTTTTTCAAAAATTCGAGCGTCTTCACCCACGCATCTTTCGCGGCTTCGGCATTGTAACGGTCGCCCGTGTCGTTGAAAAAAGCGTGTCCCGCGTCCTTATAAACTTTGTAGTCATAATATTTTTTGAGTTTTTTCATTTCCGCGTCAACTTCGGGCACTTTCGAGGTGATGCGTGTATCGGTTTCGCCGTAAATTCCCAAAACGGGACAATGAACTTTTGCAAGCTGTTCATTGGTCGGCGCGGTTCCGTAAAAAACGACCGCCGCTTTCAAATTATTCGGCTCTCCCGCCAGCGCAAACGAACGCGCTCCGCCCCAACAAAATCCGATCGACGCAAGCTTGTCTTTTTTGACGTTTTTATGCGAATTGAGAAAATCCAGACTTGCGTTCAGATCGCTCATCACGTCCTTCATCTCGAGTTTGCCGAAGGCTTCGCGGGCTTTTTCGGGCGTTTCAAACGAAGCCGTTCCGCCGCTTCGTGAAAGCGCGTCGGTCGCGAGCGCAACGTAGCCCGCTCCGGCAAAACGACGTGCAACGTCGCGTGTATGTTCGTTCAAACCGCGATTTTCGTGGATGACAATGATCGCCGGATATTTTCCTTTTTTCATCGGTTTACTCAAATATCCCGACAAATTCACGCTCCCGTTTTTGTATTCGACTGCACTCGAATCGACGTTCGATTTTTTAGATTCCTTGTCGGAAACGACCGTCTGCGCAAGTCCCGTTTGTTCCAATAAAAGATGCGCCGCCGCGTAGGTTCCCGTCAGCGCGATCATCCGCGTCAAAAATCCGCGCCGGTCGATTTTTTCAGACTTGTATTCTTCGACAATATTCTCGATTTGTTTATTCATAGATTTTTCCTTTTTCCAAGTATGAATTTTTGTGACGGATAATTCAACTTTTTTGGTAAAATTGATAATCAGCGAAAGCGTTCATTCATTATGAAACTGATTTTTTCCAGCCTTTTTACATTCATTATCTGGATTTTTCTTTTCAAATTCTTTTTCGATGATTTTGAAGATTTAAAGAAAACCACTAAGAACAATTTGTTTTGGTTAGCAATTGATTTGATTCTCGATTCGCTTCTCAATTCTTCAAGCAATTTCGGCGGAATTCGCTTTCTGATTTTTGTTGGAATCGGTCTTCTGGGCGGATTTTTGCTGTATATAAATTTGTAAAATGCTCTGTTCAATCCAATTAAATAATCAAACTTTTCAAATTGATTCGGAAAAACCGCTAAACATTGCGATTCCGCTCGATTTTTACGGCGCACAGCCGAATGCTTACAATGTCGAACGCGCCGTGTCGAAACCTTGCGAAGCAGGCGAACTCGTCGGCGACACACGGCGCGGCGGAAGCTGTAATTTTGAACAAGTCGCGTTCATTCCGCATTGCAACGGCACACACACCGAATGCGTCGGACATATCACGAACGAGCGAATTTCCGTCAACGATTGTCTGAAAGACGTTTTCATTTTCGCCGAATTGATTTCCGTTGTGCCCGAAAAAGCAAGCGAAACAAATGATTCCTACGTTGTTAAATTAAACGAAAACGATTCTTTAATCACAAAAAATGCACTCGAAAAAGCCCTGCAAAGTCCAAAGCCCGAAGACCAAAGCCCAAAGTCTTTAATCGTCCGAACGTTTCCGAACGACGATTCAAAACTTTCAAAAACATATCTCGACGAAATTCCGCCGTTTTTTTCGACCGAAGCGATGAGTTTTTTGAATGAGATCGGCATCGAACATCTGCTTGTCGATCTGCCTTCGATCGACCGCATCTTTGACGAAGGAAAGTTAAATAATCATCGTATTTTCTGGAATGTCGAAGCGGAAAAGTTTGAGTTGAACGCGAAAAGTTTTCCGTATAAAACTGTTACCGAACTCATTTATATTTCAGACGAAATCGCGGACGGCGAATATTTATTAAATCTCCAAATCGCGCCTTTCGCGGCGGATGCAAGCCCGAGCCGCCCGATCTTATTTCGCCTTATGAATTAGATTTCGGTTATGATTGAGTTCAAGGAAAATTTATGACACCGACCATCGCAGAACAAAACTTAAACGAATTCTGGGCAAAACTTCGCGCTGAAAATCCGCATTTGCGGATTCGTGACGCGGCGAAAAACTTAAATGTCAGCGAAGCCGAACTGCTCGCGACCGGGCTCGGCGAAACGGTCGTTTTGCTCGAACCCAAATGTGCGGAAATCTTGCAGGAACTCCATAAACTCGGCAGAATTATGGCTTTGACGCGCAACGAAGAGATCGTGCACGAACGCAAGGGCGAATATAAAAACGTCGAAATTATGAACGGTCACGGACAGATGGCTCTGGCGGTCAATGAAGACATCGATCTGCGGATTTTTCTTTCAAACTGGCATTTCGCCTTTGCCGTGACGAGCGAAAATCCGCGCGGAACGATGCGAAGTTTGCAGTTTTTCGACATCGACGGAACGGCGGTTCACAAAGTTTTTCTGACCGCTCAGAGCAATTTGGAAGAATACGAAAAGATTGTCGAAAAATATCGGCATCAGAATCAAAACGAAACGCTGAAATTTAAAACGAAACCTTCAAAACCGGTTGAAAAACCCGATTCGGAAATCGATGTCGAAGGCTTTCGGAAAGCTTGGGCAAATCTGAAAGACACGCACGACTTCTTCCCTTTGATGCGGAAATTCGGCGTGGCGCGTGAACAGGCTTTGCGCGTTGCCGACCGCGAAATGGCTTACGCAGTCGATGCGAAAAGTTTTCGTTTCGTATTGAAAGAAGCCGCGAAGGAAAAACTGCCGATTATGATTTTTGTCGGAAACGCGGGAATTATCCAGATTCACACAGGTCTTGTCGAAAACGTTCTCGACGCACGCGGTTGGTTTAACGTGATGGACGAAAAATTTAATCTGCACATCGATCAGGAAAAGATAAGATCGGCGTGGGTCGTGAAAAAACCGACTACCGACGGCATGGTGACGAGTCTGGAACTATTCAATAATTCGGGCGAAAACGTCGCGCTTTTCTTCGGCAAACGCAAACCCGGAATTCCCGAAATGCAGGAATGGCGAAATTTAGTTGCAAGAATCAATCAATAGAACGCGGATTGGGCGGATTCGGCAGATTTACACGGATATTTTTATAAAATTTATCCTTAAAATCCGCCCAATCCGCGTTCCAATTTGTCTTCTATTTCACCGCAGTTTCCAACGCTTCTTTCAAAGTCGGATGTTTGAATTGGTAGCCGAAATCGGTCAGTCGTTTCGGCAAAACCCTGGTCGAATCGAGTAAAAGCGCATCGCCCATTTCGCCGAAAACCAGGTTTACGGCAAATTCGGGCAAAGGCAAAATCGTCGGTCTGGAAATCACTGCGCCGAGCGTTTTGGTAAATTCTTCGTTGGTTGCGGGATTCGGTGCGGTTGCGTTGATCGCACCACGCACGTTTTCGTTTTCGAGCGCGAAATTGAAGATTTCGATCTCGTCTTCCAACGAAATCCAGCTCATCCATTGCTTACCGCTACCGACCACGCCGCCGACTCCGAGCTTGAACGGCGTGAGCATTTGTCCGAGCGCGCCGCCTTCTTTCGCCAAAACTACGCCCGTTCTGACCAAAACCGTGCGGATTCCCAAATCTTCGGCGCGGCGTGCTTCGGCTTCCCATTCGGCACAGGTTTTCGCCAGGAACGTATCGCCCGCCGCGCTCAATTCGGTCAATTCTTCATCGGCGCGGTCGCCGTAAAAACCGATCGCCGACGATGAAACGAAAACCTTCGGTTTGTTGGCGAGTTTCGAGAAAGCATCAACCAAAGACCTTGTTCCGAAAATGCGCGAATCGCGTATTTTTCGTTTCTTCTCTTCCGACCAACGCCCCGTGATGGTTTCGCCAGCGAGATGCACGACCGCATCGACCGATTCAAGACGCGGCAAATCTTCTTCGCGGAACCCCTTTTCGATATTCCAGTAAATTTGATTGTCCTTTTCGGGTTTATGCCGCGTCGCCAACAGCAATTCGTGACCTTTTGCAAGAAAAGATTTTTGCAGATTTTCGCCAAGCAATCCGCTTGCGCCGGTAATTAATATCTTCATAGTTCATTTATCATTCAACATTTATCATTCAACATTTGCTATTTATTATTTATAAAAAACCCCATCTTGTCGCAGATTGATTTATGAATGTTCAATAAATGATAAATGATAAATGATAAATCTTCACTGTCCTCTCAAATCTTTGTAAACGAAATCAGTCATCAACTGTATCTCCCGTGCCGAAAGCGTGCGGTTAAAGGGAAGCATACCGTTGCCGCCTTCGGAGATTTGCTTGTAGATTTGTTCGGGCGTTTTAAATTTGAAATCGCCTGTCCGCAAACTCGGCACGAGTTTGCCGTCGGTTAAGGTTTTCCCTTCGCCTTCGGGTCCGTGACAGAGCGCACAATGCTGGCGATAGATCGAAACCTCGTATTTTTTGCTTTCCGCGATCACGAAAGTCTTTCGGTCTTCGCCCGCACAAGCAAGCAGAACGAAAACCGCAAAGAGCGCGATGATTGATAATTTGACTCTGAGCATATCCGAAAACATCTTTCGGACTTCATTTTAATATTTTGAACTCGAAAACTCTTGCGCAACTTCATTCATTTTTCCTCTTTTACAGATAAAAATCAGTAATAATTCATTTTCGGAAACTTTCAGATTTTTGTTTCGAGCCGTTTTACATCGTCTTAATTAGTTTCTTCGCGGAGTGCGCGTTTGAGAATCTTGCCCGTTGCGCCGATCGGCAGAGCGTCGCGGAATTCGACGTAGCGCGGATATTTGTTTGCCGCAAACTGGCGTTTGCACCACGCGATGAATTCTTCTTCCGTCAATTCTTCACCCTGTTTTTTGACGACGTAAGCCTTCACCTCTTCGCCCAAACGGTCGTCGGGAACCGCCATCACCGCGACGAGCGAAACCGCCGGGTGCGTCATAATCACTTCTTCGAGTTCGCGCGGATAAATGTTGTAGCCGCCGCGCAGGATCATATCTTTTTTGCGGTCCACGATCGAGAGATAACCTTCTTCGTCGAAAATCCCGATGTCGCCCGTGTGAAACCAACCGTTGCGAAAGGCTTCGTCCGTTTCACGCGGTCGTTTGTAATAACCTTTCATCACGTTCGAGCCGCGAATGACGATCTCGCCGCGCTCGCCCGCCGCCACTTCCCTGTCGTTTTCGTCAACGCATTTCACCTCAACACCGAAGATCGGCTGTCCGACCGTGCCGTTTTTGGAAGGTCTTTGAAACTGGTTAAAGGTGGCGAGCGGCGAAGTTTCCGAAAGTCCGTAGCCTTCGAGAACACGCACGTTGAAGGTGCTTTCAAAAGCTTTCATCACCTCGACCGGCATCGGCGCGCCGCCCGACGTGACAACCTTCAGATGTCTGGAAACTTTGCGAACGTCGAAATTATTTTCGTTGACATAGTTCAGCAACGCCCAATACATCGTCGGAACGCCGACCCAAAAATTCACCTTTTCGCGCTCCATCGCTTCGAGCGTCAGCTTCGGGTCGAAACGCGGAAGCAAAACGATGCGGTTGCCGCCGTAAAGATTGGTATTCATCTGAACGGTTTGCCCCGTCGTGTGGAAAAGCGGCAGAGTGATCAGACAGGTTTTCTGTTCGCCGTCGGTAAAATCGAGCATCGGCAGGTGAATCTGGTAAGTCGTCGTCACGTTCGTCATCAGGTTCAGGTGCATCAATTCCGCGCCTTTCGGCTGTCCGGTCGTGCCCGACGTGTAGAGAATCACGCAGGTGTCGTCGGGCTTTGTCGGATAAGTTTCAAAATGCTCGGATTTATCGTAAGTGATCTGCGTCAGAGTTTTGCAATCCTCAAACGGGCACGGCGCAAGCGGGTCAATCGTCATCACGACGAGATTTTCGCACGATTCGACCTTGTCGAACCCTTCCTTGACCATTTGCGCAAGCGGAAGCTCGGACGTGCCTTCAAAAACAAACACGGCTTTCGCGTCCGAATCCTGCAAATGATACGCAACTTCGCGCGGTTTGAACAAAACATTGATCGGCACGACCGTCGCGCCCGTTTTCAAAATGCCGTAGTAAACGATCGGGAAAAACGGCAGGTTCGGACACGAAAGCGCGACCTTATCGCCGTAGCCGATACCCATTTCGACCAGCGCATTCGCAACCCGATTTGCCAATCCGTTGAGTTGTCCGTAAGTAAACCGCAGATTTTCCCAGATGATCGCTTCTCTTTCGGGAGAAATGCGCGCGTGATGCTCGACTATCGAAGCAAGATTCAGACTTGTTGCACCGTTGTTCATATTCAGTTTTACTTTTTTAACCCGAAGGCTTTTGTCTTGTAGATTCTACGAAATAGCTTTTGATTATGTATAAAGACTAGCATAATTCTGTGGGAAAAATAAAAAAAATCCGTTCTTTTCGAGCATTAAAAAAAATATTGATTGTTAAAGATGAATTGTCTAAAATCTTTCTGTCCGTTTCGAGCATTAAAATTTACCCCGGAATAAAATTCTCGTTTGCCTCGCAAACCTTTATTTTTTTTATGTTTTTTCGCTCGCCGATATTAAAACGGGACTTCTCAGAATTTATGAAAAAATTAACCATCGCATTTCTTTTAACCGCCGCCTTTTTTTGCCTCGTTTCAACCGAAGTTAAGGCAGGCGACACCGAATTTACGGGACAATTAAGCCCGAACCTGATCGCCAATACCGAAGATTTTGAACAGGTCGTTTTCAAGCCGATTCAAACTGCTCAACTAAAAGGCACGGTCGATTTCAGCAGTTTCGACGAACTGACCGCCGGAAAACTTTATCATCCGCAAACGGCAAAATTTTCAATTCTAACCGTTTTAGCCGAAAAAGAAGACAAAAATCCCGTGCTCTACGTTGACCTGAACAACGATAACCAATTTTCCGACAACGAAAAATTCGCGCTCGAAAAGGAAAAACCCGACAATCCTTATATCTGGCAGGCGACCGTCAACGTTCCGATCAAGGAAAATTTCTTTTCGACGCTGGGAATTTCCGTGCGTTACTTCTTCTCTTATAAAACCGACGAAATGAAGGACAACGAACGCCTGATGATGCAAACGACCGAAGTTTTAGCGGGTGGAACGGTCGATCTCAAAGGCAAAAAGTTTCTGACCGGATTCGGTTTCGATTTTGAAACGAAAAAAATATCGCCGCAAAAAGGCTGGCAAGGCATCGATTCAAACGAGGACGGCAAAGTGGATATGAACCCGCTTTCGTTTGAAGCCGCCAATGCCGACGATGAAACGGTCGTTTTCCGCGTCGGTCAGACGTATGTTTCCTTCAAAAAGGTCGATATGCAGAAAAATCTGATCGTGATGCGCGAACACGAAGCCAAAGACTATAAACGCATCGAACTTGCGATGGGCAAAGAGTTTCCCGATTTTAATTTCGTTGACTTCAACGGCAAAAAACGTAAATTCTCCGAGTTTCGCGGCAAATACGTTTTGCTCGACGTGTGGGGTTTCTGGTGTCCGCCGTGCCGCCGCGAAATGCCTTATCTGCGCGAAGCCGCCCAAAGATTCAAAGCGCGAAACCTCGAACTTGTCGGACTCAATACCGATCCCGTTCCGTTTGAACAGGTCAAAGCCAACCTCGAAGCAAATCAAATGACGTGGACGCAAGCAAAATTTGAAAGCGTTTTCGATTTCCTTAATCAAAATCTGCGAATCGAATCTTTCCCGACGACGATATTGATCGCGCCTGACGGAAAAATACTTTCAATGAGCCGTTCCGACCGCGACGAGCCCGACCTGCGCGGCAAAGACCTGCTCGAAACTCTTGATGAAATTTTGCCCGAATAAATACGAAAAAAGGAAAGCGTTGAAGTTACCTCAACGCTTTCCTTTTTTCTCGAATTTAAGGCAAATCAAAAATTTATCTTTTCGCTCGAAGAAATTTCCGCACCGAGTTTCTGGATCGAGTGAACGCGAAATCTTTCATCGCGTTCGGGAAAATCATTACGAAAATGTCCGCCGCGCGATTCTTCACGCCAAAGCGCACCTTTTGCAACCAACTTTGCAAGCGTCACGAAATTGCGCGAAGAAATGCTCAGATTTGCCTTTTCGATCTGTCTGAATTCCTGCAAAGCCCGATTCAGCGAATCTTTATCGCGCAAAATCCCGACACGTTCCCACATTACGCGTTTGACGCGCTTTTTCACGGCAGTCGCAATTCCTTCCGAAGGCTGGTCTTTGGTCTTTGGCTTTTGGTCTTCGTCGGTCGATTTTCCACTTTCCACTTTCCACTTTCCGTTATCAGTTATCATCGCTTCGCCCGCTCTCGCGCCGAAAACCAGACCTTCGAGCAGTGAATTTGAAGCCAGCCGATTTGCGCCGTGAACGCCCGTGCAGGTGACTTCGCCCGCCGCGTAAAGCCCCGCGACGGTCGAACGCCCGTGCAGATCGGTGCGGATTCCGCCCATACAATAATGCGAAGCGGGCGAAACAGGCAACAAATCTTTGGCGATGTTCAGATCGTAAAATTTACAGGTTTCATAGATTTTCGGAAATCTTTCCTTCAAATACTCTTCAGAAAGCGCGGTCATATCGAGAAAAACGTGGCGCGTTCCCGTTTTTCGCATCTCGGCAACGATCGAACGCGAAACGATGTCGCGCGGTGCGAGTTCGAGCCGTTCATCGTAATTTCCCATAAAACGCTCGCCGAATTTGTTTCGTAAAATTCCGCCTTCGCCGCGCATCGCTTCACTCAATAAAAAGCGCGGCGCGTTTTCGAGATTGAGTGCGGTCGGGTGAAACTGCACGAATTCCATATCAGCCATTTCCGCACCCGCAAAATACGCCATCGCCATTCCGTCGCCCGTCGCGACACTCGGATTCGTCGTGTGCAGATAAAGCTGTCCTGCGCCGCCCGTGCAGAGAATTACGCCTTTTGCGAAAATCTCACGCGGTGCACGCAGAATCGGGTCGAGAAACCGCACGCCGACGCATCTGCCTTCGTGCAAGATCAAACTTTCCGTATTTGCAAACGGCATCAGAAAGATTCGTTTTTCCTGCCGTGCGCGGGCGATCAGAGCGCGGACGATTTCTTTTCCCGTCGAATCGCCGTGCGCGTGCAAAATCCTTCTGCGCGAATGCGCGGCTTCCTGCGTGAAAACCAATTTTCCGCCTTCGCGGTCAAATTCGGTTCCCCATTCGATCAGTTGTTTGATATATTTCGTGCCGCCCGTGACGAGCGTTTCGACCGCTTCCGTATCGCAAAGTCCCGCGCCCGCGACCAAAGTATCTTCTTCGTGAAGCTCGGCATTATCGTCATCCGATAAAACGACCGCCACGCCGCCCTGCGCGTATTCCGTATTTGATTCCGAGGCTTTATCCTTTGTCAGAACCGTCACCCGCGCTCCCGACTTTGCCAATTCGATCGACGCACGAAGTCCGGCAACGCCGCTGCCGATCACAATATAATCCGTTTCCAATGCCATACTTGAAATTGTGAACTTTCGTTTGAAAAAATTCAAATTTAAGGGCATCGTAATTGCTTGAAACAAAAGTATGAACGCCGATTTCAAAGAAAAACCTCAGAATCATGAAAAATATTTGCAGGAAGCGAAAAGATATTTGCCGAATGCAAATGAATCCGAACTTCGCGCCTTTGCCGAAAGACAGCTTTCAGCAAGACGGCGCGTTTGGAAATTAAAAAAATTTTACGGCGAAAATTTTTGCAGGCTGACGCGGCTACATCTGCTTGCGGCTTGCGCGATCTCTTTGGGAAGATTTTGCGGCGTTTCCAGGGTTTTCGATGAGATCGGCGAATCTTTGATGCCCGTTGATGATGATCTCAGACCGACCAGTGAGGATTGGAAAATCTATGCGCAAGCGTGTCAAAACAAAATGCCGGTTGAAGTTTGCGACGAACTCTGGCTGACCGCGCATTTCAAAGACATCGAACGCGTCCGCACTAAAAATTTGGAAGAAAAGTTTTACGCCGAATCCGCGCTTCACAAAAACGAACCGATATGGCTTTTACTGAAACAACATCTGGAAGTGACGCTGGGCGTTCGCCTAATGGACCGATCGGCGATTGCCGGACTGATTCCGCACGAAACGGCGATTGCCGACAGTTTGAGTTTGACCGTCAAAAAACTTTCGACCGCCGGCATCCAACTCGTCGGGCGTTATGTCAATGAAAGTTTTCGCGCCGTTTTCGATCTTTCAAATGAGTCGGACAAAGAAATACTTACTTATCGGCAAAACGCTTTCGATATGACGCGATATTTTTTCCTGTCGCTTTCCGTTTCAAAGATATTCCGGCGCGGAATTCGTGAACGCGAACGCGGAAGCCGTGCCGAAAGCGATCATTGGAATCTGCTCGAAACGGTTTTAGGCGAACGCGTTGCGGAGATTGACCCGCTGATTCGTGAATTTTACGGAAATCCGTCGCGCTTCGATGTCACGGCAACTTTAAAGCTCGAAACCTTACCCGCGAAAATCTGGTCGCGGCTTTTGACTTTGATCTTCGGGCAGGGTTTGTTTGAAACAAATTTAGAGAAAATTCCCGCCCGTTTCCGCATCTTCAAACGCCGCGACGGTTCGATGCACTTTATCCGCGAGCTTTACTGCAACGGCAAATACCGTGTTTTCGATTCGGATTTCGTCGTCGAAAACGGCAAACTTTACGAGGTTTTCAAAGACTTGAACGCGTCGGTCGAAATGCACGTTTCACCGCTCGAAGATCGCGGTTTGTCGATCTTGGGAAAGAAAATTTTGTTTCACGGCAAAACAATGCCGTCAATCGGTTTGACGGTCGAATTTCAAAGCCGCGTCGAAAATGAAATATTAAAAATAGACGGTCGTTTGCAGATGAAACCGAAAACGAAATTCGGCAGGTTTTTCGCCCGCAAAGTTCTGCAAAGACCGCAAAATCTCGGAAGCATTCACTATGTCGCCCGACGTAAAACCGCTTGAAAAGCCGGGGTTAAATTTGTTTCCTGACCGCTCCCGATCCAGCTTTCCGCTTCGCCTTTTTTCGGCGGAAACCCGAAATATCTTTTGAGCAAGAACGGAATAAAACTCAAATACGAGCGGCGTTTTTTCAATAATCCATCAATTTCAGAGGATTGATTTTCCAATTTGGAATCTGAAATCTGGAATTTGGAATCCGCACACCAGCGGCGCAAAGTTTCAAAACTCCATTCGGTTGCCAACTGCATTACCGGGCGAAATAGAACGCGGTCGATCATTTTACCGAAAACGCCGTAATTCGTTTCGTAATCGTAAACCGTGCGGAAATAAGTTCCTTTCGCGCAAGGTTTGTATTGCCAGATTCCGCGCCCGATCTTGATGAGCGATTTCCAATCGTCCGATCCAAATTCAAATGTCGAATGTTTCAAAGGCGTGTTTTGCAAATAACGCCCGGTTCCCTTTATTTCCATTCCGAAACCGATCTTTGTGCGGTAATCCATCAGTTGAAAACCTTTTTCGTCCGCTTCTTCGAGATATTCGATGTGCGAAAAACGAATGTCCCAGAGAATATGCAGACCGGGATTTTGCGAACGTTCCCAGAGCGTTTCGACCGCGCACGGAATGATTGCTTCGACGACGATTTTATTTGATTTTTTCACGCGTTCACCTCGACATTTTTCGGTTGAAAATTCAGCCATTTATAGAGATCGTAAAAGAAATTCATAAACGCGATAAAGCCCATTGCCGTCATATAAACCTGTAAAATGAAAGGAATTTGCGGCGGCGAGTAAACGATTGCCGTTGCAAGATGGCGGTCGCTCCAAACTGTCTGAAAGGTCGCCATCATATAAAGCCCGACGAGCACGCTCAGAACGACGTGCATAAAATATTCGCCGCGCGGCAGTCCGCCCTGTGCCTTACGGCTCGCGTTTTCTTCCCAAACGTCCGCCCAGGCAACAAAAACATCGCACGCATAAAGTAGTAATAAAAACGCCAAAGCGGCGCCGTGAAAACGGAAATTTGCCACCCAGATAAATTGCAACGCGTAGATCAAATGACGGCAAACGTGCCAGAAAACTTCGCGCTGGCATTCGGGGCGCAGATGAAGCTTGCATTTGTAAATGTGAAAATACAGAACGTCGAAAACGCCGAGATGCGCGATGATTAAAAGCAGATAAAATGAAGTTTCCATATTTTTGAACTCGCAGAATTTCTCGAAATGCGTTTAAGCAAGGTGTGTTCCATTATCAAAACACTTTGTTTTCTTGAGTTTTATGAAATTATTTTCGCATTCTGCCAATCAGTTTCGGCAAAAAGAAAAATCCTGTCCGATTTCTCGGACAGGATTTTCCAATTATTTTTCCAAACAAAATTTACGCCGACGGAATGGTTAATTCCTGTCCCGGATAAATTTTGTCGGGATCGTCGAGTTTGTCGCGGTTTGCTTCAAAGATCGCGTTCCAACTGACACCGTATTTTTTGCCGATCTTGCTTAGGTTGTCGCCTGATTGAACGGTATACGTGTTTGCCGCCGCTTCGGGTGCGGTCACGTCCAGGACGAGATCGCCCGAACGGAAATCAGGATCGAGTTCGCCGTATTTATCCCAAAGAGCCTTTTTCGCTTCCGCGCTCGGGGCACTGCCTTCGATCTTGATAAATCCTTCGCCTTCGGTAATGTTCAAATTTGAAAGACCCGAATTGTTTGCCAGGTCGATCAGCGATTGATATTTTTCTTGTAAAGACATTGTTAAATTTCCTCCTGTTTATTTTTCGGTAACTTGATTATCAACCGGTTTTCCGCCGTTTGCTTCCATTACAGTTTTAACAACTTCAGGCAATTTACCTTTCGCGACGGTTCCGCGAATGACAACTTTCGGTCCTGAGGTGTCAACTGTAACATCGCTGAATCCGCCTTTTTTCAAAGCTTCTTCAATCTTCGGTTTCAGATTCGGATCAGTTGCGGCTGATTCGGTCGTTTTCGGAATAGGTGTCGGTGTCGGCGATGCGACCGCTACATTCGTATTTGTATTTGCTTCTTTACCGCCGCAAGCTCCCAAAAAGAGAATCGCAGACAAGCATAACAGTAATAAAACTTTAATTTTCATTGTTTCCTCCAATATTTCGTTTCTTTATTTAGTCTTCTGAAAAGTTTATAAAACAAACTTCTAACATTAGAAATTTATAAACTTCTATATAAAAACTTTTCTCGTTTCAGAGAAATTACTAATTTATTCAGGGGCTGTCAATGTATCTTAGAACATTTCACAAAAAATTTCAGTTAAATTCAACCGAAAAAACTTCCTCCGCGATTTGACGCGCAACTTCAAAGGATGTCTGGTCGGGACGCACGATAAAATGCCAGTCGGCAAGGCAATAAATATTTTGTCTTTCTTCAAATAAACGGAAAGTGTCGGCTTTATCGACGGCAAGCGGACGTTCTTTTTTCGACTGCCGGATGTTTTGCCAGCAATGCTCGAAAGTAGATTCGAGCCAAACGCTCGTGAAATTTTTTTCTTTGAGCAGGGCGCGGTTTTCGGGCATCGTCCACGCACCGCCGCCGAGCGCGAGAACCTGCGCCAGATGTTCGGCAAGAATTTTTTTCAAAGATTCCGTTTCGATGACCCGGTAACGCGCAATGCCGACATCGCGAATAAGCTCGGCGATGTCGCGTTTTTCGGCATCTTCGATAAAAATATCCAGATCGACAGTTTCACAGCCGAGAATATGCGCAAGATGCCGCGCCACGCTGGTTTTTCCAACGCCCATAAATCCCGTCAAAACTATGCGATTTTGCTTTATCATTGAATTTTGGAACAACGATTAACACCGATTTTCACAAATTTTTAATTATCCTTTTAATTAACAGGAAAACTTTCTTCTCAAGTGATCCGCGAAAATCAGCGTAAATCGTTGTTTCGTTTTTCTTTACCTGCAAACGTTCTTTAGCGTATCAAAAAATTCGGGAAAAGAAACGGCGGCACATTCGGCATCGATGATTTCCGTTTCGCCTTCCGCAAACAACGCGGCTACCGCAAAAGCCATCGCAATTCGGTGATCGCCGAACGAATCGACCGTCGCGCCTTTGAGATTCGATCTTTCGACACGCAGCCCGTCCTGAAACTCCTCGACTTTCGCGCCCATTCGTTTGAGATTTTCAACGACGGCGGCGATGCGGTCGGATTCTTTCACGCGAAGTTCTTCGGCATTGCGGATTTCGATGCCGCCTTGCGTTTGCGTTCCGAAAACCGCCAGAATCGGGATTTCATCAATTAAATTCGCAATAATTTCACCGCCGATCAGATTCGTTTCGGCTTTTCGCGTTAGAGCTTCACTTCCGCGAACGCGCAAATCACCGACAAGTTCATTGGAAAGTTCGGTTTCGTTGAGAATTTCGATCTCCGCGCCGAAACTTCTCAATGCCTTGATAATTCCCGTGCGCGACGGATTCAAACCGACGTTTTTCAGGATGATTTCCGAATCTTTCAAACAAGCCGCCGCGACGAGAAAAAACGCCGCCGATGATACGTCCGACGGAACGTTCAAATCTTTCGCCGTCAAAACTTCTTTGCCCGAAACCGAGATCAAAGTTCCGTTTTCAGTTTTCGTTTCCTGCAAATTCACGCCGAGATATTTCAGCATTCTTTCGGTGTGATCGCGCGTCTGCGTTTTTTCCAGAACGGAAGTTTCGCCTCTCGCGTTCAAACCTGCGAGTAAAAGACACGATTTTAATTGCGCCGAAGCAATTTTCGGTTCAAAAGCGTGCGCCGTCAAAGGATTTTTGCCGTGAATTGTGAGCGGTGCGTGATTTTCAATTGAATCGATCTTTGCGTTCATTAATGCAAGCGGTTCGATGACGCGTTTCATCGGGCGTTTTGAAAGCGATTCGTCGCCGGTCAGAACGGAATCGAAGTTTTGTCCCGCCAAAATTCCGCACATCAGGCGCATCGTCGTTCCCGAATTTCCGCAATCGAGTTCTTTTGCGGGCTTTGTAAAACCTGTTTTCCCAACGCCTTTGACAAAAACCGTCGAACCTTCGCGGCTGATTTCAACGCCCAAACCTTTCAAACATTCCAAAGTCGAAGCGCAATCCGCACTCGATGCGAAGTTGGTAATTTTCGTTTCTCCCTCAGCCAATGCGGAAAACATTGCGGCGCGGTGCGAAATGGATTTATCGCCGGGCAAATTTATCGTTCCGTGTAAGTATTTTGTCGAATTAATTTTCATTATTTGTATTTTAAGCAGAAAAACGGCTATTTGTCTTGACACAAACACTCTGAAACCGATAACTTACAAGAAAACATTGTGCTGGAACAAAAGAAACTCGAATTACCAAGTAAAATAGAATCGGTCGAAAAAGCCGCGCACGAAGCCGAAGTCTTTGTCAAAGAATCGGGCTTCGGCGAAGAGGTTTTATTTGCCGTCGATATGGCGGTGCGCGAATCGGTTGCCAATGCCGTCAAACACGGCAACAAATTGGACGAAACCAAACAGGTCGAAATTACGTTTTTCAATTCGGACGAAGGCTTTGAAATTACGGTCAGAGATTTCGGAACGGGCTTTGCGGTCGAGGACATTCCCGATCCGACCAATCCCGAAAACCTTTTGAAAGCATCAGGACGCGGCATTTTATTTATGCGTTCGTTTATGGATGAAGTCGAATGGACAAATCATTCGGGCGGCGGTTTACTGGTCAGGATGATGAAAAGACGATAAACAAGATTGTATCTTGGACTTTTTCAATCGAATTAGTCTAAAATTTGCTATCAAAACTTTTAACTTTTACACAAAGGAGATATTAAATGGCTGAACTTAACATTACGGAACGTCAAGCAGGCGACGTAACAATTTTGGATATGGATGGAAAAGTGACGATCGGGGAAGGAAGCGTTGCGCTTCGTTCGACGATTCGCCGCTTGCTCGGAGAAGGCAAAAACAAAATTCTTTTGAACCTCGGCGGAGTCGGCTACGTTGATTCGAGCGGCATCGGCGAACTCGTTTCGAGCTTTACGGCGGTCAATAAAGAAGGCGGCACGCTCAAACTTTTGAATCTGACGCAGAAAATCCAGGACCTGCTGGCAATCACCAAACTTTTGACCGTTTTCGACGTTTTTGAAAACGAAGGCGAAGCACTCGCCAGCTACAATTAATCGATAATTTAATTTTGATCGAAAGGATAAAGGATGAATCCGTTTTCAGTTCCTTTATCCTTTTTATTTTTTTGAAAGCATCCTTGCTTTCGCCCGATTCATCTTTATTGATTGGTAAAGCCGAAAAATAAGTCGGGAAATTCCTGTTTTCTAATTCCCTTTTAGTTTCTTTGCTTATTTGGCGGCTTTGCCGTTTAATTTCCAGCAATTTTGCATTAAAATTTGACCGATGAAAAAAGCAGTTTTATTTGTTTTCATATTGATTTGCGGAATCAATGCCTTTGCGCAGAACAACATTCCGGCAGGTTTCGACCTTTCCAATTACGGTGTCAAGATCGAACCCGATAAACGTTTGATGACGGTTTTGGCAACGCTCGAAGTCGCCCGCACGAAAAATGCCGCCGGCGAAGATGTGCCCGCGCTCAAAACGCCGCTTTCCGTCGAAGGAATGAAATTCCGCGAACAATTGGAAAGCGATCTCAAGCTTTTGCCCGCCGATCTGCGCACGAAGATTTCAGTTTTCGTCGAACGTTATAAAAAAGCGCGACCGAAGGCGACCGATGCCGAAATCGTCGCGCCTTTTATTTCGATGGCTTACACGCTTTCGCCCGTGCCCGAGCTTGCCGATCCCGTGATTACGAGCGATCTGCCGGGCGATCTGCTCGACGTGCTCGATTTTGCGCCGCTCGTGCGCGAGTTTTACAGACGTTCGAGCTTTAGCGGAAATCTGAACGATTATTTCAAAACATATCTGCAAACGTCCGACAGCAAACTGCGAAATTCATCGAAACAGATGGTCAGCGACCTGCTCGATTATCTGCACACGAAACCGCAGGTTTATTATACGGAGAAAGTGAAAACCGAAACGCAGAAGGCGGGAAGTAAAAAGGTCACGTTGCAAAAATATGAAGAACGAAGCCGCGAACGGCGTTTTTACATCGTTCCCGAAATGCTTGCGCCGAACGGAAATATCAATTTTCTCAACATCGGCGACGATTATTACGCGATCGTTCCGCCCGACACCGATTTGAGTTCGTCCGAGGCGCGGCGCGCATTTTTGCAGTATGTTTTCGATCCGCTCGTTTTGAGCAATTCCAAAGACATTCTCGGTTTTCGTCCGAATATCAAAACGCTTCTGGATGAAAGGCGCAAGATGAATCCGAGTGTTTCGCCCGACGTTTATCTTGCCGTTTCGCGTTCGCTCGTTGCCGCGGCGGATGCCAGACAGCTTGAAAACGAAAAAATACGCATTGCGACGGCACAGGCGCGAATAAATATTCAAACCAAGAAAACGGATGAAGAAAAACGCGCCGTTTCCGCCGAACTCGAAAAATTCAAACAAGCCGCTTCGGACGAAACCGCCGCACAGCTTTCGGAAGCTTACGAATCGGGCGCGGTGCTCGCGTTCTATTTTGCCGATCAGTTAAAAGGGCTGGAAGATTCGGGTTTCGACATCGCTTCTTCGATGCGCGATATGATTCTTTCGCTCGACACGACGAAGGAAACGAACCGGCTCGAACAATTTGCCGAAGCCCGCAAACGCGCCGTTGCAAACCGCACCACGACCGTTGTCAAAACGGTCAGCATCGAAAATCCGGTCACGGCGAAATTGATCGAAATCACAAAAAATATCGATGCCAAAGAATATGCCAAAGCCGAATCCGAATTGAAAACGATGCTCAAAACGAACCCGAACGAAGCACGCGTGCACTACAATCTGGCGCGTGTCGCAAGTCTTTCGGCGCAAAGCATCGAAGACGGCACGGCACGAAATCTGAAACTGAAGGATGCGCAGGAATCTTACAGCAAAGCCGTCGGCATCGAGTTAGGCAAACAAAATCCCGACCGTGTTCTGCTTTCGCTTTCATACGTCGCGCTGGCGAAAATCTACGAATTTTTCGATGAAACCGAATACGCCGCCAAAATCTACGATGCCGCGATCAGAGTCGGCGACATTTCGGGCGGCGCGTATCGCGAAGCCCTGGACGGAAAGGCGCGATTATTGAAAAATCAGTAGTGTTCCTTCTTTAGAAGAATTCCGTTAGCGGAAAGCCGACTAAAGACGGGACTCTGAACGCTCGCCGATTAATATTATCTGCCCGCATTTCTCGTCAGTCCGTGGAGAATCTGCATTTCTCCGTGGAGAATCTGAAATTCTCCATTCAGAATTCAGGATTCTCCACGGAAAATTTGAAATTCTCCATTCATAATCTGCGTTTCTCCGTGGAGAATTTGAAATTCTCCATTCAGAATTTGCGTTTCTCCATTCACAATCCGCGATTCTCCGTGGAGAATTTGAAATCCTCCATTCAGAATTCAGGATTCTCCACGGAAAATTTGAAATTTTCAGCCGAATTTATTGTCTTCAGACATTCCAAACCGAAAGTAAAAAGACGATAAACTTTTCCGCCTTTTCACATTTGCGCTTTCTTCTGCTAATTTCTATTGAATGAGTTCCGAAACATTCCGCAGCGGATATGTCGCTTTTATCGGTCGTCCGAATGCGGGAAAATCAACATTATTAAATCGTCTGGTCGGTGAAAAGATCGCCGCCGTTTCCAATAAACCGCAGACCACGCGGCATCGTATTCAGGGAATCGTCACGAAAGAAGAAGGACAGATCGTTTTCGTTGACACGCCCGGCGTTCACAAACCCGGTTATCTGCTCAATCGGCGGATGATGTCGGCGGTTCACGATGCGATCTTGTCGGTCGATCTGCTGGTTTTAATGCGCGACGCTTCGGTTTCGACGGGAAACGGCGACAAGTTCGTGCTCGATTTGGTCAAGAATTCGGGCAAACAGGCGATTCTCGTGCTTAACAAGATCGACAAAGTGAAAGATAAAGGCGCGCTTTTGCCGTTGATCGAATATTACTCGAAGGCGTTCGATTTTGCCGAGATCGTGCCGGTTTCCGCGCTTCGCGGCGAGGCGATCGATAATCTTCTAAATCAAATCGTCAAACATCTGCCCGCCGGTGAAGCCATTTTCAGCGAAGACGAAATGACCGATCAGCCCGTCCGCACGATCGTCGCGGAAATGGTGCGCGAAAAAATTCTGGCTTCGACGGGCGAGGAAATTCCGTATGTCACGGCGGTCGTCACGGAAATGTTTGACGAAACCGATCCCGAAATGCCGAAAATCTATTGCGCGATCTACGTCGAAAGACCGTCGCAAAAGAAGATCATCATCGGCAAAGGCGGCGCAAAACTCCGCGACATCGGGATGAAAGCGCGTCACGACATCGAAAATCTTCTCGGCAAACAGGTTTTCCTGAAACTTTTCGTGAAAGTCGTCGAGGATTGGCGCAACCTCGAAGGCAGACTGGACGAGATCGGCATCAGGGAATAATTTTTTTTCAAAATGATCAGTCGCATCTTATCTCAAAAACTCATTCATTTTGAAGAAATCCTGACTAAAGAATTTTTGTCCGAAATTACCGAAAAAAATCCGACCAATGAGAATTTTACGAAAGATGAGCTGATGCTTTTCAACTTGATTCGGAAGGACGGATTCAATGCGAATGTTCTGGCTCACAACTTCCTGATGCAAAACTTGATCGAGTTTGCATATGAAAGGTTTTTTCCCGATTTTCGCAGAGAAAAGCCAAATCCCGATTACCCGGACTTTGCGCCTCAAGAAAGCATCGATTTCGATATTTTCAGAAACGAAAACGCGGATGATTTTATTGAAACTTTAGAGTTTTTACATATTATTTTTTTAAATTCCGAGTTTATTTATCAAAACGGCGAACTAAAAAGGTCGAAATCAAAAATTAACTTAAAAAATACGGGCGCGGTCTATACGCAAAAAAATGTCGTCGATGAAATTGTTCTGCAAACAATTCAAAATCGAATTGCACAAGGACATAAAGCGGAAAACTTAAAAATTTTAGACTTCGGGTGCGGAACGGGAAGATTTTATCTGGCGGCTTTGCAAATCTTACTGGAAAAATTCGGCGTTCCCAAAGATCAAGCGGTTAAAAATATTTACGCAATCGATCTGGATAAAACGGCTCTGAACATATTGAAATTAAAAGTATTACTCGAAACAGGAACTGCCGCCCCGGAGATCGTCGGCGCAAACATTCTGCACCGAAATATGCTTATTCCGAGTGATAAATTATCGTTTGAAGAAAATATCTTTTTTAACTATCGAACCGACTTTCCCGGGGTCTTTCAGTCCGAAGGATTCGATGTGGTCGTTTCCAATCCGCCTTATTTATTGCTGAAGATCAATAAAAATAAAACCGATAATCCGGTTTTCGCTGAATATTTCCTTCATCTGACCGAAAAAACGAATGAAGAATTGCGATATTTTCGCAACTCGGGCGTTTATAATTATTCGCTCGAAGGAATGTTGAATTATTACAAACTTTCGATTGAAATGATGCTGAAGCTGGCGCGATCAAACGGCGAGATCGGAATTATTTGTCCTTCAACCTTATTCGGCGATGCTTCTTCAACCAAACTCCGCAAATTTATTCTGAACAACAACCGATTGCGACAACTTGAATTCTTTCCCGAAAGCGCGAAGCTTTTTGACAATATTTCCCAGGCGACTGCGATCTTTTTCATTTCAAAAGATGCCGAAACAACAAACATCAAGATCAAGATCAATAAGAATGAATTTGACGTTCCGGTCGATCTGATAAAAACGACCTTTCCCGAAAATCTGGAAATTCCGCAAATGGACGAGATCGGGTGGGGAATTCTGAAGAAATTGAGTAAATTCAAAAAACTTAAAGAGTTTAAAAATCTGCGGAACAGGCGCGGCGAGTTTGATCTATTGCAGTTTAAAGGTTTGATAACTACGGAAGATACAAATTTCCCGCTGATTCGCGGCAATATGATAAACTGCGGAGTTATCGATTATCATAAAAATAATGAATTCGTAAAGATCGAGGAGTTTGTAAAAGCCAAATCTTCCGAATTTATCAATAATGATTTTAAGAAAATACGGCTCATTTGCCAGCAAATTTCCAATATCGAGATCACCAAACGCTTAAACTTCGTGCTCTGCAAAGAAAACGACGTTCTGAGTAATTCCTGCAATTATATTTCCGCCGTTGACCAAAGAGATTTACGGAATTTGCAAATTCTGCTCAATTCTTATTTACTCAACTGGCGGTTCAAAATTACCAGCACGAACAATCACGTCAACAATTATGAACTTGCCGAACTGCCTCTGCTTGATTTTACGGATTTCTCCGGTTCGATGAGCGGCAACGTGCTAAAAAATAACGTTGAAATCGCCGGATTATATGGTTTGAATAATCAAGAAATTGAATATATATTGGGAAATTACTTTGAACTTACGGAAATTCGTCATTATTTATGAAACTCTATAATCACATTGCCCCGGGTTTAAGCAAATTGGAGTGGGAGATGGCGAAACATATTCCGGCAGGCGGCAACTGGAAAAATATTCCCGAAAATATTCCGTCGCAGAGGCTTGAACAAATCCGCAAAAGCGGCGGCAGAACAACTTATTACGGCAGATTGTTGTGGGATAAACCCGCTTATACAATCACAACCTACTTCAATCGTTTGGGAAACAGTTCCAATCTTCATCCCGAGCAACAACGAATGATTTCGATGCGTGAAGGCGCAAGACTCCAATCATTTCCCGACAAGTTCATTTTTCACGGCACAAAATCTTCACAATACAAACAGATCGGGAACGCAGTTCCGCCGCTTCTGGCAAGGGCAGTCGCTGAAATATTGGAACCGCATTTGGAAAATAAAACCTTTATCGACCTCTTTGCCGGTGCCGGCGGAATGTCGGAAGGTTTTCGGATGAAAAATTTTAATTTGCTCGGTGCTGTCGAAATTGAAAAAAACTACTTTGAAACATTCAAAAGAAATCATTTAGAGAGCGATCAGGAATTTTTATTGGTTGGTGACATTACAAAAACCGAAGTGAAGGAAAAGATCAAATCCATCTCAAATCATCAGAAAGTCGGTTTGGTGATCGGCGGCGCGCCGTGTCAGGGCTTTTCTTATGCAGGTTGGCGCAATCCCGAAGATACGCGTAATCAGCTATTTAAGGAATTTTTTGAAATTGTCAGAGATATGCGTCCCGAAATGTTCGTGATGGAAAATGTCACGGGAATTCTGACGATGCGAAACGGAAAAGTTATCAAAGAGATTACTAAAGTCTTTGCCGAGATAGGCTATCAAGTTAATCTGCCCTTCAAATTGAATGCCGAAGATTACGGCGTTCCGCAAAAACGACGCAGAATTTTTATCATCGGCACTCGAAAAAATATCTGTATCGCACCGCCAAATCCTTTATTTTCGGAAAACAACGAGCTTCTGCCGAACCCGATCACTGTTCGAGAAGCAATTTACGGATTACCGCCGCTTCAAACGGGAGAAGGTGTTTTTGAGATGGAAGCCGATCACCAATCAACTTCCATCTACGAAAAGCTGATGATGAATGAAATAGACTTTGATGAGTTTTATTATTTGGTAAAATCCAAATCGAAAAATTCTGCACAAGCTCAAACGGCTTCAAAATCTAAGCCTCTCACCACTTTTGCGTAAGTTGTTTTGCAAACTCCTTCAAGATTTCGTGCAGTTCAATTTCAGCTTCGGATTTTTCGCCGAGTTTCAATAATTCCAACATCTTATTGACTTTCACATCAATTTCAGGATCGTTCCATAAGTTTACTTTGCGATTGGTGATGCTTTTGTATTCTTCCAGACTTTCAAATGCGATGCGAACGTAGCGTTTCGTGTTATTGTCCTGATTTTTCCCGCGTTTTTCTATTCTGGTAAGAGTCTTAAATTTTCCGGTTTGAGGATCAAATCCCTCAAATTTGTAATCGAAAAAGGAATATTTCAGATTCAAAAACTGCATTAAGAATTCTCTAAAACCAAGTTCGTCGATGATCGAAAAAAGTGTTAAAACGTAATGCAAATTTGTTCTCATCAATGTGCTTAATTTTACTGCATCGGGATCATTCTGCACATAATTTTTCAAGCTGTCCCAAATGTATTTCGAGTGCCAGGAAACGACTTGCTCGCCGTTGTTTTCATCGGCAATTAAAATCCTGACATCCGAAAGGCTCATTCGATTGTTTTTTGCCGAATTTTTCTCTTTAGTCAAAGCGTGAAATTTCGGGCGATGGCAAAATCCAAGCGAAATCGGTCCGATGTGATCGGCACTTAAACCGACCTTGCGAAACTCCGACATTAAACGGTCTGCCTGTTTCCAGTCGCCGTCCGCCCAGTTTTCATAAACTCTTCGGTCCTGACCGTATCGCTGTAAATTTTCCTTGTGTCTGCCCTTATCAGATTCCGACCGGCAACAACTTCCATCCGAATGAAAACCGTCGAATCTGTCCGGCGGATTGCTCATCACGCCCGGCGAAAGGAAGGATTTTGAACTTTTTTTAGTGTGATTTTCATTCAACCAATCTTTCAGCATTTCAGTATTTTCTATTTCATCGGTTGATTTGAAGATGACTTTTAACTTTTTCAGAGCTTCCTCATTCGTGGAAAGTTCATCGATAATTTGAAAAATGTCTTTATCAAATGCTTTATATTCAACCTGAAAAGCCAATTTGAGTTTATTGATTAAATTTTTGTTCGGGTAGACATATTCCACACTCAAACCTTTTCCGCATATCTGGCAAATATGAATTTTTGTCGGATGAAGCGCAACTGCCGCTTTTGCAAACGCGCCTGCTTCCACTTTGATTCCGAGTTCTTTACATTTAGCAACCCACCACTTTTTTCTTTGCCGTCCTTCTTCCGATTTTCCGGTCACGACCCAGCGCACAGAGCCGCTCCGGTTACGACTAAAATGTAATCCTTGATAGACTTGATGATTGGCAATAAGTTCCTGGTATTTTGTGAATTCGGGATGATTTTTACGTTTATTTTCAGACATAAATTTTAAGACCTGTCAGGCGGAATAAAATAATCAACAGATTTGGAATAAAGCTTTGCTAAATCCAAAAGCACCAGAAATTCAATTCTTCTTTGCCCGTTTTCAATTTTGGAAAGTTCGCTTTGCGAGATCAGATTGGTTTCCGCCACCTGCGATTGGGTAAATCCGGCTTCTTCTCTGGCTTTTATTAAACGTGCTGAAAGAAAATCTCTGTTTTGAGTGTAAATGGTTTTGGACATATTTTTATTCCAAAATGGAATTTTAGTATTTGCAAATTAGTTATGCCGAAAAGGAATAATGTAGAATGAGTTTGAGAAATAGTAAATTTATAAATGAATTATTAAGCGGGCAAGGGTTATATGAAAACGGTTATTTTATTGGTCATTTCCAATGTTTTTATGACATTGGCTTGGTATGGACATTTGAAATTCAAGCAAAGCGCGTTGTGGCTGGCGATTTTGGCAAGCTGGGGGTTGGCGTTGTTTGAATATATTTTTCAGGTTCCCGCCAACCGTGCGGGCGCGGAAACGTTTAGCGTGACGCAATTGAAGATCATTCAGGAAGCGGTCACGCTCACGGTTTTCACCATTCTCGCTTATTTTATGTTCGGCGAAACGCTGAAATGGAACAACATCGTTTCCTATTTATTGCTGATCGGCGCGGTTTTCTTTGCATTTTGGAAATAGAAAGATTTGCCTGCGAAAAAAACGAAAGAAACGAAAGTTTTGAAAACAGATATTCGTAAGCCTATTTATTGTTGTATTCTTTTTATTAACAATTTTCTTTTTTCGTTCTTTTCGTTTCTTTCGTAGGCAAATTCTTTTACTTATCTTCTTTATTTCATGAGCAACGAACAAAAATTTTGGTATGTGATCGATGTGACGGCGCGACCTGAAACGGCGGAAGCGATCGAATTTGCGATGAACGAACTCGACGCGCTCGGCACGGAGATCAACAATTTACGCAAAAAACAGGACGAACCGATTCGCGTTTCAGGTTATTTCGACAATGAACCCGACGAAGAAAATCTGCGTTTGCAGATCAATGAAGCCCTGCGGATTTACGGCTTTACGCCCGATGCCGTGTCGCTCATCGAATGGCGCAGACTGGGCGATGTCGATTGGCTTTACAACTGGAAACAGCATTGGAAACCGACCGAAACGGGCAGATTTATCGTTTCGCCGACGTGGGAAACGCCCGAAGATTCCGACAAAATTATCGTTTACATCGACCCGAATATGGCTTTCGGCACGGGCACGCACGAAACGACGCGTCTTTGTCTGCTCGCCGTCGAAGCAAACTATCGAAACGGGATGACACTGCTCGATGTCGGCACGGGAACGGGCATTTTAGCCATCGGCGCACGAAAATTTGCTGACGATAAAACGCCGCGCTTCGTCGGTTGCGACACGGACGAAAACTCCATTGTCATCGCCAGAGAAAACGCCGAACTGAACGGGATCGACAACATCGAATTTTACGTAGGTTCGATCAATGAAACGACCGCAAACGCCGATTTCGTTCTCGCCAATCTGACGATCGATGTCATCACGCCGCTTTTGCCCTTATTGCTCGGCAAGTTCAACAAAGTTCTTATTTTATCGGGAATTTTGCAGGAACAGGAAACTGTTATCATCGAAGAATTGCAAAAATTCGGTATCGAAAACGCCGAAATAAATCATTCGGGCGAATGGATTTCAGTCACAATCGACAAGCGATAACGGATAACTGATAACTGAAGTTTCTCGTTATCAATTATCCGTTATCAGTTATCATCTTTTTTCGGCGGCGGCGAAGCAAGCGGAATATCGCCGTCGTCGGTGATCGTGACGAGCGGCTGGCGGATTTTCGGTTTAACTTTTGCAGTTCCGATCTTCAAGGTCGGCGGAATTTTCGCCGAAGACGTGGTTTTAACAGTCGATAGAACTTCCGAACGTTTCAGAATCGCACCGCCGCGCCCGACGATCCAGAGGTCTGTCCCGCCGAGATAAACGACCGCCTGCAACGCGTTGCTCGTCACATTTGCCTGTGTTTCCCAGGTTTTCCCGCCGTCTTCCGTCCGCAAAACCGAGCCGAGTTCGCCGACCGCGATCGCTTGCAAACGTCCGTATGATGTAACCGCAAAAAGATTCGTTTTGACGGGCGATTCCTGATCTATCCAGGTTTCGCCGCCGTCTTCCGTCCGCAGGATCGTGCCCGACGCACCGACCGCAAAACCCGTTTTCGCATCGAAAAACGAAACGGCGTAAAGATTTTCTTTTAGATTCGTCTTGATTTTCGTCCAGGTTTCGCCGCCGTCCGGGGTTTTCAAAATCGTTCCGCGATCACCGATCACAACACCGTTCTTTTCGTCGGTAAACTTCACATCTTCGAGCCAGAAACGCGTGCCGGATTCGACAACTTCCCAATACGCGCCGCCCGAAACTGTTTTAACGATCATTCCGTTCGCGCCGACCGCAAAGCCCGTTTTTTCATTGACGAAATAAACGCCCGAAAGGTCTTCGGTGATATTTGAAATTCCTTTTCCCCAGCTTGCACCGCCGTTGATCGTGCGGACGACCGTTCCTTTGTCGCCGACCGCCCACCCCTTTTCCGCGCTTACGAAATTCAGTGCGTTGAGATTTTCCGTCGTGTCCGAAAAAACCGGAAGCCACATTTTTCCGCCGTCGTTGGTGAGCCAAATGCGCCCGCGCGAACCGACCGAAACGCCGAATTCTTCGTTGAAAAGTGCGATGTCGTTAACGTCTTCGCGTCCGCCTTCGCTCAATCTCTGCCAGGAATAACCGCCGTCATCGGTGCGGACGATCAGACCGCTTTCACCGACCGCCCAACCCGTAAAACTGTCGGCAAAATAAAGCGAAACAAGCTTCGGATTTGTCCGCACGTTAAACGGCAGCCACGTGTTTCCGCCGTCCCCTGTCAGCCAAACCATCCCATTGGCATCGGTCATCGAGCCGTTTTTCTCGCCGGAAAAGCTGACGGCAAGAAAATCCGCGCGGCTGTAAACATTGATGCGCGTCCAGGTTTCGCCCGCATCTTCGCTTCGCGCCACGCAACCGCCGTAACCGATCGCGACGATCTTTTCAGCCGAAATAAACGCCGCGCTCGAAATCAACGACGCGCCGCAAGGCTGATCTGTTTTCCAATTTTCACCGCCGTTTTTGGTCGTCAGAACGATGCCGTTTTGCCCGACGATGACGGCTTTTTCAGCATCGAAAGCCGAAACTTTGAGCAAATGTTCCCTGTTTTCAACCTTCTTGCTTTGCCACGTCAACCCGCCGTCGACGGTTTTCAAAATGCTTCCGTAAGTCCCGACGGCAAAGCCCGTCTGAAAATTTTCGCCCGTGAAATTTACGCCGTAAAGATGATCTTTCGTGTCGGTTTGCCCGGTTTTCCAATCTTTTCCGCCGTTGTCGGTTAAAAGAATCGTCCCGCGCGCGCCGACGATCACGGCGTTTTTCTTATCGCGCACGAAAACGGAAGAAAGCGTCGTATCGGTCGGCGAAGTTTGCCGAAGCCATTTGAAACCGCCGTTTTCGGTGCGCAGAATCGTATTATCCGCGCCGACCGCAAAGCCGTTTTCCTTATCCTTTGCAAAATGTATCGCATAAAGCGGATTTCCCTGCGGTAAAGGATTCTGCCACGTCCAGCCGAGGGCGTTGCGTTTCTGAGGAAAAGCGAAAGAATAGCCACAAAAAAGCACAAAAAGCGCAAAAATGACTTTTAAAAATTTGTGTTTATCCGTGTGCATCTGTGGTTAATTTCTTCTTTTTGAGTTTCTTGTGCCTTCTTGCGGCGATTAAATCTCCAAAACTCCCAGTTCGGCGACCAATTCTTCAAACATTTTATCGTCAACCTTACCGAGTTCGGCGGTTTTTCGCGCGAGCGTGTCGACGATTTCCTGAACTTCGTGTCCGGCGTGACCTTTCACCCATTCCCATTTGATCGTGTGTTTCTGCGCGGCTTTGTCCAGTTTCGCCCACCATTCGAGATTGGTTTTCTTCCGAAAGTTGCCCGTCATTGTTTCGACGACGTAACGCGAATCGCTCAAAACGCGGACTTTGCAAGGTTCGGAAAGTTTTTCCAGCCCGATCGCCGCCGCCGCGATTTCCGCTTGCTGATTCGTCGCATTTCCCAAATATTCGCCGAAGCCGCGCCAATAACCTTTATAACCCAAAACCGCCACCGCCGCCGCACGCGGATTTCCCTTGCCGTTTCCCAATGATGAACCGTCGCAGACGATTGTTACTTCTTTCATAAATACCATTTCGCACGAAATTCGGGCGATGACAATTTTTCTTTCGGATTCGATATGCCGAAAGCAACAAAGAAACATAAAATTCCCGCAAAAATTACGTTTCCGAGCAAACCGAACCAAACCTAATTTCCGCCGAAACAGTTTGCTTGAAAATACGTAAGCGGAAATCCGTGATCTATGAATCCGATGCCGAATCCGTCTTTTTTAATGTCGAAAACAAAAACCGTGAGTATAAAGAAAGCGAAATAGGAAATCAAAAACGAGCTGATAAAAATTCGGCTTTTAATTAAATTTTTCATCTTTTCCTCCGACCGAAACGACATTGTCCACATAACCTTCAAAAGTGTCGTCGTGCGAGATGACGAAAAGCTGATCGAAGGTTTTTCTTTCGGTGATGTGCGAAATCTGCTCGGCAAGACGTTCGCGCCGCGCCGCGTCCATATTTGTCGTCGGTTCATCGAAAAACGCGAGCCGCACGTCGGAAAGCTGTTTCAAAAGCGCAAGCCGCACGGACAAAGCCGCCGCCATTTGTTCGCCGCCGCTCAGGTTTACGAAAGGACGTTCGTAGCCGTTTTCTTCCAAAACGATGCCGTAATCTTCCGTCCATTTCAAGGTTCGCTCGGCATTTCCCGAAATTTCACGAAACATCTGATTTGCTTCGAGCGAAACGTAATAAATGTAATTTTTAGCGACGAGCGGAGCGGATTTTTTCAATGTTTCACGGATAAATTCGGTCGTTTCCGCCACCTTTTCGAGCTTTTCCTTTTCCAGAAACTCCGACTGCATCGCTTTGCGGATTTCCGCCAGACGGTTCAATTCCGCTTCGGCTTGCGCCTTTAATTTTTGCGTAATTCCGAGATTTGCACGAGTTTCCGCCAAACGGCGTTCGGCTTCGAGCAATGAAACCTTCTCGCTTTGATGCCGTTCGCGGTCGTAATCTTTGCTTGCCGACGAAAATTCGTTTTCCGCCTTTCCGAGATTTTCCGTCAAAGTTTTCAATTCATCTTCCGCCGCCGCGAAAGCCTTTTCACGTTCGGGCAGGGAGAGCGCGTTCGCTTCGTTTACCAGAAACTCGCGGTGCGCGTTTGCCGTTCGGTCGCGTTGATCGGAATAAACTTTCCAGTTCGCGTCCAAATCCTTATAAATCTCAAGACTTTCGGCATTGAGGCGCAGATCGCTTTCAAGCCTTTCGATATTTTTTTCGATTTCCGAGAGCTTTTCACGAATCAAAATCTCGTTTTTCGTTTCCGCTTCGAGAATTTGAATTCTGGCTTTCGGATTGTTCAGCTCTTTCAGTTTCGCTTCCGTATTGCTCAGATCGCGCTGAATTTTCTCGAAATCGCCGATCTCTTTGAGCAGGTTTTCCTTTTCGGCTTTGTAGCTTTTTCCCTCGTCGGCGATCTCGGTTTCACGCGCTTTGAGAGTTTCGAGCATAGCCGAAAATTTGTCGGCATCGCGGGCTGATCTGAGTTTATCGGAAATCGTTTTCTGCTCGGTTTCAAGCGTCGAAATTTGAACACGCACTTCCGTAAACTGATTTTTTAGAAAACTTTCGAGCGTTTCGCCGGGTTTTAAGTTCAAACATTTCTGCGAAAGGATCGGGCACAAACCGTTCTTTACTTCCGCCTGAAATTGCTCGTCGTGTTCCAGTTTGGCGCGAAAACGCGTGATGTCGCGGGTGATCTCCGAATCACGTTTTTGCAAAAATTCGTAGTCCTTCGCGGCTTCGGTTTTCGTTTCGGCTTCCTTGATCTGCTCTTTGTTTTTGATGAATTTCCCGCGCAGATCGTTCATTTTCCCGTCCAGCGAGCGAATCTGATTTTCCTTTTCGCGAACGCTCGCAAGCTGTTCGATCACGTCGTCGCGCATTTTTTCGAGCGTTTCCTGCTCCGCCGCGGACGGGCGAAGTTTTTCGATCTCCTTGTGCGCCGCCAAAGCTTTTTCGAGATTTTCCTGCAAACGTTTCTGTTCTGATTTTACATTAATTTGCGAAGTTTCAATCTTTCGTCTTTCCAGATTGAGATTTTCACGTAAGGCGCGTTCGCGTTCCAATTCCTTCAATTTTCCGAGCGCGTCCGTGTGTTTTTGGTGATCTTCGGCGACCGCTTTCACTTTTTCCGCCGCGTTTCGCGCTTGAACGAGTTCATTCTCCTTTTGCCCGCGCAAAAACTCGGCTCGTGATCTTTCGTTTTGGAGTTTTTCAAACGCGGTTTTCAGTTCGTTGACCTTGCGTTCGATGTCGTCAAACTTTTTCACCGATTCACTCTTTTCGGCGACTTCCTTTTCCGTAGTTTCGAGCGTTTCGGTCAATTCATTTAATTGCCCGGTAAATTTTTCGAGTTCTTCTTCGACAATTTCAAAACGTGCCAGTTCGCCTTCGGCGCGGGCGATCTTTTCACGGACGGACGTGATTTTCTGTTCGATAAAACGCGCCGTTTCGCGGAGTTTTTCCGCGCCTTGCCGATATTCTTCGACCTTTAAGAGTTTGTCGAAAGCCTTTTTGCGCTCGGTCGGCGTTTCGAGAAAGACCGCCGTGAAAGTTCCCTGCGGAACACCGATGGCACGTCGGAAAAGCGCGTCGAGATCGGTTCCCGCTTCAACGCCGAGATGCGACCATAAAAAACGCGTGACTTCTTCCTTTTTTTCCGCGATGCGCGTCTTTAATTGCGGGTCGTAAACGTAATAACCCGTTCCCGTGTCGCGGTGAATCGTATATTCGCGTCCGTCCAGACCGCTTTCAAACGTGACGCGAGCCACGCCTTTTTTCGCGCCGCGCCGCACGAAATCGTCCTTTTTATAATCGAGCAGATCGAACAGCGTCCACGCGACGGCTTCGATAATGGTCGTTTTTCCCGCGCCGTTTTCGCCCGTGATCGCCGTCGTTCCGCGCTGAAAGGTAAAGGTCGTTTCGCGGTGAGATTTGATGTCTTCGAGTTCGATTTTCGTGATGTGCATCTTTCGATTTTGGATTTTAGATTTTGGATTTCGGATTTAATCTCTAATTTTAGAATATATTTCGGGAAAGAAAAAGGCGGTAATCGAAGTTAGAATTTTGTTTAAATGTAAGAATTTGCCCACGAAATACACGAAAATCACGAAAAAGAAAATGAAATTAAAAGTTTTCTTCTTTTTTTCGTTTGATTCGTGTATTTCGCGGGCAAATTCTTTAGTTTTAAAACAGCTTCTTAGAAAAATTCTCCGATTCGTGTTATTCGTGTTATTCGTGGCGAAAAAATTATGAAAATCGAAACAGGCGACAGCGTGATTCTTATTTTGCACAATCCGCGTGAAAAAGTGATCGGGATTCTGCACGAAATAAATGCTTCGGGCATTTTCGTGCGCGGGATTGACTTGAATTACTTCGACGAATGGACGCGTGCGATCAAAAACGGCGAACCTTTTTTGCAGATGCAGGATTATTTTTTCCCGATGTGGCGCGTCGAAAGAATGTCGAAGGACGAAGCGACGGCGGAAATTCCTTCGATGGCGGAACAATTCAGACAGCGGACGGGCTTCGATCTGGTCGAATTTTAATATTTACAAATAGAAACGGATGTTTTTCCAGTCGAAATTGAACTCCTTTTACTCCGAAGGGAGTTCCTTCTGAACCAAAAGGAGTTCCCGCTGAATAAAAAGGAGTTCCTTCTGCACTAAAAGGAGTTCCCGCTGAATAAAAAGGAGTTCCTTCTGAACTAAAAGGAACTCCTTCTGTTATAAAAGGAGTTCCTTCTGAACCAGAAGGAACTCCCGCTGAACCAAAAGGAACTCCTTTTAGTGCAGAAGGTGTTCCCGCTGAACCAAAAGGAACTCCTTTTAGTGCAGAAGGTGTTCCCGCTGAACCAAAAGGAACTCCTTCTGTTATAAAAGGAGTCCCTTTTTATTCGGTCAAAGCACGGATTTCGCTTTATTTTATTCAAATTTGCGGAGTTCGTGTTCGCCTTGTTCGCGGATTTTTTTCAGACTTACGAATAAAACATTGCGATTTTCGAGTTCGCGCAGTTTGGTTAAGCCTTTTTCGAGGTTTGCTCTGGCTTCCGGGAGAAGTTTGGCGCGTTCGTTCGGCGCGGTTTCGGCTTTTTTCGACTGAACGATGCCGAGTGCGGCGTAAAGTGCCGTTCCGTTGATCTCGATGACCTCAAAACCTTTCGCTTCCGTTTGCAGTTCGCCGTAAATTTCGATTCCGCGCCGCAAAACTTTCCCGGCTTCGTCAAGCCGGTTCGCATCGCTCAGAATCGTGCCGAAATAGAGCAAATGCGTGACGTATGAATTTTTGATGACTGCATCGTTTTTCTTTTCTGCGAGAAATTCTTCCTGCTGTCGGCTTGCTTCGCGCAATCTTTCAACGCCTTCGGCAAAATGTCCGTTCTTTGCCAGAACGCGTCCCGATTTGCTCAAAGTATAGGTAACTCCGGCGCGTGAGAAAAAATCGTTGGCATCGCGCTTGAAAAGTTCCTCGCCCATCTTTCGCGCTTCTTCATAATTTTCCATCGCTTCGCCGATCTTTCCCTGCTCCGCCAAAATGTCGCCCAGATACATCAAAGAAACCGTGAGTTGACGGCGTTGTTGCAAATTTTCCGGCTCTTTCTGCAAGATCGCGCGGCGGATTTCGAGTTGTTTCTGAAATTTTTCCAGCGCGCCCTGCAAATCGCCGAGTTCGCTCAATTCGGGATGACCGAGCAAATTGCCGAGCCGACCGTTGACCGCCGCAAAAGTAGAAAGAGCAGATGTATCATCGGGTTTGAGAATTGTTAGTTTTTCGGTGTTTTCATAAGCCTGCCGCATCGTCGCACGCGCCGTTTCCATATCCAGACGGCTTTCCGAGTATAAACTTCCGACCTGCATCTGCAAACGCGCAAGCTGTGTCAGCAATTCGGTGTTTGCGGGTTCGGCTTTCAAAAGTTCGTTCAATAAATTCTCGGCTTTCCGATAAATAGCCCGCGTTTCGTCGGCATCCAATTGAATGTAATTGAGGTTTCCGAACTTTTGATAAGTTTGCGCGAGTTTTAATTTTACGGCTTTATCGTTCGGCGTTTGCGCGAGAATTTCCTCTTCGATGGCGACCGCCTTGCGCATATTTTCGAGGGCTTTTTCGACGTTTCCCAAACTTCCGCCGTAAGGCGCGCCTTGCAGATCGGAAAGTTTGATATAAGCCGCCGCGAGTTCGCTTTGCAGTTCGATGTCGTTTTTTGCGTCCTGCGCGAGATTGTCGAGATACGCGCTCGCATCCTTCAAAAGCATCTCGCGGACTTCCGACGAATTCGGCAGATTCGTGATCGCATCGGTGTATTTGAAAACGACGTTATTCGCGATCTGACGGACTTCGGCAAAACGTTTTTCGGCTAAAATTCTCTGCCTTTCGGCGCGAACGGCTTGCCAGACGGCGATCGTGATGCCCGACAAAAGCGACAGCAGAATAAAAGCGGCGGCAAAAACTCCGGCGCGGTTTCGCCTGACGAATTTCGCGGCGCGATAAGAAAACGTCGCGGGACGCGCCGAGATCGGCAAACCTTCGAGATACCGCCGAATGTCTTCCGAAAATTCCTGCGCGGAATTGTAACGCGCCGACGATTCTTTTCTGAGAGATTTGAGAATAATCGTGTCAAGATCACCTTTTAAGGATTTTAGATTTTGGATTTTGGATTTCGGATTTGCGGTTTGTTCGTAGCTCGTTGTTAGTGGTTCTTTGATTTTTGTTGTTCCAACCGACCACCGACCACTGACCACCGACGACGGTTTCACGGGTTCGCTTTCTAAAATTGCCTGTTCCATTTCGCCGCGATTTCTTGATTTCAGGCGGTAAGGTTTCTGTCCCGTCAAAAGTTCGTAAAGAATCACGCCGAGGCTGTAAATGTCGCTCGCCGTTCCGATGCGTTCGCCGCGAATCTGTTCGGGCGAAGCATAAGCCGGAGTCATCATCCCGAGTTCGGTCGCCGTTCCGATCCCGGCTTCGGATTCGGGCGTGAGAATTTTTCCGATGCCGAAATCGAGCAATTTTATGCTTTCATCTCCGGTCACGAGAATGTTTGACGGTTTCAGATCGCGGTGAATGACGAGATTCTGGTGCGCGTATTGAACCGCCGCGCAAACCTGCCGAAACAGTTTCAATTTCGCTTCGATGGAAAGTTCCTTTTTATGACAGTAATCGTCGATAAAAGTTCCCTCGACATATTCCATCGCGTAAAACGGAAGTCCGTCGTCGGTCATTCCGCCGTCGAGAAAACGCGCAATGAAAGGATGTTCGAGCGATGAAAGTATCTTTTGTTCGTGGCGAAAACGCGAAAGGATCGCGTCCGTATCCATTCCGCGTTTGATGACTTTGAGAGCGACGCGCTGTTTGAAATTGTCGGTTTCGCGCACGGCTTCGTAAACCGCGCCCATTCCGCCGCGACCGATCTCGCGCAGAATTTTATAATTTCCGATCTTTTCGGGAGTTTTATTTTGGTTTACGTTCGAGAGAAGCTCAAAGGCGTTTTGTTCGAGCGTGTCGTCCTCGCCGTCTTCGGTCGCAAACGACAGCATTTCTTCGATTTCGGCACGCAAGTCCGCGTCCTGGCAGTTTTCGGACAAAAAAGATTCTCTGTCTTTTTCAGCCAATTCGACTGCCGAATTGAAAAGCTCTTTTATCTGGCGGTAACGCTCCGAATCCATAAGAAGCGTGGTTATTGTAAAGTAAACGTTGAAAAGTTAAAAGTGCAAAGTTAAAAGTTAAAAGTTAAAAATCCCGAAGCCACTTTTTTAATTTTTAACTTTTAACTTTGCACTTTTATTATGGTTTCTTTTTGAGATTGATCGAACCGCTCGACGTGGTCAGGTTGAGCGTGGCATCGCCCGTTCCCATCGTGCCGACGATTCTTTGCGTGCGCGGCGTGTTGTTTTCCGTTTCCTTGTTGATCGGCAATTCCGAATTAAAACCGCCGAAACCGTAAGTTGCCACGACCTTGCACGAGGTATTTTGCGGCATTGTCAGGTTGATCGAACCGTTCGACGTGCCGAAATTGTAAATTCCGCCGCTGGCAAGCCCGCCTTTGAAATTGATCGAACCCGAGATCGAATTTACTTCGATCTGGCGAAACGCCAAATCCTGCAAAGCGATCCTGCCGTTGTTCGTTTTGGCTTTGAAAATATCGCCGATCTCGCTCGGTGAAACCTCGAAAGCGATGATGTTTCCGCTCGAACTGTCGAGCGTCATCGCGCCGCTCGAATTTTCGACGCTGACATCGCCTTCATATGTCGACGCCTCGACTCCTTCGCTGATGTTTCGCAAAATTATGTTGCCGCCGACGTTTTTAACGACCGCTTTTCTGACCGAATCGATCGAAGTGCGCGTTTCCTGACCCTTGATATTTATCGAAGCATTGCGCGGTGCGTCGATCTCGATCGATTGCCCGGACAAACATTCATTCGTGCGCCTGACTATTTTCGGATTTGGATTGACTGCCTGAATCATTATCCAAACAGGCTCATTTTGCTGGTTTGTCTGCAAAACCTTGAAGTCCAAACTACTGCCGTCTTTCACGAAAACCCTGACCTCGTTACGATCCCAGCCGTTTATTTTCACGTTTCCTTCCAGAACACACATCGAGAGCGAGGATTTCGGAGTGACCTTTATCGATTTCTCGCTCGTTTCGCGCGGGGAAACAGGCGACGGATAATCGGGGATTTCGGGTTTTTCACGGTTGATCGTGATAACCCGCGACGGCGGCACAGGTTTTGCGGTCGGCGCGGGTTTCGGCGTGACGACCGTTCTCTGTGCGAAGAGATCAAAACTCGCCGCGAAGATCATCAGCGCGAAAAAGGCAAAGTTATATTTTGTGATCGTGAATTTCATCTGATTTTTCGCGCTATTTCAAACTTGCCATCAATTCTCCGCGTTCGGCAACCGAATTGAGCAAATCTATTTTGTTTTGATAAGAAGCGTAAAGCACCTGTTTTGCCGTTTCGTTTTTCGGGTTTTTGCGGACTTCCTTTTTCATTTTCTGAATCGAATCTTCGACCACCGCCAGATCGCGCTCAAACGCGATGCGCGCCGACGGACGCAGAACCGTATCCTTCTGCGCTTCGACCGTCTGTTTCAAAGTGGCGATCGTTTTAACATAACTTGCTTCGCCCGGAAGATAAACCGCATTTTCGACTCTCGGCGCGGGCGGTATAATGACTGAAGTTACTTCTTTCTTTTTATCCGAATAACTCGCCTTTACAACCATTTTACGAAAATCGTTTTCGCGTGAATTCGTTCGTCTTTCCGCTACATTGAGCGGTTTTACGACTTCATCGCCCGCAGAATCGGATGACGGAACGATTTCATCGGCAATTATTTTCGTTTCTTTGACAGGCGTTGCGATTTTCGGCGGATCGATTTTTGCGATCGGTTCGTTTTGCGTATTTTGACGCATCGTTAAAACTGCCGCGAAGATTCCGGCGACGACGAAAAAGCCGAGCACGGCGGCAAACGAAGGCGTGGCAAGCGAAACCGTGATAAAATTCCAAATTTTTTGCAGAAAAGGCGTTTTGCGTTTTTCTTCCGTGATCGAATCGTTAATTTTCGTCCACAAACGCTGGGTCGGCACGAGCGTATCCAGTTCATTATCGAGCGCGGCGAAAACGAACGCGGTTTCTTCTTCGGCTTCGGCGAGCGCAATGGCGCATTCATCGCAAACCGCAATGTGATTGGTAAATCTGACGGATATTTCAGGCGCAAGTTCGCCGTCTAAAAAAGCCTGAATTGTTCCGCTGTCAAAACATTTTTCGTTCATTGCACATCTCTCCCGAGCTTGCCGTAAAATCTTGCAAACTCTTTTCGCCCGCGCGCGACAAACTGCCCGATGCTCGTTTCGTTGAGCGATAAACTCTCGGCGATTTCCTTGTATGATAATCCTTGTTGTTTCAAAATCAAGCAGCTCCTCAAAGGCTCTTTCACTTTATTCAATGCGCGGTTGACTTCCGAAAGCTGTTCGCGCTGTTCAAAATCCGTTTCGACTGAAAAAACACCGTGTTCCTCATTTTCTTTGACGTAATTTTCGTCGCGCGTGTTTGCTCTGAATTTGGTTCGCAAAGTATTTCGCGCCACGTTGATCGCCACCCGAATCAACCACGGGCGAAGCATTTCTTCGTCGAGAATCGAATCCATATTGTGATAGAGCCGCAGAAAAACTTCCTGCGTCACGTCTTCCGCCAGTCCCGCATCCTGCACGACCGACCGCGCCGTCCGAAAGACAGTCCGATGGTGAAGCGTGAAAGCTTCATCAAACTGGATTTTTTCTCTGCTCGCCGCCGCTGCTGTTTGCTCGGACATTGCGTCCACAAATATTTCCGCGCCCTTTATCATTTTTTCAGCAAAAGATTGCCTTTACGAAATAGAAACACCGCAGATTTTAATAATATGACAATTTTTTCGGTTATTTTATCGCAAATTTCGAGAAAAACTTTATCAGCCTTCTTCATTAAATCGAAAAATTTTATCGAAACCGCTTTTAGGTTATAGCAAAATATCAATATTTGAGCTCAAAACAATGTTCTGTTCGCGCAAATTGTCATTCTGCGATAACAGAACGCCGTTCTGCGATAGCAATCTGACATTCTGTTTGCGCAGAACGGCGTTCTACGCAAACAGAATAGCATTCTGCGGTAACAAATTTTCGTTCTGCGCTGGCAAAACAGCGTTCTGCTTTATCAAAATTAGTGAATTTGCGAGTTTTTGATTCGATTTGATAGAAATTTCACTCTCTGATTTC
This sequence comes from Pyrinomonadaceae bacterium, assembly GCA_021228405.1. Classification (GTDB taxonomy): domain Bacteria; phylum Acidobacteriota; class Blastocatellia; order Pyrinomonadales; family Pyrinomonadaceae; genus JAJQRF01. The sequence goes on from JAJQRF010000001.1 coordinate 482,177, forward strand.
TCAAAAACCGACAAACTTCGCCTTCTGCATCAAGCCTTTCGGCAAGTTTGATTCGTCCGCCGCCGATATGAAAAATGTATAACTGTTTTCTTTTTCGGTAAATATTTCGTCGAGTTTTTCCGCGTCTAGTTCGGCGTTTTCATCGAAATTCGGTTCGATCAAGGCAAGCCTTTTCAGATTTTTGTGCAGATGTTCCTTGCCGATACCGAATTCGCCGATTTCGCTGTCGATCACCAAACGAATCTCCGCTTGTTCGTCGGTAAAAAACGAAAGAATCGAAGCCGTGATGGAAACGCCTTTTTCAAACTTTTCCGAAACGGGCGCGGAATTTCCCTCGCGTTCGGCTTCGACGCGTTCGCGCAAAGTGAGAGTTTTTTCGTCTTCCGCAGGTTCGGGCAAACGCGTGTCGAGAAAAACCGTCACGCGCCGTTCGTCTTCGGCGGAAAATTCGCGCACGATCAAACGATTTGCCCGCGCCGTCGCCTTCCAATCGACGCGCCGCAGATCGTCCATCGGCTGATAATCGCGCATCGAAAGCAAATCCTGTCCCATTCCGCGTTTCTGCACGACGAGTTTGCCGATGTCGAGCGGCAGATTTTCGGTTTCTTCCGAAAGCGGCGAAAGACGCGGAAAAACGATCAGTTCCGCCGACTGCGCCGGAAGCCGCCGCCGATGACGGAAAAACCCGAACGGAAATTTGGTCGAAAGTTCAAAATCCTTGATGATGAATCTGCCGCGATTACGGAAAATATGTTCGGCTTTATTTTCGACCGTCCGACGGCGCGGAAGATGGATAAAATAATCGAGCGTGTGTTTGACGATCGGCGGTCGTGCCATTTTTTCCGCGATCTTAACGGGCAGAATCTTTTTGAGTTCGTGCAGAATCAATGATTTTTCGCGTTCCTTTCCGCGCACTTCCGCGACAATCGAATAACTCGGAAAAAGAAACTTGCGGTTGTGCAGACTGACCAGAATCGGCGTTTCCTGTCCCGCAAAGATCGTTTCGGGAAAACGCATTTTCACGTCTAATTTTTTCAAACAAAAATTTCCCGCAAAAAATCCGACGATCAAAGCCGCCGTCAGAAAAGAAAGCACGAGAAATAAAAGATTATTTCCCGTATTCCAAGCCGAAAATCCGACGATCACGATCAAGCCCAGATAAATCGCGCCGCCCGACGTAAACTCGAACGGCAAATTCATCTGCGAGGCTTCCGCGCTCGCGTTCCGGGCAAGCGGCGGCACGACGAAAATCAAGATCAAAAGAACAAAGATGAGCGACATTCCCGCCGCGATTCCCGCCGCACGAACGTTTCCCGAACGATGCGCCCAAAGCGTAAAAACCGCCAAGCCCAAACCGCCCAAAACGACAAACGCGGCAAGCAAAGCGTTTCGCAAATCACGCAAACTGAAAAGTTGTCGCAGAACCTTGAAATTCATTTAGATTGTCGTTGAAATTATTTGGCAGATTTTTCGTTTTCGATCAAACGCCGCAAAGTTTGGTTGATATTTATTTGATAACTTTCGTCGGTTTCCGTTCGGCTTTTAAAGTGTTCGACAATATCCGCATCGAGCAAAATCGCAACTTTGTCTTTCAGAATATGACGCGCCGGTCGATAACGCTTGACTCCCGTTTTCGGCAAATCAGTTTCGGCAATTCCGTCTTCACGCATTTGCGCCAAATCCTCTTCTGTCACCTCAACTTCAATTATTCTATCACTTATCATATTCTTCTCTGTTTTTATTATAAGCTCGTTCTTCATACGGACGCGCTTTTTCCGCACTAATGATTCTGATCTTTTCTCTTACCGTATAAGTTACGCGCAAAATCCTTAAACCCGACAAACCGATCAAAACAAATCTCGTTTCCGAAATATTCGAGTGAGCATCATCATACTCTTCAATCGCCCATTCATCAAAAAATGTGAGCGTTGCTTCTTCAAACGTGATTCCTTCGTGTTTTTTGACGTTTTCTGCGGCTTTATTTGTGTCCCATTCAAAATCCATCAAGTTTTCAAACTAAATCGGAACGCTGATTTTTTGGAGAATGTCGCTTAAAATCTGTTCGGCTTCGCGCATTTTTTGTTTTGAACTCGACGTGCGCGAATTAACGATGATGCGGTGCGCGAAACACGGAACGACGAGCCGTTTGATGTCGTCGGCGATGCAGAAATCGCGTCCTTCGATCAGAGCCAAAGCCTGCGCCGAACGGAAAAGCGCAAGCGTTCCGCGCGGACTGATGCCGAGTTCGAGCATTTCGGATTTGCGCGTTAATTCGACGATCTGCAAAAGATAATTGACGAGCGCATCGTCAACGCGGACTTCCGCCGCGCGTTGCTGTAGTTCCAAAAGATCGTTTTCGCTCATTACCGGGCGCACGAATTCGAGCGGGTTTCGCGATTCGCGGTCGCGTAGAATGCGTCTTTCGTCGTCCAATTGCGGATAACCGATGTGCAGACGCATCATAAATCTGTCCAACTGCGATTCGGGAAGCGGATAAGTTCCGTGATGTTCCGCCGGATTTTGCGTCGCAATGACCATAAACGGCAATGGCAACGGACGCGAAACGCCTTCGACCGTGACCTGTTCTTCCGCCATCGCTTCGAGCAATGCGCTTTGCGTTTTCGGCGTGGCGCGGTTGATCTCGTCCGCCAGCACGATATTTGAAAAGATCGCGCCCGGTTTCCATTCAAAATTTCCGCTTCGCTGGTTGTAAACCGAAAGCCCGATCACGTCCGAAGGAAGTAGGTCTGAGGTAAACTGGATGCGCTGAAACGATAAATCCAAAGCACGCGCCAAAGCGTTAGAAAGCGTAGTTTTCCCGATGCCCGGAACGTCTTCGATCAAAAGATGACCTTTTGCCAAAAGCGCGACGAGAGCAAATTTGACGGTTTCCGATTTTCCTTTGATGACGCGTTCGATCGCGGTTTGCAGGGCGTGAATTTTAGTGTTTGCATCAAACGCAAAGGTTGCGGGTTCGGTTGTGGCTTGTGTTTCGGTGGTTATCCAATCTCTCATTTTTATGTGTCGGCAAAACGCGCCTTTTTTATTTTACAAAATTATCCGTCCAAACTGCATCAAATATTTTTGCAAACTAACAATTATAGATGCTTATTTGCGGAAAAAGTTCCAATAAGTTTTGCGGAAGTTGCATTTTCTCTCAAAAAACATCTAAAATTTTGAAACTTCTATTAATAAACTTCGTGAAGAAGACTCGGAGGAATAATTTTCTAAATATATGACAAACTTACGCCAACGCTTTAAAGACCAACGCGGTTTTAACTTGATCGAGTTAATGATCGTGATTGCCATTATCGGATTATTGATCGGTGTCGGCAGTTTTGCCTGGAGTTCGATGATCAAAAGCGGAAACGAAGCGACTGCCGCCCAGACGCTCGATAAAATACGCACTTTTCAAACTCAATACGCCGCCAAAAACCGCGGAAAATTCGGAAGTTTTGATGAACTGATCAGAACGGTCGGTTTGGATGAAAAATTTGCCGGAGATGCGCCTGTTTCAAACGGTTACATTTTTACGATGGTCGTTGAAGAACCGTCAGGAAACAAACCCTCATCTTATAAAATCAATGCCGATCCGCAGGTTTCCGAAGGCGTTCAGGCAACAGGTTCAAGGCATTTTTACACGGATTCGTCGCTCGGCACGATCAAAGCCACCGAGGAAAATCGTCCGGCGAAGCCTGAAGATCCTTCAATTTAATGTTACAATTCAATATTTCAGCCGACTTAGCTCAGTGGTAGAGCACTCGCTTCACACGCGATAGGTCACAAGTTCAAATCTTGTAGTCGGCACCAATTTTTCAATAATTCAGGGGCTTTTACAGCCCCTTTTTTTTTGGCTTGGATTATTTAGTTCATAAAATCTATTTGCCGATTTCCGCCTCGACAAAGATCGGAAAATGGTCGGACGGAAAATGCAGATTCATCGAATCGCTCAGAACGGCATATTTTTTAATCCGAATTCGCTTTGAATTATCAATGAAAATGTAATCGATCAAACGGGTTACGGGTTCGTTAAACTTGAAACCGTTAAAGCTCCCGCTTGGTCCGAAAGGTTCTGATTCGGACGCATCGCGCGAATCGGTCATCGCCTTTTTCAGATTTTTTATGCGCTCCGTATCGGGTTCTGAGTTAAAATCTCCCATAAAAAAAACAGGATAATCTTTCGTATTGACCGCTCTTATTTTCGCCAGAATCATTTCGATTCCTCTGGTTCGCGCAACTTCGCCCACGTGGTCAAGATGCGTGTTGAAAACCCGGAAAGTTTTTTTGGTTTTTAAGTCTTTGAAAAGTCCGAATGTGCAGATTCGCGGATACGCGGCATCCCAGCTTTTTGAAGATTTTTCCGGCGTTTCCGAAAGCCAGAAGGTATTTTCCCCGGAAACCTTGAAACGATTTCTTTTGAAAAATATCGCCGAAGCTTCGCCCTTTCCGCCTTCGTCGCGCCCGATTCCGATGTGCGAATATGCGGGCAGATTTGCGGTCAGATCATTGATTTGATTTGGCAAGGCTTCCTGCACGCCGAAAATATCGGGTTCGTAAAACTTCATCTGCGAAATAAAAAAATCTTTGCGATTGTTCCAGGCATTGTCTTTGTCCGAAGCGAGGTCGAGCCTGATGTTGTAAGTCATCACCTTCAAACTTTGCGCCGCCGTAAGCTCAATAAATAAAAACGTTAAGATCAAAACAAGAATCAGTTTTTTCATAAAAATTTCTATTTCATCCGATAAACCCACACTTAATCGCCGTAAAATTTTTGCGGAAAATTCGCGTCGTCAATTTCTTTCTGTCCGCTCCAATCGCCGCTGATTGCGTTATTTATTTTCAGGTGAAAGTTTTGGTAAAATACCCATTCCGCATCGGTTTTATGCTCGCCGACAAATGTGTCGTAAATCCTGCCGTCAACCATAAAATCGATTTTTCCGTGATTACCCGAATCTTGTGCAACATCAAATGTTGCAACATTCCGATCATAACTGCTAATAATAAAATTGTTCCAGAATAAAATCTTAAAGTTTCAAAAGAATACTTTGCCGCTATTTTTCTGTGTCCAATAACCGAAATTAAAACATTACATTAACGATTCTAAACTAAGATTTAAGAACAATCACATCCAGAATTATATGACAGACATTATTCGCCGAAACCTTATCAACTAAGCTTTTGAGCTAAGTTCGCAAAGCACATTTTACATATTTAACTCATTACTTTTTAAGTCAAGAGAAGTTTTTATAAAATCGCTTTTTTTATTGATTATAATTTGCTTTCGCAAACAAACTATGTATTATTTGTAAGGTAAGACCTTATGGCAATAAAGGTAATAATTTATACAAAAAGCAAGGGTTTGAGAGATGTTTGGAAATCATCCAATAAGCAGTTAAATATAACGCATAGTTTTGCTAATCGATCAATTAAGTAGGGAATAAATTATTTCAAAATATAATTCAAGGTATAGGCTTAATATTTTTCAGACTATACTTTTTCAAATAATAATAAGGTATTACCTGAAATGGCTGAAACTTTAGGGGAACTTATCAAGCGTCGAATGAAAGACCTTGATATAAAAAACAATTCCGAATTGGGAAGAATGCTGAAACTTTCCGATGCTTATATCGGAGATTTGGTTAACGACCGCGGAAAAACCAAATCGGGAACATACAAGCCGCGCCCGGCAACGCTGGCAAAGTTAGCGCGGGTTCTGCGGGTTTCCGAATTGGAAATCTTAAATGCGGTCGGATATACCTCGCAGGAAAAAGAAGTCCAGACATACCAAATCGCGCCGGGTGTCACGTTGACATTCGATAAAACTTCAAACTGGCAAGACGAAGAGATAAATAAATTTGTAGAAACCGTCGAGATCATTGCCAACGGAATAAAATTAGATAACAAAAACTTTACCGTCAATGATAAGCGTGTTGATATGAAAGGAAAATACGGTGAAGATGTCTTGACCGAAAAGGATTTGCAGAATCTTCTCGATGAAGATTAAAAAAAAGGCAATACCTCTAAAATACAAAGGTATTACCTTAAAATTGAATTTCATTTAACCGAAAATTTCGTTTAAGAATTTGTAAATTTTCGTGTAAACGGTTTCTTCCGTTTCTGTCGGTTGCTGACTGACTAAACCGGTCGTTTGCCCTTGCGGAGAGGTTTTACCTCCACCGATCGGAGTAATGCCGTCTCCGGTAAAACAGGTCGTTTGTCCCTGAGGACAGGTTTTACTTCCGCCGATCGGAGTAATGCCGTCTCCGGCAAAGGCTGACAGACTCAAAACGAAAGACAAAGTGAACAGAATAATGATTTTTTTCATGTAATTTTCTCCAAAATTTTTAATTTGTTTATTTTATGAACAAACGTGACACGATTGTTCAACGACTATCATACAAGATTTCTTGTGTAATGTTTTAAGAAGATGATTAGTTCTCCTATATTGACCCGCGCGCAAGTGGGATTCGTTATTGAAGCCGCCAGAAAAGCAGAATTGCGTAGAGATATTCAAGCACTACAAGAAATTTTGCAGGAAGTCTGGAGTGACACAAATGTTGAACCGAATTTCAGCATTTATGAGCCATTGGTCGAGGCTGAATTGCTAAGACTTTGCGGTGCGTTTCTGACATTCTCGGGAAATTCTGCGCTCGTAAAGAACAGACATTTACGTGCAAAAGATTTACTCAGCAAATCGATCAGAATTTTTGAAGAAAACCAACTTATCGAAAAAGTGGTCGAAGCCAATATTTTGCTTGGATTTTGTTACGCTAATTGCGGCGACAACGATACTTTCGATGCCATTTACGATTATCTCGAACAAAATTACGCTTCCTTTCTCTCGACTTCGATGAAGGTTTTAATGCTCATCAATCGGCAGATGATAGACTTATTTCTTAATCGCATCGACAAAGTTATCGAACTTGCCGAAAACAGTTCGTTTTTAATAAGTTGTTGTCAGGAAACACGTTTGAAGGCAATGTATTTTACAAATCTTGGAATTGCATATTTTCTCAACGAAAAGCCGAAACTTTCTATCTATTATCTGAATGAAGCGATCGGCTATTGCGTGGAAGTAAAATCCAAGTTTATGGAAGCAACTTGTTATAACAGTCTGGCGGGCGCGTATCTCAAGGACGGTAATTTTGATGAAGCGGCTTATTATTCGCATAAATCGATTGAATTAAGTAAAAAAATCAAAAATAATTCATTATTGGCTAATTGTTTAGACACGCTTGCGTCGATTCATTTGATTCGTAATGATTTTGAAAATGCTTTGGAAATTATTGAAAAATCGGTCGATCTGTTTTCAAAAGGCGAAGATTATAACGGTTACATTCAGGCACTTTGGACAAAGATTGGATGTTTGTTAAAGCTCGAACGCCTTAGTGAAGCCCTTTCCGAATTTATTGAATTGATCAATATTTGTAATACTCAAATCAACGAAGAAACGGCAAACAGATACAAGCTGAAATTCGAGAAACTCATTTTTATCAGAAAAGGGCTGCCGATCGAAGAGGAAGTTTTCCAATTTGAAAAAGAATTAACGCGCGAAGCATTACTGAACACGAACGGAAAGATAGTCGAAGCCGCAAAACTTTTAGGATTAGATAATTATCAGGCTTTGCAATACAGTTTGAAACATAAATTTCCCGAGTTAAAGGAGGAATTCAGCTTCAAAAATGCCGAACTTAAGAAAAATAAAAAGAAAAGCGTAGATAGCGACATTCTCGATGAGAAAAAGCCAAAGACAAACAAGTTGAAATCCGGCAACGCTTTACTCGAAAAGATCAAGCCTGTCGATTTGCCTTCCAAAATATTCAGTTTCGATTTCCGAAATCCGCCGAAAGAGATTGAAACATTTCTCGCAGACCCGAAAAAACTGAAAAAATTCGGCATTGGGGAAACGTCGATACTTGCAATTTCGCCGCTAGAAGAAATTCGATCCGGCAGAAATGTAATGATCTATGAAAGCGATGAAAGAATTGTCGGAACTATTAATTGGGATAGTTTTTCAAAACTACACTTTATTTTCGACCAAAATGACCAGCCCATCCCTGTCACGCCGGAAAACGTTATCGGCGAATTTGTCGCACATTGCCCGTTGAAGGATGCTAAAGGCGCGATCATCGAATTCAGGAAATTAGCAAATTTTATTTAATGAGAGAGGTTAAGAATAAATAAACTTATTGCGGGTTTTCAGTCAGCAGTTCAAACCATCGATTATCAAGGTAGAGTTTTGCAAAAGCTTTATTCAACGGTCGGAAATAAAATAAAGGCAATTCTTTTTTAAGAATTGCCTTTGTTTTACGGATGATTTACTTTTCAAGATCGTAAACAAAAAACATTTACGGTTTTTTCGGGCGGTCGTTATTGTTTCCGTTCTCGGGCGGTCTTTGCGGCGGTTTGCCTTTGTCGCCCGGGTTAACGACCGGCGGATTTTTAGGTGGTTTCTTGTCTTGGTCGTTTTTCTGCGCCGAAACCGACATCGAGAAACCGACCGTCAACATCAATATAAATAATAAGTTTCTTAAAACGTTCATTTTCTGGTTTAATCCTCTTCTTCCCTCGAAAGCCCTAATCCTAAAAATGCTTCGGGCTTTTTACCGCCTTGATCGGGCGGTTTCGGCGGCGGCGGCTTTTCCTTTGGCGGCGGTGTCACGACCGGAGGATTCGGTTTTGGCGGCGGATCGTTTTTCTGCGCCGAAACCGACATCGAAAAACCGACCGTCAACATCAGTATAAATAATAAGTTTCTCAAAGTGTTCATTGTTAAATAACCTCTTTTCATCTCGATCTTACGCACAGGGGAAAGATGAAAAGTGCGCCGCTTGTTTATAAAGCAAGCTTAATGCCATAAACAATTATTAGACGTATTATCAAGCAATTCGGTCGAAAAACCGAATTCCCTACTTTGATTCGTTTACATTTCTTTACGTTTTCCGTAATTTTTATACGAAATAGTGAACCAGAAGGTTTATAAACCGAAACATTTGTAAATGGAAAAAACGATCAATACCGCAAGAGGCAGTAATAATACGAAGGAAAACAAGAAAGCGAACAAGAAAGTCTTTCCGTTAACGAGCCTCTTTTTCCCGTAATCATTGCAGTAAATGACGATTGAATGTTCGCCACGTTGGTGATAACTGGTGTTTGACGTGGAAATTTCCATCTTTTCATTCGGTTTACAGACAAATTTTCCGACAATTTTTACCGAATCAGGCTTGAACGGCAAAATCACAGCCCAAAACATTATCGACAAAACTACGGCTGTCGCCAAAATGACAAAAATCATATCTCAAAAATACCGCCGACGACTAAAAAATCAAACGTTTATTCTTTCATAACTTCTTTCAAACGTAAATTTATGACAGTATATTAATAAATTGACTGTTTTCAAAATAAAATTATGAACGATAAACTGCAACCAATTCTCGTCATTATTGCCACCATCGGAATGATAATTTTCAATTATTTTGCCGCCACCGGAACGCTCGGCGGCGTGGCGACGAACGTTGTTTCCGATAATAATCCGACGGTCATCACGCCTGCCAGTTATGCGTTTGCGATCTGGAGTTTGATTTATCTCGGCTGTGTTGCGTTCAGCATTTATCAGTTTTTTCCGTCGCAACTTGAAAGGTTTCGCGGAATCCGACGGGCATATCTCGTCAGTTGTGTGGCAAATTGTGCGTGGCTTTATTTTTGGAGTTTGGAAATGGTCGGTGTTTGCGTCGCCGTCATTTTGATAATGCTCGGCACGCTCGCCTTCATCAACTCAAAACTCGTTACGACCGAAACAAACGGCGAATATTGGTTCGCGAAATTTCCTTTCGGCATTTATTTCGGGTGGGTGACAGCCGCCACGATCTTGAATATTACGATCTTTCTCGTCACTTTGAATGTCAAACTTCCCGATTCGACCACAATCTTTGCGGGCGCAGGTTTACTGCTCGTCGCGGGTGCGCTCGGAGTTTTGATTCGGATAAAACTCGTCAATTATTTTTATCCGTTAGCGATCGCGTGGGCTTTGATCGCCATCGCCGTCAAACAAAGCGGTAAAACCTTGATCGTTGCCGCCGCCGTTGCCGTGATCGCCTGTTTGATCGCCGCCGCCACTTTTATTTTTTCAATGCCTTCGACGCTTAACAAGCCGAAAACTAATTCTTAACGGTTTTGGACTGAGATAAATTTCGATATATGAACAACGGGAAAATCTGCGTTTCGGTCTGCGCCGAAACCGCTGACGAATTAATCAGCCAAATCAAACACGCCGAAGAATCGGCGGACGTGATCGAGATTCGTTTCGATTGTTTGAAAGATGTCGAAGAAGAAAATTTATGGACATTGATTGGAAAAACAAGTAAATCCTTTAAAGGGAAACTGTTAGCTACCTACAGACCATTAGAACAGGGCGGGAAAAAAAATCTTTCGCAAACTGAAAGAGAAAAATTTTGGAAACACGCCCGTATCTTCGAGGTTGCCGCGCTTGCTGACTTAGAACAGGATTTTGACATTGAAATAATATATTCCTTTCGGGGAAGGATGTTTGAGAGAATAATCAAGTCATTTCACGATTTTTCCAAAGTTCCCGAAAATTTAGATAATCTCTGCGAAAATCTTTCAAAAACTGCTGACATTATCAAGATCGCGGTTCAAACTTCCGACATTACCGATTCTATTGCGATCTGGAAATTACTTGAAAAAGCCAAAGCTGAAAATAAGAAAATCATCCCCATCGCAATGGGCGAAAGCGGAAAATGGACGCGGATTTTAGGATTGGCGCACGGTGCGTTTATGACTTACGCTTCGCTCGGTTCAGGAAATGAAACCGCGCCGGGACAAATTTCCGCGAAGGATTTAATTGAAGTTTACCGCGCCAAAGAATTGGACGAAAACACGAATGTCTACGGAATTTTGGGAAGCAATACGAGCGTTTCGATGTCGCCGTATATTCACAACGAAGCTTTTAAATTTCATAAACTAAATTCGGTTTTCGTGCCGCTTCAAGTTCACAATCTGGACGAATTCATCAAACGAATGGTCAAACCCGAAACGCGCGAGATCGAACTCAATTTCAAAGGTTTTTCCGTCACGATTCCGCACAAACAGGCGATCATCAAACATCTCGATTTCATCGATGAAACCGCCAAAGCCATCGGCGCGGTCAATACCGTAAAAATAGTTGACGGGAAACTTTACGGATACAACACCGATGCTCAGGGCTTTATCGAACCTTTATTAAATTCCTACGGCGATCTGCAACGCACCAAAATCGCCGTCATCGGTGCGGGCGGCGCGGCGCGTGCTTGCGTTTACGCGCTCAGACAGCAAGGCGCAAAAGTCACCGTTTTTGCGAGAGATTTGGAAAAATCTAAATCTTTCGCCGAAGAATTTGCGGTTGATTTACAGGAACTGCCGAAAACCAAAAACCAAAGATCAAAAACCGATTTCAGCGATTTCGATATTTTAGTGAACACCACGCCTTTGGGAATGAAAGGCAAAGGCGACGGCGAAACGCCCGCCGCCGCCGAACAATTGAAAGGTTTGCATCTCGTTTACGACCTCGTTTACATTCCGTTTCAAACGCCTTTGATGACGGAAGCCGACAAGTCGGAAATCCCGAAGATCGGCGGACTCGCGATGCTCATCGCGCAAGCCGTCGAACAGCAAAAAATCTGGACGGGACTTGCCGCACCGATGAAGGAAATGAGCCGCGCCGCGTTGGAAAGACTGCGCTAGAAATTACAAAAAATAATCTTTTTCCACTTCCCACTCAAACGGTTTGCCGAAATTGCTCAGGGTTTTCTTTTCCTTCAGACGAATTGTCCGCCATTGAACTTTATTTTTATCGCTCGAAGTGTTTCCCTTTTTGATCTGCACTTTTCCCGTCGAAAAGTTATAACTGCGCGTTTCCATTTCTCCAGAGTTGCGCTGAACGTCGGTTTTGTCCGCACCGATCAAGACGAAATCGCCGTTTTGATAGCGGAATTTGTAGTTTTGATTAGACATTCCCCAACCGCCCGCGCTCATAAAAATCTCGAAATCGAACTGTAAAACTCCGTTCGTGATATTCACTCCCTGAAAAGGCTCGCTCATCGTCGGCGAATCAGCCATTGCGATAAAAGTGTTGCTTTGCAGAGCGAGTTTATATTTGTCGTTTTCCCAAAACAAAATTGCCAGAATGCGCGGGTTCGTGTCGAAAACCTCTTCGCCCAAACCTTCATTTTTATTGAGAAACTTTTCGTTATTCGCTTTGATAACCAAAACGGTATCCTCTCTTTTATCGCCGTTCAGATCGCCTTCGGCTTCGCTCATAATCTTCCAGCCGGAAGGAATAAAATCAGCCGGACGCGCGGCGGAAGCCGGTAATTTCGGATAATCAGCATCGGTCGGCATTGTGAAATCGTCTTGCCCGAAAATAGTGTGAACGCCGCAGAGAAAAATCAATGTCAGTAAAATTCTTTTCATAAAACTGTTAAAATTCTAATTTGAGTTCAGTTCAAAAGTTAAACTGAACTTTAACACAACTATGGATGATCGTTACAGTCGCCAGATTTTGTTTAAGCAAATCGGGAAGGAAGGACAAAAAAAACTAGCTGATGCGCGCGTTTTGCTCGTCGGATGCGGTGCGCTCGGCGCGGCTCACGCGGAAACGCTGGCGCGTGCCGGGGTCGGTTTTCTGCGCGTCGTTGACCGTGATTTTGTCGAATTCACCAATTTGCAAAGACAAACTCTCTATTCCGAAGCAGACGCAAAGGAGCGTTTACCGAAAGCGATCGCGGCAAAAAACCGTATCAGGGAAATTAATTCGGAAATCGCCGTTGAAGCCGTCGTGACGGACGTAAATCATTCAAATATCGAAGGCTTTGTCACAGATGTCGATTTGATTCTGGATGGAACGGACAATTTTCAGATTCGCTATTTGATTAATGATGCTTGCGTAAAACTGAAGAAAACCTGGATTTACGGCGCGGCAGTTTCGAGTTTCGGCACGACGATGACGATCTTTCCGTTTGAAACGCCTTGTTTGCGATGTATTTTTGAAGAAATGCCCGACGCGGGAAGCGCGCCGACCTGCGACACGGCGGGCGTGATTCAGCCGATAATTTCGAGCATTTCAGCGATTCAAACGACCGAAGCCTTGAAAATTCTGACGGGAAATATTGATAAATTGCACAGATCGTTGATTCAGGCAGATGTTTGGAACAACGATTGGCGCAAGATCAAATTGGGAAGGATGAATGCGGATTGCGAATGTTGCGGAAAAAGAAATTTCGAGTTTCTCGATGCCGAAGCGGGCGAATTTTCCGCCGTTCTCTGCGGACGCAACGCCGTCCAGATCGCGCCGCCCAAACGCTCGCAAATCGATTTGAAAAACCTTGCCGAAAAGCTCGACGCTCACGGCGAGATCAAATTAAACGAATATCTTTTGCGGCTTTCGGTCGAAAATTACGAGTTGACCGTTTTTGCCGATGCCCGCGCCATCGTTCGCGGCACGGACGACGTTTCGACAGCGCGCAGCATTTATGCAAAATATGTCGGAATTTAGAAAAATATCGATTTTTGAATCTGTGAATTTCAATAAAACGACTGCTCATATTTATTGATCGGAAGTTTGCTGTCGAGAGCATCGGATAAATTTCTCAGAGAATTTTCGTAAGTCACACGCCAAACCGCGAACAATTCGTTTCGATCTTCATTTTCAAAAGTATTTTCCGGCTCAAAAAGTAAATCTGCCGAAAGAATGTCCCTGTCCGAGCGCATTTCCGCGTTTTTGTTCTCTTTTTTATATTTGCGCTTTTTCGGCACGACCATTTGTAAAACTTCAAATGACGTTCGGCGCGCATTTGCAAGTGTCCGGCGCGCTTGTTTTTCGATCGCACCATCGGAAGTGACGATAAGCGCGGCAGATGTGTCCAGAATAATGTTGAGCGCGGTCAGCCAGTTCGGTTTTCCCCTGTTTGCGATGCCGCTGTAGATAAATTGCGGATTAAGATAAAAAGTTACCCGAAGGTCTTCCGCCCATTTTTCCCAATCCTGCAAGATCAGCAGTAAATTATTGGAACTGTATTCCTTAAGCGAATCAGCCAGCATAAAAGGCGAGTAAAAGCCGTTCGGTTCGTGTCGGATTTTATAAAGACGCGGCTGAATTTTTCGAGATTTTCGTTTCAGGACGATCAGCCAAAAGCAAATGAAGCCGAAGAAGAAAAAGCCCGTATAAAACTGAATATTGGCGATCAGAAAAATCATCGGATTTTCCAAAATCAGTTCCTGCAAGGTAAGACGAAACGAGATCGCAAAACTCAGCCGCAGGGAAGACGTAATGTCTTCCCAGTGATCGTTCGCGATCATTTCGTCCTGTGTTTGCCAGTTGATCGCCAGATATAGAAAACAAAATCCGAAGACGGTCAGAGTTTTCCAAATAAATATTTGCAGAAGCGGAATGATGAGATCAAAGCGATTCAAAATCTGCTTTTTGTATTTGGAGTTTTTGATTATTTCATTGACAAATCTAATCAACGGTACCGTCGATTGACGCAAAGCAGACGTTAGATCGCGAGGTTTTTCGCGCAGACTGCAACGGGCGGTCAACAACATATCCTTGATCGCATAAGTAATTAAAGCCCATCCTGCAATCGTCAATAAGATCATTTCGGTTATTTCAAGTTCTCTCATTCCGCCTCCTTTTCGTAATCTCAACCCAACGGCAACTCTTCCTCATCGACCGAAATTTTATTTCTGCTGAAAAGTCTTGCCGAAATATCCGCGATCCGCTCGGATTCTTTGGTCAGAATCGGTCCGAGGATCGCCAATATCAGCACGTATAAAGCCGCAAACGGCTGGATGATCGGCAACAAACCGCCTGCCTTCGCCAGATTTGCCAGAATAATCGAAAATTCACCGCGCGAAACGATCGTCAAACCGACATTCAGCGAACCCGCTTGCGACAATCCCGCGCTTCTGCCCGCCAAAATTCCCGCGATCACATTCCCGATCACGGTTAAAACAACCGCGCCGAGAGTCATCCATACCGCACCGCCGAGTGCGAAAGGATCGATCGTCAGCCCGAACCCGAAGAAAAAGATCGCCCCGAAAAAATCCCTGAACGGCACGACCAGCTTTTCGATTCGTTCGAGATGTTCCGTTTCGGCGAGAATCAAGCCGACCAGCAATGCGCCGATCGCTTCGGCAACGTGAATCGTTTCGCCCAAACCTGCCAGTAAAAACAAACTTGCGAAAATAACCAGCACAAAAACTTCGTTTGAAGAAATTCGCAAAAGTTTGTTCAGCCACGGCGTTACCAATCTTCCGAGAAAGATCAAGCCGAGAATAAAAATGAGCGCAAACGCGCCCGAAGCCGCAATGCCCGAAAAAGAACTCGCGCCGCTCAACACGATACCCGAAACGAGCGAGAGATAAACCGCCAGAAAAACGTCCTCGAACATAATAATTCCCAAAATCATTTCGGTTTCGGGATTAGCGGTGCGGCGCAGATCGAACAAGACTTTCGCGACGATCGCGCTTGAAGAAATGGTCGTAATTCCCGCCACGACCAAAATTTCCTGATACGGCAATCCGACCGCGTAGGCATATATCAAGCTCGCCGTGAAATTAATGCCGATATAGATGGAGCCGCCGACCGCGATCGAACGTCCGGCTTTAATCAAACGGCTGACGGAAAACTCCAATCCTAAATAAAAGAGCAGAAAAAGAACGCCGACGCGCCCCATAAATTCGATCAATTCCGCGCTTTCCACGAATCTGAAATCGAAAGGTCCGAGTTTTGGCGCGTGCGGACCGACGACCATTCCGGTCAAGATCAAAAATGGAACGATCGAAAACCTCAGCCAATTGGAAAGCAAAGCCGCACCCGCGATCAGAGTTACCGCCAAACCGATTTCCAGAACAAGATGATTCATCTATTTAACCTCCTTTTCCATAAACAAGCAGATTTTTCAAAGCATTGATATTGCTTCGGTCGCCTGCCAGAATGAGCGTCGCGCCTTCGTTCAACAGCGTGTCGGCTTCGGGATTCGTGCGTTTGACGCGGTTCGGTTCGACAATGGAAACAATTGACGCGCCGGTTATCGTACGTGCCTGAAGCTCACGAATCGTTTTACCGATACAATGTGCGCCGTGTTGAATGGTGAACCATTCCAGCACAAGGTCTTCAAGCACGACTTCCTGATTCGGAAGAGCTTTCGGCACATACGTCAACCCGCCGACGATGCCCGCGATCTGGCGCGCTTCGCCGTCCGACAAGGTTAAAACCGATGCCGCACGTTCTAAATTTTTTCGTGTGTAATGGTAAAGTTCGCGCCGTCCGTCGTCGTGTATAATCACGATCAAACGGTCGCCGCTCAATGTTTCAATTTGAAATTTCTGCCCGATTCCGGGCAAAGTTGCTTCGCTGATGCTCGACATAATATGTTTTTTTTCCTCTGTATTTTTAATATTCAAATTACTTATCCAAGACTTTGCATCCGCCCGGATTTCTCATAATTTCGGGCAGTGTCTGTTTTCTCATGGTCATTCGACATTGCCGCCGATGCCGTCGCAGGTTCCTCTTCGTCCATTCTTCCGACCTTTTCGAGATCGGCAAAAGCGACGATCAATAAAAGAACTACGAGAAACAACGTCGCCAATACGTAGATCAATGCTATTTGCTCAAAATAGAGCAAAACCGTTAGTCCCGCCGCTATCAAAAGCATCCAGGCGAAAACCTTCTGACGTTTGCTGATACCTTGTTTTTTTAATATTTTTTCATTCATTGTTTATATTCCGTGTTTTAAAAATCTCTTCCAAAGATTTCCGATAAGACAGAGCTTCGCCCTTACTGACGAACCGCCGTTTTCCAAAGATGTTTAGTAAAAAATGAGTAAACGAAATCATACCCGGAAAATCCGAGCCTGAAACGTTAACCGGAATTGAATTTAAGGTTTAGACGGCGGGCGGAGCGCGATCGGACGGAGATATAAAAATGTCCGAAGAAGTTGAAAATGCCGCGCGATGATAGTTTTGTTGAACCGGTGAGTAATTAAACTTTATCGTTTGCCACCGATTTTCGGCGACATCGGCACAATCGAAATATTTAGTATTTTTCTGATTTTTAGACTTGGTAATTCCGCTGTGCGCATTGGAGTTATATACAGAAAATGCGTAGGATTTCGATTTCCCCGTTTGTAACAAATCGGCATTTCTTTCAACTTCCGTGAAATTCGCCGAAAAAGGAAAAAGCTGGATTCCTTCACCGCCGGAAAAGAAAAGTCCGGTCATCACGCCGATCACAAAGACCCAGCGCGTAAAGGATTTCACATTCTTTGAAACATCCTTCATCTTCCTCGTAGTAATTAAATTGTAGCAATTTATAAGGCTCATTGAAAGTCTTTTATTTAAATTCAAATTAAACCCGAAGCTGAAACGTCAAGACTTAACTGATCTGAAAAGTAAAATTTTGTGCGGTAAATTTTCATTTATGAGATAATTTTCGTAAACATTTGACGCGTTAATCAAGGAGGTTGATTTTATGGCGCAAAAACCAAAAGTGGTAATTATCGGCGGCGGATTCGGCGGGCTTCAGGCGGCAAAGGCGTTGGGCGGAAAAAATGTCGAGGTCGCGCTGATCGATAAAAAAAATCATCATACGTTTCAACCGCTTCTTTACCAGGTGGCGACGGCGGTTTTGTCGCCGGGTGAGATTGCTTCTCCGATCCGACGTATTCTGCACCGTTATGAAAACGTTCAGGTCGTTTTGGGCGAAGTCGTCGGGATCGATGCGGAAAATAAAAAGGTCAAGCTTTCCGACGATTCGGAAATGCCGTTCGATTACTTGATCGTTGCCGCCGGCGCACGGCATTCTTACTTCGGTCACGACGATTGGGAAGACGACGCGCCGGGACTCAAAACGGTCGAAGACGCGCTCGAAATCCGTCGGCGCGTCCTGCTTGCCTTCGAGCTTGCCGAGCGTGAAGCGTATCTGACAGGCGTGAAAAAACATCTGAGTTTCGTCGTCATCGGCGGCGGTGCGACGGGAGTTGAGGTCGCGGGAGCGATCGCCGGGATTGCGCGAACGGCATTAGCGGGTGATTTTAATCTGATCGATACGAAACGTGCGCTCGTGATGCTTTTTGAAGGCGGCGACCGCATTTTGAATACGTTCGACCCGAAACTTTCCGAACACGCGAAGAAGGATTTGGAAGATTTGGGCGTTGAAGTTTACCTGAACAGCTTCGTCACGAGTGTTGAAGCCGGACGCATCAAGGTCGGCGAAAAATGGATCGATTGCGACGTGGCGGTTTGGGCGACGGGCGTTGCCGCTTCGCCGCTCGGCAAACAGTTCGGCGTTGAAACCGACCGCGCCGGACGCGTTTTGGTCAACAAGGATTTGAGCGTCGGCGAACATAAAAACGTCTTCGTCATCGGCGATATGGCTTCGCTCAAACAGGAAAACGGACAGCCGATTCCGGGCGTTGCGCCCGCCGCGATGCAGATGGCTGACGCAACCGCCGCCAATATTTTACGCGATCTGAAAGGCGAACCGCGCAAAGATTTCAAATACTTCGACAAAGGTTCGATGGCGACCATCGGACGCAACAAGGCGATCGTCGAAGCCGGACGTTTCAAGCTGACGGGTTTTATCGCGTGGCTGGCGTGGCTTTTCGTGCACGTCATTTCGCTGATCGGTTTTAAAAATCGCCTTTACGTTCTGAGCGAATGGTTCTGGGCTTACCTGACGCGTGAAAGAAGTGCGCGGCTGATTACGGGCGACGCGGAAGAATTGCAGGACGCACTTCGATTCATTGAAGGAAAACACGCGGCAAATGTCGAAATAAAAGCAAATAAAACGGCGGTTACGACGAAGTAAAATCATTTTCGGCAAAACTTACACGAAACTATGTTGAATTTTCTTTTTAACAAAATTTCGTGTATTTTTGTTTTTAGATAAATAGCAAACTCGTTCCGAATCTATACGATGAAAAAATATCTTCTTTTCGCAATTTTCTTAATTTTATTTTCAAACACAATCAAAGCAAGCGAACCCGCGGTCTGGTCTGTCAATTCAAAAGCAGACGTTCTGAAAGGCAATTCGCGCGGCGTTTCGATCAGCGATAACGGCACGATCACGGTCGCGCCGAAGCTGACCGAAGTTTTCAAAACCGATCAATCCTACGTTTGGTCGAGCGCGGTTGACGATAAAGGAAACGTTTTTCTCGGCACGGGTGCAGACGGCAAAATCTTCAAAGTTGATGCAAGCGGCAAAGGAACGCTTTTTTATGACACGAACGAATTGAACGTGTCCGCGCTCGTGTCCGGCAAAAACGGCGAAATTTACGCCGGAACTTCGCCTGACGGAAAGGTTTACCGCATCGAAGCAAACGGCACGGCAAACGTTTTTTTCGAGCCGAAAGAAAAATATATCTGGTCTTTAGCAATTTTGGCAGACGGAAGCTTGGCGGTCGGAACGGGCGAAAACGGCAAGATTTACAAAGTAAAATCTGCCAATGCCGCGCCTGATGCTTCCCTTTTGTTCGACACGAGCGAAACGCACATCATCTCGCTCGCCGCCGATAAAAACGGGAATCTTTTCGCCGGAACCGATTCAAACGGCTTGGTTTTGCGCTTCGGCACGGACGGAAAGCCTTTTGCCTTACTCGATTCGACATTGAGAGAAATTCACGAACTGGCAATCGGCACGGACGGCTCGGTTTATGCGTTGGCTTTAGGCGAATCGACCGCAAATCCGACCGCAACGCCTTCCGCAACGACGGAAAACGCAACCGTTTCAGTCGAAAAACCAAACCCGTCCACGCCCGAAATGCCCGCGAAAAGCCGTTATGATCTGGCAAACGCGAAATCCGCCGTTTACCGTATTTTGCCCGACGGCGGCGCGGATATTATCTGGAGTTCGGCAACCGTTTCGGGATTTTCGCTTTACGCACATCAAACCGGAAACGGCGTTCTGCTTGGAACCTCCGACAAAGGCAGAATCTACAGCGTGACCAACGACGGGCGCGAAACGCTCGTTCTGCAATCGGACGAAGGACAGGTTTCGACCATTAAAGCGAACGGTCAGAACATCATCGCCACGACCAGCAATCAGGGAAAACTTTATCGCTTCGGCGCGGAAACAAATGCCGAAGGAACTTACGAATCGGCGGTTTTAGACGCGAAAAACGTTTCGAGCTGGGGCAGAATCTGGTGGCGCGGAAATGGTAATATCGCCCTGCAAACCAGAAGCGGAAACACCGAAAAACCGAATGAAACGTGGAGCGCGTGGAGCGCGGCTTACGCGGACGCAAAAGGCGCGCAGATCAACAGCCCGAAAGCCAAATATCTGCAATGGCGCGCCGTTTTGAAAACTTCGGCAAGTTTAAGCGAAGCAAATGTTTCATTTTTGCCGCGGAACATCGCACCTGAAATATTGACGGTTCAGATTTTGCCGACAAATGTCGGACTTGCCGCAAATCCGCCGATCCAGATCGATCCGAATATCGAACTTTCGGGACTCGATTCGGCTCTTTTCGGAATTCCGAACGCTACCGTTCCGCCGCGCCGATTGTATCAGCGCGGTGCGACCGCCCTGCAATGGACAGCCGAAGACCGCAATGGCGATAAACTTATCTATACGGTTTATTTTCGGGAGATCGGCGAAGCTAATTTCAAACTTTTGAAGGAAAATCTGACCGAAAGTTTCTACACGCTCGACGGTCAGTCGCTTGCGGACGGACGCTATATTTTCAAGATCGTGGCAAAAGATTCGCTTTCAAATCCCGCCAGTCAGGTTTTATCCGGCGAGCGAATCAGCGAACCGGTTGACATCGACAACACCGCGCCGACCGTCACGCCTTTCGGTTCGCCGCAAATTTCGGGGGAAAATGCAAAGGTAGCTTTTGACGCGACGGAAAATACGAGCTTTATCAACCGCGCCGAATACAGCATCAACGGCGGCGAATGGCAAACGGTTTATGCCGATGACGGAATTTCCGACAGCGGTAAGGAACGTTACACGGTCGAGCTGACGCTCAAAAATCCGGGCGAATATTCCGTCACGTTGCGCGTGTTCGATGCAAACGGAAACGCCGGAAATGCCCGCGTTACCGTCAGGAAATAATTCGTTTATCTTCAAAAAGAAAAGGCTGGGTTTCATCAAAACCCAACCTTTTTTCGTTTTTTCTATTTTTTCGGCAAAGCCATCGTTTCGCCTTCGGAATCCATTTTCAGATGGCGTGTCGTGTCTTCGACCACGCTCGGCGGCACGAGGTCGCCCGTTTTATAACGCGATTCGGGATGAATATAATCGGTCTGCGTCGGTGGTAGAGCACTATTGACAGGCGTTTGATTAAAAGTATTTTGCGATTGACTTGAGAATCCGACCTGCGATCTTTCGATTCTTTTCGATTTCAGATAATCCGAAACTCCTTTTCCCAAACAGCCGAACGCCGGAAACAGCATTGCCCACCACCAAACTCTGCCGCCCGCCACGCCCGTCGTCAAAAGCGCGATTGCCACGATCAGAAATCCGATTCCGGTCACAATTTGTTTGATGGAATCACCGTAAAGCTCGTTGGGGTCTCGCCGCCGATGCGCTTTGTGACCGATGTGCGCCGTTCCCGCTTCGGGAAAATTATTCGGTAAATTTCCAGACAAAGCCGCCGAAACGTTTCCCAAATCCGCGCCGCACGAACGGCAAAATCTTCCCGTTTCAGGATTTTGAGTTCCACATTTTGGACAAAACATATATTAGGTTAGTTGTTCGTCGTTCGTTGTGCGTTGCAAAAACAAACAAAACTCAAGACGTTAACTCTTCTCCTTTTCTTTTTTTTCCACTTCCCGCTTTTGTCTGACCGCTTCAAAAAGAATAACGCCGGCGGCAACCGAAACGTTCAAAGATTCGATCTTTCCGCGCATCGTGATTTTCACCAGAACGTCACAGTTTTCCGCTACCAGACGATGCAAGCCTTTGCCTTCGCTTCCTAGAACGAATGCGGTTTTGCGCGTCCAATCCCATTCGGTGTAATCGGTTTTCGCTTCGCCGCTCGTGCCGACCACCCAAAAATCGTTTTCCTTTAGTTCTTCGATCAAACGATTGATATTTGCAACTTTTGCCACTTTAACATATTCCGTTGCTCCGGCGGAAGATTTGGCGACCGTTTCGGTCAAACCGACGGCGCGGCGTTCGGGAATAAACACGCCGTCCGCGCCCGCGCATTCGACGCTTCGCAAAATCGCGCCGAGATTGCGCGGGTCTTCAACGCCGTCCAAAACCACGCAAAGCGCATCTTCCTTAGCCGAAATCTCCTGCAAAAGTTCGTCTGCGTCCGCGTAATCCGCCGCCGCCGTAAACGCGATAACGCCCTGATGATTCGCGCCCGCTTCGACGAGTTTATTCAGATTTTCACGCGGGGATTTTTGCCATAAAATCCCGTTTTGCTTTGCCAGATCGATAATTTCCGAAATGCGGTGTTCGCGTGCGCCGTCCGCGATTAAAACCTTTTCGATGCGCCGATTATTTGCGCGTAACGCTTCGAGAACGGGTAAAAGCCCGAAAATCAGATTTACGTCCTTCGGTCTGAATTCCTGTTTTTCTTCCCTGTTTCTGAAACTTAAATTTGCCGTTTTCGGCTCAATGTTTTTTTTATCGAAACGCTTAAAATCGTTCGTTCCGGATTTTTGATTTTTTCCGTGTCTTTTCATTGTTATTGACTGTTAATGTTGAACCATTTGTTGCAATACTTGCATTTAACATCCCCGTTCGGCGAAACGTCGGCATTTTTTTCAAGCTTTGCGTCGCAATTCTTACAACCATAATTTTTTGAGGTATTTGCTTTTACATTAAAGTTTCCGAAGTTATCTAATTTTTGGGAGCCCTTGAACACTCTTCTGAAGATCGAAATATTGAAAAAAAGAACCGTTATAAACATAATTATAAAAATCAGAAAAAATGCGATGAAGAACAAAGGGAAAATATAATTAAAAAACCACTCCATTTTAACTCCTTAACTATTTAATAATTGCCACTGAAGGCGCGAATATTTGGTAAATTGCTGTAAATTATTGCTCGATGAAACGTTTGAAAAGTCAAACTTTCCGAAACTGTGCCGCTTTAAGCCGAAAGAATCCTTTCTTGATTCGATCTCCCAGACATTTCCCAGAATTTCTCTGACCGATAAATAATCATCAACCGTTTTCGCCTGCGGTGCAAATTCCTGAAATTTTACGGCAAGACGTTTCATATTTTCTACGGCAAGCATCGTCTTTTCCGCTCCCAAACACGAGAAATCGAAGCCTTTCGACAAAATCCTGAAACCTGTCGAATCTTGTCTGCCGTAAATATCGATGAGCATTTCGTCCGAAGCGGTTTCGCTCGCATCGAGAATTTTGCGCTCGCCTTTTTTCCGTTTTTCGATCGATTCGGTCTTTTTCTCAAAAACCGCACCGCTCACGATCAAAGCCAAATCTTCGCGCGAAATTTCAAAGATTTCGTCCTGATTGAAAAGTATCAAAATCAATTTATCGTCCGAAAACTCGATGCCGCGCAGTCTTTTCAGGCTTTTTTCCGATGCCAGAACTTCGTCGGCGACAATGATCGTTTCCAAACCGTAACGATGCAGAATTTTCCTGACCACTTCGGCTTCGTTTTGCGTTTCGACACGCGCCACGGGCACGCTTTTCCCGGCTTCGATTATTTTTTGGACAATCCCGCTTTCAAATCCGATATTTTTCGAGATTTCCGTCGTGTTCAGTTCGCTGAAATTTGTCGAAGCGGGTTGAATTATCAAATTGAATCCTTTTTCCCAGAGTTCGAGTTTTCGCAGAACGGGTTTAACGAGCCCGGCTTGTTCGTTGGAAAGTTTAAGATCGGCGGCGCAATAGAAGCATTTCAGACGATTGGGCGGATTGTTTCGGCGGCATTTTTCGCAGAGAATCATTTCCTCGGGTTTGAAGGCGATATTTTCCGTCTGCACGGGCAAATCTTTGAGCCATTCGTCTTGATTTATTTTTTCTTCGGGTTCCTGCATAACTTTTTGATTATACGCTGAAATGTTATCATTTAGTTAAACAATTTGCTTGACCGCAAGGTATTCGGAAAGGCAAACTATTATCGGTTGAATTGGCAAAAACCGGATCGGAACATTTAACGGAAATCCATTTTTAATATTTTATTTCCAGTAAACAAAGGTATTTTATAAAACAATAATCGATTGTAATTATAAACTTAGCCGTATTTTTAATTAAACTTTAACCTTCTTTCGTTTCATTTTCCGTCTTTTTACTGCCAAGACCCGACCGTAAATTTTACCAAAGGGTTTACATAAAATGCAGTTTGATACGACGACTAGTTCATCTTGGCAGTTTGGACATCGCGGGCGTGTGGCTGTCTTTATCGACGGCAATAATCTGTTTCACGCGGCGCGTTTTCACAACATAGACATTGATTACAACAAACTTCTGCGCGTTCTTTTGGGCGACGGTCGTTTGCTTCGGGCTTTTTTTTACACGGGCGTTGACGCGGGCGCAGAACGTCAGCAAGGCTTTCTCTTATGGATGCGCCGCAACGGTTTCCGCGTCGTACAAAAGGAACTGAAAACCTTTTACGACGGAACGCGCAAGGCAAATCTCGACGTTGAAATCGCGGTCGATATGCTCAGTTTGGCAGGACGCTACGACACGGCGGTGCTCGTTTCAGGCGATGAAGATTTCGTTTACGCGATAAATGCCGTAGCGTATAAGGGTTGCCGCGTCGAAGTTGCGGGATTTCGCTCTAATACCGCGCCGCGCTTGATCGACGTAGCCGATTTCTTTATCGATCTCGGCGATATTGCGGAATTGATCCGTAAAGATATGACGCAAACCGGCGATTACGACATTCCGTCGTTTATTCCGCCCGAAGAGATGCCGCCGCCTGAAATCATACGCGGCGGCGGAAACGATAATTTTCCGAGAATTCCGCCGAAAGTTCCGTTTGACACGGCTTTTACGGAAGAAGAAACCGACGATTACAACGATCTGATCAGAGTGACCGACGAACGATGAAAATTTTTACCGTTCAGGAAGCCAATGCGCTTTTGCCGATAATTGTTCCGAAACTGCGAACGTTAAAAAATCGTTACGCCCTCATCAATTCGATGCGCCATTCCGCAAAAGCGGCGGCGGTCGCGTCCGAATTCGGCGGAGGTATGGAGGGCGGGTCAAATTATGTCCGGAATCTTTACGAGATCGGTAGAATCACGACCGAACTGAACGATCTCGGTATCCAATTAAAAGATTACACTCGCGGGCTGATCGATTTTCCCTCTCTCAGAGAAGGACGGATAGTTTTGCTGTGTTGGCAATTGGGCGAAAACGAGCAAATAGAATGGTGGCACGAACAAGACGGCGGTTTTGCGGGAAGAAAACCTTTGTAATCTATTATTTCCACAGGCTGAAATATCTTTTTTGAAGTCCTAAAATCAAAAAAGTTTAAATTTCGCTTAAATTTACTATTGACGACTTAAAGTAACTTCTGATAAGATTTCCACAGTTTTGTTCAAATCGTTTGGATATTCCTTAAAAAACTCGCAGAAAGACTTTCAGCATTATAATCTTTAACAATTATGAATTGCCCTGTTTGTAATAAAACTTTAGCAACTACATTGTCAATTTGCCCCGGCTGCGGTGCGATGATGAACGATTCCGTCCGTGAAGAATTAGAAGTAAAATCAGCCCCTTTGGTTAAACCCGTAAATTTTGAACCGCCAGGAGCATCTTTGATGTCCAACAGTAAGCCGAATCAAATTAAACTTTCCGAGCCGAAGCCCTTGTTGCTTGCCAAACCGAAAACGGCAGATTTACCGCCGATTTTACCGTCTGCCGTTGCCGAAGCCAAACCGGAACCGGCGCACACGCTGGTTGAATTTCAAAGTAAAAATTCGACGCTTCCCGATTGGCGTTTGAAAATGCAGAACGCCGTTCGCCAGAGAATCGAAACCAAAAATACCGAAACGCCGATCCCGGCACCGACCTTACGGCGCAAACAAGCCCCGATAAGCGGTGCGAATGCGTTAAAGGTCGAAATGATCGAGGAAGAACCGAAACCTTTTCTCGAAAACGACAAGGTTGCGGCGGCTTTAAGACGCATCGAATTATCGCGCCGGACTTTTCTGGTCGAAGAAAAACCCGAAATTGCGAATCAAGAAATTCACACGTCGGACAGCAAGAATTACCCGTTTTATATCGCGGCGCGGACAAATGAACCGCCCGTCAAAGCGCAACCGGCAAAAGCGACGGTGAATCCTTCGCCGAAGCCGAAACTCGTTCCGCAAGCCAGAAACGCGAACGGCGATCTCGATACGAATAAGCTTCCGCAATTGCAGAAACCCGCGACGATCGTTTCAAGTTTCGACAAGCCTTTGACAATGCCGATGCCGCCGGAACTTCTCGAAACGAAAGCGGAAGAAACTGCCGACATTCACAAAACGAAGGAAGCGGTAATCGAAGAAAATATTATCGCCGTCGAGGAAACGGAAGTCGAAGAAATTGAGGACATTGCACCGTTTGCGATGCGTTTCAACGCCGGAATTTTCGACGTTCTGATCGGTTCCTTCGTCAGTTTGATCCTGCTTGCCCCGTTTATGATTTCCGGCACGGGAAGCTGGTTTACATTTACCGGACTTTTGGCTTTTCTCGCTGTCACGTCGGTCGTGATGTTCATTTATATGACGACCGCGATCGGAACGTTCGGTAAAACTCTGGGAATGCGGCTTTTCTCGCTCGAACTCGTGGACATCGAAGAAAACGAATATCCGACTTTTCATCAAGCCGCGGTCAGTTCGTCGGTTTATCTTTTGTCGCTTGCTTTCGGCGGTCTGGGTTTTCTGACGATTCTGTTCAATGAAGAAAAACGTGCCGTTCACGATATTGTTTCAAACACGATCGTCGTCAAGGAAGACTGAGAAAGTAAAAGTTAAACATTAAAAATTAAAAGTTCAGAGTTGTGAAATTGCTCTGAACTTTTTTTATTTAATCGGACTTTGGACTTTGGACTTTGGACTATAGACTATTTCCTGTGAACGAATTAACACTCGAAAAAATCAGAGCGGAAATCGAAAATGAACTGGTCGGAAAAAAATTCGGCAAGATATTTCCGCTTTCAAGATTGCAATTGGCGATAGATTTCCGCGCCCCGAACGCCAAATTTCTTTTCATCAGCCTTGAGCCTTCCGCGCCGCGAGTTTACCTGATAAACCGCCGTCTGCGCGATCTCGAAAAACTTTCGCTGAATCCTTCCGCCTTAGTGATGATTTTGCGAAAACGTCTTTCAAATGCCGTCTTGCAAGCGGTCGAAAAGTTTGCGGACGAAAGAATTTTGCGTTTCTCATTTATCAATCAAAACGACCTCGGCGAAACCGAACATTATTCGATAATCGTTCAAATCACGGGTCGTTCGGCAAATCTTTTCCTGCTTGACAATAAAGATTTTGTGATCGATGCGATTCGCGAAACGAACGGAAACGGGCAGGAAATAGGCACGAAATATGCGCCGCCTGTCAGAGAAAACGAAAGCAGAAAAGCAGTCGAAGAAAGGATTTTTCCGCAAGACGGTTTTCAAAATTTGTCCGAGGCTTTGGATCATTTTTATCTTGAAAAGGAAGCCGAACGCGATTTTTTGCAGAAAACAAAATCCGCGCAATCGAAATTAAAACAGGAAATCTCAAAGCGTGAGAAACTTGCGAAAAAACTTGAAAACGACCTTCAAAATCACGGTGAAGCGGAAAAATGGAAACGTTTCGGCGACCTGATTCTGGCGAATCTGGCGGACGCGATTCGCGAGGAAAATAAAGTTTTGGTGATCGATTATTTCGATGAAAATGTTCCGACGCTCGAAATCGAAGTCGACGAAAACGATTCGCTCACCGAAGCGGCGGAAAAATTTTTCAAACGTTACACGAAAGCGCGAAATGCAAAGGAAGAGATCACAAAACGGCTTGGAATTCTTCAAAGCGAACTTGCGGAATTAAAAGTCGGATCGGAAAGATTGAATCGGGCAATCGAAGCAAAGGACGAGGATATTTTAGCCGAATTCGTCGAAACGAAGAACGAAAAAACGCCGACGAGATCGAAGGAAAAAACTGCGGACAATTTCAAGGGCGCGCGCCGTTTCATATCGAGCGAAGGTTATGAGATTTTAGTCGGCAAAGGCGCAAAGGATAATGATTTTCTCACATTTCGGATCGCTAAATCTTTAGATACGTGGCTTCACGCCGCCGATTATCCGGGTTCGCACGTCGTCGTTCGCAACCCGAATCGTCAGGAAATCCCGCAGAAAACTTTGCTCGAAGCCGCGCAATTAGCGGCATTTTACAGCCACGCAAGGCAACAGCCGAAAGTCGCCGTTCATTACACGCAGAAAAAATTTGTGAATAAACCAAAAGGTTCAAATCTGGGATTGGTGAGTTTGTCGAGCTTCAAAACGATTCTGGTCGAACCGAAGATCGAAATAGAAATGGAAACTTAAGTGGAAAATGGAAAACGGAAAGTGAAAAAGTAAGGTTTGAATTGTTTTAAGAGCCAACATTCCTTATTTTCCGTTTTCAGTTTTCAGTTATTCCGCAACTACTTTTTCGACGTTTTCTCTTAATTGAAGTTGCACTTTGCGGCTTCCGCCGGTAAAGATTCCGCGCAGATGTCCTTCGCGGTCGATCAGGAAACTTTGCGGAATTCCGTTGAATTTGCTGACTTTTAGGAGTTCGCGGTAAAGATTTTCGTCTGCCCACGCGATTTCATAGTTGAGCTTCATTTCTTCGACAAAAGGCTTGATCTGCGCTTCGGTTTCGTCGTCAACGTTCAGACCGATGATCTTGAATCCTTTGTCCTTCAGTTCGCTTTCGAGCGCGACCAATTCGGGCATTTCAGCGCGGCAAGGTCCGCACCAGGTCGCCCATAGATTCAGCAAGACAACTGTTCCTTTCAAGTCGTTGACCTTGAAAACGCTGTTGTCCAAACGCTTAACTTCCGCCTGCAAAACTCCCGCCGGTGCCGGCGGATATTCGGAAGATTTACTCGTTTTTCCCGCCGGCGAATTTGCGTTCGATGTTTGAGCATTATTTTCGGCAACGTCCATTTTTTGCGAATTCGTCTTTGTTTCGCACCCCGTCAAGCCTGAAAAGATAATTGCCGCAAAAAGAAATAGCCCGATATTTTGTAAAAATTGCTTCATAAAAATTAACCGACATCCTGCAATCGCAAAATGATGAGCGTTGCAATGACCAATATAAAAAACATTAGCATTAAAACTAACTGATTCAAAATCTCGTGCATCCACGGATGCAAAAACGTCACATAATTGCTCAAATTTTCGGGAATTTTGACCGCTTCGGCGATCTTCGGAGGTTCGTCCAACTTCGGCGCGGAAGCATTTTGCCCGTTGCGCACGTTGTCCGAAAATTCTTCCACTTTCTTCTCCGAATCCTTTCTATAATCGTCTAAATCCCGTTTCGCGTCGGCGATTATGCGGTCGTTTTCGGATTCGATAAACTTGTAAAGCCCTGAACCTCTGGTCTTTCCGTTCGGGTCTGCGCCTTCTTTTTCGAGCGTGTCGAGCGTCGAAAAACGCTTCATCGTATCGAAAGACCACGCCGCCGGCATCGCCAGACTGATGACTTTATTCATTCCCGACGGAACACCGACCAAACCCGAAAAAAGAATCTGCGGGATCAATATCAAAGGAACCAAACTGGTCGCCATTTCCGAAGTTTTCACGAGCGCGGAAATCAACAAACCGAGCGCGATGCCGACCCCAGCCGTCAAAAGCATCGCCCAAAACTGCGGAATTCCGAGCAATTCGCCCGGCATCGGCATCAAGCCGACAAGATCGAGCAATTTCAAAGGAACAAACAGCAAAATACATTGGATGCCGACAATTATTCCGAGAACGAATAATTTTGAAGCAAGATACGGAAGGATGCCGAGGTTGACCATTCGCTCGCGTTTGTAGACGGCATTTTCGCGAATGATCTCACGCGCCGAAACAGACGTGCCGAACCAAACCGCGACGAGCGATAAAACGAAATAGACAAAATCGCGCGGCTGATTTGCGCCCATCACGAAAAACGTCAGAACGGCGATGATCGGGGCTTGCGCGAAAAGAATGAAAAGATTCAGCTTGTCTTTGAAAAGAACTTCCGCGTAACGGCGCGAAAGCGTCAGAAATTGACGAACTGCGCCGAAAATCCCGAGCCTTCGTTTCTTCTGCACGCCCGCGCTCTGAACTTTGCCGAGTTCCTTCAAAGGTTCGTAAACGTTCTGGCGGTATTGCGGCGTATTCGTAAATTTCTGTTTCCATTCTTCCGCCGTCTGTTCGGTGATCTGCTGGCGGTTCGCGTTCGAGCTTTGATTAATTTTCTGCTCGATCGGCTCTTCGAGTTTGTCGTAAAGTTCCTTGAAACTTTTCGCGTTCAGATGCTTCAGGGCTTCGTCGGGTGTTCCGTAAAACGCGAGTTTTCCGCGCATCAGCACGACGATCTTATCGAAAAGTTTGACGTTTTCCATCGCGTGCGTCGTCAAGATCACGGTTCTGCCCGATTCGGCGATCTGGCGGAAAAGTTTCATAATCTTTTCTTCCGTCGCCGGATCGAGTCCCGAGGTCGGTTCGTCCAGAAAGATCACGGACGGTTTTGTAATAAGTTCGACCGCGATCGAAACACGTTTGCGCTGTCCGCCCGAAAGCTGGTTGATCGGGACGTTTTTGCGTTCGGTCAACCCCGTCACGTCCAACACTTCTTCGATGATCTGATTTATCTCCTTAGAAGAAACGTCGCGTGAAAGACGGAGTTTCGCCACGTAGTAAAGCGTTCGGTAAACGGTCAGCTCGCGGTGAATGATGTCGTCCTGCGGAACGTAGCCGATGGATTGTTTGAGCGCGTCGAGATTTTGGTAAAGGTCGAGATTATTTATCAAAACACTGCCCGACGAAGCCGGACGCATCCCGTTGAGCGCGTCCATAAACGTCGATTTTCCTGCGCCCGACGGTCCGAGAAGCCCGATAAATTCGTTCGGCTGAATCGACAGCGAAACGTTGTCGAGCAAGCGGATTTTCCCGCCGCCCGCCCGATTTTTTACGTCTTTGGTAATGTTTACCGAATCGATGCGCGTTTTCGAGCGCGTATCGAAAACACCGATGTTTCCGCTCGTGTCGATCTGAATGAGAAACGAACCGATCTGCACCGCATCGCCCGGCGTGATCGCCGATTTTGAAAGGCGGTTGCCGTTGACGTAAACGCCGTTCGTCGAGCCTAAATCCTCGACGGCGATCCCCGAATTCGTGCGCGTGATGCGTGCGTGACGGTTTGAAATCTGCAAACCGTCGAGGCTGATGTCGTTTTTCTCGTCGCGTCCGATGGTCAATTCCTTTTTGTCGCCGAACGCGAGCGACATTAAAAGCTGAGGCTTTGCCGATTCGTCCGTGCGGCGTTTTCCCGAAATATTCCCGAGATTTATCGCCATCGTTTTGGAACCGATCCCGGCGTGATTTTCGGGCAGATTTCCGAGCTGACCGAGCGCGATCGAACGTTGTCCCGCCAGACTCGCGCCTTTCGGCGCAACCCGTGCCGGCGAATCGAACAGCAGAACGGGTCCGCCCATTCCGAGTTCGATCTTATCGCCGTGATAAAGCGGTGTCGGCGCGGAAATTCGTTGTTCGTTGACCAGCGTTCCGTTGAAACTGCCGTTGTCATACAGCACGAAACTGCCGTTTTCCTGCCTGATCTCCGCGTGTTTGCGCGAAACCATCACGGCTGTCGATTCGATCACGACATCGCAATGAGTTTCGCGTCCGAGCCAGAAATTGTTTTTCTGAATCTTGATCGGCGGTTGGTTGCGGTCGATAAATTCAAGCTGTGGAACTTCGTTCTTGTGCGACGGGTGAAGCTGGCTGTTCGATTTCGGCGTGGTGTCGAAAGTCGGGATCGGCGGCTTCGGCGATTTCGGCTGATTGATTGGCTGAAACGGCGGAATTTTCGGTTCGGCGACGGGCTGAAAGTCAGACTGTGCCGAATTCTGTTTTTGTTGAAAATTATAGCCCGATTCGGTTACTTCAAACCAAACAACCCGAAAAATCGGACCGTTGATGCCGAATTGCAGAGTACTGCCGACCGAGATCATCGCCGGAGCAGAGATTTTTTGTCCGTCCAAAAACGTCCCGTAACTCGATTGCAGATCGACTAAAAACCATTTGCCGTCCTGACTGCGAATTTCGGCGTGTTTGCGCGAAACCATCGGAAACTGCGCATTGTCGAACGCGATTTCGCATTCGTTACGGTCACGTCCGAAACGAATAACGTTTTGATTAAATGATTGTTCGGGAATATTTTCGCCCTTGCGCTCTTCGGCTAAAACGATTTTCATCTTTTTATGGTCGAAACTGAAAGTTGCGATAATTTTAACGCATCAAATGTTTTATTAGAAGAGAGAAAATGACAAAATCGTCATCTGACTGACGTTTTCGTCATTTATATGAAGTTCAACCGCATCTGAGTGACATTTTCGTCATCTGTATAAGGTTTTCGTCATCTGAGCGAGGTTTTCGTCACCTGAGCGAGGTTTCAGCCTTTAAAGGAAGAAAAAGGCGATAAGTTTCCAAACCTTCGCCTTTTTCCTTTTTCGTTTTTACTTTTAATAATTCTGAATCGGCTCGAACGTTTCCAGGATCGTTGCCAGTTCGCCTTTTACGCCGACATCGTCAACGCTTTTGACATCGTTCGATTTCGACGTTGCCAGCATCGTGATCTCATAACCGTTTTTCACGCCCGGACGCGAAACGGGAATGAATAATCTTCTGCCCCAAACGATCAATTTCTCGCCCGTTGCGGTTTCGCCCGCGCCCTGAAACTTGATCTCGTATGCCTTCCAACCGTTAACTTTCGTTTCGTTCTCGGAAAACATCATATAATTCGGAATGATCTTGCTCAGAGTTTCGTTCGTTTCCCTGACCAATTTCGGGAAATTAGCTTTATCTTCGTTAAAGGTTCCCTTGCTGTCGTAATAACTGACGAGCATATTTTCAACCGGAACGCCGCTTTCGGTCTTACGCGAAACGTCTAAAAATTTGCTTCGTGTTCCCACTTTCTCGCCCGGTAAATTTTCGCTCACCTTCCAGTCCTTCGGATAATAGAGCGTAAAGCCGAGAAAATTTTTCACCAGATCGCCTTTTGCTTCCTGTTTGCTGTTTTGAAAATAAACCGTGTTCGGCGGTTGCGAAATCTGGCGCGGCAACGGCGGAACTTCGAGATCGTGGATCGCCAGATCGGGGTTTTGCTTTGTTTCGGGCGTAACCGAAGTTTGCGTGTTTGCCGCAACCTGATTGACGATCTCAGGCTGATTGGGACGGCTTAAAAAATAATACCAAACCCAGATTCCGGTCATAATCAACGCCAAACCGAGCATCGAGATCAAAAACAACGGCGCGACCGACGTTTTCGGCGGTTCCGGCGAACGGCGCGTCCACGTCGCTTCGCTCATTCGTTTCGGTTCGACCGTTTCTTCTGTAAATTCTTCCGTTTCATTCATCTCAGCGTCACGCGGCGTGATATGAATATCGCCGAGAATCGGAAGCTCCGGCGTTTCGGCTTCCCGCTCGGTTTCTTCGATTTCATTTTCAGCCTTTTCCGCCGATTCGACGACTTCTTGTTTTATTTCAGGCTTTTCGTCAACGATCGGCAAAAGAAAGATTTCATTTTTCTTCGGCGGGAGAAGCTCGATCTTTTCGGCGGTCGTTTCCTCTTTTTTATCCCAGGCGGCGGCGGTCGTCAGCGCATTGAAAAATGCGTCGCCGAAATCGCGGGCTTTCGGGTAACGCGCCGTCGGGTCGTAGGCAAGAGCTTTTTCCAGAACTTCATCGGCAAACGGCGGCAGATCGAGCCGCAGATTGGTCGGATGAACCGTCAAACCTTCGCGTTCGCGCCTGAGCAGATCGTTCGTGTTTTCACCCTGAAACGGCAAACGGTTGGTCAGCATCTCATAAGCGATCACCGCCAACGAAAAAATGTCGCCTGCAAAGGTTGCCGTTTTGCCTTCTAAAATTTCGGGTGCTTTGTATGAAACATTTTCCTTCGTTTTACTGTTCGAGATTCCGAAATTCGTGATCTTGACCTGCTCGGTTCCCGCTTCGGAAACGGACAAAAGAATATTTTCGGGTTTTAGATTGCGGTGCAGAATTCCGTTTTGATGAACTTCGCTCAGGGCGTAAGCGGTTTGGCGAATGATGCGCGCCGTCCGCAGAACATTAAGCTGACCGTTTTTTTGTAAAAGATTTCTGATTGAACCCGATTCGGTATATTCCGTGACAACGAACGGTTTTCCTTCGGGAAGCTCGCCCGAATCGACCACTCTCGCAATGTTCGGATGATTTATCAATGAAAGCGACGTGCGCTCCTCGGCATAGATCGCACGCGTAAATTCGTCGGTTGCGCCTTCGTCCATCAAAACGCGCAGGAAAACTTTTTTATTATGCGCGAGTTTGTCTTCGGCAAGATACGCAAGATTTGAATCGTTCGCGCCGACGATTTCAACGATCTGATAACGTCCTTTGACGACCTGACCGACCAAAACGCGCGGATTTTCCAAAGTCAGCGCAAGTCTGCCCGTCGGATGTGTTTGACGGTCGCCGAGTTTTGCCTGTCCGCTCGGAATTTCTTCGGGTTTGACGGTGCGCGGTAACGGTTTCGGCAATTCCTGATCTTTCGGAACTTCCTGAACCTTTAGTGTTTCCTGAGGCTTCGGGATTTCCCGGTTGATCGGCGGAAAAATAGATTTCGGCTTTTCGATCGGTTTGACGGGTTCGAGTTCTAACTCGATCTCGTTTTCGTCTTTAAATAATTTATTATCCTTCGGCGGTTGAAAACTCGGCAGAGGCGTTTGTTCCGATCTCACGAAACGCGGGATCGAAGCGAGTTTTTCATCGTGTTCACTGCGCGGTTCGATGCGTCCGAGCAGATTCGTAAAAACGCCCGTCTGTTTATTTTCCGCTTTCGAGAGATTCTGTGCAGGCAATAAACGTCCGCCGTCATTGATACAAAATCTCTGCGACCCGTCCTCGTAAGTTTTTTGACATTTGGGACAATAAAGCATCTTTTTTCTAACTGCTGCAACTGACATTTGCCTGAAAACCTCTCGTAAAATTATTCGCTGTTCGCGTATCGTTTTACAACTAATACACTTAATGCCGATAGGTTTTCAGTAAAATTTATAGTTATAGATAAAAAACTTGTTAAGCGCGGGAAAACCGGAAATCCGCAACCCATCTCTTCAGATGCAAAAGTCCGGATTTCCAATCTTGATTGTAACTTTTTCACGCAATTCTGCCAACAATTTTTCCGGTGAAAAAATGACTGACTTTTTATTCTCGAATTTTATTTTTTTGATCTAGCTTCCCTGCGCTTTCGCAAGTTTGCCGGACAAGCTCGATTTGTCGCTGTCGAGTTCGATCGCCTGACGGTAAACCCGTGCCGCGTCACGCGATTTTCCGCTTTTCAGATAGCCGTCGCCGACCGCTTCAAACTCCTGTGCGAGTCGTTTTTTCTCGTTCTGCGAAACAACGCGCAAGGCTTTTCGCAGAGCGTTCTCGGCGTTGTCGAATTTGTTTTGACGCGCATAAAGCGAGCCTAAAAGCATATAAGACACAAAGCTGTTCGGGCTGACTTCCGCGCTTTTGTTCAAAACTTTTTCGGCTTCGTCAAAGCTTCCGCGGGTTGTCAAAGCGCGTCCGAGCAGGAAAAGCGCGGTCGGATTTTTCGGGTCTTGCCGGAGTGCGCGGCGCAAAAGTTGTTCGGATTCGAGATAACGCTGTTGCGACTGCATCACGTCGGCGACGAGAATCATCGTCGGAACGTCGGTCGAAAGCGTGATCGCGTTACGATATGCACCCGAAGATTCATTGATCTGACCTTTGCGGCGGTAAAGTCTGCCGAGATGCGCGTAAGCCAGCGCAAATTCGGGGTCGAGCGCGATTGCGCGTTTGTAGGCATTGAGAGTTTCATCGGAAATTATTCCGCGAAGTTCGAGCGCAACGCCGAGTTGGTCGTAAGCAAGCGCATTCTGATTATCGAGTTGAATCGCCTGCCGCGCCATTTTTTCGGCTTCTGCATAACGTTCCGAAAGCGTCGTGCCGACGATCGGCTGGGTCAAAACAAAACTCAAAGCGATATACGGTTCGGGCGCGTTCGGTTCGAGCCTGATCGCCGTACGATACGCATTTTCGGCTTCTTCCCAACGCTGTTGATCGCTGAACAGATTTCCGAGCCCGTAAACGGCGCGCGAATCCGAAGATTTCAGACTTTGTGCACGCAGATAAGCGGCTTCGGCTTTGGTATATTCGCGGTCGTCGCGGGCAATATTGCCTTCTTCGATGGCTTTTTCAAATTGTTCGTTGTAATCGGGTGTCGGCTGTCCGACCGTAATCACGATGTTTTCTTCGGGAACGGTTCTGACGGGCTGTTTCGCCGCCGTTTGCGAAGGTTGAATGTTTACGACCTTAGCCGGTTTCACAACCGTTTTCGGCGTTGTGGTTTTCGCGGACGTTGCGGATTTTGCGCCTGTTTTTGTTTTAATCGAAGTCGATTTTGCGGTCGCGGCAGGTTTGTTCGATTTTGAAGTCGTCGTTTTCTTTGCCGCAGATGAATTGGATTTTGACGAGGTTGCTTTCGATGCGGTCGATTTTGCCGTTGATTTGGTTGAAGATTTCGGATTCGGCGAACGGAATAAACCGTTACTGCTTCCCAAATCTTGCCCGACAGCCGAACCTGTCAAAACTAATAACCCGAACGCTAAAAAAACTATGCCGTAAAAAGAAAATCCTTTCATTTAATTAACTCCTGCCGCATTTCAATCGGAACGAACCAGCCGAAAACCGAGCGTTTTCTCTTTCTGTTTGACGAAAACATCGGCTCGATACGTTGACGTAATATTAATTTTTGCCGGATTTTCATGTGCCGAACCACCTCTTACCACGATCTTTTTTTCTGTCGTTTTCGGAACTTCACCGCCGTTTCCCGGATACGGAGCAATTTCCGTCGAAGTCCATTCCCAGACATTTCCGATCAGATCGACCACGCCCCACATATTTCGCCCGTTCGGTTTTGAACCGACGATCGCGGGTTCGGAATCTGCAATATTCATCACGGTGTTTGCATCTTCAAACTTGTCGCCCCACGGATACAAATTGTTCTTGCTTCCGTTGCGCGCCGCATATTCCCATTCTTCCTCGCTCGGCAGACGATAAGTTACGCCGTCGCGGGTTGAACGCCATTTGGCGAAAGTTTCGGCATCGTCGAATGAAACGAACCTGACGGGAAACCTTTCCGTTCCCTGCACGGGTTTTCCTTCTACCCAATGATTCGGTGCAGGATGATTGGTTTCAGTGATAAATGCGAGATATTCTTCATTCGTCACTTCGGTTTTATCCATCCAAAAATCCTTGACCGTCACATTATGTTCGGGATGTTCTTTAGGCTCGCCGTCATTGCGACCCATCTTAAACGTTCCGCCCGTGATTTTCACCATTTCGGCTTTCGGAATATTTGTCAAAATCGGCGAACTGCCCGGAGTCGGTGTCGTGTTATTTCCTGTCACGATGGGCTTGCCGATCAAACCGAGCAGATAAGCACCTGTAAATCCACCTATAACAAGTATGAATAAACCGGCAATTCCAATAATTCCTAAAAGAACGGGTGAAAATCCCGATTTTTTAGGCGTATCGGGTTCGACGAAAACTTCGGAGTTTCCCTTTTGCCAAGTTTGCGGGTTGGTTTGATTAAATTCGTTCTGCACCGCCTGTGTTTTCGCAAAGTTCGGCGGCGTTTGATTATTCGGAGGTGCGGTCAAAATCTGCGGTTTCGGAATCGCAAATTCATCCTTTTTCGCGGCGCGGAGCTCGGCAACGACCTGCCGCGGTTTGCCGTCGCAGAAAATTTCGTCTTCCCAGTCTTCAAAACCGTCGTGGCTGACGCGCAGATGATGATTTCCCGTCTGGATGCCTTCGAGAAACAGCAGTCCGTCAGGCTTACTTTGTCCGACTGCAATGTTGTTGATGAAAACCTTCGATTTCGGCGGATTCGTCAAAACGCTTAATGAAGCGACGGAAATCGCCGCATTTGCCAGCGAACCCGTATTTTGCAACGGCAGACCGAGCGCGTTACGCAGTTCGGCAACCATTATTTCGACGGTCGCGGTGCGTTTTTTCGGGTCTTTTTCAAGCGTATGACGAACGGCAAGCTCGATCTGCGGCGAAAGGCTCACGCCCATTTCGGCAAAAGTCGGCGGCGGATCGTAGAGATGTTTTTTCATAATTGCGGGAATCGAAGAACCTTTGAAAGGAACATCGCCCGTCAGCATCTGAAAAAGCATCACGCCCAAACTGTAAATATCCGAACGCGCGTCGGGGTCTTCGTCCGACCATTGTTCGGGAGCCATATAATAGGGCGACCCCATCAATCCGGTCGTCTGCGCTTGGATAAATGACCCGAGAAGTTCGCCCGATTTGATCTTTGCCAGTCCGAAATCGAGAATCTTGACGGCATCGGCAAGGTTCGGCTTGTCCTTGCAAATCATTATATTCAAGGGCTTTAAGTCACGGTGAACGATTCCCTGCTGATGCGCCGCACCGATTCCCGCACAGATCGCCGAGATCAACTCCAAAGCCTTTTCAGGGGCAAGACGTTTTTCGCGCTGAAGCAGATCGTGAAGCGATTCGCCCTCGACATACTCCATTACAAGGAACGGCATTTTGCCGTTTACGACACCGTAATCGGTCGTGCCGACGACGTTGTGATGGCGGATCGCGGCGGCGGCAAGTGCTTCCTGGCGAAATCTCGTGACCAGTTGCGGATCGTTTCCGACGAGATCGGGAAGAATGACCTTGATCGCGTGCTGAGTTTTCAGATAAGCGTGTTTCGCACAGTAAACAACGCCCATTCCGCCCTGACCGAGCCTTTTTTCGAGATGATATTTTCCTTCCAGGACCGGCTCGCCGCTGATCGTATGAAGTGTAGGCATCCCGTCTGTCGGACAGACGTTCACCTCATCCGTATAACACTTTTTGCAATGCTGGCACTCTTTCATTTTCGATCTTCGGGGGTTTAACTGAAAATCAGCTCGGATTTTCCATTAACAAATTAGATACCGCAAATAATACAACAGTCGAACATTTTTATGACAGTTGATTTTAAGTTTTTTGTGACCGTCAATCAAGGTAAAAGGCGAAAACGCGGTCGAGTTCCAAGAAAACCCGCTCCGCGTCCGCATTTTTTCGATGAATTTTGCCTAGCCTTTCACGACGATATTGACCAGACGTTTCGGCACGACCACGACTTTGACGATTTCCTTTCCGTTTGTCCATTCCCGGACTTTTTCATCTTCCAAAGCCATTTTCTGCAATTCGTCGTTCGACGCTTCGGGCGAAGCGATCAGGCGCGAACGCAGTTTGCCGTTGATCTGCACCGGAATTTCGATCTCGTCGGATTTCGCCAATTCCGCGCTGAATTCGGGAAATCGCGCACGGTTGGCGAGCATTCCGTTTTCGTTGCCGACCAAAACCGAATACAATTCTTCCGCCGCGTGCGGCGCAAACGGCGCAAGCATCAAGATCAAACTTTCGACCGCTTCACGAATCGCAAAAACATCCGCGTCGCTTGCCGTTTCGGGTTCGCCCTTGAAATCGTAAAGCGCATTCGACAATTCCATCAGCGCGGCAACCGGCGTGTTAAATTGCAAAGATTCAAAGTTTTCCGTCACGCGTTTGATCGATTGGTGTGTTTTCTGACGCAATTTCCGACTGTCAGAACCGCCTGT
Organism: Pyrinomonadaceae bacterium; assembly: GCA_021228405.1. GTDB lineage: Bacteria > Acidobacteriota > Blastocatellia > Pyrinomonadales > Pyrinomonadaceae > JAJQRF01. The sequence goes on from JAJQRF010000001.1 coordinate 521,996, forward strand.
GGTAGCGGGCGGGTTTTCATTAGCATTTGAGTTTGTCGAGTTCAACCCATCCACTACCGCAGATGGTTCTGACAATTTCGCCTGCCATTTATGAACAAACCGCCAGACTCTCTGCAAAAATCGCGTCGTGCCTTCGATTCCCGATTCATTCCAGACAAGCTCGTTTTCGGCGGGCGCGGCAAACAGCACGAACAGGCGCGAAGCGTCCGCGCCGTAGATTTCGACCATTTCATCGGGATCGACACCGTTTCCCTTCGATTTCGACATTCTTTCGATTGCCGATTTCAAAACGATTCCGTCCGCCGATTTTGCCGAAATTATCTTTCCTTTCGCGTCGCGTTCGACCGTCACGCTCGAAGGCGGAAAATACTGGCGTTTGCCCGCGCTTTCAGGTTCTTCCGGGTTCGGAATCATATCGAAAAACGTTTCGCCGACGACCATTCCCTGCGTCAAAAGACGTTTGACGGGTTCGTTAAATTTTACCAGCCCGATGTCGCGCATTACTTTTGTCCAGAAACGCGTGTAGATCAGGTGCATTACGGCGTGATCGTCGCCGCCGATATATTGGTCAACGGGTGTCCAGTATTCCGCGACCTTCGGATCGAACGGCAAATCCCCGTTCTGCGGATCGGTGTAACGAAAATAATACCAGCACGAATCGACAAACGTATCCATCGTGTCGGTTTCGCGTTTGGCGGGTTCACCGCAGTTCGGACAAACCGTATTTACGAAATTTTCATCCTTCGCAAGCGGCGAAGTCCCCGCGATGTCATCGCTCAAAACCATATTTTGCGGCAACTCGATCGGCAGATTCTCGTATTTTTCGGGAACGATTCCGCATTTTTCGCAATACACGACCGGAATCGGCGCACCCCAGAATCTTTGTCGCGAAATTCCCCAATCGCGCAAACGATACGTTGTCGCGCCTTCGCCGAAACCGTGTTTGACGGCATATTCGGTCATCGCTTTTTTCGCATCGTCCGAAGTTTTTCCGTTCCAATTGTCCGAATGAACCAGAACGCCGTAATCGGTGAACGCCTGTTCCAAAGACATTGTCTGCATCTGATGATGTTCGTGAGCGAGATGCGGTTCGGAAATGACCTGACGGATCGGCAAATGATATTTTCTCGCAAATTCAAAATCGCGTTCGTCGTGCGCCGGAACGCTCATCACCGCGCCCGTTCCGTATTCGATCATCACGTAATTGCCGACCCAAATCGGTAATTCTTCGCCGGAAAAAGGATTGACCGCCTCTAATCCGGTGTCAACGCCTTCTTTTTCGATCTCGGCATCGTGGTCGGTAACTTTCAATTTATCGGCTTTGATATTTTCGATAATAACTTTCGTTTCATCCGAAAAATGCTCATAATTCGCTTCAACAATCGGATGTTCAGCCGCGACGACAATCGCGTTCGCACCGTAAATCGTGTCGATTCTTGTCGTAAATACTTTAATTCGGTCGCTCGAATCAGAACTTCGGACTTTGGACTTTGGACTTTGGACTTCAAAATCCACAAATGCGCCTTCGCTTCTGCCGATCCAGTCGCGCTGACGTTTCAGGACTTTTTCCGCCCAGCCCGTTTCGATTTCCGCCATATCGTCGAGCAATTGGTCGGCGTAATTGGTCGTTTTCAAAAACCATTGTTCCAAATCGCGCTTCGTGACGGGGTTTCCGCAACGCCAGCACAAACCGCCGCTCGCTTGTTCGTTCGACAAAACGGCTTTGTCCGTTTCGCACCAGTTGACCTGCGTTTTCTTTTTATACGCCAAGCCCATTTCATACATTTTGATGAAAAACCACTGGTCGAATTTGTAATAATCGGGACGATGCGCCGCCATCTGACGCGACCAATCATAGCTCAAACCCAAACGCTGAAGCTGTCCCGTCATATGTTGAATGTTGGCTTCCGTCCAGTCACGCGGATTCGCGCCGCGTTTGATCGCCGCGTCTTCCGCCGGCTGACCGAACGAATCCCAACCGATCGGATGCAAAACATTGAATCCCTTCAAACGCTTATACCAAGCCAACGCATCACCGATCGAATAATTGCGAACGTGTCCCATATGCAGATTGCCTGACGGATACGGCAACATTTCCAGCGCGTAAAACTTCGGTTTCGTATCATCAACGTCGGCTTCAAACGCGCCGGTTTCGCGCCATTTCGTCTGCCATTTATCTTCTATCTTTTGTGCAAAATATTTCTCGTCCATATTTCTAAAAGTCCTGAGTTCCGAGTCTTGAGTCGTAAGTCAATTTCTAAAATCCATTTCGGATTATGGACTATGAAGTTCAGACTATAGCCTCAAAAAGTCTAAGTTTAGCGAATAAATAAAAATCTATCCACCAACATTCGTAATTCGTAAATTTGTAATTGAAACGGTATGCGCCGCGTCGCCAAAACAGTAAGTTTCCGCGAGCGGCTATCTAAGGGCGAGATTTTTCTGGAAAAAATACATATTGAAATTCTATTTCAAATAAATTAATCTGTCCAATAAAATATTATGGAACGCAAGATTTCTTCTTCCCTGACGGAAGTGAACAAGGTTTTGAGTGCGGTTACATTTATCGCTTTTCTCATTGTTTACGCATATATTCTGATAAATTATTTCAGTTTGCCCACCGCCTTTTTCTCGCTTCTTTTGGGTGCGGCGTATGCGTTCGCCGTTTATGAAGCGTGGCGAATGAAGGATGTCGAAGCGACCGATTCGGGCTTGATTATCAGCAAAAGATTGCTTTTCAAGCAAAAACACATCTTCGTTCCGTTTGAAAATATCGAATCCGTCAAAAACAAATTTCTGCTTTTTGAAAATACGAACCAAGTCCGCGTCAGATTTCACGAAACTACCGAATTCGGAAAAGAAGTCAGTTTTACAAGCAAAGATTACAAATTTTTCTCTGAAAGCAGGCTCGTCAAAGATTTGCATCAAAGAGCAGTTGAAAGCAAAAATGCAGAGCCGATAGTTCTGCATTTTTAATATTTTTGGAGCAACGATTGACGTGAATTTTCACTGATTTTCACAGATAACTTAGTCATTCTTTAATGATAATCTGTGTAAATCCGCGTCAATCGTTGTTTCAGACTCTCTTAAACCGTCCGTCCTTTTCTTTTCAGTTCAAAAACTTCCTTCAAACCGTCAGCCGCAAATTCGACCGCGTCAGCCGCTTTTGAAACCGCGCCCGCAAGTCCGAAAAATTCGTGAACAACGCCTTCAAAACGCTGGAATTTTACCGAAACTCCCGAATCAGCCAGTTTTTTCGCGTATTGTTCGCCCTCGTCACGAAGCGGATCGAATTCTGCTGTAATAACGATCGCGGGCGGAAGTCCGCTCAGATCGTCGGCGTGAAGCGGCGCAACGTATTTATTTGTCTTGTCCGATTCGTCTTCGAGATAATATTTCATAAACCACGGCATCATCGAAGTATGAAGCGGTATTGTGTCCTGATTTTCCGCGTAAGACGGCTGCGACATCGAAGTGTCGGTCACGGGATAAACAAGAAGTTGTGCGACCGGCATCAAACCGCCTTTATCTTTTGCCTGAATGCAAGTTACGGTCGCCATATTTCCACCAGCCGATTCGCCTGCGATCGCGACTCGCGATGCGTCGCCGCCGATCTCCGAAGCATTTTGTAAAACCCATTGTGTCGCGTCGTAAGCGTCATTGACTGCCGCCGGAAACTTTGCTTCGGGTGCCTGTCGGTAATTTACCGAAACGACAATCGCCTCCGCCGCATTGCACAGAGCGCGGCACGAAGATTCGTAAACGTCCAGATTTGCGATCACCCAACCGCCGCCGTGAAAATAAACGATAACGGGCAAATTTCTGTCGTCGCCCGGATAATAAACTCTCGCTAAAACTTCGCCGTCACGCGTCGGAATCCGGATGTGCAGAACCTTTTCGACGGGTTCGGGCATCGCGGGCATTACCACGTTTGCCGCCCGCGTCGTCGTGCTGTTTGAACCCATTTCTTCGACCGCGTTCTTAAACGTCGGGGTCGCCCGCGCATTCGCAAAATCCAAAGTTTCAAGCGGCGGAGCATTAAATTTTATAAGCTGTTCGACCACACCCTGCATATCGGAATCTAAATTCTCGTAATTTTCAAAATATTTCATTGTTTTTTCCCTTGTTCGTTTTATTCAATGTTCGCCGCAAAAGTAATCCCGCGATAAAAGTTTTTTCATCCGAGTTTTCCGCGTCAAATCTTTCTGCATTTTTCCAAATATCGAAGAAAATTTTCTGCACTAATTCTTCTGTTTCAATCTGATCTTTACAGCATTTTTTCGCCATTGCCCAAATATAATTTCCGTAATTTTCCAGACACTCGTTGACGGCGGTTTGATCGGATTCGGCAATTCTCTGCAAAATGGTTTTCGGTTTGGCAGTCGGCTCTTTTTTATATTTCGGCACTTCGAGCCTGAAAACGTCCGAAATCGGTTCGTTTAGTATGTTCGTGAGTGTTTTTTCAGACATTGTTTCTTCTTCGCTCTCAGATATTGCCTATTTTCGATACAGCAAATTGATCTTTCATTAACTATGGGCGAATCTTGTGCCAAGATCGGAAGTTCAAAATTCGGCGAGGACGGTCTTAAATTCTTGTAAAACCGAATGGTTTTATGCTAATTTTATAGTTGATTCAAAATCAGGAGATTTAATCAAAAAAGAATTGATGGTAAACAAAAAAGTATTGCAGACAGAAATAACTTGAGCCGTTGAGTTTGCGTTTGACTGTCTGCCCGATTCAAAGGAGGAAACGGAGATGGTCAAAAATAACGCTAAAAATGTCGCCAACGAAATCAAAAAATTAAACGAAAACGAAACAATTGCAGTATTAGATTATATTTCCGATATACTTACCAACCGCACCGCAACTCCAAAATCAAAAGAAAATTCAATTAACGACGATCTCATCGTGTCGCTTTCGGATGCTTACGAAAACAAGCGCGCCCGTCAGGTTTTTGAATGGGAAAAAACGCGCCGACAAAACATTCAGCGGGCGGCTTAACTTTTGATTCATAAAGTTTTAATCTGGAAAAGTGAAAAATTTTAAAGGTGAAAAAGTCAGACCGTTTTTTAAGACCCGAAATCTGACCTTTTCACTTTTTTTACTTTTAATCCTTTTCACATTTCCCGCTTCCGCGCAAGACCTTGAACAGCTTTCAACTCAGATTCGGTTCGGAACGATCGAAGTAAAACGCGAAACGCTTTTTCAGATCAGAAATTACCAGCGCGCCGAAACTTCGCGAGTTGCCGTTCCCGCGCTCAAGGATTCAAACGAAACCGTCCGCGCAACCGCCGCGTTTTCCGTAGTTTATCTGCCAAAGGAAGAAGCATTTGGCGCGCTTTTGCCGAATCTGGCGGACAGATCGGAAATGGTGCGCCGCGAAACCGCTTACGCGCTCGGGAAAGTTCAAAATCCGAAAGCGGTCTTTCCGCTTATTCAACTTTTACAGAAAGACAAAATTCTCGAAGTCAGAAACGCCGTGATCGTCGCACTGGGCGAGATCGGCGACGCTTCAGCAATTGAAACATTGACGAAGATTTTCGCGCAAAAGCCGTCTGACTATAACGAATTTACGCGCCGTTCAGCCGCGCATTCGATCGGTCAGATCGCGCAAATCATTCAAATTCAAAGTTCTTACACCGTCACGCCCGAAAATTTTCTGCCCGAAAAATATAAAACTTTTTCTCTCGAAAGATATGAAAATCTTTCCGAAAAGCTTCCGCAATTTCGCACTGCCGTTCAGGTTTTAATAAAAATCCTGCAAAACAAAAACGAATCCGACGACACCAAACGCGAAACGGCTTTCGCGCTCGGTGCAATCGGCGATTCGTCGGCAGTTCAAATTCTGCGGCAAAATCTCAACTCAAAAGACGTGTATCTAGCTGAAATATGCAAAGAAGCACTGACGAAATTCTCGAACAAACTCCCGGAATAAATTTCATATAATCCTGCCTTTAAATAAGTTATTAAAAAAGTTTTGTCTTATCGGCGCAAATTTGTTTTAATAAAGATATGCAAGGAACATTTCAACAAAAGTCCGAAACCGACTTATTGCAATCTTTTAAAGAAGTTCGCGCCTATACGGAAAAGCTTTGCGAACCGCTCGAAACGGAAGATTATGTCCCGCAACCGAGCGTTGACGTTTCGCCTGCCAAGTGGAACATCGCGCATACAACGTGGTTTTTTGAGGAAATGATCCTCAAAAAACACGTCGGAAACTACAAGGTTTTCGACGAAAATTTCGCTTTTCTTTTTAACAGCTATTACAATTCGGTCGGCACACGAACCTTGCGTCACAAACGCGGCGATCTGTCGCGTCCGACGGTCAAACGCGTTTTTGAATATCGTCGATTCATTGACGAAAAAATGTGCGATCTGCTGTCGCAGGATTTACCGGAAGAAATTCGTGAACTCGTCATTCTCGGACTCAATCACGAACAACAACATCAGGAACTTTTTATTACCGACCTGAAATATACCTTGAGCGTTAATCCGCTCTTTCCCGTTTATCGTGAAAATTACGCGGTCGAAGAAATTTGTGAACTTCCGTCAAAAGATTTCGTGAAGATTGATGAAGGAATTTATGAAATCGGTTTTGCCGGAGAAGGCTTTTATTTTGACAATGAACGCGGTCGTCACAAAGTTTTTCTACACGATTTCGAGATTCGTAATTCTTTGACAACAAACGCCGAATTTATCGAATTTGTCGAAGACGGCGGTTATCGAAATCATTTTTTGTGGCATTCGGAAGGTTGGGATTGGGTCAATCAAAACGAAATTTCCGCGCCGCTTTACTGGTATAAAAAAGACGGCGAATGGATGAATTTCACGCTTTCGGGTTTGCGAAAGATCAACCTTGATGCACCCGTTTGCCACGTTTCGCTCTATGAGGCTTCGGCATTTGCGGAATGGAAAGGTTTACGGCTTCCGACCGAGTTTGAATGGGAAATCGCCTCGGAAAAATTCGGTTGGGGCTTGCGTTGGGAATGGACGAATTCGGCTTATCTGCCGTATCCGAATTTTACGAAACCCGCCGGCGCGGTCGGCGAATATAATGGTAAATTTATGATGAATCAGATGGTTTTACGCGGTGCGAGCGTGGCAACGCCCGAAAATCACAGCCGTAAAACTTACCGAAATTTCTTTCATCCGCATCTGCGTTGGCAGTTTAACGGAATCAGATTGGCGAAATGAGATTTGCCCACGAAATACACGAAAAGCACGAAATACAAAACAAAATGAAAATTAACTTTTTTCTTTTTTTCGTTTCTTTCGTGTGTTTCGTGGGCAAAATAAAATAAAATTTATGCAAACATCAAGCGGGAAAAAGCACGATACATTTGCCGAAGACGTTTTGAAAGGGCTGTCTGCTCAACCGAAATTTCTTTCGTCCAAATATTTTTACGACGACGAAGGCTCGCGGCTCTTCCAACAGATAATGGATTTGCCCGAATATTATTTGACGCGGAGCGAATTTGAGATTTTCTCAACGAAAACGAACGAGATTTTCGAGGCGTTTACAAAAAATTCTAAAGAATTTGACCTGATCGAACTCGGGGCGGGCGACGGCACGAAAACCGCCGTTCTGATCGAATATTTTCTCAAACAAAACGTCGATTTCACATATTCGCCGATCGATATTTCGCAGGAAGCGGTCGGTGTTTTGACGACAAAATTCAAAGCGGAATTTCCCGATTTGAAGATGAAGGCGAAAACGGGCGATTATTTTCGGATTTTGGAAACTTTGAAAAGCGAATCGGCGCGACCGAAAATTTTGATGTTTTTAGGCTCGAACATCGGCAATTTCAGCGCGGAAGATTCTATTGCGTTCTTCAAAAATCTGCGCGGTGTGATGAACGAAGGCGATCTGCTGTTTGTCGGTTTCGATCTGCAAAAAGACCCGCGTGTGATCTTAGCCGCCTACGACGACGCGCAAGGCGTAACGGCGGAATTTAACCTGAATCTTTTACGAAGGATCAACCGCGAGCTCGGTGCGAATTTCGATCTCGAAAAATTTTCTCATTATGCGATCTATCGTCCCAACGAATGCGCGGCGCGTTCGTTTTTGATAAGCCGTGCCGACCAGAATGTTTTTGTCGAAATATTGAACCGAACCTTTCATTTTAATGCTTGGGAACCGATCTTTATGGAGATTTCGCAGAAATACAGCCTTGAAATGATCGAAGATTTGGCAGAAAACTGCGGTTTTGAAGTTTCTGAAAACTTTTTCGATTCCCAACGATTCTTTGTGGATTCGCTTTGGAAAGTGTTCTGATGAATTTCACGATCTTACGTTTCGATACGCTCGAATCAACCAATACCGAAGCCCTCAATCAGGCAAAAAAAGGAGCGGCTGAAGGCTTGTGTGTCGTTGCCGACAGGCAAACCTCGGGACGCGGCAGACACGGGCGCGTCTGGGTTTCGGAAAAAAATGCCGGACTTTATTTCAGTTTGATATTGCAACCGCAAACGGAAATGCGTTTTCTGCCACTCATCACGCTGATGAGTGCGGTTGCGGTTTTTGAAACGCTTAAAAATATCGGCTTGAATCCCGACATAAAATGGGTCAACGATATTCACATCAGCGGCAGAAAAATTTGCGGAATATTAGCCGAAACGACGGAAACCGCAAAAGGGTTAGCCGTCGTCGTCGGCATCGGCATTAATCTTAAATCTTCAAACTTTCCGCCCGAAATTTCGGAAATAGCGACATCCGTCGAAGCCGAACTCGGAAAAATCTGCGACAGGGAAATTGTTCTCGAAAAGCTGACGCATTTTCTGCAAATTTATTATGAAATCCTGACAGGTGAAAACGGCGCGGAAAAAATCCGTTCCGAATGGATCGCGCGTTCGAGTTATGCTTTCGGCAAATCCGTCAAAGTAAGCCTCGAAAACGAAACGATTTTCGGAACCACTTGCGGAATCGAGGAAAACGGCGCGTTGCGGGTTGAAACGGAAACGGGCGAAATCCACGTCATCAATGCCGGTGATGTCGAGAATTTGCGCCCGCAAATTTGATATTTCTATGTAAAATTAAACGCCGAGCGCGGCAAGACCTGCTGGCGCGGCAATGTCGTCGAAACTGAGATTGCTCGCAGGAATATTCAATCCGACATCTTCGGGACGTAAAATCTTCAGAGTTTGTCCGAGTGCTTCGACAGAGATTTCACGAATCTTTTGCGGCACGAAATCTTTGCCGATAACGAGAATCTTTTCAAGCCAGTTTCCGCTTTGTTCATTTGCCAAACGGTCGCGGTAAAACATCAGCAAGCGGAAAATCTCGTCGTCGCGTTCGTTTTCCTGACAGGTAACGTTTCGCACGACGGTCGGTTCGTTTCCGCGAATCAGAAGCGCGGTAAAACCGTCAAACTGCGAACTTATCAAAAGCGAATCGCTTTTATCCGAATTCATCAGCCAGTTTGCTTCGCTGACCACACGCGGCAGGATCAATCCCGCTTTCCACCCCTTCGATTCAAACAGTGTTTCATATTCATCGACGATCGAAAGCTTGACGGCGGTCGCAAAATATCTCGCTTTCCCTTCGCTGTCAGGCGAGATTTTCTGCCGTGAAATACGCATTTCACCCGCAGGTGCGCCGAAAACCTGTTCCGATTTCCAATCCAGAATTGCTTCAAGTTCCTGTTTTGAAACGGGTTCGTTTTCCAGAGTCAGAATTCCCGTCCGCGCGCTGTTCGAAGGCAACGCAACCGACCAGTTTTTCTGGTTGACCATTCCGGCATTTATCAATGCTTCATCGATCAGCGCATTTAGCTGGACGGAATCGGCAATATTTCTTTCAACAAAATTCGGAGTAAGAAGGCGTTTCGGAAGTTCGACGGTGGCGGCTTGTTTGATGCTGTATTGACCTCTTCCTTCCTTTTGCAAAGCCAGTGCCGTCACGCCGGATTGTTCCAAACCGAGAGCCGCTTTCGGATAATTTGGTTTTGTTAATGCTGATAACATCTTACGATTTATTTATTTAGAGTTCGCTGTATGGTTTTCCTTCGGAGCTTTCGCCGTCAGCCATACTTTTCACGTCTTTGATGCCTTGCGCGCCGTCGGGAGAATTCGGGTCGTCGCCCTGAACGGATTGCCATTCGGGTTTTTCGAGAATCGGATCGACCGGAATTTCCCGCAAATATTTTCCTTCCACGAGATTGTCAAGCGATTGCGGAAGTTTGCCTTTGTCGGTCGCATATTGGTCGATTGCGCGGCGCATTTGCCAGAGATTTTCCTTCAGAACCATTTCGCGCGCGTGCTGAACGGTTCGCTGGTAGGTCGGCAAGGCGACCGAGATAAGAATAATGATGATAAACATCGCGATCATCAATTCAAACAGCGAGAAACCTTGTTCGCCCCCGGATTTCGGATTTCGGATTTCGGATATTAGATCATTTCCCGGTTTTCCTCTTTTCCAATTCTTAAATTTACCAATCACTGTATTTCTCTCCATTTAAAGCTTCTTCTTCCGACGCTGAACGAACATCGAAAACATTAATGTCATCCCAGCTTTCCGAGCCTTTTTCCTGGTAAGACGAACGTAAAATCCAGTCGGACTCACCCGTCATCGGGTCGATCGGCAATTCGCGCAGATAAACTTTTGTGACTTCCTTATCTTCATTCAGTTCCGATGCGTTCTTCTCGTCGAAAGCCCTGCCCGAACCGAGATTGATCCCGCGCTGTTTGACGCGGACACCGTCAACCAAAGTTTGCAGATCGGGCGGATAACGGTCGAGATTTTCACCGTCGAAAATCTTGCAGTCATCGATCACGACACGGCTTCGCGGATCAGGAATCGCATTTCCGGTTGTTTGCCTACTGGTCGTCCCGCGCACTGGGTTTGCATCACCCTGCGAACACGCGCCGACCGTATCGCGTTTGAACTCATCAATCGCCGAACGAATCTGACGCAGAGTTTCGCGCAAACGGATTTCCTTCTGGCGTTTGACCGCGTTTTGCGAAAGCGGGATCGTTCCCATTATCAGGATCGAAAGCACGGTCAGCGTTATCACCAATTCTAGAAGTGAATAACCGTTTTCCGTGCTTAATTTTAGAAACTGCGACTTTTTCATTTCGATTAAAACTTAACTGCAAAATTCTTGCCGTCGGCGGTCAGCAGATTGACCACATCCGAATCGAACGCGACCTCATGTTTGCCGTCCGTTAAGGCTTCGATCTCGATAAAAGCTAAAACTCCCGAAGCGTTTTGCGCCGAATCCTTTGAAGATGACAACGAAACATACATCTTTCCGCCCTGATTCAGGAAAGGCGTTGAAACCGTGTTCGTCAAATCCGCTCCGAATGCGTCACCGAACGAAACTGCCCGAACCGCGATCTTTTTATCGTCAAATTTCAAGCCCAAAACTGCCGAACGAAACGCCGTTGCACTTCTGACCATTACGGCAAGTTTCGTTTTTTCACCTTTTTTCAGTTCCGGCAGATTCGATAAAAACTTGATTTCCGCTTTCGGCGAAGCGGCTCGCGGCAAATCTTCATCGGTCGTTTCAGGCGTTTTCAGCGAAGTTTCCTGAACCGGCAAAGAACCTTGAATCAATTCCGAAGTCTGCCCGATATTTAACGTTTTGACGCTCGAATCGATCGGTTTCAGACTCGACAAATTCAATTCGGAACCTGTTTTTTCAGTCGTTCCCGTTTTCGGTTCGGTTGCCGTTCCCGTATTTTGCGAAACCGTTTGCTGTTGTTCACCCGATTTCACATAAACGGGTGCATCTTCAACTTTTTGATCGGGCAATTGAACCGCTGTTTCGGTCGGCAGACGACGGGCGGCGGCAAGCAATTCTTCACGCTCTTCCTGCACGATCATAGCTTCGAGCGAACCGCTGGTCGGCGTTGCCAAACTTCCCGTCGGGCGTTCTTCTTCGTCCTCGGGCAAGATCGCCGGAGAGCGTATCACGCGCGGCGTAACGGCGATAACAATATCGACCTGACGATTATCTTTCGTCGGTGCGGTGAAAAGTCTTCCCAAAATCGGAATCAAACCGAGCAAAGGCAAACCTGCGCGCCCGTCGCTTTCCACATTTTGAGCAACGCTGGCTAAGAGCAAAGTTTTGTTATTCTGCACCCGCGCCGTGCCTTTGATCGTTCGTTCGGTAAATGTCGGCGTTAAAGTTTGCGCCCCGGCAACGTCTTTCGATTCGATCTCCATTGCTACCTGCACGTCTTGATTCGGAAAAACGAGCGGTTTGAATTTCAAGGTCAAACCGACTTGTTCATAGTTGATAACGTCCGAAACCACGCCGCCGTTTCCGGTTCCGTTGTTGACTCCGGTATTGAAGGTCGCCGACCGCACCGGAACACGTTGCCCGATTCTTGCCGAAGAATCTTCATTATTGAAAGCGTGAATCTGTGTCGAAGCGAGCAATTTCGTATTCGTTTTCGATTGCAGTGCTGTAATGTTACTGATCGGTAGCCCCAGAGCGATACTGGCGACATCGGTTCCCTTGAAAGGCAGGCTGGAAGTAATGTTCTGCGTCGAGCCAACTACGACGTTAGACAAACCGACTCCGCCCAAATTTCTCAAAGTGCCGTTTTCGCCCGTCGTCCCGATCTGATTACCGAATTGAAGCAAATCGTTTTTATTGACTTCATAGATCGCCACGTCCATCACGACTTCGGCGCGGTCTTTGTCGAGCGACGAGATGAGTTTTCCGATCAGACGAATGTTTTCTTCCGTATCGCGGATCGTCACGCTGTTGGTCGCGTCGTCGGTCAAAACGATCGTCGGCGTTCTGCCGGGTTGCGCGGGAATCGCCGTCTGCACGACTTTGGCGACATCCTTCGGCGCGGCATTTGCCAGGTAAAACGTTCTCAAAACCAACTGTTGGAAATTTTGACGGCGTTGCTGGTTGGCAACCAAAATCGTGCGTGGACCGACCTTCTGGAAAAACAAACCTTCCTGTAAAAAGATGTAATCAAGGGCTTTTGCGGCAGTCACGTTTTTGAGTTCGATGTAAACTTTTCTTGATGATCCCGTCTGACGGAACGATTCGGTTTCAAATAAAACATTCAAATCCAAATCTTTCGCCAGTTCCCTGATGATGAATTGCAGATCGACACCGCTCGGAAACGGCAGATCGCGCAGTTTTTCGAGTTTTTGCGGAACCTGCACATCCTGCGGAGCGGCGGTTCCGTAATTTGTTTTGACCAGTTTCACGTCCGCGTTCGGCGAATTTTTATCTCTTTTTTCTTTTTCTTCGGGATTTTCGCCGTTTAAAAGAGCTTCCTGCAATCGGAGCATTCGCGCCATTTCCGACTTTGCGAGTTCGTTGGTCGGATCGTAAGCATAAGCGCGGCGAAAAGCATTGTATGCGCCTTCGTAATCTTTCTCGTTTGCCTGCGTCGCGCCCTTTTTCATATAAAGCTGTGAAGCATTAAAGAGCGCACGGGTATAATGAAGCCGATATTCGGGATTTTTCGGACTTTCCGCGACGGCAAGTGCAAAATGCTCAACGGCTTTATCCCATTGTTCGGCTTGCTCGGCTTTCATTCCTTCTTTGAATTGCTTTTTGCCGTCACCGACAGCCAGCACCGCAACCGGTGAAAGCATCGAAAACATCAACAAAAATGCGAGCGAAAAGCGAACGTAAACTGATTTTTTCATATTATTTGAATCGGTTTGGATCAAGTTTGAAACCAAAAGTGTGTTACCGAAAACCTTACACGCCGACAGCTCTGTAAAGTTTCAAAAGATTTGCCGAAAAATCTTGGAATTATCGGCAAAACACGCTAAATTCTGCACTATTTAGACAATTTCTTCAACAAATGTGACGCGGTTTATCTCGTGCAGAGTTGTCTGACCGTTATAAACTTTCTTCAGCGCGGAAACCCGCAGACTCGACAAGCCTTCTTTCTCGGCGGCGCGGCGAATCTCCGAACCCGGACGGCGTTCGACGATCATTTCACGGATTTTGTCCGACATATCGAGCAATTCGTGAATCGCCGTTCTGCCGCGATAACCCGTGTGATTACACGCATCACAGCCGACGCTCATATAAAATTCGTGTTTTTGACGAACTTCGGGTTTCAATCCCGAAATCGCGATTTCCTCATCTGACGGGGTGTAATGGCGTTTGCAGGTCGGACAGAGTTTGCGGACAAGTCTTTGCGCCAAAACGCAGTTAAGCGCGGCGACGAAGTTGTAAAGATCGACGTTCATATTTAAAAAACGCCCGATCACGTCGATCACGTTGTTGGCGTGAACCGTCGTAAAAACCAAGTGACCTGTCAAAGCGGAGTTGATCGCAATTTGCGCCGTTTCTTCGTCGCGGATTTCGCCGACCATTACTTTGTCGGGATCGTGGCGAAGAATCGAACGAAGTCCGCGCGCAAAAGTCAGACCTTTCTTTTCATTAACGGGAATCTGCATAATTCCCTGCAATTGATATTCGACCGGGTCCTCGATCGTGATAATTTTATCTTCGATGTTGCGGATTTCGTTCAAAGCACCGTAAAGCGTCGTCGTTTTTCCCGAACCCGTCGGACCTGTCACGAGAACCATCCCGTAAGGCTCCTTGATGTAAAGCCGAAAACGTTTGACATCGTCGGGATCGAAACCGACGACATCGAGGCTCAGATTTTTGAATTCTTCGGAAATCTGTTCTTTATCCAAAATACGGATCACGCAGTTTTCACCGAACACGGCGGGCAGGATCGAAACACGAAAATCGACCGTTCTGCCTTTGTAGCGGACTCTGAACCTGCCGTCCTGCGGAATTCGGCGTTCGGCGATGTCGAGTTCCGACATAACTTTGATACGCGAAATGAGCGTTTGATGATAAGCAATGTCGATCGGGTCAACCTTCTGATAAAGCGCACCGTCGATGCGGAATTTGACGGCAACATCGCGGTCGCCGGCTTCGATGTGAATATCCGAAGCGCGTGATTCCATCGCGTTGTAAACGATCGTGTCGACCAATTTAATGATCGGCGACATATCCGAATCGGACGCGAGCCTGTCCAGATCGAGAACTTCTTCGCCCTGATCGGTTTCCTTGACAAGCGAGATTTTGAATCCCGAAGCCGCTTCCTGCAAAACGCGTTGGGTCGCATCGCCTTTTTTCAAAACAACGTCGATCGCGCCTTGCGTTGCGACATACGGAACGATGCGGACATTCAAAACGTTTTCGAGTTCGTCCAGCAATTCCAAATTCGTCGGGTCAGCCATCGCCGTGTGCAGATTTCTGCCTTCGCGTTTGAGCGGCACGAAATGGTTGCGAAGCATCAGATCGACCGGAATTTTGGTCAATTCTTCATAATCGATCGGCGATTCCTTATCGGGCGGAAGGAGATCGATATAAGGCAGGCGGTAACGCCGCGCAAGAGATTTTGCCGCAACGACTTCGGGCGGTTCATTCTCCAAAAAATCGGTCGAAATTGTCGGAGCACTTGTCACAGTCGAAACTGTTCCGTTTGTCTGGTTTTCCATCTATCTTAAAATTTTTACTTTTTAACTTTATAACCTTACTTATCGTTTTCCGCCGAAAGGTCCCGACGAAATCGTTTGAATGATCGGCAGATAAATCGCCATCAGGATCGTCACGACGATGCCCGCCATAAATAAAAGAATTAGAGGTTCGAGAAGCGTCGTGAGTTGCTCCAGACGAACTTCCGATTCGGCATCGTAGAAATTGGCGACTTCATCGAGCATTTCGCGCAAACTTCCCGATTTTTCGCCGATCCCGATCATATCGAGCGCGAGTTCGGGCAACCAATTTGCCTTTTCCAACGCCTCGGTAAACCCGCGCCCTTCACGAATCAGCGGCAAAACCGCCTGACTCCGGCGGCGGAGTTCGAGATTATTGATCGCCTGTGAAGCGATGTCCCACGAATCGGGAACGGTGATGCCGCCCGAAAGAAGCGTCGAGATCGAACGCGCAAGCTGGGCGGTCGTCATCTGGCGAATCAACGCGCCGCCGATCGGAAGTTTGAGCAGAAATTTATGAAATAAAAGTTTCCCGCCCGGCGTTCTGAGCCAAATGTATAATCCGAAGAGAAAAACCAAAACCAACGGCAAAAGCCACCAGATATTGTTCGCAACCGCCGTCGAAATGCCTAAAACGACGACGGTTACGGTCGGCAAACCCTGGTTTGAATTGATGCTTTTGAAAAGGTCGGACATTCGCGGAACGATGTATAGCGACAAAAACGCGATCATAAAAAACGCCGCGACCAGCAGAAAAGCCGGGTAAGCAAGCGCACCGCGAAGTTTGCGCGCCATTCCGACGCTTCGTTTTAAATAGTTGACGAAACGCGCTAAAACATCATCCAGCGCACCCGATTTTTCGCCCGAAAGAATCGAAGCCGTGTAGATTTTCGGAAAGATTCCCTGCGCTTCAAAAGCCTCGGACAGCGGAATCCCGCTTTTAATTTTCTCCTCGATGTCCGCTAAAACATTTCTCAGGTTTTCCGAAGCCGAACGATTTTTCAGCAGTGTAATCGACTGCAAAACCGGAATTCCCGCGCGCAAAAGAGCAGAAAATTGTTGGTTGAAAAGCAGAAAATCGGCTTGTTTGACCTTCGCTTTTTTGTTTCCGCCGCCCGGCAGTATTGCCGAAAGCCCTTTGTCGGCGGACGAAACGGCAAACACCTTGAAGCCTTCGCTTTCCAATTGCGATTTTGCTTCGGTCATTGCGGTTGCTTCGACAATGCGGGTTATAACTTCGCCGCTCGGGGTTCCCAAACGACAGATAAATTCAGCCATAATGTAAGAATTTAAGGGAAAATGTTCAGAGGCTTAGAATCCGAAAATCTCGTTTTCGCTGCCTCTGAACGTCAACTTTCTCGCAAATTATATCACGCTTTTTTCGCCGAAAGGTTGCATAAGGAAAATAATTCACAAATATTTTCGGGTAAACCAACGTAATTGCGTGTTTATACATCAAAAATATATCTTGCGAAAATCTGATTCAGTAGCATAAAATTAAAGTAAATTTACCAGGAGATATTTGGCTGTGGAAGTTTTCAATAAATTCAGCCGATTGAGCACTTTGCATCGGTTTAGTCTTTTCGTCGCAATCCTTCTTTTTTCTTCATCAGTTTTGCTTGGACAACAGGCTCAACCGACTCCGACTCCGTCCTCGACACCGGAAATTATCAATAACGACGACGACCGCCCGATCAATGTTAAAACCGATCTTGTGACGCTCACCTTGACCGTCACGGACGTTTACGGTCGTTATGTTTCGGGCTTGTCGAAAAATGCTTTCAGTGTTACAGACAACGGGCAGGAACAGGAAATTACATATTTCAGCGATACCGACGCGCCTGTTTCGCTCGGCATTTTGTTCGACGTTTCCGATTCGATGAGCGGCGAAAAGATCAGAAAAGCCCGCAAAGCTCTCGAAAGGTTTATCAACACCAGCCACCCGATGGACGAATATTTCCTGATCGCCTTTAACAGCCGCGCCCAGCTTTTGCTCGACCGCACCCGCGACGGCGAAGCGGTTTTGCAAAAACTCACGCTGGTTCAGCCGAAAAACAATACCGCGCTTTACGATGCCTGTTATCTCGG
Organism: Pyrinomonadaceae bacterium; assembly: GCA_021228405.1. Lineage (GTDB taxonomy): Bacteria > Acidobacteriota > Blastocatellia > Pyrinomonadales > Pyrinomonadaceae > JAJQRF01. The sequence continues at coordinate 539,527 of JAJQRF010000001.1, forward strand.
CGTTGAACGTGTTACGCGTGGGACGCACCAGAAAAAAGCGATGCTCATCATCAGCGACGGTCAGGACAATTCTTCGCGCTATAATTTCAACGAAGTGCGCCGTTTGATGAAAGAATCCGATGTCGTGACCTACGCGGTCGGCATTATGGACGGTGCGGATTCGGGAAGTATGATGGGAATGCAGGGACAGGCTTTTCTCGACGAATTGACCAGCGTGACGGGCGGAAAATCATTCTACCCGCAAACCGATGTCGAAATGGATGAAATTTTTGAACGCATCGCGCTCGAACTTCGTCATCAATATTCGATCGGATATACGCCCAAGAACTTTGAGCCGGACGGAAAATGGCATAAATTAAAAGTTAAGGTCAAACCTCCGCGCGGTTTGCCGCGTCTAACGGTTCGCAGTCGGGAAGGCTATTATGCTACACCGACCACGACATTTCGTTAGAAACGTTTTCAGGAAAATAGATGAGAAGAAAAATTTCGTTGATTTTATCGCTTGTTTTTTGTTTTGCTTTAGCTTTTGCGTTTGCCGGTCTTGACTCGGCAAACGCCCAAACCGAACAAAACAACCGGGTGCGTCAGGTCGCGTCGCCGACCCCGACCCCGATCACAAAAACAGCAACTCCCGCGCCTACTGCACAACCGACTCCGAATCCTGACGACGAAATTATCAAAGTAGATACGGAACTGGTCAATTTAAGCGTGCGCGTGATCGACCGCAACAATCGTCCGATCAATAATCTCGCGCAAAAAGATTTCACGATTTTGGAAGACAACGTTGCTCAACCGATCGAATTTTTCTCCCGCGCCGAAGTTCCGACCAATTATTCGCTCGTGATCGACAATTCAGGTTCGCTTCGTCAACAGCTCGAAAAAGTCATCGAAGCCGGAAAGATCATCACGAATACGAACCGGGCGGACGACGAAACGAGCATTATTCGTTTTGTCAGTTCGGATAAGATCGAAATCGTTCAGGATTTTACGGCAAACAAGACGGACATCAACGACGCGCTCGATAATCTTTACATCGAAGGCGGACAAACCGCGATCATCGATGCGGTTTATCTCGCGGCTGAAAAAGTCACGGAATACGAAAAGAAGGACGGAAGCGACCGCAAACGCCGCGCTCTGATACTTGTTTCGGACGGCGAAGACCGCGACAGTTATTACAAAGAGCAACAACTGTTTGAACTCTTACGTGAAACGGACGTGCAGATTTACGTTATCGGTTTTGTCGGAGATTTGAGCAAAGACGGCGGCTTTATCAGTAAAAGTCCGCAAGCAAAAGCAAAAGCGTTTCTCGAAAAACTGGCGGTCGAAACCGGCGGAAAGTCATATTTTCCCGAATCGATCAACGAATTGACGAGAATCGCGCAGGACATTTCGAGCGAACTCCGCACACAATATTCGATCGGCTACATTCCGACCAATGACCGCCGCGACGGAAGCTACCGAAACATCAAAGTTCAGGTTGCGGACGGTCCGAACAAACAAAAAAGAATCGCCGTCACCCGAGCAGGCAGAACGGCTGACCCTGAAGGCGGAAAACCGAACTTACAGAAAAACTGAGCCGTTTCAAAAAACAAAAAAGAAGGACTTTTCAAAATTGAAAAGTCCTTCTTTTTTTGCTGAGCTTAATAAATTTACTTTTCAGGAACCGAGCCGGAAATTTTCTTGCGCGTCGTTTCGCCTGTTTCGATCACGGGAATTCCGTCGGAAACTTCTTCGTGCGGACGCGGAATAACGTGGACTGCCGTAACCGTGCCGATCCGCCGCGCCGCCGCCGCACCTGCTTCAACCGCCGCTTTGACCGCGCCGACCTCACCGCGCACGATTGCCGTGACCAATCCCGCATCGATCTTTTCGTAACCGACCAGCCGCACATTGGCAGATTTGACCATCGCGTCCGCCGCTTCGATCATCGCCACCAATCCCATACATTCAACCATTCCCAATGCTTCCATAATTCTACTCTACAAAACTTTCCCGCTTAAAATCTAATCCCAACTCGAACTACTGCTCGACGAATCACTGCTCGAACTATTGCTCGATGAATCGTAAGACGAAGACGAATCCGAGTAACTGCTCGGCGAATCGTATGAAGATGTCGAAGAATCCGAATAAACGCTTTCCGTGTAAGACGAATATTCCGTCGCGCTTCCCGCGCCGCCGCTCGCTTCGGAATAATTTGCCGGAGCCTCATTCATCGAATTATCCGTTAAAGAACCGCCGAGCGAAGCTTCTGCGCCCGCTTCGCTCCTGCCTGAATTCGTTTCTCCATTCGAGGCAAAATACATCGGCTGGTAATCTTCAAAGTCATTTGAATCATCCGAATCATTCACAGTTCCAACGCCCGCATAATTACCTGCACCGACAAACGGCTTTCGTCCCGATTGTTTGCCTTTGACGATTTGCCGAATAATGAAAACAGCAAATGCCAACACGCCGAGCGCGATAAACGCACCGATAAAAAATATGATGATCGCAATTGTCATAGCTTTTCGATTATTTCAGGTAAAAAGCGATTCCGACGAGCGCACCGGCAAAGATTAAAAGCAGAATTGCGGCTGCGATCAATTTCGCATTTGAAACGCTTTCCGCATCTTCCCAGACTACTTCGATCTGTTTCTGCTGATAAGACTTAGCTTTTTGCCGCATCGCGGAAGCAGATTTCAATTTGCCTTCTTCGAGTTTTGCCGCCGCTTTTTCAGATTCGCTTTCCTTCAAAACAATATTCGGCTTAACGATTTCGGGTTCTTTTTCATCAACTTTTTCTGCTTCTTCAGCAGTTTCATCTGCTTCTTCGGCAATATTTTCACGAAGCCAAACGTCGCTAATTTCATCGTTCCCGTTCTCCTCCACAGAAACCGGCTTTCCGCAGTTGTAGCAAAACAAAGAGTTCGGACGCACATCCACGCCGCACGCTTTGCAAACTTTTTGTTGAACGGTTGTTTCAGCCATTTATAAACCTTTTATTCCGTAATTTTTTAATTGCTAAACCTTTGCAAAAACTTCCCTTTCCTCGCCCAGATCACGTGCCGAGGGCGTGATTATCGTCTTCGCCGAAATAAAAATCTTCTCGCCTTTTTCAATCGCGCTCCGCACGTCCGTTTCGCTCACAAAATCAACAGTTTTCGGTTTATTATTCGCAGACACAGGCGGTTTTATCTCGTGAATGATCGTTTTCACGGGCGAATCATTTGCGATTTGCGATTTGCCGTTTGCGATTTCATTCGACGTTTCCGATTTATTTTCTTTCGGCTTTTCGGTCAACTTTTGACTCAAAAACTTATCGACAATCGCGGCAATTTCAGCACGTTTGGGATTTTGCCTGGTCGTTGGTCGTCGGTCGCTGTTCGTTGCCGAAATCGCCGGACTCTGGACTTTGGACTTCGGACTTCGGACTGACTTCGTTTCAAACGCGACCCGTTTAATGTCCATTAAATGAATCGGGGAAACGTTGTCGCTCGTCACATTTCCGCCCCACGAACCGCAGCCTAATGTCATCGAAGGCGAAAGATCGGTCGAAAAACCGATCGCGCCGTGCGTCGTCGGCGAATTGATGATAACGCGTGATGCCGGCATCTGTTCGCCGTATTTTATCGCCGCTTCACGCGACTGCGTGTGCATTCCGGCGGTGTGCCCCATTCCGCCGAACTGCAAAATTTCCAAACATTTCTGCGCACCCTGCTCGATACCGTCAACTACGAAAAATGCCAGTGTCGGCGAAAGCTTTTCAAACGACCAAGGATAATCGCGCCCGACTCCGCCGCAATCGGCGATCAAACAACGTGTTCCCGACGGAACGGAAATCCCGGCGAGATTCGCGATATATTCGGCGGATTTGCCGACGATTTTTGCGTTTAAAGTTCTCTGCGGCGTAATCAAAACCGCGCCGACCTTTTCCGCTTCTTCCTTATTTAAAAAATGTCCGCCTTGTTTCGTAAACTCTTCGCGGACTTGATTTGCGATCGGCGCGTCAGCAATGACGGCTTGTTCGGAAGCACAGATCGTGCCGTTATCGAAACAGGTTCCCGTCAAAATATCTGCGACCGCTTTTTCGACATTTGCCGTTCTTTCGACAAAAACCGGAACGTTTCCCGGTCCGACACCGAAAGCGGGTTTGCCCGAAGAATACGCGGCACGAACCAAACCCGTTCCGCCCGTCGCCAGAATGACGGCGGTTTTCTTATGCTTCATCAGCGTTTCCGTGCCTTCCAGAGCGGAAGTCGTCAGGCACTGGATCGCATCGGGCGGCAAACCTTCGCGCACGCCGACTTCCTTCATTATGCGCGCCGTTTCCGCGATGGAACGAGCGGCGGACGGATGCGGCGAAAGCACGATCGTGTTACGCGATTTGATGGCGATAATAATTTTGAAAATTGCCGTCGAGGTCGGATTCGTCGAAGGAATGATCGCCGCCACAACTCCGCGCGGTGAAGCGATCTCGACGACATTTCCGTTATCGCGCACGACTCCGACCGTTTTCAGATTTTTGAAATGATTCCAAACGTCTTCCGCCGCGAAACGGTTTTTCTCGCGTTTGTCTTCCGCTTTGCCGAAACCCGTTTCCTCGTTCGCCATCACGCCGAGCCGAGCAGACTCGGCAAGCGCGGCATTTGCCATCGCTTCGCAGATTCGGTCGATCTTCGCCTGGTCAAATTTCGCCACCATCGTCCACGCCAAATGCGCGGCTTCCACCGCGTCACGCGCTTCCTGTTGCGAAATTAAATCTTTATCTTGCGACATCTTGGTTTTTGGTTTTTGGTCTTCGGCTTTTGATCTTCGGCTTTTTCACTCAATCTGAATGTAGAAACCAAAAACCAAAAACCAAAGACCAAAGACCGTTTTCAAAACTATTTATTTCTTGATTTATTTCTGTCGTTTACCGAAATTTCGCTCGAACCGCCGCCCGAACCTAATTGTCCGCGACCGCTTTCCTGCAATGCTTTTTCGTCAGGACTGTAACCGACTGCGCCGCCTTTCGGGAGAACTCTTTCGACTTCGCCGTGCGGACGCGGAATGACGTGAACCGAGATCAGTTCGCCGACCCGACGAGCCGCCGCCGCACCTGCGTCCGTTGCCGCCTTGACCGCGCCGACATCGCCGCGCACAAAGATCGTGACATAGCCCGCGCCGATATATTCTTTGCCGACAAGCTGAACGTTTGCCGCTTTTACCATCGCGTCAGCCGCTTCGACCGCACCGACAAAACCTTTGGTTTCCACCATTCCGAGTGCTTCTAAACTCATTATAAATTCCTCTCTTTCAGATTACTTTTCAGATTTTAATATAAGACTTGAATAATCCATAAACGTAACACGCGCCAAATCAATAATCAAGCGCGTGCAATTGCTTAAAAAAGATTGAAACGATTGACATTTCGGGATTAACAAAGCTATATTTCAACTTTAAGTCCGTTTTCGTTTGTCAGTCCCCTAAAAGCGGCAAACCAATAAAAATAATGTCATTAACCTTAGGCGAAAAATTGCGGCAAGCTCGTGAAGAGCGAGGTATTTCCATAGCTGAAGTGGCGGAACAAACGCGTATCTCTCCGCATTATCTGGAATTTATCGAAAACGACGATTACCGGACATTACCGGGCGGAATTTTTAATAAGGGCTTTGTAAAATCTTATGCAAAATATGTCGGGATTGACGAAAACGAAGCCTTGCAGGATTATTCAAAACTAATTTCCAGTCAGGACAGTGAAATCTCGGAAGAACCGAAAACCTATCGTCCCGAAGTCTTGACCGATGACCGTTCGAGTTCTTCGATTCTGCCGACGCTGATTATCGCCGCGATCATTCTCGGTTTGATGACGTGGGGCGTTCTCGAACTCGTCAAATACGTTCAAAATAACCCGTCGGCACTGACCACGGCAAATACGAACACGGCGGCGAATTCAAATTCGGCGAACGCAAATGCGGCAAATTCAAATTCGGCAACAAACGCGAATACTGCCGCGCCAATGCCTTCGATAAACGAGATCAAATTGGAATTCAAAACATCCGAAGAAGTTTCGGTCGAGGCTACCGTTGACGGCAAGAAGGCAAGTAAAGTGGTGAAGGTCGAAACACCCGAAACATATACGGCGACGCAGAGTTTGAAACTGCGTTATTATCGCGGTTTTGCCGACAAGGTTCAGCTTACCTTGAACGGCAAACAAATCACTGCACCGCCTGCACCGCCGAAAGGAAACGGCATCGAATTTGAAATAACCAAGGAAAACATTGCGCAGATTCTGCAAAGCGGTCAGCTTTCCGCGCCGGGTGCGCCGAACGCAAATACGGCAAACACGGCTCCGAGATAAATTATGAGGCTTTTCAAAAAGCGAAATTTGATTATTGAAATCTAAAGCGAAATTCGCGCCCGCAAGCTAAATGCGGGCTTTTTTATTAAACTTTGGACTTCGGTCTTTGGTCTTTGGATAAATTCAAAACCGAAGTCCAAAGACCGAAGTCCAAAGACCATTTATCTATGAATATCGAAGAAATTATCGAAGGTTTAACTTTTGACGACGTTTTATTGATTCCTGCTTACTCGGATGTTTTGCCGGGCGAAGTCGATACGCGCACGAAATTTTCCCGCAATATCGGTCTGAACATTCCGCTTTGCTCGTCGGCGATGGACACGGTCACGGAAGCGAGTCTGGCGATTGCGCTTGCCCAACAGGGCGGAATCGGCGTGATCCACAAAAATTTTTCAATCAACCAACAAGCCGAAGAAGTCGATAAGGTGAAGCGTTCGGAATCGGGAATGATCGTCGATCCGGTCACGATTCACGACACCGCACTTGTTTCCGAAGCTCTAAACATTATGGAACGCTACAAGATTTCGGGCGTTCCCGTCGTCGATGAAAACGGTTTGCTCGTCGGCATCATCACCAACCGCGATCTGCGTTTTGAAACGCGCACGAACATTCCCGTTTCGGAAGTGATGACACCGCAACCGCTCGTGACCGTTCCCGTCGGCACGACTTTGAACGAAGCAAAGGTTAAACTGCAAAAACATCGCATCGAAAAACTGCTCGTCGTTGACGATGACGGACATTTGAAGGGGTTGATTACCGTCAAGGACATTCAGAAGGCGATCCGTTACCCGTTCGCGGCAAAGGACGATCTCGGTCGTTTGCGCTGTGCGGCGGCGATCGGCGCAACGGGCGATTTTCTCGAACGCGCCGCCGCTCTGATCGATTCGCGTGTCGATGCAATCGTCATCGATACCGCGCACGGACATTCCTCACGCGTCATCGAAGCCGTCAAACAGGTCAAAGCAAAGTTTCCAAACATCGAAATCATCGCCGGAAACGTCGCCACTGCCGAAGCGACCGAAGCCTTAATCGACGCGGGCGTTGATGCCGTCAAAGTCGGTATCGGTCCGGGTTCGATCTGCACGACCCGCGTCGTGACGGGTGCGGGCGTTCCGCAGATTAAAGCGATTATGGATTGCGTCAAGGCGGCGCAGGGGACGGGTGTGCCGATCATTGCGGACGGCGGTATCAAATTTTCGGGCGATGTGGCGAAGGCGATCGCGTCGGGCGCGGATTCGGTGATGATCGGTTCGCTTTTTGCGGGGACGGAAGAAGCACCGGGCGAAGTTATTCTGTATCAGGGCAGAAACTTCAAGACTTATCGCGGAATGGGTTCGATCGGCGCGATGAAAAAAGGTTCAAGCGACCGTTACGCGCAGGAAGGGACGGTTTCCGATTCAAAATATGTGCCCGAAGGCATCGAAGGTCGCGTGGCTTATAAGGGAACGCTCGCCGATATGGTGACACAGCTCGTCGGCGGTTTGAAAAGCGGGATGGGTTATACGGGTTGTAAAAATATCTTTGAGATGCAGACAAAGGCGAAATTTGTCCGTATTACCTCGGCAGGTTTGCGCGAATCGCACGTTCACGACGTGATAATCACGAAGGAAGCCCCGAATTATCGGATGGAAAGTTAGAAAACAGTCAATTAAACGAAGCGCGGGCGGCGTTGAATGAATAAAATTACAATTCATTCGATGCCGCCCGCATTTTCTTGAATAAAAACCGGCTTTTTGCCCTCTCGAACCGTTAATAAAACCACAAATACCGCTTGAACGACCTCGCGGACTGAGCTTTAACCCTTGCGGACTGAGCTTTAAATCTTGCGGACTGAACTTTAACCCTTGCGGACTGACGTTTCAGCGAGCGGACTGAGCTTTAGACCTTGCGGACTGCGTTTATTTTTTTGCGGACTGACGTTTCGAGCCGGCGGACATAATATTAACTAATCATACTGGATTTTTAATAATGCGGACTTAGTGCAAAATCGAGCGGACTGACGTTCAAACTCTGCGAACTGAGAATAACAGATAACTGATAACTGATAACTGATAACGATCAGCAAAGAACTATCCACTATCAACTATCCACTATCACTTATCAACGGTTGTCCCGATACCAGGGGAGTTTGAAACGGGTCAGATTTGCCATCGTGCGCGTCGGGTTGAGCAACATCCGGCTGAAGATTTTAAGGTAATAATTATTAAAGTTTTGTTCGATTCTTTTGACCAGATATTTATCGGCGGCATCTTCGGCGACCATCATCGCAAATCCGGCGGTTGGGGTCATCACAATATCGACCCAGGTTTGTTTGCCGCTCAGACCGACGTTGCCGATGGAAGCCTGGCTGATCGGTCCGATCTCAAACTGCGTGCTCCACGCCGCCGACCACGCCAGAGCCTTCAAACGGCTGTGCCAGTAAGTTTTCGACGTGCCGAACTCGGCTTGTCTGCCCTTGCGGTCGTTCTGAACGAGAATAAAACCAGTGAACGAACCCTGCATCGGGTGTGCGATATAATTCGTAAAAAATCTGCCGCCGTCTTCCCAACCGTGGAGCGATTTTACCGAATCGACGTAATCCTTGAAAAAATTCCCTTTCAAAGCGCGGCGCGTTTTCGCTTGCGTAAAAGCATAGCCGTGCTGAATGCCGAGAAACAAAAGCGATTGATTGAACGCGGATTTCCAGTCGATGCCGTTTTCAATATCGGCGGCATCAGAAGTTTTTGAATCATAATTTCGGACATTTTTTCCGTCCGACGCTTTTTTTCGACCGAAAATGCTCGGCGGTTGAAATTCGTTCGCGCCGAAACTCTTTTTTTCAAAGATCGCCTTATCGATAGTGACCTTTTCCGTAACCGCGACGCTTTCGGCATTTGCCCCGGTGTCAGCGAGCTTATCGCTTTCCGCAATCTCGTTTTCTGAAGTTTTTAAGGCTTCGGTTTTCCCTGCAACATCTTCGGATTTTTTATCTTCGATCTTTTGTTCAATTCCGGTCGGTGAGCCGTTGTTGATGAGTTCCTTTCGTTCCCTGACCTGTGCCGCGAGCGTGGAAACCGCCAAAAGCAGCAAAAAAGATAAAATAAAAACCCGTTTTCCCTTGTTCGTATAATTGCTTGATTTAGTCATAAAAATAGCCCTTTGAAAACAAATTTCCAACCGAAATTTCGTAAAACTTCGATTGGAACGTTCTTCAAATATATTTAATTGTAACTTAAACAGGCTCTAACGGCTAGATTTTTTTAGAAAATCGTTCGGAATTCCTTCTTCATAAAGTTCAGAATCCCGCCTTCAGGCGGCAAATTGCTAGACAGGAAGCCTGCTAAAGCAGAAACTCAAAGCGCGTTCAGAGTCCCGCCTTCAGGCGGCTTCACGCTAAACGAAAGCCTTCTAAAGAATGGACTCTGAACGCGCTTTGAGCCTTAGAGCATTTCGCTGAGGTTTTCCCATTCGTCGTAGAGCGATTGGATTTTTTGTTCGATCTGCCGGTATTGTTCGTTTTTTTCCTGTAATTTGGCGTGATCGGCGGCAATTTCGGGCAAAGACATCTCGAACGTGAGTTTTTTCAGTTCCTCTTCAAATTTCGGAATCTCTTTTTCTTCGATCTCCGCGATGCGGGTTTCGATCTTTTGCAGTTGGTTTTTGCTTAAGTCGGTCTTTGGTCTTTGGTCTTTGGTCTTCGGTTCGTTTTCCGTCACCGTTTCTTTTTCGGCTTCGGGCGATGAAACAACGGAAGAATTACGCATTTTCCATTCGTGCGTTTCGGAATAGTTTCCGTCATAGATTTCGACTTTGCCGTTCGTTTCAAACGACATTATCTGCGTCGAAACCTTGTCGAGAAAAAAACGGTCGTGGCTGACGGTGATGATCGTGCCCTGATATTCGTCGAGCGCGTTTTCCAGAGCCTCGCGCGAAGGAATGTCCAGATGGTTCGTCGGTTCGTCTAAAACAAGCACGTTTTTGTTCGAGTAGATCAATTTTGAAAGCGCGAGTCTGCCTTTCTCGCCGCCCGAAAGGTCTTTGACCGATTTGAAAACGTCTTCGCCCGTAAATAAAAACCGCGCCAGAAACGAACGAAGCTCGCCGTTTTCCGCGCCCGGCGCAACGCGCCGGAGTTCCTGTATCACCTCGTTGCGGTCGTCCAAATCTTCAAGATTCTGCGAATAATAGCCGATGTCGGTTTTCGGTCCCCAGATAATTTTGCCCGAAATTTCACGAATATTTCCGAGCACGGTTTTCAAAAACGTCGTTTTGCCCGTCCCGTTTCCGCCGATCACACCTAACGCTTCGCCGCGTGTGAGCGTAAAATTGATGTTTTTCGCGAGAATTTTTTCGCCGTAACCGATCGCCAAATCTTCCGTCATCAAAACGTTTTGTCCGGCGCGCTCGACCTTTTTAAGATTGAAATTTCCCTGCGGTCGGTCGGCGACGACGGCTTCGACGCGTTCCAGCCGTTGAAGCATATTGCGTCTTGATTTCGCCTGTTTCGTCTTTTGTCCTTCGAGATTTTTGCGGACAAAAGCCTCGGTGTTTTTGATGAACGCCTGCTGATTTTCAAATTCGCGCCGCTGAATCTCGCGCCGTTCTTCGCGTTCGACCAGAAATTGCGAATAATTGCCCTTATACGTCACCGCCTTGCCGTTTTCGATCTCGATGATGCGGTTAGTCGTGCGGTCAAGAAAATAACGGTCGTGGCTGATGATGACGTAACTTTTATCGTAAGTTTGAAGAAAATTTTCGAGCCATTCGACCGCTTCAACGTCGAGATGGTTGGTCGGTTCGTCCAATAAAAGCACGTCGGGCGAGGAAAGAAGCAAGCGCGCCATTCCCAAACGGTTCTTCTGTCCGCCCGAAAGACTTTTCGTTTCGAGCGTCCACATCGTTTTCGGAAATCCCAAACCTAACAGAATCGCTTCGGCTTTCGCGGCGTAGGAAAAACCGTCTTCGGCTTCAAATTCAAGCTGAAGCTCGCCGTATCGTTCGAGAACTTCCTCGTTTGCATCGGTTTCCATCTGCTTTTCCAGACGCTTCATCTCGGCTTCGATGTCGTGAATTTTCTTAAATGCGGAAAGCGCGGCGGTGTGAACCGTTTCGTTCTCGGAAAAATCGACGTGCTGTTGAAGCAGTCCGAGTTTGAGGCTGTTGATTTTAATGACATCGCCCGAATCCGCCGATTCTTCGCCCGTAATGATGCGGAAAACTGTCGTCTTGCCCGCACCGTTTCTGCCGACCAGCCCGATCTTTTCGTTCGGGTTGACCTGAAACGAAACCCCGCGCAAAACTTCGTGCGCACTGTAAGATTTTTTAACGTCTGAAAGTCTGAAAAGCATTTCTTTTAAAAGTAAAAAGTAAAAAGTAAAAGGTAAAAATCGAAATTATTTCCCCAATTTTTTACCTTTGCCTTTTTACCCTTTACTTTGTTTACGTTTAATTATTTATTCGCGTTTCCCGTCGCATTCGCCGGTTTTGCATTCGCGGTGTTTGCCGTCGTGTTGGCAGGTTTCGCGTTCGCATTCGCCGTATTTGCGTTGGCGGTATTGGCATTTGCCGTGTTTGCATTCGCGGCAGTGTTCGTGTTTGCCGTGTTTGCATTCGCGGGCTGTGCCGGACGCGCTCCGCTCAGTTCATTCGGATTGTCAACGACGTTCTGTGCCAGATTGTTGACGATCTTTGCTTCGTTCATCGCAATAACCGTGTAAGACTGGCTCAAAAGCTGTTTGCGCGAATTGATAAGCTGATCGGTAACTTGCTGACGAACGCCGGGTGTATCCAAAGTTACGTCTTCGTCTTTGTCGCTTCTTTCCTGAAGTTTGAAGATGTAAAATTTGCCCTGCATCGGGGTCGGCAAAATTTGTCCGACTTTGAAGTTCGGGTTCATCAGGGTTGCGGTAACTTGTTGCGGAAAGGTCTGCTTCATTTCTTCTTCCGAGATATAGCCGAGGTCGCCGCCCTGCAATTTACTTTGCGGGTCTTCGCTCTTTTCACGCGCGACGGTCGCAAAATCTGCGCCTGTCTGCAATTGTTTGATAATCTCGTTGCCCTTCAAAACTGCCGATTGCTCGTCGGTCGTCGTATCGCCTTCACCGTTGTTTGCCGGATCGATCACGATCGCCGCCAGTTTAACGCCTTTTTTCTTTACGAATGCCGCTTTGTTGCCGTTGTAGAAAGCCTCTACTTCGCTGTCCTTCGGCGGTTCGATCTTTGCCGTTACTTTGTCGATCAGGTTTTTGATGGCTAAGGATTTTCTGATCGTTTCACGCGCTGAGGCTTCGGTTTGTCCGCTTTCCTGCATCACTTTCTCAAACTGCTCCTGCGTCATTCCGCTCTGCTGTTTAGTTTTGTTGAATTCGGCGGTGACATCTTCATCCTTCGGAACCGAACCTTCTTTCTCCGCTCTTTGGAACATCACTTCCTGTTGGATCAGATTTTCAAGAATGGTCAAACGTGCGCTGGCAAGTTCGAGCGGCGACAATTTCGATTCCTGTCCCTGCGCCTGCTGTTTCAAAGCACGTTCGACTTCTTCCATCTTGATCTCTTTACCATTAACGGTCGCAGCAACTTTGTTCGGATCGACTCCGCTTGCCGTATTGGAATTCGGCGTTGACGGTGTTTCACATCCGCTGAAAAGAGCGATTATCGCTGCTAAAATAGTTACCGTTAAAAATTTGAATTTAAAATTTTGCACTGTGGCTTCTACTCCTTCAAAAGTATCAATCTGTATCATTACTTGACTAAACCTAAGTTTATTTGTTATAAATTTTGTTTTTGAGTTTTACGAAAACTCAATTCTACCTCGTTATTATTTTTAGGAGGCTTTTAATTATGGCAAAACGATGCGATGTATGCGGAAAAGGTCCGCAATTTGGTAACAACGTTTCACACGCGAACAACAAAACGCGCCGTCGCTTTAATCCGAATCTGCAATCAATCCGTGTTCAACTGCCGACCGGCGGCAACGGACGCAAGAAAGTTTGCACTCGCTGTATTAAATCGGGCAAGATTGTCAAAGCTGTGTAATCTTTGAGATTTATCTCGTTAATTTAGTTGCCAAACGCTTGATTTTTTAAGTGTTTGGCTTTTCTTTTTGCCCGCGAAACAAACTAGGGAAACGAAAACTTTTCTCATATTTTTTCGTTGCTTTCGTTTGTTTCGCGGGCAAATTACTAAACCACAGCAATACATTCGATCTCGACACGCGCATCACGCGGAAGCCGTGCCGCTTGCACGGTCGCCCGCGCAGGTTTATTGTCGCTGAAATATTTTGCGTAAACTTCGTTAAAAACGGCGAAATCATTCATATCCGCCAGAAAAACGGTCGTTTTCACGACATTTCCCAAGTTTGTTCCTGCCGCTTCCAAAACCGCGCTCAGGTTTTTCAAAACCTGTTCGGTTTGTTCGGCAACGTCATTTGAAACGAATTCGCCCGTCGCGGGATCGATCGGGATTTGCCCCGAACAGAAAACCATATTTCCCGTTTTGACAGCCTGCGAATAAGGTCCGATTGCGCCCGGCGCATTTTCGGTTGAAACTATTTCTTTCATTGTTTTCTTCCTGATTATTCAAGCAAAAGGCGAATTTTAACAGATTGAGATGGAAAAGAAAAGTTTAGTGAGGTTTTTGCGCTTCAAATAGCAAGTTTATTCAGAGCTTCTGGCTTTCACATCCGGTTCGATTTCAATTTTTTTTATATTATGAAGCGTTTGCGGTTTATTTTTAGTTTATTCCCGAGCGAAATCGAATGGAATATTATCCCCAGGAAGAGATTGATGAATTAAAATCAAACGGGAACCCGACGAACGATCAGGTTCCCGTTACTTTAGCCCGTTTCGGACTTATTTTTCTTGCCACTCAATGCCTAAAGCCTGTGCCGTGACGGGACCGACAACGCCGTCGTCTTCCATCGGACCGAAATGGACGGTTTGAAAATTCATCACGGCTCGCCACGTTCTTTCCTTGAAATCGTCATCTAGTTCGCCCTCGTAATGACCGCCTTTTTGGAGAGCTTTCTGAAGTGTTGTAACCATCGCGCTTTTTGAACCGAATCTTAAGCGAATCGTTAATTTTTTCGATTCGTTCAAAGCCGCCCGTTCCGCGTCTTTCCCGTCAAGCAATACGTAGGGAAAGCTTTTTTGCGCCAGATCGTAGGCATTTTTCTGAAAAATCTTCCAGGGTCCGACATTTTCCTTGTGATTGGGTTTGCTGCATTTCGGAAATCCGACGACAACCTGACAACCTGCGCTGGCAAAACTTACGCCGCTGACGCTTTGACACCAAGCGGCGTGAAAATTATCGAAAGGATTTGAAAACTCAACGCGGTCATCATTTTGAAAATCGAAATCGTCGGCAGTCCGGCGAATGGGTCGCCCTTCGGTTTGGCGAAAAGCGTCGTGTGCGGTCAGAGTGCCGGCTTTGTGCACGCCCTTGCGGTAATCCCTGTAATAACCTGTCGCCATCTGATTTGCGCCAACCCCGTTTTTGCTCAACGCTTTTTGAATATAGGTGCGATGCGGCACGGTACTGCCGGGGAAAAGTGCGATCAAGCCCTCTTTCGGCAGCCATTGTCCGAGCGTACAGCGCGGGTTTGTATGATTTATGTCTTTGATTATCAAACCGTGCTCATTGGCAAATTTCGATTCGTCAACATCGGACGGCAAACAGCCGCGTAGTCCGAAAAAAACCATTCCCTCCTGCGGAACGGGAAAGGAATTTAACTCACACAAACGCCTTAAATGCTTTTCTTTGAATACAAAACTCATATTTCCTCCAAATATTATTTATTTTTCTCCGAATAAAAAAAGCCGGACGCGCAACTAACTACAGCGTCCGGCTTTGATATTTTTTTCCGCAAACACGTTTTTTAAGCCGTGTTCAATCGAATATTGAATGATTTCCCTAAACGAAATTACTCGTTTTTCACAGAAGATTTCCGACATATTTTTCTGCTTACACCTTTATATTCAAAAACATCTGTTTCTGAATACACATCATTTTGCTGAATGACGACTTTGCGTTTTTATTTTTTTATGTCGGTTGTTTGCAGAAGTATAGCAACTTTCCCGAATATGTCAAAGAAAATCGCGCTTAAGGTTTTTTATTAAAGGCGGTCAGGCATTCACTCTTTCAACGTCGATCACGCCCGGGACGTTTCCGATCGAGCTGATTACGCGGTCAAGATGTTTTTTGTCGAAAACCTCAACCGTTACTTCGATCAACCCCTGATCGTCCTTTGAAACTTCTGCGTGCGCATCACGGATTCCCGTTTTGATTTCAGCGATCGCATTCGTAATTCCCGCAAGCATTCCCGTGCGGTTTTCGGTAGTTGCCAGAATTCTGACCGATTGGATTTCTTCTTTTTCGGACTTTGCCCATTCGACATCAACTATCCGGTCGCGGTTGACCATCAGCGATTTGACGTTCTTGCAGTTTTTATTGTGAATGACGATGCCTTTACCGAGCGAAATGTAGCCGATGATCGGTTCGCCCCGAAGCGGATTGCAACAGCGTCCGCGGGTTGTCATCAGATTATCGACTCCTTTGACGACGATCGCGTCCTCGCCTAAACCGATCAGTTTTTTGACCGCTTTGAAACCCGTTCGTAAGGTCGTTTCCTTTTTCTTTTCAGGATCGAGCGCAGCAAATTTTTCGGCACCTAAATGTTTCGCTAAAACATTACGCGGGAAGGTTTTACCATATCCGATCGAAGCCAGTAAATCTTCCGGTCTGCCAAGTCCGTATTCGCCGGCGATGCGCTTCATTTCCACTTCATTGGTCAAAAGTTTTTTCGGGGAAATACTAAATTTAACCAATTCCTTTTCCAAAAGTTTCCGCCCTATTTCGATAGATTCGGCGCGTTGTTGCGCGGAAATCCAGTGACGGATTCTGTTTTTGGCGCGTGAGGTAACGACGTAATTGAGCCAGTCACGCGACGGTTTTGAATTTGAAGTTGTTAAGATTTCAACGACATCGCCGTTCTGTATTTCCGTTTTAAGCTGAACGATGCGCCCGTTTATTTTCGCTCCCGTGCAATTATCGCCGACCTCGGAGTGAATCGCATAAGCAAAATCGACCGGAGTTGCGCCGCGCGGAAGCTGAATAACCTTTCCGAGCGGCGTAAAGGCATAAACGTCCTTCGGATACAGATCGAGCTTGAGCGATTCGATGAAATCTTCCGAATCTTCGGTTTCCTCGGTTGATTCGACCAAAGGAAGAAGCAGTTTCTCGACCGTTTTTCTCAATTCGTCAAGCGTCGCGTCATCTTCCTGCTTGCCTAATTTCTTTTCTTTATATTTCCAATGCGCCGCAACGCCTTCTTCCGCGATCTGGTGCATTTCTTCGGTTCTTATCTGAACCTCAAAGGCGTGCCCTCTATCGCCGACAACGGAAGTGTGAAGCGATTGATAAAGATTGTCGCGCGGAATGGCGATCCAGTCCTTAAAACGCTCGGGAACAGGTGTCCAGATGTCGTGGACAACGCTCAACGCGAGATAACAATTCTTTTTATCGTTTTGTGTAATGATTCGGGCGGCGATCAGATCATAAACCCGATCAATCGTAATCTTTTGTTTCTTAAGTTTTTTCCAAAGCGAGTAGAGCCGTTTTACGCGTCCTTGAACCTTGACGAACGGAACGTCGTTTTCCGTTAATTTTTCCTCGATCGTATGCGTGATCTTTTCAAGCGCATCTTCGAGTTCGGGGCGGCGCGTGTCAACTTCGGCGGCGAGCCGTTTATACTCTTCGGGATATAAATTCTGAAAAGATAAATCTTCGAGTTCACTGCGGATTTTACCCATCCCGAGCCGGTGGGCGATCGGTGCGTAAATATCGAGCGTTTCCTGCGATATACGGGCACGTTTTTCGGGTTTGAGAAACTGCATCGTCCGCATATTATGCAAACGGTCGGCAAGTTTTATCAAAACGACGCGAACGTCCGTAATCATTGCCAGAACCATTTTGCGGACGTTTTCAGCTTGCTGACGCTCTTTTGAAAGATTGCTGATATGTGCGATCTTGGTCAACCCGTCAACCAGACTCGTGATCTCATCTCCGAAATACGAGCGGATCGTGTCCAGATCGATCAAGGTGTCTTCAACTACATCGTGCAAAAGTCCGGTCGAAACACTTACTTCATCGAGCCGCATTTCCGCCAGAATATGTGCGACCTCCAACGGATGAACTAAATAAGGTTCGCCCGAAGCGCGTTTTTGTCCGCGATGATGAAGCGCAGAAAAAAGATACGCCCGACGAATCAGGTCAACATCTGATTCCGGTCTGTTACTCTCGACAGTTTCGATGATGTCTTCGATACGAATCATAAATGGAAGACAAATACCCTTACTTTATCTGTTACTCTATAAATAAAAAGAGATGCTCAATAACATTGTAATTGAGCATCCTATCTTTTGAAAACAAAATTTGATTATTTTTTGTTTGCGGCTTCTTCTTCCGCCTTTTTCTTGGCGGCGGCTTCCTCTTCTTTCTTACGTTTCGCTTCGGCTAACTCGGTAAATCTAGCCTTGGCGGTATCCGATTCTTTCTTAAACTGTTCCTGCTGTTCTTTATTGCCTTCCATTTCGGCAACACGCATTTTCTGAACCAGCAAACTTGTTTTATAAGACCACGCAGAATCGGAATTGGGGTCGAGCTCAACCGCTTTGTTCGCTAATGCCAAACCCTCATCGGCACATTTCTTCAAAGTATCGAAATCTGCCGCATTTTCAGGCTTAACAAATTCAAAGACTTGTTTTCCTTCCTTTGTAACCGTCTTTTTCGTCTTGTCCGTATCCGAAATATCGTTTGCGCAAGTATTTTTCTTAGCGGCTAACGATGAGAAAGCTTCAGCCCGATTGACGGCGGAAACAGTTTCGTTATTTGAACGATCGGTAACCCACTGAAGAGCTTCATCCTTACGATCCAGATTTTCCAAAAGATTTGCGACCGCCTTGAACGAACTTTGATCGTTCTGATCTATCGCCAACACTTTTTTATACTCTTCAATCGC
Source organism: Pyrinomonadaceae bacterium (assembly GCA_021228405.1). Lineage (GTDB taxonomy): Bacteria > Acidobacteriota > Blastocatellia > Pyrinomonadales > Pyrinomonadaceae > JAJQRF01. The sequence continues at coordinate 557,841 of JAJQRF010000001.1, forward strand.
TTTTTCAGCCAAATCTTTCTGCTGACGATCACCGATAAACTCCGAGTGCAACGTTCTGGCTAAGAACAATTGCGCCATTTTGCCTTCGGTGGTTTTAAGCTGTGGATCGCGCGCAACTGCATTGCGAAACATTTGTTCAGCCGCCTTAAACTTTCTTTCCTGATAAGCAGTGGCACCGTCGACCAGATTTTTTCTGGCAATAATTTGATTATAATAAGAACAATTCGTTCCGAACAGAACGGTTAATGTTAATAAAACCAATATCCCTAAACGAGAGAATCTCATTTTTTGACTCCATATAACTACTCAAAAAATAACAGAAACAAGTGATTTTAAGTTTCTGTTATTTTTTGAGATGAATTTAATTTGCTAAATCATCAATCTGCAATCCGATCGGTTGCGCTCCGGCTGTTTTGGCGGCATCGATAACTCTAACAACTTCACCATATTTTGCCGAACGCGGGGCTTTGACGAAAACCGTCTTTTCCACCTCGTTCGTTCCTTCGCGGAAAGTTCCGTTGTTGGTACGTTCCGTAAAAACCTGATTCAATTTATTGGTCAAATCTTCGGTATTCGTTACGTCGCCATACTTTTCGTTGTTCAAGGTAACTGATTTATCGGTATTATTGATAGCAATTACCAAGGTCAACGGGTTCGGTTTTACAATCGCGTCTTTTTCTTCCGGTTTCGGTTCCGCCGGTACTTTTGCCTCAAATCGGCTCGGCTTTAATGGCGTGATGACCATAAAGATGATTAAAAGCACCAACAAAACGTCAATCAATGGTGTTACGTTAATAGAAGGTGTTGCTCCGCCTTTCGAGCCACCTGTTGACATTCCCATATTTACACACTCCCAACACTAAATATTTCAAGTGTCCAAGGTTATTTTGCTGCTGCCGCTCCCTTTTTCTTGTCGGCAACTAACCCGATTTTATCAATGTCCTGTTTACGGATCGTGTCGATCGCTTCGACCACTTTTCCGTAATCAACATCAATTCCGCTTTTGATGTAAACAATTCTCTTTTCGGGAGTTTTGTCTTTCATCAGAGTTTGGACTTTTTCCCCTAAGGTCGAAAGCGGATACGGGTCTTTTCCTATGTAGAAATTGTTGTTATCGGGTATTGCAATAATCACGGATGTGTCTTTTGCAATATCTGCGTCCTCATCCGGGCTTACCATATCCCGCGGAAGATTTACCGAAACCCCTTGTTGAAGAAGCGGTGTGACGATCATGAAGATGATCAAAAGCACCAGCATCACATCAACCATCGGAGTTACGTTAATTTCCGAATTATACTCATCGGTTCCCCCGACTGCCATTCCCATATTAACTTTTCTCCTTTCCTAAAATGCAGGACTTTAAGGAATTAACCTTTTAACTGTTTGGTTCTTTGTTTGATGAAATAGTCAACCAACTCCGAAGCCGAGTTTTCCATTTCAACGCTGAAGCTGGTTACTTTGTTCGTAAAATAGTTGAACAACCAAACTGCCGGAACCGCTACAGCGATACCGAAAGCCGTAGCTACGAGAGCTTCAGCGATAGCACCGCCGACCGCGCCGATACCGGCTGTTTCATTCGATCTCAAAGCCTGGAAAGCACCGATAATACCGACGACCGTTCCGAACAATCCGACGAACGGAGCCGTTGAGCCAACCGTTGCAAGCCCCGACAAACCGCGTTTCAATTCGGCAGTTTTAACGGCGATCGCACGTTCCAAAGCACGTTTTGACGCTTCCATTTCGTCAGCCGAAATGTCGGAATTACCCTGATGTGCATTAAACTCTTTCAAGCCGGAAGAAACAACCATCGCAAGGTGCGAGTCCTTATGTTTGTCGCTGATGCTGATTGCTTCATCAATATTGCTGTTCTTCAATGCCTGAGCAACCTTCGGTGCATACTGACGTGATTGTTGTTTGGCTTTGTTGTAGGTCAACCAACGCTCGATACCGACCGCGATCATATAAACTGATTCGATAATAAGCGTGATAATGACGACCCAACCGGGAATGGTCAAACTTTTGGCGATGTCATAGATACCGAAAGAAATTGCCTTTTCGCCTTCGGCAAATAATAAGAATAAGCCCAGAAGGCTAGCTAAAAATGTCATGATTTTTCCTCCAAAGAAATCAAAAAAAATTTATTATTGCAGATTTTTATGAGGGAAACGCGGATATTATACGTTTCCCTCATTTTGTTCCTTAAGGAACGAAATTGTATGTAATAATCCCGGAAACCTTCACGGGTTGACCTGAAAGAACGGTCGGGCTGAATCTGGCTTGGCGTGCTGCCGCGACTGCCGCTTGTTGTAAAAGCGGATGTCCTGATGCCGCGCTTGCCGAAACGACTCTGCCTGTTTCATCGATCAAAACCTGCACACTAACCGAACCTGCCGCACGAACTGCTCTCGCGGCTGCCGGATAGGGAGGCTTCGGCAAACTCGTTGCTTTACCGTTCACCACTCCGCCCGAAATTGTCTTCGGCGGCGGCGGTTTGGTAGCGGACGGTGAAGGTTTAGCAGCGGGCGGCGGCGGCGGCGGCGGCGGCGCACCTGTGCCACCTCCCTCACCTGCGCCCGCAGGTCTTCCACCGATGCCGCTTTCATCAGCGTTTACCTGAGTTCTGGTATCATCAGACCGAATCGCATTTTTCGGGTCAAAATCACTGTTACCTTGCTTGACCTTCAATCCCGGAGGCATTGTCTTTTGCGTCATTTGCGTGGTCTGGATTTTGTCCGGAGCTTTCGGAGTTGAATTAATGTCCAAAATCAACTCTTTACGAATAACCACGTTGGGTTCGACTTTCTGGTTTTGTTCCGGTTGTTTTTCCGGCGGCGGCGGCGGTTCCTCTTCGGGAACCGGCACGGGCGCGACCAGCGTCGAAAGTTCGAGGTCGCTTCCGCCCATTGCATAATCTTTTGCAAATAGACTGTATACCCATGAGCCTACAAGCAGGCTGACCATTAAGACAAAGGTTCCGAGCAGAAATTCACTGCGACGGGTATTCTCCTTTGAGTTGCTCTTCGATTCAACTAATTGATCTAACATATTGTTTTTCTCCCTTTTCCGGTGCCATTAGGGTCCAGGATTACGAAATATTTATTATTGCCTTTAAGATGATATAAATTAACCCTCAAGTTGTAATCGCTTTTCTCGTAGCTTAACGATACTACCTGCTCTTTTATTATTTACTTTTTCGTTTGAACTGCTATATTGTGCGGGATAGTCGGACTTTTGCCGGTCTAGCATACAAAAGTTCCACAAATTCCGCTCTTCTTCGCAACAGTAAACGGGAAAAAGCAGAGTTGAATTATTTAATTGACCAGCAACGTATTGAAGTCTAAAGTTTTACTCCAAGAAAGTCAAGAATAATTTCCCCGTTTTCTGTCGTTTTTGTAATTTTTAAGACTTTTTTCAAGATATTTTTAAAACGGCAGTTTATTGGTAACATTATCTTTAACCAACAAACTGCCGTTTTCCGTAACTTAACGGGTTACAGGTCGGCGCGTAACCGATCGGCGCGATGCCGAAGCGAGTTTATCGCCGCCGCTTTGTGTCGTCCTTACTTCTTTTACTTTCGCCGCACCAAGCTTGTCCTGCCACCAAATTGCGATCGGGCTGGCAATCGCGATGGTCGAGTAGGTTCCCGTGATCGCACCGACAAATAGTGCGAGCGAGAATCCGCGCAAGACTTCGCCGCCGAATAAAACCAATGCCAGAACCGAGAGGAAAACAAGTCCGTTGGTCACGATCGTGCGCGACATCGTCTGGTTAATGGAGTCGTTCGTCAGCTTATAAAGCGATTCGCCGCGATGGAGCGTCAAATTCTCACGGATACGGTCGAAGATAACGATCGAGTCGTTAACCGAGAATCCGACCAACGTTAAAAGTGCCGCCAAAACCGTCAGGCTGACTTCCCATTGGAAAACCGAGAAGAACGCAAGCGTAATCAAAACATCGTGGAAAACGGCGATAACCGCACCGGCGGCGTAGGTCCAGTCATAGCGGAACGCGATGAACAGCAGAATTCCGACCATTCCGAGCAAAGTGGCGATAACGGCTTGATTGCGGAGTTGCGCGCCTGCAACCGGACCGACCGAATCGGTTCCGACGATTTTATAAGCCGCCGATTCGTCTTCTGCTAAGGACTTTGTCGCTTCAGCCTCCTTGCCGAAAGTATCGAGTGCTTTTTTAACCGTTTCGCGTCCTTTGTTTACCTGTGTATTTTGATTTTCAGGAGAAAGCGCGGCAGGTTGATTTTGGGTATTGGCATTTACCGCAGGTTGATTTTCGGTCGCATTTTGTTCCACGTCGGAGAAAAGCGGAACTTTAATCAAAACTTCGTCCTGCTTATCGAGCGAAGCCTGAATCACAGGTTCCTGCACACCGGCATTGTTCAAAGCGGCGCGAATTTCGTCATCAGAGGGTTTTTGCTTAAATTTTGCCGTGACGACCGTTCCGCCCTGAAAATCGACTCCGAGATTGAAAGCGTTCGTTCCGCCCGGCGTAAGCTGACGACCGATCGCAGAAAACAAACCTGCCAAAAGGATCACGATGGACACCATAATCAAAGGCTTGCGATAGCCCATCCAATCCACGTTAATATTCTTAAAAATTTCAAACATTGCTTTAATTAAAGTCGAAAGTTATGAGTTTTGGATTATTCTTAATGCCGAAAACTCATAACTTCTTAAATACTGAGTTTTTTCATTTCAGGATTGCGCTCAAGCAACCACATAAAGATCGTGCGCGACACGAAAACCGCTGAGAATAAGTTAATCAGCAATCCCAAAATCAAAGTTACGGCAAATCCGCGAATCGGTCCCGAACCATACATATAAAGAATTACCGCCGAAAGAATCGTCGTGATGTGCGTATCGATGATCGTAATGAACGCGCGGTCAAAGCCGATCTCGACGGATTTGGCGACCGTGTGTCCGGCGCGAAGTTCTTCACGCATTCTTTCAAAGATAAGCACGTTCGAGTCCACCGCCATTCCGATTCCGAGAATCAAACCGGCAATACCGGGCAAGGTCAGCGTCGAATCGACGACGATCAATGCCGCCATCGTCAGAAGCATATTCAGGATCAAGGCAACGACCGCATTTACGCCCGCACCGCGATAATAGAACAGCATAAAGATGATAACGAAAACCAATCCGCCGACCGAAGCCTGAACGCCGGCACGAATCGAATCAGCCCCGAGGCTCGGTCCGACCGTTCTTTCTTCCTGATATTCGATCTTCGCCGGAAGCGCGCCCGATTTCAGCGTCAGAGCGAGATCGTCTGCGGTCGCTTTGGTAAATCTGCCGGAAATTTCGCCCGAATCGAAAATCTGCGATTTGATATATGCCGCCGATTTGACTTCGTTGTTCAAAACGACCGCCATATAATTGTTGATATTTTTACCCGTCCATTCGCCGAATTTCTGTGCGCCGTTCGGTTTGAATGAAAAAGTGATCTGATAATCGCTTTCGTTTCCGGTGCGCGAAACGGCTGATGCGTCACGTAATTCGCTGCCGTCAACCACCGGCGGATATTCGACCACGACGAACTGTTTCGGCTTATCCTGCGGATTCTGCGGGTTTGCAGTCGGCGCGGCATCACGGTCTGCATAAAGCAAAACCTTGCGGTTTGTCGGAACGGTTCCGCCCAGAGATTGGCGCGCCGCTTCTTCGGTCGGGTATGTCTGAACAGGCGACGGGCTCGGCGGGCTGACGATTTTCATCAGCGCGAGATTCGATTCCGCACCGATTAATTGCTTAACGCGTTCGGGATCGTCAACACCGGGCATTTGTAAAAGAATTTGTCCCGAAGATTCGGCACCGTGTCTTTGCAGAGTCGGTTCTTTCACGCCGAAAGCGTTGATGCGGCTTTCGATGATCTTCAAAGCCTGTTCGACCGCCTGATTTTTCAGGGTCGTCTGAATCTGTCCGGGCAGTGACCACGAAACGACACTTCCGCTCGTGCTTTGAGTCCATTGCGAAAAATCGACCTTCTTTTTGACTTCATCGACCACGGCTTGCGCTTGCGAAGCGTCCGAAAGATTAAGCGTCACCGAATAAGTTCCGCCGTCTGCAACGACCGCATTTCCCGTCACGGGCAACTTCGCGTCCTGTGCGGCGGTCAAAGCCGCCTGCGCGTTGTTTTCCGTCAGGGTTTTCAGATAATCGTCCGTTTTGACGCGCATCACGAGATGCGAACCGCCTTTCAGGTCAAGACCGAGATTGATGTTTTCGGCGAGATTATTTTTGATGCCCGTCCACGTAAAATCGCTTCCGACCGGCACTCTTCGAGGTCCGAAAACCAGATAAATTCCTACCAGCGTAATCACGATAATGATCGCTGTTCTAATCAACAAACTGCTGTTTTTCATCTTAAAAAGTTAGTAGCTGGAAAGGACACACGAAGTTGTCCCGCAAAACTACCGAATCTATTTTTACTTCGTATCTTCCGCTTTTCTTCCGATCACGGCTTGCTTGCCGACTTCCAGAAAAGTCTTATCCGCACTTACAATTATGAAACTCGTTTCTCTGACTTCCTTAATTTTGCCGATGATGCCGCCGTTCGTCACGACTTCGTCGTTGATCTTGAGTTCGGCGATCATATCCTTTAACTGCTGCTGCTGTTTTTTTTGCGGCAGAATTACCAGAAAATAAAAGATGGCGAAAATCGCGACAAAAGGAAGTAAAGTAAAAATCAAACTTCCGCCGCCGCCTTCGCCTTGCAAAAATAATAGAATTATAGTCATTTGTTTTTAATGCAGAAAAGAAAAAGACAATGATATACATTTACAAACGCTTTATCAAACGTCTGTTTGCTCATTTTCCTGCAATTTTCTTAGAAAATCCTTTCTGAACTGATTGAATCTGCCAAGTTTGATAGATTGCCTAACCTTTCGCATCGTGTCAAGGAAGAAAGCGAGATTGTGATGAGAAATCAGCATCGCCGCGAGCATTTCTCCCGTCTGATACAAATGACGAATATACGAACGCGAATATCTTCTGCAAACCGAGCACGGGCATTCTTCGTCCAGAGGCGCAGAATCACGCGCAAATTTCGCATTTCTGATGTTGATCTTTCCGCGTGAAGTAAACGCACTTCCCGTCCGCCCGTTGCGCGTCGGCATCACGCAGTCAAACATATCCACGCCGCGATGAACCGCTTCGATCAAATCTTCGGGCGTTCCGACACCCATCAGATAACGCGGCGCGTCCTGCGGCATTTTATGCGCGAGAAATTCAAGCACTTCATACATCACCGATTTTTCTTCGCCGACGCTCAAACCGCCGATCGCGTAGCCGTCAAACCCGATCTCGGTCGTCAATTCTAAACTTTGCCGACGCAGATCGAGATGTCCTGCGCCTTGAATAATGCCGAATAAAGCCTGCCGTCCGCTGAGTTCAACTGTCGACTGTTTTTCTTCAACTGTCAGTTGTTTTTTCATAGCTGACAGTTGTTTTTTCATAGCTGACAGTTGTTTTTTTGTATCTAACAGTTGTTTTTCCCGATCTATCAACTGTTTTTCTGTGTCTAACAGTTGTTTTTCTTCATCTGATAGTTGTTTTTTTGAATCTGTCGCCTGTTTTTCTCGATCTGTCAGTTGTTTTTTTCTGTCTGATAGTTGTTTTTCCGCATCTGACAATTGTTTTTCTCTGTCTGTCAGTTGTTTGTGCGCATCTGCTAACTGTTTTTGCGCTTCTGACAACGGATTTTCGATAAATCCCGTGTCCATTCCCGCGTCTTGCAGTTCATTGAAACGGTCTTTCGAGCGTTTTGCCCAACGTGCGGTCATTTCCAGACTCTTTTTCGTTTGCTCATAACCTGCGTCGCCCGGCGGACATTCGTCGAAAACCATCACGATTTCCGAACCTAACGCGGCTTGTATTTCCATCGAAACTTCGGGCGAAAGAAACTTTTTACTGCCGTCGATGTGCGAACGAAATTCAACGCCTTCTTCGGTCAATTTTCGCAAATCCGTCAGCGAAAAAACCTGAAATCCGCCCGAATCCGTCAGAAGCGAACGATTCCACGTCGAGAATCGATGAAGTCCGCCCATTTCGCGGATTATCTCTGCCCCCGGACGCAAAAAAAGATGATACGTATTTCCGAGAATGATGCGCGCATCCATCTCGTCTTCGAGAAATTCGTAACGCACGCCTTTCACCGTGCCCTGCGTTCCGACCGGCATAAAAACAGGCGTTTCGATCACCGAACGCCGCGTCCGCAAAATTCCCGTCCGCGCTTCACCTTCCTGCGCGGTCACTGTCCATTCAATTGGCTGCATTTGTTTCAATTACGAATTACGAATTACGAATTACGAAATTCATTTTATAAATTGTGAAATTCAAATTATTAATTACGAGTTAGCTTTTGTTGTAATTTGAATTTTGCCGATAATTTTTAGAATTTCCTCCAGATCGGCTAATAAACTGTTTGCTTGTGTTTCGTCAAAATAATCGGTTGCTCTGAGTAATCTTATCCAATATTTTGTTTCTCTAGCTTCTTTATAAGCAATGCTCAATTTTGCGATAAAATCGGCTTTTGACTGTCCTCCGACGGATTCTTCGACATTCGCGCCGATAGATGTTCCACTTCTCAAAAACTGCTTTGAAATTACGAATTCCTTCTTTTCTTCGACCAAATATTTGTAAGCCTTCACGACACGAATAGCAAAAGCAAAACTTTTGTCAAGTAAAACATTATCCTTCATATAATTCGTAATTCGTAATTTGAAATTCGTAATTGACTACATTTTTTTTCCGAGCAAAGCCCAAATATTCTGTGCACCGACGGCGATTTCGGAAACTATTTTTCCTTCTTCGTCGATCAGCACGGCGGACGGCGTTGCGTCCATTTTCAAGCTTGTCGGCAAGGCTTTTTCATCATCGAGCAAAACCGTCCCGCGAAAACCCAGTTCACGGTTTCTTTGCGCGTCGCCCGACGAAACGAGTAACAAGTTCGGCTCGTCCAAACCGCGCGTTTTGTCCCATTCGCGCAGTTCGCCCAACATTTGCCCGCACCAGCCGCACGTCAGACTCCAATATGTCAACAGCGTTCTTTTTCCTTTCAAATCTTCGGACGAAATGCTTTTGCCCGAAACGTCGTTTGCCGCAAACGGAGGAATTTCCGCGCCGAGCTGTTCGGCATTTGCAATTTCGTCGGTCGCGGCATACATCATACCGCCGTTGTTACGGGCTGATTTTATAATATTTACGAGTTCACGAATGCCCGCGTCGCCGATGGCAAGACGGCTGGCAATCGTGCCGTCGGCATTTACCAAAACCGCTGTCGGTGTCCATAATGCGCCGAAAATCGCGCCGATTTCCCTTTCTTTTTGAAGCAGAACTTCGCGGTTTTCTCCGAATTTTGCAACGTTTTCCTTCGCCGTTCCGTGACTGACGAAAACGATATTGAGTTTTTCCTTCAACTCATTTTGCCAATCATCGATTTCAGGCAAAAGCGCGGTGCACGAAGGACAGTTCGGACCGACAAAGAAAAACAAAATCGGTTTGCCGAGCATTAACAAATGCTCGAATTCAGTCGTTCTTCCTTTCAGATTTTCACCTGCAAAATCGGGAACGGGCGCACCGATCGGCAAACCTTCGGTCGGAAACTGCACGTCTTCGCGCTTCGTTTCGCCGCCTTCGTGCGAAATGATTTCGAGCATTTCGACGCGGCGCATAATCTGGTTTTGCTGTTCGGAAATCTTTTTCAGATAAAAGATCACCGCCCCGAATAAACCGATAAATGCCAAACCGAAAATCAACTGAATCGCCAGCTCATTCGTCAAATCCCCAAAGCTCAAGCCCTGCTTTTTCCAGCTAACTACAAGAAAAAGCGCAAGTATCGCAAAAACGATGTTGCGAATCAAACTCTTCGCCGAAACAGGTTCGCTGTGAATCGCGCCGAAACAATGACAATCGGGCGCATTTCCCTGCTTCATCTGCCGGAGCATTCCGCCGATAAAAACCGCCAAAAGCAAAAATGCTCCGAGCGCGCCAAACCACGAAACGCTCGTAAACAAAAGCAAAAAGCCGAGTAAAATCTCCGCGATCGGCAAAAGAATCGAAAAAGGTTTCGCCACATTTTCGGGCACTCCGAAATCCTTGACCGCCCTTTCCGAACCTTCCAGATCGAGCAGTTTCCCGATTCCCGCCGTGATGAAAACTGCGAAGAGAAAGATTCTGATTAAAAGTAAAATTGCTTCCATTTTCGATAAATTTTAACGCAAAGACGCAAAGACGCGAAGAAGCAGAGATTATTTTTATAATTTCTTTGCGGCTCTGCATCTGTGCGTCTTTGCGTTAAATCAATCTTTCTTTCCTTTAGTTTTATGCTTCTCTTTCAGTCGAATCGGCGTTGCAAAAAACTCGAATTCTTCGCGCAGGCGGTTTTCGATATATCTCAAATACGAAAAATGCAGACCGCCTTTGTCGCCGCCGGACGTGAACAAAACGAAAAGCGGCGGACGCAAACCGCCCTGCGTGAGAAACTGCACTTTCAGACGCGAAAAACCGCCTTTGACGGGCGCGGGCGCGGTTCCGCCTTTCGGCTGCGACACGTTTTCTTCAAAAAATCTGTTCAATTTCGACGTTTGAATTCTCAAATTCCGCGCTTCGTTCGCTTTCACGACGAGCGGCAAAATGTTTGTCACGCGCTGACCTGTCAACGCGGAGATCGTGACCATCGGAGCCCAATGAAGAAACTTCATTTTCTGGCGCAGATCGTCTTCAAAACGATAGATCGTGTTCGTTTCCTTTTCGGGGATGATGTCCCATTTATTGACGACCAGAATCACCGAACAGCCCGATTCGACCGCGTAACCCGCGATATTTGCGTCGAGCGCGGTCACGCCTTCAACCGCATCGATCACCATTAACGCAACGTCGGCGCGTTCGAGCGATTTTTTCGCCATAATGACCGACAGCTTTTCCGCCATTTCGGTCGTTTTTCCTTTTCGGCGGATTCCAGCCGTGTCGATTATCAAAAACTTTTGCCCGTCAACCGTCAAATGCGTGTCAACCGCATCGCGTGTCGTGCCGGCGATCGGCGAAACGATGACGCGTTCTTCGCCCAAAATTTTATTTAATAATGAGGACTTGCCGACGTTCGGGCGACCGATGATCGCCAGTTTTATTTCGTCCGACGGCTCTTCTTCCTGCTCTTCTTCAAACGTCAAAACGTCGAAAACCGCGTCCAAAAGATCGCCGACCGAAGTTCCGTGTTCGGCGGAAAGCGGAATCAGTTCAAAACCGAATTGATGAAATTCGGCGGCTTCTTCCTCGACCTTGCGCGTTTCGGCTTTGTTTGCCGCGATGAAAACGGGCTTGCCGATGTTTCGCAAAAAGACGGAAATTTCTTCATCGAGCGGTGTCACACCGGCGCGCGCATCAACGACCCAGATGATCGCTTCGGCTTTTGAAATGGCAAACGAAGCCTGTTTGAAAATATTCGCCGGAATGATCGCTTCGTCGTCCGGCACGATTCCGCCCGTGTCAACGAGCTCAAAGGTTTTCGATTTCCATTCGACCTCGCCGTAAATGCGGTCGCGCGTGATGCCCGGTTCGTCGCCGACGATGGATTTTCGCGTTCCCGTCAAACGATTAAAAAGTGTGGATTTCCCGACGTTCGGGCGACCGATGATTGCAACTAAAGGTAAATTCATAACTACAAAACTAAAATATTAGCAAATAAATTGTATAATTGCCGAAAGTTATGAAATTTGAAATCAATCAAGCCGTCGAAATTCTGGAAAATACGCCTTTGGTTTTGAAGTCTTTGCTCGGAAATTTGTCTGAAGATTGGACGAAAAGCGAGCATAATAAAGAAGATTGGAGCGCGTTCGATATTGTCGGGCATTACATACACGCCGAAGAAACCGATTGGATTCCGCGTGCCGAAATTATTTTAAGGCAAGGCGAAAATCGAACGTTTGAACCGTTTGACCGTTACGCGCAATTTGAAGTATCGAAAGATAAAACGCTCGATGATTTGCTCGAAACTTTTGCGGAAAAGCGTAGGGAAAGTATTAAAACGTTGAAATTGTGGAATTTGACCGAAGAACAATTGAATTTAAAAGGAAATCATCCCGATTTGGGCGAAGTCACGCTCGAAAATCTGCTCTCGACCTGGCTAGTTCACGATCTTACGCATATTCGGCAGATCGTCACGAATCTCGCGAAAAAATATTCCGTGAACGTCGGCGTTTGGAAGGAATATCTCTCGATTTTGAAATAGAAACAAAAAAGGCTTCATCCGAAAATGAAGCCTTTCGTTTTTGTTTTCAAAGGATTCTTAATCGTTGAAAAGAATCGCGCTGAAAATTCCCTGCAAAATGTTGCCTAAGATGCTGTAATTTCCGTTGTTGTAACGTCCGTAACGACTGCGGCTGTAATATCCGTCTTCGTAACCCCGGCGGAAACCTTCGCGGAAATAATATTGATATTCGCCGTAATCGACATAATATCCGTCATAACCGTAGCTTGCATCGTCGTAGCCGTATGCGCTCTGATAATCGTAATCCCAGTTGTCTTCGCGGTCGGCTAAACCTGCGCGGTAGCCTTCGTCGTAACCGTATTCGACGGCTTGGCGCAGCATCTGCGCGCCGTATTGATTGGTGTAATAATAACTTCCGCCGCGATTATAACGGTAATTATTTTCCCAGTATTGCTGATCGCGCCATTGTTGCAAACGGATTTGGTCACGGCGCAGTCTTTCCAGGTATCTCTGCTGATAACGGTATTGATTTATGCGTCGCTGGCGTTCCAGATCGCGCTGCCATTGCAAAGCGCGGCGTTGCTGTTCGGCGCGTGCCCGGTTGATCTGTTCGATGCGTCGGTTTTGCGCTTCACGCCACTGTTCACGACTGCGGTCGTTGCGGTTATTGCGGTTGTTTTGCCAATCGTTGTTGCGGTTGTTGCGATTTCGATCGTCGTTGCGTTCACGGTTCTTCTGCTGATTGCGCCAATCATTATTGCGGTCGTTGTCGCGTTGACGGTTGCGTTCGATCTCTGCCTGACGCTGTTGTTCGGCGCGGCGTTGCGCTTCCTGCTGACGCTGTTGCTCGTTGCGCCGTTGATCGTTCTGGCGTTGATTCTGCCATTCCTGCTGACGGCGGACTTCCTCGCGGCGTTGCGATTCCTGCTCACGACGCTGCGCTTCCATCTGATCGCGGCGTTGCTGTTCGTTGCGGCGTTGATCGTTCTGACGCTGTTCTTCCTGCCGTCTTTGTTGTTCCTGACGGCGGCGTTCCTGCTCCTGATTACGGCTTTGATCTTGTTCCTGGCGGCGTTGATTCTGCCAGACGCGGCGCGATTCTTCCTGCTGTTTGGAATCGTCGCGTTCCGTTTTTTGCTGATCTCTTTCGGGGCGGCGGTTGTCTCTTTGCGCGTTGACGGTTTCGCCCGTGCCGAGCAAAAGCGCAGACCCGACGATGGCGGAAAAGGTCAGTCCTTTAATAAATTTGCGTTTCATAGTAAACCTCATCTGAATAGTTAATTTGAAACCCTTCTCGTTTCTATGAAATTACCTGAGCAATTGGCGTTCCGTAACCGTAACTCCAATGTTACAAAACAAACTCACCGCAAACGAACACTATTTCAGACACGAGTAGCGTATATCGTTCGCCGCAAACGCTCCCCGGAGGAAGAATCGAACAGGCAAAATACTTATCATTTTAATCGGTTTTTACCTATTTCATTCGGCTTTCGGACATTCGTTTATTTTTCCCGGACTTTATTGATTCAATGATGGTTTTAATATATATTTTTCAATTACAACCAATATAAATAAAGGAGGAAAAACAATGAGAATAATTGTGCAGGGAACAAATAGTTTCGGAAATAATCGTCAGCTCGGACCTAATCATAATTCAAAAGCGGTCGGTCCGATCTGGATCGATTACGAATCGATTCAGGAAAATGGTGTCATCGTTGCGGCAGGTTTTGCCAACGGCGTTCAAAGACATTACCATAATCGCCCGGTGTGGGTGCGGGGCATTATTGTCGCTTCGGGCGGTAAGCGCGGACCGCATACGCCGGAACCCGCCGTCGGACATTTGCCGCACGGTTATGCGGGCGACGTGCATCGCGGACACGTTTTTGCGATTCATAACGGCGGGGTCGATGATTCGATGAATATCGTCCCGCAATGGGGCGCGTGGCAGGCGCACGGAATCTGGCGCAGAATGGAACGCCGCGTTCACAATTATGCGGTTGACGTTCACGAAGATGAAATGGAAAACGGTTACGCGGCAAACTCCGACTGTGTTTATTTCAGCGTCAAACTCCAGTATCCTTATGCTTCGTATGATGCGGGCTGGAATTTGCTTCCCAATAACCGTCAGGTCGATCCGCTTCCGGCTTTCGATAAATGGGGATTTCCGAGTAAATTCCGAATCGATTGTTATTTGACCGCCGGTTTGATGGCAAACAATAACGGCGCGGCTCCGGCAAGCAAAGGTTCTCTTTATTTTGAAGGAAACGAGCTGAACGGCTACGTTATGCAAGGCGCACCGCAAGGTATTCAATAAACATCCGCTCCATTTTCCCGAACGAAAAAAACACGCGCCTTTTTTCGACTGAAAGACGTGTGTTTTTATTCTCCTTTTCGGGTTTTCAGCCGGATATTATTGAAACTGGTAGGAGATGAAGACGTTGAGCGCGCCGTTTGCGATTTCGTGGCGCATCCCGACGGCTTTCATTTTTAAGGTTGCGGAGTTTTGCACGGGCACGGCGAACGAAACTTTGTCCATCTGGAGAATCTGAAGAGGATTTATCTTTTTGTCGATGGAATTTTGCACCAGTTTCGTGACCAGACCGCTCCCGATCCCGCCCGTTCCGCTTAACTGAACGTTCGTAACTTTGGCGCGACCGACCAGACTTTGCTTTTCGTTATCGAATTCGAGCGTGATGATCGATTCCGCCCAGCCCGAAAATTCGATACAGCCGATGAACGGCGGGTTGTAATTGCCGCGAAACGCGATCGGCGCGTAAATCTGCCCGTCGCGGAAACGGACGGCAGTTCTCACGCCGTCGATCTCGCGTTGTAATTTGATCGACTCGTCACAGTAATTTTGGATTTTGGATTTTGGATTTTGGATTTTATTTTCTTCGTTAAAACTAACCTTTGCGAAAACGTTCTCCCCGTCACCTTTTCCCCCTTTGACACCTTCGTCTTTCAATGCCAACGGAAATTTCGGTTCGCCCGCCTTAAAAAGCGCGTCGAGAAGCGAATCGAAAAACTGTTCATTCAAAGAGATCATCACCTCCGCCTGCTGTGCCTTTGAAACCGACGCACACAGCACCAACGCCAACACCAAAACCGCCATTTTTTTCATATCTTTCTACCCTTGCGAAAAGCCTTTCAAGAATTTACCTGTGAATAGATACGAACACAACCCCGAACGTTGCCGAAAAAACCTGCCGACGCGATAAAAGACCCCCTTCGAGTTGCTTGCCAACTATTCCGAGTTACGTTTCAACTACTTCGAGTTGCTTGTCAACTACTCCGAGTTGCTTGTCAACTCCTTCGAGTTACGTTTTAACTATTTCGAGTTGCTTGCCAACTACTTTGAGTTACGTTTCAACGCCTTTGAGTTAGCTTTCAACGCCTTTGAGTTGCGATTTAACCCGTTCAAGTCAGCTTTCAACCCGTTCAAGTAGGCTTTCCGCGTATTCAAGTTGCGTTTTCACCCGTTCGAGTGACGATTTAACGCCTTCGAGTCGAAAAATAACCCGTTTGAGTAGCGTTTCAACCGATTCGAGTAGGCTTTCAATGCGTTCGAGTAATGATTCCGCGCTTCGTGGAAAGACTGTTTATGAGCTTTGGAAAATAAACCTAACAATAAGTTCTGAAAGGGCTTTGCCCGCTGATGTGCGGAAAGGCTTTGCCCGCTGATATACGGAAAGGCTTTGCCCGCTGATATGCGGAAAGGGCTTTGCCCGCTGATATGCGGAAAGGGCTTTGCCCGCTGATATGCGGAAAGGGCTTTGCCCGCTGATGTGCGGAAAGGCTTTGCCTTTCCGTAAATCGTTTTCTAATGATTTGAGGCTCTGCCTCCGCATCAAAACGGAGGCAGAGCCTCAAAAATCGGGGAAGAATCTCTCGAAAAGGCAAAGCCTTTCCGCACATCGGGCGGCAGAGCCGCGATTGTTAGATTTATCTTGAACAGACTATAATCGTCTGTAAAAACTGTAACCGCGTTTCTGTTTCTAGCCGCGATTGTCAGATTTATCTTGAACAGACCATAAACAGGCTGAAAGAAATGGTATTGGAAACTGAATTATCAAATCTTTCCGCCTTTCCTTTTCGATTCCTTTAATCTTGTTTAGATAAAAATGCTTTGCTATTTGCCTTCTTTATCCATATACTGACCAATAACTGCCGTTTTTGTGAAAAAATCACAAAGAGCGATCAGGTTAGCCGACCGAATCGAAAGAGATTTTCTGGAAAAATACAGCAATCCGAGCACCGAAATTCACCTTTTAGTTAAAAGATTATTTAAATTGTAATTTGGGAATCGCGTTCAGAGTCCCGTCTTGAGAAGGCTTTTATTACGGTAAAGCCGCCTGAAGACGGGACTCTGAACGCGTTTTTTATGGTTTTATCTTGATGAAATTTATCTCGTTGACCATTTTGAATTCGGGGCTGTTTGCGCCGTATACGCCTTTGACGAGGGCTTTGTAGCGTTTGGCGAGGTCGCAGATATTGTCGGGGTCTAAATAGAAATCTTTGTTGCGTTCGTTGCGGGCGGCGGTTAGTGAAGCGGCGGCGGTGATCGAGGCGGTATGGTCGGTTTGGGTGCCTTCAACGAAGGTGCGCATCGCCGGGATGGTCAGTTTAGCGGTGCGGACTTGGGCGTAGAGCGGTTGGGCTTCGAGAAAATCGAGCAGTTCGTTCATCGTCGTAAGCTGTGCCGCCGCGCTTTGCTGTGAAGCGGAAACGCCTTTTTCGGATTCGTCGAGTTCGGGCGTTTCGGGATTGTCGCCCGCTTTCGGTTTGGCGCGTTTGCCGTGCAGTTTGCGGACGTAGGAACGTGCGTCCTTCAATGTTTCGGGCGATGCACCGCGAGCTTCAAGGGCGGCGACGGCTTCGACGGCGAGCGGGGCAAATTTGCCGATGCCGGTTGCCCGCACGAGCGCGATCGTCCGCCAACCGGCGCGGGCGTTGCCGACGCTCTCCTGCAATGCCGTGCCGTTAGCGTGACGCGCCTGCAACGCCGCAACGGTCAGATCGGCGGGCGGATCGAGCCGCGCCTGATCGAGCGTCTGCGCGGCGGCGATCAAGCGGTCGAGCGATTCGAGCAATTTGGCGTGTCCGGTTTCATATTGTTTTTTGACTTTATTATTCGATTCTTCAGTAGGCATTTGATAGTTTCCTCCATTTCTAAGATTTAAGATTTAAGACCCGGAACCTGTCCTTAAACTCTCGGGAAATGCGGAAACCGAACCTTTTTTTGAACGCGGATCGAAATGATCGGGAAGATCGGCGCGGATGGCTTCAGATTATAAAAATCCTGTTAACTCCGCTTAATGCGCTGAATTCGCGTTTCAACTTACGAAAGGCTTTACCGCTTTTCCGTTGTTTAGACATTTCCCGGGACTCGTGGTTTAAGATTCAGTGTAATAGGCAAGAAGCCGAAGATCGGAGATCGAATTTCGCGTTTAAGACGGCGGGCAGGAGAAATTCAACGTTCGGAGTGCCCTCTTCAGAAGACTTTTCGCAACGGTCAAGCCGCCTGAAGGCGGGACTCCGAACGCGGTTACGAATTTTTAACTTTGTCCGAATACTTAAACATAGCGAACAAATAAAACAACACTTCGCGCATCGTTTTATGAAAAGAAAAAATAAATAACTGAACAAAGACGTTATAAGCGCGTTTAACGCAAAAGTCAAGAGTTGAAGTGAGCCGTGAGGGGTGAGCCGTGAGCAGTTTTTGTTGAGAGTTCAAATCTTAGCTTGGACACGCCCGGTTATGGACTCATCGGTCAAAAACATTTCGAGATAGTTGAGATCGAAAGCTGATTATTCGGGAAATTCTTCCCGTAAAAGTCTTTCCACCACGCCGTCGCGGGTGGGATTTTTTTTGAGGTGATTGCGGAGTTCGGCGAGTTCTTTTTTGCTTCCCGTTTTGAGGAGTTTGCGGAAACCGTCCTCGTATTGTTTGCGTTTTTGAAACCGTTCGTATTCGACGGCAAAGGCTTCTTCGCCTTCGTTGATGACGCTGTCCATTTCGGCGATCATCTTTTGATATTCGGCGCGTTTTTCGGGCAAAACGAGCTTCATCCGCGCGATAAATTCGTCGCGGCGTTCGACCAACTCCATAAATGTCTGCAAGCTTTCGTTATACCACACGGGCATTTCGTATTCGGGCGGTTTGAGTTTTCGCGCCAATTCGGGCGAGCGTTCGGCGGCTTCTTTGCGGATTTTGTCGATCCGTTCGCGGGTGCGGTCGATGATTGCGGCAAAGGCGTTGGCGATCAATTCCTTGTCGGAATCGGCGGAATCGTGCAGACGGTTGCGAATCTGCTGAAGTGAATCGATCGAGGCATCGATAAATTCGTTGTTCTGCGGATGCAAAATCCTTTCGTCCGGCGCGTTTTCAAACAGTCCGACAATATAATCGGCGGCTTCCTGAATTTTCTCGACCAATTGCGTCACAGTTACTTTTTCTTTGACAGTTCCGGTCTTTGAATTCTTTTTCGTTTCGCTTTTTGATTCTTTCCTTTTCATCGCATCGGGATTCGGCAATTAACTTAAAAATTGCCTGTTTCTGAAAAAAAGTCAATCTTCGTTCCGAAAAAATCTTCGGGCAAAGATTCGCCGCAGGTTCGGACATATGTTTTCCGAATGTCATAAACCGATCCTCACGATGTCGTGCAGTCTGAGCAGACCGACGCATTTTCCGTCTTTGACAACGGGCAGAACGGAGATTTGCGACGGGCGGTTTTCCATCAACCCGAGCGCATCGAAGGCGAGCATTTCGGGCGCGGCGGAAATCGGCGAGCGCGTCATCATTTTTTCGGCGGTCAAAGCGGAAAAGTTTTCGGGCAAAGTTTTTTCGATGGTGCGGCGCAAATCGCCGTCGGTGATGATGCCGATCAGATTTTCGTCCTGATCGACAACATTGACCGCGCCGAGCGCGAATTTTGAAATGTTTTTGACGACTTCGAGCCAGCCTGCTCCGGGAGCGATGTTCGGGCTTTCGTGCATCAGATTCACAACTTTGAGCGTCAGGCGTTTGCCCAAACGTCCTGCCGGGTGATTGGCGGCAAAGTCTTTTTCGGTCAGATTTTTGACCTGCATCAAGGTCATCGCGAGCGCGTCGCCGATCGCCAGCGCGACAGTCGTCGAAGTGGTCGGCGCGAGATTGAGCGGGCAGGCTTCCTTATCGACCGAAGCATCGAGCGCAACGTCGGAATTTCGTGCAAGCGTCGAGTTCAGGTTGCCGACAATGGAAATGATCTTTACGCCTCTTTGCTGTATCGCGGGAAGAATCAAAAGAAGTTCGTCCGTTTCGCCCGAATTTGAAAGCGCGATGACGACATCGCCCGCCGCGACCACGCCGAGGCTCCCGTGAAGCGCGTCCGACGGGTGGACGAAAACGGAAATGGTTCCCGTCGAAACGAGCGTTTGCGCGATCTTTTGTGCGATCACGCCCGATTTCCCAACGCCCGTCACGATCACCTTGCTTTCACAGCAGGATAAAATTTCGACGGCTTTTTCGACGGCTTTTTCGTCCAAAATCTGCGCCGTTCGTTCGATCGCGGCGGCTTCCAATTTCAATAATTCGACAACTTTTGCAAAATTTGAGCTCACGTTGAAAAGTTTGCGTGGAAATTCGCTTTTTCGCAAGTTTGGGGAAGAAGATGCAGAGAAAAAGGAACAACGATCAGCACGCATTTTCACGGATTTATTTCTTATAAAATCCGGCGAAAATCTGCTTTAACCATTGTTCTTTTTTCCCTTGAAAGATTTGTTACTTTTCTCTATTTATCCGACGGCAGAAAGATGTCGAAAGCGATCTGCCATTTGCCGTTTTGCAGTTTCCAGACCTGCACAAAATTGCCGTTTTCGGTCGTTTTATCGGGCTTGACGGCGGAATAGGCGTTGGTCGTGTAGGCAAAATCCGCCGCGCCGAAAAACGAAGCGCGTTTCCTGATCGTCACTTTCGATTTGTCCTTTTTGAGTTCGGCAAGCCACGCCGCTTTCCCGACAAAAGGCATCTTTCCTTCGCGCAACACTCTCACATCGTCCGCCGCGTAGTTTTTGTAGGCTTTCTGGATTCCCTGTTTCGTGAGAGTTTCAAAAAACGCCGCCGCCGTGTCGCCCGCGTAACCGCTCTGTGCGGTTTGCGAAGCGTTCGACACGGCGGCGGTTTTCCATTCAGCTGCGATCTTTTCAGGCTTTTCGTGCGAAATTCCGATGTCAACGACGGCTTTGTATGAATTGTCGGGCTGTTTCTGCCAGACCGTTAAATATTCGCCGTAAAAAGCGTTCGCGTCGTCCTTTCCCTTTGCGCGATAAACCGAATTTCCGGTCGAAGCCGCAAAAAGCCCGTTTGACGAAACATCGATATAGGTCGGATTCCAGGTTAAAAAAGCGGGCGAAGCGGGTAAACTTCCCCAAAACTCGCGGCAGTTTGACGGCGCACCGCTTAGAAAACAAACACCGTCTGGCGCAGTAAATTCGATAAAAGCCTGATTGATTCCCTTTTCGGCTGATGCGCGTTCAAACGCCTTTTCGGTTTCGTAAATCTTTTGCGCTTCGGTTTGCGCCGAAATACTAAACGAAAAAATAGCGACGATAAATAATAAGACTACTTTTTTCATACCTTTATAAATAAATCTAAAACGGCGGATTGTCTATTAAAATTTTTGTTTTTGTAAAAATCGAAAGGATAATTCACAATAAACTACGAAAAATCACGAACTTTGAATTTAACCGAAAATACTAAAATCTTGAACCCTGAAAATCCCGAAATCGAACTTATCAAACCTTTCGGCGGAAAACTTATTAATTTGCTCGTTTTCGACGATGAACGCGAAGAATTGACCGCCGAAGCCAATCGTCTGCCTTCGTTGCAAATCTCGAACCGCGCCGTTTGCGATCTCGAATTGCTGGCAACCGGAGCGTTTTCGCCGCTCGAAACTTTTCACGGAAAAGCCGATTACGAAAGAGTTTTAGAAGAAATGCGCCTTGCCAACGGTCTGCTCTTCCCGATTCCGATAACTTTACCCGTCAATCATTTCGACGGTTTGGAGTTGGACAAAAAAATCGCTCTCCGCGATGCGAAAAACGATCTTTTGGCGATAATGCGCGTCGATGAAATTTACGAATGGTCACGCGAGGATTTTGCACGGAAAATTCCCGGCACGAACGATCTTTTTCATCCGCTTGTAACGGAAATCGAACACTGGGGAAAATTCAATGTTTCGGGCAAGCTCCAAGTTTTAAATCTGCCGAAGCACTTCGATTTTAAGGATTTAAGACTTTCGCCGGAGCAAACGCGGGTGAAATTGACCGAGATCGGGAACGAAAACGTCGTCGCCTTTCAAACGCGGAACCCGATTCACCGCGCGCACGAAGAAATGACGAAACGCGCCGCCGAATCGATCGACGGAACGTTGTTTTTGCATCCCGTGGTCGGGATGACGAAGCCGAACGATGTCGATCATTTTACGCGTGTCCGCGTCTATCGAAAGCTGATCGAAAATTATTATGATAAAAGCAAAACTCGGCTCTCGCTGTTGCCGCTTGCGATGCGGATGGCGGGACCGCGCGAAGCGATATTTCACGCGATAATCCGCCGCAATTACGGTGCAAATCATTTTATCGTCGGACGCGATCACGCCAGCCCGGGAATCGATTCGCACGGAAAACCGTTCTACGAACCGTTTGCGGCGCAGGAACTTTTTTCTCGATTTGAAGCGGAACTGGGTGTCAGAATGCTCGCTTTCGGCGAAATGGTTTTTCTGCCCGAAGAAGACCGTTACGAGGAAATAAATAAAATCGAAAACGGCACGAAAACCGTTTCGCTTTCGGGAACGCAGATTCGTGAAGAATTCCTATATAAAGGAAAACCGCTTCCCGCGTGGTTTACGCGCAAGGAAACGGCGGAAATTTTGGCGGAAAGTTATCCGCCGCGTTCTAAACAGGGCGTTTGTCTGTGGTTTACGGGTTTGAGCGGCGCGGGAAAATCGACGACTGCCGAAATTTTGATGAATCTTTTGCACGAAAAAGGTCGGCGCGTAACGATGCTCGACGGCGATGTGGTGCGCACGCATCTGTCGAAAGGTTTAGGATTTTCCAAAGCAGACCGCGACACGAATATTTTGCGCATCGGTTTTGTCGCCGCCGAGATCGTCCGTCACGGCGGCGTTGCGATCTGTGCGGCAGTTTCACCCTATCGGGCGGCGCGAAACGAAGTCAGAAATCTGGTCGGCAAAGATAATTTCATCGAAATTTTCGTCGATACGCCGCTCGAAATCTGCGAACGGCGCGACACAAAAGGAATGTATGCAAAAGCGCGGCGCGGTGAAATAAAAGATTTTACGGGAATCGACGACGTTTACGAAATGCCCGAAAATGCCGAAATTACGCTCGATACGGTCAATATTCCGGTCGAAGAAAATGCGGCGAAGATATTGCAGGTTTTGACCGGATACGGTTTTGTTGCAAATTAAAAACCGAAAGCGGTAAATCGTTAATTCATCGCCTTCGGTTCGGGAAAATCAGGATTTGAATTTTTAGTTATGCGTTGAATCAACCATACACAACCAGCTGCTGCCGGATTTCCAGAGATTTCGCTGAATCAGCCAGTTACGTCCGCCAAAGGTCATATTCGCCCACGCACCGTTTGCCGTTTGAAATTGAAAATGTCCGAATGTCCAGGCGCATTTGTCGGCATTTTCCGCGCCGCTCGAATCATACCAGGCGTTCAGGTCGGGATCGGAATTCGCTTCTTCCAATTCGTGCGTCAAAACCGAAATTGCGCCGTCAATCCCGGGATTGCCGTTCGGACTGACCGTGCCTTGCGCGGCGCACGAACTCAAACAACGTTTTGCGTTTCCGACGAATGAATAGCGAACCTTTCCGCTCGTCAAAGTTGCCGAAGTGTGCCAGCCGCAATATTGCGTGCAAAAGCCCGAACTTGCCGTAACGTTCGACGAAGTAATGACAAAATAAACGCCGTTCGCGTTATACGGCAATCTGCCGCTCGTAATGGCATTATTCACAACCGTCCGAATTTGGTTATCGGTCAGGCTCGTTCTCGTGCCCGTGTCGGTCGTTTCGCCGCCGTAAAGCACGTTGCCGGAAATCGGTTTCGTGGTCGAATAACTCGAATTTATCTGATAATGCGGGGTTCCGCCGATGCTGTTCGCCCAATCGCGAATGATCTGTTGACCTGCCGGAGTATCAGAGCCGTTCGCCTGATTCCAATTGCCATACCAGATCAGATAGATCGTCGGCGTATTAATGACCGGTCCGCCGTGATCGATCAAGGCGGTCGTCGAAGTCGTTCCGCCCGTCGTCAAAGCCGCTCTGATCCGACCGCTTTCGGTGATCGAAGTTTCCGGTATGATGCCTTCCGGCAAAGGTTTCGGATTGACCGGAAAAATGACCTTTCCGTTTTGGGCAAAAACGTTTGCTGTCAACAAAACAGACCAAATAACAATAATTCCGATGCACAGGAATTTTTTCATATTCTTTTCTAGCTCCAAGTGGTAGATTGATGCCTAAACATCCTTTATTCAATAAAATAAAGCGAAAAAGATATTTCCTGCCGATGGTTCGATATTTTATTTTTTTAAGTATTTCGGGAATACGGGAAGCGATAACAAATGATTTATAGACCTGTTTACGTTTTGAGTCAAGCCGATATTGAAAACCTGAACATTTTTTTTGAAATTACTCAAAACAGGAATAGCCCGACGCTAAAAATAAATCGATTATTCCTCACTGTCGGTGATTGATAATTATTATCTGCCGATCCTAAAGCAAAATCAGCGTAGACTATATACAGGTTTTGGTTTCAGGGTCCCAGACCGTTCCCTTCGGGCATTGTCTGCCGCTCGAATAAGCGAGAGCGGCTTTTAATCTGGAAGTCAGTGATTTCGCCCGTCTTATTGCGTTCGCTTCGCTGACGGCATTGGCAATAAACTTCTCTGAAGCTTTACTAAAATCGGCTATTTCTTTTTTAAAGGCTTTCATTTCGTAAGATTCTTCAATATTATTTAGATCAATCGCCATAATTTTTCTCCTGTTTTTTATCGAAAATTTCAAACATCGAAATCGTATTAACCCGTTCCTGCCTGTCAAAATATACGGTTTTACTGTCGGGCGACCACGCCAAACTACCGAAAAGGGTATAAGAGTATGTATTGTCGGTCAATTTTTTTACATTATTTTTATTCAATTCGGCTAAATAGATATTGTCTTTGCCGCCCTCTTCCTTGACGAAAACGACATTTTTTTTGTCAGGCGAAAGAGCCATCGAAAGAGCTGAAATTTTCTCGAAGGAATTGACGATCTTTGTTTCGCCGTTGATCGAAATTTCTAAAAGTTTGATGTCGATCGGGTCGGACAACATCGCGCCATCGTGCGCTTCAAAAAGCAGTTTGTCGTTCGATTCCGCCCAACCGAGAAAACGCAGGCTGGCATCGGTCGAAAAAATCTCTCTCGCTTGCCCGTTTTCAAATATTTGAACGCTCCATTTACCTTTTCCGCCCGACGCAGACTGTTTCGTTTCAGAAACATAAGCGATTTTGCCGTTGTCCGCCGACCAGAGCGGACAGTGAAAAATGCGGTTCGGATCAACGTTATTCGTAATATTTGCCGTTTCCCCGCGATCGGCGGAAAAAAGAAAAATATTTTGCCGTTTTACGCCCGTGTAAACAAAATTATTGCCGTCATTCGACCAGTTGAAATCTTTTACCTGAGTGCGGTTATAAGGAAATGTAGCAGTTCCCGGCGCGGTAATTCCGTCGGTCGTAATTTGCTGTTCTTCACCGTTTGCAAGATCGAACACCCATAAATCGTATCTCTGCTTCGTTTCTTCATAACGCAAGAAAGCGATCCTGCGGCTGTCAGGCAACCATCTTTGATTGGAACCTCGAAACGAGATCAACTTGTTTTTTTCCGCAAGCGGTCTGACGATCACGACGGAATCGGTCAAACGCTTGATCGCTTGTTTGGAAGAATTCGACTGATATGCGAGCGATTTCCCGTCAGGCGAAACATCCGCCCAAAACTCGGAATCGGTTTCATTCGACACTTCAAACTCTCTGCCGGTGCTGAGGTCGACCCCGCCAATGTCGGAGTTGTCTTCTGAAACCGAGTAGAAAAGTTTCGTTCCGTCGGGCGAAAGATTCATCAATTGCGGGTCGCTGTCGCCGCGTGTAACCTGAACGGGTTCGCGCCCGTCAGCGTAGGCAAGGTTGATCTGAAAGTTTTTATTGCGGTAAACGCTGTAAAATAAACGGTTGTTGTCGGGATGCCAACTGATCTCGGTTTCAATGCCGGCATCGTTGGTCAAACGCTTTCTGTTTTCGCCCGACGTTTCCATCAACCAAATATCGGTTTGCCCGTCGATTTTGTCGCAAAATGCGATTTTGTCTTCGTTTGGCGAAAAACTGAAAAATTTGCCGTTTGCCGCACTCTGCTCAAAATCCGTCAGTTGTCCGATTTCCTTACTTTCAATGTCGAGTTTGAAGAGATTGCCTTTGTATTCATAAAAAATCCGCGCACCGTCTTTCGACCAGCCGCGCAGAAACACACTTCCTTCGCCGATCTGTTTAAGCAAAACGGGCGTTCCGCCTAACGAAGGGCAAACGTAAATCGCGGTTTTGCGCTCACGTACCGAAACGAACGCAAGCTGTTGATCGTCAGGCGACCAGATCGGGTTGAAATTGTCCCATTCGTTGCCCGCGATACGGATTTCCTCGCCGCCGGTGATCTGCTTGATAAAAATTCCCGCATTTCCTTCTTTGGTCGAAGAATAAGCGATCATATTTCCGTTGTGCGAAGAGCGATAATCGCCGTATTCGTTACTGCGGGTTGATTTCCAGGAGGCGAGCTTGACGGGTTTCAGGGAGTCGAACAAGCGTGATTCGTCCTTTTTTTGTCCCTGAAAATAGAAGAAACCGAAAATTATTAAAGCCGAAGAAAAAATTGCGATCGGGATGTAAATCCTTGAAGAGATTCCGGCTGAATTCAATAAAGGCGGTTCGGCGGAACTTTCGCTGATTATTTCCTCGATAATCAATTCCTGCGTTTGGTATTTTTCGTAAACAATTTCGTTTTCGATAGCGGATTTTATCTCGGCGACGGCGGCACTGAAGCGAAAACCTCGTTTGGGAATGGTTTCGACAAAAACGGTTTGCCGGTCATATGCAGCAAGTGCTTTTCTGAGTTGTGAAATATTGAAGGAAAGCGCATTGTCCTCGACAAAAGTATCCGTCCAGACATTATCGAAAAGTTCTTCCTTGGAAATTATCCGACCTTGATTTTCGACCAGAAAAACTAAAGTTTGAAGCACCTTCGGAGCGAGTTTAACAGGCTTGCCGTCGGCAAAAAGTCCTTCTTTGGTATCTAAACTAAAAACGCTGAATGCAAATAAGCGTCTATTTTTCAATAATTTAGAATCGCTCATAGTTTACTTACTTTTTGCTCATAGTTTGCTCAAGACTTTTTTTTTCATTGCCCAGATAATACGCCTTGTTGTTTGAAGTTTCAAGATATTTTCAAAACAAAACGATGGGAAAAATACGAAGAATTATTTTACAAACGGAAACTTTCGAGCGGATAAGCCTTCGTAAAAATTCAAAAGTAATTAAAAGCCGGGTATTCTGCGGCGGGTTTTACAAACTCGAAATCAGCATTGCCGACCAAAACGGCAAACAGATTATTTTTGAAACGGAATTTCACGGTTTGATCGAAATCGAAGAAACAAACAACACAATCAGACTTACAAGTCGAAAAAAATAAAAATTAAGGAGATATATAAAATGTCTAAAATAACCTTTTGGTGTGATGAAGAAACAAGCGAGATCGGACCGTCCGACAGTCCGTATTTTTTGGTCTATGCCGGCGATGCGCAAAAATTGAAATCCGTCGTCAAACGGGTTCGCAAATCGGAGTGGGACGATAACGTAGATGCGTGCGAACCGCCGCGTTCGGCGGCTGTCAGCTTTCCCGAGCTTACCAGTCTCGATCTGGTGATGGTCGCCCTGCTCGAAGAAGACTGGGATGCGGACGAAAATTTGGCGGGCAAAGTTCACAAATGGATGGGCAGCCTCGATCCTTCACTACAGGTTTTCAGAACGGGAAACGGCGGAAACGTCGCCACAATTTTCCGCGAAGAATTTATCAAAGCGATCAAAAACAGATCGGATAATGACGATCTGGTAAATGCACATCGCTTTTTCCCGAACAGCGGGGTCAAACACTATTTCGGCGACGGCGGACATTACCGCGTCAAATTCGATTTCTAGGATTATCAATTTCTAAAATTATTACAAGGAGCAAAATAAAATGATTGAAACAAAAATACTTGTAGCTACATACGTATCGCCCGGCGTTGCCAATGACGGCGGCGGGATCGTTATTGTCGGTGGTAAAGTGATACGTGTTCCGCCGCGTTCGCCGTTGTATAAAGAGCTTTTAGCTTCGCTTCAGCTCTTGAATCAAACGGATCAGATCGCCGACAAAAGAGCACGTGCGCAGGTTTCCGGCGTGGTCGAACCTTTGATCGCGAAAAACGTCGAAGCAGTCATCGCCGAAGTCAGCAAGTAAAAGACGCGGCTGAAAGGTCAAAACTTTAACAATTAGATAGACAAAAGGCTCGAAACTGAAAATAGTTTCGAGCCTTTTGCTTTGCTTACGAACGTTTATTCGACGTTGACGAAATCCGTTCCCGTTCGTCCGAAGGTTTCGGGATGATACATTTCTTCGGCTTTTGCGGGCGGAACGACGAATTTTCCGGGCGTTGTCGCGCGTGCAACGTAGGAATAGTTGTAAACGCCTTCCCAGAGCAATGAAGCAAAAGCTTCGGCGCGTTCGTCGCGGAAATTCTGGTGTTCATACCAGTTTTGCCGCCACCACCAATAACCGCCGAAACTGCGGCTTCCGAATTCGACGACACTCGTCTGTTGCGTATCCGCCGGAATTTCTTCCGTGACCGCCAGACCCGGATTCAGGATTTCCAGACCTGCGGGCAGATTATCGACCAGCGCAACGTGGTAACGGCGAGCCTGTGCAACCATCGTCAAACGAACGCGAACGCGTGCACCTGATTTGATCGTCCAGCTTCCGTCGGCATTTTGTTTCACGTCGTCGGCGTTGTCAACCGCTTCATATTTACGCAGAACCTCGAAACCGTAATCGGCAGGTTTCAGATTCAGGTTTTTCGGCGCGTATTTCATTCCGATTCGATAATAAAGCCGTCCCGCGCCTTGTTTATCGAGAATCAGGTTTGAAGTTCCGCCTTGTTCGATCAGGTAATTCATCGGAATATTCAGCAGATTTGAATCGACCGAACGACCGACGAATTTCTGTTCGCCCGCGTAAACGCTTCCGAGCCAAACTTTCGTAATGAAATTCGGCGTGACTTTTTCATACGCCTGAAAATATTTGTCTAAAGCCAGAAGGATAAAGACATTTTCCTGCGTATTCGCCCACGCGCCTTTCGTGCGTTGAGCGAGCAAGCCGCGCACCAGTTTCGGCACGAGATCGTTATTCGGCTCGGCTTTCAAAACCGCTTCGAGCAAAACGCCGTCGGCGCGACGATTTGAATACATAATGAGCCACGCACCGTCGCCGTAATCGGTGACAAAATTGGCAGTTGCGGCAGTTTCGGTCGTGCGGTTCATCAGGAAACGCATAATGTTTGCAACCTCGGCTTGCGAATTTTTGCTGTCAACGAAAACCGTCAAAAGCCAACCCAATGCTTCAAAAGGCATTTTTTCGATGGTCGCTTCGGCAAGCAGTTTTTTCGCTTTCGCCGCGTCGTTGTCGCCCATCAGATTGCGGACATAGAGCGCGTAAGCCGAAATCGTCCAGCGAATTTGCGGATACTGATGCCATTTGTCGTAATGACTTTCGACATTTTTCAGATAAGGCTTGACCTTTGTCAGCATTTCTTCGGGCACTTTGTAGCCTTTCGCCTTGGCAAGCATCAACGCGTGTGCCGCGTGAACCGTCACGAACGGATATTTATAACGTTCGCCGTCGCGCCGCCACAGCCCGAAATAGCCGTTGTCGTTCTGACGCGACTGGAGAATTTCCAGATCACGCGCAAAACGTTTCTTCAACGCTTCCTCAGACGGCATATCCTTTGCTTTGAACGCTTTCAAAACGTCTTGAAGCGCGGCAACCGAAATCATTCTCGACGAAACCTGCTCCGAACACTCGAACGGATAAGTTTGCAGAGAAATGAACGCGTCGGTCAATTCCTGCAACTGCGTCGAACTCGTCGTTACTTCCAAACCGCCGAACTGCGGGAAAACGTCGTTCGGAGCCTGAACGGGTTGGAAGATCGCGCCATTCTGGTCGGTCGTGCCGTAAGTCGCAAACGCTTCGGTCGTCGCTGGAGTCCAGACAGGCAGAGAAATTTCCGCCGCGTCGTTGAATTTTCCTGAAGAAACGGCGATCTGGAATCGCGCCGTTCCCGCTTTGTCAGCCGAAACGGGGAAACGGATTTCCGAACGGTCGTTGGCTTTGATGACGACGCGTTTTCCGTTGCCGTCGGTCAAAGTCGCGTTCGTCGCACGAACCGCAACGTCAACCGCCATATCTTTGTCCGTTTGATTTTGGATAACGATGGGCAATTCGATCTGGTCGCCGAAATTCATAAAGCGCGGGGCACTTGGGCGAACCATCAGAGGCTGTTTCGCCGTGATGTTCGATTCCGATTTGCCGAACCGTTTGCCCGTATCGACCGAAACTGCCGTGATGCGGTAACGCGTCAGATTGTCGGGCAATTTCACGTTGACGACCGCTTTTCCGTTTGAATCGGTGCGAACCGAAGCCGAGAAATTAGCCAGTGCGTCGAAATTTTGACGAACATTGATCGACGTGTCGGGCGAGGCGTTGCCATCGTCGCGTTCGGCTTCCGAAACCATATCAGCCGCCATTTTATTTTCCGATCTGGACATTTCATTTTTCGATTTCATTGCCATTCTCGCTCCGCCAACTGCGGAGGTATTCGCGGCAGACATTGCGACAGGCGCGGGCGGAGGCGGCGGCGGTTGTTTCTTAATATCGTCGGGATTTCCCAAAAGAACGTCCTTCCGAATATGAAAATCGCGCACGCCCGTTCCGCGTTGGGTATAGAAAATTCCCATCGGATTGGCAATCGAATAATTCGACAACGCAAGCACCGATTCATCGACGATCACGACCGCAACTTCCGAATTTGCAACAGGTTCGCCGCGATAATCTTTGACCTCGACATTGACCTTCGTTTCGCCGCCCGGCTGTAAGGTTTTATCCTGCGGTTCGGCTGAAACCGTCAATTCACGCGATTTCGTCGTGATTGAAAGGTTCAAACTTCCCGACGCAAACGCGGGACGTTTGGCAAGTTTCGTGTCGATTTCGCCCTTGTCGTTCGTCCGGTTTGCCGCGCCGACCAGATCGACCTGCGCGTAAATGTTCGGCAGATATTTTTCTTCCAAAGGAATCCGCAAAACGATCGAAGATTCCTTGATCGAAAATCTTTCGGTTTTCACCAATCCGTCGCGTCTTAAAGTCAAAACGCCTTCGGCATTCGGAAACGGCGACATCACGAGAAGCTCGGCAACGTCGTTCGGCGCAAATTCTTTTTTGTTCGGAATGAGTTGGACTTCTTCCTGTTCGACGTTGCGTTTCGGCGGCGTTTTACCGCCCGCAACCCAGATCGTGATCTCGGTTTCGTTCAAACGTTCGCGGTCGTCCATCACTTTCGCGGTGATGGTGTAGCGTCCGCCCTGTTTGGCGACGAACGAACATTTTTGCGCTTCATTAGCTGATTTCACTTCGCAAAGCTGTTCGTCGAGCGTGACTTCCTTCCAGCTTCCTTTTTCAAACGCCCAATCCTTCAAAACTGCTTTGATTTCGATGTCTTGTCCCGCAACGAGTTTTCCGTCGATGTCGGAAACAATCGTTTCGAGATTGATATTTTCGCCTTTATTGACGAAATATCTGTCCATTTTCAAACCGACATAGAGCGACGAAGGATGGACGAGCAGATTTGTCGTGGAAGACCAAGTTTGACGGTTTACGTCCTGAACCGCCGCCGAAGCCGAAACCGAAAAGGGGCGCGCCGGACTGACCGATTCAAAATCGATCTTCAAAATGTGTTTTCCGCCCGCATCGGTCACGCCTTTGAAGGTTTGCGTGTTGCCGCCGTAATAATCGCCGTCATAACCGCCGCGCCACCACGGAACCCAGGTTCCGAACGTAAAATCTCCGCGATTCGGCGGCGTATAATTCGTCGGCGTGGCGCGAACCGTCCAGTTTACATCGGCGTTCGCCAGTCCGCCGCCCGCGTAATATTTCGCTTCGACCGAAACGTTCGCCGATTGTTTGACGAAATACGGTGCTTCGGTTTCATTTTTTGCCGATACTTCAAATTCGGGACGGCGAAATTCCTGAATCTGGAAACCGTGCGAAGTCGTCGCACCCGAAATCGATGAAGTCGTCGAAATATCGACTCGCGAGTAACCGAGATTGGCATTGTCGGGAAGTTTGAATTTGAAATCGAATGCGCCGAAAGCGTTCAGATTTCCCTTTCCGTTCGCAATTTCGTTGTTGCGCGAATCGTAAACTTTATAACTGAATCCCGTCGCCGAATCGCCCAAACCTTCGACATCGCCGAATTTTCCGGCAGTGATCTTGCGAATGTAGCCCTTGATCGTCACTTCTTCCTTCGGGCGATACATTCCGCGATCATCGAAAACCTGCCAGCGCAGATACGGCGCGTAGCCCTGTTTATACCAGGTTCCGCCTTCCTGCCAGTAATAATCGGTATTTTCGGGCAAGAATGCGACATCGTTGCCGCGTTTGGCAATCAGCATATTCGGCTGATTTGCCGCCGTCGGAGGCAGTGAAAGCCGCAAAATTCCGTTTTCGCCCGTGCGGTTCGTCTGCGCTTCTTCGATGGTTTCCGCTTCCGAAGTTTCACCGTTTTCGTCAACCGTTTCGACTTCCTTGATCGACTCTTCCGAACTTCCCCAACTTGTCAGCCATTCCCACCAACTCGATTTCGGATTTTGGATTTCGGATTGCGGATTATTTTCAGCGACGGCTTTTCCGTTCGGATAGATCGAAAGGTCAACGCCCGAAAGCGGTTTTCCCGTTTTCAGGTCGGTCGCCCAACCGACCAATTCTTCATTATCAACAAACGCATCGAGTCCGATCTGTGTCGATTGAATCCACGTAAAGATGCGTGTCCGGTCGTATTTATCGCGTTTGACGGTCGGTTCGATGTCAACGATGACGCTTCCGAAACCGCCGTTTAGAGCTTCCGAAAGATCAATGCGCGTTTCGACCATTTCATCCGTTTTTGAAGCGATGGGCACGACTTTATCGGAAACCAGTCTGCCCGGAATCGTCGGTCTTTTTGTGCTGTCGTCATAGTTTATCCGGCGTAAATATTCCTGAAACTGTTTCCAGTTTTGCGGTTGGACAGCGTAAAGACGCACCTTGACGCTGTTGTGATTGGTCGAAAAGATCGAAAAATTCGGTTTTGCGGTCGGGTCGATCAAAACCATATTTCCGCCTTGTGTGTAAAGGTTTTGATCGGCTTTTCCGACCTTGATGCTGGCAACGACAGGTTGTCCGAGCTTTTGCCCGTAAATATCCTGCAATTCGCCGTCAACCGTGACTTTATAAGTCGTGCTTCCTTTTTTGTAGCCTGTAATGTAGATGTAATTTCCGCTCGGATAAATGTTCAAACCTTCGACGGCGGGCTCGATCTTGACCATTTCCTTGGCAAATTTGCTTGCATCGATCGCGTTGTTAAATTCCAAATACCACGACTCGAAAGGCGAACAATTTTTATTTTCGCGCCAGCCGCAATATCCGCCCGAAAATTTGAAAGGGCTGTAAGTTTGAAAATTAAAAACCTGCGGCGCGGTCGTCGTCAAAGGACCTTCGGCGGACGGCGTTCCTTTATCGACTACGACCGAGATCGCGCTCGCGCCGGGCAGAGCGTTTTCGGTCAGACCATCGGAATTTAAAGCGCGAAAAGCCAGCCAACGTCCGGGCTGTGCCTGTTTTGCGTAATATGAAATACTGCCGTCTTTGTCGATCTCTTCCTGCGTAGCCAGCCGAATCGGGACCGTCTTCCCGCCGCCCGAAACTTTGATGAACTTGATAACTTCCTGCGGATTAATCGCCTGATCGAACGAAAGATACATCAACACGTCGCGCCGTGTGATCTGCCCGTTCGGAATCATCGTTTCGACCTTCGGCGGCGGCGTGGTAAATGTCCACGTGAAATCTTTTTGCAAAACCTGTCCGGTCGCGGATTTCGTTCCCGCCGGAATCTTTACCGTGAATTTCGTCGCCATCGGGAAACGGTTTTTCGTGTCGAACATCAGCGTTTTCGTGCCGAGCCAACGCCATTTTCCCTCGACCTGCGGCGACATTTGAACGGGAACGGTTTCGGAAGCTTGTTCCTGCGAAGTGACGGCGACCATCGGCTGTGAAAATGTCACGGTCAGATCGGGCGCGAGCTTGACTTCGCCTTCGGGCGAAAAACGCACAATTTCCAGAGCCTGTTTTGAATTATCGTAATTCGGTAAAGCGCGTTGTTCGTCCGCCGGAAATTTTACGGGAATCTTTTCGCCCGTTTTCGGTGCGGGCAGACTTCCGGCGCGTTTGGCGAAATCCGTCTGGTCGTCGATTTGAGTTTTAATTCCGGGAATGCGTTTGAGCAGATTTCCCGTTTCGCTTTCGGAAAGCGGATCACCTTTGACGGGTGGCTGTTTTTGGCGGTTTTCCGCGCCTTCAACGCCTTCGGACAGGCGAAACTGTAAACCGTTCTGTAAATCCATATTAATATTATTTTGTTTGGCTCGACCGCTCACTTTTTGCGCTTGGACGCGCAAAACGATGGGCGAAATCATTCCGAAATAAATGGCACAAATCAACAAAAAAGAAACTGTTTTTTTCATATTTTCACGACAGGCGCGTTTGCGGGGAAAGGAGATTTCCGCGCCTATCTTACTCTAAATTTCAATTTCAAACTAGCCTTGAAAAACTAATTGCTGACTGCTGAACGAATAGAAACCAAAAAACTTGCAGGATAGAAACGGAAATAATTTTCGGAACGCGGATTGGACGGATGCGGCAGATTTACGAAGATAACTTTAATGTAAATCCGTCGCAATCCGCCTGATTTGTTCGATTCGCGTTCCGATTTAAGTTTAAAAATCTTCCAGAACGACGAGCGCGGTTTCGCCGCCGCCTTGCGTGATGTTTACGAGAGATTGCGAAGCCAGACGAACCATTCCGCCTTCCATTTTGCCAAGGAAAAGAAACGGGTCGAAATCGATGTTCATATTCTGCATCGCAGCTTCCGTTTCGGTAAAAGCCGGAATCGAAATCTTATTCGTCCCGGCACGTTCCTGCACGATAAAACAATCTTTCAAAGCATTTTCCAAAACGTCGTCCCATTCCGATGCGGAACTTTCCCAACCGATCTGAATGCCGTGACCGCCGTAATCGTCGTGCGGTTTCAGGATAAATCGCTCACGTTCGCGGCGTAAAAATTCCAACAATTCGATTTCCTTTCCCTCAAACGTCGTGCGCGAATCGCGGACGCGGCGCGTCCAAGGGATGTGTTTGCGAATCATTTCGCGTTGTTCGTTTGTAAAAATCCGTGCGTATTTTTCGTCCGTCGCAATTGCAAAACTCGTCTTTTTGTGCGGAATCTTGACGCGGAAATTGTTTGCCATACAAATATTTCCGTCCATATAAGCCCGCGTAAACGGGTGATCTTCGTCGAATTTTTCGAGAAATTCGTGAATGATAACGCGTTTATAAAAAATATCGATCTCGAAATCACCCGAACGCAGGATTTTTCCGTCATATTCGAGTTCGTAGGGGCTTGTGACCAGAGTTTTACAGCCCTGCGATTCAAAATAATCCTGCAAAAGATAAAATTCGGGTGCAGTCGAAACGCCTTCCCAATCGACGATGACGATGTTCGGTTTTTCCTTTTTTCCGCCGAAATCGCGGTAGGCATCGATCAACGAATCGAGCAAATTTTTATGCGGCTGAGGTTTGTAATGTGCGTTTTCAGCCAGAAATTTCTGAACTTCGGGCACTTTTTCAAAGACCTTTTCAAACGATTTCTGATCGCCGACCCCGGCGGGCGTTTCGGCGTTGTATTCGAGAAACTTAAAATCGTCGCCGCAGAGAAAAGTGTCGAAACGGCTCGACGCGCACAAACCGTCGTAGAGCGGATCGATCCGCGCCATTCTTTCTTCCTTTTCCGTGAGGTTTATTTCCGCCAGAATCTCGTCGTTTTCGAGCGCGGCTTCGGTCAAACGGATGAAGGCGGGATGAAGCGTTTCGACGGCATTTCCGATGCGTTCATACATAGTTCTCGAAATAAAATGCGGTCGCAGAAACGGGCAGATCGGGCGGTCGCCGTGCAGGATTCCGTTTTGTTTTTGCATCTCACGCAATTCGGCGAAAAGTCCGGTGTCAAAGCGATGCTTTTCGAGCAGTTTTTCGTCCAGAGCCTGAATCGATTTTTCGAGTTTGTCGTTCATATTTTTTTCATCCGTCGTTTATTTATCATTAATGTAGCCGATATATAAGGATAACCCAATTTTTATTTAACTCTAATTTTTCTTTCCGCTATTCAACAATTCGGTTTTCCTGTTATACTTGAAACGGAATTTGCAACTTTGCGGAAAGTGCTGTCGTAAGGGATTTGGCAAAAGTTATTTAGTATAATTTTTTAGGAGCAGGTTAGAAAAATGGGATTGTGGGCAAGATTAACTAGAATATTTCGCGCAAGCACAGGCGCGGCTTTGGACAAAATGGAAAACCCCGAATTGGTTCTTCAACAAACGATTCGGGATATGCGCGACCGTGTGCCTGAACTCAACAACTCCGTGGCGCAGGTGATGGCGACCGAACGGCTTTTGGCAAAGAACAAGGATAATCTCGAAAAGCAAGTCGTCGATCTCGACTCGAAAATCAAAGCTTCGGTCAAAATGGGACGCGACGACATTGCGACGGCATATATCGGACAGCTTCAGCAGGCGCAGATCGATCTGGAACGCACCAACGTTCAGCACGAACACGCACAGGTCGCCTCAAAACAGGCTTTGAAGGCACGCGACAATTACGTGCTGAATATGAAAAAGCGCACCGCCGAAGCGATGCAGCTCATCAGCGCGGCAAAACAGGCGAAATTGCAGGAACAGCTCGCGCAGACGATGGAAACCTTCAACATCGGCGACGATGCTTCGACCTTTAACGAGATGCGTGAAAAGATCGACCGCCGCGTTGCCGCCGCCGAAGCCAAACTCCAACTCGGCTCAAGTTCGGTCGATTCGCAGATGCAGGACATCGAACGCGAAGCGATGGACATTCAGCTTCACGACAAACTGCTCGAATATAAACAATCGATGGGACTGCTCGGACAGGGCAGCGGAAACGCGACCGGAAAACAGATCGGAGCCGGAACGAATGGGCAGAAAAGCGAAGAAGATATTTTGAACTAAGTATTACCGAATGAAACTATTCAAAATAATCAGCCGAAACGAACAATCGGCAAAACTTAAACGGCGAAATTAGCATCTACAATATTTATGGCTGACTTAGCAAAGTATCAACAGGAATTCAATAGATTTAACACCAAATATGTTAAGGAAGCGGTCAAAGAGCCGGTCAACTTTTGGGGTTTGGCGGGTTTTGCCGTTGCCGCCGCTTACACCGGAAGTGTCATTCCTCTGCTCGTCGCGCTCATTTTTGAAGCAATTTACGTCGTCGTCCTGCCGATGGTCCCGGCGTATCGTCAACTCGTCAACAATCGTGAAAAAGACCGTGCGCGCGCGCTGAACAGAGCGAACCGCGACAAATTAATTAAAAGTTTTACGCTGCGCGAACGCGAAGCGGTCGAATATCTGCGTTGGCAGAAGGATAAGATTCAGGAAAACTATCATAAATTTACGGGTGCGCGTGAATTGCCGACCAATCTTCGTTCGCTCGAACAGCGTTGGGAAGATTTCGTCGATCTGCTGGACGTTTACCGCCGCCGCAAACAGCATCTGAAATCGATCAACCGCCAAGCGGTTCACAATCAGCTGGCACAGGCTTTTCGCGCCGCCGAAAATGCGCCCGACGAAAAAACGCGCCGTATTCAGCAAACGAACGTCGAAATCTTAAAACGCCGTCTGGCTTCGTTCGACGAACTCGAAAATTCGGTCAAGCTCGTCGAAGGTCAGCTTCAATCGATCGAAAACTTTTTCGGCTACTTAAACGATGAGATCGTCACGATGTCAACGCCCGAAAAATTCTCTCTGCTCGATTTTGAACAGCTTTCCGATTCGATCGCGATGACCAAACAGATGCTCGACGCAACCGCCGATTCGGTCGGCGCGCTCGATTCATACAACCGCGAAATGGGCAACTACGAACTTTTGCCCGAAGCAAACAGGTAAAATGCAAAATCTCGGTTTGATCGAAAAAATTCAAAGTCTTCCGCCTGAAACTGTCAACGAGGTGGAAGACTTTGTTGATTTTCTGACTGAAAAGCAGAAAAGGTCTGCCAAACAAAAACGTCACGCAGAACTGAGTGCTTTTGCAAACGAATTCGGCGGAACCGATCTGGATATTGACGCGGATTTGGAAAACGCTTCCGCTGAATATTTATTGGAAACTACGAAAGATGACGAAGCGCGGTGATATTTTTTGGGCAAATATCGCACCGCGTTCAGGCTCCGAACAGCAAGGTCGCCGTCCCGTCATCGTTATCTCTCACGACGCATTCAATCAAGTTCAAAATTGGCGGTCGATCATCGTCATTCCTATTTCAACTTCAAATTCTCAAGCCAGACGCAGTTTGACAGTCGTGCCGATTCCGCAAGGCATCGGTAATTTATCGCAAAACAGTTTTGCCTTGTGTCATCAAGTTACTACTTTAGACCGTTCAAAATTTGAGCGTCAGATCGGTAGTTTGCCTGAAACGACAATGCAGGAAATCGAAGAAGGATTAAAGGCGGCAATGGATTTATCGTGATCGTTTTCGTTAAATCGTCCTTAAATTCACCTGCTAAGTTGTTATCCGCCTTGCGCCTCTTTTTTCTATCAATTAAAATTAGGAATTTCAGTTTTACTGAATGAAACACGCAATTATTTACAAACTATATAAAGACTAGGAAATTTAATAAAAAACAAATATATGAAAAGAGTAGGTATTTTGGCAGGGCGCGAGATTACGTTTCCCGAATCGATTATCAAAGCTATCAACGAACGCGGCAACGGCGAAGTCGTTGCGGAAATGGTCAAAGTCGGCGGCATCCGGATGGATGAAGAAAAGCGTTACGACGTTATCATCGACCGCATTTCGCACGAAGTTCCCTATTACCGCGCCACTTTGAAGCGTTTCGCGCTTGAAGGCACATACATTATCAACAACCCGTTCTGGTGGTCGGCTGACGATAAATTCTTTAATTTCAGCCTCGCGCAGAAGATCGGCGTGGCAATTCCGAAAACGGTTCTGCTCCCGCAGGAAAAATATATCCAGGACATCACGAGCGAGAGCTTACGCAATCTCGAATTCCCGATCGACTGGGAAGGCATCGTTAATTATGTCGGCTTTCCCGCGTTCCTGAAACCGCACGACGGCGGCGGCTGGAAAAACGTTTCCAAAATCTGGAGTCTCGAAGAACTCTGGCACGTTTACAACCAGACGGGCACGCTCTGTATGACTTTGCAGGAAGGCATCGAATACGATCAGTTCGTCCGCTGTTACTGCGTCGGCAAGGAAAAAGTCCTGATTATGCCGTATGACCCGTCGAAACCGTATTTGTCGGGTATGCAGTATGTCAACGTTGACGATTACTTAACGCCCGAATTACACGCAAGAGTCGAGAAAGACTGCATCACCATCTGCGAAGCGTTGAGCTATGACCTGAACACCATCGAATTTGCGATCAAGGACGGCATTCCTTACGCCATCGACTTTATGAATCCCGCGCCCGATGCCGAACTCGCTTCAGTCGGCGAATACAATCACAACTGGATTGTGAACACGATGACCGACTTCATCTTCAAAAAGATCGAAGCCGGACTGGAAACGCCCGAATATCGCTGGTCAGCAATGCTAAACGCACCTGCTGACGCAAAAAAAAAAATAACGGCTAAACCGAAAGCCGGAAAAGCGGTCAAGGAAGTAAAAGCGGAAAAAACGGTCAAGGCAGAAAAAGCGGTCAAAGAAGTAAAAGCGACCGCCAAAAAGAAAGCCGAACCGAAAGCCGCCAAAGCCAAAAAAGCGGGAAGCGCGGAATAGTTTTCCGACCAATCAAAACCGAAAACGCGGGCAGAAATGTCCGCGTTTTTTTATTTAAAATCTTTGTGTTATTATGCTTGGCTGTTATTTTATTAGGAGATTTTGATATGTATGAAAAAAGTAACTTCACAATGGTTAGAGGACACAAACGCAGAATTGAAATTACAAGGCATCACAGACGGCGAGCAAAAAATGAAACTTGCAGAAAAGAAGTGGCGACAAGAAAATGTTTCGACGTTAATAAATGATAAAAACTTATCTCATCAAGAAATTGCTTCTTTGATTGATAATGAAGTTACTCAAATACGAGCTTACTTCTTAACGCAAACACAAAAAGATCAAGGTTATATCAATCCACAATTTGAAGGCGTATTTTACTTTTTCGGGGGGTTCTGGAAAATCGTAATACCTTTCGGATTTGGAAGATTTAGTGTTAGATTCTTCGATCATTTGGAAATGCCTGCCGATTTGAAAAGTCAACTTATTTCCAATGAAAGCTCGTTAGAAGAATTTTCGTCAATTTATGCTGATTCTATAGACTACGGTTATGGAATTGATAGAGTAAATTCTATATGCAAAACAGATTTTTCTAAGGAGTTATTTAGAAGTGCAGATAAACACTTAAAAGCTACCATATCCCTTCTTCGTCACGAGAAAGCAAGTTCTAAGGCTATTGAAGATGCGCGAATGTCTATAGAGATTTTTCTCAAAGCATTTCTATCAGTTCAAGAAAATTTAACTGATACGGACTTGAGAAAAAAATATGGGCATGACATTGAAAAGGCTATTGAACGCTGTATAGGACATGGAATATCTGATTTAGTTCCAATAAAGGGTAAACTAGCATTGTTTCCAAATGTCCAAGCAAGATATGAGGCACCTGAACTTACATTTGGGGAGCTTTGGACTTCTTATCGAACTGCGCTTCAAACAGGAACTGCCATTCTACGAAACTTAACAGGGTTAGATAGTCGAAAATCTATCAAAACGAAAAAATTGCCGAAAGGAAATTTTCTTTCTACAGGACAATTTTCAAATACTTTTGCAACTCGAATTGGATTAAAAGGCATACATTTCACCGAACTATATAGAGATGTTCTTTTAGATGTTTCTCCTTTAACACTTGAAGAAATTATCATTAACACAATAGGAAGTGAAATTTCAAAATATGAAATATTAATCGTAAATCAAATTGTATTCAGAACATATAACACAAATGCTGATGATTCAACACCTTCACTAGAAAAACATTTAACTCTTGAGTTTGAATTTAAGACTTATTCAAACTTTGTCTATTGGTTACAGTCAGATACATCTCGAAAAAGTTATCGACAAAAAGATTTTCATGCCAATGAATTAGGATATACCGAAATTAATGAGTTAAATGATGGTTTAGGAATAAAAATCTATATCGACCATAAGTATGTTCCCGAACTTTGGAAATGATTTCCCGAACTTAGGTTTTCTTTACCTCAATTGAGGTTTTCAATACCTAAGTGTAGGTTTAAAGAACCTAAGTGTAGGTTTTAAATACCTAGACTTAGGTTTTCTTCACCTACACTTAGGTTCTTTAAACCTAGGTCTAGGTTCTTTAAACCTACACTTAGGTTTTAAATACCTAGACTTAGGTTCTTTAAACCTAGACCTAGGTTTTAAATACCTGAACTTAGGTTTTTTATACCTAAAAAAAAATCTTGCAATTTTATTTATTTTTTCTTAAAATCTGCAAATCGCATAAACAAATATTTTTCGACTCTTTAAAAGCCTTATTTTGTATGCGGTTATTCCATTTCTAGACATTCTGTAAAAAGGAGATAAAAAGATGTTATTCGATACCTACGAAAAACTTTTGAATATGTATCTCAAACAAAAGGCTAATTTGGATACATATAAAGCGCAGGTCGGAGCGACGGCGGCGGACATTACGGCAGTTTCGCAAGCGGCTGATACGATGTTGTATATGAAAAATTATGCGGAACTGGTCGATACGGCGAAAAAAGCCGTATTTAAGATAAAAAATGATCTTTACAAAGGCGATAAGGACGAGCCGATTGTCGAATTCGGCGGCTTTCCCGATTTTTCGCCGCCTTTTCCGCTCGAAGCGGGTTTGCTCGAACAGGCTTTGGAAAGAAATCGGCAGTTTAAGGCGGCTGAAGATTATACGAAGGCAATCGGCATCGAACTCGGCATCGAGGAAGAAAGTGCGTCGCTATCGCCCGATGACGCGAAGCCGACGGCGGAATTTACGGCGGCTTCCGAAGGCTTTATGTTTGCGGCGGTCGTCAGCAATCGCGCTAAAGCGGACAGTTGGGACGTGCTGTTTCAGCGCGACGGCGAAACGGGTTGGACGCTTGCCAGGACCGCGACGGGCAAATCGGTTGATGTCACGATCACGCCGACCAATCCCGCCAAACCCGAACGCGTCAAGGTTAAAATCCAACTCAAAAAGAACAACCAAAACTACGGTCAAGCGTCGGCGATTACTGAAATAACACTAAATCCGTAATTAAAAGAAAAAAAACTCCCCTCCTTTTGAAGGAGGGGTGGACGCGCTTCGCGGACGGGGTGGTTTCTTTTCAAGTTTAATCAGTTGAATTTCTAAACTTTAACCAACCACCCCGCCGCTTCGCGCCACCCCTCCTTAGAAAAGGAGGGGAGTTTTTTTCTTTATTAATCCAGTCTAATCTTCTGTTTCGATTAAATCATAAGGAATGCGGTCGGCGAAGAGTTTGATGCTGGCGGAAAGTCCTGCCCAGATTAGCAGTGAAACGGCGGAAACTGCCCAGCCGATGTTGGCAATTAATGATTCGTCGAAGATGATGCCGACGAGAATGGCGGGAAAGCCGAACAGCGCGAGCTTGAGCGTCGTGCGTTTTGAGTTTTCGAGCGTTTCGAGCATATTGATGCGGCTGATCTCCAAATCCATATATTCTTCGTCGTCGTTGAGGCGCGAAAAATATTCGGTTTCGCCCTGTGTCCAACGGCGCAAAGCAGGTGTTTCGGCGACGCGGTTGGCGGTCGAGAAATGGTGGATGACGTGCGCGATCTTGCCTTCACGCAACGCGATCTCCGCCAAGCCTCGTGCCGAACGAAAGCTCGTTTCGGCGATGCCGACGGCTTTCTGAAAGACGCTTTTTGCGCGTTCCAATTCGCCGAACTGGAAATAACTTTCGCCCAGACGCGAAAGAAGCGTGCTGTCGCCGTCCGCGTGTTTTTCAGAAAGCTGCATCATCGCAATTGCCTTTCGTTCGAGCTTGCGGTTCTTTTCCGAACCCGCGAACGAATGCAGACAGCGTGCCGACTCGAACAAAAGCCAGCCGTCCTGCGGGGTCAAAAGCAAGGCGCGGCGGAACGATTCCAAAGCCTGTAAAAGGTAGCCCGAAAGCCGCAGTTCGTTGGCGAGTCGGCGCAGATATTCGGATTTTTCGACGGCATCGGCGGTCAAACTGTAATTATTGCGTTTCTGTTTGAAATCGAAATCGCCGATCGAATTTTCCAAGACTTCCGCCGACGGGATGTGGTTGAATTCCGCCTTCATCAAGGTTTCCTTCGGTTCGGAAAGATAGTCGCGCAGTTCGATCGAACGGTTGTCGAGCACGTTTTCCGAAAGCGACGGGAAAATCCGCGCGATCATCTGCCGATAATCTTCGCCACCCGACGCGAAGGCGAAATGCGCGTCTTTCCCGCGAATCGCGGTGCGGTAGCGGTAAAAAACGTTGCCGCCGCGTTTCAGGGCGCGGAGGGATTGCGTTTCGACCTGTTCGATGTCGGAAAGTTTGAGCGACATACGCGAAGCATTCAGAAAAGACCAGACGTTCGGCAAAATGCCCGTCCGTGCGATGCGCTTGCCGTCAAAGGCGATGCGGTCTGTCCAGTAAAAGATCGGGAGAAAGACCAGCCCGACGGTCATCAGCGAAAGTGCAAGCCAGTCGAGTTCGAGATAGATGAAAAAGCCCGAAAAAAATGCCGCCAGAAACAGCGCGATAAAATAACTGTTCGGCGACACGCGAATGCTCGTCGTTGATTTGGTAAGTGTTTTGACTGCGGAACCGCTGACCGCCGTTTCCGCAATTTTTGCCGGTGCCGTTTTGCCCACGCGAAAAATTTCCTCTTTTAATTTTCGTTACGCTTTAACAAATAACTAATCCGGCGGAATTTTTCAAATTATTTTTAGAATAACGGATAACTGATAACGGATAACTGATAACTTTTCTTTTCACTATCCGTTATCAGTTATCCGTTATTCGTTGTTTTACTGTCCGAAATTAAAACCGGTCGGTGCTTCGGGAGTCGGTTCGGGAATCGTCTTCGCTTTTTCGGGGTCGAGCGCGGTCAGTTTGTCCTTGGCTTCGCGCGCCGTTTGCGACAAAGGAATCGCTTTGCCGTCCGCGTCTTTGGCTTCGGCGGCGGCTTTCGCGATGTTGAAATAAATATCGGCGGCTTCCGTTTTCTTGCCCTGTTTTTCCAAAATCTGCGCGAGATCGAAATTGACCGTGTCTTTCGAGATGATCGGGTCGCTCATTTTCGCTAAATCCTGGTAAAGCGTCACGGCTTCGTCTAGTTTTCCGTCGCCCGCTTTTGCCTGTGCAAGCGCAAATTTTGAAAGCGTTCCGACTTCGCCGCTTCCCTTTGCCAAACCTTCGAGTTCGGTCACGGCGGCAGGACGGTCAACCGACAAACGATTGACGGCAATAAAATATTTCGCCTTTTCGCCGACATCGCCGCCGAATTTATCGACAACTGCCTGAAATTCCGCAATCGCGGCTTCGGCGCGTTCCTTTTCGGTTTTGAACGTTTTGATCGTCGAACCGGCGGGCAACGGCTGATCGGTCACTTGCGCCTGCGAAGTTTCGATCG
The DNA here is from genome assembly GCA_021228405.1 of Pyrinomonadaceae bacterium. Lineage (GTDB taxonomy): Bacteria > Acidobacteriota > Blastocatellia > Pyrinomonadales > Pyrinomonadaceae > JAJQRF01. Next base: position 602,212 of record JAJQRF010000001.1, read on the forward strand.
CCTTGCCGAGCGCGGTTTGCGCGGTTGCGTTTGAACGGCGGTTGTAAGACATAAAAATGCCGATCAAAATCGCCAGAACGACAATTGCCGCAATCGCGTAAAGGATCGTTTTGCCTTTGCCTTCAAACACTCTACTGCTTTCTTCGAGGCGGCGGTTGACGTTTGATTGAAACGCGTCTTGATAAGCGACCTTTTCTTTCGGTTCATTGGTCGGCAGCGCGGGTTGTTCTACTAATCTCTTCTTTCTTGCCATTGGTTAAAAAAACTTGCAATTTATTATTGCCTATTCGTTATATAATTGTCTAAAAGGGATTTTTTCCAAAAGATTCAATCTATCGTAAATCGGCAATAAGAGCAAGGTAAGAGTAAGGATGAGGGCTGAAGGATAAGGTATGAACGGCAGTTTTCATCGAGATTTTCACTTTTTGAAAAAAAATTTTACTTTTTCGGGAACAAATGCCGAAATTCGGTGTCTAATAAAACAGTTCGCGGGAAAAGCGGATGAGCATTTTGAAATTTGCCCTGAGCGGGAAGGAAAAAGGACGAGAGATGTTCTTCAGCAAGTCGATCACAATTGACGAAGAAGACTTGGGACAAGTTGCATTGGCGGCGCGTTCGATCTCCGTCGGCTCATCAGCCGAAGCCGAGTTCATTGAAAAATTAAAGGCAGGCGATGCAAACGCGTTCGATACGTTTGTGACGCGCTATTCAGCCGATATTTACGCGCTGTTGTTTCGTTTGACGGAAGATGCGGAAGAAGCGAGCGATCTGACGCAGGAAACATTTTTGAGCGCGTTAAAGGCGATTCAGAAGTTTCGCGGCGAAGCCGATCTGAAAACGTGGCTTTTCAGGATCGCGGTCAACGAATCGCGCAATCGTTTTCGCTGGTGGAAACGCCGCAACCGCGAGAAAACCTTCTCGCTCGATGCGCCCGTCGGCGAAAGCGAAACGCCGATTCACGAAACGATGTCGGGAAATTCGGAAAGCCCCGAAGAAAACACGCTCCGGCTCGAACGCGAACATCGTTTGAAAAAGGCTCTCGCCGCTCTGCCCGACATTTTCCGTGAAGTCATCGTTTTATGCGACATCGAAGGCTTAAGCTACGAGGAAATCGCCAAAACGCTGGAAATAAACATCGGCACGGTAAAATCGCGCATCGCCCGCGGACGTGAAGAATTAAGACGCAAATTGGAAGATATTTGAAAATTGGTTCGTTGTTCGTCGTTCGTTGCTCGTTGCTGATTGAGTGAAAATGCGATTGCAGATTAAACTCAACTTGCAACGAACAACCAACAACGAACGACGAACAAAACTTGAGTGAATAATTGACTCGCCCCGGTTCAAATCTTGAAAATAAAAAATCGGTGCCAAACGAAAAGGGTCAAGAGATTGCAAAAGGTTCGGAAAGAGTTTTGAGAAATGATTTTTCGTAGAATTTTGAAAACAGACCAGCAACAAACTGTAATCAAACGAAGAATCGCCGATCGAATCGCAAACCGCAACCGAAGCGTTGTTTTCCGCGTTATGGGAAACAGCCGGGGTCAGTCAGTTATTCACTCCAAACTAAAAATAATCGCTGATGAATGAATCATTAACGATTAAACAAAGCAATGAAATGCGAAGACTTACAATTTAATATAGCGGTTTATCTCGACGATATTTTGTCGGAAGATGAGATCGCGCAAACCGACGAACACCTGCGCCAGTGCCCTTTGTGCCGTCAGAAGCTGGCGGATTATCAAGGCGTTAAAAACAATCTGCGCGTGATGGCGCGTCCCGAAATTTCGACTGAACTGCTCAATTCCGTGCGAAGTGCGGTTGCCGCGGAGCTTCGTCCCGTTCAAAAACAAAAATCATTCTTCTCGGAACAAATGCTCGAATGGCTGCAAATGCGTCTGATGCCTTACAGCGTCGGCGTTTTCGCGTCCGTGACGCTCGGTTCTCTGCTTTTATGGAATTTGATGACGGCGGTTTACGAACCGAACGCGCGGGAAGTTGCCGAAACCAACGTTTCGGATGCGCCCGTGATGCTTCCGCGAATGGTAAATCCGCCCAACGATCCGCTCATTTCGCCCGATCAATTCGCAAATTCGCGGTTGTCGATCTCCTCCGAATCGCCGAGCGTTAATCCGCAGGGCGCGCTCGTTGCGCTGACGAAATCGCTCGTGCGCGGCGATATGAAGGATGAAGAAGTCGTCGTGATCGCCGATGTTTTCGGCGACGGTTTGGCGCAGATCGAAGAAGTTATCGAACCCTCGAACAATCGCCTAGCCGTTCAGGAACTCGAAAAAGCTTTGAAAAAAGATTCCGCTTATGCTCCTTTCGTGCCTGCCAATCTCGACCAACGCGCCGAAATGGTGCGCGTCGTCCTGAAAATTCAGAGTGTTAACGTCAAAACAAATCTGAACTCCGTTCATTAATCAGACATTCAAAAAATCGACCTACCTCACTTTTTAGAACTCTGAAAACCTTTTCCGGAGTTCTATTTTTATTTCCAATAATTTAATTACCAACCCGCATTTGATTTTCGTCGTCTGAAATTGTTATAGCTTATTTATAGACATATTTTTTATAAGGAAATGTAACAATTATGAGTGAACCGAAAACTTTTGAAGATAATTTTCAGGAATTTGTTAAAAGTATCGAGAAAAATACGGCAAGTTTCTTTGAAGGCGTTGCCGATACGTTTGTCGGAAAAGCCGAATCTTTGCGCGACGGGACGGAATTCGAGCCGGTCGAATTGCCGCGCGATCTGGCGGCGCATAAAAATTCGCAAACCGAATGGTGGTATTACACGGGACACGGCAAAACCGATTCGGGCAAAGAATTCGGGTTTGAGCTCGTCTTTTTCAAACGTCGGACGGACGAAGACAAATTTTCGCTCGTTCCGCTTCGTCTTTTCGGCAATCCGCTCTATTTCGCGCATTTTGCGCTGACCGACGTGACCGAAAAGAAATTTCGCTACGCACACCGTAAAAGCGCGAACGGCATTTTCGATCTGCCCGCCTCCGCAAGCGAAAAACATTTTCATCTGCGGCTCGGTGATTGGTCTTTGCGCGAATCGCACGGCACGCATATTCTGCGCGCGACGGCGAACAATATCGTCTGGGAAGCAAACCTGAAACCGACGAAGCCGCCCGTTTTGAACGGCAAGGAAAAGCTCGGCGTTTCATACAAGGACGAAGGACAGGCTTCGCGCTATTTTTCATATACGCGGATGGAAATGGAAGGCGATATGATTATCAACGGTGAACCCGAACATTTTACCGGCTCGGCGTGGATGGATCGCGAATTCGGAACTTGGACCCCGACCGAACGCCAGAAAGGTTGGGATTGGTTTTCGATCCAGCTCGACAACAACTGCGAAATTATGTGTTACCAGCTTCGGGACAGTGAAGGCAACCCGTCGCCTTTTTCGAGCGGAACTTATGTCAACGAAAACGGCGATTTTGAACCGCTTTCAAATAAAGATTTCAAGATCGAACCGACCGGATTCTGGAAAAGCGCGAAAACGAACGCGACCTATCCGAGCGGCTGGAAGGTAAAATGCGAAAGATTCGGTCTGGATTTGACGGTTACGCCCGTCATCGAAGATCAGGAACTCGACACCCGCGGCACGACGATGATCGTCTACTGGGAAGGCGCGTGCGAAGTGCAGGGAAAAGCGGGCGAATTCGATGTCGGCGGGCGCGCCTACGTCGAGCTGGTCGGCTACGACCGTTCGCACGATCAGCCGAATCTGGCTTACTTTTTGATGGGAAATCAATTTGAGTTCGTATCATAAAACTCATCAGGCTGAAAAAAGGAGAAGCCGCTCAATTTTCGAGCGGCTTCTCCTTTTTTCAACTTTTCAAAGAATTACTTTTTATCGATTTCGGCTTTCAGTTTTCCAGCTAAATCCTTATCGAGATTAAGCAGTGCGTTATATTGCTCGGTTGCCGCTGCTTTATCCTTTCTCAACACGTAAATGATGCCGAGATTGAATCTCGCTTTTGAAAATTTCGGGCTGAGTTCGAGGCATTTCTGATAGGCTTCGATTGCTTTCACCTGCTGATTGTCGGCAAAATATGCGTTTCCGAGCAGATAGAAACCGTCCGAATAATCGGGATTACTTTTTGTAAATTCAACCAAGCCATTAACGGCTTTATCATAATATTTCGTCGCTTCGACCGGTTTGCCGACCAGATCATAAGCGCGACCGAGATAAAAATTCGTTTCGCCGTCGTTCGGGTTTATCGCCAAAGCCTTGTTGCAAGCCGAAATCGCCAGTTGATATTGCTTCGTATCATTGTAGGCGCGACACAAATTCGTGTATGCCAGACTTTGATCGGGCAGAAACCTAATCGCGGCAAGCGCGGCTTGGATCGCGTCTTCGTGACGATTAGCCAGACTGTAAAACCAGCTTAGGTCCGTGTAGATATTGCCGTCGTTCGGAAAAGTCCGCAGACCTTTGCGCGAAATGTCGATCGCATCCTGAAAACGATTCTGACTGCGATAAATGTCCGCTAAACTGCGGTAAACCGCATAGTTATCTTCCTTTGCCGTCAGCGAACTGAGATAAGCGTCAATCGCCTCGTTATATTTCTTGGCTCTCTGCATCGCTTCACCGAGCAAAGCATAGGATTCGCCGATGAATTTTGTATTTTTCTTGATCGCTTCCGAAGCGGCAACGCCTTGTTCGCTGATCTCACCAAGATTGGAATGACTGATCGCGATCAGATAATAAAGATCACCGCTGTTCGGATTAACCTGTGCGGCGCGTTCATACGCTACCAGAGCTTCGCGGAAATTACCCTTTGAGCGGTTTATATCGCCCGAAGCCATTATCAGGGTCAGATTGCCCGGCTCCGCCTGCAAACCTTTCTGAACGTCCTCAAAAGCCGCATCCAGGTTTTTCTTCTGGTAGTTCAGATACCAGCGGATTTTATAGATTTCGATCGGTTTATTGAAATTTAAATCTTCAGCCTTATTGATCTCGGTTAAAGCTTCGTCGTATTCGGTCAGATAATAATGGGCATAGCCCTTCCAAAAATGAGATTCGGGAAGATTCGGCGCGAGCACGATGGATTGGGCGTATTTGTCGATTGCGCCGCGGTAATTTTTTTGGTTGAACAATTTATTACCTTCATCGATCAACTTTTTGGCTTGCTTTAGGTCTTTCGGCTTTTGCGCGTTAACTTCAACGGTCAAAGCCGTAAAAGCCGTCAGCATCAGACAATATGTTATTAATCCAAAAATAATTTTCTTTGTCATTCGTTCAATCTCCTAGACTACTGAAGAATTACCGTTCGATTGCTTCCGCCCGAATTTTTCGGCGGAGTTTTGGGTGGTGTCGTCGGCGGTTTCACCTGCGTCGGCTTTGGCGTGCCCGTCACTGCCGTGGGTCGCGGCGTTGCCGTTTGCGGTGTCGGTCGCTGTGTTTGCGGTTTATCTATTCCGACATTCGACGGGTTCGTGTTCAAATTCGTTTCCGTATTTGAATTTACATCCGTGTTTGAATTATCCGAAAGATTCGCATCTCCCGAAGAATTGGTATCTGTTGTAATGACCACTTCAGGAGTGGCAAGCGGTGTCGGTGAAACTTCCAGGCTCGGAGCGACCGACGGTGTCGGGTTTGCCGTCAATCCCGGCAAATAATAGTTCGTGTAGTAATACCAACCGCCGCCGGCAACTCCGGCAAGCAAAACCAACAGTGCGCCGAGTCCGGCGACCAGAGCCAATATTTTCGTCCCCGACTTCTTTTTAACGGGCGGCGGTGTCTGCACCTGTGGTCTTGAATCTAACTTCTGCGGCGCAACAGGAGCAAAACTTTGATGTTTCTGTTCTTCGGCTTGCGAAAAATCTTCCCGCGCGTTTTCCGTCGGCGTAAAAGTGGCAAAAGCGTCCGTCCCGCCCTCAACGTTCGGAGTCGTGTAAAACTCACCGTCGTTCGGTGATGACGGCGGAGTTTGCTGGTTGTCGAAAGTAAATAGAGGAACCGTTGCTTCGGGAGCATAACCGCCGTTTCCCGTTTCGCCCGTTTTCTGTCCCAAATCTCCGGCAGTCGAAAAATTTTCGGTCGGTGCAAAGTTCTCCGTCTTTTGGACAAAATTTTCTTCCGCCGTTTTTCCGCCTGTTTGATGAATACTTTCCTGCTGAACCTCACTGATAAGAGGCGTTGAACCTGCCAGAAAGACTTCCGTCTTGACATCGGCTTGCTTCGGCGGAGCTTCACTGACGGGCGGTGCATCCATCCGCAAGGTCGCATCGAAATTCTGATCCTGATTGCTCGTCTGATTCGGAACGGACGCAAAATTCGGCGGGTTTGAATTGTATGTTGGCGGCTGACTTGTTGCGGGAGTTTCCGGCACCGGAGTCGGCAAAATCTCGGCAGGCGGAATGTTCAAAACTTCCGTTTTTTCGTTTGAAGTCGAAATGACCGGCGGAATGGGCGGAGTCGGCAGTTCCTGCTCCTGAACGTTAAAAGCGACCGTCTGCGCGGACATCGCATTCTGCATTTGCGAAAAGGCATCGCGCAAGGCTTTCTGCATCTCACGCGCGCTCGCAAATCGTCTGTCCTGACTGATCTCCATTCCCTTTAAGATCACGCCGGAAACGGTTTTCGGAATTTCGGTGTTCAGCTCGCTGATCGATTTGATCGGATCGGGCATATCGTTGAGCAAAGCATCGGCGCGGGTCAGAGCGTCAGCCGGAACAACGTTTGTCATCAATTGATAAAGCGTTGCGGAAAGCGAATAAATATCGCTTTTCGGATTCGTTCCGGTTCCGCGAATCTGCTCCATCGGCGCGTAATGCGGCGTGTAGCCGACGACGCTTCCCGTGCTTCCCGTCGAGATCGCGCGGGTGTCGCCCGTATTGTTCTTTGATAAGCCGAAATCGAGCAGAATAATGTGATTTTCGTCCGTTAATTTTAAGTTTTGCGGCTTGATGTCGCGGTGAATGATCGGCGGTTCGTGGGCGTGCAGATACGCCAGCGCGTCGAGCAGATGATCCGCCCAAAACAAAACCCAACTCAGCGGAAAAGGCTTCTGCATCGCTTCGAGCCGTTTAGAAAGATCGTCGCCCGAAATATGTTCCATCACGAGGAACTGCTCTTCGTTTTCGGTAAAGTGGTCGCTCACCTTCGGCAAAACCGGATGCCGCAGACGCGCCAGAGTTTTCGCCTCGCGCTCGAATGCACTGCCGAGCATTTCATCATCGGAAAAGAACGTGCGTTTCAAAGCGACCGCGCTGCCCAAACGCTGATCAACTGCCAGATAAACATCTCCCATTCCGCCTTTGCCGATCAGATGAACGATCAAATAACGGTTTTGCAACAATGTATTCGGAGCCAAAGATTTCATTTAGTGCTTCCTGATGACAAATTTATTTACTTAAAAAATTAATTCAGATGAATAAAATCAATACAATTTTCTTATAAATAGGATGAAACGGCAAAGCCTGAAACGGATTTTAGACCTTTTTTCACAAACCGACTTTAATGATTAGCCGTTTTTCTGAAAAGTTGCACTCGATTTTTACTTGATGGCGATCAATTTTTCAGGCGGTAAGATCGCCGCTTGTCCCTTATGCTGCCAACATCTTCCGCCGCCTTTTACTTTTCTCGAACAGGGCGTGCCTTTTTTCGTTTCTGCTCCACAGTAATACGTGGATTCTTCTTCAGAAGTTTGCGTTTCAACCTTCGCCTGTCTTGTCAGCGTCGGTCGAGCCGCATTAAGCGAATTTTGTCCCCGGTTTTCTTCCGCTTTTTTAATATTCGCCGCGTTTGTAATAACGGATTCGGGAACGTTTGCCAGAGTATTTTCGACTTTTTTAAGGTTTTTCCTGCTATCAGCCGAAGTTTCGGTAAACTGTCTGGAAGCCAGATTTAAAGGCTTTTCATCTTTTGAGAAGAAACTTCCCAAACCGAAAAGACCAAATACGAAGCACAAAAGCATAAATGCTCGCGGAATCCATTCCTGTCCTCTGAAATCCTGTTCGCACACATCACAGAAACGAGTGTTTTTCCAGAATTTTCGACTCGTTCTTTCAATCTGCTGACCGCATCCGTTGCAATAATCCGGCTTATAGAACATCGCATTATACTTCCGAATTTTGAAGTTAAAAGCCGAAAACGGACTCGTAGTTCTAATGTCTATTTCCAACTTTTTTACTGCGATGCTAATTATAAACCATAAATCGTTTGATGTTAAGATTTTTTTAAATGAACGGCAGGTGCAACCGACTCTTTGGAAAATGCGTCTATTTGTTTAATATTTTAATATGCGTTACGCACAGGCTCTATTATTTACGTTTTTACTTTTTCTCGGTTTTTTCAATGCTTCTGCACAGGATGACGACGTTATCAAAGTCGATTCTTCGATCGTCCGTCTTAATGTCGGCGTGGTCGATCAAACCGGAAAGCCGATGAAATCTCTGACCAAAGATAATTTCACGCTTTACGAAAATGGCGTAAAACAGCAAATCATCAATTTTGAACCCGTCGCCGCACCTTTCAGCGTCGTGATGATGCTCGATATGAGCGGCTCGACGAAAAGTTTCCGCCAAAACATTCAAATGTCCGCCTTGCGTTTTCTCGATGCGCTTTCTCCCGACGACCGCGTTGCCGTCATCGAATTTTACGACAAGGTAAATTTACTCAACGATTTTACGACCAACCGCAAAAGCGTCGTCAATTCGATCAGCGTTGCCAACGGCAGAGGCGGAACGAATTTTTATAAAGCCTTAAAACTTGCGATGCAGAAACTCTCAAAAGAAGGAAAACGCCGCAAAGCGATCGTCGTTTTAACCGACGGCGTGGACACCGAAATGCAAAACAACGACCGCAGTTTGCTCGGCGGATTCAACGATTCACAATCAAAAACCGAAATTCCGCCCGAAAACAGCGAGATCACGAAAATTCTCAATCAATCCGACGCGCTCGGCGTAACGATCTATCCGCTTGCTCTGCCGACCGGCGATCCGGCAAAGCTTGCCGACCCGACCCCGAAGCAATTCGCAATGTATTCCGCCGCCCGCGCCAGATTGCGGATTCTCGCCGAACGCAGTGGAGGAACGCTGAACGCGATCAATCGGCTGGAAGAAATGAGTCGTCTTTACGCCGAAGTCGCCGCCGATCTGCGCACTTTGTATACCATCGAATATCAACCGAGCGACGACAAACGCGACGGAAAATGGCGCGAAATAAAGATCGAGGTCAACAACGCCGACCTCGTCACACGCACCCGACAAGGGTATTTCGCGAGGTAAATTGTTGAAGGATTTTGAAATTATTGACAAATAAACTTGACAGAAATGCTCAAGATTTGTAATCTAACAATTCGCTTTTTTAAGCACCCGTAGCTCAGCTGGATAGAGTACTTGACTACGAATCAAGGGGTCGCATGTTCGAATCATGCCGGGTGTATTCAGAAAATAAGACAAATTCAAGGCAATCAAAACGGTTGCCTTGAATTGTTTTTCGATAGTTGAAACTCAACGCTTGACAATCGCGTTTTCAAAATTTATATTTCTAAGTTCGGCTCTGCCGATTATTTGCCATCCTAGCTCAGCTGATAGAGCATTCGATTCGTAATCGAAAGGTCGTGGGTTTGAATCCCATGGATGGCTCCATTATTTTAGAAAAAAAGGAATTCGACTAATTAACCGTCGGATTCCTTTTTTCTTTTCTATTTTATCTTTTTCCGGCGGTCGGGTCGGGAAAATCGTCTGTCCGAAAGGGCGCAACGGGAATTTCCGAGTTATTTGTCAGATTCGGATTTTTCGGATTACTGTTGAAGGCGTAACGTACGGCAACAGGATTCGGAACTTGTGACGAGTAAACTTCGATCTTATTTTTGGCGACAATTTTCGCTTCCGCCCAGACAAATTTCCGATCGAAACCGGCAATTGCAAATTCGTTTAATTTTTCGCCGTTTTTTATTTTCAGACCGCTTCCGACGTTTTTAAAAGTCAGGATTATTTTCGAGTTTTTTATCAGGAAATTTTCCAGCGTCGGAGCACCGGTCAAATTTTTCCCGTAGACATTTCTTAAAGCCCAGACGGACATTCTTTTCCCGACATCGAATTTATTTTTCGGATGAATATCATTTGCTTCGCCGATGTCGATGGTCACGATCAAGCCCGTATTTACAGTTTTTTCGACGGTTTTTCGCTGTGCTTCGCGGATAAAGCTCCACGGTGCGTTTTCGGGTTCGTCGGAATTTTTGCGGTAATTCGGAAGCTGGATTATTCCGAAAGGAAAATTTCCCTGCCGCCAGCGTTCGCGCCAACTGCGGATCATTGTCGGCAATAAAATATTATATTGCTCGGCTCGCGCTTCGTTCGATTCGCCCTGATACCAAGCCGCGCCGCGAATTGCAAAAGGGATCAGCGGTTCGATCATCCCGTCGTAGATCGAAGACGCGATTCGGTAATCGCGCAAAGCGTCGGGAACGGACGGCGAAGGCGAAGGCTTTACGCCTGAGGCTTTTTGTTTTTCGGATTCCGCCTTCCATTTTTCGATTGCTTCGGCATATTCCGCCTTCACGCGCGGGCGTTCTTCGTCCCAAATCTTTGTGCGTTCGACCGCTGCTTTCAGATCGGGATTTGCATTCAAATAATCGACCGGAGTCCAGGCTTCGGCTTGCGAACCGCCGTAAGATGAATTTATCAAACCGATCGGAACGTTCAAATTTTTCTGCAATTCAACACCGAAATAATAGCCTGCGCCGGAAAAATCCTTGACTGATTCGGGGTTGCAAATCTTCCATTCGCCGAGTTTGCCTTGCTTTTTCCTGAATGCAACTTCACGCGAAACGTTAAAAAGTCGAATGCTCGGATGATTTGCTTTAGCAACTTCCGCTTCGCCGTTATTCGATTGCAAAAGTGTCCACTGCATATTCGATTGTCCAGAAACCAGCCAAACTTCGCCGACCAGAATATTTTTCAGCTCGATTTTATTTTTGCCTTCGATCATCAAAATTTGCGGTGTAAAATCGGCTTTCAGCGGTTTTAGATCGACGCGCCAATTCCCTTTTTGATCGGCGATCGCGATGAGTTTTTGTTTCCCGAAACTGATTTTCACGGTTTCGCCCGCGTCCGCCTTTCCCCAGATCGGGACTTTCTGCTTTTGCTGTAACACCATCGAATCGCCCAGAACGTCGGGCAAAGTCACATCCGCAAAAGCTGTGCAGAAAAAAAGCAAAATTAAAATTAAAATTTGAAAACACGTTCGCATAACTTCTAAAATTCTTCCTTTTCGACCTTTTCGAGTTTCTTGTCAACCGTTTTCCGGCTGTTCGCAACGCTGAAACCGGTGACATTCTTCAGCGAAAACATTTTCTGATTCGTCCAAATTTTCAAACGGTCAAACTCCGCACCGTGAACATTGTTCAGAACAAATGCGGGACGAAAATCTTCCTTTTGAAACGTCACGCGAATATTGTCGAAAGTAACGTTTTTCGCGTGGCGAATGTAAAAAGCCGAAGCAGGCAAAACGCCGAACATACTTGGTTCGGGATAATTTTTTTCGTTTTCGGGCGGTTCGCGCAAAGCCTCTTCCTTTGTTCCGCCGCCTTTGTATTCGATGTAAATGTTGCTGATATTCACGTCTTCGATGAGGCTTTCCGCTAATCCTGCGATGATCGATGCAAACTCGGAATGCGCGTCGGAAACGACGACATTGCTTATGTTTACGCGTTTTATTTTAGCAATCGGCGAATTTGCGGGACCGCGTTGGCGTTTTCCCAAACGAATGAAAAACGGCGCGGTCGTAATGTCGCGCATCGTGATGTTAGTGATCGAAATGTCTTCGATGTTTCCGCCGTCAACGGTTTCAATCGCAAGTCCCCGGCAATGGACGAAGTTGACGTTCGAGATCGTGATATTTTTGAAACCGCCGTTCGATTCCGTCCCGAATTTTATGCGTCCTGTGACACGGTCTTTGTCGGGCGCAAATTCGGTTTTCGTTTGATAAGTTCCGTCGAGCATTGTGCCGAGATCGAAACCGCTGACTTGCGAATTTGTGATCGTCACGTTTTCCGTTGCGCGTGCAAATCCGAGCGCGTAACTGCTTTTCAGAACGATCGCGTCGTCGTTCGGCGAATTAACGTGAACGTTTGAAATTCTGACGTTTCGGCAAGCGTCGATGTCGAAGCCGTCACGGTTCGTGTCAACTTTCAAACCGTCGATCGTGAGATTATCGACCCCGGTTGCAAGAAGCGCGAAATGTCCGCCTTGATAAACCGTAAAATCTTTCAAAGTCACGTTTTTACTGAGTTTTAAGGCAATTGCTTTCGTTCCCAAACCTTCCATTTCTGCGAGCGGCGACATCTCGCCGAGCGGTGAAACGTTATTTTTCATACTCACGGGAGTTTCGCCTTCGGTGCGCGGTCTTTGCGGTCCCGGACTGCGTTTCGACAAACCTTTGCCGTCGATTTTTCCCTGCCCGACGATCGCTACGTTTTCGACTCCGATTCCCCAGATCAGCGAATTTTTCCAGTGCGAATGACCGAAATCCTGATACATATCCCATTCGTTAGGCTCGAAACTGTCGTATTTTCCCTTGTGAATTGCCGGATCAGCCGCCAGGATCGTCGCGCCGTTGTCGAGGTGAAGCGTGATGTTGCTTTTCAGATGAATCGAAAACGAAAGATAAATTCCGGCAGGAAAAAAAACCGTTCCGCCGCCGTTTTTCGCGGCAGTTTCGACGGCTGAATTGATCGCGTCGGTGTCAAGCGTTTTGCCGTCGCCTTTTGCGCCGTAATTCAAAACGTTATAAAAACCCTGAGTTTCAAACCGCGAACCAGACGGCTTATTAAATGCAAGATCGCCTTCAAACTGTGCGAAAACGGCGAAATTGGCTTGCAGACAAAGCAAAACCAAAAAAGAAATTACTTTTTTCATACTTTATTTTTTTGAAACTTCGGGAGCGTCAACATTCAGGCTGTTGGAGATTTTCACAGGTTCGCCGTTCGGCGTTTTCAATTTCACGTTCTGCATCTTCCAGTCTTTTGCAAATTCGATCGCGCCCGCTTCCTGACCTTCGGCGAAAATATTGGAAAAAGTAACGTTTTGAATCAATTTACCGGGCAAACCGTCAGCCGTAAAAATCCGTTTCGCACCTGTCGCTTCGACATTTTCGATGCGGATGTTCCGAATGTCGCAATAGCCGCGCTCAACGGGTAAAACCTGCGTCGTCATCACCCTCCAGAAATCGGGATAAGTCGTTATTTCCTGCGGGATTGAAGCGTAGGAATAGCTCGGATTCCAGTTCAACGTAAAGCTGAACGGGTTGGCGACATTTTCGAGTTTTAAGCCGCGCACGAGCACATCTTTGATAAATCCGCCGCGTGTTTTTGCCGATTTCAGACGAACGGCGTTGCTCGTGCCGATGCCGCGATTGTTGAGCGCGACGACGTGTGCGATGCCGCCCGAAGTTTCGCTTCCGATCGAAACGATGCCCGAACCGCGTCGGATTACGTTGTCGCGGATGAAAACAAACTCGGTCGGACGATTGACGCGCAAACCGTCAAAATCGCGTCCGGCTTTCAGACAAATATCGTCGTCGTTGTTGTCGATGTCGCAATTTTGAATCAAAACGTAGCGCGAAGAATCGACATCAACGCCGTCGGTGCTCGGTCCGCCGTTGTCTGAAATCTTTAAGCCGTCGGTCGTGACATATTCCGAATAAAGGATTTGCACCGTCCAAAAACCCGAACGTTTTAAACTGATGTTTTCGACCGTGACATCTTTGGAAGTTGAGATCAACATCAAACGAACGCGTTCAGCATCGTAATCCGATGCCCAACGCAAACCTTTCGGCTCGTATTCTTTTCGCAACGCCCAATATTTGTCCCACCATTTTTTGCCGTTGCCGTCGATCACGCCCGTCCCCGAAATTTTTACGTTTTGAGCATTTTCGACGTTTATCAACGCCGAAAGCCACGTCATTTCGATTCCCGCGATGCGCGTCGGCTTGCGCGGATATTCGGTTTCGTCGTGACTTGCGATCAAAGTTACGCCTTCGTCAACCCGAAAATGAACGTTACTTTTGATAAACAATGCGCCCGTCGAATATTCGCCTTTTTCAAATGTCACAACGCCGCCTTTTTTTGCGGCTTCGTCAATCGCCGATTGAATCGCTTTCGTCGAATCGAAATTCAGATCGGCTTTCGCGCCGAATGAATTCGCCGAAAAGACCTTTTTCGCTTTCGGCATTTTTCGCGCGCCCGTTTTGAGCGTCCACGACGGCAAATCCTTGTCGAAAGATTGCGTTTTTTTCTGAGCGAAAACGAAACCGAGCGAAATAAATAGAATAATTAAACCTGCTGGCAGTAACTTCATTTTTTAACTGAAAATTTATAAATCGTGGTCGAGGCAAATTTTTGCCCTTTTTTCAAAATTGTCGTCGGAAAGCCCGGCTTGTTCGGCGAATCGGGAAAATGCTGTGTTTCCAGACAAAAACCTTCGCGTTTGTTGTAGATTTTTCCGCCTTTTCCTTTGCCGTCTGCCAGAAAATTGCCCGCGTAAAACTGAATTCCCGGTTCGGTCGTCAATACTTCCAAAATACGTCCGCTGTTGGGTTCGGTCACTTTTGCCGCAAAAGACATTTCGCCCTGCGTCTTGTTCAAAACCCAGTTGTGATCGTAGCCGTTACCGAATTTTAATTGCTCGTCCGCTTCATCTATCTGCTTGCCGATAGCCTTTCCGACACGAAAATCGAAAGGCGTTTTTTCGACTTTGCGAAGCTCGCCCGTCGGAATTGAAACGGCATCGGTCGGAGTAAATTCGTCCGCGTTTATTTCCAGAATGTGATCGAGGATCGTTCCCGAACCCGCAAGATTAAAATAAGCGTGATTCGTCAGATTTATCACCGTATCCTGATCAGTCGCGGCTGAATAATCCATTTTCAATTCGTCATTTTCCGTCAGCGTGTAAACAGCCCTGACCGACAGATTTCCCGGATAACCTTCTTCGCCGTCCTTGCTGAAATAGGTCAATTCGAGAATCGCGCCGTCTTTGTTTGCCGAAGTTTTCGCCTTCCAAACTGCCGTGTCAAAACGCTTGATGCCGCCGTGCAGATGATTTTCGCCGTTGTTTCTGGCAAGCGTGAATTCTTTCCCGCTAAGCGAAAATTTGCCTTTGGCGATGCGGTTTGCATAACGACCGATGATGCCGCCGAAGAAAAAATTATCGTTCAGATAACCGTTCAGATCGTCGTAACCGAGAACCACGTCATCAAATTTGCCGTTTTTATCTGCGGATTTCAGCGAAATGATGCGTCCGCCGTAATTCGTAATTTTCGCTTCCGTGCCTTTGGAATTGGTCAAAGTAAAAATTTCGACAAATTTTCCGTTATTGGTTTTACCGAAAGCGGCTTTTTTCACTTTCGGTTTTGCTTGCGTCATCATTACAAAAATACCGCAAAGCGCGGCGAACATTAGAATTTTCGGGAGAAATTTGTTTATTCCGAACATTTTTCGATAGTTTTGCTCCAACTCATAAATTTGTCGCAGTTTATCAGATTCCAAACTCAACCGATAAATTGGTTTAACCAATCTTTTCATAATCCTTATTTGATAAATGAACCGATTTTGGCTTATTTTATTAATCAAGCTGTTTAGTTAAGCGGTTAAATACAATAGAAAGATAGCATATTAATCCGAATCTGCAAAAACTTTTTCGTTTTTTGCATTGATAATTTATGACCTGGGAAGAACGCTGGCATCCTTTGCGCGAAGAATGGGTAATCATCGCCGCACATCGTCAAAACCGACCTTGGAGCGGCGAAATACTTGATGCGCAGTTGAAAGCTGTTCCCGAATATGTCGAAGATTGCTATCTTTGCCCGCGAAATTTGCGCGTCAGTGGAAAAGTAAATCCCGATTACGAGCGGATTTTCGTTTTCGACAACGATCATCCGTCGGTCGCCGAAAATGCGCCCGAAAGTGATGTTCCGATTTTGCCGATCTATAAATCGAAACGCGCCAACGGAATCGCACGCGTAGTTTGCTATTCGCCGAAACATAATCTGACGCTGACCGAATTGGAAATCGGAGAAATCGTCGAATTATTAAAAACGTGGCAATCTCAATATCTGGACTTAGGCTCACGCGAAGAGATAAAGCACGTTTTGATCTTCGAGAACAAAGGCGAAGCGGTCGGCGTTTCAAATCCGCATCCGCATTGCCAGATATATGCGAACAATTTCGTTTTCAAAACGATCGAAACGGAAGTCGAAGCTTCACAAAAACATTTCGCCGAAACGGGGAAAATTCTCTTTCAGGAAATTATCGAGGTTGAGAGAAAGGACGGTCGCCGAATAATCGCCGAAAACGACGATGCAATCGCGTTTCTTCCCTATTTTGCGCGTTATGCCTATGAAGTTTTCGTTGCGCCGAAGAAAACGCATCCGAATATTTCGACGCTTTCCGAGGAAGAATTATATGATTTTGCCGCCGTGTTGAAACGTGTGCTGATAAAATTCGATAATCTCTGGAAAGTGGAATTTCCGTATGTGATGGCTCTGCACCAATCGCCGACCGACGGCGGCGATTATGCGGCTTTTCATTTTCACATCGAATTTCATCCGCCGCTTCGCAAACCGAATCTTTTGAAATATTTAGCCGGACCCGAGATCGGCGGCGGAAACTTTTTGAGCGACACTTCGCCCGAAGAAAAAGCGGCTGAACTGAAAGCGCAGTCCGAAATTCATTACAAAAATAAATGAACGATATTCACGAATTTCTCGAACCGGTCAAACGTCTGCACGAAACGATTCGCGCACGGGTTGTCGAAGCGTGTGAAAATTCCTCGTTAAATCAATTATCCGAAATAGTTGCAGACGACGAAGGCGACACGCTTTTCGCCATCGATAAAGTCAGCGAAGAAATTTTGATCGAGTTTTTCGAGCGCGAAATCGCACAAAAAGTTCCGATCGTTTTGATCGCTGAAGGGTTGGAAAACGGTCAGATCATTTTACCGGAAACCGCCAAAGAATCTGATTGCAAATGGATTATTATCGTCGATCCGATCGACGGCACGCGCGGTTTGATGTATCAAAAACGCGCCGCGTGGATTTTGACGGGAATTGCGCCAAACAAAGGCGAAAACACGAATCTTTCCGACATCGAATTCGCGATTCAGACCGAAATTCCGCTCGTCAAACAGCATCTTTCCGACACGCTCTGGGCGTTTCGCGGCGAAGGCGGAAAAGCGGAAAGATTTAATCGTTTGAGCGGTGAAACTTTCGAGCTAAAACCAAAACCTTCGCAAGCTCTGACCATCGCGCAAGGCTTTGCGCAGGTTTCAAGATTTTTTCCCGGTGTGCGCGACGTTTTGGCGGAAATCGACGAAGAAATTGTCAGAAATTCGCTCGGTTTTCCAGTTCAGGGAAAGGCGCAATGTTTTGAAGATCAATATATTTCGACCGGCGGACAGATTTACGAGCTTATCGCGGGACACGACCGATTTACGGCGGATTTGCGTCCGTTGATGCAGAAAATCATCGACGAACGCGGAATCGATCTGAGCATTTGCTGTCATCCATACGATCTCTGCACCGAACTCATTGCGCGTGAATTCGGCGTAATTATCACGGACGGCAACGGCGAAATGCCGAAATTCGGGCTGGATAATGGGATCGATGTCGCGTGGGTCGGTTATGCAAACAATTCGATTCGTGCCGAGATCGAACCGATCTTGCAGGAATCTTTAAGAAAACGCGGACTTTTGTAAAGCTATGTTCAGAATCATCGAAGGAAACCCGAAAAATCTGTCGGATGTTGAAGAATTTATTAAATTTATCAATCGTCCTTCGGAAAATTTCCGTGATTTTTTCGATGATGAAAACGACATTTTTATCGGTCGTGTGCCGGGAAGATTGGACGTGATGGGCGGAATTGCCGATTATTCCGGCTCGCTCGTTCTCGAAATGCCGACCGCCGAAGCGACTTTAACGGCTTTGCAGAAAACCGTCGAA
The DNA here is from genome assembly GCA_021228405.1 of Pyrinomonadaceae bacterium. Classification (GTDB taxonomy): domain Bacteria; phylum Acidobacteriota; class Blastocatellia; order Pyrinomonadales; family Pyrinomonadaceae; genus JAJQRF01. The sequence continues at coordinate 620,174 of JAJQRF010000001.1, forward strand.
AGAACGCTGAAAATCTTCAGTCTTTCCGATCACGGAAATTTGCTGTTTGAGATGAAGCTCGCCGAATTTGAAAGCGGAGGTGAACCGATTTTTTACGATAAAGCGCGTGAATATTTTTCGCAAAAAGCCGAAGATCACTGGGCTTCATACGTTGCAGGAGTTTTTCTCGTTTTGATGCGCGAAAAGAAATTTCGATTTTCTCAAGGCGCGAAGATTTTGATTTCTTCAAAAGTTCCGCGCGGCAAAGGCGTGAGTTCGTCTGCCGCGCTCGAAGTTTCGACGATGCAGGCGGTTGCGGCGGCTTTCGGTATCGAATTGAGCGGAAAGGAAACCGCGAACTTGTGTCAAAAGGTTGAAAATCTGATCGTCGGCGCGGCGTGCGGCGTGATGGACCAGATGACTTCGGCTTGCGGCGTAGAAAATCGTTTAATGGCAATGCTTTGCCAGCCTGCCGAATTGCAGGCACCGATAAAAATTCCCGACGAGATCGAATTCTGGGGAATCGACTCGGGCGTTCGTCACGCGGTTGTCGGAGCAGATTACGGCTCGGTTCGTGTCGGCGCGTTTATGGGTTTTCGGATAATTTCCGAAATCGCCGGATTGAAAATTGAAAATCTGGAAGAAAACCGCGTAAAGATCGAAGATTTGCGTTGGAATAATTCGCTTTCAAATGTTATGCCTTCAGAATTTGAACAATATTTTGCCGATAAAATTCCCGAAAAGATAAGTGGTCGGGAGTTTCTGCAAAAATATCACGGCACGACCGACGCGGTGACGAAGATCGAACCTGAAAAAGTTTATTCTGTAAAAAAGCCGACCGCACACGCCGTTTATGAACATTTTCGTGTTCGTGCGTTTGCCGAAATTTTGAAAAGCGGACTGAACGAAAATAAATTAAATCTGCTCGGCGAATTGATGTTTCAGTCGCACGCAAGCTATGCGGCTTGCGGTTTGTGCGAAAGGGGAACGAATCTTTTGGTCGAACTCGTTCGGCAAGATAACGGGGAAAACCTGTTCGGAGCGAAGATAACGGGCGGCGGAAGCGGCGGCACGGTCGCAGTTCTGGCAAGTCGCGGAAGCGAAAATGAAATAAAAAAAATCGTCGAAAGATACGAAGCGGAAACGAATCTGAATTCTTATATCTTTAAGGATTCTTCGCCCGGTGCTTTTGAATTCGGCACTTTAAGATTGCGGAATATTTTGTGAATTTTCCGAGTATTTGGCTTAAATGATCGGCTTTTTTGTTGGACTGCCGGTAAACGCCAAATACATTGTTTCTATAAATTTATGTGCTATCATTCGGTCATTCCGAGCGATCGAATTTAATTACTTCTAAAACTGGTAAAATTATGAAAAAAATTCAAATTGTAATTCTTTGTGCAACCGCTTGTTTCGGTTTGTTTTCCTTTTCATGCAAAAAACAAACGGCAGACGGTGGAAACAATGCGGCGAAAACCGACGGGAAAAATCTGAAGCTTGCTTTTGTAACTAACAATACTTCGGATTATTGGACGATTGCCCGAAAAGGCGTTGAAAAAGCCGACGCGGAGTTAAATAACGTGACGGTTGAATTCAAGCTTCCGGGCGAAGGAACCGCCGCCGATCAGAAACGCATTATCGACGATCTGGTTTCGACGGGTGTGAACGGAATTGCGATCTCACCCGTCGATCCCGACAATCAAACTCAACTCATCAATGAAACGGCAAAGAAAACGCTCGTTCTGACGCAGGATTCGGATGCTCCGAAAAGCGACCGCGCACTCTACATCGGCACGGACAACGTTGCCGCCGGTCGCCAAGCCGGGGAATTAATTAAAGAAGCGTTACCGAACGGCGGGAAAATTATGCTGTTCGTCGGAAAAAGCGATTCGCGCAATGCCGCTGAACGCGCTCAAGGAATCAAGGAATCGTTAAAGGATTCAAAGATTGAAGTTATCGATACGCGCACCGACGACACCGACCGCGCCCGCGCAAAATCGAACGCGGCTGATACGCTTGTCAAATATCCCGACGTTGCCGCGCTGGTCGGGCTTTGGAGTTATAACGGTCCGGCGATTCTGAACGCTGTCAAAGACGCAAACAAGGTCGGACAGGTAAAGATCATTTGTTTCGACGAAGAAGCCGAAACACTCGCGGGCGTAAAGGACGGTTCGATCTTTGCGACGGTCGTCCAACAGCCTTACGAGTTCGGTTATCAATCGGTTAAATTAATGGCGGAAATTCTGGGCGGCGACAAATCGAAAATCCCTGCCAGCAAACAAATCAACGTTCCGACGCTGATTATCAAAAAAGACTCCGTCGAAGAATTTGAGAAAAAGATCAACGCGCTTCGCGGACGCGGTTAGACAATTACGAATTTCAAATTACGAATTACGAATTTAAAGTAAAAACCTAAATCGTAATTCGTAATTGTTAATTCGTAATTCGTAATTGAATTATGATTCTTCAAATGTCCAGGATCGGTAAGCGTTTTCCCGGTGTGATCGCACTCGGAGGGGTAGATTTCGAGATCGGTGCGGGCGAAGTGGTTGCGCTCGCGGGCGAAAACGGCGCGGGAAAATCTACTTTGATGAAGATTTTGGGCGGCGTTTACCAGCCTGATGACGGTCAGATTTTGATCGACGGAAACCCGGTTTCGATTCGCGGTGTGGCGGACGCGACCGCGCACGGCATCGGGTTCGTTCACCAAGAATTGAACGTTCTGGATAATCTGACGGTCGCCGAAAATGTCTATCTCGGACGTGAACCGCGCAGTTTCGGATTTCTCGTTGACCGTCAAAAACTAAACTCCGACACGGAAATTTATCTGAAAAGATTAGGTCTTGCGTTTTCGGGCAAAACCCCGCTCGGCGAACTTTCGATCGCGCAACAGCAAATGGTCGAAATCGCCAAAGCTCTTTCGATGAATGCGCGAATCGTCATTATGGACGAACCGACTTCGAGCCTGACTTTGACCGAAACCGAAAAACTTTTGTCCGTCATCAAAGATTTAAGCAAACAAGGCGTGAGCATTATTTACATTTCGCATCGGCTCGGCGAGATCGGGGAAATTGCCGACCGCGTGGTTGTTTTGCGCGACGGGAAAAACGCCGGAAGTCTGAAACGTGAAGAAATAAATCACGATGCAATTGTGAAATTGATGGTCGGACGCGACATCGTTCGCAGAGAAAAACCGCCGTTTGAAACGGCTAAAACACCGGTCATCAAAGTTCGCGAGTTGAAAACAAAACGCTTTCCGGATCGAACGATTTCGTTTGAAGTGCGCAAAGGTGAGATTCTCGGCTTTGCGGGACTTGTCGGCGCAGGACGTTCGGAAGCGGCGCAGGCGATCTTCGGAGTTGACGCGCCGTTCGGCGGAACGGTTACGATTGACGGAAAACAGATTAAAATAAATTCGTCGCGGGATGCGATCAGGAACGGAATTTATCTGATTCCCGAAGATCGGCGCAATTGCGGGCTGATTCTCGATTTCCCGATTCGCGAAAATGTCACGCTTCCCGCACTTTCGAGCTATTCATCGGGCGGACTCATCAACAAATCAACGGAAACGAAAACCTCGCAGGAAATGTGTGCGAAATTGAACGTTAAGGCTCCGACGGTCGAATCGAACGCCGGAAATCTGAGCGGCGGAAATCAGCAGAAAGTCGTGCTGGCAAAATGGCTTTCGCTCGCTCCGAAATTGCTGATCTTTGACGAACCGACGCGCGGAATCGATGTCGGCGCAAAGGCGGAAATTTATCAACTGATGCGGAATCTGGCGGAAAACGGCGTGGCGATCGTTATGATTTCTTCGGATATGGAAGAAGTTTTAGGCGAAAGCGACCGCATCGCCGTGATGCACGAAGGCGCAATTACGGGAATTTTAGACCGTGCCGAAGCGAACGAAGAAGCGGTAATGAAATTGGCTGTCGGACAGAATTAGTCAAAAGTCCGAAGTCTTGGGTCAAAAGAATAAAGTTCGGACTCAGCACTCAGGGCTTCAGACTCCAGACTTTAACTTTCTATGAGAAAAGAACTCGGAACATTTATTTTACTCGTCGTTTTGTGCATCGTCCTGGCGATACTGAATCCCGTTTTTCTCGATGCCGCAAATTTGCAAAATCTGGCGCGGTTGATCGGTATTTACGGCATTTTCAGCATCGGTCTGGGTTTGGTCATTATCACGGGCGGCATCGATCTGTCGGTCGGTTCGGTCTTTGCGCTGTTGGGCGTTTTGCTTTCGATATTTCTCGTCGAATGGCAATTGCCGGCAGTTGTCGCAGTTTGTGCGGTTATCGCGATCACGACGATTCTCGGCGTTTTCAACGGTTTATTGATTACAAAATTAAAAATGCAGCCGTTTATCGTGACGTTGTGCGGACTGCTTTTTTATCGCGGTTTGGCGCGTTATGTTGCCGATGACGAAACAAAAGGATTCGGCGCGGCGGCGGGTTTTGAAACCTTGCAAAGTATGGCAACGGGTAGTGTCGGCGGAGTTCCGACACCGTTTATTATTTTGATCTTGATTAGCATAATCGCGTGGATCGTGCTTCATCGTTCGATCTTCGGACGTTATCTGTTTGCTGTCGGGCGCAACGAAACGGCGGCGCGTTATTCGGGAATAAACTCCGATTCGATCATTACGGGCGCGTATGTTTTGTGCGGATTGCTGGCGGGAGCTGCGGGAGTTTTGCTGGCATTTTATACGAATTCGATCTCGCCTTCGTCGCACGGAAATTCCTACGAACTTTACGGAATTGCGGCGGCGGTTTTGGGCGGATGCAGTTTGCGCGGCGGTTCAGGTTCGATTATTGGCATTTTAATCGGAACGGCTTTGTTGCAGGTTTTGCAAAATCTCGTCAATCTCTTGGGCATTCCGAGTTCACTTAATTTTGCGGTTATGGGCGTTGTGATCCTGATCGGTGTTATTGCCGACCAAATCCTGCAAAACAGACCAGCTAAGGCAAAATAAAAGGACAGAAATGATGAAGTTTTTATTGCTAATTTCGTTTATTTTTTTGATTTCGGCTAATTTTATGGCGCAAACGCCGCTCAGACTCTGGAATGAAGATGCGCCGAACGCGCTCGGAAAAGAAGCCGCCGATATTCCCGAAATAAAACCTTTTCCAGCCGCGAAAGAGAAAGCGACGGGCGCGGCGATTCTCGTTTTGCCTGGCGGCGGCTACGGGCATTTGTCCGAAATCAAAGAAGGAAGCGCGGTCGCCGAATGGCTGAATTCGCTCGGGATTTCGGCATTTGTCTTGAAATACAGGCTCGGACCGAAATACGGACAGCCGAATCAATTGCTCGATGCCGCACGCGCTTTACGGACGATTCGCGCCCGCGCCAAAGAGTGGAATCTGGATGAAAAACGCATCGGAATTTTAGGTTTTTCGGCGGGCGGGCATCTGGCTTCGACGCTTTCGACGCATTTCGATGCGGGAAAACCGGACGCGAAAGACGAAATCGAAAGAGCAAGTTCGCGTCCCGATCTGCAAATTTTGATCTATCCTGTCATTACGATGGGAGAATTTACGCATCAGGGCTCAAAGAAAAACCTGCTCGGCGAAAATCCGTCTGCCGAACTCGTTCAAAAATATTCAAACGAATTGCAGGTAACAAAAGAAACGCCGCCTGCTTTTCTGGTTCATACAATGAACGACACGGCGGTTCCCGTTGAAAACAGTTTGCAGTTTGTTGCAGGGTTGCGGAAAAACGGCGTTCCCTTTGAATTTCATCTTTACGAACAAGGTCCGCACGGGTTCGGACTTGCGCCGACGAATCCGTATCTGAACAGTTGGGCGGAAAGATGCGCCGATTGGCTGAGATTGCATAACTTCGCCGCGAAGAAATAGAAATTACAGACACGAAAAATCACAAAATGGTCTGAACTAAATTATTGTTTTTTCATTTATTTCTTCCGTGTAGTTTCGTGCTTGTTCGTGGCTAACTAAAAAATTTATGAAAGATTCAAAATTAAATCGTCGGAATTTTCTAAAAACGAGCGCGCTCGGCGCGGCTGGAATTTCTCTGCTTGCAAATTCCAAAAATGCTTCTGCGGCAGAGTTGATCGCCTTACCCAATCAGATTTCGCAACGCCAGATCATCCCGCTGAATCGCGCCTGGCTTTACAGCGAAAAATTTACGCCCGAAGCGGTTCAGCCGAAATTTGATGATAAATCGTTTGCGGTCGTGAATCTTCCGCACACAAATAAAATGATGCCGCTCAACAGTTTTGATGAACAGGAATATTGTTTCGTTTCGATTTACCGAAAGAAATTCAAATTGCCGAAAGGAATTGAGAACAAGAGAGTTTTCATAGATTTCGGCGGTGTGATGACGGCGGCGAAAATTTATCTGAACGGTCAGTTAATCGGCGAAAATAAAGGCGGTTACAACGATTTTTCTTTTGAACTGACGAAGAATTTAGATTTCAAAGGTGAAAATGTGCTCGCCGTCGAAGTCGATTCGACCGAACGTAAAGACATTCCGCCGTTCGGAAATCTAATCGATTATCTAACTTTCGGCGGCATTTACCGCGATGTAAATCTACGCATCGTCAATGAAACTTTTATCGAAAATGTTTTCGCGAAACCGTCGGATGTTTTAACGGACAATCGAAAATTAAATATCAAAGTTTTTTTGCAAGGTGCGCCTAAAAAATTGAAAATAACTGCTAAATTATATGACGGTGAAAAAGTAGAACAAGGTGAAACGGCAACTGAATCGAAAAATGTTGTCGAGATAAATTTCGACAAACTTCAAAACTTTCAGCTTTGGGATATTGATAATCCGAAACGCTACGAACTTGATCTTATTTTGTCGGACGGCACGCAAACGGTTGATATTTACAATTTACGGTTTGGTTTTCGTGAAGCAAAATTCACCGATCAGGGATTTTTTCTCAACGGCAAACCTCTAAAATTGCGGGGCTTGAATCGTCATCAGACTTTCCCCTGGATCGGAAACGCGATGCCGTTACGCGGACAGAAACGCGACGCCTGGATTTTGCGGAAGGAATTGAAATGCAACATCGTGCGCACTTCGCATTATATGCAGTCGCCGCATTTTCTCGACGCTTGCGACGAATACGGGCTTTTAGTTTTGGAAGAAATTCCGGGCTGGCAGCACATCGGCGATAAAGCGTGGCAGGATTTGGCGGTGCGCGATGTCGAAGCGATGATTCGGCGCGACTGGAATCATCCGTCGATCGTTCTCTGGGGTGTGCGCATCAACGAATCGGGCGACAATACCGAATTTTACAAACGAACGAACGCTAAAGCGCACGAATTGGACGATTCGCGTCAAACAGGCGGAATCCGCAACAAATACGATTCGGAATTTATGGAAGATGTTTTCACGATGAACGATTTCCGCTTCCCGATTCGCCCGCCGCGTCATCCGCTTTATCTCGTCACCGAAACGAACGGGCATATGTATCCGACGAAACGCGCCGACAACGTCGAGCGAATCCGCGAACACACGCATCGCCACGCGCGTTTTCACGATCAAATCGCGTCGGACGTTCAATACGCGGGCGGTTTGGCTTGGTGCGCCTTCGATTACAACACGCACGATTATTTCGGTTCGGGCGACCGAATTTGCTATCACGGCGTTTCGGACATTTTCCGTCTGCCGAAACCGGCGGCAGGATTTTACAGATCGCAATGCGAACCGACCGAGGAGATCGTCATCGAACCCGCATTCGATTGGGCAGGCGGCGACGAAGGCGATTTCTTTAAAGAAGCTCTGATCTGTTCAAATTGCGAAAAATTAAAAGTTTATGTGGCGGGCAATCTGGTCGGCGAGATCGAACCCGATCGCCAAACATATCAGCATCTGAAATTTCCGCCGTTCTCGATAAATTTGAAAGCCGCGCTTTTGAAAAAATGGGGCGATCTGAAAATCGAAGGATACATCGGCGGAAAACTGGTCGGAACGCGGATGATGTCGGGTAAAGGAGTTGACCAAAAATTTATCGTCGAAGCTGACGATAAACAGATAAACGCCGATGGAATCGATCTGACGCGGATCGTTTTCCGTGTCGCGGACGAATTCGGAAATACACGTCCGTTCGCCTTCGGAGTCATTCAATTTTCGGTCGAGAACGGCGAAATTGTCGGCGATAATCCGTTCGCGTTGAGCGGCGGGTGCGGAGCGGTCTGGGTCAGATCGACCGGAAAAAAAGGCGTGATTCGCCTTTCGGCAAAACACGCCCGACTCGGCACGAAAATCGTTGAAATAACTGCCGTCTAACTAATTCAAACGGCAGTTTTCGTCTGCCTTCGATTTGAATATTTCATCGAAACGGCTTCGATAATTTTGGGCGAAAGTATTTACGTTGTCTTCGATCTTGTTCAAAACAGGACAGTAATATTCGCGTTGGCTGATTCGGTCGAGCAAATAATTCATCGCATTTGCTTCGCCCCAGTATTCGCGCGTTTCAAAAATCTCGACCGGGGTTCCGCCGATGCGATTGACCATTTCGACCAATCTTTCGTCCTTCGTATTGTAGCCGTTTGAAAGAAGAATCTTGTTGTAATCGGGAATCGTCCGATTTTGCAGACGGAAAAGTTCACCTTCGGTTTTCGCCGTCAGATTGACGTGACCGAATTCGTGCGCCAATTTTGTTGCCGCCAGCGTGTTTCCGCTGATCTCGTCGGGCAAATTAAACGCCGAGATCGAATTCATCACGGGAAAATACGCCGGGTTCGGGAATCCTTTGTCGAGCTTACTTCCCAGAGTTATCGTCGCGCCGACAAGCTCGCCTTTTTCGTTCCATTGATAATCTCCCGTTCCCGCGCCTTGTTTTTCATCGCGTGAAACGGTGATTATGAGAATAAATTTTTTGTTCCCGGCATAAACATTCCACTGATTTTTTCCGAAATCGGACGCTAAAAACTCCGATCTCCAACGTTCATAACGTTCCTTGAATTTATCGGGAATCTGCTCGCGAATGCCGCCGTCGGTCGGCGTTGCAATAGGCTCGAACTTTTCGGAACTTACCGCTGAGAAGTGGAAGGTATTATTAAAAAACAACTGATTCGGGAGGAAATTATTCGACAAAAAAGCGTCTTTCGCATTTATGGAATTAACCGAAAAAACAACTCCGAAAATAATCAATGCTAGCCGGACGAAACGAGAAAAAAGAACTGTTTTCAACAACATAGACCTCCTTAATTTTGAAATATATTTTGAATTGACAAATCGTTGCAGTCACCAACCCCGAAACTCGAAAGTTCCGGCTTTTCAGCGAATAAAATTCGGGTGTCTGTCTAAATCCAACAATCAGATCGCTTCAAAATATTTTTCAAAAATATAAAACTATTCCGCCAAAGTCAATATTTTTCTTTTTTTCTACAAGTTTCCGTCTTATAAATTACTTAAAAGATCGAAATTTAGATTCTCTACGCTGACTTTCCACGAATCTTTTGAAAATCCGGGTGCATTGGTTTTCGGTGCGTCTTTCCAACCGCCGGACATCAACGCGACGGCGTAAAGAAGACCGCCGTTTCCGGGCAGGTAAAGCGGAAGATTGGCGCGTTGGTAATTATGTCCGCTTTGGACGTAACCGTTTTTCGGCGTATCGAGCAAAAGCGCGTCAACCGCGATTCCGGTTTCGCCGAGCTTTGCCGCCGTCATCGCCGTCATCGGGTAATCCCAACCCCATGTATCCGCCCAAGTCCACTCTTTCATTACCTTCTTGAGTGTGCGGCGCATTGTTTCCTTATCGACCATTTCGCCGTTCAAAATGCCGTAAGCCGCCAACATCGACGGATGATCGATGTTTTTCGCGGTAAACGTGTCGGGCGCGTTTTCGTGCGCCAGATAAACTCCGTCTTTTTCGGGCAGTTTTGAGAGTTTTCCAACTATCTCGTCCCATTTCGCTTCGCGTTTCAGCCCGGTGCGTTCGCGCCATTCGTTCGCTTTTTTCAAACCGAAACGCCAATATTCGAGTTCGTAAACCGGATTCCAGGTTTCGCGCGCATTATGATTTTCCTGTGCCGGAATTGCGGGCGGACCTAAAACATAACGATTGTTTTTTTCATCAAAATGCGCGTAATCAGCCATAAAAGCGGCTGTTTCTTCGACGATTCTTTGATATTTTTTAAGCGTTTCCCGGTTCGGTTTCGACAAATAAACGAGTTCCGCGTAAAAGATCGGATGCGGTTGTTGCCAGATCAGCAAAGGTCCGATCGGCGACGGCGAATCGCGTCCTTCGGGGTCGGTCATTTTCGCCCAGCGCACGCCTTTGTAGCCTTGCTGAATTGCCCGTTCACGCGCCGAAGGCAACACTTTTTCATACCAGTTCAGACTTTTTTCAAGCATCGGCAGGCGATTCCAGAGCGCGAAATGCGCGGCGTGCCACCAGTGCATTTCCAGATGAAATTTGCCATACCAACTGTTTGTCGTCAGTCCCGTTTCCTGCGGCGGCAGGCTTCCCGAACAATTTATCGCCGTCAGATATTGCGATAAAACGATGCGTCTTTCGAGTTCTTTTGCGCGCGAATCCTTGCTTTCGATTAGTTCGACCGCGCCGCCCGTCGTCCAGAAATTTTTCCAGTATTTTTCTGTTGCGTAGAAGGTTGCCGCAAAATTCGGAAAAACACTCGGCTGATTTTGCGAAAATAAGGCGGTAAATTCGAGCTTGTTGCCGGTCGGCTCTAAGACGAATTCGTGATCTTTTTCCGCTCCGATTTTTCCTTTTCCCGTCCAGCTTAATCCTACGAAATAATTATCCTTGTCGAGCGTTCGCGAGATTTTGGCGTGGTTTGCATCGAATGTTTCGAGTTTCGACAGATGTTTTTCGGACGCGTCCCAATTCGATGCGTGTGTTTCGTGCGAACCGTATGGAAACGCGAATTTTACGGCGAGTTTTCCGTTTGAAATAAGTTCGGATTCGATAGAAACCGCGATCATATCAAACGACGGATGCGCCGTAGTTTTGACCGTAACAGGCTTTCCTTCAAACTTAAAATTGCTCGTGATGATTCCCTTCCAGAGATCGAGTTTTTGGTTTATTTCGGAAATATCGCTCGCTTTCGCCTCGCTCCCGTCCGATTTCAAAAGGCGCAAACCGATCTGTCCGAGATGAAGCCGGTGCGGATTTTGCCGTAACCAGTCGAATAACTCTTTTTGATCGGTCGAACTCGTCATATAACCGACTTTTCGCCCGTAAGTTTCGTATTCATTCAGTTTTAATTCCTTTCCGACCAGATGCGCCGGGCGCGGAATCGTGTGCCAACCCCAGTTCGACATCGTGCAAAGCGGAAATTTTTCACGATATTCGTCGGGAAAAGTCTGCAAGCCCGTCGCATCGCAGGTAAACGCAAACTCGCCGTTGCCGACTGAAAGCGGCGACATAATTTCAAATTTATTCAAAACCGGATTGTGCCGATTTACCAACGCAAACCGATCAATTTTTTTCGCCTCTTTTTGGGCAAAAATATCCGCTTTTGCCAAACTTCCCGCAATCGCTAATGTTCCTAAAAATTCCCTTCTTGTAAATTTCATTTGTTTTTTTGAACGCGGATTGGGCGGATTCGGCTGATTTTTACGGATAAAATTAAATAAATAAATCCGTAATAATCTGCTTGATCTGCCCAATCCGCGTTCTGTTTTTTACTTTTTAATCTCGACTGCGTAAACGTGCGTCGGTCCGAGCATATTAGAGCGAAAAACCAGCCATTTGCCGTCAGGCGTAAATGTTCCGTTCGGCTCCAAGCTGTAATCGTGATTTGCCAGATTGACCAGTTTTTCCGAAACGAGTTTTCCGTCTTTCGGCGTGAAAAGATACATATATTGTCCGTTGTCGCCTTTCGCTACGCTGTTCGGACCGCCGCCGTCGCCCGACATCAGTTTTCCGTCGGGCGAAACGTTATAATGCACCGACCATTCCTTTTTTGTCAGGCTGAATTTTTCCATTTTGCCTGACGCAATATTGTAACGTGCCAGCCAGAAAACCTGTGATTTCGGCGTTTGCAGATCGTAATAAATCCATTTGCCGTCCGCGCTGAAAAATTCGTGTCCGGCGATTTCCATATCCATCGTGCGCGCGTGGATTTTTTTGAGTCCGCTTCCGTCCGTGCGAATCGTCCAGATGCGGTCAACTTTGTGCCAAGGTCCTTCGTGGCAAAACATCATCAGCGTCGGGTCGGTCGGCGAAAACTGAACGTGATTGAGCCAATCGGTTGCGGCGTGAAAGGTTTTCACTTCGCCCGTTTTTATGTTGATCGTGTAAAGCGTCATCGGGATTTTCGCGGCTAAACGGCGTTCCATCATTTCGCCTTTGCCGGGATAAGCATCTCTCGCAGGTTGCGGAGTCGGCGAGGTTTGCGGTGAAATTTGCAGTGTCGCTTGAGGTGATGTTTGAGGAACTCGCGGACGAAATTCTTCGGGAACTTCGCCCGTTGTCATACTTCCGCCGAGCAGAGTTTCGTCGGAATTTACGGCAAAGCCCGAACCCGTCCGCAGTTTGGCATTTTTTACGATCTCGCGGGTCGCTTTCGTATCGATGTCGGTTTCAAAAACACTGTCGCCTTTGGTGTAGAAAACCTTGCGTGTTTTCGCGCCGACGACCACGCTTCCCGCGCGACCTTCGACGATCTGTTCGATCTTTTTCGTTTTGAAATTATAGGTCGAAAGACCTTTCGGCGTGGAAAAAACCATTTTGTCGCCGTTTTCCGTGTAGCCGTTTTGATGAAAATAAAAACTCTGGCTCCCGTCCTCGTCGGAAAGCCGCACGATCTTGTGTCCCGTTTCTTTGTCGATCCATTCGCCCGGCAGTTCCTTTGTCTGTGCATACGCGGAAACGGCAAGAAAAATCGATAAAATTGCGCATAAAATATGTTTCATAACCCTCTTTAAAATGAAAAGCGGAACCCGAAATTCAGTTCTTTTAATTTTTCAAAAAATAAAGAATCAAGTTTCGGGTTCCAAGTTGATTTCGGTCAGACTTTAGAAGAAAAGCCTGATGCCGAATTGAATGTAGCGCGGATTGTTAACCGCGAACAGAGTTCCGAAGTTTGCGTCGTATGTTTGGCGCAAACGATACAACTTCATTCCTTCGAGCGTCGTGATGTCAAAGGAATTCGGCGTTCGCGTCGCAAAACCTTCGGGCAAAGCGATACTGTAAAAATTCAACGGTATCGCACCGCTCGGTAAACGGTTATTGATCGTCAGATTTTGGACGGCGATAAACGCCGGATCGGTTGCGGTCGCGGTCGGTCTGCCGTTCGCCGTCGCCCACGAATTATACTCCGCCAGAGTGATCGGCGTTTCCGTCGGCAAAGTTCCGAATCCCGGCGGCGTGTTGCCCGTGTTTACAAATCTGAAATTCGGATGATTGAACGCATTAATCAAGTCTATCCTGAAATTGATCCTGCGTTTTCCTTCATTGCTGATAAACGGCATCGGGAACGATTTCTGAAGCGAAAAATCGAAATATTCCTGTGTCGGTGCGCGCACGTCCAGAGTTCGCGGCGCATTTCCGAGCGAACCTTTTGCGGGACGTTTGAACGCCGCCGGATTGATATAAGGTTCACAGCCCGCGCCGATCGAGCAACCGCTGTCATAGCGCGGATTTTTGAGCGGAACTCCGGGAACCAGATCGAGCCGCACCGAACGGTTTACGCCGCCGAGCCGATTCGTGTCCGTAATAAACGGCAGAAACGGTTGTCCGCCCTGAATACGCACCACGCCCGAAGCCGTCCAGCCGCCGATGATTGCATCGACTATTGCCGGAGATTCTCTGAAGAACCAGCCTTTTTTACCGAACGGCAAATCCCAGACAAAGGTCGAACTGAAATTATGTTTGATGTCAAAGGTCGAAATTGCCCGGTCGTTGCTACGCGGCGCGCCGTAATAAACCTGCCCGAGCGTGCTTCCCGTCGTCAGAACTCTGACATCGGGACTCGCATCCGAAGCGTCGTCGATCGACTTTCCGTAAGTGTAATTTGCCGTCACGCTCAAACCGCTTGAGAGCCTTTGGCGAACCTCGACATATCCGGCGTGACGGATGCTGTTTGCCGAAGGATCGAAGTAACGATTGAGCGTCGGGAAGCCGAAATATTCCGTCGTGATGCTGTTTCGCTGAATGGCGATGATCGCACCGAGCGCGTTTCTTCTGCCCAACGGATCGGAAAAAGTGTTTTCGGCGGCGACGTTGTTTCCTTCCAATAATTCCACAAAACCGGTGTCGCGCGGATTGATATTGACGAGCGGCATATAAAGATTTGTGCCTTTATTACCGACATACGCAAATTCCAGAACGGTATTTTTCATTACCTCGAAAGCGACCGAAAGATTCCAGTTTTGGCTGTATGGAACCTGTCCCGAATCTTCACCGGCATAGGCAAACCCGGGAACGCCGAGGCTGTTCAAAGCAATGATGCCGTTCGAGTTGATGCCGAGCGTCTGTTCGAGCGAACCGCCGCTTACGAACGGCGGATTTCCCGTCAAACGAACCGGCTGACCGGAATTAGCCGTCCCGCCGACCGTCGAACCGTTGGCAAGCGTCGAAACCGCTTGAAATCCGCCGAAATCAGGATTCGGATTGCGGTTGTTTCCAGTCAAAGGCGCGTGCGAAATGCCGTAACCGCCGCGAATTACAGTGCTACGGTCTTCGGCGAACTGCCAGAATTTCGGACTCCACGCGAAACCGAAGCGCGGTTCAAAGGCTTTGTAATCTATCGGCACAAGATAACGTGAACGTCCGCCGCGTCCGGCAAAGGCAAAAACCGGAATTTTTACCGTGGTCGGAATATTTGCCACGATCGCGTCATAGCCGGGCGAAGTCGGCGTAATTCCCAATCCCGTAATGATCGCATTTCGTTGTGCGGTCGTTAATGCGACGGTTTCGGAGAGATCGGGGCGGAAAGTTCCCTGTAAATTATTTTTCTCGGTGCGCGGATATTGAAGCGAATAGCGGAATCCGAGATTCAACGTCACGTTCGGTCTGATTTTCCAATCGTTCTGAACGAACAAAGCTCCGGCTTTCCAGCGGTAATCGTAATTTAGCAACAACGGGCGAACCTGAACGGCATTCGGAACGCCGATCAGCAAACTCGCCAGATTGTTGCCGCCGTTTGCCAGATTCGTCGAACGGTTATTGCTCGTATTCAAGGTTCTGAATTCCCAGCGTCCGCCCGACGCACCGAAAAACGGAATCACGTTCAGGCGCGCATAGCTGAGATCGGTTCCAAACTTCCACGCCATATTTCCCTTGTTCCAATAAACGATGTCGTTGATATTGAAACGCTCTTCGACGTTGTAGTTATTGGTCGAACCCGACGAGCCGACATCGGCGAAAGCGTTGTAACCGTTTGCCGAATCGCCGCTGATCTGAAACAGCGGAAGTCCGCCCGAGGTCAAGCTCGGCAAACCGAGTTCATTTGCCAAGTTTCTGCCGCCGTTGATCGAAAATTCGGGCGAAAAATCTTCACTGAAAACGCCGCGCTGATAGTTAAGACGCAGATTATTGAAAACGCTCGGCGAAAAATTATGCTCGTCCGAGATCAAAACCTGTTTGGCATCGCTGTAAACTCCCGTACTGCCGTTGACATCGCTTCCGAAATCTCTCACGCCGACTGCCGGAGTGAGGGTGTAACGAAAATTGATCTTGTTTGAGTTTGTAAGTTTGTGGTCGAGCCGCAAAGTATAACGCGTTTCATTTTGCGTTACCTGCCGATTGACGATGTAATTTCTGACAAAACCGTTATCGAGAAAATAATCGCCGCCGACAGGCATAAATTCCAGAATGCGCCTGGAAACGGGATCGATAAAGGCTTGCGGAACAATGTTCAGGGAATCGACCGCCGCCGTTGTCGGCAAACATTGATTCGCTCCGGTCGTCGCGGTCGGCGTTGCACCGAATTGACAGAAAACGTTGGTTCCGGTCAAAACGATCGGCACGAGTTGCCCGTTTTGAAGCGTAAATTGCTGGTAAATATTGGCAGGTCCGGTCGAAGCGATGCCGAAACGCGCCGCGACCGCACTGGGCAGCCAACCGCTCGAGGTGCGGACAAGACCGCGAAAATCACCCGCTCTTTCCGCCGCTGTCGGCAGAAGCGTGGTCGTCGTGACGAAATCCTTACGCCAACGCGGTTCCCACGCGAAAAAGAAAAATGTCTTGTTGCGCCCGTCATAAAGCGCAGGTCCGCCGTCGCCGATATTCGGCAAAAAAACCGGACCGCCAACCGTGAATGAAACCTGATCGTAACGCAAATTGTTCGGCACGCGCGGCGTTGTGCCGATTCGGTAAGGCTGTGCGTTCGTAAAAGGTCTTCTGGTATACCAAAGCGCAGTTCCTTTCAGATCATTGGTGCCGGGTTTGGTTGAAATATTGATAACGCCGCCGCCCGTCGAACCGTATTCAGCCGAATAAGCGGAAGTCTGAACTGAAAATTCCTGCACGGTTTCAGGCGTAAAACTAACCACGGCACGCGCCAAACCAACCCCCGTATTGTTGACACCGTCCGCCAAGATAACCGTACTTCCCGGACGACCACCGTTCAGGCTCAAATTAAATCCGGGAACAGGTTGTCCCGACGTAACTTCGGGGTCTTCGCTTCCCGCGTCGCCCGAAACATTGGGAGCAGTTACCGCCAAATCCAGAACGCTCCGATTATTTAACGGAAGTTCGCGAAGCTGTCTTTCGGAAATCGTTTGCCCGATAGTTCCCGATTCGGAATTGAGCAAAGGTGCTTCCGCTTCGACCGTGACGATCTCATCGATCTTTCCGGCTTGCAGAACGACGTTGACCGTTTGCACCGAAGCCGTTTCGACTTTTACATCCGTTACGATGCTTGTCTTAAAATTTGCGGCTTCGACCGTTATTTTATAAACGACCGGCTCAAGCGAAGCGACTGAAAACGCGCCTTCGTCCGAAGACGTAACCGTGATCGAATCATTCGTTCCGACATTCGTGACGGTGACTTTCGCGCCGGGAACAATCGCTCCCGTCGAATCCGTCACCGTGCCGCTGATTCTGCCTTTGTTGGTTTGCCCGAAAACTATAAAGCTCAGAGTCAGAATACATATTAAAATCTTAGTTAAGCGGTTAAATGGGAGCTTATTTTTTTTTATATTCATATTTCTAAAAGTCATCCAAATTAAGTTTTCTAAAAAAGTTTATGTTCAGCAAAAGTAGTTTTGTATTGATTGAGATTCCGAGAGATTTGATTTTTTGCTGTTACAAAAGGATATTTTTGAGGTGAGGTATATTGCAACCTCACCTTATCTTTTAAGTATAGTTTACACTTGCCTGTAAACTATGGTTTTTTCGTCGGTTCGATCGGAGTAACACAAGTGGAAGTATCGCAAGCATAATAAGTGCCGTTGTCTTCATCAATATAAGCACAAGCCGTGACAGTATAATACTGGTCATACTGAAACGGCGCATTGTCGGTTAAGGAAACATATCCGGTTCCAAAAGTAGATTTATAACTTGAATAATCAGGTCCCGTAACCCATAAATCCATTTCTATATAGCCAAAACCGGAAAAGGCACTTCCATTGGCAGTTGCCGTTACTGCCCCGCCATTACAACCGATGTATGTATTCACGCCCCAAGCATAGACCGAATTACATAGAAAAAGAAATACTACTAAACAAGCCGCGAAATTTGTTATTTTTTTTGTTTTTTTCATTCCTTCATCTTCCTTATATTGATTTAGATTTTAACTTCTACGAACAATTAGTAAGGATGAAATCCAAATTAATACTTCGGATTTCATCCACATCGATTAAAACAAGAACTTAATTCCAAACTGGATTCGCCGCGCGTAATTGTCCTGATTGGAGGCGGAGATTTGTCCAAACGTAGTTTGCGCCTGATTGACAACGGGGACAACGAAATAAGGTTCGTTAAAGGCATTGATCAAATCAAGTTTGAACTGAATTCGCATTTTTTCGTTTATTCTGGTGTTTTTAAGGAACGACAAATCAACGTTATTGATGTTATCTCTGCGAACATCGGCAAATCTATACGGCAAAGTTCTCAGATGGCTGACCGGTGCGGCAGTTGAAAAAGCACTCGTGTTGAACCAAAGAGCAGTCGTTCTTTGATTTGAAGGAAGCGCAATATCGCCGCCGACATAAAAAATATCGCCTGTCGTGTTGCCGTTTCCCGTGTTGAATGAACCGAATGCGATCGGGAAACCGACTTGGAAGGCGTATACGCCCTGCACCTGCCAACCGCCGACGAACCTGTCAAGAACCGCATTGTCAGACAAGAATGCTTTTCCTTTTCCAAAAGGCAATTCATAAATTCCGCTGACCGAAAATCTGTGCGGCGTGTCCTGATCGGAAATCATTCTGGTCGGCAGATCGTCGCCGGCATTAAGATATTCCGTCGCTTGCAGCCATTTCGACCAGGTGTATGAAGCACCGAACGTGTATCCATCTGAAAAACGTTTGTTCAACGAGAATTGTCCCGAATGATACCAGGATTTACCGTCATTCACGGTCGTGCTTATATCACCGAACTGCGGAAACGGACGAAGCAGTTGCGAACGTGTGATGTTTGCATTGGTTCCGAATGACGTTCCGGCAAATTCAGGCAGATTTCTAAATGGATTAGCAACCTGTGCGGTCAAAAACGTATTGTTTGCGATCTGCGCCGCACTACGGGAATTATCCGTGTTCAGATAGCTGTTCGGCAAAGCATTGATATTGCGCGTGATTTCGATGTTGTAACCGTAATTGCCGACATAAACCGCTTCGGCGACAAATCCCCACGGCAATTCGCGCTGAATGCCGACCTGATAACGGGCTTGTCTTGAAACTCCCGGATTTTGGTTAAAGAAGGAGATCGCACTGCCGAGTCCGGCTTGTTTTCCCTGCACGTTGCCGACAGGTTCCTGAATGGCAACGGACGGGAAATTATCGATCGTAAACGGAATCGGCGAACCGTTCGCAAGTGCCGACAAGCCGAAGGTCGTCGTTCGTGTATAACCCGGCTGAATCACGTCGCCGCGTCTTTCACCGAGAAATCCTGCAAACAGTCCGAAGCCGCCGCGAATAACGGTTTTTTCGTCCACTTGATAAGCGGCTCCGAAACGCGGAAGGAACACATTTTTCGGTGTGCTGTATAAACCGCTTCCGCCGTCTTTTCCGGCAAACAACAAGCCTCCTTTGGTAGTAAGATTCGCACCGTCAACACCTGTCACCGGAGTTGCGATCAAACGATCCCTGACGGTTTGCTGGAACGGCTGGGTGTAATCGAAATCGAATCCCGAAACGCTCTTGTCGTTTCTTTCGACCAAAGCCGTTTCAAATTCATAACGCAAGCCGAGATTTAACGTCAGTTTTTGATTGATCTTCCAGTCATCCTGCGCAAAAAATCCGTAAGTTTTTGAAAATTCCGAATAATCCGCACGGCGCACGATCGACATCGAGGTCGGTAATCCTAACAGAAATGCGGCATAACCTTGCAGACCGTTTATATCCTGATTGGTCGCACCGTTGCTTGCCTGTCTGGTATAGGTATTGTCGAAAACAAACTGCCCGGTTTGGTCATTGCTTTTGAAAATGCTGTCTTCGCGGTAGATTCTCAATTCGCCGCCGAACTTCATCGAATGTCTGCCGATAATTTTATTCAGCGTCGTGGCAAATGAATGAGTATCGACAGGTCTGAATTCGTTACTCATCCCGTTTCCTAACGGACCGCCCGTAAAATCGAAACGCGGAAAACGTCTGACATCTTCAGGAATCAGGTTGTTGTAATTCGATGAAAATCCGAGTTGTGTCAGGTCAAATCCCTGTGCGTCGGGTTCCTGATCCTGCGCACGAATGAAACGATTATAACCGTAACGGACGTTTAGGAAGGTTGTCGAATTAAACGTATGCACATCGTCAATCACGCCTTGACGTGCTTTGAAGATAAAATTTACACCGCTGTAAGGCGTTCCCGTATAATCGTTGTAAACGCTCGTGCGGTTGTAAACACTGCCGCGCACGAACATACGGTTGTTATCCGCAACGTTTTGGTCGATACGGAAAGTATAGTTGTCATATGGCTTGGTGTTTTCGTTCAAAGTCGAATCGAAAATATTGCCGATCAAACCGCTGCTTTTCGGCTTTGCCCAATATTGCAAAACTTTGCTCGCGATCGGATTAATGCGATTTGCCGGGATAATGCCGTTGGCGAAAGACTGCTGTGCCGTCCACACCGGACTTGAGGCGGTTCCCGTGTTGATACGTGTCGCCGGGTCCCAGATCGTTACGCCTAAACCCGAAAAATCACCTCTTGCCAATGCTTCCGTCGGAACCCAAACTGCCGAACCTGCATCGAAGCGCGGACGCGAATCGCGGATGCCTTCATAGCCGAAAAGGAAAAAGGTTTTATCCTTGCCGTTGTAGAGCCAGGGAATCCGAACCGGACCGCTGGCGTATCCGCCGAAACGGTCTGATTTTGTTTCGGGACGCGCTTGCCCGCGTGAATTTCCAAAGAAATCGTTAGCCGCCCAGCTTCCCGGTTGACCGAAATAATAAGCCGAGCCGTTCAGCGCATTTGTCCCGGATTTGATGCTGATGCTGGTCACGCCGCCTTCGGTATTTCCGAATTGCGCGTCGAAGGTTGCCGTCTGGACTTTGAATTCCTGCACGATGTCCGACGGAGGAACATACGAAGCGATAACTTCATTTGCATTTGCAGTCGCGGTGCTCGGCGCGCCGTCAATCGTCAGGTCACTGCGGTTTCCGCGCGTTCCGTCGATTGCATATCCGACGATATGAGTCGGCTCGAACGGGCGGTCGAGTCTTTGCGAACCGGTATGAGCAACGCCGGGAGCAAGACCGATCAATTTATACGGATCGCCGTGAACGAGCGGAAGGTCTTCGAGGCGGCGACCGTCGATCACTTGTCCGAGCGAAGCGTTTTCCGTGTTCATTGAACCGAGATCGGTCGTCACGGTCACGGTTTCCTGCGTTCCGCCGACTTCGAGCGGAATATTTACCTGAATCGCACTGCCGATCTCAACGATCACGTTTTCACGAACGAATTTTTTGAAACCTGCGCTTTCGACCGTGACGCGATAAGTTCCCGGAAGCAAATAGTTTGCCTGAAAGAAACCGTCGTCGTTACTTGTCAGACTAACGTTTATTCCGCGCGACGGATCCGAAACCGTAATATTTGCCCCTGCAATAGTTGCACCGTTAGGATCGGATACAACGCCTTTAATGACACCTCTTGTTTCCTGTCCGAAAACAGAGAGTCCACTCACCAAAAAGGTAAATGCTAAAGCAACAAATAAAAATAGCTGCTCAATTTTTTTCGACTTCAAATACATTTCATTTCTCCTGAAACTCGTTTTTCTTTTATAGAATATTTGGATTTCTTACTTTTCTTTTTTATACCCGTAATTGGTTAAACCAATTATTTCGATAAGAAATTCTTAAAACTTGTTCTGTATTAATTTGCTAAAATTCCCGATTTCTCAAAGATTTGTCCGCTCATATAAATGCAAATGCCCAAAATCACCGGTAAACTGCCATTATTCTTATAACTTTCAATGACATATGGATTTCTTTTCAAGAATCCGAGTTTTGAGTAAAACGCTTAACCATTTTTTTCGCCACGGACGAATCAGCTTCCCTTTTTCATTAAATGTAGAATTGGTAAAACAAGTTGAATAGATTTTACAGAAAGGTAAAATATCACTTTTTCCAGTGCTTGTCCAGAAAAAAGTCGTTTTTTTTACAAAAGATTTTATTTTTTCGTAATTCTAAGTTAATTTCATAGATAAGTCGCTGATTTAACGAAGTCACGGCATCTTACTGTTCAGATAATTATTATTGCCGATATGAGAATTAAAGATGTTGCCCACGAAGCCGGAGTTTCAACCGCGACGGTTTCACACGTAATCAATGAAACAAAATTCGTGAGCGAAGAAACGCGCCGGAAAGTTCTTCAAGCCATTGAAAAACTGAATTTTTATCCCAATGCTCACGCTCGCACATTAGCTTCGGGACGCAGTAACATCATCGGTTTACTCGTTTCGGATATTTCCAATCCGTTCTTTCCCGAATTGGTTAAAAGCATCGAAGCCGCCGCTTTTGAGCGCGGTTACAACGTGATCTTATTCAACACGAATTACGACGCAAAACGAACGACCGATTACGTTCGCCGTCTGATCGAATTAAAAGTTGCCGGAGTTGCGCTGATGACGGCGGAACTCGATGCGGGCTTGATCGACGAATTACAAAGAAAGGAAGTCCGCGTGGTTTTTAATGATCTGGGCGTTGTCAGCGAACATATGAGCAATATCGTCCTCGATTATAAAAGCGGAATCGATGAAGCCGTTCGCCATCTCGTTTCGCTCGGGCACGAAAAAATCGCGCATATTTCGGGTTCGAGCCGCATTCGTTCGGGCACAATCCGCCGTGATGCCTTTATCGAGGCAATGCAAAAATATTTGCCCGATGCCGACCATTCCTTGATCTTTGAAGGTGATTTCAGGTTTGAAAGCGGACGGCTGGCGGCATCCGAACTGCTCGAATCGGAAAATCTTCCGACTGCAATCGTCGTTGCCAACGATATGATGGCACTCGGCGCGATGGCTGAATTAAAAGCCGCCGGATTTGATATTCCGAAAGACATTTCGATCGTCGGGTTCGACGACATAGCCTTTGCCTCGCTTTCCGATCCGCCTTTGACGACGGTTTGTTCGCCGCGCGTCGAAATCGGCAGACGTGCCGTCGAAGCCTTGATGACGACTATCGAACGTCCCGACCAACAAGGTGTCGAGATCAAAATCCCGACTTATTTAATTACCCGAAAATCGACCGCACCACCGCGAAAAAAAATCAATAATCAGTAAAAGCATTTTTGCCGACCTAAATAAATCTTGCTTTCAAAGTTTGCTTTTCTCAAAAGTTATCATTAGAATCGTCTTGCTTCAGTTAAACGGTTAAATGGCGATGTTTGTTAGGTAATCGGAAAATCGATTCGGTCATTGCCGGGCGAAAATGTCATCTGCCGCTTTATTTCAAAGTAATTAAATTTCGGAGATAAAAATGTATAAATTCAATTATAAAAGTATTTACTGCTTGGCGTTGGTTGCCGTTTTTGCGTGCAATATTTTCGCTCAAAACAAGTATTTCAAGAATTGGGAAGCCGGAACTTCGCCGCAAGAGATCGGCAAACGTCTGGCGGAAAATTGGGAAAAGCGAACCTTTGAATATGAAAGCGGCAAGCGCAAATTTGTCATTTATCCTGAAATTTGCACCTGGTATGGCTCTTTGAAGGTCGCAAAATCGATCAAAGATAAGCCTCTGCAACAAAAATTGATCGCCAAATTCGACCGCTTTTTCACCGAAGAGGGAAAAACACACATTAATCCGGTCGCGCACGTGGATTATTCGATGGTCGGTTCCCTGCCGCTTGAGATTTATATTCAAAATAAGGATAAAAAATATCTCGAATTCGGACAGCCGATGGCGGACAAGCAATGGAGCGACCCGACTCCCGACGGCATTACGAAAGAAGCGCGTTACTGGATCGACGATATGTATATGATTACGATTCTGCAGGTTCAGGCATATCGCGCCACGAAGGATAAAAAATATCTCGACCGCGCCGCGCTTGCCTCGGCGAAATATCTCGAAAAATTGCAGAAGGAAAACGGTTTGTTTCATCACGCCGACGATTCGTTCTTTTACTGGAGTCGCGGAAATGGTTGGTTTGCCGCGGGAATGGCTGAACTTTTGCAGGAATTGCCGAAAAATCACCCGAAACGCGCCGAGATTATGAGCAGCTTTCAAAAAATGATGGCTTCGCTTTTGAAATATCAGGCGGAGAGCGGATTGTGGCGGCAATTGGTCGATGTTCCCGAATCATGGGAAGAAACTTCAGGCACGGGAATGTTTGCTTTTGCGATGGTGACGGGCGTGAAAAAAGGTTGGTTAGACGAAAAAACATACGGTCCGGCGGCGCGTAAGGCGTGGCTCGCATTGGTTAAGAAATTGGACGACAAAGGCAACGTTTCCGACGTTTGCATCGGCACGAACAAGGGTTTTTCGGTTCAATATTACCTCGACCGTCAACGCCTTGTCGGTGATCTTCACGGACAAGCGGCTTTCGTCTGGACGGCGATGGCACTTTTGGAAAAATAGGTTTAGTTCAAACAGAGAAGAGGCGCGAAAGTCAACTTCACGCCTCTTTTTTTTGCTTTAAATTTCCTTTATTTAATTGAAATCAATCGCATATTTCCCGTAATTCCTGACGGGTATGGCATTACTTTTTCCATTTCCTGTGGCTGGAAACGTTCGCCGTAACGGAGATTGAGCAATCTGTAATTCGGCAAACTACGACCAGCCATATAGTTCATCGCAGTGTTTGCAACTTCGATCTTCAACTTATTTTCGCCCGCCTTCAAAAAACCCGAAACATCCAGATTATAAGGCGGCGACCAGAGCGAACCGACGCGTTTGCCGTTAATATAAATGACCGCCGCTTCTTTTACGGGCGCATCCAGATATGTCGCCATCCCGTTCTTCTGCGGCTCGAAATTAAGTGAAACGGCTTCGCCGAAATCGAGCTTCATCGAAGTTTTCGATTGCGACGGCGAAAGATTGAAAGTTTTTTCGTAAACTGCCGTTCCCGAAAAATATTTCGTATCTTCCGTGCTGATCCAATCGGTCAATTTATTCATCGAAACAGGCGCATTTTTGCCGAATGTCACTTGCCAGTCTGAATTCAGATCAACTGTTTCGCCCGTTTCCTTTTTGCTTTCGACGATCTTTACATTTTTGTTTGAAAAAATGACGACGTGCGATTGATACGGCTCGAAATTCAAGGCAATCGTCGTTACGTCCTTATTCCAATTTTTGATTCTCGCCGCCGTCGATTTTCCGTCGACCGCGTTCCAGACTTCGGCGTTTTTCCCGAAACTTCGGAACGAGATTTCGACCGTTTTTTTAACGTTTGAGGTGTTCGCAACAAAGTAAATATCGGCATCTTCGGTCTGGCGGTGGACGAAACCGAAATCTTTCCCGTCCGGCGAAATTTCCGCGTCAGGAACCAGAATTTTTTTCAAAGCCGTTCCCGCTTCTTCGTCGGTTCGGACAAATTTAACTTTCGGATTTTTACCGTCGAAAAGTCGTGCAACGATTGATTTTAACTCAGATTGTTCGGCTTCGGTCGCTTTCATTCCCGGAACGATCGACGGCAATTTTCGGGTTGCGAGAACGATTCCGCCCGCTTTCACGAATTCGTCCAATTTACGCAAAGATTCGAGCGGCATCCGTTCGATGCCGGGCAAAACGATTGCCTTATATTTGCTTGCGCCTAAAATTAAATTGTCCTTTTCGACTTTGCCGACCGAATTGAGCATCCCGTCATCGAAAAAGTCTAAATTGTAGCCGCTTTCAAAAAGCGAAGGCATAATTTTTTCTCCGACCAATTCCTTTTCGACATCGATCAGATGAACTTTTGCCGCCGAAAAATGCGCGTAAGCGTCGGCGTTCGGAAGATAAAGCGCGACATCGTTTTTCTGCTTGCCCTGCCGCATCAGCCACGACATTCTTTGCAGGTATTTCGCCAGATCGGGCATCACGATATACCACGGATTCCTTTCCGAATATTCGCCCGCCGCGTAAAAACGCCAACCCGGATATTCGATCTGCGGCGGCGTGTAAGCCCAGCCGTGACCGATCAGTTGATTAATTCCCTGCAAAAAATGAATGTCGGCTTCGGCTTTCAGATCGAGCGGCGCGGCGCGAAACGCAGGCGAATGAAGCCACGTCCACGTTTCCGACGAAGTTACGTTTCGCCCGTAAACGTGATTTGCCGACGAAGCCCAACGCGCCGCACGGACAACCTTCCATTGTGCGCCTTCGCCGTCGGAAATATCCGCCCATTTATTTGAAGAAATCGCGGCGGGCGGAATTCCGTAGCCTTGAATGCGGAATTTCGTTTTGTTTTTCTTGCCCCAATCCTGCATCGGAATCATAAAATTCTCATTGAACAATTCCGTCAAAGTTCTGCCCCAATCGTAACGAATCTCGGCAGTTTGCTTACCCATATCCATTGCAAGCGCAGGCAGATAAGGTTTCAGATCGTAACCGCGCCGTTTTTGAAATTCTTCGAGAAAACCGTTCGTCCAATCCTGCTGATAAACTTCTAAACTGTCGCAGAAAAATGAATACGGAACATTATTTTTCTCAAATGCACTATAAAGGCGATCGCCCGTATTTTTCAGATAACTTTCGACCGAAGGTTTATCCAAATGGTTCAAAACATAGCCTTCCGAACCGACCGACGGACGCTTGACCTGCATTCCCGATTTCCCGCCGATGAAAAATAAAACTTCGTTTCCGTCGGCATTTTCGGGCAGAAAAACATTGTCGTCGCGGATGTCGGTCAATTCCTGCAAACTTCCTTCTTCGATTGTGTTTGCGTTCGTTTTCGCCAGAAAAACGCCGTGAAGGCGTTCGGCATATATCATTGCAGGCAAAGGAATTCGTTTCGTGTTTTTGTCGATTTTAACGCGCTCGAAACGAATCTGTCCCGCCGCTTCGCTTAGCGGAGTTTTCGCTCCGCCGAACGACCAACCGCTTCCTAAGGTTAAATCCATCCGCATCCCGAGTTCTTTTGATTTATCAGCCGTAAACCGCAGCATTTCGAGAAATTCGTCCGACAAATACGGTAAGTTTTTGATTCCGGCTTTTTCGTCGTCGGGCAGAAGCGGATAGACGGGTTGCACTTCGACACCGCCGATTCCACCGTCTTTCATCACACGCAATTCGCGTTCGAGTTCGGCTTTCGTAACCGACGGACCGAACCACCACCAACGCATCATAATCCGCGCATCATCGGGCGGCATTTGAAATCCTTTCTGCAAATCGTCAATACTTGCCGCATTTGCGAGATTTGAAAAAACGAGAACCAGTAAAACTGCGATGATTTTTTTTGTCATAATTCCCTTTAATCGAGATGAAAAACTTCCTTTAGTTCAATCGAGATCGGGCTGTTATCCGCATTTGTCGGCATCACGTCTTTCATAAAAGCCCACCAACGCTTGCATTCGTCGGTGTCGGCGATTTTTGCCCACAATTCTTCCGACGAAATTTCAACGTAGCCGAAAAGTTGATTCGTCTCCGCTTCGAGAAAGATCGAATAATTTGAAACGCCGTGAGATTTCAAAACCGTTTCCAATTCCGTCCAGATCGGACGATGCCGACGTTCGTATTCTTCGTGCGCGTCAGCGTTTACTTTCATCAAAAATGCTTTACGAATCATTTTTCTACAATTTGAAGCGAACTATCGTTTATCTCGAACTTTTTATTTTTCAAAAGATTCAAAACTTCCGCGCCCGCCAGCAAAACAGGTCCGTAACCGTGCGCGGCAAACGGGCTGATCGGACGGTAATAATAAAACGCCGGATCGAAAGCCATTCCCGTTCCGACGCACGTTCCTTCGACTTGTCCTTTTTCCGAAACTTTTGTCGTGACCGCGTTCCACGCCAGTAAAGTCATCGGTGCGTATTCCTTTGCACCGAGCCATCCGCGATTGATTCCTTTTGCGTAAGCGTATGTGTAAATTGCAGTTGCCGAAGTTTCGAGATAAGAATCATTTCGGTCTAAAAGTTGATGCCAAAATCCAAAGCCTGATTGATAAGAAGCCAGACCTTTCGCGTGTCGGCGATACAGATCGAGAATTTTTCCGTATTGCGGATGATCCGCCGGCAAAACGTCGAGAATTTCCGCCAAAGTCATAAACGCCCAGCCGTTGGCGCGCGCCCAGTGAAATTGCGGATGTTCTTCCATTGATTCAACCCAACCGTGCATAAAGACGTTCTTGTTTGGATTGAACATTTTTTCCTCAAAAAGAAGGACTTGGCGAACCGCTTCGTCGAAATATTTCTTATCGCCCGTCATTTTGCCCATTTGCGCGAGTGCGGGAAGACTCATAAACATATCGTCGAGCCAGAGCGTGTTTGCCTGCGGACGATTTCGCGCAAGCGTTCCGTCCTTCAAACGATATTGTTTGCTCATAATATGAGCGATTCCCGTTTCGATCAGCGGTTGCACGTTCGCTTTGCTTCCGGCGCGTTTCGCTTTTATCATCGCCGCTGTCATCGCGCCCGTATCGTCCAGATTGCGCGGCGAAATGAGATTTCTGAGCGGCATTCGACCTTCCCATTCTTCGTAACCTTTCGATTTTTTGAATTTCTCCGCTGAATCGCCGATAAATGTCAGACGCTTTTCCGCATAATTGCGATATTTCGCGTCGCCCGTCGCTTCTGCCGCTGATAACATTCCCGCGTAAGTTACGCCCCATTCATAAGAAACAATGCGAAAATCACCGCGTGCGAGAATCGTATTCGAATCGATTTTCGACATATCAGTTACGGGTTCGTTCGTCTTTTCGTTAATAAAACCGATCGGCGTGGTCGCATCCAGATATGCAAAAATTCTGTTCAAAACCGCCGAAACTTCTTCGGGTTTCGGTGCTCCGTAAGGCGTGACATAATCGGGTTTGAGCAAATGAAGCGGCGTAGTTGCATCATTTACGGGCGGTTTTTGCTGTGCGAAAACCGTCGGACAAGCAAAAAGCAAAATCAGGCAAAAGGCTTTAAGTTTCATAACTTTAAAAGTGTCGGCAATTTATTTTTAAGCAATTTGTAACGTTAAGCGCGTAACCGAAGCAGGCGCGAATTTATAAACCAACTTTCCGCCTGCGCCGACCGTAACCGATTCATTGCGCGGAACTAAAGCATTCGGTTGGGCAAAAGTATTGCGCGCTTTCAGATTGGTCGAAGACAAAACTCGCGCCGAAGCCGAAACGATCTTTGCGCCGTTTAAGTTGATTTCCGTTTCTCTTGCGTTGGCGTGATCGGGATTGACGGCGGTCAGCGTGACGGTTTTTCCGTTGATCGAAGCCGAACCGTTCAAGCCCCAAATACTCGCCTTGGTTTCTTTTTTCTGTGCATCAAAACGCGAAAACGCAACTTTTGGCGAAATAAATTCGGTCCGCAGAGCAGTTGCGCCCGAATGCGGCATATACATTTCAAAAACGTGATAATTCGGCGTTTCGACGGTTTTATCTTCGTGCGCGATGTAGAGCGAATGAATCGTGTTCACCAATTGCGCCGGATTTGCCATATTCACTTTGTCGGCGTGACGCTGAAAAGTATCGAGATTCAATCCCGTAATCAAAGCATCCCGCAGCGTCGAAGCGTAAGCGTAAAGAAAACCGTCGGGCATATCGGGGTCTTGCCAATGCCACGCGCCCCATTCGTCAACCGAAAGTTTTATTTTGCGTTCGCGGTCGAATTCGCCCATCACCTGCCAGTGATCTTCAATCAAAGATTCCATTCGGTCGGAACGCTGAATCAAATCATACCAATCGTTTACGTCGAAATCGTTGGCGATCTGTTTGCCCGTCGAACCCGAATAATAATGCAACGCCCAACCGTATAGTTTGTTTAATTGCCCTGAACCTTTTTCGGTCAATTTCTGAAAAAATCTGCGCGTCCAATTAACGTCGCCGCCGTTCGGACCTGCACCGATGAATTTTAATTTAACGCCGTAAGTCGGATTCCAAGCCGTAAATTTGCGAAACTCGACCGCATATTCTTCGGGCAAGAAATCGCCGCCGCAACCCCAAGATTCGTTGCCGATTCCCCAATATTCAACCTTGTGCGGTTCGCGGAAACCGTTCTTTTCACGCTCTTTCGCCCAAGTCGTCGTTCCTGCCGGAGCGTTGCAGTAGTCGAGCCATTCCTGAAAAACCCGCGCGTCACGTGTGCGAACGTTTGCCGCCAGATAAACGGGCGCGCCGACCAATTTGCAGAAACGAGCGAATTCGTCCGTGCCGAAATAATTCGATTCGTATTTCTGCGGACCGCCTTCGAGTTTTTTGTAATTTTCGGGAGCTTTATAAGTGGTATCAGCCCAAAAATTCACACGTGTCGGACGTTTTTCGCGCGCTCCGATACCGTCGCGCCAATCGTATTGGTCGGCAAAACAACCGCCCGGATAACGAATCACGCCCGGTTTTATCTTCTTCAAAGAATCGACCAGATCGGCGCGAATCCCGTTGTAATTTCTAATTTTTGAATTTTCGCCAACCCAGAGCCCGTCGTAAACCACGCCGCCGAGATGTTCGACAAAATGTCCATAAATATCAGGATTTATCGTGCCGATCGGTTCATTTATTAAAATTTCGATCTTCGATTCAGCCGCTTGCGAAAACGCCGCTTTCGGCGCGATCACTGCCGCCGCCCCTGCCAGCAAAGAAGTTTTTAAAAATTCGCGTCTTTCCAGTTTCATAAATAATTTTTCTCCGAAAAATTGGTCTTTGGATTTTAGGCTTCGGTCTTTGAAAAGAAATCTTCATACAAAAACCAAAGTCCAAAAACCAAAGCCCAACTAATTAAAAATCAAAGTTATCAACGTTTTCCTTATTGAAAACAAAAGGTTTGCCGAGCCTCACTTCGTCTTCGACGATCTCGATGTTTTTCAGTTTTCCGGCTTGGATTTGCTTATCGCCTTTTTTCAAAGTTCCGTTGGCGAGCGCATTGGAAACGAAAACCGTCAGATAGCCGAGATTTCCCGTGTCCCAGAGCACAATATGATCGATAATTCCTTCTTTGATATAAGGTTTGCACATATTCGGAAGACTCAACCCCGTCACCTTCACGTCCGTTTTGCCCGATTGTTTGACGGCTTCGGCAACTCCGGGAACGGCGGGCGCGGCGATTCCCATCACCAATTTCACATTCGGATAAACCTTTAAAATATTCTGCGTTTCGGAAAATGCGCGGTCGCGGTCGCCGTCCGAAGGCTGAATTGCAACGAGTTTGATGTCGGGATATTTTTCAGCCAGACGCGCTTTAATGTATTTGATCCATTCGTTTTGATTTGCCGCGCTTAAAGATGCCGTGACGATGGCAAATTCGCCTTTATTTCCCAGAACCCGCGCCGCTTCATCCATCAAGGTTTCGCCGATTCCCTGCGGTGTCGCCTGATTGATAAAAAGATCGCGCGCGTCTTTGTTTGCGTCCGCGTCCCACGTTACGACCTTGATTCCCTTATCCTTCGCTTTTTTCAAAACGGTCGAGATCGCTTCCTTGTTTTCGACCGAAACTGCGATCGTATCAACGCCGCGTGTGATCCAGGCTTCGACAACTTCGTTCTGTTTAGCCGGGTCGAGATCGGTCGGACCATCCCAGAGAAGTTCCGCGCCGACTTCTTTCGCCGCTTCGTCCGCGCCTTTTTTACAGGAAATAAAATACGGATCGCCTTTCGCTTTCGGCATCATTGCAATGACGGATTTTTTACCGTTCGCAGGCGCGTTTGCCGTTTGATTCTGTGCCGAACTCGACGGCGAACTGCTTCCCGAATTGCTTTCACGAATCGAACGCACAAGCATCCAATTCGAGCCTGCGACGATGATCGCGGCAAGCAAAATAACCGCGCTCAAAATTCCAACTTGTGAATTTCTCACTTCTTCTTCCTCCAAAAATTCTCTTTTCGGCTTTGCCGCCGCCTGGCGCGAAATGCGGTCGATCAGGATCGTTGCGACCAGCAAAACTCCGGTCAAAATTCCCGCAAGCTCGGCGGGCTGACCGCTCAAACGTAAACCGTTCTGCAAAATGACAATGGCGAAAAGCCCTAAAACAGTCCCCGGAATTGTCCCGCGTCCGCCAAAGATCGATGCGCCGCCAAGCACGACCGCCGTGATCGCCATCAGTTCGTAACCCGTTCCCGCGTCGGATTTTGCCTGTCCGAGATGTGCGACATAAATCACCGCCGCCAGACTCGACATTAAGCCGGACAAAATGTAAACGATATTCAAACTGCGCCTCACTTTGATTCCGGCGTGCCTCGCACCTTCCTGCGAAAAGCCGATGGCGTAAAGACTTCGCCCGTAAGCCGTTCTTTGCAGTATCCAATAAATGCCGAAAATAGCGACGATCAAAATTAAAAGTTGCGCCGGAATTAAGCCGAAAATATAGCCTTGACCGAGAAACAAAAACTCCTGCGAAAATCCCGAGTAATTTTCGATTCCGCGTGTCAAACCTTCCGCCATTCCGCGAAAAAGCGAAAATGTTCCGAGCGTTACGATGAGCGGCGGAAAGCGTAATTTTGTAATAATCAAAGCGTTTAGCGTTCCGCCGAGAACTCCGACGAGCAAAGTTAAAAGAATCGCCAGCGGCATCGGCAAATGTGCATCACGCCACAACGCGCCCATCACAACCGCCGAAAGTCCCATCATCGAACCGACCGAAAGATCGATTCCGCCCGTGATGATGATGAGCGTCATCACAAGCGCAAGCAGACCGATCTCGACCGCCAGACGCGTAATTTCAAAACCGTTTCCGGCAGTCAGAAAATTGTTGCCCGTAAAGCCGAAAAGAATGATTTCTACCGATAAAACGATGAGCAAAACCCATTCATTATTCGGGAAAAGTTTTGCAAACAAAGGCTGTTCGGTCTGTAGATTTGTTTGTCGGATCGCTTCCATTTTCAGTTATCAGTTACCAGTCGAATTATTTTTTTGACGGAGAACCGTTCACTCTATTTCTTTTTCCTTTCCAATCGGGCTAAAACAACGTCGCCGACGAGCGCGGCTAAAATTATCAAACCTTGAATCGCTTTTTCCCAAAATGCGTTAATTCCCAAAAAAGTCAACGCCGTTCCGATCGTGCCCAAAAGCGCAACTCCGATAAGCGTTCC
The DNA here is from genome assembly GCA_021228405.1 of Pyrinomonadaceae bacterium. Lineage (GTDB taxonomy): Bacteria > Acidobacteriota > Blastocatellia > Pyrinomonadales > Pyrinomonadaceae > JAJQRF01. The sequence goes on from JAJQRF010000001.1 coordinate 652,838, forward strand.
GATCAGTTTTCCGCGCCCGCCCGTGATAGCGGTTCCACCAACGACGACCGCCGCGACCGCTTTCAATTCCAATCCGATTCCCGTATTTGAAGGAATCGAATTAAACCGTGCCGCATTCAGCAAAGCCGCCAGACCGACCAACGCTCCCATCACGACGAACACGCCGAAAACAACTTTCTGCGGTTTGATTCCCGCGAGTCGCGCCGCTTCCGCATCCGAACCGACCGCGTAAATGGCGCGTCCGAGATTCAAATTTCGTAAGCTCCACACAAAAACCGCGAATATTACAAGCGGAATTCCGACGATCAAAATTTGTCCGAATGTTTGCCCGATACCGAACCATTGAAAATTCGGCGGTAAATCCTGCACCCACGCGCCTTCGGTCGTCCAGCGCAAACCGTCGCGCCATGCCACGAGTAAGGCTAAAGTCACGATGATAGACGGAAGTTTGAGCCAGCCGATCAAAACGCCGTTGACCGCGCCCATCACTGTGCCGATCAACATCATCAGAAAAAATAAGACCGGGATCGGCATTCCTGTTTTCGCCAACATTCCGGCGGCAACGCTCGCCACCGCAAACTGTGAACCGACCGAAATATCGATTTCACCGATCAGGATCACAAGCGTCATCCCGATTGCAAGCAACAAGACCGGTGCGTTGTTGATGAACAGATCGCCTAGATTTCCCGCGTCGAAAAACGAAGGCGCGGCAATGCCGACGATCAAAAGCAAAACAAGATATGCGATTGCCGCCGAAATTTCTCTTTTGTAACGATCAAAGTTCATTAATTTTTATTGCCTGCGAAATAAAAGAAATTTACGAAAAGAAGAAGTTTTAACCGTTGTCTTCATCTGCGGTTAATTTACCTTTTTTTCGTGTTCATTCGCGGCTAAAGCTTTCCATTGACCTTCGTATGTCCGAGCGCGATTGATAAAACTTTCGCTTGCGTCGCTTCTTTCCTGTCCAAAACTTCAACGATCGTACCGCCGTGCATTACGGCAACTCTGTCGCTCATTCCGAGAATTTCGGGAAGTTCGGACGAGATCATCAGGATCGCCACGCCTTGCTCGGCAAGTTCAGTCATCAACTCGTGAATTTCCGACTTTGCGCCAACGTCGATTCCCTGCGTCGGTTCGTCCAGAATCAGCACGTCGGGTTTGGTGATAAGCCAACGGCTAAGGGCGACCTTCTGCTGATTACCGCCCGAAAGCGTTGAAACCGAATCGTGAATCGAAGGCGTTTTCACACCCAAACGACGCGTGTATTCCGCCGCTACTTCTTTTTCTTTATTGAAGTTAAACCCGAATTTTCCCGACAAAATCTTTAATGACGAAAGTGTGATATTAGTTGAAATCGGCAAATCCAAAATTACGCCGTGTTTGCGCCTGTCTTCGGGCAAATACGCGATTTTATGACGAATCGCGTCTTGCGGATGGGTGTTGCGGATAGATTTTCCATTCAGCAAAATTTCGCCCGAATCAGCCGTATCCAGCCCGAAAACCGCGCGCGCGAATTCCGTTCTGCCCGCACCGACAAGCCCTGCGATTCCAACAATTTCGCCGGCGCGAACCGTCAGATTTATGTCCTTAACTCCGGCTTTCGCATAGCCGAGATTTCTTAATTCCAGGACGACTTCACCGAGCTTTACATCTTTTTTCGGAAAAACCTGCGAAAGATCGCGCCCGACCATCAACTTAATTAATTCTTCGCGGCTCACCGCAGACATTTCGCGTGTGTCAATCGTATTTCCGTCGCGCAAAACCGTGACGCGATCGGCAATCACGGGCAATTCTTCGAGGCGATGCGAAATATAGATCATCCCAACGCCTTTTTCCTTCAAACTGCGGATCACACGAAAAAGATTTTTCGCATCTTCTTCCGAAAGCGAAGCGGTAGGCTCATCCAGAATAAGAATTTTCGCGTTTGCGCCGAGTGCGCGGGCTATTTCAACTAGCTGTTGTTGCGGCATCGAAAGACTTCCCGCTTCCGCGTCAACATCGATCTTTGCGCCGACTTCCGCCAGTAATTCCTGCGCTTTCAGGCGGCGAGCCTTCCAGTCTACACGACCGAAAAAGCCTTTTTTTTCCTGCCCGAAGGCGATATTTTCCGCAACCGAAAGTTCGGGAAAAAGCGCGGGTTGCTGATAAATTGCCGCAACGCCGAGCGATTTTGCGATGGTCGGCGAATTTTCCTTTACTACATTTTCTCCAATTTCCAGTTTTCCCGAATCCGCCTCGACCGCGCCCGTTAAAATCTTGATAAAAGTAGATTTACCCGCGCCGTTTTCGCCGATCAAAGCGTGAACTTCGCCGCCCGTTAGTTCAAATGAAGCGGACTTCAACGCCTGCACGCCGGCGTAGGATTTCGTCACATTTTCGGCTTTTAAGAGAATGTTCATTTAATATTTTTGCCTATGAAACAAACGAAAACAGCGAAATAAAGAAGAAAAGTTATCCCCGGATGAACACGGATTTACACAGATAGTTTCTGATATTTTTATGTTGTTCTTTTTCTAAGATCACCTTGTAAATCTTCTTAAATTCCTCGTATCCGTTCGCGGCTAAATCTTTTTCTCGATCAATATTACGTGCAATTCCGCCGGACCGTGAACGCCGAGCGCAAGCGTCAATTCAATGTCCGAGGTGCGCGATTGTCCCGTAATAAAAGTGACCGAACGGCTCAAATCCTTTTCCAGTTCCTGCAAAACTTCGCCCAAAGTTTGATGTATTTTTTCGGCTTCCAAAACACAAATATGAATCGGCGGAACGAGCGATGCCAACCGGTTAAATTCCTTATCCGATTCAATTACGAGCGTTCCCGTTTCTGCGATGCCGAATTGCGCGCTCGTAATTCCCAGATCGGTTTCAAACAAAACTTCTTTCGACGCATTTCTTATAAAATCTCCGGCAAATTCAAGCAAACCGACGATCTCGCCAATTAATCCGGCATCGGAAACGGCAATTTTCTTTAACTTTTTTTCATTGATTCTAGTTTGTATAAATGAAACCGCCTTTGATTTATCTTCAACGATCTCACAATTTGCACCAATCGAGCGAAGATTTTCACGAAAGATTTCCGCTAAACTCGATTTGCTCCTTGAATTATCAAAAATTTCGATAATTTCATCCTGCGGTCGATTTACTTTATGTTCATTATAAATTTCATCAAACGGCAAACTTTCCGCCAGATTTCGGCGAATCGAATCGAAAATTGCTGATTTTGCTGTGTTTGTATCCATTTATTTCTGCCCGCGAATAAACGCGAAAAGACGCGAAAAGATTTTAATAGTTTTCCCGTTTTCGTATTTATTCGCGTTCATTTGCGGGCAAATCTTCTTTCAATCCTTCTGCCCAAATATCCCGAAAAGATTTCGGCGCAATCGTCGGTGCGTCGCGAAATTCCGTCCAGTTTCCCAACGGCGGAGCAATTTTTGCCATTAAGTTTGAAACTTTGCCGATCTTTCCGTTTTTTGCCACTGCTTTCTGCATAAATCGTGCGGTTTTCGTTCCGAATTTATAAGTTCCGGCATTTCCCCAGGCGATGCTGTAGACTTTGAACGCCAGACTTTCGGCAAATTTTCCCTTTGCTTCCGAATCGCTTTTTTTGCCGTTGGCTTCTCCTTCAGTAATTTCGGCGCGTAAATGAAGCAATAATCCGGGAATATCGATCTTGACAGGGCAAACTTCACGACACGCGCCGCACAAACTCGAAGCGTATGGAAGCTGTTTCGTCTTGCCGATTCCGACCAATTGCGGCGTAATAACCGCACCGATCGGTCCGGGATAAACCGAACCGTAAGCGTGACCGCCGATCTGTTGGTAAACCGGGCAGGCATTCAGACACGCACCGCAGCGAATACACGCTAAACTTTGACGCGTAACCGGATGCGCGAGCATTTTCGAGCGTCCGTTGTCCATCAGAACAATGTGAACTTCTTCGGGACCTTCGCCGTTCGCGTTTTGTTTTGTGCCTGTAATCAAAGATTGATAAGTCGTTAATTTTTGTCCCGTTCCCGAGCGCGGAAGAAGTTTCAGGAAAACGTCCAGATCGGTAAATTTCGGAATGATCTTCTCGATTCCCATCACGGCAATATGTGTTTTCGGCAAGCTTGTCGTCAATCGCGCATTCCCTTCATTTTCAAGAATTAGAATCGTTCCCGTTTCAGCCACGCCGAAATTTACGCCGCTGATGCCGATCTCCGCTTCGGCAAATTTCGAGCGAAGAATATTTCGTGCTGTTTTCGTTAAAACGTCAACGTCTTCGGTCGGCGCAATGCCAACTTTTTCGACAAAAAGCTCGGCAATTTGCTTTTTCGTTTTGTGAATCGCCGGAACGACAATATGCGACGGCGTTTCCTCTGCAAGCTGAATTATCCATTCGCCGAGGTCGGTTTCGACGGGTTCGATGCCGGAATTTTCCAACGCGTGATTGAGATGAATTTCTTCGGTCGCCATACTTTTCGATTTGACGACATGCACCGCATTTTTAGTATTTATCAAATCCAAAACGATCTGACAAGCTTCTTTTCCATCCCGCGCCCAATGAATTTTCGCGCCCGCTTTTTCGGCATTTTCGGCAAATTTTTCAAGATATTTGTCGAGATGCAAAAGCGTTTCGTCTTTTATCGAACGTGCTTTTTCCCGCAATTCTTCCCAATTTTCAACCGAAGAGATCGCAGTTTTGCGCCGTCCGCCAAACGTTTTGGCAAGATTTTTCAGCGCACCGCGAAGCGTCGTGTCTTGCAGGGCAACTCGCGCATTTTGAGCGAAATTTTCAGAAGTCTGTTGGTTCATTTTTATTTTTGCCTACTAAATAAATGCAAATGCGAAAAGAAAGAATTTGTAAGCGGTGTTTCTTATTATTTTTTCTTTCGTTTCCTTCACAGGCAAATTATTCCTGTTTCGCCAAAATTTCGGCGATGTGCATCGGTTTTACTTTTGAACCGGTGCGCGAAAGCCGTCCGCCGATCTGCATCAGGCAACTCGCATCGCAGGCGACGACGGCATCTGCCCCCGATCTTTCGATCGATTCGATCTTATTATCGAGAATTGCCGCCGAAATTTCGGGGTATTTTACTGAAAAAGTTCCGCCGAAACCACAGCAAACGTCGGCATTTTCAAGTTCGACAAACTCCGCGTTTTCAATATTTTTCAGCAAACTGCGCGGCTCGTTTTTAATCTTTAAGTCGCGCAGCCCGTGACACGCATCGTGCCACGTCAGCCTTCCCGAAAACTTTGCGCCGACGTTTTCAAGCTTCAAAATATTAACGAGAAAAGAACTGAATTCAAACGTTTTACCGGCAATTTTTTCCGCCCGTTCGCGCCAGTTTTTGTCGTTCGGGAAAAGCTCGTGAAAATGTTTGACCATCGCCGTGCAAGACCCCGAAGGCGAAACGATAAAATCAGCGTCAGATTCTTCAAATATCTCGATAAATCTTTCGGCAAATTTGCGCGCTTCCCTTCGATAACCCGTATTAAACGCTGGCTGTCCGCAACAAGTCTGGCGTTCGTCGAAAACGACTTCACAACCTGCGCGGCGCAAAACCGCGACCGCCGCCGTGCCGACATTCGGGCAAAGCTGATCGACCAAACAAGTTATGAATAACGAAACTTTCAAGACAAATTACCGCAATAAATCGCTCTGCAAAAATTATTTCAATAAATATTTTCTCAAAGAAACTTTCTTAAGTTTCCGCAAACCTTCGACTACCGATTCGGCGTTGACCTTTGCGCCGGCGGGCGAAGTGTGCGTGTGATCTTTGGTCGTAAAATAATCTTTCCCGACTTTTTCCAAACCGTTCTTTTCATATTTTTTCGCCGTAATCTCGTTCAAATCAACGAAATAAACTTTTTCGGCTTCGGCTATCCGTTTTGACCAGCCGCCGTAATTTCCCCTTGCTCTTTCGACTTTTCCCCGCTTCCAAACATTGCGCGGAACGGGCGAAAGCAACACGACCGTTGCACCTTTACTTTTTGCATCGACAATAAATTTTCGCAGATACCAGCCGAAAGTATGAATCGTTTCAGGCTGTCCGTTCTGTCCGGTAATTTCCTGCTTTTCATCGCCGATTCCGCGAATCGAGCCGCGAAATTTTTCTTTATCGATTGCGCCGCCGTCGTTATGTCCGAATTGAATCAAAACGAAATCACCTTTCTTCAGTTCGTCGGCAACCTGTTTCCACAAACCTTCGGTGTAAAAAGTGCGCGAACTTCGCCCGCCCCGCGCTTTGTTGACAACATTTACCTTAGATTTATCAAAATAATCGCCGATCACGTTTCCCCACCCCTGAAAACCTTCGCCCGAATTGTTCACCGTCGAATCACCGACCAGATAAAGCGTCGGTTTTTCCGTCTTTTGGGCGAAAGAGGAAACCGCAAAGACCGCAGAAATCAGAAGCAGACCAATTTTTTTCATTTTATCCCGAAACCGCCGCCGAATCTTTGATAAATTTCTTTTCAATCTCCGAATATCGACGTTTTGCATCCGTTATTTTGTCGTCAAAAATCGGTACAAAACTTCTCAACTCGACATTTTCCGAAACGTATTTTCGCGCTTCGTCCAAATCCGAAAATCTTCCCGCCGAAATTGCCTGAACGAGTGCATTTCCCGTTACGGTCGCTTCGGTCAACCCTGCTTTAACCGCTGTTGCACAGGCATTTGCGGTCATTTGATTTAAATAGTTGTTCTTTCCGCCGCCGCCGACGATCAGCACGCCTTCGATATTTTTTCCGCTTAACTCTCCGATAATTTCCAAAACTGAGGCATAGCGAAAAGCCAGCGAATCGAGAATGATCTTCGAGATAAAAACGGGATTTTTCTGAATCTCCTGACCAGTTTCTTTTAATTGATTTTCGATCTCTTTCAACATCGAAACCGGGTTTAAAAATCGCGTGTCATCGGGAAAAATAAACCCGCAAAATTCTTCGATTTTACCGACTTCCGCGAGTAAATTTTCATAATCGGTCTTCACGCCGTTCTTTTCCCATTCTTTGCGACACGATTCAAAAATCCAAAGTCCCATCACGTTTTTCAAAAATCTGATCGTGTTAAATGCGCCGCCTTCGTTAGTAAAATTAAATCGTGCAACTTGTTTGTTTATCAAAGGTTTATCTATTTCAATTCCGACCAGCGACCAGGTTCCCGATGAAATGTAAGCCCGATTTTTTTCGAGCGGCGCACCGATGATCGCGCTTCCCGTATCGTGTGTTGCAGGTGCAACGACGCGAACATTTTCGAGCTTTAACTCCCTCGCTATTCCGGTTTTCAAAAAGCCTAAATCCGTTCCGGTTTCGACGATTTCGGGCAAAATCTCTGTCGGCAAATGCAATCTTTCGAGCAGTTCAAAATCCCAAGTTTTCGATTCGGCATTCAAAAACTGCGTCGTCGTTGCATTCGTATATTCGGCAACCTGCTTTTCCGTCAGAAAATAATTAACGAGATCAGGCAAAAGCAACAATTTATCAGCTTTTTGAAGCGTTTCGTCTTCGGAAAAAAACTGAAAGATCGTATTAAAAGGTAAAAATTGAATTCCTGTCTTTTGGAAAATTTCTGCTTTCGGAATGATTTCAAAGACCTTTTGCATCGCGGAATTTGTTCGCGAGTCGCGGTAGCAAATCGGGTTTGCAAGCAAAGTTCCGCTTTTATCGACCAACCCGTAATCGACCGCCCAACTGTCAACACCGATGCTGTAAATCTTTTTACCTAATTCTTTAGCGCGTTTGCCCGCGTATTGCAATCCGAATTTTATCTCAGAAAAAATCTTCGCAAAATCCCAACGCAAGTGTCCGTTTTCCTCAATCGGCGGATATTGAAAGCGGTGAATTTCTTCAAGTAAAAATTTTTCGCCGAAATCGCAAAGAAAAACGCGCCCGCTTCCTGCGCCGAGATCAACTGCAATGAAAAGCTCATTTACCATTTATCACTTACCATCTATCAATAAACATTTATCGTAACAATTTTCGATTGATGAATGATAAATGTTTACTGATAAATGACTACACGATTCCTGCCGAAACCCCGATCCGTGCCGGACGTTCCTTGTGCTTTTCGGTTCTGTAACCGCTTGCACGATATACTTTTACAGGTTCGATTGCCCCTCCGTTTCTTGACTGCGCAGTTGCCAGAATCGCGGAAACGTCAGTCGTAAATGCTGACTTTAAGGTTGTAAGCGCAGTAATCGCATCGCCGTTTTTTTGCGCTTCTTCCAATTTTACACGGTCAACCAAGTGCGCCTGGACGTAGGCGCGGACAACTTCCGTCGCGCTGACCATCAAAGATTCGATCGGATCGGTCACATTGTGCGATTGGTCGAGCATATAAGCCGGATTAAAATTCGGCAAATTGTTCAATTCGGCATCGACCAATTCGTTGAAAATAAGAAAAAGCTGGAACGGTTTGACGGAACCCGTGTCGAGATCGTCGTCGCCGTATTTGCTGTCGTTAAAATGAAAACCGCCGAGTTTTTGAAACTGGATAAGGCGCGAAACGATCTGTTCGATGTTCACGTTCGGTGCGTGATGACCGAGATCGACAAGGCAAAAAGCCTTTTCGCCCAACTCTTTAGCGGCGATATAATTCGTTCCCCAATCTGAAACAACGGTCGAATAAAACGCGGGTTCAAACATTTTATGCTCGATAAATATTCGCCAATCGTTAGGAATCGCCGCATAGATTTCACGCATCGATTCGAGATAATTTTCAAAAGCGCGGCGAAAATTCGTCTGTCCCGCGAAATTGCTCCCGTCGCCGACCCAGACCGTCAAGGCGTTTGAACCGATCTTTTTACCGAGTTCGATACATTCGAGGTTGTGTGCGACAGCTTGCGCGCGAACGTCTTTGTCGGCGTGTGAAAGCGAACCGAATTTATACGATTTTTCCTGTCCGATCTGATCCTGAAAAGTGTTTGAATTCATCGCGTCGAACTTCAATCCTTTCGCCTTTGCAAACGCGTTCAGTTCGTCAACATTCTCGGGTTTGTCCCACGGAATGTGAAGCGAAACTGCCGAGGTCGAACGAACCAGTTTATTGATCGTCGCGCAATCTTCGAGCTTTTCGTAAACGCCGCGCGGTTCGCCCTGTCCCGGAAATCGCGCGAAACGGGTTCCGCCTGTGCCAACGCCCCAACTCGGCACGGCAACTTGAAAATTTTGAGCCTTTTCGACGATCTTTTCGATTTCGATATTTGAGCGTTTCAGCTTTTTGGCTAAGTAGTCGAAATCTTCCGCCAAATGTTTTTCTGATCTTTTATTCTGTTCGGCGATAAAATCGTCGGAAATTTCAAATTTTGTTGACATATTTTTAAGTGGAAAATTGAAAACGGAAAATGGAAAATTAATAAATATTTTCCATTTTCCACTTCCCGTTTTTCGTTACCTCATAAAGCCGTCAGCAAGACCGCCGTCAACCGGAATGACGTGTCCGGTCGTTTTGCCGAGCCGTTTTGAAACTAGTAAAAAGATCGCTTCGGCTTGGTCGGAAGGTTCGATCGGGGTTTGCGTCAAACTGCGTTTCGCGTAAAAATTTGACAATTTTTCCGTCAGATCGTCCGTTTCTTCCGATTCCTCAAACGGAATGTCGTATTTCGTTAAAGATGCTATTACACGATCGCGCGGAAACATCGTGCTTCCTTTAACAACCGTCGCCGGCGCAACCGCATTGACACGCACGAGCGGCGAAAATTCGATTGCCAGCTCACGCGTCAAATGATTTGCGGCGGCTTTTGATGTGTCGTAAGCCAGACTTCCTTTTTTCGCGACCACTGCATTTGCCGAGGTCGTCAAAATGATATTGCCCGTTAAGTCTTGTTTTTTGAAGATTTTATAAGCTTCATCGGCAACGATATATGCACCTTTGACATTGATGCCGAATGTGAAATCCCATTTTGAATCTTCGACGCGACCCGTTTTGTCAGGCGCAACGAAAACGCCCGCCGTGACGATCACCGCATCGATTCCGCCGTAAGCAAGCACAACTTTTTCAAACATTTCGGCAACCGATTCGCGGTTCGTCATATCGCAACCGAGTCCGATCGCCACGCCGCAATTTGAAATTCCGGTTCCCGAAACGCCGATTCCCGCGCCGTATTTCGCGATGATTTCGTCGGCAGTTTCTTTTGCCGCCGCTTCGTTCACGTCAACGCAAACAATGTGCGCGCCTTCTTTTACAAGGCGATGCGCGGTTTCTTTGCCGATTCCCGCACCTGCGCCGATGATGACGTGAATTTGTCTGTCCAATTCCTTTTCGGGCGGCATTCTTTGTAATTTTGCTTCTTCCAAAAGCCAATATTCGATGTCGAAAGCTTCCTGCTGATCCATCGCTTCGTATTCGTCGATGGCTTCTGCGCCGCGCATAACTTCGATCGCGCAGTTGTAAAATTCACCCGTCACGCGCGATTCTGATTTGTTTTTACCCCACGCGATCATTCCGAGTCCGGGAATCAAAACCACAGTCGGATTCGGGTCGCGCATCGCGGGCGAATCGGCGTGTTTACAGCGGTTGTAATAATCTTCGTAATCTTTGCGGTATTGAACCAAGCCTTCCGAAATCGCGGTTTTTAATGATTCCAAATTGCCCGTTTCGGGATTCCAATTAACGAAAAGCGGTTTGATCTTTGTGCGTAAAAAATGGTCGGGACAAGAAGTTCCGAGTTCGGCAAGACGCGGCGCATCAACCGAATTTACGAAACGAAGCATTTTGAAATCATCCTGAACCGTTCCGACAAATCTTTTGTAAACGGAAACTTGTCCGCGAATGAACGGAATGATTTCCGTTTGCAGTTTTTGACGCGTTTCGTCGTCCAAAGCCTTGTATTTCTGACCGCCGAAAGTCATTTCGCCTTTATCGTGTTCTTCGATATACTGCGCGGCGCGGTCAATGATTTCGAGTGCGGTTTCGTAGCAGAATTTATCGTCGTTGTTCCACGAACTCATTCCGTGATGTCCGAGCAGAATTCCTTTCGCGTTCGGATTCTGTTTAATTAATTCTTCGATTTTTAACCCAATATCAAAACCCGGACGCTGCCACGGAATATAGATAACGTCGTCGCCATAGATTTCTTTCGTTAGTTTTTCCTGATTGACCGACGCGGCGATGGCGATCACGGCGTTCGGATGAAGATGATCGACGTGTTTGTGCGGAACGAGCGTGTGCAGCGGCGTGTCGATCGAACAGGCACGCGGATTCAGATTGAAAACGGCGTGCGAATACATCGGATACATCGCGTCTTCGATCGGCGTTTTTGGTCCCTTTTCTTCAGCATTTTCGTAAATTGCCCGCATATCGCGAACTTTATCGAGGTAAAGCGAAGCGAAACCGTCGCGTTTCGCCGTTCGCAGATCGCCGCCCGAACCTTTCAACCAGAGAACTTCGACCTCTTCACCTGTCAAAGGGTCTTTTTCCTGCAATTTCGACGAAGTGTTTCCGCCGCCCGTGTTTGTTAAGGTCAGATCATCGCCCAAGCGATTTGAACGATAAACCAGACGGTCAACCCCGTCCATTCCCTGCACTTCTTCGTCACGCCACAAATATTTTACGTGTTTATATTTAGATTTTTGTTGCTGTTGTTCACTCATAATTTCTGCTTAAAAAATAAACTGATCAAGCGTTTCGGCGCAGTTTGAATAAATGGCTTTGTCTTACCAATTTGCTTTCAAGTATAAAAAAAATAGCTTTGAACTTTTTTCTTTTTCTGTTAGATTAAAATTTCAGTAAACCGCTTAACCGTCCTTGATAAATAGAAAATAGCAGATTATTTTTGGTTTGGCTACTTTGTTGTATTATTTAATAATTGGGCAAACCAATTAATCGGTCGGTATTAATTTTCTATATCATTCGACGAAAAATTGCAAATTTTATTTCAATTTTTGAGAATATTTTTTTAAGTTTTTCGGTAAAATGTTCAGAGAAATAGTTTCATATAAAGACTTTAATATATTTAACCGATGAGAAAACCAAAATTCGTCCTATTTTTTACATTAATTTTAATTTTGCTTTTAATTCAATCGGTAACACCCGCCGAAACGATCAATATTTCGGGAAAATGGAATTTCTCTTTAGACCGCAATGATGTCGGAATCACTGAAAAATGGTTTGAAAAGCGATTAACTGAAAAAATATCGCTTCCCGGCATTCTACAATCACAGGGTTTCGGCGACGATATTTCAACGAAAACGCATTGGGTTTTGTCGCTTTACGACAAGCATTGGTTTCTGCGCGAAGATTATAAAGATTTTACCGAAGAAGGCAGCGTCAAGGTTCCCTTTCTTTCACAACCGCCGAAACATTATCTCGGCGCGGCTTGGTATCAGAAAGAAATTGAAATCCCCGTAACCTGGCAAAATAAAAGAGTTGTTTTATTTCTCGAACGTCCGAAATGGAAATCGACCGTTTATGTTGACAGTAAAGAGATCGGTTCAAATTTGAGTTTGGTCGCCGAACACGAATACGATCTCGGAAATCTGAGCACGGGAAAACATCTAATTTCGATTCGTGTCGATAACCGGATGCTGATGGATTACCGCCCCGACGCACACAGCGTTTCCGATTCACTTGGAATGAGTTGGAACGGAATCGTCGGCAAAATGGAGCTTTGGGCAACGAGCAATGTTTGGATCGAAGATGTTCAAATTTTCCCGAATGTTGAAAAAAAATCGGCTTTCGTAAAAGTTAAGATCGGAAATTTGACCGATCAACCGGGTAGCGGAACTATAACTGCGAAAGACGTAATTCAAAAAATAGTCTGGGGCGAAAGAGGCGGATTTGCGGAATTGACCGTCAATTTTCCAAAAGACACGCAAAATTGGAGCGAATTTCATCCCATACTGCAAAAATTATCGCTACAATTAAAAGGCGATAATATTGATGATACAAAGGAAATCTCATTCGGTTTTACGGAAATCTCGACCGACAAAAGCGAATTCAAACTGAACGGACGCACGATCTATCTGCGCGGAACGCATCACGGCGGCGATTTTCCGCTGACGGGTTATCCGCCGACCGACGTTTCTTACTGGAGAAAAATCTTTCAGATCAACAAAAACTGGGGCATCAATCACATTCGTTTTCATTCTTTCTGCCCGCCCGAAGCGGCATTTCAAGCGGCTGACGAACTCGGAATTTATCTCCAGCCCGAACCCGGAATGTGGAACGCCGTTTCGCCCGGAACACCAATGGAAAAAATGCTTTACGAGGAAACCGAACGAATGATAAAAGCTTACGGAAATCATCCGTCGTTCGTTCTTTTGTCGCCTTCAAACGAACCGAAAGGGCGTTGGAAAGAAGCGTTTGATACTTGGATTTCTTATTACAAAGTTACTGATCCGCGCCGAATTTATACGAATGGAACCGGACATACCGAACGCGAAGTTCCCGACCTCGACAAAGGCACGGATTATCTCGTGATGCAGAGAATCGGGCAAAAAATGCTGCGCGGAAACACGGCTTGGTTCGGCAAAGATTACGGCAAATCTTTGGAAGATATAAATATTCCGGTCGCCTCGCACGAACTCGGACAATGGATTTCTTATCCCGATTTTGCGGTAATGAAGAAATTTAAGGGCTATTTGAAAGCTGGAAATTATGAGATTTTTCGTGAATCGGCGCGTAAAAAAGGCGTTCTGGCAAAAAATGAAGATTTCGCTTTCGCGTCGGGAAAATATCAATTGAATTGTTACAAAGAAGAGATCGAAGCCAATCTGCGAACGCCGAAAATGTATGGATTTCAGCTTTTAGACTTGCACGATTATCTCGGTCAAGGAACGGCTTTAGTCGGAATTCTCGATGCTTTCTGGGAAGAAAAGGGCTATGCGACCGCGAAAGAATTTCGGCGTTTCAACAGCGAAACCGTGCCGCTTGCGAGGCTTTACAAACGCACATTTAAGTCTGATGAAAAATTTGAGGTCGATGTTGAAATCGCTCATTTCGGCGAAAAACCACTCGAAAATGCTGTTCCTTACTGGAAAGTATTGGACGAAAATAATACCGTCCGTGCGAGTGGTGAATTTCCGAAGCAAATTATAAATATTGGCAAAAACATCGCGCTCGGAAAAGTAAATGCCGACTTGAAAAAACTTACCGGCGACCTCGGAATCTACACGGAAAGACCGCGAAATGCCGAAGAAGCCGCCGTTTTGTCCGGTTTTATGTATCAAAACGGTAAGGCTCGACAACTCAAACTCGTTGTCGGGATCAGGAACACCGAATTTGAAAACGATTGGAATTTCTGGGTTTATCCTTCAAAAATCGAAGCTAAAGAGCCGAAAGATATTTTTGTCACACATTCGTGGGACGAAGCGGAAGCGAAATTAAAAACCGGCGCGAAAGTTTTATATATGCCGCGTAAAGCCGATCTCGATTGGACTTCGCCGCCGCTCGACGCAGTTCCCGTTTTCTGGAATCGCCTGATGAATCCGGCTTGGAGCAGAATGCTCGGTCTTTGGATAAATCAAAAACATCCCGCACTTTCGGATTTTCCGACCGAAAATTTCAACGATTGGCAATGGACGGAAATCGTCAAAAATGCGCGCGCGATCAATCTGGACAGATTACCGAAAAATTTACAGCCGATAGTCCAACCGATCGATGATTGGAACCGTAATTACAAGCTCGGAATGATCTTTGAAGCAAAAGTCGGTAAAGGAAAATTGCTTGTTTCGAGCGCGGATTTGGAAAATGATCTGGACGAAAGAATAGTTGCGCGGCAACTGAGGAAATCCCTTTTGGATTATATGAATTCGGGTAAATTCAACCCGCAAGTTACCGTTATGCCCGAAAATTTCCGTGAAATTCTTTTCCCGACGCGCATTATGCAAAGGCTTGGTGCATTGACCGATATTAAAGAACAAGCCTTGGCTTTTGACGGCGACCCGAACACTTTCTGGATCGCGGGCGATCAAAAAGCGGAACGCAAAAATCAGGAATTTTCGATCTATTTTCCAAAGCCGGTTCCGTTTTCGGGTTTGGTAATTATGCCGCGCCAGAATCACCGCGATCATGAAGGCGATATTCGTGAATATGCAGTTTCGATTAGCGATGACGGCAAAAACTGGGCGGAAATAAAGCGCGGCGAGTTTGTTTCGACCTTTGATCCGCAAAGAATTTTGTTCGGGAAAACAGTTGGAGCGAAATATTTGAAATTGACTTCGCTTTCCGGCTTCGGCACGGATAAAACGACGGCAATCGCCGAACTTGCAATTATTTACGAGGGCGAAAAACTGCCCGAGGACACGAATGATTTGGAATACAAACGCGTCAAATCGGCTTCGACCGACATTGACGAAGGCGTAAATGAAGACGACAAAAAGCCGAAAAAACCGTAACCTGAAAAACGGAATTGTGAAGCTGTGCTTTTCACCACGAAAAACTATGAAAACTTTTATCTTGATCTTGTTGTTGACGTTATCCGCGTTCGCTCAATCCGTCCGTGAACGGGCGAATTTTAACGAAGATTGGTATTTTCAGCGAAACGATCCGAAAGATGCGGAAGGCATCTTAAATTATGAAAAAATCAAAGATTGGGTTCGTTCGACCGGCAACGAATTCGTCCTGACATCGAATGCCGTAACATCCGTCAGACCGGGCGGAAATCCCGGCGAAAATGTGGAATTTACGCATAAAAACTTTAACGATTCAAACTGGCGCAAACTGAATTTACCGCACGATTGGGCGATTGAAGGAGATTTCATCCGCGAGCTTCCGGGCGAAACGGGCAAACGGGCGTATGCGGGCGTTGGCTGGTATCGCAAACATTTTCAGGTTTCGGAAAAAGATAAAGGAAAACAATTTTACATAGATTTTGACGGCGCAATGGCGTATCCGACCGTCTGGCTCAACGGTCGCTTTGTCGGCGGATGGACTTACGGTTATTCGTCGTTTCGGCTCGATCTCACGCCTTATCTCGAATTCGGCAGGGAAAATGTAATCTCGGTGCGCCTCGAAAATCTGCCTGAATCTTCGCGCTGGTATCCCGGCGCAGGTATTTACCGCAATGTTTGGTTGGTGAAAACCTCGAAAATTCACGTCGAACATTGGGGAACTTATGTCACAACGCCCGAAGTTTCAAAAGATTCGGCAAATGTCAGAATCGAAACAACTTTTGTCAATAAATCGATGAATGATGCGGAAGTCAGCGTCAAAACTTCAGTCTATGAAATCGACAAAAATGACCAAAAGCTCGGCAAGGCGATTGCATTTTCAGGCGAGAAAAAGTGGAATTCGAGCGCAAACTCAAATAATAAATCTTATGAGTTTCTTTCAATAAAAAATCCGAAATTGTGGAGCGTGAAAAGTCCGAACCGTTATATTGCGGTGACTGAGATCGCGCAAAACGGCGAAATCGTCGATTCGTATGAAACGCCTTTCGGCATCCGTATCATCAGATTCGATGCCGAAAAAGGTTTTCTGCTGAATGGCGAACGTCTTTACCTGCAAGGAGTTTGCAATCATCACGATCTCGGCGCATTGGGTTCGGCTTTGAATTATCGTGCGTTGGAGCGGCAACTTGAAATTATGAAGGAAATGGGCGTAAACGCGATCCGCACCTCGCATAATCCGCCCGCGCCCGAATTACTCGAACTAGCCGACAAGATGGGTTTTGTCGTGATGAACGAAGCTTTCGACGAATGGGCGAGAGGAAAAAGAGTCAACGGTTACAATAAAGTTTTTGCCGATTGGCACGAAAAAGACTGGCGGTCGCAACTTCGGCGTGACCGCAATCATCCTTCGGTCATCTTGTGGTCGACGGGCAATGAAATCTGGGAACAAGGCACGCCCGAAGGTCATAAAATTTCCAACGAATTGCGCAAAATCGCCCGTGAAGAAGACCCGACGCGCCCGACTTCTGCCGGAGCCAACGACGTGCGTTCGGGCTACAACGGATTTCAAAAAACGGTTGACGTTTTCGGCTATAACTACAAACCGAAGGAATATCCGAAATTTCGCCGGGAAAATCCGCAGATTCCGCTTTTTTCAAGCGAATCGGCTTCGACTATAAGCTCGCGCGGCGAATATTTTTTCCCTGTTTCCGACGATAAAAGTCAGGGTCAGGCGGATTTTCAGATGAGTTCCTACGATCTTTCCGCGCCGCCGTGGGCAACGCCGCCCGATTGGGAATTTGAAGGACAAGACAAAGCACCTTTCACAGCCGGCGAATTTGTCTGGACGGGTTTCGATTACCTCGGCGAACCGACACCGTATGACGGGAAATTGAAAAAAATGCCGATCATCAACGATCCGGGCTTACGCCGTCAGATCGAAAAAGAACTTGCCGAAAATAACGAAATTCAGCTTATTTCACGCAGTTCGTATTTCGGAATCGTCGATCTGGCAGGCTTCAAAAAAGACAGATTTTACATTTACCAGGCGCGGTGGCGACCCGATCTGCCGATGGCGCATATCTTGCCGCACTGGAACTGGGCGGAACGCATCGGACAGATCACGCCCGTTCACGTTTACACGTCGGGCGACGAAGCCGAACTTTTCCTGAACGGAAAATCTCTCGGACGCAAAAAACGCGGCGCGTTTCAATATCGCTTTCGTTGGAACGAGATTGTTTACGAGCCGGGCGAATTAAGAGTCGTCGCTTACAAAAACGGTAAAAAATGGGCGGAAGACGTGATGAAAACGACCGGCTCGCCCGCAAACATTTCAATGCAAGCTGACCGCGCGACGATCAAAGCAGACGGACAGGATTTGGTTTTTATCACCGTCAAAATTACGGACAAAAACAATTTAATGGTTCCGCGTTCTAAAAATGAGATTCGTTTTGAGATCGAAGGCGCGGGCGAGATCATCGCAACCGACAACGGCGACGCAACCGATCTTTCGTCGTTTCAATCGAAAACGCGCAAAGCATACAACGGAATGGCTCTGGTCATTGTCCGTTCGCTGAAGGGAAAGGTTGGAAAGATCAAATTAAAGGCTTTTTCGGAAAATCTAAAAACCGCGGAAATTGTTGTTTCGTCAGGTAAATAATTTTCAGTTTTTCAGGGAAGGGACAATGAATTTCAACAGCAGATACAATCGTGTGAGATCAGCTTCGACAAGTGTTCTTTTATGGATTTTTCTTTCGTTTACAGTCATCGCCCAACAGCCGTTACCACCGCGCAAGACCTTAAATCTGCCGAACGGCGCGAAGCCGATCCCGGAGGGAAAATATAAACCGAACTGGGATTCGATCAGGAAAAATTACAGAACTCCGAATTGGTTTCCGAAGGCAAAATTCGGAATTATGATGCACTGGGGTCTTTATGCCGTTCCCGCGTATCAGAGCGAGTGGTATCCGGCGCATATGTATAGCACGAACGCCATCATCAAATATCATCAAGAAAAATTCGGAATGCAGGATAAATTCGGATACAAGGATTTTATCCCGTTGTTCAAAGCCGAAAAGTTCGACCCGGCGCAATGGGCTGATTTGTTCAAAAAGTCCGGCGCACGATACGTGATCCCGACTGCCGAACATCACGACGGTTTCGCGCTCTACGACAGTGAATTAACAAAATGGGACGCAAAAGATATGGGACCGAAACGCGATCTGATCGGCGAGCTTGGCAAAGCGGTTCGCAGGGTAGGTTTAAAATACGGCGTTTCAAATCATCGGATGGAACATTGGTCGTTTATGTATCCGAAAGACGCGAATCTGAAAACAGACCTTTTCGATCCTGAATACGCAGACTTCTACGGTCCGCCGCAAAAACCGCAAGCGGGCGAAGATTATATGGCGGGCAAAGCCTCGTTCAGCAAAGAGTTTCTGGAAGAATGGCTGAGGCGATGCCAGGAATTAGTTGATAAATATGAGCCTGATATTTTCTGGTTCGACAACGGTGTGAACGACCGCAGACTCGATCCCGTCAAACTTCGCCTTGCCGCTTATTATTACAATTCCGCCGAAAAATGGAAAAAACAAGTTTCGCTCAGTACGAAAAGTGACGCGTATCTTTACGGTTCGATCAAAGATTACGAACGTCAATCGCGTGCGCCGAAGGAAATAACTGATTACCCCTGGCAGGTTGACGATCCGGTTTTGAATCGTTTCGGCTACACGGAAGGCTCATCGATCACGAACGTCGGCACGGTAGTTAACCGCTTAATTGAAAATGTCAGCAAGAACGGCGCGCTTTTGCTCAATATTTCGCCGAGAGCCGACGGCACGATTCCCGAAAACCAACAGAATTTACTGCTTGAGATCGGCAAATGGCTCGACGCAAACGGTGAAGGAATTTACGGGACACACGCCTGGACGAAATTCGGCGAAGGCGGTGACGACGAGCAAAAATTTCGTTTCACGGTGAAAAAAGACACGCTTTACGCTTTTGCGACAAATCGCAGAGGCACGGATTTATTAATAAAATCTCTTCCTTTAGGTATGGGAAAAATAAAATCCGTTTCGCTTCTCGCCAATAAAACGAATTTGAAATTTTCGCAGAACGAAAACGGTTTGAGCATTAAATTGACAAATCCCGACCCCGGAAATTTCCCTGTCGGGTTAAAGATTAAAGGCTTAAATATCAAATAATTATGTTGGTTAAATCATTCATACTTGTTTCCCTTACGTTGTTCGGAGCATTTTCCGCAAATGCTCAGAGCTTCCCGGAAAAATTCGATTTCGGCAACGGTCGGACGGCAGAAGGCTACATTTTGGTTTCAGATTCCGACGTTTACAGCAGGGAAAAGGGCTTCGGTTTTGAAGAGGTTTCAAACGTCAAATGCTTTGACCGCGGCGGCAAAAACATTCTGCTGTCAGGCTTTTGCACTTCCGAGAAACCATTCTATTTTTCCGTGCGGGTAGCGGAAGGAAATTACAAGATCACCGTTACTTTCGGCGATAAGATGAACGCGGCAAGCACGACCGTAAAAGCCGAGTTGCGGCGTTTGATGCTCGAAAACATCGAAACTCAAAAAGGAAATTTCCGCACCGAAACTTTTGTCGTCAATGTGCGAAATCCAAACTTTCCAAACGGCGAGGTAAAACTTAAAGACCGCGAAAAAACTATGGAATGGTGGGCTTGGGACGACAAATTAACGCTCGAATTTAACGGAAAAAGTCCGACTATCAATTCCCTTGTGATCGAAAAAAAGGATTCGATTCCGACTGTTTTTTTATTGGGTGATTCGACCGTTTGCGACCAGCCGCGTGAGCCTTATGCGAGTTGGGGACAAATGTTCACCCGATTTTTTCAACCCAAAATTGCGATTGCCAATCACGCCGAATCGGGCGAATCTCTACGCAGTAGTTTCGGCGCGAAACGTTTAGATAAAGTGTTGAGTTTGTTGAAAAAGGGCGATTTTGTTCTGATTCAGTTCGCACATAACGACGAAAAGGAAAAAGGTAATGGAGTTGGTGCGTTTACGACTTTTAAGGCGGGTTTGAAACAATACGTCGCCGCGATTCGCGCCAAAGGCGCAACGCCGATCCTCATAACGCCGGTTCATCGACGAACCTTTGACGCAAACGGAAAAATCACTAATTCGCACGGAGATTATCCCGAAGCCGTTCGGCAAACCGCGACCGAAGAAAAAACTGCATTAATTGATCTGACCGAGATGAGTAAAGATTTTTACGAAGCTCTGGGACAGGAAAAATCCGGCGTTGCATTTAAGGAAGGCGACGGAACGCATCACAGCATTTACGGCGCGTATCAGCTTGCAAAAATGATCGCCGCCGCGCTCAAAAAGCAAAAAATGCCGCTCGCCAAATATCTCGTGAGAGATTTTCCCGATTTTGACCCGAAAAATCCTGATCCTTTTGAGAATTTCAGGCTTCCGGCAAGTCCCCTGATAACCGACATAAAACCTTTAGGAAACTAATCTAAGATGTTCAAATGTGTAATTTTTACATCTGTTTTTCTATTCACCCTGTCCGCTTTTGCCGCCGGATTTTCGGTGGAAAGTCGGCGCGTGAAATACGACTTTAATTCCGATTGGAAACTATTTGCCGGTGACGCAAAAGACGCGGAAAAGGCGGCGTTTGACGATTCAAAATGGAAAACCGTGACAACCCCGAACGCGTGGAACGAGGACGAGGCTTTTCGCAAAGACATTGCCGGACTTTCGACCGGAATCGCGTGGTATCGCAAGCATTTTGTTTTGCCTGCAAACTTTTCGGACAAAAAAGTTTTCCTGGAATTTGAAGGCGTTCGTCAGGCGGGTGAATTTTATCTTAACGGTAGATTTATCGGTCGCCACGAAAACGGCATTACGGCTTTCGGTTTCGATATTTCAAACGATCTGAAAACGGGCGAAAACGTCATTGCAATTCGTATTGATAACGACTGGGAATATAAAGAAAAAGCGACGAGCACGAAATATCAATGGTCGGACAAAAATTTCAACGCCAATTACGGCGGCATTACTAAAAACGTTTATCTGCACGTTACGGACAAGCTCTATCAAACTTTGCCGCTTTATACGAATTTAGGCACGAAAGGCGTTTACGTTTACGCGACCGATTTTGACATTAAAAATAAAACGGCAAGAATCACGGCTCAAAGCGAGATCAAGAACGAATTTACGACGATGAAAACTTTTGAATATGAAGTCGTTCTGGAAGATTTGAAAGGCAATGTCGCAAAAAAAATAAAAGGCGGAAAATATACGATTCAGCCGAATGAAACGAAAACCGTTTCGGTTTCGGAAACAGTCGGAAATCTCGAATTTTGGAGTTGGGGTTACGGTTATCTTTACAACGTTTACACAAAGCTGAAAGCTGACGGAAAAGAGATCGATACGGTCAAAACGCGCACGGGTTTTCGCAAAACCGAATTTGCGAACGGGCTTTTTAAATTAAATGATCGAACGTTGCAGTTAAAAGGCTATGCACAGCGCACGACGAACGAATGGGTTGCGCTCGGCAATACCGCGCCCGCCTGGTTAAGCGATTTTTCAAATCGTTTGATGGTCGAATCGAATGCAAATCTCGTTCGCTGGATGCACACAACACCTGCGAAACAGGATGTCGAATCTTGCGACCGCGTCGGACTTTTGGAGGCGATGCCCGCAGGCGATGCGGAAAAAGATGTCGAAGGTCGCCGTTGGGAACAGCGCACGGAAGTGATGCGCGATGCCGTCATATATAATCGTAATAATCCGTCTGTCATCTTTTACGAATCGGGCAACGAATCAATTTCCGAAGCGCATATGGCGGAAATGAAAGCGATTCGCGATAAATACGACCGTTTCGGCGGACGCGCCGCAGGTTCGCGCGAAATGCTTGATTCAAAAATTGCGGAATACGGCGGCGAGATGCTTTACATCAACAAATCCGCAAAACATCCGATGTGGGCAATGGAATATTCGCGTGACGAAGGGCTTCGGAAATATTGGGACGAATTTTCACCGCCTTTTCACAAAGACGGCGACGGTCCGCTTTACAAAGGCGCGGACGCGCGTGCGCATAACCGCAATCAGGACAGCCACGCGATCGAAAATGTCGTGCGCTGGTTCGATTACTGGGAAGCGCGTCCGGGAACGGGAAAACGCGTTAGTTCGGGCGGCGTTAATATCATTTTTTCCGACACGAACACACATCATCGCGGCGCAGAAAATTACAGAAGAAGCGGCGAAGTCGATGCTGTTCGACTCCCGAAAGACGGATTTTTCGCGCATCAGGTAATGTGGGACGGCTGGGTTGATGTGGAAAAACCGCGTGCGCATATCGTCGGGCATTGGAACTATAAACAAGGCGTAAAGAAAAACGTTTACGTAATTTCGAGTGCGGAAAAAGTCGAGCTGTTCTTAAACGGAAAATCGCTCGGTTTCGGTGAACAAAACTCCCGATTTCTTTTCAAATTCAAAAATATCGAATGGCAAAGCGGTGAAATTAAAGCCATCGGATACGACGCAAAAGGCAGGAAAATCACTGAAGATTCAAAGAAAACGGCGGGTGAGGCTTTTGCAATTCGTTTAACTCCGCACGTTTCGCCGAACGGCTTTTCAGCAAACGGTCACGACATTGCGCTGGTCGATGTCGAAGTCGTCGACAAAGACGGCAACCGCAACCCCGTTTCCCTGAATTTGATAAATTTTTCGCTTTCGGGCGAAGCCGAATGGCGCGGGGGAATCGCACAGGGCGAAGATAATTACATTTTGAAAACTTCCCTGCCCGTCGAAAACGGTGTCAATCGCGTGTTGCTCCGTTCGACCCGAAAGGTGGGAAAGATCGTCTTGAAAGCAACGGCGGAAAACCTGAAATCTGCCGAAATCACGCTTGAAACAAAGCCTTTCGTTTCGCTAAACGGTTTGTCGCGAACATTTTCGTCGGACAATCTGCCTGTCAATCTTTCGCGCGGCGCAACGCCGCCCGGCGAATCCTTCAAAATGTCGCGCCAAGTAATTGCAATTACAAAGGTTTCGGCAGGTTCAAACGCCGATAAATCAAAAAACAGTTTCGACGACAACGAGCTTTCCGATTGGACGAGCGACGGAAAGCCCGAAAACGCGTGGATCAACTTTGAATTTGCAGAACCGACGAAAATCGATCAGGTCGTTCTGAAATTGACCGGTTGGCGCACGAACAGTTATCCGCTTCAAGTCTCGGTTGACGGAAAAGTTGTTTTCACGGGAAATTCGCCGCGAAGTCTTGGTTATGCAACGTTTGCATTTTCGGAAACCATCGGTAAATCCATCAGGATCGAGCTAAAAGGCGATGCGTCAAACCGTGACGCTTTCGGAAATATTATCGAGGTCACGGGAACGCCCGACAAACAATCTTCTGC
Source organism: Pyrinomonadaceae bacterium (assembly GCA_021228405.1). Lineage (GTDB taxonomy): Bacteria > Acidobacteriota > Blastocatellia > Pyrinomonadales > Pyrinomonadaceae > JAJQRF01. The sequence continues at coordinate 676,547 of JAJQRF010000001.1, forward strand.
CGACAAAGGCGGAAAAAATATTTTAGGAATCGTTGAAGCAGAATTTTACGCGCCGATAAAAAGCCGTTAATGCGACTGCTTATTTTTAAGTTGTGAGTTGAACTCGAATGTTATGAAAAAAGCCATTATTTCAGGCGCAATTCTACCGATAGCCTTGTTTCTTTCGGTAAATCTTTTCGCACTTTCAAAGCCGCGACAAATGGAAAAACTTTCGCGCGGAGTTGTTGCCGTTCGTTTTGAAACAAACAAAGTTTGGGTTTCGTGGCGTTTGTTCGGGACGGATACAGACAAAATTGCGTTTGATCTTTATCGCGAAACTGACGGCAAAGCGTTGAAATTGAATGAAAAACCGATCTCGAATGTGACGTTTTTTGTTGATGAAAAAGCGGATTTGAGCAAACAAAATACATATTTCGTCCGTGCCTTTGAAAAGAAAAAAGAAACCGAAACAAGCGCGAAATTTACGCTTTTTGCAAACGCGCCGATTCGTCAATATCTTTCGGTTCCGCTTCAAACGCCCGAAAAGTATATGCCGAACGATGCTTCGGTCGGCGATCTGGACGGCGACGGCGAATATGAGATCGTGCTTCATCAAGCCGGACGCGGCGCAGATAATTCGCGGGCAGGATTTACGACCGAACCGATCTTGCAGGCTTATAAGCTCGACGGAACTTTGCTTTGGACGATAAATCTCGGCAAAAATATTCGTGAAGGCGCACATTATACGCAATTTCTCGTTTACGATTTCGACAGCGACGGACGCGCCGAAATCGCCTGCAAAACCGCCGACGGAACGATTGACGGGCAAGGCAAGATCATCGGCGACAAAAACGCGGACTGGCGTTTTCCCGAAGGCGCGACCGCCGAAGGAATCAATCGTCCGGGCGAAAACGGCACGCGAAATATGGCGGGATATATTTTGCGCGGACCTGAATTTTTGACCGTTTTCGACGGAAAAACAGGCGCGGAACTGGCAACTGCGAAATATATTCCCTCGCGTCATCCGACCAAAGATAATCCGACAAGCGAGGAGATGAAAGAAATTTGGGGCGACGGTTACGGCAATCGCATCGACCGTTTTCTGGCGGCGGTCGCATATCTCGACGGCATTCATCCGAGCCTTGTTTTTACACGCGGTTATTACACGCGGACGGTTTTGGCAGCTTTCGATTTCCGCAACGGAAAGCTGACGAATCGGTGGACTTTCGATAGTTCGGCAAGCGCGGAAAACAAGAAATTTGCCGGGCAGGGAAACCATAATCTGAGCGTCGGCGACGTTGACAATGACGGCAAAGACGAGATCGTTTTCGGCGCGATGGTCGTTGATGATAATGGCAAAGGTCTTTATTCGACAGGTTTAGGGCACGGCGACGCGCTTCATCTTTCGGATTTAGACCCGACGCGTCCGGGACTCGAAGTTTTCGATATTCAGGAACGATTCGACGATGCGGGCGCGCATTTTCGCGATGCACGGACGGGCGAAATTCTCTGGAAAAAACCGTCCGTCAAAGCGGGCGAAGACGGCGAAGGTCCGGGCAGAGGTTTGAGTTTGGACATCGATCCGCGTCATAAAGGATTTGAATCCTGGGTTTTCGGCGCGGGAATTTCGGGAATTTTTAACGCGAAAGGCGAAAAGATTTCGGAAAAAACTCCGCGCTCGTGCAATTTTGGTGTTTTCTGGGACGGCGATGTTTTGCGGGAATTGCTCGACCGCAATATGATTTTCAAGTGGGACTGGGAAAAGGAAACGCTCGAAACGATTTTTACGATGGAAGGCGCGATGTCGAACAACGGCACGAAGGCGACCCCGGCTCTTTCGGCTGATATTTTCGGCGACTGGCGCGAAGAAGTGATTTTGCGCTCGAACGACAACAAAGAATTGCGGATTTACACGACGACGATTCCGACCGACCGCAGATTCTACACGTTTATGCACGACCCGCAATATCGTCTTTCGATCGCGTGGCAAAATGTCGGTTACAATCAGCCGCCGCACACTTCGTTTTTTATCGGCGAAGGAATGAAAACGCCGCCGAAGCCGAATATTACAACCGGGATTAGGAGATAATTATGAGAAAAATTTCGATCTGTTTTTTGTTCATTTTCGCACTTTCTGCGGTCATTTCCGCACAAACACCGACCCCAACGCCGGACGCACTGACCGTTGAAAAACAACGCGCCGACCGTTTGCAATCGCGTTTGAACGATTTTGCACAACTCGGACGTTATGCCAAAGCAAACACTGAAGTAAAACCGCCTACAAAAGGCGAAAACCGTGTCGTATTTCTCGGCGATTCGATCACGGATTCGTGGAAATTAGCGGAATATTTTCCGAATCAGCCATACATCAATCGCGGAATCAGCGGGCAAACCACGCCGCAAATGCTCATTCGGATGCGTCCCGACGTGATCGCACACAAACCGAAAGTTCTAGTTTTGCTTGCCGGAACGAACGACATTGCCGGAAATTACGGCGCAATGTCAAACGAATTTATTCAGGGAAATATCGAATCGATCGTCGAACTCGCTCATAAAAACGGTATCAATGTCGTGCTTGCAAGCATTTTGCCGATCTCCGATTACAACAAAAACGCAAAAGGCGAAACAATCGTCCGCAGTATTCAGCGTCCGCCTGAAAGAATTCTGGCGATAAATAATTGGATAAAAAATTATTGTTCACAAAAAGGCTTGGTCTATCTCGATTATTTTTCGGCAACGGTTGACGAAAAAGGTTTTCTCAAAGCCGAACTCGCCGACGACGGGCTTCATCCGAATGTCGAAGGTTATAAAATAATGCAAAGATTCGCGGAAAAAGCGATTAAAATCGCCTTGAAGAAGAAACAGGAAAATAGGATCACAACTACGAAGCACACGAAAGAAAAACGAAGGTAAATCGCTCTTAATGCAATATTTACCTTCGTTTTTCGTTCATCACTCAATTGCTCGCCGGCATTTTTGCCAAAAGTTTTTTCATTTCGGCGACGGTTTTTGCATATTTCGGATCGTTTGCGAGATTTTTCAATTCGTGCGGGTCTTTTTCCGTTTCAAAAAGCATCGCGCCGGATTTTCCTTCATCCCATTCGACATAATGAAATTTTTTCGTCCGCACCGATTTTCCGAAGGATTTCCGATATTCGGTGACGCTGTAAGCGGGCAGGTTCCAACTTTTATTCGGCTTTTTGATGATCGGCGCAAGACTGTTTCCCGAAACTTTGTCAGGTTTCGGCAGTCCGCAAAGCTCCGCCAGAGTCGGGTAAAGATCGACCAGTTCGACGATCTGTCTGCTCGATTCGCCTTTTTCGTTTGGCATCGCAATAATGAGCGGAACGCGCAAACCAACTTCGTAAAGCGAATAAGCCTTCGACCATTTCCCTTTTTCGCCGAGATGATAGCCGTGATCGCCCCAGAAAACGATGATCGTATTCTCCTTTAAGCCGTTTTTTTCGAGCGCATCCATTACACGACCGACTTGCGCGTCCATAAAGCTCACGCTTGCCCAGTAAGCGCGTTTCATTTCACGCGAAAGTTCGGGCGTTGATTCTCTGCCGATGAAAAGATCGGCGTTGCGCGGCGCGATCGAAATTTCAGGCGCATCGGGAAGAGCTTTTGGCGTTGTTCCGAAATCTATCGGCAATGGAATCGTGTTGACATCGTAAAGATCGAAAAACTTTTTCGGCGCGGTCGGCGGCGAATGCGGTTTGACGAAACCGACGGCGAGAAAAAACGGCTGATCTTTGTATTTTTCAATGAAACTTACGGCGCGGGTCGCGGCTTTGTAATCGCCGTGTTTTTCGCCGTCGCCTTCCAAAACGATGATCCGGTCTGAATTCGATTTCTTGATTCCCGCACCTTGCGCATTGGCTTTTTCTTCGTCGTCGGGATCGGGATTTGCAACGGGTTTCGGTTTAAAATTCGGATTTCCGCGCTCGGTGATGTTCGGATCGGTCGGTTCGCCGCCTTCCGTCCACGAAATTTCGTCATCGATCCCGCCGTGATAAATCTTTCCGCTTCTCAAAGTTATGTAACCGTTATTTCTAAAATACTGCGGCAGTGTCACGGTCGAAGGGTCGATGCGCCGAAAATAATCGTTGTTGTTGATAACTTTTGTTTCGGTCGGATAACGTCCGGTCAAAAGCGACGTGCGCGACGGATTGCAAACCGGATATTGCGCATATGCGCGGTCGAAACGCATTCCGCGCGCCGCGATCTTGTCGATATTAGGCGTTTTTATTCCCGCAACACCATACGCGCCGAGTTCGGGACGCAGATCGTCCGAGGCGATGAATAATACATTATATTTTTTATTCATTTTCGATCTTTTTTGCGCAAAAACCGTAACCGCCAAATTCGGCAATAAAGTTAAAAGAAAAGATAAAAAAACGCTCACCGCAACTAATTTTCGGCTCATAGATTTCATAAAAATCTCTTTTATTTTTTGAATTGGAAAATCGCTTAACCTGAGATAAAATCTATCATATCCGTTTCCGGTAATAAATGAAAACCCTTTCTCGAAAAACTTTATCGGCGATTTTATTCTCGCTCTTTATGTTTGCGTTTCAGGCTTGCAAATCCGAAAATTCAGTTCCCGCAAACGTCGAAATTCCGAAAGGAATGGTTTTGCTAAAAGGCGGGAGTTTTCAAATGGGAAGCGACGGCGGTTTGCCGTATGAATCGCCCGTTCACACGGTCGAACTCGACGCTTTTTTAATCGACGAACACGAAGTCACGGTCGCCGAGTTTGCCGGGTTCGTAAAGGCGACAAATTATCGAACGGAAGCCGAAAAATTCGGTTGGTCGGGTGTTTTCGATTTTGAATCGGGCGAATGGAAACGTGTTGACGGCGCAAATTGGCGCAATCCAGAAGGCGGAAATTTAACGGCGAAGGACGACGAACCCGTTTCGCAAATCTCTTGGAATGATGCAAACGAATACGCAAAATGGGCGGGAAAACGCTTGCTGACCGAAGCTGAGTTTGAATTTGCGGCGCGCGGCGGACTCGACGGCAAAAAATACGCCTGGGGCGACGAGCTTCGTCCCAACGGGAAGCCCGTCGCGAATTGGTGGCAGGGAAAATTTCCCGAAAAGAATACGGTCGAAGACGGATTTCTGAGCCGTGCGCCCGTTAAAAGTTTCGCACCGAACGGTTACGGGCTTTACGATATGACGGGCAATGTCTGGGAATGGACGGCGGATTGGTTTGACGAAAATTATTATGAAAATTCGCCGAAACGAAATCCGAAAGGCGCGGCAAACGGCGAGGAAAAGGCAATTCGCGGCGGTTCGTTCCTTTGCGCGGAAAATCATTGTTCAAATTACCGCGTCGCAGGAAGAAGTCACTCCACGCCCGATTCGGGTTTAAACAATCTCGGCTTTCGCTGTGTCAGGGATATAAAGTAAACTGTTTCAAAACTTAATTTTACCGGAGAAAAATGCAATACAGAAAATTCGGAAGAACAGGCTGGAAAGTTTCGGACATCGGCTACGGAATGTGGGGAATGGGCGGTTGGAGCGGCTCGGATGACGACGAATCTCTCCAATCTTTACAGCACGCCGTCAATCTCGGATGTAATTTTTTCGACACGGCTTACGTTTACGGCAACGGGCGCAGTGAAAATCTGCTCGGTCAGATAATTCGCGCCAATCCCGACAAAAAGATTTACACGGCAACGAAGATTCCGCCGAAAAATATGCAGTATCCGACGCTTCCCGAATATTCTCTGGAAGAATGTTACCCGCCCGAACATATCGAGGAATTTCTGCATAAATCATTGAAAAACGCGGGATTGGAAAGTTTCGATCTGTTGCAGATTCACACCTGGAACGACGATTGGACCGACGCAACCGGCTGGTCGGATATGCTCGATTCACTGAAACGGCAGGGTTTGATCCACGCTTGCGGAATCTCGATAAATCGTTGGGAACCCTGGAACGGTGTAAAAGCCGTCAAAAGCGGAAAGATAGATTCGGTACAGGTTATTTATAATATTTTCGACCAGAATCCCGAAGACGAACTTTTTCCCGCTTGCGAAGAAATGGACGTTGCCGTGATCGCGCGTGTGCCGTTTGACGAAGGAACGCTCACGGGAACTTTGACAAAAGAAACGACTTTTCCCGCAGACGATTGGCGCAGTGGATATTTTACGGCGGAGAATCTGATTCCTTCGGTCGAACGCGCCGATGCCTTAAAGCCGCTCGTTCCCGAAAATTCGACGATGGCGGAAATGGCTTTGCGCTTTATTTTGAGCAACGATTCCGTTTCGACGATCATTCCCGGAATGAGAAAACTCAGAAACGTCGAAGCAAATATCGCCGCAAGCGATAAGGGAAATCTCGACGAAAATCTTCTGGCAGAACTGAAAAATCATAAATGGATTCGCAAACCTGCGCCGTGGTCTGATTGATTGCTTCAAATTCAGGACAACAAAAAGGTTCGGAGATTTCCCATCGAAAAGTTCCCGAACCTTTTTTAATTTTAAAGACAATATCGGTCAAAATGAGCATCGACTGCATTAAAAAAATCCGAAATGACTTATTTTCCTACAAATAAATGAATTTTTCGGTGCATCGAAACTTGTCGTAAATGATTGAAATTTCATCACAATTCTCAAAAAAACTTTCCAACTTTTATTTTTTTTTATAAAATGTGACACAAAATCGAAATATTTCCCGCGTTTAAAGATGAAGCAGACAATTTATTGAGCAAATGGCTCAAAATTTGCACGTCAGCTTTTATGGCTTTATGGTAAAACACTTAATATTTACAAAATATTTCCCTGTTTTCGCGCTTATCGGCAGTTTTTTCGTGACTGCAATACAGGCGCAAGAGCATAATTTTACTGTTTCGCCAGGTGAGGAGAAACATATTCTGAACTTGCCCGCGACATCTTCGCTCAAAAAACCCGACCTTCCCGAATTGAAAAATTTTTACAGCGTTCTCGAACAAACTTTGGTCAAAAGAGGTAAGAAAAAAGAAGACATTTGCGACGAAAAAGATATGGTTGCAAGTCGCATTTTGCGCGAATACGGTTCGGTTTTTCTCGTGATCGATACGGCTTTGCCGCCGCCGGTTTGTATGTTTTCGAGTTCGGAAGACGTGGAAATTTTTCAAAAGCAACTCGGAATCGAAAAACAGATATTCGACGGAACGGTGATCGAACTTCAACCGGTTGCGATGAAAGCATTGCTCAAAGCGCGGACGGAAGCGATATTTGAAGGTTTGAGCATCACGCCGCGCGACGGTTCGATCGCCGGACGGCGAGGTTTCAGCGAAACGCTTCGCCTGTGGAATTCGCGTTTTGAACCCGCTTTAAATTACTGGCTGAAAAAAGGACGTTTGACGCAGGAACAAGCGGACAAGCTCAAGGCTCTGCCGATGAAGGAACAGGTCAAGGAAGTTTTACAACTTGAGAAACAAGGAATTTATTTCAATTCCGCCTTCAATAATTCGATTCTTTATTCGGTCGCCGCGCCCGGCACGTCACAGCATCTCGCCCTGCTTGCCTTTGATGTTGTCGAATTTGAAAACGAACAGGTGCGCGAAATCTTAGCCAAACACGGCTGGTATCGAACCGTCCAAAACGACCGTCCGCATTTTACGTTTCTCGGTCACAAGGAAGAAGATTTACCGAATTTCGGTCTGAAAAAGATCGTCAACGGGAATGGTAAATTCTGGATTCCGAATACATAAAAATAGAAAAGGAACAACGGATTTACGCTGATCGGCACGGATTTTATTTTAAAGATAATCTGGGCTGATATGCGTAAATCGTTGTTCCCTTTTCTTAAATGATTGTTCTCTCTTTCCAGCTTTGCGGGTTGCTTCCGTCGTCCAATCTGACCATTTCGACCGCGCCGGGCGACGGGCAAACCAACGTGCAGAGATTACAGCCGACACATTCGGCTTCGTCAACGTAGGGAAATTTGTTTTCGTCAAAGTGAAAACATTGATGTGCGCCGTCTTCGCAAGCGACGTAACAAAGATTGCATTTGATACATTTTTCGGGGTTTACACGCGCCACGACCTTGTAATTCAAATCCAGATTTCCCCAATCGGTCACACGATTGACGGATTTTCCGATAATTTCATTGACCGAAGCGAAACCTTTTTCGTCGAGATAATTGTTCAAACCGTCGATCATATCTTCGACGATTCGATAACCGTAGTGCATCACTGCCGTGCAAACCTGCACTGTTCCTGCACCGAGCAGTAAAAATTCGACCGCATCGCGCCAGGTGTTGATGCCGCCGATGCCGGAAATCGGGATGTTGAATTCGGCATCACGCGCAAGTTCCGAAACCATATTGAGCGCGATCGGTTTGACCGCAGTTCCGCAATAACCGCCGTGCGCCGCCATTCCGTTGACGTTCGGATACGGAATCATCGTGTCAATATCAACGCCCATCACCGAATTAATCGTATTTATCAGCGAAACTGCGTCCGCACCGCCTTTTTGTGCCGCGCGTCCCGGTGGAACGATGTGCGTCACGTTCGGCGTAAGTTTGACGATTACGGGTAGATTTGAAACTTCCTTTACCCATTCCGTGACCATACAGGTGTATTCGGGAACTTGTCCCATCGCCGCCCCCATTCCGCGTTCCGACATTCCGTGCGGACAGCCGAAATTCAGCTCAAAACCGTCGCAACCCGTGTCCTGCGTCCGCTTCACGATTTCGTGCCAAGCCTCGCGTTTCGATTCGACCATCAACGACGCGATCACGGCATTATTCGGATATTTCTTTTTGCACTCATACATTTCGCGCAAATTGACTTCCAAAGGTCGATCGGTAATGAGTTCGATGTTGTTCAAACCGATCATCCGCAACGCGCCGTTATCGAGCGAAGCGAGTCGCGACGAAACATTCACGATCGGCTCGCCCAGAGTTTTCCAAACCGCGCCGCCCCAACCCGCATCAAACGCCCGTTCGATCATCGAACCCATATTAGTCGGCGGCGCAGAAGCCAGCCAAAAAGGATTCGGCGATTTTATTCCCGCAAAATTTACACTTAAATCTGCCATAGTTATTCCTCTTCCTCTTTTATCAGTTTTCTAGCTGATGATTGAGATGCCTTGTGCAATTCAATAATGAACTCTTTAACTAAATTTTGATCGGTTTTTTGTCTGATCGAAGAGATATACGGATTCATTATCGTCGCTCTGAGAACAGTCAAGCCTTTTTCGATATATTCTCTCTTCGCACTTCGTAAATTGCAGTCATTGAAAAATCCTTCAAATGAATCAAAGTTGTAATAATTATGCTCCATTTTAGTCTTTGAGATAAAGAAAGGTTGTGAGTAGCTGTGTTGCTTATCGCCTAATTCCGCTTGAATTGTAAAATAATTATAGACTTGTTCGGTCAATTTATTTATTCCGTTGATGGTTTCATTGTTTTTATCTTTAATGGCAAACACCACAACATTGGTATCAGGAACGGCTCCGAAAGTCGTAAATTCGTAAAGCAGATTTTTCCCCAATGCCTTCTCTGCAAATTTATTCCAACTATTCAGCCATTCATAAAGTTCTCTGGCGGCAAGCAGAGAAGATCTTATTATTAAGCCGTGATTTTTTCTGTTCAGAGGCACAGTCTTAGTAGATAACCAAAGCGAAGCCGCCGCCGCTCCGGGTTTGGAACCTTCCAGAATAAAAGGCGCAAACGCATCCGTCCCGATTTGATAAACATCGTATGGAGCGTTTTGTTCTTTCAGCTTTTTAAAGTCAATATTTTTGATGTGTCGCGGCGGATTATGAATTAGGGCATTGTGCGAAGAAGAAGTTATATAAGGAGCACGTTGCATAATAAAATGCCTTACCCTGTCATTTTTGAAAGCCACTACTCCGCACGGATATTGAATGTAACCCATTTTATGCGGATCTACGGTTATTGAATCGACATTCTTAAAAGCCAAAAAAGAACTGATTAATGGTTTTCCACCCCATTTAATCAAACGCTCTTCCTGATGATTATTCAATTTAATGGTGATTTTATCGCTTACATATTCCGATGTTTCATCTGATCTGTCAGTGATGCTTAATTCAAAAATTTTGCTATCCGACAATTTCTCGATTGCATCGCGGTTTTTCTTAAATGATATTTTCGTTCCGAAATCGACGATCAATTTTTTTAACTCGCTGATGAATGACAAATAATCCTTCACATTAGCCCAGTAAGACAATGAATCCAGCCTTCCGCCGTAGCCTTCCAATGTCTGCCTTAAAACAGAAGCATCTTCCTTTTCAAATTTAGTGTCGGTTTCTTTTGAAGTTTCTGCCGTTTCAACTTTGTTCGATTGATTGTCGGCTTCTTTGGCTACTTCTATCGTGTCATTTTCGAAAGAGTTAAGAATTAATTGTATTTTTTCGCCGAGCGACAAGGGTTTCGAATCTAAAATATTTAATTGAAAAAGAATTTTATCTAAGATAATGCTGACTTCCTCTTCCTCTTCAAGTCTGAACAGAGAGGCGATATATCCGCCCCACGCGGAATCGACGTGAAGCCAAAAGCTTATATCTTTTTCATTTTGAAATTTCTCGCGCAAATCCAGAATTTCGTGAACGGGATCAACCGCACCTTCTTCCGTCGTCGAACCTACTGCGACAACAGCTAAAGGCACTTTTCCCTGATCTAAAGCCTGATTTATTTTCAACTCCAGATCTTTCACATCCATTCTGAACTGGGAATCGGTTTTAACGACAACGACATTATTTCTTCCGATTCCCAAAATATCGGCGGCTTTTTTAACTGAATAATGAGCCGCACCGGATGTAAAAATAACCGGAGGAAATTCACTGAACACTTTTCCCAAATGTGCGCCGACTCCGTATTTCGATTTACTCAGCCAGTCGGAAGCAATCTCGCCTACCTTGTCGATCTCCGTATTTTGATTTGCCTGTTTAACGGCATCGACGAACTTGGCATAGAGATAAATCGATTCATTAGGTTTGATATTTACGATCTCATATTTTGACAACTCGTCTATTTTGTTCGGCTCATCGGTCGGCTTGGCACCAGGTTTTTTTACTTCAATGGATAAACCTTTCGTTTTAGCAACTTCCTGAACTGCCAAAGGAAAATATTTTACGATTCTTGCAACCCAGAGGGCTTCAATATTGGCAACCGTTCCGCCCGAAGTAATATGTCCCCAGCCGAACTGACTCTTTAGTTCTCTTTCATAAACTTCCCAGTCTTTTTTCGAAGCATCCTTTTTAGGCGGAGTCGGCGCAGGCTTAAAACCAAGCATTTTCAAAATTTCATTGCAAGCCTCGATTTCCCATTCGACCGTAACCGGTGCCGCCTCCGGCGTGACATTATTCGAGTTATAAAGCATTCCGGCGAAATATCCCAACATTGACGGCATAGATACGTCGGACAGCATATGTGCAATGTATCGAGGGCTGTAAAACGGAAAATTTCTTCTTAACAAAGACATCATCTCCGTCACGTTCTGGTAGAGTTTGTCGTGCTCTTCCTCGTGCTCTCTTTGCATTCTTTTTGTAATTAGTAAATTATCGCTCGGGTAGTAATTCCTTCGCCAATGAATGTAATCCTGAATGATAGCCATCAATGTATCAACGAAAAGCTCGGAATTTTCTGCCTTAGGTCCTAAAAACCAAGCCAAATGTTTGTCATCCATTATTTGAGTTTCCTGAAGTTATTTTATTTTTTGTAAAGCTTTAAGAGTTTATAATATATTTGCAAATTTTACTTCATCAATCTTCAACAAGTTAAAAATAATTGCTTTATATTTGCCAATTTTTCATTCAAAGCGGGTAGAAATCGCCTGTTACTCGAAATATCATTTTCGATATTTTGGTTTCGCGTGAATTTTTATTACTTTTTAAGCAATTGGTAAATCTTTTTATTCAGAACTTTTTCGTCGTCGAAATCGAAACTTTCGTCAATGTAGGCGATCTTTCCTTTTTTGTCGATAATCACCGAAACGCGGTTGTTATAGCCGTTCGGATTGTAGCTGAAATATTTTTGAGAGATCGAGTAATCGGGATCGTTTGCATATTCGACGTTATGCGTGCCGAGAACATTTTTCCATTTTTCGAGTAAAGATGCGGTCGAACTCGAAATGACGATTCGTTTTGCTTCGTTTTTTGAGTTTTTAATATCGTCTATTCCGTCTATTTGAAATGCGCAGGACATCGAGTTTGCTTTGTTGGAAAAAATCGGAACTTTGAGAGCTTCGACAGGTTTCGGCAAGGTTCCGCTGAAAGCCGCCGGATAGAATGAAAGCAGAACGACGTTTCCGCGCAGATCGGAGAGTTTTGTTTGCCTGTCGATTTGAAAATCGGGTGCGAGTTTTCCGGTTTTCAAAGGTTTTACTTCGTCCGGCGAAATTGCTTTTTTATAAATTCCGTTCAGTTCTTTGAGTTTGTTTTCGAGCGGTTTCAAATGTTCGCCCTGCGCACGGTAATTTTTGTCAATCAACGCAATTATTTCATTTGAATCGAGCAGGAAAACGGTCGCATCGGCGTTTTTGTCTTTCGGTAACGTTATTCCGAACGAAGCAAAAATCTCGCCCTTTTCGTCGTAAATGACATTCATTTTACCGAAAATATTTTGCGTGCTTACGGCGGCGTTTTGTTTGTCGTTCACAACCAGAAAAATTTCGGTTTGCGGACTTTTCGCCAGGTCTTCAAACGCTAGTTTCTGATCGAAATAATAATAAAACGATTGCGTCAACATACTCGCGTAATCGCAATCGTATGTCAGCGACGGCATAAAAACGATGAGTTTGTTATCCGAAACTTTTTTTTCGGTTATCAACTTCTCAACCGGAAATTTTGCGCCAATCTCAAAATTAGCCGCGCGAATTTCCGGCATCAAAACGCAAAGCGAAAATAAAATCAAAAGCAGACAATTTTTCCATTTCATAAAACTTTTCCTCGAATACAGAATTTCCCGATCTTTTCGGCTTATGTCTAAATGGATGAATCGAAATTAGAGAAAGTTCGTTGACAACACAAAATATATTGCAAAGCAGATTAACTTATAGCAATTTCGGGCGTTTTTGACAATAAAAAATACAAAAAAGCGGAAGACTTAAAAAATCTTCCGCTTTTTGTTTTTTAACTGCAATCAACTTAAAAATCGAAGCGTGCACCGAGCTGGAATTCGCGGTTGTAGTTTGAGTTGAGCGTAAACGACGGCGAACCGGAAACGAACGTTCGCACCGTACCGAAATTCGTTGCCGGAAGCGACAAGCGCGGCGGAACGGGCGTTCCCGAAATCGTTCCCGCCGGAAGGAATGTGTAAAGCGTATTGTTGACGGTCTGAACGTTTGCGCGGTTGAACAGGTTGAAGCCTTCCGCAAACAGCGACAGTTTGTAGCGTTCGCCGAAACGGATGATCCTGCCGACGCGCAAATCGACGATATATATCGACGGACTCGTAAATTCGTTGCGTTTCGTTCCCGGAACGCGGTCGGTCGAAAAGATGCCGTCACCGTTCGGATCGCCCGCGACGAGTGCCGAATATGCCAGCCCCGATTGCGCCGTGAAAATTCCCGTGAAAACATAATCGCTCAAAAGTGCGCGAACGACCTTGTTTTCGCTTTGCTTGAAAGTTCCCGTTTCATAAACCGGGCTGAAAATGAAACGATGGCGCACGTCCAGATCGGAACGTCCGTATTCGCCCGAAAGATCGAATTGATTTTCGGCGATCTTCGCATCGTCGCCGCCGCCAGGAACGACCGAAGTTTGATCGGGTTTATCGTCCTTCGCTTTGGAAAGCGTGTAGCTCGTATTGAATTGCCAACGGTTTGCAAAGCGTCGGTTAAACTCGAACGTCAAGCCCTGATAGAAGGATTTCGCCGTGCTTTCAAAGAGCGAAACGCGCTGGAAAGACGTGATCGGACGCGGATTTGAAAATCTCTGGAAGGTAAAAGATTCGCTTGTTTGCGTGGTTCCGTTATACACAAAAACAGGTGTCGAAACGGGCGCGCTCAAGTTTGCATTGCGTGTTCTCGACAAATTCTGCCCGCGAAACATCGTGTATTGCACCGAAAAGATCGTGTTTGCAAACAATTCGCGCTCATACTGCGCACGCGCCTGATGCGTGAACGGCTGTTTGTAATCTTTGCCGAAAAGATAAAGATTCGGCGTAACGGCGGCAACATTCGTCGGGATGCCCGGAAAAACGTTCGGGTATGACGGGCAGGTTCCTGCCGGAGCGGTCGTGCAATTGATGTCGATGGCGACGACCTGAATGCCGTTTTGCGAATGTGCCGTTCCCGTCATAATGGCGGTCGTGCGTCCGAAAAAGATTCCGTAACCGCCGCGAATGACCGATTTTTCGTCGGGTGCGTAGCTGATGCCGAAACGCGGTGCGAAATTGTTTTTATCCTTCGGCTGAAAACCCGTATCGAATCCGGCGGCAAGCAAAGCCGCGTTCGGATTTTGGATCGGCGGTTTGGCGATCGTTTGATAATCGTAGCGCAACCCTAGATTGACTGTCGTTTTCGGCGAAACGCGCCAGTCGTCCTGCACGAAAAACCCGTATTCGCGGTTGTTCGGCTTCGTCGTGCCGCCCGTCGTGCCCGGTCCCGCAAAACTCTGGCGGTAACGCGAAGGAATTCCCGCCGCCAGATTCGCATAGCTCGTAAACGTGTAAGAACCGCCGAAAAGTCCGGGGAAAAAGTTAAAAATCTGGTCGAACAGCAAATCCGCGCCGTATTTAATGGCGTGGTTTCCCGTCAGAAAAGTCTGGTTGTTAATGAACTGGTAACGCGTGATCGTCGTTTCGCGCGGGCTGAAATTGTTGCGTCCGAAACTGAAGGTTCCGTCGTTGATACCGCCCGCGTTTGCCGTCACTGAAACCTCGGGTGCGTCAGAATTTGCCAAACCCGGTTCCTTATCGCGTGAAAACTGGAAACGAAACTCGTTGATCCACGTCGGCGTGATCGAATTTGTCCATTGCGTCGTCAAAGCCGAAGTCTTCACGTTGCTGTTTCCCGTGTGTTCTTCCGCGCTCAACGGTCCCGAATTTTCGAGGTTCGTTCCCGTAAAATTCTGCTGATTGAAGCGCACCCAGAGTTGATTGTCTTCGTTGATGTTGAAATCGACCTTGCCGAGAAAAGTGTCCTGCTGGCGGTTGATATTGTATGAAGCAACCTTCGGGGTCAGCAGTGTTATGATCGCCGCCGGAGCGAATGGAAGCGAATTGAGCACGACCGGATTCGGCAGATCGGAACGCTGTCCTTCATAAGCCGCGAAAAAGAAAATCTTGTCTTTTTTGATCGGTCCCCCCAAAACTCCGCCAAACTGATTGATCTGTCCCGAATTTCTTTTATTCGGCAATCCGCGAATGGCTTGCGTTGATTTTGTATTCGGTGAATTTGCATTGAGCGATTCATCGCGGAAATATTCAAAAGCACTGCCCGTAAATCTGTTTGTGCCCGATTTCGTGACGACGTTGATGACCGCGCCCGCCGCCCGCCCGAATTCAGCCGAAAAGCCGTTCTGGTTAACCTGAAATTCCTTGACCGTATCGATCGAAAACTGCGACGGCGCGCGTCCCGAACCGATGCGTCCCGAAGATTGTCCGAAAAACGTGTTGTCCGAGCTTGTGCCGTCGATCTGGATGCTGTTTAAGGTTCCTTTTTGACCGCCGACGGCGAGATCGCCCTGCCGTGTCGGGTCGCGGACGATGCCGGGCGTTAAGGTCACAAAATCCAGAAAGTTGCGCCCGTTCGTCGGCAGATTGATGACTCGTCGCTCTTCAACCGTCGAAGAGATCGAAGTCCGCGTGGCTTCCACGCCCTGACCTTCAGCGTTCACGTCAACCACGTTGACCGAACCGCCCGTCGAGAGCGTGATGTCGAGCGAAGTTTTCGCGCCGACCGTGACTTTGACGTTTTCATACGTCGAAACCGCGAAACCTTTGGCGGCGGCGGTTTCGACCTTGTAATTTCCGGGCGGCAGTAAAATAAACACAAAATATCCTTCGTCGTTTGAAAGAACGGTTTTGCCGAAGCCCGTATCCTGATTTGTCGCCGAAACCGTAATTCCCGGCACGACCGCCCCGTTCTGGTCAGCGACGGTGCCCTCGATATTTCCGGTAGTCGATTGCGATTGTGCAAATAAATTTATACTTAATGCCGTAATTGCTATAAAAAATGTAAATATTTTTTTCATTTATTCCTCTTTTGTAACTATCCGCAGAAAATTTCCAAAGGAAAACTTTCTACGAAAACACATACAAAAACACAGCTTCGAGCCGTGTTTTGCACACAAAAACCCGCAAACTTCCCAATGTTCGGTTATAAATTTAGGTGAATCAACAAAAATAATAAATTACACAGAGAAATTGTGGCAAACAGGAAAAGAGTAAATTTATGTTACAAACGCCGTGAAACGGATAGTGGATAACTGATAACTGATAACTGATAACTGATAACTGATAGCTGTTCTATCACTATCAACTATCAACTATCCACTATCCACTATCCGTTCTATCACTATCCACTATCAACTATCCGTTACCCGTTACCCAGATTTCGCCGTCGGCATAGACTTCTTTTTTCCAGATCGGGACGGTTTTCTTGAGTTCTTTGATGAGCCATTCGCAAGCCTCGAAAGCGGCGCGGCGGTGCGGCGATGCGACGGAGATGACGACGCTCGTTTCGCCGATCTCCAACCTGCCCAGACGATGCACGATGCCGACATTGGCGATCTCGAAGAGTTGTTTCGCACGTTCGCCGAGCTTTTCCATTTCCTTCAAAGCCATCGGCTCATAGCCTTCGTAAACGAGATACTGCGTTTCGCGTCCTTTCGTAAATTTGCGGACAAATCCATCCAAAGTAACGATTGCCCCGCATTCTACGGGCACGACCCGCCGCGCAATCTCGCCGACATTCAAAGGCTCGTTTGTAATTTCGTAAAAATCCATAAAATTAATTGCCGCAAAGAAGCACAAAAATATCAAAAAAATTATTTTGTGTTTTTTGTGCCTTTTCGCGGATATTTAACCGCCTGAAACCGCCGTAAAAATTGCGAGTTCGTCGCCGTTTTTGATGATTTCGCCGCCGTCCGCGTATTCCTGGTTGACGGCAAAAAGCAATTTATGCGCCTTCAAACGCGGATATTTTTCGACGATCTCCGCAAACGCCCGTTCCGCGCTGATGTTTTCGTCAAACGAAAATTCGATTTCTCTTTCGCCCGTTTCATCGGCAGTCGCCCCGAAAAATAAAACCTGCACATTCATAAAAAACTCAATTGATAAAACTCGAACCCGAATATTTCAAAAGATTACAATTTCGGCAATTTGATATAAAAATCGGACTTGTCGCAAAAAAGGAAGATGTAAAAAACCTTTTGGAGCAACGCGGGCATTTCCAATTATTAAAACGAATCCAAGCTCTCAAATAGAAAAAAATCCAAATACTAACCACTAAATATATGATCCATTCTTGCTTTACTTTCAATAAACTCATAAGGCTGGCAAGAATCATTATTCCAAAAGAACCAAGAAAAAAAGTCCCGAAATCGGCATTCCTCAAACGCCGATATTCTCCCCATTCTTTTTGGTAAGGATATTTTTCGCCATTCATTGCAGAATTATTTTACCAAAGACGTTTTCAAACGTCTTTCGCCGAAGGCGCAACCGATTCGCCGCCGCATCCGTTTATGGCGCGGTTATGTGCCGCTTCGCGAAAAGCCTTTGAACAAGGCTGAGATTATTCTCAAAATTTACACACGACCGATTGCAAATTACACACGAGCGTTTTTCACTCAAATATGAGCCAATGACGGACGCTTCGACTGGCGCGCAGACATCCTTACCTGCAAGATTGCGGCGCGTTTCGCGCAACAATCTAACGAAGTGCAGTTAAAACTCAACTTGAAGTTAACTAAACTTCGTCATCGTTTTTCAAACGCTTGCAGGCATCCTCGCCTGCGCTCCAGTCATTCAGACGTTTTTCGCACACACACCCGAAACTTTTGCACGAACGACAGTTTCCTTTGCAAACGAATCCGAAACTTTTGCACACGAACCCTGAGCTTTTGCAAGCCTACCCGAACCTTTTGCACGTCAACCCGAAAGTTTTGCAGACGAACCCTGATGTTTTGCAATTCAATCCGAAAGTTTTGCAAAGTCACCCGAAACTTTTGCAAACCTATCCGAAAGTTTTGCAGACGAACCCGAAACTTTTGCACGTCAACCCTGAACTTTTGCGAAATCATCCGAAAACTTTGCAAAAACGTCCGAAAGCCTTGCAGAATCACGTTTTCAATTCGTAATTCGTAATTTGAAATTCGTAATTGACGCTTACTTTATCGCGCCTTCGATCGGACTCGATGCGGAAGCGTAAAGACGTTTCGGCATCCTGCCCGACAGATACGAAAGTCTTCCCGCTTTGACCGCATAACTCATCGCCGTCGCCATCATCGCGGCATCTTTTGCTTCGGCGATGGCAGTATTCATCAAAATCGCATCCGCGCCGAGTTCCATCGCAATCGAAGCGTCCGACGGAACTCCGACTCCGGCATCGACGATGATCGTTGCATCCGGCAATTGCTCGCGCATAATGCGAAGATTAGAAGGATTCTGCACTCCCATTCCCGAACCGATCGGCGCGGCAAGCGGCATCACCGCCGGACAGCCGATGTCAAGCAGTTTTTTCGCCATAATCAAATCATCCGAAAAATAAGGCAACACGATAAAGCCTTCCTTCACCAAAACCCGCGCCGCTTCGAGCGTCTGCTCGTTGTCCGGCAAAAGCGTTACTTTGTCGCCGATGACTTCGAGTTTGATCCAATCCGTTTCCAGAGCTTCACGCGCCAGCCGCGCCGTGCGGATCGCGTGTTCGGCATCGTAACAGCCCGCCGTATTCGGCAAAATCTGCATCGAAGAATCGAGGTAATCCAGAAAGGATTCCGTCGCCCGATCGAGCGGCACACGATTGACCGCAACCGTCACCATCTCGGCTCCCGAAGCCTTATGCGCCGCCTGCATTTCCTGATAACTGCGGTATTTTCCCGTCCCGATAATAAGACGCGAATTAAATGTTTTTCCTGCTAATGTAAATGAATCTGTCATATGAACAATTACGAATTACGAATTTCAAATTACGAATTTATGAATAAAATTGATGTTCCTAATGTTATACAAAAACGGGCGCAAAAGAAATGCGGACTAAATTAGAAAAATTTAATCCGCAATTCGTAATTCGTAATTTGAAATTCGTAATTGAACTAACCGCCGCCAACGAAATGAACGATCTCGATCTTGTCCGCCTCACTCAAAACCGTGCTTTCCCAGTCTTTTTTGCGCACGATCTCTTTATTTAATTCGACCGCGATGCGCTGACCGGAAAGATGTAAAGTCTGCACGAGTTCGCTGACCGTCTGCGTTTCGCCGAATTCCCTTTTTTCACCATTCAACGTGATCTGCATAATGATTGAATTTTAATTCATTGCACACAAAAAGTGCGAATGGAAGTCGGCTAAAACTTCTTCCAATCGCAAATCGAAAATCGCAAATATTTTACCCGTGCGAAACGACGCGGCGCAGTTCGGCTTCCTCGCCGTCGCTCATCCCGCGCACGAGAATCGCGGCGCGTCCCGAACGAAAATGCGGAAGCTGTAAATGCACGACCGCAATGCCGTTCTGATCGGTTTTTGCATGAAAAATCAGCGGACGAAAGCTCGAACCGAGAACTTTCACCATAATCTGCGCGCCGCTGATGCCTTTGCCGTGCCCGCCGCGCGAAACCAGAATGCTGACAGTTTTGCGCTCACCGCCGCGAAAGTTTGTTTCGGTCAGAAACTCAACCTGTAATTTATTGCTGACGGGCGGTTCGACCTTGACGTAATCGCCGACGATCTCGACCGCTTCCGCCGGAAGAATCAATTCGTCGTCCTCGATGATCTCGACCGCCTCGATAATCATTTCCTCTTCGTCGCCGCGAACTTCGACCGATCTGATCGGAAAATCCCAGATTTCTTCCTGCTTCGGTTTCGGAATTGCCGTTTCGGTTTTCGCAGACTCGTTTTTCGGAACTTCAAACGGCGGATTTTTTAACGGTTGGGTCGTTCGGTCGGGCGGTGTTGTCTGTGCCGATTCATTTTTGCCGTGGTAAACCGTCGGCTTCGGCAAAGCTTTAAAATCTTCGAGCTTAGGTTTCGGAATCGGGGATTGTGAAATGATTGTTTCCTTATGTTCCGAAACTTTTTCGACGATCTTCCCGACGGACTTTTCAGGCGGGTTTTCAGCAATTTTTTCCGTTACGGGCTTAACATCTTTCTGAACATTTTGCCCGTTACCATTGATAAAAACGGGATTCTCGACCGGCGCAGGTTCGGAAACGGTGACGGTCGGCTTCGATTCTTTGAGCGTTACGTTTGCACCGATCTCTTTTTTGACGTTTTTCTGTTTCGCGGCAGACTCTTTTTCGGTCATCCGCTTCAAATCTTCGATGCGCCCGGCGCGAACCGCCGCGCAGATCAGTTTGTGCTGTTTCTGCAAACGCTGGGCAAGAACTTTTTCATCGAACTTGTCCGCTAACAGATCGTCATAAGACGCACGTTTACTCGCCAGGATCGTGCCGCGATTGTAAACCAGCGACAAAATCAGCGGCGTATCCAAACCTTTATCCTCGGTCTGAACATGATACGTTACGCCTTCATATTCGATGTCTGTATTGAATCCTGTAATCACAGTTGTTTTAGTTAAACGGTTTGGCGAGCGTTAGAACGAGCAGCATCAGGCGAAATCGCCTATATTGAAATTACCACAGCCTTTGTTGGCGGTCAATAATTAATTGTTTCGCTACTGTAAAAATTGTCCCTTTAAAGCCGAATCCGATTTTTGAATCCGGATCGCAAACATTTGATAAGATTAAGCGATTTTTCGGATTAACTTGCCTAATATAAATTGGTTCCTTACTGTCTTGACTCTCTTTCTAGCTTAACTTACGATTGAATTTGTGCAATAATTCTCAATCTTATAGATAAAATAAAGCGCAATTTCGTATTTCTAAAACAGGCAAAAAGGATTTAAGATTAAAACAAATGAACGATTTTAATATTATCGATTACGCACCGATTGGCATTATGTTTATTGTCGCCTTCGGATTTGCCGCAAGTCAGATTTTGGTCACACAGCTTGTCGGTCCGCGCAAACGAACGGCAACTAAGCTGATGCCGTATGAATGCGGCAAAGACCCGGTCGGCTCGGCGCGCGACAGATTTTCGATCAAATTTTATACGGTCGCCGTTATCTTCCTGCTGTTCGACATCGAAGTTTTATTTATGATCCCGTTCGCGGTCGCGTTCAAATATCTTTTGGATCAGGAAAAACTGAGCGGCGTTGCCTTCGGAACGATTGCGTTTATTGAAATTCTGGTTTTCATCTCGACTCTTGTCGTCGGATATATCTATGTCTGGAAAAAAGGCACCTTCGATTGGGGATTACAAGCCCGCGCCGAAGCCCGCGAAGAAGCCAAACAAGCCTTGAAAGAAAGAAAACAACAGGCGATCAGAGATTTTCAGCGCGCGGCGTAAATATTGGAGTAGATAATGGGTTTAGAGAATACAATTTTTGAATCGCTTCCTGACGTAATCACCGTCAAACTCGATGCCGTCGTCAATTGGGCACGCAAATCGTCATTGTGGCCGGCTACGTTCGGTCTGGCTTGCTGTGCGATTGAAATGATGAACAGCGTTTCGGCTCGTAACGATTTGTCGCGTTTCGGCGCGGAAACATTTCGTGCCAGCCCGCGTCAGGCTGACGTAATGATCGTTTCGGGACGCGTTTCGAGAAAGATGGCTCCGGTTTTGCGCCGAATTTACGATCAGATGCCCGAACCGAAATGGGTTATCTCAATGGGTGCCTGTGCAACTTCGGGCGGCGTTTTCGATAATTACGCGATCGTTCAGGGCGTTGACAAAATCGTTCCGGTCGATATTTATATTCCCGGATGCCCGCCGCGCCCGGAAATGCTCGTTCACGCGATCACGATGTTGCAGGAAAAGATTATGAACGAATCGGTGAAAGACCGCCGCGATACTTTTGAAGAAGAATCGCGCGTTTCGATCGTTCCGGGCACGTTGCCGGTCACGGAAGGAACGGCTTTGGAAAGAGAAAAAGAGATCGAAGTCGCGCAAAACAAAGTTTCGCGTCCTTATTCGGTTCCGTCGCGCCACGAACGTCGCAAATCTTCGTAGTATTTTCAGCGGTAATTATTGCCGCTTTTTCATTAAAATATGGCTGATACCGCAGTTTTATTAGAATTTGTCGAAAAGTTAAAAACGGAAAGTTCCGTCTGGGTGACGGACGTAAAAAACGCGCTCGGCGAAGTTACGGTTACGGTTCCGCGTGAACACATCAACGAGGTTTGTTATTTCTTAAAGACATACAGCGGATTCGATATGCTCGCCGATCTGTGCGGCGCAGACCGCGGACCGGAAGAAGACCCGCGTTTTGAAGTGAATTATCATCTGCTTTCAACGAAACATCATAATCGGATTCGTCTGAAAGTTTTGTTGTCCGAAGACGAACCGAATGTCGAAACCGTTTCAAATATCTGGAAAACGGCAAACTGGCACGAACGCGAAACTTACGATCTGGTCGGCGTGATCTTTGACAATCATCCCGATCTGCGAAGAATTTTGCTGCCGTCCGATTTTGACGGTCACGCGTTGAGAAAAGATTATCCGCTCAGAGGCTATGAGCCGTATAGTTTGAGCTAAATTCAGATTTTGGGATGAGTCAAATCCAAAATCACAAATCCAAAATCCAAAATTGATATGAGCGTTGCAGTAGAAAATTTACCGAAAGATGTTGAAGTTTTAGACCAGCCGTTAGAGTCGGAGATGACTCTTTCGATGGGACCGCAACACCCTTCGACGCACGGCGTTTTGCGCCTCGATCTGCGGCTTGACGGCGAGCTTGTCGTCAAAGCCATTCCCGACATCGGCTATTTGCACACGGGAATGGAAAAGCTGTTTGAATACAAAAAATATCAGCAGGGCATCGTCATCACCGACCGCATGGATTATCTGAATCCGCTCGGCAACAATCTGGTGTATGTGATGGCGGCGGAAAAATTGCTTCAACTCGAAATTCCCGAACGCGCCCAAACGGTTCGCGTTTTGATGTGCGAATTACAACGCATCGCTTCGCATATGGTTTGGCTCGGCACGCATTGCCTCGACATCGGCGCGATGAGCGTCTTCTTTTTCTGTTTCCGCGAACGCGAAAAGATTCTGAATATGATCGAATCGGCTTCGGGCGGACGAATGACTCCGAGTTATTTCCGTATCGGTGGTTTGATGATGGACTTGCCCGCCGGTTTTGAAAGCCGCTGTAAACAGTTTTTGGACGGTTTTCTTGACGCGATGAATACGTTTGAAACGCTGGTAACGGGAAATACGATCTGGCAGTCGCGCACGCAGGGAATCGGAATAATTTCGAGCGAAGAGGCGATCGATTGGGGATTGACGGGACCGTGTTTGCGCGGAAGCGGTGTCGATCTTGATCTGCGCCGCGACAATCCGTATTCGGGCTATGAAACTTATGATTTCGAGATTCCGGTCGAAAACGACGGCGACGTTTGGGCACGCTTCAAGGTGCGGATGCGCGAATGTTACGAATCATACAAAATCGTCAAGCAAGCCTTGGAAAGACTGAAACCCGGACCGATCAAAGCCGACGCGCCGAAAGTCGTTCTGCCCGACCGCGACGATATGCGGAAACATATGGATTCGCTGATTCATCACTTTTTAATCGTCGCCGAAGGTTTCAATGTTCCCGAAGGCGAAGTTTATCACGCGATCGAAGCGTCGAAAGGCGAGCTCGGCGTTTATATGAAATCGAACGGAGGACCGAAACCCGAACGTGTTCATTTCCGCGGTCCGAGTTTTGTCAATTTGCAGGCTCTGCCCGTGATGAGCGAAGGCGAAATGGTTGCCGATGTGGTGGCAATCATCGGCTCGCTCGACATTGTTTTGGGCGAAATCGACCGATAAAAGCTATGACTGAAAATCAGGAAAAAGAAGTCTTTCTATTATTGAATACGATTGTCACCGAACTTCGCGCGGTTAAATCTGACGTTACGGAAATTCGCCAGACGCAAGATAAACATTCGGAAATCCTGGAAGATCATTCGCAGATTTTGAATAAACATTCGCAGATTTTGGATAAGCATTCACAAATTTTGGACAAGCATTCGCAAATCTTAGAAAATCATTCGCAGGTTTTGAAAAGATTGGAAGCAAAAACGGATAATATTGCGGAAACCGTTATGAGTCATGAGCTTCGCTTGACGAAGGCGGAAAAAAATATTGAAGATTTACAAGGCGGAGTTCATTAATTTTCTAAAAATATGGCATCAGCACTTGCAACAGATTTTACAAACAAAATCGTTTACACGGACGAAGTAGCGGAATTTTCGCCCGAAGTTGTTGAAGAGATGAAATCGCATCTCGTTAAATATCCGCCCGAAAGAAAGCGTTCGGCGTTGATTCCTTTGCTTTTCGTCGTTCAGCGCGAACGCGGCTGGATCGACAATGCGGGTGTAAATTTTCTGGCGAAATTTCTCGAATTGGAAGTGACGGACGTTTGGGAAACGGCGACGTTTTATTCGATGTTCAATCTGCGAAAGATCGGCAGACATCACATCCAAATCTGCAAAACGCTGTCGTGCAAGATTATGGGCGAACCCGAAATTACCGAGCATATTTGCAATAAGCTTAACATTCATCCGGGCGAAACGACCGCCGACGGAAAGTTTACGGTTACTTTGGTCGAATGTCTGGGAAGTTGCGGAACCGCGCCGATGATGCAGATCGGATTTGATTATCACGAAGATTTAACGACTGAAAAGGTCGATCAGATTTTGGACTCGTTAAAATAAAATGGAAGTTAAATTTGAAGTTTTTCGCGGGACATTCGCAAGTTGGGAAACTTTGTTCCAGCAAGCCGCCGAATTTGCGAGCCGCATCGGGCGCGATAGATTGATCGGCATTTCGCACTCCTGCGACAACAACGACGGCGTTGTGGCAGTTTGGTATTGGTTCTAATTGATCGAAATTTGAAAATTAATTATTTCTCGTAAAAGCCACTTTTGCTCAACTTAGGGCATCAGATTTGGAAAGCAGTTCAAAAAAACCGCCAACTCTTCCCGCGGTCAAATCCAAATCAAACAAAAAGAGGTAAACTATGAGAAAAGCGTTTTTTATTTTGAGCATTTTGCTCTTTGTCAATTTAGCAGCTTTCGCACAGGAGCGTTCAAACGCTTCGACTTACGGAAACACACAATCGCGTCCGACGTATGCCACCGGCGACCTTTCTTCGATGGAAACGACCAAAGACGTAACGGAAATTTATTTTCTCGAAGCGACTGTTTTGATGAATGTCAAAGCCGATGAATATGTTGCATCCTTCGGCGTTCAGGGTGAAGCGGCAACCGCTTTGCAAAGTGAGCAAATGGTCGACTCCAAAATGGATGCGTTGAAAGCGAAACTTGCGGCGGTCGGAATTACGGAAACTTTCGTCGATTTTATCAATCAAGCTCCGTTTTATGAATATGATGCGTCAGGCAAAACCGCAACGGAAAAGCTGAAGGGTTATAAAACGGCGAAAAATATTTTGATTCGCTATAAAGACCGCAATGCGCTCCGTAAAATTACGAATTCGGCAAACGAAGTCGGCATCTACGATTTGATAAAGATCGATTTCGTTATCAACGATTTTTCGGGCATCAAAAGCCGAATGATGACGGAAGCGGCGAAAATCATTAAAAGCAAAGAGCAGACCTATTCAACTCTCGGCATTAATTTGAAACCTGTCGGCGCGGTTTATGAAAAATTTCAAACCTTTGCGCCCGATGAGCTTTATCAGGATTACACGGCATACGAATCGGGGAACACGCAAGGCTATAAACGGGTGATTCAAAAGTCGAAGGCATCGACTTCGTATTACAGCGGCTTTGATGGAAAAGATTTCGATCTGACCATTAATCCGAGCAGTTTGGAACCGAATACGCAAGCCGTTATGTATTTGAAAGTAAAATATTTGCCGACAAATTTTCCGCCCAAAACGGAATGTTGCGCGGAAAACAAACCGAAATAGTTCGGTGATGAAGATTCGGGCTGAATAAAGGACTGAAGTGCGGACTTTTATTGTTTGCACAATTATTAGTTTTTTGCTGTTCAATTGTTGGTTGCGGAGTTGGCTTAGTAAAAGTACTGACCGAAGCGATGCAGCCAACAATTAAAATCGGCGGAAAAGCAATGATCGATGAAACTGCTTATTCATCGAACGAACGGCTTAAAAGGTTGGACATTGTGCTTTATAAAGCACCTGTGAGCGAACAATACCGGAAAATTGGTATCGACGAAAATACCAAATTCATTTTTCGTATAATCGGACTCGGCAGTGAAAAAGTTGAAATAAAAAAAGGAACGATCTGAATCAGTGACAAATCATTGGATGAGCCGTTTGAAAAAAATAAGTTCGATGAAAATTTCGGACCGATCATCGTTCCGCAAAATGAATTTTTTCTTTTAGGCGACAATCGTCCCGAAAGTTTCGGCAGTAGAAACTGGAAACCTTCTACGATCAAACGTGAAAATATTTTGGGAAAAGTTGTAAAGATTTTTTAATTTATGGAAATCAAAGCAATCGGATGTGAACCGTTACAGCTTAAGCGAATGCACATTAAAGACGGGCATACGCTGAAAGTTTATCAGGAAACGGGCGGCTACGAATCGCTGAAAAAAGCGATGAATATGTCGCAGGACGATATTATTAACGAAGTCAAAGCGTCAGCCTTGCGCGGGCGCGGCGGCGCGGGTTTTCCGACTGGAATGAAATGGAGTTTCGTTCCGCGTCAATCGCCGAAGCCGAAATATGTCGTTTGCAATGCGGACGAATCCGAACCCGGCACTTTCAAAGACCGTTATCTGCTCGAACGCGACCCGCACGCCTTGATCGAAGGAATGCTGATCGCCGCTTTCGCGCTCGGCGCGGCGGCTTGCTACGTTTATTTTCGCGGCGAATATCGGTATTTGATCGATATTATGGACAAAGCCATCGACGAAGCACGCGCGGCAGACATAGTCGGGAAAAACATTCTCGGTTCAGATTTTTCGTGCGAATTTTTCACGCACACCGGCGCGGGCGCATACATTTGCGGCGAAGAAACCGCTCTTTTGAGTTCGCTCGAAGGCTATCGCGGGCATCCGCGTATGAAACCGCCGTTTCCCGCGATCGAAGGACTTTATGCGTGTCCGACGGTTGTAAATAACGTCGAAACGCTGACCGCCGTTCCGCAAATTATCGAAATGGGCGGCAAGGCGTGGCAGGAATTAGGAACCGAAAAATCAGGCGGAACAAAGCTCTGGTCGGTTTCGGGTCACGTCAAAAAACCCGGCGTTTACGAGCTTCCGATGGGTTACAAGGATTTGGAAAAATTCATTATGGAAGACTGCGGCGGGATGTTGCGCGACGATAAAAAATTGAAAGCCGTCATTCCCGGCGGTTCGTCGGTTTACATTATGAACGCCGAACAGATCGTCGGAAAAGGCGTAACGATGGATTACGAAGGTTTAGTCGTTGGCGGTTCGATGGTCGGTTCGGGCGGTTTTATCGTGATGGATGAAACCGTTGATGTAATGGAATCGACAAAAAATCTGACCGAATTTTACAAACACGAATCCTGCGGCTGGTGCACGCCCTGCCGCGAAGGAACGGATTGGCTGGTCAAAATCTTTAACCGCATCTCCGAAGGCGGCGGTCGTCCCGAAGACGCGCAACTCCTTTTGGATATTTGCGACAACATCGAAGGAAAATCGTTCTGTCCGCTTGGCGACGCAGCCGCGTGGCCGATTCAAAGCGCGGTCAAACGTTTTCCTGAAGATTTCAAGAAATGGCTTTTGAATAAAACGAACGGCAACGGAGTCGTTGCCAATATTTAGAATTTTAGAGAGGAGAAATATTATGGGAAGAGGCGATAAAAGAACACGTCGCGGGAAAATTTTTGCAGGAAGCTACGGAAAAACACGTCCGCAAGGCAAAAAGAAAACCGCAACCGCAAAAGAAACAACCAATAAATCGGAATAAATTTTTAGTTTTATCAAGTTAAGATAATGTCAGAACTTATCAAAGTTACAATTAACGAACAGGATTTTGAGGTCGAAAAAGGCGCGCGTTTGATCGATGTTTGCCGTGAAAAAGGCTTCAACATTCCTTCGTTTTGTTATTACAGCGACCTTGCTTTGCAGGCTTCGTGCAGAATGTGTCTGGTTCGGATCGAAAAGATGCCGAAACTGCAAACTTCCTGCACGATCACCTGCACAGACGGGATGATCGTCACGACGCAGAGCGAAGAAATCGAAAAAGCACAGCGTGCGATGAGCGAATTTTTGCTTGCCAATCATCCGCTCGATTGCCCTGTCTGCGACCGCGGCGGCGAGTGCGAGCTTCAGGAAATGATTTTCGATTGGGGCGATGTCGAAGAGCGTTTTACCGAAAAGAAAAACGTCGAACCCGAAAAATTCCTGTCGCCGATCGTCGCCAACGATCCGCAACGCTGTATCGTTTGTAAAAGATGCACCCGCGTCTGCGATGAATGGATGGGCGAAGATGCCATCGAAGCCGGAAATCGTGGCGTTAATACGGTTATCGGGACTTACGGCGGCTGGCTCAATTGTTCGCAGTGCGGAAATTGTATCGAAGTTTGTCCGACGGGGACGTTGCTTGACGGCGTTTATCGTCACGAAACGCGTCCGTGGGAACTCGATCAGACGATTACGACGGATGTTTACGGTTCTGACGGAATGCAACTTTCGATCGGTTCACGCGGCGGTTTGGTTCACCGGATCGTTGCCCGCGACCGTTATGTAAACGGTTTGAACGGCGAATTTCTCGATGTCAAAGCCCGCTTTGCACACGAATTCGTCAATCATCCCGATCGCATCAAAACGCCTTTGATTCGCTATAAAAAAGGCGGAAAACTGATTCCTGCAACCTGGGACGAAGCGATTCATTTTGTCGGTCAAAAATTGACGGAAAGCGGAAAAAATGTCGGCGTGGTCGCAAGTCCGCGACTGACGAACGAAGCGATCTTTACGCTCAAACGTTTTGCGAAGGAAGTTGTCGGAACCGATAATTATGCAGTTTCCGACCGCTACGATCTTTCGGTGTTTTTCGACAATTTGAGTGCCCCGCTTGCGACACATAAAGAAATCCGTAAAGCCAAAACTTTGGTTTTGATCGGCGGTGAACCCGAAGAAGAACAAACATTTACCGCGAAACAGATGCGTCAAGCCGTGCGCAATGACGGCGCAAAATTGATAATCGTCAATCACACGCCGATTCGTCTTTCCGCACAGGCAAGCCAATTCATTCATATTAATCCGAATTCATACGATGCGTTCGTTTTGGCGTTGACCGATTCGGCAAATGACGACGCAAACGCGAAGAAACTCGGAATCGAAACGAAGGATTTGGCGGATTTCCGCCAAACTTTGAGCGAAACCGAAGGCGATACGGTCGTGATGTTCGGCGGCGATCTTTCTCCGCAGGCGCAATCCGTTTTGGCAAATTCCGCCGATGCTTTCGACGGCACAAATGCGAAAGTTTTGTTTCATCCTTTGCCGCTCTATAACAATTCGGTCGGCGCGAACGATCTGATGGAAGGCAAAAAATCTTTGTCCGAAGTCCTGAAAAACTCGAAAGCATTATTGATCGGCGGAAGTTTGCAGGAGGCAGACACTAATTTATTGGCAAATAAGGATTTTATTGTCGTTCAGGAACTTTTTGAAACCGAAACGACGAAATACGCCGATGTCGTTCTGCCCGCCGCGAGTTTTGCCGAGGTTGACGGAACGTTTACCAACAACACGGGCTTCGTTCAGCGCGTTCGCCAGGCAATCGAGCCGGTCAATCAATCGAAAGCCGATTGGATGATTACGACCCTGATCGCCCGCGAAATGGGTGCGGATTTCGGTTACAATTTCTCGGCGACGATGGTTTTCAAAGCTATCGCCGATTCGGTAAGTGCTTATGAAGGATTGCGTTACCCGGCTTTGAAGGATGAATCGAAGCCCGTTCAGGTGAAACACGCGATTTCGGCGAAAAAGGATTTATCGAAGGAATTTGATGTTTTGAAATCGAACGTCGAAAAACTTTCCGACGAAGCGAACAAGCTGACGGCGACACCGCGCGTCGGACACAAGCTTCATCGCCTGACGACCCTGACGAGCAAAACGGCGCAATTCCATTTGCTTGCGCACGGAAACCCGAAACCGGAAAATCTACTCGTTTCGCCGCTCGTGCAATTTAATTTAGACGGAACTCCGCGCACCGAAACGGCTGATGCCGCCGCTGTCGGAGTGACAGACAGAATCAATCTGAAAGTCGAATACTAAAATTTTCAGTATGGAAGAAATTTTAAAAACAGCTTTCCCATTAATCGTTGCCGTAGTCGGCTGTTCAATCGCGTTCGTGATCGTGATGGGCGTGGTCGCCTACACGGTTCTGGCGGAACGCAAAGTTCTGGGTTGGATTCAGGGACGAATCGGACCGAACCGTGTCGGACCTTGGGGAGTTTTGCAGCCGTTTGCCGATCTTCTGAAATTTATCTTTAAAGAAGACCTCGTTCCCGACAAATCGACGAAATTCATCTATTTTCTCGCGCCCGTGCTTGCCGTCACGTGCGCGATGATGCCGATGGTGGTTTATCCGTTCGGTCCGGCGATCACGACGATCGATTGGAGTTTTCTGCCGTTCGGTTTAGGCGAAGGCATCAGACAACTGCCTTTGGTCGTCGCAAGGATAGACGTTGCCGTTTTGTATGTTCTCGGCGTTACGTCGGTCGGCGTTTACGGAATCGCACTGGCGGGTTGGTCGTCAAACAACAAATACAGTTTGATGGGCGGACTTCGTTCGTCGGCGCAGATGATTTCATACGAACTGGCGATGGGCGCATCCGTCATCGGCGTTGTGATGCTTGCCGGAACACTGGAACTCAACGGCATCATCGAAGCGCAATCAAAATCGCCTTTCAGATGGTATATCATCCCGCAATTTATCGGGTTCTTAGTATTTTTGATCGCGGCATTTGCCGAAACGAACCGCGTTCCGTTCGATTTACCTGAAGCCGAAACCGAGCTCGTCGCAGGTTTTCACACGGAATATTCGGCACTGAAATTCGCACTGTTCTTTATGGGCGAATATATCAATATGTTTACGGTTTCGGTGATGGGAACGGTGCTGTTTCTTGGCGGCTGGTATATGCCGGGTTTGAGTCATCTTTTTACGGTCGGCTCGATTCCCTACGCCGTCGTAAGTTTCCTGATATTTATGGTCAAAGTCTGCGGATTTTTGTTCCTTTATATCTGGATTCGCGGAACTTTGCCGCGTTTCCGTTTCGACCAATTGATGAATTTCGGTTGGAAATTTCTTTTACCGCTCGCGTTGGTAAATGTGCTTTTAACGATTATTGTCGTTTATTTTTTGAATAGTTAAAAAAATGGCAACAACTGCTCTGTTTTTTCTTTTTGCCGGACTTGCGATCGCTTGCGCGATCTCGACGGTTTATCACAAAAACCCGCTTTACAGCGCGGTTTCGCTGATCGGTGTTTTCGTTTCGCTTTCGTGTATTTACATCACGCTTGCCGCGCCGTTCATCGCCGCCGTGCAGGTTCTGGTCTATGCGGGCGCGATCATGGTTTTGGTCGTTTTCGTGATTATGCTTTTGAATCTCGATGACGATAAACCTTTACAGCGTTTAAATTATCTATATGCAGTCGGCGCAGGTTTGGGCTTGATTCTGCTCGTGCAGACGTTCTTTATTTTCTATGCCGTCGTCAAAGCGCCGAACAAACCGCAGGAGGAATCAGGCGTGGGCAAAACTTTGAGCATCGGTTC
Organism: Pyrinomonadaceae bacterium; assembly: GCA_021228405.1. Taxonomy (GTDB): domain Bacteria; phylum Acidobacteriota; class Blastocatellia; order Pyrinomonadales; family Pyrinomonadaceae; genus JAJQRF01. Next base: position 708,428 of record JAJQRF010000001.1, read on the forward strand.
GGCGATGTATACGGAATATCTTCTGCCGGTCGAGATCGTCGGAGTTTTGCTTTTGATGGCGATCATCGGCGGCGTGATTCTGGCGCGCCGGTTGAGCCAGCCCGAGCTCGAACTGGTGGTCGATAACGAATTGGAAAAACGTCACGAAAACGATCAGGACGATTTCCGGATCGCAATGTAATTTTTTGAAAATGAATATCTCCGTCAATCAAATTTTGGAAATGCCGAACGCCGCGCTTTTAGCGGAACGTCTGCAAAACGCTTTGCAGGCGGAACAGGAAAATCGTCGGCATTTTTACGAAATTATTGAAGAAGATAAAAAAATGGAATTTATCAACGGCGAGATAATTTTCCAGTCGCCTGCCAAATTAAGGCATACGAATTCTATCAAACTTCTGACAAATTTATTGAGTAATTTCGTTATCAAAAACGATCTCGGATTTGTCGGAAGCGAAAAAATGTTGATCTCCTTGACGCGCAACGATTACGAGCCGGACATTTGTTTTTTTGAAAAGGCGAAATCTAACAGTTTCAAATCCGATCAGATGCAGTTTCCCGCGCCCGATCTGGCAGTCGAAGTGCTTTCTCCTTCGACCGAAAAATTCGACCGCGAGATAAAATTTCAAGATTATGCGGCACACGGGATTAGAGAATATTGGATAATCGACCCCGAAAACGAATTTATCGAACAGTATTTTTTGCAGACGGAAGAATACGAACTTTTGTTAAAGGCGAAGGACGGAACGATCGAAAGCATTGTTTTACCGGAATTTAAAATTCAAATTCGCGCCGTTTTCGACGAAAAGTTGAATTTGGAAGAATTGAAAAGATTGATTTAATTTTGTTCTTTGCCAAAGTTAAAAGTTTTCGGACTTTGGACTTTGGACTTTGGACTTTGGACTAAAAAAGATGGAACCGAGTTTAGGAAGCTATTTAGCACTTTCAGGAATTTTATTTACGATTGGCGCGGTCGGCGTGATCTACAAGCGCAACGCGATCGGGATGTTTATGTGCATCGAGTTGATGCTCAACGCCGTAAACCTCACGTTTGTCGCTTTTTCGCGTTATTACGGCGACGTGACCGGACAGCTTTTCGTTTTTATGGTGATGTCGGTCGCGGCGGCGGAAGCGGCGGTCGGACTCGGAATCATAATCGCATTTTTCCGCAACCGTGTTTCGGTTGACGTTGACGATGCAAGCATTTTGAAAAATTAATTATTATGTCTGTCTTAATTCGCCGCGCCGATTCCGGCGATGCAAAGAAAGTCGGCGAATTAGCCTATAAACTCGCGGTTCAGCATCGCGATTACGACGCAAAACGTTTTTCGGTTTTCGCAGAACCCGAACAAATTGAGCAATTTTACGGCAGACAAACACAAACAAATAATGCGGCGGTTTTGGTCGCCGAACTCGAAAAAGAAATCGTCGGCTTTGCATATTTGGCATTTGAAGCCAGAAATTACGAAGAATTACTTGAAAACGCCGTCTGGCTTCACGACATTTATATCGAAGAAGCCGCGCGCGGAAAAAATGCCGGAAAGCTTTTGATCGAAGCTTCCGTCGAAACCGCAAGAGAATTAGGCGGGGATAAATTGATGCTTTCCGTCGCGGCAAAAAACGAATTTGCCCGAAACTTTTTCGAGATGCAAGGATTTAAGCCTACAATGGTCGAAATGATGTTGGATTTGACCTAAAACAAAGAAATGACTGAAAACAATTTTTTAAGTCTAATAATTTTCGCGCCGCTCGTTGGTGCAGCGATCAACGGATTTCTCGGCAAGCGAATGAAAAACGAGCTTTTCAGCGGTGTCGTGGCTTGCACGGCGGTCGGCGTGGCGTGTGTCGTGGCGTTTATGATCGCTTTCGGTATCGGAACGCCGCACGCGGGTGCGCTAACGGCGGCTTCGGAAGGAAAGCCGGTTCTCGATCATATCTGGACGTGGATTCAAGTCGGTGGATTTCGCGCCGATTTCGGGCTCGGAATGGACAGACTTTCGGGAATCTACGTCTGCTTTATCACGTTCGTCGGATTGCTGATCCACATTTTTGCGACAGGGTATATGCACGGCGACAGCGGATTTTACCGCTTTTTCGCTTATCTGAACCTGTTTATGTTTTCGATGCTGACGCTCATTTTGGCGGATAATTATCTGCTGATGTTCGTCGGTTGGGAAGGCGTGGGATTGTGTTCGTATCTGCTCATCGGCTATTACATCAAGAAAGACGAAGCCCGCAAAGCCGCGAAGAAAGCGTTCGTAATGAACCGCATCGGGGACTGGGGCGTGTTGATGGGAATCTTCCTGACATACAGCCTGACGGGTTCGATCTCGTTTTTCGATAAAACGGTAGACGGTGAAAAGGTTCAGAGCGTTTTCAGTTGGATTTCGCAAAATGTGATGACGGCTGACCCGTTCACCTGGGGCGCGATCATCGGCGGCGGTTTGACCTCGATCGGCGTATTGATGTTTATCGGTGCTTGCGGAAAATCGGCGCAGATTCCGCTTTTCACGTGGCTTCCCGACGCGATGGCGGGTCCGACTCCCGTTTCCGCACTTATTCACGCGGCGACGATGGTTACGGCGGGCGTTTATCTCGTCGTGCGTTCAAACGCAATTTATCAGCTTTCGCCGACGGCAATGTGGATCATTGCAATTGTCGGTGCGGCAACCGCGATCTTTGCGGCTTCGATCGGTTTGGCGCAGAACGATATTAAGAAAGTTCTGGCTTATTCGACGGTTTCGCAGTTGGGATATATGTTTCTGGCTTGCGGTGTCGGCGCGTTTACGGTCGCGATCTTCCACGTGATGACGCACGCATTTTTCAAAGCTCTGCTCTTTTTGGGTTCGGGTTCGGTAATTCACGGAATGCACCACGAACAGGATATGCGCAAGATGGGCAATTTGAGAAAATATATGCCGATCACGTTTGCAACGATGTTCACGGGTTGGCTGGCGATCGCGGGAATCCCGATCTTTGCGGGATTTTTCTCGAAGGACGAAATTCTCTATAAAACATTTGCCGCCGACAGTTATTTCCCTGCCGGAGCATTTCCCGGAAACGAGATTTTGTGGGGCATCGCCGTTGTGACCGCGCTTTTGACCGCAGTTTATATGACCCGAATGATGGTGATGACCTTCTGGGGCACAGAGCGTTTTCACGATGAAGAAGCCGACGTTCACGCATATATGGAACACGGTCACGACGATCAGGACGCACACGCGGACGATCACAGCGACGAAGATGAAGAAGAACATCATCACCATCTGCCGCACGATTTCAAACCGCACGAATCGCCGTGGGTAATGACCGTTCCGCTGATCGTTCTGGCGTTTCTTTCAACTGTCGGCGGATTGGTCGGCGTTCCCTACGCGATGAGTTCTCTGGTCGGTGCGGGCGATGTCAATGTTTTTGAACATACGCTCGAACCCGTTATCGCAAAAGTCGGAAAGAACGAAGCGCACTCCGAACATTCGACGACCGAAAAGAAAGAAGTAAAACATTTCTTCGCCGAAACCAAAGGCGCGGCAACCTCCGAAGATCACGGCGGACATTCGCCCGAAGTTATCTTTAAGGAAAGAATGCTGGCGGTCTTTTCAGTCGTGATCGCATTGCTCGGCATCGGTATCGGTTGGTTTATTTTCCAGAAAGACCCGCTCAGGAAAATGCCGAAGATTTTGGAAGACAAATGGCGCATTGACGAACTTTATAACGGTTACATCGTTGACCCGCTGACGAAAGTTTCGCGCGAAGGTTTGTGGAAAGGTTTCGATGTCGGATTTATTGACGGAATCGTAAACGGAATCGGGCATTTAGTCGCCGCGCTCGGCGGCGTGGTGCGCGGAATTCAGGTCGGTTTCGTGCGAAGCTATGCGGCATTCATCCTTTTCGGCGCGTTGGTCGTCATCGGATATTTTATTTATTACGGCTTTAAGCTGATTGGTTAATTCGGTCTTCGGTCTTTGCAAAAAACGAAGACCTAAGACCAAAAGCCAAAGTCCAAAAGGTAAAAATGGATTTCATAACAGAAAATCTTTTAACGATTTTAATTTTACTGCCCGCGTTTGGTGCGATTTCCGTGCTTGGACATCAGATGTTCTGGAAAAAGGACGAACAGGCAAAATGGGTGACGCTTTTTTGGGTCATACTCAATTTCGTTCTGTCCCTGCTTTTGCTCGGTTCGCACGCGGTTTCGGCAAGCGGATTCAGTTTTGAAAAAAACATTCCGTGGATCAAGGCGATCAACACGAACTATCACGTCGGCGTTGACGGACTTTCGATCTGGCTCGTTATTCTGACGACGTTCATAATGCCGATCGCGGTTCTTTCAACGTGGCACGCGGTCGAAAAGCGGCACACGGCTTTTTATGTTTTTCTGCTTTTGCTGGAAAGCGCGATGCTCGGCGTTTTTACTTCGCTCGATCTGCTCGTTTTCTATCTTTTCTTTGAAGCCTCGCTCGTGCCGATGTTCTTTCTGATCGGTATCTGGGGCGGCGAAAACAGAATCTACGCGGCAGTCAAATTCTTTATCTTTACCGCACTCGGCAGTTTGCTGATGCTCGTGGCAATTATCGCTCTGTATTACTTGCAAGCGTCGGCAACGGGAGTCGGTTCATTCGATTACGTCGTTTTGCTAAATTCGATGCAAGCCGGAAAACTCGTTCTGGCGGGCGGCACGGGAGCACTTTTGTTTCTGGCTTTCGCGCTCGCTTTCTCGATCAAAGTTCCGCTTTTCCCGTTTCATACGTGGTTGCCCGACGCGCACACCGAAGCCCCGACCGCGGGTTCCGTTATCCTGGCGGCGGTTTTGCTGAAAATGGGAACTTACGGCATTATGCGTTTCTGCTTTACGCTGTTTCCCGAAGCGTCGCACGAATGGGCTTGGCTGTTCATAATTCTGGCAATTATCGGAATTATCTACGGCGCGCTCGTCGCAATGGTTCAGCCCGATATTAAACGTCTGGTCGCATATTCGTCGGTCGCGCATATGGGTTTCGTAGTTCTGGGAATGTTCTCGTTCACCGAATACGGAATGCAGGGCGCGCTTTACCAGATGCTCAATCACGGCGTTTCAACGGGTGCATTGTTTCTGCTCGTCGGTTTTATCTATGAACGCCGACACACGAGAGCGATCACCGAATACGGCGGACTGGCAAGCGTGATGCCCGTTTATACGGCGATCTTCATTTTCACGACGATGTCTTCGATCGGTTTGCCGTTCCTAAACGGTTTCGTCGGCGAATTTTTAACAATGGTCGGAATGTGGCAGTCAACGGCGGTTTCGCATCCGTGGGTCGCCACGATGTTTGCCGGAACGGGCGTGATCTTTGCGGCGGTTTATCTGCTCTGGATGGTTCAGCGTGTTTTCTTCGGAAAGGTTACAAACCCGAAAAATAAAAAACTGTCGGATTTGAACTGGCGCGAGCTCGGACTGATCGCACCGCTTCTGTTTCTGATGATTTTTATGGGAGTTTATCCCTCGCCGTTTTTGAATCGTTCAAAGGAATCGGTCGTAGCGATCGAAGAAAGATTGAATAAACGCGCCGGCGGAACGATCGAGAAGGTCGAAGCAAAAACTCAGACACACGAGTCAGGACATTAATTTTTCGGTTTTGGTAATTGTTTCCGAAACCAAAAGTGTAATTTTTATAATGAACACGATCTTATTACAAAATTTAGTTACTCCGAACGTCAGTTTACAGGCGGTTTTGCCTGAAATGATCGTCGCTTTTACGGGCATTATCGTGATGATCTACGACAGTTTTATGCCGAAACAGCGAATGGTCACAGGCGCGCTTTCGCTGATCGGGTTAGCGGCTTCGGCATTCGCACTGTTTTCGATGTGGGGCGAAGCTCCCGCAAGCTCTTGGAACGGAATGATCGCCAACGACGGTTTGCGAATGAGCTTTACGCTCGTTTTTCTTTTCGTTTCGGCGATGACGATCCTGATCTCGACGGTTTGGACGGAACGCGAAAACGTGCCGATCGGCGAATATCACGCACTTTTGCTTTTTGCGACCTTCGGAATGATGTTTATGGCGGCGGGAAATGATATGGTCATCATTTTTCTCGGGCTTGAAACGCTTTCGATCGCCACGTATGTTATGGCGGGCTTGCGAAAATCCGACTTGAAATCGAACGAATCCGCAATGAAATATTTCATTCTCGGCTCGTTTGCCTCAGCTTTTTTGCTTTACGGAATGGCTCTGATCTACGGCGCAACGGCTTCGACCAATATCACACAGATCGCGTCGATGGTCGGCAAGGCAAACTTTCCCGCGCTTTTACTGATCGGCGGCGCGATGCTCATCATCGGATTCGGATTCAAAGTTGCAACCGTTCCGTTTCACGTCTGGACACCGGACGTTTACGAAGGCGCGCCGACACCCGTTACCGGATTTATGGCGGCAGGTCCGAAAGCGTCGGCTTTTGCTTCGTTTCTGCGTGTTTTCGTGATCGGATTTCCGCTCGTTTCGGGCGCACAGGCTTCGGCATTTTTACACGAATCGTGGGTCACGGCGTTGACCGTGATGGCGATTTTGACGATGACGGTCGGAAACATTTCGGCGATCGTGCAAAATAACGTCAAAAGAATGCTCGCTTATTCTTCGATCTCTCACGCCGGCTATGCGATGGTCGGATTCATCGGCGCGGGCGTTGCGAAAACGATGCAGGATCGCGACGAAGCGATTGCGGCAGTTGCGTTCTATATGCTGACTTACGCGGTGACGAATCTCGGCGCGTTCGCGATCGTGACTTTGATCGCCCAAAAAAACGACCGCCGCACGGAGTTTGACGATTACAACGGAATCGGTTTCAAATCGCCCGTTCTCGCGTTTTCGCTTTCGCTCTTTATGCTTTCCTTGCTCGGTTTGCCTCTGACGGCGGGCTTTATGGGCAAAGTTCTGGTTTTCCGTCCCGCGCTTGAAGCAGGAAGCACGCTTTTGACGGTGATGGTCGTAATCGCGGTCGTCAACACGGCAATCTCGGCTTACTATTATCTGCGCCTGATCGTCGTGATGTTTTTCCGCGAGAGAACTACTTCGTGGCTCGAACCGAAAGTTTCGGGTGCGCTTGCCGCAGTTTTAATCATTACTATCTTAGGCGTTTTCTATTTCGGAATTTTCAGCGACAACGTGATCGAAAAATTCTCCGGTAAACCGTCCGTCCAATCGGCGCAGATTAAATAAGAATTTGCCCACGAAACACACGAAAGAAACGAAAGAAAATCAAAGGACTTTTTCGTATTTTTCGTGTATTTCGTGGGCAAAATAGATTTAAATTTATGAAATACGTTGACGTTGAAAATTGGGCGAGAAAGCAAAGCTACGAGCATTTCAAAGATTACGATCAGCCATTTTTCAGCATCACGGCAAATCTCGACGCGACCAGGCTTTATCGTTTCTGCAAGGAAAACGATCTTTCATTTTCAATCGCGACGCTTTTCTGTTCCGTTCAAGCCGCTAATCGGATCAGAGAATTTCGCATTCGTTTGATCGATGAAAAACCCGTCGAATTCGACGAAGTTCACGCCACGCAAACAATTCTCAATGACGACGAAACGTTTTCATTTTGCTATTTCGAGAACAAACAAAACATTTTCGATTACGACAAAGCGGGCAAGATTGCGACGGCGAAATACAAGAAAATGAAAACGCTCGATGTTGAAAACGAACGCGTCGATCTGCTTTATTATTCGGTGATTCCGTGGATTTCGTTCACGAGCTTTAAGAATGCGATGAAGCGCGATAAATTTCAGACCGTTCCGCGCATCGTTTTCGGCAGGATGTTCGAGGAAAACGGCAAACGGCTTTTGCCGCATTCGGTTGAAGTTCATCACGCGGTCATAGACGGCATTCACGTCGGCAAATATTTTGAAATGATTCAAAAGAGATTCGACGCACCGGATTGACGTTTAAAGCGGAAATTTTCCGTCATTCAAAATATCTTTGAATGTGTTATCTTGTTAAATACATTATGGAAACTGCGGTCGAGATTCGGGAAAAATTGAAGGAAGAATGGCTTCCCTTTATTTACCGTGAAAAGGTGCGGACACAGCGGACGCGCGCTTATCATCTCGACATTCCGAAAACCGAACATCGCGCCGAGATTCAATACACGCTTCTCGGCATTGAGTTGAAAGTCGGAAACAAACGTTTCAGCTGTCCCGATCTTTCGACGGCGCGTTATTTGCAGGTTTTCGCAAGAATCGGCTGTTCCGATGTGGCAATTCCCTACGACATTACGAAAATTTCGACTTTAGCCGACGAACTGGATATTTCTTGGCACAAAACGCTTTTGTTTTTGGAAGAAATGTCGAAAAGTAAAGTAGCCTCGGCGCAAGGTCGGATGCGTTCCGCTTTGATAAAAGAGATTCGCCGCGAGATCGAAGAGATCGGCGCAGGTTCGCTGATGCCCGAATTCCGGCAGACTACCAAACAGCGCGAAGTTTAGAGTCCCGCCTTCAGGCGGCAATTCGTTAAATGAAAAGCCTTCTAAAGAAGGGACTCTGAACGCGGTTTCAAATTTTTAATTTTGCATTAAATTTTGCATTAACTGGTAAAAATTCGTGTCAATCAGCGGGCTAAATCTTTATCCCTATTTTTCAAAAACCCTGCTTTCCAGGAAAACGGGCAAAGCCTTTTGCCGTAATTTGCATCTTAAATTTAAATTCGGCGTTACAAATAAGTGAAATCTTAAGGTATAATTAACGCCATTGCCGATAAACGGCGATCATATAAACGTTATGTTAGACGCAGGTTTAGTCACAAAAAAAGAGTTAGAGCTTCCCTTTCCTTATAACAATCAAAATTTTTGCCGTTATGAGCCGATCGAAAAAAAGATCGAACACGCCAAAGTTTTGATAATGAATAATTGTTTGCGTTACGAATCCGATCTGTCCGAAACGGCGTTCAGGGAATGGGGCAGTGCGGTCGAAAGCAAATTGCGTTTCGAGAATAAAATCTCCGCGATGGCTTGCGACAATATCGCCAACAACGTCATTCGTCTGGTCAGACAGCCGAAATTTTTGACCGTTCATCTTTCCGAGATCGCCGAAGCCGCCGAAACCTTTAAGCCCGACGCAATTGTGATGAGCGGAACTTTAACCGATTTCGATTACTACAATCCAGTCCATCTCGAAAAAGCCGCTGATTTTATCAAAAAGACGAAAATTCCGATTCTGGCGATCTGCGGCGCGCATCAGCTTGTCGGCGTTTCGTTCGGGCATCAATTAAAGACGCTCGACGATCTCGTGCCGGCTGAAAAACGCACCAACCGCGTCGTCGAATATCAATATCGTTTCGTCAAAATTACGGACACGACCGACCCGATCTTTGAAGGCATCGCCAGCGACGGCGACACGCCGGCAAGCCGCGTTTGGCAGGATTACACGCTTCAGGACGACATTTTGCGCGTTTGGCAAAATCACGGATTACAGGTCGAAGGCGTGCCCGAAGGCTTTAAGTTATTGGCGACCGCGTATCTTTGCAAAAACCAGATGATGGTCAAACGCAGTGAAGGTCAATTGATCTACACCGTTCAGTTTCATCTCGAAAAATCGTTTGAAGACTGGTCAAAAAACCCGACGCGCTGGCAGCACGTCAACGAATCGCGCGACGGCAGAATTTTATTCGAGAATTTCCTGAAATTAGCGTTAAAGCATAAAAGCAAATCGTGATCGCCGATGGAAACAATAAGTCAGTCAATAAAACGAATTATAATTTACACGGTAACAGTTTTTACATTCTCGTTCTTATGGAATTACTTTACCCGCGATAATCCCGGCGAAGCCTTAAAGTCAGCATTTGTCGTATTTCTGATAAGTTTAATCGGACTAACGATAACCGAAACTGCCTACCGCTACTATCAATCGATTAATAAGTATAAAACGGATAACTGATTATTTTTTTTCAATTTTCAGTCATCCGTTTTTTTTGATTTTAAGCCGCATATATCACATAATCTAATTGGCATTCAGCCGATAAAGTAGTATTCAACATATTAAAAACACACGGAAACCAACGCTATGACATTACATATTAATGACGAAGAAAGAGAATTTTTACTGCATTTACTGAAATCCGAACATATTTCCCTGCTCGACGAGCTGCATCACACCGAATCTTACGATTACAAGCAGATGCTCAAGCAAAAAGACGAATTACTCAAATCACTCAAATCAAAAGTGGAAAACAATGAATAAGTGAGAAGTGAGAGGTGAGAACGGAGAACTGATAGTGAAGAGTGTTTCATTCTCAGTTCTCGCTTCTCGCTTCTCACTTGTCTTGACAAGATTTATTTTTGGAATATAATTTTTTTCAAATATTCCGCAGAGTCATTTTACCGACGGACTCGAAACAATTAACGCTAATGAATATTCATCAAACGGATGAGTTCACGGCGTTTTTTATTTTGAGTCGGTCGGTTTTTCGATTTTTCGGATGATATTTGAGGAGATTTTTATAAATTTCTTCAAAGAAAATCTATTTTTCTTTACGGAAAAATCATTTTTCCTTAAAGAAAAACTATTTCGTCGTAAAGAAAATAAACTTTTCTTTAAAGAAAAACTATTTCGTCGTAAAGAAAATCTATTTTTCTTTACGGAAAAATCATTTTTCTTTAAAGAAAATAAACTTTTCTTTAGAGAAATTTCGACTAAAACTACATTTTTACTATTTTCATTTATTATTTTGAGGCTTCATAAATAGAAGCAAATACAAAACTTGGAGGAAATAAGACAATGGCTGACCATAGAAAACTTAGTAATAGCGATTTTTTGAATTTGTTGAATGAAATAACGGCGAAAGCCGACGGAAACGCCGCGTCTTTCGGTTTAACGCAGGATTTAATTGACGAGGCAAAAACGAGGCGAAACGGTTTTGAGGTAAAACTGACCGATCAGATTGCCAAAAAAGACGCATCGAAAGCGGCAACGACTTTGATGGGACAAACGCGGAAAAGCGACGACCAGTTTGTTTCGGAAATGAAAGCGACGATGCGGCTGGCAAAGGTTCCGCCGAATAAATTTGAAGAGTTAGGCTTAGATGCCGACGATTCGATTGCCTCGATCATTGCCCCGCAAACACCGACCGCACTTGTCGTTGAAGGATTTTCAAACGGCACGAACAAACTGAAATTCAACCGCAACGGCAATAAACAAAACACTATTTACATTATCGAAGCCAAAAGCGGCGATGCCGCCGATTTCGTCATTGTCGGCACGACCACGAAAACAACTTTCGAGCATAAAAATCAAAAACCCGGCGTTAAAACCGTCTATCGCGTCCGCGCCCAACGCGGCGACGATTACAGCGACTATTCAAACACCGCAACCGTTTACGAAACGTAAAAAAAGACAAAAAAATTCCCCTCCTTTGAAAGGAGGGGAATTTTTTTGTCTTTTTTTAGCCGCTTTTTATTGCTAGAAGCCTCTTTCGGGAACGCTTTCGAGCGTGTTTTTAATGAGCATATCGACGACGGGGTAAAATTTTACATTTGGGTCTTTATCATCATGGAGTTTTTCGCCTAATTCTTTATAAACACGGAACTGTTCATCGGCTGAGGTGCCGCGTTCGAGAATCTTGTTAATATGTTCGATTTCTTTGCGCGAATCGAGATCGTCAACGACATCATCGACGAAATCAAGCAATTCCCGAATCAAATCACGCGCCGGAACTTCTTTCTGTTTACCGAGATCAAGCAAATTTCCGTCCAAACCGTAACGGATCGCACGCCATTTGTTTTCCTGAATCAAACGGCGATGATAAAGACGAAAACCCCAGTTTTTATCGATCATTACGTGAAGTTTGGCAACAATTGCCTGAAAAAGCGCGGCGACGGCGATCGTATCATCAACCCGCGTCGGAATGTCGCAAATACGAAATTCGAGCGTCGGAAAGAACGGATGCGGGCGCAAATCCCAATAAATCTTTTTCGCATTATCAATGCAATTCATCGAGATCAGCAGATTGACGTAGTTTTCATATTGCGAGTAAGACTCGAAATGATCGGGAATATCCGTGCGCGGAAACTTTTTGAAAACTTCCGAGCGATACGATTTCAAACCCGTTTCATGACCGAGCCAAAACGGACTCGAAGTTGTCAAAGCCAAAACGTGCGGCAAAAAATAACGCGCCGCGTTCATGATCTGAATGCGGCGTTCCAAACTTTCAATGCCGACGTGAACGTGCAAACCGAAGATCAGAAGACTTCGTGCAACCATCTTCAATTCTTCGACAATGACTTCGTAGCGTTCATCTTCAAATATCTTCTGCTCGCTCCATTTCGAGAAAGGATGCGTCGAAGCCGCAATAATTTCCAATCCCTTGTTTCGCGCCAAACTCGAAATAATATACCGAAGTTTCGTAATGTCTTCGCGGGCTTCCTGAATGTTCGCGCAAATGCCTGTGCCGACTTCGATCATCGATTGAATCATTTCGGGCTTGACTTGTTCGCCGAGCAGCATTTTGCCTTCATCTAAAATTTCCGAAACGTGCGATTTTAACTCGCGCGTGTGCGGATCAACGATTTGAAATTCTTCTTCGATACCAAGCGTAAATTGATCAAACATATAATTAGTTTTTTTCTCTCCCTTGCTGTTTTTTAGATTTGTCCTCTGTCGAAATTGAATACGAACTGATCGAAGAACAATTCAGACGAAACAAAATTATTCGAGTTCCAACTCCTGTCTTAGAAATATTTCATCATCCGGTTTGATGTTTTGAAAACGAATCCCGACACCTTGCCCGGGATCGGTGTAAACGACCGTTCCGTTTATCGAAATCTCGCGGTCGCCGACGTTCATTGTCATATAAAGCGGCGTTCCCGTTTCAAATTGAGTATTGGTGGTCATATACAACCCGCCGATGCCGATGTCGCGCGTGTTGGCAATGCCCGTCGCGTCGCCGTCCTCAAATTTAACGTCAACGATCAACTTCTTACGGTCGGATTTCCGTCTTTCCGAAGCGTCGATGGCTTCGGCAAAATCTTTTTCAGTCATTTTTTCCTCGCTGATTTTTGATATTTTTTTTCGTGAATACTTTCCCCGGTACGACTAAAAAAACCTGTTTAGATTCTAACTTATTTTCGCCCGATAGCCCCAATTTTTTTTTAACTGCTCATCTCTTTTGCAAGCTTCAGAAACATTTTCGCCGCGTGCGACAAAACCGAATTGCGGCGGTAAATGATGTTCAAACGCCGTTCCAGCTTCATTTCCTGCACCGACAAAGCCCTTAAATGCCCATCCGCGATTTCCGATTGCGCCGAAAGTTTCGGAACAAGTGCCACGCCCGCGCCTTTTTCGACCAGTTTCTTGATCGCTTCCAAAGACGGGAGCTCGACAGAAATATTTAAACGCGTGTTGTTTTTCTCGAAGGTTTCGATGACTTTCTGACGATACGGCGAATGTGCATTATGCGCGATGAAGGTTTCAACGCCCAATTCCTTGACCGAAACGCTCGTTTTGTTGGCAAGCGGATGCGTCGGCGCAACGATCAAAGCAAGCTCGTCAACTAAAACCGGAATCGATTTGACCGAAGTATCCGTCGGCTTAAACGAGATTACGCCGAGTTCGACCTCACGCGCCGTGATCTCTTTCGGAATCCGACTCGCCACGCCGCGCTGAACCTCGATCTTTATCATCGGATAAAGCTTCCGAAACTCGTGAATAATCGGCAAAAGATAGAAAACCGTATGCTCGTTTGCGCTGATCGTGACTTTTCCATGATGAAGGTCGCGCATTTCCTTAATCGCCGCGTGTGCCGTTTGCCGCAGATTTAACATCTGCTTCGCATAATCGAGCAAAACTTCGCCCGCCAGCGTCAAGGTTCCGTCTTTCGAGGAACGGTCGAAAAGTTTTTCCCCGATCTCGGTTTCCAAACGCCTGACGGCTTGGCTGATTGCCGGCTGTGTCCGGCTGAGGACTTCCGCCGCCCGCGAAAAACTTCTTTCACGCGCCACGACCACAAGAACTTCCAATTGATTGATGTCCATATGATATTCGATTGGGCTGTAAATGTTAACTTTTAATGTCGTTAAGATTTTTCTTATGAAAACTTATATAAGATAAACAAATGATACTATAATTCCTGAAAAATACAATCCATTTTTTACACACTTTATCATTAAAAAGATTTATCTTTTAAGTAACATTATAAGGTTGACTTTCAACCCGACTCTTATGTAGGATTCATTTTTGGATTATCTAACTATTCAAAACATTGGAGAAATTCTAAAAATGACAACGGAAAAGATAGAAATTTTTGACACGACATTGCGCGACGGTGAACAGTCGCCGGGCTGTTCGATGAATCTTAGCGAAAAGATCAAAATGGCGCGTCAGCTCGAATTTCTCGGTGTTGATATTCTCGAAGCGGGTTTCCCGATTGCCTCCGAAGGCGATTTTGAAGCCGTCAAAGCAATTGCCGCCGAAATCAGGGAAACAAAGATCGCAGCATTGGCGCGAACGACCGAATTGGACATTTCCCGCGCCGCGAAAGCTTTAGAGAAAGCGAAACACTCGCGCATTCACACATTTGTTGCCACATCGGACATTCATCTCGAATATAAATTAAAGAAAACCCGCGAACAGATTCTGGAAATGACGAGAAATGCGGTTCGTCTGGCGAAAAATTATGTCGAGGACGTTGAATTTTCAGCCGAAGATGCGACCCGCAGTGATGTCGATTTTCTTTGCGAAGTTTTTAAAGTCGCGGTCGAAGAAGGCGCAAAAGTTTTGAACGTTCCCGATACGGTCGGTTACACGTTGCCGACGGAATATTCAAATTTAATCAAAACCGTTAAAGAAAGAGTTGTCGGCGATAAAAATGTGACGATCAGCGTTCATTGTCACAATGATCTGGGATTGGCGGTCGCAAACAGTCTGGCGGCGGTCGCGGCGGGCGCAAGACAAGTCGAATGCACGGTCAACGGCATCGGCGAACGCGCCGGAAACGCTTCGCTCGAAGAAGTGATTATGGTCTGCGCCGTGCGCGCCGACAAAATGTCTTTTCAGCACAATATCAAAACTTCCCGCCTTTACCCGACAAGTCAGATGCTTTCATCGATTATCAGTTTCGGTGTCCAACCGAACAAAGCAATCGTCGGGCGCAACGCTTTCGCACACGAAGCCGGAATTCATCAGCACGGCGTTTTGAGCAATCCGCTCTGCTACGAAATTATGACACCCGAATCGGTCGGCGTTCCTTCAAACGACATCGTTCTCGGCAAACATTCGGGCAGACACGCGCTCATTGCGCGTTACAATGAGCTTGGCTACGAACTGGATCAAAATGAGGTCGGCGAAGTTTATCAAAGATTTACGGCATTAGCGGATAAGAAGAAAAACATTTACGATCAGGATTTGCTGGCACTTTTGTTGATTCAAACGCCGGCACTGATGGCGGCTTAGATTTTTGAAACAAAGATCGACACTGATTATCGCCGATTTATTTTGAAAAATATCCTTGATAATCTGTGCAAATCTTTCTTTCTACTTTTCCATATGAAAATTACAGTTTTACCCGGTGACGGCGTTGGCGTTGAAGTAACACGCGAAGCCGTCAAAGTTTTATCGGCAGTTTCCGAAACGCTCGGTCTGGAAATGGAATTTACCCAACATCTGATCGGCGGCGCGGCGATTCACGCGACAGATTCGCCGCTTCCCGAAGAAACGCAAAAATCGTGTTGCGAATCCGACGCGGTTCTGCTCGGCGCGGTCGGTGCGCCGGAATTCGATCATTTATTGCCCGAACAGCGTCCCGAAATCGGACTTTTGAAACTTCGTCAGCTACTCGGCGGTTTCGCCAACCTGCGTCCCTCAAAAGCCTTTGACGCGCTGATCGATTCTTCGCCTTTGCGGAAAGAGGTTTTTGAAGGAACGAATATGCTCATTGTCCGTGAACTTCTCGGCGGACTTTATTTCGGACAGCCGCGTGAAATAAGTGAAACGGAAGCCTTTAACACGATGCGCTATTCGGTTTCGGAAGTCGAAAGGGTGGCGCGTGTTGCGTTTGAATCGGCGAAATTACGTAAAAAGAAAGTTACTTCGGTCGATAAGGCGAATGTCCTGGAAACATCGCGTTTGTGGCGCGAAACGGTTGAAAAAGTGGCGAAGAGTTATCCCGAAATTGAATTGGAACACCTATTTGTTGACGCTTGCGCGATGCACTTAGTTACAAATCCGACGCGTTTCGACGTAATCTTGACCGAAAATCTTTTCGGCGATATTTTATCGGACGAAGCGGCAGTTCTGACGGGAAGTTTAGGAATGCTCGCATCGGCAACCATCGGCGGAAAGATCGATCTTTACGAACCCGTTCACGGTTCTGCTCCGGACATTGCGGGAAAAAACATCGCCAACCCGCTCGGCGCAATTGCTTCCGGCGCAATGCTTTTGCGCTACACGGCAAAAAACGAAGCGGCTGCCGAAGCCATCGAAAAAGCGATCAACAAAGTTTTAGCCGAAGGTTTGCGAACTATCGACATTTCAAACGACAAAGAAAATTTTGCCAAAACCGACGAAATCGGCGATTTGGTCGCAAAATACGCGGTCGAATTTGCAAACACGAAATCAAATTCTCAGACAGTTTAGTTTTGAAGAATTGGAACACGGATTGGACAGATTTGGCGGATTTCTACAGATTTTTCTATAAATAAATCCGCGAAAATCCGCCAAATCCGCGTTCCAATTTCCCGATATTTATTGAAATGAAAACGCTTTACGACAAAATTTGGGACGCGCATATCGTCCACGAAGAAACGGGAAAACCCGCCCTTCTTTATGTCGATCTGCATTTGATTCACGAAGTTACGACACCGCAGGCATTTGCAGGCTTAAGGCTGGCAAATAGAAAAGTTCGCCGTCCCGATCTGACTTTTGCAACGCTAGATCACGCGATTCCAACAATCGATCGCAATCTGCCTTTTAATGATAAGATCGCCGAAAAACAAGTTGAAGCACTTCGTAAAAACTGTGAAGAATTCGGCATCAAATTATTCGATTTAGACCGTATCGAGCAAGGAATCATTCACGTTTTCGGTCCCGAACAAGGACTTGTTCAGCCCGGACAAACGATTGTCTGCGGCGATTCACACACTTCGACGCACGGCGCGTTCGGCGCGTTGGCGTTCGGTATCGGAACTTCCGAAGTCGAACACGTTTTTGCAACGCAGACCTTACCGCAAAGCAGATCGAAAAATATGCTTATCAAAGTCGAAGGCGAATTACCTTTCGGCGTTACTGCAAAGGACGTAATTCTTGCAATCATTAACGAAATCGGCACGGACGGTGCAACGGGTTATGTCATCGAATACGCCGGAGCGGTTTTTGAAAATCTTTCGATGGAAGGCAGAATGACCGTTTGCAATATGTCCATCGAAGCCGGAGCGCGTGCCGGTTTGATTGCGCCCGACGAAAAAACCTTTGAATATCTGAAAGATAAACCTTTTGTGCCAAAAGGTAAAAACTGGGAAAAAGCCGTCGAATACTGGCAAACCTTGAAAACCGACGACGATGCGAAATTCGATAAGGTCGTCGAGATCGAAGCTGAAACGCTCGCGCCTTTCGTGACCTGGGGAACTTCGCCCGGAATGAGCGTCAAAGTGTCGGAAAACGTTCCTGATCTTACGGATGCCAAAAACGAAACCGAACGCAAATCGTTTGAACGGGCGTTTGAATATATGGCTTTGAATCCTGCGCAAAAAGTTGAAGAAATCGAAATTGATCGTGCGTTTATCGGAAGCTGTACAAATTCGCGCATCGAAGATTTACGCGAAGCCGCAAAAGTTATCAAAGGTTATAAAATCAACGAAAAAGTCAGTGCGATGATCGTTCCCGGTTCGATGCAGATCAAAAAACAAGCTGAAGAAGAAGGTTTGGCGCAGATTTTTGTCGATGCGGGTTTTGAATGGCGCGACGCAGGTTGTTCGATGTGTCTGGCGATGAACGAAGACATTTTGCAATCGGGTGAACGATGCGCTTCGACATCGAACCGCAATTTTGAAGGTCGTCAGGGTCGCGGCGGACGCACACACCTCGTTTCGCCGTCAATGGCGGCGGCGGCGGCAATCGCGGGACATTTTGTTGATGTCAGAAATTGGAAATTTAATGATTAGACGGTCTTTGGATTTTGGTCTTTGAAAAAACTTCAAAAGCCGACAACCGAAGACCGAAGACCAAAATGAATAATTTTATAAAACACAAAGGTTTAGTAGTTCCGCTTTATCGTGCAAATATCGATACCGACCAGATTATTCCGAAACAGTTTTTGAAAAGCATCGAGCGGACAGGCTTCGGGCAGTTTTTGTTTTATGATTGGCGTTTTGATGAAAACGGTGTCGAAAAAACGGATTTTGTCTTAAATCAGCCGCGCTATAAAAACGCCTCCATATTGCTGACAGGAAAAAATTTCGGTTGCGGAAGTTCGCGTGAACACGCGCCCTGGAGTTTGGAAGATTTCGGTTTTCGTGTCGTCATCGCCTCGGCGTTTGCAGATATTTTTTATAACAATTGTCTTAAAGTCGGCATCCTTCCCGTGGTTTTAGATGAAGAGGTAATTGCCGAATCAGTCCGAAAAGCCGAAACGGTCGAAGATTATCAACTCACAATCGACCTCGAAAACTGCAAAATTTTCGATGAACACGGATTTGAAACCGCCTTTAGTATTGACGATTTCCGGCGTTACTGTTTATTGAACGGATTAGACGACATCGGTTTGACGCTTCAGTATGAAACTGAAATCGCTGACTTTGAAAATACTCGTCCGGGTTGGAAGAATTTTGCCCGGGGCACGTGAATTCTCACAGTTATCAAGTTTGACAGTTTTTATTTGAGAAAGTTACCATAAAAACTCTACTTCAAAATTAGGCTATTTTGTTGAAAAGAGTTAGAATAATTGAGTTTTTCGAGATGAAAAACAAACTTTCAAATTATGGGATTTTCCACTATTGCAATTCACGCGGGAAACGAACCCGATCCGGCAACGGGGGCGGTCAGCGTTCCGATCTATCAAACCTCAACCTACGCGCAGGAAGCGGTTGGCGTTCATAAAGGTTATGAGTATGCACGAACGCAAAATCCGACCCGTGCGGCTTTGGAAAAAAATATCTCCGCGCTCGAAAACGCAAAGTTCGGTTATGCGTTTGCTTCGGGAATGTCGGCAACCGACGCAGTTCTAAAGTTGGTGAAAGCCGGCGATCACGTTATTTTAGGCGACAACACTTACGGCGGAACGTTTCGTCTTTTCAATAGAGTTTTATCAAATTACGGTGTCGAATTTGATCTGGTCGATACGACCGAAATTTCAAATCTCGAACAAGCCTTCAAACCGAATACGAAAATGGTTTTCGTCGAAACGCCGACCAATCCGATTATGTCCGTAACGGATTTGCAGGCGGTTTCCGACGTTTCGCACGCCCACGGCGCGAAAGTGGTTTGCGACAATACGTTTATGTCGCCGTATCTGCAACGTCCGATTGATTTCGGCGTTGACATTGTCGTTCATTCGACGACGAAATATCTGAACGGACACTCGGATTCGGTCGGAGGCTTTGTCGCATTGAATGATGAAAAAGATGCCGAATGGATTCAGTTTATCCAAAACTCGGTCGGCGCAATTCTTTCGCCGATGGATTCGTTTTTAGTTTTACGCGGCACGAAAACGCTGGCGGTCAGAATGGAAGCGCACGACAAAAACGGCAGACAAGTTGCCAATTTCCTAGTCGAACATCCGAAAATTCAAAAAGTTTATTATCCCGGACTAACTTCACATCCACAGTATGAATTAGCGAAAAAACAACAGAAAGGTTTTGGCGGAATGGTTGCATTTGAAACGGGTTCGCTTGATAATGCAAAAAAGGTTCTTGAACGCGTCAAACTTTGCACATTGGGTGAGAGTTTGGGCGGCGTTGAATCGTTAATTTCGCATCCGGCATCGATGACCCACGCATCCGTTCCGGTCGACAAACGTGAAAAACTCGGAATTACCGACGGACTTGTCAGAATTTCCGTCGGAATCGAAGATATTGAAGATATTTTAGAGGATTTAGATCAAGCACTTAGTTATTCCTAAGTCTTGTGTCTTGAGTCCCGAGTCAAATCATATATAATTGTCTTGACTTTAGACTCAAGACTCAGAACTCAAAACTTCGTAAATTATGTTGACTGTTGAGATACATGCTACATCGCACATCGGGCGCGTCCGCAAAGGAAATGAGGACAATTACCTTCTTTTAAATATTTCAAATCTGAAAGTCTGGACGAGTTCGCAGGAACCGAGCGATTTCATCATCGAATCGCAGAGATTTGACATAGATAACGAAGGCATCGTCCTTGCCGTTTCCGACGGAATGGGCGGCGCGTTAGCGGGTGAAGTAGCGAGCCAGATGGCTGTTGAAACCGTCAGCAAAAAACTTTTGGATAATGATCCCGAAAAGACCGTTACACCTGACGGATACGACGTTTCGCTGATCGGTAAACTTTACGATGCAACGATTTACGCAAACTATCTGATCCATAATCAGGGACGCACCGACCCGCAGTTTCAGGGAATGGGCGCAACTTTTACCGGAGTCGGCATCACACCCGAAGCGGTCGATCTGATCCAGATCGGCGACAGCCGCGCTTATCTGATCCGCAATAATAAAATTTATCAGGTTACGAAAGATCAATCGCTTGTTCAACAATTGATCGACGCACAACAGATTTCGCCGGAAGAAGCCGAAACTCACACGCTCAAAAACGTGATCCTGCAAGCTCTCGGGGCGCAAAGCGAGATTTATCCCGTTTCGGCGCGTTTGATTCCGCAACAAGGCGACATTCTTTTGCTTTGCAGTGACGGTCTTTCAAATAAAGTGAGCGGTTCGGGATTGCAAAGAATCGTTTTGGACAATCAGGAGCGACTCGAAATGGCTTGCGCGGAATTGATCAAAGAAGCCAACGAACGCGGCGGCGAGGATAATATTACGGTAATCATTGCGAGGCTTTCCGGCGACAGTTTGCCCGAACCGAAAGGCGAAGGCGTAAAATTGGAACTCTTGAATCTGGGCGATATTCACGACACTGCCGATCAGGATACTGCCGAAATCCTTTAATAAAAAGATAGTTTTTGATAAAAAACGCAGACTGAATGTTGATTTTCAGTCTGCGTTTTCTGCTTTTTGTTCTTTTATTATTCCTCTCTCCAATTCGGCAGTTTTTTGTGTTCTTCAAACTTGCGGACGTAAAGCGACGCGCCTTGAACGCGGACTACTTCAACTTTGTCGCCTTCCAAAAGCGGCGTTTCTTCATCGACCGGAAACGCCGTCCACGTCGAACCGAAAACTTTTACCGAACCCTCGTTCATCGCGCCCTTACTAGAATTTATGACCGTCCCGACTTGTCCGGGTAAAGAATCGATGCCGGTTTTCACGGCATTTTCGTCATTGTGCGAGAAATAGTTGGAAAAGATCGCTCGCGACATTACCGTTAGAACGGTCGAAACCGTTGCAAATACAACGAATTGCCAAATAAAACCGAATCCGAAGAGTCCGACAACTGCCGCCGCCAATGCGCCGATCCCAAACCAGAACAAAACGAATCCGAGCGTAAAAATTTCGGCAATTATCAAAATCACACCCAAAATCGTCCACAAAATCCACGCTGATTGTTCCATTTGTCTATTATGAAAAGAGTTTCTTCGCCAATCATAACATATCTTTCCAGTAATTACTTTTTTCGTAAATTTTCACTTTTGTTAAATTTATTTCGGAAATGGTGCAAAACCATAAAACATAAATTTGAACTTGAAAGTCAGTCGTGTTAATCTCTTAATTCGTCGCTTGGGTGGCGGAATAGGTAGACGCACAGGACTTAAAATCCTGCGACTTTAGAGTCGTGCGGGTTCGATTCCCGCCCTAAGCACCACGAAAATTAAAAAGCTTTGAGAGTTTTCTCAAGGCTTTTTTCTTTTTTATGGTATATCATTTGCTCATCTGAGTTTCGGTGAGGTTTTTATGAAAAAAATAATACAATTTGCGATCATTGCAGTTTTGGCTTTTACTTTTACGCAGGACACGTTGGCGCAAAATCAGTCGGTGTTGCGCGAAGCGGAAAGAATTACGAATGATAAATTCAAAGTTTCCGTCAATACTCCGAAAGGAGCGAAGGTTTACGCTGTCAAAAAGCCGAATGCACAAATGCTTAAGGCTATCGATCAGGGATTGACCGATCTTTTTGCAGTTTCCAGAAAAAACAATTACCGAAATCGTCTGAATTATTCGGACTACAGTATTTTTATCGGGAAAGCCGACCGCACGAAGGACAGTCAGAATCAATATTCGCCCGATATTGCCGTCGGTGCGGCGCAATATGCCGGAACGGATTACGACCAAGGCGGATTCATTTATGCCGCCGGAATGGTTATTTCAAACAATCCGATGTCATTTTTGATCGCCGAACACACGAAAAACTATAATCGCGTTGCGGATGTTGTGCGTTATGAAGGCGAACATTTGGTGCTTTATCACAACGACCGCCGAAAATATAACGAAACCGCCGATCACAGCAGAGGCGGCGGACACCCGATCTTGCAGTAGTTTTTGAAAAAGTTAATTTATTTTTTTGAGGGAAATGAAAGGTTTATTTTTCATTTCCCTTTCCGTTTTTCGGGTTTATAAACTATATCGTGCAGAGCGTAAACGATATTGTTGAGCGAATTTATTTTCATTTTTCGGATTTTGCGTGTAAAATGCGTAAAATCAAGCTATTTCGTAACTTTCCCCAATCTTTAAATCAATGGCACAACCATTGCAAAACTACTTCGCGGATGTCGTTTGAAAAGTCCGCGAAGGTGGAGGTCAAATATGAACTTTTGGCTTAAAAAGACCAAAATCTTCGCACTTTTAATTTTGCTCTTTGCAAGTTTTAATTTAACTAAAGCACAAGATTCGATTTATAAACTCCAAGCCGGAACAAAAATTCGGCTGAAGATGGAAACGGAAATAAATTCCAAGGTTTCCAGTGTTAACGATACGTTTTTGGCAAAGGTTTCCGAGCCTGTGAAAGTGCGCGACAGCGTAGTTTTGCCCGTTGGCACGGTTATTGAAGGTCGCGTCGTTAAAGTCGCAAAGGCTTCGGCGGGCGGGAACGGCGGGAAGATGGAAGTCGTTTTTGAAACGATCCGTTTTGTCGAAGGTGAAAAACGCGAAATCGAAGGAGTTTTGGTCAAACCGCTGAAAGCCGAATCTTCGCAAAGTTTCGGTTTAATATCGATCCTCGGCGGCACAGCGGTCGGCGCGCTCATCGGCGCAGTTTCAAAAACCGATAACGGCGCACTGATCGGCGCGGGAATCGGGGCAGGCGCAGGAAGCGGAATTGCCTTTTCCCGCAAAGGTAAAGAAGTCCGCATCAAAACCGATGAAGAATTTGAGATCGAGTTAAAAAAGGAAGTTATTTTGCCTGTGCGTGATTATTAAAAAGTTTGAAAATTTAAGTTTGGTCGTTGGCGAGAGATTTACGGCGACCATTATAGAAAGAACCGACGTGAAGGGGAGAGCGCGTCGGTTTTTTCTTTGCTCGAAAAAAGTCCGGATTTTCAATCAATTTCCCGTTTCCGCATAAATCGCAAACCGAAAACGATAAAAGATAATGAAAAAAGAATTCCTGCCGCCGCTGTCGGAGCAAAACAAATTCCCTGCTTTTGTTTTTCGCTTTCGGTAGATTTATCCAACGGTGCCATATCAGCGAAAACACTGCTGAAATTTATCAGTAAAATAAATGCAATCAAAATGATTTTCTTTCTCATAGATTTTGCCTTTCAAAGCTGATTTTGAGGAAATTATATCATCAATCAATCAAAACTCTTTGACTTTTTTACTGGGTCAATAAAAAATAGTTGTGAACATTAAATTGATAAATATAGGAGAATAAACTTCATGACAGCAAAATTAAATCAAGTCATCGCCATCGAAAAAGGCGCGAAAAACAGACTTTACTCTGCCATTACCGAATTACATAAAAACGCTCAAAAAGCCGATCTGTATTACGGTTTCAGCAAAAATTACGAACCGAAAGAAGAAGGAAGCGAACAATTTCCGCCCGAACAAAAGAAAGTTATGCTTCGCGCCGACGATGTTTTGTCGGAAACGAAAAAGATTTTCGCCGAATTTTTAGACATTACCGCGACCAAAGATTTCGCCAATATGTCAGCCAAAGCCGACATTAAAATCGGCGGAAACGTTCTGGTTGCAGATGTTCCCGTTCCGTATCTGTTGTTTTTGGAAAAACAATTGACCGATCTGCGGACTTTTATCGACAAAATGCCGACTTTGGACGAATCGGAAGATTGGCGCAAAGACGAAGCGACCGGACTTTTCAAAACCGAACCGATCAAAACGCACCGCACGGCAAAAGTTCAGGAAGCGATCGTTTTATATGACGCAACCGAAAAACATCCGGCGCAAACACAGCTTATCACGAAAGATGTGATCGTCGGTTATTGGAATCAGGTCAAACAATCGGGCGCGATCACACGCGGCGAAAAACGCAAATTGCTCGAAAGGGTCGAAGCCGTTTTGAACGCCGTCAAATCCGCCCGCGAAGAAGCAAACTCAATCGAAGCACCGGATAAAAAAGTCGGCGCGGATTTGCTCGATTACATTTTTGCTTGATGTTTGATTGGAAAAAGATTTAGCCCACGAAATACACGAAAATTATGAAAAAGAGAACTTTTTCATATTCAATCTTTCGTTTATTTCGTGTGTTTCGTGGGCAAATTCCTTTCTTTAATTATTCTAAACGGTTGATTGAGAGATTAGCTTGAGTTAATCTTTCAAATGAGCCGTTTGGCTCAACTTGGACAAGCTTAATTTTAAGTTTAAGTTGAAAAAAGCTTCTTGCAGGTTCGAGTCCTGCTCTCCGCACTACAAAAATTTTCTTACGCGGAGATGGCGGAATTATGGCAAACGCGCCCGTTTTTAAGCGAGTGAAGCCGATCAAACTCAATTTATTCCAAGAAGTTGAAAAACTCGGTTTGAATCCATCTCAAACTGTCAATACAAATTTGTTGTTGTTGCAGGTTCGAGTCCTGCTTTCCCCGCCAAAATTTTTATGGGGAAATAGCTCAATGGTAGAGTGGCGATACTGAGATCTGAAGATTGACATTAAACGCCGTTGGATTTTGAAAGACCGAAGCAAAGTAGCTCAATGGTAGAGCAATTGCCTGAAAAGCAATGAGATGTCAGTTCGATTCTGACATTTGCAAACACAATCGCGGGGTAGATAGGCTACATCTACTCCGCTTTTTCTTTACCGATAAAAAATGCTGACAATCAGAAATGAAAAGGTATCAGCAAAATTCTGTTTCGGCGAATCTCGAATCGCCGAGTGTTCATACGGAAAAATGATTATTTACCTTACGCGTTTGCCGACTCTGCGCCCGTCGTCATAAAATGAATCTTTTAATCTTTGATTTCAAAATCTTATTTTTTTCATATAGAGGAACATAAAAATGGCAGGAAGAAATAAAGTTACGGTCGTCGGCGCGGGAAATGTAGGTGCAACGGCGGCGCATTGGATTGCCGCGAAAGAACTCGCGGATGTTGTTTTGGTTGACATCGTCGAAGGAACTCCGCAAGGAAAATCGCTCGATCTGGCGCAAGCTGCGCCGATCGACGGCTTCGACGTTAAGCTCGTCGGCGCAAATTCTTATGAAGCGACCGCAGATTCGGACATCGTCATCATCACCGCCGGACTTCCGCGCAAACCCGGAATGAGCCGCGACGATCTTTTGAAAACGAACGCCGACATCGTCGGCAAAGTGACGGACGAAGTTGCGAAATATTCGCCGAATTCGGTCATTATCGTCGTTTCAAACCCGCTCGACGCGATGACGCAGGTTGCTTACAAACGTTCGGGTTTCCCGAAAAACCGCGTGATCGGTATGGCTGGCGTTTTGGATTCGGCACGTATGCGCTGTTTCCTCGCTGAAGCGTTGGATGTTTCGGTTGAAGACATTACGGCTTTCGTGCTCGGCGGACACGGCGACACGATGGTTCCCTTGCCGCGTTATTCGACCTGCGCGGGAATTCCCGTCACCGAGCTTTTACCGAAGGAACAGCTTGACGCGATCATCACGCGCACGGCGAACGGCGGCGCAGAAATCGTCGGTCTTTTGAAGACGGGTTCGGCTTTCTACGCTCCCAGCTTAGGCGCGGTCGAAATGGCGCAATCGATCTTAAAAGACAAAAAACGCATTCTTCCCTGCGCGGTTTATCTCGAAGGCGAATACGGTATCAATAATCTTTTCGTCGGCGTTCCCGTCAAACTAGGCAAAAACGGCGTTGAGCAGATCATCGAAATCTCATTGACCAACGAAGAACGCGCCGCGCTTCATAAATCAGCCGGAGCGGTTCAAGAGCTGATCGACGTGCTCGGAATCTAACCTTATAAATAAAAATCAATAAATTAAAAGGCAAGTTTCACGCGAAACTTGCCTTTTCTTTCGGTCAAATTGACAGATAAATGTCATCATTTTGACAGAATTAACTGATCGCCATTTCCCCTTAAAATGCTAAGTTCAATTATTTATCAACTTATGCTCTGGCACAGCTATTGAATTAAGAAAGCGCGGCAAACTCTGCCGACGTTTACTTTTTTTAGGAGCTATTCAAGAGAATGTTCTTCAAATTCAAGCCTTCTCTCATTAACAAAGCAGTCGCTTCAATACTGCTGTATTCGTTTATTTTCACCAATATTTTTATGGTGAAATCTTTCGCCGGGGAAAATGCCGGTCAGGTTTCGATGCTTGATAAATTCACCACAGATTTATCGCAATTAGCCGAAAGCAACAGACTTCGTGAAAACGCCAATTTCAAAACGGAAGTCAATCGATTGATTCAAATCTTATCGAACGAAAGCTCTGTTCAGCCGGTGATATTGGATGAAAAAGGTGAAAATCAGGAAATAGTTGTTGAGCAGATCGCCATCCGGATGGCGAAAGGCGATGTTCCGGCAAATTTGCGCGGAAAACGCCTGCTTCAATTGGAAACGAATTCGCTTTTTTCCGCTGCAAAATCGGCGGAAGAAGTTTCGCGTTTACTCGATGCCGTTTTAAACGAAACGATTCAGACCAAAACGGAAAACATCTTATTCGTCAACCAACTGACCAACTACATCGGCAACAAACAAAATAACGAAACATTAAACCAGGCGATTCAAAACGGAAAACTCCGCATTATCGGAGGCAGTTCGCAGATCGCATACACGGAAAATATCGGATCGATTGCGGAAATTTCGGGTTTCTTCAAGCCTGTCGTAATCGGTGAAAATACAGTTTCAAACGAAGAAACGACCGCATCCGATGAAAACAGCGAAGGATTTCGCGGCGACAATGTTGCCTCCGATCTGCGCGAAATGATGGCACAAGACACGACGGGGACAAAGCGTGTCGAAGTTATCATCCAGGCGAAAGATGCCGAAAATCCGACACTCCGCGCAATCATGGCGGAAAATAAAGTTCGTCTGCAAGACCGCATCGGCGATACGAATACCTTGGTTGTGAATTTGCCTTTGAGTGCGGTCGAAGTTCTGGCGCAAAGCGGCATTATTAACTATATGTCGCCGAACCGTAAAGTCACTTTTCTCGGTCACGTCGAAAATACGACCGGTGCAACCATGACACGTCAGCAAGCCGCAACCTCGACCCGTGCCGCTTTCACGCTGGACGGAACAGGTGTCGGCATCGCCGTGCTCGATTCGGGAATGTTGGTCAATCACGACTCTTTCAAAGGAAATAACGGAAACAACCGCGTCGTTTACAGCCAAAGCTTTGTGCCGACCGAAATGGATGTTGACGATAACTACGGTCACGGAACGCACGTCGCCGGAATTGCCGCCGGAAACTCGAACAAAGACAACGGCGCGTATCGCGGCATTGCTCCGAATGCAAACATCATCAATCTGAAAGTTTTGGACGGACAGGGCAGAGGACAAACTTCGTGGCTTTTAAATGCTCTGGATTGGATCAAAACCAATCACGCGACTTACAATATCCGCGTTGTCAATCTGAGCCTTGGCGGTTTGGCGATCGATACCTACACGAATGATCCGGTTTGCCGCAAAGTTCAGGAATTGAACGGCGCAGGAATTCTGGTAGTTGCCGCCGCCGGCAACGAAGGTAAAAATTCGGCGGGACAAAAATTATACGGACATATTCATTCCCCGGGTAACGACCCCTCGGCACTTACCGTCGGTGCTTCCAATACCGTAAACACCGACGGTCGCAGTGACGACACGTTGGCAAGTTTCAGCTCACGCGGTCCGACGCGCAGTTTTTATGTGAATGCCGCGGGAACGAAGATTTACGATAACGCGATCAAACCCGATCTGGTCGCACCGGGCAACAGAATTGTTTCAGCGCGCGCCAAATCGACATCTTATCTGGCTTTGAATTATCCGCTTTTGTCTGACGGTCTGGTTAATTTGCTTAATCCGAACGACAGTATGATGAATATGAGCGGAACCTCGATGTCAACGCCGGTGGTCGCAGGAGCGGCGGCATTGCTCTTCCAGATGAATCAAAATCTGACTCCGCAAATGGTCAAAATGATTCTGGAATATACGGCTCAACCTTTGAACGGTTTAAGCTCACTCGAACAGGGCGCGGGTCAGTTAAATCTCGAAGGCGCGGTTCGTCTGACGAAAGCGATCCGAACGGACATAAATTTCAAAGCAACGACGACACTGCCCGGAACGAGTCTTTTACCGGCAGGCGCAGTTTTCCCGACCCCGACCACAACGATCAATGGAAATACGTTCAACTGGGCGCAGGGCATTATGACCAATCACGGTTATTTGAAAGGTCAAACGCTGGCAAACACTTTCCACGCCGCATACAAAGTAAATATGTGGTTTGAAAAAGGTGTCGGACACGACATTCTGAACCAGTTTGTCGTCAATACGAACTTTTCCAATACGGCGGGAATCACATTAACTCCTAAAATAGTAAAGAGCAATGGTTTGACGCTCGGCGACGGTTCGGTGCTTTATGCCTTCGGCGTGTTGATAAGAGATGGCGTTTTGGTAAGTGACGGTGTTTTAGTCAGTGACGGCGTTCTCGTAAGTGATGGTGTTCTCGTCAGCGACGGCGTTTTGTTTAGCGACGGCGTTTTGGTCAGCGACGGCGTTTTGGTCAGCGACGGTGTTTTGGTCAGCGACAGCACGATGGCACACACCAGCGCAAATGCAATCAATGGTGATAATTAATAAGAGGAGAAAATAGGGAGATTATCACAATGACATTGCAAATCGCTAAACACATTATTAAAAACGAACCGACCGACATTCTCAGAAATTTTGCACCCGTAATAGTTCCCGATCTGAGCCGTCTGCACTTATTGACGGAAAATGAAAAAGAAGAAGTTCTCGGTTTTCTTGCTCAACGCCCGGTTCACACGGTTGTGATGACAAGTATGATTCACGACAACGGGATCGAAAACGAGCAGAATCGCGGCAAATTCTTCGGCTATCGCAATGCTTCCGGCATTCTCGAAGGCGTTGCGCTGATCGGTCATACAACATTGGTTGAAGTGCACACGGAAGAAGCCTTAAAAGCTCTGGCAATGATCGCGCGCGAATCCGAAACACCGATCCACGTAATGATGTCGGACGGAAATTCGATCGAATCCTTCTGGCAGCATTTTTCGGGCGGCATCAAAGAACCGCGCTTGATCTGTTCGGAAAGACTTTTCGAGATCAGTTTTCCCCTGATGGTTAGAAACAATATAGACGGATTGAGACTTGCTTCCGAAGCCGAATTGCTTTCGATCGCCGAAGCTCACGCCGAAGTTGCTTTTGAAGAAAGCGGCGTTGATCCTTTGGTCAAAGACCGTGAAGGATTTCTAAAACGCGTTACGCGCCGCATCAATCAGGAACGTGTCTGGGTTGTTTTCGACGAAGCCGGAAAGCTGATTTTCAAAGCCGATGTCGTCGCCGAAACGCCCGAGGTCAAATATCTCGAAGGGATTTATGTTCATCCCGAATATCGCGGCAAAGGCATCGCGGCGGATTGCCTTTCGCAATTGAGCCGGAAACTTTTAGAAGAAGTTCAATATGTTTGTCTTCTGAGCAATGAAGAATTTCAGCACGCACACCGGACATATTTGAAGGCAGGCTTTAAATCTCAGGATTCCTGCGTCACGATCTTTGTCTAACGGGATCAGCCAAAAAAGGTATGGACAAAAGACGAATTTTCCCTCATACTATTTGAGGGCTAAAATTAAGTCCTTTGTTCATACCTTTTATCAACCTACTGCTCCTTAACACGGTTTTTCCATCTGAACGCGCCTTCCACTCAAATTCATTTAGAAAAAAAATACAATTATATGAGATGTCTTTAGAGTCTATTTCCTGTCTTTATCCGCATTTCGGAAAAAGGATGATTTAGCCGCCACTTACTTACGATGAAAAAGCAGGCTCTTATTAAAGGTTATATGCTGGCTGTGATTGCACTGGGATTCGTGTGTCTCGCCGTCGCATTTGCCGGAATGCCTTTTAACAGGATCGACCTGCAATTTTTATTTTTAGCCGCTTTCACGATCGGTCTCGGTTCGCGCATCACTATTGAAATTCCGCGCTTCAAATCGCACGTTGCGGTTTCCGACACTTTTATCTTTCTCGCTTTGTTACTTTACGGCGGCGAATTTGCGATCGGGCTTGCCGCCGTCGAAGCGTTTTGTTCGGCGTGGCGTTTCTGCAACAAAAAGATCACCGTATTTTTCAATATGGGCACGATGGCACTTTCGACCTCGCTCGTCGTCATCACGCTTTATTTATTCGACATCGACACTTTTGAAGAACTTCACGGAACCACGCTTCAAGATTTCGTTATCACGCTTTCGATCCTGGTGCTGGTGCAGTTTTTCGCCAATTCGGGAATCGCGTCGGTTTACGGCGCGTTGAAATCCGAAAAGCCCTGGTGGGAAACCTGGAAAACCCATTATCTGTGGACATTCGTAACCTATCTGATCGGGGCTGTGGGCGCGGGGGTTCTCGTAAAATTGATCGATTCGGTCGGTTTTATCGTTTTGCTCGGAACCGCGCCGGTCATAATGTTCGTTTACCTGACCTATCGAATGTATCTGAAAAACGTCGAAATGTCGCTCTCGCAAGCCGAGCAAGCCGAACAGCACGCCGAAATTTTGCGGATGCAATCGATCGCCCTGCGCGAATCGGAAGAACGTTTTCGCAGTGCGTTCAATTACGCGCCGATCGGCATCGCGCTTGTTTCGCCGATGGGCAACTGGCTGAAGGTAAACCGCGCTTTATGCGAAATTCTGGGTTATACCGAAGATGAATTTTTGGCAACGGATTTTCAATCGATGATCTCGCCCGACAATCTCGGCAACACGCTCATCAAAATCAACGAACTGCTTTTGGGCAAGATTCCGACCTGCCAGATGGAACAGCGTTACATCAACAAACAAGGCGAAACCGTCTGGGCTTGGTGGAGCGTTTCGCGGGCGAGCGATATAAAGTCAGACCAACCGAACCTGATCTTCCAGATTCAGGACATTACCGATAAAAAACTCGTCGAGGACAAACTGCAATACGACGCGACGCACGACGCTTTGACAGGTTTGCCGAACCGCAAATTCTTTATGACGCGGCTCACGGCGGCTCTCGAAAAATCGAATAACGATCACGCTCACAAAGTCAGCGTCTTGTTTATCGACCTCGACCGTTTCAAGATCATCAATGACAGCCTCGGACACCTGATCGGCGACGAGCTTTTGATCGGCATCGCCGAACGTCTGCGCGATTGCGTCCGTCCGTCCGATACGGTGGCGCGGCTCGGCGGCGATGAATTTACCGTGCTCGTCGAAGGAAATTACGACAATAAGGAAGTCGTCCGCATTGCCGAGCGCGTGCAGGAAAAATTCTCGATTCCCTTCGATCTGAGCGGGCACGAAGTTTACAGTTCGGCAAGCATCGGAATTCTTCACGCGACCGAAAATCATCTGACTTCGGAAGATATGATGCGCGACGCGGACACGGCAATGTATCAGGCGAAACGCGCCGGAAAAGCCCGCCACGAAGTTTTCGACGCGGATATGCACGAAGCGGCAAAGGAAATCTTAAAGCTCGAAACCGATCTGCGCCGCGCCGTCGAGAAACGCGATTTTACGGTTCATTATCAGCCGATCTATTCGTTGATTACGGGAAACGTCGAAGGCTTTGAAGCCCTTGCGCGTTGGGAACATCCCGTTTTGGGAAATATTCCGCCGTCGAAATTCGTGCCGCTCGCGGAGGAAATCGGCATTATCAACGCGCTCGGCGAGCAGGTTTTACGCAAGGCTTGCACTGAAATGGCGGCGATCAGGCGCGATTTTCCGTCTGATTTTTCTTTCGTTTTAAACGTCAATCTTTCGTGCAAACAGTTTGCTTACCCGAATCTGGTCACAAAAATCAAAAATATTCTGGAAGAAACGGGATTTCCGCCAACCAAATTAAAACTCGAAATCACCGAATCGGTCTTTTTCGACTACCGCGACAAAGCGATCCTGATGCTCAATCAATTGCGCGAACTCGGCATCGAGATCAACATCGACGATTTCGGAACGGGTTATTCAAATCTGAGTTACCTGATGCAACTGCCGATCTCGACGCTCAAGATCGACCGTTCTTTTATCAGCCCGATCGAGCAGAACGGCAATAATATCGAGATCGTGCAGACGATCGTAATGATGGCGCGAAACCTCGGCTTGCGCGTGATCGCCGAAGGTGTGGAAACCGAAGCCCAGCTCGAACATCTCAAAAAACTCAAATGCGAAGGCGCGCAGGGACATCTTTTCTCGAAACCGCTTTCCTACGAAGAAGTTCAGCATTTCCTTAATGAAAACGGTATTCTCGACATTCCCGAAACAAGATTCAAAGACATTTCCATAGTTTCTACGATTCAATAAAAAGCAGAAACCTGCACATAAGCAAGAGTATTTAATAAGTGCCTTGAAACAAAATGAGCATAAGACGGTGGGAAAATTGCGCTGTTGCATCATCGCATTTTCGCATCGTCTTTTTATTTTGTTTCATTACCATTTTTTTTATAAAAGTCGGGATAAGAATTTTATTCTTTAGGATAAAATATTTATCTTAAAGAATAAATGATTTGTTTTTTAGGATAAATACTTTATCTGTTAGGATAAATTATTGAAACGTCGGGATAAATATTTCATCTTTTAGGATGAATTATATATTTGTTAGGAATTATTTAATATCCGTCGGGATAAATAATTTATCCCGACGGATATTTTTTTACCCCACGGATAAATTTATTTTCCCGACATTATTTTTATAAAATCATTCAATTTATTTTCGATTCGGATTAATCGAACCGCAAAACCGTTTGGTAATAGAGATGTATTAATCCGAGCAAATGAAAAGTGAAGCAATAAAAGCAGATACGTGCCTGTGAAGAATCGTTTTTCAGCATTTTAGATTGAATTTTAAATCTTTAATCTTTAATTGTCCGACACGCTTCTTCACAGCCTGCAAGAGTATTTTAATTTTCACTCAACACGATGACTTTATCGTTTTCCGAAAAGGTGATCGTTTCGTTTTTGCGGGGATTGACGCGCACGCCGTAAGCCTTTCCCGCATCGTTTGCGTCGGAATTCAGCCGATAACCGATAGCGGTTTCGCCGCGCCGTTTGGCTGATTCGAGAACGGTGTAAAAATTGACCGCTTCACCCGGTTTGATGTAATCTTTCGCCGGTTTCAGATAGATTTCCGCGCCGTCGGCATCGAACAGATCGTCGAAAACATTGCCGAGTTCCTTATTTTCCGCAACCTGCGTCAAAAGCAAACCCGCCAGTTCGTCGCTCACGATAAAATCGTCGGCTTTCGCGATTTCCGCCAGAGCGCGATTTTTCACGTCGAGCATTTCGCTCACGACGCTGTAGGCTTCGCCCTTTTTATGTTCGATGTCGCGCAGATGGAGAAGCGTCATCAAGGTTTTCGAGTCGGCTTCCTGAATCTCCATATCGTCAGCGTAACACAGCAAAATAACGTGCTGATACGAGGTCAGATCGAGGGCATCGAGCATTTCGCGGTCGGAAGTGTCGCCGAAAACGAAATTAACCTTTAGATTCGTCAGTTCAGCCGCAATTTCTTCAACCGTTCTTCGTGCTTCTTCCAGATCGGCAACGACCGTCAACCGTGAATCTTTGGAAACGTATTTGTCCATCTCGCGCACGATCGTTTCGCCTTTTTTGTTCCAGCCCAAAATCAGATTTTTCTCGGCTTCGGCTTTGCCCGACGGCTTTGCGACGATTGCCGTGTCCGAAAAATCGGTCTTTGCCGAAAGGTTTATCCGGTCATCGTCGGCGGCGATCACGACGACCTTATCGCCTGCCGTGATTTTCGTGTCCATCGGCGGATTGAGTTTCGTTTTACCGTTCGCAAAACGAATCCCGATCAGAGCCGAATCAGCGAAAGATGCGAGCGATTCGCCGTAAGTTTTGCCCGCCAGCGAGGTTTGTTCGGAAAAATAAATCTCGTCGCCGCCGAAATCGAGCAATTCTTTGTAAACGACGCTCAAGCCCGTCTGCCGCGAAGTTTGCACCGTGATTCTCGAGATCAGATCGTCCGCCAAAACGATTTCGACCTCGTCCCTTCCGACCATTTTTGCCACTTCGACGTTTTTCGGATCGCGCAATTCGGCAACGATGTGATATTTTTCCTCGCGCCGGTTCGGGTTATTGGTGATTGCCAGAATCATCTTGATAACCTGCGCGTCAGGATCGGAAAATTCTTCAGGCGAAAGGATGATGATCGATTTCGTCGCGTGCGGATTGACGATTTCGAGATCGGAAAGATCGATCGGACTTCCCGAACGGCAGACGACCTTCGTGCGTCCCGGGTCTTCGACCTTTGCACGAATTTCATCTTCCATTTCAACCTTGTCTTTGTCCGCCAGAATAACGACGCGCGGCTTTTTCGCGTTTTCGTTCGCCTTTGCAAGCTCTGAAATGACCAGAAAAATACGCGATGACCAACCCAGAATGAGCGTATGATTTTCTTCGCAGACGAACGAACGACCTTTTTGCAGTTCTTCCAGTTTCCCTTCTAAACCGCTCGTCAAAACGCCGATCAGACTGCTCACGATAAAAATTCCGCCGAGCGTGATGAGAAACATAAAACCGCGATATTTCCAGCCCGTATCGCCCGCGACCGTTCCCGCGTCGATCGAGTGCATCAAACTCTGCCAAGCCGCTTCCGCAAAACTGTAGCCTTCTTCCTCTTTCGGTTTTTCGGGTTCAGCCGGAGGTTTTTCCGCGTCTTTTTCGCCGGTTTCGATCTTTGCCGTTTCGTCTTTTGATTCGGGATTCCCGATCGTCTGCTCAACTGCCGCCGGTTCGGGTGCGGGTTCCTCTTCGGGCTTTAATCCCGTCGCCACCAAAAAAACCGCCGCCGTCAAAACCATCGCCAGCGAAATCATCGCCAGCCACCCGATCAAACTTGCCGTTCCGCCCGATAAACTATTGTCGAACCAATAGCGCACGCGCTGCCAAAAAGTGATTCTTCTCATCGCTCTGTTATTTAGTTTTTTTTGAATAATTGGGGCGAGAAAAGATTAACAGAAAAAATAAAAAGGTGAAAACCCCGGTTTCACCTTTGATAAATTTTCGCATTCGGAATTTCGTCCAAATACGGTTTCAGAGATTTGAATTCATTTTCGAGAACGATGAAAAAATGAATGCCGAATTCACCGAAACGCTCGACCATTACGTTCAAAAGATCGTTCGTATTGAGCGTTGTGCTGTCGCCGATCCAGCCTTTCTTTTTCGTATCGAGAAACATCACGTAAAACGGAACTTCCTCGTAATGTTCGACGACCTTTTTGGTCAGGTAAGCCGTTTGGATTTCATCGTAATATTGAATCTTACCGCGAATTTTTTCGAGCACGTCGTCCTTGAAATCGTGTTCGGCAAATTCATCTTCCGGCGACACGGAGGAACGTTCCTGCTGTGCCAGACCAAACGCTTCTTCTTCGTGTTCGATGGCGATAATGTATTTTTTCGCTTCTTCGTCACGACCTTTTCCGCGCAGAAAATAATAGATCGTTTCGCACCCTGAAATCTTCAAAGTGCGGTCGGCTTTCATCGCTTTTTCGATGTAGGCAATACCGTCTTCGTCTTCTTCTGAAAGCAGGATCGAACCGATGCCGAAATTTGCGTCGGCATTTTCAGGTTCGAGCACAATGATTTCACGCAGAATCGGCATAGCTTCATCTTGCCCGTATCTTTCCGAAACAAGTTTTGCTTTTTCAAACAATTCTTCTTTTGAAAGCGGTTCGGTCTGTGCTTTTTCGTTCAATTCGTCGATTCTTTTTTCCGCTTCGAGTAAATATTCGTGACGTTTTTTCCATTCATCGCGGACGCGTTCCTGCCACAGATCGTTAAAAATCCTGACGTATTTTTCTTCCGATCGTCCGAAATATTTTTGCACCGCCGTTTCGGAAGCTTCTTCGGGCAATTCGGGCAGATCGCCGTTTTTCCAGTAGCCGATCGTCCGCAAACGCTCCGACAGGCTCGGATGCGAATCCGAATATCCGGTATTGATCGCGACGGCTTTCGATAAGTGCATTAAATCCTGCGGTTTGTTGCTTTCACGAAACGCGGTCGCCATTCGCGTAAAAAATTCCTTCGGCGGCGTTTGTTCGCGTCCGGCTTCGTCCAAAACGTCCTTCCAGAATTTCTGTGAAAGATTGAGCGTTTTTATTTCGAGATTTATCAATGCTTCGCCGAGCGGTTTCGCACCGACAAACTGCACGGCATAGTTATCGGCTTCGCGTTCGTGACGGCGGCGCAGAACGAACGAATAAGCACCGAAATAAGGAAAATACCAATTCAGGAATTTTTCGTAGAGAAAAGAAAGTTTATGCCCCTCCGCTTCCTGCGAAGCCAGAAATCTGCTCCAACTTTCCTGTAAACTGTATGCCCAGGTCGAATAACTTCCGTGTTTCTCAGAAATATGCCCGATCTCGTGAGCCAGAACAGCGCGCAACTGTTCAGGCGAAATCGCCTGGAGCAAAGGCAAACCGAGGATCAGATAAGTTCTTTTCCCGAACACGCCGTATTTCGGCAAAGTAACGACCGCCGCGTTAAAATCTTCGGTCAGCAAAATATGCTGTGGTCGCGGAGCTTTGAGATAATCGCTGGTTTCGTCAACCAATTGATATAGTTGCGGGATTTCTTCACGGCTCAACTCAAGCCCTTCGGGAGCGGGAATTTTCGTCCAGAATGATTTCAGAAAACTCCAGATAACGCCGAAAAAGGAAGCAAATCCGATCAGGATCAGCCAGATCAATTTTCCGGCGAGTTTGACAACGACCCAGAGAAGCTGGGGCACGAAAAAGAGCAAAACGACGATCCCGACCGGGATCAGTAAAAGCGTTAACAGCAAGATACCGAAATATGCGTAACCGAGTGCGCCGAGTGCGGCAACGCGAAATTCGTAACCTTTCGGATTTTGTTCAGCATATTTTTCGAGTTTGGTAATGAGCGAAGTATATTGTTCGTATTTCATATTTCGCAAAAGAGATTAGCAAAAAAATAAAAAAGACGGAAGAAAAACTCTTCCGTCACTGATAAAAAAAATTAGAACAATTATTTCTTCAACCAGCCGAACAAAGCATTAACCGTAATATCGCGGTTCGTTTCATAGATTGCGCGTGTCAAAGGAATCGACATCGGGCAAACCTGCACGCAGTTTTGCGCGTTTCCGCAATTCGTAATGCCGTCTTCGCCCATCAAACCGTCAAGCCTGTCTTCCATCGTGATCTTGCCGGTCGGGTGCATATTGAAAAGCCGCGCCTGCCCGATCGCCTGCGGTCCGATGTAGTTGTCGTCGTGATATTGCGGACACGCTTCGAGGCAACAGCCGCACGTCATACAGCGCGAATAAGCGTAACGTTCCTGCGCTTT
Organism: Pyrinomonadaceae bacterium; assembly: GCA_021228405.1. Taxonomy (GTDB): domain Bacteria; phylum Acidobacteriota; class Blastocatellia; order Pyrinomonadales; family Pyrinomonadaceae; genus JAJQRF01. The sequence goes on from JAJQRF010000001.1 coordinate 746,384, forward strand.
TTCGTTTGAAAGCGTCGGTCCCGGACCGAGATCGTGCGAACCGTCGAGTTCGACCCAGGCGTGAACCTGCTTGAGATGCTCGAACATCCGCGAACGGTCAACCTTCAGGTCGCGCACGTTCGGAAATTTCGACATCGGCTGAAGCGTGATCGTATTTCCGCCCGAAACCACGAGCAGATCATCGACCAGAGCCGAGCACGATTGACGAACGCGACCGTTAATGACCATCGTGCAGATGCCGCAAACCTGTTCCAGACACGACATATCCCAAACCGGCGGAGTCGTTTGTTTGCCTTCTACGGTGACGGGATTTTTGCGGATTTCCATCAAAGCCGAGATCACGTTCAGATTGCGCCGATACGGAATCTCGAAGGTTTCCCAGTATTCGCTCGCCCCCAATTTTTCACGCCGCTGAATCTTAAACTGAATCGATGCAGGCGGATTGTCCAATCGCTTTTTTTCTTGATGCACGTTTGCTTCATTCATAAATTTTTATCTTTACTCTTTGATAGATTCCCCTTTCGTGATTTTTTCGCCTTCTCTGACCAGCATTTCTTCGCGTCCTTCGGGTTTAAGTTCGCTTCCCGGTTGCGGAACTTGCGGTGCGCCGCCTTTTTCGGTTCCGGCGGCTTTCGCTTTGCCTTTTGAATAATCGCGTTTACGCGGTTCGACAAGACTTACGTCAACGGCTTCGTAACTGATGATCGGAGATTCCGCCGACCATTCGGCGATGGTCGTTTTCATAAACTGCTCATCGTTGCGGTCTGGAAAATCGGGTTTATAATGCGCGCCGCGTGATTCGTCGCGGTTTAGTGCGCCGAGCGTGATAACCCGTGCGAGTTCAAGCATATTCCACAACTGACGTGCGTGCGGAAGTGCCTGTGTCGCCCACAGATTCGAGTCATTGACCGAGATTTTTTTGAAACGATCCTGCAATTCGAGAATCTTTTCGTCCGTCGCTTTCAATTTGTCATTGTAACGCACGACGGTGACGTTATCCGTCATCCATTTTCCGAGTTCATCGTGCAGTTTATACTGGTTTTCCGAACCTTCGTTCTTGATGATCGAATCGTTGATCTCCTGCTGGCGTTTGAGCTCTGCCGCGTGGATTCCGTTCGTTTCGGTCGATTTGCGTTCGACGTTCTTCGCGTATTCAACCGCCGCCGGACCCGCGACAAAACCGCCGTAAACGCAGGATACGAGCGAATTTGCGCCCAGACGGTTCGCACCGTGGATCGAATAATCGCATTCGCCCGCCGCGAAAAGTCCGGGAATGTTCGTGCGTTGCTCGAAATCAACCCAGAGTCCGCCCATCGAATAATGAACGCCGGGGAAAATGCGCATCGGAACATAACGCGGATCGTCGCCGACGAACATCTCGTAAATTTCCAGAATCGCACCGAGTTTGCGTGTCAAAGTTTCCGCCGGAACGTGAGTCAGGTCGAGATAAACCTGATTTTCGCCGTTTACACCGTAGCCGTCCAGACAAACCTGAAAAATCTCGCGTGTCGCAATGTCGCGCGGCACGAGATTTCCGTAAGCCGGATATTTCTCTTCAAGGAAATACCAACGTTCATTTGCCGGAATGTCTTTCGGATTGCGCTTGTCGCCTTGATTTTTCGGAACCCAGACGCGTCCGCCTTCGCCGCGCGCCGATTCACTCATCAAACGGAGTTTGTCCTCGCCCGGAATCGAAGTCGGGTGAACCTGGATAAATTCGCCGTTCGCGTATTTCGCGCCCTGCTGATAGGCGGCGGAAACCGCACTGCCCGTGCAGGTTTGCGAATTAGTCGATTTTCCGAAAATAAGTCCGGGTCCGCCGGTCGCCATAATCACCGCGTCGGCGTTAAATGCTTTGAGTTCGAGCGTTTGCAGATTCATCGCGATCAAACCGCGGCAAACCTGGTGATCGTCCAGAACGAGCGAAAGCATTTCCCAACCTTCGTATTTATGAACCGTTCCGGCGGCTTCGTATTTGCGAACCTGCTCGTCAAGCCCGTAAAGAAGCTGTTGCCCGGTCGAAGCTCCGGCAAACGCGGTGCGGTGATGCAAAGTTCCGCCGAAGCGTCGGAAATCGATCAAACCTTCCTGCGTGCGCGAAAACGGAACGCCCATCCGGTCAAAAAGATAAATGATTTGCGGAGCCATATCGCACATTTGTTTGACAGGCGTTTGGTTCGCCAGAAAGTCGCCGCCGTAAACCGTGTCGTCCAGATGTTTCGCGGGCGAATCGCCTTCGCCTTTCGTATTTACCGCGCCGTTGATTCCGCCCTGTGCGCAAACCGAATGCGAACGTTTGACCGGAACGACCGAGATCAAATCCACTTCGTGTCCCTGTTCGGCAATTTTCATCGCTGCCGCAAGTCCTGCCAATCCGCCGCCGACAATCGCTATTTTTAATCCGTTTGATGCCATAATTTTATTAACCGAATAGATGATTCAAAAATTAATAGTTCCCTGTTTTGTTAGGTTCGACCACACCTTTTTTCTCTAATTCGCCGCAAAACGCCTGCGGAAACAACCCGCAAGGCTTGACGAAGGCGGCGGCGGCATTGATGCCGACCAAGCCGAGAAAAACCGCCAAACCGATACAAGCATAGAGCGCGTATTTCTGCGCTTTTTCGCCGATCACGATCCCCCAATCGACGGCAAACAGGAAAAATCCGTAACCCAAATGCCACGCCGTCGAAATAATCCCGAAAATATAAACCAGAAAAATTCCCGTATTGCTGAATTCCGCCGAAACGATTGAAAACGCTCTGTGAGCATTTCCGGCAACCGGATTTCCATACGATGCGAGTCCCGGAATCACGCCGAAACGAAGATTGAGAATATGAAACAGAATAAAGAAAAACAGAAAAACGCCCGTGATACGTTGGAAAATGTAAAACCAGTTGCGCCCGTAGCCGTAATTTCCGATGTTCGGACGCGCCTCGGACGAGATGACGACCCCGTAAACCGAGTGAAACAACAGCGGCAGAAAGATGCCGAAAACTTCGACGAATAAAAGATACGGAATATGATGGATGTCTTCGACCGCGTCATTAAAAACGCTTGCTCCGCTCATCGCTTTTGAATTCGTGAACATATGAACGAAGAAAAATATTCCGAGCGGCACGATACCCGTGATCTGATGCAATTTTCTTAACAGAAACGTATTGCTGATTTTCATGGTTTTTCCTAATGTCTTATTTATGAAAGTTACTGCGGTAAAATCATTATATTTTTGAAAAAATACTAAATCAAACGCTTGAACCGCAATTTTTCATTTTCTGTCGCCTTCAAAAATTTTATTATAAAGACTAAATCTGATAAGATAAAATGAATTTTCCTGAATCTATTATTGAGGAAAACTTATTTTCATCCGACTTTCGTTAATTTATTCATTTATCTTGCACTAATTTTACGGTAAATGAACCATTACTAAAATATGCACATTGAAACGTTAAAGGTTTTCTGCGATCTGGTTGATCTGCAAAGCTTTTCTTTGGCGGCGGAGCGAAATTTCATTACCCAATCCGCCGTCAGCCAGCAAATTCGCACATTGGAAGAAAAATTCAAACGCCGTTTGCTCGAACGTGTGCGCGGCAGACGCGAAGTTCGTCTGACGGTCGCCGGAGAAGTTTTCTACCGCGAAGCGAAAAACGTTTTAGACAGCTACGATCAGCTCAATGAGAGTATGCGCGGACTCGTCGGCAAGATCGGCGGAACCGTTAAAGTTGCTACGGTTTACAGCGTCGGACTGCACGAACTTCCGCCGAAAGTGCGCGAATTTATGTCGAAATTTCCCTCGGCAAAGATCGATCTCGAATATTCACGGACGACGCGTGTCGTGCGCGACGTGCTGAACGGAACGGTCGAGCTCGGCGTGGTCGCATTTCCCGAACCGCGCCGCGGGCTGACCATCGTGCAGATGTTGAGCGACCGGCTCGTGCTCATCTGTTCGCCCGAACACGAATTTTCGCGCAAGGATAAGATCAAGGCAAAAGAGTTGAACGGCAAGGACTTCGTGCTTTTCGAGCGCGATATTCCGACGCGTAAAGCGACCGATAAAATATTGAAATCGAACGGCGTGGACGTGCGCAAAGTTGCCGAATTCGACAATATCGAAACGATCAAACGCGCCGTCGAAGTAAATTTCGGGCTGGCGATCGTTCCGCATCCATCGGTAATGGACGAAGAACGCAACGGACAGCTTCACGTCATCAAGCTCGCGGAAAAGGAATGGGTTCGTCCGGTCGGCGTAATTTACAGGAACGACCGCAACTTATCGCTTGCCGCTAAGAAATTCGTCCAGCTTCTCGAAAATAACGCATAAAAAAATATTAACAAAATAACATTTTGCGGTTATAATTATCCTGCATCTATCAAAAACAATCGTTTAGGAATTATCAGGAAAAGGAGTTTTTATGAAACCGCAAAATGCTTTTTTTAAAGGCACATTCCCGCTCGCTGTGCTTTTCGTTTTATTTTCAGTTTTTTTCTCCCTTTATTTTTTACCGAAAGCCAAAACTTCGGCTGAAAAGAAAGAATTTCAATTTCCCATCGATTACGACATTCGCACCGACAAAGATGCGAAGGCTAAAGACGAAATTCAAAATTTTGTTCAGAGTTCTTCAAAATCTGCGTCTGAGATCGATCTCGACAGAAAAAACGTCATCAAAGCCGAAGCAAACCTGCGTGAAAAAATTCCCGATCTGAAGGTTGAATACAATAACGACCTACGCATTCCCGAAATCATTTCTCCAGAAATCAAGGCGAAAAGAAGTTTTCTCACCGCTCCGGGCAGTGAGAAACGTGCCGACATTTTGAAGGATTTTATCCGTGAAAACTCCGCGCTTTTCGGCATCGATGAAATCCGGCTGGCAAAATTGAAGAAAACGGCTGATTACACCAACCCGGACGGCGTTCTGTCTTTTGTTCGATTCGAGCAGGAAATCGGAGGCATTCCCGTCTTTCGCGGCGAAGTCAACGCGGGATTTACGAAACGAAACGAGATCGTTCGCATCATCAACAATCTTGCGCCGAACATTGACGAAGAAAGCGTTTCAAATAATTTCGGAAATGCGGAAAATGCCGTCAAAATGGCGGCAAAGCATCTCGGATTTTCTGAAAACACCGACAATCTGCAAAGAAAAAACTCGACCGCCGATGAACTGAAAATCACCTTTGAACGCGGAAATTTCGAGGACGAAACGACGGCGGAAAAAATCTATTTCCCGATTGATTCGGGCGTTGTCCGTCCGGCTTGGAAAGTGTTTTTATGGACGAAGGAAGCCGCGTTTTATGTGATCGTCGAAGCTGAGAGCGGTGCGATTTTGTGGCACAAAAATGTCACTGAAAATCAAACTCAACCTGCAACCTACAATGTTTACGGCAATCAGACGAGTATGATGAAAACGGCGGACAGCACGTCGCCCTTTTCGCCCGGCTGTCTGTCGCCGATCGGGTGCGCTCAACCGCCGCTCGTTCCGCGCACCGATTTTACCCTGACCGGTAACGAATCGCCGTATCAATTTAACAACAACGGTTGGATTCCCGACGGCGAAAACCGCACCATCGGAAACGCCGCCGAAGCCGGGATCGACCGTGACGGGAATAATGGTATCGACACGAACGGTTGGGCTTTCGGCGATCCGAACAGAGTTTTCAGCTACACTTACAATCCCGCGCCGGGAAATCCTGCGCCGGGCGAAGAACCGCTTCCAACTACTCAAACCTATCCGCCCTCGCAATATCAGCAAGGCGCGGTAACACACGCATTTTATGCCGTTAACCGCTGGCACGACGAAACCTATCTGCTCGGATTCAACGAACAATCGCGAAATTTCCAAACAAGCAATTTCGGACGCGGCGGAGTCGAAAACGACAACATTTCCGTTGAAATCCAGGACAGCACCGGCACGAACGCGGCAAATTTTGCAACCTCTGCAGACGGCGGTCGCGGACGTTTGCAGATGTATATTTGGACGGGTGCGACACCCGACCGTGACGGCGCATTGGACAGTCAGGTGGTCATTCACGAAGCAACTCACGGTCTTTCAAACAGATTACACGGAAACGCTACGGGACTTTCATCAAATATGTCGCGCGGAATGGGCGAAGGCTGGTCTGATTTCTACGCACTGGCTTTGATGTCCGAACCGGCGGATGATCGACTCGGAACTTATACGACGGGCGGTTATGTCGCCTATCAGATAACTGCCGGATTTGAAAGCAACTATTATTACGGAATCCGCCGTTTTCCGCTTGCGGTGCTGGCTTCGGTCGGTGCGAATAACAAACCGCATAATCCGCTGACTTTCCGTTATATAAATGCAGATTGCAACAATTTAATCGGAACGACTTCGACCAATCCGAACAGCGCATTTCCGCGCGGTCCGATCGGCGTTACAACCTGCGATCAGATTCATAATCTGGGCGAAATCTGGAGCGCGGCTCTGTGGGAAATGCGCGACAAACTGATCGGCGTTCACGGGGCGGCAGAAGGCAATCGACGCGCTTTGCAGTATGTGACGGACGCGATGAAATTTTCGTCGCTTAATCCGACCATGCTTCAATCACGCGACGCGATCATCGCCGCCGCTCTTGCCAGCAATCCGGCTGATGCAACCGTCGTCTGGCAAGGTTTTGCGCTACGCGGGATGGGATATTCGGCAAGCATTCAAAACACTGGAACGGGCACAAACAATACCGCCGTTACCGAAGCCTTTGACCTGCCCGGATTGACCGTTCTCGACCCGATCACAGTCACCGAACTTCAAGGCGACGGCGACGGGCAGACCGAAATGGGCGAAACCGTTTCCGTAACGCTCAAACTGACAAACAGTTCGGGCATAACCGCAACCAATGTCACGGCTTCGATCGTGAACGGAATGTCGCAAGACTACGGCACGATCTCAAACGGTCAGATCGTTATGCGTGACATCACCTACTACATTCCGCGTTACGGAACCTGCGACCCGTTCCACGTCATCACGATCAATATTTCCAGCAATCTCGGCACGATCACCAGAACCAAATCCTTCCGCGTCATTCCGGCGCAACCGGGAAGCGTGTTTACAAATAACACTTTAATCAATGTTCCGAACGGTCAGCCGACAACCACATCCGGCGCGGCATCGCCATATCCATCGATCATCACGGTTTCGGGAATCACGGGTTCGCGGATTCCGAAAGTCGAGCTCACAAACGTTTCGCACGCGTGGTTCGGCGACATCGATGTTATGCTCGAAAGTCCGAGCGGACAAAAATTCACGTTTATGTCCGACATTTACAGCGCAAATAACGGAACTAACACGGTTTCAGGAACTTTCACGTTTAATGACGACGCGACCGCAATTCCTGCAACTTCGACAGTTCCCGTTCCCGGCGAATATAAACCGACAAATTATGCTCCCGCCGATACATTTGTTACGCCCGCGCCTGCCGGACCGTATCAAAACCCTGCGCCAACGGGTTCCACGACATTCGCTTCGGTCTTTAATACAGGAAGCACGACTTTTAACGGCGATTGGAAACTGTGGGTCGTGGACGATACGGTTGCCGATTCAGGAACGATCGGCGGTTGGAAATTATCTTTTGAAACGCCGCTCTGTATCGACATTTTCCCGCAAGGAATGCCGCCGAGCTTCGACGGCGATCTGCGAACCGATGTTTCGGTTTTTCGACCGTCCGACGGAAATTGGTATATGAATCGTTCGACAGGCGGTTTTTCGGCAATAAGTTGGGGAATTTCGACCGACAAACCCGTTCCGGGCGATTACGACGGCGATCAAAGAACCGATGTGGCGGTTTTCCGTAACGGAAACTGGCTGATTCTTAATTCGGGAAGCAATACATTGACGAATATAAATTGGGGACTGAGTTCGGACATTTTGGTTCAAAGCGACTATGATGCCGACGGCAGAACCGATGCGGCGGTCTTCCGTAACGGAACTTGGTATATTCGCAGTTCTGCCGGCGGAAACCCGATATTTATCAACTTCGGGCAAAGCGGCGATAAACCCGTTCCGGCAGATTATGACGGCGATTTCAAAGCCGATGCGGCGGTTTTCCGCAACGGAACTTGGTATATTCTGCAATCGTTTCACGGTTTCAGAGCCGTTTCGTTCGGACTTGCGACCGACAAGCTCGTGCCGATGGATTACGACAATGACCGACGCGCCGACATCGCGGTTTTCCGTCCCGAAAACGGAACTTGGTATCGGATAAACAGCACGAGCGAACAATTTTCGGCAATTTCGTTCGGACAAAACGGCGACATTCCCGTTCCGGGCGATTACGACGGCGATTTCAAAGCCGATCAAGCCGTTTACCGCAACGGAGTTTGGTATCTGAACCGTTCGAGAGACGGATTCCAATCCTTCTCCTTCGGAACGGCAAGCGATATTCCGATTCCGGGAATTCATTTGCGCTGATCTTGTTTGAGCAAAATAAAAGAGGCTTGAGTAATTTTTGCTCAAGCCTCTTTCATTTTGCGGACGATTTCTTTGATCTTTGCCTTGATCTCAATTTCATCGAGCACCTTCGATCTTCCGTTTCGATAAAGTTCTTCACCCGCAACCATCGTCATTTGCACGTCACGTGCGTTCGAGGCAAAAACGAGCGCGGAATAAACGTCGTGAACGGGCATTTGCGCGACATTCTCGAGCGAAACGGCGATCAGATCGGCTTGTTTTCCGCTTTCCAGGGTTCCGGTTTCATTTTCCAGTCCCAATGCTTTCGCGCCGCCGAGCGTTGCGGTTTCGACAGCTTCTTTCGGTTCGATGAAACGTTTTCCGGAAATGAGATTTCGCGCCGAAAGGACGGCAAAACGGGATTCTTCCAAGATGTCGCAGACGTTGTTCGAGGCAACCGAATCGCTCCCGAAACCCGTTTTTACTTTTGCGTCGAGAAACTTTTCAAACGGCGCGATGCCGTGACCGAATTTGGCGTTAGATTTCGGGCAATGCGCGGCGCGCGAATCGGTTTCACGCATAATTTCGATGTCCGAATCCGAAACTTTTATACAGTGCGCGAGCAACGGTTTCGCCTGTAAAATCCCTGTTTTTTCGAGAAATTCGATTGGCGAACAAAAAGGCGTTTGCCATTCGACCCCGTATTTTTCATAAACCTTTGTAAAAAATCCCGTTCCTTTTTCCAGAAGTTCGGCTTCGTCGCCGGATTCGGCGGCGTGAACCGTGATTTTTACGTTTTCGGCAAGCGCGTATTCGGCGATGTTTTCAAACAATTTTCGGCTGACCGTGTAAGGCGAATGCGGCGAAAGTCCGGCTTTGACGAGTTCGTTTTCCGTTTCGCGCAAAGCCGAAAACCTTTCCTTTAATTTCTCAAAATCGGCACGGGCAGTTTTGTTGTCGGGCGAAAATTCGGTTTCCTGAAACAAAATCCCGCGAAGCTTGTTTTTCTTCAATGCTTCAAAGCCGACCGCGCCGAAACGACCGATGTCGCCGAAACAGGTCACGCCCGCCCGAACGCCTTCGAGCGCGCCGAAAATCGCGGCGGTTTTTACGTCTTCATCCGTCAAAATTTCGGCGCGGGTTTTCGTTACCTTCAAAAGCCACGCCGTAAAATCGTGTTCGACCGTATCGAGAAATCCGCGCATCGCCGTTAGTTCGAGATGCGAATGCACATTGACGAAACCGGGCAAAATTGCGGCTTCACCAAAGGATTCGTGTTCGGCTTGCGGGTATTTTTCCTTTAATTCGGAAAAGGCACCGACGGCGAGAATTTTGTCTTTTTCGATGACGACCGCGCCGTTTTCGATCGGTTCTGACGAGATCGGCAAAACATATTCGGCGGAAAGAATTTTCATTATGAAATTATAGAAAGAAACCACGATTAAAGCGATTCGCACGAATTTTTTCTTTTAATTTAATCGGGTGAAAATCCGCGTCAATCGTTGTTTCAAATTTATCTTGTCTGTTCCTGATAGCGTTTCAGGATCGAAGAAACGTAGGCTTTGGTCGAGGAAATATTGATGCGTTCGATGAAGTCGTTCTGGCTTAATTTTGAAGCGTCCGTGTCGCGTGTCCACTCTTCGACGCGACTTGCTCCGGCGTTGTAGGCGGCGAGAGTCATCGCTTTTTCGGCGGGAAAACCGCGATATTTTTGACGCAGTTTTTCGAGATACCAACAGCCGACCTGAATATTTCTTTCAGGATCGCGTAAAAATTCATTGACGTTTTCGGCGGTTTGCTTTTCAAACTCCTTGAATCCGGTTTCCTTCGCCCATTCACGTGCAACTAACGGCGTAACCTGCATCAGACCGACTTCGTCCGCGCCGCCGATCTTCCAGGCGCGAAAGAAGGTTTCTTCATAGATCACGCTCCAGACCAATTTTTCGTCCAGACGATAAATGCCCGCTTGCCGCACAATTAATTCATCGTAGCGGTGAATCCAGTATTGGTTGAAAAAATATGCCCCAAACAGCGACAAAATCAGGATGATGATCGCCGAGGAGAGTAAATAGCGGCGCATTTTTGTTTAGGTTAATTGGGTTTCTTAAATGATTTCCAGAGATCGACCGTGCGAATCTTGCGGTCAACTCCTTCATATACTTTCCGTTTGGCTCTTTCGTCCAAAATATGTCCCTGCAACCAGATGTCAGCTCGCAAAAACGCGCCGATCTTTAATTTTTCGCGTTGCAAAGTGCGTTGATTGACCAAAACTTCGAGTTTGAATTCGCCCAGATCGAGATAAATCCAGAAAAGATCGTTTCCCGAAAACGAATTTTTCAGCGAATCGAAAGCCAGAACCTCGCCGCACAAACTCCAATCGTTTTCTTCGGAGATGACGTTGAGTGCGACTTCGTCAAAAGCGCGCCAGAATTTTTTATCGGCATTTTCGAGAATTTCGGCGCGATATGCCAAACCGCACAAACCGACCTTCAAAACGCTTTCTTCAAAAATCTTCGTGCCGACCTCGGTTAAATTCTGCAACTCGAACAAAACTTCGGTTTCGCTGTTTTCCAAAAATCCGTGAATCACGTTTTCGGCTTCCTTGTCGAATTCCGACAAAACCCACGGCGAAATTTTCTGTGCGTAACGCGCCCGAAAAGCCGGACGGCAATCGTTTGAAAATATCTCGCCCGTTTCCGATTCGTAAAGCACCGACCAAACTTCGAGTCCCGCGCCGAGCTTTAAGCATCTGCCGTGCAGAGTTCCGCTTTTGCGCGAAAGACGCGAAACCTCGCCGCGCTTGCCGATGTCGGCAGCAAGGTCGTTCAGAGCGGATTCGTTCCCGATCTCGATTCCGATTGCTTCAAAAGCGATTTCCATAACTCAGGTTTTGCGTTTCGATTTGGCTTTACTTTTATTTGCGACCGTTTCGATTTCCACCGAATGAAGCGATTTTCCTTCGCTTAAAAATTTTCCCGAACGCACCATCTCGGCGAACAGGTCAACGTCATAATCAGCCTGACGCGCCATTTCCTGGCGAATATCGAGCAAAACTTCTAAAAACTTCGGACGGCGATACATAAAAATTTCCAGCCAATCTTAATTGTAAACGTTGGACATAAATTGTTAAAGCGGAATTTTCACTCTCAACTGTGAACGAGAAATTCGGGCGTGACGATGACGGGCGAAAAGAAACCGGCGGCAGTATTGAAAAGACGGATTCGTGCTTGTTTGCGCACATTGGCGAGATGTCCGAAGTTCCACGTGACGAGATAATCTATTTTGTGAACCGAAGCCAGCGCGACGTGAAAAGCGTCCGCCAGAAACTTGCGGTGAAAGATACCGCGCGAAATATAACCTTCGGCTAAAATGGCGACTTCTTCGAGCATTTCCAGCTTTCCGAGAGGTTTTATCAGTTTCAAATAGCCCGTCCGATGCGGTTCGGCGACGCATTCGAGTTCGCGCTGAACGAGCAGAGAGGTAAAAGCGCGATATTCCGAAAGTTCGTGCTCCCACCAACGAATCGTCAGATCGCGCCGAAAAGGTTCGCCGTTGTCGAGATATGCGCCGACCACGGAAGTTTCAAGATAAAGACTTAATTTCATCATTTATAGTCTAAAGTCCGGAGTCCGAAGTCCAAAGTCTGTATTATAAGTTTTCGATTTTGGACTCAAGACTCAAGACTCAAGACTCATTTTTGAATCGGCACGAAAATTACTTTCGAGTTGTCAAAATCGAAGGTTAGCCGATAATTTCTCAAAAAATTACCGCCCAAAATTCCGGCTTGCTCAAAACCCGACGCTTCGTTAATGATGTCCAGATCGAGCGCGATGGCATTGACGCTTTCGCGCGTGTGCGTTCCGAAAGTGACTCTCGGAAGCAGGAAAGACGGAACGTTTTCCGTCACGCCCGCCGCGCCGATCACGCGCATCGTTTCGCTTTTCATAAACTGGCTCATTTCCGCCGTTCCCGCAATGTCGTCGGAAATAACCGAAATGCTCGCGCCCGTATCGACGATGAAATTGAGCGGAACCTGCACGCCTTCAAGCTGAACTTCGCCGCTCAGAAATCCGCTCGAAGTCAGGCGCAAGGGCAGTGAAAGATCGTCGCCCGTCGCGGCTTTTTTATGAACCGACTCTTTTTTCGTGAGTGAAAAACTCAAATCGCCGTAATCGATGGTCGTCAAAAACTTGGAGATCAAAGCCAACCCGATATATCCGTCGATAATTTCATTGTTCGTATGAAATTTTCTGATGTAAACGGGCACGTTTCTGATCTTGACATCGCCGATATTGACCGTTTTCAGAAATCCGTAAACGATCTCGAATCTCCCGTCGCCGCCGATTCCTCTCGCGTGACCGCCGCGCGCGACCGTTTTGATCTTTAATTTGCTCGCCGTTTTTTCGGAAATGACCGAAATGCCCGAACCTGTATCCAGCACGAAACGTAAAGGTTCTTCGCTGTTGTTGATCCTCAATTCGATAATCGGACGGTTGCCGACCAGCTGAAATTTTACGGACGTTTGCTCTTTACCGCTTTGCACGTATAAATATTCCTGATTGCCGAGATAATTCAGAAAATCGATGACACCCTTGATGCGTTCGCGGCGGTCTTTGTCGGTTTCATTTGAAATCGATAAATATCTCCGGTAGGCTTCGGCGGCTTGCTTGTATTTTTCGGCACGCGCCGCGACCTGTGCAAAGGCGAAAGTGTAATCAGGTTCGGAAGGGTCGTTGTAAACCGCCTGCCCCAAACGGTCTAAACTGTGGTCGATGCGGTTCTCGTAAAAATCTATCAAACCGAGTCCCGCCCAAGCCATCGCCTCGCGCCTGTCCAACTTTAACGAATTAACGACCGCGATCCGCGCCTCGTGAAAATTTCCCGCATACAAATACGTCATTCCGAGAACCGCAAACGCTTCCGAATTTTTCGGCTCATTTTTGCAGACCTCGAGCGAATGATCGTAGGCTTCGACCAGTTTTCTCTGTTTCAGGAAAACTTTGGCGAGCTTTAGTTTTGCGCTGGAATCGTTCGGATTGACGCTTAAGACGCGGCGCAGAAGTTTTTCGGCTTCGGGATACTTTCCTTTCTTAAAAAGTTTCTCCGCCTGTTTGGTCATTTGCCTCGTGTCTTCGGCGGCGGTTTGCTGAATATCGTCGAAGGCAAACGCCGGGAATGCCGCAAACAGGCAAATCAAGCTTGAGATGATGAAACGTTTTTTGAGGAAAGGAACAAAAAAAACTCGTGTCCGAAAATAGTTATCTTTCATAATAGAAACTCCTTTCCCTTCGGTTTAAAATCACTTTAAGATTTCGCCCGTTTTCATTGACCACAAGACCAAATCCAACTCGTCGAAATCGATTTTTGTTAGTTTTGACAGATTTTTAAGCTTTTGCTCAATCGTTAGATACTTCAAACGCGTATTTGGTGGCTTTGGGTCATCAATTATTTTTAATTCCGCCAAGCTCCGCAGAATATGCTTGTCGAGAATCGCGTAGCCCTTTAAGCCGATGTTTCTTAAATAGTGGCTTGCTTCCTTATAACCCAAGCCTTTAATGCCTTTTTCTTTAACCAGCCAATCGCGCCTTTCGAGCGGATCGGCAAAACTTTCCAGTTTTTTACGCAGTTCCAGATTGCAGTGTTCCTGCAAAAAATCGCGCGAAGCGACGATGTAACCTGCCCGCGCCCGCGGATAACGATGCCGACCGACGAGTGCGTTCATCAATTCTTCGTGCGTTCCCGTCAAAAGAAGCGGTCTGACAGCTTCGACCGAACGCAAACCCATTTTTGCCGAACAGCCGCCGGTAAAAAAGCAAAAAACCATTTCTTCCCAGAGCCGCTCGTCCGCGCCGCTTTTCCAAACTTCTTCAAACTCGGCGATCCGCGCCCGAATTTCTTCGCGTCTTTCTTCGTAAGCGGCTTTTATTTTTTCGATTGTTAAGGGTTCCGATTCTTTTTTCACAAATCTCTCTTTTCGGTTAGATAATTTTATGAGCGGTCAAAACTTATGTCAATGATTTTTTTCTCAAATTATTCTCAAAAATTTCTAAATTCTCTTCCCTTTTCGTTGTTTTTCAGGTATAAGCAAATAAGATCGTTTCCATAAGCAATCTTTAATAATAAAAGCATCCAAATCGTGAACAAATTCATCGAAGATTTCGTCTGAAATCACGGAAGTCAGAAAAAAGTTTCAGAAATTATTTGAAAAGACAGGTGGTTAATGTGTTATAATTTTCTCAGCTTTCCCGAGAAAGCCTACCACAGCAACCAGATAAGAAAAATAATGAATAGATTTACCGAGAAAAAAGCCCTTTGGCTCAGTGCCGCCTTTTTGCTGATGTTTAGCTGGCTCGCCACCGAAACCTTCGGTCAGCCGGTCTATTCAAAACCTTCGCCGCCGAGTAAACCGTTTTTACAGGATATTCAGGTAAAATCCGATAATCCTTCGACCGCCGCGCCCGTTGCGTCGTCAACGCCGCTCGTGAAAAAGACCGCTAAGGTTTCGCCGAGCACGGCATATCCGGCTCTGGGCGATGTCGAGATTCCGGGTTACACGGGAATTTTGGTTGAAACGCTGGACGGAAAACCCGTCATCGAAAGCTACTCCGATTATGCCTTCAATCCGGCTTCAAACGTCAAAGTTGCGACGGCTTACGCGGTTTTGAAAACCTTTGGTCCCGAATACCGTTTTCCGACCAACGTCTGGACGGATGGTTCGGTCGATCAGGCGACAAACACGCTCTACGGAAATCTTTACGTTTCAGGACGCGACCCGATCTTCAATTACGAACACGCGGTTGCGATCGCCAATGAATTGAACCGCTTCGGCATCCGCACGATCAGCGGCGACATCATCGTGACCGACAATTTTGCGATGAACTTTAACGGTTCCGCCGCACGTTCGGCTTCAACGCTGGCTTCGACGATGGACGCGGCAAAACGTTCTGCCGCCGCGACCAAATCGTGGCTCGAATATCTGACCAATTCGGGCAGATACAATCAGGCGCAGGGCATTGCGAGCGTTTCGATCACGGGCGGAACCTACGTCCAGCCGATGCCGAGCAACGTGCGTCTGCTTTTCACGCACGAATCCGCGCCGCTCAAAGAAATCGTCAAAGTGACGATGTGCTATTCCAACAATTTCCTGGCTGAAAAATTAGGCGATATGGTCGGCGGTCCGTATGCGGTCGCGCGTGTCGTCCAATTGAATGCAGGACTTGCGCCGAACGAATTCATCTTGCAGACTTCGAGCGGACTCGGCATCAACCGCGTCACGCCGAAAGCGCAAATGAAGCTTCTTCGCACTTTTCGCAGTGAATTGGCGCGTTACAAAATGACTTTTGCAGACGTGATGCCCGTTGCGGGAATCGACAAAGGAACGCTCGAAAATCGTTTCGACACCGATTTTGCGACCGGCAGTGTCGTCGGCAAGACCGGAACGCTCGGCAATACCGATGCGGGCGTGAGCAGTCTGACGGGCGAGATCAACACGAAAAACGGAAAACTTCTTTTCGTTATCTTTAACCAGAGAGGCAGCGTTCCGCGTTTCCGTTCGTTCCAGAATTCCTACGTTTCGTTGATTCAAGGACAATTCGGCGGACCGGCGCAGATGAATTACAACGCCGTCGCGCTCAACGTCAGAATGGCAAAATCGCGCATCACTTATCCCGATTCACGCGCCCGTCTCGATTAAAGTCCGACAAACTTCAGTTTGTCGCCAACCCGTAAATTTACGAATGACAAGGAAGTGAGAAATCGCTTCCTTTTTTATTTGGCGGCTTGAGGTCGGAAACGATTTATTGCAAACTTTATCGTTTACTGTTTTGAGTCGCTTTGAGTCCCGCCTTCAGGCGGCAAACGTCGAGCGAACAGCCTGCTAAAGCAGGGATTCAAAACTCGAAACTGAATTGATGAACGAAATCGAACAAAAGCAAGCCGACCAAGAAACGCCCGAAAATCTTGCCGAACCCGATGTTTCCGACGAGATAATCGAAGCCGAAGAACCGCCGAAAAAACAACAAAGCGTGGCAAAATCTGCCGGAATCGTTTCGATTGCGGTGATGTTTTCGCGTGTTTTGGGCTTGGTGCGCGAGATGGTTTTTGCGAATTATTTCGGTTCGGGATTTTTGATGGACGCGTATGTCGTCGCTTTCCGCATCCCGAACGTGTTGCGCGATCTGTTTGCCGAGGGCGCGCTTTCCGCCGCGTTCGTCAAGGTTTTTACCGATTATCAGATCAACAAAAGCGAACAGGAAGCGTGGCGTTTGGCGAGTCTTGTTTTCAACGCTCTAGCCGTCGTTTTGAGCATCATCTGCATCATCGGCATTATTTTCTCGAATCAATTCATCAATCTCATCGCGGACGGATTTTCGCCCGAAAAAGCCGCGCTTGCCGTGACGATGACGCAGATAATGTTTCCGTTCATTTTGCTCGTCGCACTGGCGGCGGTCGCGATGGGCGTTTTGAATACGAAAGGCGTTTTCGGCGTTCCCGCGTCGGCTTCGACGGTTTTTAATATCGTTTCGGTCATCGTCGGTCTGGGCTTCGCGTTCTGGCTTGCGGGCGGTGCGTGGGCAAAGTCGATGGACAAAAACGCGATTCCTTCGGACGGCGCGCAGTGGGCGATCATCGGGATGTCGATCGGCACACTGATCGGCGGCGCGGCACAGCTTTTGATGCAGATTCCGTCGCTTTACAAAGTCGGTTTCCGCTTTCTGCCCGTCCTCAGTTTTGCCGATGAAGGCGTGAAAAAAGTGATGTATCTGATGGCTCCGGCGATCATCGGAACAAGCGCGGTGCAGGTCAATGTTTTGATAAATACGTTCTTCGTTTCGGGCATCGAAGGCGCGCAGGGCTGGCTGACATTTTCGTTTCGCTTGATGCAGTTTCCGATCGGAATTTTCGGCGTGGCAATCGGCACGGCATCCGTTCCCGTCCTTTCGCGAATGGCGAGCGAAGGCAAATTTGCCGATTTTCGCAACACGCTTTCTTCCTCGATGAATCTCGTTTTTCTCTTAACTCTGCCGTCCGCCTGCGGTCTGATCGTGCTCGGCGAACCGATCATTCGTTTGATCTACGAACGCGGACAATTTGACGCGGAAGACACACGGATGACGGCTTTTGCGCTTGCGGGATATTCCATCGGGCTGACTGGTTACGCCGCGATAAAAATAATTTCGCCCGCCTTTTACGCGATGAACGATGCGAAAACGCCGATGGTCATCGCGATCGTTTCGATCGCCGTCAACGCGCTGGCGTGCCTCGGTTTCCGCGAACTTTTCGCGCCTTACGGCTTCGGACACGCCGGAGTCGCGCTTGCCACGTCGGTCGTCGCACTCGTCAATTTCTTTGCGCTCGCACTGTTGATGCGCCGCAAAATAAAACGTCTGAACGGCAAAGACATCATCGCTTCATTTCTCAAAATCGCCGTCGCTTCCGCCGTAATGTCGGCGGTCTGCTATGCAAGTTATTACTTTCTGCATCACGCTTTCGGCGCGAAAACATTTATGCTGAAAATGATCGAAGTCTTTATCCCGATCGCCCTCGGCGGCGCAATTTTCGTTCTCATCGCCAAACTCATCGGCATCAGCGAAATAAACAAACTCTACAACGCCTTCGCCCGAAAACTCGGTATAACGTAGAACGAGCTTCAGTTTGTTCATTTCCACAAGCGAAGTCACATCCTGTTTTTCATTGATTTATCGGTCAAGAGCGGCAATTGATCTCAAATCTGCGTTAAATCAATCGTCGCTGAGGCGATGTAAGCAATGATGAAGTCTTACCGTATAGTTTAACACACGTCTAAAATCAAACGATGCGCACGCGGCAGAAGAAATATCTTCGCTTAAGCACGTTTTAGGTAAAGCCGTGCAAATCCCGAACATACATTTGCGAAAACTGTAAGGTTAGTTGTGCGATGTGTAAAACTGACTTTTACTGTGTTAACTTTCGAGCGCGGTTATCTTTTCGACACGTTTCTCGTGGCGACCGCCTTCAAAATCGGCTGAAAACCAGGCTTTGACGATGTTCGGAATCTCCGCTTCGGGGATAACTCGCGCGCCGATGGTCAAAACGTTGGCATCGTTGTGCTGACGCGCAAGTTTTGCCGTTTCTTCATTCCAAGCCTGTGCCGCACGCACACCGTGAACCTTGTTTGCCGCGATCGCCACACCGATGCCCGAACCGCACACGATGATTCCCTGTTCCGCCTCGCCTTTTGCAACCGCTTCGCCGACTTTCCGTGCAAAATCCGGATAATCGACCGAATCCGTCGAATAAGTACCGACATCTTCATACGCAATGCCGATCTCGTCCAGCGTTTTCTTCAATCTTTCCTTCTCTTCAAAGCCCGCGTGGTCTGAACCGAGCGCGATTTTCTTAACCATTTTCTCTCGTCCGTCCTTTATTGAATTGTAAACATTCAAACCCAAAGCGCAAATGACGGGAAACTAAATCCTGACCGTCCGCCACAGCAAATAAAACATCAAACCGCCGCGCAGAGTCCACGCAAACGTGCGAATCCAGTTTGTATTGACAAGCGACCGATACGCGATTTTGTCGAATCCGCCCGCGAGCTTTTCGTGCAGAGGAACTTGCAGAAAAAAGGTCGAAACCCAAACCGCAACGACCAATACCAACCCCAAGATCAGCAGATTATAGTTAATTTCATCGGGTGGAAAGAGCAGAATAAGGATTGCCGTGAAAAGTTCGACCAACATCATCGGCGCAACCACGGGCGTGATCCAAAACCTGTAATCGTCGTGATATTTCGTGAAATCCGAGTTTTGAAAATAAGAAAAAAAAGGATACTGCACAAGCTGAATCGTCCAGATCAATCCCGTCAGATAAAACGTCGAAACGATTTGCAGAATGAGTAAGAGTTTCGCCATAAAGCCTCTTTAAAATAAAAAAGAGCCGCCGTTACGTTCTCTCAAATAACGGCGGCTCTTTGCTCCCGATTTCCTACTTGCCCGTTGGTCTGTTACGGTTCGGCGGTTATTCGGGAATCAAAACCGTATCAATCACATGAATAATCCCGTTTTTAGCTTTGATGTCGGTTTTTACTACTGTCGAACTATTTACCTTAACGCCGTTGCTCGTATCGACCTTAAGCATTCCGCCCTGAACGGTTTTAACTTCCTTACCGTTCAAACCTGCAACTTTTGAAGCCGGAACTTTGCCGCTGACAACGTGGTAAAGCAAGATCGCCTTCAATTTTTCCTTATTTTCCGGTTTCAAAAGATTTTCAACCGTTCCTGCCGGAAGTTTTGCAAACGCTTCATCTGTCGGTGCGAAAACCGTAAAAGGACCGTCGCCCTTCAACGTCGAGATCAGATCAGCCGCCGTCAAAGCCGCCGCCAAGGTTTTGAATTGTCCCGCGGCTACCGCCGTGTCAACAATGTCCGCCTTCCCCTTTTTCTTCATATCCTGCGCTGAAACCGTCATTGCCGAAAATATGAACAGTCCCACCGCCGCCAACATAAAAAATTTATTACTAAAATTTCTCATTATTTTATCTTCCCTCTTTTCAAAGTATTAAGTTTATTCTAAAACCCGCCCCGCGTGAGCGGTTTGAGCGATTTCTATCTTACTTAATCAAAATTACGCCTGTCAAGAGCGGAATTAATTTTATTTAGATTACTAAAAAGTGTGGCGAATATGGACAATTCCATTTGAACGTTTTGAGCGTTTTCGCTACAATATTTTTAACGCAAGAATAATTCATTTGCGTTTTCGGGAAGAAACTTTGAAAATTGGTAATATCGAAGTATCTCGAAAAACAAACTCTCTCATAATTTAATTTATTGTTTTCATAAAATAAATGCCTAATGTAAGCCATTTAACAACCAAAGAAGTAGCGCGGCTCTTTCACGTCAGCGATGCGACGGTCAAGCGTTGGGAAGACGCGGGAATGCTCACTTCGGAAAGAACGGGCGGCGGACACCGACGTTTTCGTGCCGAAGAAGTTGCGCGTTTTCAACGTTCGCAGGGCATCGGCTTGAACAAATGCAAAAATGACGACGCGGTTTTGCGGACGGTCGTGCGTCAGCGCGAAAATAAAACGTCGTCAGATTCGCCGCTTTTCAACGCATTAGTCGAAGGTTGTGAGGAAAAAGCGAATAATCTCATCATCGGCGAATATCTGAAAGGAACTTCGCTGACCGAGCTTTTCGACCAAACGATCAGCGCGGCGATGCGGGAGATCGGCGATCTCTGGTATTCGGGTGAGATCACGATCACGCAGGAACATCTGGCGACACGCATCGTTTATAACTCGATTCATAAGCTCCGCAACACGATCGCGCTTCCCGAACCGAACGGAAAACTTGCGCTTTGCTGTACTGCCGAAGGCGATCTGCACGAGCTTCCATCGCATCTCGCGCAAATAATACTCGAAAATTTGGGTTGGGAAGTAGTCAATTTCGGAGCAAACACGCCGCTTTATTGCCTGAGCGACGAGGTTGTGCAGTATAAACCCGATCTGATCTGTATCACGGCGAAGACGATTCCCGATGCGGAAAGATTTTCGCGCGAATACAAGGCTTTTCGTGACCAGACGCAAAAAATGAAAGTTCCGGTCGTGCTCGGCGGGCAAATCTTTCGTGATGCGCGTTTCAGCGATCGTTTTGAAGCCGAACTGATCGCGGAAGGCTTTGCCGATTTTGAAAATTTTGTCATGGGTTTAAGTGAAAAAAATAAAAACTCTTAACTCCTTATTCATTCATCAATCCTTCGCCGGTTTTACGACCGGCTTTTTTTCGCCGCTTGAAATAAAAATCAACGTCAATAAATTTTCCAACGGTTTTGCAAAAATCAGGCATCTGATTTAGCGAAACCTTTTTAATTTTGCTTTGAGTTTGTTTGATTCGGGCAAAAATCTTATAATTCCGAAAGTTTGCTGATGAAATCCGCCATTACGACAGTTTTATTTTTGATCGTTTTTGCCTTGCAAGTTTCCGCGCAGGATTTTCTGCCCGAACTCGTCAAACGCATCAAACCTTCCGCCGTCGCGATCGAAACGTTCGACGTGCGCGGAAACTCGCTTTCACGCGGCAGCGGATTTTTCGTGGCGGCGGATAAAGTCATTACAAATCGCCACGTCATCGAAAAATCGAGCCGCGTCGAAGTTCACCTGATGAACGGCAAAAAGTTTTCGGCAAAAGGACTTCTGGCGGTTGACGGAGAAGGCGATCTGGCAATCTTGCAGGTTGACGTTCCGCCGAATTCGGCGGTTCCGCTCCAAATCGTCCAACGCGTTCCGCAGGAAGGCGAATCGATCGTGGTCATCGGAAACCCGTTCGGGCTTGAAGGTTCGGTGTCGAACGGAATCGTTTCCGCCGTCCGTGAAATTTCGGGTTACGGAAAAATTATTCAAATTACCGCGCCGATCTCGCCCGGTTCGTCGGGTTCGCCCGTCGTCAATATGGCGGGTCAGGTCATCGGCGTGGCAACTTTGCAGGCGGCGGAAGGGCAAAGTTTGAATTTTGCGGTTCCGAGCGAACGGATTTTGCAATTAAAGGTCGGCGAACTGCAAACTTTTGCATCATTTACGACCGCGACACAGCAAAATAAACGTTCGTCGGCACAGAGTTTGTATTCGCAGGGTTTGGGAATCTTGTCGCGTGACGATTATGCGCGCGCCGTCACGTTTTTTGAAAAAGCGGCGGAGATCGATCCGAATTATGCCGAAGCGTGGTATCAGACGGGCTTTTGCTACGGGATGCTCGGCAAGCATAACGAAGCCCTGAAAGCCTCGAAACAAGCCGCCAAACTCCGCCCGAACTGGACGGAAACTTTTATCAATATCGGCGCATCTTCGTTCGCGCTCGGGCAATTCAAAGACGCGGCGGAAGCGTATCGGACGGCGATAAAACTGGACGAATCAAACGCCGACACGCAATACGCGCTCGGTCTGACGCTCGGAAAACTGAACCGCACAGACGAAGAAATTCTCGCTTACAAGCGTGCCGTGGCAATCAAACCCGACCACGCCAACGCCATCGAAAAACTCGGTTTGGCGTATTTCAAACAGAAACGTTATGCCGAAGCACTGCAATCCTTCGAGCAGTTGAAAACCTACAAACCCGACGGAAAAACTTACAATTATCTCGGCGAATGCTACTTTGAAACGGGCAAATTCGAGGAAAGCCTCGACGCATTCAACAACGCCGTCAGCTATAATCCCGACCTCGAAAAAGCACGCTACAATCTCGGTCGCGCCTATCTGAAATTAGGCGACAAAGATTCGGCAAACGTTCAATACGAAATTCTCCGCAACGCCAAATCCGATTGGGCGGACAGACTCTACGTTTTAATAAATCCTTAAAATAAGTGTCGCAGATTAACAAAGAAAATCGTGTCGAAATGGGGCTGTAAAGAGTTGCTTTCGGCTTGAAAGACGATCTTTATTAGTCTTCTCAGTCAAATATTCATTCGCAAAGACCATTTTTGAGGTTCGACAAAGGAAATTTGAGGCTCGAAGGCTCATTTTTGAGCCTCGGAGCCTCATTTTTGGGGTCTTGAGCCTCAAATTTGAGGCTTGGAGGCTCATTTTTGATGTTCATAACCTCATTACTCGCTATTTTTTCTCTTCCCAACGGCGGTTTATCAAACTCGCCGAGAAACCTGCGCCGAAACCGTTGTCGATATTGACTACACTCACGTTTGAAGCGCACGAATTGAGCATTCCAAGCAATGCCGCGATGCCGCCGAAGCTTGCGCCGTAGCCGATGGAAGTCGGCACGGCGATGACGGGAACTTTCACTAAACCGCCGACGACCGACGGCAACGCGCCCTCCATTCCGGCGGCGACGATCACGACGCGCGCATCCTGCAAAGTTTCTTTTTCCGACAAAATGCGATGCACTCCGGCAACGCCTGCATCCCAGATTCTTTTGACGCGGTTGCCCATCGTTTCCGCCGTCAGCGCGGCTTCTTCGGCAACGGGAATGTCGCTCGTTCCGGCGGTCACGACGGCGATTTCGCCAACGCCGAGTTCGGTTTTATCGCGAAAAAGACGAATCACTTTCGCGGATTCGTGCCATTCGGAATCGGTGTAAATATTGCGGATTTCGCCGAAAACTTCCGCCGTCGTGCGCGTTATCAAAACATTCGGCGCACGTGCCGCGAGCTTTTCAAAAATGCCGACGATTTGTTCCTTCGTTTTTCCCAGCCCGAAGATGACTTCGGGAAAACCTTGCCGCTCGGCGCGGGCGTGATCGACCCGTGCATAGCCGATATTTTCAAAAGACAGGTTTCGCAGAGTTTGCGCCGCTTCGTCCGTCGAGATTTTGCCTTCCGTGTGAGCATTTAAAATCTCTTCGATTCTTTGTTGATTCATAAATTTTATTTTAGCCGTCCGAATTTAAAAACAAAAAACGGTGAACCTGAATTCACCGTTTTCCGCTTTGAAGTAACAGGAGCAAAATAAATCTAAACAAACAAACCGACGTATTTACAAGACGAATAAATCTTTACCAGAGTCCATGCCACCACATCACGGCTGATAAAATTAAGGACTATTTCATTTTCTAAAATGTTCGATTTGCTTACCATTTTCTAATTCACTATTCCCAAATTCATCTCTCAGCAATTCCGGTGCCGCAAATTCATAACTTTGAAAATCCCTTAAAACACTCGGTTTCTATTAACTAACGCGCAAATCTGTAAAGTTTTGTGTCATCTCGCCAGAATCATTTTTCGTTCACATTGACAAATCTCCGACGCGAATCGTTTTAATTTGATACATAAGTTTTTTTTGACAGACACTCTTGGCGGAAAATGTTAAAGTTTAATAGATTGAAAATATGGAATTAACAGTTGCCATTACGGGCGCATCGGGCACGATCTATGCCGAAAGGGTTTTACAGCTTCTCGCCGCAAGCGGTGCGGTCAAAACGATCAATTTAATAATGTCGGGCGTGGTGCCGACCGTCGCACAGGTCGAACTCGGCGTTAATTTGAAGGAACCGACGCAGGAAAAAATAAACGTCTGGCTCGGATTGGAAAAAGATTCAAAATTGATTCGCTATTGGCGGCTTGATAATCTAGCCGCGAAACCTTCGTCGGGTTCAAATAAACAAGCCGGAATGATAATCGTGCCGTGTTCGATGGGAACGCTCGGTGCGATCGCGAGCGGGGCGGGAACGAATCTGATCCATCGCGCGGCGGACGTTTGTATGAAGGAACAAAGAAAGCTCATCATCGTTCCGCGCGAAACGCCTTTTAATGCGATTCATCTCGAAAATATGCTGAAGCTGTCGCGGCTCGGCGTTTGCATTCTGCCCGCCAGTCCGTCGTTTTATCATCGCCCGAAAACGATCGACGATATGGTTAATCATTTGTGCTACAGGATTTTAGACCAATTCGATATTCCGCATTCGCGTAAAACGCAATGGACGGGCGAGGAAGTAAGTGATAACGAATAACTGATAAGTGATAAAGGATATGAAAAACTGTTTTCCGTTATCACTTATCCACTATCAATCTATGTCTGATACAGTCGAAAGATTTTCAAATCGCGTTGAGAATTACGTAAAATATCGTCCGTCGTATCCGCCTGAAGTTTTGGATTTGTTTCATAACGAAATGTTTCTGCAAACGGATTCGGTCATTGCCGATGTCGGTTCGGGAACTGGAATTTCAGCGAAGATTTTTCTCGAAAACGGCAATAAAGTTTACGGTGTCGAACCGAACAAAGCGATGCGCGAAGCGGCGGAAGTTTTTTTGCAGGATTTTTCGCAGTTTGAAAGCGTTGAAGGAACTTCGGAAAATACGAATCTGCCCGATAAATCGGTTAATTTCATCGTCGCGGCACAGGCTTTTCACTGGTTCGATCCTGAAAAAACGCGCCCCGAGTTTCGGCGCATTTTGCGCGGTAACGGTTTTGTCGCGTTGATCTGGAACGAACGCCAACTTGATACGACTCCGTTTTTGCGCGGATATGAAGAAATTCTGAAAAAATACGGCACGGATTACGAAAAAGTCCGTCACGATCATTTGGACGAAAAAATATTTGAAGTTTTTTTTCAAACCGAATTTTCGCACAAATCTTTCCTGAACGTTCAAACCGTTGATTTTGAAGGATTAAAAGGCAGAATGCTGTCGTCGTCGTATATGCCCGGCGAAGACGATAAAGTTTTTGAGCCGATGATTGCTGAACTTCGTGACCTCTTTGAGAAATACGCCGAAAACGGTAAAATAGAGATTTTATATAATACGAATATCTACTACACCCGATTTTAAGTTTTTTAGTTTTTACATTTTACATTTTATGGAAGCAACATCTGAAACAAAACCTGCCGTGAGAACAATTACCGTCGCGCATTCGCCCGATTCCGACGATGCTTTTATGTTCTACGGTTTGGCAACCAACAAACTCGAAACCGAAGGATTAAAGTTTGAACACACTTTAAAGGACATTCAAACTCTCAACGAAGACGCAAAGAACGGCGTTTTCGATGTGACGGCGATCAGTTTTCACGCTTACGCATATCTCTCGGATAAATACGCGCTGTTGCCGCACGGCGCAAGCATCGGCGACAAATACGGTCCGATCGTCGTCGCCAAGGAGCAATATAAACCCGAAGACATTCCGAATCTGAAAATCGCCGTTCCGGGCGAATTGACGAGCGCGTTTCTGGCTCTGAAAATCTACAATCAGGATTTTGAATACGACGTGGTTCCGTTCGACGAGATAATCGATTACGTCTTGAAAGGAAAAGCCGACGCGGGACTTCTGATTCACGAAGGACAGCTTTTTTACAAGCAAATGGGCTTGAACAAAGTTCTCGATCTCGGCGAATGGTGGTTTGATAAGACAGGTCTGCCGTTGCCGATGGGCGGAAATGCGATCAAGCGCGAGCTTGGTGAAGATTTGATGAAACAGGTTTCAAAACATCTGCACCGAAGCATCGTTTATTCGATGGAAAACCGCGAGGACGCACTTGCCTACGCAATGCAGTTTGCCCGCGATATGCCGCCCGAACTGGCTGATCGTTTCGTCGCAATGTGGGTTAATGATCTGACGCTCGATTACGGCGAACGCGGAAAGGAAGGTGTGAAACGGCTTTTGCAGGAAGGTTATGAAAAAGGAATTATCCCGCACAAGGTCGAAGTCGAATTTGTGGATTAATTTCTGCAAAACTAAATTTATAAAAAAAGGCGCGGAAATTATTCGGTTTCGCGTCTTTTTTTTCGATAAGATTTGTCAACTTTTCCCCAATTTCCGGCATCTATTCACTAGCTTTCAGAAAAAGGTAAAAAGATGAAAAGAATAATTGCTTTCGGTTTATTTATTTTTTGTATTTCGATCTTTTCCGCTTCGGCGCAGACTTCGACCATTTCAAAAGTAGAACTCAGCCAGACGGATATTGATAAGATCATCAAAAAATTTACGGCAAATGAGGCGGAATTTCGCGCCGCTCTGACGAATTACGTTTTTAATCGTTATGCGGTCGTGCAAACGGTCGGAATGGGCGGACAGATCACCGGATCGTTCGAGCGCGATTCGTTTATGAGCCTCACGCCGGACGGACAAAGATTTGAAAAAATTCTTCGTGCCCCGGTTGCGACAACTCCGCCGGGATTTATCACGCCTGAAGATTTGGAAGATTTGGGCGGCGTAAATCCGTTTGCGATCGAGCCTTCACGGGTTAATGAATACAATTTCGTTTATCTCGGCAAAGAGAAGATCGACGAATTGAATCTGCACGTTTTTGAAGTCACGCCGAAAGTAATTCCGAATCCGAAAAAGACCCCGCTTCGTCTTTTCACGGGCAGAATCTGGGTTGACGATACGGATTTTATGATCGTCAAATCGAAAGGCAAAGCCGTTCCCGAAACAAAGGAAAACAAATTTCCCGTCGTCGAAACGTGGCGCGAAAACGTTGATGACAAATACTGGTTTCCATCTTATGCTTCGTCAAATGACGAATTGGTTTTCGACGACGGTTCGACGGTCAAGCTCAGGATGCGCATCAAATTCAAAGATTACAAACAAGGCAGAAGCGACGTGAAGATTTTGGATGACGATGTAGTTGTCGAAGACGAAAAACCCGCGGCAACGCCGGCACCGGCACCGAAAAAACCTTAATTAACGGATAACGAAAAACGGATAGTCGGCAGATTAAAGTGCTGACTATCCGTTTTGATATAAAAACAAAACTCCGTTATCAGTTATCCGTTATAAGTTATTCACTATTTTCCGAGTTCTTCCGCAATGGCTCCACGAGTTTTACTTAATAATTCCGACAGGTCATTTTCCGATAAACCTTTCGTTTCGACCGCCGGAAGCAAAACGATCTCCATTGTTCCCGCATTTGCCACGCCCGTTTTTTTGCCCATCAGGTAATCGGTATTTTTGATCGCGACGGGAATGATCGCCGCACCGGTTTGCAAGGCAACGTGAAACGCGCCTTTTTTGAACGGGAGAAGCTCGCCCGGCATCGCCCGGGTGCCTTCGGCAAACAGACCGAAGGAATAACCGCTTGCGACCGTTTCGCGCATTTTTTCCATCGTTTCGAGTGCGCGTTGCGGATTTGAACGGTCGATTGCCAGAAATTTGATGAACTGCATTCCGCGTCCCAGCACGGGAACTTTCAAAACTTCTTTTTTTGCGATCAGCCCGATGCGCGTTCCGGCATAGGCAAAAAGCGCGGTCGTGTCGATATAAGAACGATGATTGGCGACAAAAATATAAGATTTGCCGTCTTCCAGATTTTCCCTGCCCGAAACTTTCACCTTTACGCCCGAGCCGCGAATCCACGTCTTCGCGCCCCAAACGCATAGACGGTAGAGTTTCATCCGGCGGTTAATCAACTGCAAAAAGGTCATCGCGGGCAAAGCAATAAAAAGCAGTAAAAATCCGGCAAACGCCAAACTCCACCAGTAACGAAGTTTGCCGATGATGCTCGATTTGTTAGAATCCTTGACAGGAAACATCAATTTTTTATTATCTCGAATTGCTTCAAGGGAAACATTTTGCATGCACAATAGTCTAAAGTCTAAAGTCAAAAGTTCAAAGTCAGTGGTCAGTGGTCAGTGGTCAGTGGTCAGTTTGTTTTTACTGATTTTCTTCTTGCTGACCACCGACCACAGTCCACTGACCACTGTAAAAGCGCAAGTTCCGTCGCCGAAATCCGTTTTAGGTTTTCAACCGACCGACGATAAAACCATCGCCGACTGGACACAGATCACGAATTATTTCGGCAAACTGGACGCGGCGAGCGGGAAGATTTCAGTTAAAGAGATCGGCAAAACGACGCTCGGAAAACCAATGATCGTAGCATTCATTTCTTCGGCGGAAAATCTCAAAAATCTCGAAAAATATCGACAGATAAACGCGAAATTGGCGAATCCGCAAACAGTAGGTCAGAATGAACTGGAAAATCTCGTCAAGACAGGAAAAACCATTGTTTCGATTTCGTGTTCGATTCATTCGACCGAGATCGTCGCGTCGCAAATGTCGATGAATCTTGCGTTTGAGCTTGCAACGGCGACCGACGAAGGCACTAAGGAAATTTTAGACAACACGATTCTTTTGCTGATTCCGTCATCGAATCCTGACGGCATCGACATCGTGACAAACTGGTATCGCAAAACTCTGGGCACAAAATCGGAAGGCTCTGCGCCGCCCGAACTTTATCATCACTACGCCGGACACGATAACAACCGCGATTGGTTTATGCTCAATCTACAGGAAACGCGGAACATTACGAAACTTTACTGGCAGGAATGGTTTCCGCAGTTCGTTTACGACGTTCATCAAATGGGACAAACGGGCGCGAGATTTATCATTCCGCCGTTTTTCGATCCGCCGAATCCGCGCATTTCACCGCTCGTTTTGCGCGAAGTCGGGCTGGTCGGCTACAAAATGGCGGCTGATCTGCAAGCGAAAAACATCGCGGGCGTAGCGACGAATACGACTTTCGATACGTGGTGGCACGGCGGTTTTCGTTCCGCGCCTTATTATCACAATTCGATCGGCATTTTGTCCGAAGCCGCGAGTGCCGATCTGATGTCGCCCGTGACGATCACAAAAGAACAGATGCAGAAATCGCGCGGCGGACGCGGACTTGCATCCGCGCTCGAAACGGCGACGAATCATCCCGACGTGTGGCAGGGCGGTTTGTGGCGACCGCGCGATATTGCCGAAATTGAAATGACGGCTTCGCGTGGGCTTCTCGAAGTTGCGGCGAAATTTCGTCCGCGCTATCTGCGTAATTTTTACGAACTCGGACGCGCCAATCTCGAACCTAAACAAAACGAACCCCAAGCATTCGTGATCGCGGGCGGACAGCCGAACGGCGAAGCGGTTTCGCGTCTGCTCGAAATTTTAATGTGGCAAGGCATCGAAATCTACCGGATGACCGAAGAAGGTTATTTTGCAATGGAAGCCGCCAAACGCAACGATTTTCACGAAATGCCGCTCGGTTCGTTCCTGATTTTCGTCAATCAGGCGCAGAAAAATAATATTTTGAGTCTTTTTGAACGGCAGGTTTACCCGAACAGATTGAACGCGAACGGCGAAGCCGAAGTGCCGTATGACGTGGCGGGCTGGACTTTGCCTTTGCAGATGGGCGTTGAATCGGACGCGGTTTGGAATACGCGTGATTTGGAAAAATTCAAAAAAACGCTGAAAAAACTGGAAAACATCAACCAGGCACGTGACGTTTTGAACATCGCGCCGGCGAAGGAATCATTCGCAAAAATTACGAATCCGCTGAAAACGAATCCGAAAATAGGACTTTATAAACCTTTTACTTCTTCGATGGATGAAGGTTGGACGCGGCTTGTTTTCGATAATTTTCAGATTCCTTTTTCGTCCGTTTCAAACAATGATTTCCGCACTAACAACTTAAATTTCGATGCGCTCATCTTACCTGCTGACGGTGAAAATACGATTCTTAACGGATTCAGCGCGACGCGTTATCCCGAAGAATTTGCGGGCGGAATCGGTGAAGCGGGCGTTGAAAATTTGAAGAAATTCGTCGAAAACGGCGGAAAACTTATTTGTTTCGACGATTCGTGCGAACTCGTTATCAAACGTTTCGGGCTTCCGGTGAAAAATGCTTTGAAGGATTTGAAACGCAGTGAATTTTACAATCCGGGTTCGATCGTAAGTTTGGAAACCGACACGAAAAATCCGCTTGCAAAAGGAGTTTGGGAAGACACGCCGGCATATTTTACGAACAGTTCGGCGTTTGAGATAACGGACGAAACAAAGTTCAAAAGCGTCGCGAAATATGCCGCGAAAGACGCGCTTTTATCAGGTTGGATGCTCGGCGAAAAATTCGTCAACGGGAAAACCGCCGTCGCCGAAACCGCTTACGGCAAAGGGAAAATCATTCTTTTCGCCTTCCGCCCGCAACATCGCGGACAATCCTGGGCGACGTTTCCGTTCATCTTTAACTCGTTGGAAAAATAGAGTTTCGGGCAAGGGGAATTTATGAAAACACAGACGCAATGCGTTAAAAACAATCTTGGTTTGGTGTGCATCACGCATTCGGAAGACGTGCGTTACAAAACGACGACGCGGAAAAATCTGCTCTCACTCGATGAATCGGCGCAGAAGGAGAAGCTTCGCACGATCTATACTGAAAACATTGCGCGTTTGAAAAAAGCGATCGAATTTTGTCTGGCAAACGACATAAATCTGTATCGGATGACTTCCGCGCTTTTTCCTTTTTCCGACGAAAAAATGGGTGCGGAAATATTGGAAGATTTTACCGACGATTTATCAGACATCGGGACAAATGCGCTCGCAAAAGGCTTGCGGCTCGTTTTGCATCCCGATCAGTTCGTCGTTTTGAGTTCCGATTCGGAAAACGTCATCGCCAACAGCGTGAAGATTTTGAAAATGCACGCGAAAACGATGGATTTGCTCAAACAGCCGCGTTCGGAATGGGCGGCGATGAATATTCACGGCGGAAAAAGCGGCAGAATCGATAAACTGGTTTCGGAGATCGGAAAACTTCCTGAAGAAATCCGTTCGCGCATCACGTTTGAAAACGACGAATACGCTTATTCTTCGGCGGAAATTCTCGAAGTTTGCCGCCGCGCAAATGTTCCGATGGTTTTCGACGCGCATCATCACATTTGCCGCGAAAATCTTGAAAATTACAATGATCCGTCGGTCGAAGCAACATTCTGGGCGGCGCGGGAAACGTGGAAAAAGCCGGAAAATCAAATGGTTCACATTTCAAACGGGCGCGAAAAATTCGGCGACCGTGCCCACAGCGACCTGATCTTTACGATGCCCGAAGTTTTCCGTTTCGCGCCTTGGATCGAAGTCGAAGCCAAGCACAAGGAGCTTGCAATCGCCAAATTGCAAACCGAATGGCTTCAAAAATAAAAAGCAAACGGCTTGATTTGAATAACTTTGCCATTTTTGGACAAGTTTCCAGATCGAGCTTTCCATATTCAGAAAACTCCCGTTAGGTGTTACTATTTATTGCTATGTTTTCCCGATTTATCTACGCCCAAATCGTCCTGTTTTTTTTAATTTCAAGCATTTCAGCGTTTGATAGCGAATATTTTCGTTTAGCCAAAGAACCGACCGTGCGCATCGGTTTGGCGACGAATGCTCGTTCCGTTTCGATCACGACGACCGATTCGGGTCTGGTCGCCATCAGCCCCGACGAACCGAACAGGATTTTAACGACCAATAAGATCACGGTCGCGGCGCGTTCGTATCGTCCGCCCGAAGTCGAGTTTTACAATTTCGAGATTCAAAACATCGAAACACAAGCTGAAGCCGAAGATTTAGCGAAAGAAATCCGCGAAGCAACAGGCGAAAAAGCCGTTGCAAGTCTGAATTTGACGACAAATTTATGGCGCGTTTCAGTTGGTGAAACGAAGGAAACGCCCGAAGATGCGAACGAATTCAAATCGGCGATGATCGAAAAAGGTTTTGAAGATATTGCCATCGTCATCGAAAAACGCGTGATTCCTTCGGAAGATGCCGTCGCGCTTTCACAGCAATTGAAGGAAGGCGGAAAATCGGAAGTCCGCAGTTTGGTCAAACCGACGGGTTCGAGCCAACCGACAAATGCCGACGCGGTCAATCCCAACTTGCGCGAAGTGATCGTTTCCGGCGCAACGCCCGAATCGAAATATTCTTCGCTCAAATCGGTCGCTTTCGGTTCGCTCAACGAACGTGCCGTTCCCGTCCGTCTGAACGGCAAAGCGTATCGCGGAAAACTGGAAGTTTTCGTCAATTCGCGCGGAACTTTAACGGTCGTGAACGTCGTGCCGATGGAAGATTATCTGCTCGGCGTTGTGCCGAACGAATTGGGTTTGCCGTCGCTCGAAGCGCAAAAAGCGCAGGCGGTCGCGGCGCGGACTTACGCGGTTGCAAACGTCGGCGGCTACGCTTCGCAAGGCTTCGATATGCTCCCGACCGTTTGGTCGCAGGTTTACCGCGGCGTTTCATCGGAAAATTCACGCGCCACGCAAGCCGTCCGCGAAACGAGCGGCATCGTCGCAACTTATAAAGGCAAACCGATAAATGCTCTTTACACTTCAACTTGCGGCGGTCGCACGGAAAATTCGGGAAACATTTTCGATTTCGACGAACCTTACTTGCGCGGTGTCGAATGTTCGCTTGAAGGTCACAAACATTTCGAGTCTTTTTTGATAAAAAGTTCGCGCGAACTGCCGAAAATTAACGATGAGAATCAGCTTGAACTGGTCAGACTGACTTCGCAATTCGCCGTTAATAATTTCCTGATGGCGACGAATCGTTTTTCGGATGAATGGTTCAATCTGCCGCCGAATGAAACGGAATTGCGAAGCTGGACTAATCAATTAGCCTTAAAATTCGGCAAACCCGCGCCCGTTTTTTCATACGATCTGGTCAAATCGCAGGAATTTGCCGATATGCTGGCGAAAATGATCTACGCGCCCGAACAAGCCGACACGCTTTTGAGCGATTCGGACATTAATTATCAGCTTTCTTTTGCCGATAGCGGCGACATCGACAAGGAAAAACGCGCCAATATTGCGATGCTTTTCCGCGACGGCTGGCTTTCGCTTTATCCCGACTTCAATTTTCATCCGCATCGTCCGCTCACGCGTGAACGAATGATTCGTTTGATAAATAACATTTATACCAAGAAAAAATGGCTTCCCGCGATGCAGACAGGCGTGACGAAACCGACCGCCGACGGTAAATTGGTCTTGAAAAGCGGAAAGAGCGAAAAACAGGTCGTCGTCAATCCGAACGTCTTTCTGTTTCGTCAATTCGGCGATCAATATTTTCAGGTCAAGGAAGTCGCGCTCGTCGGCGGCGAATCGGTCGCATATCAAACGAACGGCTTGGGCGAAGTGATCTATATGGAAGTAAAACCGACGGACGAACCGACCGTCGCGGAAAATATGTCGCCTTTTACGATGTGGAACGTCAATCTTTCGGCTTCGGCGGTGCAATCGCGCCTTTCGCGTTACGTTCGCGGCATCGGAACTTTGCTTGACGTAAATATCAAGCAAAAAGGTTATTCGCGCCGCGCCACGGAGCTTGAATTAATCACGAGCAACGGCATCAAAACCTTAAAAGGCGGCAAAATCCGCTCGGCTTTCCGCTTCAAGGAACAACTTTTCGTGATGAACAAACGCTACGACGGCAACGGTCGCGCCGTTTCTTATTCCTTCACCGGACGCGGTTGGGGACACGGTGTCGGAATGTGTCAATACGGTGCTTACGGACTTGGAAAAATGGGCGTGAAATACGACGCGATTCTCAAACATTACTACACCGGAATCACTTTATCGAAGGCATATTAAGAATTTCTGCCCACGAAATAGCACGAAAGAAACGAAATAAAAAAGCTAATTTAAAAACTTTTCCGTGATTTTCGTGTATTTCGTGGGCAAAATCTTTCTTTATTTGCTATTTCAAGAGAAAAAGTGTCTAATATTGGTTTGCTCGGTCAACAGTTTATCCGGGCAAAGGGAGGTGACAAAAACCGAATGGCTTTTGTATCAGTTAATAATAACGAATCAATCGAAAGTGCGCTGCGCCGCTTTAAGCGTAAAGTTATCAGCGAAGAAATCATCAAAGATTTGAAAAAGCACGCGCATTTTATTCCGCCCGGACAAAAGGCGAAATTGAAATCGGCAAATGCACGTAAACGCAATCGCAGACGTTTCCGCCAAATGCGCCCGAATAACAATACCAATCAACAAAGACCGATGGGTCAAGGCAATAACAACCGATAAAAGTTGTGTAAAATTGTGAAATTAAGATGCGTGAAGCGTTTGTGTTTTCGGACATTCGCACTTCACGCATCTTTTATTTTTGGCAGAATATTATCCACAGATGAACACGGATGGACACGGATAATTTTTTGGTTTGATAAAATCTTCCTTTGAATCCGAGTTTATCTGTGGATGAAAAATTTTAATCAATGGCTTCGGAAAAAGTTCGCATTCTAATCACCAACGACGACGGTTATCATTCGGAAGGAATCATCGCGCTCGAAAACGCGCTTTCGGAAATCGGCGATTGCTATGTTGTCGCGCCGGCTTCGGAAATGTCGGGCGCGTCGCACAGTCTGACACTGGCGCGACCTTTGCGAATCCGCCAGATCGACGCGCGGCACTGGACGGTTGACGGAACGCCGACCGATTGCGTGACGCTTGCGCTGAATCAAATTCTTTCCGCCGAAGAACGTCCGCATATCTGCGTTTCGGGCATCAATCACGGTGCCAATCTCGGCGACGACGCGACTTATTCGGGCACGGTCGCGGGCGCGATGGAAGCGACGATTCTCGGCGTTTCGGGTTTGGCGTTCAGCCTTGTCGCCAACCGCAACCACGATTTTACGGAATCGGCAAAGATCGCCAAGGAAATTACGGAAATGGCTTTGCAGGAAGGTTTGCCGCCGAAAACGCTTTTGAACGTGAATGTGCCGAAAGGCATTCCGATCGGTATAAAAGTTACGAAACAAGGCTTTAAAGATGCGCGTCCGGTCATTTCGGAACACATCGACCCGCGCGGAAAACCGTATTACTGGATTGGCGAAGTGCGGACGGGTTTTCACGCCGAGGGCGGAACGGATTTTGAAGCGATCGATGAAGGTTTCGTTTCCGTCACGCCGATGCGAAGCGATCTGACAAATCATCTGGCGATCGAAATGATGCAGAATTGGGAAAGGTAGATTTAAGATTCAAGGTTCAGGATTCAAGATTTGATCGGCTTCAAAATCTTGAATCCTGAATCTTGAATTTTGAATTTTTATGAACGAATATCAGATTCCGAGAGAAAGAATGGTTCAGCGTTTGCGCGAGCATTACCAGATACGCGACGAACGGGTTTTGGATGTGATGGCAAAACTTCCGCGCCATCTTTTTGTCGCCGAAGCCTTGAAAGTTCAGGCTTACAAGGACAACGCTCTGCCGATCTCGTCGAATCAAACGATCTCTCAACCGTTTATCGTGGCGCGAATGACCGAGCTTCTGGAATTAACGCCGCAAGCGAGAATTTTGGAGATCGGCGCGGGGTCGGGCTATCAAACGGCAATCTTAGGAAGTCTGGCAGGTCAGGTTTTTGCTATCGAAAGAATCCCGGTTCTGGCAAAAGAAGCGCAGGAACGCATTCAGAAATTGAATTTTCACAATGTCACTCTGCGTTGTGCGGACGGCACGAACGGTTGGGAAGTTTACGCGCCGTTTGACGGAATTCTGGTGGCGGCGGGCGGTCCTTCGATTCCCGAACCGCTCGTCCGGCAATTAAAGATCGGCGGGCGATTAGTGATCCCGATCGGGAACGATCAAAAAACGCAAAAGCTGATTCGCGTCATGCGCACGGCAAAAGGCATTCAAACCGAAGATTTCGGCGCGTGTGCTTTCGTTCCGCTGATCGGCGAACACGGTTGGAAGTAATTTATGCGATTTTAGAAGTAAAATTTTTAATTTATGAAATTTTTGGCATTATTTTTAGGCGTTTTTGAAGACATCAAAAAAACCTTCTGGTTTCTCGACCCAAATGTTTTGATTAACACTCTGCTCGATTGGTTCGGCATTTATGCTTACCTCGGTTTGTTTTTTATCGTTTTCGCGGAAACGGGTTTAGCCGTCGGTTTCTTTCTGCCCGGCGATTCCCTGCTCGTCGTAACCGGGCTTTTTGCCAAAACCTATCCCGAAAAACTCAATGTTATCATCGTTTTAATTTCATTCTTTCTCGGTTCCGTGATCGGCGATTCGACCGGATACTGGACAGGCAGAATAATGGGACAGAAACTTTTCAGCAACGAAAAGTCACGCATTTTCAAACCTTCGCGCGTTGCCAAAGCGCACGCATTTTTTGAAAAATACGGACCGAAAACCGTTTTGCTGGCGCGTTTCGTGCCGATCGTCCGGACGTTTGCACCGATCGTTGTCGGCGCGGCGGAAATGCCTTACAAAACGTTTCTGGCTTACAGTTTGGCAGGTGGAGCTTTATGGATTTCGAGTATGGTTTTAGCCGGATATTTCTTCGGCACGATGGTCGAAAACGCGCTCGGCATCAAACTTCAGGATCACATCGAAAAGGTCGTGATCGTGGTCGTTTTCCTGTCGCTTTTGCCGCCGATCATCGAATTGTTAAAAGTCAAATTCGGCAAGAAAGAGATCAACGCAGAAAATCAGGCGTAAAGATTTAGTTTAAGTCGATTTCCCGTTTGACTTAAATCATCTCGTTGCTTAAAATCTAATACTTGCCTTAACGGGGCGTGGCTCAGCCTGGTAGAGCGCACGGTTCGGGACCGTGAGGTCGGATGTTCAAATCATCTCGCCCCGACCATTTAGAGAAAAAACAGCAAATCGTAAAGGTTTGCTGTTTTTTTATTTTCGATAAAAATGATTTCACCGAAAAACGTAAAAATCCGCCAAGCCGTTCTCGACGACGCAAAGCTGATTTCCGTCTTGGCGACGGTCACGTTTTATGAAGCATATTTTGAACAGGACGAAGCAAACGATCTGGCAAATTATGTGTTGGATTCGTTCGCGGCTGAAAAGATTCGTGCCGAAATTGCGAATTCCGATTTCACGTTTTTTATCGTTTACAGGAATGAAAAAGCGGTCGGTTATGCCAAGCTTCGCCGCAATTCGCCGCTCGATTGCGTGACGGACGAAAACTCTATCGAGCTTCAAAGAATTTATATTTTAGAACGCGTTTACGGCAAAGGAATCGGTGAAATTTTGCTTGCTCATTGTTTGAAAACCGCGAGAGAAGAAGGTTTTTCGACGCTTTGGCTCGGAGTTTGGGAAAGAAATGCGCGGGCGCAGAGATTTTACGAAAAACACGGCTTCGTGCGCGTCGGTTCGCTCACTTTTCCATACGGCGACACGGTCGGAATAAATTTCGTCTTAGAAACCGCACTCTAATTTTAATCGATCTGATAAGTTGCGATGCTGGTCGGCGTTTCATAACAGCGAACCTTCCAAACCTTTACTCTTTCGTCCTGAATGCGTGAATTCATATATTCGCAGATGTAGCAGGCGAGATTTTCCGCCGAAGGATTCAATTCTTCGTCAAACGGCGGCAATTCGTTGAGATTGCGATGGTCTAAATATTTCACGATCTCGTCCGCCGCTTTTTTCAAATCACCGAAATCGATCAAAAGTCCGATGTTGTTAAGTTCCGCGCCCTTGGCGTAGATTTCGATCTTGTAGTTGTGTCCGTGCAGGTTTTCGCATTTTCCCTTGTAACCGCGCAGTTGGTGTGCGCTCGAAAAATTACGCTCGATCATTACTTCGTAAAAAGATGCCATAAATTAATATTTTACAAATCGGGGTTGTTCATTCAACTCACAAATCTTGATTTTTCAAATTCAAACGGGATTTCCGGCTTTAAGCGACAATGCTGAATCTCATTGTTTAATAACCGTTTATTGTTTTATCAAGCGGATTAAATTATCTTTCACAATCTCTTGACAGTCTAAAAGATTATGTTTTAACATTGTGCTGTTATTTTACATAACCGATCCGAATAACTCTCGGCATTATCTTATAGGAGTATCCGGTGTATTTAACAGGTAAAATTCCCACTTGCCATTCGTTGTCAGTTTTTGTTTGCAGCTCTGCAATTACAAAAACGCAAATGTAAATTGAAAGAAGATTTACGAATAAGGGGGTATAGATGCCATGTACTCACAC
Source organism: Pyrinomonadaceae bacterium (assembly GCA_021228405.1). Classification (GTDB taxonomy): domain Bacteria; phylum Acidobacteriota; class Blastocatellia; order Pyrinomonadales; family Pyrinomonadaceae; genus JAJQRF01. Next base: position 784,918 of record JAJQRF010000001.1, read on the forward strand.
ATTTTTCCGTCACGAAGTTTACCGTGATAACGGTAATTTAAAGATTTTTCTGCCTTTATTTTTGGACAATCAGGATAATTTGAATGTGCGGAAAAACATTTTCTCAAATGTGTTCAGTAGCCGTTTGACGACTGAATTTTTAAAAGTATGGGTGAATATTATGTCAGACACTGATTAAGGATTTGGATTTGGAAAAGCCCGAAAAGTTGCTGATAACAACCTTTCAGGCTTTCTAATCTAATAAACGGCAATAAAATCGCCGTTGATGTTTAGATCGAACACTCTGCATCATACTGTATTTTATTGCCGTTTTCAATCAACTTTAATCAATCAAAAACCGGATTTCGATTTTTTTGGGTGAACTTATAACTTACCTGCCGCTTCAGCTTTGTCTATTTGCGCGCCAAATTCGGAATCGTTACGAGGAAAGTTATGAAAGAACGGCGTTCATTGAAATAGCTCCGAAGTCGCGAGAATGCACGCCATTTGCAGTAAAAAAGTCATTTCTTTTCAATTTCAAAACGCTCTGAAAAGAATCTTCGTCCGTGAAAAAGACTTTGATTTTTTTTCATACAAACCAATTCAGACTAAGGAGATATTTTGATATGTTAGAGTCAAAATCAAAAGACCATTATTTATTTTCACGACCAACTCCCTTTATTAGTCGTCCATTAAAGATCAGATTTACTACATTTTTATCGATTGCATTATTAACTTTTTTTTCATTTAATCTGCCAAGCCCGGCGCAGGAAAAAGAAGAAAGTTTCTTTTCTTCGCTCGCCGATAACGTCATCGCCTTTGTCAAAGGCGATAAAACAAGCAAAGACAACACCGAATCTTTCACGTCAACGACCGTAAATTTTGAAACTTTCACGGCGGGAACGGTGAACGGGCAAAGCGGGTGGAGCAGTTTGGGCGCGGCTGGTTCGGGCTGTGCGGTTTACGATCACGCGATTGCCAACAACATTTCCGCTCCGGCTTCCTTCGGAGCAAAAAGCCTGAGAATGTCCAACGCCGTCACGAGCGGATGTTTTCAAGATCACACTTTTTCGGTTTCGCTTCCCAACGAAGCGGGCGAAACTTCCGCCCAGAATAACGGGCTTTCGGGCGGCACCAGACAAAAGAAATTTTATGCCGAATGGGAATTTATTTCGGCAGACGCGAACAACGTGCAGGACGGCTTATCGGTCGTCGCCAGCCCCGACCGCGGCGACGGTGCGCGGATGAGTTGGGTGCAGATGCTCGACACGACGGGCGGAATCAATATTAACTTTAACGATTTCAATCATTCTGCCAACAGTTTCGTGCAAACTACCATCGCTTCGGGACTTAGCCGCACCGTTCCGCACACGATCCGTATCGAAATGGAATTCGTTGACGGAATCGCCAATGACATCGTGAAAGTTTATGTCGACGGCGCACTTCGTCATACGGGAACGAGCTGGGAAGATTATTTCAGAGATGTCGAAGGAAATCCGACCAAAACGGTCGATTCAATTCTTTTCCGAACAGGCGGAGCCGCCGTTCCGTCAACGCTCGGCAAAGGTTTTCTGATCGATAATTTCACCTTCGGAACTTCGACACCGACGACAACGGTCGTAAACCCCGCATCTCTGCAAGGTTGGGCATTCTTCAACGAAGGTCTGAACGGAAGCGGAAGTTTCGTGACGGGTCCGGCAACCGCGCCGCTCGGCAACGGCAGTGCCAGATTGACGGTTGACAGCAACGGCAGACAATCGTTCGGCACTTTGGCTTATGCCGGAACGCGCCTCGACCAGATCACGCAACTCAGTTACAGTTCTTATCAAAACAACAACATCGTCAGCCCCGTGGTCGCCATTTCCCTGCAATTCGGGATGGATTTCGATTTGACCGACGGAGATACGTCTTTTCAGGGCAGATTGGTTTTTGAACCTTACCAAAATGCGACGGTTCAGCAAAACGTCTGGCAAACCTGGAGTCCTTTAGCCGGAAAATTCTGGGCGACACGCGCACCTTTCAATTCAACCTGTCCGCAATCGAATCCCTGCACCTGGTCGCAAATCCTGACAGCATATCCGAATGCCGGAATTCACGCCAACACGTCAAGCGGTTTGGGCATTTTATTGTTCCGCGCCGGCGGTCCGGTCGCGGGCGGCTTTGACGGAAACGTGGACAATTTTACGTTCGGCGTAAATTCAACCGCGACGACATTCAATTTTGAACCGACTGCGACCGTCGTGGTTGACGAGGACGGACAGGCAAGCGCAACCGATTGCGATGCTTCAACGCCTGCTTCATCGACCATTCAAGGCGGAATCAATGCGGCAAACGTCGGCGATACGGTCAAAGTTTGTCCGGGAACGTATAACGAAGATGTCACCGTCAATAAAGCTCTTTCATTGAACGGAGCGGGCGTTGATATTTCAACTATCGTCGGTTTGAAGACAGGCTCGAACAGCAATACTTTGACGATTGCGGCGAGCGGCGTGACGGTTGACGGATTTACGATCACGCGTGACGGAAACAACCCGACGGACTGGAACACGAACGTTAAAAATCAAGGCGTTTTATTCAATCAAGGCATCAGCGGTTCGACCCTGCAAAATTCAAAAGTTACGGGAAACCGCAACGGCGTTTACATCAACAACGCGCAGGGCAACTCGATCCGCCGCAACGTAATCGATTTCAACCGCACCGGAATCCAGTTTGCCAACGATGTCAGCAACACGCTGGTCGAAGAAAATTTTATTACCAACAACTGGACGCTCGGAATTTTGTTCAATTTCGATTCGCCGACGCTCCTGACAAACGGCGTAACGATTCGCAACAACAGCATTGCGGGAAACTGGTATGGCGAAATTATCAACCGCTACGCGAACAGCACTGCCAATCTCAACCTTTCAGGAAACTGGTTCGGCACGGCAAACGTCACAACGACAACTTCAAACAGCAGTGAACCGGGTTATGCCGCGCTGATTCCGACGGCTTACGGCGGCACGGCTTCGGCTCCCGGCGGTCAAATAATCATCGGCGGCGCATCTTCGGCAAAGATCGATTTTTCGCCGTATCTGAACATCGGCACGGATACGAACGGCACAACTGCGGGATTTCAGGGTGATTATTCGATTCTTCACACGAGCGCGGCAAGTCCGCAAGCGGTTGCAGGTGTCGGTTCGATCGAGGAAGCGGTCAACAGCGTGACGGCAAACGGAAGCGTTCGCGTTCACGCCGGAACTTATCCGATGCTTTCGACCGCAAACGTCAATAAATCGAACGTTACGATCATCGGTGTCGATGCAGCGCGTCCGGTCATTCAAATTCCGACATCGGTCGGCTACGGCTTTAATGTCGGTGCGCCGAATGTCACGTTCGACAATCTCGAAATTCAAAAAACCGATCTCGGTTCGCCGCATAATATGATCTTAGTGCTCGGAAATAGTTTCACGGCACAGAACAATCTTATTTACGGTCCGAATCCGGGCAGTGAATGGAGCGTCAACGGTTTGGTCAGCCGTGCCTTTGAAGTCGGCGGCGGATTGACTGGTTTACTGCTTCAAAACAACACGATTCACACCCTGCGCCAACCTGCATATATCAACGCGAGTTCGGGACAGGTTTTGAACAATAACGTTTCGGGAACGCGCGGTTGGGTGATCGACGGCGGAAATATTACCTTTAACGGCAATACTTTCGGCGAACCGCAAAACCAAGGTTGCGACATCGCACTTTTTGCTTCGGTCAATCCGGCAAATTATCCGAATCTGTTAGCATTGAGCCAAAATAACGATAACGGATTTATCTGTGCGCAATTTGCGGGCGGTGCAAACGGACGTGCGACGGCTTATGTCGATGCCACGCCGAGTGCCGGAAACGGAAGCGATAATTCAAACTACACGACCATTACCGAAGGTGCGAACGGCGCACTTCCGGGCGGAACGGTGCAGGTCGCGGCGGGCGTTTATCCCGAAAATGTTCCGAGCAATAAACCTCTGAACTTTGTCGGACCGCAAGCCGGAGTAGATGCCAGAACAGGCAGAACGAATACGGCAAACGAAGCGGTCGTCGGCATTTCGTCGGGCGCGTTTACGCTTACGCCGACGAGCGGAACGGTGAAGATCGACGGATTTACGCTGACGGGCGCAACCGCCAATACCGATACGCCTGCGCTTTATCTCGTTGGCAGTTCAAATCATCAAGTTATCAATAACATCATCGTCGGAAACAGCCGCGGTGCGTATCACGGAAGCCCGGGAACTTTGTTCAAACATAATCGTTTGAACAACACGCTCGACGGATTTTTCGGCGGGGTCGATAACGTCACCATCGAAGAAAATCTCTTTACGGGCGGACATTCGAGCGGCGCGGTCAACACGACCGTCAGTTCGGGCGATCCGACCATCGACAATTTCCGAATCATCAACAATTCATCGCTCGGAAGCGGAAACTTTGCCGTTGTTTTCGCAACTTCGGGCGGAGTTATTTCGGGAAATACGGTTGCCAACACGACCGGAACGGCGATGTTTATCGGCGGCGGAAATACCAACCTGACCATTCAAAACAACACGATGACGGGAATTCAGTTTGCCGCCTTCAACGTCAACGATGCCGGGTTCGGTTACGGCAACAACAGCAACATCACGATCAGCGGAAACACGGTCACGCGGTCGATCACGGCGGCATCGAATCTTTTTTCGACTATCGATCTGCGCGGTGTGGCGGGAAACAACCAGATCACGAACAACCGTCTGACGCTCGGACTCGCTTCGGGCGCGCCGGCGGGAACTTCGGGTTACGCACTTCGTTTGCGCGGAAGCGGAAGCGGAAGCTTTACGATCAGCGGAAACTATTTCGACGGAATCGGTTTGGTTGCCACGCCCGTCACGAATTCGCCGCCAACCGCCGGAATTTATATCACTTCCAACGTGGCGGGAAGCGGCACGAACTTCGGTCAATTCCCTGCAACTTCGGTCATCAACGCCAACTGCAACACGTTTACCAATTTTCAGGAAGGAATCACGGTCTTTAACAACGTCGCAAACACGGCGGGCGGATTATTGACCGGAACGGACGTTAATGTAAACAACAATAACTTCCTGAACAATTCCGTCTATGGAATCAACAACAACGGCGCGAGCGAAACGATCGACGGGGAAAATAATTTCTGGAGAACGGCAAACGGTCCGTCGGGCGCAGGTCCGGGAAGCGGCGATGCGGTCAGTAACAATGTCGATTTCACGCCATTCTTAACGGCGGCGACGAATTGCGCTCCGGCTACTCCGTTGTCGATTTCGGGAAATATCGTTTCAAACAGTCTGCCGTTAAATGGCGTAACGGTCACGCTGAACGGTTCGCAAACCGCGACGACGACGACCGATGCAAGCGGTAATTTCACGTTCCCGAATCTGAGTTCGGGCGGAAATTATCTGGTCACGCCGACTTTGAGCGGTTACACGTTCGAGCCGACCTATCGCAGTTATTCAAATCTTTCGACGAGCGTTACGAATGCAAACTTCGTCGGTTTGACTTCGGCTTCACCGAGAGTTTTGAGCATCGGCACGGCAAACGTCACGCCGGGACAAAACGTGACCGTTCCCGTTACCATCGTGAGCCAGGGAAATGAGAACAGCATCGGATTTTCGGTTAACTACAATTCCGCGATCCTGTTCAATCCCGTTGCATCTCTCGGCAACGACGCGGGCGGCGGTTCGATCATTTACAACAGTTCGACCGCCGGACAATTGGGCGTGATAATGGCACTTGCACCCGGTCAGACGTTTACCGCCGGAACACGGCAAGCCGTCAAACTCACGTTCAGCACGATGGCGACGACCGCCAACAGTACGCCGCTGACATTCAGCGACGCGCCTGTTTTGCGTCAGGTTGCCAACGACAATTCAGACCCGCTTCCGGCTTCTTACACGAACGGTTCGATCACCTTTGCACAAGGTTATGAATCCGACGTTGCGCCGCGTCCGAACGGCAGCGGAACGGGTGTTATCACGGTTGCGGATTACACGCAGACGGGCAGATTCGCCGCCGCACTCGACACGGCTGATTCAAATTCGTCCAACGAATTTCAGCGTGCCGATGCCGCTCCGCGCGGAACGAAAGGCGACGGATTGATTACCGTAACCGATTACACGCAGGCAGGACGCTACGCCGCCGGACTCGATGCCGTGCAAACGGCGGGCGGACCGCTCGTGGCGAATCTGTTTGAATACGCGGTTCGATTCGAGCAGAAACAAGACGCGATGAAGGAACAGCTTCTGCCGCGTATTTTGCGGGTTGTCAGTCAACAGGCAAGCCGCGGACAGCAGGTTGTCGTGCCGATCTCGATCGATGCGGAAGGCGATGAAAACGGTTTCGGATTCACGCTCAGCTACGATCCGGCGGTGCTTTCCAATCCGTCGGTTCAACTCGGCATCGATCTTCCGGGCGGAACATTCTTCCAGAACACGAACCTGCCGGGCAAGGTCGGCGTGATCGCCGCCGCGCCGATCGGTCAGGCGGTCTTGGCGGGAACGCGTCAGATCGTGACGATTCGCTTCGATGTCGCGCCGAACGCGCCGGGCGGCGGAACTCCGCTTGTGATGGTCGGTCATCCGCCGGTCGTCAATGAAGTTTCGAGCGTCAACGCCGACGTTCTGCCGACGACGTTCACGGGCGGATTCGTCAACATCCTGATTCCGACCGCATCGAACGCCGCCGTCAGCGGTCGCGTCGCGGATGCGAACGGAACACCGATTCCGCGTGTCCGTGTTCTTTTGACCGACAGCAACGGCGCAAGCCGCACGGCTGTCACCAATAACTTCGGAATGTTCGTCATCGAAGACGTTCCGACCGGAGCAACCTACGTTCTCAACGCCGTTGCGAAAGGCTATACATTTACGCCGCAAGCCGTCGATGTAAGTCAGGACATCAGCGATCTGAACCTGATCGGCGAACAATAAAACGTTTGTCGCTTAAATCCGAAAAGGCGAAACCGAAAGGTTTCGCCTTTTTTGTTGATTAACGAATTTTCAGCAATTGTACCGAAATTTCTAACGGCTTCTTTGCAAAAAAGAAGCGGTAGTTTTACCGCTCTTTTTACGAATTCGAGTTTAGAATTTTTCTCTAGATAATTCCCTTGCTGATTAAGAGTTCCGCGTTTAAAACCGCTGAACCTGCCGCGCCGCGCACGGTGTTGTGTGAGAGCGAAACGAAACGGTAATCGAAAACATTGTCGGGAAACAAACGTCCGACGGTGATCGTCATCCCGTTTCCACTGTCGCGGTCGAGCCGCGGTTGCGGGCGCGAAGGCTCGTCGCAATATTCCATAAAACGTTTCGGCGAAGAATAAAGATCGAGCGACGGGAAAGTGTTGATCGCTTCGATGACTTCTTCCATCGTCGCCGTCTGATTCAGGTTGACGCGCACCGAAGCCGTGTGACCGTCGATGACGTGAACGCGGAAACATTGCGCCGACACGGTAAAATCTGCTTTTTCGATTCCGCCGTCGGTAAATTTCCCGAGAATTTTCTGCGCTTCGGTTTCGACCTTCGGTTCTTCGCCCGCGATATACGGCACGACGTTATCGGTAATATCCAAACTCGGAACGCCCGGATAACCCGCGCCCGAAATCGCTTGCAATGTCGTGACGATCACTTCTTCAACGCCGAATTTACGATGCAGAGCGGCAAGCGGCGGCGCAAAACTGACGACCGCGCAATTCGGATTAGTGACGATGAAACCCTTGCCGAATCCGCGTTTCTGTTTTTGTTTTTCGATCAGTCCGACGTGTTCGTGATTGATTTCTGCGATCAGCAGCGGCACGTCTTCGTCCATTCGGTAGCTCGAAGAATTGCTGATGACGGGATAACCCGCACGCGCAAAGGCTTCTTCGGTTTCACGCGCCACGGATGACGGCAGACTCGAAAAAACGAGGTCGCAATCGAGCGGCGGTTCGATCGGCTGAACCGTAATATTTTTGACGAAATCTGGCATTTTTCCCGCCAGTTTCCACGCACACGCTTCGACATACGGTTTGCCCGTCGAACGATCCGAAGCCGCGAGCGCAGTAATTTCAAACTGCGGATGATTTTCCAAAAGCTGTACAAAACGCTGTCCGACCGTGCCGGTCGCGCCCAAAATTCCTACGCGGTATTTTCTGCTCATATTTACTGAATGAATTGCTAAAAGAGAAAAGTTTAAATTAGCAGTAAGAAAAAGAAAAGTCCTGCCTCAATAAAAATAAAAAAGCCGCGTTTATGATAACGCGGCTTACAAACAAGCTCAAATCTTTTTACTTTGTTCCGGCGTAACTCTGGAAAAACGCACGCAAAGCGTCGCGGTTGTTTGAATGAATGCGGTTGCAGTAGTTGTTGGTGTTGCAGTATTCGGCAAAATAATAGCCGCCTTTTTCGTAGATCGCGGAAATCGTGCCGTCCGAAGCCGTATTTTGATACGTCACCTTTCCGCCGTTTGCCTTGACACCTCTGATCTGATCTTCAAAATTCGCCTTCGCCTCGTCCATCGAATCGAACTTTCCGACCGTCAGATAAACGTATTTCGAGCCGCTCGCGTATGAAGCTTGCGCCGCGCCGTTTCCTTTCGGGAAATAATCGCCGACGACGACGGTTTTCGCATCGGTCTGATTGTATGCGCCGACCTGTTTGCGCGATTCGAGAATGGATAAAAGCAAGCTCGAATCGGAATCGTTCCCCGTCGAAGTCGTGTTCGATCCGAACGGCGTGGTTGAAGGCGAGCCTTTCGTGTTTGCCGTCGAAGTGTTGCTCGTGTAGGGTGTCGGACTCGGATAATTGTTCTTTTTCCCGATCAAACCGTCACCAAAAACGAGCGCGGCGATGCCCAACCCGACAACCGATAAAACCAAAAGCCCGAGACAGCCGATCGCGCCGAAAATCAAACCTTTATTACTCTTTTTCGGCGGTTGCGGCGGAGTTGCCGCAGGCGTATTAAACGCCGGATTCGGCACATTCGGCGTAAACGGCGGCGTGTTTGCCTGATTTTGCCCGAACGGATTATTTTCCGGCGGTTTTGCCGTTTGCCCGAACGGATTATTCGGCGGCTGACCGAACGGCGAATTCGGAGCCGGCGGCGTATTAAAAGGATTGTTCGGCGGATTTGACGACCCCGAACCGCCCGATTGACCGAACGGCGAGTCGCTCGGTTTCGGCGGAGATTGTCCCATAAAAACGGTTGGCGGCGGGTCTTCCGTGTATTTTGAAGTATCCGCCGGCGGCGCATTTAAAGGGTTTCCGCAATTTGAACAAAAACTCATTTGCGCGGAATTGTCTTTTCCGCATTTAGCACATATCTTGCTGCTCATTTTACTAATCTCCGCTTCAATTTTGGGGTAATTCCCGATTTCGTCTTAAATCTAGCATTATTCCCCGATTTTTCCAATTGTTTTTCAATAATTTTGACGGCAAAATTTCTGTTTTTGCCGAATAATTTTCGACACCCGACATTTACGCGGAAATTGAGGAAGAAAAATATCAGCCGGATCGAATCTTTAAATGAGAAAAACGGGTGATTTTGACTTTTCAAAACCCGCTTGTTTTTCTGCTTCTAACGCCTGTTGCAAATTTTTCGCTAAATCCATCCTGCCAGTAAAGGATGGTGCATTTTGCTGTCGGGCAAGCTCCACGCCTTCATAAAAGTTTCCCAATCATTTGCCCAACCGCCGACTTTTTTATAGTTCCAGTTAGTCAGAAAAATATGTGTGTCCGTGTAGGCAAAAGCGACCGTAAAATGTCCGAGAGTTCCCGTTCCGCTCTGGCGCATCGGGATTTTCATATCAAGCAGAACGATGCACGGAAAGCCCTGCGAAATCCAGGTTTTAAGTTTTTCGGTCAAAACCTGTTCGCTCATATCGTTACTGTTTCCAGCCCAGACTTTTAAGCCGTATTCGCTCAAAATCTTCTGGGCAAAACCGAAGGAAGTTCCGCGCTCGCCGCCGTTTGGCGGGTGTGTGCGGAGAATTTCGTTCGTGATCGCATCGCCCGTAAATCCTGCCGGAGCTTTTTTGTGAAAATTCAAAAGCGTCGCACACGCGGCTTGCGCACAGGAATTAAGCGGCGACGCGGGCGAATTGGTAAACTGCAAAAGCCCGACTCCGACCGAATTGCTCGGTTTATCGAACCACGAAGTATCGCGTTTTCGCGGCTTCGGCATTCCGTTTTTCTGAAAGTTCTTTGAATCGAAGGCGGCTTCTTCAAAACTTTGAAATTTCGCAATGTCGCGAAAAGGGGTTCCGCCGACTTCCTTTGGCGGCGCGAGAATATCGCTAACCCGGGACTGCGCATTAACCAAACGACTCAATCCCGAATTTCCAAATCCAAAAGCGAGCCCCGAAACCGCCAGGTTTCGCAACATCTCGCGCCGCGTGATCTTTCCCCACACGCTCGTCACGATCTCATTTTTATTTTTCATAAAATAAACTCCCGTTTTTTTACTTTTTAATTTTCACCTTTTAATTCAATTTTCCGCCGTTTCCATAAAGCACGAACGCCGCCCAGAAAAAAGGATTTTTCATTTTCCCGTCGCGCAAAAGTTTCAACTGCGCGTTTCGCAAAGAAGCGGCGCGGGTTTCGCCTTTCGCCAGATTTCGATAAAATCCGGTCATTAATTCCCTCGTCGCGGCATCGTCCACCGACCAGAGGCTTGCGGCGACGGTTTCCGTCTTCGTCCGAAAAGCTTCGATAAACACGCCGACTTCGGTTCCCGAAGCGGTTCCCAAAGCGGTCTGACACGCCGATAGAACGACCATTTCGCTCGCTTCGAGCGGCATTGCGTAGATTTCGCCGTAAGTCAGATCGGGCGCGGAAAGATTCGGCAAATGCGCCATTTGAATACTGCTGTTTTCGAGCGGCGAACGAATGTGTCCGTGCGTTGCGAAATGCAGAATTTTGGCGGAAGTGATCTTGAAAAGCTGTTCTTTGGTCGCTTTATTCTCGGTAAAAAGCGTCGAATTCGGAAAAACGTTCCTGATCGCTCTGACTTCTTCCAACGCGCCGTCCAAACCCGCTTCGGTCGGATTTCCGAAGGCGATCAGCGAACCGCTCGAACGTTTGTTTGAAACCGTTATCAAATCTCCGGCGGTCAGAAAAACGAGATCGAATCTTTCCAGCAAATAACTGCTGTCGGACTGAATCAGAGCGGCAAACGGCACGAAGAAAAGCGCGTCGTTCGGAATAATTTTCAAGGTCGCCGTTCCCGTCAATAAATCTTCGACCGGCGCGATCAAAACCTCATTTAGTTTAGTCAGGGATTTTTTCAGCGGCTGTAGCGTTTTTTGGTAATATTCCGATTTATCGTCCGTTCGTAAGTCAGGGCGCGTTTTTTCGACCGCAAAACCTTCGTCCGCATTGCTGGAAAGCGCGTAAAACTCATCGGAAAAACCGCTCAATCCCTCCCGCGCCTGAGCCACCCGAGCAAGCAGATCGCTCTGTTCTATTTCGACCGTCCGCACAGCAACCGTGCCCTTTTTAACGACGAAAATATAAAGTTTTTCGGTCGTGACAAGATAAGAGAGCAGGGTTTCGTTCGGTGTCAGCGAGTTTTGGAGTTTCAGCAAATCGGTCGGGCGAACCGTAAAACGCAGATTAGGATTTTCGGTTTCGAGTTTTTTGATAGCCAAAGCATAATCCTGACGCGCCGCGCCGAGTTGATTCGCGTATGAATTCTGTTTGTTTGAAGCCTTCCCGTAAACGTCTTCCAAATTGCTTTGCACAGCATCTTTGCGCTGTTTCGCGATTTCCACCGTCTTTAGAGTTTCGGCGGATTTTCCTGTCAGTTTTAATTGCGAAAGCGGCAAAGCTTCGACCAGATCGCGCCTTTGCGAACGCGTCGCGTATTGCAAAGCGTCTTCGGAACGACCTTGCGACGTGAGCAGATCGACCATTTGACGGTAAACCGATAAAATATCGCGCCGATTCAAAAATGACGCGGATGATTCGGAATCGGAAAAACTCGTCTGCATCGTTTCGATCAGTTCGATCGCTTCCTTGAACGCGGCTTCGGCTTCCTTCAAACGATTGGCGCGTTTGCAGGCAATTCCCAAACTGTTCAAACTTCGTGCGAGAAGCGGACGCAATTCCAGTTTCCGGTAAACTTCAATCGCCGATTTATAACCGACGACGATCTGCTCAAGTTTTAATGAATCTCCGTCCGCAAGCTTCGCCGACAGCGCGTCGGCTTCCGTTTCGCTCGCCTCGGCGGAAATATCTTCGAGCGACAATTGCAAAGCCGCCGCTTTTGCTTGCCGGGCAAATTTTAATGCCGCGTCGGGCTGTTTGGCGGCGATCTCGATGCGGCTTGCCTGCATCAGCGCAAACGCCAGACCGTTTTGCTGTTGCAAGCGCGAACGAATCCGCATTGCCTCGCGAATATTGGCGCGGGCTTTTTCAAAATCGTTGCGGTCGCTGTAGATCAACGCCAGACGCGAACGCAATCCGGCAAGCGTTCCCGAAGGTTCGCCGCTCGAGATTCGGCTGTAAATATCCGCCGCCGTTTCATATTCCTGCGCCGCCTTCGTTTCGTCGCCCTTCGCTTCAAACAAACGTCCGCGCAAACGGGCGGTCAAACCTTCGACGGCAAAGCGCGTCAATTTCGCAACGCTTGCAACAAGTTCGTCCGAATTATTTTCTTCGCCTCTGAGCTGTTCGATAATTTTCTGAACTTCAACGATCTTCGATTCCGCCGCGCCGAATTTTCCCTGCAAAGCATTGATCTGCGCGATCGCAACCAAAGCCGTCGCCAGATGCGTCCGCATATTCGCTTTTTCCAATTCGAGAGCCTGTTTCAACGCCGCCGAAGCATTCGGATTTTCAGCCGAATTTTTAGCGAGATTTTCGCGGATCACTTCAATTTTCTTTTCAAAAAATTCGACGGCTTTATCGTAATTTCCCAGATAATAATGAGCGTCGGCGATATAATTGAGCGTCAGAAACTCTTTCCTGCCGTCCTTTTTCCGCAGTTCGAGAGCCTTTTCAAAAAGCGCGAACGATTCCTGCGGAGTTTCGACATCGAGCAGAAGAAGTCCGAGTTTTTCGAGCGATTCGGCTTCGCCGTTCAAGTCTTTCGCTTCGCGCGAAACCTGCCCGAGCCTTTCGAGAAAGTTTTTCTGCGCCGTTTCATCCTGCAAATATTCCGCTTCGGAAATCAATGTTTTCAAATGTGCGATAACCAGAATTTGCCCGACCTTTAAAAGCATTTCGCGCTTTTCGGCACTCGTTTCCCTCACGGCATTTTGCAGACTTTTTTCGGCTTCGGTCAGATCGTTTTTGGTGCGTTCGTAGAAACTTTGGTGATACTTTTTCAGTTCCGAATCGGCTTCGAGCGATTTTTTTGTCGCCGATTCGTAATCGCCTTTCGAGAAATGAATTTCGCTGATCTGATTGAACAATGAAGCGATTTTTTGAAGAAACTTTTCGCGTTCGTCGGCTTTTGAAACTTCGCTCAATTGAGCACGAAGCGTGGAAATTTCGTTTTCCAATTTATTAATGTCGGCAGATTCCTGCGCCAAAACGCAGGTTGCACCGACCAAAATAATCAGAAACAGAATTTTCGTCAAACTTTTCATTTACATAAAAAAGGCAAAAGTTTCCCTTTTGCAGAAACTTTTGCCTCGACTTTTTCGGTTATTTTTTGATAACCAAATAAGTGTTTTTACCGATCTTGATTCGTTTCTTCTCGCCGGATTGTAATTGGTAACTGCCGCCTCCGGTCGGAACGACATTGCCGCCGCCTGCCGCAACAAGATTTCCGCCGCCGGCTGCCACTAAACTCGCACCGTCATTGCCGACTAAATTTCCGCCGCCCGCCGCGACCAGATTTCCGCCGCCGGCTGCCACTAACTTACCGTTTTTAATTTCAAGACCTTTGCCGATCAATCCATACTTTTCGCCGTCAACCGTCATGTAGAAAGCGATTGTCTTGTCGGGTTGCACAACTCTCTGCCAATTGATTCCCGCCGATCGCAGACTGTTTCGGTATTCTTTGACGGCATTATAAAGTTCCGTGTAATTTGTCCAACTGCCGTTGTTATACAGCTTCGGATTGCATTCACCATAATCGCCGAAACCGACAGCATCATAAATTGATGCGCTCGCATCAAGGTGCGCCCAGGTTATCCACGGGTCGCGGCACGGACCTCTCTGTTTCATTTCTTCGGTTCTTTTGGCATCCGGTTGGATCTGTGCAAAAGCCGCTCCCGAACCGATGATGATAAACGCAAATACTAATAAAATTTTCTTCATTTTTGTTCTCCGATTTCTTAATTTTCTCGACTGAATTAATTCCGAATGTCGCTTTCAATGACTAATGCGACGAAATAAAAAAAAGCGGCTCAAAAAATTATTTTTAGTTGTAATGACCACATTGCGCCTGACTTCCGACCGTGAACCAGTTGTCCTTTAAATCTCTGCCCGTTATTCCGTTCAAATGCCCGCCGCGAAACGTTATCTTTCCGCCTGAGATGGTAAAAGTCCCGCTTCTTTTGCCGTCGAGATCGGTGTAGCGGTTGGCGGATGTGATTTTGAATCCGAGTCCGATCATCATTCTTCCGCCCGCGCCGGTGCAGGCGTATTCGCCGATTTTCAACCGAGTCGAATTGCCTTGATTGGTCGTTCTGATGTTTTGCGGATTCGTTGTGGTTTTGGCGTTTACATTAACTTGAAACTCCGAAACTATATTGACCCCGGCTTTCCATTGCTTAAAATTTCCGCATTTGGCACGCATCACGGATTCCGGTTCGTTTTCCGTGACAACACAGGTTTGCAAATCTTCCGCTTTGCCTGAAATACTCATTTTGATTTTGTCGCCGACCTTAAAACTGCTTCGCCATTCGTCAATGACGCTCCATTCGGCTGAATTGTTCGGCGTTTCGGCGGGAGCTGTTTCAGTTTGGTCGTTAGTCGGTTGATTATTTGCCTTTTGTAACGGACGAAAGGATTTTTCCGTTGAGCCGTAGTAGATGCCCGCCTTCCAATATTTAAAATCGTCGCATTTGACGCGCAGCAAATCGGTAGGAGCGTTTTCCGTCACCGTGCAAATTTGAAAATCCGCTTCGCTGCCGGAAACGGTATATTTTACCTTGTCACCGATTTTATATTGACCGCGCCATTCTTCACCCTTCGCCCAGTTTTCCTGCGCGAAAGCCGAAAAATTTGCGGCAAGCAATAAAACTATTGCCGTAATGAATGCTATTGTCTGCCGATTGGATTTTGTTTGATTATTCATATTAATTTTTCCTTTTGAAACTAATGCGCCGTAATGAAAAAAAGCGGCTTAAGGATTTTTCTCAGCTAAAAACGGCGGTAAATATGTTTCAATAATTTGTTGTGCTCATTGAAGTTCCGCTTTGCGATGTTCAAAAGTTCCAAATCCTGCAAATTGCTTCCTTTCATAAATTGTCGAATTTTCGGTTCCAGTTTTCGGTCGAAGATCGCGGCTTCTTTTTTGGTTAAAATGTGATCGGTCACGTTTAGCCAAATGTATCCGACGATCGGCGAAATTATCGGAATACCGAATACCAAAGCATTTTTAAAGTTCATCGATGGCAGGAAAAAATAAACTGCCGCCGCGCCGGTCAAAGCCAACAGAGGAATTAAAAAGCATCCTAATCTTAATTGTTCGTGAGAAGCCGGAATTATCAGATCGAAATCTTTGTCCAAATTATGCAGAAAGATCGAAGTTTGTTCTTCGAGAGATTTCCGGCTCGAATGAGTTCCGCAAAATTGGCAGAAAGCGATTTCCTTCGACAAAGCCGCCCCGCAATTTTCGCAATTGTTCGGCGTGTCGATTTGCTTTTCGATGTTTGTTTCGACAGTTTGCAAATTTTGAATTGTTTCTTTTTGAGGTTTTACAACTTTCTTTTCGTTTTTCGGAATCGAAACGTTTTCGGGTTTAATTTTCTTTCTTCTATCTTCTTTTTGTTCAGCTTCGATCCACGAATTGAGCGAAACGAGTTCGTGGTCATCAACCTCGCGCCCGAGCTTTCCGCTTAGTTCGCGTTTTTGTGCGTATTTTACCAATCCTGCAATAATGACACCGATAAAAATTATTATGTAAAGCATTTATTTCGTTTTCCTGGAATGAATAAATTCCGTATCGCTGTTAATTCAAAAAAACTATTAAGGCAGTAGCACCGAAAACTATAAAAGACATCAATACAAAGATGACGAAAACGGTTATTGACGGATTGCGCAGGGCTTTTGTTACAAAAGGATGATGCTCCATTCTTTGAGTGTAATAAATGTTGTAAGCTCCGGCGGCAAGCAAAAGCGGCATAATAAGAACTAAAACACCTGCAACGATCAGCCAATCCGAATTCCGTTTTGAAAACCAAACGCCGACTCCAAACAAAGAGCCTAAAGCAAATAAAACCCCTAAAATAAAAAGAACATTCGCCGCTTCTTTAACTTCCGATTTTGTTTCGGGACCTTTGAAAGGGTCGAAGTCAGACATAATTTTTCACCTTGCTTCAATGCGAAAAGCTAAAACTCAGCATTACGAAAAACGTTCCGACAAAAGCGAACAATCCGCCAACGAAAGCAAAAATCAGATAAGAGAAAACAACGCGTGAGATCGTCCCGATATGAACTTCTTGCGGAAATTGCGGATTATAGTAAACCGTCACATTTTCCCCAACCGAATAATTGTCCAAACTGCTCGAAATTTTCGATTGATAATCAATCAAACGCCCGTCCGCTGTCTGAAAACGAACTTTCGGTTTGTATAAAGTATTTCTCGGGGAAGAATGATTTTGCCGCATACCTTGACGAATTTCGACATCAATTACCACACCCGTCGTTTTCGTTGAACTCTTTATTTTCCAAACTTTTATCAATAACAAAACGAGCGTAATGCCGAAAAGCAGGAAACCGAGTAAAACTGCCAAAATGCCGATGAACGCAAACGTTCGATCCATATTTTCCTCCTGTTTCAAGTGCGACAAAAATAAAAAAAGCGGCTCAAAATAATTTTTAATCCCCGAAAATCTTGCAGTGAAGGAAAATTCCAACTATTCTTACTTTGTTTAAGTCGAATGTCTGAAAAACCGATCACACAATTGCTTCAGGAATTGCGAAAAGGAGAGCGTCAAACTCTGGATGAAATACTGCCTTTGGTTTATGACGAGCTTCGCAGATTGGCTAAAAATTATCTGAACCGCGAAAGGTCGAATCACACTTTGCAACCGACCGCATTAGTTCACGAAGCATATTTGAGATTGATCGGGCAGAAAGAGATCGAATGGCAAAACCGCGCACATTTTTTCGGTGTTTCGGCGCGGTTGATGCGCGAGATTTTGATCGAACACGCGCGCGGACGAAACCGCCAGAAACGCGGCGGCGAATTCAAAACGCAGATCGCGCTCGACGAAAACATCAGCTTTGCCCAACAAAACCAACTCGATGTCGTCGCGGTTGACGACGCGCTCTCAAAACTCGAAAAACTCGATGAAAGACAAGCACGAATCGTTGAAATGAAATTTTTCGGCGGTTTGACGATTGAAGAAATCAGCGAAGTCCTGAGCATTTCTCCCGCCACCGTCAAACGCGAATGGTCAAGCGCGAAACTCTTTCTCTATAAAACTTTAGAAGATTAATTTATGGACGCGGAACGCTGGCATAAAATAAAAAACATTCTCGAAACCGTCCTCGAAACTGCGCCCGAATCGCGTTTTGTTTATCTGGATGAGGTCTGCGGAACCGATAAAGATTTACGAAATGAAGTCGAGAAACTGCTCGAATTTGAAAAACCGGACGAAGACATTCTCGAACAGAATCCGGTTTCCGCTCTTCTGAAAAACGGAAATCTCTCAAGAAACAATATCGGCAGACAGATCGGAAATTACAAAATAATCGGCGAGCTCGGCGCGGGCGGAATGGGGGCGGTCTTTCTGGCAGAACGCGCCGACGGCGAATTTTCACGGCAGGTCGCGGTAAAACTTATCAAACGCGGAATGGATTCGGACGCGGTTTTGCGCCGTTTTTACAATGAACGGCAAATTCTTGCGTCTTTGGAACACCCGAACATCGCACGCCTGATCGACGGCGGAACGACCGGTGACGGGTTGCCGTTTTTCGTTCTGGAATATGTCGAAGGCGCGCCGCTTCCCGAATATTCCGAGGCGGAAAATCTCGATCTCGAAGCGCGTCTGAAACTTTTCCGCGAAGTTTGCGCCGTCGTCAGCTTCGCCCATCAAAATCTCGTCATTCACCGCGACCTGAAACCGTCGAATATTCTGGTTACAAAAGACGGCAAAGTAAAACTTCTCGATTTCGGGATCGCAAAACTTTTAAAATCGAGCGAAACTGACCAAACGGCGACGCAATTGCAAATTTTCACGCCCGAATACGCATCGCCCGAACAAGTGCGCGGCGAAAATCTGACGACTGCTTCGGACGTTTATTCTTTAGGTGTTATTCTTTACGAACTCTTAACAGGTAATCGTCCATATAAAACCGAAAATCGAAATATCAGCGAAATTATCAGATCCGTCTGCGAAACGGAACCGAAACCGCCTTCGGCAACCATTCGGAATTTGGGATTTGGGATTTCGGATTTGAAAAAAACTCTTTCGGGTAATAAAAAAACGGATCGCCTGAAGTTGGAAACAAATCCCAAATCCCAAATCCCAAATCCCAAATCCTTAAAGGGCGATCTGGATAATATTATTTTAAAGGCTCTGCGGAAAGAACCCGAACGGCGTTATTCATCGGTCGAACAATTCAGCGAAGACATTCGCCGTCATCTGGTCGGTTTACCCGTTACGGCGAGCCGTGATACCTGGAACTACCGCGCATCTAAATTTTTGCAGAGAAACAAGATCGCAACCGCCGCCGCGTTTTTGATCCTGATTTCACTGTTCGGCGGAATTGCCGCGACCGCCTATCAAGCCCGCATCGCCAAACGCGAACGCGAACGTGCCGAACAGCGTTTCAATGATGTTCGGCGGCTCGCCAATTCGTTTATGTTCGAGATCAACGAGCAGATCGTCAAAAGTCCGATCAAAGCACGCGAATTGCTTGTCCAGAGAGCCGTCGAATATCTCGACAGCCTCGCTTCGGAAGCCGAAAGCGACATTGCTCTACAGAGCGAACTGGCGACCGCCTATGAAAAAATCGGCGACGTGCAGGCGGAAATCTTCAAACCGAATCTCGGAAAAACGTCCGACGCGCTTTTAAGTCATCAGAAAGCCTTACAACTCAGGGAAAAAATCTTTGCCGCCGAGCCGAACTCCGAACGCGGATTGAACGTTGCCAGAAGTCATATACTTATCGGCGATCTTTTGATGATGAGCGGACAGATCGAGGAAACTCGCGCAAATTACCGCAAAGCGATTCAGATTCTCGATTCGCTCCTCGTGTCCGATCCGACCAATTTTGCCGTCCGCCGCAAACTTGCCAGCAGCTACGCCGTTCTCGGACAGGCGATCTTACGGAGCGGTTCGCTCAAACAGGCACTTGAAAATTATGAAATGTCGCTTGAGAGTTTTCAAAAACTTCGCGCCGAAAATCCGCAGGATTCATCGCTCGAACGTTCCGTCGGAATCGTTTTTTCATACATCGGTTTCGTTAAAATGGAAACCGACGAGAAAGATAAAGCTGTCGAATTTTACGGGAAATGGCTGGAAACCGAAAAAAAATTGTCGTCTGTCGACCAAAATGATCTCGCTTCGCGCGGTCATCTGGCGACGGCAAATACCTGGTATGGAATCGCGCTGAACGAAAACGGAAGATCGCGCGAAGCAATTTCTTATTTGAAAGAAGGCTTGAAAATTCAGGAAGAAATTTACAGATCGGACACGGAAAATTTTGGTGAAAGAACCGCGCTTGCCGATGCCAATCTCGAACTCGGCAAGGTTTTGTTAAAGAATAATCTGACCGGTGAGGCGACAAAAACGCTCGAACAAGCGATCTCTCACTATGAAGCGATTTGGCAAACCGACCGCGAAAATCTGTGGAATCGGCGGCGCATTCCCGTTTCGCAGAGATTTCTTGCCGACGCTTTTTTGCAGAAAAATGATTTGAGAAAAGCTTCGGAAATCTACCGTCAATCGTTTGCCGTCACCAAAGAACTGACCGATGCTTATTCTGATTATTCCGAATGGCAACTCGATCTGGCAATGATCCATCGGCAGTTAGGAAAGTTTTATTTAATGACTAACGACAAAGCTACCGCTCTAAAAAATTTCGAGCAATCCTTACCGATATTTCAAAGATTATCGGCAGAATCGCCCGAAAATGCGAACCGTAAACGCGATCTGGAAACGGTTAAAGCTGAGATCGCAAAATTAACCGACTAACAATTTAGAGCTCCTTTCATCCGCCGAATGCCTTCTGCCATTCTCTCTTCCGTAAAGTTTTATTTAGAGCTTTTTTTTGTGCGAATAGCTTTGCCTTTTGTTATTTTTGAACTTTCACTCTTCTGGTGTTCTGTATCAACTTCGAGAAATGTCACCGAAGGAATCAAAACAGGTGCGAAAGGGCTTCTTCGCACAACCGTCACCAACATTTCCCTCGCCGTCGAGTAAAGAACTGCCGGACAATTGGTTTTTGCCAATAATTCAACCATATCTTTTGGATAATCTTTTGAAATAAAAAAGAACCCGACTAAAATCAAATGAAAAGTATAAGCTTCCGTAGCCTTATCTTTTGGTTTTAAGTCAAGTGTCAATTCACAACGCCAACGACGTTTTCGCTTATCAATACATTCTACCGAAGTGGAAACCTCAACTCCGAGATTCTCTGATTTTTTTAACTCGGTCGGCTTTTCAGTAATTTCTTCGTTTAGTGAAAAAGAAACTTCTTTTAGGAAATACCCCTCAAGCTGTAGTGATGAAAATTGCATATAAAATTAAGCAGCAAGAGCCAACTCTTGATTATTAACTCTTGCTGTTAAAGATCGAAACGGTTGACCGTTCTTTTCTTCAAATGGCATCAATTTTTCGATTTCACTTAAAAATGAACTAGATGAATCTAATTCAAAATCGAATGTTTCAGTCTTCCAATTTTGACTTTCTGCCAGATGCAGTGCTTTGGTAAAAGCCATATAAGCATAATTTTCAATCTGCTCAACATCAATAACTATCGCCATATTTTCTTCTGTCATCTCAGACAGATTTTCAGCAACTTTTTTCTCGATTCGCAATTCTTTCCTTTCTTCCAACAAACGAAGATAAAGATAGCGAATGAGCAAATCGGACTGCGGACTAATGCGTTGAGAATCATTTTCCCAACGCGAATACACACTTTTGTCAGTGCGAAGAAGTTTTGCCCAATCCTGCGATTTAATTCTTAAATTCTTTCTCAAAAACTTAATTTCTGCTCCGTTTAATAAGCTATTTTTACAGACGAGCGCAAATCCAATCGTATTGTGCAGTTTTAAAATTTTTGGAATAATTGGAATCTGTATTCCACATTCTATACAAGAAAACACCTCGATATTGTCCAAAAAGATATTTCCTAACCCTGATTCAATGTATTGATATTTCTGAGCTTTATTTACCGTCATTTCCTTCAGGCAGTTTTCACACTTCATATATATTCATCCTTTTACGGTAATTATTTTTAATTGCCAGTCTTTCTCTATTATTGCCGTGACGACTATTAATTTCTCGTCCTCAATATCGAACCCTTCAACATTACATACCCAATTTTGATGATCTTCACTCCATTCAGGGATGCGTTTTATTTCACCGTTTTCCAAAACTTCAATTACATCTGTCATTGGCGCGTTTCTTAGGTTTCTTCGGTCACTGTTGTAGTGATAGGTCGGTATAATATCACCGTCATTATGAAGAATCTTTAAAATTTTTTCTTTCGCATCTTCAGGGGAAAGTTGCGGAGGTTGTGCCATAAAATTATGTTTCCTTCAAATTTACGGTTTCTCTTCGAGCGGAAAGTCATAGCAGAATTTTCTCCCAATTATAAATTGCCATTTGTGTAAACATATTGTCAACATAAATTGACAATATGTCAACTTTTCTCCGAAAATCTTCTACTTTAAATCATCAAAGCTTCTTTCATCCGCCGAATGCCTTCTGCCATTCTCTCTTCCGTATTGCAGAATGAAACGCGCAAAAAGCCTTTTGCTTCCGAGCCGAATGCAACGCCGGGAACGGTGATAATGCGGTTTTGCAGGAATTTTTCGGCAATTTCGAGATCGTCGCCAAGCGGACGCACATCGACCATCGTATAAAATGCGCCTTCGGGCGATGTGGCGTGTAAGCCTAATTCCGTTTTGAACAACCCGACCAGATATTCGCCGCGTTTTTTATAGATTTCACGCGCCTCGGCTTTCGCTTTTTCGGCTTCGTCCGTCCAACCCAAAAGCGCGGCTTTTTGTGAGATCGTCGAAGTGCAAACCGTCAAAAATCCGTGCAGTGTCAGGCACGCTTTGATAACTTCCGTCTGCGAGCTTGCCACCCAACCGACGCGCCAACCCGTCATACTCAAAGATTTCGACAACCCCGAAACGATCACGGTTCTATCGTAAAACTCCGAAGCCGAATGCGGTTTTCCGGTAAAATAAAGATCGCTGTAAATTTCATCGGAGATCAGGTAAATTCCCGTATCCTTCAAAACTTCGGCAATCGCAGTTAAATCTTTTTCCGTAAATATTTTACCGGTCGGATTTGACGGTGAAATGACGACTGCAACTTTTGTTTTCGGCGTTATTTTCGATTTGAATTCCTCAATATCGAACGCAAAACCCTTGTCAGCCGGAAGCCTGTAGAAAACAGGTTCGCCGCCGGAAAGCCTGACACAATTTTCATATGCCGGAAACGAAGGATTCGGAATCAAAACCTCGTCGCCTTCGTCAACTAGAGCCAGAAAAGCCGCCGTCATCGCTTCCTGTGAACCGACGGTCACGCAGACCTGATTCACGTTTAAATTCAAATGCGGATAACTCGCCGCGATCTTTTCGCGAAGAGCTAAAAGTCCGGCGTGAGAGGTGTAGCCGTTTTGTTCTTCGACGGCGACACGCGCCGCCTCTTCGCGCATAAATTGCGGTGTCGGGAGATCAGGTTCGCCGAGTCCGAAATTGATCGATTCGGGCAGAGCACGTTCAAAAATCTGCCGAATCAGCGTCGGTGCAACGCCTTGCAATCGCTTCGGAACTTGAAAACTATTATTTTTTTGTATTGGTTTCATAAATGCAGAGATAACTTTCTCAAATAATAGTAGCAAATTTCACGCTTCAACGGCACGTCCGCAAACTTCACTTTCCGCGTTAATTCAGTTGGCGCAAGATCGTCGGGTCTTGAATTTCGTTATCTCTCGCAAGCAGTAAAACCTTTGAAATAAGCTCGGCAGACTTCGGGTCGTCATCCGCAAAAGGCAGGAAAATTCTGCCCCGCTGCTGTGAATGAACGGGCAGGATCGAAAGATAAGTTCCCGGCATTTTGTGGACGACCGCGCTTCCCAGATGAACACTGTATTCGCCCATTTTTCCCTTGATGCGTGCGTGATTTCCGCTGACTTCGACGTTTTCCAAACGGAACAAACGCAAAGTTTCTTTTAATAAAATGCTCCGCATTTCGATTGAAGAATGGCTTGCTTCGGCATCGACTCCGCCTGCGTGCGCGACCGAAACGACCAGATCGATGTCGCGCATCACTTCGCTGAAAATTCGCGCCTCTATCTCTTCAAACGCGACGTTTTTATATGTCTTCAAGTGATGAAATTCGACCGTTTCGAGTGTCGGGCTTTCCACTTCGGCTGGCGAAAACCAATCGGCGAGCGCATACATTTTCGCCGTAAAACCTTCTTTATGAAAGACTTTTTGCAAACCTTCCTCATAATCGACCTTCCAGCCGCGCGTTTTCAAAAGCGCAAGCGTCTTTTTCGGCTGAATCTGATGCCCGGCATAACGGCGCGAAACCGACTTTTCCTTTAATTCGTCGTCGGTCGGCTTGTAAAGCTCGCGGAAAATCTGTTTGAAAGGCTGTTTCAGTTCATTTTCAAAACAAAACCGTTGATAATCGCTCCATTCGCCCATTTCAAAAAGATCGACGCAATGCGCGAGGCGGATTTTATTACTTTCCGTTAATGCAAATTCCGTGTTTTTCGCCGAAACAAGCTTGCCGTTTCGATAAAATCCGTGAGTTTCTCCCGAAACGAACACTAGTTTTTCGAGATGTTTTGAAATCACGGGATGCGCGAAAAGACTTTCGATTTCGGCAAAAGTGAATTCGTCGCCGCGAATCATCGCTTCTTCCAAACCCGTGCGCGAACGGCGAAATTGTTCCTTCAAGGTCTTTTTATATTCGCCGAGTTCAAGAATTTTCTTGTCTTTTTTAAGCGCGGGCGGAATCGATCTCAACATTTTTTCGCCTTTAAAAGTCAAAATGTCGGCTTGTCCTTCCGCGTCAATAACGAGTTTGACGACGGTTTCGCCCACTCTGACTTCGGTTTCCGACGACAAAATGCGCTGAACCTGTTTCGATTCCATCGCCCAGGTCAGGCGAATCGGGTCGGTGTAACCGGCGTTTCGTGCGAGGTTTTCCATCGAAATCCGAATCGCTAAAGCCTCGCTTGTTTGTTTCTGTGCGCCGAATTGTTTGCTTTCCTTTTTAAATTTCTGCAAATATTCGTAGCGGCTCAAAACGTCTTTTTCCGCGTTCGATTTACTCAAAGGCACAAGCCCGTAAACGCGCAGATAATCCTGATCTCGTTTGGTTTTAACTCTGTTTGTGATTTCCTTGATCTTCGTTTTGCCCGAAATCACGTCCGCATAAAGACGCGCACGGCGATGACCGTTGCCGTCGCTGATATATTTTGCCGCGTCGTAAACGATTTCCCAACGTTGCTTTCCGATCTCTTTCAACGCGCTCGAAAACCATTTCCTGTCAACTGCACCGTCTTTGAAATCCTGCAAATCGACCGCCGAATATTTGGCGATTTCGCTTTCGGCTTCGGCGTTTTGCTCACGATAGCCTGAAATTTTCGTGTGCGCGTGCATCCACCAGATCGCCGAATCCAAACCTTTCCATTTCAAAAACGCACTCACGAATTTCTGCCATTGCGGAGCGTAAACGTCGGCTTCGATCAATTGTTTTTCGGTCAGTTTCGCGTCTTTCACAAGCGCGTCGAAATCTTTTTGCGTGTCGGTTTCGAGCGGAAAACAATTTTTCAGCAAACGACTGAAACTGCGCTGTTTGTTCATTTCATCGTTGCCGTAATAGTAATAATAACCGCGATTCAGAGGCGTTTTGCCCAAACCTTTCTGCAATCCGACAAAGCGTTTCGCGCCGTAGATCGTTTGCAAGTTTGCGGCAAGACTCGTGACGGAAGTTGCCGTGTCGCCGCGTTTCAGTTCGATGTCGAGAATATGTTCGCGCATTTCCTCGAAAAGCGGTTTCAGAAACGGAAATTTTTGGAAATGATTAATTTCGTTTTCTCTGAACTTTTTGACGGACAAATAACGAATATTTTCATCGCGCATCAAACCGCGAAGCAGTTCGTCTTTACCGATAATTCCGCTTTCAAAAGCGCGGCAGAAAACGACGAGCGACGGAAAACTGTGTTTGATGTTTTCCTCCCTGCCCGAAAATTGCCGCCAATGCGCCAGATTCCAGATTTGTTCGACAAAACGGTTTTCGATTTCGGCGACATTGATCGGGTTGTAAAATATGTGATAGCGATTATCGCTTTGCCAGCCGTTGCCGTAATTTCCGTGATAATATTGATTTTCTTTCGGCTTTCTTTTCAGTGTCGATTCATCCAGCGAAGCGAACATCCGGGTTGTGCCGCCGACCATAAATTCGTCTTTTTCTGAGAAGGGAAAAATAAGCTTCAGCGCGTCGATAACGATCAAAACAGGATTATTGTAATAATAAAGTCCGGCAAATTCTTCCGGTAAAAGTTCGTCCAAATACGGCAGACAATTCCCGGTTCCCGGCTGTGAAAGACCGATCAAAACCAGATCGCCCGCATCTAATCCCGAATCCGTAAACCATTTTTCCCAGATTTCACAAAGCGGATAATTCTCAAATTCTTCGCGTTTCGATTCAAAAGTGCCGTTAAACTTTTTGTTTCTGAAAACGTTTCCGAGGAGAACACTTTGCATCGAACCGTCCCAATTTTGCGCTTCATACTCGAAATCTTTGTTGGCGAGATAAATTTTACCGAGCTTTTCGAGTTCGCTTTTCACCTTTGCAACCGGAACTGAAAATGCGTGTTCGTTTTTCGCAAGCCGTTTTTCGTAAATATTTTCGGAATCGATCTTCGGTTCGACGATCGGCGAAACGCTTTTTGAAACATCATAGAAACCGTAACCGTTTTCGGCGGAAAAGTTCTGTTTATCCGACGTTTCGTTTAATTGTTCGAGCAGGATTTCTTCCTTCGCGGAAATTTTCGGGCGCGTTTTGAAATCCGCGACCATTTTTGCCGTTTCGCTTTTCAAACGCGCTTGTTTTTTGATCTGGAGCAAAATGTCGAGCGCGGCAAGACGTTGTTCACTGTCGCCGTCTTTCAGAAGCTTTCCGGTCGCGGCGGCGAGCTTTTCGTCGGATTGCCGAAGCAAAAGTTTAATGATCTTTCCGCGAAAATCTGTGCCTTTACGTTTTAAGAGATTTTGTAAGGAAACCATCTCATCTTCCGTAAATGTTTCTTTTTGCAGTGCGTTAAAAGCCGTGCGAACCATAAATTCGCCGCGGTCGGAGAGCAGACGGAAGGCAAATCTGCGTTTGAAATCGTCCAGTTTCTCTTCGTTTTTCGATGCTTCCCAGTTATAACGCGCAAAGCCTTCCAAAATATGGCGCGTCATTTTTTCGCGTAAGCTAACGCTCATTTCGTCGAAATATTCCAAAACCGTTTCGAGTTTTTCCTTCTTGTTTCCGATCAGATCGATCATCAGCGAAAGCGCGTCGTTGCGGCTGAAAGTGATATTCGTCCACGCGAAAATCTTGCCTGAAAACGTCTTTTCCCTGATTTCGTTTTTTTTGACGATTTGATGAAGATTTTCAAAAAGTTCGGGATATTGCGGGTTTTCCCGGTATTTTTCCGCGCCGTGCTGAAAAGTCACCTGCAAACCATACAAAGCCCACGCCAAAACCATCAGGTCGGAATCTTTCAAAGCCTTGTCATAGAGCGGCATCGCGAGTTTCGGATTTTGCATTTCAAAGGCAAATTTCAAAGCCAGCGCACGTTTTTCGGCATTTCCTTTTTCGTAAAGTTCCTCCAAAAAAGGCGCGGATTTTTCAACATCGTAAACGCCTTGCGCCCAGAGCGACATATAAACGTCCATATTGTTCGCGCTTTTAACAGCGGACGGGATTTTTTCGGGATTTTCGAGATATTCCGACGCTTTTTCCAAAAACGAGTTGACCGTTTTTTCGCGCTCGCTTTCCCAGCCGAAACCAGCCCAGACATCAACCGCCCGAACGACCGACGAAAATCGCGCCAGCTTGTTTTTCACGATGACTTTGAGCATATATTTCAAAGCTCCGACGCTCGTTTCGTCCAACGCTTCGAGAATCGTCTGCCGCAAACCTTCCTGACGCTGTGCCGCAAGCAGAAGTTTCTCGACCAGTTGCCACGCTTTTTCACTCTCGCTGTTCAAAAGAGCTTTTATAATCTGGCGTGTTACTTTGCCGATCTCATCTTTGTTGAAAATGATGTCTTCCATCTGTCGGAAAACTTCTTCATTGCCGAGATCGAGCGCGGCTGACCACAAACGAAACAGTGAAATTTGCTGAAAATAAAAGTTGTATCTGACTTGTTCGCCAAGGCTAAAATCGTAAAAGATGCGTTTATTATGCGGGTAATAAGACCACAAATAAACTTGCGGAATCGAATTGACAAGAAAATTCAGTTGATTTACAAAATAAAGTTCACGGTCGTTCGGTGCACGAAACGAACGCCGTGCATAATCCGCCTGATACATCTGAAACGGAATCCGCTCCCAGGCGTGCGAAATATATTCGGCTTTTTCTTCGCCGAAAAAGAAAACGAGCAAATCCTTAAATTCGTTACTTTTGAAACCGTCTTCGGGAATCAATTGCCTGAGCTTTTCATAACGCTCGTCGCCGTAAGAAATCGGCTTGAGAATTTCCCAGTAATTAACTTCGGTCTTTATTGTTTTATGCTTATTCAGCAGGAGAAGCCCGATTTCGGCGGTTTGTTTCGTCAGCAAATTATGTCCTTCGCGTCCGACTCCGAATGTCCTGCCGAGAGCGTTCGACACTTTTTCCAATAAACCGCCGCCATCGTAAACTTTTTGCAGTTCTTCGGCAAACAAATTGATCTGATCGGTGGTTTCGTATTTCTTAAACGGTTCGGCTGTGTCCATAAAATTTTGAATTTTCGGTTTGAATTAGGTTAATTATCTTGAATTTAATGTTTAACTGCCTGCCGGCGCAGACGGTTCTGACTTTACCAGTAACTTCCGGCGAGAAATGTCAGGCGGATAAAGGTAACGACGGTCGAATCGTTCAGTTCGATGATCTCATCTAAATCTCTGATCTCGTTTTCATCGGCGAAAACGCTCAACATTCCGTCTTGAAAAGCCTGCAAAGCCGTTTCCTGCGCTTTTCCTGAATCGGCTTTATTTTCGTTGTAGATGCTTCCGAAACCGACCTTTCCGCTTTCGGATTGCGCTGAAATTTCGACTTTTGACAAGAACGGCAAAAGATTTTCCGTCGCGCTTTTGCCGTTATATTCTTCGACCTGATTTTTCACGACCGCGTTCAGAAAATCCCTCAGAAAAGGCGTTTTCCCGATGTCTTCGATCTCGATTTCCTTACTTTCAAGCAAAGCGTGTTTTCTGCCCGCTTGTTTTACTTTCACGGTAATTTTCATAATATTTGCAATCGTAAATTTCTTTCGTTCTACATATCCATTATACTTGTTTCACAGATGAAACACAAGCTTTTTTTATTTTTATAAGAATGGTTTGAAGCTTTGTTTTCAGATATTTAAGAATAATTTCGGGAATATTTTTTAAGGCGAAAAGTAGTTTTCACCGCATCGTGTTTTCATCTAAACACGACGCGGCGACATCGGAAGTTAAGAAGTATTTTCCTGATAATCTGAATTTGAAGTAAATTGAATTTCGACGCGAAACTTCTCCTCTCATTGCGCGAAAACATCGGCTCCGTGAGTTTTGAATTCAGTCGTTTTTGTCCAAATTAAACGTTGAAGATGCCCGCCACGTCTTTTAATTCTGCCGTCACTCTGGTTGACGGCAAAGAATTTATAAAATCTCTGCCGTAAGATTTAGTGCGCAGACGCGTGTCGAGCAAAGCGATTACGCCTTTGTCGGTTTTGCTTCGGATGAGTCTGCCGATTCCCTGTTTCAGGGTGATGACGGCGTTCGGCACGGAGTAGTCGAAAAAGGATTTTCCGCCGTTTTCATCGATGAATTTCGTGCGCGCGGCGACGACCGGATCGCTCGGAACGGCGAACGGAAGTTTGTCGATGATGACGCAGGAAAGCTGTTCGCCGCGCACGTCAACGCCTTGCCAGAACGAACTGGTCGCAAACAGAACGGCGTTCGGCGTTCGGCGGAAACGGTCGAGAAGTCCGGCTTTCGACATCGAACCCTGAATCAGACACGGAAAGTTGACGCGCATCGAAACGAGTTCGTAAAGCGCGTTCATCGCGTAATTGCTGGTCGAAAGCACGAAGGCGCGCCCCGATGTGATCTGCAACAATTTGACGATCTCCGCCGCCGCCATTTGATTGTATTCGGGCGCGCGCGGGTCGGGCATCGCTTTCGGAATGTAAATGATCGCCTGTTTTTTATAATCGAACGCGGACGGCGCAACGAGCGTGTCCGTTTTTTTCGGTTCCAAACCCAATCTTTCCTTGATGAAATCGAATTTCCCGTTTGCCGAAAGCGTTGCGCTCGTGAGCACGACGGTTTCGGTTTTCTCGAAAAGTTTTTCGTTCAAGAGCGACGAAACATCGATCGGCGAAGCACGCAGAAACATTCCGCGCCCGCGTTTTTCGAGCCAGTAAACGTAATTTTTCTCGGATTGCTTGCAGATAAAATCGAGGTCGAAGCGCGTTTGACGCACACGCTTTAACAGACTTTCGGCTTCGGGCATTTTTTCGGCGTAAACGTCAACGCCGTTTTCGAGCCGTTCGAGTGCGCCGTCGAGCGCGAAATAAGCCTCGCCGAGCGGTGTCGCGTGAATCTCGCCGCTTTTCATTTTCTGCGCGAACGAGTTCGGCAAAAGCGGGAAACGTCCTTCCTGATTGTTGCGCGTCTGAATAAAACGAGTCCAGAATTGATCGGCTAAACCGATGATCTTCGCCGAAAGTTTGGTCAGATCGCGCGAAACGACCGCGTCCGTGATCGGCAAGGAATCGGCATCGCGCACGAGCTCGTCGATCTGAAAACTCGAAATCTGAACGCCGAAATAATCGGCGGCGATGTCTTCGATGAGATGCGCTTCGTCGAAAATAACCGCGCCGTAATCGGGCAAAACCTTGCCGTATTGGTTGCCGCGCACGTTCAGATCGGCGAAAAACAAATGATGATTGACGATCACGATGTCGGCATCTTCGGCGCGTTCGCGCATTTTCGTGATGTAGCACGGCTCGAAATCGGGGCATTTTTGCCCGAGACAAGTTTCCGATTTCGCGTTGATGCGCGACCAGAACGAGATGTTTTCGGGAAGATTGACAAGCTCGGCGCGGTCGCCGGTTTCGGTTTCGCGCACCCAGCGGCGCACTTCCTCAAAATGATCGAGTTCGTCCAAACCTTCGAGAATCGGCTGAGTTTCGGCTTTTTTGATGCGGTAAAGACATCCATAATTCGAGCGACCTTTCATATACGCCGCCGAAAATTTTTTCGGCATAATCTTTTGCAGAAACGGAATATCCTTTTCCATTAACTGTTCCTGCAAATTCTTCGTGCCCGTCGAAATAATCACGCGTTTGTTGGTTGCAAGCGAATAAGCGATCGCGGGAACGAGGTAAGCCATCGTTTTTCCCGTGCCCGTTCCGGCTTCGACGATCAGATGCTTTTTCTCTTCAAAGGCACGCAAAACGGCTTCCGCCATTTTTACCTGACCGCCGCGAAATTCGTATTCTTTATGATGTTTTGAGATGAGTCCGTTCTTTCCGAAAATTTCTTCCACTTTTACTTTTTTCCGTTTTTTCTATAGGTTTTCCCTGCTTTTTCATTGACACGACCGCGTATTTTTGAAACATTGTTACTTGTAAACCAATTCAACGTGAAAAGCAGGTTTCATTTATACGATTATTTGTTACTTTTTATAGTATCAAATTTATTACTTTTCTATCCCGAATCGGCTTAACGTTGAACGATTTTGTCGCTTTTTTCCCGGCTTGACAAGCAAACAGCAACGCACTTTTTTCGTCGGGTATTTATTCATAACGCCCTTATTTTTAAGGTTCATAAAATATAAACTAACTAATTTTACCCAAGCTTTTAGGAGGGCTTACTAAATGCAAAAAAGTTCAAAAACGGAAACTCGTTCGAGTATTCTGTTTTGTCTTGTGTTTTTGGGATTGGTTTCGGCATTGATCTTTTTGCCGTCGCAATTCCGTTCGGAGGCTAACAGTCAGGGAAAAGGCAAAGGTCTGAACCCGCGCACTGAAAGCCACGATCAAGGTTTACCGAATTATGATATTCGCGCCGATAAGAGCGCGGTCGAAAAAATCGAAGGATTTCGGCAAAAAGCGGGCAAAAACGCTTTAACAGTTGCCGATCTGCGCGACGAGTTCGTGAGCGGCGAAGAATCGCTCAAACAACGCGTCCCGACTTTGAAGGTCGAATATAATACTGACATCCGCACGCCCGAAGTCATCGCGCCCGATGTCAAACAAGGTCGCAATTTCCTGACCCCGGCAAGCGGCGGAAACCGCGCCGAAATGCTTCGCAATTTCGTCAAAGACAACAACGCTTTGATCGGTGTTGACGATGCACAAGCCGATTCGTTAAAGGTTACGGCTGATTATACGAATCCCGACGGCAATCTTTCGTTTGCCCATCTTGAGCAATTCATCAATGGTGTTCCCGTTTTTCGCGGCGAAGTCAAAGCAGGTTTCACGAAATCGGGCGAAATGATCCGCGTTATCAACAATCTCGCGCCCGGACTCGATTACGGTTCGCTTTCAAGCGATTTCCGTAATCCGCTCGATGCGGTTAAAGCCGCGGCAGGTCATATCAATCACGAAATGAAATCGGCTGATCTGGCGCGCAACGACGCGGCTTCAAACGATCTGAAAGTAACTTTCGGTCAAGGCGATTCAGCGACGACTGCCGAAAAAATGTATTTTCCGACCGAACCCGGCGTTGCGGTTCCGGCTTGGAGAGTTTTGATCTGGCAACCTGTCAGCGCGTATTATGTCGTCGTCGATGCCGAAACGGGCACGATGTTGTGGCGCAAAAATATCACGGAAGACCAAACGCAAGCATCGACTTACAGCGTTTACGCAAACCCGAACGCGATGATTAACGTCGCGGACAACCCGTTTCCGCTGACTCCGGGACCCGTCACGCTGACAGGCGCACAAGGCGCAGCCATCGGACGCACCAGCATTTCGAGAATCGGAAACGAATCGCCTTATACCTTCAACAACAACGGCTGGATCACCGACGGCGGCACGAAAACCGACGGAAACGCGATTCAGGCAGGTCTTGACCGCGACGGCGTTGACGGCGTTGACACGAACAGCGAAGCGGTAAATGCTTCCCGTAATTTCACTTATAATTACACTCCGTTCAACCCGAACACCGTGACCGGCGACGCACCCGTTCCCGCAACCCAAACCTATCCGGGAAGCGACTATCAGCAGGGTTCGATCACGCAGATGTTTTACATTGCAAACTGGTATCACGACGAGCTTTATCGGGTCGGCTTTACTGAACAGGCGCGTAACTTCCAGGAAGACAACTTCGGTCGCGGCGGTGTCGGCGCAGACCGTATCCGCGGCGAAGGACAAGATTCGTCAGGCACGAATAACGCAAACTTTTCGACCCCGGCAGACGGCGGTCGCGGACGTATGCAAATGTATATCTGGACGGGTCCGAATCCCGACATTGACGGAAACCTCGATGCCGATGTCGTTATCCACGAGATCACGCACGGAACATCGAACCGTCTGCACGGTAACGGAACCGGTCTTTCGACAAATATGTCGCGAGGTATGGGCGAAGGTTGGTCGGATTTCTATGCACATTCATTATTGAGCGAACCGACCGATCCGCTGAACGGCATTTACACGACAGGCGGCTACGATACCTATAATATTTCCGCCGGATTCGTCAACAATTACTATTACGGTATCCGCCGTTACCCGAAAGCACTTATCGGATTTACGGGCGGCGCAAACAACAAACCGCACAACGCCTACACATTCAGCTATGTAAACTCCGATTGTAACGGTCGTATGGGAACCTTAAACTTTGCATTCGGCAGAGGTCCGGTCGGCGTTACGACTTGCGATCAGGTTCACAATATCGGTGAAGTCTGGAGCTCGGCTTTGTGGGAAGTTCGCGGAAAATTCGTCACCCGTTTGGGTTGGGCGGTCGGAAACCGCAAAACGCTGCAATTGGTCACGGACGGGATGAAACTTGCTCCGCTCGGTCCGACGATGTTGCAGGAACGCGACGCTATTTTGGCGGCGGCATTGGCAAGCTCATTAGCACCCGAAGCGGCGGCTGATGTTTCCGATGTCTGGTCTGGATTCGCCCTTCGCGGAATGGGCTTTTCGGCATCGATCACCAATCCCGGCTCCGGCGCGAATAACACGATCGTAGTTGACGGATTCGATCTGCCGAATCTGTTCCAGACTCCGACCTTCACGGTTTCGGATGCAACCGGAAATAATAACGGATTCCCCGAACCCGGCGAAAATATTTCGCTGACGATTCCTTTGACCAACAGCACCGGAAACAGTGCCGATAATACGACATTGACGGTTGTCGGTGGCGGAACGGTAAACTACGGCACGATCGCGACGGGCACGACCGTCAGCCGAACCGTTTCATACACGGTTCCCGCCGGAACGCCGTGCGGCAGTGCGTTGAATTTGACCTTTAACGTCAACAGCAGTCTCGGCGCGACCAGCTTTACGCGCACGATCATCGTCGGAACTCCGGTAACAACCTTTACGGAAAACTTCGACGGCGTTACGGCTCCGGCAATTCCGGCAGGTTGGACGGCGGTACCGGTTCAAAGCGGAATCAATTTCGTGACGACCACGAACACGCCCGATACCGCTCCGAATGCCGCATTTGCAGTTAACCCGACGACGGTCGGCGGCGGAACCGATCTGACCTCGCCTTCGCTTGCGATCACGGCATCGGCGGCAACCGTCAGCTTCCGTCACAGATTCGATACCGAACCCGGTTGGGACGGCGGTGCTTTGGAAATCAGCGTCAACAGCGGCGCATTCCAGGACATCATTACCGCCGGAGGTCGTTTTGTTACTAACGGCTATACGGGAACGGTCGGTGCAGGAACAAACAATCCACTGTCGAATCGCAATACGTGGAACGGAAATTCGGGCGGTTACATCACCACGACCGTTCAACTTCCGGCTTCGGCGGCAGGACAAAATGTCCAGCTTAAATGGCGTTTCGGCGCAGACGATAATACTGCCGGAACGGGTCCGAATCCGGGTTGGTATGTTGATAGCGTCAGTGTCAACGGCAGTTACACTTGCGGAACGATAGTTCCTTCAAACAAAGTGAGAGCGGACTTTGACGGGGACGGCAAAACCGATCTTTCGGTCTTCCGTCCGTCAGACGGCAACTGGTATCAGCAAAGATCAACCGCCGGCTTTGCCGCAGTCAACTGGGGACTTGCTACCGATACACTGGCTCCGGGCGACTACGACGGCGACGGTAAAGCGGATGTGGCAGTCTTCCGTCCGTCAAATACCTTCAACGATTACGACTTCTTTGTTTTGAGAAGCTCTAACAATACGTTTGCGGGAATCTCCTGGGGTGTCACAAATGATGTCCCGACGGTGGCGGATTACGACGGCGACGGTAAAGCAGACTTCTCAGTCTGGAGACCGTCAACCGGTATGTGGTCGGTCAAACGTTCATCGGACAACGGTGAAACGTATGTGACCTTCGGACAAAGCGGGGACGTTCCCGTTCACGGCGACTACGACGGCGACGGTAAAGCGGATCAGGCAGTTTGGAGACCGAATGCAAATCCGGATCAAAACTTCTTCTACGTCCGCCGTTCGTCGGACAATGCGCTGGTTACGTTTGAATGGGGACAGCAGGGCGATATTCCTGTGACCGGTGATTTCGACGGCGACCGCAAGAGCGACTTTGCAGTCTTCCGTCCGTCTAACAATACCTGGTATATCCAAAACTCGAACGGCGGAACGTCATTCATCAACTTCGGTCAGGCGGGCGACATTCTCGTTCCGGGCGACTATGACGGCGATGGAAGAGACGATGTCGCGGTATATCGCAGTGGAACCTGGTATCTGAACCGTTCGACCGGCGGCTTTGCGGTGGCGGCGTTCGGAACAGCGACCGACAAACCCGTTCCGCGTGCTTACTTTTAATCAATAACCCAGCGAAAAGAAGCGGTTCCGATATAAGAGTCGTTTCTTTTCGCCGGATTTAACCGAAAGAGCGAGGCAAAGAAATTTTGCTTCGCTCTTCGCTTTTTTGATAAACTTCAAATAGCGGTTTTCCCGCTTCCCGCAAAAGTTAACATCCGATTTATTGCTATTCACCGTGCAATTTCCTAAAATTTATGTTGGTGCATTGATATATGATTCCGTCCGTTCAAGAAACCGATACCGCAAAAGAACAAATTTTATTACCCGTCGAAGATTCCGAATATCTTTTCAATCGTGAACTCAGTTGGCTCGAATTCAACCGCCGCGTTTTGGAAGAAGCGTTGGACGATGCAAATCCGTTGCTCGAAAGGCTGAAATTTCTGGCGATCTTTTCCACCAACCTCGACGAATTTTTTATGATCCGCGTCGCGGGATTGAAGGAACAAGTCATCGAAAACGTCAATAAAACCTCGCTCGACGGGATGACGGCACAACAACAGCTTGACGAGATTTGCGAAAGACTGCGCCCGATGATCGGCGAACAGATGCTTTGTCTGCACGAAGAAGTTTTCCCGCAACTGGCAAAATCGAACATCGAAATTCTTGATTACAAGAAGCTCAACAAGACCGAAAAAGCCGAGATCGACGAATATTTTCTCAGGAATATTTTTCCGGTTCTGACCCCGCAGGCGGTCGATGAAAGCCATCCGTTCCCGTATATTTCCAATCTCAGTCTGAATCTCGGTTTGTTCGTCGCGCCGTCGAAAAATCTCGACGCGGGCAAGCTCGCGCATCTTTACAAAAACCGCCGTTTTGTCCGCATCAAGCTCCCGTCGAACGTTTCGCGTTTGATCCCGCTCGGCGGCAGTAAGACGCGTTTCGTCGCGCTCGGCGACACGATCAGGGCAAACATTCATCATCTTTTGCCGAATATGAAGGCGGAACAGTGTCATCTTTTCCGGCTCACGCGCGATGCCGACATCGAATTGCGCGAGGACGAATCGGGCGATCTTCTGCGTTTGATCGAACGCGAGCTTCATCAGCAAAAGCGTTTCAGTTTTCCCGTGCGCCTCGAAGTTTCGGCGGCGATGCCCGAAGAAATGATCCAATATTTGACGCGGGCGATCGGGCTGACGGAAACGGATGTTTACCGCATCGAAGGATTTCTGAACGTGCCCGATCTGATGAAACTTTACGGTTTGGATTTTCCCGAATTGAAGGACAAACCGCTCAATTACAAACTGCCAAAGGCTTTGCGAAACGCCGAAAACATCTTCGACGTGCTGAGAAAACAGGATGTGCTCGTGCATCATCCCTACACGGCTTTCAGCACCGTGACCGATTTTATCGACGCGGCGGCGGAAGACGACGACGTTCTGGCGATCAAAATCTGTCTTTACCGCGCCGGAAAAGATTCGCCCGTCATCAATTCTTTGATAAAAGCCGTCCGCAACGAAAAACAGGTCGCCGCTTTGGTCGAACTCAAGGCGCGTTTCGATGAAGAAAACAATATCGAATGGGCGCGGCGGCTCGAAAACGAAGGCGTGCACGTCATTTACGGGATGCGCGGACTGAAAACGCACTCGAAAGTGACGCTCGTCGTCCGCAACGAAGAAGAAGGACTGCGCCGCTACGTACACATTGCGACGGGGAACTATAATCAGACGACTTCGCGCATTTACACCGACCTCGGCTTGCTCACTTCGGACGAACAGATCGGCGCGGACGCGACCGACCTTTTCAATTTTCTGACGGGCTATTCGTATCAAAACGAATATCGGCAACTCCTGATCGCGCCGATCAATCTGCGCGAACGGATGCTCGAAATGATCGGGCGCGAAACGGAAAACAAGCTCGCGGGAAAAAAAGCGCGCATCGTCGTCAAAATAAACAGCCTGACGGACGACCAGATGATTCGTGCACTTTACCGTGCTTCGCAAGCCGGGGTCGAGATCGATCTGATCGTGCGCGGAATCTGCGTTTTGCGTCCGGGCATCGCGGGACTTTCGGAAAATATCCGCGTCGTTTCCGTCGTCGGACGCTTTCTCGAACACAGCCGCATTTTCTATTTTCTAAACGCGGGAAGCGAGGAAGTATATATCGGCAGTGCCGATTGGATGCACCGCAATCTGGATAAACGCGTCGAAGCCGTCGTCCCGATCAAAGACAAAAAATTGCTCAAATATCTAAAAGAAAATATCCTCAGCGTCTATCTTCAGGACAACGCCAATGCGCGAATCCTGAACGCCGACGGTTCATACACGAAAATCGTCCCGACTAAAGGCGAAACCGTTTTCGATTCGCAAATGGCGTTCGTCGAAGAAGAAATTTAAATAATAAATGTTCAGAGTCCCGTCTTTAGGCGGCTTTTCGTAGCGACTTGCCGCCTGAAGACGGGACTCTGAACTGATTCTAATTGCTTGCTTTGTATGAAACCCGAACTTTATTTGAGTATACTTTTTTAACTGTTTTCTTTTCCTTGTCCGAGGAAATCAGATTTATCGCGGCTTGCAGGTCATATTTGCCCGTTTCTAAACCTTCAAATGTATCGGCAAAAAGCTCTTGCGATGACACTGCATCCATCCATTTCAGCTCGCTCGTATTCGACACGAATTCCAACTCCTGACCTTCGCTTAGATTATATTTCGTGTTAAACGGCTCAAATGCACCGCCTCTGAATATCACCCCGAAACGTGTCTGCCCGAATATCTTTTCCGCTTTCGCATTTCCTGTAACCTTATCCAAAATAAACGACGGTCTGTATAAAAACTCGATTTTTTCAGCGCATTTATTAAAAATAACAGCCGTCACGGACACCGGGACATTTTTATTCAGGATGTCGGAAGCTGTCGTCAATTTTAACTCAACGCACTCATTCGGCAGTTTACCGTTTTTTGTTTCTTCGATGACTTTCTGCATAAATACGGAAGCCGGCATCAGAAACATTTGCGTGAAGCAAATCAGCATCATCGAAAAATTTGTAACTGTATTTCTCATCATTTCATCCCCGTTAAACATTTCCATTCAAAACCGTTTCAACTCTGATTATTTCAAATATTTTATGAATCATCCGTCGAACTCTTTATAAAAATGCCCGCAACTCTGCAAAATCGTCCGGCAACTTTTCAGGATCAAGCGGTTTCGGTCGCATTTCCCTGCGCTTCGCGGCGTTCTTCTTCAAGCGTTTCGAGTGCTTCTTCGATCATTTCTTTGGCTTCGGCGTGATCGTCGGGATGCGCTTCGGGTTCTTCCTGCGTGAGATGCGCCGTCCGTTCGAGCGCGAGCGAAATATACATCGGGAAATGATCCGAACCGATATTCGGCAAACGTTTCAATTCGACCAGACGAAAATGATTGGAATGAAAAACGTGATCGAGCGGACAGCGCACGACCGCATATTTGACGGGAAAAGTGCTGTAAAGCCCGCGCCCGATGCGCGGATCGAGCAAGCCGCTCACCTTTTGAAAGAGCTTCGTCGTCCAAGACCACGCGACATCGTTCAAATCTCCGCACACGATCGTCGGCGCATCCTGTTTGTCGATGTGTCTGCCGACCATCAAAAGCTCGGCATCGCGCTCCATCGAACGAAAACTCTCGGTCGGCACGGGCGGACGCGGATGCAGACAATACAGATCGACCTCTCTCCCCGAACGCAAAACGACGTTCGTGTGAATCGAGGGAATATCGTCTTCGACCAGAAATTCGAGCCTTGCGTTATCAAGTTCGAGTTTTGAATACAACGCCATCCCGTAAGCGTTATCGAGCGGACATTCGACAAAATACGGATATTTTTCCTTCAACGCGGAAACATTTTCAACCCAGAAATCATCGACTTCCGCCAAAAGAACAATGTCGGGATCGGTTTTTTCGACCATTTTCAGAAACTTCTCGATCTCGCGGTTTTCGATAAAAACGTTGTAAATGAAAAGCCTGATAATATTTTTCGGAATCGGCACACGGCTCAGTTCGACTTGTTTCGGATAGATCGGCAGATAACGCACGATGCAGTAAACCTGATAAACGACGCACGCCGCCAACGCCGAAAGGAAAACTATTTCGACCGTCCCGAACGGCGGCAAAATGAACAACGCCGAAAGGATGACCGCAAACCCGACGACCGCGATCTGCAAACGCGGAAACTCGCCGATGCGTATCCACCACGCCCAGAACCGCAAAAAAGGCAAAACCGTGAGGATGATCGCCAGACATCCGAAAAAATAAATGGCGTATTTTGCTGTCGAAAGAAATATTTCCATTGTTGCCGTTAATTTTAGCGAAATTTTTATTTAACTTAAACACTAAATGTCTTAAACTATTTACCAGTCAAAACCGTCCAAAATTTGGCAATAACAATTGATCGCAATTTCAGTTAAGAAGGAGTTAGTCTAATGCAGTCAACTACGCGCAAAATTATTTTTGTAAAAATGTCCGTAATCTGCGCCGCGCTGGTCATCGCGGTTTTCGGGTTTATCAAATATTCAGACAATTATCAGAGGGTTTCGGCTTCGGCGCAAGGTCCGACACCGTCAAACACGAACGCCCCGGGCGAAGCCAATTGCACGGCTTGCCACACTTCGTTTCCCGTCAACAGCGGCACGGGAAACGTTTTGATTTCGGGCGTTCCCGCCAATTATCTGCCGAATAAATCTTATCCCGTGACGGTCACGGTCAATCAGGAAAGTGCCGTCACTTTCGGATTTCAGATAACGGCGGTTGACAGTCAGGGCAGAACGGTCGGCACGGCGACGCTTCCGGCGGGAAATCCGCAGAGAATGCAGATCGTCGATGGCATCGTCGGACCGAACACGCGCCGTTATGTCGAACACACGATCGACGGCATCGTTCCGACGCAGTTCGACACGAATTCGTGGACGTTTACGTGGAACACACCCGCGCAGAGAGTCGGTAAGGTCACGTTTTACGCATCGGGAAACGGTGCGAACAGCGACGGCGGACCGAACGGCGATTATATTTACACGACCTCGAAAGCCGCGCTTTCGGGTTCGGCAATTTCAAATTTCGACAGCGACGGTTTGAGCGACGTTGCCGTTTACCGCCCGTCGAACGGCGTTTGGTATGGCTTGAACAGCACGAACGGCAGTCTTTACGCGGCAGGTTTCGGAACGACGGGCGACAAGATCGTGCCGGGAGATTATGACGGCGACGGCAAGACCGACCCGGCAGTTTTCCGACCTTCGACGGGCACGTGGTATCTGCTCCAAAGCACGGCAGGTTTTGCGTCCGTTTCGTTCGGCGTTTCGACCGATATTCCCGTCGCGGGCGATTACGACGGTGACGGCAAGACGGACGTGGCGGTTTTCCGTCCGTCAAACGGCGTTTGGTATTATCTGCGAAGCTCGAACGGCAGTTTCGACTTCGTTTCATTCGGAAATTCGACCGACAAACCCGTTCCCGCCGATTACGATGCCGACGGCAAAACCGATTTCGCGGTTTTTCGCAGTTCCGCCAACAGTTGGTTCATCCAGCAAAGCACGGCAGGATTCAGATCGGTTCAGTTCGGAATCGGCACGGACATTCCCGTTCAGGGCGATTATGACGGCGACGGCAAAGCGGACGTGGCGGTTTTCCGTCCGTCAAACGGCGTTTGGTATCGCTTAGGCTCGACCGCCGGATTTTCGGCGATCGCCTTCGGTCAAAACGGCGATAAACCCGCGCCCGCCGATTTCGACGGCGACGGACAAACGGACGTTGCCGTTTTCCGCAGCGGAAACTGGTATGCGCTGAAAAGCAGTAATAATTCATTTTTCGCCGCCGCATTCGGCACCGCTGAAGATATTCCCGTTCCGAATGCCGTTCTCGTGTCGGGAAATTGATATAAATTCCGCTCAAATAAATCAAAAAACCAACGCCGCGCAAGTCTTTGACAAGCGCGGCGAACCTTTAAATAACTTCATTGAATCTTTCGTTGCGAGCATTGAATCTTTCGTTGCGAGCATTGAATCTTTCGTTGCGAGCATTGAATCTTTCGTTGCGAGCATTGAATCTTTCGTTGCGAGCATTGAATCTTTC
>JAJQRF010000001.1:826461-1194427 GCA_021228405.1 Pyrinomonadaceae bacterium
GCATTGAATCTTTCGTTGCGAGCATTGAATCTTTCGTTGCGAGCATTGAATCTTTCGTTGCGAGCATTGAATCTTTCTCCACTCGTTTAAAAGAATTTTCGGCAGAAGTGGAGAAAGATTCCCTGCGTCTGCCGAATTTGTTTATTTTTCCTTTCAGTCTTCTCACGGACCTTCGCCGGTGCTCGGCGTTGGGGTCGGAACCGGCGTTGGCGGCGGCGTTGGCGGCGGTGTCGGTGGCGGCGTTGGCGGCGGTGTCGGCGTTGGCGTTCCCGGAGTTCCGCCCGGTGTCGGTGTCGGGGTTGGGGTTGGTGTCGGAGTCGGCACGGGTGTCGGAGTCGGTGTCGGAGTCGGTGTCGGAGTCGGTGTCATAAACGGGGTCGGTCCGGGATTCGGCAAGGTCGTGTTGCCCTGCGCGTCATACGGAACGGGAGCCTGCATAAACTGTAAATTTCTGACACCGATCTCCGTGATGCCGTCAACGTTGTGTTTCTGTCCGTCCTGCAAAGTGTTCGCCGTTTCGAGTTGGACTGACGATTCGATCATTCTGACCATCGGAGCATCGCTGATATTTACTTGTGAGATCGGTTGCCGATAGATCGTGCCGTTTACGTCAGGCTGTAAAGTGTAGCGAAACTGGAGATTCGTGACGTGTTCGGCAACTACGCTGTCAATAAATGCCGAACCTTTCACACCGAAGGCGCGGCGGATGAGCTTGCCGTCGGCATCGGTAAAATAATGAACGATATTGACGCGTGCCAACGTCGCGGGAGAATTCCCGTTTCCGCCCGTCGCCGTGCCGATGTTGCCCGT
The DNA here is from genome assembly GCA_021228405.1 of Pyrinomonadaceae bacterium. Lineage (GTDB taxonomy): Bacteria > Acidobacteriota > Blastocatellia > Pyrinomonadales > Pyrinomonadaceae > JAJQRF01. Next base: position 827,272 of record JAJQRF010000001.1, read on the forward strand.
CGCGCCGAAATGATTCAAACCGAAAGCATCGCCTTCGCCCCAGACGATCTTTCCGCCCGCGATCGAAGTAATCGCGCCGAAGGAACCGTTTCCGCCGCCCGAAATGTAATAAATCTCGCCGACCGCATACCCCGACGTGTCGCCGCCCGGAATCGTGATTTCACCTGTCGTAACATTCACACTGCTTGCCGGAAGCGGAACCGACATAAAAGACGGATCGATCGCCAGCATCGTGATCCTGTCCGTCGAAGGCAAAACTGTTGTAGCAGGATTCGTGTTCAAAACGTTCGTGCCGTTCGGCAGATTATCGTCGGAAATAACCGCGCCGACGCTGACATAACCTGCATTCGTCGGATCGACCGCCGTTGCCGAACGAACGGTCAGATAACGCGTGACAAAGCTCGTCGGCAACCAGATATTTGAAATTCCCTTGAAACCGTCGCCGACGACGAGCGCATCGCGGCTGATATATTCCTGTGCGTTGCGCAAACCCTGCGCCGCCGTCGTAACTTCATAATTGGCGTTCGACGTAATGATCGTGCCGCGCATCAGCGCGAAAACAGCCGAAATGACGACCATCATCACGACCATCACGACCATCAGTTCCATTATCGAAAAGCCTGTCTGACTGGTTTTGTTTCGCATCTTTTTTTCTTTCGATAGTTTCAAGCCAAGCATTTTCTAATTAAGTTTCTGACGGAATCCGGTCGCCTGCACGTATTGGAAAAACGGCGTTCCGGGCGGAAGCTTCTGCGGTGTCAGAAATGTGTCGTCAAAGCTCCAGTTCCGGCGCGGCGGCAGATAGGTTATTGATGTGCTGTTTTCCCATTGCCCCGTCGCCTGTGTCGAACGAAACAGCGGCACGAACGAACCCGAATAGTTCCAACTGTAGGTCGTGCCCGACGAATTCCACAATTCGAGAAAGCGCGGATAGTTGATAATTCCGCCGTTGCGCTTCAAACCGCTCGCGTCTTTGCCCGGAATTGCCGTCAAGGTCGAGATCGTGTTTCCCGCAATGATTCCTGCCCGAACCGAAGTTCCGGCGGACACCGAAGGCAGATTGTCGTCCGCCATTCGATAAGGTTCGCCCGCAAGATTGCGCGCGTCCGAACTGCCTTCGGGATAAAATACCGTCAGCGCGTCAAACCACGTTTTGGAAAGCGGCGAAAAAGCATCGGCAACGATCGAAGAAGGAATCTGCGGTCCCGTAAATCCGCCGTTGTTCAGGGTCGAACCGTCCGCCGGCATTCCCGTGATGCCCGTCGTGTTGTAATTTCCCCAGATATAAATGAGATTTTCCGACGAAACCGAAATGCCCTTCGTCGGCGAAAGTTTTCCGGCGGCGGCGGAAAAACTCTGCGTTTCGCCGTCGAATAAACGAAATGAACGGCGGAAAAACGGAGTCTTCATCGGTAAAACCGTCAAAGCCCGCGCCAGCCTGTCGGCAATCGGCGCATTCGTCGCCGGGGTCGTGCCGAGTACGCCCGAATCGGGCAATTCGGTCGTATCTTTTTGCAAACTGCCTTTTTTGCTCGAACCGTCAGGATTCCAGCCGAAATCGATCACGTCCTCGCCATTGTCTAAAATACTGTTCGGACCGTAAATGTCCTCGTTATCGACAATGCCGTTCGTGCTTCGATACGTCGTGCCGTCGCTCAAGAATTCGTTCTTAACCTTGTCGCCGCGGCGGTCGGAAAGATAAATGACGTAACCTTCGTCACCCTTGACGTTCGTGCTCACGGCAGGCGTTCCTGAAAGAAGATTGTTATCGTAAACGCCGTCGAGCCAGCGCGCCAGATTGCGCATATTAATATCGACGACGCTCATCAAACCGCGTTCGTGAATGTCGTATTCGCTCAAAGAACTTCGCACCCAGCCTTCGCGGACGTTGTAAACATTGATCGGAACGATCAGATTATAACCGTTGACCAGAGTTCCGTTGTCATAACCGGGCAGATATTCGCGCGTCACCGTGCCGCCGCCGTCATCGTCGGAAGCCGCGATTCCCATACTCAGATAACCGCGATTTGCCGCAAACGAAGCCGCCGTCGGCGCGGTTATTTCGCCGTCGGAGATCGTTCGGTAATTTCTCGTTAAGTTGACGAGATCGAAATTGTTCGTTCCCTGACGGTCGCGGCTTCCCTGCACGAATGCCGCCCAGAGCGGACGCTGAAGATAGACAATGCCGTTCGGTTCGCCGACCGTCATTCCCATACTCAAAATCTCGCGCGTGACATCGACCGTCGTGCCGTCGGGTTTGACGATCTCGATATAAATTCGCGCTTCGATACCCGAACCTGCCGGAATCGTGTTTCCGCTGACCGTTTCCGTCGTGCTTTTTACGCCGCGCACGACCTGTGCGGGATCGGTCGAATTTCCGCTCGGATTCTTTTTCTGCAGGATCGTTGACGCGTCGAGATACGCGCCGCCATCGGAAACCCGCCGCAAAGCGTTTCCGCCGCCGAGCGGAATCGGGTCAAAGCCCGTCGCATCGTTTTTCAGCAACACACCTTTTCCCGCCGGAATTCCCGCAACATTTGCCGCGCCGTTTCCCGCGTTCCAATCGTCGATCAAAATTCTCACCTGAGATTTCGAGTGATAACGCGATTCGAGCAGAATATCGCCGTCCGAAGGCAATGAACGTTTGATGAGTTCCGCCGGATTGTTGCCGCCGATCTCAAGCGGAAGCTTTAAGGATGTCGCGCCGGTCGTTCCCGTGAAAACCTGTCCGCCGAAACGATTCGGAACGCCTGCCGCGATCGGCTTAACGGATTCCGTTTCCCAGTTCGGATTGGCAATGCCGAGCGGACTGTCGGGGAAAAACCCGCGCTGTCCTAAAATGCTTCCCGAAATAAACGGTCCGCCGACGAGTCCGCCGAGCGACATCACGCTTCCGCTTCCGAGCGTACTGCGAACATTAACACCGTTCGTCTGAAAAAAGATTTCCGTGTTGCCGCTCGCCGTGTTCGGTTCGCCGCCGCGCGTTGCGTCGCGGACTAATTCGCCCGCGATCGTGACGCGATTCAGAAATTTCGTGTTTCGCAGGGCGTATAAATTTTGATTCGTATGAACGCGACCGTTAAAGGTCATCAAAGGTCCCGGATGAACTTCGATGTCTTCATTGCTGAACATTCCGAACTGGAAAAGCGGCACCAGATAATTGTTGAATTCGCGCTCGAGTTTGACTTCGGCTTTTGAATAGCCCTGTGTTGCGATCGAGTGCATTTTATACGGAATAATACTCGCATAAAGCCCCGAATAGGGTCCGTCGGGAATATTGACGCGCGGGTAAACCGTATTGGGAAGCCCTTGCGCCGCTCGAAGCTGGGCAAGCCGCGCCGTGTCTTCTTCAATGTTTTGGATAAAATCAAAACCTTCGTCGCGTAAAGCCTGCGGCGGCGCGTTTTCGATCGCGTCCAAATCCGCCGTGGTCGGATACATTTTACTGCGGAACAGATTGCTGAAATCGTTCGTCATCTTCTCCATTCCGGCGGCGGCGGCGTAAAAAGCGTGTGTGCGCTGCAGATCGCTTCCGGCGACACGCGCTTCGGTCGACGAAAACGCCAACGCCGTCAAGCCGACGACCGACAAGATCGCCACGATGATGATCGCAATTGCCAATGCCGCGCCCGCTTCGTTATTTTTTTGAGAAATGTTCCTAAACTTCTTTTTTCCGACAAATTTCATAAACAACCTCAAAACTTTCTATCTGGAAATGCGGGCTTCGTCGTTCAGATATGAAACGCCCGTAATTTCGCCGATCTTTCCGCCGCTTCCCGTATATTGGACACGCACGACGATCTTTTTCAGAGTCGTGCTCAAATTCGTGATAACGATCTCGCGCATATAACCGTCGCGCGCCAGATTCGGGTCGGTAACGTCATCCGCCGTTCCGAAAATGCCGTCTGCGCCGGGCGCAATCGAAAGATCGTCGTCCGTTCCGTTCACGCCGTCGTTGCCCGGATTGTTGGAAACCGGTCTGAATCCGGTGCTAAAACCTAAAAATTGATTCGGCGAACCAGCGTTATCGACGTTTCCTTTGTTTGCAAACTGTTTGAAATCGAGCCGCCGCGCATTTCGCATCGATTCGATCTCCTCGATCGAAGCGACCACAACCAATTTTGCTTTTGTGACATTGCGGCTGATCGCGCTGAATTCGAGCGCGTAAGTGACGGCGGCGGCGGTTCCGATCAAGCCGATGGTCAGAATAAAAATCGCCACGATCGCCTCGATCAGCGAAAAACCCTCTTCGCGCGTCGAAAACGATACTTTTTCGGCATTTTTATTTGTTTTATTCCACATATTTGTTCACGCTCCGGCTGTAACGCCAGATTTTTACCCGTCCGCCCGCGCCTAAAACCGAAACGGCAAATGCCATTTCCGCCGGATTTTTCGTGTGATAAAAGAAGATCGCTTTGTTGACCGGATTGTTTGCCGCATCGAGCACCGAACCGTCAGGCTGAAACGTAATATCGACAACGCCGCCCGTCAGCGGAGTTTGATTGGAACTGTCGTCGAGCGCGGCGGTCGATGCGCCCGTCGGACGACCGTAAACTATTTCGTTCTGACTCACGCCCGAACCGTATAAAGATTCGACGCGATTGTTCGTGTCGCCGAAAACGCCGTAGCTTCCGCCGTAAAGGGTCGTTTCCTTTGCGCCGTCGTTATAGCGAAACGTAACCGCACGCCTTTGCGACATCGCCTGTTGGCGGGCTTCGCTCAAAGTTGCGGCAACCTGTCGCTGCATTCCCGAAAATCTGAATGCGCGCCGCGATGAAACGATCTGCGGTAAAGCCAGCACGCCGATAATGGCAATTATCAGAATCACCACCACCAACTCGGGAAGACTGAACCCTTTCTGCCCCTTTTGATCTCTTTTCCGATTCATATACAAGACCTGATTTTTATCCTGATCCTTACGGGAGAATTTTCTCTACTTCTCAAAAGATTAAATAACTTGGTTTTTTCAGAAAAAACTTTGTTAATCAAGTAATTTTGGAAGATTGTTAGAAGATTGTCGGATTAAATAGCTGCGTGGAATTTGTTTCGGAGGAAAAAGAAGATTTTCGAGCAAGTAAGGAAATGCTGAAAGCAAAATTTCCCGTCAGAACAAATTACGTCTGACGGGAAAAGCTTGAGGAAACATAAATTCGGGGTTTCATATTATCAATTCATTTGCTAAAAGAAGCTCTGCACATCTGAGTTCATAGCGTCCGCGTCCGAAATTCCCGTCAGGCGAGAGAATCATCGCCAGAAAATAATTTTTCGTTACGGAACGCAAAATGAATATTGCGTGATCGCCGGTAAGCGACATTTCCCTCAGCCGTCCGAGATGCGAATCGGATTTTGTCCGGTCGGCATTTCGCATCAGCGCGGTAAATTCAGCCAGAGCAACGTCGAGGTTTCCCTTTTTTGCTCCGTCTTTCCAGACGCTTTCGACGGCGATCCCGTCTATTCCCATTATCAAAAGACCCAAACAACCTTCGGTGCGGTCTAAAACATTGTGCAGAACTTCTCTAAACATCAGAGACAGTTTAACTCAAATTACGGTTTGGTTGCACTGCTCGGAGCGGCTTCGGGTTTGACCGACGGCAAAACCGGAACCAGCGGGGTGCCGTTAGTGGTCGGTGCCGATATTTCCGAATTTGACGGCGGGTTGCCGAGCGGAACGGGTTGAATGATCGTGGTCGAACGGGTTCCGTTGCTAACCTTGCCCGGTGTCGGATTTCCTTCAAAATCAGGACGGTAAATGCGCGGCGTGATGAAGAAAAGAATTTCATTCGTGTTGCGCGAATTGCCCTTACGTTTGAAGAGATTTCCTAAAAGCGGAATTTTTGAAATTCCCGGTGTGCGGTCCTGGCTTTCGCGTTCGTCGTCGAACAAAACGCCGCCGACAACCGTTGTTCCGCCGTCGGGAACCGTAACCTGCGTCGTCATACTCTGCGTATTGATCGCCGGAGCGAGTCCGTTGACCGATGCCGATGCCGAACTGTTTTCAGCCACCACGTTCAGGATAACCGTTCCGACATCCGTGATTTGCGGTGTAATGGCAAGACGCAAAGGAACGTCAATATATTCTGTAGTGGCGACAATCGCTCCACCTGCGGCGGTCCCGGGTTGGATCGTGACGACCGGAATTTTTGAACCGCTCTTGATCTCAGCCGGTCGGTTGTTTAAGGTTGTCACGCGCGGAGTCGCGATGATTTTCGCCTGACCTTTTTGCTCACCTGCCGTGAGCAGTAAGCTGATCTGCGCTGTTCCGAAAACTCCTGTCGTTAAACCGATAACCGTATTCGGAATGCTCGAAAGCAAATTGTTATTCGGCTGAATTCCGATTCCGGTCGGATTTCCGTTCGGATTCGTGCCGGTCGTATTGGTACTTCCGGGAAGCGTTGAACCTGATCCGACACTTCCGCGCGGACCTAAGACCAGCGCGCCGAGTTGAACACCGACATCGCGGCTGAAGTTTCTCGTTGCAACCACGATGCGGGCTTCGATCTCGACTTGCGGTTCAGGTTGATCGAGCAATGTTACGAGTTGGCGGATAGCATCGATATTTTCACGAACATCGGTAATGATAAGCGTATTGCTGCGACCGTCAACTTCGACCGAACCACGGCGTGACAAGCGTCTTTTGATGATTCCCAAAATCCCCTGATCCGTGCCGTTGCCGCCGCCTGAGGTACTGCCGTTGCCGCCTGTATTTGACGAACCGGTCGATGTTTGACCTGCGCCGCCTGCCTGACCGCTCAGGTTTCCCTGACCATAGGCATAATTAAGACGCATAAATTCCGTGTAAAGCGGCGATGTGTCGAGTTGATTTTCTTTGCGTTGCTGTTCGATCGCACCTTCGTCGGCGAGCGTTTTTGAATCGGCAACACGCAGGATCGGACCGTTTACCTGAATTCCGAGAGCCTGCGAGCGCAGGATCGAATCGAGTGCGATGTTCCACGGCACGTCGCTGACATTGACCGTCACGGGAATGTCCTTAACGGATTTATCGATCACGAAATTGATACCGTATTGCTCGGTGACATAGTTAAGAATATCGCGGATGTCGGCGTTGACGACATTCAGGTTGATCGGTTCGCCGCGAAATCCGGCATCACCATACATTTTTCCTTGCGATTGCGGCGCAACTTTTTGTGCAGAAACCGCAACAGCTAACATACTGACAATCATTAAAGCGAAGATGGCGGTTTTGCCGTAAACGCTAAGTTTATGTAGAGAATTCATGTTTCCTCCGTTACAAAATTCATCCTTTGTCTTTCTACAAAAAGACATTGATTAAAATAAAATTGATATTTGAATTGATGGGACGGCTTCGGGACAAAAGCCGTCGCTTTTGAAACTTAAGTAGAAGAACTTTTACTTTTTGTTTTTCGCAACCTTCACGGGCTTTTTGCCTTTTTTGTCTAATTTTTCAGGCTTTTCCGGGGTTTGCGGCTGACGATTCATCTCGTCGAGCGGTGAAACAACGGTTGTCGGAACGATTCCGGCGGCGGCTGTCTTTGCATCGACGGGCGGCGGAGGCGGCGTGTTGGCGGCGTTTTCCGCAGGTTTTTCAGCTGTCGGCTGAACGGGCGCAGTTCCGCGAATCTGTTCCGTATCGGTGTATTGACGCAAGGCTTTGTTTTCGACCGAAGCGATAAATTTGCCGTTGCTCATCTTGGTAACTTTACGAAAGACCAGACGGTTTTCTTCGATCGCCACGAGCTGTCCGTCAAAGAATTTTTCGCCCGGATAGATCGTGTAGGAAAGTTTGATCGGCTTTGCCTCGACCATTGCCGCGTAGCCTCGCGGAGTGCGGAAAATTCCGGTGATCGCCATTTCGTCCAGAGTCAGAACGCTCGTTACCTTCGGAAGCGGTAAGCCGTTTTCCGCCGCTCTCTGACGCTCGTTTTTGTAATAATTGATGCGGGCGTTGATGTCAGGAGCCAGGATCGGACCGACCGGCGGCGGTTTCGGTTTTTCGACCTTCGGTTTCGGCGGTGTGTTTGACGGATTTGATGGAGCCGGAGCATCTTTCTTTTTATTATACGGAGCCTGTCCAAACGGATCTCTCGTTTGACCATAACTTTCCGTAAAATGTCCGCTCAACAGCATGAAACCGGTAACGGTCAGGCTTAAACTCAGGATTCGTAAAATTTTCGATTTATTCATCATGGCTTTTTCTCTCTCTAATACTTAAAAACTATGCAAAGTCAGACTACTTTGCGGCGGGAGCCGCCGGAGCGGGAGCCGCAGGTTGTCCGTTTGCCGGAGCAGGTGCGCCCGGTTTTGCAGGTGCGCCCGGTTTTCCGTTCGCCGGAGGCGGTGTCAGATTTTCCGGTGCGGCATAATATGCGGTGAGCAAAAACTGTGCGTGGAGAGTTTTGTCCGCCGTTTGTTTATCTAACTGGTTGATCTTGAAATCAGTGACCGAAACGATGCGGGGCAGTTTTGCCATTTTGTCGAAAAATGCCCGGAGATTGCCGTAATTACTGTCAACTTCGACCTCGACGGGTTTTGCCATAATCGAATCCTGCTGTGAATCTTCACGTGGACTGAAACGCATCACGCTCAGGCGGCTTTCACCCGCAGATGTTTGAAGTCCTTGTAAAACGTTGGTGATCTCACGCTGTTCGGGCAAAAGAACCTTTAATTCGTCGTATTCCTGCGATTTGCTGGCATAGAGCGAACGAAATTCGTTAATGCGCTGGGTCGCTACGCGTGCCGCTTCGTTTTTCGATTGCAATTGCGAAATCTGATCGTTCAAGGTTGCTACTTCGGCGCGGGTTACGCTGGTCACGAAATAATAGACGCATCCGTAAATAACTGCCGCAATGCTGACCAAAACCACCAGTTGCAGATACCATTGTAGATTTTTGATTTTCTCTAACATTTGTCGTTTACCTTCTTTTCTTTGTAATCAACCAATCAATTAATGCAGGAAGCGTTTATTGGTTTTTTGCCACTTGAGCCGGTGCGGTGTTATTAGGCTGTGCCGCCGGAGGAGTTTGCGTTCCGCTTTGCGGCGCGTTCTGGGCAGTTGTCGGATTCGCGTCCGGCGAGCCTGCTTTCGACGGCGTGTAAGATGTGCGGATCGTGAAATTTACAACTTGCAGTTTCGGCGTTTCGACGGGCTGACCGTTCGCGCTCGGCGCAGGTGCGGAAGTCTGCGTTGCAACTTCTTTTTTCTGTGTTTCGATATTGAGATTCGAGAAAAGTCCGTTTGAAAATTCAAGACTGCTACCGAAACGCGTGATCGCGGCTTCGTCGAGCGAATTTCCTTTGATCGTGACCGTTTCGCCCGATTGTTCGACGCTTTCCAGATAAAGATCGGGATTCATCGCGATTCTTTCGCTGAGCGCGGCTAAGACCGCGCTCGGTCCGGCTTGCGAATTACGCAGTTTCTTGATCGCTTCGATGCGCAGATCGATGTTTTGAATCTTTGCTTCGAGTTCCTTCTGCTCTTTCATTACCGATTCGAGTTGTGCCGCGATCTGTTTTTGTTCTTCAAGCCGTGTTTCGGCATCGGATTTCTTCCAGTTGGAATCGATCACGTCAAAACCCGTAATAAGTGCGAGCAGGAATCCGACGGTTAAAGACATTACCAACAGGCGCGTGGCAGGACTGCCGACCTTGCGTTCGACCGCAACCGCCGCACTGCTGTGTCTTTCTGTTACTGAATATAAAAGATTTATCTTAATCATCTTAATTCCACTCCCCTTGCCGCTAATCCGACAGCGACCGCCATTTCAGGCATAATTTCGCTCAGATAATCGGGATCGAATTTGCGTGTATCAACCTTGATATTTCTGAATGGATCGAGAACCTCGACGGGCAATTCAAGCCGTGCCGAAAGGTCTTCCGCCAAACCTGCCAGTTTTGAACCGCCGCCCGAGATCAGAATCTTCTGAACGACCGTTTCGTTGTCTTCGCTGGTAGCGCGGTAAAAATCAAATGTTTTCTGGATTTCCATCGCGACGATCTCCGTCACGTTGCTCATCAGAGGTTCGATCGATTTTTCTTCCAAACCTTCGACGGCTTCGGAAACGCCGCGTTTGACGGCTTCGGCTTGCTGGAAACTGAGTCCGAGACTTCTTTGCAGAACGTCCGTAAACTGGCTTCCGCCGACCGTGATGTCGCGCGTAAACAGCGAACGCGTGCCCTGCACGATGTTCACGTTCATCGTCGATGCACCGATGTTCAAAAGCGTTACGACCTGCGAAGCGTCCGGCTGATAATTGATCTCGTAGCAGTTTTGCAATGCAAACGTATCGACATCGATGACGATCGGTGATTTTCCGGCAAGCTGAATGGCTTGCTTGATATTGTCAATTCTTTCGCGTTTGCAGGCGGCAATGAGAACCTGTGTGGCTTCGGGAGTTTCCGCGGTCACTTGATAATCGAGGTTTACGTCTGAAAGATCGTATGGAATATGTTCTTCGGCGTGCCAGTCGATCGATTCTTCGAGTTCTTCCTGGCTCATCGGCGGCAAAACGATATTTTTGATGATGACCGAATGTCCGCTAACGCCCGTCACAACCTGATTGGCATTGATCTGATGATTCGAGCAAACGCTCTGAATGACATCGGAAACGACGTTCAACTCCATGATCTGTCCATCAACAATCGTATTGTCGGGCAGATTTTCATAACCTAAACTGACCAGATTCAGACTGTTTACTTTTCCGTCAAGTTCGACCATTTTGATCGAGCTCGAACCGACATCCAAACCGGCAACGCTTTTCTTTTTACCGAACAGCATTATTTTTTCTACTCCTTTTAGCTTTCACGCCAATCTTTTTTATATTTTTTGTAGGTTTTCGTTTGCTCTAACGTTTAACGACACGGAATTTCGGCTGTAGAAGATTTTTGCCACCTTCGGATTGACTGTTAAGACGGGACATATTTGATAGGTCAAACTGAATGCAGAGCCAAAACACCTGTTTCGTTTCTTTCATATTTGAATCGCGACGTTAATGCCAAAAAAATGGCTGCTTTTTGAAAACTTTGTGCATTAGGTGGCGAAGAGATTCGGCAACGTGATGTGCCGTCACCATTTAAAATCGCATATTTCGTAAACTATTGTCAACATATATTTACATCGTTTAACGCAATTTGCGCAAATTATTTTCAAAGTGACCGGACTGTTCGGGCAATTTGAATCGAAAATGCAGAATTTATCGACGGTTTCAGTTTTTCCTTTTGATTATTTCGGTAATTTTTTCGGCGGTTTTTTGCGGGATTTCAAGCGGAAAAAGATGTGAGCCATCTAAAAGATAAAAATCTATCGGGAAATGTTTTTTCATAAAACCGAGCCGCGCCATTTTCGCTTCGCGTGAATGCGAACCGCCGATGTAAGCCGCCGGAACTTTCAGCTTTCCGCGCATTTCGGGAAGATGATGCGGCAAGGTTTGATAAATTCGCGCTTCGATCGAAGGCTTGAAAAAAAGCTCGAAGCCTTTTTCGTTTTCAACCGTTCCGTATTCGACATAATCGCGCAAAACGTCTTCATCGAAAGCATCGAATTTCGGCTTTTTCTTGAAATGTTCAAAGGCTTCCTGCTTCGTTTTCCAAAGATTTCGACGAAAACGCGTCATCTGCGACGGCGTGTAGCGATCCATCAATCTGGCAAGTTTTAAGATGCGCAAACCGTGACTACTCAAACGGCTGATGATCGGCGAATCGAGTAAAATGATCTGTTTATAAAGTTCGGGACGCTCGACAGCGACGAGAAAATGAAGAATTCCGCCGAGTGAATGCCCGACCCCGATGATCGGTTTTGTGTAGCGTTTTTCGATCTCCGCACGAAGTTCGTCGCGTAAATTGTGCCAATTGTCGTCAACCGGAAAATCCGGGTCGTGCGCGTGACGTTCGAGAAAACCGATCTCGAAATCGTTTTCGAGAAAGGAAAAAATTTTACTGTAAGTTTTCGACGGAAAACCGTTGGCGTGGGCAAAATGGATGATTTTCTTCGACATTACAATCTGTTCATCATCTGCCAGTAGCCGACATCGACCCAACGTCCGAGTTTATAGCCGACTTCGCGGAAATGAGCGACTTTGGAAAAACCGAGCCGTTCGTGAAAACGGACGCTCGCATCGTTCGGCAAAGCGATTCCGGCGATGATGACGTGCGCGTTGGTTTCGGCGAGATCGTCAAACATCTGCGTGTAAAGACTTGTCCCGATTCCCTTTTGCTTTGCCGCGTTCCTGACATAAATCGAAACTTCGACCGCATACGCATATGCCGTCCGCATTTTGAATTGCGAAGCATACGCATAACCGCAAATCTCGCCGCCGTCTTCCGCCACCAGATACGGATACTTTTCGATCGTGTCAACAATTCGCTTCCGCATCTCTTCGCCCGACAGCGGATCGGTTTCAAAAGTATGATGCGTATTTTGAATATAATAATTGTAAATCTCAGCGATCTGCCCGGCATCAGCCAATTCAACTTTACGGATGTTCATTTTTTCTACTTTAACTCCATTTTTGCAATAGATTCAAGATGAACCTCATCGGGTCCGTCGGCGAGGCGCAGGGTTCGCGCGTAAATCCAGAAATTCGAGAGCGGAAAATCTTCGCAAACGCCGCCGCCGCCGTGTGTTTGAATGGTGCGGTCGATTATCTTCAGAGCCATCTGCGGAACGACCGCTTTTATCATTGCGATTTCTTTTCGTGCCGCTTTGTTCCCGACTTCGTCCATCATCCACGCCGCTTTCAAAACCAGCAACCGCGCTTGTTCGATCTCGTTGCGCGATTCGGCAATCCATTGGCGAATCACGCCTTGTTCCGCCAGAGGTTTGCCGAAAGCGATGCGTTGCTTGACGCGATTTTTCATAAATTCGAGCGCACGTTCGGCAATTCCGATCAGGCGCATACAATGATGAACCCTTCCCGGACCGAGCCGACCTTGCGCGATCTCAAATCCTCGACCTTCGCCGAGCAGAAGATTCGCCGCGGGAACGCGCACATTCGTAAAAGAAGCTTCCGAATGTCCGTTCGGGGCATCGTCGAAACCGAAAACGTGCAAGTTTCTTTCAACCTTTACGCCTCCTGCGTCCATCGGCACAAGAATCATCGATTGTTGCAGGTGTTTCGGCGCGTTTACATCGGTTTTGCCCATAAAGATCGCCAGTTTACAGCGCGCATCGCCCGCGCCGGTCGACCACCATTTACGACCGTTCAAAACGTATGAATCACCGTCTTTTACAATTGAACTTTGAATATTCGTCGCATCGGACGAGGCAACTTCGGGTTCGGTCATCGCAAAACACGAGCGGATTTCGCCGTTCAAAAGCGGTTTCAGCCACATTTCCTTCTGTTCCGCCGAACCGTATCTTTCGAGCACTTCCATATTTCCCGTGTCGGGCGCGGAGCAATTGAAGACCTCGCTCGCCCACGTCACTTTGCCCATTTCTTCGGCAAGCGGCGCGTATTCCAGATTCGTCAAACCCGAAATTTCCGGCAAAAACAGATTCCACAAACCTTCCGCCTTCGCTTTTTCCTTTAAATCTTCGATCAACTGCGAAGGCTGCCAACGGTCGCCCGAATTTGTTTCCGCTTGAAAAGATTGTTCGTTGGGAAAAATGTGTTCGTTCATAAATGACTGCAATTTTTTTTGCAGTTCGCGCGTTTTCGTTGAATAGTCAAAGTTCATAGTTTTGAACTAATTATAAATCACAGTAAAGTTATGAAATCAAAATCGAACCGCGAATGACTTTAATTTTGAACAAAAAATATATTTTCGTGACAATTGTGCTGTTTCTGACCGAAGTTTTTATCGCGCTTTTCGTCAACGATCAATTCGTTCGTCCGTTCGTCGGCGATGTTTTGGTCGTCATTTTGATCTATTGTTTTTTGCGGATTTTCTTAAATTTTTCAACTTGGAAAATCGCGTCGGGCGTTTTGGTGTTTGCGTTTGTGATCGAAACTTTGCAGTATTTCGACTTCGTTAAAAAGATCGGTTTTGAAAATAATCGGCTAATTTCCACCGCCTTGGGAAGAACTTTTTCAGGGTTTGATCTGTTGGCTTATGCGGTCGGTTTCGGATTGATAATTGCGGCTGAAAGATATTTTTCAAAATAAATGTTCTAAGTTTGGAGAAAGACCTGTTTCATTATTTCGACAAATCTTTTATCGGCGCGAACAGGGTCGAAAACCGGATCGCTGTTTGCCGAAGGAAGCGCACGGTTTTTCTCTTTCAGCGCGATTTCCAGATAATCGACGGCTTTTTCATTTTCGCCGATCAAAAGATAATTGGAGGCAAGCGACATCGGATTCACGTTCGGCTTTTTCAACATTTCTTCGATACCTTGCCGGAAATACGGACGCAGATCGTTTTCGGCAATGGCTTTCGTTAACGGATGCGCGGATTTTTCGGCGGGCGGAAGTTTTCCCAAAACCAATTCGCCCACCTCGGCGTTCATTTTTCGTTTGATATAAATCCAATACAAAAGTTTCGGAACGCGCCAGAAATCAGGCTCGATCTGTTTCGCGTAATTGCATTCGGTCAGAGCCTTGTCGATTTTGTCGTCAAAATAATAGAGTTCACAAAAAGAACTGCGTAACAGCGGCGAAAAAGGTTCGCTTTTAGCGGCTTCGGAAAGCTGTGCATCGGCTTCGGCAAAACGCCTTTGATAACGGAGCAAAGACGAATATTTCTGGCGCGCCGAAGCGTTTTCCGGCGCAAGCGTCACGGCTTTCCTGAATTCGTTTTCCGCCTCTTTCCAATTCCAGTCACGCCATTGATAAATCTCTCCCAAAACAATGTGCGGCGAAGCGAGAGAATTATCGAGTTCAAGAGCTTTTTTCGCATTTTGCTCGACTTTTTCCCAGTCGACATTGAATTGATCGGAAGCGGTCAGGGCTTCGGCAAAACTCGCGTAAGCCAAAGCCCAGCCGGGTTCGAGTTCGATGGTCTTTTCAAAAAGTCCGATCATTTCCTTACGGCGGTTTAATTCGCCCGTTCGCCAGATTTTCCGCGCCGAAAGATAATTTTGAACCGCTTCGGCGTTTCGGTTTATGTCTTTCAGCGATCTTTCGTCTTCGATGTCGGCAATTTTCAATGAAATAAGCCGCGCCGTGCGAAGAGCGACGGAATTTTCAAGGTCGAGATCGTTTTTGCGGTTCGCCGCAAAAGTTTCCGTCCAGAGCGTTTCACCGTCGGAAACACGTGAAAGATTGACCGTCACGCGCGCATTTTCGCCCTCGAAACGATAAGTTCCCGACAAAACCGCGTCCGCTCCGATCTCATTTCCCGCGGTCAGAGCATTGAAACTTTGCCTTGAATATTTACGCACCGAGGCAAGCGGCAAAACTTTTAACTGTTTGAGTTTGCCGAGATTTGTAATCAAAGCGTCAGCCAAACCGATCTGAAGATCGTTCTGCCCGTCCCCGGCAGATTCAAACGGCAAAACGGCAATAGATTGAAATTCGGTAATGTTTTGCGGGGCTTTTTGGTTGAAAAAGATTTTCCAAACTCCGAAACCGACTCCCGAAAAGATCAGGATCACCGTTAAAACTCCGACGAGTTTTTTAAGTGCGGTCGATTTGCTCCCGGTCTTCGGCGGAATCGAAATTTCTTCCGTTTTGATTTCATCTCCGGTTCGATTTTTTTCCGTATCAGATTCAGCATTTTTCAGCGGCGTTTCAACCAAAAAACGATAGCCTCTTTTCGGTAAAGTTTCGATATAGTCTTTGCCTTGCGAATTTTTGCCGAGGGCTTTTCTTAACGCGTGAATGCAAAATCTGAGGTTCGTTTCTTCGACGAAAGTATCCTTCCAAACCGCCTTCATCAGTTCGTCGCGGGTGACGAGCTCGCCGTGATGCAGGGCGAAATGAACTAACAAATCGAAAACCTTCGGCTGTAAAGAAACAGTTTGACCGTTTTTGCGCAAAAGTTTTTCCTTTAAGTCGAGGGCAAACTCGCCGAATTCATAAGTCTTTTCATTCATTAGGGTTTCTAACAAAAATCTAACATTTTTCTAACGCAAATACAAAGCCTTTTCGGTGTCGAACAAACAAGCTTGATTCGCTCTCCCGAATGATCGAGTTGGAAAATTGTTAAGGAGAAAAATTATGAAAAATCAAGAAATTAAAATTAACGAGAATGCTTTGCCGGGAGTTTCCGCCAACGTTGAAACTATTAACAGACAAAAAAATACGGAAAACTATTTTCAGTATTTATTTGTTCGTATCTTTTTAGGCTTGATGCTCGGATTATTCCCGATTTTGGTAAATGCACAAACCACGTTTACAGTCGATGCCGGCACGGGCGGCGATGACTTACGCGGCGGAAACACGGCATTTTTGAGTTTTGTGCTGACAAGCGGCAGAACCACGTCCGAACAAATTTTAAGCCGGGGTTTCGCCGGAAACAGCAATACGACAGGCATTCGTGTAACTTTTCCCGAAACTATAAATGAAACGCAGATCAGAAGTATTCGGATTCGTCACGACGGCAATCCGCGTTCGGGACATCCTTTCGACACTTATGATAATTGGAATTTGAAATCGCTGCGCGTATTGCTCGGTGGAACACAAATCTACACTTCAACCCGCGACACGGATTTTCTCGGTGCACAGATTCGTTTTACGGGTGCTTTGCGCGTAGCTGATTTTGCAATTCGTTCACTTCGCGACGAAGCCGACTTCACGATCACGCGAATCGCGCCGGGCTTGAGAGGTCTTTCGGTAACGGTTTCAAATATCGGCGGCGCAACGGGCACCATCGTTAATCTTCGCTGTTCAACCTTCAGCCGTTTCATTACGACAAGTGTCGGAAGAAGTTTGGCGGCGGGTAGTGAAACCTTTGTTTCCATAAGTTTCGCCCGCCCTGCAGGAATTGTTACCTGCAGTATCCAAGGAACGAATTCCGACGGAATGCCCGAAACGGTCACGGCAAATAATGTCCTTTCGTCGGTTCCGCGCTAAACAGCAAAAATAAATTAAATGGAAACTGCCGAATCTGACAGGATTACTGAAATGAATGCAGAGGCTTCGGCAGTCAAAAAAACAGTCAGATACAGGAGAAAAAAATGAAAAAGAATAATGCAATTTTAGGTTTGATTTTAGCAGTTTTGACAATCGGAGTTTTCAATCTTTCGCTGAATGCACAATCGATCAACGAAAGCCGCCCGACACCTATTACGTCGGGAACGATGAGCGGCGTGGTCAACGGAAGTAAAACTTACTATTATTCATTGCGGGCAAAACGCGGCGCGGTCATTACCGTCAATGCAAAAGTTGCGTGGACGCGGGGCGTGAGTTTTTCGCTCGATTTTCGCGGAATGCGCGGAAGCGACGGCGGACAGAAACGTTGCTGTGACGGCGATTCGTATCTTTTCCACGATCACGGCTCAAACGGCACAAGGGAAATCGAAAAATCATTTGTCGCGACGAGCGACGACAGATTTTTAATGGTTTTCAGTTTCAACACGCCTAATCTGGTTTACACCTTCAAATTCGACGGCATCGAACTCGACCGCGAAACAGTTTCCGATTCGGAGAAAGAAGCTTATCAGACGGGCGATTCGGACATTATCAGAGTTCCCGGCAACAGCGGAAACCGCTGGGTAAATACGGGAATCAAGGTTCAGCGCGGCGATACCGTGATTTTGAGCGCGACGGGCAGAGTAGATGTCAGCGCAGGTTGGGGCGTTCACAGCGCAAGAGGCACGCGAAACTTTGCTTTAATGCCGAATTATCCCGTCAACAGCCTGACGCGCTACGGTTTGGCGGCAAAGATCACGTCGACGAGCGGAATTACGAGGCAGAAATGGAGTTACGGCGATGCAAACTCGATGTATGTTACGAAAAACGGCACGCTTTATCTAACCGTCAACGACGACGCGCCCGAAGATAACAGCGGCGAATTTCAAGTAAAGGTCACAGTCAAACGCGGCAGATAAATCAACAGTCAGAAAGACGAATTTCCTGAAAAGAAGTTCGTCTTTCATTTTGAATGCCGATAAAATAATTTAAGGAGAAAATCAATGAATACCTTGGCAAAATCAGTAATTTTGACAATTGTTTTTTTAGCTTTCGTATCTTTGGGTTATGCGCAAAACTGTAAACCGAAATTGATCGTTTTCCCCGCCGATAGCAAAACGGTCACACTCAAAGGAAACATCAAAAAATGTCCCGAATATTTGCTTCAAATAAAGAAAAATCAACGTTTGCAAATAAAACTGACATCTGCAAATTCCAACGTCTATTTTGCGCTCGATCCGGCAAATCCAAGCGCGGAAGAAGAAGGCGGCGATTCGTTTTGCGAAGACTGCCGGGAATTCGATGATTTTTTTGGCTCCGCCGGAAGTTGGAAAATCTTCGTTTACGGGGACGAAACCGTCGAAAATAAACCTGTCGAATACATTTTGACGATAACTTTGACCGATTCGGCAATTGTGGAAGGCGGCGTTTTGAACGGAAAAGCGATCAGTTTGCCGAAACCGCCATTTCCGAAAGAAGCGCGCAGAACGGGCGCGAGCGGTTTGGTTACGGTTAAGGTTTTGCTTGATGAAACCGGAAAAGTCCTGACCGCCGAAGCCGTTAGCGGAAACAAAGTATTTTATGATACTGCCGAAGAAGCCGCGGTCAAAGCCAGTTTCACGCCGACTTTGCGCAACGGAAAACCTGTCAGAGTCGAAGGCGTGATCGTCTACAATTTTAAGCCTTAAAGATAAAAACTTGTTCGTTGCTTTGTCAGAAAAACCGGATTCGGCATAAAATTGCATTAACTTTTTTCGATCAATGCAATTTTATGTCTGACACGAAACCGATTCGGCAAGGCGAAGAACTGAATGCGGAAAATCTGCAAAACTTTCTGCGGGAAAAATTAAATCTCGATTCCGGAGAGATCGGGATTTCACAATTTCCGGCGGGAAATTCAAACCTGACTTACTGCGTCAGAATCGGCGAAACGGAATACGTTCTGCGCCGTCCGCCGTTCGGTAATCAGGTCAAATCGGCGCACGATATGTCGCGTGAATTCAACGTTTTGTCGAAGCTTTCGCAAGTTTACGCGCCCGCGCCGAAGCCGCTTATCTACTGCGGCGACGAAAACGTGATCGGTTCGGAATTTTACCTGATGGAACGGCGAAACGGTTTGATAATTCGCGGAAAATCGCCTGAGATTTTAGAAAATTCGCCCGGATTACAGCGCAAGGTCTGCGAATCATTCATCGAAAATCTGGCAAATCTTCACGCGCTCGATTATCAAAACATCGGTTTGGAAACATTAGGAAAGCCCGAAGGCTACGTCAGCCGACAGGTCGAAGGCTGGACGCGGCGTTATTTCAACGCCAAAACCGACGAACATCTCGAACTCGAAAAAACCATCGAATGGCTCGCGGTAAACATTCCTGAAGCTCACGGCGCGGGTTTGATTCACAACGATTACAAATTCGACAATGTGATGCTGAATCCTGAAAATCTGACCGAAATCGTCGCCGTGCTCGATTGGGAAATGACGACGATCGGCGAACCTTTAATGGATTTGGGTTCGAGTTTGGCGTATTGGATGTCGAAAGACACGGGCGCGGAACTGCTTTCGATGCCGTTTAATCCGAAGGTTTTGATGATAAACATTTCGCGCGCCGAACTTGTCGAAATGTATGAGGAAAAATCCGGTAAGAAAGTTTCAAATATGCTTTTTTATTACGTTTTCGGAACTTTTAAACTCGCGGTCATCGCCCAACAAATCTATTTTCGATACGTCAAAGGCTTTACCAAAGACCGACGCTTTGCGACGTTTAATCATTTCATCAATTCGCTCGGCAAGATCGCTTTGCAAGCAATTGAAAGCGGAAAAATTTAATCTGAAAAATTAGTGCGAACCTTTCAATTTCAAAAGAACAAAGGACGCTCCAAACAAAAGCAGATAGAGCGCGATGCTCGCAAATATCTGTGAAAGAATGAATTGAATAACTCCCCAATACCATTTTGAAGGTTTGAAAAATCCCCAATAGGTCAAAATCCAATACGGATATTTCAAGAAAAATTCGATCAGATGGAAAGCAATTTTGTGGTTTTCGTCCAGACTCGTTGATCTCAGAGCCATCAGAATTATATCCGCAATCACCAATTGTCCGGTCAGATAAGCATTCAAAACGAGGTGCTCGGCAAAATTATATCCAGACCTGAAATATGCCAAATACGAGCCGATCGTGACAGGAATTATCATTGCCACGACCAAATCTTGTAATAATTTTCTTCAATATAACGCAGAGCGTCGGCAAGAGATTTCAATTCCGTATGGACATTTTCGGGCTTGGGAATCAGAAAATGACTGGCGACCACATAAACGCCGCATAAGATCAACACATATAGAAACGGGCTGAACAAAAGTTTGCGTTTGCCCTGCAAATATTCACGAATCGCATTACCGTGACGGAGGAACAGCGTTTTCATCGTCACGAAAAATCCGCTGTCAACGTGCCAGAGGCTGTGCGGGATTTCGTGCAGCCATTCGTGCATCGTAAAGCGGTGCGTGGCGGCTTTTTGTCCGCAAAGATTGCAAAAGAAACCTTCAAATTCGTTGTCGCAATTCAGGCAGGTTGTCATAAATTACTGACAATATAGATTATTGAAAAATAATTAACAATCAAAAATGAAAATTAATCGGATTTTTTTTCAAGCGATGACCCTTTTCCGCAACGAAGTCCGTTTACGTGTGTAGGCGGGCAAATTTTATTTCGTCCCAAAAGCAAAATTGCTCGATTTTATGAAAGGAGATAAAAAAATGAAAAGCAGAATATTGAGAATTGTTTTAGTCGGTTTAATGACTTTCGGGGCGTTTTATTTGCCTTCGATCTCGACGGTCGAAGTTTCGGCACAGGCGGCGCAGGATTTTGTTTTGGTCAATGAAACAGGCGTTGAAATCCACGCGCTTTATGTTTCGCCGCACAGCGTAAACGAATGGGGCGAAGACATTCTGGAAGAAGATACGATGCGGGCGGGCGAAGCCTTTGACATCACTTTTTCCAGAAAGGAGCGCGCGAAATTTTGGGATTTGAGAGTCGAAGATTCGGAAGGAAATTATATCGTCTGGGAAAAACTGAATTTACTGGAAATTTCCAAAGTGACGCTTTACTACAAAAACGGCAAAGCAACTGCCGTGGTCGAATGACTTCAATTTTAATTTAAATTTACAGGAGAAAATTATGAAAAAGAAACTTTTGGCATTAATGACAATTTCAATCTTGAGCGCGGGAATGATCGGATGCAGTTTTTCGGCTTCGATGGGCAATATGAACACGGCTTCAAACACGGCTTCCAATGCAAACGCGGCGAAACCGGCGGCAAATACGAACGCGGCGAAACCCGAAGCAAAACCGCAGGCGACTTTGACGAACGAAAAGAAACCCGAAGGCGAAACGTCGAAAAAGGCGAAAACAAATCCCGTTCCCGAAAACTGGATTTACATTTATGACGAAGTAAAAGGCTACGGATTTTACGTTCCCGAAGGCACGAAAGGCGGCTCGGATACGCAGGAAGGCGTTGACACTTTCGCCGCGATGACACCTGCACCGTCGGAAATCGCTATCGTCGTGATCGCTTTCAAAGATAAGCAAATGACCAAGGAGGATTTGCTGAACGTCGGCGTTAAATTCATCGAAGAAATGGGTTCTACCGTTCAATCCGGCAAACTGACGGGCGAAAGCGACAACTACGCCGTTTCCGAAATAACGACGACCGCCAAAGACGGATCGAAAACGAAGGGCAAAATCCTGGTCGGAACGGATGTGACGGATAATTACGTGATGGTGCTCGGCACGGAAGAAGCGAAATTCGCAGCGAACGAAAAGATCATCGACGAAATCTGGGGAAGTTTTGAAATGTGGAGCGGCGGCGCAAGCAACAATTAAAACTTTTTCCGAAAAATATACCCCCAAGCAAAGAGAGTTCAAACTTTTAGGTGTCCTGTCTGAAAAGAGTTTGAACTCTCTTTCTTTTTTCTTGTCGCTTTCCTCGAAAAAAATTCTGCAAACTTTGTATTTTTTTATTTTTCCCCGTGACTTTACCAATGGACATTCAGACCGTAATACGGCTAAACCGGAATTTAATCGATCGGCTAAGACCGCAAACCGAAAAACGCGTCTTATTTTTTAGCAGTAAATACACGGCTTCTAACCATAAAACGAGGAAAATAAAAGATGAAACGAAACAGAGTTGTTTCCAAAAAAACGAATAAATTAAAAACCTGGAAGATTGCCTTTATTGCCTTTGCTCTCGGCTTGATGACGATCGTGCCGTTTTACTTCGGCGAGCAAACCGGAGCGCAAACGACGACAGGCACTTTTCTGGTCGCAAATTTGACGGGCGAGCCGATCGGATCGGCAACGCCGCGTGGTTTCGGCAGATATTTTGCCACTACGAGCGGACCGAAAACATTTGATGTCGAAGTGGTCAACGTCAATCTTCCATTCCGCACGGTTCTGGAAGTTTTTGTCGGCGAAACTTCGGTCGGCACTTTCCAGTTAAGTTCAAATAAAAGCGGCAGATTGCATCTGGAGGCACCGGAACAAACTGTTCCGACTGTTGCCGAAGGTGCAACCGTGACCGTCAAACAAGGCGCAACCGTCGTTTTGACGGGCGCATTTGCGCTTCCGCCGACCCCTTCGCCGACTGCAACGCATACGCCGTTCCCGTCGCCGAGCGGTTCGCCGCACCAATCGCCGACACCGCGCCCGACAATGACTCCGCGCCCGACTCCGGTTGCCACGTTCTTTGCGCCGCTAACAGGCGAAACCATCGACGGCGTGGCTCCGCGCGGAATGGGTCAATATGTCGAGTTTACCGAAGGCAAATATTTGAACGTCTTCGTCGGTCACGTCAATCTGGCGGAAGCTACGGTTTTGACCGTTTCGGTTGATGACGCTTCGGTTGGCGAAATCACTCTGGACGACGACGGTGAAGGCAATCTTCGCCTCAGCACGGCAAACGGCGACACGGTTCCGACCGTCGCGGCTGGTTCGACGCTCGTTGTCAAAAACGGTGAAACGACCGTTCTTTCGGGAACTTTCGTAGTTCCGACACCGACTCCGCATCCGTCGCCGTCAGCGTCACCGTCGCCGACAGGCTCGCCGACCACGACTCCGACTCCGCGTCCGTCGCCGTCACCGCGTCCCGTTCGCTTCTTTGAAGGCAGAATGAACGGCGCGCAGGTTGTTCCGGCGGTTACGACCCAAGCACGCGGCGGCGTTAAAGTCGTTTTGAACAATGACGAAACGCAGATCACGGTTTACGCAGGATTCCGCAATCTTTCGAGCGAACAGACGACGGCAACCATCAATGGTCCCGCGATCGCAGGAGAAACGGCTGATACGATCTTTGAATTAACCGCAGTCGGCGGAACGAGCGGACATTTTGCTCCCGCGACATTCGATGTCACGGCTGAACAGGTCGAACAGCTTCGTAATGGTTTGTGGTATATCCAGATCGGTTCGACCGATAATCCGACGGGCGAAATTCGCGGACAGATTCGCGCACGCAGTCATCACAGCGTCTTCACGGGTTCGGAAACCGAAGACATCGCAGTTTTCCGTCCGAATAGCGCAACGTGGTATGTCAGCACAGGCACAGGATTGACCGCGAAGACACTCGGAACGGCTGATTCGATTCCCGTTTCGGGCGATTTCGACAAAGACGGACAAACCGATTATGCGGCATTCCGCAACGGAACGTGGCTTATCAGCCGAAGTTCGGACGGCGGCACGACCGTGAAACAATTCGGCACGACGGGCGACATTCCCGTGCGCGGCGATTATGACGGCGACGGCGCGAACGATCTTGCGGTTTTCCGTCCGTCAACGGGTTCGTGGTATATCCAGAAGAGCAACGGCAGCGGAATGATCGCCACGCAGTTCGGGCAAAACGGCGACCGCCCGGTGGCTTCCGATCTCGACGGCGACGGCAAAACCGATATTACCGTTTTCCGTCCGTCAACGGGCAACTGGTATTCGCTCAGAAGCTCGACGGGTGCTTTCTACGGAGTTAAATTCGGACAGAACGGCGACGTTCCCGTGGTCGGCGATTTCGACGGCGACGGTTCGGACGACGTGACCGTTTTCCGTGCTTCGACGGGCGCGTGGTATTCGTTGAAGAGTTCCAACGGTGCTTTTCAGGCAATCGCCTGGGGAACTGCCGGAGACATTCCGATTCCCGGATTCTACGACGGCGATATGACCAGCGACATCGCGGTTTTCCGTCCGAGCAACGGAACCTGGTATATTCTTCGCAGTTCAAACGGCACTTATGATTTCAAAGCCTTTGGAACGAACGGAGATATTCCGACGACATCGAACTAATTTTCAAAGCATAAATATCCTTTGAAAACTCGACAGGCAACAGACAGTTTTAGCCTTCTGTCTGTTGCCTTTTTTGTCCGATTTCAACTTTCTTCCTTCAATTCTTCTTCGGTTTCTTCATCCTTCAAATTCTTGTCTTCAACCTCGACATCTCTGTCGCCGAGCACGTCCTGCACATAAACCATTTGAATCAAAACCATCAGCACGGCAAGCAGGGGCGTTGCCAGAACCAATCCCAAACCGCCGATCAGAACGCCCAGAACAAGCTGAAAAACGATCGTCAGCGCGGGCGGAAGTTCGACCGTCTGGCGTTCGATCAAAGGAGTGACGATGTTAGACTCGATAATTTGAACGACAATGAAAAGAATGAGCACGTAAACCGCTTTCATCGGACTTTCGATAAAAGCGAGCAAAATCGCGGGAAGTGCGGAAAAGATCGGACCGAAATTCGGAATAAACGAAAGCAGTCCGGCGATCAGACCGAGCGTCAAAGCGAGCGGAACACCCAGAATCGACAAGCCGATCCACGTTAAAACGCCGATGAACAGCATCGAAGCGACCTTCCCGATGAGCCACCAGCTCAAGGTTTCGCCGACTGCGCCGAGAATCTCGGCAACACGCGGACGAATCCGCAACGGAAAAAGTTTGGTAAAACCGACCGCATAAAATTTCGGTTCGGTCGCCAGATAAATAGCGAGAAGAATCGTGATAAAAAAGTTTCCGAGCGCACCGACCGTCGAAGAAAAATAACCGCCGACACGCGAAAAGATGCTTGAAAAACCGATCTCCTGAAGTTTATCAGCCAATTGCTGGCTGGTCGGAAATTGCGCGATCAAGGTTTTTCCCCAACCGAATTGGGCAATGTAATCCTTTGCTTTCTGGAATGAATCCGGCAGTTGAGTTCGTAAATTCTGCGCTTGATCGGCAACGCTCGGCGCAAGAAGCGCGATCGTGCCGCCCAAAATAACCAACAGCAAAACCGATACCAGCAAAACCGACATCGTTTCGGAAAGTTTTGTATAGCGATTAAGCAGATCAGCCAGACCGCGCAGAAAAACCGCGATCAAAACCGCCGCAAAAATCAGCAGAATAATGTCGAAAACCGAAAAAAACAGTTGATAAATCAGGTAGGTAAAAAGAACGATCCCAACCGCGATGAGGACTTTTTGAATGTAAGTTCTCTCTGAAAATGAATAACCCGTCATAGTTTCTTCCCTTTGCTCACAATAATTAACACTATATTCAACTGTAAATCAAACGGCAATTTTCAATAAAAGATTTCATTTCACGCAACAACCCGCGCGCAACTTTGAAGATTGTCACGAGCCTTAACGTCGCAGTGTGGCGTTCGCAAAAGATCGACCGGAAAGTTAAACCGCTAAAGTTACACACGGAGCTGAATCACCGTTTTTCGTTATCAGTCAGGTCAAAATTCGGGCACGAAATCGACAAGCTCGGCTGATATTTTATCGGAGTCGAGGTTGATGTCGGGCGGCAGATCGGCGAGGTCACGAAACGATTCCAACGATCTGAATGTGGTGCCGCCGAGCCAGCCGACTTTTACTTTGCGGACACGGAAAAGCGGGGTTAGTTGTTCCTGTGCGATGATCTGCGTATTGATGCCGCTCGATGCGCCGACGGCAAATTTGGCATCGAGATCGGCGAGGCTGACCGCGCCCAGATTCAAACTATTTTCAGCGATCAATTCCACCTTTCCGCCCGAATTTTCGCTGATAAAGACAGACATCGAAGCCGCTTGTTTTATCTCCGTGACGACCGTATATTTCGCGTCCCACTTGCCGAGATTATAGAGCCTGATGATTTCCTTGCCGAGCGAAATCTGGTCGGAGATCGAAGGCGAAATGCAGTCTTTGGCGACGAAAACCACGCCCGCGCCTTTGCTGAATTCGATGGTCGCGCCCGCTTTCTGAATGAGCAATGAACTGCCTTCGATGATCGGCGAACCGGCAATTTTGAAGTTCAGATTAACGCCCGATTCGGAGGTATAGGTCAAATCTTCGTGCGCCCCGCCGCGCCTGACCGTAAACGAAACGCCCATTTCCTTCAAACTCGAAACGCGCCGGAAAACATTCCCGTCCATCTCGCCGACATCGCCGAGCGCAACCGGAGTCGCCGGAGTCCAAGCCGCGAGATACCCGAAACGCTCGTAAAGCTCCTTAGTATATTGATATTGCGGACCTTTCATATTTTTCTTCTATTATTCACCCGTTCAGAGTCCCGCCTTCAGGCGGCAATCCCTAAGCGAAAAGCCTGCTAAAGCAGGGACTCAAAACGACTCAAAACATCTGATTCCGTCTTTCCTTCATTTTGCGCGATTGTATCAGCAATTCGTTGAAAACCTTCGCGCACTTCCGCTTCCGATGATCCTAAAACCTCGCCGAGCTTCAACAAAATCTCGTCATCACTGCTTTCTTTCCATAAGAAATAAAGATTCCGGTGGAAACGTTAAAATTTCGGAAATTGAATATTTGCTCAAAGTAAGATCGGAAAATTCGCGGTCAATCTTTACTGAACTTTTTTGTCAATACTCGTGCGAACATTCTAGAACGAAACGCCTTCAAGTTCAAATATTTTTATATTTCCCGACCGCCTGTTTTTTCGTGTTCAAATCCGGTGCGTTTTGTTCACGAAAACCGTTCTCGCCGGATTTGCCGGGGTGTTTTTCAGGATGCTTTTAATTCACGCGCCTTTGCGCGGCGGGCAAGCGTTAAAATTTGCGCCGCATTCATTTCATCCAGCCTTTTTCACTCTGACTGAATATCCGAGCTTCGGCTTCGACAAAGCCGATCCCGGGATTCTTGCATTCATATCTTCTGACGATCAGGCTCGGATATGAAAATTCGATGACGTTGAACGAATTTGCTTCGCCGCGTCCGCGTGTCGAGGTCGCGGTTCCGGCTTGGATAATGAGCGCGTTGCGACCTGTCGGCAACTGGTAGCGGTTCGCGGTGTGGGCGACGTGGCTGACGTGGAGATGCCCCGACAGGAAAACGTCCGCGCCGCAATCGGCGATGAGCGGCATCGCGTGTCCGGCGTTGTTCACGATGTCGTCCTCATCAAAGCCGGCGGGCAGATCGAACGGGTGATGCGTGACGACGGCTTTCAGCATTCGCTCGTCCAATGCGCACATTCGCTCACGGATCGCGCCGATCTGTTTATCGTTGATGTTGCCGTCCTTGATCGTTAGCGAACGCGCCGTATTGATGCCGATCACGGCGATCTCCTCGTCGGCGTAGAACGGCTCTAAATCTTCGGTGATGTATTTTTTATATTTGTCGAGCGGCGTGATGAACCGCGCAAACGGATTGTGCATCGGGATGTCGTGATTGCCCGGCACGACGATCTGCGGTTTCGGCAGACTGTTGAGAAAGTCGCGCGCTTCGATGAATTGCGCCGAACGCGCCCGTTGCGTCAGATCGCCCGAAACGATCAGCAGATCGGGCGCAAGTTCGGTAATTTTCTCGTGCAAACGCGCAGTTACCGCGTAATCGACGCGCCCGAAATGAATGTCGGAAATATGAATGAGTGTCCGCATAAACCTACCCTCGATTTAACGCTTTTTAAGCCGTAAAATGCAAAGACTTTGCTCGCCTGATAATTAAATTACGCCGATTTCTTCCGCTCAAATCGAACCGCGTAATTAAATAATCCTTCAAAAAAGATAAATAATCTCGTGAGCGTAAAGCATAATCTCTTGAGCGTATTAAATAATCTCGCCAGATTAGCCTTTACGCTCGTGAGCGTAAAAGGAAATCTTTAAAGATTATGTCTTACGTTCACGAGCGTAAAAAGAAATCTTACGAGCGTAAAGCATAATCTCTTGAGCGTAAAGCATAATCTTTAAAGATTATTTAATAATCCCGCAAGCTAACCTGGAATCAACCCCGGAGATGTTCGGAACGCGTTTAGAGTCCCTTCTTCAGAAGGCTCATTTCTCGGTGCATTGCCGCCTGAAGGCGGGACTCAGAACGCTTAAAAATTATTTACGAAATTATTTCTTAATAATCGCACGAGCTTTCCGTCGTTTCTTCAAAGCTAAAACTATTCTTCGTCAATCTCGCGCGGTGCGATGACGCGTAAGACCTGCGCGTGAATTTTGTAATCAAGCGGCGTTTCGAGCTTTCCGACTTCGCCGTCGAAGGCAACCAGAATCCTTTTTTTGCGCGTTTCGATCGTGATCGCTTTCGCATTTATCGCTTCAAAATCCTTTGTTTGCCGCAGTCTGCCGAAGATCATCCGCAAAACGAGCAGGAAAAGCCTGCGCCGTCCGCTTCGATGCAGGAAATAAACGCTCAATTTCCCGTCGTCCAACTTTTCGCGTCTGCCGATGTGGAAAAAATCCATTTCATATTCGTTATTTCCGACAAAAACGAAAGGCGTTTTCACGATGCGTCTGCCTTTTTCCGTTTCGAGGCGAACCGCAAAAAACGGCGAACGTCTTAAAATCCGCAACGCCGCCCAAAACGCCGCCGCCCATTTCCCGCGTCCCAAACGCTGTTGTTTTTCACGCCGCCGAACGATGTGCGGATAAAGCCCGATGCTCGAATTGTTCACGAAGAAACGCCCGTTCACTTCACCGACATCGATGTTCTTCACATATTTTTCGGCGATTACGCGCACCGCATCTTCGATATTTTGTGGAATTTGTAAATCTTTCGAGAAATTATTGAGCGTGCCGAGCGGCAAAACGCCGAGAATCTTGCCGTGTCTGAAAATCCGTTCGGCGACCGCGCTGATCGTGCCGTCGCCGCCGCCCGCGACGATGATTTCCGCCTCGCTTTCGGCAAATCGGTCGGCTAACCCGGCAATTTCAAGCCCGCCCCGCGCCGGATGGATATTCGCCTCGACACCGTTTTCCCGAAACAATTCGGCAAGCCGTCCGGCGGTCGTTTCGGAATCGACGCTTCCCGAACCGGCATTGATGATAACTTCAACATTTCGAGGCATAATTTATTAAACTGAAAATGGAAAACGAAAAATGGAAAATCTTATTTATGTGCTTTCCACTTTCCGTTTTCCATTTTCCATTTTCTTTATCGAAGATAATCTTCGAGTTTGGTCGAAGCGTCGGTTTTTTCGTCGCGGTATTTGACGATTACGGGAGCGTAAAGCGAAAGCCCGTTTTCTTTGCCGAATCCGCTCGTGATTTGCCGCGAGCCTTGCACGACGACCGCACCCGCCGGGATTTCGAGCGTTTTTTCGGGCGTTGATTTTAAGATTTCGCCTTTGACGAGATCGAAAACAGGTGTCGAACGCGTCAATATCACGCCCGAAGCCAGAACGACCTTTTCGCGGACGATCACGCCTTCGTAAACGCCCGTATTGCCGCCGATCAGACAATCGTCTTCGATGACGACGGGATTGGCGTTGACCGGCTCTAAAACTCCGCCGATCTGCGCCGCCGCCGAAATATGAACGCGTTTGCCGATCTGCGCACACGAACCGACGAGTGCGTGCGAATCGATCATCGTGCCTTCATCGACATACGCTCCGACGTTGATGTAGCACGGCGGCATCAGCACGACGTTCGGCGCGACGAACGAACCGTCGCGAATCGTCGAACCGCCGGGAACGATGCGGACTTTGTCTTCCAGAGTCATCGGGCGCAGAGGGTATGTTTCCTTGTCGAAAAACCTGAAAGTTTCCGCATCTTTAGACATTTCAATCATTTTGCCCATTCTGAAGCCGAGCAAAATTCCCTGTTTGACCCACGCGTTCGCCTTCCAGTTTCCGTCCGCGTCCTTTTCCGCCGAACGTATTTCACCCGTTCGCAGGGCGGTTTTGAATTCCTCAAAAACCTTGCGGTCGTCGGCAGTAAATTCCGTTTTCGTTAGCATCTGTTCGATCTGTTCCTGTAAATTCATTTATTTATAAACAAAAAGATAATCTCTTTGCACTTGTGAAATTGAAATCCCGTTCGGTCGTCAGTCAATTTCATATAAACCAAAATAATTAATATGAAAGACACGACAATAAAACATTTTTCGTAAATATCCAGCCGTAACTGAAATTTTCGTTTACTTTACCAACTTCAACTTCATTTCTCAACTTTTACCACTCCGCGCCGCAGTTAAGCGGATACGTTCTGCCGTTTACGCGGGACGCAAACAAAAGAGCCGCCAAAGCCGCCTGACGCTGGGCGGCGCGACTGAAGATTCGCCTTCTTTCGCAGACGGAAAAATTTTAACGGTGATTTGTTTTTTAAGTATTTTGCAATCGACGCTTCGATTTCAGGCGGCATCCGCTTATCCGCTTACGGCTTTCATTTAATACGGATTTTCCAGCCAATGAATGTCGATGAGTTCCTGGATGAGAAATTGGCACGAACCGCAACCTGTCCCGGCATTGCAGAGTTTCCCGATCTCTTCGACGCTTTCGGCGTTTTCACCGGCAATAAGCCGTTCGACGGTTTCCTCGGCAACGCCGAAACAAGTGCAGATAAGAGCTTTTTCGCCCTGAAACTCTTCGATCTGAAACGAACGGAAATCGTTCAGAGAGCGGTGCAAAGCGTCGAGGCAAATCTCCAGACAATGCCGCCGCGAAATCTCAAAACTTCCGAGTGCGGCTTCGATCTCGCGTTTTAACTCGTCATTGTTTGCGCCGTGAAGCTCGTTAAGCCGTTTATTTTTTATTTTGTCGAGCAAAACATCCGCCGCCGCCAGCGCAAATCCGCATCCGTTCGACTTAAATTTCGCTTCCTTTATCTCCTTCGTTTCAATGTCGATCTCCAGATAAAACCTGACGAAAGAACCGCACGTAAAGCTCGCGCCCGTCCCGACGGCGTTCGTCCGTTCAGCCTTTCCGCTGTTTCGGATTGCGTAAAATCTCGCGCCGATCTCTTTCGGATAAAAGTTCATTCGTAAATCGTAAATTGTTAACAGTTAATAGTAAAATTGTTGTCGTCGGCTTTTATTTACGATTAACGATTTATCATTTACCATTGTCCTTGTTATGAAGTATTTTTACTTTCTACTTTTAATATTAGCTTTCGGTTTATACGTCACGGCTTGCAACCACGCCGCCGCGCCCGTTTCGATCAGCAACACGCCCGTTTCGGGAAACGAATTTCCCCCGACAAAACCGGTCGAAGATATGTCTTGGACGAAATTCGATGCGGTCACGAACATCGACGGCGGCATCAATAAACTGAAAGATTTGCAGGGAAAAGCCGTGATCCTGGACTTTTGGGCGACATATTGCCCGCCCTGCATCGAAGAAATTCCGCATCTGAAGAGTTTGCAGGCGAAATACGGCAAGGAAAATTTAGAGATCATCGGTCTGCACGTCGGCGGCGATGACGACCGCCCGAAAGTTCCCGCGTTTGCCGAGAAATTAAAGATAGATTACCCGCTCGCCACGCCCGAAAACGAATTGTCGAGCTTCATTTTCGGCAGAGAAACCGCCATCCCGCAAACCGCCGTCTTCGATCGTCAAGGAAAATTAGTCGAAAAATTCGTCGGCTTCGGTCCCCAGATCAAAGACCGAATGGATGCGGCAGTCGAAAAAGCCGTCAACTCGAAATAAATTTATAATTATGCGTGACATTCCCGTTGGAAACGGTTCTTTTCTTGTAACATTTGACGATAAATATCAGATTCGCGACGTTTATTTTCCGCACGTCGGTCAGGAAAATCATTCGGAGGGATTTCCGTTTCGTTTCGGCGTTTGGGTTGACGGCAAATTTTCGTGGATTTACAAAGACGAATGGAAACGCGAACTGAAATATGCGAGTGAAACGCTCGTTACGGACGTAAAATTGACCAATGAAACGCTCGGCATCGAGATCACTTCGAGCGATACTGTCGCCAGCCGCGAAAACGTCTTTCTGCGTCACGTTCACGTTAAAAACCTGTCAGAGAAACCGCGTGAGATACGTCTTTTTCTGCATCAGGATTTCCGCATTTCCGAACAAAAGGTCGGCGATACCGCAATTTACGATCCCGAAAGCGTTTCGCTCATTCATTACAAGAAAAACCGCTATTTTCTCATCAATACCGAACCGCATTTCGATTCCTTTTCGACCGGACGCAAGGCTTTTCGCGATCAGGAAGGCACGTGGCGCGATGCCGAAGACGGCGAATTGAACGGCGGTGCGATCACGGAAGGCTCGGTCGATTCGACGATCTGCGTGAAACTGCATATCGAACCGCAGGAAACGGGAGAATTTTATTACTGGATTTGCGCGGGAACGTCTTATGACGAAGTTACGAAAATAAATCAAAAAATCGTTGACCGCACGCCCGAACGCCATTTCAAATATACTTCGCATTACTGGCGCGCCTGGGTTAACAAAAACGAAATCGATTTCGGTGACTTGATGCCTGAAATCGTCGATCTTTTTAAGCGTTCATTACTTATCGTGCGAACTCAAATCGACAATGACGGCGCGATCTTAGCCGCCAACGATTCGGATGTGACCGAACGCGCGACCGATCATTACAGCTATCTCTGGACACGCGACGGTGCATTTATTGCCAACGCGCTCGACCTTGCGGGTTATCCGTTTCTGACGCGCAAATTCTTCGATTTCTGCAACCGGATCGTTCACAAGAACGGCTATTTTCTCCAAAAATATAACGCCGACGGCACGGTTGCTTCGGGTTGGCACGCGATGTGGGACATTTGGGAAAAGAAAAAACTCACGCCGATTCAGGAAGACGAAACCGCGCTCGTGCTGTGGGCTTTATGGGAACATTACCACAAAGAACGCGACATCGAATTTATCCGCCGCATTTACCGAAATCTGATCGTGCGCTGTGCCGATTTTATGAACGATTTTCGGCACGAGCATTTGAATCTGCCGAAACCGAGCTGGAATCTGTGGGAAGACCGGCGCGGAATTCACACTTTTACGGTTGCGAGCGTGATCGCCGGACTTCGTGCGGCGGTGAAATTTGCGCGGCTTTTCGGCGAGGACGAAAATGCCGACAGATGGGAAAAAACCGCCGACGAATTCACGGACGGAATGCGCAAGCATCTCTACAGCAAGGAACTGGGCAGATTTCTGCGCTCACTCCAATTTAACGGCGACGAGCATTTCGAGCACGACGCAAACATCGACGCGTCGATGTTTGCCGTCTTTTATTTCGACGTGCTTCCGACCGGCGACGAGATGGTTGTCGGCACGATGAAAGCCATCGAAGAAAATCTCTGGGTAAAAACGAAGATCGGCGGCGTGGCGCGTTTTCAGGACGACGGTTATATGCGGATTTCGCAGGAAACGACGGGAAATCCGTGGTTTATCTGCACGCTCTGGCTCGCGGATTATTACATCGCGGCGGCGAAAACCAAAGAAGATTTGGGCAAAGCCTTGTGCATTCTCGAATGGACGACGATGCGTGCACTTCCTTCAGGCGTGCTGGCGGAACAAGTAAATCCGCTCAACGGCGAACACGCTTCCGTTTCGCCGCTGACGTGGTCGCACTCGACGTTTATCGCGACGGTGATGAATTATCTGAAAAAGGTCAAAGAACTTGAGAATTAAATATGGAAAAATACAGAACCTTTTTTCCGCGGCTCGTTGCGTTGCTGATCGACAGTTTTATTATGCTGCCGATCGCGATTTTTGACGATTGGTTTCGCCGCGCCGAGTATCCGCCTTTATTTTTTTATATCTGGATTCCCCTTTCCGCCGCCGTTTTCCCTGCTTATATGATCTTTATGCACGGAAAATACGGGCAAACGCTCGGTAAAATGTATATGAACGTCAAGGTCGTAAGAGTCGAAACGGAAGAAAAAATCTCGTTCGTTAACGCCTTTTTGCGCGAATTGCCGCAGTTTTTATTCAATATTTCTTCGGTCGTTCTTGGAATAGTTTTCTTGGGCGAAAATCCCGAATCGGAACGGCTGAAAATCCCTTTCGGAGTTTTCGGATTCGTCACCGTTGTTTGGGCAATCGCAGACGTTACGACTTTTTTCTACAACGAAAAACGCCGCGCTCTGCACGATTACATTGCCGGAACCGTGGTCGTTAAAACGAACGTATAAAAAATATGGCGCGAAGCTGGACGGAAGCGAAACTGCAAAATTTCATCACGAGCGAGATCGAAGAATCTTTGACGCTCGAATATAAGAGCGGCGAAGCTTTAGACCGCAACGAAACCAAGAAAAAGGAAATTACCAAGGACGTTTCGGCAATGGCAAATTCGGCGGGCGGCATCATCGTTTACGGAATCCGCGAATTTGAGCAGGAAAACAAACGCCACTTGCCGGAAAAGATCGCGCCCGTCGACCGCCGCTCGTTTCCGCGTGAATGGGTCGAGCAGATCATTCAGGCGATTCGTCCGCGCATCGACGGCATCCTGATCCATTCGGTAAACTTAAGTTCGGGCGAAAACGATGTCGCCTTCGTCATCGAAATCCCGCAGAGCAACACCGCGCATCAGGCGAGCGATCACCGCTATTACAAACGCTTTAATTTTCAAGCCGTGCCGATGGAAGATTACGAGATACGCGACGTGATGTTTCGCGAGCAAACGCCGAATATCGCGCTCAATTTCCTGATCGAAGTCACGCTCGAAACGCAGAATATCGTCATTCAGGCGCGCAATAACGGTTCGGCATTCGCACAATATGTCGCTTGTTTTCTCGATGTTCCGGTCGCACTTCTGGAAAAGGTCGAAAACAAAATGAACCTCAAAGACGGCGGAAAATTTTATCGTCACCGGCTGACGAATCTCAATCAGGAATACGCCGACGAAAAATTCAAGGCAAGTTTTCCGCTTTTGCGAAGTATGGTGATGCACTGGAAAATCCCGCTCAATTCGGAATTTGAAGCTCTGCGCGAAAGCGATCTTGCGCTTAAATGGAAAATCTACGCCGACAACGCACTGCCGAAGGAAGGACGAATTTCTCTCAGGGAAATTGAGATTGTTGATTTGAGAAGAAACCGCGAACAGATGTAACATCTAGTTTTTATATTTAATCAAAATATGCGAAGAGCAAAAATTTTAGCAACACTCGGACCTGCATCGAATACGCAGGAAACCATCGAAGCAATGATCGAAGCCGGACTTAACGCCGTCCGCATCAATATGTCGCACGGCAGTTACGAAGAACACGGCGCGACCATCAAGCTTGCCAAAGCCGCCGCGAAAAAGCTCGACCGCCCGCTCGCGATCCTGGTCGATCTTTCGGGACCGAAAATTCGCACGGGACTTCTGCAAAACGCCAAGCCCGTCATTCTCGAAGCAAACGCCGAATTTGTCATCACGTCGCGCGAGATCGAGGGAAACGCGTCCGAAGTTTCGACCAATTTCAAGGAAATTCCGAAGCTCGTCCAAAAGGGCGATAAGATTTTGCTCGACGACGGCGCGATCGAACTAACCGTCAAAAAAGTTACGAAAACCGACGTGACGACCGTGATCGTCAACGGCGGAGTTTTGAGCGAGCGCAAAGGTATTAATTTGCCGAACACCAAACTTCCGATTCCCAGTTTGACCGAAAAAGACCGCAAGGATTTGGAATGGGCGATGACGCAGGACGTTGACTACATCGCGCTTTCGTTCGTCCGTCAGGGTTCGGACTGTAAAGAGGTGCGGGATTTAATCAAAAAGCTCAACACGCGCAAATGGGGCAGACCGATGCTGGTCGCCAAGATCGAAAAAGCCGAAGCGATCGAAAATCTCGACGACATTATTGCCGAAACCGACGGCTTAATGGTCGCGCGCGGCGATCTCGGCGTTGAAACCAGCGCGGAACTCGTGCCCGTTTACCAGAAACTCATCATCGAAAAAGCCGTGATGCGCGATAAATTCGTGATTACGGCGACGCAGATGCTGCAATCGATGGTTGAAAACCCGCGCCCGACCCGCGCCGAAGCGTCCGACGTGGCAAATGCCGTCTGGGACGGAACGGATGCAGTGATGCTTTCGGCTGAAACGGCGGCGGGCGCGTATCCCGTCGCATCGGTCGCGACGATGGCGCGCATCATCGATTCTGCCGAAACCGTTAAAACGACGAAATTGAAACGTCCCGTCAAATTTTCGGAAGCACCGACGGGCAGAACTTCACAGGCAATCTGCAAAGCGGCGGCAATGGCGGCGCGCGAGATTTTGACCGATAAAGTCGCCGTGTTTACCGAATCGGGTTTGATGGGGCGGCGTTTGTCGTCCATCCGTTCGGGACTTTCGACGTATGCGCTGACCAACACCGCCGAAGTCCGCAATCAGCTTGCTTTGATCTGGGGCGTTGAACCTTTGCTTCACCAGCAAATGGACACGACCGAAGGAATGCTCGAAGACGGCGAAAAGATTCTGCTTTCCGCCAAAGTCGTCGAAAAAGGCGAAACGATCATAATGATGGCGGGAAGATTATCAGGCTTAGGGCTTTCGAGTTCGGTCATCGTCTGGACGATCGGCGAAAACACGCCGCGCAGGTAAGGGATAAAAGATGAATGATGAGGGATGAAAAATAATTCAGAGTTTTTCATTCCTCATTCTTGTAAAACTCCGAACTCCGCCCATCACCAAACCGCACAGAAGCCGAATCCACCAATTCGTCACGGCAAGCGCGACCGCTTCGCGGGAAATCCATTTGTTGATGTCCTGAAAACGCGTCTGTGTGCAACGTGCGCCGCGCACGTCGGCTAAACCGCTTCTTTATTTGCGATGCTACAAGTAAAAACGCCGCCCGTAAAATTAATTACGGCGGCATTTTTATTTTTGAGTTGAAAGGTTTCGGGTTTGATTTTTACACGAATTCGTTGGTGGATTTTTTGTATTTTTTGTTGAAAACTCCTGCGTCGGTCAGTTTTTTGATGACGGCGCGAACGGTGGCGATACGCGAAGCGTAGAGCGGCTGTCCGAGTTGTAAGAGTTTGTTGTAGGCGAGTTCGTGATTGCCGCCGGTGTTGAGCGCGGTGATTATCTGGCTGCTCTTGGCTCTTCCCTGGTGGCGGATGTCGCAGATGACCTGACAGACCTTGGCGGGAAAACCGTCGAGATTATAGCTTTCGGCGTAATCCTTCATATTTTCCTTGAAATGGTCGATTGCCACCTGCACCTGAAGCTTGCGGTGTTGCGGGTCGTTGCTTGCCCAATGCACCATTCGCGCGGCACAGATCAGTTCCTGATTTTCGATGGTATCGAGCGTCGGGTTGAGATAATCCAGCAACGCTTTCGTCGATGAATCGTTTTCAAGTTGCGAAAGCGAACCGCCCGTATTGCGGTAAAAGATGCGGTTATTCTGCAAAGTCAGCTTCGGAAAATAATCCGACGCATTCGGCAGGGCGAGAAGCTGTTTGAAGAAACGGACGAAATCGCCGTTCGGAACGTGCGCGGCATACTGCATAAAGCCGAACGTAAACCTGGCGCGGTCGTAGGTGTTCAGACAGAGAAACGAATTATTGCTTTCCGCCTTGGCGGTCGGGGCGATGAAATATGCCCAGAAATCGTAATCGTTTTCGTAATCTTCGGGATTATAAACCAACCCGGCGGGCGTGCTCAGATTGAACAAACCGTGTTTGGTATGCTCGAAAACCGTTTCCTTGCCGACCAGAAACCTCGGCTCGGCAGTGCCGATAACCTGTGCAAAATGCGAATTGTTTGTCTTTGAAAACTGAAAATTCAGTGCCATTTTAATATCTCCTTTTTGATCTTGCCGTTTTTAGCGAACGGCGTTTACGTTTTCAGATTTTTGATGAGTGAAATGAACGGATTTGCCGTGCGCTGTTTGATAAATCCCTGCGCGTCCAGACGCACGATCTTGCGGCGGATCGAATCGCCTTCGTTGCCGCCGATGGTCAAGGCGAATCCGCCTTCCGAATCAACGCCCGTTTCGACCACGATCGCCGAATGCGACGCATAGTCGGCGTTATTTTTGGCAAATTGGAAATTGAACGTTTCGCCGTTGCGATTGTTCTGGATAATATCGCCGACGGCGGGTTTGTCCTTTGTGATGTCAACGCCGCGAAATACGCCCGTGTTGTTCGTCGCGTTTTTGATCGCCTGGTGCACAAAGACCGAATGCTGTGCCGAAAACTTAAATTCCGCCGCCGCCGCGCCCGCTTTTTTGACGCAGAACGAAACGAAGACCGCCGACCACGGAACGGTCGAACAACTGACGAAGGGCGCGATGCCCTGCCAGTATTTCTTGATCTGCGCGCATAAGGGCGGCTCGGTTTCATCCATCATATGAAACATATTGTGCTGTTCCTGCGCGATCGACGCTAATTTTAATGCAAATGCTGCTGGTGCCATATTTTTTCTCCTTAACTGTTAATTTATGAAATCATTATTTCGGTATTTTCGGAAAATTGTCCGATCTCCTTGTTGTTTTCGACGAAACGCGAACGGATTTCTCCGGCTTCGGGCGTTTGTGCCTGGGCGGGCGTAATCTGTAATTCGCCCGGCAATTTCGTGAGAAAACCGACATAAATCCATTCGGTCGTGCCGCGCCGCCGATAATAGAATTTTGCCGCCGACATTTTCTGCATTTTGCCGGTCACGCGGACGGTAAAATTCGGTTGCGCGGTGTAGGAAAAGTCGGTTTTCGCTTCGGCAAGATTCAATTCTTCGCCTTTTTCCTTGACGATTCTGAGGTCTTTGCCTATATCGACCGTGTAATTGTCGTTTTCCTTGATCTGTCTGACCTTTTCACGAAATTCGGTCACGAACCCCTTGAACGCGTCGGACGAAAGCGTCAATGCCTGAAAGCTCGGCGGCGGGGTCGGCGGTTCGCTTTCCTTGCCCGTTTCCATATCGTCGCGCCAATCGTAAACCTGCGAAAAGGTCGCTTCCGTTTGGTCGAGCCAATCGTGAATTGCAATAAACGTTTGACAGATCAGCTTCAAACGCCTTATCAAATCCGAATTTAAAACCAAGGTCGGCGCGTGCGTGTCGATCTTCGCCAGAAAATTCGCATACATCGCCCGCTGTTCGGGGCGTGTCGAAGGATACCAATCATTACTCTTAATACTTTCAGACATATTTAATCCATCTTCTTTTTTATTCTTAAAACTATTAATTATCTTTGGAGAATCCTGAATCTTGAACGGAGATTTTATAATTCTCCGTTCCGATTTCTCGATTCTCCATGGAAAATTTGCAATTCTCCGTTCCGATTCCGTAAGCCTCCGTGGAGAATCTTGAATTCTCCATCCAAAATCCTGATTTCTCCATAGAGAATTCTGATTTCTCCATAGAGAATCCTGATTTCTCCACACACATTTTCAATTTTTCCGTTCCCGATTCGGACTTTTCAATTCAATTTTCGGAAATACCGTCCGGCATTCGGCGTTTATCGGACGGTATTTCCGAAACGGGCGACGACAGACCCCGTTTGTGAGGGGAAAGTCGAGGGTTCGATTAATGAGAATTTGCGCCGGAACCCTGAAATTTTGTGAGATTAGAGAGTAATCCATTTAGTCGGCAAACTTTTGTCTGCCTGCTGTTTCGGTTAAACCACCGAACTTTCGGCAATTTTGATATTGGTAATCCAGCCGAGCAAAGGTTCATCTTTTGTTCCGTTCTTGGTGACGAAAACATCCTGACAGCCGAATTGTTTATCCAATGCCGCTTTTGCATCCGCCAACGTTGCGTCTTCCTTGACGATCACGAAATTGTTCGCTCTTTTTATCATTTCGGGATCGTCGAGCAGGTCTTTCAACGTCAAAGCGTTCGTATCTTGCGGCGGCGAAACGACGGCACGGCTCCGCTCGAATAAAAATTCGACGATCGTGCTTTTATGAACGATATTGGCGGGAAAATTTGATTCGCTCAGCACGGGAATGCGGTTTCCGCGACGGGTCGCTTCGAGGTCTTTCAGCATCGTCGCCAACAAATTCTGTTCAGCGGGCAGTTTGACGCTGAATATTCTTTCGGGCGGCTCCATTTTCTCTTTGACCGGAATGGATTTGAGTTTTTCCTGCGGCGACATTTGATTAACCAACGCCGTCACATTGCGCGTTGCCGACTCAAAGTTCTCTCTCGAAAAATAAAAGGCGAGAATCGTCCCGACCCAGCTTCCGATAAGTGCGACCAATGTGGTGAAAACGGTCATAATCTTGTCCGTGTCGCGCCCAATCACGGTATTACCTTCAACTTCACCTTTAAGAAGCGTAAAAATTGCTATCGATATTCCCACTAAACCCAAAATCGAGATAATGGAAATCAAAAAAGCCACCCAATCCCTGATCGATGGTTTTTCCTTTACTTCGCTATTATTATTTTCAGCCATACTATTGATTACCGAACAAACGGCTTTCCCGCTGTGTTCACGGATGTTTTAGATTTATCGAAGTTCTTTATAAACCGCTTTGCAGGGCGTTTTCAACGGCTAATCGGGATAACGTCCGAATTAGGAGGTTATCCCGAAAGAATTTTCGTGAAGCTTTCTGCCGCCAAGTTGAAACCCGAACAACCGATTTATCATTTCCGCTTATTTTCCGTCCCGCAATTAATGAATCTTGCTAAAACAATGTTATTTTCCGCGCTCAAAAAGCCATTAACTATATAGAAAGTCTTTTTTTACACAGGATTCTATGCAGAAATTCCCCTTATTTTCCGAAGTTTTTCGGCAGACGCTTACCGAGCGCGGTTTGAGCCGTAAAACGATGAACGCGTATCTGAACCATTTCCGGCGGTTTGGCGCATACTTTAAAGACCGCGAACCGCTCTCGGTCAAGGCGGACGAGATCGGTGTGTTTTTGAAGCAGTTGGAGCGTGAGCGGGGATTTTCCGCCGCTACCACCAAACAGGCGGGAAGCGCGATACTGTTTTTCTACCGCGAGATATTAAATTGCGAAAACTTCAAGATAGCACTGCCGAACCGCGACCGGCGAAGCGAAAACGCGGTCGTTTATTTCACCGACGCGGAAGCCAAAGCCGTGCTAGCGCGTCTGCACGGTGCGGTTTATCTTGCCGCCGCACTGATCTACGGTTCGGGCTTGCGTCTGTCGGAAGTGCTGAAACTGCGCGTCGGCGACATCGATTTTGAACGGCGCGAAATAGTCGTCCGCAATGCCGGCGGAGCACGCGAACGCACGACATTTCTTCCCGCATCGCTGATCGCGCGTTTGGAAAAACATCTCGAAAACGTCCGCTACGTGTTTGAAGACGATCTGCGGTTTGCCGAAGAAGTTTCCGCAACTGAAAAAAATTGGCGGCGGCAATTCGTTTTTCCCGCCTGCAAGCTTTCAAAGGACGAAACGACAGGCGCGTTTCGCCGTCATCACCTTGCCGAATCGACCATTCAAAAAGCCATCAACCAAGCCATCCGTAAAGCCAAGATCAGCAAACAGGCGTGCTCTCAGACCTTGCGCCACAGCTTTGCCGCCCGCCTTGTCGAAAATAACTGCGATGTGCATCGGCTTCGCAGTCTGCTCGGGCACAAAAACCTGAAATCGACGCTCGCCTACGCCAATCTCTCTTCGTCCCGCCGAATGATGTTCAGTCCGCTCGACCTCTGAAAAACAACCTTCAGAGGATGTTTTCCCGCGGCAATGTTCTAAAAGCGACGGAAAACATTTCTGCAAGGCGACCGCCTA
This sequence comes from Pyrinomonadaceae bacterium, assembly GCA_021228405.1. Taxonomy (GTDB): domain Bacteria; phylum Acidobacteriota; class Blastocatellia; order Pyrinomonadales; family Pyrinomonadaceae; genus JAJQRF01. The sequence goes on from JAJQRF010000001.1 coordinate 869,079, forward strand.
ATCCTTGTTGCTACCGGGCGCAGGTTCGCTCCAGTTGCCGAAAGATTCGTATTCAGGGAGGGTTTCTCGTTTCGCGCCGCTTTTCAAAATTATCTGCAGCGATAAACTCGTGTTCGTCGAAAAGTAGAATTTGCCGTTTGAATTTATGTTAAGCTGAAAGATATGAGAGAGGCGCGAACCGATGAAATTTTTCCGGCAATTTATGTTCGGGTTTTGGAAATAAGCGGCATCTTTTTATTCAAAAAAACGCCGGAAACCGAAGAAATCTTTAAGGAATTGAACAAAAATGCGGAGGAAACCGATTTTGAAAAAATCCGCTGTCCCTTGTGCGAGTGGAAACCATCGAAATCGAGTTACTGGTTTTGTGCGGACTGCGACGCACCCGAATATTTTTACAACGGTTGCCATACGCAATGGAACACCTTTGAAACTCGCGGAAAATGTCCGGCGTGCGCGCACCAGTGGCGTTGGACTTCGTGTTTGCGCTGTCACGGCTGGTCGCTCCATGAAGACTGGTATGCGTAGGAATAAATTTACCTTTATTCGCGCCGAAGCTCGTTAGCCGACACTGAAAACCGCTTCACGAACGGCGGTGTCGCCCGAATTCAGATCGTTGACGGTAACGCGCAAAAGATACTTTCCGGCGGTCGCCGCGTCCTGTTTGATCGCTCCTTTCAGCGGGATATGCGAAATATCCGCCACGCTCTGAACTTCCAGACGGCGCACGGGACTGTTTATGATTTTTTTGCCCCGCGCATCGAAAACTTCGATATGTGCCGTCAGATTCGGCTTGTCCTTTTCAGGCTTGCTCGAATTATAGATAAACGCCACGAAATTAAACTGCAAAGGTCGCCCGAAACGATGATCGACACTGAACTGAACCTGATTTTTCCCGTCTTTTCCCGTCACTTCCTGACTGTCGAGAAAAAGACTGCTGAGAGTAATTTTGCGCTTTGACAGATCGGGCACGAATATCCATTTGAAACCGCCGCCGAGTTTGCCCGTCTTTTGTTCACGCGCCGCGATCTTGACCAGATAAATTCCCGGTTCGAGCGGTGTGCGGGCGTTGTAGATAATGTTTTGCTCACTGCCCGAAGCCGAATCGATGTCCAATCCGGTTTTAAAGTCGGCAACCTGTTTCCCTTTTTCATTCAAAACGATGCCCGCGAGATCGACGTGAGCGACCGTTTTACCGTTCGCGCCGTAATCGAGTTTGCCCGTTTTTATCTGCACCGAACTGGTTATCATCGCGTTTTGTCCCGGCACGTCGAGATAATTGACGGAAACGCTGACGGGCAAATTCTGCGGTATTTTCCTTTCATCCGAAGTAAAAACTTCCGCGTTTTTTTCAGTTTGTTTTTTCTCTGATTTAGCGTCACCGGGCTTTTCTTTTCCCGTCAGAAAGCCGTTTTGCAAACGAACTTTGAGGTTCGGGCGACCGATCACCGAAACTTCGATCTTTTTGAATTTCTGCGCCGTCTGTTCGTCCTCTTCGGGAAGCCACGCGAGCGTGTAATAAACGGAAGTTTCGGTCAAAACCCGGTCGATCCATTTGTCGAAATAATTGGTTCCGCCGAGAAAAACTCCGCCCGTGCCGTCGGCGATCTCGAAAAGTCCTTCCTGCAAAGCCGAGTCTTCCCCGAGCCGCCCGACTTCGAGCCGCCCGTTGGGATCGTTCGGGCGCGAACCCGTTGCATCTACAGCAATACTGTTCGACATACCGCGTGCGTCGATCGTGTAAAAAGTAAAATCGTCTTTCGCCGCCTGTCCCGCCAGTCTTTGCAAAAATCGATTATCGAGATTGCCATTGCCTTTATCCGTCAGAAAAAAACCATCGGAGAAAAGAAACACAAGCTTGCGACCACGCATTCCGCGCAGAGAATCGACCATACTGCGGACGGATTCGAGGGTCGATTGCGAAACGACGGTGAGCGATTTTACGATGCTGTTTGCGCGTTGGATAACCGTTCGTCTGACCGCTTCACGGTTTACGCTCGAACTTTTGATCTTGATCGATTCGATGAATTTTTCGACGTAATAATCGGTAACATTGGAATTACCGTTGAGAATCTGAATGGCGAGATATTCGGGCATCGGCGGCTGGTCGGTGTCGCGCGTCAGGTCGGGAAACGGCTGAATGCGTTCCGCAATTGCGTTGACAACTGCCGGATTATCGGTAAATTGCTGTAAAAATCCGAGTCTGCCGCTCGAAGTAACGACCAGAATCTGGTCGAGCGGAAGCATATTATCGTCGGTGAATTTTTTGATCGCCGACCGCGTTCGGTTCAAGCTGTCGGGAGCCAGATGCAGATCGTCGAGAAAAAAGATGATTTTTCGTTCGCTGAGAATTGCCTTGGAATTAATGTTCGCTTGCGGAGTTTCGGTGCCGTCTGCGCCCGAAACTATTTGCCCGGTGCTGTTGGCTTCAAAAAACTCGATCGGACGCACCTTTCCGTCGACCTTCAGCTCGAATTGTTCCGGTTTCAACCCTTCAACGGGACGGTCGTTTTTGTCGAGGATGACGACGCTTGCCTGAAACAGATCCGTCGAAATCCTGACTTCATCCGGATCGGGATCGTCCTGCTGACCGATTGCTGTCGTAAATAAAAGAGAAACTGTAAGTAATAGGCGGCTGAATTGAAGGATTGCCGATAAATTTGACCTGCACATAAAACCCTCGCTGAAAATATTTTTCAGTATATTATTTTAAGCTTTATTTTGAAAGAAATTTCTCATCGCAGGAATAAATGCGGCGATCAGGGATTTTCGTAACCCAGAGCGCGAAGCTCCATTTGAAATTCGTGCGGGTTTTTCGCAAAAATAAGTCCGCCCTCTTTTTTGGAATGCGACGGCGCGTAGGCAAACGTCACCGAACTCGTTTCCATATCTTCGCCGCCTTTTTTCAATTTGCCTTCGACCGTCACTTGCGAAGCGTTACTGCCGCCTTTGTTTTCGAGCGAGATTTTGACGAGATAGCCTTTCTCGGTTTTCGTGACCGCGTCGGCAACGACGTTCAGATCGGGCGGCGTATCCTGCTTGATAATCGCGCTGTAAAGCAAAAAACCGATTGACGACAGAACCAGAATTAAGCCGATCGCCGCCGCCAGCCATTCGAGCGCAGGGGTTTGCGATTTATTTCTACCGCTCTCCGAATCTTTCTTTTCGTCCTCTTTCATATTCTGTAGATACTATAAAATCAACCTCGAAGCCGACGCACCGAGTGCCGCCGGAAAACTCATCACGACGACGGTTTTGGCAATGTTTTCGCCGTCCAGACCGTCGATATGCCCGAACGTCCAGACGAGATACAAACTGATAATCAAAACCAGCGCGTAGCCAACGATCGTATACCGCAAAAAAACGCTCCAAAGCGGACTTTCCGCCGGCTTGCGTTTTTCCTGTCCGCGAAATTCGACCTTGTAAACAAAGGCGTGCATCAAAATAATGATGAAAACAGCGAGCAGAACGGCTTGCCAATCGGTCATCTTGAAACCAATCAGAATAATTTCTTCGGTCGGTGCGGGATTCATTCCGAGAAAGACCGCGCCGACCATCATCAGAAACATTTCGCCGCCGTAGCCTGCCTTTCTCCGCCGTTTTTCTTCCTCCGAGTTTTTCTGCGAACCGTTGCCGAGTTCGCTTTGCGCAAGCAACGCGCCGATCGCCGCGACGACCGCCTGAATCGAGATGATTCCGATTATTTCATCCCAAGACATCGAAAAATCGAAAACACCGAACAAAAACAGCAACGCGCCCGACGTGATAAACCCGACCGCATACGCCACGAAAGCGTCGATCACGTCGTCCGTAAAACAAGACGTGTCTTCAAAGCCGATAAAATACGACATTCCGATCAACAGCGGAATCGCCAATGTCATAAAGATCATCAGACGGTAACGTTCGACGGAAAAGCCGAGTGCCCACATCTCCATCGTCATAATCATCGGAAACGCAAAAATAATGGCTCCGGCAAATGCCCGAGCCAAACCGATCAGAAAGGTTTTATTGGTGTGTTTATTATTATTTTCCGCGCTTGTTTCAGCCATTTTGTAATTGATTATACAGAATGGCTGATACGTCGGAAAGATATTTTTTCATTCTGCCTGCAAAACATACACGACGGTTTCTCTTTTCAAGTCTTTATCTCAAGTGCCAGATTTCTCAACCAATCGAGTTTCATAGATTGTTTATTCAACAGTTCTTTGACGAACAATTGTTTTTCGTTCTTGCTCTTGCCCGCATTATATAAACAATGCGCTTCATTCAACGCTTTTATCGTTTCTTCCGAATAATTCGGTGATTCCGACTCTTCCGTTTCCCACATTTTCGGGGTAAATGATTTCGTAATTTTGGGCTGATAATTTGCAACATGATGCCAAAATCCATAATCCATCGAAATATTTTTAATGTTCGATGATTTAAGATATTTCGTCCATTCTGTTTGCTGTTGCCATCTCCAAGTATTCGGGCTGGTTTTCTTGCGCAGCGTGATACCGATGAATCTGATTTTTTTATTCATTTCAGCCGAACCATTTTCAAGTTCATCTGACCAGTCATTTAACAACCTGAAAATCTGCTCATAAGTTCCGCCTTCATAGACCACATCGACAAACGAAGTTGGAATTTTGTTGCTTTTTATAGCAGTGGGATCAATAACAAGTTCTTCAAAGTATTTTTTCAGTAAGGCAAAAGACTTAGGATGATTCTGTCGAATATAATCAATGGATTGTCCGTAAAGTGATATATTCAATCTGAGTAAGCGATTATGCCAACTCGTATTTTCCAATATTGCCGTAAGATAATCGTGGACGCTGTCAAGCGAACGCCCGACAAATACAAGCCGCGAATTTTGACTGAAAGCTAAGATTCGTGCCGCACAATAACGAACATCGGAAAGTAACTGTTCATTTAATTCAAAATCAGACTTTATAAGCGAACCAAGTTCGTCAGGTGATTCAATTTTCCAACGAAACGGGAAATTTGTTTCACTCATCTTGAAACACCTGCCTTTTACTTCATACTCAAAACGCTTTCAACGGTTTCTTTTTTCAATCCTTTACCGTTGCGGTTATTGTAATCGTTGAGCGAGATTTGTTTGTCGCGCCACGCGTCGAGATGTCCGACCTGATGAACGCACTGAATCGTGCAGGTCGGCGCACACCATTTTTCGGTGATGTATTCGCGTTTCATATCTTCGTGCGTGTAGTCGTGAATCGAAATTCCGGGCGTTCCGCGCTGTTGCGAACACCAACTGACGATGCCCGCTTCGTCGATATACAAATATCTCGCCCCCGCACGGCAACGCCATTGATATTCCTTGCCTTCGACGAGCTCGTCCTGAAACCAGTTCCAGCGCGCATAGCTTCGCGTCCCTTTCGCTTTGATCTCTTTGTAAACCTTCTTTTCGTGGTCGGTCAAACCTTTGTTCAAACCCATTTCGTCGTGAATCACGCCGACGGTCGAAGAAAAACCGAGTTCGATCGCGCGGTTGGCGATAATCAACGCTTCGTCGGGATTGGCAACGCCGCCGCCGACGACCGAATTGATGTTTACCTTAAATTTTGCGTGGTCGCGCAAGTTGACGAGCTTTGCGTCCAAAACCTTCAAACTCTTTTTGGAAACGTCGTCGGGATTGACGTTGTCGATCGAGATTTGCAGGTAATCCAAACCTGCTTCGTTGAGTTTCTTGACCTTATCGACCTGAAAATAATAGCCGTTGGAGATTAAACCCGCGATCATTCCGTGATGACGGATGCGTGCGATGATGTCGTAAATCTGCGGGTGCATCATCGGTTCGCCGCCCGAGATCGTGACGACCGACGTGCCGAATTCCGCCAATTTATCGATGCGTTTGAGCATTTCCTCGATCGGCACCGGATCGCTCGTTTTGTCGTATTCGTTGCAATACGCGCACGCGAGATTGCAACGGCGCATCGGGACAATGTGAACTAAAACCGGATGTTTCGTCGAGGCGAACGCTTTGATCGTATGTTTTACGCCGCGTGTAAAACGGCTGAAACTGCTTGCTTTTGGCATAGATTAAACTTCAGAACAGGTGTCAAATGTGTAATTATAAATTTTGCCGCACTTCTTTTCAAATATGCGCAAAAGGCTTTGGCTCACCGCGGAGTCAAAGCCTTTTGCGCATATTTGAAAATCGGATTTTTAGCCTTTTACGAGTTCGGTTCCTTTCGGCAGATTTATGCTGAAGATCGAACCGTCGATCGACACGTTTTTCTGCAAATTGCTGATTAAAACCTCGTCCGTGTCATTATTCAGACCGACAACTTTCGCTTGGATCGGCATTCCGTTTCCGTCAACCCAGAGTTCGGCAAATTTATAGCTTGCTTTTGTCTTCGGCGTAAGTTTGAGATGCCACGTTTGAATCGCGCCGGTCACTTGTTCCTGCCCGATGTATTGAATGTCGTAGTTAGCTTTCAATTCTTCCTTCGACATACTCATTATTTTCAAGACATTGCCGCCTTTTTCGCTGGCTTTTGCGGAACTGGAACTTCCCGTATAAGCTCTTTTGATACTCGGAACATACGCAACGTATTGACCGTTCACGATCGAAAGTTTTTCTTCCTTCGGCTTGTTCCAATCAAGCCGAACCGAAAAATTACGTCCTTTCCCGGGCAATAAAACCAGGTTTCCCATATATTCGTCGCTTTCTCCGAGCGTGGTGTCTGTTTTCACTCTTTTTATGTCGGCTTTCAATGATCTGAGCAGTTTATAATGAGAATCCATTCTTTTCAGAATTTCATTCAAAATCCCCTGTGCCTTTGTTTCAGTCACGGCAAAACCGTTAAATATCAATGTCAAAACAAAAATAGAAAAACCTGCTTTCAAAAATTTACTCATAAAAAAATAATCAACTCCTTTTCGTTTGAAAGTGAAAATCGAAAAGTGAAAACTGAACTTTGTCTTAAGATAATTTTCAGTTCTCACTTTAATATTTTACGCTTTAACGAATCTCGATCTCGTAAAAAACTTCTCCCTTCGGGGTTTGCTTTTCGCGCCAGGTGACGATCTCGGCGTTGTCGTTTCCGCTGATCTCCTTCACGCGTTTTTCCATTTCGCCGCGCTCGGAAATCGGAAAGTCTTGTGCTTTGACGACCAAACGCGAGGTTTGGGTTGCCAGACGCTCTTTTCTTTCAAACCACGTCTTCGGAGTTAAAAAAATAAACGCGACGATTAAAAGACAAAGAACGTCCCATTGCCAACTCGCTCGTTCATAACTCCAAAGAATGATTTTCTTCATTTTTCGATCTGCCCGTCTTTCATCCGAATAATGTGCGAACAATGTTCGGCGGCTTCCGGGTTATGCGTGATCATAATGATCGTCTGTTTGAATTTCGCATTCAGATTGCGAAACATATCGAGCACGATCTCGGAATTTTCCGAATCGAGATTTCCCGTCGGCTCGTCCGCCAGAATGATCGCGGGATTGTTGATGACGGCGCGCGCCAGTGCTACGCGCTGTTGTTCGCCGCCCGACATTTCGAGCGGTTTATGGTGCATCCGGTTTTCGAGCTTTAAAAGCCGCAGAACTTCCTGTCTGCGCTCGGAGCTTCCGCCACCGTTTCCCGTGTGAATCTTTTCCGCCAGTTTCAGATTGCCTTCCGCCGTCAAGGTCGGGAAAAGGTTGAAACGCTGAAAAACGAAACCTATCTTGCGTCTGCGAATATCGGTTCTCTGGGCATCGGAAACTTTTGAAATATCTTCGCCGTCAATGATTATTTTTCCCGAGGTCGGCGACAGCAATCCGCCGAGAAGATGCAGAAGCGTCGATTTTCCGCAACCCGATTGCCCCATAATGGCGACAAATTCGCCTTCCTTGATCTCAAGCGAAACCCCGCGCAAAGCGTGCGTTTCCACTTTCCCGACTTTGTAAGTCTTGGTTAAATTTTCCGTTTCTAAAATCGTTTTCATCAAATGACGTTATTGAAACCGCGTCGTATTTTTCGGAACTTCGGTCGTCGGTGACTGACTGCGCGTTTCTTCTAATTTCTTGTCGAGATCGACTTCTTCCAAGCCCCAGGTATTTTCCAGAACAAAGGCTTTGCCCGGGTAGGTTTTTCCGATCGATACGCTTTCCGGTGCCTGATACGTCAGGCTCATTTTATATTTTTCCTTCGGTCGCGTCACCTCGATGCGCAAAGGCAGATTGACATACTCGGCAGAAGCCGACAGATTTCCCGGCACACCGTAGATAATATCCGAATCGATCTCGCCTTTCGCGTCGAAAATCTGCTGACGGGCAAGGCGGATTCCGCCGACGCGGTCAAACCAGAAACGCCGTGAAACCTTAAAACTGCCGTCTTCGCCTTTGTGTAATTCGTCAAGCAGATAATAACTCCGCAAAACCCAGCGTGTCGGCGATTTTTTCTGGGCGTTAATGTCGAATTCTTCCTGAAAGATCGAACTTTGCGCGTAAACGTTATTTGCTACATCGATCGGGCGAACAAGCATCGCTTCGGTAAAATGCTGTGGACGCAGATTTGAAAAAGCCTTTGCGTTCTGCTTTGCCGTCTGCCCGCCCTTCAAGTCCAGATTGTCGATATTTTTCTGTAAAGAAGAATAATCGGCATTGTTCGAGCCGATAATGAATTTCTTGTTTTTCCCGTCGCCGCCGTCCTGCAAAACCGCAACGCGAAATTTTTCGCCGTCCGAAGTCATTTGCGCAACATCCGTTTTGATGACGGGAACCTGAACTTTCAATAAAATATTCGCCGGACGCTGAACGACGACCTCTCCGTCGGCTGATTTATATTTCTCGGCGATTCCTTCCTCGGCAAATGAATTATCTTCAAATTTCAAATCCATTTTGGCACGCATCGAGTTGACCTTCGCAAAACGATTGACCTCATTCATCAATTGATCCTGCGAGGCGTTTTCCGCTTTCAGGAGTTTTGGTTTCTCTATCTTATCCTTGACCGTGATACAACTGCTGAAAAATAATACCGAAACTACTATTAAAAATAATGACAATAAAGGGGTTTTGATAAACATCACTGATTTCAGATGTCGGATACTGCACGTCTGTTGTCTTGTAAAAACTTTCACGAATTCCGTTATAAAAGCAAAATCAAACCATTCAAATCGAAAATAATAACACGTTAAGTAAGTAAATACTAACAAGCAAAAGACGCGGTGCCAAAAGACTTTTGCCTTCTGCACCGCGCTTATGAATTTTCGAGCCGATTTTTTAGTTTGAAAAATTTCCGATCGAACGCGTCAGGTAGTCCTGCATCGTAAAGGCAAACATAATCGCTAAAAACAAAAATGTGCCGACGATGCTCAAACCGATCAGTTTCGGGCTGTATTTTACGTGCATAAAATACAGCATAACGAAAGTCATCTTGATCGTTGCGATCAGTAAAGCGACCAATGTGTTCGCGCCGGGAAAAATGTGGTCGAGGTCAACAACCGCCGCGCCGACCGTCAGGATCGTGCCGACCATCAAAATTCCGAAAACCATTAAATAAAGCGGGATCGGAACGATATGATGTTCGCCGTGTCCGTGTTCGTCGTGTTTATCGTGATCTGCCATAAACTTTTAATGTCCTCCTCCGAAATGTCTTCCCAGCAGATAAAGCAAAGGGAAAAGGAAAATCCAAACAATATCAACAAAGTGCCAGTAAAGCCCCGACATTTCAACGGGCGAATAATAATCCGCCGTGTATGTGCCGAGCCAGGCTTTCCATAAAAGCCAAGCCATCAAGCCCAACCCGACGATCATATGAAGCGCGTGGAGTCCGGTCATCGCGAAATAAATCCAGTAAAAGATACGGACTTTATCGCGAAACTTATTGGCATCCAAAACCCCGTTCGCATAATACCCGGCTTTTTCCGCACTCGTCAGATAACCTGCGTCTTCGGCTTTTTTCGCCAGGCTCGCATCCGTCCACTGGAATTCGCCCTTCGGATTATGATAAGCGTGTTCCGTTGCGCCCGTTTTATGTTCGCCTGCCGTTTCGACGGGAGCTTGCGCTTCGCCCGCCGGAGTTCTGCGGTTCAGTCCCGTCACGGGCACGATTCCTTCATTATACTTAGCCGTATATTCGACCGCTTTAACGCCCAAAAAGGTTGCGCCCAGGATCATCGTCAGAATAATACAGAGGACCTGCGCCATTCGCTTGCCGAGCTGGGCATAGTGAACGGCGAGAGCCATCGTCAAACTGCTGACGATCAGGACGACCGTGTTTCCCGTTCCCCAGTAAATGTCGAGGTGATTACTTCCGGCGGCAAATGCCATCGGAAATTTTGCACGGAATACGAGATAAGCCGTGAACAGTCCGCCGAAGAACATAATTTCCTGGGCGAGAAACATCCACATCCCGATCGATGCGGATTCCTGTTGTTGTCCCATATCTTCAAACTGATGCTGAAGTCCGGGCGGATGATAATGATGTTCGTGTGCGCTTACGTTTGTCGCCATTTGTTTAGATTAAGATTTCGATTCTTAAATTTCAGTTTTTATACAACGCCTGACTTTTATGCAGTCGGCGCAAGTGTTGTTCTGCGTGCTTCTTCCGTGTGCAATCCGCTTTCTTCGCCGAATTCGTATGCTTCCCAGGTGACGATCGGCGTTGATTCAAAATTCTCGGTTATCGGCGGGCTTGCCGTGCGCCATTCCAATCCCGGTAAGAGCCACGGATTGTCCGCCGCTTTCTTGCCGAAGAATAACGAATGAACCAGATAAAAGACCGGCATAATAAATCCGACCCCGAGAACCGAAGCACCTGCGGTCGAAAAGATGTTCAAAACCTGCAATTCTTCGGGATACGACGCATAACGGCGCGGCATTCCCATATATCCGAGAATAAACTGCGGGAAGAACAAAAGGTTGAACCCGATGAAAACGACCATCGCCGAAACCTTGCCCCAGAATTCCGAATATTCGCGCCCGGTCATTTTCGACCACCAGAAATGAATTCCGCCCAAATAACCCATTACCGTTCCGCCGACCATAATGTAATGGAAATGCGCCACGATGAAATATGTGTCACTTAAGTGAATATCCAATCCGGCAGTTCCTAAGAACAATCCGGTCAGACCGCCTACCAAGAACAGTCCCAAGAAACCTAATGCGTAAAGCATCGGCGTATCCCACGAAATACTTCCTTTATAAAGCGTCGCCGTCCAGTTAAATGTTTTGACCGCCGACGGAATCGCCACAACCATTGTCAGGAACGAAAAGACCAGTCCCGCGTAGATCGATTGTCCGCTGACGAACAGATGATGTCCCCACACGATAAACCCGATCACGGCAATCGCAATGCTTGAAAAAGCAACGAATTCGTAACCGAAAATGCGTTTACGCGAAAAGTTTGCGATCAATTCGCTGATTACGCCCATACTCGGCAGAATCATAATGTAAACCGCCGGGTGCGAATAAAACCAGAACAGATGCTGGAACAGAATCGGGTCGCCGCCGATCGCGGGATCGAAAATTCCGACTTTGGCAAGTCTTTCCAAGGCAAGAAGCAAAATCGTGATCGCGACCACCGGAGTTCCGAGAATCATAATCAGGCTCGTTGCATAATGTGCCCAAACGAAAAGCGGCAGTCTGAACCAGGTCATCCCCGGCGCACGCATCGTATGAACCGTCACAATAAAGTTCAAGCCCGTCAGAATCGATGAAAATCCGATGATGAAAGCTCCTAATCCCGTCGCCACGACATAACCGTTTGAAAAGGTCGTGCTATAAGGCGCGTAAAAAGTCCATCCCGTATCGACTCCGCCCTGAAGCAGAGCGTATGCGGCAACCGCCGCGCCCGACATATATAGATACCAACTCAGCAAATTGATTCGCGGAAATGCCAAATCCTTCGCGCCGATCATCAGCGGAATCAAAAAGTTTCCGAGTGTCGCCGGAATTGCCGGAATCAGGAACAGAAAAACCATGATAACGCCGTGCGCCGTAAAAACTTTATTGTAGCTAGCCGATTCGAGAAGATCGCTCTGCGGTGTCAGCAATTCCAGACGAATGAGTCCCGCAAAGATGCCACCCAACATAAAGAAGAACGAAACGCTTGCCAGATATAACATCGCAATGCGTTTATGATCTCTCGTCAAAAGCCATGACTTGAGACTATAACCATTGTTCAAATAATTTACTGCCGGTCTTTCGATAATTTCCGAATTAATTGCATCAATGTTTTGCATAATCTTTTACCACCTATCTGTTACTGTTTGCCGGTTCCGGCTGATTTTTCGGCGCGTTCGGGTTGCTTCCCTGTCTGTTTGCCGCCGTATTTGCCGGTGTCGTGCCGCCGGTCGTCGGCGAACCAGTTGCAGCTGGAGCAGTCGGAGCCGCCGTGCTGGTCATATTTGCAGAGCCGTTGCCGCCGAGCGATTTGATATAAGCCACGAGCGAAACAAGCTGTTCTTCCGTGACCTGTCCCTTAAAGGTCGGCATAATCGGCTGATAGCCTTCGACGACCTGTGCGCCCGGATTAATGATCGAATTACGGATATATTCGTCGGTCGCTTTGACGGTTTGCCCGCCGACGAGCTTAACGTCAGTGCCGAACAATCCTTCGAGTTTCGCGCCGCGCTGATTTGCGCCGCCCGCGTGACACGAAGCACAGCCGAGTTTGTTTTCAAACAGATCGCGTCCGGCTTCGACCGGGGTTTGTCCCGAAGTATTCCCGCTCAACCAGTTGTCAAATTCGTTTTGCGGCATCACGATTACCGAACCGCGCATTCCCGAATGATTCAAACCGCAATATTCCGCGCAATAAAGATGATATTTTCCCGGCTTGGTCGCTTCAAACCAGAGCGTCGAGTAACGTCCCGGAACCACGTCGGCTTTTGTTCTGAAAGCCGGAATGTAAACGTCGTGAATCACGTCTTCGGTCGTCATTACCAATTTGATTCGGCGACCGGCAGGAACGTGAAGCTCGTTAATTTCGCGTTGTCCGGTGCCGTGTTGAAATTTCCACATCCATTGTTTCCCGACCACGTAAATATCCATCGTATCTGCGGGCGGACGATAAAGATTGTAGAAAACCACCGCGCCGAAAATGAATATTATCATCGAAATAACGAACGGGATAATCGTCCAGGTCACTTCCAAAACCATCGAGCCGTGAATGTCGGCACCTCTGCCGAATTTTTCCTTTTCACGATATTTGACCGCGAAAAAGAAGATCACGACCGCACAACCGATACCGAAGAAAAGCGTTACCGCAAGGATGAAAAAATATAAATAATCAACCTCTGAAGCAAAACTTGAAGCCTGTTCGGGAAATAATGGAATCCACGAATTCTGTTGCATAATCATCTTATTAACTCTTTGCGACGACTCACTTTTTATAAATCAGGAGTTCGTCATTAATTGCTTTCCGTCAATTCAATTTCTTCTTTTTGTTATAACGCCAAAAGACGAAAAACATTCCGCCCATTCCGAGCAAGGTCAGCACTCCGGCGATTCTGATCACGTTAATGACCGCCAGACCGTATCTTCCCGTCGAAGGATCATAGTGAAAACAGTAAAGCAATAATTGCTCCGCCGGATTTCCGACCTTGTTTTCCGCCGATTCCATAATCCCGAATTTCACGTCCTTCGGAGAGTAATCGATCCCGTAAAAATAACGCGAAATCTTGCCTTCGGGCGTAACGATCATAATTCCGCCGGCGTGTGCAAACTGGTCGGTCTGCTTATCGTATTCGTAATTAAAACCGACGGCTTTCGTTACCTTGTCAATCTCTTCCTGTGTTCCGGTCAAAAAATGCCAGCCGTTTTCCGAATTCGGACGCTGATAGCGTTCGATGTAGCCCGCTTTTTTATTCTTCGCCAGATCGGGCTTATCGTTTTCCCGCGCATCGAAGCTGATCGCCAAAATGTCGAATTCCTTTCCCGCGTCGAACGAGATGCCTTTCAGCGAACCCGTCAAACCGTTCAAAACTTCGTTGCAGAGCATCGGGCATTCGTAGTAAACGAGTGCCAGAATAACGGGTCTGCCTTTGCCGAAGTAATCGCCGATCCTGACCTGTTTGCCGTCTTCATTTTTGAAAACCGCATCCATCGGCAATTGGTCGCCCAATTTCTGCTCGATACCGACCGTTTTCAGAACATTCGGCAAACCGTTGCTGGTTTCCGCACGATTCGGATCGTAGGTTTTCGGCGAATAAAGCGGCGAATTATAATGCTCGACACGTTGCGCCGATGCGCTGATAAATGTCAAAGAAATTATTATCAGAGCAAAAAGTTTCAGTCTTAAAACTGCCAAACTTGCGAAACTTTTTTTCATTTTTACTTCTCTCTGTCCGGTTTTGAAATAAAATCGGAGAAAATTTATCTTCTCTTTTCGGAAGTCAATCTGCCCGCGCTAGAATCGGAAAGAATCATCTGCGATTTCTTAAACGTTTCGTCATTCACGCCCGATGCAGGAGCCGGATTTCCTTCGAGAAGTTTTGCCTTTGCGTCATTGATCGGCAAAGTAACAACCATTTCTGCGCCCGTTTTCGGGTCTTTCTGTTTTTGTCCCTTTGACAATTCTTCGTTCCAGATTCCCTGCAAAGTTCTGTATTCAGCCTGCGGCATCTGTAATTCAAGACTGACGCGACCGTTCGGCGAATCGACACCGAAACCGGGCGCGGCTTGCAGACGCGGTTCGGGCGGCAGACGTTCCTTATCCTTCAGCATCAAAGGATTAGCGTTAGCCTTGTCTTTTTCGAGCGTATAATCTTCGAGAACGCTCTGCAAAGCCCACATCAAACCGAAGGCAACAACGATCAGGAAAAACAAACCGATTCCGAAATAAACGATGCCGCTTAATCCGATCACGTTCCGCTCGTAAGTCTTATCAAAATCTACAAATGATTTTTCGTGTTTAGTGCTTCCCATAACTATTAGTGTCCTTTGCCGTGCTTGATGGCGTTTTCCAAAAACGGATCATTGATCGGAACCATCGGACGCTGTTTGAGCTGGTAGAAGAAAAACGCCAGCCACAAACCGCCGACTGCAATCGGTCCGACGAGATAAAGCCAACTGAAATGCGATGCCTCGTGTCCGCCGCCGTGTTCGATCAACGGACTCGGCGCGATCAGGTAAAACATATCGACGAGCCGCATTACCAAAATAAAAACTCCCATTCCCGCCAGCAATTTTGCTTTGCGCTTGAAATCCTGCTGAAGCAGGATCAGGAACGGAAACGCGAAATGGAAAAGGATCAAAAGCAATCCGATCACGCCCCAAACGCCTTTCGTTCTGGTTAGATACCAGCCTGTTTCTTCGGGAATATTTCCCGACCAGATAATCAAATACTGCGAAAAATTGAAATACGCCCAAACCATCACGAGCGCGAGCATCAATTTGCCGAGATCGTGAAAATGACGTTTGCCCAAAACGCGGTTCATCGGTGCTTTATCGGAAAGTAAAGCCAGAATCGCCACGACAAAGCAGAAACAGCTCAAGCCCCAACCGGCGATGAAGAGCATTCCCCAGATCGTCGAAAACCAGTGCGGTTCGAGCGTCATCACCCAATCGACGGCGGCAAATGTCACGACCAACGCGAAAGCAACCATCGTCGGACCTGAAAAAGCCGTCGCCGTTCCGAGCCATTTTGCCGATTCTTCCATATCGGCGGCTTTGTCCTGATTTGCCGACCATTTGTTCAGCAAATACGCCATTACGCCCCAAAGAATGAAGTAAACGACTGCCCGCGCAATCCAGCCGCCGACGGTCAGATACCAACCGCGCCCTTGAATGATCGGGTCGTTTTCGAGATGCGTCCATTCATACAAATGCGTGACACCGACCGCCAAAGGGATAAACAAGATCGGAAGAATCAGAAGCGTGCGCGAAGCCGCTTCGACGGTTCTTCTGATAACCACGCCCCACGCGCCGCCGGTCAGGTATTGAAGAATCAGAACTCCGAGTCCGCCGACACCGATGCCGCCCCAGAAAATAAAGCCTAAAAGCCACGAGCGCAAAGCATTTTGCGAGTCGAAATAACAGCCGACCGCCCAAATTATTAATCCGATTCCGCCGATACCGAGCGCAAGCGTGCGCCAACGGTTTATTTCGTCAGGTGCCTGATAATTTTCAAGATTCGTCATTTATCTGCCGCCTCCCTGCGAATTCGTATTTGAAGATGTATTTGCATTTGCATTCTGCGGCGGAGTTGCCGTGTTCGCATTTGCGCTTGTATTTGAATTCATTGTTTTCTGTCCATTCGGATTTTGGCTCAACTGCAAAGCCCGAATATACGCCACGATCGCCCAACGGTCAGCCGGGGAAACCTGATGTGCATAACTGTTCATTCTGCCCCAACCGTTCGTAATGACATCGAAGAAATGTCCGTCGGGCGCATTTCTCAGACGGTCGTCGTTATAGGTCGGCGGTTGCGGATAGCCGCGGCGGACGATCATACCGTCGCCGTTTCCGACCGGTCCGTGGCAAACGGTGCAGTAAACGTTATATTTTTCCTGTCCGCGTTCGAGCAACTCTTTGGTCAAAGGAACGGGGCTTTTTTCAATATCGTTCGGGAAACTCGTGACTAAAGTATTACCCGACGGGCTGGTAGTCGTTTGAACCTGCACGTTCGGGTCGGCGTTTTCCTTTTTACCCGTGTAAAAAACCTTGTCTTCACGCAGATTATTGCGGGCAACGGTTCCCTCGGGAAGATCGCGCGAAGCGCGTCCATCAGTGAAAAAATCGCTCTTTTTATAAGCCTTATAGCGCGGCTGATCCTGCATATCGTAACGACAGCCGACGCTTACAATAAATAAACCGATCGTTGCGATCCACAAAAGTTTATTCTTCAACATCGAAAACCTCCTGCGGATTCAAGCTTTCCATAAAACTTCTCGTTTCCTCGTAATTAAATTTCGGGTCTTTTGTTTCGATCAGGAGAAAGAATTTTTCTCTCGTCGCCAAAGCAAAACGCGGAACATTGAAGACCGGATGATACGGCTGAGGCAATCCGTTCAAAAAGAGCATACCGAAAACTGCCGTGAAACCGGCGAGCAAGATCGTCAACTCATAAGCCGGCGGCACAAACGCGGGAATACTCAAATGCGGACGACCGCCGACGATGATCGGATAGTCGAAAACGTGCGTGAAAACCTGTAACCCGATTCCGGTTAACAGTCCGGCAACGCCGCCAGCGAAGACCAAATACGGCAAAATACTGCGTTTGATTCCGAGTGCTTCATCGATTTCGTGAAGCGGAAACGGCGAAAAAGCATCGGTTTTGACAAAACCTGCGTCACGCACTTTTTCCGCCGCCCGGACGAGTTCGGTCGGCGTGTCGAATTCCGCTAATAATCCGTAAATCTGTTTTTCCATATTTTTTGCTTTAGCTTGCAGCCGAATTGCTTTGCTGGCAATCGTTTCGGCATGGGTGAGTTGCCCACTAATCCGATTGCGGACAAAACGAAATCGGCTGCAATATCAATTTTACAAAACTTTAAGCAGTTTCACCTTTCGGTTCATTCACCTGCTCGATAAAACTTTCTTTGTGCTCTCCATCGTGTCCGTGATGATGTTCGACTTCGGCTGACGGCAATAAGGTTCTGACCTCGAAGATCGAAATGATCGGCAAAAATCTGACGAACAAATAGATCAGGGTAAAGAAGAAGCCGAGCGTTCCGAGAAACATCGACCAGTCGAACATCGTTGGCGAATACATCGCCCACGACGACGGCAGAAAATCGCGGTGCAAGCTCGTCACGATAATCACGAAACGTTCGAGCCACATCCCGATGCTGACGACGATCGAGATCGTGAACAGCCAGAATTCGCTTTCTCTGAAACGTTTGAACCAGAGAAGCTGAATCGACGCGCCGTTGCACAAGATCAAAAGCCAGTATGACCACCAATACGGACCTTCCCAGGCGCGGTTTTTCATCATGAAAACTTCGTATTGCGCCTGGCTATACCACGCGAAAAACGCTTCCATCGCATAGCCGTAACAAACGATCAACCCGGTCGCGAGCATCACCTTTGCCATATAAACAAGGTGCGTGTGCGTGATGAAATCCTTCATCCGGTAAACGTGGCGAAGCGGAATACAAAGAATCAAAACCATTGCGAATCCCGCGAAAACGGCTCCCGCCACGAAATAAGGCGGAAAGATCGTCGCGTGCCAGCCCGGAACCTGCGAAACCGAGAAGTCGAACGAAACGATCGAGTGAACCGAAAGCACGAGCGGCGTTGAAAGTCCTGCCAATAACAAATATGTAATCTCGTAACGATGCCAGTGCCGTGCCGAACCGCGCCACCCCCACGAAAGCAAACCGTAAACCAACTTGAAATATTTGTTCTTTGCACGGTCGCGCAAAGTCGCCAAATCGGGAATCAAACCGACATACCAGAACAATGCCGAAATCGTCGCGTAGGTCGAAACCGCGAATACGTCCCACATCAAAGGACTGCGAAATTGAGGCCACATTCCCATTGTATTCGGATACGGGAAGAGCCAGTAAGCCAACCACGGGCGACCTGTATGCAGTAACGGAAACAATCCTGCACAGGCAACGGCGAAAAGCGTCATCGCTTCGGCGAAACGGTTGATCGACGTGCGCCATTTCTGATTCAGGAGCAACAGAATCGCCGAGATCAGCGTTCCCGCGTGCCCGATACCGATCCACCAGACGAAGTTGATAATATCGAAAGCCCAGCCGACGGGTTGGTTATTTCCCCAGATTCCGATACCGGTCGTGACCAGATAAAGAATCGTGAATAAAAGAATCTGAGCAATGATGAAGGCTATTCCGAAACCGATGAACCAGTGAAACGGCGTTTTCTTTTTCAGCGTCAGATCACTGATTTTGTCCGTTACGGTGTCAAAGGTATGTTCGCCCTCGACCATCGGCGGATAAATTCTTTCTTGAATTTCTTTAATATCTTGCATAGCTTTTCCAAATCCGGTTTTCAGTTCTTTCAAACCGCGAACCGATTAGTGGCTTTCGCCTCCCGTGTGCTTTTCTCCGCTCGATCTCGGTTTGTAATCCGGCATTTCCTTGTTGTAATTCTTCACGCTTGCCAGATAAGTCGTGCGCGGCTGTGTATTCAATTCAGCCAAAAGCGAGTAGTTGCGCGGATCGTTTTTCAATTTCGCAACCATACTTTCTTTGTCGTTCAAATCGCCGAAAGTGATCGCTTCGGTCGGGCAAGCCGATTGACAAGCCGTTATCACTTCGCCGTCACGAATTCTGCGGTTGTCCTTGCGACCTTCGATTCTTGCGGCGGCAATTCTCTGTGTGCAGTAAGTACATTTTTCCATGACCCCGCGACTGCGCACCGAAACTTCGGGGTTACGCATCAATTTGTATTGCGGCGTATTCCAATCCTGATAAAGCAGGAAGTTGAAACGTCTGACTTTATACGGGCAGTTGTTCGAGCAGTAACGCGTTCCGACACAGCGGTTGTAAACCATATCGTTCAATCCTTCGGCACTGTGAACGGTTGCGTGAACCGGACAGACAACTTCGCAGGGTGCTTGTTCGCACTGCTGACAAAGCACGGGTTGGAAATGCGGACCGTCGGGATTGTTGACATCCGTTCCGCCGAAATAAGCGTCGATTCTGAGCCAGTGCATTTCACGGCTTCGTTCGACCTGTTCTTTTCCGACGACCGGAATATTGTTTTCCGACTGGCACGCCACCACGCAGGCATTACAGCCGACGCAGGAGTTCAGATCGATCGCCATTCCCCATTTATGCTGCCATTCGTGCTCAGAATAATTAAACGGGTCATACATCGATTTGTCATAGCCCGAATGCTTCAGCTCGTGTTTTTTCGATTCTTCGGCGAGCTTTTCGATTTCTTCGACTTCCCAAACGCGTAAAAGATCGCGTCCTTCCATATTGAAATGGATTTGCGTCGAAGCGATCGTCGTTCGTTCACCTCGTTTGACGACCTCGCCCGTTCCGAAGCTCGGCGCATCCGAACGGCGCACGTCAAAGGCGTTGTAGCCTAAATTTGTGCCGACGCGTCCGGCTTTTGTGCGTCCGTATCCCATATAAATGGTGATTACGTCGTCGGGCTGTCCGGGCGAAATCCACATCGGAACCCCGTTTTTGATCTCTGCGCCCTGATATTTGAGCGTTACGAGATCGGATGACATATTTCCGCCTTTGGTATTGATAAATGCCGTTCCGCGAACGCCGCCCGACATTTCATCCTGATCGTTTCCCTGGTTGACTTCGAGTTTAGCCGCCGTTGCCGGACTGACCAGAGCAACGTTGTCCCAGGTGATCTTCGTTAAAGGATTCGGCAGTTCCTGAAGCCAGCCGTTATTTGCAAAACGTCCGTCATAAACGCCCGGATCGGGTAAGATCAAAATTTCGAGATTTCCCGACGAAGCAGGTTTCGTTTCGGGCTGACTTAAAAATGCCGTGTTGACCGTAACCGCTTTTGCAGGTAATGCGGAATTTGCCACGAAACCGTCGTGAATCGCTTTCCGCCAACTGTCTTCAAAAGATTTCGCAGTTGTCGAAGCCGGTGCGCTCGGCGTAGCCGGAGCAGGACTCGCCGCCGGAGTTGCTGACGGCGACGCGCCCGGCGATGCCGTCACGACAGGTTTCGGCGCAGATGAACCGATATTTTGTGTCTGCCAGAAACCTTTCACGATGTCGAGATCGGTCTTGTCAAAATTTTCTCTAAAGAAAAGCTGGACTAATTCGTGTGCGCTCTTGCCTTCGTAAAGCGGCTTGATAAGCGGCTGAATGAGCGAAACCGTTCCGTCGTATGCGCGCGCATCGCTCCACGTTTCGAGATAATGTTTTTCGGAAATATTCCACTGGCAAAGTTCGCCCGTTTCGTCGATGTATTGTCCGAGCCGAACACGAAGCGGAACTTTTTCCATTCTTTCGGCGGTTAGCTTCAGATCGGCAGGTGTATTGTAAACCGGATTTCCACCCAGAATGACGAGCATTTTTACTCTTTCGCCGTCGATGTCGCCAATTAATTCGCGAAGCTGATCGACTTGCAGTTTATCGGCGGCAGGCGAAAGCGGTTCGGTATAAACGACCGTCTGCCCGACATTTCCGAGTGCGCCGTTGATCGCGTGTGCCAGCGCGTGAACCATCGGCGATTGATGATCGCCCGGGATAACGACCGTTTTACCGCGGCTTGCCTGTAAATCCTTCGCCATCACGGTAATCCATTTCTGCGCGTCCGCCGGTAATCCGGCGGCAGGCGTTCCGCCCGAAACTCCGACCGCCGCCGCGAGTGCTTTCGCAACTTCGACGACCTGGCTCGGCTTGACCGCCAAACGGTGATCGGCTTTTGCGCCTGTCAAAGTCGTGGTCGATTCGACTGCGTAAAGACGGTTGACTTGTTTTTTATCTTCTTTGTATGCCCGACCTTTCGCGTAATCCTTCATATAACGGACATTGAAATCCGAGAAAAGGTCTTTGTCGAGCGTCACGATCTTGTCGGCTTGATCGATCTTGTAAACCGTGTGAACGGGCGATCCGAAAGCCATTTTCGCACCTGCCATCGCGTTATCGTGATTGACGGGTTCATACTGCACCCATTTCGCATTCGGAAATTCGGTGGCGATTTGTTTGAACTGCGCGACCAGAGTCGGCGAAGTGACGGTTTCGGTCAAAAATCTGAGTCCCGCGCCGCCGTCCTTGCGATTCTCTTCAACCGAATTGCGAAATTCGGTCATAAACGACTGCCACGTTTTCGGAGTGCCGCGAAATGTAACTTCCTGCAAACGATCAGGATCATACATATTCAAAAGCGATGCCTGCGCATAAACGTCGGTTGCGCCCAGACTGCCGGGATGTTCGGGATTTCCTTCGATCTTGACCGGGCGACCTTCGTAAGATTTTGCAAGCAATCCGGTCGCGATTCCGCCGAGCGACATTGCCGTGGCGAAAAATAAAGGCTTTCCGGGCAGAATTTCTTCGTTCGGTCGGACATACGGCACGATCTTTTCGGTCGGCTGAATGACACAACCGCTCAAACCCGCCAGCGCAAGCGATGCGCCCATTACCTTGACGAAATTACGGCGGCTTAAAGAATTGTCCCATTCTTCCGCCTGTGCCGGATATTCCTGTTTGACAAATTCTTCAAATTCAGGTGCGTCAACAAACTCCTCGACGCTCCGCCAATATTTTTTTCCGCTTTGCGACAAAATCTTGTCGCGCAATAACGCAAAGTTTCCCATATTTTCTTTGCCAGCCATTTTTGTTCTAATTCCTTATAAACTCGATATTTATCGGTGACAAGTCGAGCAGCTTGTCAGCATTTCCGTGTTACGTAAGCTTTTAACTTTTTCGTCAACTTCCTTTTTCTGCTCCGGCGTTATGTCGCCCGGATTCCACGAAGTATTGAAAATTTCGGATTTCGGTCGGATGTTCGGTTCGGGGTTGCGATGACACGACAAACACCATTCCATCTGCAAAGTATTTTGCTGGTAAACTGCCGGCATATTGGCAATATCGCCGTGACAGCTGGCACAACCGACACCTTTATTAACGTGAATACTGTGATTGAAATAAACGTATTCGGGCAGATCGTGAACGCGCGTCCATTCGAGCGGCTTATTGTCGCGGTAGCTTGCTCTGACGGGTTCGAGATACGGACTGTCCGCCCAAAGCTGATTGTGACAGTTCATACACGTCTGCGTCGGCGGCATTCCTGCCGAAGCCGTCGTTTCGACCGTCGTGTGACAATAGCGGCAATCGATGCCGTCATCTCCGACGTGGTGTTTGTGGCTGAACTGAACCGGCTGTTGTCTTTCGACAAACTGCCCCGTCAGATACGAAGAACGCGCCACTTGTGTGTAAACATAAAAAGCTACTCCGCCAAGCAGGACGGCAACGACCATACTTATCCTGGCGATATTGTTTGCGCTTTTATGAAAAAATTGTGCCATTTTTAATTCTCTCGCAACGAAAAATTTAAAGATAAACGTTCGCCTTGCTCTCAAACCTCTATCTAAAAGTTTAAGAAACCTTTGGCGAACAGAATTTTTTAGTAATGAAGACCTACCTAAGCTGTCTTTTATTTTTACCGAATATTGTTAATTCCGCAACTACTAGAAAATAGAATTTATACAAACATTGTGCACTTTTTCACTAAAGTCTTTTGAATGATTAGCGAATTTAATGTTTGCGATTGTATAAATTACTGTTAATAAAGACAATAAGAGAAATCTTATTATTTTCTCAGATAAGAAATTTAAATAAATGATTATTCGCCTTCTGATGCCAGTAATGCCGCGCCGATCGAAGCCGCGTTTTCATCCAGTTCACCCTCGACGATTCTGACCGTTTCAAACGAAGGTGCGAATGCAAGTTCTTTAGCACGTTCAATTATGGCTTCCAGAACGATGTGTTTGGCTTCCATAATTTCCCCGCCGACGACGATTCTCTCGATATTTAACAGATTGATGACACCGGCAATCGCCGTTCCGACATACGCGCCCGTCCGTTGGAGCATCATCTGTGCGAAATCGTCCTCGTGCACGGCTTCGTTGATAATATCTCTTAATGAAATCCGTTCTTCCTCAAACTGGCTCAACGAAGTCGTGCTGTCCTGATGATAGCGGCTTCGGGTGCGGCGGACGATATTCTGCGCGGAAGCGACATCTTCGAGCTTCATCCCTTCGGAATTGATCGCAAGATAGCCGAATTCGCCCGCGAACCCCGATGTTCCGTGCCAGATTTGTTCATTAAAAATAAACGCGCCGCCAACGCCCGTTCCGAGCGTGGCGTAAAACATATCGCGGCTTCCGCGTCCGGCACCGAGCCGAAATTCGCCGTAAGCCGCCGCATTCGCATCGTTTTCGATGGCAACCTTCAAACCTGTCGCTTCGGCAAGCTGACCTAAAAGATCGACTTCGGAATGTTCGGGAATGTAGGTTGAAAAAGCGACGCGTTTCGTTTGACGGCGGACGAGTCCGGGCACGGCAACGCCGAGTTTTTCAAAATTTCCGAATTTTTCCTTCAAATCGTTAATGAAACTGATTAATTGATCGTTGATCGGCTGAGATTTGTCGATCAGAACCTTGTTCGCGCTGAGGATTTTTCCGTCCGAATCCAAAAGCACCGCTTTGAAAGCGGAGTTTGAAACTTCGAGACCGACCATTTTGCTTACCGAATTTGCGGAATCACTCATTATTATTTTTAACCTTTTGTTTGTAAAACCGTGCAGAAACTAACGAGATTTTAGACACTCGCCGATAAACTGTCAACTAATTCGTTTCAGATATATTTAAGAATAAAAGTTAGTTCCCGGGAATTATATTTTGTTTGACTGCCGGGCTTTTGAAAGTTACTCTTTGAAAAGTTGATTTTTTATGGAGCAACTTTCACAACTCATCGAGCAATACGGAATTTATGCCGTTTTTGCGCTTTGCACCGTCGAAGGAGATATTACTCTTTTGATTTCGGGCGCGATGGCTCACAGCAATTTTTTCGGTAATCACAGCTTCATACAGGTTTTTCTCGCCGGAACGCTCGGCGGCGTAGTCGGTGACAGTATCGGTTACGGGATCGGGCGGGTTTTTCGTCAAAGCGTGAAAAATTACGGCTTTTATAAAATGGCACAGCCGCGCATCGAAAGATTGATCGATAAATTCGGCGGTTTTGCGATCATCATTTCCAAATATATTTACGGGATTCGCGGCGGAATGTGTCTTTTTTACGGCATCGGGCGAATGCCTTACTGGAGATTTTTGATTCTCGACATTATCAGTTGCTCGACGTGGGTTTTGATTCTTTCGGGCATCGGCTATTTTTTCAGCGGCGCGATCACTTCGATCATCGGCGATTTCAAACAAGTCGGAATCGCGCTTTTCTTCGTGGTTTTGTTCGGAATCATCATTTTCTATACGGTCGAAAGATATTGGCTGTCGGAAAAGGTTGAGGAAGCCGACCCCGAAACGATTCATAAACTCGAAGAAAAACTGCATCTCGTCGAAGAAGCGGCGCAGGAAAAATTTCAGGAACTCGGCGAAAAATTACATTTGACCGCGCCGCCGAACAGCGAAGAAAAACCGCCGACCGAACCGAAGGAAGTTTCAAAAGCCGCCAAAAAATAACTTTCGCACTATCAAGAAACTGTAAATTACGTTAATATATTCCGTTATTTAGATAATCATTTCTGATACTAAATTAATCAACTAAAACTAAAAACCGAATTTCAGAGGAAATAATTTGTGATAATCGAATCATCTGCTCCGACAAGAGTCGACCTTGCGGGCGGAACTATTGATATACCGCCGCTTTTTCTTTTTCACGAAGGTGCGGCAACCGTAAACTTTGCCGTCAGCCTGATGGCGCGATGCCGCATCGAAACGCGCAACGACGATAAAATCGTGCTCGAATCCATCGACCGCGGCGTTTCGTTTGAAACTTCGTTCGAGCATTTTCACGAACTGAAAAACGAACCCCGGCTCGAACTGCTCGCCAAACTCGTCTATTTTTTCAAACCCGCAACCGGATTCAATATGATAACGGAATCCGAAGCTCCGGCAGGAGCCGGACTTGCGGGTTCTTCGACGCTGAACATCGCCTGTATCGGCGCATTAAATCATTTGGTCGGAAACCGCTACGCGCCCGAACGTTTTATCCCGATCGCCGCGGCGGTCGAATGTCAGGTCATCAAAGTTCCGACGGGTTATCAGGATTATTATTCGGCACAATACGGCGGCGTTTCGGCGATCCATTTCGCACCGGACGGAATGCACCGCGAAGGACTCGCCATCGACACGGACACTTTGCAGAAACGCGTCGTCGTCTGCTACACGGGCGAACCGCGCAATTCGGGCACGAACAACTGGGAAATCACGAAACGCCACATCGACGGCGACAAGGAGCTTTTCGATATTTTTGAAGGCGTACGCGATTCTTCGCTGGCAATCCGCGAAGCACTTCTGGCGAACGAATGGGAAAAAGTCGGCGAGCTTTTGCGGAAAGCGCATCCGCACCGTAAACGTCTTTCGCCGAATATCACGACTCCGCAGATGGATTTGCTGATCGACAAAGCCTATGCGAACGGCGCGATCGCGGCAAAGGTCTGCGGCGCGGGCGGCGGCGGATGTATCGCCTTTTTCTGCGAAGAAAACGAACGCGAAAACGTCGAAAAAGCACTGGCGGAAGAAGAAGGCGCGGAAGTTTTGAACTGGAAACTCTGCAACGACGGTTTAGTTGTAAACGAGGTTTCGGCGGAAGCTGTTTAAAAGTAAAAAGTAAAAAAATAAAAGGCAAAATATGCCTGATTTTTGACATCATACGCCGCGAAAAGTAATTACTTCAGTTTTTACTTACAAGATTCCGGTTTTGAAGTTTTTACTTTTCACTTTTTACTTAAACTGTCTCTCCCCCGAATAAAAAAAAGGAGACAAGATTATGAAGAAATTTATTTTATTGACATTATTTTCGGTATTAGCCTTTAGTTTGTCGGCTTTTGCGCAGGAATCCAACCGTTACGGTTCGACTCGTTTGAACAATTACGCCGACGATTTGAAACGCGCATCCGTTGACCTTGCCGACCGCACTTCCGAAAGGCTCAGAAACGGCTATTCGGTCAGCCGCAGCGACATCGAAGAAGCGTTTACAGCCGCCCAACTCGATGCAAGCGCGGGACTTTTTCAAGATTTGGTGCGCGGAAACAATAATTCGGGCAATCTGCGTGATGCGGCTTCGATGCTTACCGAATTGATTCGCAGAGCACCGAGTTACGGCTCGAACAGCAATTTATGGCGCAACGCAAGAAATTCGGTTGACGACATCAATCGCGAGCTCGGCAACGGCGGCGGCTACGGCGGCGGAAATACCGGCGGCGGCGGTTATGAAAACGATAATCGTCCGATCATCGGTCGGGCATACTGGCGCGGAACGGTTGACGACCGCGCGCGTCTGGTTTTGCAAGACAGAAATTTAAGAGTCGATACCGTTTCGGGCAGACCTTATCCCGAAGGCACGTGGAGCTTTACGGCATCGCTCGGCAGAGATGTCATCGTCGAAGTCAATAAGCAAAAAGGTCGCGGCGATGTGCGCGTCCTGCAACAGCCGTCAAAAGAAAACGATTACTCGGCAGTGATCGAAATCGCCGACACTGACGGCGGCGCGAAGGAATATCAACTTGAAATCGTTTGGAGAAAAAGACGCTAAAACAAGTATCGATAAAAGTAAAAGGCTTGAAAGTGTGATACTTTCAAGCCTTTTTTATTTTTGCAGATTTAATAATAAGCATAAATGCGCCCGCAAGGAAGCGTGTAAAACTTTGAGTAAATCGGACATACAAACGGCAAATGTATGCTTACATTCGTTAAATGTAACGTTATATTTATCAATTGTTGCGTTACATTTGGCAAATTCCCGCTGTTTTCGGCAAATGTCACATTACATTTGGCAAATTCCCGCTGTTTTCGGCAAATGTCACATTACATTTGCCGATTGTTGCGTTACATTTTTCGTTTATGCCGACCTAAAAATGCGGAAACGCGCAGGAAATAAGCGTGAATTAAATCAATAATTCACGCTTATTTCCTGCGCGTTTCCGCATATACTCTTACGCTTCGACCGTTTCTGCGATCTTTTTCGTTAGCGAACGAAAGATCGCTCTGCCGTCGTTTGAGCCGAGCAAGCTTTCGCAGGCACGTTCGGGATGCGGCATCATTCCGAGAACGTTCCTGTTTAAATTACAAATTCCCGCAATGTTTGAGCGTGCGCCGTTCGGGTTTGCTTCGTCGGTGACTTCGCCGTTTTCGTCGCAATAGCGAAAAACGATCTGACCGTTTTCTTCGAGCTGGTGAAAAGTTTCGTCGTCGCAAACGTAATTGCCTTCGGCGTGTGCGATCGGGATCGAAAGCACTTTGCCGTTTTCGACTTCGCTCGTAAAAGGCGTGTTGGCGTTTTCGACCTTGAGATTGACGTGTTTGCAGATAAAATGCAGATTTTTATTGCGAATCAGTGCCCCCGGCAAAAGACCGGCTTCGCAGAGAATCTGGAAACCGTTGCAGATGCCGAAAACATATTTTCCCTGCGCCGCAAACTCTTTGACCGACTGCATCACGGGCGAAAATTTCGCCAACGCACCGCACCGCAGATAATCGCCGTAGGAAAATCCGCCCGGCACGATGACGGCATCATAACCGCTCAGATCGGTTGCCTTGTGCCAGATAAAATCGACCGGCTGACCGACGTGTTTTGAAATGACGTGATAAGCGTCGTGATCGCAATTTGAACCGGGAAAAACTATAACTCCGAATTTCATAATTTTCAGTAGTCAGTAGTCAGTAGTCAGTAGTCGGTAGAAAATAAAATCTACTCGCTCCTCCCTACTCGCTACTTTTCAATTAACTATTTCTACTCTGTAATCTTCGATGACGGGATTTGCCAAAACGTCTTTCGCTATTTTTTCGGCGGTTTCCTTTGCTTCCGCTTCCGAAGTATTTTCAGCGAGTGCGATCTCGAAATATTTTCCCTGACGAATATCGGCGATCTTTTCAAAACCCAGAAGTTCCGCCGAATGATGGATCGCTTTTCCCTGCGGATCGAGCACGCCCGGCTTTAATGTGACATAAACTTTAACTTTCATAATATAATCGAAAATAACCAAAATAAATCTTAGATTCTTACGCAAATTCTTGAGTAAATCAACGTTCTATGTTAAATTTCACGCTAATAAAAGTTCTAATTAGCAACCGAATCAATTAATTCAAAGGAGAAACTTTAATAACAATATGCAAAATAACGGAAAAACCGCGCTTGGACTTGATGCCAATGTTGGAGCTTTAATTTGTTACCTTGGCAATCTGGTCTGTGCTTTAGGCTTAATTTACAGCATCGTCGTAATCGTGACCGACAAAACAAACAAACTGGCTCGCTTTCACGCGTTTCAATCGATCTTATTATCAGCGGCAGGCATAGTAATAAGTATCGTAATTCAGGTTCTTGCCGGTATTGCGGCGGCTGCCAACTCAGGTATTCTGGCGATGTTGATCGGATTAGTTGCCCTGGTTTTCGGTCTCGGAATTTTGATCGCCGTAATCTTTACGGCGGTCAAAGCGTTTCAGGGTCAAATCTTCAAACTTCCGGTTATCGGCAATTTAGCAGACGGCTGGTCAAACTAAAAGACCACTGAAAATAAAAAAAGGCGGGCAGATTTGCCCGCCTTTTTTTATTTCCCGAAAACTCTCGCAAAAACCTTTTCGACGTTCCGCAGATAGTGCTTCACGTCAAAAGCTCTTTCGATCTCTGCGACCGAAAGTTTGGCGCGGATGTCCGCATCCTGCATCACCAAATCCTTATATTCGCCGCCTTCGTCCCAAACCTTCATCGCGTTTCTCTGCGTGTAAACGTAAGCGTCTTCGCGTGAAATCCCCTTTTGCGTCAAAGCCAGCATCAATTGTCCGCTGAAGACCAAACCGCGCGTCAGGTTCAGATTTTTCAGCATATTTTCGGGATAAACGACGAGCGTATCCAACAGCGAAGTAGTTTTCGCCAGAATATAATCGAGCGCGGCGGACGAATCGGGCAAAACGATTCTTTCAGCCGACGAATGCGAAATGTCGCGTTCGTGCCAGAGCGCAACGTCTTCCAGACCGACGATCGCATTGGCGCGCACGGTGCGCGCCATCCCGCAGATTCTTTCCGACAAGATCGGGTTGCGTTTGTGCGGCATCGCGCTTGAGCCTTTCTGTCCCGTCTTGAATTTTTCCTGCGCTTCGCGGACTTCGGTTCTCTGCCAATGGCGAACTTGCAGTGCGATCTTTTCCAAACTCGAAGCGATGATCGCCAAAGTGCAAAGATATTCGGCGTAACGGTCGCGCTGGATGACCTGCGTCGAAACGTCGGCGGCGGCAATCCCGAGTTTTGCACAAACTCTTTCTTCGACATCGGGCGCGAGATGCGCAAACGCGCCGACCGCGCCGGAAATCTTGCCGACCGCGATTTGTTTCTTCGCTTTTTCGAGCCGTTCCCTGTTGCGCTGAAACTCCGAATACCACAAAGCCCACGTTAAGCCGAAAGAAGTCGGCTCGGCGTGAATGCCGTGCGTGCGTCCGATCTGCGGCGTGTCTTTGAATTCAAAAGCGCGGCGTTTCAAAACTTCCAGAAGCGCGTCGATCTTCGGCAAAAGCACATCGCAAGCTTCTTTTAAAAGTAAGGCGTTTGCCGTGTCGACCACGTCCGACGACGTTAAGCCGTAATGCACGAAACGCGCCGCTTCGCCGATGTTTTCGGCTAAATTCGTGGTAAAAGCGATCACGTCGTGATCGGTCGTTTTTTCGATCTCGTTGACTCTTTCAACTGTAAAAGCGGCTTTCGATTTTATTTCTTCAAGCGCATCGGCGGGAATGATTCCGTCCTCGGCGTGAACTTCGCAGACGGCGATTTCCACGTCGAGCCATTTCTGAAATTTATTGTTCAGCGTCCAGATTGCGCCCATTTCGGGCAATGTATATCTTTCGATCATAACTTTGAAAAAGAGATATTATTACTTTTCGATTCGGAAAATGGAAATTCCTCTTGACGGTTTTTCGGGGAATGGAACGCGGAGCGGGCGGATTCGGCAGATTACCGCGGATTTTTCAAAAGGTATTTTTAATGTTTTATCCGTTTCGCGCCGCCCGCTCCGCCAAATCCGCGTTCCAAATTCTTTTCCCCAATGTTTTGTTGTAGAATTAAGGTTTTTATGAGCAACAGAAATTTAGGCATTGCGATCATCGGTTTGGGCGGCGCGGTCGGTTCGACGATGGTTGCGGGAATCGAGCTTCTCAAAAAAGGAAAGATCGACAAAGCGGGTTTGCCGCTTGCGGATTTGGACGAAAATCTGGTCAAAGATTTAGCCGCATACGAAAACATCACGTTTGCGGGTTGGGATTTGTTCGGCGAACATCTCTCAAAAGCGGCGGAGGAACACGAAGTTCTCACGCTCAAACAATTTGCGGCGGTCGAAGAAGAATTGCGCCGCATCAAGCCGTGGCGCGCCGTGTCAAATAAAGATTTTCTCGCCAACATCGAAGGCG
The DNA here is from genome assembly GCA_021228405.1 of Pyrinomonadaceae bacterium. Taxonomy (GTDB): domain Bacteria; phylum Acidobacteriota; class Blastocatellia; order Pyrinomonadales; family Pyrinomonadaceae; genus JAJQRF01. Next base: position 900,032 of record JAJQRF010000001.1, read on the forward strand.
AAAACACCGTGGCGGACAATTCGCACCGCGAAATCATCGGGAAGATTCGCGCTAACTTGCGCGAATTCAAACAAACCTGCGATTCGGTCGTCGTCATCAATCTCGCTTCGACCGAAAAATTGGCGGATGAAGGCAACGAGATATTCAATTCGCTTGCCGGTTTTGAAAAAGCTCTGGACGCAAACGCCGCAGAGATTTCGCCCGCGATGCTTTACGCTTACGCGGCAATCGCCGAGCAAATTCCTTACGGAAATTTCACGCCGTCCGTCGCGGCAGACATTCCTGCACTGATCGAATTTGCCGAAAATCAAAACGTCCCGCTTGCCGGAAAGGACGGCAAAACCGGACAGACGATGATAAAAAGCGTTCTCGCACCGGCTTTTAAAACCCGTGCTCTGCACGTCGAAGGCTGGTTTTCGACCAACATTTTAGGCAACCGCGACGGGCTTGCGCTTTCAAATACCGATTCGCTCGCGTCGAAAATTAAAACGAAAAGCAGTTTATTGGACGACATTCTCGGCTACGAGGTCGAAGATCATCTCGTCGACATCCGCTATTACAAACCGCGCGGCGACAATAAGGAAGCGTGGGACAACATCGATCTGAAAGGCTTTTTAGGTCAGCAAATGCAGTTAAAGGTAAATTTTCTCTGCAAAGATTCGATCCTCGCCGCGCCGTTAGCAATTGAAATCGCCCGCTGTTTAGATTTAGCCAAACAGCGCGGTGAAAAAGGTGTTTTTGAAGAAGCCGGCGTATTTTTCAAATTCCCGATGACGCGCCGCAAAGACGCAAAACCCGAAAACGCGCTCCACAAACAGGAAGATATTTTATTAAATTGGCTGAAAAAATAACAAAAGTTCAGAGTCCCGCCTTCAGGCGGCTTTTTGCTGAGTGTGATGCCGCCCGAAGTTTTCACGAGTCGTTTCGTCATTTTTTCGGCATAGGCTTTTTGCCGAGTATTTGCCGCCTGAAGGCGGGACTCTGAACTACTCTTTTTCCTTGATCTGTTTGAGCATTTCGCCGATTTCTTCCATTTTTTCGATCGGCAAATCTTTGACGATCTCGGCGATGGTCGGCGCGCTTTTTTCGCGGATGAGCGCACGCATCGCGTGATTTTCTCCTACCGAAGCGTGTTCGGACGGTTCCCAATCGAACAGATCGCTCGGCGTGCAGTTGAGCAAAAGACAGAGCTTTTCGATTTGCCAGATTTTCAGTTCAAGCACATTTCCACTGAAAAAATTATTCGATGCCGACCGCGTAAAGCCGTTTTCCATCAAAAAAACCCAGGGTTTTTGAATCCCGCGCAGTTTCATCACCCGCATTACATCAAAACGAAGCATATTTTCACCTCAAATTTCAGATTCGACCTAAATTTTAATTTTAACAGAACTTTTATGCGATTGAACAGAACTTTTTTAATATTGAATCGAACAATTTTAATTTTGAACCGAACGGTTTTGATATTTAACCAATCGGCTATTATATTTCACAGAACAGTTATTACTTTTAACAGAACGGTTTTTAATATAAACAGAACTGTTTTAATATTTAACCGATCGGTTGTGACATTAAACAGATCGGTTATGACATTAAACAGATCGGTAGTGACATTTCACAAATCTCTCTCTACTTGAAACGAACGGCTTTGCCCAAAAAGTGCTTAAGATGAAGATTTCCGCCGCGTGTGCGGCAGAAAGAACATCTGCGATCAAGCACTTTTTGGGCAAAGCCGAAACGAACTTTATAAAGGCAGAAACACGTCCTACTATCCTGCGCGTTTCTGCCTGTTTTTATGTGCGTTCGATGCGGGCGACGAAACAGCCCGCTTCGGCGTTGCGGAGGTTGATGTAATTCACGTTTTCGAGCGCGAAGATTGCGGCGATCTGCGTTTCGATGTTTTCCTCTTCGACCGCTTCCCTTTTGATAAGTTCGCTATTGTTTCCGTAACCTTCAAAAAGCAGCGGCAGATCGATCAATTCGGGCGGAAAACCTGCCTCGTCAAACGCTTTGCATTCGTTTTTATGAATGTAAACGGGCGAAGGAAGCGGCAGATCGGACAGATTTTCAAACGCATTGTAAGTAAATAAAATCCTGTCCTCCGCGCCTTTCCGGAAAGTTTTCAGACACACCCGGCAAGGTCCGTAACCTTTCGCCACGTCCGCAAATGCGGGATGTCCATACTGCGGCGACTTCATCTTTTCACGCACACTTCGAGCCGTTTCCGACGGGATCGGAACGATTTTGTAGTTCATATTTTCTCCTGATTATTTAAGAATATTTGCCTGCGAAAGAAACGAAAAGAACGAAAAGAAATTAAGAAAATTATTTAACTAATGATGTTCTATTTAGTTTTATTTTTCGCGTTCTTTCGCGGGCAAATGTTTTAACGTTTTTCGTTTTCCAAGATTCGTTTTTTGCGTTCGATTCCCCAGCGGTAGCCGCTCAGATTTCCGTTTTTGCCGATGACGCGGTGGCACGGAATGACGAGCGCGACGTGGTTTGAAGCGCAAGCCGTCGCAACGGCGCGCACGGCGTTTTTATTGCCCAGACTTTCGGCAACGTCCGCATAAGAAACCGTTTCGCCGTATGGAATTTTCCGCAAAACTTCCCAAACGCGCATCTGAAACGCCGTCGCCTGCAAATCCAAAGGCAAATCCAAAGTCTTGTTTTTACCTTCTAAATTTAAAAGAATCGCTTCGATATATTCCTTCAGATTCGTGCTTTCTTCGATGATCGCGGCGTTCCTGTATTCCGCAAAAAGATTTTCTTTCAGCACGTTTTCATCATCGCCGAACGCCACGGAGCAAACTCCTTTGGCGGTTCGCGCAACAAGCAGTTTTCCGAGATCGCAATCTGTGACCGTGTAATTTATCTTCATATTTTTGCCTTTCTTCGCGTAGGTTTTCGGGGTCATTCCGAGCTTTTCGGAAACGTTTTCGTAAAGCCGGCTCGACGAGTTAAATCCTGCTTCATACATCGCATCCGTCACGCCGCCGCCCGATTTTATCTCCGCCTTGAACTTTTCCAAACGCTTTATTTCCGCAAATTTCTTGGGCGAAACGCCGATGATTTCCTTGAACATTTTCTGCAAATGCGCCGCGCTCAGATTCAATTCCGCGCTCAAATCTTCGAGTGAAATGTTTTCTTCCGTTTCGAGCAATTCACAAACGCGAAGCACGGTCTTCGTCTGTTCGCCGATCGTTTCATTTTTCGGCTGACAACGGCGGCAGGCGCGAAAACCTTCGCGTTCGGCGCGTTCAAAATCTTCAAAGAACGAAACGTTTTCACGTTTCGGCAACCGCGACGAACACGAAGGCTTGCAGTAAATTTTGGTCGAATTGACCGCGTAAACAAACGCGCCGTTAAACCGCGCATCATTGTTCCGAACTGCTTTCCAATAAATTTCCGTTTCCATATTTGAGAGTTTATTTGATGTGAAAAAGTAAATCTATCCGAAAATTGTGCGGTAATTTTTAAAGAGGAAATTATCACAGATGAACACAGATAAAATAGAGATCATTTTATCAGGATTTACATAAAATCCGCGTTCAGCCGTGTCGATCTGTGGATAATTTTTTCTTTGTGGTAAATTAAAATTATGCTGAATTCAATCACTTATTCATTGCCCGAAGATTTGGAAACTGCCGTTCAGTTGGAGTTTTTCAAGTGGAAAAAAGAGGAAAAAATCGCACGCGTTTGGCAAAAGGATGCAAGCGTTTGGACGAACGACGACGAAGCAAAATGGCTCGGCTGGCTCGATTCGGTCGGGGAGGAACTCGAAAAAGTCGCTGAATATAAAGCGTTTGCCGACGACGTGAAGGAGTTTGAATCGATCGTTTTACTGGGAATGGGCGGAAGCTCCTTGTGTCCTGAAGTGCTTTCGATCACGTTCGGAAAAACGCAGTTTCACATTCTCGATTCAACCGTTCCCGCACAGGTCAAAACCGTCGAAGAAAAAGTAAATTTGGCGAAAACGCTTTTCATTGTCGCTTCAAAATCAGGCTCGACGCTCGAACCCAACTGCTTCAAACAATATTTTTATGAGCGTGTTTCTGAAACGGTCGGACGCGAAAACGCCGGAAAACATTTCGTCGCGATCACCGACCCGAATTCTAAAATGCAAAAGGTTGCGGAAAGAGACAATTTCCGCCAAATCTTTTTCGGAAATCCCGAAATCGGCGGCAGATTTTCCGCGCTTTCGCCGTTCGGAATGGCGGCGGGCGCGGCGATGGGTTTGGATGTTGGCGATTTTTTAAGCCGTGCAAACGAAATGGTTGCGGCTTGCAAAGAAGAGAATCCGCAGGAAAATCCGGGCGCGCTTTTGGGAATCATTCTCGGGACGGCGCATAAGCACGGGCGCGATAAATTGACGATTTACACCTCGCCCGACATTTACGATGTCGGCGCGTGGCTCGAACAATTGCTGGCGGAAAGCACGGGTAAAAATGGCGTTTCGATCATTCCGATTGACCGCGAACCGCTTCTTTCGCCCGAAAATTACGGCGACGACAGCACGTTCGTCTATCTCAAAACGGCTGACACCGAAAACGCCGAATTTGAAAACGATCTCGCAGAGTTGGCGGAAAACGCACAGCCTGTGATTCATATTTCACTTGCCGAAAAAGCGAATCTCGGACAGGAATTTTTCCGCTGGGAATTTGCAACGGCGGTCGCGGGCGCGATTATGGAGATCAATCCGTTCAATCAGCCCGACGTTGAATCAGCTAAGATCGAGGCGCGGAAATTGACCGAAGAATATGAAAAAACCGGCGAATTGCCCGACGAAACGCCGTTTTTTGAAGCCGACGGCATCGAACTGTTTACGAGCGAAGAATATGCGGAAGAATTAACGGATGCAGTTGATGAAAAATCGCTTGCGAATTTGCTCGAAGCACATTTGCTGAACCTCGAAGACAACGACTATTTCGCGCTTCTCGCGTATATCGAAATGAATGCGGAAAACGAGGAAATGATGCGGAAAATACGCGAAAAGGTTTTGGAACGCGAGCAGGTGGCGACCTGTCTGGGTTTCGGTCCGCGCTTTCTGCACTCGACCGGACAAGCCTACAAAGGCGGCGCAAATAACGGAGTTTTCCTGCAAATCACGGCGGACGACCCGTTCGATCTCGACGTGCCCGAACAAAAATATACTTTCGGAGTTGTCAAAGCGGCACAGTCACGCGGCGATTTTCAGGTTTTGATCGACCGCGGCAGACGCGCCCTGCGTGTTCATCTTGCCACGAACGTGAAAGATGGCTTGGAAAAACTTTTGAAGCTGATTTAAGAATTTTGCCCACGAAATACACGAAAGAAACGAAAAGATAAAATAAATTAATTGTCTTTTTGTTCGTATTTTTCGTGTATTTCGTGGGCAAAAAACCAAAAAAATAAGGCGGTGTGAAGTCCGCCTTTTTCAACTTTAGTTTTAACCCAAAACTAACTGAATGTCCGAACTACTTCGGAAATGTTTTCATCGACGCGTTTCCAGATGTTTGCCAGATGTTCGTCCGAAAGACCGAGTTTCATCACGGATTCGGAAAATTCGAGCTTGCTTGCGTCTTCCAGTCTTAAACCGTAACCGTTGATATTCGCCATAATGTCGGCGACATCGACGATATGCGCGACGAGCATCGCCTGATCCGATTGCGACGGGTTGTGATGATGCAGAATCGTGTAGCAAACTTCGTCGGGCAATCCCCAACGACGCGCGACAAGCGAACCGACTTCGGCGTGATTGAAACCGAAAGACTGTGTTTCATTGTTGAGCAATTCGCTTTCATCGCAGTCAACGGCAATTGCCGAATAGCCTTCGAGATCGTTGCTCAAAAGAATTATTTTGCCGAGATCGTGAAGCAATCCGCAGGTAAAAGCTTCTTCGGTTCCGCGCATTCCGAGCGTTTGACTGACTTCGCGCGCGAGCATTGCGACCGCCAGCGAATGTTCCCAAATCTTCTGTGCGAGCGGCGAATTACGGATTTCCTTTGAAAATGTCGCCGACGCAAGCCCCATCAAAACGATGTCGTAGATCGCCTTCGTCCCGACCGTATCGATCGCGGTTTGAACGGACGTGACGTTTCTTTCGAGCGAATAGATCGGCGAATTTGCCAGACGCAGAATTCGTGCGACGAGGATCGGTTCGTAATTGATCGCTTCGGTAATTTTTCGGGTCGAAGCATTGTAATCACGCAACAAATTTGAAATTCGCATCAAGCTCCCGGGCGAAGGCGGCAGTTTGGTTTCGACCAAAGTTTCGATATTAATTCTCGGTTTGAATGGGACGGCAATCGCGTCGTAATGTTCTGTATGCGGTATCATAATTTCTCTTTCTGTAAAATTTCGCCGAAATAATTTGTAAAAGCAGAATTGCCTCTTCAATCTTTTCGGCAAAACGACGGAAAACTTTAATTATTTTTTGGTTTTTCAGACAAAAAAAGACGCAGACTTTCGTTCTGCGTCTTTCTATGCAAAAGTTCTAAGTTTATTTGCTTAAACTCCCATCTTCTCGTATTCTTCCGCCGCTTCGTCTTCGACTAAATAAGGCGTTGCGGTCGGTTTGTCCAAATCTTCCGCCAGAACTTTCGCAATCACCGGAAGCGATAAACTCCGCGTTTTCGCAATATTCGGAACGGGTTTTCCGGCGGCGTAAACCGCGTGGCGACCGTGTTCCTTATACCATTCCGCCAGAGATGCGGTTTTGTGCATTTCTTCAATGATCTGCCGCCAGCCGACACCCGTGTTGTAAGCGCAGAATGAAATTTCGCCTTCCTGCGTTCCGTATGGAATCACGCACATTTCGGTGCGGCGGAAATCGTAAGTGAAAAGGTCTTGAAACCACATTCCCTCGACACACAAAACGCGCCAAACGTCTTCCTCGGAACGCGTCTGCATACGGTCGTTTCTGTCCGAATTGGAATTTGCCGACGAAGGTTTGAAAAGGTTCAAAATCTGCGAGATCGGGAAATCTTCGGGCGCGTTTGCGGCGTTATAATTTCGCATAATCGCCATTCCGAGCTGTGCCATCGTCAATTTTTTGCCGCGTGCCGTATCCGTGATCGTCGCCACGTCCTTCATAAACTGTTCGTAATTGAAAAACTCGAACAGCGAACGCATTTCGTTCGTCTTTTTATTGACGACGACGAGCGTGAAAATTCCGCAATTCGGATGACAATTGCACGACGACCAGCCCCACGGAGCATCCGCGCCTTGCAGCATATCCATCACGGAAGTAAATGCCGAATAGCTTGAGAGCGGAAACCAATCGCGCAAAGGCTCTAATGCAAGTTTGTCGTTTAATTGGTCTTTCAGGTCGTGCGTCATTCCCGCAAGCGTGTAGCGTTGCTGTTTGCGGTCTGCGTCGGAAACGTCTTCGTCGCGTCCCGTAAACGAAACGGGCTGAAACGCGATGGTCTGAACTTTGTCGATGTTTTCCGCCGCAAATTTGACGATCTCGCCGATCGCGTCGTTGTTGATCGTGTTAACGATCGTCGTTACGAGCGTGACTTTGATGCCGACCGAAGCGAGATTTTCGATCGCTTTTAATTTCACGTCGAACAGGTTTCCAACGCCGCGATGTTTATTTTTTTCTTCGGAAACGCCGTCGAATTGCAGATAAACGCCGTGCTGTCCGGCTTCTTTCGCCTGACGGCAAAATTCGATGTCTTCGGCGTAGCGGATGCCGTTCGTCGCGGCTAAGATTCTGTAAAATCCGACCTTTCTGGCATACGCGACCGATTCGAGAAAGTGCGGCGACAATGTCGGTTCGCCGCCCGAAAACAGAATGATGATCTGTCGGCGCGGTTTGAACGAAACGGCGTTATCGAGAATCTGTTTCGTGTCTTCAAACGTCGGTTCGTGAACGTAGCCGACCTGGTTTGCGTCCATAAAACACGGGTTGCACATCATATTGCAACGGTTGGTCAGATCGACGGTCAAAACCGCGCCGCGACCGAATTTGATGTCGGATGTGCCGTGATGGTGAACGTGCGAATCTTCCGCCGATTTGAAATCGCGTCCGAAGAAGAGAGATTCGATGCGCTCCAGAAATTTCGCGTCCGTCGCCAGCACGTCTTCAAATTCGCCGTGCGTCGGACAGGTTTTCCGCATAATCACCTGACCGTTTTCTTCGAGAATCTGCGCTTTGATCTCGCCCGGATGCGAATTCATCAAAATTTCGAGCGGAATCTCGCCCGATGTGACACCTTCGCGCACCTGCTTGACGCATTTCGGACAAAGCGAATCGGTTTCACGCGGAAATCCGAGCGGCGGCGCGGTTCGTTCGTATGATTTCAAGAGCGGTTCCGCCGCCCATTTCGGTTGAATGGATTTGCCTTCGGGCAACGATTTGTTAACGGCTTGGAACGCCTTCCAACCGATGTCGGCAATTTTTGAAACCGCCTTTGAACCTTTTTTTCCTTTTCCGCCGCCTTCGCCGCGTCTAAAATTATCGCTAAACATATTTATTTTTTATTCTTGGTTAAATGATAAATTATGTAAAGGCTAACAAAAAATCGGTCAAATTGTCCAATTTTTAATGTAAATAGGCAGATTTTCAAATGCTTTCAATCGAAAGACAGCTTGCATTTTCAAAGACTTTCGTTTTTTAGCAGGGTTCGGAAAGAATTCTTTTATATGAAAGAAAAAATATGCGAAGTCCATAAGATCGTCCGCAAGCCGATGAAGATTCCGATTCGTTACGGCTTGTTCGAGGTTGACGCGGAGCTTAACGAAGCGCGGCAAATACTTTTCCCGTATGCGTTTACCTTCGTCAGCGGCGGCTGTGAAATCCAGGACGATGAGGAACCGACCGAATTTGTCTGCGAAGAATGCCGCAAAGACGAAGCCGGATGGCGCGCGCTCACGAAATGACCGATCGCTTTGCAGATAATTTGAATATCCTTAAAAATAAAAAATCTTCGGAAAAGATGAAGACCGGCAGATGATAAACGGTGTGATTATCGGGAAACGTTTATCGGCTGGTTGCTCTCGGGCTTCGGCTTTTCCGAAGATTAAGGCTTTTGAATCGATTCAAAAGCTAAGATCAATTAAACGTCCAGATGATTTCTTCGAGCGGTTCCTGAATGTTGTCCCAAGCCTCGAACATCTGCTCGCGGGTGAGTCCCAGGAAAGCAACGCCTTCGCAATCGAAAATCTCACCTTCTTCCGCCAGACGCAGACCGTAACCGTTGATGTTGGCGACGAGATCAGCCGCGTTGACGACGTTTGCCACGACTGTCGAGGTCGATGTTTTCGACGGCTGATGGTGGTGCATTATCACGTTGTAGATGCTCTGCGGCAAGCCCCATTTATAAGTGACATACGCGCCGACCTCAGTATGATCGAAACCGTAGATGCGTTGTTCCCATTCAAACATTTCGGCTTCGGTGCGTTTGTCGAGCAGTGATTCAAAGCGTTCAGTGTCCGAGCGGAGCATCAGAATTTTCCCGATGTCGTGAAGCAATCCGCACAAAAACGATTCTTCCGCGCCGCGCAATCCGAGCGTTTTGCTGAGTTCGCGGGCGACCAGCCCGACCGCGAGCGAATGTTCCCAAACGGTGCGTCCCAAAACCGAATCGCGGATTTCCCTGCCGAAACTTTCCGACATCGCGCCGAGCATCACGAGGTCGTAGAGCGATTTCGTGCCGACCGATTCGATCGCCTGATGGAGCGTCGTCACGGCTTTGCGCCGTGCGTAAAAACTGGAATTTGCCAGTTTCAGAATCCGCGCCGCCAAGATCGGGTCGTAGCCGACCGTATCGGCGAGCGTTTTCGACGAAACGTTTATATCGCGCAGTAGTTCGGTCAAACGCAGAACCGTTCCCTGCAAGGGCGGAATCTTGGTCTTCACCAATCCGTCCATATCCAATCTCGGCTTGATGAGTAAATCGCGTTTTTCACTTAAATCTTTTGTCGGGCTAATCATAATTTTCTCGGGGTGTAATAAGATTCGGTTAAATTTTCCTCAAAACCTCTTTTCGGCATTTTTTGAAAAGTCTTGAATCGAATTGCAATAAATTTCTTTTCTTCTCAGAAGCCGTGGGAAAACTCGAAAACATCTAAAAACGTTTTCAATCAAGAACGCGGATCGGGCGAATCGGGCAGGATTTGTGCGGATCGATTAAATAGAAATCCGAACATATCCGCCTCATTCGCCGAATCCGCGTTCCAAAAAAGAAATCCGGCTTGCGCAGTTATTTAGAAAAACGCTCTGATGACTTCGCGCAGTTCGGCGACGACTTTTTCCCAGACGGCATCGAGTTGTGCGGCGGTAAATTTTAATGTAATCATCGAAGCCGATTGTAGAAACTCTTCGCTGTATTCCTGCTTGTAATTCTTTGTATAAGCGACGGTGTCCGCGATATTGATAACGTGCGTCATCAAAAGCGCGTCGATGGTCGAGGTCGGGTTGTGATGATAAAGGATCATATTGCAGACCGAATCGGACAGATTCCAACGCCGCGCCGCGAGTGCGCCGACCTGCGCGTGGTCGAATCCCAGAATCTCTCTTTCCGCGTCGGTCAGGTCGCCGCCTTCCGCCTGATTGAAAATCTCCGTGAACAGCGCGGAATCGGCGCGGAAGATGAGAAGTTTGCCGATGTCGTGCATCAAACCGCAGGTGAAGGCTTCGTCAACGCCGCGCAGCTTGAGCAAACCGCATAATTCGCGCGCGCCGATCGCCGTCGCCAGCGAATGAAACCAATTGTCGCGCCCGACGACCGAATTGCGAATCTCGCTCGAAAACGAGTCGGCGATCATTCCCATCACGATCATTTCATAGATCGCCTTATTGCCGAGCGCACCGACCGCGCTCGTCAGGCTCGTCACCTTCTGCTGAAACGCATAGATCGGCGAATTGGCGAGCCGCAGAACGCGCGAGGCGAGCATCGGGTCGCACCCGACCGCATCGGCGATCTTCTTTTGCGAACAATTGTAGTCGAGCAGTAAGGACGAAATCTTCAAAACACTGCCCGGCAACGGCGGAAGCTTTGCTTTCACGAGCAATTCCAAATCGAATTTTGCCTTGGCGATCATAAAATAGAAAAGAGAAAAAAGGACGGCGTTTTGAAGAAATTTCCGTGCGCGGGCAAGCTTGCCCTTCTATCTTTTCGGCGTTTCGCCCGATTACTTTACCTTTGCCGCAAATTAATTCGCGCGGAAACACACGCGCCGACCGTTAAACCTTTCCGCCGTGAAAACCGATTGCAAATTCCCGGTTTTTCGCTTAAATTATTCGACGGCAACCTTTTATTTCCGTTTCCGACCCGATGCAATTTATCGTGCAAAAACATTCGCGAGGCTCTCATGGCAGAAGATGTTTTCAAAATTCCGAAATCTTTAAAGATCGCGCTCAAAGAAAAGCGCGTCGTTCCCTTCGTCGGTGCGGGTGCTTCGATACCTGTCAGGAAAAGGAACGCAGACGGCGCGATGTCCGACGAATCTCTTTTCCTTAGTTGGAAAGATTTCATCGAATTTCTCATTCAAGGTCTGCGCGATGAAAACAGAAACGATGAAGCTGAATTCATTCAATTTGGATTAAAAACCAAACGAATGACATATCTCGACGCATTACAGCAAATACAACAAATTCTCGGGAAAAATCTCTGGTATGAACTTTTTGAAAAGAGTTTCGGCTTCCTTGAAAGCGACGCGCACCCGGATTCTTTCAAACTCAATCGGCTTATCTGGGAACTCAGCAATAATTTAATCATCACAACCAATATTGACCGCGTCCTGCATTGGGCTTGCCCGAAACCTTTGGATTTCAATCTTCTCAATGTGCAGAAGGTCAAATTCGCGCAACTGCAAAACGAGAAAACTATCAAACGTCCGACCGTCTGGCATCTGCACGGACACATCGACCATATCGAAGAAATCATTTTTACCCGCGATCAATTTGAATCTTTCTACAAACAAAAGGACAACGAGGCGAAATTTCAAACCTTAATCAGTTTTTTAACCCAACGCACCTTCGTTTTTATCGGATTCAGCCTCGATGACGATTACTTGCGCGAGCTTCTCAAATACGTTCACGATACTTATGAAGGCGGCGCGGGTTCTTATTACATTTTGTTTCGCAAACGCGACATCGCAAGCGCGAATTTCCCCGACTACGTTACGCCGATTCCCTTCGCCGATTTCGGAAAGCCTTTGGAAGATTTGGTCGAAGAGTTAGCGCGGATTGCAAAAGAGGACGACGACAAGCGTGAAGAGAAATCCATTGACGGAAATACGCAATCACCTGACGAAACAAAGAAAGACGCGCAGGAATCTTTTTTCAATGTTCCGTATCGTTCCAAAGGCGATGAGTTTGTCGGGCGCGTCGGGAAGATTGATGAGATTTTGGAAAAGCTATCAAATAACGGTTGTGCGGCTATCGGGCAAGCGGTGAGTGTGAAAGGTTTCGGCGGTTTGGGTAAGACACAGCTTGCCGTCGAATTTGCTCACGCTTACAAGGACAGATATAAAAACGGCGTGTATTGGCTGGTCGCCGATTCAAATATCGAAAATCAGATCGTGCAGATCGCCGACGAGCGTAAATGGATTAATAAAGATGACAAGAGCATCAATCAAATCGAAGTCGCCAAAGACGAATTTAAAAAACTTTCCGAATGTCTGATTCTGGTCGATAACGTCGAAGCCTTTGATGATGTCAAAGATTATCTGCCGAAAACCGATTCGCACACGCATCTTTTGATAACTTCGCGCGAAAAGGACGGACGTTTTCACGAAATAGACATCGACCTCTTAAACAGGGACGAATCACGCGAGCTTTTGCAGAAAGTTTCAAAACGCAATCCAACCGACGAAAACGAAAAAGCCGAACTCGAAAAGATTCTCGAAATTCTCGGCGATATTCCGCTTGCCGTCGAGCTTGTCGGCGGTTTTCTGAAAGAGCATAAAGATATTTCATTCGGCGAATATTTGGGATATTTGGAAAATGTTCCTTTATCCGAATTGGAAGAAGAATTTCCGAAAAGCAGTTTTACATCTCACGACCATAGTATTATCCGCACTTTGCGAATCAGCGAAAAAACTATCGAGAAAAATCCTTTATTGGTTGAGATTCTCAAAGTTTTAGCGTGGAGCGGAAGATCGTCAATGAGCGTTTCGCTTTTAAAGGATTTGATTGCACCTGACAATGATTTCAAATTTAGAATTGCATTGAGCGATGCCGTAAATCTTCGTTTGATTAATAAAGATGAAGATGGGGAACGCTATACGATTCACCGATTATTGGCAAAGGTTATTCGCTTTGAACAATCGCTCGAAAAGCAAATCGAATGGCTGACTAAAATAGCGGAAAATCTCGAAAAATGGTTTGACGACCGTAAAGAAGAATTTAATTATCTCGCTGACTTTGAAGCCGAAACCGAACATTTAACTGAATGGCAAAAGAACACAATCAAATATCTTCCTGAAAAAGCCATTTGGTTCGTTGCCTTAGAAAGTTATCCGTTATGGCAACGCGGTAATTACAAGGAAGCATTTCAGTTTCTGGAAAAATCTTTTGGTTTATATGAAAGTAAAAAAATAGATAATCATGCTTTATTAGCGAATCTGAATAATGATTTAGGTGTAATTTACGGAGCCTTAGGCAATTATCAAAAAGCACTCGAGTATCAAGAGAAAGCCTTAGAGTTGCAAAAGGAATTATTCGGTGAGAAGCATCCCTCAACGGCATTGTCTTACAGCAATGTCGGTTTGACTTACGGAGCCTTAGGCAATCATCAAAAAGCACTCGAATATAAAGAGAAAGCTTTAGAGTTGCGAAAGGAATTATTCGGTGAGAAGCATCCCTCAACGGCAACGTCTTACAACAATGTCGGTGGAACCTACGGAGAATTAGGCAATCATCGAAAAGCACTTGAATATCTAGAGAAAGCCTTAGAGTTGCGAAAGGAATTATTCGGTGAGAAGCATCCCTTAACGGCATTGTCTTACAGCAATGTCGGTGGAACCTACGGAGATTTAGGCAATCATCGAAAAGCACTCGAATATAAAGAGAAAGCCTTAGAGTTGCGAAAGGAATTATTCGGTGAGAAGCATCCCTCAACGGCATTGTCTTACAACAATGTCGGTTTGACTTACGGAGCCTTAGGCAATCATCAAAAAGCACTCGAATATAAAGAGAAAGCTTTAGAGTTGCAAAAGGAATTATTCGGTGAGAAGCATCCCTCAACGGCAACATCTTACAACAATGTCGGTTTGACTTACGGAGATTTAGGCGAGCATCAAAAAGCACTTGAGTATTTTGAAAATGCTTTGGATATTCATCAAAACATTTTAGGAAAACAGCATCCGAATTCAATTTTTATTGCAAGAAATTTGATAATTACATATTTAAATCTGGGTAATAACCTAAAAGCACGAGAGAAGTTGCTTGAATATTTTTATATCGTTCCGCAAAATAACCCTCATTGGAAATGGTTTGAAGAAGAGAGCCGTCCGTATCGTCCTAATAAAAACAGGCAGAAGAAAAAGAAACGACGGTGAGTAATTACGAACTACGAATTGCGAGTTACGAATTAGAGATTGGATTATGCGCTTGCGGGATTTGGGTTTAATCTTGTGAGCGTATTTAATTATCGGTCGAGTGTAAAGCGTAATCTCTGGAGATTAAAGGATAATCTGTTGAGATTAGGCTTTGCGCTTGTGAGCGTATTGAATAATCTTTAAAGATTTTGCTTTGCGCTCGTGAGCGTAAAGGATAATCTTGCGGGATTATTCAATACGCTTGCGTGATTATGCTTTACGCTCTTGAGATTATCCTTTACGCTCGTGAGATTATGCTTTACGCTCACGGTATTATTTAATAATAATTTCGGGAAACAAACATTTTTTGCTCTGCATTAAAGAAATATCTTTACATTTTTCTTCTATTTATATATATTATTCGCGTTTCAATTCGGAAACAAAGCTCTCTTCTTTTTGAAGTCTGCTTATCAATTTAAATTCTACAAAACGGAGGTTAAATAAATGGCAAATAAAAGAACAAAAAGATTGCGTCCGGCAATCTTACAGGAAGACCTCGATGCGTTTGCGGCGTTGCAGGCAATCGAGGGTTATAATCCGTCGAATCCGGCTTATACGGTGGAGAAAGGAAGGGCGATATTTGAAAGGATACGTGAAGATCAAACGTCCGAAGTGCAGAAGGATGCCGCCGCCGAAGCACAGCGCGATAAGGCAGTCAATTCCGAACACGACGGACACGATTTCATTCAAGGGATGAAAAATCAGGTCAAAGCGCAATACGGCGAAGATTCGGACGAGTATGCCTCGCTCGGTATGAAAAAGAAAAGCGAATACCGCACGGGCAGACGCACCCCGTCAACACCGCCGACGACAACATAGGTTAGAGGGTTTCAAGTTTAAGTAAAGAAAAATTGCCCACGAAATACACGAAAGAAACGAAATAAAGAAAAATATCAAAAAAACTTTTTCTTATTTTTTAGTGTCTTTCGTGTATTTCGTGGGCAATATCTCTTTTCTTTTCAAACTTTCCAAATAAATCGAATAAGCAAAAGAAGCTCCCCTCCTTTGAAATGAGGGGTGACACGAAGTGTCGGGGTGGTTGTTATACGCTGATGACTCGAAATGTTAAAGAATCATCGAAACACCCTGCCCTTTCGGGCATCCCTCCTTATCCAAGGAGGGAAGTTTTTTATCGATTAACTTACCCGCATTGAATCATTTTATGTTTTTGAATTCGTTTGCCTTACACCAATTGATGATTTTCGGGCATCAGGACGATCTCGGACATCACGCCCTCGCCGGATTGGGTCGCGGCAAAGAAAACGGCGTTTGCCGCCGCGTCGATCGAGAGCATCTTGTCGCGCTGGACTTTCATCGAGATATTATCCCAAAAGCTCGAATCGACACCGCCGAAGTGCATTAAGCTGAAACGGATTCCGAAGCGTTTATATTCGTCCTTCAGGCACTTTATCATTCCCGTCAGCGCGTATTTCGCCGCACAGTAGGCGGAAGCCTGCATCATCGGGGCTTTACCTAAAATCCCCGGAATCGCGACGACGCGCCCGAACTTTTGTTCAGCCATCTTCGGCAGAACGGCTTGCAGGACGTTGAACGCGGTGCGCACGTTGGCGTTGATGAGCGCGTCGAAATCCTGCAAAGTGAGTTCGCCGAAAGGCTTTAAGATTCCCATTCCCGCCGCGAGAATCAAGTAATCGATCGAATCGAACCGCGCAATGGCGGATTCGACCAACGCCCGCACGTCCGCTTCGACGCTCGCATCGGCTTCGACCGAGAGAACGTTGCCGTTCCCTTTCGTGTTGAGTTTATATTCCAATTCCATCAGCTCGGCTTCGTTGCGCGAGGTGATGACGACGTTTGCGCCCGCATTTGAGAACAATTCCGCCGTTTCACGCCCGATGCCGCGCCCCGCACCGACGATCAATGCCGTCTTTCCCTCTAAGTTTATTTCGTTCATTCCTATTTTTTATTCGTCTTAAAAATATTTTTGGATTTTCACCGAAGCGCATTTTTTCGTTTGCCGCGCGCACAAAAGCGCACGGCGTAAGCACACCTCCGGCAAAGGTTATATAAAATGTTTCGAGAGAACACTTCGATTATAAACATTTTGACGCGGAAAATGACAAGAGAGGGCGCACGATGTTTTTACGATTTAAGGCGCGATACGAACAAAATAGAGAAAATTTTTCCTTTTTCAAATGAGAGATGTTTTTAAGTGCGGGACGGTTCGATGATTCTCTGATGTTTTGAGATATTAACGCAGGACGAACCACCCCGACGCTGGCGCGTCTGCCCCTCCTTTCAAAGGAGGGGAGCTTTTCGGTTTCAGATTATTCGCGTTTTTAATCGGCTATTTCGATTTTTTGTTTATCTCGGCGTGATATTTTTTGATGACCGCCCATGTCGTGCGGTCGCTGTCGAAGACGGTGTTCAAGCCCTGCTCTTCCATCGGCGGATCGCCCATATAGTCGTCGCCCTTTTTCCAGAATATCTGCCCCTTGACCGGTCGCGCCGTGCCGCCGAACGCCCAGAAGTTCGCGCCGGCGATGTGCCCGTTCGTCTTTGCGCTGTCGGCGACGAACGCGAATATTTTCCCGTAATAATCATCGCGTAACGAAGTTGGCGAATTAATATCGAAAGACTGCGCGTTGCGCGGCAAGCCGAACTCTTCGATCACGAGCGGTTTATTCAGCTTTTGCGCGACGGCGAGGTGGTCTTTGACATAAGCCGCCGCCTTTTCGACGACGTTCGTAAAGCCTTCCGCAACCTTGTCTTCCTTGAACCAGCCCCAATTTTTCGCCCAGACGTGAATCGTCAGGTAATCGACGTTTTTATCGCGGTGAATCTCCTCGAAAAGCGGCATACTCTCCGTGCCCATATAGCCTTCGTGCCCGAGCGTGACGAGATGATTTTTGTCCTTCGCTTTTATCAACGCGGAAACGTCGGCGATCCATTGCTTGTAATCCTTTTCCGCAAACGGGCGCATCGGTCGCGGTTCGTTCGCAAGTTCCCACGCCATAATCGCGGGATCGTCAACATATTTTTTCCCTGAAATTTTGTTCGTGCGGTTCAGAATCAGATCAACCTGATCGTTGTAGGCGCGTTTGCACGGTTCGCACCCGTAAAATTTACTGACAATATCGCGTTGTTCGTCCCAGGTCAGCTTGCGCGTCTTTTGCTCTTCCGCGACGAGATCGTTCCAGATCAGATATTGCTGAAATCCGCCGCTCCATTCCCAGTTGTTGCTGAAAAAAACGATCGCTTTCAGGTCGCGTTTGCCCATTTCATAAAGAACTAAATCCAGACCGTCGAGCACGGATTCGTCAAACTTCCCTTGCGCCGTTTGCAGCGGCGGACCGACGCGCGTTACGCCGTTAATCAAGCCTTCGCCCTCTGCGCCCGCCATTATCCGCAGGTTGGTGACACCGTTTTTCTTTAGGAAATCGAGTTCCTTTCGCAAGCGTTCAACACCGCGCTTCTTGTCTTTTTCCAATCCCAAAACCGTGCCATACCAGTAATTCGTGCCGATAAAATAATACGGCTTGTCGCCGATAAAAAACCGGTGATCTTTGACCGTCACGAACTTGGATTGCGCCAAAGCAGAAAGCGCACAAGCCGCAAGCAGAAACAAGACGAACGTAATTTTTTTGATATTCATAGATTCGGATTAAAACAAATCGTCAAACTTTATTTCGATTTCGGGAAAGGCGACCAAGTTGAAAACATCGCCGCTTCGATAAGTTCTTTTCGCGCCGTAACCGTCCGCACTCGGTTCGCGGTAATCTTCGAGAGTTTCGTTTTGCAGGTTGAGCAAGAGGTATTGCTGAATCCCGTTGCGCGAATACGCCTGCGCTTTCGTTTCGCGGTCATATACCAAAGTCGTGTCGGAAATTTCCATAATGAGCAGAATGTCGGCAGGTGTCGGGTGGTTCTCGGAATATTCTTTCTCATCCCAATTTGCCAGCACGACATCGGGTTCGGGTTCGGAAAAATCGTCGAGCCGAATCGGGTCTTGACTGCGAACAATTAATCGTTCTCCGAACAATCTGATAAAAAACCTGATAACTTTTGAATTTGCAGATGTATGCTTCGTTCCTTTGGGCATAATTTCAATGATCCTTCCATTCAATAATTCGATACGGTCATTTTCGGTGTAAATTCCGGCTTCGATCATTCGGTCATATTCCGAAACCGTGATCAAACGCGGTTTTACGCCGTTTGTGGCGGAGTTTGAAATCGTTCTCTCTAAAACTGCGGACATATTTTTTACCTCTCTGTGATTTTACAAGACTTTTGCGAAAATATCGAAGATTTACGAAGGTGCATTAAAACTGTGAATTTGGCGAAGCAAATATAATTAAGTAAAGTAAGAGTTTATTTTATGAACATTATTTCACTGGAAAATGTCAGCAAAAATTACGGCATCAAACCGCTTTTCGAGAACGTCACGCTCGGTTTTGAAGACACGGATAAGATCGGCATCATCGGCGCGAACGGTTCGGGGAAAAGCACTTTTTTGAAAGTCGTCGCCGGAACGGAAACGCCCGACACAGGCAAAGTCGTCCGCGCAAACGGCAAAACTCTCGCGTTTCTGTCGCAAAATCCCTCAATCGACGAAGAAGCGACCGTGCTCGAAACGATCTTTGCGGCGAGTTCGGGCGTGATGAAAACGATCCGCGATTACGAATTCGCCTGTCAAGAATTAGCCGTCGAATATTCGGACGCAAAGCTCGAAAAAGTTTCCTTGCTTCAGCACGAACTCGAAATAAACGGCGGTTGGGAGATCGAAACGAACGCGAAAAACGTGCTGACGAAACTCGGCATTACCGACACGTCGGCGCAGATGAAAACGCTTTCGGGCGGACAGCGCAAACGCGTTGCGCTCGCGCACGAACTCATTTTCAAACCCGACATTTTAATTTTGGACGAGCCGACCAACCATCTCGATGCTGACACGATCGCGTGGCTTGAAGATTACCTGAAACGCTACACGGGCGCGCTTCTGCTCGTCACGCACGACCGCTATTTTCTCGACCGTGTAACAAACCGAATCTTTGAAATAGATCGCGGCACGATTCAATCTTTCGGCGGAAATTACGCGTATTATCTGGAGAAGAAAGAAGAACAGGAAACGCTCCGCGCAACCGAAGGACACAAACGCGAACAGCTCATCAAAAAGGAACTTGCGTGGCTCAGACGCGGCGCGAAAGCGCGCACACGCAAATCGAAACACCGCATCAATGCCGCCTACGAACTAATGGCACAACCGAAGGAAAAGGCGAAAGCCGAAATCGATATTGCCATCGGGTCAAAACGTTTGGGAACTAAAATAATCGAGCTTCACGAAGTTTCAAAAGCTTACGGCGACCGCAAATTGATCGAAGATTTTACATACCTTCTGAAACGCGACGATCGTATCGGCATCATCGGCGCAAACGGTTCGGGCAAAACGACTCTGCTCGAAATCATCACGAACCGCACGAAACAGGACGCGGGCGAGATCGAGATCGGACAGACGGTTCACGTCGGCTATTACGATCAGGAAAGCCGCGCTTTGAACGAAGCACAGCGCGTCATTGATTACATCAAGGAAGTTGCCGAATATGTCACGACCGTCGAAGGAAATCAGATTACGGCTTCGCAGATGCTCGAAAAATTTCTGTTTCCGCCGGCGGTGCAATATTCGTTTATCGAAAATCTTTCGGGCGGCGAACGGCGCAGACTTTATCTCTTGCGGATTTTAATGAGTGAACCGAATGTTTTACTGCTCGACGAACCGACCAACGATCTCGACATCCCGACGCTCATCGCGTTGGAAGAATATCTGGACGATTTCGCCGGCGCGCTCATCGTCGTCAGCCACGACCGTTATTTTTTGGACAGAACGATCGATGCGGTTTTCAAATTTGAAGGCGACGGGAAAATCCGCGAATTTGCGGGCGATTATTCGGCTTATCTCGAAATCATCGAACGCGAAGCGGCGGAAATGCGTTCAGAGTCAACGCTTCAGCGTGCTTCGACGCAAATGGCGCAAGCGGCGGGTGAAACGGAAAAGCCGAAATCGAACAAGCTTTCCTTTAAAGAACGGCGCGAATTTGAAACGCTCGAAACGGAAATTGCCGAAAGCGAAAATCGTTTGGCGGAAATCGAGAAAGAATTGAACGAATTTGCGACCGACGCTTATAAACTCAATCAATTAATCGCCGAACAGGAAAAACTTAACGCAAAGCTCGAAGCCGACACCGAACGCTGGCTCGAACTTTCCGAACGCGCAGATTTTTAGTTTTTTGCCCGCGAATAAACGCAAAATTACAGAAAGAGAAGAAAGGAAATCTTTATTTCAAAATCGATTTTGATTTTACTTTCGTGCTTTTTCGCGTTTATTCGCGGGCGATCCCTTCTTTATAGATTTCGTCTTCCAATTCTGCAATGATTTTGCCCGTTTCGCCCGTAATCTGCGGTTCCTTGCCGGTCAAAACCGCGTTTGTAAAATCGGCAATTAAAGGCTGATGCACGTTGGCGTGATTCGGGTGAATCTCGGTTCGTTCGCCATTTTCGGTTTTGATGATGATCGTTTCCTTATTCAAAACGGGAACGGAAATCGTGCCTTTCGTTCCGAAAATTTCGAGTGTGTCTTTTGCTTCAAAAGCGGCGTGCGTGACGGTAACGTTTGCAAAAACTCCGCTTTCAAATTTCAAACTTGCGATCGCCGTATCTTCCGTTTCACGCTCGAAAACCGCGTTGCCGACAACGGATTTTACTTGCGAAACCTGTCCGAAGAGATTCGTCAGAACTTCCAAACGATGACAACCGAAATCCATCATCGGTCCGCCGCCGCTTTTTTCTTTTTCTAACAGCCAAAAACGCGGATGTTCCGGCTTCGGATCAAAAAACTCGAACGCATTCATCTGCGCGACGGAGATTTTACCGAGTTCGTTTGACGCAAGAATTTCCTTTATGCGCCCGATCACCGGAAAAAATCGACGGTAATATGCGATTCCGAGTTTTACATTGTTCGCTCTGCAAGCCGCGATCATTTCCTCGCAGTCTTTCGCGTTCAACGCCATCGGTTTTTCGCATAAAACGTGTTTGCCGTTTTCCGCCGCCGCGATAGTTTGCGCTTTGTGAAGAAAAACGGGCGTGGCGATGTAAACAGCTTGCGTTTCTTCGTCTTTCAAAAGTTCGTGCCAATCGGCAAACCATTTTTTCGCACCGAATTGCTTGGCAAAACTTGCCGCCAACTCTGCCTGATTTCGGCTGACGGCGACGAGTTCGCAACTTTCGAGCGAGTTTATTGCCGGAGCAACCCGTTTTCTGACAATATCACCCGCACCGATCAAGCCCCAATTCAATTTTTTCATACAGTCGAGTTTATTACATTTCGATTTCGCCTCAAAAAACCCCGCTCGTAAATGAAATGATCTCCTGCTTTAATCGTTAAACTGCTTCAAATAAGTTTCTGGCACTGCTTTTGCACCTCGGTTAAAGAATGTAAAGTTTTTTGACTCGAAATCATACAATACGGTCTGATTTTGTTTCAAACTAACTTCGGCGAATTGCCCGTAAAAGAAAGATTGCGGAAAATTCGTCAATTTTTAAGATTCTTTGAGGAGATTTTTATGAAAAAATTAGCAATTTTAGGAATGAGCGCGGCAATGCTTTTGAGCGGTTGCGGCGATGGCAGTCAAAACACATCTAACACGATTCGCAATTCGTCGAGCAATGCGCCGATGAACTCGAATATGAACACGAATATGAATTCAAACTCGATGAATTCAAATATGATGAGCAACGTCAACAGCAACAGCACGGCGGTCGTGCAGGACAATTTCTGGACAACGGCGGCGCAGGGCGGAATGGCTGAGGTCGAACTCGGGAAGTTAGCCGCAAGCAAGGCGACAAACGCCGAGGTCAAACAATTTGCGCAAATGATGGTGACGGATCACACGAAAGCAAATACCGAACTGAAAACTCTCGCGGCGAAAAAAAGCGTCACGCTTCCGACCGAAGTTAGTTCGAGCCACAAATCTTTGATGGAAGATTTGAACAAAAAAACGGGCGCGGATTTCGACAAAGCCTACGTCGATGCGATGGTTGACGATCACGAAGAAGATGTCGAATTTTTCAAGGACAAATCGGAAGGTTCGTCGGACGCGGACGTAAAAGCATTTGCGGCGAAAACTTTGCCGACGCTTCAGAAACATCTTGAGATGATAAAAGGCATTCAGGCAAAAATGAAATAATTTTCATTTTTTGACAGGACGCGGACAAACGCGAAATCAGGCATATTCTTACGGATATTCTTGATAACAGCCTTAAAGTTGTCCGTGTGAATCCGCGTCCTGTTTTATTTTTACTTTTCGTTTTCGAGAATTTTCTTTGCTTCCAAAAGACTTTGACGATGTTCTTCGGAAACTTGCGGATATTGCGGATTCATTTCTTCGAGCGTTTTGACGATAATTTCCGAAATTGCCGTCCGCGCAAACCATTTTTTGTCGCCCGAAATTACGAACCACGGCGAATTTTTCGTTGAAGTTTCGCGCAGCGCGTCTTCGTAAGCCTTCATATAATCGTCCCAAAATGTTCGCTCCTTCGCGTCTTGGGCGGAAAATTTCCAATTTTTGTCCGGTTCTTCGATTCGTGCGAGAAAGCGTTTCTTTTGTTCGTTTTTGGAAACATTCAAAAAGAATTTGATAACTTTCGTGCCGTTGTCGTGAAGATAATTCTCAAAATTCCTGATTGCTTCAAAGCGTTTTTTCCAGATATTTTTGTCGGCTTTGATTTCGTCGGGCAAAGGCTGATTTTCTAAAATATTTTGATGAACGCGCACGATCAGAACCTCTTCGTAATATGAACGGTTGAAAACACCGATGTGACCGCGTTGAGGCAGATTTTTCGCGCATCGCCAGAGAAAATCGTGGTCTAATTCTTCCGTGGAAGGCTGTTTGAATGAAACGACGTTGACACCTTGCGGATTTACGCCAGAAAAAACGTGCTTGATCGCGCCGTCTTTTCCTGCCGCGTCCATTGCCTGAAAAATCACCAGCAAAGATTGTTTGTTCTCTGCATAGAGCGCGTCTTGCAAACGTGAAAGTTTTTCGATATTTTCGCGTAAAACGGCTTCGGCTTCTTCTTTATTTTTGAAATCGCCTGTAAAATCCGTTTCGTGGTCTTTTAATTTGAATTTCGAGCTTTCGGAAACTTTGAACTTTTCAATTTTCATAAACCGTATATTAACTCAAACGATGAAAAATAAATTACTTTTCGCGTTCATTTTATTATTTTCGTTTTCCGCTTTCGCGCAAGTAAAACTTACGCCGCACAAGATTTCGCTGAAAAACGGCAAGAGTTTTAACCTGAATTTGCCCGCCGATTACGAAATAATTCCGGCGGTCGAAGGTTTGAAACGCGTTCGTTTTTTTGCTAAATCGCCCGACGGTCGGATTTTCGTGACCGATATGTATAATCTCACCGACAACGAACGCGGTGCGGTTTATATTCTCGACGAATTCGACGCGAAAAGCGGAAAATTCGGCAAAGTCATTCCTTACCTGACCAATCTGAAAAATCCGAACAGCGTTCAGTTTTACACGGACGCAAAGGGTCAGGATTGGCTTTATCTCGCCGAAACCGATCATTTGACACGGCGAAAATTTACCAAAGGCGAAGAAAAACCGACCGATACGAAACCGCAGATCATCGCCACGTTTCCCGACTACGGTTTGAGTTACAAATACGGCGGTTGGCATCTGACACGCACCATCGCGTTTGCGCCGAACGGAAAACTTTATGTTTCGGTCGGTTCATCCTGTAACGCCTGCGACGAAAAGGAAAAAGTCCGCGCCACGGTTTTGGAAATGAACCCCGACGGAAGCGGGCAAAAATTTTACGCGCAGGGCTTGCGAAACGCGGTCGGTTTGAAATGGATCGGCAAATCTCTCTGGGCGACCAATCAAGGCTCGGATCATCTCGGACTGAACAAACCCGACGAAACGTTTTACGCACTGAAAAGCGGTGCGGATTACGGCTGGGCTTCGTGCTATCAATCGAACGGCAGAATCTATTTCGACCGCACGCCGCCGAACGAACTCAAAAAACCGACCAACCGTCTCAAATCCTGTGCGAACGTTCCGAAATCCTACGCTTTTTTCCCTGCACATTCTTCGGCGATGGGTTTCGACTATTTCGATGCGACCTATGCGGATGCAACTTTGAAGGATTCTTTTCTGGTTTCGCTTCACGGTTCGACCGATAAGGATTTGGCGAAAGGCTATCGCGTCGTGATCGTTCGCAAAGGCGCGAAATTGCAGGATTTTATCAGCGGATTTTTGCAGGGAAAAACCGTTCACGGTCGCCCTTGCGACATTATGAAATTGGATGAAAATTCTTTTCTTTTGACCGACGATCACAGCGGAATCGTTTATTTAATAAGAAAGAAAAGCTAAGATTTTGCCCACGAAAGAAACGAAAAGAACGAAAGAAAAAACAATTGTTTCAAAAACTCATTTTCAAGTATTATTCTTGTTCATATTTTTCGTTTCTTTCGTGTATTTCGTGGGCAAAATTCTCAGTTAAACAGCCCGAACCAGCCGTAATAATTGAAGATTTCGCCGATTCCGAATGATGCGAGATTAGCGATGACGATGGCGATGAACGAGCGAATCCAGTCGTTCGTTTCGAGCAGATTTTTTCCGCGAAAGGCGAGCCAAAAGAACACGCATTCGCCGAGCGGTGCGAAGATTTCGGCGATGATTAAATAAAGCGTCCGCGACGAATCGAGAAAGATCGCGGGCAAAACCAAAACGACGATCGGATAAGTGCAAGCCGTCAGCCAGATGCCGCAAAGCAGTTTTTGTTTGAATGAAAGCTTCGGCGAAAGCCCGAAAAGCAAAACGGGCGTTTCGATCAGAATCGTCGTGATATAACCCAACGGCAGAAAAAGCCACAAACGATTCATCGGCAGACTTTGCGTTTGCACGAAATCGACTTCATCAAGAAAGAGTAAAAATGTCTGTAAAAACATAAGCCGTAAATGCCGAATAGCTTACCATAATTTTAAAGACCGAACGCGAATTCGATAATTTTCGGCATTATTTCAAGTAAAATTTCACAATTCCCATTTGCGTCATCTGACAAACGTTTTCGCGCTCTGACAGACTTTTCACGCACTTTTTGCATTTTTACGAGCCAGATGGCTTTCTACGCGCCAGATAGCTTTTATCCGACACAAATGGCTTTTTACACGCCAGACAGGTTTTTACACGGCAGATGGCTTTTATCCGCCACAGTCGCCCGATGCTGGCGCGAACGTCTTATTTTCAGGCAGTTTTGAAATAAAAATCGGGCGGATCGAGTAGATCGAAACGGATTTTTTAATAATTCTATCCGTAAAAATCTGCCGAATCCGCCCGATTCGCATTCAAATAATTAACGATTCTGCGCCGAAATGAACGTCACCGCGTCGAGTTCAGCCAAAGCCGCGAGCTTTTCGACCGCGAGCTTGCCGACGACCGCGTTTGACGAAGCCATTTCGGTTAAAACTTCAAAACCCGCCGCTTTCAAAGCATTGACGGTTTCCGCGTTCAAATCGGAAACCCGCACGATTATTTCGGCTTTTCCGTCTTTGACGAACTTCAAATCTTCCGCCGTCAAAGCTTGGTTGCCGTTCAAACGCTCGACCAAAGCCTTCACCGAAGATTGATATTTGTTCGGTTTTACTTCCACTTTCAAGTTTTGCAAAGTGTCCGAAACGGTCACGGATTTTGTTTTCGCCTTGAAATCGAAAATGATGATTCCGGTGATCTTTTTGATCTCGCGCGAAGTTTGCGGAATCGTATATTTCGCCGTTTTCGCCGAAGCTTCAGCCGTTTCAAAGAACGATTTATCGCCCGAAATCGCTTTCGCCGTCACAACGTTTCCTTTTGCGTCGAGCGTCAATTCAACTTTTACAACGCTGTCGGTTTTCGCCGCCGCCGGATACACGGCTTTCGGCAAAACATTTGCTTTCAGCCCGAGCCTTACCTCGTTTTGTTCTTCGCCCGAAAGAACCGAAATGTCTTTGTCAACCGCAAGCATTTTCGGTCGCTCTTCCTTCAAAATTCCTTTATTGGGACGGTTTTTTGTTTTTGCAACCGCGACCGTCGGCATCGGCAAATAAGCCGCCGAACCGCGACCGATCGCTTTCCGGTCGGCTTTTTCATAGTCGTCTTCATCCAAATCGCCGAAAATTCCTTCACGGCTTACGCCTTCGGGCAGTTCGACGGGAACTTCGATTTTTCGGGGCTGTCCGCCGTCCGTGACGACTCTTTCTTCGACCGCGACGAACGACGTAAACTGCGTCATCAAACGATATTCGATGCCAAGACTCGTGATCTGTTCCTTGATTTCGGGCTTCGTGTTTTGATAATCCTGTTTGGTCAGATCGTCAATTCTGGTGCGCGCCCAAAGCGTCGCCAGAACGTCGTGAAGCGGTTCGTTTTCGGGAAGATTTACGGGAATTTCGCGGACGATTTCGCGACCGAAAGATTTGCCTTTCAATTTAATCACGCCGCTTCCCGCGTTTGTGAAACGTCCCTGAATGACGACGGGTTTTGCCGAAAAGAGATCGTTTATTTTCTGCGGGTAAACATCGGCAACCTTCAAATTGCCGAAATCGACCGAAATATCCGTCAAAAGCGGATTGCGGACACGCTCGTGAAATCGTTTCGCGGCGGCTGAACCGTCATCGTTAAGCGAAACATATTCGACTTCGCCGCGCCCTTCTTCCGCCATTTTGTCCAAAAGATAACGATTGACCGAGCTTCCGATGCCGAAACTGAATATTCTGGCGTTCTGATGCTTTTGAATTTCCGACAAAATTTCCGCTTCATTTCCGACGTAACCATCGGTCATAAAACAAACGATGCGAACGTGCTGTTGTGAATCCGACGGATCGAGCGCGGTGCGGATCGCTTTCATCATTTCCGTTCCGCCGCCGCCTTGTCTGGATTCCATAAAAACCCACGCTTTTTTCAGATTTTCGGGTGTGGCGGAAACGGGTTTTTCAAACAAAACCGCCGTGTCGCCCGCAAAAGTTATCAGATTAAAAGTGTCCTGCGGATTCAACCCGTTGAGAGCCATTTTCATCGATTCCTTCGCCTTATCGAGCGGAAAACCTTCCATCGAACCGCTCGTATCGACGACAAAAACGATTTCCTTCGGCGTGACATCCTGCGCGTCAACTTTGTCCGGTGGCTGTAAAATCAACGAAAAATATCCGCCCTTTTCGCCGCGATGAAGCAAAACCGCGTCTTCGATCTTTTTACCCGCCACGTCGTAACGCAAAATGAAATCCTTGTTCGGAATCGTGTTTTCATTTTTCAATTTGACGCTGTAACTGTTTGCTGAAAGCATTGCGGATTCGACCTGATGCGATTTTGAAACAACCGATTCGACGGGAACGCCCGCGTCCAGCTTCACTTCCAGAGAAATATCGTGTCCGGCACGCGTCTTCGCAACTTGCGGCGTAATGCGCGAGCCGTCAGGAACTTTGTCCGTATCGGGTGCAAAACCGCCGGCTTGCTGTCCGGTCGGAGTTCCGGGAATGTAACGCGGACCGACGACCATCGGGAAAACGAATTCGTAAGTTCCGGCTTCGTATTTCAGCGTTTCGACGTAGGAAATCTCGATAATTACCTTTTCGCCGGGCAAAATATTTGCGACCGCTTGCGTAAAAATATTCGGTCGCTCCTGATCTAAAAGACTCGCGATCTGCCCGTTCGATTTTGCCGTTTCGTAAACTTCCCTTGCTTCTTCGCGCTTCATAATCTTTCCGCGCACCGTCCGTTCGCCGATCTTCATCGTCATATCGTCAACCGCCGCGTTGTTCGGAAGCGGGAAAACGTAAACGGCTTCGATCTTGTCTGTGAAATTATTTTCAAATTCCTGCGTCACCTTCACGCGTGAAAGAAAACCCGATATTTCGGCTTTTACGTCCGTATGTTTGAGCGGACACGCGCCCAACGGCTTGCCGTCTTTGCTGACGGCGGAAAGCTCGCCCTGCGTTATTTTTTGCGCTTGAATTGAAAAAACGAATAGAAGACTCAGGAAAGTCAAAAAAACAGCTTTTCGCATAAATTTACCTCAAAATGTTTGAATTTTTCGTCATTGACACTTTGGGAACGAGAGGATTTTCGGAAACTTGCAGAAAAAATTATTTACAAATTATTTTGCCCACGAAATACCCGAAAAGCACGAAAATAAAAAAGACAATTAATTTCTTTTTTTCGTTTCTTTCGTGTATTTCGTAGGCAAATCTTTTCTATAACATCTTCACCAGAAAAGGCATTTCGGCGAGGACGTGCGCCATTGCAAAGGCAAAATAGATGTCGCGCGTCGTTTCATAGTCGCGCGAAAAAGCAAACCAGAAGACGAAAACGAGGGATAAACTTATTAGCAAAGCGATTGCGACGAGCTTCGGAAATCCGTCTTTGTTGGCAAAAAGCGGGATTTCCTTCAGTTTCCAGGGGATTGCGCGTTTGTCGACGAGCGGGATCAGCAGAATCCAGACCGTGTAATGAATCGTTTCGAGAAAAACGTGCGTGGCAACCAGAAAATGCGACGAAAGATTTTGAAATATTCCGCTTCCGGCGTGTTGCGTGATGCGCGAAAAAAGCGAGTTTTCTTCCGCCAGATTCGGCGCATTTGCAAAGGCGAAATATAAACCCGCGATGAAAAACGGGATCGTTAAAAGACAGAAATGATATGCTTTCAGCCATTCCTTTTTCGTGCGGCGGATTTGTCTTTCCAAAAACCACATCGCCACGAACGGGTGCAGATAAACCATCGAAAGCGACCAATAAGCGGGAAAAAGCCACGCCAAACCCGCCAATAAAAAAGCGACGGCGAACGCGATCGTCCAATCGCTTTTCGGTTTCTGACGACCGCGAATGTAAAAAAGCGTTCCGAGCCATAAAATAAACGCCGTGTTCCAACCAGAAACGAAAATCTGCCAACGGTCTGCGCTCCACAACCACGTGCCGCTGTCAAAATAGATCGTTAAATAAAACGCCGTCAGCACCAAAACACCTCCGATGCCGACCGTGTAAAACAGGCGCGATCTGCCCCAACGAACGGGCATCCGCGCCGCAAAATAACGAAACTCAAAGAAGTTATGAATTCCGGCAAAAAGAAAGATCGTGACGATCGAAGCCGTGATCGGTGCACTGCCGATGAGTAAAGCGGAAAGAACGCAAAAAGCGAGAAATCCAAGCGCGAAAAGATGCGCCGAGCTTAGTTTCGGATTGGAAATTTCGAGTTGTTTTGCGTTCTGCATTTTAATTTCCGGTCAAATTTTCCGCGACAAAATCTACCAACAATTTATTCAGTTCGCCGCTTTCAATATCCTGTTCCAGATTTTTTAGCATATCTTCGCCCCAGACCATGATTTTTTTGTTGAGAAAATTATCGGCATCCTTCGTAAAAATCGCCATAAACTTTTCTCCCGGAGGGGTTTTCATAAATTTGTAGATTTCCACGGCATCATTATTTTTGAGCATCGACGAACTTTTTGAAGGTCTTTTTTCAAGCTCGGCGGCGGCTTCTTCCTTCACCAATTCAAAAAAGACCGTTCCGCTCGAACCTTTAAAAAAGGTGTTTACTTTTTCCAGCTCGGCTACGGTCAAATCTTTTACATAATTTTCCGCCAGAGTTTCTTTGATCCATTGTTCCATATCCAGACCTTGCATTATTAAAGTTTCTACTCTGACCGCCATTTTATCGACCAGATTCGGAACTTTTGCTTTGATCGCGGCTTTTCTGGCGGCGGAAATGTCGGCAGTTTCGTCGATTTTCGCATTGAGCGTTGCGGATATTTCCGACTTGAAACCTTGCAAACTTTCCGTTTTCATTTTTTCGATGGTGTCTTGAAAGGTGTTCATCGGAAAGGCTTTAAAGGTGATTTCAACCAATTCGTTGGCAAGTCTTACTTTTTCTGCGTCATTCGCTGTCTGGCTAAACGAAATTTGCGCGCAAACCGTGAGCGCAAGCGTCAGGATGGTAGCTGTGATAATATTTTTGTGCATAATTTTACTCTTCATTTTTATTCGTTTTTTCTTCCTTGTCGGGAACGATCAATTCGACATTGTTGCCGTTTTCGACGATTTCGATCTTGATTGCGCCGCCTGCACGTCGCCAAAAACCGAAAACTTTTTTGTCGAATAAATGACCTGAAATTTTCCGTAACTGCGGCGGCGGTCCGGCGTTGGCGAAAACAAAAGCGGCGGCAGTTGCGCATAACAACAAAACCGCGCCGGCGGCGATGATCTTACCTGATTTTCCGTCCGATCTTTTTGAACGCGCAAATAAAACACCGCCGAACACGAACGCCAAACTCAAAAACATTCCGCCGATGACGGTTTGCGTGCGCGAAACTCCGCCGAGCGCGGCGGAGTTGTCGGAAGCATCGTCAAGTTCGTCAAGCTGTGCGCGGAGGTCTTTTAATTGGTTTTTCGAGATTTTCAGGACGGGTTCATTTGCGTTTTCGTCGAGCCGAATCTGCATAAAAGAATCGACCGATTTATTTTTCGTTTTCTTTTTCGGAGTCGGCGGCGGTGCTTCGTCGGCAAACGAAACATTTGCAAAAGCGAAAACCGCGAGCAACAGGCAAAATATTCCTTTCATCATTCATCTCCTTTTTTCGCCGCTTTCGGCGTGTCCTTCGGAATCAGCAGACGAACGCCGTCTTCATAATCTTCATCCGAAATTTGGACTTTCACGGTTCCACGTGCCATCGCATAACCCTGCAATTCTTTGACAAACATATTTTTGTTGATCGGCATTTGGCGCGGCGGCGCAACATTCGCGTAAGTGATCGTTGCCGCCAAACCCAAAACCGCTACAATGACCGCGCCGATCGCGGCTTTCGGCATTTTGTCTTTTCCGCGTGCCAGCAAAACGCCGCCGAAAACGAACGCCAGACTCAGAAAAAGCCCGCCGACAATCGTTTGCGTCGAACCGATTCCGGCTTTTTCGGTTGTGCTGACGGATTGACCGACCAGTTTTCTGCTGATAATCAGGGTCGGTTCGCTGACATTATTTGAAAGCTGAATTATCATTTCGGCATTTTTTTCCGCCGTTTCGGGTGTTGCGGCAGGTGTCGGCGTTTGCTTCGGTCGGTCGGGAATGCGAATATCTGCCAAAGCCGCCGTTGCAAACAAAGCCGTCAAAACCGTTAACATCAAAATCTTTTTCATATTGCTCTCCATTAAAAAGGGTTAGAATTTTTTCGGAATTATAACAGTAATCGCAAGTTTTGGAACGGAAAAGGTCAATTTTTTTTGCAAATAATTTTGTCCGAACGCATTCGCGCAAAAAATAACCGGGCGAACGGAAAATATATTCGTGCGACGAGAAAATATATTTGTCAGAATATATTTTTCCACAGAGTGTATAAATTTTCTATTAAATTAATATTTAACTTTTCTGCGGCAAGATTCTCAATGATTTTCCAGAAATTTGCATTGAAAGTCAGACAAACTTCAGTTTCTCTCTCTCACTATACTTTCAAATCTTTGAAAAACCGCACTCCCATTTGATCGTGGAAATGAACAAAATTAAGTTTGTTCTACGTTTACCGAACAAAGGAATCCGCATCCATTTACTAAACCGCAAACATTTGAGTTACAATTTCTACAACATTTTCAGGAGAACCTATGCGAAAACAACTAAAAGATTTTATCGAAGCCATCGGCAAAGACGCGGTTGCGGTCATTCCCGCCGCGCACGAAGTAACGAAAAGCTACGACACCGAATTTAAATTTCATCAAGACCCGGATTTTTATTATTTGACCGGCTTTCCCGAACCTGACGCGATCGCCGTCATTGCGCCTTCAAACAAAAAACATCCGTTCACACTATTTGTCCGTCCGCGCGACCCGCTGATGGAAACGTGGTATGGACGGCGCGAAGGCGTTGAAGGCGCGAAGAAAAATTACGGCGCGGACAAAGCCCTGCCGATCGAAAAATTTGAGTCGGAGCTTGCGAAAATGCTCGACGGCAACGAAAAACTTTATTATCGTTTCGGCGTTGACAACAGGCTCGATCAAACGATTCTGCATTATCTTTCAGGGCAACGTTTCCGCCGTTTGAAAACCGCGTATCCGCCGCACACGATAATTGACCCGACCTTAATTTTGGGCGAAATGCGTCTGCATAAAACCGAAAAAGAAGTCGAAATGATGCAAAGATCAGCCGACATCGCCGCCGAAGCGCATATTCTGGCGATGCAAAACTGCCGACCCGGAATGAACGAAGCGCAGATCGAAGCCGTCATCGAACATCACTTTAAGATGTCGGGCGCAAACGGCGCGGCGTATAATTCGATCATCGGCGGCGGCGACAACGCCACGATCCTGCATTATGTCGAAAACAATATGCCGCTCAAAGACGGCGATCTTTTATTGATTGACGCGGGCTGCAACTACAAAGGCTACGCTTCGGACATCACGCGCACATTTCCCGTCAACGGCAAGTTTACAAAGGCGCAACGCGAAGTTTACGACGTGGTTTTGGAAGTTCAATTAGAATGTCTTGCCGCGACGAAGAAAGGAAATACCGTCAAACAGCGTCAGGATTTATCCATCGAACTGCTGACCGAAGGAATGAAAAAACTCGGACTTTTGAAGGGAAAAACCAAAGATTTGATCAAAAAGAAAGAGTTTATGAAATATTATATGCACGGTGTCGGGCATTATCTCGGCTTGGACGTGCACGATGCCGGGCGTTATTTTACCGAACAGCAAGCGAAAAATTCGCGCCCGTTCGCGCCCGGAATGGTTTTAACCGTCGAACCCGGACTTTATATTCCGCCCGACGATAAAGACGCGCCTGCTAAATATCGCGGCATCGGAATCCGCATCGAGGACGACGTTCTCGTGACCGAAGACGGCAACGTAAACCTGACCGCCAAAGTCACCAAAGACGCGGACGAGATCGAAGCGATTATGAACGAGGGAAAATAGACCGCAACTTTTTCTGACAAAAAAGGCTCGATATTGGTAAATATCGAGCCTTTTTTGATTGATGCGATGCTCTTTTATTTCAATTCCAACGCTTTTTCGACGGCTTTGCGCGGGTCGATCACGCCCCAGCCCTGGCGGTCAACTTCGTAATGCGGCAGACGTTCGGACGATGAAATTAAAATCCGTTTGATCTGTTGCGGAGTGAGTTTCGGATTTGCTTCGAGCATCTGCGCGGCGACCGACGAAACGATTGGTGCGGCGAATGATGTGCCGTCAACGTATTTGTAATGCTTCGTGATAACGGCTTCGCGGCGGAGTTTTAGCGCAATGATTTGCCGAAGCATATACGCCGGACGGTCGAGCGCGGCATCAAGTTCGTCGTCAACGCCGTAATTTTCACGAATTATCTCGTGCAGTTCGTCGTCGCTCGCGTGGTCGAGCGTGTCGTAAAGTTCGGCTTGTTTGGCGGTCGGCGTGTTCGGCAGGATCGGTGCGGGAATCCAGATCGAAGGCGCGATGACTTCGGGTTTCTGCAAACCGTCGAGCGTCGGACCGTAAGACGAGCGATACATTCCGCGCCTGGCGCGATTGATCGAATTATGATCGTCCAGACCGCCGACCGCGATTGCCGACGGCGCGGACGCAGGCGGAAAAACCGGATGGTTCGGCAAACTTCCGGCGTTTCCGACCGCGCAGATGATGGTCAACCCCTGCGCCACGCATTCCTCGACCGTTTGCGATAAGCTGTCGTGCAGATAACTCTGTTCAAAATCGCCGCCTGCCGAGATGTTGACGATCTTAATGTTAAATTTCGTGCGGTTTTCCAAAATCCATTCCAAACCGTCCTGAATATTCTGCTCGGTAATGCGTCCCGTCCGTGCGAGTTTCACCAGAACGACTTCGGCATCGGGCGCGATTCCGCGATAGAAACCGTTTGAAAGACTGCCGTTTCCCGCCGCGACGACGCTTGTCATCATTCCGTGCCAGCTTGCGACATCAGGCTGAAACAGCGACGTGAGATTACCGTCTTCGTGCAGTAAATTTCGATAACCGATAATGCGGTTCTTCGGCGTGGTCAGATCGACGTGCGGATAAAATCCCGAATCGAGAAACGCGATCGTCACACCTTTACCCGTAAAACGCTCGTCCGCGTCCAATCTTAACGGCGTGGAAAGCACCCGCGAACCATCTTTTTGCAGTGCCGCATCGGTCAAAATCTGATCTTTCGCGCGCTCGAACAAACGAACGCAACGCGCACAAACGGCTTGAAATTCACGCGAATCGGGCGCGTTTGCCTGAATCAAACGTTGTAAATCTTCCGCCAGCGAGAGAAGCGGAACATATTCGTCCGGCGTTTCACGCGAACAAACCGGGCAGGTTTTTTCTCCGGCGGCAATATCGGCGGTCGTGGTTTGGCGTTCTAGTTGAAGCGATTCGTGCAGAGTCATTTTAGCGGTTTAGTTTTCCACAAACTGCGGTTAAAATCAATTAGAAGTAAAACGTTGGTCGTTGGTCTTTGGTCTTTGGTCTTTGGATTTAAAGTTAAAACTTGCCTTCAAAAGAGATTTTAATTTCAATTCTTATCAATAATTTCAAAGACCAAAAACCAAAAGCCGAAGACCAAAACCAATTTCTTATGACCCGAAAAAAAATCGGACTTGCACTTTCAGGCGGCGCGGCGCGCGGATTCGCGCATCTCGGCGTTTACAAGGCTTTGCAGGAACACAACATCCCGATCGATTTCGTTTCCGGCACGTCGGCGGGTTCGCTGGTCGGCGCGTCGATCGCGGCGGGCTTGAATTATGAGCAAATTTACGAAATCTCGAAAAAAATAAGCTGGTTTCGGATGACGGGATTTTCCTATTCGCCGAAAGGCTTGCTTTCAAATGCTTCGATGGGAAATTTCTTCCGTCAACATCTGCCCGTCGATAAATTTGAAGATTTGCCGATTCCTTTTGCCGCGATTGCCTGCGACCTCGAAACAGGAAACGAAGTCGTGCTCAAAGAAAAAGGCGACGTAATTCAAGCGATTCGCGCAAGCTGTGCGATTCCGGGCGTTTTTGCGCCGATCGAGCACGAAGGAAAAATGCTGATCGACGGCGGAGTTGTCGCCGCCGTTCCGACCAAAGCCGTGAGAAAACTCGGCGCGGAAATCGTCATTGCGGTCGACGTTCTCGCTTGCGGCGCGACGTATTGGGGAACGCCTTCGACATTGCTCGGCGTGTTTTTCCAATCCGCTCTGATGCTGTTGCGCGCCGCTTCAAAAGCGCATCATTACCGTGCCGATGTCGTTATCAGCCCCGAGATTTCGCATCTGCGCCCTGATGAGATCAGTAAGATCGACGAATTTATAAAAGCGGGCGAACAAGCCGCGCTCGAAAAGATCGACGAGATAAAACAACTTATCGCCAACCCCGATTCGTCAATGGTCGCGGACGGATTAAGCTAATACAATTTGGGATTTGGGAATCCGGACTCGGGATTTAGATTTCAATGCGGATTCCCAAATCCCAAATCCCAAATTGAAATGAAAGAAATCGGGATCATCGGATTCGGACAATTCGGACAATTTATGGCGCGCCACCTCGCGCCTTTTTTTGAAATTTCGGTGTTTGATAATGAAAATTTACAAACGCAAGCCGAAGAACTCGGCGTAAATTGGTGCGACTTTGAAACGACAGCAAACAAAAAAATCGTTGTTTTCGCCGTTCCGCTGACGGCATTTGAAACGGTTTTGCGTCGTGCCGTGCCGTTTTTACAAGCCGATGCGATGTGTTTCGACGTGTGTTCTGTGAAAATAGAACCGCTCCGGCTGATGGCGAAAGCTTTGCCCGAAACGGTCGAGATCATCGGCACACATCCGCTTTTCGGACCGCAGAGCGGACGCGAAGGAATTGACGGAATGCGCATTGCGCTCTGTCCTTTGCGAACGGACAAAAGCGAAAAAATAAAACGATTTTTAGCCGAAGAATTAAATTTGAGAGTCTTTGAAAAATCGCCCGAGGAACACGATAAAGAGATGGCGCACGTCCAGGCATTAACGCATTTTGTCGCGCGCGCGCTGGACGAGCTTCACGTCATCGATTCCGAACTTGCGACCGTTTCCTATGAAGAATTGATGAAGGCGGCGCGCCTTGTCAGCGAAGATTCGTGGGAACTTTTTCAAACCATTCAGCGAGGAAACCCGTTTGCCGAAACAAAGCGCAAAGCCTTTATCGAAAAGCTGGTCGAACTTGAAAATCGAATGGTCGAATAGCCTAAATTAGTGAAACTTAATTATCACTTTCACGTTGAGTTAATTTATGAATGTGAACGAAAATATTCCGACGCAAACTAATAAATGGCTGAGTCCGATTGCGATCGGTTTATATTTTGCGGTTTTCAAACTTTTACTTCATTTTACGTTCAATTCAAATTACGGATATTTCCGCGACGAATTATATTTTCTGGCGTGCGGCGAACATCTTGCGTGGGGTTATCCAGATCATTCGCCAATGGTTGCACTGATGGCAAAAACGAGCCGCGTTTTGCTCGGCGATTCACTTTTTGCGATTCGTTTTTTTCCGGCGTTGGCAGGCGCGTTCAAAGTTTTTCTGACGGCGGTTTTGGTCAGAGAATTCGGCGGAAAAGCGTTTGCGGCTTTTTTGGCGTGTCTGTGCGTTTTGTGCGCACCGATCTATCTTGCCATCGATAATCTGCTTTCGATGAACTCGCTCGAACCCGTTTTCTGGATGCTCTGCGTTTATTTCGCGGTCAGAGCCGTTCAAAACCCGCCGGAAAATTCATCAACTGAAATTCAAAATCCAAAATCTAAAATCCCAAATTCATCCATTAACTGGCTTTTCTTCGGGCTTTTCGCCGGACTCGGATTGATGAACAAGCATTCGCTCGTCTTTTTCGGCTTTGCGCTGGTTGCCGGACTGCTTTTGACGCAGACGCGAAAAGTGTTCCTCGATAAATATTTCTGGCTCGGCGGAGTGATCGCATTTCTTATCTTTCTACCGAACATCATCTGGCAAGTTCAAAACGATTTTGCGACGCTCGAACTACTGCAAAACGTGCAAAAAACCGGCAAAAATATTGTTATGTCGCCGCTTCAATTTATCGTTTCGCAAATTTTAGGAATGAATCCGCTCGCTTTTCCGGTCTGGCTCGCGGGAATCTGTTTTTTTCTTTTCAATAAAAACGGTAAGCGTTTTCGCTTTCTCGGCATTGCTTATCTTGTGACACTCGCGCTGATGATTTATCTCAAAGCGAAAGATTATTATCTTGCACCCGTTTACCCGATGCTGTTTGCGGGCGGCGCGGTTTTGCTGGAACATTTACTTGAAAAAATCCGCGTTTTGCGTTTCGTAAAATATGCTTTTCCTGCTTTACTAATCGCATTGACAATTCTCATAATCCCGACGGTCGTGCCGATTCTGCCGATCGAAACACTGATAAATTATCAGGAAAAAATCGGTTTCCGACCGCCGCGTTCGGAAACTGCACAGACCAGTCCGCTTCAGCAGATTTTCGGCGATCAATTAATTTGGCAGGAAATGCTCGAAAAAACCGCCGAAGTTTACAACTCGCTTTCGGAACAGGAACGCGCGAAAGCAGGAATTTTCGCTTCCAACTATGGCGAAGCGGGCGCAATCGACTTTTTCGGTGCAAAATACGGTTTGCCGAAGGCAATTAGCCCGCATCAGAGTTACTTCGTCTGGGGACCGCGCGAATATACGGGTGAAATCTTGATTCTTTTAGGGTCAAAAAAAGAAGATGCGGAAAAAAACTGTGAATCGGTCGAAGAGCGGACGGAAGTTAATCATCCATATTCCGATAATTACGAAAAATACAAGATTCTAATTTGCCGCAAAACAAAAAAACCGCTTGCTGAAATCTGGCACAGTCTGAAACATTGGAATTAAATGCCATTCAGTCACGAACCAACTTGAAACTAAAATGGAAACCAAGCCGGACGAAAATCTCAGCGAATAACTTAACATATATTTAACGTCTGGGAAAAATAATTACTTTGATATAATAAAAATACGTCAAGCATTTACGAATCAGCGGTGCGAGCCGTTTTTTCCTATGGTTCGGCGGATAAATTTACAAACACAGGGAGATTAATATTAATGCCATATTTTAAAGTAGGCGAAGAAAATTCGGCTGACATCGAGCTTTATTACGAGGATTCAGGAACGGGTCAGCCCGTCGTTTTGATTCACGGCTTTCCTTTGAACGGACAATCCTGGGAAAAACAAACTTCGGTTCTGATCGAAAACGGCTTTCGCGTCATAACCTACGACCGGCGCGGTTTCGGAAAATCGGACAAACCTTCAAAAGGTTACGATTACGACACTTTTGCCGCCGATCTCAACGAATTGATGACCAAGCTCGATCTGCAAGACGCGGTTCTGGTCGGCTTTTCGATGGGAACGGGCGAAGTGACGCGTTATTTGTCGAAATACGGTTCGGCGCGTGTCGCCAAAGCCGCTCTGCTCGGTGCTTTACAGCCGTTTTTGCTGAAAACCGACGACAATCCCGAAGGCGTTCCGCAGGAAGTTTTCGACGGCATCAAAGAAAATATCATCAAAGACCGCCCGTCTTTTTTTACCGGATTTTTCGATAATTTTTTCAATACCGACAAACTCGGCGGCACGCACATCACGGACGAAGCGGTGAAAATGAGCTGGAACGTCGCGGTTCAATCTTCGGCAATTGCGACACTTGCCTGTGTCGATACCTGGTTGACGGATTTTCGCGCCGATGTCAAAAAAATAGACGTTCCGACCTTGCTCGTTCACGGTGATGCCGACCGCATTCTGCCGTTTGAATCGACTGCCGAAAGATTGCCCGATCTGATCGCCGACAGTAAACTCGTCGTTATCAAAGACGGTCCGCACGCCATCGGTTGGACACATTCAGAAGAAGTCAATTCCGCGCTTTTGGAATTTTTGAAGTAACGAAAAGCAACCGCATTTTGAACGAAAGAAATTTCGTTCGGCAATAAAAAAGGAATGGGAAAATTTCCATTCCTTTTTTATTTTTACTTTTCCCGATCCAAATCAGACCGGGAAGAAAGGCAGACGGCGGATGCGGTTGCCGGTGAGCCTGAAATAGGCGTTGGCGATCGCCGGAGCGATTGCGGGCACGCCGGGTTCACCGACTCCGCCAATCGAAACGCTCGGATTCGCCGGCATAATGCTGATGTTGATCTGCGGCATTTCGCGCAGTTTGATTTTGCGCGTATTGTTGAAATTGCTGACGTTCGAGCGTCCGGCGGTAAACGTTACCTGTTCCCAGAGCGCGGCGTTGATGCCGTGAACGATGCCGCCTTCGATCTGTGCCCTGACCTGTTGGGGATTGACGGCGCGACCGCAATCGACCGCGCACCAGACATTGTGCAGACGGATTTGTCCGCCGGTCAGCAAAGAAATCTCGACGACTTCCGCGACGATACTGCCGAAACATTGCGTCATTGCAATCCCTCTGGCGCGACCGCCCGGAATGGTTCCGTTCCAGTTCGCATCCGCCGCAACCTTGTCAATCACGGCAAGCGCACGCGGGCTGTTTTCCAGATGTATCCGGCGAAACTCATAAGGATCGATCCCCGCGCTTTCGGCAAGCTCGTCCATCATACTTTCGGCGGCGAAACAATTGATCGAATTACCGACCGACCGCCAGAAACCGACCGGTATCGGAACAGGTAAAACGAGATGATTGACGAGCCGCGATTTGAACGAATACGTTAATCCGGTCGCCGTCGTCGAACCTTCGACCGCCTGACCGTCAACATTTGCCGTCGTGCGTCTTTGCAGAGTGATCGACGGCGAACAATTGTTATATTTCCAGCTTTTGACCTTCTTTTCACCGTCAAGACTCGCTTCGATCCTGACGACCGCCATCGGGCGATATTGATCGCGGCGGTAATCTTCTTCGCGCGACCAGATCAGCTTCACGGGACGATTGACCGCCATCGCGACCTGAATCGCCTGGCTGATAAAATCCTGCTCGAATTTTCTTCCCAAACCGCCGCCTAAAAAAGTCGTGTGCAGTTGAATTTGCGCGGTCGGAATTCCGGTTAGCGCGTTTGCCGTCGCAACGGTCGCCGCCTGGCTTTGCGTCGGTGCCCAAATCTCGCAAAGCTGGTTCGGTGCTTGTCCCGTGATGCGAACCGTGCAATTTAAGACTTCCATCGGCGCGTGAGCCTGATACGGCAAATAATAAGTTGCCGTGACCGGTTTACCCCAATTTTGAAATTTTCTGGTGCTTCCGACTCTTTCAGCCTGCCGCGTGTCGGGCGCGCCGTTCTTTAAATAATCTTCGGCTTGCGCGAAAAATGCGTCGCTGTTCAAATTTTGCGAGGTCGCGGGAATGTTCCAGCTTGCGTTCAATTGCGAAGCCATCCGCATTGCCGACCAGGTGTTATTCGCGACAACGGCAACGGCATTGAGCATTCCGGTCGTTTCCGTTCCGCGTCCCGTTCCGCTCATCACTTGCAAAGGAACGACGGCGATCGCGCCCGAAGGTGTCGAAGGCGTGCCGACAAGCGTTCCGCCGAACGACGGGCAATGTTTAACGGCGGCATAAACCATATCAGGAAGCCGCACGTCAATTCCGTAAACTGCGCTTCCCGTAATTTTTGCGGGAATATCAACGCGTTTTAGCCCGGTGCCGATGTAGCGCAGTTGACTGTCGGGAACGAGCGTCGGGTTAGTCGGAACGGGCATCGTCGCGGCGAGCGCGGCGAGCTGTCCGTAAGTTAGAAACGCGCTGTTTTGCGTGTTCGTGACGCGCCCGTTTGCCGCCTGGCAATTCGCAATCGGAATGCTCCAGGTCTGCGCGGCGGCGGCTTTCAGCATCTCGCGGGCGGTTGCTCCGGCGAGGCGCAGAGATTGATAATAGCCGCGCATACTGCCGCTGCCGACCGTCATCTGTGCATTATAAAGCGGATTTTTATAGATCGAATTCGCGCCCGCCTGTTCAACGACGACGTTGTTCCAGTCAACCATCAAATCTTCGGCGATAAGCTGTGCGAGTCCCGTTAAAATTCCCTGTCCCATTTCGGAGCTTCCGACCAGAATCGTGACGAATTCATCCGTGCCGATTCGCAACCACGTTCCCAACTGCGTTTCCGCTAAAGCGGCGTTCGGTCTTGCGCCCGATTCGATCGCCGCCGCGAACGCTTTTTCGCCTCCCTCGAAACTCATCTTCAAAACGAACGCGCCGCTGACCAAACTCGCGATAAAACTTCTCCGGCTGACCGAATTTTCATCTTTCTTCGTCATAATCTCACCTCTTTTAACCTTGCAGACTCAGAATCGCCGCCCGAATGCGCTGAAATGTGCCGCACGAACAAATATTGCTGACTTCGTTGATGATCTCGGCTTTAGGTCGCCCGTCGTTGATCTCGCCGACGATCTCCATGATCATTCCCGATTGGCAATAGCCGCATTGCGGAACCTGATGCTCGATCCACGCTTGCTGAACCGGATGCAAGCCGTTTGCGGCAAGCCCTTCGATCGTCGTGATCTGTTTTCCGACCGCGCCGCCGACATCATATTCGCAGGTTCGCTCGGCGCGTCCGTTAATTAAAACCGTACACGCGCCGCAGAGTTCGCGACCGCAACCGTATTTCGTGCCGGTCAAACCGATCACATCGCGCAAGACCCACAAAAGCGGCATATCCGTCGGGACATCGACCTGATAACTGACATTATTAACATTTAACGTAATCATTCTGGCTCCTTATTAGCTGGCGGAAAATAACTTTAGTTTCAAATGCAGGGGTTATAAAAATTTGAAAATTCCGGGAAATGGAAACACGCAAATATTTCCGTGTTTGAGAAAAATAGTCCCTTTACTGCGCCATTTGATACATCGCGGATGAAAAAAATATATTATTTCCGGAAATTCGCCTTTTCGCTCTTCAACTTCTCTGTGGCAAAATATTCCCGATGACAAAAAAATACGATGTTGCGGTAGTCGGCGGCGGGCATAACGGTTTGACTTGCGCGTGTTATCTGGCGAAGGCTGGATTGAAGGTGATCGTTCTCGAACGACGGCATATTGTCGGCGGCGCGGTTTGCACGCAGGAAGATATTATCGAAGGTTACAAGATCGATGTCGGTTCGTCGGCGCACATTATGATCCATCTCACGCCCGTGATTCGTGATCTGGAATTGGAAAAATTCGGGCTTGAATATATCGACTGCGACCCGTTTGCGTTTGCGCCGATGCCGGACGGGAAAGGCGC
This sequence comes from Pyrinomonadaceae bacterium, assembly GCA_021228405.1. GTDB lineage: Bacteria > Acidobacteriota > Blastocatellia > Pyrinomonadales > Pyrinomonadaceae > JAJQRF01. The sequence goes on from JAJQRF010000001.1 coordinate 942,761, forward strand.
GATCTATTTTTGGAAGGACATCGATAAAACCTGCGAATCCATCGCCAAAGTTTCGCCCGAAGACGCGGAACGCTACCGCAAATTCGTGACCGAATGGGAAAAGGTCAACGAAGGCGTTTTCGATGCGTTTCTGAAACCGCCGACGGCTTTTAATCTCGTCCGTCATATGGTGCTCGGCGGAAAGTCGAAAAATCCGGCGGATATGGTTCGTAAACTGATGACGAGTTACGGCGCGCTCGTCCGCGAAACCTTCAAACACGAAGGCTTGCGCGGCGCGATGGCTTGGCTCGCGGCGCAATCGGGACCGCCGCCGACCGCGATGGCTTCGGGCGATTTTCTCGGCTGGCATTCGATGATTCACAAAAGCGGCGTGAAACGTCCGAAAGGCGGTTCGGGAATGCTGACGCAGGCGATGGCGAAATGTTTGGAGCATCACGGCGGCGAGGTTTTATTGAATGCCGAAGTTGCCAGGATCGAAGTTGAAAATAATGAAACTGGCGCAATAATTCTGGCAAACGGCGAACGCATCGAAGCAAAAAGAATCGTTTCAAACGCGCACGTTTACACGACTTTTTTAAAGCTTATCGGCGTGGAAAACTTGCCCGAAGGATTGGCGGAACGCATCGAAAACGTCAGGATCGGCAACGGTTTCGGGATGATTATTCGTTGCGCCGTTTCCGGGCTTCCCGATTACATCGCCGCGCCGTCGGGCGGAAAACCTGCCGAATGTCATCGCGGTTTACAGCTTTTGTGCCCGTCGATGGAATATCTCGAACGTTCTTACGCCGACTATTTAAACGGCATTCCGTCCAGAAATCCGTGTCCGCTGCCGATGTCCTTTTCGTCGGTCGATCCGACGCTCGCGCCCGCAGGAAAACACACGCTTTTCATCTGGGGACAATATTATCCATACGAACTCGCCAACGGCGAACGTTGGGAAAACATTCAGGAACGCGAAGCCGACAAACTCATCGATGTCGTCAACAGTTACGCACCGAACGTCAAAGATTCGATCATCGACCGTTTTATCCAAACGCCTCTGGATTTGGAACAGCGTATCGGCTTACTTCGCGGCAACGTGATGCACGTCGAAATGGATTTCGACCAGATGTTTCTTTTCCGCCCTCTGCCCGAAATGTCCGCTTACAAAACGCCGATCAAAAATCTTTACTTAACAGGTGCCTCAACCCATCCCGGCGGCGGAGTCTTCGCCGCGTCGGGACACAACACGGCGCAGGTCGTTTTGAAAGATGTCAAAGGCAGTTGGTTTTGATAAATTTGTGGTATTTTTTCGCTTTTGACAATATAATATAAAGCAGGTAAGCTTGTTTCATCAATGAAACATCTTAATAGAGTAATAGGAGGATTGCTTATGGAAAATCCATTTAGGTTTGACCCCCAAAAAGCACTTGAAGTTATACTCTATATTTCAGAAAGGGCGCAAATTCCAGATATTTACCATATTGGAAAAATTTTGTATTTTGCAGATTTGGCGCACTTGGAAGAATATGGAAGATTTATTTGCGGTGATTATTATGTCGCGATGAAAGATGGTCCCGTTCCAAGCAGGGTATATGACATCATTAAAGATGTGCGAGATAATAGAAAAGAAACAATTCTTCCTTTAGCAAAGGAAGCGTTTTCAATTGACGGATATAGAATAATTCCTCTGCGCCAGGCTGAGAAAGATTTTTTTAGTAAGTCTGATTTGGCTTGTCTTGACAAGGCAATTGAACAATACAGCTCATTACCTTTTGGAAAATTGAAAGATATAAGTCACGATGCGGCTTACGAAACAGCCGATATGAACGGAGAAATTTCTGTATTTGAAATTGCTAAAAACTTGAAAGGGTCTGATGATTTAATCCAGTTGCTAGGAGAATATGTTTAATAATGAACTTAGGCAAGCATTTTTCAGAAGATGAGAGAATAAATTTTGTCGAAAGAAATCTGCTTCCAGGTCACGTTATTAAATTGTTTTGTCATACTACAAGAGATCCTAAAGAGAAGAGGTTAGTGATTGTTAGTCTAAATCCTGAACTTCTTCTCTTTTTTATTAATAGCGAAGTTCCAAACTTCAAGCAAAAATCTACTCATTTGAGAACTCAACAAATATTTTTAAAAGCAAAAGATAATGCAGAATTTTTAGAACATGATTCTTGGCTAGATTGCTCAGAAGTTTGTAGAGAGTTTACTGTCGAAGAGATTAAAAAAATTCTTCTGAATGATATATCTCGAATCTTAGGAAAATTAAACGATGAAACTATTTCACAATTAATGGATAGTGTTTGTGACTCTGAAACTTTAGAGCAAAGACATATAAATTCAATTCTTAATGAAATAAAATAAATTTCGACAAATTTACATTAATATTTTTTCATATAACCTATTATTTTATATTTGATCACGTGGAGAAATCTAAACCTTCTTCGAGTCAGCTAAATATTTCATAACTGTCTTTTTCTCTGATCTTCGTAAATACTTTCGCGGCTCATTTGTTCATCGGTTAAGGTCGGCGTGTTCGGATCGAGATTTGCCATCCATTTATTAAAGATTTCTAATTTTGTTTTGTTATCCGTTTTTTCAACCATCTCATGGACATCAATATTGAAATATTTATCTTCCGGTAATTCTATCGACTCCAACGGGCGAAAAATGCCATTTTTATACACTACTTGAAGATTTTCGCTCATAATGCGCCCAGTTTAGTAGAACCTTTTAATTTCTCAAAAAAATTATTTTCAATAAATCTTTTCGGCTGAATTATTTGCAGGTTAGGGCGTTTTTTGTTTGAAAATAATATAAAAATTTTCGGCAAAAATTTTCTCTGTTTCGGTCACAATTTTGATGTGTTAAACACATCGGAAAATCCAAAAATAAAACAAACCGAGGAGAATAAAAAAATGATTGAAAATAGAATTTCGATAGAGTGGAATGAAGCGGAACTTGACGAGATCAGGACGGCGATCAATACGCTCGTCAGACTGCTTGCGCCGAAGCTCATTGCGCTTAGTGCCGAGGCTAAAAAGCGGCTTCCGAAGATCAGCGACGACAGTTTGCCGTTTAATGAAAAGGTCGCGCAGTATGTCGTTTCCAATCCCGAATTTCTTCCGCTGTTTCGGACGGCGGGAGAGTTTTTGAAAGACCTTGCGGCGTTCAAGGAATTGCGCGGTTTTATTCGTTTGCTCGAACAGCTTTACGGCAATCTCGAAGACACTTCGATGCTCGCGGGCAGTGAAGCCGACGAATTTGCGCGGGCTTATTACGCGGCGGTCGGGCAGGCGGCGAAAATGGGCGTTCAAAATGCACAGGCAATTTACGACGATCTGAGCACCCGCTTTCAGGCGCAGAGAAAACCGCGTCAACGAACGACTCCGCCGAAAGAAGAAGGTTGATTTTTTGCCGTCACTTAAGCACCCCAACAAAATTAAGTAAAATTGAATAAAAACTCCCCTCCTTTTTTAAGGAGGGGAGTTTTTTTAGTTTCATTTAATATTGTGTGAGTGCTTAAAAAGCAATCTAATGGTTATATCGTCAGGCGTGACCGATATATTGGCAAAAAATATGTTTATAAAGGTATCGGAGATCAATATATTGGTTTCCAATACCTTTATATTGGTCTTCGCAACCAATATAAGGACAAAATTCAGGAATATATTGGTCTTCGATGCCTTTATATTGGTCGGCGTGCATAATATATTGGTTTCCGACACCTTTATATTGGTCTTTGCAACCAATATATCCGTCTGATTTACCAATCTAACCATTAGAATAACCGATATTTCATTATCCGTGATTATTAGATCACGCATATTTCGCATTTCTTTTTGATAAACTGCCGCCGACCAAACTTTTCAGACGATTTTCCCGAAACGGGAAAATCGCTTCTTTTGAATTCGGCGGCTAACTTTCTCAATATTAAAGTCATCTCAGGTTACAATTAAAAATTAAAAAAGGCGGTTCGGTTCGATGAGATTAAGAAAAAATTTAGCGAAGTTTGTGTTGTTGGCGTTGGTCGGTTTGAATGCGGTTGGATGTTCGGCGGCGGAAGGCGAGGCGGATTTTCCCGTCGTGCCGGCTTCTAAATATCTGCCGCCGATGAAGGTTGAAACGGTGGCGGAAAATGTCGAGATCGTGTGGTCGATCGTCTTTGCGCCCGACGGTCGCGTGTTTTTTGCCGAACGTCCGGGCAGAGTCCGCCTGATCGAAAACGGAAAACTTCGCGCCGCACCGTTTTTTACCGTTCCCGACGTTTCGCTTTCCGACGAAGGAGGTCTGATGGGAATGACACTGCATCCTAATTTCTCTGAAAACCGTTTCGTTTATCTGGCTTACGTTTACCGCGACGAACGCCGGGAACAGAACGTGCGCGTCGTGCGTTACCGCGAAACGGGCGAAACGCTGACCGAGCCGAAAACGATCATCGAAGCGATTCCCGCCTCGAAATATCACGCCGGAACGCGTCTGAAATTCGGCGCAGACGGCAAGCTTTACATCACGACGGGCGATGCGACCAAACAGAAACGGGCGCAGAATCTCGCTTCGATCAACGGCAAAACTCTGCGTTTGAACGATGACGGAAGCATTCCGAGCGATAATCCGTTCGTCGGGCAAAAGGATGCGCGTCCCGAAATCTGGAGTTACGGACACCGCAACGCGCAGGGAATGGATTTTCAGCCCGAAACAGGGTTAATGTTTCAAACCGAACACGGATCTTCGATAATCGACGGCGTTTCGCTCTTCAAACGTTCGGGCGGCGACGAGGTAAACATTGTCGAAGGCGGGAAAAATTACGGTTGGGACAAGATCAGCCACAATATGACGAAAGCGGGAATGGAAACCCCGATCATCGAATTTTCGCCCGCCGTCGCGCCCGCCAGCGCAATGTTTTATCGCGGCAATCTGTTTCCCGACTTCAAAAATAATTTCTTTTTCGGCGCATTAAAAGGCGAAGCGATCATTCGTCTGGTATTGGACGGAAGAAAAGTTACGGCGCGTGACGAGCTTTTTAAAAAGGAATACGGACGCATCCGCGAAATCGCCGAAGCTCCCGACGGTTCGATCTGGTTTTCGACCTCGAACCGCGACGGGCGCGGCGACGCGGCAAAAAACGACGACCGCATTCTGCGGATAGTTCCCGCGACAAAGTAGAAAAGTGTATGGCTGTTTCCACAGTTTGCTTGCGTTTCAATCAAAGCATTGCTTTTCGTGCTTTACCGAAGAACTAAAACGCGGCGGTCAAAGAGCGTGATTATCGACCGCCGCGTTTGTAGTAGTATTTTTCAACAAAATTCCATTTCGACGGCATTGCCGCCGCAGGTTTTATTTGATTTTCACCTCCTTGCTCTAAGATCGGTTCGATAAAAAACTGCCTTTTATCTTGCCTTTAAAAATGCCTTTATAATTTCTGAATGACGATGATTACCATCGCCTGTTCGCCCGCCATACGGTTGTATGAAACCCAGAATCCGGCATCGGTATATCGCACCATTTTGAAAACCGAGCCGTCGGACTTCGATTCGTCTTCGGCGGTTTTGCCGAAAACATCGGCAAATTTCGGCGGATTCAGATATTCGGCGGTATAGATCACGGAAATCGTCCGCACCTTTTTGTTGATGTCGAACAAAACCTGCGCGGTTTCGTTTTCCGTATACATATAGAAATAGCCTTCGGCGGTTTCCGATTGCGGCGCACCGAGCTTTTCGATCACTTCCGGCACGGTCATCCCGATCGTTACACCCTTATAGCTTTGCCAGAGCGGAAGATTTTTGTTTTTTGCAGTGTCGTTTCTTTGTGCATTTACAGTAACCGCGAAAACGCACAAAATAAGCGGCAGGATTAAAGCGAAACGAAGGAGAAAACTCCTGTTTAAATTGAATTTATTGGTCTTGGTTAACATTATCTGCACCTCCTTAAACGGTTATAAAATTAAAATAAGTGCCTGATAATTACCTTCCCTTGTTTGTCGAAAAATATTCTACTTACAGATAATGCGAGTCAATCACCTAACTCGCCTTCATCATAAACCCACGCCAAGCGAAAGCAAAGAAAATATAAAAGCAAATAAACTCATTTGTAAGTAAGCACATTTTATATTTATTGCGCCTTAACATAAGAATTGCTCATTAGACGTGGCAAATTAATATTTTTGGTTGCAAAAAGCCCTTTCAAAAAATTACTCTTTAGTAATATGCCGACTGAAGATTTCTCGCCCGATTACCGCCATTTGTTTGAAATTTCGCCGAAAGCCGTGATCGTGCTTGCGCGCGATCTCAAAATTGTCAATGTTTCGGACGAGTATCTCAGACTGACGATGCGGCGGCGCGAGGACATTGTCGGGCAGTATATTTTTGACGTTTTCCCCGATAATCCCGACGACGAATCCGCGCATTCCGAAAAAGTTCGCGCCTCGTTTTTGAGGGTTTTTGAAACGGGCAAACCCGATAAATTGCCGATCCAGAAATACGACGTGACGCGTCCGCCCGAAGAAGGCGGCGGTTATGAAGAACGTTACTGGCGACTGGTCACATATCCCGTCTTTGACGATCAGGGAAAGGTCGGCTGCGTTTATCATCACGTCGAAAACATAACCGAACAAATTCTGCTCGAAAGACAAGCAATCGAACAGGCAAAAAGAAACAGCGAACTGGCTGTGCTTGCCGAAAAAACGGAATCTGAAAGACAAGAAGCGGCAAATGCACTCGAAGATGCGCGTCTGCGGCTCGAAGCGACGTTGCAGGCAGGCGAGATCGGCACCTGGACTTGGGACGTAATCAATAACCGCATTACCGCCGATAAAAGTCTGGCGATATTGTTTTCGGTTTCGGCAGATGACGCGAACGGCGGGAGCATCGAAAAATATAAACAGGCAATTCACAAAGACGACCGCGCACGGGTTGAAAAACTCATCGACGAAGCCCTTCGCTCGTCGGATTCATACCAAGCCGAATATCGTCTGGTAAAACCCGACAATTCGATTCGCTGGGTCGTCGCGCGCGGAAGCATTCTACGCGACGAAACGGGCAACCCGGTTCAGCTTCCCGGCGTTGTCATCGACATCACCGACCGTAAAAAATCGGAAGAAGCGTTAATGAAAAGCGAACAAAGACTGAAGTTCGCACTCGACGCGGGACGGCTCGGCTCGTATGAACTCGATCCTTTAACCGGAAAGATGAACTGCTCGGAAAGATGCCTGGCAAATTTCGGTTTGCCGCCGGAAACGGATTTTCCGTTCGACAAATTTCTTTCGATGATTCACCCCGACGACCGCGAGCGCGTCAGCACTTCGGTCGCTAAAGCCCTCGAAGACCGTGCGGATTACGAAGTCGAATATCAGATAATCCGTCCCGACGGCGAAACCGCCTGGATATTTGCGCGCGGTCGCGGAATTTACGACGAAAGCGGAAAGGCTCTGTTGATGAACGGAGTCACACTCGACATCACCAGCCGCAAACAAACGGAAGAAAAACTCCGTGTCAGCGACGAAAGATTTCGGCTCGTGACACGCGCCACGAACGACGCGATCTGGGATTGGAATCTGCAAACCAACCACGTCTGGTGGAACGACGCGGTGCAGAGCGTTTTCGGCTACAAGCCCGAAGAAGTCGAAACGACTTCCGATTGGTGGTATCAGCATATTCATCCCGACGACCGCGAACGCGTCGTTTCGGGAATTCATCAGGTGATCGACAACGGCGGCGAAAATTGGTCGGATGAATACCGCTATATCTGTGTCGACGGCAGTTCTAAATACGTTTACGACCGCGGATTTGCAATTCACCGCGACGGAAAACCGATCAGGATGCTCGGCGCGATGCAGGATATTGCCGAACGCCGACGGATCGAAGAAGCGTTTCGCCAAAGTCAGGAAAGATTGCAGTTGGTGCTCGATTCTTCAAGATTCGGTTTGTGGTATTGCGATCTGCCGTTCGACGTTTTGAATTGGAGCGATCTGACCAAACATCATTTCTGGTTGCCGCCCGAAGCGACCGTCACGATTGAAGATTTTTACAATATCATTCACGCGGAAGACCGTGAGAAAACACGTGCCGCAATCGATAAATCCATCGAAGACCGCACGCATTACGATGTCGAATATCGAACCGTTAATCCGCAAAACAATCAGACAAAATGGATTCGTGCGATCGGTCGCGGATTTTACGATAAAAATAACGAACCGTATCGTTTCGACGGAATCACCATCGACATCAGCGATGACAAACAGATTCAAGCCGAACGCGAGCATCTTTTGTGGAGCGAAAAAACCGCCCGCGCCGAATCGGAAAAAGCCAACCGGGTGAAGGACGAATTTCTCGCCACGCTTTCGCACGAGCTTCGCACGCCGCTGACTTCGATTCTCGGCTGGTCGCGGATGCTCCGAGAAAATCAGATTCCGACCGACCAATTTCCGCGCGCCATCGAAACCATCGAGCGCAACGCCAAATCGCAGGCGCAATTGATCGAAGACGTGCTGGACGTTTCGCGCATCATTTCCGGCAAAATGCGTCTGGACGTGCGCTCGGTCGATCTTTCTTCGATCATCGAAGCGGCGATCGATGCCGTCAAGCCTGCCGCCGAAGCGAAGAATATCCGTTTGCAAAAGATCATCGACCAGAATGTAAAAGTTTCGGGCGATTCCGACCGGCTTCAACAGATCGTCTGGAATCTGCTTTCAAACGCGATCAAATTTACGCCGAAGGAAGGACGTGTGCAGATCAAACTCGAACGCGTCAATTCGCACGCCGAGATCATCGTCAGCGACAACGGCATCGGCATTGCAGAGGAAGACATTCCTTTTATTTTCGAGCGTTTCCGTCAGAGCGACAGTTCGACAACAAGACAATTCGGCGGACTTGGACTTGGTTTGGCGATTGTCCGTCACCTGGTCGAACTTCACGGCGGAACGGTCGAAGCGACGAGTGCGGGAGAAAATCAGGGAACGACTTTCACTATCGGGCTTCCACTGCTCGCTTTACGTTCAAAAGAGCTGAATTTCAATTCGGATGCGGAAAATGCCGAACGGATCCATCCGACAGCAAGCGGGCACGTTTCATTTTCCTGTCCGCCCGAACTCAAGGATTTGCGAATTCTCATAGTTGACGACGAACCCGACACACGCGAGATATTGACCTTCATTTTCGAGTCGTGCGAGGCGCACCCGACCGGCGTTTCGTCAACGGAAGAAGCTCTGGAAATCATCAAGACGAACAATTTCGATATTCTTGTCAGCGACATCGGAATGCCCGTCAGCGACGGTTACGAACTGATAAAAAGCGTTCGCGCTCTTTCAAACGAAGAAGGCGGACGCATTCCCGCCGTTGCTCTGACGGCGTATGCGCGGGTCGAAGATCGTATGCGCGCCCTGCTTGCGGGCTTTCAGATGCACGTTCCGAAACCGGTCGATCCCGCTGAACTCGTCGCGGTCGTCGCAAGTTTGGTAAACCGCTGATCTTCGTGCCGAAAAACGACAAAAAATATCGAATTTATAGGAAACTTACCTGCCGCTTCTGCCGATAACAAAAATGCACGAATTGTGTTTTTTGTTTCATTCAATCAATTTCTGCATCCGAAGCGGATTCGGAAATTCTTTGCCTGAATTTTATTCATTTTTTTAAGGAAAACAGGAGCGAAAATGTCATTTATAGATTCGATCAAGCGCGCCGGGAGCAATGTCATTCACACGGCGGAAAAAGCAAAAGATAATCTCGTCAACGGCACGAAAACCGCCGTCACGAACACGGTCAATTTTGCCAACAAAGTAGAAGATAAGCTCGAAAGCGGCGTGAAACGCGGCTTTACAACCGTTGTCGGCAACGCGAAAGTTCTCGGCAAAGGAATCATTCACGGAACCGAGTTTGTCGGAAACAAACTCGCCGACGGTGCGAAAACGGTCGGCAATGCGGCGGTTAAGACTTTGGAATTTCAGGCTTCGGTTACGCGTTTCGCGTTGGAAAAATCGCTCGACGGCGCAAAAGCAGTCGGCACGGCAAGCGTGCGGGCAGTAAGTTCGCTCGTTACGAACCGCGTCGGCGATCCGACTCCGCCCGATGCGCAAGGGCTGACATTCGCTGAAACGAAAAGCGCGACGAGCCTTGCTTACGGTGCCAACAAGGGCGAAATTTATCGTTTTCCCGACGGCAAAACTTGGGAAGTGGTCGACGTAAAAGGCAACACGAACACGGGTTTCCGCGCCATCGTCCTGAAACCGACCGATCCGAGCGATAACAGAACGATCGTTTCATACGCCGGAACTGACCCAAAAAGCATCAAAGACTGGAAAAATAATTTCGCACAAGGCGCAGGATTGACACCGAAACAATACCGCGAGGCGGTCGATTTTGCGAATAAATGGAAGGCTATTGACGGCAATAATGTAACATTAACGGGACATTCGCTCGGCGGCGGTTTGGCTTCGTATGCTTCGATAAATACGGGATTGCGGGCGACCGCGCTCAACTCCGCGCCGCTCGCGCTCAATCATCTCGGCGGAAATCCGCTGCGTTCGGACGTTCGCAACAATCCGAACATTACGCAGTATTACGTTCCGAGCGAAGTTCTGACCGATCTCGACGGCGCAAATCCGCTCGACGTTCGCCCGGGAAACAAGATCGCGGTCGCGGGAAAATATCCGACATCGAGCTTTGAACCGATCAGCGACACGATATTTTCGGTGATGAATCATCTCGGCAGCAACGTTACGCCGTGGATTCCCGATCCCGTTAAGGTCAATTAAAAGAATGGAAAAAGAAAGGCGTGAAATTGATTCGTGCCTTTCTTTTTGGTTTCGATGTCAATTTCGTATTTCCACAAAAAAGAGTTCAAATTTTCGGTCGGGGGAAATCGAAAATTTGAACTCCAAAAAAACAGAATAAAACTATGAAATAATCGGATCGGCTTTCTCAACCCGGATTCTATATCATTCACAAAGCATCTTAAATGAAAAAAAAGAAAAAAACACTACCCGTTTGGGTAGTAAAAAAATCGATGTTCAGATTTTCAATAAAACAGATTTCGGGAAATCAGCGGCGTTCGACGGGGATTTTTTCCTTTAGGTGTTTGGTCGTTCCTTCCGTCACGGAAGAAAACGGATTTTTCGGTTCGGGCAAACTCAGATCATTCGTTTGTGCGTCGGGTTGATTTGTCGGCAGGTTAAAACTCGTGTCGAGTTCGCGTTGTTTGTCGGCTTCAGAAGATTTGTCGGAGAGCGTTTTTTGCGGGACGGTAAAGAGCAAACCATTTATTACGAAACCGAGTCCGATCAGGAAGGTCACGAAACCCAAGCCTGCCAAAACTGCCAAATCCTTGTCGCCGAGCGCGGCAATGATCGAAAAAGCGATTGCCGCGCCTAAACCGACGCAGGTAATGATCGTGCCCGTCCGCACGCGCCGCAGACGTTTTTCTTCGGGCGATTCGAGAAATTTTTCGATCTCGGGCAAAACGTCTTCGGCAACCTTCTTTAATTGACCGACCGAATCGGTTTCCCTGATCTTGGCGGCGACGGCGCGACCGATCTCTTCACGCGCCGAAATTGCCGATTGCGTAATGTTGTCGGGTTTGGCAAGCGCGGAACGGACAAGGCTCAAATTCGCACCGCAGGCACGGCAAAATTGGTTCGATTGATTATCTGCAAAACCGCAACTCGGACAAAACATATCTTTTGCAAAGCTCCTTTTTCGTTTCGATTATACGGCAATCTTTAGCAGATACGAGAGTTTTTTCGATTTTGTTCACCGAATAAAAGATCGTAAACAACATTCGGAACAGTTTTCAAATTGATTGCGAAACAATGGGAAATCCTATTCTATTTCTTTTCCGCTTACATCAAAATATTGATTCTCAATTTCGTTTTTTTCATTTTGACGTTCGTCACAATCATTTTTAAGTTAGTTTTTTCATTTTGACGAACGTCACGAACTTTATGACGAACGTTTTTTCATTTTCGCGTTCGTTTCTTTCATTTTCGCGTTCGTCACAAAGTTTATGACGAAAGTTTTTTTCATTTTTACGTTCGTCATAATGATTTCTACGTTCGTAAAAATCAATTTCGCGAACGTATCATTATTTTCTTACAGATTATTACTTCTTAGAACCTCTGTCAGAAATCAGTGCAAGCATTTAGAGTCCCGTTTTCGGGCGGCTTTTCGCTTGGGCAAAGCCGACTGAAAACGGGACTCTAAATCTGTATCAATATTCGAGAGAGCTTCTAATTGCATTTAACGATCGCGTCAACCGAGCTTTGCGTGATCGGATGATAGCCCGGACGCGATTTCGCGTAGATTTCACAGGCGCGTTTCATTCCTTCGGGCGTTTTGGCAAGCTCGACAAACAACGGACGGACGAATTTGCGGCGACCGATCTCGATCAAAAATGCTTCGAGCCGCGCATCCGCCGCCGTGTAATTTTCCCTGATCGACATCAAAAGCCATTGAAACTCGATCTCGGAATTTCCCGCCTTCGTGAGGTTAAAAGCCTTGTCGAGTTCCGCCATTTTTTCAGTCCCGAAACCGTCGGGCATCGTCTGGAGAAAATGAAGCCATTCCTGCGTCGTCCACGCTTTCGTCTGAATCGAACTCAAAGTTTTCGTGCCGTTCAGATATTCCTTCGCCTGCATCGCAACCTGATTGAAAGCGTCGGACTTCGGTTCGGGCGCGCTTTTTGGCAAACCGGGTTTGTAAATCCATTCGTTGATGGTTTCGCGCGAAGGGGTCGGATAAATCGACGAAGCATAAGTCGTCGGATATTTTTTGTCGATCAGATTTTTCATCAGATATTCGACAAAAGTTTCAGTCGTGATGCTCTGAAAAGCGTGATCCTTAAAGTAAGTGCGCATAAAATTATCGAATCTTTCGCGCCCGTAGGTTTCTTCCAAATGACGGAAAAACAACGCACCTTTTTCATATGCCACGTCGGTCATCCCGTCGTCGGGGTCGCGTCCTTTGAGATCGATGTGCAGAATTTCGTCCTTGTCTTCAAACTGCGCGAGTTCGTCTAAAAGCGAACGTTTGCCGAGGTAAGATTCCATTTCGCGGCGCGGTTTGCCGTAGATCGCTTCGATAATTCGATATTCGATATAGGTCGTCGTGCCTTCGTTCAGCCAGAAATCGCGCCACGTCGCATTCGTGACGAGATTTCCCGACCACGAATGCGCGAGCTCGTGCGCGACGAGCGCAACCAGCGATTTATCGCCCGCAATGATCGTCGGCGTGGCAAACGTGAGCATCGGATTTTCCATTCCGCCGAACGGAAAACTCGGCGGTAAGACCAGAAGATCGTATCTGCCCCACTCATACTGACCGTAAATCTTTTCGGTCGCAATCACCATTTTTTCGGTGTCTGCAAGCTCGAATGCCGATTTTTCGAGCATCGAAGGTTCGGTGTAAACGCCCGTTCGTTTGCCGAGCGATTTAAATTTCAGATCGCCGACCGCAATCGCGATCAGATACGGCGGAATCGCTTTGGTCATCGAAAAACGATAATCTCCGTTGCGGGCGGAAGTTTGCGAATTTCCCCCCGCGCTCATCACCGCGAGCAGATTTTTCGGCGTGCGGACACGCGCCGAATAGGTCACGCGGACTTGCGGCGAATCCTGCAAAGGGATGAACGAACGGGCGTGGATCGCCTGTGCCTGAGAAAACATAAAAGGCTCTTTCTTTCCGGCGGTCTGCGCGGGCGAAAGCCATTGCAAACCTGACGCGTTCGGACTCGACGCATAAGTGATTTTCACTTTACTGGCATCCGGCGGAAGCTGAACGGTCATCGCCGAACCGAGAAATTTATCCGCCGCGCCGATTTCAAAAGTCGTTGCCTTGAAGGTTTTGCCGTCGGCGGATGTTTCGGCTTTTTCGATCTTGAGCTCGCGTGTGTCGAGCATCAAAGGCGCGTTTTTATTAGTGCGGACAATGTCGAGCGTTGCCGTTCCCCTGATCGTTTTTTCTTCAAACGAAACCGTCCAGTCGAGATCGACGTGCTTCACCATCACGTCCTGCGGGTTGGCGTAGGAATGGAAATCTTCCGCCATTTTCTGCTTGTTCATCATATTTTGGGCGTTTGCCTGATCGAAAAACACTGCGCCGAATAAAAGCGCGAAACCAAAAATCATCGCCAAACTTTTCTGCATTTTATTAAATTTTCTCCGTGAATTATTTATGAAACGATTCAAAAATTAGGGAAAGCAATCGTTTTTCTTTCATTATAGATTCAGTTGACGAAAAACGCGATGCACTAAAATAATTGTAAAATATTGGAGATTTTTCCAAATATCCGAAAAATCAGCTTGCAACTATTCGTCAAACAGTGCATCATAAAACTTGTTAATCCTTCTCTCGCGCATCAACGGTGATGCGCCCGTGCAGACATAAGTAAGATTTGACGGCGTTTTGAATAGTTCGAGAGCTAGGCAGTTTGTAGGTTACAGAAGTTGCTTTTACGGCACCCGAACACGATACTTCGTCAGATTACCGTTCCCGAAGACCAATTCGATTTCGACACTTCTTTTAGATGTCCGAGGACTATCGGACGAGGATACTATTTTATTTATGTCAATGAAACTTTATGTAGGAAATCTTTCCTTTAACACCACCAATTTTGATCTGGAAGAAATGTTTGGCGCGATCGGTACGGTCGAATCCGCAAACGTTGTCGAAGATCGTGAAACCGGACGCTCACGCGGATTCGGATTTGTCGAAATGTCGAGCAAAGAAGAAGGCGAAAAAGCGATCGAAGAATTTAACGGTAAAGATTTGGACGGACGCAGTCTGACCGTCAACGAAGCAAAACCGCGTGAAAATCGTGGATTCGGCGGCGGCGGCGGCGGTGGTCGCGGCGGCTACGGCGGCGGCAATCGCGGTGGTGGCGGCGGACGCGGCGGCTACGGCGGCGGCAATCGCGGCGGCGGTTCGCGCTGGTAAGATTTCTTAAAAATTAAGAAACGAAGAAAGCCTTCGGCAAATGTCGAAGGCTTTTTTATGTTTGGTAGTAAAGCGTCTTTTATATTTTCCCTTATTTTTCGTCGCGTCCGTGTGCGTGTGCGGGCGGCGATGTGGCTTCGACCGCCGTAAATGATTCGATAATTTTATAAGTGTGTTTCGCGCCCTTCGGCACGACCCACGAATCGCCTTTTTCCAAAATCAACGTTTGACCTTCGATTTCGAGTTCGGCTTTTCCGCTTATCACGAAACCGACCGTTTCATAATCGCGCGTTCTGACTTCCTTATCGTCGTTCGGTTCCTGATCTTCCCACAAACGCATCGCCACGTCGACTCCCGAGGCGAGATATTTTTGTCCCATTTCGCCGTGCGGCGAATTTTCCGACATTACTTTTTGAACTGATGTATCACCCATATTCGATAATTTCCTCCAAATGTTTGAGATTATCGGTGCAAGCGATATGCCAACCGCAAAAACGGCTGATTATGCTTTCGGTTGATACAGAATTTACGGTCGCGGCGTTTTAATATCGTGCAGAGTCAGTTTTTGCGCGGACGTTTGCCGGGTTTCGGCTTGGCGGTTTTCGGCGATTGAAAAGCGTTGGCGGCGACCGGCAAAGCGGTCGATTCCTTGATCTCGAAAGTTTTGCTTTGGGCTAATTTGTCATCCAGAAAAACATCTATGCGGTAGCTTCCCGCCGTCCAAACGCCGTCAGGCTTGCCCGTAAAGCTGACGCGGTTTTGTTTGCCGTTGGTTTTGTAGCTGACCGTAACGACCTTTGTTTCCGCCTTTACGCCCTTCACGGCGACCGCGACGAAATTCATTTTGACGGTTGCGGGATTCATCGAATCGAGTTGCACGATGCAGTGAATCGGGATGTCGTTCGTCTGAAAACTTTCGGCAACATCGCCGGCTTTTCCCTTGCCGTCGTCTTTGGCGAGATAGATTTCTTCGACCGCGACCGGATGCACGACCGCCGCTTTCGGTTCCTGACCGAAAATATTAAAGGTAAAGACTATAAATAAAAGGAAAGGTAGTATTTTTATCACGATGCGCCTCCGCAGTTTTCGTTTACTTCTTTGTTTGTGCAGAAACTTCCGATTTAGTTGCTTTGCCGTTGAAATTATTTTCAAACGATTCGGAATTAAAAAACTTTCTTGTATAATCAATTGAAATCTATGCGTTTTGTCTTCACACGCCGTTTTTATATCTTGTTCGCATTCGCGCTTGTGCCGCTTTCGCTGTCGTGGAATCTGCCTCTGCTTCGTTCGCTGATTCTGGCTTACGACGTTTTGCTCGTGGTTTTCGCACTCGTCGATTATTTCATCAGCCGCAAACTGCCTGAAGGTTTTTCCGTCAAACGCGAATTTGGAAAACGTTTCGCCATCGGCGACGCGAACGCGATCCATTTAAGGATCGAAAATGCGACCGAACGCGATTTTCACGTCCGCTTAAAGGACGAATATCCGCACCAGATGATCCTGGGCGAAAAGCGCGAAGCCGAATTCAGCGTCGAAGCGCAAACGACCGCCGATTTTTCTTACACGCTCACGCCGCCGAAAAGAGGCAATTATAAATTCGGAAAAACCGCTGTGCGTTTTCTTTCGAGATTCGGGCTGGTCTGGTGTCAAACCGATCTGGGCGAAGCCGAAGCCGTCAAAGTTTATCCGAATATGCGCCGCGCGCGCGAAATGGAACTCAAGGCACTCGGCGCGCGTTCGTTTCTGGCAATTCAGCGCAAATCCGTGCGGCGCGGCGAAGGACGCGAGTTCGAGTCGATGCGCGATTACGTGCGCGGCGACGAATTGCGTCATATTTCCTGGACGGCGACGGCGAGAAGAAACAAGCTGACGACGCGCCAATATCAGATCGAACGCGATCAAACCATCATCATCGCGCTCGATGCCGGGCGTTTGATGACGGGCAGGATCAACGACGAAACGAAATTCGACACGGCGATTCACGCCGCGCTTGCCTTGATGTCAGCCGCCGCGCGCGCCGGGGATAATTGCGGTCTGGTAGTTTTCGGGCGCAAAGTGAAAAAGTTTCTGCCGCCGAAAAAAGGTGTCGAACACATCGACTCGGTGCTCGAAACCCTGCACGATCTCGAACCCGAACTGATCGAACCGAGTTATGCAAGAGCCTTTCAATTCATTGCGTCAAACTCGAAAAAACGCGCCTTCGTCGTCATCCTGACCGATCTTGTCGATAAGGATTCATCAAAGGAACTCATCACGTCATTAAAACTTTTACGTCCGCGTCATCTGCCGTTAGTCGTCACGATCGGCGACCGCGATCTGAACGCGACCGTCAGCCTCGTGCCGAAGGAGATCAAGGAAGTCTTCACGCAATCCGCCGCCGAAGAAATCATTCATCAGCGCGAATCCGCGTTAAGATTGGTCGAATCCATCGGCGGACTCGCGCTCGACGTGACCACGCAAACGCTCGCGCCGCGCCTTTTGGAAAGCTATCTGCGCGTAAAAGAACGCGGATTGCTCTAACGATTTTGGATTTTAGATTTTGGATTTTGGATTAAAAAACACTTGCAGGTCAGGGCGGCAATAAAGTGCTGTCACACGTTCAGCAAAGTGCTGTCACACGTTCAGCGTTTTTTTTACGGCTCTGCCGTCTGATGTGCGGAAAAGCTCTGCTTTTCCGTCAATCGTTACCAAAAGTTTGAGGCTGTGCCTCATCGCGTCGAAATGAGGCACAGCCTCGAAATCAAAACTAAAAAAATACGGAAAGGCAAAGCCCTTCCGCACATCAGCGGGCAAAGCCCGAAAAAAGCATTCGTTAAATTACCGTCCGTTTTTCCTTTTATTTTCTATTCGTTTCACAATTTCATTGACTTTTGTAAAACATTTGCAGTATAAAAATAAAAAAATCAAAGGTTCATTTTATGGAAGCCGTTCAAGCAAAAAAAGACTCACGTGAATCCGCTTTTTGGGATGCCGTTATTTTTCCGTTAATTTTTATTATTGCGTTTAAGTTTCTGGAATTGTTTTTCGCCGTTCCGTTCGCGCTTTTTTTAGCAAGCGGCATCGCGGCATTTTTCGCTTATTTCGACGCGCCGAAGAAAAATATCGGCTTTTTCAAATTTCTTTTTTCGATTCTGTCGGTTTCATTATCATTCATCGCCGTTTGGTATTGGCTTGCGCCTTTTCTGGCTGATTTTATCCCGCCGTTTTTAGCATATTTTCTGCCGTTTTCGGTGCTTGCAAATCTGTTATACCTGATGCCGCCGCTGAAAGAAAGAAAACCGATCCCGTTTTGGAAATGGACGTTGGGAAGTTTGATCTTTTCCGCGCTTGCCGCTTATTTCATCGGCAACGCAAAATAATTAAGTTCTTTTACATTTCACGCGCCGAAAAATGTCTGAAAATAATCCGTCCGCGCCAGCATCGGGCGACTGTGGCGGGTAAAAGCTATGTCCCGCGGACAAAGCCATAAACGGCGTGAAAAATTCATATTCGGCGTGAAAAAGCCATAAACGGCGTGAAAAGTTCATATTCCGTGTGAAAAACCCATATTCAGCCGGAAAAGTTCATTTACAGCCGGAAAAATCCATATTCGGCGCGAAAAGTTCATTTACAAATTGAAAAGCTTATTCAAATCCGAAAACTTTAATTTATAACTTAAAATTCGTCTTTTTACCCAATAAAACACGAGGAGAAAATTAATTTATGAATGACAGAGAAAGAAGATTATACGAAATGTTCTTGAGGGTTTTGGCGTTTTTACAAGCTAATGCGCCGGATTTTGCGAACATTCCCGCAGTGGCGGCAGTGGTTGCTGTTTTGCTGGCTGAAACTCCCGTTCTCGGTAATCTCGGCGAAGCAAAAGTTACGGATACGACCACTGCAAAAGATAAGACCATCTTTCGCGGCGATAATCGCGACGCAGTTCGTGATGCGATGGAAGATATTTCGGATATGTGGAAACCGATGGCGAAAAACTATGAAAATGCGTCGAACAAATTCCGAATGCCTCGCGGAGTAAGCGATCAAGTATTGATCGATACGGCGCGGAGTTTTGCGGCGGAAGCGACACCGCTCAAGGCGGATTTTGTCGGACGCGGAATGCCCGATACTTTTATTGAAGATTTGGAAACGAAGATCGACGCGTTCGAGGCTTCGATCCGGGAATCTTCGACCGCCAGGATCGAACGCGTCGGGACGAACGCTTCGTTCAAACCGTCGCTCGATGCTTGCCGCGAAGCCGTCGCGGACGTTGATCCGATCGTCAAAATGGTTTACCGCACGAACGCCCAGAAACGCGCCGAATGGCTCGTCGTCAGCCACGTCGAACGGCGTTAGGAAATTTTAGAAAGCTTTCAGAGCCGCGCCGTCAAGCGGTTTTGTTTTTTTCTTTTCCAGGCTGGGTGCAGTATTATCTTTCAGATCGAAGCTAAGATAAATTAATTTATCAGCGCGGAAAATTCGGCTTTTTGCTGAATAATAGAGTTGTGCAAACACGCTGATCGATTTTTTTCAATAAATACTATGGAGAGTTTGAAAATACCTGAGCAAACAGATGCCGCCGCCGAAAATATTAAATATGCGAAAGCGTTCGTCGAATTTCAGTATGCCGAAATCAAGGATTTTTCAAAGCAGTTTCTGACGGTCGTTGCCGGAGTTTTGGCGGTGACGGTAACTTTTTCCGAGAAAATCGTCAATTTTGCGACCGCTTCTTCCGTGCAAAGATTTTTGCTGATGGCAGTTTGGTGCGGATGTATTATCGCTTTTACACTCGGCGGCTTGGCAATCGTGACTATTTACGATGCAGGCGTGGTCGCGAAAGAAACCGAACTCGACGGGAAAATGCGGACGTATCCCGAACTCCGGCTTCGTTCGCACAGGCTCTTGATCGCGGGCGGTATTACCTTTGTGCTTTCTTTAGCTCTCTTAGTTGTGACGGGTTTGATAAAGGCTTTTTGACCGATATGAAAAAATCGAGCGAATCGTGAACTCTGCCCGACCGAATCTGCAAATATTCGTGCGTTCGCGTCTTGGAGCGCGGAGTAATAAAAATTACAAAGCGAACTAACCGAATACCCCGAATTGAAAAATAACTGATAAATGTTAAATGTTAAATGAAAAACGGATAGTGAAAAACTATTAAAGTTATCCACTATCCGTTTTCCGTTATCACTTAAGATTTACCAGCGCGAACCGCCGCCGTAGCTGTTGCGTCCGCCGCCGTTATAACCGCCGCGCGAATTTCCGCCGCGTCCGCCGCCGCCGTTGTTTTCACGGGGTTTGGCTTCGTTGACTTTTAATGAGCGACCGTCGATCTCTTTGCCGTCAAGCTGTGCGATCGCGTTTCGTCCGTCTTCGTTGCTCGACATTTCGACGAATGCAAATCCGCGTGAACGTCCCGTTTCGCGGTCTTCGATGATGTTGGTCGAATCGACCGTACCGATCGCGGCAAAAATGTTTTCCAAGTCCTGGGTTGATGTGTTGAAGGAAAGATTTCCGACATAAAGTTTCATTGACATAATAATAGTTTCCTTTTTCCCCTGCTGAGGGAACAGTAAAAGAAGCGTCGAATCGAATTTGGACTTCGGAGATAAACGGTCGGTCTGACGAAGAGTCTGATTTCGGATGCTCGAAAAATTTTAAGAGCGACTTCTGTAGCTATAAACGAACCTGCTCTCGAACTTATCCGTAAAAACCGTCTTTAGACGAGCGCGTTAAAAAAATAACGCAAGAGAAGGAATGACATCTCTAACAGTGCGCTCTTTCTGCGGAAATAGCAAATCGGGTTTTATCATTTATCATTTACCATTTACCATTTATCAAAAAAAGACGATTTCCATTTTTCAGGAAATCGTCTTTTTTTATGGTTTGAGATAGTTTAGCGTTTAAGATTTGCGCCCTGCGGGGTGAAATTCAGGTCGCTCACGTTTTCGCTGACCGTGACGACCTGCGGATCGAATTGGTATTGTTTTGCAAAGACCGTGAAAATATACGTCTGTCCGGCTTGCAGATCGGTGAAAATGAAATTGCCGAACGAATTCGTTTTGACGGTGCGCGTCACGCCGTTCTGGTCGGTTACGTAAACGACCGCCCGACCGACTCCGCCGCCCGCTTCATCCGAAACTCTGCCGCTCACGAAAACGCCTGCCGCGACCGCTCGCGGTATTTCCACCGCGCCGATGTCCGTGCCGTTTCCGCCCGACGCGTTGGGAACGGTCGGACTGTCGAACGGGCGCGTTGTGGCGCGCTGATCGGTTAGAATGCCGAAATTGTTGCCTTTATCGACCGCAAAACTGTTGAAAACGGGAACGTGCGTCGGAGTTTGTCCGCCGTTAAAGCCAAGTGAACTGAGATTGACGTTGGCGTTGCTGACGTTCGTTTGATCGGCGGTTCCGGTAAAACCCGTCGCCGTGCCGAGGTTTCCGATCAGATTGTAGCCGCTCGAAGTATAAGCCCCGATAACATCGGGCGTAGTCGCGTTGTTGCGGTTAGCGGCAATGATCGTATTTCTGACCGAAACCGTTCCGCCGAAACGAAAGACACCGCCGCCGCTTCCCGCTCCGGCGGCACTATTATCGGTAATGGTCGTGCTGGTCAGTGCCAGATTGCCGCTGAAATTAAAAATGCCGCCGCCGTTTCCGCTCGCACCCGTTTTGGTATTTCCCGAAATGGTCGAACTGGTGATCGTCAGATTCGCGCTGTTGTCGATGCCCGAACCGCCGCCGCCCGCCGCGCTTCCGTTTGAACTGTTGTTTGAGATGGTGGTGTTCGTGATGGTGCTGGTCGTTCCCGCCGTTTCATAAATAAGTCCGCCGCCGTAGCCGTCCGCCGTATTTCCGTTGACGTAAACGTTCGTCAGATTGGCAACGCCCGAAACGAGCAGCCCCGCGCCGCCGTTTCCGGCGGTCGTATTTCCGCCCGTCACGGCAACGCCGTTCAGATTCAAAACTCCCGCCGTCCCGACGCGGAAAACGCGGCTGTTCGGTCCCGCCGGAATCACGTTTTGAAGCGTCAAAATATTTGCGCCCGGTCCGTTAATGGTGATCGCCGTGTTGATGGTAAATTCGGCAACCGATGATTGAATCGTTTGCGCCGTGCTGAAAAGCGCGGAAAACCCGATCAAATCCGCCCCCGCACCGGCGGTACAGCCGCCGAAAGCCGCGTCGGTATTGGCGGCGTTAATGGCTTCGCGCAGAGAGCAGTTTGTCCCCGTGCCGTTTTCGTCAACCGTCGTGTTGACGATAATTGTCGCGGCATAAACCGACTGACCGCTGTGGATGAAAAAGATGGTTAAGACCATCAGAAAAATAATATTCAGATATACTCGCGAAAGATGTTTGATATTCATAAAAGTTTCTCCTCCAATCAAGGTAAGGGATCAAAAAAATTAATTTTAGACATTCAAAATACATTGGGCAACGCCCCAAAATCTTTAAATAAAGAAAAATTCCTGCCGCTTTTGATTTCAGCTTCGATAAATTCAATGTTTAAAGACTATTTCAATATATTTTATAGACTCGAAAAACACAATACTTTTTTCTTCAGTTTTCGCTCATTTACTTGCCTGATTTAAAAATTGTTGTGCGAAATTCGAGTTTTTTTCATATTTTGTAATCACGTGCTCGATTTGCAAAGGGTAATTAGATTTACGGAAAATTTAACGCCGATTTGAAATTTACTTCACACACTTTTATAAGTTTTCCACTGGAGAAATGAAAATTATAAAAACAATATTTTTTTGCCATTCAAAAATACGTCTTAAGGGTTGAAATTTTGTTACAACAGGAGTATAAATTCAGACACACGAAAATAAAACGTCCGAATTTGTGCGGTAATCTGCGATTTACCTCAGGCAATATTCACTTCCTGTTTGGCGGATTTCCTTTTTCTCGAATCCAGACTGAAATCATTTTTCCCAAAACGGGAATAAAATCAAATTAACGGAGTCGTCTATGAGTAAAGAAATCGAATTAGCTTTTGATCAGATCATCAAAAAAATAGAACCTTTGACGCGTTTTGACAAGACTTCTCTGAAAAGAGAAAGTGACAATCGCCGAATCACCACCGGCAAAGCATTCCGGCAATTTACCTCGTGGGTGTATAACGACAGAAAAGCATCCGAGGGGCGAATGCCATACGGGACGAAAGCTTACGAAAGTGAAACCAAACTCAACGAGGTCGCTGAGGAAACCCTGAAAAAAGCACAGGAAGAACTGCCCGGGCGAATTCAGACGTGGCTCAACAGAAATGAAAGAAACGATCGGGAACTTTCGCCCTCAGACTGTTTCGACGGTCCGCAAACCTTCGGTTATGAATACAGATGTTCCAATTGTCTCGGCGAAGGTTGGATAAAATGTCCCGCCTGTGTTAACGGCTATAACGACTGTTCGGCTTGTAATAAAAAAGGACGTTTTGATTGTAGAAATTGCGAGAGTTTCTGGGGCAATGCCAAAGGTAAAGTAAAATGTCCGAGTTGCGGCGGAAACGGTAAAAACAACGATCAGCGGTGTGGACAGTGTGGCGGTTCGGGGAAAATAGACTGTCCTAAATGCCATGGGAGTAAATTTATCGAATGTAAAACCTGCAATGGCAGAACCGTGATTCCCTGTAAAACATGCGGAACGACTGACCGGATCACTTGCGATCCGTGCAAAGGGAAGGGCTATTTTTATATTCTCCGCAAAATCGAATGCTCGGTTAATTCCGAATGGAGTGTCAGCCTGAAAGATACCAAGCAAGAAGTCACACAACAATTGATCAAACGCGATCTGGTAAGTCTGCGTGAACTGGCAACCGTAACGCAATTGCCGCCGACCATAAAAAATACGGTCGTAAAAAGAGAATATGGTATTGAATGTATCATCACGGAAATAGTGCTCGAAATCGCTGGAGAAAAGATCGAAATAATCGGTTTTGGACCAAAGGCGAAAATTTTCGACTTTCAAGGGGTTGTTCCCATTCTCCTTAGAGAAGATTTACACACACTCCGAAAAGCCGTCGCCGACACGCCGATCTCGCTTTGGAAAAAACCGATAAAGCTCGTGACCGCAACGAAACAATTTCTCGAATCGGAAGTTAATATAAATATCGATAACAACACGTATCTAACGCAAAAGATCATCGATAGTCAATATTTGAATCAGGTCAAGAGTCTTCTGCCCGAAGCTTTGAAAAAAATATTTGCCGGAAATGCCGGGGTCGCACTTACCGTTACGGCTTTACTGCCTGCATTAATATTTCTCGCAGGAAAGTTCACGGGACTGATGTCGATGATCGGGTATTGGCTTCTTATTCCCGCGATAATTGCCGGAATTACGTCGGCGATTTTGTTTGAAAATAAAATTCGCAAAGACATAACGGAGGTGTTCAACGATCACCGTTATCAAAAAGTAAATCGCTTGTTGGAAAAATATCACATTCTCTGGCAAGCCCGGGGCGTGACGGCAGTAGCGGCAATTATTCTTCTGCTGATCGCGATAAATCTGCCCTTACCGTAATTTTATAATCTTTAAATACTTTCAAAAAAGCGTTTTGCGCATCAGCCCGGAATACTGATCGACGCGTAAATTTTGGTATGTGGAAAATGGAACAAATGCCAAACGGCAAATAAATGTAAATGTTGTTCGTAAATGCCGCGCATTGTCGAAAAATTTGTCGAATTTCGGAATTGTCGTGCAAGATGCCGCCGTTTTTTTCGTGTTTTGTTGTAAGATTTGAAGTTGGATGTTCGAGATTCTGAAAGGTTTGTTCTATGTTGCTTTAATTTACGGCGGCGTAATTATTCTGATCCGTTACGGGATTAAACTGAGGGAAGAACGGCGCGAAAAACGTGTTGAAGAAACGCGAAGTTTTAGTTTTAAAGAAAAAGAGATTCTCAAGGTGTTGCTCGAACTCGATGCAGTGCCGCTCGCGGAACTTTTGAATTTGTATAAAAAACAATTCGGCACGGGCGCGGCGCGTTACGCGCGGAAAACTTATCTGAAATGGCAGACGGGAAAGGTCAGTCCGAACCGCCAAACCTTCGAGCGTTTTTTAATTCATCTGCCGCAGGTGATGAACTTCGATCTGAAATGCTCGGTCGTGCGTCATCTAATGGAAAATTATGCCGCCAAAGACCGCCACGAACTGAACGTTTACACCGACGAATGGGAAGAAAAGCTCGCGCCTTTGGTGCAACAATTGATCGATAAGGCATACACCGCAACCTTGCCGCGCGAGGTCGAAAAAAAACTGCGCTGGTTGTCCGAGGGAGAAACGCAAGCCGCGCAGGAAATTTTGAAAAGATCGCAGATCGAGGAAGGAAAGATAATCGTTTCGATGCTCGGCGAAGAATTTCAAAACATCGAAAAAATACTCGCCGAAAAAAGACTCAAGCCGAAAGTCACGCACGAATTGAAATTTCCCTACGGAACAATTACCTTAAATATCAAAAAGCGTTAGAAATCCTTTGAGCCGCGCCGGAAAAGTTAATTATGAATGACGAAAAACAGGAGATCGTGCCGAAAAAGCAATCGCTCTTTCCGCTTTCGGCGGAAGATATAGTTGATAATGCACTGCAAAATCTGGATGAAACTCAGGCGCGCCGCGTGACCGAAAAAGCCGCCGATGAAATCGTCCGCCTGGCGGTCGAAAAACGCAAAGCCGAATATCGCAACAGTGCCGCGCAGGAAGAAATGCAAAACCTTATCAAAAACGCCGATCTGCTGGACAAAAGCGTTGCCGATTACAAAATAAACAGCACTTTTGAAACGGCTTCGGGCACGACCAATGTCGAAATCCGCAAATCAGGTCTAACAAGCACAAATATTATTCTGCTCGGCATAATCGTAATCCTGTCAATCGCCGCACTTATTTATTTTTTAAAGTAAAACCGAACTTTTCAGTTGCTTTTCAAGTAACGACTGCTTTTTTCTTGACTTGGTGAAATAAACAATATAAAACACTTATAGAACCTATAAACTATTTGGAAGTTTTTTTTCGGCGCGATTTTGAAAGTTTGCAGAAAAGTCCTCAGGACAGATCGGCTTTGATGAAAACTTTTCTCCTTGTTTTTTAATTTCATCTTATTTCAGCTTTGATATTCCGTTTATTATTTATTTGAAGGAGTATGAAATTGCGAAAGCCGATCAAAACATTTTTGCCGATAGCAGTGTTTGCCGTTTTATCAGTAATAGCTTTTTACTTTTACGGCAGTCGCGATGTTTCTTTGTCAAAAATCCGCAAAACCAAAACGATCAAGATCGGTTACGCCATCGAAGCCCCGTATGCCTTTCTTAAAGGGAACAACGAAGTCGGCGGACAATCGCCCGATATAGCCAAATACGTCGCGCAAAAACTCGGTATCGAAAAGATCGAATGGAAACAGACCGAATTTTCAATGCTTTTCAGCGATCTTCAGCAAGGCAGGATCGATGTCGTCGCCGCCGGAACTTTTATCACGCCCGAACGCGCCGAAATCGTCAATTTTTCCGAACCGATCTTTCACGTCAATCAAGGCTTACTCGTTTTGAAGGGAAACCCGCGCAAGCTGAATTCTTATGGAAATTTTGTCGAAATGCCGGAAGTAAAGGTCGCTGTCATCTCCGGCTCGGTCGAAGAACGATTTTTACGCCGCACCGGAGTTTCCGACAAACAAATAATCTCCGTTCCCGACGCGCTGACGGGACGTGTCGCCGTCGAAGCCGGAAATGCCGATTGTCTGGCTTTATCATCGCCGACCGTGAATTGGATGGCGATCAAAGATCAACTCGGAAAAACCGAAACCGCGCAGATTTCCGAACAAGTCGCGGATTTGCCGCCGGGATTTTCAGGCTACGGCGCGTTTGCCTTCCGCAAAAAAGACGTTGCGCTGTTAAATGAATGGAATGCCGTGCTGAAACAATTTGTCGGCACGGAAGAATATAAAAAGATCGTTGCCGAATATGGGTTCACGGATTCCGAACTTCCCGGCAACATTACGACTGCGGAGGTGCTCAAAAAGTAATTTTGCCTGATTTTCCACACTCCCGAATTCAATTGTTTCGTCATTTATCAAATCCGCAATTGTGGATTTGGACGATCGTCGTTTTGACATTTATCATCTGCGGCTCGGTTTTCTGGGTGCATTCGCATCAGCGCGAAACTTACGAAAAAACGGTTTCGGCGTTGGAAAATATGCACCGCGCACGCAATGAACTGAATAAAGGATTGCTTTACACGAGTTTGTCGAACGATCCGGCGATGCCGTTTGACCGAATGCAGGGCATCAATTTGCTCGAACAGGCAGTGGCATCTCTCGAAGAAGCGATCGCCGCCAGCAGTCACGATTCGATCGATCTGATTCCTGAAACAAGCGAAGCAATCGCCAATTACCGGAAGATTTTAGAAGAATTCAAAACCAAACAGGAAGAATGGAACCGATCCGATCCTAATTCTCCGAAAACCAAAACCGATATCAGAATTACCTTCGTCAAGCTGGAAAACCAAACCGACCGAATCGAAGAAATTACCAAAAAGAACCTCGAACATCTTTCATATCGCCTCGATCTGGAATTCGGCTTTGTCTATCTGCTCGGTTTTTTATTGCTTGCAGGTAGCGGCGCGGCAATTTTTATTACTCAAAAAGCCGATCAAAAATCCATCAAAACGCTGACCGACACCCAGAAACAATTACAGCAGGTCGTCAGTGCAACCAACGTCGGTCTGTGGGACTGGGATTTGAGAACGGGAAAGATTTTTTACTCGACCGAATGGAAAAATATTATCGGTTACAGGCAAAACGAGATCAGCAACGACATCGACGAATGGAAAAGCCGTATTCATCCCGACGATATGATCGGTGTTCTGGAGCGCGTCAAAGAAGGTTTGCATACTTCGGCGCACGGCGGTCAGATCGAATTTCGGCTGAAACACAAAAACGGCTCGTATCGCTGGATAATCTGTTCGGCTTCGGCTTTTTACGAAGACAATAAGCCCGTCAGATTTCTCGGCGTGAACGTCGATATTACCGACATCAAACAAACCGAAGAGAAACTCCGGCAGAGCGAACACAAATTCAAAACTCTGGTTGACGAGGCTCCCGAGTGTATTTTTATCCAAACCGAAGGAAAATTTGCCTATGTCAATCACGCTATCGTTAAAATGTTCGGTGCGAATTCTAAAGAAGACCTGATCGGCACGTCGGTCATCGAACGTTTTGCGCCCGAATTTCAGGAACAGGTTAAAAACCGCATCCAAATTCTGAATGTTCATAAAACTCCCGTTCCGCTTGCCGAAGAATCTTTGCTGAAGCTCGACGGTTCAAAAATTTACGCGGATATTACAGCCATTCCCTTTGAATTTGAAGGGAAAAGTGGCGGTCTGGTGTTTGTCCGCGAAACGACGCAGAAAAAACGGCTCGAAGAAGAACTCCTGCAATCAAAAAAAATGGAAAGCATCGGCAGGCTCGCCGGCGGTGTCGCGCACGATTTCAACAATCTTCTCACGGTCATTATGGCTTACACTTCGCTCGCTTCGAGAATTGCAGGAAACGACGAAAAAATCTTGTCGTATCTCGACAACATAAAGATCGCAGGCGACCGCGCCGCCAAACTGACCAATCAATTGCTGGCTTTTGCCCGCAAACAAATAATCGCGCCGCACAATCTTTCGCTCAATGAAGAAATCCGTAAAATGCACGGGCTTTTGACGCGTTTGATCGGCGAAGATGTCGAAATTAAAACCTTTCTGCACGAAGACCTCTGGACGATCAAAGCCGACGAAGGACAGATCGAACAAATTCTCATCAATCTTGCCGCCAACGCCCGCGATGCGATGCCGAAAGGCGGAACTTTAACGATCGAAACGGATAACGTGACGCTCGATGAAAGCTACACAAGCCGCCATCAGGACGTTTCACCCGGCGAATATGTTTTGCTTGCCGTCAGCGACACGGGAATCGGGATGAGCCAAAATGTCAGGGAACATATTTTCGAGCCATTTTTTACCACCAAAGAATTAGGAAAGGGCACGGGCTTGGGTTTGGCGATGTGTCACGGCATCATCAAACAAAACGGCGGGCACATCTGGCTTTACAGCGAACCCGATCAGGGCACGACCTTCAAGATTTACCTGCCGCGTGTGACGGAAGCGGAAAAACCGATCAAACCTGCCGTCAATGTCGTAAAACCGGAAGGAACGGAAACGATTCTTCTGGTCGAGGACGAACCGATGGTGCGCGGCATCACGGTCGAAACTTTGAAGATGTTCGGCTATAACATTATCGAGTGCAGTTCGGGCAAGGAAGCAATCGAAAAAGCCGAAAATTTCGACGGAAAGATCGAACTTCTTTTAACGGACGTGGTAATGCCGCAAATGAGCGGAAAAGAGCTTGCAACCAGATTACAAAAAACGATTCCGAACTTAAAGGTTTTATATGTTTCAGGCTACACGGAAAATACCATCGTTCATCACGGCATTTTGGAAGACGAGGTGGCATTTGTCGCTAAACCATATAACATTAACAGTTTAGCGGCAAAAGTGCGCGAAGTTCTGGATAAAGATTGAGCACATAAAACCAAAAACCCTTGTCAGTCGGACGGTGTTCGGATAGAATCATTTCAATTTCAAGCCAATGACGACAAAAAAACGCTTTTCTTTAGTGCTCATAAAACCTTCGCATTACGACGAAGACGGCTACGTGATTCAATGGTTTCGTTCCGCGATTCCGGCAAATTCGCTTGCCTGTTTATATGGTCTGGCATTGGAATGCCGTGATGAGAAAATTCTCGGTGAAAATGTCGAGCTTGAAATTCAAGCCTTTGACGAAACGAACACGAACATCGGAATCCCGAAAATAATTTCATTGATCGAAGCGGCGGACGACGGAATGGTAATGCTCGTCGGAGTGCAATCGAACCAATTTCCGCGTGCGCTCGATATTGCGCGTCCTCTGCGCGCGAAGAATATCAAGGTCGCCATCGGCGGTTTTCACGTTTCGGGCACGATGGCGATGCTCAGGGAAAGAGATGCGCACGTGCAAGCCGCGTTGGATATGGGCGTAACGCTTTTTGCAGGTGAAGCGGAAGGCAGATTCGGACAGGTTTTGAAGGACGCTTTCGAGCAGAAACTTCCAGACATTTATAATTTTATGGACGATCTGCCGAACATCGAAAACGTCGCCACGCCTTTGCTTCCGGCGGAAAGAGTTCATCTGACGGCAGGCGCAACGACGAGCTTCGACGCTGGACGCGGTTGCCCTTTTTCTTGTTCGTTCTGCACGATCATTAACGTGCAAGGGCGAAAATCGCGCCGCCGTTCGCCCGCAGACATCGAACGAATTGTCCGCGCAAACGTCGCGCAAGGGCTTCATTCATTTTTTATCACCGACGACAATTTTGCGCGAAACAAAGATTGGGAAGTGATTCTGGATAAGCTCATCGATCTGCGCGAAGTCGAAAAATTGAAGATAAGTTTTATCATTCAGGTTGATACGCTCTGCCACAAAATCCCGAATTTTATCGAAAAATGTAAACGCGCCGGCATCAAACGCGTCTTTATCGGTCTGGAAAATATCAACCCCGATTCCCTGCTCGGCGCAAGCAAACGGCAGAACAAAATTACCGATTACCGCGCGATGTTGCTGGCGTGGAAAAAAGCCGGAATCGTCACTTATTGCGGTTACATTCTCGGCTTTCCGAACGACACGCAGGAATCCGTTTTGCGCGACATCGAAATCATCAAAAAGGAATTGCCCGTCGATCTGCTCGAATTTTTCTACTTAACGCCGCTTCCCGGTTCAGCCGATCACAAACGATTGCACGAAAACGGAATCGAGATGGACGCGGATTTGAACAAATACGATCTGAATCACGCCGTTACCGCGCATCCGAAAATGTCGAAGGAAAATTGGGAAGAAACTTACCGGAAAGCCTGGAAAACTTACTACACGGACGAACATATCGAAACCGTTTTACGCCGTGCAATTGCGACGGGAACGAGTCCGGGCAAGACGATGTTTTTCATCACCTGGTTTAACGGCTGCATCGACATCGAGGGAATTCACCCGCTCGAAGGCGGCTTTTTGCGCCGCAAACACCGAACTTCGCGCCGTTCAAATTTACCGCTCGAAAATCCTTTGCTCTTTTATCCGAAAACTTTTCTCGAAACTCTGTGGAAACAAATCCGCTGGATAACGCTTTATTCGCGTTTGCGGCTGATCTATCGAAAAGTCCGCAAAGACCCGAAAAAACACGAATATATGGATTTGGCTTTGGAACCCGTCACCGAAAACGAAATCGAAACACGCGAGCTTTTCCAATCCGAAGCCGCGCATAATTTTCTCGATAAGATCAACCGCAACGAAAAAGCGCGGCAAGGCGAAACGGTTTAACTTTATCGTCGAAAATCGGGGAAAATAGCGATCTCATAAAAATTAAATTAAATTTTGTTGACTTTAATTTTTGAATAAAGTATAAAAACTCAATAATAATTCAGAGTTATTAAAAAGCTGTCGGTTTCAAGTATAAAACGGCATCTTTCGTTCCCCCTATTTACTATTTCGGCATCGGCTGAAACAGTAACTTTCGGGACAAACACGGCATTTCGTTTGTTTCCGTCAGACCCGGATTTTTCTTTGCAAGACACATTTTTCCCGGTATTTTTGAAGTAAATTGAAAATTCGTTATTTTCGGACTACCCCGCAGCAAGCTGACGGGGCATTCGCCCGAAAATTTCGCGCTCAAAGCAGCGCGAACCACGAATTTTCTTTAATCGGACTTCCGTAGCACAGCTACGGGGAATTAAACCACTAATTAAAATCTTTATGAGCACTCCCGCAAATTTGACAGAAGATTCGACGCAACCGCGTTCGTCTGCCGAAAGGTATGCCAAGGCTTTTTATATTTTCGGCGGGTTGTTTTTATTCGGCATTTTCGTTTTTCAGCTTTGGTTTCACATCGTCCGCACAAGCGCGACGATCGACGAAGCCCCGCATATTTTAGCCGGATACAGACATTTGCAATGCGGCGATTTCGGCATCAATCCCGAACATCCGCCGCTGTTGAAAATGCTGGCGGCAGTTCCGCTGATGTCCAAAGATTTGATTCAGCCTGACTGGGAATGCGGGTCTAAACCGACTTCGATCTATAAAGCATCCCAAGCCGGAACTTTCTTTCTGGCAAAGAACAATCCTGAAAATACGGTCATCCCGCCGCGAATATTTGCCGCTTCGATGAGCTTGCTGTTGGCGGTTCTGGTATTTTCGGGGGCGGCGGAAATGTTCGGACGCTGGGAAGCGATGACCGCTCTCGCACTGTTCGTTTTCGAGCCGAATATTATCGCACACGGTTCGCTTGTAACGACCGATATGGCATTGACCGCGATGATGTTCGCCTCGATTTACGCACTTTATCGTTACCTGAAACGTCCTTCCGTGTTTCGTCTTTTGCTCGTCGGAATCGCCGTCGGGCTGACTCTGGCTTCCAAACATTCGGGAATTTTGATCTTGCCGATCCTGCTCGTGATCTTGATTGCCGATCTTATTCTCACCCGCAAAACGGAAGGCGAAACGCCGATATTTCGTCGGTTTTTTCAGCGCGCTGCCGCTTTTGCCGGAATTTTTTTGATAGGTTTGACCGTGCTTTGGGCGGCTTACGGGTTTCGTTATGACGCGTTGCCGAACGATTCGCAGGAGCCTGTTCTGCTCAAAGGTCTTTTTGAATCCGTGCCGCCCGAAGTGACCGAAACCTTCAAGATCAAAACGCTTTCGGCGGTAACGGTCATTTTTCCCGAAGCATATACTTACGGTTTTTTCGACATAATGTTTTCGAGCAGTCGCCCGATGTTTTTGTTCGGGAAAACTTACCCGTCGGGACGCTGGTTTTATTTTCCGGCGGCTTTTACGGTCAAATCGAGCGTCGCATTGCTCGTTTTGCTTGCTTTGAGTTTGACGGCATTCGGACTTTACCGCACAAAAAAACGCGAACTGCTTTATTTATCGCTTCCGGCTTTGATATTTCTCGCCGTCAGTATGAATGCTTCGCTGAATATCGGCGTTCGTCACATTTTGCCGGTCTATCCTTTTTTCATCCTGATCGCCGCTGCCGCCGCTTGTTTTTTGAGCGCGAAATACAAGATCGTCAAATACGGCGTGCTCGGATTACTGATCTTTCACGCATTCACGGCTTACCGCACGGCTCCCGATCATCTCGCGTTTTGCAACGATTTTTGGGGCGGAGTGAATAATACTCATCAATTTCTCGACGATTCAAATGTCGAATGGTCGCAAAACTTCAAGCTCGTGAACGAATACATCGAGCGGAAAAACATCAAGGATTGCTGGATCGCACCATTCGGAAACGGCGATCTGGTCAGGGCTTATCAACCGTGCCGCCTGATGCCGAACGATTTCGGATGGAATTTTTCGGAGCAGATCGCCGGGGCGGTGCCGCCGACCGTCGAAGGCACGTTTTTCCTGAGCAGTGCGGCTTTCCCGCCGCATTCGGGCGGAAATGAATACGAACCTTTTCTGCAAGCCAAACCCGTCGATCTGATCGGCGGAAGCGTTTTCGTTTATCAGGGACGTTTTGAAATTCCGCTCGTCGCGGCATTGAGCCACGCCGGACGCGCCGATCAATTGATGGAAGCCGACAAGATAGACGAAGCCGTTACGGAAGGACGCAAAGCCGTCGAGCTTGCGCCGGATGATGCGCGCCTGCATCTTGCGCTGGCAATTTCTTTAAAGAGTGCCGGGAAAATGGACGAAGCCCGCCGCGAATTTGAAGAAACGATCAGGCTCGCCGAACTTAATCCGACACCTTTGGTCGAATGGAGCGCAGGACGCGCCCAATATGAACTCGATATGATGAAATAAAAGCGGTCGGGTCGAAATCTAAAATTTGAACTTCGGAATCCGGACTTGATTCAAGTTAATTCGCGTGTCCGTTCTTTTCTGCCGACTAAAAAAAGATATGAATACATCGCAATTCCCGTCAAAATTCCCGTGCCGTATTTAACCGGAGCCGGAAGCGCGGAAGGCGAGAGAAATCCCTCGATAATTCCGGCAACGACGAGGAAAACCGCGCATCCGATGACGATTCGCGCCGCTTCGATCCCTTTTTTCTTTAACGCCTGCCCGCGCGTCAGATCGCCCGGGTTTATCAGTGCGTAGCCGATCATCATTCCCGCGCCGCCCGCCATAAAAATGCACGAAAGTTCGATCACGCCGTGCCCCACCATAAAGGTTACGAGTTCCCTGCCGAAATCGGGATTTGCTTTGAAACAAACGCCGACCGTGCCGCCGATCTGCAAACCGTTGTTGAATAAAACCCACAACGTCCCGATACCGAAAAATGCGCCGAATGCAAAAGCCATCAGCGCAACCCTGATATTGTTCGTTAAAATCTCGCTCGATCCGAGCGGATTCGCTTCGTTCAATCTGAGCCACCAGCGCATATCGCTTTGCGCATAAACGCGGTAATCCGCCAAACCGAGCTCGTCGGCAAAATTTCCGTCAAAATAGCAAAGCAGGAACGAAGCCGTAAAGAAAAACGTGAAAACTCCGAACGCAAGCCAGAAAAACCCGGCGTTATCACGAAAAGTTTGCGGCAAATCCTGCGTGAAAAATTGCCAGATGAGATTTGCGCCCTGTGCTTCGGCGCGGTAAATCTTGCCGTGTGCGCGGATGACGAGGCTGTTCAGATAATTTATCAGCTTCGGGTCACGCGTTTCACTGCGCGCGATGGCGAGATCGGCGGCGGCGCGGCGGTAAAGTTCGCCGAATTCGCGGACTTCCGAGCGCGAAAGGTTTTTCAGTGAATTTCCCTGTAAAAGCGAGAGCAAATCTTCGAGGCGTTGCCAGTTGTCTTTACGGTCATTGATAAAGCGGCTCATGTCAATTTTAGATTTTAGATTTTGGATTTTGGATTTTGGATTTTCATCGCAAAATTTGAAATTCCAGCTTCCTTTTGAAATATTAAATTCCTTTCTATGAAAGCTTTTTTCTAATTTTGAGATTATACATTGCCAATCTAAAATCCAAAATCTAAAATCTAAAATTGAATGTCCGACCAAACAAATAAATTTCACGAAGAAGAAGCCATCGGGAAAACTTACGATTTTCGGGTTGCCAAACGGCTTTTGAGTTATCTCAAACCTTACTGGCATATCGCCGCCGCCGCGCTCGTGCTGACGGTTGTGGCAAATGTTCTCTTCAGTTTACAGCCGAGATTTACGCAAATGGCGGTTGATGATTTCATCACGCCGAAACAAACCGAGGGCATTTGGATTTTCGCGCTCGCATTTTTCGCCATCTTTCTGTTTCGTTTTCTTTTTTCATACATTCAGGAAATTTTACTGAATACGGTCGGACAGAAAGTGATGTTCGACATCCGCACGCAGATTTATACCAAACTCCAAAAACAGGAAGTTTCGTATTACGACAAGCATCCGGTCGGAAGAATCATCACGCGCATCACTTCTGACGTTGACGCGCTCAACGAACTTTTTACTTCGGGCGTGATCGACGTGCTCGGCGACCTCGTTATTATTTTCGCGATCATCGCGCAGATGTTCTGGTATGACTGGAAGCTCGCGCTCGTTTCGCTCGTCACGATTCCGCTGCTTTTCGCCGCGACGAACTGGTTTCGCAAACGCGCCCGCGAAGGCTTCGACAAAGTTCGCACACGCAACGCCAAACTTAACGCGTTTCTCCAGGAATATATTTCCGGCGCGCAAACCGTCCAGCTTTTCAACGCCGAAAATAAAGCGAAAAGACGTTTTCAGGACATCAACGACGATTACCGCAACGCAAACATCGAAACGATCTATTATTATTCGATATTTTTCCCGCTCGTCGATTTTATCGGCACGGTCGGAATCGCCGTCGTTTTGTGGTTCAGCGGTTATCAATTCATCAGCCAGATGTCGGCGGGCGGGCAAGCGATCACCATCGGAATCGTGATCGCCTTCGTCCAGTTTTCGCAACAGCTTTTCCAGCCGATCCGCGATCTGTCCGACAAATTCAACGTTTTGCAAGCCGCGATCGTCGCCTCGCACCGCATTTTCGTTCTGCTCGATCTGGACATCGAAATCGAAACCCCGAAAGAGCCGAAAATGTCGGGAAAAGCCGTCGGAAAGATCGAATTCAAGAATGTCTGGTTCGCATATAAAAAGGAAGATTGGGTGCTGAAAGACGTTTCGTTCACGATAAATCCGGGCGAATCGGTCGCGCTCGTCGGGCATACGGGTTCGGGAAAAACGACCTGCACAAATCTGCTGATGCGTTTCTACGACATCCAGAAAGGCGAAATTTTGCTTGACGGCGTAAATATCAAAGACTGGGATTTGAAGGATTTACGCGAAAATTTCGCCGTTGTTTTACAGGATGTTTTCCTTTTTTCGGGTTCGATCGAAGAAAATATCCGGCTCGGAAACGATGCAATTAACGACGAAAGAGTTCTGTGGGCGGCGCAGGAAGTTCACGCCGACGAATTTGTTCAGCAACTCGACGGCGGTTATAAGGCTCTCGTCAAAGAACGCGGCGCAGGGCTTTCAGTCGGACAAAAACAGCTTATTTCCTTCGCGCGGGCGTTGGCTTTCGACCCGAAAATCCTGATTCTCGACGAAGCGACAAGCTCCATCGATACGGAAACCGAACAGCTTATCCAGCAAGCGGTTGACCGCGTGATGCTCGACCGCACTTCGCTGGTCGTCGCGCACCGGCTTTCGACGATCCAACGTTGCGATAAAATTCTCGTGTTTCATCACGGCGAATTGCGCGAAGCCGGTTCGCACCACGAACTATTGGGTTTGCGCGGACTTTACTGGCGGCTTTACCAGCTTCAATACGTCGAAGAAAAAATTCACAATTCGGCTCCGCCCGATAATCCTTCACGGCAACTCGAATCGAGTGTCGGGAATTAGGCAGTGACAAATAAGATTTAACTAGGACAAATTAAAAATTTCGTCTATAATAACGAAGCAGTTATGTCTCCTGAAGCCGTAAATAATGAAGATTTAATGAAAGAATGTGATTCCGTGTTGAACGAAATTTTCGCACGGTGTCACGAAAATGCGCCGAATTTCGGCGTAAGCGAGGACTTTTTCAAAAATTCGCTCAAGAAAACCGCGCATAAATACCTTCTTTCAAATTCTTCGGAAGTTTTATCATTACAGGAATTAACCGATTTTTTCGGGCAAATTCAAGCCGAAGACCTTTTTATGGCTTTAGCTTGCGCTAACGGCAACGAACGCGCCTGGTGGGAATTTGACCAGCAACATCGTTCATATCTCGAACGCGTCGCCCGTCATCTGGCGAAAACCGACATCGACGCGCAGGAAGTGATCGACACGGTTTACGTTGAGCTTTACGGAACACGTGTCGTTGACGGCGAAAGAGTTTCAAAATTTGCGACTTACAGCGGACGCGGAAGTTTGCGCGGCTGGCTCAGAACGGTTATCTGGCATTCTCTGGTCGATCTTCACCGCGCTTCGCACGACGAAGTTTCGCTCGATGAAATGACCGAAAACGTCGGCGAAGGAACGGCGCACGCGAATTTTGCCGAATCGACATCGCTCGGCGGCGAGGACGAAATGATCGAGCATCTCGCTAAGGAACGTTACCGCAAAGCGACGCTTTCGGCAATCGAAAAAGCATTTTCTTCGCTCGACGATCACGAAAAACTTCTGCTTCTTTATTATCACGTTGAAAGTATGAAACTTCGTGAAATTGCGCGGATGGTCGAAAATGAAAATTCGCTGCTTCGTGACTGGTTTCAGCGAAAATCGGCAACCCGCGAAAAAGAGCCGTCGAGCCGCATTCACGAATCGACGATTATGCGTTGGCTGGAGAAAAGTTACGCGAAAATTCTCCAGTTTTTCCGTAACGAACTGCAATCCGTTCATAATTTATCCGAACAGGAAATCGAAATTTGTATGGGACTCGCGACGCAGGATTTAGCGGGAAACAGTATATACCGTAATTTGACGACAACCTGATTTTTACTTTAATGAATCGTATTAAGCTATTTTTTTTGCCCCTTTCTGATTTTCTTATGCAAATGTTACAAAATAGTTTCGTCTGTCAATCGGGAGGCTGGAACTGATATGGAAAATAAAGGGCATTTAACGGCACAGGATATTCAAATTCAAGGAGTCTTGGATAACTTCTTGAAACTGCGCTCGACAAACAATACTTCAACCGCGAAAACTCATTTGGATGAGGATTCTCTTACAGCTTTTGTCGAAGGAAATTTAGGTCGGCGCGAATCACAGCCCGTTGTTAGTCATTTGGTTGATTGTTCGTTTTGCCGTCATATTACGGCAGAGTTGATTAAACTGGATTATGCTTTTGCCAAAATCGATGAAGTTCGTCCGGTTAAAGCCGAAGCGGAACCGACGAAAATTTCCGAGGTTTTGAGCGGACTTTTGACAAGAATCTTCGGTTCAAATGAAGAAGCGGTTTTTGCGCTCGAAGAAAAGGAAGAAGAGTCCGAAAAGACTGAAAAAAGCGAAGAAACGAAAGAAAAGTAGTTTGTTATCATACGCCAGATAAGAAAAAGCCGTCCGCCGATTTGTTTCAGCGGACGGCTTTTTCACCATTTAACTGATTTACCCGGCTTTTATAATATTTATTTGAACTGTTTTTTTCACACATTCGATCAAATTTCTGTAATTTTCAGCCTCAAAGAGTTATAATTTCTCAACCGAACCAATTTTTAGTTTTGGAGATTTCATTTTTTGAAGGAAAGCAATAATAATTGTAAACCTGCGGTAAAAACGATTTCGGTGGAAAAAGTTGCCGCAGCCAATTTACCAACGAAAAGGGGCAGTTTTAAGATCGCCGGTTATCGTTCATTAAACAGCGACGAAGAATTTGTCGTTCTTTATAAGGGCGAAATGCGAAAAGAGATTCCGACGCTCGTCAGAATTCACTCGCAATGCCTGACCGGTGATGTCTTCGGTTCGATTAAATGCGATTGCGGTCCACAGCTTCACAAAGCGATGGAGTTGATCGAAGCCGAAGGGCTCGGCGCGAT
This sequence comes from Pyrinomonadaceae bacterium, assembly GCA_021228405.1. Taxonomy (GTDB): domain Bacteria; phylum Acidobacteriota; class Blastocatellia; order Pyrinomonadales; family Pyrinomonadaceae; genus JAJQRF01. Next base: position 981,657 of record JAJQRF010000001.1, read on the forward strand.
CGTTTACCAGCAACAGGAAGGTCGCGGGATCGGAATTATCAATAAAATTCGCGCGTATGCTTTGCAGGATGAAGGCGCAGACACGGTGGAAGCCAACGAAAAATTAGGTTTTGCCGCCGATGCCCGGAGTTATCAGCAATGCGCTGAAATTCTTTTCGATCTTGGACTCTGCAAGGTCCGCGTGATGTCGAATAATCCGGACAAATTAAAAGCATTGGAAGACGCAGGTTTGCAGATCGTCGAACGCGTCCCGATCGAAGTCAAGGCGGAAGAACCGGCTGCCCAATATATGAAAACTAAAAAGGAAAAAATGGGGCATTTGCTGGATAAGGTAGTTTAATAAAATTATTCGGGAGAGAAAATATGAAATTCAAAAATAGAGCGTTTCCAAAAACTATATTTCTTCTAGTTGTTTCGATGTTGGTTTTGCCATTTTTAGCCTCTTCACTGAGTGTTTGCGCGCAAAACGGAAACACGATCAGCGGAAATGTGTTCGGAGCGGATCGTCGCCCTCTGGACAGCATCAATGTCGAACTTCTCAACGATTACAACGCGACCGTCGCGCGCACCAGAACCAACGGTTCGGGGCGTTATTTTTTTAATGGAGTGTCTTCGGGCAGGTTTGTAGTCGTCGTTTTGCCCTTCGGCACCGAATATGAAGAACAGCGTCAGGATGTCGAGATTCAAAACTTTAACGTTTCAGGCAGATCGTTCGGTTTTTCCAATGAGCAGAAAGACTTTTATCTGAAGGTCAGAAAAAATGCTCAACCGTTATCAAATGAAGTCATTTTTGCACAAGAGGTACCCAACGAAGCCAAAAAATTGTATGAAAAAGCAATCGATGCACTGAGCGATAAAAAGCAGAAAGAAGGACTTGACGGACTAAAAGCGGCACTTGAAATCTATCCGAAATATTTTGCGGCACTCGAACGGCTCGGCAGAGAATATGTTCAACTCGGACATTATGAAGCCGCCCGCATTCTTTTAACTCTTGCGGTCGAAGTAAATCCGCGCAGTTACCGCGGCTGGTATGGACTCGCTTATTCGCAATATACGCAAAAAATGCTCAAAGATTCGCTCGAATCCGTCAACAAAGCCATCGCGATAAACCCGGCTTCCTATGACGGCTTGATGTTGTCCGGCGTGATTCTGCGCCAGCTCGGTAAATTTGAAGACGCTGAAAAACAACTCATTAAATCTAAAGAAGCCTACGAAACCGCCGAAGTTCACTGGCAACTCGGCATTCTTTACGCGAATAATATGAAACGCTACAAAGATGCGGTCAGAGAGTTGAAGACTTACCTGAAACTCGCGCCTGCCGCCAAAAATGCCGAGGAAGTGAAAAAGACCATCAAAGAACTCGAAACAAAGCCTGATAACACCTAATTTCGAGAATTTCGACTCTTTATTGAGAAAGGAAAGTCCGAAGCCGCAAATTTCGGACTTTTCTTTTTTACGAAAATACCTTGCCGTCCGTTTTACAAACCTCAGCCTCAAACGATAGACTTTTGCATACTTTTATCTTCAGTTTTTCCTGAAAAAAATTATCAAAATGCGTCGAAAGTATTTCATTTTCAGTTTTGTTACGGCATTCTTCCTGTCAATTTTTCACTGTCCGACTTTGGCGCAGAACATCGGAAAAAAAACGGCGAATTCTTCAAAACCTTTACCGCAAAAACAAGATGCTGTTAAATTTACCGCCGCATTCATTTCCCTGCTTGAAGAAACCAAAGACCTGAACCTGATTCCGAAAAGCTACTTTGTCGATGATTTTACCGCACGTTTCGCCAAAGAACCGCCGATCGATATTAATATCGAGGCGAAAATTTTCAAAAAGCTCGATGAAACGCGCCGCTTTGAATTTAATTCGACATTTTTCAATCTGGGATATTTAAGCCTGATGTATGCTTTCGGAAAAGTCGAGGTCGAAACTCGCGGGAAAGCCAGCCTTGAAACAATCGAAGACAACGACATCGAAGCCGTTAAAAATCTCTTTCCGCCGCAAATTATTGCAATGATCGAAAAAAGCGAAACATTAAATTCCTATTTTCTGAAAACCGAAAACGGAATCGGTTATAACACGGATTTTAAGATTAAAGACGGAAAAACCTTCGATAAATTTCTAGCAGATTCAAACAAAATAACCGAGGCTCAACGCGCTTTCCTGAATGAACGTTCGTCGCCGGAAAAAGCAAGATACACAAAAACCATCAGCCAATTGCGAAAAATGACGAATTGGACAAAAAACAAAACCTGCGGCAAGGATTGCGAAGGTTTTCCCACCCAAACGCGTTATTACGAACTGCGCTATTATCCTTTATATTTCAAAATCGTCCGCGAAAAAGGCAATTATAAAATTTTTGAATTAACTATCGGCGCAGTCGATTAAGCAAATTTGCAAAAAAAAGTCCGAAGCCTTTCAGCCCCGGACTAATCCAAAATCCAAAATCCAAGATCAGAAATTAGAAAACGTATTTATTCGCCGCGATCAATGTATCGGCGATTCTTTGACGAGCCGCTATGGTGTTGATCGGGGAATTGTTTTTCGTGAAACGCTTTAATGCAACGAGCAGCATTTTGCCTTCGTCGCCTTCCGTCATCGCGGCGATCGTGTTGCGCGCCGCCATATCGATCTTTTGCATCGCGTCGTTGCAGAAAACCGCCGCCATATCGATCTGATTTTCGGCGTTCCCTTTTTCGGCGAGTTTTTGTGCGCGAAGAACAGCCGTTTCCATCGCGTAGGCGTTCATAATGATGTCCGCCGCGTTCATCAGGATTTCCTGTTGATTTTGCAGTTCTGCCATATATTTCTGCGCCGCCGTGCCGATGACCATCAAAGCGACTTTTTTCGCATTTTGCGCGAGCTTCATTTCCTTCGCCAAAACGCCTTCGTCTTCATCAAACGAAATTTGCGGATTCATAATTTCATCCTGCAAAGCCTTTCCTGCCTGGAGAAGTCCGAGTTCGCCTTTCATCGCTTTTTTGAGAAGCTGTCCCGGAATCAAAAGACGATTGATCTCGTTCGTGCCTTCAAAAATGCGGTTGATGCGCGCATCGCGGTAAGCTTTTTCCGCCGGATAATCCGCCGAATAACCCGCGCCGCCGTAAATCTGCACCATTTCGTCAACGACGTAATCCAACGCTTCCGAACACCAGACCTTATTGATCGAAGATTCGACCGAATATTCTTCGATCGAGCGAAGTTTTTTCTCTTTGTCGCCGCCGTCTTCGCCGATCAGCGCGTCGATCATTCCGACCGTGCGATACGACATCGATTCGGCAACCCAAACGCGTGTCGCCATTTCCGCAAGCTTGTGTTTCATCGCGCCGAACGACGAGATCGGAACGTTAAACTGTTGCCGTTCATTGGCATAACGAATCGCGTGATGAAGCGCGAGCTTTGCGCCGCCCGTCACGGATGCGCCGAGTTTGAAGCGTCCGACGTTTAAGATATTGAAAGCGATCTTCGTTCCGTCGCCGACTTCGCCGATCAGATTTTCGACCGGAACGTGGCAATCCGAAAGGATCAAAGGCGTGGTCGAGGAAGATTTGATGCCCATTTTATGCTCTTCCGCACCCGGACGGCAGTTTTCGCTTTTTTCCACTACGAACGCCGAAAATTTCTTTTTCTCGCCGTCAACTTTTGCAAAAACGATGAAAAAGTCGGCAAAAGCACCGTTTGAAATCCACATTTTTTCGCCGTTCAAAATGTAATGTTTGCCGTCTTCGGAAAGGCGCGCATTACATTTTGCGCCGAGCGCGTCGGAACCAGAACCGGCTTCGGATAAACAATATGCCGTGATCTTCTCGCCCGAAATAATCTGCGGAATATATTTTTCCTTCAAATATTCCGAACCGAAATAAAAGATCGGGAGCAAACCGATCGAAGTTTGCGAACCGAACGTCACGCCGAATCCCGAAGCGCGTCCGAAATTTTCAGCAATGACCACGCCCGTCGTTTGGTCGAGCGCAAGACCGCCGTATTCTTCGGAAATATTTGCGCCGAGCAGTCCGAGCTCGCCCGCTTTGTGAACGAGCGAACGCGCCATTTCCCAGTCGTGCTTTTCCATCGCTTCGATGTTCGGCAAAACTTCGTTGTCAACAAAATCGCGCGTCGTGTCGCCGATCATACGTTGTTCTTCCGACAAATCTTCAGGTGTAAAAATCTCGTTCGCCGAACGATTTTCGATTAAAAACGCGCCGCCTTTTATAAAATCCTTCTGCATCTGTGCATCCATATTCTTTTTCCTCTTTTATTTATTTTTGTTTTGAATTTTGCTGTCAACAATTATAACTGAATGAATGCTCATTCAGCAAGAACTTTTTTCAGGTAAATTATAAATCGGGTTATTTTTTTCGCCCGATCCAATCAAATCAGGTGCTTATAAATATAATAAATTTCTTGACATCTCAAAAAACGTCAACTATATTTGTCTACACACTACCCCGAAAGTTTACTGTTTTTATTTCAACTATTTTTGTAAAATGTTGCCGATTTTCTTATCTTTTTTCCCTGACAGCTTCCTGATTTCTCAAAATCCGGAGAGCGCATATCCCCCCGGATTCGGAAAATCCAACTTTTATTTCGATCAATATTTCTTGTAATTTGAAAAGCCCTGTTGCAGTTTTCGGCAACGGGGCTTTTTCGATGGAAATCTCCGTCCGTGTCCGAACAAACCGTATTTGCTTACCAGCAAATGCAGTCGCGCAAAAACGGCAGAGTTAAACTCAAAGGCGGAAAAACCGGGTGAGGTGAGGCGCACTTTCTTTTTTGTAAGGACATTGTTCGTCACATTTTCGGTTTTCCTTGGAAAAACACCATATATCCTATGAAATACAGAAAACTACAAATTCTTTCGTCAACACAAGTAAATACTAAGTTTGAAGATAACTTAAGGTTAAAAGGAGATTCTATGATTAAAGGGAAAATATTCTTATTTTTTTTAATGCTGTTCGGTCTTTCCGTCATCGGTGAGGCTCAACAAAGCATAAATATAAATACCGTGTCGAGTAATCAATACGGGCAAGTGGCTTTACCGAATACGGCTCCGTTTAATTCATTGGGCGGTTTTCAGATTGTTTGGAGAGTTCGTGAAACTGACGGCACGGGCGGGCGCAATTATGCGACCTTGTTTCAGATGACAAACGGTTTTGAAATTATTCCAAGTATCGCCACCCCGTCCAGGCTCGACGCTTCCTTTGCGATAAGAAGCGGAGATACTCACGACGGAGCGATCTATATGACTCCGACGGATTTCACGGACATAGTTTGTAAATTACAGTTCGATCCGGCTAATTCACGATGGACATATGAAACTTGGAAAGCCGACGGCACAGGTTATCTTTCAACCACAAAAACCATTCAAAACACTTCCAATTTTAACCTGGGCGGAGAAACTCTGACGATCGGAGCCAGCTATTGGGGCGTGATCGGGCAAAGACTGGCGAAGGCAAAATTAAACTATTGGCGTTGGATTCAAAGAGTTGAGGCATTAGGAGTTTTTCCGACCGAAACCGCCCCGACGGGAGTTACATATCTTGCGAAATACGAGTTTGAAGGAAATGTAAGTGATACTTCGGGCAACGGATTAAACCTTACCTGGTATGGCGACGCGCCGACCTACGAGGGAGCGGCTGCGACCGGCACGGTAAAACTTTATCCTGCCTCGTTAAGAATCACAAAAGGCAAATCGAACACCGCAACCGCTATTTATAAAAATTCAAGCGGAGTTCAACAATCGGCTCCGTTCACTTTTACTTCAAACAATACCGGCATCGTAACGGTCGGCAATGACATTAAGGAAGTCGGGACCTCGAACAATTTGGCTTCGATCAAAGCAATCAATACGGGAACGACCACGGTCACGGGAACATATAACGGTCTGACGACAAATCCGGTCACGATCACCGTCGACGATCCCGCCGCCGCTCCGAATGCGGTAATGTCCGGCGACAGCAACGGAACGACATCCATTACCGCTAAGATCGGCGAACCGATCGAATTAAGCGGCGAATCTTCGACGGGTGTCAACACAGTCGAGTGGAACTGGGGAGATGGAGATAAAACGACGGATACGTTGTCGGCAACACATTCCTATTTGCAGGCAGGAACCTATTCGTTGACCTTGACCGTGAAAAACACTTCGGGAACGGCAAGTACGAAAACCGTTACCGTCAATATTCAAAGTTTTTCCGCACCGACCGCAACTTATACAGCGACGACGGCGCAACAATTGGTCGATGCTTATAATTTATGCAACGGCGGCGAAGAGATCGTTATTCCTGCCGGAACGACGATTACGGGACACATCGAACTTCCGAGCCGGACTTTGAGCGATTACGTAACGATCCGTTCGGGCGGAACGATGCCCGATGTGCGCGACAGAATTTCGCCAAACAGTACGCAACTGGCGACGTTAAAAGGACAATTTGTGAATGTTCCGACCTTGCGAATCAGAAACGGAGTTTCAAAATTAAGATTTATCGGGATCAACTTTCAGCCTTTTGAACAAACTACCACCGACCAGTTTTCATTGATCGAAGTAGGTGATCTGGGGCAAAGCAGTCATACGACCAATCCTTCAAAAATCATTTTTCAGCACATCGTTATGAATCCGCCTGACACGACAATGGTTCGTCATGGAATGGCGGTCGAAGGATATAAAATAGCGATCGTTTCCAGTTGGATCGGAAACATTTTTACGAGATGTTTTCAAGGCAACGGTTGCGTCACGGACGCGAATGCTTTTTTCAGTTTGAACGGAAAGGGCGCGCACGTTTACACAAATTCCTATATCGAAGCATCGAGTGAAAATATTTTATACGGCGGTGATAATGTTTCGGTCGATGGCGGAATTCCGACCAACGTGGAAATACGGCGTTGTTATTTCTTCAAGAGAACGGCGTGGAAACCTAATCCGACACCGCTTTACAACATCAAAAACCTGATCGAGTTCAAGATCGGAAGAAGAGTCTATCTCGAAGGAAACATCTTTGAGAATCACTGGCTCGGTGCCGATGCCGGACAGCCGAATGCGATCAATATCAGTGCGATCTCGGAAGTAAACAGTCCATGGTCGGTAAATGAAGATATTATTTTCGAGAACAATAAGGTCATCAATATGCCTTCGGGCGTGCTTCTCGCGAACTCGAACGGAACGAACGTAAGCGACTACGACACGAGGAAATCGATCAACATTAAATTCAAAAATATGTTGTTCGATAAATTTAATGAGGTCGATTACCAAAGAAGATTATTCATCACGAACGGCGTGGAAGATTCGTCCTTCGACCGTATCACTCAGATTGATACGAATCTGGCGACCGGAAGATTGGGCTTTATTGCCAGACCGAGCGATTACCGGATTAATATAACCAATTCGATCGTCGGGATGGGAACCGATTACCAGATTTTCAGTAGTTACGGATGGGGACGCTGTGCCTTGAACTGGGGAACAGGCGGAACCGGTAATGCCGATCCCTGTACTCCGAACGGACAATGGAATGTCAGCAACAACATCTTTGTCAGGTATAACACAAACGCCTTAATCACACCTCCGGCTAACAATTGCGATGCGGCGGTCGGATTCAGTGCGGTCGGTTTCGTAAATCTGGCGGGCGGAGATTACCGTCTGACGGGAAGCGGAGCCTGTTACCAGGGACAGACAAATATCGGGGCGGATATTCCGGTTTTGGATCAAAGAACCGCCTGCACCGTTTCGGGTTTGGGAACAAGTTGCGGAACGGCACCAACCCAAACGGCTTATTCGGTCAGAGCAGGTAATTTGTCGTTGACAACACCGATCGAAGTCGAAAACTTCGATAACGGCGGACAAGGCGTTGCTTATAACGACACAACCTCGGCTCCGACGGGAAGCAGTGCTTATCGTTCAAGCCCGGTTGAAAATGTCAGTATTCAGGCAAGAGCGACTGCCAGCAACGGTTATTCCATCTTTGAAGCAAGTGCGAACGAATGGCTTGAATATACGGTTAATGTTCCGTCAACGGCAGTTTACAGTTTTGCCGTCAGATATGCTTCCGAGTTTAATAACGGTAAGTTTCATTTGGAAGTTTGCGACGCAAATGGGACAGGCGTGACAAACTGCATTTCATCTGCCCAGATGACGGCTAATTCAACCGGAAATTGGGGAGCGTTTGCCGACCTGACCACGACAATGAGCTTAACCGCCGGAAACGGTAAGATTCTTCGGCTCGTAATGGATACCAATTCGCCGGACAGTTGCGCTTGTATCGTTGCCAACTTTGACAGAATAACGGCTTCCGTATTAACGTCGCCGACCGCCCCGGGCAATCTGGTCGGAACGGTTCTTTCAACTACGTCGGTAAAACTCGACTGGACGGATAACTCCGCTAATGAAAGCAATTTTCTTGTCCAACGCTGTACGGGTTCTACCTGCACAACATACGCGACCATTACAGGCGGAACTTTGGCAGCGAATACGATCACGTTTACCAATACGGGATTGACCGCCGGAACGGTCTATCGCTACCGAATCGGTGCGACGAATGTCGCCGGAACCAACTATTCAAACATTATTACGATAACCGTTGCCGCTCCGACGGCTCCGACCGGGCTGACCGCGACCGCCGCCGCCGGAAGACTGGCAAACCTGTCCTGGGCTTCTTCGGCTAATAATGTTACGAATTTTGAAGTTCAAAGATGTGCCGGAACAACCGCGACTTGCACCGGCACCAGCACGAACTGGACAAATGTTTCAACGATAATTTCCAGAACGGCGACAACCTATCAGGATTCGGGCTTGACCGCCGGAACCGCCTACCGTTACAGGATCAGAGCGGTAAACGGCGCGGGAAATTCTGCTTATACTTTAACAACTTCAACGATTACGGCTTTACCATAATTGGACGAACCGTTTTATTCGTGCGGTTTTCATAAAAAGAGGCGTTCGGGAAATTTCCCGAACGCCTCTTTTGCTGTTTTATAAGCTAAATCAGCTCGTGTTTTGGCACGAATCTTAAAGTTTTCAATTAATCCATTCTTTCAAAAATGCCCGCCGCGCCCATACCGCCGCCGACGCACATCGTGACCATTCCGTAACGACCGCCGGTGCGTTTGAGTTCCTGCAAAACGGTTGCGGTCAGTTTCGCGCCGGTACAGCCCAAAGGATGCCCGAGGGCGACCGCACCGCCGTTGACGTTGACTTTGGCAGGGTTCATTTCGAGCACCTTCATTACCGAAAGTCCTTGCGCCGCAAAAGCTTCGTTGAGTTCGATCACGTCGATCTGATCGAGCGTCAAACCTGCCATTTTCAGAGCCTTCGGAATTGCGTAAACCGGACCGATGCCCATTTCTTCGGGCAGACAGCCCGCCGTCGCAAACGAAACGAAGCGTGCGAGCGGTTTCAAACCCAATTCATTCGCTTTATCGAGCGACATAATGACAGCCGCCGCCGCGCCGTCCGACATCTGCGAAGAATTTCCCGCCGTGACCGTTCCTTTGACGTGAAAAACGGGCTTCAGTTTTGCAAAACCTTCGATTGAAGCATCGTAACGAACGCCTTCGTCCGTGTCGAAAACGACTTCCTTACGGCGCACGCGACCTTTTTCGTCAAATTCGTCAACAAAAACCGTCATCGGCACGATCTCGTCCTTGAACTTTCCGCTTTGAATCGCCGCCGCCGCTTTTTGATGCGATGCGAGTGAAAATTCGTCTGCCTGTTCACGCGTGATCTCGTATTTTCGCGCCAGATTTTCCGCCGTCAAACCCATATTCAGATAGTAATCGGGATAGGTGTCAACAATGCGCGGATTCGGACGCACGACGTTTCCGCCCATCGGAATCATCGACATCGTTTCGAGTCCGCCCGCGACGATAACTTCCGCGCCGCCCGATTTGATTCTGTCCGCCGCCAGCGCGATCGTCTGCAAACCCGACGAACAATAACGATTGACCGTCATCGCCGAAACTTCGACCGGTAAGCCGGCTTCGATTGCCGAAGTCCGCGCCACGTTCATTCCCTGCTCGGCTTCGGGAAACGCGCAACCCATAATCACATCGTCGATCTGCGACAAATCCAGATTTTCGACGCGCTTGACCGCTTCCGCAATCGCCGCCGCGCCGAGATCGTCGGGACGCGTGTTTTTCAAAGTTCCCTTCGGTGCCTTTCCGACAGCCGTCCGCACGGCTGATACGATAACTGCTTCTTTCATATTTTTCTCCGCTTTTATTATTCACTTATAAAATGAGTGAATGTTCATTCATTTCCATAATATACACAAATTCATAACTTTTTCCTAATGTTTTTCTGTCGGATTTTCAAATATTTTCATTTTCAGAGTTATTGAAATTGAAAATAATTCTTTTTGCAGATAAAAATCTCCGTTTCGCAGAACGATTTCGCCGCTTTGCATAATAGTTTTACGTTCGATTACATTTCCCGGCAATTTGGTTTTATGCTTTATTTCGATGAAGCAAAATTGTATCGAAACGATCGGATTGACGCATAAGTTTTCGGCTGACGAAACGGCTTTGAGTAATATCAATTTGCAGGTTCAGACACAAAGTATCTACGGTTTTTTAGGTCCGAACGGCGCGGGCAAAACGACGACCTTAAAATTGATCCTGGGATTGCTCAAAAAACAGCAGGGCGAAATTCTCGTTTTCGGCGAACCGTTCGAGCGCAACCGTGTGGAGATTTTGAAAAAGATCGGCTCGATGATCGAAAGTCCTTCGATTTACGGGCATTTGACGGCGACGGAAAACTTGCGCGTTTTGCAGAAGGTTTATAATTGCCCGAAAAGCCGTATCGCGGAAGTTTTGGAGCTTGTCGGTTTGTCGAAAACGGGCAGTAAAAAAGCGAGTCATTTTTCGCTCGGAATGAAACAGCGTTTGAGCATTGCGATTGCGCTTCTGCATCATCCGTCTTTGTTGATCCTCGATGAACCGACCAACGGTTTAGACCCGAACGGCATTATCGAAATCCGCGAACTTTTGAAGGATTTGGCGAATAAAGAAGGAATCACCATTTTGATTTCGAGCCATATTTTGTCCGAGATCGAAAAACTGGTCACGCACGTGGGCATCATCAATCTCGGCAAACTTCTGTTTCAGGGAACGCTTCCCGAACTCGTCAGCAAACAACAGCAATCTTCATTTATCGTTTTTCAGACGAGCGATAACGGGAAAGCCCTGCAAATCTTTGAAAAAAACAAGATCGATTGCCGGATCGAACAGGAAAGAATTTTTGCTTCGCCGCTTGAAAATGAAAAGATCGCGCGGATCAATGAGCAGTTGGTTTTGAGCCGGATCGATGTTTACGCAATTCAGAAAAAACAAAACGATTTGGAAGCAATATTTTTCGACGTTCTCAAAAATTAATTATGAATTTTATCAACAGTTTTCAGAGTGAATGGCTTAAAAAGAAACGTTCGCTGGCATCGTGGCTGGTTTTTGCCGGAGCATTTTTTACGCCGCTGATAATCCTCACGGCGCGGATAAAAAACTATGACAAATTGCCTGCGCTTTACGTTTCCGAAGATTTTTGGGTAAGACTCTGGTATCAAACATGGGAATCGATGGCGGCTTTTCTTTTGCCGATCGGCATTATTCTGGCGACGGGTTTGATCGCGCAGATCGAATATAAAAACAACGCCTGGAAACAACTTCATACCACGCCGCAAAATTACGCGACGATCTTCTTTGCCAAAATGCTGGTAATTTTGATTATGATGATTCAGGTTTTCGTGCTCTTTAATGCCGCGATGTATCTGTCGGCGGTCATTCCTGCGCTCATTTTCAAAAGTATTCCTTACCCGACCGCGCCGATTCCCTTTCAGCAATTTTTGCAGGAAAATCTCAACTTTTTCATCGATTGTCTGCCGATTCTGGCGTTGCAGTTTTTGATAAGTTTACAGTTCAAGAATTTTCTCGTTCCCGTCGGGGTCGGGTTTGCCATCTGGTTTCTCGGGCTCGGGATGAATGCGTGGGAATACAGTTTTATTTTTCCGTATATTCATTCGACGCTCGATTTTTTGAAAAGTTCGGGAAATATGAAACGCGAGCTTCCCGTTAATCTCCAACTGCTTGCAGGTAGTTATTTTGTCGTCATCACGATCATAAGCTACATTCTTTATGTGACGAAAAGCGAAAAGGGATAAAGCGTAAAATGAAAAAATCTTTCGTGATATTGATAAATCTCGGCTACTGGCTGTTATATTTACTGCTTTTAGCCGTCGTATTTGCCGCCGTCACGGTTCAGATCAGGGAAAAACTCAGTTGGTTTTCGCTTTTTCCGATCATATTTCTCTATCTTGCGCCGAATATCGTCGCGTTTTATATTTCTTATTTTCTTCTTTTTCCGAAGTTTTTGTTTCGCAAAAAGATTGCCGCGCTGATCGTTTTCGGTATTGCAGCCTGTGTAATTTCCGCATTTTCGGTCAGTTTTATTTCAGTTTTCTTTTACGGTTTTGACCAACCCGTTTTCCGCGATTTGCGTGAATTTGCCGGTTTTTTTTTCTTTTTGACCTTGATCGCCGCCGTTCACGCCGGAATTGCACTGGTCATCCGAGGTTTTATTCAATGGTTTGACGAGATAAAACTTAAGGAAGAGTTTGCCGCCAAAAATTACGAGATGGAATCAGCCTTGATAAAATCGCAGATCAACCCGCATTTTTTGTTCAATACGATCAATAATATCGATTTTCTGATCGCGAAAGACGCGCCGAAAGCCTCGGAATATCTGAACAAGCTTTCCGACATTTTGCGTTATATGGTTTATGACACAAAGAATGAAAAGATCGCGCTCTCAAAGGAACTCGATTACATCAGAAAATATCTCGAACTCCAGAAAATCCGCACGGTAAATCCCGACTACATAAATTTTGAAGTCGGCGGCGAAGCGGAAAGCCTGACGGTTGCGCCGATGATATTTTTTCCGTTCATCGAAAACGCCTTCAAGCACACGGAAAATAATAAACAGACGAATAAGATCAGGATCGAAATTTCGGTCGAAGCCGGAAAGATCGTCTTTGAATGTGAGAACAGTTATCAAAAAACCGCTGACAATCACGCTTACGGCGGTGTGGGAAATGAACTTATCGAAAGACGTTTGATGATATTATATCCCGCGAAACACTCGCTCGAAACGACGAATGAGGACGGGATTTATAAGGTAAAATTAACGCTGAATGAAAATTAACTGCATCATTATCGAAGACGAACCGCTCGCGCTCGAACGGATGAAGGAATTTGTTTTGAAACTTTCCTTCCTGAATCTGCTCGCGGTTTTCGATAATGCCGTCGATGCGCTCGTTTTTTTGAAAACGAACAAAGTCGATTTGATCTTTCTGGACATTAATCTGGGCGATTTTTCGGGCATCCGGTTTCTCGAAACTTCCGCCGTGAAAAGTCAGGTAATTTTTACGACCGCTTATCAGGAATACGCGCTCAAAGGTTACGATCTGAAGGTTGCCGATTATCTGCTGAAACCTTTTACTTTTGAAAGATTCGTGCAGGCGGTTGACCGCGCAATCGAGCATCTGCCGAAAAAACCAAATGCCGCCGCGCCGCGCAATTTCATCTTCGTCAAAACCGAAAACCGTCTGGAAAAAGTTCTTCTCAAGGAAATAATCTACATCGAAGGAATGCGCGATTACCGGCGGATTCACACCGCCGCCAAACGAATTATGACGCTCCAGACCTTTGCCGAACTGGAACGCCAAATCCCGCCGAAAATCGTCTGCCGCGTTCATAAATCATATATGGTCGCGCTCGCACAGATCGATTCAATCGAAAAAAACGGCATCAAGATTAAAGATAAAACTATCCCCATCTCGGAAACATACAAAAAAAACTTTTTCGCGCTCATCAATCATTAACCGGCAATTTCTGCGAACGCTTTTTGCTCCGATCAAAACAAAAAACATCGGCGCGAAATATAAATATCCCGCGCCGATGTCCGACAAGCATTAGCCTGTCTAGGGTTGGCACCTTAGCATTAAACTTAGCGTGTTTGGCAGACATTCACAAGGCGTTAATTGATTTTGTCTTTGCCCGGATGGTTTAATTTTCTTATGAGTTCGATTAAATTACGCACCGCAAATATTAATGACCTGAAGCTCTTACGGCATTGGGATAAACAACCGCACGTAATCGAATCGGGAGTTGAAGACTGGGATTGGGAAAATCAGATCGGCAAAAATTACGATTGGCGCGAATCTTTGATCGCCGAACTCGACGGTCGCCCGATCGGATTTATGGAAATTATCGACCCTTTTCTCGACGAAGAGCATTATTGGGGTGAAAACATCGCGCCGAATCTTCGCGCGGTCGATATTTGGATCGGCGAAAAAGAAGATTTGGGTAAAGGCTACGGCACGACGATGATGAAACTCGCGCTCGAAAAATGCTTTGCACTGCCCGAAGTTACGGCGGTCATCATCGATCCGCTTGCTTCAAACAAAGACGCGCACAGATTTTACGAGCGTTTAGGCTTTAAGTTCGTCGAAGAAAGAAGTTTCGACGAAGACGATTGTTTCGTTTACAGGTTGGAGCGCGAAGACTGGATCAAGATAACTGAAAATACTGAAAAATTATGAAATTAACTGCAATTATTTTATTTTTACTCGCTTTTTCGCCCGGCGTTTTCGGACAAATGAGCGACGCGCTGAAAATTACTCCGCTCGTGGGCGATTTTTATATTTTTACGACTTATCAAACCTACAAAGACGCGAAAGTTCCTGCCAACGGGATGTATGTCGTGACCGCCGAAGGCGTTGTCCTGATCGACACGCCGTGGGATGAAACTCAGCTTCAGCCGCTTCTGAATTACATCAAGGAAAAGCATAACAAGGATGTCGTGATGAGCGTTTCGACGCATTTTCACGAAGACCGCACGAACGGCATCGAGTTTTTGAAAACGAAGGGCGTGAAAACCTACACGACCAGAAAAACCGACGAACTTTCGCAGAAAAAAGGCTACGAGCGCGCCGAATTTTTGCTTGAAAAAGATACGGAATTCAAACTCGGACAATACAAATTTCAGACCTTTTATCCCGGCGAAGGTCACGCGCCCGACAACATCGTGGTCTGGTTTCCGAACGAAAAAATTCTTTACGGCGGCTGTTTCATAAAAAGCACCGAAGCCGACGACATCGGAAATTTGTCCGACGCAAACATCAACGAATGGTCAAATTCGATTATGAAAGTGCAGAAAAAATTCAAGAATCCGAAATTCGTAATTCCCGGTCACGACGGCTGGGCAAGCACGAAATCTTTGAAACACACTTTGAAACTTATTCGGGAATTCAGGGGAAAAACTGCACAAAAGAAATAGACGGCTGAACCAAAAAAAGAGCGGTAAAATGCAAAATTCATTGCATTTTATCGCTCTTTTTGCGAAGCACGATTCGGATTACGGAACGAAAACGTTCGGAGTCGGCAGATCACCCGGCTGACCGAATGCGACCGTTGTAAATCCGCTGTTCGATTGCAAAATATACCAGTTTCCTTCTCTGAAAACCGCTACGTCGGTTTTTCCGTCGCCGTCATAGTCTGCCGGAACAGGTAAATCCGTCGCGATGCCGAAACTGACCGATCTGAAGCCTTCGGTGCTTCCCAGGATATACCAGTTTCCTGCACGGTAAACGGCAATATCGGTCTTTCCGTCGCCGTCATAATCCGCCGGAACCGCTTTATCCGTGGAATTGCCGAAATTAATTACCGTCAAACCTGCGGTCGATCCGAGAATATACCATGTTCCGTCAGACGGGCGGAAGACTGCCTGATCCGACTTGCCGTCGCCGTCATAATCCGCCGTGACCGCTTTATCGGAAGCCAACCCGAAGGAAACCGCCGAAAACTGGTTATTGACCAGATTCAGAACATACCACGTTCCGTTTCTGTAAACCGCCAGTTCAGCCTGCCCGTCGCCGTCGAAATCGGCAGGTTGCGGAATGTCTGCGGCTTGCCCGAAGTTAACGCCTATAAAACCGAGTTTCGAGCGCAGAATATACCACGTTCCGTTTCTGAACACGGCATAATCGGATTTCCCGTCGTTGTCATAATCGGCAGGCACGATCTTATCGTCCGAATTGCCGAAAACGACGCTGTTCAAACCAGCCGTCGATTGGCGGATATACCAGGTTGAATTTGCCGGACGAAATACTCCGACATCCGCTTTCCGATCGCCGTCAAAATCGAATTTGGTATTGGCAACAGTTGCTTTCTCGAACGAAAAGACATCTCTGAACTGGGTAACGTCGGCAGGAACGACGATATTGTTCGCATATGTTTCAAAAGTCGCCACTTTCCCGTCCAGCGCGAGTTCGCCGCCGTCAACGGGCAGATTTCCGACCGACGCTCCGGCTTGATTGACACTCACGGCGAAAGTCTTTTCGGCAAACGGTTCGCGGATAAAATAATCGAAAAACGTGTTAATATCCACCGTCGGCGAAACGATATTTGAAGCGAAACTGCCGAACAAGATCGTTTTTGCGTCCGAAGACATTCCGCGCAGAACGGAGAATGAATTTCCGCCGTCCGTATTGCTGTTGTTAACCGAAACCATACGTGTCGTCCCGCTTACCATATCACGGAGAAAGATGTCCTGAGTTTGGTTGGTATCCGGCACCGTGGTTTGCAGGTCGGGTGCGGTGCTCTCAAAAGCTACATATCGACCGTCGGACGAGATAAACGGATATTTTGAAAATCCGTTTCCGCTGGCGGAATTATCGGCTTTTACACTGACTAGCGAGGTCGTGTTATTCTCCAGATCGCGCCTGAAAACGTCAAACGAACTGTTCTGGTCGTTTGCGGTTACTGCCGATGAAAGGCTCGTAAAATAAGCATAGCGACCGTCCTCACTGATTACCGATCTGAGTTCGGCACCGACCATTTGCGTATTGGACGAGTTTACCGAAACGGGCTTGGTCGTTTGCGTCTGAAGATCGCGGACGAAAATATTGAATGTGGCGGTCGCCGTTTGCGAAGTGAGATTGGTTGCCAAGCTCGGGAAGATCACAAAACGTCCGTTTTTCGTGATTTTGACATTATATTCAAGATTATCGCCGTTATAACTGTTGCCATTTCCCGGCGATGAATTTGTTTGATCGACGGAAACCATTGTCGTGGTATTTAAAACCGTATCTCTCACAAAAATATCGCGGAAATTTTGTGTGTCGGGAATGTTGGTAACGTTTTGATCGCTGCTGGAAAAGACAACGTATCGCCCGTCGTCATTGATCGCCAGCAAATTTCCGTTGACCTGCTGCCCGTTTGAGGCGACGGACACGAGTTTGGTTTCATTGGTTTGCAGATTTCTCAGGTAAACTCCAATAACGGTCGCCTCGGGCGAGATCAGATCGGTCGCGCAACTGTCGAAAGCGACAAAATTTCCGTTTCCTGAAATTCGCGGTCGTCTTGAAGTGCAGTTGCCCGTCAAAGTTCCCGAACTGTTTACGCTGAGGGTTTTTGTCTGGTTCGTTTCGGTATCTCTCACGAAAATATCCGAGAACGGATTTACGTCGCTCACGGTTCCGATGTTTGAAGCAAAACTGATGAAGGCTATAAATCTGCCGTCATCACTGAGAGTTGAATCCAATGAATCGTTGTTTGCGGAGGCAGTATTGGTATTATTGTATGAAATCAATTTTACCGTTCCCGACCCGACACCGACATCATCATTGCCGATCACACCGACCGCCTGACCGTCGTCAATCGTCGCATTTGTCGCTCCCGTTAGATTTACGAAGAAATTTTCATCTGCTTCGGGTATCACATCACCGACAACACTGATGTCGATAGTTGCGGTGAGCGTTCCTGCGGGAAGAATTTTCTGTGCGGACACCTGCTGATAATCGCTGGGAGCGGTCGCCGTTCCGTTAGCCGTAGCGTAATTTACAGTGATCGGAAGTTTACTCGGCGAACTGACGCTTAAAACGAATTTGATCGTTTGAGTTCCGCTGTTTCCTTCAATGACCGTAGCATTTGCAATGCTTATCGACGGCGGCTGATCCGTATCCTGAATCTCCAAAACGGCATTAGCGGGTGTGCCGATTGTCGCATTAACGGGTTGGTCGAGAGCGATATTGACCGTTTCCGTTCCTTCGTCGGTTTGATCGAGCTGGATCGGGATCGCAACCGCTTTTGACGTTTCGTTCGGCGCAAATGTAACGATTGTCGAAACTTCGTTGTAATCCTGTCCGGGTGTCGCCGTTCCCGACGAAGTGCGGAATCTGACGGACGCTCCGCCGCCGTTTCCGCCTGTTCTCACTAAATTGACGATGAAATTGTTTCCTTCAGTCGAAGTATAAATTGCATTTGAAAGAGCGATAACGCCGCCTTCGTCGTCATTTGTAATAGTTGCGGTAGCGCGTCCCGTTGTGATCGAGGCATTAACGGGTTCGGACAAATTTACCTGAAACGTTTCATTTCCTTCGATAATTAAATCGCCGATAACATTCACAGTTACCGAAGCGGAAGTTTGCCCGGCAGGAATGTTGAGAACGCCTTGAAGCGGCGCGTAATCGCTCGTCGGCGTTGCCGTGCCGCCGCCGGTGTTGTAGATCACACTGACATTTTTTCCGCTCGGAGCCGATAAGCCAACCTGAAAATTGAACGGCGTGGTTCCCGAGTTTCCTTCATTTGAAGTAATATTAGCAATCGCCAAACCCGGCGCGGCATCATCATCCGAAATGGTAATTTCGGTCTTTCTGTCCGAAACGACGGCATTGTTGGTTTCGCCCAGAACGAGGAAAAACTTTTCATCGTATTCGTCAATCGTGTCGCCTTTTACGCTGATCGTGACGTTTTTTGAAGTTTCGCCCGGATTAAAGATCAGCGTTCCCCGCGCCGGTAAATAATCCCTGGAGCCTTCGGCTTCAACTAATTGTGCAAGAGTATTCCGGTTGAATCCATCCGAAGGAGCCGTGAAATATTTGACTCTCACCGGAACGGCGGAAGCCGCGTTCAGGGTGATCGGCACCGAAACGTTGACCGTTCCGCTGTTCCCCTCGCTCACGCTGACATCACTGCCGCCCGATACCTGGGGCAATGCCGCCGGCGAACCGGGGCAGATATTCGTCATCAAAGTAAATGTTTCCGAAAACAGTCCTGCGGTGACAATATCCGGTTTTCCGTCGGCGTTAAAGTCGCTGATCGCCAATCCGCGCGGAGAAAAAGCGGTTCCGAAATTCTTTATTTGCGGAAAATCGCCCGTCCCGTTTCCGTATAAAATACTGATTCTCGAATCGTAATAAGGAATACTGCTCGTATATCCGATGTTCGTCACTGCCAAATCAACGTTTCCATCCCCGTTAAAATCGCCGATTCCCATATCCGCAGGACCGCGTCCGAGCGTGTATTCACGAACTGCGTCGAAACCGCCGCCGCTGACTCCGAGAAGAATCCCGATGAACCCGTTTGAACCGCGCGCACTGACAAAATCGGTCGTGACGGCAAGATCGGAAATATTATCGTTGTTAAAATCTGCCGAATAAATTGTTGAGTTCGCAAATCTTACCGGGATCGTTCCGACGAATGTAAAGCTGAAATTCCCGTTTCCAAAGTAAAGACGAACGCCTGTTCCTACTGCCAGAACAGCTAAATCCTGATTTCCGTCCTGATTGAAATCGCCGACGGTAATACCTGACGGAGCACCAGCGGTCGAAATCAAACCCGCGCTCGCAAAATTACCCGCAGCAGTGCCGCGGTAGAGTGCAAATTGCGGATTATTGGTTCGCGGAACGAAAAGATCGGGAAAGCCGTTTCCGTCAACATCCTTGAGTGCCGCCTGTTTCATCAAGCGAATATCGACAATACTCGACTGAACGGCGGGCTGAAATGTTCCGTTGCCGTTACTTATAAAAACCACGGCAAAACCGTTCGGGTCTGCCGGATTTTGAACCAAGACGGTGAGGTCTTTTTTACCGTCATTATTAACGTCCTCGGCAAATAAATAACGCGGCTTTCTTTCAATCGGGATCGAAACAGGCGGTTGAAAATCGCCGGAACCGTTTCCGAAACTGAGCGATAATTCCAAAGAATCATTCGCCGTTACCACATCGGCTTTTCCGTCAGCATTAAAATCAGCCGTAACAGTTGCGTTCGGATTATAACCGCTGAGAGGAAACTCCCTGGCTCCCGGAGTTCCCGTTCCCCGATTGACCAAAACGGTAAATGAATCCAGTTCGGAACTGGCGGCGGCAATATCGGTTTTACCGTCGCCCGTAAAATCATCGACGAACAACCTGGTTTCCGACAAAAGACCGTAAAACTTGATCGACGGTTGAAACGAACCGTCGCCTGTTCCATACCGGACGATCAGATAACCCGATGAAAAAATAGCGAGATAATCGGTTTTCCCGTCGAGGTTCAGGTCTGCCAGTGCAATTCGCCGCAAGCTTGCGGTCGGCTCGGTAAGACGCGGCTGAACCGAGAAATTCCCGTTCCCGTCATTAAACAGACGAACGATAAAGGTATCACTGCCGCCGAAGTTCGAGCTTGTCGTAAATATGTCGGTTTTACCGTCGCCCGTAATGTCGCCGACAGCGATCAATTCGACGCTTCCGGTTCCGCCTAAAGGATAATTCACAGGAGTTTGAAAAGTGCCCGACGGACTGCCGAAAATGACCGAAACCGTGTTTTGATTTGCGAGCACGGCGGATAGATCGGTGATGCCGTCGCCGTTGAAATCGGCAGCCTCAAAAGTATTCGGAACTCCTGTAAGACTTATTTCGGCAAAAGTCGGAAATTCGCCGAAGCCGTTGCCGTAATAAACGACGAGCGGATTTTGAAATCCGTTCTGCCCGGCGACATCGGGCTTGTCGTCGCCGTTGAAATCGCCGACGGTAAACCTTACGAATTGCAGGTTGATCCCGCTGTTTTGCGGAGCCGAAAAATTTCCCGTCCCGTCGCCGAATAAGATTTTTCCGAAAATCAAAAGATCGAGATTCGCGTCATTATTGAAATCTCCGCTTCCCAAAGTAAAACCGCCCGGACTCGGGATGAGTCTAGGTTCGCCAAGCAACCCGTTTCCAATGTTAAGTTGAACGCTAATGCTGGAAGTTGCGCCGTTAAGCGTGGCAATATCAAGGCGACCGTCATTATTAAAATCGCCGTAAACAACGTCCGCGGAAGTTCCGTTGGTTTTTGAAGTCCGCACACCTTCAAAACATTGATTCTCACAAAGAGTTTGTTTTTCAAAAACAGTATTTTCAAATAAATTTGCCGGTTCCAGTAATGAAAAGAAGGATGCCGGAATAAAAAATGTCGATAAGATAAATTTAAACAGGAATGATTGTAATATCATAAAATAAAACCTCTGATTTTTTGGTAGTCTGAAATCAAGTTGAGTTTGAAACTCAATATTTCGCGGTTCTTAAATCTTCAGGCGCATTGACGGATCGATAAAACCCGGATCGGCTTATCTCAAAATTGCCCGAAAATATTAACCTTAAGTCTGTTTGGGAGGAGCCGAATAAACCGATTTTGCTTTCGGATGCCGTGTCTTTTACCCGGATTTTGGAAATAATAATATTTGTTATTGAAAATAAACCGAAAGTGGATGTGAAACGTGATGTAATACCGCTATACTGCATAATTTCGCCTGAGGATGATAATTTTAAAGGACTTTTTTAATGTATTGAGCCTTAGGTTATCGACGAGGAGTATCAATAAATTCTATAGATTGAGGCGCAGACACCGATATTTAATTCATCATCATTGTAAACTTCTAAAAAAACTAATCCTATTAAGATAAAAAAATATACGTTGGAAAAAACTGACCGAAAATTCTTTCTTTTGACTGCAACCGGGCTGTTTGCAGATTCAATTGTTTTTCGCGGCATTTTATTAATCTGCTTTGAAAACTGATTTTCGTCGGTATATAAGAAATTAAAGTTAAAAAAATCTTAAGTATTATGAAATTTCTTGTCAAGTAAATGCTTTCCGGTCGACGAACTTCCGACCTCAAAACCTGAAAAACAAACGATCTTCGGAATTCGCCGTAAAAAACTTTGACCTTAATTCAGCTAGAAAGATGCGTTAAGTAACGGAGAAGTTTTCTGATGAGAAATAAAATGAAAAAAATAGTTGTCGGCGCAGTTTTGATATTGTTAATTTTTTCGGCTGATTCGTTTTCACAGAAATCGCAAAAACTTCGCAAAATACGCGAAATGATTACCGATTCGCAAAAAAACAACAGTCTTTTTTCAGGTTTATTGGGCGCAGACGTTTCGACCGACAGTTCAGTGGAAACAACAATGCTGAGTGCAATAACTTTTCCGAACAAAATCAAAGTAAAATATTTGGACGAAAACCATAAATTAAGCAAAAATCGTAAGAAACTGGTCGATAAATGGCTCGCAGAATACGGCGAAAAAGGCTCGGAGAAAAAATTTTATCTGAATGAAATCGCCGTCGAAGAAGAAGGAACGCGTTACTGGATAATTTCACACGAAAAAAACGTTATCGAAAAACTCAAAAATTCGGTAAAAAAAGATGATGAAATGATCCTGCAAATGCGTCTTTTAGGCTATCACAAAAAAGGACAAACGATCGACTATCTTTTGATGGCTGAAGATTTAGAGTAATGTCACTTAAATTTATTCTGCACTTTTTCGCCCGTCAATTCACGCAAAGCGTCCGCCGCGATCCAGCGCGCCGCGCTTGTTTTTCGCGCTCTGATTCTTTCGGCGGTGGCGATAGCGAGCTTGTTTAAATTCAAATTTCGTTTACCGATCTGCCGAAGCGACCAGTTAACGGCTTTTTTAATGAAATTGCGTTCGTCGCCGGAATGCTTTTCAAGAATCGGCAGAAATTGCGCGATTTGTTCGTCGTCCGCCTTTTTGTCGTGAACGGCAAGCCACGCGATCAGTACGATCCCGGCGCGTTTGATAAATTCTTCTTCGCGCGCCGACCATTCCGAAACTTTTTCGTAAGCAAATTCAGTCCGGCAAAAAAGATGTCCGCAAGTACCGTCGCAAATCGCCCAATTATCGAAATCCTTCGCCCAAGAATCCATTTGTTTCCCGGTAACTTTTTTCGGGTCGTCAATTAGATAAGCAATGATCCGCGCTTCGTGAATTCCCGTTTCCCAAAGCTCCGAAGCCAATTTATGACGGTCTTCCGCCTGTTTTTTTACGTCCTTCGCAAGTTCTTTCAAAACAGGCATCGAAACACCGAAAGCCTTTTTTGCCGTGATGCCGAAACGCTTCATTCCCGCGATATTGACAGGATTTTCGAGCGATTCGAGTTTTTTGATGATTTCTTCAACTTTCACTAAATTTTTCTTCTAAAAACTTCCTGACCTTTTCATACCAATCAAGCAATTCCTGCCATTCGTTCGGGCATTCGCTCCAACAAACGATTCGTCCATTGTAAAATAAATCAAGCGTTTCAATACCGAAAATCTCGCCGTCGCGTCCGTTCATTTCTACTTCGACAAACGGCGAAAGTTTGATTTTTGAAAGTTCGGTGCGGATTTTCCGATAAAATTCCCGATCGATTTCGATTGTTTTTATTTCAAAACTCGGTTCGGTTTGAAAATCCGTGACGGAATTCATTACTAGCTGGAAATCCGTTTCTCTTTGCCAGATTATTTGCTGAACGACCGGTTTCGGAGGCGGTTCGATCTGCGGTTGCGGCGCGTAGAAAACCCAGTGTTTTTCAGGCGTAAATGTCGGCGAAATCCATAAATGTAAAGTTTGACTGAATTGTTTGACCTGCAAATCCTTTGGCAATAGTCTTGGATTTTCAAGCATTTGCGTCACTTTTGTCAGAAGATTTTCCCATTCTCTGTCTTGATTTTCACGCATTATTTCAATTCCGAAGCCAAAACCGCCTGCGTTTGCTTATTTCTGAATTCGTGGAGTTTTTCGCGCAATTCAGGACGCGAATTAGCGAGAATCGAGATCGCCAAAAGCGCGGCGTTTTTCGCCCCTGCCGTGCCGATCGCAAGCGTTCCGACGGGAATTCCGGCGGGCATTTGAACAATTGATAAGAGCGAATCCATTCCTGACAACGCTTTGCTTTGAACGGGAATGCCGAGAACGGGCAAAACCGTTTGCGAAGCGCACATTCCGGGCAGATGCGCCGCCCCGCCTGCGCCCGCGATGATAACCTCGATTCCGCGCTTTTCGGCAGTTTTCGCAAATTCAAAAAGCAGATCGGGCGTGCGGTGTGCGGAAACGACTTTGCATTCGTGCGCGACGGCGAAGTCTGTCAAAATGCCGGACGCATTTTTCATCGTTTCCCAATCGGACGTTGAACCCATAATTATTGAAACAAGCGGATTTTCTTTATTATCACTTGACATAAAATTTAACGATTAAAGATTTTTAATTTCATTCAATTTTACAAATCTAACATTTTTTACACGATTGTAGGTCAGCAGGAAAGTATTTATTTTTTTATCGTAATTTCTTTCGATCCTGATCGTGTAATCCGAAAATCTCAGTAAATCCTTTTGAATAAATTCGGCTTTAAATTCTCGCTTCGATCCGTTCCTTAAAAAAGTCAGAACGTTGTCGGGCGCAAGTTTGATGGCAAACTTTGTTTCCAATTCCGCATTTTCATATTCGCCGACAAATTCATTCAGATAAGTTTCGGACGGCTGAAACGGCTTTATTTTTTTATAAACGGCGGGTTCGGCGGCGGAATTGTAGATCGTCAAAACAGCGTTCGCCGCGTCCGTTTCAAAAGAATATTTGATCTTCTGACTTCCTTTCAAATAATATAAATTCCCTTCTTCACTGACCAATTCACGCGGATTGTTGTTGCCGATCTGCCTGTAAATTTTGCCGTCTTTGATTTGGATATTAATCACATTCCCGTCATTATCCAGATATTTTCCTGTCAATTCGGTCAAAGGCGATATTTTTTGATTTTTTTCGGGTCGTGACGGAAAATTGGGTTTTACGTTTTCCTTCGGCTTTAAAACGATCGAGGCGATTTGTTCGGCGATCATACCGCTCCAGATTTTGCCGTTGTTGCTGATGACGACGATCGAAATTTTTCCGTCGGGAAACCTCATCGTTTGCGCATTGTAGGAACCTGTGCTTCCCGCCTTCACGATTCCGACCGCAATTCCCGGTACAACGCCTTTGATCGTCGAATTCAGCAACTCGTCGATTTTAGTTTTATCTATTTCCTGTCCTTGTGCGATAAAACCCGAAAAAATCAGTGTAAATACGGCGAAAAAGAAACTTATTAAATTTTTCATTCTTCAAATTTATTCGGCAACCAAACTCAACCATAGTTATTTAAATGATCGGCTTTTGTTTTCCGGGATAGCTATTTTTTCACGACTTCGACGACAACTCCGCCGAAACGATGTTCATTTGCGAAACATTTTCTACCGTCGATATAGCAGATTTGCTGATGATACTCCGCGCCGTTATCGCGGTAAAAAGCTTTGAAACCGCCCGAACTGTCCGCGTTTGAAAATTGCAAACGCCGACCGTAAGCATCGGATGCTTTGTTCTGACAACGTTCGCAAACCTGTTTCGGATAACGTTCCCAATGCCCGACTTTTTCACCGCAAATCGGGCAATCGTGTGTTTCGTTCATTTCTTTTTCAGCAATTCCTTGATTCTTTTCGTTAATTGCGGCGATAGTTTTGAAGTTTGAAACAGCGATCCCGAAGCGAAATATCTGGCAAAACCGCGAAAAGTTTCGACTGCCGTTTTTGAATACGGCATCCACCAGGCATTCGGCAGGATCGCAAGTTTATTGACGTGAATATGCTGCGGCTGAACGAGTTCCATCAAACCCTCGATGCCGTGCGTCCGTCCGCGTCCCGAATTTTTAAAGCCGCCCCAGGGAGTTTGCCCGATGCCGTGCGTGTAGAGAACTTCGTTGACGCAAACCGTGCCCGCTTCGATGCGTTCGGCAACGCGTTTCCCTTTTGCCGAATCCTTCGTCCAAACGCTCGCCGTCAGACCGAATTCCGAATCGTTAGCGAGTTTTATCGCTTCTTCTTCCGTTTTGAAAGTGGCGATCGGAAGCGTCGGACCGAAGGTTTCTTCCTGCATTGCACGCATCGAATTGTTTGCGTTTACAACTACGGTCGGCTCGAAAAACAGCCCGTCTGATTTTCCGCCCGTTAATAGTTTCGCACCGTCTTTTTCAAAACTCTCGACGTGATCTTTGACAATGTTTAATTGTCTTTCCGACGACATCGCGCCGACTGAAACATTTTCGTCCGTCCCGATGCCGACTTTCAATTTTTTCGTTTCCGTCACGATCAGCTCCGTCAATTTTTCCGCCGCCGATTCTTCGACATACAATCGCTCGACCGACGAACAGGATTGTCCCGCATTGCAAAATGCGCCCCAAACCGCGCCCTGCGCGGCAAGTTCGAGATTTGCGTCGGCAAAAACGATCATCGGGTCTTTTCCGCCGAGTTCGAGCACGGCGGAAGTCAGATTTTTCGCGGCGGCTTCGGCGATTTTTTTACCCGTCGCAACGCTTCCCGTAAACATTATCTTGTCCGGCACTGCTTCGACCAACGCCGCGCCCGTCGCGCCCGCGCCCGTCACGACCTGCACGATGTTTTCGGGAATTCCCGCTTTTTTGCAGATTTCCCCGATCTTCAAGCCGATCAGCGGCGTGAGTTCCGAGGGTTTTAAAACGACCGTATTTCCCGCCATCAAAGCCATCACGGTTTCGCCGAGCGGGATCGAGAAAGGATAATTCCAGGCAGGAATGATGCCGACCACGCCGAGCGGCTGATAAATTATTTTCGAGCTTCTGCCCAAAAGCCCGTAAAGCCCGATGCCGATCTTTCGCGGTTTGAGAAGTTTTTCGGAATTTCGCGCAAAATACTGCATCAAGTCCAAAACCGGCGCGATCTCCATCGAAAGGGCTTCGGCGACGGGTTTGCCGGATTCGTGCGAGATCAAAAGCGCGATTTCGTCCAGTTCCGCAAGAATTATTTCACGCGCTTTCATAATCAGTTTTCTACGTTCGGAGAAGGAAGTTTTGCGCCACGTTTGAAAGGCATTTCGCCCGTTTTCGACGGCAACTTTCACCTCTTCGGCGGAAGTATTTTCAACGCGTCCGAGCTCTTTGCCCGTCGCCGGATTGTAGGAAATTATCTCGTTTTCATCGATCGGAATCTGAATCACCGCGCTCATAAATTATTTTCCTTTTACAATGCTGATTTTTTGAACGCGGATTTGGCGAATTAGGCGGAAAAAACAGATCATTGACTGATTTATCCGTAATTATTCGCTTAATCTGCCAAATCTGCGTTCAAAATTTTGACAGCTTTTTTATTTTTCAGTTTGAACGGAAATTCCAACTAAATATCTGCAAAGATAGCACATTTTCGCGCCGATATGAATAAACATCGGCATCGTTCGCAATCGCCTTACTTTTACCGAACAAAGAAAGGCTTGACAAACGTTTTACCGAACATTATTCTGGTAAAGTAGTTTTTGAGAGAACAATGGACAATATTGACAAGGAAATTCTAAACCTTCTTCAGCAGGATGCACGCGTTGCCAACGCAGAAATTGCACGTCAGGTCGGGCTTGCGCCTTCGGCAGTTCTGGAACGCGTTAAGAAGCTGGAAGAACGCGGCATCATCAAGGGGTTTGAAACAAAACTCGATGCGGCACAACTCGATTTCGGGTTGACGGCTTTTATTGCCGTTCGGACGCACGAATGTTGTTATGAAACGGATAAATTTTTGACGGAAATTCCCGAAGTTTTGGAAGTTCACGACGTAGCGGGCGAAGATTCATATCTTTTAAAGGTGCGTGTCAAAGACACGGAACATCTTTCAAAGCTTATGCGCGGAAGTTTGAAAAACGTGCCGAACGTGGCTTCGACCAAGACCACGATCGTTTTGCAGACGATCAAGGAAACGACCGCTTTGCCGATCAAAAATACGGAAGAAAAAAAGAAGTGATTTTCTGATTTAGAAAAAGGGGGAGAAATGCAAAAGACTGATTTATTAAAAACTCAAAAGAGCAATATCGTTTTGTTAATTGCGGCATTTGCGGCAGTTTACATTCTTTGGGGTTCGACCTATCTCGCGATCAAATATGCGATCGACACCTTGCCGCCGTTTCTGATGGCGGGCACGCGGTTCGTCGTTGCGGGCGGCATTTTGATGCTCTGGGCGCGCTTTTCAAAGGATTACGAACCGCCGAAAGCGGCGCACTGGAAAACGAGCTTCATCGTCGGAACGCTCTTGCTTTTGGGCGGAAACGGCGGCGTTGTTTTTGCGGAACATTATATTTCTTCGAGCCTTGCCGCGCTTCTCGTGGCGACCGAACCGTTCTGGATCGTGCTTTTAAGCTGGCTCTGGCTGAAAGGTTCGCGCCCGAATCTGAAAACCATTGCAGGAATTGCGGTCGGATTTTTCGGCGTTTGGCTTTTGCTTAACGGGCAGCACGCCTCGACCGATCCGAATGCGAACCCGATGCAGTTTTTCGGCGCGATCGCGGTAATTTTAGCGGCTCTCAGTTGGGCGTTCGGCTCGATCTACGGGCTTCGTTCGCCGGTTCCGAAGTCGGCGATTTTAACGTCGGGAATGCAGATGTTTGCGGGCGGTTTGGTTTTGTATTTCGTCAGTTTGATAACGGGTGAATTTTCGAGATTCGACGTTTCAAAAGTTTCAAATGAATCGTTACTGGGTTTGGGTTATCTGATAATTGCGGGTTCGCTGATCGGATTTACGGCATACAGTTGGCTTTTGAAAAACGCGAATCCGGCGATGGTTTCGACGTATGCCTACGTCAACCCGATCGTCGCCGTCTTTCTCGGCTGGCTCATCGCGGGCGAAACTTTTACGACGCAAATGCTCATCGGCGCGGGCGTGATCGTCGGTTCGGTCGTGCTCATAACGGCGCGTGATAACGATAAAAACAAAGGCGAAGAATTCCAGCTTCCCGAAAGCGAATGCCGCACGGCTTCGGCATAAATCTTTGTAAAAATGTAAGTAAAACTGCCCGCGAAAGATGCGAAAGGACGCAAAAAGAGAAACTGATTTTCATTTTTTTATTTTTAGCGCATTTCGCATCTTTCGCGGGCAAATGTCTTAAAACTTGCCTAAATAAACCTCTGCAAACGCTGAGTCATCATTTCTTTTGAACCTGCGCCGACGATGCGGTCAACTTCTTTGCCGTCCTTAAAAATTATCAGCGTCGGAATGCTCTGCACCCGAAAAAGGCTTGACGTGGCAGGATTTTTGTCAACGTCGAGCTTTCCGATCTTCGCTTTTCCCGCCATTTCTTTTGCCAATACTTCGATAATCGGTGCGACAACGCGGCACGGACCGCACCAAGCCGCCCAAAAATCGACCAGAACCGGAAGTTTCGATTTGCCGACCTCATCTGCAAAATTGCCGTCGGTAATCACGACCGGCGCGGCGGAAACGGTCAGCGGCAATTTGCATTTACCGCAAACCGCCTGTTTATTCGCTTCAAACGAAACGCGATTCTTCGCACCGCAATTTCCGCAAGTAATAATCTGTGTCGAATCATTCATAACTGCCCTCAAATTCAATCAAAATCGTCTGCACAAATGCCGAAAACGAATCCGGCATCCACAAAACAATCTTAACGCATCGGCAAACCGTCTGCACCAATCGGCAAGTCATCTGCACTCATCGGCAAACCAACTTTACACATCGGCAAACGGTCTGAACGCATCGGCGAAGCATCTCGACACGTCGGCAAACCGTCTTCACACGTCGGCAAACGATTTGAGCGCGTCGGCAAGTCATCTCAACACATCGGCAAATCATCTCAACACGTCGGCAAATCATCTGCATACATCGGCAACGAGTCTGCACACATCGGCAAGAAACCTGCACACGTCGGCAAAAACTTTTAACTCGTCGGTTGAAAGTCTGCACACATCGGTTAGAACTTTATACAAACCCGCCGTTATTCTGCACACATCGGTTAAGAATATTCAAAAACAAAAGACGCAGGATTTTTAACTCGCTGCGTCTTTCGCTTAATGCGATTTAATCTGACTCAACTTATTCGGTCGCTAAAACGGCTAATTGTAAATTTCAAACAAGTCGCCTTCGCCCGAATACTCGCCGACCTGAACTTTTATCCAAATGCCTTGTTTGGTAATCCGTTTGTCGGTAACTATCGCCGAAAAAGGTTCTACCCGATCATCCCAATCACCAAAATCTTCTTCGGACACCATATTTCCTTCAAAAACGATCTGACGTTGTTTTCTGATTTCTGCCTTAACATAACTTAAATATTCCATCCTCAACGGATAAATAATTAGTTTTTGAGCAATCCTCGGAAACAATTCGGAAAGCGCGTCTTCGTATAAATCAATTTTCTCACGATCGATCAACCGCTCGAAAATCTCGACAAATTGTTCTACTATTTCGTTGAAATTTATTTACCTCAATATTTCTTCAATCACAGATAAAACCTAAATAAAGATTTTTTTCAATAGCTTGATTAAAGGAGTAAGTTAATTTCCTTATGGTTAAGGATGCGCTTTCGGAACTAACTAATGCTTGTAATTCTTCACATTCGACTAAAAACTCTTTTGCTTCGGATGGACTGAAAAAATAATCTTCATAGTCATAATAATCTTTTCCAAACCATTTAAAGCGAGGGAAATGCTCTTTGAATAAATTCAATCTATATTGAATCTTTTCCATAGAATCAACTTTTTTTGGATCGACGAAGATTTCTTTTGTTAATAACACGTCCGCTCGAATTGCATCAAAGTTTGAGCTATCAACGCTTACGGTTAAGTTCTCAACAAAATTATCGTCAAAAACGCTTGGTGAGGTTAGAAGCATCAAATCTAAAGTTCCGTTTCCATATTTACCAAATATATCTTGCATTATTAACTCAACATCTTTTCAATCACGCCGTAGCTTGCTGCGAGTGCGTCGTTTAATTTGCTTGCGTCGGTTCCGCCGCCTTCCGCCATATCGGGTTTGCCGCCGCCGCGCCCTGACACGATCGGGGCGATTTCCTGCACGATCTTTCCGGCTTTTACTTTGTCGGTCAGATCGTCGGAAACGCGCACGATGAACGAAACTTTCTCGTCTTCGGTTCTTGCAAGAATCACCACGCCCGATTTCTGTTTCGACATCAGCGTGTCCGACAAATGCCGCATCCCGCCTTTGTCCAAACCGTCAACGATCTTCGCGATGACCTTCACGCCCGCAACGTCCTTCGCCTCGCCGCCGTTCGACGATGCGCCGCCGATCGCGCCCGTCGCGATCTTCATTTTCAGCTCGTCAATTTCCTTGCGCGTGCGTTTCAATTCTTCCTGCAATCTTTCGATCGCGTTCGGCAGATTGTCGCGCTGAGTTTTGAGAACGTTCAGCGAATCGGCGATCAACTTTTCGTCTTCGCGGAAACGCTCGAACGCATCGATGCCCGTAATTGCGCGGATTCGGCGCACGCCCGAAGCGACCGCTTCATCGCTCACGATCTTGAACGAACCGATGTCGCCCGTGGCGCGGACGTGCGTTCCGCCGCAGAGTTCCTTTGAAAAAGTGCCGCCGCCAATCGACAAAACGCGCACCTGCGAACCGTATTTTTCGCCGAAAAGTGCCATCGCGCCCGAACGCATCGCGTCTTCGATAGACATCAGATCGGTATTGACGGGATCGTTTTTCAAAATCTCGCGGTTGACCAAATCTTCGATTTCCTGCAATTCGGTTTCGGAAATCGGCTGATAATGCGTGAAATCGAAGCGCAGATAATTGGGCGCAACGACCGAACCGGCTTGTTTGACGTGCGTTCCGAGAACTTCCTTAAGCGCGGCGTGAACGAGATGCGTCGCCGTATGATTACGCCGTGTCGCATCGCGCTTGGCAACATCGACCGTCGCCGTCACCGTATCGCCGACACGAACCGCTCCCTTTTCAACCTTCGATTTATGCAGAACAATGCCCGCAATCGGTGCGAACGTATCGTAAACTTTAGTTTGCGAATTAGCATTATAAATCACGCCGACATCGCCGACCTGTCCGCCCGATTCGGCATAAAACGGCGTTTCATCCAAAACAATCAAACCCTCATCGCCTTCGCCGAGTTCTTCAACGCGGCTATCATTTTTCACCAGAGCGATAACCTTTGCATCTTCAACCTCGGTTTTTTCGTAGCCGTGAAAATTCGAGCGAACGGACGTTCTTTCCAAAGCCGTGTAAATCGGATTGATTTTGTCGGCTTGTTTGGTTTTGCCGATTTCGCTTTGTTTTTGAAGATCAGATATTGCCTGGTCAAAATTCCGATCAAATGACTCTTCGGAAAATACTATTCCGTTCTGTTCTAATATAACTCTTATCAAATCTTTAGGTGTTCCGTATGTATCGTAAAGTTTCGCTAAATTATCTATTAAATTTAAGTGATTCAATGGCTCTGAAATGAGATAAGCCCAAAAAGAACGAAAAGTTTCATTTATGGATTTATAATCATCTTCATAATTTGGAGAAAGGCTTTCATCTTCAAAGTATCTTCGCTCCCAAAAGCTTCGAAAGTCAGCAATGTCAGAAACATTTATTTTAGAAACATCGAAATTCTTAACTTCAAGAGATGGATAATGTTTATATAATTTATCTACTGCTTGATTTTGAGTTTCAGCAAAGAATTTATTTATTTCTTCATTAAGTCTCTTCAAACCGACCGTTAAAGTCGCGCCGAATCTTTCTTCTTCAAGACGCACCATTTTGCCGATGAAATCGCGTTGGATTTCGAGTTCGGGATAAGCGTCGTTCATTTGTTCGACGACGAAATCGCAGACTTTGTAGAAGAATAAATCCCTAAAACCGAGATGCTCGCGCCCGTGATAGATGGCTCGGCGCATAATCTTCCGCAACACGTAATTTCTGCCTTCGTTGCCCGGCAAAATCCCGTCCGCAATTGCAAACGCGGTCGAACGCGCGTGATCGGCAATCACGCGGCAGGCAAATTGTTTCTGTTCATCAAAATTTTCGTAAACGCTCATAAAAATCTATACATTCAATAAAATCAATCGCCGGCGGCGATTCTTTCGTTAGCGGCAGGTTGGCAAACCTGCCGTCGAATAAGGTTAAATTAATTTACGCTGAAAGCGTTGCATTCATTTAATCTAAAAAATATTTTTCGTCAAAATCCATTTCATACCGTTGTAAAAACTTCCGATATTCATCATCGAAACTTTCGGTTTTGTGATGTTCTTTTTGATTGGCAATGTATTTTTTGACAATTTCAATTTGTAATTTACTCACTGAAAATGCCCCGAAACCGCTTTGCCATTGAAAACCGTCAAATACAGAGTCTTTTTGTTTTATCCACAAAGAACTTGCTCTCTTAACTTCTCGGATCAAATCGCTCAAAGCTATCTTTTTCGACTGCAAAATAAGTAAATGAACGTGATTTTCCGTTCCGTTTGCAGCTAACAATACTGATTCGTGTTTCCGCAAAATTCCGCCGATATATGCGAAAAGTTCTTTCTCAATTTCCGGCGCAATCAGGTTTTCACGATTTTTAGTTGAAAAAACAACGTGAATTATTATTTCGACTAAAGTTTGCGCCATAATTTGGATTCCTAAAATACAATACCTTCGGCATTGCAAAAATAATTTTCAATTCGGCAGGTTTGACAACCTGCCGCTAACAAAAGTTTCGCCGTCGGCGAATTTTTAACAATCAACATCCTCGAAACGTCGCTTTTTTGATGAATCAATCTCAGAAATCTCTTTCGCACTCATCAAATCGATGCTCAATTCCCAAAGCTGTTCCATCACTTTCAGACGATCCGTGATCGCTTCGGGCGACATATCAACTTTCATTTTTCTGTGATAATTGCGCCGAAAATTCGACGATCGGCATCAGCAAATCCGTGTCGTAATTCGTTTTTACGCCCTGCAGAACCGCCGTCATCCGCTCCAAGCCTGCGCCGGTATCCACCGACGGTGCGGGCAAAGGTTTGAGTTCAAAAACGCCTTTTTCCACTTCGCTGCGCTCGAACTGCATAAAGACGAGATTCCAGATTTCCATCGTCGTGTCGCCTTCGCCGTTGACCCATTTCGGGTGATTTTTTTCGGGGTTGTCGGGTTCTTCGCCCATATAATAATGGATTTCCGAACACGGTCCGCACGGTCCCGTGTCGCCCATCTGCCAGAAGTTGTCCTTGCGTCCGAAACCTAAAATGCGTTCGGGTTTCGCGCCGACCTTTTCCCAGAGCGCACGCGCTTCGTCGTCGGCAGGAACTTCCGCGTCACCTTCAAAAACCGAAAACCACAGACGCGATTCTTCGAGTTTTAATTCATTGACGAGAAAATCCCAAGCAAAACGAATCGCGTCCTCCTTGAAATAATCGCCGAAACTGAAATTGCCGAGCATTTCAAAAAACGTGTGATGCCGGGCAGTTTTCCCGACTTCATCGAGATCGTTGTGCTTTCCGCCCGCGCGGATACATTTTTGCGAACTGACGGCGCGGTTGTAATCGCGTTTTTCCACGCCCGTGAAAACATCCTTGAATTGATTCATTCCCGCATTGGTAAAGAGCAAGGTCGGGTCGTTTGCGGGCAAAAGCGGTGATGAATGGACGATCTTGTGTCCGTTGCGTTCAAAATATTCTAAAAATT
Organism: Pyrinomonadaceae bacterium; assembly: GCA_021228405.1. Classification (GTDB taxonomy): domain Bacteria; phylum Acidobacteriota; class Blastocatellia; order Pyrinomonadales; family Pyrinomonadaceae; genus JAJQRF01. The sequence continues at coordinate 1,016,213 of JAJQRF010000001.1, forward strand.
TACGTCTGATTTCGTTTCCGGTCATAAAAGTTAATTAATATAAAGCAAAGTAATAAAGCTCAATTTTATCACACCAACCGAAATAAATAAGAGGCGCAACGGGCAAAAGCCGGGAAACTATCAGGAAACTATTTCGGCGTTTTACCGATAACCTGCATAGTTAGGAAACTTCAAATTTCAGCAGGGGAAACAAATCAATGGCAAATGTAACGAGCGTCGGCGGCAATAATAAGGTCGAAACCATTTCTTTCGGCAATTCGGAAACGGTTCAAACAAACACAAAAACAACCACGGAAACCGTCGGTTTCCTGAGGCAGACCGCTGAAGAAAAAACGCTTTTCAATCAAGCCGATCTGACGAAGGCAAATCTGCAATCGCAGGCGATTCCGCGAATGGATGCAACCTCGGAAAGACGGCTTGCGCAAATCAATCCGCAACTTGCAAACCGCATTCGTCTGATGGCGGCTGATCTGCGCGCGCAAGGCATCAACGTGATGGTCACTTCGGGTTATCGAAGTTTTGCCGAACAAAACGCGCTCTACGCGCAGGGTCGCACGAAACCCGGCAACATTGTCACGAATGCGCGCGGCGGTCAATCTCTCCATAATTACGGTTTAGCGGTCGATGTCGTGCCGCTCGGCGCGAACGGTCAGCCGAATTGGAACGTGCCGAACAGCACCTGGCAAAAGATCGGCGCGGCGGGAAAACGGCAGGGAATGGAGTGGGGCGGCGATTGGACGAGCTTTGTCGACCGTCCGCATTTTCAGATGACGGCGGGCAGAAGCATTTCGTCTTTGCTCAATCAATACAACAACAACGGCGGAAATCTGAACGCGATCTGGAACGATGTCAACCGCAGTTATCCGAACGTCGGCGGAACGAGCGTCCCGACCACGCCGACGACTCCGACAAATCCGACCACGCCGACCGGAAGTAATTTGCAGTTAAATTCACGCGGCGCGGCGGTCGCACAATTGCAGAAAGATTTATCGAAACTCGGTTATCCGCTGACGGCGGACGGCATTTTCGGTGCGAAAACCGATGCCGCCGTCCGCAAATTCCAACGCGATCACGGTTTGACGGCTGACGGCATCGTCGGACCGAAAACGCGTGCGGCAATCGACCGCGCAAAAACTAACGCTCCGCTTCCCGTTCCGAACGCGCGATTGAGCGAAGGAAGCCGCGGCGAACAGGTCAAACAATTGCAAAACGCACTTGTCCGTTTAGGCTTTATGACGCAGGCGCAAATGAACACGGGACCGGGAATTTTCGGTTCGCGCACGGACAACGCGCTTCGTGATTTCCAACGCAGTAAGGGTTTAACTGCCGACGGAATCTACGGACCGCTGACGCAAGCCGCTCTGCGCCGTGCTTTAAATTAAGTTCCCATACAAACTCCGATACATTACTTTCGGCTTTCAGACTCGTCATTTTTAATGATTCGGTCTGAAAGCCTTTTTTTCTTGCAATGTATAATTAAATGGACGCAAAATTATTCCCAACCGGCAGTCTAATAAAATTATGAAATGGAAACTTTTAATCGTAACGGCAATTTTTATTTTGAGTTCGCAAATCGTTTTTGCACAGACCGAAAAACAAATCACGGCAATTCGCGCAAAAGTCGCGGCGATCAATAAGGGCGCGAAAAATTACACGAAAAAGAATAAAGATGTCGAAGACATTTCGCTCGAAGGCACGGAAGCGACATTTTATTCGTCGCGTTTGAGCCTGAAAAAAGTGACGGCTAATATGTATGGCGAAACTTATAAAGCGACGGGCGAATTTTATTATGAAAACGGAAAACTTATCTTTGCCTTCGTCAAACATAATCAATACGACACGCAGATCGGAATGGCAAAAGCTCCGAAGGTCGTCCGAGTCGAAGAACGCCGCTATTATTTCGGCGATGACGGTCTGATTCGCTTGCTGGTTGGGAAAAAGGAATTAAAGGCGGGCGATGAAAATTACGACGAACTGAAAGACAGCGCGATCAGCATCGGCGAAAAATTTCAGGAAGCATTCCGGCAAAAATAAAAGCGCGGAAACCGATCTTTATTTTGAACGCAAAGCGGACGAATCAAGCGGATTTGACAGGATTTGTATAAATATTAATCCGCATTAATCTGCCCAATCCGCAAAATCTGCGTTCAAAATTCACCTGATTCGGCAGTAAACTTTAAATGCTTGAAATCGGCTGATTAACTAAATTCGGTTGAAAGCCCGACAACCCGCTCGTGCCGTCAAACTGAGGTTTCCCGTCATTTCTGCTTTCCAGAATCTCGGCATCGAGCGGATAATTCCTGGTCGGCGTAAATTTCAATTTCGGAATTCCGATAATGAAATTGAGGTAATACAACATTTTGGTAAAAAAGAAGAAGAGAGTTTTTTTAACGCTTCCCTTTTTGATCCTGATGATAACAAAGCCGAGAAAAAACACGTAAAAAGCCGCGATCCGTGAAACCGAAGACTTCGGAATCAGCAAAGTTCCTAAGATCAAAGCCAGCCAGACGGCAAAGGAAATCGCGGTCGGCATCCGAAGTTTGCAAAATTCAAAACCGTAGCCGTTTTTGAAGGCGTAACCGACCGTTCGCGTCGTGCCGCCGAATCTGCCCGAAAACAAACTGCGCGAAAGATGCGTGAAAATGCTTTTTCCGCTCAAATCTTCGGTGCAGCGCGTATGAACCGCCATCGGAAGCGGGAGCATTTGCAACTTCCAATTCGCCCGCGTCAAACGCAATCCGATGTCGGCTTCCTCTTCCGCAAGCAGATACGGATTGAACGAACCGACTTCTAAAATCGCTTTGCGCCGATAAAAACAACAGCCGCCGCGCATCCATTTTATATCGGTGACGACATCGAACCGCTCTTCAAAACTCAATAATTCGTCCGTGCCTTCCGTCGAATCATCCAGAAATCCGCAAACTCCGGCAAGCTTTTCATTTGACTGAAAGGCGGCAAGCGCGGGCGCGAGAAAACCTTCGTAAACCAACGTGTCGGCATCGATAAAAAGAATGAATTCGCCCTTTGCGTAATGCGTTCCGAGATGCCGTCCCGCCGAAGCCGAAAGCTCCCAATCCGCCTTCAAACGCAAAACCTTTGCGTCCATTTCAAGCGCGATTTCCGCAGTTTTATCGGTCGAAGCCGAATCCGCCACGATCATTTCTGCGCCGCCGATCTCGACCGCGGCTTCATAAGCCGCTTTCAAACATTCGGCAATCTTCGCTTCTTCGTTTCGTGCAACAATTACGATCGAAACATTTGAGTTCATAAAATTCAGTAAGTTTATTTATCCAGGTTCGTTAGTGGATAATTTTCTTGAATTAAGCTATCTTCCCGCAAAACGATTCAACACGTTTCTCGTCACCTGTTGCGCAATCGGATTGACCAGATTCGGCAAGCTGAATTTCGTGTTGTAGCTGTCCAAACCGTTTACCCAGGTGATCGTTCCGGCTGAAAAAACGCTCGCGCCCGAAGGTGCCGTGTAAATCGTCATATCCGAATATCCGGTGCCGAGTTCCGCACTCGTCACGGGCGAATGCGCCAATCGAACGATATTTGACGGACTGTTTGCCGTGATCCGGTCGTATTCGACACCGACCAGCCCGGGCAAACGCGTTCCGGCAACTGCGCCGGTTCCCGCAAAAACCCAGTGATTCGGATTTTCGATCACGATGTCGCCCTGCGCGTCGTAATCCTGATATTCAACGCCCATCAATTTTCCTTCGGGCAAATTGACGATCGGGTCTTTGAACATCACCGTCGTATAGGGACGATTTGCGGCGGTCGCATAATACGGATCGAGTGCCGCGCTCTTGTAGCAAGTCATTATCGGATTCGGCGTGTAAGTGCTTGATTCAAAGCGAACTTGCCAGAAAGCACAGTTTGCCGCGAAAAATGCCATATTGACGCGTTTTGTCAAAGCCGTGTCAACATTTACACGCATTTGACGCGTCCAGTATTCGTCGTGTCCGGCGACGATAAATGTTTTGTAAAGCGGCAAAAGATTCGGGTTCGTATGCGTTTCGTAATCGGAAACATAATTTACATCAAAGCCTTCGCGTTCGAGAAAACGAAGCATACAAATTTCCCACGCGATCAGATAGCCCGCTCCCCAACCCTGCGCGAGCGGACGATTGAACGAAACTTTGTAAGCGCGTTTGTTCGATGTGCTGTTGAAATCGTAAAGCGATTTACCGCCGAAATTGTTATAAGCCTGCCACGTCGTAAACGGAATCTGAAACAAATAATCCGCGCGTCTTTCGTCGTAAACGACAAACGGAATATAAGACTGCGTGCCCGTGTTCGATGCCGTCAGGCGAACGACATAAAGCCCGTTCGTCCAAGTTGTCGGAATGTCCAAACTTCCGATCGAAGTCCAATTGCAATTAACCAATCCGGTCGTCGCATTCGGTGTCGGAACGGTTTGTTTTTTGCCCGGAAACGTGTAAACGTCCGTGTATCGGCAACCGCCCAAACCGCCATACCAGCCGAGCCGGAAAACTTCCGCATAAAATTGCGGTTCAGCGGTGCTCACATAAAAAGCAATGCTCGAACCTTTTTTTACCGCCATCTTCGAGGCATAACCTGAAATTTCGTTGTTCATCGACGGATTCCAGATTTCCCAATCCGACGTTCCCTGTTTCTGATTTTCAATCACGATCGGATTGCTTGCCGTTTGTGCACCGGCATTTTTCGGCAGTAACAAATCCGCACTTGCCGCCATTCCGATTCCTGCCACAACTTTCGCCGAATCGCCTAAAAATTCGCGCCGCGTTCTCTTCTTCATACTCTTTTTATAAATAGGTTTAAGCTACTAAATTACTAATCACGCCGATTTTTTATTTTTTTTCAAAATTTCTGAAAAAAAATGCCTTTTCGTCGTTTGTAGCTTTCAAATAAAAAATTCCGAAATCTGTGAAAGGCACTTAAAATTCAATATCAAAGTGCGAACTTATGCGTATAGAAAATGAAAACGCGCACAATGTAAATGTGCTGAACGCGTCGGAGATTGCTTCCGATTTTTTACTCGGAAGCAAAGAAAAACATATATTGACCGCCGAGATCAGAAAAACCGGTCAAAAAGTTTCATTTGCCGACAATCCCTTGTTGGCGATTCCGCCGAAATATATTTACAACGATGTCGGAAGAAAATTGAAAGCGGGATTTGAACGTTGGATTTACGGCACGCGTGAACTGCGCATTTACATTTATCCGTTTGCAAATGTTTCGCGACTGCCGAAAATAAGCAAATTCAACAAAAATTCGCTTGAAGACATTTTCCGATACGAACGAACGAGTTTTTTACAGCCTTCGCGCAGGAATTTTCTTAAATTGGTCGAAAATCGTTTTGAAAAAGGAATGACGGTTTATACCTACGTCGAAGAAAATGCTCTGCAATCTTATATTTGGCTCGATCCGAATCCGCAAAGTTATTACGGGAGCGGTGTCGATCAGGAAATCATTGCGTTGCCGAAATCGCTTTACGTGCAGGACGCTTACACAAATCCGCTGGCACGCGCAAAAGGTTTGGCGCAAGCCGGATTCTGCCAGCTCGCGCACGACGCGGCACAGATCGCCGGAAAAGATTGTTTATATCTGGCAGTTTTCGGCACAAACGCCGCATCGCGTCACGGCGTGGAAAAACTCGGTTCAACTTTAAAAACAAGCTATTTCTGCAAGACCCGTTTCGGCTTCCGAAAAACCTGGAAAATCGAACATCAATAAATGAAGTCCACGCATAAACAAAGGCGGAACAAAGCGGAAGCCCGCGCGCCAGCAAGAGCGGAAAATCATAAGCCAGTCGTAGCACGAATCGGGCAGATCAAACAGATACGGATTATTTTGTAAAATTTATCCGTAAAACCTGCCAAATCCGCCCGTTCTGCGTTCTAAAACTTTTCCTAATCAGCCTTTCTGTTTCTCAGCCAATTTCGTTTTAAATTCTGCAATTTTGCGGCAACTTCACCCGGCAAAAACGTTTTCACCAAATCGCGCAGAAATATCCAAAAATCTTCCAAAAGCTGATTCGCCGAAGCGAGAAAGTTCGGACGGTTTAACTTAACCGTGACGAGGTTTTCCTGCGTGTTCGACCAATCGAATTTGTAATTTTCTTCGCCGCGCAGAAAATCGTAAAGCATATTTCCGCGCTCGATCGCCGCTTTGATCGAAAGCCCGATCAAAACCATTCCGACACTTCGATTTGCCCAGTCCAGATCATAACCGGCGTTGTAATAATAAAAAACTTTGCCGTTATCAAGCCCGTAAACGCTTGCGCGGCACGCGCCTTCGACCCAAATCTCGTCAAACCGAACCAGATTTTTTTCGGCTAGTTCTTTGACGACCGCACGATGAAATTTCATCAATTGCGGAAGCCCGGTCGCTTCCGAACCGCCGTCTTTTTCCCAACGCTTTTCGTGCAAAAACGCAAATCTTTCAAACGCCGCCGGAATCTCCGCTTTTTCCGTCACCGAACAAAACTCGAAATCCGGCATTTTTTCGAGTTTTTTCAAACGCCGCTTAAAATTATCCTTACGTTTGCTCGCGCTCAAAACGCCTTCCCAACCCGAATTCAAATTTATTTGCGGGCAAACAAAGGAACTTATATTCCTGAAAAGAAAAGATTTATCTCTCTTGCACAGATTTTCTAAAATCGGAACGCTTTCCGAGCTTTGCGCCAGATTTTGCAGATTGACCGAATCGAAATCTTTTTCTTCGCGCAGAAATTCAAAAATCCTTTCCCAAATTTCCGCTTTGTTTTCGTCCTCTGCGATCAGATCGAGATGATCTGCACCGCCGATCTCTTCACCGAGAAAACCGAACTGCCGAAACTTAAATCCGAAAACGCTTTTCGTATGCAGACAAAGCGGCAAAATCCCGATCAGTTTTTCATTTTTATAAGCTTTCAAAAGATAAATTTCACGATCTTCGGCAAGTTTTTCATACCAAGCCGAAATCCATTCAAAAGACAAAAATGGCGCACAACCTGTTCGCACGAAAAGATTTGTCCAATCTTCGCGAACTTCCGCAAGTGCATTTTTACCGATGGATTTTTCGAGTTGAATTTGATTCATTTTAATTGAGTTATCAGTTCTTCCTAATTCTTTTTCAGTAATGATTTCGATTTGAACTTTCTCAGATGACTCACGGCTGAAAATTTCCAAAAATTCAGGGACGAACCGTAAATCCCCTTTTGAAAAATATAAAAGGCGGCGTGTTCGCGGGTGCCCGAGGCGAAAAGTTTCTTGTTGTAATTCGACGGTGAAAGCATATCCAGTTCGGTCGAATTTTGACGCATACATTCGCTCAAAACTTCCCTGAAAAGAACATTTCCGGGCGAAAATCTCGCATAATTTTCATCGAAAGACATCTTCCAGCCGATAGTTCGTCTTTCATCAAAACCGATGCTCAGATACATTGCGATTGTTTTGCCGTCAAGTTTTAATTCGTGAATAAAAAGCACGTTTTTCGCGGCGCATTCACACGCAAAATCCTCGTGCAGTTTGGCGATTCGCTCGTCTGAATTTACGTCCGTCCCGGCGCGTGCCTTCCAGCTTTGGGCTTCGAGCGCGAAATATTTTTCGATCAATTCCCTGGAAAAACCGCGTGTCATACAAAATTCGACTTTGCCCATCTCCTGCAAATGACGCAAGTTTTTGCTCAAAAGCTTGCGCCGATTTTTCGATAGATTTTTGAAATAATTTTCGACCAGTTCGTTTTTATTCTCGCCTTCGGGAAGCCTTACGAAGGGCGCATCGTCCATTTCCCAAACACCTGTTTTGTAATTTTCCCTTCCGGCGATTTTCAATAAGTCCGCCAACCAACTCGTTTTATATGTCAGCCGCGTTTCAAAAACATTCCAGCCTTTCTGACGTTTTATTTCCCACCAAAGCGCGTTCAGGATTTCTTCTTTTTCGCTTTCTTCCGTTGTGTGAATCAGGTCGAAACGCTGTGATTGCAGGTTAAAGATCGAACCGAGTTTTGTGACGGGAAAACCGTGAAGAAAATCCTTTTTCTTGACAAGCGGCAAAACGGCTTTCAGTTTTCCGTTTTTTCTGACGGTGACGAGCAGAATTTCCTTCTCGAAATTCTTGACGAAAGCAAGAAACCATTCGGGACGGAAGAACGGTTCGTTGCTCGCCCCTTCTTCGCACAATCCGATCCATTCGGCGGATAGATTTTCAATGATTTCCAAACCGCCGCTCAAAGTTTCCGCAGTAAAATTTAACTCTGTGAGAGCGGAGATTTTCGATGTTTCAAGAAGATCGGCGTTAGTTTTTCTAAGTAAAATTACGTTTGAAGTCATACAAAAAAGCCGGGAATTTCAACGTTTAACCCGTCCGCTACCGCGGAAGGTTCTGACTGAAGACAAAATTATTCGGCGTGTTTTTTTTCAATTCAAAGTTTTGTTTCGCAAGACTTTTTCCGCCGCTGAATATTTCAATTTCATAAACGCCGAAAAAGCCCCGAAATTCAGCGTTTTTTACATCTTTCAAATCTAATTCGACGTTTGTCCGCCATTCGCGATTAATTAATTGATCTAAAACAGTATAATTAGGCTTCGGAGCACCATTCTCGTCAATCAAACCGATTCCGGGAAGCCACGCGCGCGCATCGTCCAATCCCCACTGAACGATTGCTTCGACATTCGGATTTCCAAACGCGACGGTATAAAATTCGCGATAAAATTCGGCTTGTTTTTCATCTGTCCAAACGCCCGAACGATAATTTCCCAGAATGCTTTCGTAGCTTGCGCGATCATCGTAATTTTTCGTCTGTGCGCTGAATTCGGAAATTTGAACAGGTTTTCCCGGAGTTGCGTAGCGGTCGAGTTTTTCGGCAACGTCTGCGGGCGAATACCATTCGCGATTGGCATGCGACTGGATGCCGACCGTATCGAACGGAATCTGTTTTTCAGCAAGTTCGGAAATCAATGCAAAATATTTGTCGCTATTGTAGTTATTTGCCGAAACCGAACCGAAAACGCCGTAATCGTTTATTATCAAACGGCTGTTCGGCGATAAGGATTTCGCTTGCCGAAATGCGGTTTCGATGTAAATTTTTCCCACCCTATCTGCAAAAATATCAGGTTCGAGCGAAAGATTTTCATTAACTATTTCGACATCTTCCGCCGCGCCCGAATAATTTTCAAAATATCTTTTAATTCTTGCATCGAGAACATTTTCCAGTTCCGTTTTTTCCTTCGGAAGCCAGTCGGGAGTGCCTGCCTGATTTGATCCCCAAAGAATCGGCGCGGTTTGAATCCGCCAATTATTGCGGTTTGCCATCGCAACTTCCTTTTCAAAATTTGTCCAGAAATGCTCGCCGCGTTTGTTTTCGGTCACGTCCCAATAGGTGCCGACGACGGCGTAATTGAAAAGACGTTTGAAATAATTTTCGTAAAGTCCCGCGTGTTTCCGGTCTAAGTCGTCGATTTTCAGATAACAACCGAATTTGAAATCGTGCGAGATTTGCCGGATTTTTATTTTGAGGTCTTTTTGTTTGAATCTATCAAGGCTGACAACCGCATTTCCCTTGCGAAATTTTTCGATATTTTCTTTTGCCCGCCTGAGCGCGATCTTGTTTTTTTCTTCAACGTTCGACGCATTTTCGCCCTTTGCCGATGAAATGCAATTTGTGCTGAATGTCAGCAGGATCAGAAATAAAATTGTCAGTTTCAAATTCATTTTCACAAAAACGACAAGAACGCGAATCGGGCGAATTATGCAGATGAAAACAGATAATTTTATTAAAAAATCCGTTCGCATCCGCCAAATCCCCAAATCCGCGTTCAAAATTTCCAAATTCTAACCGAAACGCATTTGCTCATTCGGCGGAATCAGTTTTTGTTGGCTTAAATCCTTTATCCCGAAAAATTGAAGCATAATCATCCAGACGTAATGCGGATTCGTCGTCGCATAACGTTTCCACAAACGTTTCGGCTCCTGAACGAGGCGGTAAAACCATTCGAGCCCGCGTTTCTGCAAAAATTCGGGAGCTTGCGGCAAAGTTCCGGCGTGAAAATCAAACGCCGCGCCGACTGCCATTAACGGCATCGCGATCAGATTTCGATTTTCAAACGCAAAGATTTCCTGACGCGGACAGCCCAAACCGACCAAAACGATCGATGCACCGCTTTCTTTAATGGTTTCAGCTATTTCGATTTGTTCGGTTTCCGTCACCTGGCGAAATTTCGACGGCTGACTTCCCGCAATTTTCAGTTTCGGGAATTTTTTGCAAAGATTTTCGCCGAATTTTTTCAAAACGTCTGCTTGACTGCCGTAAAGATAGATCGACAAACCTTCTTCCGCCGCGCGTTCGCAGACTTTCAATGTTAAAGTCGGTCCGTAAACGCGGTCTTTGAGTTCGGTTTTATAAAGACGATTCAAAGCCCAACGAACGGGTTGACCGTCGGGCACGACGAGATCGAGCTTGTTCAAACGGTAACGATGTGCGCGGTCGGTCGCGCCCGTCATCACGCCGTGAACCGCCAACGCGCTCACCGCGAACGGACGTTTTTCCTTCGCCGCCGTAATAATTTTTTCGACCGCCGCTTCGTAATCAACCGCATTAATGCCGATGCCGAGGATGTTTTTTCTGCCAAAATCAATCATATTGATAAGAAGTTTTATCCACAGATGAACACAGATACACACAGATTTTATTTGATTTAATCAATGAATTTATCTGATTTATCCGTGTTCATCTGTGTGTATCTGTGGATAATTTTTCTGTTTAAATTAAGCCGTTGCTGCGAGTTTCTTTGTTTCCGAATTGTATTTTTCCTGTGTTGCTTCGACGATTTCCTTCAAAATACTGCGGAGATTGTGTTCGTATTTCCAATTCGGGAAATCGTTCTGGAATTTGCGAACGTCGCTGATCCACCAGATGTGATCGCCTTCGCGGTTTTGTTCGGAAAGACTGTAGGAAAGTTTTTTGCCCGCAAATTCTTCGGCGATCTCGATCGCTTCGATGACCGAACAATTTGAATGACGACTGCCGCCAATGTTGTAAACCGCACCCGCTTTCGGATTTTGGTAAAATTCCCAGAAGCAATTCACAAGGTCGTTCGAGTGAATGTTGTCGCGAACTTGTTTGCCTTTGTAACCGAAGATCGTGTAATGCTTTCCGTAAACGATACATTTGACGAGATAAGCCAAAAATCCGTGTAGTTCCGCCCCCGAATGCGCCGGTCCGGTCAAACATCCGCCGCGAAAAGTTCCTGTTTTAATGCCGAAATATCGTCCGTATTCCTGCGCCATCACGTCCGCCGCAACCTTGCTCGCACCGAAAACGCTGTGTTTTGAATTGTCGATCGACATTGTTTCGTCGATTCCGTGCTCAAAATAAGCGTGATCTCCGGCAACTTCCCAGCGTTTCTCTGTTTCGACGAGCGGCAAAATATTCGGAGTGTCGCCGTAAACCTTATTCGTCGAAGTAAAAATAAACGGCGCGTCCGCACAATATTTGCGCGTTGCTTCCAGTAAATTGAGCGTTCCGAGTGCATTAACACCGAAATCCGTGATCGGTTCCTTCGCCGCCCAATCGTGGCTCGGCTGTGCCGCCGTGTGAATCACGATCTCGGTGTCTTTGCCGTATTTTGCAAAAAGATTGTTGATTTCCGCTTCGTTGCGGATGTCCGTGGCGTGATGCGTAAAATTCGGGAGAGTTTTCGTCAGTTGGTTCGTGTTCCATTCGACCGAACCGTCTTTGCCGAAGAAATATTCGCGCATATTGTTGTCGATGCCGACAACGTCAAAGCCTTTGGCGTGAAAAAACTTGGTCGCTTCGCTGCCAATCAAACCGGAACTTCCGGTCACAATCGCAATACTCATATCTTTGTTAATCCTTTTATTTATTTAGATTTATGCCCAATTAAAGAACTAAAAAGAGATGATTTCCAAAAAATTATAAAAGAAATTTTATCTCGGTTAGAATTTGCGAAAATGCCCAGAGTTTTTCGACCGGATAATGGTAGAAAAATGAAAAAGCCGTCGCGCCCGAACCGAGTCCGAAACGCAATTTGGCAACCTGCGGCGAAAATCTTCCGCCGACTCCGCGCGTCGATTCTTCGCACAGACAGGTTCTGCCCAGTGCGAAAAGGTCTTCGCCGAATTTGTTCGTATGTTTGGCAGTCGTCACTGCGAGCTTGTAGCCTGCTCTGACGATCTGTTCGCGCACTTCCCTGTTATATTTTCCGTTCGGATAAGCAAATGAAACGACCGATTCTCCGAGCTGTTTTTCAAGAATCTGCTTGCTTTCAAAGATTTCGCTGACAAACATTTTCTCGTCTTCGAGCGGCAAAACAGGATGCGTCGCCGTGTGATTTCCGAAGCTGATGCCGTTTCTGCTCATTTCGCCGACTTGTTCCCAGTTCAGGAGTTTATATTCTTTCGGATATTCACTAATGGAAAGCGCATTTTCAAGCTCGGAAATAAGCACATCTCGTTGCGCGGTCGGCAGATAAACGATTTTGTCGCACAATTCCAGTGCATCGGCAACGTTCGCCTTTTCGCCCGGCAAGCCGGCTTTAAGAAAGATATTTTCGAGTTCAATATTTTGTTCGAGCGCGTTTTTCGCCAGCCAAAACGCTTTATCGTGCGATAAAGGGTCGTTTTTTCCGATCATCGTTGTCGGCAAAAAGATCGTTGCGGGCAGATTGAATTCCTTCAAAACGGGGAAAGCTTCCTCGTAGTTATCCAAATAACCGTCGTCAAACGTGATAACGGCTTTCGGGAGATAAGAAAATTCACCGCTTTCAAGAAAGTCAGCGGCTTCTTCAAGACTTACGACATCGAAATTTTCCTGCAAAATGCGGCAATGTTCGCGAAAAGTTTCCCTTGAAACAACCAATCCGTAGATCGAATTTGCTTCGGCTTTTCCGATGTCGGCGACAACGCGATGATAACCGATAATCGTGACCGAATTTTGCGAAGGCGTGCGAAAAACCTGCGCCAGTGCCGCAATCGACTTGATACTTCTTTTTACCAATAATTTGGGGGAAAGCATAAATTAATTTTTTCTCACTGACTCAAGCAGACAGTTTTTCAGTTTTTCCGTATAAAGGTGAAAATCGAGTTGTTTTCCAACTTTTTCCCGCGCTTTTTCACCCATTTTCACACGCAATTCTTTGTTTTCGATCAAAATGGAAAGTTTTTCGGCAAGCTTTTCGACATTTGCAGGCTCGATCAAAAAGCCTTCTTCGGCTTCGCAGACAAGTTCGGGAATCCCGCCGACGGTCGTTGAAACGATTGGCAAACTTGCTGCCATTGCTTCAATTACGGACATCGGCATCGCTTCGGCATAAGTCGGCAAAACGAAAATATCGGCTTCTTCAAAGAAAACGAATCTTTCAGCCGCAGAAACCGCGCCGACAAATTCGATGAATTTTTCAATTCCCAGCTTTTTGCAGTAATTTTCCAGATTTTCACTGCCGAAGCCTAAAAATGAAACTCGAAAATTCGGGTATTTTTCGGCAAGAATCATTATTGCATCGGCTAAATCCGTTTCGCCTTTGAGCTTTCCCATCGCGCCGACGAAAAGGATTTGGACGTTTTCTCCGCGCCTTTCAAAACGTTTCGGCGAAAACGCAAACGGCTTCGTATCGATCGCATTGTGAATGATCTCGATCTTATTTTTCGGCGCAAGTTTTTGCAGTTTGTTTGCCGAATCTTTTGAAACTGCGATCAGTTTGTCGCTCAAACTGATTGCCCGGGAAATGAACTTTCTGCCGATTTTACTTTGCTTTTCGAGATATTCGTCAACGTCGCCGGCGTGAAAATGGGCAACGGTTTTTTTACCGAAAATCTTTGCCAGCACAATAAAAAAAGGCTCGCGGTAAAGACTTGCATTACTGCCGATATGAATGTAAACGAGCTTCGGATTCTTAATTGGAATTTTTACGATGAAAAGGAAAACCGCTTTGATTGCAAGAATTAATTTGTCGAAACCCTTAAAATCTTCGGCTTGAGATTCGATATAATCGATCGCAAAATCATCCTTCAGATCGGAATTTAATATTTCGCCGATCAAAGTCGAGATTCCGCCGCGAGTTTTCGTCAAGCTCATTCCGACCATTAAAATTTGCGGTATTTTTGTGTCTGAGATGGCAAGGGTTTTCTTTGAAAACCCAACCTTTCCGAGCGTTCTTTCCGTATTCATCTGAATTTTGTTGCCTATGTTTCAAATAAAGCCTCAAAAGACCGCTATTTCCAGATAAAAACACAAACTAAAAGCAGACACGCGAAAGAAAATGCCGCCGTCCGCCAAACTTTGAAGTCGATAATTTTGCGCGAAAGATAGCCGATCTCGACCAACGCCATTGCCAGAAGCGACAAAAACTGCGTCGTCGCCGCACCGACCGCGCCGTATTTCGGAATTAAGAACATCCCGATACAAGCGCAAACCGCCACGCCGACCGCATTTGCAATCAGATCGATAAATTGCGAATTTGTCGCGACAAGTCCGCGCCCGACGATCATCACGGCGCAGAACGGCACGACCGTTAAAGCCAGAATATTCAGGCTTGCCGCGCTTTGCGTGTATGTTTCGCCGAACAATATTTTCAGGACAATTTCGGAAAAGAAAGGCGCAAGAAGCGATGCGAAAGTGGCGAAAAGCATTAGATTTCTAATAACTTTCGACAAAAATGTGCCGAGTTTCTCGTCCGTTTTATTTGCCAGAAGCGGCTGAATCACGCCGGCGTAACCCGCCATTAAAATCATTACGGGAATCAAAAAACGCGACGCAACGCCGTATTTTGCCGACTCGATCTCAGTGCTGAAACGTCCCAAAAGCATCGTGACGATTTGCCAGTTGAGCGAGGCAAGAACTGTGATTCCGGCGAAAGTCGGCGCGGCTTTTAAGAGCTTGCGAAAAATTTCGCGGTCGAAGGTCGTGATTTTTGAAAGACTGAAATTTGCGAAAAAATAAACCGCGAACGAAACGAATCTGACAAAAACAAACGCGGCGCAAACGAAATGCAAACTGAATCCGTAAAAAATAAGCGCGACCGGAATGATCGTTCGTAGAAGATTTTCGAGCGTGTTGACGATTGCGATCAAGCGCGCTTTGCCGAACGAGATCGAAACCGCTTCGGCGCAGGTTATCGTGCCTGTCGGAATCATTGCAAACGATAAAATGAAAGTCGAAATCCGCACGTCGTTTGACGGGCTGAAAATAAAACCCGAAATCGTCATCAAAACGGCGCAGACAATTCCCCAGACGAGCAGAGAGAGCATCGTCGTGCCGATAAATCCTTCAGCTTCCGTTTTCTTTTCATCGTTCAAACGGCGCGAAATTTCGTTGACGATAAACGGTGACAGACCGAGCGAACAGATCGTAAAAAAGAGCATATAAAGGCTCATCACGACCGTAAATCTGCCGATCTCTTCGGGTTCTCTCAGGCGTGCCATAAAAACCCAAACCGCAACGCTGTTGGCAATGCTCACCGCGCCTGACCAAGCCATCCACAGGACATTTTGGATGATATTGGATTTCGGATTTAGGATTTTCGGGTCTGCTGACATTAATCTGGAGTTTGAAATTTGGAATCTGAAATCGAATTTCTCCGGCAATTGCTCAAAGCCATCACGAAGCCGAGTAAAAAGAAACAAGTGCGAACGGGCGGACGCGTCGAACCCAAGCCGCCCGGTTCTTTGATCGCCGAAATCGTGTAAGCAACGATTCCCGCAAATGCGCCCAAAGCAAGCGCGAACAACAATTTATCGCGGCTCGACAGCGTTATCCAACATTCAAACACCGCAATTAAAAGCAAAGTTCCGAAAAGAATTCCGCCCGGGATACCGATTTCCGCCGTGATGTGCGCGAAGGAATTATGAACGGTTCCGGGAAAAATCTGCGTGACGTGTTCCTTCGTGTCGTCGTAACGATACATTGCCGTTCGATAGCCGCTCAAACCGATGCCGACGAACGGATTTGTTTCGATAATGTTCCACGCAACCTGCATCAGCGGAATGCGAATCGCGGCGGAATCGCCGTCATCGGTCGTTAGTCTTTCGTAGATTCGGCTTCCGAAAGGTGCAAGTGCCATCGCACACAAAAGCAGTAAACCGCCGATTGCCGCGAAATATTGTTTTCTTTCCGATCTTTCCCAGTTTTTCCACGCAAATAAAATAATTACTCCCGTTGCGACGACCAAGGCGATCCAGCTTCCGCGAGCCAGCGAAAGAATAATTGCGGCGATTCCCAAACCTGCCGCGCCTGCCAAAATGATGCGTTGATATTTTGGAAAAGTTCTCGCATAAGCCACGACCGGCGCGATCAAGAGCGGCACGAGCGCAGAAATCACCCAACCCATTTCTGTCGGCGTTCGCAAAAAAGCTGAAACTCTCGAAAATAACTCGGCTTGCGTCCATAGCAATTCTTCTTCAGTTCCTGTTCCGAGAAACGGCAATTTCGGAAAATTCACGAGAAATTGAGAAATTGCGGTCGCGCCTGTAAATGAAACTCCGACCGCAATTCCCAAAACCAATTCCTTTAACCGTTCGCGATTTCCGAAATGCAACGCGACGACAAAGCAAATGAAAACGGACGATAAATAAGAAAGAAAATTATACCAACCGAGTTTACCGCTGATGCCGTAAAATGCGGAAATTGCCGCGCAAACCGTTAAAGCGGTCAACGCAAAAGAAAACATCAGCGGAAAGATTCTTCCGTTTTTCCTTTCATCGCGCCCATATAGATCGCTCAGAAAAAGCACCGTCGCGCAAACCAATGTCAGCGAAATATTTAAGCCCGAAGGGTCTTCGAGTTCGTCGAGTTTCAAAATCGTCACGTCGGCTTTAATAAAAAACGACGCAATAAACAAAATTCTCGTAAAAAAAACAAGCGGCAGATCGTAAATCAAAAATGCGATTCCCGCGAAAATCGTCATTATTCCCACACTTATGCCGATCAAAGCGATCTGTGAACTCGAACCGACCGTTGCCACGCCGATGCCGACCGTAAACGCCAAAAAGCAAAGACAAACCGCCAAAATAATCGGCGATCTGAGCATTTGCTGTAAAAATATTTCCGGTCTGTTGGCGTTCATTTTCATCGATTACTGTTTGAAAATCGGAAAAGCCGTAAAATTCCTCAAAATTTTGAACGCGGACTTTGCAAATCCGGCAAAATCATCACGGATAAATCTAAATAAAAATCCGTTTTTATTTGCCTGATCTGCCCCGATCCGCGTTCAAAAAGTCGACTTTTTACATTGCGCCCGTTCCCGCGATGACGGCTTTCGGCGTTTTGAGCAGAATTTTCATATCGAGCGCGAGCGACCATTTATCGATATATTCGAGGTCTTGCAAAATCCATTTATCGAAACTCGTTTCGCTTCTGCCCGAAATTTGCCAGATGCAGGTGATGCCGGGCTTGATGCTGAAACGGCGGTTAAACCAATATTCGTCAAACTTTTGCACATCGCGCAACGGCAAAGGACGCGGACCGACGAGCGACAGATCGCCAAGCAAAACGTTGAAAAGCTGAGGCAGTTCATCCAGGCTCGTTTTACGTAAAAACCTGCCGATCTTCGTCACACGTGGATCGTCTTTAATCTTGAAAACAGGTCCGCCGGCTTCGTTTTGCGATTCGAGATTTGCCTGAAGTGCTTCGGCATCCGTTACCATCGTGCGGAATTTGAACATCTTGAACGGGCGTTTATTAAGCCCGACGCGATCCTGCATAAACATCGCCGGACCTTTCGAGGTCAGCCGAATCAGAAGTGCGATCAAAAGCATCAGCGGCGAAAAGATAATGACCAGAATCAGCGCAGTGACGAAATCGAAAACGCTTTTGATGCGCATTCTCTTACCGCTCAAAAGCGGTCCCGTGTAAAGCGACAAAACCGGAGTTTCGCTCAATTGTCCGGGAACGGCACGCGCCAGCCGCAGATTAAACAGATCGGAATAGACGCGAACCGTTATTCCCTGCATTTCCGCCGCTTTAGCGATATTTTCCATTTTCTCGTAGAACGTTTTGATCGGCAGACAAATAACGATTTCATCGACCACGTTTTTCACCAGAATATCAGGTATTTCGTCGATTTTTCCGAGAATATTTTCCGCTTCAATATCATCGACAAATCCGAGAAAGTTGTAGCCGATCTCGGTTTTATCTTTAACGGTCTTTGCAATTTCCTGTCCGCGTTTGCCCGCGCCGACGACGATCACCGAACGTAAATTTCTGCCGTTCAACCGAAGCTGGCGAAGAATTGCGCGTTTGTAAAGACGGATAAAACCGAAAAGCAGTAAAGAAGTTCCTGCGAAGATCAGCAAAAATCTTTTCGGAAAAATCGACCACTCGGCAACCAGGATCATCGCCGCCAGAATCAGCGTGCAAAATCCGACGGCTTTGACCGCATCGAGCAATTCATCCTGCCACGTCGCCAATCTTTTCGATTGATAAAGCCACATCGAAGAAAGCGCAAGGCTCCAACTCAGCAAAACGCCTGCAAAAAACAAAGTGCTTTCCAATTTCGGCGCAAATATCGCGTTGACAATATATTCCGCGCCTTGCGGCGAACCGTGAACAAACGCTGTCCAGAGCGCGAAAATTAATGCCAAAACGTCAAGAATTCTGTAAAAAAAGACGAGAGTTTCCCGTATTTTCAATTTTAGACTGTTCATTGTCTTTCGATTAATTGTTTGAATATCTATGATTAAAGACTTAATTAAATTTAATTTTCAGTTTTTTATTTAACTCGTCTTTTTCAGCAGATTTTTGAACGACTTTAGTTTTATCGTTCGCTTCGATTCCGAACTTTCGATAAGTTTCATTTCAGGAACGACCGCCAGAACCGGAATATCGTAACGCGATTCGAGCTGGCGTTGACTCAGAATAAAGTCTTCTGCCATCTCTTCCGACGCTTTATCGACAAAGATCGCACAAAAGATGCCGACAAAAAGCCCGACCGCCGAAAGCGCGATAAAATTCAATATCGGCTTCGGATTGACCGCGCCGCTTCCCGCAAAAGGCGGATCGATGAGCGTGAAATTGAGCAATTGATTTTTCTGCAATGTCTGCCCGATCTCGCTTTCGCGCGCTTTTTTCTGATACAAAACGTAGGCTTCTTCGTTAATTGCCGCGTTTCTTTCAAGTTTTTCGCGTTCAATGCTTTTCAGGTTCATCGATTCGATGTCGGAGCGATATTTATCCATTGTCCCGGCAAGATTCGTTTCGCGCTGTCTGAGCGCGGCAAGCGACGATTTTGCGTTGTAAAGATCGCTGATAAGTCGGCGTTTGAGATCGTTTACGGCGTAGGATTTTTCCTGCGGCGGTGCTTTTTGTTCGGCTTCCAAACTCTTCTGAACCTGCGCGATGCGTTCGTTGATGTCTTTTACGAAACGGCTTTCGGGTTTGTATTTCTGCATCAACTGCGTGCGTTCCTGCTGTAATTTCAGCAATTCGCTTTTCATCTGGTCGATCGCGCCGACATATTTCGTGACCGAACCCGTCTGAATTTGTTCGGGTTGTTCGTCGATCTGTTTTTGAAAAGCGGCAACTTTTTCATTCGTTTCGGTAATTTCCGTGCGCGTTTGGTTCAATTGCGATTGCACATCGTAATACTGTTTCAAAAGCATTTCGCGCTGAACTTTGATCTCCGAACCGCTGATGCCGTTTCTTGAATCGAAATTTTTGATGGCTTCGGTCGAGCTGTTCAATTTCGCGTTGTAATCTTCGGTTTGCTTGTTAAAAACTTCCGTAACTTGCGGTTTTTCGGCAATTTGGATATGCAGTTCGGCGTATTTTTTATAAATATTTTCGAGAACGAGTTTTGCCCTCACCGGATCGATGTCCCTGTAAGTCACTTTTATAACACGCGATTTTTTCGCCGGAACGACTTCCAGATTTGAAGCCACGCGGTCGGCTTCCGCTTCCAGAGCCTTTTTCACATCGGCTTCGGAAAGCGTTCTCATATCGACGCTTTCTTCTTTCTTTCCGAGCAGTTCGTTGATTTTCCCTTTCACGCTTTTGCGAAATTTGGCGACGGTTCCCGTTTCGGATGTTGGCGTGTATTTCGTGTTGAAAATTTCACGAACCGCGCCTGAAATTACTTCATTGCTTCGCAGAAATTCGAGCTCCGAATTGAATTCTTCATCGCTGATGCCGGGCAAAACCATTCCTGCGCCGGCATCGCCGGGCGTGATCGAGTTTTCGACCTTATCGCGCGAAATCATAATCGACATCGACGCTTCATATTTCGGCGTGATTAAAAAGGTCACTAACATTCCCGAAAAAACGACCGAAAGCAAAATGCCCAGAATCAGCAGTTTATGTGAAAAAACCGATTGGAAAATCTGAAAAATGAAACTGTTTTGACTGTTTCTCATAAAAACTAAAATCCGAATTACAGAAGCGGAATGATCGGGAAAAATGACTGAAAACCTTCGAGAGCCTTATTGAATTTCGACAATTTCGAGTCAGGCACGAAAATATAATCGCCGTCGTTGAGCGAAATATCGTCCGCATCGGAAAGTTTCTCGATCAGCTTCAAAACATTGACTTCGCGCACCGTCCATTTGCCGTTTGCGTCAGCGCGGGCATACAAAACCATTCTGCGGTTCGCTTCCTTCGTAAATCCGCCCGCCAGAAAAATCGCTTTTATCATCGAATTTCCGTCGCGCAGGGAATATTTTCCCGGTCGATTGATCTGTCCGCCGATAAAGAAAGCGGGCGGCACAAATTCGGCGATGTTTACCGAAATGACCGGGTTCAGCAGAATTTCGTCGTAGCCTTTTTCGATCTTTTTCCTGAGTTCGGTCGCCGTCAGACCTTCGGCTTTGATGTCCGCGATCATCTGCAAACTGATAAAACCGTCGGGGCGCACGGTCAAAGCAGGCTCGTTCAATTCGGGATGATTGAGAAATTTGACGCTCAATTTATCGCCCGCCTTGATCCGATACGACTCCGCAGGTTTTTCGTCATTGACGGTTTGCGCCGAAACAAAGATCGAAAGAACCGAAAAAGCCGAAATAAGCAGACAAAATGTAAAAATTCTTTCCGAAAAGCGGATTTTCATAACTTAAAAAATCACCGATTTATAATTTTCTAAGCATAGAAAGTGAAAATAAATAAAAAACTCCAAAGAATTTTCCGTAAGCCTTTAAATTGGCGACTTTCGGACAAGGAAAAAAGGCTCAGACTTATCAAACAGTCTGAGCCTTTTTTTAAGGTTAAGCGGGAAAAAGCTATTCGATCTTACTTATTTCCGTTACTGCCGATAACTTCGCTTCTGTCACCGTTTTTCGCCATCTGATCGCGGAAAAGGTTGAGTAAAAGCAGAGTTCCGATTCCACCGCCATCGCCGTTCCCGTTGCCGCCGCCCGAAGCCATAATGTCGGGCGTAATGCGCACGCCTTTTTCACCGATGACCTTCAGGGTTTCGACCAGAGCAACGCCGTTTGCGCCGAGCGCGGCAACCTGTTCCTTATACGCAACGCCCTGCGCTTCACCCATCAAGCGAACTTTTTCGGCTTCGGATTTACCCGTTTCCGAGATGTAATATGCTTCGCCGTCGGCTTCGCGTTTGCGCTGTTCGGAGCGTTTGGCGGAGATTTCCACGCCGACCGTCGCTTCCATCAAACTGCGCTGGTTGTCGGCTTGCGATTTCGTTTTTTCGAGTTCGATGCGTTTAACCTCGGCTTCGCGCTGGGCGTTGAACATATTCTGTTTCTGTTCCGCCAAAATCTTTTCGGTCTGCGTTTTCATCAATTCTTCGGGCAGATGAATGTGACAGATCAAAACGTTGACGACATCGACGTGATATTTCAGCAAGTGCATCCGAACTCTCGCTTCGGCACGTTCCTGTTCCTCGTGACGATTTTGCAGATAAGCCATCGCAGAAGATTCCGACGCTTGATTTCGGAAAATCGAATCGATGAGCGGGTGCATCACGTTCTGGACGAGTTTTTCGGTGCTTCCGATCTTTGCGACCATAAACGGCGCGTCTTCGGGTTTGACGCGGAAAACGACGCGCACTTCCAACTGCATCGTGAAACCGTCCTTCGAGATGACGGCAAACGGGTCGAATGAATTTCCGACTTCTTCCGCCGTCCATTCGACCGTCATATTCGTCGTCGGGATCACGATTGGCGTGGTCGCCAAAGTGTTCACGTAATAGCGTCCGGGACCGACCACCGTTTCCTGTATGCCGCGATAACCTTCGGGCACGACGTAGGCTTCGTGTGCGCCGCTGTCGAGCCGCTTATCCGCCGGATCGCTGACAAGCTCGGCTTTGATTTGTTCGATGGAAAGATTGTCGCCGTCAACCTTGTCGAGTTTTTCCGCCGCGATTGATACTTGTTCTTCCTCTTCGCGTTCCAGCCGTTCGCGAATTTTCGCCGCCATCGCCTGACGGATTTCTTCGCCGGGGTCTTTGCCGACGTTGGAAACGATGACCGCCACTTCGCCGGGTCTGACTTCCTTCGCCGATTCCATAATCACCTTAAACATCAACGGGTTGATGTAATAAGTTCCGGGCAGAAGAATATCTTTCTGCGGTCCGCGCTGTCCGCCGCCCGTGATGAATGTGTTTGAATCCTGAAAGTTATCGTGTCCGGTCACGGCTTGCGCGACATAATCGCGCGGGTCGAGCCGTGCACCGTCGAGAGCTTCCACGAGTCCGATCTGATTTTCCGAAATAACCGTCGCGTCGAAAAGGCGAATATTGAAAAGTCCGGGTCTCGGTTCGCTTCTTCCGTCAAGCGAGATCGATTGCGTGTGAATACGGTAAGTTCCGGGCGTTAAAGTTTCAACTTGCGGACCTTTTTGACCGCCGTTGTAAATAAAACTTTCCGCGTCCTGAAAGTTTTTATGACCTTTGATCGCACTCGCGTGCAGTCTTCCGGCTTCGAGTTGTGCGCCGTCAGCCGAAGTGACGACACCGATTTTCCCCGGCGGAATCACGGTTGCTTTAGCGACCGAAACATTGAACAAATACGGGTGAATCGCCCATTTTCCCGGCGGCAGAGTGCGAAGCTGAATACCTTTCACACCGCCCTGCTTGATAAAAGCGATCGGGTCCTGAAAATTATTGTGCACGTTTTGGGCGCGATCGGGCGCAAAGATCGAACCTGTCTGCATCGGTTCGCCGTCAATCGCTTCGATCACGCCGAGTTCGTCCGCGCCGATCTCGACGAGCGGCACTTTTTGAATGACGCGCTCTATCGGGTAAAGCACGAAATGCAGTCCGGGCTTTAAGACTTCCGCCTGAATCCCGATCTCGCCGTCGGTCGCAACGACGCGCCCCTGCGCCATTTTGCGCCCCAGATAACGGCGTTCTTTGATGCCGACCTCGGTCGCGCCGATATTTACCAGAAATCTCGTAATGACATACCAAACGATGCCGAGCAATATTAACGCAAGCACTGCCAGCACGATTAAAGGAATAAATTGTTCCATTGTTTTGCCTCTTTTATTTAACAGAATGGTCTGACGTTTTCGTAAAAACCCCAGCTTGTGCCTCTGACTTCAGACGCAATTCGGCGATTTCCTCCTTGAGCCGAAATGTTGCGCCCGAAATTCTTTCCTGTTGGGGAAGAGTTTGGAAATGACTTTCCAACAAATCCGCCAAATCCTTTGCAGACAAATTTACTATCCGGTTTTCTTTCCAAAAATTTAAGACGTTTTGAGCAGTTTCAAAAAACAGCTTCCCGTTTTCGCTCTGTGAAGCGAGATTAATCAGCCCGACCGTGTTTTTACGGTTCGGCTCATCGCTCCAAATCTTTTGAAATTCATAGATTCTTTCCGCTTTTTCGGCGAGCAAGTCTTTTCTTTTTTGCTCTTCCAGGGCATTCAAACGCATTCTTTCTGCACGTTCGAGCGCACGGAGTTCTTCTTCGTCCGGCTCAAAAAGCGAACGAAACGGCTTTATTTCCTGAATTTCTTTTATTTCGGATGAATTGAGAGTTTTTCGGCTCTTCGACAAAAGTGAAATTGTGATGACCGCCGAAATAATCGTTAAAATTATAAAAAGGAAGAGCATTTTTGCCCAAGTCAACTTCGGACTAAAACTTAAACCACCTTCCGAGCGTTGCCCTCATGTAAAAACTAATACGCGAGCAATATAAATTAAGTTCTAAATTTCTTCAACCTTGGGCGTAAAAAATTTGAAACAACGATTCAGGCAGATTTTCACTCATTAAATCGCTTTTTTACAAATCGGTGAAAATTCGTGTCAATCGTTGTTTCAAATCTCTTCGTCATAATTTCCCGCCGCGATCTCGCGCATTTTTTTGCTCACCAGATCATACGAAAAACCTTGTCGAAGCAGATAATCGTAAAACTTTTTCGCATCTTCGCGGGTTTCGGGTTTGCCTTTCAGACGCAAACGTTTGGCAATGGCGCGTTCGATGATCTCTTCTTCGGGCATTTCTTCCAAAACCCGTTCGAGCGCGTCGTTGACGGTTTCCTTATCGAGCTTTTTCATCGCCAGTTTTTGCTTCAAAATGCGTTTCCCGACAGGCTTTTGGCGAATTTGCGATTCGGCAAAACTTTTCGCAAAAGTTTCGTCGTTGAGATAACCGTAAAACTTCAGTTTTTCGATGACTTCTTCGACAAGTTCTTCGCTTGCCCAATCCTTTTCCAGCAATCTTGTCCGCAATTCGGCGACCGAACGCGGTTTGTAGGTAAGCAGATTGACGGCGCGATCGAAGGTTTTCTGCCGCGCTTTTTCGGGCGGCATCTCACGCGGCTTTTTTTCTTCGTCCGAATCTTCGGTATTTTTCGGCGTGCGCCAATTTCGTTTTTTGAACATAAGTTAGATTTTAGCGCAAAGAAAGCGAATACGCAGTTTGAGCGAAGCGTGAATTATTTCATAAACTTACAATATATTTATGTTAAAAGAACAAATTAAAATTCACGAAAATTTCGGTTCCGCACAGCTCGGCGCACCGCGCAATATCTTGGTTTACCTGCCGCCCGATTACGGAAACGATCCCGAACGCCGTTATCCCGTTTTATATATGCACGACGGGCAAAATCTGATAAATCCGGCGGACGCTTTCGGCGGCGTGGCGTGGGAAGTTGACGAAACGGCGCAACGCCTGATTCTGGAAAATCAGATCGAACCTTTAATCATCGTCGGAATTTACAATTCGGGTGAAAAACGAATCGACGAATACACGCCGACAAAAAGCAGCAACGGAAAAATGCGCGGACGCGGCGGACTTGCCGACCAATACGGGCGAATGATTATCGAAGAGATCAAACCGTTTATCGACCGCGAATATCTGACGCGTCCCGAACGTGAATTTACCGCGCTCGGCGGTTCGAGCCTGGGCGGTCTGGTGTCGCTCTATCTCGGTTTCAAACGTCCCGACGTTTTCAGCCGTCTGGCGGTCATTTCGCCTTCGGTTTGGTGGGCAAATAATCAGATCATCCGCGAAATCGCGCTTGTCGGCGAACGTCTGCCGCTCAGAATCTGGCTCGACATCGGCAAAAAAGAAGGCTCGCGCATCAAGCATCAGGTTCGTGCCTTGAAGGAAATTTTGCTGGCAAACGGTTGGCAAAACGATCTCGACCTCGCTTATTACGAAATCCCCGAAGCGCGTCACGAAGAATCGGCTTGGGCGCAAAGATTTGGTGAAGTGCTGAAATTTTTGTTTCCCGTTTTGTAAATTTATGGACGGAATTTTGATTATCGATAAACCCGCCGGCATTACTTCGCACGATGTCGTGGCGCGTTGCCGCCGCATTCTGAAAACAAAACGCATCGGGCACACGGGAACGCTCGATCCTTTTGCCACGGGCGTGGTCGTAATTTTAGTCGAAAAAGCGACGCGCCTCGCGCAATTTTTGGACAAAGACGCGAAGGAATACGAAGCGGTTGCGCGTTTCGGATTTGAAACCGATACGGGCGACCGAACGGGCGAATTACGAATTATGAATTATGAATTACGTGACATTTCAGTTGAGGACATCGAAGCCGTTTTGCCCGAATTTCGCGGCGAGATTTTGCAAACTCCGCCGATGTATTCGGCAAAAAAAATCGAAGGGAAAAAACTTTACGAACTTGCGCGAAAAGGAATCGAGATCGAACGCAAAGCAGTCAAAGTTAATATTTACGATCTGGAGGTAACGGAAGAATTGCAAGACAGTGCATCGACAAACGATTCAGGACTCAAAACTCAAGACTTCAGACTTAAAGTTTCCTGTTCCGCCGGAACATATATTCGGACTTTGGCGGAAGACCTCGGGAAAAAGCTCGGGACCGGGGCACATCTGGCGGAACTTCGGCGCACGAAAGCCGGAAAACTCTCGCTTGAAAATGCCGTCACGCTCGAGAAACTCGAAGAGATCGTCAAAGAAAACAAACTCGGCGAAATTCTTGTTTCGATGAACGAAGCCGTTTCGCATTTGACGGAAATTTCACTGTCGGAAAATGAGATCGCCAAAATAAAAAATGGCGTAAAACTTAGAAAAGAGTTGGAAAATTCAAAAAACGGCGATTTTCTGCGATTAACGGACGGCGAAAATCTTTTGGCAATCGGCTTTTATGATGAAGCCGAAAAAAAAGTTCAGCCGAAGATGGTTTTGGTGTAAAATTTGAAAAAGAAGGAATTATCCACCGATGAACACAGATAACCCCGGATAAAATAGAAGATTGTAAAACGCTATTTTTGGCTCAAAACGAACTCAGGGAAAGTTATTAGAAAAATCTGTGTCCATCTGTAGATAATAAAAAATTTCGGAGTTATTTATGAAAGCAAGAAATGTAGCTTTGGGAATCGGCGGCGCGGTCGGTGCGGTTGTAGCCTGGAAACTTTTGACGCGCCCGAACGCAGTTCTCTGGGAAAACGTTGCGGATAAAATTCATCACGCCGAACATTCGCATTTTACGGAAGTTGACGGCGTTACGATTCATTTTCAGGAATTCGGAATGCGCGGAAAACCGACCTTGCTTTTGGTTCACGGTTTTACGGCTTCGACATACGTTTGGCAAGCGGTTGCGCCCGTGCTGGCGGCTGACTTTCACGTGATCGCGGTCGATCTGGTCGGTTTCGGATTTTCGGATAAACCGAAATCGTTCGATTATACGATCGGTTCGCAGGCGCGAATGATCGAGCGTTTTATGGATCGGCTCGGCATCGGACGCGCCACGGTCGTCGGCAGTTCCTACGGCGGCGCGGTTTCGCTGACGCTTGCCCTCGATTATCCCGAACGCGTCGAAAAACTCGTGCTGGTCGATGCCGTCATCAATAATTCGCCGAAAAAACATCCGATTATGAAGCTCGCCAAAATTCCCGGTGTCGGCGAAGTAATCACGCCGTTTCTGGTCGATTCAAAAACTTTTATGCGAGTCCGAATGAAAGAAACCATTCATCCGGCAAATTATCATTTGATTAACGATGAACGCATCAACTCGATCCTTCGCCCGTTGAGCGCGGCGGACGGACATCACGCCGTTTTAGCTTCGGGAAGAAATTGGGAAGCCGACCGCATCGAAGAGGATTTGTCCTTAATAAATCAACCGACACTGATAATCTGGGGCGAAAATGACACGGTGATTCCGATCTACAACGGCGAAACGCTTTACAATTCGATTCTGAATTCGCGTTTCGTCGTGCTGAAACATTGCGGTCACGTTCCGATGGAAGAAAAGCCCGAAATTTTTGCGAGTCTGGTAGCCGAATTCTTAAAGGATAAAAAAGGTCACATCGAAGCACCCGACGACGACGAAATTCTACTCGAAGGCATTTAGAAAATTTTTATTTTGTGGAGTCGAAAAGTTTGTTCATTATTTTGAACAAACTTTTTTTTATTTTTCACTGTAAATGCTTCAATTTCTTCAAATTTGTTTATTTTCTTTCTAACAAGCGGCTTTTTTGAGGACATAAACGGTTGACGAGAATATTTGAATCGTTGTATTTTACTTAAGCCTTCTATAAATATCGGTTATTAAGTCATTCGTTTTTTTAACTATATAAATTCAAACCAAGGAGATTACCGATAGATGAGTAAGTTTCGTTTTTTAACAGCTTTTGCAGGTATTTCTGCAATTGCTATCGCACTTTTCGCGTTTGACTTCGTGACAAACGCTCAACGCAGCCGAACCGAAGCCGATGCGGACGTGAAAGTTCCGATCGTGCGCGGCGAAAGATTCTGCGCGACCGATCACAATCCTGAAAGAATTGCAGCGGCTGAAGCCGATTTTGCACAACGTCTCGATGCTAAAGAAGGTGATACTTCGAGCGTTACGGGCGGCGTAATCAATGTTTATTTCCACGTTATCCGTCGCGGAACAGGTGTTTCAAACGGCGACATAACAACGACGATGATCAATAATCAAATGAGTGTTTTGAATAATGCTTATGCGTCTTGGGGTTGGTCATTCAATCTCGTAACCGTCACGCGCACAACCAATTCAACTTGGTTTACGGGTTGCTACGGTTCGTCGGAAAGCGCAATGAAAAACTCGCTTCGCCAGGGAACGGCTGATGACCTGAACATTTATTCGTGTTCACCGTCGGGCGGCATTCTGGGTTACGCGACATTCCCTTCGAGCTATACTTCGGCTCCGAAGCTGGACGGCGTTGTTTTGCTTTACAGTTCGGTTCCGGGCGGAACCGCCGCGCCGTATAACCTCGGCGATACGGGAACGCACGAAGTCGGTCACTGGATGGGCTTGTATCACACATTTCAAGGCGGATGCAACGGCAACGGCGATTTCGTTTCCGATACACCGGCAGAAGCCAGCGCGGCTTTCGGATGCCCGACAGGACGCAACACTTGCAGCACGGCAGGCGTTGACCCGATCACGAACTTTATGGATTACACGGACGATTCGTGTATGTTCCAGTTCACGACCGGACAAGATTCGAGAATGGATTCGCAATTTACGACCTATCGCTATAACAGATAGTTTTGTCCAAACTGAAATTAAAAATGGAAAGTCCTTCGCGGCTTTCCATTTTTTTATTAAAATCGATTTCGATGCACGAATTTGTCTGCTTTAATCAGGAAATAATTCAAGCTGAAAACGCTTCGGTTTCGGCAATTTCTTCCGCCGCATTTTACGGTAAGGGGGTTTTTACAACGCTTTCCGTTATTAATAAAAAGCCTTTTTTGTGGGAAAAACACTGGTGCAGATTGAATGAAAACGCGCGCAAATTAAAACTCGAGCTAAGTGATTTTTCCGAAGCGGAGATCAAAAATTCTCTAATTGAAACGATCGAAAAAAATAATTTTATAAACGGGCGCGCCAGAATCACTTTTTTTGACGAATCGACGGGTAAAATCTGGAATCTTGCAAACGAGAAAGGCACGAGTTTTCTAATCACAACGGCAGATTGTCACAAAACGAAAGATACTTTTAGATTGACCGTTTCGCCTTATCGAATAAATTCCAAATCACCGCTTGCGGGCGTAAAATCCTGCAATTATCTTGAAAAAACGCTGGCTTTTGACGAATCAAAAATGCGCGGTTTCGACGAAGCGATTCAGCTAAACGAACGCGGCGAGATCGTTTCGGCGTGTATGGCGAATATTTTTTGGCTGAAAGATGAAAAACTTTTCACGCCTTCGCTCAACACGGGCTGTCTGCGCGGAACTATGCGCGATTTCGTAATGGAAAATCTGAAAACTGCGGAAGTTGAAGGCGATTTGGAAGTATTGCAAAAAGCCGACGCGATATTTTTGACTTCGGCGGGAGTCGGGATCGTTCAGGTTTCCGAATTTAACGAAAAACGCTTTGAAAAAATCGAAAGTCCGATCGTAAAAATAATAAGTCTTTAAAAAGATAAAGTTACGCATTCGGAAGAAATTATTTCTTCTGAAACGTAACTTAAAATCCTGTATCTTGAAATTGAAGTTAAACTTACGCGGCGGTTTCAAACAAAGCCAAAATCTGTTTGCCTTCGTTCGAGCGCGGGTCGATGGTGCGGATGTGTTTGGCACCCTGCATTTCCCAGATCGCCGTTACGGTTCCCTCTTTTTCAACCGCGTGATAGGAAACATCTTCGGCATTTTCCGTTGCTTCGGTTGTTTCTTCAGCGGCTTTTACTGCTTCTTCTGACATTTAATGTAAAAATCTCCTTTATAAATAGTTACTCTTGATAAATTGTTAATATCTATCGAATTTTGACAAAAAATTAGGTCTTTGTCGAGTTTTGGAATGAAATAAGAAAATTTGCCCACGAAATACACAAAAATCACGAAAAGAGAATTGTATAGGGTAAACAGTCAATCATTAATAGAAAAAGAAAAACAATTTACCATTAATTCTCTTTCGTTTCTTTCGTGTATTTCGTGGGCAAAACCTATTTCGTCCTTTTCAGTTCGAGTTCATAGAACCAGAAATCGTTGTTCGGCTGATCGATCTTCAACTGATCGGTTTTGCCGTCCTTGTCAATCGTGAAAGTGACAAAGCCGCGGGGGAAATTATAAGCCGTTGACGGTCGCCATTTGATCTGGAAAGTGTCGTAATGCCAATGTTCGAGGTCGGCAACCAGATTCGGCGACGGAATCATTTTCATTACCAGTTTTCCGTTTTCTTCTTCGATCTTTACATCCCCGTAAAGGTCGCTCGTGTAGGTTCCGGCGTAGTCCGGCAATGAAAGCGTCGGTTTCGTATTTTTGGCGCGGGCGGCATCGACTTTCGCGTTTTCTTCGTCGTCGCTAATCTTTCCGCGTTTGGCGCGTTCCAGATATTCGGCGTTCCAATCGCGTTTCGGCGCGTTTGTGAAAACGTCGAGCATTTTATACATCATAATCGAAAACGCGCTCGTTTCCCCGTTCGTTAAAACGACGAATCCGACATTTTCTTCGGGCAAAAGAACTGTGTAAGAAAGCATTCCGTCCAAACCGCCGCTGTGCGAGATCATTTTTCTGCCCTGGTAATCATTGATAAACCAACCCATTCCCGCGCCGTTCAGATGACGCGAAGGCATATTTCGCGCCGCGCCTGGCGAGATTTGAATCGGCGTGTATTGCTGCCACATTTCCCACGAACGGTCTTCGCTGAAAATCTTTTTCCCGTCAATCGTGCCTTTTCCCAACTGCAAACGAATCCATTTTGTAAGATCGGCAACGGATGAATTTAATCTGACCGCGCCCGCGCCGCCGTCAACGTTTCCCTGGTGAAGCGGACGCATTCCTTTTCCGCCCGATTCGTTGTGCGGTGTCGCGTAATTGTCCTTCAAGTCCTTCACGCTCGTCGTCGTGCGCGTCATTCCGAGCGGGTCTAAGATTCTTTCTTTCACAAAAGCCTGCCACGTTTTGCCAGAAACTCTTTCGATGACCTTCCCGGCAGTAATGAACATCAGATTTTGATAGCCGTATTTTGAACGAAAACTCGAAACCGGCTTCAGATAACGCAGACGGCGGATGATTTCGTCGTTCGTGTAAGTCGTTTCATACCAGAGCAGATCACCGCTGAACGTGTCGAAACCACTGCGGTGCGTGATGAGATCGCGAATGGTCATTTCGCGCGTCACATACGCATCGGCAAGCTGAAATTCGGGCAGATATTTGATAACCTTGTCGTCCCAATTCAGCTTTTTTTCATCGACCAGGATTGCCAGGCTCGCCGTCGTAAAAGCCTTTGTGTTGGAGGCGATGGCAAAGAGCGTATTTTCATCGACCTTTTCGGGTTTGCCGAGTTCGCGCACGCCGTAGCCTTTGGTGAAAACCGTTTTTCCGTCCTTCACGATGCCGATCGCAAAGCCGGGTTGGTTCCAATCTTCGCGGACTTTTTGCGCGTATGCGTCGATCTCGGAAAGTTTTTCTTCAAGACTTTGCGAATAAACGAAAAGCGGGAAAACGAGCAAAAGCAGAAACAGGTTAAATTGCAAAAGACGTAGAAATCTTGATCTCATAATTTATTTTTTCGAGTTTGTTTTATGATTGCCGCAGAAAACAGTATAACTTATTACGCAGATTCAAACGCAAGGTTTTGCGAAAAATGAAGAAATCCGAACTCAGAAAAATATCTATCGCCCAAAGAAAAGAGATCGCGCCGAATGAAACGGCGGAAAAGAGCCTTTTGATCTTAAATAATATTTTTGCTTATTTCGATTTTACGAAAACGAATTTCGTGCATTGCTTCCTGCCGATTAAAAGATTCAATGAAATTGACACTCATCTGATCTTTCACAAGATTTGGCAGGATTTCCCGCGTATTCAGACAGTCGTTCCGCGTGTCGATTTCCAGACACTAAAAATGACAAGTCTGATCTACAATGCCGAAACTGAACTCGTAGAAAATTCGTGGAATATTTCCGAGCCGAAACACGACGAATTTATCGAACCTGAAAGAATCGACGCGGTTTTCGTGCCGCTTTTATGCGCCGACAAACGCGGTTTTCGCGTCGGTTACGGGAAAGGTTTTTATGATCGTTTTTTGAAGGATTGCCGCCCGGATTGTTTGAAAATCGGTCTGAACTATTTTCAGCCTGTCGAAGAAATTTCGGATGTAACCGAATATGACATAAAACTCGATTTTCTCGTCACGCCCGAAAGAGTCATTGTTTTTTAATTTTATTTGCCCGCGAAAAAACGCGAAACACGCAAAAAAACCAAAACCTTAAAAATATTTCGTGTCATTTCGCGTATTTCGCGGGCAAATAATCAATTAACAGCTTGCTTATTTATTCTTTAAAAGGTCGCGGATTTCCGCCAGTAAAACTTCTTCATTGCTCGGTCCGGCAGGTGCGGCTTCGGCTTCCAAACCTTTGAAAAGCTTGATCGCGTAACGCGCCAGCAGAAACATTATAAAACCGACGATGATGAAATTTATCAGATCGTTGATAAATTGCCCATACATTATGAGCGGTTCTTTGGCTTTGATCGCCGCGTCGATTTGTTCGGGAGTTGCAACCGGCATACTTCCCAGATTCCAAACTTTGTCCTTAAAGTCGACTCCGCCCGTCAGTTTACTGACAAACGGCATCACGATTCCGTCGGTGAATGTTTTGACCACTGCCGCAAAAGCCGCACCGATAATGACGGCAATTGCCAGATCGAGAATGTTTCCCTTGGCGAGAAACGCTTTAAAATCTTTCCACATACAAGATTCTCCTGTTTATTTGTTTTATGTTCGGGACCCTCTTAGGCGTTGGAGTTAGAAAGATTTTAATGCAATTCGTAAAAAATGCAATTATTTTTTATTTAGCTAATCTCATTTTTTGTTTCAGAAGCAGTTGTGCCGAAACTTCATAAGAAAAGTTATTTTGCAAACTTATTAAAAAAAATATTTTCAAGTCATTTAAAGATTTGCCGATAAGTTATCACGGCGCGGCACGTATTTTTTGCCGTTCGT
The DNA here is from genome assembly GCA_021228405.1 of Pyrinomonadaceae bacterium. Lineage (GTDB taxonomy): Bacteria > Acidobacteriota > Blastocatellia > Pyrinomonadales > Pyrinomonadaceae > JAJQRF01. Next base: position 1,049,472 of record JAJQRF010000001.1, read on the forward strand.
GTAAAAGTTTTATTTGAAAATCCAAAAACGACTTAATACTGTCTATGAAGAAAGAGTTTTTTTCGATGAAGACTGCCGCGCGGAAAAAAGTTTCCGTTCCCGGCAAAAGACAAAGCATTTTTTCAAGAATTTTCGGCTGTGCGCACACGCGGATGAGCAAACCCGTTACGATTGGCGAAACGAGCTTTCAATATTGCTCCGAATGCGGTGCCCGCCGCCAATACGACATCGAAAAATTTAAGCCTTTCGGCGCGTTTTACCGTCCCGAGATCGGGAAAAATCTTTATTACATCTGAAAATCCTGAATCTTTCGGCACGCTTCTTCGCGGTCGCGTTTCTGCCTGTCCGGATAACAAAAAGCCGTGAGGAGTAAACTCTTCACGGCTTTTTTGTTTTTTAATTTTTCTTATGAACTAACTCGCAACGGCTTCGGTTTCTTCTTCGGCTTCGACCAGTTCGGTCGTGTCGTATGAACCCTGATTATATTGCGCTTTTGCTTCGCTGATGCGTTTATCGAACGATTCTTTCGCGCGCAACATACTGCAATTCCCTTCGAGGATCGCGCCGTCTTCCAATACCAGACGCGGCGTTTGCACGTTTCCGATGACCCGCGCCGTGCGTCCTAATTGGAGTTTTTCCGACGCAACGATGTCGCCGTTGACCGTGCCGTTGATGACCGCCGCCGCGACCGCGATGTTTGCGTCGACCTGTCCGCTTGCGCCGATCACGAGCGTTCCCGTTTCCGACGTGATGCGTCCCGTCAAATGCCCGTCGATGCGCAGCATCGCCTGAAACGACGTTTCGCCCGTCAGGGTCGTGCCGTTGCCGACATAACCGCTCAAACGTCCTTCTTTAATATCCCGCGCCATCGATTCGCTGTCGGAAATCGCTTTCGTCGAAGAAGGAATATTTTCGCTTGTAAACGGGTAAACCGAACCTGTATTAGTTGTTTTTTCCTGAAAACTTTGGGAGTTTTCGGTTGCCTGTTCCGTTCTGGAACTTCTGCCCATTCTAATCATTGATATTTACATACCTCCGCTAAATTCAAATTATTATTTTTTGTAGATTTTTAGGGGGAATACTGCCCAAGCGTAAACTTACTTTCTGCTTGCTGATTACACTTTTCTTTATAAATATTATTAAAAGATTAGCTTTTCCAGTTGGATGTTATAATAAATGAGAATTTATTTTTGCGCCAGTTTGGAAGCGAAGTTGTTAAATTTCCCCGTCCGTGTCAAAATTTCAAGTTTCGGAGGTTTTATCAGAAGTTGTTTGTAGAAACGAAAACCAAAACTAAACTACTCAAAAAGGTCGGTAAGGCGATCGCCGATTTTTCGATGATCGAAGAAGGCGACAAGATAATGGTCTGTCTTTCGGGCGGTAAGGACAGCTACACAATGCTCGATCTTTTGCTCGCCGTGCGGAAACGCGCGCCGGTCAATTTTGAAATTCTCGCTGTCAATCTCGACCAGAAACAGCCCGATTTTCCCGAGCACGTTTTGCCCGAATATCTCGAAAGCATCGGCGTTCCGTATCGCATCGTCGAGGAAGATACGTATTCGGTCGTGAAAATGCACATTCCCGAAGGCAAAACTTTCTGTTCGCTCTGCTCGCGTCTGCGGCGCGGGATTCTGTATTCGACGGCGATCGAAGAAGGCTGTACGAAAGTCGCGCTCGGTCATCACGCCGAAGACATTATGGCGACATTTTTGCTGAATCTTTTCTTTGTCGGTCAATTAAAAGCGATGCCGCCGGTCTTGAAATCGGATGCGGGAACGAACACGGTCATTCGTCCGCTTGCTTACTGTAATGAAAAGGACATTGCCGAATATGCGGCGGAACGCAAATTTCCGATCATTCCGTGTAATCTGTGCGGTTCACAGCCGAATCTGAAACGGGCGCGCGTGAAAAATCTCATCAACGAACTCGAAAAGGAAATTCCGTTCATTCGTTCGTCGATTATGACCGCGCTTTCAAACGTGACGGGTTCGCATCTGCTTGACACGAAACTTTACGATTTTGAAAATTTCGAGCCGCTTATCAAACAAATTCCGAAAGGACACGGCAACATCGAAAAGGAACTCGACGCGGTTTTCGATCATTCCGAACCCGAAATGCAGTCGCAACTGACGCAGATCGGTCGCGGTCTGATCGGTTAATTATGAAGAAATTTAACCGCAGATAAATACAGATTTAAATTAATAAAATCCGCGTTTATCTGCGTAAATCTGCGGTTAAAAACCTGTATTTTTCATAAAAACCCGCATTCAATCGCGGGCAAATTTCCTAACCCGAAACTTAATGCCGAAAGAAGATTTTGAACAATTTCATCAGATGGTTTTGCAGGATATTTCCTTGCAGGAATCTCTGCGCGTGATCGAATACCGCAATGATTTTATCGCCGCAGTTGTTGAAAAAGGCAAGGAAAAAGGCTTCGATTTCGGTGCGGAAGACGTTGAAGAAAAAATGAACGAATATCGGCGGGCATGGATCGAAAGATGGTTTTAGAAAACGATTTGGAAAAGTTTCGAGATTGGTCGCCGATTCGCATTTACTGGCGCGAAAATCGTCCGTTTGTCGATTGGTGTTGGCTCGGCAAAGAACGTTTTACCGATTCCTTTTTCGACATCACGATTCAAAGACAGCTTTCCAAACCTTTCAACCAACTCTTTCGCCATCAAACTCCGCTCGAATTCTTGGGCGAAATCTACGAAAACCGCAAAGGCATCGCGCCGACGGGTTTTATCTTTCACATTTCGCGGTGCGGTTCGACGCTCGTTTCGCAGATGCTCGCGGCTTTGGAACAAAACATCGTGCTGTCCGAACCGCCGCTGATCGATGCGATTCTCCGCCTGCAAATTCCCGACGAAACAAAGATCGAATGGCTGAAATGGCTCGTTAATACTTTTGCCCAACCGCGCAATGAGGAAAAGCATTTTTTCATCAAATTCGACAGCTGGAGCACGCTCGATCTTGCTTTGATAAAACGCGCTTTTCCCGACGCGCCGTGGATTTTTATGTATCGCAATCCGGTCGAAATCATCGTTTCGCACAAACGCCAGCCCGGAATGCAGATGATTCCCGGACAAATTCAGCAGTTGTCGGCGGGAATAAGTTTTGAAGAAAGTTTTCAAATGCCGTCCGAAGAATATTGTGCGCGCATTTTGGCGAAAATGTGCGAAAGCGTGATGCCTTTCAGCGATGACAAAGACGTAAAATTTATCAATTACACACAACTTCCCGACGTAGTTTTCACGGAAATTCTCGCACACTTTAAACTCGACTTTTCCACTGAAGATTTAGAAAAAATGCGTTTCTCGACGCAGTTCAACGCCAAAACGCCGAGCCTTAATTTCACGCCTGACAGCGAATCCAAAAAAAAGGAAGCAAGCGAAATTGCCGTCCGCGCCGCCGAAAAAATCGTCGATCCTTTGTATGAAAAACTCGAAGAAATAAGAAAATCGAAAATTTGAAGAAGTGAGTTTCGCCGGAAAGATTAAAGCGCAGACAATCTTGCTTACGCTTCGATCTTTCCGTCATTTTTTGCACGTCAACCCGAATATTTTGCACGAGCGACTGTTTCTTTTGCACATCAACCCGAAACTTTTGCACGCGAACCCTGCACTTTTGCAAGCCAGCCCGAAACTTTTGCACGTCAACCCAAAACTTTTGCAAAGCAGTCCGAAACTTTCGCATTTCAACCCGAATGTTTTGCAAAGTCACCCGAAAGTTTTGCAAACCTATCCGAAACTTTTGCAGACGAACCCGAAACTTTTGCAGGCGAACCCCAACGCTTTAGAGATTCGCCTGCAAATTTTTAACTTTTAATTTTTACCTTTTAACTTTCGCCCTTTATTTTTTCACGGCTTTCGGTTTGAATTTCGCGTCGTCAATGGCGACATTATGTTTGACCTCTTTGACATAAGTCACGACATTGCCCATCGAAGGGCTTTCCGAAACGGTTTTAAAGGGAATCATCACGCCGTCAACCGCCCGGTAATCGCTGTAAACCGACGATACGGGAAGTTTTTGGCTCGACGTGCTTGAAACGATCACGCCCGTTCTTTTGAGCGGCAAAAACGATTTCTGCGAAATGTATATCGTATATTCGCTCGCCTTTGCCGGACGAATCGCAACGACGTAGGCATCTTCGTCACCGACCTTTGCCGTTCCCGTTACTTCCGCCGATTTCAAATCGTTTTTCCAGTTCAGCAAGCCGTAAAAGTCGTTTTCATATTTCACGTCTTCCAAACGCTGTCCGCTGTAGGTTTCGGCAGGTGCAAAGCTGATAACCTCGCCGCCGTTCGTGCCGTCGAAATATTCAAAGCTCGTCGCAATGGTTTTTCCGAGCGCGGTCATCGTTGTATCCGATGCCGTCATATTCGGAGCTTTCGTATAATTTATGCCGCTCGCCTTTACGCCCTGATTTTCAAAATCGAGTTCGTATTTCGCTTCGCGCGAATTCAATTTACGCCAATTCGCTTCACCGCCGAGCGCGTCGACCGCCTTTGCCATCACTTCATCGACCGAAACTTTCGGCGCGTCCGATTTACCGACGTATTTGAACTTAAATTCGCCTTCGGGCTGATTGATCGCAATGCCTTCGAGTTTTCCGTCCGCCGATTTATTAACTTTCAGAAAATAAGCGTCGGGCAAAGGCGATAACGAATAAGAACCGTCGGCTTTCGCCTTTAATTCATAAGGCTGTTGTCCCGTCACGTTGAGCGTAATTTTGCCGTCCGAATCCTTTACTTCAATTCCGCCTTTGCCGTCGGGCGTTTCATATTTTCCGATCAATTCTTTTGCATTTCCCGCGTCGGCGGAAGCCTTGACGGTTTCACCGTTCGCGCCGATCTTCGGCAAGGTGAAATTTCCCTGCGGTTGTTGTAAGAACATTTCGGTCGCATCGCCTTGCGCGGGCGTGAATTTAACGGCGAAACCTTCGGGCGCGCCGTCGAGTTTGAATTGCCGTTCGCCCGTTCTCTGCAAAGTATAAACGGGTTGTCCCGGCACGATCATCACGAGTTTTTCGTCTTCGATCTTTACTTCAATGTCGATCTTCGCCGCTTCCAGACGATATTTGCCGACGAGTTTTTCCATCGCTTTGCGCGGCAGTTTCACGGCTTCGTCCGTCTTTTCTTCTTCGAGAATTCCCTTCCAGACAAGCGGCATCAATTCGTTGCCGAGCGGCGAACCCGAAACGTTCGTGAGCATCACAAAACCGAGTTTCTTTTCGGGAATCATCGCGACCATCGAATTAAAACCGTCGATGTTTCCGCCGTGCTGGACGACCTTCAAGCCGTTCCAATCCTGTAAGAACCAACCCAAACCGTAGGAAGTTTTACCCGCGATCTTCATTTGCGGCTTTGTCCATTCTTCAAAGCCTTTTTCGGAAACGAGCCGTTTGCCGTTCACTTCGCCGCCGTTCATCACGAACGTGATCCATTTCGCCATATCACGCGCCGACGAATTGATCGAACCCGCCGGATTTGTCGCGTCGATCGGGCGATAAGGCAATTTGCGTGTTTCCTTCGTGTCGAAATTGTAATCGTAACCGAGCGAAATATCTTTCGCTTTTTGAAACTGCGGAATCGTCATCGTCGAATTCGTCATTCCGAGCGGTTTGAAAATGCGTTCGGGAACGAATTTTTCCCAGGTCTTTTTCTGCACGTTCGCCACGATCTCGCCCGCCGCCGCAAACATTATGTTTTGATAGAAGAATTTCTCACGCAACCCCGCCGCCGGTTTCGCTTCGCCGACGACTTTTATCAACTCTTCACGATTCAGTTTTCCCGTAATCATCGCCAGATCGGTGCGGTTCAAGCCCGAACTGTGCGAAAGCAGGTCGCGGACGGTAATTTTCGCGTCCGTTTCGGGATTGTTTATTTTGAAATACGGCAGATATTTTTTCGGGCTGTCGTCGAGCGAAAGTTTGCCTTCGTCCTGCGACATCAAAATCGAAAGCGCGGTAAACGCTTTGGTTGCCGAGCCGATGGCAAACTGCGTGTCGGGCGTAACGGGAATTTTATTTTCAAAATCCTTGTAGCCCAAACCTTTCATATAAATAATTTCGCCGTCTTTCACGATGACGAGCGACATTCCCGGAATGCCGAGTTCTTTGCGCCGCGCTTCGACCTTTTCTTCGATCTTTGCGAGCCGCGCTTGCAGACCGCTCGAAACGGCGGTCTGCGTGATTGCAGTTTGCGCATAACCGATTTGCGGCAATGAAACCGCGAAAATCGAAAACAACAAAGCACACGAAACAATGAATCTTAGATCAATTCTGTTTTTCATCTCTTTTATTTTCTCCAAAAATAGGGCGTAGAAAATCTTTCTTGATTTATAACGAGAAAATTCTGTGAAATGTTTTGCAAAGTTTGAAAAATTAATGCAAATGAAAGAAGATTAAGCCGAAAGAGTAGAGAATTTTATGAATAACGAGCCGACAAATTACGAGGAATTCTGGGATTTTTACGTTGCCGAACACAGCCAGCCGCTGACGCGTCTGCTTCATTTCGCCGGCACTTCGCTCAGTCTGGTTTTGCTCGTCCGGATAATTCGGAACGGAGATTGGATTTACTTTCCCATTTGTCTGGTCGTCGGCTACGGCTTCGCGTGGTTTTCGCATTTCTACGTCGAAAAAAACAAACCCGCCACTTTCAAATATCCGCTATGGTCGTTGATTTCCGATTACAAAATGGCTTTCTATATGCTCACGGGCAAAATGAACGCGGAAGTCGAACGCGTAAAAGCTAAATAATTAAATCGGATAATAAAAAACAAGGCGCAAAATCTGACTTCTGCGCCTTGTTTAAGTTTTGATTTCCAAATTAATTACCAATTCACCGAACCTTCTTTGCTCGTGTCGATCTGGGCGAGATTTACGCCTTCGTCGAAAAGAAAAATCTTCAGATTGTCGAAAAGAAAATCGTGCGAATCGGGATTTGAAACGTCCAGACCGAAATGATTGATAAGCTGATTCTGCTTTTGCAGCCATTCCTTCCAACAGTTTTGCCCGATCTCGTTGTAGATACGCTGACCGAGTTCGTTCGGAAACGGCGCAAACTGCATCTGCACATCGCCGCCGCAACGCACACATTTAAATTTATCACTGGAAAATAAGCCCATTTTTATATAAACTCCTGTTTTTTTCTAGCTTAACATAAAAACTTACTGAAAATCACGAATGTCCTTGAAAGGCTTTTCCTTATCGTTGAAATCCGGTCGGTAATAATACGAAGCCGATTCGTATTCCTGCATAAAACCTTCTTCCATTCCGAGTTCTTCGAGCAGTTCGACGGCTTTCGACCATTCGCGTTCCGAAATTCGGCGCGAAAGCAAAATATAGCGGTCGTCGGTCGCGGCTTTGTTGGTGGCGTAATATTGCGCCATCAAACTTACGGCAACTTTCGGCGAAAGTTCGTCGCGAATCCAGCGCAGATTTTCCTCGATTCCGGCGATGTCGTTCGGCAAAACGAGCAGACGGATGACCAGACCGCGTTTCAGCAAACCGTTTTCGTCGTAAACTAATCCCGCACCCGTTTGCCGAAACATTTCCTTGATCGCCGCACGTGCAAAATCGGTATAATTCCGCACTTTTGAAAACTCGAATCCGGCATCGTTTTCGGCATATTTCAGATCGGGCAGATAAACGTCCACGATGCCGTCAAGGAATCTCAAAACTTCAACCGAATCGTAAGCGTTCGTGTTGTAAACGATCGGAATTTGCAAACCTTTTTCCGCCGCGATCAGAATGCTTCGCGCCATTTGCGGAGCGAAATGCGTCGGCGAAACGAAACCGACGTTATGACAGCCTTTTTCCTGCAATTCGAGCATCATTCCGGCTAATCGTTCGTGCGAAATCTCGTTTTTCTTCTGCGTTTTCCAGGTTTGCGAGATTTGATAATTCTGACAATAAACACAGCGCAGATTGCAGTTTCCGAAAAAGATATTTCCCGCGCCTTTCGTTCCCGAAAGCGCAGGTTCTTCGCCGAAATGCGCCGTAAACGATGAAACGATTGGAAGCCGTCCCGAATAACACGCGGCGATTTCGTCGTTCAGACGGTTGTTTCCGCAGTCTTTCGGGCAGACGGTGCAGGATTCGAGCAGTTTTTCGAGTTGCAGAACGCGGTTTTCCAATTCGCCGGTGCGGTAAAGTTCTAAAAATTTCGGTTCGGTCATTTTAATAAATTGTCCCCGAATGAACACAGATTGACAGAGATTTTTTAGGATTTATCTTAAAAATTATCCGGGTTTATCCGTGTTCATCTGTGGATGAAAAAAACTAATCCTTTGTTCTTTCGATATTTTCGTCGATGACTTTCGTATATTTGCTGATGATCGAGCGCGGCGCGACGGTTTTGGCGAGCGTCCACGTAAAGTCCATTTCGGCGTTGACGGTCGCGGTCGCCATCCGCGTTTCGCGGAGCATCAGGATGCTTCCGTAAAACAGGCACATAATGCCGACGATCCCGACGGGAATCGGCAGCCAGCGGTAAATATTGAAAATTCCCGCGACGGCAATCGTCACGCTCGTCAGGATGAAAAAGCCCAGACCGTAATAAAACGCGCTCATCGCGTGCTGTAAAATGCGCGAACGCGTCGTCACTTTGTCGAGCAGATAAACAATCGTGTCGAGCCGTTTGTCGTAAAGCGCGATCTGCGATTTATCTTCGGTCATAATCAGATCGCTGAGTCGCTGTTCGAGCTCGCGCACGCGGTCAACGACGCGTCCGAGCCGTGTCGAGGTCGAAAGCACGAGCGAACCCGTCGCGGAAATCAACAAAGCGGGCGTAATCATCGCGGTCAAAAATTCGATGGTCGAATTCAGCAAATTCGGATTGACGTTTATCAAATCTCCAGCCATATCAAGTAATTCTAACGTAAAGCGAAACAAGTAAAAAGGAAAAAGTATTTTTAATCCGATTTCACGAAAAACGAAGCTGATTTAACGTCGATCGAACGGGGTTTCACGTTGTAATATTCGGATTTTACAATAATCGAACGGAATTTGACGCGGTCGTAACCGCATTTGACCGCGTCGCATCTGGATTTGACCGCGTCGTATTGGAATTTGACCGCGTCGTATTGGAATTTGACTGCGTCGCATCTGGATTTGACGCGGTCGTAACCGGATTTGACCGCGTCGTATCGAAATTTGACGCGGTCGTAACCGGATTTGACCGCGTCGCATTCGGTCATTTTGTTACAAAATCGCTGTCAGATATTGAAAAACCTCAATTATTTATTTGTTTTCTCATAAAAAAACTTATTCTCGACGCTTAGGACGAAAGATAAAAACTTCACTCGAATTTTACTTTTCCGCGTTCGCTTTCTACGATAAAAGAAACCTTATGAACAGAATCAATCAAACCGTGACCATTCAGCACCAGAGCGCGATTTTGAGGAATAACGCGCTCGGCGACCGATATATCCGCGACATCATCGTTTATCTGCCGCCGCATTACGACGAAACGAAACAATATCCGAGCGTTTACGTGCTTTCGGGCTTTACGGGACGCGGGCGGATGATGCTCAACGATTCCGCGTTTGCGCCGAATTTTGCCGACCGGATGGATGCACTCATCAATGCGGGAAAAATTCAGCCGATGATCGCCGTTTTGCCCGACTGTTTCACGCATTACGGCGGTTCGCAATATATCAACTCGACCGCGACGGGCAATTATGAAGACTATCTGACGCAGGAAATCGTGCCGTTCGTCGATGCGACCTTTTCGACCGTCAAAGACCGCGATTTCCGCGCCGTAATGGGCAAATCTTCGGGCGGTTACGGCGCGTTGATAATGGCGATGCGTCACGCCGGCATTTTCGGACTCGCGTGTTCGACCGCCGGCGACGCTTATTTCGAGCATTGCTATTTGCAGGATATTCCGAAGGCTTTTCGTGCGATCAAAGGCGATCCGCAAAAACTGGTCGAAAAATTCTGGGACGAAGAAGCGAAAAAGGGCAAAGACGATTTTTCGGGCTTGAACATCGTCGGGATGAGCGCGTGCTACTCGCCGAATCCCGATTCGGAATTCGGTTTCGATCTGCCTTACGACCTCGAAACGGGCGAAATCCGTCAGGAAATCTGGGAAAAATGGTTGGAGCACGATCCCGTCCGGCTTGTGGAAAAGTCTGTGGAAAACTTGAAATCCCTGAAACTGCTTTTTATCGACGCGGGCACGAGCGACGAGTTTTTTCTCGACATCGGCGCGAAGATTTTGTGCGAAAGACTGGGAAAATTCGACATTCCGCACATCGCCGAAGAATTCGACGGCGGACATTTCAACGTTTCCTACCGTCAAAACCGTTCGCTCGAAATGATCTCCGAAGCACTCGGTAAAAATTGATTATTTGAACGCGGATTTGGCGAATCAGGCGGATTAACACAATATTTATATAATTTATCTGTGCTAATCTGCCTGATCTGCCCAATCCGCGTTCAGAATTTTGACAGATTTCTTGAATACAGTTTTTAGGAATAAATCCGAGCTGAAACTGCATTTTGATTTTGTGCGAATTAAATTTCAGGTATGTTAAAAATTTCGGCAGTTTTGATTTTCGCGCTCATTTTCAGCGCAAACATTTCGGCAATGATCTACCAGGCAAAAGTCCGCGCGCCCGAACTGAACGGCGGCGTGAGTTGGTTAAATACGGAAAAACCTCTGTCGCTGGCGGGCTTGAAAGGCAAGATAGTTTTGCTCGATTTCTGGACTTACGGCTGTATAAACTGCATCCACATCATTCCCGATCTGAAAAAACTCGAAGCGAAATACGCCGACCGGCTCGTCGTCATCGGCGTTCATTCGGCGAAATTTACGAACGAAGGCGAAACGGAAAATATCCGTAAGATCATTTTGCGTTACGGTGTCGAACATCCGGTCGTCAACGATGCCGATTTCAAGATTTGGAATCAATACGCCGTCAGCGCGTATCCGACGCAGGTTTTGATCGATCCGCAAGGCTACATCGCCTCTGAATTCGTCGGCGAAGGTCACTTTGCGGAAATCGACGCGGAAATCGAGAAAACCGCCGCCGAATTTCGCAAAAAAGGTTTGCTCGACGAAAAGCCTCTGAAATTTGCGCTCGAACGCGCCAAAGTCGGTTCCCTGCCGCTCGCGTTTCCGGGAAAAATCCTTGCGGACGAAAGATCGCAACGGCTTTTTATCGCCGATTCCAATCACAACCGCATCGTTATTACCGATCTGAACGGAAAACTGCTCGAAACCGTCGGGAGCGGAAAAGCGGCTCTGACGGACGGAAATTTTCAAAACGCCGCGTTTTACAAACCGCAGGGATTATTTTTTGAAAACGAAAAGCTTTACGTTGCCGACACCGAAAATCACGCCGTCCGCCTGATAAATCTCGAAAAGAAAACCGTCGAAACGCTGACGGGCAACGGCAAGCAAGCCGCCTGGAAAGCGATCGGCGGCGCGGCGAAGACCGCTTCTTTGAGTTCGCCGTGGGATTTGACGAAGATCGGCGACGCGATTTATATTGCGATGGCTGGAAATCATCAGATTTGGAAGCTCGATCTGACGAAAAATACGGTCGCGCCGTATGCCGGAACGGGCGCGGAAGCGCGCTATGACGCGTTGATCGACGAAGCCGCGTTTGCACAGCCTTCGGGCATCGTAACGGACGGCAAAATTCTCTACATTGCCGATTCCGAATCGAACATTATCCGCAAAATAAACACCGAAACCGAAGAAGTCGAAACGCTTGTCGGCGGCGATCTGTGGGTTTTCGGCGACGAAGACGGCGAAGGCAACGAAGTTCGTCTGCAACACCCGCTCGGCATCGCTTTTTACGGGAAAAATCTCCTGATCGCCGACACTTACAATCACAAGATAAAACTTTTGAATCCCGAAAAATCGACCGTCGAAACGCTTTTGGGAAACGGCAGTTCGGGACAGACGGACGGCAAAAAAGCGACGTTTTACGAACCCGGCGGACTTTCGATCGCAAACGGAAAACTTTTCGTCGCCGACACGAACAACAACGCCGTGCGCATCGTCAATTTACAGACGAAGGAAGTTTCGACTCTGAAGATCGAAGGCTTGACCGCACCGCAGATCGAAGATGAAACGAGCCCGGTTTCGCCGAATCTGGAAGAAAAAACCGTCGAAACTCAAACCGTTGCGGCAAACTCGCAAAACTCGCTCGTTTTCAACATCAAAATGCCCGAAGGTTTTCATTTGAATGTTGCCGCGCCGAATCGTTTCGAGATTTCCGCAAGCGATAAAAATGTCAGAATCGAAACCGCCGCGCAAAAATTCAAAGCCGTCCCGCTGACGATCCCGTTTCAAACCCTGAGCAAAGGCGAAACGAAACTCACCGCCAAGCTGACGGTTTATTATTGCCGCGAAGACAACACGGGCGTTTGCAAGATCAAAACTCTCGCGTGGCAGATTCCCTTGAAAATCGCGGACGAAAAGCAAATTTCAAACAAGATCGAGCTTTCGGCAAAGGTTGAGTAAAAGAAGATTTGCCCACGAAATACACGAAAAGCACGAAAACAAAAACTTTCTGATTGGTTTTCCTTTTTCGTTTCTTTCGTGTATTTCGTGGGCAAATCTTTTTCTTATCTTTATCTATGGAGAATTTTTCTTGTTTCGGCGGCATTTTTCCGAGCAAAATTTTACTTCCGTCCAGACTTTTTCCCATTTTTTGCGCCACGTCATCGGTTTTCCGCAGTTTTCGCAGAGTTTTGTCGGCAGGTTTGATTTGGTATATTTTTTCTGTCCCGGTCTTTTTGCCATTTTGCGATGAATGATTCCAATCCGACACAAATTATAGCTAAATATTCGTTCATCAACGAAGAATTTTACGCCGAACGCGTCACGCCTTTCCAACTCGACGCGCTTCTGGCGGACGGTTGGCGGCATTTCGGGAAGCATTTTTTTCGTTATAATCTCGGCTTTTCACAGGGTGAAATCCGTTTCGTGATGCCTTTGCGGATTCGTTTGAAGGATTTCGGTTTTTCAAAATCGCAACGCCGCATTTTACGGAAAAACAGCGATTTGGAAACGATCATTCGTCCCGTCAAGATCACTGCGGCGACCGAAACTCTGTTCGAGCGGCACAAACGGCGTTTCAAGGAAGGTGTTCCCGAATCGGTTTACACGTTTCTCGACCAAAACCCGTCAAGCGTTCCGTGCCGAACGATGGAATGTGCCGTCTATCTTGAAAACGAAATCGTTGCCGTTTCGTTTTTCGATGTCGGCGAAACGTCGGTTTCGGGGATTTACGCCTGTTTCGCGCCCGAATTTTCCGAACGCGGGCTGGGAACTTTCACGATGCTCGTCGAAATAGATTTCGCACTCGAAAACGGGAAGGATTTTTATTATCAAGGCTACGCTTACGCCGGAAATTCCTTTTACGACTACAAAAAACGCTTTCGCGCTCTCGAAACCTACGATTGGTTCGGCAATTGGAAGGATTTTTCCGAAAATATCTGACCGCTCAAAAAATCGAGGTGAAGTCTTTAAAAAACTTCACCTTGACGGCGTTTTGCTTGATATTCAACGTAAAAGAGCGTGATCAAAACATCGAACTCACAAACCGCCGGAATTTTAGTCAGAACCGTCTGCGGTAGGCGGATGGGCAAAACCCTGACCAAATTGATAATTTCAGCTTTAAACCGCCCGCTACCGCAGACGATTCCGACCTGTAATTCCTAACCGATCACATTCATTCTTTCCGTCACCGCGTCGCTGTGCGAAAGGTTCATTCCGAAGGCTTGCGCCAAAAATTCGGGATTGACAACTTCCGTGTAACGTTTCGTTTGTTCGGGAGTCATCACTTCGAGCATAAAACGGTCTTCGATCCAGACTTCGATCAGTTGGAAAAGCCCGCCGCCGCGATTACAGGTCAGCACGCGCCAGCCTTCGCGGTCGGCAATTTCGCGAACCTGCGCTTCGTCGAGATCGGTGTTGATGTTCAGATGCGTCGGCGAATAACGCGGAACGAAATCGCTTTTTATGAATTTTGCTTCAAACTCTTCGGTTTCGGTCGTTGCGTCGAAATTTTCCCGCGACGGAAAACCTTCACCCGGGATGAGAATCGTATCGGCGGGCGTAACTTCGACCGCCGTTCCTCTGCCGTCGTTTGCCATCGTCATAAACGCGCCTTCACACGGCGGAAACGGGACGACGAATCCGTTCCATAATTCAGCCAAAACATTTGCGACCTTTTCGGGATTATTAACTGCGATAGAAATATGATTTATCATTACGTAAAAAAGCTCCTAAAAATTAGTTATAAAATCGGAACAATTTTGCTCCTCAATTTCCTAACGCGGATTCTTTTCGCAAAAAATATCAATTATTTTAATTGGTGATTTTTTGAGAATTAGATTTGCCCACGAAATACACGAAAGAAACGAAAAATAGGACAAATCTTTCTTCTTTTTCGTGCTTTTCGTGTATTTAGTGGGCAAAACCCTTTCTCTTTATTTAGTTTAGAAAAGTTTTCCCTGTCCGAGCGTTTTCGTCCATTCGATGTATTTTTTCGAGTCGAACTTTTTGCCTGTCGAATTACTCGTCATATAACGCATCGTGCCGAAAACGGGGCGTTCCATCCACGGGCGGTCGTGTTTGCCGAAACACCATAAAATTCCCGCGTAAGAGTTCGGGTTGCGACCGTCGAGGCAGTATTTGTTGTTGAGATGCACGAGAATCTCGAACGCTTCTTCGTAACTTTTCGTCCAACCGATGACGTTCTTTCCCCAGAGCATCCGCACATAGTTGTGAATTTCGCCCGTTTCGACCATTTCGCGCTGGGCGGCGTTCCAGAGTTCGTCGTAGGTCTTTGAAAATTCCAATTGTTCGAGCGAATAGATTGGCGCGCGCGCGTCGTCGATGTGTTTACGCATCGTTTGCTGAACCCAATCGGGCAAAGATTTGAGCGAATCGTAATGCGGATTAAAGCGCGTCAGATTGTAGGAAAGTTCGCGGCGCACGATGATTTCTTCGAGATAAGCGTCTTTCGATTCCTGTTTCGCGTCCGAATCTTTGACCGCCAGCGCGACTTCGAGCGATGACAGAAAACCGAAATGCAAGTAAGCCGAAAGCCGCGAACTGCCGTCCTTTTCCGGTTTGTTTCGCGCTTCGTCGTAATCTTCGAGAATGTTTTTGAGGAATTTCTTTAAACGCCTGCGCCCGTTTTCGGTTCCGCCGCGGTAAAGAAAAGAAGGTTTGACCGAATGATCTATCGCGCATTCGGAAACCAGTTTTTCGATTGTTTTTTCGTTTACATCCGTGTCGGGGCAATCGATCTTAAGCTTGTCGGCTTTCACCGAAACTTCCTTTTCAGCGAACGGTTTGAGATAATCGCCGACCATTTTTCTGACCTTCGGGCGAATCGTGTAAGCCGCATATTCTTCCTTTTCAAAGCGCGACATCGGGATCACACCGTTTGAATCGACCGCGTAAACGGGAATTTCTGATTTCTTTACAATGGCTTTGTTGTGATCGGGAATGATGAAACACGGAAAATCGTCCGTCACGATCAACGCCGCGTCTTTTGCCAGTTTCGCGACCGTATCCTTCGGCGAATTTTCGTCTTTTTGCAGATAGAAAACGTATTTTATCCCGCGTTTTTCAAATTCCCCGCGTTTTTCCTCAACGCCTTCGAGAATGAACGTGTGAAGCCTGTCCGATGCCCACGGGTAATAAAATTTCAGACCTTCGTAAACGACGAGCGGAATTTTGCGTTCGTTTGCCTGTTCGATGGCAAAATTGAGCGCGTGATTGTGCGTCGTGCGCTTGAACATCTGCATCCAATACAGAACATATTTGCCGTCGTTGTTTGCGCTCTTTTCGTTTAAAAGTTGGACTCTTTCGCTGATTTGCTTCATATTTAAAGTTAATTTTCACGCAAAGACGCAAAGTTCGCAAAGCCATAGTTTATGAAAAAAATATTTGTTTTTATCTCTGTTCACCTGTGGACGATTTTTCTTTTTGTTTCCGTTTCCGCGCAGGATTTCAAAATGATTCAGGACGGCATCGAATACGCCGAGATGATTCGCGGAACAAAGGATGCGCCGATTCGCGTCAATCTTTTAAGGCTCGATCTGACCAAAGTTCGACTCGACGTGGTTCACGCAACGGATTCGGCGATCGGCGTTGAAAAAACCTCTTCGATCGCCACCCGCCACGGCGCGATTGCAGCGATCAATGCGGGATTTTTCAGACTGGATTCAAGTATTTTCGCAGGCGACGCGGCGGGAGTTTTGCAGATTGACGGAAAAGTTTTAAGTGAAAGTCAAAATGATCGAATCGCAATCGGAATCATTAACGGAAAAGATAAAACGGAAGTTGATTTCGCGCACGTCGAAACAGACATCTGGTTTATAACCTTTACCGATCGGTATTTTGACATAAGCGGTATTAACCGCGAGCGAAAGGAAGAGGATGCAATCTTATATACACCTGAGTTTCATAGAACGACTCTGACAAATACTGATGGAACAGAACTTGTTTATGAATGTGCCCCTTGCAGGAAAAAAACTATCTATGAAAATAAAGGAAGCAATGTGATTGCGCCGAATGGTTTCGTGGTTTCTTTCGGGAAAGATTACGATAAAGGAATTGTTGGACTCTTCAAAAAGCAACATTTAGGTGCTTGGGCAAGCGTCGGTGCCGCCGCACATTCAATTGAAAAAGAAAAACAAATGTTCTTTTCAAAAGCCGAAGACATCACGAACGGCGTGCCGCAATTAATTAAAAACGGCAAGATCGAGATCACCTGGGAACAGGAAAAAGCGGCAAAGGCTTTTGTCGAGAATAAACATCCGCGCACGGCGGTTGCCAAACTCAAAGACGGAAAGTTTTTGATGGTGACGGTTGACGGCAGAAGTTTGAAAAGCGTCGGGATGAATTTGCAGGAGCTTGCCGAATTTCTGCTCGAACTCGGTGCGGTCGAGGCGATGAATCTCGACGGCGGCGGCTCGACGACGATGTTTTTAGATGGAAAGGTCGTCAACAAACCTTCCGACAAAGAAGGCGAACGCAGAGTCAGCGACGCGATTCTGGTCACACTGCGGCGGAAAAGATAATTTAATATGAAGCACTTTCACTTTATCGTTCCAATACTGATTTTAGCGGCAGGAACTTATTTTTATTATCTGAGCGAAAAACTAAGCAAGGAAGACGATCCGAACGAGGACGACGAAATACTTGCTAACAATCCCGAAGGTTTACGTGCGACTGCTGTGATTTTTTGGGTTATCGGGATGGTGATTTTAATTGCTATCGGGTGGCTTTATGTTTATCCGTTCAAGTGATTATCTTCACCAAAACCTTTCTTTCCCTTGCCCCGTCAAATTCGCAGAGATAAATTCCCTGCCAGCGTCCGAGCAGAAGTTTGCCGTTTTCAAACGGGATCGTCAGGCTGAAACCCATCAGCGAAGATTTGATGTGCGCGTCGGCATTATGCTCGAAATGACGAAAACCGTCGTAAAATTGCGGGATCGTATTCTTCAAAAATAATAAAATATCGTGCTTTACGTCAGGATCGGCGTTTTCGTTAATGGTCAAACCGCAGGTCGTGTGTTGGGTGTATAAAACGCAGATGCCTTCGCCGCTTGCGGGAATTTCGCGCGCGACCTCGCGCGTGATCTCAACCAATTCTTCGCGCCGATTCGATTGCACTTTGATTGTTTTCATATCTTCCGATATTGATAAATCCGCGCCGAAATTTCAAATTACGTCTTCACAATCGCAAATCGGGACGACAATTTCTTGAAACCGGAAGACAATTTTCACGATTTTGAACCGAAAAAAGTAAATTGTCAGCAGACATTTCGCGTTAGTCAGTTGACGGACGCAAAATGTCTGCTGACAATCCTCGTCTGTCAACCGACTAACTCCGTCCGTCAAACGACTAACTCACTCCGTCAACTGACATTTCTCACCAGTCAATTGACTAACTTCATCCGTCATTGACATTTTTCGTTCGTCAAACGACTAACTCCGTCCGTCAACTGACATTTTACGATTGTCATTTCTGTTCAGATATTTTTGGGAAACTGTGTGCAAAGTAAGACAAACTTCAGTTTGTCTGTCCGCATAACCTTACAAACTCTTAAAAAATTAAGAATTCGATTAGCCTGCGCATTGAACAAACTGAAGTTCGTTCGACCTTTTTACAGAATCTAAACTCAGTTTTTTTAAACCTATTTGCGAAAGCGGCGCACGATCGAGAATAAAATAAGGCTGATAACTACTTCGACAACGGCGAGAATTACCAAAATAAGCGGCGCGGCATCGGTTTCCAGAATCGCAATGCCGTAACTTTCGTCGTTTACCCAAGCCGAATAGATCAGGATGAAGAAAATGATAATGCCGAGCGAGATTGCCGCTAAAATGAGCGCGGTGATGATTAAAAAATAGTTCATTGCCGACTTCAATTTAACATAAAAAACGCCAGTCCGGGATAAGGAGGTTTTAGAAATTACATTCGATCCTGCCCGCGAAACACGCGAAGATCGTCGCTCCAAGATTGTAAAATGCGGGTTTCCTATTTCTTTTTTTCGTGTCTTTCGCGTGTTTCGCGGGTAAATTTTCCTGATCCCGGATTCACGTTAAAAAAGTCTGACCGAATCAATCAGGTCAGACTTTTTATTGCAAATAAAATGCGTTTTGCTTTTTATCTGTTGCTGTCGAGTTTGACGATCTGCTCGACTTGAGTTTTCGGGGTCAATTCGGCGTGCGGTTTATTTGCCGTTTTGATGGCAATATGCGGTGCGATAATCAGCGCAACGATGCTCATCAGTTTGATGAGAATGTTCATCGAAGGACCCGAAGTATCTTTGAACGGGTCGCCGACCGTATCGCCCGTCACGCTCGCTTTGTGCGCGTCAGAGCCTTTGTATTCCTTCTTGCCGTTGATCTCGACACCAGCCTCGAACGATTTCTTGGCGTTGTCCCACGCGCCGCCCGCGTTGTTCTGGAACATTCCCATCAAAACGCCCGAAACGGTCACGCCCGCGAGCAAACCGCCGAGCACTTCGGGTCCGAAAGCAAAGCCGACGATGATCGGTGTTACCAGCGCGATTGCACCCGGAAGCATCATTTCCTTAAGCGATGCGGTCGTCGAAATGGCAACGCATTTGTCGTATTCGGGCTTGGCTTTGTATTCCATAATGCCCGGAATTTCCTTAAACTGCCGTCTGACTTCCTGCACCATCGCCATTGCCGCACGACCAACCGCCGCGATTGCCAACGAGGAGAAAATGAAAGGAATCATCCCGCCGACGAATAATCCGGCAAGCACGTCCGCTTTGTAAATATCGATCGAATCGATTCCCGCCAGACCGACATACGCCGCAAACAATGCCAACGCCGTCAGTGCCGCCGAAGCGATCGCGAAACCTTTACCCGTCGCGGCGGTCGTGTTGCCGACCGCGTCCAAAATATCCGTTCTGCCTCGCACTTCTTTCGGCAATTGGCTCATTTCCGCGATTCCGCCCGCGTTATCCGCAATCGGTCCGAAAGCGTCGATCGCAAGCTGCATCGCGGTTGTCGCCATCATTCCCGCCGCCGCAATCGCCACGCCGTAAAGTCCTGCGAAATAGTGCGACAAATAAATGCCCGCCGCCAGAATGATCGTCGGAACCAAAGTCGATTCCATCCCGACCGAAAGACCGCCGATGATGTTCGTCGCCGCGCCCGTGCTCGACTGCTGAACGATCGAATTAACGGGACGTTTGCCCATCGCCGTGTAAAATTCGGTTACGACGCTCATCAGCGCGCCGACGATCGAACCGACCAAAATCGCCAGAAACACGCCCGTATTCGTAAAGTTAAATCCGCGCAAAGTCATCTGCGAAGGCATCATCCACATCACGATAAAGTAACAGGCGACCGTCGTAATGATAACCGATGTCCAGTTTCCGATATTCAACGCCTTCTGAACGTTGCCTTTGTCGTCCGAAATTCTGACCAGCGAACAGCCGATGATCGAAAAAACGATTCCGAGTCCGGCGATCAGCATCGGCAAAAGCATCGGCGAAAGTCCGCCGAAATTGTCGCGCACGACGATTTCACGCCCGAGCACCATCGTGGCGAGAATCGTTGCGACGTAAGAGCCGAAAAGGTCTGCGCCCATTCCCGCCACGTCACCGACGTTATCGCCGACGTTATCCGCGATCGTCGCCGGATTACGCACGTCGTCTTCGGGAATTCCCGCTTCGACCTTGCCGACCAAATCCGCGCCGACATCCGCCGCCTTCGTATAAATTCCGCCGCCGACACGCGCAAAAAGCGCGATCGATTCGGCTCCGAGCGAAAATCCTGCGAGCACTTCGATGGCTTTTTCCATCGCCGCGCCGTTGACCGTCGCGCCGGGAACGTTTACGACGTAGATTTTGTAGAAGATGATAAATAAAATGCTCAGACCTAAAACCGCGAGTCCGGCAACGCCGAGTCCCATTACGGTTCCGCCGGTAAACGCGACTTTGAGTGCGCTTTTGAGATCGGTTCGTGCGGCTTGAGTCGTTCTGACATTTGCTTTGGTCGCAATGTTCATTCCGAAATATCCGGCGGTCGCGCTAAAGACCGCACCGATCAGAAACGAAACCGCGATCACGGGCGAAGATGTTTCGACCAAGGTTCCCGACCAGCCGAGAACGATGGCGGCAACGATCGCAAAATAGGTCAGGATTTTCCATTCCGCCTTCAAAAATGCCATCGCACCTTCTGCGATATAAGATGAAAGCTCGACCATATTTGCTTCACCGGTCGGCTGTTTGCTGACCCATGAAGACTTAAATGCCATAACAACTAATCCAAAAATCCCCAAAGCCGGGATCAGATAAAGAATTGTAGATTCCATTTTGTTAAATTTTTACTGTTTTAAAATTATGAAGCTCTAATTTGGGCTAATGGAAATTAACCTTTCTAAAGCAAAAGGGTAATTATTGCCGTTTTAAATGAAAGATTCAAATTGATGAAGCGGTTAGACTTTGATTTTGAACACTTTTTGGGAATTTTTGCTATTTTTTGAGCAGAATCGTGACGGCGAAACCGTTCGGCGTGAGGTTTTCGGCGAAAACTTTTCCCCGACACGCTTCGACGCAGGTTTTGACGATCGCCAGCCCCAACCCCGTTCCGCCCGTTTGCCGTGCGCGGTGCGTTTCGACGCGGTAAAAAGGATCGAAAAGCTTTTCGAGCGATTCTTCGGGCACGCCCGCGCCTTTGTCGCTGACGACGATCTTTACATTTTCTTCGTTGCCGTTCGTCGCCGAAATCCTTATTTCCCCGGCGTTTCCCGCGTAACGAACGGCGTTGCGGACGATGTTTGCGATAGCTCGCGTCAACATTTCGGGATGTGCCGTCGCTTGCAAATTTTCTTCGACCTCGACCTTTATTTCGGCGGATTCTTGAAGCGATTCGCGGCGCACGACGTTTTCGGCAATCGGCAAAATCTCGATTTTTTGGAGATTGACTTCCGCCGCTTTGATGCCGTTGCGCGAATAATCGAGCAGTTCGCCGACGAGCTTTGTCATCAGTTCGACCTCTTCCTTCACGTCTTCCACGTAAAGCCGGTTTTTCTCGTCCACGCGGTCTTCCAAAATACTCAAGGCAAACTGCATTCGTGCAAGCGGCGAATTCAATTCGTGCGAAATATCGCCCAGAAATCGTTTCTGACCGCCGACAAAACCTTCGAGGCGCGTCGCCAGATGATTGATCGATTTTCCCAGACTGCCGAGTTCGTCGGTCTTTTTCTCGTCCACGCGGGCATCGAATTTTTCGTCGGCAATCTGCGCGGCGGCATCTGTCATCTGCCCGATCGAACGCGTCAGACGGCGCACGAACGGAAACCAAAAAGCGGTCGAAATGAGCAAAACCGTGCCGATGATAATTACCCACGGAACGGGATTGAAAAAAAGTCCGTTGCCGAAGATCGAGTTCGACGCGCCGATAAAGCGCGCCCTGATCGGCGGTGTATTTTCGCTTTCAAAAACAAAGATCGGCGCGGCTGACCAGTAAAGCGGCGGGTTTTGCGATTTCACGAAAAACATCGGCGAAGCCATCGGCGGACGCATCATTTCGGGCGGACGATTCGGCGGATTCGGCATCGGCGGCGGATTCGTGATCCTTTTCAAAACTTCTTCGGGCAAAGTTATTTCACGTCCGCCGAGCTGTTTTGCATTGTCGTCGAAAATGAAAAACTCAACACCGTATTTTTCGGAATATGCCTTCAAAACCGCGTCGCGTTCGGCTTTCGGTTTGTTCTGGGTTTCGTTCATCACCGACCGCGAAACGGTGTCCAAACGATTGATCGGGAGAAAGAACGGCGAATTGCGGTCGAAACGAAATTCGAGCGCGAAGGCAATCCAAAAACACGCGCCGAGAAGGAGCAGATTCAGCGAAAACCAGAGCATTATCTTACTGAAAAGCGTAAAACGCAGACGCATATTTCCCCTCTAACCTTCCTTTTCCTGCGGGACAAGCATATAGCCGACCGACCGGATCGTTTTGATGTAGCGCGGATTTTTCGGATCGTCACCGAGTTTGCGCCGAAGCAGTGAAATATGGACATCGACCGAACGGTCGAAAACGTCGTAACTTCTGCCCGCAACCTCGTCGAGCAATTTGTCGCGGTCGAGCACGCGACCTGCCGAACGCGCCAGACAAAGCAGAAGATCGAATTCCAAAGCCGTCAGGCTCAATGCTTCGCCGTCCTGCAAAACTTCGCGCGTTGCCGCGTTGATGTAAAGATTTCCGAGCGAAACTTCATCGGTTTCATTAACCGAATTTTTCGCCGTCAGCTGTGAACGGCGCGTGACGGCGCGAAGCCTTGCGAGCAATTCACGCGTCGAAAAAGTTTTCGGCAGATAATCGTCCGCGCCGATCTCAAGCCCGACGATTCGATCGGATTCGTCGCCGAGCGCGGTCAGCATCAAAACGGGCACGTCGGAAAATTGGCGAATCTCTTTAAGAATCGTGAAACCGTCCATTTCGGGAAGCATCACGTCGAGAATAACGGCGTGAAAATCGCTGTTTCTGGCGGTTTCCAGACCTTTCAAACCCGTATTTTCCGACGCAACCGCAAAGCCGAACGGCGCGAGATAATCTGTGACCAGACGGCAGAGTTTTACGTCGTCGTCGATCATCAAAATCCGTTTATTATTGTCGTTTTCAAATGAATTATTCATCTCGTCAAATGTAGTTTAGCGCAAAAAAATGCCTTATCAAGCACCTTTACAAACTCTTAACAAAATTCCCGCGCGTCAACATAATAGCTTTACATTTGCGAATTAAACTAAGCCTGCAATCGTGAAAAACGACATTTTAGAAATTCAGATTCTTTGGAGATCAATTATTATGAAAAGCTACTTGAAGATTTTTATGCCAATGGCGGCGGCGATCATTTTAGGTTCGCTGACCATTTCTTTCGCGCAGACAAAAGCCGAAACGAAGCCCTTCGGAAAAGGCGGACACGGCGATTTCGGCAAAATGCCGCCGCCGAACGGTTTTAATCCGCGTTTCTTTGAACAACTCGGTTTGACCGACGCGCAGAAAACGCAGATTCAAACTTTGATGGAAAATTCGCGCTCCGCTTCGCAAACATACTTTGAAAAACTTCGCGCCTTTGACGAACAACTCAAAGGTTTAACCGAAAGCGAAGCGTTTGACGAAGCCCAAGCGCGCCAAATCTTGAAAGCGAAAGCTGATGTTCAGATCGAACTCGATTTGATTCGCCTGAAAACCGACGCGGCGGTTTACGATCTTTTGACGGCGGAACAGATCGCCAAACTCGATCTTTTAAAATCGCAAAGACCGAATTTTCCGCCGCGCGGCGAATTTCGTCCCGATTTTCCGCCGACAGAACAGAAATAAAAACTATCTCATAAATGATTGGAAAAAGTTTAGAGTCCCTGCTTCAGCAGGCTGATACTTTAGCAAATAGCCCCCTGAAGGCGGGACTCTGAACGATTAAAAATTATTTATGAGTTGAGTTTTAATCTTGAAACGCGGAGCACAGGTAAATCGCCGCTGCTCCGCACATAAAAAAGTTGCGGTCTGTTAGTATTTTTGTCGTCAGGATCGAAACTTAACTTAAAACTACAAAAAACGGAGAGAATAAAATG
Source organism: Pyrinomonadaceae bacterium (assembly GCA_021228405.1). Classification (GTDB taxonomy): domain Bacteria; phylum Acidobacteriota; class Blastocatellia; order Pyrinomonadales; family Pyrinomonadaceae; genus JAJQRF01. The sequence goes on from JAJQRF010000001.1 coordinate 1,073,575, forward strand.
AAGGAGTCCAATTTAATCATTCCCGAAGAAAAAAGAATCATTACCCGCCGCGAATGGCTGAACAAAGGTTTTCGTGCCGCCGCCGCTTTCGGCTTAGGCGCGATCGCTTTAAATGCTTCCGGCGATCTTAGTCCTTTTGTTGCCAATGCGATGGACAAAATGAGTGCAGGTTCGCTCGATTTCGCATCGACCGACGTTTGCACTCTGACTTGCACGACCACGCTCGGACCTTGTTATTCAAACGTCAATCTCGTGCGCCGCGACATTACGAGCGGAATTACGGGAATGCCGATGCGTTTAGGTTTCCGCATCGTCAATGCCGATACTTGCCAACCGATTCAAGGCGCGACGGTCGATCTGTGGCACACGAACAAAGACGGAAATTATTCGGCGTTGAGCGGCGTTTGTTCGAGCGATTCGACGACCTTGAATCAGAATTTTTCACGCGGAATCCAAGCGAGCGATGCGAACGGCTGGGTTTATTTCGATTCGATCTTTCCCGGTTGGTATTCGGGACGCGTGACGCATATGCACGCGACCGTCCGCATCGGCACGACAAGCATCGTGACGACGCAATTTTTCTTTGCCGACCGCGTCGCCGAAACGATCTACCGCAATCATCCGCTCTATATCAACCGTCCGAACCGCGACACGACGAACACGAGCGATAATGTCATCGGCGGAAACATCAGCCGCGCTTTGCCCTATATTTTGTCAACGCGCCTTGTCCAAAACCGTTATCTGCAAGCCGTCAAAACCATTGCGATTCGCACGACACCGACCACTTGCAATGCGTAAACCGAAAAAAGGAGAAATGAGAAAATGAAAAAATTAATGAATAAATACGTTTCGCTTTTCGGTTTGGCAGTTTTGATCGTGTCGGCAATTCCGGCTTCGGCACAGGTCAAGCTTCGCAACGCGCTCGATTTCGACGGCGATTCAAAAGCCGATTACGCCGTTTTCCGCAACGGCGACAGCACCTGGTATGTCAACAAAAGCGGCGGCACGAATACGTTTCAGCAGTTCGGTGCGATCGGCGACGAGCAAATGGCGCGTGATTACGACGGCGACGGCAAAACCGATGTTGCCGTGATTCGCCGCACGAACGGAAATATGTTCTGGTATATTTCGCGCAGTTCCGATGGCGGTTTCACGGGTGTTCAGTTCGGACTTTCGACCGATTACGCCGCGCCGGGCGATTTTGACGGCGACGGGAAATTCGACATCGGCGTGATGCGTCCGGGCGCGAGCGCGTCGGCGCAATCGAATTTTTACATCTTACTGAGCGGAAACGGGTCTTTGCAGGCGACTTCGTGGGGTTTGACGGGCGATTGGTTCGTGCCGGGCGATTACGACGGCGACGGCAAAACCGATCTCGCGGTGGTCAGACGTAACGCGCCGACGGTCGGGAATCTGAGTTGGTATATTTTGAAAAGCTCGGACGGCGGATTTCTCGCCTACACTTTCGGAAATGTCGAAACCGATTCACCGACGCAGAACGATTACGACGGCGACGGCAAAGCCGACATCGGCGTTTGGCGCGAAACCGAAGGCACTTTCTATGCTCTGAAAAGCAGTGACAACGGGCTTATTTCAAACAGTTGGGGCTTGATCTCGGATATTCCGATCGCTTCTTACGATACGCATTAACACAATTCGGAAGGTGTTAATTTGCCCACGAAATACACGAAAGAAACGAAAATAAAAAGAAAAATTTTATTGCTTCTTCTTATTTTTCGTCCTTTTCGTGTATTTCGTGGGCTAAATCTTTCTTAGTTTCCTTCCTTTTTAGCTTCCATCAATTCGATAAAGCGCGTGAAAAGATATTCGGAATCGTGCGGACCGGGCGCGGATTCGGGGTGATATTGCACCGAAAAAACGGGCAGAGTTTTGTGACGCAAACCTGCCACCGTGTGATCGTTGAGGTTGACGTGCGTGACTTCGACATCGGCGGGCAGTGATTCGGCATCGACCGCGAAGCCGTGATTGTGCGAAGTTATTTCGACCTTGCGCGTCGTCAAATCCATAATCGGCTGATTGCCGCCGCGATGTCCGAATTTCAGTTTGTAAGTTTCGCCGCCGAAAACCTGTCCCAAAATTTGATGACCTAAGCAGATGCCGAACATCGGGACGTTTTCGGTCGTCAGTTTTTTGATCTCTTCGACGGTTTGCTTCATCGAAGCCGGATCGCCCGGACCGTTCGAGAGAAAAATTCCGTCGGGCTTTAACGCCAAAACCTCGCTTGCCGAAGTTTCCGCCGGAACGACCGTAATTTTACAACCGAACTTTGCAAACTCTCTCAACGAATTGGTTTTCACGCCGAAATCGTAGGCGACGACGTGATATTTTTCTTCAGAAGTTGCAGGATAATCGAAACTTTCCGCGACCGTCACCGCGCTTGCGAGTTCACGATTGTTCATTTCGGGCGAAGCCAAAACTTTTTCCAAAAGGCTGTTTTCGTCTAAATCTACGCTTGAAATTGCGGCGCGCATCGCGCCTTTGTCGCGGATGTGGCGAACGAGCGCGCGCGTGTCGATCTTTTCGATGCCGACGATTTTATGACGTTTCAGATAAGAATCGAGCGTTTCCGACGAACGCCAGTTCGACGCGACCTTGCTCGCTTCGCGGACGACGAAACCTTCGACCCACGGTCGGCGCGACTCGATGTCTTCCTCGTTCACGCCGTAATTGCCGATGAGCGGATACGTCATACAGACAAGCTGTCCCGCATAGCTCGGATCGGTCAGAATTTCCTGATAACCCGACATCGACGTGTTAAAAACCATCTCGCCGAAGGTTTCGCCTTCCGCGCCGAACGAAAGACCGCGAAAAGTCCGCCCGTCTTCAAGCACCAATATCGCTTTTTTTGCTAAGTTCATCTTTAAAAACCGAAACAACGATTAACTCGATTATCACAGATTCTTAATAAAGATAAAATCTGCGGCAATCTGTGTTAATCGTTGTTTCATTAATCCTTAAAATTATTCGCTGTCAGCGCGAATGTCGTTTAATTTATGATTTTCGGGCAGGTTATATTCGCCGTGTTCCAAAAACCCTGCGTCCTGCGGTTTCCAGTAACGGAAAAACGCCTTGCCGTAAATGTATTTTTCGGGAACCAAGCCCCAATAGCGCGAATCCGACGAGTTATCGCGGTTGTCGCCCATCACGAAATAATGATGTTCTTCGACTTTTTTCGGCGCAAACGACGGCAAACTCTGATTATGTTCGCTGTCGAGATAGGTTTCGTTCAGTTCGTTCCCGTCGATGTAGATTCTGCCGTTTCTGACCTCGACCGTTTCGCCCGGCAAACCGATAATGCGTTTCACGTAAGATTTATCGGGTTCCTTCGGATACCAGAAAACAACGATGTCGCCGCGCGTCAGATGTCCCCAACTGACGCTTTGAATCTTGTAATAAACCAATTTATTGACTAAAAGACGTTCGCCGTCGTGAAGCTGCGGAAGCATCGAAGTTCCCTCGACGACGACGGGTTGGGCGACGAAAACGCCGAACAGGATAAAGACCGCGATTATCAGAATGATGTCGCGCACCAGCCGCAAACTTTCAAAATAAATTCCCTGCCGCGATTCGACCTTTAACTTCTGAATTTCGATGTCGCGGTCGTCGTGCGTCGAAATTGTTCCGAAATCGAATTGGTCTTTTCTTTGAAAATCGAACATAATTTAACTGCTTTGATGCAAATCTTTGAGGCTTTTCTGGAAGGATTTTTCTTCCGCCGCTTTAAAAATTATCGGCTTTTTCAGGCGTTTGTCAAAAGAATTATCAGCTTTTGAAAGTTTTCAGACCGCTGAAAGCGTTTCAGTTATTGCTGAATGATTTTCAGCACGTGCTGAAAGTGTTTCAGCGGTCGCTGAATGTGTTTCAGCGCGTGCTGAATCAAGTTCAGGCGTTGCTGAAAGTAGTTCAGCATCTGCTGAAAGTGTTTCAGCACGTGCTGAAAGCAGTTCAGTTGTTGCTGAAACACTTTCAGCGCAGACGGTAAAATTTATGAACCAACAAATACGCGGGCTTTTTCCTGCCGCCCAAAAATACACATATCTCAACAGCGCGGCGGTTTCGCCAATGCCGACCGCTACCGCCGACGCGGTTTACTCGCAACTCAAAGATTGCTCGGAAAACGGCACTCTGCATTTTAACGATTGGGTTGCGACCAAAGACCGCGCCCGCGCGCTCGTCGCCGGAATGCTCAACGTGCGCGCCGAACAGATCGCCTTTATGCGGAACACGTCCGACGGTTTCGCGTCCGTCGCAAGCGGTCTGACGTGGAAAAACGGCGAAAACATCGTCACTTTTGAAAAGGAATTTCCGTCTAATTTTTACCCCTGGCGCAGAATCCGCGACCGTTTCGGCGTAGAACTCCGCACCTGTCCCGAACGCGGCGGACGTATCGATCTGGACGAATTTACCGCTTTGATCGATGAAAATACCAAGCTCGTTTCGATCAGCGCGGTGCAGTTCAATTCGGGTTTTCGTGCCGATCTGGAAAAGATCGGCGAAGCGGCGCACAAAGTCGATGCGCTTTTTGCCGTCGATATTATTCAGGGTTTGGGCGCGTTTGCGTTCGACCTGCCCGCGCAGAAGGTCGACATCGCTTGCGGTGCGAGTCACAAATGGCTTTTTTCGCCCGAGGGTTGCGGAATTATCTATCTTTCCGACCGCGCTCGGACGCGCGTCGAACCCACTTTCGTCGGCTGGATCAGCGTCGAAACGCCGTGGGATTTTGACGATTACGAACAGGATTTCAAACCGACCGCGCTTGCCTGGGAATCAGGCACGAGCGGCGCAGCACTGTTTTACGGTCTGGAGCAGAGTTTGAAGATTTTGAAGCAAGCAGGTTTGGACAAGATCGAAAAATATCTCGAAGAACTGACCGATTATTTCTGCGAACTTCTGCCGGCGGACAGATACGAACTCATCAGTTCACGCGCCAAGGGCGAAAAATCGCAGATCGTCAGCCTCAAACATAAAAAAGGCTTGACCTCGAACGAAGTCGTCAAAAGATTGGAAAAGGAAAACATCATCATCGCCCCGCGCGGCGACCGTCTGCGCGTTTCACCGCACCTTTTCAACAACCGCGAAGACATCGAACGCTTGATCGAATTTCTGCCGTAGAAAAAGAAACTTTTCAAAATTCGGAACGCGGATTAAGCGGATTGTGCAGATTATCACGGATAATTTAAACAAAATATCAATTCAATCCGCCTAATCTGCCCGATCCGCGTTCAAAATTCTCTTATTTTTCGCTTCTTTCGTGTATTTCGTGGGCAAAAACCTTTTCTTAAACCTTAAAGATTCAGCAGTTGAGCTTTCGCGGCTTTGAATTCTTCGTCGTCCAGAATGCCGTCTTTGTGGAGTTTGGCGAGCTTTTGCAATTCTGCCGTCACGTCGGGCTTTTCGGCTGATTCGGCTTGCGATTTATCCTTGCCGCCGAATTTGTTCAAGAGCGAACCGCCGACCTTCTTCCCGACTTCACTGCCGACGACACCGCCGACCACGCCGCCGACAAACGTTCCGACGATCGGCATCACCGAAGTCCCGATCGCCGCACCCGTAATCACGCCCGCCCCGATGCCCGACAATTTTCCGGCATTTTCATTCTGTTCCTGCTCGTTATTTTTATTTTCGTTGTTTGCCATAAAAGTTTTTCCTTTCGATATGAAATAAAGACGACTAATTATACGCCCGTTCCGCATTTACGTTCAATGTTTTTTTATCGTCGAATCGGCTAGAACCCTTTCGCTTTCAGCCAGTTTTCGGCAGTTTGTTTCGGCGAGAGTTTTTCGCCGTCAACCGCGTAATTCATTTTCCGCATTTCTTCGGTCGTGATCGCGTTTTGCAGTTTCTCGAACGTTTCGCGCAAAATTTCCGCTTTATCGTTTCGCGCAATAAAAACGGCTTCGTAAGGCGGAAAGAACTTTTTGTCATCCGATAGCTGAAAAAGAGCGAGCGCGGAAATCAAACCGTCAGTCGAATTTCCCGCGATGATGTCGAGTTCGCCCGATTGGAGAGCGCGATACGTCAAACTCAAATCCATTTCACGCGGCTGTTTCGCAAAGTTGAAACTGTAAGTTTTTGCAAAACCCGCGTAACCGTCGGCGCGTGACATAAAATCCTGACCGAACCCGGCTTGCCAGTTTTTTGAAAGCGGAACGGCATCCGAGATCGTTTTCAGATTATTTTTCCGCGCCGCGTCGCCGCGCACGAGAATCGCGAAATCGTTTGAAAATCCGAGCGGCGGACTTAAAGCCAAATCGAATTTTTCCGCGTATGCTTGCTTCGTTTCTTCGTAAACCTTGTTCGTATCGGTGAGCGGCTGACGCTTCAAGATCGCGGTATAAGCCGTTCCCGTGTATTCCGGATAAACGTCGAGCTTGTTTGAAACGAGCGCGTCGTGCGCCAGATTTCCGCCGAGTTCAAACTGCCGCTCGACCGCAATTCCGCGTTTTTCCAAGCTCTGCGCCAAAATCTCCGCGAGAATTATCGATTCCGTGAAATCCTTTGAACCGACGCGAACCATCTGATTTTGGATTTTAGATTTTGGATTTTGGATTAAATTTGTCCCGAAAATAGCCAGAATTAATGCAAATGCTCCGAATGCGATAAACTTTCGGCGCGCATTTCCTTCACGTTTTTTGTAATCGAAGGATTTTTCGAGTTGTCCGAGCGCGAAATCCAGAAAAAGCGCGAGAATCGCCGACGAAACCGCGCCCGCGAGCAGTAAGTTATTATCGTTTTGCCGAAGCCCGCGAAAAATATAAGTTCCGAGTCCGCCCGCGCCGACCGCCGCCGCAACCGTCGCCACGCCGACCGCGATCACGACCGCCACGCGGATTCCCGTTAAAATTACGAGCGCGGCAAGCGGAAGCTCGACCATTTTCAAAATCTCCCAATCGGTCATTCCCATTGCCGTCGCCGCTTCACGCGTTTTCGCGTCAACGCCCGAAATGCCCGTCACCGTGTTGCGGATGATCGGCAAAAAAGAATACAGAGTGAGCGCAATGATCGCCGTTTTCGCGCCGATTCCGCCGATATACGCGATCGGGATCAGCAAACCGAAGAGCGCGAGCGAAGGAATCGTCTGCAAAATATTCGCAATTCCCAAGATCGGAGTTTGCAAAGATTTTCGGCGCGTCAACAAAATTCCGGTCGGAATGCCGATCAAAACGGCGAACAGCGTCGAAACGAAAACAAGCAGAAGATGTTCACGCGTCAACGCCAACAATTCCGACCAGTTTTGACTGATAAATTCAAAAAAATTCATTAATAATCTACTCAAAGATAATTAACCGCAGATTCACGCAGATAAGCGCGGATGAGAAAGAAAATTTCCTGCCCTACTTAATTATCTGCGTCCATCCGTGTTCATCTGCGGTTAATTCTCATTTTCCCGTTCCAATCGTTTCCAAATATTCACGCACGAGCGGTAAATCCGATCTCTGAAAGTTTTCAGGCGTTTCGACAAGTGCGATCTTACCTTTGTCCATCAGGCAAATGCGCGTTCCCAAGACAAACGCCTCGTGCAGATCGTGCGTCACGAAAACGGCGGTTTTGCCCAAATTCTTCACGATTCGCGCAAATTCCTTTTGCAATTTAACACGCGTGATCGCGTCGAGCGCACCGAAAGGTTCGTCTAAAAGAAGCAGACCGGGATCAGCCGCCAGCGCACGCGCAACGCCGACGCGCTGACGCTGACCGCCCGACAATTCGTGCGGAAATCTGTTTTCAAACTTCTGCGGATTTAAACCGACGAGTTCGAGCAGTTCGCCGACCTTCGCGTTTGTTTTTTCCTGCGCGTGATTTTCCAGATTTGGCACGAGCGCGACGTTTTCGGCGATCGTGAAATGCGGAAAAAGCCCGCCTTCCTGCAAAACGTAACCGATGCGGCGGCGCAAGTTTATCGCGTCCCAATCGCTCGTCGCTTTGCCTTCGACCAGAATCTTGCCGCGGGTCGGTTCGATCAGGCGGTTTATCAACTTCAAAGTCGTCGTTTTTCCGCAACCCGATTCTCCGAGCAAAATTAAGATTTCGCCTTTTTCGATTGCGAGATCGATGTCGAAAAGAATCTGCGCGCCGCCGACCGCATAATCGACGGCGCGAAACTCGACAATAGTTTGAGCATTTTCGGTCATAATTTTTGTTTCCGCGAATAAAGAAAATAGTTCGTCTTATTCGCGGCTGATGTCTTTTCTTTTTTCGATCACAAAATTCTGCAAACGAGGAAAGAATTCTTTGAATAATTCATCGAAAAAATCGTAGTTCGTCTTTATTTCTTCAAACGCCTGCGCCAGACTTTCGCCGCCGCGAACGCGCAACGACATTCTTTGCAGGGAAAACTTGACGCGCGCGAAATCTTTGTATGACGCGAGCCAGTCATCGGCGATCATTCGCGGCAGAAACGTTTGAAAGTTCGGCGGAAAATAGTGCAGATTCAGACTTAAATCCCTGTAAACGTTCTGCGTAAATCCCCGCAAGTTTTCGTTTGTGTAAATATTCCAATTCCGCGCCAGAAAATGATCGAAGGCGACATCGAGCGCGATTCCCGTAAAGCGTCGGCGCGTTTTCCTGAAAAATTCCTTGCTTCGCAGAATGCGTTCGTCCGCGTCTGTAAAACCATCAACATATCGATGCACCATTATTTCAACGCGCATTTCTTCGGGAAAATCGTTTGCTTGAATTTTTCCTTTGACAAAATCGCCCAAAAACGCACCGACCACGGCTTCGGCAGAGCGTCGGGCGAGAAAAAAATGTGCAAGATGATTCATCGTTCGGTATTCGATTTTACTATAATGAAAGAAAGTAAGACAGATGAAAAACTTCAAACCGACCAAAGAAGAATTGCGCGAAGCCGTCAATCATACGACCGAAGATTTGATCGATCACGACCTGAAAGTGTTGTTTTGCGGCATCAATCCGGGGCTTTATTCAACCGCAACGGGTTTTCATTTTGCGCGTCCGGGCAATCGTTTCTGGAAAGTTCTGCATCTTGCCGGGTTTACCGAACGCCTTTTGCATCCTTCGGAAGAACACGAGCTTTTGGAAAGCGGCTACGGCATCACGTCCTTTTGCAAGCGCACGACCGCCCGCGCCGATGAATTAACTCAACAGGAATTTGTCGAAGGCGGCAGACTGCTCGTTAAAAAACTGGAGAAATACAAGCCGCAAACGCTCGCCGTTCTCGGAATCGGCGCATTTCGCACCGCATTTGAGAAACCGCAGGCGAAATTGGGATTGCAGGAAGAAAAAATTGCGGGCGTAAACGTCTGGTTGCTCCCGAACCCGAGCGGACTTAACGCGCACTACCAGCTAAACGACCTCGCCGAGCTTTTCAAACAGATTCCCAAATGATTTCCGGTGAGTGCTGACCGATTGTGAAAAGTTGCTGATGAATTGTCAGGAAATGCTGACGATTTTCGAGAGTTGCCGATCAATTGTGCAGGGTTGCTGATGAATTGTGAAAAAGTGCTATGCGATTGTGCAGAGTTGCTATTCAATTGTGCAGAAATGCTGTTGATATTTAAGAGTTGCTGACCGATTGTGCAGAAATGCTTAATAAATTTAGACGGTTGCTATTCGATTGGGCAAAAGTGCTGATTAAATTGTAGAGTTGCTATTCGATTGGGTAGAAGTGCTGACTGATTTGCATAATCCGCTGACCGACTTTCCGCGCCCGCTGACGAGTTTCCTCATCCGTAAATGTATTTCAAGTTTCGTAGTTGCTTTTTCGGCTGATCCGAAATCCGAAATCCAAAATCCAAAATCCAAAATCGAATCATTCCCATTCGATCGTCGAGGGCGGTTTTGAGGAAATGTCGTAAACGACGCGGTTGATACCGCGAATTTCCGAGGTGATCCGGCTCGAAACGGCTTGCAGAAATTCGTGCGGCAGACGTGCCCAATCTGCGGTCATTCCGTCGATCGAGGTCACGGCGCGAAGCGCGATGGCGCGGTCGTAGGTGCGGAAATCGCCCATCACGCCGACCGATTGAATCGGGAGCAGGACGGCGAACGCTTGCCAGACCTGGTTGTAGAGTTTGAAATTATGCAGTTCTTCGATAAAAATCCTGTCCGCTTTTTGGAGTAATTCGACCTTTTCGGGCGTGATGTCGCCCAGAATGCGAACGCCCAACCCCGGACCGGGAAACGGATGACGTTGCAAAATTTCCGCCGGAACGCCCAGGTCTTTACCGATCAGACGCACTTCATCCTTGAACAATTCGCGGAGCGGTTCGATCAGTTTCAAGTTCATTTTTTCGGGCAGACCGCCGACGTTGTGATGCGATTTGATGGTGACGGACGCGCCGCGCAGAGAAACGGATTCGATCACGTCGGGATAGAGAGTTCCCTGCACGAGCCATTTCACGCCGCCGATGCGGTGCGCTTCCGCGTCGAATACGTCGATGAATTTTGCGCCGATCGCTTTGCGTTTCAGTTCGGGATCGACGACATCCTTCAAAACCGCATAAAATTCCCGGGAAGCGTCAACGCCGATGACGTTCAAATGCAGTTTATTTTTGTAAAGCCGCAGAGTTTCCTCAAATTCATCGGCGCGGAGTAAACCGTTATTAACGAAAATGCAGGTTTGGCGTTCGCCGATCGCTTCGTGCACGAGCACCGCCGCAACGGTCGAATCGACCCCGCCCGAAAGTCCGCACACGACGCGCTCATTTTCACCGACAGCGGCGCGGATTTTCGCAATTTCTTCCTCGATAAAATGTTTCGATGTCCAATCGCCCGTCGCGCGGCAGATGTCGAATACGAAATTATGCAGAATCTCTTTGCCCTTCGGCGTGTGCGAAACTTCGGGATGAAACTGCACGGCATAAATCCGCCGTTCGGAGTTTTCAATGGCGGTGATGACCTCGCCCGTCGTCGCCGTTTGCCGGAAGTTTTCGGGAAGTGCGGTGACGTGATCGCCGTGACTCATCCAAACGTCGAGATCGCCCGGCAGATCGGTAAAAAGTTCGGTCTTTCCGCTCAAACGTTTCATCTTCGCGTGTCCGTATTCGCGTTTGTCCGAAGGCGAAACCGTCCCTTTCAAATCCTTTGCGAGAAGCTGCATCCCATAGCAGATTCCGAGAATCGGCGCGGAAATCCGCTCATAAAAATCAGCCGAAACCTGCGGCGCATCCGCTTCGTAAACCGAATTCGGTCCGCCCGAGAGAATCACGCCCTTCGGCGCACGTTCGACAATTTTTTCAAGCGCGTAATGAAACGGAACGATCTCGCAGTAAACGCCCATCTCACGCACCCGCCGTGCGATAAGCTGTGTGTATTGCGAGCCGAAATCGAGAATTAAAATAAGTTCGTGTTGCAAAGTAAATTCTCCAAAGAAATTGGTAAAGAAAGATTATACTTTGAGTTGGAAAGGGTTAAAAGAGGTCGTAGCTAAGTTTTTTGTTGACATATTCCTTAAACCTGTAAAACGAACTTTTCGGATAAAAATGATCGTCCAATTCCCAGTAACGGTCGTTTATCAAACCGGATTGTTTTCTAAACAAATTAGATATTTCTTCTTCCGTTAAGGTTCTCTTGCCGCCCGGCAAACTTATTTCGAGCTGGCTTATTCTATCACGCTCATTTGCAGAGGTCTTTAGGTGATAAAAGCTTGCATTAAATCTTTCATCAGGGTCTTCGGAATGATTTATCACGTATTGATAGCGCAAAAGTGCATTGCCTGCCGCACGTAAACTTTCTTTGAGTTTATCGTCTAATTCGGTTCTTAAAACTTCGCCGTTCGCTTGCTCGAGTTCCAACCAGAGTTTTGGCAGTTCCTGCCGATCAACCGAATCTTTCAAATCAGCGGCTATTATTATTTGCGGCATCTCGCCTTTTATGATCGCTTTCTGCCCTGTAAACGGAGTCGGCGTTACGGCAAATGTCCCTGCTTTTGATTCGCCTGCATCGCTTTTCGCAGTTGTTTTGGATGTATTTGAACAGGCTGAAGGTAAAGTCAGTAAGACAAATAGTATTAATGTGATGCTGAATAATTTCATATTTTTCGATTTCCTAAATTTTCAAACAAAATGATTTTTTAGTCAATATTTTTAAGGAAACCTTTTCAATATCGTGCCGATAACTTTACTCAAAAGCGAGTTCAAGCAAAGAGGGAGTTATAAAACAAATGAGAATTGACGGCGGAACAACGAATGCGGTTAAAGAAGTTTCTTATCAAAAACCGACCGAAATCGTAAAAAAAGACAGTAATTTAACATCGAACGCGAACGGAACATTCCGAACGGGATTGTTTGATCGTGATTTTGCGGCGCGCTATACGGCGGCGAAATTGAGTTTCGACAGAAGCGGCTCGACCGCGCCGGCGAAACAGACACCGAATCTGACGACTTCGGGAAGCGGAACGGACACGACTTACCGCACCGGCAGTCCGGCGCGTCCGAACATTCGCCACGACAACGGATTTTTGCAGAATCCGAACAACCCGAACGACCCGAACCCGATCGCCACGGTGAAGCCTTCAAAAGCCGACATCGATTATTACAACGACCAGTTGTCGCAGGTAAAATGGGCGCAACGTGCCGATAATTTCAACGTTCCTTTTACCGACAAAGACGATGAAGCGCGGCGTTTGGACGACGGCATCGCGGCTTATCGTCATTTTCTCGAAGGAAAAGGTGCAGACCGCCAGTTTTCTTACGATAAATTCGTAAGCGAAGACGCGTCGGGACAAACGATCCTGAAGAACGCCATCGCCGACACACAGCGCGGCGCGGAGCAGTTATACAACCAGATGATTAAAAACGATCCGAGTCTGGCGGGCAAACCGATCACGTTCGACGTGACGAGCGGTGCGATCACGGTCGGCGGAAGCAATGCGTATCCGTATCCGCAAACCGAGGATTGGCAAAAAGCCATCGGCGGACACCCGATCTGGAACAGCGCGACCGTGACCGTCACGCCGCCGAGCGAAAAGGGCGGAAAACCGACTTTTTCGATGAATTATACGCTTCACGCCGAAGATCGTTATAATTTCAACCCCGGACAAGCCGACATTGCGACGGGTGTTCCCGATGCAACCCGCGGAAAGCTCGAACAGACGGGTTTGGCGCACCAATATACGCAATATGCGACGCTGAACCGCGATGTCACGTGGACTCAGGGAAATATTTCGGGCTCGACGACCACGACGAATCCGAACAATCGCTGAGTTTAATAGAGAGAAATTATCCACAGATGAACACGGATATTAAAAGAGTTTCTGATTTCTGAATTTATCCTTAAAATCCGTGTTCATCTGTGGATAATTATTTTTACCGAAGAAATTTATTTTGATAGAATCATTGAAATGACGAAAAAGCTAAATTTTTCCATTAAGTCGGCTTTGGTCGTGATTGTTTTTGCGATGTCGGCGTGCGCCGTTTCAAATTCGGCAACCGCAAATAATCAAACGAGAAATTCAAGAAATATGAACGAATCAAACGTCAAAACCACGGAAGTTAAAACGAGCATCGAAGATTTGGAAACACAGATAAATCTGCCCGTCCGCCCGTCGGAAGTAAAATGGACGGCGGAAGTTTTCGACAATTCCAGAGGAATGGTTCCCGGACCGAACGATTACCGTTTGACCGCTTTGCTCAAATATGACGAAAAAACGGCGGCGGAATTAATAAAAAAATTGGAAGCGGAAAATCTGGGCAATGCGGATGTGAAGGATTGGTTTCCCGACCAGGTAAAAAATTCAGCAAAAACATCCGACGGCAAAACGTTTCTCGAAGGCGTGAAATTTTCGCCCGCACCTTTTTTTCACGGCTCCTATCAAAACGGCAACCTGATCCGCGTCGGCGAAACTAATTATTTTGTGTTGAATCTGTTTTCATTCTGAAATTATTTTCAAATCGGCTTGACAAGATAAAACAAAATAATTAACCTAAATATTCGTCTTCGGACGATATTCCGCAGTAGCTCAATGGCAGAGCATTCGGCTGTTAACCGAAGGGTTGTAGGTTCGAGTCCTACCTGCGGAGTTTAAATTTTAAGATAAAAAAGAAGTTACTGAAAAGTAGCTTCTTTTTTTGTTTAAATCTGGTATCGGAGAGTAGTTTTTCAGATTTTTATAAATTCAATGATCTCGGCTTTGGCTTTAGCCATCGATTGATAGCCGACAGGCGTGCCGATCACGTTGTCTTGCGTCAAGAATATCATTTCGCCATCGCATTCGAGGAAGAAAATACTTGCAAACGAATCGTATCGAACTTTGCCGAAAACGAATCCCTCGCCGTCGAGTGCGACGACCGGATTGCCCGGGTAAATGTCGTCGGACGGCGTGACGAGGACGACGGCGGCTTCGTTGATGTTGAACGAACGCATCGCATTTGCATCGAAATAGAAAGGCACGAAATCCTTATCCATATTCCACGAAAACGATAGCATCCGACCTCCGAGTTCGAGTTTTGAAACGACCGCTCTATTTGTTTTTTCACGGGGAGCTTTTTTCCCGCTTCTGGAACTATTTCGGGTTTGTTTGAGCGTCTTATCGGAGCGCGGATTGCGTTCGGCGTAGCCTAAATCTTCATAGAGTCCGGGAAATTGTTTTTTCAAAATTTCCGAGAGATTCTGATGTTTCGCAAAGCCGAGCAAACGTGCCGCTTCGGTTTTTTTGCCGGCGGCGGCGTGAAGCGCGCGCGTGACGAGAAATTTTTTGAATTCGGGAACTTCTCTTTCGTAGTAATTTCCCTGAAGCGGATAAATTTCCTTACTCAATAATTCGGAATAACGTTCGCTGAATTTTCTCCCGACGTGTTGCCGTGCAATGATCTGAAGGTCGGCGTAGAAATTAAAAGCTTCGGTGATTTTTTGCATTTTCAGCAAAATGCGGCATTTCGTCCAAAGTGCGCCGATGTGACCGAAATGATCGTCCGACGCGGAGAAATATTCAAGTGCCGATTCGACCATATCGAGAGCGTCCGAGAAACGTTCTTCACCGAGAAATATCTGCGCTTGCGAATCTATGACGTGCGGAATCCAGCCCGTATGATTGATTCGCTTAAAACCTTGTTTGGCATAAGCGGCATATTCGTGTGCTTCCGCAAAACGTCCGAGTTCGGAAAGAACGAGCGAATAATTGTTGTAAACGACCGCCAGAAAATAACCCTGATTAAATTTCCGGCAAAGTTTAATCGCATTTGTGTAGTGAAATTCGGCTTTGTGTATCTTCTTATGGTGATGGAAAAGATTTGCGGATTCGATTTCATACATTATTTGCAGTTTGAAATCATTACAAAGTTTGATAATTTCCGCAATTTTATCCATTATCTGGATACCTTCCGTAAAGCGATCCGAACACCAGAAAAGCATAATCCGGTTTATTTGCAGTTGCAGATAAACTGGATCGAGTTTGTTTTCAAAATCTGTTTCGAGTAGTTCAAAAAGGGCTTCGGCTTCTTCAATTTCCGAATTGTTCCAGTAACAAAAAGCCAGCGTAATTTTTGATTCCGCCACTTTATCAACGAGATTTTCTTTTTCAAAAAAAGTGATCGCCTTCGTTACTGCATCTTTGGCAAGCAA
Source organism: Pyrinomonadaceae bacterium (assembly GCA_021228405.1). GTDB lineage: Bacteria > Acidobacteriota > Blastocatellia > Pyrinomonadales > Pyrinomonadaceae > JAJQRF01. The sequence goes on from JAJQRF010000001.1 coordinate 1,089,115, forward strand.
ATGAAAATCACGTTTTGATCTTGCTCGTCCTTCAAACGTCAGATAAAAACCGTAAAGCCGAAGAAGTTCGGCTTTGATCGGTAATTCAAAGTCATCAAACGAAGCCAAACAATCGTTTTCTTCGATCAACGGATGCAGTATTTTCCGCATTTCGGAAATATTACGGCAGATCTCTGCGTTTCGCGCAGACGCGATAATGTCAAATATTTCCAACTTTTTTAATGTAACAGGAGATTTATTCATATATTTTGCAAGAAATATTGCTAAAATGCTTATTGAACGATTGTGTAAAACGTTCAATATCTAAAAAACAATAAACAAAAAGGAGTTTTATGAAAAAAACCGTAAAAAAAATCGCAATTGCTTTAGTCTTAACGTCCGTTTGTTCTTTAACCATTTTCGCCGGAGAAGGCGACGGCACGATTCCGACAGGCGGAAGAACGTGTCCGAATGGTCAAACAACTTGTTTGGTAAATGCTCCGCAAGAGCCTGAAACGAAACCTGTTTACATCGAAATATTCGATTATCTGAAATCTCTTTTCGGATAATCTGATGTTTCCTTATTTCAATAACTAAGCCTTCGAGCAATCGACGGCTTAGTTATTCCGTTTTCTCTGAATTACTTTGAATTAAATAAATTTTCCTGAAACCGAACCTGTTCGGATACCTGAATTTGCCTGCAAGAAATCTTTACATATCTGCAAAATTCGGTATTTTGCGTCATATCTTACCGTAATTTAAAGATATGTTTATATGTTTTGAAAGTTTTCTTGCTAAAATATGCTTTGAATGTTGTATCACATTCATTCAAATTTTAAAAAACAAAAAAGGAGTCCTATGAAAAAATCTGCAAAAAAAATCGCGATGGCTTTGGTCTTAACATCCATTTGTTCGTTAACCATTTTCGCCGGTGACGGATCGATACCGACAGGGGGAAAATCGTGTCCGCCGAATCAAACGTGTCTGGTTCAGTCGCCGGATTTACCGCAAACCGAAACGGAACCCGTTTTTACCAAAATTTTCGATTATTTGAAATCTATTTTCGGGTAATCCAATTAAAAGATTTTCTGCCGCAAAGCCTTTGAGTGATCGAGGGCTTTTTTCATTTCGATCTCAAGTCAAATGTTCCTTTTTTTCCTAAAACTCCGCGTTAATAAACAGGAGAATTTTTTATTTATTTTGAGGGAGAATTATTATGGCAGGAGCGCAAAAAACGGATTATCAGAATGTTAAGATCGGCAACGAAAACGGTGTGCTCACTACGGAAGGATTATTTTTTAGCCTGACGCGTCTGAACCACGTTCATACACACCAGATTCAGCTTCAATCGCGGGTCAATACGCCGCACGGCATCTGGGCAACTAACAACGCAACTTACGGAAACCAAATGATGCTGATCTTGAGTTATGCCGACCGCGCGATCAGGCGAGTCAGAAGAAATTCGAGTAAAGTGGTAAATACGGTCGTCCAGGGAAACGGCAGAACGGCTTATGACGTGAAGTTGATAAGTGCGGGGTCGATCGGAACTTCCTGCACAAGAAATCAACACGGCGGAACACATACCGTTTTTGCCGATCACGCCCGTTTGGTGGTCGAAGCGGCGATCAATTACAACGGTAATAATGTGATTCCCGTCGTTACCTTCTTCCCGATAAGCTGACTATAAAATTATTTACCGCTCACAGTTTAATGAATTCGATCAATTCGGATTTTGTTTCAGTGATAGATTGGTAAGCCGTCGGAACTCCGATGATATTTTCGGCAGTCAGAAAAACGGTTTCGCCTTCCCATTCGAGAAAAAATACCTTTGAAAACGAATCGTGACAAACTTTGCCGTAAACGAACCTTTCGCCGTCGAGCGCAACGACCGAATCTCCCGGCACGACCTCGTCGGACGGCACGACGACGACGACCGCGCCTTCGTTGAGATCGAACGAACGCATCACGTTCGCATTAAAGTAAAAGGTCGAATATTGTTCCGTGTCCAGATTCCACGAAAACGAGAGCATTTTTCCGCCGAGATCGAGTTTTGCAACGACCGATCTCTCTTTCCGAACGGTTTCTTCGCGCACCTTGTTTTTCTCGGCTTTAACTTTTATTTTGGCGGCTTTTACCGCTTTTTCGATATTTTTATCGGAACGGCTTCCGCGTTCGCTGTAGCCTAAGCTTTCGTAAAGTCCGGGAAATTGATTCTTCAAAATGTCGGAGAGATTTTGATGTTTTGCAAAGCCGAGCAGACGCGCCGCCTCGGTTTTCTTCCCTTTCGCAGTGTGAAGGGCGCGTGTGACCAGAAATTTCTTGAATCCGGGAATTTCCTTTTCGTAACCCGAACCATTCAGCGAATAAATCTGATTGCTCAATAATTTTGCATACTTGCGCGCCGCGACTTCGCCGATATTCTGCAAGGCGACGACTTCGAGCTCGCCGAAAACAAGAAGTGCATCTTCAGTCTGCGATTGTCGAAGCAATATCAAACATTTCGTCCACAGTGCAGCGGCAAGTCCTTTGAAATCGTCGCTTTTTTGAAACATTTCAAGCGATTTTTCGATATAATTCTGCGCGGTTTTGAATTTTTGCTCCGCCAGATAAATATTTGCGCGTGAATCCAAAACGTGCGGAATCCACCCGATATGCCCGATCTCTTCCAGAATTTCGAGTGACTGTTTTGAATAAAAGTGCGCCTTTCCATAATTGTTGTTATCGAGATAAAAAAGCGAGAAATTATTGTAATTAAGCGCAAGAAAATTGAGCAATTTTGCTTCCTTTGCCAACCGAATCGTTTCATTAAAATGAATCAAAGATTTTGAATATTTGAGAGAATGATGGAAAAGAATTGCTGCTTCTGCGTGATACATTGCGCGAAGCCGCATATCATTACAAAAATCCAGAGATTTTAGGATCTCTGCCGATATTTCCTGCGCCTCCGTCAATCTTTCCGCCCAACACAAAAGCATCATTCGATTGATTTTGATCTGCAAATTGACGGGATGAAATTTATTCTCGGAAAATTCCATCTCAACCATATCAAGCAAAGCTTCGGCGTTGGGAACTTCTCCGTTATTCCAATAAGCAAAAGCTAAAATGACTTTACTTTCTGCGGCTTTTTCAGACAGATTCTCTTTTTCAAACAATTCAATCGCAATTGTCAGTGCATCTTTTGCCCGAAGATGAAAGTCTTTTTTATTCTTTGCGCGTCCTGCAAAAGTCAAATAAAACCCGTAAAGCCGGAAAAGTTCCGCCCGCAAAGGATTTTCAAACTCTAAAAACGATTCATTTAAACGATCGTGTAATTCTGCGACACCTTGCAAGATTTCTTGCAAGGTATTTATATCCCTGCAAAACTCCGCATTTCGGGCTGTTTGAATGGCTTCAATTATATGCTGCGTTACATTATTAGGAGATATATTCATATGTTTTGCAAGTTTTCTTGCTAATATAATTTTTGAACGGTTGTATCACAATCGTTTAATAAAAAACAAACTAAAAGGATAAACTGTATGAAAAAAATCTATTTAACTTTAATCGTAATTTCCCTTTGTTCATTTTCTTTATTCGCCGGAGAAGGCGACGGAACGACCCATACGGGCGGAAAGACCTGTCCGAACGGTCAGCAAACCTGCCTGGCGAGTGTTCCGCAAGAAACTGAAACAAAGGCTGTTTACATCGAAATCTTCGATTATCTGAAATCTCTTTTCGGATAATAGTAGGTTTCTTGTTTTTAATCAAAAGCCTTCAATTATTTGGAGGCTTTTTGTTTTCGTAGTTATAAACAAATTCGGTCATTACGCTTCATTTCATTAATGATTACCTGTCGTATCAGGCGAAATATTTAATGTGTTTTTTAAGTTTTCCTGCTAATATGCTTTTTGAACGTTTGAATCCCAATCGTTTGATTTCTAAAAAAACAATAAACAAAAAAGGAGTTTTATGAAAGAAAACGTCAAAAAAATCGTAATTGCTTTAGTCTTAACGGCTCTTTGTACTTTAACCATATTCGCGGGAGAGGGCGACGGAACCACTCATTCAGGTGGAAAAACTTGTCCGAACGGTCAGCAAACTTGTTTGGTTAATGCTCCGCAAGAAACTGAAACAAAATCCGTTTTTATCGAAATATTCGATTATTTGAAAAATCTGCTCGGATAATCTTGATTTTTCTTATTTTCAAAAATTCAGCCTTCGCTTTATTGAAGGCTTTTTTATTTAAATAATGCTTTCCGATTCGTTATGTATTGAATATCTGCCGAAACATACATCATTTACACGTTAAAAAACAACTTATTTCCAAACATTTTTTTATTTAATTTGCGCGGCATTAATGGAATCTGATTTTTTAGTTTGGTTCGGTCGTTAAATCGGCACGTTCGGAGTCCCGCCTTTAGGCGGCAATCGCTAAGTAGAAAGACTTCTAAAGAAGGACGCAGAACGTGCCGATTTATTTTTTGTTTATTTCTTCAGTTTTTTAGTTCGACTTAATTTTTCGGTACGATTTTCCAAAGTTCGCCGTTGGTGTCGTCGGTAACAATGTATAAAAAGCCGTCTTCGCCTTGCCGAACGTCGCGGATTCTTTTTCCGCGATCGGTCAAAAGTGCTTCTTCACCGACGACGCGATTGTCTTTAAGCACCAAACGCACCAGTTTTTGTGTTACTAACCCGCCGATGAAGATATTTCCACGCCATTGCGGAAAAGCCTTGCCCGTGTAAAACTCCATTCCCGAAGGCGCGATCACGGGATCCCAATAATAGACGGGCTGTTCGTAGCCTTCTTTGGCGGTAATGTCGCCGGGAATCGGTTCGCCCGAATATTCTTCGCCGTAGCTTATCACTGCCCAACCGTAGTTTTTTCCCTTTTCGATCAGATTCAATTCGTCGCCGCCTTTTGCGCCGTGTTCGACCGTCCAGAGCCGACCTTTATCGTCGAAAACCGCCGATTGCAGATTCCGGTGTCCGATGTCCCAATTTTCGGGTAATGCGCCCGGCTGTTTGACGAAAGGATTGTCGTTCGGAACGGTTCCGTCGGGATTGATGCGGATGACTTTGCCGAGATGACTGCTCAACTGCTGTGCCTGCGGGCGTGTTTTTTCCTTATCGAAACGGTCGCCGAGCGTGATATATAATTTTTTGTCGGGACCGAACGCGAGCCGCGAGCCGAAGTGCAAGCCGTTATCGTAGGTCGGCATCGCACGAAAGATTATTTTGACATTTTCCAGCATTTTGCGGTCTTTGCTTAAAACCCCGCGCGCCACACTCGTTCCGCTTCCGCCATCTCTCTGCTCGGAAAAACCCCAATAGATCGTGCGGTCTTTTTTGAATGTCGGACTCAACGCAACGTCCAGCAAACCGCCCTGCCCGCGAGCCGTGATGGGCGGCAAACCGCCTTGTCCGCTCGCTTCCGAAACGCCGCCTTGTCCGACGGGCAATAAACCGCCGATCGGTTCGCCGATCTCGCCTTTTGCCGACACGATCCGCATATTTCCCGCTTTTTCGGTAATCAGAAAACTGCCGTCGGGCAAAGGCTCGACCGCCCAGGGTCTTGCCAAGCCTTTTGCCAATACGACGACTTCAAAATTAACGTCGGATTTCACCGCACAAGCGCGTGTTTGTCCTGCAAACGCGGGCTTTTGCCGTTCGGCATTCGGCGGCGACGTATCAACCGTCGGGCATTGCGGCGCATTGTTTCCCTGACTCGTGTTTTGAGCACAAGCCATACTTACAGACATTAATAACGCAGTCAAAATAGATGTTGCTCGATTTTTTTTCATATTTCTATCGTAAAAATCTCAGACCGAAATTTAAAGTTTAAATCCACCTATTGCCGCCGAATCAAAAAATAATCCGCTTTTCAAATGAAATTGTTTGTCCGAAAAATCGAACGCAAAATGCTTGCGGCGTGATTCGCAAAAATAAAAATGCTATCTTTGTAAAAAATACGCAATCGATTATTTAAATTTTCATATTAAAAATCTATGTCAAATTACGAAACAATTACGGTCGAAAAACGCGAAAGCGTTGCCGTTTTAACCATTAACCGTCCCGACAAATTAAATTCTTTAAATTATAATGTCCACGCCGAAAGCGTTGCCGCGCTCGACGAGCTTCGCAAAGACGATGCGGTGCGCGTCGTCGTCATTACGGGGGCAGGACAAAAATCCTTCGTCGCGGGTGCGGACATCAGCGAATTTGAAGGCAAAACGCCTGTCACGCAACGAAACGTCTTTCAGGAAAGAACGCTTTTCAATTCGGTCGATACATTTCCGAAACCCGTCATTGCAATGATAAACGGCTTTTGTCTCGGCGGCGGAAACGAACTTGCTTTGGCTTGCGACATCCGCGTTTGCAGTGAAAATGCGCGTTTTGCCCAACCCGAGATCAATCTCGGCATCATTTGCGGCGGCGGCGGAACACAACGCCTGACGCGTCTGATCGGCGAAGGAAGAGCGATGGAAATGATTCTGACGGGCGATATGATCGACGCGCAGAAAGCTCTCAATTACGGTTTGGTCAATTACGTTTTCCCGCTCGAAGAACTCGAAGCCGAAACGATGAAGCTTGCCAACAAGATCGCCGAAAAAGCCCCGATCGCTTTACAGATGTCGAAGGAAGCCGTCAAATTTGCGTCGCGCTCGAACCTCGACGAAGGTTTGCGCCGCGAAGTCGATCTTTTCGCGATCTGCTTCTCGACCGAAGATAAACAGGAAGGCGTTTCGGCGTTTCTCGAAAAACGAAAACCCGAATTTAAAGGCAAATAAAGCGCAAAGACTTGACGCTTTCGCTAAATTTCGCTAAATTCAGACTTTGCCGATTCAAAAAACGGCATTTGAAATTTCGGGGACGTAGCTCAGCTGGGAGAGCGCATGAATGGCATTCATGAGGTCAGGGGTTCGATCCCCCTCGTCTCCACCAAAATCTTAATTCAAAAAAGCGACGAAAATTTCGGTCGCTTTTTTGTTTTTCGGCTTCTATAATAATTGCGGGCAAACATTTGCGCCTTTCAGAACATCCGAAAAACCATCATTCAATTTATGTTCAGCAGTAAAAGTAAAGCGTGGTCTGTTTTTTGTGCGGTTGTCAGTCTGTTTATTTTGTCGGCGGGAATTTTGAAGCTGACTGTCTTTGCCCAGGCGGTCGAAAATGTGAAAGCGGCAGATTTGCGCCCGCGCACGACGGTTGTGACAAAAACCGTTTCGGCTTCTTCAAAGTCTTTCCGGGCGGCGGCAACGGAAAATGCACGGCTGAAAAATTCGCTTGCGTGGGCTTTCGGGAGCAAAACGCAGACGGGTTGGTATCTTTACGAAGCTTTGATTCAGCACACTTTAAAGATCGAAGATAACGCCGAAACGCCCGAATTTGCGCTCGCGGTATCGGGTTGGCAAAAGCAAAACGGACTTGCGCCGACCGGCATTCTGGATAAGGAAACGCTGATGGCTTTGGTCAAATATTGGCAAGCGCGGCGTTTGAACAGTAGTATTTATCCTTCCGACGACAAAATGCTGACTGCACCGATCTCGTTTTTTTATGACCCGACGCGCAGTGTCGAACTGTTAAAAGTTCAAAGCGAGGCTTTTGAAGCTTATAAACGAATGGTCGCAGCGGCGGCGGCGGATAAAAGTTTGAAGTTGAAGATCAGCAAAAACGGCGAATTTGCACCTGAGGAAAAGTTTTTGAAGATCGTTTCTGCGTTTCGTTCGCGTGAATATCAGGCAAAGCTCCGCGCTCAATCGCCGCAGTCGGGCAGTGCCGGACTTGCCACGAACAGCCCGCATTTTACGGGACAGGCACTCGATATTTACGTCGGCGGCGAACCTGTCACGACGAAAGATTTCAACCGCGCCGTCCAGGTTCAAACGCCCGTTTACAAATGGCTCGTCAAAAACGCCGAACGCTTCGGGTTTTATCCCTATTACTATGAACCATGGCACTGGGAATATGTGCCGCGCAACTTAAATAAATAAACTTTTGAACGCGAATCGGGCGGATTCGGCAAGATTTTACGGATTTATTTTTGATGAATTTTATCCGTTTAATCCGCCGAATCCGCCCGATTCGCGTTCTTATTGTTTTACCGCTTCCCTTTTTTGACTGTTTCCGTCACGGTTCCCAAAACTGCGACTGCTTTGCCGTTTTTCAGAGCGTTTCCCGCTTCAAGGCTTGCCACGCTGACGACGAATTTTTTCTTGCCGACGGCTTGTTTTATCATTTTTCCAAGCGTTGCATCGGATAAATCCGCCGCGTCGACACCGCTTGTTTCGAGTTCGTTTCGCAAATTTTTGACCGTGTTTGTTTTGCGCCCGTAAATGTCGGGATAAATATACAGATTTCCGCCTTCGACGACCTGCGTATCATATGTTATCTCGACCGAAATCGGCGTTTCCATTTCCGCCGTGAGCGTTTTTTTGGTTCTTTTCGCCTCGCTGATCTGTTCGGGCGTGACATCGAGCGCACGCGCCGCGACGATCTTTTCCGCCAGATCGTATAAATCCTTCTGCATCACGCGCACGCAACCGTGCGAAACCAGACTGCCGAGGTCGCCCGCGCCTTTTGCCTGATGCAGTAAATAACCGTAACCGAGCGGAATTTTCACTTTACCGAGCGGATTGCGCGGGTCGGTCGGCAAGATTATTTCACCGACTTTTACCTTGCTCGACGCTTCGATCCAATCGCTCGAAGGCGGAATCCAGACGGGATTCCAGCTGATTTCGGATGCTTTCAGCAGACCGACATAGATCGGATATTCTTCCATCCCGACCCCGACCGGGTAAGATTTTACTTCCTTGCCGTTTTGCCAGAGCGTCAGCTGAAAAGCCGGAACGTTGATCGTGATTTTGATGTTTCCATCGCCCGCGACGAGATTCGTTTTCTCGATCTTGCCGCCCGTCCGTTTGTCCGAACGTGCCGAATCGCGCTTCATATCGTTGACGTAAGACTGTCCGCACACAACGGCGGTCAAAGCCAAAAACAAAAGATTTGCCGAAAAGATATTTCTAAACCGGAATTTTTTCATAAAATATTCGCAAGGCGCGTTTTGTTTGTCGCGTCGATTTGCGGAAAAGTTGCATCATTTTTGCTTATTTTCGATATTACGAAACGACAAATCCCGATGCCTTTAAAATCGCGCCGAATTCAATTATCTTGATTCTATGAAATTGCGAATCAAAGGAAACTCAATCCGTCTGCGCCTGACGCAAACCGATGTTTCCAAATTTATCACGGACGGCAGGCTCGTCGAAACGGTCGAATTCGGAAACGCATCCGACCAAAAATTTTATTACGAACTTCTCATTTCCGAAGCCGCCGAAAATGTCCGCGCCGTATTTAACAACGGCACGATCAGTGTTTTAGTTCCGAAAAACACGGCGGAAGATTGGGCAAACGGCGAGCGCATCGGCATCACAGGCGATGAAAATTCCAAACTCAAAATTCTCATCGAAAAAGATTTCGCCTGTCTTGCGCCGCGCTTGGGCGAAGACGAATCGGACAATTTCCCGCATCCGAAAACCGAAAAAATCTGCTGAAATTGTTAAGAACAAAGAAAGAGGTTTGCCCACGAAATACACGAAAAGAACGAAAAAAAGTAAGAAAACATTTCAAATTGTTTCTATTTTCACCTGATTCTTCTTTTTCTTTTGTGTCTTTTCGTGTATTTCGTGGGCAATATTTCTTCCTCTCACTTCCAGCCCGAATTTTCCTTGAAGGAAAGCGGATACATATTCAGATATTGGACGATGCGCGGATAAGCGGCGCGGTTCGGACTGCTTCCGTGCGGAATTGCCTGATGCCAGATGATGAAATCTCCGGCGTTGGCGGCGATGTTGACGGCTTCCGCGTCGAGATTGAGTTCGCGCGGATCGCAGTTTTCGGGCAAGTCTTTCAGCCAGCTTTCGAGCCGTCGGTGAAATCCGGGAATTAAACGAAACGCGCCCTGATCGGCGGCAACGTCGCACAGATAAAGCAAACCTTGCGTGCCGAAACGAAACGGCGGTTCCAGACTCATATCCCAATGCAATCTGAAACCCTGATGACGGTAAGTTCCCTTTTCAGGCGGATTAAAGCTCGTGCGGTCGGTCGTTGCCCAGAGGTCGGCATTTTTCCAGAGCTGTGTGAAAGCCTTTCGCAAACGCTTTGATTTGCGGTTGAAATTCAAAGTTTCGTGATGATAAAAATTCATCATAATTCCTTTTCCGATGGGCTTTTCATACCAGCCTTGTTCATCTTCGGGCGACATTCCGAGCGCATTCCAGACGGCTTTTTCCGAGGCTTGCGCCTGTTCGCGTGAAATTACTTCGCGGACGATGACATAACCGTTCTCTTCCCAGAATTCCAAGTCTTCCGCGCTCAAAACGTCAGGCATTTCATCGATCCGGCGCAGAGCGGCTTGGAGTTTCGCGCTGTATGCTTCGCCCGTCATCGTGCAATTCATCCGTTCGATCTCCAGTTCGTCGATCTTTCCGTCGTTTTTTTCGAGAATCCAGTTTTCAAATTCTTCAAGCGTCAATTCGTTTTGCAAAAGGTGCGCGAGCGTTTCTTCGAGCGCGAGATTCAGACCCGACATAAGGATATTGTCGAAACGCCAGTCGTTTTTATTTTCGGCAACGCTCTGCCCTTTTCGCTTTGCCAGATGATTTGCCCAGAATCGCTTCAGATGCAAAACGCCGAGCGCACTTTTTTCGTTTGAAGAAATATTTTTCACCTTTTGATTATTGATTCAGCCGAAAAAAAAATCAACGCGCAAATTTAACTGCACGTTGATTTTTAATTATGATTTTTGCCCGCGAAATACAAGCCCGGCACGAATTATTCTCTTTTATTTTTATTATTCGTGTTCATTCGCGGCTGACTTTTTTAACGCTTTCTACCCGCCGCATCGTTCAATTGAAATTCGAGATCACCGATTGAATCGTTGAGTTGGAAAAATCTCGTCTGATTCGTTGACGGATATTTTTTCGCATTAACGGTGACGACGTATGAATCGCCGACCGCCAATTCACCGAAGACGAAATTTCCGAACGAATTCGTTTGAACGATTTTCGTTTCGTTCGTGCGCGTATTTTGAATTGTCACATTGGCGCGGCTGACCGCCTCCTGACCGAATAAAACTCGCCCGCTGACCGTTGCCGAAGCCGCCGTCGTCACACCGCACGTAATATCGACATCGCCGATCGAGCCTTTCTCCTGATCCGAAGTTGCGTTGCTGTCAACCAAAACACTCGTCGAAGGATTTTGATTTGTGCCGTTGTCGTTCATTCCCTGATAACCGAACGTATCGGCTTGCTGGTTGTTGTATGAACCCAAAAACAGCGATTCGCCCGTCGCCCAAATGCGTCCGCCGCCTAAATTTCCGGTCGGATCGAAAGCCAAACCGCCCGAACCGTCGTTACCGTTTTGACCGACTGCGAATTTTGTCCGGTTTGCCGTCCAATTCGGATAACCACCGCTTAGTTCGATCACCAAACCTTTATGGAAATTCCCGAAAAGCCCGCCGTTCAGAGCCATTCCGCGCGTCGCGATTATCATTCTGCCGTTCGGCATAAAAATGATGTCGGTGATCGGTTCGAGCGAGCCTGTTCCGCTGACGGCTGACATCGAAAATTCGCGGCGGACGCTTGCGTTATTAAAACTTCCGTCCGCATTCAGCCCGACCGACCAAACTTCGTTCTTGCGGCTTTCGTCATTGATGTTGACTCCGGCACCATACCAGCCGTTCTGCGGCTGATCCGAACCCGTTTCCCACCATACACTGTAATAAAGCCGACCGTTATTCACCTCGGTCGCCCACACGCGGCGACCGGGCAGGGTAATTCCGGTCGAGATTTGATTGAGATAGCTTTGATTCTGGTTGGTGTCCGAAATGGCTTCCAAACCCGCCACGTTTGCGGCATTAGGTCTGCCTTGTATACCGTGATCGTAACTACCGAGAATATTCGCGTTCGCATCCAGACGATAAATTCTTCCGTCCTCGAAATTGCTCGCATAAATATTTAAAGGCGTGGCATAATCGGTCGTCACATCGCCCAATCCCGGACCTTGTAAAACATTGTCGGCAGACTGATTCGCATCGTCCTGCGTCAGATTGATAAAACTCGAAGCCAAACCCGTATTGGCATCAATGCGGTAGATCGCGCCGCTGTGATTGCCCGAAAGACTTCCGCTCGTCGTGCCGTCTGCAAAGATCGAACCTGCCGAAGCCGCGTAGATATTTCCCGCACGGTCGAGCGTTACACCGAACAGATTTCCGAGCGCGGCGGATGTCCACTGATTGCCGAGCGGACCATTATATTTCGGCGGATTCCAAAGCGGATTAAAGACGTTTGCGTCTTGATTGTTGATCGCGATCGCCTGCAACGGAAATTCGCTCGCATCCGCTTCGACCGTTCCGATCAGGATCGTGCCGGTAAAATTGTTTGCGTTCGGATTTATCGCCGGATTCGTCAAGTATCCAGGTTTGACCGAACGGCATTGCGCAAAAAAGCTTAAAGTGTTGGTTGAAAATAAAACTGCCGTTAGCAAAACGGCATAAAAATACTTGCGTTGGGGGCTATTTTTTTTCATATAAACCTTGTTCTTCCGTAATCGTATTTTTTACAGACACTCCTAATCGTCCGAAAATTTCGGGAAATTAAGAACCGTAAAAAGAATAAATTTCATTTGGCGGGAGATTTTGAAATTAAGATTGAAGTTTCAGATTATACAGACGCAGGAGATTTTTGACAAACAAATGCGGGACACGTAAATCTTTCGTGTCCCGCATTTGTTTGTCGGGGTTAATTAAAATTTTTGCGAATCGTCACGGAGCGTTCCAGACCGTCGGCGTTTTCGAGAATTTTCAAACGCAAATCTTTGTCCAGATTCGGGTTGTCCGCCAGAAATTTGTTGACGATCTCGAGAGCCGCTTCGCTTTTCTGCCCGCCGATAAACGCGGCAAGCCAGCCGTTGACGAAGAAAATTTTGCGGTTGCGTTTCAGATTCGGCAATTCCGCCAACGCTTTTTCGAGATAGGGCAGAGTCAGATCGGAATGTTTCGACGAATTGAACGTCACGAAAGCCGCTTCGATCCAGCTTTCGGAAATTTCTTTGTTATTGACAAAATCGTTCCAGAATTTCGCTTTGTTTTCCGCCGTCCCGATTCCGGCTTTCGCGGCGTAAGCATAGCGTTTCGCTTCGTCGGAAGTTTCGGTTTTTTCGAGTTCGGCAAGTAAAGCGGGCGCATCCGCATCGCCCAAGATCAAAAGGCGCGTCACGATGTCGAATTTATCTTTTGTGCGAAGTGTCGGCAGCCCAAGCGTGAGCGCGGTTGCGTTTTTCGGTATCGAATCGGAAGCCCGCACGTCAGTAAGGGCGGAATCATTACCCGGCGCATCATTTCCGCCCTTGCTCACGCGCGGGCTTCCGCCTTTCAACATTTCCTTCAAAATATTCCGCGCTTTTTCGCTTGAAGCAGTATTCAAAAACGCCCGATAGAAGGTTATCTTTTGCCCTGCGGTTGGCGCGTTCCGCATTTTTTCGATGAGCAGATTTTCGAGATTCGGAACTAATTCTTCGCGCTGTTTGTCGTTCAGATAATAATTCAACGCCGTCGCGGTTCTGCCGAGAAGCGTTTGGATCGTGCTTTCGTCGGTTTCGGTAAAGTTTTGAGTCCCGCCTTCAGGCGGCTTCCCGCCCGCGTTTTGCCGACTAAAGTCGGGACTCAAAACTTTGATGACGAGTTCGACATATTCCGGCGGCGCGAGTTCGCCTTCTCTGACCGAATCCCAAAGACTTCCCCACATCATCGAGCGCAGAAAATCGTCTTTTTCGTTTTGAATATTTTCGAGAACGTAAGCGCGGCTTTTCGCGTCGAGCAGAAAGATGCCGTAGCCGTAATCTTGATAGTTCGGGAAAACGTAAAGGATTTTACTGTCTTCCTGTTGCTTTTGATGATACCGTTCAATCTTTTTCCTGCTTTGTTCGGTTATTTCAAAGGATTCGGGATTCTCAGACGGCTCAACTTCATATTTTGTGTTTTGATTTTTCTTTCTGATTTCTTCAATATTCTTGCGTTCAAAATCAGGCAAAGCCGCATATTTTCTATAACCGATTTCACGCCTTTCCTCTTTACGAAGACCGTCTTCAAAGACTTTCAAAATTTTTACGTCTTGCACCCAATTATAATTTTCATCGGAATTTGTCTGCTGTGAAAACAACTTATTCATCCGCGTATGTGCGCCGTGCGGGGCAAAACTCCGCTGCATTTTAGGATAATCATCTTCAAAAATTTCAGGCGAGATTCTGTAAACTGCCGTTCCGCGTTTTTCTACCCAAAACTCTGCCCATTCACTTTTAATACTCCATTCGGTAAACTCCAATAACCTGATTTGATCGCCGCTTGAAAGTTTTGGGTAAAACCTGGCTTTTTTTGTTTCTACCACTTTGACTTCTGCAAATTCACTGACTAAATCTTGCCAGGAAGCATTGGCGAATTCGTGTTTCTTCAAAAACGCGCGCACCGCCGTTTGAAATTCTTTTTCGCCCAGGTAAAACTCGGCTTGCTTCAGAAACGACGGGGCTTTGCGGTAGACGATGTTGCCGTAGGCGGATTTTGCCGCTGAAAGATTCGGGATTTGCTGATAGATCGGCGTGGTGCCTTTGGTTGAATCGGTTAGATAAGCGGCTTGTTTGTTGCGTTCGTAGAAGATTTTCCACGCATTGTATTCGGGCATCACTTTTTCCAGAGTTTTATACGCCATAAACTCGGCAAAGCCTTCCTTGAGCCACAGATCGTCAAACCATTTCATCGTCACCGTGTCGCCGAACCATTGGTGCGCGGCTTCGTGAAAGATGACATTGGCGCGTGAAACGTAATCGTTTTTGGTCGGTTCGGTCGGGAAAATAACGCTCGTTTCGCGCAGAAACGTCGCGCCCGCGTGTTCCATTCCGCCGAACGGAAATTCGGGAATCAAAACCAGATCGTATTTCGGAAACGGGAATTTGTAATCGAAATATTCTTCGAGAAACCTTATGCCTTCGCGGTTCAGACGAAAGACTTCATCGGCGTGAGGTTTGAATTTTTCCGCCTGCGATTTGCGGACGTAGATTTTCGGGCAAGTATCTCCCGCCATCAAACGACCGCCGGCATCCGTCGATATTACAGGTGCCTGCTTTCTGACATCGACCGCATTCGGCGATAGTTCAGAAGACTGATTATTAACGTCGGTTTTCGCTTCGCTCATTGGGCAGGCACAAGACCTGCCCCTACAATCAAATTCCTTAAACTCACCCGCCGCAAACGCAAAAACGTAGGTGCTGATCGGCTTGGTTTGAGGAAAAATCGTCATAACGGATTGAGGCACTGCGTTGCGCGCGCCTTGCCCGTCATAAATCGTAAAAAGCGGCAATTCGGTATTCGATATTACTTTCCAGCCGTAAGGCGCAAATACATTCAACTGGAATTTCGCTTTCAAATCCGGCTGATCGAAAACGGGAAACGCGGTGCTTGCGTCCGACGGGACAAAGAGCGAATAGACATATTCCGCGCCGTCTTCCTTGTCAACATAGCGCGTGACTGCCGCGCCGCTCGTTTTGATCGGCGAAGCGAATTTTATTCTGATCGTGTTTTCGCCCGTTTTCAGAAACTTTTTCGAGATAATGAGATGTTCTTTGTCGATCGCGTAATCGAAAACGCCGTTCTGCACGGTTTCTTTGACAATCTGCCCGTTGACCGTTTCGACTTCGGCAAAAGGCTTGTCCTTATCGTTCTGAAACTGCGTTGTGCGCCAATCCAGAACGAGATCGTTCTGCTTACCTTCGTCCGTCAAATTCACGCGAATCTCGATGTCGCCCGTCATCAAAGGCGCGCCTTTTTCGAGCGTGATGTTCAATTTATAACGCACGTCCGAATAATTGGCACTGCGCCATTTCGCCAAAACCTGCGAAACACCCGTTTCGAGCGGCGGCATCTGTGCCGGAGTTTTTCCCGTCAGCATAATCGTCAAGCAAAATAAAATAGTCAGTATTTTCATCTTTTAAGGGTTTAAGGTCACAAACCTTCCTCGGTTAGTTTACTTTCGAGTTTTTCTATCTTACCGCAAATCTTATCTTTGACTACACTGCCGCACCGATTGACAACGCATCGTCCTCCATTGACAATCGCACCGCACCTTTTGACTATTCAACCGCACTCATTGACTATCGCACCGCCGCGATTGACAATGACACCGCACCGATTGACTATTCGACCGCACTGATTGACAATCGAGTTCCCCGAATTGACAATGACACCGCACACAATGACAATGCGACCACACCCGTTGACAATGACACCGCATCCGTTGACAACGCGACCGCATGAATTGACAATGGCACCGCACCGATTGACAATGACACCGCCATTTTTTTCTTTTGACGAAGATTTAGTTGCACGAACGCCGCATTCGGTTGCGAAGTCGGTGCGAAAACCCGTGCGCTTGCATAAATTTAACCCATAAAGGAAAATACCCGCAGTCTGATCGCTCAAACTGCGGGTATTTCTCTACAACTACTGCGGATCGATTGCCGATATGTCCCTATCGTTTGCAATTTTTCCGCTTTTGCTGTCAGTGGACTGCTTTTTACGGCAGTCAACTGTCATAAAATCTCATTAAGACGCAATTTCCACTTTTGAGGTTTTGCCTGCGAAATGAACGAAAGAAACGAAAATAATTGATAATTGCCCAAAAGCGGTTATCAATGTGAAAAACAATCGGCGATCAAAAATTTATGATCTGAAACCTTTCGTCTTTTTCGTTCATTTCGCAGACGAGTCTTATGCTTTCTCGACCACCTCGATGTCGGAAAAGTTTACGGAGCGTTGAATAAAAATTTCGTTCAATTCGCGCTTGCGTACATTGAGTTGTTTCGTAACTTGCGCGTCCTGCGAGAGAAATTCGGCTTTCAGCTTCCCGTTCGCATCGATCGTCAGTTTGATCTCCAAACCTTTCAAAACGGAATTTTTCAGCGCGATCTGAACCTGCTTTGCATTCTTAAAGGTTTCCGTGCGAATCGTCGCCACGATGCGTTCGAGGTCGGCAACGTGCAGGATCGAACGCGCCGCCGCGACCGGATTTTCAGGCGCGGATTTGAGATTTGAACCAATTACTTGTCCCGATGCAAACTGACTGCTCTCATCGCCGCCCGTTTGCTCACTGCCGCCTTCTTCGCGTTCTGCTTTTTCTTCAAGCTCATCCTTACCCGTCAATGCAACTTCAAGCGAATCGTTCGGCTCGTCGGTTTTTACTTCCGCGTTGTCGGAATTTTTAAGATTAACAAAAGGCTCGTCGGCTTTGGTCTGTTTGCGCGTTTCGGCAAGAATCTTTTCAAACGCGCCGACGGTCGGTTTGGCATCGGGCGCGTCTTTGTGATTCAAAAACTTATGCAGTGCGCTTTCCGATTTTTTGACGGACGAATCCTTTCGCTCGTGATGATTGTTCTTGTTCGTTTCGATCTTCATAATTCGCCCTTAAATAAGTTTTCGCCGAAATATGGAAATAGTTCCCGTATTTCGGCGAAAATCCGTGACAAATTAACGATTGATCTTTGAAGCGGCTTCGCGGAGCTTTTTATGCGATTCGGCAAGATTCAAAACTTTACCGTTTGAATCGAGTTCGATGGCTTTTTCAAAGGCTTCTTTGGCTTTCCCGTATTCGCGCTGTTCGTAGTAAGCACTGCCGAGTTTGTAATAAGCAACCGCCGACGCAGGATCGTTAAAGATCGCTTTGTGATAATTTTCGATCGCGCTCACGCCGCGCTTCAACTTCTCGTAAGCCTCGCCGATGACGATAAAAGTTTCGGCTTTCGGCATCTCTTTGACGACCGTTTCGAGTTCGCTGATGCCTTCTTCGAGCTGTTTGTCCTGTAAATAGGTCATCCCGAGAAGGTAGTGCGTTTCGGGTGTTTCGTAGCCGTAAAGGATCGCATTTTTATACGCGCTGATCGCGTCTTTTTCCTTGTTCAGAGCCTTGTAAGCATCGCCCATTTTGCGGTAAGCGATAGCAAATTTCGGATTAAAACTCAAAGCGCGCTGATAAAGTTTGATCGCGTCCTGATACTGGCGTTTGACCAGATAAGTGTTGCCCAAACCGTAATACGGCGCAGGTGAATTTTGCACGAATTCGAGCGATTTATTGAATGACGTAAAGGCATTCCCGATCTCGTTTTTGGCAAGTTCGAGTTGTCCCGAAGCAAACCAGCGGTGCGCTTCGATCTGTGCCGCCGTGTAGCCTTGCAGTTGTCCGAGTTGAGCGGCACGGAAAACCAGTTCCCAGTCTTCCTGCGTGATCGAATCGACCTTTTTCGGGTCGCCGAAATCTTCGAGAATCTCTTTTACCGACGCACTTATTTCCGCCGCAATTTCAAGTTCGGATTTTTCCTCGACCTTCGGTTTAGCGACAGCGACGGGCGCAGGTTTCGGCTTATTAAATGCCGGATCGATCAGTTCGACCTTGGTTTGTTCGGGACTGATCGTCACCTTTTGCGTCGAAAAAAGAACCTGCCGATTGGTTTTCGCCAAAATCCTGTATTCGCCCGCCGCCAGTTTTTTCGTCAACTCGCGCTTTTCGTCCGTAACGCCGAATTTCTTATCGTCGATCCAGATTTCCGCTTTCGGTTCGGTCGTCACGAATGTGATGTTCAGCAGATTTTTCTTCGCATTGGCGGAAGCATTCTTTTTGGCGGTTGATTGAACCGTCTTTTTGGGCGTTACCGTTTTCCTGATAACGACGGTTTTGGGCTTTGTCACGGGGCGAACCGGGACAGTGGATTCCCCGCCGTAAACGGCGCGGCGCAAACTTTTCTGAGCTTGAATTTCCATGGGAAACAAGGCAAGAAACAATAAAGCTACTGTAATTCCGAAAAAATAAAACATTTTTCCGTTGACGTTTAAAACTGCTTTCGCATCGAGCATATTATTAAATTCCTCCTTCAAAAAATCGAACGCTCATTTGATTTCTTTCTCAAATTTACTTTTTCTGAATGATAACATATCTGAAACCGACCGAAGAAATTTTCGTCGATTCAGGGATTTGGTAACGAATCTGGACTGCCATCGCGGAAAGTTCGGCTTCTTCATCTTCCGCCGAACCGCCCTTCACGATTCTTAAACTTTCGCCTTTTTCCGCCGCTTTTTTAACATCTTCATCGGCTTTCTGTTCGGTTTTGCCGACCTTGTCGTTCGTCCATTCCCAGACATTTCCGAACATATCGTAAACGCCGAACGGCGAACGGTTGAGCGAAAAACTCTTCACGGCGGAAACTTTTCCGCCTTTTTCCTTTGAGGTTACGCCGTCCGCATTCCAGGTATTTCCCCACGGGAATTTATACCCTTCACGTCCGCGCGCGGCAAATTCCCACTCGGCTTCGGTCGGCAGACGAACTGGCAAACCGATCTTTTTTTCCTTCCATTTACAAAACTCGGCGGCATCGTTCCACGAAATGTTGGCGACCGGGAAATTTTCGCGTCCCGCCGGAATCTCGCCTTTTTTCCAGTCGGACGGCGCGGGATAATTTGCGTCCTTCACAAATTCGGCATATTGCGCATTCGTAACTTCGGTTTCGGCAATCCAAAATTCGCCGACGATCGCACGTTCGAGCGGAAGCTTCGTATTGCCGCCGCCTAAAACTACTTCGCCGCCGCCGATCTTCAAAACGCCTTGTCCTTCCAGATTAACGGCGGGTTCGGGATTCGGATTCGCCGCCGTATTTGCCGCCGTCGTATTCTGTATCTGCATATTTACGGGCGGTTCGCTATTGCTGACGGCAATCGGCTGAATTTCGACCGCCGTTTCCTGAGCCGTCTTTTTCGTCGGATGCGAACCGAACAGCATCCAACTACCGGTTCCTAAGATCACGGCAATCACAAAACATACGAGCCCCGCAACGGCAAGCGGGAGCATACGCGAATCTTCAGCCGGTTGTGAAACCGGGAGTGTTTCCAACGTTTGCGCCGTTTTTTCCGTCATAAACCTTAATTTTTATTTAATATGTCGGCTTTAAAAGCCTTGCTGCTAAGAGTGGACAATTTTATTAAAATTTTCTCAATAATCCGATTATACAACCGTTCGTTAAATAAAGGCAATCTTTTTTATTTACCTTTATTTACGGGTTCTTGCGCCGCCCGTGCAAAATAGAACCGATCTCGTCGCTGATCTTTTGTTCGCGGCGGTTTTCCATAGTTCGCTCATTATTTTGCCAATTTTCCTTATGCACCTCGATCGCCTTTAATTCGCGGGCGGCTTCGATCAGTTTTTCGCGCGCTTTTTCGACTTCCCGTTCGGCATTTGCGACCGTCTGGATTTGTTTATCGACTTCTTTTTGAAGCTCGATTTCCTGTTTTCGCAGGTCGTTCAGATAATTTTGATGTGCGATGATCGCCTGTGCCTGTAAGCCTTTCGATAAATCTTCCGTCATTTTTGCCTGCGCCTGATTTTGTTTTTCGTAACAATTTTGCAGATTCAAACGGCGGCGTGCCAATTCTTCTTCGGCTTTTTCCAATTGCTGAAAACGAAGCGCAACCTGCCGCGCCGCTTCGTCTTTTGCACGACTGCGAAGTTCCAAAACCGTTTCCAAGCGATATTTTTTCGCTTTCATAATTTTCAATTGACAATTATAACGTTCGTTTGATGTAGGGAAAGTCCGAAAGGTAACTTTTTATTTTCTTTCACGAAACTTCAAGCCGATTTCATAAGGAAAAAGCGGAGCTTGCGTGATAAAAATCATGCAAGCTCCGCTTTTTCCGGGCATTCCGTGAATGCCGTTTTGCGCGTGAAAATTCGGATTTAGTTCTTTAAATCAGCACTTATTGAAAAGTCTTTGAATAGCTTTGCTGCTTATAAAACTCCGACTCTTTTTGAAAGCGAATTCGGCATCTTATTTTCTTTCATTTCCAGTTCCGTAATGAGCCGCATCAGGACTTCGCGTTCTTCGTCGCTCGTAAATTTCTCAACGTCCATCGGCGAATTCGTCCCAGCCGCCGCCGCGACCAATTTACAGCGTTCGATCAATTTCTTGCGTTCGATCTCGCGCTTTTTGACCGTCATCGCCGCCAGTTCGGACTTGATCGTTTCCAAACATTCGGTAAAAAATTGTCTGCCGGGTTGATAGATCAGCATTTCGTCCAAAACTTCGTTTAGTTCGTCTTTTTCATCGATTTTTTCTTCCCGCGCCGCCGCGAAAATGATCTGCTTTTCGTTGCGTGCGACCGCGCCGTGCGCCCATGCGGTTTCGACGAGCGGAATCAAAAACAAGAGCGGCATTTCATTTTCGTTAAGTTTTTCCCTGCGCCAACCTTTTTTTCGCGGCATTTCGGACGCGAACGATTTCTGACCGTGATCTTCCGGTATAATGTTCAAATTTTTCATATTTTACGCCTTGTTACTTTTTCAAAGTGATAAAAAAATGTGAGGACTACAGCTTTGAGAAGGAATTTTTCCAAACTAAAACCGTCCTTGCTCACCTCGGTAAAGCAGTTTAACGAAGCCGGACGCGTCGTGCCGAATTGACGCGTCCGGCTTGTGTCCCGAGGTGAGGAACTTAATCGAACATCAGATTTGAACGCGCTTCTTCTTTATGGATTCTGCCTGCCATCCAGAGTCCGAAAAAGATAATTGCCGCCGTCAAAGCCGAAAGTGTAATAGTCATATCAGGTTTGTCCGGTGCGCCCGGAATCCCGAATAAAAACCCGATTTGCCAAAATGTTACGCCTACCGCTATTAAAGCCAAAATCAAATAAATTGCATTCAACATAGGTTTTCTCCCGATTTATTAATCTAATATTTTTCTGCCGATCTTTTCGCGGCAATTACCTGTATCGCAACCGTCGTGCCGCAAAAAAACCACGTAAAAATGCCGTTTTTACGTGGTTTTTGAAAAACTCGAAAAAGCCGTTTGATTCAAAAATGGACAAAACTGTGGCGGTCAGGGACAACCGAAAACTAATTTTGATCTGCTCTTTTGTCGGCTCCGTATTCTTCCAGTTTGCGGTAAAGCGTTTTGCGGTCGAGTCCTAAAATTTCGGCGGCGCGGGATTTGTTGCCGCCGCATTCCTGCAAAATTTCGAGAATGTAATTGCGTTCGAGTTCGGCGACCGTGATCCGCTTCGCTTTGGCGGCGGCAATGATCGCCGAGGTCTGACTGCTTGCATTGCGTATCTTTGCAGGCAAATCCTCGACCGTGATAAGCGAACCGCGCGCGAGCGCGACGGCGCGTTCGATCGTATTTTCAAGCTCGCGCACATTTCCCTGCCAGGTATACGTCGTCAGCAATGCAAGCGTTTCAGGCGCGATCTTCGGCGGAACGAGGTTTTGTTTGCGGGCGATCTTCGCCAGAAAATGTTCGACGAGCAACGGAATGTCGAAAACCCTTTCGCGCAAAGGTGCAATATGCAGATGAATGACATTGACGCGCCAATATAAATCTTCACGAAATTCGCCCTTTTCGACGGCTTTTTCCAGATCGCGATTGGTCGCCGCAATGAGTCTTACATCGATCTTTTTTTCGCGGCTTTCGCCGACGCGCCGGATCGTTCCTTCCTGCAAAACCCGCAACAGTTTCGGCTGGACGTTGAGCGGAAGTTCGCCGATCTCATCGAGAAAAAGCGTCCCGCCGTCGGCAGTTTCAAACAGACCGGCACGCGCGGCGCGTGCGCCCGTAAAGGCTTGTCCAGTGTGACCGAAGAGTTCGCTTTCGACGAGTTCCGACGGGATCGCGGCACAGTTGACGGCGACGAAATCGTGATCGCGCCGCGCCGATGCTTCGTGGATGGCGCGGGCGACGAGTTCCTTACCCGTGCCGCTTTCGCCCGTGATTAAAATGTTGCTCGCCGAACGCCCGGCGCGGTTTACCAGATCGAGCAGTTCGCGCATCGGACGCGACGCGCCGACGATTCGACCGCTCGATTCGGGAATTTCGCGCCGCAAACGCGCCTGCAAACGCGCGGCTTCCGATTCCTTCAAAGCCGTGTCCACGGTTTCGATCAAATCCTTTGTTGCAAAAGGTTTCGTCAAATATGAAAATGCGCCGAGTTTGACCATTTCGACGGCATTTTCCACCGACCCGAAAGCCGTGATGACGATCACGGGCGTTTCACTTCGTTTTTCGCGCACTTTTTTGAGCAGTTCGTTTCCCTTCAGTTCGGGCATCTGCACGTCGGTGACGACGAGATCGATCTGTTCCTGTTCGTTTTCGATGTGGGCAAGCGCGAAACGCCCGTTGGCGGCGGAAATCGTTTCAAATTCGGCTTCCGTCAGAATTTCTTCGAGCAGTTCGCGCATATCCGCGTCGTCTTCGACGATCAAAATTTTTTCCTTCATAATTTTTTGTCGGTCGGCAGATAAACCGTCACGCTTGCGCCGCCGTCCGCGTTATTTTCCGCATCGATAAAACCCTCGTGTTCCTCGATGATGCGGCGCGAAACCGCCAGTCCCAAGCCGGTTCCCTTGCCGATGTCTTTGGTCGTGTAAAACGGATCGAAGATTTTTTCGAGGCTTTCCGGCGCGATGCCTTCGCCCGTGTCGGAGATTTTTACCGCCGCAAATGCGTTGCCGCCGCGCTCCGTTTCGGTTATTTCGATCCGCAAAACGCCTTCGTTTTTCATCGCGTAAAAGGCGTTCTGAAAAATGTTTACGAAAACCTGCTGTAAATAATCTCCATCGGCGGAAATATGCAAATTTCCGGGCGCGGAAAATTCGACCCTGACATTTGCGGTTTCGGCGAAATCTTCGAGCGCGGAGTTTATCAAATCTCTCAATTCGATCCGGTCAAACCGCAGATGATAAGGACGCGCCAGATTCAGAAGCTGGCGGACGATGTGCGTGATCCGCGCCGATTGAGTGCGGATGATCGTCAGATTCTTCGTTTGCTTTTCACGCGAAACGTCCGTTTTTTCGAGCAATTGCTCGGCGCGCACGTCAATGACGTTGAGCGGCGCGCCAAGTTCGTGCGCAATTCCGGCGGCGAGCCGCCCGACCGCCGCAAGCCGTTCGCTATGACGCAACTGTTTTTCCAGATTCAGACGATTTTCGGCTTCTTTTTCCGCCGCCTCGCGCTGTTCGGCAAGATTGTCCGCCATCCGGTTAAATTCAAAAGCCAGTTTTGCAAGCTCATCGCCCGTCGTTTTGACCGTAACGCGGTGTGTCAGATCGCCGCGCCCGATGGTTTTCGCACCGTAAAGCAAAGTCAGGATCGGGCGCGAAAGACTGCGCCGCAAAACGATGTAAACGACGAGAAAGATCGTCGCCAAAAGCAAAAGCGTCGTGGCAAGCCAATTGACCCGCGCCCGGGCGATGTCTTTTTCGACGAGTTCGAGCGGCTTAACTATTTCCACCGCGCCGTTTTTTTCCGCCGAAAGTTTGAGCGGCAGAATGACCGATAAAAACTTATGGCTTTCGACTGTGCGAATAAATTCGATGGCGTTTCCGGTTCGCAAAACTTCCGCGAGTTCGGACGGTTGGCGAAATTCGGCGGAAACGGTCGCCGAATGCGAAAGCGAAATGATGTCGCCTTTTTCGTCAAACAAGATCACTCCGTAAACCTTGCTGTTTTCGCGCAGACGATCGATTATCCGGCGCGCGTCCGAAATACGCCCGTTCTGGTAATTTTCTTCAAGCGCGATCTGCAGGGTAACGGCGTGCGCCTTAAGTTCGTCACGCAAGGCAGTTTCGAGCGCGGCTTCGCGTTGTCTTAAACTCAGAAAACTCGCGGTAAGCATCACGGCTCCGACCGTTAAGGTCAGCAGTAAGACCAATTTTGTGTTTATGCTCATCGGCGGCTTCAGCGGAGAAATCTGTTGTGGCGGCTTTCCACGTTTTTGTAGAAACCTGCCACGATTACTTTTCCCGCAAGGAATTCGGTAAATTCTTCCAAACAAACGTCGGCGGCTTTATTTTAATTTATCACAACCTATGTTCTGCAATCCTTTACCGCCGTTTCCGATGCACGTTTCGCGCCGCAAATCGACAATGGCACCGCTTTTGCAAAATCCGTCACCGCAAATGTGTAAAAACACGACGGTTTAAAAAATAATTTCAGTAAAGGAGTAAAGATTTATGATGAACGCAATTTTTCTGCGCGGATTGAATGAATATAAACGTCAGACCGAGATGCAGAAGTCTTTTGAAAAGCAAACGGAACGGGTTGATTCAATTTTGAGAAAAGTCGAAGACAGTGATCGTCTTAATGAAAATGAACGTTGTCGGATGTCTTTGCTTTTGCTGATGCCGCTGGTCGAAGTGGCGTGGTCGGACGGACGCATTTCGCGCCGCGAAATGGATGTCATCGTCAAAGCGGCGGACGTTTACGGTTTGGTCGATAGCGTCGGCGGTTATCGTGAATTGATCGAACGCTTGCTGACGCGTCCGGCTCCGCAGACGACCGGGCGAATGTGGCAGGATTTTCACGATTTCCTGAGCAAGCTCAACGAAGACGAACGCCGCACGCTCAATTTTTGTGTGCTCGCGCAAGCGAAATTCGTTGCCGAACAAAGTTCCGACAGCGTGATCGCCTTTCTGCGCGGCGAACGAATTTCGGAGGATGAACAAAATACGCTCAGAGCGATTGCGGAGCAATTAAAAACAGCCAATGCCGCCGTGGAGAAACGACCGGAAACCATTCTGGAAGAATCTGCCAATAAACAATCGCCGGCGGTCAAACTCGATGACGAAAATCTGATTCCGCTCGTGCCGCTCGTCAAAACCGCGTGGGCGGAAGGCAGGGTTACGAAACGCGAACGTCACCTGATCTTTGAAGCGGCGGCGCGAATGGGCATCAAGCCGAATACGGCTTCATACAAGCGTTTGTCCGAATGGCTCGAACTGCACCCGACCGACGAATTTTACGAATACGCACTCGGTAAATTGACGCAAAGTTGGAAAAATCTCGATGCGGACGAGAAAAAAGAACGAAAATCCGCCTTGCTTTCCGAATGCACGAAGATCGCGGAAGCTTCGGGCGGCTCGAAAGATTTTCCGGCGGGCGGAATGCGAATCTGCGAAGAGGAAATTGCTGTCGTGAAACGCATTGCCAAACGGATCGGTGCGGCTGATGTCGTTTAATTAACGAAAAATTTGTGGAGAAAATATGAAAGTCGAAAAATACGAAGTTCCGTCGGAAGCTTTTGAAATTGCAACGGAAATGGGCTACTCGCCCGACAAACTTCCGCTTCTTTTTATGGTTCCGCTCGTGCAGGTGGCGTGGGCGGAAGGCTTTGTGCAGGCAGGCGAAAAAAGAGTGATCCGGCGTTATGCCGGAAGTTTTCAAATAAACGGCGACGAGGAAAATCTAAGACAGCTCGACATCTGGCTCGACGAAAGACCGTCCGACGAATTTTGCGAGGAATCGCTCGAAGATTTGCAGATCATTCTCGTCAATATTCCGGCGAAACAAGCGGCTTATCTGCGCGAAATCCTGCAAACGGGCTGTATCGAAGTGGCGAACGCGGCGGGCGAGATCGGTCTTTTGCGAAGCCGTTCTAGCATTCAGCGCGAGGAAAAGGAATTGTTGAAGGACCTCGGCGACCGGCTCGGACTCAGGATTCAGGCGATTTTGAATCCCGTCGGCTGATCGTCGATCTGAGTTTACTGACAAAACTCTCCCCAGAACGGTCAGGGGTTCTACTTGCAAACGCTTTCGATTTCGACAGGAGAAATTAAATGGACGCACAAATAATCGCGGCGAACAAAATTGAAACGAAAAACACGCTTTACAAAATTTTGAATTTTGTCGAACGCGTCGGCAACGCCGTTCCGAATCCGGCGATTCTGTTCGTCGCTTTAACTTTCCTCGTCGTAATCGCTTCGGCAATCGTCACGAATGCCGACATAACCGTTCAGCATCCGACGACGAAGGAAACGATCAGAGCGGTAAATCTGCTCTCGGTCGAAGGATTGCACCGCGTTTTGACTGGTTTGGTCACTAATTTCACGAGTTTTGCGCCGCTCGGAACAGTTTTGGTCGCACTGCTCGGAATCGCGGTTGCCGAAGCGAGCGGTTTGATTCGGACGAGCTTGCGTCTGCTCGTGATGTCGTCGCCGAAGAAGCTTTTGACGGTCGTGGTGGTTTTCGCGGGCGTTTTGTCGCACACGGCGAGCGACATCGGTTACGTGCTTCTGATTCCGCTTTCGGCGATGATCTTTCTCGCCGTCGGACGGCATCCGTTAGCGGGACTCGCGGCGGCTTTTGCGGGAGTTTCGGGCGGTTTCAGCGCAAATTTACTGCTCGGACCGATCGACGCGATGCTGGCGGGAATCACGCAGGAAGCGGCGCACATCGTTGATCCGGCATATTCGGTCACGCCCGTCGCCAACTATTATTTTATGGCTTCGTCGGCAATTTTGGTGACGGTTCTCGGAACGTGGATCACCGAAAAGCTCGTCGTGCCGCGACTCGGCGAATACAAAGGCGATGCCGTTCCCGAAAAGCTGGAAACGCTGACCGATGCGGAAAAGCGCGGGATGAAATTCGCTTTTGCCGCGCTCTTGATCTTCGTCGGCATAATTTTGCTCGGCACGATTCCGGCGGACGGATTTTTGCGCGATACGAAAACGGGCGAACTGCTGAAATCGCCGTTTTTGTCGGGAATCGTGGCGGTCATTTTTGCGGGCGGAGTTTTTCTCGGATTGGCTTTCGGCATCGGGGCGCGAACCGTTAAAAGCACGAACGACGTGACGAATGCGATGGAAAATTCGATGAAAACGATGTCGACGTATCTCGTGCTCGCGTTTTTTGCGGCGCAGTTCATCGCGCTTTTCAACTGGTCGAATCTCGGTGTCATCATCGCCGTCAACGGTGCGGAGTTTTTGAAAAATCTCGAAGTCAGCGGTGTGACGCTGATAATTACGTTCATCGTCGCCACGATGATCTTGGATTTGCTGATCGGTTCGGCGGCGGCGAAATGGGCTCTGGTCGCGCCGATCTTCGTGCCGATGATGATGATTCTGGGTTATTCGCCCGAAATGACGCAGGCGACTTACCGCATCGGCGACAGCGTGATAAATATCGTTTCGCCGCTGATGTCGTATTTTCCGCTGATCGTCGCGTTCGCGCAAAAATACGACGGTCGCGCCGGAATCGGAACGCTGATGGCGTTGATGATGCCTTATTCGGTCGCGTTTTTTGTCGGCTGGACGCTGTTTTTGGTGATTTGGTTTTATCTCGGTCTGCCGCTCGGACCGGGCGCGGAATTGTTTTATCAAATGCCCGCACCGCAATAAACGGGCGCAAAAGATTGATTTTTACACGGGGGAAAAAGGACAGGAAGGGCAAAAAATAACCGGAAGGCTTTCGCTTTGAAAATTTCAAAGCGAAAGCCTTCCGGTTATTTGCGTAATTGTTTTCCCGGCGGCAAATATTGTAATTTAGGGTTTACGACGCGCTTCGGGCTATTTCTTGATTTTCGCGTTTTGAAATTTTCGGGTTAAATGAGTTACCGTAAATTAGATTAATTTTTGTGGCTGAACCCAATCAGGAAAATTCATTTGCCGCTCAACAGGCTTTTCTCGACCGCGATGAACTCGTCGAGCGATACCGCCCGTATGTCTATTCGATCGTCAAGCAGGTTTTGAACCGTTTTCCCGTCAACGTCGATTTTGAAGAGCTGGCGAGTTACGGAATGGTCGGACTGCTCGAAGCGGCTGACCGCTACGACCCGCGCCGCAAGGTTTCGTTCGTGACGTTTTCGCATTACCGCATCAAGGGCGCGGTTTTCGACGGTTTGCGGCAGATGGGAATTTTGACGCGCACGCCGAACGATGCCTGGGTGCGCCGCGAAGCGGTTTTGAACGATTTGGTGCAAACCGCGTCCGACGACGAAACGGAAACAACGACGGCGACGGTTGACGACGAAATCCAGACGGTCGAAAAATTTGTCGATTCGTTGATTCCCGCGTATTTGCTTTCCCTGAGCGAAGAAAACGCGCCCGACGTTGCCGACACGCGCGAACTTCCGAACGTTTCGGTCGAGTTCCGCGAAACCATCGATCTGGTGCGTGCAACCGTCAAGGAATTGCCCGAAAAGGAACGCGAAATCATCGAAGCACTCTATTTCAAACAAATCTCGACGACCGAACTTGCCAAGATAATGGGCGTGAATAAATCGTGGATTTCACGCCTTCATTCCAAAGCCGTCAACCGTCTGCGCCAACGTCTGGCAATGCTCGGACTGCTTTCCGAGTGAAGATTTTTGCCTGCGAAAAGAACGAAAGAACCGAAAAATAAAAGTTCAGAGTTCAAACTTCAGTTTGGACTTCCAAGCAAAATTCAAGATAAATCTTGAACTCTGAACACGTTCGAGTAATCTCAAAACCTCGATTAAAAACAAGGCGCGATTCTTAATCGGTTTTACTGCGAGTCCTAAAATTATTAATTTCCACTTTCGGGACAAGTTCCCGCACTTACGGCAAAATTTGCCGCACTCCGATATTTTTTTCCCGCACTTCCAGATATTTTTCCCGCAAGTGCAGGAACTTTTCCTGCACTCCGAGATATTTTTTCTGCACACCAATATTTTTTTCCCGTGTGCCGAGATATTTTTCCCGCGTCCCAATATATTTTTCCCGTGTCCCGGGATTTTTTTCCCGTGACTACATAAATTTTCTATTAATTTAATTATTTCACTATTTCATCGTTGGTTTTTACTCATCCGAGTCTGCAAATTTACTTAATTTTGCACGTTCCTTTCCGACAATCCGCAAAAACTTTTCATTTTTAGGAAACTTTCAAATAAGCCTGCCGATAATCATTACAACAGCGAGAAAATTGTTGAATAAAGCTTTATAAAACTAATGTTCGCTAAGTAAAAACGTAGTATCAAACACTAAGCGTTTCGGAAGGAGAAGAACAGGAATGAGCAACATTAACGTAAATATTTTTAATTTTAATTCAAACGGGGTTCGCAATGATCTGTTGGACGGTTTGAATTCGACGGCTTTCAACGATGTAAATGACATTTTATCGAATATCTTCAGCGATTTTGCGCAGTTATTCGACACTATCGGCGGAAATGCGTTTAACGGAAACAATTCATCGATCGCGGCGGGCGGCTGTTGTGTTCCGCCGTCGCCGATCGATTCGACGCATCCTGAGGGAAGCCTGAAAACCGACAGCAACGGAGTTGTCACGACACCCGGCGGTTACAAGATCGAAGCCACCAAGCAACACGAATGGGTCATCACCGGACCGGACGGCAAAACGACGCGCATCTGGGGCGACCCGCACGTTGCCGAAGGCGACGGCGGAACGTGGGATTTCAAACGTAATTCGACTTTCGTATTGGGCGACGGAACGAAAATTAACGTCACCACCAAACCCTGGGGCAATGGCGGAATGACGGTGACAGGCGGACTCGAAATCATCAGCGGCAACGACCGCGTACAGATTTCCGACATCGACAAAGGCAAGGGCGTGGTCGGCGGGGTTACGCAGGACGGCTATGCACACGCCAACAGCTTCGGCGGCAACGACGTTTTCGTGATGGGCAAGGAAACCGACGATTGGTCTTTTCAAGGCAAGGAAATCATCGGCAGCAATAACGGCGGCGATTCGTTCAAGCTCGGCAACGATCTGCCCGTCGGCAACGGAGGCAACAACGATCTCTGGGCAGGTTTCGATTTCAATCAATTGCTCCACAATTTCGTGAGCGATCTTATCAACGATTGGAATTCGACGTGGAGACCGAATCAGGTCGGCACGAACCCGTATTACAACAACACGGGCGGCTCGAACGATAATAATTCGACCACGCGCAACGACAATACGAATAATTTCGGCAATTACAACCGTTTTCGGCATCAAAACCAATTACGCGACGCTTTCCGTATGCTCGGACAGATGTTCAATCTGCTGTCGCGCCTGGCAAAACTCGACGACACGATGTTTACGATGCGAAACCGCGCACTGTATGCCTAAGGTTAATTGATTTTATTAAATGAATGTGAGGCGTGATTTTCAAAAAAATTACGCTTCACAAAATTTAGCTTTAAAGAGGAAGTAAGAGAGAAATGTTAGCAAATCAAAGAAATACGAATAATCGTAAACACGAAATTCAGGAAAAACTCGTAACCGGACAGATCACGATCTCGGAAGCCGTCGGATTAAACCGCAAACAGCTTTACGCGATCGCACGGCGCGGTTATCAATTGATGAATTCGGGCAAGCTGGAAGAAGCGCGGCAGATTTATGCGGGCTTGGTCGCCGCCGATCCGTTCGACAGCGTTTTCCATTGTCATCTCGGCGCGATTCATTGGCGGATGGGAAATGTCGAAGAAGCGTTCAAAGAATATGACGCTTCGATTCGCTACAATATCGCCAACGTGGACGCACTTGCCGGACGCGGTGAACTTTATTTGCTGAAGGGTGAAGTCAAAAAAGGCATCGAAGATTTGCGTAAGGCGTTGGAAAACGACCCGAACGCATTTCGTCCCGCCACGGTTCGCGCCCGCGCTTTGCTCGTGTCGCTTCGTCAGGTCGCATCGCACAAACAAGCGGCGGCTTAAGCCGTTTATTCAGTTTTATTTTTTACAGTCGAGGAAGTTTTATTATGCCGAAACCTGTCATAAACGGAGGAGTTTCCGCCCAACTCGGAATTAACACAAAAGGTGCGGAAGCCGGTTTGGGTGTGCGGGTTTCGGTAAAACTTTCTGCTAAACAAAATCAAGGCGCGATTCGTCAGGTCAGTCAGCAAGTCATCAAAAACCCGAATCATAACCGCGCCAACACGACGCATCAAACCCAAAATCAACCGCAAGTCAGGCAAAATCACGGCGGACACGAACAAGGTCAGCCGGCAAATCTGAAAAATTCGCAAAATCAAGGCAATAACGGCGCAAATCACGCTTCGGAACAAGGCTTGGAACACGGTCGCGGACATCACAAATCGGATGTTGACACGCCTAATCAACCGCATCAGCCGAACAATACGAATAACACGAACACGGCGAACACGCCTAAACCGCAAAATCCGCCGACGCAAACCAACACGGAAAAACCGCAAAATTTGCCGAATACGCCGAACACACCAAATTTGCCGCATCAGCATTTTCCGCAAACGAATTCGCCGCATCAACCGACGACACAGCATTTTCCGACAGTTCGCATTAATATTCCGGCAAATGTTCCGCAGCTTGAAAACCTGCCGAACGCCCTGCTCAAAATCGTTCTCGGACCGATTTTACAGCAGAACGATATTTATCTGAGCAATCGGGCGATCAATCAACTGATCGATGGCAATTCGCCGAATTATCATTCAAATTCGCAATCGAACCCTCTGCCGAAACAAATCGGCACGCTTTTGCAAAATGTCGGCAAAACGCTTTTCGGTTTCGTGCAGAATCCGTCGAATCTGAGCGGCAAAATGATCCATCAGGTCACGACGGAACTCGCGCATCATTTTCACGAAGAAATTCAGGCTTCCAAAACTATTCTGCTGAACACGGCGGGTTTGGACGGCAAACATTTTGAACAATTGAACATCCGCGAAAGAATGCAAACGGCGGTCGAACTTCTGCCGCGTCATATTCCGGCGCACGCGATGGAAACCCTGCAAAATCATCCTTCGCACGAAATTCTGAACGGATTTCTGCTGGCGCGCGGTTTTGTTTCGGCAAATGAAAATGCGCCGAATACGAAAACTCTTGCCGCTTTGACGAACGTTCTGGCAAACGAGATTCCGCCCGCCGCTCTGCGCGACATCGGACAGCTCGTCAAAATCCTGATCGCTGACGCGGCTTCGGCGAAAACGACCGCCAATCTCGATCTGGCTGTCCAAAAATTCGTGCGGATTCTGCTGGCGAACAACGAACTCGGCGTTTTGCTCGCGGTCATCAGTCTGGCGGGACAAACTCAGCCGAACGGCGGTTTGGTCAGCCGTTCGCTCGCGCTCGCACAAATTTACGAAATGATAAATCGTTTGATCCTGGCGGGCGAAAAAGCGATGAACGAAGCGATGCCGAAAAACGTTTCGGAGAGCGTTCTGCAAAAATCCGAAAAGAACAATTTCATTTCGCTTTCCGTCAACACGGCGGACAAGGACGACGCGAACCCGAACATTAACAAGCCGGGACAAACGGGCGCGGAAAGCGCGTTGCGGCAGTTTTTGGAATTCAATCCGGCTTTTATGCAGGACAATTCGGCTTCGGCGTTTACCAATTCCGATGATGCAAGGCAGGCACAGAAGGATTTTGTCAGTGCTTATCAAACGGAGATCGAACAATGGCTGAGAAGCGGAAATCATCGACTGGTCAAGGACATCGATTTTGAAAAACCGATCGGCATCGTCGTCGAACGCGATTCGGAAGGCTATTTTTCGGCGACCAAAGCGCGAATCGTTCTGGTTCGCGACAGTTCGGTGGTGGGCTGGCATTTCCTCAAATCTTTTTTGGTTTCATAAAACCGGACAACCGGAAATCCAATATTTAACGGAGCGGCGAATGACAACCGCAAATTGTTTTTCGGGCGGGCAATATTTATCCTTAAAAGAAATCTCCCCCGAAAAGAAAGTGAGCAATTTTCAATTCAAATTTCCTGAACTCTACCAGTTTTTCGGCGGTTATTTTTATCAGGGTTGGAGCGCAGATTATCGTTGGGAAGGCGCAAAGCCGAGCTTTTCGGCGGTCGTCAGACACTTTAAAGCCGTCAATCCGCCGCTCACCGTTACCAAAGTCCGCAACGAGCTCGAAGACTTGCTCGCTTCAAACATTGACGAAGAAATTTTAGCTGATGTCTTAAAGGAATTAGGCAGTAATTTTTACCCGACGGCGGAATCGCTCACGCATCACGCTTGGCTCGAAAATATCCTGGAAATATTAAAAGAATCGCCGACCAAAGCGAAAATCCTGCGCGAATTAAACTAGCCGTAAACAGTCGAAAGGTGAAGTAAATGCAATAAAGAAGCGTATCAAACAAGTCAAGATTTAAGATTTAAGTCCAAAATTTAAAATCGCAACCCGCTCCTTACAAGTCGCGTTTCTGCCTTTATGAATGTCTTCTCAAATTCAATTTTTGCTACGAAAAAGTTTTATAAACCCAAGTTTATAAAATAAAAACTTGGGTTTATAAAATATTTACCTTGGAATATATTTTATAAACTTGAGTTTATATTTTATTTACTCTCGAATATATTTTATAAACCTGGGTTTTTATTTTATTTACCTAAGTTTATAAAACTTTTTCGCAGGTTTATGTTTTATTTACTTTGGAATATAAAAAATTTACCTTGGTTTTTAAAAAAATTTCCTGTCTTCGGAAGTATTTCAGAAGTCTTTTTTAATGTAATTTTTGAAGATATTTAAGAAATATTTTTACTGCGGGCAGATCAGGTCAGCCGCTTCGAGCAGGGCTTTGGCGGTTTGGCTGTGCGGCGAGTCGGGATTCGTGCCGATGATTTCGCGAAGCTCGTTTTCGGCTTCTTCGCGGCGTTGCCCGAAGAGCAAAGCTTCGGCGTAATGAACACGCGCATAAAGGCTTTCGGGATTGGTTTGAACCGCGTTTGCGCAGATGTCCTGCGCCGTTTGAAAATCGCCGCGCTGGAGAAAAACCGTTCCGAGTCCGACCTGCGGAACATCGGATTCGGGCAGAAATTCCATCATTCCGCGAAAGACGGCTTCGGCTTCGTCAAAACGGGCGGCTTCACGCAAAATGTAGCCTGTTTCGAGAATGACGCGAAGTTCTTCGCCGCTGACGGAAATTTCTTTTAAGGTCATAGATTTAAAATGATTTTTTCGGCAGAAGCGTTACGAAATGGTCATTCTAGTAGTGTTAATTAATTGAAAAACGCTTCTGCCGAAAATTGTATAAACCGTAAAATTTACGAAAAATTAATTACGATTTGATATTGTTGACCGCCGTCATTTCGCTGTCGTGACGGGATTTCATCAAATTTGAAACGGTCGAAAATTCCTGCGACTGCATACTGGCGCGATGCTGAACGCTGATGAGCTGAAAAGATTGCTGTTGCTGTTGGTTCAGCATTACCTGCTGTTGCCGCTGTTGCAATGAATTCGCCATCTGATTGTATCTGTTCATTTCGTCCATCTGGCGTTGCTGTTCCATCAAACCGACATACGAGCCGTAAGAACTGCCGCCTTTGCTGATAACGCTTCCGAGAATTCCGCCGAGTCCGGGCATCACGAAATTTAACGCGCCGCCGGCGACTCCGCCTAAGATACGGAGAAATTTTCCCGAATCTCTTTGCGTTTGTTGCGGTAAACCTGTTTCAGGATAAATTGTCGTGACCGGTGGAAGCTGTCCTGCGCCGCCCGGAACGATAAGTGGATCATTATTTGCCATAACCAAAACTCCTCTCCTCAAAAAAATAAACAGACCTTCCTAAAACGGATAAAATCTTAAACAAATGTCGTTCTGGAATAGATTATCGGCAGGAGTTTCGGAAAGTTTCCTGTTTTTTGAAAAAAATCGAAAAAATTTTATCTTTTTTCGTTAAGGCGCATTTTTTGGAGATTTTCGAGAAATTCGAGCGTGACGTTGACGGCGTTGGCGGCTTTTGAAGCGCGTTCGGATTCGTCGCGGTTGCCGTAGCGAATCACGCGTTCGAGATTTTCGCGCGTGGCGGAAAGACGGGCGAAAAATTCATTCAGACGGCGTGGGTCCGTTTCGCTGAAAAGCTCGCCGATCGAAGGATAATTAAATAATTTCGCCATTTCTTCGCGGCTGAGTTCGGCTTTTTCGGTTTCGTTCGGTATTTTATTTGAATAATTTTCCATAAAAAATAAAATGTGCGAATTCAAAAGTTATTCAACATTCCGAATTCAAAAAAACTTGCTATCAAATGAAATTTACCTTGTGTTACTATACATTGTAAGCAGAATACTTTGTCAAAAGGTTTCGATATTTTTTAGATGTTCAATAAATTATTGGTCAAAAAGCAGGACGAATTTCTTCCTGAATTAACACAGGATATTCCGTCGAGCGGAATAATCACGGTGGGAAACGACCATTCGGCAACAATCGAGCTCCCGGATTCCCAAATTGCTCCCGAACAATTTGTAATTATCTGCGAAGAAGAAAACACGACGCTTTTATGCCGCGTTGACGGCACAATCGTCAACGGCGAAGCATTGCCCCAGGGCGCACTGCATTATCTTCAAACGGGCGATAAGGTCACAGTCGGTGAATATTTGCTGATCGTTGAAACCGCCGATAACGCCGAATCGTTATTAAAAGGCGAAACAATTCAAAATCTGCCGAATCTGCCCGTCGAAATCGCCGCCGAAAAAGAAAACGAGGAAACCGAAGAAGAAAAATTAATCAAAAGCGGAAAAAGCCTGAACGACGTTTTGGAAGGGCTTCGTTCGGAAGAGAGATTTTATTTTCAGATCGAAAACGGGACGGGCAAAAAAGAGCGGCAATATGTGGAAACCGAGGAAATGTGGCTCGGTTGGGCGGATTCGGGCGAATGCCTCATTACGAGCGAAGCCGATGAAATAAAAATTCCGCGCGCGCAGATTCGGAAAGATTGGAGCGGCGTGGTTTTATATCCGCTTCAGCCGCAGTTCGTCTGGCTCAACAACGAACCGCTCGCCGAACCGCACCGCTTGAAAAACGACGACCGTTTTCTTATTCTCGCAAAGGAAACCGCGAAACCCGACACCGAAACCGTTGTCAGATTTCACGAACCGACGGCACTTTTAGTGCTCGATTCGATTTTACCGAAAGAGCTTCCGCCGCCGATCCTGCTCGATAAAAACGGTAAAACCGAAAATTTCCCGAACGGGAATCAAAATATTCATCAGACCGAAGGCGGAATTCACACGAGCCGAGTTCCGCAGACTGCCGCGCTGACCGCCAAGAAAGCGCAAATCTTCGGTTATTTTACGATCACTGAAATTCTGGTAATGGCTGTCGGCACACTTTTTACCGCCGCGATCATTTTTTTGATTTTAGAGTTGTATTAATCGCTTCCCCGAAAAATGTCTTTAACTATTCGTTAGTTACTGTTAAAATTAGTGTATTCAAAATAAGTAGAAAGGGGAACGAAACTCGAAAATGAAATCCGTCGGCAATACGTTTGATTTTAATTCGCTATTAAGACAAGGCAATATCACGGGCTTACTGGCAAGATACAAGGATTTGCTGTTGCCGATCGGTCTTTTGCTGGTGATTGGAACGCTGTTTATTCCGCTCCAGCCCGAAATGGTTTCGGTTTTGATTCTCGTCAATCTGGCGATCTCGATCCTGATTCTCATCACGTCGCTTTTCATCAATTCACCTGTTCAACTGACTTCTTATCCGACGATCTTGCTTTTAACGACGGTTTTTCGTCTGGCTTTGAGCGTTTCCGTGACGCGAAATATTCTGACATTCGGCGAACCGGGTTCGGTCGTCGAATCGCTCGGACACGTCACGGCGCAAGGAAGTTTGATAACGGGCGCGGTGCTTTTCATTATCATTCTCGTCGTCCAGTTTATCGTCGTCAGCAAAGGCTCGGAACGCGTGGCGGAAGTCGCGGCACGTTTTACGCTGGACGCGATGCCGGGTAAACAAATGGCAATCGACGCGGATTTGCGTTCGGGTTTGATTACGCAGGAACAAGCGCGGGCAATGCGTAACGAACTCGGCAAGGAATCGCAACTGCACGGCGCGATGGACGGCGCGATGAAATTCGTCAAGGGCGACGCGATCTGCACGATCATTATCGCGCTTGTGAACATCGTGGCGGGATTGACCGCCGGCGTGGTGTCGCACGGAATGACTTTTTCCGAAGCCGCCAACAAATACACGATCGCAACCTTCGGCGACGGACTCGCGGCGATCATTTCATCACTTTTAATCACGCTTTCCGCAGGTATCGTCGTCACCCGCGTCGCCTCGAACGACGATAGTTCGACGGTCGGCGCAGACATCAGCGCGCAGGTTTTCGCTTCGCCGAAAGCACTTTTCGTGACGGGCGGAGTGATGTCTTTTCTGACCTTGCTGAACTGGATGTTTTTGCCCGTCGGCTTGGGCGTTGCGGGAGTCGGCTACTATATGTATCGCCGTCAGCAGAAATTGATCGAAGCGGGCGAAATGCCCGATCTGTCGCAACCTGCAACCGATTCGGACGAACTGCAAATGAGCTTTACCGTTCCGATGGCGGTCGTCGTCAGCCGCGAATTAACGCATCTGGTCGATAAAAATACGCCGCAAGGCGCACGTTTCCGTGCCGAAATCCCAAAACTGCGCAACGCGCTTTATTACGATCTCGGCGTGATGGTTCCTTTCTGCTACGTCGGCGGCGACGCGCCGATTGCACCGAACGAATATTATATCGCCGTCAAGGAAGTTCCGGTCGGAACGGGTTCGCTTCGTCCCGATTGCGTTTATGTCAACGATTCGGCGGAAAATATCCGCGTTTTCGGCATCGAAGGCGAAAATGTCAATAATCCTGCCGATCTTCGTCCGGGTGCGTGGATTCCTGCCGAACAGCGTCATATCGCCGAAGCCGCCGGATTAAAGGTTTGGGAACCGGCGGACGTGATTCTGCTTCATCTTTCGCGGATTATGCGCCGCTACGCGCACGATTTTATCGGAATTCAGGAAGCGCAGGGCTACCTTGATTTCGTTTCGCGCGGAATGCCGAAACTGGTCGAGGAAACCATCGGAAAAGTCATCACGATTCACCAGTTTACCGACGTTTTACAAAGATTGGTGCAGGAAGGGATTTCGATCCGCGACACGAAATCGATGCTCGACGCGTTGAGCGAATGGGGCAGAATCGAAAAAGACCCCGTGATGCTGACCGAACATATCCGCGCCGCGATGCGCCGTTATATTTCGTTCAGATACGCGCTCGGCAGTGACACTTTATTCGTTTATCTGCTCGATCCCGAGATCGAGGACGTGATTCGCGGCGCGATCCGGCGCACTTCGACGGGTTCGTTCCTGTCGCTCGACCCGACGATTGCGCACGATATTCTCGACGCGATCCGCCGTGAAATTGCCGATCAGCCGCCGACCGCGCAACAACCCGTTATCGTGACGGATATGGAATTGCGCCGTTTCGTCCGTAAAATGGTCGAACTTGAATTTCAAAGTCTGGCGGTCTTGTCCTATCAGGAATTAACGCCCGAATTGAATATTCAGCCGATCGGCAGAATTTCGATGCGCCGCGCCGCACTGAATCAGGGTTTCGGCTCATTTGAAAACGAGTTTGCCGATTTTCCCGAACTGATGCCGTCGGGTACGGAAGAATTGACCAATTAAATTTCGCCGGAAAAGTATTTTTTAAGAAAGCAGTATTTTAATGTTAAGAAAAAAATCCCTAATTTTTAGTCTGTTGATCGCCGTCATCTGGCTTGGCGGATGCACTCCGAAAAAGGTTCAAACCGTGAAGATCGAAGCGGAAGCGAACCAGATCATTGACGTTCTCAATGAAAACGGAATTCGCGCCAAAAAAGAAGAAAAAGGCGAAGGCGAACGCAAAAGTTTCGAGGTCGTCATCAGCGGCGACGACGACGTTATGTCTGCGGCGATCCAGATCATGGAAGACCATTGCCTCGGTCGTCCCGAACCGCCCGAACCGGAAGGAAGCTCGATCGTCACTTCGATGGAAGTCGAAAAAGCGCGTGAACAGCGGCGGATGAAGATAAATATCGAGTCACAACTCCGCAAACTTCCGGGCGTAACCTGCGTTGACGTAAACTTTGTGCCGCCGCAGGATAAATCTTTGGCGATCAACCCGTATCCCTCGACGGCGACCGCTCTGGTAACTTACAAAACGCCGACCTTTCCCGTCACCAAGGAAGAAATCGCAAGTATGGTTGCC
Source organism: Pyrinomonadaceae bacterium (assembly GCA_021228405.1). Lineage (GTDB taxonomy): Bacteria > Acidobacteriota > Blastocatellia > Pyrinomonadales > Pyrinomonadaceae > JAJQRF01. The sequence goes on from JAJQRF010000001.1 coordinate 1,128,863, forward strand.
GGGAGCGTTCCGGCTCTGGACGCGAAAAACGTGACGGTCGTTTTGACCTACAAACCGTTGCGCCAGCTTCCCGACTTTAAAACGACTTATAACATCACGCGCATCGCACTCGTTTCGGGCATCGGCTTCGTCACGATTCTGGCTTTCGTTCTGATCGTTTTCCTTCTACAGAAAAAACGCCGCCGGCAACCTGCGGAAGTTGAAAATTTCCGTGAAACCGATCCGGGCGACACGGCTTTGCTCAATGAAAATTACGATTTCGACGATGATGACGAGGACGAAAAACTCCCGTAAGAATATTTGTAAATATCGATGAAGAATCTTTCTCAAGCCGAAAAGACCGACGTTTTGCTGACGCTTGCGCTCGCTTTTGAAAAAAAATTTTCCGAAGCCGGTGAAACCGTCCAAGCAAAACCGCTTGCGCAATTGGTTGAAAGCAATTTTTCGACGATGCCCGCCGAGCAATTGGAAGCCCTGCGTTCGCGGGCGGCTTTTCTCGACGAATTGCCCGCCGAAAATCTCACGCTTTGGCAAAGCGTCTGGCTTGATAAATTGCGCCGCCGAGGAAAGGCGATGCGGCTCGATGAAAACATAAATCCGGCGCACATCGTCAATGTTCTGAGCCGCGAACCGCGTGCAATTCAGGTTTTGATCTTGCGGAATCTGCCCGCCGATCTGAGCCGCCGCATCGCGCTTTACCTCGATCTGAGTTACGAGGCGGACGAAATTTCGGGACAAAACGGCAACCCGATAAATGCCGAGATCGTCGCGCATATCCGCAAAACCTTTCTGGCAAATTTCGTCGCGCTCGAAGATATTTCCGAACCGAACGATCTCGACCGTTCTTCGGTTGCGGAAATTACGAATTTCGTCCGTCAAATAAGTTTGCGCGAAATGGCAATCGCCTGCCGCGGCATCAGTTCAAAAGAAACACTGGCGGCTTTTTTGAATCGTTTTGAGGAAGAAGACGCGCGCGAGATCGCAAAATATCTGACCGAACTCGAAAAAGTTCGTCCTTTCTGGGTCGCGCAAGCCGACGAACTCGTGCGGCAGACGTGGCGGACGGATTTACAGGCTGACAAACTTTTGCAAAAACTCGGCTTGAAACTTTTGGCGATTGCTTTCGTCCAGCGCGACCAGACCGCAAAGGATTACACGTCGCAAAAACTTTCGACGCGTGATTCGCGCCGCTGGAAAAAATTCGTTAAGGAATACGAAAAACAATTTCAGAGCGGCACGGCGGAAGAAAAGATAGTTTTGGAAAAACGTCGAAAAATGCTGGAAAAACTGGCGGCGAAATTTATCCAAACAGAAAAACTGTAAAATCTTCATCCGAAACTAAAGCGAAATTCTTAAAAATTATGAGCAATGAAAATTCGGGCAATCTAATCAAAGCAAACGGGCGCAAGTTTTCCGAAAGTTTTCCCGTGCGCCAAAAGGTCATCAAAAATCAGATCGTTTCGGCGCGTGAAGAAGCGGCGCGAATTATGGAAGAAGCCGAAGAGTTTGCTTCCGAAATTCGTCGCGAAGCGCGTCAGGACGCGGAAAATCTGCGCGCCGAAGCCTATCGCGAAGGCAACGAAACGGCACTCGCGGAATTTGAACAACAGCTGATCGAAGTGCGCGAAATCCGCGAACGCGTCTGGCGCGAAACCGAAAAGGATTTGCTTCGTTTAGCCGTTCGTTTAGCCGAAAAGATCATCGGTCGGGAAATTAAGAAAGACGACAAGGCGATCATCGACGTGGTTTCCGCCGCTTTGCAAAATGCGCGTCAGCAGGAAAAACTGACGGTTCGCGTCAATCCCGCCGACCTGCCGAGCGTCGAAAACAGCGTCGAAAAATTTTCAACTTCGGGCAGAGTTCGTTTCGTCGATTTCACGGCTGACCCGCGCGTTTCGGTCGGCGGTTGTTTGATCGAATCTGAAGTCGGCACGATCGACGCACGGCTCGAAACGCAATTGAGAGTTCTGGAACGTGCACTGCTTTCGCAATCCGAAGGCGAAGGGTCGCAAGATTAATAAATTACGAATTACGAATTTTTCTGATTGCTGAGAAAATTGTTCTAAAACGATTTTGGTTGGCGGGATTTGATAAAATCCAAAATCCAAAATCTAAAATCCAAAATCCGAATGTTAGATTTACAGCCATACATTTCCGCCGTTGATTGGATTTCTTCCGTCGAAGTGCGCGGGCGCGTGACGGAATTAACGGGGTTGCTGATTCGCGCCGCCGTTCCGGGTGCGCGGGTCGGTGAATTATGCTTGATTCATTCGCCACATCGGGCAAAAGTTTTGCGGGCGGAAGTCGTCGGTTTTCGCGGAAGCGAAGTCGTCCTGATGCCGCTCGGCGACGTTTCGGACGTGGCGATGGGCGCGGAAGTCGTGCCGACGGGCAGTTCTTTGACGATTCGCGTCGGCGAAGATTTGCTCGGACGCGTGGTTGACGGTTTGGGCGAACCGCTCGACGGCAAAGGTTTGATCGAGGACGCGGTGGAAAAGATCGTTTCGGCGCGTCCGCCCGACCCGATGAAACGCCAGCGCGTGACGAAGCAATTGAAAACGGGAATTCGCGCGATGGACGGAATTTTGACCGTCGGCGAAGGTCAGCGGATCGGGATTTTTGCCGCCGCCGGAGTCGGAAAATCGACGACGCTCGGAATGCTGGCGCGAAACACCGAAGCCGAAATCAACGTTATCGCGCTGATCGGCGAACGCGGGCGCGAAGTGCGCGATTTTCTCGAACAGGATTTGGGCGAAGAAGGTTTGAAACGCTCGGTCGTGATCGTCGCCACGTCAAACGAACCTTCGCTGATTCGTATGAAAGCGGCGTATGTCGCCACGGCGGTTGCCGAATATTTCCGCGATCAAGGCAAAAAAGTTTTGTTTTTGATGGATTCGGTGACGCGTTTTGCGCGTGCTTTGCGCGAAGTCGGGTTGGCGGCGGGCGAACCTCCGGCGCGTGCGGGTTTTCCGCCGTCGGTGTTTTCCGAGCTTCCGCGTCTGCTCGAACGAACGGGAAATTCGGATAAAGGTTCGATCACGGCATTTTATACGGTTCTCGTCGAAGGCGACGATATGACCGAACCGATTGCGGACGAAACGCGCTCGATTTTAGATGGTCACATCGTTTTATCGCGTAAATTAGCCGCCCAGAATCATTACCCCGCGATCGACATCAACGAATCGGTTTCGCGTGTGATGAATGCCGTCACGAACGCCGCGCACGTCCAAGCCGCCGGCAAACTGCGCGAAATTCTGGCGACTTACGAAGCGCAGAAAGACTTGATTTTGATCGGCGCGTATAAAAAAGGAAGCGACCCGAAAACCGATTACGCGATCGCCAAAATAGATGCCGTCAACAACTTTCTCAAGCAAGCGACCCACGAAAAAATGCCCGCCGACCTCGCCGTGCAGAAATTGATGCAGTTATTTTAGGGGTTTTTAAGGGCAAAAATGAGAAATCGCAAGACATTTTTCAATCTTATGCGCAAAAAAATCCGTTCCCGCATCAAAATAATCGAACTCGACGTTTAAATATTTCAATTCGACATTTAAATAATCGAATTCGACGTTTAAATATTTCAATTCGACATTTAAATAATCGAACTTAACGTTTAAATAATTCAAATCGACATTTAAATAATCGAACTTAACGTTTAAATAATTCAAATCGACATTTAAATAATTCAAATTAACACGGAATAAATCCAAATCGACATTTAAATAATTCAAATCGACATTTAAATAATTGAACCTGACGTTTAAATAATCGCATTCGACACGAAAGAAATTGAATTTAACATTTAAATATTTTGATCGATTTTGCAGGTAAACTGCTTAAAAAAGACATTTTCGCTAAATTAACATTTGGAAGTTACTCGAACGCGTTCAGAGTTCAAACTTTAGTTTGAATTTACTTTGAAGATTCAAACTAAAGTTTGAACTCTGAACCAATCGCACTCAAACCGCTTAAAATTTTAGGATTTTGGTGTCAAGCCATTTCGACTCGACGCTTAAATAATTCGATTCGACACAAAAACAATCGAACTCGACCCGTACGGGATTTGTCCGTTCCTATTAAATTCACGTTAGTTAAAAAGAAAAAAAGCTGTGATAGCCAATCACAGCCGGAGAAGGGTAAATTTATTTTGCCAAAATAAAGTTTATAACCCGCCAACCTTTACGGTCCGCCATAGCCCGAAAAAGTTGGTTGTATTTAAGTTATCGGTGGTGCTGTGAAAAAGTTTCCTGTTTTTTTCAGGCGTGTGAAACTTTTTCCGCGACCCGCGTTAAAATCCCGCTATTCCAGTGCAAACTTGCAACGGCAAGCTCGTGAATCTGCTCGAAAAACTCCGTTTCCGCGACCGCTTCTTGAAAGTCACACTGAAGATAGAGCGATAAAGTTTCGCTGTCGTAAACGACTCTGCCGCCGCCGTTTTCGTTTTCCTCGGCAAAAGCCGCATCGAGAATCTCGTCGCGCGGTTCGCGGCGGAAACGGTAAATCAACGCCTCGCACGACAGAACGCCGTCAGCCTCGTCATATTCAAACCCGACGACAGCTTCGCCGATTCGCGCCTTCGCAAAATCCCTGCCGTCAAAAAAAGAGGCTTTTTCACCTAAACGGGAGAAAAAAGCCTCGAGTATTTGCTTCGCTTCTTCTTTTGTCATCAAAATCTATCTTCCGAAATTTCCCTGCCGCGCCTGTTCAAACGGGACGCGTTCGGGCAAATAAAATTCTTCAAAACCGTGCGACACGAGCGGTCGTCCTTCGCGGAAATAATGCGTTTGAGCATCGCGTCCCGCGTGTGCGAACGGGTTCAGCCACGAACGAAGTCCGAAAGCCTGCGGCACGCCGTCGTTTCGATTTACATAATGAACATATTGCGGACCGTCGGGAAAACGTCTTGACGCGCCGCCGAATGTTTCAACTCTAACATTATCGAGCAGATTTTCCGCATCCGTGCGCGACATTCCGTCTTCGAGCATCAGACGATTTTTCACGTCCTGCAAAGCGCGGCTCGTAATGATCGCGCCCTGCGAATGTGCGAGCAGATGCACGCCGCGTCCCGCCCGAAGTTCGTTGTAAACCGTGTCGGCAAGCGTATCGACCGCCGGGTTATTGCCGATGTCGAGCTTGTCGCCGAGGCTCTGAAAAATATCCGCGACCGAACTGCTCGTCGCATTGTGAACACCGATCACGCGCGAACCCGTATTGTCGGCGATCGCCTGTAAACTGTTCGCTTGTCCGCCGACATCGGTGCGGATTCCGTTGACGTAAACAAGCGTTTCGTTATTGGTCACGCCATTGCGCGGTGTAACGGCTGGAACATCGCGTAATCGCGTGTCGGGAGAAAAAGTTTGCCCGTCTGCGCCGACAAAATGCCCGTCAAAAGCCGCGTCGGAAACGTCTTCGGTCGGTTGCGCGGCGCGCAAAGTCAAAGGATTCAGCGCGGTCGAAATTCCCGTGCGCGAAGCGTAAACGTCGTTCGGATTTTCGTTGCCGCTTCTGAAAATCTCCGTCGGCAGATTCTCGCCCGGCGGTTCGACCGGCGGTTTTACGGTTTCTTTTTTATCGAAATAATAAATCTGCCGAATATCCAAACTCGCCGCATTCGCATTTACTTCCAAACCCATCTTTTTTCTCCTCGAAAATGTTTTGTATTGTGATTATCGGTAGTTTCGCGCAATTGTTTCCTTAAATCCGCCGTAAGCCGAAAGAAACACCTGCGGTAGCGGGTGGTTGAGGCGATTAAGGCTTTGGTCGTTTGCATAATATTGCAAATTCCGAAATCTTTACCCGCCCGCTACCGCAGGCGGTTCTGACCTTTAATTTAAGGAAACTCTTTTCATATTTTACCGATAATTTAACCAGGAAATTTCGGCATTTATGAAGAAAGCCGGAAAACTTTTATTAAAGGATCAATGGTTTCCGATTAACAAACGGCGAAATATTTACTATAATTTCGGGCAAAAGAAATTATAAAGGAAGGAAAAAGATGTCTGTTAAAAAGACAAGTTCACCACTCAGCAGCGGCGCGGAATCGCTCGATCCGCTTGGCGGAAAGGACGAATTACAGCGCGGCGGCAAGGTCGATAAAAGTTTTGAAGCCGCGCTTGCCGAAGTCACGGGACAGATCGAACAAGCGGGAGCAAACGAAAAATCCGAAAGTCCGGCGCGTTCGGCTTTTCAGCAGATCGCGCAAAACGCCAATCTCGATTCGCCCGAAGGCGCAATGTCCGCCGTCCGCGAATCGGCTGAGTTTCTGGTCAGTTCGCGTTTGAAGGGCGACTTGAAAGATTCGGAACAAGGAAAGAAAATCTCGGAAGATTTGAGCAATTATATTTCCAAAGACCCGTTTATGCACCGCAAGATTCTCGGCATTCTGCAACGTTTGAAATAAACGCAAAACTACAATTTATAAAGACTTAATTCCATCTTTCCGAAGATGGAATTTTTATTTTTATTATCAAAACGAAAAAAATCAGGAAACTTTTCACAAAGCAGTCCGATAACTTAATCACAAAGTTCAAACGGACAAAAATTTTTAAGGGGTAAAGAAGATGCAGGTTAGTTCAAGGAATCGCTCGGAAGGTGTTTCGCAAACGTCAGGCTTTGAAACGCAGGAAACGAACACGAAAAACAATTTACTTTCAACGCTTTTCAAAAATGAAGAACCTTCCCCGACCGGAGCGATCGAAAGAAATATCGTTGACCGGAACAATATTTTGAGAACGGGTTTGAACAATTCTTTTACGGCGGCGGAAGCAAATCGTTTTAATTATAATTCGATCCAAGGCGTAAGAGGCAACCGAAATGTGACCGCCGAATTTATTAACGGCGTTGAAAATATGGCGCAAAGACTCGGCACACGCCCCGAATATCTGATGGCGGTGATGAGCTTTGAAACAGGCGGAACGTTTAATCCGGGCATTCGCAACGGCATCGGCGCGACGGGATTAATTCAATTTCTGCCTTCGACGGCACGCGGACTCGGCACGACGACCGACCAATTGGCGCAGATGTCTGCGACCGAACAGCTCCGCTACGTTGAAAAATATTTCGACCAACCGCATTTTCGCGGCAAGCTCGGAAGCTTGGAAGGTCTTTACACGGCGGTTTTGAGCGGACAGGCGCGCTCGAACAGCAACGACGTTTTATTTACGCGCGGAACTCGTGCTTACGAGCAGAATCCGCTCGATTGGAATCAAGATGGGCGCATTACAGCAGGGGAAGCAATTACGCCCGTCGCGGCGCGAATGTATGGCGGCATTCGCGCCGTTCAACAACGATTGGTCGATGCGGGAGTCGTTCCCGCAAATCAACAGGCGAATTTCGCGGACGGTCAATGGGGCAGAAACACGGCGGCGGCGGTTCGCCGTTTTCAGGAAGCCAACAATCTGCCCGCGACAGGTTTGATGGACGACCGCACAGGACGTGCATTATTTAACCTGCAAACGCCGACGACACCGAATCCCACACCGACTACTCCCACAACAAGCAATCTGCAAAGAGGCAGTCGGGGTGCGGAAGTCGAACGTTTACAAAACGATCTGATCGATCTCGGCTTTATGACCAACGCCCAGAAAGCAACGGGTGCAGGGATTTTCGGTCCGCAGACCGAAGCCGCTTTGAAAACTTTTCAGCGAAGTGCAAAACTCGAACCGAACGGTGTTTTAACGCCTGAAACGACGCGTGCAATGCGCGACATCGAAGCCAATCTCGGACGCACGACCAACACGCGCAACGAAAACGTCACGAAAGGAATTCAGGACAGGCTCGTTGAGTTAGGCTTTATGACCCGTGCACAGGTCAATACGGGTTACGGCACTTTCGGACCGCAAAGCGAAGCCGCGATCAAAAGTTTTCAGCAAAGAAACGGCATCGAACAAACCGGACGCGTCGGCGAATTGACGTATCGAACGCTGTTTTCGGAAAATCCGAACCGCGCAGGTTCGACTAATAATACGAACAATTCAGGCGGATTTTCGACCGCGACGAACGGCAGACATTACACGGTCAATCAGGGAATTCTGATGACCGACGCACTGCGTCCGCGTCTGCAAACTCTGGCGGACAGATATTTTCAGCAAACGGGACAAAATCTGCATATCACAAGCGGCTATCGTCCGCCCGCGCGTCAGGCTTCGGCGATGTATGATCTGATTCGCGCCAACGGCACGAACTACGTCCAGAATTTATACGCCAATCAGGGCGCGGTCAGCGAAATTTTGAACGCTTACCGCAACAACAGCGGAAGCCGCACGGAAGCGGTTGCAGCAATGACACGGGCAATCGAAAATCAGGTCGGACGCGGAGTTTACATTTCCGACCATTTGCGAAGCCGTGCTTTAGATGTCAGTCCCGATGCGAATTTCAACGTTTTAAGAAATATTGTCCGCGAAATGGGCGGCTCGATCTTGAATGAGGGAAATCATTTTCATTTGGAACTTTAAGAGAAAAAATAATTTGTAAAAGCAATTCTTACAATAGTAAAATAAATCAATCGTAAAAAATTCCGGGAAATTTTGCGTTTTTCCTTTTTTGCGGTTGATGTTTTCGTTTGTAAAGGCATTCCGAAAATTTTCAACTCGGTAATTTGAATCGGACAGTTTTTAATTTATGTCGTCGAGTTCAGGAGAAAAAAGCGAACAACCAACCGATAAGCGGCTGCAAGACGCTCGAAAGAAAGGTCAGGTCGCTAAAAGTCAGGATCTAACGTCAGCCCTTTTATTAATCGCGGCGGTCGGAGTCGTCTGGCTGATCGGCGGTTATATCGGCGGAATTCTCCAGGGAACGGTCAAAGACCAGATCGAATTTGCGGCGACGTTCAAAGGACCGTTTACCGCCGAAACCGCTTACAGCGTAATGTGGCGCGGGTTGAGCGGAATGTTCTGGGCATTAACGCCCCTCTTCGTCGTCGTCACGGTCTTTGCATTTTTAGGAAATTATCTGCAAGTCGGTTCGATATTCTCTTTTGAATCAATCGCGCCCAATTTTGAAAAACTCAATCCGGCGGAAGGTTTCAAACAAAAATTTTTGAAAGCGCGTCCGTATATCGAACTCGGTAAGACACTTTTCAAAATGGTGATAACGGCGGCAATCGCTTTCTACGTGCTATGGGGCGCACGCGAAGACGTGATTCGGCTGATCTCCAAACCGCCCGATGTCGTAGCGATCTACACCTTCGGTCTGGTGCTGGAAATTGGCTTAAAAATCGGGCTGGCATTTCTTATTTTGGGCGGCGCGGACTTTTTCCTGCAAAAAATTCTGCATCGGCAGGATTTAAAGATGACCAAACACGAGGTCAAGGAAGAATATAAGGAAACCGAAGGAAATCCGCTTATCAAATCGCAAAGACGAATGCTCCACCGCGAGATTTTATCGCAAAGTATGGCGGCGGCAGTGCGCGATGCGGATGTCGTGATGGCAAACCCGACGCACGTTGCCGTCGCGCTGAAATACGAACGCGGGCAGGCGAATGCGCCGGTCGTAACCGCCAAAGGCGCGGATTTGATGGCGGCAAACATTCGCCAGATTGCAATGGAATCGGGCGTTCCGATCAAACGCGACATTCCGTTAGCGCGTGCGCTCTACGAACTCGAAGTCGATCAGGAAATTCCCGAGGAACTTTACGAAGCCGTCGCGCTCGTCCTGCAATGGGTTTACGAAATGAACGAAGAAAACATTGTAATAAAACCGTAAATTAAGATTTCAGGATTAAGAGAAAATCCGAAATCCGAAATCCGAAATCGATATATGGCTGATATAAAAAACGTCAATCGCAGCGGCGGAAACGAAATAAACAATCTGACCAACAATCAGATCAACGACAAAGACGCGCCGCGGGTCGCGCAATCGAGCGTAAAATCGAATCAAACCAATTTCCCTGTCGGTCAGCCGCAGGAAACACGTTTGCCGGTCGATCCCGCAACGCAAAAGATTTTACCCGATGCCGCGACCGGACGCGATATAACGCAACTCGAAGCCGGAAAACAGCTCAGTTCGCTCGGCGGAGTTTCCGCGACCGACCGTCTGCTCGGTTTGGATTTGCGCCCGACAATGACCGGAGTTTTAGCCGCGCCGCCGGGAAACAGCGAATTTTTGCGTCATCTGTCGCCGCAGGCGCGACGCACGATTATGCGGAAAATGTTGAGCAAACAACGCGAAAGAATGCGCCGTTTAGCGCGTTATCTGCGCGACAAACGCGATGAAAGCGACGAACAAAACGACGGCGAAGCCGAGCGCGAAAGCTTTCTGGAGGTGATTACCGAACCTGTCGAACTCGACCGTCTGCACATCACGCGGGCAACGGGCGAACTCGACAAAGCCGCACGAATGCTGGATATTTTGGACGAAATGCTGGCGATGCAGGATTATACGATCAGCCAAATCGGAACTTTTTCGCAGGGATAAAGTGTAAAAAGTGTAGAATAAGTATTAAAAAATGAAGCCGTCGAATAAATTAGCTGAAATTGACGAACCGCTGAACTCCGCCGGAGAAATTCCGCTCGATCCGTTTGCCGTCGATTTTTTCGGAGTCAGGAAACCCGTTCAAAACGAACAGTCGGCAGTTGCCGATTCGTCGGCGGTGACAATCGACCAGCCGTCGCTTGCCAAACCGTCGGATTGGTTTAAAAATCTTCCTCGTATTTCAAATCGCGAAACGGAATTTTCAACGCTTTTGCAGAATCTGCCCGAAAATTTCACTGACGAAGCGGCAAAGATAATCGGTACTTCGATCGCGCGATACACGTTTCGGCAAACCGAAAACGTCAGGTGCCCGGTCATTTCGGTCGCTGAGGTCAATCTGAAAAATGCGGTCGATCAAACCGCGAAATCTCCGCAGATTTTTCTGAATCTGGCGTGTCAGCCGGAAAATTCGGCGGCGGTCATCGCATTTAACACGAATTTTGCTTCATCGGTTATCGACCTCATTCTGGGCGGACAGGGCGCAGATTTGGCAAATCCCCGCAATCTTTCGCCGATCGAATATACGATCATCGAATTTCTCGCGCTCAACATTTTGAGCGAAATAAACGGTTGGCTCGGTCAGAATGTTTTGTGTCTGCAAAGCATCAAAAACGAACCGGCGCAAATTTTTGCCGACCACGAACGCGGCGCGGAAATCGTGATCGATCTGGAATTGGACAATTTTAGCGGCATTATCAGCGTTTTTGCGCCGCGAAATTTTCTGAACAATCTGGACAGATTGCAAAATCCTTTGCTGAAAAAGAATTCCGTCAGCAAAAAACTGCGCGATTTTGAAAAATTCGTCAAAAAACTCGACTTGCGTTTGCAGATCGGTGCGACCTCGCTCGACGCAGACAGTCTTTTGTTTTTGGAACCGCACGACATTATTCTGGTCGAACAGCCTTTGATAAATTGGCACAGCGGAAATTTCGGCGACAATCTGCAAATTTTTGTCGGCAGCGGCAGAAATTTTCGGCTGAACGGAACGCTTCAATCCAAGATCGAAAAAGGCTTTGACGGCGATTTGATATTTAAGATCGGCGACATTATCAGCGAAGAATCACGGCGTAAATTTACGCCTGCAAAATTTAAGATGGACGAAAAATCAAACGAACTGCCGGAACTCGAAACGGCTGAAAACGAAAATCAAAACTCTTTAGAAACCGCGCCGGGAGCGGAAGAAATTTCCGCTTCGCTCGAAAACATTCAAGTCGCTCTGCGCGTCGAGATCGCCGGCAACAAACTGAGTTTGCGCGAACTGCAATCGCTTCGCGCCGGTCAGATCATCGCGCTCGGCTGTCGTCCGACCGATCCCGTGCGGCTCGTGACGGACAATAACGACGAACCCGTTGCGGTCGGCGAATTGATTGAGATCGAAGGACAGCTCGGCGTGCGTTTGACGAAGGTTTTTGTTTAGGCAAGCGAGATATTGTAAGAATTTCTGCCCGCGAAACACACGAAAGAAACAAAAGGATTTTTAGAAGACAAATTCTTTTTTTCGTATTTTTCGTGCATTTCGCGGGCAAATCTTTCTAATTCAAAATATGGGAAACTCAAGTTTTTTATGGGCTTTATTGCAAACGATTTTTGCGCTTGCGCTCGTTTGCGGTCTGGCATATTTGATCTTTCGCGTTATTTTGCCGCGTTTGACGGTCAGTTACGGCACGAACAATATGGTGCGCGTCGTTGACCGCATCGGAATTGAAGCGCGAAAAAGTCTTTTAGTGATCGAAGTGGCGGGAAAATGGATGCTCATTGCAGCTTCGGAAAGCGGCGTTCAATTTATCGCCGAGCTCGATGCGGAAAGTGCGAAAATTGCCGAGCAGGAAATTTTGAAAAATCGCGGACTTCCGGCAGGAACGGGTTTCGGCAAATCATTTGCGGACAAGCTCAACGAAGTTATCGCAAAAGGTAAACAGGGAGGAAAATGATGAATCGCGGAATGGGTAAATTGTTGTTTTTTGCCGCCTTTTTGATCGGCTGTTTTCCGTTTTTCGCTTTCGCGCAGGAAGCCCCCGCAAAATCTTCGGACACGGCAAACCCGGTCGTTTTGATAATCGTGATCGGTGCGCTTGCGCTTGCGCCGTTCGGTTTGATAATGCTGACTTCGTTCGTCAAGATCGCGGTCGTGCTGTCGATCCTGCGAAATGCGCTCGGCACACAGCAAGTGCCGCCGAATCAGGTCATCACGGGAATTTCGCTGATCCTGACGGTTTTCATTATGTCGCCCGTCGTTGAAAAAATGTATTCCGAAGCCGGAACCATTCCGAACACGGAAGCGATATTTTCGGAAGTTTCCGTCCAGACTTTGTTTGAGGCATCGAAAAAAGGTAAGGAACCGCTTCGCCAATTTTTGATTCGCAACACCAAAGACGAACGTTACCGGGTTTTGTTTTTCAATCTTTCCCAACAGTTGGCGCAAAAGAACGGCAACGACCCGAATGAAATAAAACCCGAAGATTTCCGCGTCGTGATTCCCGCTTTTGTCACCGAACAACTGACGGAAGCGTTTCAGATCGGCTTTATCTTATTCGTGCCGTTTCTGATTATAGATATGGTCGTCGCCAATATTTTACAGGCGATGGGTATGTTTATGCTGTCGCCGACGATCATTTCCCTGCCGTTCAAACTACTGCTTTTCGTGCTCATAAACGGCTGGGAATTGCTGATAAAAAATCTGGTTCTGGGCTACATCTGACAAACCGATTTCGGATTTGGGATTTGGGATTGCGGATTAAATATTCCAAATCCCAAATCCGAAATCCCAAATTAAAACTATGGATATGTTTACGAGATTGGCGAATGATGGTTTGTGGCTGATTCTGATCCTGTCGCTTCTGCCTTTACTGGCGAGTTTGGTGGTCGGATTGGTCGTTAGTCTTTTTCAGGCTTTAACGCAGATTCAGGAGCAAACTTTAACCTTCGTCCCGAAAATCATTGCGACGATTCTGGTCATTATGATTACCGCCGGATGGATGATGAACACTTTGCGCGAATTTGCGGTCAATGCGTTCGATATGATGCTGAAGATCAGCGTGATCCGATAAGTTTCAAATTTAAAATGCAAGAGTTTATCCAACTTTTAGAACTCGTTCTGAAAATATTCGAGGTCGGTCAGAGCCCGCAGGCTTTTCTCGTCTTGTTCGGATTATCTTTTGCGCGGTTTGCGGCTTTTCTGCAAATCGTCCCGTTTTTCGGCGGTCAGGTCGTTCCCGCGCAGGTCAAAGTCGCCACCGCGACGGCTCTCGTGATTATTACTTTTCCGGCTTTGCTTGCCGAGCTTCCGCCTGACGGCGGTCCGTTGCCGTTCGGCGCGGTCGGTTTTATCGGGATGCTGGCAAAAGAGGTTTTTGTCGGATTTACGCTCGGGTTTGTTGCTTCTCTGGTCTTTGAGGCGGTTTCGGTTGCGGGCAGAATCGCGGACTTTCAGCGCGGTTCGACGATGGGCGAGCTTTTCGCGCCGCAATTGCAGGAACGCGTTTCCGAACTCGGACAATTCAAACTCCAGCTCGCTATCGTAATCTTTTTAACGATCGGCGCACATCGTTTTTTCATCAGCGCACTCGTTCGCAGTTACGAATTCATTCCGGCTTTGAGATTTCCGCATATCGAAGCGGGCTGGACTCCGGCGGCGGAATTTTTGACGTTTATGACGGGAAACGTCTTGAGCATCGGCGTTCAGATCGCCGTCCCGATCGTTATCACCCTGCTTTTGACCGATCTTTTTTTCGGTTTGATAAACCGCGTCGCGCCGCAGGTCAACGTTTTTTTCCTCAGTATGCCCGTTAAAATGTGGATCGGAATCTTCGTTCTCGCCGTGATGCTGCCGGTCTTGGTCGAACGGTTCCGCTACTATTTCGACGAATCCTACCGTGCTTTTGAATTTATGATTCAGTTTTTCAATAAAATGTATCAGTAAAACATTGCTCGAAACGTTGCTGAAACAGACTCAGTTCAATGTCCGCTTTCTCTCTTTCCGCATCTTTAAGCGCAATTTTTAGGATAATTGTGATTTCGCAGCTCTCACCAAAACTTTTCAGCTTCCGCCAAATTCTGGCAGCTCTCACCGAAACTTTTCCGGCTCTCACTAAAATCCTGCAGACTCCACCAAAATCCTGCAGCTTCCACCAAAATCCTGTAGACTCCACCAAATTTGTGCAGACTCTACCAAAATCTTGCAGACTCTACGAAATTTGTGCAGACTCTGCAAAATTTTGGTGGAAGCCACGCAAACTTAAACCGGGTCTGCGAAATTTGCGGCAGACCCGGTTCAGATAAAGAAATTACTTATAATTTTGACTGCCTGACTTAAAAGGCATCCTGAGATTTTCCGCTTTCGCTTCTTTTTTCGGTCGAAGCGGGCGGTTTTTTATTGTCGGTTTTGGGCGGCTCGACCGGTTTTGCCGCCGGAGTCACGGCAGTTTTCGGTGTCGGAGTCGGCTTCGGCGTTGCCGGGGTCGGCGAGGAATTCGGCGCGGGAGTTGCGGAAACGTTGGCGTTCGCGTTCGGCGTTTTCGGGGTCGGCGAAGGTTTCACGTTCGCATTTACGACTGTCGTATTTGCCGGAACAGGAACTAAGATCACGCCGCTTTCATTCGGCATAAATTGACTCGGATTGTTCGGATCGATCGTGATAATCTGTCCGCCTTGCGGAACAGCATACGGAACGACAGGCGCGCCCGGCGGCGGTTGCACACCGTTTGCCCAGGGATTGTAGCCGTCCCCGCCGCCGTCCGTCATCGTTCCCGGCGGAAGCGGCATCGAATTTGAATTCCCGATATATTGAGCGGGTATCGCCGACATATTTGAATAATTCTGTTCCTGTATTCCCGTCGCGGGATTGATCGGCTGAACGGGTTGACCGTTTGCGTCGGTCTGCAAAGCAGTTGTCGGATCGGTAGATTTTACCGAGGTCGCGTAGATCAAACCGATTGCCAGCAGGGAGATTCCCGCCAACACGACGAAAGCCGTTTTCCAGATATTGTTGTTTGAAACAGGCGTGGCGGCAACGGCAGTTTCGGAAACTCTGAAACCGCGCTGAATATTTTTCAGATCGGCGGCAAATTCGTCCGCCGTTTGATAACGCATCCCGGGATTTTTCGCCAATGCTTTTAAGACAACAGGTTCGAGATCGGCGGGTAAATCCTGCCGAAAGGCGGAAAACGGCGGCGGCGGCTCTTCCGAATGTTTAAGCATAATGTCCGTCGGTTTTTCGCCTTTGAACGGAACTTCGCCCGCGAGCATTTCATAAAGAATCACGCCGAGGCTGTAAATGTCCGAACGCTCGTCGCCAACGCCTTCGTCGGTGCATTGTTCGGGCGCGAGATATTCGACATCGCCAGTATTTGCATCCTCATCGAGCGAGATTCCCGAGTGCGATTTGACCGCGCCGAAATCGAGAATTTTGACGCTTTCCGCACCGTTCGGCGAATTCGTCAAAAGAATCTTTTCGCTCGTCAACGCACCGTGAAATTTTCCTTTTGAATGTGCGAACGAAAGTGCCGAAGCAGTCTGAACGGCAATCTCCAATGCCCTGTCCGAAGCAAATTGTCCGACCGTTTGAATCTCATCCTTTAGCGTTGCGCCTTCGGCATCTTCAAAAATAATATAAACCGCACCGTTCACGTCCGAACCGAAATCAGTCACATTCAGAATGTTCGGATGCGAAATGTGCGAAGCCGTTTTCGCTTCCGACGAAAATTGCCAAGCGATATTTTCATCAACCGCCAGTGCGGGCGAAAGAACTTTGATGATGACGGGCTTTTCCATCGAAACGTGCGTTCCGCGATAAGTTTTCCCGAATTCGCCTTCGCGCAAGACCGATTCGATGCGGTATTTGTTGGCGATTACTTTTCCGATAAATTGATCGTTCATTACTTTATTAAAACGCTCTTAAATCCGTGTTTGTTGCAATTTATGATTCAAAACGCTCATCAATAGTTGTAATATAAGCGCAAACACAAGGCAAACAAAATGCGGACGAAGTTTTTGCAAACTTCATCCGCAAAGATTGTTTTTCGGATTCGATTATAATTTAGCGAATACGATAACGAGTGCCAAAAGCACGAGCGATTCGATCAGTGCCAAACCGATAATCATCATCGTTTGAACGGTTCCTGCCGCGCCCGGATTGCGAGCCGCGCCTTCAACTGCCGAAGCACCGATGCGTGATTGTCCGATCGCGCCCAAACCTGCCGCCAAACCGAAGCCCAAACCTGCCGCCAATGCTTTGTAAGCATTAACGGTCGATTCGTTGTCCTGTGCGCCTGCGCCCTGTGCCATTGCCGGAATTGCCATTAATGCCAATGCCAAAACTGAAAAGAAAACTACTTTTAAATTTTTCATTATACTTGTCTCCAAAATTTATTTTTATTCTAATTTGCGAAGATTTTTCGGTTTCTTTTCTTTGAAAAACTGCGGGGTTTATAATTTCGCCTCGCTTCCGGTATGCACTCGATTTCTACTCTCTTTGGAGTCGAGGCTCCTGTTGCGTGCGGGCATATCCGCTATGAAATGCAATTTTTCAAATTTTCAAACTTAAAATCTTCAAAAAACTCTTATTAATTCCAGATTAGAACATTTTTACCCAATTTGGAATTTGAAATCCGGAATCTTAAATTCTTACGCGTGTGCAACTTCTGCGTGTGCTTCGTCCGGGTGCTCGTCGTGTCCGTGATCGTCGTGTGCGTGCGAAACTTCGCTTAAGTAGATCGTCGAAAGCAATGTGAATACGAACGCCTGAACGACCGCCACGAAAACCGCAAGCGGCAACAGGATGACCGGCACGAGAAACTGCGTAAACGGTGCATAAAGTCCCGAAACGATTCCCGCCACCTGTTCGTCGGCAAACATATTTGCAAACAGACGGATGCCGAGCGTTGCCGGACGAATCATATTACTGAACAGCTCGATCGCAAAGATCAGCGGTGTAATCAGAATCGACAAGATCAACGGCAACCGCGGTCCCGTCAAATGCGCCAAATGATTGACCAACCCGTTTTCGGCAATCCCGACGTAGTTGTAATAAACGAACGACGCGATGCCGAGTGCAAACGTTACGCTGATATGCGCCGTCGGCGACATAAACAGCGGAAAAAGTCCCATCAGGTTCGAGATCAGAATCAAAACGCCGAATGTCGCAATCACCGGAAAATATTTGAAAGCGTGTTCGCCGACCACACCGACGATCAAATCCTTCAACGCCAGAAACGCCGCTTCGAGCGTCAACTGCCCGCCCTTCGGATCGTCTTCGGAGAGCTTTCCTTTCAAAAGACTGATGACGAGAACCGTCAAAATACAGGCGATCACGAACATGATCGTATACCAAGGGATTGCCGTTTCAGGTGAATAGGGTCCGAAAACGTCTTCGGGTTTTGCCCCGAATTCCCCTAAGATCGATGCCCAGATCGGACGCGTGTAAGCCATCTGAAAACGGTAAACCGGTTCGCCCAAATAGTGATTGATAAATTCAACAATCAGCGGTGTATGATGTCCGCCTTCTGCTAGTAAAAACATTTCTTAAATTTCCTTTTTGTTAGAAACGCTCGAAAATAAACGTATAAATGCTTCAATAATAATTGCCAAAGCAAAACTCGCAAGTCCTAAAAGCACCGCGACGACCGGAATCGATTTCGTAAAATAAACGATTGCCAGAAGAATCCCCAAAAACAAATACCGCAAAAAATACTTAACTGCTAAATACGGCGGCTTTTCGCCTTCGGTCGCGTTGTCGAAAATGCTTTTCAGAGATCGCTTCAGCCAAAAATAATTAACTAAAGATAAAATTCCGCCAATGAAAACCCCGATCCCGAAATTTACGGAAACAAAAATCATTCCCGCGATCATTCCCAACAGGCTTACAACTGCCATTAAACCCAAAATTCTGTTATGAGAAATTGGTGAAACAGTTGATTGCTGTCCTTCTACTGACTGTTCGGAATCTTCGCTCATTGCGAAACGAATATTTTACAGGATTAAAGCCTTAAAGTTCAAAGGCAGAAACCGAATATGTGAAGTTTTTCACGCTAAATCATGCGGTTTTTCTGAATTTCTTTTGAAAGCCCATCTGTTCCGAGATTTTTTCGGCGGCATCCTGAATCATTTTTACGATTTTCGGCAGATTTTCTTCATTGAGTTGAATAATAGTCGAAGACGTTCCGATCGCGGCGGCAATTTTTCCGTGTGCATCGTAAACAGGCGCAGCAACACAGCGAACTCCGGCGGCATTTTCTTCATTGTCGATCGCAAAGCCGAACGTGCGAACCTTTCCGATTTCCTTTAAAAACTTTGCCGCCGTCATAATGGTTTTCGGTCCGCGTTTGTCCATTCCGCGCATCTTCAATATTTCCGAAATCTCCTCGTCGCTCCGTTCGGCAACGAGAACTTTCCCGATCGCCGTTGAATGAACCGGCAGGCGATGCCCGACCCAAATATCCATTTTCACAAAACTTAGAGCCTCAACTTTTTCGACATAAACCGCGCGTCCGTTATCCAAAACCGCCAGATGCGCCGACAAATTCGTGCGTTTGACGAATTGTTCCATAATCGGCTTGGCAATTTCGCGCACGTCGAT
Source organism: Pyrinomonadaceae bacterium (assembly GCA_021228405.1). Classification (GTDB taxonomy): domain Bacteria; phylum Acidobacteriota; class Blastocatellia; order Pyrinomonadales; family Pyrinomonadaceae; genus JAJQRF01. Next base: position 1,147,905 of record JAJQRF010000001.1, read on the forward strand.
GTGCGTCAGCATATCGCGCGTCAGGCTCATCATTTTCAGCCCCAAACGGTATTTTCCCGAACTGTTTTCACGCAAGAGATAACTGCGTCCTTCCAAAATCCGCAAAATATAACTCGCCGAACTTTTCGGGATTTTTAATCGGCGGCTGATTTCCGAGTTCGATAATCCGTGTTCGCTATGAGCAACGAGCTCCAAAATCGAAAGTGTTCTCTCAACCGTATTAGTAGATTCCGACATCCTCTAACTCCTTATTTTATCTGTGAATAAAGACTTTTTGATTTTAGCAGACAACCCTGTGCAAAACAAGTTTCGTTCGAGATTGTGAAAAAGTGTTCAAAATAGCGAACGCAACAAAAATAATCATTTACAGTTTTTCATAAATAAATATAATGAATCGTAATCCCGAACTATAGTTCAGCATATTGAACAGCATTGTAGAAAAAATGGAAATCATTTTTCAATAACAGGAGAGAAAAGATGACACAAACGACCGAAAAGAGATTTGATCCGAGAATGAATCACGCGCCGAACGGGTTCGACGCGAAAAATGATCTACCCGAAGGATTTTATGAATTTTTACTGCCTTTGCACGAAAAATTCACGCCTTACCAGCAGGAACTTGTGAAAAAACGCGCCGAAGTTTTGAAAGATTCGCACGAAGGCAAATTGCCCCATTATCTTTTCTGTTCAACGGCAACAAAAGAAGATTGGGAAATCGCTTTGCCTGATTGGACTTCGGATCAGCGAAACCAGATGACCGGACCGGCAGACGATGCGGAACTGGTTGTGAAAATGTTGAATTCGGGTGCGCCGGGCGTGATGCTCGATCTCGAAGATTCGATGGCGAACAAATGGGAAAATCTCGAAAAAGGTATCGCAAACGTTTTGTCCGCGCTTCACGGCGAACTTACTTATTACGATCAAAAACGGGAAAAAGAAGTTTCGATCAAAAACGGCAAAATTGTGATTTTTACACGCGCACGCGGACTGCATTTGAATCAAGCGAACGTGATTCCGAACGAATTGCTTTCGGCTTCGGTTTACGACGTGGCGCGGGTTGCCTTCGGGCTTGACGAAACGAAGATCAAACATCCGCTTTGTTTCTACATTCCGAAATCCGAATCAGCCGAAGAAGCGTTTTTGTGGCGCGATCTGTTCCAGACAATTGAAGAATTAAAAGGCTGGAAAAAAGGCACGATCAAATGTATGGCGTTGGTCGAAGCGCATCCGCTCGCGTATCAGATGGAAGAATTTATCTATAATTTGCGCGATCACATCATCGGTCTAAATCTCGGACGCTGGGATTATATGGCGAGCCTGATTCATTTCAATATCGAGAACCCGGAATGGGTTTTGCCCGACCGCAACACGATTCCGACCGACGTTCCGTTTTTTCAGAATTTACGCAAACTTCTCGTCGAAATCTGCCATAAACGCGGGATTTTGGCGATTGGCGGAATGACCGCGCTTTATCCGAGCCGAACGGATGCGAAACTGAACGAACGCGCATTAAAAGTTCTCGAAGCGGATAAAAAGAATGAAGCAAGTGTTGGAATGGACGGCGCGTGGACGGGACATCCCGACCAGAACGAGATCGCCGTCGCGCAGTTTCCCTATCCGAATCAGGAATTCATCCGTTTTGTTGACACGCCGGTAAAGCCGAATCTTCGCCCGTCGGCGAAAGATGTCGGCAGACGAACGCTCGACGGAACACGCGCGGCGGTTCGCACCGTGATTCGTTATCGTCACGGAGTTTTGCGCGGCAAAGGCGCGAGTCTGCTTGACGGATATATGGAAGATTTAGCGACAGACAGAATTTACCGTTTGATGATCGCGCAACGAATGAAGCACCGCGACACGGTAAAAATCACGATGAACGGCGGCACGGAAGTAAAACACACGCCCGAACTCATTACCAAACTTTTCGACGAAGAACTCGCAAGAATCCTGCGCGAAATGCCGGTCGAAGTTTGGGAAACGGAAAAGGATTTTTACGCAGAAGCAAGAAAGATCAGCGAACAGATGATCTTAAACGAATGGCACGATCCGATTTAGTTCAGTAAGCGGTAAGCCGTAAGCAGATTTTTTAACTGCTAACTGCTCACCGCTCACCGCTAACTTTTTTAGGAGAACTTATTATGACAAAAGAAGAAACTATCAAAAATATCGAAAAGGAATGGGCGGAAAATCCGCGTTGGAAGGGCGTTGAGCGTCCGTATTCAGCCGAAGAAGTTTACAAACTTCGCGGGACGGTCGAGATCAAATATTCGATCGCGGAAATGGGCGCAAAGCGTTTGTGGCGGCTTCTGAATTCGGAGGATTTCGTGAACGCACTCGGCGCATTGACGGGCGGGCAAGCCGTCCAGCAGGTTCAAGCCGGACTCAAAGCGATTTATTGTTCCGGTTGGCAAGTGGCGGCGGATGCAAACGTCGCGGGACAGATGTATCCTGACCAGAGCCTCTATCCCGCGAACAGCGTGCCTGAACTTGTCAAGCGAATTAACAATTCATTTCAGCGCACAGACCAAATTTATCACGCCGAAGGAAAAAATGGAATTAACTGGTTTGCGCCGATCATTGCCGATGCCGAAGCCGGATTCGGCGGAACTTTGAACGCATACGAATTAATGAAGGCAATGATCGAAGCGGGTGCGGCGGGCGTTCATTATGAAGATCAGCTTGCGTCGGCAAAAAAATGCGGTCATATGGGCGGAAAAGTTCTCGTTCCGACTTCGGAAGCCGTTCAAAAACTCGTCGCGGCGCGTCTGGCGGCTGACGTTTTGAACGTTCCGACCGTTCTCGTGGCGCGGACGGACGCAAACGGCGCAAATCTTTTAACTTCTGACATCGACGACCGCGACCTTGAATTCGTCACGGGCGAACGCACTTCCGAAGGTTTCTACCGCGTCAGATGCGGCATCGATCAAGCCATTTCGCGCGGACTTTCGTATGCGCCTTATGCCGATCTCGTCTGGTGCGAAACGAGCGAGCCGAATCTTGAAGAAGCACGGAAATTTGCCGAAGCGATTCGCGCAAAATATCCCGAAAAGCTTTTGGCTTACAATTGTTCGCCGTCATTCAACTGGAAGAAGAAACTAGATGATGAAACGATTGCAAGATTTCAGCGCGAACTTGGCGCGATGGGTTACAAATTTCAATTTATTACTCTGGCTGGTTTCCATTCGCTTAATTTTGCGATGTTCGAGCTGGCGAAAAATTACAGCGAAACGCAGATGACCGCGTATGCCGAATTGCAGGAACGCGAGTTTGCATCGGAGATCGACGGTTATCGCGCCACGAAACATCAGGCGTTCGTCGGAACCGGATATTTCGACAAGCTCACGCAAGTGATCGCGGGCGGAGCGGCTTCAACGACCGCGTTGACGGGTTCGACCGAGGAAGAACAGTTTGAAGCGGTTCTACCGGAAAACAAACCGATTGTGGCGGCAACTGCTTAAAATCACATAATTTAGACTAAAAAATTAGTTATATTTTTTGGAGGCGGAATAAAATTTTCGCCTTTTTTTATATTTTAAAGCTAATTTTCCGCAAAAAAAATTCAGCGAGCGCGTCCGTCCAACACAGAAGGATAAATCAGCCCCCGTCCAGGCATTAAGGATAAACAAAGCTGTATCCGAAGAATTATTCCGTTTGCACCGTGCATCGGACAATATTAATCAAATAAATTCAAGATAAAATTTTAAGGAGCCAGTTATGAAAAATTTTCGCTTTGCTTTAAAAACTTTTCTATTCGTTTCGATCTTTTGCAGTTTTGCATTAGTAATTCACGCCCAAGCGACCAGAACTTGGGTTTCGGGAGTCGGCGACGACGTAAATCCGTGCAGCCGCACTGCACCTTGTAAAACGTTTGCCGGAGCGATTTCCAAAACGGCGACCAACGGCGAGATCAATTGCCTCGATCCGGCAGGTTACGGCGCAGTAACTATCACGAAATCCATCACGATTGACTGCACCGACACTTTCGGTTCGGTCTTAGCCGCGAGCGGTGTCAACGGTATGGTCATTAATTCGAGCACGGCTTCGGTTCGCATCCGCGGCATTTCTTTTAACGGCGCAGGAACGGGCTTGAACGGAATCCGCATTTTATCGGCAAGCAGAGTTTCCATCGAAGATGTCGTCATCCACAACTTCGGACAACACGGAGTTTCGGTCGAGATGAGCGCAGGAACGCTTAATATGACGATGGATAACGTTGACCTCAGAAACAATTCCATTCACGGTATCAATTCGTTTTTGACAGGCACCGCGACGATGAATCTTTCGATTTCAGAATCAAATCTCGTGCAAAACGGTAGCGTCGGATTGAATCTGGGAGCAGCTGTCAAAGCCTCGATTGCTGATTCGGTGCTAGCATCGAACGGTTCGGGAGTGGTCGTAAATGGGACGGCATTGAGCGTGTCAAATTGTTTGATAAATGGTAATACGACCGGAATTTCATCAGCGGCAGGCAGTACCGTCAGAATTGAGGGAAACACGATCACGGGAAACTCAACGGGATTATCGCTGGCAGGCGGAAGCATTTTATCTTTGGGAAATAATATGATCGACGGAAACACATCGAACGGTTCTCCGAGCGGATTTATTACTCCCAGTTAATCTGAAATCGGCAGTAAATTAAACTCAAAAAGCGTCAAGACACTTCGATTCATTGAAGTGCCTTGACGCTTTTCCCGGGATATTTTGATTATTTTTTGAAGATACTCGAAGCTATTCTGAAAAATTGAATAAATCCGATAAATCCGCCTAAGATAATTCCACCGACGATTCCCCACGGCGAACTTCCCAAAAGCAGATCGGCAAACCACCCCAAAATCATCGTAAAAATTACGGAAGCAAATAAAACGATTGCCGCCGAATATGCCAAACCGCTTTTGCGCATCGTGTCTGCCTGTGTTTCGGGTTCAAAATCGAACATCGTGGTTGATTTCGTTTCCGTTTCGGGCTTTTCCTCAACCGCATCGGATGAAAAAACAGGCAGATTTTCCGAGTTTTCAATTTCCTTTTTCTCTTCCGAATCGGGCGCAACCGAATCCGTTCGGGTCAGAATTTTGTAAGTTTCCTCTTCGTCTTCCAAAAGTTTTTCCAACTCGTTTTCAGACATCAACGAGATTTTTTCCAAACGGTCATCAAGCGTTTCAGGTTTGGCGAAAAACTTTGCGTCTTCAGGAATTTCAAAAACATTTCGGGGATTTTCTTCTGTTCGTGCCGATTCCGGTTCTTTTATTTCCGAGGTTTCCGCTCTTTCAAGATTTTCTGCGTTTTCTTCTTTCCCTGATTCATCAACTGTCATTTCAGTTTCGACTTGAGGCGGATTTTCGCTCGCCTTTTCCGGCTCATCTGCGCCGATCAACGATAAATTTGCAAAATTATCTGTCGCAACCGATTCTTTTTTCGGTGAAGGTTCTTCGTCTGCATTGAGTAAAGATTTTATCATTACTAAATCTCCGGCTTTGATTTTTACTGCTCAACTATTTTATGCGAAATTTGGAAATAATAAAACGGACACGGCTTTTCCGGGCGTGTCCGTCTGATTATTTCACAAAAACTCTAACTTTATTTTTCGTTTTTTGCAGTAGTCGCGCCTTCCAACGAACGGTTATTTAAGACATCGAGAAGATTTTTCGTAACTATCTCGTTTCCTGTCAAGCGGTTATGCTCCGAACAGGCTTCGCCTTCGCCGCCAACCAAAACGCTCGAATCGATATTGCGTAGTCTGCCGAGTTTCAGAAACGACGCGATCAGCGAACGCTTCGGCACAACCCCGTCGCCCGGAGTCAGCAAAACTGCTTCGGTCTGCTCTTTCGTAACCTTTTCACCATTCGCTTTTTCGTATGAAGTCGTTCCGAATTCGGTTTTCCAAACGTTTTTCTTCGCATCTTTACGGATAATCATCCCGTCAATCGTCGGGCGGCATTCCGCGCCGAGATAAAACATTGCGATCGGACTTTTTACCGACGGTGAAGCATCGAGCGCACTGTGAAAAAGTTTGGCGCGAAGCAAAGCCGCATTAAAATAACTTTTCGCCTGACGCTGTTCTTCCGCAGTGAATTTTTTGGCAAAATCCTCATCCGTAAAAGCCGTCCAGCCGTATTTTTCCCAGGTTGCCGGATTCAGCACGTCAATCTTGATGGGCTTCAGATTTTCATCGAAGGCGCGAACCGTTCCCGTATGCGGCAAAAGCTGATAAACCGACGGGATCGTGAAAAGGTCGTATTTTGATAGATTTTGGATGAACGGCAGATTTAACTTACCGCTTCCGAAAAGAGAAAATCCGTTGAGCAATGAATCGAGCGAAGAAAGCGCACCCGAATTCGGCGTTGCAACCATTGAAATACTGTTTATGTATGAATTTCCCTTCCAGGTCGGGCGCGGATTTCGCGTCGAAAGATCGGCTTTGCCATACATCGCCGCGTAACGTGCGATCAAACCGCCCATCGAATGCGCGATAATGTTGAATTTCAAATCGGGACGATTGAGTTTCGTGCGAACCGCATCGATCTTGGTCAAAAGATTCTGCGCGTTTTCAACGTTGTCGAGCCGCCAATCGTAGGCAAAAACGTAAAAAGTATCGGCATCGTCGCCCGCTTTCGGCTCGTCGAACTTTCCTTCGGTAAACCCGTCAACGCGCAACGTGTCGATGAGTTTTTGATAGATTTCGATCTCAGGCGTAAGTCTGACAAGCTGAATTTTCCGCAGAATGTCACCCGGAACCAAATTGTCGCGGTTATTTTTAAGATTCGGTGAGATCGGCAAACGCAGGTCGTCGTCTTTTGAACGTCCGAGATCGAACCAGACTTTTTCTTTCGTGTTCTTGTTGATGAGTTCAGAGCCGATCAAGCCCGGAATAATGATGACGGGCAATCTTCCTTTGGCAGGATTCTTAACCTCGATTTGCGCTTCTTTTTTGGCTTCTTTTTCTTCTTTTTTGGCTTGTTTTTCTTCGCGCTTTTCTATTTTTTTCTGTTCTTCCGCTTTCTGCTCGGCTGTTTTTTCAGTCTTTTCTTCCTTTTTTTCAGGCTTTTTGTCGTCTTGCGCAAAAGCGGTTTGCCCGAAAATAAGCATCAAAATAAAAAATAATGAAAAAATGGATTTGGCGGTTCCAAAATTTTTTAGCATACAATTCCCCTAACCCGATAATAATAAATTTTATAAAACTTTAATACAGCTAAATTCGTTTCAGTCGTTCTGATGAACTCAATTAATTATTCGTTGTATCGTCTTGAATTACAAGAGTTTTGTTCGCAGATTCCAATTTATATTCAATTCCGCGCCAAATTATCTTTTTCGACAGCAAAGCGCAGAAAGCATTATAAAAAAAGATCGCGGGCGAAAAAAGCCAGAGCAGATTTTGCGTCCAGAATTGTCTGTCCAATTCGTTCTTGTAATTTCTCAAAACCAGCCTCACCGCCTTTAATCTCAGCCAACTTTTTCCGATGCTGAAAATCGAAACGAGAAAAAGCGAAATCGAGGTAAACCAAAAGGAAAATGAATTTTTACCGGCAAATATCAAAATCAAGATTCCGCCAAGCCAAACCAGATTAAAAAGTCCCGAGCCGATAAATGAAGCGATCCAGAGATTTTGTGCATAAACCCGCGTGATCTTCATCTGGCGCGTCGTAAACTCGAAAAGCTCACGAAAATTGCAATCTTCGACCGAAGCCGTCAAAGCTTGCGGCACAAAACAGATCGGCAGATTCGCTTCCTTCATCGCCCGCGTCACGGCAAAATCGTCGGAAAGCGTGCCGCGCCATCTTTCGCGCATCTCTATTTTTTCAAAAATCTCGCGCCGGATCGCCATCGAACCGCCCCAACAAAAATTCGATCTCACATTTTCACCCAAAGCCGAAGCGATCGAAGCATTCCAAACCGAACGCATTTCCGAAGCCAAATTTCCTTTTTTCGAGATAAACCAGCGATAACCTGTCGCCGCGCCGACATTTTCGTTCTGTAAAGGCGCGATCAGTTTTCTCAGCCAATTTTTATCAGGTCGCGCATCCGAATCGACAAACACAAAAACCTCGCTCTTATCGGAAACGTGCAAAACGGCTTCGCGCAAATTTTCGACCTTCTGACTCGAATCGAAAGTTTTCGGCGCAACGATATATTTTGCAGAAATTTGCGCATTTTCCGAAATCAGCTTTTTAATAACGGGAACCGCTTCATCTCTTTCATCATCGACCGAAAAAACTATCTCAAAACGCGGAAAATTCTGGCGAAAAAGCGCGGCAAGGTTATCTTCCAGATCGGCATCAAGCCCACGGCAAGGCGCGATTATCGAAGCAAATGGCGTAAAACCGGACGGAGTTCCGGCAAGCTCGCGCCGAAAAAAATTGAGATAAGCGATTCCGCCGCGCAATGATTTATAACTGAAATAGACAAGCAAAACTGCTAAAAAATAAAAAAGATACATTAAAGTTTTCCGCTAAAACCGCCGTTGAAAGATTAGCGCGAATCGAAACAAAATCCTATTTTCACCGCACCGATTAAATATTCGGATTTTTTCAAAGTTCGGATTCTGATTTTAATGCTTTGCGCCGACCAAATAAGTTACCGGATTTCCACCCAAAACACGCGCCGAATGAACCGTATTTGCAGGCATAAAATCGCGGTCGCCCGATTTCAAAACAAAAATTCCGACGTTTTCGACCGTCAATTCCAATTCGCCCGAAATTATCCAGTGCGACTGATCTTCGGAGTGTTCGTGATCTCCGTAAACGGTATTTGCGCCGTCCGTCCATTCAAAAACCGAAAAGCCTTCCGTCTGCATAGTTCGTTTCAGTTTTGCCGTATCAGGCGAAAAATTTTCGCTCCAGCGTTCGATCCGATAATCATTTTTCATACCTTTTTAATTATTTTGTTTTCTAAAACATAACTCTATATTACAATTTTCATATGATTCAAACAGTTTCGGGCGCACTCGAAAAATTTCAGAACTCGGTCGGCATCAAATTTCAGCTTTACAACAGCTTATTTCTGTCTTTGCCGTTTGACGGGATCGACAAAACGGGCATTTTACTTTCGCTTTTCAACACGGATTGCGAAGAAGGGTTTCGACAGGGGAAAAATCCGCAAACGATCATCGAAGATTTTTTTAAGAACAAATCCGAAGCCGAAAAACTCGATTTTCTGTTTCGCTTCGTTCAATACGCCGAACGTCAGGTCGTGCTGTTCGATGCGCTCGAAGATGCCGCTTTCACAAAGCTTCACGACATAAACGGCGCGGGAACTTTGAATCAATTGGAAGCGCGCATTTTGCAGGAAAACAGGATTTCCGACCTTGCCGAAAGACTGCAAAATTTCAGCGTTCGCCTGGTTTTGACGGCGCATCCGACGCAATTTTACCCCGGAACGGTTCTCGGAATCATCAACGATCTGGTCGAAGCCATCGAGCAAAACGACGTTTCGCTTATCAACACATATTTACAGCAATTGGGACGCACGCCGTTTTTCAAAAAGCAGAAACCGACCCCGTTTGACGAGGCAAACAGCCTCATCTGGTATCTTGAAAACGTCTTTTATGAAGCGATCGGTAATATCGCTTCCGATCTGAAAAACTCTTTTCCGAAAGAAAATCTCGATCTCACCGATCTCGTCAAAATGGGTTTCTGGTCGGGCGGCGACCGCGACGGAAATCCGTTCGTCACGACCGAAACAACCCTGAAAACGGCTGACGCATTGCGCCTTGCCGCCCTTCGTTGTTATTACCGCGACACACGCAAACTCAAGCGTCGTCTGACATTTACGGGCGTTGACGCGCTTCTTGCCGAACTCGAAAACAAGCTTTATAAGGAAGCGTTTTCATCCGGCAGAAACGATTTAACAAAGGATGAAATTCTCGGTTATTTATACCAAATCCGCGCGATGCTCATCGAAAAACACAATAGCTTATTCGTTCATCTGCTGGATAATCTACTCGAAAAAGTAAACACTTTCGGACTTTATTTCGCTTCGCTTGATATTCGTCAGGACAGCAGTGTTCACGCCAAAGTTTTGTCCGAAGTAGCCTCAAGAACCGATGCTTTGCCGAAAAATTACGACGAATTGACCGAACCGGAAAAGATCGAATCGCTTCTTAAGATCACGAAAAAGATCGACACGGAAATTTTTACGGATGAACTCACCAAAGACACTCTGCAAAACATCGGCACGATCAAAAAAATTCAAACGAAAAACGGCGAACAAGGCTGTAAACGCTACATCATCAGCCATTCGGAAAACGCGCTGAACATTATCGAGGTTTTCGGTTTGTTTTTGCTCGGCGGTTGGGAAAAGGAATCTTTGACCATCGACATCGTGCCGCTTTTTGAAACGATTGCCGACCTCAAGGACGCTTCAAGAATAATGAAGATTCTTTACGAAAATCCGGCTTACCGCGAACATTTGGCGCGCCGGAAAAACACGCAAACAATTATGCTCGGCTTCAGCGACGGCACGAAAGACGGCGGTTATCTGATGGCGAATTGGAGCATTTACAAAGCCAAAAAGGAACTCACACAGCTTGCAAAAGATCACGGGCTTTCGGTTATTTTCTTTGACGGGCGCGGCGGTCCGCCCGCCCGCGGCGGCGGAAAAACTCATAAATTTTATTCTTCGATGGGCGCGGAAATCGCCAATGATTCCATCGAACTGACGATTCAGGGGCAAACCGTTTCATCGAATTTCGGCACGGTCAACGCGGCGCAATTCAATATCGAACAACTCATCCACGCCGGAATTTACAATCATCTTTTTGCGGCTCAAGAGCAGACCTTTTCATCCGATGAAGAAAATTTAATGCAAACTCTGGCGGAAAGCGCGCTTCGGGCGTATGAAGAATTGAAAAATCACCCGAACTTTCTCGATTATCTTTCCGACGTTTCGCCGCTCAAATTTTACGCCGAAACGAACATCGGTTCGCGTCCCGCGAAACGCGGTTCGGGCAAATTGACGCTCGACGATCTGAGAGCGATCCCGTTCGTCGGCGCGTGGAGTCAGCTGAAACAAAACGTTCCGGGCTTTTACGGTGTCGGTTCGGCGTTGCGGGAGATGAGCGGAAACCTCGATGAAATCCGCAAACTCTATCATTCAAATCTATTCTTTAAAACATTAATTGATAATTGTGAAATGGCGATGCAAAAATCGGATTTTAATTTGACCGAATTTCTTTCCGAACACGAAATTTACGGGAAAATCTGGCAAATGATCCACGATGAATTCGGGCTTTGCCGGGAATATCTGGAGAAAATCACAGGCAAAGAAGATTTGATGTCGGATTTTCCCATCGAACAGCAATCCGTCCAAACGCGCGAGAGAATCGTTTTGCCATTAACGACGATTCAGCAATATGCTTTAACCAAAATCCGCGAAAGCGACGACGAAACGTTAAAGGAAATTTTAGGAAAACTCGTCATCCGATGCTCGTTCGGCATCATCAACGCGGGAAGAAATTCAGCCTAGCAATGGATAATTGATAGTGGATAATTGATAATAAAAATCCTTTGAATTATCAATTATCCACTTTTCACTATCAATTAATCTGTAACCGCGCCGAATTTGGCTGATGACACGAGTTTTGCGTATTTCGAGATCACACCGCGTGTAAATCGCGGTTCGGGCATTTTCCAATTCGCGCGTCGTGTCGCCAATTCTTCGTCCGAAAGATGAACCTCCAAAATCCGTTCGTCGGCATCGATCGTGATCAGATCGCCGTTTTCGACGAGTGCGATATTTCCGCCGACCGCCGCTTCGGGCGCGACGTGTCCGACGACCATCCCGTAAGTTCCGCCGGAAAATCTGCCGTCCGTGATGAGTCCGACCGAATCGCCCAGACCCAAGCCGATGATTGCCGAAGTCGGCGCGAGCATTTCGCGCATTCCGGGTCCGCCTTTCGGTCCTTCATAACGAATCACGACGACATCGCCTGCTTCGATATTTCTGCCGATGATCGCCGCCATCGCTTCTTCTTCCGAATCGAAAACTTTCGCTTTGCCCGTAATTTTGCGCGATTTAATGCCCGTAATTTTCGCAACGGCTTTTTCTTCCGCAAGATTTCCACCCAAAATCGCCAGATGTCCTTCCGCATAAAGCGGATTTTCCCAACCACGCACAACATCTTGATTCTCAGGAATTTGCGCCGAAACGCTTGCAAGATTTTCGGCAATCGTTTTGCCCGTAATCGTCAAACAATCGCCGTGAAGAATCCCTTTTTCGAGCAGAATTTTCATAATCAGCGGAATTCCGCCGACTTTGTGCAGATCGGTCGCAACGTATTTTCCCGACGGTTTCAAATCGCACAGCACAGGCACTTTTTCGCGAATCGTTTCAAAATCTTCGATTTTCAGAGCGACTTTCATCGAATGCGCGATTGCGAGAAGATGCAAAACCGCATTCGTCGAACCGCCCGTTGCCATCACGACTGCGATCGCATTTTCAAACGCCTTGCGCGTCATAATCTGCGACGGCAAAAGATTATTTTCGACGGCTCTTGCCAAAACTCGCGCAGATTCCTTCGCGCTCTGGCGTTTTTCATCGTCTTCCGCCGCCATTGTTGACGAATAGGGCAAGCTCATTCCGAGAGCTTCGATCGCTGACGACATCGTGTTTGCCGTATACATTCCGCCGCACGAACCTGCGCCGGGACACGCTTTTTTTTCGACCGCGCAAAGTTGTTCTTCGTCAATTTTTCCCGCAATAAATTCGCCGACCGCTTCAAAGGCGGAAACGACCGTTAAATCCTTGCCGTTCAAATGTCCGGCTTTGATCGTGCCTCCGTAAACGAAGATCGAAGGAATATCGAGCCGCGCAATCGCGATCATTGCGCCGGGCATATTTTTGTCGCAACCGCCGATTGCCAGAAGTCCGTCCATTTGTTGCCCCTGACAAACGGTTTCGATGGAATCGGCAATGACTTCGCGCGAGATCAGCGAATATTTCATCCCTTGCGTTCCCATCGAAATTCCGTCCGAAATCGTGATCGTGCCGAAAACCTGCGGCATCAAACCTTCGGATTTTGCCGCCGCAATTGCCTCGTCAGCCAATTTCCCCAAACTCAGATTGCAAGGCGTGATCGTGCTGTAACCGTTTGCAATGCCGATGATCGGTTTGGAAAAGTCATCGTCGCCGAAACCGACCGCCCGGAGCATCGCCCGATTCGGCACTCGCTCAACGCCTTCGGTGATTAATTTGCTCCTGAAATTGTTGCCCATTTTTATTTATCCACAGATAGACACAGATGAACACGGATAAAAACCAAGATTTCTTAAATTATTCTCAAAAAAATCTGTGTCCATCTGTGCTCATCTGTGGATGTTTTTTTATTCCGCGTAAAGCTTGACGCGTTTTTCGTAAACTTCCCTGACCATTTGAACATCTTCAAAAAACTTTGCGAGTTCGCTCATCCGCAACGCCTGCGGTCCGTCAACCAGAGCGATGCCCGGATCGGGATGAAAGTCAACGAGGATCATATTTGCGCCGGCGATGACGGCTTGCGCGGTGATGTGCATAATGTCGAGAATGTTGTCCGAACTGCGCCCGCGCCCGCCGACCGAATGTGAAGGATCACAGCAAACCGGCATTCGCGTCAATCTTTTGACGACCGGAATATGCGCGAAATCGACCATATTCCGGTGCGGATCGCCAATGTTGGTTTTCATTCCGCGAAGCGCGAAAATAACTTTCTGATTGCCTTCGCTTGCCAGATATTCGGCGGCGTGAAGCGATTCGTCCAGAGTGATGCCGAAACCGCGTTTAAGCAAAACGGGAAATTCCTGCTGGCGACCGACGTTCTTTAAAAGTTCAAAGTTCTGCGTGTTGCGCGTTCCGATCTGGAGCATCACGCCGGTCGCATTTCCTGTCTGGCGCAAAGCCTCGCGCACTTCGTCGATGTGCGATTCGTGCGTGATCTCCATCGCGATCACCTTGATCCCGTATTTGCCCGCAAGCTCGAAGACATACGGCAGACATTGGGCACCGTAGCCTTGAAATGAATACGGACTTGTGCGCGGTTTATATGCGCCCATACGTGTGCAAACCTGCCCGTTTGCCTGTAAAGCCCGCATCATTTCTTCAACGCTTTTCGGCGAATCGACCGCGCAAAGTCCGGCAAAAACGTTCAAATTATCCTGCGAAAACTCTACTCCGTTATAACTGAAATGATTCGGGCGGTTGTCGTCTTTATGCCGACCGAGCACACGATATTCTTCCGAAACGCGCACCGCGTGTTCCACGCCCGGAAAACCTTTCATTTCTTCGAGCGACAAAGCCGCCGTGTTTCCGATCAGATATACTTCCGTTAAAATCTGCTCCGCCCCCTGCACGCGGTGCACGCGCATTTCGATATTCGGGGTCTTTTTCAGATGTTCCGCGATCAGTTGAAATTCACGGCTTTCAGCGTCGATATTTGGTTTAAGTATTAAAATCATTACAATTAAATTATGAATACGAATTTCAGATTACGAATTTGATCTTCAATCATACTTCTTGAAATTTACAAAATCTCTTCCAACTTTTCATCCGGCAGTTCAATGCGTGAATAGCGTCCGAGATAACGCACTTCTTCCGCCTGTTTTTTGATCTCTTCGAGCGCGCCGCGCAGTTCGCTTTCCTGCACAGGCATTTTCAGGTCGAAATAAAAATTAAATTGCCAGGGTGCGCCCTTGATCGGACGGCTTTCGATCTTCGATAAATCGATTCCGCGCCGCACGAACGGACGAAGCGCATTATGCAAAGCACCGGGCTCGTGTTTCAAGCGGACGATCAGTGAAATCTTGCTTCCTTTTTCGGGTGTATTCGCATTCGGCGACAGAAGGACGAAACGCGTGTAATTTTCCACGTGATCTTCGATATGTTCACGCAAAATCTTGCCGCCGTAGATTTCCGCCGTCCGTTTTCCGCCAATCGCCGCGCGTGTCTTATCACTGCTTTCGATCACGCGTCGCACGCTTCCCGCCGTATCGTCCGACGCAACGCCCTTCATATCGGGATGTGCCGCAAAAAACCTTTCGCATTGCGCGAGCGCAACCGGATGCGATTCGACCGTCTTGATATTTTCAAAATTTGCATCTGCCGAGCCGATCAAAAAATGCGAAATAGGCAAAATAATTTCCGCGACGATATGCAGATTGCTGTGCAAAAGCAGATCGTAGCAACGATGAACCGAACCGACCAGAGAATTTTCGAGCGGCGATAAAATATAATCGGCAAAGCCCAGGTCGACCGCCTTGTAAAGATCATCGAAGGTCTGACACGGAACGGTTTGGCAATCGCTTCCCAGAATTCCGATGGCGGCGGCTTCGGAAAAACTTCCCTTTTCGCCCTGAAACGCAACCCGCGCTTTTTTCTCCAAATTTTCGTGAGCCGCGTCCTCGGCTGTTTCAAACGGCTTACGGTATGTTTTCTGCTGAAGATGAAGCGATTCGTCGATGATTCGCTGAAAAATGTTTTCGATACTCTGCGCATCGAAAGGTCCTGCGTTTTCTTTCGTCAAACGCGCCAAAACTTCGCTTTCGCGTTGCGGGTCGCAGAGCGAAGTATCTACTTTCGTTTTTGCCGCCCCGACGCGTAAAGCGATCTCGGCACGTTTGTTCAAAAGATTGAGAATTTCCGTATCGATCGCGTCGATCTCGGCTCGCGGATTATTTATGATCGGCTCACTCATTTCGATTTTAGATTTTAGATTTTGGATTTTGGATTGGCAACCCGAATATATTCTAAATTAAAAACACTCCGAACAAGACTCGCATTTTAAGATGCAAATCCAAAATCCAAAATCCGAAATCCGAAATCGTCAGACTGCCCAGAGATGATTGTCGGTGTTGTAATGCAAAAGAAAATCGCTGTTATCACGCCATTCGGGACGATAATTCGTCGCCACGACAGCGAGCGTTTCACTCAAAGCAACCGAAGAATGTTCGACATTCGGCGGCACGACCAAACTCTGATTGGCTTCGAGAAGATATTCTTCTTCACCGAGTTTGACCTGCCATTTCCCGTAAACGACATAAATTATTTCTTCGTGCGCGTGGCTGTGCGAAACCGTGATCGCGCCTTCTTCGAGCTTGACGTGTGCAAGCATTAAATTTTCACCAACCGCAACTTCGCGGCTGTAACCGTCGGTCATTATGCGTTTGTCTGTTCTGTTCCAATCGTATTGCTTCATATTTGTTGATAATTGATAATTGATAGTTGATAATTGAGAAAAGACAAATTATCAACTATCAATTATTCATTAATTCACCTGTTTATTAACCAAAACTTTTTCCTGCATCCACGGCATCATTTTGCGCAGATTTTTACCGACTTCCTCGATCTGGTGCGTTTCGCCTTCCGCTTCCATTTTCTTGAAATTGACTTTGCCGTTGTCGCATTCGCTCATCCATTCGTCGGCAAACTGTCCGCTTTGGATTTCGCCCAAAATTTTCCTCATTTCAGCTTTGGTCGCGTCGGTCACGATGCGCCGACCGCGCGTCAGGTCGCCGTATTCCGCCGTATTTGAAACGGAATAGCGCATATTTGAAATGCCGCCTTCATACATCAGATCGACGATCAGTTTGAGTTCGTGCAGACATTCAAAATATGCCATTTCGGGCGCGTAACCCGCTTCGGTCAAAGTTTCAAATCCGGCTTGAACCAACGCCGTTACGCCGCCGCATAAAACTGCCTGTTCGCCGAAAAGATCGGTTTCGGTTTCTTCCTTAAAGGTCGTTTCGATGATTCCCGCCTTGCCTCCGCCGACCGCCGAAGCATATGATAAGCCGACTTCCTTCGTATCGCCGGAAACGTCCTGCTCGACGGCTAAAAGACAAGGAACGCCGCGTCCCAACGTGTATTCGTGACGCACGAGATGTCCCGGTCCTTTCGGTGCGACGAGAAAAACATTAACGTCCGCCGGCGGCACGATCTTCTTGAAATGAACCGAAAAACCGTGCGCGAATGCGAGATATTTTTCCGCGCTCAAGCCCGGTTCGATCTCGTTTTTGTAAACACTCGGCGCGAGTTCGTCAGGCACTAAAACCATCACGACATCAGCCATTTTTACCGCGTCCGAAGTAAACATAACCTCGTGCCCGGCGGCTTCGGCTTTTGCCCACGATTTACTGTTTTGCGGTAAACCGACAATGACATCCGCACCCGCATCCTTCAAATTGTTCGCGTGGGCGTGTCCCTGCGAACCAAAACCGATGACGGCAACCCTTTTATTTTTGATTAGCTGTCCGTTTACATCATTATCGTAATAAACTTTCATTAAGTTTCCTCTTTAATTCGATTGAAAGAAATTTTATTCACAAATAGATACATCTGAGTTTGCCTGTGTCTATCCGTATATAATTTCCATTTTTTTATCTTTAAATTTTCAGCCCGCAGCTTCCGCTTTCTGATCGAACGGTGAAAGTCGATTAATGGCAACACAACCCGTTCGCGTTACTTCATTGATCTGAAACGGCTTGAGCATTTCGATAAACGTATCGACCTTTTGCCAATGTCCCGAAAGTTCGAGAATCATTTTTTCGTGTGAAATATCGACGACTTTCGCCCGAAAAATCTGCACCAGATTCATAACTTCCTGCCGTCCGTCACCGGCTTTTACGCTCACGTCGATCAGAGCCATTTCGCGCTCGATATGCGGCAATTTCGTGACGGCTTTGACTTCACGCACACGTGCCAGCCGTGCACATTGCTTGATGATCTGCTCGATCGTGCGGTCGTCGCCGTGCGTCACGATGGTACAGCGTGACCACGCAGGTTCAAGAGTTTTGCCGACGCAGATCGTTTCGATATTAAAACCGCGCGCCGAAAAAAGCCCGACAATGCGCGACAGTTCGCCTGCTTCGTTTGCCACTAAAATTGAAATCGTATGTTGCATAAATTGAGTCCGGACTTTGGATTATTTCAGAATCATATTCCGCGTATCCTGTCCCGCCGGAATAATCGGAAAAACATTTTCCTCTTTACTGACAACAATATCGAAGATCGTTACGCCTTTATAATTCAGTCCTTCCTCCAGAACACGGCTTAAGTCTTCGGGCTTTTCGGCTCTCAAACCGAGCGCACCGTAGGCGGCGGCTAATTTGACGAAATCGGGCGAAATCGAAAGATCGACTTCCGAATAAGCGCGGTCGTAAAACATTTCCTGCCATTGGCGAACCATTCCCAGATAACCGTTGTTCATAATGACTACTTTGAGCGGGATGTCGTATTGAATCGCCGTAATGATTTCCTGATTAGTCATCTGAAACCCGCCGTCGCCGACGACCGCCACAACCTTTTCACCCGGAAACGCAAGTTGTGCGCCCACCGCCGCCGGAAGTCCGAATCCCATCGTGCCGAGTCCGCCGCTCGTCAACCATTGACGTGAACGTTTGAATGGATAAAACTGCGCCGCCCACATCTGATGCTGCCCGACATCCGTAACAATTATCGCGTCGCCTTTGGTTGCACGATACAATTCTTCGATAACTTGCTGGGGTTTGATTTCCGTTTTTGAATATTCACACGCAAAGGGAACCGAAAGCTTCCAATCGTCTAATTTTTTCCACCAATTTTTACGGCTTGATCTGCCTTTTTCGAGCTTGTTTTTGGAAGATTTTTCCAGTTTTCCGGCGATTTCGTGCAGAGCCGTTTTCGCATCTGCCACCAGAGAAATGTGCGGTTTTTTGATCTTCCCGATATTTGACGGATCAATGTCTATATGAATGATTTCCGCATTCGGCGCAAAGGTGGCGAGCTTTCCCGTAACGCGATCGTCAAAACGAACGCCGACGGCAACCAGCAGATCGCTTTCCGACACCGCCATATTCGCCGCATAAGTTCCGTGCATTCCGAGCATTCCGAGCGAAAGTTTGTGGGCGGTCGGAAATCCGCCAAGTCCCATCAAGG
The DNA here is from genome assembly GCA_021228405.1 of Pyrinomonadaceae bacterium. Lineage (GTDB taxonomy): Bacteria > Acidobacteriota > Blastocatellia > Pyrinomonadales > Pyrinomonadaceae > JAJQRF01. Next base: position 1,166,778 of record JAJQRF010000001.1, read on the forward strand.
TCGGTGTAACGGGTGTTTGCAAAATTTCGACGACCCGCATCAGTTCATCGGAAGCGTCCGCCGTGACAACGCCGCCGCCGACATAAAAGATCGGTTTTTCAGCATTTATCAATCTTTCGACGATTATTTCAAGCGTGGTTTCATCTACCGGCTCTTCTCTATTTTCAAACAAATATTCAGCGTGAAGCTTACGCGGATTGTCGCAAACCTGCGCCGTAATATCTTTCGGAACATCAATCACAACAGGACCGGGCTTTCCCGATTTGGCGATCTGAAATGCTTCGTCAATAATAGCTTCGAGATCGCGCACGTCTTTGACAAGATAACTGTGTTTGACGATCGGAAGCGTCACACCGAACGTGTCAACTTCCTGAAAAGCGTCCGTCCCGATCATCGTGCTCGGAACTTGTCCGGTAATCACGACAAGCGGAATCGAATCCATATAAGCCGTCGCAATTCCCGTTACCGCATTTGTTGCGCCCGGACCTGACGTGACCAGCACAACCCCGACTTTTCCCGTCGCGCGGGCGTAGCCTTCTGCCGCGTGAACCGCGCCCTGCTCGTGACGTACGAGATAATGCGTGATCTCTTCACGAAAACGCCAGATTTCGTCATAAATATGTAAAACCGCACCGCCCGGAAGTCCGAAAACCGTGTCGACTCCGTTTTTTATCAAACCTTTAACGAGAATTTCCGCACCACGCAACGCAGGTTTCGATGCTTCTTTATTTACAGACAAACCCGCTTTTTTTGAAATTTTTGCCACGTTTGCAACATTTGTCATAAATGTCTTTTCAGTTTCACGAGCCATAAAATCAAAAAAGTCGCTATCCTCAATTTTTTGGATAACGACTTTCCTCAGATACTAAACAAACCTTCAGAAAGACATTATCCGCCAAGGATAATGACGTTAAAATTAATGCTTATAATAATCACCGAAGGCAGGAACTTCTTGTTTTCGCCTTCAATTGTAAATTTCGGATTATATTTTTGCATTAGCATAAGTTTTAGTCTTTTTAAGATTATGATTTTTATTTATGACTGTCAAGACTTTTATTTAAATTTTCGGAAATAAAGTAATAAACAAGCTTCCGCCTGTTCTTAAAATAATAAAGACTTTCTTTTCCGGGATACACCGTCGGATTTGTTAGTTTGCCGGCTGTTTTGAATAAATGACGGCAAAGAAAAAAGCCATCTGAAAATTCAGATGGCTCAAAGCAGTTATGAAACTGTAATTAGAATAATAAACGGAATCCGAATCTGACCGAACGCGGTCCTTGAATCGAATTTGTTTTATTGAAAAGTGCATAAACACCGGACCTTGCATTTGCAGCCAAAGCGGCAGAGCCATTTCTTTGGAAACGACCTAAAGCCAATGAGTAAGCATTGTCCTGTGTAGATTCTTCAGCCGTAACAAGACCCCAGCTAGGATTCGTTAAATCATAGTTGGTAATGTTCAACAGATTATTTCTGGAAAGTTCGTTTTTCTCATCAAAAAGATTAAGAATATCCGACTCAACAACTAACGTGAATCTGTTGTCACGACCGAATTTGTATCTGTGACGAATAGCAAAGTCCGTTTGCGTAAACGCTTGCGTGCGTCCCAAATCGCCACGTTTGGTCAACACGATCGTGTCGATGTTCAAGATATCTACGGTTGTGGTCAAAGGCGTTCCGCTTTGAGCAGTTGTAAATACCTGAAACTCTGTGGTGTTGTTTTTGTTGAATCCGAATTTTTCCCAACCTAAGCTGTAAGCACCGTAGAATTTAAGTGCGTGCGGACGGTCTGTCGGCAATAAACCGTTATCCGGTCCGCCGGCAACTGTAAATCCGGCATGCGGTAAGTCAAAGTAGCGGTTGACGTTAGGACTCAAACGTCCGTCTTCATCCGAACTAGCCAAACCTGAATAGTTACCATACAAACGGCTGTAAGTATAGTTAAGGTTGAAATAGTAGTTGTTAGCAAAACGTCTGTCTAAACGAAACTCCAATGCGTCGTATTGACGTTGCGGTTTCAGATTTAAAAGACCGTTTTGTTGTGCGATTTGTGAATACAATCCGCGTCCGGGATTACCGATAATGTAAGCTTCGCTGCCTGTTGAGGTCAGGAAACCTGCATCTTCGATTGCGAAATCTACTTGCTTACGGGTATAACGACCGCTGGCAACGAAATCACGTCCCAAATCGCGTTCAAAAGTAACCGTGAATTCACTGTTACGGAAGGCTTTGAGATCAGGATCGATCGCACCGAATTCTAATCCCAAACCGCTGTTTGACGGAACACGGAAGTCAAGATCGCAACGAACACGTCCGAAGATCGGGGTGGTCGTACTCGGGCAGCTTCCGCCGACAACTGCCGTTCCACCGCCTAAGATGTTTGCCGGTGTAAAGGTACCAATGGTGTCGCCGTCGAAGATTTCATAGAAGAAATCGTGGAAAAACTGTCCGCCGAACGAGCCGCGCGGCAGTTCATACTTGAATCTGTCATAGAACCAGCCGTAGAAAGCGGAAACTTTCGTTTTGCCATCTCCGGTCAAATCAAATGCCGCACCAAGACGCGGTGCAATTTTGTCACCGAATCCGAATTTGAGTCCTACTAAACCTTCGGTAAAGCTCGGAACATCTTCACGCTCCGTTCTAATGCCGAGATTTAAGGTCAAACGGTTAAAGGGCTGCCATTTATCCTGAATGTAAATGCCTTCGTTTTTACTGTTTACATCACCTTGCTCACGGAATTGTCTTAACAGACCGGCTCCGCGGGCATTCGGCGACGAAGGAATATCACGTCCTGAATATTGAGCAATCGATTGTCCATAACGGAAAACGATCTGGTCACGGGTTTGGCTCAACAATTTGTTCGACAAACCGCTGTATTGATAGCCGCCTTTGAATTCGTGACGACCGCCAAAGCTTGAAACGATGAAGGTGGCATCGGCATCAAAGGTTCTGCGGCGGGTTGCGTCGAACAGAACGTTTGAATTTACGGGAAGACCGTTGTTGAATCCGCGGATACAACCAAACGATCCCGGGAACTGGACCGGGCTGGCAGAGCTACAGGTAACGCGCGGAGTTAAAACATCGCCGATTCCATAGCTGTCAAGTTTTTCATTCAAGAAATAGTGTCCTGCGCGAGCCGTCAAAATCAAGTTGCTCGTCGGGGTGTAAACAGCTTGTCCGGCAACGTTCTGCGAGTTTTCGCGACCGCCGCGCTGATTGTTGAAAGCCGCACCCGTCAAAGTTCCGTTGGTCGGCAATGACTCTAATGCGCTTGACCAAGCCGGAACGGGAGCACCTGTTCTGATGGTCGGATTATAGGTATATGATCCGCTCAGGCGTAATTTGCTGAAAGGCTGTGAATCAAGACGCAGAAAAGCGTATTCGTCTTTCTGTTTGATCGCATACTCTTCAATCGCTCCGGTGCGAACACGAGTTGTCGGATCCAAGTAGGTGATTGTTCTGTTTCTGTTAAAAATTTGCGGTGTATAGCTGGTAAAAAACCAAACTCTGTCCTTGATGATCGGACCGCTCAAGTTAGCAGTCGGATAAAATCCGAGGTAGTTGTCACGTTGTGACGGAATATATTCGGCAGCATTCTGATTGTTCAGAATCAAAGCAACGCGACCGATCGGCTGTAATTTTGAAGGTTCAAATTGAGCTCCGAATTCACCGTGAAATTCGTTTCCGCCGCCTTTTGTTACAACGTTAACCACGCCGCCCGTAGCACCGCCGTATTCAGCTTCAAAACCCGAAGATTTGATCTGAACTTCCTGAACCAATTGGAACGGCAAGTTGTTTTGCGAATTCAAAACACCTGTGCGAACGTCGGTAACTTCCTGACCGTCGATAATAAATGTATTTTCCGAACCGCTCGATCCGTCAATCTGATATTGACCTGAAAGGGGTTCCGGACGTGTTGCCGGAGAAACCTTCAACACGCTGGCAAAGTTTGTTCCTTTCGGTAACAACTCTGCGGTTTGAGCCGAAATGTTAGTTTGAATTTTCGTTTCGGTCGTGTCCAGCGGAATAATGTTTGCCGAATCGTTGACGTTAACAACAGTTGTTCCAGTTCCGACAGTTAACTCAATGCTGACAGGTGTGGCTTTACCCAATTCAACCTGAACATTTTCAACTATTTTCTCACCGAATCCGGCGGTTGCCGCAACAGTAATTTTGTAAATACCTGCAGGAATCTGCAAAATTCTTTGGAATCCTTCCCCGTCGGTTGTGACGGTTCTTTTGAAACCTGCAGTATTACTCATATTTTCTACTGTTACAGTTGCACTGGGAACGACTGCTCCCTGCGGATCTGTAATAGTTACTTCTATTCTACCGACCGTTTCCTGTCCGAAAGCAAGCGCGCTTAAGAACAACAGCGTAGAAAATACTGAAAGCAACTTAGTAAATCTTTTAGTCATTTTTATTTGCTCCATTAATTTATATTGCGACTTACGGCTATCTGTAAAAATTTAGTTAAATTTAAAGCTTTGTAAGTCTACTTAATCTTCAACGATTGACAGATACAATTTAGATACCAGTTTAATTTCCCCTTATTATAATTATAAAAACTCTTGTAAACACTAGAATTAAACGTCATTTGCAGGACATTAACCGTTTACGCAACCCTTTCCGTGCTCCAATTTTTCGGATTTTATTCATTAAATTGAATTTAGCCAAGGACTTTCAAAGGTGAGTAAAAACCGCCCGAAGCCGTTTAATACGCAACCAAATTATCTTTAAGATTGATTTCCGATGATTATATTTTTTCTCTGCCGATTGAAAACCTAACTTTATTTCTTACGCTTATTTTTTATCAGATTAGTAAAGTCGACTTTATCACTGCATTTACTAAAAGTAGATTTAACATAATCAGGTTTAAAAACCGATCAATTTCGGCTTCGTTCGCTTGAAACGCCAAATCACGAAAGCATTGATTGAAATTCATTTCAACTTCTGGATATCAGTCAATATTTTGGATAATTTATTTGCTTTAATATTTCCTATTTTAACTTTAAGTGTTGGGAATGCGAACCTTAACCCGACTTTAGTGAAAAGGCACGACAATTGCTATTTTTCTAAACGATTTAGTGTTAGTTGAATCCAATTTTTAATATTACATTGCTCGAAATGTTAAGAATCATCTCAATTAACCTGTCCCGAAATAAGATATTAAGGAAATCTAAAAATATGAAAAATAACTTTAAAGTTGTTGTCGTTTCATTATTTGCAATCTGCTCGATGCTTTTTGCAAGTATTGCGATGGCGCAATCTTCTACAACTGGTAACGTTGAAGGTGTAGTGACCGACGCGAACGGTGCTGTTGTGCCGAATGCCACTGTAACGATCAGCGGCAGCAATTTGCTCCGTCCGCAAACCACTACTACCGACAGCGATGGTAATTATCGGTTTCTTCAAGTCCCGCCGGGCAGATATACTCTTTCAGTAACTGCCGACACCGCCGGATTTGAAGCCTACAAACAAGAAAATATTGAAGTAAATTTGTCGAGAACAACCAGCGTTAACGCAACTTTGGCAGCCAAAGGCACCAGCGTCAGCGTTGATGTTCAAGGCGGAGATGTCGGTGTCGATGTAACCAACAATACGTCGGGAACAAACGTTTCAACCGATTTCTTCTCAAAAATCCCGACCGCCAGAACCGTTCAATCTCTTTACACGATCGCTCCGACTGTTGCTCGTTCAGGTCTGAGAGATGCGTCGGGTAGAGACCGCGACCCTTCGGTTGCAGGTTCATCGGGTCCTGAAAACAACTACATTCTCGACGGCGTTAACACGACCGACCCCGCCTTCGGTGGTTCGGGTGCTAACCTGCCTTTCGAGTTCGTTCAGGAAGTCGAAGTTAAAACCGGTTCATACGGTGCCGAATACGGTCTTTCGACCGGCGGAATTTTCAACGTCATTACCAAATCAGGCGGAAACGAATTCCACGGTGACGTATTCACTTACTTTTCAGACAAGAGCTTCGTCCGTGACACGAAAAATCTTCCGTTCACCGGATTGGCTCCGAACGGTTTCTCCGAAGTTGATGCCGGCGTTGACATCGGCGGTCCGATCATCAAAAACAAACTTACGTTCTTCGCGGCATTCAACCCGCAATTCAGAACGAACAATTATCTGACGCAAACCTTCCGTCAGGATGTTGAAAACAAAATCAAAACCCCGTTCTATGCAGGTAAACTTACCTGGTTGGTTAACAACAAGCACACCTTCACGGCTTCGACATTCGGCGATTTCACAAATGAAAAAGGTCATTTGTTCGCAGGTTCGGGCTTTGGTGCAAACCTGAACAGCTTTCAGGGCGAACGTCAAACGGGCGGTTCAAACTATGCTTTCAGATTAAACTCGGCATTCACGCAAAACTGGATCGGCGAGTTTTCGGTCGGACTTCACTTTCAGGAAAACAACGTAATCCCTGAATCGTCGGTTAACACCCGCGCTTTAATCACGGATAACTTTGCAGTTCTGAGAAGCAATGGAACCGTTGCTCCGGTAACGGAAAGCGGTATTTTGGCGACATCGACCGCAGTCGGTTTTGTCGACTACGTTTATTCGCCGGGCGGTTCGCTCCAGAGAAACTATGTCAGAGACGGTTTCGGTCTTTATCAAGATCAAACCCGCGACCGATTTGAAATTGCGGCAAGATTGCAAAATCTGGTCGGCAAACACACCTTCAAATACGGTTTTGAGTATTATCAAAACAAATACGTGATTGACCAAACCTCGACCGGTCCGGCAAATACTTTTGCCAACCCGTTGAATGTGGCATCGAGCACTTTGACGACCGGCGACAACGTAGTTAACGGCTTCCGCGTGACAAACAACTTCAGCGTCTGCACCACGCGCGGCACACAGATCGTTTGTCCTTCGGCGACCGCAACCGCAATCCTGTCTTCGCTTCCGGCGGCTAACCTGCCCGCAGGCATCACTTCGGTTGTCACCGATGCGATCACCGCGGCTGAAGTTAACAACAACCCGTTTCTCGTTCGTGCTTCAACGCGCGTTCGCGACTTCAAATTGAATGCAGACACGAAAACAAACGTTGAGAGCTTCTACATTCAAGACGATTACAAAGTTTCAAAATACTTTCAGATTAACCTGGGCGGACGTTGGGACTTCCAACAAGCTCTCGGAAACGGTGGACAAACTTATTTGAAATTGAACGATTTCAAAGCTAACTTCCAACCGCGTGTCGGCTTCATCTGGGATTTCACCGGAAAAGGAAACGGTAAAGTTTATGCAAACTATGCACGTTATCTGGAAACCCCGATTCCGCTCGACATTAACGTTCGCGCCGGTAGCGAAAACAGCCAAACGGATAAAAACTTCAACGTTAACCGTTTGAACGCTCCGCTCAATGCGACGATCGCAAGCGGATTTGCAACCCGTAATCTGGGTTCGCACCCGACCCCGATCGACCAAGGCTTGAGACCGCAAACCGTTAATGAATGGAACTTGGGCTTTGAATATCAATTAATGAAAAACTACACCTTCGGCGCACGCGGTATCTATCGCGCTCAAGGTTCGGTTATCGAAGACGGTTCATTCGACGATGGTGACAACTACTTCCTGTTCAACCCCGGCGAAATCCGTCCCGGCGATAATACAACTGAAGAACGCGCTTGCGGAGATCCGGCTATCGGATGTTTCGGACGTGCTCGCCGTTACTACAGAGCAATGGAATTTACATTGAACAGAAGATTTTCAGACAACTATCAGTTTGTGGCTTCTTATGTTTATTCGAGCTTGATCGGTAACTATGAAGGTCTTTTCAGAAACGATAACGGACAATCAGATCCGAACATCACTTCTTTGTTCGATTTGGTAAGCCTTTTGAAAAATACATATGGTCGCCTGCCGAATGACCGTCCGCATCAGTTCAAATTCAACGGAAGCTATGAACTGCCGTTCAAACTTTCGCTTTCAGGAAACTTCTATGTTCAGTCGGGTATTCCTTTTAACCAACTGATTCCCCATCCTGTTTATGGAAACAACGAAGGATTCGGAGTTCCGCGCGGAACGGCGATCATCCCGACAGTCAACCTTCCGGGTGCTGCCGGCGGTGTTTCGAGTGCAATCGGCAAGAGCCGCACACCGACCACCTGGAACCTCGATTTGGGAGCAAACTACCCGATTCGTTTGAGCGAAAAAACTTCGCTTCGCTTGTCGGCTGATTGGTTCAACGTTACCAACACGCAACGTGCTGTGACCTTGGATCAAACGTTCCTGATCAACAGCGGTGTTACGGGTGTTGCACCTGTCAGCAATCCGTTCTACGGCACGGGAACTATTTTCCAATTCCCGTCAGCCTTTAGACTCGGTGCTAAATTTACTTTCTAATCGAAATAAATTTAACACTTGCAGTTAATTTGAAAGGAGGGTTCAATCCCTCCTTTTTTTATTTTCAACCCGCGATGTTTCTGATATTATGTTGAAACATTAAAATAGAATAATTTACGAAACAGAGTCAGTTTTTTCTGAAAACCGTGCTGCTTTCGTGAAGCTGAACAATAAACCGGCAAGGAGAATATATGAAGTTTGATTTGAGAAGCGTGACGGCAATTTTCCCTTTATGTTTTGTTCTATTTCTGACAACTTTCAGCCACGGGCAGATCGGTTCAAATATTTCCGGCACGGGCGGCAGACACGTCATTCAGGGAAGCGTCTTTCTGCCGGGCGGACAACGTCCCGAAACGCCCGTCAACGTTCAGCTTACCAGCAACATTTTCACGCCTTTAAGCGTTTTCACCGATAAAAGCGGCAACTTTTCATTTACTTCTCTCTCGCCCGGAACTTACGCGATAGTCGTCGATGCGGGAGAAGGTTTTGAAACCGCCCGCGAATATGTCACGCTCGATCCCGACATTACGCCGACGCGCACCACCGCTTCGTCAAAAACGGTGACGATTCCCGTTTATCTTCAATTCAAAACAGGCGAAAGATTAAATAATCAGGTCATCAATGCGAAATTGGCGGCGGTTCCCGACAGTGCGAAAAAACTTTTCGAGAAAGGAATCAAACTGGTTCGTGAAGAAAAGATCGACGCGGCAATTTCCGAGCTCGAAAAATCCGTCGCGATCTACCCGCAATTTTTTATCGCGCAGACCGAACTCGGAAAGCTCTATTTGAAAAAAGGCAATGCCAAGGATGCCGCAAAAGCCTTCAAAGCATCGCTCGCCGTCGAACCGAACAACTTTGACACAAAACTAAATTACGGCATCGCATTACTGAACGAAAACGATTTTGAAGCCGCCGAAAAAATGCTCAAGGAATCTTTGACGATCAACCAAAATGCCGTCACGCCGCATTTGTATCTGGGCATCACCTTGATGAAATTAAAAAAACTCGACGAAGCGCAGAAGGAGTTGGAATTGACGGTAAATATGAAAAAGGAAAAGGATTTTCCCGTCGCACACAAATATCTGGGCGGAATCTACTGGGCAAAACAGCAATATGCGTTAGCGGCGAACGAGCTCGAAAAGTTCGTCAAGTTTTCGCCGCAGTCCGCCGAAACCGACAAGATTCGCGAAACCATCAAGGAACTGCGTTCCAAAAATTAAACCAAACGCGCAAACGAATTTTGAATCTTTTCTAAATAGCCGATAATTTGTAGAATTTATCTAAAAGTTTCTTTGGAGAAATAATTGTCAGAAAAGATTTACCGCGATTCGGTTCATAACATCATCCGCCTGAAAACCGACACGGACGAAGGAAAACTTCTCGTTCGTTTGATCGATACGGCTGAATTTCAGCGGTTGCGGCGCGTTCGCCAGCTTGGACTGGCATATTTTGCATATCAGGCGGCGGAACATTCGCGGTTCACGCACAGTTTGGGCGCGCTTCATCTCGCCACACGAATTCTCGCAAAACTCGAATTAAGCTACAAAATTTCCGACGAAGCGAAAACCGCCGTTCGCTGTGCCGCGCTTTTGCACGACATCGGACACGGCGCATTTTCGCACGTCATCGAAAAAATTCTCGGATTTCACCACGAAGATTTTACGATCGAAGCCGTTTTGAGCGATGAAACGGAAGTCGGCAAAACTTTACGCGCATATTCCGCAACGCTTCCCGAAAATGTTGCGGGCATCATTCGCGGAACCTTCAAACCGACCGCGCTTGCACAGCTTGTTTCTTCTCAACTCGACGTTGACCGGATGGATTATCTGCTTCGCGACAGTTTAATGACGGGCGCGAAATATGGGATTTTCGATCTCGAATGGATCATCAAATCGCTCGAAATCGACGAAGAAAATGATCGTTTGTTCGTGTCGGCGCGTGGACTTTATGCAGTCGAAGATTATTTACAGGCGCGGTATTATATGTTTCGGCAGGTTTATTTTCACCGCACTTTGCGTTCCGCCGAATCGATTTTGCGTTCGCTTTTGAAACGCGCTCTGGAGGTTTTTCAAAACGGCGGAAACGTTTGGTGTGCAAAAGGAACGGCGTTTGAAAAAGTTTTGAAGGGCGCGAAACTTTTACTTTCCGAACATCTCGAACTCGACGACACGGATGTTTTCTTTCACATCAAGCAGTGGCAAAATTCGGACGACGCGATTCTTGCCGATCTGTCGGGGCGTTTTTTGAATCGGCGGCTTTTCAAGGCTTTCGATCTCGATATGCCCGAAGCCGAACGCGCCGAATTTCTCGAAAAGGCGCGGAAAATTACGGCTGACGGCGGGTTCGAGGCGGATTATTATTTTATCGAAGACCGTTCGCGTGATGTCGCTTATTATTTTTACACGGCGAAACACAGCGAATCGAAAAATCAAATCTACGTGCAGGACGGATTTTCGCGCCCGCAGATCAGGGAGATTTCCGAAATAAGCGCGGCGGTGCGCGGGCTTCAGAAAGGTTTCGAGATGCACCGCGTTTGCTTTCCGGCGGAGTTAAAAGACGAAATTGCGAAGATTTATCATCAGAAATAGCGAGTTGAAACAACGATTGACACGGATTTTCGCGGATTTATTTTTGAAAAATAATCCGTGCGAATCGGCGTTAATCGTTGTTTCGCTTTTCTTTTTTGCTTCGATTGCTTACGGGCAAAAGGTTGCCGTGATCGTTCCCGAAAAAAGTGAAACGGCGCAGAATTTTGCCGACAAACTCGAAACTTCTCTTTCGGCAAAATTCAGAGTTCCGGATGCTTCGATGAGTGAAACGGCGTTTCGTTCCATTGAAGTCGAAAATGTTTTCAATCAGACGATCGAAGAAGCGAAAACGATCGGGACGGCAATCGGGTGCGATTATTTTTTGCTCGTCAAGGCGCAGGATCAGCGGCGTGTTTCGCTCGCAAAGGGTGAATATTTCGAGTCGTTCGCGCCTGTTTATGTTGTAAGTGCGCGGACGGGCAGACTCGTTTTCTGGAAAATGCAAACGTTTGAAGCGGTCAGACAAAGCGACGCGAACAAACTTTTACTCGCTTCGACCGATGAATTGGCAAATGAACTTGCGGGGAAATTAAAACACGTTTCGCGGGCGGAATCGAACGAAAAAATTCCGGCAAAAATCGCGGAAGTTCCGCCTGAAAATTCGCCCGAAGCGAAAGATTTTCGTCCGCCTTTACCGTTCAGACGCGTTAAGCCGCCGTATACAAAACTCGCCGATCTTTACCGTATCGCGGCGACGGTCGATATTCTCGTTGACGTTGACGAAAAGGGCACGATCATCCGCACGGAAATCGTTCGTTGGGCGGGCTTCGGTTTGGACGAAGCGGTTGACGAAACGGTTCGGCAGATGAACTGGCGGGCGGCGGAAAAAAACGGCAGGTTTATCCCGATGCGCGTGCTTTTGCGCTATAACTTCAAAAAGCTCGAGAAAGAAGAACAATGATTTCAGTTTAAAACCCCCTTCGAGTTGCTTCCCAACTATTTCAAGTTACGTTTCAACGCCTTCAAGTTACGTTTCAACGCCTTCAAGTTACGTTTCAACGCCTTCAAGTTACGTTTCAACCTCTTCAAGTCGGCTTCCAACTCTTTTGAGTTACGATTTAACGCGTTCGGGTAGCAATTTCACCCCTTCGTGTTGCCTTTCAACAGGTAGAGGGTGCTTTCCAACGGGTAGCGGGTGCGATTTAACGGGTAGCGGAAACGTTTCAACTATTAGCGGATCGAATTTAACGGGTAGCGGATGTATTCCGTCATAATTATGTTGAAATCAGTATGTAAATCATTGAAGAGCGTTTCGAGTTCTTTCTTTAGAAGGCTTTTCGCTCAGTATTTGCCGCCTCAAGGCGGGACTCTCAACGATTTCGATAAGATGCAAATTGCATTTAATCGTTAAAATCGCGCATTCCCTCAGTTTTGCGTTTTTCATTCCGGTCGAAAACATTTAAACTTTTAACCAAGCAAGTCCGTAAAATCACGAACTACAATTTTGGAGAATATTTATGCGTAACAGTAATTTTCGTTTTATCGCGGCTCTGACCGTGATGTTTTCGATCTGCGTATCGGCTTTCGGACAAGGGAAAGGCTTCGATACTTCGCGGATGGATACGTCGGTCGATGCCTGCACCGATTTTTTCGAGTATGCCAACGGAACCTGGCTGAAAAACACACAAATTCCCGCGACCGAATCGCGCTGGGGAACTTTCAATATTTTGGGCGACAACAATGATGCGATCCTGAAGGACGTTTTGGAAACCGCCTCGAAAACCAAATCCGCCGCCGGCAGTGATTCACAATTGATCGGCGACTATTATGCGTCCTGTATGGACGAAGCCGCCATCGAAAAAGCGGACGCGAAACCGCTCAAATCCTATTTCAAACAGATCGACAAGATCAAAACCGCCGCAGATTTGCAAAATCAGATCGCGATGATGCACAACGCCGGATTTCCCGCCGTTTTCGGTTTCGGCGGCGGTCCCGACCTGAAAAATTCGTCGATGGTCATCGTCAATGCGCGGCAGGGCGGATTGTCCCTGCCGAATCGCGATTACTACACGAAGGATGACGAAAAAACGGTCGAAACTCGGCAGAAATTTATGGAATATATGACGACGATGTTCAAAAATCTCGGCGACGACGCGGCACAGGCGCAAGCACACGCGAAAACCGTGATGGACATTCAAACGCGTCTTGCCAAATCTTCGCTCGGACAGGTCGAACTCCGCAATCCCGACAACAGCTATAACAAAATGACCATCACGGCGGCGGAAGCGATCACGCCCGACATTTCGTGGACGAACTATATGAAAATGCGCGGAATTCCCGCCGTTTCCGAAATGAACTTCAGCCATCCCAACTTTTTCAAGGAAGTCAACGCGATGATGAAAGACGTTTCGCTCGACGACTGGAAAACCTATCTGCGTTTTATGGTCGTCAATGCTTCTGCCAACAGTCTTTCCAGAAAGTTTTCGGATGCGAATTTTGAATTTTTCGGCAAATATCTGAGCGGTGCGAAAGAACGTCAGCCGCGCTGGAAAACCTGCGTCAACAATACCGACGGAACGCTCGGCGAAGCACTCGGCGCGGAATACGTCAAACGCACGTTCAAACCCGAAGCCAAAGCGCGGATGAACGAATTGATCGACAATCTTTTAGCCGCGATGAAAGACCGCGTCAACGGTCTGGAATGGATGGGTGCGGAAACCAAAGCGCAGGCGCAGAGAAAGCTTTCGACCTTTAAGCGCAAAATCGGTTCGACCGACAATCCGCGCGGATTCAAAGGCTTGACCATCGACAAAAAATCATACGCCGGAAACGTGATGCGTTCGCGTGCGTTTCAGGTGCGCCGCAACGTCGAGGACATCAACAAACCCGTCGACCGCACGCGCTGGGGCTTTACGCCGTCGACCGTCAACGCTTCTTATTCGGGCGTAAACAACGATATCACCTTCCCTGCCGGGATTCTTCAGCCGCCGTTCTTCAATTTTGAAGCCGACGACGCGATCAATTACGGCGCGATCGGCGGCGTTATCGGTCACGAAATCTCGCACGGTTTCGACGATTCGGGAAGCCGTTTCGACGCGGACGGAAATTTGAAAATGTGGTGGACTTCGGACGACCGCAAAAAATTTGAAGAACGCGCCGCTTGTGTCGTCAATCAGTTTAACGAGTATGAAGTTCAACCCGGACTTTTCATCGACGGTAAGCTGACGCTGGGCGAAAACATCGGCGATTTCGCAGGTTTGACGGTCGCCTACGAAGCCTTCAAAAAATCGATGGCAGGTAAACCGCGCCCGGCAAACATTGACGGATTCACGCCCGAACAGCGTTTCTTCTTAGGTTGGGCACAGGTCTGGGCAGGAAAATACACGCCCGAAGCCGAGCGTTTGCAGGTCAAAACCAACACGCATAGCTTACCGCGCTGGCGCGTCAACGGTCCGATGTCGAATATGCCCCAATTCAAGGAAGCTTTCGGCTGTAAAGAAGGTCAGAAAATGGTCAGAAAGGACGCTTGCCTGATCTGGTAGGATAGATAACTGATAACGGATAGTTGATAACGGATAACTGATAACGGATAGTTGATAACTGGTAACTGATAACGAAAAACAATTCACTATCAGTTATCCGTTATCAACTATCCACTAAAAAAAGGGCTGGAAATTTATTTCCAGCCCTTTTTTAATTTCCAACCTTTTTTTGTCGATTAAATATCGTCGTCGTCGAAATCTTCGTCGAAGTCGGGTTCGGCTTCGAGAACGGGTTCGGCTTCGAGGTCGAAATTTTCCTCGTCGGCGAAATCTTCGATGTCGTCGATCTCTTCTTCAAAGTCGTCGCCGATTCCCGGAACGTCGAGCATCGGAATGTCGATGCCGCCGCGAATGTTTTCGAGTTCATCGAATTCATCCTCTTCCTTGCGGTTTTCGGTCGCGTCGGGAGCAACTTTGACGTTGCGGTAATATTTCATACCAGTTCCCGCCGGAATCAAGCGTCCCATAATGACGTTTTCCTTCAAGCCGCGTAAGAAGTCGATACGTCCTGAAATCGCCGCTTCGGTCAGAACGCGGGTCGTTTCCTGGAACGATGCCGCCGAAATGAACGAGTCGGTCGAAAGCGAAGCCTTCGTGATACCGAGAAGAAGAGGTTCCGCGCTTGCGGGCTGTCCGTCTTCATCGAGCACACGGCGGTTTTCGTCTTCGTAACGGAAACGGTCAACTTGCTCTTCGAGCAGGAAGTTGGTGTCGCCGACATCTTTGATCTTGACCCAGCGGAGCATCTGACGAACGATGACTTCGATGTGTTTGTCGTTGATGTTCACACCCTGCAAACGATAAACTTCCTGAATTTCGTTCACGAGATATTCCTGCAAAGCGGTCGTTCCGAGAACACGCAGAATATCGTGCGGGTTGAGCGGTCCGTCCATGAGCGGTTCGCCCGCTTTGACGTGATCGCCTTCCTGCACGTTGATGTGCGTTCCGCGCGGAATGTCGTATTCGCGCTCTTCACCGTCGCCGCCCGTAATGATGAGCTTGCGTTTACCCTTCGAGATCGTTCCGAATTTAACCGTTCCGTCGATTTCCGACATCACGGCTGTTTCACCCGGACGGCGAGCTTCGAAAAGTTCGACGACACGCGGCAAACCGCCGACGATGTCTTTCGTTTTCGTCGTTTCACGCGGAATTTTTGCGATCACATCACCCGGTTCGACTTCCTGACCGTCTTCGACAAGCAGGTTGGCACGAATCGGCATCTGGTAAGTTTTCAAAACCTTATTGCCGTCGCGGATTTCAAGACGCGGCTGATTTTTCTCATCCGAATCCTTAACCACGAGGCGTTTTTGTCCCGAAACCTTGTCGATTTCCTCTTCGACGGTTTTACCTTCGCGCAAATCCTGATATTTCACCGCACCGCCGACTTCCGTTAAGATCGCGAAAGTGAACGGGTCCCACGTCACGAGAATATCGTCTTCTTTGACCTTTGCGCCGTCTTTGACGTGAATCTGTGCACCGTAAACGATCTGGTAACGCGCAACTTCGCGTCCGCGGTCGTCAACCAATGCGAGTTCCGACTGACGTTTGAGCGAAACCATTTCGCCGTTGCGGTTTTTGATGATCTTCAGATCGTCGAGATATTTCACCGTTCCGTCCATCGCCGCGATGTGCTTGGTTTCTTGCTCCAAACGCGCCGTGCCGCCGACGTGGAATGTTCTCATCGTCAACTGCGTTCCCGGTTCGCCGATGGATTGCGCCGCGATAACTCCGACCGCTTCGCCGATCTCGACGGTTTTTCCGGTCGCGAGGTTGCGTCCGTAACATTTAACACAGATTCCGCGACGCGATTCGCAGGTCAGTGCCGAACGAATGCGGACTTTCTGCAATCCCGAAAGCTGAACCTGCGCCGCCAGCGTTTCATTGATCTCCTGGTTGGCTTCGACGATGATGCTTCCGTCAACCGGGTCGATAATATCGTCCAAAGACGTGCAGCCGACGATACGATCACGCAAACTTTCAACTTCTTCACCGTTGCGGATAATCGCTTCCGCACCGATTCCGCGCAACGTTCCGCAATCCTGTTCGGAAACGATCACGTCCTGCGCCACGTCAACCAGACGGCGTGTCAGATAACCCGAGTCAGCCGTTTTGAGTGCCGTGTCAGCCAAACCTTTACGCGCACCGTGTGTCGAAATAAAGTATTGCAACACGTTCAGACCTTCGCGGAAGTTTGCCACGATCGGGGTTTCGATGATCTCGCCCGAGGGTTTCGCCATCAATCCGCGCATCCCGGCAAGCTGACGAATCTGTGCTTCCGAACCACGTGCTCCCGAATCAGCCATGATAAGAATCGGGTTCAGTTCGTTACGGGCTTTTTCACGTTCGTCCATTGCCTTGAACATTTCCTTCGCCACGCGGTCGGTCACTTCCGACCAGATCGCCGTCACCTTATTCTCGCGTTCCATATTGGTCATGGTCGCTTCTTCATACTGTTTCTGAAGTTTGTTGACTTCTTCGTTCGCTTCTTCGATGATCTGCTTTTTGCTCGAAGGCGTAACCATATCGTCGATACCGATCGAAACGCCCGATTTGGTCGCATACAGGAATCCCATATTCTTCAAATCGTCGAGTAAGGCAACCGTCTGGTCGTGCCCGATCTGCAAATGGCTGAAGCTGACGAGCGACTGCAAGCCTTTTTTCTTGAGCGTTCCGTTGACGAACGGCAAGCCGTCACGAGTCAAACGTTCGTTCAGAATCACGCGTCCCGCAGTCGTTTCGATGATGCGGTCAACATTTTTGCGAATCGTCGCACGCATCACGTCCTGCGGACTGTGTTCGGAAGCGAGGTCGATCAGATCGCCGCGCCAGCGAAGTTTGATCTTCGCCTGAGTTTCGATAGCTTTTGCGTCGAGCGCAAGCAAAATATCGTCAACCGAATTAAAGACTTTGTTTTCGCCTCTCATCCCGTCACGCGCAAGCGTCAGGTAATAACAACCCAAAACGATGTCCTGCGAAGGAACCGTGATCGGTTGTCCTGAAGCGGGTGAAAGCAAGTTGTTCGAGGCAAGCATCAAAACGCTCGCTTCGATCTGCGCTTCAGCCGAAAGCGGAATGTGAACCGCCATCTGGTCGCCGTCGAAGTCGGCGTTGAAAGCCGTACAGACGAGCGGGTGAATCTTGATCGCTTTTCCTTCGACCAGAACGGGTTCAAATGCTTGAATTCCAAGCCGGTGAAGCGTCGGAGCGCGGTTCAGCAGAACCGGATGTTCGCGGATGACTTCTTCGAGAATGTCCCAGACGATCGGCTCCTGGCGTTCGACCATCTCACGCGCCTGTTTAATTGTCGCGGCGTGATTGTCGCGTTCGAGTTTGTTATAAATGAACGGTTTGAAAAGTTCCAAAGCCATTTTCTTCGGCAGACCGCACTGATGAAGTTTCAGTTCGGGTCCGACGACGATCACCGAACGTCCCGAATAATCGACGCGTTTTCCGAGCAAATTCTGACGGAAACGACCTTGTTTTCCTTTCAAAGTTCCCGAAAGCGATTTCAGCGGACGATTATTCGCACCGCGCAGAACGCGACCGCGCCGACCATTATCGAAAAGTGCGTCGACCGCTTCCTGAAGCATACGTTTTTCGTTGCGGACAATCACTTCCGGCGCACGAAGTTCGATGAGTTTCTTCAAACGGTTGTTGCGGTTGATCACGCGGCGATACAGATCGTTCAAATCCGAAGTCGCGAAACGTCCGCCGTCAAGCGGAACGAGCGGGCGAAGCTCGGGCGGAATGACCGGAATCACGTCCAAAATCATCCATTCGGGATTATTTCCCGAACGCAGGAACGAGTTTGATACTTTCAGGCGTTTTGAATATTTCAGTTTTTTCTGCTGTGAATTTTCTTCACGCATTTTCTGGCGCAGATCACCGACCAATTCTTCGACATCGATCTTCATCAAAAGTTCTTTGATCGCTTCCGCGCCCATTTTCGCAACGAACTGATGCGGATAATCGCGCATTAATTCGCGGTAACGCTCGTCCGTCAGCAAGTCTTTTTCCTTGAGTTCCGGCACGTCGCCCGGATCGACGACGATGTAGGTTTCAAAATAAAGAATCTTTTCCAGATCGCGCAGGGTGATGTCCAAAAGATGACCGATACGCGACGGCAACCCTTTGAAAAACCAAACGTGCGAACAGGGCGAAGCGAGTTCGATGTGACCGAGCCGCTCACGGCGAACCTTCGACTGCGTGACTTCGACACCGCATTTGTCGCAAACCACGCCGCGATGCTTCATTCTTTTATATTTTCCGCAAAGACATTCCCAGTCCGACACGGGACCGAAAATTCTGGCGCAGAAAAGACCGTCGCGTTCAGGTTTGAAGGTGCGGTAGTTGATCGTTTCCGGCTTGGTAACTTCGCCGTGCGACCATGAACGAATCTTTTCGGGCGACGCGAGCGAAATGCGAATCGCCTCATAATTTGTGGTCAATTGTGTTTTGTTATCGTTATTTAATCGAAACATAAATCTCCAAAAAAGTTCACAGAGTTGACCGAGTTGAGTAAGTTGACAGAGTTTCTGAATTTAACTCCGTCAACTTTCTGTAACCATCTGTCAACCCGCAACTATTAATCTGCTCCTACAACTTCGCCGACACCTTGCAATATCTCGTCGGGATCGATCTCGTCTTCCGTGATGAGTTCGACATCCAAACAGAGCGATTGAAGTTCGCGCACAAGAACATTAAACGATTCGGGAATGCCCGGTTCAAAGTTTGAAACGCCTTTGACGATCGTTTCATAGATTTTTGAACGTCCGGCAACGTCGTCCGATTTACAAGTCAAAAGCTCTTGTAAAATATGCGCCGCGCCGTAGGCTTCGAGTGCCCAAACTTCCATCTCCCCGAAACGCTGTCCGCCGAATTGCGCTTTACCGCCGAGCGGCTGTTGCGTAATCAAGCTGTATGGTCCGATCGAGCGGGCGTGAATCTTGTCGTCAACCAAGTGCGAAAGTTTGAGCATATAAATGTAACCGACGGTTACTTTCTGCTCGAACTGTTCGCCCGTCAAACCGTCGTAAAGACGCGTTTTTCCTGACGGACCGACCGACGGCGGCAAGCTCAATTCATCGTATTTATCGTTGGCTTTACCGATATATTCCTTGATCTCGGCTTCGCGCGCACCGTCGAAAACCGGAGTCGCAAAGTGTAAACCGAGAACCCGCGCCGCCCAACCGAGGTGCGTTTCGAGAATCTGACCGACGTTCATACGCGACGGCACACCGAGCGGATTGAGCACGATTTCGACCGGCGTTCCGTCCGGCAGATAAGGCATATCTTCTTCCGGCAAAATGCGGGCGATAACCCCTTTGTTACCGTGACGACCAGCCATCTTGTCGCCGACCGAAAGTTTGCGTTTCATCGCCACGAAAACTTTGACCATTTTGATGACCCCCGGCGGAAGTTCGTCACCTTGTTTGAGCTTGGTGATTTTTTCCTCGTAGATGTCGCTCAAAATGTTGATCTGACGATCCGTGCGGTTCTCATATTCCTTGATCTCCGATGTAATATCGATCGATCCTGCCGTGACTTCCGCTTTGCGGAGCAGTCGCGTCGGAACTCCCGCGAGTTTTTCGCTGGTCAAAGTTTCGCCTTTCGCGATCAAAACTTCCTCATCGCCGACCAAATCTTTCAGCAATTTACGACCTTCAAAAAGTTCGTAAATGCGTTGGTCGCGCTGTTCGGTCAAGATACGGATTTCGTCTTCAAGGTCACGGCGAAGCGCATCTTCTTCCATCTGTTCGATGTCGAGAGAACGCTCGTCTTTTTCCTGACCTTTACGTGTAAATACCTGAACATCGACAACCGTTCCGTCAATTCCCGGCGGGCAGGTCAGCGAAGCGTCTTTCACGTCGCCGGCTTTTTCACCGAAAATTGCGCGGAGAAGTTTTTCTTCCGCCGTCAACTGAGTTTCGCCTTTCGGCGTAACTTTACCGACGAGAATCGAACCCGGTTTGACCTGTGCGCCGATGCGGATAATTCCCGATTCGTCCAGATCGCGGAGCATATTTTCGCCGATATTCGGAATATCACGCGTGATTTCTTCGGGTCCGAGCTTCGTGTCGCGGGCTTCGATTTCGAGTTCCTCGATGTGAATCGAAGTGTAATAATCTTCCTTCACGAGTTTTTCCGAAACCAGAATCGCGTCCTCGAAGTTGTAACCGCGCCACGGCATAAATGCCACGAGCACGTTTCTTCCGAGCGCGAGTTCGCCTTTATCGGTACACGGTCCGTCCGCGATTACCTGACCTTTCTTCACGCGTTCGCCGACCTGGACGATCGGACGCTGGTTGATACAGGTGTTCTGGTTCGAGCGTTTGAATTTAACGAGCGAATAAATGTCCGCCGTCACTTCGCGCGAGATCGTTCCGTCAACGCGGTGGTCGGCTTTCACGATAATACGTTCCGAATCGACGTAATCGACGATGCCGTCGCGTTTTGCGATGACGACCGCGCCCGAGTCACGTGCCGCAACTTTTTCCATACCGGTTCCGACATACGGAGCTTCGGCACGAAGAAGCGGAACTGATTGACGCTGCATATTCGCGCCCATCAAAGCGCGGTTTGCGTCGTCGTTTTCGAGGAACGGAACGAGCGATGCCGCGACCGAAACGAGTTGTTTCGGCGAAACGTCCATATATTGAATGTCGGCGCGGTCGGCGGTTGTAAATTCACCCTTGATACGAACGGCGTTGCGTTCGTTGACCAGATTGCCTCTTTCGTCAAGCGCGATATTTGCCTGTCCGATGATGTATTTATCTTCTTCCCAAGCTGTCAGATAAAACGGTTCGGGTTCAAACTCGGCGTGACGCTGACCGTCCTTCAATTCGGCGTTTGCCGCTTCGACATCTTCGAGCGGCACGTGTTCGTTCGGCTTGAACGGCGTATCGCCGCCGTTGTGAATCTTGACGAATTCGACGACGCGACCGTCGATCACTTTTCGATAAGGCGACTCGATGAAACCGAATTCATTGATGCGTGCAAAACACGAAAGCGACGAGATCAAACCGATGTTCGGACCTTCAGGCGTTTCGATCGGACAAATACGACCATAGTGCGTCGGGTGAACGTCGCGGACTTCAAATCCGGCGCGTTCACGGCTCAATCCGCCCGGTCCGAGCGCGGACAAACGGCGTTTGTGAGTGATTTCCGACAAAGGATTCGTTTGATCCATAAACTGCGAAAGCTGTGATGAACCGAAGAACTCACGAACTGCCGCCGTGACCGGTTTAGCATTGACCAGATCGCGCGGCATCGTCGTGAACATATCCTGTTGAATGGACATTTTTTCCTTGATCGCGCGCTCCATTCTTTCCAGACCGATGCGGAATTGATTTTCGAGCAATTCGCCGACGGCACGGACGCGGCGGTTTCCTAAGTGGTCAATATCGTCTTGCCCGTAATGTTCGCTGTTGCGTTTCATCTGCAATAAATATTGAACGACTTCGACAAAATCGGTCGCCGCCAGAAGCGGATCGTCGAGGCGGTCGCGTTCAGGTCTGCCCATTTTAATATTGAATTTCAAACGTCCGACGCGTGAAAGATCAAAGCGTCTGGCATCGAAAAACATTCCTTCGAGCAAACGGTAAGCGGTCGGCACGGTCGGCGGATCGCCCGGACGCATTTTGCGGTAAATTTCCAGAAGCGCATCGACCGGCTTGGAAATCGCATCTTTTTTCAAGGTCTGCGTAATGATCTCGCCGACGATGTCTTTTTTCGGGAAAAAGAAGGTGAAATTTTCCACGCCTTCTTCAACCAATTGCTGAAGTTTGGCAGGCGTGATTTCCGTATTGGATTCGACGACAACTTCACCCGTTTCGGTGTTGATAACGTCATCCATCGCAAACGCGCCTTCAAAATCGTTGTGCGAAACTTCAACTTTTTCAATTCCGAGCTTCTTCAATTCACGCAAAGCCGATTGCGTAATTTTCTTCCCGACGCGCACGACATCTTCGTTATCGCTGTCCTTAATATCTTCTTCGGCGCGCATTCCGTTCAGATGCGTGTTGCCTTCCGTTTTAACTTTGATGAACAATTTGCCCTTTTCAACAACCGCTTCATCCGTTGTGTAGAAAAGGCGCAGAATATCTGCATTCGTAAATTCCGCATTTTTGACGACTTCTTCGAGAATATTGTCGGAAACCGTTTTCATATCGATCTGCGGATTGAGCCACAAGCCCAGAGCGCGCAAAAAGACCGATGCCAGAATTTTACGTTTGCCCAGACGTGCGTGCAAAATGCCTTTCTGATCGAATTCAAATTCAACCCACGAACCGCGATAAGGAATGATCTTTGCCAGATATTCGTCGCGGTCGCCTTTGAAAAATACGCCCGGCGAACGATGCAATTGCGAAACGATCACACGTTCGGTTCCATTGATGATAAACGTTCCGTTATCCGTCATCAGCGGAATTTCGCCGAAGAAAACGTCTTCTTCCTTGATGTCGCGGATCGTCGAAACTCCAGTTTCGGGGTCTTTATCGTAAACCGTCAGGCGGATTTTCACCTTCAGCGGAACCGAATAGCTCATTCCGCGTTCCTGACATTCCTGCTGATCGTGCTTGTGTTTCAAGCCGACCGGCTCACCGCAGTTCGGACAAAGTTTCGGACGCACGGCATTAAAAGTTCCGCAATTGTTACAGAGAACTTCCGCCGGATTGAACGGATCGACTTTGATCTTCGCGCCGCATTCCTTACAATTTGCGCGAAGATGTTCTAAGCCTTCTAAATTTCCGCATTTGCACTGCCAGTTTCCGATCTGGTATTCGACATATTCGAGCATTGCCGTTTCACGAAAATCGGAAACGGGAAAGATCGAACCGAACACCGATTGCAAACCGACCTTTTGACGTTCTTCGGGAATCAAATCCATTTGTAAGAAACGGTTATAAGATTCACGCTGAACTTCGATCAGATTCGGAATGCGGGCGGATGTATAAATTTTTGAAAAATCCACGCGCTCGGGCGCACGACTCGTGCGGCGACCAAGTCCGGTTGTATTATTTTGAAGCGGATTATTAATCATAATATTAAAAACAGGTCTTGAAGAAAATAATTGTTGATAAAATCGTCTTTTATTGGTAGGATGCTTTTAGCATCTGACATTCGTTAAAATCTGCAATAAAAGACGGCAAATGCGGTCGAAGGTAAAACATACCCTGACCGCTTTTCAGCAGTTATTTGCTGTCATAAATTTTTGAGAGTGCCGATTCGGGACACCAACTCTCCACTTTTTCTATGCGAGAAAATCGCGCTAAAACCTCGGAAACTTCTGATTATTCTTTCGTTTCCAACTTGAACGAACGGCAAGCGTCAAAAATTTCTAAAAATTTCCCAACGCTTGCCTTTTAGTCTAACAGTTAAATTTCTCAACTTCAAATCTTTCGTTTTTCTAAGATGCAAAGCCTGAAATTTAAGTTTGATGCTATTTTGCCGAACTATTTGATTTCGACGGTTGCACCGGCTTCTTTCAATTTAGCTTCGATGTCAGCCGCTTCATCTTTGGAAACGCCTTCTTTGATCGCTTTCGGAGCCGCATCAACCAATTCTTTCGCTTCTTTCAAGCCGAGTCCTGCAACAACTTCGCGGACGACTTTAATAACCGCGATCTTGTTGCCGCCGGCTGCGGTCAAAATTACGTCAAATGAATCTTTTTCTTCAGCCGCCGGAGCATCAGCCGCCGCCGCCGGAGCAGCCATCATCATCATTCCGCCGCCCGAAGCCGCCGAAACACCGAAAACTTCTTCCAATTCTTTAACCAATTCCGACGCTTCTAAAAGCGTGATTCCTTTCAAATACTCAACAACATCATCTTTTGTAATTGCCATGATTTTAATTTCCTCCAATAGGGTTCTATGTTTTTATTTTTTAATGTTAAGCCGTTAATTTTAACGACCGTTGGTTGTCAGCCTGTTGAACCCACGGGACAAATTTTCAAAGGTTGCATCCACTTAAAAACCGTCCGA
The DNA here is from genome assembly GCA_021228405.1 of Pyrinomonadaceae bacterium. Lineage (GTDB taxonomy): Bacteria > Acidobacteriota > Blastocatellia > Pyrinomonadales > Pyrinomonadaceae > JAJQRF01. The sequence continues at coordinate 1,191,180 of JAJQRF010000001.1, forward strand.
GCCGCAAAAGCGACCTGACTTATCGCTTCGCCCGTTTTCCTTGAGTTTTGGCTATTTCAAACTTTGATTTGAGAATTGCGGATTGAAATAAAAATCCCAAATCCGAATTCCCAAATCCAAAATCTTATGCTTCTTTCTTATCGCCGATCTGTTTGATAACGGATGCCAGGTCACGCGGAACGGCATTGATAACCGTAACAATGCGTTGTGCCTGAGCGTTGATAACGTAAAGAAGTTGCGAAATAAGTTCTTCCTTCGAGGGCAAGCTTGCAATTGCTTCTACTTGCGCAAGATTGACGACTTTTCCCTCAACGACACCGGCTTTAAATGTGTAAAAATCGGCGTTGCTTTTAACGAACTTTGAAACCGCTTTCGACAGAACGACCGGATCGTTGTCGGTCCACGCGATTGCCGTGACACCTTTAAAGTGTTCGCTCGCATTTTCATACGGCGTTCCTTTAACTGCTAAACGGGCAATCGTATTTTTAACTACCTGATATTTTGCGCCTGCTTCACGAAGCTGATTACGAAATTCCTGATCTTTGCTGACGGTCAGTTTGTTAAAGCTGACGATCATCGCAGATTTTGAATTTTGAAGCTGTTCAGCGAGGGCGTTCAAATCTTCCTGTTTTCTTTCTTTTGTTTTCATATTACTATCTATCGCACCTCACTTTTATTAAACGTATGAAAGTTCATCGAGCAATACGCCCGGACTCATCGTTGCCGCCAAATTGATCTTTTTCAAATAACGACCTTTCGCCGTGGTCGGCTTTGCCTTCATCACCGCGTTAATCAAAACTTTCAGATTTTCTGCCAATTTAGCGTCGTCAAATGAAACTTTTCCGACAGGCGAGTGAATAACTCCGGTTTTATCGACACGATACTCGACTTTACCTGCTTTCGTTTCTTCGATCGCAGTTTTGACATCCATCGTCACGGTTCCGGTTTTCGGGTTCGGCATCAAGCCGCGCGGTCCGAGCAGTTTTCCGAGCTGACCGACTTTACCCATCATATCGGGTGTCGCGATCAACGCGTCGAAATCGAGCCAGCCGCCTTTGATTTTATCGACAATGTCATCCGCACCGACAAAATCTGCTCCGGCTTCCTGTGCTTCGCGGATTTTATCGCCTTGTGCGACGACGACGACGACCTTCGCTTTTCCACCCAAACCGTTCGGCAGAACAACCGTTCCGCGAACCAGTTGGTCGGCTTTGCGCGGGTCAACGCCCAACCACATCGTCAATTCAACCGTTTCGTCAAATTTGGCAAACGCGACTTCTTTAACTTTCGCAATGCCCTCTTCAAGCGTGTATTTTTTGTGCGCCTCGATCTTTTCGAGAGCCGCACGGTATTTTTTACCTTTTTTAGCCATTTTATTTTCAGGTTCAAACGAAATGTTTTTGAATTTGCGGTTCTCGCCGCAAACATTTCTCCCTTTTTAATAAACTATCCTTCGACAGTTAATCCCATACTTTTCGCTGTGCCTTCAATCGTTTTCATCGCCGATTCCAAACTCGTCGTGTTCAAGTCAGGCATCTTTTTCTTCGCAATTTCTTCGATCTGCGCCATTGAAATTTTTCCTACTTTTTCACGATTCGCTTTGCCCGAACCTTTCGGAATGCCCGATGCTTTTCTTAAAAGATCGGCTGCCGGCGGCGTTTTCGTTTCAAAAGTAAATGAACGGTCTGCATAAACGGTAATCACGACCGGAACTTTCATATCCGGGTCGTCATTCTGAGTTTTTGCGTTGAAAGCTTTGCAGAACTCCATAATGTTCACACCGTGTTGACCGAGAGCCGGACCGATCGGCGGAGCCGGATTCGCTTTTCCGGCAGGAATCTGCAATTTGATATATCCTGTAATTTTTTTAGCCATAATTCGATTTACGATTTCGGATTTTGTTTTAAGACCAACCCGAAAATGTCCTCACTATAATTTGGGATTTATGATTGCGGATTTCGGATTTAATTAGTAAATCCGAAATCCGCAATCATAAATCCCAAATCGTTATTATTCTTCTTCCGCAAACGTAACTTTCTCAACGTCCAGGAAATTCAATTCGACTGGAGTTGAACGTCCGAAAATTGTTACGGTAACTTTTAATGTCGTTTTTTCCTCGTTCACTTCTTCTACTTTTCCGGTAAAACTTGCAAACGGACCTGATTTGATACGAACAACTTCGCCGACTTCGTATGTAAATTTCGGCTTCGGTTTTTCCGTCGCAACTTCGATGTTGTGAACGATCTGATCGACTTCTTCCTGAGTTAAAGGAGTCGGATTCTTTCCGCCTAAAAACCCTGTAACTTTCGGAGTCGATTTGATGGCGTGAAACACGTTATCGGGAATCTTGCCGCGCTCGTCACATTCGATTTCTACCAGAACATATCCCGGATAGAACATACGCGACGATTCGATGCGCTTGCTTCCGCGCATCTCGACAACCGTTTCCTTCGGTAACAAAACCTCGGTGATCTGTTCGCCCAGTTCCATATCACGAATTCGTGCATTCAGGCTCTCGACCACTTTATTTTCGTGTCCCGAATATGTGTGGATAAAATACCACTGCCTCATCTTATTAAATCCTTATACTCCGGCAATCTTATTAACCAGCCACGTCAAGCCTTCTAAAATATAAGTCCAGGCGTGATCGACTAAAAAAAGATAAATGGCAAAGAAAATGACGCTGATAATTACGATAATAACCGTATTTTTGACATCATCCGACGAAGGAAATGTGGTTTTATCCAATTCCTCGCGAGTATGGCGAATAAATTCGCCGATACTTTCCTTGTCTTTCTTGTTTTCTAAGGTGTCAACTGCTTCTGACACTTTTTTTCTCCTAAAAAATTAATATGGCAGGGGTATCAGGACTCGAACCCGAACCTAAGGTTTTGGAGACCTCCATGCTAACCATTGACACCATACCCCTGTAACGAATCAAGATTATTTTGGAGAGTGGCAAATAAAATTCGTCTGCCACTCTCCAAAATTGTTTCCCGATCTAACTATTTATTTTCCTTGTGCGGCGTATGACAGCGGCAACGACGGCAAAACTTTTTGAATTCAAGACGCTCAGGTGTCGTCTTTTTGTTTTTGGTCGTTACATAATTACGCTCTTTGCACTCGGTGCATTGTAAAATTATGTTATCTCTCGGCATAACTTCTACCTATTCAACCACATCAGAAACGGTGCCTGCGCCGACGGTTCTGCCGCCTTCGCGAATTGCGAATCTGAGTCCTTTTTCCAT
>JAJQRF010000006.1 GCA_021228405.1 Pyrinomonadaceae bacterium
TAGTTGATTTTCCATGGTAAGAAAATTCTACCAATCAGCCGGTTTGTCTGTCTTTTAACTACTGATTCACATTTTAGTTTATTAAATAACCCCGGCAAAAAGTGAGGATTCTTTACAGCAAACTAAAAGCAAAACCCGGTCTGCGGTTTCTGAAATCTTTTTGTCAATTGGGATTAGTGAATAGAAACATAGCTAATTTATCAATTTTCGCTTTTTCTATAAAAAATCTTGAAATTTTAAGAAACCTTCGCATACAATCTCCTTATCAAATATCAACAACTCGTTACAGTTTCGATCAATAGTCGGTTGAAATTCAAATATTCAAAAAAATAGATTGCCAATACGATTCTATAACTCCCAAAATCTCAGAAAGTTATTGACATAAAGAAATGGAGAAAAACAATGCAGCTTCTAAAACCAGATTCACTACAAAAAATTACAAAATCAACAAAAACAGTCGGTATTAAAAATAAGTTCAAAAAACGTATCGGTTTGAATTTATTAGCCTTTTTGACGATCAGCTTGATCGGGTTGCTGAACAGTGTTTTTGCCGCTCCGGGAGACCTCGATCCGACCTTTGGGGTAAATGGAAAGGTCTTAACGGATATTGGAAGCGGGGTCGTGAGGGCGACCGATATGCTCACTCAGGCTGATGGAAAAATTATCGTGATCGGGGCGACGGGAATCGATAGTCCGTCGACGGATTTTCTTTTAGTTCGCTATAATCCGGACGGCACGATCGATCCGACCTTTGACGGCGACGGAATCGTTAAGACCGATTTCAATGGAAAAAGCGATACGGCATTGTCCGCCGCATTTCAGGCAGACGGAAAAATCGTCGTTGTAGGTTACAGCGGAGATTTGAATGTTGACCGAGATTTTGCAATCGCCCGCTATAATTCGGATGGTTCGCTCGATACGGCTTTCGGCAACGGCGGACGTTTGATTACGGACATCGGAAATCCGAATGACGAAGCGGTTTCGGTCGCCATCGCCGCGAACGGCAAAATTGTCGTTGCGGGAACAACGTCAAGCCGAAACGGAGATTTTGCGACGGTTCGATATTTACAAAACGGTTCAATAGATACAAGCTTCGGCGGAACCGGAATAGATATTAGAGATGGTTTTTGTCCCGGAAATTGCAGTAATTCTTTTGATCGCGTCGCAGGCGTTGCTATTGATTCCGTCGGTAGAATCATTGTCATCGGTGATGGCAGAGCCTTCAATTCTCAAGATGTCAGCTTCGTCGGTATGCGTTATCAGGAATCCGGTTTGAGGGACCTTTCTTTCGGGTCTACGGGCAAAGCCTCGATAAGTGTTCCGGGAAATTCAGCGGAAGGCGCAAAGGCAACCGGAATGATTCTTCAAACCGACGGGAAGATCGTGGTGGTCGGCGCAACCAGACAATCTTCGACACAGCCGTTTCGAGGAATGGCGATCAGCCGTTTTACTGCAAACGGTTTGCTGGATTTTGATTTTAATGAATTTAACCGGATAATTCCAAATAGTACTTTCAATGATACATATCAGTTCAATTCGGTAAATATCCAATCGGACGGGAAAATTGTGGCGGTCGGAAATTTTAATTCGCAATTTGCCGTTGTCCGCACTTTACCTGACGGTTTGAGCGATAATTTCTTTGGTGTCAACGGTCTTGCCTTAACTACGATCAATCCTGCGGCAGGAAATGGCGGGGCTTTCGGGGTCGGTTTCGCGGCTGACGGGAAAATTATCGTCGCGGGACATCAAAACAGTAATCAGGCAAGTGAAATTGCCGTAGCCAGATTTACGATCGACGGTTGCGCTTACGCTCTTTCGCAATCAAGCTTAAGTTTTTCAAGGATCGGCGGCGAACGAACCATAAATGTCACCACCAGTGCAGGATGTTTTTGGACGGCGGTTTCAAATGCGGACTGGGCAACGATCATTTCGGGAGGTTCGGGCACGGGGAACGGCGTGGTGAAAGTTTCGGTCGGACTTAATACGACGACGCAACAGCGATCGACCACATTGCTGATCGGCGGAAAAACCGTGAATATTACACAGGCAAGCGGTATCGGCGTTCCGCGCAGGGTTAAATTCGATGTTGATAACGACGGACGTGCGGACATCGGCATCATCCGATACGTTTCCAATCTTGAAGCTATTTTCTACACGCTCAGGTCGACCAGCGGATTTACATATTCCGAACTGCTTTTCACGCAGATCGCAAACACGGCTACGATAAAATCCGCTCCGGCTGACTATGACGGCGACGGCACAATGGATACGGGGCTGTGGTATTCGGACGCACAAAATCGCGGTTATTTCAGAATTAATTCTCAACTCATTTTGGGCGACGTGCAATTCGGGTCTGCCGGAGATGTTCCGTTGCCGACGGATTGGGATGGCGACGGGCGTGCGGATTTAGCCGTTTATCGTGCCGGAACGGTCAGTTCGCCGCAAAGCTATTTTTATTATCGTCCTTCGAGTGTTTCAAATGTGAATTTTATTGAAGTTCCCTGGGGAATGGCAGGGGATAAACCGGTTATGGGGGATTTTGACGGCGATGGCAAAACCGATGCTGCCGTTTTCCGTCCGTCAAACGGAACCTGGTATGTGTTAAAGAGTTCGGACGGTCAATTGTTTGCGAGTAATTTCGGAATTTCGACCGATAAACCTGTCGCCGCCGATTACGACGGCGACGGCAAAACCGATGTTGCCGTATACCGCAACGGAACGTGGTATATAATGCAAAGTCTGAACGGATTTTATGCCGTGAATTTCGGAATTTCGACCGATAAACCCGTTCCGGCAGATTATGACGGCGACGGAAAGGCAGACGTTACGGTTTTTCGCGACGGAACGTGGTATTCGCTGAATTCGACCAACGGATTTACCGTCACCCAGTTCGGAACGGCTTCGGACACACCGACCGAATCGCTCTATTTGCCTTAGTATTTAGGAAATCGTGAAAAGAATGAGATGCCGTCGATCTTTGACGGCATCTTTTTTATTGATTCGTAGAAGCAGTCGCCAACAACCGTATCAAGTTTCTTAAATGTAAGAGATAACGGAAACTTAAAGGATTCATTACGAACGAAATGAAATAAATGAGTTTCGTTTGATCTGCTTAAAAAACGAAATTTGAAATTGTCCATTTTTAAAATTCGCGGTAATTAAATTTTTCCGTGAACTTCAAAATCAGTGGATACCTTGTAAAAAGCGTAGTTTTGGCTTATAAAGTAGCTGGACAACAAAAACAATCTTCCAAAAATACATTCGGGAATCAATATGAAAAAAATAATACGACTGGCGATTTTTTCGATATTGCTGTTAAGTTTCTGCTTTTCAATTTTTGCGCAAGACGATTTAAATCCTGAATCTCCGGTTCCGGTTTTGTTAAACGATGCCGATAAAACAAGGGTGCTTGCCGTGAGTTCAAATAGATGGGCAGGAGAACTGCCGACGACCGGACAAACGGTTTTCAAACCCGGCTTCAAAACCGTTATCACGATCTTTGCGACGAACTTCGATTTCAGCGAAGGTGAATCGGTTAACTCGGTTCGCGTTTACTTGAAACAACGGAGCGGCAAAGTTTATCAGCTTCCGGTTGAAGATTTGGTGAGGATCGATAAAAAGAATTACGCCCTGAAGGTCAGGCTTTTCGAGAGTCCCAACCTGCGGACTCAACCGGGTGCCGACGGCGATTCCTTGATCTATCTGACGTGGCGCGGGCTTTCGAGCAATGTTTTAAAGATCGGACTTGGAAGCACGGGCGGCGATCTGAAAATTCCGGCGGAATTTCGCGCAACCCCCGAAAATACGAACGATTTTGCCGGTTATCGCTGGTCGGGCGACAGGATTCGTTTTCTGGAGCAAGCGGGTTTCGGTCCGAACACGGAATTGGACAATCGGATTCGCCGCGTCGGTTTGCGCATTTGGCTGAACGAACAGTTTGAAACGCCGTATCCTTATTATCCTTATCCGAATATTCCGCTGATGCAGACGACTCCGCCTGCAAACTGTGATGCCACGACGTTTCCTGCCTGTTACCGGGAAAGATACACACAACTTCCGCTTCAGCAATGGTTTTTCAAGGAAGCGATGTATGGAAATACGCAGTTGCGGCATCGTGTTTCGTGGGCTTTGAGCCAGATACTGGTGACTTCGGGAATTACGATTCAGCAATCGAGCCATATGATCGCGTATCATAAAGTGATTTCCGACAATGCTTTCGGAAATTACCGCAATCTCCTGAAACAGATGACCTTAAATCCGGCGATGGGAAGTTATCTGGATATGGTCAGAAGCACGAAAACGAATCCGAATGAAAATTACCCGCGCGAAATTTTGCAGTTGTTTTCGATCGGGCTTTTCAAACTGAATCAGGACGGAACCGTGCAAACAGACGGTCAGGGAAACCCGGTTCCGACTTACACACAGGAAAATATCAATAATTTTTCCAAAGTTTTTACGGGTTGGACTTTCTGCGAAACGACTGTGGTTTGTCCGAATCGCACACAGGGCGCGACGAATTATAAAGACCCGATGCTGATAAACCCTTTGAATCACGACCTGACCGAAAAAACTTTGCTAAGTTATCCGAACGCAGTCAATACGACAATTCCTGCTTGTCAAAACTGCACGACGAACGAAGCTATTGCGGCATACGCGAACGATTCGCTGGACAAAGCGATCGAGAATATTTTCAATCATCCGAACGTCGCACCTTTTATCGGTAAGTTGCTGATTCAGCATTTAGTTACGAGCGATCCGTCGCCGGCTTATGTCGCCCGCGTTTCAGCCGCTTTCAATAACAACGGCTCGAACGTTCGCGGCGATATGAAAGCCGTCATCCGGGCGATTCTACTCGACCCCGAAGCACGCGGAAACGTCAAAACGGCTCCGCGTTACGGGAAACTTCGCGAACCCGTCCAGTTAATCACGAACCTGACGCGAATCTTTCCTGCCAAATCGTTTAACGGCGAAGATTTGAGCGACGGAAGCCTGGGAAATTACACGAAAAGATTGGGACAAAATCCGTTTTATTCGGATACGGTCTTCAATTATTTTCCGCCGACTTATATCGTTCCGGGAACGACGATTCTGGCTCCCGAATTCGGTTTGCTGAATACGGGAACCGCCATTAATCGGACAAATCTGCTGTATTTGCTGATCTTTGAAGGTTTGACCCCGACGGCGACCGATTCCCTGAAGGGAACTTCGCTCGACTTCAGCGAGATGATTCCATACGCGGAAAACGATCCGGACGGCAATCAGCTCCTCGATGTGCTGAACTACAAAATGATGCACGGCGCAATGACGGCGGAACACAAAAATTCGATTTTGACGGCGGTTTTGGCGGTGCCCGCAAGCAACCCGTTATTACGTGTAAAAACGGCAGTTTATTTGATCGCGGCTTCATCGCAATATCAGGTGCAGAGGTAAAAAATATGAAACATTCGCGCAGAGATTTTTTAGTTAAATCGACCACGGCTTTAACCATGACGGCTTTGGCAACGCAAGCCGAACATTTCGGCTTGATGACGGCTTTTGCACAAAAATCAAGGCAGAAAACCGATCCGGGAGCGGGAAGTGATTACCGGGCACTGGTTTGCATATATCTTTCGGGCGGAAACGATGCGAATAATATGATCGTTCCCAACCACAGCGATGCAAACGTCAGCAATTATGCGGCTTACAGCGCGGCTCGTGCTCCGCAGGGATTGGCATTGGCGCAAAACGTGTTATTGCCGATCTCCGTTCCGCGCATCGGGAATCTGTCTTACGGATTGCATCCGGGCTTCGGGACGATCACCGGCGGAACGAACAACGGAATCCACGAGCTTTGGGCGCAGGGAAAACTGGCGGGCGTGACGAATGTCGGAACTTTGGTTCAGCCATTGACGCGTCAGCAATACCTGAACAATTCGGCACCGCGTCCGATGCAGTTGTTTTCGCACACCGATCAAACACAACAGCATTTGACCTGCCGTGCCGACGGCGTAAGTTTAACGGGTTGGGGCGGCAGAATCTCCGATAAAATTACGAATTCCGCCAACCCGCAAAGATTGATCCCGACCACCAGCACCATCGGCGGACCTTTGCTTTTTAATGTCGGAGAAAATACGCAACCCGTTTCGGTCGGTCCCGCACCGACACCTTTGAGCAGTGTGCTGTCGCTTGTCGGCTTCAATAACACGCCGATCTCGAATGCCAGATTTGCCGCCCTGAACGAAGCCTTAAGTTTTGAAACGCAACAGGAACTCGTTGCCGCTTCGAGCGAATATCACCGGGCGGCGATCGACATCAGCACGGCTTTGAACAACACGGCGGACGTGACCGTGACTTTTCCGAATACGGAACTCGGCAATCAACTAAAGCAGATCGCACGTTTGATAAAAAATCGGGATGTTTTGAATATGAAACGCCAGATATTTTTCTGCACGCTGGACGGCTTCGACAGTCATACGAGCCAACCCGGAACGCACAATATTTTATTCGGTCGGCTGAGTCAGGCGATGCGCTCTTTTTACGAAGAAATGCTCGTGCAGGGGTTGAGCGATAAGGTCACGCAATTTACTTTGTCGGATTTCAACCGCACGTTTAATCCGAGCGGTGTCGGCGCAAGTGTCGGAACCGATCACGCGTGGTCGAGTCATTCGTTAATTCTCGGCGGAAGTGTTATCGGCGGAGATTTTTACGGCGTAAACACTTCAAACGGAACGCCTTTCACGACTTTGGTGATGAACGGACCGGATGATTCGGACAGCGGTTCGGGCGCGCGCGGTCGCTGGATTCCGACAACTGCGGTCGAACAATACGCGGCGACTTTAGCAAAATGGTTCGGACTTGAAACAGCGGATATGAATTACGTTTTCCCGAATCTCCCGAATTTCACCCAGACCGATCTGGGCTTTATGATGCCTTAGGCAATTAGTAATATTTGTTCGGTGTAAGGCGGCTTGAGATCATTGAGCCGCTTTTTTTATTTGAAGTCAGAAACGGAATTTGTTTGCATCTTCAAATTTTGTCAAAATATACCCGACGAATGATAAATAATAACTTAACTCGTTACGCGTGGCTTTCGATTGCGGCGGCGATTGCGACCATCACACTCAAATCAGGGGCTTATCTTGTCACGGGTTCGGTCGGACTGCTTTCGGATGCGCTCGAATCGATCATCAATTTGGTCGCGGCGGTAATTGCTCTCTGGGTTTTGAAGATCGCCGCTCAACCGCCCGACGAAGGGCATACTTACGGGCACGGAAAAGTCGAATATTTTTCAAGCGGAATCGAAGGCGCGATGATTATTCTGGCGGCGGTCAGTATATGTTATGCGGCAATCGAAAGACTCCTTCACCCGCAACCGCTTGAACAGATCGGGATCGGTTTGCTCATCAGCATAATTGCCACGGCGATAAATTTCATTGTGGCGAGAATTTTACTCAGAGCAGGCAAAGAAAATCATTCGATTGTTCTCGAAGCCGACGGACATCATCTGATGTCGGATGTCTGGACAACCATTGGTGTCATTTTCGGGATCGGTTTGGTTTACGCGACGGGTTGGTGGCGGCTTGACCCGATTATGGCGATTCTCGTCGCGATCAATATTCTGTGGTCGGGCGGGAAATTGATTAACCGTTCGGTTCAGGGGTTGCTCGATGCCGCTTTGCCGAAAGATATTCACGGAAAGATCGTCGAAATCTTGGACAGTTACGTAAAAGAAGACGAAATCGATTATCACGCGCTTCGCACCAGACAGGCGGGAACTTATAAATTCATCAATGTTCATATTCTCGTGCCGGGAAAATGGACTGTCGAACAAGGTCACGATCTGATCGAAGAGATCGAAGGAAAATTACGTTCGGAAATCAGAAATTCGGTCGTATTTACACATCTCGAACCGATCGAATCGCCCGTTTCTTACGAAGACATTGATTTGATTAGAGCACAAAATCAATAACAAAAAAGAATGGCGGAAGAAAAAATCTGACCGCCATTCTTCTTAAAAGCCTTGTATTTATTGAACGAAAACATTCGGAATCGGTTTGTCGGTGCTGATTCCGAACGACTGCGCACTTAATGCACTCGTTCCGCTCATCCTCAAATACCAATTGCCGTTGCGGAAAATCCCGATGTCGGCTTTGCCGTCGCTGTCATAGTCGCCGGTAATCGGCAAATCGGTGCTTAATCCCCAATTGTAGAAAACTGCCGTGTTGTTCGATGATTGTTTGATATACCAAACGCCGTTTCTGAAAACCGCTAAGTCGGTCTTAGCATCGCCGTCGTAATCGGCAAGGACGAATTTATCGGTCGAAAGTCCCCAACGATCGATGACGAAAGCATTATCCGAACTGCGCAGGATATACCAGACATTAGTTGAAGGACGAAAAACCGCCGCATCCGTTTTGCCGTCGCCATCGAAATCGCCGCGCATCGGTTTATCTCCGCTTGTGCCCCAAGGAACGAAATTGACGATACCCGACGGATTGTTCAAACTTCCGCGATAGAAAAAATAGCTTTGCGAACCGAACGCCGAATCGCGGTAAACAGCCGGATCGGTTTTGCCGTCGCCGTCCCAGTCACCGACGATAAAAGGCACATCGCCCGTTTGACCGAATTGCTCGAACCGAACCGTATTGTTCGACGATTGTAAAATATAAAAACCTGCTACAAGCGGCGCACCCGCACGCCAAACGGCGATGTCGGTTTTATCGTCGCCGTCGAAATCGGCGGGCGTTAAAATGTCTGTCGCCATTCCGAAAGCAGTCGAACTAAGTTGATTGGTTGCGCTTCGGTTCACATACCAGTTTGAATCGGTTGCGCGAAAAACTGAAAAGTCGGATTTTCCGTCACCGTCGAAATCGGAAAAAACGTGATGATTGATAACTGTCGTTGTGCCGGGTTGGATGGTCACGCTTGTCGTGTATGTCTGATCTCCGCTTTCGTTTCCATCGTTATCGCATTGCAATCCGGCGGCATAAAAAGTGACCGCGCCGACATCGGTTACAGGTGCAGTCCAGTTAAATGTCCAGATCGCGCCGCCCGTTTGATTTGGAAACGTGCCCGAACCGCTCTGCTCGATGTAAGATTTCGTACCGCTTGCACGAACGCGTGTCGTCGCCGGCGGAGTCGGAAAACTTCCCGCCATCGCTGCGCCCGCCAGTGGAATCAATTCAAATCCCCAAGCTTGACGCGATGTATCGGTCGTGACGTGCTTGACCTGAATTTGATATGTTTGTCCGGGCACATAACTGCTTGGCGCAACGATCGAAAACTGTCCCGATTGACTGTTGGGTGAATGACAACTCGTGCAGGTGCTCTCGCCCGGCGCGCCTGTTCGAGCGGTCGGCGGACCTGAGATCGAAGCGTGCGCCGATTCCGAAAATCGATCACCGAATGCAAATGTCAAAATGCCTATTCCTGTAACTATAAATAAAACCGCAACTTTAATTTTTATTATTAACAACTTCATATTTTCACCTTTTATGCTGTGGAACGCCGAATCGTAATTGAAAACTTTTACTCAAAGGCTGAATTCCGTAAATGCTAAAACCGATTATTTATGAGCAATTTTTCAAATGTGTCTGAAAATATTGGAAAATCCTCTCATAAAAACCATACTCTCACAGGGAGTCGTATCGTTCGGGGGCTTAACGGGAAAGTTAAAAATGAGCGGTGAAATCGGCTAACCGACGCAACCCGGAATTTAAAATATTCGATTATATTTCAAATATTCGGGGGCAGTTGTCAGGTTTGAATGCGCAAGATTTATACCACAGCGGGAAATCGCGGCATAGCTATATAACTGAATAATATTTGACGTTTTATTTCTTAATTTTAAGGAATATTCCACAGACAGATGTGAAATATTACGCGGTTCGATCGATTACTTGGAGAGAAAATAAAAAAAAGGACTCCAATTAAGAAGTCCTTTTTTTATTACTTTAAGGGATGAGTCGTGCAGGGATCGAACCTGCGACCCGAAGATTAAGAGTCTTCTGCTCTACCGACTGAGCTAACGACCCGAAAGCAAATGGATTATAGCAAGAGTTAGGATTAAAGTTCAAATCTATGCAAAAATAAAGAAAGCAGTGCGTTCTAAGTTTGGCAAAAATTATAATTACAGAGAAAATAGTTAAGAATGAAAGAATGCCCGAAATGTGAAAATTGCTTTGCGGACGATGTGAATTTTTGCCCGCACGACCAATCACAAACGCGCCTTACTCTTCCCGGCGATCAGCTTTTGGCAAAACGTTATTTTTTGGAAAAACGCCTCGGTCGCGGCGCGATGGGACAGGTGTATCTTGCCAGAGATAAAAAGTTCGACACGCGGCGTGTTGCCATCAAAACGGTTCGCCAGGACATTTTGAACAGTGAAGATTTGCAGGAAGGCGAAGCGATTGCGCGGTTTGAGCGCGAAGCTCAGGCGGCGGCTTCGATTCAACATCCGAACACGGTGAGTGTGACCGATTACGGCGAATCCGAAGAAGGCATTTTTTATCTCGTGATGGAATATGTCGAGGGCGAAACACTTCACCGTTTGTTACGCCGCGAAGGGACTTTGCCCGTCAAACGCGCAGTTCGTTTGCTACGGCAGATCGCGGACGGCGTTGAAGCCGCGCACGAAGTCGGGATTTTGCACCGCGATCTGAAACCTGCCAACATTTTCATAATGTCGAAAGGCAAAGGCGACGGCTTTATCAAAGTCGGAGATTTCGGTTTGGCGAAGATCGTCAATCAAACTGTCACCGACATCAGTTCAAATGCCACGCCTTCGTCACGCGGGATTGTCGGAACACCCGAATTTATGGCTCCCGAACAAATGCAACCCGAAATCGGAGTTGACCTTCGGGCGGATATTTATGCCCTCGGTACGATCGCTTATTTGATGCTCGGCGGAAAAACGCCTTTTACGGGCGATCTGATGCAGCTCGTGATGCAGAAAATAATGCACAAACCCGCGCCGCTTTCCACTTTGCGAACTGATATTCCGAGCGATGTCGAGCGGGTGATTATGAAATCACTCGAGATCGACGCGAATAATCGTCAAAAGAACGTTTCCGAATGGATCACCCAACTCGAAGAAGCCGCCGAAGATGTGTCCGAGAATTCAAAATCCGGAACTTCGCGTCTGGTGATTATGGCTCCGATCAATGCCGAAGTTTACGTGAACGACGAAAGAAAGGGAAGCATCGGAAGTTCGGGACGTTTGGTCTTGAATTCGATTCCGGCGGGTCAGCACATTTTAAGAGTTTCAAAAACGGGCGAAAAAGATGATGAACGCGTAATCGAAGTTCAGGAAGGTTCAGGCGAACAGGTGATTCAGGCGCAGTTGAAACCTTTTCAGGGAAGCCAGAGCCAGCCTTCACCGTCGCAGGGAAGCAGTAGCGGAATGGCGCAATCGAGTATTATGCCCGGGATCGTTGCCTGCACAAACTGCAAATCGCGTTTTGCCGAAGGCGTGAAATTCTGCGGTCGCTGCGGAAATCGTTCGTTCGTCTTGGTCAGTCCGGGCGAAGCGATGCAGAATTCCTTTCCGTGTCCGCGTTGTTCGACGAGCCTTCCGCCGAACTCGAAATTTTGCGGTCGTTGCGGTTTGAGTCTAACCCAGGCACAGGCAAATCCCGCCGTAAATACGAGAGCCGTCGGCTTTATGGGCGGTGTTGCAACAAATCAGCCGCGACAGGCTGAAAAGGTTTGCCAGCGTTGCGGCGGAACCTTTCCGCCGAACATTAAATTTTGCGGTCGATGCGGCAATAGTCTACACTGATTTTCCCCTGCCGTTTTCCCGCATTTATCAATTTCAAGTTAAATGCCGTATAATAAAATCATTAGTTGTATTTCCTTATAAAATACCAAGGAACGCAAAAAATGAAAGTTTGCCCTAATTGCCAGCGCACTTATCCTGATGACGATCTGAATTTTTGTCTTGATGACGGTTCGATTCTCACACAGACCGGCGCATATAATTCACCGCCGCCGACCGTGAAAATCAATCAGCCGCCGACGACCGCACCGAATACGAGTTTTGGCAATGAAAACCCGGGTCAATTTAGTCAATATCAACCGCAGGGTTATTCGATGCAGCCGCCAAAGTCTTCAAAAACCTGGGTTTGGGTTTTGGGAATATTAGGTTTGGCGGTCTTGATCTGCGGCGGCGGTTTTGTCGGTTTCGTCGCGTGGGTCGGCACTTTGGACACGAACACTAATCGAAATAATAATAATTCGACGATTTCAAACGTCACGAATCCGACTCCGAACGACCGCACGAGTATACAAACGATCGATCTTTCAAAATGGGTGCAGGGTGATAATCAATACGGCATTACCGAATACAAGGGCGGTGAGTTTGTTATGAGTTCAAAGCAGAAGGGATTTTATTATGTTTTGATCGCCAAGAAAGATTACAAAACCGAGAATGCGACCACCAGAGTCAGCGTCAGAAACGTCGATAATGCCAATACGAGTCTTGGTTTCGGTTTGGTTGTTCACAGCAATCCGACACCGCTTTTACAGGATTACGCTTTTTTGATCGATTCGGTCAAGAAAAAATACCGCATCACTTACCACGAGCCGGGTAAGGAAAACGAGGTCACGAAATGGACGGGTTCGACCGCGATCAAAGACGGAACTCAACAGAATATCCTCGAAGTCCGTGATGCCGACGGCAAGATGGATTTTTACATCAATGGAACTTTCATCACGTCGGTGCGTAATGTTTACGGGTATAAGGACGGCGTTGCCGGGATTTATTCGGGTGATAAAGTAAATATTGCCTTTTCAGGTTTTCAGATAAGCAGATAACTCAAACTATTAATATCCTATGAAGGTTTGTCCAAAATGTAACCAAACTTATACAGACGAAAATCTGAATTTTTGTTTGAACGACGGCGAATTTTTAATGCAGAAGGCGGACGATGCGCCGCCGACCATTTTGATGAACGAGCCGCGCGTCACGAACCAGACTAAATGGCAGACACCGCCTTATCAACCGCCCGCGACCTGGCAAAATCAGCCGCAGGGAATGCAGAATCAGCAATTCGGCTCAAGTTTGATGGTAAACAAACAAGATCAAACCCTGCCGATTGTTTCTTTGGTTTTAGGTGTGCTAAGTTGGATTTTAATATGCTGTTACGGCGGGTTTTGGTTGGGAATTCCCGCCGTTATCGTCGGCTATCTCGGGATGGTGAACGCCGATAAAAACCCGAACCGCTACACCGGGAAAGGTATGGCGATTGCCGGGATGATAATCGGCGGCGTGAGTCTGCTGGCGGCAATCGTGATTTTGATATTGGGTGTGATAGGAAACTTAGGAAGATAGAATTCTCTATAAAATTATTTAGATGCGTGTAACACTGCGCGTGGTGGCGGGTCCTCAAACGGGGCGCGTTTTCACGTTTGACCAACACGAAACTTTTATGATCGGGCGAAGCGAAGATTCACATTTTTGCTTGCCGCACGACCGTTTTTTTTCAAGGCATCACTGCATTTTGGAAATTGCGCCGCCCCAAACCTTTTTACGCGATCTCGGTTCGACGAACGGCACCTTTGTAAATGGGATTCGCGTCGAAACCGCGCATCTCAAGAACGGCGACCGCATTCAGGGCGGTGAAACCGTTCTCGAAGTCGAAGTTACCGCCGATCAATCCGATATTCATTCATCGATTCCGCAATATCAGGTGCACACCGAGCCTTCGCTCGTGACGATCCAGTGTTTGAACTGCGGAATTCCGTCGCAGGCGGAAGTTTCCAAACCCGATGCAAAACTTTCATACGTTTGCGATAACTGCCGCGAAATTCTGAAGAAAAATCCGCAACCGATTCCGGGTTATCAGATGATCCGCGTGCTCGGACAGGGCGGAATGGGCAGTGTGATGCTGGCGCGGGCGGTCAAAGACGGTCGTCCGGTGGCGATCAAAACGCTTTTGCCCGAAGTTGCGGTCAGCGAACAATCGCTGGCGCGTTTTATGCGCGAGATCGAAGTTTCGGCAACCTTACAGCATCCGAACATCGTCAGCTATCTGGAACACGGAACACATAACGGCATAGTTTATCTGGTGACGGAATTTGTGAGCGGGATGGATGCTTCAAAACTGGCAAAGCACCGCGGCGGAAAGTTGAGTTATCAGGAAGTCGTCAAGATCATCGAGCAGACGCTTGCCGCGCTCGACTTTGCGCATAATCTCGGTTTCGTACACCGCGACATCAAAGAGCAGAACATTTTAGTTGAGGGAAATTTCCCGAATTACCGCGCCAAACTGACCGATTTCGGCTTGGCAAAAAGCTTCAAACAAACGGGAATGAGCGGCGTGACGATGGTTGGTGACGTGGCGGGAACGATCGCATATATGCCGCCCGAACAGGTCAGAGATTTCAAGGAAGTTCGCCCGCCGTCCGATATTTACGCGGTCGGAATGACGGCTTACAGTCTTTTGACCGGTGCTCACGCGCTCGACATCAGCCCGCGCGCAGGAATTTCCGAAACGGTCAAGGCAATTTTTGAAAAACCGATCATCCCGATCGTGCAGAGAATTCCCGAGATACCGATTCGTGTTTCCGCCGTTATCGAAACGGCAATCGCCAAACAGGTCGAACTCCGCTGGCGCACCGCCGGAGAAATGCGTGAGGCACTTTTACGTGCCGTTTCGGAGTTTAGATAAAGTTTCAAACAAATTGTGCCTGAAAAGAGAATTCCGAATTTTAATCGGGATTCTTTTTTTATGACCGAATGCGGCATATGCTGATTAAAAAAGTTTGCGTTCGACGGAAATTCAAGGACAAATATGAGCAACAAAATCAAGAAATTGTCCTCAAATTGAAATATCAGTTACTAAATGAACTTTACAGAATCAAAATGACCATTGCACAGTCCAGATGAAAACGCCATAGTCCAGATGAAAACGCCGTAGTCTATATGAAAACAGCACAGTCCAGATGAAAACGCCACAGTCCATATGATCTTTGTATAGTCCAAATGAAAACGGCACAGTCTAAACGACAATGCAGTTGTCCAAAATAACGACTGCATTTCACAATTGTATTAAATTTCATAATTTTTGGAGATATAAACGGATTCGCCCCAAAATTATGAAATCGTGAAGTAATTAGGTGTAAAGCGGATTTATAGTAAAAGAAGTGCGGATGATTTGATCGTCATCCGCACTTCTTTTTGGAAAATTGCCAGGTGTTTATTGCTGAAAAGCCGCCGTTGTCGGGATGTCGGTCGAAGTTCCGAACGACGAGAACGAAAGACTTCCGTTTGAACTGTTGATGATATACCAGGTTCCGTTTGACGGTCGGAAAACCGCAACATCGTCTTTTCCGTCGCCGTCAAAATCTCCGGCGGCGGGTTTATCGGTCGCGTTTCCGAATGCGACTGCCGCAAATCCGGCGGTCGAACGCATCTGATACCAGTTTCCGTCGCGGTAAACCGAAATATCCGTTTTGTTGTCGCCGTCGAAATCGACTGCCACGGGTTTATCGGTCGCCGTTCCGAAGGCAACTGCCTTGAAACCTTGCTGTGACTGCAAAATATACCAGTTTCCGTTACGATACACGGCAACGTCGGCTTTATTGTCGCCGTCGTAATCGGCGGCGACGGGCTTGTCGGTCGCAATACCGAAATTGACCGCTGCGAAACCTTCGGTCGATTTAAGCAGATACCACGCGCCGTTCGACGGGCGGAAAACCGCAATGTCGGCTTTACCGTCGCCGTCAAAATCTTCGGGTTGCGGAATGTCGCCCGCCGTTCCGAACGAAACAGCCGAAAATCCTGCCGTTGAACGGTTCAGATACCAATTGCCGTCACGGAAAACCGCAACGTCGGTTTTGCCGTCGCCGTCGTAATCGGCGGGAACGATCTTGTCGGTCGCGTTTCCGAATGCGACTGCCGCGAATCCGGCGGTCGAACGGTTCAGATACCAATTGCCGTTATCGGGACGAAACACCGAAACATCGGTTTTTGAATCGCCGTCATAATCCATCCGGGCACGCGTCGGAGCGGCGGAAACGATCGAACCTTTCGCCAGTTCGCCGACATAAGAAAGCGCGAGCTTGGCAAATTTGACGGCGTGGTTGGCGTTGCTTCCGCTTTGTGCGAGCGTGTCGTTGGCGGAATGGATAAACGGATTATCTTCGGAAATACCCGAAGCAAAACGCGCCTCGAACGGCATCGAAGCCGGAAATCCTTTATTAAACCAAGAAGCGTGATCGGAGCAAGCGTAACCGCACCTGCCGTTCGCCGCATCGTTCGTAACACTCAAAGTCGGCTGATAGGTCGTGACGAGATTGGCAATGAACTGATTCTGCGCCGCATTCGTGAAATCGTTTATCAGAACGATGTCAACGAGTGAGCCTTTATAATTCGTCATATCCAACTGCATCACGCCGACGACATTTACGCCGCGCGTTTGATGATCGGTTGCAATCGCATTCGAGCCGCGAAGCCCGACTTCTTCAGCCGCGTAAGCCATAAATTTGACGGTTCTTTGCGGTCGGAAATTTTTTGCCATCAAAACCCTGATCGTTTCCGTGATCGTCGCAATTCCCGAAGCGTCGTCGTCCGCACCCGGCGCGTTCAATGTCGCGCCGCCCGTGTTGATCGAATCCTGATGACCGCCGATGACGACGACTTCGCTCGGCAAAGTCGTGCCCTGAATGGTCATAATGATCGAAGGTTGCGGCGAAGTTGCGGTCGGGTGCGTGAAAAATTCGACCGTCACATCACTGCGTCCGGCGGCTAATGCCGTCCATTTGTCTTTGATCCAGTTTGCCGAATTCGTTCCGCTCGTTTGATTGTAACGACGGTTCGGGAAAGCGGCGAGATCGACGATCACCTGTCTGAGCGTCGGTTCCTGCACGTCGGCGAGCAAGGGCGTAACGTTCGAGGCGTTGTTGATCGTGTAATCGACCAGATTTTCGGTCGTTCGCGCACTAAGGGTTTCGCTGATCGATTGAACGGCTTGTTCGTATCGGTCAAACGACATAAAGCCCGAACATTTGTGATATTCGTGGTGCATTTCCCGCGAAAGATCGAGAATCTGCAGTTCGTCGGCTTTGATGATCGCCAGCCCGTCGCGGACTTCGACGACCTCGAAATTAAACTTTCCGTTGCTGTCGATGGTTTTCAATTCGTTTTCATCGATAGTTACCCAGAAAATCGGGCGTTCTGCGGTCGCATTAAATTGTTTGGTCGCAAAAAAAACAAATACGAAAAGACAGACTACACTGGCACAAATGGCAGTAAATTTAAAGAATTTAGACAAAATAACCTCCGGTCGTTTGGGGCAACTATTTAATTTATTGGGTTTTATAACGGGATTGCAAAGATGAACAATACACCAAATAAGGCTTTAAAACAAGCTAACTCGTTGGCAGAAAGGTTTTTGCCGAAAATATCAAACCGACCAAAACCCACAAATGACGCGCATCTTCAAACGAACCCGTCAAGCCTTGATAAAGAAACGCGCAGACGAACGCCGCCGCTAATAAATAAAAAATAAATGATGAGCGGTAATTTCCAATAAAGCGTTTAGAAAATACTTGTTTGAGAATATAAAAGACGAGAATCGTAAATGAGATCAAACCGAAAATCCCGTTTTGTCCCGCGACGCTCAGAAAAATATTATGCGCGTCGGTCAAATAGGCGCTTGAACCGTCGGTGTTTTGAAAATTTACGCGGCAAACTTCCTGTCCGAGTCCGGTTCCGTTGAAAAAATTCGCGGAAATCGTCTGCAAAGTTTCCGTCCAGATCATCAATCTGC
The DNA here is from genome assembly GCA_021228405.1 of Pyrinomonadaceae bacterium. Classification (GTDB taxonomy): domain Bacteria; phylum Acidobacteriota; class Blastocatellia; order Pyrinomonadales; family Pyrinomonadaceae; genus JAJQRF01. Next base: position 17,751 of record JAJQRF010000006.1, read on the forward strand.
CCGAAGGATATAGTTCAAAGCCGAGAAAATTAAAGGTAAAAGGCGCGGTCGGATGCGGCTGTAAGGCGATAAAATTGATAAAAAACAACACTGCCGCCGCAACGATTCCGCCGACCAATGCCGATCTTGCGAGAAGTTTCCGGTTCTCTTTCAACAGAAGCCAAAACCAAATCGCAAATGCCAAAATAATTCCGCCAATGCCCGATGAGATCGTGAAAATCGCGCAGATCGTCGACAAAATCAACAAAACCCGGAATACGAACGGGCGCAATATTTTCAATTTTTCGGCGATAAACAAAAAGCAAAGGCTAACATTCAGATAATTGCAAAACATACTCGCCGAACCGAATGTTGAGGTAAGACGCGGATAGTTTCCGACCGGAACCGCGCCGAAAATGGAGTTTGTATATTGCAGAAGAAAATTGTCGCGGTCGAAATAGAATAGAAAAATCGTAAGTAAACCGATAAAAATCGTCACGGTCGTGCCATAAAGCCAGATTTTGATTAATTTTCTGAATCTCGTTTCGGAATTAACCAGATTGAAGGTCAAAACCGACAAACTCAAAATATAAAATTCGCCCGCAAGCTTGATAAAACTCTGTTTCGGATTGATTGAAAACATCGAAGAAATCAGCATCGAAAGAAAATAAAACAGCAGGAACCAATAAAAATTGTGCCATTTAAAAGACACGATGCGGAGAAAAACAATGACGGCGAATGTAATAAAGACTATCGGAAAAATAAAGTCGGTCGAAGAAAATCGCAGGTTTTGATAATAGAAAAACGGCTGCATTAAAGACAGCGAAAATATTAATACCAGAAACAATTTCCAAAGAAAATTCGGAAGTTTTGACTGATATTTTTTAAACCAAACTTCATCTGTCATATCATTCAGCCGATCTTTTTGATTAACTTTTCGAGGTGTTTGGCGAATTTATCCAATTCAAAATTCTGCGGATCGTCGTGTGCGTCTTTGATTCCGGCATCGATCGCCGAATGATAAGCGGGAATCAACCAGCTTCCGCGCCGAATCGAAACGCAAATATAAAGCAACGCCAATCTTTCATACTGATTTTCGGTGAAACCGGGAAAAGGCGCGATCAGATCGTTGTTCGGATTCGGACTTTTCGTATCGCGGCGGCGCGGCTGGATGAGTTCGATGTGAATTTGCAATGCTTTTCCGTCGGCTTTCAGAAAATCTCGGGCGAATTTTGTTCCCCAACCTTTTCGCGCCGTTTCGTTAAAAGGCGTAGTCGTCAGAGATTCGCCGAGCCGATTTATGAAAATATGCGCGACAGGCTGTTTTATCCAAATCGAAAGATCGTTTCCTTTCCAGTTTTTATCAGTGTCGAAATCACCGGGAAACGGTTCATCCTTTAAATACGGCGACGATGTATCGTGAATGATAAAATAAAGCGAAGGGATTTTTTCACCGTTCGGAAGCGTCGCAAACGCGAGTTGTTCGTCTAAATTCCCGCCGAGGTCATCTTTGGAGATTTTGTTTTTAAGCAGAAAATTTCTGAGTTTTTCTTTTTTAAATTTAACTTTTTCACCGATCAGTTTCGGCAAAGGTTTCGGCAGTTCTTTTAATTGTTCGCTAAGGTTTCCGCCGATTTTGTTCGGGCGAAGCAGACATTTCGCCTGATCGAGCGGCGAACCTGTAAACTGCAAAATTTTTTCATCGAATTGACAAGGTTTATTTTGCGCGTTCACAGAACTATTTAACCACAGATAGACACAAGTAAACGCGGATAATATAAAGATTTTTGAAATTGCTTTTTTTAATAAAAAATCTGCGTCCATCTGTGTCTATCTGTGGTCGAATCTTCTTACAAAGTTTTCGTGACTTTCGAGAGCGAGCGCGGCGCGTCGGCATCGATTCCTTTTGCTTTTGACAGCAACGCGGCGAAAAGCTGTGCGGGAATGATGAACGGAATCGGCGACAGAAATTCGTCAACATCTTTCGGCATTTCGATTGTCCGCGAACTCAATTTGGCAATCTCTTCATCGTTCGTGATCGCCAGGCTGTCCGCGTGAAGCTCCTGCAAACGTTTCAAAAGATCGAGATTGCTTTGCCGCGTTACGCCCGTCGGGGCAAACATCAAAACGGGAAAACGGCGTTCGACGATGGCGAGCGGTCCGTGAAAAAAGTCAGCCGACGAAAATCTTTCCGCGACGACATAACAGGTTTCCATCAATTTCAAAGCGAGTTCATACGAATTTCCGTAATTCATTCCGCGACCGACGACGACGCAGTTTTCCATAAAAACGTAGCGTTCGACCAGTTCTTCGACTTTCGATTTCAGTTGCAAAACCTGCGCGGCAAAATGCGGAATCTTTTCAAATGCGATCTTTTCATCAGCCAACTGCGCCGCCAAAAGATAGAAATGAAGCATTTGTCCCGTGTAAGTTTTCGTTGCCGCGACCGATTTTTCGCGTCCCGCGTGAATCAGCAACGTTTCATCCGCGATCTTTGCCATCGAAGAATCGGCTTCGTTCGTGATTCCGAGCGTGTATGCGCCGGATTCCTTCGCGGTTTCGAGAACGTTGTTGATGTCAACGCCTTCGCCCGATTGCGAAACGCCGACGACCAGCGCGCGTTTCAGGTTCGGCTTTGCTTTATAAAGCGTAAAAACGGACGGTGCGGAAAGTGAAACGGGAATTCCGGTCGTAACTTCCAAAAGATAACGCCCGAACTGACAGGCATTATCCGAGCTTCCGCGTGCCGCCAGCACGATCAGATCAATATCCTTATTGCGTAAAAAAGTGCCGAGTTTTGCGAGTTTTTCGCGTTCGGCTTGAATCGTGCGTTCCAAAACTACGGGTTGTTCCGTAATTTCCTGAAGCATTAATGACATAATATTTTGATAGCTTAAAAGTAAAAAAACTTGCTCAAATCATAACATTTGAGCAAGTTTTTTAGAAAACCGATAAGCAATAATTATTCTTCCGAACTCATCACTTTGCTTCCGATAAACAAACAGATCGCCGCCAAAACACAGGAAATCGGGCAAACGAGCATCGTGTATCGCATCATTTCGGCATTTTCCGTCACGCCTTGTGCATTCGTGACAATTCCGGCAAAGTCGTTCAGTTTCCCGATCAGATTGGAACCGATCAGATAAGCTGCAATATTGACTGAAAAGAAGTAAATTGCGACTGCAAACCCGCGAAGCTTTGCGCCCGCGAGCTCGGTTGCGTCTGCCGCCGCCGCCCCGAGCCAGGCTAACGCAACCGCTAATAAAATAAAGTTTGCGGCAAAAGCGATTTGATAATTCGGTGCGAAAAGCAGAATGAGCCAGAAGGGAACTGAGATAAGCGAAAGAATCGCGCCGTATTTCATTCGTCCGCCTTTCGATTTTTTCCGAAACCAATCGGCAAATGCGCCGCCGTAAAGCGTGGCGGGAATTCCTGCGACGATCACGAAAATTCCCGTGTAAAAACCGATGGTCGCAATGTCCAGTTTGAAAACGCGTGTATAAAAAACCGCACCCCAGATCGAAAGATTGTTCGTCGCCAAACCCAAAAGCGCGTAACCGATGCAGAGAAAAAGAAACGGCTTGCTTTTGAGAAGCCTTTTCCAGTCTTTCTCGGTTTCGACGGCTTTCGACAATTCGACCGTTTTGGCATCGAGCATTCGCGGCGGTTCGCGCAGTAAAATGACGAGAACTGCAATGAAAACTCCCGGAAATCCGAGCAGATAAAACGCCCAACGCCAGCCGAAATTCAAACCGATCCAACCGCCCAGAAAAGCCGCAAGTCCTGCACCGACGGCAATTCCCATCGAATAAATGCTCGTCACGGTGGCACGTTTCGTTGGCGGAAAATAATCGCTCAAGAGCGAGATCGCCGCCGGACCGAGCGTGGCTTCGCCGACACCGACCATCACACGGCAGAGAAACAATGTCCAGAAATCGTTCGCAAAACCCGTCAAACCCGAAAATAAACTCCAGATGAGTAAACCGCCGCCGATCAGATATTTACGCGAACCGCGATCTGCCAGCCAGCCGAACGGAATGCCGAGAATCGTGTAAAAAATCACGAAGCTCGTCGTTCCCAGCAGAGCCAACTGCGTGTCTGAAAACGCCATTTCCTGTTTGATCGGCTGAAAAAGAATATAAATTATCTGCCGATCGAGAAAGTTCAGCGTATAAACGATGGTCAGCAAAATGAGCGCATACCACGCATAGCCACTTGCCGTGCTGTTTGAAGTTTCCTGCGGGTTATTCATATTCTTTAAGTTAGAACCATAATTACGCCTTCGCCTTTGACGACGGGTTCGCCGTTTTGATTGGTACAGACGCATTCGATCGTGACGATCGGTTTGTCTTCGCGGATGTTCGTCACGGTCGCCGTCGCCGTCACAGTGTCATCGATAAAAACGGGCGCGAGAAATTTCATCGTCTGCGAAAGATAGACAACACTTCTTTCGCGAAGCTGATAACCCAAAACCGCCGAGATCAGTGCGCCCGAAATCATTCCGTGCGCGATTCGCTTGCCGAACCGCGTATTTTTGGCAAATTCTTCGTCCAGATGAATCGGGTTAAAATCGCCCGAAAGTTCAGCAAAAGCGCGGACGACTTCATCCGTGATCTGTTTTGAAGTGGAGAATTTATCTCCGATTTTTAATTCCATAGAAAATAGTTGTTATTGGTAAGTTGTTCGTAGGAAGATTCGCAAAGCTAAATTCAGCAACGAACTGCCAACGATATTATTTATTCAAAAACTCCGAAACCGCCTTGTTAAAATCCGGTGCTTTTTCAAATTGCGGGACGTGACCGCAGTTATCGAAGATCAAAAGTTCCGAATCCTTAATCCCTTTATTGAAGATCGTAGCGTCAGAAACGGGAAGCAAGCCGTCTTGTTTGCCCCAGATAATGAGCGTCGGTTTGGCGACCTTGCCGAGTTCGCCGTTCAGAAAATCTTCCTTTCTTTTGATCGATTCGATGATCGCGTTTATCGTGTAGCCGTCGTTGGCAATAACTCTTTGCGTGAAAAACTGATCGACTAATCCTTCGTTGTTTTGAAGCATCGGGTTAGCGAAGATCAGTTTCAGGTTGGCGCGAATCTCGTCGCGCGTCGAATTGTTTAATTGATAGATTTGGTTGATGTCGGCGTTTGCGGGAACGATTCCGGCGGAATCCGCCAGCACTAATTTGCCGACTTTGTTCGGATATTTGATGGCGAAAAGCGTTGCGACCCAACCGCCCATCGAATTACCGACGAGGTGTGCTTTTTCGATTTTCAATTCGGACATAAATTTGTCGAGAAAATCGGCATAAGTCGCCACACGATACTTCAAAAGCGGTTTGTCGGACTTGCCGAAACCGACTTGATCGGGCGCAATCACGCGATAGTTAGCGGAAAGCGCGGGAATCGTCAAAGCCCAACTTTCCGCTTGTGCGCCAAGTCCGTGAAGCAAAAAAACGGTCGGTTTTGCCGCGTCGCCCGCTTCGAGATAACGGATTTTCGCCCCGAAAACCGTGACATTTTTCTCAACCGGAGTTTGAGCGAAGATCGCGAAAGCGAAAAGTAAAATAATGAATTTTGTGCAAAACAGTTTTTTCATAAATCTAAAGAAGTTACGGAATCGTTTCCCAATAAATTTGACAATCTTTTTGAAATAGCACCGCTTAAAAACAAGCCGAATATCGAACCGATCAGACTAAAAGAACAAACTAGCGAAAGCAAATTCGTTTTGGAGATACAATTTGCCCGCACATCGTCGGCAAGATCAATGTCCCCGCAAAATACAAAACCTGCAAAAACCATCATCATTAAAGATAAAAGTCCCAGACCGATAAATCCGAATGCAATTAATATTGTCAACAAAATATTGTTTTTCATAAAACACGGAAATTACGACGAAGCGTCTAAGTATAAACTTTCGATCAATTCTTTGTAATGTTCGGTGACGACATTTCTTTTCAGCTTCAATGTCGGCGTTATTTCGTCGTTTTCCAGCGAAAAATCACGTTCTAAAATCTTGAATTTTTTGATCTGTTCGGACGAGGAAACACGCGCATTCGTCTTTTCGATTGTTGCATCAAGCGAGGCACGAATCGTTTCGTTTTTAGTCAGTTCGGCATAGTTTGAAAACTCGATATTATTCACTTTTGCAAACGCTTCGGACTCGCTCCGGTTCAGCGTAATTAACGCCACGCAATAACTTTTGCCGTCGCCGTAAAGAAAACATTGGGAAACGAGGTGATTTTCCTTGACGAGATTTTCGACCAGAGCGGGCGCAACGTTCTTGCCCGAAGAAAGCACGATAATTTCTTTTTTTCTGCCTGTGATCCGGAGAAATCCATCTGCGTCGAGTTCGCCAAGATCGCCTGATTTCAGCCAGCCGTCCGCGTCAAACATTGCGGCGGTTTTCTCCGCATCCTTGTAATAACCCGAAAACATCATCGGACTTTTAACGAGAATCTCGCCGTCTTCGGCAATTTTCACTTCGCAAAACGGCATCGGTTTTCCGACTGTTCCGAATTTCAAATGTTCGACCGTATTAAACGCAACGCAGATGTTTTCCGTCAAACCGTAAGCTTGCAGAATCGGCAGATCGCGTTTGACGAAGAAATCGGCGATCTCATCGGGCAAAGGCGCGCCGCCGCTGGTCAGCAAACGCACGTTTCCGCCGAAAGCGTCCTTCAAATTTTGCGAACTTGCATCTTTTCCGTGTTTTGAAACGACCGCTGCGTAAACCTTTTCAAAAAATCGCGGCAGAGAAGCAAAAACGGTCGGCTTAACCTCGAACATATAAGCGTAAAGTTTGGAAAGATCGTCAACAAAATGCGCGCTTGTCCCGTTGTAAAGACGGTTATAAATCCCTGAAATCCGTTCGGCGACGTGACACGCGGGAAGATAAGAAAGCGTCACATCATCTTCATAGACCGGAATCGAATTCTTTAATGATTTACACGAATTCAAAATGTATTGATGCGATAACATCGCGCCTTTCGGCTTTCCGGTGGTGCCGGAAGTGTAAACCATGATCGCGGTTTCGTCGGATTTTAGGTTGAAACCGATTTCTTCGACTTTGGGTTGCAATTCCGCGCGATTTTCCCTACCAAAATAAAGAAAATCTTTGTAGTCAAAAATGTCAATCTCGTGACTTTGAAAAGTATAAACTTCCCAAAATATTTTTTTCTTTGAAGTAACTAAATCGAATTTCCCTTTGTCGTAAGTTTCTTCAAGGCAAATTATCGCTTTGATTTTCGGAAAAGGTTCGTATGAGGCGAGGATTTTTTCCAGTTGCGCCTTTGTATCAACAAACAAAAACTCCGCGTCCGAATGATCAATGATATATTCGCATTGTTCCGCCGAGCTCGTCGGATAAATCCCGACACCGACACCGCCCGCCGCGATCGTTGCAATATCAACGATCGTCCATTCGGGAACATTTCCCGCCAAGATCGCTACGCTCGCGCCTTTCGTCAAACCTTTAGCCAACAACGCACACGCAAAATCCTGAACTTGTGCTTCAAGCTCTTCCCAATTTTGCGAAATCCAAGCCTCTTTCTTGCGCGAATAAAAGACAGGCTTTCCGCGGTATTTTGCGGTTTGTTCACGGAATAATCGATAGATATTTTGATATTTCATCAGATCGAAAAACGTTCTTTTTATTCGTCGGCAAAAAAGATTCTGAAATCTTCCAATCGCTCGAAAGTCTGCCAGATGTAATCTTCCGTTCCGTTTTCGCGGTGCGGATGCAGGTCGCTTAACTGCGGATCGTTTCGATAACCGAGAAAAGCCTCTTTCGATTCCCATTCGACCAAAATTAAAACCTGGCGCGGTGTCAGGTCGCCCCTAAACGATTCGTCAAACTTGCCGACCGCGACGACTTTTCCGCCGTGGTCGGCAACTTCCTTTCCGCTTCGCTTCAAATAAGCAAGATATTCCTGTTTATTTGAAATATTGAATAAATTCAGCGCGTAAAACTTTTTCCTTTCCATTATTTATGAATGTAAAAAAATACTTCAAAGCCTGTTTCGCCAATTTCTTTTCTCGAAACTGCGAATGTTTTCAATTTTTTTCAATCTTTCGAGATAGATAATCAAATGTTTCAATTCATCATCGTCAGGTTCGCCGAAAAAAGGCTTTACTCTAACCAGATTTCCGTATGAATTGCGCCATTTTTCGGGCGAGTCGTCGACTACGATGACCGAGTTTAAATCATATTTACGCTTTCGTATCTTGTGCATTTTCTTTTCATAATAATGCTCTCTTTCTTCCGGGTCGAAACTGATCGTGCATCGTTCACGCGCCCATAAAAAGCTGTAAATATGGGTCGGTTCGATGATTTCGGCAATTATTTGCTCTGCATAGTTTCTTGTCGAGGAAGTCCAGACGGCGACCTCGAAATTATCGAAACAAAATTGTAAAAATACCTTCAAAAACGGTCGTTCGTAAACGAAATATTGTCCGACAATGAAATCTTCTTTTCGTTCGAGACGCTCTTCCGCCGCATAAACGAGCGTTTCATCAATGTCGAGAATGAGAAGTTTTGTGTCCATCAAAAGAATGATGCGAAAAACTTCTCATTTCTGCAAATCTTAATACCTGAGCACCATCGCCGCCATATTAACGCCGCCGCCGGAAGCGCAAAAGACAATGTTATCGCCGCGTTTCAGTTTATTTTCGGTGATCGCGTCGTGTAAAACCATCGGGATGCACGCCGAACCCGTGTAGCCCCATTTCTGCATAATGGTGTGCGTCCGCGCCATCGGCAATTCCATCGCCGCCATCACTTCTTTGATCGTGGAAAGGTTTACCTGTGTCCATAAAAAAAGGTTGATGTCGTCCAAAGTCAGTTCGGCACGTTTCACAACTTCGCTGACGATCTTCTGCCAGCCGTAAAAATTGATTTCAGGGGGCATCCGTTTTGCAAAACGAACTTTGTTAAAGTAATTTTTCTCCAGAACGTCCGCTGAAATCGGCATTTTCGAGCCGCCCGCGAAGATTCCGAGGAAATCATGATATTCGCCCATTGCTTCAAGCTTTGATGACAGCAATCCGCTCGTGCCTGATTCGTCCGCTTTGAGCAGAACCGCGCCCGCACCGTCGGCAAAGATCGTCGCGGTTTTCTTTTCCGTCCAATCAAGAAACTTCGTCATTGCGTAAACTCCGATCACGAGCACGTTTTTGTAGTTCCTGTCCGCCATAATGTATTTGCAAGCCGTATCCAAAGCGGTGACGAATCCTGCACAAGCGCAATTCGTGTCGAAAGTTCCTGCGTTCTTCGCCGCCAAACGATGCTGAACGACGACGGACGTGCCGGGCGAAAGATATTCGGGCGTGTCGCTCGCCACAATAATCAGATCAAGCTCGTCAGCGGTAATTCCTGCGTTCTGCAAAGCATTTTCCGCCGCTTCGGTCGCAATGTCCGCCGCGCTTTGGTCGTCTGCAAGGACGTGACGCTCTTCGATTCCGAGATTATTAACGACAAAATCGTTAATATCTTCGCCGAGCATCGCGCTCAGGTCGGCGTTGGTCAAAACTTTGTCGGGAACGGCAACGCCTGTTCCGATAATTTGTGCGTTTCTCATAAAAATCGATAGAAATTGAATAAAATTTTCAAGAATAAACAATAAACTCAGTAAAATTGCTTTCAGCAATAAAAGAAATCTAGACAAACCTTTGCGGAATGGCAATTTCAAGTGGAGGAATCGCAAAAATCAATTAAGAAATCGCAATTGACGACAAAGAAATTGCAAATAACGATAAAGAAATCGCGTTTGACACTAAAGAAATCGCATCTGTCAGCAAAGAAATTGCGATTGTCAGTCAAGAAATTGAAAATGTCACCGAAGAAATCGCAAATGTTACCGAAGAAATCGCAAATGTCAGTAAAGAAATCGCGTTTGTCAGCAAAGAAATCGCAAGTGTCACTAAAGAAATCGCGTGTGTCACGAAAGAAATTGCAAATGTCACCAAAGAAATCGCGTGTGTCTGTCAAGAAATCGCAAATGTCGCTGACGGAATCGCGTTTGTCGGTCACGGAATCGCGTTTGATGCTTACCAAACGACTTTTTAAATTGCCGAATTCCTTTATTGGCAAATAGAATCGCGTTTGATTTTAGTAAAATTCCGCCGATTAACTCGGCAATCGCAATTTCACTTAAAATTTATAGTTATTCAAAGAACAATTAGGTAAAACCGAACGAGTTTTTTAATCGTTCGATAAAATAAACTCTTTCACCTTTCGATTAAATTCGTCGGCGTTTTCAACGAAGAACATGTGACTGCCGTTTTTAATGATTTCCAGACGCGCATTCGGCATCTTTTCCGCCAGATTTATCGAATTCTGCATCGGGACGACCTTGTCTTTATCGCCTGTAATGATCAGCGTTTCGTTTTTTATTTCGTTCATTCGCACTTCGTAATCAAACGTCGTCGCGGCGGTCAATTGCGCCATATAAACTCTTTCGGGAACGATCGAATTTTCACGCAGTTCGCAAACTTTCTCGACGATTTCGGGAAAATTCGCCGTAAATTCGGGCGTAAAAGCCGGAATCATAAATTTTCTGATGCGTTCGGTCGTGTTCATTCCGTCGGTCGATGCAAAAGCCATCAAAACTTCCAGATCGGGCGGAACGTGTTGCGCGCCGCCGAAACTCGTGCAGGCAAGAATCAGCTTTTCAAGCCTGTCGGGAAAGTTGAGCGCAAAGGTTTCGGCAACAAATCCGCCGAAACTCGCGCCTAAAATATGCGCTTTTTCGATGTCGAGTTCATCTAAAATGTGTAAAACATCGTCGGCGAAAGCCTGCATCGAAAGATCGGCAAGATCGGCTTCGTTTTTCGCCTTCGACCGTCCGATTCCGTGCGGATCGAACGTGATAACCTTGAAATTTTTCGATAAATCGTCAATTTGCCGAAACCAATTCCACGCGCCCGACGCGAAACCGGGAATTAATAAAAGCGGTTCGCCCGCGCCGTGAGTTTCGTAATGTAAATTCATTGGTCTTTGGTCTTTGGTCTTTGGTTTTTGGTCTTTACTGTTCGATTCGAGAATTTCACTATAAATCAAAGCCCGAAGACCAAAGATCAAAGACCGTTTTTTCTCAATTTGTCGCGTGAAACTTCACCATTCGCCATTGGTTGTAACCCGTTAAGTCCTTTGAATTAAAGTGACCGTAGGGAACTGCCGTGAAACGGACTTCGCCGTTTTGCGAAGGGATTTGCGACGTGTAATATCCGTAAACTAAATTGCCGTAACCGATAACTTCATCGACGGTTGACCACATCGAATAAACATATGTGCCTTCGTAGTGCGAAGAAGCATTGATGTTATTCAGAATATTGGACACGCCGACGATGAAACCGAAATATAAATAGCCGGGATAAAGCCCGTTCGTATTCGCACAGGTCGGTGTCGTGCCGCCCGATTGATAACAGGAAACAAGTCCGCGATTCGCGCCCGCGATGCCGACGAAAGTATCGACGCTCGAAGTCAAAGACGCGCCGAGATTGTAATTTCCGCCGTTCAAAAGATCGTTTCCCGACCCGCCTAAGATCGCCTTACGCGTCAAAGTCACGCCCATCGAATGCGTTACGATGTCAACCTTCGCCGCACCCGTGTAGGCTTTGACGGCTTGGATAAAAGCGCGGATTTTTTGAATGTTCGGCAGGGAATGATACTGATTGGCGGAATACAAAGGATTATTGTCGCCCCAAGTGATCGCGTAAAGCTCCGAGCCTTTGTAGCCCTGCGAAATAAAATAATTGCGCGAAGCCGTCCAACCCGTCATCCCGTATGCGTTTCCGTTTGCCGCATCCGAATTTCCGTGAATAAATATTACGGGCTGATTGACGACCGTATCGGAAGCGTTCGCTTTCCCTCCAAAACTGTTGCCGCCTCCGTTAAAGTTATAACTTCCGTAACCATTAGCATTTAACCACGTCTGAAAATCAGAAGTCAGTTGTGCATTTGCCGAAACAAACGCCGCTAAAACAACTGTCAGCACCGCGAAAACCCTGATCGAAATTACTATTTTGTTCATCTTTTTCTCCTTATGAATTAATAATGACTGAAAAATAGAATGTTTATGAACAAAAAGTGTTAAATTTTCGGTAAAAATCGAGTTTTTCCAAAATAAGCTTCCGCCGATTACGGCGATGCCGTCCGATGTGCGGAAAGGCTTTGCCTTTCCGTGTTTTTTTAATCTTTTTTTGAGGCTATGCCTCACTTTTATTGAAGATTCGAGGCAGAGCCTCAAACTCTTTTTGAACTAACCGAAAAGACAGAGCCTTTCCGCACATCAATGGGCAAAGCCCTGAAACGTTTATGTCAAAACTACGAAGTTTTAATTAAAAACTCAAAAATTTTAGGCGAGGAACTTTTATTTTCAGCTAACAAAAGTTCCTCCGTCAGAGTCGAAAAACTGAACGAATCGATTAGAAGCCGAGTTTGAATGCAAGCTGAACGACACGCGGACCGGTTGCGGCGCGCTCGATGCGTCCGAAGTTCGCCCCGCTGATGTTGTTGTTCGGGTTTGCATAATTTACCCAGTTAAAGACGTTGAACGCTTCGACACGAAACTCTCCGCGAAATCTTTCGTTGAAAGGGATGAATTTAATGAACGAAATATCGACGTTCTTCTGTCCGGGTCCCGTCAAAAGGTTGCGTTGCGAATTGCCGAACGGCGCATTCGGATCGAAAGACGGGTTATTTACCGAAGTATAAGCACCCGTACAGATCGTGGTCGGGACAGGCGGCGTGCCGACCGTGACCACTTGCGGACACGAAGGAACAAAAGCCGCCGTGTTGAAATAGCCGTTCAAACGGTCGCCGACGCTTCCGTTCGTATACAAATCTCCGGTAAACGCCTGATTATAATTCGCTCTGCTAATCAAGCCCGTTCCGTTCGATGTTTCGATGGAAAACGGCAAACCGCTCTGGAATACCGCAATCGAAGCAACTTCCCAATTTCCGAAAACTCCGCGCACGAATTTACTCGAATCTTTGAATTTCGGCAGATCGTAAACGCCGCTGATAACAAAACGCTGTTCGCGGTTAAAGTCGGAACGTCCGCGATTTGAACGCCAATTAACCTGATCGCCGGGAACGTTCGCCAATTCGTTCAGTGCCGCGCCCGAATAATAATCGATCGACTTTCCGAAAGTGTAAGCCGCGAGAAACTGCACGCCGTTTGAGAATCTGCGCGTCACCGATGCTTGCAGGGAATTGTAGGTCGAAAGCGAGGTCGTCTGAATCTGCTGAACGCCGCCCGTCACGTTTTTATTAGCCGCAAAGTTTGCACCGAGCGGACTCGTGAACGTGTTCGTCGCTCTGTTGTAAACAGGCTGATTAAGCGTGATGACCTGCAAAAGATTCGTTCCTTTGTTGCCGACATAACCGACATCCAAAAGATATTTATCGAAAACCTGCATCTGGAAACCGACGTTAAACTGCTGAATATACGGCGTGACCAGTTCGGGATCGACAAAAACACCGCTCACCGCCGCGCCCGTCGGAGTCGGGATATTTCCGTTCAAAGGAAATTGCGACGGCGGCGGAACCGGGAAAAACGGATTCGAGAAAGGACGCAAGCCCGTAAAAACGATCGGCGAAACGACCGAAACGGGAAGCGTGAAATACGGATAATTAAAGAGTTGCGAGTTGGCGTAACGCGTCGAAATGCGGTCGTAATAAATGCCGTAACCGGCGCGCATCACGAGATTCAGTTTTTCGTCGAGCAGATAAGCAAACCCGACACGCGGACCGAAATTATTCTTATCGACCGGAACGAGCGTTTTCGTCACAGTCGGAATTCCCGCGATCTTTCCGCCTTCCGCCTGCACCAAACCATTAGGCGGAGTCGCCGGATTTGCCGCCGTTCCCGTCGTGCGAATCTGCGCAAGATCGAGATTGACAAGCCGTCCGTCAACATCGACGGGCAAGCCGTAAAGGTCGTAGCGCAGACCGAGATTGACGGTCAGACGATTATTAATTTTCCAGTCGTCCTGGATGAATCCGCTCGCATCCTTGACGCGGAACGAACGGTCGAAAGTTCCCGAACCGATCAGCGAAAGTCCGTTCGTCAAGGTCGCAAAACTCAGACTGCCGCCCGTCAGGAAATCTCTAAAGCTCGCAAATAAAAGCTGTCCGCGCGAAAATGCGTTGAAGTAGAACTTAACCGTCGAAGCGCGGTATTCGCCGCCGAACTTCAAGCGGTGATTTCCCGCCGTGACCGAAAGCGTATCGCTGATATTATAACCGTTGATGCGTGAAGATTGGTCGGCAAGTGTTCCCGAACCGAAGAAAAATGCCGAATCCAAGCCCAAAACACGGATCGTCGGCGCACCCGGAAACTGCGACGCGTTTGGCGAAGTGATGCCGAGCGATGCCGCCGTAAACGGTTCTTCGGGCGTTGAAGTCACCCGCAGACGGTTAAATCCGAAACGCGCCTGATTGACGATATTCGGCGAGAAAACGTAGGTGTCCGTGATCGAATAAAGTTTCTGTTTGATTGTCAGATCGCCGCCGAAACCGATAAGTTGACGTTCACCGTTGCCGAGTCCCGCAAAGTTGTAATTTGCCTGCGTCGTCGGATTGTCGGCGATAAAGAATTTTGCCGAAAGATTGTGTTTTTCCGTGAAAACGTAATCTCCGTTGAAATTGAATTGATTTTCACGAAACTCCGAAACGCCCGATTGCGGAACGACGATCGCCGCGAGCGGATTTGCATTGGTCGATCCCGACGAAGGAATCGCAAATTGTCCGTTTGAAAGTTTCGCGTTCAAAATATTCACCGCAACGGGGCTGATGTTTGCAACAGAAATTCCGAATGTTGCCGCCAAGCCTGCCGCCGTGCGGTTCGAGTCCGTCAAGCCGGCGGGCACGATCGGCGAGGTCAGGGAATTGGTCAAAGACATTCCGTTTTTCTCGCGTGTTCCCTGATAGGACGTGAAGAAAAACAAACGGTCTTTGATAACGGGACCGCCGAATGTTCCGCCGAATTGATTTCTGTTCAAGATCGGACGTTCGATGCCGCGCGCTTTGATAAACGGTTCGTTGGCATTGAATCGGCGGTTGCGCAGGAAATAATAAGCACTTCCGTTAAATTCGTTCGTTCCGCTTTTCGTCACCGCTTCGACGTTTCCACCCGAATTTCGTCCGTTCGAGGCATCGTAAAGGGAAGTTTGCACGATAAATTCCTGCAAAGAATCCGTCGCAGGAACGGCAATATTCGGAGTCGAGTTCGTTCCGATAGAGTTTGCGTCAACGCCGTTGATGCGGACGCTGTTCGAGGTCGTGCGTTGTCCGTTAACGGATATAACCGCGTCGCCGCGTCCGAGATCGGTCGTGTTTGAAACGCCCGATTGCGCTCCCGGCGAAAGCGTCAGAAGCTGTTGGAAATTTCGTGTCGGAAGCGGAAGCTGACGAATCGTTTCACCCGTCACGACGCGACCGTTCTGCGAAGTTTCGACTTGCAAGATCGGGGCTTCAACGTTGACGACCGTATCGCCGCCCGTGACACTCAGATTTGCTTCGATAACCGTCGTCTGCGTAATGTTTACAACGGCTTCACTTTTGTAAGCCGCAAATCCCTGCGCCGAAATCTCGACCGAATAACGCGCCGGCGGTAGAAGTTGAAATGAAAATGCGCCTTCGTCGTTGGTCACGGTATCTCTCGATAAATTCGTTTCCAAATTAGTCAGCTTGACGCTTGCGCCCTGCACTAATGCGCCGTTCGGATCGAATACCGTTCCGCTGATCTGCCCGGTCGTGCCTTGTCCGAATGCGAAATTTGCCGTCAACAACAGACAAACCGCTAAAATTAAAAAAGTTCTTTTCTGGAACATTTTT
The DNA here is from genome assembly GCA_021228405.1 of Pyrinomonadaceae bacterium. Taxonomy (GTDB): domain Bacteria; phylum Acidobacteriota; class Blastocatellia; order Pyrinomonadales; family Pyrinomonadaceae; genus JAJQRF01. The sequence goes on from JAJQRF010000006.1 coordinate 33,562, forward strand.
GCCTCCATAAATAAAAATGAACGTCCGTTTTTTATTGTCATCAATTAAAATGGCAAATCAGAATTGGTAAAACCAATAAATTATGGACTTGCCGGTGTCTTAAACTTCGATATTTTTTCTTCGCTCAATACCCCGTAAGCGAAAATTTTCGTCAGACAATCGATTGCCTGACCGTCATTTAATCCTAAATGCTGATTGCCGCCGAAGAGTTTTTCAACCAGAAAATAATTGAAAAACTGCATATATGCGGCGGTGAAAACCACTGCGCCGTCAACGCCCGTGCGAAGATCGCCGCGGTCGCTTGCGTCAACGAATTTATCGGCGAAAATCGTTCGGAATTTATCAGCCAGACCTTCAAACATTTTGCGGAAATGCTGATTTTGAAATTCGAGCACATCGATATACATCAAAAGCCAAAAATCCGAATGCTGATTTACCAGATCGCCGACCATTTCGCCCATTTTTCGCAGATTTTCGGGTTCGAGCGGTTCGTCGATCTTCATAAAAATATGCCGCAGTTTTTCGTCGATGATCTGTAAATAACCGTTAATTATCGATTCAAAAATCGCTTCCTTCGTCGGGAAATAATTATAAAAATTACCTAATGAAACCTCAGCGTGTTTGGAAATATCGCGCATCGAAGTCGCGTGAAAGCCTTGTTTGATAAAAAGCTCGCGCGCCGCGTCTTCGATCGCGCTTTTTTTTTCCTTCAAAACGGCGGTGCTGAGTTTTGGCATAAAAGAAAACGAACGACCGTTATTTTATAAGTTAAAAAATAACTTTGTCAATCAAAAAATGAATCTGGGAGGAAATTATTTTTTCAGGAAACATATCAAAAAAAAGAAACGGAAATAATAAGCATTTATGACTCAAATCATATTTTCCAATTGAAACCTTTAATATTCTTGATCCCGGAAACAATTGTTTCATTTGAAAAGGTAAAAGCAGATTTAAGCAACACACTCAAAAATGGATATGAAATCAATTGTGAATTATCGAAAAAACATTTGAAAGAGAAGATTGAGGAATACAGTTATGAAAAAGCTTTGGATAGCATTTGCGGCAGTTTTTATAATATCGTTCGGCGTTCTAATATGGATCGGAACCGAAATTTTCAGACAAGCCCCGCCGATTCCGAACGAGGTCGTGACGACCGAGGGGAAAGTTCTGATAGGGAGCGATGAAATCTCGAACGGGCAGAACGTTTGGCAGGCAATGGGCGGAATGCAGGTCGGCTCGATCTGGGGGCACGGAAGCTATGTTGCGCCTGACTGGACGGCGGAATATTTGCATCGCGAAGCGGTTTTTATCTTGAATGAATTTGCCCGGAACGATTTCTCAAAAGATTACGACGCGCTTTCGAGCGAACAGCAAGCCGCTTTACGTCAGCGTTTACAGGATTTGGTCAGGAGAAATAATTTTGATGAAAAAACGGGGAAACTGATCGTCGAACCCGTTCGGGCAAGAGCTTTTGAAGAAAATCTGAAATATTACTCGAACATATTTGCGAACGGAAGCAAGGATTTTGCGATTCAAAAAAATGCTCAATCCGATCCGACCAAGCTTCGGCAGATGAACTCGTTTTTCTTTTGGACGGCGTGGGCTTCGGCGGCAAATCGTCCGAATAAAAATATTTCCTACACGAGCAATTTTCCCGCCGAACCGCTGGTCGGAAACACGGCGACGAACGATACGATTCTCTGGACGGGGGTAAGCGTAATTATTCTGATCGCAGGAATCGGCGGTATCGTCTGGTTTTTGGCGGGAACCAGAAAGGAAATTTCGACCGACGACGCGCCGCATACCGACCCGTTTATCGGTTTCAACCTTTTCCCGTCGCAAAAAGCCACGGTTAAATATTTTCTGGTTGTTTCGCTGTTGTTCGTTTTGCAGATCGTGATGGGAATAATCACGGCGCATTACGGGGTTGAAGGTCAAGGATTTTACGGGATTCCGCTCGCCGAATATTTGCCTTATGTCGTGACGCGAACGTGGCATACACAGCTCGGCATTTTCTGGATTGCGACTTCGTGGCTTGCCGCCGGATTGTTTATCGGACCGATCGTAGCGGGCTATGAACCGAAATATCAAAAATTGGGAGTCGATATTTTATTCGGCGCGCTGCTTGTCGTCGTGCTCGGTTCGATGGCGGGACAATGGGCAAGCGTGATGCACAAATTAAACGGCGATATGTGGTTTTGGTTCGGTCATCAAGGCTATGAGTATGTCGATCTGGGCAGGATTTGGCAGATCGCTCTGCTGATCGGTTTGCTTTTGTGGCTCGGACTGATTATGCGGACTGCGATTCCGGCATTGAAGAAGAACGACAATCAAAAACCGCTCGTCATTTTATATTTGATCTCAACGACAGGCATCGCACTTTTTTATTCGCCGGGACTTTTCTGGGGAATGAGGTCGAATTTATCGGTCGTCGAATATTGGCGTTGGTGGGTTGTGCATCTTTGGGTCGAAGGCTTTTTTGAAGTTTTCGCAACGGTCGTCGTCGCCTTTTTATTTGCTAAAATGGGCGTTATCAATCCGAAAAGCGCGGCTTACGCATCGCTTTTGTCGGGCGCAATTTATTTGAGCGGCGGCATTATCGGAACGTGTCATCACCTTTATTTTTCAGGAACTCCGACGGTCGCGCTCGCGTTCGGTTCGGTTTTCAGCGCACTCGAAATCGTTCCGTTAACGATGGTCGGTTTTGAAGCGTGGGAAAATATTCACCGTCTGCGTTCGCGCAAATGGCTCCGGCAATATAAATGGGTCATTTACTTTTTCGTCGCGGTCGCATTCTGGAATCTGGTCGGTGCGGGAATTTTCGGATTTATGATAAATCCGCCGATCGCGCTTTACTATATGCAAGGTCTGAACACGACACCGCTTCACGGGCACGGCGCGCTTTACGGAGTTTACGGAACGCTCGGGTTGGCTTTGTTGTTATTCTGTCTGCGGGCGATGAAACCCGAACTTATCTGGAAGGAAAGACTTATCAAATTTGCTTTCTGGGGAATCAACGGCGGAATGCTGGCAATGATGCTTTTCAGTTTACTTCCGATCGGTCTGCTTCAAACGATGGAATCCGTTTCACACGGCTACTGGTCGGCGCGAAGTCCCGAATTTATGCAGACTGAAATAATGCAATTTTTCCGTTGGATGCGTATCTTCGGCGATGTCGCTTTTTCGATCGGTGCGGTTGCCTTTGTCTGGTTTGCGATCGATTTGATCTTTGCAGGAAAAGAAAAAGCTCCCGTCGGCGAATTGGCGGAAGCCTGAATTTGCAAATTCAAATTAATCGCCTGAAATCTTGTTTCAGAAAGGTGAAATGAATTGTTTTCCAAAGAAAACGGATTATCTACAAAGGGAAACGCTTTATTTTAAAAGGGAAACGAATCATTTCAAAAGGGAAATGAATCATTTTAAAAGGAAAACGGTTCACTTTAAAAGGAAAACGGTTCATTTTAAAAGGGAAACGGTCTATTAAGAAAGGGAAACGGTTCATTTTAAAAGGGAAACGAATCATTTACAAAGGGAAACGGTTCGTTTCCCTTTGTAAATAAGTAAAATCGAAAGGAAAACGGTTCAAATTCTCCTGATGTTGCATCGAAAACAGTGAAATGACAGCCGTAAAATCAGTTTGAAATCAAATTTCGGCTACCTTTCGATTTTAGAACTGATCTCATAAATAATTTTTAAGCGTTGAGAGTCGCGCCTTCGCCTTGTAATGAAGGGACTTTCAACTCGCTCCAATCATTTATGAGCTGGATTTTAGTTAAAATAAAATTGTTATGAAAGACATTACAGATAGAAAAGACATTGAAAAACTGGTCGAAGATTTTTATCTCAAAGCTCTTAACGATCGAAAGATCGGATTTATTTTCACCGAAGTTGCCGAAATCGATTTGCAAAAACATCTCCCGGTAATTTCCGATTTTTGGGAAATGATAATCTTCAAATCGGTTAATTTTCTGCAAAAATACGGGCGCAGTCCGATGTTGACGCACGTTTTGCTCAATCAAAAAGAACCTTTGAAATCCGAACATTTTAAGCGTTGGATAAAACTTTTCTGTGAAACGGTCGATGAACAATTTGCGGGTGAAAATGCCGATCTGGTAAAGGCGAGAGCGATCTCGATCGCAAGGATGATGATGTTGAAGTTCACCGAAGAAAAGCGCGAAGCCGTTCGGGTTGTTCAAGGATGATCTTACCGTGAACGATCTTCAGCAAATCCTTGTCGGCTAATTTTTTGACGGCGCGAATCGTCGTTTCGGTCGTCAAACCTGCCATTTCAGCAATGTCCTGGCGGCGCATCGTGATCTTGACCGGCTGTTTTTCGTCTTCTTTTTTGGCTAATCTCAGCAAAACATTTCCGACGCGGTGTTCGGGCGAAGCGGTGACGAGATTTTGGATCGTCGCCGTTTTTTCACGGAGCATTGCGCTCATCCATTCGATCACGGCAAAGGAAAACTCGCTCGAATCGCGCAAAAGCTTGAGAAAGTCGGGGCGGTAAATTATTAAAAGTTTCGTTTCTTCCATCGCGATTGCGGTCGAAGGGAAGTTTCCGCCGTCGAAAGCGGGCGGGACGGCAAACATTTCGCCGTTTTGAAAAATCCCGATAATGACTTCCTTGCCGATCTCGGGAAATCTGACCATTTTGATCTTTCCGCTTACGACGATCGGCAAAAATTCGGCTTTATCGCCCTCGGCAAAAATCTCTTCGCCTTCAAAAAAGGTCTTCGTCCGTCCGCAGTTGTGCAAACTTTCCGCCAGCGCGGTTCCGGCGATTTCGAGCAATGGCTTCATACATTTTCCGTTGCCTTCAATTCTTTTTTCGATTTGAATCTGTCTTCAATAATAGCGTCAATCGCCGCGCCGATGTGAATCACGAGCGCGGTCAGATAAAGCCAGAGCATCAGGATGATGACCGCGCCGAGCGAACCGTAAGTTTTATCGTAATTATTGAAAAAATGAAGGTAAAGCCGAAAACCACTCGTTAAAATGAGCCACAGGATCAAAGCCGTAACCGAACCGTAAGAAAACCATTTGTGTTTATATTCGGCGACATTCGGAAGAAAATTGTAGAGCAGTGCAAAGGTGAAATGCAGAACAATCAGAAACGAAATCCATTGAATGACGAGCAAAATACTGTAAGGCGGAATCGGCAAATAAATGGCTTCGAGCAAAACCGAGAACATTTTCCAGCCGTAAAAAACTATTCCCAGAGCAAAACTCAAAAGCAAGATCAAAATCAGCGTTAAAATCAGCGATTGAAGCTTGGTTTTCCACCAGGCGCGGGTTTCCTTCAAACGATAGACGTTATTTAAGGCAATACGCAAACTGTCCATCCCGGCGGAAGCCGACCAAAGCGCGATCAGAAAACCGAGCGTCAGCTTACCGCTCGAACTGTTTTCGGAAACTTCGATGATCGTTTTCTGGACTAGTTGGTAAGCCGAAAAAGGCATTATCTGCCGCAGATAAGAAAAAAGTTCGACGCGCAGATCGTCGGCTTTTCCCAATATCAGACCGAAGAGATTTACCAGAAATAACAAAAGCGGGAAAAGCGAAAACGAAAGATAAAAGGCGACCTGCGCCGTACTGCTGAAAATGTCGTCTTCAAATACCTTATCGTAAAGCCGCGATAAAATGTATTTCAGCCTGACATAGTTTCTGCTTAATGATGAAGCCATAAAAGTTTACCCGCTTGCTCGTTTAAGTTCTGTTATATTGTGGCTTATCGGCGTGGATTTTGCCAACTTTTTGAGTTCGTAAATCAACATTAATGCTTCGACGGGCGAAAGCGAATCCGTATCGATCTCCGCCAACTTTCGGTCGATCAGGCTTTGCGGGGTTTTATGCGCCGAAATGCTCTGAACGTTTTCGGATTCGTATTCCTTCAAAAGCTGTTCCGCCCGCCGCACGACCGGTTTCGGCAAGCCCGCGATCTTAGCTGCATAAACGCCGTAACTCTTCAATGCCGTTCCTTTTTCCATTCTGTAATTGAACTTCAATTCGCCGTCGTTTTCATCGATTAAAAAATGATAATTTTCGACATTCGTCAAAATTTCCCGCAATTCGGCAAGCTCGTGATAATGCGTGGCAAAAAGCGTGCGGGTTTTCAGTTTCGGGTGATTGTGAACGAATTCAAGCACGGAGCGTGCTACCGCCAAACCGTCAAAAGTCGAAGTTCCGCGACCGAGTTCGTCCAGTAAGATCAGACTGTTCGGCGTAGCGTGATGCAAAATTTCCGCCGTTTCGATCATCTCGGTCATAAACGTCGATTCGCCCGAACCGATGCGGTCGTAAAGCCCGATGCGCGTAAAAATGCGGTCGCAAATGCCGACGACCGCTTCATCCGCCGGGACGAACGAACCGATCTGCGCAAGCAAAACGATCAACGCCGTCTGACGTAAAAACGTCGATTTTCCCGAAGCGTTCGGACCTGTGATTAAAGCTATCTGCGGCGCGCCGTTTCCGCCGAGCGACGAATCGTTGGCAACAAATTCTTTTCTGTTTTCCGCCAAAATATTTTCGATCACGGGATGACGACCTTTTTTGATGCGCAAAAGGGAAGTTTCATTAACGACCGGACGATTGTAGTTACATTCTTCCGCAACCTCGGAAAGCGAACAGATCACATCGAGATAAGCGACTGTTTGTGCCGCAAGCAAAATTTCGTTGCGGTTTTTCCCGACTTCCGAACAAATCTGCCGGAACAGGTTGTTTTCAAGTTCGGCGATGCGTTCCTGTGCGTGAATGACGAGCGATTCATACTCTTTGAGTTCCAAAGTGACGTATCTTTCAGCCGGGATCAGCGTTTGTTTCCGCGAATAATCGGACGGAACGAGATGCAGATTCGATTTGGTAACTTCGATGTAATAACCGAAAACCTTATTGAAACCGACGCGCAATGATCTTATTCCCGTTCGTTCTCTTTCGCGCTTTTCGAGTTCGGCAAGAAAATTTTTCCCGTCCGCCAGACTTTCGCGGAGTTTGTCCAATTCATTGGAAAAGCCTTTTTTGATAATTCCGCCCTGATCGCTATTCTTTGAAGGAAGTTCCCCGGAAATTGCCGAGTCGATCAGTTTTGCCGTTTTCGCACAATCCGGAAGGTGCATCATAAGCTGACCGAACCGAATGGAATCTTTTTGTAAAACCGACTTTAGTTGCGGAATCAGTTCGAGGCTTTTCCCGAAAGCGCGAAGCTCGTAAGCGGAAATGAAATTTGCTTTGGCGCGTGAAGAAAGCCTTTCCAAATCTTTCACATTGGAGAGAATTTCCTGCAAATGATTTCTCGGATCGGTATTTCCCTTAAACCAGGCGATATGTTCCTGACGGCGAAAAATCTCGGAAACGTCGAGCAACGGTTGTCTGAGCCAACGCCGCAAAAGTCTGCCGCCCATCGGCGTTTTCGTGCGGTCGATAACGGATAAAAGACTTGAGCCTGAACTGCTCTGCAAAATTTCGAGGCTTCGCAAAGTATTGCCGTCGATCATCATAAACTCGCTGAAATCGTAAGAAGTCAAACGAGTTAACTGCTCGGCGGTGCCGAATTGCGTTTCCTGCAAATATGAAATGATCGCGCCGGCGGCGGAAACCGCAAGCGGCAGATTGTCCAAGCCGAACGGCTTCAACGTCGTCGTGTGAAAATGCTTTTGGAGCGTTTTCTGACCGAACTCAAAATTGAAAACATCGGCAGTGAGTTTTGTAACGAATTGCGGCAGATCGCGATTGCTGAAATGATCCTGCGTTTCGGCAATGATGATTTCGGCAGGCGAAAGTCTTTGAATTTCGCTCAACGCGTCTTTGTTTTCAATTTCCGTCGCCGCAAAATCTCCGGTCGTGATGTCGGCGTAAGCGATTCCCGCCCGGATTCCGTCGCTGATAAATGCACAAAGGTAATTGTTCGATTTGCTGTCTAAAAGCTCGGGTTCGATGATCGTTCCGGCGGTCACGATACGGACGACATCGCGCTGAATCAGCTTTTTGCCGTGGTCGCCTTTGATCGGAACCGTGGAAGTTTGTTCGCAGATCGCAACCCTGTGACCGCGTGAGATCAGCGTTGCCAGATGACGCTCGAGCGAAAAATGCGGAACTCCGGCGAGCGGAACGCGCATTCCTTTGCCCATCGGTTTCGAGGTCAGAACAATATCCAGCTCGCGTGCCAACAGCTTTGCGTCGTCATCGAAAGCCTCATAAAAATCACCAAGACGGAAAAGCAGGATCGCGTCTTGGTGTTTGGCTTTAATTTCCAGATATTGCCGCCTGATCGGCGTTTCGTCTTTCATAAATTGTTCGGCTTCGCTTTCTATTTTACAAGGTTTTAAGCAAGAAAGTGAATCCGCCGATTAACCTCTTGCACGTTCGAGCAAAGTCATCGTCAAAACTCCCAGAATCAAACGGGTTTCTTCATCATTAGCGAGATCGGATTGTTTTTCGAGTTGGAATTTACCTTCAAAAAACGCGGGTTGCTTGGCAAGCCGCGCCACAGGCGAACCGTCGGGACGCGAAATAATGTAGGCAGGATTAAAAAGATAACCCGTAAACATTCCCAAAACCGGAACTTCGCCCGCGAAAGCATCGATCACTTTTACCCAACCGTTTTCTTCATTGACGTTAAATGCAAGATTTCCGCTCGGATCGGTGATTTGATAATTTGCCTTCCAGAGCGAACGCATTCCCTGACGTTTGATGGCTCCGAGCCGGTTTCCCTGGCTGTCGGTGAAATTGTAGTTAGCCGAAAAATCGATCACACGATCGGCTTTAATATTGTATAGATGTTGGGTTTGCTGTTCGTCGGCAAAAACGTTGATGTCTTCTTTCAGCTTCAAAAGTTTCTGTTTGACATAGCCGAGCAGATTGCCGTTCGCATCGCGAATATATATCTGGCTTGCAAGCGCAAGCAGCTTAAAACTAAAGTTCAAGGGGTAATTCATAATTTTCTCCGGTATTAGAATAAAATCGAAAAGCAATAATATTTTAACTTATCTTGCGGGATATTTTGTAAAGAAATTAATCGAAAAGAAACCTGGGCAGATATTCGCCGATCGCTTTCAAATTCTCGTGAATCTTGCGAAGCTCGACAAAACTTAGAATGGTAATTACATTTTCCAGTTCGCGAAACTCCATTGCCAAAGACTTTTGCGCTCTTTTAGAATCTCTTTCACTGGCAAGGATCAGAAACGGTTTGGAGCGTTGCGCATCGAAAGCACGTTTCAATTTGGCAAAAGCCGAATCGATATTTCCTTTACTTTGCACTTCAAAAACGTGAGAAATCCGCAGACTTTTGGCATTTTCGCGCCAGATCACATCGTAATATTCAAATTCCAGAGCGGAAAAATAGCCGAGAATTTCGCCAATTTCATAGATCATCTTTTGAATTTCGACGTGCGACAATGAAACATTTTCAGATTTATTGATGATAATTCCGCTCGTTTCTTCGTTCGCCGCTTCGATGCCTTTTGGAGTCAGCATCCAAATGCCGCGTTCGCGCGTTATCAGATTTCGTTCATCCAGCATTTTTCCGGCTTTTTGAACCGCGCTTTTCCAACGATTTTCTTTGCCTTCTTTAATTTTAGATATTTCCGCGTCTGATAACGTAGGAAAGTAGGAAATCAGCCGATTATATAAAAAACGCACGTCATCCTTTCCGCCGATTGCGGCAAGTTCGTGAAGAATCGGTGCTTCCAAGGCAGTGAAAACGGGAATTGACATTTTTAGATAATATTTTGAAAACCTGAAAAATCTCTTGAAATGATCTTTGATTTTATTTCATTCAAGAGATTTTCCGTATTTTGGGAAAACTTTGCCGTCAATTTTCTATCTTTTTTGAGATCGTTTGCATTAAAAGGCTCAAAGTTTCCGAGCGAAACAAAAATTTCGGGTTTGAAATTTCCCAGAAATTCATAACGCATCGCAATTGCCAAAGTATGACATTTATCCAATTTTTCGATTATTTTGGAAATGCCGTTATAAAAATTTAACGGTCGCGTGTCATTCGGTAAAATTTCGCCCTGAGGAAATATCCATAAAACACGATTGGCATTTTCTGTTAAAATCCGTGCCGAATAATTAAGGCTTTCGATGGCTTCGCGCGGTTTTTCGCGAACGACGGAAAAGGCTCCGAGCTTCTGGAAAAGCGGTAAATCCTTGAGCTGTTTTTCTTCCATCATCACATAAAAGTCGAGCTTAAAATGACGCGATATTTGGTAAGCCACAATACCGTCGAACCAACTTGAATGATTCGCGTAAATTATCAATGGAATATTTCGGTCAAGCGTTTCAAATATCGAAGAATTTGAAATTTGCAGGGAATTAAATCTCCGCTTGAGAAGATTTCGGTTGTAAACGGCGAAAAGTTCGTTAAACCAACGGCTTTTATTTGCTTCCAACATATTTTCGCCAAACGCGTTTATTTATTCCGCAGGTTATTTCATAGGAGATCGTATCGCTCAATTTAGCTAAATCTTCGGCTTTGATTTCCAAATTATCGCATTTTCCGATCAATATGACTTCATCATCTATCTTCACGTTCGGAACGTCTGTCACGTCTATGATCGTCCAATCCATCGAGATTCTGCCTACGACATTTGCAAAGCGACCGTTTACGATGACTTTGCTTTTGTTGGTTAATATACGATTGTAACCATCTTGATAACCGATCGGAATTGTCGCGATGAGCGAATCTCTAGCGGTTTGAAAAGTTCTGCCGTAGCCTAAAGTTTCACCTTTCGGCACTCTCTTTAACAAGGCGATTTTTGTGTAAAGCGAAAGAACCGGCTTCAATTCGGGTTTCAAAACCTCTTTCGGAAGAACATCGTCACCCAAACCGTATAAGATGCCGCCAAGTCTGACCAAATTGTTACGAGAATTCTCGTGAACGATCGTGCCGGGCGAGTTTGCCAAATCTTTATACTTCGGCTCGAAACCTTTTTCTTCAAATATTTTAACGGCGTTATTGAATCGCTCGATCTGTAGGTCGGTAAATTCGTTTTCCGATAAATTATCAGCCGAGGCGAAATGCGTCATCAAGCCTTCCAATTTAAGATTCGAGAAATTTTTTAATTGTTCGGCAAATTCCCCGGCTTGATCGAAACGCACGCCGACTCTGCCCATTCCGGTATCGATTTTTACGTGAATGTCGGCAACAATTCCTGATTCTTTCGCCGCCGCATTATAAATTTCAGCCTTTTCAAGATCGAAAATAATCGGGGTTATTTTATTCTCAAGACAGAGTTTTTCCTGTCCCTTCCAAAAACTGCCAAGACAGAGAATCCTTTTTTTGATGTCGTTTTGACGAAGTTCGAGTCCTTCTTCAGGTAATGCCACGCCAAACCAATCGATCTGTTCATATTGCAATCTTTTCGCGCATTCGATCGCTGAGTGACCATAGGCATCGGCTTTGACCATTGCCATTATTTCGACATTTTCACCGATAAAACTTCTGACGGAATGAAAATTGAAGGCAAGATTGTCTAAGTTAATTTCCGCCCACGTCGGGCGACGGAGTTCGAACATTTAAATAAATTAAAATGAAATATTTCAACAATTACGGCTAAATTTGCATTTAATTCTTTAAGTGTCGGCGAACCGACACTTAAAGAAAAGCTTAAAGTGGAATATTGCCGTGTTTACGCGGCGGATTCGTATCGCGTTTGTTTTGTAAAAGCGATAAGGCGTGAATCAGTTTAGGGCGTGTCTGTGACGGTTCGATCACTTCATCGATAAATCCGTGCTCGGCGGCGACGTATGGATTTGCGAGTTTTTCATCAAATTCGGAAACTTTCGCTCTACGAAATTCTTCGGGATTTTCAGAATCGGAGATTTCCTTACGATACAACAAACCGACTGCGCCTTCGGCTCCCATCACGGCGATCTCGGCAGTTGGATACGCAAAATTGATGTCTGTTCTGATATGTTTTGAAGCCATAACACAATACGCGCCGCCGTATGCTTTACGTGTGATGACGGTTATTTTGGGAACGGTTGCTTCAGCAAACGCATAAAGCAATTTTGCACCGTGTCTGATAATTCCGAAATGTTCCTGATTGACTCCGGGCAGAAATCCGGGAACATCCTCAAAGGTAATTAAAGGAATATTGAAACAATCGCAAAAACGAACGAATCGGGCGGCTTTTACGGAAGCGTCAATATCCAAAACTCCGGCTAAATATGCAGGCTGATTCGCGACGATTCCGACCGAATATCCGCCAAGCCGGGCAAAACCGACAACTATGTTCGGAGCATAATGTTCCTGAACTTCAAAAAAATATCCTTCATCAACTACATTATGGATAATATCCCGGATGTCGTAAGGTTGGTTTGAAGAGGTCGGAACGATCGAATTTAATTTTTCGTCCGTGCGGTTTGACGGATCGTTTGTTGCGGCGAACGGCGGGTTTTCCATATTGTTCGAGGGAATAAATGAAAGCAGTTCGCGTGTCAGCCGTAAGCAATGTTCATCAGATTCGGCGGCAAAATGAGCCACACCGCTTTTCTGGTTATGCGTCATCGCACCGCCGAGTTCGTCTTTGGACACTTCTTCGTGCGTAACCGTTTTTATAACATCGGGTCCGGTAATGAACATATAGGAAGAATCCTTGACCATAATGTTGAAATCCGTGATCGCCGGCGAATAAACCGCGCCGCCCGCACAGGGTCCCATAATGCAGGAAATTTGCGGAACCACACCGCTCGCGATCGTGTTTCTCAGGAAAATGTCGGCATAACCGCCCAGAGAAACAACCCCTTCCTGGATTCTTGCACCGCCCGAATCGTTCAGACCGATGATCGGATAGCCGGTTTTCATCGCTAAATCCATAATCTTAACGATCTTTTTAGCGTGAGTTTCCGAGAGAGAACCGCCGAAAACCGTGAAATCTTGCGCGAAAACAAAAACAGGTCTGCCGTCGATCAAGCCGTGACCCGTAATCACACCGTCGCCGAGAAATTTCTGCTCGTCCAAACCGAAATCTCTGGAGCGGTGAACGACAAATTTATCGAATTCCTCAAACGACCCTTCGTCCAAAAGAAAATCGACGCGTTCGCGCGCCGTCATTTTTCCGGCTTTCTTTTGTTTTTCCAATCGTTCAGTTCCGCCGCCTTGTTCGGCAGAGCGTGATTTTTCCTTTAAATTTTCGAGTTTATCCATAAAGTCTTCTTTTGTTTGCGGGTGCATAATAGCAATAGTTTAGCGACTTTAGACATCTTTGAAAAGGCTACAAATCGGAAAGTTCCTTCTCGATTTGAGGGAAAAGTCTTTGCCGGATATTTCTTACAAATTGCTCGGTTTGACGAATTTCATCGTTGGTTTTTTCCAGATCGTTTTCGATGTCGCGAAGCGCATTGGTCAGTTCATTTTTTTCACGATACAAGGCTTGCCGACGAATTTCGCGTAATTGTTCGGCGTTAGTAGTTCCGCGCGTCGAAACATATCGATCAATGCTTTCGGGTAATGAATCATCGTTGATGCGCGCCAATTGCAAACGAAAATTTGTTTGTTTTTCAGTGAATTCAAGTTTTAATTTTTGTAAATTGACGATGCGTTGTTCGGCGCGATTCAAAATTTCAAAAGCCAATAAAAGTTGCTGTTGCTTTTCACTTAAACGTATTCCCTGGTTAGAATTAAATGTATCGAAAAATTTTTTCCATCCCTGAGTTAAAGTGTTTAATGATTTAGTGATATTTGTCAGGTTTTCATTAATTTGGTTTAGCTGAGATTCGGTTTGCACGGAAGAATTAGTGTTTTGAATCTGTTGGGAAGCATTTTGCGGGAAAATCTGAAAAGATACTGATAAAAGAAAAGTTAAAAGAAAAATCGATTTTATTTTCATAATCTGATTTTTTGTGGAAATCATTTTAGTTATAAATGGAAATTGTGAAATTACACGGGTAATTAACAATTTTGTTGCAAAATCTATATCATAAATTGCCTGAAAAACGTTCGAGAAACATAATGTATAACAAAATCAAAAGCCGTGACAATCAAAGATTGAAAAATGTTCGTAAAATCCGCGACGGAAAAGCGTTTGAAAAAATATTTATTGAAGGGTTGCGGCTTTGCGAAGAAGCACTAAAGAGCGAGATAGAGATAATCGAATGTTTTATTGATGAAAAATTCGGTAATAATGCCCGCGAATCTGCTTTGATAAAAACTATCGAGAGCAAATGTTCTGTTATTAACGAAGTTGAGCCGAATCTTTTCCAATCGATTGCCGATACGCAAAATTCACAGGGAATTATCATAATCGGCAAAAAGCCGCAAACTTCCTTCAAGGATTCAGCCGATGCAAGGAATCGATACTTATTTCTTTTCGAGATCAACAATCCTTCAAATCTGGGCGCAATCCTGAGGACGGCAGAAGCCGCAGGAATCGGGGGCGTTATTATTTCAAAAAATTCTACCGATGCTTACTCACCGAAAGCATTAAGGGCTTCGATGGGAGCCGGCTTTCGTTTGCCGATCTGGGAACAAGCCGATTTTTATGACGCTCTGGAATGGGCGAAGGATCAAAATCTCGTCACGACCGCGGCTGATATAAATGCAGATCGAAAATATTACGAGATCGACTGGAGCAAAAAACGCTTGATAATTTTCGGTTCTGAAGCCGACGGATTGAGCGAAGAACATCGAAGATCGGTCAATGAACTGATCTATATACCGATGGAGAATTCAGTTGAAAGCTTAAATTTAGCGGTTTCCTGCGGGATAGTTTTGTTTGAAGCGAAAAAGTAAGAAAAAGGCGTTCCATTTTACGAAACGCCTTTTCTATTATCGGTTAGCATTTATGTTGCTGTCACTTTGAGTTGCCGGATATAAAGTTTGAATGTCCTTTTCAAATGCCTTTTGAGCGAAAGGATCATTAATGATCGCTAAATATCCTGCAATTTCAGTGGCTAAAATTTTACTGTTCACATCAGCCGTTTGTCCGAGCCGGTTTTTCGCTTCGGTAAATGCCTGTTTAGCTTCAGGGTATCTCCTGGTCAGAATGTAAGCGCGTCCGATAAGATAGTAATCCTCGGCATCTTGCGGACCGGCACTGTTTGCCTCTAAAAATTTCTGCGGATTGGCATCGACATTTCGCCGATTTTCTTCAAAACCGGAAAAAGGAATATTAGGAGTCTTCATTTCCGTGATCGGTTGTGGTTGAACCTGAACTTGCGGTTGTTTGGAAGCATACAAAAAATAACCGCCGGCACCGATTCCTGCTCCGATAATTAAAAAGATCAATGCGCTGACTAATTTACCCAAAAATCCGCCGGAACTTTCATCCTGAAGCTCAAGCGCATCGGAATCAAATTTAGATTGAACTGCAACCGGTTTTTCCGGTTCGGCAATAGTTTCTTCAACCGGTTCGACATAATTTGTTGATTCCGGTGCGGTAGTTTCGACAAATTGAGTTTGATAATCTGCCTCGGGCTGTTTCGTTTCGATATTTGAAACGGGCTGTATTTGATTTTGAATCGAATCGGGAAGACGTAAATCCTGTGTCGGAGCATCGTCAAAAGTGTCGGAAACCTGGGAGTCGGAAACTGCGCTCGAAACAGGACGCGCCGTTGCGACGGTCGGTTCTTCAAAATCCGTAGCGGTTCCCTGATTGTCATCTGAAAAAGCATTTGCCAGTTGTGACGTAACCCGAACAATCACAGCGGTTAAATTATCTTCCGCACCGCGTGAATAGCAAATATTCTTCATCTGCTGGCAGATTTCCGACGGATGCAGGTAAGTGTTCAATAATTCGCGGATTTCAACATCTTCGATGTGACGCGTGATGCCGTCGGAGCACAGTAAAAACGTCGTGTTCGGCTCGAACATAATGGTTTTCAGGTCGATTTCAACGGTGGCTTCTGCGCCGAGAGCGCGGCTGATCACGTTTCTGCTTGGGTGGTTAGCGGCTTGAGCGGCGGTCATTCTTCCGGCTCGAACTTCTTCCTCGACGATTGAGTGATCCTGCGTTTCACGGTAAATATTTCCGTTTCCGTCAACGCGATAGAGCCTCGAATCGCCAACGTGTCCGATCGTGGCAATATTTCCAGCCAGATGAACGGCAACAATGGTTGTCGCCATTGTCGAAAGCGAAGGCAGATCGTGAGACATTTGGAAAATCGCAGAGTTTGCTTTTTCGATACCGGCTTTCATTACTTCTTCAGCGTCGCCGTTATTCTGCATATTTACAAAGGCTTCGCCGAGAATTTCCATCGCCATCGAAGAGGCGACTTCACCGGCTTGCGCTCCCCCGACTCCGTCCGCCACGGCGAAAAGTCCGCTTTTGTTTAATTCTAAATAAGAATCTTCATTTTGCGGTCTTTTTTCGCTTAATCCTTTGTCGGTAACTGCCGCTGAAATATATTGAAAGTTTTCTTCCATCCCAATTCTCCCAAAATCAGATGTTTAATTTGTGATATGTATGAAACTTACCGCATTTGATTGTTTTCTATTTCGAGTTGTCTGTCAACTGCATTGCGGTGTGAAAATGCCATCAACATTCCGAGCATCACGAAACTTGTAATCAGGCTGAAGCCGCCGTGACTGACGAAGGGAAGCGTTATTCCAGTCATCGGCAGAGCGCGGGTAATTCCGCCGATATTGACTAAGGCTTGGAAACCGATAAAAGCAGAAAGCCCGATAGCGCAGAGTTTACTGAACATATCCCGCGAATCCATCGCGGTGCGGACTCCGGCACTGACAAAAACAATCAGCGCAAAGGTTATCAATAAACCGCCGAAAAGTCCAAGTTCTTCTGCCAACGCAGCGAAAATATAATCAGAATCCGCCACCGGGATCAGTTCAGGATAACCGAGCCCCAAACCTCGTCCGGTCGTCTTTCCCGAAGCCAAACCGAATGTAGCCTGAGCGGGTTGAAATGCCAAAACATCAAACCAGGCATCGACGTTGATGGTTTTCTGAAGATTCGGGTCTTCTTCCAAAAGTTGCGGCAGATTCGGGTCTTTTTTGACGAGCTCCTTATAATAATCGTCATAATCTTCTTTCCACCACGAAGTTTCCGGCGTTGGCGGATTAAAACCGTCAAGCCAAAGATGAAATCGTTGCTGAATGCGATTCGGTAAAACCTGCTTAACAGGTTTCGCAAGCGTTGGGAGCAAAGGAATATTTTCCTGAGTCTTTTCGGGCAATGCCCCGACAACCAAAATCCCGACTAAAAGCAGAACACTTCCGATCAGAACAAATCTTTGCGAAAAACGGCGGACGGCAATCAGATAAAGAGTCGCGTAAACCGAACTGAAAACCATCATTTGCCCGAAATCCTTCAAGACGAAAAACGGGAAAAACGGCAAAATTGCCATAAAAACAAGCGGAACAACGTCTTTTGCACGCGGAATTCCCCAATATGTTCGGGCTAAATTACGGTATAAAATTGAAAGTATCGCCGCAAATCCGATCAGGAAGGGAATTTTTGATGGTTCCCATGGAGTCATATTTCCAATGGATTTCCCCGCCCTTGAGGTAATCGCCGCCAGAAACAAAGGTATCAACGTTAATATGACTATTAAAAATCCGTTCTTTTGAAGTATTTCAAGAACTTTGTCGCGTTGGATTAAAATAAGTGCAAAAACAAAACCGATTATTCCCAGAAGCGGATTTATGGTTTTGCCTGAAAACAAAACATCAGAAAAATCCTCATTGGCAGGTCGCGGTTTCTCTTTTGAAAGATCGACGGGTGAAGGCGGTGTGGCTTCCAAACCCATCATTTGTTTCTTCTCGGCGGAATAATTTTCCTGTATGTAATGAAGTTGTAAAGTCTTGATCTTTTCCTGGCGCGCTTCTGCCTTATCCTTTCTTGAAGTATATTCAGGATCGCTAAACAGCCTGTATTGAACGGTTAAGCCGATGGAAAATAATAATACGGCTGAAGTATATAAAGTCCAGTTTCCTTGAAATTTAGCGAATCTTTTGAGAAAGATCGGAAGAATTGCCAACAGAGTTATTAGTGAAATATTTCTGCCAGCCGTTAACCACGATGTTTCATAACCGCGTATCAATGCACCGTAATGAATAGAATAATGGCTGATCGCTGTCAGGACGGCAATCAGAACCAAAATGAAAAAATGTGATGATGTTCGGTTTTTCACTTTATTATCTTCCTCTCGTTTTTGGCTTTTTCGCAGTCGGAACTTGAGGTTTAGGTTTATATTGTTCGCCTAAAAGTCCGAGATCTCGCGCTTTCAAGATTACTCTCGCCGCGATCGGGGCTGAAATTGTTGCCCCGTAACCGCCTCCCTCGACAACTACTGCGATTGCGAGAGTAGGTTTTTCCAAGGGCGCGATCGAAATATACCAACTGTCCGTTCGTTCATACATTTGAGGAAAGTCCTTTTCAATTAAATTGCCTTTTTCATCTTTCACTTTTCGCTTTATTGTCTTTAATTTACCTGTTTTATCATCATAAAGCGGTGCAAGTTTTTCGGCGGTTCCGGTCTTTCCGCCCGAGCGAATACCTGCGCCCCTGACTTCTCCGAAAACTCTCGTGGCAGTTCCACCGCTTCCTTCCGTTACGAGTGCCATAATTTGACGGATATAAGCCGCCTGTTGTGCATTAAGCGGTTGAGAGAACATTTGCGGTTGTAGATCGAGTTCGATCTTAGGTTTCATCAATTTTCCTTCCATGTTTCCGACTGACGATGCGATCAATGCCATTTGAAACGGTGTCATTTGTCCTGCATAACCTTGACCCATTCCTTCAAGTCCGATGTCGTAAGCCGATATGTTTTTCCCGGTTACGATTGCAGATTGCTCGATCGCCAAAGCATTGCCGATTTGCGAATTGCTCGTGTTCCAGATGTCTGAAAGGAAATTTGTCTTAAATGTGTCTTCGGGATTTTCAACTGCCAAAATCCCGAAAAGTCCGGCAGTTTCACGGATACGCTCACGCCCGAGATCGACCGCCATTTGTGCAAAATATTGATTGCTCGATGCCTCAAAAGCTTGAGCAATATTGAGTTCCGTACAGCCATATGGAGGTTCGCAGCCTCCGTTAGCATCCGTGATCGAACGCGAACCGCGAAATGGAACAAAGCCTTCCGGATAACTGTTGAATGTCTGGTTTTGTTTTCCGGCACGAAATGCGGAAATCATCGTAAATGTTTTGAATGTTGAGCCCGGCACATAATATTCCCTGGTCGCACGATTTAACAGCGGTTTATTTCTGCCGTCGCCTTCTAACTTCAAGTAATCTTCGAGCTTTTGAGATTCATTCAAATTAAATGAAGGGTTTGAATACATTCCCAGCAAATCTCCCGTTTGAGGATTCAAAACGACAATCGCTCCTTTTTTACCCTCAAGCTGTTTGGCAAGAAAGGTTTGTAAATCTCTGTCGATAGTGATTTTAACATCGTTCTGTTCATCCTCGGGACGTTTGATCGTTGTCAAAACTTCCCAAGCTTCGGGCATCGGATCAGCCTTCTTTTTATAAAGTGTTCGTTCAAGTCCGGGCGTTCCGCGTTCCGTACCGAGTAAATGAGCCATTTCCTTTTCAAGTGCGAAAGTTCTCTGAATCGATCCGTCTTGTCCGACTTTATAGTAAGCCAGTGAACTTCCCAGCTTGCCTGAACGGTCGAGCATCCAGCCGCGCAAACTCGCGGCAGACGTGCGCCGATTTCGTAAATCTTTATAACTCAAGGCTTGAAATTGTTCATTTGATTCGTCAGCGTAGAACGTCCAGTAAACCTGAAACCCAAAGACCGAAACTGCCAACAGAACGAAAATACATTGCCACAATCTAAGACTCCTGTTTGCAAGAGTTTGAGTGAGCTTTCGAGTAACTTCCTTAGGTAAATTTTGCTCGAAAACATACTTTGAACGGCGAAAATTATCAAGAAAAGAAATAACCAGAAAACCAATCAAAACGGCAAGACCGATCAGATAGATTAAACTTAATCCCGCCGGTGTTCTTTCCAGTATTTGACCTCCGAAAAAATTTTCGGGTTTAAGTTTTTCCCAGTCGAATTGTAAAAGAAAATATAAAAGCATTTTTATTTCTCGGTGTCTTTATCATCAAAATCGAAACTGATTCTTTGTTCGGTTTCGTTAATTTTGGGTTCAGGATCGTTTTGTATTTTTTCAGGTTTCGGAATCTCTTCATTCAAATTACTTTTACTTTTAAATTCAAAACCATTGATCGAAACCGAAACAGGTTTTGCTTTTTCCGTTTCGATAAGTTCCGGGACAGAAGGTTGAATATAGTTAAGGCTGACCTCGATTAAACCAAAAATCACTTTTTGATTTTTTTCGATCGGTATGGCTTTTCCGTAGGGAATCCGTTCATTATTGATGAATGTCCCGTTGGTGGAACCGGTATCGGCGACAACCAATTGATTATCGTTATTCAACATAAGTGACGCGTGAATTTTGGAAACGCTGGCATCTTCGATTGTCAGATTGTTTTCATTTCCTCTGCCGACGCTCAAGCGTTGTCCGGGTTTAAGCTCTAAATTTATGACTTTCTCAACACCATTCAAAAGAAATGAAGCTCGATATTTTTCAATCCTTAATTGTTGCGGTTGTTCCGGTTCAGTAAGTTGGTTAACTTTCATTCCCGGGACGGTGACTTTTACGGCAACTTCGTTTTCCTCGTTTCCCAATTTGTCAAAACTCGCCAGAATTTGAACGCCTTCGGTAAAATAGTCAGGCTTTACCTCTATATTGAAAGGCTCGAATGTGTGATAAAGGTTATCGTTAATATGATCTATTGCCGCCGTCAAAAGTTCGTTTTGTAATGTCGTTAACGCCGCATCCGAATCAGTTGAAAATTTGTCCCATTGCATTTTTAATTTGAAATTATGCGGCACAAATCGTCCTTTTTCTCCCAAATCCTTCACCTCCAAATCCATTAGAGCTTTCAGTTTTTCGATCAATTCGCTGGTTGCCAAACTGCTGGAAGGCTTCCAGCCCCGACCCGTGAGTTTGTCGAACATATCGCCAACTTTGGTCAAAATTCCGCGAACTAACCAATCGGGTGAAAGATTATTATTTTTTGTTTTGGGCTTGATTTCGGACATTTACTTTAAACGGGAGAACTTATTTATTTTGCAGTAATTTTAACGAAATTACGTGCTAAATAAAAGTGAAATCAAATGATTGATAAAATATTGCTAAACATTGTAAAATAATTTTGGAATATGTTTCCCATTTCTAATTTAGTCTAAATAGGGTTCACTTTGAACAAAATACATCCTACCTCCTTTCAAAGCTGAACCAACTAAGTCCAAAACGATATGCAAAGTCAAAGTGTTTCAAATAAAAGCAATGAGTCCGGTTTTTCAATGATCGAGGTTGTCGTCGTGATGTCGGTGATACTAATTATGACAGCCGCATCGCTGTTTTATATGAACAATCAGGGAAGACTCTTTAAAACAGACGATGAAGCGTTACAAATAGTTGACGTTTTGCAGGAAGCGCGTCAGAGGTCATTAACGCAACGTGAAACGATGCGCGTTGAAATTGATTTGACGAGCAAAATGGCGCGGCTTATTGATGAAAATGAGGTAACGAGCGCAAGCGACGACGTTCTGCTTAAAGAAGTGAATTTGTATCCGTCCACGGAAGTCAGGCTCAATGCGCGACCTTCTAACATAAATCATAGCCCGCCTGAAGTATTAGCCAGTGCAACCGCCGATTTCAGAATGAGTGTGCATCCGTTCAGCGCGACAAATAATGTTTGCACGTATCGATTTCTGAATACGGGACGGGTTGTTAATGCCGGAGAAAATGCGACGGGAAATAATGCTCAATTGAAAAGTGAAACTTTGTTTATCTGGTCGCCCAGCAAAAACAATCCTAATGAATTTGAAGTTGCCAGAGCTATTACGGTAGTCGGCACGACCGGAGCCATCAGACTCTGGGAATATAGTCCTAACTCGAACGAGAGTAATAAGTGGCAGGACTCGCGCAGAGTCAGCAGCTACGGCGGACAATCGCAAGGCAATACGAACAGTTTGTATTGATTAGTTAATGTGAAACAAAGATCGAGATTTAATTTATGAAATATCGAAACGAAAAGGAATCTGGTTTTTCTTATATAGATGTGATGTGTGCCATTGTCATTCTGATGGTAGGCATTTTGGCTTTGGTGTCCGCATTAACTGCAAATATGATCCGAACTTACGAATCGGAAAGAAGAATTATTGCCAAGCAAATGGCACTTTCGACAATCGAGTCGATAATCTCAGCCAAAGAGATTTCGCGAGTCGGCGTTATTGAGGGCT
Source organism: Pyrinomonadaceae bacterium (assembly GCA_021228405.1). Taxonomy (GTDB): domain Bacteria; phylum Acidobacteriota; class Blastocatellia; order Pyrinomonadales; family Pyrinomonadaceae; genus JAJQRF01. The sequence continues at coordinate 55,780 of JAJQRF010000006.1, forward strand.
GGGATTCCTTAAAAAACGTCCAGACAAATGTTCCGAACGGTCAGATCAACGGAATTTTTCTGACGGGATTCAATCCTGTTCGTGAAGATTTGGGATGGGACGGTGTTGCGGGGACGATCGACGATGCTTGTCCGAGCGGAAGTCCTTGCACCGTGACGGGAAGAACCACGAATACGAGCGACGAAATCAAGAATATGCAGAGAAAAATCGAGATCAAAGACCTCGAAGACCCCGAAAGACCGACACCGACATACAGCATCTATCGCCGTGAAGTTATTGTCACGATTCGTTTTAACGTAAACCAAGCGGTCAGAGAAGAAACCGTTTCGACGATTATTACCAAATATTAAGAGGTAGAAAAATGAAATCGGAATTACAAATAAGAACTTTAAGAGATTCAAAAGCAGAAAGGTCGGCAGGTTTCAGCCTCTTGGAAATAATGGTTGCAATGGTCATCTTTTTGATCGTGACAGGCGCGATCTTCGGCTTACTTCAGGTCGGTCGCGTTGATAAAAGCCGTTCGAGCACACGTACCGATATGCTCAAAAATGCGCGTGTCGCGGTTCATCTGATCGGACGCGACGCTTTGAATGCCGGACTCGGTTTTCACCGAATCGGGGGAATCGTGCCCGATGATTTTATTTCAACCAGATTCGGAAATCCCGTTGACGTTGACAATAACAAAGACCTGTTGCCTTCCATAATCGGCGGTAATAATCGTTTGACCAATAATCTGCTGACAAACCCTGATGATAAAACCGACACGATGGTTTTTGCGTTTCGGGATGTCGATTTCAATAACGGCGATTCGATCGAACTTCTTTCGGTTACAAATCCGACCGGTGATCCGGCGACTCCGAGAGTGAAAACAAAACTGTCAAACGGTGCGGCTAATGCTTCAAATTTCGATCTGTATTTGTTGGAATCGACCACTTCGCAAATCGCTGTGATGGCAACCGCAACCAACAAGATAAATGAAATCGATTTTAAAGCGGGTGATCCTCTCGGGTTAAATTTGCCGTTGAACGGAACCGGAAAAAACAGCAGTTTGTTAAGAGCCTGTGCAACTGCGGATGATGAAAACTGCACCACATATTCGTTTGCTTCGCTCAAACGATTCTTTTTAGTCAGTTACAAGATCAAGCCTGACGGAACTCTCGTCAGGATTACTTACGGCAACAATCGTAACCGACCGGCGAATGAACAGATCGTTGAACAGCCCCTGGCATACAACGTTCAAAATATGCAATTGAAATATTTGCTCGAGAACGGAACGGTTACAGAAAATCCGGCGGCGGGAGCGGATGGAATAGCCGGAACCGCAGACGACGATCCGCGACAATTTAATCAGGTCAGACAAATAACGGTTAACCTCACCGTTCTTTCAACCGAAATTGACGAAATGACGCGCAGACCGGAAGAAGTTACGTTGAGCGCAACTTTCAGTACCAGAAACTTGGAATATGATGCGGGATAAAAGGTGAGAAGTATGAAATTGAACTTAAAGGTAAAAGAAAATTCAATGAATGCGAATTTGTTAGAACAAAATAAAGAAAAGTTTCAGAATCAGGAAGGAACTGCCATCATCATTGCACTGCTGGTGATGGTTTTGCTGATGGGTTTTGTCGCCCTGGCGATTTCACGCACAAACAGCGAAACTGTTGCGGCAGCAAACGATGCGGCGGAAACGCGAACTTTTGAGGCTTCGCAGGCAAGTCTTGAAATAATGACACGCAATTTCGATAAGATATTCGACCGTCGTTTGAACCCGACTGCTGACGACTTGCAGAAAGTTCAAGACAATAAACCGCCGGGTTTTGAAAATAAATACACCTTCGACCAGCGAATCGTCAAAACCAAAAACTCCCAGCAGGTCGTTATGACGGGCGGCGAGTTTCAAGGCTTGCGTGCGACGCGTGACGAATGGGAAATTAAAACGACCGCCGAAGATAAAACAAACGGAACACAGGTCGAGTTAAGAAGAAGATTTTTCAATAATCGAATCCCGATCTTTCAATTCGGAATTTTCTACGAAGACGATATGGAGTTTCACCCCGGACCTCGTTTCGACTTCGGCGGACGCGTGCACTCGAACGGCAACCTGTTTATGATGGGCGGCGCGGAAGTTCTATTTTCATCAAAGGTTACGGCGGTCGGGGAAGTTTTCACCGACACTGCACGCAACGACACATATACGTGGGCTGATAATGTCAGAATCAAAAACGCGTCGGGAACATTCGTCCAACTGAAGAAAGGGATGGGAAGCGTTCTGAAAACACCTGCGAACGGTTCTCCCGTTTTTTCAAATGCTGATATGCCGACGGTTTACAGAAATAGCAATTGGGAAAACGAGCAGAATAAATTTGAAGGTAACTTGCTTTATCGTCAAAAACCGCTCGAACTTCCGATCAGATTTAACAGCCGTTTCAATTCAGCCGCGCCCGACTATATCGAACTTGTTAAGCGCGGAAAAAATATCGGCGATCTGCTAAATCGCACAACGCCTGTCAACAGTGCGACGAAAGACGACGAAGTGACCGCGAAGGAACGTTATTACAATAAAACGGGAATCAGAGTTTCGGTTGCCGACAGCAAAGCGAAATTGCCAGGATGTGCGACCGGCACGGGAACTGCCGCCGTGACGACTCGTTGCGGAATCAGGCTGGACGGCGCGCCGGCTCCGGGCGATGCGGGAAGTGAGCCGTCGGGCGCGGAAGTGCGCGGTTATCAGCCGCTCACAATGAAGGACGGTTATCAAGCTACGGAATTAAACGGTGAGCGGTTTTTTCTAAACATCGCAGGAAGACAAACCTGGATCAAGATCGAAACCGTCAGATACGACGAAACAACAAACACATATATTACAAAAGATATTACCGAGGATATGTTGAGCCTCGGTATCACGGAAAGAGCCAAAACTCTTTCCGGAACGCAGAATTTTCAAGTTCTTCAGAAATATGTCGGCGGTAAAAGTTACGGATTGGAAACCGATGCCGAAAAGAACCGCGTCGATAATCGTTCGATTTTCAAGTTTCAAAGATTTCTGATCGAAGGAGCCAAGATCACGACGACCGACGGGGCATATATGACCTCGGAAACTATCAATACCACTGATGTGAACTATGTCGTTGCGGCAAAAAAACTGACCACTGATTCATACCCGGTCGGAGTCGATAACGGTGCATACGGCAATTTGACTCAGTATTCGGAAAACGGACAAACCTATACCGACAAAAAGGGACATTGGTGGGAAGCGATCGCAAAAGACAATGTTCCAACATCTTTGAAAAGATGGGTCGTTCCTTTTCCGATCAAAATGTTCGATGCGCGCGAAGGTTTATATAATGTCGGCGAAACCTATACGGCGGGAACCGTTCCCTGGAACGGTGTTATGAGCGCGATCGACATCGACGTTGCCAATTTACGCCGATTCTTTAACGGGGAATTTGATAACAATTTTCCGAACGGGACAAAATTTGCAACTGAAAAAGGTTCATCTTTTAAATCGACCGACGTGCCGCAAGATCACGGCTGGGTTCTCTATGTTTCCGACCGTCGCGGTGATTACGATTTTGACGGTGAATATGATATGGAAGACATCTACGGAAATAATGACGGAGTTCTGCAAACCGGCGAAGATGTCAATAATAACGGTTTGCTCGATACCGATTATTGTAACGAAGCCGTCCGCTATAAAACCGCCATTTTAGGTTGTGAAACGAATCCGGTGATCTCGACGGCAATCGCTTCGGTTATCGATCATAAATTCTATCGCCGCGGTGTTCGCCTGATTAACGGAACCACCCTTCCCGGTGTTTACGACAGCACGACCCCGACAAACACGAAAGGATTTAGTGTTGCATCCGAAAATGCCGTCTATGTTTTAGGAAATTATAATTCGACAGGCGCGACAAAGACCTATGATTCGGGCGGAGCCGAAATCCTGCCGACTCCGGCAACTTCGTATCAGCCGCAGAATACGAGTCTGCACATTCCGGCTTCGATCGTTGCCGATACGGTCTTCGTCTTGTCAAACAGTTGGAAGGATGGCGCAAATCTGGCGAATCCGTTTTCCAGCCGAACGGCGACCGAAACAAGCGTCCGCTTTGCGATGATCTCCGGCGACTCAAGATCACGAAAACTTTCAACACCGAATCAGGGAAGCGGTGACGCTTGTATGGCGGGCGGAGTTCATAACTTCAAACGTTTTCTTGAAAATTGGGGCGGAGTTCGGTTGAATTACACCGGCTCGCTTATCAATTTATACAACGCCAGAAATAATAACGGCGCGCATAAATCGGACGGTAAGGTTTACGGTGCACCGAATCGTAACTGGACGTTCGACACATCTTTCCTCGATCCCGACAGATTACCGCCGGGAACGCCTTTTTTCCAGTCAATCCAGTTGACGGGATTTGAAAGATTGAATTAACAACTCTTAAGTTGATTTTATCGTCTGAATGAATCGGAAAATTCATTCAGACGATTTTTTTTGAGTATGAGTTTTGTGAACTTTAAATTTATAATGTCGTATGGAGTGTAGTTGAATTTTATAAAACTCCGGTTTTTACAGATCAAAAATGAGAGAACTTTCGCTCAACAATTGCAAATTAGACGGCAGGTATAACATTCAGGGACAGCTCGGACTTGGAAGTTATGCCGAAATCTATGTTGCACGCGACACTCTGGCTTCTCCGCAATCGCCGCACAGTCAGGTCGTTATCAAAGCACTTAACGTCTTTTTACAAAACGATCTCGATATTGACCTCGAAAGAACACTGGTCGAAAATTTTCAAAATGAGGCGATTGCCCTCGACCGGGTCAGGCATCCGAACATTATCAGCCGACTCGGGCACGGAACGGCAAGAGATTTACGCGGAACGGTTTTCCATTATCTGGTTCTGGAATATTTGTCAGGCGGTGATCTGGCGAACCTTTGCCGCCGCGAGCGGCTTTCGCTGAAACAGGCACTTTTTTTTCTCGAACAAACTTGTGCCGGATTGGGGCACGCGCATCAATCGGGCATTATTCATCGTGATATTAAACCCCAAAACCTGCTTTTAACCAAAGATCACGAAACCGTCAAAATTGCCGATTTCGGTGTTGCCAGATTCAGCCACGCTGATTCGCCGATCACCAGAGTCGGCACAAACGTTTTTGCACCGCCCGAGCATAGTCCGATGATCTCTCAAACAGCAGGAACCGTAACCGTTACCGAACTGACTCCGGCATCTGATATTTATTCTCTGGCGAAAACCGCATATATTTTGATCACGGGTGAATCGCCGCGATATTTCGCCAATCAGCCGATCAATGAACTGCCGTTTGCCTTTCGTCAGGAAGATTGCGCCAATGACCTTTTGCGCATTTTGAACAAGGCAACCCAAAATGATCCGAAAGAAAGATTTCAGAATGTCAACGATTTCTGGCAGGATTTGGCTAAATTATATAAGTTTACGGAAACAAGCCAAATCATTACGCAGATAAACCCGAGAAACGAAACTCCGCAACCTCACGTATCGCGCGGATATACTCCGATCGCTCCGCAAAAACCCAGATTCAACACTTCGCGCGATATTAAATTGCAAAATCTGCCGAAATTGGAAAATCCGGCATTGGTCATCAGACTCGATGATTATCAAAAAAATAATCTTCCTTTAAATGCCGATAATCAGAAACCTTTAGCGCAATCCCGAAACGGCAATCTACAATCCGTAAATAAGGAAGAAGAGAAAATATCAGACCTATCCGGTGATGCACCGAAAAGAAATCGAAGTTTTCTGAAGCGACTGGCAACTCTTGCTGTTTTATTAATGTTTTTAGCAGGAAGTTTGTTCATAACGAACAATTATCTGCGCGGAAAGGGAATCTTACCGCAATTTTCAAATTTGTTTGCGTCACAGGAAGCCCTTGCGCTTCGCGATATTAATCTGCGACCTGACCCAAGCACGAAAAATCAACCTGTCGGTTTGGTTTCAAAAGATTCGAGGTTGCAAATCCTCAACACAAATGATAATTGGTATGAAGTCAAAATTATCGAACACGGTCGTCCCAAGGATAACGAAAATTGGGTTGAGCGCGGATGGATAAGCACGAAAACGAAATCGGGCGACGATACTGTTAAAATTTCGAGGTAAAACAAATGAGTGTTTTAGATAAAGTCAGACGTTGGATAGACGGCGAATCGGCAGAAATGGTTTTGGAACAGGCGGCTCGCGACGCACAGGTAAAACCACGAAGTCATTCGGAAGAATTCATTGTTAAAATAGCCCGTGCCGTTGAGGAAGTAATGCAGCGTGAAATGGTTCCGCTTCCGCAGGGAACAACCATAATCCCGACCGAATATACGATTTTCCTCAGTAACGATGACGATAAGGAGTGGCAGGGAATTAAGCGTAAAGGACTCGAACAAGGGTTGTATCATATCCTTGCGGAACGAGCTAAAGAAATTTCAGGAAAGAAAAAACTCGAAACCAAGACTTTTGTAGTTGAACTACGCGTTGACGGCACAATTGAGAAAGGTGACGTTCGCGTTCAGCACAGTTGGGAAGATTCGTCCGGCAACAAAACAGGCGTTTTGTCCCGCCCGAAAAACCTCCCGGATACACTCTCCGCACCGAAGCAATCCAATCACCCGATACAGGATGTAGTTGCTCCGAATCAATTTCCTCCGAACAATTATATACCGCCAACTGCACCGAATTTTGTTCAGACCAAAGCTGAACAACCTGCTCTGCCGACTGTGCCGCAGTTGAATGTGTCCCAAATACTCAATGAAGAAGCTGAAGAAATGACTCACATTCAAAAAAGACAAAACGAACTTTATAAATTAGAAATATGGCGCGGCGGCGTTCGGCAAAATGTCGTCCCGATATATTCAAATGAAATTTCCGTCGGACGCGGTTCAAAAACAAAACCCGTTGATGTCCCGCTGGGAGGCGACCCGGAGATCAGCCGACGACATTTGACGATCTCCACAGATGGAAACGGAAATTATTGGCTTGTTAACGAAGGGAAAAATCCGGCAGCCATAAATAATTATGACTTGCCGCAGGGACAAAGGATAAATGTATCTCCGGGTGTGCCGATAGTGGTTTGCAGTTATCTGATTAGAATTCAGCCAAAATCCTAGTGGGAATTTCACTTTCAATTTTACATAATAATTTCATAAACTACTTATTTCTCTAAATTAAGGCGAATAGTTAAATTCAGCTATGAACAGTCGGCTTGCTGACATCTAAAGTATTTTATAAAGTTACGCCGAAAGGGAAACGCTTCTTTTCAATCATCTCGATTAATTCACCCAAAGTTTGTTTGGCTTTATTTATAATGGTTTCTGGATATTTATATTTAACACAATTAATCGCAAACTCATCTTCGTCCAGTATTTTTATATTCAGGTTTATATCTACAAAAATATCCAGATCAAGATCGACAAAGCATAAAGTGGAATCAAAAATATGCGGCGGTTGGGAGATATTGCAATAATGTCCTAATAACTTTCCGTCCGGGGATATAAATTTAAAGATATTAAACCACCGATCAATCCAAAAATATTCAATTGAAACAGTTGCGCGTCTGATAACGCCAATTTGTCTGTGGTTTACTTCCTGATCGAAGGTTCCCTGCAAAATATAAAGCGAGTCCTTTCTTTCAACCAATTCGCACTTCCACGAACGGTTAAGAGTGCCGTCGTATTTCTTGGATTGAATGGTGTAAACTTGTGGTTTTGAATTAATCATTTATTCTAGTGACAAAATCGAGTATCGAAGCGTTAAATAACACTGGTTGCTCCAGATTTGAAAGATGCCCGGCGTTGGGGATTATTGAAAGCTCAGAGTTTTTAATATTCTGATGGAGTTTATTTGCGATCGTCAAATCGGTAATTTTGTCGTTTTCCCCGAAAATTATTTTTGTCGGTATATTAATTTTGTTGAGCAGATAATCGTGATCTATTCTGTTTGCCATCGCTTTCAGGGCTGAAATATTATTATTTACATCTGAATCCTCAATCCATTGTTTTACCTTTTCCACGATGTCAGGACGCTTACTTAGGATTTCCTTCGAGAACAAGTTTTCAAGCATTGAATCGAGCAAAGCCTGATTTCCTTTTTCATTTAGCTGATCGATTGTTTCAAAACGGGAATTTCTTTTTTCCGTCGAATCTGCTGATGAATTTGTGTCGCACAGGATCAATGCCGCGACTAGTTCGGGGTATAGTCTGTAGAGATTAAAACTAACATAACCCCCCATCGAGAGTCCACCGACAATTACTTTCTTAAGTTTCAGTGAAATAATTATGTGAGCGATAGATTCAGCCGTATTTGCCAGCGAATCTTCGATATTGGCTTCAAACCTTAAGTCCGGAAGAATTACCTGAAATCCTTCTGCGATTAAACTTTCAGCCGTATCTGTCCACATTTTACTGTCAAGCGGGAAGCCGTGAATTAGGACAATAGGTTTTCCGTTGCCGTGTTTTTGATATTTTAGTTTCATATTAACTCTCTCGCTCAATATCTTTTTGATTATTGCGCACTACCAGAACTGAACAGGGCGAATGATGTATAACCGAATCAGAAACCGATCCTAAAAGTAACCGTTCCCAGCTTTTATAGCCATGTGAGCCAATGACAATCAAATCCGCTTCAAATTTCCTTGCCGCTTCAACGATCCGTTTCTCGGGAGAACCGACCAAAATTTCCGAGGTTATGATTAATTTTTCATCCGGTATGAAGTTTTCAATTTGTTTTTTAGTTTTTTCCAATATTAACTTTGCATTTTCTTTGGCAGATTTTTCTATTTCAGTTGATGACGGCAGTTGTCCTGCGTATAGATCGATTACCGCAGGAACGGCTAAATCGATGACAGTAATCAATTTTAATTCATCGTCTTCACTAAACCTAAAATTAAAAATGGCTTTAACGGCTTCGTCACTGCATTTTGTTCCATCAATAGCTAAGATTATTCTCATAAACAAGTTACTCGACTAATAAAAATAAACCATAAACCTGATAGTGAAATCTACGAAATTAAATTATTAAAAGTCTTCTCCATTAGTTGGTGAAGAATCATTTTTTCAGGTTCGGTGAAATTTAACAAAAATAAATCTTCCATTTCACTCCAAATCTCTTCAATTTTAGGTTCTACGTCTTTCCCTTTTCGGGTTAAAAAAATCTTGACTACCCGACCGTCAATATCACAATTGCGACATTCTATAAAACTATTCTTTGCCAAACTTTTTACCATCTTATTAATAGTCGGAGCGGAAACCTTTAATTTTTTGGCGAGATCATTCTGGCTTTGACCATCGGTTTCCCAAAGCGAAATTAAAATGAAAATTTGTCCGCTATGCAGTTGAAAAGGCTCCAGTTTTTTTTCCAGAAAGTTTCTATAAATGACGGAAGATTGGATAAATATATTTGTTATCGTATTACTGAAATTCATTCTAATCGACATATTACAATACCTGTATAGCGGAATAAAATCATAGCTTATAAATGTTGCCTAGCTAAATGAATTTTATAAGCTATCTAATAATAAACTAGCTAAGTATAATTTATTGCCTAGCTAAGTATATGAAAATACACATAAATAAAGAAGGGTTCTGAATTTTCAGAACCCTTCTTTTGTATCGTGCAACCTGTTAAATTAATCTCTACCGCTTTTCTTCCAATCGTCCATGAAAGATTTAATACCTTTATCAGTAAGTGGATGATTGACTAATTGATTGATTACTTTCAAAGGAATTGTAGCAACGTGTGCGCCGATTAAAGCGGCATCCACAATGTGCATCGGATGTCTGATGGAAGCCGCCAAAACTTCAGTTTTAAAGTCGTAATTGTTATAAATTTGAACTACATCGGCTATTAACTGCATTCCGTTTTGACCAATATCATCGAGCCGACCGATAAAAGGAGAAATATACGTCGCCCCGGCTTTTGCCGCTAAGAGAGCTTGTGCCGCAGAAAAGCACAAAGTCACATTTACTTTGGTACCTTCTTCAGAAAAAACCTTGGTTGCCTTTAGCCCGTCCAAAGTGAGCGGACATTTTATCACGACATTACCGGCAATTTTCGCCAATTCGCGACCTTGTTTCAACATCCCTTCAGTATCCAATGCAGTTACTTCCGCTGAAACATCGCCTTTTACAATTTCACAAATTTTGGCGATATGCTCTTGAAAATCGACATTTCCTTCTTTCGCAATCAACGACGGGTTTGTTGTTACTCCGTCAATTAATCCAAGTTCGTTTGCTTCCTTTATTTCATCTAAATTTGCTGTGTCAATAAAAAATTTCATGCTTTCTTTTCCCTTAATTATTTGTCTGATAAACAAATAAATTATTAAAAGTTAATAGTTTAATTACGCCTTTTTAACTACTCGATTTATTAATTTTCCAACGCCCTCGATCTCGACCTCACATATATCGTTGTGTTCGAGTTTTGAAACACCGGACGGCGTGCCTGTGGCAATAATATCACCCGGTAATAGCGTCATTTGTTGTGATATATATCTTAACAAATAATCGACAGGAAAGACCATTTGCGAAGTATTGCCGGATTGTCTGATGATACCGTTAACCTTTGTGGTGACTGTCGTATTACGCGGATCCAATTCCGTTTCAATAAAATGGCTTATCGGGCAAAAAGTGTCGAATGATTTAGCTCTGGTGAATTGAACGTCCTTTCTTTGCAGGTCACGTGCGGTTATATCATTCAGGCAAATATAACCTTTTACATAGTCGAAAACATTTTCATTTGCGGAAATGTCTTTACAAATTTTTCCGATGATGATTCCCAGTTCACCTTCGTGCTCAACTTTTTCCGACTGTTCAGGAATGATGATTTCTTCATTATTTAAGATGAGCGATGACGGGGCTTTCAAAAACAGGAGAGGTTCCGAAGGTATGTCGTTGCCGAGCTCGGCGGCGTGTTCGGCATAATTTCTACCGACGCAGACGATCTTAGAAGGGGTTACGGGTAAAATGAATTTAACGTCAGAAATCTGATAAACTTCTTCAGTCCTTAAGTTTTGATCTGTACAATAAATCAAATCATCTTCGATAATGCCGTTTCTAACCAGATCGTTGATAATGAATTTACAAATTTTCATAATATTTTTATGGTGTAGTTTCGGAAACGATCACCGATGGCTCACTAACATTTCCGGCGTTATCAATCGCTTTAAGATAATAGTAATATTTAACGCCGGACTCTACATTGAAGTCATTAAATGAATTAACTTTCAATAAACCCTCATTGATCTGCGTCCATTCGTCTTTCGGCAAGTTTGCTTCAGTCGATCTGAAAATCTTATAGCCGATAACATCTTTTTCAAGGTTAATTGCAAAGAAAATCGAGATAGTTCCCGGAGCCGCTGCAATTGTGACCGCATCGGGCGGTGACGGAACGAAGTTATCGACCGGAGCTATCTCGACAATGTTAGACTCATCGCTCTCAACCGGTTCGCTATTGCTTCCAAGAGAAACCGCTCTGACAAAATAGTAATAAACTTTACCGAATTCAAAAAAAATATCTTTGAATTCATTCGCAGAAACAGGAGTCTTATTAATTAGTTTTGCCGCCGAATCTTTTTTTTCGGAACGGTAAACATTATATCCAACGATATTCGTTGAATTTGAATTATCGATGTTTAGTTGCGGTTCTTCCCAGATAAGACTTATATTTTCCTGGGAAACAGAAACTTTCAGGTTGTTAGGAGCCGTCGGGATTGAGGCAACAGGATCAATTGTCAAAAAATTTGAAAAAGCCGCTTTTTGACCATTCTTATTAACAAATCTGACAGCATACCTGATTCGTACCGGTTGTCCGGCAAATTCTAAAGTGTCTATAAAGGTCTTAGTATCGAAGAAATCCTGTTGATTAATTTTTACACTTGAGATAATGATGCTTCTTGCCGAAAACTCCTCTTCAGAGAGAGAATACGATCCATCAGCCTTTTCGACAAATCTATATATATCGGCTCTGTCGATATTAAGCAGATCGGAATCCGTGGCATTTCTATTGGGCATTTTCCAGCTGATTAAAATTTTGTTTCCACGCTGAAATCCGCTTATCTCGACGCGTTGCTGAACTCTTTCAACAGGCGGCAGAGGTGGCTTTCTTTTACCGCATCCGAAATTTATAAGCAAAATACTGAATATAAACGCTAATACTGCTTTGTGTTTAAAACAAAATAACTTTGATTGTTTGCTTAAATATAGCTTTAGCAGGTGCATAATTATAAAATATAATGGCTGAGGTTTCTGTCTTCGACAAAGCCTCCTATTTTTTCAGCTATATAAGCCGCATCGATGATCTGATGTTTATTTTCGAGTTCGTCGCCCAAAAAACTGATTTCCTCCAGAACTTTTTCAAGCAGTGTATGCAATCTCCTTGCGCCGATGTTTTCAGTGTTTTTATTGATGTCCTCGGTCATTCTTGCAATTATTTCGATTGCATCTTCGGTAAATTCCAGCTTAATTCCTTCTGTATTAAGCAGTGCTTGATACTGCTTAATAAGCGAGTTCTTCGGTTGTGTAAGAATACGCTTAAGGTCATCAATTGTTAAGGATTCAAGTTCTACCCTGATGGGAAAACGTCCCTGAAGTTCAGGTATAAGATCGGAAGGTTTTGAAACGTGAAAAGCTCCGGCGGCGATGAAAAGAATATGCTCCGTGTTGACCATCCCGTAACGAGTATTGACCGTAGTTCCTTCAACAATCGGTAGTAAATCGCGTTGCACGCCTTCGCGGGAAACGTCAGGGTTCCCGCTTGACTCACGACCTGCAATTTTATCGATTTCGTCAAGAAATATGATTCCCGTCTGTTCGGTCTTATTGATAGCGGAACGTGTTACTTGTTCCATATCGGTCAGATTTTCCAGTTCGTCCCGGATCAAATAGTGGCGGGCTTCGCTTATTTTCATATTACGACGCACGGTTTTTGTCGGAAACAGGTTGCCGAACATATCTTTGAAATTGACTCCCATTTCTTCGACTCCCTGACCGCCGACGAAATCTATCATTCCCCCCGATTTATCCGTCGTTTCTATTTCAATGAAACGATCATCCAATTCGCCTTTTCGAAGCTGTTCACGCAATTTGTCGCGCGTTCGTTCAAAAGTTTTTTCTCCGGCATCCGAAAAGGTTTCATTATCGAAGTTGTAAGACGATTTTGTGGAAGAGGGAAGCAAAATATCTAAAATCTTTTGTTCGACATTCCTTTCTGCCGTAACTCTTAATTCATCGAAAGCGATTTGTTTGGTCATATCGATTGCCACATCCGTTAATTCTCTGACCATACTTTCAACATCTCTTCCCACATATCCTACCTCGGTAAATTTTGACGCTTCGATTTTTATGAATGGGGAATTTGCCAAGCGCGCCAATCGCCGCGCAATCTCAGTTTTACCGATGCCGGTCGAGCCGATCATTAAAATATTTTTCGGCAAAACGTCGCGGGCAATTTCAGGCGGGAGTTTTTGCCGGCGAATCCGATTCCTTAATGCCACTGCGACTGCTTTTTTTGCATTTGTCTGACCAACGACATATTTGTCCAGTTCCTCGACGATCTGGCGCGGTGTTAACTCATCGAGTTTAATTTTTTCGTCGTTTTTATTAGTTTCACCACTTAAATAAATAGGCATTTTTTTGTTAATTTATTTCTTCGACAATGATTTCGGAATTCGTATAGATACAGATTTCACCGGCGATTTGCAAAGATTCCAGAGCAATTTCACGGGCGGATAAATTTGTATGTTTCAGTAACGCACGAGCTGATGCGAGAGCATACATACTGCCTGAACCGACAGATAATAGCCCGTCATCCGAGGAGATCACGTCACCTTTGCCGGAAATTAAAAAAGCAGTTTTTTGATCTGCAACAATTATAAGTGCTTCCAGGTGTCTTAAATATTTGTCAGTCCGCCAATCTTTGCTCAGTTCGATGGCGGCACGTTCCAATTGTCCCTGAAACTGTTCCAGTTTCGTTTCAAATTTAGTCAATAATGTAAAAGCGTCAGCTGTTGCGCCGGCAAATCCGACCAAAATTTCTCCATTGTGAATGCGTCTGACTTTTCTTGCATTGCCTTTGATGATGGTTTCGCCAAGTGTTACCTGTCCGTCACCAGCCATTGCGGTCATACCGTCTTTTTTTACCAGGAGAACGGTTGTCGAACGAATTATTCGGCTCTTATTTCTTTCTTTCATAAAAAGATTGATAATAAATCTTTAATTGCAAATGCTCAAATTGACAGATGCCTTCCATTTGTTTGAACATTGTAAAGTTTATGAATTCTAGACCGAGAATTGGAATATCGATGCGCCTCGAAATTGAAACCGGAAGGTTTTATTTAGGACGGGATTACAGCGAAGCTCTGGCGCACTTTGGCGCAATTCCGATACATATTCCGTTAATACCCGATAAAAAATACATTGAAAGCGTGGTTAAAAATTTAGATGGAGTTTTACTGCCCGGCAGTGATACGGACGTAGATTCGCATCTCTTTGGCGAAGACCCGCACCCGAAAATAAAAAAGGTAATCCCGGCAAAAGATGAAACCGATTTTTTGATTTTGGAACACGCAGAAAAAATGAGTCTTCCGATTTTGGGAATATGTTTCGGGATGCAAATATTAAATGTATTTCGCGGCGGGAGTTTGATACAGGATATTGAATCGCAGATGCCGAATGCTATAAAGCACGAGCAGGGAATCCCGCTGGATAGAAACTCTCACAAAATAAATGTTGAAAGTGAAAGCAGACTATCTAAAGTGTTGGGGAGAAAGAAGAATACAGATGATATTAAAGTAAATTCTCACCATCATCAGGCAGTTAAAGAAATAGGAAGAAATTTGTTTAAAAGTGCGTGGTCAAATGATGGCATTATTGAATGTATCGAAGATACAAGAAATGAGAGATATGTGCTTGGAGTGCAGTGGCATCCCGAACTTTCATACAAAACGGAAGCACTTTCAGCGAATATCTTCAAAGACTTTGTAAATGAATGCAGTAAAATGGAGTAAGATAAGTGAATAAAACGAAAAAACAAAAAGTTACGTTAGGGCTGGAAAAGGCTTTAACTAATTCATCTCAAATATTCGGCAAAGAAAGAGTTGGATTAATTTGCAATCAAGCTTCAGTCGATCATAACTTTGATCACGCCGCAGATTTGTTTTATAAAGACGAGCAAATAAATCTGACCACACTTTTCGGTCCGCAACACGGAATTCGCGGCGATGTTCAGGATAACATGATCGAAACCGGGCACGCGGTCGATAAAATCACCGGATTGCCGATTTATTCTCTTTACAGTGAAACCCGCGAACCGTCTGAAGAAATGCTTCAAAATGTCGACGCTTTAGTTTTCGATCTTCAGGACGTTGGATGCCGTGTTTATACCTTTATTTATACAATGGCAAATGCGATGCGGGTTTGCGCTAAATTAAAGAAAAAATTCTATGTTTTAGACAGACCTAATCCGATCGGCGGCATCAAAGTCGAAGGAAATATATTGGAATTAGGGCACGAGTCCTTTGTTGGTCAGTATCCGATTCCGATGTGTCACGGTTTAACGGTCGGAGAATTGGCGGAACTTTTTAATAATGAATTCGGCATCGACTGTGATTTAACGGTCATATCGATGGACGGATGGGAAAGAGAATTTTACTACGACGAAACGGATTGTCCCTGGGTTTTGCCTTCGCCTAATATGCCGACGGTGGACACGGCAGTTGTTTTTTCGGGAACCGTTTATTTTGAAGGAACGCAGGTTTCCGAGGGACGGGGAACTACTAGACCGTTTGAAATGATAGGTGCTCCCTATATAGATTCAAAACAACTTTCAGGTGCTCTGAATCAACTTAAACTAAAAGGAGTTAAATTCAGAGATATAAACTTTTTACCGACTTTTCAAAAACATTCTAACAAAAATTGCGGCGGAGTATTTGTTCACATAACGGACAGAGAAGCTTTTGAACCTGTGATTTCGGGAATTGCATTGGTGAAAACGATCCACGATTTATATAAAGACGAATTTAGATGGAAAGAAACGCCCTATGAATATGTTTTTGACCGAAATCCTTTTGATGTAATTTCAGGAACATTAAAAACACGGGAACAAATCGAAACGGGTGTTAGTATAGATGATATAAAACTTTCCTGGGAAAAAGGTATAGCCGCTTTCCGGGCTTTAAGAAATCAAGTTTTATTATATTAGTTAAAGTGTTATATAGGCTTATAAAGTTAAGTAAAAATACAATTAGCCTAAAAAAAACAGACACTGGTTTAGCTGTCTGTAATCCGACAGTTAAAGTATTTGAATAAGTTATATTATGAATAATTACATTGTCACAGGGCTGTTATCGTGGTTTCTTCCCGGAGCCGGACATATCTTACAAGGAAAATTGAAACGGGGCATTATTATTGGAGCTTCGATCTGGATATTGCTCATCATTGCAATTGTCAGCGGCGGGGCACATTATCCCGGATTCGAGTTTAAGGATGGCGCACTTCTTTATTTATTGAATATTTTTGCAAAATTCGGAAATGGTCTGGGTGCCCTGATAGGTCTGTATTTTCAAGCTAGTCCGCAACAAGATGTCGCTGCCTGGGCAACTTTTGAATATGGCGGCAGACTGCTTGAGGTAGCGGGTTTGTTAAATTATTTAGCAGTTATCGATGCGGTTGACATTCAATTGGAGAGAAAAAAATGATTCACTTTGTTTATTTACTCATTTTCGCCTTATTCGTATCATTGGTTTTCGGGGCAATCTCAAACGGGACGAATAAAGAGCGAATCATCTACGGTGTAAAAACCTTCTTACAATTCGTCGTGATAAGTTTGATCATGGCGTGGATTTTTTATTTTATTCCCTTTAAATAAATGGCATTAATCGAAACTGAAGGCATTATTTTAAAATGCTACAGCTTGGCTGAAGCAGACAAAATCGTATTATGTTTGACTCAAGAACAAGGCTTGATTCGCGGAGTTGCGAAAGGTGCCAAGCGTCTTAAAAGTAAATTCGGCGGAAGCCTCGAGCCGTTCACAATCGTAAATTTGAGCTATAACCAAAAGGAAGAGAAGGAGTTGGTATCGATTCGTCAGATCGAATTAGTCAAATCTTATTTTGAGAAGGCAAAAGAACCATTATTTCTACAAAAATTTTCCTATCTGGCAGAATTATTGTTGGAATTTTCACCGCCCAATGATCCAAATCAAAGAATATATCGGATGACCAAGGTTTGTTTGGAGGCTTCGGATGATGATCTGCATATCTTGGAAAGCATTACCTTGTATTTTGAATTGTGGCTTTTACGCCTCGGCGGATTCTTGCCGGATTGGGAAGTTTGCCAGGAGTGCAGAAGGAAGCTCGATAAAAATGAGTCTGCCTCCATACAAATAAATTTTCAATTGTTATGCGGCAACTGTCGTAAAACAAAAACAAATCTGACAGTAAATCCCAGACAGAGAGAATTGTTCAATACCGCACAAAAACTTTCGCCGGAAAGATTCGTCGAATTTTCGGGTGAAGTCAGCGAGGAAATAAAAAATATTTCTGCTATTTTGAAAAAGATTATTTCCCAAATTCTGGGAAAAGATGTCGTAGGTGAAAAAGTTTTAATGGTTACGACCTAAATTTGATGAAAGGTTTCAGCTGGAGAATTTCGAGTTATATTTTGAAGGCAGTTTTGCCTTATTTTATTTTTATATGGCTTTTGCTTAGCGTGATTTTATTTGTCCAGCAAGCGGGAAGATACTCCGACATTTTCTTCAGTTCAAACATTCCAGCAAACCTGCTGTGGCAACTCACATTTGCATTACTTCCCAATGTCATCGCCTTTACCTGTCCGATGGCGGTACTGATCGGGACGATCATCGGAATATCGAGAATGCGTGGAGATTTTGAACTTACCGCGATAAGGTCGGCGGGCATCGGAAATCTGCAAATAACAATCCCGATAATCATTCTCGGCGTTTTACTGTCCCTTTTTGCATTTTTCATCAACCTGAAGGGAATTCCATTTGCCGCTCAGATTGTGCGCAGGATTGCCGTCCAAGCCGCTATTTATAAATTGGAATCACCCATCGAACCCGGTGTTTTTAATACTGAAATTAACGGCTATACGATTTACGTTAAAGATGGCGATTTACAAAGCGGAACGTGGAAAAATATCTTTATTTATAATGAAGATAAAAATACCAGCCAAACGCGTCTGATAACGTCAAAAAAAGGGCGGCTCGATTCAAATGCCGAAAAATCGGAACTCGTTCTCGATGAAGCCCTCATTTCTACGATTCCGGGAAATGAATCGCAAAATAAATTTATTTCAGAAACACTCGGACAAGTAAGAATAGTAATTAAAACAAAGCGAAGTGAGTTAATCGAAAAATTAACCAAGGGTGAACAGTTACCTGATGAACTAGGACTTTCGGAGTTAGCCAGATACATCGAAACCAAAGAAGGGAAAGAGCGTGTGGAGGCACAGATTTTGTGGCTCAGAAGAGTTTTTCTTTCCATTACACCGTTAATTTTCGCGCTTTTGGGAACTTCTCTGGTCTTAAGATTTAACAGAGGCGGAAGAGGTTTTGGAATATTTTTGGCATTGGTTAGCTTGATCGGATATTATCTGATCGCACTGTTGGGTGAACAACTCGCCAGAACACAAATTATTCCGCCCTTTATCGGCAGTATTTTGCCGATTTTGGTAAGTATGCTGCTTATCGGGTGGTTTTACACTTCGTCCAGATTGTTTTTAAGAAAAAATATACGATCCTATAAAATCAACAAATTATTCGGTAGTGCGTATAAATTTGAACTAAGAAAAGTATTCAAAACTAAATACTCCGTAAGCCTCAACAATGCGATTCTTGATTCGGACATAATTTTGAGCTTGATAAAATATCTTTTTCTCACACTGGGTTTTCTCAGCTCGATATATATCATCTTTACGGCATTTGAACTCTGGAAATTTGCAGGAGTTATTGAGAACGGAACATATTTGCTCATAAAATATCTGTTTTTTCTGATTCCTTTTATCTATATCCAGCTAGCTCCGTCTGCGTTAATGATTGCCACCGTTGCGACTTATGTCATTAAATCGAGGCAGAATGAGATCGTGACCTGGATTTCCGCCGGACAAAGTGTTTACAGGCTTTTGTTTCCGTGTTTCGCTTTGATGATCTTGATCGGTTTAATAAATTTTGGTTTGCAGGAAGTGATTTTGCCAAACTCAAATGAAATACAAGACGAGCTCCGGTCGCAGATTCGTAATAAAGGAATCGCGACAAAGAAGGAAGGTTTGTTTTGGGTTTCAAATGAAAACCGCATTTTTTCGTTCGATGTCGGGCAGACCAGTTTTTCAAAGAATCAGGAGATGAAAAATCTAACTATCTACGAATTTTCTCAAAATGAAGCTAAATTAGTAAAAATTTATAAATCGCAAAGCGCAGTTTGGGAAGCGGATAGAATAAGATTTGTCGGGGAAAGCAAACTGCTCGATCTGCAAAGCGGAAAAACAAACTTTGAAATAAATCGGAGCGGGGAACTGTCTGAAAATTCCAACCCGTTCAATGCTTTATATAAAAAACCTACGCATTTGAATATTTCCGAAACAAGAGAACAGATCGACAATACCGAATCAAATCTTGAAAAAAGAAATTATCAGGTCGCGCTCGAAAAGAAATATACGACTGTAATTTTACCTTTCATCATAACTCTTTTTACAGCCCCTTTCGCACTTTCCTTAAACCGTAAAGGAAAAGTGATTACAATCGGCTATGCGGTCGCTCTCTGGCTTTTATTTATGGGAGTTACGAACACCTTTGAGCAACTGGGTCTGGCGGGTTTTATCACGCCTCCGATCGCAGTTTGGGCTCCGCTTTTGTTGTTTTCGATGCTCGGAGTGTTTTTAATTTCTAAAATTAAGACATAAAAAGCCGGAACTTTGGTTCCGGCTTTTTTGTGCAAATCTGATGTCGAAATTAGGTTCCGGTTTCCCAGGATGACATATACTCCAACATTTCAGGCGTTAATGTGTCTATCGAAACACCCATCGCGCGCAGTTTCAAACTGGCGATTTCCTGATCGACTTCCGTCGGAAGCACATGAACACCCGCACCGAGTTTGCCCTGGTTTTTGACGAGATATTCAGCCGAAAGTGCCTGATTCGCAAAAGACATATCCATCACGCTTGCCGGGTGCCCTTCAGCCGCCGCCAAATTGATCAAACGACCTTCACCGAGGACGATTACGCTCTTGCCGTTATGGTTGATGTATTCTTCAACGAACGGTCGGCGTGTGTGAACCTCGGAAGACATTTCGCGGAGAGCTTCAAGATTTAATTCGAGATCGAAGTGTCCGCTGTTGCAGACGATTGCTCCGTCCTTCATCGCTTCAAAATGCTCTTTGTCGATAACGTGACGATTGCCCGTTACGGTCACGAAGAAATCGCCGATCTTGCAGGCTTCGGACATCGGCATTACGCGGAAACCGTCCATTACCGCTTCGATTGCCTTGATCGGATCGATTTCCGTGACAATTACATTCGCTCCCAAACCGCGGGCGCGCATGGCGACACCTTTACCGCACCAGCCGTAACCGACCACCACGAGAGATTTTCCGGCTAGCAAAATATTGGTCGCACGGATGATGCCGTCGAGAGTCGATTGTCCCGTCCCGTAACGGTTATCAAAGAAATGCTTGGTTTGCGCGTCATTGACCGCCATTGCAGGGAAGTTTAAGACACCTGCTTTGACCATTGCCTGAAGCCGCACGATTCCCGTTGTGGTTTCTTCGGTCGTTCCGATAATTTTTTCGGCTAATTCAGGTTTTTCCTTGAGCATCGTGGCGACAACATCGGAGCCGTCGTCAATGATAATGTTCGGATTCGATTCGAGTGCCATCCGAACGTGACGCATATAGGTTTCGGTCGATTCGCCTTTTAAGGCAAAAACCGGAATTCCCCAATCGGCAACGAGCGAAGCGGCAACGTCATCCTGCGTTGAAAGCGGGTTTGAAGCGATCAAAATAGCTTCCGCACCGCCGGCTTGGAGCGTTCGCGCCAAATTCGCGGTTTCGGTCGTAATATGTGCGCAAGCAACCAGCTTAACGCCGGCAAGCGGCTTTTCCGCCTCAAAACGCTCACGAATTAATCTTAAAACGGGCATTTCGCGGTCAGCCCATTCGATTCTTTGTTTACCTTGCGGAGCAAGATTAATATCTTTAATATCGTATTCCATTGAAATTCCTTCTTTTGCCATAAATAAATTTTGATTTGTCCAGATAGAAATGTGGCGGTCAATGACCGCCAAAATAATATTTAATAGTAAAACGACCTAAACGCCTGTAGCATTGTTGAGCGAACTTAGAAGTGCATCGGCTTTATCGGTTTTTTCCCACGAAAATCCATCACGTCCGAAATGACCGAATTTAGCAGTTTCCTTAAAGATCGGGCGGCGCAGATCGAGCGTTTCGATAATTCCTTTCGGGGTTAATTGGAAGTTGGTGCGAACTGCTTCCGAAAGTTTACTTTCGTCGAATTTACCTGTGCCGTGCGTGTCAACAAGGACTGAAACAGGTTCCGCAACGCCGATCGCGTATGCAAGCTGAACCGTACATTTTTCTGCAAGTCCTGCGGCGACAATGTTTTTAGCGATATAGCGAGCCATATAAGCCGCTGAACGGTCAACTTTCGTCGGGTCTTTTCCTGAAAAAGCCCCGCCGCCGTGCGGAGCATAACCGCCGTATGTATCGACAATGATCTTGCGTCCGGTTAAACCTGCGTCACCCATCGGTCCGCCGATTACGAATCTTCCGGTCGGGTTAATGTGGAATTTGGTGTTTTCATCAAGTAAATCAGCCGAAACAGTTGATTTAATGACCTTTTCCAAAATATCCGCGCGTAATTGCTCGGTCGTGACCTCATCCGAATGCTGTGAAGAAATAACGATAGCTTCACAACGGAAAGGTTTGCCGTCGCGATATTCGATAGAAACCTGCGATTTGCCGTCCGGTCGTAAATAGGGAAGTTCACCGTTTCTGCGAACATCCGACAATTTTTTCGTTAAATTATGTGCAAGCTGGATCGGCAGCGGCATCAACTCCGGGGTTTCGTTACAGGCAAAACCGAACATCAGCCCTTGATCGCCCGCACCTCCCGTATCGACTCCTTGAGCAATATCAGGTGATTGTGTTCCGACCGCGTCCATCACACTTAAAGTATTGCAATCATATCCATAGCTGGCATCGTTATAGCCGATGTCATCGATGGTCTCGCGAACTATTTGTTTGTAGTTAACTCTTGCGTTTGTAGTAATTTCACCTGCAATTACAGCCAATCCGGTTGTGACTAACGTTTCACATGCTACCCGTCCTGTGGGGTCTTGTGCGAGAATTGCGTCAAGAACCGCATCTGAAATTTGGTCAGCGATTTTATCGGGATGACCTTCGGTGACCGATTCCGAAGTAAATAAAAAATTTCCGTTACTCAATTGATTTGTAACTCCTTTTGTCTTAAAGATTTTAATTTTATGAAAGATAACAAAAGGGAAATTTTAACTTTATTTTACAGAAGTGTCAAAGTAGTCGTGCCGGATAAATATATTGTGAGCAGGATGACTTCGTCAGCGTTTTATTATGATTTAATTAAATTCTCAGCCGTTTAACTGCTAGTGATTACATCGACCGGAGCTTGGTTTATCATCAAGAGCGGCAATTCTCAAGTGAATCTGTCCGGAATATTGTGAGCCAAACTTCGTCAATAGAACAAAGAAAAAGTAAAAGCTGAGAAAGAGTTGTAAAACAATCACCGAATCTTCATATTTAGCACACATAGTAAATATTTCGGAAATTGTTTGTTCTTACGCTATTTGGATCGAGTTTTACTTACGATGGATACAACCGGGAAATGATAGTCTTAAGTCATTGAATACGCCAGCTTTAGCGTCTTTCAGAAATAGTTGCTAAACACACGTCGCGTCTGATAATAAAGATTATGTAATTTATCTGAATAGTATCTTCTTATTCACTCTGTTTCTTAACTTTTTCAAATGTTTCTTTTAATGCTTTTAAGACAGTATTTTTATTAAAATTATTGTCGGAAAATTCTATATACAACTTAAAATTATCATCGTGCGATACAAACTCAAACGTTTTATTTGAAAGATTTTCGTTAAAATTTCCGTAGGAGCCAACTTTTTGTTCGCCAGATTTTTTATTTGATTTAACAGCCGTAGCTGGACGAGCTGTCACGCGAATTTCTTCACGATTCATTTTTCTTGAATTTATTTTATCGATAAATTTGTGCATTTCAGTGTCATCAAATTGTCTGGCGATTTCAAGAAGAATGGATTTGGCATTAATGTCTGCTTCACGGCATCGTTGCCGGATGTCCTCCGGGATGCGAGCAATGGCGAACGATTCAGTAACCGTCGAACGGCTTTTACTTATTTTTTTGGCGATTTCGTCATGAGTATAACCGAAAGTTCTATTTAAAGCGGCTAAACCATCCGCTTCTTCCCAGATCGTAAGGTCTTTTCTCTGAAGATTTTCGATCAGCGCAATTTCAGCAATTGCTTTGTCATCCAGATCAAACTCGATACATGGAACTTCCGTGAGTCCGGCTAAATTAGCGGCACGCCAACGTCTTTCACCGGCGATAATCATCCAATTTCCGGTCTTGGAATTCGGTTTTACAAGAATGGGCTCCAAGATACCATTCTGTTTTATTGAGCTTGTAAGTTCGCTCAAGTCGCCGATTTCCGTTCGCGGCTGGTCAGGATTCGGTTCGATTTGAGTAATCGGCAGAATTTTGCCGATCGATTTATGAGTTCGGGAAAACTCTTCGACGTAATGCGAATCATGACGCATTGAAATTCCTGCGGGTAATCCTCTCTTAGACACGAGTTAAAACCTCCCTGGAAAGCCTTTTATATTCGATTGCGCCGGATGAATTCGGCGCGTATGAAAAGATCGCTTCCTTATGCGCCGGAGATTCTTCAAGACGCACACTTCTTGTAATAATGGTCTTAAATGCTTTGCTTCCAAACACTTTCCTGATATGTGCTTCGACATCTTTACTGAGTGCGGTTCTTTTATCGAAAAGCGTCACTAATACGCCTAATAAATCCAATTCGGGATTAGGACGGGCACGCACTTTTTCGATGGTTTCCAATAAATCATCAGTTCCCTCTAACGCAAAATACGAGGATTGTATCGGAATCAAGACATGACTGGCTGCGACAAGTGCATTGACCGTAATTAAACCCAACGTCGGCGGGGTATCAATAAAAACGAGATCATAGGAAGGTTTGATTTGTTCAATCCTGTCACGTAAACGGAAAATTGCATCAAAATCTCCAACGAGTTTCGACTCCAGTTTCGCTAAATTGATTCTTGCCGGGATTATTTGAAGATTTTGAATTTTGGTTTCGTAAATAAAATCTTTCCACGTTTGTTGTGTTTCGGTGAAAAATTCGTAAGCACTTCCGTTGATTTCCTCAGAAGAAATAAATGAAAGCGAGCTATTTCCCTGCGGGTCTAAATCTATCAGCAAAACTCTTTTACCTTCCATCGCACAAGCCGCTGAAAGGTTAATTGCCGTAGTGGTTTTGCCCACGCCGCCTTTTTGGTTTGCAATAACAATAATCATTATAAAATAAAGGAAATTTTAAGTAATTAAATCAGGCCACTCTTCGTTGGGCTTAAGATTTTCATCCAGTTCGTATTCCGATTCGTTTTGTTTCGTATTGGATGATGATAAGTCCAGCACCTTTTGATCTACGAAGATCGGACAGTCGATGCGCAAAGCGATTGCAATCGCATCGGAGGGTCTGGAATCGATCGAAACAGTGTTTCCGTTAAGATCGACAAGCTCGATGAGTGCATAAAAAGTATTATCGACCAAATCGTTTATGATAACTTTGGATGCCTTTAGGTTAGTTTGTGTAATAATGTTTCTGATTAAATCATGTGTCATCGGTCTTTGCGGGACAATTTTTTCGATTTCCAATGCGATTGCATTAGCCTCGAAAGCACCTACCCAAATCGGGAGAATACTTTCTGATTCGATCCCTTTTAATACTACAATTGGAGTATTTGTGTTTGGATCCATAATTAAAGCACCAATTTTTACTTCAACCAACATAATTTAAACGATTTCCCCAAATAAAGTATTAGATTTGCTCTCCGTAATCTTAACATTGACTATCTTACCGAGTAACTCCTTGTCACCGGAAAAGTTGACAACTTTATGACAGGTAGAGTGACCGCTCAATTCGGAAGATATTTTAACCGACTCCTTTTCCACTAAAACTTCAAGAATCTTTCCGACGCATTTATTCAAACTATCCCTTAAAAGGGGTTTTTGCACTTTTTCCAACTCCAGAAACCTGCGTGTTTTTTCACCCGGTGACACGTCGTCGGACATTTCAAAAGCCGGTGTTCCCGGTCGCGGTGAATATTTAAAGATATAAGCAGTGTCATACTTACAATATTCATATAATTTGACAGTGTCTTCAAAATCTTCGACAGTTTCTCCCGGAAAACCGATGATGATGTCGGTCGTCAGCGAAATATCCCGCGCCGAAGATTTGATCTTGTCAATTTTTCGCAGATAGCTGTCGATAGTGTGCCCGCGACGCATCAATTTCAAAATCCTGTTACTGCCTGACTGCACCGGCAGATGAACCCAATTGCATAAATTTTCAAACTCATTTATTGCATCTACAATATCTTCGTGAAAATCTCGCGGGAAGGAAGTAGTAAATTTTATTCTATCAATGCCTGTCGCCGCAACTGCCCGAAGTAATCTCGAAAAAGGAGTTGCGCCGTTAAATTTTTCCATTCCCTGATCGCTTTTCGGACGATAACTGTTTACATTTTGTCCGATTAGATGAACTTCCCTGATTCCCGAATCTTTGAGCCTCTGAACTTCAGCGATAATTAAATCTGCGGGAAGACTTTTCTCCCTGCCTCTCGAAAATGGAACGATACAATAGGTGCAGAATTTATTACAGCCTTCAATGATCGGAACAAAGGAAACAAAGGGCGAGTGTTGCTGAGTCGGTGAAACTGACCAATTATAGAACTCTTCGCGTTCACCCAGATCGGAAATATTTTCTTCACCCTCGAATACTTTATTGACTATTTTTGAGATTCGACCGACGGCTTTTGTTCCCAGTACGAAATCGATGCCCTTGCTTTTGGAGAAAAGGGTTTCGCCTTCAAGCTGGGCAACACAGCCGAGAACGCCGATGACAGGTTTTTCTCGTTCAGAGTTGCGAATCTGTCCGACTCTCGTATAAAGTTTGTGTTCGGCACGTTCCCTTACTGAACAGGTATTAAATAAAATAACGTCAGCAGTTGCTTCATTTTGAGTAATTTCAAAACCGTCGGACTCTAATACCGAGGCGACTCTTTCAGAATCGGAAACATTCATTTGACAGCCGAAGGTTTCTAAATAAACTTTTTTCATAGGATAAAAAATGGCAAATATAGAGTTCAAACCGAAAGATTTCGTACATTTGCATTTGCATACAGATTATAGCCTTTTACAGAGTGCAATCCAACTCAAAGCACTCGCAAAAAGACTCAATGAACTGGATATGAAGGCTTGCGCGATGACCGATTACGGGAATATGTATGGCGCAATCTCGTTTTACAACACAATGAAGGCGAATAATATCCGCCCGATCATCGGTTACGAAGCGATCGTTACTTTCGGCAGTCGATTTGATAAAACCGCTACGCTGGCTGCCGGAGAAAGACCTTACTACCATCTCGTTTTATTGGCAAAAAATCTCGAAGGTTATCAAAATCTTGTTTATTTATCATCTAAAGCGTTTACTGAAGGGTTCCATTATAAACCACGGATAGATTTAGATTTACTGGCAGAAAAAAGTAGCGGATTGATTGCTCTTTCGAGCGGCTTTGAAGGTTTTGTCTGGCATTACCTGAAGCACGGCGAGTTAAACAAAGCCGTCGAGAAAACAAAACATATCCAGGACATCTTCGGGGAAGATAATTTTTTCATAGAAATTCAAGATCATGGAAAAGAAGAAGAAAAACAAATTCTTGAAAAGATAAACGATCTTTCAAAACAATATGGGATACCGTTGGTGACCACGAACGATCCGCATTACCTGACGAATGAAGACGCGAAAGCTCACGAGATACTCTTATGTATCGGCGAAGGAAAAACCATCAATGAGAATAGTCGCACGACCTTCGGCAGTCATAGTTATTACGTTAAATCGGCGGAAGAAATGTGGGAAATCTTCGGCGATAAATATTCGGATGCTTTATTGAACACGCTCAAAATTGCCGAAATGTGTAATGTCGAATTCCCGAAGGACGAAAATCTGACACTTCCCGAATATCCGATCCCCGTCGAATCCAATTGTAAAACGACCGATGAATATTTCACGAAAGTTGTCATGGACGGATTTGATGAGCGAAAAAAGTCGGTTTGGTATGTGTTGCAAGAGCGGGGACAACTTAAATATGAGCTTGAAAACTATGAAACCAGGATTAAAAACGAGATCGAAACGATCAGAAATATGGGATTTCCCGGCTATTTCCTGATCGTCTGGGATTTCATAAACTATGCCAAGAATAAAGGGATTCCGGTCGGACCGGGGCGCGGCTCGGCGGCAGGTTCACTGGTCGCATATTGCCTGGGCATCACGGATGTTGACCCGATCGAATATGAATTGCTTTTTGAAAGATTTTTGAACCCGGAAAGAGTTTCAATGCCCGACATCGACATTGATTTTTGTGTTAAAGGCAGAGCCGACGTGATAAATCACGTGACGGAATTCTACGGGCGAGATTCGGTTTGTCAGATCATTACATTCGGAACGATGGCATCAAAAGCGGCAATCAAAGATGTTGGGCGCGCTCTTAATATGCCTTACGGCGATGTCGAAAAGATCGCAAAGTTGATTCCGCCGCCGGTGCGCGGAAGAAATATAAGTATCTCGCAAGCCCTCGAACAGGTTCCCGAGCTTAAAAAATCAATGGACAGCGACCCTAACATTCAGCAACTTGTAGATTTAGCAAGGCGTTTGGAAGGATGTTCAAGACATACTTCGGTTCACGCGGCAGGTGTGGTCATTTCTCCGAAACCTTTGCATGAAATCGTGCCGATTGCCATTTCCTCAAAGAGTGAATTAACGAGCCAATACACGATGACCGATCTCGAAAAGGTCGGGATGCTTAAGATGGATTTTCTGGCATTAACCACTTTAACTATTATAAGCGACTGCTTAAATAGTCTTAAGCAAAAGACTGGGATCGAGATCGAATGGAGTAAGGTTTCTTTGCGCGATGAGAAATCTATGATGCTTTTCGGGGACGGGAAAACAGAAGCTATCTTCCAGTTCGAGTCTTCAGGGATGCAGGAAATTTGCCGTCGTTTGAAGCCGAAGGAATTGGAAGATTTGGCAGCCCTGAACGCACTGTATCGCCCCGGACCGCTCGACGGCGGAATGGTGGATGACTTCATCGCCAGACATCGCGGAGAAAAGAAGGTTCAGTATATTGTTCCCGAGATGAAGGATATTTTGAATAATACTTACGGCATTCTCGTCTATCAGGAACAAATTATGCAACTCGCACAAAAGCTTGCCGGATATAGCCTCGGTGAAGCTGATATGATGCGCCGCGCAATGGGCAAGAAGAAACGCGAAGAAATGGCGGTGCACGAAGAAAAGTTTGTAACCGGCGCGGTCAGCCGGGGCATCAAGCAGGAAAAGGCTGAAGAAATATTCAAATTGATGGCGCAGTTTGCCGATTACGGTTTTAACCGCAGCCACAGTGTTGCCTATGCTTATGTTGCTTTTCAGACTGCTTATCTTAAAGCGCATTACCCCGCTTATTTTTATGCAGCTGTATTGTCCCACGAATCCGATGACAGCGCGAAGGTTTATAAATATTCCAAGGAATTGAGGTCACTCGGACTTAAATTGCTTCCGCCCGATATTAACGAAAGCGATATGGGGTTCACGCCGCTTGAAAATGCGGTCAGATTTGGGTTAAGCGCGATCAAAGGGATCGGTGAGGCAAGTATTTCCGCTATCATCGAGGCACGATCGAAGGGAAAATTTGAGTCATTGTTCGATTTTACGACCAGACTCGGACCCGGAGCGATAAATCGGCGCGGGCTTGAAACTTTGATAACTGCAGGAGCATTTGATTCGTTAAAGTCGGAATCGATTGCAACCAACAATTGGCGGGCTAAGTTATATGCGGCGATAGATATGTCGCTTTCCGTCGCGCAAAGGAGTTGGGGCGATCGTTTGAAAGGACAAACCGACCTGTTCGGCGCGCTCGAAGGAGTTGGTGAAATAGGAAATAGTGAACTGCCGGATGTAAAAGCCTGGACGCAGGCGGAAACATCAAGACAGGAAAAAAATTCCATCGGATTTTATTTATCTGCGCACCCTCTGAATGAGTTTGAAAAAGTTCTCAAAGACCTGTCGATAAACAATCTAGCCGATTATGAAGAAATAAAGCCCGGAGATATAATAACCCTAGCCGGCATTGTTTCGAGTTTTCAGGTTAAATACAGTAAAAAAGGTAATAAGTTTTGTATTTTCAGGTTAGAAGATCAATCCGGTGGGGTAAAATGTCTGGCTTGGGCAGATACCTTTGCCAAGTTTTCCGAAGTATTGAGAGATGATGAACTGGTCATTGTCGAAGGAAAGGTTGAAGCAAATGACGGACAGGATATTACCTTGATCCTGAATGATGTTAAAAGAATTGTTGATGCAATTCCGTTGAAGGCACGTCAGCTTTGGGTCGATTTGTCAGGCAAAGCACTGAATGAAAATGAAATTGATAGTATTTTTTCGGCTCTCGGCTCCAGTCAGGGAAAGTGTGAAGTGTTTTTGAATCTGGTCTTGGATGAAAAAATTTCGATTAAGATTCAATCACAGCCCTTGCGGATACAGGGATCGGGAAAGATCGAGGAAATACTAGTAGAGAGAAATTGCCGGGTTAAATGGGTATTATAAAATAATATGGAAGTAGAAAACGAAATAGCTCCTTATAAAAGAGTTCAAATCGCGCGTAATCAGGATAGACCGTATTCCCTTGATCTCTTTAATACGATGTTTGAAGACTTCGTTGAGATACACGGAGATCGACGTTATTCAGACGATTCTGCGGTTATTTGCGGCTTTGGAAAGCTGGACGGCATTGAAGTTGCGCTGATCGGTCAACAGAAAGGCAGGGATATGAATCAGAGAAGGTTCAGAAATTTTGCTATGTCAAAGCCCGAGGGTTATCGAAAAGCCTTGAGAGTTATGAAAATAGCCGAGAAGTTTCGGAGGGCGATCATTTGTTTTATAGATACGCCCGGAGCTTATCCCGGGATCGATGCCGAGGAACGCGGTCAGGCTGAAGCGATTGCTTACAATTTGAGAGAGATGGCTCTTCTTACCGTTCCGGTAATCGTCGTTGTTTTAGGCGAGGGAGGCTCCGGTGGGGCTTTGGCGATCGGTATCGGGGACCGGGTTCTGATGCTTGAAAATGCGGTTTATTCCGTGATAACGCCCGAAGGTTGCGCGGCGATTCTTTGGAAGGATGCCGGAAAGGCGGAGCTTGCGGCAAATTCTTTAAGACTGACGGCGAAAGAGTTATATAATTTCGGCTTGGTCGATGAGATCATTCCCGAATCCGTCGAGTGGTCAATCGATAAAGAGCCATCCGAAGAGGAAAGCAGTTTTGATGAAGTTTCTGACAAACTTAAGAAGAGCATCTTAAAACATCTCCGGGAACTGGTTAAATTTAAAGAAGACGATCTTATCACGACGCGCTACGAGAAGTTTCGGAAAATGGGCGAATGGTCAAATTGAAAAAAAGAGGCTTTTACGTAAAAGCCTCTTTTTTCTTTTTTCTATTGACGAATAATTAGAAAGGAATATCGTCGTCGCTCGGACCTGATTGTGAGAAATCATTCGAGCCTGCCGATTCCTGATTAAAATCATTTCCGGCATTTGATGTATTCATATCGTCGCCTCTTCCGGCATTTATAAACTGCATATCCGTGGCGTGGACTTCGAGAGTGTATCGATTATGACCGTCTTTATCCTGCCATTCTTCGACTCTGAGCCGACCTTCGACATAGATCGGGCTTCCCTTGGTTAAATATTTGGAAGCGGTTTCCGCTTGTTTATTCCAGAGTGTCACACGAAACCAGGTAGTCATATCCTGTAGATCGCCGGCTTTATCTCTTTTTTTTTCGTTCGTGGCAACCGAGAAGTTGCAGACTGCGGTTCCTTGCGGTGTATAACGAAGTTCAGGGTCTCTACCGAGATTACCGACAATGATAATTTTATTGAAAGACATTTGTTAATATTTCTCCATTTATTAAGATAATTTGGCAAACTTTATTGGTTAATAAAGCCATCAATATAATTCGTCAAATTGAATTTAAGTATAATTCTAAGTTGATTTGCAATAATTTTCAATGATACAACAATAAACGGTTAATATATAAAATAATGATTTTTCCCCGCCTGAAAAAAGGCATAAATTCTATTTACAAGAAATCAATCATTCATACTCAAATTCTGATTATAGTGTTTCTTATCCTCTTTTCAGGACCCAAAGTTAAAGCCCAAAACCCGAAAATATACGGTTTTTGCAAAGAACTGAAACTAAACTCTCCCCAGATGATCGCGTCTGATAATGCAACAATCTTTTTATACTCGGATAGTAAAGTTATTGCGGTAGATTCAGACTCGCTGACAAAAAATTGGGATTACGAATTAAATGGTCAATTACTTACGAAAACCATCTTAAATGACGAAAAACTGATACTGAAAACAATTTCGGAGGATAAAAACGAACGTTCTACGACACTGCTCGAACCTCTTCAATTTAATAACATAATCATAAACTCAAATACGGGAATACCCATTGAAATTAGTGAAATAAGTGTCGAAAACAATCCTTCCAGTGAGGAAGGTCACAGGGAAAATATAAACTTCGCCGACTCAAAATTAGACGACAAGATCGTAATTAAAAGAAAAATTGATTCAAAATATATCCTCGGATACATTGACGGCACGATTGTTCTCATAGATAGCGATCTAAAAACTCTTTTCTGGAAAACAAAGGTCGGCGGTGAAGTAACAGGTATAATGCCTCTGAAAAGCGGAATACTGGTTAGTTCAAAAGATAATTTTTTGTATTTTTTGAATTCGGTAAATGCTAACAAAATTTGGAAAAAACGAATGTCAGGGCGTATTTTGAATATTTTAAATATCGACGGCGATTTAGTCGCCCCGATTGTCCCAGATTCAAAAGAAATATCCTTGATCGATGTAGTGAAAGGTGTCGAGGTCGGAAAAATATTGGAGGAAAACAAAGACAAAATAATCGACGTTAAAAAGTTTTCGCATAATATTCTAATTCTTTTAACAGAGTCCGGGTTAGCAAAATATTCGGTTAACAGATGTAAAGATAAAGAAGCGGAACTTTTATAAAAGTTCCGCTTCGATTCGAGAAAGTCCTTGTTGAATATTTCCTAATGCGTTCTCTGATGTTTCTCCATCATCGCATAAATTTCATCTTTTAATAATAACTTCTTTTTCTTCAAAGTAGTTTCTTCTAACATTTCTTCTTCGCTCGGATAAGATAGATGTTGTAATTCATGCAATCTTTCTTCATAGTTTTGATGTTTTTGAACTAACTCTCTGAAAACCGAATTACTTTTTAATAACTCGTCTCTTACTACATTAGGAGTTGACATGTCCATAGCCTTATTCTTCCTCTCTTTATTAGAATTAAGCAAAAATCCGAAATGATGAACTCTTGCTTAAACCAAATATTAGCCAAAACCATAGCGAGAATCAAGTAAAAAATAGAGATATATTATTTAGTCTGATAGAGTTTTCACCATTATTAAGGCATTTTCAACCGGGTTTGAATAATATTTTTTTCTTGTTCCGTAATTATAAAATCCGGATTTTTGGTAGAATTTGATCGCTCCGAAATTCGATTCCCTTACTTCGAGCCAGATTTTCTTTTTTTTTTGCCGAAGCGAGAAATCGATACAATAATTAATCAGAATTGAGGCTGTTCCTTTACGTCTGTGAATATTCTCGACACAAATATTTAGCAGTTCAACCTCATCCTGAACTACTCTGAAAATTATAAAACCGATGATGCAATCAGAATCTTTTGCCGTCACGGTTACATAGTCGGAATCGACGTATGCTTTCTGGTAATCGGTTTTATTCCAGCTCCCTAACTCATTTGATTTGCTTAGACCGGCAATAATCTCAAATTCACTCTCACCAATTTCGGAACTAATTATCATTTTGATGTCTAATTTTTTACCTTTTAGTTTAAGACGGAGGTATTTCTCTACATTATCAGACGCGATTGTTAGATGCCTTGAGATAAAGTTTTGATAGTTGAGATTCCTGAAATCGAGAGTAATTCCTCTTGCGACAAGGTTTTTGCATTAATATTAAGCGAATTCTGAAGCCCGAGGCAAACCGCTCCCAGTATTCTGTTTTGCGTTAAACTCCCGGCTCGCGTTAGAAAAACCCCGGATATGTTTTTACGCTCGATATTGTTTTTCGCCAAAAGATTTTCTATCTGGATCAAAATATCTTTATCCATTCTTCCCGATCTTTCATCTTTTCCAGCAAAAGGCAGAAAATCGACCACTGTGTTATCACAAACAATTACGATATTCCCATTTTTCATCGTCGCGTCTAACAAAATGACGTAATTCTTCATAACAATCCTATTATTTATGAAATTCTATCCAATCCCGTTTGATACCGAATCAATATTTTTCTCCGGTTAACATCGTCCTGACAATTCTTTTCAATGAAGGCTGAATTCTGTAAAATATGTTCAAAATTTGAATTTTAAGACGGCTTCCATCATTAAACTCACCATCCAATTCTACCGTTGCCTGAATCATATTCGGAGGAATCCTTTTTTTTAATTGTTCAAAAAACAATTGCCTGTCATTCAAACAAGTGTGCAAGGGTCTAAGTGGAACAGGCTGTTTCCATTCCCTTTCAACCGTTTTAATTATCCACCTCGGAATGTCCCTCAATTTATCATTAAAAGGCAATCTATCGACGTTTAATCCGAAATATTTATATACCAGTGCAATCGTTACAATTATCCAGTTTCGCCGTTTTGAATCAACCACATTCAGGCATTTATCCCAATCGAAGTCTTCAGCGTTTTTTTCGATCAGGTAAAATATATCTCTTAACTTTTCTTTATAAATCCCGCCGTCAAACAGCCAGTGCACACATAAAACTCGCAAGTGATCTTCAGGGCATAAAACCCTGATATTATAACCGTCGATATTTGCAACGACGGAATTCTCGAAAACTCGCTCCCACGGCAAAGAATCAAGTTTTCTAAACCCTTCGTGCAAATCGACCGTTAGCTTTAAATCTCTGGCAAGGTTTGTTGCCTTTTCAAAATCCTTCGGCGGAACAGCCAAATCTATATCGCTGAATACCCTTTCATATTGAGCCGGATAATATAACCCGGCTGCCCAACCCTTTAACAGGATCGGTTCAATATCGTTCTCTCTAAAAATCTCAAACAATTCGACGATCTGCTTTTCCAAAACCTTAAATTTAAGCAGTTTCCAGCGTGTTTCATTATTGTTTTCGGAAATATTGTCCACAAAATAAAAAAGCCGAGTTCAAACCCGGCTTTAGCGTAAAAAATTAAATCCGATTAGTCACCACTGCAAGCACCTGCCGCGCAAACGCCTGTCGGACCGCCCGGTCCATTCTCGTCGCAGGGAGTACCATCCGGGCAACCTAAGCAACTCGCAACGATACCGGAGCAGGATACTGCCAAAGCCGCAGTCGGAGCGGTTAATGAAGCTATCAATGGAAGCGCGATCACGCTTGCCAAACCGATTTTTTTCAAAACCGCACGTCTGCTTTGACCTGCAAATTTCGTTTCAACTTCATTTTCGAGCAAATTCCGCTCATTAAGCTGATCAATCGCAAGCCATATCAAATCGTCCGTAACCTTACCGCCAGACATTTTCTCAAAATTGGCGGCAATGTCGGTAACTGAATTCAAACCGTCACAGTTTTTCCAAACGAATGCTGCTGTTTGGTTTAAACAGTGAGCCTTATTTGAATCTAAATCATAAACCAAAACTTCGTCCGGCATTTCCTGAACGACCAATCTTTCTCTCCGAGCGATTGGATTTTGCGAGTTATACATATATTCTCCTCCGAAAAATTTTAACTTCAATTCAATGAAAATAACACTAAAAAGCTTGTGTTTCAAAAAAATTTAATATAATTTCAGCAAAAATTCCTGCTTCACCTCTTTGGGTCTTTGAGATTATGGCACGATTTACCAATTTATTCAAGACATTTAACGAAAATTCGGGGTTATTTCTTATCGGGATCGTATGCGGCAAAAGTTCCATAATTCCTTCTCCCATAGTTAATTGAATCGGTTTCCAAACAGCTTCAGCGTTATATTCCGTCAATAGCACCATCCCGACCGGCAGTTCTTTTTTAGAAGCCTTTCCGCCGATGGTTTCGACCGCCATATCGATTTGTCTAAAATCATCAACTACCCCTCGTAAAGATAACATTTTCGGGAATGGATGCACAAACCCTTTTTTATCCAAAACTGCATATTCATCCGAGAAATATAATGCGCCCTTCTCAACCAACGCCGATACGAGCGTCGATTTGCCCTGAAAACTCTTTCCGGGAATGATGATCGCTTTCCCCTTCCAGGCAACCACTCCCGCGTGCAGAAATACTCTCTCGACCGCATATTCCGCGATAGTTACTCTAATCTTCGTGTCAAGATGTGCAAGTATCAGTTCGAGTGTTTCCGAACTGTGAAAAGGCTTCCCGTTTTTAATTATTGAAAAATAATCGTTATCGTCTAACTTCAATTGAAAAAGATATTCTACATCCTCTTTATAAATCTTACGGTAACTGTGCTTCAAAGATAATTTCAATTTATAAATAAAGTCGGAAATTTCCTTCGATATTTCAATATATTCTATTATTTCAAGTCCGATTTTTACACCGAACGACTCGAAATATATCTTTCTGCTCAATAAATTATTTCTCTTTTCAGCCATTAGGTATTCAGGCAGTTACAAAAGTCCCTGATCTTTATTTGCCTGCTCCTTTGGATTCTAAAACTTTATTCATATTCATCACGAACAGATAGATCGCAACGGATTGCAGAGAGAGCGAGATCAGGATATAAACCGCATCGAATTTTTCAAACAGAACGAGCAGATATACGACGAGCAAATTAAGTAAAGCGAAAATACCATACAAAGTCGCGACAAAACGGTGTGAAAATCGCTGTATTATCAATTGCTGGTAAAAATGTTCCCGGTGAGCCACCCAGACCTTCTGTTTTTTTATCAGCCTTTTCGTAAACGTAAACACCGTGTCGAAATAGAAAAGCCAGACCAAGGACACGGCGATGAAAGGTAAAGCCGCTTTTATACCCGGATTCGCGTTATTTTGCAAAAAAGGTGCGGCGGCAAAGCAAAATCCCAAAAAAGCACTCCCGACATCCCCCATAAATATTTTGGCGGGTTGCCAGTTGTGAACCAAAAACCCCAGACAAGCCGCAGAAACGATCAAAAAAAATGTCGAGGTATTCGCCATTCCAAGCAAATTACCGACAAAATACCAGCCGATTCCGGCAATCGTCGCCTGAATCCCTGCAATCCCGTCGATCCCGTCCATAAAATTGTAAGCGTTCGTCATCCAGACTATCCACAAGAAAGTCAGCACTCCCCCGAAAAAATTACCGCTTATCGCTCCAATGTAGGGGATTTCGATATTCTGGAAATACCCGACATTAAGCACGATCAGAAGTGCCGAAATCGAATGAACGATAAATCTCCAGACGAAGGATATTGTAAACAGATCATCGAGCCAGCTTATCGAGGAGATCAGCAAACTTGCGATAAAAAACCATCTATTGAATTCAACCATCTCAAGTAAGCTAAGGATAGTATATCCGCTTAAAACGGTTAGAACGATGATTACCCCGCCGCCGCGCGGTGTCGGGATTCGATGCGAACTTCGCTCGTTCGGAATATCGAAAATCTCTCGCTGAAGACTCCAACGGCGAAAGATTTCAACTCCGATCAACGAAGTAATAAATACAACTATAAAAATAATTAATCCGATCACTTCTGTCTAAGATACGCTTCGGTTTCCAGCCTGATTGCCTCTCTGATCGAAACTTGAGGTTCAAAGCCATATTGCTCTTTTATAAGATTCGCCGAAAATAAATCGTCGGAAACCCATTTGCGGAACGTTTCCTCCAATTTCAGAATTTTTCCGATCCTGAGGGTTTTCCGGTTCAAATTA
Organism: Pyrinomonadaceae bacterium; assembly: GCA_021228405.1. Lineage (GTDB taxonomy): Bacteria > Acidobacteriota > Blastocatellia > Pyrinomonadales > Pyrinomonadaceae > JAJQRF01. The sequence continues at coordinate 93,156 of JAJQRF010000006.1, forward strand.
AATAATAATCGAGGAATCGCTTCAGGAAAAGAAATATGACTGTCTTTTTTATTCAAAGAGTTTGAAATTTCACTGACAATTTCTTTCATCGTAAACGGTTCGGCGGACAGATTATATATTTCAAAATTTCGATCACTCTTGTGCAAGATTTCCAGACACGCTTGTGCTACGTCTTTTTTATATATCAAACTTTTATAATTTAGTCCTTGTCCGAACCAGAAGAAATACCCGCGGTCGATCAATTTTATGAGTCTGGAAACATTTCCACGGTCGCCTTCCCCGATAATTGTCGAAGGTCTCAAAATACTCAGACTCATTCCGTGTTTCCGACAAATCTCTCGACAGATCAACTCACTTTCCAACTTACTTTCCGCATAGAAATCTTTCGGATGACATTCTGAATCCTCCGTAACCATATTTGCAATGCCGGAGTTTTGATTGCCGTAAACGGAAACCGAGCTTATCAGGATAAATCTTTTACAGCCGAGTTTAACCGCCAGTTCACAAATATTTTTCGTTCCGGTTACATTTACCCGCCGAAAGCTTTCTTTGCCCGTCCGCCCGAACTGATGAGCTAATCCGGCACAATGGATAATCACATCGACTTTTTCATCAAGATCGATTTTTTTGATCTGATCTTTATCGCTGACATCTGCCTGATATATTTTTACCTTTTGATTGTCCGTAACAGACTTTTCCGGCTTTTTTTTATTGTAAACACAAATAACTTCGAGGTCTTGCTCCAAAACCGATCCGACGATCTCTTTTCCCAAAAATCCCGAAGCCCCTGTTACCAAAATTTTCATCTGTGATAAATATCTATCCAAGGAAATCTAAGCCATCGTGCATAAAATCATATAAACATTTGATAATTTCCAGACAGGCTCGCCAATACGTTATCAGACGCGTTAAAGTAATGCTTTTTTATATCTTTTGATCGCTTGCGGCAAAGAATATTCCGCAAGCGCAGTGATTCTGGCATTATTTCCCATCAATTTAAGTAAATCTTTCTTTTCAGAAATTTCCAAAATACATTCTCTCAAAACAATCGGCTCGTGCGGCGGAACAACCCATCCCAAATTATCTTCTAAGACGACTTTAGATATTTCCGAATCCTTTTCCGACAATGCCAGAATAGGTTTTCCGGCTGCCAGAATATTATAAGTCCGGCTGGGCATTGAAACTCCCCACATTTTCGGAACCAGCGACACAAAAGCAACATCACAGGCATTTAGAAAAATGTTCTGTTCGCTTCGCGGTTTAGGATCGAGAACTGTCACATTTATTAATTTTTTCTCTCCGATCTCTTTTTCAAGCCATTTTCTTTTAACGCCCGTTCCTAAAAATATAAAATGTATCTCTTTATTTTCAACCAGGCTTTCGGCACATTGCACAATACTTTCCATATCGTTGGGATGCCCCATATTTCCGGCGTATAAAAAGACCAGTTTATCCAGCAGTCTTAATTCGGAAAGGAGTTCGTTTTGCTCTCTTTCGCGTGGTTCAACGGTTTCGAGTTCTGCCCAGTTAGGAATGATTTCTATCGGAATATCCAGACCTTCGGTTTTCTTTTCGACCAGTATTTTCATATCACGACCGACCACAATGATCTTTGCCGCATATTTATAAAGCCAGCGATTGCAGAAGTTTAAGAACCTTACGAAAATCGAATCTTCCTTTGCTTTTTTGACCGCGACGAGAATTTCAGGATAATTGTCGTGAATCAGCAAGATATACTGCGAACCTTTTAATAGCGAAGCCAGCGCGGTGATAAACGGAAGTGACGGCGGAGTTGTGACGACCAGAACCTGTTCGCCTTTTTTAAATTTACGTAAAGCCTTCCAGAATATGGAAAAACTTAACGTGAGCATATTGATTAGACGAAAAAATATTACATTCTTATCGAGCGTCGTGCCGAAGGCTCGGAAGATTTCGACGTTTTTGTGAACTTCGTGTTTAGGAGCGCGTGTGCCTCTCGCCGAGTAATTCGGCTGTCCGCAAAGAACCTTGACCTCAAATTCATCCGCCAACCCCTCGGCGGTTCGGGTCAGATAATACCCTGTCGAGGTTTCCTCCGGGTAATATAATTCGGTCACGACCCAGAGCGTCTTTTTTTTCCCGGAGCTGTCTTTCACTGTTTCCCGTTCGCACTCTGCACTTTACCGTTCAGTGCCCTCTCCAAAACCCTTGCCGTGTCTTCGTCGAATTTCGGATTATCGAGCCACTTGATCGAATATTCACGTGCCGAATCAGACATTTCGAGAAATTCTTTCTCATCCATCTCGATACATTTATTGATTCGCTCGATCCATCCGTCTTCGTCTTCCAGCGGAATCCGCCAACCGCAATTGTTTTCTTCAACATCGTCCCAAACCGTTCGGTCGCTTGAAATAATCGGACATCCGGCAGCCAGCCCTTCGATAAATACGTATCCGAAATTCTCGTTCAAGGTCGGAAGCACGAAAAAATGGCTTTCCGCTACTTTTTTCAAAGCATCGATCTGATGCGGAAACGCTCCCGTAGCATTGACCGTAACGTTTTCAGGCAATCTTTTGATAATGTCCTGGCATTTTTGCCAGTAATCCTGATCTTCAAGCGGACCGACCAAATCGAAATGCACATTTCCCTTTTTAATATCGACCAGTCTTTCGAGAAAATAATGTATGTTCTTCTTCGGAACGAGGCGCGAAATAAAAACGAACCGCACCGATCCTTTTTCCTTTTTGGCTTTCCAGTCGATGGAATACTCGGGAAGTATCTTCTTCGGCACCAGATCAGCGGCGACAAATACTTCGGAATCTTTGCCCATTACTTCTTTGATCTCTTCCATCTCGGATTCAAAGGATGCTTTCCAAATAACGTCCTTGTAGAGATTCACCGTCTTTGCATAACCGAAGAAAAGCTTTTTCTTCAATGGCTTCACCGATAATGCGCCTTTCGACATTTCACCGCACGGTGCGAGCACGACCGGAATATCGGGAATAAGTTTTTTACGTCTTGCCGAGAGAAGCTTTATCACCGGCATACTGATCGAACTGTTCAGAAAAAACGCGTCCGGTTTTACTTCGTCAACCAATTTGGCGAAATATTTCTGGGTATGAGTTTTCTTTGAAATATAATAAACCTTTGCATTTCCGACCTGATTCCAATCATCGGTTTTAACCGTCGTGTAAGGCTGTGTGTCGCTTTTGCTGTCATAGTTTCTGGTTACGATGAAGAAATCGTATTTATGACAAAACCTGTCAACCAGATTTACGACCGTCCACATCCCGCCGCCGCTCTTAAAGCTCGGGAGATAGAAATCGCAAAAAATCATTATTCTTTTTTTCATATTCGTTGTTTCAAAAGTGTTTAGGAGATGTGTCTGCGCAAACTGTTATATCCGAGAATTATTTTGCTGACGGTTTGGGCGACGTTCTCGGTCAGATATTCCTTCGGGGCGATCCAATTTGCAGGCTGTGCAAGGGCAAGTTCGACCGCCCTGACAATCGAATCCGTTTCGGCTCCGCTCAGGATATTACTTCCGCATTCCAACGTTTCGGGTCTTTCCGTAACATCGCGCAAAGTAACGTTCGGAATGCCGAAAATCGCACATTCTTCCTGCACCGTCCCGCTATCGGTCATTACTGCCAATGAATTTTTCTCCAGTTTCACGAAATCGAAAAATCCGAGCGGTTTCATTAATTTAATTTTATCGGAAGCGACTTTGATGTTAAATTTTTGGAGTTTTTCAGCCGTTCGCGGGTGGACGCTCACAAGAATCTTTTTATCGAATTTTTCGGCGATTTTACCGAACGCCGCAAAGATTTTTTCGAGCCGCTCCAAAATATCGACATTTTCGGCGCGGTGAAGCGTTACTAGAAAATAATCGAAAGGTTTCACCTCAAACTTATCAAGCGCATCGCTTTCTTCGATCTTCGGGGCGAAACTGTCAAGAACTTCCCTGATCGGATTTCCGGTCACGTAAATTCGTTCTCTTTCGATGCCTTCGCTGACCAGATTTTCCTTGCTCCGCTCGGTATAAGGCATTAGGATCGCGCTCGAATGATCGATAATGCGGCGATTAACTTCTTCGGGCACGCGATTATCAAAACAACGGTTTCCCGCTTCCATATGAAAAACGGGAATTCCCTTGCGCGCCGCGATTATCGCGGAGATCGCACTGTTCGTGTCGCCTAAAATCAAAACCTTATCAGGCTTGAATTGTTCCAGAACCTCGTCCGTCTTTGCCAGAATTTGTCCGAGCTGTTCGCCGACGGTGTTTGATTTTATTCCGAAATGCACGTCAGGCGTGCGAACTTCCAAATCTCTGATAAAAATATCGCTCAAACTTTCGTGATAATTCTGCCCGGTATGAACCGTTATATGTTCACAATGCTGGTCTAAGATTTTCATAACCAGACTCAATCTGATTATCTCGGGTCGCGTCCCGAAAATCGTCATTATTTTCATAAATAATTGTTAATTTAGTTGGCTGAAGTTAGAAATTGGGAGATTTCTTCGCTTGCTTGTCCGAGTAAAACTCTTAAATCTTCGGTCGAAATATTATCGTCTTTCGATGAATATTCGCCCTGTAAAGCCTGATCGAATTCTTTTTCCACTCGCAGTTCGGGCAATACGGGCAAGATCACGTAATAACCGCCGCGCTCGACCGTTCGGAAACATTCTTCTTCGGAAACCATTATTTCGTGAACTTTTTCACCCGGACGAATTCCCGTAAATGTTATCGGCAAATCCTTAGTTCCCATCAGAGCTTTCGCGACATCGACAATTTTTGCCGCCGGAACTTTTGGAACGTATGTTTCGCCACGAAACCCCGTATCGATCGCCGCAAAAACCGTGTCAACGGCACGGTCAAGACTTAACAGAAATCGGGTCATTTCAGGCAAAGTTACCGTCAAAGGCTGATTATTTTTGACCATTTCCACAAATAAGGGAACTATCGAACCGCGCGAAGCGATCACATTTCCGTAACGCACGCAAAGAAAATCGGTTTTTGAACAATCGCGATTAGCTTCGATTAAAACTCTCTCCTGGAGTGCTTTCGTCATTCCCATCACATTGATCGGCTTACAGGCTTTATCGGTAGAAATACCGATAACTTTTTCGGTCGGCAGATCATTTTCCCTGATTGCCTTGGCAACGTTTTCTGCCCCGACGATGTTTGTTAAGACCGCCTCGAACGGAAAATATTCACAAGATGGAACCTGTTTCAAAGCCGCTGCGTGAAAGACGACATCGGCTTCACGCATCGCCGCCAGCAAAGCTGAATAATCCCTGACATCTCCGATACGAAAATTTAATAAATTCTGCGAGTTTTGATAGATAATGTCGTCCGTGGCAGTTTTTCGATGCAAATAATCCAGACGCATATAATGCTGTTTGGCTTCATCACGCGAAAAGACGGTGATTTTGGCAGGTTTACCCATTTCCCCCGTGAGTAAACGTTTTACCAGCGTTTGTCCGAGCGAACCCGTTCCGCCTGTTACTAAAATTCTTTTTCCTTCGAGTTTTTTCATTACTTCCAATTATTATATGGTGTCGGATCAGCCGCCATTTTATCGATCATTTCGTGCCAACTCAGCGGCTCAAATCCAGTTTCCTTCCGAAATTTATCCGAATTTAAACTCCTGTCGATTTTAAAGTCTTCAAACGGTTCGATCTCAATATCCGCCCGATATGCCTCTTTTATTAATTTCAACAAATCGAACTTGTTTATCGGCTCGCTTGAAATATGATACAAACCATTCAGATTTTTCTGATTTACGATCAAATCAGTCATTATATCGGCAAAGATTATGGTTGGAAAGCCCGAGTAGATCGCATTTACAAAGCCTTTAACTTTCCCGCCTTCATTGCTCAAAAACCAATCAACCAAACTGTTAGCCGTTTCAAGCTCGCGTCCGATTATCGAAGTTCTGACGGTCAAACAGTTTTCCTGTAAGACTTCACCTAAATTTTTACTTCTTCCATAAAGATCGCTGGCATCGGCTTCGTCAGCTTCCGTGTATTTACCCTTTGTTCCTTTGAAGACACAGTCCGTGCTTATATTTATCAGTCGAAAAGAGTTCTGCTTTGCAAGTCCTGCCAATTGATGCGGAAAAATCGAATTGATCGTCAAAGTATTAATTACATCTTTGGAAATCGGAAGCTGTTTGATGACACCGACACAATTTATAACGACTTCGGGTTTCACCGCTTCAATGCTCTGCCTGACCTGCTCAAAATCCAAAATATTAACGGAATCAAGAACATTCACAGTTTTATAAAAATTAAATTTATCCAGATCGGCAGCCTTGCCGCGAATGGTTGTCCAGACTTCAAATTTATTATTCAAAACCTGGATCAATTTATGACCAAGCATTCCTTTCCCGCCGAAGATCAATATTCTCATTATTCTGAATTAAAGTAATTTGTAAAGAGTCTGCAAATAGACCTCTAAAGTATTTTCTTCTTTCTTAAATCGTTTTATTGCAGATTTTAAGTTCTGCCGACTAACAATTAACTTCATTTATTAATTAAATCGGCGAAAGTTAAATTAAATGAGTCTGTTTTTCTATATAACTTAACAAATCATTATATTTAATAGTTGTAGTACCGACTTGCTCGACAACCAGCCCTGCAGCAATATTTGCAATCTCGGAGGCTTTTTCCAAACTTTCTCCCGCTCCTAACGAAACTGCCAAAGTTGCGATCACGGTATCGCCTGCACCGGTAACATCATAGATTTCTCTTGCCGAAGCGGGAAAATGCTGAAACTCACCGTTATTTAAAAACAGCGACATTCCTTCTTCTCCCTGTGTTATTAAAACTGCCTTCAGATCGATCTTAGATATTAATTCCTCCGCCGCTTTATTGATCCAATCAGGACTATTTTCATCGATGTTACAAGCCTCAAATGCCTCTTTTTTATTGGGCGTAAGAAGGGTTGCACCTTTATATTTTCGATAATCCTTCCCTTTCGGATCGACCAATACTAACTTCTCTTTCTCAATTGCCAGCTTGATAATTTTGGAAATTAAATCCATTGCTAGAAAGCCTTTCGCATAATCCGACAAAATAATTACCTGAACTTCATCAATAACATTAAGTAATTTGTTATAGACCGATTCCTGATTGGCTTCATCCAATTCTTTAACTTCTTCCTGATCTATCCTCACCATCTGTTGGCTATGAGCGATAACTCTTGTTTTTACAATAGTTGGGCGATCTTCGGAATATATCAGATGCTCATCCGATACATTAGCTTTTCGCAAACTCTCGCAAAAGTATTTTGCATCTTCATCTTTGCCTAACAGTCCTATCAAGATTGTTTCAGCCCCCAAACCTGCAATATTTGCCGCTACATTTGCGGCACCGCCCACAGTATAAGTGCTTTTATGTAAGTGAACTATTGGAACCGGTGCCTCGGGAGAAATTCTGGTTACTTTTCCCCACCAATATCTATCCAGCATTAAATCTCCGATCACCAAAATTTTCACATCGGAGAATTTTTCTAAACTTTTCATTCTTATAAACCCGACAAATTATGTTTCTTTAAACCTAAAGTCAATAATTTCACAAATTATATGAGCTATTGTGATATGTGCTTCCTGGATTCTGGCAGTTCTTCCTGAGGGTATCATCAGACAATTATCAGAGAGTGACGCGAGTTTTTTTCCCTTTTCGCCAGTAAAACCGATAATTTTACAGTTTTTCTTGCGGGCTGTCATAACCGCCGAAATAACGTTAGGCGAGTTTCCGCTCGTGCTGATGGCGATCAAACAATCCCCTTCGTTTGCCAGTGCTTCTACTTGTCTTGAAAATATTCTTTCAAAATCATAGTCGTTTGCCAGCGCAGTTAACGCGGAAGTGTCTGTCGTCAAAGCTATTGCAGGAAATGCGCGTCTTTCGGTTTCGTATCTTCCGACAAATTCTGCGGCAATATGTTGGGCATCAGCCGCACTGCCGCCGTTACCGCAAAGCAAAATCTTATTGCCTTTTTGTAAGGTTTCAGTAATTATGTCGGCACAATTTTCGATTGTCGGAATCAAATCCCGCAATATTTTATCGAAGACATTGAGATGCTGGTTTAGCGAAGTTTCAGAGATTCCCTTTATTTCCGTTCGGGTCGAAGAATTTTCTCCGTCGGAATTTTTTATTTTCTCGACTATGCGGGTTGAAGAAAATCCCTCCTTTAACGGAAGTGAAAAAACTTTTCCGCCATTTGCCAAAACAAAATCGGCTCCGATTATCTCTCCAACCTTCCAATCTCCGCCTTTTACCAAAACATCCGGCTTAATCTCTTCGATTAGGTTTTGAGGTGTCAATTCATCAAAAATGTAGACTTCGTCGACTGACTTTAGCCCCATTAAAAGCTCTTTCCGATCATTTTGATTAATAAATGGTCTTTCAAATCCTTTGATCTTTTTTATCGAATCGTCGCTGTTAATCCCGACAATTAGTTTGTCACCTAACTCTTTTGCTCTTTTTAACAGGTCTAAATGTCCGGGATGTAAAATATCGAAACACCCGTTTGTAAAAACAATTTTCATTTAATGTCAGTTACGTCCTTTCAAAACAAATTTAATAATTAGCAGGCTAAATGCAATGAGAATTGCAGTTCTCATCATTTCCGGGAGAATGGTTCCGTAAAATCCTTCGTGTGAAACCCTCGTCATTAACATAAAATATGTCGTTGTTCGCCATACTGAAAAGGCTTGGTTTTCAATGAGTCCGGCATATAGAATACGTAAACAAAACCCTAAAAAACACATTCCGAGCGGAATCCCGAGCGGACCGAAATTTCTCAGCAAATCACCGACAGTCGTCATCGGGAATGAATTTTCGCCAAAGTTAAAATACAATTCACTGTAAGCTCTTGCGTCCGATACGATCGGTTTATCGTTCCAGATAAAGCGTGGAATAAATGCCGTCCAGGTGTATGTCCAGATATTATTTTCCATTCCGTAAGCCGCTTCATACGGAGCAAGCTTTTCATAATTGGATACGACGACCGCCAGAGCACTGACATTTTCCAGTCTTTCCCCAAGGTTGCCAAGGGCTTCAGAAAGAACGATTGTCGGGTTCGTACTGGTAATCACATCTATCGTTCTAAACGCACTGTCAACATACTCCTCAGTAGAAACTTTACTTTCAGTCCCTTTCACATTTCTAAAAGTAGTTCCGTAGATCATCCCGATAAAGATAACGGAAACCAAAATAATTCCAAAGACAACGCTATTTTTTGCATTTAATTTTCTGCCTGAAAAAACGTATGCCATGGCAATCATTAAAAAATTCAAGAACAGACTGCCGCGGCTTCCGGCAATCATAGTTCTTAAGGGGATAATAATTATTAAGATCGACAGGACTGCGTAAAAATTAAAGTTTCTTTGCTTTGTTCTGAAAATAAACAGCCATAATAGCAACGATCCCTCAACGACAAGTAATGAAAGCACGTATTGAATATTGTCGAAGGCATCATACTGATCGACACGCTGAAATCCCAAAACACCTGAAATCCAGGCGGATAAATTAAACCAGATTCCGATCCCGAGTAATATTAAAGCCGGTAAAACGATTCGGTCTGCATCCCAATTCAATACCGGCAGTTTCTTACTGATCGCCGCCCCTATATTTTTGGCAAATTTTATCTGGAAGCCAAGAAATAAGCCGATCATCCCCATTAAAAAATAGAAGTAGGTCAGCGGAAGATTAACCTGCGGATCATCTATAAAGGCAGTAAAATAAGGTAAATTAAGACCGCTTGCAAAAATAATCCCGCCAAGCACATAAACCGGGATGAAGTATGTCCAAATTGAAAATACGATCGGATCAAATAAATTAAAAGTCCCTTTATAATAACGAATTACGAGCGGTGTCAGCAGGACAAAGGCAGTCAGAAATATCCATGGGAAAAGATACGGAAACGTATACCCGCTCTCAATACCGGATTCCGACAGGATAACCGCAAAGACACTTGCAATCACTACAAACATCAATAATATTGCAGTAAATAAAAGCTTAATTTGTGAATCAGTGCCTATTGCCGTGTTCTCTTTTGCTAACTTCCGCATAAAAATTAAAGCCCTGAATTTGTTTCTACCCGGCAAACCGCTATTACTCCATCGCTTGCCTGTGGCGCAAACCAGACCGACATATCATTTAACAGATTATAATACCATTTTGAATAAGGACGATGCTCTTTGCCAAGATCATAAAAAAGAAAATCACTGACTTTTAGCCCTTCTCTTTCGATTATCAGACGCAAAGTCGAATAAGAATAGTAAGCCACGTGATCCGGGTGAACAGGTTCGTTTACTCCGCCCTTACCTCTCAGAAAATAGATGCCGAACCGCATTCCCGAGTAAGCATTGATCGTGGTGATGACCAAAACAGTATCGGGGTTCATAAACCGCTTTATTCCGCGTAAAAATAACCCGGGATTGCTGAGATGTTCGATCATTTCCCCCGCAATGATAACATCGAATTTTTTATCCAGTTCAACTTCGTCAAGTTTTTCAAGGTCTGCACGAAAGAGGTTTTTAACTCCGTTTTCCCTTAAAATATCGATTCCTGCCTGATCGAAATCGAATCCGTAAAGCTCGGATGCAATTTTATCCAATTCAAAGTGCAGCAAACTGTTGTCTTTAATGGTTTCTCGCGTATAAGGGTAGTTTGTACACCCTAAATGCAATACTTTCTTTCCTTTACAAATATTTCGGATAAACTCTACCCGTTGAACAATTTCGATTTTATTTTTCATTCCAAGTTTAATTCATATTTCCGACACGAATTCAAAATACGAATTTATATATTTTAGCTCCACAAATTTTCGTTCCAACGATTTATGCACGCCGAAGGAAATTTTTCATAAATAATTTCTCTTCGTTTGAAAAAAAGTTCAATGCCCATATGACTGCTACAAAAATCACTCCGCCTGCCAAACTGCCGAATATCAATGTTTCCCATTTTTGGGGCAAAAAATTATAGATTCCAAACTCAGCAACGAAGGTAAAAAAGGAAGCTGTTGTGAGTATGAATATGGTTTTTAACCAAAAGTCCCAGTGAATTTTACCTAGAAACTGACTTTCTCCGATCAGGATAAACGGAAGGGTTAACAAATTCGCCACAGTTCTGCCCGTTGCAACCCCGACGATCTTGAAATCGTCGATCAAAACTACCATTAAAGGAACTGAGATCAACAGCCATATAAAAGCGATCATCGAATTAAAACGCGGATGCCCGAAACCTTCGGACAATTGCCACACCACGACCAATAAACCGAAAACACTGAACGAGATCGTCTGCAAGCTTAGAACTAAAGCAGATTTTTCCGCAAAGTCCTGACCGAGCCATAACGATAAAAACAATTTCCCCGAACAAATCATCGTTAAGGCACAGAAAGCAATTATCATAAATATAACTTTTGTTGCCCTTTGATACAATTTCAAAAGTTTTTCCGGCTCGAACCGGAGTTCACTGATAGCCGGAAAAATAACTATAATCAAACTGCTGATAAACGCGTGTAGATACAAAGCCAATGTCATCGGCACCACATAATACGTTAAATTTTCGGCTCCCAGCTTGCGCGTGATCCAGCTTCTTTCAAAGATCAGAAGAATATTTGAAAAGATTTGATAACCGATAATGCCAAGACTGAAATTGAATATTAATTTTACAATTTCCCGGCTGAAGACAAATTTTATTCTGAATTCAGGCAAATTTTTGCGGGCGAAATAGTAATATAAAAATGAATTAAGTCCGCCTGTAAACAAACTCCAAATAAGAAGCGAATTGAACCCGAATCCCATTAAAACCAGCGCAACGTTTCCGGCTGTCTGGATAAAACCGTTTAGCGTTATCAAGATCGAAACCTGGTCAAACCTGTGGATTGCCTGCAAAACTCCTTGAAAAACTTGTCCTACCAACATCAGACAGATGCTTCCGCTCGCCAGATAAAGACCGTAAATTGCCGGGTCGTGAAAATCCTTATTGATCTGCAAAACATCTCTGACGATATATTCCGAGGTGGCGATCAATAAAATTCCGCCTATCAAACATAACAGGATCGAAAACCAGAATGTCGTCGAGATAACTTCCGATATTTTCTGTTTTTGATCTGAACTGTTATATTCGGACACGTATTTTGTCACCGCCCGACCGATCCCGAATGTAAACGAATAGCTGATAAAACCGAGTATCAGCGCGTATAATCCATATTGCTCGTATCCTAATCCTTTAACTATTACCGGTGTCCCGAAAACTGTCAAAATGATCGGCAAAAACCAGGACAGCGCGCTGAATATGGCGTTTTTAACCAAACGTTTGTTGGGGTTTATGATATTTTTTTCTAGGGCAACAGACATTTTTCGTAATTTTCCAGCACTATCTCCGCCATTTTGCGCTCGTCAAACTTGTCAAGGACAAACGATTTCCCTGTTTCCGCCAATTTTTTTCTTAATGCCTCGTTTTCATACAATCTTAAAATTGCCGTTTTCAACTGTTCGGCGTTTCCGGTTTCTACCAGAATTCCTGTTTCTCCATCGATCACGGCTTCGGGAATCGCATTCAGATTTGTCGAAACTGTCGGCAATCCCAAAGCCATTGCCTCTAAAATCGCAATCGGAAGTCCTTCCCACAAGCTTGGCAACGTAAAAACATCGGCAACTTTAAAGAAACTAAGAATTTCATCACGAGTTTTTCCGACATTTTCAGATTTGATCAAACGGAAGGAATCTCCCAACTCAAACGATTCTATTTTTTTCAAATCATTTTGGTCAGGCAGTTGCGGGGTCAGCCAGACAAAAAACAATTCTTTGTTAGTTCTCAAAATCTGTTTTGCCGTTTCGAGATAAATCCAACGTCCTTTCCTGTCGATAAATTGTCCGACGCAGAGAACTATAAATTTATCAACCGGAATACTGTGCTTCTTTTTAATTTCGCAAATATCGATCTTTTTATTGTTAACACCTTCGATCTCGGCAGGATTTATTGTCGCTCTGGTTAAAATCAGTTTATTTTGAAACACTTCTGAAACATAATCTTTCAAGCTGTCGATCGCATTTTGGTTAGCCGCAAAGAAATGAAATTTTTTACGGCTGAGTAACAGATTCAAACGCTTACTCCATATTTTTTTTCTCCATTTCGGAACTTCCGGCGGCAAGGCATTGTGCATCGTGACGAAAACGTTCCCCATTTTTGACAGGAAAAAAAGTAATATCCACGATTGCCACGGAGCACTTTCAATATGCAATACTTTTTTTTCCAAACTCATATTTTTCAGTTTGCCGTAAACTTCATATTCAGAAAAAGTTCTTTGCATTTGCCGCTTTACCTTTTCACGAATTCCTTGTTTCGGCTCGTTCTGAAAATTTATGTCGAGAAACACGAAATTTACACCGTAAGGCTCAAAAAAATCGAGAATGTCTTGTTTGGTCTGAATTGGGAGGACTATTGTATAACGAAAATTGGCAGGCGAATTTTTTATGATCGAAAGAAAATATATTTGCGCTCCGCCCCAGGAAGTATAGTTCCAGCAGAGAATTACATCAATGACCGCGTCTTTTTTTAATTCCTGAAAGTTCAACCGTTTTATAAAGTGTCGGCACGGCGACAGTTAAAGTATTTGATTAAGTTTTGTGAGAGCGACAAAGTTAACAATTTGCTTTAAGTTATCTCCGATTCTGCGTAAATCTCGCTCAAGGGCGGTTCGGATTTGTGCAAAGCCCAGTCGCCTTCGGCGTTTTTGCCTATAAAATACCGCACAAAAAAGATAAAGAAAGCCGATAACCCGATTATTTTCGACGGTGCTCCCAGTAAGTTCGAGTAAAACCTTCGATGCAGACTCTGAACGCCGTATTTATTGAAAAAAAGAGTTTTGATTAATTTTTTCAACGACATTTCAGCCATTTTCGGCGGTATGTCATTCGGCTTGCAAAAAATTCTCGCTTTCGGCTCGATCAGCAATTGCCAGCCTTTTTTTCTCATCCGCGGCGTATATTCGGCATCGCCGTATTGCACCAATCTTTTTTCATCCATAAATCCGACTTCCCTGACTGCCTGAGCCGGATAAAGCACACAATTTCCCACGATCAATTCAACTTTCCAGGGATTCTTCGGTAGTGTCCAGATCGTTTGATTTCTCCAATGCCGCCACCCGCCCGAAAGAGTTTCCCATTTTGGCGCAACCTGAAAAACCTTGTGCGGCGTGTCCCACAAAAGCAAGACCGCACCGACGACCGAACGCCGATGTTTTTCGGCACAATCGACAAGGTTTCTGATACATTTTTCATCAAATATCGAATCGTTATTAACGCATAAAATGTAATCGGGATCGTGTTTCAGGGCGGCTTCCAAGCCCCGGTTAGTTCCGCCCGTATACCAGAGATTTCCGTTTCCCTTAACGATTTCGACATCGGGGAAATTTACTTTTACTGCTTCTTCGGTTCCGTCCGTCGAAGCATCGTCAACGATTATTGTATGTAGTTCGAGTCCTTCACGATCGACCCGCGAAAGACTTCTCAAAAATTGCAAAGTCAATTCACGCCGATTGTAAACGGGAGTAACTATTTCAACTCTCAATTTTTTCATTCCGGATCAATAATCCAAATGCGGATTTTTAACAAGTTCGATGTCGGCTTCGATCATTATCTTCACTAACTCCCGAAACCCGGTTTTTGCTTTCCAATCTAATTCTTTATTTGCTTTTGACGGGTCGCCGATCAACAGATCGACTTCGGTCGGGCGCAGATAATTCGGGCTCAAAGCAACGACGGCTTCATTTTCCCTGACAAAGATTTCGCTTGATTTCGTCTGCTCCTTTAATAATTCCCTGTCGATACTGCTGATAATTCCTTTTTCATCTCCGCCTTCGCCTTTCCACGAGATTTCTATCCCGACATTTCTGAAAGTTTCTTCGACAAATTCACGGACGGAATGTGTTTCGTTAGTTGCCAATACAAAATCGTCCGCTTTGTGATGCTGTAAAATTTGCCACATTCCAAGACAATATTCAGGCGCGTAACCCCAATCGCGTTTTGCATCCAAATTTCCAAGAATTAATTTGTCGGATTTGCCGAGAATGATTCGCGCAACTTCTCTCGTAATTTTTTTTGTGACGAAGGTTTTTCCGCGGCGCGGCGATTCGTGATTGAACAAAATCCCGTTGCAGGCAAATATGTCGTAGGCTTCGCGGTAATTTACAATGATCCAGTAAGCATAAAGTTTCGCGACGGCATATGGCGAACGCGGATAAAACGGCGTTTTCTCGCTCTGCGGGATTTCCTGAACTTTTCCGAAAAGTTCGGACGTTGAAGCCTGATAAAATTTTGTCTGGCGCAAACCCGTTTCACGGATCGCGTCTAAAAACCGCAGAGTTCCGAGCGCATCGACCTGCGCCGTGTAATCAGGCACGTCGAAGGAAACCTTTACGTGACTTTGCGCCGCTAAATTATAAATCTCATCCGGCTCAACTTTTTCCAACAAACGATTCAGACTGCTCGGGTCGATCAGATCGCCGTAATGAAGAAAAAGCTTTTTGTTCAAAATTTCATTGTCTTCATACAAATGATTAATTCTGCCTGTATTGAATGAACTGGATTTACGGATAATCCCGTGAACCTCGTAGCCTTTTTCCAACAGGATTTCAGCCAGATAGCTTCCGTCCTGCCCGGTCACGCCTGTAATAATTGCTTTTTTCATAATTTATTGTTTTATTGCAGACGGATTTTCTAAATACCATTCGTAGGTTTTTCGCAAACCTTCTTCCAAACTCGTCTTATATTTCCAACCCAAAGCCGAAAGCCTCGTTACGTCCATCAATTTTCGCGGTGTGCCGTCGGGTTTACTTAAATCTTTTTCAATTTCACCCTCAAAACCGACAATTTTTTTTATAATTTCGGCGACTTCCAAAATCTCGATGTCTTCACCGGTTCCGACGTTCAGATGCGAAATGCTTTTATCGTAAAGATCGGCGGCGTTTATTTTTTCCGTGATAAAAACGACTGCCTCGGCAAGATCGTCGACATAGAGAAATTCGCGGCGCGGTTTTCCCGTGCCCCACAAAATGACCTTCTCCGAATTGTTTAATTTAGCATTATGAATTTTGTGTATCAATGCGGGAATGACGTGCGAATTTTGCAGATTGAAATTGTCGTTGATGCCGAAAAGATTGGTCGGCATCGCCGAAATAAAATTACAGCCGTATTGCCTGAAATAGTTTTCGCAAAGTTTTATCCCGGCAATTTTCGCAATCGCGTAAGGTTCGTTCGTAAACTCCAGATAACCCGAAAGCAAATCTTCTTCTTTCATCGGCTGATCTGCAAATTTCGGATAAATGCACGAGCTACCGAGAAAAACCAATTTTTCAACTTTATTTTCGAATGCCGCTTGAATGACATTCGCCTCGATCATCAAGTTGTTGTAGATAAACTCGGCGCGCAGGGTATTGTTCGCCATAATTCCGCCGACTTTTGCCGCCGCAATTATCACGATCTCAGGCTTTTCGGATAAAAAGAATTCTTCTACATCGCTTTGCCGAATCAGGTTCAGCTCGGACGATGAACGGGTGATGAGATTTTTACAGTTTCTGTTTCTTAATTCCTTAACGATTGCACTGCCGACCATTCCGCCTGATCCGGCAACATAAATTTTCTTTTTTTGCAAATCCATTCAACATTGAAAGATGCTTTAATTACTTGCCGTTAAACTTTCCGACTTTGCTTCCGCTTTGATGTTTTTCGACTCACGCACCTGCGATTCGATCCAATCGTATGTGATTTTCAAACCATCTTCCAGCGAGATCGAAGGTTCCCAACCCAAAACTTCGCGCAGTTTGCTGTTGTCGGAGTTTCTGCCGCGAACGCCTTGCGGTCCGTCGATATGTTTCTTTGAAATTTTGATTCCCGCGATCTCCGCGATAATGCCGGCAAGCTGATTGATCGAAACCATTCGGTCTTGTCCGAGATTGAGCGGTTCCGAATAATCGGAACGCATCAGCCGGTAAATTCCCTCAAGACAATCGTTTATATAACAAAATGAGCGTGTCTGTTCGCCATCGCCCCAAATTTCTACCTCGGGATTTCCGCTCAGTTTCGCTTCGGCAATCTTACGGCACATCGCCGCCGGAACTTTTTCGCGTCCGCCTTCCCAAGTTCCTTTTTCACCGAAAATATTGTGGAAACGCACGGTTTTAGTTTCGATTCCGTAATCATTCTGATAATGATGACAAAGAATTTCGGAGATCAGCTTTTCCCAACCGTAAGCATCCTGCGGCTGTGCCGGATAAGCATCTTCTTCTTTGAGCGGCGTTACGTTTGCGTTTTCCTGTAAATATTCGGGATAAACGCAAGCCGAACTCGTGTATAAATAACGCTTGACACCGTTGGTTTTGGCGGCTTCGAGCGTGTGCAGATTAATCAGCGAATTATTGTAAAGAATTTGTGCGTGATGCGCCGAGATAAAACCCATTCCGCCCATATCTGCGGCAAGCGCGTATACTTCCGAAACATTTCTCGTTGCTTGCAGGCAGTTGTCCCAGCGTCTGAGATCGAGAATTTCAAATTCGTCGGCATCGCTATCCGAAAACTCGGGATATTTGATGTCCACACCGCGCACCCAATATCCTTTTTCTTTCAGGTATGTAACCAGATGACTTCCGATAAATCCGCCCGCACCCGTTACCAAAACCTTCGTTTTGTCTGTCATAGATAAAATAAAAACTCTTTGAAATCAACTAAATCTTACTCGTCATCGTGACGGTAATTATTCGAGTGATAATAACTTTGATAATAATAATAATTGTCCTGCGAGCGCAGATTGACGTTGTTCAAAACAACCCCGAAAATCTTTGCGCCGATCTCGTTCAAAAGCTGTTTCGAGCGGCGAATGACTTGCCGCGAACTCTTTCCGGCGTGAACGACCAGAATCACACCGTCAACCATCGAAGCGATCAGAACACCGTCCGTAAAGGAAGCGATCGGCGGCGAATCGACGACGACGTGCGTGAAATTATTGGACATTTTCTTCAGGAAATTCGACATCTGCTCGGAACCGATCAACTCAGCCGGATTCGGCGGAACAGGTCCCGAAGGAAGCAAATGCAATTTTGAAGCATCGTCGTATTGAACGACATCGATCATTTCCTGCTCGGTCAGTTCACTCGAAAGAATCGTACTTAAACCTGCCGAATTGCTGATGTCGAAAACCGTATGCAGACGCGGACGACGCATATCGGCATCGATAATTAAAACTTTCGCGCCCGTCTGCGCCAGACTTATGGCAGTATTTGTTGCCGTCGTGGTTTTGCCTTCCGATGGCAAGCTCGAAGTAATCAAAAGCGATTTCGGCGCGTGACCGGCGGTTGAAAGCAAAATCGAAGTTCGCAGTTGCCGATAGGCTTCCGCCAATGCCGAGCGCGAATCCGAATGAATCAGCAATTCGGATTTGGCGGCTTTGTTCGATTCCTCTTCACTCGCAGTATTTCCAACAAGGAGAAGTTTACGTTTCGGCATCGAATCGATGGTTGGAATTGCCGCCAGCGCAGGTAATTGCAGGTAATTTTCGATTTCCTCGGTCGAACGGATCGTGTCGTCGAGATATTCTAAAAATAATGCCAATCCCATCCCGAACAGGGTCGAAAGAAAAAGTGCCGCCATAACCGTTGTCAAACGGCGCGGCGAAACCGGCGTATCGGGCGGAATCGAGATTTCGGCAACCGAAATATTATTGTCCGTTCCCTTTGCGATCACGTCGTTTTCACTGACTTGTTTTTGCAGATTTTCAAGAAAACCGCGGTTTGTCGCAATATTCTGTTCCAAAAGTTTGATGTTTACGGCACCCTGCGATTGTCCCTGTGCAGTGTTATATTGTTCGTTAAAGGCACTGCGGATTTTGTCTTCCTGCTGTTGGGCTTGAATATATTTGGTTTTTAGATTTTCAAGCTGAACTTTGGTCGTGCGTTTGCGAAAGTCTTCAAGGTCTTCGTTGTTTTTCTGCGTGATCTTGTTGATCGAATTTTCCAAACTTTTGATCTGCGTTTCGACTTCCTGAACTTCAAAAGTCCCGGGTTGATACTCTTCCAAAAGCTTATTTCTTTGCGCCGTCAGTTCGGCAATTTTCTTTTGTATATCATTGATATTGGAACGAATATCGTTTTCCCTCTCAGTGATATAACGCGCCATTTGTTCCTCGGTCAGGGCTTTTTGACGTTCGGGCGAATTGGCTACCGCTTTATACTGCGCTTCGGCGGTTTTACGTAGATTTTCAGCTTTTAGCAAATCTTCGTTCAAACCCATTAATCTTTGGGTAACAACGGTTTGTTCACCTTCGGTATTAATGATTCCGACGCTTCCCTTCAGTGCGACGAGTTTGTTTTCATCCGCTTTGATCTGTCCCTGCAAATCGGCGATTCGATCTGAAAGAAAATCATTTGTCTTGCGTTGTGTTCCCGAACGCTTTTCCTGGTTCGTTTTAGAAAACGTTTCAATGATCGCATTGACGATAAATGAAGCAAGCTCGGGGCTTGTGTGTTTATAAGAAACAACTATCAAACGCGTATCTTTAAAGGTTGCCCGCGCCTCACGGACAGGATCGATACCGAGATTTTTTTTGATGATTTCAACGTATGGTGCAAGTCGAACTGCTTCCGCAATCTCTTCCGACGAAGCCAAAGCCGAATTCGGTGCCGTCGAAACTTCACCGACGGGCTTTTCCTCTTTTTTCTTATCTTCGCTTGCCAGTCCGATCGCCTTTAGCATTGCGCGGAAGGCAGAATTTGAGGCTTCATTTTTAGCGGCTTGAAACTCTTTATTTGAATCGAGGCTGTATTCTTTAACTACTTTACGCAAAAGACTTTCGCTATTTAATAACTGCAATTGCGTGTTGAAATAAGAAGGATCGGGCGGAGCCGCCAAACGGCGGTCACTGCTCGTGACAAGATCGGGATTGGCTTGTTCGAGATCGACCTGAACCGTGCCGACAGCCATAAAAACATCCGGTTTTCGCGCCATATAGATCGCCGCTAAGGTCGTTATCAAAACCGTGATACCGATCACCAACCAGAGCCGCTTCCGGATTGCCCGCCAATAATCGAGAAGTTGGAAACCGTCCTGCGAATAAATCTCGCGATAAGCCGGATAACGTCCCGTGTTCGGCACTATCTGAGGCTCAAATGGACGTTCAAGTTCAACTGTTTCAGTTGTTTGCTTAATTATCTCACGACTGTCTTTCATAAATTACTAACTAAAATAAAAGAAAAGGAAAACTCGTTTTTACCAACTCCATAAATCCTTTACTGACGCTCTTCAAATTATCGTTCCCCACAACGACAATATCGTTACCCTGTAATTGGGGATCGGCGATCTTTTGACTGCGAATCTCTTTCAAGTTAAAACTCAGCTCTTTTTTAACCGTGCTTCCCGGTTCTTGTCTTTGAATAATAATATTGTCGGTTTTTGCCGTTTTATTGAGTCCGCCCGCTTCGGCGATTGCCTGCGTCAGCGTTCTCGAATCTCTTAAAACGATCTTTGTCGGCTTCATCACATTTCCGACTACATATACTTCTTCGGCAACCAACACCGAAACAATATCGCCCGGCTGCATAAACGGGTTTTCTTTCCCTTCAAGCACATTGTTCAGATTGAATCTTAGAAACTCGACTTCCGTATCTTCGTCGCTTGCAACTTTGGAATCCTTGCATCCCGTGACATTTCCGATTCGCGCAATCTGAACTTTAGAGCCGGCATTTTCCACGTCGGGACCGCCCGCGAAAGCAAGCAGTTCGAGCAGTCTGATCTTTCTGTTCAGATTAAAACTGCCCGGTTTTTCAACCGCACCGACGATTGCAACGGGTTGCGAACGTTGTTCGATGGTTCTGACATTAACGTTCGGGTTCTTAAATATGATTTTGTATTGTTCGGCGATGATATTCGCTAATTCGCGTTCGGTCTTGCAAACCGCCACCACAGGACGCTCGATCCGGTGCAGATTTATCGTTCCGTCAGCATTTACATTAACTTGTTGGGTCAATTCGGGATGACGATAAACCTGAATTTCGAGGCTGTCCTGAAATCCGATACGATATTTTTCGTCCGAGCTGTTTTTGTTGGGATTTGCGTCAGTTGCGAGAGATTCCGGCTTTAGATCGGCGGTGTTTTGTTTCGTTTCCGTCGTGCTTGTCGGCGCAGGCGTTTTAGATTCCTGGGCTTTAATGAAAGTCGTTCCAAAAATAAAAGTTAAAAAACCGAAAAATAAAAAAATCTTCTTTGCTTTCATAGTTCATTGCTCCAATAATTATTTATTTAGGAAGGATTCTTAAAGCCCTTTGATTACTTTAAAATTAGAAAAGTTTTCTACTAAATAATAAGCTACTTAAATATATAAAGTTACTTGAAAATAGCGATTTTAGCAAATATTTATTGCTTTGGAAAATTCGATTTTTAAAGTTGTCCGATTTTAGGTTAAACTTTCTTTCTCTAAATTCATTCACACAAAGATTATGGAAAATGCTACGCCGATGTTTCGGCAATATCTGGAAATCAAGAAAAACTATCCCGGAACCTTGCTTTTTTTCCGGCTCGGCGATTTTTACGAGCTGTTTAATGAAGATGCCGTGATCGGTTCGCGCGAACTTGAAATCACTTTAACCGCCAGACAGAAAGACTCAAAAAATCCGATTCCGATGTGCGGAGTGCCGCACCACGCCGCTTCAAATTATATTGCCCGTTTGGTAAAAAAAGGCTACCGTGTCGCGATCTGCGAACAATCAGAACCCGGCGGGAAAGACGTAAAACTTGTAAAGCGCGAAGTTGTCAGAGTAATTACGCCCGGCACGGCAATCGACCCGCAACTCGTCGAAGCGAAGGAAGCAGTCTATCTTGCCGCTATCTGCGGTTCCGGCGAAACTTTCGGTGCTTCGTTTCTGGAACTTTCAACCGGCGAGTTTTTTACGACTCAGCTTTCAGGCTCGAAAGCGTGGGACGAGATTTGCGCCGACATTGAAAGCTTTTCACCGCGCGAGCTTTTGTTTCCGGTTTCACTGCAAAAATTGGTCGAGCAGACATTTCTCAATTCATCAAACAAACTGTTTAATAATTCATCAAACGTCGTTTCGATCTCGCCGCGAAACGCGAATAAATTTTCGACGACCTTAACTAATCTCGACGATTGGCTTTTTCATTTGGAAGATTGCGAAAACTCATTGAAAAATCAGTTTAAGGTCAACCAATTGACCGGCTTCGGAATAGAAGGAAAAACCGAAGCGATTCGCGCCGCCGGAGCTTGTCTGAATTATGCGAAGGAAACACAGCGTGCCGCCGCCGAACATATCGCTGAACTTAACTATCTTGAAACAAACGATTTTATGATTCTCGACGCGATCACGCTCAGAAATCTGGAAATCGTCGAATCACGAAGCGAACAAAACAAAAAAACTCTTTTTTCCGTCATTGACGAAACCATTACCGGGATGGGTTCCCGACTTTTGCGTTCGTGGCTTCTGCGTCCTTCGATCAAAAGAAGCGAAATTCAAACAAGACTTTCTGCCATAACGGAACTGACCGATCTGATGTTACGCGACAAGATCAGATTTCTGTTAAAGGAAGTTTCCGATCTTGAGCGGCTTGTCGGCAGATTAAATCTCGGAACGGCAACCCCACGCGATCTGATCGCACTCAACCGTTCTCTTTCACAAACCCCAAAAATAAATTTTGCTTTATCAGACGCGCAAAGCTTATTGTTGCAGGTTTTGTCTGAAAATATTTTTGAATTGCCCAGAATCCGCGATTTGATCGCAAATTCCATTGCCGATGAACCGCCTTTGAACGTAAATGAGGGCGGAATCATCCGTGCCGGATTTAATGAAGAACTTGACGAGGTGCGGAATATTTCAAATTTTGCCAAGCAAACCATTGCAACTTTTGAGGAGCAGGAAAAACGGCGTACCGGCATTTCTAACTTAAAGGTCAGATTCAATAATGTTTTCGGTTATTTCATCGAAATTTCAAAAGGTAATATCTCACGTGTTCCGGCTGATTATGAACGCCGCCAAACTTTGACCAATGCCGAAAGATATACGACTCCGCAATTGAAGGAATGGGAAGAAAAAGTGCTCGGTGCAGAAGGCAGAATTATTGAATTGGAAACTGAGCTTTTCCACCAGATACGTTCGCAGGTTCGTGCCGAAACGTCAAAACTGCAATCGACCGCCCGCGCGCTCGCAACGCTCGATGCGTTGTCGGCTCTGGCAGAAACCGCTTCCAGACATAATTTTGTCCAGCCCGTTCTGCACGACGGCGATGAGATCAGGATAAAAAACGGTCGTCATCCGATCGTTGAAAATTATTCGAGAGAAACTTTCATTCCGAACGATCTCTATATGAATAATTCGACCGACCGTTTACTCATCATAACAGGAGCAAATATGGGCGGAAAATCGACCATTTTAAGACAGGTCGCAATTATCCAGATATTGGCGCAGATCGGCTCGTTCGTTCCTGCTTCTTCTGCACAACTTCCGATTTTGGACAGAATTTGGACTCGCGTCGGGGCTTCGGACGATCTTGCATCGGGACGTTCGACGTTTATGGTCGAAATGACGGAAACGGCTTCTATTTTGCATAACGCAACTCCGCGAAGCCTGATCCTTTTAGACGAAATCGGACGCGGAACTTCAACGTTTGACGGTCTTTCCATCGCCTGGGCGGTTGCCGAATATCTTCACAATTCCCCGGCACATTCGGCGAAAACGCTTTTTGCCACGCATTATCACGAACTGACCGAGCTTGCGGAAAATCTTCCCGGAGCCAAAAATTATCAGATCACGGCGACCGAAAAAGACGGTGAAGTCGTGTTTCTGCACAAATTGGAAAAAGGAAAGGCTTCAAAATCCTACGGTATTGCGGTCGCCAAACTTGCCGGACTTCCCCAGAAAGTCATCGAACGTGCTAAGGATGTCTTGGCAAAACTGGAAAAATACGAACTCGCGGTTTTTCACGATGCGAGCAGTAAAAACGAAGGTCTGGATAAAGCCGTAAATCGCCAGGGAAAAAGCAAAATGGCGGCTCAATTTTCACTTTTTGCGATCTCAAACGAAAACGCCATCGACGAATTGAGAGAAACCGACGTTTCAACTTTATCACCTGATGAGGCAAAACAACTGCTCGAAAAAGTGAAACAAAAAATCATCTGACGTTTGTGACGGTCATTTAATTTCGATTGCCTTGTTTTCCGGTTTTCGGAAGGGCTTAGCATTGAGAATCAGGTAATTATTCCGATCGATCCTGAGTTCCATTACTTTATTGTTCTTTATAAAATTTTGAGTCAAATTCTTATTTTGCAGAATTTTGGCAAAATTTGCGTCAAACCATTTTTCAGCTTCTTCGGTCGAAGAAAAAATGTTATTCAGGTAAACCAAAACTAAATTTTTATTTCGTGCGGTCAATTGGTTCTGCGTATCCAACTTTATCTTTAATGAAAGATTTGCCTCGGAAATGTCTTTGATCTCACCGTAAAGCTCCAAAATAACAGACTTATCCTTTGATGTTCCGACCCATTTATCATTCTCGACGACAGACGCGGTTTTCTGTATGGAAACTACATTCGAGAGATTTTTGACGACATCCTGAAACGATAAACCCATTCCTTTCGGTGATTTAAATTCGGCAATTCCCTTGTTCGAGTTGCTCGTTCCAACCCAAATCGCGGCGAATTGCCCGCGAATGCTGACACCGATGGCTTCCCAGTTTTGCGAACTCCACGTTCCTAAATTCAAAAGTAAAGAATTATGTAGGGGACTTTTTTTCCAGCCTTCGAGCGCAAGGCTCGGGGTCGCATTGGCATTCAGATTTCGGTAGAGATTTTCAAAACCGTTCCCGTTAAAATCAACATTCAAACGCTTTGGAGCATCCATCACACAATTCCAGGTTTCTTTATTTTTAATATCATACGGACAATTGCTCCAACCGTGCGTGAGAAATTTGACATTGATCTGTAAATCCAGCAAATGACGATTTGCCAATATGCTCAGAGGCTTTGAGATCGGAATTTCAGAAAGATTGTTTTCCTTGCGATATTGATTTATTAGAGTGACAAGCTGATTTTCTTCGGTTGAAACTTCATCTCCGGCGCAGTTTTTTTGGGTAAATAATTGTTCACCCGAGCATTGATTTTGGGCGAAACCCGAAAATGCGAACAGCAAAATAAACATCAAACCAATCATCGCAAAACTGCTTCTCATAAATTATATTGAATTTTAGATTTCTGAATTTCTTGGAATTATTAACAGATTCCGAATCGAAAAGCAATTCTTTCTCAATATTTACAGCAAATTAAAAGAATAACTTTAACTGTCGGCAAGCCGACGCTTTATAATTAACTTTAACTTTGATAAAATCCACAAGTTTTATGGATTCAAAACTTATCTTTTCTCTTCCAATCGAAAAAAAAATCGGTCAACTATTTTTTGTGGGCATTGCTGGTTCGCAATACGACGACGAAACGCGCAAACTTCTTGACGAAATTTCGCCGGGCGGCGTTTGTCTTTTTACCAGAAACATTCGCGAAGCGGAGCAAACCCGAAACCTGCTCGATCAGATTTCCGACAGTTTAGAGGTTCTTCCATTTTTGAGTATCGATCAGGAAGGCGGTCTGGTTGACCGTTTGCGCCGCGTCATCACTCCGATGCCTTCCGCCAATTCACTTAAAGATGTTCAGGACGTTCGGAATCTTGCCGAAATTTCCGCGGAGGTTTTGCAAATTCTCGGATTCAATATGAATTTCGCACCTGTCGTTGACGTGATCGACGAAAATCGCGGGAAAGAATCAAACGGAATTTTTTCGAGGAACTTCGGTAATTCCAAAGAAGAAGTAACTGAATTTGCCGAAGAATATTTAAATGTTCTGCAAAACGGCGGAATAATCGGATGCTTGAAACATTTTCCCGGTTTAGGTGCGAGTCAAGTGGATTCGCACGAAGAATTGCCGTCTGTAAATATTGCAGAAAATGAATTAAACGAAGTCGATCTGTTTCCTTACCGGGAAATTCTCAAAGGCGGAAACGTTCACGCGGTAATGGTCGCACACGCCGCTTTTCCCGGTGCGGACTTGCAGGAAACCGATCAAAATGGCAAACTTCTACCGTCTTCATTGAGTTTTAAATTCATAAACAAATTACTCCGCGGAAATTTGGGTTTCAATGGTTTGGTTTTAACCGACGATTTGGAAATGGGTGCGATTTTGAAAAATTACGGTATCGGCGAAGCCTGCAAAATGGCGATTCTCGCCGGAGAGGATATGCTCTCGGTCTGTGCCGACCAAAATCGTATCTATGAAGGCTATAATGCAGTTTTGAAAGCAGTTGAGAGCGGCGAGATAACGGAAGCAAGAATTGACGAATCAATCAACCGTATCGCGCTCTTAAAAGAAAAGATTTCAAACAAAATTGCCTTTGATTCCGCGCGTTTGCAGTTTCTCTCCGACGAAATTGACAAACTAAATAAAAAAATCAGTTACAGTTACGGAGGATAATCATTTTGCGCCAAGCACTTTTATTTTTATCGATTTTCAGTTTTATTTTCACCGCATCCTGCCGGGAGAAAAATAACGAATTTGTCACGATCGCACTTTCCGAAAAATTTTCGACTTTGAATACTTTAACCTCGACTGCTTCCGATGCCGTCGCCGAACGCGTTCGCAATCTTATTTTTAATACTTTGGTTAAAAAGAACGAAAACTTCGATTATGTCGGCGAGCTTGCCAAGGAAATTAAGGTTTCCGGGGACGGCAAAGTTGTGACTTTCATTTTGCAGGACAACGTGAAATTTCATAACGGCAAAGATTTTACGTCAGCGGATGTGAAATATACTTTTGACGAGCTTTTCAAAAGTAACGGCTACAAAGCAAACGCTTTTTATGATACGGTTGACGGGCAAAAGGTTAAACATATCACATCTCTGGAAACGCCCGACCCGAAAACCGTCGTCATCACTGTTTCGCGTCCGGCTTTGAAAAATCAGCTTTTGTCGAACCTCGTCGCGATTCCGATAATTCCCGCAGGAACAGTAGAAAATCAGGAAAATCAACCGATCGGTTCAGGCGCATTCAAATTTACCAGCTTTGACAAAGCACAAAATATCGTCGAACTCGAAGCCAATCCTAATTATTGGGAAGGCGCGCCGAAAGTTCAAAAAATCCGTGTCAAAACCGTTCCCGATGCCAATTCTCTCCAAGCCGAATTGCAGAGCGGCGGCGTTGACATTGCGCCGCTTCCGACCAATCTTTCGCCTGACACTTTAAAATCGTTGGAGCAAAATCCGAAATTAAAGGTCGAACAGTTCAAAGGTTCTAATATTCAGTATCTCGGGTTCAATACTCAATCGCCGCCGTTGAACAATCCGAAGATTCGTCAGGCAATCGCTTATGCGATCAACCGCGACGAGATCGTCAGCAAGTTGTTTTTCGGACAAGCGACGATCGCTTATTCGATTCTTCCCGAAGGTTCGTGGGCATACAGCACCGGAACGAAATATAATTATGACCCGGCAAAGGCAAAGCAGTTATTGCAGGAAGCCGGCTATAAAAATGAGCCGATTGTCTTTAAATTTACCGCCGGACAAGCCGCGATCAGCCAATATGCGCAGGTTATCCAAAGCGCGTTGACCGCCGTCGGCTTGAACGTTCAGATCGAAACCGTGGAAGGAAACGTGATGCGCTCACAGCTTATGCAGGGACAGTTTCAGATGAATACGGGAATCTGGATCGGCGGAAATCAAGACCCGATCTTTTACAAAGACTTATTTACGACCGCAAAGATTCCGAGCGATAAAGTTGCCTGCTGTAATCGAAGCCGTTACAGCAATCCTGAATTGGATAAGATTCTCGATCAGGCGATCAGCGAGATCGACAAAAATAAAGCTAAAGACCTCTATGTCAAGGCACAGGAGATCGTCAGCAATGAACTCCCGCTTTTCCCTCTGTGGTATCCGGCAAATATGGTCGTTTACAACAGCCGCGTCGGAAATATCAAGATCAGCCCGAGCGGTGATTGGAGTTTTGTGAAAGATATAACGGTCAGTAAGTAGTTTCGGATTTTTTTTGCAAATTCTATTTTCTGCCACTTGACATTTTTTTTTCAGCTTGTAGAATAACAATTTGCGATGCGGGAGTAGCTCAGTGGTAGAGCGCGACCTTGCCAAGGTCGAAGTCGCGAGTTCAAGTCTCGTCTCCCGCTCCAAGAGCTTTAGAAGCGACGTGAAAAAAATCGCGTCGCTTCATTTGCTTCAAGTCGAAAATGTTATTTTCATTAAAGAGCGGCGGCATAGCCAAGTGGTAAGGCAGAGCTCTGCAAAAGCTTTATTCATCGGTTCGATTCCGATTGCCGCCTCCAAAATTAGAAAAAGTCTGCGGTAAACACCGCAGACTTTTTCTATTTACTTCTGACCCGAATTGTAATTAGCCGGAGCAGGATAACCTTTGCCTTCTAATTGAGCGATCGATATTTCAATCTCTTTACGCCCTTTTATATTGCTCGTAATTTCGCTGTTTTTCGTTTTATCCGAATTTGAATCAGTCGATTTGTTTGAATTTGCCGCGTTTTCGTCGACGGTTTTACCTTCCGCGTCGGTGTTCATCGCCGCTAACGAATTTAAGATATTTTGTCGATCAGCTTCACTCAAACTTTCAAACTTCACACCATAGTTTTCCAACACTTTTTTCAAATTGTCCTCAGTATTCGTCCCGTGTTCGTAAACATCGCGGTAGATTCTTAGTTTTCCGTTCTCGACAACAATCGTTTCATACCGCAACTCGACCGGAATTGTTTTCGCTAATTCCAGATTTTTCGTTTCCTCCCGATTTTTCTGATAACCGGCTATTTCATCTTCAGTTAATGTCGTTCCTGAAATTTGAGAAAGAATCAGGGAAAAATCCTGAACCTGTTCATTCGTCAGTCCGACACAACCGTGAGATGCAAAATTGCCGAGCCTTGCCGCTTGTTTACCGCCGTGAATCAGCGAAGGCAAACCGATCGGGATTTTAATAAATCCGAGCGGGTTCGACTTACTTCCGGCGGCAACTTTTCGATACGGCTTATATTTCCCTTTTACCCACGGCTCATCTGGCGGAGTCCACGTCGGATTAAAAATAATGGTATCAGCCTTGCGCAAACCTTCGGGTAAGGGAAACTCAGGATAACCGATACCGATCTTGTAGGTTTTGATAAGTTTACCGTCCTGGAAAGCGTCCATTCGATATGCCGGAGCGTTTACCACGATTCTAGTGTCGGACGGAATCGCATTCGGTTTTGAACTCAAAGCGGTTTGCGGATCGAGTTCGCCGGAATATTTTTTGTTTATCAATTGAAACAATTTTTCAGCTTTTTCATTGCCGACCGTTTCAATAATTTTGCTTTCTGCTCTTTTAACGGCGGCGCGGGTCGAACCTGAGCCTTTTTCATCTTCACCGAGTTGGGCGACAGCTTCACCCGAAGCGTTTCTCAATTTTTCAATTTCTGCATCATTCAAACCGGCTTCCGTTTTAAGTGAATTCACAAATTCGTCATCAAACAACATCGCATCCAATACCGGCAAGGTTACGGACAAACGAACGGAATTTATCTTTGGTTGTGAGTTCGAGTTTGTTTGTTTTGTCGAATTGCTGTCTGTATTTCCATTGTTTGACGGATTTATGTTTGAGTTTACTTCGGAAGAGTTTTGGGGTGCACAGCCGACCATCGATAAAATACCGATCGACAGCAATAAACATTTAAGCTTTGATTTTATAAATTTCCTTTTAAGCATAATTTTGTCTTGTTTTAATACAACCTTCGTCGGATTATAAATTTTGCAAAAGTTATGCCTTATCGCTTTTGTCCTTCGATTCCGTTCATAAGCAGAAGAAAAGGATTTACATTTTCGCCTTCCCAGTATCTTTTTTCATCGGCGGGAATTATCACCGAAAAATGCAAATGAAAATTTCCCGCTCCGGCGTTTCCGGTGTCGCCGACATATCCGATCACGTTTCCCTGCCTGACCTCGGCTTTTTCCGACAGGTTTTCCGCGATTTTCATCAGATGAGCGTAGTAATAGACGGTTTTTCTATCTTTTGAAAACTGGTAAATCGTGATTCCGCCAAGCTTGCTGTCAAAAAATCTGGCGATCTGACCGTCGGCAACTGCCAGCACTTCCGTCCCTTGCGCCGCCGGAATATCAATGGCATTATGCACCCGATTTTCCGAACGTGCATCGTTAAATGTATCCGTTAATTGTTCTTTTTTAACGCCCGGAACAGGGATCATCAGTTGATCCGAAGCGACCGGTTCGACCGTTTTCGCAGGTAAAACAACTGTCGGAGATGGAGTTGGAATTATTTTATTATCGGCTTCCCTGTTATCTGGAATTTTATTTGCACTAATTTCAGGCTCATTTTGAATCGGAGAAGCAATCGGCAACACCGGGTTCATCCCGGTTTCTTTATTTGCGTCAAATTTCGTCATCACTTTTTGATATATGAGAAAGATCAATAGTAAATGAACAAAAACTATATATATGACAAATAAAACCTTCCCTTTGCTTGTTTCCCGCATAGTTATATTTTACTTTTTTCATTCAATTCAAATCAATAATTTGTCAAGATAACCGTTCTGGCTGACATAAATTTATTCCTTCCAAATTTTTCTTTAAGTTTTTGCATTAAAAAGTGTATTATTAAATCTGCGGATATTTGATTTATCCATCCCGTCAAAATTCTTTATAATTCCCGACCTGAATATGCCTTTTCTTTTTGCTTCCTTTGAAACAATTACAGGATTTCCCGAAATTGTCGCATTTATTTTTATTTTTGTTCTCGGCTGTTTGATTGGCAGTTTTCTCAACGTCGTTATTCATCGGATACCGAATGAGGAATCGGTCGTTTTTCCGAATTCGGCTTGCCCGAAATGTAAAAATCCGATCAAGCCTTACGATAATATACCGATTCTGAGCTGGCTGATACTCGGCGGAAAATGCCGCAACTGTAAAGAAAAAATCTCGGCGCGTTACCCCGCGGTCGAATTATTAAATGGAATTTTGTGGCTGATCGTTTACTGGCAGATCGGCTTTAATCCGTTCTTGCCAGTTTGTCTGATCTTTGTGACAACAGTGGTCGCGTTGATATTTATCGATGCCGAAAATATGATTCTGCCGGATGTTATCACCTATCCGCTGCTATTTTTCGCACTCGCCGTCCGCATCGCCTTTCCTCTGTTTTTAACGGCTGAATATTTTTCCGACATCAGATTTTACCCGCTGACTTTATTGAAAGGTTATCCGATATGGCTAATCTCGCTGATCGGAGCGGCTTTCGGCGGATTGATCGGCGGCGGCTTTCTCTGGATTATGGGAAAGGCTTGGAAACTTTACCGAGGGATCGATGCAATGGGTTTCGGCGACGTAAAAATGATGTTCGCGGTCGGCGCGTTACTGGGTTGGAGATTGACTCTTTTATCGATTTTCCTCGGAGCTTTGAGCGGTTCGGTGATCGGAATTTTCGTCCTTTCGCGTCAAAAAGAACTCGATATGCAAGCCAAATTGCCGTTCGGAATATTTCTCGGAATCGGTTCGATTCTTTCGCTTCTCGTCGGTGAAAAAATGATCGGCTGGTATGTGCAGAGTTTCTTTCCTTAAGTTTTAGAGAGATTTACGGCTTTTTCCATACAAACGGAAGAACAATAATAGGTGTTGGAACGTAATTTAAAGGCGGTAGTTTGAATCACCCAGGTTCCGCAATTTGAACATTTTACCAATGGTGCGTTTGCCGAAACTTCCTTTGTTTCGATCTGTTTTTCATCACTTTTACCAACCTGGCGCATTTTTCTGAACATCCGCCACATATAAATTCCCATCTGGATTTGACGGCGGTAACGAACCGCGATGATGGCAGTTACAAATAAAAGTAAAAGTAAAATAATTAAAAACTTCATAATGCAAAAGGCTATTT
Source organism: Pyrinomonadaceae bacterium (assembly GCA_021228405.1). Taxonomy (GTDB): domain Bacteria; phylum Acidobacteriota; class Blastocatellia; order Pyrinomonadales; family Pyrinomonadaceae; genus JAJQRF01. The sequence continues at coordinate 125,106 of JAJQRF010000006.1, forward strand.
GTTGCCCTGTTTCAATTGATTTCTGATTTCTTCGAGTTGCGGAGCCTGAGGGTTTATTTCCTTTAGTTTCCCGAGAGTTTTTTCCGCTTCCGTTTCATTGCCTTCCTTCAAAAATGCCTGTGTTAAAAAATACAGGCTCTTTTCGTGTTGCGGGTCTTTTTCCAAAGACTTTTGAAGCTCGCTGATCGCTTTTTTGGCATCGGAAGGATTTTGTAGAAGATATGTCATTCCGATCTCGGTTCTGACTTCGACATCATCGGGTTTTCGAGTCAAAGCCGATTCATAATATTTGCGGGCTTTCTCAAATCTGTCATACTGATCGTTGAAAAATCCCAGATCGAAATTAAGATTGCCCAACGCCACAATCACTTCATAATCGTCTGCAGTTAACTGATTTGCCCTGTTCAATATTCTTTCCGCTTCAGTTAATAAAGCATTATCTCTTTTCATCGCGGCATATTTATATAGACTTACCCCAAGTTTTTTCTGAAACTCGAAATCCTTTGGCGAGCGGTCGGCTTCGGCAATTTTTTCCTTGATCTCCTGATCGGATAGCGAAATGTCATCGGAATTATTTTGATTTGAATCAGCCGTTTCCCGGTTTGTTTTCGGAGATTTTTGCAAACTTGCGATCTCGGCGCGCAATTTGTCCATTTCCGAACGATTTAGCCCGTTGGCGAGTATAAAACCGCCGATAAAACTTATGATAACTGCAATGATTGAAAGCACTAATACTTTATTATTCATTGCCGCAATCATAACAAATTCACCATAAAAAAAAAATCGGCGTTGTTCCAGGAGCTGAACAACGCCAAACGAATCATCAAGAAAAAGGGCTGCTATTTCTTTTTCTTTTCATCTTCAGGTGCAATAAATGGTAAATCTTCCACACGTCGGCGCGGAAGCGGATCGGTCGTACGGCGACGCGGAATGCTTGCATTGGTTCGGCGGTCAACGCTACCGGTCGGTAAGCCTTTTCCGTGAACTTCTTCAATCAGAATCCGCGTTATTTCCTGAGAAAGTGTGCGGTGTTCTAAAGCCGCACGCCTTCTCAACGATTCCTTTAACTCATTCGGAACATAAGCTCCGATAAAAACACCTTTACGGTTTGCCATAGTCATTGTGTCTCTCCTTAAATTATAAAAGTCAGTATTAGTTTTTCGCCGGCTTTACGAAATAAATCTGTAAGCCGAATTTTGTCCCTGTTTTCACAGAGGGCAATCATTCATCTGGACTGTTCGTTACCGAACAGTTCGAGCGACCTACCCGAAAACGCCGTCTGCCGAAACAGACAATCGGACGAGCTACCCGAATTAGCGTTTCCCTATTTGGTCTTGCACCACGAGGAGTTTACCCAGCCGCGCCTGTTACCACACGCGCTGGTGCGCTCTTACCGCACCATTTCACCCATTGCCAAACACACTGAACCTATAAAAAGTCAGTAATGCAAAAATCTTTAAATAAGTTGGGAGTTTGGCTGGTTTGCTTTCTGTTGCACTTGTCGTCGTTTTTTTCAAAACGCCCGGACGTTATCCGGCTCGCTGCTCTGCGGTGTTCGGACTTTCCTCTTTTGATTCAAAAGTGATTGCCCGATTTATTCCGTTGTGACCGGCAAAATTATATTACCAAATATTGTTAAACAATCAAATCTCGAATTAAAGATTTTTACATTCCAATTTCGATTGTATCGCCAGCCAACAAAACCGGGTCGGGACTTTTACCTTCTTTTATAGCCTTCAAATTATATTCATAAGCTATAAGAAGTCCTTCATTATTTTTTCGGCGAACGATCACTTTTTTAACATTCTTCTTTAATCCGCCCGAAGCCAAAACCGCTTGCGTCAAGGTCAAACCTTCGTGAAATTCTTTTTGACCGCCGTTGATTATTTCACCGCCGATAAAGTAAAACGCATTTGAGGACGAATTAGACGGCATTTTTTCACCCGTAAACTCCACAATATCGCCCGCAAAAATTAAAATGTTATCAGCATTCTGATCGGTTAAATTTACTGTTTCAACTTTTGAATCCGATCTTCTGATGACCGCATTTACCGCTTCGGGCTTAACAAGCGATTCGGCGCGAACGACGTAGAGCGGAATCGCTTCGCGTTGAAGTTTTTTCTCACCGGCTCTTTCAACCAGACCGATCACGGAAATCGTATGGCTCGAATAATCACGAACTTTAACACTGATTTGCGGATTTTCAAATAATTTTATCTTTTCCTTCAACAAATCCTCAATTTCTTCAGTCGTCAAACCACTCACGGAAAGCATTTCACCGGCAAGCGGATAATCAATCGTCCCGTCATTCAAAACCGTATAGTAAGTTGAAGATTTAGGCGCATTTTGCAAATTGATGAATAAAACATCGCCGATTCCGACTTTGTAGATTTCAGTTGGAGCGATTGCCGCCGATTTTTTTGCAATTTCAAATGTTTTTCTGGCAATCGATGGTTTCGGTTCGGTATTTTCGATCTTTTCTATCTCGGGCAGTGCCGGAGTAACTGACGCTTTTTCCGTGTTTTTTGAGGCTGTTTCGTTATTGTTTGAACGGGTTTTCGGATTTTGAGAATAGCGAAAATTTACCTTCTTGATCGGTTGTTCTTCGGTCTGTGCGGAAACAGACGATGAGATCGCCAACGTCATCGCGATAACGGGAAGTGTAAATTTTCCAAGCAAAGGGGTTTTCATAAATATACCAATATAATGCAAAATTCGTTATCTCTGCTCAATATTATTGTTTCGGGTTAATTCAAAATATAAATCACAAGCGTTCATTGAGCAAGCTTTTCGATGCAGAGTCAAAGATTTAATTTGACCCTGTTTCTATATATACTCAAAAACTTTGCGATTTTAGTTTTTTCGGGAATTATTTTTTCGCGTATGATTTGAGGCTGGGAAAAATCTCATTTTGAAACAAATGCGCCCAATTTTGTTGAGTATGTTCGATGACTTTTTCTTCCACTTCGTCGGAAGTCCGGCAGTTTTCGATTTTTTTAACTAAATTGTAGGCTTCTTCAAATGCGACTCCGGTCACGATTTTTCTGACTCTTAAGATCGAGTGCATATTCATACTTAATTCTTTCGCACCAAGACCGATCAGGATCGGCGCATAAAAAGGCGAACCCGCCATCTCACCGCAAATCACCGCCGGGATTCCCTTGTTTTCCGCCGCTTGCAAAACTCTCTTGACGGCTGTGATAACTGCCGGATGAAGCGTTCTGAACCAATCGGCGACTGACTCGTTGTCACGATCAACGGCAAGCAGATATTGCACCAAATCATTTGTTCCGAGGCATAAAAAATCGACTTCTTCAACGATCTTGTCAATCACCAGAACAGCTGAAGGAACTTCGATCATCGCTCCGAGTTTCGGATTGCCGAAATTTATCTTTTTTCGTTTCAAATAATCCTTTTCCTTTTGAAGCAATTGTTTTGCCAAAAGAATTTCGGAAACATCGGAGATCATCGGCAGGACAATATCGATATTTTGCTGATATGAAGCCTGTAAAATTGCCCGAAACTGCGCTCTTAACTCTTTTCTGTGAATGATTCCTAAACGGATCGCCCGCAAACCGAGAGCCGGATTTTTTTCTTTTTCTTCGGCTTCGTCCGCCAATTGCTCGACGCTGAGATCGAAAGTCCTGATTCTAACCCCGTCCTGCCCGACCATTCTGGCGATTTGCTGATAGGCTTTTATTTGTTCCTGCTCACTTGGAAAACCTTTATATTGATTGAATAAAAACTCCGATCGGTAAAGCCCGATTCCCTGCGCGCCGAACTTTTTCGCCTGTTTGTAAATATGCGGCAGATCGAGATTTGCGCGAATTATAATTTCCTTTCCGTCCAGCGTTTTGAATTGTCTGACCTTTTCATCAATTCCTTCATAGGAAATTTGCTGAAACTGCGCCGCCGCAAGCTGATATTTACTTAAAGTTTCATTATTCGGATTTAAGATCACTTGCCCGTTATAACCGTCAACGATCAGCATTTCGCCGTTATGAACACGCCTGAGAATTCCTTTTATCCCCGCCACCGCCGGAAGATTCATTTCCCGTGCGAGAATAAATGTATGCGAAGTCCAACCGCCGTTTTCGGCAACTATGGCTCGCGGGCTCGTTTCCCCCAATTCGATCAGGGTCGAAGGTCTGATTTCCTTTGCCACTATGATCGCGTCTTTTTCGAGCGAAACCTTTGAAAATCTTCCGCCGCCAAGAGCGGCTAAAATCCTTTCCGCGACATCCTCAAGATCGATGTATCGTTCACGTAAATATTCGTCTTCAATGGTCTTATATTGCGCGACATAATTATCGATAACCGATTTAACAGCCCATTCAGCATTGAATTTGTTGTTGATTATCGAGTTCTCAATTTTAGTGATGAGAGATTTATCTTCGAGTATGAATTGATGCGCTTCAAAAATACCCGTTTTTGTTTCCTTTGCCTTATCCGTCTTGGTAAGAATGATTTTTTTCAATTGTTTACGGGCTAATTGAACGGCTGAACGTAAGCGCATCAACTCGCTTTCAACTTCTTCATTCGTAATGCTGATGCGGTAAAACTGCCGTTTCGTTCCGTGCAGACAAATCACGTTGCCGATCGCCACACCACGCGAAACCGATCGTGCGTTGAAACGCAATTCAGAATTGATCTCACCTTTGGTTGTGAATTTTTTATTTTTTTTAATCGGCGGCATCTGCAATCAGCTCATATAACTTCGTAATTTTTATGAAATTAATATCAATTTCCAAAATCGATATTAAACCCGCCTCCGCCACCGCTTTGACTCGGGAAAAATGGTTTTAAGAGTCCCGCAAAAGCCGCTAAGTTGCGTGTTTGAATAAGAATCTCGCCGGGACCGTTGAACTCTGCGACCATTCCTTCACCGCTCAGAAAACTTCGGAAAAATCCGCTTTTCGCCGCCTTTCGCAGATTATATTGCATATGTCCTTCCCAAGCCACCAAATGTCCCGTATCGACCACGTATCGCTCACCCGGACGCAATGTTTTCCGGTGAATCGAACCGAATGAGGAAACCAGAAGCAAGCCTGTTCCCGAAACCTGCAGGACAAACAAGCCTTCACCGCCGAACCACGATTTCGCACCGCCGAATTTCGTATCGACTTGTAAGGAAACATCGCCCGCCAGATAGGAACTCGACTGAACCATAAAAGTTTGGTTCGTCATTTCGATTCCGGCAACGTCGCCCGGTGCGCCCGGCGCAAAGGTTACTTCACCTGCCCCGCCGCGCGCCGTAAAAGTGGAAACGAAAGCAGATTCACCGCCGACGGCACGTTTCAGGGCACCGAATAAACCGCCTTTCATTTCCGAGTGCAGATCGACATTTGCAGACATCGAAACCATCGCTCCGGCTTCGGCGGCAATTGCCTGTTCAGGTTGTAGATTGACCACCGCCAGCGCGAACGCGCCCTGATGTTCGATTGCCCAGGTGTAGCCGCGACCCTGCCCGCGACCGTCCGAATCAAACCGAAACGCGCCTCCCGAACTTCGTTGTTCACTGAAAGCCGATGGCGGCACCGGCGGATTATTTGCGGGTTGTTGTTGATATTGCGGAGGCGGCGTTGGCGGTGTCTGGAGTGTGAAACCGCAGGCTCCGCAAAATTTTGCATTAGGTAATAAGGCGGCATTACATTTTGGACAATTCATTTGATTCTGTTTTCTATTCTATAAATTAATACTGATTTTTTTCGACTTTTCAACAATGATCCGGCACGCCTTTTCAGCATTCTCGGCAAAGTCGAGCAGTGAAATGTCCTTGTCGCTGACAACCAGATTTTCCTGCCACGTTTTGATGACGTTACTCCAACAGTCACCGAGCAAAACAAGCGGACGTTTATCGATCACGCCCGTTTGAAGCTTGTTCCAGACGAGCGAAATTTCGGTCACGGTTCCCATTCCGCCGCGCAGAGCGACGAATCCGACCGAACGCACGATTAAATTTTGCAATCTTTCATAAAAATGGTTGGTGGCAACCTTGTCGGTCAAATATCGGTTCGGTTCGGATTTGAATTGATTCATCACGATTCCCAAAACACGACCGCCTTTTTCCCGTGCGCCGCGCGATGCGGCTTCCATCACGCCGAGATAGCCCCCGGTGCAAATGGTAAATCCGGCTTCGGCAAGTTTTCCGCCGAGTTCTTTGGCTTCATTATACTCTGGAGAATTTTCGTCACAGCGCGAACCTCCGAAAATAGTTACGATTTTATCGTCTGAATTCTCAAGCATTTTATTTAATTGAACACGATTAAAATGAAAAATCTCTACTTAATTATAGTCAAAGCAGGACTAAAATACCAATACTCAGCTTTCCGTTGCGGCTTCTTCAGGAGTCAGATTTCCGGCTTCGTGAATCGCCTTTGTCGTATCAGTGAAAAGCAATATCAGGCTTCCGACCACGAAAAAAACGATCAATGCCAAAATCGCCTGGCGGTATGAATTGGTAAACCCGACCACGATCGCAAATAATAATTGTCCCATCCACGAAGTTCCTTTTTCGGAGATTTCATACAATCCGAAAAACGACGATTCGCGTCCCGTCGGTATCATCTGCGAATAAAGCGAACGCGAAAGTGCCTGTGTGCTTCCTAAAACCAACCCGATAAACGCGCCCATGATCCAGACCTGATACATTTCGCTGAAAACGAAATAAGCGTAAAATACGATCCCGCACCAGATCATCAACGACAAAAGAATCGTCTTTTTCGCACCGATGAACTTTGCTATTTTCTCAAAAGCCAGAGCACCGACAAAAGCACTGAACTGTGCGACGATAAAAATTGCCAGCAAGATCGAATTATTTTCGGGCAAGCCTTTTGAGGTGAAAAGTTCGTATGAAATAAAGACCGAAGATTGCAGAATGACCGTCTGAATCCCATCATTGTAGAAAAGATACGAGATCAAAAATCGCGCCGTATATTTCAAACGGACGAGTTCCTTCAAAGTTTGCCAGAGTTCCTTAAAACCGACCGTTACCAGATTCGTATTTTGCGGGATGCTCTTCGCCGGGTTCCGCGATTTTATCATCGAAAAGGAAATTAGCCCGAAAATTCCCCACCAGAGCGACGCTCCGAGAAATGAAATCCTGACCGCTAAACCTTGCGAAATCCCGATCTTTTCTGCATTACCGATCAAAAGAATATTTAAAACCAGCATCAGCACGCCGCCGATGTAACCCGCCGCATATCCGTAACTGGAAACCTTGTCGCGTTTATCTTCAGTCGTAATGTCGATCAGGAACGCATTGTAAAAAACGTTTGCCGCCGCAAAGGTCATATTTGAAATTATCAGCAAAATTCCCGCGAAAATATACGAATCACCCGTCGCAAAAAACAGCAAACTGCTCGAAATTACACCGAGATAGCAAAAAATCGCCAGCAATTTCTTTTTCAGATGAGTATAGTCGGCAATTGCCCCGAGAATCGGTAAAAAGATCACCAGAGAGATCACGGAAATCGCCAGACAAAACGCCTGAAACCCCTTCGGCGTTATTCTGAAAAAGAAAAAATCAATAATCGTTCCGTCTTCACCGACGGCGGTTTGCGCCAGACTGACCAAATAAGGTCCGAGCAAAACCCCGATCACGGTCGTATAAAAGGCGGAATTTGCCCAGTCGTAAAGCATCCAACCGAAAATCTCTCGTCGATCGTTGCGCGGAAAAGTTGTTTCTTCTTTCATTGATTATTTTTTATCGAAGGCTGTTTCTAAGATAATTTCCTGCTTTTCAAATTAACTTTAAATATCGGGAATCCAGAATTTTTGTCCGCTGTTTTCTACTGATCTTAAGCCGAGCGCGGGTAGATTTTCTTCTTCAACTCCCAAATATGTAAAATGCGGCAAATCCGAAACTACCGTTTGAAACCACTTATGTTTATATAAAATTTCTCTCACTCGCGCGTCCTGAAACTCGGCGACATCAAAAGCGAGCATTGCCAGATGTTGCGAAGTTCCGGGCGGTGCGACCGAATAAATAATTGATTTTGAAAGGTCTTTGCTGAACCAGATTTGTTTTTTTTCCAGTTCAAAGACTTCAGGAACTTGCTCGAACGGCGGCAGTTTTCTGATCTTATCCGCCTGCTCAATCGTTATTTTTCCTTCCTTCATCCAATGTTCCAGCGCGGGATTGACGCGGCTTTCCCAAAGGCTGATCGTTCCGGCATAGTTTCTTCGCGCCGAATCCTTGCCGCGCGGATTCAGCGTCAGTTCATTCTGCCCGGCTTCTTTTTTTGCTTCTAAAAGATCGTTCATTGCGGCGGCTTGCAATTCGAGTTCAAATTCGCCGATCTGAGCTTTTTTTATCGGGATTTTCGATTGAAATTCGGCTACTTCCGCTTCGTTTTTGAAAACGATCCGATCAGGTGCAACGGCTTTTCCGCGGGCGACAAAAACCGCGCCGTATTCACCGAAAAGCGTTTTATGAACGATGTTTTTCTCATCGTAAAAATCCCTGAAATCTACATCTTTCTGAGCCAATTCATCAGCTAATACTTGGAAAAATCTTTTCATTCAATTGATTACTTCGCCAAAATTTCACGTAAAGTTTCAAGTATTTGAATTGTTCGGCTCCGACGTTTATGTAAGTAATTTTTTTTGTCGCGATAGATGAAACAATTCAAAACTCCGACGAGAAACTTTTGTGACAGACGATTCACAGCTTTTCAGTATTACACATTATTTTCTTGAATTAGCCAAATAATCGGTATGAAATTCGACGGATTTTGCCGTCGTTAAAAATAACGGCTTGCCCTATTTACTTTTTCCCCAAAAATCATCCCAACTTTTAACGGTTATTTGCTGATATTCGCGCCATACGACGATTTTTTCGTCCTGAATCTTTATCCAAACCGTTCCGTGATAACAAAAAGTTCCTTTGTAAGTATATTCCGCCGCACCTTCCTGTTTCTTTTCATCGAAAACGGCATTATGAAAAAGACAGAGTTGCTCATAACCGCCGTCATTCTTAAAAAAATTTAGTAAATCCGTTTTGTTGTAAAACGTGTAATTTATCGAATCAGAATAAAACAATTGTTCGGCAAAATGCGCGGCAACCATTTCATATTTCCTGTTTGTCCACGATTCAGCCATCGCATCGAGCATCTTTTCAAACTCATTTTTGTTCATCTTTTTAATTATTTGTATTTTATTACATTCTGCTGACCCGAATTAAACGGTAAATCTGCGATTTTGTATGGAAAGATCGTTTTTCGATTTTTCCCAAATTTTTGGAGGAAAAACATAATGAAGAAAATCATTTCAGGGATATTGATCTGTTTGGTTCTTAATTTGACATTTTATGTTTCGACGGCAAATGGAAATACAAATTCCAAAGATGCGGCGAAACGGGCGAAGATCATCAGTAAATTAAAAGCTGAATTAAATAAGATCGGGATCGGTAAAGAGTCGAAAGTTGAAGTAAAGCTCAATGACGGCACAAAGATTTCGGGTTATCTTGCCGAAATCAACGAGGAAGATTTTGCCGTCACGCAAAGTGACGACGAAACAAAACGCGTCCGTTACGACCGCGTCAGAAAAGCAAAAGGCAGATACGGACATCGCCGATTTGCCATGACGACTTCGATTTTAGGAGCGGTTTTGGGAATTTTGCTGATCGCTCTCAGCAATAATCCGGATACGAATTACTAAATATCGATTTATTCGGAATAGCTGATAATTGCTGTCAGTTTTCAGCTATTCCGAAAGTTTGTTTTGCCTTTCATTACAGTAAAATCCGATCTATTTATCTCAATTTACGATTCGTCCGTTTTTGAAAACAGTTTCGACCGGATTCCCGCCGAATTCATAGGCGATTTCGCGGAAATCTTTTGTGTCGAAAATCACTATATCCGCTTGTTTTCCGATTTCCAACGAGCCCGTTTTGCCGCCTAAACCGACTGCAAAAGCAGCGTTTATCGTTGCACCGTTGAAAACTTCGGCTGGCAGAAGCTTTTGATAGCGGCAGGCGATTGCCATTGCATTCGGCAAAGACGGACAGGGCGCGCTTCCCGGGTTGTAGTCGGTCGAAACCGCCACGGCACAGCCCGAATCGATCAATTTTCGTGCGTCGGCAAATTCTTTTGAACCCAAATTGAAATTTACCGTCGGCGTAACCACACCGACCGTTTCCGATTCCGAGAGTAATTTTATTTCTTCGTCCGAAATCGTATCGAGATGATCGATTGAAGCCGCACCGAGCCCGATCGCCATTTTTGCCCCGCCGAGATTCGTAAATTCATCGACGTGCGCTTTTATTCTGAAGCCGAGCGCGTGTGCTTTTTCCAAAACCTTTTTCGATTGTTCGAGATCGAAAGCATTTCTCTCGCAGAAAACATCGACGAAAAACGGCTTGTTTTTAGCATATTCAAAATTTACGCGGTCAACGTCGATATAACAATTTTCGCGCCAATCCTTGAGCTTCGGAAGCATTTCATCGCAAATGAGATCGACATATTGATCGGATTTTTCCTTGAATTCGGGCGGCACGGCGTGTGCCGGAAGAAATGTTGGAAGAATTTCGATCGGATGCGTTTTGTCCAGTTCAAGAATGGCTTCGAGCATTTTGAATTCCGTTTTCGTGTCAAGACCGTAACCCGTTTTTATTTCGCAGGTCGTCACGCCGAGCGCAAGCAGTTTATCGAGCCGCGGTCGTGTTTGTTCGATCAAATCTTTGACTTCGGCTTCGCGTGTCTGACGCACGGTCGCGAGAATTCCGCCGCCGTTTTGCAAAATTTCCAGATAATCCGCGCCTTTTATCTTGAGTTCAAACTCGTTCAAACGATTGCCTGCAAAAACGACGTGCGTGTGACATTCGACAAAACCGGGCGAAACGACCTTTTTTTGAGCATCGATCATTTTATCGGACTCGAATCGGCTCAATAAATCTTCCGACGTTCCGACCGCCTGTATTTTTCCGTTCAAAACCGTGATCGCGCCGTTTTCGATAATGCCTAAGCCGCTCATTTCACTGCCCTTTTTCAGCTTTCCGGACGATGCGCAGGTTAAAAGCTGACCTGCATTGTAAATTATTAAATCAGTTTTCATTTGTCTGTTGCGATTCTAGACTTTTCTTTTTTATGCGACAAGTTGACAAGTTCGATGAAATTTTCGTTCTTAAATCGGAAACTAATTTTCAAAAATAATTAATTTGTCCTATAATCAAGCCACCTATAGGCATTTATCCATTTATGGCAAATTTTGATTCGCAGCAGATAACACGCTTGCTGGTAGAATGGGGCAACGGAAATCACTCGGCGTTGGAAAATTTGATGCCTTTGGTCTATGACGAGTTACGCAAAATGGCGCGGCGTTATATGCGGCGGCAATCCGTCGGACATACCTTCCAAACGACCGAATTGATCCACGAAGCTTATTTGAAAATTGCCAAAAGCGAGGCGCAAAATTGGCAGAATCGTGCCCATTTCTTCGGAGTTGCGGCACAGGCGATGCGGCATATTCTGGTTGACTATGCCCGTTCAAAAAATAGTCAGAAACGCGGCGGAATGCAGGAAAAAGTTACTCTGGAAGAAACTTTGATGATCTCGTCGCAAAACACCGACCACATCATCAGGCTTAATGAAGCGATGCTTCAGTTAGCCGATCTGGACGCGCGAAAAAGCCGCGTCGTCGAACTAAAATATTTCGGCGGTCTTACCAACGAAGAGATCGCCGAAGTCCTGAAAATATCTCCCGAAACAGTAAAGAGAGATTGGCGTTTTTCGCGTAACTGGCTTTTGCGCGAACTGTCCGCCGCTTAAGCACTGACGCAATTTTTATGTCCCCCGAAAGGCTTAAAAAAGTCGAAGAAATTTTTCACGCCGCTTTGGATTTGCCGCAAAACGAGCGCGATGCTTTTTTGCTGGAATCCTGTCTTGACGATCTCGAACTTCGCCGCGAAATCGATTCTCTGCTTGCGTTTGAAGACGAATTCGACACGCGCCTCGACACTCCGCCCGACAAAATCGCCGCCGAACTCGTCGCCGAACGCGATAATTCGGAAATCATCGGAAAACAGATCAATCAATATAAAATTCTTTCGCTTCTCGGTGTCGGCGGAATGGGCGCGGTTTATCTTTGCTATGATACGAAGTTGGAACGTAAAGTCGCCCTGAAAATGCTCGAAGGCGAGCTGGCGGAAGACGCGACCAGATTAAGCCGTTTTTTCAAGGAAGCAAAATCCGCCTCCGCGCTCAATCATCCGAACATTTTGACCGTTCACGAGATCGGCGAAACGGACGGTTCGCATTTTATCGCGACCGAATTTATCGACGGTAAAACCTTGAAACAATTTCTTGTGAAGGAAAATCCGACACTCGATTCAGTTTTGGAAATTGCCTCGCAGATCGCCTCGGCACTTTCGGTCGCGCACGAAGCCGGAATCGTTCACAGGGATATAAAACCCGACAATATAATGGTCAGAAAGGACGGAATCGTGAAGATTCTTGACTTCGGGATCGCAAAATTGACCGATATTGCCAACACCGGCGAAATCGTCGGCGACGATAAGACTTTGATAAAAGCAACGACCACAATGCCGGGAATGATTATCGGAACGCCGCAGTATATGTCGCCCGAACAGGCACGCGGTCAGACGGTCGATCAAAGGTCTGATATTTTCAGTTTCGGCGTGGTGCTTTATGAAATGATCTGCGGAAAACCGCCTTTCAACGGGACGACGAATATGGACATTCTCGGCTCGATCTTAAAGGACGAGCCGAAACCGTTGAGCGAATATCTGGAAGGAATTTCCGCCGAACTCGAACGGATAATCAGCAAAACTCTGCGAAAAGACCGCGAAAAGCGTTACCAGCACATCAAGGACGTTTACATCGACCTCAATGACGCGAAAAAAACGATTCAGCTCGGCACTTCCGTCGTGAACAGAACGCTTTCGACCCGCGCAAGAACGACCGCAGAAACGAGTTTCGATGTAAAGCAACCCTGGCGTTTTTCGATTCCGACTATTTTGCTTTCTCTGTTCATTCTCGCCGGTTTGATCGGCGGCATTTATTGGTTTGTAAATAAACAAAAACAATCGGTTCAGAATTTTGGCGATCTGAAAAATGTCGATGTCGCTAACTGGGCAAGTTCGCCGGGCGAGATTTACAGCGTCGGTTCTTTTTCGCCGGACGCAAAAATGGTCGCTTTCGCTTCGTCCAAAAGCGGGACGCAGAATATCTGGGTGAAGCAGACTTCTTCGGGCGAATCGGTGCAGGTCACAAAGGACGAATTCGGAAACAAATATCCCGTTTGGTCGCCCGACGGCGAAGAGATCGCTTTTTTCTCGGCACGCGGGAATCAGCCCGGAATCTGGCGGATTCCCGTTCTGGGCGGTTCGCCGATCCTGATCGCTTCGATCACGGACGGAAGCAGTTTGCTCCGCTTTTGGTCAGGTAAAAACCAAATCTATTACGAATCGCGAAACGAGATGATGGCGGTCGATGCGGCTTCGGGCGAAATAAAACAGATCAGCGACTTTAAAGCCAAAAACATCAACGCCCGTTCGATCAGCCTTTCGACCGATGAGCAAAAACTCGCATTTATCACCTCCGAAAATCAAATCTGGACGCTTTGGATTAAAAATTTAAGTGAAGATGCGCCGCAAAAGATTCTGGAAAGTAAAAACGAGATGAAAAATACCGTTTGGCATCCCGACGGTGAAAGGATTTTTTACAGTTCGCGGGCGGATGATTCGTTTCAGATTTTTACGGTCGATCCGGATTCACCCGAACCGAAACAGCTCAGTTTCGGCGACAAGGATGATCTGGTTCTCGATGTTTCGACCGACGGCTCCAAGATTCTTTTCGGCTCGGCAAAGGAAGAATCGGACGTTTGGGGCGTAAATTTGAAGGATTCCAAAGAATTTACGGTTGCTTCGGACATCGATTCCGAATTATGGGCGGATTCGTCGTCTGCTGAAAAAACCGTCGTTTTTCAATCGGTTAAGAACTTAAGTCAGGGAAATAAATTATTTAATGCCTCGATCTTTCTGAAGCCGTTAAATAATAATCAGCCGCCGACAAAACTCGTTTCGGACGGATTTTTGCCGATTTTTTCGCCTGACGGGAAAAAGATCGCGTTTATGAAAACCGTCGGACGCAAATATCACCTTGAAACGATAAATACGAACGGTGACGGACAGAAACTTTTGACGGACAAAGAGATCGCACCGATCACGAACAGTGTTTTGCCATATAATCGTCTGCAAAACGCCTATTTCAGTTGGTCGCCCGACGGTGCGAAGATCGCTTATATTTCCGAACTGAACAATCAAAATAATATCCGAGTCGTGAACGTCGAAATTTCCGAAGATGTTCAAATTACGGAAAATGCGGACGGCAATTTAATTTTCAATTGCCCGATGTGGTCAGACGACGGGAAAAATATTGCGTTTACGTCCAAGACCAACAATTCAAACGGGAAAATCACCTACAGTCTTTCAGTTACAAATATCGACACAAAAACTACAAAACTTCTGACCCAAAAAGACAAATTCTTCCGTTTAATAGGTTGGATGGGAAATGATGAATTGATGCTGGCTTCGATCGAAGGCTCGAGTATTGCATCAACTACCACCGAAGTAACTTTGACCGGATTTCAGTTGTCAGGCGCAAAAACGCGGGAAATTGCCAAATTGAAAGATGCCTATTTATATAATATTCATCTTTCGCCCGACAAAAAAAACATCGCTTTCGCTGTTCGGCAAGGCGATAAGGACAATATTTCAGTAATGCCGTCGGTCGGCGGAAATGCGCGTAAAGTTACCGAAAATAATGACTCCCGCCTTTATTTTTCCAGCTTGTCGTGGTCGCCCGACAACAATTCGATATTTTTCGGCAAACAATCGCGTTACAGTTTGCTTTCAATGTTGACGAATTTCAAATAAGAGGAAAAATCCAATGCTAAACAAATACGCTTTAAAATGGTCGCTCGTTATTTTTATCACTTTATTCGCTTTCAGTGTTCAAGCCTACGCGCAGCAGGTCGATTGTTCGCAAAAAACCGATCTGGATGTCGTGATGGAAATCTACACGCAGATGAAGGTCAAATATTCCGATCACGTTCGCCACGTCAATGTCACGAACGAAAACGGTGTCGTCAAACTGACGGGTTGGGCAACTGATAAAAAAGCCAGAAAAGAGATCGAAAAAATTGCCAAAAAAAATAAATGCGTGAAAAATATCGTCAATAATCTTACTATCGGCAGAAGCGGCGATTGTGCGGCAGGACAGAAGGAATGCGGCGGAATCTGCATCGGCGAAAAGGAAAATTGCAATATTTGCCAAGCCGAACCGCTGTTGCCCGGTTGCGGTAAAAATTGATTAATCAGGATTTTCAGTTCGAGGTTTTATGAAATTTCCCATCATCAAAATTTTCTGCTGTTTAGCGGTTCCGCTGTGTTTATTCGGACATATCAAAGCCCAGAATTCGGACACGGCAAAAACCGTCGAAACCGAACAAAGCAAAGCGGAAAACGCCTGCGGGCAAATTCCCGCAAAGGCGAAACGAACTTACGCTTTCCGCAAACTGCCGCGACCGAATTTTCCACGCGGAACTTACGGTGCGCCGAAATGGTATCAGAAACTTTTTCCGTTTCTGGCGCAGAGAAAATTGCCGACCGATCTGGAAATTATCGAAAAAGCATTGGCGCAACCGATTCCTCTGGGCGAAACGAAACGGTCTAAAACGATTCGCTCGAATGCGGAAGCCAAAATGCTCGAACTGCAAAAAAACGCCGAGCAAAAATGGCAGCTTTGGCTCGCACAAAACCCGAACGAATCCGCCGAAAAAAAGCGCAAAGCCGAGCTTCAGATTCGCTTTCAAGGTTTGGCGGCGACCGATCTGCCGCGTTTTGATTGGCGCGAAAACGGTCTGGATGTCGGCGCGGTCGGCTTTCAGGGTTTTCAATGCGGAAATTGCTGGGCGTTTTCGACCGTCGACGCGATGCAGGCAAGCCGTCGTTTGACGGCGATCCGTGCTCAACAGACCGATTTTAACGAAGATTTAAACACGAGCGTTCAGCAATTAATAAGTTGTATGCTGCCTGACAAAACCGCTGAATATTGCAAATCAGGCTGGCACGGAAACGCGTTTTCATACATGGTTGACAAGGGTTTGCCGCTCGGCGGACCTTCGTATTACCGCGAAGACGAATCCGCGACCTGGACGTGCGACAGCGAGGTTTACGTCAAAGCCTTGACCTGGGATTTCGTCAGCCGCGACCCGAACAAAGTTTCAAAAACCGAAGAGATCAAACGCGCTCTGGTGCTTTACGGTCCGGTCGTTACGATGATTCGCACCGATAAATGCTTTCTGCTTTACGGCGGCGGCGTTTTCAACGGCGAGAATAACAACGATGTCACGCATTTCGTCCTGATCGTCGGTTGGGACGATGCCAAAGGCGCGTGGCTCATCAAAAATTCATACGGTGAAGATTGGGGCGAAAAAGGATTCGGCTGGATAAAATACGGCAGTAACAACATCGGAACGGCAACCGCGTGGGTTTTAGCCGATCCGAATGAGGAAGAAAGAATTTTTAAGGAATTCGGGAAGGGCGGAAATGAAACAAATTAATCGAGCGATCTCTTTAAAATTATTGTCGGCATTTTTTTGTTTGATCTTTTTCATTCCGACCATTCCCGCGCAAAATATTGCGGAAATAGATTTCGACCCGAAAATCAACGGATTCAGTTTTAAAAATTACGGGAACGACGGAACCAGATGGGAAGACGATCTCGACACCGAAGATATGATTCGTCTTTTCGGCGCAAAAGGCGCGTGCAAATCGGGAACGACGGCAAAGGATTGCGTCCTGAAGGAAGCCGCCGCGCGATGGCTCAAGGAATCACTCAAGGCAATGGAGATCGGACATTGCGAAGGAATCAGCGTCGCAGGTTTGCGGATGAAAAACGCGATGCCGTTTAAAAAACGGATGTCGCCGAACGATTTTCAGCCGAATACGAAATCTCCTTTCGGATTGAAGCTCTCACAGCCGCTCGAAAATTACATCGCTTATTATTGGATCACACAGCGTTTCGACGAAGTAACGATTCCGACGCAGGAAATGGCGGAAGCCGGACCTGTCGAAATCGCAAAAACTCTCATCTCTTCTTTTGAAATCAGGGATGAAATATTTACGCTCGGACTGAGCAAACTCGAAAAATCGGTCGAGTTTGACGGTCACACGATCACGCCGTTTGCGGTTGAAGAATCGACGGGACAATATAAAATTCACGTTTACGACAATAATTTTCCGGGCGAAACGCGTTTTCTCTACATTAACAAGTCTGGAAATCAGCAATGGACTTACAACGGATCGGAAAATCCGAATGGAAAACCCGACTACGTCGGCGATAAAACGACGCAAACGCTCGACATAACGGCGACTTCGTGGCGTGAAGGCAAATGTTTCAATGCTTCGTTCGTAAAAGGTCGCGATCTGAGCAAAAACTGCGGGACGGAAATCGCCCGTCTTGAAAATCCTTTATTTACAAACATCTCTTTTAATGTGAATTCCAAAACTCAAAATGAGGTGGAAGATGTCGAATTTTTTCTGACGGGTGACGGCGAAATGCTTGTCACCGACGGAAACGGTGACAGAATCGGTTACGACCCGAAAACGGATGCTTTCTATGATGAAATTTCCGATGGCATTTCCGAAGACCTCGTCGGCGGTTTGGGAGCCGATCTGCCGCATTTTACTTTTCCTTATGAAGAATCGCCGAAGCCTTACGAAATAGTGTTTTCAGGTAAATATCTGGACGAAGAAAGCACGCTCGATTTCGTTTTCTCCGCGCCCGGATTTACGGTCGGTTTCAGTGATCTGAGGCTTGATCCGAGCGAAACGTTGACGGCGACGATCTCATCCGACGGCGAAGAAATCTCATTTATGGCGAGCAAAGACGGCGAAACGCCCGAGGTTTTCTACGCCTTCGATCCTGAAAACGACCGCGACGCGAGTTATCTGACGATCATCGAAGGCGTTCAATTAACGGGCGGAAAACAGCTTTTTTATAATTTCGATTTTGACAACGGGAAACTATTTTTTAGCGACAACGACGGCAACGAAGATTCTTACGACATCGAACTCGTCCGCGTTTTAGCCAACGGAACGCGGCAGACTTATACGCAAAGCGACCTCGACATCGGGAAAGCCGACCGTTACGAAATGGATTTCGGAAGTTGGGACGGCAAAGGAAAAATGTGCTTTAAGGACGACGAAGATGGAAACGGTTTTGCCGATGAAGAGTGCACGGAAGAAGCCGACGACAACACCGACAGCGAATTCGACAACGAACAATAATTTTAAGTCGATTCTTTATGAAGCCATTTTTCGATGATCGGCGGTCTGAATGCTTTCATTAATTGGAAGAGTTTCCCGATCTCACTCTCGACCAGAACCAGAGCGCGATGCTCCGGACGAATAAAACCCTGATTCATCGAGTGATCGAGCATTGCGATAAACGGGTCGTAAAATCCGCCGACATTCATCAACGCGCACGGTTTTGTATGAATTCCGAGTTGTGCCCACGTCACGATCTCGCAAAATTCCTCGAATGTTCCGACTCCGCCCGGAAGGGCGATAAAACCGTCCGCCAGTTCCGCCATCATCGCTTTGCGTTCGTGCATCGAATCGACTATGTGAAGTTCGGTCAAATTTTGGTGGGCAACTTCCTTTTCGGACAAATCGTGCGGGATAACTCCGATGACTTTTCCGCCGTTCTGCATCACGGTGTCGGCAATTTTCCCCATCAAACCGACCCGACCGCCGCCGTAAACGAGTTCGATATTCTCGGAAACGAGAAATTTTCCGACTTTTTCGGCAGTTTCGGGATAAATCGGATCGATGCCCGGATTTGAGCCGCAAAAAACACAGATTCTTTTCATAATTTTCGTATTTTTCGTAATGTCATTCGCGCCCGATGCCCAGTGCGTCGGCGACACGATTGATATAATTGAACCACGAAGCGATCAGGGTAATTTGCAAAATCGCCTGATCGTCAAAGCCTGCGTTTCTCAATTGTTCGTGCCAGCCGGGATGAATTTTGACAGCATCTTTGGTCAATTGCACCACATAATCGCACATCACACGCTCGGCTTCGGTGATTGGCGCGTTGGCGTAGTCGGTTTTCAATTTTTCGATGAGATCGTCATCCAAAGTCACGCGACGCAGAAACTCTGCGTGAGATTCCAGTCAGTAATGGCAATCGTTCGTGACCGAAACCATCGTCGCGATCATTTCGTGCTGTCGCCGTTCGAGCGGAAGTTCAGGCGACATCAGCGCGCTAAATGTTGCAAATGCGTGATAAAGCGCGTCGGGAATGAGCGTATGCGAATCAACGATCGATTCATTGATCGAACTCGCCTTCGGCGCAGGTGCCGCATATTCCTGCGGATATGTCATCCGCGTTTTCATCATAATGTCTTTTAATTTTTCGTCTGCCTCTTCAAACGAAACGGTTTTTATCCAAGCCATATGCAGATTTAAGATTCAAAATTTAAGATTTAAGATTTTCTATTGAAAATCAAATAATAAACGGGAATTCCAAGCAAAACAACTCCCACACCGAGAAATGATTGAAGCGGATTTTTCAGGGCGATCATCGCCATCCCCAGCAAGGTCACGCCGATAAAAAAGATCGGCGTGACCGGGTAAAGAAACGTTTTATAGCCCGAAAACTCCTTTCTATGAATTCTGAAAAGTCCCGCGACGGTCAAGGCGATAAACAACATCACGACAAAGAAAAAATAGGAAATTATTTGCTGAAAACTTCCCGAAAGTATCAAAATGACCGCCAGAAAAACCTGAATTATCGTCGCCCGGTGCGGCGTGTTGAAGCGCAGATGAAGCTCGCCGAAACTTTTGAAAAACAAACCGTCGTTTGCCATCGCATAATAAACACGCGGCGAAACCATCAAATAAGCGAACAATGTGCCGAGAACCGAAATAATGACGATCACCGAAAATATGATGCCGCCGATGTTGCCGAAAAGTGCGATTCCCGCTTGCGCGGCGAAAGTTTCGTCGTTCGTGACGTTTGCGACCGGCACGAGATAAATGAAAACCGCGCTTGTCAGAATATAAATTATCGTCAGCCCGATCACGCCCAGAGTTAAAGCTTTCGGCACGTTTTTTTCGGCATTTTCGATCTCGCCCGCGATTCGCGTCACTTCCCACCAACCCGCAAAGGCGAAAAATGCCCCGACTATTCCGCCCGCAAACGCGCCGAACGTATCTTTCGGAACGGCAAAGAACGGCTGAAAATTTTTCCAATCGCCGAGTCCGCCTAAAAAACCGTAAATGATGATAAAAAGCAAAGTCCCGACTTTTAGAATGGTCAAAACCTTCAAAAAATTCGCGCCGATCTTTGCGCCGAGAATGTTTATCAAACCGACAGCGACAACGACCGAAATCGCCAAAAACTGTTTTCCGAGCGGAGATAATTCAACCAGAAATCCTGCATAACTCGCCAGACCAACGCCGAAAACTGCCGTCAATCCCGGATCGAGCACGAGCAAAACCATCCAGCCGTAAAGAAATGCGGCAACTTTGCCGTAAATTTCACGCAGGTAAACGTAGCTTCCGCCCGCTTCGGGAAATCTCGAAGCAAGTTCGCCGTAACATAGCGCGCCGCTCAATGTCATCAGGCTGATAAAAAACCAGATCACCAAAAGCCAAAAAGGTGAACCGACCGATTTTGCCATTCCCGCCGGAGTGAGAAATATACCGACGGCGATCACCTGCCCGATAATGAGCGCAACCGCCGTCCATAATCCGAATTGTCTTTTTAAATCCATAAAAATGAAATGGAAAATGTAAAACGGAAAATAGTTAGAAGTTCTTTTAATTTTCCACTTTCCATTTTCCGTTTTACATTTAAAAAGTGAATTTTCCGGCGATCTGAAACGCGCGTGCTCCGCCCGAACCGAAAATGCCGCCCGCCGTTGTGAGCGGTTGCCCGAAGCCCGGAGTGCCGAGAACGTTGCCGAAGCCTGAAAAATTCGTGTTTGAAACGCCGAGAATATTCGTCGTGTTAAAGAGATTGAAAACTTCGACGATCGGCTCCAGTTTGAATCTTTCCCTGAATGTGAAAATCTTTGAAACACGCAGATCGAGCGAACTGAAATCGTCATTGAATCTGGCATTTGCGGGTGCAAGCGGGAGTCGCTGACTTGGCGGAAGCGTGGCGTTCAATGAAGTCAAAAACGAATTCAACTCGCTCGCATTTTTGAAGATTCTTCCGCCCGCGTTTCTCTGTAATTGCGGAATGCGCGATTGTCCGCCCGGCAGGATAATGTCCATCGGCACGCCCGATGCAAGCGTCAGAATCGGTGAAAGTCTGAATCCGAACGGCATTTCGATGTTTCCCGCAAAGGTGAAACGGTGGCGTTGATCGTTCGGTGTCGGCGCAAATTCGAGTTGTAAATTGTTTGAATCGATCGGACCGTTCGAGAACGGTATCTGGTCGTCGTTGGCGTAGTTAAACGCTTTGGAAAGCGTGTAAGCGGCGCGGAAACCGAACCTGTCGGCAAAGCGTTTTTCGACCGAAAGCAGTAACCCGTCATAAAAGAATTTGACGCTCGATTCGAGATTTACAACCCTGTCAGGTCCGCCGACCACGGGATTATTAACGACTCCGATGTTGCGACCGATGATGAAATTCGTGCCGAAATTATGCAGATAATCGGCGCGGACGACGTAATCTTTGATAAATTCCCATTGGATTCCGACATTCGATTGCTGAATCATCGGATTTTGCAGATCGTTGTCGATAATGTTGATGCCCGAAGCACCCGCACCGGGCAAAATGAAACCCGTGAACGGATTTGAGAATCGCGGTGCGAAAGGCAGAAATCTGCCGTTTTGATCGAGAAATATCGGAACGCCGTTCGGGTCGGTCAAAGCGTTTCCGGCGCGGACTTCGATCGGCAAAGCACGTCCGTCCAGACCGCGTTCAAGCGTGATAAGCTGTAAGGTCACGCGGTCGTAATAAATCCCGTAACCGCCGTGAATGCTGAATCTGTCATCGAAAAGCGCGAGGTTGAAACCGACGCGCGGCGCAAAATTGTTCCAATCGGCTTGGCGTTTCCCGTTGTAAAAAGAGGCAACGAGCGGATTCGTATCCCGGAAACCCGAATTATTTTTAACGTTCGTATCGGCTTCGTAACGCAGTCCGAAATTAAAGGTCAGATTGCGTCGAACGCGCCAATCGTTCTGGGCGAAAAAGGCGAAATAGTTGTTATCGACATCGGGCAAATTCAAATCCCGGTTCGGCAAACCGCTTCGCAGAGTGACGGCGAAAAGCAGATCGTTGTCGTTGATTACTCCGTCGTTGTTGCGGTCGAAATCGGCAAAATCCTGCACAAACTCGACTCTTCCCTGCCGAAAAACGCCGAGAAAAAGGCTTCCGTCGATGCGCTGAAATTCTCCGCCGAATTTAAGCGTATGATTGCCCGCAATGTATGAAAAAGCATCGGAAAACTGCAAACGATTTTGTTTCGTGCCCTGCGGAACGCGAAAGCTCGAACCGTCCAGAATGCTCGGAAAAGTGTATTGAATTCCCTGCGCGACCGGATCGGTCGTGTTGTCGAAATTATTGATGCTGAAGCTGAATTCATTGACGGCACTCGGCGAAAGAACGCTCTGCCAATTTGCCATTGCCGAATGAAAGCGGTTTTTTAGATTTTGCAGATATGAAGCAGAACCGAGTGCGCGGTCGAGTTTGCTCGACCCCGTCGCCTTTACGTCTTCAAAACTATAGCGTAAATTGAGTCGATTCGTATCGTTCGCAAAATAATCGAGCCGCGTATTCAGCAAGGCATCGTCGAGCGGCGCAAGCGCGAAACCGTTCGTGATACGGCGGTTTGCCACGTCGCGGATGCCGACCTGCACCGCGCCGTCCTGATTTCGATATTCAAATGCGCCGAAAGCGAAAAGTTTATCCTTGATGAGCGGTGCGCCGAATGTAAAGGAATATTGCTGACGGTCAAACGGCGGCGCGGTTTGCGAATTGTTTAGATTCGCGGGCGATTCCTGTAATTTTTTATCGCGCTCGAAAAACGAAACCGAACCACGCACGACATTCGTTCCGCCTTTCGTGACGACGTTTATCACCGACGAAGCCGAACGCCCGTATTCCGCCGAAAACCGATTTGTCGCAATCTGAAATTCCTGCACGGCATCTTGTGAAATATTAATCAGCGCGCCGCCGACCAGATCATCGTTATTGTCCGTGCCGTCGATCATCACATTTCCGCCGCGTCCCAATTGTCCGGCGGATGAAATAACGACCGTGTTCGTCTTTGTCGGGTCGAAATTCGGCGCGATTGTATTTCCGGGCGTTAAAAGCGCGAGTTCGAGAAAATTGCGCCCGTTGAGCGGGAGATTTTCGATCTCTCTCGATTCGATAACTTCATCAACCTTAGACGACTCAGTATCGATGAGGGGCAATGCTCCGAAAAGTTCTGTCGTTTCACTTAAGTCTGCGACTTCCAATTGTCCGTTAACATTTAGAGTTTGCCCGACATTCAGATTAACGGAAACTATTTTTAAGGTCTTGAAATTTTCCGACTTAATTTCAACGTCATATAGACCGACCGGCAAACTCGCAACGACAAACGCGCCTTCTTCATTAGTCGTTACCGTGCGCGTTAAATTAGTCGCTTTATTAGTTACAGTCACGGTTGCGGACGGAATGACCGCATCGTTCGGATCAGTTACGACACCTGTTAAGGTTGCGGTAGCTTGTTGGGCAAAAAGTGCGGGAGCAAAAACGAATAGAAATAAAAATGCAGAAACGGACAGATAAACTTTTTTCATTGAAAACCTTCCCGGGATGTTAATTTTTACAGTGTTTGAAAGCGGATTCATTGTAATTCAAATTCGGTGGTTTTGTCTATATTTTAATCATATTTCTGCTGATTTAAAATTTATAATTCTCTCGAAATAACAAAACATTTCCAACAAATGAGAAGAGTTTCCTTCAAACTAAAGTAAGTTTAGTAGTAGAAAAATTTAATTTGGTAGTTATTGAATTTACTTTAGTAGTTGCTAAATTTTATTTCTAAGCTACTAAAGTTAGTTTAGTAGCTTAGAAATATATTTTAGTAGTTATAAAATTTAGTTTAGTAATTGTAAAAATAAGTTTCTGAACTACTAAATTGACTTTAGTAGTTCAGAAACTTATTTTATCTTTAGAGAAATGATTTTTTCTTTTCTTCAAGTCATTTCAATTTGAAGAAATGAACCTAAACGGATTAACGGATAACGAATAAGGGAAAACGGATAACTGAGTATTATAAAATATCAGTTATCCGTTTTGTGTTGGATTAATCATTGTTCTTGAGATATTTTTTACCTTTGAGTTTTGCAGGCAGAAAGTCGTCTTTTGTGTATTTTTCGTAGCCTTCGCCGTAGCCGATTTCCTTCATCATTTTGGTCGGTGCATTTCTTAATTTGAGCGGAACGGGCAGATTTCCGTGACGTTTCGCATCCTGCATCGCCGCGCCGAAGGCTTCGTAAGAACTGCGGTCTTTTTTACAATTTGCCAGATAAGCGACACCGTGCGCGAGATTGATTCCGGCTTCGGGTAAACCGATCGTTTCAACGGCACGAAAAACCGCATTGGCAACGACGAGCGCGGTCGGAACGGCTAAACCGATGTCCTCGGAAGCGAAAATCACCATCCGGCGGGCAATAAATTTCGGGTCTTCGCCCGCTTCGATCATCCGCGCCAGGTAATACATCGCCGCGTCGGGCTGTGAGGCGCGCATCGATTTGATAAAAGCGGAAACGACGTTGTAATGTTCTTCGCCCTGTTTGTCGTAGCGCAAAAATTTCGATTGGAGGGTGTTTTTCATCGTTTCAATCGAAACTGCGCCGTAAAGCCTTTCGGTATTTTCGATCATCGTCAGAGCCTGCCGCGCATCGCCGTTCGCCATCGCGATCAGCCATTCCTTCGCTTCTGCGTCCAAGTTTTGCCCGCTGCGGTCGATGATTTCCTTCATTTCGTCTTCGGAAAATTCCTGCAAAACAAAGACGCGCAACCGCGAAAGAAGCGCGGGAATCACTTCAAAACTCGGATTTTCGGTCGTCGCACCGATCAGAACAAGCTCGCCCGATTCGACGAACGGCAACAGAAAATCCTGCTGTGCCTTATTGAAACGATGAATTTCGTCCAAAAACAAAACACGCGGACGTTTTTCGAGATTCGGCTCCTTAATTATTTTGCGAATGTCTTCCTTTCCTGCCGAAACCGCCGAAAGCTCGAAAAGATCGGCGTTGATCGCGTTGGCATAGATTCGCGCCAGCGTCGTTTTTCCGGTTCCGGGCGTTCCCCACAAAATGAACGAAAAAATATGACCTTGCTCGATTGCAAGACGCAGAGGTTTCCCAACACCGACCAGATGTTTCTGCCCGATATATTCATCCAGACTCAATGGTCTGATCCGATTTGCAAGAGGTTCCATAGATATAAGTTTATATTGAATCGTGAAAAGTTTCTAAGCTGGTTTTTTTGCCGTTTTCGATTTACTAATTCGGAGAAAGTTAAATTATTAACCGGCAAGGCAACGTTTACTTAAACTCAAATCTCCAAGTTTTATCCCAAAACCGAATTTTCAGATTTGTTTGAATAAATTTCAAAAAAACCGTTTATTTTTCTCTTGATTTCAAATATTATCTAACAAACCTATGAACTCCAAGAATTTTATCCTTTCCTTCAGTTTCGTCGTAATTTTGATCGTTTCCGCTTTCGGTCAAACGGAAACTACCGTTTCCAAATTACCAAAACCTATTCTGAACCTCGGTCTGACGAAAGTCGATCTGCCCGAATATTTCAAGGTCGGAGAGGTTAAAGGTAATATCGGCGGTGCAAAAGCCGTCGAACTTTACAAACCCGCTTACAGCGAAGAAGCCAAATCGAAAGGTTCGGAAGGACAGGTCAAAGTCGAGATCGAGATCGATGAAAACGGGAGCGTTACCGCCGCGAAAGCCGTTTCGGGCGACAGAACGCTCTATGAATCAGCCGAAAATGCGGCTCTCAGATCGAAATTTCTGACTCCGAAGATCGACGGGCAGAGAACCAGGGTCAAAGGCGTTCTCAATTACGATTTCTACATCGAAAAGCCTAATTGGTTTGCCGCCGTTTTCGGGTTAGTCCCGTTGGATTCAAATATAAATGCCTTTGTCACCAAAAAAGCCTTTGCCGCTGATTGGAAAGAAGAGATCGAATTGATCGATAAACTCGCCCTTATCAGAAGCGGCGAACCCGTTAATCTTAAACCGACCATAATCAACGCCAAAACCGGATTAAGTCCGAAACAGAAAGCCAATTCTTCGACCTTAACCGCCCTGATTCTACCGCCGGCTCCGCCGAATCCCGAAGCTGCCCAGATTTCGCAAACGCTTTTGACGCTCCTACAAAACAGGCTGGTAAAAGATCAGATGGGATTGTGGCAGTTTAATCTAAATCTGAGTTTGTTCAATGTGCTGAATATTTACCGCGACCCGGCGAAACGTCGGCTGGCGGTCGTAATGCTTGAAAACAACACGCAAAATATGCCGGACGGCATTTCGGACGAAACCAAAGCCGAGTTACAAAATTTGATCCGGCTTTTTGAAAAAGGCGAGAAAAATACTGATTTTCACAAGGAACTGATGCGGATAATGACCTATTTTGCACGAGCCGAAAATTAGAATCCAGCTCATAAATGATTGGAGCGAGTTAAGAGTCCCGCCTTTACGCGGCTTTTCGCGGAATATTTGCCGCGTACACGCGGGAATCCAAACGCTCAAAAATTATTTATGAGCTGGGTTTTAGTAAAAATTACCTGCCGCAACACTTGCAAACTTTTCCTTTTTCGCCGGGTTTGATTTGCTCAAACTCGGCTTCGGCTTTTTCGCGCAGCGGTTCACGATTCATAGAATCCAAATATTCATTGATTTTTTCGGTCAGCTTCAGTTTTTCGAGATTCGTCAAATTTAAAAATCCGTGAAATACGACCGTTACATTTTCATTCATAGCACAAATAAAGAGCAGAAATCGGTTTTAGTCAATCTTTCCGAACGCCTCATTCCCGAAACTGTTTAAATCGTTCCTGCGGACAAGTTTCGGTTTTTCCATTTCAATTCTCAACTATTATTTGATTGAGTTTGACTCGTTGAAAATGAAACCGGGAATTTAATCAATAGATTTTTATTATTTTCAACAAAAATTTTTCTTGATTTTATTTTGTCTTGCTCATATTATTATCACACATTACAAATTATTAATGATTGAAGCCCGAAAGCCGGAAATATGTGCTACTTCTTAAAGTTTTCATTTTTGAAAATTTAATTTTCAATTTCACGCCTTCTTCCGCTTCAACTCTAATTTTACCGCGTTAACTAAAATTCAGTTTAAGGTTGATAAAAAATTATGTCCTACATTTTAATTCCGCAAATCGTTACTGAAAACTCGGCAATGATCTGGGTCGGCGCGATCGACGAAAGCGTCCGCACCCTTTCGGTTTATCTCGAATATAAAGAAAACAATCAAAACGAAAAACCTTCGACGCTGGAGCTTGCGCCGTCCGAATGGCGCACGTGGAAAACGCGCCATCCGCTCGAAAAGACCGACAAAGATTCCAAAGTCAAAAGCCTTCATTACCAGAGGGTAACGATCAAATTAGACAAACCGCACACCAAATACACGGTCAAACTGCTCGTCGGCAAGCCCGATTCAAACGCCGAAGATACCTTGACGGCAAACTTCCAGGATTACAGCAAAGTCCTTGATCGCGAAGTATCCGCTCCGGTCGAAGCGACCGAACATCTAACCAAAGCGACCGTCACGACCTTGCCGAAAAGCATTCCCGCCAAACCCGCCGTGCCTTTTAAGATAATGCTCGGTTCGTGTTTTTACCAGCCGAACGATCCTGATGGTCTGGTCGGACAATCATTTATATATCTTCCCGAACAAGCGCGTCCCGACATCAAATTTTTATGCGGCGATCAGGTTTATCTCGATAACCCGTGGATGGATACGACGCTCAATCTCAAGACCGCATTCAGCAAAAAGGAAAATATGCGGTCTTTTTTCTTCGACAAATATCTAAAGACGTGGACGCAGGTTTCCAAAGTCGAAACCGGTGAAACTGATGAGGACGGCAAACCGAAAACGAAAGCCATCGGCGGCTTTAACCTGCTTTTGCGAAACGGAGCGAATTATTTTTGTTCGGACGATCACGAATTTTGGAACAATGCCCCGAATTTCGGCGGAGTCGGTTTTGCGCTAACGTTTTTCCTCTGGCAAAAACGCTGGTGGTTTCGTGAAGCGAGCGAGCTTTTCCGTGTCTTTCAGTCGCTCGCGGCGTGGATGACGTTCGACGTTTCACCCGTTTCATTTTGTATCGCCGATACGCGTATCAACCGCACCGAACATAACCTCATCAAGGAAGATTTAGACGCGACTTTTATGGAGCCGGACGATCTGAAAGCGATCGGCAAATGGATCGAAAACCTGAAGGGACCCGGCGTGTTGGTGCTCGGACAGCTTTTGCTGACCGACAACGCCGATTGGAAAAAGACCTTTAGAAATCTGAGCGGAGCCTCGTTGTGGACGCGAATCAAAGAAAGTTTCGGCGATTATTTCGATTTCGGTTTGCCCGATTTCCCGACGCAATATAACGAACTGATCGGATATATCAAGCGATCGAAACATTCGATAGTGCTTTTGACGGGCGATGTTCATTTCGGCAGACTCGCCGTTTGCAAGGTCGATGCGAACAGCGATGTCGATTTCATCGAAGTCATTTCCTCGCCGATGAGCGTTGTCAAGATCGACGAAGAGCATACGGGCATCGGCACTTATGAAGATGCGCCCGAAAGATTCGGCACGAAAGTGACCAGCATCCCGATTGCCAGTAGCGACGGCGAAAAACCCGTGGCGCAAAATCATTTCACGACGCTCGAATTCAGCCGTAATTCCGAAACCGACAGCGAAGTTGAAATGAAGATCATCGCCTGGAAAATAGTCGATCAGATCGGCGATAAGAACAACCCGAACCGCCCGTTTCCGATCGACGTGAAAACTATCGTCTTAAAATAATTTTTCCCATAAAACTGTCTGTTAGAAAAGGAGAGAATCTATGAAAAAGAATTTTATCAATTCGATATTACTGACTTTCTTATATGCCTTCATTGCGGTTTTTGCCGTTAATGCGCAGGTTAACGCCGATTTTTCGGGCGATGTCAAAACGGATATTTCCATTTACCGACCGTCGGACGACAACTGGTATATCAGAAACGTCAGCGGCGGCTATTCGGTCACGAATCTCGGCTTCACGGGCGACATCCCGATTCCGTTCGACTTCACGGGCGACGGCAAAGCCGAAGTTGCGGTCTGGCGTAGTTCGACGGGTGCGTGGCTCGGTTTGAAATCCGAGGATAATTCATTTTTTTCAAACACATTGGGACTCGCAGGCGATATTCCGATTCCCGGTTTTTACGATTCGGACAGCAAAGCCGACCGCGCCGTTTACCGTCCTTCAACCGGCTATTGGTATATCGAACAAACGGGCGGCGGCGGCTCGATCTCGCAGGCTTTCGGGACGAGCGAAGACAAACCCGTCGCCTCCGATTATGACGGCGACGGCAAGGACGACATCGCGGTTTTCCGTCCTTCGACCTCGACGTGGTGGATTTTGAGTTCGGCAAACAATACGACCAGCGCAACGCAGTTCGGCACGAGCGGCGACAAGGTTCAGCACGGCGATTACACGGGCGACGGCAAGACCGACCTCGCCGTTTTCCGCCCGTCGAACGGCTACTGGTATATTCACCGCAGTGAAGATCAAACTTATTACGCGGTTCCCTACGGTGTCAGCACGGACGTTCCTGTGGCGGGCGATTACGACGGCGACGGCAAAACCGACCCCGCCGTATATCGTCCGTCAGAAGGAAACTGGTATATTTCGGGTTCTTCAACGAATTTCGGAACGATAAATTTCGGAATCCCCGGCGACATTCCGATTCCCGGCTTCTACCGCGCCGGCGACATCCCGATTCCCTGATTCATAATTATAATTTCACTAAAAAAGACGGGTAAAAATATTGCCCGTCTTTTTTTATGCCTGTATGTTTTAACCTTTCAAGAATCGCTTTCGGTATTTTTTTTGCAAATCTAAAAAAAATTTCTCCTCTGTGACCCTCTTTTCAGATTAATTCCGTTTATCAGAGTGAGAGTAATTTTTTTCTGACTGCTCAAAGCCATAAAAATTTAGCCGCCGCAACGCGCACGGCTAAAACTAAACGGACTGCAAATACGCCCCTTTTTGCAGTCCGTTTTATTTTTCTTAAAACTCAGCGCATAATCTTGAAGCGGTTTGCGATTAATTATTTTTTCCCCTGACCCGTTCATTGTTTTCCTTAACGCGCTGAGCAGGTCGAAGTCCGCGCCGTATTTTTCCAAAACAACAAAATCTACGGCAACTATTCACCGATCTATACAGGTCGTAATTCAGCCCTAAAAGCGAAAAGCAGGGGTGTAAATCAATTTACACCCCTGCTTTTAAGTTCAATCCGATTCGTTCTTAATTATTTATCGAATAGATCGAAACCCTCCCCGTATTCGCTCTGATCGTGATGTTTGAATTGCCCGTGCCGAAGATGTATCTTTCGCCGTCTTTTTTCAGGACGAAATCTTTGGATGAAAGAGTTGCTTCGTCGGCAGTCACCACGCCGCCGCTTGTGCGCGGGAAGCCAAGAAATATCTTGCCGCCGCCCGATTCGACCGAGAGATTCTGAAGATCGCCCTCGACCAGCACGGGTTCGTCGCCGTGATTGGTCACGTCTGCACTTCCGCGATAGTTGGTGATCTGAACCTTGCCGTCATAGGTGGTCGAAGCGAGATTGCCCGCGCAATCCTTGACGCTGATGCCGCCGTCTTTGGTGGTCAGTTTGATCTCGCCCGAAACGCCCTGCACTGCAATCTGTCCTTCGCCCGTTTCGAGAATCAGGTCGGTTTCCGCCGGCAAGCCGATCTCCCAGTTGACATACGCCCCCTTGGAATAGAAATAATCCTTGCCGTAGGCGATCTTGCGGTCGGGTTTAACGTAGTCGGCTTTCAGATCGATCGTGCCGTTGCGGTCTGAAACGTCGAGCCTGATGCCTTCGGCGGCATCCTTGTCAACCGCCATTTTCGTCGCCTTCATCGTGACGTTTTGCGTGTTGGCGGCGCGAACCGTGATCTCGCCTTCAAAACTGTAGATTTTTACGACGGTCTTTCCGCTTACTGGAAAGCTTTTTTCCAACGTTTCATTGATCTTGAAAATGTCCTTCATATCGTTTCGTTTTTGATTCTCCGATTTGTTTTGCCCGTCGGCATTTCGATTTGAAACGGCATTCGCGGTCTGCATATACACGCAAGCCGCGCCCGTCAGCAACGTTATAATTGTAAAACTGCAAAAAGTAAATATCTTTAACATCTCGATTATTCCCTCAGGTAAATACCTAATTTTCCTTTTGTTTTTTCCTTTCCAAATATCTCAAAATCGTCGGATCGGTTTTCTGTTCCAACAATTCCAAGCCGTGTTCGACCAAATCCTTGTCTGTTTCGCCATCGATCAAGTCCATCAGAGCCTTGAACGATTCGGTCGTTTCCATTTCGTTCAAAGAAATCTGCACTTGTTCCTTAAGCTCTTTTTCGGTCAAAGAACCATACAAACTTTTGAGTTCCCTGACGGCGGCGGCAGTCGCTTTTTCCCCGAGCCAGATGATGCTTTTTCGTCTGACCTCGACATTTGCGGCATTTTTGGCGAAATAAACGAGATCGGCAAACGAATTTTCGCCGTTTCTGCCCGAAAGCGCGTAAAAAGCCGCGTCGGTAAATTCTTCGTTATCGTTCTGCTTGATAAAATCGCGCACGACCGGAGCGGTTTTCCGGACATCCCTGTCCGCCAGCCCGATCAATGCCTGTTTCAACAAAACTTCTTCCTTTTCGGTTTTCAAAACCCAAATGAGTTTATCCGTCGCCCAGTCGCTTTTGTCGTCGGCTAAAATTAAAAGAACCGATTCCCTGAGATTGACCGAGGCATTGCTTCCCGCGCCGAAAAGCTCATCGATGCGCGCCGCGCCTTTCGGATGATCGCTTTCGAGCAGACTTTGAATATTAAAGGCTTCGGTTTCGTCGTCGCCCGAAATCTCCTGCGCGGTCGGAACCGAAACGCGCCCTTTTTTGGAATTTATTTCGGCAAGCAGGTTTTTCGCTTCCGAATTCCATTCGGAATTCGGAAATTCGCTCTGCAAACGCGCAATCGTTTGCTCCGCTTCGGGATAATTTTTTTGCTGAAACTGCGTGTAGGCAAGCCAGTAATAAACAATATCGAGATATTTGTTTTGCGGATATTTGATGATTAATGCTTCGAGTCCGCCGCGCGCTTTTGCCCATTCTTCATTCTCGATCAAAGTTTTCGCGGTTCTGATCCCGGTTAAAATATCGTCTTCGCCCTGTTTGACGTTGTCGGTTTTCTGCGCCAGAACCGTTACGAAAGCCGCATTTAGAACGAAGGCGAACGCCAACGCGAACAGCGACATACTGAAAACGACGCGTTTCAATTTCGCTGATCGACAATTGCCGGATAAAAATGCAGGATCGATCTTTTTAGGAATAAAACTCATATTTTTGTTACTCGGATTTGTTGCCCGCCATTCGCAAACGCATTTTGAAAACGATTCCCGACTGTTTCATCATCGCCGTAATATTGTCGAAGTTGTTCTTTTCGCCTTGTGCGTCGAGTTTTGCAATAGCCGTCAAAACCGGCTCGATCTCGCTCAATAATTCGGCTTCGGGAATGTGCCTGTTCTTGAGCATTTCATTTTTGTAATTGCTGTTATTTTCCAGAATCATCTGCGCTTCGTTCTGATATTTGCCGCCGATCACGGCGTTGATCGTTTCATCTTTTTTCAGATTCCGAAACATCAACAAAAACAAATGAACTTTGTTCAGATGATTGTTTAATTTTCTGTCGCCCGTTTCGGTTTCAAGATTATTCGCGATCTCAACAGGCGTTTCACTTGTTTCGGTCTTGACCTTTTCAGTCGGTCTGTTCGGCGCGATTCTAAAGAACGCCTTTTCCGCTAATCTTTTATCCGCATTTTTATTCACAGCAACCGTTTTCACAGCAACGGCATTTTTCTTTGATTCGGTCGGTAAATCTGCGATTGGCGGCTGAATTACCGTTTCAGGCGATTTGAATTCGAGCGGCGTTTCGGGAGATTTTTCGTTTTCCACAACACTCTGTTGCGGTGTTTTCGCGACGATTTTTTCGTTGATCGGATCGTTTCCGTCTTTCAGCAAAATGATTGCGGAAATTCCGATAAACAAAAGCAGGAAAACACCGAAAACGGGTTTGGCGGTTAAAAATAATTTACGGAATCCGCTGAAAAAACCGTCTGCAAATAAAAGACTTCCTGCTGAAACGGCAGTTTGCAAATTTTCGGTTTGTTTGGTTTCAAGCAATGCGTTCGCAAACAATCGCTGACTGCTTTTTTCCCATTGATCGGCAAATTTCCGTTCCCGAAACTGCGCCGCCTGACCGTAAACATTTGCTTCGATCTGCAAAAAACCGAGTTCTTCGCGGCAATCCCGACAAACGGAGAGATGCGCCGCGACCAAACCGCAAGTCGTTTCATCCAGCTCGCCGTTCACATATTCGTCCAATAAAATTATGTATCGCTCACAACTCATCGTTTGCCTTTAAATAGAAACTCAGTTGTTTCCTTAATTTCGTCCTTAAGCGGAAAATATCGATCTTGATCTTGGAAATGCCGAATCCGGTGATCTCGGCGATTTCTTGATAACTTTTGTGATGAAAAACCCGCAAAACAAAACTTATCTTTTGTTCAGGTTCGATCTTTTCCAATGCCTTAAAAACCGCGCCGAACATTTCCGCTTCGATCAGCGAATTTTCGGGAGATGCGCTTTCCTCACGATCCGCAAAACCTTCGACCGCTTCGATCTCGACGTTTCGGCTGTGTTTCTTCGTCTGCCGAAAACTTTCGAGCACAACATTTTTGGCAATGCCGAAAATCCACGTGGAGATTTTCGTTTCCTGTCTGAAATTCTTCAATCCTTTGAAAACCCGCACAAATGTTTCCTGCGCCAGTTCTTCGCTCTGTTCAAAACTTCCGCACATATCGAAGATAAATTTTCTGACGGGCAAATTGTATCTGTCCCAGAGATTTTGAAAAACGCCCTCATCCGCCTCAATCGAAGAAACGGAAATATCATCAGCCGAATTTTTAATATTGAAATTATTCATTATCTTCGGCTGACCAATCGATTCATTCAAAATCTGACAATAAATATTTGTCATCAGTTGATTATGTATGTGGCAGAAAACCGAAAAAGGTTACAAATATTTTTTAGAAAATCATTATAATTCAGTTTTGCTGTTTTCGTTTTTTGAATTTTTGCCGTGACCAGACAAAAAGAGTGCGGCAATTATTGAAATTTGAATTGATAAAATATTTACTAAGGCTTTTATTTATCAATTTTTCAACAACCGCCGCACTCTTTCGGACTTCGTTTCTGTCCTCGGACGCTTCGCTTTTTCAGAAACTTTTCCTGAATAAATATGACAATTTTATGAAAAAAGTTCTCCCGTAAAGAGTCGCGCCGCGATTCGGCGTTCCGTTGAAACGGTCAAAGCCGTTGATCGTAAAATCGTCGTTATAACCTGCGTAAAATGCCGTTCCGGGGCGCGGTGTCCATCCGACCAGATATTGTCCGCGCAAGGAATTTTGGAGTGAATCGTAATCGGTTCGGGTTCGTAAAAATATGAATCGCGTAAATTGATAATTGGCTTCAAACGAAAAAATATTGTCGTCAAAAGCGGTCAGTTTCGTGTCGTTGCGAATGAGCCGGCTTTTCGTAAATGAAAGCGAGAATTGCAGTGCGTCGGTCGGTTGATAGGACACACTGCCCGACAGATCGAAAGCGTTTCCCGCTCCCGGATCGAGTGCGGCGAACGGGTCGGACAATGCCGCCGGACTCACGCGCGGAAATTTCGGTCCCGCGCCGAAATCGAAATCGAAAACGCCGCGCGAAAAGATCGCCAGAATGTCGAACGCAAATTTTTTGTTCGGATTTGAACCGCCGAAGAAATAAAAGGAACTTTTTTTCGTCGCGCGTTCGCCGTCGTTTCCGAAAAAAGTTCCCGCGTTCGTCGCGCTTCTGACCCGCCCGAATTCTTCCTCGAAAAGCCTTTCATACCCGAAAGTATTGCCGAAACCGAGGTAGGTTTGTTTTTTGAAAGAAAGATAAGCCTGCGTTTCGTTAGTCCAGTTTTGCAGTCTGCCCTGAAAATCGAAATTCGGACGCACTGAATTGTAAACCTGCCACGAGATCAGCCTGGAATTCGGTTTCGGATTTGAACGATATTGCACGAAATAATCGTGCCGATTGTTGTTAAAGCGTGTCGTGAAACCGACATTTGCGCGGTAATCCCGCGACAATCCGCGCAGATTCGCCCGGTATGTCCAGTTTCGTCCCTGGTTATTATAAAGCAAAAAATAGCCGAAACCGCGACCTGTCCGATTTTCCGTAACGCCGGTTTGCGGATTGAAAAACTCGTCTTTGGTCGAAGTTCCAAGCAGTTGAAAATCGATAAACGTTTTCTGATTTGCTCTGATTCTTCCGTCAAAGCCGATCAAACGATTGAATCTCCCGGCAAAATCGTATGAAGTAATAATGCCGCCCAAACTTGATTCAAGTCCGAGATCGTGCCTGACACGCAAAACTCCGACCGTCGAATTTTTGTCTAAGAAGGGAGCGATCGACGGAAGCAGATCGGGATCGTTTCGTTCATCTTCGGAAAAATTCCCTGGCGCATTGTCGCTTGCCACCAATAATCCGAACGTCGTTTTTCTTTTTTTTCCCGTTATCTTGACCGCGTAATCTGGATCGACGATGGTTCTCGTGTTAACGACCTGAACGGGAGTTTGAAAAATCTCGATTCCTTCTAAAAAGAACGGTCTTTTTTCGGGAAAAAAGATCGGGAACCTCTGATTTGCGGTGACGACCGTTTCATCCGCTTCGACCTGTGCAAAATCGGGATTTATTGCCATATCGAGAAAAATGCTCGGGGTCAGCGTAAACTTTAGATTCAAGCCCAATTCGGTTTTGACCGGTCGATTCAAAAACCTGAAATTCTGCGTCGTAGGCTGTCCCGGCAGTTCGGAAGCGGTTGTGGACAATTTTCGCTCGCCGCTTTCCGATAAAATTATGCTCGGGATTACATCGAGCGTTCTTTCCGTCGAAATTTCCGTCAATCCCGTGATAAATCCCGATTGATTCAAAAGCCCGTTCCTGTCACGTGAGAGCGGCATCCAGGAATCTTCTTCATTGTTGAGCCGTTTGATTTCCCTGAAAATATGAACGCCCCACAATTTATTTTTTCCGGCTTCATAACGTAAGGATTTAAATGGTATTTTTACTTCGACGGTGTATCCTTTATCGGTGATCGTGCCCTTCGATTCCATCACGATGTCGTAGCTGAAATCGAGTCCGTCGCTTTCCGTATAGACCGCATCCGATTGAATGCCGAAGGGATTAAATTGTAAAAAATACGCCCGCCGCCGATCGTTGAAAGTATCCAGATAAATACTTACGTTATCGTCGTCGGAAACTGCGTCGCGCTGGGCAACGGTCGCCCTGACTTTTCCCTGTTCATCATAAACCTTAAAACCGAGATACAGATTTTTGCTGTCATAACCGATCATCACTTCCGTCGGGAAGGAGGGCGCGGTGTTGTCGCCCGGTTGGGTTTGATAAAAATTATTGAGAACGGTCATTTCCTGCCACGCTTCATCATTTAATACGCCGTCGATTTGCGGACTTTTCGTTATTAAATTAAGGCTGACAGGAATTCTTTTCTCTTTTGCAACGTCAACCGTCGATTTTACGGAAATATTTGAATTACCGCCCTTTGTTTGTGTCAAAACACACTGCTCAAAGACAATTAAAAGACAAACCATCAAAAGTATTCGGCTTAGAGATTGCATAAAATCGTGTTTTTTCTTTACTGATAGTCCCGGTATGCGTTTGGAGTTCAATGTCTTTGTTGCCGGACTAAAGTCACGCCGACAAATTTGTTTCTCCTGATTACTTTGGGAATTCGTTTTAACGGATGTAAGTGTTTTCTGAAACAGAAAAGTTACAGTTTATTTGGGGAAATTTTGGGAAATTATTCGTCTATGTGAAGGTTATTTAATTTCTAAAATCCGGCATTTCCGGTATAAAGAAACAATTCGCGGGAAATTATCTCGATCATTTTATCTTTGGCGGAATGACAAAAAAAGTGATCGCCTTCGAGAGTGAAACACTTGAAATCGCTCGTCGTTTGTTCCTTCCAGGCAAGTGACGATTCTTCGGGAATATCGTGGTCTAAAGATCCGCGCAAAACGGTTATCGGCATATCGAGCGGCGGGTCTTCTTTGTATTCATATGTTTGGCAAACGGAAAAATCGGCTCTGATTAGCGGCAGGAGAATATTCAAAAGTTCTTTGTTATTCAATATTTCGGGCGGTGTTCCGTTCAAACGGCGCAGTTCCTCGATCAATTCAGGGTCGGGCAGATCATAGCATTTTGGTTCCAGCGACGGAACGTGCGGAGCACTGCACGCGCTGACGAACAGCTTGACAGGTAAGGGCAAATCCAAACTTCTGAGCGATCTTGCCAGTTCAAAAGACAACGCCGCTCCCATACTGTGCCCCATAAACGCAAAAGGACGATCAAAATACGGCAATAATCCGTCTTTGATAAGTTTTACCAGACCCGGCATATCGCTCAAAGCAGGTTCTAAAATTCTTGCGCCTCTGCCCGGAAGATTGACGGCACAGATTTCTATTTTATCGGAAAAGTGCTTTTGCCAATCACGATAAATAAGCGAACCGCCGCCCGCATAAGGAAAACAAAACAACCTCAAACGGGCTGTTTTCGCGTTTCCGCTCGAAGTTATCCAGGCGTTATTTTGACTGAAACCACTCATATTTTGAAAATTCCCCTAAACTCCTTCGGCAAAAATTTACCCGCCTATTTTCTGCGTTTCATTTGAAATCGTTTTTAGAGTTTCGGATTCGATCAAGCCGTAATCCAATTTTATCAAAC
Source organism: Pyrinomonadaceae bacterium (assembly GCA_021228405.1). Classification (GTDB taxonomy): domain Bacteria; phylum Acidobacteriota; class Blastocatellia; order Pyrinomonadales; family Pyrinomonadaceae; genus JAJQRF01. The sequence goes on from JAJQRF010000006.1 coordinate 163,265, forward strand.
GGTCAGCCGCGTCGTAATAATGATCGTCGTGTGAAATTACGAAAACCGTTTTTCCCTTTCTTTTCAATTCGGGCAAAATCTGACGATAAAATATTTCTTTGAAATGCGGGTCTTGATCTGCCGCCCATTCGTCAAAAAGATAGATCGGGCTGTCTTCCAGATAAGCCGTCAAAAGTGCCAGTCTTTTTCTTTGACCTTGCGAAAGTTTGGTCGTTGAAAATTGATTATTCTCTATTTTTACTTTTTTCTCCAATTGCAGTTTATGTAAAACTTCTTCCGATCTTTGGTCAACCGTCTTTTCGTTCTCATCGAGAATCCGGTCAAATAAATGATAATCGGAAAAAACGGTCGAGAAATTTTGGCGATAATCTTCAATATTTGACCGATCAATAACGACATCGTTCATCGTCAGATTTCCTTCATCCGGCAAGTATAATCCGCTTAAAAGTTTTGCCAGAGTCGTCTTGCCGCTACCGTTGCCGCCCGTTAAAAAGATCAATTCGCCTTTCTTAAACGATAAATTCAGCGGTCCTAATTGAAACTCTTCCTGATTCGTTTCATTGCGGTAATTATATTTGACATTCACGAGCGATAGATTCGTAAATCCTTCGTTTCCTTTCGTCAACAGCTTTTTATTTGCCGAAAGTTCTTCGGGCGATTCGACGAACTGCGCCATCGTGAGCCCGATCGATTCCAGTTTTTTGACGGAAATCCCGGCACGCGATAGATTCGGGATCGTGTTCAGGATGATTTGCAGTGGTGTCATTATGTAAAGAATGACAAGCGTATAACTTATCAAAATCAAATTGGTAAAAGACGAGGAAAAGTTCGGGATAAAAAACAAAATAAACCCAATTACAATGAAAACCAAAAGCTGACCGAATGATGAAGCGAACGTGAAAATGCTCATACCTTTGATGTTCATATTTGAAAAATCTTCGGCTGTTTTGACGAGCATCCGATCCATAAAATATTCACTCTTGCTTTTCTGCATTTTCAGTTCCTTGATTCCTTCGATCAGACTTCTGAAATGATCGAACATATGGTCTTCGGTTTCGCGGGCGGCGGCAAATTGTTTGCTTGCCAGAAATACGGGAATTTGATAGGAAATGATCCCGAAAATTATAAAACCGAAAACCATCAGGAAAACTGTCGGCGACAGCCAGATCAGATAGATCATCGAACCGATCACCAACGAAAAATTGATAAACATTACCGGAATTAAAGTCGCGGCATTAGTGATCGCAAAAATGTCTTCGGTCAAGGCGACCGTTAAGCGCGCCGCGCCTAATTCCTCAATTTTCGCCAACGGAAGCGCAAGGATTTGCCTGCTCAACCTGATTCGCAGTTTCAGAACCGATTCCTGACCGAGCTTTATGAAAATTATCTCCGAAATGATCCTGAAAACGGCTGAAGCGACACAGAGCAAAATGAAATAACCGAGCAAGGCGTTTCTTTCGATCCCGTTTACATTGAGTGAATAGCTGATTAGGCTCAACAAACCCGTGCTCGCCGCGCCGTTCAAAATACCGACGACGATCGCGGTAATCACCATCACTTTCGACTGTCTGACAAGAAATTTTAATAATTGCATTTTGAATAATCCTTTTTAATTTTCAATGCGCACGGCATTTAGAGATGCAAGCCTTTTTTATCGACAAAAACGAATCTGAATTCGCTCGTAAAATGCTCGTTTTTTCTGTTCGTAAACCATAAATTTTCAAACGACGGCAGTAATTCGGAAAAAACCGCGCTTCCGGCTTCGTTTTGCTCGAACTGATTTTTGATATTTTTGCAAACATTTTCCACGAGATGCGGACTTTCAAAGTTGAGGTAAAAAGGTTTGATCTCGCCCGTAATTTTTATAAATACTTCCTTCGGCAAATTGCGTTGACGGCGAAATATCTGCGCTTCGAGAAAACGTTCGTGACTTTCTTTGGGAAATGCAAAACTCAACTCCGAAAAAGCTAAACGCCACGCTTCACGCCTGACGACAAGCTGATCGATCGTGATTCGCGGCGTATGTTCGGTTTGCTCGATCATCTTGAACAGGTTGGTGCAGATGCCGCTTAAAATGTCGGCGAAAACGGTTTTCAGCGGGAATCTGAGTTTCCCGTTCCGGCTTACAACGAACAATTCGCCGTCGATTTTTTCAACGATCAGATCACTGATCTCAAGATAATTCCCTCTTCCGAGATCAACTGCGTTTTTGGTAAAACCGAGATAGAAATCCTTCGATAAATTGAATAGCGGGTAATTTCTCGATGTGACCATTTCCTTCGGCGGAACGATGATAAAGCGCGGATTCGGAAAATCTTCAAAAAATCCCTTCATTATCTCCGCCGGATTTTCGGAAACGCGCACAAACATTGAATTCATCAGCGTGTTAACGCCGAGATGAAGCTCACCCATCACATATAAAAAATCTCCGCAATTGAGCTGATCGATGTCGGCGGCTGAGATCATTATGTCGGGCGAATTATATTTAGCGGTTGACCAGCCGGGAAATTCGGCGGGAAATTCGTTTTCGACGGCTTGCGTCAGTTCGTCCGAAGAATAATTTACGGAATTTTTATCACCGGGAATATTCAAAATCTTTTGCCACTTTCGCTGAAATTCGGGAACTATTTCCTGTGTCAGATTCGAGGTTTCGTGAAAGAACAGACCGTTGACCTGTTTCCAAAATTCATAAAACTCAATATTTTGACTTCCCGTTCTTTGCAGAGTTTCCCGGAAAGTAGTTTCAAACGCCTGATTGAAAAGTTCCGCAGTGCGCCCCGTCAGCCATCGTGTGCTTTTGAACAAAAGATTCAATGCCGGAAATATAGCTTCGACAATGTTTTTTCCTGCCAGCACGCTTACGTCCCTGCGGCAATCTTCAAAAACGATCGTTCTTCCGGCGTAGGTCTTTCCTGCATTCCGATTCGCGTTCTTTCCCGTCAGTTCGGTAAACACGGCTTCTAAATCTTCGAGAGAGCGATCGAGTTTTTCGACGTTTCCGGCAGAATTCCGGGTTTCATCCAAAGCCGAAAGATATTCGGCAAATTTACTTTCAATTCCTTTTTTGGCTTCTGCTTTCCCGATCTTTTCAATATATTCTGCGAGTTTTTCTTCAAAGGTCATCTGTGCGGGAAAATCGGCTATCCACGGAACTTCAAGCCCGTTTGAAATGATCTGCCTTTTTTCCAACATTTGGATGATATTAAAGACTTCCCTTTCCGAATCGATCCCGCTTTCCGAATCTTCGATCACCTTTCGTGTTATTTCGGATAAATCCAAAGTTCCGTTGCAAAGTTGAAGAACCGACACAAACTTTCGCGGCAACGATTGCGGTTTTTCATCCGCCACGAACAATTTATCGCCCTCAACTCTGACAAACGGAAACTTTTTCGGCTTCAGCCAACTTGTTTCTTCCGTTTCTTTTACAAAAGTATCCGCGAGAATGTCGATTGCCCAGCCTTCCGTGAAAACGTTCCTGTATGACAGGAAATTTTCGCCTTCGTTCAAGGTAATTCCGTTGCGGCTTTCGGTGATTTTGCCCCATGTAACCGGACCGAAAAAACCGATGCTGTCGTTTTTCGTCGTGTATCGTTGGAGATAATTCGTTAAGAGTAACTCCTTTCTTCGGCTTCTGATGTTTTTTTGCGAAATTTCAAGCGGTGTTTCCAGCCACGGCTTGATAAAATCCCTGTAAGCCTGACGGTTTTGCCAGATGATCGCTTCCTGCAAATCGCGTCTTTTCCCGATATTCCAGAGTTTTCTGCCCGCGTCTTCCCAATCTGCATTATATTGTTCGGCAAATTTTGCTTTTCGCTCTGCATTTTGTTTCTTTAATTTTTCATAAGCCTGAAAATCCGCGATGATCTCTGCGGGTAAAAAATTGTAATCGGCGATAATATCCTTTCTGAACTTATTCTTGAGTTTATTGATTTTTTTGATCTCGGCATCCGAAGAAATACTCATTTTTTCATAAAGTGCCTCAATGATCTTTCTTCGTAAATTTCCGATCTCGATTTCCAATTTATAAATTTCTTCCGCCGCCGAGATGCTTTCCCTGACCGTAAGTTCGCGGATCAGTGCGATGTCAAAGCCCGCACTGCGCAGACAGAAATCTTTCCAGACAAACCAATCCTGATCCAGAGATATTAAGTGCTTTCCGGCATTTGAGTTGTGATTTTCAGACATAATTGAAACTTTCAAAGAAGTTTAGCGGTTCTGCTGTCAAACGAAAGATTCGATCGTTATTTTATTTTCCCGTTCACGCGGTCGAAATTTGCCTTCGCGCTTTTAGCCAGATTTGCGTTTCCCTTTGCTTCGGCAAGCTCAAAGGCTTTTTTGTAATTTTTTGAGGCTGAAACGAAATCTTCCTTCACTTCATAAGCTTCGCCGAGGCTGTCGAAAACGTTTGCCGAATCGGGATATAACTCGGCGTTTTTCCTGAAGGCTTCGATTGCGTCATCGATTCTTTTTTCCTGATACATTAAACCGTAACCGATGCCGTTCAACAACGCTTCGGGAATTTGAATCTGATAGCCGTATTTCTTCGTAAGTTGTTGGAAATGGAGTTCCATTTCCCTTAGCCACGTTTTCGACAAAGGAAATTTCTTCGGGATCGGCGACCAATCGCTGTAAACCTTTTTCAGACCGTAATAATATTCCAAAAAGATCGCCGAATTGTGATTTTCTTTCGGAAACAGTTTGAATTCATAGTCCAATCCCATCGGCTTTAACGCCAAGATTTGCTGTCTGAACAGGTTATATTCCTTAATCAGATCAGGCTCTTCGCCCAACCCGACGAACATTATTTTGCCCGCACTTTTATTTTTTTTTAACTGTTGCGGCGTTTGTTTTATCACCAGATTTTCGTCCCAAAACAGCGCCGGACTTGCGGCAATATAAGCATTGAACAGCTTTGGTTTGTTGAGCATCGTATAGACAACCGTCAAGCCGCCGAAAGAATGTCCCGCAAAAATTCGATACGGCTGTGTCCGATAATTTTTCTCGATTTGCGGAAAAAGTTCTGTTTCAAGAAATTCGAGAAATTTATCGCCGCCGCCGCTGTTCGGAAAATCCTTTACCTCCGTCGGTGTCAGATCGCGATTGCGAATCGTATTCGGAATACTGACCAAAATCAGCGGCGGAATCTGAAAATTTGACTCCAGATGATTTATGATCGTTTTCATCATTTCAGGATTTCGCCCTTCACCGTCAAGCATATAAAGCACCGGAAATCTTTCGTTCGGCAGTGTTTCGTATTCAGCCGGCAGATCAACCAGAATTTCCCTTTCTTCATTTATAACCGCTGAATTGATCTTAAATCCGCCTTCTTCCTTTTGAGTATTTTGCGCACTTGATTTCTCGAGCAATAATGCAAAACAAAATACTGTTGCCGCTAATATCAAAAATACCCTTTTCATAACCTTTACTTTCTCGTGTCCTTATTTTTTTATTTTCACCCGATCCGGGCTTCAGGATCGAATGTAAAATGCTTCAATTTATCTAAATATTTTTCCTGTAATTCTCTTATTTTTTCCGTCGAATAGACCGAATTTTTGTATTTTGCCGAAATTAAAATTTCACTGTCCGAATAAATAATGAACATCAGATCGCTTTCGGTTTGGTGTGTGTCCAGCATTTCCAATCGGATATGCAATCCCGTAACGTCAAAACGGCTTTGTTTGACCTCGTTGTAGGAAAAGATCGTATTTGCGGGCGAAACTGCACTTTTCCCGAAAACTCCGGGAGCGGATTCTTCGATTAGTTCGTAGGGCGTGTCCTGATGTTCAAAACACTTCAGGATATTGGCGCGAACCTTTTCCAAAAATTCGATAAATTTGATTTCTTCTTCGATTTCGACATTAAAGATGAGCAAATTCGCAAAACAGCCGATCAGATTTTCCAGTTCGCTTTTATCTCTGCCGCTCGTCGGGGTCGAGATCGTGATGCTTTTTTGTCCCGCTATTCCTGATAAGGTCAGCGCAAAAACGGCGAGATGAATGACCATCGGCGAAAATGAATATTTCGCCGTCAGAATTTCCAGCTTTTCTTTTATCTCCGAAGGAATGACCGTAAAGATATTTTCCACATCTTTCCCGCTCTTTTTATCGGTTTCCCGGTCAACTTTTCCGTCGAATCGAAGCGGTTCGGCATTTTCCAGATACTTTAACCAGAATTTCTTTTTTTCATCCCATTTTCCTTTCTCGCGGCTTTCTTCCAGCCATTTACAATAATCGAAATAATTTACCGATGCGCCTTTTTTACCAATCGGCAAATTGCTTGTCGCCTGAAAGTAGTTTGTTATGACTTCGCGATTCAAAATTCCCAGAGAAGCAAAATCACAGCAAATATGCGAAATGGCGACGACGAGTTGATGATAGGTTTCACTCAGCCGAATGAGATGCAGACGAAACAATTCGCCGTTCAGGATATTGAGCGTTTTTGCGCCGAGTTCGACCGCTAAACGCGATGTTGCCCGATCTTTTTCAGCTTCGCCGAGTTCGGTCAGGTCGGTCATTTTAATTTCCGTTTCCGAAAAAGGTTCGATTCTCAAAAACCAATCGTTTTCTTTTTTAAAGAACAGCGTTCTGAGCGCAAGCTGGTTTTCGATGACCTTGTTAACTGCCCTTATCAATTCTCTTTCATTAAGCAAACCCTCGAAATGAACGATGAAATGATAAAAAGACGGTCTTTCGTTTCGACGCATTTCGTTCAAAATCTGCGCCTGATTCGGTGTCGCGCGCGATTCCGTTATTCCGGAAGGTTGTCTGCTGATATTTTTCTCGTCTTTACCTTCCCGCTTTCTTGCGGCTATTTTGGCTTTCAACTGCGCTAAATTCATTTTTGTAAATTATTTATGAGTAATGAAATCCTTCTTATTCGACTTCTTCGCTAACTAATATTTCAATAAATGCCGCCATTTCCGAAACGGTCGGTTTTTGAAAAATCGTTTCGAGCGGAATTTCCATTTCCAGAAATTCGCCGATCTTCGCGGCAAACTGTGGTGCGATCAGCGAATGTCCGCCGAGTTCAAAAAAATTATCATTTCTGCCGATCTTTTCGATTCCGAGCAATTCCGACCAAATATCCGCGATCAATTGTTCTACTTCGTTGGCAGGCGGATCATATTCTGCTGAAATTTCAGGACGTTCATATTTGCCCGTTTCATCTTCGTTCGCATTTTGCTCGTTGCCGCGAACCTGATTTCCCGGGTAAACCCAATATTTTTGTTCATCGAAACAATATGTCGGGAGCGCAACACGGCGGCGGTCGTCGCCTTCGTATAACTTGTCCATTTTGACCGATGCGCCGGAAAGCCAGAGCCTTCCGAGCGTTTGCAGAAAAACGAATTCATCATCCGTTTCGGCTGACGGATGTTTCATGATCGAGATCGGGACTTGCGTGCCGGCTCTTTCGGGATGCTGCCGCGTTAAAGTGGTCAAAGTCGTTCCCGGACCTACCTCGAGAGGAATGATCTCGGTATTTTTGTAAAGCGTGGACAAAGCCTCGCTGAATCTAACCGTATTTCTCAAATGTTTCGACCAGTAAGCCGGGTCGGTCGCTTCCGCGTCGGCAATAATTTGCCCCGTGATGCAGGAAATATATGGGATTTTCGGCTTCTGCGGCGAAAGCGAAGCGACAAATTCTTCCAACGGTCGCATAATCGGCTCGATCAAGGGCGAGTGCATCGCCGTCGCGACCGCAATTTTTCTGCCTTCGATGCCGTTTTGCGACAGAGTGTCTTGCAAATCTTCGATGGCTGATGCCGAACCCGATAATGTCAGCATTTTTTTCCCGTTTATTGCGGCAATCGAGATTTCGCCGTTCAGGAAGGTCTTCACGTCTTCTTCGCTGATTCCGACGGAAAGCATCGCGCCGCCTTTTACCTTTTCCAACAATTCCGCCCGATACAAGACCAGTTTTGCCGCGTTTTCAGGCGAAAAAACACCTCCCAGACAAGCCGCCGCATATTCGCCGAAACTGTGTCCGAGCATCATCTGCGGATAAATCCCGTAATTTTCAAGCGTTTTGGCTAAGGCATATTCAATGCAGAAGATCGCCGGAAGCGAGATTTTCGGTTGCATCATCAGCTCTTTTAATTCGGATTCGGAAAGATCGGCTCGGGCGAGTTCGGATTCAAAATCATCGCTTTTCAAATCCTTGAAAATACCGACGATCTCTTTATATTCCTTTCTGAAAAACTCGTTCGTTTGCAACAATTCCTTGCCCATTCGCGGATATTGCGAACCGAGTCCCGGAAAGAGAAACGCAACGGGCTGATTTCCCGCTTCCTGCACCGTCGTGAAAACATTCTGCGGATTCGATTCTTTCAGGATTTCCGCCAGATGCGCGGTGTTCCGGGCAATCGTAAATCTCCGGTAGCGGAAAGTTTGCCGACCGTTTTGCAAAGTGAATGCCATATCTCCCGGATCGGTTTCGTCATTTGCGGCAAGAAACGACAAATATTTTTCATTTAATCCGTTCAATGATTCTGCACTTTGCGCCGAAAAAGGAAGTAAATGCCATTTTTTCGCGGTCGGAGTTCGATCGATCTCGGGCGGTTCCGACAAAACTAAATGAGCGTTCGTTCCGCCTAGCCCGAAAGAACTCACGCCCGCTTTGATGATCTCTTTCTTTTCGCTCAGGTCTAATAATCCGGTGTTTACAAAAAACGGACTTTCGGAAAAATCGATCTTCTGATTCGGTGTTTCAAAATGCAGACTCTGCGGCAGTTTGCGGTGATAGAGCGAAAGGGCGGTTTTTATCAAGCCCGAAGTTCCGGCGGCGGTGTCCGTGTGCCCGATGTTCGTTTTCACCGAGCCGATCGCGCAATAGTTTTTCTTATCCGTAGACTTACGAAAAGCCCGTTTTAGTGCCTCGATTTCGATCGGATCGCCGAGCGGCGTTGCCGTTCCGTGCGCTTCAACGAAGGAAATTTCTCCGGTTTCAACGCCCGCAATCTCGATTGCTTCCAGGATCACTTCGGCTTGTTTATCGACACTCGGCGCGGTGTAGCCGATCTTTGCCGAGCCGTCATTGTTGATCGCCGAACCTTTTATGACCGCATAGATCGTATCTCTGTCATCCAGCGCGTCGCTTAAACGTTTCAGTAAAACAACCGAAATTCCGCTCGCATTGACGGTTCCCTGCGCTTTTGCGTCAAAGGCGCGGCAATGTCCGTCTGGCGAATTTATTCCGCCTTCGTGAAAAAGATAGCCGACCTTTTGCGGAATCGTGATCGAAGCACCGCCGACCAGAACCATATCCGATTCGCCCTGCAAAAGACTCTGGCAACCGATGTGCGTTGCCACCAGCGAAGTCGAACACGCAGTTTGAACGGTCACTGCCGGACCCGTCAGGTTAAATTTGTATGAAACGACCGATGTCAGATGATCCGCGCCGTTCATCATCATCGTTTGAAAATAACCTAACGAATTTACTGCCGCCGGATTTGAAAACAGGTTGAAAAGATACGTATTGAATCCCGCTCCGGCAAAAACCCCGATCCTTCCCGGGTATTTTTTCGGATTGTAACCCGCCGATTCGATAGCTTCCCAACAGCAGGTCAAAAACAAACGATGCTGCGGGTCGATAACTTCCGCTTCGCGCGGACTGAAACCGAAAAATTTCGCATCGAAGTTTTCAATCGTGTCGAGAATTGCGGCGGCTTTGACATAATTCGGATTTTTCAGATCGTCCGCCAAAATTCCTTGTTGCAAAAGTTCTTCGTCCGAAAAAAAAGTGATCGATTCGCGCCCGGCGCAAAGATTTCCCCAAAATTCGGCAACTGTTTTCGCGCCGGGCAAACGCAGAGCCATTCCGATCACGGCAATGTCGTTTTCCGAAAAATTGACTTCATCCAAATAATTCTTCATCTTAATTCTCCAGTTTATTTCTGCCGGAAATTCTTTTTTGTCTGATGTCCTTATTTCTCGCCAGATTTCTCTGCCGCTGTTCGGTTCGCTGTTTTACCTCACCGAATTTATCTTCTTCATTTTCGGATGTCAGAAAATCAGCGAGAGTTTCGACGGTCGTGTGAATGAAAAGATCGAGAACCGTCGTTTTCTTTTCAAATTCCCGGTTCAGATGATCTAAAACCTGTATCAAAAGAAGCGAATGTCCGCCCGAATCGAAAAAGTTATCCGAAATTCCGATGTTCTTTTTGCCAAGAACTTTTTCCCAGATTTCCACGATCTTTCTTTGCGCTTCGTTTTGCGGAGCAATAAACTCAGCAGAACTTTCCGCCTTTCGACGGTCGATTTCGGGCAATTTTTTCCGGTCTACTTTGCCGCTCGATAACAGAGGCAGTTCTTCAAGCCGTTGAAAGATGCCGGGAATCATAAATTCGGGAATTTGCTTACGTAAAATCGTGCGGATTTCGTTCTCACCCGGTCGATCTGCGTCTTGAGCGACCAAATATCCGACCAAAACTTCCCGGTCATTATGTTTTTTGATCTCGACAACTGCCTGATTAATTTGCGGAATACGAAGCAAAAGACTTTCGATCTCGGCAAGTTCGACTCTCTGACCGTTTATCTTTACCTGCTGATCTTTTCTGCCGAGATATTCGATGTTTCCGTTGGGCAAATATCTCCCGTAATCGCCCGTTCGATAGATTCGTTTGCCCGCTTCCGATGAAAACGGGTCGGGAAGAAAGTTTCCGGCAGTTTCAGCGGCACGGTTGAAATAGCCTCGCGCCAAACCTGCCCCGCCGATGTAAATCTCACCCTGAATACCATCGGGAACAAGATTCATATTCTTGTCCAAAATGTAGATATATTTATTACTTACGGCTTGACCGATGGTGATTTTTTCGTCTTCCGGATCGATTTCGTGCTTCGTGATCGAAGCATCGACCGTCGTTTCCGTCGGACCGTAAGCGTTATATAAACGGCGATCGAAAGTTTCGTGAAACCGTTCCAAAAGTTCGTTCGGCAACGCCTCGCCGCCAACGAAAACTTCCCGGATCGATTCACATCCGGCAAATTTCGGATATTTCAAAAGATAATCGAGAAATGTCGGCGTAGCTTGCAAAACCGTGACTTTGTGTTCGTTGATCTGAGAAACCAGATATTCTAAGTCCAACTGTTGCTTGGTGTTTATGACAACAGTCGTTGCGCCGCTTATTAAAGGTTTATGCAGTTCCCAAACGGAAGCGTCAAAGCCCAACGAAGTCGTCACGATGAATTTTTGTTCCGGCTCGAACGGCTGAAAATCGAGCATCCAGAGCAGATGATTGCAGAGCGCGCGGTGCGGAATCATCACGCCTTTCGGTTTTCCCGTCGAACCCGATGTGTAGATCAGATAAGCCGAATTTTCATCAGACAACGGCAGATTCGGATTTTCCTTAGGCTGTTGCGCGATAGACTCGCTTTCCGCCTCAATATCGATCTTTTTCTCTTCGTCAAATTCGATCAGGTCGATAAAGGACGATTCGGAAATAACGAAGCCGTTCGGAATATCCGTCAAGATCGTGTTAACTCTTTCGATCGGAACGTCGGGTTCGAGCGGAATATATGCGCCGCCCGCCTTCATCACCGCCAGCATCGAAATTATCATTTGAATCGAACGATTTTGATAAATGCAGACAATTTTTTCCGCACCGATACCCTTTTTCCGAAGATATGCCGCCAACCGATTCGCTTCAGCATTCAGCCCGGCGTAGGTAAGCCGTTCATTATCCTGAATTAGCGCAATATTTTCGGGCGTTTTCTCGACCTGCGCCTCAAACATCTGTTGAAATGTCAGATTTCTTTCTTCAAGGACAGGTTTGTTTCGATCAAGTTCGGCGTTATTTTCATTGACTTTAAGTAATGAAATTTTGTTTATCCGCGATGCAGGCGTTTTTAAGACACTTTCGAGCAAAATCTCGAAATGTTTGCCCATCCGTTCGATGGTTTCGGCGATGAAAAGATCGGTGCTGTATTCAATTTCGACCCCGAATTCGCTGTTCGTTTCAAACACCGTGAAGGTAAGATCAAACATTGAACTCGAAGTTTCCGAATCTACCGGAGTTATTTGCAACCCGGGTAATTCCAGCTTTTCATTTGTCTGATGCTGATAAGCAAACATTACCTGGAAAAGCGGGTGACGATTAATATTTCTTGCCGGATGAATCTCTTCGACGAGCATTTCAAACGGCACGTCCTGATTGCCGAAAGCCGAGATCATATAAGCTTTCACCCTTTTCACTAAATCCGCAAACGAAAGATCGTCTGAAACTTCCTGTCTTATAACCAGAGTATTTACGAAAAACCCGACCAGATTTTCGAGTTCGACCCGTTCACGATTTGCAACCGGAGTTCCGACCAATATCTCTTCCTGCCCCGAATATTTTGAAAGCAAAACGAAAAATGCCGAGAGAAATAACATAAACGAAGTTATTTCATTGTTTTTACAAAAATATGTGATCTCATTTTTAAGATTCGACGGCAGGGAAAACTGAATTTTTTCGCCCCTGCCGCTTAATATCAACGGTCTTTTGCGGTCGGTCGGCAGATTTAACTGGTCGGGATTTGTCCCGATGGCTTTTTTCCAAAATGCCAATTTTTCGGTAAACGTTCCATCCTCAAATTGTTCGTTCTGCCACAAACTATAATCGGCGTAAGTTACAGGTAACTGCGGCAATCGGATTACATTTTGATTTTTCAGAGCGGTATAGGTTTCGGAAAATTCCTTCACGAGAATATTCATCGATAACCCGTCCGTTATGATGTGGTGAAGCGTTAATTGCAGAATATGTTCATCGTCTGCAAGCTTCAGCAAGACTCCGCGAAAAAGCCTTCCGTCTGTCAGATTAAACGGCTTTTCGGCACGCTTTGCGATTTCCGTTTTGACTGATTCAGATTGCTCGCTTTCCGGTAAATGACTTAGATCGAGCGTTTCGATCTCAAATTTTCCGGTCGGAAGAATCTTTTGATAAGGCGTTGACTCAATTACGGCAAATGAAGTTCTGAGAATCGATTGCCGATCCGTAATGCTCGTAATTGCTTGGTTGACAAGTTCGATTTGAATTTCGCCTTTCAGCAGTAACCCCGCCGAAACATTGTAAACTGCGCTTTGCGGTTCCAGTTGATGCACAAACCAGAGCCGTTTTTGTCCGAATGAAAGCGGGTAAAACTCCAGATTTTCCCGTTTCGGTATCTCACTCCTTAAAACGGCGGGCGCGGCAAATGAGTTTTCGATTGTTTCTGCAAAATCACCCAATCTCGGTTTTTCAAACAAACTTCTATAGGAAATTTCCGTTTCAAACGCACTGTTAATTCTGGTAACTGCCTGAATAACGAGCAGAGAATGTCCGCCGAGTCGAAAGAAATCGTCATTTTTCCCGATTTCTTCAACCCCGAGAACGTCGCCCCAAATCTTTGCGATCTTTCTCTCAGTTTCAGTTGTCAGGGGAACATACTCCGCCCTGACCGTCTGCCATTTTGTAGCTAAGTTCGCGGAAATTTCATCGGCATTTTTTTCGGACTCGAAATCGTTCGTTCTCAATGCCTGAAGAAATTCGGGTTCTCCCTTTAAAAACTCGAGATCAACTAATTTTTTATCAATGCTATCGACCAACTCACTTAGAAGTTCCTGGAAAGAGAGGAGGAAGGAGCGGATGGTGAGCTGGTCGAAGATGTCCGTGTTGTATTCCATCCCTACCACCAGTTCCCCGTTCGCCGCTTCGTCCGCCGTCAGCGTCAGATCGAACTTCGCCGTTTCCTGTTCCACTTCATACCCGCTCAACTCGATCCCCGGCAACTCCAGTATTTCCTGCGGCGTGTTCTGCATCACGAACATCGCCTCGAACAGCGGTGTCCGGCTCAAGTCCCGCTCCGGGCGCAGTTCCTCGACCAGCCGCTCGAACGGAATGTCCTGATTCGCATACGCGGCGAGCGTCAACTGCCGCACTTCCGCCAGATATTCGCCGAAGCTCTGCCCGCCCTTCAACCGGCTGCGGATCACCAGCGTGTTGACGAAGAACCCGATCAACTCCTCCAGTTCGCGCCGCCGCCGGTTCGCGATCGGCGTGCCGACCGCGATGTCCGTCTGCCCCGACAGTTTCCCGAGCAACACCTTGAACGCGCTCAGAAGCGTCATAAACAAGGTCGCCTGGTGCCGCCGCGACACTTCCCGCAAGCCTTCCGTCAGTTCCGCCGCGAGCACGATCCGCTGTTTCGCCCCGTTGAAGCTGCGCATCAGCGGGCGCGGTCGATCCGTCGGCAACTCCAGCGTCGGCGTATCCGTTCCGAGTTGCCGTTTCCAGTATTCCAGTTGTCCCGCCAGTCCTTCCTCCGAGTGATGTTTGCGCTGCCACACCGCATAGTCGGCATACTGCACGGGCAGGGCGGGAAGCCCGGCGGAAGTCCCCGTCAGCGCGGCGCGGTATGCCGCCGCCAGCTCGCGCACGAAGATGCCCGTCGACCACCCGTCGCTGATGATGTGGTGCATCGTGATCATCAGCACGCTTTCGTCTTCGCGCAGTTTCATCACGAGCACCCGGAACAGTTCGCCGCCGTTCAGGTCGAAGGCGGTGCGCATCTCCTGCTTTGCCAGTTCCCGCGCCTGTGCGTGCGCCGCTTCCCCGGCGACCTGCGTCAGATCGACCGCCGCGATTCGTGCCGGCGTGTTCCGCGCTTCGATCCGCTGCCTCAGGTTTCCCGCTTCGTCCACCGCGAACGCCGTCCGCAGGATCGCGTGCCGCCCCCTGATGACATCGATCGCTTTGCCGAGTGCCGCCGTATCGAGCGCGCCCTTGACGTGGAGCGGAAACCCGATGTTGTAACTGCCGCTCGTCCCTTCCAACTGGTTCAGAAACCACATCCGCTGTTGCGCATAGGAAAGCGGCAGCGGCGCATCCCCGGCGACCGCTTCGAGCGGCGCGAGCACCTCCGCCCCGCCCGCCCCGAGCCGCTTCGTGATGAGCTGTGCCAGTGCCGCCAGTTGCGGGTGATCGAAGATCGCCCCCAGTTCGAGTTCCACGCCGAACGTTTCGCGCACCCGCGAGATGAGCTGCGTGGCAAGCAGCGAATGCCCGCCCGCCGCGAAAAAGTCCGCCGCGTGATCCGTCACCCGCACCCCGAGCAGTTCTTCCCAGACGGCGACGAGCAGTTCGGCGACCGGATCGGCATCCGTCCGGCGCGGCGCAGACTCGCCGGACTCGGCGGGCAGGGCGGGCAGGGCGGCGCGGTCGACCTTCCCGTTGCGCGTCAGCGGAATCTTCTCGAGCGCGAGATAGCGGGTCGGGAGCATATACTCGGGCAGTCTTTCGCGCAGATACGCCTGCAACCCGGCGATCTCCGCTCCTCCCGTTTCCGCCGCCACGAAATAACCGACCAACTGCTTTTCGCCGCGCCCGTCCAAGCGCAGTTCGACGACCGCATCCGCAACTGCCGGGCAACTGCGCAACTGCCCTTCGATCTCGCCGAGTTCGACGCGGTAGCCGCGAATCTTGACTTGCCGGTCGACCCTGCCGAGATACTCCAATTGCCCGTCGGCACGAAAGCGCGCCAGATCGCCCGTCCGATACAGACGCGCTCCGGCAACACTCGAAAACGGATGCGGCACAAACCGTTCAGCCGTCAAACCGCGCCGCTCCCAATAGCCGCGCGCCACCCCGACCCCGCCGAGATACAACTCACCGGCAACCCCGAGCGGAAGCAACCGCATCCGCTCATCCAGCACATACCCCGCGCTGTTCCCGATCGGCTTCCCTATCCCCACTCTCCCGCTTTCGATCTCGCGTGCGTTTTTTTCAAAAGTAATACAGCCGACAACCGTTTCCGTCGGACCGTATTCGTTAATAATGACGGTGTCCAGATTCCGTTCTTTCCAAACCTCAAAACTTTCGCCGTAAAGGGCTTCGCCGCCGACAATCATAAGTTTTATTGCGGCAAGTGATTTTTCAGACAGCAAAAGTCTTAAAATTTCGAGATGTGACGGCGTAATTTTGATGAAACTGAAATCATTGTTCGTTTCCAAAAGATCGATCAGTGAAGTAATGTTGGAGTTTTCTCCGAGCAGGTATGTCGCTTTTCCGGCGATCAGCGGAGCCATAATTCCCGTGACCGAAAGATCGAACCCGATGGAGGAATGGACGGGAACGCCGGAACCTTTATCTAATTTGTAATTGTGCAGACACCATTGCAGATAGTTGGTTAAACCGCGATGATGGATGACCACGCCTTTCGGATTTCCGGTCGAACCCGAGGTATAGATCACATACGCGAGATTACTTTCGGTAAGCTCTGCGTTCGGATTGGGAATATCGGCTTCGCCGAAAGAAAATTGATCGATAATTAAATCCGGGCAGTTGTTTCCTAAATCGTTACCGGTCAATTTTTCGTGGCGAATAATCAGCTTCGGTTTTGTGTCGTTTGCCATATAAGCAAGACGATCTAAAGGGTTTGCCGGATCGAGCGGTAAATATCCTGCGCCGGATTTGAAAACTCCGAGCATCGCAACAATAAAATCAATGTTCGGATATAAATAAAGTCCGATAATATCGTCGGCTTTAACGCCCTGTGAAATGAGATGTTGCGCAAGTTGATTGGCTTTTGAATTTAATTCACGAAAAGTGATTTGACGATCTTCACAAACAACGGCGATGGCTTCAGGCGCAGATTCGGCTTGTTTTTCAAAGGATTTGTGAAAAAATTCCGTGTTCTCGTATTCGACAAAATTATCGTTGACTTCTTCGACTAGAAATTTTCTTTCTTCTTCGGTGATGAAATTGACGTCGCCTGTTTTAATCTGCGGATTTTCGGCGGTGATCGAAACCGTTTTCAGGAATTGGGCAAATATTCTGTCAGCAATATTTTGCGAATAAAAATTCGCATCGAATTTAAGCGACACATCTAAGTTTTCGCCTTGCAGAAGCGTGCTGAAACAAAGTTTATACCTGTCGAGCTGATGATAAATATTCAGTATCTCGAAAATATTTCCGTCCGCTTGCGGTGCTTCATTCAGATTATAAAAGTCAAAACAGTAGCTCCAAAACGGCGAATTACCGGGCAGATTTTCGGAAAACAAGTCCCAGAAAAAGAAATCCTGCCATTCGCGCGAATCTTCCAGTTTCCGTTTCAAAGCCCTGACCAACTCGACAAACGGTTGATTTGAATCAGGCGCGGCGTTAACGGGCAGATATTTGGTCAGATTTCCGATGCTCGGTTTAAGTTCGGGAAAATGCCGACCATCGAACCCGACTCCGAACGTAACGTCCGAATTGTCGAGATATTTTGAAAACATCACGGCTAAACAACCCAAAAGCCATTCTTCGATGCCGACTTCGGCTTCTTTGCTTTTTGCATTCAGTTTTGCAAAAATCTCGTCCGAAAGCTTTCCTTCAATATTCGCGATCCGGCAATCGGACGAGATTTTATGTTCGATCGGGAGATTTTGCTGTCCGGGTAAATATTGCCGGGAATCCTGCCAAAATTCCCTGCCCGATTGGGCTTCGGCAGATTCCAGATTTTCGTTTTGCCATTCGGAAATATCGGCAAATTGCGGAATTTCCGACGAATATTCAAGCTCGCGAAGCAAATGCAGGTAAGTATCGGAAATCTCGCCGAGCAGATTGACCAATCCTGTGTAATCGCAAAAATAGCCGTGCAAAAAAATTATTCCCGTCGCGGCATTTTCCGATTGTTTCAAAAGCAGGATTTTGAGCGGTTTTACGTCTTCCGATAAAAGTTTTTCGTTTTTGATATTTTCATCTATCAAAATTTGCAAAAGAGCATTTTGTTCGGTTTCAGTTAAATTTTCGGCGTTTTTTTCTTCAAAAACAAACTCGTCGCGTTCCGTGATGAGTTGCAGAGGAAACTGAAAATTGCGGTGCGTTTTGAGAACGGTTCGTAAGATTTCCTGATCTTTAATGACATTGGCAATCGCCTGTTTAAGCAGCGGAATATTCGGATTTTGGTTAAACTTAAAGATTCCGCAGACATAAAAATTCTCTTTACCGTCAGCCGCAAGCGTCCAAAGACGCTTCTGAACAGGCGATAATCTAAAACCTTCTGCGTCTAAACCGATTTCTGTTTGTGTCATAAAATTTCTTAATTTAAACGGTCGAAATTCATCATATCGCCCATCGCGACAAGTAATTTCCTCTCTCCTTTGAAGGCATTGCGACCGTGCGCGGAGAGCAGGTTTTCAACTACGACCAAATCTCCCGTTTCCCACGGAAAAACGACTTCGAGTTTGCGGTAAACGTCCAAAATTTCGTGCATTATCGAATCTTCGATGGGCGAACCGTCGCCGAAAAAACATTGCCGCGGATAATCTTCGGGTTTGTAGGAAAGCCTGATCGCTTCCTGCGTTTCTTCATCCAGACAGGAAAAATGCCAGTGCTGTGCCTGATTGAACCAGGTTTTTTCTCCCGTCACGGGATGTTTGATAACCGCCGGGCGCACGCACCGCGTCCGCAGAGTTCCGTCGTCTTTCCATTCGTAAGTGAAAAATGATTCGCGGCATTTTTGCTCGACCACTTTGCGGTCGTCGGTCTTGAAAACCGTCTGCCAGTCGAGTCCCAGTTGTTTTGAATAATTTCTGACATACATTACCTGTTTCTGCTCGAAAAGACCGGCAATTTTGGTATCGACTTCGCGGTAAACCAGCCGACTGTCGACGAGCGGCGTTTCGCCGCCGATAAGGGCAGGTTTGACACAGCCGAACATTATTTTGGTCGGAAAAATGTAATTAAAGGAGTTTTCGTTATGCCAGAGCAACTGCTTATCGGGCGAATAAAAAACGGGCTGATAAACGTTTGCGCTTTCTGAAGTTCGCGGATGTTCGCCGTTCTCATTGAATAATTTACGGCAAATGCGTTTCGCCGCCGCCTCGAAAGGCTGAACGCCGTCAACCTTGAAACCGCGAAACAAAACCGCTCCGCTTGTCATCAGGATTTCTTCGAGAAATTTGCGGTTGCCGTCGATCCAACCCGCCAGATCGAGTTCGGGCACGAGCGGTGTAATCACCGCAGGCATTGTGTTCCCGGAAGAAATACCGTCGATCCGGGTCAGATTTTCTTCGCGCAAAGAAATAGGTTTACGTTTTTCACGGTTCGCAAAACCGAAACCGCTCTTTTTCGTTTCAGACATATGTTTTATTTATTTTTTTTGTTGGAATTGGATATTCGGGAAGCCGGATCGTTAGACTTCAAAACCTTGTGCTAAACAGTTTTACGAGTAATCCTTCTCAATGAAGCAAGGCGGTTTTCCTGAAATTCCTTCTGCTTGTTCTTCGTCAGACTCTCTTCGTATTGGTCAAGAAGCACAAAGATTTCACCGACGCTTATCTCCAAATTTTCACCGACCAGGCTTAAGATTTTGCCGATGATATGAAGCCACGATGTAACCGTTTCGGGTTTGAAAATGTCCTTGTTGAAAATAAACTGGCACTCGATGCGGTCGTCCCATTCGAGAATATTCAGGTTCAGATCGAATCTCGAATATCCGCTCGAATTTTCGCCCGTTTCCACCTGCAAATCCCCAAAATTATCCTTTTCGCTCGCTCTGAAAGAGTTGAACGTGACGGAGATGAACGGCGATCTTCCCTTTAATCGCGGCGGATTGAGTTTTTTAATGAGCTTGCCGAGCGGGTAATTCTGGTGCTTGTAAATCTCGAAAAGTTTGTATTTTATTTCTTTAAAGTATTCCGTAAACCGCGATTCGTTTTTTATTTTAGTTCTTAAAGGCAAAAGGTTTACATAATATCCGACCAAATCTTTCGCGCCCGAATTCAGTTGTCCGGCAGTGTGAATGCCGACGATAAAATCGTTTTTTCGGGTGATATGTTTCAAGGCAAGATTGAAAACGGTCAGGAGCGTCGTAAAGGTCGTTCCCGAAGTTTCCTTGTTTATTTTCCTCAAAGAATTTAAATATATTTCGTCAAGATCGATCTTTACTTCGTCATCGGAAAAAACGGTCGTGTCGGGTCGCGGAAAATCCAGCGGCAGATCGGCGACCGGAACCGAATCGGAAAATTCTTCGAGCCAGAACTGTTCGGAAACCAAAATGGCATCGGCATTTTCCGCCGCGATCTGTTTTTCGGTAAATTCACGATATGAGGCGGGCGGCGGCAATTCAAGAATTTGATTTTTGGTTATCGAAGTGTAGATTTCCTTTAATTCCTTTAACAAAATACTAAATGACCAGCCGTCGGTGACAAGGTGGTGAATCGTCAGGCAAAAAGTGTTTTTCTCCTCGTTTTCCTTGATAACACTCGCACGCAAAAGCGGTCCGTTTACCAGATCGAACGGGGTTTGCGATTCTTTTTTGACCAAACTCTCGAACAGATTTCTTTTTTCATCCGTCGATTTCGAGGTCAGGTCGTGCAATTTAACTTCGATTTGCAGTTCGGGCAAAATCTTTTGATAATCGCCGCCGTAACCGAAAACGACGCGTAATGCTTCGTGCCTTGCCACCAAACGGTTGACGGATTCCGTCAGGGCGGAAAAATTCAAATTGCCCGTAAAATTTAAGATTACGGATTCATTGTAAGCAGTCGAAGCCGTTTCGGAAATCTGGCACGAAAGCCAAATCTGCTGTTGTCCTTCGGTCAGCGGAAAATGGTCTTTATTTTCATCTTCTTTAGCAACTTGCGCGATATTTTGAGTTGAGCCGTTTTTATCCGATGTGTTAAGCGTTGAAATCGTTTCGGTTAAAAACCCGTTATTTTTAAGTTCCTTAACGGTTTCAACGACCGCATCGAAAAGAAAATCCAGATCGTCCTGAGTGTGCGCCGTCGAAACGAAACAGTTGCGACCTTCCCAGATGTAAACGCCTTTTTCGATCAAATGATAAAAGAACAGATCGCCGAGAAAAATATTTCGCGAGAGATTGAAACGGAAAAGCGAACCGCACTGAACGACGGAGATAGGCAATTCTTCCTGCCTGAAAAACGCATTCAGCCGATTGACCAAAGCGGTCGTTACAGCATTCAGCTTCTCTTGCAGTTTAGAGCCTTCCTGCTTCAAATGACGCAAAATAGCGCGCATTGCCGCCATTCCCAGAGGATGTTTGTAAAAAGTTCCTGCCATATACGTCTGTTTCGCGTCCGGGTAGGAACTATCTCCGAAATGCCATAAACCGCCGTCGATCGCATTTAATATTTCAGATTTTCCGGCGACGACCCCGACGGGCAATCCGCCGCCGATAACCTTGCCGTAAGTCGATAAATCCGCTTTGATTCCGAAATATCCCTGCGCGCCTTGCGGATGAAGTCTGAAACCCGTGATGATCTCGTCGAAGATCAAAACGATGTTTCTTTCGGCAGTGATCGCCCGCAATTTTTCGAGAAATTCTTTCGGTTTCAGATCGGGTCGGCGGCTTTGAATGGCTTCGACCATCACGGCGGAAATTTCATTCGAGTTGTTCAAAATAACTTCCAGACTCTGCGGGTCGTCATATTCGAGAACAAAAGTATCGGCGACTGCCTGTTTCGGAATACCCGGAGCGAGCGGCGAAGCCAGAAAATTCCCTTTTTCGTTGCTCTGCCTGACCAATACCGAATCTACCGAACCGTGATAAGAACCGCTGAAACAGACGATCTTATCGCGTCCGTTGTAAGTCCTTGCCAACCGCATCGCGATCATCACGGCTTCGGTGCCCGAAACCGTAAAAGCCGCGCGGTCATTTCCGGTCAAGTCGCAAAATAGTTCGGAAACTTCGCCCGCCAAATTTGATTGCGGTCCGAGATGAAGTCCTTTTTCCAGTTGTTCCGCCAACGCTTCCTTTATAAAATCAGGCGAATGTCCAAACAAATTAACCCCGAAACCCATCGTCAGGTCCAGATATTTGTTGCCGTCGATGTCCCAAATCTTCGAGCCTTGCGATTTGTCGCCGATGATCGGGTAAACCATCTCCTTCCAGATGCGCCGGAAGTTCAAAGAAAGCCGCGAATCGGCGTGTTTTTGGCGCGATTCTTCGATGAAACGTTTGGACTTTGCCGTTTTCAGGTTGTATTTTTCGACCAGTCGGTTGAGGTGTTTTTCCTGAATCTCCGATAAATTAGTTTGCCCTTCGACCGTGATCGGCTTAAACGGAACATAACGCGGAATGTCCGGCTGTGCCGTTTTGTCAGTCGTTTCGGTTTGAAAATCCGTCGAAGTTTGGACTTTTTGAGTTGTTTGAACCGTTGAGCCGTTGCCGTTTTTCAAGGCGGCTAAACTCGATTGCAATTGCGCGATCGCAGAAGCAATAACGGCTTCGGCATTTTCGACGGGATTATTTCCCGCTTGATTCGGAACGGCTGAAACCGCAACCGGTTCGGTTTTTTCTGCGAAGGTTTCAACCTGAATCGGCGAAACTTCGGTCAGATACGAAGCGAGTGAATTGATCGTCGGGTATTCTTCCAATATTTGCTGGAACGAGATTTCGACACCGAGCTTTTTGCTGATCTCCTGCGATGCCTGAATCAACAGCAACGAATCTACGCCGAGTTGATAAAATGTCGATTCGGCATCGATCTCACCGACCTGGCTTCCCGTCAGACCGTAAATAATTTCCCTGATAATATTCCAGACGGCTTCACGTTTATTTTCCGCGGAAAATTCCTTTTTAACTTCTTCCCGTATCGGCTTAATTTCTTCAATTACTGCATTTGCAGAAGTTTCGCGTGGTTTTTCGGAGTTTGCCGCAACCCAGAAAGTTTCGCGCTGAAACGGGTATGTCGGCAACGGAAGGCGGTTTCTCTCCGAAAACGGTGAATTATATTTTTCCCAATCGATCTCAACGCCCGATTTCCATAAATTTCCGACGAGCTCGCTCAAACTTCTTAAAGAAGAAACGTTTTCGTTCGCCGCCGGAAGCGCGGCAAATGCCGTTGCCGATGTTTGCATCCGTGCCAGAATCGAAAGAGATTTCGGTCCCGTTTCGACCAAAACGAAGCGGTTGTCCTGCGTCAGACATTTGATTCCTTCCGAAAATCTGACCGTTTGACGCAAATGATTTACCCAATATTGCGGGTTTACGGCTTCACTTTCCTTAATCCAGTTTCCCGTCAGATTAGAAACGAAGGGAATCCCGGGCGGATTAAGTTTTATTTCGCTCAATTGTTTGTAAAACGGTTCGAGAATGTCGTTCATCATCGGCGAATGAAACGCGTGCGAGGTTTCGAGCATTTTGCAGGAAATCTTTTTCTCTGCGAGCGTCTGCCGAAGCCGTTCGATCTCGCCGTCGTTTCCCGAAACAACGCACGAATCGGGCGTATTCAAAACCGCGACGGAAAGTTTATTTCCAAGAAATTCCTCGATCTTTTCGGGCGCACTTTTCACGCTCAACATACTTCCTTTGGGAAGTTTCTGCATCAATCCGGCTCTGCCCGCGATTATCTTGACGGCATCCTCGAAACCGAAAACTCCGGCAACGCAAGCCGCCGTATATTCGCCAAGACTGTGCCCGATCATTGCCGCAGGTCTTATTCCCCAGTTTTTCAGCAAACCCGCCAAAGCATACCCGACCGAAAACATAAGCGGTTGAGTTATCAACGTTTGTTTGATCTGTTCGGAATTATTTGCATCATCGTTCGCGGCAAATAAAACGGTTCGCAGATCGGCTTCCAGATACTTTTGAAAGGCTTCGGCGCATTCGTCGAAAATTTTTTGAAAAACTCTCTCCGATTGATAAATTTCCCGCGCCATTCCGACGTATTGCGTGCCCTGCCCGGGAAATAAAAAAGCGATTTCGGGAGATTTTTCGGATGAAATTTCGTTGAACGAAATTTCATTTTCGGCTGTTTTTCTTAATTGTTCGACGGCTTCCGAATGATCGCGGCAAACTATCGCCGAACGCCGATCAAAACGTTTTCGCCCGATCTGTAAAGTGAAGGCGGCATCATCCAGATCGATGTTTTTGTTTGCTTCGAGAAAATCAGCCGTTTTCAGATGCAGTTCGCTCAAAGCCTTTTTCGTCGCGGCGGAAAATAAAAGCAGTTTTTCCTGTTTCGGGCTTGATTGCTTTTTGTTTTCGCGAAATTCTTCAAGAACGACGTGAACGTTCGTGCCGCCGATGCCGAAAGAACTCACCCCGGCGCGGAGAATGCTATCCGTTTTCCAGTCGCGATGTTCGACATTTACGTAAAACGGGCTTTGTTCAAAATTAATTTTCGGATTCGGCTTTTCAAAATAAAGGCTCGGAACGAGTTTGCGGTTTTTCAGCATCAGCGAGGTTTTAATTAACCCGACCACGCCCGCCGCCGCATCGAGATGCCCGATATTCGATTTTACCGAACCGATGGCACAGTTGCGTTTCTTCACTTCCGAAACGGAAAATGCCTTGGTCAGGGCTTCAACTTCGATCGGATCGCCGAGCGGCGTTCCCGTTCCGTGCGCTTCGACGTATGAGATCGACGATGCTTCGACGCGTGAAACCGCCAATGCTTCTTCGATCACCTCGGATTGTCCCTGCACGCTCGGCGCGGTGTAGCCGACTTTCGCGTTTCCGTCATTGTTGATCGCCGAACCGCGAATGACCGAATAAATATGATCGCCTTCCTGTAAAGCGTCTTCGAGTCTTTTCAGAACGACCAAACCCGCGCCGTTTCCGCCGACCGTTCCTGTCGCTTTTTCGTCAAAAGTCCGGCATTTTCCGTCCGCCGAATAAATTCCCGCAACCTGATAAAAATAACCCGCTTTTTGCGGCAAACTGATCGAAACTCCGCCTGCGAGCACGATGTCGCTTTCACCGTTGTTCAAACTTTGACACGCAAGATGAACCGCCGAAAGCGAACTCGAACAGGCAGATTGCAAAACGATGCTCGGACCGCGCAAATTCAGAATGAACGAAAGTCTGGTCGCCAGAAAATCGCGGTCGTTTCCGAGAATCGTCTGAATCCCGCCCATCTTCGCGAGTAAATCCTGATTTGTTTGCAGATTTTGCACGAAATAGGAGTTCAGACTTTCGCTTGCAAACACGCCGATTCTCCCGTCGTAAGCGTATGGATTATATCCCGCCGATTCCAGTGCTTCCCAGGCACATTCGAGAAAAAGCCTGTGTTGCGGATCGGTTATCTGCGCTTCTCTTTTGTTGATGCCGAAAAAATCCGCATCAAACTTTTCGATTTCGGGCAAAATGCCGTTTGCCTTGACATAATTGGGATCATCGAGCAACCTTTTCGGGATGCCTTCGCCTAGTAATTCTTCATTGCTGAAATGCGTGATCGAATCGATGCCGCCGCAAAGATTATTCCAGAATTCCTGCAAATTATTCGCCCCCGGAACCCGCACCGCCATCCCGATAACTGCAACTAATCCGTCAATATCGGAAATTTCATAGTTGTTCATAAAACTTCTCTCCCAATAAAATTAATTTCCGCTTCGTTTTTCGCGCGCACGTCGGCGCAGGTCGGCTTGTTTGTTTCTCAGGTCCAAACGGGTTTCCGCTCTTTCCCTGCCGCGTCCTGCATTTGCTTCCGAATTTGATTCATTTGTCAGAAATTCAGCGAGTGTTTTGATCGTCGGATATTTGAAAAGATCGATGAGCGATATTTCCTTTTCAAATTTTTGAACAAGTTTCGCGTGCATCTGCGCCAGAAGGAGCGAATGTCCGCCCAACGTGAAAAAATTGTCCTCGATTCCGACTTTCTTTATATTGAGAATTTCACACCAAATATCGGCGATCACTAACTCCGCCTCGGTCGTCGGCGCGTTGTAAGCGGTTCCCGTTTCAAATTTTGCTTCGTCCGACTGCGGCAATTTCTTGCGGTCGATCTTGCCGTTCGGTGAAACAGGAATTTTTTCCAAACCGATAAAACGTGCCGGAATCATATAATTCGGCAATTCTTCCTGCATCATTTCGCGCATTTTTGCAGTGTCGGGTTCGGTGCCTTCCATCGCAACGTAATAAGCTGTCAGCCACGTAATTCCCTTATCATCGGTTGACGGATTGACCACCGCTTCTTTAATGCCGTCCAGCGACTTTATCACCGATTCGATCTCGCCGAGTTCGACGCGAAAACCGCGAATCTTCACTTGCCGGTCGACCCTGCCGAGAAATTCCAATTGCCCGTCGGCACGAAAGCGCGCCAGATCGCCCGTCCGATACAGACGCGCTCCGGCAACGCGCGAAAACGGATGCGGCACAAACCGTTCAGCCGTCAAACCGCTACGTTGCCAATAGCCGCGTGCCACACCGACTCCGCCTAAGAAAAGTTCACCCGTAACACCCATTGGAACCGTTCGCATCCGTTCATCGAGCACGTAAACTTCGGTATTGGAAATCGGCTTACCAATCGCCATTTGCTCGACATTCTCGTCGAAATTAAAAATAGTCGACCAAATTGTTGCCTCTGTCGGTCCGTAAAGATTGAAAATATTTCTTCCCTCAGACCATTTATCAGCCAGTTCGATACTGCAAGGTTCGCCGGCAATATTGATCGTTTTGAGATGCGGAAACTCCGAAAACGGGACGGACGATAACGCTGTCGGTGTCAGTGAAATTATCGAAATTTCATTTTTCTTCAGATATTCTGACATTTTGAGTCCGGGTAAACCCGATTCGCGGTCAGGCAGATACAAGGTCGCGCCATTGAAAATAGCCATTGAAATATCAAAGATCGAAGCATCGAAGGAAAGCGAATTGAATTGCAAAACTCTGCTTCCCGCGACGGCTCCGAAGCTTTCCGACTGCTCCTTCGCGACACTTTCCAAACCGCTGTGCGTCACGACCACGCCCTTCGGTTTTCCCGTCGAGCCCGACGTGTAGATCATATACGCGCCGTTCGCAAGTTCTGCGGTTCTTTCAGGACGTTCATTACTTTGTGCTTTCAAAACCTCCGCTTCCTCGTCCAATCGCACGACTTCTGCCGTTGTCCACGGCAATCTTTCTTCCAAAACGCTGTTCGTTAGGATCAATTCCGGCATCGCGTCCTCGATCATATAGTTGAGCCTGTCCTTCGGATATGCGGCATCGAGCGGGACATAAATGCCGCCGCATTTAAAGATCGCAAGCATTGCCGTAATCATTTCCGCAGAGCGTTCAAACATTATCGCGACGCGTTTTTCGACAGTGATATTCTTTGAACGCAAAAAATGAGCGAGCCGATTGGCGGCGGCATCGAGTTCAGCGTAGGTAAGCGAAGCGTCGGCGGAAACAACGGCGGTCAGTTCGGGAAAACGGTCAACCGAACGCTCGAAAAGTTCCGAAGCGGTCAATGAATCGGTCGCATAAACGGAATCCCTGCCGCTTAACTTCATCAATTCTTCGCGTTCATCTTCTCCGACAACTTCCAGATTCCGAATTTCGGTTGAAGAATCTGCGGAAATGCTGGTAAGTAATTGACGGAAAGAGAGGAGGAAGGAGCGGATGGTGAGCTGGTCGAAGATGTCCGTGTTGTATTCCATCCCTACCACCAGTTCCCCGTTCGCCGCTTCGTCCGCCGTCAGCGTCAGATCGAACTTCGCCGTTTCCTGTTCCACTTCATACCCGCTCAACTCGATCCCCGGCAACTCCAGTATTTCCTGCGGCGTGTTCTGCATCACGAACATCGCCTCGAACAGCGGTGTCCGGCTCAAGTCCCGCTCCGGGCGCAGTTCCTCGACCAGCCGCTCGAACGGAATGTCCTGATTCGCATACGCGGCGAGCGTCAACTGCCGCACTTCCGCCAGATATTCGCCGAAGCTCTGCCCGCCCTTCAACCGGCTGCGGATCACCAGCGTGTTGACGAAGAACCCGATCAACTCCTCCAGTTCGCGCCGCCGCCGGTTCGCGATCGGCGTGCCGACCGCGATGTCCGTCTGCCCCGACAGTTTCCCGAGCAACACCTTGAACGCGCTCAGAAGCGTCATAAACAAGGTCGCCTGGTGCCGCCGCGACACTTCCCGCAAGCCTTCCGTCAGTTCCGCCGCGAGCACGATCCGCTGTTTCGCCCCGTTGAAGCTGCGCATCAGCGGGCGCGGTCGATCCGTCGGCAACTCCAGCGTCGGCGTATCCGTTCCGAGTTGCCGTTTCCAGTATTCCAGTTGTCCCGCCAGTCCTTCCTCCGAGTGATGTTTGCGCTGCCACACCGCATAGTCGGCATACTGCACGGGCAGGGCGGGAAGCCCGGCGGAAGTCCCCGTCAGCGCGGCGCGGTATGCCGCCGCCAGCTCGCGCACGAAGATGCCCGTCGACCACCCGTCGCTGATGATGTGGTGCATCGTGATCATCAGCACGCTTTCGTCTTCGCGCAGTTTCATCACGAGCACCCGGAACAGTTCGCCGCCGTTCAGGTCGAAGGCGGTGCGCATCTCCTGCTTTGCCAGTTCCCGCGCCTGTGCGTGCGCCGCTTCCCCGGCGACCTGCGTCAGATCGACCGCCGCGATTCGTGCCGGCGTGTTCCGCGCTTCGATCCGCTGCCTCAGGTTTCCCGCTTCGTCCACCGCGAACGCCGTCCGCAGGATCGCGTGCCGCCCCCTGATGACATCGATCGCTTTGCCGAGTGCCGCCGTATCGAGCGCGCCCTTGACGTGGAGCGGAAACCCGATGTTGTAACTGCCGCTCGTCCCTTCCAACTGGTTCAGAAACCACATCCGCTGTTGCGCATAGGAAAGCGGCAGCGGCGCATCCCCGGCGACCGCTTCGAGCGGCGCGAGCACCTCCGCCCCGCCCGCCCCGAGCCGCTTCGTGATGAGCTGTGCCAGTGCCGCCAGTTGCGGGTGATCGAAGATCGCCCCCAGTTCGAGTTCCACGCCGAACGTTTCGCGCACCCGCGAGATGAGCTGCGTGGCAAGCAGCGAATGCCCGCCCGCCGCGAAAAAGTCCGCCGCGTGATCCGTCACCCGCACCCCGAGCAGTTCTTCCCAGACGGCGACGAGCAGTTCGGCGACCGGATCGGCATCCGTCCGGCGCGGCGCAGACTCGCCGGACTCGGCGGGCAGGGCGGGCAGGGCGGCGCGGTCGACCTTCCCGTTGCGCGTCAGCGGAATCTTCTCGAGCGCGAGATAGCGGGTCGGGAGCATATACTCGGGCAGTCTTTCGCGCAGATACGCCTGCAACCCGGCGATCTCCGCTCCTCCCGTTTCCGCCGCCACGAAATAACCGACCAACTGCTTTTCGCCGCGCCCGTCCAAGCGCAGTTCGACGACCGCATCCGCAACTGCCGGGCAACTGCGCAACTGCCCTTCGATCTCGCCGAGTTCGACGCGGTAGCCGCGAATCTTGACTTGCCGGTCGACCCTGCCGAGATACTCCAATTGCCCGTCGGCACGAAAGCGCGCCAGATCGCCCGTCCGATACAGACGCGCTCCGGCAACACTCGAAAACGGATGCGGCACAAACCGTTCAGCCGTCAAACCGCGCCGCTCCCAATAGCCGCGCGCCACCCCGACCCCGCCGAGATACAACTCACCGGCAACCCCGAGCGGAAGCAACCGCATCCGCTCATCCAGCACATACCCCGCGCTGTTCCCGATCGGCTTCCCTATCCCCACTCTCCCGCTTACGGCTTCCTGTCCGTCATACTCCCAGATCGTCGCGCAGACCGTCGCTTCGGTCGGTCCGTAAGCATTTAAAAACCTTCTTCCTTTTCCCCATTTTTCAACGATTTGCGGATTACAGGCTTCTCCGGCGGCGATGATCGTTTTTAATCCCGAATCCTCGTCGGGCGAAATCACTGATAACAAAGCCGGCGGAAGTGTCGCGATGTCGATCTGCATTTCCCTGATGACGCGGCTCAAAGATGTATCTGTTGATAATTCATTTTTTTCCGCCAAACACAGAACGCCGCCGTTTGCCAATGTGACGATTATTTCCGAAACCGAAGCATCGAAGGAAAGCGAGGCGAATTGCAGAACTCTGCTTCCCGCGACGACTCCGAATTTCTCCGCCTGTTCCTTTGCCAGACTCTCCAAACCGGTGTGCGTCACGACCACGCCTTTCGGTTTTCCGGTCGAACCCGACGTGTAGATCATATACGCGCCGTTCAGAAATTCCGCGCTTTTTTCCAATCTTTCACTGCCGAGGCGGTGGATAGCCTCGGCTTCTTTATCCAAACGCACGACTTGCGCCGTCGTTTGCGGCAGTTTTTCTTCCAATTCAGTCTGCGTGAGAATCAACTCCGGCATCGCGTCCTCGATCATATAATTGAGTCTGTCCTTCGGATATGACGCGTCGAGCGGGACATAAATGCCGCCGCATTTGAAGATGGCGAGCACTGCCGTGATCGCTTGCGCACCACGTTCAAGCATAATCGCGACACGTTTTTCGGCGGTGATGTTTTTGGCACGAAGAAAATGTGCCAGGCGGTTGGCGGCGGCATCGAGTTCGGCATAAGTCAGCGAAATTTCATCGAAAATAATTGCCGTCAGATCGGGAAAACGGTCAACCGAACGCTCGAAAAGCTCTGAAGCGGTCAAATAATCGGTCGGGTAAAAACCTTCCTTACCGCTCAACTTCATTAACTGCTCACGCTCTTCGTCGTCGATCATTTCGATTGCCGGGAGCGGCTGTTCCAAATCCTTTAAAGCGTTAAATAATATGTTTTGAAAATGGGCTGAAAAGCGATCGATGGTTTCAGTTTTATAACGGTATTTTTTGTAACTCAACTCGACCGACAGATCGTTTTCCTGCAAGGTCAAGATCAGATTTATGCCGTTACCGACATTCGGCAGATCGCTATGAATTCCGCTCAAAGACATTGAAATATCAAATAGCGGGAATTTGTCCGAATGTTCATCAGCTTTGACCGCTTCGATCATATAATCATAATCGAACGATTGATGCTGATAAGCTTCGACGAGCGTGTTGCGGACGCTTTTCAGAAATTCCTTGAATGACATTTCGGTGTCGATCTTATTGATGATCGGCAGAGCATTGCTTATCTGATCTTCGGTTTCCTGATGAACGCGCGCCGGACTGCCGACCACGATGATCTCATTTTTCGTATATCTGTAAAGGCAGAGATTCAACGCCGAAAGCAAGACCGTATAAATTAAGAACGGCGATTTATTCGTTTTTTCAGCCAGCAGGTCAAAACTTTCTCCGCTTAATTTGAAATTGATCGTTTCATAAGCCGATCTCTCGACATCGGGCAAATCCTGATCCGACATCAGATCGGTAAACGAAAATTCGGCGGACAATTTGTCGAGCCAGTATTCTTTCGACTCATTCTTTAAATGATTAAACATAATTATTTAGGACGTAAACTAATGGTTTTTGCTGAATTAGAAATCAAAATCGTCTTCTGAAATTACTTGCGGTTCATTTTCAATCTGATTGTTTGCCGAAATATTTGCGGCTTTGGCTTTTGCGGTCGTATCGGCAAATGACGGGAATAAATGGATTTCCTCGCGACCGTAAAGAAATTTCGATTCGGTAATGCCGATGCCGCCTGACATTTTCATAAGTTTTTTGGCTTCGACCACCTGCGTCGAATCTTCGGTCAAAGCCAGACCTAACCAAAACTCCAGCCACGGTTCCTGACCCATCGCATAAATGAACAGACGCTCGCCGTTGACCGCTTCGATCAACTGCGCCGCCCGCTCCGCATCGCATCCTTTATATCTTCTCGATTGCTCGATGGCGTGCGAAGGCTTATCGGGAAGAAACGAACCGCAACTCCACGTCAGCGGCGCGCCGACGCATTCCATCCCGATAAAAATATTCCTGATCGGTCCGTAGGTTCTTCTGATATTTGCGTATAGCTGTTTGTCCAGACAATCCGAATCGGCGGCAAATAACATCTGTTCGTTTTCGCACCTGACCAGAAACGCCGATTTCCCGTGCGGCAGGTCGGCGTGTTCGCCAAGAAACGGAATGCCGATAATTTCCCCGTCATTGATCGGGATCGATTCAAAGGCATCGAGTTCCATCACGTTCTTAAATTTCAGTTTCTGCGCCAATGTTTTGAGCGAAATATCTCCGTAATAAAGTCCGTTCGCCTTCGGCACTACCAGCGTTCCGATGCGTTGGCGCAAGCGTAGCAAGGTTTCCAGACAGAAATGATCGTGATGTCCGTGCGTGATGAGCACAAAATCGATCTCTTCGGGAAGATCGTCATAGCTGAACCGCTCCAAACCCATATTTTGCGGCATCACGCCGAGGCACGGATCGGTGAGAATGGAAACGCCCTTCCATTCGACCAAAATGCAGGCGTGCCCGTAATATCTGACGCGGACGCTGCTGCCGTCCCATTTTTCGACCGGGTTTTTCCCTTTTGTGTCCAAAAATGACCGCATCAGAGTTTCCTTGCCGGCGGGAATCCCGAGCATTTCCATAATGTAGCCGATGGTTTGCGGTTCTCTTTCGAGCCGGAGCAGATCGTCGATTCGCGGCGAAGCGAGCGGAATGTCGAGTTCGATCTGATCGTCACTGCTCAAACGCGGCGTGCTCATAAAAAACGCGCGTCCGTCGTCGTGTTTCTGGGTAAATAACCTGATGCTTTGCAAATCTTCGTGATAGTAAGGACTTTCATACATCAACGGCTCGATGAAACGCATCATCGGTCGGTGATAATAATCGTAAAGAAGCTCCACGTAACCGCGCAGTTCGACGGGCATCGTTTTGTAATATGAATCGAGGCTTTGTCCGACCGCTTCATCGATGAGCTGTTTCTGAAACGAGATCATCCGGTTGACGAGGCGAAGATTTTGTTCGAGCTTTCGTTCGGTTTCATACCTGAAATTTTCAACTTCCCTGGCTCTTTCGGGCGGAATATCGACGAGCGGACCGCTTCGCATTTTCGGGTCTTTACAGGCTTTTGAGTGAATTTCGGGATTTTCGAGATACGAATCCAAAACCTGCAATTGATAATTTTTCAAGTGCATACTGAACGCAACCGGCGACACCACGTGCGACCAAGCCACAAAGCGGTTTACCAACGGTTCGATTGCCGTGGTATTTTTCAAGTAATATTTTTCATCTTTGCTCATAAGCGTTTCCCTTTCTGAATCCGGGATTTTCATTCGTTCAGATCGCTGTAAAATTAAAAGTCGAAAGTGTCTTCATCGATCGGAACGACCGATTTTGCCGACTCTTTTTGCGTTTTCTTTTCCAGGTTAATGCCGTTCAATTTCAAATCGCGGTTTTCGACCGTTTCAGCCAAAATGTTCCTAAAATGTTCGAGCATTTCGACAATTTCCCCGTCATCGAATCTGTCCGCCGCAAAATCTATCGAACAATGGATTTCTTCCCCGATCTCATTGATGTTCAGGGCAATATCAAATTGCGCCGCAAGACGCGGCAGTTGGTAGTTTGAGATGGTCAAATGCGGCAATTCGACTTCCGAAAGCGGCGCGTTTTGCAGGACGAACCAAACATTGAAAAGCCTCGTTTGCGGTTCATTTCTTTGCCGCCGGATCGAATCGAGCACCAATTCAAACGGGATTTCCTGATTTGCGAATGAATCCAGAACGGTTTTACGCGTTTGTTTCAGCAGTTCTCCAAACGTTTGATTTCCTTCAGGAGTTGCTCTGACGGCAAGCGGATTGATGAAACACCCGATCAGATTTTCCGTTTCCGTGCGGTTCCGGTTTGCGACGGGCGAACCGATCAGAAACTTTCGCTGTCCGCTGTATCGGTAAAGCAACGTCTGAAACGCACTCAAAAGATACATATAGAGCGTGTAATGTTCAGCCGCACAAACACGCCGAATCTCACTTGTCAATTCGGCTCTCAAGATCAGCGAAACCGTCCCGACGCGATCCGTTTTGTGTTCATTCGATTTTTTTGAAGGCGGAAATTTAACGCTTCCGACAGGCTCGGACAAGGCATTTTTCCAAAATTCGAGTTGCGTTTGCCAGATTTTGCTCTCGATCATCTTTCGCTCCCAAAACGCGAAATCGGCATACTGGATTTCGAGCGGCGGAAGTGATGAACCGCGCCCTGAGTTGTGGTCGGCGTAAAGCCGCACAAATTCATCAATAATCACTCCCAGCGACCAGCCGTCGGAAATGATGTGGTGCATATTCAGCAATAAAATATGCTGATCGCGATTCAGTCTATAAAGATGAATCCGAAAGAGCGGAAATTTATCGGTCGCAAACGGAATCCTGATGTCTTTATTTATCAATTCGTCGGCGCAATTTTCCCTTTTCTCAAAATCTTCGAGATCGGTTTTAAGAATTTCGACAGAGGCTCCGGGATGCAGGCGTTGAACGACCTTTCCGTTTTCCTCTTTAAATACGGTTCTTAATATTTCGTGTCTTAAAACGATGTGGTTGAAAACCTTTTCCAGAATTTCGACATTCAGATCACCGTCGATTTTGATCGCGGCGGGCGTGTTGTATACCGGATTTTCAGGATCGAGTTTTTGCAAAAACCATAATCTTTGCTGGGCAAAAGAAACTTCCGGTTCAGCCTTTTCCCGGCGTTCGATTTTTTGTGCGGAAGCCGCAGCTTCCGCATCTCTCTTGATAATCAACGCCAGCAGATTTCTTCTTTCAGGCGTTAAACCGGAAATTTCTTTTTGTAAATCGGACATTAGATCAGATCGCTCAACGGGAAATGTTCGTCGAGGTGTGCGTTCATCACGTCGCTCTGAATGAATTCGCGAACCGTCGCCAAATATTCGTTGATCGGGGTCGAATCATTGTATTGCGGCAATATTTTCTTCAATTCGTCGTTAATCTTGCTGACGATCGGATTGAATTTATCCTGTCCGACAAAGAACGAAGCCTGATAGCACGAAGCGATCAAAACGCCCAAAATCGTCGTCACATTTTCGCATAATTGCAGTGATTTACGCGCCGAATTCAAGCCCATACTGACGACATCCTGATTCTGTCCGTTTGACGGAATGGTTTTGACCGACGACGGCGCGGCAAGATCGAGATTTTCCGAAGCGATGCTCGTTGCCAGATATTGACCGCCTTCAAAACCGCAGAACAAACCGCTTTCGCCGTGCGCGAGAAAATCGGGCAAAGGTTTGTTCAGATGCGGGTCTAAGATGCGGTTGACCTGCCGTTCGGCTAAAACGCCGATTTCCGTCACCGCGATATTCAAAAAGTCGCTCGCCATCGCCACATATTGACCGTGGAAATTTCCGCCATGGAACGAATCTTCGGCTTTCTCGAAGAAAAGCGGATTGTCGTTGCAGGAATTGATTTCCTCTTCGACCATTCGGCGGCAAAAGATCAGCGTATCCACGACCGGACCGAGAATTTGCGGGATGCAACGGAGCGTGTAAGCGTGCTGTAAAAATACCTTCGTATCGACAACTTCATCCGAATCGCCGACCTTTTCGGTGATCGCTTTCATCAGATCGAGGTGATCGTGCGTTAGAGTGCTGTCGGTCAGACCGTTGCGCAGACAAGCCGCGATCCGAACCTGCCCGTGATGATTTTTCAAACCGTGCCCGCTGTGGTCGAACGCTCTCGTCGAACCGCCCAGACATTGCAGAAAATTAACCGAAGCAAACAGCGAAAGCTGTAATAAACGAAACGCTCTCACCATTGCGACACTCGCCACGCCCGTCATTGCCGAAGTTCCGTTGATTAATGAAAGAGCTTCTTTAAAACCGGGTTTCAAAATTTCGAGATTTTCGATCTCGTAAACTTCACGCGATTTTTTGACCTCGCCTTTATAGCGCACATAACCGTCGCCGATCATCGGCAGAGCCATATGTGCGAGCGGTGAAAGATCGCCGCTCGCGCCGAGCGAACCTTGTTGCGGAATCACGGGATGAATGCCGCGATTGATGCTTTCTTTCAGCAGATTTACGGCTTCGACGCTGGTTCCCGAATAACCTTTGATGACGCAGTTCAAACGAACCGTCATAATCGCTTTCACAATATCGTCGGGAAACGGTTCGCCGCCGCCCGCCGCGTGTGTTCTTAATAAGTTGTATTGCAAATCGCTTTTATATTGCGGCGGGATGATCGAAGGAACGAGTTCGCCGAACCCGGTATTAACACCGTAGATCGGCTGTTTTGCCTCGCCCCATTCCTGAACTTTCCGATAGGTTTCTCTGACCTTGTTCACACTATCTTCGCCTAATTCGACTTTTTCGCCCTTGCAGGCAATATTAAAGACATCAAAAACCGTTAGATTTTCGCCTCTCAGTTGCATTCTTATTCTCCTGTTGTTGTTGTTTATTTAATAAAATGTGTGCCCGGTGAGATCATAATTTTTTTTGTTTTCCGACTCACCGTTACTTCGTTTAGTTGTTTTATGAAAAAACGGAAATTAATTTTTCCATCGTTTTGGTAATTGGCTGTTTACCGTTGGATTTGACCTTATGATCTGTTTTCGAGGGTTGCGGTCATTTCCGCTACTTCGTCGTCGGTTAAGGCTTTGACCGTTTCCAGAACCGCCGCCAAATGAATCGGGTCGATACCCGAAAATCGTTTTGAAATTGAAATATTTTCGGCTAATTGCCTGATTGTCGGATTCATCAGAAAACTTCGCAAGGTGATCTCCGTTTCATATTTGCGCCTGATCTTGTTGATGATCTGCGCCGCCATCAGCGAATGTCCGCCGAGCTGAAAAAAATCGTCATCCGTTCCGATCTTTTCAACTTCCAAAAGCTCCTGCCACAGTTCCGCGAGTTCTTTTTCCAAATCGTTTTCGGGTGCCGTATAAGTTTGCCGAAGAATCTCGTTTTTATCGGGAATCAATGTGCGGAGCGCGATCTTATCGGGTTTGCCGCTCGCTGTAAGCGGAATCTTTTCAATGAAAACGATCGTCGAAGGAAGCATATAAACAGGCAATTTTTCGGCGAGCATTTTTCGCAGGTTCTTTGCCGACATCTCATTTTCGGCAACCACGAAAGCGAACAATTGCAATTGTTTGAAATCGTCCTCAGCCGTCACGACCGCGCAATCCGAAATTGACGGAAGCGTTTTGAAAGCACTTTCAATCTCTTCGACCTCGATACGGTTGCCGCGAATCTTTATCTGATTATCCTTTCTGCCCAGAAATTCGATCTTAAAACCTTCGAGCCAACGCCCCGAATCGCCCGTTCTGAAAACAACGTCGTTCGCGTCGCCGGTCAGCGGATTGGCAATAAATCGTTTCGCGGTTTCCTGCGGATTTTTGAAATATCCTTTCGTCAGATAACTGCTGCGGATATATATTTCGCCCGGAACGCCTTGCGCACAAATCTTTTGTTTTGAATCGAGTATCAGGATTTGCCGCCCGTCGATCGCCTTCCCGACTGACACGCTTTTCGCCTGCGGTTCAATTTTTTCGATGCGGTTGAAGGTCGCCAGAACGGATTCGGTCGGACCGTATAAGTTATATAGAACAGGCGAATCCGGAAATTGTTCGAGCCAGTTTGCCGCCAGTTTTACGGGCAGATTCTCGCCCGCGAGCAATACGAAATCGAGATTTGAAAACATTTCTTTTCCAGCATTTTGGCGCATTTTCGAGAAAAAGCTCGGAACTGTTTGAAAGATCGAAACATCGTTTTCAAAAATCCATTGCGCGGCGGACTGCGGATCGTTTTTCGCCGTCGAATTCATCAAACAAAGCGTGCCGCCGAAAGCAAGCGTGCCGAAAATTTCGGCATAAGCGGCATCGTATGTAATCGATGCCCATTGCGCCAATCTTGTTTCGGGCGAAATGTGAAATTCCTTTCCGAACCAGCTTATAAATTGGCTGAAACTGTTATGAGTTTGGACGATTCCCTTCGGTTTGCCGGTCGAACCCGAAGTATAAACGATATATGCCGGATCATTCGCTTCCAAATCGATTTCCGGCTTATTAACTTCCTGGGATAAATTTCCGCCCTTGTTGTTCAGATACAAGATTTTTTCGGGTTTTCCGACTGTTTTTTCGAGTAATGTATTTTGTTTATCCAGACTTTCGGAATCCGTAATCAGACATTTCGGTTCGGTTTCATTTAATATCTGTTCAAGTCTTTCGGTCGGATGCGCGGAATCCAGACAGAAGAAATGGTTTCCCGACTTCAGCACTCCGAACATTGCGGCAATCGCTTCAAAAGAATCGTCAAGCATCACAGCAACCGGAGATTTTTCGATTTTCCACGATCTCAAGGTATTTGCGATTCGACTGGCTCTTTCATTGAGAAATTCGTAGTTCCACGAGCGTTCGCCGTCTTCGAGCGCGGTTGCCCGGGAAAATTTGCCAGCCGCATTTTCAAACAATTCGTGAATCAGATTTTGACTTCCGTAATGGTCGATCAAACCTGTTTCATTCAACAATTGCGTTTTTTCCTCTTCGCTTGCGAGTTCAATATCGGCAATCGTTTTCAGATTTGATTCGGACAAGTTTTTCAAAAGATTCGTAAATTGTTTGGCTAATCTTTCGATGCTTTCGGTTTTGTAAAGCTCTTTGGAAAACTCGATGTTGCCGCAAATCCGATCATTTTCCTCGTGTAAATTAAAGACCAGATCAAGCTTTGCCTTTCCGCTGTAAGTTTCGGTCGGACGGATTTCGAGATTCGGGAGTTCGATCTTTTCGAGCGCGAAATTTTGCAGAATCAGCATCACTTTGATAAACGGGATGCCGTTCCAATCTCTTTCGGGATGAAGAATTTCAACTAATTTTTCAAACGGAATCTGCTGTGCATCCAAAGCTGACAGGGTTTTGGCTTTCACCTGATCTAAAAATTCGTTAAAAGTATTTTCAGGGTCGATTTTGCTTCTGATAACTAATGTATTCACAAAAAAACCGACGATCCCGGATGTTTCTTCATTGCCCCGATTTGCAACCGGAGTACCGATGGAAATGTCCTGTTCGCCGCTGTAACGCCACAGCAAAATTTTCAAAGCCGCCGCTAAGACCATATAAAGCGTTGCGCCCTGTTCATTTGCGATCCGTTTCAGATTTTCACTTGTTTCTTCATCGAGATCGAAGTTTTTCAAACCGCCTTCATTTGTCGGATTCACCGATCTGGACAAGTCGTAGGCGATGCTTGATCCTTCGCCGATCCCCTGCAATTCGTCCTTCCAAAACTTTAAAGCTTCATCGAATCTTCCCTCTTCTAATTGCGCGATCTGCCATTCCGCATAATCTCCGTAGGTCGGTAAGAGATTTTCCGCACCGTAATCCAGTGAAATTTCCGCCGTTTTCTCCTGAATAAAACGTCGATAGTATTCGGCGAGATGCCTGACGATGATGCCCATCGACCAGCCGTCCGTGATAATGTGATGAATCACTATCAGCAGTTCGTATTCCTTCTCCCCCGTTTGCCACATCCGCACTCTCAGAAATCCCGCTTTTTTCAGATCGAAGCCTTTTCCTGCTTCCGCCTTGATCTCTTTTTCGATCTCATTTCGATTCGCACCGCGCCGATCTTCGATCCCGATCTCAAATCCGATCCTGTTTTCGACGATCTGATACGGTTCGCCTTCGATTTCCGTGAAGCGTGTCCGCAAACTTGCGTGTCGATCGATCAAAGCACGAAACGCCTTTTGCAGAGCGTCAAATTGCAGATCGCCTTTCAGATGAAGCAGAACGGGAACATTGTAAGCTGAATTGCCGGGTTGAAGCTGTTCGATAAACCACAGCCGTCTTTGCGAATCGGACATTCGGAAGGAAGTTCTGTCCTTAAGGCGCGGAATCCGGATATTATCGGTCAAATCGTTATCGGAATTTAGATTTTGACGAATGATATTTCCAAGATCGGCAATCGTCGGATTATCAAAAAACTCGTTCAGCGGAATCGACTGGTTGAAATGTGCCGCCGTTTTTGAGATCACTTTGACCGCCGCCAAAGAATGTCCGCCGACTTCAAAGAAGTTCTCGTCCGTTCCAAAGGCTCTGCCGCCCAAAACCTCGAACCAAATCTCTGCCAGTTTGGTTTCGATCTCGTCCGTCGGAAGCTGAATTTCCTGCGGTTCTTTGTCTGCGATCAGGGAAAGCAGTTTACGACGGTCAACTTTCCCGTTTTCGGTCAACGGAATTTCCTCAACGATGGCGATTCCCGCAGGAATCATATATTCGGGCAGTTGTGATTTGAGAAATTGTCTGATGGCTTGAGGTGAAATTTCCTCGTCATTTATACAAACCGTAAAAGCGATCAGTTTTTTATTGCTTACATCCGAGCTATCGGCAATCACGGCAGCGTCCCGAATCGCGGGATGTTTCATTAATGACGTTTCGATCTCCGCCGGCTCGATTCGGAAACCGCGAATTTTTACCTGTTTGTCCTTTCTTCCACGAAAATCGATGCTTCCGTCATTTCTGAAACGTCCGAGATCGCCCGTTTTGTAAAGCCTTTCGCCCGTATTTTTCGCAAAAGGATGCGGTATAAAATTTTCTGACGTGAGATGCGGCTGATGATGATAACCTCTCGCCAAACCTGCGCCGCCGACGTAGATTTCGCCTACTGCACCTTGCGGAAGCAGATTGAGATTTTCGTCGAGAATGTAAACTTCCGAATTGAAAAACGGGAATCCGATGGGAATATTTTTACCGTAAAATTTGCCGCTTACCATTTCAAAATAACAACTGAAAGTAGTATTTTCAGTCGGACCGTAGCCGTTAGTTAAGATCGAATCCGGCGACATTTGCAAAAATCCGTGCACATTTTCCGACGACAGCACATCGCCGCCGGAAAGCAAATGTTTTACTCCGCGAAGAGCCGTCGGGCGGCGATCCATTATCAAATTAAACAATCCCGACGTGAGCCATAAAACCGAAACACCGTTTTCATTGATGACTTTCTCGATAGTTTCGGGAGTCGGAATCCCGTGCGGCATAATTGTCAGTTGACAGCCGTTTAGCAGGCTCATCCACATTTCAAAGGTCGAAGCATCAAATGAGATCGGTGCAAGCAGTAAAAACACTTCGTTTTCATCAAATTCCGCAAAGTTGTTGATCGCCACCCTGACAACCCCGCGTTGCGTGATGGAAACTCCTTTCGGCTTGCCCGTCGAACCTGACGTAAACATCACATACGCGAGATTTTCAGGAAACACGTCTATTTGCGGATTCGCCGCCGCTTCGATTTCCGTCAGTATTT
The DNA here is from genome assembly GCA_021228405.1 of Pyrinomonadaceae bacterium. Classification (GTDB taxonomy): domain Bacteria; phylum Acidobacteriota; class Blastocatellia; order Pyrinomonadales; family Pyrinomonadaceae; genus JAJQRF01. The sequence continues at coordinate 204,086 of JAJQRF010000006.1, forward strand.
CCGTGATCGGTTTGGAAACTATTTCGATCTTATTTTCCAACTTCAGTTCATTTTTGCCCGTCAACACGGTTTTTATCTCCGTGTAATCGAGCATTTCGTTTAATCTGGCGATCGGATAGGATTCATCGAGCGGTACATAAACTCCGCCCGCTTTGATAATTCCCAGTATTCCGATAACCAACTCAAACGATCGCTCGCAACTTATTCCAACGAATTCTTCCCTTTCGATCCCGTTTTCGAGCAAGTAAAAAGCGACTTTATTGGCTTTTTCATTTACTTCGCGGTATGAAAGAGTTTGACCGTTGAGTTTCAAGCAAACCGAACCGGGATTTTGTTCAACCCGCGTTTCAAATAATTGTTTTAGTGATCGATCGGACGGATAATCGAAGGGGTTAAACGCTAATTCTCCGAGCAATTTATCCGTTTCGGAATTCTTCAGAAAATTTAATTTCGAGATCGGCATATCGGGTTTTGCACAAATCGTTTCAAGCAAGCCCGACAAATTTTCGACCAGACGGCAACAGCTTTGGTCTTCAAAAATTTCAGAATTGTAGATCAAAAAGCCGGAAATTTCCCCGTCTGACTTCTCGCTTAGATGAAATTCAAAATCGAAGCGCGTCTTACCGCTGAAAAAATCCTTAATCTCAATTTCCAGACCCGATAAGGTAAATTTCGCTGGAACAGGCTCGTGCCAGTTAAAAACTATTTGAAAAAGAGGATTCACGCCTTGCCGACGGACAGGCTGTAATATTTCGACGAGTTTTTCAAAATGAATTTCCTGATGTGCAAAGGCATCGAGGAAAGTTTTCCGAATTTTCGTTAAAAACCGGCTGAAACTGTCGGTTTTGACGATCTTTTCATTTATCAACAGATTGTTTACGAAAAATCCGATGATTTCGTCGGTTTGACCTCTTTTGCGGTTTGCGACGGGTGTGCCGATGGAAACGTCTTCTCCGCCGCTGTAACGCCACAGCAGAATTTTGAGAGCCGCCGTCAAAACCATATAAAGCGTCGTAGCGTGCTGTATCCCGATCTGTTTCAAGTTTTCGGCGATTTCCTTTCGGATTTTAATTTCCAAACGTTGTCCCGCATAGCCGGTTTCAGTCGGTCGGTCAAAATCCGGGGGCATCTCGCCCGTTTCAAGATTGCCGCTTAATTTCCCGCGCCAATATTCGAGTTGTTTTTCAATTTCAGCATTATTGTTTTTCTGCCATTCGGCATAATCGGTGTATTGTAGTTCATCGTTGCTGAAAATCGGTGCATTTTCGCCGCGAATCGCAGAATCATAATATTCGGCGAGATGCCTGACGATGATGCCCATCGACCAGCCGTCCGTGATAATGTGATGAATCACCATCAGCAGTTCGTATTCCTTCTCCCCCGTTTGCCACATCCGCACTCTCAGCAATCCCGCTTTTTTCAGATCGAAGCCTTTTCCCGCTTCCGCCTTGATCTCTTTTTCGATCTCATTTCGTTTCGCACCGCGCCGATCTTCGATCCCGATCTCAAATCCGATCCTGTTTTCGACGATCTGATACGGTTCGCCTTCGATTTCCGTGAAGCGTGTCCGCAAACTTGCGTGTCGATCGATCAAAGTGCGAAACGCCTTTTGCAGAGCGTCAAATTGCAGATCGCCTTTCAGATGAAGCAGCACGGGAACATTGTAAGCTGAATTGCCGGGTTGAAGCTGTTCGATAAACCACAGCCGTCTTTGCGAATCGGAAAGCGGGTAGTTTTCTTTTTGCGGCTGTTTGGTGACGCGATTCTGGTCTTTCGCGGCAATTCCTTCTTTACGCAGCAATTTAGCCAGCAATTCTTTTTTAATTTGAGAGCTTTTCATCATCGGAAAAACACCGAAACACTTAAATTACAGACGAAAACTATCGGGAATATTCGAGCAAAGCATCAGGCGAAACAGGGACGATCGGCGTAAAATTACGGCTCGCGATAAATTCGGGGCGCGGGTCTTCTCTTTCTTCCAATTTGTTTTCCATACTGTTATAACTGATAAAAATGCTCTGCCGGTCAACACAACTCAGATTTTGCGACGAGGCGTGAAACAAATTTCCGTGAAAGAACAAAACCAAACCCGCATTCCCTTTGACTGAAAGGATTTGCGATTTTTTAAGTAATTCTGAAAGAATCGCCTGATTGATCTTGTATTTCAAATCCGAAGTGAGCGTCGACATCCAAAGCGGGTCTTTGGTTTGCCCGTTTTGCGCGTATTTCATATGTGCTTCGACATCGATCATTCCTTCATTGTGCGAGCCAGGAATAATGAGCATCGGACCGTTGAAATCATCGACATTGTCGAGAAAAACGGCGGCGGTCAAAACTCTCGGCGCGGGCATCGAATCTTCCTTGTTCCAGTAAAGAAAATCCTGATGCCATTCCCACTGTTCGCCTTCGAGTGCGACCTTGAAGTTGATCTTGAATTGATGCACGTAAACGTCGCTTTGCAAAAGTGCCTTTGCCGTTTCGACGATCTGCGGCAGACGAATCAAACGCTTCATAATTTCGGAATTCTGATGCGCCGCAAAGATCGTGCGCACGGCTCCGCTTTTTTCGGGAATGATCTTTTCCGACTTTTCATTTGAAAGCCGACTGATCTCTTCGGTCAGCACTTTTATCTCTTCATTTGAAATCAAATCGGGATAAATCAAATACCCGTTTTTTTCATAAAAATCGATCTGTCCTTTGGGTATAAACATATATTTTTGTTCCTGAACAAATCTCTCAAATCAAGCGGAAAGGCTGTTCAGCATCGCTTCCGCTTCGTCATCTGAAAGTTCATTAATCTGATTTAAATATCTGGCAATCGTTTCGAGATCGCCGCCGTTTGAGTCGAAGGTTTGCAGTTCGCCGCACAGTTGGCGAATGGTCGGAAATTCAAAAATGAGCCGCAGAGGAATTTCGGTTTCGAGCGAATCCGAAAGTTGTGAAACGACCTGCATTGCAAGAAGCGAATGTCCGCCGATGTCGAAAAAATTGTCGTCCGTGCCGATCTTTTCAAGACCGGTCACATCCATCCAGACGGCGGAAACGAATTTTTCCAGTTCCGTTTCGGGCGCAACGTATTCGCGTCCCGAAAACGCCGCCGTTTTATCGGGTAAAGGCAGATTTTTGCGGTCAACTTTGCCGTTCGTGTTGAGCGGGATTTTATCCAAAACAATGAAGCTCGAAGGAATCATATAATCAGGCAATTTTTCCTTGAGAAACTCACGAATCTGCGCGGGTTCGGGCGTTGCGCCGTTTTTCGGAACGACGTAGGCGATCAATCGTTTATCGAATTCCGAAAATTCAAAAGCCGTTACGACCGCTTCCGAAACGAACGGCGATTGCGACAGAACGATCTCGATCTCGCCGGGTTCGATACGGAAACCGCGTATCTTGAGCTGAAAATCTGCGCGACCGAGAAATTCGATGTTGCCGTCCGCCAGAAACCGCGCCATATCGCCCGTCCGATACATCCGCGCTCCGTGTTTTTTTGAAAACGGATCGGGAATAAACTTTTCAGATGTCAGCGCGGGCTGTGTCAGATAAGCCCGCGCGACACCGTAACCGCCGATGTATAATTCGCCCGGAACGCAGGTCGGAGTCGGCTCGAAATGTTGGTCGAGAATATAAATTTTCGTGTTCGAGATCGGTTTTCCGACGGACGGTCTTTTCACCCATTCATCGGGTTTTCCCTGCATTTCAAGTTCGGTGACGACGTGCGCTTCCGACGGACCGTATTCGTTGTGAAGATGTGCTTGCGGATTTTGGGAAAACATCTGCGCGATCTTGGGCGTGATCTGCAATTGTTCGGAACCTGCAATTATTTTTGAAATTGCGGTTTGCTCCGCTCCCAGATTGCAAAATCCTTCGGCAAGTTGTTGAAGCGCGACCGCCGGAATAAACAAGCGATGAACTCCTTCACGGGCAATGATTTTTGCCAAACCTTTGATGTCCTGTCTTTCATCTTCCGTTATCAAAACAAGACTTCCGCCTGATAAAAGCGTTGAAAAAATGTCCTGAAAAGAAACGTCGAAACTCAGCGAAGCAAACTGCAAAGTGACCGCTTTTTCGGGAAGTTGTGTGTTCGCAAGCATCCAATCGAGCAGATTCAAAAGCGAATGTTGCGTCATTCCGATGCCCTTCGGTTTGCCCGTCGAACCCGATGTATAGGTTATGTAAACTAAATTGAAAATATCGCCCCGAACCTTCAAACGCTGTTTCGGACGCGTGGAAATTTCTTCCTTTTCACGGTCGAGCACGAATAATGTCGGCAGTTTTTCGGGCAAACTCGAAAGCAGAGATTCTTCCGTGACCAGAATTTTCACTTGCGAATCTTCGAGAATGTAGGTCAGTCTTTCATTCGGATAGGTCGAATCGAGCGGCACATAAACGCCGCCGCATTTGACGACCGCCAAAACCGTGCAGATCATATCGAGCGAGCGTTTCAGACAAATACCGACGCGAATTTCGGGTTTTATTCCCAATTCCGAAAGTTTGCCCGCGATCTGATTGGCTCTCTCGTCCAATTCGCGATACGTCAACAATTCTTCCCTGAAACGAACCGCGACGGAATCGGGCGAAAGATCGACCTGTTTTTCAAAGCGGCTTGCGAGCAGTTCATTTGACGGGTATTCGATTTCGGTCTGATTCCAGTCAGATAAAAGCTTTGTTCTTTCCGCTTCGCCGATGAGTTTGAGTTTCGAGATATTTTCCCTTTTATTTTCAAGCGCGGAAAGCAGTAAATTTTCAAAATGTTCGAGCATCCGGTCGATCGTATCTTCCCTGAACAATTCCGTGCTGTATTCCATCGCCAACCGAAGCCCGCCCGGTTCTTCGCGAAGATGAAACAAAAGATCGAATTTCGATGTTTCGTTGTGAACGCGCATAGACTGGACTTCTAAGCCGGGCAGGATGAGATCGGGACTTTCGGCATTGTGCAAAACCATCATTACCTGGAAAAGCGACTGTTTGCTCAGGGTTCTGTCCGGCTGAATTATTTCGACGATTTTCTCGAACGGCACGTCCTGATTTGCAAAGGCTTCAAAACAAAGCTTTTTGGTTCTTTGCAGATATTCGTCAAACGTCGGGTCGCCCGCCAGATCGTTGCGCATCGGCAGGGTATTTACGAAAAATCCGATGAGGCTTTCCAGTTCAAATTTATTTCTTCCTGCAACCGAAGTTGCGATCAAAATTTCATCCTGACGGCTGTAGCGATGCAACAAGATGCTGAACGCCGCGAGCAGGATCATATAGAGCGTGACATCGTTCTCTCTCGCAAATTCGCGCAGTTTTTGCAGTGTTTCAAACGGTAAAATTCTTGTGTAGGTGTCGCCTTTGAAGGTTTCGACCGATGATCTCGGCATATCTGTCGGCAAGGCGAGTTCGGGGAGTTTGCCGCTTAATTTTTCCTTCCAATACTCGATCTGATGATCGAACAATCCGTTTTCAAAACAGTTTCTCTGCCAGACGGCAAAATCGCGGTAACTGATCGGCAGAGGCTTTAATTCTTCGGGACGATTCGCCGCTTCGGACTGATACAAATGTAAAAATTCCGTTACCAGAACGCCTTCCGTCCAGCCGTCGTGAACCAGATGATGCTCTGAAAATAAAAGCAGATGATCGGCTTCCGACATTTTGAGAAATCTCAATCGCCAAAGCGGTCCGTCCACCACATTGAAGTGCGTTTGTCCTTCCTTGTGAATGATTTCCCGCATTTTTTCTTCGCGCAGATTTTCGGGCAATTGCTCAAGGATTTCGGTATTGAACCCGACCGTTTGAGGTTCGTTGACCTTGATAAATCCCAAACCGTTTATTTTCGGAAAGATCGTGCGATAGGTTTCGTGTCTGGCGATCAGCTTTGTCAAAGCCCGCTCAAGTGCCGGAATGTTCAAATTTCCCTTAAATCTGATCGGACGCAAAACGTTGTAAGCGTATTTTTCAGGATGGAGAAGCTGTAAAAACCACAATCTTTCCTGCGCAAACGAAAGCCTCACGAGTTCTTCGTGCTCGAGCCGTTTGATCGGCGGCAATTCCGTTTTCGTGTCAACGTTTACGAAATTTTCGATCTGTTTTGCCAAACCCGCCAGCGTCGGAGCCTCAAATAAGGAGCGTAATGGCAACTCCGTCCCGAATTTGTGGCGGACGTGAGAAATTACGCGGGTTCCTAAAAGCGAATGTCCGCCGAGATCGAAGAAATTATCGTTCCTTCCGATTTGTCCGGTTTGCAGAATTTCACTCCAAATCTCCGCCAATCTGATTTCCGTTTCCGTCGCGGGAAGTTCGACGCTGCGATTTTCGATTATCTCGTTGTGCTCCGATCTTTGGAGAGTTTTTTTATCGATCTTACCGTTTCCGGTAAGCGGCATCCGTTCAAGTTTGACAAACGCCGAAGGAATCATAAAATCGGGCAAAGTTTTCCTTAAAAATTCTCTCAGTTCGGCGTTTTCAACCGGATTATTTTCGTTTTCGGTGTAAAAGGCGACCAGCCGGTTAAAACCTTCGTGCTCTTTGCTGATGACGGCGGCTGACTTTACGCATTTATTTGCCAGAAGTGCATTTTCGATCTCGCCGGGTTCGACGCGAAAACCTCTGATCTTTACCTGATCGTCGGTTCTGCCGCGGTATTCGAGCGAACCGTCCGCCAGAAACCTCGCGGCATCCCCGGTTTTATAAAGTCTTTCGCCCGGAATATTTGAAAACGGATTCGGCACGAATTTTTCCGCCGTCAATCGCGCATCGTGGATATAACCGATTGCCAAACCCTTTCCGCCGATATAAAGTTCGCCCGTGACCCCGATCGGAACGCGGTTAAGATTTTCATCGAGAACAAAAGACTGGGAATTGGAAACAGGTTTTCCGAGCGAAATCTCTTTTGTTTCAGAAATCGCATTCTGACATTCGACTTCGCCGGCAACCGTCACCACGGTGGTTTCGGTCGGTCCGTATGAATTGACCAGTCTGATTTTTTCCGTCCCGAGTTCGCGCCAACGGTTTACATTTTTGACCGAAACCTTTTCGCCGCCGATGATTACTAATCTGACCGAATCGGGAAAGCTATTGTTTCCCTTATTTCTCGTTGAAACAAGTTCGTTCCAGTAAGCCGTCGGCAAATCCAGAACCGTGATTTTTTCCTTTTCGCAGTTTCGGAAAAAAGTTTCGACCGTCGAGATCATTTCCTCATTTCTCAAAACGAGTAACGCTCCGGCGGCAAATGTCGGGAAAATTTCCTCAAGGCTGGCATCGAAACTGTATGAAGCAAATTGCAGAACGCGGTCAGTTGATTGGAATTGATAAAAATCACGTGCAAAATTTACGAAATTTACGATCGCATTGTGCTGGACAACCACGCCTTTCGGTTTTCCGGTCGAGCCCGAAGTATAGATGACATAGGCGGGAAGTTCCGTCGACAAGTTTGTTTCGACAAATTCATCGGAAAAGTTTGCAATTTCAACAGATTCGGCTTCAAGATCGATGAGTTCGATGTTTTGATTCGACAAATTTGTTTCCGAATTTGTCAGTAAAACGCCGATCTGCGAATTTTCGATAATAAAATCGATTCTTTCAGACGGAGAATTCGGTTCAATCGGAACATAAGCCGCGCCGAGTTTTAAGACGGCAAGAATCGAAATTATTCTTTCCAACGAACGGCTGACCGACAGCCCGACGAAATCGCCTGTTCTTATTCCCTTTTCCGACAGATAATTTGCCAGCCGGTTAGCGCGTTTTTCGAGTTCGAGATAGGTTAACTCTTTTTCTTCAAATTTTACGGCTGGCGCATCCGGCGTTTCTACTGCTTTTACGGTAACGAATCGGTGTAAGCAGAGATCGGTCGCCGCCGTCTGTTTTGAACCTTGAAAGGCTTCGATACTTTGCTTTTCCGCATCGGCTAAAAAGTCGATCTCACCGAGTTTTTGCTGCGGATTTATTGCAATTTGTTCAAGCAGGTTCACATAATGTCCGGCTAAACGGGCAATCGTTTTTTCATCGAAAAGAGCCGTCGCGTATTCGATCCAGCCCTCGATCTTTTCGTTCTTTTCCGCGATGTCGAAAGTCAGATCGAATTTGGATGTTTGCGTATCGATCTCGACTTCTTCAATTTTCGCCGCGCCGAGTTTCAGGTCAACGGCGGGCGTATTTTGCAGTATGAACAAAACCTGAAAGAGCGGATTGCGGCTCGCATTTCTTTCGACTTCCAACGTATCCAACAGTATTTCGACCGGAACGGCTTGGTTTTCAAAGGCTTCGAGCGAAATCTTACGCACCTGAGCGAGAAATTCCGAAAAATTAATCTTTCCGTTCGGTTTCGATCTCAATACAAGTGTGTTCAGGAAAAATCCGATCAAATTTTCGGTTTCGGCGATCGTTCTGCCCGCAATCGAAGCCCCGATGCAAATATCTTCCTGGTTCGTGTAGCGGTAAAAGAGCGATTTCAATCCCGCCAACAGGATCATAAACAAAGTCGCATTTTCATTTTTCGCCAACAATTTCAGCTTTTCGGTGAGTTCCGGCGAGATGGATAACGGGAAACGTTTTCCGTCCGTATTTTGAATTGCAGGACGGTGATTATCCGTCGGAAGATTTAAAGCGGGCAAATGTCCGCCCAGTTGTTTTTTCCAATATGCGGTTTCCTGCGCAAGATTTTCGGCGGTTATATTTTCTTTTTCCCAGACGGCGAAATCGGCGTATTGAATCGGAAGTTCGGAAAGCCGGGGCGAACGGTGTTCGAGATAAGACTTGTATAGTTCGGTAAGTTCCCTTACCAAAACGCTCATCGACCAACCGTCGGCGGCAATGTGGTGAATCGTCACGGCGCACAGATACGATTCTTCGCTTAGTTTGATTACCGAAACCCGAATTAACGGCGATTCCGTCAGATTAAAAATCTTTCGGGCATTGCTCAAGGCGATCTCCAAAGCTTTGCTTTCCGTGTTTTCATCCGCGGATAAATCGATCGTTTCGATTCCGAAATCGAATTCTTCATTGATAAGCTGAACAGGTTTGCCGTTTAACGAATGATAGGAAGTGCGTAAAATTTCGTGACGTTCGATTATCTGCCGAAAGCTCTGCTCAAAAATTTCAATATCGAGAAATCCTTTGATCTTGAGTGCGACCGAAATATTATAAGAAGGATCGTCCGGCTCAAATTGCGACAAAAACCAAAGTCTTTCCTGCGATGTCGAAAGGGGAAAGATATTGAAATCTTCTCCGCCCCCGGAAAAGATTTTTTTCTCCAGTAAACCCTGTTCTTCAGGTGACAATTGCTCTAATTTTTCAAATATCTTACTCATTAAAACATCAACCTCTTCAACTCTTAACAAAAAACTTAATTAATTCTGACGATCATTTTCCGTTTTATTTTGAACGGTTTCGTCAAGTTCTTTCAGCAATGTTTTGATATTTTTCCGACTGCGTCCGAGCGGCTTGATGGGATGGTTGCGCGTGATGATCCTCGGCAGATTTTCATTTTCCGAGATTTCTTTTGCCAATGCTCTGATCGTCGGAATCTCAAAAACCCTGACGATTGAAATGTCACAGGAAAAATCTCTTTTGATCGCCGCCGCCAACCTGGTTGCTAGGAGTGAATGACCGCCGAGTTCAAAAAAATCGTCGTCCAACCCGATCTCATTTTTCGCCAGAAGGTTTTTCCAGATTTCCGCCAGACGGATTTCCGTTTTCGTTTGCGGAAGATTAATTTCCCGGTGATTTTGTCCGGCTTCGTTCAAAACGAGTTGTTTTTTGTCTATCTTTCCATTTGTCGTCAATGGAAACTCATTCACAAAACCGATTCTTTTAGGAATCATAAAAGCCGGCAATTTGCCCGTTAAATAGTTTCTAATCCCGGAAATTTCAACTTGCGATTCTTTTTCGGCAATGATGAACGCCGCGAGCGTTTTGTCGCCGAAAGCATTTTTATCGACCGTGATGACGGCTCTTTTCACCGAATCGTGCAGGTTCAACACGGCTTCGATCTCGCCGGGTTCGATCCGATAACCGTTGATCTTCACCTGTTCGTCTTTCCTGCCGATAAATTCGATGAATCCATCCGACGAAATTCTTGCCAGATCGCCCGTTCGATACAATCTCGAACCCGTTTTGCCGCTAAACGGATCGGGAATAAATGTTTGGGCAGTAAGTTTCGGCTTGTTCAAATACCCGTTCGACACGCCTGCGCCGCCCGTCACCAATTCCCCGATAACGCCGCGCGGAACGAGTTGCAGGTTTTCATCGACAATGTAAACTTCAGACTGATTAATGCTTTTGCCGATTGGCAAACTGCGCCGGTTATATGGAGTTTCGGTCGGAAAACAGGCGGTGAATGTCGTGTTTTCGGTCGGACCGTAACCGTTTATGAAAGTCGAACTGCCATTCGTTTTATTGAGAAAGCGGTTGACGTGCGACGTGGATAAAACATCGCCGCCAGCCAACAGTTGCTTGACCAGAGCTAAATCATCGAGATTTTCATCAACCATCAAATGAAACAATCCCGCCGTAAGCCAGAGCGTCGTGATCTGATATTTTTTCAGGGCATTGCCGACCGCTTCGGCATTTGTAAACCCGTCGGGCATCAGGGCTAAACTTGCGCCGTTCAGCAAAGCTCCCCAGATTTCAAATGTCGAAGCATCGAAAGAGATCGGCGCAAGCTGTAAAATCACCTGATTTTTGTCTAATTTCGCGTAGTTTTGACTCTTAACCAGCCGAAGAATGTTTCGATGAGTTACGCAAACGCCCTTCGGTTCGCCTGTCGAACCCGAAGTATACATAATATATGCCGTCGTTTGCGGTTTGATGTGCGGCTCTCCGATATTGGGCAAAATACGGTGGTTTTCAGCCAGCAGATTTTCGACCTCAACGACTTCAACCTCATTCGCGTAGGCAAATCCGTTGTCGAATTCTTTCGAGGTCAAAACTATTTTTGCGGCGGTATCTCTTAAAATGTAATTTACTCTTTCGACCGGGAAAGACGGCTCAAGCGGGACATACCCCAGCCCGGCTTTCAATATTCCGAGTATCGAAACGATCAATTCAGGCGTGCGGCTCATTCTGACCGCAACGTTACCGCCGTCGCCGGTGTTTGAATTATTGAGAAAGTCGGCAATCAGGTTCGATCTTTCATCCAGTTCCCTGTAGCTTAAACGTTCATCATCCCAAACGAGTGCGTCTTTATCCGGATAATTCCTAACTATTTTTGAAAAGACTTCCGGGATGCTGATTTCCATTGAAGTCTTCATTTGTCTGCAATTTACGAGAGATTTCAGTTCGTTTACGTCCGTTTCCGAAAGCAAAGGAAAATCAGCAATCGAAGAGTTTAGATTTTCAGGCAATGATTCGACAATTATGAGAAATCTTTTTTCCAATTCTTCCGCTGTTTTTTCTCCGAAAATCTCGGTGCTGTATTCGAGATGCCCTTCAAGCCCGCGATCCGTTTCCCGCAGGTCGAAAGTCAGATCGAATTTCGACGTTCCGGTGTCGATTTCGATAAATTCGCACTCAATTTCCGGCAGATTCAATTCGGTCTGAAAGTTGTTTTGAAACGCCAGTGCGACCTGAAAGACCGGGTTTCGATTTATCTGACGCGGCAACGGCAGATTTTCAACCAGCAGATCAAACGGAAGTTCCTGATTCGTAAAAGCTTCGATCGTATTTTCTTTAACCTTTTGTATCAAAGCTTCGACCGTTTCCCGGTTTTCAAGCGTTGCCCTGATAACCAGAGAATTTGCAAAGAAACCGATTATTTTTTCAGTGTCAGGATGAAATCGATTTGCGACCGGAACCCCGATGCAAACATCCGTTTCTTCGCTAAATCGCCTGAGCAGGATATTTACGGCGGCAAGCAAAAGCATAAAAAGCGTATAACCTTTGCTTTGCCCGAGTTTTTTTAATTCCCTGACAGTTTGCGCATCGATATTGATCGGAATCTTTGCGCCTTTGTAAGCCGGTTTCGCCGGACGCTCAAAATCGGTCGGAAGCTCAATATTTCCCTTTATTCCGTCTAGTTTTTTTTGCCAGTATTGCAACTGCCTCGAAAGTTTTCCGTTTGCAATGCCTTCGATCTGCCATTCGGCGTAATCAGAATATTGCAATTCTTTTTGCGAAGGCGTTTCTTTATGGGAAATAGTTTTGTCTAATTGCTTTTCGTATTCCTTTTTCAGTTCCCTGATAAGAATTCCCAAAGACCAACCGTCCGTGATGATATGGTGCATCACGACCAGCAAAACATATTCATCATCGGCGGTTTGCCACAATCGGATTCGGTATAAATTCTCACTGCGCAGATCGAACCCTTCTCTTGCTTCGGCGACCAGATGAAACCCTAAATCCGCTGACGAATTCCGAAAGTCTTCGTAATGCCAATCGATCTTTCTTGATTTATCTGTGATTTGAAACGGTTCGCCATCGATACTGAGAATTCCGCTTTGCAGGATTTCGTGGCGTGCGTGAATGACTTCAAACGCATTTCTCAATGCTTCGATGTCCGGTTTTCCTTTCAAACTCAATGCCGCCGGAACATTGTAAACCGATGAGCGCGGGTTTATCTGATCGATAAACCATAATTTACGTTGCGACGGAGATAATTTGAACGGTCTTTTTTCCGGTATTTTACCGATTCGGTCAAACTCCGTTTTTTCGCCCGAGGCAAGCATATCGGCGATCAATTTCGACAACGCGGCGGGTGTCGGTTTTTCAAAAACGGCGCGTAAAGGAATTTCGATCTGAAAAATTTGTTTGAGTCTGATGATTAACTGTGCCGCCAGGAGCGAGTGACCGCCTGAATAGAAAAAGTTCGTATCGACCCCGATTTTTCTGATACCGAGCGTTTCCTTCATCTGTCCGGCAACAACTTCCTCAAGTGAAGTTCGCGGCGCGGTAAATTCATTGACGGATTCGCTTTCCGTTTCGGTCGGTTCGGGCAATTTTTTGCGGTCAATCTTGCCGTTCGGCGTAAGCGGCAAGGAAGCTAGAAAAATGAATTCCGCCGGAATCATATATTCGGGCAGGTTTTCCCGGAGATACGTTATCAATTCGATCTTCGCTATCTTTTTATGCGGCTCGGAAACCAGGTGGCAGACGATCAATTTTTCATTGTTCTTATTTGTATGAGCGATAACGACATTTTCCTTGATTGCGGGATGCTGTCCTATCCGCGATTCGATCTCGCCGAGTTCGATGCGAAAACCGCGAATCTTAACCTGATGGTCGGTTCTACCCAAAAATATCAGATCACCGTTTTCGGTAAATCTTGCCAGATCGCTCGTTTTATACAATCGACCGCCGAACTTTCCGCTCAGATCGTCGGGCACGAATCTTTCAGAAGTTTGAAGCGGCTTGTTGAAATAACCGCGTGTCACACCATCTCCGCCGAGATAAATTTCTCCGGTTACGCCGATCGGGACGGGCAGCATTTTTTCGTTCAGCAGATAAACCTGCGAATTTGTGAGCGGCTTTCCGATCAAGGAATTTACGCCTTTTCCGCCGGGCATCAGCGCAAAGGTCGAATAAGTCGTATCTTCCGAAGGTCCGTATAAATTGAAAACCCGCTTGACCTGTTCGTTTTTGTAAACTTTTTCAACGAGATGATTCAATAACGGTTCGCCTGCCAGATTGACCGTTTGAACTTTTCCGGGCAATTTGTTGTTGCGGCACAATTCGGTCATTGCCGAAGGAACCGTATTTATCAAAGTAATATCCGAAAAATCGTCCGCTGACAGCAACGAAAGTGCATTTTCCGCCAGACAAACCTCGCCGCCGCACGCCAGAGTGCTGAAAATTTCAAAAACCGACAAGTCGAAACAAATCGAAGTCGATGCCAGAACCTTCCCGAGTTCTTCTTCGGAAAACGTATTTTTTGCCCAGTTTATCAAAGCGCAAACGCTCCGATGTTCGATTGCGACTCCTTTCGGAGTTCCCGTCGAACCCGACGTGTAGATGATATATGCCAGGTTTTTCGGATCGAAAATGATCGGTCTGATGTCCGAACTCATTTGATCCAGCTCGCTCTTAATCACATCGAAATCGATAACCTTTTCGGCATCGAACGGCAGGATCGAAAGAAGCTCGTTTTCCGTCACGACGAATGCGGATTCCGAATCTTCAAGCATCAATTTCAGCCGATTCTGCGGATAGTTCGGGTCCATCGGAACATAAGCCGCGCCCGCTTTGAGAATTCCCATCAAAACAACGATCAGTCTTTCGGAACGATTCAGACAAACTGCAATGCGGTCGCCGTTTTCAACGCCGCGCAGTTTCAAATAATTTGCAAAACGATTCGATTGCTCATTTAAATATTTGTAAGTCAGAAAATTTCGCTGAAATGAAACGGCGATCTTATCGGGAGTTTGTGCGGCTTGGTTTTCAAACAGCCCGTGAATCGAAGCTTTTTGATCGTAATCCTGCGCCGTGTTGTTCCACTCGAAAACGATTTTCTTATATTCGTCGTCAGCAACTATTTCGAGTTCGGAGATTGCTCGAAGCGGATTTTCGACAATACTTTTGAGGAGTTTGTTGAAATTTTCGCCCATCCTTTCAACCGTTTGCGGACTTAGCAGATTTTTGTTGTATTGAAAGGCGGCGGACAGCTTTTCACCGTTTTCAGCGATCATCAAAGTAAGATCGAACTGTGAAAATGTCTGCTCGATCTCTTCCGATTCGAGTTTCAATTCGCCTAAATCCAGTTTCACCGCAGAATCGCCCTGCGCCCACGCCGCCAAACCCGGTAAATCCTTGATCGGCGACTGCTGTAAAATAAACATCGTCTGAAAGATCGGCGAACGTGAAGCGTCCTGATCCTGTAAATTGTCCTCGACAACCTTTATGAAAGGATATTTTTGATTTTTCGAGATTTCCTTGAATGTTTTCCTGACATTTTCAAGATACTTTTCAAAACTCGCTTCACCGTCTGCAAAACTTCGCACGGCAACCGGGTTGACCAAATATCCGAGCGTGTTTTTGTACGCCGGATTTTCTCTGCCCGAGGTCGGAGTTCCGACGATCAGATCGGATTGGTTTGTGTAGCGGTAAAGAAATATTTTGTAAGCCGTAAGCAATGATACGAATAAGGTTGTGCGCTGTTTGACGCTCAAATCCTTCAATTTTTTAACGGTCGCCTGATCGAGTTCAAAACGCAAAGTTTTCCCTTCAAAGGTCTGAATCGACGGTCTTTGAAAATCGAACGGAAAATCGAGATGCGGAAGTTCGCCGCTTAGTTGATTACGCCAGAAAGATTTATTTGCTTCGCTTTCGCTCGTCGAGAGATATTTTTCTTCAACAATGACAAATTCCCGGAATCGGCTCGCTTCCGTTTTTTCGTTTCCGATTGAAACACCGGTCAACGAATAAAGCTCGCCGAGTCTTTTGATAATCAAACTCAACGACCAGAAATCGGCAATTATGTGATGAAGCGAGAGCGAAAATAACGTTTCACTTTCGCCGATCCGCCAAATTCCTAACCGCAAAAGCGGTTCGTTGACGAGATCGAAAGGTCTTTGAAATTCTTCATTTATCAGTCTTTTTACTTCTTCCGTTGAATTTTCGGGATACGTATTTTCGCTCCATTCAAAATTCGGCGATTGATTTATTTTCCTGACCGGCTGACCGTTCTTCACCTCAAACGTCGAGCGCAGAATGTCGTTTTCAACACAAATCTTTTCAAAGGCTTCTTTCAATTTCGACGGCTCGAAATTTTCATTCGTAATCTTTGCCAGAAAATTGAGATTGTAAGCAGTATTTTCAGGAGCCAATTGCTGAAGAAACCACAACGCCTTTTGTCCGCGTGAAAGCTCGGTTTCAGGCACGTCTATGTCAATTCTTTGTTCGCTGATTTGTTCTTTCGCAGGCTTTAACTCCCATAAAAATCGGCACAAAGTTTCAAAACTGTCCTCTTCGATCAGATCGGAAACCGAAAAGTCGATCTTAAATTGCTTCTTGATCGTATGCGCCAATTCGAGAGCCGTCAATGAATCGAGCCCGTAACTGAGAAGCGAAATGTTTTCCTTTATGTTTTGAGGATGAATCTTTAACGCTTCCGACACCGATCTTTTCAGCTTCGACCTGAAAACTTCAAACTCGTCCGCGGCAGATTCAAGCGAATCATCGTTTTCGATGAGATCGGTTTGAAAATTATCTTCGGCGGCAAATTTATCCGCGATTTCCAGTTTATCGGTCAAAAATTCGTTTCGACAAGTTTTGCGCCGTTTCTTACCGCTCGATGTCTTCGGTAAAGTGCCGGCTTTAATCAAAACGATCTGCCCGGCACTTATCTCGTATTCGTTTGCTAAAATTTTCTGAATTTCCGCAAATACCTGTTCGGAAACGTAAGCCGAACGCGGTTCGATTTCCTGAACGATGATGAGTTTTTCACCCTTTTCGGCTTCCGCGGCAAACGCGATACAGCCGTCTTTTCTTAATGCCGGATGACAGTTTTCAATTGATTTTTCGATGTCCTGCGGATACAGGTTGCGACCGTTCAAAATTATCAGGTCTTTGATTCGTCCCGTGATGAACAGATTGGAATTTTTGATAAAACCCAAATCTCCCGTTCGCAGAAACGTTTCGCCGTCTTCATTATGCAGACGGGCTTGAAAAGTCTTTGCCGTTTCATCAGGGTTGTTCCAATAACCGTTTGCGACGCTCGAACCCGATAACCAGATTTCACCGATCTCGTGCTCGTTCGATCTGATGCAGGTTTCGGGATTGACTATTTCAACTGTGATTCCTTCGGCAATTTCACCGCAATTGACCAGTAATTTCGCGTTTTCGTCTTTTGCTTCGCTGACGATGTGTTTTTCCAGCAGTCCTGCGTCGAATTTTTGAATAAAATTTTGTTCGGAATCCGTTGCCGACACAAGGAGCGTGGCTTCCGCCAGACCGTAGCAGGGAAAGAACGAACTTTTACGGAATCCCGTTTTCTCGAAGGTCTTTGCAAATCTTTCGAGAGTTGCGGCTGAAATCGGTTCGGCACCGTTAAAAGCCACCTTCCAGCAATTCAGATCGAGCCTTAAAATCTCTTCTTCTTTAACACGTTTCAGGCAAAGTTCGTAAGCAAAATTCGGTCCGCCGCTGGTCGTTGCGCGGTAGGTGGAAATCGCTTTCAGCCAGGAAACCGGATTTTGCACGAATTCTGCCGGAGTCATCAAAAAACATTCGGCATTGACGAATAGCGGCTGTAAAACGTTACCGATCAATCCCATATCGTGATACAAAGGAAGCCAGCCGAGAATCACGGAATCTTCCGACTGTTTAAATAAATCGCGTATCATCTGCTGGTTTACGAGCAGATTTTCGTGTGAAACGATCACGCCTTTCGGCTCGGACGTGGAGCCGGAAGTATATTGAAGAAAAGCGGTCGATGCGGCGGAGATCGAAGTTTGAATCAATTCTCCGGCGTTTTCGTCTATCGAATCCGTGTTTATTAATTTGAGCCGGAGTAAGTTATCGTTTCCGGCAGTCGCTCGTTTTATCCTGTTTTCGACCGTCGTATTTATTAAAGCGGCAGAGGCTTGCGAATCGGCAACGATCGTTTCGATTCTGCCGAAATTTCGGTTATTGCGCGGCGGATACGCGGGAACGGCGATCATTCCCGCCAAAAGACAGCCGAAAAAAGCGGTGATATAACTCAAATTTTGCGGATAAAGCAGTAAAATGCGGTCGCCGATCTGACAATTTTGCTGTAATTGTCCCGCGATGGTCTTCGACTTTTCCAGCAATTCGCCGTAGGTCAGAGTTTCCACGATCTCATTATCCGTTAATAAATTGTAGATCGTTTTTTCGGGATTCTGTGCAGCCCGAAATTCGAGAATATCTATCAACGTTTTCCAATTATTTTGCGATTGGAGCAGTTTCATCTGAAAAGACAGGTTAATTTTTAAAAAACAAATAATTTCGTCACAAAGGTCGAATCATTGAACGGCATCGGCGCGGCGACTAAATCGGCGGGACGATTGTTAATGCTGATCTCGGACGATTGCGGCAATCCGTAATCCTGCGTAATAACTCTTATTTTCAGGTTTTCCTTTGGTTTAACGGACAAAACTATCTCCGAGCCTTTCGCCGGAATCGCATACAATCGCGTCATCCACGGATTTTTTTGTTTTCCGGCGACGGCTGTATCCTGAAACAGTTTTTTTCCGTCCAGTTCAAACCCGACAACTTCGTTTTCGGATTCGACCGCCAGAGTTATCACGGGAGATTTCGTCGGCGAAGTTAATTTCAACCTTAAATTACGGACATCGGAAACCGTTTCATCACTGATCTTTTCGAGCGACGGAGCGGGCAGTTCGGTTTGCTCCGCCGATTCCTTGACCAGAAAATACCGCTGACTTTGCGGGAAAAATTGCGGCAGTAAAGCGTCGGAGGCGTTGCCATCAAAAAGTTGTTTGTTCCATTCATTGAGATTAATGTCTTCGGTCGCCCAATACGATTTTTTATTGTCCGCATCGTAAGCGCGCAAAAGACTCGTTTGGCGCGGCTTTTCCGCCGTATAATTGACACTCGCCAAACCTGAAACGATCAAAACGACCCCGATGACCGAAAGCAAACCACCGCCGATCAAACTCAATTTGCGGTCAAAGCTCGCCAGCGCGGGAATTAAAAGTCCGATCAATAATGCCGCGAAAAACACCGCTACAGGAATTAATCCGAAACCTAATCCCGCGATCAGGTGCCTTAAAATTCCGCCGACCAGAATTATTCCCCCGAAGCTTCCGATCAAAGAAAAAACCGAAAATCTGTTTTTCGACACGTCTTTGTCGACCCACAGCATCCCGATGAAACCCGCGATTAAAATAATTATGACGGTTAAAGTGAAAATATAACTCGTTCCCGGCAGTAAGAGGCTCGTTAAAATGCTGATAAGAAGCCAGAGTAAAAGGCTTCCGAACAACAGATTCTCGTAATTTATCTTTGTTCGCAATAAACCGAAAAACGCAACCGCGAGGGCTAATACCAAAAGCATCACGCCGAAGATATAAAAGCCTGAATCGTAAACATCACCTGTCGAAAAGGCGGAATAATCGCGGTGAAAAACGGTAATTATCTTGACCAGTAAGAATGAAAAGATCAATTCCGCAATGATGAACAACAGAAAAAGGAAAAATCCGCCGACGAATCCTTTGACATTCAAACCCGTCGTTTTGTTCGCGTAATAAAACGCGCCGACGAACAATAAAACCGCAACGATCATTAACGGCAAAACGATGCCTTTCGGATATGACAGCAGTTTCATCCCGAAAACGTCGAAATAGATCACTTCTCCGCCGGATGCTTCATCGAAATTTTTGTTTCGCAATTCCCGCACGACCGCGAGCAGATTTTCGCCCTGATGAGCGACACTATTGCGGTCGAGATTTTTAGGATTATCGGCTTGGGTGTGATAATTGTTCACATTTTCAATAAATGCCGTGTTCAAACCGTCGATTCCCTTTAATTTGAACTCCGTGAAATCGGTATCATTCGGAAGAATTTTGTAAATATCGTTGAAAAAAGAACTCGCGATCGGTCTGGCAACCGATCTGCCGTATGACCTTATCAATTCGGCGTTGTTCTCCGAAGTTTCAAACAATAAAGCCGCGCCGCCCGTTCCGCGCGCTTCGAGGTTGATAACGGTCTTTATTTTTGCAAGATTCGGGTTTTCATTCAGAAAGGCTTTCGCGCCTAACATTCCTTTTTCTTCGGCATCGGTAAACAAAACCATTATGTCGTTTCTTGCAGAAGACTCGCTTTTCAAAATTCTCAGGGTTTCCAGGATCGAACCGACGGCGGCGGCATCGTCGGCGGCTCCTGCACCCGTCGAAACCGAATCGTAATGTGCCGAAATGAGAATGATCTCACCGTTACCGTTTCCCTTCAGCGTTCCGCTGATGTTCGTCACATAGCCCGCCTGAAAAGGCATTCCGAATCTCGTATTTTCCGCAATAACGGTTTGCGTTTCAGGATCGATCCCGAGAGAGCCAAGATTTTCCCTGATGTATTCCTGATTCTTGAGATGGTTTTCGCTTCCGACCGGATGCGGCGCGTTTGCGATCTTTTCGACGTGCCGCAACGCATTTTCAACGGAAAACTGACCTGCTTCGCTACTCACGGTCGCCGTCGGCGCACCTTCCAAACGCATCAGGATCAGAATTAAAACTATTGCCGAAACGATTGCGATAATACCGACAAGCCGATTTTTGTTATCCATATTTTTTCGTATTTAATTTTTAATTTCGGAAGTTCGTTAAGCAGGAAAATTTCGGTTTCAATTTTATTCCGAATAATCAAACTTTTCTGATCTTTTCTTTCTCGACGATCAGATTTAGCTGATACGTAACCGTTGAAAGCAGAACCATAACGCGGGTCGAATCCGAAACGCCGTTGACGAACACGCCGATAAAATCCTTCAAATAAGGCTGATCGACGATTACCCGGTCACCGGGTTTTAAGCTGATTTCGGGATCGATAATGTTCTCTTTGCCGGTCAGTTTCAGCATTATTTCGATGATCGTATCTTCAACAACGCAGGGGTGTTCGCCGCAACTCACAATGCTGTGGAGTCCCCTTGTGAATTTGACTTTATTTAAACAAGTGTTTGAATTGAATCTGGCGAAAATATAACAGGGAAAGAGCACCTTTTTATAACTGATCTTCTTTCCTGTCTGTCTATTCAGTTTGTATGATCTGATCCGCGGAACAAAGGTTTCGATTCCGCCGGCACGAAGATTCGCCGAAACTCTTTCTTCCTGATTGGGTTTTGTATTGATTGCATACCAATGCAAAGTGTCAAAATCGCTTAACATAGGAGAACCTCAAATTAAAGCTGAAATCCGGGAAAGAAATATTCAGCCTATCGAAGCAGAAGCGAAATCTCCGACCAATGGCAAAGCTACCGCATTACCTGTTAACTATCGCTAGTTAGGTAGACTTAGGAGACCTAAATAATATTCGGGTTTAGGGGAGAAATTGTAGAAACTTGAATTGAAACCACTGAAGGCTTGCAAAATTAATACTACAATTACCTCTTTTTTCAACGAAAGATTTTTCATTGAAATCTTAAATAATAATTTTCCGGGGGGAAAGATTATTATCAACTGCAAAAACAAATAACAGTAAATAAATAAGTAATTAATATTTCTGCTACGTTACCAAACAAAATTTCCGAAGTCAACCGCCGCTTTCGCCGTTTCGGAAATTGCCCCGATCGCCTGCATTGAAAATTTTGTTTAGTGTAAACGGGAGAGATGTATTAAAATGTTTTTAACTCTTGAGAGTCTGTAAAAAATTTAGTGACTTAAGCTATAACTATGAAATATTCAAACAATCTTCCATTCAATTTTTCAAGCCAGGCAGTTTTTAGCGTTAAAAAATTTGTCTTTATTGCCATTGGGGTTTTCGCATTTTTCCAGTTCAGTGCGTTTGAATCAAACGTTGCGGCGCAATGCGTTTCGCTGACAACGTTCGGTTCCGCTTACACGCAAAACTTTAACACGCTTTCAAATACGGCTGGTTCAACCACCAACAACCTGACGATTACGGGTTGGTTTATGACCGAAAGCGGCGGCGGTGCGCGTGATAACGAACAATATGCCGTCGATACGGGCGCGAGCAACACGGGCGACACCTTCAGCTACGGCGCGGCGGCGAATACGGAACGCGCGCTCGGCGGTTTGCGGACGGGAACTTTAATTCCCCTTTTCGGTGCGTGTTTTACCAATAATACGGGAGGAACTATCGCGACGCTCAACATCAACTACACGGGCGAGCAATGGCGTTTGGGAACCGAGGCGAGAACTGATCAGTTAAATTTTGAATACAGCACCAACGCAACCGATCTCGTGACGGGAACGTGGACTTCGCGACCGACCCTGAATTTTGTCGCGCCCACAACTGTCACGGTCGGAGCGAAGGACGGCAACGCAGCGGCGAACCGAACCGCTTTGAGTTCTTCGATCACGAGTTTGACCATTGCAAACGGTGCGACTTTTTGGATTCGCTGGACGGACACTGACGCATCGGGCGCGGACGACGGCTTGGCGGTTGACGATTTCGAGTTGACACCTTCGACCACAACTGCCGCAACGGTCACGGTCGGCGGGCAGGTTTTGAACGCCGAAGGCAGAGGAATTATGAATGCGACCGTAAATCTGACCGATTCTTTGGGACAAACCCGCACGATCAAAACATCGTCATTCGGCTATTTCCGTTTTCCCGATGTCAACGCGGGCGAAACATATTTCATCAGCGTTTCTTCAAAGCGTTACACGTTTGCCCAATCGACGCGCACCGTCACGCCGAACGAAAGCATCAGCGATCTGAATTTCATTTCGCTCGATTAGTTCGTTGCTAATCACAATCTGATACTTTCCGAAAAAAGAACGCGGGCATTGCCTGCCGTTCTTTTTTCATTAATAATTTCGGATATGAAAAGTTTCAGAAAGGAATTATGGTTCGACATCCCGACGCGCCGCGCATTTATCAACATCACCCGCGACGTTGAACGCTGTCTGGATGAAAGCGGTGTCAGGGAAGGTCTTGCGCTCGTCAACGCGATGCACATCACGGCTTCGGTTTTCATCAACGACGACGAAAGCGGACTTCATCACGATTACGAAAAATGGCTCGAAGCAATCGCGCCGCACGAACCCGTCAAACACTACCGCCACAACGACACGGGCGAAGACAACGCCGACGCGCATATCAAACGGCAAATTATGGGACGCGAAGTCGTCTGTGCGGTCACGAACGGCAAGCTCGATTTCGGACCGTGGGAACAAATCTTCTACGGCGAATTCGACGGCGGCAGACGTAAACGGGTTTTGGTAAAGATCATCGGCGAATGATTTTCACGTTATATAAATGCTCTGGACCGTAGATGCTTTTTGTCTGCCGCCACGCATAAAACAAAGCATTTAATATGAAATTCCTAAATTTTTTTGTAATTTTGTGAAAAAATTTGACACTTAAGGTTGAATAGCTTGATAATTCCGACTAATTTCCCAAATCATTCCATAGCTTGACGGTTTAATTTACTGTCTTTTACCTAAAAGGTTTTGTTTTCAAAAGGGGTTTTATGTTAAAAAGCACGCTTATCTTATTTTTCCTGCTCGTTTCGTTTTTCACCACAAATTCTTTGGCACAATTAGACGCGACCTTCGACGGCGACGGTAAGAGATACGTTCAGTTCAGTTCATCCGCAGCCGTGCGCGATATGATTGTCCAAACCGACCATAAAATAGTCATGGTCAGCTATTGCAACAACATCGGCACGCCGCGTCCGTTTTGCGTCATCCGTCTGAATGAAGACGGTTCATTCGATACGACGTGGAACGGAAGCGGATTCTTGTATGCTCCGATACCGGGAACAAATTATGACATTTTTGCCCAAGCGGTTGCACAGCAAGGCGACGGCAAGCTGATTGTTGCAGGCGGCGGTTCGAGACTCGTCATCACCCGCCTGAACACTAACGGCACGACCGATACGACCTTTGGTAATGGCGGAACGGTGCAAAATGCAACACCTACAATGTTAAACCGAATCGCCATTCAACCCGACGGAAAATTCGTCGTGGTCGGTTATTCGGGTTCATTGGACAGCGATGCCGTGCAGATTCTTGCCCGTTATCTTCCTGACGGCACACCCGACACTTCATTCGGTAGCAACGGAGTTGCGAGGCTCGAAATCCCTTTAGCCCGCACCCGCGGCGAATCAATCGACATTCAGCCTGACGGCAAAATTCTAACGGGCGGCGCGGTTTCAGGCGCGACGACACACTACCTGCTCGCGCGGTTCAATCGCAACGGTTCGCTCGACACGACTTTCGACGGCGACGGCTTTTTGACCGTCGATACCTTTACGACTTCGTTCAGGGAATTCGGGAGTTTTATCGCGGTCAAGGTCAAGGGCGACGGGCGCATCGTCGCGCTCGGCGACCGAAATTTTCTCTACAGCTACAACGCGGACGGCTCGCGCGATATGACCTTTAACGGCATCGGCGCACAGCCTGCCATACCGAACAGCGAAACATATGGAATGACGGTCAGTGCGAGTGGTAAAATATTGGTCGCGGGAAATCAACCGACTGCAACCAACTTTCCGAGCATCGATTACCGCAGTGCGAAATATCTGGCAGACGGAACGCCCGACCCGACTTACAACGCTCCCGACGTTGACATCGAATCGGTCGATGGCGCGCTGGTCGCAGTTTTTGACCGCAAAGGACGTGTTTTGTTAGGCGGTCGTTCCGCTTCTTCCGCTCATCAAATCCCTTGGATTTTGCCCGTTATGTCCGCCGTCAGATTTTCCGCGCCGCCCGTTCAAAATGTCGGATTTGCGGGAAAAGTGATTAACTTGAACGGCAAACCCGTCCGAAACGCGCTCATTACGCTCAAGCTCGACGGCAATATCATCGCCTACACGCGCACGAACAATTTCGGAAATTACCGCTTGAACAATATTCCGACCAATCAAACCTACACGATCTCGACCATTGCCAAAAACCTGAAATTCTACGACCGCAGTGTCATGATCGATGACGCAACGGCAAATTTCCTGCTCGTCGGCGAATAAATTATTTTTTCCCGGAAACAAAGAAATAGGCAGAAACACATAGATAGATTGTTTCTGCCTGTATTTTTTTCAAATTACTGCATCAACTTCCGCCGACACACGGATTTTTTATACTTTTCAAATCTCAAATCCGCGTTCATTTGTGATAAATTTTTACTTTACGCGATATTTAACGGAGAAATATTTACCGATATGTTCCGTAAAATATCCGAATTTACATTTTTGATTAACTTTTCATAAATAACTTATGGCATCAGGAATTTTTGCAGTTTTGGACGATATTGCGATGTTGATGGACGACGTTGCTTTAGCCAGCAAGGTCGCCACGAAAAAGACCGCCGGAATATTGGGCGACGATCTCGCGGTCAACGCGGAAAAAGCGACAGGTTTTGTTTCTTCGCGCGAACTGCCTGTTTTGTGGGCGATCACCAAAGGTTCGTTTATTAATAAACTTATCATCGTTCCGTTGGCGTTCATTTTAAATGTGATCTTTCCGCCGGCGATCATTATCGCCTTGCTCGTCGGCGGAATTTATCTGGCATATGAAGGCGTTGAAAAAATCCTTCACTGGATATTTCACCGCAACGAACATACTCATTCCGTCGAAGAAACACACGCCGAAGACAGCGAAACGGAAGAAAAGGCAAAGGTTAAATCAGCTATTTCAACCGATTTTATTTTGTCGGTCGAGATCGTCATCATCGCTTTAGGAACTGTTTTAGACAAGCCGCTGACCACGCAAATAATCACGGTTGCCATCGTTTCCTTGATAGCAACGGTCGGTGTTTACGGGCTGGTTGCAATGATCGTGAGAATGGACGACATCGGCTATAAACTCATCGGTTCGGACGAAAAAAAAGGATTTGCGCCAAAACTCGGACAATTTCTGGTTAATTTACTGCCTAAAATCATCCGTTTGTTAAGCGTTGTCGGCACGATCGCCCTGATTCTCGTCGCGGGCGGAATTTTCGAGCATAACATCGAATTTCTGCATAAACTTTTACCGCAAGTTCCCACGATCATTAAAGAAGTCGCCTACGGAATCATCGCCGGTCTGCTCGCGGTCGGTGCGGTCACGGTCATCAAAAAAATTATTTCATCATTTCGCAAACCCGGGAAATGACCTTATTAAAACTATTTCCATAATTGCTGAAATAAATGTTTTATAGCGGGTTTATGGTTTGTAAATTTTTGAATTTTTGAAAATCGCTGTCGGTTGTGGCAAGTGCCGCATTATGTTCGATTGCCAATGCGGCGAGATGCGCGTCCATCATTAAAGCGGCTTTTGTGTTTCCTTCGACAATCAGACCTTGAAAGATCGTCCAATGAGTTGCGGTCGGAGTTAATATTTCGACATTCTCAAGCGCAAGCCATTCGTCAACGATCTCGATTGCTTCCCGTAAATCGAACGGTTGCGGAAAAGCTCGCGGATTGGTCGAAATTCGCAGAAAAGCCGTTAGCACCTGCCAACTAAGTCCGAAAACATCCGTTTGAGAAAACTGATCTTCGAGCCATTGCTTCGCTTTCGCGTGATGCGGTGCATCTTCGTTATAGGCATATAAAATGATATTGGCATCGGGCGTAATCATCCCTTTCCGTCCTCGATTTCTTCAAGCAATTCGCTCGTTTTGTCGTAATTCAAATCCTGCCGAAAGCCTAATTGCTTACTCCGAACGCGAAATTTTTTCGGCTTTTCCTCGATATTCTTAATCGTGACCGTTATTTCGACACGAGTATTCGGTTTTAATTCAACCTCGCTTTCAGGGCGAAAAACCGTCCCGTCAAAAACCGCTTCGATTGGATTTAACATATCTTTCACCTCATCTGCGATTTTATCATAACTTTTACCGCATAAACTTGCGCCGGATCGCCAACGCCAAGAGCGCGGCTTGCAGAGGTGCGAGAATGGTTTCGAGAGTTACTAAGAATTTTGTAAATGAATCTTTCGGCTTAGGATCGGGACGTTGAAAAGAAGCGACCGCCAAACTGTGGATCATTCCGTCGCAAACGCGCATTCCTTCCTGATTTCCGATTATCCAATACTTGTTGCAAACCGATTCGACAGATTTTGTATTATCGATTCCCTCAAATTTTGCAAACGGCGTAGCGTATAAAATGCCGAAAAATGCGACCAATAAAATCAAAACTAATGTTGCCCACAGCCGGCGTTCGCCGTAACCGCTTGTCCATTTATAAAGCCAGTAAAGATTTAATATTGTCTGGGGTCGGCTCGGATAACCGCGCCTGTTCGCTTCCATTGCGGCATATCGAAAGACGGAGGATTCTTCGTATTTGCGGTTTTCTTCGTAGTTTATCGCCAATTGATTGCAGGTTTGAGCAATCTCCTTGTAGTTGGAAATATCGATTTCCTTTTGCGTATCAAAGTTGATGCCCTGATTATCGCGCCATTTACAATCTTGAAAGATAATTTTGCTGACATCGACTTCGGTAAAATAATGCGGAAGCAGATTGATGGTGCGGAAATTTATCCAATGCGGTTTGTCTATCCGCGCGTCCTTCATTGAAAGCGCATTTTTTTCTTTGAGAAAAACCTGCCGTCTTTCTTTTTTGCCTTTTTCGTATTCACCGACAATAAACAGCTTCCCTTCGATGTCCGCCTTGTCAAATTTTATTTCTCCCTTGCATTTCGAGTTTTTGATGGCAAGTTCGGAAATGTCCGTGAAAAAAGCGGAAGTGAAATTCAGATTATTTATTTCGGCGTTATCAAATACGACGCGGCGCAGAAATGTTGCGCCCGAAAAATCGAGATCGGGAACTTTGCCCCTTTTTTTGTCGGTAATCGGGAATACAAATTCGACGGTGATTGGGAATACGACCGCGCGAAAATCCGTATGCCCTTCTGCTTTGAGTTTTTCAAATTCCTTCAAGAATATTTCGGATTTGTTGTGGTCGGGATTGTGCAGCAGACAATAATAATTGCCGCCGACTTCGTTTATAACAGGATATTCCTGACAAACCTTTTCCCGAATATCGTCCTTTTTTCTCGGATCGGTTTCATCGTGGATATGACATTTTTTCTTTTCGAGCGCGATGCTTTGCTTTCTAAATCTTTCGGCTTCTTCAAAGCGGCGGTTGGCTTCGGCATTGTCGGCAAGCTGGTTACAGGCTTTTATCAAAGACCTTTCCGCACGGAGAACATCTCTTTCCTCCAAACTTTCGATTTCCTTATCGAGTCCGGTGCGGTCAATGTCTATTTCGCTGTTCAACCATTCGACATCGTTAAATTCGAGTTTGCGCGCTTCGGCGACATTGACGAACCAATTCGGGCGCAATTTGGTCGAATTAAAAGAAACTCTTTCGGGGTTTCTCAGTCTGATTTCCCGTAAATTCAATATCGCCTCTTGATGTTTTTCAATCGGCAGTTTCAATGCCGTCCTGATCTCTTTGACCTTTTCAGCATTACAAAATATATCTCCTTCAAATTCGATGTATCCGCTGATTTCGGCTTTATAAAAAGAAATAGTGGAACAAAGTCTTGTTTCTGAAAAATAGGTTTGTGACTTTTCATCAAAGGTTGCCGCGCTGAAATATGCGTCTGCGCTAAAGGTTGCCGAGATGAAATATGCGGATGCGCTAAAGGTTGCCGAGTTGAAAGATGCGGATGCGCTAAAGGTTGCCGAGCTGAAATATGCGTCTGCGCTAAAGGTTGCCGATCTGAAATCTGCGGATGCGCTAAAGGTTGCCGAGCTGAAATTTGCGTCTGCGCTAAAGGTTGCCGATCTGAAATCTGCGGATGCGCTGAATTTTCGATTGTAAAATTTTACTTCCGACGGAAACCATACATATCTGAAATCATATTTTATATTTCTTTTGCTTTTCGCTTCGTTTTGTTTGTCTTCACCATTGGGAAATACGGCTTCGATCTCGGCGCATTGTTTGTCTGTTTTTTCCAGACGGGCTTGAAATATTTCTTCAAATTTAGCGATGTCTTTTTCTTTGGTCGGCAGATGAAACAGGCAATAATGTTTGCCTTCAAACTCGTTTAAATGCTCCTTCAGTCCATATTCATTAGCTTCATTCGCAGAAACACAGACATTTTCACGAATTCCATCAACTTCCCAATCACCAACTTTATCGTGAATATGGCAAAACTTTTCTTGCGGCGGTTGGGTGGCGGTTGATTCTTCAGGCGTAGTTGGCGGTTTGGGATTTTCGGGCATCGGGTTTTCGGGTTATTTTTTTGTTCAGAGTTCAAAGTGCGTTCCGCGTTTGAATATATTTAGCGGATTCAAACTGAAGTTTGAACTCTGAACGCGTGTTTGAATTTCGCTTAGTTTATTCAAACTGAAGTTTGAATTACAGAACGCGCTTATTTTTCGCCTTCAATATAGCATAAAACGGCGGTTTTGGGAAAATTATTTTTTTTCTTTATTTGTTTAAGGCTCGCCCCGCACGGTTTGCGGCTTTCCTTGTTAAGCCCTTTGCTTTCTTTATGGCGGACTGTGCGGGCAAAGGGCTTGGGCGGTGCGCTTCCCGAATCGTTTTTTGCGGGCAGATGGCTTGGGCTCTGCGGGCAAAGGGCAATGCCTTTGCTTCCCTTTTATCGCTCCGTGCGGGCAAAGGGCTTGGCAAGGGACAGCAAAGGGGTTGCCCTTTGCTGTCCCTTGCCAAGCCCTTTGCTGTCCCTTGGTATGCCCTTTGCCTGCAGAGTGATTGCCCTTTGTCCGCAAATTGCGGTGAAATAATGCCGATTTTCCGCATATTGCAATCGGTAAAATAAAGATGGCGATCATTGTATAGAAAACCTGACCGCTTATCAGTTTTATAAATAATAAGAATCGCGCTGCTTGAGTATAAATAACAGAAATGTCCCGTAAGAGATTAAAGTTAATAGCCCCGCGATTCATCGCGGGGCTATTAACTTTAATCTCTTACGGGACATCATTTCTTATTACAAAAGCGATAAGCGGTCAGATAAAAAAAAATTTGCAAAAATTATATTTATTGTCATATAATCTTTGACGAATTTTCTTATCAGGCGTTTAGCCCTAGCGTTTTGGAATTTTGCGGATTTCCGCTTTTCACTTTTTCCATACGGCTTAGTCCCTGCGGTTGTCAAAACCTTGTTTTCCCAAACACTCCCGCTTCTCGTCAGATAACCAAATCCACAAAAAAACTAAATAAAAATTAAGGAGCTTATTATGTCAAAAGACTATATACCGAATACATGGTCGGCTTTTGCCGATTGGCTGGCGAATTATTTATAACCAACTTGTCAACGGTCTTGCCGCGAAATACGGCGTGACGGCGAAGCTGACGCAGTTGGAAAGAGATAATACGTGGGTGCAGTATTGGGTTCCGGCAAAGTTTGCGTCGAAACAGCAGTTGGAGCAGTTGAACGAATATGTTGACGGCATTGCCAACGGTGCGGCGGGTTCGCCGCCGCCGACCGATCCGGCGTGGGCGTTGCCTGCCGATCCGCCTGCCAACGTTCCGCCCGGAATTAAGGCGCGTGTCCGTGAAATTGCCGCGACGATCAAGGCGCAGAAATCGATTTATACGACCGCCGACGGCGATCTGCTCGGGATTATTCCGCCCGACGAAGCCGACCGCGAACCGTCCGATTTTACGCCCGATCTGAAACTGCGTTCGCTTCCGAATTTCGCTGTCGAAGCCGAATGCCGTCTGTTCGGGCTCGACGGTCTGCGGATCGAATTCCGGCACAAGGGCGGCGAATGGCAGCTTGCCGCATTTTTGACCAGCAATCAAGGCGTGTTCAACATTCACCCGCAGGTTGCCGGACAAGCCGAACAGATCGAAATCCGCGCGGTTTACATCGAGAAAAACCTGAATTACGGCAATTACTCGCCGAGTTATACGGTCGTTATTCAACCGTAATTTGCAGGATGGAGGATAAGGGACGAGGGATGAATGAGAATTCATCCCTTGTTTTTTGTCGAACCGAATTTAATTGTCCGACGAAATTTTCACATCATTTTTTCGGCGAATTCACAAGCATTTCAATATATTGCCCGAGCACGCTGCACAAAGTTTGCGCGTCTGCTATGTTCCGTGCTAAAAATTAACATTTTTAAATCTTAACTTGCGGTTCAAGTGGATTAAAAGTCCAA
Source organism: Pyrinomonadaceae bacterium (assembly GCA_021228405.1). GTDB lineage: Bacteria > Acidobacteriota > Blastocatellia > Pyrinomonadales > Pyrinomonadaceae > JAJQRF01. The sequence continues at coordinate 234,707 of JAJQRF010000006.1, forward strand.
ACGGCAGAGTATCGAACTTTGCCCCCTAACGTATAAATTCATCAAAGGAGAAAATAACACAATGTCAATTACTGCAATTCAGATTTTGGTCGGAAACCAGGATACTCCCGCCGGCTTTACGAAAATACCGGTCGACCTTAATGCCGGAACGAGCGGCAATCCCGTTTTTTTGGCTTATCAGCAAGCCGATACCGCAGACCCGCAAAACTGCATTACGGGTTTGGATGTGATCGAAGGCGAAGGCGCAACGCCGCCGGACGGCTGGATCAAAGACCCGACCGACCTGAATAAAGGCGCGGGCGGAAAATGGCTCTATCTGATCTACAAAAAAGGCGGAAATGAGCCGCCGGTCACGGATATTCAGATAAAAATAGTCGCCTCCGAGCAGAAGGTTTTCGTGCCGCCCGGCTACCGTTATATTCCGCGCGATCTGAATCAGGGATCGGGCGGAAACTGGATTTTTCTGATCTATGGTCAGGCATTTCAACTCGACGAAAAATCGTTGATCGAACTGACCCCGAAAAACCGTCAATACGACTATACCGTCACGCTCTCTGGCGGTGCACTGAAAGGCGGCGATTATGAAGTTCTGTTCGATACGGGAAGCTGGACACTCAGCCTTCCCTACGGCTGTCTCGATAAAGACAAACTGGAAGTAGTCCAAGCGGACACGACAGACTCGTGGGGTAAAAAAGCGGATAAGGTCAAAGGACAAATTTCCCTCAAAAGCAGCGACGGAAACACGACCTATACTGTTGATGATTATATTTTCTATGCCCGCAAGCAGGACGACCGCACGGATGCGCCCTGCGACCGCAGCGAAATTTGGGGGAATTCCATTCTCGGCGGATTTCCGAGTATCGAACCGGGCAGCGGCTTAAAATCGCTTCCATATGCGCTCGCGGAAATTTACTCGACCAAAAAGAAACTGAATTTCGGATTCGGAATCGTCGGCAAAGCGGACAAATCTTATCTCATTCTGGGCGACGACCAAAGATTATTAACCTATCCGCTGCGCTGGCGCACCGATATTGACCTGTGGCAGGATGCAACGAAGATCAAATTTTGTCCCGAAGCCGTCGGCGGTTTCACGGTTCGGTTTAAATTCACGAAATTGCCGGAACCGGATAATGAGATCAAAGTTTCAAATTTGAAAGCGACGATCGACACGGGCGCACCGGAAATGACGCTGCGTCTGAATGCGACCAACCCGCAAAATTCGCCGCCGTTTTCGACTTATTTTACCGATGACGGATTTTGGAAGCCGTGGAACAGCGGCATCTATAATCGTGATGCCAAAACGATTACCGGCGATTGCACGGTCACGGTCGAATTCAAGGACAGCAGTGGAGAGGTTTATTCCTATTCGTTCGAGACAGACAAAACAAAAAACAAAATCGCCGTCGGGACTTGGGACGGTGAAGTGCCATGGAAAATCCACGACCCCGAAAAGCCCCGCACACGCTTTAATCTCGGCAATACCATCTACCATCATTGCCCGATCTTTTATTACGATATTAAAAATAAAAGAGTCGGCATCTCGTTCGGTTAAGAGAATTATTTCACCATTAAACCAAAAACCCGCGTAATGCGGGTTTTATTTTGCATTGTCAATCATTTTTTCGGCGGCAAAAATTTCAGTTTCATTCCATCGCCTCAGATATGGATTCTTTAACAATTACGCCAAGAGCAACCTCGCTTTCAGCCGCAAATCTATTTGTTCATCGGAATTTTTACATTATTCTTTTCGGCAAATTCGATCGCTTCCGTGTAACCCGCGTCAACGTGGCGGATAACGCCCATTCGGGGTCGGTCGCGAGAACTCTTTCGATGCGTCTTGCGGCTTCGGGTGTGTCGTTAGCGACGATTTACTGCATTTACCATTTTTATGAGCGCGTCGGGCAGAGATTCGCCCCAGTTGACGAATTCGTGCGTGCCGCTGAATTCTTCGTAAATGTGATCGTAACCCTTCATTTTCAGAATATCGCGGAAATGACGGACGGAATGAAACGCGTTCGGTCTGCCTTTGCGCGTCGAAGGCAGACCTTCGTAAGTGCCGATTTCCATATAAAAACGGATTTTCTTTCGTTTTGCTTCGATATATTGCGCGATCAGCCATTCGCCGTCCGCGCCGTAATAATCGAAACCCCAGAAAAGCGCGGGCGACTGCATAATCACTTTGCCGAACCTTTCGGGATGTTTCAAAGCAACGAAACCTGCCGCGACACCGCTTGCGCTCAAACCGGCGATCGTTGTTTCCGAAGGCTTTTTCGTCACGCTCAGTTTGGAATTTACGAGCGGAAGCAGTTCCTTCATCATAAAATCGACGAACTGCGGATTGCCGTAATATTCCTTTTCACGAAGTCCGGCTTCGAGCGGCACGGCGACGAAAACCGCGACGACGGGCGGAATTTTCCCCTGCGCGATCAGATTGTCGAGAATCGTGGGCGCGGGAATATTGTTCAGATAGTAAACTCCGTCGAGAAAAACGACCAGCGGATATTTTTTGGAAGGTGTGTAATTATTCGGCGTGTAAAACCAGATGCGCCGTTCGTTCGAGAGAATTTCGCTTTTCAGGTTCAGTTTTTCGAGTTTTCCCTTTTTCACTTTTTCATCCACGAACTTAAAGGGAGTATTCGGCGAACCGGGCATATAAAACAGAGTTGCGTCGCTTTCGTAATCGTTCGGATCGTCCGCGTCCTTCGGATAGACGAACTTTAGTTTATTGAACGGATCGTTCAAATAATTTACCTTGATCTGAAACCAATCGTAAGGGTCGGGAAAAGGCAGACGCGGATCGTTGACCGAAAATTGATAGGTAAAACGCGCATCGTTTTTAACTTTTGCGGTCAGATACCAAATATCGCTGTCGGCAATATTCTTCAACTGTCGGCGCGGCAAAACCCAGGTATAAATATTCGACTGCAAAAAAACATTTTTCGTTTCCGCATCGCCGCGCCAAACAAACGTCACGAGCGAATAATCTTTTTCGCCGTCGATCTTTTCGACGAGCGGCGTTCCGTTATTATTCACGAACGTCCAGAACGTTTCGACCGCGCCGCTTTTACCGTCGGAAACGTCCTTTTCCAATTTCGTCATCAGTGGGCTTTTCGGAATCGGCAATTCCTGCGAAAATGCCGAAAAACAAAATAAAATCGTGAAACAAAAAGTGAGAATTATTTTCATAGTGCTATTTCTTCATCGGAATTTTCACGCCCGTTTTTTCGGCAAATTCGATTGCTTCCGTATAACCCGCGTCAACGTGGCGGACAACGCCCATGCCGGGGTCGGTCGTGAGAACTCTTTCGATTCTCTTTGCGGCTTCGGGCGTGCCGTCGGCGACGATGACTTGTCCGGCGTGGAAATTTATGAAATTAGCGGATTAATCGTTTTCAATCCTGAAAATTTTGAAAAATCACGGTCGGTAGTAGAAAGCGTTGCATTATGTTCGATTGCTAACGCGGCAAGATGTGCGTCCATCATCAAGGCGGCTTTGGTTTGTCCTTCGATTATTAATTTTTGAAAGATTGTCCAATGATTTGCGGTCGGAGTTAGTATTTCGACATTCGGAAGCGCAAGCCATTCGTCAACAATCTCGATTGCTTCCCGTAAGCCGAACGGTTGCGGAAATGCTCGCGGATTTGTCGAGATTCGCAGAAAAGCCGTTATCACCTGCCAACTCAGACCAAAAACCGGCGTTTGAGAAAATTGCTCTTCAAGCCATTGTTTAGCTTTTGCGTGATCGGGTGCATCTTCGTTATAAGCATACAAAACGATATTCGCATCGGGCGTAATCATCCCTTTCCGTCCTCAATTTCTTCAAGCAATGCGCTCGTTTTGTCGTAATTCAAATCTTGTCTGATGCCCAAATGTTTGCTTCGAATGCGAAAGTTTTTCGGTTTTCCCTCAACATTCTTAATCGTTACCGTGATTTCGACTGTCGTATTCGGCTTCAATTCAACCTCGCCCACCGGACGAAAAACCGCCCCGTCAAAAACCGCCTCGATTATTTCAGTCATAAAATTTCACCTCGCGCCAAACATTTTAACACAATTCACCGCATAAACTTCCGCCGAATCGTCAACGCCAAAAGCACGCCTTGAAGCGGCGCGAAAATCTCTTCGAGAATCATCCAAACTTTGCCTCAAACTGTCAACCGTTTGCGATATTACTCTAAGTTGAAGCAGGTTCGTATGGTAAAAAGGACTCCAAAAATGTTTCTGGCAAAGCGTCTGAACTTAATTTCAGCTCCTGTAAAAGTTCTTGACATTTAATTTCAAGTTGTTCGTTCGTCAAATTCAAATTATCTAAAGAACTTATCAATTTCCTTGAGGCAGAAATTAACTCGTTTAATTTCTCAAAAGTTAGAACTTTTGTTTCATTTGTGTCAGCTTCATATTTTGGCTTTCGATTTGGGTGCATAGAAACCCGAATCGAAGAGTATTTTGGATACTGGCTTTTGAACCATTCATCTGCTTGAAGAAGTTGACCATGTTCATATTTATCAAGTGGATTTTTTTCTAATTTTTGGCTTTTTGCCTCAATCACAAGTGCTAATTGATCGTTAAGAATCCATAAAACATCGGGTCCTTTTTTGTATTTACTGTCCGGTCTTTCAGTTGCAAAACCAAGAATAGTTCCAAGTTTCGCTAATGAATCTTCAAATTGATTTGACGATGCGACAGGAGTTAAAAATGACACAGTATTCTCAAAATCAGAAAGCAATCCTTTCTTTGAACTAAATCCATTAAAGCCACAAACAATTGCTTTTGCTTGCGCTTGCGGGATTTGAATTGGAATATATTTAGGTTCGCTTAAAGGACGATGCAAATTTTCATTATTGAAATAAGCAGATTCTTGAAATTCTTTTGCTAAATCTTTGTTGTCAGAATAATAAGAAATTCTCGCTGCAAGTTGTTCGAGCCAACCTTTGGATTGTTTATCTAAATTATCAGTTTCCACTACCAAGTACTTATTGATTTTCTCTAATGCCTTATCGAAAAGATTATGCCTCATAAGTTCAAAAGCTTTTCTTTCTATTGCGGCAAATTGTAATTGCTTTTCATCCGGCTCGGAAAGTTGAACGAGTTCCGCCAATGTTTCAGCATGATATTTTGTCCAGTCCTCATCTCTTTTTAAACATTTAATCATAGTTTCAGCGAATTCAGATTCCGTTTTTATTTCATTTGAAACATCTTTTCCAATACTTATTTGGGCGCGAGTGCTACTTGTTAAAAAGTTTTGATTCGCGGGACGATCAATCCATGCGCTCAAATCATATCCTGTTAAAATTACGATACAGTAATCTCCACCTCCACGTGCTCCGCGACCAATACCTTGTTCAATACGTTGAGCCAGACTACTTCTAAATTCTTCACCTCCTAGAAAAACCGAAGAACGATATGAATCATAAGCATTAGCACCACGTGGAAGTCCTGCCATTATTAAAAGACGACAGGCATTATTTGGAAGATCAATCCCATCATAGCGATTTACAAAAATATAAGGTCCTTTCTGGGTTTCATCTTGAAGGTTTTTAACATATTCAATAACCCTTTCAGTTGAATCAGCTAAAGTTCCAACATCAACCCACTCTTTTGCACTCACATTTGACGGAGAAAGAATTACTGTTCCCAGTTTGTTGGTATTAGCCATCCAATTTGCGATTCGTTTTATAAATTCTATCGAATCAGCAAACTCGCTTGGCATCAATTCAGGAACCAAAATCATTCTTTCACTTACGCCTGCGAGAGAATTTGAAATTATCGGTTTGGAAAGAGGCTTTTTATCTGCATTGAAACTCCGAACGATCATACTGTCATCGCTAATCGTCGCTGACATATATATTCTGCGCGGAGATTCGCTAAATGTCGGTATTAAATCAACTGTAGGAAAGATTGGGGTAATCCCAAATGAATCTTTACTTATCAAACAATGACAATAATCAAAAGAATCTCTTAAAAAGTCCCATATCATTGGGTATTTTTCTGCTTGTTTCTGAAGATATTCTCTTATCTGTGAACTCTTTTCTTTCCAACTCCAATAAGGCACTTCAATAACTCCAAAATCACCTCTGGAAATAATATCGTCAAATGTTCCAATTTTTCCTAAATCATCAAAATCCTTCCGAAACAAATTCGTTAAATAAAGATAATCTTCCTCACTTTCTTTTTTATCAACATTTAACGTAAAAGCATCTCGCATTGTTGAATATGCAACGTGAGCATCATCAAGAATAACTGCTCCAACTTTAATAATTTCTTTAGTTCCACCGCGAATTCCAAATTTGCTTTTTGCATTAAACAAGGCGTTGTAACTACAAATAAGGACGCTTTTCCCTGATGTAAATTCTATTGGAAGCATTTCTCCCTTTTTGTAAGGAACTGCTGAAATACCATATTCTTTTGCTTTTTCAAGTGTTTGCTGAATTAGTTGAACTGTTGGGCAAACATAAATAACTGCCTCGCTCAACTCATTCATCACTGACTGAGCAATCAAAAGCCCGACAAGTGTTTTTCCACCACCTGTATGAAGTTTAATAACCAAGTCACTTTCGTTCCGTCGTATAAACCATTCTTTAAGAACTTCGGCTTGGCTAGTATAAAGATCATTGATTCCTATTGGTTTTGGAAGTCGTCTAAAAATTTCCAAAGGATCAATTGTTGCGGGTTGTGCTTTGGCAGCTTTGAGTTTTTTGAAATCAACCATAATTCTCCATTATTTCTTCATAGGAAATTTAACATCGTTTTTCTCAGCAAATTCAATCGCTTCCTCATAACCCGCGTCAACGTGGCGGACAACGCCCATTCCGGGGTCGGTGGTGAGAACTCTTTCAATTCTTTTCGCGGCTTCGGGTGTGCCGTCGGCGACGATAACTTGTCCGGCGTGTAGGCTGTAACCGATGCCGACTCCGCCGCCGTGATGAAGCGAAACCCATGTTGCGCCGCCGACGGCGTTTATCATCGCGTTTAGATAAACCCAATCGGCGATTGCGTCAGACCCGTCCTTCATCGCTTCGGTTTCGCGGTTGGGCGATGCGACCGAGCCGCAATCGAGATGATCGCGTCCGATGACGATCGGGGCTTTGAGTTCGCCCGATGCAACCATTTCATTCAATTTTAATCCTACTTTGGCGCGTTCGCCGTAGCCGAGCCAACAGATTCTGGCGGGTAAACCTTGAAACTCGACTTGTTCCTGCGCCATCGTCAGCCAGCGCGTCAGATGATCGTTTTCGGGGAAAAGATTCATAATCGCTTCGTCGGTTTTGTAGATGTCTTCTTTTTCGCCCGAAAGCGCGACCCAGCGGAAAGGTCCTTTGCCTTCGCAGAACAGCGGGCGAATGTATGCGGGAACGAAGCCCGGATAATCGAACGCGTTTTCCACGCCGTTGTCTTTGGCGCGTTGGCGAAGATTGTTACCGTAATCGAAAACGATCGCGCCGCGTTTTTGGAATTCGAGCATTGCTTCGACGTGTTTTGCCATCGAATCCATCGCGCGTTTTTCGTATACGGTTTGGTTTTCTTTTCGCAGTTCGTTGGCTTCTTCGATTGAAAGACCTTGCGGAATGTAACCGTAAAGAACGTCGTGCGCGGAAGTTTGATCGGTGACGACATCAGGCAAAATTCCCTTTTCGAGAATCTGCCAATGAACGTCAGCCGCATTTCCTAAAAGCGCGATGGATTTCGCTTCACGTTTGGCGGTAAATTCTTTGACCATTTCCAACGCCTCATCTAGAGATTCAGCTGCAAGGTCAACTTGTTTCAGTTGCAAACGTCTTTCGATACGCCATTTATCTACATCAACAAGAAGTCCGACACCGCCGTTAAACGTGATTGCCTGCGCCTGTGCGCCGCCCATTTCGCCTAAACCTGCGGTCAAAACGAATTTACCTGCCAAACTTCCCCAACCGTTTTGCCACGCCAGACTTCCGAAAGTTTCGTAAGTTCCCTGCAAAATTCCCTGCGTGCCGATGTAAATCCAGCTTCCGGCGGTCATTTGTCCGTACATCATCAAGCCTTCGCGCTCGTATTTGTCGAATTGTTCCTGCGTCGCCCAATGCGGGACGATGTTTGAATTGGCGAGCAGAACCTTCGGCGCATCGGTATGAGTTTTGAAAACCGCGACGGGTTTTCCCGATTGGACGAGCAGAGTTTCGTCGGCTTCGAGATTTTTCAGACTTTCCAGAATCGCGTCGAACGATTCCCAGTTTCGCGCCGCCTTACCGCGTCCGCCGTAAACGATCAAGTTGTCAGGGTCAAAGGCGACTTCCGCATCCAGATTATTCTGGATCATTCGATACGCGGCTTCGGAGAGCCAGTTTTTACAGGTCAGTTCTGTTCCAATCGGTGCTTTAATTGTTCTTTTCATTATTTTCAGTTTAAAAAATTATATCTATAAAACTCAACAATATAGACATTGATATTTTATCCCAGTATACTACTTCGCCTGGTTCCAATTTAATTTTTGAGTTTGTTTTTTCGTGCGTATGTCAAAGAAACATTTGTCCGAATCAAAACCTAAAAAACTAAAATTACAAGATATTAATTTTGAAATTAATTTTAGAACTCCCGGAAATTTAATTCTCGGAATACTTTCATTTACGGCAATTATACCGATCATAGTTATTTCCGTCCCTATTTTTGTATTTATAGTTTCACAGGGCGGCTGTATCGAAAGAATAATCGCCTACCTGATTCCTTTTGCAGTTATCTCGGCTTCCGTAAATCTATACAGACTTTCAAAAAGATACCTGCATAATCCGGCAAGATTACTTAACGATTCGCGTCCCCCGGTTTTATATCTGCGAACTTTCGGCAGTCAATCGGCAGAAGTTGAACAACGACTCAATAAAAAAACTCCTGAAGAAATGCTGGCATCTACTTTCAATCGGATCGGTCCGTTCATTGCCGTCGGTAAACCCGGTGAGGAAGGACTGCCGTTACTCGGTGCGACTCGTCTTTATATTAACACCGATTGGAAAGCGGAAGTTGAAAAACTAATGTCTATTGCCGAATTCGTTATCATAAATGCCGATGATACTGAAAGCATTTTATGGGAAATCGAAAAATCGAAAGAATTAGTTGCTCCCCACAAACTTATATTTTCATTTATGACCAGGCACGAATTCGGCGGACTCGAACCGTTTTATCATCGCTTTGCAAAAAGTTTTACCAAAATTTTCAATCATCCGCTACCTGAGTTTAATGAGGATATTTGTTTCTTATATTTTCATTCGGACTGGTCGCCTCATCCTATTTTGATTCCTAAAACAAAACCCGGATGTATCAATCTGCGAAGAAACTTCTTCCTTAATACGGAAGATTTTATCTCACAGGCGAGCATCGACCGACCATTTTTTTCTTTGTTCAAACATCTTAAGTTGATGTGAATCTTATCCGGCTAACATCCTTTTGTGCTGATGGCATTTAACTTTTGTCTTTCGGATTGCCGCCCTTAAAATTTTTCAAAAACACTAAAATCGCCTGATATTAGTTTAAGATTCTTAAGACTTACTTAAGACATTCAACTTAAATTCGGATGTTAGAAAATATCTTGATAAATCTCATTTTGCAGATTCAAAAATCGCGCCTAAAGTCGGGGTTGGAGATTCGGAAACTGTTATAGTAAACTTTTCCGAACCCTATACTTTATGAAAATCTTTTTGAAAATTTCCGCGCTTGCCGCATCAGCGGTATTTCTTTGTTCGTGCAGTTTTTTCCACTTAAATTCGACTGAAACGACTGAAGTAAAAACCTCCCCAAACCCCGGCTCGAAACAAAACGAAACCGCCAAAAACACCGAGCCGATTCATATTGCGGCGGGCGGCGACATTATGCTCGGTTCGCCTTATCCGAACGCTTCGCGAATGCCGCCGAACGACGGAGCCGACCTTTTAAAACCCGTCACACCGCTTTTCCAAGCCGCCGATCTTGCTTTTGCAAATCTCGAAGGTCCGATGATCGACAGCGGAAATTCGGTGAAATGCGGCGCAAGTGCGGGAATCACCTGTTTCGCGTTTCGGATGCCGACGCGTTACGGAGCTTATCTGCGCGATGCGGGTTTCGACGTTTTGAGTCTGGCGAACAATCACGCTGCCGATTTCGGCGACACCGGACGCGAAACGACCCGCAAAACGCTCGATGCGGTCGGCATCAAACACGCCGGAAGCGACAAAGAAAAATTTGCGATGACCTTTCACGAAGCAAAAGGAAAAAAGATCGCCGTGGTCGCTTTCGCCCATAACAGTCTTGTTCCGAACGTCAACGATCTGGAATTTGCGCGCCAATTGGTCGAAAAAGCTTCCAAACAAGCCGATATTGTAATGGTTTCGTTTCACGGCGGCGCAGAAGGCGCAGTCAATGCACGCGTTCCGCAACGAACCGAAATCTTTCTCGGCGAAGCGCGCGGCAATCTGCCCGCTTTTGCGAGAACCGTCATCGATGCGGGCGCGGATGTCGTGATCGGTCACGGACCGCACGTTTTGCGCGGAATGGAAATCTATAAAGACCGCCTGATCGCTTATTCGTTGGGCAATTTCGTGACTTACGGCTGGTTTCCGCTAGTCGGAGCAACGGCTGAAACTTTGGTTCTGGATGTGAGGCTCGCCCCCGACGGAAAGTTTATCGAGGGAAAGATCAATCCTTTTATCCTGAAAAATCGTGGAATCTTAACTCCCGATCCGACCAATTCCGCCGTCAAAACCATCAAAGGTCTTTCAAAATCCGATTTTCCGAACACGATGCCGAAAATCTCCGACGACGGAATTATTAAGCCATAGACCGATACGGTGAAGATTCAAATGTAATGTAACTTCATCTGCCGTTTGCTTAAACTGACGGCAGATTTTTTACGAATATAAAGCAGGATTTTGCCGGATACGTTTTTCGCCGGTTTTGCCGAAAATAAAAATCTTTCATTCAAACCCTGTTTCGGCTAAAATCAATTTGTTTCGATGACGATCCAAATCTGTAAAGCCCATTTATGAGCGAAATAAACGAAAAAATCCAACATCTCGAAAAGCGTCTGGAAAACCTGGTCAGAACGCAGATCGGTTTTCAGCAGGAAATTTCTCAAATCCGTAACGAATTAAAGAATCTTCGTGAAAGCGAAAACTTTCAGCCCGGTCTTAGCTTGAACAAACCGCCGACACCACCGCAGAACTTTCCGTTTCCGCCGCCCGAAGTTGTCGAAACCGCGCCGAAACCGCAGGAAAACGTGCAGGAAACCGCGCCGAAACCCGAAAATGTTTATGTTCCCGCATTCGGTTATTCACAACGTAACGAAACGCGTCAAAATCCTGAAGCCGCGCTTAATCAGCAGGAAATAAAGGGAAACATCGAAAAATTCATCGGCGAAAATCTTTTGAGCAAAATCGGGATCGTCGTGCTCGTGCTCGGTGTCGCCATCGGCGCGAAATATGCCATCGACAATAATCTCATCAGCCCGTTGATGCGGATCATTCTGGGCTATGTTTTCGGTTTCGGTCTGCTTGGATTCGCTTACAAGTTAAAGGAAAAGTATCTCAATTTCAGCGCAGTTTTACTGAGCGGCGCGATGGCGATTATGTATTTCATCACATTTTTCGGTTATTCGCTTTACGGGCTTTTTCCGCAAACGTCGGCGTTCGTTTTGATGCTGATCTTTACTATTTTCACGGTCGTTTCCGCACTTCTTTACAATCGGCAGGTCATCGCCCAGATCGGTTTGGTCGGAGCATACGCGATCCCGTTTTTGTTGAGCAATAATTCGGGAAATTATTCATTTTTATTAGCCTATATCGCGATCATCAACATCGGGATTTTAGCGATTTCGGTGAAAAAATATTGGAAATCTCTGCATTTTTCTTCGTTTATCGTAACGTGGCTGATATTTTTGGGATGGTTCGTCACTAAATACAACGTCGACGAGCATTTCAATCTCGCCCTGCTTTTTCTGACGATCAATTTTCTGACTTTCTACGTCACATTTATCATTTACAAGATCATCAATCTCAAACACGTCGCCATCGAAAATATTTCCCTGATTCTCGCCAATTCGTTGATCTTTTTCGGATTGGGTTACTCGATTTTGAATGGACGGAGCGGGTTTGAAAACTATCTCGGGATGTTTACCATCGCAAATGCGGCGATACATTTCGCATTTGCTTTGACGATCAGCCGTTTGAAAGGCGTTCCGCAGGATTTGGTCTATTTGCTTTCGGCTCTGGTGCTGACCTTTTCGACCGTCGCCGTGCCGGTTCAGTTAGACGGAAACTTCGTGACTCTCATCTGGACGGTCGAAGCCGCAATTCTGTTCTGGATCGGACGCACGAAAGGAATAATATTATTTGAAACTTACTCGTTTCCGCTGATGGTTTTGGCGGTATTAAATCTCACGCTCGATTGGGTAAATGTTTACGAATCGCGCAATTCGATGCAGATTTCCGCTCTCGCCAATCCGTTCTATAACGGAACTTTTTTCACTTCTCTGCTGTTTGCGGCGGCTTTCTTTTTCATTCACCTGACGAACCGGGTCAAGGAATTTACTTTCGTGATCGACGAAAGCTTACGCGAATTGTTCGGCATCGTGACGTTCGCCGTTTCGGTTTTGGTCGTGTATAACGCTTTTCGGCTCGAAATCAGTAATTATATTTATTTTTTGACGGTTACGACCGCGATTTCCAACAGTTCGGGCGGTTTGTGGTATGACCCGAGCCTCGAACTTTTTAACGTCATCTGGCAGATAAATTACACGATGTTGTTCCTGTCGATCCTTTCTTTCATCAACATCGGAAAGCTGAAAAATGTCGGTTTGGCGGCGGTAAATTTGTTTCTGAATCTGTTGACGATTGCCGTTTTTATCACTGTCGGGCTTTTCGTCATCAGCGAGCTTCGTCAAATCTACATTTTACAATCGGATGCCGAGTTTTTCTCGCGCGGAATTCTGCATATTTTTATACGCTACATTTCTTATATTTTCGCCGGCGGATTGATTCTAAGCAGTTTTATATATTTGAAGCAGGAATTTGTCAGAAAAGAATCCGCAGAAAACGCGCGCGATCTAGCCTTTGATGTGCCGTTTTTCGTTTCGCTTCTGTTTATCCTGAGCAGTGAGCTTCTGCATTGGATGAGCCTTTCCGGATTTAATGATTCTTACAAGCTCGGACTGAGCATTTTGTGGGGAGTTTACGCGCTGTTTTTAATAATTATCGGAATCTACCGACATAAAAAACATCTGCGAATCGGCGCGATTGCTCTGTTCGGAATCACGCTCGCAAAGCTTTTCTTTTACGATATTGCCGAGCTTGGAACGATCTCAAAAACAATCGTTTTCGTTTCGATGGGAATTTTACTGCTGATCGTTTCATTCCTTTACAACAAATATAAGTCGTTGATTTTCGGGGAAGAAAACAGTCGATAAAATTTCAAAACCGAAGGTAAGAAAGTCAGTAGACCGCACGCCGGCAAGAGCCATTGACAAATTAAGGTTTTACTTTTCCGAATACACGCAGGAAAGGATAAATGACGAATTGAATCGCCAGAACGGGTAATTTTTTCAAATCCTGCCAGAAACTTTTCTGCTCGTCGTCATTTACCAACAAGGTGCCGCGCCGCATTGCGAACAGGTTGAAAACTGCCGAAAGCGCGGAAAAGGTGATCGATACAATGATCGATTTGTTTTTGTTTTGGTCGCCGTTGAGCGTATGAATGGTGTATTCGATGATGTGCGAATAGAACGGCATCAAGATCATAATGCAACAGGTTGCGAGCCATTTCGGATTCGCTTTTCTAAACGACTGCGAAACCGAAGCACTCGCGCCGGAGTTTAGAACGCGAAATAAAAATTCGACCGACATTGCGCCCAAAGCCGCCCGCAAACCGAGTGAAATATGCGTAAAAAAATAGATCGAACCGCGCATAACCCCGCTCAGAACTGCCGCTTTCCAGTTCCAACGCCAGAAAATTATTTCAACCGGATGACTGAAGATATACTTAAATACTGCCCAAACCGTGTCTGTCTGAACAGGAGTTTCTGATTTTTCCATTAAAGTTTTAGGATGAAATATTGTCGAACTCGTGCCGAACTTCGACTCAATAAAATATCACAGTAAATTTGATATTTTGCAAGCCTCAAGTTATTGAGAACTCAATTTATTCAAAGTTTTAAAGATTCGGTTTTCGCCGACGGCATTTTATGGCAACAGCTTTTTTACGAAATCGCCGATCTTCTCGACAAAATCTTCTTCGACCGAATCGGGATTAGGCGACGACTTTATCATTTCCGCGACGATTGCCGAACCGACTACTGCGGCATCGGCAAATTTCCACGTTTCCTCAACTTGCGAAGCGTTTGAAATACCAAAACCCAGTGCAATCGGTAAGCCGGTAAATTTTCTGATTCGTGAAACGAGAACTTTCGCATCACTGCTCGTTTCGGTTCGCGCTCCCGTAACGCCCGCGCGTGAAACCGCATACACAAAACCGCTCGCTTTGTCGCAAATCTTTTGCAGTCGTTCATCGCTCGATGTCGGCGCGGCAAGCATTATCAGACACAATTCCTTTTCTGCCAAGATCGCACGAAACTCTTCCGCTTCCTCGGGAACCAGATCGGTTATTAAACAGCCGTCAACGCCCGTAGCTTTCGCTTTTTCGGCAAATTCTTTCAAACCGAATTGCAGAATCGGATTGAAATAGCTAAATAAGATTATCGGAGTTTCAAAGCCCTCAACTCTTACATCGGCAACGATTTCCAAAATATCCCTGACCGCGATCGGTTTTCGCAAAGCGCGTTCTGCGGAAGTTTGGATCGTTACACCGTCGGCGACCGGATCGGAAAACGGCACACCGAGTTCGATCACTGTCGCATCCGCTTTGCAAAGTTCGATAATCAGGGACTTTGTCGTTTGCAGATCGGGGTCGCCCGCGACGATAAACGGGATAAAACCGCCTCGTCCGTCCGATTTTAAGCGGGAAAATTTTTCGATTATTCGGTTATTCATTTTGTAAGCAACATTTCCTGCACCTGGTTGACATCCTTATCGCCGCGACCCGAAAGATTGCAGATGATCGTTTGCGCGGGCGACAATTCAGGCGCAAGTTTTTGTAAATAGGCAATCGCGTGTGAACTTTCCAAAGCCGGAATTATTCCTTCTGTTTGCGACAAAATTTGAAAAGCGTCAAGTGCTTCGTTATCAGACGCAGAAACGTATTCGGCTCGTTTGATGGAATGAAGAAATGAATGTTCGGGACCGATTGAGGCATAATCCAAACCTGCCGAAACCGAATGCGTTAATGCGATCTGCCCGTTCGTATCTTGCAGAAGATAGCTTTTAGTGCCCTGTAAAACCCCGATCTTTCCGCCGCCCTGTTCGTTAAAACGTGCCGCGTGTTCGCCCAGAACATTTCCTTTTCCGCCTGCTTCGACACCGATCATCCGCACCGATTCGTCATTTAAGAACGGGTGAAAAAGTCCGATCGCATTTGAACCGCCGCCGACACAAGCCACCAAACAATCGGGTAAACTTCCTGTTTTTTCAATGATTTGCTCGCGTGCTTCTCTGCCGATCACCGATTGAAAATCACGCACCATCAAAGGATACGGATGCGGACCGAGTGCCGAACCGAGCAAGTAATAAGTCGAATCGACATTCGTGACCCAATCGCGCAAAGCCTCGTTGATCGCATCCTTTAATGTCTTTGAACCCGAATCAACGCCGCGAACTTCCGCGCCGAGAAGCCGCATCCGAAAGACATTCAAAGCCTGCCGCCGCATATCTTCCGTTCCCATATAAACGACGCATTCAAGCCCGAAAAGAGCGCAAACCGTTGCCGTTGCAACGCCGTGTTGTCCTGCTCCCGTTTCGGCAATGACGCGTTTTTTGCCCATTTTCCGCGCCAGCAAAACTTGTCCGATCGCATTATTGATCTTATGCGAGCCGGTATGTCCCAAATCTTCACGTTTAAGATAAATCTGCGCGCCGCCGAGTTTTTCGGAAAGCCTCTGCGCGTGAAAAAGAGGTGTCGGACGACCCGAAAAATCTTTTAATAATTGCAGAAATTGCGCCTGAAAGTCCGCATCATCACGCACGGAAAAATACATTTCCGTCAATTCTTCAAGCGGAAACATTAAAGTTTCAGGGACAAACCGCCCGCCGAATTCGCCCCAATAACCGCGTTCGTTTGGTTGGTAATTATTCATTGCTCAAATCTTCTTTTTCCAATTTAAATTCTTCTAAAAGTGCGAAGAAAGCATCAAACGACTTTTCTTCATTATTGTCATACCTTCTTAAAATATAAGTTATCAATCCCATTGCATCTGGAATTTTGTCGGCGAAAAATTCTTCGGCAAAAACTCTGATTTCATCAGTAAAATATTTTCCAGTATCGAATTTTGCCTCGCTAATTTTTAATCCAATCTTGAAACCGTAAAGTAGATTGCTTAAATCAACTAAAGATTTCTTATTTACATACATCAATGGTCTTTGATGTATCGCAGATAAAAAATTGTAAAAAGTCACCGGAGAGTTTTGATTTAATTTTGTTTTTGCTTTCGTCAGAAAATTAATTAATTTTACTTTATCCTTTTTCCCTTTTATTTCTTCAACTCCGCTACAAACATCTACAGCAAAAGATTTTGTTTCATAAATAGCCTGACAAACATTTTCGTGCGAAAGTCCGCCCGCGAGATACATTTTGGGGGAAATTTCCTGCACTTTTTTGGCGATTTCCCAATCGAAAGTTTCGCCTGTTCCGCCGTGTTCTTGTTGATTGTAAGCATCGAGCAAAATCGCGTCGGTTTCATATTTCAAAACGTCTTCGGTTTTGAATTCGGGCGAAACGCGAAAGGCTTTAATGATTTCGAGATTTGTTTTTATCTTTAATTCCCGCGCAAAGTCAGGAGCTTCTTCGCCGTGAAGCTGAAGCGCGTCGAGTTTTGCAGTTTCAGCGATTTCAATGATCTTTTCCAAATCTTCATTCACGAAAACGCCGACTTTTAAAACGTTCTCGGGCAGTTGTTCAATAATTTCAAGTGCCTTTTCGGGTTCGATATAACGCGGACTTTTCTCGTAAAAATTAAAACCGAGTGCGTCCGCGCCGAATTTCGCCGACAAAAGCGCGTCTTCAAGATTTGTGATGCCGCAGATTTTAACTTTGGTCATATAATTATGAAACGAATTTTCCAAAAGTTTAATTCGCGGCTAGTTTCTTCAATTCTCCCACGATATTTCCGCTTCGCATAAAGGTTTCCCCGATCAAAAACCCTTTGAAACCCAAATTTCTCAGTTCGACGATCTCGTCTTTCGTTGAAATTCCGCTTTCCGTAATCATTAAAGCATCCTTCGGTGCGTGTTTTATCAATTTACGCGACACGTCGAGCGAAACTTTGAACGAATGCAGATCGCGGTTGTTGATGCCGATGATCTTTGCGCCGATCTTTTTCACTCTTTCCAATTCTTCCAAAGTATGAACTTCGACGAGCGCATCGAGTCCCAATTTGTTTTCGGCTAATTCGTGCAAATTTTGCAAATCTTCATCACCAAGCATCGCAGCGATCAATAAGATCACGTCCGCGCCCGCTTCCGCCGCTTCGTAAATTTGAAAGTCGTCAAAAATAAAATCTTTTCGCAAGATCGGCAAACCGACAGCTTTTCGGACAGTTTCTAAATCATCCAGACTTCCCTTGAATCTATCTTCTTCGGTCAAAACCGAGATCGCACACGCGCCGCCGCTTTCATAATTTCGGGCGGTTTCGGCAACGTCGATCTTATCGTTTATGACACCTTTCGATGGCGAAGCGCGTTTGATCTCGGCAATTATATTAATTTTGTCTTTCTGCAAATTTTCGCGCAAACGATGATTTTTCGCAGTTTTACGTTTTCCAATTGCCAAAACTTTCAACTCATCAAGATCACGGATCGATTTTGCGGCGGTGACGCGCAAACGTTTTGAGCGGTAAATTTCTTCTAAAAAATTCATTTAATTTTATTTTTACTGATTTGAAAATTCTACCAGTTCCTTTAATTTCGCCAATGCTTTCCCGCTTTCCAAACTTTCGATTGCCTGTTTTGCCGCGTCTTTTAGGTTTTCCGCTTTTCCGCCGACGAAGATCGCCGCCGCCGCATTCATTAAAACTAGATTTCGCGCCGCATCCGCCCGTTCATTGTCCAAAACTTCCCTGATGATCCGGGCATTTTGAATCGCATCGCCGCCACGCAGATCGTCAATATTTTCGATTGTTTGCAAGCCGAAATCTTCGGGCGAAACTTCATAGAATTTGATGAATTGCGGAGTTATTTCGGCAACCGACGTTTTTGCCGATACCGTGATTTCATCCAGACCGTCCAGACCGTGAACGACCAAAGCGTGTTTCGTTCCGAGTTTTTGCAGTGTTTCGGCAATCGGCGCGACCAAATCCTTATGCCAAACGCCCATAATCTGAAACGGCGCGTTAGCCGGATTTGTCATCGGACCGAGAAGATTGAAGGTGGTATGAACGCCGAGTTCTCGGCGAACGGCGGCAACGCGCGCGGTCGAAGCGTGATAGAGCGGCGCGAACATAAAGCAAATTCCGATCTCGTTCAGACATTTTTCCGAATTTTCACGATTGGCGGAAACATTAACGCCCAAAGCCGAAAGCACGTCCGCGCTTCCCGATTTTGAAGTTGCGGCGCGGCTTCCGTGTTTGGCGACGGGCAACCCCGCGCCCGCAATGACGAAAGCGGCGGCGGTCGAAACGTTGAAGGTTTTCACGCGGCTCGAACCCGTTCCCGCCGTATCGATAAATTCAGTGTGAACCGAGTTTATCCTGATCGAATTTTCCCGCATCGCTTCCGCCATTCCGGCAAGTTCTTCCGTCGTTTCGCCTTTGATCGCCAGCGCAACGAGCGCGGCGGAAATCTGCGCGTCGGTCGCTTCGCCTTGTAATAATTGGTTGAGCAAATATTTCGCTTCAACGCGTTTCAGATTTTTGCCCTGCATCAGACGAAGCAAAAGATCGCGCAATCCTTCGATCGGCGGTTCATCGGTGCGATGCGGCAAAAGCCACGCCGGACGATTTAAATTGTAGTTCTGAAAAATTGACATAAACTGAAAAAACCTGCCGCATTACGAATCGGACAGGTTTTCTAAACTTTTAATTTTCAGGCAAATACTTATGCCCGCTTAGTAAAACCCGTGCCGTGCCACCAATGTGATTTTGCATAAGTTTTGCCGTAAAAGGTTTTCATAAACAGTTTTTTTCTACTAGAATAGTTTATAACTTACGCAGTAAAT
The DNA here is from genome assembly GCA_021228405.1 of Pyrinomonadaceae bacterium. GTDB lineage: Bacteria > Acidobacteriota > Blastocatellia > Pyrinomonadales > Pyrinomonadaceae > JAJQRF01. The sequence goes on from JAJQRF010000006.1 coordinate 253,957, forward strand.
TAAGGCAAATTATGAACGATACTTTTAAAGCTCTGCAACCGATCGATGAAAACATATTTTATAAAAAAAAAGATCGAAACGACATTCGGCTCGGCGAAATCGTGCCGCATACCAGATACGACGACGCAAGTATAGTGATCGTCGGCTGTCCGCAGGATGAAGGCGTAAAAATCAGCGGCGGACGCGAAGGTTCCGCGCTGGCACCCGACGAAATTCGGAAACAGTTTTACCAGTTAACTCCTTTCGGGATTTCGACGAAAATCTGCGATCTCGGCAATGTGACCTTTAATAATTCTTTGCCGGACACACTCGATTCGCTGAAACAAATCGTCGAAACGGTTCTTAAGGACGGGAAAAAATTAATCATTTTGGGCGGCGGAAACGATATTTCTTATTCGAGTTGTAAAGCAATGGCGGAAACGTTCGGCGCGGAAAACTGGATGGGCGTAAACACCGGCTCAAAATTTGCCGTCCGCTTAGATGAACCGAACGGAAGCGAATCGGTTTACCGCAGGATTTTAGAGGAAAACCTGATCCGACCGCGTAATTTATATGAGATCGGTTATCAATCGCATTTCACGTCGCCGGTTTATTACCGGTATTTACAGGATTTAGGCGTTAATCTTTCGAGTCTTGAACAAATTCGTTCGCGCGAAACCGCCGATCTCGAACTGCGTGAAATGATGCGTCAAAAATTTGTGCATCACAGTAAAACCCTGACCACTTTCTTCGGTTTTTCGCTTTCGGTCGTGCGTTCCGCCGACGCACCGGGCACAAATTCGCCGAGTCCGCTCGGGCTTCGCGCCGGGGAATTTATCATCCTGGTAAAATACGCGGCGAGCCTTTCAAACACTAAAATCATTCAGTTTACGGATGTCAATCCGAATTTCGACGTTGACGAACGAACAACGAAACTCGTCGCGATTGCGATGCACCGTTGTTGCAGTTTAGCGAAATCGTCGTAATTTTTTGCCGTCTGCATTGGAGTTGGCTTTCTCGAACTTGACAGCTAAATATTTTATTCGCTATTCTTACAGTTCGCTTACTTTTGGCGAGTTTTAGTCAGTTAGCTCAGTGGTAGAGCACTACCTTGACACGGTAGGGGTCAGCAGTTCAAATCTGCTACTGACTACCATTTTTTATTTTTTGATAAGATGCTTACGAAGAACTTTGCAGTTTTTGATTAAACTACTACAACGCTTTTCCAATTAATGCGTAATTCGCGTTTTTTATTAAACGCAAGGCAAAGTCGCTCTTATCGAATCAAATCTTTTTTGGGTAGTAGTTGATCGTTAATTTGAAGAAAATTTCATAATTAACAAAATACGAACGATACAAATTTAAGGATTCTGTTTTCCGAACGGAGTTTTTGAATTTTGCTTTTCATACGCATTAAACAAAATACCCGGAAAAAGAAAAACGGCGATAAGTGATTTATCCCCGTTATGTTGAATTTAAAGGAATTCGCGCATTTACTTTTAATGATATGTGTCCTTTAAATTGGGCTTGTTTCGTTTTGTCATCGAAATTAAAACAAAATGAAACCTTTGAGATTGGAGGCTTTTATCGCTAAGAAATTTAATAACAAGAATCGTAGTCGTTTTAGTCGTGAACCGCTGCACCGCACAAATGAACGCATCCGCGTTCCGGCAGTTCGCGTTATTGATGAAGATGGTCAGCAATTAGGTGTGATGGATACGCGCGACGCAATTCAACGCGCACGCGATGTCGGCATCGATTTAGTAGAAATTGCGCCGACAGCTAAACCGCCGGTTTGCAGAATCATCGATTACGGGAAATTTCTATACGAAGAAAAGAAAAAACAGGCTGAAGCCAAGAAAAAACAAGTTACGGTTTCGGTCAAAGAGCTTAAGTTTCGTCCCGGCACCGACGATCACGATTATGATTACCGGATGAAACACGCCAGGCAATGGCTCGGCGAAGGCGATAAAGTCCGCGCCGCCATTGCGTTTCGCGGACGTGAAATGTCGCACCGCGAACTCGGCGCAAAGATTTTGAAAAAACTAACGGAAGATTTAGCCGACATTGCCGATGTCGAAGTTTATCCGAAAATGGAAGGCTATCAGATGTTTACCATTTTAGTGCCGAAGAAATCGGCGAAATAGATTTGTTAGTGGTTCGTTGTTCGTGGTTGGTTGAATTATTTTCTACAACGAACAACCGACGACTAACGACGAACAAATAATTAAGGAGTAATTATGCCAAAACTGAAAACACATAAAGGCGCGGCAAAGCGTTTCCGCTCGACAGCATCGGGCAAATTCAAGCGCGGACATTCGCACGCCCGCCACATTTTGACAAAAAAAACCAACAAACGTAAACGCAATCTCGACATTGACGTTTTAGTGTCCGAAGGCGATCAGAAGCGCGTCGAAAGAATGCTTCCCTACGGAAGAGATTAATCCATTTTGGATTTTAGATTTTGGATTTTGGACGATTGATTTTGATTTAAGATTTTAGGTTTATTGAATTAATAAATCTAAAATCCAAAATCTAAAATCCAAAATCGAATTAAGGAGTGAATTGTTATGCCAAGAGCAAAACGTGGAAATAAGCGCGTCGCAAAGCGCAAAAAGATATTAGCCCTTGCCAGAGGGTATCGTGGGACGAAATCGAAATTGTATCGTTCAGCCAAAGAATCGGTTGAACGCGCACTGAATTTTGCCTATACGGGCAGAAAATTGAAAAAGCGTGATTTCAGAAAATTGTGGATCGTCCGCATCAATGCGGCTTGCCGTTTGAACGGAATGAAATATTCGCAGTTTATGCACGGTTTGAAGGTTGCCGGTGTTGAATTGGACAGAAAAGCTCTCGCCGATCTCGCCGTCAAACAGCCCGAATCATTTGCGGCACTTGCCGGAAAAGCGAAAGATGCGGTGAGCAAACAAGCGACCGCTTAAAAATCAGTTAGAGTTGATACAAAGCACTTTCTTTGCTGTGTTCGCAGCGAAGAAAGTGCTTTGCTTTTTTCTTCTATTTCTCAAAACTTCGTTCAATTTGCGTATAAATATTGCCGTCATTAAAATAAAAATTGAAATAGCCGGCACTGTATTTCAATCCGGTCGTAAAAAATCGATACAAGATGTTTAAGATGAATGTAATAGAATAACGGCTTAAATCGATTCTTGGCTGTTTAATGGAAATATTTTGATTTTGAGGATTAGATGAAAATTCTCGTGACGGGCGCGACAGGTTATATCGGCGGAAGGCTGATTCCGAGGCTTTTGGAAAAAGGTCATTCCGTGCGTGTTTTTGTGCGCGACGGACGGCGGCTCGAAGGTCGCAAATGGTTTGAAGAGGTTGAAGTTGCAACGGGCGACCTGGAAAACCGCGAGGCAATTTACCGCGCCCTTCAAGGTATCGATGCGGCTTATTTTCTGGTTCACGCGATGAACGAAGGCGGCGATTTTGCCGAGCGTGAAAAAACGATTGCCGAAAATTTTGCGCTCGCGGCAAAATCAGTCGAAAAAATAATCTATCTCGGCGGTTTGCTTCCCGAAAACAATGTTTCCGAACATTTGAAAAGCCGTGCGGCGGTCGGCGAGATTTTACGGAAAAACGGGAAAACGACTGAATTTCGCGCCGGTCCGATTATCGGTTCGGGTTCGGCTTCGTTTGAAATGGTGCGTTATCTGACCGAACGCATTCCCGTAATGGTCGTGCCGCGCTGGGTGAAAAATGAAGTTCAGCCGATTGCGGTGCGCAATGTCATCGAATACCTGATCGCCGCTCTTGAATGTGAACCGCTCGGAATTGTGGACATCGGCGCAGACGTTTTACCTTTTCGCGGGATGATGGAAACTTTTGCCGAAGTGCGCGGGTTAAAGCGGATCATTATTCCAGTTCCCGTTTTAACGCCGCTTTTGTCGGGTTTGTGGGTTGGGTTGGTCACGCCGATCCCAAACTCGCTTGCGGTTCCGTTGGTCAAAGGGATTATCAATTCCGTTTTGGCGGACACGACGAAAGCCGAAAAATATTTTCCTGCTATCAAACCGATGGATTACCGTGAAGCGGTTGCACTTGCGCTCGAAAAGATCGACGAAAAAGCCGTCGAAACGCGCTGGAGCGGTTCCTTCGGCGAAGACGCTCCGACCTACGAAATGACCGACCGCGAAGGAATCTTTAAAGAGGTTCGCACGGTGACGACCAACGCTTCGGCGGAATCCGTTTACAAAAGTTTCACTTCGATCGGGGGCGATAAAGGCTGGCTCGCGTGGGGTTGGGCGTGGAAATTGCGCGGTTTGATGGATAAGATCGTCGGTGGTCCCGGACTTTCGCGCGGTCGCCGTCATCCGACCGAAGTTTTGATCGGTGAAGAACTCGATTTCTGGCGCGTCGAAGATTTGAAAATCAATCAATTGATATTGCTCCGTGCGGAAATGAAGGTTCCCGGCAAAGCGTGGCTGCAATTTGAAGCAGTGCCCAAAAACGGTAAAACACAGCTTATCCAAACTGCGATTTTTGCGCCGAAAGGCTTGTTCGGTTTGCTTTATTGGTATGGCTCTTACCCGTTTCATTTTTTTATTTTCGACCAAATGGCACAAAAGATCGTCACAGGCGCGGAAGTTTTGGAAGGCGAAAAAGATGTATCGGAAATGCCCGGAACGATTTGAAAATTTATTGCAAATATTAGTTAAAAGTTGCTTAAGAATCGGTTTATAACTGATTGTTTCGGCGCGTTGGAGTTATTATTTTTTTCTCGATAAAAGTGATTCCGAACAATTTATTGAGTGAAAAACGCTGAATACGGACTATGATATTCGCATCGATTTGAAAAACCAACTCGGCGCAAAACAAAGATTTTAGCGAAAACTTCTTAATTTACTTGAAGTTTTCGCTAAAAATAAACATAATCAAACCGAAAGTGTTCAAACAAATTTGTGGAGAAAATAATGAACGGTTTATCGGGAATGGAAAAATTTTCGCATCTGGAAGATAAAATTTATCTCACCATCGAATTTGCGAAAAAGATGCGTGAGGAAAAGGAAAAATTCGAGCGCGAGATGAAATCTTTGCGTCACGAAGTCAGCAATCTGCTTTCGGAAAAATCGCGTCTTGAGGAACGTGTCGAAGAGCTTTTGTCGGAGCGCGACGCGATTCAGCTAAAAGTCGAGGCAATGCTCGATGCGATGACGATGATCGATTCGGACGTTGCCGAAGCCGTCGGGAGGTAAACGCGTATGAACGGAAAATCCGAATCAGCCGAACAGTCGATCAGGGTTGAAATCTACAATCAGACATATAACATTCGTTCGGACGGCGATAACGAATACATAATGCGTCTGGCTGAATACGTCGATTCAAAAATGCGCGATATTTCGTCGGGCACATTGACGGTTGACAGTTTGAAAGTCGCTATTTTGGCGGCTTTGCATATTGCCGACGAATTTCATCAGCTCCAGAATCAGCAAAAACAAACCGACGCACAACTTGCTTCGCGCAGTGCCGAATGTGCCGAAATGCTCGACCGCGTTTTGAAACACAAGGAAACCGTCGCGCAGGAATTAGAAGTCGAACAATAGATTTTTTTGAAAAAATCATCCGACCGCAACGGGCTACGAAAAATTAATTTTTCGCGACCCGTTTTGCATTTTCCATTTCAAACGAATTTGTTATACTCAATCTACGGCGGAAGAACTTACTGCTAAGTTCGATACCAAACTCTATTATAATTGAGCCAACACTTGAAGAACGGGAGGCTAATGCCGATGTTTAGTGTAATCTTTCAAAGTTAAAGATTTACCGGAGAACGCGGCTCTGATGCAAGGATTTTCTTCCGCGCAAAAAGCCACCCACCTGTTATTTACAGGTTCAATTCAAGAAGTTTGAACGGCTTTTGCGGTTACTTTCGCCAACTTAGATTTCGTGATAGGTGATAAGTGATAGGTCGGATTCCTATTACCTGTCGCCTTTGCTTTTTGTGTATGAGAATTTTGATTTTAGCCGATGTCGTGGCGCGTCCGGGCAGAGTTGCGGTAATGGAAAATATTGCACAATTGCGCGAAGAATTCGAGATCGACATCGCATTATTGAACGCCGAAAACGTCGCGGGCGGTTTTTCGATCACGCCCGCCATCGCCGATGATTTTTTCTCAGCCGGAATCGATATAATGACTTCGGGCAATCATATTTTCGATAAATCCGAAATAATTTCATACATCGAAAAAAATCCGAAACTTCTGCGTCCGGCAAATTATCCGCCTTCGACTGCCGGAAAAGGTCTTTTTATCGGCGAAGTTCGCGGTTTCAAGGTCGCCGTTATCAATGTTCTCGGCAGAGTTTTTATGCCGCCTGTCGATGACCCGTTTCGGACGGTCGATCAATGCGTCCGCGCCATTCCCGAAGATTTCAAAATCCGCCTTGTTGATGTTCACGCCGAAGCAACTTCGGAAAAATACGCGCTCGGCTGGCATCTGAACGGCAAAGTTTCCGCCGTTTGGGGTTCGCACACACACGTTCAAACTGCTGACGAACGAATTCTGGACGGCGGAACGGCTTACATCACCGATGTCGGGATGACGGGAAGCTACAGCGGCGTGATCGGGATGGACAAAAAAGACGTGATCGAACGATTTACGCGAATTCCTGCCAAGCGCGCCGACCATTCAAAAGGAAACGTCTGGATTTGCGCGATCGTCGTTGACATTGACGAAACGACGGGCAAAGCGCAAAACATCGAACGTTTGCGAATCGAACTTTATTAAAAATCTATCTCATATCAGCAAATTACCGTCTGAAAGCGGAACACAAAACGCTAATTTGCGGTCGCAAAATGTAGTTTTGTCGGCGCAGGATGTCATTTTGTTAGCGCAGAACGTGATTTGTTTAGCGCAGAATGACATCTTGCGCTAAACAAATCACGTTCTGCGCCCGAATAATATCGTTCTGCGCTAACAGAATGACATCCTGCGTTAACAGAATCGGAATTTTCCATCTGCCAAACCCTTTAATTCCGATTCTTAGTTGGAATTAATTTCCTTCAAATCCTTTTCGTTTAGTTCGCTTTCGAGTTGTTTTTTCAATTCTTCGTGCATTTTCGCTTCTTCGAGCGCGAGCGGAAGCTGTTGACTGCGGGCGGAGAGTTTTTTCAGCGCAAGCTCGGAATCGGCAAGACTTCCGCCGCGCATCGAGGCGGCTTCGATCATTTGCAGACGCGATTCGGCTTCCGCCAGCATCAATTCGGCTTCACGATTGATCGACGAGATTTTTTCGATGTCTTTTTTTACTTCTGCCTGAAATTCTTTGGCGTTTTCGCTTTTCAGCGTCCTGATCTTATTTTCGCGCCGTTTGGCTAAGAGCAGTTCTTTTTTCGAGGTTTTCACGATGCGCGTCGCGGTCAGCCGCGAAGCCAGCGTTTCACGATAAGCGTCGGCAAGCAGTAAATTGCTCGCTTGCATCTCCTTCAAAGCCTTCTTTTCGCCCGATTTCAATTCGTTCTTAAACCAGTCGATTTCTTCGGCTCTGATGCCGTCGGCGGCGATTCGTTCGCGCATTTCCTTCGTCCAATTGGCATAACGATACGCTAAAATTCCCGAAATAATCAATCCGATCACGAAACCTGCCAGCGCGACGATGAACGAAAAGAAAAACAAAGGAATCGAACCCGTAATCAAAAACGGGATAAACAACGCAGCGAAAGGAATAATCGAGAGCGCGAAAGGCATTGTCCAGGCGGCGAGCTTCATTCGTTTGCCTTTGGTTAAATCTTTTTTGGTGACTTCGTATCTTTCTAAATCGTTCATTATTTAGTTTTAATTTACAGTCAGTGCAAACTTTATTCAAACTTTGAGCATCAGAAATTTATTAGTCAGTCCGAAATATATTATCATTGAAATTGAGTTGGTAAATTGAAATTCGTCGGTTTCGTTTATGAAAAAAATCAATCTTTTCAGTCTTATTATTTGTCTTGTTCTTCTTTCATTTTCCACCCTAAATGCTCAAAAGAAAGAAAGAAACGAGGAACAAAAGGTTCGCACTATGACGATCCCGATCTCTATTTTCACCAAACAGGAACTCAAGGATAATCAAGCCGAAGAATTTGTCCAAGCCGACCGCCTGATCGTCAAGGAAGATAAGCAGGAACAGACGATTCTTTCGATCAAAAGCGTCACGGGAACTTCGCTTTCACTGGCGATCCTGATACAGGACGACCTGACTTCAAACTTTAATTTACAGCTTCAGGACATTGCCAAATTCATCCGAAGCCTGCCGCGCGGTTCGCGCGTGATGGTTGCATATATGCGCGGCGGCGGTTTGCAGGTGCGGCAAAAATTTACGGACGATCTCGAAAAAGCGTCAAAATCCCTGCGGGTCGTGCTCGGAAATTCGGCATTTGCCCCGCGCAGTCCGTATGACGGAGTTGAAGACGTTCTGAAACGTTTTGACGCGTTGCCGACGGGCAGACGTGCGATCTTGATGGTTTCGGACGGGTTAGACCTTTCAAACGGCGCGGACGGTTCCACGCCCGGACAAAGTGTCGATCTCGAAAATGCTATCCTGAAAGCGCAGAAAAGAAGCGTTGCTATTTATTCCTTTTATTCGCCGACGGCTGTAACCGAGAATGGAAATTCGCGTTTGATCTTGAACGGGCAAGGTTCGCTACAGAAACTATCGGATGAAACCGGCGGGCGTGCATTTTTTCAGGGTTCTATCGCACCGATAAGTTTTGAGCCATTTTTTAAGGATGTCGGTATTTTGCTGAACCGCCAATTGGCTTTAACTTACCTCTCGACAAATATGAAGAAGGGTTATCACAAGCTCGAAGTTTTCAGCACCAACCCCGAAGTGAAGATCGAGCACCCGAAAGGCTATTATTACCGGAAATAATCGGTTTAGCTGATTCGCAGATTACAAACCGGGCAAACCCTGATCTCTTCCTTCAGAAAAAAACCGAGCCAGAAAAGCGGGAAGAAAGTTACCAGTAAAATTGCAAAAACGATCCATCCGGCGGTTGATATTTTTCGCTCGATGCGCGGCAAATATTGACTTGCACAACGCGGACAGCGATAGCCTTGAGTCATTTGCCCGGGTTGCTGATAAGTCGGCGGCTGAATCGAGTTATTCGGAGAAGTCGCCGGAAATTGTCCCATCAAAGGCTGAACCTGATTGATCGTTCTGGGTTTTCTGGCATCGCTTTGAGTTTGATATTCGTCGGTTTTCCAAGAATAAGGGCGCGGCGGCGAGTATTCGTAATTATTATCGGTTTGTTTCATTTGCGGAGCGATAAATCTTGTTCCGCACGAACGGCAAAAATTACTTTGTGGTGAATTGTCCTGTCCGCAGTTCTGACAATGAATCATATTTTTCTCCAATTTGGACGTAAAAGAAAAGAACTTTTCCGTTTGACCTTACGAATCATATCAAAGAAAAGTTCTCTTTTCGAGTATTTTGAAAATATTCGGATTTTAATCAAATTTTATTTTTTCGCCCGAACGGATCGCCTCATAAACCGATTCGACCAATTGCACCGATTTGAATCCGTCGAGCGCGGTCACGGGAGGTTCGGTTCCATTTAGAATCGCATCAATAAACGCTTTGTCTTCCTGAACATAGCCCCAACGTTCTTCTTTTTCGGTCATTGCCCACGAATAAGTTTCAAAATTTGCGTCCATCCCCTGCGAATCGATCAGGTGTTCCATTTCCTGCGTCATAAGCGTACGGTGATGCGCGAAAACTTCGATTCGTTCAAACGGAAAATGCCAGCTTGCATCCGACGAAGAGGCAAACGTGCAGTGAAAACCGTTTTTGAATTTGAAAATGATCGAAAATTCGTCGAGTTCGGGATATTCGTGCTGTGAACCGTAAGCGACGAGTTCGGCGATTTCGTCAAACTGAAACCGCATCATATCGAAAAGATGAATCGTCGTTTCATACAAAAATCCGCCCGTCACATTCACATCGCCCGTCCAAACCGGATTTTTCAATTCGCCGCGATTCATTTTGATATGCGCCGAATGCGCTTTGTCCGATTGAAGCAATTCCTTCAACTTCACATAAACCGGCGCGTAACGGCGATTATGTCCGACTTGAAATACTTTATTTGAACTGTTCGCCACGTCAAGGAGTTTCTGCGCGTCCGTCAGACCGATCGAAAAAGGCTTTTCGCAAAAAACGTGCTTTCCTGCCGAAACTGCGCTCGAAGCAATATCCGTATGAGTTTTATTAGGCGCGCAAACCAAAACCGCGTCGCAATTTTCAAACAATTCTTCACGGGAATAGCAAACCTTTCCGCCGACCGATTTTGAAGTTTTCTCCGCCCGTTCGGGGATAATGTCGTAAAGCGCGGCAACTTCGGCGCGTTCGTCACGCGAAAAAATCCGTGCGTGAACATTTCCGATATAACCTAAACCAATTATGCCAATTCTAACTTTGTCCATATTTTTGAAATAGCCGCAAAGATGCTCAAAAAGCACAAAGAATGCTTTTACTTTTCTTTTTTTGCGTCTTTTGTGCCTTTTCGCGGCTATTGATTTTTTACCAGCTTCCGCCTGCCGCCGAGCTTTCCAAACCTAAAACTTTTTCGGTCGCTTCCTTTGCTTTTCGGGCGACCTCGAACGGGTCTTCATTCCAATATTCGGGACGGAAAATCTCAATCGAAACCATCCGGTCATAGCCGATTTCGTCAAATTTCGCTTTGATTTCCCTGATCGGCAAAATTCCCGTTCCGGGATAAAGCCGATGCGCGTCCGTTAAAGATTCTTTCGGAAGATTTTCCGCGTCGTTGATGTGAAAAATGAAAAGTTTTTCGGGATTCATCTTTTCGATTGCTTCAAAGGTCGAATTTCCGGCGTAAAAATGAAAAGTGTCGATCACGTTTCCGATATTTTTACGATTCACTTTTTCGACTATTTCGTTGCACAGATCGAGCGTCTGCACCGAACAATCGGTTTGCCCGAGAAATTCAAAAGCCAGCGAAACATTGTGTTTTTCGGCAATGTCGCCAAGTTCGTTCAAAACCTTGACGGATTCTTCGACGATTTCATCTTTCGTCGTATTTCCGGGCAATTTTCCCGGCACGACAACGACATACGGACAGCCGATCTCACCCGCAATTTTCGACAATTCTTCGGTTTCGGCTTTGATGTTTTCGTAATCTTCGGCGTTTCTGAACGTGATATGTTCGATCGAGTTGATCGAATAGGGCTGCAAACCGTTTTCTTCGATCAGTTTTTTCAAATCTTCGGTTGTGTGCGATTTCAAATATTCACGCAATTTTGCCGCCCAGATTTCGACGTAATCGAAACCCGCCGCCCCAGCCGCTTTAATGTCCGTTTCCAAATCGGCGTGCATCGTCGTCGCGCCGTTCAAAGCTAATTTCATTGTTAAATCTCCAAAAGAATTTAAGTTAGTGTGATTTTATCACGCGTCGCAGGGTATCAAAAAATGAGTGGCGAAATTTCGGATGACTGCGAAAATATTTTATAAATCGGAATTTTTTACGGAGCGTGTTAACTAATCGATTTCGGCTTTTTTTTGAGAGATGAAAAAATATTTCATTTTTTTCACTTTAAAATGTAATTTTGTAGTGGTTTCTGACACATATAGATGGAGCCTCATTTTTACAGCCAAATTTTTTTGTCGGTTGCAAAGTTGGCTGTGATACTTAAGGGTTGCTGCTCTTAAGAATTCTCAACAAAGGGAAAGAGGTGAGCCCTAGCTTACCTCTTTTCACTGTTCTTTTCTTTCTGTAAACTCTTTATACTTATCGCCGGGCTTGAAAAAAAGGTCGGCTTTTTTTTCGCCGTATTTTGCCAAAACCAGATTTGTCTGTTGCGGAAAGCTCTCGAAAAATATCGAGTTCTGCATCGTAAATCCCGTCAGATCGACATCGGAAGCCGTTTCGAGATAAACATAAACCGTATCTATCGAAATTTCCTTGCCGACCCAATTCAGTTTTTTCGATTCGCCCGCTTTATCCTTGATGACGAAGTTCGTTTCCAGATATTTCAGGATCAGTTTGTCGATGTCCTTTGAATTTTCGAGATCGATGTTAGTTTTATTCTGCTTTTCGAGAACTGCGATCAGATCGTGCGAAAAAAGCTGTAAAGAAATTTCGATATTTTTGTCTTTCGCGTTGTAATCGATTCGCGTCAGGCTCGTGTGAAAGGTATGCTTGCCGGGCGGTATGGCAAAAACCGCCTGGCAAACTATGATAAATACAAAAATCAACTTTAAATGCTTCATTGATTATTCCCTGGTTCCGGTAAAGGTCGTATCGCCCTGCGGCGCGGAAAGATTCCCGTTCATCTGGCTTCCCGCCGCCTGACCTTTCATCGTCAAGGCAAACGGGACTGAAGTTTTGATGGTAAACGTTCCGTTTTCCATCACGCCGCTCGTGATCTGCATTTCGCCTTGCGGAAACGTGATCGTGCCCGTGATATTGTTTCCGTCCTGCACGAGATTTGCCGTCGCCACGATGGTCTGACCGCCCGCATCGATCGCGATTTTCCATTTTCCGCTGATATTTCCCGAAACAGGGGCGGTCGTCGCGGAAGAATTTCCGCCGCGTCTGCCTTGTCCCTGTTCGGCTTTGAAAACCTGAAAGCGCGTCTGAACAGGACGGCGCGGGAAGAAATTATTATTCAGATCGACATCGGCGGTTTCGAGATTCGGATCGAGAACAATGGCTTTCGCCTCTTTTTTCGTGACGATCATTTTGGAAACGTTGAAGTTGTCGTAACGCCAGATTTCCGCCGGAATCCGAATTTCTTCGCTCGAACCGTCCAGATATTCGACCTTGAAAATAACGGGCATCACAAGTCCGCCGACATTTTTCAGATCGACCACGTAGAAATAATAATTTGCATTCAGCAATTGTTTGTCGTTTTCATCGAGCGTCAAAAGAAATGTCTGGTAATCCTTGCGTGCGGCATCGGTTACTTTCAGTTCGTCGAGATCGTTATACATATCGCGCAAACTCGGGTATTGGTCGATGCGTTTCGGCAAACCTTCATTTCTCTGCTGTGAAAGCGTCTTCGGTTTGGCATTTTCCTGTTTGCGGAGGATTTCTTTCTCAACGTCGGGATTTTTCGTATTGATCTGGTAAAGTTTGACGTTTTCGATTGAAATATCGACGTGATCGGTCGAATAAAACCAACCGCGCCAGAACCAGTCAAGATCGGTTCCGCTCGCATCCTCCATCGTGCGGAAGAAATCGGCGGGTTCGGGACGCTTAAATTTCCAGCGCATCGCGTATTGTTTGAAGGCAAAATCGAACAAATCTCTGCCCAGAACCGTTTCGCGCAAAATGTTCAAAGCAGTGGCGGGTTTCCCGTAGGCGTTATTGCCGAATTGCAGAACCGAATCCGACTGCGTCATAATCGGAACCTGATTTTGCGAAGCCATATAATCGGTAATAAATTGCGGTTCACCGCGCCGTGACGGGTAATTTCTTTCCCATTCCTGCTCGGATAAATATTGCAGGAAAGTATTCAAACCTTCGTCCATCCACGTCCAGTCGCGTTCGTCGGAATTGACGATCATCGGGAAATAATTATGCCCGACCTCGTGAATCACAACCGAGATCAGACCGTATTTCGTGCCTGCCGAATATGTTCCGTCGGGACGCGGGCGCGGACCGTTGAAACAGATCATCGGATATTCCATTCCGCCGACCGGACCGTTGATGCTTTGCGCGACCGGGTAAGGATAATCGAACGTGTAGCGCGAATAAACGTTCAACGTGTGAATGATCGATTGCGTCGAATATTTTTCCCAGAGCGGATTTCCCTCGTTCGGATAAAACGACATCGCCATCACTTTGTTGGCGTTGACGTTGTGACCCTGCGCGTCCCAGATAAATTTTCGTGACGTTGCAAATGCGAAATCGCGGACGTTATCGGCTTTGAAAATCCAGGTCTTTTTACCCGTCGGCTTGCTCGCTTCGTTGGCTTTCGCTTCTTCGTTCGTGATGATCTTGATCGGTTCTTTGGCGGTTTCGGCTTGCTTCAGGCGGTCTTGCTGTTGTTTGGTCAAAACGTCCTTGCCGTTCTGCAAAACGCCCGTTGCCGAAACGACGTGATCGTTCGGAACGGTGATCTTGACGTTGTAATTTCCGAATTCGAGCGTAAATTCGCCCGCGCCTAAGAATTGCGTATGCTGCCAGCCCTGATAATCGGTGTAAGCCGCCATTCGCGGAAACCATTGCGCCATTTCATAAATGTAGTTTCCGTCGCGCGGAAAGTATTCGTAACCGGCGCGCCCGCCGAAGACTCTCTGGTTATTGATGGCGTAATCCCAATCGATGGAAAAAGTAAAAGTTCCCTGCGGCGCAAGCGGCGCGGGCAGGTCGATGCGCATCATCGTGCGGTTGACGACGTATTTCAGATTCGCGTTTTTCGCGTCGCGCACGGACGTGATGTTGACGCGTCCGTCATAAGTTCGCGCGGCAAGCTGTTCGATCTGCGAGAGCGGAAAGCCGTTTTCGTTAAATTGCGGCGCGGTCTGTGTTTTTTGCGCGTCCGAATCCTTCGCGTGGATGTTTTGGTCTAATTGGAGCCAGATATAATTGAGCGTATCGGGCGAAAGATTTTGATAGGTGATCGTTTCCTTTCCGATCAATCGCTGATTCGCGTCGTCGATCTCGACATCGATGGCGTAATCGGCGCGCTGCTGCCAGTATTTATGACCGGGCGCGCCCGAAGCGGTTCGATATTCGTTCGGAGTCGGCAGATTTTCGTCGAGTTGTTTGAATTTGTCGCTCGGATTCGTCTTCGACTGTGCAAAGATCGCGGCGGTAAATGCAAATATGAATAAGAGTGCGGATATTTTTCGCAAATTCACTAAGTTTTTCTCCCTGTTTCTCTTGATATGAATAATAAATTACGTGTTAGTTATCTAATATACGCAAAAACCCTGAGGAATGTTATCGAATTGCGATAAATTCCGCATAAAATCGATGACAAGCCGAAAAGAACGAATCAACCGACCGCACAAACTGCTGATTTTGCGTTAAAAAGCCTTTCGCATCCGTTCAAAAATAGTGACGAAACTGCGAAAACGCTGGTCGGAACGATAAGATCATAACGCAATCTTATCCGAATCGATGACGAGATAATCGGGATGAATGACGAGATTATTCGGATGAATAACGAGGTGATCGGGATACGCGACGAGTTTATCGGGATGGATGACGACCTTATCGGGATACGTGACGAGATTGTTCGGATGAATGACGACCTTATCGGGATAGATGACGAGTATATCGGGATAGGTAACGAGATTATTAGGCACTCACACAATATTAAATGAAACCAAAAAACTCCCCTCCTTTTTTTAAGGAGGGGTGGACGCGCTTCGCGGACGGGGTGGTTTGATTGCAAGATCGATCACTCGAATTTCTAAACTTGCACCAACCACCCCGCCGCTTCGCGCCTCCCCTCCTTTTTTAAGGAGGGGAGTTTTTTATCTGCATTTAATTTTGTGTTGGTGCTTAATAACATTAACGAGATTACCAATACCAATAACGAGCTTATTAATACCGTTGGGAGCATTTCAATTATTGCGTTCGGGTTTTCGGCTTTTATCCGTTGCAACGCACGCGGTTTTTCTCTCGTCTAAAAATGCGGTAAGCTAAAAACTTCCAACTGCTCTCCGGCAATAATCCGAAAAACCAATTTATGAAAAAAATCATTCTTTTATCCGCAATAATCATAACTTTCTGCGTTTCCGCCTTTGCACAAACTCAATCTGATGCCGCGCTTCGGCGCATCACCGAACTCGACCGCACTTCGCGCGATGCAAACGGCAAGCTTCCCGTTCTGACAGCCTCGGAGCATCTTCTCCGCGCCGATATTTACTCGACGAACCGATTATTTCCGCAAGCGCGTGAGCATTGGGCGATATATTTTGCAAACTTTCCCGACGATGCCGGAATGCCGAAAGCTCTCTTCGGAACAGCGCGTTCCTATATGTGGGAACGCCAATATGAAAAAGCGGTCGAATGGTTCGACAAACTTATCAAAGACTACATAATGACCAAAGAAGGACGCGAAGGTTTGGCGTTCAAAGGCGCGTCGCTCGTGCGGTTGGGGAAAAATGTCGAAGCGGCGAAAACCTACGAACAATACACCGTAATGTTTCCGAACGGCGAACGCATCGAAACTTCGCATCTGAACATCATCGACGCACTGCGCGAAGCGAAAAAATACGACGAAGCGAATCTTTGGGTAAATAAAACCAGACAGAAATTTGCGGGCAAACCGACCGAAGTAAACGCCGTTCACGCGCGGCTCAGAATGGAACTTCACCGCGAAAAATGGAGCGAAGCCGTTTCAGCTGCCGACGCGCTTTTGTCGCTCCGCGCCTTTGCGGGTTCGATGGTTTCAATGGATGAAGCGAAATATTTAAAGGCTTTCGCGCTCGAAAAAAGCAATAAAAAAGCCGAAGCGATTGCCGTTTATTCTTCCATCGCGCCGAGTTTGAATTCATATTACAGCGGACTCGCGGAAGAAAAACTTTCGCGGCTCTCAAACGGAAATATCGTCAAAACTGCGAGCGTTTCGCCCGCGCTGACAAAGGATTTTCCCGTTCTTTACCGCGCCGAACTCATTCGCTCGGCAAAATCGCGCAACATCGACCCGCGTTTCGTGCTGGCGATTATGAAACAGGAATCGAGTTTCCGCGCCAACGCCAAATCGCCCGCCGCCGCGCGCGGACTTTTGCAACTGGTTTTCGACACCGCGCTCAAATACAACAAGAAAGCGGGTTATCCGAATCTGCAACCCGACGATCTCTATCAACCCGCCGTCAACATCGCCATCGGAAGCGTTTATATTGAAGCATTAAAAGACGAATTTGGCGGCTTATACGAAGCCATCGCCGCTTCCTACAACGGCGGCGAAGACAACGCCCTGCGCTGGCTCGAACGCTCGAAACCGAAGGACGCGGGAATCTTTTCGGCGGAAGTCGGTTTTGCCGAATCGAAAAATTACGTTTTCAAAGTAATGAACAATTACCGCATCTACCGCGCCCTTTACACGGAAGATTTGGTGCGCCGATAGATTAAAGATTTAATCGAAAAATTTGCATCGTTATTTTTAATGAAAAACTTAATTTCTCCGATTATTTATTCCAAGCTATCTCAAAATATAATTGACGGTTAAGCAAGCGGTCTGTGACCGCGTTTCAAGTAAAAAATTAGCGTTTAAGGCGGTCGCAGACCGCTTGCTTAACGATACTTTTTGTATTTTTGAGATAGCTTCTCATAATTTATTTCTCACACGCTTCAGAGATTTCGCAAAATGCCTTAAGTTTAAGTAAATTTAAGGCATTTTCGATTTACAGTTTTCGCGGATTATTTGGTAATATGTTCCGAAGTTTTTACTTATATTTTTTACAGGAAACAAAATTCCGCAAGCAACAGCCTTTTAAGTTTTACACCGCGTTTTTGTTACTGAAATAATTTGCTCCCGATGCCCCTTTACAAAAAGTAAGTCATCAGACGTGCGTTTAGCCCCTGCTGTTTTTTAGACGGGAAACATTACGAGAAAAGTTTTTTTTATGAAGAAATTAACCATTTTATCAGTCTTTACTATTACACTTTTATGTCTGAACGCCGCCGTTTTCGGGCAGGTGAGCATCACGGGAACGACACCCGTCACGCAAAACTTCGACACGATCGGCGCGACCGCGACCGCCGCCTTGCCTTCGGGTTGGAGAGTCGATTCGGTTTCGGCTTCTCCGACAACCGTTTATGCAAATGCGGCAACCGCCACGACAGCCGCGGCAGGAACGAGCGGCACGGGAGCCTTAACAGGAACTTCGGGCGGCGGAACTTATAACTTTGCCAACGGAGTTACGGCGACATCGACCGATAGAGCGGTCGGTTGGCTGACATCGGGAAGTTATTCGAGTCCGCGTCAAATGTTTGTTCAATTAACAAATAATTCGGGGCAAACGCTGACATCTTTAGCGGTCAGTTTCGATGTAGAAAAATACCGCACCGGAACGAGAGCTTTCAATATTAACTTTTTTTCCAGCACAGACGGCACGAATTGGACGGCACAAACCGGCGGTGATTTGAGTTACAGCGCAGATGCCGCAAACGCGGTGGTAAATCCGCCGGTCGGAACTTCAAAATCCGTCACGATCAGCAATCTGAATATCGCTAACGGTGCAAGCATTTATTTGCGTTGGTCATACACAGGCGTTGGCGGAAACACGAATGCACAAGGTTTGGGAATCGACAATTTCTCGGCAACCGCTGCTTTTGCAACTCCGTCAAACATCGATCTGACGATTTCACGCGATACTTTTGACACGACGATCGAAGCGGACGGCACGGTAACATACGATGTGACGATCGCAAACGGCGGAATGGATGCGGCAAATAATGTCAAAGCAAATTTCGTTATTCCAAACGGGTTGACATACACTTCGACGAATACGAATTGCGGTTTTACATCGACCTTAAGCGGTTCGACGCTTTCGTTGACAGGCGGAACGGTCAGCGGCGGCGGTTCGTGCGCTTTGCAAATTATCGGAACGGCAACGGGCGGCGGTTATATTATCGATTCGCTTCCGACGGAGGTCACGGTCGATCCCGACGGAACGATTACCGAAACCGACGAAACAAATAACAATGCAAGCGGCAACGCCGTCACGACCGTGCTTTTCCCAACCACGATCGTCGGACTTTACGGGCGCACATCGTTGTCGCAGTTGATGAACGATCTGCTCGAAATCGGAGGCGCACAACGCGTTATTCTCGATCAGAACTTAACCGAAACATCGAATGTCACGGTTCCCGACGGAGTTACCCTGGATTTTGAGAATTTCACCGTTTCAGGCGACATCATCTTTACCTTCGGATCGGAAGGCGGCGCGGGTTTCCGCACGGTGAACGTCAACGGTTTGGGCGATGCAGCGCATCCGGGAAGTTTACAGGTCACGCAAGTTAATTTCGTCGGCGCAACCGATGTCGAATATTACCAATTCTCGCAAACCTTAGGAAAACTCGGTGAAATCAGACCGACGGCATACAACCATCCCCAGCTTGTTTTTGATTTCAGAATCAATAATCCGGCGGGACTTAATATTCTCGCGCCCTTCCAAGTGATCGGTGATTTCTATTTGACCGACGGAATTATTTACAACGGAACCAATAATATTACCCTTTCCATTTTCACGAGAAATAACGGCGAAAACGGTTCGGGCGGAAGCGAAACGAGTTATGTTGCGGGTCCCGTTACCAAACTTTTCCCGTTCTTTTTACGACAGGGAGATTCAGGTTTAGCGACGAATTACATCTTTCCGGTCGGAACGGTTGACGGTGCACAAAACGGATATTCGCCCATTCAAATTTCAAATTTCACGATCGGCGCGCCGAACAGCGGTTTGACCGTGCAGGCTTTCGACACGAATGCTCCGGGAATTCCGACACCGAGTTTGTCGCGTTATTGGCAAATCGACGAAATCGGCAACATTACGACCGATATTCAATTCAATTGGAGAGTCGGTGACGATTCTGCGATCACCAACCAAGCGGTTGCCACGATCGTCCGCAACGGTGTTGTCGCTTGTGATATGAATTGCTCGCTCAATTTCACTAACCGCAACGCTTCGATCACGGGCGTGAGCAACTTTTCACCTTGGACGATCGCCCAGACAAGTCCGACCGCGGCAGGCGCAAGCATCAGTGGTCGCGTGCTGAATTCACGCGGTTTTGCCGTCGCCCGTGCCAAAGTCTTAGTGACCGACCAAGCCGGAAACACGGTCACGACCACGACGAACGACTTCGGAAATTACAACGTCGAAGGACTTCGTGCAGGCGAAACCTACGTCGTGAACGTAATCGCCAAACAAGCGCAATACAATTCACGTGTCATTACGCTCAACGAAGACGCAACCAATCTCGACTTTACTCCGCAGGAGTAATTTAAAGCAAATTTCAGTTAAATGAAAGACAATCTTTATCGGAATAAGTGAAAAGTGAAAAGTGAAAAGTGAAAAGAAAGAATTATCACTTATGACTTATCACTTGTCACTTATTCCGAAACTTGTATCGCATTATCTGAAATCAGCTATAGGGATGAAGGATGAAAGATGAGGGCTGAATTAAAACATTTACTCAGCCCTCATCTTTTTTTTATTTTTTTCGACTTTCTTCTTTTAATTTGTGAAAAGATTAAGTGAAGAGGCTTTGCACTCAAACCGCCTAAAAAAGACATTTTGCACTCAATTCGTATTTTGAAGTTACTCAAATGCGTTCAGAGTTCAAGATTTATCTTGAATTTCGCTAATCAACTTCAAACGCGGAACGCCCTTTGAACTCTGAACATTTTGCACTCAAACCGCTTAAAATTTTATGGTTTTGGTACAAAGCCAAGTGAAGATAAGAAAAGAGCTGATTTCATCCCTTATCCTTCATCCTTCATCCCTCATCTACTCTTCCCAATTGCCGACACCTTCGCGTTCGACGTGATAGCCGCATTTTTCCAGATATTTTTCGACTTCCTTGCCGTGTGCGCCGTCGCGGACTTCCAAAAGCATTTCGATGCCGACTCCGCCGAGCGGCGCAAGCCACATTGCGCGGCGGTGATAAACTTCCATCACGTTTGCGCCCGTTTCGGCGACCCGCGCCGTTAAGGTCGAAAGATTTCCGGGACGGTCGGGCACGAGAAGCTTGAGCATTATGTAACGACCTTGATGAACTAAAACTTGATCCAAAACACGTGTCAGAAGATTCGCGTCGATATTTCCGCCGCAGAGCACGGCGCAAACTTTGTCGTTCGCCTTGAGTTTGATCTTTTCGGCAAGCAGAGCCGCGACACCCGCCGCACCCGCGCCTTCGACGACAAGATGCGAATTTTGCACACAATGATAAATGCCCTGTGCGATCTCTTCTTCCGTGACCGTGACGATTTCATCGACATATTCTTTGATGATCGGCAGAGTTTTTTCGCCCGGACGTTTAACGGCGATTCCGTCGGCAATTGTCGGTTTGTAATTCGTTTCCTCCACGGGTTTTCCTTCTTTCAGTGATTTTGTAACCGGTGAAACGTTTTCCGCCTGAACGCCGATGACGCGGACTTTCGGAAGCAGATTTTTAACCGCCAGAGAAATCCCCGAAATAATGCCGCCGCCGCCGATAGGGACGACCACGACCGTCGCTTCGGGAAAATCGTCAACGATTTCCCACCCGATCGTTCCCTGTCCGGCGATCACGTGATCGTCGTCGAAGGCGTGCACGTAGGTGTAGCCGTGTTCCTGCTGTAATTCGCGCGAATATGCCACCGCTTCGTCAAAACTTCCGCCTTTCAAAATCACGTCCGCGCCGTAGTTTTTTGTCGCCATAACTTTCGTCAATGGCGCGTATTCAGGTAGCACGATGGTCGATTTGATGCCGACGAGTTTAGCGGCAAGTGCGACACCCTGCGCGTGATTTCCCGCCGAAGCCGCGATCACGCCGCGCTGTTTTTCTTCTTTGGAAAGACGCGAGATTTTATTGTAACCGCCGCGAATTTTGAACGAACCGCCGCGTTGCAGACATTCGGCTTTGAAATAGGTCTTTGCGCCGATCCGGTCGGAAAGTTTGTTGTCCGCCAGAATCGGCGTTTGAACGATGATGTTTTGCAAAATTATGCGTGCGTCTTGAATATCAGAAAGTTTAACCGTCATAGCTTTGCAAGATTATATGCCAAAATGTCGAATTAGTTTAATTTATCCGGGGATGAAATTGATTTGCGGAGAAGTTTTTCAAGCGAAACGCGAAAATTGCTCAGGTATGTATCAGATAGGACAACTTGCGGATAAATGCAGATATAAAGAATAGTAAACGATGCTTTTTCCGCGTTTCGCTTGATTTCAAAAAATCTTACGTCGAAATTTCCGACTTTGTTCGGCGAAATTTTACCGCCTCATTCTATAACGCGAAATTTTTCTCCGAAAAATATCAATCGTTTTCGATTTTTTTCATTAAAGCCGAAAATATTGTATATTTATTAAGAAAACTATAAGGAGAAAAAGATGGAATATTTAGGCGCAAGCGTCATTTTAATCATAGTTCTGGCAATCGCACTTTTAACGGTGGCTTTGAAAACTATTAAGATCGTTCCGCAATCGAGCGTTTTACTGATCGAACGATTGGGCAGATTTCACCGGGTCGCGGCAAGCGGTTTGAACATCATCGTTCCGTTCTTTGAATCTCCGCGCGCGGTTTATTGGTCGAACGTTCGTCCCGGCACGACTTCGATCGATCTGCGCGAACAGTTTATCGATATGCCGCCGCAACCCGTTATCACACGCGACAACGTGACGATCAACGTCGATTCCGTCGTTTACTGGCAGATCACCGACCCGATGAAGGCGGTTTATGAAGTCGCCGATCTGGTCGGCGCAATTGTTCAATTAACGATCACGGGAATGCGTTCGGTGATGGGCGAAATGGATTTGGATCACACGCTTTCGAGCCGCGATCAGATCAACGCGAAACTTCGCATCATTCTCGATGAAGCGACCGACAAATGGGGCGTGAAAGTCACCCGCGTGGACGTTAAAAACATCAATCCGCCCGAAGACGTGCGCATCACGATGGAAAAACAGATGACTGCCGAACGCAACCGCCGCGCTTTGATTCTGCAAGCCGAAGGCGACCGTCAAGCCGCCATTACACGTGCCGAAGGCGAAAAACAAGCCGCCATTACGCGCTCGGAAGGTATCAAGGAATCTGCCGTGCTCGAAGCGGAAGGCGCGGCGCAAGCCAGACTTCGTGCAACCGCCGCCGAAGCGCAGGCAATCGCGCAGATCGCGCAAGCCATCGGCGACCCTCATCAAACGGCGCAATATTTGATTACGGCACGTTATATCGAGTCTTTGCGCGATATGACGAAAACGAATAATTCAAAAGTGATTTTTATGCCGATGGAAACTTCAAGTATGCTTTCGAGCGTCGGCGCAATCAAAGAAATGTTCGCGGAAACGGGCGAAAAACAGGAACAGCTTCCGCAAAATCCCCAAAATCCGCGTGAACTCGGAAAATAAAATTAAAGGAGTAATTTTATGTTGAAAATTGGTTTAGGAATTATCGGAATTTTATTGATCGGCGGCATCGGTGCGGCTTACGCGCTCGGTTTTATCTTTAATCCGAGCCCCAACACGCCGCCGCCCGAAAAATCGGTCTACGAATTTACGATGAAGGACATCGACGGCAAAGACGTGAAGCTCGACACCTACAAAGGCAAAGTTTCGCTCGTTGTAAACACGGCAAGCAAATGCGGTTTGACTCCGCAATACGAAGGCTTGCAGGCACTTTACGACAAATATAAAGACCGCGGATTCGTTATTTTAGGCTTTCCCGCGAACAATTTTATGGGACAGGAACCCGGCACGGAAAAAGAGATCAAAGATTTCTGTACTTTGAATTACAAAGTCACTTTCCCGATGTTCTCGAAAATCTCGGTCAAAGGCACGGATCAGCATCCGTTCTACACATATTTGACCAACAAGGAATCGAATCCCGGTTTTGACGGCGATATTACGTGGAATTTCGAGAAATTCCTGGTCGGTAAAGACGGAAAAGTTCTGGCGCGTTTTTCGCCGAAAACCAAACCCGACGATCCGAAGATCGCCGAAGCCATCGAAGCCGCCTTGAAATAAACGAAATAGAATTTTAAGTAAAATAACCCGAAGCCGTTAATTTATTAACGGCTTCGGGTTACTTCTTTTTTGAAAAAAACGCGTCGGAAATGATTTTCTTCACAAAGTTTTTCATTTTCTTCGTGTTTTTTTCTAAAAACTACACGAAGTTTTTGATTTTCTTTGCGAAGTTTTTGGAAAACTTCGTGTCTTTTGCTCAAAACTTCGTGTAGTTTTTGATTTTCTTTGTGTAGTTTCTTCAAAACTTTGTGTCTTTTGCCGAAAACTTCGTGTCTTTTGCTCAAAATTTCGTGTCTTTTGGTATTTTTTTCGCGTAGTTTTGTGGAAACTTCGTGTTTTTTGCCTTTTTCTTCACGAAATTTTCGTAAAACTACACATAGTTTGAGTTTTTCTTTACATAGTTTTTCGTTTTCCTTGCGATTCGAGATTTAAAACTAAACACCTTCCGTTTCTAAAGTCTTCCTGCTTTTTCTGTTTTTCGTGTTTTTAATTCAACTATTTTTGTCTGAATACGTATATTTGATAAAATTTGCACGCAATGAAATTTGTCAAAATATTAATCGTCATCTTTATTCTTTCGATTCTCGCGCTCGGCGGAGTTTCTTTTTGGATTTATCAGTCAATGAATACGCCTGTTTCGCACGAAAAAGCCAATAAATTTATCGAAATCCCGAGAGGCAGTTCGCCGACGCAGATAATTTCTAAACTTACGTCCGAAGGCATCATCAAGAGCGAATTTGCCACGCTCATTTATCTCCGCACTTTCGGAAACGCCGAAAAATTAAAGGCGGGCGAATATCAATTTGCTTCGCCGATCAATGCTTTGCAGGTTATCAAAGAACTCGAAAAAGGTGAGGAACGCACAACGAAACTGACGATTCCCGAAGGCTTTACGCGTTTCGACATCGCCAAACGCATCGCTGAAAAGTTTCCGCAAAATCCGCCGATGGACGATAAAGCGATTCTTTATCTGATGGACGACACGACGCTTATCAAAGACATCGCGCCGACCGCCAAAAACCTCGAAGGCTTTATGTATCCGAGCACTTACAGTTTTCCGCGTGAAACCGAACCGAAGGAAATCATCAAAACGATGGTCGAGCAATTTAAGAAAATCTGGAAGCCCGAATATAATGACAAAGCAAAATCGCTCGGCAGAACTTCGCAGGAAATCGTCACGATCGCCAGCTTGATCGAAACCGAATCGAAGTTTGAAGAAGAACGACCGATCGTTGCGTCGGTCATCTACAACCGTCTGGCGAAGAATATTCCGCTCGGCATCGACCAGACTGCCGTTTACATCGCCAAAATGCAAAACCGCTGGGACGGCACGATCAATAAAAGCGATCTCGAAGCCGATTCGCCCTATAACACCAGAAAATACGGCGGAATCCCGCCCGGACCGATCTCGTCCGTTTCCGAAAGCGCGATCAAAGCCGCTCTCGAACCCGCCACGACCGATTATATTTTCTACGTTCTGAACGTCGAAAAAAACGACGGTTCGCACAATTTCTACGCCTCAGCCGCCGAATTTGAACGCGGGAAAGCCGCGTATCAAATCTGGCTCGAACAGCAAAGAAAGGAAAAACGCGAGCAAGAAGCGAGTAATCAATAATATTTTTCGTAAATCTTTATATAATTGCGTATGCTTATTAAAAGCTAAATAGAAAATTAAGTATTGCCATAATGATTAAACTTCTCGCACTCGATCTTGACGGAACTTTGCTCGACTCAAAAGGCAAAATTCCCGAAGCAAACAAAACAGCGATCAGACAAGCCGAAGAAATCGGCGTTTTGGTGACGATTGCCACCGGACGCAGGTTTCGTGATGCGCGTCCGGTCGGGTTGGAATTGGAATTGAACGCGCCGCTCATCACGCATAACGGCGCGCTTCTGAAATTTGCCGAATCGCTCGAAACCGTTTCCGCATCGCTTTTGCCGAACGAAACGGTTTGCGAAATATTGCGCATCGGGCGCGAATTCGGCGCGGAAGCGCTTTTGAGTGCCGATCCGCACGGTAAAGGAACACTGCTTTACGAAACGGTTTCCGCCGACAATATTCCGCTTCAGAAATACATCGTCTGGTCGAAACATCTGCACGGCGATGAAGCCGAAGAAGCGATTCACCACGTCGAAAAACTGGAAGACGTTTTGGACGAAACCGAAACCGTCCATATTTCATTTTCGGGCAGATGCGCGCCGATGGCTGAATTACAGCAGATTTTGGACGAAGAATTGAAGGATAAAGTGATGCTTTTATCGACGGTTTATCCGAAATTGGATTTCACCTTGCTCGACATTCTGCCGCCCGACGCTTCCAAAGGAATCGGACTCGAAAAGCTCGCCGCTTTTAATAATCTAACGGCTGAAAACGTGATGGTTTGCGGCGATAATTTTAACGATCTGCAAATGCTCGAATACGCCGGAACGCCCGTTTTAATGGCAAATGCCGCACCCGAATTGTTTGAAAACCCGAAATATAAAAGAACTTTATCGAACGACGAAAACGGTGTAGCATTAGCAATAGAAAAGTTTATTTTGGGAGCGTAAAAATTATGGGCGAAGTCAGAGTTAGAGTTAAATTGACCAATGCATTAGACAGAGCTTTGGCGCGGCGCGGCAAAATCAAAGATTCTGAAATTAGAACTTATGAAGCAGATGCTCTAATCGATACGGGTGCAGTTTCTTCTGTTGTGCCTTTAAATGTTATGCAGCAATTAGGCTTGGAAGTTGACGGACAGAGAGTGGCGGAATATGCCGACGGACGCAACGAAGTTGTCAATTTAACGGAACCGATAATGTTCGACATCATCGGACGCAAAACAACCGAAGGAGCAATGGTTTTGGGAAACGAAGTCATCATCGATCAAACAATTTTAGAAGTTTTGGATTTATTGGTTGATTGCAATAACCGCAAAGTAATCCCGAACCCTGCTCATCCCGATCAACCCGTCGTAAAAATAAAATAAATCTCGCGTTTTATGAATCGGCTGAAAACCTTTCTCAAATGGCGTTGGATTCGATTTTTGATGATCTGGAACCACGCACCGATCCGCGCTCAGGGCGGCATCCTCGCGCTTATTCCGATAATTGCCGTGGTAATTTCTTTTATCTATGCGTTTTACGGCAACCGTAACCGCGAATTTATCGAATACGACATTCAGCGCAGATTTCATCTCGTCCGTCAATACAACGATCTGCTGAATCTGATGCTCGATGCCGAAACGGGCGAACGAGGGTTTCTTCTCACCGAACGCGACGAGTATCTCGAACCTTACCGCATCGCCGTCGAGAAAATCCCGTCAGCGATCAGCGGTTTGCGTGAAACGATCAATCAGGAATTAGGCGAAAAACCGAGAGTTGAAAGACTCGAAAAACTCGATAAAGTCGAACAGCTTGTCAATGAGCAACTCAAATCGCTGAAATTGTCGCAGGATTTCGTCAAACAAAACCGCGACCGTGAAGCTCTCTACAATCATCTGAAAAACGGCAAAAATCTGATGGACGCGATTCGTCTGAATCTCGGCGAAATGCAGGCGCACGACGGCGATCTGCTCAAAGAAAAAATCGACGAAATAAACGACATCCGCCGCCGCGATTACATTTTCGTTTTCGTCGCGCTGTTGATCGGTTTGATTATGCGGCTCATTTCGTTTTACCTGTTCGACCGCGGCATCGTCCGCCGTATCAACCGTTTGACGGAAAACGTCGGCTCGCTCATCAAAGGCGAACCTTTTAATAATCCGACACCGAAAAAAGACGACGCGATTGGCTTACTTGAGCAGGAAATTGTTAAAATCGGAAAACAAAATAATTTAGATACAAAATCTGATTGAAATTTTTAAAGTTTTCGGCTGTTAAAACGGAGATAATTATTATGCGCTTCAAAATAGTTTTTTTCATTATTTTCTCAAGTGTTTTCGTTTCTCAAATTACCGCTCAAGAAAGTGCAAAACAAACGATTCCGAATATTTTAGTTGTCGATAAATTTAATTTTGAGAATGAAAAGATCGGAGTTAAAAAACTCATAACTTCTTTGGATATGCTCACAAACGAATTTTATGCGTCAAACTGCTTTCCAACTCCAAATCAAACTAAAATAAATGAATATAAAAAATTGATCGATTCAATTGTGCCAACAAATACGATCGGCGGTACAGAATCGACTGTTGAATATTTTCGGCAACAAATTCTCCAACTACAAAAAGAAGACTTTGAAATGCAAAAAAAAATCAATGAAAATTTTCAAAAAAGATTTGAACTTTTAATTTCACCTATTAATAATGAAATCAATAATTTAGTAACAGAGATCGGAAAGCAGAACAATGCTGTTATTCTTGATGCCGAAAGACTCGATTTAAAATCGCAAGTTTTGGCTTTTGACGACAAAATTGAAATTTCCGGTAAACTTATTCCGTTATTAAATGAGTTTCTTGAAACAACTAAAAAACCTGATTTGAGTTTAGATTTGCCCAAAAGCAAGGTTGTAAAGGTTGACCTTGCTGTTATTGGTCATAAAATTCCAAACACTCAACCTTTCAAAGTCTATCTTGAACAATCAAGAAAAAACCAAATGGAAAAAGGCGCATTCATCAGCAATGAAAAATATATCGCAATTCTTAAAGCAAATAATATTGAATATAAAACAATCAATACTCTTTTCGATTCGTTCAAAGCCTTTGCAAAAAAAAATGGTTACAGTATGATTCTCGATTCGAGCATTGAATTGCCGATTGAAATACAAAATATTCAGCTTGAAGACGTTACAAATGATTTCATTTCTTATTATAATCAGTTAAATCAGTAGTTTATTTTGCAATTATACATTTAGGAGAATATTTACAAATGGCAAACAGAATCGCAGTTCTTGAAACAAATAAAGGAACTATCAAATTTGAACTCTTGGAAGAAGACGCACCGAAAACGACCGAAAATTTTCGTCTTTTGGCTGAACAAGGCTATTACGACGGCGTAATCTTTCACCGTGTTATCAGAAATTTTATGATCCAGGGCGGCGATCCGCTCGGCGAAGGCTACGGCGGCGAGTCGGCTTGGGGCGGACGGTTTGACGATGAGATCGACAAAACTTCGCCGCTTTACAAAGGCGTTTACGGCAAAGGAACGGTTGCGATGGCAAATGCCGGACCGAACACGAACGGTTCGCAGTTTTTCATTATGCACGTCGATTATCCGCTTCCGCCGAGCTACACGAAATTCGGAAACGTCATCGAAGGTCAGGAAGTGGTTGACGCAATTGCCGAAGTTCCCGTCAATCAGCGCGATAAGCCGCTCGAAACGGTCGTGATGGAAAAAGTTTACATCGAAGACTAAGTGATAGTTGATAACGGATAACGGATGGTGAATTTTATTCAATTTGATTTTCACTATCCTTTATCCGTTATCCGTTAAATCTATGCGTGCTGTTTTACAAAGAGTTTCGCAGGCAAAAGTCACGGTCGAAGGCGAGATCACGGGCGAGATCGGCAAAGGAATCTTGGTTTTGCTCGGCGTTTCGCGTGAAGATTCCGAAAAAGAAGCGGTTTATTTGCTCGAAAAAACATTGAATCTTCGCATTTTTGAAGACGAAAACGATAAAATGAATCTTTCCCTGCTTGACGTTGCGGGTGAACTTCTTGTAGTTTCTCAATTTACGCTTTACGGCGATGCTCGAAAAGGTCGGCGACCTTCATACATCGAAGCCGCCGCGCCCGAACGTGCCAACGAACTTTACGAACATTTCGTTACCGAAGCGCGTAAACAAATAAAAAAAGTGGAAACCGGTCGTTTTCAGGCGATGATGGATGTTGAACTCGTGAACGACGGACCCGTCACGATTTTATTAGATACTGACAAAACTTTTTAAGATAAAATTTATGTCGAAAACAAAATTTATTGCATTATTTTTAATAATTTCCGCCTTTGCTTTTGCTTGTAAAGACGCTTCAAAAACAGCAAATAAGAACAGCAATCAGCCCGAAGTTAAAAAAGGCGTTCAACCCGTTGCCGACAACGAGATCGCGGTTATCGAAATGGAAAATTCTGCCGCCTTTGGAACGATCAAGATCGAGCTTTACTCAAACATCGCGCCGAAAATGGTCGAACGCTTCAAAACTTTGGCAAAGGAGGGCGTTTACAACGGAACGACTATTCATCGCATCAACCAATCCGTAATCCAAGGTGGCGATCCGAATTCAAAGGATAACGATCCGTCAAATGACGGAATGGGCGGTTCGGACAAACCCGACGTAGTTGCCGAATTTTCCGACATTCCATACGACACGGGGATCGTCGGCGCGGCAAGAAGTCAGGATTTTAATTCGGCAAATTCGCAGTTTTTCATCACCTTAAAGCGCGAACCCGGTTTCGACAACAAATACACGATCTTCGGTAAGGTCATCGAAGGAATGAACAATGCCAAAACGATTGCCGGCGCACCGCAAGAACGTGAAAAACCGCTCGATCAAATCAAGATCAAAAGCATTACAATTCAGCCGAAATAGTTTATAGTAGTTTAATCCAAGCTCGCGTAGCTCAGTGGATAGAGTGCTTCCCTCCGAAGGAAGAAGTCGCAGGTTCAAATCCCGCCGCGAGTATTTAAGAAAAAAGACAATTCTGAGAATTGTCTTTTTTCTGTCTTTATTCTATTGCTCTGATAAAATCTCTCTCACAGCAATCGTGGAAATTTCGGGGCTATTGAACGAAAGCATTCTGGATGGGAAGGTCGCTGTTTGCTCCGAACGTCAGTGCCTGAAATCCGCTCGTCGATCTCAGCAGATACCACGTCCC
>JAJQRF010000007.1:0-62693 GCA_021228405.1 Pyrinomonadaceae bacterium
TTCCCGTGATCCACGTGTCCGATCGTCCCGATATTCACGTGCGGCTTCGATCTGTCAAATTTCTCTTTGCTCATCTCATTAACTCCTAAAAATTTTTAATGGGTTTAGTTCCCTGCTCCTTTAACTTTTGCGATGATTTCTTCAGCGACGTTACGCGGAGCTTCGTCATAACGCTCGAAATGCATGCTCGATGTTGCGCGTCCCTGGGTCGAAGAGCGTAAATCCGTCGTGTATCCGAACATTTCTGAAAGAGGAACGTAAGCGGTGACAACCTGAACGTTGCCCGGACGCGGCTCCATTTTTTCGATCTGTCCGCGACGGCGGTTCAAATCCCCGTTTACCGAACCCATATATTCTTCCGGCGTAACGACTTCGACTTTCATAATCGGCTCGAGCAAAACAGGTTTCGCTTTTTTAACCGCATCCTGAAAAGCAAGGCTTCCGGCGATGTGGAATGAACGCTCGTCCGAGTCAACTTCGTGATACGAACCGAAAACAAGACTTGCTTTGATGTCAACCAATTCATAACCAGCCAAAAATCCGCGGCGCATCGCATCCTGAATCCCTTCGGAAACAGGCTTGATGAACTGACGCGGAATCGCGCCGCCCGTAATTTTGTCTTCAAAGACAAAACCTTCGCCCGGAGCCGGTTGGATTTCGAGTTCGACGTGTCCGAATTGACCGCGACCGCCGGATTGTTTCTTGAAGATTTCTTTTCCGGGTGCCGGCATCGTGATCGTTTCGCGGTAAGCAACCTGCGGTTTACCGACGTTCGCTTCGACACCGAATTCGCGCTTCATACGGTCAACGATAATTTCCAAGTGCAATTCGCCCATTCCGGCAATAATCGTTTGACCCGTTTCGTGATCGGTCGAAACCTGAAAACTCGGGTCTTCCTGCGCCAAACGATTGAGCGCGATGCCCATTTTGTCCTGATCGGCGCGGGTTTTCGGTTCAACCGCGACACGTACGACCGGATCGGGAAATTCCATCGACTCGAGAATAATATGTTTCGATTCGTCCGAGATCGTATCGCCCGTCGTAACGTTTTTCATACCGCCGATAGCGACGATTTCACCTGCCGACGCGCTTTCCACGTCTTCGCGTTTGTTCGCGTGCATCAACATCAGACGACCGACGCGTTCTTTTGAACCTTTGATCGTGTTCGTGACATAAGAACCCGAATTAACCGTTCCCGAATAGATACGAACGAAGGCAAGCTGACCTAAGTGCTTGTCCGCCATCAGTTTGAAAACCAATCCCGAGAATGGAGCGGTCGGCGTAGCTTCACGCGTTTCGACTTCATCGGTCTTCGGATTGGTTCCTTCGACAGCCGGAATATCGAGCGGCGACGGCAGATAATCGACAACCGCGTCGAGCAATGTCTGAACGCCTTTGTTTTTGAAAGCCGAACCCGTCACAACCGGAACGATTTTCAATTCGATGGTTCCCTTACGAAGAGCTTTACGAATTTCATCTTCCGAAATTTCTTCGCCTTCGAGGTATTTCATCATCAGATCGTCGTCGATTGCCGAAACCGCTTCGACCAATTTTTCGCGTGCTTCCGTTGCCGCCTCAACCAAATCAGCCGGAATGTCCGTCGTTTCGTATTGCGCGCCTTTGGTTTCATCATTCCAGATCAAACCTTTCATCGTGATGAGATCGACAACACCTTTCAATTGATCTTCAAGACCGATCGGAATTTGCAGTGCCACCGCATTTGCGCCGAGTCTGTCCAGAATCGATTGGAACGAACGGTCGAAAGATGCGCCCGCACGGTCTAATTTATTGATGAAACAAATTCTCGGAACGCCGTATTTGTCAGCCTGTCGCCAAACCGTTTCCGACTGCGGCTCAACGCCCGCAACGCCGTCAAAAACTGCAACTGCGCCATCGAGAACGCGCAATGAACGCTCGACTTCCATGGTGAAGTCAACGTGTCCCGGCGTATCGATAATGTTGATTCGGTGTTCGACACCGTTACGTTTCCAGAAACAGGTAGTTGCAGCGGACGTAATCGTGATGCCGCGCTCTTGTTCCTGTTCCATCCAGTCCATCGTCGCCGTTCCTTCGTGAACTTCGCCGATCTTGTGCGAAACACCCGTATAGAAAAGCACACGTTCGGTCGTCGTAGTTTTACCCGCGTCGATGTGCGCCATAATGCCGATGTTTCTAAATTTGTCTAAGCTAATCTTTGCCATAACTCTTGATCTTTGATTTTTGAGCTTTGATCTTTGAATTCAACTTCTTTCAAAGGTCGAAGATCAAAGTTCAAAGGTCGTTAATTAAAATCTGTAATGCGCGAAAGCCTTGTTCGCTTCCGCCATGCGGTGAACGTCTTCACGTTTCTTAGCCGAACCGCCGCGATTGTTGGTTGCGTCGAGTAATTCGCCGACCAAACGATCTCTCATTGTTTTTTCACCGCGCTTGCGTGCGTTTGTCACAATCCAGCGAATCGATAAAGTATTTCGTCTGTCGCGGGTAACTTCGATCGGAACCTGATAGGTCGCCCCACCGATACGGCGTGATTTGACTTCCAACGTCGGCGCGATCGAATCCAATGCTTTTTTGAAAACTTTTAACGGTTCTTCGCCGGTTTTTTCAGCAATCTTTTCCATTGCCCCGTAAAAAATCTCTTCGGCGACGGTTTTTTTACCTGCCCACATCAAACCGTTGATGAATTTGGTAACGATCACGCTGTTGTAGATCGGATCGGGTAAAACTTCTCTTTTTCCTGCAACTCTTCTTCTTGGCATATCTCTATTCCCTCAAATTACTTTTTGCCCGGTGCAGCACCTTTCGGACGTTTCGCGCCGTATTTTGAACGCGCCTGATTACGATTGGCAACGCCCGAAGCGTCGAGCGTTCCGCGAATAATGTGATAACGAACACCCGGCAAATCTTTAACGCGACCGCCGCGAATCAAAACGATCGAGTGTTCCTGCAAATTGTGTCCGATGCCCGGAATGTAGGTCGTAACTTCGATCTGGTTGGTCAAACGAACACGGGCGACTTTACGAAGTGCCGAGTTAGGTTTTTTCGGGGTTTGCGTATAAACGCGGGTGCAAACGCCGCGTTTCTGCGGATTTGCCTGCAAAGCCGGACTCGCCGTTTTGTATTTCACCGCTTGGCGACCTTTGCGAACTAATTGGTTAATCGTTGGCATTCTTTCCTCTTACTTTAAAATCCGAAAGGCAAAAGTAACCTTTCACCTGACTCTTGCCGAAATTCTTTTCAGCAGTTAGCAACAAGTTTCTACTTGTGTCTTAAATTAAATGGATTAAAACTAAATTTATAATTTCCGGCTTCGACTTTGCTGTAGCGTGGCGATTATTTGATATGTTTCATATATGCCGCAATCCGATAGGTTCGGTTGCTTTACGCTACAATTCCTGTGTCAACCTTCAAAAATCTTCAGCACAACACTTTTCAGTATTGCCCTGTCAGTCCAGACGTTTATGTCCGAAACTACAAACTATACGACAACGCGAAAATCTTTGTCAAGTGAACTTTTGCACAAAAATAAAACTCTATCCGAAGATAGAGCTTTATTTTGTGGTTAGAATGTCGTAATCGATCTATTGATTAACAAAAGTCTTCGTATCCGAATCCCAAAACTTTTCCGCCCCCGCAAAATTAGGTGCCAACAAAGTGTCGTCCAGAGTTTGATTTACTTTTAATTTAGTAACCGTAAAAACTGCCTTCAAATTCAAATTTCCTGTTTCGTCACGCGCCCCGACTTCCACATTATGAGGAATTTTTACGTTTATTCCGGGAACCGTTCGCAAATCATTCAATAATAATTCCGCCAGAGGAATGCCGTTTCCTTTAACTCTCGAAATAGAAATCGGTTGAAGATTAGCAGAAGAATCTCCTACTAATCTTACTCTGTAATTGTAAGGAATCTTATTCAAATCGCCGCCGGGCATCTGGATAAGACTATGAATCGTTCCATTACTGTTTTCCGAAGTGAGTTCGGATATAGAGCTGACCCGCTTTGCCCATCTGATCGGCATTTTAACGTCTTGAAGACGCATCTTACACCCTTCACAATTATCATCGTCGTTACTGAGAAATTCTATCGGCAAAAAGAAGGGATTCGGCAAAGCGGCAGGCAACCGCACTTCTTCACTTGACTGAGATGAAACAATCTTTGATTCAGGGTCATAAAAATAAAATTTTGAACCATTATATAAAATATATACATCCCTCATTAAACCTTCGTTTTGCAGATTTTCGGAAATCGTGCAGGAATATTTATATTTATTATCCTTTGCAATATAAATGATCTGCCCTGTCCCTGCTACGATTGAATTATTTCTTATAATCTCGATGGCAACATTGGCTTCCATCTCGACATTTTTAACGTTTGAGTATTCATTTCTGATCTTTTCTAAAGCATTAATATATGTTTCATTGTTTGCAGACGAATCATTTACTTGTTCTATATTATGAACAAAGTAATTTTCCGCTCCGGTATGCTTTTCTGCTGATAGAACTAATGCAGTTACAATTCCGACAGTTAATAAACAAACACCCAAGAAAAGAATTCTGAATTTCGAGAAAATTTTCATAATGTGACTCCTCTCAGTAAAAAATATTATTTGACCTTTTCAGTCGGCTCATTCTCACAAGAAACAACTGAACTTCCCGCAACTCTGGGAGTACAAATTCCCGCTCCTAATGCCGGACCGCACTTACAGGCGAAGAACCAATAGCAACGTTTCGCTCCGCAATTTCCGCTTCCCACACTAAAACCATATCCTCCATTATAAGAAGAACTAACCGCCGGTAAAGTCGTCGGCAGGGGAATACAAGGAGGATACAGACCTCCGTCGTAACAAAAAGTTTGGTTACCGCATCTGCCTCGTTGGGCATTCACAAGATTATTGAAACCGCTCTGTGATAATAAAAAAGTATAGTCACCAATATACTTAATCGTTTTAATAGGTTTGAAAGTTTCATTTTCATATCTCTTAATTCATTTTCATATCTCTTAATGTGAAAATCGAGAAAATCTTTATCTGATATTATTTATCAAATAATTATTTGAAATCAACATCTTTTTCTTGGCGAAAACTGTTTTTTTCTTGCGGATTCTATCATTTCTATCCGTTTTGCTGTTCAACTTGGATTTTTTGCCAATACTGATTGCGGTATTCGGTTGGAGTTACTCCGTATTTCTTTTTAAAGTCCCGCGTAAAATGGCTGTCGTCCGGCATTCCGACCTCAATACCGATCTGTTTTATTTGATGAAATGAAACTTCGAGAAATTCGCGGGCTTTTTCTAATCGCAAATCTCGCAAATATGTGATAGGCGGCGAGCCAATTTGAGCTTTAAATAATTTTTGGAAATGAGGGACGGACAGTTCGGTAATTTCTGCCATTTGCTCGATTGTCCAACTTTTTTTCAAGTCACGGAAAATACAATCACATAAATGAAATATTCTTCCATCCATAGCAGGAATTCTCCTTAGATTTTTGAGTGATTACAGAAATATAATACAGCCAATTTGTTTAAGTCAATATTTTTTGGTTAAATCATAACTTTGTCGGGAGATTAGAAAAAATGTCATTAACATCCTATTTAAACAAATTCAGCGAAAAAGATTGGTTTTCTGCCGTCGAGAAAATCGCGCCTGAGATTCACGAAGTAGATAAAAATGCGACGCAGATTTGGTTTCGCTTTTTTCCGTTGGAACTTTTCCGCTATCTGGAAGCGGCGGAAGACAAAGCGAAAGCCGTCCATAAATTTGCGATGCAGGGAAATTATGAACTGAAAGATCAGATCGATTCTTCGCACAATTTTCTTTACGGTCATCGTTTCTGGAAACAAACGAAAGCGGCGATCGAATCGTTTGCCGATTCTTTCAGTGATGAAAATGCCGATTTGGTCGGGACGATCGAGAAAATCGCCGACGTTGCGGCTGAAAAAGCGCACACGAAAAAAGCTCTGATTTTGGGAATTACGGCTGTCGGCTTGATGACCTTGAATCAGGTCGGGCTTGAAGCTTTCAAAAATGCGAAAGGCGAACCCGAAAAATCGATTCCCGCTTTGCAAAAAGCACCGAGCGAGATCGTCGAAGAACGCGCCAAAGACGATTCGCAAGGAATTTTCGGATTTTTGAAAACGGTCGATAAGAAATTCACGGCGCATTGGATCAATTCAAAAACGAGCGGTTCGTTCCCGATCAAGAACGATGCCGATATTGCGACGGCTTCCGCGCTCGACCAATCGAAAAACTGGAAGGAAAACGACGAACGCTGTTGGGAAGGCGTAGTTCCCGTCGAATGCCGTTCGGCGGCTTGCGGAACGTGTTGGGTCGGCGTGGTCGGCGGACAGGAAAAACTTTCCGAAGTTCAGCGGCTCGAACGTAAACAGATGGAAATTTTCGGCTATAATCAGCCATCGGACGAAAAACCTTATATGCGGCTGGCGTGTCAGGCGAAAACGTCGGGCAACGTTTCCTTTGTGATTCCGCCGTGGAACGGTGTTTTCGGCAGAAAAGTTTACAAAGTCGAAGAAGGCGATCTCGAACCCGTCACGACTTCCGCCAGAAAACTGCGCGAAGCGATAAAAACCGCAACGCAAGACGAGTAAATATTTTGAGGCGCAACTCCGAAAAACGCGCCTCATATTTTTTCACGAACCAATCGCTCTGATAAACCTTTCTCCCGGACTAATATATGAACGCCGAAACCCAGCCGACCCGATTTCCGCCTGTCCTCTACGTTCTGATCGCCGTTTTGCTGTGGTCAACGGGCGGGCTTTTTATAAAAATGACGACGCTCGATGCGTTTTCGGTCAACGCGGGACGTTCGGCTTTTGCGGCTTTGACAGTCGCGGCTTTTACTTATAAAAAAGGATTGAAACTCAACGGTTTTACGCTTTTGACTTCAATTTTATACGCGGGAACGCTGTCGCTTTTCGTTTATGCAAACAAAGCGACGACCGCCGCTAATGCGATTTTTCTGCAATATACCGCGCCGCTTTACGTGTTGGTGTTGTCGCCGTTTCTTTTAAAGGAAAAATTTCGTTTCAGAGATTTGCTGACGGTCTTTTTCTGCCTTGCGGGAATGAGTTTATTTTTTCTCGAAACGTCGGGCGAAGAAAGCAAACTTGCCGTGAACGTCTTTGCGGGAAATATCGCCGCTTTGCTTTCAGGCTTATTTTTCGGACTTTTTCTGCTTCTCCTGCGTCATCCGCGTTCGCTCGAAAATAAGAATCCCTCGCTTTCGGTTTTCTACGGCAATTTGATGATCGTCGTGTTTATGATTCCGCTGTTGGTGCAAAATCCGCCGCAACCGAATACGACTGATCTGTTCGCGGTTTTATTTCTCGGTTTTTTTCAAATCGGAATTTCTTATCTTTTATTCACTTATGGCGTTTCCGCCGGAGTTCGTTCGCTCGATGCCAGCATCATCGGCTTTGTCGAACCTTTCCTGAATCCTGTTTGGGTTTTCCTGATCCTCGGCGAAAAACCGAGCAAATGGGCGATCATCGGCGGCGCGATCATCGTGGTTACGGTCGGAATTCATACATTTATTAATAACCGCAATAAATTGAAACCGTTAAAATAAGGATTTGCCCGTGAAATATACGAAAAGGACGAAAAAAAGACAAAATGAGAGAAAAATAGAAATTCTTTAATATTCTTTTCCTTTTTTCGTTACTTTCGATTCTTTCGCAGGCAATATTTTTCCTTATTTCGTGTCTTTTCGTGTATTTCGTGGGCAAAACTCTTAAAAAACCACTTTCGGTTTCGGCTGTGCGGCGGTGAAAGTATCGATCGGAGTTAAAACCAACGGCATTGAAGTTTCGCCTTTGAAGGCTCCGGTCGAAACCGTGAAATGGTAAACGCCTTCGTTTGCCTTGTTTTCGTCAAACGGTTTGGCGCACCATTTTGCTTCGGCTTTTCCGTCGGTCAAAGCCGCGCCGACGGTTCCGACCTGGATTCGCTGTGCGCCTTTGACAAAAAAGATCATAAATTGAACGGCATTTGCGTTCATCGCTTTCGTTGCCTGCGCTTTCATCACGACAAAGCTGTGCGGTCTTGCCTGATTCGTGTTCCAGCTTGCTTCAAAATCCTGTCCTTTTTTCGTTTCTTCGCGGTATGGCTGGACTTTATACGGCGAATTTACGGGCGGTCTTCCAACATTTGTCATTTCTTATATCTCCTTATTTATTGATTACAAAATATGATTTCGATTTTTTCGATAAAATTGAAAACCGTTCGTTTTCGGCTTTCAACATCTAACGCGCCAAATTAAACGAAAAAATATCAGACCGCGCCCGCTTCGGCGTTTCACTGCTCAAAACGAACAAATTTCTCCGCAAAAGATAACCGTCCGCATTACGTTTTGCTTATACTGTGATAAAATATGCGAATATTTACGTGTTCGGGGCGTTCGTAATATCACGAACCGGCGTTCCGAATCTTGAACAAAAATTTTAAAATCATTGCAATCATTCGGTTTTCAAGTTAGTTTTGGCTTGGAAACCTGAAATAAAAAATTCATTTAGTAATACTGAAATCCGGCAAACGAGATATTTTTTTTACATTTTACCGGCAAAATTTTGGAGAAATTAATATGGAAAACTTAAACATTCCGGCACACGTTAACAACGCCGAATTAATTGAGTGGGTGACGAAAACGGCGGAGCATTGTCAGCCGGATAATGTCTATTGGTGCGACGGTTCGCAGGAAGAATACGACCGTCTGTGCGAGGAAATGGTCGCGGCGGGGACGTTTATCCGCCTCAATCCCGAAAAGCGTCCGAATTCGTTTCTGGCGCGTTCGCACCCGTCGGACGTGGCGCGGGTCGAAGACCGCACCTACATTTGCTCGTTGGCAAAAGGCGATGCCGGACCGACGAACAACTGGATGAACCCGAAGGAAATGAAAGCGGTTATGAACGAGAAGTTCCGCGGCTGTATGACCGGACGCACGATGTATGTGATTCCGTTCTGTATGGGACCGATCGGTTCGCCGATCTCGCAGTTCGGCGTGCAGATTTCGGATTCGCCGTATGTCGTCGTCAATATGAAAATTATGACGCGGATGGGCAACGCCGCGCTCGAAGCACTTGGCGAAGGCGATTTTGTGCATTGTCTGCACTCGGTCGGAATGCCGCTTGCCGAAGGTCAGGCGGATGTCGCGTGGGCTTGCTCGCCCGATCCGAAGGACAAATACATCGTCCATTTTCCCGAAGAACGTTCGATCGTTTCTTACGGTTCGGGTTACGGCGGCAACGCGCTTTTGGGTAAAAAATGTCTTGCACTGCGTATCGCTTCGACGATCGGACGCGATGAAGGCTGGCTTGCGGAACATATGCTGATCGTCGGTGTCGAATCGCCTGACGGACAGAAGGATTATGTTTGCGCGGCTTTCCCGTCGGCTTGCGGAAAGACGAATTTTGCGATGCTCATTCCGCCGAAGCCGTTTCAGGAAGAAGGCTGGAAAGTCACGACCGTCGGCGACGACATCGCGTGGATCAAACCCGACGAAGAAGGCAAGCTTCGTGCGATCAATCCCGAAAACGGATTTTTCGGCGTTGCACCGGGAACGAATTACAAAACCAACCCGAACGCGATGGATTCGATCCGTGAAAACACGATCTTTACGAACGTTGCTTTAACGGATGACGGCGACGTTTGGTGGGAAGGAATGGACGGCGACGCACCGGCACACGCGATTGACTGGCAGGGCAACGATTGGACACCCGACGCGGGCAAACCCGCCGCGCATCCGAACGCACGTTTTACCGCGCCGATCACGCAATGCCCTGTTGTTGACGAAGATTTCAACAACCCGCAAGGCGTTCCCGTTTCGGCGTTCATCTTCGGCGGTCGCCGTAATTCGGTCGTGCCGCTCGTTCTGCAATCGTTCAACTGGGCGTTCGGCGTTTATATGGCGGCGACGATGGGCAGTGAAATGACCGCCGCCGCGTTCGGAAATATCGGCGAAGTCCGCCGCGACCCGTTTGCGATGCTTCCCTTTGCGGGCTATCATATGGGCGATTATTTCTCGCACTGGCTCAATTTCGGTCGTTCGATTCCCGAACCGCCGCGCATTTTCTCGGTCAACTGGTTTTTGAAGGGCGAAGACGGCAAATTCCTCTGGAACGGTTTCGGCGATAATATGCGTATCCTGAAATGGGTCGTCGAGCGCGCGCGCGGAAAGTCGAAAGGCGTTGAAACGCCGTTGGGCTGGCAGCCGAAATACGAACATCTCGACTGGCGCGGAATGGAAGATTTCACGGAAGAGGATTTCAAAAAAGTGATGCATCTCGATCGCGATATGTGGCTCAAGGAAATCTCGATGCACGACGATCTTTTCTACAAGCTCTACGACCGTCTGCCGAAAGAAATGGCGTTCATCCGCGAATTGCTCGTTTCAAACCTGTGGCGGCAACAGGAATTAGGCTTGGCAACCCCGCGCATCGAACCGACGGAGAAAGGATTCGAGAAAACCAAAAACCTCGAAGCCGACCGCGCCGTTCCCGACAAAGCGGCGGCGACGGCGGAATAGGTTCTTAGGTTTCAGGTTCTGGATTTTAGGCGATTCAAATTTGAGTCGCCTTTTTTAATTCTAAAAAAAATACGGCACAATCGGACAATGCTGTGTTGTCCTTCCTTTCAGCCAATGAAAAATTAAATAAAGGTTTTTATAGTTAAAACCGCTTGTGTGAGTTAATGGTTAAGGTCTAACCGTTACTTTTGCAAGCGGCTTTTATTTTTTATGGAAAATTCTGATCCTGAATTTCCGGCTAAAACATTTTCGGAGAAACCTCTTATGCTAATTATCGGTTCCGTGCCAGTAACTTCTATTCCAAATCACGGCTCTGCCGTTCGATGTGCGGAAAGGCTTTTCCGAATCACGGCTCTGTCGTTCGATGTGCGGCAAAGCTTTTCTGAATCACGGCTCTGCCGTTGGATGTGCGGAAAGGCTTTGCCTTTCCGACTGCATTTCCTTTATTTTATGAGGCTCTGCCTCATCGGAGGCGGAGCCTCGAATCCTATATATTCACTTTACGGAAAGGCAAAGCCTTTCCGCACATCAGCGGGCAAAGCCCTTCCAATCTTACAGGTAACGCTATTTTTAGCTTCAGGCAAAGTTATTTTTATTTTCAGGTAAGGCTTTTCTGAATCACGGCTTTGCCGTTAGATGTGCGGAAAGGCTTTGCCTTTCCGACTGCATTTCCTTTATTTTATGAGGCTCTGCCTCATCGGAGGCGGAGCCTCGAATCCTGTATATTCACTTCACGGAAAGGCAGAGCCTTTCCGCACATCAGCGGGCAAAGCCCTTCCAAACTTACCGGCAAAGCTATTCTTAGCTTACAGGTAAAGCTATTTTTATCTTCAGGTAAAGCTATTTTTGATTAAATTTCATTAATTTTTGACTGCTATTCGGAGCTTTTTAGTGTTTTTTTATAAATCGTTGATCGCTGAAAGTGTTTCAGGGGTTGCTGAAACACTTTCAGCAGTTGCTGAACTATTTTCAGCAGGTGCTGAATGACTTTCAGGGGTTGCTGAATCAGTTTCAGCACGTGCTGAATCATTCTCAGGGGTCGCTGAAAGTGTTTCAGCGTGTGCTGAGAGTGTTTCAGTTGTTGCTGAAAGTGTTTCAGCGATAAAAAAAGTCTTGCCTTAAAATTAAAATTAAGTTATAAAAAAGGGCATCGGCAAGCAAAATTTTGTGACTATTCCCAAAGGTTACGCCCAAAAAATTTTCGCGCAACTCCTGAGAAATAGCCGATCAAACTCGATTTTTCCTGCCGAAATTCAAATATTTCTGGAGATAAAACTATGTATGACAGCAAGGATTTAGGAAATCTTTCCGATCGTGAACTGTTGGCTGAGTCGCGTGCATATGAGGCTAAAATAACTTCGGATGCGGCGGGTTTGAATTTTACCAATACCGAGGTTCAGTCGATCAAGGGGGTCAATGATGCTTTTGAGGCGACGCTCGATGCGTGGGATGCGCTTCAGATTCAGGAAGCGGGATTGTCACAGCAAAAAACGGCGAGTCGGCAGAATGTGCTCGGCGAGCTTCGCGGTCAGCGAAATACGGCGTATGCCGACCGTTCTCTGACGGACGAAGCACTCGCCGCAAAAGGCATTCCGCCGCGCGACAAGGTCAGAACCGACGCGCCCGCGCTCGAAGATACGTCTTTTCCGACCGCGTGGGTCGATACGGTGCAGTTAAAACACATCATCCATTTTCGTGACGTGAACACGCCCGAAACGACACGCAAGCCCGAAGGCGTGCGAAGTTGCGAAATTTACCGCTATATCGGCGCGTCGCCGTCCGCACCGCTCGAAGATTTCGATTTTGTGGCGGACGATACGAACACGCCGTATGTCTGCAATTACAGGAGCGAAGATGTCGGCAAAAAAGTCATCTACAGACTGCGCTGGCATTCAAAGAACGGCGAGGTCGGGACGTGGAGTCAGGAGGTCGAAGCAACCGTCAACGGTTAACATCGGAAAAATGTTGAGAGTCCCGCGCTCAGAGTCCCTTCTTCAGAAGGCTTTCCGTTTAGCGGTTTGCCGCCTGAAGGCGGGACTCTGAGCGCGTTCCGGTGAAATTCACGACCGAACCGCGCCCGGAATTGTTCTGTCTGATTCTTTTAACTCTCGCGATTATCTTCATTTACGCGCTTTCAAAAATCCGTTTACAAAACCCCTTCAATCATTTAATATTTTTATAGAGCAAACAGCTCAATTCCCTGCATTTGGAACGTTTCGGAATATTCGTTTATCCGGGGCTGTTCATTCGATCAAATATAAGACAAATCGCCGATAAATTTAGGAGTTTCGATATGAAAGGATTTTCCCCGTTTTCTGTGACAGAACGGGCAAAATATACAGTTTTTTGGTTGACGGCTCTGCTGTTTTGCAGTGCGTCGGCAGTCACGGCACAGGACGAAAATTTTGAATCTTCCGACCCCGTTCTTATCAGCGAAGCGGATTCGGTCAAGGCTTTAGCCGTCAAACCCGAAAGCTGGCGCGGCGGTTTGCCCGCACCGAACGCCGAATATTTTTCGCCGGGTTCGCGTGTCATCGTTTTCGTGACGAACGTTGCGCTCGCGGCGGACGAAGGCGCAAATGCCTTTCGCGCTTTTGCCGAGGACGCACGCGGGAAAAAGTTTCGTCTGACGGTCGAAAACGTTCAGCAGTTGAAAAAGCAGGATTGGATTTACGCGCTGACACTGCAAATCGCTGACGCGAACGGCTACAACGGACAGCCGCTCGAAAACAGCGGAGTTTTAATCAATGTTTCGTGGCGCGGAAACGTCAGCAACCGCGTGAAATTGAGTTTAGGAAAAGAAGTTGGGAAATTTCCCGATACAACAGGATTAACGCCGACACCTGCGCCGTCTGCGCGTCTGAATCAAACTTCGCTCTATTCGCCCGTCGGCGACCGCCGCAGATTTATCGAACAGGCAACCTTCGGACCGACCGACGCGCTCGATGCACGTCTGCGCCGCATCGGTCTGCGCCGTTGGATCGAAGAAGAATTTGCGAAACCTTACCCGTCGATTCCCTATCCGAATTTTCCGCTCAAACCTTTCGACGGAACGCAGGGGTGCGGAGTTTACGATTCGAGTCCCGAAGTAAATCTCTGTCACCGCAATCATTATTGGGGCTACAACAACCAGAAATGGATGGTGCAGGAAGCACTTTACGGCGACGACCAACTGCGGCGGCGCGTTTCGTGGGCGTTGCATCAAATCTGGGTCGTGTCGCAATCGACCGTTTACCAGCAACGCTGGATGCAGGAATATATCGAGATTCTCGATAGAAACGCGTTCGGAAATTACCGCGATCTGATGACGGAAATGACGCTCAGCCCCGCGATGGGCGAATATCTCGATATGGTTCGCTCGACCAAAGCGAACCCGAACGAAAATTATCCGCGCGAGCTTTTACAGCTTTTTTCGGTCGGTTTATACAAACTGAATCAGGACGGAACGCTTCAATTAGACGGTCAGGGCAACCGCATCCCGACTTACGATCAGGACAAGATCAACCAATTTACAAAGGTCTTTACGGGCTGGTCGCAATGCAACAGCGGAAACAATCCCGCGTGTCCGAACGCGGTCGTCAACGCGCCGAATTTCATCGACCCGATGTATCTCAATTTCCCGAACGACCACGACCAAACGGCGAAAACCTTGTTCGATTACGCGGGTGCGCCGAACCAGACGATTCCCGCCTGCACAAACTGCACGACGGACGCGAACCGCCGCGCTTACGCGACCGATTCGCTCAACAAAACGCTCGATAATATCTTTTATCATCCGAACGTCGCGCCATACATCGGCAAGCTTTTGATTCAGCATCTCGTCACGAGCGATCCTTCTCCCGCTTATGTCGGACGCGTCG
This sequence comes from Pyrinomonadaceae bacterium, assembly GCA_021228405.1. Lineage (GTDB taxonomy): Bacteria > Acidobacteriota > Blastocatellia > Pyrinomonadales > Pyrinomonadaceae > JAJQRF01. The sequence continues at coordinate 14,394 of JAJQRF010000007.1, forward strand.
CGGCGGCATTCAACAACAACGGCGCGGGCGTTCGCGGCGATATGAAAGCCGTGATCCGTGCGGTTTTGCTCGACCCCGAAGCGCGCGGCAGTCGAAAAACCGATCCGACTTACGGCAAACTCCGCGAACCTTTACAGCATTTGACGAATTTCCTGCGGGCGTTCAAAGTCCGCGCCGGAAGAAACGGCACAAATTCTCCGCCCGCCGCCTGTCAGAACCGGAGCGACGGCGTTTTCGATTGGGTGACGCGCGAAATGGGACAGGAAATCTGGGGACCGCCGACCGTTTTCAACTATTTTCCGCCCGATTACGTCGTGCCGGGAACCGACATTCTCGGACCCGAATTCGCGGTCAACAACACGGGCACATCGTTTTCGCGCATCAATCAGATTTTCTTTTTCTCGTTCGGAAACATCGCCTTTTCGCCGTCCACGACGGCTGACCCTTACCCATATGTTCCCTGCGGAACCGAGATCGATCTGACCGAACCGACGGCTTGGATGACGGCTGACCCGACGGGCAATACTCTGATCGAAAATCTGAACACGAAAATGATGCACGGCACGATGAGCGAAGCGATGAAAGCCAAGATTCGCGCCGCGATAAATTTCAGCGTTTCAGCCGATCAGAAAGCGAAACAGGCAATTTTTCTGGTGGCGACTTCTTCGCAATACCAAATACAGAGATAACGGATAAGTGATAACTGATAACTGATAACTGATAACTGATTTTATCACTTATTTACTTATCAATTATTCGTTTTCCCTAAAAGGAGTTTTATGGACGAAAACAGAAGAGAATTTTTAAAGAAATCGGGTTGCGCCCTGAGTATGTTGGCATTGGCGACGCAAGCGCGGCATTTCGGATTGATGAGCGCGATGGCGCAAACAATTGATGAAAAAACGCAAGATGCAGGCGTTCCGAGCGATTACCGCGCGCTCGTCTGCATTCTTTTGGCGGGCGGAAATGACGGGAATAATATGATCGTCCCGAATCATTCGGATGCGAATATCAGTAATTATGCGGCTTATTCCGCCACGCGCGCCGCGCAAGGTTTGGCGATTCCGCAAGCGCAACTGCTTCCCGTTGCGGTTCCGCGTCTGGGAAACCTGACTTACGGACTGCACCCGAATCTCGGAACGGTTGCGGGCGGTGTCAATAACGGGATTCACGAACTCTGGGCGCAGGGCAAATTGGCGGCGGTCGTCAATGTCGGAAATCTGATTCGCCCGATGACGAAGGCGCAATATATTTCCAATCCCGCGTGGCGACCGTATCAGCTTTTTTCGCATTCCGACCAGATTCAGCAACAGCAGACTTCGCGTTCGGATTCGCCCGTTCCGATCGGTTGGGGCGGCAAGATCGCCGACCGCATTCACGCGTCCGACAATCCGAACGGTCGGATTTCGATGATTACGTCGATCGCGGGAACACAGCTTTTCACGCTCGGACAGAGCACGACACCGCTGGCGATCAGGGACAGCGGAACGCCGCTCAACGAAGCGTTGATACTTTACAGTAAAACCTGCTGTAACGACCCGTTTTCAAATGCGCGAAACGCCGCCTTAGCCGAACTCCGCACGGTCGACCTCGATTCGCAACTCGTCGGCGCGGCAAGTCATATCACGAACCAAGCCCAGATCGCCGGAAACGCACTCAGCACTTTTCAGGAAGTGACCGCGACGTTTCCGAATACGAATCTCGGCAGACAATTGAAACAAGTCGCCCGCGTAATAAAAAAACGCGGCGATCTTTCGATCAACCGGCAGGTTTTCTTTGTCGAGCTCGGCGGTTTCGATACGCATCAGAATCAGCTGAACGGTCAAAACGGTCAGAACGCACTGCTCGTTCAATTGAGTCAGGCGATGCGCGCTTTTTACGATGAAATGGGCGCACAGGGAATGCAGAATAAGGTCACGGCTTTCACGCTTTCCGATTTCGGGCGCACGATGAATCCGTCGGGCGTTGGCGGAAACGTCGGAACCGATCACGCGTGGGGCAGTCATTCGCTCGTGATGGGCGGCGCGGTGATGGGCGGCGATTTTTACGGAAGCACGCGAGCCGACGGCACGGGCAATATTTTTCCGACATTGCAATTGGGCGGACCCGACGACATCGACAGCGGTTCGGGCGCACGCGGGCGTTGGCTTCCGACCACGAGCGTCGAACAATATGCCGGAACGCTGGCACGTTGGTTCGGTCTGAACGATGCCGATCTCGCGGCGGTTTTTCCGAATATCGTCAATTTTCCGAACAACAATCTCGGTTTTATGATGCCTTAAGATTAAACAAAATTTTGAACGCGGATCGGGCAGATTAGGCGGATATACGCGGATATTTTTTTGAAAATCCGTATTTATCCGTTTGATTCGCCAAATCCGCGTTCTAAATTTTGATTTCCACTTTCCCCTTTGTGAAATTTCTTTTGTTTCGCTAAATTTAAGAAGGATTATGAACAAGAAAAAACTCAGAAACAAAAAGAAATTACTGCAAAAAATCGATAAAACGATTGTCGGCTATCACGTTTACCGTTCGGTGAATGAACAACTGCCGTTCATTTTCTGGGAAAGAATCACGGATGAGCCGATTCCCGAAGGCAGTTTTAACGATCCGGCGGCGGAAGTCGGCACGCGTTATTTTTACAAGCTCACGCAGGTTGACTCGAACGGCAACGAAAGCGCGCCGATCACGCCGCAAGTTTCCTTTACCGATCACGCCGGAAACCAATTCGCGCAAAATCCGCTCGTCGATTTTGCCGGCTACAATATCTATCGCTCGGCAGACGAAAAAACGCCGCTCGACCAATGGGAAAAGCGCAACGCCGAACCGCTTCCGACGACGAGTTTCAAAGACGAAGGCGTTGAATCGGGCGAAGTTTACTTCTATTACGTTCGCGCCGTCGATTCAAACGGAACGGAAAGCACACCCGGCGAAATCGTCCGCGTCATCAGGAAATAGGAAAAAATATGCCGTCGAAGAAGTAAAATAAATTCGCTCCGATGAAAAAAAACCTTTGACAAATTGCTCGCGTTTAGCTAGTCTAAGTGTGGGAGGTGATAAGATATGATAGAAAATTCAATCGAAACACCACCGGATAGTTTGAGCCGGTAACAAGCCGGTAAAATCATTCGGAAAGGTTTAATAGAAACCGATGAGGTTAATGATCGAGAAGTTGATAACAAAGAAAATGTCGGTGGAATAAAGCCAAAAGCTCATTCCGGCAACTTTCGGTTAAGACGGCAAAATCATCCGACCAAATCAAAAAAATTTAATAAGTAAAGGCGACTTAAAAAAGAGTCGCCTTTTTCTTTTTTTATTTATATTGCAACCATTTTCAAGCAGCTTCACATCTTTAAGGCAAATCATTCGCACTTTCCCTGCTTTTCAAAGCGTTTGACCGATTAAAATTTAGGATCAATGCTATAATTTTGCCGATATGCCGCCCCTTAAATATCTTAGCTTAACGATTTTGCTGTTTCTGCTTTGCAGTTTCGGAGTTTATTCCCAACAAATTCAAACCTGTCTTTCCGACTCGTTACCGAAAGCGCAGAATCCCGATACAAAACTGGCGCAAGGCGTTTTCAGAACGTCGTCGAAATGGCTTCCGGGTCAGAAAGTTTACGTCAGATTTCTGGATGGAACGCCGTTCTTGAGATCAAAAGTCAAATATTACGCCGAAACCTGGGAGCAGTTCGCCAATATCGACTTCGTTTTCGTCGAAACGGGAAAAGCCGACATTCGTATCAGTTTTCAAACCGAAAAGGGTGCGTCGTGGTCGCTGGTCGGCAAAGCGTCACAGCAATGGTCGGTCAGAAAACGCGGCGGTTCGAGCGAAACTTACGAAAGCGCAGACGGAACTTCGATGAATTTCGGCTGGTTCGACGCAAACACGGATGATGCCGAGTTTCGGCGCACGACCTTGCACGAATTCGGACACGCGCTCGGACTTCTGCACGAACACCAAAATGCGAATCGGAATTTTGAATGGAACAAGCCCGTCGTGCTCAATTATTATATGAACGAACTCGGCTGGTCGCGTGAACAGGTCGATAGTCAAATTTTTCAGCGTTACGGAAACAACACGGAATATTCAAACAAGGCTTACGACCGACTTTCGATAATGCACTACGGCATCGATCCGAGTTTTACGAAAAGCGGTTTTGCGGTCGCCCGCAACAGCGTTCTTTCCGCCGGAGACAAAGCGATCATCGCCGAAATGTATCCGTTCAATAACGTTAAAGCCAATGCCGACCTGAGCTTTAAAGCCATCACCGCCGACTTTAATATTTTCAAAGATGAGCAAAAAGGAATGAATGTTCTGCTCAATTTCAATATCAATCAAGCCTACAAAGAAAAGCATTTGGTCGTCGTTTATTTCTACAAGGCGGACGGAACCGCGTTGAAGGATTCAAATAAAAAATTCTACACCGTCACGGGAAATGTTGCCGCCACGCGAAACATTACGCCGGGTTTTGAACGGACGGTTTACAAAGACCTCGATATTTTTATTCCGTATTCCGAACTCGAACTTCCCTGCGGCGATTACCGTCTGAAATATTATGTCGCGATCTGGAAGGACAAAATAAATGTCGCCAACAGCGGTTATTCTTATTTCACATATCGAAAACCCTGCAATTAAAATCTATCGATGAAAGAAAAACTTAACTTACTGACGCAGATAATTCTTAATGATGAAAATCCGAGCAACCTTCGCGCGGCTTGTTTCGAGCTTTACGCGCTTTTCTGCGAAATCGTCGGACTTAAAGAAGATGTCGAAGAAACGCAAGCTCACGACGGAACGATTCTCTCGCAGGGAAGAGCCATCTCACCGTTCCAAGCCGCGCTTTGCGTGCGCGAATACAAACGGACTTCGCAATTTCTGCGCGGAGTTTTGGCGGCGATCAATGAACTAAAAAACCGTTTTCCGCATAAAAAGATCGAAATCCTCTATGCGGGCATCGGTCCGTTCGCAACCTTGATTACGCCTTTGCTCGATCGTTTTTCGCCTGACGAGCTTGATCTAACACTTCTCGATTATCACGATTTTTCGATCGGTGCCGCAAAGAAGATTTTTCAGGTATTCGAGTTGGAAAGATTCAATCCTGAATTTATCCGAACAGACGCGTGTTCATACAAACATCCGCGCCAAGTTCATCTCGTCATCAGTGAAACGATGCAAAACGCACTGCAAAATGAAACGCAAACCGCCATCACGCTGAACCTTGCACCGCAGATTTGCGAAAACGGCATTTTCGTTCCGCAAAAGATTTTCGTCGAAGCGGTTTTCGTTGATCTGAAAAAGGAATTCGGCGAAAAAGAAAGGATTTATGCGGATAGGATTCTCGAACTCGATGCGGAAAAGATCAAACAAAATCCTTCGCTCGATTTTCCGAAAGTTTATGTAAAAATTCCGAATAAAGCCAAAGAAAGAGATTTGGATTTGCGATTGTTCACCGAAATTCGGATTTTTGATTCGTTCGCTCTTAAAGATTACCAATCGAGCATCAGTTATCCGGTGAAAATCCGACCTTATTTCGATATTAAAACGACAAACTCGGTCGAATTTTCATACATAATCGACGAAAAACCGCACTTTGAACACCGCGTTTTTTAGTCTAATTTTCCTTGTAATAATCTTTCGTCAAAGCCGTTTTCCGCGTTTTTTTCCAGCGACCGTTGACCAAAATTTCGGTCGTTAAAACAATCTTGTCATCCGCACCCGAGAGCGCATCTTCGGTGAAAACATAAACTTTTTTCGGGCGGTTATTAACGATCTGATAACGCACCGTTTGATGCCAGCAACAGCCGCTTTTATTAAAAGTTTCGAGGGTTTTAGTCTTTTTATTGACCGTAAAAAGTCCGAGATTTTCGCTTGCAAGCGTCGTTAAAGCAGGGCTTTTCACGAAACTGTTCGATGCTTTTGAAAAAAGCAAAATGTCGTAAGAAGGTCCGCCGTATGCGCCGTCGTTGCCGTTTCGCAGAGCCAGATCGTCCAGACCGTCGAAATTAAAATCGTCGAAAACCACGCCGCTGTTATTTTCGCCGTAAAGTTCGATCAAATTTGCCGTCGGCTTTTGATCGGTGCCGAGTTCGAGAAAAAGATTCGGCATCCGGATCGTTTGGAAAGGCTTTGACGAATTCTTTTTCGAGATCGAAACCGCCGCTTTTCCTTCGCACGTTTCATTTTCGCATTTCGTTATTTTGATTTGGACATCAAAATTTTTTGAAGCGGTTTTTATCAGGAAATTTTGCTGTCCGAAGACGCTTGCTGTGGCTAAAAAGAGCAAAAGAATAAAATAAATCTGGATTTTCATAATTTCGTAGGTTAAACTTTTTATTGTAATTGGACAAATTGAAAAAAATAGAATTTCTAAAATACTTGAAACCAAGTATCAGACAGATTTTTGGGATATTTTTGCATCTAAAAATCAGTTTTCTTTTAAGATATATTTAGGAGAAACAATAATATGGAAACATACACTAATACATTCGGAAACAATTCGGCGGCAAATGCCTTGCCCGAACAACGCGCAAGGTTTATCCGCAACACATATTTACATCTTGCAATGGCAATTCTGGCATTTATCGTGCTGGAAGGCTTTTTATTCGTTTCAGGCGCGGCAGGTTCCATCCTTTCGGTAATGAGCATCGGCGGAAAATTTTCGTGGCTGCTCGTTCTCGGCGCATTTATGGGAGTTTCGTGGCTCGCGGGAAACTGGGCAAACTCGCAGACATCGAAACCGATGCAATACGTCGGCTTACTGCTTTACGTCGTTGCCGAAGCAGTGATTTTTGTTCCCTTGATCGCAATGATCGCAACTTTCAGCAGCAATCCGGGCGATGTCATCGTCAAAGCCGGAATCGTTTCGCTCGGACTTTTTCTCGGCATTACGGCGGTCGTCTTTATCACGCGTTCCGATTTTTCATTTCTGGGACCGATTCTGGCGATTGGCGGATTCGTCGCGCTCGGCTTTATCGTGGCGAGTATCTTGTTCGGCTTCAGCTTGGGAAGTTTATTCGCTTTTATAATGGTCGCTTTCGCGGGAACGGCAATTCTTTATGAAACGTCGAACGTTTTGCATCGCTACAACACGTCACAGCACGTTGCCGCGTCGTTGACGCTTTTTGCTTCGATCGCACTTCTTTTCTGGTATCTTCTCAGCATTTTCGGCGGAAGCGACGATTAATTCGTTTCCCGGTAAAAATCGATAAAAGGCGGATTTCAAATCCGCCTTTTTTGTTTATAATCGTGAAATGTTCGACAATCATTTAACCCGAAAATTTGCAGATTTTCTCCACGAAATCGGTCTGAAAGTTTCTCCGCGAAATCTTGAAGGCGAAACCTTTCTGCGCGGAATTTTGATCGAAAACGGCGAAATCTTCGTCGATGAAACTCTTCTCGAATTTCCGGGCGACATTCTGCACGAAGCCGGGCATCTGGCAACTGCGCCAGCGAAATTTCGTCCGCAGTTGAGCGATACGGTCGAGCTTCCCGAATTTAATATGGACTCGCTCGAAACCGCCGCGATGCTTTGGTCTTATGCCGCCGCGATTCATTTGGAGATCGATCCGCGCATCGTCTTTCATCCGCACGGATATAAAGGCAATTCGGAGGGAATTCTATTCAATTATTCGCTCGGAATGTTTATGGGCATCCACGTTCTGGAAGAATCGGAGATGGCTTTCGGGCAAAATCCTGCGGCGCAGAAAAATGTCGAGCCGTTTCCGAAAATGCAGAAATGGCTTCGTGATTGATTTGCAAAAAACTGAAACTCTCACGGTTTTTAAGCGTTATAAAATTTATAAATAAGGATTTTATTAAAATATGAACCAATTTGCACCGTGTCCGAAATGTCAGAATACCTTTGCCGAACAACTGAAGTTTACGTGGTGGGGCGGAGTCCTGGGACCGAAACTTTTAAAACACGTCAAATGCCGGAATTGCGGCGCAAAATATAACGGGAAAACCGGAAAAGACAATACGACCGCAATAATCATCTATTCGCTCGTGATCGCTGTGGTCGTATTTTTTATCTTTTTCTTTTTTATGGCGTTGGTCGCCGGGATTTCCTTTATGAAATAGCGGTTAAAAAGGCGATTCTTCCTCTTCGTCGTCATCGAAAACGATACGTTTTTTGATGGTCGGCTGGCGGCTTTCGCGCAAATCGTCGCTTTCGAGCGATTGTAAACCGAGTTTTCCGTCCGAATCCTTTAATAAAACTTCGATACGGCGTTCGGCTTGGTCTAATCTTTCCTGACATTCGCGTGAAAGTTTTACGCCGTCCTCAAACAATTTCAGACTTTCTTCTAAAGATAGGTCGCCGTCTTCCAATTTGCGGACGATCTTTTCCAGATCGCCGAGTGATGATTCAAATGTTTTCGCTTTCGTCGTCATATTTTTCATCCACAGATTAACACAGATTCACACGGATAAAATCATCAATAAAGATTTTTCTTTATCTGAGTTGATCCGCGTGAATCTGTGGATAATTTTTTCTTTATTTCAAAATGTCTTCGGCTTGGTTAATCAAATCCTGTAAATTTCTGATTCCCAGAGTTTCGCCCGCCTTGCGGATGCCGCCTTTGGTTACGACGGCGATGATTTCCTGCCCGATCTTTTGCGCGATTCGTGTCGCGAGTTGTTCATCCTTAACACCGACAACTTGCCATTTATCGCCGTTTTTCTTCATTTTTACTTCCAACGGACGCTCGACGATCTTGCTTTTGACGGTGGCGACATCGCCCGTTTGATCGATTTCCAGATACCTGTCCGCACCGATCACGATTGCAAAGAAAGGCACGCTCGAAAATTTATCGGTTTTCTCACGAATCACACGCGGAAGCTCGGCGCGCGCCCGGTCTTTGATGGCGGGCAAAACAGGCGCGGCGACCTGCGCGACCTTTGAGATGGTCGCCTGCGGCAAACCTTTGCCGTAAAGTTCGACGGCTTTATCGGTGATCTGCGGCAAAAAATCATCGACGACAGCGTTCGTATCGACCAGCGAATCGATCGTTTTCTGATCTTCGTTGCGCGCCGCATCGATTAAGAGCGCAAGCGAATATTGGGGAGTTTTCTTCAAGCTCTGCCAATAAAAATACCCGCCGACCGCGCCGATCAATAAGATTACTCCGTGAACGGCGGCAAAAATGCCGAGAATTTTCCCGAATTTTCCGCGCTTTTTCGGCGGATTGACTTCGCCGAACGAAGGAACGTTTTTGCTTCTGACATTCGCATTCGTTTGAGGCGAATCTTCCAAATTTACTGTAAATCTCGACATCTTTTAATTAGTGGATAAGTGATAGTGGATAGTTGATAACGGATAGTTAAATTCTTGTATTTTTTCTCACTTATCCGTTATCCGTTTTCCATTTTCAATTTTCCGTTTTTATTACCTGCGCCGTAAACTTTCCTTTTGCCAGACGAATTTTCACGGTTTCGTCAGTTTTAACGGCTTTCACATCGCGCAAAATTTCGCCTTTTTCGTTTTCCGCCAGTGCAAATCCGCGTTTTAAAACCGAAAGCGGCGAAAGTGCATCGAGCGAAGCCATATCTATTTTCAATCTTTCATCCTTGCCATCGATCAGTTTTCTCACCGCCGCTTCGCTTCGCTGTTTCAGCAACGCCAGACGCTTTTGATTTTCCGCGACTTTCGATGCGAGTTTGACGGGTGAAAGTTGCGAACTGATTTTTTCCAGTTTTTTCGTCGAAGTTTTTAATTTATCCGCGAAAGCCGTTTTCATCTGCAATTCCAAATCCTCGGTTTCATAACGCCAATCTTTGATCGTTTGCGGAAATTCGACAAAAACAGGCGAAAGAGCGAGTTCCTGTAAATCGTTACGCGATTGCAGTATTTTGTAGTCGATCAGTTGAAATAAATCCTGTGTTCTCTGCACGACAAACGCTTCGATCTGGTCTTCCGACTGCGCCACGATCTCCGCCGCCGCGCTCGGTGTCGGCGCACGGCGGTCGGCGACAAAATCCGCGATCGTAAAATCGATTTCGTGTCCGACCGCCGAAATGATCGGGATTTCCGAAGCACGAATCGTCCGCGCCAGATGTTCTTCGTTAAAAGCCCACAAATCTTCGGACGAACCGCCGCCGCGCCCGACGATTAAAACGTCTATCTTTTCCGTTTCGTTCGCGATTTTATTAAATTCGTTCGCGTTTAATATCGCCTGCCGGATTTCCTCGCCCGCCGTTTCGCCCTGCACACGCGTCGGAATCAGAACGATGCTGACCGAACGCGTCCGACGCGAAAGAACATTCAGAATATCGTGAAAAGCCGCGCCGTTCGGCGAAGTAACAACGCCGACTCTTTTCGGGAAGAACGGCAAAGGTCGTTTCAGTTCTTCGTCAAAAAGCCTTTCCTTTGCGAGCTTTAACTTAATCTGCTCGAACGCCACTTTTAACGCGCCTTCTCCGACAGGTTCGAGCGATTCGACCAGAATCTGATATTCGCCTTTCGGTTGATAAACGCTCAATTTCCCGCGCACGCGAACCTGAATTCCGTCAAAAGGCTGAAATTTTATCCGCATATTGTTGCGAATGTAACAAGCCGCTTTCAACTGCGAATTACCGTCGTGAAGCGTAAAATACCAGTGTCCCGAATGCGCCGCGACAAAATTGACGATCTCGCCCTCGATCCAAACCGAAGAAAACCCACGTTCGAGCGAAATTTTCACCTGTTCGTTCAGTTCGGAAACCGAAAGCGGACGGCGTTCCCGTTCGTCGAAAAGCGATTGTAGAAGCGAAGATTTCATTTATTTTACAGTTTCGGCGTGTTCTAAAATTATCGTGAAATTATTTTCTCTGGCTTCCTGAATGCCCTTTTTGATGAAACTTGCATCTTTTTCAGTGAAGGAATTATCGTTCAGAAATTTGCTTATCTCTTCGTCTTTCGTGTCCGAATTTATCGAACCTTTCAGTTGGTTTGCTGTCAGACGGATTTGGACTTTCAACACGAAAGGCTTTGTGCCGACTTTGACGTTTTGCAGATTTATGTAAAGCATCATTTTGATAAAGCCGTCTTTGATGTCGTTTTTGGACGGCATTTTGGCGCGGACGCTGTGTTTCGCTTCGATCAGGTAAACGTTTTTGTTCTCGATCTTTGTTTCATCGCAGGTAAAGAAATATTTGCCGAAAAGCGCGTTGGTAATCGTGACTTTCGCTTTCGTGTCGGTTGAAAGTGCCTCCTTCGGCTGATTGGTGACAAATTCTCTGGTTTGCGCTTTTTGCGATTTACTGCGCGAAAATTCGAGAAATTTCTGCGGCGTTTCGGCAAATTTTATCAATTCATCGAGAGCGTTCGCATCGTGCAGGTAAGTTTTGGTTTCTCCGGCGATCTTTTGATATGAAAGTTTGGCTTTTTCAAAAACGTTTTTGAGTTGTTTCGTTTCGCGTTCGTTCCATTCACGCGGCGTTCCCTGAAATTCGTAAATCTCGCTTAAACGCGACAAAATATAATTATTATCGAATTTCTGAGCGGTGATCCGATCGGCGCGTTTCGCGTTTTTTTCGGCTGAATCGTAGTAAGCCAGAATTACCTGCACGTCCAAAAGACTCAAAAGCGAAATCGTATCCCATTGCAGAAAATCGCGTTCGCCGCCCAATCCTTCGTCTTTGACGACAGGAATTATCGCCGCTTTTTTACCCGGATGGGCGAGCGTGTCGTAAACGCGTTCATACGGGTAAGAGCGTGTTCGTTTCGGCGAAATCCAACGGCTGACGGCAATCGTTTCCTTGCCGTTATTCACTAAAAACGCACCGTTCGCTTTATTTATATCGAAATTTTCAAATCTCGATTCGCGCAGTTCATCATTGACGAATTGCTTGTATTTTATCTTTTCGACATTTCCCGAAATTTCTTCGGATTGATAAAGATCACTTTCTGTTTCCGGCTGAAAACCCGCTTTTTGAAAAAAAAAGGAAGCCGGATCGTTTCGTCCTGAATCTTCAAAAACTTGCGAAGTTTTGTTTTCCTCGACCGCGACGACCGAACCGAGTTTGACGAACGCATTTTCGCGTTTCACCCTGACTTTCAGGCGCGGCGAAGCGGTCGATTTATCGACGGTTTCGGGCAGATCGGAGCGAAACGTGACCGAATAAGCGGTTCTGAGTTGTAAAACGATGTCGTCGTAAGCCTTTTGAATTTGGTCTAACTGCGTGATCGGATAGTAAACGCCGCCGCTGATCTTGGCGAGCTTTTCGCCTTCGCCCTCGGCTTTGGTCGTCAAGCCCGTGTAGCGCGCCCGAAGCGGATCGACAGTTTGATTCGGATTGACCGACGAAGCGATCAGACTTGACGGAACATAAAGCGGATAAACGAGCGCACCGCTTTCCTGAATCGAACCGAGCAAGGAATCGAACGACAAAAACGAACGGTTATCGTCGCCGTCCGTGAGCGCGACGATCGCAGTGCGTTCGCCCTTCATCGGTCGCAGAGTTTCGGTCAAAACGAAGCCGAGCGAGTCGTAAAGTGCAGTTGCGCCGCCCGCATCGAAAGTGTCCAAAGATTCGGAAAGTCTGGTTTTATCGGTCGTAAAATTGGAAATGACCTGCACGTCTTCGTTAAAAATAACGATCGCAACTTTGTCTTTTTTATCGACCGTATTGACGAACGAACGCGCCGCTTTGCGGATAAAATTGACGTAATTATCAACGCTTCCCGAAACATCGAGCAATAAAACCAGATTAAAAGGCGCGTTCGTCGGCTGAACCGAAACGACTTCGCGGACATTGCCCGCTTCGGTGATCTCAAAATCTTCGGGCTTTAATTCGGCAATCGCACGATTGTTTGAATCGAGGACGCGGACGAGAACTTTTTTGAATTCGGAAACGGTTTGATTTTGATTTGCGGTGCGCTCGGCTAAAACGGGTTCGCGTTTCGCGGGCGGCAGAGTTTTTGCGAAATCGCCGAAATATTTCGGACTTGCGCGGCGGATCGCATCCGTCAAAAGCGAATCACCGCTCCGAATGATCGCTTTTGCCGCGTTCGTGAGCGGACGTTCGCGCAAATCGGATGAAACTTCATTCGGCGGAACGTTCAGCAAAATGATTCCCCGCGCGGTCGTGAAATTCAGTTTTATTTCGTTGGAAACGGGTCTTGTTTTTTGTTTTTCGGTCTTTGGTTTTCGGTCATCTGGTTCGTCGTTCGTTGATTCTGAGTTTTCTTCCTCGCCCTTTTTCCGCTTCTCCGCGTTTCCGCGCCGCTTCTTTTCCCCGATTCGTCCGCTTAAAACGAACTTTCCGGCAGATTTTTCGGAAACTTTTTCAAGTTCGACATCACTTAAAAAACGCGGTCGGCTTTGCGTCCAGAGAAAATCGTAGCGAACATTATCGAGCGGAACGTCTGCCGCAATGGTTCCTGTTTCGCTTTTTATTTCGATCAGTTCGAGGTTGCCCGAAACCAAAGCTTCGCCTTCGTTCGTTTCGATCCTGAGTTTGATCCTTTCGGGAATCCTGAAGAAAAGATCGATTCTTTTTCCCGTTTTTTCCGGCGCGACCACAATACGGATTTTGCCTTTTGAATTGTCTATCTTTATTTCATTTTCGACAGCGGAAACGGCGGAAAGAAAAACTTTTTCAGGATTGATTCCGGCAGATTTTTCATCGTTTCCGTCTGTTTTCCTTTCTTCTGCGGCGGCGTTTACTTTGCCGTAAAGATTGATTATTTCGAGCATTCCGCCCGTTTGCAGATCGAATTCGCGTTCAAAACTTTGCGCTTGAGCCGATAAAGCCAAAGCGCAAAATAATGTAATAAATACCGCAATTTTCCTGAAAATAGACTTCATTTTAAGACTTACTCACGCCGCTCGTGATTCTGCCCGATTGAATCAAACGATTGCGAACGCGTTCCTGCCATTTTTTACGCGGCTTGTCAGTTTCCTCAAATTGTTCGAGCAAATCTTTCATCGATTCGCCACCCGATTGGCGCGTTTTCAGATACAAGAGCGCGATGATGATCGCCGAGAACGACGTGACGAAAATATGCGCCGGAAGCCAGAAAATCTGGATCAGAGATTCAAGAATCGTATTGACGACGCGCGTCCGCATATCCTTTGACGTGTTATTCAATGTGAATTTTTGACCGTTTCCGATCTCGATCTTAAAGTCCGGTTCTTTTGCCGTATCCTCGGAAGGATTAACTGTGTTTTCCTGCGAACCTGCCTGATTTTCGACCACTTTTACGACCTCCGACTTGTCTTTGCGCGTGTTGTCAAAAGCACGTGCCGTGACGTTGACCACGAAAGAGATCATTCCCGAAAAGATCGCGGGCATCAGAAACATCAGAAAGACGGTGCCGACCGCGGTTAAAAATCTGCGCCAAACCAATTCCTGCGAACGTTTCAGAGCCTTCCAGCCGCGCAGATTTTCCATCATCACGACCGGCGCAAGCAACGACCAGAAAACAGATGTCACGAGGAAACCGATTCCGCACGTCAAAAAACCGACGACGAAAGTCAAAATCGTGCTCAACAAACCCGTTCCGGCAAAGGTTTTCCACTTTTTGACGGATTCCTTCAAAGCCGGACGAAGCCTAATCGGACGCAGCGGAACGGCGAGATACTGCGTGACGATCCACGTTGTCGTGCCGAGAATGAAATACATACAAAACGCACTGGCGATGCCGAGCAAAATCGTCACGGCTCCGACCAGTATCTTCCCGTTCTGCTCGGAAATCACATCGCTGACGCGCAAAAAACTAAGCACGATCAAGGCTATCGTGAGCAGAATCAGCGGAATCGAAAGAAACGTGGTCAAGCCTAAAAACTTCGGCAAATGTTCGCTGTAAATGACGAGCGAGCGGCGAATCAGCGTCGTCAAACCTTCCGATTGCGAACGCAGTTTACTGGCGAAGGCTTCGGCGGTCGCGGGACGTTCGTCGGGATTTTTGGCAAGCGCGGAATAAATGACCTTTTTTACGCGTGACGGGATTTTTTTCGCCGTCAGCGGCGGCGGTTCGACTTCGCGATGCGCTTCCATCACACTCGTAAAATCGCCGTCGAACGGAGTTTTTCCGCCGAGCATCCGATACGCGATCACGCCGAGGCTGTAAATGTCCGAACGCGGTGAAAGTTTTTCGCCTTTGCACTGTTCGGGCGACATAAAGAGCGGCGTTCCCAAAACCGCCCCGACGCGGGTAAGCTCGGCGGTTTGGCGCGGTTTTAATAAAAGGTCGTCGGTTGCCTTGATTTCCGCCGAACGTTCCGTAAAAAGCGGCTCGGTAATGATCTTCGTTCCCGCATCCTTTTCGCTTTCGGCAATGGTCTTATGATTTTCCGTAAAGATCGCCGTTTTATCTTCCGCTTTTGAATCATCGATCGTTTGAATCAAAGTTCCGGCTTCGGAAACCGGCTGAATGATCGTTGCGCTTTCGGTGACGGGTTGAATCAAAGTTCCGCCTTCACCGATCAGCGTGTTTTTCTCAAAAGTTTGCGCGATGGTCGCCGATTCCGAAAGTTTTGTCGGCGAATTGTTGTCGGAAACGGTTTCGTTATATGAAATATCCGCGACGGTAGCGCGTCCGCCGGCGATATTTTTTTCCAAAGACGGCAGTTCGACCGGGAGTTTTTCAGCCGAATGATGATTGAAATTTTCTTCGAGCTTGGCGATTCCGAAATCGAGAACTTTGACCGTGTAACCGCCGCTCGGATTCGGTTCGAGCCAGATGTTATCGGGTTTCAGGTCGCGGTGAATGATGCCCTGATTGTGCGCTTCGTGAACGGCGGAGCAAACCTGTTCGAGAATGTCGATAGTCCACGCGACGGGCAGATTTTTCTCTTCTTCGAGAATTTCGCCCAGCGTGCAACCGTCCAGATATTCCATCACGAGATAAGCGATTTTGCCGTTGATCGAATCGGTAATGCCGAAATCGGTCACGTCAACCACGTGCGGATGGCGCAAACGTCCTGCCGCACGCGCTTCGCGGCGGAAACGTTCGACAAATTCGGCGCGCTGCATAAACTGCGGCGCGATGATCTTCAAAGCAACGGGACGTTCCGTGCCGAGATGCGTGGCGAGAAAAACCGTTCCCATACCGCCGCGCCCGATCTCGCTTTCGATTCTGTATTTACCGTCCAGCGTTTGCCCGATGTAGTTTGAAAAACTCATAAAAAATTGGGTCTTGGGTCTTCGGTCTTTGGTCTTTGGTCTTTGAAATTAAACGGATCCGGAATATTAAATAACTCCAAAACCCAACATCAAAGACCTAATACCTAAATCTCTTACCTCACTAATTTATAACGCACAGCAAAAACTCAAGTTTCATATTTACCGTATCTTAACAAAACTTTAAAGTTGCTTTTTCCAAAAACCGAAGACCCAAGACCACAGACCTATATTCGCGTTTTCAGCCACGCTTTCGCCATTCGCCATTCGCGTTTGACGGTCGAATCGGAAATACCCAAAACCTGCGCGGTTTCTTCGATGGTCAAGCCGCCGAAAAATCTCAGTTCGACGATCTTTGCCTGTTTTTCGTCGAGTTTTGCCAGAGTTTTCAGGGCTTCGTCCAGACTGACCAGATCGAAATCGCGCCCATCGGCAAAACTGATCGCTTCGTCTAATTCGACCTGAATCGCGCCGTCGCCGCGTTTTTTGGCGTTGCGCTGAACAGCGTAATTAACCAGGATTCTCCGCATCATCTCCGACGCGATCGAAAAAAAATGCAGACGGTTTTGCCAATCGACTTCCTTTTGTTCGAGCAGACGAATATATGCTTCATTGACGAGCGCGGTCGCCTGCAGCGTGTGATTATCGCGTTCATTCCGCAAATGACTGCCCGCCACACGCCGCAGTTCGTCATAAACGAGCGGCAGAAGTTCGTCTAAAGCCTCCCGGTTTCCCGTCTGCGCTTTGCTCAAAAGTTGTGTTACATCGCTCTTTTCTGCCATTGCCGGAAATTATCGTTTCAATTCGTTTGATTTTACACGAAGATCGCCAAAATCAGAATCTGACACATCCGCCAAACTCCGCTTTAGGGTTGTGCGCCTAATCCGACAAATCAATCTTTGTCCGATATTTTTGTTTTTCCTGACCCATTTTTCTCAGCTTCCTTGCGATTTATTTCGGAAGCGCGAAATCCGCGCAAAAAACCGAAAAATTAAAGGAGAGTTTTCAATGCAAAAAAGTATCAAGATATTCGTTTTTGTAACGCTGATTTTTTTAGTCTTTTTAACCGTCAAAACCTTTGCCGAAACGCCGATCTGGTCGGTCAAGGGGGCGAAATGGTATTCGATGATGGAAACGGGCAACGTGATGGTCGGAATGGATAAATCGATCGCGATGATCGACGGCGCGACGGGCAAACAACTTTGGACGCGTAACGATCTCGGCGAAATAAAAGAGGACGAATATACCGAACTCCCCGGCACGCCGCTTTTGCTCATCGCCGACAATTCGGGTTGGGCACAGCGCAAAACCAAGCTCACCGCCGTTGACACCTTGACGGGCGCGACCGTCTGGACGACCGACAAAATGCTCGGCTACACGGTCGAAGTTTCGCCCGTTTACAAAAAAGATATGCTCGTCTTTTTAACCATCCGCGACAACCGTATGAACAAGGACAAGCCCGATATTTTCGCATTAAAGATGTCAACGGGTGAGCTTTTGTGGCAAAACGAATACACCGAAAAGGTCGATCTTTACGGCGTTGAAAAGAAAAAACGCGGCGGCGCGGGCGCGATGCTTTTAGGTTCGGGCGGCGGACGTTCGGACAGATTCAACCTCGACGGCGAAAATCCGCCGATCTTTGACGGCGATTCGATGTATATGACCTACGCCGGATTGCACCGCTACAATCTCGCAGACGGAAAATTAGTCTGGAAAACCATTTACGACGTGACCGACGGAAGCCTGAAAAACACGAACGGACAGGCGATCATCGACGGCGACACGATCTATACTTCCGCGCAAGGCATCATCCGCGCCATCGACAAAAACAGCGGCAATATCAAATGGACGACGAAGGATTTCGGCAAAGGCGGCATCGCCGAAATGCAGATGTTCGGCGATGTCGTTTACGGCAGAATGGGCGGACAATTTTACAGTGGCAAAAAAGGCGAATGGCAGAAAAAATCGCCCATCGGCGTGGTTGCGCTGAATAAATCGAACGGAAACACCAACTGGATTTACGAAGGCGCGAAAAATTCGATCACGAATATGATGATTTTGCCCGAAGACAATTCCCTGCTCATCGCCGACGAAAAAAATCTCATCGGTTTAGATATGACCAGCCAAGGCAAAGTTAAGGAAGCTTATAAAATTCCGCTCAAATTCAAATTCAAGGTCGGCGCGGCGGCAACGGCAGGAAAAGTTGCGGCAGTCGCGTTCGGCGGAGTCGGCGGATTTTTCAAAAAAGGCGCGGACACTACCGACAATCCGGTTTCGCTCGTCCGGCAGGAAAACGGCACGGTCGTCGTGCGCGGAATGCAGCATCTCATCGGATTTTCGCCGAAATCGCGCGAAATCGTCTGGTCAACCAAATACGACGCGCCCGGCATCAGCGGTTGGCAATCGATCGTGATGACCGCTTTAACGGTGACGGCGGCGATGATGAGCGAAGGAATGGAAGCAAGCTATTCACAGCGCGGCGATTACAATTCGGCATTCGATCAGAATTCGCAATTCCTCAACCTGATGTCGAATTATCAGCAGTTTATGTCGAAAAAATTCAGTTCGTCGAAACAAAGCGGAAATAATTATTACGTTCTCACGACGATCAAAGGCAAAGACGAGAAAGGTTCTGGACTCGTCGGCGTAAATATGCTGACGGGCAAAGCGTTAAATCAGATCATTTTCAACGACAAATCGCCCGACTACGAAGTGGATGAAGCCGCCGGACGTTTGTTCAATATGAACAAAGGCGAGCTTTCCGCCTACAACATCACCGAACAGGTCGAACAAGCCGTCAACGATGACAAGGAAGACGGCAAGGACAATAAATAGCGATCAGTTTCAAATTTTGATTTGAACTCTGAACACACAATTTTCCCCTGCAACCCCATAACCTCACCAAAAAAGAGTTTCGTTGTGCCAGACGGAACTCTTTTTTTATGACCTCTTTTTTATAAATTTCGTGCGATTATAGCTGAGAGGAATTTTTCGGTAGTTTTTGCCGAAAGATCAAAGAATATGAAATTCAAAATATTGTTATTTTCGGCATTTTGTTCATTGATTTGCGCCTGCAATCAAGGTTCGACCGACACGATCGCGTCGAACACGGTAATGAGTTCGCAGGTTTACCAGATTTATTACGTCGAAGGCAAGAAAAGCGGCACGACCGTCGTTGCAACTTTTCGTGTCGGCGGTGCGACCGGAACGACGCTTGCGCTGACCGAACCGGGCAAGATTCTTTATAACGGAACGGCTTTGGACAAATCCGACCCGTCGAATCTGATCGGCACGAATTACCGTATGAAAGGCACGGATTACCGCGCGATGGTGAAAAACTATCAGCCGAAACACGAATTCGTTTTCACCGACAACGACGGAAAAACTTCGACCAATTCGGTCACGCTACTGCCGCTCGAAGTTTCGGCAAACGGCGGTTTGTTTTTAGATTCCGCACAACCGACGACGATTTCGCTTTCGCGTGCGGTCGGCGCGGACGAAACGCTCGTCCTCGGAATCAATACGTCGATCGGCGACGATATTTCCGGTGGCGGAATGGTGTTCTTAAATCCGGCGCGAAATGCCGTGACGATCACGCCGCAATACTGGGCGGAGAAAAAACTCGGCGCAAGAGCGTCGATCGAGATCAAAGTTAAGAAAAATTCGTCGATCGCGGCAAATAATAATCTCGGCGGCTCGGTCAGCGTCGAATATCTCGCCGAACCTGTTTACGTTTCGGTTAGCCAAGCGAAAAAAGCCGTAAATGCAAACGCTAATACGAAAACCGCAAACGCCAATGTTTCGGCGGCAAATGCAAATACGACCGCAAAATCGTCGGCAAACGCGAACGCCGCAAACACCGCGCCGAAATTGAAAATTTCAAACGCGAATGCAGGTAAATAATTACGTTTCCGAGAAAATAATTTGACCTCATTTTCAACCAAAAATTGCGATT
The DNA here is from genome assembly GCA_021228405.1 of Pyrinomonadaceae bacterium. GTDB lineage: Bacteria > Acidobacteriota > Blastocatellia > Pyrinomonadales > Pyrinomonadaceae > JAJQRF01. The sequence goes on from JAJQRF010000007.1 coordinate 34,457, forward strand.
TATCACAGAGAGGGTAGATCGCAATTTTTTATTTGCGAAGATAAATTTTTTATGAGAAAGCGATTATTTTACATTTTTGCGGTTTTGATTTTGACGGCTTCGGTTTTTGCACAGGAAAACGAATACCTGACACGCGGAAAGGAATTTCTTGCGGCGGAAAAACTTTCGGAAGCAAACGCCGAATTCAGCAATTGCGTTTTGAAAACGAAGGAATCCGTTATTGTCAGCGAATGTTACGCCCTGCGTGCCGAAACTCAGCCGACCAATCTTAAAAAACTTGCCGATCTCAATATGGCGGTTAAAGTTGCGCCGACCAATGGGAAGGCATATTTTTACCGCGCCAGATTTTTCTATCGCGACGAACAAAGCGCGAAGGCTCTGCCCGATTTCAATAAATCCATCGAACTCGACCCGACCAACGCCGAAGCGTTTTATCTGCGTTCGATCGTGCTCGGCGATTACGACGACAAACAAAAACCGATCGACGATCTGACGGCGGCGATAAAATTGAAACCCGATTATTCAAACGCTTACATTATGCGGGCTTACGCATACAACGACGCGGAAAAATACGATCCGGCGATTGCCGACTTCAATAAATTTCTCGAATTTGAACCGACCAGCGACGAAGCCGTTTATCAGCGCGGAAAAACCTATCAGGCAAAAGGCGATAAGGAAAAAGCCGCCGCCGACATCCGCAAAGCGATCGAAATGCAGCCCGACATTCCGCCTTACAAGGAAGCGTTAGCCGACATTAATCTTTCTAAAGAGGAAGTCGTCAAAAAAGCCGATGAAATTTCCAAAAAGGAAAATCCTTACAGGGTTCTCGAATTTTTGGACGATTATCCCGAATATGCGGAAGATGTCGAAATTCTTTACTTAAAATCCGTCGCGAACGTCGAAGCCGGAAAGTTCAAGAAAGCGGACATTTATTTTCAGAAACAGTTCGACAGTTTTTACAAAGACGCGCTTTCGAGCATTGCGGCGGGCGACGAATACGCGGCAAAAGAAAAATCTGCGGAAAATTATGAAATGGCTTCGCTGATGTATGCGACGGCGTTGGTCGGTTTCGGTTCGGCTGATCTGGTCAATTCCCTGCGCGCCGTGGCGACCGAGAAAAACGGGCTTCCGGCAAGCAAACGCAATCCGAAAAATCTGAACGGTTACGCAGAATTCAAAAAGGCTTACGAAGAAACTGCCGTCAAAGCCGCCCGGATTGATCTTGAAAACAATAAATTGGATTTGGCTCTCGGGAATTTCAACAAAGCGATCGAATTAAACCCGAAATCCAAAGCCGCGCTCGAAGGTCGCGCCAAAGTTTACCGCAAGCTCGGCAAAATAAAACTCGCATTAGCGGACGAAGCAAAAGCCAGGCTTTTGACGGCAAAAAAATAAAATCTGATTATAGTTCAGAGTCCCGCATTCAGGCGGCTAACCCTAAGCGAAAGCCGCGTAAACGAGGGACTCTGAACACGATCTCAAATTCTTTATGCTGCACGCCTACTTAAAATAATTAATTTGAACCTTTTTAATTAAAATTCCTGCGTTTAGTATTAGAAAGATAAATTTCATCTTGTCGAGAATAAAGTTATGTTAAAAAATACATTTTCAGCCGTTTTGATTTCGTTTTTACTGATCGTTTCAGCCGATGCGCAATCGTTGAAATACAGCGCGGACGGAAAAACTATGGTGCTCAATCTGCCCGTTGCCTTCGGCACGGACAAACAGATAAATCACCTTCTCTTCTTTGATGTCGCCGGCGGTAAGATCAAAACTTCGATTAATTTGTCGGAACTCGAATTCGATAAAGCGAAGATGCTTTTCACGGGAAACGGACAAAGTTTGATGATTACCGACAACGGCGATACACGCGTTCTGAAAATAACCGCCGACAATAAAATTAATAAACAGGAATTCAATTCGGAATCGAACGACTATGAAAATTCGCTCATCGCCGCCACGATTTCGGCGGACGGAAAGACGTTTTATAAGTTGCACAAAAAAAAATTAACGGCTTACAGCATTGCAACGCAGGCAGTTGTCGAAGAAGGCGGAAAAACGACGGCGGAAGTTGAAAATGCAACGAGCAGAAATGAATTTCTGGCGATCAGCGCAAACGGGAAAGTTGTCGTCGAGTATCGCAAAAACGGCGCGAAACATTCGCTCGTGGCGCACGATCTGACGAGCAATCAATCAAAGACGGTCGAGCTTCCGTATAAATTTGAAAAAAACGACGAAGTCGAATTTTCGGCGGAAATCAGCGACAACGGCGAACGGCTCGTGCTGAAATGCGAGAAAGGACCCAATGCACAAATCACGGCTTGGGATTTGAAAAACGGATTGACGCTCAGCACGTTTACCCATCCCGAAATGGAATCCGAACCGGATGCGGATTTTTATCAGATCAAAAATATTGCGATCAGTCCTGACGGGAAAAAGATTGCGGTCAAGATCGACGAAATGTTCGACGATGAAAACGATGCGGTCGTTTTGTGGGACACGGCGGCGAAAACATTCACTAATGTCGAAGCCAACCATTATTCGGAAGAATATTTCGCCAAAAACGTCGTTTTCAGCCCCGATTCAAAAACGCTGGCAATTTCGTCCGAAGTTTTATTGACGAATTCCCTGACGGCTAAAATTCAGTTGTTCGATGCGAACACGGGAAAATTTATCAGAGAATTCTAATATTTCGGAGATACATTCGTGAAAAACGTGAAAAATATGAAAAATATGAAAAAGATCGTCTTTTTGATTTGTGCATTATTCATCCTTGCGGGTGCGGCATCGGCGCAAAAGTCCAAATTTACGGGCAAATGGGAATATTACTGGGATAGAGAAGCGAGCAAAGGTTTCGAGGTCGAGTTAAAGGAAAGGAACGGGCGCGTTTCGGGAACGGCAAACGGTTTTATCCCGCATTTGTATGAAGCGGAAATAAAATCCGCGAAAATCGTCGGCAACGGTTTTACGGCAAACATTGCCGACGACTGGGGCAATACGGCAACGGTCAAAGTCACGGTTCGCGGCAGAAAACTCTATTGGCGCGTGCTGAAAAGTAAACGCAAAGGAAGTTTCACATTTCCCGACAAGCTCGACCTGAATAAAGTAAAATAAATAAAAATTACCGTTACCCTTTTTCTCAAAAAATCCTGCGAGTATAATCGAGCAGGATTTTTTGAGAATAAATATATGAAATTTGTAAATTTGCGTAATTCTTTTTTGGTCGTTTCGTTCGTTTCCCTGTCGGCGTTTGCCCAAAAACCGACACCGACACCGAAAATCAAACAAGTTCCGAAAACGCTCGCCAAAACCGTGCAGAAAACTCCCGACATTTCCGCCGCAGACAGTGCGAAGGCGGCGGAGTTCGTCAAACAAGGCAAGGCTTTTTGGAAGGAATTCGAGATCAGACCCGCGATCGACAGTTTTACCAAAGCGATCGAAATAAACCCGAATCACCTCGAGGCTCTGACCGAACGCGGAGTTATTTATTTTCTGATTAACGAAGACAAAAACGCCGCTTCCGATCTGGACAGGGTTTTGAAAATCGAGCCGAACAACCTCAAAGCCTTGCATTTTCGCGGTCTGGCATTGACCGATATTGCGATTGATACTAAAGACGAACTCAACGACCGCAATACTGCCGGCGACATTGCCCAGAAAGCATTGGCGGATTTCAACAAAGCGATCGACCTCGAACCGAATAATCTCAACTATTACAACGGGCGCGGAAAATTGATTCTCGCCTTCGGTTTCTATAAGGAAGCGGTTTCGGATTTTGAGAAATCGATCTCGATCGAACCGAACGAAATGGCTTACACTCAACTCGGTCTGGCGAAATATTATCTGGACGACAAAAGTGCGATCGGCGAAATAAACAAAGCGATCAAACTCGCGCCGACTTTTGCCGAAGCCTATTACACCCGCGCCACGATCAACCGCGACGAAGGTCGCTACAAAGAAGCGATTCTCGATTTCGACGAGGCGATCAAACATAATCAATACAACGCCAAATACTACAACACACGCGGAATGCTTTATTTTCGTCTGCAGGACGGCTATCAGGCAGTTGCCGATTTTACCCGCGCCATCAAGGAAAAAAACGATTACGCGATGCCGTATTTCAACCGGGCGATGACGTATAAAAGATTGCCTTACAGCGTCAGCGACAATGACGACGACGACGCGATCGATAAAATCCGTCTGCAACGCCAGAAAATGCTCGAAGATTTAGACTCTGCGATCAGATACAAAACGAATTTCGACGCGGCTTATGTCGAACGCGGTCTGATAAATTCGACCGATATGCGCAACAAACTCACGCCCGATGCCGAAACGATCAGCCGTCTGAAGTTCGCTCTCGCGGATTTTGAAAACGCGATCAAATACAACCCGAAAAATGCCGAAGCCTATAACGGACGCGCAAGCTGTCACGACCGGCTCGGTAAAAAAGATGCGGCTTTAGCCGATTACACCAAAGCCATCCAACTCGACCCGACGCTGGCGACCGCGTATATGGGCAGAATGGCGATCTACTGCGAAATGGGCAAAAAAGAACTTTCCATCGCCGACGAGAAAAAGGTCAAGGAACTGGGTTTTGCCGCCTTTAATGCTTGCAGTTTCTAAAACCGCGCTTTGAGTTCCGCCTTCAGGCGGCTTTTCGCTGAAGCAAAGCCTTCTGAAGAAGGGACTCAAAGCTAAAAGAATTCATTATGAAAAATTCTATTCTGAAAATATCGTTTCTGCTTTTGTTTTTGTCGGTTTCGGCTTCGACCGGCTTCACACAGCATTGTCCGTTCGACGGAACGCGGATGATCGTCATTCATTTGACCGATGCGGAAAACAAACCCGTTGTCGATGCCTTCGACAGCTTGATTCTGCGCGAAATCGATAACGCCGATGCCGAAGCCTGCACTTATTCAGAAGGTTTGATCGAAAAGCCTTTCGCACGCGCTTTGAATGCTTTTTCCGAGCTTTACGGCATCAATGGTTCCGCCGAAATTATGCAAAAAAACTGCGGCGATTGCAGTTTTTTGACCGACGGTTTTTATGCCGCCAAGCTCAATCAAGCCGAATTTAATTGTATGGTCAAAAAAGACAACGACTTCAATTACAAAAAACGGAAATTTGAAGCCGTCTATGAAAAAAACGGCGTAAAGAAAAGCGTCAAAGTCAGCGAAAACGATATTTACAGCTTATGCACCGGAACCGGAAAATGGTCGCGCATCGTGCCGGTCGAGTTAAAAATAAATTAAGCGAATCAAAAGCAGAACAAGCTTCTGCCTTTTCTCACTTTAACTATTCCAACAATACTTAAGTTAAATCGAATAAAAACTCCCCTCCTTAAAAAGGAGGGGAGTTTCTTTTGGGTTTCATTCTAATATTGTGAGGGTGTTTATCTACTCAAAGATTTTAGCCGTCACGTCCTCGATATTGATTAGCTCATCATCCGTATGAGCCGGCTTATCATTAGAATTTAACAGGTCATCATTGCAATTTAACAAGTCATCATCAGACTTGAACACGTCATCATTGAAACTTAACAAGCCATCATTGGAATTTAACACGTCATCAACAGACTTTTACAGGTCATCAATAGAGTTTGACAGGTCATCATTGAAGTTTTACAGGTCATCATCAGGATTAGTAAACTCGTCATTTATATTAGTAATCTCAGCAATGCTTTTGACAATACTGCAAACGGTTCCGGCAGTCTTTCTTTGCAGTTTCACAAGAAATATTTGTTTTTTGTAAAATTTGCTGACCCATTTTTCAAGCGATTTATGCGATTTAGGTCAGAGAGATAAATTTTATGAAAAAAATCAGCTTAATAATCGCCGCCGTTTTCGTTTTTACCGGAATTTCCTTCGGTCAAACCGCGCAGGAATTCCTAAATCGCGGAAATCAGTTCTATACGAACAAACAATACACGGAAGCAATCGCCAATTTTTCTTCCGCCATCCAACTAATGCCGTCCGCGCCCGAACCCTGGTATAACCGCGCTCAATGCTACTACTTTACGGGAATGTATAATCTGGCAGTTTCCGATTATACAAAGGCTTTATCATTAAAACCGAACTATCTCGACGCGCTTTTCCAACGCGGATTGTCCTACAACAAATTAAAAAATCACGATGCGGCAATCGCCGATTACACGCAAGGCATCGCACTCGCACCGAACGATTCGCAGTTTTGGTATAATCGCGGCATCGCCTATTCCGACAAAGGTGACATCGAAAGTGCGTTTGCCGATTACAACAAAGCCATCGCGCTCAATCCGAATTATATGAAGGCGTTCGTCAACCGCAGCGGAATCTATTTCAAAAAGAAACAAAACGATCTCGCGCTTGCCGACATTAATAAAGCGATTCAGCTTGATCCGAGTTACGTCGAAGCGTGGAACAATCGCGGCGTGATCTACAACTCGCAAAACCTGCCCGATCTCGCCATCGCCGACCTTAATCAGGCTCTCAAACTAGACCCGAATTACTCCAAAGCCTATCTCGACCGCGGAATCTCCTATAATAAAAAGAAACAAAACGATCTCGCCATTGCCGACCTAAGCAAAGCCGTTTCGATCAGTCCGAACTACGTCAACGCCTATATTATGCGCGGCGCGATCTATTTCGACACGAAAAGATTCGACCTCTCTAAAGCCGATATGGACAAAGTTTTAACTATCGACCCGAATCACAAATTCGCCAAAGACATTCTCAATAGAATCGCCGCTCTGCCGAAACCTTAAATTTTTACGCGTATTGCGCCGAAACCTTAATTTTTTCACCCGCATTTGTTCAAAAACGTAAATCGCCCAATTTCAACGGCGATTTACGTTTCGACCACTTTAAACTTGCACACGCCTTTATTTTTTATTAACTTAAAACTCCAACTTGTAATACATCGGAGAAAATATTTGTTTCACACGTGAAACAAGATTTCACAAAAGCCCTTTTTTATGCTAGACTGTTTTCAGTTTGCTGGAAAAAGCAGAAAAAAGGAGAATATAAATGGCTGGAGAAGCAGTAAAAATGGCAACAGAAGCAAAAGGTAAAGCGATCGAATCGGCTTTATCGCAAATTGAAAAGAAATTCGGCAAAGGCTCGATTATGAAGCTCGGCGAACAGCCGAAGGAAGACATCGGCGCAATTTCGACAAATTGTTTAAGTCTGGACGCGGCAATCGGGGTCGGCGGAATGCCGCGCGGTCGTATCATTGAAATCTACGGACCCGAAAGTTCGGGTAAAACGACGCTCGCCTTGCAGGTCGTCGCTTCGGCGCAAAAGATGGGCGGAGTCGCCGCCTACATCGACGCGGAACACGCGATGGACCCGGATTATGCCGAAAAACTCGGCGTTGACATCGACGAATTGTTGATCTCACAGCCGGACTCGGGCGAACAGGCTCTCGAAATCGCCGAAACGCTCGTCCGCTCGGCAAGCATCGACGTGATCGTGGTCGACTCGGTCGCTGCGCTCGTTCCGCGTGCGGAAATCGACGGCGATATGGGCGATTCGCATATGGGTTTGCAAGCGCGGCTGATGTCGCAGGCGTTGAGAAAATTGACGAGCGCGATTTCAAGCACCAACACCTGTTTTATTTTCATTAACCAATTGCGTGACAAGATCGGTGTAATGTTCGGAAGCCCCGAAACGACAACGGGCGGAAAAGCTCTGAAATTCTACGCTTCGGTGCGTATGGACATCCGTCGCATCGCCGCGATCAAGGAAGGCGATAAGGTCGTCGGAAACCGCACGAAGGTAAAATTCGTCAAAAACAAAGTTGCGCCGCCGTTCCGCGAATGCGAATTCGATATTATGTATGGCGAAGGAATCTCGCGCGAAGGCGATCTGCTCGATCTGGCGGTTAACAACGGAATCGTCGAGAAATCGGGCGCGTGGTTTTCATATTCGACCGAACGGCTCGGTCAAGGACGCGAAAACGTCAAAAATATGCTCAAAGAAAACCGCGAAATGTTCGACCGCATCGAACACGATGTTAAGGTAAAACTCGGAATGATTAAAGAAGAATCCGACGAAGCATAAGCTTTTGAGGAAACGGAAATAAAAAAGACGGAGTTTTCGACTCCGTCTTTTTTATTTTCTAAACTTTGAAAATATCTATGGCTTCTTAACCGTTCGTTCACGATCGATACCACTCGTCGCCGTATTTACCGTGTTCACGTTCGCAGGCTGATTCATCTGCTTTTTCAATGTTTCAGGATCGGGAATCCCGGGAGTCGGTGTTGCACCTTTCGGCACTTTTCCGCTTAACTGTTTCCTAAGCGTTTCTTCGTCGGGAATTCCGGGAGTCGGAGTTGCACCCTTTGGCAAATTAGCGTTGCCTGATTTCATATCGGGAATGCCGGGCGTAGAGTTTCCCGAAGGTTGAATCGGGCTTGCCGAAAGTCCCGGCGGCATATTTTTAGGATCGATATTGGTGACGTTCGCACCGTTTGCTGAGTTTGAAGTTTTCTCATTCGCGGAAGAGCAAGCAAAACCGATTACGAAATTAACTAAAACTAAAACCAAAATTAATTTATTCGACATAAAACTAAAAATTAAAATAACCTCACTAAATTTAAAATAGCTGTGCCGATTTGAAGGTTGCGTCTCTGGAGGACAGCGACGGCGTTCAAATCGGCACGGGCAGGTATCAAACGGAATTCGGAAGGTTAAGCAACCGCCATGGGCATAACAGCTGCTAAATTGGATTATATGCCTATAACATTTTATGTCAACCCTTTTTTTTCGCTTTTGAACAAAAATTTCAATATTTCTAAGATTTACATTTAACGATTTGACATAAAATCTTCGATTATTTACACTAACAAATTCGTGCTGTTGTGCAAACAAACACGAACGGCTTGGTAGCTCAGTTGGTAGAGCAGCGGACTGAAAATCCGCGTGTCGGCGGTTCGATCCCGTCCCAAGCCATTTTCACTTAAAGCCCAGTATTAATCGGTATTTCAAGCCTTTTGCCTAAAAGACCTGCACTCTTATCGTGCTTTCAAAATCGGTCAAAATCGCCCAAAAACGGGCAAAATTCGGTCAAAAATTGTGAATAGAAATTGTGAAGTAAAATCCCGCAATTTTTCGCATTTTTCACAGCAAAAGGTATGCCCAGAAAAAAGAATCTGCCGCGTTATGTCGTCCTGAAAACCTATTACGGCAAAAAGCATTGGTATGTCCGCCGCACGTTTCCGACCGCCGAGTTCTATCCGAACGGTCAGCGCGTGTATATCGAGATGGTCACGAAATGCGAACCCGAAACCGCCGAACGCGCCGCCGAGCTTTCCGCCTGGCTCGTCGAAGAGTTCAACCGTCAAAAGGCAAAGACGGTCAGCAACACGCCCGATCCGACCGTTTCGGTTTATTTGAACGAATATCTCGAAATAATAAAACCGAAACTGTCACGCCGAACGCACGAAGATTATTCAGAGATTCACAAAAGATATATTAAGAACACAATCGGCAAATTGAAGATTGCGAAACTTGCGCCGCTGGACGTGCAGAAACTTTACTCCGCGCTTTCGGCAAAAGGAATTTCGGGCGGCGTGGTCAGAAAGGTTCACTCGCTGTTGTTTCAGGCATTAAAACAAGCCGTGAAGTGGCAAAAAACGGAAATAAATGCGGCTGAAGATGCGATCTTGCCGAAACTCACGCACATCGACAAAGCGGCAATGTCCAAAGAAGAGCTTGCGAAATTTATCGGCTACTGCAAAAAATCGTTGAAAAATCTCGTTTTCTGGTTCGCGCTCGAAACGGGTTTCCGTCCCGGTGAATATCTCGCCTTGCGATGGTCGGACATCGATCTCGAAACCTGCGTTGTCAGACTCGACCGCGCCGTTTCGTTTGCGCGGTCCGGCGGGAACCCTGAATTCAAGGAGCTCAAAACATCCTTTTCGCGCCGTTCGGTCAAACTTACGCGCGAGCTTACCGACGCGCTTTGCGGTTTGAAAAAATCGCAGGAAGCGCAAGAGGCGGAGTTGAAAGCGAAGATTTTACGATTTCGGAATGTTCAAAAACAATTTACGCCGCATAAAAAGAAAATCTCGTCACGCGGCGGAATGTTCTCGAACCGAAAAAAGCGGGAGCAGATTATCGAAAACACGCACGAACACCTTAAAAATATCAAGGAGCTCGATCTCGTCTTTCCGGGTCGAAAAGGCAAGCCGCGATCGATGCTCAACCTCAATCGGCGCGAATTGAAGGAAATTTTGAAAGCGTGCGGGATCGACCCTCGAAAATATTCGCTTTATTCGTTGCGCCATACTTGCCTGACGCAGATGTCGCACGTTTTAACGGTCAGGGAATTGCAGGATTTTGCGGGTCACGCGTCGATCACGACGACCTTAAAGTTTTACGTCCACGCGTCCGACGATGCCAAGGCGAAAGCGGCGGACGCGTGGAGCAGTATAATTTCGTAAAAAATGAAATTTCAGCTTATTTACTATGAAATAGTGATGCTTGCGCGCCCCGATTGATGATTTGAACAAAACATTTTCGGCACTTTCACGATTGTTCCGTTCGGCAAATCCGCATCCGTAATAAATCGCAAATTTTGCCCCGAAAAAACCTGACTCGTCGTGTAAACAACCGAACCGTTTCGGGAAATTCTGATATATCCGCCCGAAACTATTTCCATTTTAATAATGTCGTTCACATTCCAGCCTGCAATAGCAGCGAACGTGTCGCCGCCCGGATGATAAAATCTTAAAAAGTCCGGATTGCCCCCCGCATAATAAACCGCCCGGTAATTTGTCGCATCGTTTTCGAGTCCGACCCAATAAGGATTGGTTTTCGCAACGATAAATTCGACCCAATCGCCGACCGTATTAAGCGTTCCGTTGGATTTCGCCTGCATAAAATAACCCGCCGTCGAGGTGTTTTTGGTCAAAGTATCGTCGTCGTTTTTGGTGAAGAAAGAAGTGTTGACATAGTTCCAAAAACTCGAATGAGCGCGAATAGTTGCCGTGCCCGCCGTGTTCGGCGCGGTATAGATTCCCGATTGATTAAGCGCGCCCGCACCGTCGAGTGTCCAGACGGGCGATGAAATATCGGTATCGAAATCGACTTCGCCGCTGCGCGGAACGGTCAGAGTGAGATTCGAGCCGTTCGACAAAACGAGTGCGGGAGTCGTTCCGCGCCGGATGTTCGACCATTGAGCAACGTTTCCGACCTCATCCCTTGCTCTGATTTTTACATTGTAGAGCGTGTTCGGAACGAGTCCGTTAATTTCGTAAGAATAGATACTACCCGAAACTAAAATGAGATCGGCGGGTAAAAACGTCGATTCGACACCGTTCAGACTTAGATCATATCCGACGATTGCGACATTATCCGTCGGCAAAGTAAATGCGATTGTGCCGCGAATTGCAGTATTAACCGTAAATTCAAGATCGGTCACGGTTGTCGGCGAAATCAGATCGTTATCGAATTCAACCGTCAAAACTTCAGAGTAACCGACATTTCCCGCGCTGTCCGTTCCCGTTCCTTGAATGGTATGCGAACCGTTCGGAAATGTTGTCGTATTGACTTCAAAAATGTGATCCGTTCCGGCAAACTCGGCATAAGTTACGCCGTCGATCAAAAGCTTGACAAAAGCCGCCCCCTCGTCGGCTTCGACATAAAACGGAACTGCCGTGCCGCTATACGGTCCGCCGAACTCGGATAAAGTCACGATCGGCGCGGCTTCGTCGGGAATGACAGGCTCATTCGTGACGGTGAAAGTTCCGACCGCCCAGGTGCTTTCAAAAACATTGAACGAATAGGTCGAAAAATTCAGGTTTTCATTTATTTGCGGTTCCTGCGGGACGACGAAACGGCACGCGGTATCTTCGGGCGGAACTAAATTCAGATCGCGGTAAATAAAAGTTTGCGCCGGATAGAACTGATTCCAGAATGTGCGGAAATCCTTGATCTCGCGCATCGTGCGGTCATTGAAAGAAAGTGCAAAATCGCGTCTTTGCGAATATTTCACGCGCACGTTCGGCTCTCTCTGCCCGTCGGTCAAAACGGTTGTCGAGAGCGTGCGGGGATCGTTTCGCATCCCTGAATACGGATAGACTTCGGAAATCGGCAGTTGATACGAATACGAAAGCGAACGCATCATATTTCTGATTTCCGATTCGCAAAAGTCGCGGTTATAAAGTGCAATTAGAGAAATTTCGCCGTTGAATTTCCGCGAAGCATCCGCCCGGTCTTGTCCCAATTGAACGCCGTCCATCTGCAAGTTCGTCCAGAACTTGAAATAGATAATCGCAAAACCGCCGACGGGAGCGGGCGCGTTCAGCGTTTCAATTCGTTCGCCGTTTGCCCACGTTTCGACAGGCGAATAAATACGGTCTTTGAGTCGATATTCGTAATATTTGTATTTAACGTCGAAAAAGATGCTCGCGCCCGCGCCGCCGCCGATTAAGATCGGCGCATTGGCAAGCCCTGTCAGAACGCCGTCGAACGACGCGAACGAATTGACCTTGACGACCGCAAAGCCGCATCTGATCTCCAGATTTCCCGTCCATTTCAAAGGATTGCGCGAACCGTTGAAATTCACGCTTTTCTTGCCGTTCAGGGCGTTCGTTTTGACGGTCGGCTGATTGCTCGAAGCCGTCAGATTGCGACCTTTGCCCGAAAGGTCAGTCCACGAAGACACGCTCGCACCGTTCGCACCGGCGAGCGTGTCCGCTTCCAAAAACAATTCCAATCCCCTAGTGTAAACATTCGTCATATTTATATTTCTTGCAAAGTAAACTTTCGCGTGTCGGCAGTCGATTCGGGCGAATAGTCCGTCGCCTCGACGACCTCGAAACTTTTTGCGTCGAAACCGCCGTCCGCGTGTGTGAGCGTGATTTCGTCGCCCTTGATGACCTGATACATCAATGCCGTGCCGTCGAATTCGACGACCGTATCTTTGACCGCAACATCGACGATCCTCTGCAAAACTTTTCGCGCCTGCCAGCGCGTCATATTTTGCAGATCGACGGGCTCGCCGTAAATCTTTCTATTTCCTGCCGCTTCGACGAGTTCGGGCACTTCGATGGTGACGGGCGAGAGCGGTTCTTCGATATATTGTGAATCGAGATCGCCGAACTTAGCTTCCCAGACGTTGCGGATTTCGGACACGCGCCGGTCCGTGCGCGAAATCGTGATCTTATCGCCCAAGATATGCCCCGCGCCTTCCGCCGCATCGAACGTCGAAGTTCTCTGCTCGATGCACATAAATTCCATTTTCCCGTCCACGTCCTGACGAATCGAATTTGACACAAGCAAAAGCACACGCTCCATTTCGTCGAAAGAAGTCGGAGTCGAGAAGGCGATATGCGCTTCATAACGCGGCTTTTCTTCAGGTAACGGATAAAGCACTTCGGGCGGAATGATTTCCTCGGTTTGCGATGCAGAACTCCACAAAAGACGGAATTCGCCCGGTCCGCCCCCTTCGTTCCACTGCACCTCAATACTGTAAAAATTCCCTGCCGTGAGCGCGATCGTGCCCGTGTCGGTCGCGGCGGGAGATTGTCCGTCGTTTTGCCAGTTGCTGATAATCTCCGTGCCGTTTATCCAGAGCCGCGCGCCGTTGTCGTGAACGATCTTGAAAGTATAGGTTTCGGTGTAAAGCGGTTTGATCTTACCTTCCCAGTGCACCGAAAAATTATCGGTCGGGATGCCGACTGCCGGCGCGCCGTTTGAGAGATTGAATTCGATGACGGGATCGACGCGCTTTGATAAAAGAGTATCGAAAGCCGTTCCGGAATAATATTTCGCGGTCAGACCGAAGCCGTCGAATCCCGTGATCGAAGTGTAATCGACCGTTTCGAGCTCGTTGCAGTAATCGCGCCACGCCGTCCATTTTTGCCAGTTGAAATCATTGCGCTTCGCATCGAATGCGTATTTGAAATACCAACCCGCATAGACGCGCGCGGGATTCGCCGTGTAAGTAAAATAATCTTCGTCGAGCGGGTCATCGAACCCGCCCACGATGTCGCCGTCTTCGGGTGCGATCTGATTGCCGTTTTCGTCAAAATCGGGAAAAAGCTCGCATTTGAAAATTCCCGTCAGCCCGTCGGGAGTGTTGTTTTTCGTGTCCGCTTCGCCGACTCCTACGGGAAGTTTGGCGGCAAGCGTGACGGTGCGGAAATGCGGCACGTCCGTATCGAAATAGGGCGGCGGCGTTGTTTGCAGTCCGTTTTGAAATTGATAATCGGAAGCAGGGATATTCAGACCGCGAAACCAAACGCCTTCCGCGCCGAGCCACGTTCCGCGCCCCAAAGCGTGAAGCAGATAGATATTATGTGCCGGCGACGTGCCGACCGTGTATGACCAAAGCAGATGACCCGCCGCGACGTGTTTGCCCGATGCGACCGCGAGCACCTTTCTCTGTGCCTCGACATTGCGGATGTGATTAATCAGTGCCATTAAACTAAAATCTCCGGCTGTTTCGTGTTATGCACCGCGAAACGGTTCGCGAAATAATTTTGATTTCTTTCGACGTGAAAATTGTAAACCTCCGTCACGATGCCCGAATTCCAACGTTTTTTTCTAAGCTTCACAAGTTTCCATCTGCCCGACGTGAATCGCCGGAACTTATCGCCGCAAACCATCTCATCGACGCGCACGAATTCGCCCGATTCCGACAGGAACGGATGCTCGTAAGTGACGTGCGCGAATCCATCCTCGAATAAAAGGGAGTAATATCCCGTCACGAAATGTTTGAAAACTTCTTTGACGGTATCGATTTCGATCTCGCGGGTCTGCGGGTTGAACGAATAAACCTGAAAGCCTTTCTTTATTTTTTCGATGCCGATCTCGCCGCGCGGCGTAAAAACAAGCGTTCCTTTCAAAAAACACGAACCCGTGCCGATGCCCGTGCCGGGATTGCCGCCCGAACCGGGCGAACTTTGTGTCGGATTGTCGGGAAATGTGAAACCGCCGTTGTGTTCGGTGTTATTGCGTCCGCGACATCCCGCCTTCGATTTCAATTGCAGATTGCAGGTCGTTTCCGTGCCTGTGTATTTGCACGTCAAAGGGTCTTTGAAAACCCACGCGCACGTTGGCGAAAGCGTCTGCGTTGCGAGGCACACGCCCGATGCGGTCGTTTTCGGGATAACATCGAACGTCAAAGACGTTTCCGACGATTCCGCACCGACGAGCTTTCCGCCGAAAAAATGTTTGTGAAAAAACGTCGTCGGATTGCCGATCTCGCGGTAAAGCCGTTTGATCTGCACGTCCGCTAGTTCAAGTTTCCGCAAAGACGAGGCGAGCAGAACCGACCAGGCGCGGTCAATATTGGATATTTCGACCGAAACGCGGTTTGTCGATGCACCGCCCGATTCTTTAAGGTCGCCCGTTCTGATTAAAAGCGGCTGATACGTGTTTCCGCTCAAAACAAGCGGAACGGGCGCGAAACGATGCACCGTGTCGTCGCGCAAAACCATTTCGACCGTGCTGAGTGTTTCGCACGCGGGAAGCAATTCTTCAAATTCGGGTGTCGTCGGTCTGGGCATTTAGTTTAAAATCCCCCGCTTGAATGTTTCGTTATTAATCGCATCTTGTTCCACGCCTTTCACGATCACTTTTTGACCTGTGGACGTTTGACCGCCCATCACGAAAATTTTCGTCGCATCGTCTTTGCCGACCGACACGGTTAAACTGCTGATCTCAATCACAATCGGCTGATTTCCGCCCGCAATGTTTTGGTTTGCGAATCCACTCACGACCCCGCCGTCCGCAAAACGCGGCATCGTGTCTTTTTTCGGATAACGCGGAACTCCGATGTGCTGGAGCGGATCAAATCCGACCAAAGCCCGCATTCTCGCAATGTGCGCGGGATTCAAAACGACTTCGCCTTTTGATAATCTCGCAAGAATATCGTCTTTGCCGTCGAAAATGCCCGGAATGAATCCGCCCGTCGAAAATTCGGGTAAAATCCGCCGGTTGCGGTCGTTTGCCGCCCGCGCCATATCCGCCGCGTCGCGAAGCTGGGCGATGATCGAATCGGCTTCGGAAAGTTTTCCTTGAATTTGTTGAGCCGAAACTTTTTGATACTTTTTACTCTGCCAGTTCAAGCCGAAGCCCGACGCGATCGCTTGCCGCAATTCCTGCGCTTTTGAAAGTGCCGAATCGGGATCGACACGCAAAGATTTCGTATCCTGCAAAAGCTGTCTGAGTTGCTGTAAAGCGTCCGCAAAACCCGATTGCAGTTGCGGCAATTGCGCTTTGTCCGCTTTTCGTTTCGGGTCGCCCGAAAACAGACCGATCAGCGCACCTGCCGCCGCGCCGATGCCCGCACCGATGGGACCGAACATCGCCCCGATCTGTGCGCCCGTTCCCGCCATCGATAAAATGCCGCCGAACCTGCCGCCGATCAAACCGCCCGCTAAACTTGCCAGACCGCCGATGCCGCCCATAATCCCGCCGAGTCCCGACGTGCCGCCGAAAACCGTTTTTTGCGGTGCGAAGATGCCGCCCTGACGCGTCGAGAAAAGGTTTTTCAGATTTCCGAAGATTCCGCCGCCGCCCGTGTTAAAGCCCGCATTCGGCACGTCCCAGATTGAACGCAGTCCGCCTGTAAAAGGCGCGAGTCCCGCCGGATTGTTCGCAAAGAAATTTCCGGTCGAAGACAATTGATTTGCAGGAACATTTCCGCTTGTAAATTGTCGATAATTAGGGTTAAAAGGTGGCGTTCCGATATTTCTGCCGCCACCAAAAATCGAACCGAAAATGCCACCGATTGGGTTTCCGCTAAGAATACCGCCTGAGTTATTACTTCCAGTCGCGCCGCCTATACCGCCACCGAAAATATTAAAAATTTTCGATGTCAGCCATTGCGCCGCCATATCGAGAAGCATATCTCTCCATCTTTGAGCAATATTTTTGAAGAAACCGCCAAATCTTTCCGAGAGAGATTTGCCTTGCTCAGTTAAAATATCAAGCGAATCTCTGACTAAACCGAAAGTTTCATCAAATGCTTTTCGATATTCTTCCTGTGCATCTTTTGCGGCTTTTAGGCGATCAACTTCCTCTGCTTTAGCTTCTAAAACCTTTTTCATTTCAGGTGTGAGGTTTTTATAAGCGTCGGTTTGAAGCATTTTAGCCAAAGCGTCCGCTCTTGATATTTCCGCTGAATAGCCGAGTTCGACATTTAACTTTTGAATTTCACTGTCTAAATCATCAACGACATTTTTATATGTCGAAAGATTTTCCGAATTAGCGGCTTTATTAACTGCATTAAAAAGATAGATCAGTTCATTCGCCGTTTCTTTATTACCGCCTTCACCTTCAAAGAACGACGTAAACGACACTTCGCCGTCGGACTGCACTTTCTGACGAATTGTCCGCATATACTCAACAAAATTTGCGTGCCAATCGTCGATAATCTTTTGAGTTTTAATTTTTAGTTGTTCGCTGATTTGCTCAGGATCGCCGATGGCGGCAGATGCCCAATCATTAATATTTGCCAAGTCCCGTTGGAAAGTTAATATTCTTTTTTCGATTTGATTTGCAATGCCGTTATTGTCGAGTTTTTCGCCTGCGACGGTAAACAATTCAATTCCTTTCAAAAGTTCACGGATTTTACCCTGAAAAGGCGACACATCTACTTGGCTTAACTCTTCAATTGATTGTCTTGATGATTTAAGCGAATCAACAAACTGCTTAGTGCTCGCCCCTGCTTTATCATATTCTCTGGATAGTGCAAGCAATCTCAGAGCTTCGCGGGTTTGGTTAATTTCAAAAGCCAGACCTTTAAATTCCAAACCGCTTTGATTCACTTTTCGATTAAACTCATCAAGTTCGGAAGGATTTGCAAACTGAAGTTTGAATTCCGCATCTTCTCTAACTTGACGAACTTCATCGGCAAAAGATTCAAAACGTTTATTGAAGTCATCTTGTGCCTGTTTATTAGCTTTGAGAACATCTAAAGACTTCGCCGCTTCAACTGCAAACTTTGCCCAACCTTGCGAAAAATCCGTAATCCCTCTGCCAAGTAACTGCTGTTTGACCGCCGCTTCTTCGGTTTCGTTCCCAAAGAATCGAACCTGCAATGAAAGGTTTTTGGTAAGGTCTGATGCAAATTTACATTGCTCGTTGAGGGCTTTCATTTTTGCGACAGCTTTATCAATTTTTAACTGGTCATCAATCGCTTTGAGGTCTTTAGTTTTCTGTGCGGTTTTATCAAGTTCGGCATTGAATTTTTTAGCCAAATCAACCATTCCTGATTTAACGATGTCGGGAATGCCGCTAAACACTTTTCCGCCCGTGATCGCGTCAAACTGTCCGCGCAAAAAGTCAATACCAAGAAAACCAACTCCTGACCATTCACCTTTGACAGTTTTTGCGAAGATACTTGCAAAACCTTTCCCCGTTAATTCTGCGATGGTCGGAACGGTTTTTGCGAGTCCTTCGCCAATGTATTGAGCGATTAATGAGCCGATTGCTTCAAAATCACCGCCTTTGCTTTGAATCTCATCTGCAAATCGCACAGCGACAGATGAAATCTTATCGAAAAGCGGTTGAAAAGCAGTATTAGCAGTAATGAGAAGTGTGTCTTTAATATTAGACATCGCGCCGGAAAGCGTGCGCGATTGTTTTTCCATTGCATCGCCAAACTTTTGCTGAGATATTTGCTGTAAAGCCTGAACCATAACGCTGGAGGAAATTTTTCCCTGCTCGGCAAGTTTTCTGAGTTCGGCTTGAGGTTTTCCGGTTGCTTCAGATAGCAGTTGAAAACCATTGATGCCGCGTTCGGCAAGTTGTTCCATTTCTTCAGCAGACACTTTCTGCTTAGAAATCATTTGCGTGATTGCCACCGTGACACCTTCAAGTCTTTCCTGACTGGTTTCTCCTGTTGCCGCAACGATATTTCCGATGTCGCGCATTAAAGGGATAATTTTTTCCGCTTCGACATTTGCCCCTAAAAAACGTTGTGAAAGTTGTGTGAGTCCGCCAAACTCAAACGGAGTAGATTTTGAAAATTGTTGAATTTCCTGTAAAAGTTTATTGGCTTTTTCGCCGTTTCCGAGAAGAGTTGTGAAGCCAATTTTTGTTTGTTGCAGTTTAGAACTGTAATCAAGCCACGCCGCCGCACCTTCTTTCGCTAAACTGATAGTTTGAGCAACTGCATCGGCGGCGAGATTGCCCGTGAAAGACGCTATACTGCCTCTTTCAATTTTGCTATTAGTTGAGGGAAGGAAATTAGATCGCGTTGCTCTGGCTTTCTCACGTTCAAGTCTAACGAATTCCTGATATTCACGCTTTTTCGCGTTTTCGGCGGCGCGTGCGGCTTGAATTGATTCCTGTGCGTGTCTGCGTGCCGTAATTTCAGCAATTCGAGCTTTACTTTTTTCGGCTTCGGCAAATTTCCTTGCTTCTGCCGTTACAATTGCGGTTTTTTGGCGAGAAGCATCTTGTTGCTGTTTAATTTCACTGCGAACTTGATCGTAAACCAGTCTCTGGTGTTTTTTTGATAAATTATTTATCTCCGAATATTGTTTTTTTATTTCTTCAATATTTACCAGACCGCCGCCAGATGCTTTTACGGAATTATCGAAACCGGAAAAATTGCCGTTTGAATTCATACTTTTGAGGCGCAAAAATTCTTTTTGCAAGCGATCAACAGACGCTTTTACTTTTGCCTCAAGCAATGACATATCACCGTCAAATCTGATTTTGGTAACTTTCATTTGATTAATTTATTGCGATCAATAAAACATCTATGTAATAATTCGACTCGGTAACGGTTATGAAAATAATTTCCACTTGTCTTTTTTTTCTTTTATTCTCACAAGTTTGTTATTCGCAAACTTGTAATATTCCTTCCCTGCGCGGTCTCAAACTCGGAATGACAGCGCAAGCGGTAGATAGTCTTTTTGCTGTTGAAGATGACACGATTTATTTTGACGATGCACAGTATCAGTTATCTTTTACACGTAATAAACTGATAAAAATTTCGGTCGATTATCTACAGCCAAAATGGAGTGATATTCGCCAATTCACGGAAGCATATTCCGCTGAACTCGGTTTGCCGAACGATTGGCAGAGCGTTCAAGATGTCTCACGTCTAAAACAATTGGAAAAGAAACGTGCTGAATTAATAGCTAAATACACGCCTGAATATTTTCAAGTCCAACAGATTGACCGTGAAATTGAAGTCTTGAAATCTAATTCTTTCACTGTCTTGAAATGCCCAACTTTTACCGTTTCGGCAAAACTCAACAAACAAGACGAAGCGCAAGTAATTTTGCGGCTCACAAATCGTGTCAATTCAAAGAGCGGTAAATTCAAACCTTAATTATTTGAGAAGCTGCTGAATTACGCGATTGGTTTGTTGTCTTTCAAGTCGATCAATTTCTTTTTCTACATATCTCCAAGTCGCATAGAGTTTGAGAATTTCAAAAGAATATACTGACCAATCCGTTTTGAATCCCGCATTTTCCCAAAAAACTAAATTTTCAATTTCCTCAAAAAGTTCGCTTTTCTGCGAAAAGTTATTTTTACTCGGCAAAAGTTCGCAATTAACACAAGCATCTAGCCCGTTACCTGTTTCACTTTTTGCTATCGCAAACTTTCCGCAGCTTTCTTCGCCCGGACAGGTTTTCTCGGTTTCAAGAAATCCCGCATTTTCAAAAAGTCTTTTGTGAATTTCAGCAGACGCTTCTGCTACTTTTTTTCGTCAATTTTTGAAGCGAAAATATAATCGATGACTTTTACTTTGAATCTGAGCGGTGTAAAAGACTTAAAACCTGTCGAAGAAACTAGCATTTCATCATATAATTCGCCGTATTTTTCATCTTGAGGCACATACCTTATCTTCGGTTTGCGGCTCAAACCTTTTGTTTTTTCAGTTTCAAAAGACTTTCTCCGAATTTTGTCGTATTTTTTTGCAAATTCTAAAGTTTTAGACTGCATTGTGTGAGTTTGGGAAACCGGAAACCCGTTGAAAAATGCTTCTGTGATAACAGTTTCCGTTTTTTGTTGAGTTAATTTTCGCTTTCCGTTCTGTGCGATTTCAGGCTCGACAATTACGACAGTTAAAAACATATTCATTGCATCGACTTTTTCATCAATATCAATAAGCGACTTCCAGTCGTCGGATGGATCGACCTCAATATTTTCAACTTCTTTGATTTGCGCGTCCCACAACGCGGCGGTAATTAATTTATCGTTTGCGTCAACATTATCCGCATTTCCTTCAATGCTTACTGAATTAACGTGACTCAAATAATCTTTATCCGAAAGTGGATTGAAAACGTGTGCCGTATCAAATTTTTCGCCGTTTTCGGTAACGACTAGCGCGTATCTTTGAACTGCGTCAGCATCGTAAATGTTCATACTTTCTTGCTTTTCCATATTTTTTTGACAAAATTCTCAAGTTTTGAGTGAAAACAGGCTTGCAGACAAAACTTGAGTTAGAAAATCTGCAAGCCTGTGCTTTGCTCAATCGCTCCGAGCAAAATTTACGAACCGACGAACGTCGAAAAATCGGCAACGGGGCTGATGATTTCGAGTTCGAGCGGCATTACCGACGAAACGGCTTCGGGTTGCGTGGCGATCTGGATGCCGCGCACGCTGTCGATGGTCGGATAGGAAATCCCGCCGATCGTGAACTTATTGAGCGAGAACGTCGCCTTTTGATTGTAGATCGTCGCGCCGATGATCTTGCCGAGAAACGTCCAGTCCGCTGACAACGCCGTGCCCGCTTCCATCAATGCTTCAAAATCCGCCGCCGCTTTGAGTTCGGGCGTTAATTTCGCCGAGAACTCGACCGCCGCGACCTGTTCGGTGATCGGCAATGAGCCGCGAATCTGCGCCGAGGTCGGATCGTTGTCGATCTGGAATTTCTGACAGCCCGAATAGCCGATTTCCATATTCAGATTTTCATTGATCGAAGCCTGAAAATTGTAAAAATCGCATCCGAGAGCATACGCCGTGCCGCCTTTCGACGGTTGCGAATAAATGCTCATCGTGCCGTTTTCGGGAATTCTCTGCTCCGTGCCGAGTTCGCCTGAACCCGTGCCGATGACGTGCTTTCCCGATCCGAAAAACTTCACGTCGCCGGCTTCACGCTTGCCCGAACCGTGCCACGCGACATTCGCCGTCAAATACGGTTTTTCGGCATTGTGCGGTGTCGAAAACTGGATCGTTTCGACCTTGCACCCGCGAAACTTTTTGTTATAAACCTCGTTCGACGAAAGCGCGGCTTCGTTGAGTTTGACCGCGAGCATCCACGCGGGAAGCTCCCGGACAAGTTGCGGATTGAGCAATTTGAAGGTGTGGCGGTAAACGCCGGAAACAACCGCCGCGACGGTATAATCACCGAACGAACGATATGCCCAGAAGCCGAGTTCCTCGAACGTCAGAAAAATATCGAACGAGCCTGAAGCATCGGCGCGTCCTTTATTGTTTTTGGTCGAATAAGCCGAGCCCGTCGCTTCACCCTGGTTGCCGACGTTCGGACTGGCGAATTCGGGAACGCTGATATAGCTTGCCGCGACTTCCTGACGAAAATTCGCCGGAGTCGTCGCGGGCGTAACGCCCGTATTATAGTCGCTCTGCGCGGGCGAAACCGCCATCACGCCTTGTGATTCCGTTACTGTAACTCCCATTTATTTATTTATTCTCCTTCAGTATTAATTTCAGAGCTGTCTGCGCCCTGTTCGGTTTCGGGTAAAAGTTGCGGTGCACGCGGCATCAGGATAAGTTCGACGAGTTCCGTTTTGTTCATCGCCGGCGAAAAACCTTCGAGCTCGTCGGCTCGTTTGACCAGTTCGCCTTTTCCGAGCTTCATCAGTTCCGCGCGTTGCTCGTCTAAAGTTTTTCCGGTTTCGGTTTCTGAGCTTTCTTCCGCACTTGTTTCGGGAATCGAATCGACGAAACCGAATGCACCTGTCGAAAGCGCGATCTCGGCTTCGTAAGACGAAAACTCTTGACGGTCGCCTTTTTTCGCGCTGACCGTCACGTTGCCGACGGTGCGGCGAATATCTTCTGTTGCTTCTAAAATTACCTTCATAATTCTCCTTCTTACTTTTTATTGATGGTCAGCCTGACGACCGTGATCGGTGTTTTCAGCGTTCCGACTCTGCGCCAATCATTAACTTTCTGCACGGAACAATCGGAAATGATATTGCAGTTATTCGTGCCGAGTCTTTGATCGTCATAGATTGCCTGAATGAATTCGATTGCCATTGCATCGACTTTATTTCTGGCGGCAAGCCGATCTGTCAAACCCTGCGTCTGCGGAATCTGCAAAAAATGCACGTCCAAAAAGGCGTTGAATTCTTTCAGAACGTTCGGCGCGGCGGGTTGCGGAATACTGCCGCGCAGATCATCGACGCGCACATATTTCGATTCGGGCGCGCCTTTCATTTCCTCGTAAAGATCGGCGTGCACAATCGCTTCGTAAAGTGCCGTTTTAGCAGGATTTCCCGCCAGACTTACGGCAAAGTCGTAAACCGCATTCGATAAATTCATACGCTTTCAAGGCGTTTCACCGCATTTTCAAGCCCTTTCTCGACAAAAGGACGATTCAAGTATCCGGCATTTTCTCCGTCGAAAACCGGATCGAGAAAATAACCGTGTTCGCTCATTTCCAAAACGACCGAATTTCCCTGCTTTTCCGCTTTGAGCGAATCGTAAAGCTCGAAACTGTCTTTCGCGGGAACCTCGCCGCTCGCCGATCTGGTGAAACTTCCCGCTTTTGCGCTCGTTGCTTTAACACCCGTGCGCGTTGCCAAATCCATCAAATTTCTGATTTCTTCAGGCGCGTAATCGGCAATGTTTTCAAGAATCCTGTCAGTTTCATCGCTTGCCGCCGCTTTTAAGTCGCGGACAGCTGAATCGATCACCGGAGAAAGATCGATCAGGATTTTCATTAACAGCAAATCTCCGCATTGATTACCGGATGCGAAAACTCGATTGGATTATCGAAGCTGTCGCCGTCCGCATTCTGAATCAGATACGGACTCAAGTCTTCTAAAGCCGATTGATAAAACCACTCACGCCTTTTCTCCGTTTCCGAAGCTTTTTCGTATTGATTCGTGACGCTATCATTCTGGTCTTTTTCCTGTGATATAACACCGCCCGCACGGTAGCGTCCTGTTTGAATTGTAAGTAAGGCACGGTAAGCTAATTTGCCTTGTGCGCGTCTTACTGCCTTGTTTTTGCGTGAAGAATCATCACCTGCATCTTCGATTTCTGTAACTAAAGTTTCGCCGCATAATTTAGCGATTAAATCAATACCTTCCTCAAGACATTGATTGTATTGAGCGGGCGATAATTCGCTTTCGCTATTGGTTACATATAAAACGCGAAACTCTTCTTCAGTTAAAAACGCCATTGTTTTACTTTATAAAGCGTGAACGCTCGCTTTATACTGCTATATATAACATTGATTTTTCGAGCTATCCCTAGTATAATTTCCTTAATGAATACCTTAAGAAAAAGAGCAGTCGAAAAATACTACAATTCACCAAAACACTGCGTTCAATGTTCGGGAATAATTAAAATCGGTGAAAGCGAACCAGTTCGTTACGTCAGACGCAAGAAATTCTGTTCTCGAACTTGCTACATCAACTCCAAAACAGGTCAGCCTGTGGAAAACGCAAAATTCAGATATTTTGGAAAATCCAAAGATATTTTTTGCGCCAGATGTCAGGCTGTTTTCACTGTTCATCGAAACTCTAGCGGGGCTATACCTTCTCGCAAGGTTTGCGATTTCTGTTATAAAAACCCGCCCAGAAAGCCTTTTAGTGAAACCATTGGCAAAATCGGCGATTTCACTAAATCCGAACTGTTTGTTAATCGAGCGTCTTACCAGTCCGCTCGGTCTGCTGTCAGAAAACACGCTGTTGCGATTTTTCAAACACATCATAAAACAAATAGTTGCCATATTTGCGGCTATGACAGACACATTCAAGTGGCTCATATCAAATCAGTTAGCAGTTTTAGCGGTGAAACATTAATTTCTGTAATTAATGACCCGAAAAATCTTGTCGGTTTATGCCCAAATCATCATTGGGAATTTGACCACGGTATTTTGTCAGTTATCTAAGCCGCATGCTCTGCCTGACTGAGCTATCCCGCAGTAAAATTATTTCTTTTTATCTTTGCCCGAAACTTTGTCGCCTTCCGATTCGGTTTCGGTTTCCGCTTCCGCTTCGACTTCATCCTTGTCGCCGACTTCTTCGATTGCTTCGAGCTTCAGATAACGCTCAATGACCGCATCGTCGCCGAGCTTTTCGGCTTCGACAATCGTATCAGGCGCGATAATGTCGCCGTTTACGTCCTGCAAATGTGATTTCGTTTTGAATTTATATGTTTTCTTTGCCATTGCTTTTTCCTTTTGCTTTTGAATTTACCGATGCGGAAATTGCTTTTAGACGATCTCCGCATCGAATGATTGAAATGATTAAACGCTCATCCGCACGATTGCCGACGGGAAGTAAATGCGCGGACCGCCGTTGTGTCCGTCGTGCACCGTAATCAAGCGCGGCACATCGTCTTCATCATCGACGACCTTCATATATGCGCCCGCCTCCATATTCGGATTGTTCGCATTGCGCGTCATCGCGTAATCGCCGACCGGCTGATTTGCGGGACGTGCGCCGATCACAATCACCTTATCGTCGGCGATAAACGGCACGAACGTTCCGGCATCGTTAAGATAGCCTTCGTCGTAAACAACGATCATCGGCAAGCCTTCGCCCGCTAAGATTGCGTTGATCTCGGTCAGATTCAAAACCGAATTCAACCCCGAAGTGCGGCGACCTGCGAGATCGTTCGCGTTCAGGTTCTGAACGAGCTTGTTAAACGTGACGCGGTTCATATACGCTTTGGCGCGGGTGCCGAAATCGACCGAATAGCCGCGTGAAAGCAATTGCACGGCGCGGAAGTTCGCAAGCGGTGTCGCCGTCGCGGAAGTTCCCCACGCTACGCCCGCCGTGAACGACTGCACGGGAAAAGTTCCGCCGTAAACCGTTTGACCGAGTTCGTTCAAAACCGTGAAAACTCCGAGCGTGACGAGCGTCCACAAAACCGCTTTGATACGGTCGATGCGGCGCGCAAGCAGTTGATCTTGTTTTTCGGTGACGAGATCGTCGATGTTCACGGGCTGATTGAACGAACCCCATTGACGGCGCGTCGTCAGTTCGATTTCGTCGATCGTAGCGAATTCACCGTAAACGCCCGGTTCGATGGTGAATTTTTTGCCGCCGACCGCATTGACGCGCTTCGGCTGACCGTTCAGACCGCGCACCTGCTGCAAGCCTTTGTAATTGTCGCGTTGTTCCCACGAAAGAACGTGCGAATCAACATCGACTATCGGGAAATGCTCGAAGATCGGATCATTCATCGAAAGCGCGTGAATCTTCGTTTGCTCGATGGTTTTCAGTTCCTCGTTTGTCGGGTAAATAAAATCTGGCATTTTTCTATAAGCTCCTTTTCAAAAATTAATAATGATTAACCGATGCGGAGAACGCCGTCTGCGACCGTTCCCGACAAAAGCCGTCCCAAATCCGTGACACCCGCCGCGTCAAGCCCTGTCAGCTCGTTCGTGCGGAACGTTCCCGCGACGTAAACGGGCGCGGTGTCATACGTCACGTTCGTTTCGTTGGCAATCGTGACCTTACCGCTCGAATCGGTCGTAAAGTCATACATCGCAATCGCTTTCGCCGTTTGCGTGCCGTCCGAGTTCGCGTCGGCGTAAGCGTAAAACTTGCCGTCCGCCGTCTTGATGCCGAGAATTGTTCCTTTGGCGATCGTCAGCGAATTGCCGAACGGAACGGATTCGGTCACGGCTTCGCACGGGCGAGCATACGGCTGAAGTTTTTGACCTGTAAAATTTTGTGTTTGCAAAGACATTTTCTTTTATTCTCCTTTAGAAATCCGGCGAATCGCCGTTTTAAGCCCCGCCGCCTTTGACGACCTTCAAAGCCGATTTTCCGAGCGGTGTTTTTTCGAGCAGTTCCTTTTGACGACCTGCCGAAACCTGATTACTGTCCCCGCCGACTGCGGCAAGGACGATCTGATTCGCTTCCGCGTCGATAACCTCGTCGGTCAGCGTGTGCGGCTTGCGCTTCGTCTGGTTCGCCTTCAGCGTTGCGAGCCGTGAACCTTCCGCCAGCGGCGAAGCAGTATCATCTGCCGCCGCCTGCACGAACAGCGATTTGAATGTTTCCTTTTCCGACGGGAACATTCTGCCCGCCTTGATCTCGCTTTCGACGAACGCATCGGCATCGGCTGAAATCTGCCTTTTGCGGGCATCTTCCTGCTCTGTCTTAATGCGGGCAAGCTCATCATTCGCCGCTTTCGCGCTTTTTTCAGCCGCTTCTTTTTCGGCAAGAATCGTGCTTTGCGCTTCGGCGGCGGTTTCGGTTTCCGCGTTTTCGGCTTCCGCATTGGGCACGATCTGTTCTTTAACATCGAAACCGAGTTTTGCCGCAAACGCTCTAAAATCATCTTTGAATCCCATTTCAAATTCTCCTTCTGTGTTTTCCGCGCCGATAGACGCTGTATTTCGTTTCGGTCGTCCGAGTTCACGAATGACCTGCTCCAAACTTCCCGTGCGGTCAGCCATTTTTGCTTTGACCGCATCCGCGCCGCTGTAAACGCCGCCCTGATTGAAATCCTGCTTGACCTGCTCGACCGTCATTTTGCGGTTGCGGGCGACTGCCTTCAAAAACACGGATTCCAGCGAATCTAGCTCGCGCATCAGTTCCGCGCGGTCTTCGTCTTTGTCGAGATTGAGCCGTTTTTTCGGCGCGTTCGTCGAGGTGATGACCTCGCGGCGGATGCCCATTGATTTATAAAATCCGCTGTCGTCCGTCCACGTCGTCACGACTCCGATCGAGCCCAAGAACGAGGATTTATCCGCGATGATCTCGTCGCACGCCGAAGCGATCCAGTAAGCACCCGAACAACCCAATCCCGAAACGTAAGCCTTCATCGGTTTCTTGCCGCGTGCGTCGAAGATTGCCTGTGCGAGCTCGTTGATACCGAAGGCTTCGCCGCCCGGACTGTCGATGTGAAAAGCGATCGATGAAACGTTCGGGCTGACGAGTGCCGATTGAAAATCGCGCATCAGAATTTCGGTCGAAGTGCCGCCGCCGCAAATTTCGGCAAAGAAATTCATTTTTTTGGCGATCACGCCCGAAACTTCGATCACCGCCACGCCGTTTTCGCGCACCTGCACGTAGCGCGTGCCGTTCAGCCGTTCGCCGGTGCGTGCCATCATTGCATCGAATTGCAAATTG
>JAJQRF010000007.1:62793-279229 GCA_021228405.1 Pyrinomonadaceae bacterium
TGACGGATTCGATCGCCAAATTTTCGCGGTAAGCGATGCGGCTCATCGCGTCGTATTCCTGTTGCCTGATCGCCCAGACCGCGCCTTCGATGTATGCAATTACACGATTCATTCGTTTGCTCCCGTTTGATCTGCCGAAGACTGATCTTGATCTTGTGCAGGTTCGGCGGTTTGCGTGCGCGGTTCGAGTCCGAACTGCACGTCGAGTTGTGGATAATGTTCGGGCGCGAACTGATAACCTGCGCGTGCCGCCGCATTGACATCGGTTGCCCAGTCGGTCGCTTCCGTATCGCCGAGAAAACACTTCGGCGTTAAATGCGCTTTGTCTTCGCCGAAGTTGACGACCGTTAAAAGTTTGTAGATATGCGACTGCACGGCGCGTTCGATCTGGCGGCGGAAATTCTGTTTGCGCGTATCGGCAACGTCCTTCGACGATTCACGGGCGGCGCGGGCATCCTTGTCGGCTTCGCCCGTGACGAGCGCATCGCCCAGAATGACTTTGCGGATTTCGGAATTATTGTATTTGAGCGCGTGCGTGAATTGATCGCCCGTTCCCTGCACTTCGAGCTGTTTGATGTCGGCGGTATTCGGGATTGCAATCGATGAATTGTTTGCAAAGCCTTCGAGCGCACGCATCATACTTGCTTGCGCGGTTTCCTTTAGCGGAACTCCGTCTTTCATTTTCGGCGTGCCGTCGGTGTTTTTAATATAAACGTCGTTTGCGCCATTGGCAGTTATGCCGACCTTTTTCGGAATCGCGGACGTTCTGCGCCATTCGGCATACTGGGCGCGGGTCAGTTTTTTGTCGCAGTAGGCTTCGATAAGTGCGCGGGCTTGCGACAATCCGCGCGGATCGTTGTCTTCGAGCTCGAAAGATAAAATGAAAAACTTTTCGACGGGAATAATTTCATCCGATGTCAGACTGATCGCGGAAGTCGAAACGACCGTTTGACCCGCACGCCGTGCACCGACGAGTCCGAGCACGTTGTAAAACTTATCGGTCACGAACGCGGTCGCGCGGTTCGGCTTCGGATTGAGACGGTCTAAAACGAGTTTGCCGTCGATCTGCGCGTCGGTTTGGTATTTGAGCACGATCTCGGCAACCTTGACACCTGAATAAAACGCCGATTTGAACATTTCACGCAGAACCGATTCGAGCGGGCGGCGCGTCACTTCGGGCGCAGTCGCTTTTTCGATAAATTGAGCAATTTCTTCGGCTTCGGCAAATTCGGGATCGTCGCTGTCGGAAATTGCCGGAACGGGCTGAATTCCGTCCGAAAAAACCGCATCGACGAGAAAATTCACATCCGATTCGATCTCGGCATCGAGCCGCAAACGGTCGAGCAGATGCGCGTTGAGACGGCGTTCGACACGATCACGGACGGAATTCGTGCGCGATTCAAAAACGGAACGGCTGCCGACGACATATTCTTCGTGCAGTTCGTTTTCTTCGATTTTTCGTGCGTTCGCCGTTTGCGCCATTTCGGGTGAAAATGCAAAACGCCTCGAAAACATACTTATTCAGTAGTCTTCGAGGCGTTAATCTCGATAAATGCTCAGATTTTAGAGCAACAAATTTTTTCAGATTTCAATGTAAGCGAAAATCTTTAGAAAATCAAGAGAAATCTCAATTTATAATAAATTTTCCGAATCTTGGTTATATTATAACCGCCAAAAGGACAAGCAAGCATAATTTCGGGCGAAAGCCACGCAAAATTCGCAATTCGCGGATTTAAGGATTTTTAGCTATACGGAACGCCCGTTTCATAACTTCCCGCATCCTGCACGGCGTAAGAAAGTCGGTATCTGGTCGCGTCTCCCGCGTGATCTTCGGCTTTAGGATCGACATCATCGCGGTCTTTTTCGTATCTCGGCAAAACGGGCACGGTGCGAATCCATTGCGTGCAGTTATCGAAGACAAACAATCCCGCGTCTTCCATCGGATGTTGTTTCGCGGCTTTTAAGAAACGGCGAAGTCTTTGCCAGCCTTGTTTGCGGCTTCCCGGTGTTTTATCTGCTTTGAGCCACGACACGCCGCGTTCCGCCATTTCGTCGGCAATTGAAATCCCGATGAGCGGATCGGCTTGCCATATCTGCGTGTCAGCCGCGCCGTCGTTGATGATGAGATTTTTCAAAACTCCGAGCTGTTCGCGTTCGATGATGCCGTCCGCGATTTCGTGCGCGAGCAGTTTATTGCCCTCGTTGGGTTTGCCGTTCCATCCATACCATTCGGAGATCGCAAAGACGGTTCCGCGCGGGTAAGTGATGCCGTTCGGCGCGGTCGTGCCGTCCGATTCCGCCCACCAGATAACCGAGAACGGCGACGAGCTTCCCCAGTCGAATGTGCGGTCAACATACCACGAAAAAGGAATTTGGAAGCCTTTGATGATGTGACGCGTGCGGTCGAAAACGTCGTCGAGCATTCCGCCCGCCACGATGTCCCAATCGCCGTAACGCCAAGCGCGGAGAAGCTGTTCGTCGCCGTTCGCCGATGCTTCGATTCGTTTCCAGTAATTCGGATCGGCTTCCAACAGCCGTGTGTTGTCGTCTAAGGTTGCGGGAATATAAATGCGTGTGACTTTTTGCTCTTCGTCATAAAACGGCGTGCGAGCCGGTGCAGGATCGACATATCTGGCTTTTACCCAGTTATGACCGACACCGCCCGGATTTCCGGTTGCGCGGAAATAACACGGCACACCTGCGCCGGAACGAAGGCAAGCGCGAAGTTTGTCGATCGGTTTCGGCGATGCCCAGTTGACGATCTCTTCAAAACACATCCAAGTATATTCGTGTCCTTGATAACGGTCGGCATCCGAATCGCGTTCAAGATAGCGCATTTTGAGTTTCGCGCCGTTCGGAAAAATCCACGTCCGCTTGTCGCCTTTATAAACTCCGCCGACGAGCGGGAATATCTTTTGGGCATATTCCTGAACCTGTTCAAGTTCGGGATAGGTTTTGCGGAAGAAAACGCCGTAAGCGTTCGCGCCGTAAAGATCGGCGTGCGACAGCCAATCGCCGAGCATCCCGTAGGTTTTGCCGCCGCCGCGTGCCCCGCCGAACAGCAAATCTTCAAACGGGCAGGCGATCATTACTTCCTGCGGCGTTCCGGGCATCGCTTCAAATGCGGTTATTTGCTTGATTTGGATTGTTGGAGCCATTCTTCGGGTGAAAGTTTCGGCGGAACTCTGACGACCGTGTGCGAAACATTCGCTTCGACATCGTGTTTAATTTTATTTGAAAATGCGTCGCCCGATTCTTTGGCGGCTTGCTCCAAGATTTCGCGCATCGCCTTCGGGTTCGGATGGGCGTTGTCTTCCTGACGGTCGAGCATATTTTGAAGTTTCTGCAAACGAAACGCTTTATTCGCAATCGGAATATCGTTCACGTTCTTCAAAAACTTTTTGCGCGTGGAATTGAAGATTTTCCGCAGATCAGGAGAAAGTTTTTTATTCGTCGGTTGGTAATAATAGATACTTTGGATTGAAACTTCCAGACCGAAATTTTCCTTCAATTGCGATTGAACGGTTTTCGGGCGTTCAAAAATCGCAAGCCGTTGAACTACAAATATTTGATGTTCTTTTTCTAAAGCGTGTTCAGCCATATTCTTTCAAACTGATTAAAACTGCTAACTTCTGACAAACTTTTGGTATTTTTCGTGCATAATATGCGCGTTTTTTACCGATTAACCTTCCATTATGATTCTGCCGTAAACGTCTTTGCGTGTTGGTGCTTTTTTTGAATTTTCACTTTTACGACAAAGCTCGCGGCGGATTTTGATAGCGCGAATCTTCTTTTTTGTTTTTACCTTCATTAAACCTCTTCCCACAACGGAATATCGACCGTCTGACCTTTGAGCGCGCGTGTCGAATCTTCGAGATAAATCATCTTCCCGTCACGGATGAAGAAATGACAGACGAACGGTTTCGGGTCGATCTTTTCGCCGTCCATAATGCGTTTGTGTTCGTCGTCGGTGATGCCTTCGGTGCCGCGCACGATGATCGACGGCATCACGGTCGGTTTCTGCATATTGCCGTTAAAAGTCCATTGGCGCGTGAATCCGTGCAGACATTCGCATCCGACGCATTGAAAGACCCATTGCTCGATGTCATCCTGCCAGAAAAGCCGATTTTGTTTACTCATAATATTTTTTAAGATTTTTGTTGAACTTCTTTTCTGACAATTTCCGCCCAAGTTTCCAAAATACTTTCTGTAACCTCTTCATCAAGAGTTCCCCAAAAATCAAGTCCGCTACGGTCAGACAAATCTGCTTGAATTTGATAAGCGATTCGGTCTGCATAATCAGCGGTTTTATGTTGGTTTTCGTTTTTACATCCAACCGATTTGGATGTAAATGGTTTTTCGCAATAATCACAATTTTTCATAAACAATTCCCGCACATCTTTGAAATGTCCGCGTGTGCGATGAGCGGTTCGGAATTAGCGGCTTCGACGAAAGCAATTCCGTTCGCGACGCTTCCGATGCCGTAACGGGCAACGACTCCGATAAATTCCGTCACGTCGTGATCTTTGATCGTATAAATCGGTCTGTCCGTCGCCGCGTTGAATTTCGGTTCGCCGAATTCGTCAAGAGCCTGAGCGCAATGATAAAGTTCGTGTTCGACGAGAGCGCAAAAGTTCGTGTCCGAAGTTTCAAAACAATAATTTGCATCCAATGTGATGACAAAATCGGGAATCGCGCCGAACCATTCCTGCATTTGCATCAACTGGCGATGCTTTTGCCATTTTGCGCCGCGAAAGCTCGGAATTTCCGCCGTTCCCGCCACGGCGCGCATTCCTTTTGAGTTCGGAACGTTCGTCCATAAATAGCCGATGTGCGCTTGCAGAAGATGTGCGTGATCGGGATTATGAAGCGGCGATTCGTCGTCGAGAAAAGTTTTCCTTGCCCATTCTTCGAGTTCCGGCGAAGGAATAAAATAATCAATGCCGACGTATTCGTTTATCAAGATTTCGGGCGGTTGCGGTCGCATAAATTCAAGCAATTGTGCGTGTGTGCTAGATGCTGTTCATCACGGCTTCAGCCGATGCCGTGAAAGCGTCAATCGTG
Organism: Pyrinomonadaceae bacterium; assembly: GCA_021228405.1. GTDB lineage: Bacteria > Acidobacteriota > Blastocatellia > Pyrinomonadales > Pyrinomonadaceae > JAJQRF01. Next base: position 67,858 of record JAJQRF010000007.1, read on the forward strand.
CTTTGGGCTGGTAAAGTCTGACCCATTCCGAGAAGTCTGCCCATCGCATCCTGCACCGCGCCGCCGTAAATGATGCACTGTTGAATATTCGTCGGGTTAGGCGGTAACGGAACGGGAATCGTTTCATTGACGATTGTTCCGGCTTCAACGATGAAATTCGAGCAAGCCGTCACGAATTGCGCGGTTATCTCATTTTTAATAGTTTCGGGTAAAACTGCCTTTTGGTCTTTCATCCCGTTACAGCAGAGTATTTTTTTTACGTTTTGCTGAAATGTCGCCATATTAATAATCCTTGCTTAATCTTTCCTTTTCCAATTGCTGTTGTTTTTTTACGTCTTCTTGAAACTGCATAATCTGCATCGCCTGTGCTTTGCCTTCGTCGCGCCCCATCCATCTATTCATCACGTTCTGCGTCGCGGTTTCGTAAGCGATGCGGTTGATGAAATTTTCCCTGTTCTCTCGCTGAACTGTCGTGATCTGATTATAAAGAAACGGTGTCAGGCATAATGAAATAATCGTTGCCCAGTGACCGACCTTTTGAAAGGTCGATTGTTTTTGATGCGCTTCAAGCAAAGCGGTGATCGTTTCAAGACAAGTTTCGATTCGTTCAGCGTTTTCCTTTTTTTGCGGGAGTTTGTCCATCTTCTTTAATATTCAAATAACGACTGCCTTCCTTTTTGACGAAAACTGCGAGCAATCCCCAGATCACCTGATTGGCGAATCCCATCAAAATAAAACTGCCGAGCCAATAATTGACCATTTGCCGCTGCACGACAAAATAATCGTAGGTTAAAAGTCCGACCATAATGCCGAGCCCCCACGCGAAAGCGATATTCGTCCGAAGCGATGCGCGCGGATTGGTTTTGCGTTCCCATAAATAACTGAGAATGCCGCCGATGGCGGACATCAGCATACACAGACCCGCGAGCGTCGGATGCGGTAGCAGTGCCGTATAGTTCAGGACCGGCTGTAAAATGAACGCGAACGCGCAGAATCCCGCATACACGCTCGAAAAAAAGAATAATTTTGCATTCAGAAGCGAATGAATCATTTTCGTTTCCGTAAACCAACCGAAGAATTGAATTTGCATTAGTTTTAAATTACTTTATTCAATGCAAACCGATCTGGATCGAGATTGGTTTGTAAAAGGGATTTGTTGAAATTACCAGTTTCAACAAATCCCGCCCCGTTTTTAAGTTTTGCGAATTTGGTGTTTTATCCGAACTGAATTAAACCCCGGCGCGTGCGTATGTATTTTTGAAAATCCCGTGAAAAGCCTTCACGTTCGGCGGTTTAATGTATGATGTAAAATTTTCGTTAAAATTCGGCGGTGCATCGGTTTTTATAAGGTTTTCCCGACCGAGCGCGGCAATCAGTTCGCGGTAATTCCCGTTTTCCAACGCCGGCGCAATGTCCGCGCAAATATCTTCCGTTTCGACACCTGCAATGATCGACGTATCGACGGGCAAATGCGCCTTCGTGAGCGCGGCGGTGATGCGCGATTCGGTTATTTCGTCCGCACCGATCAAAACAATCGTGATCGTTTTTTTCGTCATTTCAAGGTTTTCAATCGCCGAAACGGGCGGACTTGCCGCAAAAAGTAAACCGAGCATCAGCACGGCAAATGTAAATAATGTTTTTAGTATTTTCACTTTTATCTCCTTTTCTCCTTTCTCATCAAAATATGATGGCGTTATTTATTTAATGAGCTGACAAGCTCGTTTTGCCGACTGTCCACGTCATCGGGATTTGTCGGGATAAGATTGTGCGAGTTCGGATCAGCCATTGCCTTATAACAGTTAAGGACGAATGAGCCGACGAATTCGCGGTGTTTATAAATCAGTAAAAAGAAACCGAAAACCGCCGCGCCGGTGATGATGCCGATCGATAATTGAGCGACCCACGACGCACTTTTGAACCAACTGACGATAAATGTCAGAAACGAACCGAACGGAACGAGCGCGAGATATTTCTGCCAACCGAAACGCGGGATAAATGCAGGGATATTTTTCGGATCGAAAACGTTTTCCGTGAGCGTCGTGGTTTGCTCGACTGTTCCCTGCACGGTTTCGACCGTGTTTGAGATTTGATTTTCGACCTTTTGCAAAGAACCGGAAAAAGGCGGCGGAAATTGGGCGGGAATTGTTGCCGATAAGTCAACATCCGCAGGTTGAACGGAAAGATTGCCGATGCTTTCCGTCGGGATGTTTATGATTGGTTCCGCCGCCGAAACTGTTTGATTTATTTGCGGAATGTCGAGCTTTATTTCAGCCGATTGCAAATGCGCGAAAGTGTTTTTTTCCGCGATCTTTTGCGCGAGTCTTGCCTTCGTGCCGTCGCCGACGATACCGTCAGCCGTCAAGCCGTTTTGACGTTGAAAACCGATGACCGCGTTTTTCGTGATCTTGCCGAATTCGCCGTCGATTTCGTGTGCGTGAAGATAACCGAGTGATGCGAGATCGGCTTGGAGTTTGCGAACTGCTCCGCCGATGTCGCCGAATTCGAGAATATCGTCTGCGGCAGGCGTAAAAACGGCGGGCTTTGCGCCGCGCAGAATATTGTCCATTCTCTGCCAAACGGCAGTTAAACCGCCTTTGCTGTATGCGGCGAAACATTCCTTGACGCTCATTCCCTTCAATTGGACGTGCGGCTTGTCGGTAAACTTCCAATCGCCGCCCCATTCCAGACCGAGTTTTTTGGCTTCGCGCCCGATGAGATTGAAATTTTGCAGATTATCGTAATTCAATCTGCCGTTCTCGAACGGGCAAAGATCGACCGCCAAACCGTAATTATGATTTGATTGACCGCCTCGGGCTTTTGTTACGATCTGCCCCGGCGCGGTGCGACCTTTGGCAAAAAGTTTGTTTTGTTCGTCGAATGTCCGCAACCCGTCGGTCACGACGACCGTTAAACCGAGATTGCCGAGAGCGGCGATCAGTTTAGTGATGCGTGAAGCTAATTCGGGATGAACTTTTTTCAATTTTTCGGCATTTTTATCCATATATTTTCAAAAACAAAAAGCCGTGTTCGGAATTCGTCGGAATCCGAACACGGCGTTAATCGTGTAAAAGCCCAGATTTTAGGGCAACATAAAATTTTTCAGTTCAAAAGTAAACTATTTAGGCTGATTTTTCAAGGAAATTATTAGTTTTAGCAATTTCTTAACTCGATTCATCTTTGAACTGTCCTCGAAACTTTAAGCCATCGTTCAATAGTGATGCAATCTCTTCAGCCTGACCTCCCCAATTTGGAAAGTTCGCGCCGTCTTCCGCAAAATTCATTCCGTAAGCCATTTCTTCAATTGAGCCATCTTTTAATTTAAGCTCCTCAATTCGCACAATTCTGGTATAGTTTTCGCTTTTTGAAATTTCAAATCTGACTGTCTCTCTATTTATGTTCATAATTTTCTAATGTTTCCCCCAAGAATTATTATAACCGCAATTCGGACAGGTCAAAGCCATCACGGACGAACCTTTTTTCGGAATGATGGTTAAAATCTTATCGCCGTTTCGGACGAACATTTTTTTGCCGTCCGTTTCGCAAAGGATTTCCGTGCATTTTTGATTCGTGCCGCGAACTGTTCCCTTGCAACGCATTTCTTTTTTGATTGTTTCCGTTGTTTCGATCATTGCATTCCCTCGAAAATAATTTAGTCCTGAAGTTAAGTTCATAATGATTTGTTATTGTGCTTTTGAAGTTAAAATAATGTTGCTTGATTTATCTTTTTCGGTCGTGCCATCTTTGCGGTCTTTTGTTTGTGGCATAAATTACAGAGCGTTTGCAGATTGCTCATTTCGTGTTTTCCGCCGTGAATTACTTCCAGAATATGATCGGCTTGCCAACAGCTTCCGCCGAAGTTCAAAGGCGTGTCTTTCCAGATTTTCCGCGCATCTTTGAAAAATTGTTTTCTATATTCAAAAAACATGTGAATAATTTGTTGCCTAATCTCCAATGAATGATTTTTATTGCTCGATAAATCATAAGGATTAAAAACGGTTTCAAATTCACTTAATGATTGGTTTGCGTGATCTGAAATTCTTTGAATTTTCTCGCAATCTATGCCGCAATTGGCGCAAATTCCATTGTCACGGGCGAATACTTCACGGCGGATATGCGTGCTCGAACCTTTGGCGAACATCATTTCTTCAAATGCCGCGTATGAACAATCTTTTGAGCACCATTTCGTTTGTTTACCCGTGAGCGGTTTTTCACATCGACGACACAGATGATCGGTGCGCGAAGGATAAATATCATCCAAAGTAAGATTTGATTTATATCTGCTCATTTGTTTCTTTTTCCGACTGACCTGTTCCCGATCCTTTCGCGCCTTTCATCAAATTTCTTGTCGAATTCGTCGGCTTCCTTTTTGGCTCGAAAAAACCAAATCCAAATCACCGATGACGGCAAAAGCCACAACAAAAGCAAAATCAAAACGAATAACCATAAAGGCATATTCCGGATGTAATTAATAAATTCATTCATATTTTTTCATCACCAGATAAGTATTTATTTTCATCAAACAACAAATAATACCCTTTGCCGCCTGTTGTTTTGCCACCGCCTTTGATCGCATCCGGTTTAGCATCTTCGGGAATAACGATGCCGAAATTTGTTTTATAAAAGTTTCTGGCGTGTAGGTTTTTCGGCACAAGATGCCAGCCTGTGTAAACAGGAACGCCGAATCGGTTTTCAAGTTCTGCTTTTAGTGGTTTCATAGTTTTTCACGTTTCCTTTATTTTGATTCCCCAGACCGCGAGCATAAGCTTATTTTTCAGCCGATATGCGGGAATTTTCCGCGTCGCTTCCGACTTCACATCTTCGACGATAATTTCGCCGTTCTGCACGTATTGAAAATCGGCGATAAAATCGCAAATCTTCACGCCGTTGATCTCGATGCGGAATTTAACCTGTCTTTCGAGTTCCGCAATCAATCCGTTCCGCTCTAAAATCTTTAACTCGAAATATCTTCTCGCTTCCTTCGCGGAATCGAATATAATCCCGTCGATAACCGTTTTGCGGTTGCGATATTTATTTGCCTTTGTGTGTGTGAGGATGATTTTTTGAGCCATTATGTCCAACATCCTTCTGAACAAGTCATTTGATCGTATTGAAAAAGCGATAACTCTCTTTTTGGCTTGTCGGACAAATCCGCTTCAATTAACGGAACGCCCGAAAAATGCAGATAAACAGCGTTCGATTCGTCACGACTTCGGATTTCATAATCGAGTTCAACTGCTTTTTGCCACTCGTCGGGACGGCTCTGCACGTCGCGCCATTCTTCGTTGTTCTGTTCGCCGCACATCCAGCAACGGCTTTTCGGCGGTTCGGGTAATCCGTAATTCAAAACCAGATCAACACACTCTTGGCGCGTCATTCGCACGTTGTAACCCCAAATCAACGGATAATGATGTTCTCGCCATTGCACGTCCGAATCTTTACACCGCGATATTTCATCGAGAGAAAAGCCGATCCATTGAATAACGGGATTTTTGCGTCCGTATCCCTGTTCAGGTAACAGCAACCAATCACGCACAACATCGCGTTTCCAAAAACCTGAGCAGAAAGTCCGCATCTTCCCGACTTCGCCGTTCTGTCTTGTCCATGTCGGAATTACAGGAAGTTGGCTTTCTTCCTTATTTTTATTGATGTAATACAAATCCTGTTTGGAAAATGAATGCGGAATAACTTCAACCTCGCAACCGACTTCATGTAAAAGCGGACGCATATAATTTTCGAGATATTCAAACGTGGTTTTGCATTCGCGCCCCGTATCAGCCATTACGATCCGTTCAGGGCGTGGCAAAACGCCTTGCCGGATTAATACCGCGATTGCGGCTGTTTGCTTGCCGCCGCCGTAGTTCCAGATGATTGGTTTATTGCTCATAAATTTAATAATTCGTAAACTGCGTAAATTCGCCGATCCGATTCAGCCGTAAATATTCGTCACGGTCAAAAATCTGCCGTAAAATTCGCATTCAAGTCGCCTGTCCGCGCCCGAACGAAGCGGTTTGAAGGTTAAGGTCCCGCGTCGCGGTGCGCGACGGTCGTTCAGATCGGCTTCTTTAATATCGACCGTTAAAACGATATTCGCGGATTTGACCAGCTCGCCCGAACCTTCGAGATAAAGCGGCGAAAGTTCGCCCGACTTTTTGTATTCCTTCAAACCTTCCTGATTGAATTGCCCCAGAACGATGATCGCAATATTGAGCTCCTGACCGAGCTTTTTGAGTCCTTTCGCAATTTCGCCGAGCAGTTCGGCGCGGGTCTTTCCGCGTTGACCGTTTTCAATTAATTGCCAGTAATCGACGATCAGAACGGACAAATTTTTTTCTTTGACCAAACGCCGCGCTTCACTTTGCACTTCGCGCCATTCGAGCGGTTTTTGGCAGACGAGAAAATTATCGAGAAACAATTTAGCGGCAATTTGCGAAGCTTTTTCGTAAGTGCTTTGGTAAATGCCGGGTTTGAGCCAGTTCGACTCGACGGCTTCGCTGTCGTCGCCGAATTCGTCGAAAGAAAGCGCGTAGGATTCCTGCGCGATCAGGCGCAGGGCGTTTTGCAGATTCGACATTTCAAGACTCAGCAAACCGACCGTTTCGCCCTGTTTGGCGATGTTTCTCCCGATCTGCAAAGCAAGTGCGGATTTTGCCGATTTCGGCGGCGCGACAATGGCAAGCACGTCCGTGCGGTAAAGACCGCCGCCGAGCGTTTCGTCGATCTTGTCAAGCCCTGTCGAAATTAAAAATTCGGTCGCTTCCTGCCGAAAATAAGCATCGAGCGTCGGCAGAACTTCGGTCTGAAAGATTTCCGATAAGGGCTTGAAAGAGTCGGTTTCCTCGGCGTAATTGTCGCGCAGTTCGGATTCGAGCTTTACGAGTCCGTGACAGAATTCCTTGAGCGTGATCTTTCCTGCGGCGAGTTGATCGCAGAGGTTTTCGCCTTTGCTCACGCCGTAAATACGCGACGAATTTTCTTTGACAAGGTGCACGTAATCGAAAATATCGTGAAAATGCGGCAGTCCGTAAGTGAGATTCGTGATCGCCGAAACTGTCCACATACTGAAAGGGTCGTTGTAAGACGGCTGTTTTTTGATAATGGCAAAGATCAGCAAAGCGTCGATGCGGTCGCCGTTTTCTTCGAGTTCGAGCATCGCCGAAAAAACGGCGCGGTGAAACGGTTCGGTAAAATCCAAAGGGGTTATTTTCCGCGTCTGACGGATGATCGAGTTGTCGAGCAGAATCGCGCCTAAGATCACGCGCTCCGCGTCCGCCGCTTCCATCTTGAAGTCGATCTTTCGGTAAGTAATTCCTGAATCAGCCATTGGGTTTATGTGCACACTCCTTCCATTTTTTATCGAAAATCAAGCCGCGTTCGTCGCAGATCGGGCAATTCTCGATTGCGATCTGCCGTGCGGTTTTCTGTTCGGCGGGTTTGCTTTCCGCGCCGAAAGCGGTTAAAAAGTCGTCTTCGGTCAAAGTATCGTATTGACCTTCAACCCATCCTTTCAGTCGTTCAAGGGCAAATTTAACACCGTGTTTTTCACAGAATTGTTTCAAGCGAGTGCCTATTTCACGGACATTTTTAGACGGATTGGTATTCTGCAAGTGGGTCAGAAAATTCGCTTTCGTCATTTGTTTTTCTTCGGGTGTTAATTCCGACCATTGACGTTTCGGCGGGTCGGTAGAAGTCGGTCGGTCTTCGCGCACGCGCGGGAAAGACTCACCACTACCGTTTTTAAACTTACTTGAAGATGAAGATGAAGATGATAGACAAATTACCTCGCCGTTACCGTCTTGTTTTTTGTCCGTTACTTCGGGCGTTACTTTACCGTTACCTCTGCCGTTACTTTTATGATTGTCTTTATAGCGTTTTTGCCTTTCCGCGTTCTTAGCTCTGTCTTGCTCTTGAGCAACAAGCTCGGGGCTGTAGATTATGTTTTCTCTGGACGTAGCAAAAGCGTTGACGGACATCAGTTCTGCCAGAAAGGTTTCGTATTCGTCCAAAGTAACGGCGCATTTTATCGCGGCGATCTTTGAAGGCATAGCTTCACCGTTCAGACACAAGTAACCCGCACGCTCTGAATCGTGCATAAGAATCATTAACCTAAACCACAAACCTTGCGCGCCAATCGAGCAGGCAGACACGTAACTTCGTAGAAAATCACCTTTGTAGATATTGAGATACGGCAAATTATTGCCCATCGTTTTTACTCCGTTCATAAATTCGGCGATTAAGCCGCCATTTCAAAAAGTCCTGTTTGATTCTGTAATTTAAGCGCGATGTCGGAATTACGAACCGCTTGATCGTGATAACTTTCCTTTAATTCAAATTGAACCGCGTTTCTATCCTGTTCAATTGCCACATAAAGCGTTGAACCGATACCGCCGAACGGATCAAGAATCAAAACATCCGACTGAATCGAAACGGGATTCGTATAAAGACGAATCAGGCGGCGGATAACTTCGAGCTGAAGCGGGCAAACGTGTTTTTCTTCGTCCGATTCACGCGCCGCACGGTAGCCGTCCAAAACATCGACTTCGTTGATGTCCGTCCAGATGCCCGATGCCCACTTGATCCATTCGTCGGAAGTAACCCATCCGTCAGGATTTAATTTCGGATCGTAAAGCGCACGGACCGGAGTTTTAGCTTCGCCCGGCTTTTGAAAGATCAAAACGTAATCGTTCGGCGCAGGCGCGAGCATCTGCGCGTTGCGTTTGCCCGTGACGAACATCAAGCTGTGCAGATTCAATCTTTGCGCCATCGCCTGCGGATTTTTCGAGATCGCAAATTCGCCCGTAAAATGAAAACCGCTTTTCGAGAATATTTTGATCGTCGCACCGCGAAAATCACGCCGACCGATAAAGCCGTGCTGATTCTTCCAAGCCAATAATTGCTGAATGTGGATGCAGACGTTCGCACCGGGTTTCGTAACTCGCAAAAGCTGTTCGATCACGAAACGCATATTGAGCGCAAACCTGCCCTCTTCGATGTCCACGGTCGAGCCGTTGTTTCCGACATCTTCGAGTTTTCCTGAGTAAACGAAAAGTTCCTCAAATGGAATGCTCGTAACGGTCAGATCGACCGATTCGGGCTGAAGTTTTTCAGCCATTCCCGTGATGCAGTCTTGATTGTAAAGATTTACTTTGGTCATATTATTCCTTTATTGGTAATGGACTATATTTAGGTTTTGCCGCTTGTTTCGCTCGGATTTGATCAACTTTCGTCCAAATCCGTTTTAACTCGGTTTCGGCTGATTCGTGCATATCCAAATTTTGGGCTAAACAAAGCGCGGCTAAAGTGACCATAACGCCGCCGACTTCCTGCGATTTTTCGCCGACAGCTCGATTAAAAACATATTCGACAAGCTGATGCGCTTCATCTTTCGTGCATCCGCAGGATTGCACTAACTCAAGTGATTCTTCCAAAAATCTATGGTTTCGCTCAATTACATCGCTTGCTACCATTTGCCCGAAACAAATCATCAACCAAGGTTGAACACGATTTTGAAACGATTCATTTTTCATAAAATTTCCATCCTTTTCATTGCTTCGATATAAGCGGCTTCCTGACGTTCGATCATCTCGACGAACTGAACTTCCTTTCTCAGCACGTTTTCGAGCTGTGCATATTCGAGTTCGTGAATGTAAGGCAAATGAACGCGCACGCGCTTTGTCTGACCGTAGCGAACCGCACGACGAACCGCCTGATAAAAGTTCTCGAAAGAATCGTCCCATCCCGAAAAGATCATCGAGCCGACATTTTGAAAGTTCATCCCGAAACCGAGAAGTTTTGCTTTCGAGATCAAAATCTGAATTTCGCCTTTGCGGAATTTTTCCAAGATTTCGGCGCGTTCCGTGTCTTTTTGTTTACCGGAAAGCACGGCGAATTTATAGCCGAAATTAAATGAAGATTTATTGAGAAGTTCGGCGATGATTTCCGATTCTTCATCGAAAACTGTCCACACCAAGACTTGATTTTCGACTGCTTCTTTAATTATTAAATCAGCCGTAAATTTCGGTTTATTGCTCGCAATCCGCTTTGTGACTTTTCCCTTCTCGTAAACAAAACCTTTGGCGATCTGCGACAGTTTTGAGCGACCGACGATGCCCTGCGTTTGTGTGGCGAAAAGCGAAGCCTGTCCGAAGTTATTCGTATTGAATATTCGCGCCGCGTCCGATTGTTCGTGCGTGATCGGAATCTGATGTTTGAGAATGACCGGATCGGGCGGCAAAACTACCGACGAACTCCAGCCGTATTTTTTCGGATCGCGTAAGTAAATACTCCACGCGCACATCCACTCGAAGAAAGCGTTCTGCGCGTGTTTTTTAACCGTCCATTCCTGAGTAACTTTGTCTTTCGTGAAAAACGTCCAGATGATCTCGTTTTCCGAGCGCATTCTTTCAAGGAACGAAGCCTGCGAAGCGAATTCGATCACGTCGTTCGGCGCGGGTGTTGCCGTGCAGGATAATTTGAACGGAATACCTTTGCACGAATGAATGAGTGCCCATTTCTGCTTGCCGCCGCCTGATTTCAGACGTGACGATTCATCCAGAATTACGCCCGCCAGATTTTTCAGCTCATAAACGATCTGCCCCGATTCGTCGGGGTTCATCTTTTCGTAATTCGTGACGGCGATCAGGTATGTTTTATCGTCCGATTTTGCCCATTTGCGCATTTCGTCGCGGTCGAGAATATGGAGTACTTTTAAATCATCACCGTAAAAACACCGCGCTTCGTCGATCATTTGCGGGATAATGTCTTTAAGCGTGAATATCAAGACCTTGCCGCCCGTGCGATGGGCGACCTGCCGTGCGAATTCGAGCTCGATCAGCGTTTTGCCGGTCCCGCAGTCCGACCAGACGGCAAAGGTTTCTGCACTCAAAGCAAGCCCGATAATCTTGCGCTGATGCTCGAAAAGAAATCCGGGCATTTCAAGCGAATTTAAATCTGAAGTCTGCGCCGGTTCGACTCCCAAAAGGTTCGCGTAGCGTGCGTGGGTTTCGATTCGGTAATTGTCCGTAAACTCGTCGTAAGTCAAACGCGATTCGGGCAGACGTTTCGCGCGCTTGAAAATCTCGTATTTGTCGAGGTCGAACGGAGCGGAAAAGGTCACGGATAAATTTTCGCCTGTTTGTGTAATCATTTCGGAAACTCCCTAACCTGTAAATCTTGCGGAAATTCGGAAATATCGCCGCCGTGACGGTGTTTTAATTTCATTTCTTTGGCTAAATGCGTTCCGAGTTGTTTGATAAAAATTGCCGTAGTCGGTGTTAAATCCGCGACCAACTCCCGAATCCAATCGAAACTGCAAGGACGATACCGATATAAGCCCGTTTCATTTCCGCTTTCACCGCCGATAATTGCCCAGTCGATACGTCGCAAATCTGCTAAATCCAAATTCATATCCACACGACCGTGCAACGGCTCGAACGAAACAAAATGTGTGCGACAATCGACTTCGAGCAAATCAATAATTCGATGCTTGCCTTTTTCCGCGCCGACGCTCGTTCCGAACCAGATATTTTTCATTTCCAAAATATCTTTCGGCGTTTGTTCCGTGATTCGTTCGGGTCGCTTCGTTAAAATTTGAAATGTATGTTGCGGACATTTACGGATAATGTCGAAGGCTTCATCACGGAAAGAGTCACAATCCGTGTGGTAAACGTCCGTCAATGAAGACATAAAGATTTTCGACGGTTCTTTAATTCGCAACGGCAGATCGAAAACGGTTTTGGTTTTCGTCACGCTTAAAGGGTTGAACCTTTTACCGCCGAACGAATCCCGATACATATAGCAAAACCTGCAATCTTCATCTACCTTCGTGCAACCTCGCGCGATGTTCCACGTCGCGTCAGTCCACTGAATATCTGAATTAAATCCCATAAAATTACCCTCCAAAACAACGCACCCGCGATGCGCTCTTTTCAAGTTCGGAAGGTTGCCACACCTTCCGAAAAATAACCTTAAACGAGCTTGAAAAATCGGCAATGACCGAATTAAAAGAGCGATGTTTGAATGTCTTTACCTTTCTCAAACGCTTCCGCCATTTGCAGAATGTCGCCTTTCCAAAACCGAATTCCTGAACCTCGCGGCTGAAACCTTCAAAATCGTGACCGCGCAGACAATATTTCCCGTTTTGATAATCCGCGTGTAAAAGTTCGTGAAAAATGAGCGCGTGAATTTGTCCGACGGTGATCTGACCTTTGCGGCAATGATCGGCGGCGACCCAGACGACGAAATCGACCTTTTCCGTGAATCCGTCGGAATCTTTTTCGGACAATTTGCGGATAAGCGACGAAGGTTTGACGCATTTGCCGAGCGTGGCGCGTCCGCCGCCCGTTCCGCCTTTTCGTTTCCACAGGTAACGGATGTTCGCGGTCGAGATCGGGTAAAAGTCCTGCTCGTATTTTTCGATCAGATATTTACCGATTTTTTCGAGTTCGGGGGCTTCCAGAAAATCATTTCTTTCCTCGTCGAAATGGCGGTCGGCAGGGATTTGCATTTTCTTGTCCTTCAATGCTTCGCCGATAATGCCGTTCAATTTGTAGGCTTGATCTTTCATTTGTTGGTCGGGCGAAATATCCGAATCTCGATCGATCGTAATTACATTGTGTTTTCGTGGTTGTTCAATGACTTCCAGTTTTACGGGCATAAAATTCTCCTTTTTATTTGATTTACGCCTTTACGCGGCGTGTAAATTTGCCGCATTTCGGGACGACAAAGCTGTTTTTTCAGTCCAGAAAAGTTTCCAATATCCGCACGCGCAAACGCCGTAATTGTGAAAATCCGTTCGGTTTGAAAATCCTTTGTAAACGAGTTTTTGTTTGCACTTCGGACACTTCTTCAGCTCGATGATTAATTGATTCAGACCGTGTGTGTCCGGCGTAAATCCGTCATCGGATAAAAGTTCGGTTTCCTGCGTGAATGTGATCTCATTTTTCGGCATAATTTCCTTTTTTACTGCGCTGATACTCGGCTAATCTTTGCGACGCTTTCAGATACGGCACGGGCTGTTTTTCGGGCGGAATCAAAAAGCTTTTGTTTTCGAGCGCGTCTTCGTAAACCGCCAGGCGAATATCGAAAGCAGAAAATCGTTTCAGCCCTCGCCGGCGTTTTGTCGCACGAATCCTTTCGCATTCCTTCAATCCGTCTTTGGTCAATCCGAAGCGTGTCGGATAGCAACGTCCGAAGCCGAGCAGATATTCCTCGGCTTCATTGATCGTGATATTCATTCCGCGCCGGGCGAATCTGCCTTGAATGAGAATCGCTTCGTGCTTTTCGTTGAAACGTTTCAATGCGTTCACACGCGCACGTTCCCGGGTTTCATCGTTTTGCCAATAGCTTTTATTGGCGGAAGCGTTATTTTTGCGCCAGTTTTTCAAATAATTGCTTTTATATTCGCGCCGATTGCCGCGCTCTTTGGCGTTATGGCACTCTTTACAGCGCGGTCGCACGTAATAGCGTTTTTCCTTGCGTCTGAAAACGACGACGATTTCGCAAAGCGGTTTCGTGTTTCCGCAAATATTGCAGTTTCCGTTTTCGGGAAGTTCGGCGGCGAATTTGAAGTGCATCAGATCAAACTCTTGTAAGTCGTCGCCAGAACGAAATTTTCACGGTAAGCGACACCCGCTTTTTCGATCAGTTTTTCGTCCCGCAAAATATGAAAAATCCCTGCAAAGGCTTTCGGCTGAACCGTGACGGGCAATCCCGAAAGACGCGAATAAGCGTCATAAGCCTTACGAAACGTTTCAGCTAAAAACGAATCTTTGCGACCGGGAAGAAAGACATTGACCGCATACCGCAAAACTTCGCGCTTCCACGAATCGGATTGATTTTCGTAAACGGCTGAAATCTTTCTTTCCGTTTCGCGCCATTTTTCGGCTTTGGTCGGTTCAAGCGTCGTGACCGTTTCACCGCCGAAGAGGTTTCTTTGTGTGACTGAATTTTTCATATTCTTAATAAAATAGGTCAATTTCCGCGACCAGATAATCGCTTGATGTTTTGTTTTTGTTTGCCGGATTTGGATCGTGAACGACTTTGAGCAATTTATTTTCAAAAAATCCGACAACAGCGTGTAAATTTTCGGGATGTAAAAATGATTGAACAGCGACAATGCAATAACCTGTAAAGGGCAATCGCTCAAAAGCTCGCAAAAGTCCATCATCGGATAATGAATGAAAGAAAACAGGAACGCGGTTTTTTGATTCCCAAAAGCGAATATATTCTTCTTTCCAATTCGGAAATGTGACGAAATTCGGAACGTCGTCAAGTTCGCATTCCAAAATCGAAGCAACGCAAGCCGCTAAACAATTCCCTGTGACGTTCGTAAAATCTGTCTGATAAACTTTTTTCATAAAACTCCCGCCAATCTTTTAACTTTTCTAACTCTGTCCGCCCGAAGAACCGCGTCCATATCGATTTCGGTTTCGTGGAATTCCATAAAATCCGCACGGCACGTTCGGCACATCGTTTTGTGAATTTTCAGACGCTCGCACTCGAACGCGTCGATATTCATTAAATTTTCACCGCACTCGCAATTCATAAACTTTTTACAAAATCGGCGGCACGTTGCCTGACAACGATTTTTCTACTACGTCTCTCTAAAGATCACGCCGCCGAAATTTTCATTGAGCGGATAAAACGGACAGCAATTCGCCCCCACGATCACGCACGGAGAAGAGTGTGCGCGTCTGCCCGCCTGATTCGTTCAATGGGTTTTCAAAAATTCCACTGTTCCGCCATAGCGTTCGCAATTCCCTGGAAAGTTTTTGAGCGCAACATCGCCCTCCCACTTGAAGGCGGTAAATAAAATAACCGGTGCTGTTCGTTTTTCGGAAGTTTCAGCATTTCCGCCTTCACGTCGTTTGTCGGTTGCAGTTTTGGCAATCCTTTGAGCCAGAGGCAAGTTGATTTTCTTTCCAAATGCCCGAACTGATACGGGTGTATTATTTGCGTGTAATCCTGCCCGATTAATTCTTTCGCGTATCGGTGCGGGATAGGGTTCTCGACCGCTATCCGCTCACAGTTTGAATTCAAAAGCGATTTGAAAAGCATCGCGGCTTTTTCTAAATTCTCCCATCGCACCAGGTTTTTACTGCCGTCTTTATTCCACAGCCAGCGCACGCCTGAGTTTGTGAGATAAGTGCAGGGTGGGTGAAAAATCATCAAATCCCACCTGGAAATTAAAGAATCCTGCAGGACGCGCAAAATATCGCCCTGAATGTGATTTCCAGGGATTGCAGACGGCGCAATATCACAACTCCAGGCATCCCAACCCCTCGCCTTAAACGCTTCCCGGACAACTCCGAATCTTTCGCAACCAATCAATACTCTTTTCATTTCACTCCCCGAAGTTTCCTAATCGCCCGCAGATGCGAAACCAGATCGGAAGCCACGTCGCGAAGTTGTGCTGCTTCCTCTTCGAGCGCGGTCAATTCCGACGAACTGCACTCGGTAAATTCCTTTTTGTTGAGTCCGTCCAGAACGTCGAAGGATTCCTTCAAAACGCTCGCGTGATGCTCTTTCTGCTCGGTCGCCGCCGAATCTGCCGAATCCGCCGTAAACTCCATTTCAAGCTCTTCATACACACGCCGGTTGAGCATCTTTCCCGCGCCGTTCTGCGCCGCTTCATATTGACGCGCAAACTGCATATAGTGCGTGACGGGTGAAACATTGCCGCTCTGTATCGGGTTCTGCGTTTTCGGTTCGCGTCCGTGCGAGTTATACCACTCGGACGTTTTACCGAAGAGCTTCGACATCTGCGAAGCCAGTTTCTTAAAGGCTTCCTGAACCTGATTAACTATTTCGTGTGCTTCCATACTTGCGTTTTTCGGTTTTTGACAAGTTCCGTTACTTGCACCCGCCTTGAAAAAACAAGTTCCGTTTCAAAACCTGTCTGCTAATCTTGTAACTGTCGCGCGAGGCGGGTTTTCATTGCCAAAAACGCCGCATTGACCAATCGAACACGGAAACCGTTCAAACCGTTAAAGACCGTTTCCGCCTTCGATTTCCCCGAAACGGTTGAAGACTTTGGCAAATCCGAAGCCGTTTCATCCGTTCTTTGATAATCAAATATCAATTAATTCGGACGGCGCGTGTTTGGCGATTCGTTACCGTCCGAAGTTTCTTTATAGTCAGCTAGTAGGCATCTATCTGAACAAAAAAAATATTTCCCGTTTCGCGGAACATAATGAAAAGGTTTATCTATCTTCTTTCCGCACCTATCACAAATTGTTCTGTTTTCGTTAGCCATATTCACCTCAATCAGGACACTCAACCAAAAACTCTTTTCCACAATCGGAACATTTGTAATAATCGCAACAACCCTCTGAGCAAGTGCGGTCAGTAGGTTTCGAGTTGCTATGACGACAATTTTCGGTTTGCTGATAAGAGCCTTTAAATTCGCCGTTTTGGTTAAAAACATTCATAAACTTTTTGTTCCTTACTTTGAAAATTAAATCTCTCCCTTTGTTTCAAAGACTGAAAAATTCTGCCGTGACACCGTTGGCAAAGCGAATAGTTTTTATCCGAAAAGATTTTGACCTTGCCCCGATATTTCCCGCGAGTTTTGACCCGGCGGAAAAGGCGGATTCGGTTCTTACAGTTTTCGCAGTATCTTTTCGGCATAAATCTTTCCTGTGCAGGATGAAAGAGTCTTTCCCATCCTGCGATCGATACAAACGAAACATTCGGCAAGCTCTCCGAAACTACTGTTTTATTTGTTGCCCGATGCCAAGCCTACTTGCTTTCGTGAATGCGTTCGTCTTTCTCGGCGCGGCTATAAATGCTGTTGCATTCTCAGAATAACGTCGGCTCGTAGTCCGTATTTTTGAAGCCTTCGAGCTTGTTTTGCTCGACCAGCCACATCGGACACCAGAAGCGGATTTCTTCATCGTTCCGCTCAACATCTTTGATCTGGGATTTCGGAACGAAAACTTTCGGATCGCCTTCAACCTGAACGCCGTAACTCTTTTCCGATTCGCTCACGATCAAACGTGTCGGGATTTTCAAATGAATTAAATCGCTTCCTTTCGCCATAACTTTTCAAAATCTTTCGGGAACGATGCTCGACCGTTCCCGTTTCCGCACGGACATCAATGTCAAGCGAAAACCGCACGGAAAATCAAAAACACCAGAAGAAACACGAACCCGATGACAAACAGATGTTCGTAAGCATTTACCGAAATCGTTTCGATCAACTTTTTCCAAAGACTTTTCACGGTTCGTTTCTCCATTTTGTAAACTTGCTCGCACGCTCCGGTGCAGAATTCCACCGTCATTTGAAACACGGGACGCTTGCAGTTTTTGCAGTAGCGGAACTGCACGAATTTCCTGCCTAAAATCTCGATGAACGTCGGGCGCGTTTGCGGCGCAGGAAGGATTTCCGTAGTCGGTCTGATCTGCGCGAAAACCTCGCCTTTGCCGTTGCCGAGTGCAATAAATGTCGGACGGCTCATTGTTTTTCAACCAAAAAACTGACACGCACTTTCGCTTCTTTGGCGGCGTGGTAATAACCCATCGAATAGCCGAGTGCGAAAAGGCACAGGCTCGTTAAAATCAATCGAATTAAAAATCTTCTCTGCATAAACTTTCTTCATTCCCAAGACGGGATTCGTTGAAATTCAAAATAAATCTGATAAATTCAAATATTGCCTTCATTTACTTTTTCTATTCGCCAAGAAATTCTTGATTGCCGTATCGATGATTTGCTCGAATAAAAAAGCGAACACGATATAAACAAGTAAAACTATTCCGATCAGCCGCGCATATTCAGTAAATAATCCGGTAACGAAGACAGCACTAAACGCGATGATTTCGCCTTGAAATAAAAATGCCGCTGTTTAATAAACTTTTCATTTTCTTAAGACCCGGCAACCATTCTTTGAATGCGCTCGATAACTCTTTTCTGGCGCGGACGCATCCCGACGATTTCAACTTTTTGCCCAGGTTTCGGCGCAACGGCTTGACGCGCCGCGCTGTCAACGTCGGACAGATAAACTTTTTCCCTTTTTCCGTCCGCAACTTTCGGCAGATTTTTAACCGCCGTTTCGCTTGCGGCGTGCGACAATCCTGTCAAATTTCGGAATCTTATCTTTGCTTTTTCCTGTGAAATCAATTCCATAAAATTACTGTTCGGATTTTTTGAACATTTGAGGATTTCGGATGATACAATTTTTTTTGGAATCTCCTGTCTGCTGATACACAGCTTGCCAGACCGCCGGCACCGTGGCGCGGCGTTCACCGTTTTGTGGTTGCCCGAAATCCTCAAATTTTCAAAAAATCAAAGTTTGCCGAACCCAACACTTACGACTTCGGCTTGTCGGTAACTCCCTGTTGGTAGGCGGTCGGCTTCACTGCACTTGCCAGACTCTCTCCGGTTTATCGCGATCTATACGTTCCTTGCTCGTCGGAACGGCAGTTCGGAGAATTCAATTTCAAAGTGCCGAATATCGTTTCGGCGGACGCTTTTTCCTGGACATTTACCGACCAAAAGTAAGTCATCCGGTCGCCTGTTTTGCCCGAAGGCAATCTTTGTTTTTTAAGGGTAGTAAATCTTCTGGACGTGAAAGACTTGGTTTGTCCGACTTTCAAATTCTTCTTTCAAAGCGTCTAACCTTGCTCTCGCTGTTAAGCGTAAGCCGTTCCAGTTGTATTGATGTGTTAGTTCGGTGGCTTCGGCGCGAATTGCTTTTAAAGTCATTTTTTTGACATTTGGTTCAATAGTTTCAAGTTCCGTGTTATTCGTTATTGACATATTTTTCTCCGTTTTGTTTGTGCGAGTGAGCGGATTCCCAAATATCCGCTCACTCGCTTTGACTGCCTCACTTCCACTAATATTGACAGTCAAAATCGTAGGTAAATGCCTCTTCAAAGTCCGCAACTTCGATCGCGTAAACTTCCGCGCCGGCGCGGTTGAAAACCCTGCCGTATTGAAAACAACTTCCCGCGATCTCTGCCGAACGCTCGACCGATTGCACGGCTTCCTTTTGAGTGCGGAAACGACGCGTGACAGGCTCTGCATTATCCTTGAAATTGGTTGCGAACGTGACGGCGGCGAACGGGTAAAATTCGGCTTCGAGCTCTTCGTATTCGTGTTCGAGAACTTCGCGCAAAACTACCGCGATATGTTTGCAGATGCGGTTTCGGCGGTTGAAATCGGCACATTGACAGCTTGCGAAAAGATTACCGTCAGCGTGACGGATTTTGATGCGGTATTCGTGACGGTTGGCGCGGTTGACGACGACAAAAGCATTTCGTTCCCAATCGCCGAAAACTTGCAGATCGCTGTTTGCGCCGCGTTCGACCGCCGCAAAAAAATCATCGAGTCTTTCGTTGATGCAGATGCCGCCGCCGTTTTGCTCTTTGGTTTCTTCCTTGACAGGCGCGACCCACAGTTTGTAGGTCGCTTTCGGCGTGTGCAGTTCCGCACCTTGAAAGAACGTTTCGGCGAGCATATCCGAAAAACCGCGTTCCGAAATATTTACGAAAACTTTGTCGAGCCACATTGAAAGCTCGCCGTAAGCCATCGAGAACGTGATGACTTCCGTTTTGCCCGTTGCCTTTGCCGTGCGTTCGATGACCATTTTTTTTGTGGTTTCCGCATCGTATTTCCAATCTGCCGATGCGAATGCTTCGACTGTGTTACCGACTTCGCGGTGATAACTAATTCTCGTTTCCCAACTTTTTCTTCCTGCGCGTGTTCTTGACATTGATTTTTTTCTCCTAAAGTTTTTTGTAGGATTTTTTTGAACCCCACTTTTGAATTCTACATTTTATGTCGCATCTTGTCAACATAAAATGTCGCAATTTAGAAAAAAAAGAGAAAAAGTCGTCAAACCGTAGAAATTACGGGCTTTTCGTGGACAAGTTCGTGAATTGATTTGCCGTAAATAGTGCAAAGATTGGACAAAAGATTAAATGACGCGACTTTCCCGTTTTCCGCTCTGCTAATTGTGTTTCTATCAACATTTAACAGTTCGGCAACCGCTTCTTGAGTCTTTTGCGACTCTTCGCGCCATTTCACTAATTTACTCGGATCGTAATCATTTCGATTCATATCTATAAATTTTATGCTTAAAGATGTTACTTGTCAACATTTAATGTCGCAAGAAGTATCTTGTTATGTCTAAACACAAAATGTTACAAAAATTAATCAACAAAATGGCAACTGATAAAACTAGATGGAAAGTTTTCGGCGCGTGGCTGAAAGCGCAACGTGAAAACGCTAAACTTTCGCAAGAAGGTCTTGGGGATAGAATTGAAGTAGATCGGCAAACGATTTACAGAATTGAAAACGGGTTGAGCGGAACAAAACGTGAAACGGTTATTGCTTTGGCAAAAGCACTACAAGTTTCAGAATCCGAGGCATTGATTAAAGCTGGATTTTCTCCGCAAAATTCTGAAACCGACACTTACAAAATCCTCGACGGCGTGATGATTAGTTTTCAGGACGATGATTTATCTAAGAAACAACAGCAGGAAATTGCCGACATCGTTCGCAAGCTAGTTGTCGGAGTGAAAGCCGAAAAACAAAATCAATAAATTATGAAAATTATTCTCTCAATATTTTGTATTGTGATTTTTGCCTTTAATATCTTCGGGCAAATTAAAACAAAGTCCGTGCCGAAAGTTGAAAACGATCAAAAGAAAACCGAACAATGCCGATTTACATTAGAAGATTCTCCGAAAGTGCGCGGCTTAAAACTGGGAATGTCCGTTTCCGACGTGCGCGATATATTCGGAAAAGGATTTCTTCCGTTTGAAACTAAAGAACCGAACGGCATTGAGAGCGTCACGCTTTACGACAGTTTTTTTCAGGACTTATCAGCTTTCGACGGTGTAAGCAGATTGACGCTCAAATTTTATCAATGGAATTTACATCAGATAGAAATTAAATACGCTGAAAGTGCGGCTCAATTCACCAATGAACAATTAAAAACGAAAGTTATTGAAGCCTTTAATCTTCCGCCTGCAAAGTGGGAAGGTTCGAGTTTTTATTTTGATACTATAAACGAAATTCTAACTAACACAGGTCAGGAATTGGCTTGTAAAGATTTTAGCGTTGAAGTCGTATACGGCAATCAAGTTAGACTTACAAATTTTGTAACAAGAAAAATGATCGAAGAAAACGAACAGAAAAAACGGGAGAATTTCAAACCTTAATCTAAAAAGAAAAGATCGTCGATGTTATGCGGACGATCACCAAAGGCGTAAAAGCTGAAAATGAAAATTAAGATTTTATGATCTCGCAAAATTACGATTTCGATGAATTTTTGAAATTTATCGAAGATAAAAATTATATCGAAATTATTCCGCTTGCCGATGCGGAATGCGGATTTGCCGAACGTCAATCATTCAGCGTAAAAGGCGCGGTCAAAGCGCGTGCGATGGGAAGCACGTCGTATGCAAAATCATTAAAAGGTTTTCTGTTTTTCTTGCGCTCCGGCATTAAACCGATGGGCATTGACGATTACGAATTTGCGAAATATAAAAGCGTGTGCGAAAAACTGGTCGAGAAAAAACAGTTCAAGCCTGAAGTTTTGCAGATGTTTCAATCAGATCGACGGCGATGATTTGCCGTTCGTAAAACTCAATATTATTCAGATCGACGAAAACATTGCGGCATAATTTTTCATCATCGGGGAAAATATCAAACAAGGCTTGTTCAGGTGATTCGGCGGCAACCGAATGAAAAGAAATTTGACCGGAGCGGTCGCTTATTTTGACTTGATAAGTTGATTTATTCAACGAAGGACAGCTTTGAACTGTCGGACGCGGCACATACACGGTGATCGTTATTTCCGCCGTTCTGCCGATGTGCGTGATCTCGCCGATCTCTTTGACTTTGATGTTAGTTTCGTCGAGTTTCTCGAACAAATTTTGCAGTTCGGGAAAATGATCGGTTTTATTTTGCGTCGTAGTTTTTGAAATATTCATAAATCAAATTATTCACAAGGAGAATAAAGCAATGGCAGATACCACAGGAAAAAGCGAAGTTGAGGTTGCAGCGGAAAATCTAACAAATAGAGAGAGCGCAATCTTTCAGTTCTTTTCCGGGCGGAAGCGTGACCAATGTTCTGTCGCCGTCCTTGCGATGAACCGTTACGCTGTGCGGCTTGTTTTTATCATCCGATCTTTCTTCGGTGATTAAGATAATTTCATCCAGATTGATAATCGCGGTTTCGAGATTCAAAGTTTTACTCATAATTTCGGAATTGTAGCAGAAAGTAAACAAAAGGTGAACGAGAGGTAATTAAATGGCAATAGAAAATTTAATCAAAGCAGGGGCTTATTTGATTCAGCCGGATGCGATTGACGCAATTGAAGCGCACAGCGATTCGGTCATTGTTTATCTGCGCGGCGGCGGCAAGCTGATTTTGACAGGCGATGCGATAACCGCCCTTTCAAGCCAGATCGGTTACAGAATGCCGACCGCGCCCGAATCGCCGACACATTCTTACGAAGTCGGTTGATCTTTTTTTCTCGACTTGTGCGTTACGGAAATTTTGACATTTACCTTACAAAATTCCGAGTAATCGCCTTCGATGATTGAAATATCCGTGACTGTCATTTGATTGTGCTTTTCGATGTTTCTAATCACATCGTCAACGACCGATGAATAAACGTGCGATTTGTTTTCGGCTTGTGTCAGTTCGTTTGCCATAATTTCGGGATTTTAGCATAAGGCGAACGAAAAGTGAACAAATTTGAGCGGTAAATATGAATTTTGTTCTCACGCAAAAATTAAAGGATTACGGTTTTAATGAACGCGCGATGAGCGAAGCGGATTTTTATACTATCTGCGAATCCGAAAACATCAAGGTCATCGAAACGGATGCACCGACGAGTTTTTATTTTTCCGTCGAGGGAAATCATTTCATCATCATTAAAAAATCGCTCAAAGGTTTGCGGAAAACTTTTTCGATGTTTCACGAACTGGCGCATTATTTTCTGCACGGCGGCGATCATTTATCGAGAGCTTATTTTTACGGGATGCTGAAATCGAAAAACGAATTTGAAGCCGACGCGCTCGCCGTGATCGCTTTGCTTCCGAGAAAGTCGCTGAAAAGTTTCGATTTCCTGGAAGAGCATCCGAACCGCTTTGCCCGGAAACTTTATCAGGACAGGCAGAAATTAGAGTTTTTATACGGAGTTTAAGATTACGATTAAAGCACACGGTTTCGGAACGTTTTTGTGAAATAAAATTGTGAATAGGATTTTTGAATTTTCGGACAAAAGGCTGTAAGTAACGTTCAATACACGCTTTACGGATTTGCGCGAAGATCGATACCTGCGCCCTGAAAATCCGCGTGTCGGCGGTTCGATCCCGTCCCAAGCCACCATCGAAATTAAAAAAGCGCATCAAATGATGCGCTTTTTTGCATTTAGTGCGTTTTTGCCTTTCGGAATTGTTTCAATTTAGAAATTATAACGTATTCCGAACTGAAGCTGGCGTGCCGGTGCCGCTGAGGTAAAGCCGAGCGGCGCAGTCGGTGAAACGCCTTTAATGCCTCTTGCGTTGATCGGAATTACGTTTGTCGCTCCGGCGCAGTTGGGATTCAAGGCAAAGTTGGCAACACAGGCGGTTCCGACGACGTTGTTGATGCCGTTATAATTAACCGTATTGAAAAGGTTGAAAGCTTCAAAGGTCAATTCCAAAAACCGTCTTTCGGTAGCGAAAAACCGGCGGGCAAGACGCATATCGAAATTGTAGAATGCTTCGCCCCTGCCGGTATTTCTGCCTGCCGTTGCAGGGCGGTCATTATAAAGGCGACTATCGCCGTCAGTATCCGTTCCGATCAATAGGTTAAAAGGTCTTCCGCTTCCAGCCGTGAAGATCGGCGAGAATACGAAATCCTTTAAGATCGCATTCTTTGCCGGGCTTGTCAGAACCGCACTCAAAACGACGCGATGGCGTTGATCGAAAGCCGAAAGACTTCGATCGGCACGTACATTGAACGGATTTTGCGCCAGATAATCGGTGTTGAAATCCGTCGCTTCATCGATCGCTTTAGCGAACGTGTAATTTGCATTAATGCTGTAATTACGCGAAAAACGCTTGGTGATCTGTAAAGTTCCGGCGTGATAGAAAGTGTTCGCAACCGATTGATATTCCGCATCGAGCGCGTAAAGCGGCAGAGGAATCGGCAAAGTGACCGTTCCCGGAACGCCCGGAAGAGTAATTCCCGGAACGTTGAACGTGCCGCGTTCCGTCGCAAACAGACACGGTAAACCCGTAAAGCGGCTGACAAAAACTCCGTTGACGGAAACACAGGAGGACGACGGAGCCTGTGCCGTCGAAGTGATCGGGACATAATCGCGCACATCGACCGGACGGACGAGATGAAGTCCGCGCGAAAACAGGTAGCTCGCTTCGGCAACAAAACCGCCGCCTAAATCCTGTTGAAACGCGCCGCTGACCTGATACGTTTCGGGGCTTTGAAAATCCTGCCCGATACGGATTCGCGCTTCGAGCGGTCTGCCGGGCGTTGTAATCAAGCCGAATTGTGCCAGATCGGAAGCCTGAATCTGACGATTTCCGATCACGCCCTGCGCAAGCAAAGTTTGATAAATTCTCGCCGAACCGAACGAGCCGGGCAAAGTTATCGCCGACACAACAATATTGATGTTATACGGGTTGGTGCCGGAAGCCAACGTGTTCGTGACATTCGTGATCTGGTTATCGATCTGTCCGGTAAAAATTCCCGCACCTGCACGGAAAACGGTTTTTCCGTTATTGAAAACGTCCCACGAGATGCCCACACGCGGCTGGAAATTGTTTTTATCGGTCGGAACCGGATCGGCTTCGTTTTGAATCGAATAGCGCAAACCGTAATTCAAGGTGACATTCGGACGCACTTTCCAAGTATCCTGACCGAATAATGAAAACTTCTGTGCGCCACTGCTATACAGCGGAAGCCCGAAGCCCTGCTGGTAAACCTGCGGCAGATTCGCGTTGTAGGCTTGCAAGGAGTTGATCGTGGTATTTTGCAATGTATTTATCAAAAATCCTGCGAACTGCGGCGTGATCGTGCCGTTTCCAGCGTCGGTCTGAATCTGGACGATAACCGGATTCTCATTGGCGGTCGTTCTGATGTCGGGATCGGGGAAAAATACGCCGAACGGCAACGAACCGAAACGGAACGTTCCCGGCAGATAAGTTTCCGAGGTGGTCGAAATACGGCTGTATTGGAATACGCCGCCGAATTTTACGGTATGCGAACCGCGCACTAATGAGATCGTATCGGCGAGGTCGAATTGCCGCGTAATGCTGTCGGACGGCAAAAAGATGTCGCGCCCGAAATTTCCGTATCCGAGAATGTTTACTTCGGGTCCGAAAGGATCGTTCGGCGTGACCTTCAATCTGTAATAGGAAAATTGGGCACGGAGCTCATTGACCGTGTTGCTGTCGAAAGTGTGATTTTCCGAAAGCAGGATTCCGCCGCTCGGATTATCGATCGCGCGTCCGCGCGAAACGGCGTTCAATGCGCCCGTCGCCTGATTTTCGTTGTCGATCTTGGCAAAATTCAAACGAATGAATCCCGTGTCGGAATCGCTGAACGTATGATCGATTCTTCCCGAAATCACCGCGCTCGTGTCTTTTGCGGGAAACTGACCGTTGGTTGCGGCATATAGATTAAGCGTTCTGGCGTTCGGCGTTGTCAAAACCGAGCGTAAAGCGGCGGCGGTCGTGGCAAATTGCGGCTTGGATGCCAGATAAGTTAGAAACTGGTTCTGGCTGGCAGTCGTCGAATCGGGAACGAGTCTGAACGTATTTCCCGCCAATGAATCGTTCAATGTTACGAACGAAGTCAATTTTTGACGTAATCCTTCCGCCGACACAAAGTAAAATGTTTTGTTCTCGACAATTTTTCCGCCGAGCGAACCGCCGAATTGCTGGCGATTGAACGGCGATTTGCCTTCAGGGTTAAAGTCGAACGCGTTTCTCGCATCGAAAGTCTTGTCGCGGAAATAACCGAAAATGCTTCCGTTTATTCTATTGCCGCCTGTTTTGGAAACGATATTGACAACTCCGCCCGATGCACCGCCGAATTCGGCGTTGTAGCTGTTGCGGTCAACCTGAAATTCCTGCACGGCTTCCTGGCTGATTACGTTTCGCGCACCGCCCGCCGCTGTGTCGGCAGTCGAGCCGTCCACGTTGATCGAATTTCCGCGACCGTTGTTGCCGCCGAAGCTCAAACCTGATTGCGGAGTTTGTGCAACACGGAAATCCGTCGAATCATTGACGTTATCCGCATCGGCAACACCGGGCGTAAGCAATGCGAAATCGAGAAAATTACGGCGGTTGATCGGCAGATTATTCAATTGACGCGAACTGATAACAGTCGATTGCTGAGTTCTTTCCGTATCGACCAAAACTCCGTCGTTGCCCAAAACGTCAACCACCACGCCGACGTTTCCAAGACTCAGATCAACATCAAGCGACAATTGCTGTCCGACTTCAAGCTGAACATTATTGATCGTTTTCGTTGCAAACCCGGAAGCCTCGACCTTCAGCGTGTAAACGCTCGGCGGCAGTGACAAAATCACGTAACTGCCCTCGGCATTGGTCGTTACCGTTCGGCTCAACCCTTTGGAATTATCCGTCGAAGTGATGGTCGCGCCCGCGATGACCGCGCCGTTCGGGTCTGTTACTTTTCCTCTAAGCTCTGCGGTTGCGGTCGCCTGCGCAAAAGCCGAGCTTGCGCCGATCGCCAGACACAACCACAAAAACAAAAGTTTTCCCAACTTTCTCATACAAATTTTCTCCTTTAACAAAATTAACTGTGTAAACTTCTGAAACTAAAAATATTGACAAATAGCGGCTCGAAAACGGCAAAGTTTTGCCGTTTTTCTCTAATTTTTCTCTCTCAATAAACTTCTCAATGCCATTTCACAAACATCTTCGCAAACCTTTTTAACGGACATTTTCCCATTCGGACGATACCAGCGCGAAAGCCACAAGATCATTCCCAGCAAAGTAAAAGTCGCGGTTGTAATGTCCACTTCGGTTAACTTTTCTTCGTTTTGCAGTTCGATAATCGTGTTTCTCACAAAATCGAAATAATCCCGCCGTCTTTTGAGGACTTCTTCACGCTGATAAAAATTCAGCTCGTTGATTTCGTGCGAAATAATAATGACGGCGTGGTTTCCGCCCGCACAAAGCCGCGCGTGATTAAAAATAATGAATCTCAGCCGCTCTTCCGCATCGCCGATGTTGCGTGCCGGTTCCAAAACTTCGCGGTCAACGCTGTCAAGCCCGAGATTGACGATTTCAAAAAGCAGACTCTGTTTACTTTCGACATAATAATAAAGTCCGGCTTTCGTTATATTTAAAGCTTCCGCGATGTCGTTCAGCGAGCAAGCATTATACCCCTTCGTGAAAAAAATTTGTGCCGCCGTAAGATAAATTTCCTGCGCTTTTTCCTGGCTTTTTTGAGTTCCGTTCTTTGCCATCTGCCTCAGTTAAAAGCAACAACTCCATCAATTAAAAAACCTTGTCGTTCTCAATGCCGAAAACCCGGTTCGACTGACTGTAAAGACACCGATACATTAAAATTGCGGTTGTTTGACTAATTAATTTATGATAATTTTACTTACCGTTCGGTAGAATTTTATTTAATTTAGTTAAATAGCCATTAATTGTCAAGAAAATTATTAATAAAAACCTTGAAGCATAGCAATTTAATTGGTCTTACCAATAAATTTGATAAAATTCGATCATCAACCGCTTTCGGGAAAAACATATTATTTAGTTGCAGAATGAAATTAACCGTGACCAAAACAGCTAAGACCGCCGTAAAGTCAGGCGAAGATTACATAAATTCTCTACGCGGACGAAAGTTAAAAGTTTACCTTTTCGGCGAACTTGTCGAAGATATTGTCGAACATCCGCTGATCCGTCCGAGCATTAATGCCGTTGCGGAAACTTACGATCTGGCACAGCGCGAACCTGAACTGGCAAGCGCGGTTTCGCATTTAACGGGCGAAAAGGTCAATCGCTTTCTGAACATCACGATGAGCCGCGACGAGGTTGTTCTGCAAAACAAAATGCAGCGGCGGCTCGGGCAACTGACGGGAACGTGTTTTCAACGCTGTGTCGGGATGGACGCGCTCAATTCGCTTTATTCGACGACTTTTGAGATCGATGAAAAGTTTCAAACCGATTATCACGAACGGCTCAAAAAATTCATCAAAGAAGTTCAGACACAAAATCTCGTGATCGGCGGTGCGATGACCGATGTTAAAGGTGATCGAAGCCTTGCGCCCCATCAGCAAGCCGATCCGGACCTTTTCGTTCACGTCACCAAAAGAACCGGCGAAGGCGTTTTTATCACTGGCGCGAAGGCGCATCAAACGGGATGTTTGAACTCGCATTGGCTGATCGTGATGCCGACGATGCGTTTGACCGAAAACGACAAAGATTATGCGATCGTCGGCGCGATTCCGGTCGAAGCCGAAGGAATCACATATATTTACGGTCGCCAATCGTGCGACACGCGCGCTCTGGAAGGAGGCGAAATCGACACGGGAAACAATAATTTCGGCGGTCAGGAAGCAATGGTCATTTTTGAAAATGTTTTCATTCCGAACGAACTGATCTTTATGGACGGCGAAACCGAATTTGCTTCGATGCTGGTTGAAAGATTTACTTGTTATCACCGCCGTTCTTACGTCTGCAAAAGCGGTGTCGGCGACGTTTTGATCGGCGCGGCGGCGCAGATTGCGGAATATAACGGCGTGGAAAAAGTTTCGCACATCAAAGACAAGCTCGTTGAAATGACGCATTTGAACGAAACGATCTACGCGACGGGAATCGCTTCGAGTTATCAGTCGAAACCGACCAAATCGGGCGCGTATATCTGCGACGATATGATCGCCAATGTCTGCAAACATCACGTCACGAAAATGCCTTATGAAATCGGACGTTTAGCGCAGGATTTGGCGGGCGGTCTGGTCGTCACTTTGCCTTCGGAAAAGGATTTTAAAAGCAAAGAGATCGGGCATTTATTGGAAAAATATTTGAAAGGACGCGCCGATGTTTCGACCGAAAACCGTGTCAGAATCCTGCGCTTGATCGAAAATATGACGCTCGGCAGAAACGCCGTCGGCTATCTCACCGAATCGATGCACGGCGCGGGTTCGCCGCAAGCGCAGAGAATCCAGATCGCACGGCAAATGCAGATCGAATTTAAAAAGCAACTGGCAAAAGAACTCGCGGGAATCGAAGAACGAAAACGCGAACAATTAACGGGCGAAATTACCGATTATTTTGGTAAAGTATTCGATACGGATGTTTAGCAAAGCCACGGATACCGATCAAAAATTTATTTTAGGCAACAAGACCAGATCACAAATCCTGCGTGATAGTGAGAACAGATTCATTATGATTGTCGTCGGCAGTATTATTTCAATCGGCGGAATAATTCTTATGATTGTGACTGCCAACAGCGATCTTGAAAAAAAATACGGATTTTTGATGCTATTTGGAAGTTTTGGACTGGGTTTAATCTTATCTTTACTCGGTTTGAGATGCCCTTTTTGCGATTCGTTAAAAAGGCTGGATCGTTTTGAATCAAAATATCTGATAATAGAAAAATGGAATTATAAATGCTTTGAATGCAATTTATCCAATAAACAAATCAATGAAATTATCGATATGCTGAATCGAAACGTCGAAATAACTCCTGAAACGATAGCAAGATTTAACCGCAGGGAAATCTAAATTAATATGAATCGAAAATCGGCTTGGTATGCGCTCGGAGTTTTGTTTTTAATCAATGCGCTGAACTTTTTCGACCGTCAGATCATCGGTGTGGTCGGCGAACCAATTCGCAGGGAATTCGGTTTGAGCGACACGGCTCTGGGAGTTTTGAATGTCGCTTTTACGTTGATCTATGCCTTTGTCGGATTGCCGTTCGGAAAACTGGCAGACAGATTTGCGCGGCGGAAACTTTTGGCGGGCGGCGTTTTTGTTTGGAGCATTTTTACCGCCGCTTCAGGTTTGGCAAATAGTTTCTGGCAGATATTCCTGCTCCGGCTCGGTGTCGGCATCGGTGAAGCATCGTGCGCTCCGGCGGCAAATTCCTTGATCGGCGATTATTTTCCGCCCGAAAAACGCGCCAGGGCAACTTCGATCTTTATGCTCGGCTTGCCTGTCGGTCTGGCTTTGAGCTTTGCCGTAAGCGGTGCGGTTGCGCGAAATTACGGTTGGCGCGCCGCTTTTTTCGTGGCTGGTTTGCCGGGTTTGCTCTGTGTCGTGCTTGCCTTATTGATGCGCGAACCGTTGCGCGGCACGGTTGAAAAGATAAATGTCGGCGCAAAAACGCGCGAAGGCTCGACATTCAAACACATTCTTGCCACGCCGACAATGCGCTGGCTGATCTTGTCGGGCGCATTGCATAATTTCAATCTTTACGCGCTTTCGGCATTTATCACGCCGTATCTGATGCGTTTTCACGGGCTCGACATCAGGAATGCGGGCTTTGTTTCGATGATAATTTACGGGCTTTTGAGTTTGCCCGGACTTTTCGGCGGCGGCGCACTCGGCGATTGGGCGAACAAACGGCGGGCGGACGGTGCACTGCTCGTCGTGACCTTTGCGATCCTGCTTTCGATTCCCTTTTTCTTTTTTGCGCTCGGTGCGGAAGCCGGAAACGTGACGAAATTTTTGCTTTTGATGGGCGTAAGCGTGGCGTTTATGTATTTTTATTACCCGATTACCTACGCGACGATCGCTAACGTCACGGAACCTGCTTCACGCGGCACGGCGATGGCGGTTTATTTTATGGCGATGTATCTGCTCGGCGCGTCGTTCGGTCCGTATGTCATCGGTGCGATCAGCGATCATTTCACGCAAAACGCCGCCGTCGCGTCAGGAATCAACGATTTTTCCGCCGCCGCGCTCGAACCGTTTCGTGCCGCCGGGCTTCGTTCGGCAATGTATCTCGTGCCGATCTTGAGTGTTATTCTGACGCTCGTGATGTTTGCCGCATCGCGCACGGTGAAAAAGGATGTCGAGAAAATTCAAGATTGGATGAAAGGAAATTCAAATTAAAATTTATAATATGGAAGCATCAGAAAAAGAATTTAATATAATTAAAGAGAAACTTGCTTCAACCGTTGATGTCCTTTCTTTTGAAGTAGATATTTATTATGCGTTTTCACTTACTTTTGCAAGATTATTTATAGCCGATACCCCAAACTATAAAATGAATGATGGAACAATCGGCGCAACTAGAAGTAGTTGGACATATCATACTGCGCTGGCTCTAGCCCAAACTTCAAAAATGTTCAATCTTCATTGCAAATTTGAAAGTCACGGCAAACGCGATGCTGTAATAGAAACAGCTGACGAAGAACCTGAAGTATTGCTATTTGCTGAATGGGAATGGGATTACGAAGATATTTTTGGAAATGGCAAAGAACTTGAAAAACTAAAAAATTCTTGTCGTGAAACAAGAACCGCCGAAGCCTTTTTACTTGTTTATTGCCCAAGTCATAAGTTTGCTGATTATATAACCCGCATAGCTGAATTTTGGATTAAAGGTTTTAGAAGAACTAAAAATCCTCCTTCACTATTTGTTCATACAATAATTTTTGAACAGCAAAAATATGTTAGAGAATTTGAAAGACTAAAAACTGTTGTTGTTAATCCAACTGAGGTTTGGGTATTAAATGACATTTATTTTCCAAATTTATGAACAAAAAAATTCCGCGAAACAAAGAAAACGATTACACCCGCGAAGCCGCCGAAGAGAGGCGCAGATTTGCGAAAGAACAAACAAACGCCGAACTCTGCCACGTCGGGCAATATTCCTTTGATCCTGCGGTTTTGCCGGGAAACATCGAAAATTTTATCGGCGCGGCGCAGGTTCCGATCGGTCTTGCCGGACCGCTCCTCGTCAATGGCGAATACGCGAAAGGCGAGTTTTTCGTGCCGCTCGCGACGACCGAAGGAACGCTGGTCGCGAGTTACAATCGCGGGATGAAACTTTTGAAAGAATCGGGCGGCGTGACGGTCACGGTGGTTGACGACGCGATGCAGCGTGCGCCCGTTTTCGTTTTCAGATCAGCGCGTGAAGCGCAAAAGTTTTCAAGTTGGATAAAGGAAAACTTCGCCGAGATCAAAGCCCGCGCCGAAACGACCACAAGCGTCGGCAAACTGCGTGATATTCAGCAATTCCCGGCGAGCAGATTTTTATATTTGCGGTTCAATTACACGACGGGCGACGCGGCGGGACAAAATATGGTCGGCAAGGCGACGAAAGCGGCTTGCGATTGGATAGTTTCAGTGCGCCCTGAAATCGAACGTTACCAGCTCGAAGGCAGTTTTGCGACCGACAAAAAGACTTCCTGGGTCAATACGCTGAACACTCGCGGGAAAAAAGTCATTGCCGAAGCGACGATTCCTGCCGAGAAATTAGAATCGATCATGCACGTTTCGGTCAAGCAGATTTTTGAAGCGCGTTTGACTTCGCAGCTCGGCGGGTATTTGGCGGGCGTAAACAATAACGGCGCGCATTCGGCGAACGGCATCACGGCGATGTTTATCGCTTGCGGTCAGGATGTCGCCAATGTTGCGGAATCTTCGGCGGCGGCGGTTTACGCGGAAATTACGAAAACGGGTGATTATTATTTTTCGGTAACGATTCCTTCCCTGATCGTCGCCACATACGGCGGCGGAACGGGGCTTCCGACACAGCGCGAATGCCTTGAATTATTGGACTGTTACGGCAAAGATCGCGTGAAGAAATTTGCAGAGATCGTCGCGGCGACCGTTCTCTGCGGCGAACTATCTCTCGGAACCGCCGTCATCGCCGACGAATGGGTTTCATCACACGAAAAACTCGGAAGAAACAGATAAGAAAATTATTGCCTGCGAAATAAACGAAAAGAACGAAAAAAGAATTTTGTTTCTTATTTTTCGTTTCTTTCG
Source organism: Pyrinomonadaceae bacterium (assembly GCA_021228405.1). Lineage (GTDB taxonomy): Bacteria > Acidobacteriota > Blastocatellia > Pyrinomonadales > Pyrinomonadaceae > JAJQRF01. The sequence goes on from JAJQRF010000007.1 coordinate 100,796, forward strand.
TTTATTTCGCAGGCAAATTTTCTTTCCAATCTTATGAAATCTCGTTCAAGCTCGCAGGTGAAAGATTGAGTTTGTTTTCGCCTTCGACAATCGTGATCGGCGAACTCCAGACGGCAAAACCGCTTCCCGATTTGGTGATTCCGAAAAGATAATAACTGTCGGGTTTGATGTCCTTCATTGCCGCTTTTCCGCTTCCGTCGGTCGTCGCATTATATTTGACGTGTTTGTTGATCGCGTTCAGCGCGTCACGCCGAAAATCTCCGTATCTTTCCGGATACAGGATCGCCAAGCCCAAACTGTTCGTCAGAGTCTGTCCTTCGATCGGTTCAAGATCGGCATCACTGAGAATCGATTCCAAAGCTTCGTCCAAAAGATAGAATTTTTCATTTTTGACGGTCTGAATCGAGCCGTTTTTCGTGGAAACTTTGGCGTTTATCTCAACCACGCCCCGGTCGGAAGGAACATTTACGACTTCGGTTTTCGTCGTCGGCGGAACCGTTTGCGAAACCGTGCTCGGCGGCGTTGTCACCGTTGTCGAACTCGAAGGAATTTCGACCTGTGTTTGCGGAACGGTGCGCGTCGTCGTTTCTCTCGTTTCCGTCTGTCTTTGCGGAATCGCAACATTTACGTTCGTCGTTTTTAATGCCTCTTCTTCGCTGTTACGCGTCATCGCGAAAACTGCGAAAACCAGAAGCGCGCCGATCAAAACTATCGGGATAAAAATCCATTTCGGAAAATCATCGCTTGCCGGTTCGGTAACGACAACTCTTCTCGGCACGACAGGAGTCGGCACGGCAAACGGACGACCGCAATTCGGGCACGCAACTGCCTCACTTGAAACTTCGTGGCTACATTCAGGACAAATTATTAATGACATATTTACACTTCCCTTATTCTCAAAATAATAAAACTTAAAAAATCGTATTAAAAACGGACATAAATTAACCGTTAAATATACTTGTGGCAATGCTTATGCCGAAAATTCAAATAAGCCGAAGTGTAAAATTTAAAGTATAAAACCGCGTTCAGAATCCCGTCTTGAGGCGGCTTACCTCAACCAAAAGCCTTCTAAAGAAGGAACTCTGAACGCTTGAAAAATATTTATTTGATTTGTCGATTCGTCAAAATCTTACCGTCAACGCTCCGCACAGACCGATTAACCTCACTTAGAGGATATTTTTCAGTAAAATTAAGGCTGGTTTATCCGCAGAGAACCGCACCGCCGTTGATGTTGATGACTTCGCCCGTTATGTGGCGCGACCAATCGGACGCGAGGAAAATTATCGAAAGAGCAACATCGTCGGCGGTTGCGACGCGTTTCAGCGGGATTCCGTTGATGACGCGCCCGACGAATTCTTCATCGTGGAATACTGGATCGTTCAGATTCGTATCGACCCAACCCGGCGCGACCGCATTGACGCGGATTTTCGGCGCAAGCTCGTTGGAAAGTGCTTTTGTAAACGAAATTTGTCCGCCTTTTGAAGCCGCATAATTTGAATAACCCGCTTCGCCGCGCTGTCCGGCGGTCGAGGAAACGATGACGATGTTTCCTTCGCTTTGGCGTTTGAAATAATCGCTGACCGTTTTGCAAATCGTCCAGGTTCCCTTCAGATTCGCGTCTAAAACCCTGTCCCAGAGCGATTCGGACATTTCGTTGATAGGCGCACCTTCCCAGATTCCCGCGTTTGCGATTAATAAATCGACGCTTCCGAATTTTTCGACCGTCGCGGCGGTCAACTTTTCGGCTTCGCTCAGTTTTGAAACGTCCGCCTGCACCGCAATCGCTTCAACACCGAGCTTTTTACATTCCGCCACGACTTCTTCGGCTTCGCGTGCGTGCTGAAAATAATTAACCGTGACATTCGCGCCCGCTTCGGCTAAACGCAACGCCGTCGCGCGTCCGATTCCGCGCGATGCACCTGTCACGATCGCGGTTTTTCCGCTCAATAAATTGCCTGGTAATTTTTTATCGACAACCTTTTCACTCATAAATCATTCATCCTTTTGCCCTTTTTACGGGCTGTATTTCACTTCGCTGATAATTATTTCCGCCGAATTTCCATCGCTCGGAGCCTGACCGCGAAAGAGCCAGAAATTCAAGTAAATCGGCATCGGAGTTTGGGAAACGTCCGCGCCCGAATATCTCCAATTAAATATTTCGTTCGTTTCGCTGTGTCCGTGAAACGATTGAAAGAAAACGCTTTTCCGGGCGCGGGTAAAATTATGTTGGGTGTATGTGCCGACCAGGGTAAACGGGAAATTCCGCGTTTGATATTGGTTCGCCGCCGCGTCCGACCAAACCGTAAAATTTCCGCTTCCGTTCGACGCATTTCCCCACTTGGCAAATTCGATGTCGAGTTCGCCGAGTCCTTGTTTCGCGGATTCGGTCGGATAATTGAACAATCCGAGCACGACATTCTTATCCAATTGATCGATTCTGCCGATGACTTTGAACGAATATTTGCCGTAAAGAAACTTTTGCGTCGTCTGCAATTCGGCACAAGTCCAGCGTCCGCCGACTTTTCTGATCGCCAGATGAAGCCGTCCGAGCTCATCGACCCAAACATTGTCGTTTCGCCAGTAATTCTTCCCCGGCGCGCCGTAACCGTTACTGCGAACCGTCCATTCAAGCCCCGAAAAACTGATAGTTCTTGCCGAAATCTGAGCCGACATACACAAAAACAATCCCATCAACAGGAATATCTTCGATAAATGATTCATAAGTGTTGTGTTGTCATAAAACAACGAATCATATCGGTAATTCCCGATTTTTCTTGAGAATAAGAATGTTTGAACGCGGATTGGGCAGATTGAGCAGATTAAGACGGATATTTTTAATGATTAAAACAAACAAGTTTGAGCCGCCTAGCCAATATCTCTGACTTCAATCCTTTTTTATAAAATAATCATCGAAAATCCGCCTCATCTGCCCAATCCGCGTTCCAATTTCTTAAACCTCTTACGCCGCGCACAAGACCAATCGCGGTCTTTGCCTTTTTTCAAAGACTTGCTTCAAAACCGCCGATGTTTCCTGCACGTCGCTCAAAAACGCATCGTGTCCGTCGTCCGAAACGATTTCCAGATAATCGGTTTTCACGCCGTTCACGTTAAATCTCGCCGCCAGTTTTTCGACATCCTTTGCCGGAAAAAGCCAATCGCTCGAAATGCCGACCAATGTGACTTTTGCCTGAATCCGTTCGATCTCTTCATTGGTCAGATCGAACAAATCCATCGCCCTTGTAATTATCCGGTAGCTTTCGATCTCGAAACGTTCATCAAAAATTTTCGCCTGATGATCGAGATAACCGCCGATGTCGAAACGGTGTTCGTGTTTTTTCGACGGATTTTCGCCGTTGCGATTCGGGCGGCGACCGAACCGCAGATCGAAATTTTCCGGTGATTTATACGAAAGCATCGCGATCTGCCGCGCAATTCCGAGATCGCCGAGAGCCAATGCCTGCCGCTGAATATGGTTGAGAGCCAAAGCCATCGAAGAAAGCGGAGTCGCGCCGATTGCCACACATTCGTCGGCAATTCCGGGAAAATCCGCAACCAACTGGAGCGCAAGCATACCGCCGACCGAACCGCCGATCACCGATTTGAATTTTTTGATTCCCATATATTCAAACAGCAAAGCGTTTGAACGAACGATGTCGCGGGTCGTGATAACGGGCAATTCCTTTTGCTTTTTGCGCCGATTTTTCATTGAACGCGCACTCGTCGAACCGTAACAAGAGCCGATATAATTGACGCAAACAAAGGCATTTTTCGACGTGTCGAGCGTTTTGCCGTCGCCGATCAAGCCTTTCCACCAATCGCCGATCTTCGATGAACCCGTCAGCGCGTGAAACACCAGATTTGCATTCGATTTATCGGCGTTTAACTGCCCGTAAATACTGCAACGAAGTTCGAGCGAAGGCAAAATCTCGCCGCTTTCAAGCGTAAAAGGTTCGTCTATAAAAAAATCTATTTCAAAAACTTTCATAATCTCTCCGAATTCTTTTTTTCTGCGGCAACTTCTGCGAGCAAAAAGAAAAAAGCTCTCGTGCTAAAGTTTGCACGAGAGCTTTTTCAAGTTCTTTCGTTTCGTCGGCGGCTTTTTTATTGTAGAAAATACAGAAAATTCGCCGAGACTCTTTAGCAGTTTTTATCGTGGAGCAAGTTGCCTTAAATCGCCACGTTTGAAATTTTCAAATTTTTTAATTTTCGTTTCGTCGAAAAGTTCAAACGCAGCTATCGAATACAACAGCAACAAATATCTGAACTGATAATAATTTTCGACATATCTTCCAATACAACTTTTTGCAAAGTGTATTTTTACGCTACACCAACCTTTTTAAGCTTGTCAAGAAAGCATATCTAAAACAATTCCTGAATACTGTAAGTAATCTGCTTGCCAATTACTTGCACTGACAATTCAATTCAATTATTTTCTTTCACCTGAATGGTTTCCGAAGTGACATTCGGACAAGTTTTATTCTCGAGTAAATTGATTTCAACCGTCGCAGTTATGCTTTTACTGTCTGATTCGGGATCGGGTTTAATTGTAATTTGCGATGTTCCTTGTCCTTTGACGATCACACCGGAAGAGATTGTCCAAGCATAACCTTTTACTTCTAAATTTCCGCCGGAAACATTTGCAGTAAAAACTACACTTTCGCCGATTTTCACAAAATCGTCCGATGCCGAAACCGAAACCACCGGGCATTCGACCAAACCGCAATTAATCATCTCATCTACCAAAGTAATAGATCGATTTGCCGTGCTGATTTTTCCTTTTTCAGTAATTTCCAAATTGATCGTATAAGTTCCCGGTTTTACTCCAAACAAATTCCATTGAACATTATTTCCTTCGCCGACAATTTGACCGCCCGAAACGGTATATTTATAGTCACTGTTTTTAACCTTTTCCGAAACACCGTCAACTCTCACGGAAACATACATTTGCTCAACGGATTCTGCTTCGGAAATTTTCTCGGTGGAAATTTTCAATTCATATTTTGATAAATTAATTGTGGGTGAAGTATTTTGACTTGTGTTTTGAGCATTTGAAATGCTTGCAAAAAAGCACGAAAGAACCAACAAAAACCAGAGTTGTCTTTTCATAAATTTTCCTCTGCGCTAATTTAACACAAACATTTCCGTAAAATAAAGATTTTTTCAAATTTATATTACAATCTTCAAATGCGTTTCGTATGAAGATTCTTTTTGAAATCAAACTCTAAATCTGAAAATATGCCTGAAAAACATTATCGAACCTGTAATCTTTGCGAAGCCGTTTGCGGCATCGAGATCGAACACGAAAACGGCGAAATTCTTTCGATCAAAGGAGATAAAGACGACCCGTTTTCACGCGGTCATATTTGCCCGAAAGCGTTGGCGTTGAAGGAGATTTACGTTGACAAGAATCGGCTCAAATCGCCCGTCAAAAGATTCGGCGAAGATTGGCGCGAGATTTCCTGGGAAGACGCTTTTGCGGAGATCGCGGAAAAGATCGGAGAAATTCAGACAAAATTCGGCAGAAACGCGGTTGCGGTTTACCAGGGAAACCCGTCCGTTCATAATTTCGGAACGCTTTTGAACAGCGGGTTACTGCTCAAATCTTTAAAAACACAGAACAATTTCTCGGCAACTTCGGTCGATCAGCTTCCGCATCATTTTGCGGCTTGGACGATGCTCGGACATCCGCTTTTGATGCCGATTCCCGATCTTGACCGCACCGGTTTCTTTTTGATTTTCGGTGCAAACCCGCTTGCATCGAACGGCAGTTTGATGACCGCGCCCGACGTGATAAATCGCCTGAACGCCGTCAAAAAACGCGGCGGTAAGATCGTTCTGATCGACCCGCGCCGCACCGAAACGGCGCGCGTGGCGAACGAACATCATTTTATAAAACCTGCAAGCGATGTTTATTTTCTGCTTGCGATGATTCACGTTTTGTTCGCGGAAAATCTCGTAAATTTAGGCAGACTCGAGGAATTTACCGACGGCATTGAAGTTTTACGGGAAGTTTCAAAAGATTTCTCGCCCGAAAACGCCGAAATCAAAACAGGCATTGCGGCTTCGGAAATAAAACGCATCGCGCTCGAATTTGCCGATGCAAAAACCGCCGTTTGTTATGGCAGAATGGGTGTTTCGGTGCAGAAATTCGGTTCGCTGTGTCACTGGCTGATAAATTCGATCAACATTTTGACGGGAAATTTCGACCGTGCGGGCGGCGCAATGTTTACGCGTCCGGCGTTCGATATTTTGCAGACGGCAAAAGGCGAAAATGTTTTCAACCGCTGGCAGAGCCGCGTCCGAAAATTGCCCGAATTTATCAGCGAACTTCCCGTTTCCGCGCTTGCCGAAGAGATTTTGAACGGCGGCGATGGGCAGATCAGGGCACTTTTTACGAGTTGCGGAAACCCCGTCTTGTCTACGCCGAACGGCGCACAACTCGAAAACGCGCTTGCAGAACTAGATTTTATGGTTTCGATCGATATTTACATCAACGAAACGACGCGTCACGCAAATATTATTCTGCCGCCCGCGACCGGACTCGAAACTTCGCATTACGACGTGATCTTCAATACATTCGCGGTCAGAAACACGGCAAAATATTCCGCGCCGCTTTTTGAAAAATCGCCGAACGCCAAATACGATTGGGAAATTTTTCAGGAACTCGCGCATCATCTGAACGGCAAAAACGAACCGCTGAAATTAGTTCCGCCCGAAGTGAAACTCGATCTCGGCTTAAAGTTCGGGCATTACAAACTTTCGCTCGAAGAGTTACAAAAAAATCCGCACGGAATCGATCTCGGCGAACTGCAACCCTGTTTACCCGAACGCCTTTTTACCGAAAATAAACGAATAAATCTCGCGCCCGGACTTCTGGTAAACGACCTGCAAAGATTGCGGGACGATTCAAGCGACACGGTGGATTTTCCGTTCGCGCTGATCGGACGGCGGCATCTGCGCGACAATAATTCCTGGCTTCACAACTCGGAAATTCTCGTCAAAGGCAAAAACCGCTGTACCGTTTTGATAAATTCCGCAGACGCGGAAAAACTCGGTTTGCAGAATAATCAGTTCGTCAAAGTTTCGTCGCGCGTCGGCAGTGTCGAGATTCCGTGCGAGATAACCGAAAACATTGCGCGCGGCGTGGTTTCGATTCCGCACGGTTACGGGCACGGACGCAACGGCGTAAAGCTCGACACGGCAACGAATCACGCGGGAGTTTCGCTTAACGATCTGACCGACGACACGGCAGTCGATGACTTAACGGGAAATGCGGCTTTCAGCAACACGAAAGTTCGTTTGGAAACGGTTTCTTAACCTAAAAGTTCAAAAAGATACGGCATTCCTTCAGGAACCGGCGCAACAGTTGGGCTTTCGGATAAAATTAGTTCGGCTTGCGCGGCATCGGTCGGTCTTGAATAGAAAAATCCCTGCCCGAAAGTGCATTCCAGATTTATCAGGCTCGCGGCTTGTTCTTCGGTTTCGATGCCTTCGGCGATCACGTCCATTCCGAGATTTTTCGCGAGCATCACGATCGCCTTGACGATCTCGCTGTTTTCCATCGTCGCGTTCATCACGTCCACAAACGAGCGGTCGATCTTCAGAAAATCGATCGGCAAACGCTGTAAATAACTCAAACTCGAATACCCCGTGCCGAAATCGTCGATGGAAAGACGCACGCCGAGTTCGCGCAGTTTGTTCATAATGTTGATCGCCATCTGCGAATTTTCCATAACGTGGCTTTCCGTTACTTCCAATCGCAGATGTTTCGCGTCCAGCCCCGTTTCGAGCAGAATCGCCGCCACGCGGTCAGCCAGATCGTGCTGGATAAACTGTTTGCACGATAGATTTACGCTGATGTGCAAATCCTTTCTTTCGGGATAACGTTGCTGCCATTCGCCGATCTGCCGACAACTTTCGCGCAAAACCCATTCGCCGATCGGGACGATCAGACCCGTTTCTTCGGCGACGGGAATAAAATCGTTCGGCATCACGATTCCGCGTTCGGGGTGAAACCAGCGCACGAGCGACTCGAAACCGATCAGACGATTGGTCGTCAGGTGCATTATCGGTTGATAGAAAACGCGGAATTCACCGCGTTCGAGCGCAAGACGAAGCTCGGTTTCGAGGCGCAGACGCTTGTTCACCTGTTCGTGCATTTCGTGATTAAAGATTTCGTGACGCGCTTTTCCGGCAGATTTGGCGCGATACATCGCGATGTCCGCGTCGCGCAGAATCTCTTCGGGCATCCGGTATTTTTCGTCTTTCAGCGCGATCCCGATGCTCGCGCTGATGAAAACATCTCGTCCGCCGAGGCTGAAGGGTCGGGTTAGAATGTCCTGAATGCGGCGCACGACGTTCAAAACGTCTTCGGGTTCGTTGAGTTCGTCAAGCAGGATCGTAAATTCGTCGCCGCCGAGCCGCGCCACAATATCGTTTCCGCGCAGAAGTCCTTCCAGTCTGCCCGCGATGAGTTTTAGAAGCGCGTCGCCCGCCGCGTGTCCGAGCGAATCGTTGATGAGCTTGAAGCCGTCGAAATCGAGGAATAAAACGGCGAAACTTTTTTCCCTGAAGGAACCGCGCGACATCACACGGCGCAGATGTTCGAGAAAAAGCGCGCGGTTCGGCAGGTTTGTCAGCGCGTCGTGCATCGCGTTGTGCAGAAGTTTTTCCTCGACGCGTTTGCGTTCGGTGATGTCGGTGTGAATTCCCATCGAACCGATGATCCTGCCGTCCGAATCCGTCAAAGGAACGCCGCCGACCAAAGCCCACAAAGGTTCGCCGTTTTTCCTGACGATCTTCAATTCGTAAGTGTCCGAAACACCGTTCAGACGGCGCAGATTCGCTTGCCGCACAATTTCCCTGCCTTCTTCGTCGAGCAGAAACTCCGAGGCTTTTTGCCCCAGAAGTTCGGCTTGCGAATAGCCCGTCATCTCGCAGAAACGCGCATTCGTGAAAATGATGCGCTCGTTCTGATCGACTTCGAGCAAGCCCTCGGTCATATTTTCGATGAGCGTCCGAAATTTCTTTTCGCTTTTGCGCAGAGCGGCGTTTGCCTGTGCGTGTTGCGTCACGTCGCGGATGATGCAGAGAATCGATTTCTGTTCCTGAAACTCGATCAGCGTTGCGTTGAGCATCACGTTCAGCGGCTCGCCGTTTTTGTGAAAATGGACGCTTTCGAGCGTTTCCTGTTCGACTCTGGCGAGCAGTTTGTCGATATATTCCCTGCCGCGCGCGACATCCTTCGAGATGGTTTTAAGACTTTTCCCGATAAACTCGTTGCGCGTAAATCCATACATTTTGCAGGCGTGTTCGTTCACGTCGAGAACCGTTTCGTGTTCGGGTTCAAAGATGATGATCGCGTCGTTGATGTATTTCAGAAGATGCTCGAACTGCGCCGAGATTCTGAGTTCTTCCTCGGTTTTCTTGCGCTCGGTCACATCGCGGATGACCGCCGTAAACAGTCTTTCGTCGCCCGAATATTGCTCGCCGAACGAGGCTTCGATCATAAATTCGCGCCCGTTGAACGTGACGGCGGGAACTTCGACGATCTTGCCGACAAATTCGTAGTTCGGATTCGTCAGAAAGAGTTCGAGGCTCGCCAGAAAGTTTTCGCGTTTGTATTCGGCGATGAGAATCGAGATATTTTTTCCGATCAACTCGTTGCGGACATAGCCGAAAATGCGTTCGGCGGATTTATTGATCGACAAAATCCTGCCTTCGCGGTTCATCGTCACGATCACGTCCGACGCGGCATCCACCACATACCTGTAAACGACCTGCTGATATTTCGTCAAAAGCAGATGGTTCTCCGTGGTGTTGAGTTCAGGAGTTTTTTTGAAAAACTCGTTGATAAATTGCATATTGGCTCGATGGACGGTGCGTTTGAAGGACGGCAAAGCCGATCTTTTACCCGACAGGGGAAAATATTCGAGGGTTCGGTTTTGATTTTCTGAAAGTTTGCTGTTTGCGGACGCGTTCAGACAGTTAAAGACTTGTCCGACTTTTTTATTTTACAGTAAATTTTATATCGGAAACAAGCAAAAAGTTGTTTAACCCGAAATTTTCTCTAAAGTTTTTGCGAAATATGCCGATAAGCGGCAAACATTCGATTTTGGATTTTGGATTTTGGATTTTGGATTTGGGGCTGAAGCCCGAAATTTAGAGTGCCGGGTTTGAAGTTTTATAAGTTTTTTTTGAGTAAGCACTCAAGCAATATTAAGTTAGATCAACTAAAAACTCCCCTCCTTTATCAAGGAGGGGTGGACGCGCTTCGCGGACGGGGTGGTTGTCAAACATTAGAGTTTCGGTCGCTTAATGACGCGCTTCGCGGACGGGGTGGTTAAATCTCAAGCTTAATCAATCGAATTTCTAAACTTGCACCAACCACCCCGCCGCTTCGCGCCACCCCTCCTTGATAAAGGAGGGGAGCTTTTTTTCTGCATTTAATTTTGTGTTGGGGCTTAACACGACGGCAAAGGAGCGTGACGAAAGATTAAGGATTCCGGATTCCGAAATTTAATCCAAAATCCAAAATCCAAAATCCAAAATCCCCTACGCGTCGGTGTCGTGCAGAGTGCCTTTCACGTCGTCGCCGAAATCGGGCGACATATTGTTTCCCGCCAGACGGCTCGGCGGGTCTTCGATCTCTTCGAGCGGTTCCTGGTCAACCAGAATGCCTTCCGAAAGGTCTTGTTCGGTTAAAATTTCGTCGTTATCATTCATCATAATCACCTCAAATATTTAATATTCACCGCCGAAATGACGGCTTAATGAATATTATCATTTATCAGTCATCATTCATTATTTATCATTCATCCGTTATCCGTTATCACTTAAAAACTATCCGTTATTCGGCGGTGTCGGCGGCGGTTCGTTTTTATTGCGTTTTTCGATCTTGCACGCCGATTTCCATTCGGCAATCAATCCTTCGTCGCCGTTATCTTCGAGCAGATTCAGGACGACGGTTTTCTGTGCGCGGCGGTTCTTTTTCAAATTTTTGATCGCGGCTTTTTCGGTTGCGGTCGCGGCGACACCACTGCCTTTTCCGCTGTTCTGCTGTGTCTGCGCGGCTTCAAAAGCCGTGATTTTTGTTTGCAGAATGGTCGCAATTGCTCCGTTTATGCCGAAACTGTTAAATATTGCGCTGTTTGCCGTATCCATATCGTTATGAAACGACTGCGCCGTGTCCAAAACCTCTTGATTGCTTAAAGTTCCCTTCGGAATTTTGAATGTGTTGTCAAAATCGGGGTTTTCCGTCTTGATAGTTTTGGCGGTGTCGGCGATTTTTCGCAGATATTTATAAAGGTCTTCTCTGGCGTTCAGCTTGTCCGCCGTTGCGTCGGTTCGCAAACCCGCCGCTGAAATGCGGTTTGCCGCCGAAGTTTCCAAAACCGCAATGTCCGCCAAGAGCGCGGTATTTAAACTGACTGCTTTTGCATTATCTTTCAGCAAATTATTGTTTCGCGCGAAAAATTCGGTCATCTTTTGTGCCGAATCAAACTCATCAAATTCTACATCTGTCATTTTTTTAGTCCTCCAATCTGATTATTTTTAGTGATTTGACGGTTTTACAGCCGTCCCGGAAAAGAATTTGGTTATCTTAGAAAAGAATTTAGCCGTCTTTATATAAAACTTGGTTATCTTGTGAATGAACTTCATAATCTTTGTGAAAAATTTAGTCAACTTTGCATAGAACTTAGTCAACTTTGCAGGAAACTTGGTCGCCTATGTATAAACCTTAGTCACCTTTTAAATGAACTTGATAATCTTTACTGCAAACTTGGTCATCTCGGAAAAGATTTTGACGACTTTTGCAAAGGGATTTGTCATCTTTGCAATGATTTTTGCGGTCTAAGAAATGATTTTGAAGTTCCTGACAATAGTTTTGCCGTGGAGCGACAAAATACGCGCCGGTTTTACCTGAAAATTATCCGAAATATCACGAATCTTTTTCAGATAAACTACCATTTTTACTGTTTTCGAGTGGATTTTATATTTATTTTTATTGAACTGTCAAGACCTTTTTTGCATCCGAAACGGTGCGTCGGGATTTATTATTTGATTGGCAAGGGTTTAAAGCGGAAAATTATTTATTTAAGCCGATTTATCAGTCGTTTAGTTTCTCACGTGTCGGGTTTTTATTCAGTTATTTAGAGTTCTTATAATTTTTTCTACAGTTTTGCCGTTATGGTGTCAAATATTTAAGATTTCTTCTTTAATTTCTATAACTTCTTCTACGGCTCTGTCGTCAGGCTTCTTTATTTTCATAATTTCTCTATGGCTCTACCGTCAGGCTTCTTTAATTTCTATAATTTCTCTACGGCTCTGCCATTAAACTTCTTTAATTTCTATAACTTCTTCTACGGCTCTGCCGTCTGTTTCTTTAGTTTTTATAATTTCTTCTACGGCTCTGCCGTCCGATGTGCGGAAAGGCTCTGCCTTTCCGAAAGTTTTCACTAAAAATTTGAGGCTCCGCCTCGCCTTACCGTTTAAATTCGAGGCACAGCCTCAAATTTAAAAAAGTATTTCACGGAAAGGCAGAGCCTTTCCGCACATCAACGGGCAAAGCCCTTTAAAAGTCAGAGTCTTTCCCCACATCAACGGGCAAAGCCCTTTAAAAGTCAGAGTCTTTCCGCATATCAACGGGCAAAACCCTTTAAAAGTCAGAGCCTTTCCCCACATCAACGGGCAAAGCCCTTTGAGTTTTGTTTATTTATCGGGTATTTTCCTTATCAACAACTGATTTTTTCAAACCATCGAGATAATGTTTAGATGTCCAATACAGATCAGCCCAACCGAAACCGCGATTCAGTCTGTCCGTTTCCAAAATCTTCACGAACAGTTCGAGTTCCGAAATATCTTGCGGCTGATTTTCGATGTATTGCAGAAGTTTTTTCGACAGATACAATCCGAGATACCATTCAAACGCCTGTTTGCTCTGCTGTTGTTCGGAATTTTCGGCTAAATTTTCAAAGTATTTGATTAGCCGCCGTGAATGCCGTTCGGCGCGTTTGTGAAATGGCTCGTTTTCACTCTGATTTTCGTGATTATTTTCCTGCATTATCCCTTCGCGGCTTCGGCAATTTCCTTGACCGCATCCGGATTTTCGAGCGCGGACAGGTCGCCCGCGTCCTCACCTAAATACGCCGAACGAATAACACGGCGCATCACTTTCGCGTTGCGCGTTTTCGGGAGCGCGGAAACGAAAATTATCTTCGAGGGCGCAAGCGGCTTGCCCATATCCTTCGCAACAAGTTGTTTGAGTTCCGTCCGAAGCTCGATGAGCGAAGTTTGCTCGCCGTTGAGCACGCAAAATGCGATCATCGCCGTGCCTTTTATCTCGTCGGGAACGCCGATCACCGCCGCTTCACTCACCAAAGGATGCGCGACCAGCAAACTTTCGACCTCGGCAGGTCCGACGCGCTTTCCTGCAACCTTTAGCGTGTCGTCGCTTCTGCCCAAAATATAAAAATGCCCGTCCGCGTCCTGCAAAGCCCAGTCGCCGTGAACCCAGATATTGTCGAATCTGCTCCAATACGTGTCAATGTATCGCTCAGGCTCCTGCCAGAAGCCGCGCGCCATCCCGATCCAGGGTTTGCGGATTGATAATTCGCCGACTTTTCCTTTTTCGACCTGATTGCCCTGTTCATCGAGAATTGCGACATCGATCCCCGGACACGGCGCAGGGAAAGAACAAGGTTTGATCGGCAACAGCGGATTGCCCATCAGGATTCCGCCCGAAATTTCCGTGCCGCCCGAATAATTGATAATGGGAAGTTCCGAATTGCCGACCGTTTCAAACAGCCACCACCACGGCGCGGGATTCCACGGTTCGCCCGTCGAAGCAAACGCACGAAGCGCGGAAAGATCGTGACGTTTCGGCAGATCGTCGCCTTTCGTGGCAAGCGACCGCACAAGCGTCGGCGAAATGCCGAGTATCTCGATGCGATGCTTTGCACAAAATTCCCACATCCTGTCTGCATTCGGATAATCGGGCGCACCGTCGTAAATGCAGATCGTCGCCCCGTTTATCAACGCGCCGTAGATCAGCCACGGTCCCATCATCCACCCGATGTCCGTCACCCAGGAAATCCGCGTGCCCTGACCGACATCCGTTCCGAAAGCCATATCCTGCGCCGCTTTTACGGGAAATCCGCAATGCGTGTGCGCGATTCCCTTCGGCTTGCCCGTCGTGCCGGAAGTGTAAAGAATTATCAAAGGGTCTTCGGCAAGCGTCGGTTCTGCCGAAACATAATCTGAAACAGCCTCGGATAAATAATTTCTTCCCTCTTCAATTAAATCTTCCCAAACCGAAAAGATCAGTTTAAGGTCGGCTTCGGTGTGTTCATTGTCGTCTTGATATATTACCGCTTTTGATAACTTTTCTTCCGGCTTCGCAGTTTTTGCCAATCTTCTTTTCTGAAATTCTTCTTCAAAATCTCCTCTTGATTCTTCAACGACAAAAACTCTTTCGATAAATTTACATCGTGTAACTGCCTGGAGTGCTGTTTGTAAAGCATTGACAGCCTTTCCGCGTCTGAAAAAACCATCGCAAGTTATCAACGATTTCGCTTCAACGGCATTCATACGGCTCGCAATCGCGTCAACACCGTATCCGCTAAAAACGGGAACCGCAATCGCGCCGATGCGGTTAACTGCCAGAAGCGCGACGACCGTTTCGATCATCATCGGCAGATGAATTCCGATCGCGTCACCTTTTTGCAGTCCGTTGGCACGCAGTCCGGCGGCGCAGTATTCGATTTGTGCGAGCAATTCCTTATATGAAACCGTTTTCGCTTCACCTTCTTCGCCTTCCCGGATGATCGCGGGTTGATTTGCCGTCGTTTCATCATTCGCCCAACGGTCAACGCACATCTCGGTAATGTTCAGACCGCCGCCGACGCACCATTTCGCCCACTCGATGCCGTCCGAAGTGTCCAAAAGTTTCTCGTAAGGCGGATTGAATTCGATCTTGAGAAAGTCGAGCACGTTTTTCGTAAACTCTTCGGGCGATTCGATTGATTTCGCATAAACTTCAGCGAAATTTTGCGCGCCCGTCTGCGCCATAAACTTAGTCAGTTGCGCTCTTTCGATAACTTCGGGCAAAGGTTGCCACGCGACGGCGTGGGCTTCAAAGGTATTTTGTTCGCTCATATAAATTATGATTGTAGGGGCAGGTCTTGTGCCTGCCCGATCAGCCGAACGGCTGAAATTGCGTTTAATTTTTGCGTTGTCCGATTGTAACGGATATGTTCGCTGCGCTCATCGGGCAGGCACAAGACCTGCCCCTACAAATTCGGTATATGTTCATACAAATTTGGTTGCGTTTTTATCTGAATCGGCATCAAATCGTTCGGCGTTTTGATATTTTCAAAATAAAAGTTTATAACACGATAAATAAACAATAAAACTTATGGCTGAAAAACCTGTCGAAATCAAACTTCCCGCGAACCTTTTTGAAGGCAAAACCGCGATCGTCACGGGCGCGTCGCGCGGCGTTGGTCGCGCCACCGCCCTGCGTCTTGCCGAAGCGGGCGCGAACGTCGTCGTGAACTATCTCCGCGAAGAAGAAAAGGCGAATAATGTCGTTGCGCTCTGCAAGGAAAAAGGCGTTGACGCGATTGCCGTGCAGGGCGACGTTTCCGAATGGCTCGACGCGCAAAATCTAGCGAAACAGGCAATCGAAAAATTCGGCAGGATCGATCTTTTAGTTCTCAACGCGGGAATCTGGGAAGGCGCGCCAATCGAAGAAATGAGCGAAGAAACGTGGAACAAGGTTTTGAACACGAATCTGAAAGCGGCGTGGGCGATGACGAAGGCTTGCGTCCCTTCGATGAAGAAACAGGAACGCGGGGCGATCGTTTTGGTTTCGTCAACGGCAGGTCAGCGCGGCGAAGCGAACTATTCAAACTACGCCGCCTCGAAAGGCGGACAGATTTCGTTTACGAAAGCACTTGCCTCCGAACTCTGCCCGAAAATCCGCGTTAACTGCGTCGCGCCCGGCTGGATCGAAACGGCGATGGTGCGTCCCGTTTTCGAGAACGAGGAATATAAACAAAAGGTTCTCAGCACGATTCCCTTGAACCGGATGGCGGCGACCGACGACGTTGCACTCTCGATCTGTTTTCTGCTCTCCGATTGGTCGCGTCATATCACGGGCGAGATTCTCAACATCAACGGCGGCGCGGTTTTGTGCGGTTAATTGACCGTTTTCGCAAATTCCGGCTCGTTTAACGGCAGATCGACGATAAGCGGGCGATGATCGGAAATACGCTCTTTGATCGTTTCATTTATCTGCGTCAGCGTCTGCCCGAAATGCGGTGCAAATTGATAAGATTCCTTTTCATCGCGCGGGGCTTTCAGGTTAGCGGGTTTGATAAATATCCAGTCGAGCTTGTATTTTCCGACGACGTAGATCGGGCGTTTGACCTGATACGTCGAAATGAAGCCTTTGCCGCCGCGCTGGTTTGAGTTGGCGAGAGTTTTGCTTTTCTCGTCCGTCGAACGCGTTTTGTCGCCGCGAAAATCGAACGTGCCGCCGTCATCAAAGCGAAACTTTTCGAGCGTCGAAAAGAATTTCCGGCTCTGGTTCGGCGAAAAATACGGAATGTGCCGAACCGTCGGGTCGTTCATCGTGCGCCCGAACGAAACGCCGTTCATCACCGTGTCTTCAACCATCCCGAAACCGAGCGCGTATTGAATTCCCTTCTTTATCCAGTAATGCGGATTGCCGAAACGTTTAATCATTTCGCGCCGCAACGAAGTCGGTGTCAGGTCTGAGCCGGAAGTATTCATATCGCCAGCTAAAATGACGGGATTTTGGATGGGTTTCAGGATTTCGAGCAGTTCTTCCATCTGCTTGACGCGATTTTTCGCCTTCGTGCGGTTTTCCAGATGCGTCGCGGCGATCGTCACACGTCCCGACGGCAGCCTTTCATCGACAATGTCGGCAAAAAGCGTCGTCCGTCCGCCGCGCCGGACTTCGCGCATCGACTTTTCGAGGAAAACCGTTTGCGCCAGCGTCCGTTTCCCCTTCTCAACCCAGCTCGCGCCGTTCTTTTCGTCCAGATACCAGTCGTAGGGCTGATATTTGAACGGCACGAGCCGCACATTTTCGAGCGGAAAACGGCTCAGGATGGCAACGCCGTGCAAACCTTTATATTTTTCCTTTTCGACTCTGACAATTTCGGCAATTTCTTTTTCCTGTCGGTCGACGGGCGGCTTTTCGTTAGTCAGATGAACGGGCATCAGTTCGACAAATTCGGTTCCGAAGGCGTAATTCATCTTCAATTTATACGCCAGTTCGCCCGCGATATTTCGATATTCGGTTCTTTTCACGCCGAAATCGACCTCGTTGAAAACGATCACGTCCGCCTTGCGCAGATTCTCGGCTTCTTCCAGAACTTCCGCCCGTTCCTTGCTGTCCGGCGGAAACTTTTTGTCGTCGAGCATCGCTTCAAATTTTTGCGGATCGCTGAAAATCGTTTCGATCGCCTCGAATTCGATGCCGCGTTCGATATTCCAGAAAGCGACGCGCACGAAATTGCCTAGTTGCGGTGAGTTATTTAATGAGATTGTTTCTGTCGGCGTGTAATTATTTTGAACAAAAGGCGTGTGAAGAAGGTAGTCGAGTTTTTCCTGCATTTCCGACGAAAGAACTTCGCTGTCGTAAAGCGTTTCGAGTTCGTCGTAGGTAAAAAATTTCGGTTCCGCACCGTTTCCGAAAGCGGCGCAATATAGAACGGCTGTAAAAAAAAGTAAAAAGACACTTCGGCGCGTGCCTTTTTTCAAGCTGAAAAACATCTGATCTTCCCTTCCATTGTCCAATAAAGTGTCTTAAAACAAAATTACCGAAAGACATTGTGCAATCGCCATTCCAACGTGAAATGTTTCGATTCGATACACAAAAAAGCGAACCGCTCAAAACCCTGAGCGATTCGCTTTTCAGCAATTTTTACTTTTTCTTACTGTTTGACGGTCATCAGTTGATTTATTTTTTCGACTGCAACCTTCTGTGTTTCGCCGTTTGCCCAGACGATTTCGAGGGCATCGATCTTTGCCGCATCACCCAATCCGATGTGGATAAGCTGTTCGTTCTGCGAAGCGTAACCCGCGCCGCTCGTCACGTCAAAACGCTGGCGAAGCTTTCCCGTCGTCACGTAAACGGTCGAACCGATCGCATCCTTCGGCGTTTTCTTTGCCGTGTCGCCGACAAGTTTCAGAGCCAGCCAATTTCCCTTCGTGTCGCCGGCATTCTTCATCAGACACGGGGCAGAATCCTGATTGTTGACCAGCATATCGAGCCGCCCGTCACTGTCGAAATCCGCGACGACGATTCCGCGCGCGACCATTGCGGCGGAAAGTGCCGTGTTCGGCGCGGCGGCAACGCGCTCAAAGCGCACGAGATTGTTCGTGCCCGCAGGTTTCAGATTCTTAAAAAGCAAAATCTGCTGGGCATAACTCGTTCCCCATTGAAAATTATCAACCACAGGATAAACGTGCCCGTTGGCGACCGCGACATCCTTCCAGCCGTCGTTGTCGTAATCGAGAAACGTCGTGCCCCAACCGAGAAACGGGATCGAAACTTCGCCTAATCCGGCTTGAAACGTGATGTCGGTAAAATTTGCTTCGCCGTCGTTGCGGTAAAGCGTGTTCGAGTCGTCCGAAAAATTCGTGATGTGGAAATCAACGCGCCCGTCGTTGTCGTAATCGCCGACACCCAACCCCATTCCGGCTTGTTCGCGCCCGTTTTCATTGAGCGCGATGCCCGACGGATAACCCGATTCCTCGAAAGTTCCGTCGCCGTTATTGATGTAAAGCTGTTTCGGCGTGGAATCGTTCACGACCAACAGATCAACGTCCTTATCGTTGTCGACATCGACGAAAACCGATGAAAAACCGTAATAATTGCCTTCGTCCTTCACGCCCGCCTTTTCGCTCACATCTTCAAAAGTTCCGTCCGCTTTCTGATGAAAGAGCCTGTCTTTCGCGCCTTTCAGACCGCGCGGACCGCACATTACCGGCTGACCGCGAAACTGGCAGAAATTTCTGCCCGTCGCCGTTCCCTTTCCCACATCGAGCGGCGACACGGGCAGGTTTTTCAGATCGAATTCGAGATATGCGGGCACGAAAAGATCGAGTTTGCCGTCTTTGTCGTAATCGCCGAAGCTTGCGCCCGTATACCAGCCTTTGAGGTCAAGCCCGACCTTCGGCGCAACGTCCGTAAAAGTTCCGTTCCCGTTGTTTTTGTAAAGCCGCGAAACACCGTAATTGCTTACGAAAATATCCGAAAAGCCGTCGTTGTCGTAATCGCCGACCGCCACGCCCATTCCCCAACGTTCGTTTGCGATTCCGGCTTTTTCTGTCACGTCCTCAAATCTCCAATTGCCGAGATTGCGGTAAAGCGCGGATTTCGGAGCTTTTTCCTTGCCGTTTTCGGCATCGATGGTCGAAGCGTTCAGTAAAAAAATGTCCGGTCTGCCGTCGTTGTCGAAATCGATAACGGCGGCGGTGCAACCCGTCGTTTCCACGATGTAGGCTTTGTCCTTCGTTCCTGAAACACAGCGAAAATCTTTCAAAGGCGTTTGCGGAGTTACGTCTTCATAGATTTTCGGTGCTTTTTCGTCAACGATCCCGACGGTTCGTTTTGAAGTGTAAACCTTCGCCTCACCCGTCGAAACGCCGCCCGCTCCTTGATCCTGCGCCAAACCGAAGACGGCGAAAAGCGAAAGACTGACCACCGTCAATGAAAACTTTTTAATGAAATTCATAGTATTTTTTACTACAGCGAACGAACGTATGCGACCATCGCCGTTATTTCCTTGGCGGTCATTTTTTTGCTGAATCCGGGCATCGAGCCGCCGCCGTTGCGGATGATTCGGGCAAGGGTTTTCGAGCTTTTTCTTTTGGTCGCGCGGCTTGTCAGATCGGGCGAACTGTAAAGCGCGCCGAGTTGCGTCTGGCTTTTGCCGTCGGCACCGTGACAGCGCGCACAATTATTGATATAAACATCGCGAATCGAAGAAACTTTTTCGTTCGCCGCTACCAAATCCGGTTTCGTTTCGATCGCCGACCAACCGAACGCACCGACGGATAAAAAGAGCAGAATAATTCCCAACTTCAAACTTCTTTGCATAAATATTACGTAAAACAGATGCGAGGAGATAGGTTTCAGGTAGTTAGTTTTTAAGAATCAAATTATATAAATATTTCGACTAACACCTATCCCCTAAGACCTTCTATCCCTCAAACTATTTCAGACTTACCCAACCGATATAATCCATTTTCTGCATCGATTCCGAGAAAGGTTTCAGATCGTGCGTGTGAAAAGGCAGACTTTCATTTCCGATATGCCAGTTTGTCTGTAAAAAATTGCTTGCCAATGCCGTAACCGCCGGATCGTCCTTCAAATCCTGAAAGATTTTTGCTTCTTTTCGCGCTTCTTCGCGCATTCCGAGTTTTTGGTAAATTATCATCAGATTGTAATGCGCTCCGACATCTTCAGGATCGATCGCCAATATCTGATCGTAAAAACCCTTCGCAATTTCGAGTTGCGGCTTGCGTTGTTCGGGCGCAACGGTGTCGCTCCTGATCTTTGCCAGTTCGCCGAGCTGTTGAAGCGTCATTCGGTCACGCGGATATTTTTCGAGAACTTTTTTGAAATTTGCTTCGGCTTCATCGAGGCGACTGCGAACGCGGTCGATCCTGCCGAGCTGGAAAACGGCGCGGAGATTGTTTTGGTCGAGTTCGATGGATTTTTCGACCAGTTTTTCGGCTTCCTTCCAACCGCCCATTTCCATCAGAGCCAATGCTTTATTGGTAAATGCAAACGGTTTGTAGTCTTTGAAATTGGAATCGATAACTTCGTCGAATGCGTCCGCGGCTTGCGGAAACTGGCGTTGGTCGAGCAGAGCGATGCCGTAGTTGTTCCATCTGCGCCAATCCGGTATTGCCTTCGGATCGACAGGTTGCGATTTGTTTTCTTCGCCGATCAAAATATTTCGTTCCGATTTCGCCATTTCGACGACGGGCAGATCGGTCGATTTGTTTAAAACGTAATCCGAAAACACGCGCGTAAACCGTCGATACTGCAATTTTGCAACGAGCTTTATCTGTCCGCCGTTCAAATCCTGCGGAACGGTAAATTTGTATCGCGCCAGATCGGAACGTCCCGAAGGAATCGCGAGATTATAAGCGATAACCTTTGTTTTCCAGATAAAATGCAGGTTGTTATATGAACCGTCTTCCTTGACGAGATGCGTTTTGTAAGCGTGCGCGGTTTCATCGAGCGTGCCGTCGGGCTTCATATAACCCGATTTGAAAATCTCTTTGCCGTTTGCGTCCATCACACAGAATTCGACGTAGGCTTCGTAAAAATCGCGCAATTCGGGCGGGAAACTGTGTCCGATGTTTTTGTTCGTGACGATGACATCAGCCGTCACGGTATCGCCGGCTTTTATTTTGAAATCCTTGCGGTTGACGGGCGCGATGAGTTTTTCCTTCGATTTTCCTTCGGATTTGACACTCAAGGCAAAAATATCAACGCCCATTTTGTCGTCCTGTAAAAATTTCGTGACTTCTTCGACCTGCTCCTTATAGCCGAAAAACGCCGGGATTGCGGTATTTGCCGCCGCCCAGCGGTGCGACGCGATCATTCCGTTTTTCGCCGAAACGTCAAAGTTTTTTGCCTGCACGTCCTGCATATGACAGGTGTTGCAGGTTTCCTTGTTGCGAACATAAAACGGGTGCGGAGATTCTTTTGAAAACGATGATTGCTGCAATTCGTCGGCAACGGCGAAGGCACGCAGAAATTTATAATCGTTCAACTCGTGCGGAACCTGCGATTTATGACACGCGCCGCAAAATTCGGGCGTTTTCAAAACGTCGCGCATCATCGCGCGTTTATGGTCATCGATGTTGTTCAAAATTTCCTGATTCGTCGCCTGCACGATCTTCATACCGTCGGCTTTCTGCAAAAGCGCGGGCTGTCCCATCACATAACCGCCGATGCCTTTCCCGCTGACCGAATCGATCGAGTGACACGCGATGCAGGAAACGCCTTCGTTATCGAACGGGCGGTCTTTGAACTGCGGTTTGTCGGTCAATGCGCCCGAGAAAAGCGCGGCGGGATTGTGACAGGATTCGCAGTGACGCGTGAAAGCGATATTTTTCTGACGAATCAGATCGGTCACATTCTTCTGATAAAAAGGTTCACGAAACGAATTGCGGTGCGCCGATTGGTTCCATTGCGGGTGCATATCCGTGTGACATTCGGCACAACGCGCAGACGCGATGAAATCCTCGCCTTTGATGAATCTTCCGTCAAAGGTGTTTGCGTTCGACGGTGAAAAAGGTTTTTCTCTACCGAAACGATAGTCATAAGTTTCATCGATCCAGGACTTGTATTCATCCGTCGTCATCTGACTGCTTTTGACATAATCAAAACCGAAAAACGCAACCCCGAAAAGAAGCCAAAACGATAATACGAACAATTTTGTAAAACGCCCTTTCATCCGATTTTTAATTCCTTGTTTCAGATAGTTTGTTGTATGGTTGAACTAACTTTTGAATTTTATTTGTTTCAGAGCGAATAATCAAATAAAATCGCGGATTTAATAAGATTTGAAATCAAAAATAGAAATTAATTAAGGACAAGGCAACTGATGTTTTCCCCAAACAAACGATCCGTAAACCGTCAGTTGAACGAACCTAGGCGGCTCTTTGAATATCGTTTTTTTCGATCAGCCGCTTGAAGCGGTTTTATTACGTCGATGCCGTCCCTCGAAAAGCTCTCGATTCTTCGTCTTTAAGTAGCTGAAAACAAAGGTTAACTGTCCTGCATCCAGCCTTGCAGGATCGCGTAGCGGATGATGTCTTTGCGGGAACGCATCGCGAGTTTTTTAAGACAGTTGGCTTTGTGAGATTCGACCGTTTTGACACTGATGTCCAGTTTATCGGCGATTTCCGCGTTGCTGTAGCCGAGTGAGATGTGACGTAAAACTTCCGATTCGCGCTCGGTCAGTGGAGTTCCGGTCGTGTCGCCGCGCAGTCTGCTGTGTTTGTCAACGTAATCGTCGAAAACCTTGCCCGTGATTGCCGGATCGAGATAACTGCCGCCTTTGCCGATGGCGCGAAGAGCGCGGAGTATCTCTTCGGACGCGCTTTGTTTCAAAACGTAGCCGGAAACGCCCGATTGCAAAAGTTCCTGCAAAAAAGCCGTGTCGGTGTGACGCGTGAGGGTCAGAATTTTAATTTCGGGCGCAACCCGTTTGAGCGTGGCGGCGGCTTTCATCCCGTTAAGTTTAGGCATCGAAATATCCATCAAAACAATATCGGGATTTAGTTTCCGTGCCATTTCAATAGCCGCACGACCGTCGCCCGCTTCACCGATGACTTCCATATCGGCTTGAGATTCGATAATAAATCTGAACCCTTCGCGCACTGAAACGTGATCTTCGGCGATCAGTATTCTCAATTTATTTCCCATCCGAACCTCCTCTTTTGGCGAACAAAGCCGGAACGCGGACGAAAATCGTCGTGCCTTCGCCCGGCGCGGATTCGATTTCGAGCGTTCCCCTGACCAGCGCGGCGCGTTCTTCCATACCGATCAAACCGATTCCTTTACCGCGTGTTTTTTTATTTTTGACGTTGAAACCTCGTCCGTCGTCCTGAATTATCAAAACGATCAGATCGCCTCTTCTTTCGAGCAGAACCTCGACGTTGTTGGCTCCGGCGTGTTTGTATATATTGTTCAGGGCTTCCTGCACAATGCGGTAAAGATTTGTTTCGATCTCGCGAACAAAACGGCGTTTTTTTAAGCGCGAAGCCAAAAGTTCCGCCCGAACGCCGGAAAAAAGCGTCCATTGCTTGACGTAATTATCGAGCGCGGGGATCAACCCGAGTTGGTCGAGCGCGGCGGGACGCAGTTCCCAGGCGAGAAAATCGATCCCCTTATCGATACTTTTAGCGAGCAGTCCGATCTTGTCGATTTCACGGCTCATCGCTTCGTTTTCGGACATTTTCCGTATCTTTTCCAGATTCAGGCGAAGCGATGTCAATTTCTGTCCGAGTTCGTCGTGCAGATCGCGGGCGATTCGCCGCCGTTCGTCTTCCAACGCGCCGACGAGTTTCTGGAGCATTTCCTTATCGCGAATGGCTTTTTCGGCTTCCAACCGTTCGGTCAGATCGCGGGCGATCTTAACAAATCCCTGCAATTTTCCGTTTGCGTCCCGCAAAAGCGTCACCACGCCGGAAACATAAAAACGGACTCCATCCTTGCGAATGTGAAAGCGTTCGTCGGGCGCGCGCCCTTTCCGCAGTGCGGTTTTCAATTCCTTTGCGGGAACGCCTTTGGCGCGGTCTTCGGCAGTAAAAATAATTTCGCTCGGCTTTCCGATTATTTCCGCTTCCGTCCAGCCGAAAATCTTTTCCGCGCCCGCATTCCACGAATTGATGATGCCGTCGGGAGTGAGGGTAAAGATCGCGTAATCCTTTGCGCTTTCGATCAAAAAACGAAAGCGTTCTTCGGATTCAAGCAGAACATCTTCCGATTTACGCCGCTCGGCAGCATCGCGGACAATTTCCAGGACCAGGCGTTCGCCGTCAAGGTCCGCGCCGCTTGCATTTACTTCGACGTAAAGGTTGCCGCCGCGTTCCCTGACCCGCTTCAATCTCATCGAACCGTTTGCCCCCGTGCCCGACAAAATGACTGCAACCGCACGGGCGGCGGACGGCTCTGCCAGCGTCCGAAACAATCTATCGACCGGAGCGCGGAGGTCTTCGGTTTCCGAGTTCGCGGTAAGCTCGATCACGCCGTCGTTCATCGTCAGATGTCTGTTCGGCGGAATGAAATATATGTGATCCGGTTTCACCCTGACCCGTTTTTTTACCTGCGTCACGGGAATTGGCGCAACCGCCTGCAAAACTTCCGCCGGAGAACTTTCGTAACCAGGCGAAAGATGAAGGATAACGACAAATGCCAATCCCGAATCCGGCGAAACATTCCTGAAAAACTCCTTGAGAAACTGCACGTCTTCGACAGACGCACCGATGCCGACGATCAAAAAGTCTTCGCGTGAAGCAGATTGAGATTTTTTCTTCGGTTTATTTTTTCCGCCTTCGTTTTTTTTCATAACGGCGTTGTGTTTCGATTTTTTAAGTTTGCCAAATTACGCCGTAAAAAGAAACCGAAAAATGATGCGCCGAAAGCAATCGGGCGGGATGCAGATTTTAATAAAATTAAAAGAGAAAATGTCCGAGAATCAGGTCGAGCCGTTCGAGGTCGAGCGGGGCGATATAAAATGAACCGCCGCCGACCTCGAACGCCCGTTTACGAAAAACACGGTTAGTTTCGGCACATAAAAAAATGATCGTCATTTTTTCGAGCGACTCGATGTTGCTGATTACCTGAGCGACTTCGTAACCGTCAATTTTAAGCAGTTCGGTATCGAGCAAAATCAGATCGGGACGTTTCTGCAAAGTCAGTTCAATCGCTTCTTCACCGTTTTCAGCTTCCAGAACGCGGAAGTCGTATAATTCTGAAAGTTCCCTCAGATCGTCACGGATTTGATCGTCTTTTTGAGCGATCAGCAGGGGAAAAATCTTACCCGAAACCGGGGAATTTCCCGATTTCCCGCGCCGGTGTTTGTTGCGACAATTGAAGATTGATTTTTTTGCGGAAAAGGGGATAAATTTGTGGAATTACTCGATGCACGCGGAAGGCTGATGGCAATCGGCGGCGGTGAGGATAAGGAAAACGATTGCCTGATCCTCAAGGAATTTGTGCGGCTTGCGGGCGGCGCGAAAGCAAATATCGCCGTCATCACGACCGCGACGGATTTGCCCGCCGAAGTAGGAAACGAATATCACGAGGTTTTCAAAAAACTGGGCGCAAAAGAAACTTTTGCCGTTCAGGTCGCGACCCGGAGCGACGCGATGCAGTTACAATGCTGTAAATTGATCGAAAAAGCTTCGGGGATTTTTTTTACGGGCGGCGATCAGCTTCACATCACCAGTCTAATGGGTGGCACGGAACTGCAAAAAGCGATCTTGAAGTCTTATGAAAACGGAGTGATCGTGGCGGGCACAAGTGCTGGAGCGGCAGTGATGGGAAATTCGATGATAATCTCGGGCGAATCGGATGAAAATCCGCGGATGGGCGGAGTGGAAATCGCGGCGGGAACGGACTTTATCGTCGGATGTATCATCGATACGCATTTTTCACAGCGCGGGCGGCACGGCAGATTACTGGCGGCGGTCGCGCATCATCCGCAGGATGTCGGTTTCGGAATTGACGAAAACACGGCAATGGTTGTCGATAAACATAAATTTAAAGTGATCGGCGAAGGTTCGGTTACGGTGATCGACGGCTCTATGATGTCCTATAGCGATATTCCTTATGTCACGCGCGGTCAGAGCATTGCGCTCGCGGACGTAAAAATTCACGTCATTCCGAACGATTACGAATTTCATCTGACAAAGCGTCAGATGATCGTTCCCAAACGTCCCAAACAAAAGGCGAAAGCGGCGAATGAAAGCGGTAAAAAAAACAAAAGTAAAGGTTAATTTTCCATTTGTCGCAAAGCAGATAGAAAAATAATTTCCTGGAAGCATATTTTCAAAATAGTTATAAAACTGGTTTTTGAGGAAATAATTATATGCTTGCAATGAATTTTCGCTGACCGCGCCGGGTTCGCATCGACGAAAAACCCGAACCGAAAATACAGCATCCGTAAGACGCAATCGTGCGCGTTTTGCGTTCGTGCATTTGCGGTTCGGACTTACATTTACACAACGGTTCGGTTCCCGATACGCGGGTCGGAACGACCTTCGGACACGAAGTTTGCGGCGAAGTCGTCGAAATCGGCGCGGAAGCGGCGGGCAGATTTATGCAGACATTTTTAGGCAAATATCATTTTATGGGCGGCACGGCAGTCGGCGGCGTTGCAGTTGCCTTGTTGCGCCGAAAAAATGTCGATCTTTATGAAGAGGCGAATTAATTTTCCTCGCCTTTTAACCTGATTTCGCAAAAACTCTGTTTCAAAAACTTTTCTTTGAAAGAGAGTTTTCCATTTTTCATCAGACGCAAGCGCGGAGATTTGCAGAACTTTTGCTCGAATGAATGATCGATCATCATTTTCGGCATCTATTTTTTAACTCCGACGATCAACGGCGATCTGTAAATTATTTCCGGATAGCTGTAAAAGCGTCCGCCAAACGGTCGCGCCACGCCGTCCAGTTATGCCCGGCTTCTTTTTCGTTGTAAGTTACATCAAAGTTTTTATTTTTCAAGATTCCGACGGCTTTGCGCGAATCTTCGACACCTTTGAGCGTTCCGTCGTCGATATAGAACTTAAACTTCGTTTTTCCGTCGAGCTTTGCAAGTTCCTTGATAACTCTTTCATCATCGACCCAAAACGAAGCCGACTGTGCGCCGATACTGCCGAAAACATCAGGATATTTCAACGCCGTGTGAATGCTCGTAATACCGCCGAGGCTTGCACCGATGATCGCGCGCCCATCACGCGATTTGACGGTTTTATAGTTGGCATCGATCATTGGAACGACTTCTTCGGCAATAAACTTCGCGTAATCGTCATTTGCCCAATATTCCTTCATACGGTCTTTCGGGTCGAGAAAAACCATTATGAAAGGTTTGATTTTATTTGCTTTGACAAGATTTTCCATCTGAACGGAGGCTTTTGCCCTTTGCAGATAATCACTTCCGTCCTGCAAATATAAAACGGGAAAAGATTCTTTCGATTTTTCATAGCCGTAAGGCAAATAAACCTTGATTTTCTTCGTTCCGTAATCTTTTGTTTGAATTTCTAATTCCTTAATTTCAATATCGATTACATAAGGTTCCGGGTCGCCTTCGATCTTAAATGATTCTTGTTCATCCCAAGTTGTCGGTTTATAATCCGGCATTTCAAAAAACGAATTTTCCCCGCCGACACCGTTATCGATCTTATTCGGATTCAGCGGATCGTTTATCCATTTGCCGTCAACAATGAGTTTATATTCGACCCTTGCAGTATTCGGAAACTTTAATGTAATCGGATGAACATTCGGCAAACCGTTTATGTTGCTAAATTTTATTCCGCAGGGTTTCCAATCGGTAAAATCACCGACAATTTCAATGTCTTTTTCCATTCCGAAATAAGCAAACCGCATTGCGCTTTCTTTTTCTCCTTTGCTGCCGAAAACAGTCGGGTATTTTTCGCTTTTCTGCGGAATTGTCTGCAAAATTTTGCTGTCGTCGAAAACGTATGTTTGTGCTTTTTCACAACCCGCAATTTTGAGTGAACGCGTTGCCGAAGTCTGTAAAGGCAGATTAGAAAAAGACGGATTCGGTTGACTTACTAAACCCGCATTTTCATTCTTTTTCCCTAAAACATATCTTTCATAAACGACATCGGGCGTGTCGAGATTTTTGCCAGCCTGTAAATTGACGGCAAGGCGGATGAATTGCGCCATCGACCACGCGAGCGGAGTTGCCGAGCCGGTTCCTTCGCCGAATTTGAGTTCGGGAACGAATTGACGGTCAATATTTTTCGGCGGTTGCGGTTTATCCCAAACCTGTTCGGCGATCATCAAACCTTCGTTTGCAAAGCCGAGCATTGAATCCAATCTCGCTTGCGGATTTAGGACTTTGGACTTCGGACTTTGCACTTTGGACTTGAGCGCAAGTTCATATTGTCCGCGTTCGCCCGAAAGCAACGCCCAGAGTCTTCCTTTGCCCGTGTATTTTCCGTCCCAATTCCAACGTCTGCCGTCGTCCATTTCGCCGTAGCCGTCGTTGTTGTAGCGGTAAAACGAATCGCCGTGCGGAGTTTTGACGCGGATCACGTCGTCAACGACCTTGAGCGATTTGACGATCAAAGGATCGTCGGGCGATTTGATGCCTAATCTGACCAATTCCAAAAATCCCGCGTCAACGATTTCGTTTTCATAAAAACTTCCCGCGTTGTTGTTTAGTTCGATCTTTTCGCCCGCGTCGGGTTTGCCGTTGGCGGTCAGACGCACGTAATAATTGCCGTCGCCGTATTTTCCGTTCGTCGTCGCCGTCCATTTTTCGACGTTCGCCTGCCAGTCGTCCGCCGTTTTCAGCCAAAGATTCGCGCTTTCCGTGTCGCCGTTTTTCTTCGCGACTTCCGCCGCACAAACCAGACCCGCGATTTCCGCCGCGATTGTCGAAGGCGAATAACCGCCTTTTTCCTCCCAGCGTTCCTGCGGTGTAACGGGACCGTTTTTGACGATAAAATCGGCGGCTTTTTTGACGTGATTTTCGTAAGTTTCCTTGTCGAAACGCTTCAACTGATACGCCATAATCAGCGGATAACCGACTTCATCCATTTGCAGTCCGCCCCAGCCGTTGCGCCCGTCGAGCCACGAATTTTGCGGAAAACTTCCGTCCGGCTTCTGCTGAATCTTGAACAAAAAATCGAGTGCACGTTCCGCCGCCGCCGTGTCGCCGAGCGCGAGATAAGCCGTAAAAACCTGATAAAGATCGCGCGACCAAACCAGATGATAACCGCCGCCGACATCTTCGTTAGCCGTCAAACCGCCGCCCCACGGAATCGTCAAACTCGCCACATTTGCACCGCGCACGGTTTTGTCTTCGTAAGCCTTTAAAACCATCGCCGCCATATTAAACTGCGCCTGATATTTCGGCTCGACCTTGCGGACGGTTTTCACATAATCCGACCAGCCTTTTTCATATTCGGCAAGACATTTCGCAAAACCTTTTTCGTTCGATTTTGCCGCGACGGTCGAAGCTTTCAAAATATCTTCGCCGAACGAAATGATCGTCGTAAATTGCTGCGGCTTCATAATGCGCGCCATCTGCACGACGTTTCCGTTCGTCGCTTCGGCATAAGTTTCCGTGATCTTGCCGAACTTTCTCAACTGTTCCAAACCGTCGTTTTTGCCGAGATAATTGTTCGTATATTCTTCGATGTCCGACGAAAAAAAGACCGCCGAAGCATATTTGCCTTCTTCCGCACCCATTCCGCCGCTGACGGTCGCCGAACCTGCTTTTTTAATTGTTTTTACGCCGTCTTTGGTGATCGTTCCTTTTTCATACTCGTAATTGCCGACAAGCTGAAGCAAAGGAGAATAAGCGCGGTCGTGCATTCCCGTGTTGGCGAGCGAAGGATCGTAATAAACATACAGATTCAGATTTTTATTTTTCGCTTCAAACTTTACATCGATCAAAACCGAAGCGCGTTCGGTGTCGGTCGTGTAGGTTTTCGTGATCTTCCACGCGCCGTTTTTGGCGGTGTTTATCTGCTGAAAACTGAGCGAATCCGAATGCAAAGGTTTGATCCGATGAACCGCGTCGTCGCGTTCGGTTTCGACCTTTTTCGTCTTCGGATCGACCACGACAAACTGCAAGACGTGAACGTTCGCGATCGTCACATCGGGATAATAAACTTCGGTCAAAACGCCCTGCGCCAACGTAAACCAAATCTTACTTTCCAAACTCGCGCTCGTTCCGATCGCCTGTTTTCCGGCGGTTGCCCATTGCGCATCGTTTCCCGGCGCACCGGGCGCAAGCGTTTGCGCTGTCGTTGAAAAACAAAGAAAAATTAGCCACAGACAAACACAGATCGACACAGATATTTTTTGGAATATCCTTTTACCTTTAAATCTTTTGACTGCTCTTTCCTTCACAAAATCGAAATCTTTTTTCATATCTTTCTTATCAGTATTTATCCGTGTTCATCTGTGGATAAATCATTTCTGCACGGTAAATTTTCCGTTTTTCCAGATCAGATCGTAAAGCTTCGCACCGCGTTCGGTGATGTCGGTGTCAACCGTTTTTCTCCTGTAAACTTCGACGGTCGTGCCGATGCGGGGCAGTTCATAGAGATTGTTTTTGGAAAACTGCGGAATCACTTTTGCCGAAATGTCGAACCACTTTCCGCCCTTGTATTCGAGAAAATAATTTTCGCTTCCCATCTCGAATTCGGTCTTTAACGCAACGATATAACTCGCGTCGGGACGTTTGAAAAGTGCCATCGTCAGACAGCTTTGCGCGCCGTCGCAACCCGATTTCCAAAAGCCGTTCGCGGTGTCTTCGGTTTCCAGAAACGTGTCGATATATTCGCGCCGCGCCTTATCGCAATTTTTATCTTTGGCAGGTTCACAGCCTTCGAGCGTGAAATATTTCGCAGGCAGAAGATTGAAAAAATCGCGCACCGTTTTCGGATGTTTCGTCTGCGCGTTGATCGAAAGACAAAGCAGAATTAACCACAGATTTACACAGATAAACGCAGATACTTTTTTGATATTTTTCATAGTTTTTTCTCAAAAAATCCGAAACTTTTTGCGAATCAAAACTGCTGAATTCCTTGATTTATCCTTTCAGATTCTTCAAAAATACTGTCAATTGCTCAATTTATGCTGTCAGTCGGTCAATTTAGACTGTCAGCCGCTTAATTTACTGTGTCAGTCACTAAATTTATGATGTCAGCCGCTTAATTTATTATGTCTGACAGTCAATTTAACGTGTCAGCCGCTCTGCGGAACGTGTCAGCAGGTCTGCGGAACGTGTCAGCAGGTCTGCGAGATGTGTCAGACGCTTTGCGGAGCGTGTCAGCGACCTTGCGGAACGTGTCAGTGACTCTGCGGACACTGTCAGTGACCTTGCGGAGCGTGTCACTCGGTTTGCGGAACGTGTCAGACGGTCTGTGAAACGTGTCAGCATATTTGCGGAGCGTGTCAGAAAACTTCCGCAAGTTTTTTACCGCTTTCTGAATATCCGAAATCCGAACGCGTCCAAACTCAAAGACGGCAAGCCGTTCGCTTTTTTCTCGACATTCGGCGTGATTTCTTCAAAATTTCCCGCCGTTTCGACCGCCCCGAAAAACGGTTCGTTCGACATATTTATCGCTACTAAAACTTCCTCGTTGCCGCTTTTGCGCGAAAAGGTCAAAACTCGTGTTTCGTCCGAATTTTTCAGCCAAGTCAGATTTCCGCGCCGTAAGGCTTCGGAATTTTTGCGAAGCTCGATCATTCCTTTATAAAACTTCGGAAATTCGGGACGGCGTTCGGCAAACTGCCAGAAGATCGGCAATTTTTCAAACAGCGCAGGTGCACCCGATTCGGTCGTGTCGCCCGCTTCCATTCCGTTGTAAAACATCGGAACGCCGTCCAACGTAAACGCCAGAGCCTGTGCCGCCAACGCGCCTTTTTCGCCGAAACGCGCGATCGCGCGGCGTTCGTCGTGATTGTCGGAAAAACGCATCCGCAGTGCACCTTTCGGATTTTTCGCGTTGTCCGCTTCCCACGTTTTACGAATTTCGGAAGCAGGTTTGTTGCCGAACAAAACTTCCGCCAAAACCGCGTGATTTGCCCACGAATAATCCAAATTAAACGCTTTCACGAGCAGATCGGGCGATTCCCACTCGGCAAGCCAGATCGTGTCGGGCTTGATCTTATCGACTTCGGCACGCGCCGTTTCCCAGAAATCGGTCGGCACAAATCCCGCGACATCGCACCGGAAACCGTCGAGATCGTAATCGCGCACCCACGACTTTAGCATCTCGATCATATATTTCCGCAATTCGGGATTGTCGTAATTCAAATCGGCAACGTCCGCCCAATCGGGCACGGGCGGAATGATTTCGCCTTTGTCGTTCGTCGTGTGAAAACCCTTCGTTTTCATCATCACCGAATCCCAGCTCGTATGATTTGCGACAATATCGATGATGACTTTCAGCCCGCGTTTATGTGATTCGGAAACAAGCCGTTTCAGATCGTCCTTCGTGCCGTAATCGGGATTGATCGCGTAAAAATCCTGCACCGCATACGGCGAACCGACCGAACCTTTTGCCTTGAGTTTTCCGACGGGATGAATCGGCATCAGCCACAAAACCGTCACGCCGAGATTTTTCAAACGGTCTAAATCAGCCGTAATCGAATTAAAATCGCCTTTTTGGGAATATTGACGCGGATAAATCTCATAGATCACCGCATCCTTGACCCAATCCTGCGACGGTCGCGCCGTTTCCTTTGAAAAATCGCGCGGCGGCGCAGTTTGGGCAAAAACGAAGCTCGTAAACAGAAGCGTTATCAGCGTTAGATTGGTTATTAATTTTTTCATCACTTTATAATTTTGGTTTAATCTGTCTGGCGAACTTCAGTTTGCCAAACGCATCGGCAACAAACTGAAGTTTGTTGAACAATCAACCGTTTTTATTTCTTCAAATGTGCCGCAAAACCGCCGCCCGATGCCATTTTGATGATTAATTTATCGCCTTTTTTGAGCGGCTGTTTCGTCAGTTTGAAATCGGACGCGAAACGGTCGGCGTTGATACCGTCTTGATAAATCGACGCGCTGTAATTTCCGTTTTCGAGAAATGAAAGATCGATCGTAATCTCGCGCGGTGTCCAGTCGTTCATCGCGCCGATAAACCAATCGCCGTTTTCCTTCTGCCGTGCGACGACCAGATATTCGCCGATCTTGCCGTCAAGCGGAATAGTTTCGTTCCAGATTGACGGCACCGCCGCGAGAAACTCCATTGCTTCGGGTTCGCGCAGATAATTTGAAGGATTGTCCGCGAGCATCTGCAAAGGACTTTCGTAAATGACATACATCCCAAGCTGATGACAGCGCGTGCCCTGACTCATCGGGCGGTTGAAATCGATCTTGAAATCCTTTTCGCCCGCGTTGAGCATTGCACCGGGCGTGAAATCCATCGGTCCCGCCACCATTCGGATAAAAGGCAGATCGAGGTCGTGTTGCGGTGTAATATCCTTTGACCATTTGCTGTTTTCCAAACCTTTCACGCCTTCGCGCGAAACGGCGTTCGGATATTTGCGCTCCATTCCCGTCGGTTTGTATGACCCGTGGAAATCGACCAGCATTTTGCGTTTTGCCGCTTCGTTTGCAGTTCTTTCATAGAAATCGACCATTTTCTGATCGTCGCGCTGCATAAAATCGACCTTAATTCCCTTCACGCCCCATTTTTCAAATTGATCGAGCGCGGGAATCATCTGTTTATCGAGCGAAGTCCACAAAACCCACAAAATGATGCCGACATTTTTCCGTTTGGCATAGGCAAGCAGTTCGGGCAAATCAACGTTCGGATTCAGGGTTAATAAATCGTCGGTTTTCGACCAGCCTTCATCGAGGATCAGATATTCCAAACCGTATTTCGCGGCAAAATCGAGGTAGTATTTGTAAGTTTCGGTATTTACGCCCGACTTGAAATCGACCCCGTAAATGTTGTTCGCATTCCACCAATCCCACGGAACTTTACCCGCTTTCACCCACGAGAAATCTTCGTTCGTTCCT
Source organism: Pyrinomonadaceae bacterium (assembly GCA_021228405.1). Taxonomy (GTDB): domain Bacteria; phylum Acidobacteriota; class Blastocatellia; order Pyrinomonadales; family Pyrinomonadaceae; genus JAJQRF01. Next base: position 135,099 of record JAJQRF010000007.1, read on the forward strand.
TCGGAAAGCAGGTAAACGAGCTGATTATCGATGAGTTCGGAATCCTTTTCCGCTAAACCGAAAATGCGCCAAGGAAAAGACTTTTTGCCGTCCGTTTTCGCAATAAAATCGGCGCGTTCCGTAACTTTGATGTCGCGGTCTTTGACGGCTTCTTCCTTCGCCGGATAATTCGGGAAAACTGCTTTCAAACCGTTTCCGTTCGCGCCTTCGAGCCACATTCCCGCGTAGCCGTAAAGATCGGCTTCGGAAATCCAGAGTTTCGCCCCCGTCTGGGTCGCAACAAGCGCGGGCAAACTCGCCAATTGATTTTTCAATTCGCCCGATTTATAACGCACATAAAGCCGTTCGTTATGCGAGTAAAAACTTTCTTCCTGCGGGTAAAAAATCGTATCCTGCGGAGCGAGATTAATCGCCGCTTGCTCGGCTGAAACGGTGATTTCGCCATTCAGTTCGGTTTTCCAACGATACGCCGCGCCATTGTCGTAAACGCGCCAAACAAGAGCGTAACCGCCGTTAAAATTGAGCGTCAATTCATTGAAAACATCTTTTATTTTCCGTCTTTTCTGCGGCACGATCGCCGTCACGACCTGCTCCACACTACGCTCTTTTTTGCCGGCAACTTTCGGATTGACCGCAACGGCGGGATTTTCCTTGAGGCTCAAACCGATTGCCGATTCGGAAACGATCGTTTGCCCGTTGAAAAGAAGCGAATAATAAACTTTATCCGCGACTTTCAAGCGAACTTCCGCTTTCCCGTTCGGCGACCGCAGAGAATAATTCTGCGCCGAAACGCTGAGGGCGGAGCAAACTGCGATCAGAACGATCAAAAAGAATGTTTTCTTCATAATTTTTGAACCGGAGCCATCAAAATCCGCTGATAAAAAATCAATGTCCGCCACTGCCGCCGACTTCGCCTTCGACCAGTTTGCTTGCGCCGACATCTTTCACGATCAAGACGCTGATCGCCGCAACGATCAGCGAAACACCGCCGAGCATCACGGCATTTAACGGATTATCGCCGAGCAACGGTTTGTAGATTTGCGGTGTCAGAAATGATTGGACGACTTGCGGAATGACGATAAAAAGATTGAAAACGCCCATATAAACGCCCATTCTTTCAGGCTTGATCGCGCCCGCCAAAATCACATACGGCATTGAAAGAATCGAAGCCCAGGCGATGCCGACCCCGACCATTCCGATCCACAGAAAATAAGGATTCGTCGCCGCAAATGTCGAAAGCAAACCAAACCCTCCGCACAGCAAACAAAGAATGTGAACTCCTTTGCGCCCGATCGCATTTGCCAGCGGCGGAATCGCAAAAGCGACGAGAAAACAAACCAGATTGTAGAGCGCAAAACAAACTCCGCCCCATTCCGTTCCCTGTTTGAAAAGATCGGATTTGTCGTCAACCGCGCCGAAAACGTGCCGCGCCACCGTCAGCCCGTAAAACTGCCACATAAACGGCAAGGCGAACCACGTAAAAAACTGGACGATTGCCAATTGTTTCATCGTCGAAGGCATTTCCTTTAACGCGTCGGCGATTTCCGTCACGATCGTCGAAACGATATTTCCTTCCGCCTGCTTGCGCCGAAATTCTTCCATATCTTCGGGCGGGTATTCTCCGGTCGTGAAAACCGTCCACAAAACCGCGCTGATAAACGCGATCGCGCCGACGATAAAAGCGATCAGGGTCGAATAAGGAATGCCGCTTTTCATCACGCCGACCACGCCGAAAAACGTCAGAATATACGGCAAGGCATTTGCCAGCGTCGAACCGATGCCGATAAAGAACGACTGCATCACGAAACCGAGCGTTCGCTGTTCTTCGGGCAATTTATCGCCGACAAAAGCGCGAAACGGCTCCATCGTGATATTGATCGAAGCATCCATGATCCATAAAAGACTCGCCGCCATCCAAACTGCTGAAGAATTCGGCATCAGGATCAGACAGATGCTCGCAATGATCGCGCCGACCAGAAAATAAGGACGGCGGCGACCGAGTTTGTTCCAGGTGCGGTCGCTCATTGCGCCGACGATCGGCTGAATCAGCAAACCCGTGAGCGGTCCGGCAAGCCACAAATACGGCAAATTCGCTTCGTCCGCGCCGAGATATTTATAGATCGGCGACATATTCGCCATCTGCAAGCCCCAGCCGAATTGGATTCCGAGGAATCCGAAACTCATATTCCAGATTTGCCAAAAACTTAATTTCGGTTTGTTTTGCATAGATTTTCCTTCGATTTTTATTTAATTGTAAAAATTCCCGCCGAACGCGCCGGCATTGTAAAGCTGACTTTTCCGTTTTGGATTTTGACATCCGAAATCTTGCCGAGTCTGTCCGTCAAAGTCGAATTCGCGCCGAATTGCTTTATCATCGAAACGTCGAATCTCACTTCGGCAGTTTTTGTGTCGTTATTAAAAACTACCAAAACAGCCTGATCCGGCGACACCCGCGCATAAACCGACTGCTGTTCTTCGTCCAACAAATCGAGCGATTTCCCGTTTCGTAAAGGCTCGAGTTCCTTTCTGAGCGAGCCGAGTTTGGCGAGATGATTCCACACGTCGTTTTGCTCCGGCGTGCGTCCCGAAGCATTGAAAGCGTTGGCGGCATCGCCCGCGAAACCGCCCGGGAAATCGCGGCGGTTGTCGGGATCACTGCCGCCGGGCATCGCGATCTCGTCGCCGTAATAAAGAAGCGGCGTGCCGCGTGTCGTCATTATAAAAGTTTGCGCGAGCTTCAGACCTTCGGTGGTCGCGCCCTCTTCGTTCATAAAACGCTCCATATCGTGAACGCCTAAGAATGTCGTCAAAACATTCGGATTCGGATAAATCCAATCACGCGCCAACATCTGCGAAACGCCGCGAATCGAGCCGCCTTTCGCAAACGCGTTGCGGATTTGATAAAAAAGCGCGAAATCGTAAAGCGTGTCGATTTTCGTGTCAACTCCGTCGTGTCCTTTCCTGCCGGCTTGGAAATACGAGATCAAAACGGGATCGCCGTCGAAAAGCTCGCCGAGAACGTTCACTTTCGGAAATTCCTTTTTAATTGCGCTTCCCCATTTCCCCCAGAAAGTGCGCGGAACGTGCGGCAGAGTATCCATTCTAATCGCGTCGAAACCGACCGTTTCAACCCACCAGAGCGTGTTTTGAATCAGATATTTTTCAACTTCGATGTCGTTTTGGTTAAAATCGGGCAGAATGTCGATAAACCAACCGTCAATGTTGCGCGATTGCGTTTGATAAGTCGCACGCGGATTCATCGCCGTCCATTTCTGCCAGTTGTTGTTCGGATGATTTTTGACCGTTCCGTTCCACCACGTCGGTGTCGGCGGGTCGTCCGCCCAACGGTGATAAGGTCCCGTGTGATTCGCAACCTGATCCTGAATCACCTTAAAACCCATCGCTTGCGCCTTTTGAACAAATTCCCTGAGCTTTGCCATATCGCCGAGATGCTCGTCAACGGCATACATATCTGTCGCGCCGTAACCGTGATAACCCGTCGTAAACGGCATTCCTTCATACGTTTCCTTGTAATCGGGCTTGTCGTTGTTGTCGTAGATCGGCGTTGTCCAGATCGCCGTCACGCCCAACGATTTCAGATACGGCAGTTTGTCTATCAAGCCTTGCAGATCGCCGCCGTGATAATGACGACCGAATTTGCGGTCATATAAACCTTTCGATTTCGCGGGATCGTTGTTAGACGTATCGCCGTCGGCAAAACGGTCGGGAATGACAAAGTAGATCACGTCGTCGGGCGTGTAGCCGCGATGCGTCGTGGCGGAAGTCTTTTTCGGCACAATTTCAAAATCGAATGCAGCGACATTATGCTTGTTGCCGACGTTTATTTTATATTTTCCCGCTTTGGCGTTTTTGGTGATCATCAGATCGAAAAATAAATAATTTCCGTTTTCGCTCGCCTTTATATTGCTTGCCTTCAACGCGCTGTCATTTGTCCAGACGGTTTCGCCTTTCAAATTTTTACCCGTCAGCAAAACACGCACGGGATTGATGCTCGAATTCGTCCACCAGCTCGGCGGTTCGACCTTTTCAACCGTCGGCGATTGCCCGTTGACGCTAAATAATAAACAGAAAAAAGTAAGCAGTAAAAAACCGGCATATTGCAATTTAATTTTCATAAAATCAATAAAGTTTTAAGTCTTTTTCGATGTTTTCAAGTTTGAAAGAACCCGATAAAAAACGACGAAAACCGCTCCCAGAAAGATATATTCCAAAAATCTGATGCCGAGCGTTTTCCAGCGCGGGATTTCGTAAACGATTTTGTTTTCCGCGCTTGAAAAACAACTGAACTGATGCAGGATCGAATCTTCGCCGTCGTAATTTTCGACGTATTTCACGTCGCGCGCCAATTCGTTTTGCGGCGGACAGAGATTTTCGATCGGCTTGTTATAAAGAAAATTTCCCGCGCCGTCGAAAATCAATCCCAGAAAAGCAAACAAAATGATAAACCCGACAGCAAAACGATAATCTTCAACGACCAGTTTTCTCTGGCTCGTTTTGTAAAAAGCGGCTCCGGCGATCAAAAAAAGAATCGACGCAATGCCTTCGTATTCGGTCGTAAAATAAATGAAAACCGCCGGAACGAGAATCACGAGCAAAATCACGCCGCCGACCTGAATCCATTCGGGAATTTTGTCCAGCATTCTTTCAAACATAACTTTTTCGAGCTTCGTTCGCGCTCATTAAATCCGTGATCGGCAATTTTTATGAGCTATCGTCCGTAAAGTTCGACCAGATCGCTCAATCTTTCGGCGATTTCGTCCGAAATTTCCGCCTTTTTACATCGCCATTGCCAGTTTCCCGAAGTCGAAGCGGGCAGATTCATCCGCGCATCGTTGCCGAGTCCGAGCAAATCCTGCATCGGCACGATCGCCGTATCAGCAACCGAGGCAAGCACGGTGCGGATGAAATCCCAGTGAATCTCCTTCCCGTCGGATTGCAGATATTTCAGGCAAAATGCGCGTTCCTTTTCGATTTGTTCTTCGTCGCGGCTCGAACCTTTTCCGGCTTGCGATTCAAACCAGCCAACGGTCGTATCGTTGTCGTGCGTTCCCGTGTAAACACAGCAGTTTTGAATGTAATTGTGCGGCAGATCGATGTTTTTCGTGTCGCCGCCCCAGGCAAACTGCAAAATCCGCATTCCCGGAAAACCGAAACCGTCGCGCAATTCTTCAACATCGGGCGTGATAACCCCCAAATCTTCCGCGAGAATCGGCAGATCGCCGAAAACCCAGCGCAGAGTGTTGAACAAATCCTTACCCGGCACGTTGACCCATTGCCCGCGCTCGGCTGTTTTATCGCCGCCCGGAACTTCCCAACTCGCCGCGAAACCGCGAAAATGATCGACCCTGACGACATCGACCAATTTCAAAGTGTGGCGCACGCGGTCAACCCACCATTTGAAACCTTCGGCGCGCATCGCGTCCCAATTGTAGATCGGATTTCCCCAAAGTTGTCCTGTTTTCGAGAAATAATCGGGCGGAACGCCCGCAACCGTTTTCGGCGAACCGTCTTCATTAAGTTTGAACTGCGTCGGATTGCACCAAACGTCCGCCGAATCGAGCGCGACAAAGATCGGAATATCGCCGATAATTTTCACGCCGTTCTTGTTCGCATATTTTTTAACGGCTTGCCATTGTTTGAAAAACGCGAATTGGTAAAACTTCTGCGCAAAAGCTTCCTCGTCAAATTCGACCCGCGCTTCGGCTAAAGCTTCGGGCTCGCGGAGCTTTAATCCTTCGTCCCATTCCTGCCACGATACCTGATTTTGCGCAAATTTAATCGCCCGAAACAGCGCGTAATCTTCGAGCCAAAAAGCGTTTTCGTCGCAAAAAAGATGAAATGCTTCGACCAGTTTGATGTCGGAAGTTTTGCGAAATTTTTCAAATGCCTTTTCGAGTAAAGGCATTTTGTATTCGATCACGCCGCCGAAATCGACCTTCGTTTCGGAAAAATCCGGCACATTCGCCAGATCGTTGCCGGTCAAAAACCCGTCTTCGACCAATTTTTCGGGCGAGATCATAAAAATATTTCCCGCAAACGCCGAAAAACATTGATAAGGCGAATCGCCGTAACCTGTCTGTCCAAGCGGTAAAACCTGCCAATATGTCTGTTTCGATTTCACCAGAAAATCGACAAAATCAAACGCTTCCGTCCCGAAATCACCGATGCCGAATTTTGACGGCAACGATGTCGGATGAAGTAAAACTCCTGCTGCTCTCGGAAATTTCATAATTATTTTTTCAGTAAAAATTCTAAAGGTTCGTTAAATCTTTTCGCCCAAGCCGTTTCCGAATGATTTTCGCCCGCAAAAAAGCGCGTCGTCCACATTTTTGCAGTCCAGCCTTTTTCTTTCATCAATTCGTCAACCTTTTTCTGCAACGGCGGGTAATACGCGTCCAAAGTCTGATCGCCGTAATCGAAATAGATTTTCCGCGAATCGGCTTTCGGCAGATTTTGTTGCAAATATGCTCGAAACGAAGGAGGGACGCTTTCAATATTCGGAACTTTGTCGCTCAAAACGAGCGGCAAATGCGTCGAAATCCCCGCCGCGCCGCCGAAAATGTTCGGATATTCGCAAATCGCGTAGATCGAAATCAGTCCGCCCATACTCGAACCCGCGATAAAAGTATTTTTTGCGTCTTTGCGCGTCGAGTAATTTTTGTCGATAAACGGTTTCAATTCCCCGGTCAGAAATTTCAAATAATTATCGGCTTGCGGTTTGCCTTTGAGCCATTTTTCGACGATCCATTCGCGCGTTTCTTCCGATAAAAACTGTAAACTTTTCTGCGGATAATACTCCGCCGCGCGATGGTCGCCGTTGTTCCAAACGCCGACGACGATCAAATCTTTAATTTTCTTTTCCTTCAGCAATTTCCCGGCGGTTTCATCGATCTGCCATTCCTGTTTGTTCCACGTCGTCGAACCGTCAAAAAGCATCTGCCCGTCGTGCATATACAAGACCGCGTATTTCTTTTTCGGCGAGTAATCGTCGGGCAGCCAAACGTCGACATTTCGTGCATCGACATATTTCGACGCAAACTTTTCGAGCCGTTTCACTGTTCCGCTCGAAACATTGACCTGCCCGCAAACGCTCACCGCAAAAATCGCAAATGTGATAAAGAAAATTAATCCTTTCATTGTTAATTCAAGATCGGATTCAGTTCGGAATCCGCCGGTTCTCCAACCGTTTTTCCGCCCATCCACGCTTCGATGTCATTAATTTGATTTTGATTTTCGGGCGGTGTAATCCGTGCGCCGTCGGCGTAATAAATGACCGTCATCACTTCGCGCGTTTTCGTTTTTGAAAGATTCGCGCCCGCCGAATGAATCGTCCAGCCGAGATGAAAAGTCGCATCGCCCGCCCTCATCGAACCGGCTTTAGCAATCGGAAAATCGTTTTCCGCGATGTATTTCGCATAGGTTTGCTCGCTTTCGTCCGAGATCGCCAGGCTTCCGAGCGCGCCTTTTTCGTGCGATCCCGAAGCAAACGTCAGCATTCCCGTTTCGTCGGAAATATCGACGAGCGGCATCCACATTGTGATCGTTTTTTCCGTGTCTAAAGCCCAATAATACTGATCCTGATGCCAGGGCGTATGACCGCCGTCCGGCTCCTTGAAAAGTGCCTGATCGTGATAAAGCCGGACTTTTTCAACGCCCAGAAGATCGGCGGCGGCTTGCGCAAATTTCTTTGCAAAAACGAATCTTTTCACTTCCTCGTCCACGCGCCAGAGATTCATTATTTGCAGAAACGCTTTGCCGTAAGTGTCGCGCTCGGCAAGTTTGCGCGTTTCGGTCGAATATTTTTCAGCCGCATTTTTGATCGCCGGCTGAAAGCGTTCTATCTCTTCCGCATCAGCCAAACCGCGCAGTAAAATATGACCGTCGCGCCAAAATTTCGCACTTTGCGATTCTGAAATTTCGTATTCGTTTTTCTTTAATTCGGCGATCATTTTCTGAATTCCTTCATAATCCGCCCGACCGGATAAACACCGATACGCTTGTCGGCATAAGGCGAACGCTGATAGAAAAATTGCAGACGCGCGCGCGGATTTTTGGCGAACGTTTCGTCTTTTAATTTCTCTTCAAATTCCTTGCGCAATTCCGCGTCTTTCGCCAGCATTTCGGCGGCGATCTTTTCCATTACGTAATCGCTGAAATATTCCTTCATCTCGAAAATCGAGTTGAAAAATCCCCAGTAAACGAACGAATCGTTCGACGCGGGTTCAAGCAGATGAATCGCGACATTTGCCGTTTCCTGATTCAGGGAAACGAGAACCGAATTTGCGGGAAATGTGCGAACTTCCTTGATCGGCGTAATTTTATACGAAACCGGAAGACGGTTTTCAAACGGACTCTGCGCCCATTTCGGTTCGGTCAAACGATAGCTTTCGACCTCGATCCCGAATTCGTTTTTCATACGCTCAAACCTGATCCCGTGCGCTTCCAATCGTTCGATGACTTCCGTGTATTGCGGCGGAATAACGTAAAAAAGCGGCGGCGTAACCGATGCGTTGACCTTGCCTTCGTCGTATTTTTCGACCGTGATTTCGAGCGGTTTCGTGCCGTAAACCAATTTTTTTCCACCCGAAATCCGGCTGTCTTCAAACTTATATTCGACCGCTTTCAGTTGAAACGGTTCGCTTTTGTCCGTCAAACCGATCTGCAAAGGAAATTGGCGGTTCGCATCGGACGTTTTGCCGCGCATCAGCGTTTCTTCGTCGGCTTTTTTATTTGCTTCAAAAAGACTCGCTTTCGATCGGTTGATCTCTTCGAGCGTTTTCCACATCACGTCGTAAGTTCCGCGAACCCGCGATCTATACGGTTTCAAACTATGCGTTTCGATCAATAAACCGGGACGATTTCTGAGCGCGGCATAGCCTGTCGCGTAGCGCGGCGTGGCGATGAACGTAAAAATCCCGCTCGTCACTTCGCGCCCGCCGAATTCGAGATAATGCGTCAAAAGATTTCCTTCCTTTTCGGCTTCGGCTTTGATTTTCCCGTCAAAATGCGCGTTCATCCAATCTTTGATGAACGGCGAAACTTCCTGAAAATGCGCGTATTCGTAAGTGATATTATATTGAAAATCCGCGCCGTCCGTAACGTGCAGATCAAAGAAAAAATCCGGTTTCCACTCGTTCCACAATTTCAAAAAAGCACGCGTTTCGGGCGCGTCGGCTTTCATATAATCGCGGTTCAGATTCAATCCCGCGCTCGTCGCACGCCAGCCCATTTCGTCGGGACCGTTCTGGTTGATGCGGTTGTAGGCGGAAGACATTTCGTGCCCGTCAACGTTGTAAATCGGGACGAAAAGCAGAATATTCTCCTTCAAAAGACCGGCGCGCGTTTTAGTAATGACAATGTCGCGAACCAGCGCGAAACCTGCGTCTTTGCCGTCGATCTCGCCCGAATGGATTCCTGCCTGAATCAAAATTACCGCTTTGCCCGATTTTTTTGCTTGTTCGGGCGTTGAGATTTTCCCGTCCGAAACGATCAGAAGCGGTAAATCGCGACCTTCGCCCGATTTGCCGAAAGATTTGTAAAAAACCTTGTCCGAAGCCTTGTCGAGCCTTTGTGCAAACGCGATCGTGTCCGCATAATTCCACGTTTTGCGGTAATCGGTCTGTTCCGCCAGAGTTTTCCACTCCTGCGGAACATTCGCCGATTCGCTCTGTGCGTTAGCCTTCATAACAACCAGTAAAATTAAGAAAATGATTGCCGAAATTTTTATATTCAACGTAAAAAATACCCCTTGTTTTCTAATCTATAAATGATTTATCAAGCCGCTCACCGTTTCTAAAGTCAATTTTGACCGCTCTATTATCAAAATTTAATAGTTCAGCTACTAAATTTAATAGCAGAGCTGGTCTTTTTGGATAGCACAGCTATTAAATTTAATAGAACTTCATCTCTTAAATGATTTTTAAGCGTTGAGAGTCCCGCCTTCAGGCGGCAAATCCCCGGCGAAAAGACTTCTAAAGAAGGAACTCTTGCTTTATTCAAAATAAAAACTTTCGTTCAGCACGAGCGGTTTCAGTTTGTCGGTCAAACCTTGCTTCTTCGCTTCCTCTTTTAATAATTTCAACGGCTCGCTCGGCGGTTCGTCCGCCATATCGAAACGCCCGTAGTGCATCGGGACGAGCGTTTTCGCTTTTGCGTCGGTAAACGCTTTCACGGCTTCGTCGGGCGCGTTATGGTTTTCTTCCATCATAAAACGCGGTTTGTATGCACCGATCCCGATCAGAAAATAATCGATGTTCGGGAAAACTTCCGCCGCTTCCTTGTAATGCGAACCGAAACCCGAATCGCCGCTGAAATAGATGGTTTTTCCCGCGCCTTCGATCACGTAACCGCCCCACAAGATATGATTCGTGTCGAAAAGCCCGCGCCGACACCAATGACGAACGGGCAAAAACGTGACTTTTACGTTTTCGTCCGAAAGATTAAACTGCTGATACCAGCCCGCCGACTGCAATTCGTTCGATTGCTGAACCCAATCCTTCAAAAGTTCTTCCATCCGCAGACCGCCGAAAAATTTCGCGTCCGGAAACTTCTGCGCGATGGCGCGAATCGTGTTTTCGTCCGTGTGATCGCGGTGATCGTGCGACAGAAAAACGTAATCGACGCGTTTTATCAGGTCAATCGGCGACGGTATCGTAACCAACGGTGTCAAAAAGCGCGGTTCGCCGAAAATCGGGTCGAGCATAATATTCTTGCCGTTCAGACGAATAAAAAACGATGCGTGACCGAGCCACAAAACGCCGTCCTTTTCGCCCTGTAAAAATTCCGTCGGGTCTAAAACAGGAAGCCGCGCCGTGTCGTTCAGCTTTTCTTCCCTCTGCGGATTCGTGCTCAAAGCCCACCGCAACATTTTGGTTATGCGCGGCAGATACGGAAATTCGTGGTTCACGAACCGCCCTTTTTCATCGAGCGGCGTTCCCTTCCAGTCCGCTTTAACGGTTTTCAAATTTTCGTTGCTTGTATAATTGACGATCACTGCCCTGTCGTTCGCATCGATCAAAACAAATCCTGCGATTAGGATGAAAATTAATATCAAAACCGCACCGATTATTTTGAGAAGTTTTTTCATTAAATTATTAAACCGATCTATTTCGGATTTATTAAAACATTATAGATTACCGCGTTTTTTGGCGGAATAATCAGTTTCACGGAACCATTTACAGCACTTTGGTTGCTGATGTTTTTCGCCGCGCCGAAACCGTTCGGGCTGTAAATTATTCGATTTGCCTTAAAGTTCAAAGTGCTTTCATGAAATTCAATATATTTGACTTCATCCGAGCGATTGATTCCGACGATAACCGTTTCATTTTCATATTGACGCACAAATGAGTAAATATCTTCATTATATGAAAGATCGATTGTCTTTCCCGACTGCAATGCCTTACTGTTTCGTCTGATTTCGATCCACGTCTTTTGAAAATCAAACATTTTTTGCTCGTCCGCCGTGCGACCCGCTTTCGTAAATTTATCGGCTTTGTCGTCGGCAAAACCGCCCGAAAAATCTTTGCGGTTGTCGGGATCGTGTCCGCCCGTCATTGCCAGTTCTTCACCGTAATAAAGTTGCGGAATGCCGCGGGCGGAAAGCAGAAACGCCGTGTGAAGCATCGCGCCTTCGAGCGTCGCGTTCGGCAAAGACATAAAACGGTCGGTGTCGTGATTGTTCTGCAAGGTCGTCACGCGGTTGATGTTGCCGTAAAATCCGTCGTATTTCAGAACGTCGCGAAGTGCGCGGACGGGTTTACGTCCTGTGAAAACTTCCTGCGAAGTTTCCCATAATTTGAAATCGAAAACCGACGGCAGTTTTGTGTCGATATTGTCCCAACCGGTTTTTCCGCCCTGAAAAAATGCCGTGTGGATCGAGTCGCGCTCGAAAACTTCGCCGACCAGATAGAAATCCGGGTATTGTTTCAAGATCGCTTCCGACCAGTCGCGAATAAACATACGAGGAACGTATTGGATCGTGTCCTGACGGATGCCGTCAACGCCCGTCATTCCGACCCACCAGAGCGCATTTTGAAGCTCGTAGCGGGCGACTTCCGGCTCGTCGTAATTCATATCGGGAAGCGAAAAATCGAACCAGCCTTTTAAAGTATTGTCGATCTCCGACTTTGGCGAATTAGGCGAGAGAAGCGCGGAATTATTAAAACGCGTCTGCTCGAACGGTGTAAACCAGTTTTCGAGCGGCGGATTTTTCATCCACGAATGTTTGAATCCGACGTGATTGAAAACCTGATCCTGAATGACCTTGATGCCGTTTCGGTGCGCCGTTTCGATCATCTCGCGCAAATCCTGCATCGTGCCGAAATGATTTTCCACACCGTAATGATCGATCGAACCGTAACCGTGATAACTCGCCATCGGACACCAGGGCTTGTCGCACGTCGTTACCTCATCAGAATTGTCATACCAGGGAGTCAGCCAGATCGCCGTGATGCCCAACTCCTTCAGATAGGACATTTTCGACGTGATTCCCTTAAAATCGCCGCCGTGCCACATACGCGGATTCGCGCGGTCGACATTGACGTTGTTCGACGCATCGCCGTCGGCAAAACGGTCGGTCATTATCAAATAAACGATGTCGTCGTTCGTGATCGTTTGCTCGTCTTTTTTGACGGGCGCGGCGATTTCAAACGGGACTTTCGCATTTCCCTTTCCGGTTGAAACATCGAAATCGTATTTGCCGGTCTTCGCATTTTTCGCAATTTCGACATCGAAAAATAAATAATCGCCGCGATTGTTTATTCTGACGTTGGAAACCTTCAGTTGTTTATCTTTTGAAACAACCTTTGCGTTCTGAAAATTTTCGCCGCGCACGAGCACGCGCACCGTCGAGATCGAATGATCTGCCCACCAATTCGGCGGTTCAACCTTTGATACCTTCGGATTTAACGCATCGCTCGGTTCCGTTTTGTTTTGCGCCGCGGTCATATTTGCAATCGATAAAAGACTGCAAATCAGCAATAAAGTTTGAAATATTTTTTCTTTCCGCTCGAATAACATCTCAATAAAAATTAAAAAGGCGTGAAAACATTATGTTTCACGCCTTGAAAAAGAACAAGATGTCAGCCGTCAAAGCCGACATCTTATGTTTTAGAATTCCAGACGAGCACCAAATTGAATTTGACGATTGCTGAAAGGTTGAGTTCCGCGAATCGTTCCAAAACCGAAGACGGGATCAGTGTTGCCGAGGTCGGTGTTCGGCACACCCAACTGCGGTGTATTGAAAAGATTGAAAAACTCGGCACGGAATTGTGCCTTGATACGTTCGGTGATCGCAAAATTCTTTGTTGCACCGAGATTCAGGATGTAAGTCGACGGTGAACGCAGACTGTTTCTTTCCAGATTTCCGAATCGGTTCGCCGGCGCATCGGCAAATGCCGCACGATTCAAATATGCGGAACCCGTTGTTCCCGAATAAGGATCGCCGATCAAATCAACTCTGACACCGTTTCTTCTGACATCGAACGGAAGTCCGCTCTGGGCACGGAAAATAGCATTGACCTGCCATCCGCCCGCGACCACGTCAAGGGCTTTCGGAATATCCGAACCGAACTGTCTGCCGCGTCCGAACGGAAGATCGTAAACGGTTTCAGCCGAAAATACGTGCGGGAAATCGATTCTCGAAGTCGTGAACGGTTCGATAAAGTTGATGTTCGTGTCGGCGACCGCATCGAAAGCACCTTCGCCGTTATCTTTCGTGTTTGAAAACGTGTAAGCGAGGCGATACTGCCAGCCTTTCGAGAAACGTCTTTCAAGCTGAACCTGAAGCGAATCATACTGCGATTTGCCGATGTCGTCACGAACGCGCACCGGATTTCCCGCTAAGGTCGGGTAACACGGTGACGTAGTTCCGCCGCGCGGACACGCAACGCTTGTTCCCGGTTCGACAACTCTGCCGTTCAGGTTGTAATACAAGATCAAATTACGACCGCGTGTGCCGACATAGGCGACGCTGAGTGCCATGTCATTGTTCAATTGATATTGATACTGCACGTTGAACTGATGAACCATCGAAACTTCGTTGTCGGGTTTAACGGCTAAAACAGTAACATTGCGCGGGTCGTTCAAGTTGACATCGTTTACGCTTCCGATCGGCAACGCACCGGTCGCCAAACGTGAATCGAGCGAATTGTTAGGTGCACGTCCTGAGAGCGTGATACGGACTCCGTCGGTGTAGTTGAATTGTGAAAATCCGCTAAACGGCGGGTTTTGCGCCAATTGGTTGTCGATACCGCCTCTGTCGAGGAAGTAAAACAGCCCGTAACCGCCGCGAATAACCGATTTGCTGTCGCCTTTCAAGTCGTATGCAAAGCCGATACGCGGACTGAAATTATTTTTATCGGTTTCGGTCAATGAATCGTCATTGCCCGAAGCCACGATCAAGCGACCTGTCTGAAGATCGTAGTTTGCCTGTCGTCCATACATTTCCGTCGGATTTGTAAATACTTCATAACGCAAACCAAGATTCAACGTGAGTTTGTTACTTACACGCCAGTCGTCCTGAGCGAACACGGCATTTTCCCAGTTTCTGGTTCCGACGGTTCCGAACGGAGGTCCGATCTGGTAATTACAAACAAAACCGATCAAAAGGTCTGATTGCTCGAACCCTGTCGAAGCCGCGCCGCCGCACTGTGTCGGGTCGCCGTTACCGATCAGGAAAAAGTAGCCTTTTCCGCGATTAGGACGATAAAGTGCCACATCGCGGCGAAGAATTGTTCCGCCGAATTTGAAAATATGTTTTCCGGTCGTATAGCTGATGCTGTCAACGATCTGATAGGTATCTTGCGGAACGATGTAGGGACCGAAATCACCCGTGTATTCGAGTTGACCGTTGTAACCGCCGATCAAGGCTCCGCCGCCCAATGAATCATCGCGGTTCGCGTTGGGAATTCCGAGATTAGCCGAAACGGGCGTATCGAAAAACGGCGGCGTGTAACCGTATTTGATGCGGTTCGCCTGAACACGCAATTCGTTAAATAAAGTCGGGCTAAAGACCGTGCTCAAACCGACAACCAAACCTTTAACGCGGGTCGGGTTGGTTCCCGAACCGAATCCGGCGGGAAGGTCGGGCAATCTCGATGATGTCGTCTGATCGTAACGTCCCCAGCTGTAACGACCAAAGAGTTGATTGTTGGTGTTCAAAACACTGTCAAGTCTGATGTCGTAAGTATCCGAGTTGGTCGTTTGATTTCGGGTCGTCACATAGTTATTGAAAACGCCCGGACGAGTCGGTGCGGGAAATGCTTGCAAATATTTCAGTCCGACCGTGTTGAGGCGGCTTCCCGGAATTAGATCAAGACGGTTGTAGGGAGTTCCGTTTCCGTTTACACAAAGGATGCCGTTGGTCGTCGTTCCGGTGACGCATACGTTTTGTCCCGTCAAAGGATCGCGTAACTGCGTGGACAAACCCGAAAAGTTACCGGTGCGAAACTCGGCAGTCGGGACGGTCGCAGTTTCCTGTCCGAACGGCAAATATTGACGTAATCCTTCGTAATCGCCGAAATAAAATAAACGGTCGCTGATGATCGAACCGCCGAGCGTGCCCCCGAATTGTCCGCGGCGAAACTCTGTTTTCGTATCATTGAAGGTCGGGCGGGCATCAAAGTTATCGTTTCTAAAGAATGCGAATGCGCTTCCGAAAACTCCGTTTTTACCCGATTTGACAACCGAGTTGATGATACCGCCGCCGCCGCGACCGAATTCAGCCGTAGCGACACTCGTTTGAACACGAAATTCCTGAACCGCTTCTGCGGGCGGGAAAATGTTGATCGTATTTACGAGAGATTCGTTGTTATCAACGCCATCCAGCAAAAAGTTATTTGCCTGTGTTCTTTGTCCGTTGATCGACAATGCCGCACCGCCGGTATTTCCACCGCGATACGTTTCCGCATTGTTTCCCGCGCCGGAAGCAAATCCGCCCGGAATTCCCTGCGTGACACCCGGCGTTAAGCGTGCCAATTCCAATACGTTACGCCCGTTAAGCGGTAATTCGACGGCTTCTTTTCCTTGAATTACTTCACCGACTGCGGAAGTTGCGGTTTCAACCAACGGTGCATCGTTGGTAACTGTGACAACTTCGCTAACCACACCCGGCTCTAAATTGAAGTTCAAATTGGCAACTTGTTGAACCTCGAGGGTGATTTCCTGCTTAACTGTTTTGAAACTATTTTGTGTTATTTCTATTCCATATCTTCCGGGCGACAAGGAAAGCGCCGAAAAGCTTCCGTCTTCACCCGTTTGAACTTTAATTGCTCGGTTTGTGGCTAATTCCGTAATTGTTACGGTTGCGCCACTTACCACTGCACCTGCCTGATCCGTGACCGTTCCCTGAATACGAGCTGATTCCGTTTGAGCCAGGATTGGTAAAACCAATCCGAGCATTGCAAATGTTATTACCAGCAACCGTTTCACAAAGAAACCTTTTATCTCAAACATTTGTTTATTTCCTCACCTAATTTTTATAGAACTTTATTTTTATAGAACTTTAAAGATTCTCCGTGATTCTAACCATTATAGATTTACTGTTGAAAACAATATTCTAAAGCCATTTTAAGTAATTCAAACTGTTAAATTCACTTAAATATTAGATTTAGTTACCCTGGTTATAATTCTTTAGATAGCTTACTTTGTTTATTTACCCAACAAAGTTTTAATATAAATGTAATAGCAATGTCAAGAAATCTTCGTATTTTTTTTAATTTTAACTTGCCGAGGCGAAAATTCTTGCCAAAACCAAGCTCAAAGCCCCGATCAGAGTCGGGCTGTCGCCAAGTGTGGAAGCGGTGATAATTGTCTTGGGTAAGCGGCTCCGAACGCTCCGCTCAACGACCAGACTGACCTCGTCTGCAATCAATCCCCAAACGTTCGTGATGCTTCCGCTCACGACGATTGCCTGCGGGCTTAATCCGACGATCAGGTTGGAAATACCGATTCCGAGATATTTTGCCGTTTCCTTGAGCGACCCGATGGCTTGAGGTTCGCCGTTATTGGCTAAACCAATTAAATAATTGAAGTTAATGTCGTGCGATTTCGACCCGTTATGCGGAAACGATTTTTTATAACGGGCAACGGTCGCCTTTTCGGAAGAAAGAGCTTCCCAGCAATCCCGGCTTCCGCAGGAACATTGCACGGGTGCATTTTCGCCGACGATCATATGTCCGAATTCACCTGCCGCGCCTTTTTCGCCGTGATAAACCTGTCCGTCGAAAACAACTCCGGTTCCGATGCCTTCGGAAACGAGAACGGTAATAAAATTTTTGATCTTTCGGATTTGCTCCTGTCCGAACCAGAGTTCGGCAAGAGCGATCGCGTTCGCGTCGTTTTCCATTGTTACGGAAAGCCCGGTTTTTTCGGTAAGCTGGCGGGCAATATCCCAGTCGCGCCAGCCGAAATATGGTATATAAAGGACTTTTCCGCGCGATTGATCGACGATTCCGGGCAGGCTCATCCCGATTTCGAGCTGTTCATTTTTATATTTTTCGGCGATTCTCGAAACTCTTTCGATAATTTGCCGATTCATATATTCAATATCCTGTGAAGTCGTAAATTTTTCGAGTTCGATGACCTTGCCTTCGAGATCAGCGACCGCAATGGTCGTTTCGCGCGGTGTCAGGTCGATCCCGATCGCGCACGGACTGCCTGTTTTCAGTTTGAGCAGAGTCGGTTTTCTGCCGCCTGTCGAATCGCCCATTCCGATCTCTTCGATCAGTCCGAGTTCCTGCAAAGCGTCAACGATTGCTGAAACGGTTGACCGCTGTAAAGCAGTTTCACGGGCTATTTCGGCGCGTGAAATCGGTGCGCGGTCCCTGACATAATTCAAAACGATCTGTTTATTTATGTCACGAATAGTTGTGGGACGCGCGATCTGGTTTTTTGCTTTTTGCAAATATATTCTTTTCATTGATTCAAAACACTTTTGAAATCACTATCAGCCGAAAGTTTGTAGTGTTCACAAACAAACCTTATTCATAAACTTTTTTTCGATTTTTTTCAATACTTGTTAACAAAAAAGTGGCTTTCGGTAAAAATTTTCTACTTAATTTCTCATCGACGGTGCGATCAGGTTCGGGTTCTAACTGTCCATATCCGTGAGATTTTACAAGATTCCCGCAAATTTCGGCGGATTCAAAACGGTCAGGTTCGTTCTTGCAATTCAAATGTTCTTCTACTCTCGCAACAATTAAGTTATATTGAATATTGCACTAAAAAATTGAATGAATCACAAATTTACCGAAATTCCGCCGCCGAAACTTATCAAGGCTCTGCGCAATAACAATCTGCTTCCGGCAATCGTTTTTCTTCCGACGCGCCGCAAATGCGACGAAGCGGCGACTGAGGTCGCACTTGATAAATCGCAGAAAACCGACAGCGAAAAACAACTCGTCCGTGAACAGATTTTTGAAGAATTTGCCGCTGAAAACCCTGAGATCAAACGTCACAAACACCGCAAAGTTTTGATCCGCGGCGGCGTTGCGGCGCATCACGCGGGACATATCCCGGCTTGGAAATTGCTGATCGAAAAAATGATGTCGAAAGGTTTGCTCAACGCGATCTTTGCGACCTCGACCGTTGCCGCCGGAGTCGATTTTCCTGCACGAACGGTCGTCATCACCAACGCCGACGCGCGCGGAAACGACGGTTGGCGAACGCTTCGCGCATCCGAATTACAGCAAATGACCGGACGTGCAGGACGGCGAGGTAAAGACAACGTCGGTTTCGCGGTGCTCGCGCCGGGACAATTTCAAAATCCGAAAAAGATCGCCGAACTTCTCAAATCGCCGCCTGACGAACTGCAAAGCAAGTTTCGTTCGACCTACACGAGTCTTTTGAATTTGCTCGATGCTTTCAAAAGTTTCGGACAAGTCCGCGATATTGCCGAGCGAAGTTTTGCCTTCCGCGAAACCGCACATCAGATCGACAAGCTCGAAAAATTGCGGACGCGTGTTGCGAATAAGATCGAGGAAAAAGCAAGAAAAAGCGGTTTCGATTTAACGCTTGCGGACATACGCGGTTTTGAAAGATTGACGAGCGCGCGGCTTCGGCTCCAGGAAAAACTGCCGAATTCGCGTTTGGAGATGCGGCGCAGTTGGCTGACCGAAAATGTCCGTTCAGGCAGGATCGTAACGACGGGCAGAAGCGGGAAAAGATTTTTTATGGTTTTGACCGTCAACGGCGAAAAAGTCACTGCGATGCGCGAAGACGGACAAGGCACGAATTTCGCTCTCGACCGTGTCACACGCGTTTACGAAAACACTTATCCGCTGAAAGATGCGGCAATTGAAAAGGCTTTTTTCGACGTTTACGAAGGCAAAAATCCCGCCTTGGACGAGCCGAAACTTTCGCAGAAAAAAGACGATTCGGACGACACGATGGAGATTTTCAATTCGCTGATCGAAAAATTCTATTCGGAAAATTTAAGCGAAGACGGCAAGCGGAATCAGTTGAGTTTTTTGTGGGAAATGTGGAACGACGCGGAATATCTGGAAAAATCTGCCCGCGACATTGAATATTTGAAATCCGACATCTGGCTTCCGTTTGAACGCCGCGCAAAGGTTTTGGATCATTTCGGCTATCTCGATTTTGCGGAGGAAAAAGTGACCGAGCGCGGAAAATGGCTTGCCGATCTGCGCGTTGACCGCCCGTTATTGGTCGGTGAAGCGTTGCGTCACGGCATTTTTGAAGATTTAAAGCCGACTGTCACCGCCGGATTGATGGCTTCGATCGCGGCGGATTCAGACCGAAATTACGGCGAACTTTATTTTTCCGACGATTTGCAGAACGTCCTGTCATCTTTTGAATCGATCATTTATGAAGTTTCGGGCGTGGAATGGAAAAACGGCGTTCAGCCGACCGAAGAAATAAATTTTTCCGCCGCCGCCGCCGCCGAACATTGGGTCGATGGAATGGATTGGAATGATCTCGTTTTCAAGACCAACGCCGAAGAAGGCGATCTGGTAAGGCTTCTATCGAGAACCGGCGAAGCCTTACTGCAAATCGCGAATCTTCGTGAATCAAATCCGCAAGCCGCCCAAATCGCCCGCGAAACGGCGGACGTTATCTTGCGCGAACCGATCAAATAGAGTGGAAAAAGTCTGGAGTCAAAAATAAATCTTACGACTCCGGACTCAAGACTTTTGACTTATAATTGCACCGATTACAGAGTTCTGACCATTTCAAACTGTGAAATGAATTCCTTGAAACCGCATTTTTGCATAAATTCGCCGATACCGTCGAGGTTTTCGTCAACATTGCTGAAACGCAATTTCGTATTTCCGGCAACTCTCTTTCTTATCTCGCTCAAAATGTTTGAAGCGATTCCACAGCGGCGGTATTTTTTATCAACGCCAAGCTGAACAATCGTTCCCGAACGCGGAAAAACAACCCCGTAACCGACGAGGCTTTCGTGCAAAAATGCGCCGAGAACGACTTTTGCCGAAATCATTCGCTCGATCGATTCGTTTGAATTTTGCCAAGAAGGTTGGCGGTCGCGAAAAGCCCTCAAAAAATTCCAATCTGGTTTTTCGATTTCGCGGATTTCGAGATTTTCCGTGATTCTTTCGACAAAATCTTCCTTCTGCTCAAAAAAGATCAAGCGGCGCGTTTCTTGAAAGCCGAGTTTTTTGTAAAGACGGACGGCTTTGTCGTTGACCGAGATCACTTCGAGCAAGAGTTGTTTGATGCCTTTTTCTTTAAAGATCGGCATCATAAAATCAAACATCGCTTTGCCTGCGCCTTTTTTTCTGAAATCGGGAATCACGCCTGTTCCCGCGTCATAGACAGTTTCCTTCCCGTCCCAAAACCCGACACCGTTCAGTGTCACGCCGATCATTTTTTCTCCGGCAAACGCGCCGATGCTTTCTTCCAATCGAACGGCATTTTGGGCAATGTGGTTTTCAAGCTGTTTTTCGGTCAGTTGAAACTTAATTATATAGTCCGAATATGCTTCCAAAAATGTTTTGTGAATCTCGGAAAAATCTTCCCTTCGCAAAAACCTAAGGTCTATTTTCATCTGAATATTTTTATATTTATTCTTGTATTTAATTGATTCGATTGGGGTTTTATCTTATTTATTTGAAGTAATATATATTATTTCCGCTCTTTTTCAAAATTTTCCGGGCAGATTATTGACTTTATTTTCAAGATTAATTTATTTTTTGTGACGGCTTTGTTAAAATTTTCTCAAGTCATTTGTAAATTCGATTTTCAAATGACAGACTAAAAATTATGAAAGTTTTGCTGGCAGACGAATACGGTTTTTGTTTCGGTGTCGAACGCGCCGTCGAGATGGTTGAAGAATCGCTTGAAGAAGGCGATACGGTTCGCACGCTCGGTCCTTTGATTCACAACGAACAGGAAATGGACAGGCTCGGAAAGTTCGGAGTTTCGACCATTAGCGAACCCGTGCAGATTAAACGCGGCGAAACCGCCGTCATTCGTGCACACGGCGTTACGCCGCAGGTTCAGAAAGAACTGGAAGAAAAAGCGTCGAAAGTAGTTGATGCGACTTGCCCGTTCGTAACGCGTGTGCAAAAGCTCGCGGCGCGGGCGGCGGCTGAAAATCGCCATGTCGTCGTGGTCGGAAATCCCGATCATCCCGAAATGATCGGCGTAAAAGGCTATGCCCCCGAACACGCTTTCGTGATTAAAGACGAAACGGAAGTTGCGGGGCTTCCGAGATTGACGAAACCTTTGGTCGTTTCGCAAACGACCATCAAGGCAAAAACTTTTTACGATACGGCTGAAGCGATCAAAAGCAAAACCGATGACGAAGTGCAAATCGTCAATACGATCTGCTCGGCAACCCGCGACAGACAGGACGCGGCACGCGCGCTGGCGGGCGAAGTCGATGCTTTTTACATTATCGGCGGTCGCCATTCGTCGAACAGCCGCAAACTCTTAGCGGTTTGCCAGGAACAATGTCCGAAGAGTTTTCTGATCGAAACCGAAGAAGAGATCAACGAAGCGGATTTGGTCGGTGTGAAACAGATCGGCGTGACGGCAGGCGCATCAACGCCCGAATGGTTAATTAAAAAAGTAGTTGCGCATCTCGAACAGATCGGCGAAAAACTCGAAAATGAATTGCCTTTGAATTGATTTTCCAAATAAACAAAAAAATACGGACAAGCCTGAAAGACTTGTCCGTATTTTTTTTTGTAAAACTTTTAATTGACGGGTTCCGTCCATTTCGGCATCGAAATCGACTGATTCAGATAAACGCCGAATTCCGTGCCCGATTTGACCTGCGCTTCTTCGCCTTTCGTCAATCTTTCGCCGAGCAAACCTGCGCCCGCGCCGATAATGCCGCCGATAACCGCGCCTTTTCCGCCGCCGATCGCCGCGCCGAGAAGGGCACCGCCCGCGCCGCCGCCGCCGATAAATACGATCTTATCGTTTTTGCGGTCGTCGCCCGAAGCCGTTCCTTCATTGTCGCTTTTCGCGCTCTTCGTGTTCAGATCGGTCAGTGAGCCGTTGATCGTGCGCGATTTTCCGTCGGGCGTTCTGACCGAAACGAAGCTGACGCTGATCTGTCCCGGGTCGCCGCCTTTTTTCGCGGGAACTACCGAATCGACATTACCCGTGACGGTGCTTCCGGTCGGAATCACGACCTGTCCCGTGCTCGAATAAACAGGTTCGGTCACGGTCGTCGTAAATCTGTCGCCGACCTTTGCGTTTGCCGAGCTGATGTCGCCGCTCATTCTGACACGAAAAACAGTTCCTCTATCAACCTGATAAAGTTTCGGAGCGACTGAAACAGGCTTTTTCGCGACCGGCTTTTTCACGACCGGTTTGCGTTTTTGCGCGAACGAATCGGTCGCGCCGACCGTCAACATCATTCCTAACACAACTGCTAAAATACTGTAATTAAATATTTTTTTCATTTTTTCACCTCTTTTTCCGTTTTATCGTATGAATTAAAAATCAACTCAAAAAATCTTTTTCCAAAGCCGACATTTTGACGTTCTCCTGCCTTCGGCAGTTGTCTGAAAACTGCTTCGGAAACATTTATTCATTAGACCTAAGTGTAGCATTTTCAGCAGGAAAAATAAAAATTTCTTTTTTTCGATAATTTTCTTGAAAACCGTTTCTATTAGTCGTATATTCAGAGCATTAATTCATTTCGTTTCTCTGGTGACAACCTAGCCCTTGGTATTTTTTGCTGAGGGTTTTGTTTCATAAAGGGAAAATTGCAGAAAATATTTTGAACGAGGGTTTACTTTAAATTATGCCATTATCACGACAAACTTTTCTTCTTTTTTCACTGAATCTGATCGATGCTCTTTTAACTATTTACTGGGTTAGAAACGGTTTTGCGACGGAAGGAAATCATTTAATGGCAACACTTTTGGACATCGGCGATCTGCCTTTTCTCGCGGTCAAAGTCGCCATCGGCGCGGTTGCCGTAACGGTTCTGTGGCGATGGCGAACTCTGCGTATGGCAAAATACGGTTTGAGCGTTGCGCTCGGCATTTACATTGGTTTGATGGGAATTCATTTATTCACGGGACTTTCGGCGGTCGGTTTGATCTCGGAAAATATGGTCAATGAATTCACCGCTCTTTCGCATCAATACGTCGCGTTTTTTGTCTGAATTAATTTTCCATTTATAATTAACGGTTTGCTGATTTTTACGAAACAGCGAACCGTTTTTTTTCGTAATTATAAAGCACAACGCATTAACAAAATTTCTGCATCAAAAGCGTTAGAAAAAATTATCAGATTAGGAAAAGATTATTATGGCAAGAAAAGCAGTTTACCAATTATCGGCAAAACAGATTTTATTTTTGGCTTTCGCATCGGCATTGATCGCGGTCGGAACGATGGCTTGTTTTTCTAATTTCGGCAGTATCTTGAAAGCGGACAACAACAATAATTCGACTGTCGCTTTTGCCGAAGATGCGCCGCGCGGCATTTCCGATCCGTCTGCCGTGACGGACGAGCAAAACAGCATCGAGGTTTACAAAACCCTCTCGCCGGGCGTGGCTTTTATCACGACGAGCGCACAGGTTGAAAACTTTTTCGGCGAACAGTTCGAGCAGGAAAGCGGTAACGGTTCGGGTTCGGTGATCGACAATCAAGGTCATATTTTGACGAACAGCCACGTTGTCGAAGGGGCATCGAAATTGACGGTCAGCTTTGGCGGCGGAAAAACTTATCCCGCGAAATTGATCGGACGCGATCCCGACACGGATTTGGCAGTTATCAAGATCGAACCGCCCGCCGAAGGTCTGACCGTTGTTCCGCTCGGCGATTCGGATAAATTGAACGTCGGGCAAAAAGTTCTGGCAATCGGAAATCCCTTCGGTTTGGACAGAACCTTAACGACAGGCGTGATTTCAGGTTTACAGCGTCCGATTCGCGCCAGCAACGGTCGCCCGATCGATGCGGCGATTCAGACCGATGCCTCGATCAATCCGGGAAATTCGGGCGGACCTTTGCTCGACAAATTCGGCAAAATGATCGGCATCAATTCGCAGATTCTTTCACGTTCGGGCGGTTCGGTCGGTGTCGGATTTGCGGTTCCCGTCAATACTGCCAAACGCGTTATTCCGCAGTTGATTCAAAACGGAGTGGTCAGCCGTCCGAAACTCGGCGCATCGCTTCCGAGCGTGAAGGATTTGATTCAGAGAGGTTATCCTGTTCCGGTCGAAAATGGTGTGGTGGTTTACCAGGTCATTCCCGGCGGTTCGGCACAACGTGCCGGCATTCGCGGGGTGACGGCGCAAGGCGAACTCGGCGACATTATTACAGCGATTGACGGTCAAAAAGTCAGCGATCTGGACGACGTTTTCCGAATTCTCGATAAAAAACAGATCGGCGACACGGTTCAGGTCGAAGTTTACCGCGGCGGAAAAACTCAGACGATTCCCGTGAAACTTTTGCCTTCTTCTCCACAAACGACTCGTTAAATAATCAATAATTTACGAATCAAACCCGAAAAGCGCGGACTCTAAAAAAAGTTCGCGCTTTTTGTTATGCTTTTGATATGACTTCATATTTTGAATTGAACGATTTTTACAACGACGGCTTCGGCTGGATTTGCAAACACTGCGAACGCGAACTCAAAGAAAACCAAACTGAAGAAAAAAAATATTCACGCCTGATGCGCGAAGGCGAAGCCGAAAGCAAAAGCCCGACTTTCTCAAATCAAGCGATGGCAAAATGGACGGATAAAACGCAAAGATATTTGATGTGTCCGCGCTGCGGAATCACCGAATTAGCCGATAAATCCTAAAAACTATTTTCAAAGCGGAAATACAGCCAAACCTCTCTAATTTTTGAACGCGGATTTGGCTGATTAGGCAGATTTATGCAGATATTTTTTATACAAATCCGTTCTCATTCGCCTGATCCGCCAAATCCGCGTTCAGTTAGAGTTGGTTTCTGCTCTGCTTAAGAGTTTTTAAACGACTTCCGAGAAATGGTAAAATTCAGATAATGTTGGAAAAAGAATTGGAAACCGCTATCGAGCTTGCGCGAAAAGCAGGCGATTTGATTTTGGATTATTACGAAAACGGCTTTGTCATCGAAGAAAAATTTTCACACGACAATTTCAGCGAACCCGTCACCGAAGCCGACCGCAAATCGAGCGAGCTGATCGTTTCGCATCTGCGCGCCGCATTCCCTTTCGACGGAATTTTATCGGAAGAAGAGATCGACACGGACGAACGTTTATTTACCAAACGCGTCTGGATGATCGACCCGATCGACGGCACGAAAGGTTTCGTTGAAAAGAAGGGCGATTTTGCCGTGCAGATCGGCTTGGCGGAAGACGGCGAGGCGATTCTCGGCGTTGTTTTCCAGCCGATCAATGACCGTCTTTATTACGCTTCAAAAAACGGCGGCGCGTTTTTAGTTGAAAAATCGGGCGAACCGCAAAAATTGCAGGTTTCGGATAAAACCGAGTTCAGCGAAATGACTTTAGCCGTCAGCCGTTCGCATCGGAGTCCGCGAATGACAAAACTCGTCGATCATTTCGGCTTCAAAAACGAATATCAGCACGGCTCGGTCGGTTTAAAGGTCGGAATCATCGCCCGGCAAAAAGCCGATCTGTATATTCATCTTTCACCGCGCACGAAATTTTGGGACACTTGCGCGCCGCAGATAATCATTGAAGAAGCGGGCGGAAAATTGACCGACCTTTTCGGCGAAAAAATAATTTACCAATTTCAGGACGTGCAGAATCACAACGGAATCATCGCCTCGAACGGCGCGTCGCACGAAAAAGCCGTCGCAACTTTAAAACCTTTGCTCAACAATTTCAGCAGACTCCGCGTAATTCCGAAAAAAGTTTAGGAAAATATGAATGAAAGAAAATTTGCCCACGAAATACACGAAAGGACACGAAAGAAAGCAAAATCAATTAAAGAAGCAGTTCAGATAAAAATTTATCTGAACTGCTTCTTTTTCGTATTTTTCGTGTATTTCGTGGGCAAATCTTCTTAAACATTCGGCACGATTTCAGTTTCGACTTCGGGTTCGATTTTGTTTTTCTTGTTGCGTTTATGTTTGCGCCAGAGCGAATAGCCTTCTTTTGAAAGGCTTAGAACGGATTTCCGGTTGTCGAAAATCAGTTTCAGCCACGCGGTTTTACTCATTTGCGGAAAATAGATTCCGCGAAAGAACAGCCTTGCAACGAGATGCGAGATTCGCACGTCGATCGGCGTATCTTTGATCGAATTGATCGCTTCCCAATTTCTTTCTGGCGAATACGAACGCGACCACGCATTGAAAGTTTCGTCTTTTGCCTCTTCAATCGACATTTTCAGGGGATTGTGAGCCATCACGAACGGCGCGAATTCGAGCCAATGTTTCGGGCGGTGCAATCTTCCCGCTTTTTCGAGCCGTTCGTAAAGCGGCGTTGACGGAAAAGGCGTTAATTGTCCGAATACGGGCAATCCGGGCGACCATCTTTCGATCTCGTCAACGGTTCGGTCGGAAACGCCCACGGTGTCGTTGTCCATTCCGAAAATAAACGACGTGATCGCAAAAATATTGCGGCGTTTCAAGCCTTCGAGAACGTCTTTGTAATTCGCCGGTTTTGAAAAAGTCTTGTTCACGTCCGCCATATTTGCCGGATCGATCGATTCCATCCCGATAAAAATCCATTTGCCGCCCGCGTCGGCGATCAGATCGACGAGTTCTTCGTCCGCCAGCAGATTCGCGCTGATCTGGGCAACCCAGGGAAGCTGTGCACCCGCCGCGATAATATCTCTGAGCAAAGATTTCAGACGTTTTTTGTTGATGGCGAGATTGTCGTCGATAAAGAAAACGGCGATCTGTCCTTTTTCTTCCTTCGCACGCTTTTTTAAACGCAAAAGTTCTTCGATGACGCTTTCGTTCGTGCGAAAACGGATTGAATCGCCGAAGAATCCCGTGACGGTGCAAAATTCGCAACCGTATGGACAGCCGCGTCCCGTTTCGATCGGCACGACGAAAAATTTGCCCCAGCCTTCACCCATTTTTGAAAGCGTCGGCTGTAAAAACTTCGGCACTAACGAAAATTGTTCCAAATCCAAAGTTTCCCAAGGAATGTGCGGATAAGGCTGTAAAGACGGCTTCACGTCGTTGCCTTTCGCGTCGGTTTCGGGCTGATAAGTTTCCTTTAAACGATCGTTCGCCGCGTCTTCAACGATTGTTGCCCAATACGAATCCGCTTCGCCGAGCGCGACGGCATCGGCGTGACGTTTTCCGCCGTCTTTGCCGAGTGCTTCGGCGGGACATTCGGTGACGTGCGGACCGCCCATTACAACCTTGATTCCGGCTTCGCGCAGAGAATCCGCCACTTTATAAGCCCGCGCAACCATTCGCGTCATTGCGCCGATGCCGACCAGACCGATGTTTTCGCTTTTGCAAAACTGTACGAGTTCGCTCCGCGTCATCGCTTTTGCGTTTCCGTCGATCAGCACGACTTCGTGTTCTTTTGGCGTGAGCGATTGCAGTAAAAACATCCAAAGATGCGGCATAAAGTTGCGGGTGATCCCGTTGTCGGGGTTATAAAGCAGAATTTTCATAAGCAAAAATAAAAGCCGAAGTAATTACACTTTCGGCTGTCGTGGTTGGGGAATTTGTTGAAATGGACAGATATTGAAAAAGCGAATTGTGTTTATCATCGCACCTTTCGCCTAAATAAGCTATTTCATCACAACGGTTTTTATTATCCTGAAAAATGCCCAATCGGGAAGAAATCTTCTGAGTGCTAAAAGACCTTTTGTGTTTACGCCGTAGCGCAATTTTTTGGAATTGTCAGTCACGGCATCATAGATCGTTTGCGCGACGACCGTTCCGTCCGGCGCGATTTCGCCCGTTTTCTGCATATTTGCCATTGCTTTTTCAAACCAATAATCATACGCCGTCAAACCTTCTTTGCGCGTCAGGTCTTGTGAGCGGTCGTAAAAATCCGTCTTGATCGGTCCGGGTTCGATGATCTTTACGCGAATGTTGAACTGTTCGAGTTCGTAATGCAAACCTTCCGAAAAACCTTCGACCGCCCATTTTGTCGAATTGTAAAGACTGTAAAAAGGAAACGTGAGTCTGCCGCCGATCGAGGCGATATTGACGATCGTTCCGCGTTTTTGTTCACGAAAATACGGGAGAATTTCGCGGCAGACGTTCATCAGACCGAAAACGTTCGTTTGAAACTGCCGTTCGATCTGTTCCGCGCCGGCGGCTTCAAATGCGCCGACGAGTCCGTAACCCGCATTGTTCATAACCGCGTCGATACGTCCGAATTTTTCCAAAACGTCCGCGATCGCCTGTCTGATCGAATCAACGTCCGTGACATCCAACTTAAAACATTCGATGTCGGCTATTTTCTGCAAATCTCCCGCTTTTTCTGGCGAACGCATCGTCGCCGCCACCTTCCAATTCTTCGCCTGGAAAAGTTTCGTCGTTTCCTTGCCGATGCCGCTCGATGCGCCTGTTATCAAGATGACTTTGTTCATAAAATTAATTTAGCAGATTTTGCTCCGATAAATAAAAATAATTAACGCGTAAACTCCTTAATTTCGTTTTCAAAAGCGACGATCGCGCGTTTCGCCATACCGAGAAAAAGTCCCGTTTCGACTACGCCCGAAAGCTGTTTCAATTCTGCCGCCGGTTTTTCAGGATCGCCATTTTCAAACTTCAGATCAGCAATAAAATTTCCGTTGTCGGTCAAAATTATTTCATTATTTTTTCGGCGCAAGACAGGTTTGCCGAAACTTTCCAACCGCTTCATTGTCGCTTCAAAACCGAATCTGACCATTTCGACCGGAACGGGCATTTTTTCGCCTAAATGATTGACCAACTTCGTTTCGTCGGCGACAACGATGAATTCGTTTGCCTGCAATTCGACGAGCTTTTCGCGCAAAAATGCTCCTCCTGCGCCTTTTATCAGGTCGAGATTCGGCGCGATCTCGTCCGCGCCGTCGATCGCAACGTCCAATTTTCTTTCGTCCAAATCTTCCGTCTTAATTCCATTTTCACGCGCCAGATTTTCGCTTTCGATGCTCGTGGCAACGCCGACGATGTTTTCGAGCTCGCCCGCTTTTATCTTTCGCGCCAATTCCAAGATCACGTATTTCACGGTCGAGCCCGTTCCGATGCCGACACGCATTCCGCTTTTTACATATTCGACCGCGCGTTTCGCCGCTTTTTCTTTTAACGATTCCCGGTTCATAAAGTTTGCGTTAATTTAACGATAAACGAGGCGAAAAGAAAAGAGAAAACGGCGTGATTTTGGTATAATTTTACTTATGAAATTCCTGCATATTTCCGACGTGCATCTCGGATGCACGCGTTATCAATTGGAAGAAAGCCCGAAGGATTTTTATCTGGCTTGGGTCGACGTTTTGCGCAAGTATGCGGTCGAGGAAAAGGTTGATTTCGTCATTATGGCGGGCGATTTTTTTCATAAACGCAATGTTCCGCCCGAAACGATGAATCACGCTTTTGCGGGTTTGTCTTTGCTCAAAGACGCGGGAATTCCGGTTTTGACCATCGAAGGAAACCACGATCAGAAACACAACGACACGGAATACAGTTGGCTTCGTTCACTCGAAAACTGGCATCTTCTGCACATTCTCGAACCGCGCAACGTCGAGGGCAAATTCGTTTACGAACCTTGGGATTACGACAACGAAAACTACATTCGCGGCGGCTTTATCGACATCGGGCGCGCGCGGATTTTCGGTTCGGCGTGGTATGGCGCGTCGGCAAACTGGGCGATTCCGATGCTCACCGAAGCGATCAAACAGAATCAGCGCGAGGGCGCGTTCAACATTTTACTGCTTCACACCGACGTTGAAGGACATCAAACGCACCCGATTCCCGCGCTTTCAATTGCAAATTTGAAGGAATTGAAAGCCGTCACCAATTACGTCGCGCTCGGTCACACGCACAAATGCTATGAGATCGACAATTGGGCGTTCAATCCGGGCAGTCTGGAAATTACG
This sequence comes from Pyrinomonadaceae bacterium, assembly GCA_021228405.1. Lineage (GTDB taxonomy): Bacteria > Acidobacteriota > Blastocatellia > Pyrinomonadales > Pyrinomonadaceae > JAJQRF01. The sequence goes on from JAJQRF010000007.1 coordinate 165,569, forward strand.
AGCATCGACGAATACCGCGAAACTCGCGGCGCGTGGCTCGTCGAGATCGCTGAAAACAACGAGGTCGTCGCCCGTCATATCCGCGATTACCGCCAGCGTCCGTTTCAGCGCATCGGCTTTGACGTGACGGGCATTGCCGAACCGAAAGCCGTCACCGAAGGCGTTCTGGCGAAAGTTTCGGGCGAAGCGCGTGAAGCCGAATCGAACGAATCACAGCCGATCATTGAAGTTACCTTGCGCGGACATCTCGGCTTTCCCAATTCATTGCTCGAGCTTGCAAAAATACGCGAGGAAGCGCAGAAAATGACCGACGCTCTGCACGTCCGCATCAAAAATCACTCTGCGCCCGTCGAATATGCCGTCGCCGCCGATCTGGAAGAAGACGCATCGCGCGAAAAGCTCGAACGCCGCGTCATCGAAGATTTGATCGTCCGCGACAACCGCTACAAAAACCGCGTCGAAGACATCTCCGAAGCCGTCATCGGCGCGAAACGAATGGCTCTCAGCGACGAAGAACCCGAAAAGATTCTCGATTTCATTTCGCTGAAAACCGTTTAAATTTCGGGAAATTTTGAAAGTCCGTAAAGTCAGCATAGAATGAATTTCTTCACTGACTTCCTAGACTTCCAAAACTTCCCGGACTAATCTATTGCTATGTCTGAAGCATCCGAAAAAGTTCTTGGGATCAAACATTTGCCGTTGTTTCCGTTGCCGCTCGTGCTTTTGCCGAACGAGATGTTGCCGCTTCATATTTTCGAGCCGCGTTACCGGCAGATGCTCGCGGATATTGCACTGAAAAAGAATCTCTTCGGCATTTCGTTTTTTGACCCGAATGTTTCCGACGACGACAAACCGCCCGTCGGTTCGGTCGGTTGCGTCGCGGAAGTGCGCGAGATCAACAGGCTCGAAGACGGGCGGGCAAATATTTTAACGCTCGGCATCATTCGCTATCGTCTGCTCGATTATGTCGATGCGGGCGACCCGTATTATGTCGGCGAAGTCGAATTTTTCGAGGACGAAGAGGAAAATGAATCTCTGCTGATGGAAGCCTCCGACGAAGTTTTCGTGCTCTTTTCGCGCATTGCCGAAGCCGCACACAAACTCAGCAATCAGCAGGGCGAACTGCCGCAAATCCCGCCGGCACCGCCCGAAATGCTTTCTTTTCTTGTCACTGCGGCATTTAACCTCGACAATGAAATGAAATACGAACTGCTCGAAACGCGTTCGACCGTCGAAAGATTGAAAAAACTGCGCGAAATCTTGCAAAAAGCCGTCGTCAAAATGGAAGAAAGTGCGGACATCCACAAGCTCGCTCAAACCAACGGTCACGGCAAGAAAAAAATAGATATTTAAGTGATAACTGATAACTGATAAAAAAATGGATAGTAAGAGAAATTTCCTCCACTATCCACTATCCACTATCCACTATCCGTTAATTCACCAGATTTGCTCTGAAAAATTCGATCACGCGCTGGTCGTAAACTTCGGTTTGTTCGAGCGAGGCGTTGATGACGTTGTAGCCGGAAGGACTGAGATCGGTTTTGGTTTCGGTTTTGGTCGTATTGGGAAAACAATTTGCGATCTTCTGGGTCGATTCCTGAAACTGCGGCGCGTCCGAACCGCCGAGCAGTAAAACCTGCCGATTATCCGCCGTTTTTGCCGCCGCACAAGCCGAATCGCGTTTGTAACAACCGTCGAAATAGTAAAAATATGTGCCGAGTTTGGCAAATTCCGAGGTAACATTGCTCATAAACGGAAAACGTTTGCCGATGGACGATGCCAGCAGATGATCCGAATCGAACGGAACGGAATCGAGCACGAGCGTCTTGATCGTCGGGTCGTGTCCGGCGGCGTTGACGGCGGCAAGCGCGCCGAGTTCGACTCCGTAAAGCCCAATATGCTTTCCGACCAGCGGCGATTGCAAGGGAGTTTTCAAACCGCGCAAATATTCGACCGCCGAAGCAATATCTTCCGCTTCACAACCGCCAAAGGTAGTATTTCGCACCATCGCGCTTTCGCCGTGTCCGCGCTGGTCGGGCATCAAAACCGTGAAATTTGTCGCTTCGCTCAACTTTACGCCGAGATTCAAAACGTGCGAACGGTCGGCACCGTAACGATGAAGCAGAATGACCGCCGGAGCGTTTTCCGAACCGCGCAGAAGCCAGCCGCGCCCGTTCGAGCCGTCTTTGTTGCCCCACGTTTCAGCCGTCACCTGTGCCGCCCGCGCACTGAGCTGACCGTATTTTTCGGGCGTGACGAGGTAAGCCGCCTTCATCGGTTCGGCGGTTTTATGCACGAGCCACACGGCGGAACCCATAATTGCGGAAACGATCAAAAAAACGACGGGCAATAAAAGTCTGGAAAAACTCTTAAAAAGACGCTTTACTTTTGCCATAATAAAAAATTCCCGGAAATGAAATACAACTGATAATTAAATTCTGTAGTCTTAAATGATAGCCCAAAAGAAAAAGGCTTTCGGTATGCTGTTTAAAATGTTACCATATTCGGCAGATAGAAAGGAAGATGTTTTTAAATATGAAAAGAGCAAAGTTTTTCGCCCTGTTAGCAGTAGTTTCAGCCTTTTGTTTCAATACTTTCGGACAAACGAAGGCGGTTAAGATTTCCGATCCCGACACGACTCAAAAAACCAGAACACAATTTTTTCCGCTTTCCGAACTCAAGGAAGGAATGCGCGGAACGGCGCGCACCGTTTTTCGCGGCAGTGAACCCGAAGAGTTCAACGTCGAAATTCTCGGCATCGTGCCGGGCGGAATCGGTCCGAAACAGGATATGATCGTCGGTCGCATCTCGGGCGGCGGTGCCGACCGAACGGCGGTTTTCGCGGGAATGTCAGGCTCGCCCGTTTATATCGACGGAAAACTGGTCGGCGCGATTTCATACAGTTTTCCGTTCTCGAAAGAACCGATCTGCGGCATCACGCCGATCGAACAAATGCTCTCGATCTTCGAGCATAATCAGAATACGAAAACCAAAGCGAGCGAACCGCGTGCCGTTTCATTCGCCGAATTAGCCGCAACGACCTGGAAACCCGAATTACCGAAAAACACGGTCATTACGAATTCGATTCTTTCAAACGTTTCGGCAAATTCGCCGTTGATGTCGGTTGTCGGTCAATCGTTTCAGCCGATTGCTACGCCCGTCACGTTTTCGGGCTTTTCGCAGGAAACATTGAACGCCTTTGCACCGCAATTGATGTCGGTCGGTCTGCTTCCCGTTTCGGCGGTCGGCGGCGCGGCAAAAATTTCACCGATGAAAACGGCTGACGAAACAACGCTCGTCGGCGGCGATTCGGTTTCGATGCAGTTGACGCGCGGCGATTACTCTTTGGCGGCGGCGGGAACGGTGACTTTCCGCGACGGCGAAAAGATTTACGCCTTCGGGCATCCGTTTTTGAGCCTCGGAACTTCCGATCTGCCGATGAGCGAATCGCACGTTGTAACGGTCATCCCGAACGTCAACAATTCTTTCAAAATGGCGGTTCCCGATGCGATGGTCGGAACGATGACGCAAGACCGCGCGACGGGCGTTTACGGAAAGCTCGGTCAGGCACCGAAGATGATTCCCGTTAAGATCAACTTTGAAACGAGCAGAGGACAGCAGGAAACTTTGAATTTTGAAGTGGCGAAAGACGATTTTCTCACGCCGATCTTAATAAACATTGGGATTTATAACACATTCGTCGCCAACGAACGCGGGATGGGCGATTCGATGATAACGATCGACGGCGAGATCAAGGTAAAAAATCAACCTTCGATCACAATCGCCAATCGTTTCGCCGGAGCGCAAGCGTCACAGCTTGCTTCATATTCGGTCGCCGCGCCCGTCAATACGCTTTTGAAAAGCCGTTTTGACGATCTCGAAATCAGTGAAGTAAATGTTAATCTGACGACCAGCGACGACAGCAAAACGGCTGCGATCGAACGCATCGCGCTCGACCGCACGCAAGTCCGCGCCGGAGAAACTTTTGAAGTTCAGGCGTTTGTCAGAACCGATTCGGGCAAGGTTTTCGTCCAGAAAATTCCCGTCAAAGTTCCGCTCGACACGCCCGAAGGCGCACTCTCGGTGCTTATCGCCGACGGCAACGCAATTCAGCAAAATTCGCTGACACAGCAATTCGTCCCGAAAAATTTAAGCGATCTGATCGGCACGATCAACAAGGTCAAAAAATCGGACAGACTTTACGTTCAGCTTTCGCGCACGACCAACGGTGCGATCATCGGCTCGAACGAAATGCCGAATCTGCCGCCGTCAATGCTGGCGACATTAAACAATGATCGAACCGCCGGCGGCGTAAAACCGACCGTCCAAACCGTTGTCACCGAACAGGAGATCGCGCCCGCCGATTTCATTATTTACGGACAGCAAACGCTGGCGATTCAAGTTGTGAAATAATTTTCACTGCAAATTTAAGAAAATCATTTGCCTGCGAAAGTAACGAAATAAGCGAAAAATAAACAGATAATTTTTTTCGTTCTTTTCGTTACTTTCGCAGGCAAATTTTCTTTCGCTTTCTCTCGTGTTTCCGTGTTTCCGTGGTAAAATTTTCCTATGAATACAATGTCAAAATTTATCGAAGCCGCATATTTTTCGGCGAAGAAACATCGTGACCAGAAGCGTAAAGGAAACGACGCTTCGCCGTATATCAATCATCCTTTGGAAGTCGCAAATCTGCTTGCGAATGTCGGAAAAGTCGAAGATTACGACGTTCTGATCGGCGCGATTCTGCACGACACGGTCGAAGACACGGAAACCACAAAGGAAGAGATCACCGAACTTTTCGGCGCGACGGTGTGCGGCTATGTTCTGGAAGTGACGGACGACAAATCTCTGCCGAAAGCCGAACGCAAACAACTTCAGATCGAACACGCGCCGCATCTTTCAAACGGTGCGAAATTGATAAAATTGTGCGATAAAATCTCGAATATCCGCGACGTGATGGAAAATCCGCCCGATTTCTGGGATGACGAAAGACGTTTGCAATACGTCGAATGGGGCAGAAAGGTCGTCGCAGGACTTCGCGGTGTGAACGAAAATCTCGAAAAACATTTCGACGAACTGACCGAAAAAGCGATTCAGGAAATAAATAAAAAAGTCTGACAATATTCGTTGTGTCAGACTTTTTTCATTTTAGGTTTGGAGTTCGTTTATTCCGAACCTGCAAATTTTACCGCTTCGCCTGTCAGCGAAAAATGGATTCCCTGCGCGGCGAGTTTGCCCGCTTGCGAAGCATCGACCGCTTCCGCGCCGCCGTTGACGCAATCGCCGCCCGCGAAGATTTTCGGATTTGAAGTTTGCTTTAATTCATTCACGACCACGCGACCTTTTTCGTCGGTTTCGATGCCGACCGCTTGAAAAAATCCCGTTTGCTTCGTTTGCCCGATGGCTTTGATGACCATATCGCAGGCAATTTCGACTTCGCTTCCGTCAGCTTTTCTGCATTTCAAGCCCGAAACTTTGCCATTTCCGACGATTTCGAGCGGCGCGGTTTGCCAGACAAATTCGATGCCGTCTTTTTTCGCCAGTTCGATCTCGTAATCGTAAGCCGGAGCGTCTTTTTCGGTGCGGCGGTAAACGAGCAGAACGCGTTCCGCGCCGAGTCTTTTCGCCTGCGTCACGGCATCGATCGCGGTGTTTCCCGCACCGATCACGGCAACCGTGTTTCCGAGCGGAACCGATTGCCAATCGCGCGTTTTGATCTGTTCGATAAAATGGAGCGCGTCCATCACGCCTTCGAGGTTTTCGCCCGCAAGATTTAATTTATTCGTTTCGCCGAGCCCGACCGCGAGGAAAACCGCGTCGTGTTTTTTCAGCAGATCGTTGTCGTTTTCTTCCTTTGCGGGAAATGCTTCGAGTTTTGCCGCGCTTTCGTCCAACATTTCAGCCAACGCGGGCGGTTGCGGAATGACGGCGATCTCGCAGTTCAGACGAAATTTCACGCCCAAAGATTCGACCAATTTCACTTCATCGAGCGATGTTTTCTGCGGCATTTTATATTCCGCCATTCCGTAAGTATCGAGTCCTCCCGCAAGCGGTTTGCGTTCGTAAATCGTCACGTCATAACCGAGCCGCGCCAGATACGCCGCGCAGGAAAGCCCTGCCGGACCCGAACCGATAATGCCGACCGACCTTCCGTTTGCCGCGCCTTTTTGAAAGATTTGCTTATTATTTTCAACCGCAAAATCGGTCGCGTATCTTTGCAAACGTCCGATCTCGATCGGTTTCGCCATCAGCGTTTTTTCGACGCACGCGCCTTCGCACAAAACTTCGACCGGACAAACCCGCGCACAGCTCGCGCCGATCGGATTTGCGTCGAAAATGACGCGCGCCGAACCGAGCAGATTCCCCGAAGCGATCTTTTTGATGAAGGAAGGCACGTCGATATGTGTCGGACAAGCCCGCGCACACGGCGCATCATAGCAATAAAGACAACGATTCGCCTCAAAAACCGCTTCGGCTTGTGAAAGGCGCGGATTGATTTCCGCAAAATTTTGTTCGATTTGTTCGATTGAAAGTTCTGTGTTCATTTATCATTTATCATTTATCATTTATCACTGAATATCAAAAATTGACAAATGTTCAATGATAAATGATAAATGCCTAAAGTTCTGCGTCGGCTTCGATCTCGATGAGCATTTCGGGGTCGATCAGTTTAGAAACCTCGACCATTGTCGTGGCGGGCATAATCTCGCCGAAAAATTCGCCGTGCGCCTTTCCGTATTCTTCCCAAAGCGAAATGTCGGTTACAAACATTCGCGTCCGCACGACGTTTTCAAGTGTTGCACCTAATGCTTTCAAGGCTTTTTCGATGTTTTTGATCGTTTGCACCGTCTGTGCATAAGCATCGCCAACGCCGACTACTTCGCTGTTTTCGCCCGTCGCCGTCGTTCCCGTCACATAAATGCGTTCGCCGACCTTGACCGCCCGCGAATAGCCGACAATCGATTCCCATTTTGCACCTGACGAATATTTTTCCCGTTTCTGCATCCGTTTTTCTAATTATGATTACTGCAATAATCAGACGGCATATAACCTTTCTGCTTTTGCAAAACTTCCGACGCTTTCGCTTCATCGGCTTTCGCGGCGGCTTCGTTTCCAACCAGCCGATAAGCTTTCGCCCGCCATTGATAATCTTTTTCGCAAAGCGTGGAATAGCCGATTGCCTTCGTAAAATCATCGACGGCTTTTTCGTATTCGCCCGATTCGATAAAAAGTTTTCCGCGTTTGAGATAAACCGCCTTACAAATGTATTCGCAGTCGTCTTTTATTCTGAGCGAATAATCGGCAATGGCGTTTTGCGGTTCGCCGTTTGCCAGTTTTGCGTCGCCGCGTGAAATATATAATTCTTTGCAAGATTCGGGCTTGGCATCGAGCGCAAATGTATATTCCTGAATTGCGCCGTCAAAATCTTTTGCCTTTGCTTTCAAATCTCCGCGCAGTTTATAAATACTGCAAAAGCCGAAACTGTCGCTTTTGACAAGCCCGGCGGCTTTTCCCGAACTTGTCAACGCGATTTCGTCATCGCCGAAATTTGCGGCGGCTTTGGCTTTCTCGAAATAAGTCCAGGTCGCAAAACTATCTTCTTTGTAAGCAACTTTTCCTCTTTCCCAAAGACGCGTGTGATAGTCGATCATCCAATCGAAATCTTTGTAAACGATTTCTTTGAGATTATTCGACGCAACGCTTTTTGCCCATCCTTTTTTCTGCGACAAATCGGAAGCACGTCGGCTATAAAGATTTGCCAGGTAATCAAAAGCCGTCATCGAAGACTTCGGATCGGGAACAAAGTCTTGCGCTTTTAGAAAATCTCCTTCCGCCGCCAGAAAATTTTCGTTTTCGATGTAGAATTTTTCAATCTGTTCAAACGTCGGCACATAATCAAACGGATAGATAAAATCTTTGATCGATTCTTCCCAGCGTTTCCGGTAGATTTCGCCGCGTCGGATGTAAACATCGACACCCGGCGCAAGCTCGATCGCTTTGTTAAGATCGGAAATCGCTTTTTCACTTATATCGCGGTAATAAGTATATCCTTCAAATTTGTAAACGTCGCCGTAACGGTAATACATCATCGTATAAATCTCGGCGCGTTTGAGGTATAAGGCAACATTTTTCGGCTCGCGCAAAATCTGACGGTCGAGCTTTTTCATTTCGACAATGCCGAAAAGTATCATCTTTCGGCGGTATTCGCTGCAACCCTTCGGTTTTCGCGCATATTCGGGCGGACAATCCCGACCGGGTTGACTTTCAAAAGCGGAATTCATCGCTTGCACTGAAATCAATGAAAACAAAAATCCAAAGCAAACAAAAAGAATCGATTTTACTAAAATCTTCGGTTCAAAATAAATTTTTCGCATAACTTTCTCCGAAACTTTAAATGAACTAAAAACCGCTCGATTGCAAACTAATCCGCAACGATCGCACCGTAAGCATCGGGTCGGCGGTCGCGGTAAAACTGCCAGGTGTTGCGGACTTCCTTGATCTTGTCCATCTCAAGATCGGCGACGATTAATTCGTCCTGATCGCGCGTTCCGACGGCGAGCATCTGCCCGCGCGGGTCGCAAAAATAGCTTTGCCCGTAAAATTCGCCGATGTTCCACGGTGCTTCCGTTCCGACACGGTTGATCGCGCCGACGAAATAGCCGTTTGCCACGGCGTGTGCGGGCTGTTCCAATTTCCAGAGATATTCCGAAAGTCCCGCAACCGTCGCCGAAGGATTAAAGATGATTTCCGCACCGTTCAAACCCAAACAGCGTGCGCCTTCGGGAAAATGGCGGTCGTAGCAGATGTAAACGCCGATTCGCGCGAATGCCGTATCGAAACACGGATAGCCGAGATTGCCCGGACGAAAATAAAATTTCTCCCAAAATCCGGGCGCGACGTGCGGAATGTGCGTCTTGCGATATTTTCCGAGATATTTACCGTCCGCATCGATGACCGCCGCCGTGTTGTAATAAACGCCCGAAATTTCTTCCTCGTAGATCGGCACGATCAGAACCATTCCCTTTTCTTTTGCGACCGACTGCATCATCTGCACGGTCGAACCGTCGGGAACTTTTTCGACGGCTTCATACCAACGCGTTTGTTGCTCGGCGCAAAAATACGGCGTGGTAAAAATCTCCTGAAAACAAAGCATCTGAACGCCCTGCGCCGCCGCATCTTCGACCATTTTCATCTGGTGTTCGATGTTTGCTTTTTTAATTTCCCCGATCGACGCGTTCACATCTCCGACATTGTGCGCCTGAATCAATCCGCATTTTATTATTCTCGACATATTTTTATCCTCAATCTTTAACCACGAAGTTACACGAAATTTTCACAAAGGTAAATAAAATCCATTAAAAAATTCGTATTCACTCAAGTGTGTTTTCGCGGTTCATTTCTTAAATTTTTCATCGTCAATCGAAACATTAATTTTCACGTCGAAAACCTTGCGCGTCCAGCGAATGTTCGGAACGGCAAATTTTATCACGGTCGGCAGTTTTACGCCGCCGAAATCTTTGTGTTCGGTGTAATCGACCTGAAACTGAAACGCGCCTAAAACCGTCGGTGTTGAAGCGATCCGGCGGACGAGCAAGCCTGTCTGCACGTCGAAATACAATCTTTCACGCGCATTGTCGGCGGTCGAGGCAGTCAAGACATAAACCTCGCGCCCGTCGATCTTATCGACAAAACGAAATTCCATTTTTGCATAGACAGCTTTCAGATCGGCATTCGCAAAAATCTGCGCTTCGCGCTTTATCTGCTCGGTTTCATCCGTTTTCAATTCGATCTTTGCGCCGTTCCCGAATTTTGCCGCCGTGCTTCCGTCAAAGACTTCCCTGACGGTATAATCGCCGTATTGTTTCGACGGGTAAACGGTCGTCACCGACGTTTTCGAGCCTTTCTGCAAAATTTCTTCCGCTTCAAAAGTTTTTCCGTCGGGTTCGACACGCTGTGCCTTGATCTCGCGCGAAGTAACTTTTGCAAGATTCGCTTTTCCGCCTAAAGCCGTTTCATATTTCGCTAAAATCTCATCAACCGTCGGTTTCTTTTCGGGTTGAACCGCTCGCGGTTCCTGCGCGACAGGCATCAGCGGAATCGAAGACTGCGGATGCGCTTTGCCCTGATGACACGAATTGCAGTTTATTTCGGGACGATTTTCAAAATAGTTTTTGTTGAGATCGAAAGTCATCTTGAGCATCTGCCGCGCAATGTCTTTATGCTCGAAACCTTCCTTTTCATAATCGCCGTCATTGGAAGCGTGACAGAACGCGCAATTCACACCCAAACTCGCCGACATCATATTCATAATTTTGCCCATCTGATCGGCAGGTATATCATTCAAAACCTTGATGCTTTTGAATCTCTGTCCGGCAGTTTCCGTTTTAGTTTGTGTATTTCCTTGAGTTGTAAAAAATACGCAAGCGGAAATCGCAAAAGCAAAAATAGTAGTAATTTTAAGTTTCGTTTTCATATTTTATTCAAACGGATCATAAATATTTCCGGTTTCCAGATGAAAAGTTTGTATAGTCTTTATTTTTACAAACATCTTGTAATTTCCCGATTCTTCAAAGTAACCCGATAAACTTATTGCGTCCTTTAAACTTACATTATCTGAAAGTTCGATATAGCCGAATCTTTCTTCACGCTTTAGAATTCCTTTCTCAACCTCTGATAAATCCAAATACTGAATTTTCCAACTGCTGTCGTCGCCCCAAATACATCCTGCGACAAAACCAAAAGGATAATAATTTAATGGTGACAATGGACGATTGATTGTTGTAATTTTACATAATTCATCCGTCCCTTGATAAAGAAATTCTCCGGCTTCAATGTTTTCCGTTAAATCTTCTTCTTCAGGATTATTTAATCTTCTATTTGATACATTGCCGCCGATTTTTCCTTTGGCACCAATCGTTTCCCAAGAAATTTCCTGCTCGATGTAAGCCGGAACAAAAAAATCCGTCGGACAAAATCCGCCCGCACTAGGTTCTTCGCCGCCAATATCCTTACACGAAGGCAATTCCATTATTCTGGTTCCCGTATAATCAGGCGAATAAAGCGCGAAATCTTTTCCGTCTTTTTGAAAATGGAAAAATGTATTGTAAAACGAGGAATAATTTCTGTTATATTCTCCGACTTGTTCTTCAGCATTATTTTCTGTCTTGAAAACACCGATATTCAAATATTTCCAATAATTTTTCCCGTTATCAATTTCATTTAAAACTTTTGCAATGAATTTCATTTCGCCTGACCAAATTTGAGTTTACTACCAAGGAAAAATCCAAAATCAAATTAACTCATCGAATAAATTTGGCTTTGTTTTTCTAAAAATTCTTTGATTTGATAAAAATATAACCGCTCTTGACCGCGCCCCAAACCTGTTTATCTTCGGCGTTCCACCCGCGATCCCAACTGATTAGTTTGTCTTTGTATATCGTCACTTCCGAAGTCGCATAAGTTGCACCGCGCAAATTGCTCAAACATTCTTTGCCCGGAGTTGCACCGCTGAAAGTGTCGTCTGTATTTTTGTGCAGGAAGATCGCACAACCTTGTCGGTCAACAAGTGTATCTTTCGATAAGTTTTTCAATTTCGCCGCGTCTTGCCAACCGCCGATGTAATTTTCCGCGCCGTTGATTTCGTAAACTTTGCTGACGATTGTTTTTTCGTCCTGTTTGTAAAGATGGTAAACGCGCTGGCGATACGGCTTGTTTTCCGAATCGGCGGCGGCTTGCTCGACATAAAACCAAAATCCGTCTTTTTTGTCCGTCCAGATCGGTTTCATCCGCAATTTGATATGAAAAAAAGATGAATCCGCCTTCGATTGCTCTTCACTGCTGAATTCGCCCGCCATAAAACCGGCAAGCTTTTTCAAATCTTTTTTGCCTACTTTCTGACTTTGCCCAAAGCACAATCCCGCACCGAGTAATAAAAGAACAATAACAAAAATTTTTCTCATAAATTCTCAATCTCGAATTGCTTAACTCATCCAATTGATTCCGGCTTCGGGATTCCATTTGGTCGTGGTTTTCTTCAATTTCGTCCAAAATTCGATTGACGATTTGCCCGTGATGTCGTTCGCGCCGAAGCGTGAATCGTTCCAGCCGCCGAAGGAAAAAGGTTCGCGCGGGACGGGAACACCAATGTTTACGCCGATCATTCCTGCCGAAGCGTGTTCCATCACGTAACGCGCCGCACCGCCCGATTGCGTAAAGACCGAAGCCGCGTTGCCGTATGGATTGGCATTTTCGATTCTGAGAGCTTCATCCAGATTTTCCGTCCGCATAATCGAGATCACGGGTCCGAAAATTTCTTCCGTCGCGACAGACATTTCGGGTTTCACATAATCGATCACGGTCGGACCGACATAAGTTCCGTTTTCCTTTCCTTCGACAATTGCGCCGCGTCCGTCAACGAGAATTTTCGCGCCGTCTTTTTCGGCTTCCGTGATGTAATTTTCGATGCGTTCCTTTGCCGCTTTGGAAATCACCGCACCGAGATTTTTGCCCGGAACTATCTTTCGCGCTTCGTCGCAAATCTGTGAAATTATCGAATCGACATTGCCGACCGCAAGCATCGCCGAAGCCGCCATACAACGCTGTCCGGCACAACCTGACATCGACGCGGTGACGTTTGAAGCCGTCATCGAAGGATTTGCGTCGGGCAAAACGAAGAGATGATTTTTCGCACCGCCGAGCGCGATACAGCGTTTCAAATTATGCGTCGCCTGTTGATAAACCAACTTTGCAACTTTGGTCGAACCGACAAAACTCACGGCTTCAATGTCTTCGTGCGCACAGATCGCTTCGACGATCTCACGACCGCCGTTGATGATATTGAAAACGCCGTCGGGCAAGCCCGATTCCTTCAAAAGTTGCGCCATTCGCAAACACGATAAGGGCACTAATTCCGAAGGCTTCATAATCATCGTGTTGCCGAGCACGAGCGCGTTCGGCATCGTCCAATTCGGAACCATCAGCGGAAAATTGAACGGCACGATCGACGCGACAACACCGAGCGGAAAATGTTCCGTGCGGCATTCAACGCCCTTTGAAACTTCCAGAATCTCGCCCGAAACCAATTGCGGCATCGAACATGCAAATTCCGTAAGTTCTATTGATTTCTCGACTTCCGCCTTTGCTTCATCCCACGTTTTGCCGTTCTCTTCCGACACGAGCGCAGTCAATTCTTCAAAATTCTTTTCGAGTAAATAGCGGTATTTAAAGAAAACCTGAACGCGTTCTTTGATCGGCGTGTTCGACCATTTCGGAAACGCATTTTTTGCCGATTCGACCGCTTTGTTCAACTCTTCAACGCCCGACATCGGAACTTTCGACAAATGATTTCCGTCAATCGGCGAAACTACGTCCAGACTTTCCGTCGAAACGCTTTCATAAAAATTGCCGTCGTAATAATTTTTAACTGCTTCGTATTTCATAAATTCTCTTTAATATAGCACTAAAACTAAAATAATCATTCCGTGAACCGGGCAAAGAATATTTCGATTTTGTTTTTAATTATAGGTCAAATGATCCGTGCTTTTGCAGAGTTCGGGCGTTTTGAAAATTTGTCTTGAAACTTTCCGGAAATCTTGAATTTAGACCGCATTTTTCAGCACCGCTTTCGGCAAACGGCTAATGAAATCCGCAATTTCACCGTAATTTTTTATCCGGTGCGGAATGATCCAAACCGTTTCTCCGCCTGAAAAAGCCAATTCTTCGCGCCAAACGTATCTTTTCATATACCGGTTGAGAGCCGTCTGCGTGACGACACCGCAAAACTGTGTCCAGGGAAAATGCCGTCCATCGCTGCGCATCACGCCCGAATTATCGAAATATTCAATGCTGTTTCTTTTCGCACGAACCGTCAAAAAAACGATAAATAATATGACCGCCAAGGGGAAAAACGAAAACGCTCCTTTGATGATGATTTCGCGCGCGGTCGAAAAAGGGCTGGTCAGCGTTTGATAAAAAACAAACCCGGGAACCAGCGTGAAAAACGCGATCACGCCGCCAAGCAGAACGCTTTGAAAATTTGAATATCTGACCTCGATCTTCGCAGTCGGTATCGGAAAAGATTGCGCGTTGATTTCTTCGTAAAAATTTTTCCTACGGCGCGCTTTAAAGGCTTTCGTAAAAAGCAAAGCGGAAATTCCCAGAAGCACTAATGCGCCCGCGCCGCTCAAAAGCATTTCGAGCCGATAACGGCTTGCGCGTGAACTGAAAGACGTGATTCGTTCCGCGTATTCCTGTCCGGCTTCGGGCGCGTCGGTTTTACGAGAATTTTCTTTTAACTGTTCGATAAAATCGGTTGCGTGGCGGTATTCGCCGAAGTTGTAAAAAGCCCAATATGACGGAGCGAGCGCGAAAAGCAGAAAAAACACGCCCATCATCGCATTGAATAATGCTTTATCAGGTGGCTCGGCGCGCTTTATTTTGACATTTTTCATAATTTTTCGGATTCGTCAGGCATCCACGGAATCCCGGCGGTGCGCATCGGCGGCACATAAACGCATCTGCCTTTTTCCGCGTTCGAGTTTAATTCTTCGTCCGTTTGCACCGAAAAAACATCGTTCCCGCACTGTCCGCAATGACGAACTTTTTCATTGTCCGTTATCTTCAAATCGTCCCAGTTCTGTGAACATTCAAATTTGAAAACATATTGTTTAGCGTCTTTTTCGTTCATTAATTTTATTTTCCTCTTCGAGTTTCAAACGCTTAATCGCGCGACGAAGGAAATTTCCAAGCCAAACCTTTTTCGTAAAGTCCGGCACAAGCGGCGCAAAATTTTTCGTTCGGCTTCCATTTCCGGCTCGAAATCCAGCCGAGAATATCCATTTCGTCTTCGGAAAATTTTTCGCATAAAGGCTGCAAAAAATTTCCGATTCCGCCGATGTGAAATTGCGAATCGGGATTTTTCATTTCCTTCAAAATTGCCGGTTCCAGCATAAAGATTTTACGAGGCGGATCGATAATTGACGCTTTCGAGAAGCGGCTGAATCGCAGCTTCCAATTTCAAAACGTCTTCGCGCGCGCCTTGAAAAGCGTGATAAAAAACGCCCGTTTGATTATCGAGATTCTTGCAAAGCTCGAAACTCACCTTCAACTCGCTCTGCGTTTGAACGTGACGCAAATGATTGCTATGGATAGTATTAACGCCGATTCGCACACCGTTGTTCGGGTTCAGATAAAGAAATCGGCGAATCTGCAAATATGCGCCGTGCGAATTTGATACGATATTTTCGACTTGGTCATTTTTTCCGCTTTCTTCAAATCTGAGCAAAGTCAGATATTCGCCCGTTCCCTGAAAATCTTGCAGAAGCGGCACGATCGCTTCGTAAAAAGGCGCAATCGATGTATCGAAATCGACCGTGCCGACTTTATTGACGGTCAAATTCAGATCGAAACCGCCGTCGGGCGTTTCGCTCACGCCAAAATTTGCTAAATTGTCCTGTTTACTTTGCGCTTCAGCCCGGTTTTGAGTTTGAAGATATGCGTCAATATATGTCTTAAATTCATCTACCGCAACGTTTTTGAACGCACCGTTTCCTTCACCGATGTAAAACCAATACTTATTAAGCTCGTTGTTTTGGACAACGCTCCAATCGGTTCCTTGTATTCTTTCGGGAGAAATCACGGACGAATTAGCTTCGAGAACGACGTAGCGCGAACCGTCGCTGTTCCCCGAACGCCAATCTGCGCCGTAAAACTGTTCGTAAAGTTTTTCGAGATATTCGTCTTTTATTTGCAGATTTTCCGTCCAACTGCGCGGAATCCAGCAGAAAAAATTGCAGTTGTAAGTGCTTTTTGAAACCGTCCCCGACGGAAACATCAGTCCGTCCGTGATGGTCAAAATCAATGTCGTGTAACCTGTTTCAGCGATCTTTTCAACCGGCGGATTCAACTTTGCAAGATGATCTTTGATCGGCTGTAACTGTTTGATCGGAATGAAGAAATCAGCACTTCCCGAATCGGAATTGAACCATACGCCATACGTGCCGTGTTCGATAAAACCTTCGAGATACGGAATTATCGTGTCAGTCGGCAGGGTCAAAATTTTTGCCGAACCGTCCGCTTCGGTCAGATTATTTTCACGCGCAAAACGCATTAATCTTTCCTCATCGGTAAAAACGCGAATCATCGGTTGATTGTCGGCTGTTGCCGGATTTGAAGCGACATACGGATAAATATCGGGAAGTTCGCCGCGAGCAATGAAATTCCATTTTTCAAGCGCGAATACTGCACCGAAGAGCGCGTTCAAATCTTCCATCGCGTTCGTTTCTATCGCTTTTCTCGACAACGCATCGAAATCGAATCGGCTTTCGGCAGGTTTTTCATCGACCGGTTCGACACGTTTTTGCGGTGTTTCGTCCATCGGCAGATCAGCATTCGGAATGACTTTTTTGATAAGAAATTTTGCCATCTCGTCCGCAAGTTCTGCGTCATCCTGAAGCTTTTTAATTCCGCTTTCCGACTGCTGAAAATAGGCAAATGCGAGCGTCGGCATCAAAAATTTTCGTTTCTCCAGACAAGTTTCGATATAAGCCCTGAACAGTTTTGGCGGCATATTTTGCTGAACGCGAACGCTTTCAAACATTTCCGCCGTGTTGGAAATTATCTGCTCTCCGGATTCATCGGAAACGCCGTCCATTGCCGACGCACTGCCCGCGATCATTGACGAAAACACTTCGTTTTCCCGTTCAAAATCGGCGATCACATCGGCGTTTTCTTCGATCAGTTTGTCTAAATTACCCGAAGCGTTTTCGGCAGACGGTTTCTCCAACAAACCTTTGTTTTTCAAATGATCGTGAATCGGGCGCATCATTTTCAGGTCGTGATGAAAACCGTGCGAGTCGATGTTCGGATTAAAGAAAATCTTGGTGATCTTGAACGGCGCAAGGCGGTCGAAAAAATCCAGAATGCCGTCGGTCGAAATACGCATTACCAAATCTTCGGGCTTGTTCGGCGCGTTCGGATTTTCGTCCGTTGCACCGAATTTTATCCCTTGTTCGGCAATAAATTTCGTCGCACGTGCGCCGTCGGTAAAAACCGTCAGGGTAATTTCGTCGCCGAGCGATTTGAACGGCATACAGTAAGGCATCTTATATTGAAACTCCGCGTCGGCGATAAAATACCATTCGGGAAGCGAAAAAACGGCGGCGAAAAGATTTTCAAAATCGCTTTCGCCCGCATTCGGCGCGAAAGCATTACCCGCCAGTTCGTCAAAATTTACGTTGTTTGTCATAAGTTTGGTGTTTGTATCCTGATTTGATTTTTCGACTAAATTACTGCTGTAAATTGTTTATTTTCGCTTCGTGCGACCGGAAATTATATTTTTCCAGAACGGGTGCGATCTCTTTTCGCAACGTTTCGAGCTCGCTTTTTTCACCGCGAAATTTCAAGATCACGCTGAAATTTCCCGAAATGTGTTTCAATCCTGAAATATAATCGCTGATAAAAATCTTGAAAGCCAATTTTTCGCCCGTTTTTTCGTGAATGAGCGCATCAGATGCAAGCGTCAATTCAAACGCGCCGTTGGCATACGGGCTTTCCTGCCATTTCAGATAACGCACGGCGTTCGGCACGCCGCCGATCAAAACATCGTGTTCGATTCCGTAAATGCTTTCGGCAAGCGAAGGTTTGTCCGCCGGAAACTGCGCCGTCACGCCGTAATTTTTAAGAAACGGCAACATCGCTTCGTAAAATGCTTCGAGCGGCGTTTCGCGGCTGATTTCGCCGTGTTCTTCATATTCAAAAACATCGTTCATTTCTTAAAAAATCTAGGTTTTCTGAAGCCAATATTGTCTTTCCTCGGCGTAAGTCATACTGTAAATTTCCAGAAATTCGCAATGGTAATTTAAGATCGAATCAGCGTCTGGATTTGCTTCGGCATAAGCCGGATCGATCTCTTCGATCGCCCAGCTTTTCGGCGGCAGATTCCCGTCCTGAAATCGCAAAAACCACATTTTCGGCGAATAATAAAGCTCGTTCAGCTCAGTGCTTTCGACCAGATACAGTTCGCTTCCAAGCTCCGATCGGTCAATTAATTTCGGACTGAGCGCGAAAAAAGCGTCGGGATTGCACCAGATCGCCTGATGCCGTTGGGCGTTGTTCTTAATCTTCAAAATTTCGTTGAAAGTCATCCGCCCACTGACAACCGTTTTCCAAAAATCCTTTTCAAATTCAACGCCGTGGAGATAATAAAATCCGGTGTTATCGCTCCACGCGACCGCCGCTTTTTGTGTCGAATGAAGAACGTCCGAATTCGCCGAAACTTGCGGTTTTTCGCAGACAAAAACGGTATTCCCGACGAAAAAGGTGATCGGCAAATTAAGCAAAACGTCGAAATATTTCTGCGGACTCAAACCGTCGAACATTTCGCCCATCAGCGTCGCGTAATACAAATATCTGGTTTGCGAATAAAAAAGATATAAAACGTGGCTGTCGTAACTGTTTTTTGCAAGCAGCCGACTTGAAAGCCGTCGTCCAAATAATTGATAAAGTTCCGAATCGATCGCAGATTTAAAGTGCTCCGTGTGTTGTTTATAAGTCAGCAAACCCGCTTTTAAGCGATGCCGTGAGCGAAGAGCCAAACTCGTCTGCGTCAGAAAACCGTGAAAATCCGCAGAATAGCGAAGAATGTCAGGCGGTGAATTATGCCATCTGCCGACTTCACGATTATTTTTGTCCAAATGTGCTTTGACCAAACCGACCAGATTTTCAAACGATTCGGCAAAAATCACGGTTGGCGGTTCGCCTTTGGATGTGCAGATTTCATTCAAGAGCGCGACCGCCTTTTCGCGGTCAACCGGCTGTGCGGCTAAATCTGCCCATTCTTTGAGGCACAAGGAAATTTGTGCCGCCTGTTCCGGCGTGAGTTTTTCGGCGTTTTTGTTTTGCATCTTCATCGTCAGCAAAGGTTTATTTTTCGATTAATTTTTCAAAAATCGCCCGCGCGTGCGGCGTTCGTGTGCGCCATTCAATATCGCCCGAAGAGTTTTCGAGAAAAAGCTGCGGCTCGAATTCAAACAATAAAGTGTCTTCTGTTTCGAGCGAAATTTTTATCTTTTGCAATCGCTCGTCGGTCAATAAAATATTGATGACGGGCTGTGAATATTGCTGTAAAATCAAACGCTTTTCCGTCAAAATGATCGCGCCTGCAAACCATCGCCGTTTCCAATTGGAATATCTTCCCGGCGCGCGGAAATTTTTGTAGGTCAGCGTAGATTTGATGCCTTCGTCCGACGCAATAATCCGTTCGTTTTTCAGTTCTTTTATGGTCGCTTTGCGGATTTTTCCGGCACCGAAAATCTTGTAGAGCCAACTTTTCATAGATTTCTTTTAATAGCCCTGCTGATCCAAAATCTCCAAATACCGTTCGTGGTCGTCGTCGAGCATTTGATTGATTTCGTCATATACGACAAGAGCTTTTCGCGGCAAAAGCGGCTTGAAATTTCTTCGCGGCGGGTTTTGACTGATGAATTTTTCAAACAAAACTTTGAGCGTGTAAGCAAAATAGTCGCCCGTCGCTGATTCGCAGAAATCCACTAATTCAGCGAGCAGATTTTCGAGCATTACGTGATGCGATCTGTCGCTTACGAGGCTGTCAATATTCAAATACAAATCCCAGCTAAAACTATTCCAGCTGAACGGCTTGTCGCGTTCTTTAACCGTTAAACCGTTGAGCGCGAAATGCTTTTTCAAAATTAAAAAAGCATATTCCGCCTGCTCTTTTTCGGTTCTTTCCGATTTCAGCCATTCATCGAGCGGCGGCGGTTCTTCCCAAATTTCAGAAGTTTGTTTGCTTTCATTTTCCATAAAAATTCTCGTTCCTTCATAGCCGAATTTCTTTGATTCTTCGACCGAAAAATGCACTCTTTCTACATAAAATATTTCCTTGTAAAATCTTTCACCGTCCGGTAAATTTCAAGCGCGTGGCGATGCGGTTTTTTGTCTAAAATCTTTTGATACCGTTCGCGGCTCTCCGGCGTTTCGGCTTCATTCTCAATATATTCCTCGATCTGGTCAATAAACCATTCGTTTGAAAACGCTTTGAACACGCCCGAATTTCCGGTGTTGATAAAATCAATATTTCGCCATTCAACTTCGGCGTGATGACGCACATTAGCGGAGCGCAAATCCGTTAAGATTTCTTCTTTTTCGATGATTTCAAAAATCTTTGTCAGAAAAGTTTCGACCACTGGACGGTCGAGAAAGATGTTTTTTTTCTTCAATCCTTCCGAAAAATCGCACGAGATTTTATCGCCGGAATCGAATTTGATTTCAACCGTTACCGCAGGTGAACCATAGCAAGTTCCGCGATAAACCATACTGCGAAAAAAGGAATTTTCATTCATTGTTAATTTTTTGAAGCGGTTTTCATCAAAATCAGATACAAAACAAACCCGATGGCAAAAGTCACGAACCACGCGTAAATATAAAGCGTGTCGAAAAAATTCGGGTCGGCGACTTGTCCGTTCGGAGTCGTCGCGGCGCGTAGAAATCCGGGAACGACGGGCAGAATCGCAACGATCAACGCAATGATCGCACGCCAATTGAAACCGCCCGAATATGAATAAATTCCGTCGGTTTTAAAAAGTTCGGCGAGTTTTAAATTCCTGCTTCTTAAAATAAAATAATCGGCGATCATCACGCCGCCGATCGCGCCCATCAAGCCCGAATAACCGATCAGCCACGTGAAAATATACGCGCCCATCGAAGACATCAATTGCCAGGGCATCATCAAAATTCCGATTGTTGCAGTAATCAAACCGCCCGCGACGTAGGAAATTCTCTTCGGACTCAGGTTGGAAAAATCGTTCGACGGCGAAACGACGTTTGCCGCCATATTGGTCGAAAGCTGGGCGAGAAAAATTATGAGCATCGCAAATAAAATCACGACGACGCTATCGAATTTCTTCATCAGATCGACCGGGTTCGGAATCGCTTCGCCGTAGATTATGACGGTCGCGGAGGTGACGGCAACGCCGATAAAAGCGAACGCCGTCATCGTCGGCGGAAGCCCGAAAGCCTGTCCGAGCATCTGCGATTTTTGCGATTTCGCGTAACGCGTAAAATCGGGAATATTTAAACTTAAAGTCGCCCAATAACCGACCGAAGCCGTCAATGCGCCGGGAAATATCGACCAGAAATCGGCTCGGGTTTTCTGCAAAGCCGTCACGTTCGACAAAACATTTCCCAATCCGCCCGCGTTCGATGCCGCCCAATAAAGCAAAACCAGACCGCCCAAAAGCAACAAGGGCGCAGACCACGATTCGAGATATTTGATGCCTTCGATGCCCTTCAAAATGATAAAAACCTGAATCGCCCAAAACGCCAGAAATGAAATCCAAAGATGCAGAGGATTTCCGCCGATTGAAGTGTCGAAATTCGCCCAACCCGACCAAACCGCCGACAAAAGCGCGTCGATCGCCTGTCCGCCGATCCAGGTCTGAATCCCGAACCAGCCGCAAGCGACAATTGCGCGAAGAACCGCCGGAATATTCGCGCCTTTTGTCCCAAACGAAGCGCGGCACAAAACGGGAAACGAAACGCCGTATTTCGTTCCGGCGTGTGCATTGAGAATCATCGGAATCAAAACGATACAGTTTCCCAGGAGAATCGTAATCATCGCCTGCCACCAATTCATTCCCGCTTCGATGAATCCGCCCGCGAGCGTGTAAGTCGTGATGACGACGCTCATCCCGATCCACAGCGCAGCAATGTTCCACGTAGACCAGGTGCGCTCTTTGATCGTCGTCGGCGCAAGATCGTGATTCCAAAGCGGCGAAGCGGAAACGTCTTCGGTCAGTTCGACAAAATCTTGATTGTTCATATTTTCAATTTTTTAATTTCTGAAACGCTGATCGAATATTGCCGTAAATCATCTGCTTTTTTGTCGTTGTCAGTCAGCAAAATAATCGATTCGACCTTCAAATCCCGTAAAATTTCGGCGGCAGGTCTGAAGTTTCTCGCATCCTTTTCAAAACCTGCCTTTTCGTAGGCTTCCGCTTGTTTTATTCCCGCTTTTTTATACGGAATGCTTGCCATTAATGCCAGATGCCCGTTGCCTTTGCCCTCCTGTTCGAGATAGATTATCAAGCCTTTTCCCGCTTGCTCAATCGCGCTCTGCGCCCCTTCCATTTCCGCTTGGCATTCGCATTCGACGCTGTTAAAAACGTGTCCGGAAACACAAGCCGAATGAATGCGGCAAATCACGTTTTTTTCATTTTCAATGTTTCCCATCACGAGCGCGATGGATTCTCTCTGCCCGTCGTAAAAAAGAATTTCACGAAACGTGCCGTATTTTGTTTGTAAATCTCTCTCCGTTAACCTGAAAATCATCTTAAATCTTCACGCACTCGCCGCGTTTGACGAATTGACCGCTTCCTTTTTCGACCAGACATTCGCCGTTTTCGATGACGACGCGACCGCGTGAAAGGACGGTTTCGATTTTGGTTTTGATTTTATGTAGTTTGGGCTCAAACTCTTTGTCGTTTGATTGTTCCGCATAAAATGTAAAATCAACAATTAAATTGTGATTATTGTCTTCCAGTTTTTCGTAGGTTTCGGAATGGTCAAAAAGTCCAGTTTGATTTGTCTTTTTTTCAACAAAATCACCAAGTGCCGAAACACCGTCAAGGAAACGATCAAATATTGTGTTGATAGCTTGATTGCTACAATCAATTCCGATCCATTTTCTATTTAACTCATTAGCAACTGCTAAAGTCGTTCCTGAACCTGCAAAACAATCCAAAATCAAATCGCCTTCATCTGAGGAGGCTTTGATGATTCGTCTTAAAATTTCAGGATTTTTTTCGGTTGGATAGCCTGTGCCTTTAGTGTTTTGGTTGTTGATGTCTAAATAATCTAGCCAAATATCCTGAACGGGAATTCCTTTGCTGTTTTCGAGATAAACTTTGCGGCGCGGATTACCATTTGACGACCAATAAATCTCGCCTCGTTTGTCCATTTCTTCCAAAGTAGCGGGAATAAATTGCCAATGTTTTCCGGCGGGCGGCATCATTCCGCGCCAAGGTTTTCCAGATTCTCCGTTTCTTACGCCGGGAGCATGAATTGGAACTTTTTTGTAGCGTCTACCTGTCGTTTCTTCGATAAACGGATATTCTTTCAAAACTTTTTCATCTGTCCATTCATCGTAAGGACGATTCCAAATCGGTTTATCGGTTTTTGTGTAAAATAAAATGTAGTCTGAAATATTGCCGTAAGTCTTGCGGGTGTAATTTTTAGGTTTGCATTTTTTGCGGGTAATCATTCCTTGAAAATTATTGTTGCCAAAGATTTCATCAAGCATTATTTTGATGTGAAAAAGCATTTTGCTGTCCAAGTGAATGTAAAACGAACCTTTTTTAGAAAGTAATTTATGTAAAAGAATCAATCGTTTTTGTATAAATTCCAAATATTCGTTTCCTGCTAAAACGTCTGAATAAGCATCTTTTTGATTGCGAGTTTGAAAAACGCCGCCCGTGCTGTATGGCGGGTCAATGTAGATTAAATTTACCTTGCCGCAAATGCTTTCATCTGCTGCCAATTCTTGCAAAACATCTAAATTATCTCCGTAATACAAACGATTTTCGCCGTTGCTGAAGTAAGGTATGAACTCGACATTTTCCTGCTTTGCATATTCGGAAAATCCGTTTATTTTACTTTTTGAAATACTTACTGCCATATTTTTTATGAAATCAGCCATTCGAGAGTTAATCTTTCCGTGACCATCCGCAAAGTTAAAACCATAATTTTATTCTGCCAACTTTGTTCTAACTTTGCATAATCGTTCCACATCGACCCCAACAACAAACCGGGACCATCATTGACGAAAATGATTTTTGTTTTGATGTCCTTGAAGTTTGCGTAACTCAAAAATTCATTCGCACAGTTTGAATAACCGCCTGTTCGATCATCTTCTTGTGCTCCTCCTCTGTCGCCGTCATATCGCGCAAGCCCGATAGCTAAAACGATTTCGCCAGTTTTTATAACAAAATCTATAGGACGGTTCGGGTTTGGATAATCGGCAAAAACATTTTTCATCAAAATATCCCGACCTGCTCTCTCGGGACCGATTATTTCCAAATCGGAAAAGTTCAAGCGAAACAAATTGAAAAACTTTTCCGTTAAATCATAACCTTTTTTGCCCCTGTCTTTGTATTCCCAAAGTAGCACGCAAAGGGCTTCGTCGGGAATTGGGCGAGTGTCAAAAGATTTTTGGACTTCTTGAATTGGACGGAAACCTTGACCAAATTGTTTGCAAATTTCCTGTGCCTTCGTTTTCTTTTTCAACATTTCGACAGGCGTTTCCGGGCTAACATATTTTCTAAAAACTCTCGCTAACTGAATCCGCATCCAACTATCTGTCACATCTGAAATGTTAAGAAAAAATTGTATAGAACTTTCAGAGGATTTCATCAGTTGACCAAATAAAACCAGCACGGGTTTATAAAGTTCACAAGCATCTTGCAAAATATCCGGATAATATTCGCCACCAGAAAGCGTTATCCACGTATGAGCATCTACTTTATAATCAAGGAAATTTTTCATATTTTCACGCACTCGCCGCGTTTGACGAATTGACCGCTTCCTTTTTCAACCAGACATTTGCCGTTTTCAATGACGACGCGACCGCGTGAAAGGACGGTTTCGACCTTTCCTTTAATCTTTTTGCCCTCGTAGGTGCAGTAATCGACGTTCATATGCTGATTTTCGAGCGTGAAAACGTGTTCTTTTTCGGTGTCGAAAATCACGATGTCGGCATCGCTTCCGACGGCAATCGTGCCTTTTTTCGGAAACATTCCGAACATTTTTGCGGCGGCGGTCGAGGTTAATTCCACGAAACGATTGAGCGAAATATTATTTTCCAAAACACCGCCGTTGTAGATGAGTTCCATCCGGTATTCAACGCCCGGCGCGCCGTTCGGGATGAGCGAAAAATCGTCTTTACCGAGTTCTTTCTGCTCTTTCATACAAAACGGGCAATGATCGGTCGAGATTACTTGCAGATCGTCCATTTTCAAACCTTTCCAGAGATCGGCGTGATTATGTTTTTCGCGCAGAGGCGGAGTCATCACATATTTCGCACCTTCAAAAGTTTCGCCATAATCGTCAATTGATAAAAACAGATATTGCGGACAAGTTTCGGCAAACGCGGGAATTCCGCGATCACGCGCCTGACGGACTTGATTGAGTGCGTCCGAACACGACAGGTGAACGATGTAAACTGGCGTTTCCGCCATTTCCGCCAGCGCGATCGCCCGGTGAACGCCTTCGGCTTCGGCGATGGTCGGACGCGTCAGCGCGTGATATTTGGGCGCGAGTCTGCCCTGAGCCTTGAAACGCTTGATGATCTCGTTAATAACGATGCCGTTTTCGGCGTGCATACAAACCAGACCGCCGCGTTCGCCCGCCGCTGACATTGCACGGAAAATCGTCGCGTCGTCCGACAGAAAAACGCCCGGATAAGCCATAAAAAGCTTGAAAGACGTGATGCCTTCGTCGATCAATTGAAACATCTCTGACTTATTTTTATCTTCAAAATCGGTCGTAATCAGATGAAAACCGTAATCGATCACAGCTTTCCCCTGCGCCTTCTGGTGCCACTTGTCTGCACCGAGCAACATCGATTCGCCTTTATTTTGCACGGCAAAATCAATGATTGTCGTCGTTCCGCCGAAAGCCGCCGCACGAGTTCCCGTGAAAAAATCATCCGACGATTCGGTTCCGCCAAACGGTAATTCCATATGCGTGTGCGGATCGATGCCGCCCGGAATCACCAATTTTCCCGAAGCATCAATAACCTTATTGGCTTCCATTTCGAGCTTTTTGCCGATCAGCGAAATTTGTTCGTCTTCGATCAAAATATCTGCCGTGTAATCATCGACCGCCGTCACGATTCGTCCGTTTTTGATTAGTGTTTTCATAGTTTTTTAAATTGCCACTAGCTTCAGCTATTGGATTGCTTTTACAAGACACCTAGCCGGCTTTAGCGAACTTCAAAAAATATTATTCCTTCCGGCTTCAGCCTAATTTTCTTTATCCTTAAACTTTTCAAATCCTGCTCTTTTCAAAAACTCTTCAAATTCATCTTCAAAACTTTTTGTCCGGTGATGAATTTCTTGATTGGCAATATATTTTCTCGCATTTTCAAGCATTGATTCGCATACACCAACAACGAAATATTCATCTTGCCAACCGAACTTTGTTTTGCATAGGTTATTTTTATTTATCCAAAATGCCGATTCGCCCTTTATCAACTGCATAACTTTACTTAAAGTATGGTCTGCGCCGAACGAAATCAAACAATGAACGTGATCGACATAGCCGTTTATAAAATCAATGTGAATGTCTTTTTCCAGCGCATTTTCCCGAATGTGTCGGAAAACTTTCGGTCTGATTTCACCAGTTAAAAAAGGTTCACGATTTTTTGTTGACCAAACAAAATGGAGCCAAACTTTTATCCACGACATAAACTTTTGGTCAGGCTAAAGCCAAAAGGAAATTTATCTTCAGAATTTCGGCTAAAGCCTTTGCTTTTCTTACCTTGTCCACTAGCTGAAGCTAGTGGCAATTTAATGTTGCCTTGCAGATAGCTCGTATCTTAACTTCATTTTCCGCACGGTTTCATCGGTTCGAGCAATTGCGCGGCTCGGTGCGAGATCAATTGCCAGCGTTTTTTACGTTTCTCGAACAAATGTATAAAATTCAGCGCGTAGCAGATTTGTTCGGTTTCGTTGTTTTTCGCAATCGGTTGTCGGCGCACGTCGAGCCGTCCGAGAACCATTGCAAAATTGCCGTGAAGTTCGACCCTTTGCGCGGAAGTTTTGCGGTAAACATAGGGTTTAGTTTCGAGTTTCGCGGCGGCGAGAAAGTCTTTTTTCGTTTCGGTCGCACCCGAAAAAAAGCCGTGCGTAAAGATCATATCGTCCGCGATAAAACGTTCGATCGTTTTCACATCGCCCGACGCGATCGCGTCCTGAATTTTACGGTCGAGCGCGGCAACTTCGTTTTCGGCGGCAGTCATCGTTTGCGCCGAAATATTTATTCCGCAGATTAAAAACAGCAAAATTATCGGAAAAATCTTCATAGAATCTTTTCGGAAATTTACAAATTTTATTGAGTTCGGTAATTCAAATTCGGCTCATTATAACCTCTTTTCACAAAAAAGTTTAGATTTTTTTATTCGGAATTGCGTTCGGAGTTTCGCCTTCAGGCGGCTTTTCCTAAGCTAACCGTCTTCTAAAGAAGGGATACTGAACTATAATTTCTTTTCTTCTTCATCAGGTTCGAGAATTTCGTTCAATTCGGCTTCGGCTTGGTGCAATTCGATCTTTTCTTCCAAAACGTCCTGCGTAATCTGTTCGGCAAGGACGGTTTCGGCGGCATCGGCAAGCAGTTCTTCGATCTTTTCGCTCGGTGCCTGCGATTCGTGGATGTTGCCGTCGTGGTAAAAATACGAAGCCTGATAAAGCTCGCGGACAAATTTCAGGAAAACCTTGCCGATGGCGACCGCCGGAATCGCCAGCACGATGCCGAGAAAACCGAACAGTTTTCCGCCGACCAATAATCCGAGAAAAACCGCCATCGGATGCAGATTCAGCCTTCCGCCTAGGATTTTCGGGGTTAGAACGTAGCCTTCAAAGGTTTGCACGGCGGCAAAGATTCCGAGCACGCCCGCAATGTCCCAAGCTCCGCCGCCTTCGGCAAGCGTGAACGAGCACGCCAGAATTATTCCCAGAATCGTCCCGACATACGGAATCGCGTTCAAAAGTCCCGCGATCAGCGCGATGCCCGCCCACGCCGGAACGCCCAAAGCCCAAAATCCGAGCGCGTAGCAAACCGCCATAATCAGACCGATCAAAAGCTGTCCGCGCACGTAGGATTCCAGAATCCGCCCCGATTCGTCGAACAAACGACTGAACGGATGACGAAAGCGCGGCGGAATCAGTTCTTCGAGCGAATCGCGCCACCGGTGGAAGTCGATCAGGATGTAGAAAACGAAAAACGGCACGAGCGCGAGGTCGAGCGACGACAAAACCGACAAAATTATCAGCGAACCGTTGCCCGTCACAACGACCTTGCCGTTGTCGTCGAGCGTCGTCGAAGTCGAAAGGTTTTCGTTGTAGAAATCGAGCGGATTGCTCAGAAATCTTTCGATCTTGTCACCCGCCACGCGTTCGAGCGCAGGCGAATAGCGTTTCAGAAAAGCGCGTTGGCGGGCGGCATTTTCGGGCGTAAAATTTTCGGCGATCTTCGTTCCCGCCTTCGCGCTTTCCGACCACATATCGGGCACGACGTAGGCGAGAAACGCCGCACTCACCACACCGACGAGCAAAATTGCCAAAATCGCCGAAACCACTCGCGAAAGTCCGCGCTTTTCACCTTCATAGACGAGCGGATTGAGCAGATAAGCAAGAGCGAAAGAAGCCATTACAGGAATGATGACGACCTTGCCGACCGCATACAGAAAATAAACGGCAATCAGCGAAACGATCACTGTCGGCACCCAACGCATCCACCAGAAGGGCGAAAATTCCTTCGGCGGTTTTAATCCTGACCCCTTGTTCATAGCCTAAAAGTATAACAGTTTCGTGTCCGTTCAAAACTGAAATGCGGGCATTTCTGCCCGCCGTAAGTTTTCAGCAACTTCTGCGCTCTGATTTAGTTGTTTAGATTACGCCGCCGCGAAACCTTTATCGAGTGCGGCGACGAGTTCGTCAACGTTGTCTTTGGTCGAATTGAGCATCATTCCCGTGCGGATAACGTTGCCGTAAAGTCCGCCTTTGCCGATCAGCACGCCGTGTTTTTTCGTTTCTTCAAAGACTTTCAGAACGGCAGTCGGGTTCGGCTGTTTGCTTTGGCGGTCAACGACAAGTTCGATTCCCTGCATCAATCCAAGCCCGCGCACATCGCCGATAATTTCGTATTTTTCCTGCAATTCTTCGAGCCGTTCGCGCAGATAATCGCCGACGATCTTGCAGTTTGCGCGTAAATCTTCGTCTTCGATCAATTTGATGACGGCAAGCGCGGCGGCGGTCGAAACGGGATTTCCGCCGAAGGTCGCAAAGGTCAAGCCGGGAAATTTGTCGGCGATTTCGGGCGTGGCGATCGTCCAGCCGATCGGAACGCCGTTCGCCATTCCCTTTGCAGACGTGATGATGTCGGGTTCAACGTCCCAGTGTTCGATACCGAACCATTTTTCGCCCGTTCTGCCCCAACCCGTCTGCACTTCGTCCGCGATGCAAACGCCGCCGTAATTTCGCGCGATTTCGTAAGCGCGTTTGAAATAATCCTTCGGCGGCGTGATAAATCCGCCGACTCCGAGGATAGGTTCAGCCATAAACGCGGCGATTTCGCCCATTGTCGTCGTGCGGATCAGTTCCTCGATGTCGTTCGCACAAGCAAGTCCGCAATTTTCGGGCGTGGCATTGAATGGACAACGGTAACAGTAAGGCGCGTGGGCATGAACCATTCCCGCGACCTGCGAAGGTAAGGGCTTCCAGGTCGAATGCCCGACCGCCGATAAAGCCGTCGCGCTTCTCCCCGAATAACTGTGGCGCAAAACGACGACTTCGTGCCTGCCCGTCGCCAGTTTCGCCGCAAAGATCGCCGTGTCGTCGGCTTCCGTTCCCGATGATGTAAAAAAGGATTTCTTGAGATTTCCGGGCGTAATTTCGGCAAGCTTCTCTGCCAGATCGCCCTGATTTTTCGTAACATACAAGCCCGAAGCGTGTTGCAGACTGTTCGTTTGTTCGATGATCGCCTCGTTAATCTTCGGATTCGCGTGTCCGACGCTGACCGTCAGAACGCCGCCGAAACAATCGAGATATTTATTGCCGTCCTCGTCCCAGACATACTCGCCCGCGCCTTTGACGAGCGCGACGGGTTCCTGATAATACGGCACGACTGCCGGAAAAAGAAATTCCTTATGTTTGCGGATGGCTTCGGAAAGCGTTAATTTTTGTTCTGTCGGATTCATATTTTGCCTCGAAAATATCTTAAAATAGTGCCGTAAATATATTTGAAAAAGAGCCGAATTGCAATGGAATCAGACTCTTTAAACTATTTCGCCTCGATGCCGAGATGTTTCATCTTGCGGTAAAGATGACTGCGGTCAACGCCCATCGAATCGGCGGCTTTTGAAACGTTTCCTTCAAATTCGGCGAGTTTGTGCAAAATAAATTCGCGCTGATAAGCGTCGGTCGCATCTTTGAAGGACGGAAAGCGGAAACTCGACGAAGGCAGTTCGTCTACAATATTGAATTTCGGCAGATCGTCGGCGGCAACCTTCTGCTTTTCGACCATAATCACGACTCGTTCGATCGTGTTTTTGAGTTCGCGCACGTTGCCGAGCCAGGCGTAGTTTTGCAGTGCATCGACGGCTTCCGTTGAAAATTCCTTCGGCTTTTTGCCGTATGCGAGCGAGAATTTTTTGTTGAAGTGCTCGGTCAAAAGCGGAACGTCTTCGAGCCGTTCACGAAGCGGCGGAATCTGAAACGGAATCACGTTCAATCGGTAAAACAGGTCGGCACGAAATTCGCCGTTTTCGATCAAACCGGAAAGCGGTTTGTTGGTCGCTGAGATCACGCGCACGTCGACTTTTATCGGCGTGTTGCTGCCGATCGGCTCAAATCTTTGTTCCTCCAAAACGCGTAACATTTTCGCCTGAACTCGCGGTGACATATCGCCGATTTCGTCAAGAAAAAGCGTTGCGCCGTCGGCAATTTCAAATTTTCCCTTTTTCGCGACGCTCGCGCCCGAAAACGCGCCTTTCGTATGTCCGAAAAGCTCGGATTCGACCAAATCTTCGGGAATCGCGGCGGAATTTATCTCGACGAACGGCAGATTTTTGCGGCGCGATTGGTTGTGAATCGCTCTTGCAACCAATTCCTTGCCCGTCCCCGATTCGCCCGAGATCAAAACGCGCCCGTCGGTCGGCGCAACGATGGAAATCTGTTTGCGGAGCGCGCGCATCGCAATCGAATTGCCGATCATCGCATATTCTTCGGCGAAATCCTTTTGAAGCTGTTCGTTGACGAGCACCAGTTCGCGCTGGCGAATCGCGTTTTTGACCGTCACGATAGTGCGTTCGAGCGAAAGCGGTTTTTCGATAAAATCGAACGCGCCGAGCTTGGTCGATTTGACGGCGGTTTCGATGTTTCCGTGTCCCGAGATCATCACGACCGCCGCATCGTTGCCGTCTTCGCGCAATTTCTGCAAAGTTTCCAGCCCGTCAATGCCTTCGCCGAGCCAAATATCGAGCAAAATGCAGGAAAAATGCTGTTTTTTAACGATTTCCAGACACGCTTCGCCGCTTACGACGGCTTCGACCTCAAAACCTTCGTCCTCTAAAACTCCGCGCAGAGTTTCACGAATCCCGCGCTCATCGTCAACAATTAAAATGGAATTGGACATAATTTATGGAACGACAGTTATCGTTCCGAATTGGCGAAAATGTTTGTCTAATGAAAATGTGTGCGTAAGACCGAATTTTTCGCGAATGTATTTACTCGAACAATCAGTAAAACTCCAATCTTCGTCTGAAAATTGTTTGAAAATATTCCAAGTTTCAAAAATATCTTCTTCGGTCAGATGATAAACCTCAGCCAACAAACCTTGAAAAAATAAATTGCCGATCTCGACGGCTTTTCGATTTTCCCCTCTTGCCCGAAGCAAGGTCAGTGTTTCATCTACAATATAATTCGTCGTAATTAACGGCTCAATATTTTCTTCAAACCGGATTTTTGCCGTTTCGTGGTCTTCATCATCCGTTACGACACTTGCAAACCAGCCGCCCGAATCGACAAAGATCATTTTTCGTTTACCGTCCCGTATAAAATCCGTTCGTGGTCGCGGTTTGAAAACTTTTCGCCTTTACCTTCACTCGGCAAAGCGGCGATGTCCGCCAAAAGTTCCGCCGGCGTTTTTTTCTTTTTTATCTTTCACAACGACGATTACTTCGACCTTTGAACCTTCCGAAACTGCTAAGGGCTTTTCCAAAATTAAAGTTTCGTTTTCATAAATTGCTGAAATTGTTTGGCTCATTATTTTATATTCCCTGTTTTATAATCATAATAATTTTCAGTCTTACCTACGCATATAAATAAATTCATTTGGATTTTTTATATCTACAATTTATTTTGCAAAAATATTTCACTTATAAAGATTACAAGTAATTTTACAATAAATTTCGCGTTGCGTGGAAAAATATTTTCTTCATTTTTCCGTATATGAAAATCACTTTTTACAAAATCTGAACTTTTTTCTTATTTCCCTGTTACCTTGCCGCGTCAGCCGACAACTTAATAATTGTAGATTAAAAATCTTTACAATTTTTTCAGAGTGGAAAAACCACAAACACCAGGAGGACTTTAATGAAAAAGAGAGAAGTCGCGAATGCTCGCTTGAGCTTCGCACTTGTATTTTTGTTTTTAGGATTGGCAACGGCTTTCGTTTTGTTGCCGAACCGCTTCCGTTCGCAGGCTGTCAGTAAAACGGCGCAAACGGATAAAAACACACACGAAGAATCAGATTATTTTGATATTAGAAACGATAAAAAATCGGTCGAAATCTTAGACGGATTTCGCACACAGCAAGGAAGATCGGCAGTTCAGGTTGCCGACCAGCGCGACGAATTCGTGCGCGGCGAAAATTCGCTCAAAGCAAAAATCCCGACCTTGAAGGTCGAATACAACAAAGAACTCGGAAATCCCGAAATCATCGCCCCCGATGTTCTTCAAGGTCGCGCATTGATGACCTCGCCTTCGAGTGCAAAACGCGCGGAAATTTTGAGAAACTTCATCAAAGAAAATAACAATTTGGTCGGACTCTCAGTCGAACAGATCGACAATTTGAAAGTTACGGCTGATTACACGAATCCGAACGGCGAGCTTTCGTTTGCACGGCTCGAACAGTTTGTCGGCGACATTCCCGTTTTCCGCGCTGAAATCCGCGCCGGATTCAACAAACAAAACGCGATGTTCCGCGTCGTCAACAACCTCGCTTCCAACGCCGATTACAATTCGGTTTCGGAAAATTTCGGCAATCCGCTCACGGCGGTCGAAAAAGCGGCGGGTTACATCGATTATCAATTAAAAGATTCCGACAGACAGTTCGATTCGGCAAAATCGACCGGATTGAAAGCAGTTTTCGGACAAGGCGATTGGGCAACCACCGCCGAAAAAATGTATTTTCCGATCGAAGGCGGCGTTCTGCGTCCGTCGTGGCGCGTGCTGAACTGGCAGAAAGGCGATGCTTATTACGTCATTGTCGATGCCGAAACGGGCACGATGCTTTATCGTGAAAACATCACTCACAGCCAGACTCAATCGGCAACTTACAACGTTTACGCGGCAAACAACAATCTTCTCAAAGCATTAGGAAATCCTGCGCCGCTTGCCGCTCCCGGACTTCTCAACCCGACACTCGGAACACAGGGAACGCTTCAACCGCGCACGAGCGTAACCTTCGTCGGTAACGAAGCGCCTTACAGCTTCAACAACCTCGGCTGGATCAATGACGGTGCAAACGGCACGAACGGTCACACCGACGGAAACAACACGGCGGCAGGTGTTGACCGCGACACGACCAACGGAATTGACGCGCTCGTTTCCGGCACGAACCGCGTTTTCAACTTCACCTACACCGTTCCCGCAGGTGCGAACAACACGGGCGGCGACGATCCTTTAACGCCGGCTTACCAAAACGGCGCATCGACGAACCTTTTCTACGTCACCAACCGTTATCACGACGAAACTTACCTCCTCGGCTTCACCGAACAGGCGCGCAACTTCCAAAACGACAACTTCGGTCGCGGCGGCGCGGCGGCTGACCGCATTTCGGCGGAAGCACAAGACAATACCGCAGGAACTTCGGCTTGTCCGACTGCCCCTTGCTTTAACAATGCAAACTTCTCGACCCCGGCAGACGGCGGTCGCGGACGTATGCAGATGTATCTCTGGAATCAACCGACACCCGACCGTGACGGCGATTTCGACGCGGAGATCATCGTTCACGAATTAACTCACGGACTTTTCGGACGCTTACACAACGGTGTCGGCGGAACGCAGGCAGGACAGATGAACGAAGGAAACTCCGATTTCTTCGCACACGTTATGCTGACACCTTACGAAGACCCGATCAATGCCGTTTCGGTCACGGGCGGTTACGCGACGCTCTTGCTTCGCGGCGCGGGTTTTACTTCAAACTACTATTACGGCATTCGCCGTTTCCCGAAAGCGGTTCTTTCATTTACGGGCGGTCCGAACAATCGTCCGCACAACCCGCTCACCTTCAAAGACATCGATCCGGCACAAATGAGCCTGACGGACGGCGCATTTTCACCTGCCTTTACGGGTTCGGCAACGGCAGTTCACGACGGCGGCGAAATCTGGAGCAGTATGCTTTGGGAAGTTCGCGCGAAATTGGTTCAAAGATTGGGTGCGGAAGCCGGAAACAGAAAAGTTCTCCAGCTCGTGATGGACGGAATGAAAGTTTCGCCGGCAAACCCGACGATGATCCAGGAACGCAACGCGATTCTTTCGGCGGCATTGGCTAACGGAAACAGCAACGACATCGCTGACGTTTGGGCTGGTTTTGCAGTTCGCGGACTCGGTTTCAGCGCGACCAACCCGACCGGAAATACTGTGACGGAAGGCAACGATCTGCCGAACGCAGTGCTTGCCGCAAACGGATTTGCAGTTTCGGATGCCGCTCCGGGCGGTGACGGCGACGGATTTCCCGAACCGGGCGAAACCGTTCAATTAAGCGTTCCGGTCGTTAACAACACCGGAAACACCGTTTCAAATGTGGTCGTTTCGGTCACGAACGGCGGTTCGGCAAACTACGGAAGCATCGCCAACGGCGCGACCGTCACACAGCCGATCTCTTACACGATTCCGAGCGGCGCGGCTTGCGGTTCACTGCACACGGTCAGCATTTCGATCTCAAGCAACGTCGGTTCACAAGCGGCGCAGACACGTTCGTTCCGTCTTGGAAAACAAACTTTCAGCGGCACGACGCAAAACTTTGACGGCGTAACCGCCCCGGCACTTCCCGTCGGCTGGTCGCAGGAAAGCAGCGGCGCAAACACGGGTTGGGTAACGAGCATTGTTTTGGCAGGCAGTCTGCCGAACGCGGCATTCTCGCCTTCGCCCGCATTGCCTGGACAAGCTGACCTGACCACTTCGGCAAACATTTCTTCGTCATCGGCACAACTTTCGTTCAAGAATTTCTACAATTCGGAAAGCACCTGGGACGGAATGGTTCTCGAAATTCAGATCGGCAACGGTGCGTATCAGGACATTCTGGCGGCGGGCGGCAGCTTCGTGAGCGGCGGTTATAACGCGGCAATCGATGCGCAAGCCGGAACTGCAATCGCAGGTCGTCAAGCCTGGACGGGCAGTTCGGTCACATTTGTCGATACGGTCGTTAATCTGCCGGCTTCGGCAAACGGTCAGGTCGTCAACTTCCGCTTCAGAGAAGCGTCGGATACGAACACGACCGCAACCGGAACTCCGGGACACCGCATTGACGATATTTCGTTGACGGGCGGAACGATGCTTTCAGGTTATGAATGCGTCGTCACACCGACAGCACCTATCAAATCACGCGCCGATTTCGACGGCGACGGTAAAACCGATATGTCGGTTTTCCGTCCTGCCGATGGAAATTGGTATATGCTTCGCTCGACAGCAGGTTTCGGTACGTCGAATTGGGGAATTAACACCGATAAACTTGTTCCGGGCGATTACGATGCCGACAACAAAGCGGATAGCGCAGTTTTCCGCAATGGTGTTTGGTATATTCTGAAATCCGGCGATAACAGTTTGCAGACCATTTCTTTTGGTCTGGGAACAGATGCCCCCGTCGCCGGAGATTATGACGGCGACAGCAAAAATGACGCGGCTGTTTTCCGCGCTTCCAACAATACCTGGTATATCCTGCGTTCGAGCGACAACGGTTTTGTGAGCGTTGCCTTCGGACAGAGCGGCGATGTGCCCGTCAGAGGCGATTTTGACGGCGACGGTAAATCCGACATCACGGTTTTCCGTAACGGTCAATGGATCACCCGCAAATCTTCGGATTCAAGCGTTTCGATCACCTCGTTCGGATTGGCGACCGACAAACTCGTTCCCGCCGATTATGACGGCGACGGCAAAGACGATATGGCGGTCTGGAGAGCGACGGACGGCGTTTGGTATATCCTGCGCAGTTCAAACGGCTCGATCGACTTCGTTTCCTTCGGAACCAACGGCGACGTTCCCGTCCCGGGAGATTTCGACGGCGACGGTCGTGACGATCAGGCAGTTTACCGTAACGGCACGTGGTATATGAACCGCTCCACCGCAGGCTTTGCGGCGGCGGCTTTCGGAAACGCAACCGATACGGCGATTCCTGCCACTTACATTCCTTAACTGCAAACTCTGTGAAGGATGATTTTTATCCTTCAATTTTCTCGGAAGTTCTTAGTCCAAGAACTTCCGATTTTTTTTTTGCGGTTCATTACAGTGTTCGGAGTTCAAGATTTATCTTATATTCCGCTTAAATAATTCAAACCGAAGTTTGAACTGTAAGCGTGTTCAGAGTTCAAACTTCAGTTTGAATTTCGCTAAATAACTTCAAACGCGAAACGCACTTTGAACTATAAACAAATTACACATTTTCATATTTTCGGCACAATTCTTCGGAAAATGGTCTTTATTTTTTGAAAAGAAGTCTTTGTTTTTACTGAAGAAGTCTTTATTTTTGCGAAAGATGTCTTTATTTTTTGAAAAGAAGTCTTTATTTACGCCGAAGAAGTCTTTATTTTTGCGAAAGATGTCTTTACTTTGGAAAAAATAAAGACTTCTTTGCTGAAAGTAAAGACTATTTGATTAAATTAAAAGACATCTTTCGCAAAAATAAAGACTATTCGATTAAATTAAAAGATTAAATCGGAAAAAATAAAGGCTTCTTTTTTAAAAGTAAGCTTTAATTTCGCCGAAATAAGCTTTAATTCGACACAATTTGGCACCTATTTTTCCGCAATTGTCTTTTACTTTTCAGAATTTATCTCAAAAGCTGTTTAATCGCAGTTATAAATGTCAATTCTTTCGACGTATTGAAAACGGATATTAAGTTTTGAGTTCCGCCTTCAGGCGGCTTTACCCAAGCGGAAAGCCTTCTGAAGAAGCAACTCCGGACACGGCTCAGAAATTTTAATTTCGTTCGACTGCGTAAAATTATTTTTTTTCAATAAACCGATAAATTTATTGTTACCTTTGACTTGCTGACGGCGACTTTATATTAGAGTCTGAAATTTTACAGCCTCTGACGATCAAAATGAGTCCTCCTCGACTCTGATTACAACGACAAAAGATCAATGAAAAAGGTGATGCCTTTTCCGGTGATCTTTTGTTGCTGTTTTTAGTTTTTTTTAAGAATAGTTGTTAATCTTTTTGAGTAAGTAAATATACCAATGGAACTCAAAAATCACGAAGAGATTTTTATCGGCTCA
Source organism: Pyrinomonadaceae bacterium (assembly GCA_021228405.1). Classification (GTDB taxonomy): domain Bacteria; phylum Acidobacteriota; class Blastocatellia; order Pyrinomonadales; family Pyrinomonadaceae; genus JAJQRF01. Next base: position 203,073 of record JAJQRF010000007.1, read on the forward strand.
TATGCGCGCTTACGCGGTTGGGCAATTCAAATTGCTCAAAAAGATCAGGAATTGGCGGAAGATTTGCTTCACGACGCGTTTATTCAATTTACGCGTGCACAACCCGATCTGAACAACATCGGCAACACCGACGCTTATTTATACGGCGTGATTAAAAATCTTCATCTTTCGCATTTGCGCAAAAAAGTGCGCCGCGATAAATACGCGCCGACGATCATCGACTTTGAAACCTTGCGGCTCGGTTTGCGAAACGCGCAGATGCTCGACAATTTTCAAACGCAGGAAGAATTGAAAAGAATTTGCTATTTCCTCTGTTTGCGAAAGGAAAGCTCAAAATCGGCAAGCGTGATGATCCTCCGATTTTTTCACGGTTATTTTCCGAGCGAGATCGCCGAAGTGATGCGGGCAACGCCGCAAGTCGTCAAAGTGCGGCTCAACTCGGCGCGCAACGAAGCCAAAACCGTGATCGAAAACAACGATCTGATCGAGGCGATCGAGAAAAAGCTTCCCCCCGAAATCATCGTGAAAAACGAATTTCGCAGCAGTGCCGATCTCACCCGCGCACTTGCCGGAATGATCTTCAGTTCTACCTACGGGAGCTGTTTGAGCAGTGAAGAATTAAAAACGCTTTATTCCTCCGGAACGAAGGAAGCAATCGACACGAAAACGCTGGCGCATCTTGTCAGTTGTCGAAAATGTATTGATAACGTCAACGAATTATTGGGTCTTTTACCTCTGTCCGAAAGATATTCGATTGATTTTATCGGGAAAGATGACGGCGGTTCGGGGAATCGCCCGGGAAATGGTGGCAGTATGAATGGAAATTTTGACGAAAAGGTTCTCCCGATTTGGCGGTGCAGTTCGCGGGAGATTTTTGAACACCAACCGCGCCAATTAATCGTTTCGGTCAACGGCGATAATGAAAAATCGCAAACCATCGAAAGCCGCCTGACATCGATCAAACTCAGCATAAAACTCGCGGAATCGCCGCAGTTTATCGAAATTTTCAGCGAACAAATGGTTCGTTTCGCAACCTTTTATTTAGCCGACCTCGAAAATCTCGAAAGTCAAAAATTCTCCTGCGATTTCAGCGACGACCGAAAAATCTCGCTTAAGCTGACCAAGGACACTTCCGAACTTCTGATCGAAACGATCTACGAAGACCCGAATTTTTCAACCCAAACGGAAACCATCAGCGAAGACAAAACTTTTGAAGAATTTCTCAACGAACTCAAACCCGAAACCGTCGAAAACGAAATCTTCGGCGGACTTCTGGAAAGCAAAACGAAACGAAACGATTCGTTTACCGCGAAACTCAAGAATTCGTTTTTCCCGTCGTTCGCAGGTTTTAAAACCGCGTTTGCGGGCGGTTCGATCGCCGTTTTGCTCATCGCGGCGATCTTTTTCACACGAATGTTCGTGCTCGTGCCGACCATTTCCGCGACGGAAATAATCGAAAAAACCGCCGCCGCCGAACAATCGAACGAAAACGACACGGAAAGAATCATCCGCCGCACGTTCAATTTTGAAGAAAAGAACGCGAACGGCGAAGTCGTCAAAAAACGCAGGATCGAATTTTTCAGCGATGCCGTCAGAAAAATCTCCGTCCGCCGTTTGTTCGACGAAAACGGCAAACTCATCGCCGGAGAATGGCGCAGAAAAGACGGCGTAAGCACGACTTACACGACCGGAAAAGTTTCCGAACTGCGGCTTTACAAAACCGAAAACGAACTGCTTAACGGAAATCTGGAAAACATCTGGCAGCTTTCGGTGTCGGCAAAAGGTTTTGAATCGCTCGTCGGTTCGCCCGAAAACGTGACGGTCGAAGAATCGAACAGCGAATATCAAATAAATTTCGCGCCAAAAACGGAAAATCTCATCACGAAAGCCGTTCTGCACATCAACCGCGATCTGCGAACCGATAAATTGATCCTGGTCGTCAACCAGAACAATTCCGCCCGCGAGTTTTCGTTTACCGAAACCGTTTTTGAACAGAAACCGCGCGCAACCGTCGAAAATTCGGCTTTTGAGCCGAATGCGGAATTTGTCAGAAACGCAAAAACCGTCGGAAAAACGATCGCGCCGAACGAAAAAGTCGAAACGAACGAAGCCGTGCCTGAAGAAGGCACAGTGAAAGAAAATGCGCCGAACGCGGCAACATTACCGAACGCCGCAACTTCGGAGCTGGAAGTAAAAGTTTTACAGCTTCTCAACAATGTCAACGCGCTTTCGGGCGATCAGATCAACATTACAAAAACCGCCGACGGAAAAATTCAGATCAAAGGAATCGTCGATGCCAAAAACCGCAAGGACGAAATTATCAATGCTTTGTCCGAAGTGCGCGGAAATCCGGCGGTTTCGATAAATCTTCAAACCGCCGAGGAAGCCGCCAAAAACAAACCGTCGAAAACGAACGGCGGGACGCTCGAAAGTATTTCCGTCGAATCGAAAAATTCGATTCCGGCGGGCGAGATTCTGCGAAATTATTACTCGGCGCAAGGTTTGTCGGGCGAGCGGATCGAAGCGGAAATCCGCCGTTATTCGTCGAACGCGCTTTCAAAATCTTCGCAAGTCCGCCGTTCCGCACTGCAAATGAAGCAGATCGCCGAACGTTTTTCGACTTCCGAACTCGAAAAAATGGATGAAGCGACACGCAACAACTGGCGCAAACTGATTAAACAAAACGCCGCGAATCTGGCACAAAGTTCCGAAAGTTTGCGCGGCGATCTGCGAAACGGTTTGAATGTCGAAGCAGGAAGCGGCGGCGGAAGCGTCAACGCGGCAAGCGATGCCGACCTGATCCGCGCCGCAAAAAGACTTTTCGAGCTTTCGATGGCGATCGACGGCGACGTTCGCGCTTCGTTCAGCAATTCAGGCGGAAGCCGCGGAAGTATTCCCGTGAAATCGGGCAGATTTTCGAGCAATCTTTCGGAAATTATCGGTCTGGCGCGACAGATCAGATAGTTACGGAAAGCGCAATTTTAGGAAATTCAGGGGAAAAGCGGTTTGATTTACAAAACTTTACCCTGAATTTCTCAAAAATTTGTCAGAAATTGCAGTTTTTCATTGCTCATTTCATCAATAAAAACTAAAATCCGATAATAAAAATTTAATGTTGTCGGTCAAATCTTTCATAAAACTCGTATCTCTCGCGGCGTTGCTGGTAATTTCGGCAAACCAATCGTTATTTGCTCAAAATTCGACGCAGATCAGCGGAATCGTCGTTGACCAGAACGGCGACGTGATCCCGGCGGTCGAAATCACGATCCTGAACAACAGCGGAACGCTGGAAAGAAAGGTCGTGAGTGATGCCGAGGGATTTTTCACGTTTCCCTTTCTGCCCGCCGACGAATATTCGCTGAAGATCACCAAAGACGGTTTCGACCCCGCCGAAGTGCAGAATTTATTGCTTTCCGAAGAAAATTCGCGGCAGTTTAAGATCGAATTAAAGATCAATTCGCTTTCCGAAGTCATCAAAGTCGAAGATGAAGCGGTCAAAGTCGATGAAAAAATCTCGAATTCGACGAATTTCGACCGAACGGCAATCGAGAGATTTCCCGTCAATGGTCGCAATCATCAATCGTTGATAAATCTCGTTCCAGGCGTTGTTTTTACGCCGGTCGACAATAAAAATCTCGGTCAGTTCAGCTCGAACGGACAACGTACGAACGCCAATTATTTTTCGGTTGACGGTGTTTCGGCAAATTTCGGCACGACAAATTACGATTTTCTCGGGCAAACCGGAAGCGGTTCGATTCCGGCGCGCAACATTCAAGGCGGACTCGACAATCTCGTTTCAACCGCAAGCTTACAGGAAGTTACGATAAACACGCTCGATTTTTCGCCGTCGGGCGGAAAAATGCCCGGCGCAAATATTTCGTTCGTGACCAGATCGGGAACGGATAATTTCTCGTTTTCGGCTTTTGAAAATTTCCGCAACGGCGTTTTCAATGCCAAAGATTATTTCGACCTCGAAAAACCGCCGCACGTTTTCAATAATTTCGGCGGCTCGTTCGGCGGACCGCTGTTCTTTACGAATAATAAGGATTCAAAAAACAAAGCCTTCTTTTTTCTGGCGTTTGAAGGAAAAAGTTTCACGTTGCCGCAACCGACCATCCTGAAGGAAGTTCCGTCGCTCGATGTCCGCCAAAATCCCGAAAACCGTGTTGCCGAAGCGATTTATAACGCGTTTCCGCTGCCGAATGTAGAAAAGGAAAAAGACAGTCAAGCCACGCTGATTCCGCAAGCGGTTTCGGTCAGCGATAACGTTTTGAATACGTTTTTCCCGAAAACCGAATTGTTCCGGGCGACTTATTCCGACCCGAACAGTTCGGAAACTTACAGTTTACGGCTCGATCAGATCATCAATTCAAAGTTTTCATTTTTCGCCAGATTCAACTATTCGCCGTCGTTTTCGGAAAACCGAAATCCGGCGAATCTTTCGTCTTTCATTACCGGGAGGCAGATCACGCGCACCCTCACGTTCGGTGCGACACAGGCTTTTTCAAGCAATTTCGTCAACGATTTCAGGTTTAATATCAGCACTCAAAAAGCCTCGACAAAACACGAATTCGACGGGCTTTACGGAGGGATTTTACCCGATAGATCAATCTTTATTCCGAACGCTTTCAAGGAAAACGATACACATCTGCGCTTTTCCTTGAACGGTTTTTCCGATTCGCTGAATTTTATTTACGGAAACTTTGCCGAAAACGAAATGCGCCAACTGAATTTTTCCGATAATCTGGCTTATTCCTTTTCAGATCACGAAGTAAAACTGGGTTTCGATTTTCGCCGTCTTTCACCGAAATTGCGCGTTTCGGGTTACGGGATAAACTACGATTTCAATTCGGCGGATGCCGTTTCGTTCGGCATTGCCGACCGCGTTTCCTTCTATAAAAATCCGCGTGTCGATACAAGGGTTTTGTCCGTTTCTTCGTATATTCAGGACAATTGGAAAGTAAATCGACGGCTGAATCTGGTTTACGGCGTGCGCTGGGAAATAAATCCCGCGCCTTCAACCGCCGAAAAAGATGCGCTTTTCACTCTCGAAACCGCACCCGACCTGAGCCGCGCCGACCAGACAAGGTTACAGCTTGCGGCATCGGGAACACCTTATTATCAAACGAATTTCCGCAATTTTGCGCCGCGTTTCGGGGCGGCATACGAGGTTTTCGAGAAGAACGGTAAGAGTTTGGTCTTACGCGGCGGCATCGGAACTTTTTACGATCTCGGGCAATCGCAGTTTAACGAAATCGCTTCGCCTTACGAACATTCAAATTTTCTTGCGGAAAATCTGATTTTGCCGATCAACAATTTCCCACTCAGTTTTCTAACAAACGAAGCCGATCCGAATCGGCGTTTAGCGGTAGTTTCCGCCACGCCCGATTATCAATCGCCCCGCACTTATTTCTGGAGCACGACCGCGCAGTTAAAACTCGGAAAAGAGATTTTTTCAGCCTCATATGTCGGCGGCGCAGGACGCAATCTGCAACGAACGCTGACGCTCAATCTAAGTGAACAGAACGGCATTTCAAACGTATATTTCAGCAATAAATTTTCAAAAATAATTTATATCGACAATGCCTATTCGTCCGATTATCACGCTTTTCAGTTTCAATATTCGAGAAGTTTGGCGCAGGGCTTGAACGCTTTTGCAAACTATAGTTGGGCACATTCGATCGACAATAATTCTTCGGACAGCAATCTTTCCGTACCTTTCAATTACGCCGTTTCAAACGACCGCGGAAGCTCGGATTTCGACGTTCGGCATACTTTAAATATCGGATTTTCCTATGATGTTCCGCGTCTGAAAGCGAATAATTTCGTCGGCAAGTTAATGAATGACTGGACTCTCGGCGGAATGTTCTTTGCGCGAACGGGCTTGCCTTTCGATGTAAAAACCACCGAGTTCGACGCGCTGACAAACAGCTACATAACCCGCCGCGCCAATGTCAAAAGCGGTGTGCCTTTAACCATTAAAACGGCGGAAAGTCCGACGGGAATCAAATTGAATGCGGATGCTTTTTACAAACCGCTGAATCAATCCGCGCAAGGAAATCTCGGCAGAAACGCCTTTACGGGACCTGCGGTTTGGCAGTTTGATTCGTCGCTCGGCAGAAAATTTAATCTGACCGAAAAGCTCAAATTGAATCTACGCGTCGAAGTTTACAACGTCTTTAATCGTCCGAATTTCAGCAATCCTTACGCGCAGATTTCATATCAGGGAAAAGACCGAATCGTTCCCGAAAATTTCGGGATTCCGACCCGAACGATGGCTCGCGGCTATGCCGGAGCGGAACCGACGGGCGGAGTTTCGCCGATCTTTCAGCTTGGCGGCGCACGGCAGATTCAATTCAACGCCCAACTCAAATTTTAACCTTAAATTACCACGGGAAGTTCGACGATAAATTTCGCGCCTTTCGGTGTGTTATTGACAGCTTTTATCCTTCCGTGATGGTCGGAAATGATTCTTTGCACGATCGCCAGACCCAAACCCGTTCCGCGTCCTTTGGTCGAAAAATACGGCTGAAAAAGTTTCTGAAAATCCGAAGGCGGAATGCCGTTTCCATTGTCGGAAACTTCGGCGACGATCAGATCGCGTGCCGAATCGTGAAAGGTTTTTACAAAAATTCGCTTATCTGATTGCGTTTCGCTAAAAGCCTCGACCGCATTTTCGATCAGGTTAACGAAAACACGTTTCAGTTGTTCCTCGTCAACCATCGTATTCGGCAGATTTTCGGCTAAACTCAGTTCGATCTTCGCCTCGCGGTCTTCGTATAAAACGGCGGATTGTTCGATCAGATCGTTCAAATTTCCGCTTTCGAGCTTTGCGTTCGGAAGCCGCGCAAAACGCGAAAACTCGTCAACCATCGATTTTAACGACGAAACCTCGCGCAGGATCGTTTCCGTTCCGTCCTTGATGACTTTTTTCGTCTGTTCAAGATTCAATGAATTATCGGTCGAACCGTTGACGGACGCGCCTGAAACCTGACAGCGTTTGGCGATGCGTTCTGCCGAAAGCTGAATCGGCGTAAGCGGATTTTTGATCTCGTGCGCCATTCTCCGCGCAACTTCCTGCCAAGCCGAAGCGCGTTGCGCGGTGATAAGTTCAGATAAATCTTCAATTACGAGCACCACGCCGCTCGTTTCGCCGAAGCTTCGCGGCAAAGCCGTCGCTGTCAGCGCAACCGGCAAAGTTATTTGATTTTCCGCGTTTCCGTCGGTAAATTCGCGTTGCAGAACGGTTTGTTCGGTCGCCTGTCCGATGCGTTTGGCGCGATTTAGAAGACGTTCGAGAATGAGCCGGTTTTCTTCATTTACGAGTTGTGAAAGTTCAAAATCTGCAAAACTCGCGTCTTCCAACTTTAAAATCTGAATCGCGGCTTTATTGATCGTCGTCACGCGATTTTGCGCGTCAAATGAGATTACGCCTGTCGAAAGCGACTGCAAAACGGTTTCGATGTAACGCTGGCGTTCGTTCAGTTCCGCCGAATTTTCTTCGAGTTTAGCGGACATCTGATTGAACGAAGCGACCAGCAAAGCGAGTTCGTCTTCCGCCAGAACCTCGACGCGATGACCTAATTTTCCCTGTGCGATTTCGTCCGCGCCTTCCGCCAAAGCCTTGATCGGAACGGTCAAACCGCGTGCGATGTAAAATGCCGTCCAGCTCGAAGCGAAGATCAGCAAAAACGTCAAAACGCCGAGCGTCAAAAGCCCGATCTGGCGAATGTCGATCTGCTTATCCTTCAAACGGTCGAATTCTCTGAGCGAATCATCGACCAGACTGCTGATATTTTCTTCGTCGAAAAGATTTGAAACGATCAGGAGTTTTCTGCCGTCGGAGAAATCGGCAATCGCCGCATCAAAGCCTCTGCCGTCCTGCAAAGTCGGTTCGTTCCAATTTCCGCGTTTCGCCATCGCAAGAATTTGATCGAGTTCCTGTTTGCGATTTTCGTCGAAAGTGCGGTCGAAAACCGAGATCGTTGCATTATTTTTTGAAAGAATTTCGATGTGATTAAGATTTCCCGCATCGGCGATCTTTTTCAGGTCATCATTTGTAAATTCGCGGTTGTCCAAACTCATCGCGAGCATTGTCGCCGTTTCGCGAAACTTTTCCGCCTGCATCGTGATCGCTTTGTTTTGCACTTTCTGCGCTTCACGGGCGACATTTTCGGGAATCTGCGTGAACCAGCGTTCGATTGCGCGATTCATAAAAAGATACGAAAATCCCGCCATTGCAACGATCGGCAGAATACTGACCGCGAAAAAATAAAGCCACAGCCGCGTTTTGAACTTTGCCCCGAGCGCAAGCGCACGGCGTTCGCGGGCGAGTTTGATAAGATTTCTGAGCAGGATAAAGCCGAAAATTACGAACGCGAAAAAGTTGAGCGACGAGAGCGCGTAGAGCAAAAGCGTGTCGTTTGCCGATTCGACCGACAAGGTTTTCCAGAGATTCGAGGTTTGCAGAATAATGAGAAACGTCAGCGAAAGCAGGACAAAAAGCCCGATGATCCAGGGCGAAGAACGTCGTTTCGGCGGTTTGGTCGTATTTTCCACGAATGCAATTTTATCATAAATATTTTTCGCGCCCGTTTTCTTTGCTTCAAATCGCTTTTCGGCTAAACTCGAATAAATTTATGGATTTCAAAGCAATCTTTTTCAACGAAAACAATCGCCTCCGCAGCGGTTTGCGGTTTCTCATCTTTTTGCTCTCTTATTTTATTTTATCGCTCGTCGCGGTCGGCGTGATCGGTGCGGTTCTGATGAGTTTGCCCGTCGGTTTTTCGGAGAAAAGCCTGGGCGGATTCGTCGTGCCTTTCCTGATCGGTTCGGTCGTAGCGATTTTTCTCGGCTGGCTTTACGGGAAGATTTTTGAAGATTTGCCGTTTCGCGCACTCGGCGCGTGGTTTACGAAAAACTGGTTGAAAGATTTGTTTTTCGGCTTGATATTTGGCGCGTTTTCGATAGTTTTGGCGGCTTTGATCGGGTATCTTTTCGGCGGAATGACTTTCGAGAAAAATCAGAACGCGGGATTTATGCCGCTCGCACTGACACTCGGTTCGACGCTTTTGATATTTACGTTCGGGGCGATTGCCGAAGAAGTCTTGTTCCGCGGCTATATGCTGCAAACGCTTTCCCGCGCCAAGATTTTCCGGGTCGGGATGATTCTGACATCTTTCCTTTTCGCATCGGCGCACAACGCCAATCCGGGCGCAAACGTTTTTACGTGGATAAATACATTTCTGGCAGGAATCTGGCTTGCAATCGCCTATTATAAAACCAGAAATTTATGGTTTCCGTTCGGTGTTCATTTTGCGTGGAACTGGGTGCAGGGCGCATTTCTGGGAATTAACGTCAGCGGTTTGAGCGAACTGGCTTCCGCTCCGCTTCTGCGTGTGACGGGAACGGGAAATTCATTCGTGAGCGGCGGCGATTACGGCGTTGAAGGCGGAATTTCCTGCACGATCGCGCTCATCGTTTCGACAGTTTTGATATATTTCTCGCCGTTTCTGAAACCGACCGCAGAAATGCTTGCTTTGACGAGCGAAGAAATCCCGAAAAAAGAGATTTCAGCCTAAAATATCTGCTACTTTTATCTTCAAATCGGGTAAGAATTTCGGTGAAAGCGTCTGTGTTTTATTAAATTTTCCGACGATCTTATATTTTCCGTTTTCCGCTTGCGTGTAAACTTCAACAAGCTGACGCGGCAGATTTATGAGCCAAACTTCCGCAACTTCGGCTTCCGCATATAGGCGAACTTTTACATCACGGTCGTATTTGACGGTCGAATCGGAAACTTCGATCAATAATAAAACATCTTCCGCCCTTGCCTTGCCCGAAGCGTAAAAATCTTCACGGAATTTCAAAAGCGCGACATCGGGTTCGGGTTCGGAAATGTCGCTGATGACAACCGCGTTTTGAATGCTGACAATGGCTTGCTCCGCAAGACGCGGCGCAAAAAACATATTCAGCCGATTGATACAGGCAATGTGCAAATCTCCTTGAGTCATTTTCTTGACGATTTCTCCTTCGATGAGTTCATAATCCGAATTGCCGACAAAAACGCCGGCATCGATCATTTTGTGATACTCATTAACGGTAAAAATTTTACGTTTCGGTAAAGCTGTCATAATTCAAGTTTAGCACTCGTGTCAATCTTTTTTCGTTCGCTTATTTCGCGCCGAACTTTTCGTCCAGAGCGGCGAGAAGCTGTAAAACGTGACGGCGGTTTTCGCCGAGATCGCTCTTGCCGACGCGCGAATTTGAACGAATATTGACGACGATTTCGCCTTTTCCGGCATCGTTTTCGGCTTTTATTTCGAGATCGTCCGTAAACAGAACGACGGGAATTTCGGCTTTGAGCGTTGCCGTTTTTTCGTCCGCCGTCGTTGAAATAAACCGCCAATTCTGCCCGTATTTGGTGAGCGTCGGGATAATTTTCTCGGCTTCGGCAACGAATTTTTCCAAATCGGTTTTATAACGGCGCGTTCTTAACGCTTCTTCCTTCGGAGTGCCGGAAGTTTCCGCGACATTTCCCGGATTCAGCACCGCCAAACCTGCCAGACCTGCGATTGCGGCACCCGCCGCGATTCCGATAATTTTGATAATGCTCATAGTTTTATGATTTCAAATTTCAAACTTCAAATTCCGAATCCGGTTTATTTTCTCAATCCGGAATATGGAATCTGAAATTGATTAAATCGTTTGAATTTTGAATGAAATATCGACCGCTTTGGCTGAATGCGTGATTCTGCCGACGGAAATCAGATCGACCCCGGCTTCGGCAAACGAGCGGACTCGGTCCAAATCCATTCCGCCCGATGCTTCCAATAAAACGGCGGGATTTATCTGGCGCGCCATTTCGACCAGTTTTCTGGCTTCTTCGGGCGTTTGATTGTCAAGCATCACGATGTCCGCGCCGGCTTCGAGGGCTTCGCGCAGTTGCGCCCAATTCGAGATTTCGACCTCGATCTTGTGCAGATGCCCGACCTTTTGTTTCGCCATCACGACGGCTTCGGTGATGCCGCCCGCGAGCGCGATGTGATTGTCTTTAATCAAAACGCCGTCGTCCAAACCCATCCGGTGATTCTTGCCGCCGCCGACCGTGACCGCGTATTTTTCAAGCATCCGCAAGCCCGGCGTGGTCTTGCGCGTGTCCACGATCTGCGCGTTCGTGCCTTCGACGGCTTTGACATAAGCCCGCGTCAGCGTTGCCACGCCCGACATTCTTTGCAATAGATTGAGCGCAACGCGTTCGCCCGTTAGAAGCACGTCGGCAAAGCCTTTGAGCGTCGCAAAAACGGTTCCCGCCGTGACTTCATCGCCTTCGTTGACGAAGGTTTCGATCTCGGGACTGTCTTCGTCGAGATGCAGAAAGACGGCTTCGGCGACGGCGATGCCGCACACCACGAGGTCTTCTTTTGCGAGAAATTTCCCGATCCCGCTGATGTCGTCATTAACGCAAGCCTGCGTCGTAATATCGCCGCGTCCGATGTCTTCGGCTAAAAATTCGCCGATCTGCAAGACTAATTCACTGTTGTCCAACCAATTCATAAAAATTAGTTTAACGCATAAACCGAATTAAAACTAAGTTTCCCGCTTCACAATATCGCCCGCCGCCCCGCAAAGCCTTATATTGTAAACGCCAAAGCACATACAAACGCACACCAAAGCCATCGATAACCCGGGCAGGAAAATTGTATTAATCAGTCATTGATTTCGTAACAGTATGGCTTGATAGAACTATTTCAGACAAATTTTATTTTCTCCGACACGTCCATTATTTTCTCCAACACACGTGTTTTTTTCTCCAATACGTTTATTGTTTTCTCCAACACACGTATTATTTTCTCCAATACACGCATTATTTTCTCCAATACATCTATTATTTTCTCCGACACGCGTATTATTGTTTCCAATACGCTCAATATTTTCTCCAACACGTTCGATTTTATTTCCGATACGTTCGATTTTATTTCCGACCAGCGTGTTTTTAGAATCAATACGAAAATTTCAAAGTCCCGCGCTCAGAGTCCCGCGTTTAGAGTCCCGCCTTCAGGCGGCTTTTCGCTAAACAGAAGCCTTCTAAAGAAGGGACTCTGAACGCGCTCTGAACGCGGATTCTTGTTTTTTAATTTAATTGAAAGATTATCTGCGACCGATCCTGACAAATTCAAAATCTTTTATTTGCTTCCATTCCGCGCTGTTTCTGCCGAAGGATTCGACGTAGCGTTTGAACAGGTTGCCGACGGCGACGATGCCTGTTCCGGGCGTGTAGAAAAGCGCGTCGCGTTCGGCGCGTTTGTTTGAAAGCGTGATAAAAGTATCCTGCACGGCTTCGTTTTTTTGCCTCAATTCGGTTAGAAATTCTCTTAAGGTTATGATCTTGAGATCGTCTTCGTTCGGCTTGTAAGCCGCTTGTGCTTCGAGCGCGGAGATGACGGCTTCAAAATTTTCAATCCGGTTGGCGCGGCTCATCTGCGCCGCCGAATTTGCCTTTTCCGATTCGTCGAAATCGGGCGAATTCGGGTCGTCCTTCGGCTTTTTCGTTTTGCGCTGTCCGCTTATCTTGCGCGTGTAGGTTTTCGTGTCCTCGATCACGGAAGCCTCGATGCCCGCGCCTTTCATCGCATTGATGATGCGCGGCATCAGCGGTCCGAGCCTTTCAAAAGCATCCTGCGCGGCGGCGGTCGCATTGCGGTAAGGCGTGCGCGATGCAATGATCTCCGACAGAATATTTTCGCCCGCCGTGATCTGCGCCAGCATCGCGTTCAGTGCCAAAAGTTCGTTCGTCGGTGCATATTTCGCGCCCCAACTGACGGCAAAATGATGTTCTTTTTTGAATAGTTCCAGATTTTTTGCATGTCCTTGTTCACTCATAACAGTTTCGTAGGAAGTTTTCGACAGGAAAGTTAGGGGAAAGTTCCCGTGAAACCGAAGGCAGTGAAAAAGAAAGAGGCGGTGCAAAAGGAGAAAAAGAAAAGAGTTTTCCGAGCGAAAAACCCGCCGCAGACAGCCGAAAAATCTCCGCAAACCGCCGTCCGCTTTCCGCCGCCGCAAGACTTACCGCCCGTCGGTTAAACGAGTTCGTCAGGCACGAGCAAAGCGAAAACTTATAGGGGAAACCGATGCCCGCCCCGACAATTTTCCGGCAAATCCGGCTACACGAAAACACTAAAAGTCTGCGACAAAAGAAATTTAATTTATTTAATGGAAAATTGTCAAGATTTTTTCGGAGTTTTTCTTCAAATACAATTATCTCACCGCTCTGACAGAGTAACCCGATCATTAACCGCAGAAGAAAGGATTTGATAAAGAGCCGACAAAATTGCTTCATCAACTCCAAATGCCCGCAAAACAACCGTGTCGAAATTTATTCTGTCAGCTCTTTGAATTTCTTCAATGATCGGCTGAATATCTCTTTCTTTAATTGGCTGAAATGCGTTCAAAATATCCCGTTTGGATTCTGCTGACAATAGATTAGGATTTAGCACCCGCAGGGTTTTAAAGTAATTCGCGTTCAAATCTAATACCCCTAAATTCCTCGATGTGCCGCGCATTTCAATTGTCAAAAACGTAATGACTGAATTGAGCAGAGCCGCCATCAATTCAACATCCTGACCTGCATTTACTGTCATAGCTATTAACCTTTGGTCAATCGTGAACGGTTCCTCTGCAAAGCTAAAGAAAAATCTTTCGTAAGGATTTACTGCCGTAACGATATTAGCTTTTTTCGGGCGTAACGAATACCAAAAAGGTCGATGCCCTGCACAAGCATCTTGAATTGTTTTTGAGCCATTTTTGTTGGTGGCGTTTTCAAATCTTTTTATCCAACGATATGCACCCGGAAACTCTCTTCTCAAATCGGCTTCGGGCAAATTGCACACAAATAAAAAGTAATTGTAATTACCGTCAAATTCTAAGGTTTCTAATTCGGTCGGGCTTTTAACATATGGAATTAAAAACCTTTCCTCAATTCCCGTATTTGCAACTTGATTGGCTGGAATTACAAACATTTCATTCCAACCTGTTCTTTCACCGCGAAATGAATCAATGAAATCAGGATAAAATGGAACTAAATACTCATCGAATTGTTCAAATAAATTGGCGGAAATAAAAAACGTATCCCAATTTTCCTGTGATGCTAATGAATTATTCAACTGTTCATTTGAAATAATGCTGACGCTTACTGAGCCCTCTGTTTTGTGGTAAAGATTTTTAAATGATTCATCTTTTCGCCAACTTGCATTTCGCGGATTGTCGCAATTATCTATGTCGGCATAAAAGTCTTCGATTTGTCGTAGTTGATAGTTAATATCTTCCTGATTAAAAAATTCTTCGAGTTTGAAATTGATTGTTACAAACTTTGTCGGTTCGTCGCGTTGTCCGCGTTGGAGAACAGAATAAATAGTTGAAACCTGTGATTCCGTAAACCAATGTTCGGCATTACTGCGAACAACGTATTTAATGTGAAAATTTTCGAGCAGAAATTGTTTGAACTGAAAGCCGTATTCCTTACCGAGCCAAGCATTTGAAGTTATCGCGGATAAAAAACCGTCTTCCTTCAAAAAGCGAATCGAATTGTAAATGCAGTAAGTAAAATAATCGGAACGCTCATTGATACGAAATGTATTATTTCGCAGAAAGGCTTGCTGTTGTTTCTCGAATCTTTCTCTGAAATATTCGGTTAAAACATCATTCGGAATATCTTCTTGCTGAACGAAAGGAAAATTACTGGCGATTGCATCAAAAACAGGTATTTCCTGCTCGATCTTGTTTTCATAATTTGCCGAATCGGGAAATACAACTGTCGCGCCGGATTCCAAATTGAAAAAATCATCTCGCATAACACGCGGAAAATTATCCGTCTGCCCGACTTTTTGTTTGTAAAGATTGATAACCGAAAGAATCGCGGGAAAATGCGAAACATCATTTCCCCAAATTTGATTGAGTAATTGCGAATGATTATTATTGCCGAAAAAATTTAGAATCTGATTTTAGTTTAGTTGAATTTCTGCTAATTGCACTTCGTCAATATCTGATAAATAATCGTCGGTTTTACATTTTGGGCAAGCCTTGAAAAGTTGTTCGTCATCTTCATCCCAAATATAAACTAAAGTATTGTCATTTCTTGGATCTATAATTTCTTCATAATAATAAGTCCAACAATTATTACAGCGAACAATTTCGTAACCTTCTGCCACTTTGTTTATATTTCTTATGCCGTAAATCATTTTTTCCTCAATCGTTCAATCGGATGAACTTTTCCGCTATTTTCATCTGTATATTTCCAAAATTTCCAACCGTTTACAGGCATTCCGTTTTGAACCTTTGTTCCAGCAGCAGAAGGCGATTTATAAACTTCATTTTCATAAACGATTTTCGTTGGAGAAAAATAAACTGCGAAGTGCTTATGATTTTTGTAATTGGCAAAAATCTCTATTCCCATTGATTCGTCAATTTCCTCTGATTCAGGGAAATCGAAAGCTAATTCATCACTGTCAATATCGTAAATAGTAACTCTTTCGGAAATCACACCTATTCCAAATTCACATAATAAATCAACAAGCTGAATTCCATTCATCATAGAAATCGGATTTTTATAAGGGTCGTTAGCTTCTTCGATTGCTGGACGCGAAAAATCTGATGTTGTGATAAATAGACCTGTTTGATGCGGTCGTAAACTTCCTCGTAATTCAGAAATTTCTTTTCTTTGTATATTATTTCGCCATCTTTTTACTTGAACACTGATACTATTTTTGATTACACCTGCAACTACTAATTCGCCAACAACATCAATTCCACCATCTCCTGTTTTACCTCTTACTTCAACATTCTCAAAATTCAAATTTCTCAAAACTTCGCCGATTAATTCCTCAAACTTTGTCGGGTGCATTGCGTGTAAGGCTTCAAGTAAATGCTTCTTAACTTCTTGATTTTTATTTCTTATGTCAGCAAATATGCCTTTCGGTTCGTTTGCGGCTAATCCGAACCAGCCTTTTCCGAAAGAGATAAATGTCGGTTCAGTTCCTTGCGATTTTGATTTTCTGATGTCGCTATTGATTGCAGACGAAATGTTTCCGGCAACTATCAAATCGTCGCTTTCGATAAAACCTAAATCAAAAGCCTTATTTGCCAAATCTCGATAATGAATTTGTTTTAACTTTGGTTCTTCGCTCAAAATTTTGTGAGCTATTTCAAGGTAGGTTAAATTTTCTGCCATAATTCATTTTGCTAAAGCCATTTCTTTTTTGCCAATAAAATATCTCTGTTCGAGAGTCGCTGCAACAAGAAAACTCCCGCTCCCGCAAGCATTATCGAGAACAATGTCGCCTTTGTTCGTATAAGTTCTGATTAACCATTGGGCTAATTTAACGGGTTTTTGCGTCGGATGATGTACTTTACCTTCGCTTTCGGCGGTTTTGAAATAAATGGCTTCGGTGACGGAATCCATCTGCAATTCGTAATCGTCTTTTTTGTAATAGAAATTATCGTAATCCCATTTATTCAAATCCATTTCAATAATATCTGTCGGGTAACGTCCGCCCTCGCTTTTAACGTGTCGCGGTTTGAAATCGCCATAACTGCCAGTGTATTGGTCTTTTCGCACACCTTTATCATAAGGTTCGCCTTCGGTCATTTGCGGATTGTAAACGGGTTGTTTTTTGTAAAATATACAAATGTCCTCGTGTTTGCGTAACGGTTGTTTTTTTGCATTGAGAAAATTGGTCGGCTTGGATTTTATCCAAACGATTTTATATTTGAATAATTTTTCATTGCTCAAAATAAGTTTCGCGGTGAAAAGTCCTTGCGCCGTCAAAGCAATGCAACCGTTCAGCTTAGTAATTCGCTCGTATTGTTCCCAAAGTTTTTCAAGATCGATTACTGAATCCCATTTGTTTTGGGTTGTTCCATAAGGTAAATCACAAAGAACCATATCAACAGACGCATCAGGTATATGCTTCATCACTTCCAGACAGTCGCCTTGAATCACTTTATTTTTGAAATCAGCTATATTCATAAATTAATTTGAAAAGTTGCCTAAAAAATTAAGTCATTTCAACTTTTTAGGCAAGCAAGTTTTGTCTTGTTTTATTTCAAAGCCTCTAAATTTTGCTTCAAGGTCTGTGTCTGATTTTCAATTTCGGCAACACGGTCGCGGAGTTCCTGCACTTTTTCGGCGGGTGCACGGTCAACGAAATTGGCGTTCGACAGTTGTTTGTTAAGCTGTTCGCTTTCCTTTTCGAGTTTGGCGACCTGATTTTCGAGCCGGGCGGTTTCTTTTTCAAAATCGATCAAACCTTCGAGCGGAACGGCAATCTCGGCGACGCTCGTGACGGCTTTTGCCGAAGCCTTCGGCACGTCGAGCGTTTCCGCGAGCACCAGTTTTTCGGCGCGGGCGAGCTTTAAAATCTGCGCTTCGTTTGCCGTGAAAATCTTTTGCGCTTCCGCGTCGGCGGCGATGTGAATCGGGAATCTGTCCGACGGTTTGATCTGCATTTCCGCACGAATGTTGCGGATTTTCGAGATCACGTCGATGACGGCTTGCATTTCCGCTCCGGCGCGTTCGTCAATTAATTTCTCATCGCCGAGCGGAAAATCGGCGAGCATCACCGTCTGCGCGGCGTTCTTGTATGCCGCGTTGTGCAGGTCGCTCGAAACATTCGGCAATTTCTGCCAGAGTTCCTCGGTCAGATACGGCATAAACGGGTGAAGCAGACGCAAAGCCTGTTCGAGAATCGTCAAAATGCGCGAACGTGCTTCCAGTTGGTCTTTGGTCTTTGGTCTTCGGTCTTCGGCTTCTTCCGTCGGCTCACCGCTCACGGCTGACTGCTCGCTGATCGAATCTTTAACGAGTTCGATATACCAATCGCAGAAATCGTTCCAGAAAAATTGATACAGCAGGCGCACGGCTTCGTGAAATTGATAAGTATCGATCGCTTTGTTGACGGCTTGCGCGGTTTTGTTCAAACGCGAAATTATCCATTTATCGGCAATCGTCGCGTTTTCGTCTAATTTCAATAATGAAATATCAACGCTTGCACCCTCGCTGTTCATCAGGCAAAAACGCGCCGCGTTCCAAATCTTGTTGGCAAAATTGCGGTAGGTTTCGATCAAAAGATCGTTCCATTTGATGTCCGCACCGGTTGCGATGCTTGCCAGATAAATGCGCGTCGCGTCAACGCCGAACTTGTCGAACATTTCGATCGGGTCAACGCCGTTGCCGCGCGATTTCGACATCGGTTTGCCATCTTTGCCCAAAACCGTTCCCGTCACGAGCACGTCGTTAAAGGCAATTTTATTCACGAATTTCTTCGTCATCATCATCATCCGCGAAACCCAGAGGAAAATAATGTCGCGTCCCGTTACCAAAACATCAGTTGGTGCAAATGTGTTCAAATCTTCAGTTTCAGTAATTTCTCCATTCCACCCAAAGGTTGAAAACGCCCACAAGCCCGACGAAAACCACGTATCGAGAACGTCGTTTTCCTGTTTCAGATTTTCCGTTCCCGCTTGCGCTTTTGCTTCTTCAAAAGTCCGCGCAACGAAAACGTTTCCCTGTTCGTCATACCACGCCGGAATCTGATGCCCCCACCAAAGCTGGCGCGAGATCGTCCAATCCTTCAGATTTTCGAGCCACGCCGTATAAACCTTTGCGTGCGGAACTTCGGGGAAAAAACGCGGCGCGTTTTCGTTTTTTACCAGTTCGAGCGCAATATCGCGCATTTCGTCCATTTTCACGAACCATTGCTCGGAAAGAATCGGCTCGACAATGGTTTTACAGCGTTCGCAAACGGGCAAACTGATCTCGTAATCGTCTTGTTTTTCAAGCAAACCCAACTCTTCAAATTTTTCGACGACCTTTTCACGTGCTTTGAACCTGTCCAAACCGACAAATTCCTCACCCGCATTTTCGTTCATCGTCGCATCGTCGTTCATCACGAGAATCTGCGGCAAATTGTGACGTTCGCCGACTTGATAATCGTTCGGATCGTGCGCGGGCGTAATTTTCACCGCGCCCGTTCCGAATTCGCTGTCAACGTATTCGTCGGCAATGATCGGGATTTCACGATCAGTCAACGGAAGCTCGATCATTTGTCCGATCAAATCCTTGTAGCGTTCGTCTTTCGGATTGACGGCAACCGCCGTGTCGCCGAGCATCGTTTCGGGACGCGTCGTCGCAACCGTGATCTTACGGTCGGAATTTTTCACGGGATATTGTAAATAGGTGAGTTTACCGTCTTTTTTCGTTTCCTCTTTTACTTCGAGATCGGACAGAACGGTTTTGTCCTTCGGGCACCAGTTGACGATGCGAAGCCCGCGATAAATCCAGCCTTCTTCGTAAAGCGTGCAGAAAACCTCACGCACTGCGCGCGACAAACTTTCGTCCATCGTGAAACGATGGCGCGACCAATCGACCGACGCGCCTTCGCGCCGCATCTGTTCGGTGATCGTGTTGCCGTATTCTTCCTTCCATTTCCACGCACGGCGGATAAATTCCTCGCGCCCGATGTCGAGCGGCGATTTGTTTTCGTCTTTGCGAAGCTGTTCGACGACTTTGCGCTGAACCGAAATTCCCGCGTGATCCGTGCCCGGAAGCCATAAGGTTTTAAAACCCTGCATCCGTTTGCGGCGCGTCAAAACGTCCATCAGAGTGTGCTGAAGCGCGTGTCCCATATGAAGCGAACCCGTCACGTTCGGCGGCGGAATGACGATCGAATATTTTTCCGCATTCGGATTTTCGTTGAGTTCGGGCTTAAAACAGCCCGCCGCTTCCCATTTTTGATAATGACTTTCTTCGGCTTCCTTCGGGTTATATGCTTTTGCGATTTCCATAAAATTCGTTAGTTGTTCGTGGTTCGTCGTTCGTTGTTAGTTGCAGGTTGAGTAAATCTGCGCACCTAAAATTAAATTCAACCAACAACGAACGACGAACCACGAACAAATTTTTAATTCTAAAACAAAAGAGGCTGATTTTCATCTTGAAAGAAAAATCAGCCTCTTTTTTACTTTGTATTTTTTACTTACTACTTTTTGCTTTCATTTTCTTCAGCCATTTTTTTGATGATTAGTTCGGTCATCTGCGGCACGACTTCCCACGCGATCTCGCGGATAGCGCGGTCGGAAAGTTTTTCGGCTACTTTTTGAGCAATGGCTTCGATCATTTCAGGCGTAATATTGGTTGAACCCGTCGCTTCGACAATCTGCTCTTTAATTATCGATTCGGTTGTCGGTTCGGTGTGTGTCGCCGGTTCGACCGTTTCAGCAGTCGTTTCCGTCGTGTCCGTCGTTGGTTCAGCAACTTGTTCGGCTTCCTGCGTCGTTTCTTCCTCAACTTGACTGCCCGGTTCCGAAACGAACGAAACCTGCGGCGCGGTTGCGGCAACCGAAACGGGTTTGACAAGCGGCGGAAGTTCGAGAAGATTATCGTCCGCATCAAAGATCGGCGAGGCTTTCGACTCCGTAACTTCTTCTTTTACCGGCGCGGTTTGTTCGGTTTCAGCCGTTTCAGTTTCCCGGTCTTCGGTCGTGTCCGCCGTTTCTGCGGTTTCCGTTTCCGCAGGTTCTTCGGCGGTTTCCGAAACCGTTTCTTCCGTTGAATCGGCATCCGACGGTTCCGCTTCTTCAGATGTTTCTTCCGAAACTTCACTGACAGGCGATTCCTCGGTTTCTTCCGCAGGTTTTTCGACGGTTTCAGACTCGGGAGTTTCGTCCGGTTCGGGTTCGCTCGCATCCGTTTCGTCCGGTTCGGAAATCTCATCTGAAATTTCGTAGATCGGCGAATCTCCGCTTTCCGACGTTTGGGTTTCTCCGGCGGTTTCGGGAGCTTCCGAGGCTTCTTCCGTATCTAAGGTGCGTTCCGTGTCGGCAAATTCATAAACCGTTTCGCTTGTTTCAGGCGTTTCGTGCAGTGCCGATTCAGCCGTTTCAGACGTTTCGGCGTAAAGCGGTTTTTCCTCCTCGTCCGGGAAATGATCGCTTTCGCTGTAAATCGGCGATTCCTGCGTTTCTTCGGTTTCGTCCAAAACGGGCAATTCCTTTTGAAATTCGTCTTCCGTTTCTTCGTCCGAAACGATGGCAAAAGCGGTTTCCTTTACTTCTTCGGGTGGTGCTTCCGTTTCTTCGCTTTCGGGCTGGAAAGTTTCTGCCGTTTCATCGACAGGCGCGTAGACAACTTTCTCCTGACTGCCTGTTTCCGCGATGTTTTCGATATATGAAGCCGGAAGTTCCTGTGTTTTGGCGTTTTGCGGTTCGGTTTCGGCTTGCGGCTCCGCGCCGAAATGTTCGGCATCGATCATCTCGTCGTCCATCGCCGCATCGCCGAGATTTGCCGCTTGCAGTTCTTCCTGCGGCATTTCGCGCGTGTCGGCATATTGCCACGAATCGTCGCCGTCCGTTTCCGCATCCGCAGTTTCGGACGCTTTCGCCCTGGCTTCGAGCAATTCCGTAACTTTATTGACGAGCTGGCGAATCGATTGAAAAGGCTTGGTCAGATAATCGTTCGCACCGATGCTTTCGGCGCGCGCTTCGTCAAAGGGCTCGAACGAACCGACCAGCAAAATGACGGGAATTTCTTTCGTTTCGGCGTTTTGTTTGATCTGCTCGCAAATCTCGTAACCGCTCAGACCCGGCATATTGACATCAGCCAAAATCAGATCGGGCAAGGATTCATTGATCTTTTGCATCGCCGAATCGCCATCGCCGACGGCGATCACTTCGATTCCTTCGTCGGCAAAAGTCAGATTGACAACTTTCTGAATCGTTATCGAATCGTCTGCCAATAACAGCTTACGTTTAGACACAGGTGATTTCGCTCCTTAATCGAACTACCGAAAATTTAATCAGGTGATTACTTTTCCTACGCGTTTTAAAAACTATCAGAAAACTATCATTCGTTTGTCTTTACGTCAAGAAAAGTTTTGTTTATTTAACTTTATTCAGTCCTTTTTTTCGTGAACATCCGCAACATCGTCTGCAACTGCGAACTCGTAAAAGGCTTGGGCAAAAAGGCAATCGCGCCGGCTGAAAAGCTCTCCGAAGAAAGACGCGGATTTTGCTCCGCCGTCATCATTATCACGGGAATTTTCATCAGACGTTTTTCCGACTGCATATAACGGACAAGCTCGGTTCCCTGTATATAAGGCATTACCACGTCGAAAATCGCCGCCGCCAGCGGTTCGCCCGATTGCAGAAGTTTGTAGGCTTCCTTGCCGTCACGCGCCGCCAAAACAGTGAAACCTTCCTTTTCGACGATTGCCTTGACAAGCCGCAGAATTGCGGGATCGTCGTCAGCCACCAAAACTTGCCGGTTTTCTTCCTGCTGAATTTCGCTCATTAATCAAATTTCCCCTTGTTGCGGTTTTATCTTAACAAATTTTTATTCCGTTTTACGAATTTTCGACCAACTTTGCCGCTAATTTTATCGCCGCTTTCATACTCGAAGCATCGGCGATGTTTTTTCCCGCAATATCGAACGCCGTGCCGTGATCGACCGACGTGCGGATCAGCGGCAAACCGAGCGTGACATTGACCGACGCGCCGAATGACAGACATTTGACGGCAATCGTCGCCTGATCGTGATAACACGCCACGACCGCATCGAACTCGCCCCTGAAGCCGCGTAAAAAGATCGTATCGGGCGAAAATGCGCCGTGAACGTCGATGCCGAATTCGTTGCGGCATTCTTCGATGGCGGGAAGAATTTCTTTTTCCTCTTCGCCGCCGAACATTCCGCCTTCGGACGCGTGCGGATTAAGTCCCGCAACGGCAATTTTCACTTTTCTTTTCAAAAGTTTCGACAAAGACTTGTCGGTAAAACGAATCAGTTCGACGAGTTTTTCCTTTTTAATAAGTTCGATCGCGTCGCGCAAACTGACGTGCGTCGAAAGCAGGACGACGCGCAAGTCTTCGGCAAAAAAGCTCATCGCAAACTCTTTCGTCTGCGTCAGTTCGGCTAAAAATTCCGTGTGACCGGGAAAATCGTAGCCGCCCAGAAAGATCGCTTTTTTGCTGATCGGCGCGGTCGCTATCGCGTCGATCTTTTTTTCCCGCCACAGCCGAACTGCCGTTTCGATACATTCGGCGGCGGCTTTTCCGGTCACGCCGGATTCCGCGCCTGCAACAATCTCACCCTTGAGATTATCCAAGTCAAAAACGCCAACTTGTTCGGGATTGTTCGGAAAAGAATTTTCTGCGACCTCGACAAATGAAAAATCCAAGCCGAACTCATCAGCGGCTTTTTCCAGATATTTAAGATCACCGATTATCAAAGGCTGACAAATCTTTCGCAGATCGCTGTCAGCGAGGGCTTTGAGCGTAATCTCCGCACCGATTCCGGCGGCATCGCCCATCGTTATTCCAATGACGGGCAAATGCGCCGATTCGGTCTTTTTAATTACTTCTTCATTCACTTAAAGTTAAAAAACTATTTTTTCGAGGGTTTCGGACGGTCTTCCGCTTTATACATATATTTGATGTTATGTTTCGGCAAAAGAATATTCGGGGCATCCTGACGATTGATCTTCAGAGCGTCCAGATCATACCATTCGATCGTTCCTTCGATTTCGTCACCGTCGGTCAGCACGATAACCATCAATGTCCGGGCATCGATCTGCTTTTTATAATAATAAGTTTCCGCATTTGTTTCGACAGGCGGTGTTTTTTTCTTCTCTTGAAATTCAGCCTGCCGTGAAAAGTTTCTCATTTTAATCACTCTCCGTAAAATTTATATCGGCGAGGGGAATAATATTATAAACCTTGAATTAACACAAGTTAGTCTGCCTGACGGCGAATAAATGTCGGCACGTCCATATCTTCCTTGCGCGTATCGGTCGGCGGATACGTCTGCGGAACATACGGATTCACCGGCGGATGCGAAGTAGTTTCCGCACCTTTCGGATGCGGCATCGACATCTGTTGCGCCGTATCGAAACCCGTCGCGATCACGGTTACTTTGATCTCGTCATCCATTCCTTCGCGGATAACGTTGCCCCAGATGATGTCCGCATCGTCGTCGGCTTCTTCTTCGATCAGACCGATCGCGTCTTCGATTTCTCCGAGCGGCATATTTTCTCCGCCCGTGACGTTAATCAATGCACCTTTCGCGCCTTTGATCGAATTTTCTTCCAAAAGTTTGTAGTCGAGTGCGGCACGCATCGCTTTGGTCGCCGCATCTTCGCCTTTTGCCGCGCCGATTCCCATCAGCGCAACGCCTTTGCCTTTCATCACGGTCGTCACGTCGGCAAAGTCGAGATTGATGATTCCGGGCGTGGTGATGAGATCGGTAATGCCCTGGACGGCTTGCAGAAGAATCTCGTCGGCACGGCGGAAAGCGTCCATAATCGTGATTCTTTCCTGAACTTCGCGGAGTTTTGAATTCGGAATCGTGATGATCGTGTCGACACAGCCGCGCAATTCGGCTAAACCGCGTTCGGCTTGTGCCATCCGTTTTTTGCCTTCGACGGTAAAAGGCTTGGTGACAACTCCGACGGTCAATGCACCGAGTTCGATGGCAAGCGAGGCAACAACGGGTGCCGCGCCGGTTCCCGTTCCGCCGCCGAGTCCGGTCGTGACGAAAACCATATCCGAACCTTCGAGAACGTCAAGCAGTTTTTCGTGGTCTTCCAACGCCGCCGCGCGTCCGACTTCGGGATTTGCGCCCGCGCCGAGTCCGCGTGTCGATTTACTGCCGAGCTGGATTTTGATCGGGGCTTTTGAAGTATTGAGAGCCTGCACATCGGTGTTTGCGACAATGAATTCCACGCCTTTGATTCCCGCATCGATCATTCGATTGACCGCATTTCCGCCGCCGCCGCCGACACCAATCACTTTTATCCTTGCTCCCGTGATTGGAGGCTCGTCCATAAATATTTTTATTCCGCTATTTTTCATTTGAAGACCGTCCGTTGTCATTTATTTGATTGCCTGCCGAATTCCCTTTATAAGATTTAAAGCTTTAATTCTATTTTGTGACGCTTTTTCGGGAGCTTTACTCTTGCAACAAGATATTGTGCTTACGGCGAAAAAGCATACAATGATTTGGGGTAAAAAATCCAGTCAAGAAGTTAAATTTATCTGAATTTTTCCCGAAAATTTTCAAACCACTCCGCAACTTTCCTTCCGGGCGATTTTCCGCCCATATTGTGTTCACGAATCTGTGAACGCATCGACGACAACGCCAAACCGCACGCCGTCGCCCATTCGGGGCTTTGCACTTCTTCGGCAAGCCCGCCGAAATGAGCAGGTTCGAGAAATCCGATTCGCGTCGGAGCGTCGAAAACCTGTTCGCCGATCTCGATAATGCCGCGTGTTAACGCGCCGCCGCCCGTCAAAACCACGCCGCTCGAAATTTGTCCGCCCGCGCTCACGATCTCGTGTGCGATGTGCTGTAAAAGTTCGATCGCGCGCGGCTGCATAATGTCGCACAAAATTTCCTTTGAAAGTCCGCGCGTTTCGGTTCTGCCGACGGGCATAATCTCGATGATTTCCTGTTTCTCGCGTTCGTCCATCAAAAACGAAGCGACACAACCGTAAAGATGTTTGATCTTGTTCGCTTCGGCGATCGAAACGCGCAGACCGACGGCAATATCCTTCGTAAAGTGCATACTGCCGAACGGAAAAACCGCCGTATGCTGAACCGCCCCGCGCCCGAAGATCATCAGGCTCGTGATCTCCGCGCCCATATTGACGACCGCGCAACCGTATTCCTTGTCGTCGTCCGTCAGAGTGCTTTCGGCGGCGGCAAGCGGTTCAAGGATCATTCTTTCGACTTCGTGACCCGAACGATTGACCGCTTTCACAAGATTTTGTCTGCCCGCGCTCGGGCTGATGACGATATGCACGAGCGATTCGAGCCGTGCACCGCTCATTCCGACGGGTTCGATGATTCCGTCCTGCCCGTCGATGATAAATTCCTGCGGCAGACGATTGACGATTTCCCAACCGGCGGGCAATTGCATCGCGCTCGCGGATTCGATGGCGCGTTCGACATCTTCTTCGCTGATCTCGCGTCCGGCTCCGGCGACGGCAACCACGCCCGATTTGTTTTCGCCGCGAAAATGTTCGCCCGAAAGATTGACGGTCGCCATTTGAACTTCCAGCCCGCTGACGCGTTCGGCTTCGCTGACGGCTTTTCTGATCGAATCTGCAACCGAATCCGTCGCCGTCACAATGCCGCGCCGCAGACCGCGCGATTCGGCTTCACCGATGCCGATGATGTTCATTTTTCCGTCATCCGACGGCTCGCCGATGACACAACGAACCTTGCTCGTTCCGACATCCAAACCGACCGCATGAATTTCACGATTAATTACCATTTAGAAAGTTTCCGCTTATCTTTGAAAATTAATTTTTCCTTCCCTTTTGCGCCCTCAGATTTCTTAATTCGGAATCAATCGCGGCGACGTTTCGCTCACATCGACCCCGGCAAAATCTTTTTCTCTGCCCGCCAGATGTTCCAAAGCCAGTTGCAGTTTTTTGCCGAAATTATCCTTCGGAAGAAACACTTTTTTCGCGATTCCATCCGACACGGCAATGACTTGCGGATTCTTAACATCTGACAAATCGACCGACTGGACGCGGTTTGCCAAGTCGAAACTGCGCCATTCTTCGAGCATTTTCTGATAAACCCTGACCCGCGCCTGATTGTCTTTGTTCGCTTCGTCGGTTTTCATTTCATCCCAGCCGCGCATCACGAACGGCAAACGTTCCTCATTTTTTCCGACGGGCGCAAGCACCGTTCCCTCATCGTCAGCCCAAAAATCGCCGCCGTTGATGCGCACGATCGCTTTCGGGACACGCTCGATCAAATTGACGCGAACACCGTCGGGCAACACACGCGAAACCGCCGCAGATTTGACGAACGCAAGCTTTTCGACCTTTTCCTTGATAATGTTCAAATCCGCATTCCACGCACCCGATTTTTCGGTCTGACTAGCGACGATCGCTTCGACATCGGATTTTGAAGCCCGACTCAAACCGCGCACGTCGATTTTTTTAACGTCGAAAAATTCGGAAGCCGTCACGGTTCGATAGCCCATAAAACTCAGGAAACCAAGACAGAACAAAATACACAAAATAAAGAAGAATGGGACGAAGAAATTAGCAAAATTACCCGCGCTTTTCTTTGTCCGACGCACTGCCGGAGCCTTCCG
This sequence comes from Pyrinomonadaceae bacterium, assembly GCA_021228405.1. Lineage (GTDB taxonomy): Bacteria > Acidobacteriota > Blastocatellia > Pyrinomonadales > Pyrinomonadaceae > JAJQRF01. The sequence continues at coordinate 230,228 of JAJQRF010000007.1, forward strand.
TCGCCGTTTTGCCGCCGTCGGTGCCGTTTTGTTTTTAACCACTCTTTTTCGTGTTGTCGTTGCCATAATTTTTCGGGAACAACGATTTGGACGGTTTTCACGGATTAATTAAAAATCCGCTTACATCTGCGTCAATCGTTGTTTCAATTTCCTTTCAACTTTTCCAAAAGTTCATCCGAAAGCCGCGTGATCGTTCCCGCGCCCAACGTGATGACCAGATCGCCGGACTGCAAATTTCCGACAACCTTATCGGCGGCAGTTTCGACATCGCCGATATAATTTGCGTTCTTATGCCCGTATTTCTTAATGTTTTCGACCAAAGTTTCCGCCGTGATCCCTTCAAGCGGCTTTTCGCTCGCGGCGTAAATGTCCGTTACGTAAAGCACGTCGGCGTTGTTGAAACAGAGCGCAAACTCCGCCATCAATTCCTTTGTGCGCGAATAGCGGTGCGGTTGGAAAATGACGACCGTGCGGCGACCGTTCGAGCCGTTTTTCGCGGCGGAAAGCGTCGCCGTGATCTCGGTCGGATGATGCCCGTAATCGTCCACGACCGAAATCCCGTTGACTTCTCCTTTGAACTGAAAACGGCGATTCGCGTTTTTGAAATTTGCGAAGGATTCGGCGATCTTTTCAAACGGAACTTCTAATTCCAGAGCGACCGCAGTTGCCGCTAAAGCATTATAAATATTATGTTGACCGGGAACGGGCATCGAGATTTCGCCCAAGATTTCGTTGCCTTTCGTGACGGTAAAAGTCGAGCCGAAATTGTCCGTATATCGGATGTCGCTTGCCGAAATATCGGCTTGTGCGGTCATTCCGTAAGTCACCCGGCGGCGTTTGATGCGCGGAATAATTAACTGCACGTTCGGATCGTCAAGACACAAAACACACGCGCCGTAAAAAGGAACTTTGTTGACGAAATCGGTAAAGCATTGAACGACATCGTCCATTCCTTTGTAAGATTCCATATGTTCTTTATCGATGTTCGTGACAATCGCGATCGTCGGGTAAAGCATCAGAAACGAACGGTCCGATTCGTCGGCTTCGGTCACGAACCAATCGCTTTTTCCGAGTCTGGCATTTGAGCCGAGCGTATCGACCACTCCGCCGACAACCGTGGTCGGATCGACTCCGGCGTGTCCGAGAATTGTCGCCACCATCGATGTCGTCGATGTTTTTCCATGCGTTCCGGCAACCGCGACCGCATAAGGCTTGAGCGTCATCAATTCGGCAAGCATTTCGGCACGCGGAATCACGGGAATCGCTTTTTCCTTCGCCAGAATGACTTCGGGATTGTCTTCCTTGACCGCCGACGAATAAACGACAACCTGCGCGTCGCCGATATTTTCCGCCGCGTGACCTTCGTAAATCTTTACTTTAAAAAGCGTTTCAAGACGGTCGGTATTTTTCGATCTTTTCAGATCGGAACCCGAAACCGTAAAGCCGAGATTGCACAAAACTTCCGCGATACCGCTCATTCCGATACCGCCGATGCCGATGAAATGGATATTTTTTACGTGTCTAAACATTCTGTCAGTAGTCAGTAGTCAGTGGTCAGTGGTCAGTTGCTTTTATAAAACAACGAACAACTAACTACGAACAACTGACAAATCTTTTATCAAATTCACCGTCGCTTCCGCCGCGTCTTTTCTTGCCAAACCTTTTGCGGCGGTTTCCATTGCGCCGACTTTTCCGGGTGAATTTATCAAACTTAAAATTTCGTTCGCCAAAGATTCGCCATTCAAATCTCTCTGCAAGATCATTCGCGCCGCACCCGCTTTTTCCAGTGCTTCGGCGTTTTTGCGCTGATGATCGTCGGCGGCGGTCGGAAGAGGAATCATCAATCCGGCTTTTCCGGCGGCGGCGAGCTCGGCGCAAGTCGTCGCTCCGGCGCGGCAAATAACGAGATCGGCTTTGGAAAATTCCGTCATCATATCCGAAATATACGGACGCACGTCCGCCGTTTCCCAATCTGCGCGCGCATAAAGCTCTTTTATTTTTTCAAAATCGGCTTCGCCCGTCTGGTGCGTCACCTCGATTCTATCTTCCGGCAGTTTATCGAGCGCGTCGGTCATCGCGTTATTGATCGCTCTTGCTCCCTGCGAACCGCCGAAGATCAAAAGGTGAAACTTTTCCGTTCTTTGCTTCGGCACGAGCTCGAAAAACTCTTTTCTCACGGGATTTCCCGTCACAATTCCCTTTTTGCCGAAATACGGCAACGCTTCGTCAAAAGTCAGCGCGGCTTTCGTGACGAACGGCGCGAGTCGGCGATTCGTAAAGCCGGGAAGCGCATTTGAGTCCATCACGAGCGTCGGAACACGCATCAGGCTTGCCATTAAAAGAACGGGACCCGAAACATAACCGCCCGCGCCGACGACGACATCGGGTTTGAACTCCTTGATGATCGTCCGCGCTTCGAGAAAACTTTTCGGCAGGATCATCAAACCTTTCAGTTTTCCGGCGAATCCGACGTTTTTCAGTCCCGCGCTGTTTATCAAAGAAAGCTGGAAACCGTTGGCGGGCACGATCTTCGTTTCCAATCCGCGCGCCGTTCCGACGAATAAAACTTCCGAGTTTTCATCGCGCCGCAAAATCTCTTTTGCGACCGCAATTCCCGGATAAATATGTCCGCCCGTTCCGCCGGCGGCGATCAAAACCTTCATTATTCTAAAAGTTTAGAGAGTTGACAGGAAGTTTGCAGAGTGACAGAGTTAAAGCAAATACTCTATTTGAACTCTCAAAAACTGTTCTTCAACTCAGTCCACTCTGCAAACTTCCTGCAAACTTCCTGTCAACTCTCTGCAACTACCTGTAACTTCCCGCAACTTCCCGCGAACCCTTTTTCTTGCGCCGTTTCACCGTTGTCGAAGTTTCTTCCTTTTCGACCGATGCAAAGCCCGTATACTGCGAAATATTAAGCAAAATCCCGACTGCCACGAGCGTTAAAACTATCGAAGAACCGCCGTATGAAATGAACGGAAGCGGAATTCCTTTTGCGGGCAGAATCGAAATTACGACCGAAATATTGAACAACGCCTGCACGATCAAACCCGTGATAATCCCGATTCCGAGAAGTTTTCCGAAACGGTCGGGCGCGTTCAAAGCGGCGCGCGCACCGCGCCACAAAAGCAGTCCGAAGGCGATCACGACGGCAAACGTGCCGAAAAGTCCGAGTTCTTCGCCGACCACCGCGAAAATAAAATCGGAATGCGGATACGGCAAGTAGAAAAGTTTCTGCTGTCCTTTCGCAAAACCTTCGCCCAACAATCCGCCCGAACCAATCGCGTAAAGCGATTGGCAAACCTGATAACCCGCGCCCGCGCCGTTTTCGGCACTGCACGGATCGAGAAACGCGATCAGACGCGCCACGCGCCACGGCGCAAAGATCAGCAAACTAACGCCGACAAGGAGCATCGCCCCCGCGACCGCCGCGAAATGAATTATCTTCGCTCCGGCGGCAAAATAAACGGTAACGAAGATCGCCGAAAGCACGATCGTCGTGCCGAGATCGGGTTCGGCAACGACCAGACCGCATAGGACGATCATCACCAAAACACACGGAAGCACCGTTTCCTTCAAATCGGTCACGTTTCTTTCCTTTTCGCTCAAAAAATAGGCGAGAAACATCGGCAAAACTATCTTCGCCACTTCCGAAGGCTGAAAGGACATTCCCGGAAAACGAATCCAACGCCGTGCGCCGTTGATGCGTCCGAATCCGAAAACCGCCATCAGCAAGACGACCGTAATTATCAAAAGCCCGAAAACGACGTATTTATTTTGATAGATTTTGTAATCTATCTTTGAAACGGCATACATCGCCATAAGTCCGAAAACGGTAAAACCGAGCTGTTTGTAGAAATAAGTAAACTGGCTTAAGCCCTCGGTTTCCTTGAGCGAGATCATCGCCGACGCGGAATAAACCATCACCGCGCCGAACAACGCGAGCGTTGCGGCAATCGCAAACAAAAACCAATCTATGCGTAATTTCTTAGCCATTAATTATCAGTCCAGAGTTCAAAGCCCAAAGTCTAAAGTCATTTAAATTTACTTCCACGCATTTCAGACTGTTGTAAATATTTCATTAAACCGCCGATTATTCGCCCGGCTTCTTCCAAATCATTTGCAATTTCCTTGAACTGCATTTCGTTTATATATTCTTGATTCAAAGCTACATAAAGTTGCGCGTAAACTTCTGCACAAGAGGCTTTTACGATTGAAAGAAATTGCAAAATTCCTTGTTTCCATTTCTTTCAAATCCTTCGGCAATGTTTGAAATTATCGAAATCGAAGCCCGACGAATTTGATTGCAAAGAGCAAAATCTCGACTGAATTTATCTTGCTTGGAAAGATCATAAATCTTCTTCGTAATTTTCCAAGACTCTAAATCTTGAAATTTTTCAATCTTCGCCACGCAACTAAACTCTTTTGACTTCGGACTTTAGACTATGGACTCCGGACTTAAAAATTTTTCCGCGATGCTCGAAAGTATTGAACATATCAAAACTCGCACAAGCGGGCGCAAGTAAGACCGAATCGCCTGTTTTCGCCGCTTCAAAACATTTTTTCACCGCGTCTTGCATCGTATCGGCGCGAACGATTTCCGCCGCGCCTTTCAACTGAGTTTCAATGTTGTCCGCATCTTCGCCGATCAAAACCAGTGCGCGAACTTTTTTTTCGATCAACGCAATCAACGGTGCATACGGCGCATTTTTTCCGCGACCGCCGAGAATCAAAACGATTTTGCCTTCTTCTTCGCTCAAAGCTTCCAATGCCTTCAAAGTCGCGTCAACGCTCGTGGCTTTTGAATCGTTGTAAAATTTTACGCCTTCGATTTCTTCAACAAACTCGATGCGATGCTCGACACCTTTGAAATTCCGCACCGTTTCGCGCATCGATTCAGGCGAAGCACCGCAAGCAAGTCCCGCGGCAAAACCCGCGAGCACGTTTTCGACATTGTGCAGACCGCGCACGAAAATCTCGTCGCGTGTCGTCAAAATCTTTTCCTTGCCGTTTGCGCGGCAAACAAGGTCGCGGTTTCGCAAAAACAAGCCTTCGTCCAATTCCGTTTTGACCGAAAACATCACGACATTCGCTTTTAAACCGCTTGCCCAACTCGCCGTCGTTGCGTCATCGGCGTTTAAAATTGCCACGTCGTCCGCCGTCTGATTCATAAAAAGGCGATGCTTGGCGGCGGCGTAATCGCTGAAAAAATCATAACGATCCATATGGTTCGGCGTAACGTTCGTGGCGATCGCCACGTTCGGACGAAAATCCTTGATGGTTTCAAGCTGAAAACTCGAAAGCTCCGCCACCGTCCAAGTGTTTTCCGTCGCTTTCGCCGTCAGATCGAGCAAAGGCGTTCCGATATTTCCGCCGACGAGCGTTTCGATTCCCGTATCTTTTAGTAATTCACCGACCAAAGTCGTTGTGGTCGTTTTTCCGTTACTGCCTGTAATGCCGACGATTCTGCCCTTCAAAAACCGGTAAGCAAGCTCGACTTCGCCGATAACTTCGCCGTCCTTGCGGTCAACGTAACGCGCGGGAATCGAATTCGTCGGCACGCCGGGCGAAATTACGACCAGATCGATCTGATCCAAAAGCCACGACGGAAGATTGCCGTCAACCAATCCGACATTATATTTTTCTTTCAAAGAACGCGCTTCGTCCGACCATTTAGCGATCTCTTTCTTATCGTGCAAAGCAACGATCGCACCGCGTTCCGCTAAAAATTTCGCCGAAGCAATGCCCGATTTTCCCGCACCGAGAACTAAAGATTTTCTGCCTTCTAAATTCATTGTATGTAGTTCGTCGTTAGTATTCGTCGTTAGTTGAATAAATCCAACGAACAACTAACCATTAACAACGAACAATTATCTAAGTTTCAACGTCGAAAGACTCAAAAGCGCAAAAAGTATCGCCACGATCACAAACCTGAAAACTATCTTCGGCTCTTTCAAACCGCCCATCTGAAAATGATGATGAAGCGGTGCTTGCAGAAAAATACGCTTGCCCGTTCCGGTCGTTTTGCGCGTAAATTTGAAATAGCCGACCTGCAAAATCACCGAAAGTGCTTCGATAATGAAAATCCCGCCGATGAACGGCAAAAGAAATTCCTGTTTTGTCAAAATCGCGACCGTGCCGAGCGCACCGCCGATCGCAAGGCTTCCGACATCGCCCATAAAAACCTGCGCGGGCGGCGCGTTATACCAGAGAAATCCAAGACTTGCGCCGACCATTGCACCGCAGAAAACCGTCAACTCCGCCGCTTCGGGTTTGTGCGTAATGTCGAGATAAGCCGACCAGCGACCGTCGCTCGAAACATACGTCAGCGCGGTTAGCGCAGACATTGCGATAAACGTTACGCTTGCCGCCAGTCCGTCCATCCCGTCGGTCAAATTCACTGCGTTTGACGAACCGAGCAGGACAAAAATGATAAAGAACAGATAAATGAACGCGCCGACGTTGGTAACATTGGTGATCGCCGTTTCCTTGAAAAACGGAATACTCAAATTCCAGGGATAATTTGCCAGCCAGTAAAGTGCGCCCCAAACTACAAATGCCGTAATTAATTGCCCTAAAAGTTTCTGTCTTTCGGTCAGTCCTAAACTGCGTTTTTTAACGATCTTGATGTAATCGTCAATAAATCCGATCGTGCCGAAAGCCGTCGTCGCGCCCAAAGCGAGCCATAAATATAAACTATCGAGCCGCGCCCAGAGAATCGTCGAAAGAAACACCGAAATCAGAATCAAAACTCCGCCCATCGTCGGCGTGCCTTTTTTTGCCTGATGTTCCGCCGAAAGTTCTTCGCGGATTTCCTGCCCGATCTTTAACGCCTGTAATTTTTCAATGACCTTTCCGCCGAAAAGAAGCGAAATCAAAAGTGCCGTGATCGTGGCAAAAGTGGTGCGGAAAGTGACGTATTGAAAAACGTTCAAGCCTTTGTAAAAGATCGACTCGCCCGCGCCGCCATACTGTTTAAAAATCAGTTGATATAAAAAGTAATAAAGCATCTTCGGATTTCGGATTTCGGATTTTGGATTGCGGATTTTCCGTCATCCAAAGTATGCCGTTTATTTTTCCGTTTCAAATTTCTCCAGTAATTTTTCAATAACCTTTTCGGTTTTCACACCACGCGACCCTTTGACCAAAATTAAATCTCCCGCTTGCACTTCATCGATAAATTTTTCGGCGGCAATGTTTGAATCTTCGTAAAACTCAACTCCGCTCAAGCCCGATTCCTTCGCGCCTTTGAGCAGATTTGCGGAAAAACCTTCGACCCCGAAAAGTTTGTCGATGCCGATCTGCGCGATTTTCCTGCCCGTTTCAAAGTGAATCTGTTCCGAATCGCCGCCTAATTCACGCATCTCCCCCGCCACAACGAGCTTTCTTTTTGCCGAACCTGCACCGTCAACCAACGTTTCAACCATCGAAAGCAGTGCGTCGGGATTTGAATTGTAGGTATCGTTAATGACGGTAAATCCTTCGACAAAATGGATAATTTCACCGCGTTGCGGCGGCGGTGCGACGGTTTTCAAACTTTCGGCGATTTCCGCAACGCTCATTCCGAAAACGTGACCGACCGCCGAAGCCGCGAGCGCGTTCAGGATATTGTGATTGCCGTTCAAAGGAAATAGAACTTCGGCTTCGCCGTTCGGCGTTCTGAGCGTAAAATGCGTTTCGCCGAAACGGTCAAAGCGAATGTCCTTTGCCATTACGTCCGATTCGACTTTGATTCCGTAAGTCACGTTTTGCCCGTCGTGCAGATCGCGCATCGCAAAAACGCGGAAATCGTCGGCGTTCAAAATCGCCGTTCCGTGCGGTTTCATTCCTTCGACGAGTTCGGCTTTTGCGCGCCCGACATTTTCGATCGAACCGAGATGCTCGACGTGAACGGGCAAAACATTAAGTTCGACCGCGACATCCGGGGGCGTGATCTTGCACAAACGCGCGATTTCGTTGTTCGGCGTGGACATTCCCATTTCGAGAACGGCAATGTCGTAAGATGAATCCTTCGCCAGATTCAAAACCGTGATCGGAAGTCCGAGTCCGTTATTGTAATTTTTGATATTGCGCAGAACTTTTCTGCCCGAACTTTCCAAAACGTGCGCCGTCAATTCTTTGGCAGTCGTTTTTCCCGCGCTTCCCGTGACGGCAACGACGGGTTTGTTCCATTCGAGATAAACGCCGTGCGCGAGTTTTTGAAACGCAACGATCACGTCGTCAACGAAAATTAATTTGTCCTGAAATTTTTCGAGTTCGGATTTGTGTTCTTCAAAACGGTCGGGACGAACGACGGCGGCAACCGCGCCGTTTTCCAATGCTTTTGCGGCAAAGGCGGTCGAATCGGCAAAATCGCCGTTGAAACAGTTGTTTTTATATTCGGGTTGCGAAAGCGCAAAAAAGCAATCGCCCGCCTTAACCTCGCGCGAATCGATCACAAATGAATCGACCTCTGCGCCAAGTAAAGCGGGGTTTAGGCGGGAAGCGTCGGCTTCCATATATTTTATGACTGTTTCAAGTTTCAAGTTTTCTGTTTCGTCCTTTCACCTGAAGATTTGTTCTTCGCTTCATTTTTCGGCTTTTCCGTCAGAACCGCAGTTTTCGTTTTACTTCCTTTTTTCTCGTTCGGCGCAGGTTTTTCTTTGGTTTTCTGCGATTTTTCATTTACTGCGGATTTCTTATCGTCTTTACCCGCCTTTTTTGTTTCCTTCGCTTTGTCCGATCTTTCCGTTTTGTCGGAATCTTCGTCATTGATCGATTTCGTATCGCTCGGAACCTCGACGGCTTCGGTCGGAAGCTGTTCAGCCGTCAAAGTTTCCTGTCTGACCGCGCCATCGGGAACGATGTTCATTTCCGGCAAAATCTGTTCGGCGATCTGCCGGAAGATCGGTGCGGAAACCTGTCCGCCGTCACGCGCTCCGCCTTGCGGTTCGTCCAAAACGACCGCGATCACGATTTCGGGATTGTCCGCCGGAGCCATCCCGATAAATGATGAAACGTATTTACTCGAATCGATCTTTTTCAATTTCGGGTTATATTTCCAAGCCGTTCCGGTTTTTCCGGCTGACGTATAACCGTTTAATTGCGCGCGTTTTCCCGTTCCGGTCAGCACGACCTGACGCAGCATTTTACGCAAACCACGCGCAGTTTCAGCCGTTACGATCTGCGTTTTTTGCGCTTCGGTCGCACTGAAAATCTTCCCGTCTGCTTGGCGTATTTCCTTGATGACGTGGGGCTGAACTCTAATTCCGTCATTCGCTATAGTCGCAAAAGCCGTTGCCATTTGCAAAGCCGAAACGCCAATTTCATAACCGATCGACATCGATGCCAGAGAGCTTCCGCTCCACGATGCGGGCGAACGAAATATTCCGTTTGCTTCCGCCGGCAATTCGATGCCGACAGGCTGTCCGAAGCCAAACTTTTGAGCATAACCATAAAATTTGTCTTTGCCAAGCGAAGTTGCCGTTTTGATCGCCGCGACATTACTCGAAACCGCCATCGCTTCGCCGTAAGACATAATTTTCGTCGCGTGCGGATCGTTGAAACGATGTCCGCCGACTTCGATAAATCCGGCACGGCAATCGATCTCGCCGTTCGGATTTATCAAATTATCGTTGATCGCCGCGCCGTATGTAACCAACTTAAAGACCGAACCGGGCGAATACACGTCGTGAACGGCACGATTCGTAAAGTTTTCGAGTTTGAAATCGTTATATTTGTTCGGGTCGAAGGTCGGATAATTTGCCATCGCCAGAATTTCGCCTGTTTTCGGATTCAAAACGATCGCCATTCCCGATTTCGCATTAGAGTTTTTCACGCCCTGTTCGAGTGCCTGTTCGACTTTATATTGAATCGAATTGCTGATTGTCAGAACGACATCCTTCGGCGGTTCGCGTTCTTCCAAATCTTCTTCGTAAACGCGTCCCAAGCGGTCGCGATCCTGCCAGCCTTTAGTTACGGCTCCGTGCAACACTTCTTCCTGCGATTGTTCGATTCCCGCGCTCCCGACATCTTCCGAATTGCTGAAGCCGATGACCTGCGCCGCCAGAGTATTATACGGATAACTGCGTTTTTGCTCTTCGCGCCAGTGCAAGCCGCTGAATTTCGGATAATCGGCTTTGCTTAAATCTTTGACTTCAAGCGTTTTATTTATCGAATCGACGACGTTTTCATCCAGTTTTCGCGCCAGCCAGACAAATCTCTTGCCGTTTGTTTTGGCTTCGCTGAGAGTTTTTAAAACTTCCTGCGGTTTGAGTTTCAATGCTTTGGAAATGTCTTTTGCCGCCGCTTCGACATTTTCGATCTCCGCGGGGTCGGCATAAAGCGATTTGGCGTTGACGCTCATTGCCAGAGCGCGTTCACTGCGGTCGTAGATCGTGCCGCGAAGCTGTTTTTCCTTAACGTTATCGCGTCTTTGATTTAACGCCTTGCCGAGCAAAACTTCGTGCTGGCTGATCTGCAAATGAACGAGTCGAACGCCGATGCCGCCGATCCAAAAAACAAAAAATGCAACGACGAGCATAAAACGCGTGAAAAGCGTCTGCATCGGATTATTTTTCTTTATCTTTTTTCTTTTCTTCGGCATCTCGGTTTCAGCTAAAATCTTTATTTAATTGTTTTATTTTCCTTCCTTGCGGCTTTCGATTCGTCGGAATTTTTGCCGTTTTTCGTATCTTTAACGTCGCCCGTCTTACCTAAAAAAGTTTGCACCGGCGCAGACTCGACCGTTTTATGAACCAATTCTTTTGCGGGTTTCGGCGTTGCATTATTCTGAACGGGCGGCGCGGAGGTCGTGATGTTTGCCGCCGTCATCTCGGTCAAACCGATCTTTTTCGCGGCTTTCTTGATCTCGTCCGGCGTTAGGGCGATTTCCTTACTCAAAATCAGGCGGCGTTTTTCCGATTCGAGTTCGTCGAGTTGTTTTTTCAACTGCGAGTTTTTAATGCTGTAATCGATCGAAGAAAAATGTTGTCGGGCGGCGAGAAAAAATCCGCCGACGAGCAAAAATCCGCAGAAAAGCGTCATTAAACAATACCGCCACGGAATCGGGTCGCGTTCGCGTTTGATTTTTTGAGTTGTGTTTTGGGGCAGGCTTCTTTTCCTCATAAATTTCTCCGAAAATGAATCAAAGAATTGATTCTAAAAAGTTAATCCAATTTCAAGCAAGCGCGGAGTTTCGCACTGCGAGCGCGAGGATTTTCCTCGGTTTCCCTTACGTTCGGCGCAATTGGCTTGCGCGTCAAAATTTCAATCTTTTTTTCGGCTCCGCAAACGCATTGGGGGATGCGCGGCGGGCAGAAACACTTTCCCGAGAGCTTTTGGAAAGTTTGCTTAACTATGCGGTCTTCGAGAGAGTGAAACGTGATGACCGCTAATCTTCCGTCTTTTTTCAAAACATCTACCGCATCGCGGATAAAATCTTCTAAAATATCGAGTTCGCGGTTGACCGCGATTCGTAAAGCCTGAAACGTGCGCGTCGCCGGATGAATTTTGTCTTTTTTCCCGCGACCGATGGCTCTTTCGATCAGATCGGCAAGCTGTTTCGTCGTTCTGACGGGCTCGCCGCGTTTTCTTTTATCAACTATCCAGCGTGCGATCTTTCTGGAAGCTCTTTCTTCGCCGTAGTTGTAAATTATGTCGGCGATCTCTTCTTCCTTTAGATTTTCGAGCAGTTCGGCGGCGGTTTCCGTTTCGTCATCCGCGTTCATCCGCATATCGAGCGGCGCATCGAAGCGGAAACTGAATCCGCGTTCCGCACTGTCAAACTGTAGCGACGAAACGCCCAGATCGGCTAAAATTCCGTCTACTTTTTCAATCCCGGCTTCCCGCAAAACTTCTTTTATCTCGGAAAAATTTGCGTGATAAACCCGAAATCTTTCGCCGAATCTCTCTAAACGTTGCTTTGCATAACCGATCGCTTCAAGGTCCTGATCGATCCCGATCACCTGCACATTCTCTCCCGCTTCGAGAATCGCCTGAGTGTGCCCGCCCATTCCAAGCGTTGCGTCCGTAAACACTTCATTTTTTTTCGGTTGCAGAACTTGTAAAGTTTCTTCGAGCAACACGGATTGATGCAGATTTTCGGCTTTTTTCATTTCAAATCTTCAAAGAACCCTATTTTCTTTCGAGTGAAGAGATTCAAAACACACAGCTACCCTGAAGTTTTTGACAAGTGTTTTGCTAAATTCCTTTAATTTTGATAGATTTAACGCGTAATTTTGAAGTGGCAAACCGTACTGCTGAATATATTTTGACAACTGTTTCTACCTAATCTGACCGACGATCTGCGACTTGGGGAAGTGCTTAAGCTTTTAAACACTTATTTTAACTCTTTCCTGCTTGCTCGAATCATTTATCAAACGATTATCAAAGACTTGCAAGCATATTACGATTATTTTTTATCCTCTGTCAAGATAAATTTTAAGTTTTTTGATTAATCAACTGCTTAATCTTTTCAGCCTAATCTTTTACCCTCTATCAGCATTTTTAATAACTGTAATTCGGCAATTTCTTTTTCGCCTCTTTTTGAGTTAAAGTGGAGAATTCGCTTTTTTATGGACGCGTCCCTTATCCAACTTTTAGCATTCGGTCTTGCCGCGGCATTTGCCAATATTTTCGGCGGATTGATTCTTTTCCCGGCAAAATTTCACACGAATTATAAAAAACTCATCAATTATTTACTGGCATTGGGTGCCGGATTTATGCTTTCCGTCACGTTTTTCGAGATCATTCCGAAAACGATCCTGATCTGGCAAAAGATCAACCCGCAAAACAGTGAAGAACTGGCAATCCCGATGATGCTTTTACTTGCCGGGTATTTGCTGACGCAATTTTTCGAGCATACGATTGCCCCGCATTTTCACCTCGGCGAAGAAGTTCACAGCGATCATCTGATCTCGCCGCGCTCGGCTTACACGGCAATCGGCGGACTTTTAATTCATACGTTTTTCGACGGGGTTTCGATTGCCGCCGCATCGCAGATCGATGTAAAGGTCGGTTTTCTGGTGTTTATCGCGATTTTTCTGCATAAATTTCCCGAAGGTTTTACGATCTCATCGATGATTCTGGCGGCGGGAAAAGGAAAAAAGGAAGTTCTGGCGGCAACTTCGCTGGTCGGATTGACGACCTTTATCGGCGTTCTGATCTTTTATTTCATCGGTCAGAATCTTGAGTTTACGGTCGCCTACGCACTTCCGCTCGCCAGCGGCGTGACGCTTTACGTTGCCGCCAGCGATCTCATTCCCGAAGTAAACCATCACGGAGGCAAACGTCCGCTCGTTTCATTTGCCGTTTTTGCCGGAGTCGCACTGTTTTTCGGGCTTCATTCCCTGCTCCATTCGCTTTTGGAAAATTAATCGCCCACGCTTTGAAACGGAACCGAATCAGGCAAACTTTCGTATTTCTAAAAGATTTGGCACAATTGAATCAAATGAAAACGAAATCGGCGACGGCAAAAATCAAACTTCTTTTCGCAGGACTGATTTATCTTTTCGCGGCAAACGCCGCTTTTTCTCAAGGTTTTTCCATCAATGAATCGCCGCTCGACGCGCCGACGGGTTTCGTCAACGATTATGCGGGCGTGATCGACGCAACTACCAAACAACAACTCGAACAAAAAATCACCGATTTCAAAAATAAAACGAATCCGCCGGTCGAACTCGCCGTGGCGATCGTCAAAACGACGGGCGAACGTCCGATCTTTGAATATTCGCTTGCCGTTGCGCGCGGTTGGAAGATCGGCTCGAAACAGGACGACAATCCTTCGGCTTTGCTTTTTATCGCCATCGACGACCGCAAATATTTTACGCAGGTCAGCAAAGATTTAGAGGACGAATTGCCCGACGGCACGGTCGGAAGCCTTCAGCGTCAATATCTCGTTCCGGCTTTCAAACAAGGAAATTATTCAAAAGGAGTTGCCGACACGATCGACGCATATATTAAAACGATCGAAGCCAAACAAAACGGAACCGAACCGCCGCCCGTTTCAAGCGGACAAACTGAGCCGGCACAAAAATCGCAGAAAAGAAGCGGTTTTTCGATTGGCGGAGTCATCTGCTGTATCGGCATAGTTTTGCTTCTTTTGATGATTTTCGGCAGTTTCGGCAGAAGGAAAAGCCGTAATGACCGTGATCGTTGGGGCGGCGGCGGCGGTTTCGGCGGCGGCGGCGCGTTGCCGTGGATTATCGGCTCGATCATTGCCAATTCGGGTAGCAGTTCGGGCGGCGGAAGCGATTGGGGCGGCAGTTCGGGCGGTGGAAGCGATTGGGGCGGTTTCGGCGGCGGCGGCGATTTCGGCGGCGGCGGCGCAGGCGGAGATTGGTAAAAACATTTATCATTTATCATTTATATGAATAATCAATTTGCGGCATTTATTGACGATTTGAAAGGAACGCACGGCAAAAATCTTGCTTCGGTGATTCTTTACGGCTCGGCGGCGGCGGGTGATTTTGTGCCGAAACAGTCCGATTACAATTTACTGATCGCTTTGCACGAAATTACGCCTAAGGATTTGCGAAACGCCCATTCGTGTCTGCGTGAGTGGGCAAAAATGGGACATCCCGTGCCGATCTATTTTACCGTCAACGAACTGCAAACGGCGGCTGACGTTTTCCCGATCGAGTTTCATCAGATGGAACGCGCCCGCAAGGTTCTTTACGGAACGGATGTTCTGGCTGGTCTGAACATTTCCGATAATTTTCTGCGTCATCAAACCGAATACGAACTTCGCAGTAAACTGATACAGCTTCGCCGCGCATATATTCCGGCTTCGGCTTCGGTCGAAGGCTTGAAAAATCTGATGTCGCAGAGTTTTTCGAGTTTTGCGTCGCTGTTTCGCGCCGTTCTTCTGCTTCATAATGTCGAACCGCCGCGCACGAAACGCGAAGTCGTCGCGCTGACGGCGCAGACTTTAGAAATTGACGGTAAAATATTTGAAAAAATAATCAATATTCGTGAAAATAATTTTATGCCCGCGCTCGACGAAGTTTCCGCCAATCAGCTTTTCGCTGACTATATGGCGCAGATCGAAGCCGTTATCGGCGCGGTGGACAAGGTTGGAAAATCGTAAATTGTGATTGTTAATGGTTAATCGTCCGAAATGTTTGAAAACACGATTAACAATTAACGATTAACAGCTAACAATTAACTTTTTATGAGGGAAAAAACTATGAAAAAAGCATTATTATTAACCGTCGCGTTATTTTTCGCATTCGGTTTGAGCGGTTGCAGTTACAACGATCTGACCGCGAAACAGCAAGGTGTCAAAGGAAAATGGGCAAACGTCGAAAGCGCGATGCAAAGACGCGCCGATCTGATTCCGAATCTGGTTGAAACGGCGAAAATGTCGGCGATTCAGGAACAGGAAGTTTTCGGACAGATCGCCGATGCGCGTTCGCGTCTTTTGAACGCACAGCAAGCCGCTCCTGCGGGCGCGGACGGCGACAAATCGCCCGAGCAAAAACAAGCGATCATCGAAGCAAACAACAGTTTCGGCGGAACGATCGGCAGACTTTTGAGCTTGCAGGAAAATTACCCGCAACTCCGTTCAAACGAGGCTTTTATGAAAGTCCAGGACGAGCTTTCGGGAACGGAAAACCGAATCAACACGGCGCGGCTCGATTTTAACGAAGCCGTGACGAATTACAACACGACGCGCAATCAGTTTCCGGCAGTTTTGACCGCGAGTTTGCTCGGCTTTAAGGAAGAGCCTTATTTCCAGGCACAGGAAGGCGCAAAAACGGCTCCGAGCGTCGGAAACGCCGAATCGTTGCGTAAAAACAACACGACGACCGCGCCGGCAAATAAGTAAGTATGATTTGATTCAAACTTTGAATTTTCAGGTCTGAACTTTACTAAACAGAATCAATTTACCCTTCGGATACGTTGCAAAACGTATCCGATACGTTTTTATACTCGCATTTATACGTCAATTCATCCTTCGGATACGTCGTCAAACGTATAAATATACGTTGGCAGACCTATAAATATACGTTCCGAACGCCAAAGTATACGTCCAATAACGTATCGGGACACGTTTCGGACGTATAAATATACGTTGGCGGACGTATCCGAACACGTTTCGGACATATAAATATACGTCTGCCGACGTGTCCGACGAATGATTTAACGTATAAATGTGAGTATAAAAACGTATCTGACGAACCTTTTCATTTGTCCGATGGAATTTTGGCGGGAAAAATTTTGCCTTTGCCGATGCCGTGTCGGTTAAAATCCACGCGAATTGCACATCGAACAATTATCGCAAGGTTTGCCCGTCGGTTCATACGGACAGGCTTTTTCATTTTGGAGAGAATCGATAATTTCGTCGGCAAGTTCTTCAAGACTCAGAAATTTTTCCTGACTCGGATGAAATAATCCGGGATTTGGGATTGCGGATTGCGGATTTGGCTGAATAATACTTGATTCGATCTTATCTAATCTTTGATTGATTTTTTCGAGGCTCGAACGGAGAAAATCCTCGTCGCTTCCCTTTGCATTTTCCTGCAAAAGCAAAGCAATCTGTTCGGCTAATTTTTGAGTGTTTGCGTTTTCCATATCTGGAATCTGAAATTAATTTTCTTTCGGCAATAGATCAACGTAATCGACCACGCCGACAATTGCCGAATCGATCGCCGCGCCCTGTTTTCCGGTCGAAGCGGTCGATGCGCCCCAACCTTCCTGCACTATCAACACCAGATCGCCTTCGCCCGCCGAAACCGAATCGAGTGCAAGCAGCGTTTCGGGGGTATCTTCGAGTTCGGCGGTCAATTTGCGGCAAAGCATTATCCGCGCGCCCTCATAACGCTGGTTTTTCTGGGTCGCGACGACATTTCCGATAACTCTGGCTAAAAGCATTTTGAACTGACAGGTGAGAATTGAGAGGTGAGAACCATTTTTACATTTCAGTTCTCAACTCTTAGTTCTCACTTTTTGTAAACGTGTGAATCCGAATCGACGATGCCGACAATCGTGCAATCGGTCGGCGTGTCGTCGCGTTTGAAAGGAAAACTCGCTTCCTTTCCGCGGCACCAGAAAACTAGTTCGCCGACACCTGCGCCGACCGCGTCGAGCGCGACGAGCGGTTTTCCCGTCGCTTCTAAATTTTCGTTCAAAGTTTGGACGATCATAAATTTGCGCCCTTCGAGGGATTCATTTTTGATCGTCGAAACTAAATTTCCGATAACCCGTGCAAGCTGCATAAATTATTTATTCGGCTTTTTGCCCGGCGGCGGCGGCGCACTTGATTTTTGATCGTTCAGTTCGGGAAACTCTTCTTTTATGATCTCATCGACCAAACTCAAAATCTGCGGCAAAAGCTTTGTTTCGGTAATTTTATTGGATTCCGCAACCAGCTCCGGCGTGACCGAAATAAATTTTTGCCCGGTTTCCGATTTATAAAAAGTTACCAGTTCGCCCAGTTCTTTCTCAGTAAAATATTTGTCGTAGATCGGATACATCAATTCTTCGACATATTTTTTGCTGTCGATCCGCTGGGGCAGTTTTTCACGAAATTTACGGCTGAACGATTTGAATCGTGCATCAACCAATTCTCTCAGTTTCGTCTTTGCTTCCGCTGAAAGTGTTTCGTTATTATCAACCGACTGTGAAATGATGATCGGAAACATTTTTTCCATCGATTCGAGCATTTTGCCCGTTATTTCGAGAAATTGCTGATCGGCTTTCGTTACCTGAATCATCTCGGCTATTAACTTTCGTTTTTCTTCCGAAATAGTATTTTGTGAGTAAGCCGACGACGAAACGCTCAGAAAGAGCACTGATAAAAAACAAATTCTGATGAGATTTTTCATAATGTATTTCTAATGTAAATTACTGTTTGGACTGTTTTTTGAGTTCCCCGATGGTGGATTTTATCTTTTCGACATCTCCCGCTTTCGGTGCAAGCTCGACATATTTCTCCAATTCCGCGATGGCTTTGTCATTCAGTTTTTTCTCGACGTAGATTCCGCCTAAATAACGATGTGCCGCCGCCAACGAATCGCCGCCTTTGAGCGAGATCGCTTTGAGCAAGGTGGTTTCCGCTTCGTCGATCTGTTTCATCCCGACCAACGCCATTCCGAGATACAAATACGTCAAAGGAACGTCATCTTTTTGTGCTATCAGATCACGCATCACTTTTTCGGAATCTTTGAAATCCTTCATCGAAAGCAAGGTAAAACCGTAATTTACTTTCGCGTCGAAGTAATCGTTCTGAATGGCGATCGCATTTGAAAACGCTCCCAGAGCACGGTCGAAATCGTTCATTTTCACGAAGGTTTCTCCGGCAAGATTATAAGCCGCCGCAAATTCGGGATATTTTGCTATCGCTTCCTGAAGCAAAGGAAAAACGGTTTTGTATTCGCCTTTTTTGAAATAATCCAGAGCTTCCTCGAATTTTCCCATTGCATCCTTCGGAACCTTTGCGAATAACGGATTGGCTTTCGACGATTTACTGTTTGCGATCAGATTTATGAGCAGATTATATGATTGTCCGGGGGTCGTATCGCGGGCAATCGTGACGCTTTCGTTGACGGGTGAAAATTCCTGAACTTCGGCGACCTGAACGTTGTAATTTCCGGCGGGAATACTGTCGAAAACGAACTTTCCTTCCTTATCGGTCACTGCCGAACTGTTGGTGAAATCCGCGCCTCGCAATAAAACCTTGATGCCGATAGCGGGCTGTCCGCTCGGAAGCACGACCTTCCCGTTGATTCTGTATCGCCCATCTCCGGCTTTATTTCTGTCCCCATATCCTTGTCCAAAAGCCTGACCAAACAAACAAATCGTAAACAGAACAATAAATAAAACCAGTTTATATCTCATCGAAATTTCTCCTAAATAAAATCGATCGTATCGATCACTCCGATAATTGCCGAATCAACCGGACAATCCTTATTTCCCTCCGCCAAACGCGCCGACGAACCGGCGACAACGAGAACTTTCTCGTGAAAGCCTGCGCCGACCGTATCGACTGCGACCGTGTAGCCGCTCTGGTCTGTCCCATCGAGATTTAAAGGTTTGACAATGAGTAGTTTCTTACCTTGCAAACGCTCGTCTTTCTGCGAAGCGACAACCGTTCCTAAAATTCTTGCTATTAACATTTTGTTCGTAGTTAGTTGTTCGTAGTTAGTTGTTTCCGTTTTTGCAAAGACCAACCAACCACTAACAACGAACTATCCTTACTTCATAACGACCGGCAAAGTTTCATCGATGCTCGTATGCGGGCGCGGAATAACGTGAACCGAAACGAGTTCACCGACCCGCCGCGCCGCTGCCGCACCTGCATCCGTCGCCGCTTTGACTGCCGCGACATCGCCGCGCACGATCGCCGTAACGAAACCCGCGCCGATTTTTTCGTAACCGACGAGCGTGACATTCGCCGCTTTTACCATTGCGTCCGCCGCTTCGATCGTCGCGACAAGACCTTTCGTTTCAACCATTCCCAATGCTTCTTGCATTTAGTTTCTCCTAAAAATTTACTGTTAAGATTGCGTAAGAAAAATAAGTTTAACCTACATTTGCGGCTTGTGCCAAAAGTTCGATCAATTCTTCGCGCGAAAGTGAAATTTTCCCGTTCTCCGAATGCCCGTTCGCATCGCACGAAATCCCCGCGTCGTCCAAATATCCGCAAGCCTGACATCGTGCTTTCTCGGTCAAATATCCCGCTTTTTCGCGAATATTGATAAGTTTCGAGATCGCATCCTTCGGCAGATCGTTGGCACCTCCGAGTGCGCGTGACAGAATCGCGATTTTTGCGGTGTGTTCCAAAGTTTCAAGCCTGTCGAATGCTTGCCATAAATCCGTCCCGTAGGCGACCGCGCCGTGATTTGCCATCAAAAGTGCGTTGTGATGCTCGACAAAAGGCTTCATTGCGTCGGTCAGTTCGTTTGTCGAAGGCGTTCCGTAACCCGTTAGCGGAACACATCCCAAAGTCAGAATAACTTCGGAAAGAATCGGTGCATCGATGGCTAAACCCGCGACCGCAAAAGCAGTTCCGTGCGGCGGGTGCGCGTGGCAGACGGCTTTGATGTCGGGACGCATTTTGTAGATCAAAAGGTGCATCGCCAGTTCCGACGAAGCCTTTTTGTCATTCAAAGCCTTGCCGTCCATATCCGTGATCGCCACACAATCTTCGGTCATCCGACCTTTACAGGTCATCGTCGGCGTGGCAAGCACACAGTTTTCGTCCAGACGAATGCTCACGTTGCCGTCCGACGAAACGACGTAGCTTCTTTCATAAAGCAATTTACCGACTTCGACAATTAATTTTCGCGCCTGTGATTCTTCCATAAAACAATAAACCACAGATTAGCACAATGAAAGAAAATCTTCACCGGTTAATCTGTGGTTTGAAATCGTTCGTTTCGATTTTTTTAACGGGTATAATTCGGCGCGACCGGAGCCTTGGGCGGCATCGGCGGCATCGGCGGCGGCGGAACTTCCAGTTTTTCAAAGTTCGGCTCGATGCGGAGCGTCATTCTTTCGTATTCAGCATTGCGTCTTTCAAGATACGCATTTCTTTCGCGCAAACGCTCAATTTCCTCCCTGTATTGTCTTTTATTCCATCTGTTTTCGCTTCGTTTCGGAAAGCTCCACGCCGGAAGCGTGATGAAAAGGCTCGCAATGAAAAGCCCTGCCGTAAAAGTCAGAAAAAACGGGGCAATTCTTTTAACTAATCCTAAAAAGCTCATATTTTTTTTACCTCTTTAATACTTTTATTTATTACTTCTTTCGGCGATTGGTCGAATTCGGTTTCAAACCCGCGCCGTTTACGTTCGACGGCAAAGCCAGATAATACGACAGACTTTCCAAAGAAATCGTCAGATCGACCGTTTTCAATTTAACGTCGCCCGAAACCCGCAACGGTGTCGGCGCAAAATTCATTATTGCCTTAATTCCCGCGTCCGTTATCAACTCCAAAACGCCCTGCGCATATTCCGCCGGAACAGCAATCACCGCAACATCTATATTAGCTTTTTTCGTGACTTCGGAAAAGTCTTTTATGTCAAATACCTCGATTTCGCCAAAATGTTGCCCGATCTTGTCTTTATCGGCATCAAAAAGCGCGGCGACCTTGAAATTCGTCCGCTGAAAGCCGTAATAATCAGCGAGAGCCGCGCCCAAACGTCCCGCGCCGATGATGCCGACGCGATGTTCTTTGTCGAGTCCGAGAATCTTTGTGATATGTTCGCGCAGATCGGCAATGTCGTAACCGACACCGCGCACGCCGAATTCACCGAAATATGCCAAATCTTTACGAATCTGCGCCGAATTCAAATGAAAACGGTTCGCCAGCCCGTCGGAAGAAACCGATTTCGCGCCTTCTGCTGCCAATTCGTTCAAACAGCGGAGATAGATGCTCAGGCGATTTGTTGTTAACTCGGAAATTTTATCAACTTTCATTGTTCAATAATTTACGCGGGGAAAGTGAAAATGTTCACAGAATACACCATAGATGATTTTATACGATTTTGCCGTTGCCCTTAAATGCAGAATGCCCTACAATTTATGTTTCACAGGTGAAACAATGATTGCATTTCTTTCGGGAACTCTTTTAGAAAAACAGGCGAACGTAGTAATTATAGATGTAAACGGTGTCGGATATGAAGTGACTATTCCGCTTTCGACATTTTACGAACTCGGCGAAGAAGGTTCGCCCGTTCAGCTTCGCATTTACACGCACGTTCGGGAAGACGCTTTGCAGCTTTTCGGATTCAAAACCGAACGCGAAAAACAGCTTTATCTGAAACTGATCTCCGTTCAGGGAATCGGCGCAAAATCGGGAATTACGATGCTTTCGGGAATGAGCGCGGACGAAATAATCGTCGCCGTCCGCACCGACAATCTGGCGCGGCTGACCTCGATTCCCGGTGTCGGCAAGAAAACCGCCGAAAGACTGGTGATCGAATTGCGCGACAAACTCAACGATCTTTCTTCGAGCGGCACAGGGCAAAGCAGTTTGCCGACGGCTTCGGCAAACGTTCCCGTCGATGAGGTATACGACGACGCACTTTCCGCGCTGACCAATCTCGGCTATCAACGCAACGCCGCCGAAAAAGCATTAAAACAAGCCGTGCAAGACGGAACGGAAATGAGCGTTCAAAAACTGCTCAGAAAGAGTTTACAGCTTTTGGCAAAAGGATAGTTCGATTTTGGATTTTGGATTTATGAATAAACTGAAGTTTTTAATTATTTCAGTCGTCTGCTTATTTACTTTTTCGGAAAGTTTGTTTGCCCAGACTTTCCCGAAAACGGCGGTCATTCTCGAAAGAAAACAGGTTACGCCGGCGCGCGAATTTGTTTTATGGATGACCTCGCCAGCGAAAAATCCGCGCACGCCTGTCGAAGAAATTTACACTTGTCCCGACGAAACACGCGGTCATTATTATTCGGGAAAGGCGAACGTTTCGCTGATTGATTCAAAAACGAAAAAAATCGTTAACACGCTCGAAATTGCACCGAGCGACGGCGAAGACACCGGCACGGTCGATTTGCCTTATTTAATTCATAACGGTTATTACAAAGTTCCGAAAGTTGACAAAAACGACGAAGGAAAGCCCATTTTGCTGGATTTGAAGGATTTTAACGATGATGGAAAACCTTATGAATTCGCGCTTTTCGATGCGCTTGCCTGTATGGGTTTGCAGACGACCTTGATCGGTTACAGCGAAAAACAGGACAAAGTGATTCAATATCCGATCGCTGTCAAAACTGACAAAGAAACTTTTGAAACATTATGGCTCGATTATTTTTTTTCGCACAAACCCGTCAAAAAAGGTTTCTGGAAATATCAGGTTGACTATCGCGGACGCGGCGGAACGCTCGACGAATACGAAATAAGATACGACGCACAAAATGAAAAATTTGTCGGAACGCTGAAATCGACTGAAGACGAAAATGACTGAAGATTTAGAAAATTACGATAACCGCGGCGGAAACGCTTTCGACGACGAAACGCAACTCGAGCTTTCCCTGCGTCCGACGCGGCTTGCCGAATACATCGGACAACGCAAGGTTAAAGACAATCTGCGCGTTTTTATGAAAGCCGCCCTCAAACGCCGTGAAGCGTTAGATCATATTCTTTTGTTCGGACCGCCCGGAGTCGGGAAAACGACGCTTTCAAACATCGTCGCCAACGAAATGGGTGCGCAGTTGAAATCGACGGCGGGACCGATCATCGAAAAATCGGGCGATCTTGCCGCGCTTTTGACGAATTTGGAAGAAGGCGACGTGCTTTTTATCGACGAGATTCACCGTATGAATCCGGCGATCGAAGAAGTTCTCTATCCCGCAATGGAAGACTACAACCTCGATCTGATGATCGGACAAGGAACGGCGGCGCGTTCGATCAAACTTGAGCTTCCGAAATTTACGCTGATCGGCGCGACGACGCGACCGGGTTTGATTACCGCACCTCTGCGCGGGCGTTTCGGCATCGTTTTTCATCTCGATTTTTACAATATCGAAGATTTGACGACGATCATTTCGCGTTCGGCGGATATTTTGAAGGTCGAGATCGAAGATCAGGGCGCAATTGAAATTGCGAAGCGTTCACGCGGAACTCCGCGCATCGCCAACCGTCTTTTGCGCCGCGTGCGCGATTATGCCGAAGTCGATTACGACGGGCGAATCACCGAGGAAGTCGCACAGGACGCGCTGAACCGGATGGAAGTTGACGTTTTCGGACTCGACGAAGTCGACCGCAAACTGCTTCTGACGATCATCGAAAAATTCGACGGCGGACCGGTCGGTTTGGGAACGATTTCCGCCGCGATTCACGAAGAAAAAGACTCGATCGAAGAGATCATCGAACCGTATCTGATTCAGATCGGCTTTTTGAATCGAACGCCGCGCGGTCGGATGGTGACGCGTCTTGCATATGAGCATTTCGGGCTCGACGCGCTTTTGAAAGTGACCAATGCGCCGGGCTTGTTCGATTAGCCACGTTTATGTCCAGGATTTTAAAGTATCTTTTGCTCGGAATTCTACTCGTTCCGTTGACGATCGTGACGCACGAACTCGGACATTTTTTCGCATATCATTTATTCGGTGCGGGAAATGTTCAGCTTCATTCGGTTTCGGTTTCAGCCAATAAAGAAACTTTGAGCAATTTTCAGCTTGCGATCGTAAATATTCTCGGACCGCTCATCACCTACGCGACAATTGCGTTAGCCTTTTTTCTGACGCGAAAAAATTATCATCCACTCTGGACAATCGCCGCGCTTGCCGCACCGATCGGCAGAATCGTCAATTTCATTTATATATATTTTCGGCTTGCAGGTTATCAGCCGAACCCGAATTTCGACGAATTTAATTTCAGCCGTAATTTGGGAATCGAGCCGTTGTTTTTAGCCGTTCCGACTGCAATTTTGGTAATTGCAACTTTTATAGTTTTTATTAAAAAGGCTTGGAACGAAGATAAACTCCGCGAAGTCGGGTTGATCGCGGTAAGTCTGATCGCCGGACTTGTCGTTTGGTCGCTAATCGGCAAATTTATTTTTCCGTAAACAAGCCTCTTTCAAATTGACATTTTCTATTAAAAAGTTAAATTAGTCTGAATGAAAAAAAGGCTTTCTGAAATTCATCCCATCTTTTATCACACGCGCATCAAACAAAAACGGCTTTTCCGGCATCTTTCGGATTTGCCGAGAACGGGCAAATTTGCGTCCGAGCAGATCGCGGAAAATCTGCCGTATACCTGTAAAAAACATCAATCTTTACTGCGACGTAAACTCGGAAACTCCGCCCCTGAATTGCAGGAAAACAAGATTCAGAATTTAAGAATCGCCTGTCCGACCATCGACGGCATTTTGATAAAACCGCGTCAGACCTTTTCCTTCTGGAAACAACTGGGTGAAGCGACCGCCGAAAAAGGCTACGTCGAAGGAATGCAGCTTTCACGTGGCGAGGTCGTGCGCGGTGTCGGCGGCGGTTTGTGTCAGCTTGCCAATCTGCTTTACTGGATGGCACTTCACACGCCGCTCGAAATCGTCGAACGTCATCATCACAGTTTCGACCCGTTTCCCGACGAAAACCGCACGTTGCCGTTCGGTAGCGGCGCGGGCGTTTTTTACAATTATATCGACCTGCGTTTTTTTAATCCGACCGATCTGACGTTTCAGATAAAACTGTGGCTCACGGAAAATCATCTGAAAGGCGCGATCTATTCAAACGAAGAAACACCGTTTTCGTATCACGTTTTCGAGAAAAATCACCGGTTTTTACAGCAGAACGGCAAAAATTACCGTGAAAACGAGATTTGGCGCGAGCTGATCGACCGCAAGACCGGAAACCGCGTGCGTGAGGAATTGCTGGTGAAAAATTTCGCAGAAGTAAAATATGAATTGAACTTTACCGCACAAGGGTGTAACGTGTAATTGGTATTTTTTATTATGAAAGACGAATTTGATTTTGAACCCAACGAATTGGACTTTAACGAGTTGGAAGGCGAGTTTTCCGACCAAAATTTTGACGAATTCGACGAATTCGACGATTTTGAGCCGGAAGACGTGCAGATGCGCACGGCGATCTTGTCGAAAAACAATATGTTCGCGCTGTTGTGCGTGAAAACCGCGACCGAAGGCGGCGCGATCTGCCGTGTCGATCCGCGTGAGAAACAACCTTCCGTGCAGGTTTACGACGATCCTGCCAAAGCCATCGAATGGTTCACGCGCAGTTTGCGGACGAGCCGCAAAAACGGTTGGGCGTTGGTTTACGACGGGCTTCCGCTGAAAGGATAAAACTTAAACGAAAAACCGAAAGTGGAAAACGGAAAATGATTTGATCGAATTAATTTTCCGTTTTCCACTTTCCATTTTCCATTTTTATGCTGTTTGCCATCGACATCGGAAATTCAAACACGAAGTTCGGCGTTTTCGACGGCGAAAAACTCATTTCCAGATTATTCATTCCAACAAGACGCGATCAAACCGATGCGGAGATTTACGAACAGATAAGCGAAACGCACCGTTTTGAATTTGAAGCCTTCATCATTTCGAGCGTCGTTCCGCAATTGCGAAATGCTTACGAAAAATTAGCTGAAAAATTAAATACGAAGGCGATTTTCGTTTCAAAGGATTTCGACATCGGGCTGAAAAACCGCTACGCCACGCCCGAAACTTTGGGTATCGACCGTTTTATCACGGCTTTTTCGGCGATGGAAAAATACGGCGCACCGTGCATCGTCTGCGGTTTCGGAACGGCGACGACGATCGACTTCGTCAACAAAAATAAGGAATTCATCGGCGGGATCATCGCGCCCGGAATGCAGACGATGACCGATTCCCTTTTTGAAAAAACGGCGAACCTGCCGAAAGTCGAAGTCAAAAAACCCGCAAGCATTTTCGGAAACTCGACCGTTTCCGCTATTCAAAGCGGAATTTTTTACGGCTATATCGGACTCGTCAACGGAATTTTGCAGAAAATGCTCGAGGAGTCAAACGAAAATCCGAAAATCATCGCCACGGGCGGTTTCAGTAAATTGATCGCGGAAAACTGCACATTAATCGAAACCGTTGATGAAAACTTAATGCTCGAAGGCTTGCAGAAGATTTATGAGAAGATTTTGCCAACGAAACACACGAAAGAAACGAAAATAAAACAAAATCCCGATCAAAATCGAATTTGAAACAAACTATAAATATTTTTTTCCTTTTTCGTATTTTTCGTGTATTTCGTGGGCAATAATTATTTATAAGTCGGCAGAAATTTTGGAGTTTTCCGCGCTTTGGTCGCTTGCTCGAAGGCGTAAGCGATCTTTATCAACGTCGGTTCGGAAAATGCGCGACCGAAGAATGAAACGCCGATCGGAAGTTCGCTCAAGAATCCGGCGGGAACGGTGATGTTCGGATAGCCCGAAACCGCCGCGAGCGACGAGCTTCCGACGTATCCGCTACCGCAGTCGCCGCTGACCAGATCGACCATCCACGACGGCGAATTCGACGGCGCAAAGATCGCGTCGAGTTTGTCTTTATCCATCACGGCATCGATTCCCTGTTCCTGCGTCAAAACTTTGCTTTGGAGTAATGCAAGACGGTATGCGCGGTCGTCGAGATTGGCTTTTTCCTGCGCTTTGAGAAAGATTTCCTGCCCGAAATAAGGCATTTCCTTGTCGGCATTCTGATTGTTGAAATCGATCAAATCCTTCAAGTTTTTCATTTTGCCGCCGCGATTTGCAAGATATTTGTTCAAATCTTCCTTGAATTCGTAGAGCAAAACTTCGTATTCCGCATCGCCGAATTTTGAAAGCGTCGGAAAATTAACGTCAACGAGCGTTGCGCCGTTGTCCTTCAAAACTTTCAACTGCGTTTCCATCAATACATCGAGCCGCGCATTGCGTCCGAAAAACTGGCGCATCACGCCGATCTTCGCACCTTTTAAGCCGTCTTTCAGCAAAAATTTCGTGTAATCCTTTTCGCCCTTTACCGCTTGCGAAGTGACCGGATCGGTCTTATCTGCGCCGACCAGAATGCCGAGCACGATCGCCGCATCGGTCACGGTTCGGCACATCGGTCCGGCGGTGTCCTGACTGTGTGCGATCGGAATCACGCCCGAACGCGAAACGAGTCCGAGCGTCGGTTTGATACCGACGATGCCGTTGATCGAAGACGGGCAAACGATCGAGCCGTCCGTTTCCGTGCCGATCGCGATTGCCGCGAGATTTGCCGCGATAGCCGCGCCCGAACCCGATGAAGAACCGCACGGACTTCTGTCCAGAATATACGGATTATGCGTCTGCCCGCCGCGTCCCGACCAACCGCTCGAAGAATTGTCCGAACGGAAATTCGCCCATTCGGAAAGATTCGTTTTACCTAAAATAACCGCGCCTGCTTTGCGCAATTGCTGGACGAGAAAAGCGTCCGCTTTCGGTGCCGGTGCGTCCATCAACGCCAGACTTCCGGCGGTCGTCCGCATTTTATCGGCGGTGTCGATGTTGTCTTTCAGCAAAACGGGAATGCCGTGCAGGGGCGAGCGCACTTTGTTCGATTTGCGTTCCTTGTCCATCTGTTCCGCGATCGTCACAGCGTCGGGATTGATCTCGACGACGGAATTTATCTTCGGATCGACTTCCTTGATGCGGTCGAGATATTTCTGCACGATGTCTTTGGAAGTCATTTTTCCCGTTTTCATCATTTCCTGCAATTGCGTCACGGTCACTTCTTCCAGATCAAAGCTTTTGAATGATGTTTGCGCCACGGTATTTTTCGCATTTCCAAACAAAATTGCAGTTCCGGCAAGCGCGCCGAGTTCGATAAAGTCACGTCGTTTCATTTTTTCGATTTTTCCTTTTGAAAAGTTTAGAGTTCCTTCTTTAGAAAGCTTTTCTCAGCAATTAGCCGCCTGAAGGCGCGACTCTAAACTTTTTAATATTCTATTTTCCCTTTGCTTTTTCAAGATTTGCCTTTGCTTCGGCAAAATCGGGTTTCAACTGCAAAGCCTTTTCAAACTGCGTAACGGCTTCCGCGTTTTGTTTCTTTTCGAGCAGGATCGTTCCTTTCAGATTGTAAACTTCCGCCTGATTCGGATTTTGCCGAATCAATTCTTCGACCTGTTTCTGCGCTTCGTCAAAGCGTTTGAGCGTGAAATAAGCAAACACGAGCTTCGTTCTTTCCTCGACATTGTTCGGAGTCAGATACAAAAGACGGTTGAGATGTTCAGCCGTTTTTTCGTAGTTTTCCTTTTTCGCATATCTCGCCGCCAGATCGCTCAAGACCGTCGCAAATGTTTCGGGCGGAATATTGTTCGGCAGGTTTGCCGCTTTTTGCAGATTCAGTTCGGCTTCCTCGGGCTTGTCCTGCATTATTTGCGCGATCGCAAGATTTGAATAAGCGGAAGCGTAATTCGGTTCGAGCTTCAGACATTCCTTGAAGTTCTTTTCCGATTCTTCATATTGCTTTTGTTTCAGTTTCAAAATTCCGAGCGTGTTGTAAACCTCGAAATAGGTCGGGTTATCGGCAATCGATTGCACGCAGAAAGGCTCGGCTTCGTCCATCCGTTCCTCGAGTGTCAGATGATGACAAAGATTGTGCGAGATCAGAAAATTCTTTTGCGTCACGGAAAGCGTGTGTTTGTAAAGAATTTCGTTGTTTCGCCAGTAAGTCGTCTGGTTGAAAGCCAAAATCGTCAGCACGAGAACGAATGCGCCGGACAGACCGTAAAAGACATTTTTATTTAACCTGAAATACTCGAAAAGATCGCTCGCGCCCCAGACGAGCATAATGAACAAGCCGAAATACGGAACGTATGTGTAGCGGTCGGCAAGCGGCTGTGAACCGACCTGCACGAGTCCGATGACGGGCACGAGCGTGCCGAGAAACCAGAGCCATCCCATCAGAAGATATTTCCGCGTCCGAATCTGCCACAGACACAACGCCGTCATTCCAATAATAAAAACGACCGCGACCGCGATCTGCCACGCCGGAAAATCGCGGTCATACGGATACCAGACACCAAGTTTGACGGGATAAAAAAGCATTCCCGTATATTTTGCGTAAGACAGCATCGCATTGACAATGCGCGTTCCGAGCGGCAGAAAATCGAGCGATTCGACCGAACCGCCCGTCCGTTGCGCGATAAAAGTGATATATGAAGAAGCTGCCGTCAAAACGAAAAGCGGAATCTTTTCGATTATCAGCGCGGGCAAATCTCTTAACGTTTTCAATCTTTCCAACGCCCAGAAATCCATCAAAAGCAAAACGAACGGCAGTGTCACGAGCATCGGTTTCGTCATCAGACCGAGCGCGAAAACGGCTGAAAGAAGAAACAGGTAGAAGTAAGACGCGGAGAGAGGGCGGCGCGGCGGCGCGGCGCGATTCGCATCATCTTTTTCATTATCGTTTTCATTGCCTTCTGCATTTTCCGAAACGATCTCTTCCGAATTTACAAACTCTTCACTGCTCCGCGTCCCCGCGTTCGCGCGTTCCCGCGTCGTTTCATTTTTACTTTCCGCGTATTTCAGATAGACGAACATCGTCAAAAGCCAGAACATTGTCGAAAGCACGTCCTTTCTTTCCGAAACCCACGCGACCGATTCGACGTGCGCCGGGTGAACGGCAAACAGCGCGGCGACAATTGCGCTTTTCCAGAAACTTCCCGTCATTTTCTTGAAAACGGTAAAAGCGAGAATCGAATTGAGCAGGTGAAAAACGATGTTCGTGGCGTGATGCCCGCCCGGATTTGCGCCGTAAAGTTCGACATCGATCAAATGCGAAA
Organism: Pyrinomonadaceae bacterium; assembly: GCA_021228405.1. GTDB lineage: Bacteria > Acidobacteriota > Blastocatellia > Pyrinomonadales > Pyrinomonadaceae > JAJQRF01. The sequence continues at coordinate 260,435 of JAJQRF010000007.1, forward strand.
CCCACGTTACGGGATGCCAGTTTGCCGCGTAAAACTTTGTAAACGCCCAGTTCAGCGAATCTTTATTCAACCCGCTCAACACAATCGGATTATTGAAAATATAAAGATTGTCGTCGAGATTGATGAAGTTAAAGCCGATGGCTTGGTAATAGATCGCCATCACCAGCACGAAAAGCGCGGAATAGACGATCAGCTGACGATTTGTTTGGAAAAAGCCGGATTTATTTTCTGACATTAAAAAATGGCGGTTCTAAAAGTTTTTAACGATTTTTTTTTCTATCTCGCGGTAATAATCGGGCGCAAGTTTTTCTTCGCGTTCGCGGAAAAGATTCGATTTGAGCAAATGCAGACGGTGCAGACGGTATTTCAGCGACGTGCCGAGCACGCCGAAACCGTATTTCACCGAACGGCGGAAATTGATCGAAGACGCTTCGGTAAAATAGCGCGTCGGGCAGGAAAGTTCGCCGATGCGGTAGCCGAAAAACGCGGCTTGCGTAATCATTTCGTTGTCGAAAACGAAGTCGTCCGAGTTTTCGTCCAATGGCAGGTTTTCCAGAACCTCGCGTTTGAAGGCGCGAAATCCCGTGTGATATTCGCTGAGTTTCTGACCGATCAGCAGATTTTGCGCGAGCGTCAGAAATCTGTTCGCAACGTATTTGTAAAGCGGCATTCCGCCGACGAGTGCGCCTTTTCCCAAAATGCGCGAACCCATCACGACATCGTATTCGCCGTAAGCGATCATTCCCGCCATCGGGACGATCAGGTTCGGCGAATATTGATAATCGGGATGCACCATCACGACAATGTCCGCGCCGTTTTTGAGGGCTTCGCGGTAGCAGGTTTTCTGATTTCTGCCGTAACCGAAGTTTTTCGTGTGCCGGAAAACGGTCAAATCCATCTCCGCCGCCACCTTCACCGTTTCGTCCGCGCTGGCATCGTCAACCAGAAATATCTCGTCCACAATGTCACGCGGGATTTCCGCAACCGTCTGCGCGAGCGTTTTTTCCGCATTATAAGCGGGCATTACGACAATGATTTTTTGACCATTCAACATAAAATCGATTCAAAGTTAAAAATTAAAAGTTAAAAATTTCGGCTTTAAGTTTCAGCGATATTGTCTGTAAAAATACGCGTAAAATCAATTCTAAAATCAACTTTGAATTCTAATTTTTTAACTTTTAACTTTTAACTTTTAACTTTTGGTTGTGCAAACAACCAACGTTCCGCCTTTTTTCATCAACGCCGAAAACGGGACGGCGGGCAGTGCGAGCGCGGAAAACGCCATTCCGAAGAACTTATTGAGCGCAATTTCCGCCGCGCCGATGCCGTTTGTCTGTCCCGAAAGCGAGCGGAAAAAGACATTCGGCGTTGCAAACATCGCGTTCAGCGCGCTCTGCGACCAGCCCAAAAGATCGTATTCAAACTCCTGGTGCCGGTGCCATTTTATTTTCAACCCGTTTTGCCCCAGAAGCGTTTCGAGCGACTTAAAATTAAAATGAAAAAGATGACGCGGCACGTCCAGGTGCAGCCAGTTTTGCCGAAACATCTGCGCCTGAAAGCCGCCGTAATCCGGCACAGCGATCAGCAGAAAACCGTCGTCCGCCAGCATTTCAAAGGCTTTTCCGACGACTTCGCGCGGATTTTTGAAATGTTCGAGCGTGTGCCACATCGTCACCGCGTCAAACGATGCGGGCGCGTGATTTTCTTTTACTTCGTCCAGACCGCCGTAAACTTTCAATGCGGAATCGCGAAACTTTTCGCGGTTCATTTCCGTTCCGAACGCTTCCCAACCGCGCCGTTTTGCCGCTTCCAGAAACGAACCGTCGCCGCACCCGATGTCGAGAATCTTCTTCTTTTTCTCACCGGCGCGAAAATTCTTTTCAACCCAGCGAATCCGCCGCCACGCGCAGTAATCGGTCGTAAAACCGTGCCGCTTGCCGTGATAATCGGCGTAATAAGGCGCGAGATTTCCGGGAAAAGTATGGGTTTGTCCCAACCCGCAATTTTCACAGACGAGCAGGGAAAATTTATCGCCCGTCTGCACGTCTTTCAGTTCGGGTAAAAAAGTATTTAGTTTGCCCGCGCAAACGTGACAATTTTGCATTTACTTTAGCTTATGCGGGATTTAAGAGCGTTCGTTTGAAATTTTGAGTCTTAAATCCCGAATTCTATCCGTTTCCGATCTTTTTTCGGCTGTTTCGGCGAATTTCATTCGTTTTTATGGATTTTTATCCGTTTTTTCGGATTTTCATCTTGTTGGTGACGATTTCCATCCGTTAGCGGCGAATTTCACCCGTTTCCGCCGATTTTCATTTATTTCCGGCGATTTAACTGAATCTTTTTACTTCTTTCCGTTTGAATGTTTGGATATTTCATTCCCGAAAAAATCACAATCGCCTTCTTTCAGTTCGACTTCATATCTGTAAATCGATGGGATTTCCCGCTCTTTAACGAACACGTTTGATTTTTCATAGAACGTAAGAAAACTCGCATAGAACGGAAACCTGATTTCAACCTTATATGATCCGGCACGTAAATTTGAAAATCTGTATTTGCCGTTCTCATCGGAGCTTGTAGTTTGCCGAACGCCGTCGCCTTCCAAAATAATTTCGGCAGGTTCATATTGATAGTAATTTATGAGTGAAACGAACTGTCCTGAAATTTCTCCCAAACTTTTCTTGTTTGAAGAATTTCTTAAAATTTCAATCTCTTCCCTGTCTGATTTCGAGTTATATTTTTTTCCGTCGATGCTCTCGAAAACTTTATCTTCACTATCATAAGAAGCATAAACCAACCAACTTTGTCCTTTCTTAACCTTCAATCCGCAAGCACTGCGCCAATCCGGAGTTATCAGGGTTAAAGTTGCCCTTTCTGCGCCTTTGAAATTTTCTTGTATTTTGAATTCTACTTTTAGCGTGTTGTCATAATAATCACCTTTTCCGGTTAAATCTTCAATGTTTATTACCTTACCTAAAAACACCGCCTCGTGCTTTGTAAATTTTGCACAGATCGGCACCTGATAAGGGAATCTTTGACAAGCAAAACTGATGCTCGAAAACATAATTAAGTGAGAAATTATAAGGAAAAGGAATTTTTGCATTTCTATTTTCCGATCTTTTTCAAACTTCCGTCCGCGCTGATCTTGCGTGTGCCGATCTTCGCGACCGCTTCGGCTTGGGCGAAGGCACGCAGGAAGTTTTCGCCTAAAACCTTGCGGATTTCCGTTTCGCTGTAGCCGCGTTTGAGCATTTCGTAAGTGACCAGCACGAGGTCTTCCATCCCGTTCATTCCTTCGGGCAGAAACGGAACGCCGTCGAAATCCGAACCGAGCCCGACGTAATCGATACCGACCGTCTTTTTGATGTGGTCGATGTGATCGACAATGCGCGTGTAGGACGCGATGTAGATCGGATTTTCGTTCAAAAGTTTGCGTTCGGCTTCGTTAAAGCCGTTCGGGTCGTTTTTGTAAATCTCGCGCAAACCGTCGATCTGCGATTTCAGTTTCGCGGAACGTTCGTTTTCTTCTCTGTTCGTGCGCTCGTCCAGAAACGAAGGATAAAAATTAATCATTATCACGCCGCCGTTTTTCGCAACGCGTTTCAGTACATCGTCGGGCACGTTGCGCGTATGGTTGGCAACGCCGCGCGCGCCCGAATGCGAAGCGATGACCGGGGCGGTCGAAATGTCCAAAACGTCGTTCATCACTTTGTCGGAAACGTGCGAAATATCGACGAGCATCCCGAGCCGGTTCATTTCACGCACGACTTCCTTTCCGAAATCGGAAAGCCCGTTGTTTTTCACTTCGCCGCGATGCGCGTCCGCCCAATCGTGCGAAACATTGTGCGTCAGGGTCATATAACGAATGCCCAAACGATAAAAATTGCGGAGCGCGTAAAGCGAATTTTCGATGACGTAACCGCCTTCGATACCCATCAGGGCGCAGATTTTGTTCTGCTTTTTCGCCTGCCGAATGTCGGCGGCGGTCGTGCAAGCCGTTAATTGTGCGGGATGTTTTTCGATCTCGCGGTTGGTCGCGTCGATCAGTTCCATCGCGCGGCGCATCTTTCCGCCTTTCTGATAATCCGTTCCCGAAACGTAAATGGAGAAAAATTCCGCCGTGATGCCGCTCGCTTTAAAACGGGCGAGATCGGTGTGAAACGGGTCGCCGTCCCTGTGAAATTTGCCGACCGTGTTCGCGCTCAAATCCAAATCCTCATCGACCATCGGCGACGTAATATCGTTGTGACCGTCAACGATGACGGCTTTTCTCTGGATTTGCAGAGCTTTCTCCCAAAGTTTTTTGTCGGCATCCTTCGGCATCGTCTGCGCCGAAATTTGCCCGCTGAATGCAGAAATAATGCAGAAGAAAAGAAGCAAAGAAATTGTTTTTTTCATATAAATTCAGAAAGAAGTCAGTTCGGAATATTTTAGCAGACAAAGACGGTTTTTATCTAAACTCGCCCGTCGGAGGATGTTTTCAAGCTAAAAAAATTTTCCGGCGGCTCTAAGTTATTTAAACCTTCTGCCGATAAGTGTTGACGGGATTATATGCAGATTTTATGGCACGGCAGGTGCAGTTAAGTGAACGGACGTTTTTTATTGAAAACGGTTAAATTCTTAAAATATATATATTAAAGACCAAAGGGCAGTTTGAAAAATATCATTGACACAGTGACCCGGTTATTCACTTTGAACGATTTTCCGTCAAATTGACCTGGCTTGTCTGCTGTTACTGCCGTAAGTTCGTAATCTCCTTTTCAGAAAAATTCATAAATAACGTTTTTATTTTCAAGAATGATTAACGAAGCAATTCTCAAACCTTCAGCGTGGTATCGCCCGATCTTTCACGGCTGGCAGAAAAACTGGAGCAGTTGGCTCGTCATTTTTTCCGCCGCGATCACTTTTCTTTTCACGGGCTATCAGATTTTCGGCGCAGGAGATGAGAAACAAATCTCGCTCTTGAGCGATGCGATGCAGGCTTTGCTGAGTGTTTTCGTCGTTTTTCTGAGCTGGCGCGTGACGCGTCACCAGGCGATCGACGATGTTTCGCGCCGCGCGTGGCGCATCACCGCCGTCACCTTTTCCGCTTATTCGTTCGGTCATCTTCTCTGGTTTTATTACAGTTCGATCCTCAAGATCGAGCCTTTCCCGTCCGCCGCCGACATCGGGTTCTGGGCTTTTTACCCGTTGATGTTGTGGGCTTTGTTTTCGTTCCCGACTTCGGAAACGAACCGCTCCGACCGTCTTAAATTTACGATGGACGTTGCCATCGTCGCGCTCGGCGGAACGATGGCGGTCTGGCATTTCATCATCCGTCCGACGCTCGAAAAATCCGTCACGGAAGATTGGATGGCGACCTATCTCAATCTTTCCTATATCGTCGGCGACCTGATCTTGTTGCTGGGAATCGCGACCGTTCTGCTTCGGCAAACGTCGAAAATCAATCGAATCGCGCTTTTTATAATTGTTTTCGGTCTGCTCAACACGACCGCCGCCGACATCGGTTTTGCCTATTTTACGCTCATCGGAACTTATCACAGCGGGCATTGGGTCGATAATTTTTTCATTACGGGCTTGCTCTTTTTTCTGGTCGCTTCGCATTATCAATATCAATATCTTTCGCAGGTCGAAGCGGAAAATGAAGCCGAAAAAAGTGAAAAAGAATTTCGCGCATTCAGTTGGCTGCCGTATCTCGGCGTGTCGGTCGGACTTTTGATCTTACTGCTCGAAACGCATCATTTCTGGACGGAATGGCTCGGTCTGGTGATCTTCGGCACGATTGGAATGACGATTCTCGTAATGCTTCGGCAAATCGCCGCCGTCAATGAAAATCTGCGTCTTTTGGAAGAACAAACCGCCCGCAGGAGCGAGCTTCATTTTCACACGCTCATCAAAGATTCATCGGACATTACGGGCATTTTTATGCCTGACGGAGTGGTTAAATTCATCAGTCCGTCAATCGAAAATATTCTCGGCTATCCGCTCGAAAAATCGGTCGGTTCAAATTGTTTCGATTTCATCAACCCCGAAGATGCCGAAAATCTGCGAAGCGATTTTCAAAGAGCCGTCGCCGACCGCGAATTTGTGTTCAGAAACGAATTTCGCTACAAACACCGCGACGGTTCGTGGCGCATTCTCGAAGGAATCGGCAAGGCGTTTCACGATCAGGACGGAAATTTTCTCGGGATTCTGCAAAATTCGCGCGACGTGACCGACCGCAAGATTGCCGAAAATCAGATTCGCAGTTCTGCCGCCAAGCTGGAACGAAGCAACCGCGAATTGCAGGATTTTGCATATGTCGCTTCGCACGATCTGCAGGAACCGCTTCGCAAGGTACAGGCTTTCGGCGACCGTCTGAGCCGTAAATATTCCGATTCGCTCGGCGACGAAGGCAACGATTACATTCGCCGGATGCGCGACGCGGCGGGCAGAATGCAGATTTTGATAAACGACCTGCTCACATTTTCACGCGTGACGACGAAAGCGAAACCGTTTCAGAAGATCGACCTCAACAAGATCGTCGGCGAAGTCGTTTCTGATCTGGAAATCCGCATCGAAAAAACGAACGGTCAGGTCGAAGCCGGCGAATTGCCCGAGATCGATGCCGATCCCGTGCAAATGCGCCAGCTTTTGCAAAATCTGATCGGCAACGCGCTGAAATTTCACAAAGCGGACGAATCGCCCGTTATCAGGGTCTTTGCGCAAAAGATGATCGACGAAGAAAAGGAATTATTAATAAACGCGGATGAAATTCATTCGACCGTTACCGACGAAAAAATAACCGATGCCGAAAGTAATTTCTTTCAGCTTGTCATAAAAGACAACGGGATCGGGTTTGAAGAAAAATATCTCGACCGCATTTTCACGGTTTTTCAACGCCTGCACGGACGTTCCGAGTATGAAGGTTCGGGCATCGGTCTGGCGGTTTGCCGAAAGATCGTCGAACGCCACAACGGACAGATAACCGCGCACAGCGAACCCGGGAAAGGCGCAACTTTTATCGTTACGCTGCCTCTCACCCAAATCGAACAGGAGATGAACATTCATGAAACTATCAGCTAGATCGATCACGATCCTGCTTGCCGACGACGATGCCGACGACCGGCTTTTGGTGCAGGAAGCATTTGAAGAAAATCATTTGATAAACATTCTGGAAACCGTCGAGGATGGCGAACAATTACTCGATTATCTTTACCAGCGCGACCGATTTTTCGATGCGCCGCGCCCGAACCTGATCCTGCTCGATCTGAATATGCCGCGCAAAAGCGGGCTTGAAGCTCTGCGCGAGATAAAAGCCGATGCCGATCTGCGCCGCATTCCCGTGATCGTTCTGACGACTTCAAAAGCCGAAGAAGATATTCTGCGCTCTTACGATCTGGGCGTTAATTCATTTATTGTTAAACCCGTCACGTTCGATTCGCTCGTGACGCTCGTCAAAGCACTCGACAGTTACTGGTTTCAGATCGTCCAACTCCCGACCGCCGAGGTTATTTAAGAATGAATTTAGCCAAAAATAGCTTTATCAAAGTTTTGCTCGTTGACGACGACGAGGAAGATTATATTTTAACGAAATATATTTTTGACGATTTCAGGTCGAACTATTATCGGCTCGAATGGGTCAACAATTACGCGGACGCACTGGAATCGATGCGCGAATCGCGTCACGACATTTATCTGGTCGATTATCATCTCGGCGGAAAAACGGGCTTGGATTTATTGCGCGAAGGCATCAGAGCCGGTTGCACTTCGCCCGTCATCCTGCTGACGGGTCAGGGCGATTCGGACGTTGACCTCGAAGCGATGCAAGCCGGAGCGTCGGATTATCTCGTCAAAGGCGAACTCGAAGCCCCGATCCTGGAACGCGCAATGCGCTACAGCATCAAACACGCGCGTTCGCTCGAAGAACTGCAAAATTCCGAAAAGAAATTTCGCTCCGTTATCCAATCGGCGAGCGATGCGATCTTTCTCGTCGATCACAACGGCAATATCACGCTCTGGAACAAAGCCGCCGCCGATATTTTCGGCTATTCGGAAGAAGAGATCATCAATTTTCCCGCGACGAGCTTAATGGGCGCGAAATATGCGCGGAAAGCCATCGAACTCGGGTTACAGCGCACGCTCGAAGAAATTATCGCGCCGATGTCGGGTTTGACGATCAATGCGACGGGCAGACGCAAGGACGGAAGCGAATTTCCGCTCGAACTTTCGGGTTCGATCTGGAAAACCAACGAAGGAATTTATTACACGGCGATCATCCGCGACGTGACCGAACGCCGCGCCGCCGAAGAACGCCTCTTTCACGAAGCGACGCACGACGCGCTGACGGGTTTGCCGAATCGCACGCAGTTTCGCACGTTTTTGCAGGAAGCGATCGATCAATCGAAACTCAAACGAACGGAGTTTGCCGTTCTCTTTCTCGACCTCGACCGTTTCAAGGTCATCAACGACGGTTTGGGTCACGTCGTCGGCGACAAGCTTCTGGTTTCGATCGGCGAAAGACTTCGCGCCTGCGTGCGTCCGGGCGACATCGTTTCGCGTTTCGGCGGCGACGAATTTACGATTCTGCTCAAAAATATTCCGAATCCGTCGGTCGTTACCGAAGTTGCCGAACGGCTTCAGCGCGAATTGACGATTCCCTTCAAGATCGACGGCTACGAAGTTTTTACCTCGGCAAGCATCGGCATCATTTTATCCGACGAAAATCACGGCAATCCCGAAAGTTTTCTGCGCGATGCCGACACCGCGATGTATCGCGCCAAGGAAACCGGAAAAGCACGTTACGAGATTTTCGACAACGCGATGCACGTCCGCAACGTGAATTTATTGCAGATGGAAAACGATCTGCGCCGCGCCATCGACCGCAAGGAATTCATTATTTATTACCAGCCGATCATCAATCTCAATAATAAACAGATCATCGAATTTGAAGCGTTACTGCGTTGGAATCATCCCGAACGCGGACTCGTGCCGCCGAACGAATTTATTCCCGTCGCCGAGGAAACCGGACTGATCGTGCCGCTCGGCGAATGGACGATGGGCGAAGCCTGCCGGCAGGTTTACGAATGGCAGCAAACTTTTCCGCTTTTCAAAGACCTCTGTATCAGCGTCAATCTTTCGATCAAACAACTGATGAATCCGAGTTTGACCGATCAGGTCATAAATATTCTGCATCACACGAAGCTCGACGCGCGTTATTTAAAGTTGGAAGTGACGGAAACGATGGTGATGGAAAACGCCGATCTTGCGCTCAACATTCTTTCCGAGCTTTGCGCGCTCGGCGTGCTGGTCAGCACGGATGATTTCGGCACGGGTTATTCGTCTTTGAGCTATCTGCACCATTTCCCGTTCGAGCGTTTGAAGATCGACCGTTCATTCATCGGCAGAATGGACACGGAAGCGAAAAGCGAAGAGATCGTCCGCACGATCCTGACGCTTGCCGAAAATCTGCATCTCGAAGTGGTTGCCGAAGGCATCGAAAACGAGCACCAGTTTGAACAGCTTCGCAAACTCGGTTGTCATTTCGGGCAAGGCTATCTTTTCTCGAAACCCGTTCCGGCACAAGCGGCTGAAAAGATTTTAATCAACGGGCTCGACGGCGTGATCCGGGAATCATCCAATCCGTCCTTTAACCTGATAAAAAATTCCGTTCTGGAAGTCAGCGAGATTCAGTAAAAGTCTGATGCAACAAATAAAACACTCTGTGGAAATTTTTTCCGCAGAGTGTTTTATTATTTTGGAAGCAAGAATGATCTCGCCTGAAAATATGTTCGTTTCGGATGAAACCATTTTTTCTCAAAATATTTCTTAATGGCACTCCAAATCATTTTCACCTTCGGGAACCCACGCGATAACGCTAATGTTGACAGGCGTTGTGCCGTAATTTTTATACAGCAAATTCCAGGTTCCCGCAGTTATCGGTTTCTGGTTATCAAGTGAGCGGACATCTATAAAAAACTCCTTGCGCTCGGGTGCGATCTTTGACACGGCGGGAACAGTCAGAAAAACCTTGGAATTATCATAAGTGGTATGCTGTATCGTGTTCGGCTCCAGTGTCGACGGGCGACCTGTCGATTTTGAACCGCCGTCAGGCGATTTGATAACGATCTCGCATCTTCCGCCTTCTTCAAACCAACCGCGAACGACGAATTGCATCAGTCCTCTCTGGTTTGCCGGAGTTTTCGGAAGTTTGATGGATATTTCAACATCTTCGGAAAACCTCATGTTATCTTCGCCTATAGCGCGTATAACTCTGGGGACCGGGACGGTTTTGTTTCCGATTCCCTCAGTCTGAATTTCCGTGTGGTTTATCACAAAATCACTTCCCGTTTCCAACGCAACGAATTTTGAAAGATCGTCGGTTTCGGCTGGCTCGGTAAGGCGTTTCTCAACCCCGAGAATAATGACGGCAGGTTTACCGAGTTGGCGTGCAATTTCAAAAACATAATGAATCGCGTCGGCAATTCGCGCGCTTTGCAGGTTGCTTTTCACCGCGACGATCCGATTATTCTCGATTGAGTTGAATCTGGCATTAAAACTCACCGCGGCTCCAATAATACCCGGAATTTGACTGCCGCTCACGGTAATTGCACCCAGTTCGTCATCGGTCAGAATTTTTCCGTAATTCTTTTGTTCGTTCCAACCGTTACCGCCGGCATTCGTTTGATCCCAGATACTGTGAAATCTCCCCCGGAAAACCGCTTGCGCCGAATCAATTTCGGAACTTATTATTCCGATGACCACTCCCGAATCCTGTAAACCCGTGTTGTTAGCCAGCAGTTGATTCAATTTCGTTTCGATCACAGCCGAATCATTCAGGGGTTTAAGCCGCACCGAACTTGAGATATATTTAACCTCGGGCAGATCGGTCAGATTTCCGAGCGAGGAGAGCCGAACACAGGCAGTTCGGATTTTTCCGGTATCCGAATAAAAATGCACGCCTTCCGGCGGTGTCAACCCGCTGTCTTGTTCCAGGTAAACAAAAACTAAAATTTCGGTCGTTTCGGTTATTTCTCTGGTTAAAATTCCCTGCGGTCGGTTTTCGGGAAATGGCTGCATAATTCCGGTCTTTTCCCTTTGGTCAAACTCATATGCGATCAACGCCAGATTTGGTGACAATTTTTCTAATATCATAAATTTTCTTCTCCTTCATAATTTATTTGTTAAAATGTGTCTGGTGAAAGATATTTACAGCCTAATCTTCCTGGTTTTACGTTTTTTTCTTGAAACTTTGCAAAAATGCAATGCTCGGGGCAAAAAAGAATTCGCCTCCTTTGAGGGTTACAAAACTCTTGAACTCAAAAGCGACCGGCTCTCCATTGCCTCCCCAAACGGGAAGCCATTTTTGTTTACGTTCTTCCGAACCTTCTTCGATAGATTTATTACGACCGATGATCGGATCCAAACCGCTTGATTCTCTTCCCAAAAACGCCGATACATTTGCCCATCTGGATTGGATAAAACCGAATTGCCTCGGAATACTGCTCTGAAAACACATAAACAATAAACCCACTTCTTCGTCGCCCGGATCGCCGTAAGGGATTCCGCGCCTGATAATCCGGTGCATGGCTTCCTTCTCGTTCGTGTCGGCTTCCCCGCGCGGATTTACCCTGCGAATATGCGCGTGAACCGGACATTTATTTTCGGAAAAAGCGCGCGTTTTATTGTCAAAATAATTAAAGTTGTTGTAATCGATCAGCGTTTTTTGTTCCATATCGTCCGACATCATTAACGGCAGTCCGTTGCGGAAACGTCCGACAACCAATGCCGCCGCCAAATCTTTTTCTTTCCCGGTGAGTTGTCCTTTTTCCTTACCTGTCAAAGCGGCAGCCAGAGCCTCGCCTTCCTCGTAAAAACCCTGAACGTTTTGTTCGAGTTTACGGAAAACCAGATAACTGCCGAAACAATCTTCCGCTTCGGTCAACGGGTCTTTGACCAATGCAAGCTTGAGCGGCGCGAACGGATTCCAGTTGCGGTCACCGTTTTTTCCGGCTTCCAAAACATCGTCATAATAAAAAACCGGCTGACTGATGCCGTCGCGAAAACCGAAATGCTCGATCTGTTTATTACTTTCCTTATCAAACAGAACTTTGCCGTCCTGTTGAAAAAAGCGTATGCCCGAAACTTCCAGCCACTCGCCGATAAGTCTGACGGCATCTTCCAACCTTTCCGTGTCGTCATCGGCAAGCTGGATCAGGGCATCGATCCGGTTTTGCAAAAAGTTTGTTTCCCATTCTCCGGCGGGCGGATCGCCCAGCGTCGATCTCCCTTGCGGCATACCGTCTCGAAAAGAAACATCTACCTGACGCGGATCGTTGTCGTCCGCGGTTTCGGATCCGTCAAACTTCTCCTCCAATTCTTCTTCCGTGAATCCGAGCGCACGATAGCCTTCCGCACTCAGGTAAAAACCGGCAAAGAGGCGGCTGATTTTACTTAACTTGAATTCCTTCGTTTCATAATGCTGGCGCAGTGCGCTGGTCACGTAGCGCGCGGCAAATTCCGAAATCCATTCGCGCATGGGATCGGGATCATCAAGGAATGTTAAAAATAAATGGACGGCGAACTTTCGCCCGTGCGACTTTAAGATATTGCCTTGCAGATTTGCCAGCATTCGTTCGTATTTTTTGTCTTCGGGATCGATCGGAAATATCTCTTCCTTTAAATTTATTCGAGTTTCTTCCATTTTTTAGTTTTTTGAATTTAGAATTTCTATCGCCATCTTTACCGAATGACGAAAATTGGCGTTGTGATCTTCCGCGTCATCTGCAAAATTTGTTTCGATCATATTTTTTGACTTTGTTTTACTTAACGCCAAAACCAAAATTTTTCTCACATCCCATATTTTTCCTTCGAGGATGATTCTTTCTTTTTCCGCTTGTTCGCGGGCAGATTGTGCCGCCTCCGCCTTTTTGGTTTGGTAATCGCATCTGTCTTTCATTTCTACAAGATTTTTTTGGGCAGGCAAATTCGCAAAATAGTATCCGACAGTGAAGAAAAGAATAGGTTCGAGCCGCATTACCAGAGCATTTTCGCTGAAAGGTTTAAGCCAACCGAGCAGAACACCAATATATAAGCTCAGAAAAATCAGTGTAATAACGACGATTCCCCAATTTTTTAATGAGTTTACTTTTATTGACGGTTTCATAATTTTTGTGGCAAATAAAATTTTTCTTGTAAAATTAACAACTTCACGGTATAAATGCTATGTTTAATTACTTTTGTTAAATAATCGTCTGTAAACTGTTAAATTGAACCTTTTGTTTCAAGCCTTCGTTATATAACGCACCAAGCCGCTGAAAAAACTATCAGGTTGAATTAAATTTTTCGGTTTTTTTAGATATATTTTCAAAAATAGGTTTCAGAGTGTAAAAATTCTATGGAAACATCCCCCTGTAATACATCTGCTCTTGAAATTACCGGACTTTTGATAGAGTGGAGCAAAGGCGACCGTTCAGCCCTCGACAAACTGCTCCCGCTCGTAGAAAAAGAACTGTATCGGCTGGCACATTACCAGATACGCAATCTGCGTCCGGGGAACACTCTTCAAACAACGGCACTCATAAATGAAACCTTCATTCGCCTGATCGACCAAAAGCGGGTTCAATGGAAAAACAGGGCACATTTTTTTGCAATTTCAGCTCAACTTATGCGGCGCGTTCTGCTGAATTACATCCGCGATCAAAAACGTCTGAAACGCGGCGGTGTCGCCATGCAAATCTCGTTTTCGGAAGTGATGCTGATAACTCCGCAGAAAACTGATGAATTGATCGCCCTCGACGAAGCATTGGACATCCTTGCGGAAATCGACGAGAGAAAAAGTAAGGTCGTCGAACTCAGGTTTTTCGGCGGGATGAGTGTCGAAGAAACCGCCGAAGTTCTGAACGTTTCGCCGATGACGGTGATACGCGACTGGAATTTTGCCAAAGCGTGGTTGGCACGCGGGATCAGAAATGAAATCGAATGACTTTCAAAACATCGAAACGATCTTTCATCAGGCGTTGGAACTGACAGGTGAAAGCCGCGAAAAATATCTCACCGAATCCTGCCGGGACAATACGAAATTGGTTGCCGAAATTCGTTCCCTACTCTCCGCTTTTGACAGTCATCCCGATTTTCTCGAACAACCTGCCTTCGATCTCGGACTAAAGATTCTTGAAACAAACACCGAAACCAATCTGTCGGGGCAAGAGATCGGCTTTTATAAAGTTCTCGAAAAGATCGGCAGCGGCGGAATGGGCGACGTTTATCTGGCAAAAGATACGAAACTGGATCGGAAAGTCGCACTCAAATTTCTCTCGACCGCACTGGCTGACAATATGTGGGCGAAAAAACAGCTTTTCAGGGAAGCGCAAGCCGTGGCAATGCTCGATCATCCGAACATTTGTCCCGTTTACGGGATCGAAGAGATCGGCGAACATTCTTTTATCGTAATGCAGTATGTTCAGGGCAAAACTCTCTCGAAGATAATTCGCGAAGAAGGTCTGGCAAAGACGGTTTCCGAAAACGGCGGCGAAGAGATTTCCACACAGTCCAAAATCGCCGAACAGATAGTTTCGATCAGCGAACAAATAACCAGTGCGGTCGCCGCCGCTCACGAACGCGGCATCATTCACCGCGACATCAAAACGGGAAACATAATGATTACACCGAACGGGCAAGTTAAGGTTCTGGATTTCGGTTTGGCAAAAATCATCAAATCGGATAATTTAGCGGAGCATTCGAGCGTCGTTTCGCAACACGATTTGATCGTCGGCACGGTCGCTTATATGTCACCTGAGCAGTTGCGCGGCGAAAACCTCGACTTTCGCACCGACATTTTCAGCCTCGGCACGGTATTTTCCGAACTGTCTTCCGGCAAAAATCCGTTTTTGGAAAACAGCCACGCCGAAACGATTTCCGCTATCCTAACCAAACAACCCGCCTCGATCAGCTCGTTTCTAAACGGTCGTTCGGCACAATTTGATCGCATCGTCAAAAAATGTCTGGAAAAAAATAAATCAGCCAGATACCAATCCGCCGTCGAATTGATTTTGGAACTGCGGAATTTGCAAACTGAAAAACCTGCGCCGCCCCCTGTGAATCGCTTCAATTTAATGGTCGGAACACTGGCGTTGGTCATCCTGTTGACACTCGGCTGGTTTATCTATCAACGCGCCGCCAAGCCGCGGACGCTCGCAATTTTGCCATTTATCAACCAGACTGCTGACCCGAAAAACGACTATTTAACCGTGATGGCTGACACGCTTTCCAGCAAACTTGCCGCTTCGTCGCAGTTGAAGATCAAACCTTTAACAATGGTCGCGAAATACAACGCGAACGACATCGACCCGATCGAATTCGGAAAGGAATTACAGGTCGAAGCGATTCTGGTCGGAAAAGTCGTCGAACGCGATAATCGCCCGGTGCTCGAACTTAATCTCCTCAGTACTGTCGATGGCGGACAGCTTTTGAAAGAGGAAAAGATTTTGAATGAAACCGATTCGCTGAGTATTCAGAACAATATTTCCGAACAAATAATATCAAAACTCCAATCACCGCTGAACGCAAGCAACAAAGAACTTCAAAGTGCCGGGCAAACTGAAAATCCTGACGCATACACGCTTTATCTGAAGGGCTTGAACTTCTGGAAAAAACGCGGTGCCGATAGAAACAATATCAATAACGCCCGCGATGCCTTTTACGAAGCCATCGAAAAAGACCCGAATTACGCCCGCGCCTATACAGGACTGGCTTACGTTTACAACGTCAGCCAATCGTTCAATTATCAAACTCTGCATCCGACCGAATCCGTCAAACTTGCGAAAGACAATGCCGAAAAAGCAATTTCGATAGATGAAAACCTATGCGAAGCTCACGCCGTGCTCGGTGCGATTCTTTACAGATTTGAATCGAAATGGGCGGAAGCCGAAAATGAATTTCGCCGCGCGATCGAACTCGACCCGGACGTTGCGCAAACATACTACTGGTATTCGGAGCTTTTAGCCGCGACCGGACGATACGACGAAGCCCTCGCGATAGGACGCAAAGCAGTCGAACTGGAGCCGTCAAGTCCCATTAATTATCTGAACATCGGTCGTATTCTTTATTTCGCACGGCGTTTTGACGACTCTGAAAAGCAGCTTTCCGCCGCGCTGAAAAAATTTCCAAAGTTTGCGGGATTCAGGAATATCCTCGGGCTGGTTTACATCCAACAGCAAAAGACCGCCGATGCCTTAAAAATCTATCAGGAATTGTATGCCGAAAACAAGGATTTTGCCGCGATGCTCGGCTATACCTACGGAATTAACGGAAACCGTGCGAACGCGCTCAAAATTTTCAGCGAAATGGAAGAGGAATCAAAATCCAAAGGCTACCTTCCGGCGCACGAGAAGTTTCTGATCTATCTCGGTCTGAATGAAAATGACAAAGCTCTTGCGGAATTGCGAAAAGCGCATTCGGAGAAATTTTACGGTTTGATCGGTTTGAAGGTTGACCCGATCTATGACAATTTGCGTAATGATGAAAGATTTCGCAGTTTGCTTGCAGATTTGAATTTTTTTTAACCGATCTTGAAATTTCCGCTCTTAAGCCGCTTGTGTCCTGAATGCCTTTTGCAATTTATCTAAAACTTCGGATGCTTTGCAATTTCGGGTTTCTCGCAGATCGAGCAGTTTTGAAATCAGCTCTTTTATTTCCGCAGGAATATCCGCTCTTGAAAATTTCGGGATAAAGTTCCCGTCAGCGGCTGGCAATTCGCCTTCAAACAAAAGATAAATTACCGCTCCGAGAGCATACATATCAGGGGTCATTGCCGATTTCGAGAAAAATTTTTCATATAATCGGGGCGAATTCGTCGTCAAGGTTCCCCAAAGCAGAGGGTCGGCATTAGCGATCGGACAAGCTCCTTCAAAGTCGATGACTCTCACGTTACCGTCAGGTGTAACGATCAGATTTTCCGGCTTGCAATCACGCCAGAGCCAGCCTGCCGAATGAATTTTCAACATTATTTCGGTAATCCGAATCGCATATTTCAACCCTATCGGGAGAGTCAGCAGTCTTTCGCATTTTCGCAAAAAACCATGCAGATTTTCACCGGCAATAAATTCGGTTATCAGATAATAATTTTCCTCCGACTGGAAAGAATTATATATCTGCGGCATATCCAATCCGCATTCACCCAATTTTTTTATGACAGATTCCTCGTGACGGACTCGCCAGTAGCCGTCGCGCCCGTCCCAACTGACTTCACCGTTCTTGCGTCCTTCCTTTATCAAACACAAACGCGGTTCGGCATCGCTGAAATCTATCCCCTGATAAACGCCGCCTTTGCCGCGCTGTGATAAAGCTCGAATAATTCTGATTTTTTTGAAAGGCGAATCGGCGACGGCACTTTTCGATTTTTTCTCCGGAAACGGATTCACGACCCACGCTGGGTAAGGTTCCGCAGAATCACGCAGATCGGGGACGAGATTGCCGTCAGGGTCGCGCATCGCAAATACAAAAGTTCCGTCCGGCTGTTTGATCTTGTTTTCGCGGAAAGCACCGTAGCGATAGTAAACACAACTTTCCGGCTTGAAACGCTGATCGTAGGGAATAGCGGGAGCCGGAATCTGAAAAGTAAGCTGATGGAGCCGTTCAGCAAAATAAACGGCTTGTTTGTTGTTTTGCGGATACACGGTAATGAATTTTCCGATTTGTGAATAATCGTAATAAATACCCGAATTTATTCTTTTAAGATAGGCGAGCAAGGCAGGTGCTTTAAAATAAGCGTCTTCTTTTTGCAGAAAAGATGCGACTTTTTCCAATACCGTTCCCGCCGTCAGGATCGTCGCCGAAACGTGCAATTTCCATCCTTGCTCGGCATCTTGTGGTTTCCGCTCACGGTTAAATCTCCAAATCTGGTTTTCCGAAAGCAAGGGAAGGTATTTTTCGCAAAGATTTTTCCAACGAAATTCAAGTGATTCAGCCGTGCTTAACGTCGAATTTTCATTAAACCCGGCTGAAATCAAATCACTTTTACTTTTTTGATCGACCGCCTTCACAAAAGCTTATTTACTCCTCTTGCCAGAAGCCGGCTGATGGATCAGATCGGCTTCGTCTTTTTTAATTCAAACCCGGTAATTAAAAATCCAGATTATCGCCTACTCCGAATTCCAGTCCCGCCGGCGGACCGTCAACGGAAAATGCGCCGCAATTCCCGTTTCCGATCAGATAAGCGCGAGCCTTATTTCTCTTTGTGACTTCCCTATCCGTTGAGTTTGGCGGCTCGGGTCGAAGCCGGGCTAAAGCAACCGTGTCAAGATTCCCGTCTGCATCGGTGGCAAAAACCTTCATATACGGTTCCCAATCCGCCGCCCCGCCAAGTATTGCAGCAATCGCCTTTTCCTGTATTTCTATCGCAAATTTCGATGTTCCGTCCGGCGACTCATTTTGCTCTTTTTTGATTTGTGCCTGAATTCTTTTAATGTTCTCTCTAATATTTAACGCCATATTTATTCTCCTAAAATTTTTATTGATTTTGCGGTCACTTTAATACGCACCGTTTTCAAAAAAAAACTATCATCATAAAATGTTTTTTTGTCCGGTAAATTCAAGATTGGAACAACTCTCTGCGAAATACAAGACAAAAACGCGTCAAATTCTGACGCAAAATGCCGTTGACGGCTTCGATTAGCCTCAAAACTATCGTTTGAATTAATGATGTTTTTTTCTTATATTGTTCTGCAAAACTTTATTAAATTCTTCTTAAATGTGAATCAGTAGTTAAAAGACAGACAAACCGGCTGATTGGTAGAATTTTCTTACCATGGAAAATCAACT
>JAJQRF010000002.1 GCA_021228405.1 Pyrinomonadaceae bacterium
TTAGTTGATTTTCCATGGTAAGAAAATTCTACCAATCAGCCGGTTTGTCTGTCTTTTAACTACTGATTCACATTTTAATCCGATTTTTCAATAATTCTACATAAATTGAGAGGTAAATAAATAATGGCACGTACAAAGAAAACATCGAAAATATTGGAATCGGCAAGAACCCGTCTGGCAGGATTGAGATCGATCAGCGACACGCTCGATCTCGGCGACGACGTGAAATTGTCCGATTACGAAGCAAAGATAAACGGCACGAACGGTTCGCTCGAAAATTACAATTCGTCGCTCTCGGTCGCAGATGCAAATCAGGATATTTATGAAGCGGACGAAAAAGACCTGAAAGATTATCACGAACGCATTTTGCTCGCCGTTGCCGTCAAATACGGCAAGGACAGCATCGAATATCAGAAGGCGGGCGGAACGAGAAAATCGGAAAGACGCAAACCCAAAAAAGACAAAAAGCCGCCGGAAGAATAACCGCTGAAAGTTGTTTTCGGCTGCTATAATTCAAAGACGCAGAAGTTTTTATTTCGATAAACTCTGCGTCTTTGTGCATTCATTTGGTATCATTATTTGAAGTTGATGCGAAGATAAATTCGGATGTTTCGAGTTTTTTTATTAATAACTCACCTTATTTTTTAACTTGTGTAAGGTGAATTAATAAGACTTTTGTTTGGAGTAACGCCGCCTGAAGGCGTGACTCCGAACTTGAATAATATATGAAAAATGCAGGACGAAATGAGGTTTCGGGGTTGAGGCGGTTTAGTCATCTTTTTGCTTATGCGGCTTGGCTGATCGCGTTGGCGGGGTTGGTCGGGAGCCTGTTTTTCAGCGAGGTGATGAGTCTTCCGCCGTGCGTTTTGTGTTGGTATCAGCGGATCGCGGCGTATCCGCTCGTCGTGATTATCGCGGTCGGGATTTTACTGCGCGACGTGCGGATGAAATATTATGCACTGCCGCTTTCGGTCATCGGTTTGATAATCGCCGTTTATCATAATCTGCTTTATTACGGCGTTATTCAAGAACCGCTCGTGCCTTGCACGGAGGGCGTTCCGTGCACTTTGCAACAGATCGAATGGCTCGGGTTTATCACGATTCCCTTTATGTCGCTGGTGTCGTTTGCCGTCATCAGTTTGTTATTATTGTTTTATAAACCGAAGGAAGTTTAGAATTTATCTCAAAAACAAGGCTTTAAGCCGCGTTAGCGGCACAATGAATTTAGACATGTAATTTATTGTACGGTAGAGAGTGATTAAAAAATTTGTCGCGTTAGCGACAATTGAATATT
Source organism: Pyrinomonadaceae bacterium (assembly GCA_021228405.1). Lineage (GTDB taxonomy): Bacteria > Acidobacteriota > Blastocatellia > Pyrinomonadales > Pyrinomonadaceae > JAJQRF01. The sequence goes on from JAJQRF010000002.1 coordinate 1,295, forward strand.
ATCAACTGTTTTTCAATCGTCACTGACGCGACGAAAATTTATTTGATTCGTCAACCGTGCAATAAATTACACGTCTAAATTCAGATAATCGCTACGCGATATTTATTTTTACTATTTTCGAGATAGCTTCCGTTTTTTTATTATGAGAAAAGATGTTCTGGTTTTAATTATAATTGCCGCCGTCGTTATTGTCGGCGCGGTGATGGGAGCGAAGTATTACCGCAGTTCGGTCGAAAATCAGCGGGTCGCGACAAGTCCTGCAAACAACGGCACGAAACCTGCGCCCGACCCGCAGGTTTTGGTGCGTCCCGACAGTCCGACGCTCGGCGCGCCGAATGCCGCCGTGACGATCGCCGAATTTCTCGACCCCGAATGCGAATCGTGCGCGGCATTCGCGCCGGTCGTTAAGAAAATGGTCGCGCAATATGACGGGAAGGTTCGATTGGTGATTCGCTATATGCCGCTTCATCCGAATTCGATCCCGGCGGCAAATTTTCTCGAATCTGCCGGAGAACAGGGAAAATACTGGGAAGCGCAGGAAATCCTTTTCAGAAATCAGCCCGAATGGGGCGAACGTCACGGCGCGCCGCCTTCGGCGCAACCCGCGAATATCGAAGCATTGTTCGAGAAATATGCGAAGGAAGCGGGACTGGACGTTGAAAAGGTGAAAAGTGCGGTCAAACAAAATCAATTTCAAGGCAAGATCGAACGCGACAAACGCGACGGTCAGACGCTCGGGGTGCGTCAAACACCGACGCTCTTTATCAACGGCAGAAAACTTTCGCGTTTGAGCGAAATCGATCTGAAAGCGTTGATCGAAGACGAATTAAAGAAATAGAAAAGCCGTAAAACCTTTCAGAATTCCGAACGCGGATCAGGCAGATTAGGCGGATCAGCACGGATATATTTTATAAAAATTCGGTTGAATCCGCTTGATTCGCCCGATCCGCGTTCAAAAAAAGATCGGTTTCTGCTTTTCTTATGAATAAAATTCAATCCAAAATCTAAAAAAGTTATGGAAAATATAAACAATACGGCGGTCACGACCGAATCGGGTCTGACATATATCATTACGAAACAGGGCGATGGCGAACAGGTCAAAGCGGGGCAATTGGTGACGGTAAACTACACGGGACTTTTAACGAACGGCGCGATGTTCGACAGTTCGATCACGCGCAACGACCCGTTTTCGTTCGCAGTCGGTGCGGGAATGGTCATCAAGGGTTGGGATGAAGGTTTGCAGAAACTAAAGGTCGGCGATCACGCCATTCTGACGATTCCGCCATCCATCGGTTACGGCGCATCGGGCGCGGGCGGCGTGATTCCGCCGAATGCAACGCTCATTTTCATCATCGAAGTTCTCGGCGTGAAATAAATCTTGGAAGCTTAGAGTCCCTTCTTTAGAAGGCTTTCGTTTAGCGATCAGCCGCCTGAAGGCGGGACTCTGAACTTAAATACCTATTTCTTCAAAACAAATTCTCTGAAAAGATTGACCAAAGTGTTGAAGCCGAGCGAAACCGTGCCGTCGCGCAAGCCGTCCTTGTAATCGAAACGTTTCGGAAACCACACTTCGGCGGCAACGATGCTTCCCGTGTAAGTTCCGACCAGACGCGGAACTCCGACGACGCGTTTACCGTTCGTTTTGCGCGCCGTAAAGGTCGAAAGAACCGCGTTTTTGACGCGTGAACCGGGATCGCGTTTCCGACTGCGGTAAAATCCGCTGTCGAGCTTTAATGTTTCGTCAAGCGCGTAGATCGTCGTGTTGCGAATCGCGCTTCTGCCGAGATTGGACGCGAAACGCCGTCCGAAACCTTCGGGCTTTTTGCCCCATTCCTCGGGTTCGTTGGCAAGCGTTCCGAATCCTGCGCCGATCGCATTTCCGAGAAGCGTGAACGGTCCGATGACGCTGTTGACATAGCGTTTGAAACGTTTTTCGGCATTCGGTCGGGTGTAAGCGGGAGTTTGAGCGGAAGCTGTCAGGACAGGTTCGGATATGTCTGCGGGGTTGGTTCGAGAAGCGGATTTTTCTTTTATTTTTTTACTTACAAAAGAAAAATCCTTACTCTCGGATAAATAGTTCGTCTGCGTCGTTTCCTGCGCGTTTGCAACGGAAACCGCACCGATCAAAAACAGTGCGAAAATTAGTGTTGATCTCATTAAAATTCCCTTTCTCAGTCTGTAAAATTTAGTAACCTTAATTTCATTCTGACAAAAAGAAACTGCTTAAGCAAAACACTCCAAATATTTTACGCCCGCGCCCGTGTTGAAAATCACGACCGTTTCGCCTTCCCCGACCAAATCCTTCTCGATCATTTCACGCAAAGCGGGCAGACACGCCGCGCCTTCGGGAGCGCAGAAAAGACCTTCCGCCGCGCCGATCTCTTTGACGGCGGAAACGAGATTTTCGTCCGAAACCGCGATTGCCGTGCCGTTTGACGCACGAATCGCGTCGAGAATCAGAAAATCGCCGATGGCTTTCGGAACGCGCAGACCCGAAGCGACCGTGTGTGCATTTTCAAATTCGTCGGCAAACCTGCTTCCAGCGTGAAAGGCGCGAACGATCGGCGCACATCCCGCCGATTGCACCGAAACCATTCGCGGACGTTTTGAATCTATCCAACCCATTTTCTCCATCTCGTCAAAGGCTTTCCACATCCCGATCAAACCCGTTCCGCCGCCGGTCGGGTAAAGAATCACGTCGGGCAAAGTCCAATCCAATTGTTCGGCAAGCTCGTAACCCATCGTTTTTTTGCCTTCGACGCGGTAGGGTTCTTTCAATGTCGAAACGTCAAACCAGCCTTCCGCATCCTTCCGTTCGGCGACGATCTTTCCGCAATCGGTTATCAAACCGTCAACCAAAGTTACGAACGCGCCCGTTTGTTCGCATTCGACGATATTCGCTTTCGGCGTATCTTGGGGCATAAAAAGATGCGCTTCCATCCCCGCCCGCGAAGCGTAAGCCGCGAGTGCGCCCGCCGCATTTCCGGCGGAAGGCGCGGCAACCTTTTTCACGCCGAGTTCCTTCGCCATCGAAACCGCCGCCGACATTCCGCGCGCTTTAAAACTCTGCGTCGGGTTTGTCGATTCGTCTTTGATGTATAAATTGAGTTTTAAAGGAAGCGTCGCGGCAAGCCTTTCAACCTTCAAAAGCGGCGTAAAGCCTTCGCCCAAACAGACGATATTTTCAGGATTTTCGACGGGTAAAACTTCCGCGTAACGCCATAGATTTTCGCTTCTCGTTTTCAGCGAATCTTTCGTCAGAGTTTGTTTCGCTGTTTCAAGATCGTAGAAAACAAGAAGCGGTTTTCCGCATTCGACGCAGAGATTATAAAGTTTGTTGGCTTCGTAGGTTTTTCCGCAATTGGCGCATTCGAGATGTGTCACGTTCATAAAATTTCAGAATTGACAGATTAACACAAACGAAAACGGTTTTGCCCACGAAACACACGAAAAAAACGAAAAGAAAAGCGAATTATTCTTTATCTTTTTTCGTCTTTTTCGTGTGTTTCGTGGGCAATAAATCTGTCAAATTATTTTGTAAGCATCGGTTTGAGTGCTTTGTAAACATTGTCGGTCATAATTTTCTCACCTTCCGCGTTCGGGTGAATGCCGTCAGGTTGGTTCAATTCCTTTTTGAGCGCGACGTTTTCGAGCAGAAACGGCAGGAATTCGACCTTGTATTCGTCAGCGAGATCGGGAAAAACGGCTTGATATTCGCGCTGATAATCCGCACCGACGGCAGGCGGCGCGAACATTCCGCAAAGCAGAACTTTGATATTTTTCTTCTGCGCTTTTTGGATGATCTGCGCGAGATTTTTCTTCATTCTATCGACAGGCATTCTTCGCAAAAGGTCGTTTGCGCCGAGTTCGAGAATCAAAATCCGGACATTGTCCTGTTCCAAAACCCAATCGATTCTTTCCAGACCGCCTAAACTCGTGTCGCCCGAAACGCCCGCGTTCACGACTTCGTAATCGAAACCGTCGGCTTTTAATTTTTCCTGCAAAAGATAAGGATAAGATTCCTTTTCCGTCAGCCCGAAACCCGCCGTCAAGCTGTCGCCGAAAGCGACGATCTTCGGCTTATCGGTTTTGACCTGCGGCGTGACGATCGGCTTTGCCGAAGCCTTGTTCGTGCCCTTCTGCATCTGCGAAACATCGCACGCGGAAAAGAGCGAAACCGTCAAAATAAATAAAAAACACGCGGTGAAATACTTATAAAACTTCATACTTGCAAACTTTCTACGCTGAAATCCGTTAATAAGATGCAAAATTATGTTCACTTGTTTGCGCTTATTTCGCAAGCTATCATTGAAACTGTTCGTCGTTGGTTGTTCGTGGTTCGTTGTTTTATTTCATTAAAACAAAACTGACCACTGACCACTGACCACTGACCGCTAACTTATGATCGAACTTAAAAATGTTTCCAAAGTCGTGCGCTCCGGCGCGGACGATCTGACAATTCTAGACGACGTTTCCTTTGCGATTCCCGACGGCGAATTTGTCGCTATCACGGGCGCGTCGGGCAGCGGAAAATCGACACTTCTCGGCTTGATCGCAGGACTCGACGCGCCGAGCGACGGCGCGATTTTGATCGACAACGCCGATGTGACCAAGATGAGCGAAGACGAACTCGCAACTTTAAGAAGCGAAAAAGTCGGTTTCGTTTTTCAATCATTTCACCTGATCCCAAGCTTAACGGCGTTTGAAAACGTGATGATCCCGATGGAAATTCTCGGCTTAAAAGACGCGAAAACCCGCGCCGCCGAATTGTTAGCGCAAGTCGGTCTGACGAATCGCGGACATCATTATCCGACCGAGCTATCGGGCGGCGAACAACAGCGCATCGCTATCGCCCGCGCTTTTTCAAATCAGCCGAAAATCCTGCTTGCCGACGAACCGACCGGTAATCTCGATTCAAAAAACGGCGCGCATATTTTCGAGTTGATGACCGATCTGCACAAGCAAAACAACGTCACGCTCGTGCTCGTCACGCACGATCAGCATCTGGCGGAAATGGCGCAACGGCAAATCATTTTGAAAGACGGCAGACTTTTGAGCGACGCAAAAGCGACTGTTTCAAGCGAAAGATAAAATAATTTCGTCAACAGATAAAATGAAAATATCGACTGACAAAATGATTTTATCAACCGACAAAATGAAAATATCAACAGATAAAATGATTTTATCAACCGACAAAATGAAAATATCAGTTGATGAGAACTTTTTATCAACCGACGAAAATATTTTATCAACTGACGGAAAGAAAATATCAATCGACGAATTTTTTTTATCAATTGACGAAATGTTTTTGTCGAGCGTCGGAAATTTTTTAACGCGAATTTATGAATTTTATTTTTAATCTGACCTGGCGGGAAATTCGCTCATCGTGGCGCAGATTGCTGTTTTTCTTTTTGTGCATCGCCATCGGTGTCGGTTCGGTCGTCGCCCTGCGTTCGCTGATCCAGAATTTGAGCCAAGCCGTCGGGACCGACGCGCGCGCGCTTTTGACGGCGGATTTCGAGATCAGTTCGACAAGCGATTTTTCGCCGACCGACGTTCAAAAGATCGAAGAAGCCGTCGGAAGATCGACAATTATCGAAGCGCGGAACGAAGCGATCACGTCGTCGGCAATGGCAAAACCGACCGACGTAACGAACGAATCTTTTTCGCAAGTCGAACTCAAAGGCATCGAACCGCCGTTTCCATTGGTCGGAAATTTCAAAATTTCGGGCGGCAAACCGTTCGACTTCAAGCTTTTGGAAAATAACGGTGCGGTCGTTTCGCCGCTTCTGCTCGAAGATTTAAAGATCAAGACCGGCGATAAAATCCAGATCGCCGAAGGAGTCTTCGAGATTCGCGCCACGTTCGACGAAGAACCCGGCGGCGCAAGCGGTTTCCGGCTCGGACCGCGCGTTTTTGTCGAGAAAAAAGCCTTTGACACTGCCGGCATCACGAGCGGCGGCGGGCGTGTGCGCCGTCAGATACTTTACCGCACGTCCGACAATCCGACCGAGCTTGTCAAAACTCTGCGCGAAGCTCTGCGCGGCACGACCTTGCGGATCCAATCTTACCGCGAAACGCAGGAAAATCTCGGCGAACAATTTACGCGGACGGAAAATTATCTTTCGCTGACGGGACTTTTGATTTTGGTTTTAGGCGGTGTCGGCGTGTGGAATGTCGCCCGCGTTTTCGTCGAACAGAAACGCAAAGCCGTCGCCGTTTTGAAATGTCTGGGTGCGTCGGGAACGAAGATCATCACCGTTTACCTGATGCAGATTTTGACGCTCGGATTTTTCGGAAGTCTGTTCGGTGTCTTTCTGGCGCAATGTTTTCTGTGGTTTGCGCGAACACAATTTAACGACGCGCTGCCTGTTTCGATGAGCTACGCGATCAATTTCGCGGTCGCGTGGCAAGGGATTTTGCTCGGCGTTTTGATTTCCCTGCTCTTTTCCGCGCTTCCTCTTTTGCAAGTCCGCAACATCAAACCGCGTCTGCTTTTGCACGACGCAAGTGGTGAAAAGAGCCGTCTGGATTTGACGAAAACCGTTTTCGGCGCGGTTTCGCTCGTCGGACTTCTCGCGCTCGCCGCGTGGCAAGCCGGTTCGCTCAAAGTCGGCGCGTTCTTTCTCGTCGGTTTGGGCGTGACATCGCTTTTTCTTTATCTCGCGGCGGTCGCGCTGACGGTTATTTTGAAAAAACTCCGCAATTTCGGCTCGTTTTCCGTCGCGCAGGCGATCAATTCGCTTTACCGTCCGGGCAATCAGACGCGCATTATTCTGCTTGCCGTCGGGCTTGGCGCGTTCGTCGTTTTGGCGGTTCAATCTCTGCAAATGAATCTGGTGCGCGAATTTGATTTTTCGCGCAACGAAACACTTCCGAGTCTTTTTATCATCGATATTCAGAAAAGCCAGATCGACGAATTGAGTAAACTTCTGGAAGAGAAAACGGGCGAAGCCGCCCAGACTTTGCCGACCGTCCGCGCCAGAATCGCGTATGTGAACGGCGAACCGATCGATTATCAAAACCGCGAAACGCGTCAACAGCAAGGCAGAATCGGACGCGAATTTGCCGTTACGTATCGTCCGAATCTCGAAAAAGCCGAAAAAATTATCGACGGCGAATGGTGGGACAAACCTTCGGACGTTCCGCAGGTGTCGATCGAAGAAGAGATGGCGCAAACTTTGAAAGTCGGTGTCGGCGATTCGATCACGTTCGACATTTCGGGCAGAAAGGTGACGGCGCAGATCGCCAACATCCGCAAGATCGACGTGCGGAACACGCGCACCGTTTTCATATTCGTTTTCGCGCCCGGTGTTTTGGAAAAAGCTCCGCAGACATTTGCCGCCAACGTGCTGAAAAGAATCCCTGAAACCGACCGTCAAAGGTTGCAGAGAAACATCGTTGACAAATTTCCGAACGCACAGATTTTCGACGTTGCCGACATCGTCGCGGCGGTTCAGAAATTAGTTAATAACTTCGTTCTGGCGATCTCGTTCGTCGGCAGTTTCGTTATTCTGAGCGGAATTTTAATTTTGATCGGTTCGATCGCGCTCACGAAATCGGCGCGGATTTACGAAAATGCGATTTTGAAAACCTTGGGCGCGAAACGCTTTACTTTGGCGACGATTCTTTTTGCGGAATACGGACTTTTGGGAATTTTGGCGGGAATTATCGGCTCGACGTTTGCGACGCTTTTATCATTTGCCGTTTCTAAATATATTCTCAATATCGAATGGGAATTCGATTTGATTTTGTTCATCGCGGGAATCGTAATCACGGCGGCTTTGGTAATGATCGTCGGCGCGGTCGCTAGTTTCGACGTGCTTTTCAGAAAACCGCTCGCAACTTTGCGTTCGCAATAAAAAGAGATAGCCGCAAAAAGGCACAAAAATCGCAAAAAAAGAAAATGGAATGAAAAAGAAAAACCTCTTCATTCCATTTTTTGTGTCTTTTGTGCCTTTTTGCGGCTATTAACTTAATTTCGCTCGAACGGATGCGCGGCTAAGACGGTTCGCATATTGACCTGTCCGAAAAGCGTTTCGAGATATGCGCCGAAGCGGTGCAGAATCGGAACCAAATCCTTTTTGTCCTTTGTCACCAAAATTTCTTCGACGAAACGCTCCATCGTTTCCTTGTCTTTGTAAAACAGAAACTGCATCGAACCGTTCAAAAACGCTTTCAGTTGATTATGAAGCGATTCGAGCCGGAGTTTTTCGGGATTTTGCTCGGAAGTTTGTGCAGAAACTAAAATCCGATACAAATCCTGACGCAAGACGAGCGAATTTTTCAATTTCGCGTGGAAGTTCGGGAAAATCTGTTCGGGATTTATGTCGGGCTGAATCATCTGCGCGAAAACGATCAGAGTTTGCTCGAAACTGTCGTTCAGCAAAGCGTGCGCCGTTTCGATCTTGGCGTAGATCATCGGCGCGGGACGAATCCCGACAACGCCTGCAAGTTCCTGATTATAAACCTTTTTGAGTTCGATCGAAGCCGCATAAGCCGCGCCGTCGAGCGAACCGAAAAGCTCGGCTTCTTCGTTCGGAAAACGCAAAAGGCGATTGTTTACGTAACCGATCATTTCGTGAATCTGCTCATTGACGCGGGAAAAGATGAGCAAAGTCGGCTTCAGAGGTTCGTCCGTTTTCAGCATTCTGCCGATCACGCTTAACCATTTCAAAATCCGTCCGAAACGCGGCAGGATCATCTGCAAATCGGTCTGTTCCGCAAACGGGCGGTTTTCGAGCATTTTCCGGAAAACCTCGGGTAAGAATTCTTCGCCCGACCGTTCGGCGGTTTTGATTAATTTATCGAAAGTTTCGATGGTTTTGAGTTTTTCGCTCAGAGAATTGCTCCAGGCTGTCCATTCGCCGAATTTGAGCGGTGCGGCGCGAAGCAAACTTTCATTGAGTAGGATCGAATCCTTCAGCGCGAGCGAAAGTTTGTAAATATCGTCCGATGAAAGCTCGAATTCTTTGGTAAGCAGGGTCAAATCTTCGAGCGAATCCTTACCGAATTGCGCATTTTGCAGATTGTTTCTCTCGCGCAGGGCTTTGCCGAGCTGGAAGTTGAGTTTTGAACAGAGCAGGAGCGTCGAATGCGTCAGGCGAAATTCCTTTGTCCAATCCCGCGTCGAGGTTTTTGAGCGGTTTTCATCGGCAAACGAATGATTGCGGATATTCAGGAAACTTTCCAACCCCGAAAGCCAGAGTCCGAGTTCAAATGCCAACTCATTAACGTCCGATGCAGGAGAATTTGACACAATATTATCCACCGCAGCGTTTGCCGCAGAAATGTTCATAGAATTGCCTGTTGATGTGTGACTGACAACGACTTCCAAGACCGGATTTTCCTCACAAAGATTATGTCGGTTCGATTAGGCGAGCGCGGTAAAAAATTCCGCTATATATTTTATACCTTGAAGCGGGGTATTTTGGCAACGAAAATTTTCGATTTTATCGATAAATACTTTGTTTTTTTCGATTCGTAAGTTTATATTTGAATGCAAATTCACATTTTTCGACCAAAATACATCAAATGCAAACCAATAATCTACAACTGCTCGCCGCGACCAATAACAAAGGGAAAATCAAGGAATTAAAAGAACTTTTAGCCGATCTGCCGTTTGAACTGAAGGGTCTGAATGATTTTGCGAATATCAGCGAAGTCGAAGAAACGGGCACGACCTTTGAAGAAAACGCGATCCTAAAGGCAAAAGGTTATGCGAATCAGACCGGAATCTGGGCAGTTGCGGACGATTCGGGTTTGGAGATCGAAGCGTTAAACGGCGCGCCCGGAGTTTATTCGGCAAGATACGGCGGCGCAGATTCGGGCTACGATAAAAAGAACGAAATGATCCTGGCGCAAATGGCGCAAACGGGTTCTGAAAACCGTGCCGCACAATTCGTTTGCGTGATGGCAATCTCAGATGAGAAAGGCGAGATAAAACATTTAGCGCAAGGAGTTTGCCGCGGCAAGATCGCCTTTCAACCGGGCGGGACAAACGGTTTCGGTTTTGACCCGATATTCGTTCCCGACGGCTACGAAAACACTTTCGGAGAGCTTTCAAACGAAATAAAACAAAAAATAAGCCATCGTGGTGTCGCTTCCGCTGAAATTATTCGATTTTTACGTGATTTTATTATTATCTGACTTGACCTATTAATTTTACGCCTGTAAAATTCGACACTTGAAATCGTTTCTTTGATGAAACAGCGGGGCGTAGCACAGCCTGGTAGTGCGCTCGGTTTGGGACCGAGAGGTCGGATGTTCGAATCATCTCGCCCCGACCAATTATTGCGGTTTAATATTTGGTGTTCTAAAGCCCCTATTTCAGTCCGTGTTTTTTCGGGCAAAATTTAGAGTTAAGCAGTATTTAAAATTTTTCACGAATAATTATTTGGAGGTTAAAACAAAATTATGGCTTCAACGAAGCGTTTGACACAAACAGAAATTATTGGCAGTTTGGCAGAAACATCAGGCTTGAAAAAAGCTGACGTAAAAGGTTTATTCGATGCTCTTGCAGACTTGGCGGCAAGCGAAGTTAAAAAGAACGGAGAATTTACTCTTCCGGGATTTGGAAAGTTGGTTAAAGCAACCCGCAAAGCACGCGAAGGTCGCAATCCGGCAACGGGCAAACCGATCAAGATTCCAGCCAAAACGACTGTTAAATTCCGTCTCGGCAAAGCTATGAAAGATGCTGTTGGCGAAAAATAAACAGTAGTTTTTCTATCTTTTACCGACCGGTAAACCTTTGCGTTTACCGGTCTTTTTTTTATCTGCATACCTTTGGGAAAAAAATCACAAATCTTAAAAAAAAAATGGTGACAAATTAGATTTTTTTTGTTACCATTTCCTTACAAAGTTGAAAGGCTAACCGACCCAACTATTTCTTAGCAACTTGCAGGTTGTAATTTTCAACTAATTTTTATGGAAAAGTTAGAGGCTTCTGCTTTTCCAAAAAGTTTGTTGTGATAATGAGCAAACTTAACAAGTACAAGGGGGAAATACTAAAACAGGAAGGAGAATAAAAAGTGGCAGCAACAGCTAAAGCAATGACATTACAGGAAAGAATTTTGCAAATCGATCATATTCAGGCACGCCGTTTCGCAAAATTAAGCGGCGCAACCTTGGATATTGCAACTGAAGGAATTATCAGACATCTTCGTGCTTGTGCACGTATGGATGTTAACCCGGACGCTTCCGCGGTTCGTGAAATTATCGACGACGCATTAAACGGAAGACGTGTTTTTGCAGAAACGTCAAACGACCTTCTCGCAGCCTAAAGCAGTTTTTATATATAAAGTAATACAATTTTGACCGTCTTTTCAGACGGTCTTTTTTTGCATTTTACATTACTGCGAAGATTTTGGTTTAACTTTATAAAGCGTATATTTGCCCAAAATCTCGCCCGCATCACGCTCAAACCAACGGTCGAAATTTTTCAGAGAATTTTCGGTTTCATTAAAAACCACGAGATAGGAAATCTGCGGATTCGAGGCTTCAGCGAGGCTGAAATTGCGGGAAAATTCGGCAAAACGCTCTACTTCTTCGTCGATCTCGATCTGCGTCAGCGGGCGCGCATTCGCCGAAAGCCGCGCGTTGAACCTGTCCCAACCGAAAAGTGCCATACACGCTTCGATGTCCGCGCAACCAGTCAAAGATTTCTTCAACCAAACTTCATCTAAATCCGAATAGTAGAGTAATTGATAGTAACGCCGTTTGTTCTCTTCCCACGAATGAAGTCCGGCAAAAACGTGCTGATGCCGCGCCCAAACGACGGGAAAAGGCGCAATGGTCGTTTGCCCGTCAGCCTGCAACGCTTCGAGATTGAGCGTTGTCTGATGTTTGGCATTTTCAATATCATTTCCTGCAAGCTCGCGTAAACGCCGATTAACGGGCATCGCTTCGTCGCGGCGGACATTGATCGAATCCCAGAAAACGGTCGTTTCACGCGCTTCGATGTAGCCCCAGACGATTGAAGTGATTCCGAGAATCGTCAGTAAAAGCAAAGACAAATACTTTATCTTCTGCAAATATTTCTGCCAGAAAATAATCGTGAGCAAAACGGCTGAAAGCAGAACGACATAATTAATTACATAAAATTCGTAATGAAACGGCTGGAGCGAACGTCCGCTCAAAACCTGCTGATTCATTACCAGAAATGGCGCAAAGGCAAACGCGGCGATAAAGTAGAATTTTTTCTCGGCAAGATTTGTGATTTTCAACAAAAGCGCGATGGCGGTAATCGCCAGAACGACGTATCCGATAATTTCGACGCTTCGCCACAGATCGGGCTGGCGCGTCAAAACAAGCAATTGCGCCTTGTCCATCGTTTCATCGCGTTTTGAAAGAAGCAAGGCATAAGGAATCAGCGGCAACACGCAGAAAATATCCGTTATCAAAATAAATTCGGCATTTTTCCGCCAATCTTCCGCCCGAAAGACGAACAGAAAAAGCGTCAGTCCGAACAAAACGGCGGCGGCGGCGGTCCAAACGTAGAAATATGAAAAGACGAGCACGGAAAAACACAAGCTTGCCGCGATGGAATAGATGATGCGGCTTTTTTTATTTTCCGTCTTTAAACCGTTCCACAGACAGGCAAAAAATGCGAACATAAACGGAAAAATACTGCTCGGAATATATCTTCGCATAAACGGGAAGAACGGATATGCGACACCGCCTTCGTAAAAGCTGTTTACCGCGCCGATCCCGATAATCAATGCGCTTCCGGCGATCACGATCAGCGTTCCGACCGCCGCCAGCCAATCGTCTTCCGTCATCGACACGATCAGCCAGAAAAGCGCGAGCGCGGTAAAAAATGCCGAGAACAGTGAAATGACAGGCATCATCTGCGAAGCCGACAATCCCAGAGTTCGCGCCGGGATCGCGGACAGATACGCCGGAAAGAACTGGATCGAAAAAAGCGATTCGGGCTGTGGAGTTTCCGCCGAATCGTCGCGTCCCGTGTATGGGTCGTTTTTGCGCGGTCTGCCGTCAATCACGGCTTGCAGATACGACGCATACGCCATTTCGTCGAGATCGCACGAAGCAAAAACGCCTTGAAAATCTGCGCCGCGCAAAGATTTGATATTGATTTGCGGATAAACGGCAAAAACAGCCAAAATTATTCCGACCGAAATTCCTAAAAGCCAACGTTGAATCATACTTATTCGGAGTAAAGAATTGACAGATTAACACAGGAAAGACTTTACGGAAAAAGGACAATTTGAGGATAAAAATCTCAGAAGGCGGAAAGCAAGTCCGAAACATAGCATTTACAAGTTTGCACATCTGTCGGTTAAATCGCTAAAATTGTCTGCGAGAGAGTAAAGTTTATGAGTTTAAAGGATAAGATTATCAGTGATTTAACCGAAGCGATGAAGGCGAAGGATGCAAATCGCGTGTCGGTTTTGAGAATGGTCAAAGCCAATTTGATGAATAAAGAGATCGAAAAACGCGCTGACCTGACCGAAGAAGAAACGACGAAAGCCCTGCAAAATATGGTCAAACAGCGCAAGGATTCGATCGAACAATATATCAACGCCGGACGCAACGACCTTGCGGAAAAAGAGCAGTCGGAACTCGGCGAGATCGAAAAATACCTGCCGCAAAACGCCAGCGCGGATGATATTGCGCAAGCCGTAAAGGAAGCAATTGCCGAAACGGGCGCGTCGTCAATGCGCGAAATGGGTGCGGTGATGAAAGCCGCACAAGCCAAACTTGCGGGTAAAACGGTTGACGGAAAGGCTTTGAGCGAAATGGTCAAAGCTAAATTGCAGTAAGTTTTATTAATTATATTTTTATGTAAAACGGCGGATCATCGCCGTTTTTCTTTTGAAATTCAAAAGCCTTTAATTGTATTTACCTAAAACCTTGTAATAAAATGCAAGACAGATTTTACCGACAGCAACAGCGATTTCTTTAATTTTTTCATGAAAAAAAATTGGGTTTTAACTCAAGAAGCCTTTGATGCCTTCCTAAACTGGTTGTCGTCTGACCGTGAGGAAGCGGCGCGGAAATATGAAAAAATTCGCCTTAATCTGATCGTGCTTTTCGATTATCGTGGTTGCGAAAGCCCCGATCTGCTTGCCGATGAAGTCATTAACAGGGTTGCCGAGAGATTGCTCAAAACCGATGAAGCCAAACAGGTTCAAAGTCTTCAATTCATCTACGGCGTGGCACGGCATCTGTATCTTGAAGAAATAAATAAAAGAAAACCGATCAATATCGACGATACAGTGATCGCCTCCGAACCCGATTCTTCGGATGACGGCGACCGGAACGATTGTATGAAGGATTGCTTGCAGCGTCTTGAGGAAAATGACCGCCGGCTGGTCATTGAGTATTATAGTGTTGACAAGGAAACAAAGTTCTCCGAACGGCAAAAGATTGCGGCAAACCACGGACTCGGTATGAGCAATCTGCGGGTGAAGATAAAACGGATCAGGGAAAAACTACAGAATTGTCGAAAAAAATGTTTAAGTAGAAATAATTTGTAATTTTATCCTGAACAAAACTCATTATATAAGGACGGCGAGTTTTTGAGCGGCTATGAAGTTTGACGAAACAAAAATAAGAAAATATCTTTTGGACGATCTTTCTTTAGCGGAAACGGAAGCCTTTGAACTGCAAATGCTCGAAGATTCCGATGCCGAAACCTCACTCGCGCTTTGTGAACACGAACTCATCGAAGATTTTATTGACGAAAAGCTTTCAAGTTCGGAACGCGAGCTTTTTCAAAAGAATTTTCTTGTTTCAAATCGCCGTAAAGAAGAACTCGAATTTCTGCAATCCTTAAAAATTCACTCGGCAAAATCTTTCGATAATAAAAAAAAAGTTAAAGAAAAACCTTCCTTTGGCGAAACCTTGTCCGCTTTTTTCCGGCGGCGACCGTTTCAGATCGCTTTTGCTTCCTTTGCAGTTTTAATTCTGGTTGTGGGAATCTGGCGGTTTTCGGGAAATTTCACAAAGAGCGAACTGGCAAAGGAAACTTCCGCTTTGAACGAAACAAATCTGAGCGACATTTCGGCTTATCAATCCGCGCAGATACTGACGCTGATTCCCGGCGTTTTTCGCGGCAACGACGCGGCGCAGTCGATTTCAAAGGGAAATTCAAATCAGCCGCTTCTTTTGCGGCTTGCCTTGCAGGGAAACTATTCAGCCAAACCAACCGCCGAATTATACCGCGAAGAAAATCTGCTCGTCACGCTGAAAGATGTTCCGATCCATCAAAACACGGCAGGTTCCGAAGTGCGCTTACTGCTTCCTTCCGCCAGACTCGATAAAGGAAATTACCGCCTCGAACTGCTGTTCGGTAACGAGAAAACCGTTTATAATTTCGCCGTCGAATAATTTGCAAAAAGGAAAAGACTGCCGAAGCGTTCGACAGTCCCTTTCCTTTTCTTTGCTTCTAATCTAACCGAAAATATTTCTGACCTTATCGATAAAGGATTGATCCTGAAATTCGACATCTTCGATCTCGGCAAGCTGTTCGAGCAGTTTACGCTGTTCTTTGGTGAGAGTTTTCGGCGTAATAACGGTTGCGGCAACGAACAGATCGCCTTTTCCGCGTCCGCCTAAAACGGGCATTCCCTGGTTTTTAACGCGGAAAACCGTTCCCGTCTGCGTTCCGGCGGGAATTTTCAAAGGTTCTTCGCCGTCGAGCGTTTTCACGGAAATTTCCGCACCGAGCGCGGCTTGCGAAAACGTGACCGGAACCGCCGAATAAAGATTTGCGCCCTGCCGCTCGAAGGTATCGTGTTCGGCGACGTGAATGACGACGAACAGATCGCCCGCCGGACCGCCGTTCACGCCCGATTCGCCTTCGCCCGTCACGCGCAGACGCGAACCCGTTTCGACTCCGGCGGGAATTTTGATGTCCAGAGTCTTTTCTCTTTCGACGCGCCCCGCACCGCGGCATTTTTTACACGGATTTTTGATGATCTGACCTTTGCCCGCGCAGTTCGGACAAGTCCGCATTACGCTGAAAAAGCCTTGCTGATAGCGCGTTTGCCCGCTTCCCTGACAGGTAATGCAGGTTTCGGCGGAAGTTCCTTTTTCCGCGCCTTTGCCGTCGCACTCTTCGCAGGTTTCAAGGCGCGGAATGCGAAGCTGTTCATCTTTGCCCGCCGCCGCATCTTCCAGTGCGATTTCCAGATCGTAACGCAAATCCGCGCCGCGCTGAACGTTTGAACGTCCGCGCCCGCCGCCCTGTCTGCCGAACATATCGCCGAAACCGAAAAGATCGAAAATGTCTTCGATGTTCGAGAATCCGTTCGGATCAAAGCCGAAACCTTGTCCGCCGGCACCCGCGCCTGCCGCCGCGTGTCCGAAACGGTCGTAAGCCGCACGTTTTTGCGCGTCGGAAAGAACCGAATATGCCTCGGCGCATTCTTTGAATTTTTCTTCGGCGTGCGGGTCGTCGGGGTTTTTATCGGGGTGAAATTTGACCGCGAGTTTGCGGTAAGCGGTTTTAATTTCCTGTTCGCTCGCCGTGCGCGAAACTTCTAAAATCTCGTAATAATCTCGTTTTGCCATAATTTTATTTCAAATTCCAAATTTCAAACTTCAAATTATTAAACCGTTAATTTTATTGCAAACTGCAAACGAAAGCGATGCGGACGGCGGAAAGTTCTTCGGAATTTGCGTCTGAGTCATAGGAATCCGCAAACCTTTCACGGGAATTCGCGCAAAACTCTCAAGAGTTTTTCGTTCGTTCTCACCAATCTCGCGAACATTCCGAAGAATCTTTCAAAAGCTCCGGGGAATTCGGCGAATATCTCAAAGAATCTGTGCAAAATTCCTAAGAATCTCTAAAAAATCCTTGAGAATCTTGCCGAGATTCTCAGGAACCGAAGCAGAATCCTCGGGAACCGAGCTCGGTTCCCCAAAAAGTGAGAAAATTTTCCCATAAAAAGTATGAATTTCATACATATTTTCTCACTTTCACCGTTTTACAGCGATGTTTCGTTTTCAAATATGCTTTGCTTCAATTATCAGCAAACCTAAAATCTAAAATTCAAAACAAAGAGAACGCCAGTCCAACTTAATGAACTGACGTATCTTAATTTTGCGACAACGCCGAATTTTTCTCAAGTTTAAATTCAAACTCTGCTTTCGGCTCAAATGATTTTCAAAGCTAAACCATTGTCAGCAGTGATTCGGTCACGCGTTTGGAGATCGCATCTACTCTGGTCAATGCCATCTTGATCTCGTCGGCATCGTCCGTATTCAACGCTTCTTCCGCGTTGTTCAGATCGGCGGCGATTTGCTGCTGCTCTTCCTGCGGGAACGATTTACCGAACTCAGCCATCGTTTTACGCGCATTTTTGATGAGCGAATCGAGGCGGTTTTTCTGCATAATGTTCTCTTTCGTCTGGCGGTCGGTTTCGACGGATTTTTCGGCTTCCATAATCAGAAGTTCGATCTCGTCCGGCGCAAGTCCCGACGAAGGCGTGATCTGCATCGCTTGTTCGAGTCCGGTCATTTTGTCCTTCGCGGAAACGTTGACGATGCCGTTTGCGTCGATCTCGAACGAAACATCGATCTGCGGAACACCGCGCGGACTCGGCGGAATGCCGACCAGCTCGAATTTGCCCAAAGAGCGGTTCGCGCTCGCAATTTCGCGTTCGCCTTGCAGAATGTGGATTTCAACCGACTGCTGATTGTCAACCACCGTCGTAAACGTCATCGTGCTCTTGAGCGGAATCGTCGCGTTGCGCGAGATGAGTTTGACGAACAATCCGCCGCGTGTTTCCAATCCGAGCGAAAGCGGAAGAACGTCGAGCAGAACGATGTCTTTTACGTCGCCCGTCAGAACGCCGCCCTGAATCGCCGCGCCCATCGCCACGACTTCATCGGGATTGATCTCCGACGAAGGTTCCTTGCCGAAAACTTCCGTGACGGTTTGCAGAATGACCGGCGAACGGGTCTGTCCGCCGACCAGAATGACTTTATCGATGTCCTCGGTTTGCAGTTTCGCATCCCAGAGGGCTTTCTGGCACGGTTCGACCGTCGATTCGACCAAATCCTGCACGAGTTCTTCAAATTTCGCACGCGTCAAAACCGTGTTGATGTGTTTCGGTCCGGTCGGGTCGGCGGCGATAAACGGCAAATTAATGGTCGTTTCGGAAACGGTCGAAAGCTCGCATTTCGCACGTTCGGCGGCTTCCTTCAAACGCTGTAAAGCCAGACGGTCTTCCTTCAGATCGATGCCGTTTTCGGATTTGAAATTTTCGACCAGCCAGTTGATAACGCGTTGGTCGAAATCTTCACCGCCGAGGAACGTATTGCCCGACGTTGAAAGAACTTCAAAAACGCCGTCGTTGATTTCGAGAATCGAAATATCGAACGTTCCGCCGCCAAGGTCGTAAACGGCGACTTTTTCGGTCTTGTTCTTGCCGAAACCGTAAGCAAGCGCGGCGGCGGTCGGCTCGTTGATGATGCGTTCGACTTCAAGCCCGGCAATCTTTCCCGCATCGCGCGTCGCCTGACGCTGCATATCGTCGAAATACGCCGGAACGGTAATGATCGCCTCGGAAACTTTATCTCCCAAGAATTCTTCCGCCGATAATTTCAAACGTTGCAAAACGATCGCGGAAATCTCCGGCGGACTGTAAACACGGTCGAGAACGCGGATATGCGCGTCGCCGTTCGGAGCTTCGACGATCTCGAACGGAACGGTTTCGCGCATTTTCTCCACTTCGGGCGAATCGAATTTGCGTCCGATCAGACGTTTGACGGCATACAGAGTGTTTGCCGCATTCGTCACCGCCTGACGCTTGGCGATCTGCCCGACAAGACGTTCGTCCTTGTCGGTGAAACCAACCACGGAAGGGGTCGTTCTGCCGCCTTCCTTGTTGGAAATGATCTGCACGGTTCCGCCTTCCAAAACCGAAACGCAGCAGTTGGTCGTGCCTAAGTCTATTCCTATTACTTTGCTCATATTCTTTAGGTTTTACAGGGTGAATTATGGAAGAATCTGCTTAAGTCTTAATCTGATTCGACGGGTATATCCATCAAATCGCCGAATATATCGTCCAGGTTTCCGGTTTGCCGCCTGACTGGTGTAACGGCAACTTTAACCATCGCCGGACGAATTACCTTGTCGCCGATGCGATAACCTCTGAGAAGTTCCGCCGAAATAACATTCGACGGAAAATTCAAATTCTCTTCGGTCGCCACGGCTTCGTGAAAATGCGGATCGAAACGCTCGCCGACAGAGGCTATCGGTTGCACGCCCATCCCTGCTAAAACTTCATTCAACTGTTGATTGACCAGCACGATGCCTTCAAAAAATTGTTTGAATTCATTCTGAGTGCCGTCGGAAACCGGCTTGGCAAAATCCAAAGCGCGGTTCAGATTGTCGAGAACAGGCAGCATCTGGGTTGCCAGATTGCTGATCTGTTTGTGATAAGTTTCCCTTCTTTCGCGCTCGGTCCGGTTTTTATAATTTTCAAAATCCTTTTGACGGCGAAGTGAATTTTCCAGCATTTCACTGCGCTCGGATTCCATCTTCTCGACCTTAGAAGATAATTGGCGGACTTTGCCTTCAAGCTCGGAAACAACTTTCAAATCGGGCGCAGGTTGCGGCGCGCTTCCGGCGGTGAAGGAAGATTCTCCGTTTCTTTCGATCTCGATCGACATTTCGGGAATGAAAAATTCGGGCATTTTTCTTTCATCGAACTCTGATTCACCGACCTCGATCACCAAGTCGGGAGAAATATGCAAATCTTTCTCTTTGGCTTCGAGTTCTTTGATGAAATCGTCCACGGAAATCGTGCTTGACAGTTCGATCTCGTCCGAAAATTCTTCGATGTTGTCCATTTCTTGGTTGGAGTTCATTAGATACAACCCTATTGATAGTTTGTTTGTTTTTTTAGTTGTTCGAGAGCTGCTTCGTCATCATTTTTTCGAGAATGCGGGCGACATAGCTGACAATCGAAATCATTCGTGCGTATTCAATTCTCGTCGGTCCCAGGACGCTCAGGGTTCCGATGACCGAACCACTGCCGATTCGGTAAGGTGCGGTAATGAGAGTGCAATTTTGAAAGGAAGGTGACGGGTTTTCACTGCCGATAGTAACCTGAACGTTTCCTTTCGCCGGGTTTTCACGTTCGACACACTCGTTCAGAATCTGCATCAAACGCGATTTTTCCTCGATAGTTCTGAGAAGCTCGCGCAGATGCTGGAAATCGGCAAAATCGGGTTTTCCCAAAATGTTCGATGTTCCGTCAACGTAAACTTCGCCGAGATTGTCTTTTTCGTCTTCGATACTTTGTGAGCAAAGTATCATCGCCGTTTGCAGCATTTTATCGAAAAGTGCTTTTTCCTCGTGCATCAGCCGGAGAATTTTCGTCCGAATTTCCGTCAAACTTTTTCCGCTGAATTCCGCATTAAGGTAACGCGCCGTGCGGTCGAGTTCGTCTTGCGGAAGCGATTCCTTGAGCCGGATTATCTTGTTATGGACAATATTCGGCGCGGAAACGAGAACCACCAGAATCCGTCTTTCGGATAAATTCACAAATTCGATATGCTGTAAGCGGTCGTGTGCCAGGGAAGGTGAAACGACAATACCGACATTATTTGAAAGAGCCGAGAGCAATTGCGAAGTTTTTTCCATCAAACGGTCGGGAGTTTGCGATAAAATGCTGTCGTTCAAACCGAATTCTTCGCTGATGAGCCGTAAATCTTCGTTTGAAATGCTTAGAACACCGAGCATATTATCAACATAGAATCGGTAGCCTTTATCCGTCGGCACGCGTCCGGCGGAAGTGTGCGGTTGTTCAAGCAATCCGCGTTCTTCAAGGTCGCTCATGACATTGCGGATCGTTGCCGAGCTTAATCCCGAGGCGTTGGCAAATTTTTCGGCAATCGCTTTTGAACCGACCGGTTCACCCGTGATGAGATGTTCATTGATGATCGTTGAGAGAACTATCTGCCCGCGCGAATCGGGAAAATCAAAATTTTTCTCGATTTTAAGGTTAAAATCACGGACAGCCATCGCAGGTTTGATGCACACCGCCTGAAACGGTATGCTTTCGCTATAAAAATGAATAGCATTTTACGGCTAACCGTGTCAAGAAATAATTAGTTAAACTTCGTCAAACAAAGTTAATAATAATAAACATTCGGCGAAATTTTGATCGAAAATTTCATTCAAAACCAATAAATTATTTGTCAAAAGTAATTAATGAACGAAAAAATCACGCAAATAAAAAAATTTTACGAAGAAGCCTTTCAGTCGCTCGAAAAGTCAAAACCACTGCCTTATATCGAAATCCGTTTTTATCCTTATGTCGGCATCAATCACACGATCCGCGTCCGCGACGGCAAAATTTTCGTCCGCATCGCCGAGCTTTGCCGGGATATGCCTTCCGTCGGGCAAAAAGCCCTTGCGCATATTTTGATCGCTAAATTGTTGCGAAAAAAAGTTTCGTCGAAAGCGCGTGAAATTTATTCGGGCTTTATCAAAACAGAGGAAATCCGCGATCGTGCACTTGAAAACAAACGAAGTCGCGGACGCAAAATAATTTCTTCCGCAAAGGGCGAAGTTTACGATCTGGACGAGATTTTCGACGACATAAACGAAGTATATTTCCGCGACGCGATCGCCAAACCCGTTTTGAGTTGGTCAACCGGAAAAACTTACCGCATTCTCGGACATCACGATTCGACGCATCAGACGATCATCATCAGCAAATCGCTGGACGACCGCAAAGTTCCGCGTTACGTCGTCGAATACGTCGTTTTTCACGAAATGCTGCATATTTTTCATCCCGTCGAAATTCGCAACGGCAGACGCATCGTGCATTCGCCGCAATTCAAACGAAACGAAAGAACATTCGAGTATATTGAAGAAGCCGAAAGCTGGATCGAAAAAAACGTGCGGAATTTGAAGAGAAAAGTTTTGAAGCAAAAAAAAAAATAGAACGTGGATTTGGCGGATTAAGCAGATTTCCGCAGATATTTTTAAAATAAATCCGCTTTTATCCGCCAAATCCGCGTTCCAGTTTTTTATTGTTCCTTGGCGAATTGTTCCAAGATCGTGCCGATCAAACCGAACGGCGAAACGGTTTTGCGTTCGATGCCTTTATCGATAAAGCGTGTTTCGGTGAAAAAATTCGTCGTCATTTGCAGATTTTCGGCTTTCTTCTCGCCCAGAACTTCGACCGTTTTTTCACCCGAATCCTTTCCGAAAGTCGCCGTCAGCGATCTGCTTTCGAGCAGTTTTGCAGAAAGCGGATTTTGCGAAAAATTCTGCCCGTTTTGCTTTGCCTGAAGCGATTTCAAAACGCTTTCGTTATCGCCTGAAATAATTTTGTTTTCGATAAAAGCCACCGCTGTTTCCCCGTCCGAATCTTTCCGGATTTCGGCATTTCCCTGTTTTTCCGACGCTTTTTTAAAGTCAATTTCGGAAAAAGATTTCTTCACTTCGTCGGCATTTTTCACGTCTGCAATCAACACGGAATTTTCGCCTTCGGCATCGAATTGCACCGTAAAGATCGGCGAATCCACTGCGCTCAGGAAAATTTCGGCATCTGAAATCCCGTAATTTCCGAGCAAATCTTTGGAAAATTCCGTCAAAATACTTCCGCTCAATTTGTCGGTCTGATTTGCCGTCACCATCAACAAACTGCGCCATGCAATTTGCGGATTTTGCAAATTATAACGCGTCACGGAATAATATTCGTTCGGAATGAAAGCCGCCGAATTGCTTGATTTAGCGTCACCTGAAAGCATCGTTTCCTTGAAAACCTTTGCCGATTCCGCATCGAGCATAATCTGGTATTTATCCTCGATTCCCTGTTCGGTTTTCGCCGCCGTCCAGTAAACTTCCCTCACGGTTTTCTGCAAAATCTGCGGCAAAACACCGGCGATAAAGCTTCTGCCTTCTTCGCTGTCGGTCGCGTCGATGGCGGTCGAAATTCCCGCAATATTGGCGATCTGCGCGATGCCTTCACCCGAAACATAACCGTTTGCAAGAATATTTTCCGCTTTTTCAAACGTCTTTCCCGATTTTGCAAAACTTTCCGTTTCGCCGCGTTTGACCGCGAAAACCTTCTCAATTCCGCTTTCGTCGTTGCTGAAAAATACCAACGATTTTTCGACAAAGGCAAAAACCTTGCGTCCGTCAGTCGCCGTCCAGACGAAATATTTTCCGCCGTTTTTATCGGAAGTTTCGAGCGAAACCTCGCCGCCGTAGGTGTCGTTGACAAATTCGCCGAGCGTGTTTTCGGTAAAGGAAAGCGTTGCCGAGTTCCACGAATGCGTGTCGGCAACGGCAATGAAATGCGGTTTTACCTTGCCGACTTTTTGTTCGTCCGTGACCTGCGTTTCCGACGTTTCAAAACCCGTCACGGCAATTGCGACCTGAATATTTTTGAGTGCGGAAAAATCCGGCTTGGCTTTCGCGGCATCGGAAAAAGCCTTGCTTTCGGTCAGCGCAACGAGCGTTTTGCCGAGATCGTTCGTTTCCATATAAACGAGCGTTTCGGCAGGCAAAAAGGAGCGCAGATTGCTCGGCGGCGAACTGCAGGAAAGAAGAAGTATCAGCCACAAATAGACACAGATGAACGCGGATAAAAAGCGGATTTTATTAAAATATTTTGTAAAAAATCCGTGTCTATGCGCGTTTATCTGTGGTTTCATTATTTTTATGTTAAAATCCCGAATCATTATGAATAAAATTTTCGCAGATAATATTTTACAAGGTAAAGTTGCGTTTGTAACAGGCGGCGCGACGGGAATCACGGGCGGCGTGGCGCGGGCTTTTGCAGAAGCGGGCGCGAAAGTTGCGATCACTTCGCGCAAGGAAGAAAATCTGATCGCGCAGAAACAATTCATCGAAGAAAACGGCGGCGAATGTTTCGCGGTCGTTGCCGATGTGCGCGATTATGCGGCAGTCGAAAATGCGATCGCGAAAACCGTCGAGCATTTCGGCAAGATCGATATTGTCGTCAACGGCGCGGCGGGAAATTTTCTCGTCAAGCCCGAAGAGCTTTCGGCGAACGGTTTCGGAACGGTCGTCGACATCGACACGAAAGGCACTTTCAATGTCTGCCGCGCCGCGTTTGAAGAATTGAAAAAAACGCAGGGACAGATTTTGAACATTTCCGCGACGCTTCACTATCTCGCCACGCCGATGCAGATTCACGTTTCGGCGGCGAAGGCGGGAGTTGACGCGATCACGCGCAATCTTTCGGTCGAATGGGGCAGACACGGCATCCGGGTGAACGGCATCGCGCCGGGACCGATCGAAGATACCGAAGGAATGAAACGTCTTTTACCCGAACCTTTGAAAGACAAATTAAAAAATAAAATCCCGCTTCGCCGAATGGGACAGATCAAAGACATCGAAGACGCGGCATTGTTTCTGACATCCGACGCGGCGAGTTACATTACGGGCGTAACGCTCGTAGTTGACGGCGGACAGTGGCTTTTGGGAACGAGTTTCGGATAATTTATTTTGCCTACGAAAGGCACGAAAAGACACGAAAAAAGATAATTGTTAATGGTCAATGGTTAATGGTTAAATCGAACAAATAACACGATGAACTATTAACGATTATCTATTTACTGATTAATTTTCGTATTTTTTGCTTATTTCGCGGGTAATTTTTTTCCTAAATTTATTTACGTTCTTGCAATTGACAATTAACCATTAACCATTAACCATTTTTTATGAACATCGGAATTACGGTTTATCCATCATACGGCGGCAGCGGCATTGTCGGTTCGGAGCTTGGGCGCGAGCTGGCGGAGCGCGGTCATAACGTCCATTTTATTTCGTCGAGCTTGCCGACGCGTTTGATCGAACTCAACGACCGCGTTCAGTTTCACGAAGTCGAAATGATGTCGTATCCGCTCTTTGAACATCAGCCTTACGATCTTGCGCTGGCGACGAAAATGGCGACCGTCGCGCGGGCGGAAAAGCTGGATTTACTGCACGTTCACTACGCAATTCCGCATTCGATCTCGGCGATTCTGGCGCGCGAATCGATCAAGGAAAAGCGTTATGTGCCAGTCATTACGACGCTTCACGGAACGGACATTACACTCGTCGGCGCAGACCGTTCTTATCTGCCGATCACGCGTTACGGCATTCAGCAATCGGACGGTGTGACGGCGGTTTCAAAATTCCTGAAACAGGCGACCATTGAAACCTTCGATTTCGACGACATCGAAGTGATCCCGAATTTTATCTGCGGCGATCATTACAAACGTTTGCCCGATTCGCCTTTGCGCAAAGAGCTTGCGCCGAACGGCGAAAAAATTCTCGTTCATCTTTCCAATTTCCGCGCCGTCAAACGTCCGCTCGATTGCGTCGAGATTCTCGCCAAAGTCCTGCAAAAAGGCGGCGCGGCGCGGCTCGTGATGGTCGGCGACGGTCCCGAATATTCGGCGGTGCATCATCGTGCGCGGACTCTGAACGTTTTGGATAAAGTGGAATTTGTCGGCAAACAGCCGAAGATCGCCGATTATCTCGGCGCGGCGGACATTTCCCTGCTTCCGTCCGAACTCGAATCGTTCGGGCTTGCCGCGCTCGAAGCGCAAGCGTGTGAATTGCCCGTCGTCGCCTCGCGCGTCGGCGGCATTCCCGAAGTCATCAACGACGGCGAAACGGGTTTTTTGAGCGATGTCGGCGACACGGAAAAGATGAGCGACGACGTTTTGCGTTTGATGAACGACGACGAAATGCGCGAAGCTTTCGGCAAACGCGGGCGCGAGCTTGCCATTTCGCGCTACAGCACCGGGAAGATCATTCCGCAATACATTGCCTTTTACGAAAAGATTCTGCAAGGAAAATCGGCGGCGTAGGAAATACAAGAATTTTCGTTAGGGTTTGCTCAGTATTTCCCGCATTTTTTTGGAATCTTCAGCGGCGAGTTCTTTTTGACCGATTGCTTCATAAGCAGAGGCACGGACGGAGTAGAAAAAGAAATTTTCACGGTTAATCTCGATTCCCTTCGTAAAATCCTTGATGGCGGATTTGTAATCTTCCTTCAGCATATACTCAACGCCGCGATTCAGTAATGCAATTTCAAACTTCGGGTCTAATTCCAGAGCCTTTGTAAAATCGGCGATGGCTAGATCGTGCTTTTCTATTCCCGAATACGCCGCGCCGCGCCGATTATAAGCGTCGGCAAATTTCGGATCGATCTCGATCGCTTTGTTCAGATTTATGATCGCATTCAAATAATCGAACTTAAGCGAATACTCAACTCCGAGATCGCGAAATTTTACGGCTTCCGCATTTTCATTATCTTTTTTCGGCGGCGATACCGACAAGACCGGCGGCTTATCACCCGATGTTTGTTTTTTGTCGTCCTGCGCCTGATTTACCTGAATAAATAGCGTCAAAATAAATAACAGCGCGATGAGATTTTTAATCATAAATGCTCCTTAAGTCTTATAATCGGCAAAGATTGAATGAATTTTACCAGAATTATGCAAAATGTCTTGCAGACACGCATTATTTTCCCGTAGATATGTTCTTTTTTCCGTAGATATTTCCTCAAATAAATAAAGAAGCCGTTGATATCAACGGCTTCTTCTTTTTTAGTTTTGCCTTGAAATTTACGGTTCTGCCGTGAAATTCAACCCGTCGATGCTTTCGTTGACATTGACGTTTTGCGGGTTGAACGTAAATCCTTTCGCTTTGACCGATGCCGTGTAGGTTGCACCTGCGGAAACGTTTTCGATCGTGTAATAACCGAACGAATTGGTTCGCGCCGTGTATGTATTTCCGTTCGTGCCGTTCAAAACGACCTGCGCATTGCGAAGCGCGTTGCCCGAACTGTCGGAAACGCGTCCCGCGACGGTTGCCGAAGCCGCCGTCGTCACCGCACAAGCACCGAAGATCGGACCGCGCGTGGTCAGAGTATAGTTCGCACCCGCTCCGCCGCCGACCGCGATTTCGTGCACGACGATCGTGAATTGCTGACCTGCCGTGGCATTGAAACTGACCGTCACCAATCCCGCCGTCGTCACGCCCCAATCGGCGAGATAGTTCGACGTGACGGCGGTCGGCACATATCCCGCGCTGTTGTAAACGGCGAGATAGATGTTGTTCGCGGCGTTGTTGTTGGTCGTCGCAAGCGTAATCGTCATACAACCCGAAGCCGAAGCCGTATAGGTAAATGCGTCGTAACGTCTGCCGACCGTCGTATCCTGCAATGCCGGAGCCGCCTTCGGCGATGTGCAACTACTGATTAAACCGTTGCGGTTCAAGCGTCCCGTCTGCGTTCCCGTCGTTGCCGTGTAGCCCGTTCCGTTCGGCGGCGCGGTCGCATCGAGCGTCGAATTAATCGTCGAAACCGCCGACGTGTCAACCGTGAAATTGACCGTCTGTGTCGGCGACGAGCCGCCTGCATAAGTGACGGTCAGGGTAAAATTGATCGGTGCGCCGCACGGGAACGAACTAATCAAGGAAAAAGCGAACGGAGCGGAATTGATGCCCGTTCCGACCGCCGCCGCAATGTTCGGATAAGAAACCGCCGAAGGAGCCAAACCGTTGGTAATTATCACGCCCGAAGTCGAAGTCGTTAAAACTGCCGAAACTGCGGTCGCATTCGTCAATCCGAGATTGTTCAATGGAATATTCATCGTCGCGGACTCGCCCGGGTCGAGCCGTCCGTTGCCGTTTCCGATCTCGGTCACGGCAGGCGTTCCGCTGTCGAGAAACGCCGGACCCGGAACGCCGAGCACCGCCATCGCACGAAGCGGCATAATGATTCCCGCGCCCGAATCGCGGTCGGTTCCCGCCGCTTCAATGTCGATTGCCGAACTCGTCAGCGCATTGTAAATCTGTGTGCGCGTCGAAGCCGGACTGCCCTGCTTTAAAAGTGCTGCAATCGCGGCGGCGTGCGGTGCCGCGGCTGATGTGCCGAAAAACGGAATAAAGCCGGGCGTGGTCGTCGAAGAACCGTCGGCGGCGGTCAGATCGGGTTTCTGCAAAAGCTGTCCGCCCGTCGAAGAAACGTTTCCGGGAGTAATTGCCGAGCTGTCCGCGTTAAAGAAAATGCGGCGCGGTCCGTCCGAACTGAACTGTTCGACGACGTTTGAACTCGAATGTGCATTCGGAAAAGGTCCGAAACGCACACCGTCGAAGGTTGCCGGACCGGACGGCGTGGCGGCAACGCTGATCGTGTTCAATCCGGCATTGTGACCGTAAACGGTGCCGTTCGTCGAAGCCGTCAAAACGCCGCGATTCGTGTTCAAATGCAGAAAACGGTTTGCCGCCGCCGCTTTCTTGACGATCACGACTCTTTCACCGACCGCACGGTTTCCCGCATCTTCGAGCGGGTCTTGCGTTCCGCTTTGAACGTTGGTCGAAGACGCATTGACTGTCGTTCCCGTGCTGTTCAAGACATAAAGATCGTAATCGTTGCCCGACCCGCCGAGCGGATCAGACCATTTCAAAATAATGCGACCTGCCACGGTCAGCGCATTTTGCGTCACGCCGCCGCCGTAATTATGAACGTTGTTTCCGGTCGGAATCGGCGCAGTCGTGCCGCCGCCGTCAACGAAATCGCCTTCCCACGCGCCTGCCGTGTTGTCGTTTTTGTTTCCCGAATTTGCCGCCGACGAAAAATAAAGCGCGCCCGCCTGCGAACCGACCGTGACATCGTTGACCGCCTGCACGACGACTCCGCCGTTGGTCGAAGAAACGACCGTTCCGGCTTGCCCGTTTTGAAACGGCGTTTCATAAAAATACGAAACGTCGTCAACGATAATGTCGCATCCGGCGGTTCGCAAATCCCTTATATTCTGGGCAAAACTCGTAATACTCGTAAAAGCCGTCGCAAAATAAAGTTGTGCGCCCGGTGCGAGATCGTGAATGAGTTCGAGCATCGCCGTTCCTTCATCGCCCGATCCGGCTTGACCGGCAAGCACCGTTACGGTCGCCGGCAGATCGCCTGTTGCCTGTCTTGACGCAAGTGTGTTCACACCGTCCGACAAAACGCCGATCTTGATTCCCGTTCCGTTTACGCTCGCGATCGTTCGCGCAAGCGCGGCGCGATGCGTCGAATCGGCTTGCGAAGTAACCGTTCCCGTCAATTGATCGTCCGCCGAGAATTTCGATTTCAGAAAGTTGCGGACATTTTCGGCGCGTTGCTGAAAACTGACCGCACGATTCAAAGTTAAAACGTCCGCCGCGTTCGTTTCCGAAACGGAACTGAAAACATTTCTTGCGGGACGTTTGACCGGTTGCGGATTTTCGTTTGCCGAGGTCATCGCTTCCTGCTTCGGCATAATGAAAATTACGTCCGCACGAGCCGCGAGATTTTCCACTTCCGAGATGGGCATCCGCGCCGTGATGCTGTGGTATTGCGGCGCGGAAAAGATGATTTCCGCACTCATTCCGCGTAAAACGGATAGAAGTTTTTCGTTGACTTTCGCCGAAATATCGACTTCGATAAAGCCGTATTCATCGACTTTCAGCCCTGTATCGAGCGTCGAAACGCCCTCGGCAATCGCCTGTCTGCGTTCCATTTTTACCTGATACAGCAAGCGCGAATCGATCTTGCGCTGTGCCGGAGTGCGCGATTCTTTTTCACGGTCCAAAGCCGCGATCTGTTTCATAGCTTCGGGACTGATGGTTTTATAATCGTCCTGCGCATTCTGCGCTTTTGCTCTCATACCGTTTCCCGGAAAAAACGTTCCGCCTGACCCGACGAATAAAACGCCGAGCAAGCCAAATATGGAAAAGAATAAAAACTTTTCTTTAAGAATTTGTCCAAATTTTGACTGGGAGCTTTTCGGATCATTAATTGATTTTCGATTTTTCATTTTCTACAACACCTCGATTTATTACTACTAAATTTAATCGCAACGGCAAAAACTCTTCGGTAAAGTCAAAAAATCTCTTCACTAAAGATTTAGTATCAGTGAAGAAAAATCTATTCGGGGATAATAATAGAGCAATTTCGGCTTTTTAATTTTATTTCGTCGGATAAACAACGAAATATTCATAGCATAATTTCATATAAATTGTCACTAAATTTCTTACTGAAATCCGTTCAAATCGGATTTATTTATCCGCTAAACCACTTTGCGATAAACTCTGAATGCAAAACCCTGCCGCAATTTGCAAGAAGTCTTTCGTTTGCTAACATTGTCATTTATGCTCAAACGCTATATGCACAGGCGGGAACGCGAACACGCGATGCGCGACAACAATCGGATCGTGCGCGATTTCGACTGGGGAATCGAATTTATCGATCAGAACGCGAACGGACAAAACCCGCGCGAATTTTTCAGGGAATATTCAAAACGAACGGTCGCCGACAGCGACGAATTTTTCTTTTCGCCCGAAATCAAAGATTACAAACTGACTCAGGACTCAAGACTCAAGACTCAAGACTTACTAACTTGGACGAGCGGAATTAAAACGAATTCACCTGAAAACAATACGGTTTACGCGCATTATTTTCCCGTCAAGGACAATAAAAAAACCGCCGTGCTCGTGCTTCCCCATTGGAATGCGAAAGCCGGCACTTATTTCGACCTGTGCAAACTTTTCAACCGCGTCGGTATTTCCGCGCTTCGCTTAACTTTGCCTTATCACGAAAAAAGAATGCCGCCTGAACTTGAACGCGCCGATTATCTGGTCGCACCGAACGTCGGGCAAACTCTGCAATCGCTTCGTCAATCGGTCGTTGACACGCGTTCTGCGGTTCGTTGGTTAAAAGAGCAAGGCTACGAAAAAGTCGGGCTTGTCGGCACGAGTATCGGAAGTTGTGTCGGGTTTTTCGCTTTCGTCCACGATCTGCAAATCGACGCGGGCGTTTTCAATCACGTTTCGGGATACGTCGCCGATGTCGTCTGGCACGGACTTTCGACCTATCACGTCAAGGAAGGAATCGGACAGAATGTTTCGCTGGAAGAATTGCGTGAATACTGGCTGCCGATCTCGCCGATGGCTTATATGGACAAGCTCGCCTCGCTTCCCGAACGCCCGCAACGATACATCTACACACTTTACGACCTGACTTTCCCGATCGATCTTTCGCGCCAAATGCTTCGTGCCCTACGTGAATCAGGCGTGAAACACGACAAAGTTTCGATTCCCTGCGGACATTACACGCTCGGCGAAAAGCCCTGGGTTTACATCGACGGCTACAAAATCATTTCATTTTTGCGGAAACACCTGCGGTAAAAATTGTGAAAATCACATAAACCGCTTGATATTCCCGATTTGCGCAAAAAAATGTTAGAATTCCAATCAATTTTATTGAATGTCCGTTATCGCCGAAAAACACCAAAATACGATTGATGAATCAGTTGCGCGTCTTCTGTCGCGGGCGGAAAATTCGCGTCGTTTGGAGTTAGCGGATTTGCGTCCTCGTGTTTCGGTCGCGCTCGAAAAATATCTGCTCCGCGATCACGAAAACGCTTCAAATGGTGAAATACAGACATTTATCGACGAACTTCGTGCTGACGATCTGTGTTTGATCCTCGCTTGTGAAAGAGGCGACGAAACGGCTTGGAACGATCTGGTTGCCAATTTCGATGCGACGGTCAAATCGGCGGCGCGGAAAATTTCGGCAAATTCGGAAGACGCGGAAGATTTGGCAAGCTCGATCTGGGCGGAACTTTACGGCTTAAAACACGACAAAGACGGCAAATTAAAGACGAAACTTTCTTATTATTCAGGTCGCGGAAGTTTGGGCGGCTGGCTTCGCGCGGTCGTTTCACAGCTTGCGATCGACGGTTTTCGTAAACAGTCGAAGTTTGTCCAGATCGAAGAAAACCGCGAGTTTGAAAATCTGGCGAACGAATTTTCGGAAAAGACGGAAAATTCGCACGTCGTTTCACATTCCGAGAATCCGGAAGAGATTTTGTCGGAAAAACAAACGATGCGCGACGTTTCGGCGGCGTTAAAAGACGCGATTGCCGAACTCGAAGCGGAAGATAAATTGATTCTGAAACTTTACTATTTCGATGATCTGAAACTAAAAGACATCGGCGCAAGCTTAGGATTTCACGAAGCGACCGCCAGCCGCAAACTCGTCCGCGTCCAGACGGAAATTCGCAAATCGGTCGAGAGAATATTAAAAAATCAGCACGGCTGGAGCGAAAAAGAAGTTAAAAACTATCTGTCGGAAACGGCATCTAAACTCGGAATCAATTTGGAAAAATTGTTCACGATCCTGATAATTTTAACTTTCGTGCAAGAAGTTTTTGAAACGTTCGTTCAGTAATTGGTTCGAGCGATTTGAACCGAAGATTTTTGAGAGTTTGAAACAACGATTGACGCAGATTTACACAGATTAAATCAAAATCCGCGAAAATTGGTTTCAATCGTTATTTCAAGTCTTTTTGTTAATTAATGGAATTTGAGTTCGACAAAGAAATAGATGCGATCTTGCGAAAAGCGCGGGAAAATGAAGCCGTTTTTGCGGCAAACGTTTCCGAATCGCACTTGGACGCAGACGTGCTTTCCGCTTTTGCCGAAAATGCTTTGCCTGAAAAGTCGAAAAAACTTTACACGGCGCATTTGGCGGACTGCGACCGCTGTCGGCGGATTTTGTCGAACCTTATCTCATTAAATGCGGAAGAAGAAAGCGTTCCCGTAAAGATTGCCGAAACGTCGATCATTGAAACCGCGGTTCCCTGGTATCGAAAATTATTTTTCGGACGCAATCTGGTTTACACGATGGGCGCACTTGTTCTCGCATTCAGCGCATTTACGGGTTACATCGTGATTCAAAATGTGTCAAACGGTTTGAGTTCCGAAGTTTCAATGGCAAATACCGCCTCGAAGCCGGTAAGAGGTCCGAGCGCAAGCGATGAATCCGTTTCTCCGTCGAATTCCGCATCGGTCGCAAATACGGCAAGCAATATGTCTGCGGTTCCGACCAATCCGGCGGCGGCAAATGCGAACGCTTCTTCGATGAATACGGCAACCACATCGGCAACGCCGATGATTTCGGGCATCGCCAAAGATAATGACTCGTTGGCGAAAGCTCCCGAACCGATCGACCGCAACAAATCGTCTGAAGACGTAGTTAGCGGCGGCGTAAAGCCGATAGATTTGCCGTCACAACCGCGCAAAGAAGAATCGCGCGATCTGAAAAATGAAAACCCGAAACCTGCTTTAGCCCAACCAAAGATCGATGACCGTGAAGAAAGAAAAACTGTGCCCGCGCCGCCGCCTGTTGCCGCCGCCGAAAGGGATGAACAGCAGGACAAAATGGTAACGCGAAGCACAACGAATCCTTCTCCTGCGGGAGCGGCGAAAATGGCGAAAAAGAAAGCAGACAGCAAAACCGTCAACGGAAAAACATTCAACTATGAAAATTCCGTTTGGGTTGACAGCCAATATCGCCAAGGAATGCCACTCACAAACATTTCGCGCGGCTCAAATGAATACCAAAAACTCGACGGCGGATTAAAAAACATTGCCCAACAATTCAACGGAACAGTCGTCGTCGTTTGGAAAAGTAAAGCATATCAAATCCGATAAAGTTCTTTTGTTTTCCGCGCGAATTTGTTAAGATTTTCGAGGATTCGTGCTGTGATACCGTTTAAAAGATATATCAAACCGCTTGAAAACGTAGAAATTATCGCAAAGCGTTTCGGCATTAAAGAACTGAATCGCTTACGTGACAAATTCGGCGGAGAAAACTGGTGAAAATTGAAAGGAGAGGCTTTTGTCGAATTAACGGACGGAACAATTCGCTATGTCGAATTGCATTGGTATGAATGCCACGGAATCGGCAAACGAAAAATGAAAATCAAACGGTTTCTCGATTAAATATGAATATTATCGGTCTTGCATTGTGTTTGGAAAATTCCGATTGCGACGATTTAGAGTTGAATAAAGTTTATCCGATCGTTGAGTCGGAAAAAACAGATCCAGCAAACTATCTGCGTGTGATTGACGAATCCGAAGAAGACTATCTCTATCCGAAAGAAATGTTTGAAATCGTCAATCTTTCCGCGCAAACGCAGAATCGTGTTCTGCAAAATCTTGCTGCCTAAAAAATCTTTCCAACTAATCTAAATTAGCGTTAAACTAAAAGACATGAAAGTTTCGGTTTTACTTTTGTGTCTTTTATGCTTTTTCGCGGCAATTCAGACGAACGCGCAACCCGTTTGGCAAGCAGGTTTGGATTCGCAGGTTCGTTTTTATCAAACGACCGATTTCGGCATCGTTTTGGCGGGAAGCGATAATTCGCTTTTTGCCTTCGACGGGCAAACGGGCGAACGAATCTGGCGTAAAAAGACGCGCGGTTTAGACGAAACTTCGATCACGGCGGTTCCCGCAACCGATCTGATTCTGATTTCGACCGACGAAGGCGATAAATCGCGGATGGAAGCGGTCGATCTGATCTCGGGCGAAACTTTGTGGCGTTCGGACAAAGTAAAAGGCGACGTGATGCAATTGGCGGTCGAACCGGCGCAGGATTTGCTCGCTGTCGTTCTGGTCAAAAAAGCGAAAGGCAAGATCGGCGAAGAATTCAAACGCTCACCCGTGATTCACGTTTTTCAATTGTCGAACGGGGACGAACTTTGGAAAAAAGAACTGGATTCGGACGTTCAGATGATGCCCGCAAGATTTATTGAAAACGCCGAAATTCCCTACACACTCGACAATTATCGTCCGCCATTGATACTTGACGGCAGACTTTACGTTTTCTACGAAGGCGCGACGAGCTACGACGCACGGACGGGACGGACAGGCGAACGCGACAAATTCAAGATCAACGAAGGCGGACTTGCTTTGACCGAAGCCGATCCCGTTTTCGATGAAAAATATCTTTACACGTCGGGCAAAGGAAAAATACGTGCGATCAACCGCCGAACTTTCAAAACCGAGTGGGAAGCGAAGGATTTGGGCGTTACGCCCGAAATGGCAATTGTCGGAAATGTTTTATATGTCAGAACCGGCGGACAATTTACGCGCATCAAAGACGGCGAAACGGAAGAAAGAGGCAGTTTCGGCGTTTCCGCGATCGACACGAAAAACGGTAAAACCTTATGGCGTTATAAAGGTGCGGACAAAGGTTTGACGAATTTCGTTTTCGCCGATCTAAACACCATTTTGATCGCCGACAAGGACGATCTCATCACGATCGACGCACGAACGGGCAAGAAAATTGCCAATTTTGAACACGATGTCGAAAAAGCTCAATTCGTTTTGATAAACGAACGAGGAAACGCCGTCGTCGGCGGACGCGATGAGATTGCGAGTTTTGAAGTCCGGAGTCCAAAGTCGAGAGCCGAAAATCCGTTCGAGATTCAAGATTCAAAACTAAAATTTCAAAATTCTTTTCTTGAAACCCAAAATCCAAAATCTAAAATCCAAAATCAAGAAATCTGGCGCGTAAAACATAAAGCTCCGTCACGCGGCGTTTTTCGTGTTGTCGCAGGAATCGCACTGCGGGCGACCGCGCTTTATTTTCGTTACGGCGGACTTGCAACCTCGGCTTTGAATATCGCGCGCGGCGCGGGCATTGCGCGTTCGATTTTGGGCTTGCGTTCGTCGGGTTTACGCACGCGTTTCGGTTCGTTCGATCTGACGACTTTGGCGAGTAATTCGGCGAAAAATTATCTTTCCGATCAGATCACGGTTTTCGGAATCGCTTCGCGCACGCCGAATTTTATAAATCGCGTCAGCGGTTTGCAGATCATCACGCCTTCACAGCTTCGCGGAAAAGTCATCAGCGGTGTTGCCGGTCGCCTTACGCCGTCGCGTGCCGACATTCAGGAAAGCATCTTTGAACGCATCGACCCGATTCGCCAGGTCGAAAAACTTTCGGATTATTTCCTGCGCCGCAAACGATTATCCGAACTGCGCGGGAATTATATGTATTTTTACACTGATCTGCCCAAGCCTTTCGACAAAAAAGGCTTGATCGGCGTAAACGTTCACACGGGCAGAGATTCGCGTTTTGTTCTGGTCAGCGACCCCGATGCGCAGTTTACGACCGACGAAACCGTGAGTTTGCTTTATTCGGCGAACGGAAATCGTTTGCAGGCGTTTGACGTTTTGGAAAAATGAACGAAACAACGATTGGCGAAGATTAGCACGGATTTTTTGGCAAATTCGTGCTAATCTTTTTTTAATTCTTCTTTTACTGTCAAATCTATGAAACTGAAAATTTTTGTCGCTTTTGTTATGTGTTTTATTGCCTTTGCGGAAAGTTCGCCGGCGCAGAAAAAGGAAAAACCGAATCCTGAAATCGCCAAAATGATGAAAGAGATTTCGTCAAAAAATATCGAAGTTTCGATTCGCAAGCTCGTTTCCTTCGGGACGCGCAACACGCTTTCCGAACAGGATAATCCGGCACGCGGAATCGGCGCGGCGCGTGATTGGATTTTTTCGGAATTTCAAAAGATTTCCGCCGATTGCGGCAACTGTCTGCAAGTCGAAAAGCAGACGTTTTTGCAACAACCGACGGCAAACAAACGCGTTCTCGAACCGACGAATCTAACCAACGTCGTGGCGACCTTGAAAGGCACGGGCGACCCGACAAGAGTTTATGTCGTTTCAGGGCACTACGATTCGATGTGCACTTCACCAAGTGACGCAAAATGCGACGCGCCGGGCGCGAACGACGACGCTTCGGGAACTGCCGCCGTGATCGAACTTGCGCGGGTGATGTCGAAACGCAAATTTGACGCGACGATTATTTTTATGACCGTTGCCGGCGAAGAGCAAGGTTTGCTCGGCGCGGCTTATTTTGCCGAACAAGCATTGCAGAATAAAATGGACATCGAGGGAATGTTCACGAACGACATCATCGGCGGCGTGACAACCTTTAAAAATGCCGCCAATCGTCAGACCGTCCGCGTTTTTTCGGAAGGCGTTCCGTCAAACGAAACCGAACAACAGGCAAATACGCGGCGCGGCACGGGCGGCGAAAACGATTCGGCTTCGCGTCAGCTGGCGCGTTTTATCAAAGAATCCGCCGATCTTTACTCGCCGAAATTTTCCGTGATGATGGTTTACAGGCGCGACCGCTACTTGCGCGGCGGCGATCATATTCCGTTCGTAGAGCGCGGGTTCACGGCAATTCGCATCACCGAAACGAACGAAGATTACGATCATCAACACCAAAACGTCCGCACCGAGAACGGCAAATTTTACGGCGATACGCCCGAATATGTCGATTTCGATTACGTTGCAAATGTGACGAAAGTAAATGCCGTTTCGCTTGCCCGACTCGCACTTGCACCGGCGCGACCGAAAAATGTCGGGATGGTCACGACGCGGCTCGGAAATGACACGGAATTGAAATGGGACGCTTCGACCGAAAACGATATTGCAGGTTATGAAATCGTCTGGCGCGATACGATCTCGCCCGTCTGGACAAATTCGCAAAATGTCGGAAACGTGACGAATTTTGTGATGAAAGGAATGTCCAAGGACAATTACTTTTTCGGCGTTCGCGCCGTCGATAAAAACGGAAACAAAAGTCCCGTGAGTTTTCCGCGTCCGGTCAGATAAGTCGGGCAAACTTCAGTTTGCTTTTATAAGACGGATTTTTCATCAATTTTCCCGATTCAGTTTCAAAGCGTAAAGGCAAACTGAAGTTTGCCTGACTTTTTTGGAGGTTGGACAAAAAAACGGAAACGCGCATAATGTTCAAAAGTTCTATTTCTAAAAAATTCTAACAATTTCATAAAACCGAATGACTAATTTTAACTGGCTTTTGGACGGAAGCATTGTCGGGCTTTATTTGCTCGTGACGATGGCGGCGGGGCTTTACGTTCGCAAATATGTCGGCAAGGTCGAAGATTTTCTCGTTGCCGGACGCGAGATGAACGTCTATCTGGGCATTGCGAGTCTGGCGGCGACCGAATTCGGCATCGTAACCTGTATGTATACCGCCGAAGCGGGCTACAAATACGGTTTCGCGGGCGCAACGCCGGGAATCACGATGGCGATCGCGATGCTCGTCGTCGGTTTGACGGGATTTTGTATCAAACCTCTGCGTGATTCGGGCGTGATTACGATTCCCGAACTCATTGAAAAACAATTCGGTTCGCGCGTGCGTTGGGCGGCGGGTGTGGTGATCGTGCTCGGCGGTTTGCTGAATATGGGCGTTTTTCTGCGCGTCGGCGGTCAGTTTCTCGTCAAAGTCATCGGTTTGACGACAACCTCGTTTCAAGTTGCGGGTTACAACGTCGGTTATCTCGAAACGATGATGACGGTTTTGCTCGTCGGCGTGGCGGCTTACACGATCTTCGGCGGGATGCTTTCGGTTTTGATTACGGATTTTTTACAGTTCGTCGTGATGAGCGTCGGGCTGATCGCGGTAACGATTTTGATTTTGGTGAATGTCGGTTGGGAAAAGATCGTCACGACGGTCGAAACGAACTATGGCGCGGGCGGATTTAATCCGTTCGTGCATCCCGAACTCGGCTGGCAATACGTTTTATTTCAATTCCTGCTCAATTTCGCCGCCGTTCTGACGTGGCAGACGACAATCGCGCGCGTTCTCGCAGCGAAAGATACGGAAACGGGGCAAAAGATTTACACGCGCACGAGCTTTTTTTTCGTCTGCCGATTTCTGATTCCGGGCATTTGGGGAATCGCCGCACTCGCCACGGTCGGAAAAATGACGAATTCGCTCGACGCGATGCCGACGTTTCTTTCGACCTTCGTGCCGATCGGCTTGATGGGTTTGTGTATCGCGGCGATGCTTGCGGCGGATATGTCCACCGATTCGAGCTATATGCTAACGTGGGGAAGCGTCATCTACAACGACATTATGGCTCCGTTTCGCAAAGGCAAATGGTCGGAAAAGCGCGGGCTTTTCTGGAACCGCACGATCGTTGCGCTGATCGGCATTTTCCTGCTTTTTTACGGACTTTGGTATCCGCTCGAAGGCGACGTTTGGACGTATCTCGGCATCACGGGAACGATCTATCTGGCGAGCATTTCGGTGCTGTTAATTGCTTGTTGCTACTGGAAACGCGCTAATTCGTGGGGCGCGATCGCTTCGATCGTTGTTTCGGCTTTGATTCCGATCTTATTTCTGGTTTTGGAAAAAACCGATTCGACCAAAGACATCGCAAAACAGATCGGACCGTATTATTCGGGCATCGCGGCTTATGTTTTTTCGGCTCTGGGAATGATTGTCGGTTCGCTTTTGAAACCGCAAGGAGAAGCAAAACAATGAAATATTTCTGGCTTATTTTAACGGCTCTGGCATTGATCTGGTATATTTTCGTAACGCTTTACGTCGCCGTCAAAGGCGTTGCCGACATCAAAGGAATGCTCCGCAGATTGGCGGGAAAGGAATAAGAATTTGCTCATTATTTTTGGGTCAAGACTAGAAAAACGAACATATTATCTGCCTTGGCAAGATTCGAGCGAATTATAAGCAGATGCAGTTTTGTCAAAATGCAAGAGGTTTAGCGACATTTTTAATTAAACCTTTAAGGAACGATTAAATTGGACGGGGCAGATTACTCGGTTCCGGGTAATCGTAATACGGGTGAAGGAAATCTTTCTTTTTATTCCGATGAAACGGGTATCATCAGGTCAAGCGATAAACTAACTGCAGGAGCAAATGACCCGCCAAGTAAATTACAAAATATCATCGAATAGGTCTTGTGCATAAAAATAGTGTCACATTCACTTTCAGAATAATGTTTATCAATTTTAGCCTTCACAAACTCGAATAATGCCGACGCAAATTTAAGTAAACAGTTCGCAAAACTTTATTTTAATTACATAAAGACTTCGGCTTTTTCTGCCAAATGCGGAAACTTTTTCAAACAATCCGCTTTCCATTTTCCGGCAAAACTTTCGCTTTCCGTTTTTCTCACCAAAGCATAAACACTGCCGCCGAAGCCTGCACCGAAAGCCGAACTTGCAATCGCGCCAAAGTTTCTTGCCGAACGCTGTAAATAAACGGTTTCGGGCGTTTGATTTCGCAGAAATCTTTCGGCGTTTTGCTGTGAAATATCAATTAATCCGCCGATTTTTTCGACTTCGCCGTTTTCCAGAAGCGCGGAAACTTGCGGAATAATCTCAAAATTTTCCACATAAAACTGCTCGACGCGATTGGTTAATTCTTCCTTCGGAAACGCAAAATCATTATCCGCAATAAACTTTTTCACGCCTTCTAAACCGACGTTTTCGACGATTTCCGCAAGCGTTTTTTCCGCGCCTTTCCAATTTGCGACGATTTCCGAAACAAGCCGCGAAACGCGGTTATATTTCTCCATCGCCGCGCCTGTTTTTTCTGCAATTACTCCACTCGAAGCGATCACGAAACAGTATTTTTCGGGCAAAACGATTTCCTTTTCCAGGCGAACCGGCGCAAACGAAAATTGACTTAAAACGCCCTGTTTTCCGCACAAAATCGCCGCGTGATCCTGACTTCCGCCAAATGTCCCGACACCTTTATCGCCGATCAGTGAACGATAACTTTGACCGTTCTCGACACAGCCGAGATATTCGGCAAACTCAAATTCGTTGTGAATATTCGCCCGAAATTCTTCAAAAGCTTCAAGCCCGTTTATTTTTGAAATCGCCTGAAAAACCGCGATCATAAACGCGCTCGAACTCGACAATCCGGCGGCTTGCGGCAGATCGCTCTGAAATTTTATATCAACGCCTTTGAGCTTTTTCGATTTGAAATTTCGTGCGATCCGGTGCGCCACTGTCTGCGGATATTTTCGCCAGTGTTTTTCCGAAATTGAAAGATTTTCGTCGAACCCGAACGAAATTTTTTCGCCCGAATCCGCATTTTCAAGGCTGATTAATTGATTTTCATTCGCGCAAAAACTCAAACGAAATCCGCGTTCGACGGGACAAACAAGACTTCGCCCACCGCAATAATCCGTATGTTTGCCGAGAAATTCGATTCTTCCGCAAACAAATAAAGCTTGAATCTCAAACCCTGAATCTTGAATATTTGGCACTTTTAACTTTTAATTTTTAACTTTCTCAAGTATTCGGCGACGCTTTCAATATCGGCGCGGCTCGACAAATCCAACACGCCGTTTTCAGATTTGATGATTTTGAATCTTTCGTTTAAGTTTTCGACCGCAAACATCACGGCAGAAGTTAATTCATACTCGCCGCGCGGCGAAATTTCTATCCTTTCGCAAGCTTCAAAGATTTTCGGGGAAAAAATCCACGCATTCATCGAAACGAACGAGTCTTCCGCGACCGTTCCGGGTTTTTCAATGATTTTCGTCAAATGTTTGCTTTCATCAAACTCTAAAACTGCAAACTTTTCGATTTTTTCGGACGGGATATTGCTTTTTTCGATCAAACCTTTGCGGGCAAAACCGATCAATCCCGCTTCATTTAATTCGTTCAATTTTTTCAAATCGCCGACAGGATATAAATTGTCCGAGTTGACGACCAGGAAAAGATCATCCTTTGCAAAATCCTTCGCGGCGAGAACCGCGTCAGCCGTTCCGAGCGGTTTTTCCTGCATTGCGAATGAAATGTCGAAGGGCTTTGCCGCACAAAAATCTCTGATCGCCTGATGTTCCGCACCGATAACGAGGCAAAGTTGCGAAAATCCGGCGGAAATTAGGTTTTCAAAAATGAAATCGAGCAGTTTTTTTCCTTCAAAAACGGGAACGAGTGTCTTGATTCCCGCATCGGCGAAGCGTTTTTGTTCCGGATTTAGGTTTGATTCGTCCGTTTTTGCCCGCATCCGGGTTCCGAGTCCGCGTGCAAGAATGACGGCTTTTTTGATTGAATTCATAAAGCGAAAATGATACGGCAATTTCCCGCCGTAACAAAAAGCCGCTTAAAAAATAAGGACTTTTAAGAGAAATTTCATACGGTTTCGGCTCAATCGGCTTCAATCTCAAACTAAAATATGTTACAAAGTTTAAGTTACCAAATAAATTCCCATCCTAAATTTATTAATTTATAGAAGCTATTTCTGTAAAAATAAGGATTTTAACTTTAATGAAGAAGTATTTTTTTATATTTTTGAGCATTTTTGCGCTTGCCGTTTGGGGGATTTCGAGCTTTAAGACTTCGGCGCAAAACGAGATCAAACAGACAGAAGAAAATAATCTTGTTTCGCCGAATCTGGTCATCAGTCAGTTTCAACCTGCGGGCGGAACGGCAAACGACGAGTTTATCGAACTGCACAACAACGGCGCGGCGGCTGTCGATCTGAACGGCTACCGGCTGGTTTATCGTTCGGCTTCGGGAACGAACGACGTTCTTTTTATCGAATGGACGACGAGCACCATTGTTCCGGCGGGCGGTTATTATCTGATCGCTTCGACCGCGTATGACGGAACGGTCGTGCCGAATATCACTTATAATCCGACGACCTGCACCTGCTCGATGTCGGCGACAAGCGGCGGTCTGGCGATCCGCCAGGGCGCGGTAAATACGGGCTTGATTATCGATTCGGTCGGTTACGGAACGGCGACGAACATATTCGTTGAAACGGCAACGACGACCGCGCCGGCGGCGAACGACAGCAAAGTTCGCGGTTCAAACGGATGTGCCGACACAGACAACAATGCCAACGATTTTTCAGGCTTAACGCCTTCGGCTCCGCGCAACGCAGCAAATGTGCCGAACGTTTGCAGCGGCGGCGGAACCACGCTTTTTGCTTCGCTCGCGGCAAATCCGACGACGGTCACGCCGGGCGGTTCGACGCTTTTCACGGTCACGGTGATTCCCGCGACCACACCGCCGAGCACCGGGATCACGGTGACGGGAAATCTTTCAAACATCGGCGGTTCGGCAACGCAAACCTTCTTTGATGACGGCACGAACGGCGACACGACGGCAGGCGATAATATTTTCTCTTATTCGGCAACGCTTCCCTTAACGATCGTCGGCGGCACGTATAACATCACCGCAACCGCAACCGACGCACAGGCACGAACGGCGAACACGAACGTAAATATTAACGTTAATGCGCCGCAGGGAAACGACGATCCGCTTCTTCTCGGAAATCCTTCAAACGCGACGACGAACGTCGCTGATGAAAACAATTACCTGATGATAAAACCGCAATACACGCTTTCATACAACCGTAGTAAGGCAACGCCGAACTGGGTGGCTTGGCGGCTCGATACAAGCTGGCTCGGAACGGCACCGCGTCAGGACGATTATCGTCCCGACCCCGATCTGCCGAGCGGTTGGTATCGCGTAGTTGACAATGATTATTCGGGCTCGGGCTACACGCGCGGACATATGACTCCGTCGGGCGACCGCACGAACACGATTCCGAACAATTCGGCGACGTTCCTGATGACCAATTTCGTT
Source organism: Pyrinomonadaceae bacterium (assembly GCA_021228405.1). Lineage (GTDB taxonomy): Bacteria > Acidobacteriota > Blastocatellia > Pyrinomonadales > Pyrinomonadaceae > JAJQRF01. Next base: position 44,523 of record JAJQRF010000002.1, read on the forward strand.
CCCCAGATCGCCGAAAACAATTCGGGACCGTGGGAAGAATTTGAAACGTATTGCCGCACGCTTGCCACTCAGGGAAATGAAGTCTACATTTTCTCGGGTCCGCTCGGCAATATTGGAACCATCGCAAGCGGCAGAATCGTCGTTCCGCAATATACCTGGAAAGTCGTTCTGATTCTTCCGAACGGCAACAACGATCTATCGCGTGTAAATAAACAAACGCGCACGATCGGGCTGGTCGTTCCGAATTTTACGCCGCTCAACATCAATGCACCGTGGCGGCAATTCCGCGTCACGGTCGATGCGGTCGAAAATCTGACGGGACATAATTTCTTTACCAACGTTCCGAAAAATACGCAGGAAATTATTGAAAAACGGCGCGATACTCAATAATTTCCCTTAAAAAATAAGCGCAACAGGACGCGGATTTAATGAATCAAACAGGCTGTCACGAATCGCTCGTGAAATCCGTTAAAAATTAAATCCGCGTTCCTTTTTGGTTAATATGAAAAATCTTTTCTTGTTCTGTTCGTTCTTTGCCCTTGTTTTCGTAACCGACGTTTCGGCACAAAAGAATCGTCTGATCGGCGATATTCAAGGCGAAAAAGCGGTGTCACCTTATGAAAGAGAAAACGTCCGCGTTTCGGGAATCGTCACGGCGCGTTTGAAAAGCGGCTTTTTTATTCAAACGCCCGACGACAAAGCTGATAATAATCCGAATACGTCCGAGGGAATCTACGTTTACACGAGAAGCGAACCGTCCGGCGAAGCGGCGATCGGAAATCTCGTTTCCTTAACTGGCACGGTCGAAGAATTTCGTCCGAAAGCCGAGCCGAACAGCTTGCCGATCACGGAAATTTCGATGTTCAAAGGCAAGGATTTCATTACCGTCGAATCGAAGGGAAACGCTTTGCCGAAACCCGTTATTTTAACGACGCTCGATTTTCAGCCGAACAAGATCGACCAACTCGAAAAATATGAAGGAATGCGCGTCACGGTCGGCGAATTGACCGTGGTCGCGCCGACCAACGGCAGAGTAGACGAAAAAACAGGCGCAACCGAGTCTGACGGGACTTTTTACGGTGTCGTCAAAGGAGTCGGAAGACCGTTTCGCGAGATCGGTTTCGATCTTTACGATTACGTTTTTCTGAGCGATAAGGAAAAAGACAAGATCAAAAAAGACACGCCGAAAATGACTCTTTTCGACCATAATCCCGAACGTCTGCGCATCGAAAGCACCGCTCAACTTGGTGCACAACCAATCGATGTAACGAGTTTTGCGGAGATCAAAAATCTGACGGGCGTGGTTCATTACGGTTATCGCGCTTACTCGATTCTGGTCGATGCGGGAACAAAACCGACCATCTCGAATCTCGTCAAAGCACAGCCTTTGCCCGCACTTAATGCCCGCCAGTTTTCGATTGCCGGAATGAATCTGGAAAGATATTTCGATGAGGAAGACGACCCGAATGTCAAAGAACCGATCATTACCGCCGAAGGTTTTGAAAAACGTCTGAAAAAAGTTTCGCTCGCGATCCGAACTTATATGCAAACGCCCGACGTGATCGGCGTGATCGAAATGGAGAGTCTGCCGGTTTTGAAAAGACTCGCCGAGCGCATCAACAAAGATGCGGAAGCGAATGGCAAACCGAATCCGAAATATGAAGCGTATCTGGTCGAAGGAAACGATTTCGGCGGCATCGATTCAGGCTTTTTGGTCAAATCTTCGCGCATCGAGGTTTTGGAAACCAAACAATTCGGCAAAGACGAAAAATTCAAAAATCCCGTGTCGAAAGACGACGTTTTGCTCAATGACCGACCGCCCTTCCTGCTTCGTGCGGCGATCAAAGACACGAAAACCAATCAACCGTTCGAGTTTACAGTGATTGCCAATCACCTCAAATCATTTCGCGGCTACACGGATGAAAAGGACGCGCCTTTCGTGCAGATGAAGAAAAAACTGCAAGCCGAATTTCTCGCCAAAGCCGTTGCCGAAAGATTGAAAAACAACCCGCAGGAAAGAATCGCACTCATCGGCGATTTCAATTTTTATCAATTTAACGACGGAATTATGGACGTGATCGGCACAATAAAAGGCACGGCAAGCGGAAAGGATGAAATAATGAATCCTTCGACCGAAGCTGTTCCGAATCTGAATCTGACGAATCTGGTCGATCTCATCAAAGCGAGTGAAAGATATTCTTACAGCTTTGACGGAAACGCGCAGGTTCTCGATCATTTTCTGGTCAGTCCGGCATTGAAAAATCACATTAACGGCTTCGGCTATGCGCGATTAAACGCTGATTTTCCGGAAGTTTACCGTAATGACGACACACGTGTCGAACGCTTTTCCGACCACGATGCGGCAGTTGCCTATTTCACCCTCGACGACCTCAGCTCACCGAAAGCACAGTAAGAATTCAGCCACGAACAAATACATAAAGACACGAAAAAGATTTGAATTATACATTTCTTTTTCGTGTTCTTTCATGTCTGTTCGTGGTTAAACTTTCTCTAAAATTATCTGCGCGACGGCGTGTTCGGTCGTGTGCGAGATGGAAATGTGAATTTTGTTCGCTCCCAAATTTTCTAACAAATTCCGCGCTTCGCCTTTTACTTTCAAGGTCGGAACGCCAAGTTCGTCGTTCAGAATTTCCATATCCTGCCACGTAATTTTCCCGCGCCAGCCCGTTTTCAGAGCCTTCAAAAACGCTTCTTTCGCCGCAAAACGCGCCGCAAAGCTCTGCGCCGCCGCCGCGCCTTTGCTCAAACAATATTCGCGCTCTTTTTCCGTGTAAACGCGTTCGGAAAATCGCGGTGTTCTTTCCAGAGTTTCGCGGATGCGGTAAACTTCTACAATGTCTATGCCAATCGAAACGATCATAAATCAGCCGTCAGAAGAACAAATTTTAGCAGAAAGCGGATTTTTTTGGCGCGAAAAAGAAGGCGTAAAAGTTTTAGTTTGCCGTAAGTTGGAAGAAAACGGATTTGCCAACGGTTTTTCAACCCGGCTCGGCGGCGTTTCGCCGTTTCCAGAAAACGATCTGAACTTAGCCGGATTCGATGAAGATTCAGCCGAAAACATCTATGAAAACCGTCGACGGTTTCTGAATGTTTTCGATGATAAATTCACGCTGACAAGCGTTTGGCAAGTTCACGGTGACGGCGTGAAAATCGTTGAAACGCAACAGGATGTCACAGAAACGGAAGAGAAATTCGACGCGCTTGTTTCGGATTTGGAAAATGTTCTGATCGGCGTAAAAACCGCCGATTGCGTTCCCGTTCTGATCGGCGACGTTCGGACAAAAGCCTTCGCCGCCGTTCACGCGGGCTGGCGCGGAACGCTTCAAACCATTGTTCTTAAAGCTCTCGAAATAATGCAGAAAAATTTCGGCAGCAACTCACAAGAGTTGATTTGCGCCATCGGTCCGGCGGCAGGTTGTAAAAATTACGAGGTCGGGCAAGACGTTATTTCAGCATTTGAGGAAAAGTTTTCCACCTGTGGAAAACTTTTTACACCGACCCGCGAAAATCACGCTTTGATCGATTTATTCACGGCAAATAAAGACCAGCTTTTAAGCGTCGGCGTTCTGGAAGAAAACATTTTCACCTCGCCTTTCTGCACGATGGAACGCACCGATTTGTTTTTTTCATACCGCAAAGAGAAAAAAATCAACGGGAAAACGGGACGTTTGATGTCCGTGATCGGAAGAAAATAATTTCAGTAGCAGAAGCAGATGGCAGAAAATAGAATTTTGCCATCTGCTTCTGCCTCTGCCGCTGAAAATTTATTTCACTCTCGCCGTCAGCGTGACTTCCTTCGATTTCGGCGGGTAGCAAACCTCGTCGGTGCAAGCCTGATAACGAACCGTGGCGCGGACTTTGATCGTGTTTCCCTTAAAATTTGCGGGAACCGTTACGGTAAAAGGAAATGAGGTGCGACCTTCATAAACGTTGATCGCGCTTTCCGAAAAGCCGAATTTGCGGTTTTTGCCGCGCGGATAGCTGACACCGCTGACCTTTGCGCCTTCGGCGGTTAAACGAACGGTTGTCGGAATTTGATATTCGTTTCCCGGTCGGCTCGAGTTGACGTGCAAACCGCCGGGAACGGATAAAACGATCGTTCCGCGCGCGGCTTTTCCACGTGTCACCGTTCCGTTTCCGATCGAACCCGAAACGCTCTGCGCGTTTGTCTGAAACGCACCTCCTGCTAATAGCAATAGACCGATAATTGAAATAAAAATATATTTTGTCATAACTTCCCTAAATTTGAATTTTAATTATTTAACTGTAAAACTTTCAGATGTTTCTGCGATTCTCTGCGTATAATCTTCTTTTGTTTCCTGCAAAGTTTTGAATTCCATCTCATAAATTTTCCCGTTTTTCGAGATAAATTTATGCTGTTTTTCCAATGAAACCTTACCTTCCGAATTTTCGGTTTTCAATAAAAAAACGCCGCCTTCATTTTTTTCCGCAACGACTTTGTCTGCCAAACTTTTCAAATTTTTGACGATTTCCGTTAAATTAGTCGACTCATAAACACGAACTCTAATTTCCGATTGTCTGAACTTCGCAGTGTCTTCAACGCCGTAATCCTTTGAATAAGCATAAAATGCCAAACCTTCTCTGGCATCGACGGGATTTAAAAATCCTTCGGGTTTGACGAGTGAAAAGTCAGGCGCATTGAAAATTTCGCTTTCAAACGCGCTCGCCGCACTTTTTTTGATTCTGGTCGAAACGTATGCCATCAAAGCCACGATCACGACACCGACAATAAGAATTTCCATACATTTTGAAAGTGAAAAATTGGAAAAGTGAAGGCGTGAAAAGGTGAAAAAGTATTAATTTATAAATCCTATAAACTTCTTCACTTTTCGCTTTTCTACTTTTCACCGTCCGATCTGAATTAAATTCGGCTCGGATTTTGCCGCAAGCTGTCCGCAAGCGGCGTAAATATCGCGTCCGCGCGGCGTTCGCAAGTATGCGTCAACGCCTTTTGATTCCAAGATTTTCTTAAATCGCTCGATCTGTTCGCGGCTCGACGGACGATATTCGAGCGGTTCGGCTGAATTATGCGCGATCAGGTTTATTTTTACGCGCGTCAAGCCGTGTTTGTTTAATAAATCAGCTAAACTTCGTGCGTGTTCGTCCGTGTCGTTCACGCCGCCGAGCAGAACATATTCAAACGTAAATCTTTCACCCTTCCGCAACGATCTTTCAAAGTCCTTCGCCGCCGCGAAAAGTTCTTCGATATTCCAACGTTTGTTGATCGGCATCAGTTTATCGCGCAATTCGTCGTTCGGAGCGGAAAGCGAGATCGCCAGATGCGGACGTTTTTCGAGCTTGGCAAATTCGTAAATTTTCGGCACGATTCCGGCGGTCGAGATAGTGACGCGGTTCGGAACGATAAAAAGCCCGTCTTCTTCACTCATTATACTCAACGCTTTGATAAGATTTTCAAAATTCAAAAAAGGCTCACCCGCACCCATTCCGACGAGATTCGTGCCGTGCGGAGTTTCCGCGCCGATGCCGTAAACGTCATTCAAAACAATTATTATCTGTTCGACGATCTCGCCCGCCGTCAGGTTTCTCAATAATCCCAGTTTCGCCGTCAAACAAAAATCGCATTTCAAAGGGCAACCCGATTGCGACGAAAAACAGATCGTGTCGCGCGATTCGGTCGGAATAAAAACCGTTTCGACGGGAAGATTGTCGTGCGTTTTCATCAAAAAACGGCGCGTTCCGTCCACGGAAACATAACGCGATTCGACCGTTAAAGTCGAAACCTGCGCGGCTTCATTCAATTTTTCGCGCAAGTTTTTCGGCAGATCGGTCATTTCATCAAAAGACGGCAAACGGCGTTCGTGCAAGCCTTTGAAGATTTGCTTCGCACGATATTTCGGTTCGCCGATATTTTGGACAAATTCGGCAAGCTCGTCTTTTGTAAATGCCGTGAGATGAATTTTTTCGCTCATTGCTTTTTTATTTTAACGTAATCTGCGCCCAAAACGCACAAATGCTTTTCCCGAAAATTGTGCTAAAATCGTGTAAAATCTTTTCTGCAAACATTTCCGTGATTTCTTATGAATAACAAAACACTTATCGGCGGCGCAATCGCTCTGGGCATCATCGTTTTGATTTTGATAGTCTGCTTCTGGGTTGGCAAGAAAATTAACGACACGATTCGCGGAACGGACACCACGACCGTCAATGAGCCGACAGGTCAACCGCAAAACGCGCCGAGCCTGCCGCAAAATGCCGAACAAGCGCAGAAAGTTTACCTTGCGCTCGGAAATCCTTCAAACGCAAGCACCTCCGATCCGAATAATTATATGCTCGTCAATAATTATATGGTGATCTCATACAGCCGCGACCGCGGAATCCCGAATTGGGTTGCGTGGCGCGTGACCAAAGCCGATCTGGGACAGCTCGACCGTGAAGACTCTTTTCGTCCCGACGACCGTTTGCCGAAAGGCTGGACGCGCATCACGCCGACCGATTACACGGGAAGCGGTTTCGATCGCGGACACGTTTGCCCGAACGCCGACCGTTATTCAAGCCGCGAAGCCGCCGATTCGACATTTGTGATGACGAATATGACACCGCAGACGGGCGATCTCAATCGCGGTCCGTGGCAAAAGCTCGAATCGTATCTGCGTTCGCTCGTGACACGCGGAAACGACGTTTACATTTACGCGGGAGTTTACGGCGAAAAGGGAAAAATTAAAAAGAAAGTAACGATTCCGACCAATAGTTGGAAAATTGCCGTAGCAGTTCCGTCAGGTTCGGACATTTTATCAGCCAATGAAAAAACGCGCGTGATTGCCGTCGATATGCCGAACGTGAAAGGAATTCTAAACGCCGATTGGTATTCTTACCGCACGACCGTCAATCAAATCGAACAAAATACGGGCTATAAATTCTTTTCGACACTTCCTCCGAATGTGCAGAATGCTTTGAAATCGAAAGCCGACAACGTAACGAACTGATTATGAATGAATTAGGACGTAAAACTTTTTTCTGGTATCGCGTTTACTGCGCCGTTCTGACTGTTTTATATCTTTTGGTCGCAGGAATGGGAATCGCGCTTGCGGTCTTTCAGCCCGAGGTTCCCGATTACAGACCGCAGGAACTGCTGATAATGGGAGCAATTTACGCGGTCATCGGCATTTTTCTTTTTCTTGTTTTTGCGGTTGCCCTTTTTCTGCCGCCGAAGCCTTACAACTGGATCGTCGGAATCGTGATGATGGCAATCGGAATGACAAGCTGTTGTTTTTTGCCTTTCGTGATTCCGCTTTTTATTTATTGGCTAAAACCTGAAACCCAGGCGTTTTTCGGACGTAAATAAGAAATTATGAAAAAACTTCTTGTTCTGTTTCTGCTAACTTTTACATTTTCGATCAATCTGACGGCGCAAACCAAAGAAGCGAATCCGGCGGACGTGGCTTCGATCGATGCGATCATCAGAGCCGTTTACGACGTGATTTCAGGAGATGCCGGGAAAGCACGCGATTGGGACAGATTTCGCACGCTGTTTCATAAAGACGCGCGATTGATTCCTTCGGGCAAAAATCAAAAAACCGGCGTGATCGGCGCAACCGCTCTACCGCCCGAAGATTACATCAAACGCGCCGAACCGAATTTTCTGAAAGACGGATTTTTTGAAAAGGAAGTCGCCAACCGCAAAGAGATTTACGGCAACATCGCGCACGTTTTTTCGACCTACGAATCTTTCCGAAAATCCGATGAAAAGAAACCTTTTATGCGCGGAATCAATAGTTTTCAGCTTCTCAACGACGGCAAACGCTGGTGGATCGTGACAATCTTCTGGCAAGCCGAAACACCCGAAAATCCGATTCCGAAGCAATATCTGAAAAGTAAAAATTAAATTATTCGCCTAGAGTCCTGCCTTCAGGCTGCAATCTATCGGCAAAAAGCCTTTTGAAAAATGGACTCTGAACGCAAATTTATTTCGCACATAATTTTTCACTTGACACCTATCACTTAACACTGTTAATTTATATTTCGTGGTGAGAAACCGTTTACATAGCGACAAAGAGATTCTGCGGCAGGAAATAATGGATGCGGCGCGGGAAATGTTTGTCGCCGAAGGTTATCAGAGCGTTTCGATGCGGAAAATAGCCAAGAAAATCGGCTATTCGGCAACGACAATCTATCTTTATTTCAAAGACAAAAACGATCTTCTCAATCAGCTTTGCGAACAAACTTTCTTTCGTTTGGCGCAAAATATCACGGCGATCTATCATCTGTCGGACAATCCATTGGAAAAATTGCGCAGCGGAATGCGCGAGTATATTTATTTCGGGCTGAAAAATCCGAGTCAATATACATTGGTTTTTATCACGCCTTTGCCGCGTGATTACGAACCGACCGAAGTAAATACGGGCGAAGCCGCCTTCGACACTTTGCGGCAGGTCGTGAGCGAATGCGCTTCCGCTAACTTGCTCAGACAAAACGACGTTGAGGTCGTCAGCCAAACGCTTTGGGCAGGGCTTCACGGATTAACTTCGCTTCTGATTCAACACGGCGGATTTGATTTTGTCGAGCGTGAATTGCTGATCGGCAATTTGATAGATACTTTAATTACGGGCATTAAAGCCTAAAAATTTTTTAACCCAAACTTAACACCGTTAAGTCAATTATTTAAAGTTGAGGTAATTATGTCAAAGAAAGTCTTAATAATTTTAGGTCATCCAAATAAGGAAACTTTTTGCGGAAGTTTGGCGGAAAGTTATAAAAAAGGCGCGTTAAAATCAGGCGCGGAAGTTAGGGAAATATCGATTTCGGATTTAGAGTTCGATCCCGTTCTGCATCGCGGTTACAAAGAAATTCAGGAGCTTGAGCCTGACCTGGTTGAGGCGCAAGAGCTTATCAAATGGGCGGAACATCTCGTCTTTGTTTATCCGACGTGGTGGGCAACGATGCCCGCGCTTTTGAAAGGATTTATCGACCGCGTTTTTCTGCCGGGTTTTGCCTTCAAGTATCGGGAAAATTCGGTGTTCTGGGATAAATATCTGACCGGAAAATCGGCGCGGATGATCGTCACGATGGACGCGCCCGCGTGGTATAACTTTCTGGTTTACGGCAACGCCGGACAGAAAGCGATGAAACGCGGAACGCTTCAATTTTGCGGAATAAATCCCGTCAAAGTAACTACGATTGGCGGCGTTAAAGGTATGAAAAAAGAACAATTGACAAATTGGCTGACGAAGGCGGAAAAGTTCGGAGAAAGTTTGAGGTAAAAAAAATTATGACGGCAGACAAAATATTTTCGATCGCAAATACGGTTGCTCTTTTGAGTTGGATTCTTTTAGTTTTTGCGCCGCGTTGGGTCGGCACCCGCAAACTGATTCTTTCGGGTGCGATCCCGCTTTTGCTTGCGGTCGCTTATTTCTTTTTGATCGTTTTATTTTTCGGCAAAGCCGACGGCGGTTTCGATTCACTGGCAAATGTGATGAAGCTCTTTACGAACGAATGGGCGGTTCTGGCGGGTTGGATTCATTACCTTGCGTTCGATCTTTTTGTCGGCATCTGGGAAGTAAAAGACGCGCAAAGCCGTAATATTTCGCATTGGTTCGTGATTCCCTGTCTGATTCTGACGTTTTTGCTCGGACCGATCGGCTTCCTGCTTTACAGCATCCTGCGCTTTTTCTTAGCAAAAGAGGTAAAAAATGATTAGAGAACTTTTTGAAAACCAAAAACCTTTAATGGTTTCAGGCGCGATTTCGTTTCTTTGCTTTGCGATTCTGGCAGTTGTTTCGCTGTTCGACCCGACCGAGATTTTGGGAATTAACCGCTGGATCAAACCGATGAAATTTTTCGTTTCGGTTGCGGTTTTAAGCTGGACGACCGCCGTTTATCTGAAATATTTGCGCGGTTATGACAGGTCGTCGCGCTTTATTTCGTGGACGATGATCGCGGTCTTTTTCGTCGAAATGTTCATTATCGTAATGCAGGCACTGCGCGGCACGACTTCGCATTTCAATACGAAAACGCCTTTTGACGGGATGCTTTTCGCAATTATGGGAGTCGCCGTCGTAATTAATACTTTGCTGTTGGTTCACTTGCTTTTTCTTTATTTCAAAGCCGAGATCGAACTGCCGCGCTCGATCATTTGGGGAATCCGTTTCGGGATAATTTTGTTTCTCGCTTCGTGCATCGAAGGCGGCTATATGTCGCAACATTTATCGCACAGCGTCGGGGTTGCCGACGGCGGAAAAGGTTTGCCGCTCATAAATTGGTCAACCGAAGGCGGCGATTTGCGCGTTGCGCATTTTGTCGGGATGCACGCATTTCAGGTCGTTCCGTTTTTTGCTTACACGCTCGAAACTTACAAAATAAAGAATTCGACTGCTTTGACGGCTATTTTCGCCATTCTTTATTTTATTTTTTTCACGTTCGTTTTCTTGCAGGCTCTATACGGCAAGCCTTTTATCGGGTAATTTTAGAAATACTTATTTTGTAATCCTTACTTTTTAATAAATTTTAATTTCAGATTTTAGCGGCGCGATGAGGTAAACTTTTTGTAAGACGAACTATGGCAGAACATATTTTAGAACGCAAACAGATCATCAAACGTCCGCGCAAGGAAGTTTTCGAGTTTTTCGCCGATGCGGGAAATCTCGAACGCATCACGCCGCCGGAACTGAATTTTCAGATCATCACGCCGCAACCGATAGACATCAAAAAAGGCGCATTGATCGATTATAAATTAAAACTCCGCGGCATTCCGATCACCTGGAAAACCGAGATCACACAATGGAATCCGCCGCACGATTTTATCGATTCGGCATTGAAAAGCCCTTACAAACAATGGATTCATCTGCATACTTTTGAAGACGGCGCAAACGGCGAAACGATTATGCGCGACATCGTGCGCTATCGTCTGCCGTTTGAACCGCTCGGCGACATCGCGCATTTCTACGTCAAGAAGGAGTTGGCTTACATTTTCGATTATCGTTATAAGGTGATCGAAGAAATTTTCGGGAAGTAGAACGCGGATTTGGCAGATACGGCAGATTGGCGCGGATCAATTACTAAAAAAAAGAGATTTTTTTGCGTGCTCTTCCGCTTATTTATCGGACAAAAATCAATCCGCCTAAATCTGCATAATCCGCCTGATCCGCGTTCTAAAATTCAAAAAAATATTCGCCCGTAAAGACGAGATCGGCGCGACCTGTAATCATCATTTCGCCGTCTTCGCGCCAGACGGCTTCGGTCGTTCCGCCTTCGGCGTGAACGGAAACATTTCTGCCTGTTTTCCCGACAAAGTTGGACGCGACCGCTGCCGCGATCGAACACGTTCCCGATGATGAGGTTTCGCCCGCGCCGCGTTCCCAGATGCGGATTTCGATATTATTTTTGTCAACGGGCTTCACGAAAACGACATTCGTCCGATCCGGAAAATACGAATGCGATTCGGTTTCTTTTCCGATTTCGCGCCAATCGAGCATTTCAAAATCTTTGACAAAAAACACACAAACCGGATTCCCGACATCAAGCGTCACAACCAAAAATTCTTCGTTTTTAACTTTTAATTTTTCATTTTTAATTTCTTTAGGCGTTCCAAGCTCGGCAAGAAACCAGAAAGTATCGTCTTCGCGTTTCAAAAATTGGTAATTCTTTACGCCGCTCCTGGTTTTTAATTTGAGATTCAAATCCGTGAAAAGATTTTCGTAATAAAGAAAAGCAACCGCACAACGCGTTCCGTTTCCCGAAAATCCGGCTTCGCTTCCGTCCGGATTGACGATGCGACATTCGTAATCGGCTTCGCCGTCGAGCTTTTGTAAAACCGCGATGCCGTCACCGCCGACACCTGAATTACGGTGACAAATTCGTTTTGAAAATTCGCCGAGATCGTTTATCCAACCGATCTCTTCGTGCAAAATAACTATGTAATCATTTCCGAAACCGTGAAATTTGCTGAATTTTATTGGCTTCATTAGTTTGTTTTTTTGATGCTGATGATCTTTTCCTGCCCGAAATTTTCTTCTAAAACGAAATCAACCTTGTCGCCGACCTTTAAGACCTTCAATTCCGCTTTTTCCTTGACGAAAAACTCCATCTTCATCGGCGGCATCACGTCTTTTATTTCTTCGTGGTCGAGTTCGACCGAACCTTGGTCGAGATTTATCTTCGTGACAATGCCTTTGCCGTTCGCAATTTTGATCTTTGTCGCATCGGGCGTTGAAACGGGAAAAGAGGAATTTGAATTAGTCGGCGCAATCGAAGCCGCCGGCAAAGGTTTTACGTTTTGATTTTTCGTTTCCGAAACAGTTTGCCGACAAGCCGAAACCGTCAAGCTCAAACACAGCAAAATCAAATATTTTCTCTTCATCGCTTCATTTCCTTTTTCGTTTACTGCCTTCGCGCCGCCGGAGCGGGAACGATTTTCATCGTCATTTTTTCCGTGCCGCGCATAATCACGATCTCGTATTCTTCACCCGCTTTCAGATCGCCGAGAACGACCATATAATCCTGCACATTGCGGACTTCCTTTCCCGCAAGTTTGACGATCTTATCGCCGCCTTTTAACCCGGCTTTGTCGGCTGGCGAGCCTGTGCGAACGCCGTCGATCAGCATTCCGTCGGTCGAATCACCGTAGCCCGGAACGGTTCCGAGCGAAACGTTGATGTTCATTCTGCCGCCCATCATTCCCGCAGATTGCGCAACTTTATAGGTCGGTTTTGTCGGATTTACGTCAACCGTCTTGACGAGTTCGGAAACAAAATTCGCAATCTTCAAAACGCCCGCGTAATTTATTTTTTCCGGTGTGTCCGAAGGTTTGTGATAATCTTCGTGCGTTCCCGTGAAGAAGAAAAGAACGGGAATTTGCTTCCCGTAAAACGATGCGTGGTCGGAAGGTCCGAAACCATCTTCGCTGAGTTGGAGATTAAATGAAAACGGTTCAATATAATCTTTATTTACCTCGACAACTTCATTTTTAACAGGTTTATTTCCGGATTCTTGAGCAATTTTAACGACATAAGCCAACTTTCCGCTAGGAACTGTTCCTGAAAGAATTACAGTGCCGTTCTGAATGTCAGCACTTACATTGTTGTAAGATTCATTCTTTAATTTTGCTTCGATTGATTGTTTTAGCTTTAGATTTTCTTCGCCGACAGTTTCAATTTTTTCTTTATTTTTTGCTACCTTTCCTTCAACCAGACCTTTCCATTCACTCGCCGAACCGATTCCGCCGACGGTTAATTTCTCGTCTTTCAAACGCCCGATCATATCCATATTGAACATTGCAACGGTTTTATCGAGCGGGAAAACGGGATTGTTGACGTAGAACTTTGAGCCTAACAAGCCTTCTTCTTCGCCGCCGAAACCGATAAAAATTATCGTGCGTTTATTTTTCTTTTCTTTCGCAAACTGACGCGCAAGCTCGATCAATGCGGAAGTTCCCGAAGCATTATCGTCCGCGCCGTGATGAATCGCGGTCGAATTTACCGCCAGACTTCCCTGTCCGCCTTTGCCGAGATGATCGTAATGCGCGCCGATGACGATCGCCTCTTTTTTCAACTGCGCGTCGTTTCCTTCCAGAATTCCGATGACGTTATAGGCTTCGGTTTGTTTTTTGACGAGATTTACTTTGAATCCGACGATCGCTTTCGTATTTATTTCAACGATTACGCGAAAAGCCGCGTCACCGTTGGCGGAAAGGATTTTTTCGATCTCGCCGACTTTCGCTTCGGTCGTGCCGAAAATGTCGGCGGCGGTCTTGCGCGACACAAGAATCGTCGGAAGCGCGGCTTCGCCCGTCGTCTGATCGTATTTCAGCGCGGCGAGATTGTCGTTTTCGAGATCGCTTTCGCGCGTTATCAAAAGCAACCCGGTCGCGCCTTTGTCTTTGGCTATCTTCGCTTTTGAATGTGCGTTGAAACGCATAAAAGGCGAACGCGGATTTCCGCTGTTGGGCGTTCCGTCAAAGGCGATGACGACTTTGTTGCGAACGTCGAGATTTTTGTAATCGTCGTAGTTTTGTTCCGTTGCAGCGACCCCGTAACCGACAAAAACGATTGCGCTGTCGGTAATTTCTCCGTTCGGCGAAAACCCGACCGGCTTAAATCCGGCTTTCCCGTCAAAAGTCATCCTTTGCCCGTCGTTTTTGGCGACATCAAGCGTAAAAGCATTTCCCGAATCAGCCATCGAAACGCCCGAAATATAAGGAAAAGGCTGTAGAAAATTGCCGACCTGTTTTCCCTTCGCGTTCGTCTGCAAATTTCCCGGTTTCAGCTTGTATTGCGCAAACATATTCGCGACATAACCTGCCGCCGAAGTCGCACCCGTTTCGCCCGTTCGCCGACCTTCGAGCTGATCGGAAGCGAGATAGACGAGATGTTTCCGAATATTCGCTTCGGCTTCGGTCGGTTTTGCCGTCTGCGCCGAAACGGTGAAAACGAACGATAATAAAAGAAGAAAACTGAAAATTTGCTTTTTCATAAAATTCAACCGCGAATTTATACGAAGGAACCACGAAGAAATTTCGGAAAAACTTCGTGCGATCTTCGTGTTCCTTCGTGGTTATAATTTTTTCTACCAAACCCAATCGGCGATGAAAACGTTTGTGTCGCCCGTTTTGGCGGCGTTGCGGTTCGACGCGAAAACGAGTTTTTTGCCGTCGGGCGAAAACATCGGGAAACCGTCGAACGATTCGTTAAATGTGATACGTTCCAAACCCGTGCCGTCAACGTTTATGAGCGCGAGATCGAAATTTCGTTTGCGCGGGTCGTTGGCGAAATAGTTCGTGCAGAAAATTATTTTCTTGCCGTCAGGCGTAAAAAACGGGGCGAACGAAGCCGCGCCGAGTTTTGTGACCTGGCGTTTATTCGTGCCGTCGGCGTTCATCACCCAAACTTCAAAATTGTTCGGTTCGATCAAGTCTTCCGAAAGACGCAGTTTGTAGCGCGCGATTTCGGCTTCGGTTTTCGGATGATACGAACGGTAAACGATCTGTTTGCCGTCAGGCGAGAAAAACGCGCCGCCGTCGTAGCCGAGTTCGGTCGTCAGCCGTTTGACGTTTTTCCCGTTAATATCCATCGAATACAGATCGAGATCGCCGTCGCGCGTCGAAGTAAAAATTATCTTTTTGCCGTCGGGCGAAACGGTCGCTTCGGCATCGTAGCCTTTCGTCGTCGTGAGCGGTTTGATGTTTTTGCCGTCGGCGTTTGAAACGTAAATGTCGTAATCGGGATAGATCGCCCAAACGTAGCCTTTCGAGTAATCAGGATTCGGCGGACATTCCTTTTTGCCCATAAAGGTCGAAGCGTAAAGAACTTTTTTGCCGCCTTTCAGGAAATACGAGCAGGTCGTGCGACCTTCGCCGTTTGAAACCATTTTCAAGCCCGAACCGTCGGCGTTCATCGTAAAAATCTGGTCGCATTGCAGGTTGTCGCGTTTCGATTGGAACGAGAGCTTTTTGCCGTCGGACGAAAAATAGGCTTCGGCATTTTCGCCGCCGAACGTTAATTGTTTGATATTTTTCAAATGCTTTTCGCCTTCGACGGCGAGATTTTGCGCGTTTGAAACAGTAAACAGACTGATAGTTAAAAGAAAAATAGCCAAAAATTTCATAAATTTAAAAGGTTACAGATGAATCGTAATGATCGAATTTTTTTCTGCAAAGGTTTTCAATAAAATCCTTACGCAAAATTTCCTGACTTATATGCAGATTTTACAGGAAAACCGCGAAAATCTCACCTTTGCCGTTGAACAGGTTTTATAAACTGCATCCAAAACCGCCTGAAAATCGAATTCTATTGCGTATGAGATTTGAAACGAACAAAGAAGTTCTGGATTGGTATGAGCGTCAGCCGCGTGTGTTGACGGATGAATTTATCGGGAATATTAACTGGCGCGACGTAAAAAATCATCCGCTCGATGCGCGGTTCGTTCCCGTTTTGCTGTATATGCGCGATGTCGAAGCCCTGACCGATGTTTATTACAAGGAATTGCTCCGCACGCCGACGGGCAAAGACCCGATCATCAGTAAATTTATGGAACGCTGGAACGTCGAAGAAGTGACGCACGGCGAATTGATAAACCGTTTCCTGAATGAAGCCGGAATTGAAACCGACGAAAAATGGCAGACGCAGGTTAAAAAGCAGGTTTCGCGCTTTTACACGATCAATTCATACATTTTAACGACGCTTACGAATCTCGTCGGCAAACAGTTTACGGCAACGCATATGACGTTCGGCGCGATCCACGAAATGTCTACGGGACAAGGCTACCGGCGTTTGATGAAGCTGGCGGATCATCCCGTTTTGACGGAGATTTTAACGGGAATTATGCGCGAAGAATCGGCGCATACACGGTTTTACGCAAACATCGCGCAGTTGGAACTCGGAAAGAGTCCGTTCGCTCAAAAGGTTGCGCGTTTCGTCGTCAACAAATTCTGGTCGCCCGTCGGTCAGGGCGCGAAGCCGAAAAAACAGACCGATTACACGATCGCCACGCTTTTCAACGGCAAGGAAGGTTTGGATTGGATCGAGCGCAATGTTTCGCAAAAGATCAGAGCCTTTCCGGGTTTCGACGGTTTGACGAAGATCACCGACACGATCTCGAAAATTCAAAATCGCAAATTTGCTTAAATGCTCGATCAGGCAATTAATAATTCAGAGTTCCGCGTTTAGAGTCCCTTCTTTAGAAGGCTTTTCGCGCAACGATTGCCGCCTGAAGGCGGGACTCTAAACGCGGAACTCTGAATTCTTGATTTTGTATGACTGTTCGATGTCCTCAATAGCTAACTGATGTCATTAGTTGACCAACTAACGCTGTCAGTTGGTCAACTAATGCCGTCAGTTGACCAACTAATGGCATCAGTTGACCAACTTTTATCGTTTGTTTGCCAACGGATGTCATTAGTTGGTCAACAAATCACGAAAATTTACCGCCGCACGTAGATTTTATAGGTGTAAACGATTTCCTTTTCGCCGCCCGGAATCGTCAGATTCCATTTGATGACCGAATTCGGATTAACGGCTTGCAGATTCAAACCTTCGCGGGAAATTCTGCCGTTTTCGGCGGCTGAAACGGCTTCGCCGACGAAATTGCGCGTCAGCACTACCTCGACGGGTTCTTTTTTGATGTTGCGGAGTTTTATTTTGCCTTCGACGGTGACGAGATCGAAATTATAATCGCCGCCGCCGTAGCGCAAAGTCTTTTGTTCACGCGATTTTTCTTCCAAAACGTGCGTTCCGATAACTTCGGTCGCGGGCGTGACGCGCAGAATGTTTTCGCCGCCGATCGGCGTGAACGAAAGCATATCCTGTCCGAGCGGTTTCCATTCGCGGAAGGAAAGCGCGGGCGCGGTCGTCCACGGCATTCCCGTCTGATTTTTAAGTTTCAGGGCATACCAAACCTTGCTCGAAAGGTCTTGCATCAGCGGAACTGAGTTGGAACTGTTGGAATAATCCAAATACCTGCGCTGTGTTTCGGGTGCGTCGTTGAGCGTCCATTCAAAAACTTCGCTCGCCGGAACGGTCAGCGAAAACAGGCGGTAACTCGCGCGTTGACCTTTTTTCAGATTGACCTGATTTGCCTGATACAGAAAAAGCTGTTCGGCGGAAAACGTGTTCGTTTTTTCTTCTTCCGAACTCGTCGGCGAAACTTCTCTCGATTTTGTATCATCGATACCGGCATAATCGGCGGTCTGCGCCATAATCGCATTTGAATAAGAATCGCGCCGACCGCGCCCCGCGCCCGTGTCGAAATAGCTCGAAACGCCCGCAAAAGCCGTGTTCATCGAAAGCGGCGACATCGAATCTTGAAACAGAAAATGCGGCACGCCGACAACGAAAAAGACTTCCGAGTTAGTCAGATCGGTCAATTCGTTAATCATCACCGCTTCGAGTTCGAGCTTCGCTTCCTTGACGGGCGTTCCTTTGACCTCGACGCGGTAAGACGGAATCCAGCGAATTCCGCGTTCGAGCGCGGCAACGCCGAGATTTATCCTTTCGCCGTCCTTCGCGCCTTCGACTTTGACCGAAAGGCGGTTTTCCTTGCTCACTTTCGGTTTTTCAGTTTTCGGCTGTCCGAAAAATTCGATGTTTCTGAGTGAATTCGCGGGAAAAAGCATCACGCCCGTTTCGGTTTTCAGCGAAATTACGATCTCCTGTTGCTGATATTGATTTTCGGACGTGCGGACAAAGGAAAAATTACGGTTGCGGCTGAAAATTTCGTATGTTCCTTCGTAAGTTTTGGTTGTGTTGTAATCGACAAAGCGAATCCGCGAACCTTCATTTGCCAGAAGCAGTTCGCCGATGTCAACCACGCGTTCGCTTTCGCGCTTTTCAGATTCGGACGCAACGAGCGACATCACTTTCACGTTCGGTGAGGTCGAATATCCCCAAACCGTGCCGAGCACGCCGACGGGCAAATTCGTCGTGTATGCCCAACCGTCCGACGCTTGCGCTTCGCCTTCACGATACGTGAAAGCATAGCCGTTCTTAAAAACGGCAACGCGTTTCACTTCGGGCGAAAATATCGTTTGCGCCGAAAGCGGATTGATAAAAAGACCGAAAAACAGCAAAACGGCGGAAATTTTCTTCATATTTTTCTCCAATTTTCTCTAAGTTAGACAAGATTTGAACGAAAGGATGCGGCAGCCTTGCAAATTAGTTGTATTTGTCAGGATAAATTATTTGCAACCGAAAAACTTATTAGTATAATTTGATTGGAGCAAATTATATGACTTTAACTATCGAAATAGAAGCTGTTAAGCAAAAATCCTTAGAGAATATTGCCGAACAAAAAGGCAAAAAGATTAACGAATTCGTAAGCGAGATTCTCGATGATTATTTGCGGCTGAACCTTGTCGAAAATAAAGAAATAAAAGCCTTAATGAATCTCTCCGAAACTTCATTCAATGAATGGGATAATGAAGAAGATGCCGTCTATGACCACTTATAAAAAATGGGAAGTCGTTCTTGTTCCGTTCCCTTTCACCGATTTAAGTTCTGTCAAACGCCGTCCGGCACTCGTCGTTTCGCCCGATAATTATAATGCCGATAAAGATGTCGTGATTGCTTATATCACGAGTCAAATAACTTTATCACCGCGCATCGGCGATTACGATTTACAAAAATGGAAAGAAGCAGGTTTGCCGAAACCTTCAAAAATCAGAATGAAATTTGCCACGATAGATAAAAACATTATCGTCAAAACAATCGGAAACCTCGAAAAGATTGACAGCGATGAAATCGAAAAAACGATTCTTTCCTTTTTCAAATCATAGTTTTCTGTAAACTTCGACACCGTTTTTGAATTCGACGGCGAGTTTGCGTTCCGTTTCGGCGTAATCGAGATGCGCGATCGCTTCGGAGATCGCCAGAAAGCGGTGAACGTCCTTTTCGATCGCTTTCGGGAAAAGCTTCTGCGCAAGATCGAAAGCATTGATGCCTTCTTTGGTGACAAGCGAAATCACGTTTCGCTGACGTTCGTCGATGGCGCGAATGTAGCGGTTAAAGATTTCCTCAAAATCGACGATCGGTTCGCCGTGCCCGCCGTAAACCAGAGTCGGCGAATAACTGCGGATTTTGGCAAGCGAAACCAGATATTCGGCGAGTGATTTGAAACGTTTTTCCGTGTCGAACGGATCGGGCGAAACGATCGGATTCGGCGTAATGCGTTTTAAAACGCAATCGCCGCAGATCAACGTCCGATTTGCTTCGCGGACGAACGAACACGAGCCGGGCGTGTGTCCGGGCGTGTGCAGAACTTTCAAAAAACCGCTTTCAAATTCCAAATCCTGCTCGTCGTGAAGCGCGGTAAATTCACCGTCGGAAAGCGCGTCGGTTAAAAGCGAAATTTCGCCGTAGATCGACTGCATTTCCTCGAAAACAACGTCGGGAACTCCGGCGCGAAGCATCAATTTATGATGTTCTTCACGCGCCAAACGACCGAAAAGATGACCCGTTTCCCAACCGTGAACGAAGATTTCGGCGCTTTTCGCTTCGTCGCGCACCTGTTTCGCCAAGCCGCAATGGTCTTCGTGCGCGTGCGTCAGAACGATGCGGCGAATGTCGGCAAAATTTACGCCGTTTTCCTTTAGTTTTTGCCGCAAAACCGCGCTCGCTTCAGCCGTTTTAGGTCCGACATCGATCAGCGTCAGCGGGTCTTCCTTTATCAAATAAACATTGACATCGCCGACGTAAAACGGAGTTGGAACCGAAAGCGGAATTATTTTCATAGAGTTTTAGCAGTTGGGCGTTTAGCAAACTATCAGTCGAAACGAATCAGCGTAACTCGAATTTCGAGTTGTAAAAAAAATACGACCGGAGATTTGAGAATGTTGGGTTATTCCGGCTTATTTTTTGACTTCGACCTCCATCAGCCGTTGTTTTAACGCGCTCTCGATGTCCAATAGATAAAGCATCATATCGTGATTCTCTTTCGTATTGTATTTATTCGTTATTTCAGTAAACAGCTGTTCCAATCCGATCAAAACAATACCTCTGATTTCGTCAATTCGTTCAGTTTCCAATGCCATAATTTCTCCGTTTCCGCTGATAAAACAGGTCGTTCAATCTTTATATTATGCTTCTATTTTCGTATCTCAAAGCGCGATCAAAATTGCGCCTGAAAAGAAAATGCCATTTTCTTCGATAAAAGTGTAAGATATTTATTAAACGTGAAATCCGAAATCCAAAATCCGAAATCCGAAATCCTCGTGGTTGGTGCAGGTCCGGCGGGCGCGAGCCTGGCGATTCGGCTGGCGGAAAAAGATTTTGAAGTCACTTTGATCGAACGCGATAATTTTCCGCGTCAGAAACTCTGCGGCGAATTTATCTCGCCTGAATGTCTTGAACATTTTCGTGAGTTGAATGTTCTGGATGAAATGTTTTCCGTCGGCGGCGACAGGATCGCGGAAACCGTTTTTTATGCACCGAACGGCAAAAACGTTTCCGTTTCGAGCGAATGGTTCAACGCCGAAGCACAAAACGCTTTGAGCATCAGCCGTGCCGAAATGGATTTTCGGCTTTTGGAAAGAGCGAAAAAAGTCGGCGTAAAGATTTTGGAAGAAACGCAGGTCGTCGGACTTTTATCGGAAAACGGAAAAATTTGCGGCGTAAAAGCGAAAAATAAACGTGCGGAAACTTTCGAGATCGCCGCAGATTTAACGATCGACGCGACCGGACGCGCAAACGTTTTAGGCAAATCAGCCGAAAAAGCCGAAGGTCAAAGGTCAAAGGTCAAAGGTCGAAGGTCAAAATTAGTAGGTTTCAAAACTCACCTGAAAAACGTTCGTTTGGAAAAAGGTCGTTGTGAGATTTATTTTTTTCGCGGCGGTTACGGCGGTTTGAGTTTTGTCGAAAATAATCTGGCTAATCATTGCTTTTTAATAAAAGCCGATGTTGTAAAAGAGTTTAACGGTCAAACCGATAAGCTCGTTGAAGAAGTGATCTTTCAAAACAAACGCGCTTTTGAAACGATGAGAGATGCCGAAGCGGTTTTCGATTGGCTTGCGGTTTCGGTCGAAAGTTTCGGACGCAAAAATCTGAATCCCGCGCCGAATCTTTTATCGGTCGGCGACGCGGCGGCTTTTATCGACCCTTTTACGGGAAGCGGAATGCTGATGGCTTTGCAAAGCGCGAAAATCCTGGCGGAAATCATTGCCGAAAACCGTTTTTCGACTAATCGGATCGCGGAAATTTATGAAACGGCGCACAGGAGAAACTTTCAGAATCGTTTGCGCATTTGCGCGTTAATGCGCCGCGCCGCTTTTATGCCGAATCTGGCGAAATTAATTATTTCAACACTTGGTTTTAGCGAAAAATCGAGAGAAATTTTGGCGCGTGCCACGCGGCGATCTTTCCTGTTCGATAAAAATAAATAATCAAACCATAAAAAAGACGAATTGATAGCTTGCCTTTCGGCGTTTTTTGCGATAAAAACATCAAAGTTATCAATTCTAAAAACTACTGTCGGTTTACATAATTAAGTTTTCGGATAATCTTTATAAATTCCGATATTTTTGAAGAAAAAATTGTTGACGAATCCCCGTTTAAGAGTCTGAATTTTTTCTTTATTTCCGGCAAACCACTAGATTAGGTTCAAAAAGGAGTAAAAATTTTAATGAAAGCATTTCCTTTGCGATTTTGCACGATTGTCGAAAAAATTTTCGTTTTGACAATAATATTATTCATCGGCGCAAGCGCGGCAATGGCGCAGGCGCAAGTAAGCACGGCTGACCTTGGCGGAACCGTGACCGACCCGAACGGCGCAGTCGTCGTCGGCGCAACGGTCACGGCAAAAAATTCCGCGACCGGATTTTCCCGCACTGTCACCGCCAATGACGGCGGCGA
Organism: Pyrinomonadaceae bacterium; assembly: GCA_021228405.1. Classification (GTDB taxonomy): domain Bacteria; phylum Acidobacteriota; class Blastocatellia; order Pyrinomonadales; family Pyrinomonadaceae; genus JAJQRF01. The sequence goes on from JAJQRF010000002.1 coordinate 66,854, forward strand.
ATATCAGATCATCGGTCTGCCGCCGGGAGATTACGAAGTTTCGGCGGAAGCCGCCAATTTCAAGAAAACCGTTATTTCGCCCGTCAAACTGACCGTCGGGCAAAGCGCACAATTAGCCATCAAATTAGAGATCGGAACGCAGGACATCGTGGTTAACGTTGACGGCGGCGCGGTCGAACTGATCGAAGCGGGAAAAACTTCCGTTTCCAATACGATCGATCAGGAAAGAATCGAAAATCTGCCGATCAACGAACGCAGTGCAACCGGATTTGCTTTGACGCTCTCGACCGTCGGACGCGATAACGGTCGCCCGATCGGACCTGCGCCGACATCCGGCATCAACGTCGGCGGTCAACGCGGACGTTCGACGCAGGTAAACGTCGACGGCGCGGACTTTACCGACAATTCGACCAATGCTTCGCGCTCGACCGTCGGACAGGAAGCCGTTCAGGAATATCAGGTTGCGACCAATTCATACACGGCTGAATTCGGACGCGCAACGGGCGGTGTCGTCAATGTCGTCACGAAACGCGGAACGAACGAACTGCGCGGAAACGTTTTCGGATTTGTCCGCGATAAAACGATCCAAGCCCGCAACGCCTTTGCGCCCGCTGATCTGGATAAACCCGATTTTACACGCGGACAATACGGCATCACGCTCGGCGGACCGTTGGTTAAAGACAGAACATTCTTTTTTGCCGCTTTTGAAGGTCGCCAACGCCGCGAATCGGGCTTTTTCACGACCAATGTCGCGCAAGGCTTGACGGCTTCGGCAACGATCCCGGTCATTGCCGGATTTAACCCGATTGCGCGCACGTTCAATAATTTAACGCCGCAACAGGCACAATACATCAACGGTCTGGTCGCCGCCGGCGGAAGCGCGATCTGTTTGGCAAGAACTTACGGATTTTTCGCGGCAAGCGGAAGCGCGACGGCTCTGACAGGAAGCAATCCGCTCATCAGCCCGAACGACGGAAGCGTTTGTCCCGCGATCAGCCCGATCGCGCCGGGAGTGATCGGTTCGAGATTTTTCCTGACGGGAACGCCTGTTCCCGTGACGAGCGTCAATTCGGCAGGCGAACAAATCGCTTTCCGCCCGCTTTTGGGCTTGCAGAGAGTTTTCCCGATTCGCGACAAGACGCATTATTTTTCGCTTCGCGGAGATCACAGCTTTAATTCCGCAAATCAATTGACGGCGCGTTTCAGCTACAATCCGAGCAAGGTTTCGGGAATCCAGGTCGAATCGCAAAACCAATCGCTCGGACAGAACGATTTTTCGCGCACGGGCATCACGGACATTAAAGACTACGCCGCGAGCGTCGGACTCAACAGCAATCTGACACCGAACGTTTTGAACGAATTCACGTTCAGCTACGGTCGCCGCAAAACGAGCTTCCGTTCGCAAAATAACGACGCGGTTGCCTTTAACATTTCGGGAACGGCTTTCATCGGACGCGAACTTTTCTCGCCCGTCGATCGCGTCGAAACCCGTTACCAGTTCAAAGATAACCTTAACTGGGTCGTCGGAAATCATTCCTTGAAATTCGGCGGTGACGTGAGTTTCATCAAAATCCCGAGTGCTTTGTTTGAACTGAACTTTTCAGGACTTTTCAACTTCGGAAATTTTGCCGCGGGAAATCTTAACTCGGCTCTCGCAGGTGCGCCCGATCTAACTCCCGTTCAAGCCTACGGACTCGGATTGCCTTCGATCTATATTCAAGGTTTCGGAAATCCGATCAGTAAGATCAAAAACACGCCGGTCGCATTTTTCGCACAGGATTCGTGGAAAATTAATCAGCGACTGACGATCAATTACGGCGTTCGTTACGACGTTGAATTTACCGAAACGCTTGCGCCTGTCGGTTTCCGCGATCCGCTGACAAACATCACGCTTTCGGCGGCGGACATTCAAGCCGCGCAGGATGCCGTCGGCGTTCAGCAAGGAATTCCGCGCGATAACAACAACTTCGCACCGCGCTTCGGTTTTGCATACGATGTTTTCGGTAATACGAAAACGCTTCTGCGCGGTTCTATCGGTCTTTATTACGATCACCCGTTGCTCGCGATCGCGTTCAACTCGGACATTGCTGACGCGGCACAGCAACAGCAAGCGGTATTAACCGCCGGAAGTCCTTCGCCGACCGCGCTTTTCAACGCGGCGCAGGTTTTTCAGGGAACGGTGTGCGGGGTTCAGGGTTCGATCGCGTCGATCTGCGGCGCGGCGGTCACACCCGGCGTTGCGCCTTCGGCACAATACCAATTCGGCAGACAAAGATTTAACGATCAGACGTTTACCGGATTCGGCGCGGTTTTGCCGTTCAGTTTGCCGATCTCGAAAGATTTCAAATATGCGTCATCGACACAGGCAAATCTGGCGATCGAACATCAGTTGACGAAAGATATGTCGCTGTCGGTCGGTTATATCTATCAGGGCGCACATAATCTGCCGCGTCCGACCGATCTGAACACTCCGAACACGGCATTGCAAATTCAGAATTTCCAACGCTTTTTCGGCGGCGCATTACCGACCAGTACACAGCAAGCCGTCGCGTTCTCGATCGCGACAACCGCGCCGGGAACCCCGACGGGTGTCGGCTGTTTTGTCGTAATTCCGGGAATCGTCGCTTCGTGTCCGACGGGTCGCGTAGTTGCTCCGGCGGTTGCGAACTTCTTCCGTCCGAACGCGCCGAACTACTTCTTGGCGCAAGCCTTGACGGGCGGTGCGGTTACGAAAGCCGTTTTGGATGCACAATTGGCAGGCAGTTTGAGAACGCCCGGAGCATTGACACCTTTCGGTTCGGTCAACGCGCAGTTGTCGGACGGAAATTCGAGCTACAATGCGATGAATGTCGAGTTCAAACGCCGTTTTGCCAATAACTTCCAATTCCTGGCAGGTTACACCTGGTCGCATTCGATTGATGATTCATCCGATCTGCAAACATTACTTATCGCGCAGGACGTAAACCGTTTCGAGCTCGAAAGAGCCGATTCGCTTTTCGATCAGCGTCACCGTTTCGTTTTCAGCGGTGTTGCGACTTCGCCGCAAGGCTGGAGAAAAGCCGACAGTTGGGCAAAACAATTCCTGGCTGATTTCACAATTGCACCGATCATCGAAATTTCGTCGGGTCGCCCGTTCAATATCATCACCAACGTTGATACGAACAACGACCAATCGACGCAAACCGACCGTCCGAGCGTTTTGTCCGACGGCAGACTTTGCCAACCCGGTAGCGCAGGCTGTACGCCTTTAATTACCGACGGCAGATTCTCGATCGGAAATCTCGGTCGTAATCGCGGCATCACGGGTGCTTACGCTTCGGTAGATTTACGCCTTACGCGTGCTTTCTACTTCGGCGAAAGAGTCCGCGTTGACCTGATCGCGGAAGGATTCAATCTTTTCAATCGCTTTAACGAAGCCGCCGCATCGCCGTTCATCGACGATGTTAACGCGGTCGGCAGACGTGACGGCGGCGGTCGCTATTTCAGCCGCTCGACGGCAACTTATGACCAACGTCAATTCCAGCTCGGTTTGAAGGTTAATTTCTAGTTTTTCAAACCGAAAACCCTTAGAACGGCTGTTTAGCTTCGGCTATTCAGCCGTTTTTGCTATTTTAAATTCAGTGCGTGATTTTTCCGAAAAACTCAAAAATAAAGCTCTCGAAATCGGCTTTCACAAGATCGGCATCGTTTCCGCCGAACCTTTGCGCGAAGAAAGAGAAAATCTCGAAGACTGGCTGAAAAACGGCTTTCAGGCTGAAATGGCTTGGATCGAGCGCGAACCCGAAAAACGCGCCGATCCGAAAATGATCTTTCCCGAAGCCAAATCCGTGATCGTGCTTGCGCTCAATTATTTCACGCCGCACGAACACATCGACACGGACGAAAAAGGCAAGATTTCGCGTTATGCGTGGGGCGACGATTATCACGATGTCGTCAAGGAAAAACTGCGTGAACTGCTCGCCTGGATAAAATCTGAACTTCCCGAAGCAGAGGGAAAAGTTTGCGTCGATACCGCGCCGATGATGGATAAAGCGTGGGCAGTGCGGGCGGGAATCGGCTGGATGGGAAAACATTCAAACGTCATCACGAAGGAATTCGGCTCGTGGTTTTTTATCGGCGAAATCATCCTCAATCTGGAGCTGAAGTATGACACGGAAATCGTCCCGAATCACTGCGGAAACTGCACGGCGTGCCTCGATGCCTGCCCGACTTCGGCAATCGTCGCGCCTTTTATAGTTGACTCGAACGCCTGTTTATCTTACGCTACTATCGAACTGCGTTCTTCAGAACTTCTGCCCGATATAAAAAATAATCTGAACGGTTGGCTTTACGGCTGTGATATTTGCCAAGATGTTTGTCCGTGGAACCGTTTTGAAACGCCGACCGAAGAAGCAAGATTTGAACCGCGTCACGGAGAGACTTCCGCCGATCTGGACGAAATTCTTTTATATTCCCCGGAAAAATATGCCGAAAGATTTCGTCGAAGTGCTATCAAACGCGCTAAATTAAGCGGTTTACAGCGAAATGCAAAAGCGTTGAAAGAATCTCGAAAGCGTTAGAATTTTTTGGAAAAATTAATTGAACAAAATGAAAAATCTGCGTAGAAATATCTTAATTTTAACTCTCGGCGCGCTATTTTTGAGTTTCGGGCTGATCGGACAGCTTGCCGAAGCGCAAACGAAAACCCCAGCAAAAACTGCGCCAACACCGAAAAAATCAACCAAAACCACACCGAAACCGACGGCAGGAAAATCTACCGCGACCGCCAAAGCTACGCCGAAATCCACACCGAAAACAACCGCAAAGGCAACCCTGAAGCCGACTCCGAAAGCCACGCCGAAACCCGTCGAACCGCCGCAGATCATCGTTTCGGCGACCTCGGTGCGTGTCAGAACCAATCCCGACACCGCTTCCGACACGATCCAATTTGCCAAGCTCGGCGCAATTTTTCCGATCGCGGGGCAAAACGACAAATGGTATGAAGTCAGATTAAGCAACGACAAAACCGGATTTATCTCAAAAACCGTTTCGCAGACTTTTACTACCGCCAGGCGCGGCGAGATTTATCAAAAACTTGCCGACAAATACCTTAAACAAACCTCGATCGATTTTACGACCGCTTCGCAAACTTTCGATTTTCTGACTTCGGCAACGAAGGAAATAAAAACCGATAAAACGCTTGCCGATCTGCAATTCAAACGATTGCAAGCTTTATCGACGACTTTGAAAAAAGTGCCGTTCGGCAAACAGGAACAAAGTCCGTATAAGGAATTTCTCAAAACAAATGAAAAGGAAATAGTTTACAGCGAACCCGCCGGGCAATGGTATGTAATTTCGAGCGGTTTCTGGGATTTGCACGAAAAATACAAGAACCTGCCGGTTGGCGAGGAAATCGCGTGGCAAGCCGCGCAAAATCCGATTCCCGGCGAATGCGAAGGCTACATTAATTGCTATCTTTACCTGCTTCGCGTGACCGATGCCGAATATCTGAATTTTTATCCGAACGGCAAATACAGCCGTCAAGCATTGCGAAACGTGACGAATCTGCTTGAACCGATTGCCGCCGACGCGACCGAAAAAGCCGTTTACACTTCCGCCAGCGACACCAGCGACCGTGCCGATTTCAACCGCTATCTGACCGAACTCCGCGCCATCATCGCCAAAACGCCGTTCATCGAAAAATCGAAACCGCTGACGCAGATCAAACAGATCGCCGAAGGACATCGGTAGAAAAATTAAAAGTTAAAAGTTAAAAAATCATTTCGGGTTTAATCCGAAATGATTTTTTCTTTACTCTCTACTCTCTACTTTCTACTTTCTACTTTCTACTTTAGAATTTAACTATGCTTCTTCGTGATGCTCACAACAGAATTATCCGCGATTTGCGCGTTTCTTTGACGGATCGTTGTAATTTTCGTTGTTTTTATTGCCTGCCGAACGGCGAACCGCCGATGGCGCGCAAGGAAACGATTCTGACCTTTGAAGAGATCGCCGAAATCTGCGAAATTTTCGTGTCTTTAGGAATCGAAAAAATCCGCTTAACGGGCGGCGAACCGCTTCTCAGAAAAGACGTTGAAAGCCTGATCGAAAAATTAGCCAAACTAAAATTCCAAACTTCAAATTCCAAATTCCAAATTCTCGAAAATCCAAAATCCAAAATCCAAAATCCAAAATTGAAGGATTTGGCTTTGACGACGAACGGTTTTTCGCTTGAGAAGCGTGCTGAAAACCTGAAAAAACTCGGACTCGACCGCGTGACGATTTCGCTCGATTCGTTAAAAAAAGAAAATTTCAAAAAGATCACGGGCGTTGATAAACTGGACGAAGTTTTGACCGCGATCGAAGCCGCGAAACGTGCGAAACTCGAACCGATTCGCATCAATGCCGTGATCGTACGCGGCTGGAACGAGGATGAGATCGTCGAGCTGGCAAGATTTGCGCGTGAAACGGAAGTTTCGATGCGCTACATCGAATATATGCCGCTCGATTCGGCGCACGAATGGGACAGAAAACTCGTGGTTTCGGGAAAAGAGATTCGTGAAAGAATCTCGCAAGTTTTTCCGCTCATCCTAAAAGAATCTTCGCGCGGTGCGGAAACGGCTTGGAAATATGCTTTTGCCGACGGCGCGAAAGGCGAGATCGGCATCATTGCGCCGGTCACGGAAATGTTTTGCGGCGCGTGTTCGCGCATTCGTCTGACGGCTGACGGGCAACTTCGCACGTGTCTTTTTTCGACAACCGAACACAACCTGCGCGACGTTTTGCGAAGCGGCGCGACAAGAACGGAAATCGTCGAATTTATCCAAAGTGTCGTGATGAAAAAAGAAGCGAGTCATTCGATCAACGGCAAAGATTTTGCGCCCGCGTCGCGGTCGATGAGCTTTATCGGCGGTTGAAACCGAAATCGTAATTTCGCCGAATTCAAAAACAGTAAATTCATCCTGAAAACGTTTCAATTGTGCAAATAGATTTCTTTAATCCGCGCAGCATCATTTGTTTTATCGCAATTTTGCAAGGCTTGATCTTTGCGGTTTTGCTGATAAATCGCGGTTTCCGGCAAAAAACAAAAGCTGATTTCTGGTTGGCGATTCTGCTTTTGGTGCTTTGTTCGGCACTGATTACGCCGTTCATCGGTTTTGCGAACGTTTACGATCTCAATCAATGGCTCACGTATTTTCCGTTTTCGATTGCTTACAGTTACGGCGTTCTGGTTTGGTTTTACACGCTGAATCTGACCGATTCTAAACGAAAATTTCAGGCAAAGGATTTATATTTTTTCATCCCGACGTTTGTTTATCTCGCCGTTCGATTTTTTCTTTTCGCCCAAACGCTTGAATGGAAAGATTGGTTCGGTGCAAATTACGGCAGACGTTTGGCAAGTTTCGTTTTTGTCACCGAACTTTTCTGGAATCTGGCTTTTCTTTATTTTTCGATCAGGCATTACCGAAAATATCGTCAATGGCTCGATGAAAATTTTTCCGACACCGAAAAAGTAAAATTCGATTGGCTCAGAAATTTTCTTTATATTTTCACGTCGGTTTTGATTCTCGGTGCGTTTTTCGACTTTACGAACAGCTTTCTGTTTAAGCTTTCTTACATTCAATTCTTTTATTTTGAGATAGTTCTGGCACTTACGACCTATTATCTCGCGGTTGCAGGTTATCTTCGTTCGCAAACGATCGAACTCGATTTTTCCGAAGTAAAGAGCGAAGAGATCGAACAGCGCAAGACGCTTTTGCCCGAAAATGAACTCGAAAAGCTGAAAACTAAACTCTCCGAACTGATGACGAACGACAAAATCTATCTCGAACCGAATCTTACCTTGACCGATCTCTCGCGTAAGCTCGGCGTGAATTCGACTGTTTTATCTTATGCGATCAATAACGGTTTCGGGAAAAACTTCAATGATTTCGTCAATGAATTTCGCATTTCGGAAGTAAAGGAAAAACTCGCAAGCGGCGACGATTCGAGCTTGTTAAATGTCGCCTTCGACTGCGGTTTCAATTCAAAAGCGACCTTCAACCGCGCCTTTAAAAAATTTACGGGAATTTCGCCGAAGGAATTCGCTCAAAGTAGTTTTGACGAAAAAGAATAATCGCTTCCGAAAGGATTTAATTTCAATCCAAACTCTAAAATCCAAAATCGAATCGCGTTTTTGCCTGTTACGCTAATTTATTGTGAAACAAGAAAAAAGTTGACTATTAAACTGAATAAATTGTTTAATATATTAGGTCTTTTTCGACTTTCAATATCTAACCAGCCTGTCTTCCCTTTTTGTGAAGTTCCCCTCGAAACCTTTGAAACCCCTGATAATATTTCAAATTCTTCTCTTCTTTGCCGGATTCCAAAATTTGTTCGGTCAATACCGCTTTGACTTGTGGACGACCGACAACGGTTTGCCGCAAAACGGCGTTCGCAACATCACGCAAACGCCTGACGGTTATCTTTGGTTTACGACGTTTGACGGGCTTGTTCGTTTCGACGGCGTGCAGTTTACGACCTTTAACAAAAGCAACACGAAAGGCATCATTAACAACCGTTTCACGGGACTTTTCAGCGATAAAAAGGGAACGCTCTATGCGACGACGATGGAAGACGGCGTTTTGACGATCTATCGAAACGGCGAATTTACTTCGATGACCTCGTCCGAAGTTCCCGGGCATTATGTCAACAAGATCGAACCCGACGAAAACGGCGAAATGCGTTTTCTCGTCGAAGACGAACCGCGAACCTCGAAGAGTTGGTATTACTTGCGTGACGGAAAATTCATCTTTGACGAAGTTCAGCAGATCGATACGGAAAAAATGATCTATCAGGGGAAATCCGGCACGCAATGGACGATCACGACAACCGAAATCGTCGAACGGCGCGACGAAAAAACAAATGTTTATCCCGTCGAAATCAGCAAGCTAGATTACCGCACGAGTGCTTTTGAGGACAGCGCGGGAAATTTGTGGGTCGGCGGAAATATGGTTTACCGTTTAAAGGACGGAAACATCGAAGAATACTCCGAAAAACAAGGCTTTCCCGCTAATTCCATTTATCATTCGTTCTGGGAGGAAACGGACGGAAGCGTTTGGTTTGCAAGCGGCGGAAGTTCGAGCACGGGCATCGGCTTACTGCAATATAAAGACGGCAAAATGAACGTTTGGGGAAAAGCGCAAGGTCTTTTCAACACATCCATCCTGAGCGTTTTCAAAGACCGCGAAGGAACCGTCTGGCTTGCCACGAACAAAGGTTTGAGCCGCCTGCGAAAAGAGATCATTCACGGTTACAGCACCAACGACGGCATCGAATATCCTGAAGTTTACCCGATTTTCCGCGACAGCAAAGAGAACATCTGGATCGGTACGAACAAAGGTTTGAGCATTTACCGCGACGGCAAATTTGAAACGCTCGACCTGCAAAATGCCGGCACTGATGTGCCACTGCCGAAAATGTGGCGAAAAGACCGGATGTCGGTGCAATCGCTCTGGGAAGACGCGAACGGGAAAATGTGGATCGGGCTGAACGGCGGGATTTTTCTCGCGCAAAACGGCAAAGCCGAAATTCTCGAAAGCGGCGAAGGACATCACGTTTTTGCGATTCGCGGCGACCACGAAGGAAATGTTTGGGCGGCAACCAATAAAGGACTTTTACAATTCAGAGATTACCGGCTCGTTGCTTCCTATTCCGTCAAAGACGGTTTGCCAAACGAATTTATGACCTTCATTTTTGAAGACTCGAAAGGCAAATTATGGTTCGGCGGATTCGGCGGACTGACCGAATTTCGCGACGGAAAATTTATCAATTACACGACCGAAAACGGTTTGGCGGGAAATTACGTCCGCACGATCTACGAGGACAGGGACGGAACTTTCTGGATCGGCACATACGACGAAGGGATGAGCCGTTTCAAAGACGGAGAATTTTTCAGTTACAAAGCGGGAAACGGATTAGCCAACAACGGCGTTTTTGCGATTCAGGAAGACCGTAACGGATATTTCTGGATTTCGTCGAATCACGGCATTTACCGCGTCAAACGTCAGGAATTGAACGATTTTGCCGACGGGAAAATCGCCCGCATCAACAGCACCGTTTACGGCAAACAGGACGGAATGCTTTCGACCGAATGCAACGGCGGTCGCCAGCCCGCGTCGATTACCGACAAAGACGGAAAATTCTGGTTTCCGACGCAGGACGGCGTAGTTGTGGTCGATTCGGAAGCGGAACGGGCAAATTCCTTGCCGCCGTCGGTCGTCATAGAGGGCGTGACGGTCGAACGCGAAGCGATCGACATTCGCAACGGCATCGAGATCGAACCGGGGCAAAAAAACATCGAGATTCGCTACACGGGTTTGAGTTCGATTCGTTCCGAGCAGATAAGGTTTCAATACAAGCTCGAAGGTCACGATCAAAACTGGATCGATGCAGGAACGAAACGCACGGTTTATTATTCGTTTCTACCACCCGGACGTTATGTTTTTCACGTCAAAGCGGGGAACAGCGACGGTGTCTGGAATGAAACCGACGCGCAGATCGTGATTGTTCTGCACCCGTTTCTTTACCAGACGAAACTATTTTTATTTCTCTGTATTTTAATGGCGGCGGTCGCCTTGCTGGTCGTTTGGAAGCTGAGTGTTTACCAACTCGAAACGCGTGAAAGAAAGTTGATGAGATTGGTTTCGGAAAGAACCCGTGAGCTTGCCGATGCAAATCTGGAACTGGAGCTTTTGGCAAATTCCGACGGACTGACGAAGATCGGAAACCGCCGCCGTTTTGAAACGTTTCTGGCGGACGAATGGCATCGCGCCTTTCGTTTCAAGACGGAAATCTCGCTCATTTTGCTCGACATCGACCATTTCAAACTTTATAACGATACTTACGGACACCAGGCGGGCGACGATTGTTTGCAAAAAGTCGCCGAAGCCTTAGCCGAAACGATTCATCGCCCGACCGATCTCGTTGCCCGATTCGGCGGTGAAGAATTTGCGGTAATCCTCGGCGGCACCGACGCGGAAGGCGCGAAAAATATTGCGGAACAAGCAATGGAAAACATTAAAAATCTGCAAATTCCACACGGTAAATCGCAGACGAGTAATTTTTTGACCATTAGCGTCGGCATTGCCACGACCTTCCCGAAATTTGAAATTACCGAAGCCGATCTGATCGCCACTGCCGACAAAGCACTTTATCAAGCCAAAGAAAACGGTCGCAACCGCATAATCTCAAAAAATGTGATGCAGTCGCTCGCAGAAATTTCGATTTCGGGGAAAAAACATTAAGACTTTAACTAAATCTTCGTTATTTTTGTCAGTTTCTTTGCAAAGTTTTCGATTTCCTTTATAAAGTTTTCTATAAACTTTGCAAAGTTTTCGATTTTCTTTCAAAAGATTTCCCTTAACTTTGTAAAATTTCTGATTTTCTTTATAAAGTTTTCGATTTTCTTTGCATCGGAAATGATTTTCTTTGCAAAGTTTTCGATTTCCTTTATAAAGTTTGTGATTTTCCGTGCATCGGAAATTGTTTTCCATGTATTCTTTTTTATTTCCGATTCATAAGAAAATCGCGTTTAGAGTTCCTTCTCGAGAAGGTTTTTTGTTTAGCGTAAAGCCGCCTGAAGGCGGGACTTTAAACTTTCAACCTATTTTGTTTTTTTGAAAACAATAAGTTCAAGAATTGCGTAAATACTTCCGATTTGACTGTTTGCTATGAACCGGGTTTTGCCAAATCAAACGTTTATCGCCTTGAATAAGGAAAGTCATCTGAGCAAGATGCTCAGGCTTTCGCAGGGCATCGGGACGCTCTATGTTTCGACCCATTTCGAGCTCGGCAACAGCGATTTGCTTCATTATCACGACGAACCGCACCTGACGTTTATTTTACACGGCGGCGTGACTGATAAACGGAAAAATCTCGAAACCGAACGTTTTTCAGGCGAAATGATGTTTTTTCACGCGGGCGAACCGCATCAGACGATCAGCCGCAGTTTTCCGACGAAATACGTCAGTTTTCAATTTCAATCGGATTATTACAGGAATAATCCGAACCTTGAAAACGAATTGAAAGCGACGCTCGAAAACGATCCGAACGCGAAGCTTTCAATGCTCAAGATTTACAAGGAATTGGCGAAAAAGGATGAATTTACGGAAAGTTCGATCGAGATGCTGTTGTGCGGTTTGATGAACGGAAAGCATTTCGACCGAAATTCGCGTCCGAATTGGCTGAACAAGATCGTCGAAATATTGAACGACAATTGGAACGAAGAAATTTCGCTCAATGAGCTGGCATTTGCCGCCGACGTTCACCCGAAAACCATCTCGAAATATTTTCCGAAATATTTTTCCTGCACGCTCGGCGAATACCGCCGCCGCATCAAGATCGAAAAATCGCTCGCACTTATCAAAAAATCAAACTTTTCGCTGACCGAGATCGCCTTAAACTGCGGATTTTACGACCAGAGCCATTTTACCGAAACGTTTAAGCAAATGACCGGATTTCTGCCGAAACAATTTAGAAAAATGTAATTTCCAAGAGGCAACTTTTGTCCTATTTTTAATTATTAAAAGTTGATAAATTTGCCTTTTATCTAAATTTTGGAGAATGAAATTATGAAAAAATTCCTGATCGGTTTCTTTATTACGGGATTACTTTTGATCGTCGCGTCAAACTGCGTGCAGACATTTGCACAGACGCTTCCGCGCAAAGCGTGGCTCGGCGTGGCGGCACAACCTTTGGACGAAGCGAAGGCGAAGGCAAATAATTTGAAGATCGGCGACGGTTTGAGCGTTTCGACCATTACGCCGAACGGAACTTTCGAGCAATTGGGCATCAAGGTCGGCGACATCGTTCTTTCGATCAATCGAAAGCCGGTCAAAAGCCCGGCGGAATTGATCGCCGCCGCACAAAGTTTGAACGAAGGCGACGCGATCGAAGTGGATTTTATCTCGGACGGCGCGAAAACGACGAAAAAAGGGACGGCGAAAGGCAGATTGAAAGAAACTTCCGACAATGCCGACGTGATCTACGATGTCGCGGAAATGAATCTGGGCAAATTGCGGACGATCACCTACAAACCGAAAAACAAAAGCGGAAAATTACCGTCCGTCTTTTACATTCAGGGTTTGCCGTGTCAATCGCAGGAATTGACGGCGAAAGACCCGCGTAAACAGGCTTTTGAGGATTGGGTGAAGGCGGGTTTCGTCGTTTTCCGCGTCGAACGTCCGAACCTCGGCGACAGTGTGACGACCAAAGATTGCCGCGACATCGATTTTGATGAAGAGATCGAAGTCAACAGAGCAGGCTACAGAAAACTGCTTTCCTACGATTTTGTCGATAACGACAACGTTTTCTTTTTCGGTCATTCGATGGGCGGCTGGACTGCGCCGATCATCGCGCAGATGAAACAGCCGAAAGGCATCATCGTTTACGGAACGGGCGTGGTTTCGTGGTTTGAATATTTCATTCATCTTTACCGCATTCAATCCACTTACGGCGGCGAAACGCACGTCGCGGCGGAAAAGGAAACACGCGAAATGATTCCGATGCTTTACGAATGGCTCGAAGCCGGAAAATCCGCCGAAGAAATGCGGAAGAATCCCGCGCTGAAAGCAATCGTCGATCGTCCGGGAATGTTTGAAGGCGAATATTTTCAAGGCAAAGCATTTGGCAGAAGTGCGAGATTTTTTCACACGATGAGCAAACAAAATCTGGCGGAAGCGTGGAGCAAAGTTTCCTGTAAAGTGCTCGCAATGTATGGCGAATTCGACATTCAGGCGTTGAACGCGAACGATGCGGTCACGATCGCCGAGATCGTCAATCAAAGCAAACCCGGCAACGGCGAATTTATGCTTTTACCGAAAACCGAACATATTTTTGCGAAAGCCGAATCGTATAAACAAGTCGCCGAGCTTTACGGCAGCGGCAAGTTTTTCCAATATGCTTCCGACAATTACAACGCGGAAGTCGGCAGAACGACCAACGAATGGATGATGAAAGCGATGAAATAAACCGAAAGGCGGAGTTTATTTTGGCAAAATAAACTCCGCCTTTCCCGAAAACTGAAATCGTTTGATACATTCATATTTTGACGCTCCGACAAGGAGCATTTGATTTTATGAAAGCTATTTTATGCGGAATTATTTTATTTCTTTCAACGACCGGCATCGCGGCGCAAGCGAAGCAGAGTAAACCGTTTACGGTCACGGCAAAAGTTGACGAACGAATCGAACTGACTTCGATCGTGGCGCGTCTTGCCGGATACGGCGAATTTGTTAATAACGATTTCAAAATTTACGCCGACGATGTCGATAAACATTTCGGCAAATATAAAGATCACGCGGTCATCGAATTTGCCAAAGCGGTGCGTGAAAAAAACGGGATCGGATTCGATGCCGTGCCGGGTTTGGCGGTTCATTTGAATCAAACGCCGCAGCTTACGCCGCGAGTTACCTTTACGGCAGACGTTCCCGACAAACGCTGGGGCAAAGCCGATGCCGAGAAATTTGCCAAACTTTTAGCGCAATTTTATAAAGATGCCGAGTGCGAAAAGTTTTTCAAAGCGCACGCCGAAATGTATCGGACGGCGGAAAGCCGTTTTCAGAAAGTTCTCGATAAAGTTAATTTTGCGTGGTATCAAAAATTCTACGGCGAAATGCCGAAAGGTTCTTTTAATCTTTACCTCGGGCTATTAAACGGCGGCGGAAATTTCGGTCCGAAAGTTGTTTTGCCGAACGGCAAAGAGGAACTTTTTTCGATAATGGGAACTTGGGCGACCGACGCGGACGGACTTCCGGCTTATTCGGATGAAGTTTTGCCGACCATTATTCACGAATTCAATCATTCATTTATCAATCATCTGGTTGCCGCCGACGAAGCGGCATTTGCGAAATCGGGAGAAAAGATTTTTCCGCTCGTGACGGAGCAAATGAGCCGTCTGGCTTATGGAAGCTGGGACACGACCGTGAAGGAATCGCTGGTGCGGGCGGCGGTTGTGCGTTATCTTTTTGAAAATCCGGTAAATCTTAAAGTGTTTGCCGGTACAAAGCCCGAAGAAGTTCCTTTTCAAATAATAAATCTCGAAAACAATCGCGGTTTTTATTGGATGAACGACCTCGTAACCTTGCTCGGAACTTATGAAAACGCCCGAAAGACGTATCCGACGTTTCGTTCGTTTATGCCGATGATCGAGGCTTATTTCGATGAATTGCCGAAGCGAATCGACTATAAAATAAAGGTTTTTGAAGAATTCAGACCGAAGGTCGTAAAGATCGCCGAATTTGAAAACGGTTCGGAAATCGATCCGAATATCAGCCAGATAACTTTGATCTTCGACAAACCTTTAAAGGGAAGAGGATATTCGATGAATCAAGGAAGGCTCGGCGAAGCGGGCTTTCCCCAAATCGAAAAAATGCTCGGATACAGCGAAAACAACACGAAATTTTCGTTTCAGGTAACGCTGAAACCGCAAACTGAGTATGAATTCGTAATTACGGGAAATTCTTTCATCTCAAAAGACGGCTATCCTTTGCAGGATTACGTCGTGAAATTTAAGACGAAATAATTCCGTCCGATATTTTTCTTTCTTAATCAAAAGACCGCCACGATAAAAAATCGAGCGGTCTTTTTTTTCATTTTTTTTCGATCGGATGAAACCTTTTCCGCAAACTTGGAACTAAATAGAATGTAAGAAGTCGTTTTAAAGCTCTTAAGAAAATCTTTGAACGCGGATTGGGCTAATCAGGCGGATTTGACCTGATTTTTATAAAATTTATCCGAGCTAATCTGTCCGATCCGCCCAATCCGCGTTCAAAGTTTTGATAAATTTTATGGCTTTCTTACTGTGAATACATTTTCTTAGTTCAACGACCGAATGCTTATATGGAAATCTCGATGACCTGTCACGCGAGTGAAGAAATCCAAAATTCGTTGGAAAATATTATCGCCAGAGCGAAAAGCGGCGATAAGGAAGCGTTCGGTTTGATCTTTGAACATCATCACCGCTTTATTTACAAATTTATTTACGCGATGCTCGGCAAGCACGAATCAGCCGAAGAATTGACGCAGGAAACGTTTCTCGGCGCGTATCGCGGCATTGCCAATCTGCGCGGCGAAGCATCGCTCAAAACGTGGCTTTGCGGAATTGCGAAAAATCTGGTTTACAAATCGTTTCGCACAAACCGCGTCAACGGCGACAAAAATAAGGACGAATTTGAAACGCTCGAATTTTTTACGGACGAAAAACCGCAACCCGATGCGCAATTTTTGAACAAGGAATTGAATCAAGTCATCACTTCCGCGCTCGGCAAACTCAATGAAGACAGGCGTTTAATCTTCGTCCTGAAGGAAATGCAAAATCTGAGTTACAAAGAAATTTCGGACATTACGGGAATGAGCGTTCCGAAATTGAAAACCGATCTTTTCCGCGCCAAAACCGAAATGCGGACGATGCTTCGCGCTTATCTGGAGGCAAAAAAATGAATTGCGAAAAATATCTGAATCTGATAAACGATCTGGTCGAAGGCGAACTCGACGAGCAAACCGCCGAACAAGTCAATCTGCATATTTTTGCCTGCGGATACTGCGAAGCCGAATTTGAAACGCTGAAGCGCGAGAAGGAAAGCTACGCGCATTTTCTCTTCGACATCGAACCGCCGAAGGATTTAACCCAAAGGTTTCAGACGAAACTGGAATCGCTCGAACAGGAAAAGATCGTTCCGCCGGTTCCCTTTGACCAAAGGATTTCAAACTTTTTCGGCTTTCTGCCGCTGAAACCGCTTTTCGCCGCGACAATCGTTTTACTCGTTTTCGGATTCGGTTATTTTTTGATGAAAAGCTCTTTGACCGAAACCGAAAGACCTTTCGTTGCGGAGTCAAAAACGCCGCCGATCTTGCCTTCGGAAAATCCGAAAAAAGAGTTTTCGGGAATTTCTCCGCGCGAACTCGCAGAAGTTAAAAACGTTTCGTCGAAAGCCGTTAAAGCTAAGTTTGAAATAAAACCGCGAACGGTCGCAACAAATAAACCAATCGTTAAAAAACCTTTGATTGGTGAAAAGACTACGCCTGAAAATCTCGTTTTGCCGAAAAAAGTCAATTTGGAGATGGAAGAAATCCGCGTCTTTGAAATCGAAACGGCAAAACAGATCGAAAAGGTGGAAATGCTTTTGCGTTCATTCAGAAATGCGCGTTACGCCGAAGATCGGGCGGAATATGACGTTGCTTATGAAAAACAGCAGGCGCGTAAACTTTTGGAAAATAACGTTCGTCTGCGCCGTCAATCAGAAATTTACGGCACGCCCGCGACAAACGAAATTTTAAGCAAGGTCGAACCTTATTTGCTGGAAATCTCGAATCTGAACCCGACCCCTTCGGACGAAGAAGTTCTGGAGATAAAACAGCGCGTCAGAAATCAAAATATCATCGCCGGTTTACAAGGCTTCTAAATCTTAAACTATTTGCAGGAAAACATTTATGATAAGCAATCTTAACAAAATCCGTAATTTTTTTATCGTTCTATTCATTCCGTTTTTGTTCAATTCTCCGGCTTCCGCCTTTGTTTCGCAGGACAAAGAACTACCGAAATATGTGGACAGCAAAGACGAAAGATTCAACAAGCTGTTTCGCGAAGGACGCGACCTGATCGACAAGGAAGAATGGGCAAAAGCCGCCGAAAAATTTAATCAGATCGTTTGCGATTGTCCCGAAAATCAATACGTCGACGCGGCATTTTACTGGCTGGCTTTCTGCTACAAAAAACAGAAAATGTTCGGCGAAATGAATGCGACGCTCGACCGTCTGCTAAAATTTTTCCCGAATTCTTCGTGGTCGGACGATGCCCGCGTGATGAAATACGAATCGTTTCCCGTCACACTGACAACTGCCTCTTCGCCGCGACCGTCTTCAAACGGCTTTTCGGTCGTTGCAGGCATCGCGCCGACTTCCGCGAGCGACCTGCAAGCGGCAACGATTCTGGCGGCTTCGCCGCAAACGCCGCTTGACCGTGAAGACGAGATCAAGTTGGCGGCTTTTCAGAGCTTGCTTGCCGCCAACCAACAACGCGGCATCGAAATTCTGGATGACATTTTGAAAAACGGCTCGAAAGCGAGCGAAACGCTGAAACGCGAAGTTTTAAGAAGTCTGCGCACGCCGAAACTCGGTTCATTGGGTGATTCTTATGTTTTTTCGACAAATACGGATTCAACTGCAAAATTTGATGCGCAAATGCTGTCACAGCTTCGCGAAATTCTGGCGAAAAGCTACGAAAACGAATCGAACGTAAAAATCCGAACGGAAATAATCTACGCGCTCTCAAACCTAAACGACGCTGAATCGACGAGTTACATCATTCGTCTTTACTCTTCGGAAAGAGATAAGGAATTGAAAAAAGCGATCATAAATTCCTTCGGCGGGACAAATTTTTATACGTTTTCGGCTTCTACAAATTTGAGTTCATCCAGAAAGCAAAATTTCGACAAATTGCTCGAAATCCTGAAAACTGAAAACGATTCGGAACTGCGCCGCCTGGCTCTTTCCAATCTGCAAAGATTCCCGACCTGGTCGACAAACGGCGGAATGGTCGAAACGCTTTCGCAGATTTACGATTCGGAAAACGACGAAGCGTTCAAACTTTCGATCATTCGTTCGTTTGCCGTTTCTAAACAAAATCAGGCAATGAAGAAATTGCTCGACATCGCCAAAAACGACAAATCGGACAAACTACGGCTCGAAGCGATTCGCTCACTGCGCACGAGCAATAACCCGGAGGTCGTCAAATTTTTGGAAGATTTGATCAAGTAATAATTCAAAATAAATTTCTTCGGGCGAAAGGGTAAAATTTTTCGCCTGAGATCGCTTTTCGCGTTCAAACCGTCATAAATCGCTTCAAATTGTAATTTGAGGCGCATTTTTTTGTCTGAAAATAGATTGATAATTAAAATCGAAACCGGCGGCAGTTTGCCGAAATCTCAAATTAATGTCAGAAATTGAATTTTCGCGGTGTTTTTAATCCAGATGAACAAATAATTCTAAACAATCGTTTCCATATTTTTCGGCTCGGAAATAATAAGTAAACAGAAATTATGAACAGTAAAACGTGTCGTCCGAAAATCGGGGTTTATGCCGGAATTATTCTGGTTTTGACCAATTTTTTTCTGTTATCGCAGACAATTTCGGCGCAAAAAGCAAAAATCGCTCTGATCGATAGATTCGCCGCCGCAAAACATAAATTTCACGATTTCAACGGTAATATTCTCGTTGCCGAAAAAGGCAGGATCATTTATCAGAAATCGTTCGGCAAAGCCGACTTCAAACGAAATTTGCCTTTGACTTCGCAGAGCGTTTTCAATCTTGCTTCGATCAGCAAACAATTTACCGCCACCGCCGTGATGCTGGCGGTCGAACGCAAATTGTTATCGCTTGACGATCCTCTGGCGAAATATTTTCCCGAAATTCCGTATGAAAATATCACCGTCAGGCAACTGCTCACGCATACTTCGGGCTTGCCCGAACAAAACGAGTTGATGTTCAAATATTGGAATTCGGACGATTTTGTGACGAACAGGCAGATGGTCGAATATCTGGTTAAACATAAGCCCGTTGCCGCGTTCAAGGCGGGCGAAGATTTCAAATATTGCAACACCAATTATTCACTGCTTGCGATGATCGTCGAGCAAGTCACGAAACAGAAGTTTCAGGATTTTGTGACGAAAAATATTTTCGAGCCGTTGGAAATGAAACAGACGTATTTTCTGAATCCGCAAGCTGGAAATTACGGGAAAATTCCGAATCAAACGGAAAATTATATCGCTGACACCGAAGGCAGAGAATATTTTCTTCCCGAAGAGATTCCGCAATATAAAAACGCGGTCGCAATGCTCGGTTTGACGGGCGCGGGCAATATTTATTCGACCGCCGCAGATTTACTGAAATGGCAGGAAAGTTTGAAAACGGCGAAAATCCTGACGGCGGAAAGCCTCGCTGAAATGCGGAAACCGCAGGTCGCAGGAAATGTTGACGGTTCGGACGCTTACGGCTTCGGGCTTTCGATAAAATCGATTTACGGCGACACGAAAATCTTTCATTACGGCGGAACTTTGGGTTACTGGAACAGCTTACAGCATTTCAAAAATTCAGACCGCACGATCATTGTTTTGACAAACAATGAATCGGAAAAAGGTCTGACAAACACGATTGCCGCGATTCTTTTCGATCAAAAGGTAACTTTGCCGTCGAAACATACGGAGATAAAATTAACGCCGCAACAATTGAAAAAATTCGTCGGCGAATATCGTCTGAACGGTAATTTCGCATTTTCCGTTGAACTTAAGAACGGCAAATTGTTCCGCGCGACAAGGAGCGGCGAACCGAAGGAATTAAAAGCCGAATCAACCTCAAAACTTTTTTACGCCGACGGCACCGACCGCCAGATCGAACTCATTTTCGACCGCAGAGGTGCGGTCAAACAAGTATTTTTTATTTCCGACGGAATCAACCTGGAATTGAAAAAGGTAACATAGGACGAGAAAACTTTTTGAGAATTACAGATGAAAACCATCATTTCAATCGGGTAAATCCGAATTCCCCGGTCAGGTCGAAACTTAAAGGTTTCAGGAAATATTGCAAATCCCGATCTAGATGTCGTTTAGGTTTGATTAAATTTTGAATAAATAAATCAAATCACAATTTTACGGCTCAAATCATTACAAAATCGCTTCAAATTATAGTTTGAGGCGATTATTTTTCTGTCCGAACCTATTCTCGAATCAGTTTTACAAGAAAAAATTCAAATTATAAGGCAGGTAAAAAATGAAAATATTTATAATTTCGGCAGTTATTTTTATTTCGGTTTGCGGAGTTTTCGCGCAGGAAAAAACTTTTTCGGCAAGTGAGGTCGCCGCACGATTTCAATCGGGCAAAGATATTTCGATCGAAAATGCAAGGATAATCGGCGACCTCGATCTGACAAATTTTCCGAACCAGATAAACGATGCCGTTTACCGCGAAAAGGGCAAAACGGCGAAAGTTTTTTCGAGTATTTTTGCGCAAAACGTTTCCTTCAAAAACGTGAAATTTGCCGGAAACGTCATCTTTTTTCGCAAAGAAGAAAACGAGAAAGAGATTTTTGAATATCGGATTCAATTCAAAAACACAGTCAAATTTGAAAATTGCACTTTTGAAAAAGATGTCAATTTTGAGCTTACAAACTTCGACAACGGCGTTTCTTTTGCAGGCTCGGTTTTCAAACAGAAACCGCTATTTATCCGCATCGGACTGGAAAAATCCGCTGATTTTACGGGCACGGTCTTCGAGCAAAAGGCAGTTTTTCAGTTTACGCAAAATTCCGGACAAAAGACGCTTTCCGCCGCAGAATTGCAAGAACTGTTTGACAAATTAAAGGGGCACTAATTTTTTGGAGAGGAATCATAAAATGAAAAGATTATTATTTACAGCAATTTTTGCACTGATTTTTACGGCAAATACGTTTTCGCAAACCGGATCGAACTTCTTCAAAGCGGTCGCAGGAAAATGGCAAGGAACACTCGAATATCAGGATTACACGTCGAACAAACGCGTCACAATGACGACTTTGCTCACGTTCAAACCTTCGGCGGACGGAAATTCGGCGGAAACTTTTACCCTTTACGACGATTTTGGGAAGGTTTATATATCGAACGGCAAAGAGCGGATCGATACGGCGGCGAAGAAGTTTTTCGAGGACGACACGGAGTTCGCGATCGAATCCGTCGAAGACGGAAAGCTCGTGCTGACCGGCAAAACGCAGGACGGAAACACGGTCGAACCGACGCGCAAAACCATTACTTTTACGAATGATACTTTGACGATCTTAAAGGAAACGCGCACGCCCTGGACGTTTCGCCACGTTTACACATTCAAAAGAGCCGTCGAAAACAACGAATCTTTCAAAACGTTGTCAGCCGAACAATTGCGCGAAGATTTCGCCGTTTTCAAGAAAACCCTGACGACGATTCATCCGGGAATTTACCGTTATAATTCGCCCGAAAATTTGGAAAAGGAATTTGCCGCGCTCGAAGAAAAGCTCCGAAGCCCGCTGTCCGAAAGCGATTTTTTCATCCTTATCTCGCAATTTACGAACAAACTGAACTGCGGACATACTTACACCAATTTTTACAATCAAGATGAAAAACTGAAAAACAGACTCTTCAACCGCAGAAATTATTTGCCGTTTTATTTCAAGATCGTTGACGGAAAAATGCTCATCACGGAAAACGCTTCGTCGAAAAAGATTTCGGCAGGCAGTGAGATCGTAAAGATCAACGGATTTTCAGCCAAAGACATCATCGAACGGCTCTTGACCGTGACGAAAGCCGACGGCACTTCGACGCTCGAACATCGCCTTAATTCACTCGAACTGACACGCAATGAAGCCGAATCTTACGCGCTCTTCGATTGGTATTTTCCGCTTTTTTTCCCACTGAAGGATGAGATTTTCACCATCGAAGCAATCGATTTCGCCACGAAAAAAACGACTAATTTTCAAATTCTCGCGATGACCAAAGCCGAACGAACGGCGGAAATGGCAAAGCGTTACGGACCGACACCGACCTATGACGACGGCTGGAAATTTGAGATTCGGGAAAATTCGTTCGGGTATTTAAAGATCGACAATTCAATTACCTGGCGGCTGAAAACGATCAAATTCGAGAAATTTCTCGCCGATGCTTTCGCCGGGCTTCGGACGAGAAACATCAAAAATCTCGTCATCGATCTGCGCGGAAACGGCGGCGGAAGTATGGACATCGGCTTTCAACTTTCGCGTTATTTGACGAAGAAAAAGCTCGCACCATATGCCGCAAGCCGCAGATTGGTGCGAAATGTCGCGGCGCAGAAAGATTTGCTGAAAAACATCAGCACCTACAGCGACGAATTAATCGCTTCTCTGGAAAAAGGCGTTCCGGCGAACGAGTTTCGCAAATTTGACGATAAATATTTTGAGATCGTCGGCAGAGAAAATTATCCGGCGGTCGAGCCTTACGAAAACAATTTTCGCGGAAAAGCCTTTATTATCGCGGATTCGAGCAATGCATCGGCGACATTTCAATTTTTGGATTACGTGAAAACCAATAAACTGGCGAGCATCGTCGGGCAAACGACGGGCGGAAACCGGCAAGGCATCAACGGCGGAAATTATTTCTTTCTGAGTTTGCCGAATTCACGCGTCGAAGTCGATATTCCCGTCTATTTCCAAGCACCGCTGAAACCGCAAAAAGACGAAAGCGTGGTCCCTGACGTAATTGTCAAAAAAGATTTTAACGACATCGGAAACAATTTTGACCGCGAACTGGACACGATCAAAAAGTTAATCAAAAAGTAGAATCTATCTCATAAATGATTGGAGCGAGTTGAGAGTCCCGCCTTCAGGCGGCAAATACTCAGCAAAAAGACTTCTAAAGAAGGGACTCTCAACGCTTTAAAATTATTTATGAGATGAGTTCTAATTATTTGCCCGCGAAACACACGAAAATTGCGAAAAATTAAATCAAAATACTTTTTCCTTTCTGGCGTGTGTTTCGCGGGCAAATTCTCTTTAAAAAAGTTGTGGAAAATCCTGTAAAAATAAGGCATCATATTAATTGGTTGAAGCATTTATGCTTTTTCACCCGACCGCAATGCCATTCAGTTTTTATCTTTCCCTTCCCACGTCTTCTTTAAAGCTATGAAAAATTTGACGTTTTTATTGATCGCTTTCGTTTTATTTTTTTCGTCCGCATCTGCACAGGAAAATCCCGATAAAATGATCGTTCAGGGCGTTTCTTATCTGAAAGCCAAAGATTATAAAAAGGCGAATGAGATTTTTAGAGATTTGTCCGTTAAAATGCCCGATTCAGCCGAAGTTTATTACAATCTGGGCGTTTCCGAATTTCGGCTCGGCAATTTCGATAAAGCGGTCGATGCTTTGCAGGAATCTTTAAAAATCAAACCGAATTATCCGCAAGCCAATCTGTTTTTGGGATTTTCGCTCGAAAATTCCGAAAGATTTTCCGCCGCCATCGAACAATTCGATAAAGTTTTGACGGCTTTGCCCGAAAATTTCGACGCGTGGCTCGAGAAAGGCGTTTGCCAGTTTATGCTGAACGATCATCAAAACGCGGTCAAGAGCATTCAGCAGGCGATAAAGATCGAGCCTACGGCGGCTTACGGTCATCGCAAGCTTGCCGACGTTTATTTCCAGCGCGCGCTTTTTCCCGAAGCCGCCGTTTCATACAAAACCGCCGACAAGCTCGAACCGAACGTTTATTATGTAAATTTCCGCATCGGCAGTTCCTATTACAACGACAAACGCTATCAGGAAGCCGCGCCGTTTTTCAAAAAAGCGTCGGAAATCGAACCGCACAATCAAACCGCGCATTATATGCTCGGAAATTCTTATCTGAACGCCGAACTTTATCCGCAAGCGATCGCCGCTTTTGAAAAACTCGCCGCGATAAATCCCGAAAACGCCGACGCAATTTACGGGATCGGTGTCGCCTATCTGAAACAAAACGACCGCGAATCGGCACGCAAACAACTCGAACCGCTCCGCGCCGTAAACTATTCGCTTTACAGTAAATTAGAAGTGGAGATCAATAAACCGCAACCGAAACTGAAACTGGCAAAACGTAAAAAGTAAGAGAAGGACTTTGCCCACGAAATGCACGAAAATCACGAAAAAGAAAAATAAATTAATTGTCTTTTTTCGTTTCTTTCGTGTATTTCGTGGGCAATCTTTTTTTGATAAACTTTTTGGTGATGAATTTTGAAGAAACAGCGAAAAGTTTGGCGGCTTGCGGACGTGAGTTTTATCGTCGCGGCTGGGTTTTGGGAACGAGCGGAAATTTTTCCGCGCTTCTCGAAACTCAGCCGTTGCGCGTTTGCATCACCGCCAGCGGAAATGACAAAGGCGCATTAAATGAAGCGCATTTTCTGGAAATCGATGAACGGGAAAATGTTTTAAACGGCATCGGCAAACCTTCCGCCGAAACGCAGATTCATCTCGCGATTTACAAACTTTTCTCCTCCGTGCGTTCGATCTTACACACACATTCGGTTTGGGGAACGATACTTTCGGACGTAAATTTTAAGAACGGCGCAATCGAGATCGAAGGTTACGAAATGCTTAAAGGACTGGCGGGAGTGAAAACTCACGAACATAAGGAAATTTTACCGATTGTCGAAAATTCGCAAAATTACGACGAATTAAGCCGTATGATCGAAGACGTTTTGACGAAAAATCCGAACGCGCACGGCGTTTATCTGCGCCGTCACGGACTTTATACCTGGGGCGAAGGCATTGCGGAAGCAAAGCGTCATATCGAAATTTTTGAGTTTCTCTTTGAAATTGCGGGCAGAATGTTACGATGATTTGCAGAATTGCGGTAAAGGAAGATTTCCCTTCTTTGGCGAAAATGCGCTGGGATTTTCGGCAGGAAAGCGGCGAGGAAATTGCCGTTGTCGGCAAGGCTGAATTTCTCGAAAAATGTGTCGATTTTTTAGCCGACCAAACGCATCTTTATACTTATTGGGTTGCCGAGATCGACGGCGATATCGTTTCGCATATTTTCGTTAATGAAGTAAAGTTAGTTCCGCGTCCGTGCCGCGTCAGCGATTCGTTTGCATATCTCACGAATGTTTACACCAAACCCGATTTTCGTCAAAAAGGAATCGGCGCGGAGCTTTTGAACGCGGTTATCGAATGGTCGAAAACGAAAGATTTTGAAATTCTGCTGGTTTATCCGAGCGAAAATTCGGTCAATTTTTACAAGCGTTCGGGATTTCAAAGCGACGATGAAATAATGAAGCTCGTTTTACGAGATTATTGATTTGGAGAAAAGATGAGTGAAGAAGCTTGGTTAAGCGGAAAGTTGGATGGATTTTCCCCCGTGCTGATGCCGACGGCACACGCACTCGTGCAATCGATCGTCGAGTTGAAAAAGATTCAGCTGACGCACGAAGAACTTTTGGCAAAACCGCATAATGCGCCGTCCGCCGCTTTTCATCTGCGTCATATTGCCGGAAGCGTTGACCGTCTTCTGACTTATGCAAAAGGCGAAAATCTGCGCGAAATGCAGTTTGAATTTCTAAAATTGGAAACGGCGGAAACTTCCGCACTATCCGCGGAAGAATTGATCGATCAGGCGATTTTTTCGATCCAAAACGCGCTCGAATTTTGTAAAACGGTTTCACCCGACCTTCTTTTCGAGGAAAGATTCGTCGGACGCAAAAAATTGCCGACCAACGTTTTCGGTCTGCTTTTTCACATCGCCGAACATACGGCGCGGCACGTCGGGCAAGTTATCACGACCGCAAAAATTGTGCGAAAATAATTTACGGAAAAATAATTATGGCAATTGTCACGATTCCCGGTAAAAATCTGGTTTTGACCGAAACGGATGAAATTAAAAACTATCTCGGCACAATCGGCATCGATTACGAACTTTGGGAAAATGTCAAAAACGTTTCGGCGGATGCTTCGGAAGCGGAAATTCTCGAAGCATATTCCGACGAGATCGAAAAACTGAAAAGAAGCGGCGGATATGTCAGTGCCGACGCGATTAATATCGTTCCCGGAACGCCGAATCTCGAAACGATGCTCGATAAATTTCGCCCCGAACATTGGCACGACGAGGATGAAGTTCGTTTTATCGTAAAAGGCTGCGGGATTTTTCATATCGCGCCCGAAAACGGCGACGTGACGGCTGTAAAAATGACTGCGGGCGACCTGATCCGCGTTCCGAAAGGCACGAAACATTGGTTCGATCTGGACGAAAACAAGACCGTTCGCGCGATTAGATTGTTTCAGGATACGTCGGGCTGGACACCGCATTACACCGAAAGCGGACGCGAGAAACAATATTAACAGGGATGAAAAGAAGAGAAAGAGATAAGAATTATTTTCTGTCTTTAATCCTTTTCATCCCCTTTTTCCCTGTTAATTTTTATGATTAAAGCAATTCTTCTCGATATTGAAGGCACGACCACACCGATCGATTTTGTGCATAAAACGCTATTTCCGTATGCGAAAGCAAAACTCGGCGAGTTTGTCGAAACGCATTTCAGCGCGCTTGAACCGGAGATCGAACAGCTTGAAAAGGAATATCACAAAGATTTTGCCAACCAGCTTTACGGCAGGGATTTTCGTAGCGACGCACCGGAAACTCTGGCAAATTATCTGGAATTTCTCATCGAAGTTGACCGCAAATCGACACAGCTCAAATCGATTCAGGGAAAAATCTGGCAATCGGGCTACGAATCGGGCGAGCTTGTCAGCGAGATTTTCGCCGATGTTCCGAAGGCTTTCAAGCGTTGGAAGGCAGCAGGAAAAACTATCGCCATTTTTTCTTCGGGAAGCGTCTTAGCGCAAAAACTCATCTTCAAATATTCAAATTTCGGCGATCTGAGCGGTTTTATTTCAGACTATTTCGATACTAATACCGGCGCAAAGCAAACGGGCGAAAGTTATGTGAAGATCGCGACGGCGATGAATCATCCGCAAAAAAGAGTCGCTTTTATCTCCGACGTGACGGCGGAACTCGACGCGGCAAAAATTGCCGGACTTTGCACTTTTCTCTCTGTCCGCGAAGGTAACGGCATCGTCCAGCCGCCGATCAATCACAGCGCGATCGCTTCATTTAACGACCTGCAAAATATCTAAGTTGGAATAATTCTCCGCCGTTGTGAGATAATTATTTTATGGAAAAAAATTTAGAAACTGCAACATTAGCGGCAGGATGTTTTTGGTGCGTCGAAGCGGTTTTCGACGATTTACAAGGTGTGACGGACGTGGTGTCGGGTTATTCGGGCGGTCACACGGAAAATCCGACTTACAGAGAAGTTTGTTCGGAAACGACCGGACACGCGGAAGTCGTGCAGATACAATTCGACCCCGAAGTTTTGTCTTACGCCGATCTTTTAAGGGTTTTCTTTTCGGTGCACGACCCGACAACCTTGAACAGACAGGGCAACGATGTCGGCAGTTCGTATCGTTCGGCGATCTTTTATCATTCGGACGAACAGCGGAAAACCGCCGAAGAGATCATCAAAGAAGTCAACGAAGCGAAAATTTACGACAACAGAATCGTCACGGAAGTAACCGAATTTACAAACTTTTATCCGGCGGAAGATTATCACCAGGAATATTTTGCCAATAATCCGAATCAACCGTATTGCGCCGCCGTCGTTGCGCCGAAGGTCGCAAAGTTCAGAAAGAACTTTATTGACAGGCTTAAAAGTGGAAAGTAGCCAGTAGCGAGTAGCGAATTTCTTTTCTCCCGCTATTCGCTACTTTTACAGTTTTCCCCAGAGCATTAAAATTCCGATTACGATAAACGCGACGGCGACGATACGCTGAAGCCATTCGGTCGGGATGTATTGCGACAAAACGCCGCCGAGCAACACGCCGAGCAAGGAAACCAATACTAAAGCCAGACTTGCACCGATAAAAACCGAAATTTTCGATTCGGTTTTCGCCGTCATCGTTATCACGGCAAGCTGTGTCTTATCGCCGAGTTCGGCAAGAAAAAGGGTTAAAAACGCAGTTCCGAAAACTTTCCAATCCATAAGAAATTTGCAATTTTAGATTTGCGATTTGCGATTGAAAACCTTCTGAAAATGAAGTTTTAGGAGAGCGTTAACGGCAATTTTAAGCGCAATTCGCATTTAAAATTATCAAATGAAAATCGCAAATCGGCAATCGCGAATCGCAAATTTCTAAAGTCCGAGAATTTTTTCGAGTTGCGGCGTGATCGAAAATTTATCGTAAAGCGGTTTACGTTGATGAATCAGCGCGATGATCTTATGAACGGTGTAGCGGTAAAGTTCGGCAAATTTCAGGCTTGCTCCGAGTTTGTCCAAAATGCGGCGCAAAGCTTCATTGATTCCGGCAACGAAAATCTTTGCGTTGGTCTGTTTGCTCATCCCGATCTTGCCGCGCTTGTAAAGAAAGATTTCGGCGTTCGGGTTCAGGAACGGATAATCGGCGGAAACTTCGGCAGAAGCTTTTTGAAATGCCGCCGAAAAATCGAGATTTGCTTTTATCAGGCAATCGTCGATCGTCTTTAAAAGCTCGCCCGTCAGATTCAAAAGCGTCTGCCATTCTTCGGGTGAAAGCTGATTTTTCATCGCTTTCTTCTCGAAATTATTGCTCAGTTCAAACGGAAAATCAGGAAGCTTTGTTTTCGGTTTGGCTTCAACGGGATTTTTGATCTTTTCGATCACCGGTTGTTTGACGATCTCGACCTTTTTCGCACTTCCATTCGGCGGCATCACCTGAACGGCGTTCGGAATTTCTGTCGGAATCGCTTTCAGCGTCACGACATTGCCGTTCGCGACCACTTTTTTAACTTCCGTGACGACCGTTTCGGCAATTTTAACTTCGGCTTTCGGCGATTCGATCTTTAATTCGGGAATTATTTCGGTCGGTTTCGGAATCGGCGCGTTCTGCGCCGCTTTCGGTTTTTCCGTTTCAGCAACCTGCTGGTAAACGTGAATAATTCCGCCGGGTTCGCGGGCGCGAATCAAAAGCCGCTGCAGAGCCTCTTCGCCTTCGGCAATGCGTCCCGCGATGCGGTCGTATTCGCGCACGTTCAACTGATTTTCGCTGTTTAGAACAATGTCCGCCTCATAACCGCTGAGTTCGACGCGAATGCTTCCGACAAACTGACGGCGGCGCAGATAACGCAACAACGCCGACAGATTGACGAACGAAGTGTCTAGATTTTCGTGCAACGGTCGATTTTTCATCTCGGGCAAAAGCGTGGAAAGTTTTGAAACAAATTTTAGTAGATTGCTAATCTCAGCGCAATTTTCTAAAATTTATCACGCTTTTTAAGATAAAATGCTAATTTCGTGTAATTTCCATTGCATCTTTTAAATTTTTCGTTCAAAATTCGCAAACAAAGCATTTATTCGTCCTTTGAGATTCGTTCGCGGTCCGTTGAAATTACCGAATTTCGCATTTTACATTCTCTCTCTGATACATCCGAACGAAGGATGAAGGAATGGAAACTAATTCTAATCAAATTTGCAAATCGTTGGGAAAACTATGACTAATTCTTTATTTCGTAAAAAATCTATCGCGCAGATTCAGGCGGATGCGGCGGCAGGTTTGTCCGACCACGCGCAGGAAGACATCGGCGGCGAAGGCGGCGGACTTCGGCGCACATTGGGCGTAACCGACCTGACCTTGATGGGAATTGCCGCGATCATCGGCGCGGGAATTTTTGCAATGGTCGGAAAAGCATCGTTTGACGGCGGACCTGCCGTCATTTTTCTTTTTATGTTTACGGCGATCGCCTGCGGATTTTCCGCGCTCTGCTACGCCGAATTTGCTTCGCGCATCCCGGTCGCAGGTTCGGCTTATACTTATTCGTATGCGAGTTTGGGCGAGCTTGTCGCGTGGATCATCGGTTGGGATTTGATCGTCGAATACGCGATTGGAAACATCGCCGTCGCGATTTCCTGGAGCGATTATTTTACGGGACTTTTGAAAGGTTACGGCATCAATGTTCCATTGCATTTCACGATGGATTTCCTGACGGCGCGACGCGGTTTCGATGCCGTCACTACAGCGATGAGCAATGGCACCACGCTTTCCGCACTGCAAGCCGCCTGCGAAGCGAAAGATGCGGTTGTCAGTTGCGGACAGCTCGACGCTTACACGGCGTGGGCTGATGCGCCGAAGCTCGGAAGTCTTTCGGTCGTGATGGATTTGCCCGCGCTTTTGATCACGGTCGTAATTACGTCGCTCGTTTTCATTGGAATCCGCGAATCGAAATTGGCGGGAAACGTGATGACGGTTTTGAAAATCGCGGTTATTTTGCTCGTTATCTTCCTCGGTTTGAATTATATTAACCCGGGCAATTGGTCGCCGTTTGCACCGAACGGAGTAGCGGGAGTTTTGAAAGGCGTTTCGGCGGTTTTCTTTGCATATATCGGTTTCGACGCGCTTTCGACCACTGCCGAAGAATGTAAAAATCCGCGCCGCGACCTGCCGAAAGCGATGATCTATTCGCTCGTTATCTGTACGGTTTTATATGTTGCGCTCGCGCTCGTGCTGACGGGAATGGTTTCTTATACGAAACTCAACGTCGGCGATCCGCTCGCGTTCGTTTTCGGCACGGAAGGCGCAAATATTCCCTGGATTGCAGGAATTATCGCCGTTTCAGCCGTGATCGCGCTGGCGACGGTTTTCCTCGTTTTCCAGATCGGTCAGCCGCGTTTGTGGATGGCGATGAGCCGCGACGGACTTCTGCCGAAGATATTTTCGTCGATTCATCCGAAATTTCACACGCCCTGGTTTGCAACGATCGTTACGGGACTGGTCGTCGCGATTCCCGCGTTGTTTATGAATCTGACGGAAGTAACGGATTTGGCGAGTATCGGCACTTTGTTCGCGTTTCTCGTCGTTTGCGCGGGCGTTTTGTTCAAAGATAAGGAATTCGGCACGGAAAACCGTTTCGTCCCGTATATCAACGGTCAATTCATCGTGCCGATTTTGATTTTAGTCATTTTCGGTGTGATCTATTATTTCAACCCGACGATGTTCTCGGACTTTTTCAGTATCGTGCCGAAGGATGACGAAACGATGTGGCAGGCGTTTTCACACAAAATTCCGCTCATTATATTTTTTATATTGACGATTGCCTTAATCTTTCTCAGTCTGGTCAAAAAACTTTCGCTGATTCCCGTTCTCGGCGTTTTGTCGTGCGCTTATCTGATGACCGAACTCGGCTGGACAAACTGGTTTCGTTTCGGACTTTGGCTGATCGCGGGTTTAGTGATCTATTTTCTTTACGGGCGACGGCATAGTAACCTGAATCAGGAAACGGCTTCGTAGTTTTTACAAATCTTTACAATCTTTTTGTAACCGGGAAAAGTTTCTGTGCGTCTTAACGGGCAGAAACTTTTCTATTTTTTCTGAATCTGAAGGAGTAAACATTATGAAAAAGACTTTTTTTCTGGCGGCATTTATCTGCCTTTTAGCGATTTCTGCGTTTGCACAAAACAAAGCGACCGATTTTTCGGGCACTTGGGAACTTGATGTCGCAAAATCGAAACTCGATGAAAGAATGCGCGTCGAATCAATGTCGATGACGGTCACGCAAACCGGGAAGGATTTAACGGTTGCGACGCAAATCAAACGCGCTCCACGACCTGAAGGCGGAATGGGCGGAGGACGACCGGAAGGCGCACCGCCGGTTGGCGGCGGAATGGGCGGACGGCGCGGAATGATGGGCGGCGATATGACCACGACCTATTCGCTCGACGGCAAAGAAACGACTGCACCTTCGCCGGGCGGACAAACGGGCGGCGTGGCGACGTTGAAAGCCGAAATGAAAGGCACAAACCTGAAATTGATGTCAACCCGTAGTTTTGAAGGTCCGATGGGCGAGGTGAATATCAAAAACGAAGAAAACTGGACACTTTCGGCAGACGGAAAAATTTTGACCGTCAAACGCGAACAATCAACGCCGCGCGGAAATATGTCGTCGGAATTGGTTTTCGTGAAGAAATAGAAGGAACTATTTTTCAGCGTTCTGAAAATGTTTTCCAGAGTTCTAAAAACCTTTTCGAGAGTTCTAAAAATGACTTTTAGAACTCTCGAATTCTTTTCTAAGAGTTTTTTAGCATTCTACGACAAACTTTTTTCAAAAGCCGCGAGCGTTGCGTCCAAATCCTCCTGCGAATGCGTGATCGAAAGGAAACACGCTTCAAACTGCGACGGCGGCAGATAAACCCCGTTTTCGAGCATCGAATTAAAAAATTTCGTAAATTTTGAAGTATCGGAAAGCTTCGCCGTGTCGAAATCAAGCACATCTGCGTTGGTGAAAAAGAGCGTAAACATCGAGCCGACGCGATTGATCGTGTAATCGAGATTCGCTTTTTTCAGCAAATCCTTCATTCCGTTTTCGAGATACGCGCTTTTTTCCTCCAACTTCGCGTAAAAATCGGGCGTTTCGTCAATAACCCTGAGCGTTTCAAATCCCGCCGTCATCGCCAAAGGATTCCCCGAAAGCGTTCCCGCCTGATAAACCGGACCTGACGGCGCGATCATTTTCATAATCTCCGCGCGTCCGCCGTAGGCACCGACGGGTAAACCGCCGCCGATGATCTTGCCGAACGTCGTGAGATCGGGCGCGATACCGTAAATTTCCTGCGCACCGCCTTTTGCAAGACGGAAACCCGTCATCACTTCATCGAAAATGAGTAAAATCTTTTCCGCATCGCAGAGATCGCGCAAAGCCTGCAAAAATGCCTTCTTTGCGGGAACACAGCCCATATTTCCGCCGACCGCTTCGATAAAGATCGCGGCAATATTATCCTTGTTCGACTCGACAAGTTCGGTGACGGATTCGATGTCATTGTAGCGCGCCGTCAGAGTGTCTTTCGCGGTCGACTGCGTCACGCCGGGCGAATCGGGAAGCCCGAGCGTCGCCACGCCAGAACCCGCTTTAATTAAAAACGAATCGCCGTGACCGTGATAACAGCCTTCAAACTTGATGATCTTGTCGCGTTTCGTGAATCCGCGCGCAAGCCGCATCGCGCTCATCGTCGCTTCCGTTCCCGAATTGACCATTCGCACGATCTCGATCGACGGCACGAATTTTTTAATTAATTTCGCCAGTTCGATCTCTTTTTCCGAACTCGCTCCAAAACTCGTCGAATGCTCCGCCGCCGCCTGAATCGCTTTGATGACACGCGGTTCGGCGTGACCGAGAATCATCGGTCCCCACGAACCGATGTAATCGATAAACTCGTTGCCGTCAACATCGGTCATCTTCGCGCCCTTCGCCGATTTGATATAAAGCGGATCGCGTCCGACCGATTTAAACGCCCTGACGGGAGAATTAACGCCGCCCGGCATATGAATTTGTGCTTCCGCAAATAATTTACTGCTTTTTGTAGTATTCATTTTTATCTTTAACTTCAAAGTTTCGGGTTATTTTTTTTGAAATTAATTCCTCAAATTCATTCTTTTTCTCATAAGGAACTAATAAATAATTTTCAATCTCCAACTTTAACTCGAACGAATCGAATCCAAATATTTTTCGCCAATGTCCTCTTGCGGGTTTTATTTCAAAAAAGGTTTTCGTGCAAAAAAACTCTAACATTAACGATGCCGCATACGGTTCAAAACTTTGCGGTATGAATGGATTAACGACTCGAAATGTTCGTGAGCCTTTTTGATAAAAACCGGATTTGATAGAAAAGGATTCCATCTTCTCAGCTGTCCAATTTTCCCCAACGGCTTCGCAAACCTCCGTTTTTTTGCCTACTTCTTTTGAAAAAGCCATTAGTGGAACTCTTTCTTCCGAATAACCTGCAACTTCCGAGTTCAATGAAACCTTTTCAGATGTAATTACTATTGAAACATCTATCCTCATTAAACTAATTTCGCCGCTTCTTTTGCAAAATAAGTGATGATTACGTCTGCTCCGGCGCGTTTGATTGCCAGTAAACTTTCCATCATCACGCGTTCGCCGTCGATCCAGCCGCGTTCAGCCGCCGCTTTGACCATCGAATATTCGCCCGAAACGTTGTAGGCGCAGACGGGCAGATTGAAATTTTCCTTCGTGCGGCGAATGATGTCGAGATAGGCAAGCGCGGGTTTGACCATCACGATGTCCGCGCCTTCCTGAATGTCTAGCGCGATCTCGCGCATCGCTTCCGAAGGATTGCCCGCGTCCATCTGGTAAGATTTGCGGTCGCCGAATTTCGGCGCGGATTCCGCCGCTTCGCGGAAAGGTCCGTAAAAGGCGGATGCGAATTTCGCCGAGTAAGCCATAATCGGCGTTTCGTGAAAACCGTTTTCGTCCAAAATCCTGCGAATCGCACCGACGCGTCCGTCCATCATATCCGACGGCGCGATGATGTCCGCACCGTTTTGCGCGTGCGTCAAGGCTTGTTTTGCCAGCAGTTCGAGCGTCGCGTCGTTCTGCACATACTCGTTTTCGATCACGCCGCAATGCCCGTGCGAAGTGTATTCGCAAAGGCAAACGTCCGTAATCACAAGCATTTCCGGATAACGTTCTTTAATAGCTTTCGATGCTTTCTGCACGATTCCGTTTGAAGCATAACCGCTTGAGCCGACTTCATCCTTAAAATCCGGAATCCCGAACAGCAAAACGGCATAAATTCCCAAATTCAAAAGTTCTTCGCATTCGCGCAAAATATTGTCGATCGAAAGCTGAAAAACATCCGGCATCGAACCTATGGCGCGACGAAAATTTTCGCCTTCCGCCACAAAAAGCGGATAAATAAAATCGTTTTTCGAGAGGAAAGTTTCACGAAACATATCGCGCAACGGCGCATTTTTCCGCAGACGGCGCAGACGCGAAACAGGAAAATTCGGTAAATTAAAATTGCTCATTTTCTTTTATTATCCACAGATAAACACAGATGGACACAGATTTTTATGATGTTTTTGAAGATGTTTTTTGAAAGATCATTTTCTTATCCGTGTTTATCTTTGTTCATCTGTGGATTAATTTTCTTTCAAAAAATTCTCGATAATATCAGCCGTTTCAAAAGCATTTTTGACGCAGTCGCTCATTGAAATTCCGCGATAGAAATTACTGCAAAAATAAATTCCGGCGTTTTGTTTTTCAAAATCGGCGCACGCTTTGGTCACTTCTTCGTAGCCGACGCGGTATTGCGGAATTGCGCGTTTCCAGCGTTTGACGTGATAAAAATCGGGTTCGCCCGTTAAGCCGATGATCTCGGAAAGCTGTTCGCGGACTGTGGTTTTCAACTGTTCGTCCGTTTGCGCATCCAGTTTATCGCCCGCGCGAACTCCGCCGACGAATGTCATCAAAAGTTGAAAATCTTTCGGCGAGCGTTCGGGAAAAACGGCTGAATGGAAAAGCGTTCCGAGAATCGGGCGTTTTTCCTTGCCCGGAATGAGAAAGCCGAAACCGTCGAGCGTCTTTTTGATATTTTCTGTTTTTACGCCGAAAACGACGACCGCGACTTGCGGATAGTTTACTTCCGCAAGCGTTTTTGCAAGATTTGCATCACGCGATTTGATTAAATCCGCCGCGACGTAAGAAGGCGTAGAAATAACGACCGCATCGAACTCCTCTCCATTGACGACATATTTTCCGTTTTCGCCTTGCGCGATATTTTCGACCGCAACGCCGCGTTTCACCGCATCGCCCAATTCGTTCGCCATCGCTTCGATCAAGGTTTTCAAACCGCCCTTGAACGAAAACGTGCGCGGAAAATTCGGGTCGGGCTTTTCCGTTTTGCGGCGAATCGTTCCCATTATCAAACTGCCGAAATCGCGTTCCATTTCATACAGTTTCGGAAACGCCGAACGCATACTCAAATTCTTCGGATCGCCCGCGTAAACGCCCGAAACAAAAGGATCGATCGCTTTATCCAGAAACTCCGCGCCGATGCGCCGCGTGACAAATTCGGCGACCGATTCGTTTGCGGGCGATTTCGACGAAACGAAAGGTTCACGCGCAAGATTGAAAATCGTTTTGAGCGAAAAATATCCGTTAAAAAACGATTTCACACCCATCGCTTCGAGCTTTCCGTCCGAGAGAATGTATCGTTTATTCGCATTTTCATCCGCCGCGATAACTTTATCTTCGATGTTCAGCAATCTAACCAGATCGATCAAACGAGGTGCTTTCAAAAGCGAATTCGGACCTTGTTCGATCGTATAACCGTCGCGCTCGATAGTTTGAATATTCCCGCCGACCGCTTCCGATCTTTCAAAAACCGTTACGCCCAAGCCTTTTCTTTTCAGTAGAAATGCGGTTGTCAACCCCGAAATTCCGCCGCCGATGATGCAAACTTTTTTCATTTTTTATATAGGTTTGATGTCTTTCGGAAATTCACCCCAAATATTAGTCTTCATTCCGTCTGCATTTTCCAATTGTTCTGCGGTAATATTTCTTCTATTCCAAGCAGAATTTAGATGCCGGTAAAGATGCGCCATCCGAACTTTGAATTCTTCTTCTTCATAAAATTCTTTTTGCGGATCAAACATTTCGATAATTTCTTCTAAATCTTCTTTTGCGTCTGACAAATCATAGATAATACTTGCGGCAACTTCATAAATGCTTTATAAATCAGACACTTTTCTTTTCAATATTTTCAATTTTTTGCAAAACCAACTGCGCCAAACTTTCTGCAAAAAGTTCCGAATCGTTCAAACCTTCCATTACTTCGTATTGCTCAACGCCTTTTTCTTTTGCCAATCGTCCGTATTCGTGATCGAGTTCAAAAAGCGTTTCGAGGTGATCGGAAACGAACGCGATCGGCACGACGAGCATATTTTTCACGCCCTTTGCGGCTAATTCTTCGATCACGTCGGGCGTGGCGGGCGTGAGCCATTTTTGCGGTCCGACCTTTGATTGAAAACAAAGCGTGTGCTCGTTTTTCCAAGCTCCGCGATTCTTTACGGCTGTCACCGTTTCGCAGATATGTCCCGAATAAGGATCGCCTTCGCGCACCAATTTCATCGGCGTTCCGTGTGCCGAAAATAAAATATAAACTTCCTCGCGCTTTTCGGCGGGAAAGCGTTCAAATGTCTGATTGATGCGTTCGATCAGCGAATCCAAATACGGCGCGAAATCGTAATAATGCTCGACCTTTTCCGTCTTGATTCCTTTTAGATCAGCTTTTTGCGCGATTTGACGTTCCCATTCCTTAAAGCTCGAACCGGTCGTCGCTTTGGAAAATTGCGGATAAAGCGGCAGTAAAACTACTTTTTTGATGCCGTCTTTTTCGATCTGTGCGATCACGTCTTCGGTAAACGGTTTCCAATAACGCATCGCCACATAAACCTTCGCGTCAAGTCCTTTTCCACGCAGATTTTTCTCTAAAATGTCGGCTTGTTTATTCGTCAGATCAACGATCGGAGATTTTCCGCCGATCTTCGCATATTGTTCCTGAATCGAAGGCGCACGGCGCGAAGAGATGAATTTCGCAAGACGTTTGCGAAATAAAAAACTGAGCGGAAAATTGATGATTTCAGGATCATTGAAAAGATTAAACAAAAACGGCTCGACCGCATCGAGCGAATCCGGTCCGCCAAGATTTAATAAAACTACTCCAACTTTTTCGTTCATAAAATTTTTCATCCACAGATGAACGTTCCGCTTCGCGTGGGCACAGATTTAATAAATCAGTTTTTATCTGTGTGAATCCGTGTTCATCTGTGGATAATTTCTTCTTAAACCGTTTTAGAAAATACAGGCTTTTCCGCCATCATTTTCTCTAAATAAGCATCGAAACACATCGCGATGTTGCGAATCACCAGAATGCCCGAGTCCACGACTTTGATTTTGTCAGCGTCATTTTCAAGCAGTCCGTCCTTGATAAAAACATCCAATTTCGTAACGTCCGACGCGAAATAATTTTCAAAATTAATATTGAATTTCGTTTCGATGTCGCGCTTGTCGATTTCGAGATTGCACATCAACTGCATGATCGTTTCCTTGCGGATGTGATCGTCGGCGGTCATTCGATAACCAACGGCGGTTGCGGGCAGATTTTCGTTGACTCGTTTGTAATATTCGCGGATATTTTTCAGATTTTGCGCGTAAATATTTTCAAACTGCGAAATCGCCGAAAGCCCGAAAGCGTAAACGTCACAGCCGGATTTGGTCGAATAACCTTGAAAATTGCGGTAAAGCGTACCGTTTTTCTGCGCGATCGCAAGCTCGTCGGTCGGCTTTGCGAAATGATCCATTCCGATGTATTCGTAACCTGCATCCATCAATTTTTCAATCGTCATTTTCAAAATCTGCAAGCGCATTTCGGTCGAAGGCAAATCTTCGGCTTTAATGAGCTTCATATGTTTTTTCAGCCACGGAACGTGCGCGTAATTGAAAACGGCGATACGATCGGGCGAAATTTCAGCGACCTTTTCAATGGTTTCGGTAAAACTTTCGAGCGTCTGAAACGGCAAACCGTAGATCAGATCGAGATTGATACTTTGAAAACCGAGTTCCCGTGCCCACGTGACCGTTTGCCGCGTAAGTTCTTCCGATTGAATACGATTGACGGCTTTCTGGACTTCGTAATTAAAATCCTGCACGCCGAAGCTCGTGCGGTTAAAGCCGACTTCACGCAAGGCTTTCAAATGGTCAAACGTCAGTTCACGCGGATCGATCTCGACACTTGCTTCGATCTCGCCGGAAAAATCGAAACGTTCCTTTATGTTCAGACCGATGTCGCGGATTTCGTCAGGAAAAAGATGTGTCGGAGTTCCGCCGCCCCAATGAAGCTGTTCGACCTTTCTTCTTTTCGACATCAGCGGAACGAGCAAATCCATTTCCTTTTTCAGATAACGGTTGTATTCGGCAATGTGCTCACGTTTTTGGGTAACGATCATATTACAGCCGCAAAAATAGCAAAGCGTGTCGCAGAACGGAAAGTGAAAATAGAGCGAGATCGGCGCGTTGCTGTCGGTTGAGTTGGTTTCGACGATTTCACGTCTGAAATCTTCGCGCGTAAATTCGGACGAAAAAAGCGGCGCGGTCGGATACGACGTGTAACGCGGTCCGGGCTGATTGAATTTTTTCAGAATATCCGTGTCTAAATGTTTGAAACTGCTCATAACTTTTATTTTTTAGCCACGAACAAACACGAAAGAACACGAAAATTTTCAAGAAAATTTAACCACAGATAGACACAGATCAACACGGATAAGGATAGACAAATCAAAATGATTTTGATTTGTCATATCTCTTAAAAATCTGTGTCTATCTGTGTTCATCTGTGGTTTAAAGATGGTTTTATTCTTTTCTTATTTTCGTGTCTTTTCGTGTTTTTCGTGGCTAATCTCCCTTTCCCAGAAGCTATTTACTACTCAATTCCCGGACACATTCGACCAGATACTGGACGTTTTCGACGGGCGTTTTCGATAAAATTCCGTGTCCGAGATTGAAAATATGTCCGCCGCCTTCGCCGTAAGAGCGCAAAACGCGTTCGGTTTCCTTTCTGATCTTTTCCTTCGGCGCAAACAAAACCGTCGGGTCGAGATTTCCCTGCAAAGCTTTTCTGCCTGAAATCTCAGCCCGAACACGGCTTAATTCCTTCGTCCAGTCAACGCCGAGAACGTCGCATTTCAATTGCGCCAGATTTTGATATGAACCGACACCTTTTGCGAAAACGATGATCGGAACGCCTTTCGACTGCAAATTATCGCAGATATAACTGATGTATTTCAGCGAATATTCTTCAAAATCGGCTGGCGACAAAATGCTTGCCCAAGTGTCGAAAATCTGTACCGCATCGCATCCGGCATCGATCTTCGCCTGTAAATATTCGACGACCGAATCCGCCAAAATCTGCAAAAGTTTGTGCGCGGATTCGGGTTCGTTGTAGACAAAACTCTTGATAATATCGAAGTTTTTTGAGCCTTTACCTTCGACCATATAAGTCGCCAGCGTCCACGGACTTCCCGAAAAACCGATGAGCGGAACGCGCCCGTTCAGCTTTTCTTTCGTCATTTTCACGGCTTGCATCACGTAATCGAGCCGCGAAAGCGTTTCGTCCGTTTCGAGATTTTCAATTTGCCCGATTGACCGAATCGGTTCGCTGAAAACCGGACCTTTCGATTCGATCAGTTCAAGGTGCATTCCCATCGCTTCGGGAATTACCAAAATATCCGAAAACAAAATCGCCGCGTCCGTATCGACAATATCGATCGGCTGAATGGTTATTTCCGAAGCGAGTTCCGGCGTTTTACAGCTCGTCAAAAAATCGTATTTTTCACGAAGCGCACGATATTCCGGCAAATAACGTCCTGCTTGGCGCATAATCCAGATCGGCGTGCGCTCGGTCTGTTCGCCTTTACAGGCTCTGATAAATAATGAATCTTTACTCAAAATAATTTCCTTAAAAGACAGAAACCCGCACGTTAGTAAGGGTTTCTTTAGTTTAGAATTTTTCCGCCCTTGCTTACGCGCTGGCTTCTGCCTCTTTCCTCAAATAATCAACTAATTCAACCGCAAAATCTTCTGCGGATGCTTTTTTTGCAATGAAATCAGCTTCCAGATTTTGCTTTCCGAAAAAATCGGCGGTCGTTCTTCCGATCACGGCGATTTTCGTTTTTTCCAAAAACTTTTCGCCGAATTGCTCTAAAAAACTTTCCGCACCGCTCGGGCTGAAAAAACACACAAACACGATTTCGTCCCGTTTCGCTTCAATTTCAATTTTCAAACTATCTTCGATGACGATTTTATGCGTTTCGTAAACTATTTCTTCATCTAGCGAAGCGATTTTCTTCAAAAATTCTTTGACCTTTCCGAGCGATCTTTCCCCGCGAATGAAAAGAAACTTTTTGTCCTTCAATTCGTCAAGCGTAATCTTTTCAAGCATTTCCTGCGCCGTGTTCGCCGTTTCGTCAAAGGATAAAAGGATGTTCTTATCCTTTAAAGTATCAAAACTCTTTCTTCCCAAAACGTAAACTTTTCCGCCGTAATTCTGTTTGGAAAAAATCTCCCGTTCGGCAATTTCCGTCGCTTTTTGACTCGTCAAAAAAATTCCGTCGTAATTTTTCGCGGCAATTTTCGTGTTTAAATCTGCTGAATTTTCAATTTCGACGGTTTCAATGGTCGGCAGATTCACAACCGAAAAACCGTTTTCCTGTAAAATCCGGCTGAAATTATCAAATTTTCTGACGACCAAAACTGTCGGCATTAAAATAAAACCTCGCCCGTTGCATCTGCGACGGCGTTTCGCGCTCCGCCTAATATTTCCAACGCGCCCGCATCCAAACATTTTTCGGCTAAACGGATTCCCAAATCTTCCGCCGAATCCTTCGCACCGCTTATCGAATCGCGGATAACTTGTTTGCCGTCAAGACTTCCGACAAATCCGCGTAAAACGATCTCGCCGTTTTCCAAAAACGCATTTGCCCCGATCGGAACCTGACAGCCGCCCTCCAAACGCCGTAAAAAGGCACGTTCCGCCGTGATACAGACGTTT
Source organism: Pyrinomonadaceae bacterium (assembly GCA_021228405.1). Lineage (GTDB taxonomy): Bacteria > Acidobacteriota > Blastocatellia > Pyrinomonadales > Pyrinomonadaceae > JAJQRF01. Next base: position 108,797 of record JAJQRF010000002.1, read on the forward strand.
GTGTCCGCGTCGTCGAGCGTTTCCAGCATTGCGGCGATTTCCGCATCGTCCTCGCGAATTTCAACCGCCATTACACCTTGACCGACGGCAGGAAGCAGAATTTCGGTCGGGATAATTTGCGTGATATATTTGTCCAAACCCAAACGGTGAACGCCGGCATAAGCCAGAATCATTCCGTCCAAATCCGACGCAAGAAATCTTTCGATGCGTGTCGGCACATTGCCGCGAATTTCGACGATCTCCAGATCGGGACGAAATACCAAAAGCTGACTTTTACGACGCAAACTCCCCGTCGCAACTTTCGCGTTTTTCGGCAAATCCGCGATTGATGAATAATTTTTTGAAATGAAAATGTCGTTCGGCGTTTCGCGTTTTGAAACCGCACCGATCTTTAATCCGGCGGGTTGCGTGGTCGGTAAATCCTTCAAACTGTGAACTGCCAGATCGATTTCTTCAGCAATCAGCGCGTGTTCGATCTCTTTAGTGAAAAGTCCTTTGTCGCCGATCTTTGAAAGCGCGGTGTCCAAAACGGCATCGCCTTTCGTTTTGATGATGCGGACATCGAACGCCGCTTGGGGAAAATGTTTTTCAAGTAAATTTTTGGTAAAACCCGTCTGCCACAAGGCTAAATCGCTTCCCCTCGATCCGATTGTAAATTTACGCTCCAACTTGAAACCTCGCTGAAAATGCCGCTTCCTTCATCGCGACTAATTTATTGACAACCTCGATATGTCCGCCTAAATCCGTCCCTTTCTGCATCGCCAATTTGTGCAGATGCGGTAAATTGCCGAGTAAAAATTCTTTCACGCGGACAATTTCCCGTTGCGTAGCCGCGTCGGGTTTTGCGCCCGCGTTCATTGTCGAAGGAAGGAGCGGAAGCGAATAGTACCAGATCAGAAAGTCCGACATTTCCTTCATCACCATCTGCTGAACGAGCGGCAGATCAGCTATCCGGCGTTGATGATTTTTATCAACAATCGCGTTTAAATCGTCAATATTTTTTAATTCTACCACATCGCATTCGGCTGTTTCGGACGCGATGTCACGCGGAACGGCGATGTCGATGAGCAGAATATTTTTTGTTTGGTTCGTGAAATCCGCTTTTTCAAGAATATGCGCGGGCGAACTCGTCGAACTTACGACAACATCGGTTTCATTGAGATAATTTCTAAAATCGGCAAATTCGATCACTTCACCTTCAAAATCGCCTTCCGATTTAAGACTTTCGAGAAGCGCGTCGGCATTTGCGCGGGTGCGGTTCGTGATGTATATTTTGCCGACTTTTTTCTTCGTCAGATATTCCGCCGTCAAACGTGCCATACTTCCCGCGCCGATAATGAGAACGGTTTTGTTTGCAAGACTTCCGAGCGTTTGCCGCGCAAGTTCGACCGCCGCCGAACTGATCGAAACCGCGCCTTTGTGCAGGCTCGTTTCGGTGCGAACTTGTTTTCCGAGCTTGAAACTGCGCTGAAACATCTGATTCAGCAATTTTCCGGTCGCTTTGTTTTTTTCCGCCAACTGAAAGGAATCGCGCACTTGCCCCAAAATCTGCATATCGCCGACGATCTTTGAGTCGAGGCTGGTCGTGACGCGGAAAAGCTGTTGACAGGCGGCGCACGAAACCATTCCGAAGAAATCTTCCCGTCTGACGAAATCGCCCGCCTTTTTGAAATCTATCACTAAATCCTTGTAGTAATCCAGATCGAGGTCGGTGCGCGACGTTACACCGTAAATTTCGATGCGGTTACACGTCGAGATAACGACGACCTCATCGAGCGTTTTTCTGAATTCATCGAGCAGTGCGGGAATTTCCGCATCTTGCACGTAAATTTTCTCACGGACTTCAACCGAAATCGTTTTGTGATTGATACCGATGGCGAATAAGATTGATTGATTACTGACTTCTCTCAAGGTTATTACAATAAACTTCAGGACTTATGTAAGTTTTCAGAGTTTATTTCCTCATTTGTTTAAAATTTTATCAAAAACTGACCCGAAATGCGGAACTGCGTTTATTAGCATCGCTGATAAAATATATAAGTTATGAAATTCCGCTTAAAGGCTTTGGGTGCCCGAAACCGAATTGGCAAGCCGTTTTTTGATTCGTATCTATATGCAAAATCAGCTTTTTACGTGAAAACTATTACGTTGTAAAAGTGCCGGATACTTATATTTTGCGTGACAAGAGCGAAACTTGCAGTTACCGTTCGGCTTTGAATTTTTTCCGTTATTCAAACTGTTCAAAAAGTCCTTCGGAAAAACTCAAAAGGCATTAGTGCAAACCTTATTCCACATTCTTCGCAATTTCCAAAGCGGCGGATTCAGGACGAACTATTATTTAACTAAAAATTTCCCGATCGGGTTGATAAACCTCTGATTTACTCCGAAAAACGGAGTAAATTGTCCTGTTTGACATATAGATGCAGATGGGCGGAAATAAACCGGATAAAAAAGCAAAGGAACCGAAAAAATGCGGTTCCTTTGCTTTTTTATGATTTTACCGGGTTATCTTTATGTGGAAACTTTCGCAACTGCCATGACTTTTTCCAACCCTGACACAACCACGCCGCCCGGTTTTTCAGCGGTTACGGCAAACATCGTCGGTTTTTTAATCTTGATTTTTGCATCGATCGGGATAATCACGTCGCCGCTTGAATCGACATCGAAAACGCCGCCGTCAACCGGAGTTTTCGCGTTTTGGCTTTCGTCAAAAATCCAAAGCTGGTATGTTTCCTTCGTTTTGTCGTTGACGGGCAGATTACTGAAACGAATAAACCCTTTCTGCGTCGAATTGCTCCAGACAACGTCACCTTTCACGTTTTGCGGTTTTTTCGGGTCTAAATCCGTCCACGCCCCCTTTACCAGATCGGGCGCAGATGCGACAAGCTGTTCGAGTTGTTGCGGCAAAGCGGGTGTCGGCGTGGGCGTTGCCGCCGGAACGTAAACAAATTCCTTAACGGGTTTTGCAAGCCAAATGTTGAGCGCAAGCGCAACACAAGCGGCGGCAACCGCCCATCCGAGCCAGTTCGTATTGATTAGTTTACCGAGAAAGCCTTCGCCTGCATTAACTTCGGCTTCTCTTTCCTTCTTTTTGCGCGGTTCAAATTCTAAAACTTTTCCTTTCGGTTCTGCCGCTTTTCCGAAAAAATTCTCCGCATCCGCTAAAATCTTCGATCTCAGGTGCGTGGGCATTTCTTCGTTCGTATCGATCATCGAAAGATTGATCGCCGCCGTCGTGAGCGCGATCGAATCGTCATCCGCCCAATCCGGAAACTGTTTAAATAATTCTTCCAATTCCCTTTCTTCTTCCTTGCCTAAACCCGCCGTTTCGCGCAGTGTCAAAAGGTCCAGCAATCTTTCTTGTTTTTCCAAGTCGTTCATACCGAAACCTCCTTATTCATACTGCCTAAACCTAAAAACTCTCTCACTTGCAAAAGCCCGCGCCGGGCGTGTGTTTTGACTGTTCCGAGGGGAATTCCGGTTGCATCCGAAATTTCCTGATGCGATAAACCCTGAATTATCGAAAGCTGTAAAACCTGCCGCTGTTCGGGGCGCAAAACTTCTAAAGCCTTTGCCGCTTCTTTTGCTTCGACACTCATCTGCAAATTTCCGTCCGAATTATTGACGGGTTCAACGGTTAAATCTTCGAGTGAATCGGGCGAAAGCCGCCGGTTAGAGTGTCTTAAACGGTCGATCAAACGTCTTCGTGCAATCATCGCAATAAAAGTTGTTTCCGAAGATTGTGAAGCATCAAACCGTCCGGCATTTTTCCAGATGTCTATAAAAATTTCCTGAACCGCATCTTCCGCGTCGTCCGTGTTCGGCGACATCCGCCGAGCCAAAGACCAGACAAGACCGCCGTAGGATTTCAAACAATCTTGAACGGCGGTCTTATCTCCTGAAGCAATGCGTTGTAGAATGGCTTGAGTCACAATAATCGTCCGAATAAATTATAAACTCTAAACTACTCTATTTCGCCGCAAAATGCCAAATTTTGAATTCGTTTACTCAAACAAATAATTTATTTCGGCATTAACACCATATCGATAACATGAATCGTACCGTTTGAAGCCGCAACGTCGGCTTTTACCACGGTCGCCTTGTTAATCATTACCTTCCCGTTTTTCGCCTTGATCATTACCTCCTGCCCTTGTAGAGTCGTGGCTTTGTTCATTTTCATAACGTCCGCCGCTTTGACGTTTCCCGAAACGATATGATAGGTCAAAACTTTGACAAGCATATCTTTATTTTCAGGCTTCAATAAATTTTCGACCGTTCCGGCGGGAAGTTTGGCAAATGCTTCGTCGGTCGGAGCAAAAACCGTCAAAGGACCTTCGCCCATCAGTTCATCGTCCAAACCTGCCGCTTTTGCCGCCGCCAAAAGCGTATTGAACATTCCCGTTGCCGCCGCTGTTTCGGCGATGTTCTTTGTCTGCCCCATCATTTTGTCGCCGCTCTTTTTCATCATCCCGTCCTGAGCAAAGACCATCAATGGTGCTAAAACTAAAATTCCCGCTAAACTAAATAATAATTTTTTCATAACCTCTCCCTATACTCTTTGAATTAAATTTTTAGACAAAAGCATTAACTTTTGTCCTTCACAATTTAAATTCGTCGGTTTTCGGGAATCGGTTTTAAAGAAAAAAAATTTTCGTAATTATTTCGTTCGGAGAATTTTTGAACCGATGAAAATGATGAAAAGCGTCAGCGTGGTTGCCGCCGAGATAAGACAAAACTGGCAAAACGCCTCGATGACGTAGGCTTGTAAATAAAGAAAGTAAGCGGTAAACCCAGTCATTAGGGTCACGACTGCACCGAAAAGATTCCACCACGAACGGCTGACGAAAGCCGTTAATATTGCCAAAACGAAAGCCGTGAGATACGCCGCAATGCCGTAAGCGGCAGTCGGAATGCCGAACATTTCGGCGTATTGACTTGTCAAAACCATTTCGCACCCGCTGATAATACTGCACGGCACAGGCTCGGCGGTGTAATGGTGAATCGTCAGATAAACCGAATCGGCAATGCCGATCAAAGCCACGACCGCCGCGATTAAAGGAATCTTAGCGGTCAGGCTTTTTCTTTCGAGTTGTAAAACTTCGGAACTACTCATTTACTTCGTTTCTTTTTTTCCGTCCGGGATTGCCGGTTTTACGGTTGTATCGGCGGTTTTTGAATTATTACCTGCAGATGAATTCGATGCCGTATTTGACGGTGCGCCTGGCGTAACAGGTGCCGTTTGTGCATTGCCTGCTTTTTGAAGCTCGGCATCAATGATCTGCCGCAATCCTTCAACGCTCATTTGCGGAAACGGAACGCTTACCCCGTTAATGTAGATCGTCGGCGTTCCCGTAATGTTCAGAGCACGTCCGCGCTGGAGGTCGGCATCGACACGATTTTTCGCTCCCAAACCATTTACATCGGCTTTATATTTTTCGACTTCAAGTCCGAGTTTTTCGGCATAGCCTTCAAAAATGGTGCGTGCGTCCGAAGCATTCGACCACGTCTGCTGATTCGAGAAAAGCATATTCTGCATATCCCAGAATTTTCCCTGCATTCCTGCCGCTTCCGCCGCAACTGCCGCATCATAAGCATTTTTATGCATCTGAACGAGCGGATAGTTGCGATAGATGAACTTGATACGGCTTCCATAGGCAGCCTGAACATTTTTCATAATGCCGTGAACCTGCGCACAAGTCGGACATTGAAAATCGGCAAATTCCTCGACCGTAACGGCGGCAGTCGGCGAACCGAGCATATTCGGCGGCGTTGCCCCGACCGGCGCGTTTGCCATATTCGGGGTCGGAGCGGCATTCGCAGAATTTTTAACTGCCGTATTGTTGCCCGCTTTTTTGTCGTTGCAGCCGAAGGCAAAGGCGAGCAAACCGATAATGATGAAAAGTTTCGTGTAATTTGCAATATTTTTCATTGATTTATTGATAAACGAATTATTTTTTTCTACAGTTCGAGATTATTTTACAATTTTCAGTTTTTTTCTGACAGCGCGGCGGTCTTCCATCACTTCGACGGTTTCTTTAACTTTCGTGTAAATTCCGTCCGCGTCCAAACCGTATTTCGCCAGTAAAAGTTTCGCGTCGCCGTGCGTGACGATGCGGTCGGGCACACCCATTCGGACGACTTTGACTTGATCCTGTATTCCGTTTTCTTCTAAAAGTTCCAGAACCGCCGAACCGAATCCGCCCGTCAGATAAGCTTCTTCGACCGTGACGAGCAAGCGGTGCGTTTTCGCGACGGAAAGGATCATCTCGGCATCGAGCGGTTTGACGAACCGCGCATTGATGACCATTGCATCGATTCCGTCCTTATCGAGTTGCTCCGCCGCCTTGACCGCGGGATAAACCATCGAACCGTAAGCGATGATCGCCATATCGCCGCCTTCGCGCAAAACTTCCGACTTTCCGATCTCGATCTTTTTCGGGGCGGCGGAAATGTCAACCCCGTGACCGCTCCCGCGCGGATAACGAAGTGCCGCCGGAGCAGGATATTCGATCGCCGTCAGGAGCATATCGCGCATTTCGGCTTCGTCCTTCGGAGCCATCAAAACGATATTCGGATACGAGCGCAGATAAGCGATGTCCTGAAGCCCGTGATGCGTCGGACCGTCTGCCCCGACGATTCCGGCGCGATCCATCGCCAGCGTAACATTCAGATTTTGCAGACAAACATCGTGCACGACCTGATCGAAGGCGCGCTGTAGAAACGTCGAGTAGATCGCCGCAACGGGTTTCAGCCCTTCGCAAGCCATTCCCGCGCAAAACGTGACGGCGTGCTGTTCGGCGATGCCGACATCGAACGAACGGTCGGGAAATTTTTCGAGAATCTTGTCAACGCCCGTTCCGTCGGGCATTGCGGCAGTCAGTGCGACGATTGATTCGTCTTTTTCCATCAGTTCGCACATCGTTCTGCCGAAAACTTCCGTGTAGGTCGGCGCGGCGGGTTTCGATGCCGAAAGCGGTTTTCCCGTTTTAATGTCGAAAGGTCCGGTCGCGTGATAGGCGTAATAATTTTTTTCGGGATTCGGAAAACCTTTGCCCTTCGTCGTCAGCGCGTGAACGATCACGGGACCGTCATCGACCTTTTTCGCTTCCTCGAGCGCACGAACGAGCATCGAAACATTATGCCCGTCAACGTAACCGATATATTTAAAACCCAATTCATTAACGAGCGCACCGGGCAAAACCGCCGCCGCGATCGCATCCTTAACGGATTTTGCGGCGCGGCGCAGACGTTCGCCGAAATATGGAACGGCTTCAAACGTGTCGCCGATGTCCTCTTTTAATTGCTGATAACTCTGCGCACCTTTGATGCGGTTCAAATAACGCGCCAACCCGCCGACCGCCGGAGCGATGGACATTTCGTTGTCATTTAATAAAACGATCAGACGCGATTTCAGATGTCCCGCCTGATTGATGGCTTCCATTGCCATTCCGCCCGCCAGGGATGAATCGCCGATCAGCGCACAAACGTGAAAATCTTCGCCTTTCGTATCACGCGCCACCGCCATTCCGAGCGCGGCTGAAAGCGAGGTCGAAGCGTGTCCCGCACCGAACGTATCGTATTCGGATTCGTCGCGCTTCAAGAAGCCGGAAAGTCCGCCGTATTGTTTGATCGTGTGCAGTTCGTCGCGTCTTCCCGTTAAAATTTTGTGTGCATACGCCTGATGCCCGACATCCCAAACCAATTTGTCGTTCGGCGTGTCGAAAACATAGTGCATTGCCACGGCAAGCTCGACCGCACCCAGACTTGCGCCCGTATGTCCGCCCACACGCGAACAGGTTTCCAACATAAATTGGCGAACTTCGTCCGCAACTTCCTGCAAATCTTCGACGCGCAATTGGCGCAAATCTTTCGGCGAATTTATTTCCGATAAAAATCTCATTAATTTATCCTGCAAATACTTAACTCAAATTTCGCATTTTAGCTTGCCTTAAGGCAAATGTTAAATGCTACTTTCATTAATTTTGTTATAAAAATAAATGATGAAACGCCCGTAATTTTCGATTTTTTGCGTCTTTACATTTCTTTACCAAATTATTTTCGTCCAAATGATATTTTGAAACGTCAAAGATTGCGAAAAGCGAAAGCTGCAATAACAAACAAAACAAATTTTAGAGGTAAAAATAATGTCATTAAAAAATAGATTCTTATCGGTTGCCGCCTTGACCGTTGCTGTCGGAGCGTTTTCAGTCGCCGCTTCAGCGCAGGATTCGAGCGCAACTTCGCAAGATAACACGCAAAAGGTCGAAAGACGTGAAAAAGGTTTCGGCAAAGGAATGCGTGGCGGCAAGCACGGCAAACGCGGCGGAATGATGCGCGGACTGCGCGGAATCGAACTGACCGACGCACAGAAGGAACAAATGCGCGCAATCCGTGAAGCAAACCGTCCCGACGAAACGACCAGAACCGAAATCCGCACGCTCGCCGAAGCCAAACGCAACGGAACTTTGACTGCCGATCAGCAGGAAAGACTCCAGTTTTTGAAACAGCAGGGACGCGAAAAAGCACAGGCTGTGCAACAGCAAATTCTGGCGATCTTAACGCCCGAACAAATTCAACAGCTTGAGCAAAAGAAACAGGAAATGAAACAACGTTGGGAAGAACGCCGCCAGATGCGCCGCCAAAACGCTCCGCAATCGACGGAAAAACCGACCGACAATTAACTCTTTTTCTTTAACAATAAAAAAAGGCGCGAGGCTTAAAAACCTTGCGCCTTTTTATGTTGGCAATCTTGATTTGCGATCCCGTAAATAAAATCCAAGCGTTCAGAGTTCCGCCTCCAGGCGGCAATTGCTCAGGGTTTAGCCTGCTAGAGCAGGGACTCTGAACGCTTGAATTTTTCCCGATCATTCCGAAATCTATCGATTTGGTATGAAAATCCGGAATTTATTATAAAAATCTAAATTCCGGATAAAAACCTGCAATTTAACTTAAAAAATCGTCTTTACAACAAAGAAAGACGCGATTTTAACCGCGTCTTTCCGATTTTAATAAATCAACCCGTAAAATCAGCCGATAAACATTTCGTCGTCCTGATAAACGCGGTCGATCTGTTTCGGCGCGGGTGCAAAAAGAACTTCCAGACCTTTTTTCACGCCCGCCATAATTGCCGCGATCTCGCGCGCGGGTTCGACGACTTTATGCTGGATGAAATCCGTCGTCGTCGCAACCTGCATTTGCGTGCGGTCAATCGTGTTGCTGACAAGCTCGACCTTATCTTTCGCCACGATCGCCGTTTCACCGACAAGCAGTTTCAGTTCGGAAACTTCTTCTTTGATAAGTCCGGCTGATTCGGCAAAATATTTCGTGGCGGTCGAAAGATTGCTGGAAATTTCGTTAAACTGCATCGAAATTTCCTTGCCCTGTTCACCGATCACGTTTACCTGCGCGATCAGGGGATCGATCTTGCCGATGATCGGGTTGACCTTTTCCTCGACACGATTGACCGTTCCGATCACTTTTTTGACAGTGATGGCAATGGCGATCAACGCGATCGCCATCACGATAAAGCAAATAGCGATAATGATCGAAGCGATCATCATCCAAAATTGCGGATCATTTGCGTTCATAAGTTAAAATTAACTTTCTTTGTTATCAACGGGATAGCTCGGACGACCTTCGGTAATTGCCTTTGTTTCGTTGCGGCGTTTTTCCTGGTTATAAGCATCCTTTCCGGCATCGATCGCGGCGGTAAAGGGATTTGCCGTGCTGGTTGCCGCGCTTTTCGCTTTCTCGGCTAGCTCACCTGCTTTTTCCTTTAATTCGCCCGCTTTTTCCTGTGCCGTGTGATAAAGCTCGCCCGCTCTTTCCTGTGCTGAACTGTAAAGTTCACCGGCTCTTTCGCGCGTGACTTCGTAATATTCGCCCGCTCTTTCCTTCGCTAAAGCGGCGGCTTCCTTGCTTTTTTCAAGCCCTTTACGTGTCGCATCGGCAATGTCGCCACGCAGTTCTTCGCCGGATTTCGGCGCGAAAAGCAACGCCAAAATAGCTCCGATTCCGCCGCCGATCAGCAGATAGGTCAATTTCGTGGTTGCGCTTGTTTCTTCTCTTTCGTGTTCGTATCTCATAATAAATTCTCCTTTTGCAAATAATGCAATAAAAAAAATGCCAAGTTTCCGGTTAAATAAAATATAACAGAAACTTAGCACTTAGAGCAAAATATTTTTCGTTTCAGAACGAATTCCAACAAATTACCGCGCCGAGAAACGTAATCACGAACGCGCTGAAAACCGGAACTGTTTTAACGATGCGGTTTTCCGCCAGGCGCGAACCGCTGAAAACCCTTCCGCCGTAAAGAAAAATCAAGCCGACCGCCGTTAGAGTTGCCGCCAAACCGAAGCTGAAAGCCGTCGTCAGGATCAAACCGTAGCCGATACGTCCGAGATTGATCGCCGAAAGCATCAGCACGAGTGCCGACGGACACGGCAAAAGCCCGCCTGAAATACCGAGCCCGAGCAGACTTTTCCACGAAACTTCTTCGGGCGGCAGATGCGAATGCGTATGACCGTCGTGCGTATGCGTGAACGCATCGGAGGAATCGGCGTGTGAATGTTCGGCGTGATGATGATGCACGGCGGCTTTTTCCCAACCTAAAACCGAAAAAAGCCGCGATTTGAACATCGACAGACCGATATAAAAAACGATCAATCCCGAAAAGAAACCCAAAAGCGGCATCAGCGTTTCGGGCAAAATATAATTTGAAGCAAACAAAGTTATCAAACCGAGCGCAAAAACGCCGAGCGTATGCGTGATCGTGACTGTCAAACCGAGAAAAACAGCGTGTTTCACCGTTCCGCGCGAACCGACCAGATACGCACCGACGACAGTTTTTCCGTGTCCGGGCGACATCGCGTGCATCGCGCCTAAACCGATTGCGAGAAGCAGACCGAAAAACGCGATCGTCGGCGTGATCTCGGGAACGGCGATAAGCTCGGCAAATTTGTCTTTTTGAAGCGCATTATTCGTATGCCCGTCGCGGTTTTGCAAGGCTTTCGCGTTTGACGGAATTACGCCGTCCGAAAACGAAAAAACTGCCGTTCTTTCGTTCAAAGGCGCATTCAGATTTTCCGCCGGGTAAGATTTTAGTTCGTCCGTGATGCCGCTTCCGAAAGCATTTGAATCGAAAACGCTGATCTTGCCGACACGATTGATAACGATCTCGTTCCAACCAAGGCGTTCCGCGTAGTTTGTGTTTTCAAATTTCACTTGATTGACTTCGCTCAGATTTGAAATTTCGCTCGAAAGATTCCATTCAAAGCGCAAAGTCGGCAGATTTCCCGCGCCTTCCTGAAGCGCAACGTTTTTCGATTCGGGATTTATCGCGGCAGACTGACCGTTTACCGTCAAAGATAAATTCGCCAAAATTTGGGGGGCGATCTTTTCCGCGAAAGCATTTAATTCTTCTTTTGAAAGTGTTTCATCTTTGTTCGTGTCGATCTCGTTTTTTAATTGAAACGTCGGGATTTCCGCCATATCGAGAATTTGGCGGATCTTAATACGCGATTTTTCGACTTCGAGCCGCGAATATTGATTAACGCTGAAATTTCCCAAAGGATGTGCCGATGCCGTCAATGCCGAAATCAAAATAAATAGCCCGCTCAAAACTAAAATTGTCTTTTTCATTTTTCCTGTCTTTTTTGCATCAGAGCCGAAATTCATTCACGATTAGGTTTGATTATGAACAATTTCCGAATGGACAAATTCCGGCTCCAATCCTGTTAAATTATTTCAATTCGGACAACGCCTTCCGCGCATTTTCGGCTTGCAGAAGATCGAATTTCGGATTTTGTTTCAAAGCCGTTTCGAGTAATTTTTTTGCTTCCGCTTTGTTTCCCAGGTCTTTTTCGATCATTCCCGCGTGATACAAAATTCGCGCATCGTTCGATTTCAGATTCAGCGCGGCGGAAATCGCCTTTTTCGCTTCCGTAAGCTGACCTTTTTTATAAAGCGTCCATGCCAAAGCGTCTGCCGTAAAAATATCCTTTCGCATTTCGGATTCGCGTTTCGTGATCGCTAAAGCCTCGTCCAATTTCAGGTTGCGGTCAGCCCAAAGCAGTGCAAGCCTTTTCTGATCGTTGTTGACACCGATCTTCTGCTCGATGACCTCAACCAACTTGTATTGCTGTTCGGCTTTGTCGTTATTTCCCTGTTTCGTATAAATATCGCCGAGCAAAATCGCCGTTTCGACATTCGGAACGCGGTTGAGTGCGTCGTTCAAAAAGCTAACTGCCGTTTCGAGATCGTCCTGTGCGGCGCGGACGCGACCTTTTCCGGCTAAAGCCAGATGATAGTTCGGGAAATTTAAAAGTGCTTCGTCGTAAACTTTTTCGGCTTCGGCATATTTTCCGTGTTTCCAAAGCTCGTCACCGAGCTGAACCAAACACCAGCTTTGCGCTTCCTTATCCTGCGGGTCGGCGGTTCGCGCGGCGGTTTTATAGGCTTCGACCGCGCCTTCCGTATCGCCGTAAAGCGAGCGGAGATGTGCGACGCGGGCATAGGAATTCGAGTTCGGTTTCAAATCGACCATCTTCTGCGCCGCTTCGACCGCTTCCTTATAATTGCCGAGTTCGACGTTCGCATCCGTCAAAACGCCGTAAACGAAAGCATCGTTCGGAAATTTCTGCTGTAAATCCTTTCCCGCCCGCAAAGCTTCATCGAAACGATGAAAAGTTAGATGGAGCGACGCTTTGAGTTTCTGTGCCGTGGTGTTTTCGGGTTCGATCTGCAACGCCTTTTCAAGTGCGGCTTCGGCTTTCGAGTTCAAACTGAAATCACCCGTGTTCCGCGCTTTTTTGATATACGCGGCGGCAAGCTGATTGTAGCCGTCTGCCGAATCGGGCATCTTTTCGATTAATTTCAAAATCTCGCCGATCTCCGAATCGTTTGTTTCAAGCGTTAAATTTTCATTTGCCGCTTTCACCGTCACGGTCGGATTTTCCGTTTTTGCCGAACACGCGCTGCCGATAAGACCGACCGCAAGCGCGAAAATTATGAATATTTTTGACGTTTTTTGACGCATAACCCTATTGATCGAATAGTCTGAATAAAACGGAGCGCAAGTTGAAACGCTTGCGCTCCGTTTTTCTTTTATTGTTTGAACAATCCGTTTTCATCGACGGTCGGAACTTTCGTCCAATCTCTTTCTGCGGTCAGAGTCTGGTTGGAAGTTCGCGGCGTGTTACCCGGATTCGGCGGAAGCAGATACGGGAAACGGGTTAAAAGCGCGCCTTCGGGATTTGCGCTCACACCGTCGCCAAGCGTATTGTTCGGCGCAACGTTGGTCGCAGGCGTAAACGGCGTTCCGCCCGCAACGGCACGGAGCGCAATGTCCGTTACGTCATCGTGCGGACGGCGACCGTTCGGAAATCCGGCAACGTCGCCGCCGAGCAAGCCCAGACGACTGATCGAAGCAATCGGCGTAATCGGGATCGCCACGTTCAGACGTAAATATTCGTGCGGCACACCGTCCGAAAGAAACGTCGTGTAATTCGGTCCCGTTACGGCATTGACCGGAATTCCCGTCGCAAAAATCTGAACCAGATCATTGCGCGGCGGCGGCGGAATCTGGATTCCGTAAACTGCCTGTAACAGACGCGCAAGCTGCGGATCGAGCACGAAGGGCGCGGCGATCGCATCGTTGACGGGTGAAAGCGAGTTGAAAGCGTCCTTCAGACGAAGCGGAATCACGACTTCGTTGACGAGCGGATTTCCAAGCCGCGAAACCTGTTGCCACGCGCCCGAACTCGTCCGTGTTCCGTCAAAACCGATGACGCGCATCGTGCGGCGGCTCGACGTTGCCCAAACACCGATGACGGCATCCGAAGCGGTCGGACTCGCGGGCACGGCACGCGAACTCGTCAATTCCTGAATCGGGACTTCGATCGCGATCGTGCTGACGTTATAGCCTTTGGTCGTATCGACACCGCCCGACGCGCCGATCGAACGCAGATTCAAAGTGTCGAAAACTCCGCCGACATCGATGTAAAAATATTCGTCGCGGGTTCCGGCGAAAACCTTTCCGCCGTTCGGCAGATTGTAAACCGCCGGCTGACCGAGAGCCGTTTCATAATTCGGCGTTGTGCGCGGTCCGATATTATTCGGCGGCGTACGAAGTCCCGTCGCGATGACACGCCCGTTTCTGCCTGTCGAACTGTCCACACGGCGCACCGTGTAAGTTTGCGGCATATTGTAATCGGGATCGTTCAAACTGCTGATAACGCCGTTTTCATTGACGGTTGATTGTCCGAGAATGGTATCGCCGTTGAGGGTTTGCGTCGTAAATTGGAATTGATATTTAATGTCTTCCAAGCCGTCGCCCGTGTTGTCGATTCTGATCTCGTAAAGAACCGTGTCGTCCCAACGAAAATACTGCGGTCCGCCGCTCGGTTCCTGAAGCGGAATCCAGTTTGCGATCAAAGTTACGAATCCTTCGCGTCCGGGTTCGACACTGCGAAACGCGTAAGTGTCTGTATTGTCGGCAAATCTGTCCATACTGATAAGCGGTGCTTCCGCGTGGCTCGATGCGAGCGCAGGAATCGAAGACATCGACGCGATCAGCGACAAACCGACCAATCCTTTTCCTAATTTTTTCAAGATATTTTTCATTATAATTTCTCCCATAGTTCGATTTGGAATTCGGGAGTGTCGGATTTCGGATCGAAAGAATGAATTCTTACGAAATCCGAAATCCGCCCGAACCCGAAATTCGGTTTAGTGTGCGTCAAAGTTTGCTACCGGATAATCGTTATTGGTTCCGAAAGCTCTGCTGACCGTCGTTTGCGTTGCGCTTGCAAAATAGTAGAAATAGCCGTTGACAGGGTCGAAAACGCTGACATCGGTTTTCCCGTCGCCGTCATAATCGCCCTGTGTGGCGTATTGCGGTTTCGTTCCGAAAGCGGTCGCCTGAAGCTGGCTGTCCGTCGAACGGAGAACATACCAGATATACGGCGAACCTTGACGAACGACGGCAAAATCGCTCTTGCGGTCGCCGTCGTAATCGCCCGGCACGACGATGTCGCCGCCCAATCCCCATTGGATCGAGGTAAAACCGGCAGTGCTCTGCTGGATAAAGAAGGTCGCGGGCTGTCCCGGAATGCCGCGGTGAATCGCCAGATCGAATCTGCCGTCGCCGTCGTAATCGCCCGGTGCAACCGTGTCCGAAGGAATGCCGAAGGTCGAAGCGCGGAAACTTCCGTCGATGCTGTTATTTATCAGCCACGTGATCTGACCGTTTGCGCGGCGCGCTACGGCATAATCGGCTTTTCCGTCGCCGTCGTAATCACGCGCCACGGGTTCGTCGCCGGGTTGTCCCCATTGGAAGGAAACGAAACCGTTGTCGGAGCTTCGCAAAACGTAGAAAACTCCGTTCGTCGTGCGCCACACCGCGATGTCGGTTTTTCCGTCGCCGTCAAAATCGGCAGGCGTTAAAATGTCCGTATTGGTCGAGCCGAACTGCGTCGAGATCAATGAATTATTTGAACTGCGATTGATATACCAGTTATTTTCGTTCAGACGAAAAACCGAAAAATCGGTCTTGCGGTCGCCGTCGAAATCGAGCGTCACGCTTGCCGGCGAACCTGCCAACCCCTGATCGATGGCGATACCGCGCAAAGGAGTTAATCCCACACCGACCGTTCCGGCATTGGTTGCCGCGCCCGTTGCCAGATTGACGGTGTATAAATTTGTCGTCGCGCCCGTCAAAACCGCGTAAGCCGTGTTCGTATTCGGCGCGATGTCGAATCCGTTCGAAACGGAAGCGGTCGTGTTCAAGGCACCGACCAAAACGAGCGTTCCGTTATTCGGCGGATTTTGCGTGTAAAGCGAATTGGTCGTGCTGTCGATCACGTAAAGCGTCGTCGTGGTCGCACCGAAAACACTGTTCGTATAACCTGCCGCCGTGACGTTCGGCGTTCCCGGGTTGAGCGCGCCGTCAACCGTGACCGCGCCGTTATTCGGATTGACGCGCAAATTTTGTCCCGTATTCGACACGATGCGGATTCTATCGACCGTCGGGTTGAAATCAACGCCGAAGCTGGCTCCGCTCAAAGCGGTCGATAAAGTTGCCGTAAATGTCGCCGCCGCGTTTGACGTATTGATCGTGTAAAGACGGCTGTTACTGCCGACGGCAACGAGTCTGCCGGTCGCGGGACGGAAATCGATTCCGACGACATTTTCGCCGCTTTGCAATCCCGTGATCGCACCGATTGTCGTCACCGTGCCGGGCGTTGCGCTGTCGAAGCGCACCAGTTGATTAGTCGTGGTGACACCGTAGATCGTCACCGCTTTGACGCTGGCAGCGGTCGCGCCGAAAATCAACGTCAATAAAAAAAGCATAGAGAAAACACTATGCCTGTAAAAATTATTCTTCATATTACCCTCCTCGTTGTTCGGCTTTTCCGTTTGCCGAAACTGCGAAATACTTTGATTCCGCCTTAGTTTTACTGGTTAAAATTTCGTTACGAAAACGAATAAAAGTTAATGCGACAACTTTCAAGAAAATTCCGCAATTGAATGTTGATGCTTCTAAGTTCGCTTTACGGGAAAGATTGGATTCAAAGAAAAAAACTTTTTTTTCGGCGGCGCGAAGTTTCGTCGGAAACGAACGACAGAATCCTCAGGCTCCGCGATTTTTTGTTTATTTTTCGGCTTTGTGTTCAAAAAGTGATAAATTCTCCGCGTTTTGCTATTGTAATAGGTTGAGTTTTACTCTGTTTTAATTTTTTATGAACCCTGAAAACATCAGAAATTTTTCGATCATCGCGCACATCGACCACGGCAAATCCACGCTTGCCGACCGCATCCTGCAACTGACGGGCGCAGTCGCCGACCGCGATATGGAAGAGCAATTGCTCGACGATATGGATTTGGAACGCGAACGCGGCATCACCATTAAAGCGCACGCCGTCCGGCTCGATTACAAGGCGAAAGACGGACAGCAATATGTTTTGAATCTGATCGACACGCCCGGGCACGTCGATTTTTCCTACGAAGTTTCGCGTTCGCTTTCGGCTTGCGAAGGCGCGCTTCTGATCGTTGACGCTTCGCAGGGTGTCGAAGCGCAGACGCTTGCCAACACTTATTTAGCCATCGAAAACGATCTCGAACTTGTTCCCGTCTTAAATAAGATCGACTTGCCGAGCGCGGAACCCGACCGCATCAAGGAACAAATCGAAAACATTATCGGCTTGGACGCGAGCGACGCGGTTTTGGCGAGCGCGAAAACGGGTGTCGGCGTTGACGACATTCTCGAACAGATCGTTGCCAAAATTCCCGCGCCGCAAGGCGACCCGAACGCGCCTTTCAAAGCATTGATCTTCGACAGTTGGTATGACTCTTATCGCGGCGTGATCGTTTTGTTTCGCGTCATCGAAGGAACTCTGAAAAAAGGCACGAAAATTAAATTTTTCAATACGGGACGCGAATATCTGGTTGAAACTCTGGGTGTCAACCGTCCGCGACCGACCCCGATCGATTCGCTTTCGGTCGGCGAAGTCGGATTTTTGACGGCTTCGATCAAAACCGTTGCCGACGTACAGATCGGCGACACGATCACGACCTCGGCAAACCCGACGACCGAACCTTTTCCCGGTTTTCAGGAAGTCAAACCGATGGTTTTCGCCGGACTTTACCCGACCGATTCGGCACAATACGAAGATTTGCGCGACGCGATGGACAAATTGCGTTTGAACGACGCTTCGTTCTTTTACGAACCCGAATCTTCGACGGCTTTGGGCTTCGGTTTCCGTTGCGGTTTCCTCGGACTTCTGCATATGGAAATCATCCAGGAAAGATTAGAGCGCGAATTTAATCTCGATCTGATTACGACCGCGCCGGGCGTGCGTTACCGCGTAACGACGACGAACGGCGAAGTTACGGAAGTTGACAGTCCCGCGAGAATGCCCGAAACGGGCAGAATCGCCAAGATCGAAGAACCTTATATCGAAGCGACGATTCTCACGGGCGATGCCTATTTGGGCGGAATCTTGCCGCTTCTCGATGAAAAGCGCGGCGTGCAGAAAAAGTTTGAATACGTCAGCGAAAACCGCGTGATGCTCGTTTACGAACTGCCTTTGAACGAGATCGTGCTCGATTTTTACGACCGTCTGAAAAGCGTTTCGCGCGGTTATGCTTCGCTCGATTATCATTTTTCCGACTACAAGGAAAGCGATCTCGTGAAATTGGACGTGCTCGTTTCGGGCGAACCCGTCGATGCCTTATCGTTAGTTCTGCACCGCAAAACCGCCGATGCAAAAGGCAAGCTCGTCACCGCGAAAATGAAGGAATTGATTCCGCGCCAGATGTTTGAAGTCCCGATTCAAGCCGCCATCGGCAGTAAGATCATCGCCCGCGAAACCGTCAAGGCAATGGGCAAAAACGTGACCGCCAAATGCTACGGCGGGGACATTTCGCGTAAAAGGAAGCTCTTGGAGAAACAAAAAGAGGGCAAAAAGCGAATGAAAAAAGTCGGACGCGTCGAAATCCCGCAAGAGGCGTTTCTCGCCGTCTTGAAGGTTAATGAAGGCAAGTAAGGTTAAGATAGAATTATGATTGTCGAAAAAGATTTACCGATAAATGTCGATAAGGAAATTTTGAGTGGAACGCCTGTTTTCGAGGGAACTCGCGTTCCGGTCGCGGCTTTGCTCGATAATTTGGAAGTCGGCGTTTCGCTTGACGAATTTCTCGAAAACTTTCCGACCGTTACGCGCAAACAAGCCGTGCAGGTTTTGGAATATTTCAAATCAACGCTCGACAATATCAAGAAAGCCGCATGAAAATCATCATTGACGAATGTGTTCCGCGTCCCTCGATTTAAGGCGGGCGGGTATTTAATGAAAAGGCGCGTCCCTCGATGAAAGGGGCGCGCCTTTCTATTCGAGGGGCACACGTTTTTGTTCGAGGGATGCGCCTTTCTATTCGAGGGACGCGTCCCTTTTATGATTTTTCGGGTTGTTTTTATCCGTTCGGCGCAGATGAAAGAGAAATTTCGCGCCGTCTTAATTAAAGTGTTGACACGGAAAGCCGATCGGGTTTATAAAACTTGTTGTAACCTTCGCCGGACTGCTTTTGACACGGATTTGCACCGATTTCGGCGCGGGTTCGACATCAAACCCAAAGAATACTAAATGGAGGAAGGACAATGGCAAATAATAATCCGAAAGCCTGCCGTGAGAGGCGGGAAAAATATATTAATTCGTGGCAGACAAACGCGCCGGGCGATACTTTCGGCGATGTTACGCTGGCAGATGTGAAAAAAGACCGCGACGACGTGGCGGATTTGGAAAACCAGATCGCGCTTACCAAAGCGCATTTGAAAAGCCTTGAAACACAGCGCGACGATCTGAACAAGGCATCGATGAAAAGACTCGATTATGTTGCCGACGGCGTGAACGGCGACCGCCGTTTCGGTCCCGACAGCGCATTATACGAAGGTTTCGGCTATATCCGCGAATCCGAGAAAAAGAAAGGCGGAAGACAGAAAAAACCTGCCGAAGGATAAAAATAACCCAAAATCCGATTGGTTTTTATCAATATCGCCAAATTTGAAAGTAATGAATTTGGTCTAAAAATAAAAGGCGCGCAGTTTTCACTGTCCGCCTTTTTATTTTTTAACTTTATAAGCATTAATACGGAATTAAGTTAAATCAAAAGAAAGCTCCCCTCATTTTTTAAGGAGGGGAGCTTTCTTTTGTTATATCTGATTTTGCGTTGCCGATTAACTTTTACTTTGTCCATTCATCGGCGATGTGCACATCGACCTTGACGGGAACTTTTTTGACGTATTCCTCGCCCGCGTCGCACATCGCTTTTTCCAGAACTTTGGCGGCGTTTTCGGCTTCGGAAGCGTCGCATTCGAGAATAACTTCGTCGTGAACGATATTGACGAGTTTTGTCTTCGTGCCCCGAATCTGCTGATGCAGGAAAAACAGGGCGCGTTTCAGAATGTCGGCGGAAGTTCCCTGAATCGGGAAGTTTTTGCCGTTGCGCTGTGCCGCGCCGACTTGTGAACGGTCAGTTTCGTCAAAACGAAACTTTAACATTCTGCCCGAAGCCGTCCGCGCCGTGCGGTCTTCCCTGACCTTTTGCGCCGCCTCGCGCAGCCATTTGTCCAAACCGCGATACGTCCCGAAATATTTCCGCATCACGTCTTCCGCGCTCGTCTGCGAAAGCCCCGTCATCAGCGCGAAACGCTGTGAACCGATGCCGTAAACCACCCCGAAATTCAGGCGTTTCGCAAAACTGCGCTGATCGCCCGTGACTTCTTCGGGTTTGACGTTGAAAACCTGCGCCGCCGTGATCGTGTGAAAATCCGCGCCCGATTTGAAGGCGTTGATAAAGTTTTCATCGCCCGAAAAATCCGCCAGAATCCGCAGTTCGATCTGCGAATAATCGGCAATGACAAGCTTTCTTCCTTCGGGTGCGCGAAAACACCGGCGATAAGCTTCTTCGTGCGGAATCTGCTGGACGTTCGGGTTCGATGAACTGAATCTGCCCGTCGGTGCGCCGATCTGCCGAAAATCCGAATGAATTCTGCCCGTCTGCGGTTTGATATATTCGAGAATATTTTCGCCGAAAGACGAGATCGCTTTCGCCACGCCGCGATATTCGAGCAGTTTGGCAACGACGGGATATTCGAGCGCAAGCGGCTGTAATTGCCAGCCGCGCGTCGTCGCCGGAACGGGAACGCCGAGATTTTTCAAAGCGTCCGTGACCTGCGCCTGCGAATCGAGATTGATCTCCGCCACGCCGAAAAGCGAAGCCTGCGCGACCCCCGCCGAAAGCATCTGCTGTAATTCGAGCGCGACTTTTCCCTGTTCTTTTTTGACTTTTTCAAGCTGTTCGCGCCAGCGCGCCTCGTCGAGAAAAAATCCGTTGAGTTCCATCTGCGCGATCGGCATCACGCAATCGAATTCCAGTTTGGCAACTCTAATTAATTCGTCCTGCTTTAATCTTTCGACGATCTTTTCACGAAGCGCGACCATAATCGCCGCGTCTTTTGCCGCGTATTGAATCTGCGATTGCGAAAGTTCGGGCGCGCTCCAATCGGAAACCTGTTCGGATTTATCGACTTCGATGCCGAGAAAGAAATTTGCCACTTCCGCGAGATTATGCCGTCTGTCCTGATCGCCCGCGGCAATTAATTGACTCGCCACAAGCGTATCGAAAACGCCGCCGACATCGATCCCGAGATGATGCCGCACCCATTTCGCGTCAAATTTCGCATTGTGCGCGACCTTGATCGGTTTCGGCGCGGAAAGAAGCTCGCGCAGAGGCGCAAGCGCGGGATGAGTTTTCAGATCGCCGCTGTCGGCAAACGGTTTGAGGTCGATAACTTTCGTATCGTTCCCGTTTGAAAGCTGAACCAGACGAACGATGCCGTCGTAAGGATCGAGCGCGGTCGTTTCCGTGTCGAAACCCAGATAATCTTCTGTTTTGAGCGTTTCACAGGCTTTCTGCACGCCCTCCGCGTCGTTGATAAGTTGAAAATAAACTTCCATAACATTAATTGTAAATGGTTAATTGTTAATTGTTAATTGGTGAAACAAAGCAAATTTTTCACGGCAATCTACCCGAAAATCTCGGAGAAATATTAAAAAATCCCAACAATTAACAATTAACAATTAACAATTAACGATTTTTCATTTATACTAGCGTCAGTTTGCTTACAGATTTGCAGAAAAATTTAGAAGAGAGCGAACATAAAAGGACTTTTACAGAAGTTTGTTTTATTGAAATAACAAAAAGTTTTGAGGTTTGAGCGCGATTTTCCCGAAAAAATTATTGCGCTCCCTTTTTGAAAAAACCTAAGGTCAGGTTTTTGTAAAAACGAGATTCCTGCGTGAAAAAACTCAAATTTACCGAGAGTTTTGGAGCTAACTTCCAAAATCTAAATAAATCAATAGAAAAACTGAAATCCGGCTCCGAAGTTTTGAGCCGAAGGTTTAGCCTGTAATTTTCCTGCCCGAAAAGCAAGTTCATCATTCAAATAAAATTCTGCTCTGTTAAAGCGAAATTTAACTCTATAATTTCGAGGGAAAAGTGTAAAAAAATTTATGTCGAAGGAAATGATTATCAGCGTCAACGGACGCGAAAAGAAGATCGCCATTCTCGATAACGGTAAAGTAACCGAATTCTACATCGAACGCGGCGAAGAAAACTCCGGCGTGGTCGGCAATATCTATAAAGGTCGGGTGCAAAGAGTTTTACCCGGAATGCAGTCGGCTTTTGTCGAAATCGGTCTGGAACGCGATGCCTTTTTATATGTTTCCGATTTCTTTGATGAAGAAGAAGAGATCGAACGCATCGTGATGGAAAAATCGAAAAAAGCGTCGCCCGAAGAACTCAAACGCGAAGCCGACGACCGCATCGAACGTGCGCGGCTCGAACGCGAAAAACAAATGGAAGCCGTTCAGGAAATTGCCGAACCGCTTGCCGAAACAGCTATTGAAATAATCGACGAAGACGAAGCCGTCGCGGAAGAAGTTCAGCCGCAAAGCAAGCGGCGCGACCGCCGACGAGGTAAAAAAGGCAAAGAACCTGTCGAAGAAGTTTCGGAAGAAACCGTACCCGAAACGACCGAAGAAGAGAGCGGCGAAGAACCGTCCGATAAACTCTATATCGAAACTTTTTCGACGGAATTCGATTTTGACGATTCGGGCTTTGAGCGCATCGTTGACGACGAAGAAACGGGCGAAATGTTCAAAGACGCATATCGCCAGGAATCTATCGTCGATAAAGTCCGCGCGATCGAATTTGATATGGAAACGACCGCCGAAGCCGAAGTCGGCTCATTGATCGGCTCGGTCGCCAACGAATCAAACGGTTTCGAGCGCATCGCCGACGAAGACGAAGAAACGCCCGTCGCGGTCGAAGAAGCAAAACCAGCGAAAGGCAAAAACCGTTCACGCGGCGGAAAATCGAAGAAAAAAGACGGAGCACCGAAAGAGGAAGCCAAAGCCGAAGAAGTTCCCGCACCCGTCGAGGAAGTAAAAGCGGAAGAAAAACAGGAAGAAGCACCGAAGGGTAAATCTTCCAAAAAATCTTCCAATCGTAAGAAATCGACCGAAACCGCTGAAGAAAAACCTGCGGAAGTATTCGCGGAAGAGGAAAAACCGGCGGCGAAATCTAAATCGGGCGGAAGCAAACGTTCACGCAGTAAATCGAAAAAATCAGGCAATCCCGAGGTTTTGGAAGATGCCGAAGCGAGCGTTAAAGAATCGAGCGAAACTTCGGAAATGGCAGTTCGGCGCGGCGGTCGCGGCGGTCGCAATCGGCGCGGCGGTCGCAATCGGCGGTCGGGCGGCAGAACCGACGAAAATTATGTTTCGTCCGAAGGTGAAGATACGAATTTCGAGGAAGCGGAAATTCCCGAGATCGAATATATCGCGCCCGAAAAAGAAGTTCCTGCCGAAAAACCGCGCAGCCAGCAAAACAACAGCCGCCGCGATAACCGCGAACATCGCGAAAGCCGTGACAACCGCGACAACCGCGACAATCGACGTTCGCAACCGACGATCACCGATCTTTTGCGCGAAGGTCAGGAAATTCTCGTTCAGATCGCCAAAGAACCGATCGCCCGCAAAGGCGCGCGCATTACTTCGCACATCGCCTTGCCGGGAAGATTTTTGGTTTATATGCCGACCATCGAACATCTCGGCGTTTCGCGCAAGATCGAATCGTCGAACGAACGCGGCAGACTGCGCACTCTGATCCAATCGATCAAACGCGAAGAAGACGTGCCGACGGGCGGATTTATCGTCCGCACTGCCGGAGTCGGAATCTCGGACGAAGATTTGCGCCAGGACGCGCGTTATCTGGTCAGAACGTGGCAAGACATCAAAAAGGCTTCGGAAAAGAAAAAATCGCCCGCGCTCGTACATCAGGATTTGGACATTATCCAAAGAATCTTACGCGATCAGCTTTCGGACGATTTTGCCGCGATCCGCGTCGATTCCGAAGAAGAATATTTGAGAATCGTCGAATTCATCAACCGCATTCAGCCGCGAATGGTCAACCGCGTCAAGCTTTACACGCGTGAGCAACCGATTCTCGAAGCCTACGGCGTTCAAGAGGAAATCGAAAAAGCTCTGAAACCGCGTGTGTGGCTGAAATCGGGCGGTTATCTCGTTCTGAATCAAACCGAAGCGTTGGTCGCCATCGACGTTAACACCGGGAAATTTGTCGGTAAGGGCAATGCGCGGCTCGAAGATACGATCACGAAAACGAATATGGAAGCGGTTGACGAAATCGCCCGTCAGATTCGTCTGCGCGATCTCGGCGGAATTATCGTTCTCGATCTGATCGATATGGAAGACAGACGCAATCGCCAGAAGGTTTTACAGGCATTGCAGGAAGCACTTTCAACCGATAAATCGCCGACGAAAGTATTGTCGTTCAACGATTTCGGATTGATTATTATGACCCGCAAACGCGTCAAGCAATCGCTCGAAAGAACGATGTGTTCGCCGTGTGAATATTGCGAAGGTGCAGGTTGGGTGAAATCGCCGCAAACGGTTTGCTATGAAATTTTAGAAGAAGCACGCCGTCTGGCAAAATCGCAAGATGACGTTCGCCAAACGACGCTTCGCGTTCATCCCGAAGTTGCCAATGCTTTGCGGAAAACGGAACGGGCGGTTCTGGAAGAAATCGAAGCTTATCTCGGAAATATTGACATCACCGCCGATAAGCATATTCATCAGGTACAATTCGATTTTGCGTTTATTTAAATCGGATTGTCAGCAAATAAAAAAGAGCCGCGTGAAATTTTACGCGGCTCTTTTATTTTAATCGAAAACTGCTACGGTTTCGGCGTTTCGGTCGCCGTTTGACAGGGAAAGATCGACGCTTTTTTCAAACGCACGGGTTTGAGCGGTGCTTCGTCCTTAACTTCCATTTTATTCATTGCTTCAACAACTTCCATTCCCTTTGTGACGCGTCCGAAAGCGGCGAAAGTCCCGTCGAGATGACTCGCTTCGCTGACCAGAATAAAAAAGCTCGTCGTCGCACTGTTTGCTTCACTGCCGCGCGCCATCGAAAGAATTCCGCGTTCGTGCTTGATCTGATTCGGTTCGTCGGGAATATTTTTCAAAGCGCGTTTGAGCCAATCCTGCGTAAACTTTTCACGCGTTCCCAAATTCCCGCCCTGCACGACAAAATCAGGGACGACGCGGCTGAAAGTCGTCGTATCATACGCGCCGATCGCAACCAGATTCAAAAAATTTCTGACCGCTTCGGGCGCACTTTCGGGAAACATTTCCATTTCAATGTCGCCCGCTTCGGTTTCAAATTTCACGCATTTTGAAGCCATTGTCGCAATGTCGGCTTTATCGAAAGGTTCACCTTTTACTTCCTCGACTTTTTTCGGTTCGGGACGCGCATTTGTTTTTTTGGCAGGTTTCGTCTGCGAATTTGCGGAAAGAACCAGCACGAGCAAACAAAAGAGCGGTAATATTAATTTTTTCATCTTCTTAAATTTTCGACGGATTATTTTAGCTTTAAAGTTCCCGAAATCGTCAATCGATTCTCCGTAAAATTTCCGCGAGTTTGGCAATCGCCTCTTTGATTTGAAGTTCATCGAAGGCTGTATAGCCGAAAATAAAACCCTTGCGCGGCGGCTTGCCTGAATAATAAGACGAAACTGCCGAAAGTTTGATGTTTTTTTTTGACGCTTCGGCGGCGATTTTTTCCTCATTCAAATCGTGCCTCAACCAACCGATCAAGTGCATTCCGGCTTCGGATTTTTCGATCTCGATAAAATCTGCCAGCTTATTTTTCACTTCCCTCACCAGAATTTCCTGCCGTTCTTCGTAAAGCCGGCGCATTCGGCGAACGTGCCGCGCAAAATGTCCTTCGGAGATAAATTCGGCAAGAATCGCCTGATTTACAACCGATGAATGAGCGTCGTTAAATGCCCGCGCAACCGTGAAAACGTCGACCAAGTCGGGCGGCACGACCAGACAGCCGATTCGCAACGCGGGAAAGATCGTCTTGCTGAAAGTTCCGATGTAAATGACGCGCCCTGCGCTGTCCAAGCCCTGCAAAGATGCGAGCGGACGACCCGCATAACGGTATTCGCTGTTGTAATCGTCTTCGATGATCCAGGCGTTTTGCTTGCGCGCCCATTCGATCAACTCCAAACGGCGCGCCAGCGTCATCGTATGCCCAAGCGGATATTGATGCGACGGCGTGACGTAAACGAGTTTCGCTTTTTCGTCTGTTCTCGGCGCATTTGCGAGATTGAAACCTTCTTTATCGACAGCAACGGAAAAATCTTTCGCACCGGTCGCCGAAAATGAATTCCACGCTTCCCGGTAACAAGGTTCTTCGATCAAAAACGTGTCTTTTTCCGATAAAAATATCCGTGCCGTCAGATCCAAAGCCTGTTGTGCGCCCGAAGTGATAATGACTTGTTCAGCCGTGCAATTTACGCCGCGAGCCGACTTGAGATGCGCGGCGACAGCCTCGCGGAGTTTGTAAAAACCTTGCGGATCGCCGTAACCGAGCATTGAACGCGGCGGATTTTTGTAAAACTTTGCGGCGATCCGTGACCAAATCCCGAAAGGAAATTCGTCTATCGCCGTCAAACCGTTCTGAAAAGGCTGAAATTTTGTTTCAAACTGCACCCGCGTGCTTTCCAAATCTCCCATTAAAAGTTTTTCGCCGAAAGGTGATAAATTGAGCGGCGAGCTTTGTCTTTTTTCGATATTTTTCGGCTTTGACGTTTGGAGCAGATCGTCGGGCAATTTTGAAGCAACGAAAGTTCCCGCACCGATCTTGCCTTCGAGATAACCTTCGGCAAAAAGTTGTTCGTAAGCATTAACGACCGTAATGCGCGAAACGCCAAGCTGATCGGCTAAAACACGAGTCGGAGGCAGACGTGTTTTTGCGGCGAGTTCGCCTTGCAGAATCGATGTGCGAATAGAGTTGTAAACTTGTCTGTATAAAGGCATTGCCGTGTGTTTATCGCTCAAAACGATAAAAGGAATCTGTTTTTTCATTTATAAATTGGCTATATTGAAACTTGTATAATTGGATATTTTAATAGTTCCAATTATGAAATAATATAATTTAGAAAGTATATTTGAAAAATGCGAAAACTAATTATTCTGGGAAGCTCGCGAAAAAACGGTGATACACGAAAAACGGTTGACGAAATAATCAAACTTTCGAGCTGGGATTTGATCGATTTGACCGATTACAACATCGGTTATTACGATTACGAACACAAAAATCTGAACGACGATTATCTGCCTTTGATGCGGAAAATCATTGCTGAATATGACGTTTTGATATTTGCTACGCCCGTTTATTGGTATTCGATGAGCGGAATTATGAAAGTCTTTTTTGACCGCATCACCGATCTTTTGGATGAAGAAAAAGACCTCGGCAGAAAGCTTCGCGGTAAAAGTATGGCGGCAGTGAGCTGTTCGGTCGGCGATAATCTGGGCGAAAATTTCTGGCTTCCTTTTCGGGAAACGGCGAAATATTTGGGAATGAATTATCTCGGCAACACGCACACTATTGCAGAAAAAGATGAGTCGGAAAACCTGCAAAATTTCGTCAGAAAGATAGAAGAATATAAAAATTTATGAAAAGATCAGATATTAAAGAATTACCCGAATATTTCGACCGATACATTAATCTGGTTGACGACATCGAACTTCCCGACGCTTTCGACAAAAGTTTGCAACAGATCGATGATTTAGATGTTGAAAAACTGAATCGGATCGGTTTGAAAGTTTATGAAGACGGCAAATGGTCGGTGAATAAAATTATCCAGCATATCACCGATTGGGAACGCATTTTTTGCTACCGAACGGTTCTTTTCGCACGCTGCGAAGGTTCGATTCCCGAAGGTCACGAAGAAAATATTATGGCGGCAAATTCAAATGCCGACGAGCTTCCGATTGAACAATTGGTTGCTGAACTTCGCGCCGTTCGCGTGGCGACAAAAGCTATGTTCGACAGCTTTGATCGGAAAATCCTGGAAACAAACTGCAAATTTTATAATTACGAAATGTCCATTTTGGCGATGGGTTTCAATACTGTCGGGCATCATCTTCACCATTTCAAAGTGATCGAAGAAAGATATTTTCCGCTCGATAAATAAATGATAAAAATTGCTGAAACGGAAGAAGAAATTCGCAAATGTTTTCCTGTTATGGCAGAACTGCGTCCGCATTTTACCGATGAAAACGAATTTGTCGAACAAGTAAAACGGCAAACTCAAAATCACGATTTCAGATTGTTTTTTCTTGATGATAACGGCATAAAAACGGTCGGCGGAATCCGTGTCGGCGAATGGTTAGCTCGTGGAAAATATCTGGAAATCGAAGACCTGGTAACAACTGCCGAGGCGCGTTCAAAAAATTACGGCGAACAGCTTTTCGATTGGATCGAAACTTATGCACGACAGGAAAATTGCACGGAAATCAAACTCGTTTCCGCCGTAACGCGTTATGGTGCGCACAAATTTTATCTAAATAAGAAAATGATTCTCGACGCGCATTTTTTCTCAAAACAACTGTAAATTATGAATGAAAACCAACTTGTAAAAACCGACGAGCTCGAATGGAAGCCTTTGAACGAAGAAGGAATTTCAGGCATTTACGTAAAATCGTTGCTGTTTGATGCGGAAACGAAGCGTTCGCCGACGATTCTTTTGAAATTTGAAGCCGGAGCGCGTTATCCTTTGCATAATCACCCGGCGGGCGAGGAGATTTTTGTGCTTGAAGGTGATATTCATCTCGGCAAAGATCATTTATTTGCAGGCGATTATCTGTTTACCGCGCCGAATAAGTTACACGCGGTTCGCACCGATAACGGATGCGTCTTGCTGTTGAAAGCGGCGCAGGAAGTCGAAATCATCGAAAAAAGAAAAGGGTAATTACAATAAAATATGAGCTTAAAACAGTTGATTACGAGCAATGTCGATTTTAACGAATGGGCAAATCAATTATATCTTGAATGGCTTTCGACGAAATCAGACGAAGCACTATTTCAAGAAATCCCGTCAAGTTGTTCCAGCATTATCAAAACACTAAAACATATTTGGGAAGCACAGGAGTTTTGGTATGGAATAATTGCCGAAACCGACGATTTCGTAAAAGTTCGGGAGATTGACGACTTAAATAAAGACTGGATTTTTGAAGGTTTACGGAAAAACTCTAAAAATTTAACGGAATATGTCCATACACTTTCCGAAGTCGATTTGTCGAAAACCGTAAAGGTCGAAAACGCCTGGCTTAAATGCGACTTTCCAAAATACGAATACATCCAGCATCTAGTTGTTCACGCCGCCTACCACCGCGGGCAAATCGTAACCATCGGACGCAGTGTCGGCATCACCGACGCGCCGATGGCTGATTTTAATTTTTGGAATATCGTGAAAGATGAAATGTAAAAAAACGAAAAATCTCACATTAATTAAAGTAAACGAGATTGCTAAGAAAATTTGACTGATCGCTCAAAATAATATGACGAATGAAATTAAACAAACCGTGCGCACCAAACTGAAACGCTTGCCGAAACGCGGGCATTTCGACCGTGAAACCATTTATAAAATTCTGGACGAAGCATTTGTCTGCCACGTCGGATTTACGGTCGAAGATCAGCCGTTCGTGATTCCGACGGCTTATGGACGAAAAGACGATGTGCTTTACATTCACGGTTCGGCGGCAAGCCGGATGATGAAAAATCTGGCAGGCGGAATTGATGTTTGCGTGACCGTAACCTTACTGGACGGTTTAGTTTTGGCGCGTTCGGCGTTTCATCATTCGGTAAATTACCGCTCGGTCGTGATTTTCGGAAAAGCGGAATTGATCAGCGAAGAAAGCGAAAAATTTGAGGCTTTGCGGATTTTCACCGAACATATCATCCCGAATCGTTGGGATGACATCCGTGAACCGAACTCGAAAGAATTAAAAGGCACGACCGTGTTGCGTCTGCCGATCACCGAAGCCTCCGCGAAGATGCGTGCCGGAAACCCGGTCGATGATGAAGAAGATATGTCTTTGAACGTTTGGGCAGGTGTGATTCCGGTCAGATTAACGGCGGAAAACCCGATCAATGACGACCAGTTGCCGAGCAACATCGAAGTTCCCGATTATGTCAGAAAATATCAACGATAATCGAATGAACTTGCTCCATCTTCACCCGTAAATTGGTCAAACCAATTATCTTCTGCACTGAACTTGAAAGTTGTCTATTGTTTTATTTTTAGAAATACATTTTCAAACTTCGCAATAATCTCCGCAAATATCTGTTATGCAAAATTTGATTTACATAACAAAATCTTTAGATAGCGTCTGGTTTTCAGCAAATTTCGAGAGCAATTTATAATTTTTACAATTTAATACCAAAAATATCTTGACAATTTCCGATTTTCATACTAACTTTTGTTAGGTCATACAACAAAGTGTCAATTATTGTATAAAATATCAAAATAATCATTTATAACGTTTCGTTTTTACGGATTTATTTATTTCTTAAAAGAGTAGATTTCAGTTTTCTATCTATCAGTCGAAAATACTTTGATAGCACTAACTAATGCTTATCAGTTATTTACCACTCCAAAGTGTATTTCGATGATGGAGAGCTTTAGATACTTTCGACTCAAGGGGTTTTCAAAAATTCGGAGGATATTTGTATGAAAAAGGTGCACCCTTTCTCGAAAAAAACAAAAAGCGAAAGTAGTGTTCGCACAAATGTTAGTTTCGGGATTGGAAAAGTATTAGCATTACTGGCGTTTTTCGTGCTGGCGGCGGCAATTCCCGCGTGGGCTCAAAAAACTTCAGGTCAGATTTCCGGTAATGTCGTCGACCAAAGCGGTGCTACGATACCGGATGCCACAATAACAGCGACACAAGTCGGAACCGGTCTGCAAAGAACGGCGACGACGAGTGAAGACGGAAATTACAGTTTGACGGATTTGCCGGTCGGCGTTTACAAGATTTCCGTCAAAAAAACCGGCTTTAAAGAAGCGGTGGTTGACAACATTTCAGTGAACGTTGCCTCAACCACGAGACAAGATGTTTCTTTACAGGTCGGTGCGGTCGGTGAAGTCGTGACGATCACGGCGGATGTCGTTCAGGTTGAAACGCAAACCGGAACGGTCGGCGAAGTCGTGACGGGCGAACAGGTTCGCGAATTGCCTTTGAACGGAAGAAGTTTCGTTCAATTGACGCAGTTACAGCCCGGCGTTTCGGCGCAGAACAACTTTGACAGCAAAAACAAAGGCTTGTTCGCAGGCGTTGATTTTTCGGTCAACGGAAACTCGGCGCAAAGTAATCTTTTCTTAACCGACGGCGCAAACAATAACGATACGGGTTCAAACCGTACGATTCTTCTGTATCCGTCAATTGAAGCAATTGCAGAATTCAAGTCGTTAAGAAACAGCTACGGTCCCGAATACGGGCAAGCCGCCGGCGCGATCGTTTCGATCGTTACGCGCGGCGGTGAAAATCAATTTCACGGCAGTTTGTTTTATTTCGGACGCAACGACGTTTTAAACTCGGCAGAGTTTTTCACGAATCGAAGCGGTTTGAAAAAAGACCCGTTGCGCCGTAACGACTTCGGATTTTCGCTCGGCGGACCGATTCTCAAAGATCGTTTGTTCTTCTTCTATTCGCAGGAATGGAACAAAGAGCTTCGCGGGGCGACGCGCACGGCGAGTGTTCCGACCGCCGCCGAAAGAAGCGGTGATTTCCGCAATCGGCGCACTTTGTCGAACGGAGTCGAGTGCAGTGGTGCGGCAATCGGAAACGGACGACCGGGTGCCGACACCCAGGTTATTCCGAATGCAAGTCTGAGTCCTGCGGGTCTGGCATTGGTAAAAGTTTACCCGTTGCCGAACCTGACCTGGACACCGGCAAGCGGAACCTGTAACAACTGGGCGGCATCGCTTTCTTCGCCGATCAATTTCCGTGAAGAAAACGTTCGTATCGACTACAACATAACGAAAAAACATCAGATGTTCGGTCGCTACACGCAGGACACCTGGGTAAACGCGTCGCCGATCCTTTTTGCAAATCTTTGGGGCGATGATGCGTTTCCGGGCGTTGAAAGCAGTTGGAAACAACCGTCGCGTCAAGCGGCAGTCAAATTGACTTCGACACTTTCGTCAACGGCGATCAACGAAGTTCAGTTTTCGTATTCGGCAAACCGTATCATCATCACGCCCGGCATCGGCGGAGATGTCAATCAGGAAATCAACACGAGAATTCCGGGATATTTCCCCGACAGCGTCAAAGTAAACGGCGTAAATCGCCCGCACCCTGTTTTCTGGGGCGGCATTCAGCCTTTTAACAGCACGAGCGGTGCAGACCTGTGGACGCAGGCACCATTTAAGAATTCACTCGATATTTATTCGATCAGAGATGATTTCTCAAAGGTTTGGGGCGACCACGCCTTGAAAATGGGCTTTTTGTTTGACAAAGCTCAGAAGAACGAAGATTCGGGTCCGTCCAACGAAACCCCGCAATTCTGGGGAGCTTGTTGCGGCAACAACTCGGGCAACTACTTAGCCGACGTTTTGACGCAGGGAAGCTTGTTCGGTTTCAGCGAAAATGACAAGCAAGCCGTCGCAAACACGAAATATACGAATCTCGAATTTTATTTCGGCGACACCTGGAAAGTCAGACCGAACGTCACGTTGGAATTGGGCGCACGTTATTCGATCCTGTTCGAGCCGTATGACAAGAATGATGCGATCAGCTCGTTCGACCCGACGACTTATAACCCGTCAAGACCTGC
The DNA here is from genome assembly GCA_021228405.1 of Pyrinomonadaceae bacterium. Taxonomy (GTDB): domain Bacteria; phylum Acidobacteriota; class Blastocatellia; order Pyrinomonadales; family Pyrinomonadaceae; genus JAJQRF01. The sequence goes on from JAJQRF010000002.1 coordinate 141,563, forward strand.
TTCCGATCCCTGCAACGGTTTGGTCGTTCCGAAAGGAACCAATCCCTGCGCCGGAATCGCAGGTGCAAGCACGCCGACGGAGTTTTCAAACCGTTCGCTCCGCAAGAATAATTACAAAAACCTTGCGCCGCGCCTCGGTGTCGCGTGGGACGTATTCAGCAACGGTAAAACTGCGATCAGAGGCGGCTTCGGTCAATTCTACCTGCGCGAACGCGTCGGTCCGGTTGTCGGCGGTTTGACCTCAAACTCGCCTTTCGTTAAATCCATCGGCGGTCAGCGCACTTTGGACGGAAGCGTATTTACAGGACTCAGTGCGGCATCGAACGGTTCGCCGAGCCGTGCTTTCAGCCCTGAAGCGGCAACCCCGTATTCGCTGCAATTCAATATTTCAGCGGCACAGCAATTGTGGAAAGATACGGTGATCGAACTCGGTTATGTCGGCAATCGCGCCCGCAATCAGCTGACGCATTACGACATCAACCAACCGACTCCGGCAAACAGATTGTCGGCGGCGTTTGCACTCGATGCCAACGGCGTAAACAATTTCCGCCCGTATAGAAATTACGGTTCGATCTATCAATTTGCCCGTGAAGGCTACTCGGACTATGATTCGATGCAAGTCTTGTTCAAAACGAGATTTGGAAAGAGCTTCAGTCTGCAAGCGGCTTACACCTGGTCGAAATCGCTGGCTAACTTCGGTTTGAGCGATTCGTCAAACGGTCCGAGCGGATTCGCTCTGCTCGATACTTACGATCCGGGTCTGGATTACGGTCCATCAGACATCAATCGTCCGCATATTTTTGTGGCGCAGATGATCTATTACCTGCCGAAATTCAAAGGCTCGAACGCATTTATCGAAAATGTGATCGGCGGATGGGAAATTGCCTCGATCGTTCAGGCTTCGAGCGGCACTTCGCTGACGACAAATCTGAACGCGACAGGACTCTCGTATCTGATTCCGAACGGCGGCGGCTTCGGCACGCAAAGTCTTTCGGGCGGAGTTTCGGGAACGGGTTCATCGCAGGCAAACTTGCGACCGAATCGGGTTGAAGGAGTTCCCTGCACCGTTACCAACGGTGACGGAACAACCTTTATCAATCCTAACGCCTTTACGCTGGTTGGTCTGAGAATCGGACAAAACGGAAACGCATCACGCGGTTCGTGTCAGGGTTCACCGACCAAAAACGTGGACTTCTCGATCTACAAAAACTTTTCGCCTTCGTGGTTAAAGGAAAGTTTCTTTGGTGAACGGGCAAATCTGCAATTCAGATTTGAATTCTTTAATGCCTTTAACACGGCGCAATTCAGAGGCGACAGAATCGGCACGGTTTACTATGACGGTTTAGTTCGTTGCGGCAGTGGTGCAACCCAGTGCAGCCCGACAAATAACGTCATTACCGCTCTGATCACACCGAACGGAACACAAGCCGGCGCAGTGCGCGGACCGAATTCCAACTACGGAATTTCGACGCTCACACGCGGACCTCGTGAAATCCAATACGCGTTGAAATTTACATTCTAAATTTCAATTTTTCTTGACCAGGAAGGTGAAGTCATTTTCTGACTTTACCTTCCTGCTTTATCTGATTTATGCTTTGTGTAACCCGATAATCCGATTACACAATTTTTTCAGCAATCAATGACGGCAAAAGTAGTAACTGCATTTTTTTTACTCTGCACCTCGCTCGGTGTTTCCGCACAAATTGCCCCGAAAAAAACTCCGCCGAAAACAAACGAACAAACTTCCGTTCTGCAAGCCGACACCGAACTGCAAAAGCATCTCAGCGCGGCTGAAACCTATCAATTAACGGGCGACATTTACCGCGCCGAACCCGAAAACAAAGCGGTCGTTGCCATCGCTTTACAACGGCTCGGGATTATCGCGCTCGAAGAGGAAGAATTCCAAAAAGCCGCCAAATATTTAAATAGTTCGGCAAATATCATCGAAGATTCGCTGACGCGGGCAAGTTTGGCGGTCGCTTATATGCGTTTGAACGAAAATGAAAAAGCGGTCAGCGAGGCAACCGCCGCAATCAGTTTAGACGCAAAAAACTTTCGCGCTTACCAGATTTTAGGAAGTTTTTACTACGCGAAAGGCGATTTTCAAAACGCACTTCTCCCGCTCGAAAAAGTTTTACAGCTTGCTCCCGATTTCGACGGCGCATATCTGCTCGGCATCACCTATCTGCATCTGAAACAGCCCGAACGCGCCAAACTTCTGTTCGAGGAAATTCAAACCGCGGTCAAAAAAGACAGCGTGAGTTTGCATATGATGTTCGGGCGCGCTTTTGAAGAAACCGAGTATCCGCTCGAAGCCGAACGCGAATACAGACGCGCACTTTCGATAAATCCGAAGGAATCGAAGGTAAATTTCTATCTCGGCTTTGTGATTATGCAAAACGGCGGTGCGGAAAGGCTTGCCGAAGCGGGAAAGTTTTTCGAGCAGGAATTAGCCGTCAATCCGAAAGATTTTTATTCGCATTTCTTTCTCGGCGTGGTTTATTCTTCGCTCAACGAACATCAAAAAGCTGTCGATTATCTGCAAAAAGCGATTCTGCTCAATCCGAAAAAAGGACAAAGTTATTTATTTTTAGGGCAATCGCAAGCCGAACTCGGCGATGCGGCAAATGCCGAAAAGAATCTGCGCCGCGCCATCGAATACACGACCGATGCTAAAGCCGACGATTTTCAGATTCGCCGCGCTCATTTCCAGCTTGGTCGCCTGCTCATAAAAGCGGGCAGAAAAGAAGAAGGCGATAAGGAATTGGCGACAGCGCGTCAGATTCAGGAACGAATGCTCGACCGCGACCGCAACGAAGTCGGCAAAATCCTCGGTCAGGTCGTTGCCGACGAAGTAAAACCAGCTCAAATTACCGAAAAACTGCAACCCGCTAAACTTTCGCCGCAGAAAACGGCGGAATTTGCTAAAACGAAAGCCCGCCTCGCCGACATTCTCGGACAGGCTTATAACAACCTCGGCGTGATCGCCGTTCAGCAGGGAAACCTCGAAGACAGCCTCGAAAAATTTTCCGCCGCCGCCGAGTGGAAACCGAATCTCGCGGGTCTGGATAGAAATTGGGGCATCGTCGCTTTTCGTTTGAACCAGTTTGAAAAAGCCTCCGTGCCGCTTTCGCGTCACTTAAAAATCAACCCGAAAGATGATCTTGCACGCCGAATGCTCGGCGTAAGCTACTATTTTTCAAAGAATTACAAACAAGCCGCCGTCGTTCTGAAACCGATCGAAATGCAAATCGGCGACGACATCGAACTGAGTTATTTCTACGGCGTTTCGCTCGTTCAGTCGGAACTCAACAAAGATGCCGAAATTGTTTTCAATCGCCTGATCGAACAAAATCCGAAAAACGCGCAAGCCAGATTTTATGCGGCGCAGGGATTCGTCTTTACGGGAAATTTTGAAAAATCATTACAGGAATTTCGCGCCGTCGCCGCGCTCGATCCTTCGATTGAAAAAGTTCATTACAACGCCGGACAAAGTTTGATCCGGCTTAACCGTCTTGACGAAGCCGAACAGGAATTTCGTAAAGAACTGGAAATAAATCCGACCGACGAGCTGGCAAAATATCATCTGGCTTTTACGCTTTTGGAGAGAAAAATCCAATTCGATGAGGCATTTAACTTATTGAAAGAAGCGATCTTAACCAAACCTGACTACGCCGACGCGCATTATCAGCTCGGCAAAATTTACAACGAAAAAGGCGAAACGGAAAAAGCCGTCGAGCACCTCGAAAAATCGGTCAAGGTCGATCCGGGAAAAGATTACGCGCATTACCAGTTGAGCATCGCGTATCGGCGTGCTTCACGGATGGCTGATGCCGAGCGCGAGTTGAAAATTTACCGTGACCTGAAAGCCGCCAACCGTCAGGTCAATTCGCCGATGTGAAATAAATGAAAAGACTGAATTTCACAAAATTCTTATTGATTTTTCCACTTTTAGCGGCGTTTTTTCTGCCCGTTTTCGCACAGAAGAAAGCTCCGCCAAAAGACGTTTTGACGGTATTTGAAAAAAATATCGAACAGGGCAAACTTGCCGAAACCGAACGACCTTTGCTCGATTTCGCGCTTGCCGACCCGCAAAATCTTCGTGCCCTCGAACTCGTCGGACGGCTTCGTTTTCGGCAAAATCGGATCGAAGAAGCCAAGGCACTTTACGCCAGAGTTTTGACGCTCGACGCAAATTTTACGACGGCAAGGATAAATTACGGGATCATTCTCGCGCAAACCGGACAGCTTGACGATGCGCGTCAAATTTTGAGCGGAATAAACGATTCGGAACTAAAAGACGCGACCGCAAGGCTCAACTTCGCGCAGGTTTTAACACTTGTCGGCGACATTCCGAAAGCCCTCGAAACGGCGGAAAAACTGCCGTTAAATATAAAAAACTCCGACGCTTTGCCCGTTTTCGCGGTTTGTTATCTTGAACTCGGCGACAAAACAAAATTCGATTCGCTCGTTCCTTTAGCCAAAAAGATCGCGCCGACGAAAGTGAATATTTCGCTGAAATTTGCCGAAATTCTCCTTAATGCAAAGCAAACCCCGCAAGCAGTCGAATTGCTTCGCGCCGTTGCGCTTGCCGCGCCGAAAAACGCGAAAGCCTTGATCTTGCTCGGAAAAGCCGAAATTTACGCGGGCGATTTTGCGAATGCGAAAAAGCACCTCGCTCAAGCCGAAGTTTTACAACCGAAATCGGCGGAAGTTTTTTTCCTTCAAGCGATGCTCGAAAATGCACAGGGAAATTCAACAGCGGCGTTTGACCTGATCGAAAAAGCCGTTGCGCTCGAACCTAATTCCAAAACGCTTCTATCACAGTTCGTCGTCGCGGCAATGCGCGGAAATAAAGCGCAAAAAGCCGTCGAAGCGGCTGAAAAACTGCTTATCATCAATCCGAACGATCCCGATTTTCTATATCTTTTCGGCGCGGCTTCCCTGCAAAACGGAAACTTGGATAAAGCGCAGAAATCGTTGGAAACGCTGATGCAGATTCGCCCCAACGATTCTCGCGGCTGTCTTGCGCTCGGTTTGACGCTCGCCGCACAGCGCGATCAGCTCGAACCCGCGCGCCGTCAGCTCGAACGCTGTGTCGAAATAAATCCGTCAAACTTTGAAGCGAAATATCAGCTCGGACTTTCTTATAAAACACAGGGCGACACGGCAAAAGCTATTCAATATCTGGAAGAAACCGTCGCGCTCGCACCGAATTATCCGCTCGCTTTGCGCGATCTCGGCGCGGTTTATCTGCAATCGGGCGCGGAACAAAAGGCGAAAAACGTCTTGGAAAAAGCCGTCGCGCTTGCGCCGAACGATGCCGAAACGCATTTTCAACTCAGCCGTTTATACAATCTTCTGGGCGACGGCACATCAGCCAAAAAACATCTTGAAATGTTCCAAAAATTACGAAATCCGGGAGGAAATTTGATGTGATGAAAACGAAACGAATTTTCTCCGCGCTTCTTTTTATCTCGCTTTTCGGCAATTTGTTTTCTTCCGTAAACGCACAGGTTTGCACTAATCGAAGGATTCCGCAGTTTGCGGATATTGTTGCAAAAACGGGAATTAAGTTTGTTCACACGTCTGCACCCGAAAAAAAATACATCGTCGAATCGATGTCGGGCGGCGTTTTATTAATTGATTATGACCGCGACGGTTGGCAGGATATTTATCTGACAAATGCGCCGACAGTCGAGATGGAACTCAAAAAACAAAAATCGCGGTCGGCACTTTATAAAAACAACAAAGACGGCACTTTTACCGACGTGACGGATAAAGCCGGAGTCGCTTTTCCGGGTTTTGCAATGGGCGGCGCGGTCGGCGATTACAACAACGACGGGTTTCCCGATATTTACGTAACTTGTCTGGGCGCAAACGTTTTGTATCGCAACAACGGTGACGGAACTTTTACCGACATCGCCAGGGAAGCCAAAGTCGATGATGCCCGCTGGTCGGCGGGCGCGGCTTTCGGCGATTACGACGGCGACGGATTTCTCGATCTTCTGGTTTCAAATTATGTCGATTTCAAGCTTAACGATCTTCCCGGTTTCGGCGCGAGTCCGACGTGTAAATTTCGCGGAATCGACGTGCAATGCGGACCGCGAGGCTTGAAAGGTGCGGGCGACACGCTTTACAAAAACAACGGCGACGGAACGTTTTCGGATGTCACCAAACAACTCGGGTTTGAAGATGCGGGCGGTTATTACGGCTTGCAGGTCGGTTGGTCTGATTTCGGAAACACGGGCAGATCGGACGCTTACGTGGCAAACGATTCAACGCCGAATTTCTTTTATAAAAACGAAGGAAAAATTAAATTTACGGAAATCGGACTCGAATCGGGAACGGCGGTGAGCGGCGACGGTTCGGAGCAAGGTTCGATGGGTTTAGCGATCGGCGATTATCTGCACACGGGAAAATTTGCGATCTTTGTCACAAATTTCGCCGACGAATACAACACGCTTTACCGCAACAACGGGAATTACGATTTTACCGACGCGTCCTTTATCGCCAAAGTTGCCCAGCCGTCACGTCCGTGGGTCGGTTGGGGAACGGGTTTTGTCGATTTCGATAATGACACGTGGCTCGATCTTTTTGTCGTCAACGGTCACGTTTACCCGCAAATGGATCAGCTTCCTTCGGGTGCGAAATATCGCCAGCCGAAACTGCTTCATATAAACTTGGGCGACGGAACTTTTTGCGATGCAAGCAATCAAGCCGGAAATGCTTTGACCGAACTTCGCGCGGCACGCGGCGCGGCTTTCGGCGATCTGGACAACGACGGGCAGATCGATGTCGTCGTCGGAGATTTGGACAATGCGCCGATGATTTTGAAAAATGAAGGCGACAAAACCAATCATTGGCTGACTTTGGAACTCGGTGCGAAAAACGGAAATCCTTTGGCGATCGGTGCAAGAATAAAAGTTACGACCGGAAGCGTCACGCAAACCGAAGAAATCAGAAGCGGCGGAAGTTATCTTTCGCAAAGCGATCTGCGCGTTCACTTCGGCTTAGGCAAAGCGTTAAAAGCCGATCTGATCGAAATTCGCTGGAATTCGGGCAAAGTCGAAACATTAAAAGACGTTGCGGCGGACAAATTTTATGCGATTCTCGAAGGCGAAGGAATCGTCCCGTTTGAAAAGATGCGTCCGGCAAAGGCGTTGAAGTAAGAATATTTATCCACAGATGAACACGGATAAATAGGATGTTTTTGAGATTTTTTTACCAAATCATATTTTCCATCTGTGTGAATCGGTGTTCATCTGTGGAAAATAAATTTTCAAAGTGAAGATTTTTATAGTTTTAGTTTCAATCTTCGTTTGCGTTTTGCCGAGCTTCGCGCAAAGCGTTCCGATTTTGTTTAAGGACGTGACAAAGGAAAGCGGCATCAATGTTTCGCACATTGCAACGCCCGAAAATCGTTACATTATCGAATCGATGTCGGGCGGGGCGGCGGTTTTCGATTGTGATAATGACGGTTTTCTCGATGTCGCAACCGTCAACGGTTCGTCCGTCGAAAACTTCAAAAAAGGCGGCGATCTTTTCGTCACGCTTTATCGTCAGATCGATGGCGCGACAAGCAAAACTCCGAAATTTGAAAATGTGACCGAATCGGCAAATCTCAAACGCAAAGGTTGGGGAATGGCGGTCACGGCAGTCGATTTCGATGCAGACGGAAACCTCGATCTTTTCATCACGGGATTTAACGGAAACGCCGTTTATCGCGGGCTCGGACAATGCAAATTTCAGGATGTGACGGAAAAATCGGGACTGAAGGGCGACGGATTTATGACGGGCGCGGCTTGGGCGGATTACGACCGCGACGGCGATTTGGACGTTTTCGTAGCGGGTTACGTCAAGCTCGATCTGAATAATTTGCCCGTTTTCGGAAGTTCGCAAACTTGTTCATTCAAGGGAATTCGCGTCCAATGCGGTCCGCGCGGTTTGCCGGGCGAAGGCGATTTTTTCTACCGCAATCGCGGCAACGGAACATTTGAAGAAATTTCGCAAAAGATCGGCGTGGCGGACGGGAAAAAATATTACGGGCTCGGCGTAATTTGGGGCGATTACAACGACGACGGCTGGCTCGATATTTATGTCGCCAACGACGGAACGCCCAATTATCTTTACAAAAACAACGGCGACGGCAGTTTTACGGATGTCGGTTTTGTAACGGGAACGAGCTATAGCGGCGCGGGAATCGAACAGGGTTCGATGGGCGTGGCTTTCGGCGATTACGACGGCGACGGAAAGATCGATCTTTTCGTGACGAATTTCGACAACGAACACAACACGCTTTATCGAAATCTCGGCGCGAAAGGCTTTCTCGACGTTTCGTTTGAATCGAAAATTGCCGCGCCGAGTGTTCCGTTCGTCGGTTGGGGAACGGGATTTTTCGATTTCGACAATGACGGCTGGCTCGATATTTTCGTGCTGAACGGGCACGTTTATCCGCAGATCGAATTTGCCCAAAGCAAGACCCAACTCGGCTTCCGACAGCATTTTCTGCTTCATCGAAACCTTGGAAACGGGACTTTTTCTGACGAAACGGAAAGTTCGGGATTAAAGAATCTGACGCTTTTATCGCGGCGCGGTGCGGCTTTCGGCGATCTGAACAACGACGGAAAAATCGACGTGGTAGTGACAAATCTCGGCGCGGTTCCGACCGTCTTGCTGAATACGACCGCGAACGAAAATCAGAGCGTGAGCCTGAAATTAACGCAAAAAGGCATAAATCGTGACGCGATCGGCGCACGTGTAATTTTGAAAACAAAGCAACGCACGATGACGCAATCGGTCGAAGCCGGCGCGAGTTATTTGTCGCAAAACGATCTTCGTCTGCATTTCGGTTTTCCGAAAAATGAAAAGATCGAATCGCTCGAAATTCGCTGGAGCGACGGCAAAACCGAAACGATTCCGGGCGTTTTGCCGGACAAATTAAATTTTATAACGCAGAATAAAGGCGTAACCGAAACGCGTAATTTTCGGAATAATTGATTAGGGAGAATTTTATGAAAAAGTTAATTTTGTCAGTATTTTTTATATTTTTGCTTGCTCTTTCGGCAAACGTTTTCGCGCAGGGCATAATGCCGGCGGGAGCTTCGGACAAAAATCTCGAAGACCGCAACGTGAAAGACCGCTCGAACGAGATCGAACGCGTGAAGCGCGAGGACGCGAAAGCCGATAAAGCCAAACAAGAAAACGACCAAGCGGCGCAGGTGAGATTTACCGAGGTAAAAGAAGATTTCGAGAAAATCCAAATGCTTCAAAATGAAATTATTACGGCTTATTCAAAGGAAAAGCAGATCAATTACGCCAAGATTTCGACCGATGCCGATCAGATAAACAAAAGCGGAATTCGTTTGAAAGTAAATCTTTTCACGCCGCCCGCCGAAGAAAACAAAGATTCAAAAGACAAAAAGAAATCGAAAGACAAGAAAAAGGAAACGGTTGCGCCCGCTCCGGTCGAAGCCAAACCGGAACAGCCTCTGCCGACCGGCATCAGATCGCTGATCGTCGAAATGGACAATACGCTGGCGGCTTTTGTCAACAATCAGATGTTTACCAACCCGCAGAACGTCAATCCGGCGGAAAATGCGAAAGCGCAAACCGACCTGGAAAGATTGATAAAGTTGAGTGCCGCGCTCAAAGAAGAAGCGGATAAAAATCTGACGACGGCAAAATAATTTACAAAAATGAATATTTTAAGATTAGCCCGAAAGCGAAATTTCGTTCTTTCAGTTTTCTGTCTGTGCGCTTTTTCGTTTCCGGTGAAATCGGTTCCGGCACAGATTTTGGGCGATACGGAAGATGTCAGCCGTGATTTTCGCGCTTTTGAAAATGTTCATTTTATCGGCAGTCGTCTGGCGGATTTCGATGCCGCAAAAGGCACGGGCAAACTTGTTTGGGACAGATATTTGCGCTCGACATCGCTGAATTTTAACAAGCTCGATGCGGGACTTTCAAAAGGAAAAGCGACCGAATTTCCGGCGACCGAATACGATGAAAATCCTGCGCTTCCCTTCAGCATTTCATTCGTTTCGCCGCGCACCGTTCGTTTGCGCTTCAATTCCCGCGCCGCCGCCTTTGATGAAGGATTTTCGCTGATGCTCGACGGCGTTCCCGCGAAAACCGATTCGTGGAAAGTCAGCGAAACGGCGGACGAAATAGTTTACACAAGCACTTTCGGACAGGTCAAAATCGTCAAAAATCCTTGGCACGTCGAATTTTACGATGCAAACGGGAAACTTTTGACGCGGACGCAAAATCTGAACGATCCGCGTTCGTTTCTTTCCTCAACGCCGTTTTCGTTCGTCCGCCGCGCCGCCGATCTGAGCCGGCGTTTTGCCGCGACATTCTCGCTCGCACCCGATGAAAAAATCTTCGGCGGCGGCGAATCGTTTACGCGGCTCAACAAACGCGGGCAAAAAATGAATCTGACAACACGCGACGCGATGGGCGCGCAGAGCCAGTTGATGTATAAACCGATTCCGTTTTTCCTGAGCGATCAAGGTTACGGAATGTTCGTTCATACATCTGCGCCCGTAACTTTCGATTTCGGTCAATTTTACGACGCTCACAACACTATCTATTCAGCCGATGAAAAGTTCGATCTTTTCGTTTTTCTCGGCGATCCGAAGGAAATTTTGTCCGAATATACGAACCTGACCGGAAAAAGTCCCGTTCCGCCGCTCTGGTCTTTCGGTTTTTGGATGAGCCGCATCACTTACAAATCCGAGGAAGAAGTGCGCAATGTCGCCGCCAAGCTTCGCGAAAACAAAATTCCGGCGGACGTGATCCATCTCGATACGGGCTGGTTTGAAACCGATTGGCGCAGTAACTACGAATTTTCCAAAACACGTTTCCGGAATCCGCAGAAGATGATCTCCGACCTAAAACAGCAGGGTTTTCACGTTTCGCTCTGGCAATATACTTATTTCACTCCGAAAAACGAGCTTTTCAAGGAAATCACGGCAAAAAATTATGCGGTTCGCAACGAAAGCGGAACGATGCCGTTTGAAGACGCGGTTCTCGATATGAGTAATCCGGACGCGGTCAGATGGTATCAGGAAAAACTTTCCGCGCTGTTAAAGCTCGGTGTCGGCGCGATCAAGGTCGATTTCGGCGAAAACGCTCCGATCTCGGGACAATATTTTTCGGGTAAAAGCGGACTTTACGAACATAATCTTTACCCGCTCCGCTACAACAAAGCCGTTGCCGACATCACGAAACAAACGACGGGCGATTCGATCATCTGGGCGCGCAGTGCGTGGGCAGGAAGCCAACGTTATCCGCTTCATTGGGGCGGCGATGCCGAAAATACGAATTCGGCAATGGCGGCGGAGCTTCGCGCCGGACTTTCGTTCGGTCTTTCGGGTTTTACTTATTGGAGTCACGATGTCGGCGGGTTTGTCGAACGTGCGCCGCGTGATCTTTATCGTCGCTGGCTGGCATTCGGCGTGCTGACTTCGCACACGCGCGCGCACGGTGCGCCGCCGCGTGAACCGTGGGAATATGACGAAAAACTGACCGAAGATTTTCGCCGCGCTTTGCAGTTGCGCTATTCGCTGATGCCGTATATCTACGCGCAGGCGAAAGATTCTTCCGAAAAGGGTTTTCCGATGTTGCGGACATTGTTTTTCGAGTTTCCGGATGATAAAACTTCGTGGCTGATCGAAGACGAATATATGTTCGGCGAAAATCTGCTGGTCGCGCCGCTTTTTGAAGACAATCAAACAAAGCGCAAAGTTTATCTGCCGCCGGGAGTATGGTTCGATTATCAAACGGGAAAAATTTTCCGGGGCGAAAAATGGCACGAGATCGAAGCAGGCGAAATTCCGATCGTTCTACTCGTCAAGAACGGTTCCGTTTTGCCGATGGCGAAAGCGGTGCAGAGCACCCCGGAAATTGATTGGAATAACATCGAGCTTCGCATTTTCAGCAATGAAGGCGCAAAGGTTTCGGGAAAATTTGCATTGCCGAATTCAACTCTGCAAACGCTCGAATTGATAAATTCACGGGATAAATATTCGTTGAAAAATGACTTTTCGGGCGGAAAAATAGAGTGGAAGATCGACCGTTTTGTTGCGAAATAGAAAATGCGGAGATAAAAAATCTTATTTTTAAAGTGAATTCGGAATCAGGAAAATTTGCCCGCGAAACACGCGAAAGACACGAAAAAAAGAAAGTAAGAAACCCGGATTTTACAATCCCGGACTGACGATATTCGCGTGTTTCGCAGACAAGATCGAATGTAGTTTCTAAAACTTCCTTATCCCGGACTGACGCTATTTTTATCTTGCTCCGCCCGTCATATAAAAAATTTATTTTCAAAGATATTCGCAAATGTGCTAAATTTATTTCATAAAAAACATTGTGCGAAGGTCATTTTTCGCCGCTAAAAGGGAGGAATTTTTCGTGAAGAGTTTAGTTTTGATGGTCGGCATCCTTTTATTTTCCGTCGGAAATATTTTTACGCAGGACGTTCCCGGCGTGGCAAACGGTTCGGTCGGTCGCAATAGCCGCGACGATTACGATAACGGCATCAGGATGCGTTCGATTCAGCTCGAACGCGCCAAACGCGAAAATTATCGCCAGAGAGTTATCGAAATACGAAAAATGAACTACGCTCAGATCAAGAAAGATTTTGAACTCCTTCAAAAATTACAGAGCGAGATAGTTAAAACCTACGTCACGGGAAAGGAAATCAACTACAAGCGCATCGGCGAACTTGCTTCAAAGGTAAGCGAATGCGCCAAGCGGCTTGACGCAAACCTTTCGCTTTATGAAGAAGATCAGCCCTCAAAATCGAAACTAAAGGAATCCGAGCTTCAGGACATCAAGAACATAATCGTCGTTCTCGATAAATCCGTCGGAAATTTCGTGACGAGTCCGATCTTTCAAAATCTTAACGTCATCGAAACGAAAACCACTGAAAACGCCGAAACGGAATTGCGAAACATCATTCGCCTGAGTTTTCTTCTGGAGCAAAAATCCAAAGTGCCGTGATTTTTTTACGTCTTTAAGCCGATTTAATTTCAACTATTTCGGCGCGATCAAAACGTAATTTTTGCCCTTGTATAAACGAATTCCCTTTGCTTCCGACATCATCTGCAAAGGTCTTGGACGCTTCATTTCCTCGTCGCTTTTGGTCGTTGTCCAGAGAAGTTCCTTACTGCTCAGGTCGAAAATTTTTATCTTTCCGTCTGCCGTAAAACCGAATCCGTATGCGCCCGTATTCAGATTTTTGTTGCCGAATTTGACGGGCGAATCGGTGATAAAAAAGCCTTCGTATTTACCGCTGATCTCGGTCGAATAGCCTGAAGTGTCAACCATTCCGGCAATAATAAACCGACTTTCACCAACTTTCGCCGCCGCCGTATTTCGCATCTGGGTTTCGGCACTTTGCCCCGCAAAATAAAAACTCGTCGGCACGAGTTTGTTCAGCGCATCGCCTGAAATCACTTCAAAAACGCTTTTACCTTGGGCGTTTGCGGTCACACTCAAGATTGCGGTAAATGACAAAAGCATCACGAAAAAAAACATTTTTTGATAAAATTTAATCATCGCAGTTCTCCATTTTTCATTTTTGCAGAAATAGTTTATATTAACTTTTGTCTGGTCGTAAAACAAAGTATTTAAGTTATAGTTTAGCAGAAGTTTAGCAATCGCCGAATTGTTTTTTTTCGATTCGTCCAATACAAAAGCCGCTGAAATTCGCTTTTTGCTCTGATACAAACGAATTTTCGCAAAAATGTCGTTCAATAATTGGTTTAACCAATTATTGAAACTCTGTTATTGTAAAGTTTAAGCTGTTTGCATAGAAAATCTTGAAGTATTTTCAAGGATAAAATAAAATGTAGCCACAGCTATTCAATTTCTTCTTTTATCTTTAAGGAACACTAAAATTCAATGAAAAAGACAGCACTGTTTGCATTAGTCGTCATCTGTTTTCAGACCTTTTGTCTGCCACTGCAACAAAGTTTCGCTCAAGATGTGAAAACTTTAGCGGCAACCGATTTGCCCGACAGTCACGTTTATCTGGAAAAAGCGATGAAAAATTCGCGTCCCGATCATTCCAGACAGATCGAAGCATTACTGAAAAAAATGACCCTGGAAGAAAAAGTCGGACAGATGACTCAGCTTGCGCTGGTGATGATCGTTTCGGGACGCGACCAGAATGTTAAAGCCGACCCCGAAAAACTCGAAAAAGCAATCGTAAAATACGGCGTTGGCTCGATTTTGAACGTTAGCGATCAGGCTTTAACGGTCGACAAATGGCGCGAAATCATCGGCGAAATTCAAAATGCTTCGGCGAAAACGCGCCTGAAAATCCCGAATATTTACGGCATCGATTCGATTCACGGCGCAAACTATGTGCGCGGCGCGACACTTTTTCCGCAACAAATCGGAATGGCGGCAACCTGGAATCCGATTTTAATGCAGAAAGCTTCGGAAATCACCGCGATGGAAACACGCGCGGCGGCGATTCCCTGGACGTTTTCGCCCGTTCTCGATCTTGGTCGTCAACCGCTCTGGGCGCGTTACTGGGAAACTTTCGGCGAAGATGCTTACCTGGCGAAAGTGATGGGTGCGGCTTTCGTGCGCGGCATTGAGGGAAACGATTTGAAAAGCGAAAATCACGTCGCAGCGAGTTTGAAACATTACGTCGGCTACAGTATGCCGCTGACGGGACGCGACCGCACGCCTGCTTGGATTCCCGAAAATTATATGCGCGAATATTTTCTGCCGCCTTTTGAAACAGCAGTTAAATCAGGTGCGCGAACCGTGATGGTAAATTCGGCGGAGGTCAATGGAATTCCCGGACACGTCAATAAATATTTGCTGACCGACGTTTTGAAAAACGAGTATAAATTCGATGGTTTCGTTGTTTCCGATTGGGAAGACATCAAGAAACTCGTTACGTTTTGGAAGATCGCCAAAGACGAAAAAGAAGCGACGATGATGGCAATCAACGCCGGAATCGATATGTCGATGGTGCCTGCCGATTACAGCTTTGCGGATTATACGATTCAGCTTGTGAGGGAGAAAAAAATCCCGATGACGCGCATCGATGATGCCGTCAGACGTATTTTGCGCGTGAAATACGAACTCGGACTTTTTGAAAATCCGATGCCGTCGGAATCGGCGAAAAATAATTTCGGAAAAGCCGAATATGCCCAATATTCGCTCGAAGCGGCGCGTGAATCGCTCGTTTTGCTGAAAAATCAAAACAACATTTTACCGCTTCCGAAAAACAAAAAAGTTCTCGTGACGGGTCCGACCGCCGATTCATTGATTTCATTAAATAACGGCTGGACCTGGGTTTGGCAGGGTTCAGAGGAATCGCTTTACCCGAATAAACCGACGATTCAAAAAGCTATCGAACAAAAGCTCGGCGGTAAAAATTTCGAGTTTGTGCAAGGGACAAAAATCACGCGTCCGCCTAACACGCCTTCAAACGGCACGCCGACCGATATAGATGTCGAAGTCGATGTCAAAAAAGCGGTCGAAGAAGCAAAAGATTCCGATGTCGTCGTGCTGTGTTTAGGCGAGGGTTCATACACGGAAACGCCCGGAAACATTACCGATCTGACGCTTTCTGAAACGCAGTTGAGATTCGCCGAAGCGATCATTGCAACCGGAAAACCCGTGATTTTGGTAATGGTCGAAGGTCGTCCGCGCATCATCAACCGCATTGCCGATAAAGTTTCGGGAATTTTGCTTGCACTCAACCCGAGCAGTGAAGGCGGAACGGCGATTGCCGACGTGCTTTTCGGCGACTACAATCCGAACGGCAAACTTCCCTTTACCTATCCGCGCAACCCGAACAATCTGATTATGTATGACCACAAATTGTTTGAAACGGAAGAAACCGGCTTCGGAAATGCGGCAAACAAAGCGCAGTTCGATTTCGGAACGGGTTTGAGCTACACGACGATCTCTTACAGCAATCTGAGATTGTCTTCCAAATCGCTCCCGATGGACGGTGAATTGACAGTCAGCGTCGACGTGAAAAATACGGGAAACCGTGGCGGAAAGGAATCGGCAATTTTATATTTGCGCGACGAATACGCTACGATGGCTCCGGCTGGAAAACGCGTCAAACGTTTTGCGAAGGTTTCACTCAATGCGGGACAGACGAAAACTTTGACCTTTAAGCTGAACAAAGACGATTTTTCATTTGTCGGAATGAACGGCAAACCCGTTTTGGAAGCCGGCGATTTTACCGTGACGATCGGCGGGTTATCCGACAAGTTCACGCTCAAATAGTGCCGATCGAAAGGTTGGAAAGGCGGACGGAATTCCGCCTTTCCGGGAATTATTTTTCCGTCAAACAAAGCATTTATCAATGAAAAAATCATTTTTTCTAATCTTGATTCTATTCGTTTGCGCGCAATTTTCAGCCGCGCGAACGATTGCGCACAAACGCGCCGAACGAATGAGCGTCGGGATGAATATTTCGTATCTCGATAATTGGTGGAACGGCACAAAAGCGAAAATTTACGGTGATTTTGCCAAAACTTCGGAAGCGGCAAAACGCGAAAAAATGTTTGCCGACATCGCCCGCGCAGGATTCAAAACCGTTCGCATCCCGATAAATTTCGGCGCGTGGGCAAATTATGAAAAACCCTACAAATGGGAAAATCAGGAAGGCTTAAAACTTGCCGATTCATTTGTTAAATGGGCTTCGGACAATAAGTTAAATGCAATCATCGATCTGCATCACGTCGAATTCGACGGTTCGGTGAAAGGCGCGGCGGCGACTGAAAGAGTCGTTTGGCTGTGGCGGGAAATTGCGGAAAGATACAAAAATACCGATCCCGAAAAGGTCTTTTTTGAACTCCGCAACGAACCGCACGACATCAAGGCTGATGAATGGCGCAGACAGGCGGAAGAAATCATCAAAGCAATTCGCAAGATCGCGCCGAATCATACTTTGATTGTCGGCTTTCACGATTGGAATTCGCGACAAGCGTTGATCGAATCAGAACCCTTTAAAGATTCAAACATAATTTACACGTTTCATTATTACGACCCGTTTCTTTTCACGCATCAAGGCGCAACCTGGTCGAATAAAGGTTTGGCGGAAATGAAAAATATTCCGTTTCCGTGGAAGGAAACTTTTTCGGCAAAAGCTCCGCAAAATGTTGATGATACTTGTGTTGTGGGTTTAATAAACACATACGAAAAAGATTCGCAGGAAGCAAAAATGTCAGCCGATCTGAAAACGGCGAAAGATTGGTCTGAAAAACACAAAGTGCCGGTATTTATCGGCGAATTCGGCTCTTTCACGCGTTATGCCGCAGAAGCCGACCGTTGCCGTCACGCCGAAACGGTTTATAAAATTTTCGGCAAACTGAAAATTCCGAATGCTTGGTGGGAATGGGACGGCGGCTTTAATATGTTCAAAAAGGGCGCGACCGAAATCGCCGACTGTATGCGCAAAGCGGTCGATTCTTTTGAGGCGCAAAAATAGTTCGGGTAAGGCTGAAAAGTTTTCAGCAAAATTTCAATATGATTAAAGTTCTCTTAATTTTTACGCTGATCTTGTCGGCATTTTTCACAGTTTCGGCACAGGATTTCCAAACCGCACGGCGCAATCTGATGCCCGTTCCGGCAAATATAGCCTGGAAAAACGGCAGATTACCCGTCACAAAAAACTTCACGGTTGCCGTTTCGGGAAAAACCGACGAACGTTTGAAGATTTATATTTTCCGTGTGATGCGGCGGCTCGAAGGTCGCACGATTTTTGAATTTTCGCGCGATCTTTCGACTGATGCGGCAAATGCAAGTCTTTTAATTGAAACGATTTCGACGGGAAACGCGACTCCGAAGCTCGGCGACGACGAATCCTATAATCTTGAAATTTCCGACAAACAGGCAAAATTAACCGCCCCGACAACGGTCGGTGCAATGCGCGGACTCGAAACTTTTCTCCAGCTTTTGGAAGGCGACAAGGACGGATTTTATTTCCCTGCGGTTTCGATCAGCGATAAACCGCGTTTCCCCTGGCGCGGCTTAATGATCGATTCGGCGCGTCACTTTCAGCCCGTCGAAGTTATCAAACGCAATCTCGACGGAATGGCGGCGGTCAAATTAAACGTTCTGCACTGGCACCTGACCGAAGATCAAGGCTTTCGCGTCGAAACGAAAAGGCTTCCCGAGCTTCACTTGCAAGGCTCGGACGGCGATTTTTACACGCAGGAGCAAATTCGCGAGATCATCAGATACGCCGCCGATCGCGGAATCCGTGTGATGCCCGAATTCGATATGCCCGGACACGCCACGGCGTGGGTCGTTTCGCATCCCGAAATTGCGAGCGCGCCCGGACCGTATAAGATCGAACGTTTGCCCGGAATTTTCGACCCGACGCTCGATCCGACCAACGAAAAAACCTACAAGCTTCTCGAAGTATTTTTCGCCGAAATGACCGCACTTTTTCCCGATGCGTATATGCACATCGGCGGCGACGAGAACGAAGGCAAACAATGGAATGCGAATCCAAAAATCCAAGCCTTTATGAAGAAAAACAACATCAAGGACAATCACGCGCTCCAAACTTATTTCAATAAAAGAATCCTTAAATTTCTGCAAAAAGGCGGCAAAATTATGATGGGCTGGGATGAGATTTTTCAACCCGATCTGCCGAAGGAAGTCGTTATTCATTCGTGGCGCGGACAAAAAGCTCTCGCCGAAGCCGCAAGACAAGGTTTTACGGGCGTGCTTTCAAACGGTTATTACATCGATCTGATGTTTCCTGCGTCACAGCATTATGTCGTCGATCCGCTTCCGGCTGATACGACCCTCAACGCTGAAGAACAAAAAAGAATTCTCGGCGGCGAGGCGACAATGTGGAGCGAATGGGTTTCGCCCGAAACCATCGATTCGCGCATCTGGTCGCGGATGCCCGCGATCGCCGAAAGATTCTGGTCGCCGCGTGAAGTAAACGATGTCGAAGATATGTATCGCCGTCTTGAAGTTATCGGCACACAGCTTGAAGAATTAGGGCTGACGCATCGCAAAAATCAGCCGATACTGCTGCGTCGTCTGGCTAATAATCAAGACATTTCCGCGCTTCAAACTTTGGTTTCCCTGATCGAACCCGTCAAAGAATACAGGCGTTATCAAGTCCGCCCGCAAACGATGCTTTCGCCTTTGACAGGTTTGATCGATGCCGCGCAAGCCGATGCAAACGGCGCGAGAAAGTTTAATAAATTGGTGTCAAACAGAAACTTTTCGGCAGATTCCACGAAACTGAAAATGATCTTTTCGGGTTGGAAAAATGACGCGATGACTTTAAGTGCGCAAATCGAAAAAGCTCCGGCTTTGAGCGAAGCAAAACAGCTTGCGGCTGATCTGCAAAGTTTGGGTGGGATCGGTTTGGAAATTGTCGAAATGCTCGAAACCAGAAAAACTTCAGGCGCGGAATGGCGTGATGCGAAATTGAAAAGTTTGACGGAAATCGCCAAACAAAAGGCTGGCTTGGAATTTCAAGTGATCGAATCAATGAAGGTTTTAGTTAATGCAACTTCGGGAAACTAGGTTTTAAAGATTCAGGAATATCAATAAAATGAACGACCAAGTTGTAGCAGGAATAGACATCGGCGGGACGAAAATTGCCGTTGCACTGCAAACTCACGAAGGGGAAAGAGCGGCTTCGCGCCGTTTACCGACCGAAATTGCGCTCGGACCTGTCCGAATTTTGGAAAATATTTCGCTTGCTATTGAAGAAATGCTTGCCGAAACTTCGACCACACTTGCGGCTGTCGGCATCGGATGTCCGGGACCGATCGACATTCAGAACGGGCTGGTGATGTCGCCCGTAAATTTGCCCGGTTGGGACAGATTTCCAATTGTCGAACTCGTCGAAAATCGTTTCGGTGTTCCCGTAATTCTGGATAATGACGCAAATGCGGCGGCATTCGGCGAATATTTCCACGGCGCGGGACGCGAATTTCAGGATATGCTTTACGTCACGATCTCGACCGGCATCGGCGGCGCGATCATCTGCGGCGGGCAGATTCATCACGGCGTGCAAGCCGGCGCGGGTGAGATCGGGCATATGATCGTCGAAATGGACGGGATTCAATGTCGTTGCGGCACTTTCGGATGTTTGGAAACGATCGCTTCGGGAACCGGGATTGCGCGAAGAATGCGCGAGATGCTTGCTTCGCAAAACGGCGGAAATGCTGAAAATTATCGGCATATTACGAGCGAGAAAGTGGTCGAAGCAGTCGAACACAACGATGAAACCGCCCGCAGGATTTGGAATGAAACGATCAAATATCTGGCAATCGGCATCGGCAATGCGATCACTCTAGTTGCGCCGGAAGCGGTTGTCATCGGCGGCGGCGTTTCGGCGGCAGGCGAGCTTCTGCTCGAACCATTGCGCCGTGAAATACACAAAAACGTGACGATGTTGCCGATTGAAAAGGTTGAAATTTTAAAAGCTTCGCTGGGAAGCGAAAGCGGCGTTTGCGGTGCTTTGATGATGGCACAAGGGATTTATGAAAAAACTCGGGAAAATGTCAGTTAATAAAAATTTTTCACGGCGCGATTTTCTGGCAATCGGCAGTTCGGCGGTCGCCGGATTGATGGTGGCGGGAAACGCACGTTCACAATCAAACGGCAAAACAAAAGAGATGTTAGTTTATATCGGAACATACACGGCTTCAGGCAAGAGCGAAGGAATTTACATTTACAAATTTAACCCCGACACGGGCGAGATGAAGCCATACAAAACAGTTAAAGGCGTTCTGGAGCCGTCATTTCTGACGATTAATAAGGATAAAAAATACGTTTTTGCCGTCAATGAACTGCTTGAATACGAAGGCAAAAAAAGCGGCGCGGTAAGCGCATTCGCGATTGATGAAAAAACGGGCGATCTCCAATTTTTGAACAAAGTTTCAAGCCTCGGCGGTGCGCCTTGTTTCATTACCACGAGCCACAACGAAAAATTTGCGCTCGTTGCCAACTATCTCGGCGGAAATGTTTCCGTCTATCCGATCGGGAAAGACGGGAAACTCGGTGAAGCCGTCGATCTGGCACAGCACACGGGAACCGGTCCGAACAAGGACCGACAAGAAGCGGCACACGCACATTCGATTACTTTAGACCGCAACAATCGTTTTGCGTTTGCCGCTGATTTAGGCATTGACAGGCTGATGATCTATAAGTTTGACGATAAAACGGGCAAGCTGACACCGAACGAAACACAAACTTTTTATCAAGCAAAACCCGGCGCAGGTCCGCGTCATTTTTCGTTTCACGGAAGCGGAAAATTTGCGTTTTTAATAAATGAACTCGATCTGACCATCGTTTCGCTCGCTTATGACGAAAAACACGGCACATTAAAGGAAATTCAAACCGTTTCGACAGTTCCGGCAGGCGTTTCGGGTTCGAGCAATTCGTGTGCTGACATTCACGTTTCGCCGAACGGAAAGTTTCTTTATGGCTCGAATCGCGGACATAACAGCATTGTTTCTTATAAAATAGATGAAACAACAGGAAGGCTCGAATATATCGAACACGTTTCGACGGGCGGAAAAACTCCGCGCAATTTTGCGATCGAGCCGCACGGAAAATTTTTGCTCGTCGCTAATCAAAATTCGGATAACGTCGTAATTTTCAGCATTGACGAAAAGACCGGAAAACTGAAATCGACCGGAAAACAGGCGCAGGTTCCAGTTCCTGTCTGCTTGAAATTTATGAGTTTATAAGGCAACTATGCCGATCACATTTTTGCAATCAGGATCATAAAAATATGTCTGAAAATTTCTTGAAATTTCTATTCGTGTTGTTATTTTTACCCGGATTTTTCGCACCGCTTTCGGTGCAAGGGCAAGTTCGTTATCGAAAATTGACCTTTAAGGATGAATTTAACGGCGCAAACGGTTCGGGAATTAACACCAACAAATGGACGGCAGAGATCGGCGGCGGCGGCTGGGGCAATCAGGAATTGCAGTATTACACAAATTCGACCGAAAACGCGTATCTCGACGGCAACGGCAATCTGGTTATCAAAGCTATTAAACTCAATCCGCCTTTAAATTTAAGTTGTTGGTATGGTCCGTGCCAATATACTTCGGCACGACTCATCACCAAAGGAAAATTCGATCAAAAATACGGCAAGTTTGAAGCGCGAATCAAAATCCCGCGCGGACAAGGAATGTGGGGCGCGTTTTGGATGCTCGGCAATAACATCGACACGGTGGGTTGGGCAACGTGCGGCGAAATCGACATTATGGAAAATATCGGGCGCGAACCCGCTATCGTTCACGGCACGATTCACGGTCCGGGATATTCGGGTGCAAACGGCATCGGTGCGCCTTTTTCGCTCGCAAATAATGCCGCTTTTGCAGACGATTTTCACGTTTATTCGACCGAGTGGAGCGAAAACAAAATCCAGTTTTTCGTTGACGGAAATCTTTACAAAACCCTAACGCCGCCTGATCTGCCGAACGGTGCGAAATGGGTTTACGATCATCCGTTTTTTATGATCTTGAACTTTGCCATCGGCGGACCTTGGGGCGGAAATCCCGATAATACTTCCGTTTTTCCGAACACGATGATTGTCGATTACGTGAGAGTTTACAAAAGATAATTCGGTTTGGAATTTCGGATTTGTTCTTTTAGAAGAAATTATTTCTTTTTCTTGCTGACGCAAACTTCTGCTTTTGCGGGGTAAAAACGAATGAAAATATTTTGGCTTATCGTGGTTTTAAGTGTTTTTATGATTGAAAATATCGACGCGCAAACGGGCGCGGCAAAAACGGAGATTTCTTTGAGTTCGGGTTGGAAATTTCGCGAAGCGGGTAAAGAGGAATGGCTTGCGGCAACGGTTCCGGGCTGTGTTCATACCGATTTGCTGGCAAATAAAAAGATCGAAGACCCGTTTTACCGCGACAACGAAAAAAATCTGCAATGGATCGGCAAAACCGACTGGGAATATCAGACGAGTTTCAACATTTCCGCCGAAACCTTAAAACGCCAGAATATCGAGATCGTTTTTCAGGGACTCGACACCTACGCCAATGTTTTTCTGAACGACAAGGAAATTTTATCCGCCGACAATATGTTTCGGACCTGGCGCATTGACGTTAAAAACACTCTGAAGCAAGGCGAAAACACCTTGAAGATCAAATTTCGTTCGCCGATCAACGAGATTTTGCCGTTGATGAAAAAACTCGATTACGAACTTCCCGCCGTCAACGACCAAGGGGAAAAAACTTCGCCTTACACACGCAAAGCACCATATCAATTCGGTTGGGATTGGGGACCGCGGTTTGTCACGAGCGGCATTTGGAAACCTGTTAACTTAGTTGTCTGGGACAATGCCCGAATCGAAGATTTGCAGATCAGACAAAATAAATTATCGAAGGAAAACGCCGACTTGAGCGCGGTTGTCGAAATAGTTTCTGCGACGGAAACGGAAGCAGCCATTGAGGTCGAAAACGATAAAAAAGTCGTTGCAGCCAAACAAGTTAAATTAACGAAAGGTGTAAATAAAGTTTCGCTCGATTTTGCGATTGTAAATCCGAAAATCTGGTTCCCGGTCGGGCTCGGCGAACAACCGCTTTATACCTTCAAAGCAAAACTGTCAGTCAATAAAGAAACGGTTGACGAACAATCGAAGCGAACGGGTTTGCGGACGCTCGAACTTCGTCAAAAGCCCGATGAACACGGCATCAGCTTTGAATTTGTCATCAATGGAATTCCCGTTTTCGGGCGCGGTGCAAACTGGATTCCGGCGGACATTTTCCCGACGCGCATCACGAAGGAAAAATATAAGGAACTGCTGACTTCGCTGAAAGATGCGAATATGAATATGCTCCGCGTGTGGGGCGGCGGCATTTACGAAGACGATTATTATTATGATCTGGCGGACGAAATGGGAATTCTCGTCTGGCAGGATTTTATGTTCGCGTGTTCGATGTATCCGGGCGATAAAAATTTTCTCGAAAATGTTCGTCAGGAAGCGATCGATAATGTCAAACGTCTGCGAAATCATCCGTCGATCGTGATTTGGGTCGGTAATAACGAGATCGAAACGGCGTGGTTGCATTGGGGCTGGAAGGAACGTTTGCCGAATCATATTTGGGACGATTATCTGAAACTTTTCGTGCGGCTTTTGCCCGAAGTTTTGGATGAATACGACACTTCGCGCCCGTATTGGCAATCGAGCCCAAGCTCGAATTTTCAGGACAATCCCGATTCGCAACGCATCGGCGACGTGCATTACTGGCAGGTTTGGCACGCTGAAAAGCCTTATAAAGAATACGAAAAACAATTTCCGCGTTTTATGAGCGAATACGGTTTTCAATCGTTTCCCGAGCTCGAAACCGTCAAAACATACACGACCGAAGAAGACCGAAAATCTATCGAAACTCCGGTAATGCTTGCGCACCAGCGCCATCCGCGCGGCAATCAGTTGGTCAGGGAATATATGCTCCGGGAATATAATCAGCCGAAAGATTTCGAGTCGTTTTTATACGTCAGTCAGGTTTTGCAAGCGGAAGGAATCAAGATCGGCGCGGAACATTTTCGGCGCATAATGCCGCGCAATATGGGTTCGCTATACTGGCAGGCGAACGATTGCTGGCAAGTCGCTTCGTGGTCGGGAATGGATTATTTCGGACGCTGGAAAGCGTTAATGTATTACACGAAAAAATTCTATGCTCCCGTCCTGATTTCGCCGCACGTTGACGACAGCGGAAATCTGAATATTTACGTCGTTTCCGATTCGCCCGAAACGAAACAGGCGCAAATGGTTCTGAGTTTAATGGATTTGAGCGGCAAAACCCTGAGCAAAAAAGAGATGGATTTGTCGATCGAACCGCTCAAAGGAAAGTCTTATTTTAACCAGACCGTCAGCGAATTTCTGAACGGTGCGGACGATAAAAACTCGTTCCTGCTTGCCGAGTTGAAAGTCGGCGGCAAAACGGTTTCGCAGAATGAATATTTCTTCAAACCGTTTAAGGAATTAAACGTTTCGCGCCCGAATGTCAAAACTGAAATTTCGCCGATTGCAAACGGTTTCAAGATCGCATTTTCGACCGATTCTTTGGCAAAATCCCTTTACTTGTCAGGTTTTACGGAAGGCTTTTTCAGCGACAACTATTTCAATCTGATTCCGAACAGGAACATCGAGATCGAATTTCGCACCAAACAAAAAATGACCGCCGACGAATTTCGGCAAAAATTAAGGATTCGTTCGCTGATCGATGCTTTTTAGTTTTTAGAACAAGGGTTTAGGGATTTCTAAAATAGAGGAAACCATGTGCGTTTAGGAACTTTCGACATCGTTATTCTGGTCGTTTACTTCGTTGTAATGATCGGCATCGGAATTTATGTTACACGCCGTGCCGCTAAAAATCTAGATTCTTATTTTCTCGGTGAAAATTCTATGCCGTGGTGGTTGCTCGGCGTTTCAAACGCTTCGGCAATGTGGGACATCACGGGCACGATGTGGCTTGTCTATATTCTTTTCGCATATGGCTTGAAAGGAGTTTTTCTGCCTTGGCTGTGGCCTATTTTTAATCAGGTTTTCGATGCGGTTTATCTTTCAAAATGGGTGCGCCGCTCCAAAGTGAGAACCGGCGCGGAATGGATTAAGACACGTTTCGGTTCCGATACGGGCGGCGAATTGGCGCGCGCGATTATTTTGCTTTTTGCAATCATTTCAGTCATCGGCTTCATCAGCTATGACTT
This sequence comes from Pyrinomonadaceae bacterium, assembly GCA_021228405.1. GTDB lineage: Bacteria > Acidobacteriota > Blastocatellia > Pyrinomonadales > Pyrinomonadaceae > JAJQRF01. The sequence continues at coordinate 167,279 of JAJQRF010000002.1, forward strand.
TCAAGGGATGGGAAAATTCTGCAAAGTATTTCTACCTTGGGATTTATCACCGAATACATACGCGATTCTGATTATGGGAATCACGGCGATCTACGTCGTGCTCGGCGGAATGTTGAGCGTGGTTTTGACGGATTTCGTCCAGTTTTTGCTGATGGCTTTATCGAGCGTTTTTATCGGCGTGATCGCGATGCAATCCGTTAGTCCCGAAACGCTCAACACGTTAACACCGAACGGATGGCAGAACATTTTTTTCGGTTGGAATCTCAACCTCGACTGGAACACGATCCTGCCTGCGCTTAACGGCAAAATTTCCGGTGACGGTTGGGCAAACGCATTCGGATTTTTCTTTATGCTGATGATGTTCAAGGGAATTTTGAGCAGTATGGCGGGCGCGGCTCCTAATTACGATATGCAAAGGATTTTAGCCGCTAAAAGTCCGAAAGAAGCGAGTTTTATGAGTGCGATCGTTTCGATCTGTCTGGTTCCGCGCTGGATTTTGATCGCCGGAATCACGCTCATCGGACTGGCATTTATCACGCCCGAATTCAATAAAATGGGCAACGCCGATTTTGAACTCGTTTTGCCGTATGTCATCAATAATTTTCTTCCTGCCGGACTCGTCGGAATATTGCTTGCAGGATTGCTTTCAGCTTTTATGTCAACGTTTAGCGCGACGGTCAATGCAGGCGCGGCGTATCTGGTAAATGACATTTACAAACCTTATCTGAATCCGAACGCCGCCGATAAAACGCTGGTTCGTGCGGGATATTTGGCTTCGATTCTGGTTTTGGCGGCGGGAATTTCCGTCGGTTTCTTTTTGTCTTCGATCAATTCGATCACGCAATGGATCGTTTCGGGGCTTTTCGGCGGCTACACGGCGGCAAACGTTTTGAAATGGTATTGGTGGCGGCTCAACGGTTACGGCTATTTCTGGGGAATGTTGACGGGAATTTTATGCGCCCTGATGCTGCCCGTCGTCAAACAGCAATATTCCTTGACGTTCAATGATATTTACGCGTTTCCCGTAATTCTGACGGTTTCGGCAACGGCTTGCATCGTCGGAAGTCTTTTGACGAAACCCGTCGAAGCCGAAACTTTGAAAAAATTTTACCGCGACGTGCGCCCTTGGGGATTTTGGCAACCGATCTATGAAATGTGCCGCGAAGAAGATGCGGAAATTCAGCCGAACCGCGATGCCGTGCGCGACCTGACCAATTGCGGGGTCGGGATCATCTGGCAACTGATGTTGGTCACGATTCCCGTTTACGTGGTTTTGCGAAACTTTACGGGCATTCTGGCAAGCGTTTTGATATTGGTCGGCACGAGTATTTTTCTCAAAAAATTCTGGTATGAAAGTCTTTTGCGCGAAGAAGTTTTGATGAAGGAAACGGTCAAATAAAGGAAATGATGAAAAAAAGAGCTACAAAAAATAAAAGAATTTCGACAATTCGGCGTTGGCAGTTCGGTTTGATTTTAGTTTTGATCTTGAGCGGAATAGTTTCTCTTTCAAGATTTTCAACCTCGAAAGCCCAAACCATTTTACCTTATAAAAATCCGCAACTTTCGATCGATGAAAGGGTAAAAGACTTGCTGAGTCGGATGACGCTGGAAGAAAAAGCCGCACAACTTATTTGTGTGTGGAATACCAAACCGCAAAAAATCGACACGAAAGACGCGGCTCCGCGCACCGACCGCGGCGATTTTTCGCCTGAAAAAGCGAAAGTTTTGATTCCGCACGGCATCGGGCAAATTGCGCGTCAGGGCGAAGATAAAACACCGCGCGGTTCGGCTGAATTTGCGAATACTTTTCAAAAATGGCTTGTCGAAAATACGCGTCTGGGCATTCCCGCAGTTTTTCACGACGAAATTTTACACGGAAATATGGCACGCGGCTCGACTGTTTTCCCGACTCCGATCTCGCTCGCTTCGAGTTGGGATATGGATTTGGCAAGCCGCGTTTTTACCGCCGGAGCGTTGGAAACACGCGTTCGCGGTTCGCAACACGTGCTCGGTCCGAATCTCGATCTGGCGCGCGACCCGCGCTGGGGACGAACCGAAGAAACTTTCGGCGAAGACCCGTATCTGGCTTCGCGTTTCGCGGTTTCGGTCGTCAAAGCCTTACAGGGCGGCGCAAATAATCAAAATCCGAAGATCGGCGAAAATCACGTTATTGCCACGGGAAAACATTTTATCGGTCACGGTCAGCCCGAAGGCGGCACGAACATTGCGCCCGTTAATTTGTCGGAAAGACTCTTGCGCGAAACGCATCTGAAAACCTTTGAAGCGGCGATCAAAGAAGGCGGTTTGCAATCGATAATGCCCGCTTATCACGAACTCGACGGCGTTCCGGCGCACGCCAACAAGCATTTTCTGCAAGACATTCTGCGCCAGGATTTCGGTTTTCAGGGCGTGGTCGTTTCCGATTATTACGCCATCGGTGAGCTTGCTTCGCGTCATCGCGTTGCGTTTGACAAAGCCGACGCAACGCGCCAATCGCTCGAAGCCGGAGTCGATATGGAACTTCCCGATCCCGACAACTATTTGACGATAGTCGAACAGGTTAAGGCAGGAAAAATTTCCGAAGAAATTTTAAATCGTGCGGTTTCAAACGTTTTGCGTTCAAAATTTCAGCTCGGACTTTTTGAAAATCCATATGTTGACGCAAACAAAGCCGAAAAGGTCGTTGACAGCGCGGAACATCGCGCCCTCGCACTCGAAGCGGCGCGGCGGTCGATCGTTTTACTGAAAAATCAAAATAATTTACTTCCGCTCGATAAAACAAAATTAAAATCCGTCGCCGTCATCGGACCGAATGCGGAAAGAGCGCACTTGGGCGGCTACACCGACGCGAAACCGCCGAAAACAGTCGGTATTTTGGAAGGTGTGAAAAATAAACTTGGCAGTTCCGTTAAAGTAAATTATGCCGAAGGCGTGAAGATCACGAAAGAAGGCGGAGATTGGTTTGCCGACACTTCGACGCTCAACGACGAGGAAAGCGACCGAAAATTGATCGCCGAAGCCGTCGAAACAGCGAAAGAATCGGACGCGGTTATTTTGGCGATCGGCGGAAACGAAGACACGAATAAAGAAGCGTGGGCGGATAATCATCTCGGCGACCGCGATTCGCTCGAACTCGTCGGCAGACAAAACGAGCTTGTCAAAGCGATCTTGGCGACGGGCAAACCGACCGTCGTTTTTCTGGTAAATTCGGGACCTTTATCGATAAATTACGTCGCTGAAAACGTTCCCGCGATTTTGGAAGGCTTTTATCTCGGTGAAGAAACGGGAAATGCGGCGGCTGACGTGATTTTTGGCGATTACAATCCGGGCGGGAAATTACCCGTTTCATTTCCGCGTTCGGTCGGGCAGGTTCCCGTTTATTACAATCAAAAACCCAGTGCAAAGCGCGGTTATCTTTATACTTCGACCGCGCCGGTCTATGCTTTCGGACACGGTTTGAGCTACACGACGTTTAAATATTCAGACTTAAAAGTTGAAAGCAAAAAAATCCTGCCGAACGGCGAAACGGTCGTTTCGGTAAATGTCACAAACACGGGCAAACGGCGCGGCGACGAGGTCGTGCAGATGTATCTGCGCGACGAAGTCAGCTCCGTGACGCGCCCGGTCAAGGAACTGCGCGATTTTGCGAGAATTTCGCTCGAACCGAACGAAACGAAAAAAGTTACTTTCAAAATTACTCCCGAAAAGTTATCTTTTTATAATCGTGAAATGAAACGCGTCGTCGAACCCGGCTCGTTTACGGTAATGGTCGGCGGAAATTCCGTTGACTTAATGACTGAAAAATTTGAGGTTATCGAAAAATAAACTTTTAAGAATATGAAGGAAGCAACGGAAATTGACAATTCGCCGAAATATGACGAGCGTCCCTGGGGAAGTTTTACGGTTCTGGATGAAGGCGACGGTTTTAAGGTCAAACGCATCGAAGTTTTGGCGGGAAAACGACTCAGCTATCAGAAACACGCTCGCCGCGCCGAGCATTGGTTCGTCGTCAAAGGGACGGCAAAAGTCACCCTTGACGGCTCAGAGATAATTTGCAAAGCGGGCGAAGCGATCGATATTCCGGTCGGCGCGGCGCATCGCGTCGAAAATCCGGGCGACGAATTGATGGTTTTTATCGAGGTTCAGCAGGGCGATTATCTCGGCGAAGACGATATTGTGCGTTTGGAGGACGATTTCGGGCGAAACTCCTGAAAAATCGATCTGCCGCAAACATAAACGATTCTTATCGTTTGCAGTTTTCCACCGGGTATTTTCTAATTGATAATCATCGGAGAAACCGATATTTTATTGATGAAAATTTGCATTTCAGATGATCTTTTTCTTGTTTTTAATGCAGATAAAACTTTTAGTAAATCGATTTACTAGCTTGCCAAAAACTACTTTAGCTTTTAAGATAACGCAATATGGTTAGACGCATAAATCTGAAAAACGTCAATGTTGCCCGCTCCAACACGATCCGTGATATTAATCGTCAAATCATATTGAACTATGTGCGTGAAGAGGGTCCGATCTCGCGGGCTGACATTGCGCGAATCACGGATTTACAGCGTTCGACCGTTTCGTTGATCGTCGATGAATTGCTGAAAACCGGCTTGGTCGAGGAAGTTTACGGCGAATCTTCGGGCGGACGACCGCCGCAATTGCTTTCGCTCAAATCGTCGCACGCGGTCGCGCTCGGCATCGATCTCGGCAAAAAACAAACGATCGTTGCAACCACCGATCTGTCGGGTAAAATTCTGGAAGAAGCCGAATTTCCGACCGACCGCGATTTCGATAAAACGATGGAGCAGATAATCAACTCCTCGCGTTATCTCATCAATAAAAACGGCGGTTCGATCGAAGGCATCGGCATCAGTTTGCCGGGAATGGTCGAATCCTGGAAAGGCGAAGTTTTGGTGATTCCGCATCTCGACTGGCATCATCCGAAGATCGGCGAAACGATTCACAGCGCAACGGGTTTGCCTGTAAAAATCGAAAACGACGCAAACGCCGCCGCGCTTGCCGAATTATGGTTCGGTCGTCCCGAAATCAGCAACGTGCGCGATTTTATTCTGGTTTACATCACGAGTGGGATCGGGACGGGCGTGGTTTTCGACGGGCAGATTTATCGCGGAAAAGGCGGTGTCGCCGGGGAATTCGGTCATATGACCATCGGCAATAACGCGCCGATCGCGTGTGCGGCGGGCAAATATGATTGCTGGGAAGCCTACGCGTCCGAACGTGCGGCAGTCGCGCGTTATCAGAATTTCACTGCGCAGAAAAACGGGAAGGATAAAATAAGTTTTTCGCGGCTCGTCGAAATCGCTCTGGCGGGTGACGAAGCGGCGCAAAAGGCTTTGAAAGAAACGGCGCATTACATCGGTGTCGGTATTTCCAACCTGACGCAGGGTTTATCGCCCGAAGTCACGGTCGTCGCGGGAACGGTCGTCCGTGCGTGGTCGCTCGTCGCCGCCGAGATCGAAAAAGCCGCAAGCTCCGCCATCTGCCAACAATACCCGACCGTCAACATAATGCCTTCGACGCTCGGCGCACATCCGACCTTAATGGGCGCGTTCAGCCTCGTGCTTGCCGACAAATTTGCTTCAATCGCAATTTAAGACATAATTCTGCCCACGAAATACACGAAACAAACTAAAAAATATTTCCCGTTTTTTTTCGTTTCTTTCGTTTGTTTCGTTGGCAAATCCTTCTTATTCAAGACACGCCTTAATACAAAACGCGCGTTTTGAGGGTTCCTTTAACTTCCTTCAAAATCTCGAAGGCTTCGCCTGAAAGCTGTGTGTCAACATCGAGAATCACGTAACCGATGGTTTCGTTGGTTTTGAGATATTGTCCGAGAATGTTGATGCCGCGCCCGGAAAGTTTCGAGTTTATTTCGCCGAGAACTCCGGGAATGTTTTCGTGGATGTGCAGAATGCGGTGCGTGTTTTCCTGCGGCGGCAAGTTTAATGGCGGAACGGTGTGCGAACCGTTCGACGAACCGGCTTCGAGATAATTTATCAGTTTCGCGGTCACGTCCAGCCCGATATTCGCCTGTGCTTCTTCGGTCGAGCCGCCGATGTGCGGCGTTAGGATGACGTTCGGCAGATTTTGCAGAACGCTCTCGAAAGCATCGCCGTTCTTTTCGGGTTCTTGCGGGAAAACGTCGATTGCCGCGCCTGAGATCGTGCCGTTGTCGATAAACTTTTTGAGCGCGTCGAGATCGGCGACTTCACCGCGCGCGTAGTTGATGAAAATGCCGCCCTTTTTCATATGGGAAAACATTTCCTCGTTGAACATATTGCGCGTCGTCGAATCGGACGGCACGTGCATCGTGATAATGTCCGACTGCTTAACGAGTTCGGGCAGATCGCGGATTTGCTTCGCGTTGCCGTGCGGGAGCTTCGTGACGATGTCGTAATAGATGACGTTTAAGCCCATCGCTTCCGCCATCACGGAAACCTGCGAACCGATGTTGCCGTAACCGATGATGCCGAGCGTTTTTCCGCGCAGTTCAAAACTTCCCTTCGCGTCCTTCATCCAAACACCTTTGTGCGCGGCGGTGCTTTTGTCCACGATCTTGCGAATCAGCATCACGCACAGCCCGATGACCAATTCGGCAACCGAACGCGTGTTTGAATAAGGCGCGTTGAAAACCGCGATTCCCTTTTCGGTCGCGGCTTTCAGGTTGACCTGATTCGTTCCGATGCAGAAACAACCGATCGCCAGCAAACGGTCGGCGTTGGCAATTACCTTTTCCGTGATCTGCGTTTTCGAGCGGATGCCGAGAATATGCACGCCCTTGACGGCTTCGACCAGTTGATCTTCGCTCAATGCGCCCGAAATTCTTTCAACTTCCGCGTAGCCGTTCTCGAAAAACTCTTCCGCCGCCGAATAACTGATGTTTTCAAGCAGTAAAATCTTAACCTTATTGCGCGGATACGATGTCTGTTTCATAACAATTTTGGATTTCGGATTTTAAATTTCGGATTGAAACTACAATCTTAAATCTGAAATAAATAAAGAGATTTACACAATTTAGCGGAAGTCTGCAAGGCAGAGCAATGAATTAATAAATATTTGCGGAGAAAGCGACGGGTTCAAGATTTAGCATTGAAAAGCCGAAATCCGAAATCCCGAATCCGCAATCGTTTCACCCACCCGCTACCGCAGGCGGTTCTGACTTGGTTGTTGATTGAAAGAAATCAATCCGTCGCCGATTTCGACGAGGTCGGTTTGGAGTTGGGAAAATTCTTCGATGAAGTTTTCGAGCAGGGGATTTATTTTTTTGAGATTGCCGTGTTTGGCGGTTTGGGCGATGCGGTTGGCAATGACGGCGATCTTTTTCGCGCCGACGGTGAAGGAATTTCCGCAGATAAGGCTCGACGCTTGTTCGATGGCGCGGGTGTCTTCGTGTTCGAGCGCGTTTTTTATCTCGTCCAGATGTTTTTCGGTTTCGCTCAAATAAAGGTTGAAATTTTCCTTCGCAAATTCCCTGTCGTTCGTGTCGGCGGCGTGGAGAAGCGGCGGCGCGGACGCTTCATTCGGCGCAAATTCGGGCGCGGGTTCAGCCAAAACCGAAACCAGACAATCGAAAACCTGCGCGCCCTGCAACGGTTTCGTCAAATATCCCGCTACGCCGAGTTCGGCGGCAAGCAAGGCATCGCCGCGCTGACCGTGTGCGGTCATTAAAATTATTTGCGTTTTGCTTAAGCCCGCGTCCGAGCGTATCTGACGCGCGAGCGCAAAGCCTTCGCGGTCGGGCAAACTCGTATCGATGACGGCGAGATCGAATGGTTTCCCGCTTTCAAGGGCGCGGCGCAGAGCCTTGAGCGTTTCTTCGCCCGTCGCCGTTTCGACCGATTCCAAGCCCCAGACGACGCTGTATTGTTTCAAAAGACGGCGCACGCCCGAGCTCGGTTCGGCGATCAAAATGCGTTTGCTGTTGAGCAATTGGGTGACGGCACGCGAAGTTTTTTCGCGCTTTTTTGCCGCATTCATTTCCGCGAATCGCGGCTTTTTGCTCCATTCCGTCGAAAACGAAAACCGCAAAATTTTTGCCGTATCGCTCGGTGCGGGCGTTTCGCTCTTCAAAATCTCGGCGGTTTCGAGCGCGTCGAGTTCCGACTGCAAGCCTTCGATAATGCGTTCGTTAAGTTGTAAAAGGTGTTCGTTCTGCATCGCTTCGCGGCGAAGCTCAAACTGCGAAACGATCTGCCGTGCAATTATTTTCAGAGTGTCGAGCTGTTCCGAATCCATTTTGCGCGGACGGTAATCGATAACGCAGAGCGAACCGAAAACCTTGTCCGCCGAATCAACGAGCGGAATACCCGCGTAAAAACGAATCTGCGGCGAACCTTTGACGAAGCGGTTTTTGGAAAGTTGTTTGTCTTTGGAAGCGTCTTCGATAACGGTCACGCGGAAGGGTTTTAGTTTTGAATGAAGCTGAAAGGCAAATTCCTGAAAATCAACGCCTATTTCGTCGCGGTTTGCGTCGAGGCTGACAAAGCCGATCGGCGTTTGGCACATTATCGCCGCGAGTTCGGCTAATTCGTGGAACGCAAATTCGGCTCGCGCGTCGAGTTTTTCGGCATTGTTGATCGGGAAGTTGTTTTTCATTTGAAGCTCTCAACAGTTTAACCAATCCGCCCGATAATTGAAACAGATTTTTACGGTGCGGCTTGTTTTCCTTCATTAGAATCACGGGTAAAATGTAAACGGCAAAGGAGTTTGGAAAAAATGAACATTCTCGTTCTGAATTGCGGCAGTTCGTCGCTCAAGTTTCAGATCATCGCAACCGACCTCGAAACGATTGCGCAAAACGCCGACCGGCGGCTCGCGCACGGGCAGATCGAACGCATCGGCGGCGCGGCGATTCTGAATTTTTCCGCCGAAGGCAAGGAAACAGAGCGTTCGGCGATGCCGATCAAGGATATTCGCACTGCGATCGAAACCGCTCTGCGTTGGGTCACGGCGGAAGATTCGGGCATTGAAGGCGTTCAGGGCATCGCGGATATTCACGCGGTCGGGCATCGCGTCGTGCACGGCGGCGAGCAGTTCAAACAATCGGTTTTGATAAGCGAAGAAGTTTTGCGCGGCATCGAAGACTGCATCGAATTTGCGCCCTTGCACAATCCCGCCAACATCAAAGGCATCCAAGCCGCCCGCGAGATTTTCGGGCGCAATATTCCGCAAGCCGCAATTTTCGACACGGCTTTTCACCAGACCTTGCCCGAAATTTCCTATCTTTACGCGATTCCTTACCAATTCTACCGCCGTCACAAGATTCGCCGTTACGGTTTTCACGGAACTTCGCACCGCTACGTCGCCTATCGTTACCGCACGATCAAAAACATTCCGCGCAGTGAAGTGAAAATAATCACGCTTCATCTCGGCAACGGTTCCTCGATCGCGGCGATCAACGGCGGAAATTCGGTCGATACTTCGATGGGTTTGACACCGCTCGAAGGTCTGGTGATGGGCACACGTTCGGGCGATCTGGACGCGGCGATTCTCGAATTTATCAGCGCGAAGGAAGGTTTGACGATTCACGAAGTCGAGATGCTTTTGAACAAACAATCGGGACTTCTGGGCATTTCGGGTTTGACCAACGATATGCGCGAACTCATCGCCGAATCGGAAGAATCGGGCGACCGCCGCGCACGCCTGGCGATCGAGATTTTCTGCTATCGCGTCTGCAAATACATCGGTTCGTATCTCGCCGCGATGAACGGCGCGGACGCGATCATTTTCACGGGCGGAATCGGCGAAAATTCCGCGAAGATCAGGAAGATGATCTGCGAAAATCTGTCGTGGATGGGAATCCGTCTGGATGAAAGCAAAAACGAAACTAACAAAGGCGAAGGAATTATCAGCAAAGAAAATTCGCCCGTCGAAATCCGCGTCATCCCGACCAACGAAGAACTTCTGATCGCCCGCGATACGGTCAGATTGATTTACACAGGCGATCCGGCGGCAGGATAATCTTTCAACTAATTTCACCCGACTTCCCGCGCATTCACGGAAAATAAATATCAAGCGTTTTGAGTCCGTTCTTGAGAAGGCTTCCGCCAAACAATTGCCGCCTGAAGGCGGGACTCAAAACGCTTGATATTTATCTTGCCCGATCTAAAAATATGAGATTGCATTTGAACGCGGACGTTCCCGAATCAGACAAATTTAACGGACAAGCCTTTTGCATTATTCCGTTCCTTCCGCCTCGTCCGCGTTCAAATCTTAAGAAAACCGTGTCTTTAGAAAAGCCACGAAGGAAACTCGGCAACGCGGAATTTCGATTTCTTTTCCGGCGTTTTTTCAGACTTTTTTTCCAGACACAGCAGTGTTTTCGTGCCGTCTTCGGAAATAAACTCGACCGCGTCTTCGACATCGTGCTTGTCGGCACGCGACATTATTTTCGTAACGTTCGCGATCGTGTGCGTCAGATGTTCGCTTTCATCGGCGGACAAACCGCCGAACATAATCTCCAGACGCGGCGCGTTCAGACATTCAAGCTCGACGCTGATGCCCGCAAGCGGTAATTTTTTCACTTCCTTCTGTGCGCCCAGTTCGTCGAAAATCTCGAGGCTGACCTGACGCTTCAGATTGCGTTCGGAAAAATCCTTAAAATAACTGTTCCACTGTTTTACTTCGATCGTGTTTGACATAATATTTCCCTCCGCTTTCGCTTATTTAAACCGGCTTACGAACGACCAGCACCGAACAGGGCGCGTGATGCAGAACCGAATCCGAAATCGAACCGAGCATCATTCGTCCCCAAAATCCGCGTCCGTGCGAACCGACGGCGATCAAATCCGCCTTCCAGTCCTTCGCGGCTTCGATGATTACGCGGTCGGGTGCGCCTCTTTCCACCTCGACCGAAACATCGATCTCTTTACCCGCAAAATATTCGCGGACTTCCTTTGCAGATTTTTCGGCAAACTCTACGCATTGTTTCCTGACTTCTTTTTCGATCTCCTGGTAATATTCCGAGGAAACCGCAAAAGGTTCCGCCGCCATCGGCAGCATATGTTCGTAAACGGTAATAATTCTGACGCTTGTTTCGTCAGGCTTTCCGATCAGTTCACAAACTTTTTTGACGGCAAAATCACTGAAATCGGAACCGTCTGTTGCAATCATAACTCTCATCGCTTTTACCTCCTTTTCAAGTTTTCCTGCCTTGTAAAATCATTTTTACCTGATTCGATCAACTATTTCCACTTTTTTTTAAGCGCAATATTTATGCCTTGCGGTCGTTTGCGCAAAAACTGCTGATTAATTTGACGATACGGATTCGAGCCGCTCAAACCCTTTGCGCAACACTGCGGATTTTTTCGCAACCGCCGTGAATTTTCACGTTGAAAAATCGATCTTTGCTCAATAAACAGCAGGTTTTTATCGAAATTCCGGAGATGCGAAACTGGTCGTAAATTTGCTTCTTGAATTATTAGCCGCTGATTGAAAATTTTAGAAGGCGAAGGTTAACCAGAATTTATATGTTTACGCCGAATATCTACTCAAGATCGATAAATTTTTTGATGGTTGCGATACTGACCGGGCTTTTGATCCTCGCAAACGGGGACTGTTCGCAAATCTTCGCGCAAAAACCGGATAATTCAAAGCAATTGCTCGAAGCCGAACAGCTTTTATCGAATCTCGGCTACTGGATTTTGAAAGTTGACGGCGTGAAAGATGCGTCCGATTATCACGCGATCACGGCTTTTCAAAAGGTCGAAGGACTCCGGCGAACGGGGGTTTTGACCGCCGATCTGTTGAATAAAATGCGCACCGCTTCGCGTCCGACCGCGAAATTTTCGGGCGCGGCGCATATCGAGGTCGATCTCACGCGCCAGGTGCTTTTTCTTGTCAATGAAAGCGGCACGGTGACGCATATTTTGCCCGTTTCAAGCGGTTCGGAAGAGAAATATTTCGACGAGGGAAAATGGCAGACCGCGCACACGCCGCGCGGCGCATTTCAGATCGAACGCCGGATCAACGGCGTGCGCAAAGCCCCGCTCGGTTCGCTCTATTACCCGAACTATTTTCACGCGGGCGTGGCGATTCACGGAAGCAATTCGATCCCGTTCAAACCCGCAAGTCACGGTTGCGTGCGCATTCCGCGCTTTGCCGATCAGTCGTTTTTCAATCTGGTCCGGCTGAAAATGGACGTTTACGTTTACGATTAAAAACCCGGTTTCCGTTTGCTTTAACCCTACCCGCAAAGCCTTTGCGGGTGATGTTAAAGCTTTAATCACCGATGGAAAAGCCTTTGCGGGTAATGTTAATGGCTTTTCCACCGGTGAAAAAGCCTTTTCCGGCATTGGAAAAGCCTTTGCCGGCACTGGAAAAGCCTTTTCCGCCGGTGATTAAGGCTTTTCCGCCGGTGATTAAGGCTTTTCCGTCGGTGAATTGATTAATTCAAAAGCCGTCAAATTGTTGGAAAGCAGTGAATAACCGATAATTCTTTCCTTTTTAATTAAACTTTTCGTTTCTTCTAGTTTTCTTTTTCATTTTCAAATAAAATATTCGGACACGGTAAGAGAACAAGGCAGGGATTAATTTTGAATATTGAAGCAACACTTTTCGACGCAAACGGCGCAAATAAAGACATCGGGATCGAAAAAATTTCGCTCGAAAGCATCAAAGAAAAACAGCTTTTATGGGTTAGAATCGTCGGCAGAAAACGTGAAGCGATCGAAGAAATCTCGCGGAAACTCGGTTTGGAGAATGCTCCGATCGACAGCATCCTGAATGTTCGCGAACGCCCGAAGGTCGATATTTTTGAAAACTATTACCGCTTTTTCATCAATTCGATCAGGCTCGACGAAAAAGACCGCGAACGTTCGGTGCCGATCGATTTTCTGGTCGGTAAAAATTACGTGATAACGATTTCCGATGAAAAGCTCGAAGTTTTTGAATGCTTTCTCGAACGCGAAAAAGGCGAACAGCAGATCGGCGAACTCGATGCGGAAAACTTTGTCGCCGCACTGCTCGACCTGCACATCGTTTGCTATTTCCGCGTGCTCGAAGACATCGAGGAAGAAGTCGACAGGTTTGACGACAAAATCCTGAAAACCGAAATGGAAGACGAAGTTTTTTTAAAGGAAATGGTTCGGCTCCGCAACCGCGTTTCGCGGCTTCGGCGTTGGTTTATGCCGCACCGCGACGTTTTTTACGCGCTTTCGCGGGCGGATTTTCAGCAAATTTCCGCCTCGGATTCGGCGGAACAGTTTTCGAGGCTGAATTCGCATTTTGAAAACGCCGTTGACGCGATCGAAAGTTCCCGCGAAACGGTCTTGAGTTTATTTGAACTATACGCGACGAAATCCGCGCAAAAAATGAATTATTTTATCCAGCGTTTGACCTTTTTAACGCTGATTTTCGGTGGTCTGGGTGTAGTTGCCGGAGTTTTGGGAATGAATTACGAGGTCGATTATCTTTTCAAATCGCATTACGGCTTCTGGATGACGGTCAGCGGAATGGTGCTGATCTCGATCGGTCTGACCGTTCTGGCAAGATACAAACGATGGATATAAATTAAACTATTTAAAATGACAAAAGCAGACAATCTCTGGGGCGGAAGATTTACGGGAAAAGCGGACGAAACTTTTGCCGAATTCAACAATTCATTCCGCTTCGATCAAAGACTTTTTAAAGCCGACGTGCAGGCGAGCATCGCCCACGCCGAAGGACTTTTTCAAGCCGGAATTTTAACCCGCCTGGAAGCCGAAAAGATCAAAAACGGGCTTTTGACTCTGCTCAAACGCGCCGATTTCAACAAATCTTATTTCGACGAAACCGATTCCGAGGACGTTCACTCATTCATCGAAACAAAACTAATCCAGATCATCGGCGACACGGGCAGAAAACTGCACACGGGCAGAAGCCGCAACGATCAGGTCGCGACCGCCTTTCGTTTGTGGCTACGCGAAAAGATCGAGGAAATTTCCGCGCTTATCGGCGAGCTGCAGAAAGCTCTCGTCGAATCTGCCGAAAAACAAAAAACGGCGGTTTTGCCCGGCTACACGCATCTGCAACGCGCTATGCCCGTCCTTTGGGCGCATTGGTGTCTGGCATATTTCGAGATGTTTTCGCGCGACCGCGAACGCCTTGATGAAGTCTGGCGCAGAACGAACGTTTTGCCGCTCGGTTCGGCGGCACTTGCGGGAACTTCGTTTGAAATAGATCGTGAAGCGGTCGCCAGAGAACTAAAATTTGAAGGCGTAACGGCAAACAGCCTCGATGCGGTTTCCGACCGCGATTTTGCGATCGAATTCGTCGGTGCGTGTGCGCTCGTGATGGTTCATCTTTCGCGTTTTGCCGAGGATTTGATTCTTTACGCTTCGAGCGAATTTCAGTTTATCGAACTTTCCGACGCGGTTTCGACGGGTTCGAGCCTGATGCCGCAAAAGAAAAATCCCGATGCGCTCGAACTGATTCGCGGAAAAGCCGGACGTATTTTCGGTCATCAAACCGCTCTGCTTTCGATGATGAAGGGTTTGCCGCTCGCCTATAACAAAGATATGCAGGAAGACAAGGAAGCCGTTTTCGATACGGTCGATAATGTCGGGATCAGCTTAAAGGTCGCCGCGATCGTGATGCGAAACCTGCGCGTCAATGAAGAAAAAACCCGTGCGGCGGCAACGAAAGGTTATCTGAACGCGACCGAGCTTGCCGACTATCTCGTTCATAAAAACGTGCCTTTCCGCACCGCACACGATACGGTCGGCAAGGTCGTTCTATACGCGATCTCCAAAAATAAAGAATTGAACGAACTAAGATTGGAAGAATTTCAGCAGTTTTCCGACGAAATCAAACAAGACGTTTTCGACGCGCTGAGTTTGGAAAAAACGCTCGCCGCCAAAAACCAGATCGGCGGAACTTCGCCCGAAAGAGTTTACGAAGCGTTGGAAGCGGCAAAAAGAAGTCTAATAGTGGATAACGGATAGTTGATAGTGGATAGTTAGTGAATTTTTTCTTAACTATCCACTATCAACTATCAACTATCCGTTATCCGTTAATTTATGGATTTAGCAGAACTTTTGGAACAAACACGGCAGAGCGAACTGCTCAAACTACTCGATATTTCCATCGAAACGGCGGAAAAAGGTTTCGTGCGTCTGCAAATGCCCGTCACTTCAAAAGTTCATCAATACATCGGGATTATGAACGGCGGAATCTCGCTTTTGCTGGCGGAAACCGCCGCTTCGCTCGGCGCGGTCGTGAGCAGTGATCTGTCAAAAGTTACGCCGGTCGGAATCGAGATAAATGCCAATCATCTTCGCGCCGTCAGTCGCGGAATCGTGACCGCCGAAGCGAAAAATATTTATCACGGGCGCACTTTGAGTGTTTGGAACGTTGAAATTACGAATGAGCGCGGAAAAATGATTTGTGTTTCACGCTGTACTTTAAGTTTGAAAAAAGGCGCGGCTTTCCCGCCGCAAAAAGATGAATGATTTCGTCCGCAATTTTTTGACCGAATGGCGAAAACTCGCCCTGCCGTTTGAAGAAAAAACCTTCGTCGCCGCGGTTTCAGGCGGTGCGGATTCGGTCGGTCTTTTGCTCGCGCTTCACGATCTGCGAAAACGCGAAAAACTCAAAAATCGTTTCGTGATCGCACATTTCAACCACAATCTGCGCGGCGAAGAAAGCGAAAAAGATGCGGAATTCGTCAAATCTCTGTGCGTAAAGTTCAATTTTGAACTCGCGCTCGGCACAGGACACGTTTCACCGCAAGGAAATCTGGAACAAAACGCGCGGCTCGCCCGCTACGATTTTTTGAGAAATACCGCCGAAAACCTACACGCTTACGCGGTTTTGACCGCGCACACCGTCAACGACCAAGCCGAAACTTTTCTCATTAATTTAATTCGCGGAAGCGGTTTGCAAGGATTGAGCGGAATGAAAGCAATCCGTCATTTGGAAGATAAATCCAAAATCCAAAATCCAAAATCCAAAATCCTCCTGGTTCGTCCCTTCTTGAATTGGGCAAAGCGGATCGACACGGAAAATTTCTGCCGCGAAAGCGAAATCGAGCCGCGCTACGATACGATGAACGAGGATTTGGCGTTTAAGCGCGTTCGCGTCAGAAAAGTTTTGCTTCCGCTGTTGGAAGATTTCAACCCGAAAATCGTCGAAACACTGGCTAACACAGCAAATCTGATGCGTCGGCAAATGTCTGAATCTTCAACCTCTGAAACCTTTGATTTTACGGAAGAATTATCTTTAAGCGAATTGAAGATTTTATCTAAATCGCAACTTTACAGTAACTTGCGAAACTGGCTGAATCAGCATCGCGGCGATCTGCGCGCACTCGATTTGAAACATATCGAAGCAATCGAGCGTTTGATTCATAGCCGGAAAAGCGGAAAAACCGTCGAACTTCCGAACGGACAAAGAGTTATCAGGCAGGACGGGCAATTGCTATTTAAAAATTTAAAGGTTGAAAAATGATGGTGCGCAAACTACAATCTAAGGTTGGGTGTTTATTAATGTTCCCGAAATCATTTAAAACAACGCAAATTTTGAAATATTCATCCAAGAGCAATATTGAAACTTTCGTGAGAAGAAAGTAATTTGGAGGCTATAAATTGAGTTCTAAAGCAAAACAAGTTTTACTGTGGTTGATGATAATTTCCAGTGCGCTTTTGTTCGTTTGGTTTTTGCAGAGCAAACAAACGAAGAATCCGTCAGAATTGAGTCTCGATCAGGTTATCACCCGCATTGATAACAAAGAAGTTAAAGAAGTCAGCTTCAAACAATCGCAAATCGAATTGGTCGACAGCAACGGCGCGAAATTTTTTGCGAATTTGGGAAGCGACCCGACGCGTGAATCGCTCCTTGCTTCGATCAAAGAATATAATAAGGTTAATACAAGTTCGCCGATCAAATATAATGAAGAACCTACTTCAAGCGGTTGGGGCTGGCTCGTTTTAATCAATGCGTTGCCGTTCTTATTGCTGATCGGATTTCTTGCATTTACGCTTCGTCAGATGCAAGCCGGCGGAAACAAGGCACTCAGCTTTGGAAAATCGCGTGCTAAATTGCTGAACAATCAGCAAAAACGCATCACTTTCAAAGACGTTGCCGGAGTTGAAGAAGCAAAAGAAGAATTGCAGGAAATTATCGAATTTCTGAAAGACCCGCAAAAATTCCAAAAACTCGGCGGAAAGATTCCGAAGGGAGTTTTGATGGTCGGACCTCCGGGAACGGGTAAAACCCTGCTTGCAAAAGCGATTGCAGGTGAAGCAAACGTTCCGTTTTTCTCGATTTCGGGTTCGGATTTCGTCGAAATGTTTGTCGGTGTCGGCGCATCGCGCGTTCGTGATCTTTTCGAGCAAGGCAAGAAAAACGCGCCCTGTATCATTTTCATTGACGAGATCGATGCAGTCGGTCGTCATCGCGGCGCAGGTTTAGGCGGCGGACACGATGAACGCGAACAAACCCTGAACCAACTGCTCGTCGAAATGGACGGCTTTGAATCGAACGACGGCGTTATTCTCGTCGCTTCGACCAACCGACCCGACGTGCTCGATCCGGCACTTCTGCGTCCGGGACGTTTTGACCGCCGCGTTGTCGTCGGTCGTCCCGATGTCAAAGGACGCGAAGGCATTCTTAAAGTTCATACGCGCAAAATCCCGCTCGATGAAAATGTTGACATCAACGTGATCGCACGCGGAACGCCCGGATTTACAGGCGCGGATTTGGCGAATATCGTCAACGAAGCGGCTTTGAATGCGGCGCGTTACAACAAAAAAGTCGTCACGATGTCTGATTTCGAGGTTGCTAAAGACAAGGTTCTGATGGGCGCGGAGCGTAAATCGATGGTTCTTTCGGATGCCGAAAAGAAACTGACGGCTTATCACGAAGCAGGACATACGCTCGTCGGCTTGAAAGTTCCTTCGGCTGATCCGGTTCATAAAGTTTCGATCATCCCGCGCGGAATGGCGTTAGGTGTCACGATGCAGCTTCCCGAAGCCGACCGTCACAGCTACACGAAAGAATATCTGATGAGCCAGATCGCGATTTTGATGGGCGGACGCATTGCCGAAGAATTATATTTCGGTGCCGATAACGTCACGACCGGAGCTTCAAACGACATCGAACGTGCGACGGAACTTGCCCGCTCGATGGTTTGTGAATACGGAATGAGCTCGCTCGGACCGCTCACGTTCGGTAAAAAAGAAGAGCAAATCTTCCTCGGACGCGAAATTTCACAACATCGCGATTATTCGGAAGATACGGCGATCAAGATCGATCAGGAAGTGAAAAAGATCGTGGCGCAACAATATGAACTGGCGAAAAGCATTATTTCCGGTAATTCGGAGGCAATGGTTCGTCTTTCGGAAACTTTGCTCGAATTTGAAACGCTCGACGGAGTTCAAATCCGCCGTGTTGTCGCCGGACTTCCGCTTGATGGAAGCGATAATTCGCCTTCGCATAACGACGACGGAAATTCGACCGCATCGGAGGAAACTTCAAAGAATCCGTTCAAAAAACCGATTCTTCCGCCGATCACGCCGAATAATCCGGCAACGGCTTAAATTCAGTTAAATTAAAGTTAAAAGGCACTCCCTGCGGAGTGCCTTTTTTCATTGCAAATTTTAAAAAGAAAAGTAAAATAAGACTGCCTTTTTTATAAAAATATATGTCCGCTCAGGCTGATGTCACGCGTCTTTTACACGAATATCGAAACGGTAATAAATCTGTTTTAGACGACCTTTTCCCGGTCGTTTACGGTGAACTGCGCAAATTGGCGGCGAGTAAATTAAATGCCGAGCGCGACGACCATACGTTGCAAGCGACCGCGCTCGTTCACGAAGCTTATTTGCGTTTGATTAATCAGCATTCGGTCGATTGGCAAAATCGTGCCCATTTTTTCGGATTGGCGGCGGAAATGATGCGGCGGATTTTGGTCAATCACGCCCTCGAACGCAAAAGATTAAAACGCGGCGGCGGTGAAACGCGGATTGCTCTGGATGAAGCCGTCACGTTTGCCGAAGAACGCGAGATCGATCTCGTCGAACTCGACGAAGCATTGAACGAACTGGTCAACTTCGCGCCGCGCCAATCGAAAATTATCGAACTGAAATTTTTCGGCGGTTTGACCAATGAAGAATCCGCTGAAGCACTTGGGGTTTCTCCCGAAACCGTCAAACGCGACTGGCGCGTGGCGAAACTTTGGCTCCAGAATCGTCTAAGTAAGTAAAATATGAAAGAAAATCCGTCCGAGCAGGAATGGTTGGAAATCAGCGATGTTTTTCATTCGATCGTCGAACTTTCAAAAAGCGAACGCGAAGCCGTTTTGTCTTCGATCACCGATGAACGAAAACGCGCCGAAATCGAAAAACTCCTGATCGCCAATGACGCAGAACAAAGTTTCCTGGAAAGTTCGCCGCTCAAAGCGATTCAATCTGAAGAAGTTTTGCCGCAAATGCCCGAAAAGATCGGTCGCTACAAAATCCTCGAACAGATCGGTCGCGGAGGAATGGGCGCGGTTTATCTGGCGGAACGCGAAGATTTAAAGAAAAAAGTCGCGCTCAAGATCATCAAACGCGGAATGGACACGGACGAGATTTTGCGCCGTTTTCAAACCGAACGCCAAATTCTCGCCAATCTCGAACACAGTAATATCGCTCGTTTGCTCGACGGAGGCGTTTCCGAAGACGGCTTGCCGTTTATCGTGATGGAATATGTAGACGGCAAGGATTTGCTCGATTTCTGCGCCGAAAAAGATTTGTCCCTGAACGCCAAACTCGATCTTTTCCGCAAAATCTGCGCGGCGGTTTCCTACGCGCACCAAAATCTCGTCGTGCACCGTGACTTGAAACCGTCGAACATTTTAGTTAATAAAAACGGCGAACCGAAATTGTTAGATTTCGGGATTTCCAAACTTTTAACCAATGAAACCAACGAAACCGGAACGGCAACGTCGCTCGGGATGATGACACCGAATTATGCTTCGCCCGAACAATTTCGCGGCGAAACCGTTTCGACCGCGACCGATATTTACAGTCTGGGCGTGATTCTTTTTGAACTTTTAACCGGAAATCTGCCCTATGAGATCCGCAGTAAACGCTTTGAAGAAGCCGCCCGAATCGTCGCCGAAACCGAACCGCGTAAACCGTCTTCGATAATTCAAGACTCAAAGTTTAAGATTCAAGATTCAAGTTCCGAAAACGGCTATAGATTTCAAACCGAAGATTCAAACGCGACGGACGATAAATTAAAAACCAAAAACCAGAATCAAAACACGAATCCAAAATCCAAAATCTGGAATCCGAAATTCTTACGCGGCGATTTGGACAATATTATTTTAAAGGCTTTGCGGAAAGAACCGGAACGGCGTTATTCGTCGGTCGAACAATTTTCCGAAGATATTCGCCGTCACCAGATCGGGTTTCCTGTTACGGCGCGTCCCGACACTTTTTCTTACCGCGCTTCAAAATTCTTTCAGCGCAATCGCATCGGTGTCGTCAGCGCGGGTTTGATATTTTTGGCTTTGATCGGCGGCGTGATCGGAACTTCGTGGCAAGCCGTCCGTGCCGAACGCCAGCGCGCTCTCGCGGAAAAACGTTTCGGCGACGTTCGACAGCTCGCGAATAACGCGGTTTTTAAGTATTACGAACAGATCAAGGATTTAGACGGCGCAACCGAAGCGCGTGAAACGCTCGTTAAGGACGCGACCGAATATCTCGATAAATTGGCGCAAGACGCAAAAGGCGACGTTTCGCTTCAGAAAGATTTGGTCAAAGCGTATTTTCGGCTCGGCGACGTGCTCGGCGCACCGCACGCCAATGCAAACACGGGCGACACGGCGGGCGCGTTGGAAAACTACGGAAAAGCAGACAAAATCATTAACGATCTGCTTACCGAATCGCCGAATGAGATCGAATATTTGAACCTTAAACGTAATCTCCACACAAAGATCGGTGAAATCCGCCAACGCGAAGGAAATGCCGAAGAAACGCGCAAAAATTTTCTTGCCGCTGTCGAGATCAGTGAAAAAATCGTCGAAAAAGAGCCGAATGTTCCGAAAAATCTTTCCGCGCTCGGGCAAAGTTTCGTGCTTTACGGCGAAACTCTGCCGCTCGGTTTGGGCGAGAATGAAAGTATCGCGGTTGCCTCAAAAGGCTTTCCGCATCTTGAAAAGGCGTTGCAGATCGACGCGAACGATTCGCCTTCACTGCAACGCCTGAATATGGCGAACATCCGCATCGGTTTGCAGGTTTCGACACTTGCCCGCGAAGCCGAAAATCGTCAGGACGAAGCAAAAGCCCGCGAACTGTATAAACGCGCGGCGGAACTTTTCCGTAAAGCCGAAGAAACGGCGCAGAAACTTGTCGTTTCGGATGGGAAAAATGCCGGATTTGCGCGGCGATTGTTCATTTCGAGATTTAACGAAAGTATGGCTCTGAGCGGTTTGGGACAACTCGATGAAGCCTTGAAAATCCAACAGGAAACGCTTGAGCAAACCGAAAAAGCCGCCGGCGAATCGGCGAATAACGAAGCCAAACTCGATCTGGCGCAAGCGACTTATGAGATCGGTCGGACTTTTTCGAGGAAAAAGGAATTTCCGTCGGCGATCGAAAAAATAAAAAAAGCGATTGCGCTTTACGACCAGATCATCGCAAAAGACGCGCAGAACTCGGAAGTTCAGAAATTCAAATTTGAAGCGCAGATCGAACTCGGCAAAGTTTTTCTGGCGCAAGGAAATGAAAAAACGGCAATCGAAATATATCAAGCGGCTCTCGCGGAAGCAAAGACTGCGCCGAAATTGAAGAACACACCGTTCGTCGCCTTTGCCGAAGGAATCGTCCACGAAAAGCTCGGCGACATTTTTCAGGCTAAAAACGATCCGATGAATGCAAAAAACGAATATCAAAAATCGCTCGAAATCTGGCAAAAAACAGAATCTTCGCCTGAAAGTTTCGGCTATAGCGCGGAAATGCTCGCTTTTCTCAAGCAGAAAACCAATCAATAAAAAGAGGCTTGTCCGACATCAAAACTCCCTGCGGACAAGCCTTTACAAATCAAAGCGTGTTCACCCCGAAACGCTTTGAGAAACTGCTCTACATTATCTTCTCTCAGCTGTGAAATTAACATCGCTGACATTTTCAGAAATGTTCAAAACTTGTATCGAATTAATGAAAGTAAATTTTTTACTGCTAACGGAAACTGTCACGGTTTGTCCTACCGCAACTTCATCAAATCGGTAATTTCCGAATGAATTACTAACCGCAACCCGCGAATTTCCCTGTGCATCGGTGAAGATTATCCGAACATTGGCAATGCCGTTTCCTTCCGCGTTCAAAATTCTGCCGCTGACCGAAACGTTTGCCGCGGTCGGCACAAAACAACTGCCGTTAAAAACCCAGTTTGCACCGTTATTACCAGAATTTGTGCCGTTGTAAACTGTAATTAGCGGCGTTCCCGCCTGACCGCTGACATCAACGTCCGTCATAAAGAAATAGCCCGTGCCGTTCCAATTTCGCTGGGTCGCATTGTTCGAGCGAAGCAGGATCGAATCTGCCTGACAGCCTGCGCCATTCGCGTTCAAACGAATAATTCCGTCATTATTCACATCGCCGCTGAGTGTGATTGTGCCGCCGAATTCATTAATGAAACTTGCCGACGACGAAACCGTCAGCGACGAAAACGCATGTGAAAATGCGCCGGTCTGAACAACATTTCCCGAAACTAAATTGAGCGGTACGAAAACTCCGCTTGCGCTTCTGCCGATATTTCCCGAAACCAAAAGATTAGTCGGTGCGGCAGGCGCGAAATTGTTTTCAGTGGATGAAACCGCGTTCGGCTTATTAACCGTCCATGTTCCGCCGAATGAGGAAAAACCGTCTTGATTCAAAAAGGTTTGATCGGTGCCTCCCGAAAAGATCACGTTGGTCGTTCCGCCCTGAAAACTTCCGCTGACAGCGGCGCGCAGAACATCGACGTTGCCTTTTGCGTCGATCGTTCCGCCGTTGAGCGTTCCGCTGCGTAAAGTCGCCGTGCCGTTGACCGTTAAAGTGTCGCCCGACGTAATGTTCGTCCCGTTGCCGGAATAAAAGGCAACATTGTAAAAAGTTTCGTTGCCGTTCACATCGATCGTTCCGTTAGTGCCGAAAAATGTGCTGTAGAAATAAACGATTCCGGTGCCTTCGTTAAAATTACCGCTTGCCGTCGTATGCGTAAAATTTCCGTCGATAGTCATTGAAGGCGCGGCGTTGAAATCTCCGCCCGTGAGCGTGAAATTCGTGAAACTATTGAGCGAGCCGAAAGATTGACTGAAAGTGCCGCCATTGTAAACGCCGCCCGATTGATTGTAATTACTCACCGTGACGCGTCCTGCACCCTGATTGAAAGTGCCTTGCCGTAAAGTTAGTGCAGGAACGAGCATCGAACCGTTCTCGGTCAATCCGGCATTGACCGTAATATTCGGATTATTGACTAACATCGGCTGCGTGTCGAATTCTGGCGCACCGCCGCAGCTTCCCGCATCGCCGCACAAAGTAACCGTGCGCGTTGCCGTGTCTTCAAATTTGACGAGCGTCGTCGCGTTTCGGTATGCGCCGTAATTTTGATAAATGACATTGCCGTTTGCCGTGATCGAACCGCCGCTCACGCCGCGACCGTTGAACGTCAAATCTCCGTTGACGATCAAAGTATCGCCTGCTGCAATAATGTGATTGGCGTTATTGTAAGTGCCGTTAAACTTTAAATTATTAAAAGTTTCGGTCGTGTTGACATCGAATAACATTCCGTAAACACCCGGAATAACGGAAGTTTGCACCGTTCCCGATCCGGAATTGAACGTGCCGCCTGCCGTATGTATAAATCCCGCAGAAATATCTAGAATGCCCGACGGCGCGTTAAATGTTCCGCCCGCGAGATTGAAATGCGAAACATTCATATTACCCTGCGTCGAAAACGTGCCGCCCGTTTGTCCCCAACCGCCGCTGATAAGTCCCGTGCCGCCGTTAAACGTGCCGCCTGTTAAGATATTCCCGTTGATTCCGTTTGAAATATTAAGTTGAGCCGAACTTCCGTTGAAAATTCCGCCTGACTGTGTGTACCCCGGATAAGCAGAAAAATCCCAGACGGCGTTCGGCTGATTGAGCGTCCCGTTTGATAATGTCATTCCGACGAAATTAATCTTGCCCGTTCCTGAACTCGTCAAAGTCGAATTCACCGCGTTCATTTCAACCGGCATAAAATCGACCGTTGTCGTAGGATTGTTAATGACGAAATCAGCGTTCGGCGTGACATATTCGATGACCGAACTGCCACTGTAACCGAGATTGCTCGCGTCGATCGTCGTGGTGCCGAGCGGACGGATTCTGCCGCCTGCGATTCTTCCGTATGAGATGCGAAGATCGCCGTTGACGATTAGCGTATCGCCCGCCGAAATATAACGTTGATTACAAAAGGAATTGGCAATCGTCAGATTATTGAAAGTTTCGATTGCGGCGACATTGATGACGATCTGATTGCCGCAGTTAAACGTATTATAGCCCGTAAATTTGACTGTTCCCGTTCCGGGGTTAAATGTTCCCCCTACCGTATGCGACCAATCCGCCGAAATCGTCATCGTTCCGGACGGCGCGTTAAAAACTCCGCCTGACAAAGTAAAATAAGTCAGGTCAATGTCGCCGACGCTCGAAAATGTTCCGCCTGATTGATTAATTCCCGAACCGAATCCACCGGTCAATAAACCGCTTCCGCCGCTGAAAGTTCCACCTGTAATCTGTAAATTTCCACCGATCAAATTTAACTGTGAATTACTTCCCTGAAACGTGCCGTCAGACTGTATAAATGCACTGTTGATTGTCAGATTTACGCCTGCACCTTGCGAAACCGTTCCGCTGTAACCACTTTGAATCTGCAAAGTAGAAATTGTGAAAGTTTGATTAATTGCCGCGTTTTTTACGCTGGTCGAATTGAAAATGACATCATCTGCACTCGTCGGAACTGAATCGCCCGACCAGTTAGCCGCTTCCGACCAGTTATTTGTCACACCGCCGCCATCCCAAGTGCGCGTTACCGCATTTGCCGTGAAGGCGAAAAGGCAGCAAATTGCTATTAGAAAAATTGTGTGAACGGTGATTTTTTTTCCAAAGTTTCTCATTTCTTTATTTAATCCTTAATTTTTCAGTTAAAATTACTGTCTGATATAAAACGCAATGATTAGACTTAAAAAGGAACATTAGAATTTTGGAAAAGACGGAAAAAATCTGGCAGACTTCGCAAAAACGATTCGATTACGGCAAAAAAACGCTCGTGATGGCGATATTGAACGTCACGCCCGATTCGTTTTCCGATGGCGGAAAATTCTTTTCAATGGATGAAGCGTTAAGACAAGCCGAAAAAATGATCGAAGAAGGCGCGGATATTCTCGACATCGGCGGCGAATCGACGCGCCCGAATTCGGCGCGGGTTTCGGAAGAGGAAGAAATCCGGCGCACTTCGCCCGTGATCGAAGCGATCAGACAACGTTTCGATATTGCCGTTTCAATCGATACGAGCAAAGCGAAAGTTGCCGAAAATGCAGTAAATTCGGGCGCGGAAATTATAAACGACGTTTCGGGATTAAGATTCGATGAAGAAATCGGCAAAGTCGCGGCAAAACATCGAACGGGATTAGTTCTGATGCACTTACGCGGCACTTTTGAAACGATGCACGAAAAACAGGAATCGGCGGACATTTGCGCGGAAGTTTCGGATGGATTTTGTTGGAGCATTGAAAAAGCGCGAAGTTTCGGCATTACAGACGAAACGATCGCGCTCGACATCGGAATCGGTTTCAGTAAAACCTTTGAGCAAAATTTAGAGATTTTGGCTAATCTGCAAAAGATTTGCGCGGAATTTTCAAGCTTCCCGGTGCTGGTCGGGGTTTCCCGCAAATCTTTTATCGGAAAGATTTTAGATAATGCGCCGACGGAAAAAAGATTGAGCGGAACGTTGGCGGCAAATGCCGTTTCGGTTTGGAACGGCGCGAATATCATCCGCGTTCACGATGTCAGGGAAAATATCGAAATACTGAAAACCGTCGAAGCCATTAAACGCCATTCCGTTTGAGCGATGCCGTGAACGGATGTTTGCCGAGCCTGACCAAAATTGCGCGAAGTTCGATCAAAGTCGGGCGGTTCATTTTTAATTCTTTGATCGTAGCACGACCTTTCGGCGTTAAACCGGAAAGCAAAGAATTGTCTTCGTTCCACGCAAAATGCTCCTTCCAGACATCTGTGCGCGGATTAAAAAACTCAACCGTTTCATTGCTTACCGCGTCGAAACCTTCCGTTTTCTTGTATTTGTGATTACTGCATCCCTGACAAACCAAAGCCAGATTGCGGGCTTCGAGCTTCCCGCCTTTCGATTGCGGAACGATCGTTTCGATCGAATAAGAAGCAAACGAATATTCGGCTTGATTGCGGCAATATTCGCAAAGCCCGCCGGAATTTTCAAAAATAAATGCCTTTGTTTCAGGATTTAGCAGAGTTTCAAATTGATTTTTGTTTTCAAAAGAAAATGAATGTAATACTTCATCCAAATCCTTACTCTGCAAATCGGCAAGTTCGATGATGAGCAACAAACGATGATTGTTGATCCACTCAATATCATCGGAAATCTTCGCCAGCGTTTCGGCTTCGTTTGCCTCCAGAACTTCCATTCGCCGTTTGGTCAGAAAATCGTTGTAGATACGCCAAACTTCCGTGGATAGCCCTTGATTGATCTGCTTCAAAAGTTCCGCTTCCGAACTTTTAGGCAAGCTATCGCCAAACCCTGCATATTTTTTTTCACGCATTTTCGGGGCAATAATTTCTTCGTTTTTTGCTTTGATTTTGCCAAAAGACAAACTTAGATCATCGTCAATCGGAAAGTCGATATAGGCTAACATTTTACTCGGTTGTGGAAGATATTTATAGACTCGGTGCAATTAGAGGAAATTGCTATTTTAACTAAACGTGGGATAATAAATAAGTAGCATAATAATATTAAATTTGTCAATTTTTTATTACTGTTAAATCACTGAAATTAAAACGTTTTCAAAATGTATCGAATACTTATTGCTTTTGTGGTTTTTATCTTTGCTTCGGGCTTCACGGAATGTTATAAACCCGTCACCGAAACGGGTTTGCCGAAAAATATTAAAAAGGTTGCGGTCCCTGCATTCCAGTTTGAAGCACGCGGCGCACGTTACCGCGTCGAGTCGCGTTTTACCGAAGCCGTTACGAAAGAGATCATCAAACGCGGGCGCGGGCTTCAGGTGCAAGGAACGCGCGACGGCGCGGATGCCGCCGTCGAGGGCACGATCCGCGATTTTAGCTTTACGGGCGTTTTGCTCGACCGCGAAGGACGCGCCAGAGTTTACGAAGTAACGATCGTTGCCGCCGTTACGATCAGAGATCTGAAAAATAACACGATTTTATACGACAATCAAAATTTCGTTTTCCGCGATTCGTTCGAGTTTTCCGAAGACCCGCGCTCATTTTTTAACGAAGAAGACCCGGCAGTCGAACGAATCTCCCGCGCCTTTGCCGAATCCGTCGTTTCAACGATTGTCAACGGTTTCGGTGTGAAAGAAGAGAAGAAATAGAATAGCCGCAAAAAGGCACAAAATTCATAAAAAATTTTATGAGTTTGAGAGATTTTTTATTTGACGATTCGGATGAGAAATCCAAAATTTTCAAACTTTGCGATTTGATACGCGAAACGAGTTTTGCAATTCACAGTTATCACAAACAAGGGCATTTGGAGAAAATATACGAAAATGCGCTTGCAAACAGATTGCGGAAACAAGGTTTGAAGGTCGAACAGCAGTTTCCGTTAAAAGTTTTAGATGAAGACGGCTCGGTTTTAGGGGAATATTTTGCGGATTTATTTATTGAAAATTGCTTGATAATTGAATTAAAAGCCTCTCAAACATTATCCGATGAACACATCGCGCAAATTTTGGGTTATTTGCGTTCTTCAAGAATCGAACACGGGCTTTTAATTAATTTCGGCGCACCGAAACTTTAAATCAAAAAATACGTTTTGAGCAAAGCATAGTTTTTTTGAAATTTTTGTGCCTTTTTGCGGCTATAAATATGTCGGTTTTATCCAGAGAAGATTTAAGAAATCAATTAAAAAAGCGCGAGATCGCGCCTGTTTATCTGCTGTTCGGGGCGGAAACTTATCTGCGCGATCTGGCGGCGAAAACGATTGCCGATTTTGTTTTTACCGAAGGAAGTCTGCGCGATTTTAATGAAACGGAATTTTCGTTGAATCAAGCCGAAAATCTCTCATACGCGCTGGCTTCCGCCGAACAATTGCCGATGATGGCATCGAAACGTCTGATCCGCATCACGGACGTAAAAATCTCGGCAAGCGGCACGAAAGACAATCTCAAGGAAGATTACGAAGAACTTTTAACTTCTTACCTGAAACGCCCGGCGGAAAGTTCGGTCGTCCTTTTTATCGCCGACGAGCTCGACAAACGGCGAAAAATGTCGAAACTTCTGATCGATAATTCGGTCGCGGTCGAATTTACCGAATTTGACGACGGGCGTTTGATGCTCTGGGCAAAGGACGAATTGAAAAAACACGGCGCACAGGCGGACGACAACGCTCTGCGTCATCTCATCGCGTTTGTCGGCAATAACGTCCGCAAACTGACGACCGAGATCGAAAAGCTCGTCACGGCTTCCCTGCCCGAAAAGATCATCACGTTTGAACTCGTTGAGGCATTGGTTCCGAATTCGCGCGAGCTTTCAAATTTCGATCTGACCGATCATTTGATTGCCAAAAATAAAACGAAAGCCTTGCAGACATTAAAGAAAATTCTGGACGATGGTGCGGAACCTTTGATGCTTCTGGGTTTGATCGGCTATAACTTTCACCGTCTTTTCACGGCAAAAGAACTGATGGTTCAAGGCGTTGACCGCAAGGAAGTTATCAGAATTATGAAGCTTCACCCGAAATATCACGAAGACTTTCTCGCCACTGCCAGACGCACCGATTCCGCCAGATTTTCGCGCATTATGCAACGCATCGCCGAAACCGACATCGCCATCAAAACCTCGCAAGGCGGCGGCGGCGCGGTCGGTTCGCGTCTGCAAATCGAAATGCTCGTCTGCGAACTGGTAAGCAATTAAATAAAGAGTTCAATCGAAACCTTGAAAAATTCCGATAATTTTTTTGCCTGAGCTTTGCTAATCGAACGCTTGCCGTTAATTACTTCCGAAGCAATACCGCTCGAACCGAAAATATGAAGTAAATCTTTTTGTTTAAGTTCGCGGTCTTCCAGCAAAAACTTCAAAACCTCATTCGGCGCAACTTCGGGCATCGGATAATGTTCATCTTCATAAGCCTCAACCAAAATAGCCAGCGTTTCTAACAATCTTTCTTCTTCGGCTGATAGAAACGCTTCGCCTCGGCTCATTAATTCGTCAATGTTTGCCAACATAATTTCATACTCTTTTTCATTTTGAATAGCTGTCGGCAAAACCTTTACAACAAGATCAGCGTAATTTTTATTTTCTAATATAGAAATCATTATATACTCAGCAACGACAATCTACTTTCCATTTTTCTTGGTCATATTCCTTATGAGTCAAAATAAAACGGATATAAATAATCTTCGCTCTAAAATTTATCTTTGTAATCAAGCGATACTTATTCCCACCGATATTAAAAACGATACATTCCCCGACCAAATCTGCATGGGGAAAGGTCTGTTTTAATTCGGCTAAATTTTTCCAATCGGCTCTTTTACTATTTTTATACCAATCAAGAAGCGGAATTTCAGCAGAAGTATTCTTCAATGAAAACTCCAAAATTATTGGTTTTGCAATAATCCTCATCAAATATTTTTCCTCTAACTCTATTATTTAATTTATTTGTGTTTTTCATTTATATTTTCTCCTGATTTTTTACGGTCTTAATTCGTTTCCATACTTTAATCTCTCTTAATGAGAGCAAATACAATATCCCATTTTGAGAGATAATTGTCAATATAAAACTTGCTTTGACCAAAATTCATCTAAGATTTACCATTAAACTTTCGCTCAAAAATTATGGAAATTTTAGCTTCTCTTAATCCGCAGCAGCGTGAAGCCGTGACGACGACGGAAGGTCCCGTTTTGATTTTAGCCGGCGCAGGTTCGGGCAAAACGCGTGTCATTACGGTTCGCATCGCTTATCTGATCTCCGAAAAAGAAGTCGCGCCTTACAACATTCTCGCCGTTACTTTTACGAACAAAGCCGCCGGAGAAATGCGCGAACGCGTGACCGAACTGATGCGCGGACAACAATTGAAATCTGCGCCGCTCGTGACCACGTTTCACTCGCTTTGCGTCCGCATTTTGCGTCAGGACATCGAACATCTTCAGGAAGGCTACACGAAATCCTTCACAATCTACGACACGGACGATTCGATGAAAGTTATTAAAGCGTGCATAAAGGACATCGGTTTCGACGATAAACAGCTTCCGCCGCGCCAGGTTCAAAACGCGATTTCCGGCTCGAAAAATCGCGGCGAAGATTTTGAAATGTATGCTTCACGCGTCGAATACACCGACGAACGCCGCGCCGCGATCTCGCGCGTTTTCAAAATGTATGAAGAACGACTGAACAACGCGAACGCGCTCGATTTTGACGATCTGATGATAAAAACCGTCAGGCTTCTGCGCACGAATCAGGAAGTCCGCGACAAAT
The DNA here is from genome assembly GCA_021228405.1 of Pyrinomonadaceae bacterium. Lineage (GTDB taxonomy): Bacteria > Acidobacteriota > Blastocatellia > Pyrinomonadales > Pyrinomonadaceae > JAJQRF01. Next base: position 197,969 of record JAJQRF010000002.1, read on the forward strand.
ACAACGAAAAATTCAAGTATATTCTCGTTGACGAATATCAGGATACGAATGCTTTGCAGTTTGCTTTGATAAATTATCTGACCGAAAAACAGCAGAATATCTGCGTGGTCGGCGACGATGCACAATCGATTTACAGCTTTCGAGGTGCCGATATTGCAAATATTCTGTCGTTTGAACAGCATTATCCGAAAGCGAAAACGATTATGCTCGAACAGAATTACCGTTCGACGCAGACAATTCTCGACGCGGCTGATGCGATCATCAAAAACAACGAAGGACGTAAGGAGAAAAAACTCTGGACATCGAACGAAGGCGGCGAAAAAATCTTTTATTATCAAGCGTTTGACGGCGACGGCGAAGCGCGTTTCGTAGCTTCGCAGATCGATGAACACCGTCGTCGAAATCCGCAAAACCGGCTCGCGATTCTTTATCGAACGAACGCTCAGTCACGCGTCTTTGAAGAATCTCTGCGCCGTTACCGTATCGATTACAACATCGTCGGCGGCTTTTCGTTCTACGAACGCGCCGAAATCAAAGACATTATTTCTTATCTGAAAGTCGCGCTCAATCCGTTTGACGACATCGCGCTTTTGCGCGTCATCAACACGCCGCCGCGCGGTTTCGGGAAAACTTCGCTCGACGAATTGGCGTTTCGCGCGAAAGATTTCGGCGTTTCGCTCTGGGAAACGATTGCGACCGTGATCGACCCGACTTACACCGGACAGCTTAATCTGACACCGCGTGCAAAGGATTCTTTGCGGAAATTCAAACAAACTATCGAGCATCTGCAAACAAAAGTTTCGGAAGCGGCGCAGAGCGACAAACCCGTTACGGAAGTTGTCATTACGGCGATTGAAGAAACGGGCTACGCAAATATGTTGCGGACGGAAAATTCCGACGAATCGGCGGCGCGGCTCGAAAACTTGGAAGAATTGGTCAACGCGGCGGTCGATTACGACAAGCAGGAAGAAAACGGTTTGCGCGATTTTATCGATCATTCCGCGCTCGTTTCCGATACCGACAAATTCGACCGCAACGCCGCCGTTACGATGATGACGGTTCACGCGGCAAAAGGTTTGGAATTTCCGATTGTTTTTCTCGTCGGTCTGGAAGACGGAATTTTTCCGCATTCGCGCTCGGTCAACGACGCGAAGGAATTGGAAGAAGAACGGCGGCTCGCGTATGTGGCGATCACGCGCGCCGAGAAAGTTTTGTATGTCACGCATTCGATGCGCCGCAGAGTTTACGGCGAAGAAATGGCGGCGGAACCCTCGCAGTTTTTAAATGAGCTTCCGCTCGAATTGATTCACGACCTGACGCGCGGCAGTTCGTGGCTCTCGTTCGCTAAAAGCAACAGCGTCAAATCGAGCAAATACGCGGCTTCGGCTCTGAAAGGCGAAACGCAGAAAGAAAAACCGAAAAACCTTTACACGGGAAAAACCTACAACAGCACCGAAGCGATCGCCGAATTTTTTAAGAAAAAAGGCAGTTTCGGCAACAATGAAAGCAACACACCGAAACCGACAATTCAAAAACCGCTTTCGGGTTTTGACAAACTGAAATCACAGGCTTCGGACAATCAATCCAAAATCCAAAATCCAAAATCCAAAATCGATGCGGGTTTTGTGCCGGGTTCGCACGTCCGCCATCCGAAATACGGCAAAGGCTTGGTCTTACGCCGCGAAGGAACGGGCGACAATGTAAAACTGACGATCAGCTTTCCCGGTTTCGGACAGAAAAAACTGATCGAAAAATTCGCTAATTTAGAGAAGGCTTAAAGCAAAAATGAATTTCGGGCTTTGCCCGACGATGTGCGGAAAGGCTGTGCCTTTCCGGTTTGCATTCCCTTGTTTTTCGAGGCTGTGCCTCGCGCTCAAACGGCTCAAGGCACAGCCTTTCGCCGAAGTCGGGAGTGTGAGCCTGACGGAAAGTTAGAAACTTTCCGCACATCAGACGGCAGAGCCGCGATTGTTAAATTTAATTTTCAGATTTTTATTAACTTCAAAATAGAAATTGAAGTATAAAAAATGTCTGTATAACAAAATTAGAATTCGGCTCAATATAGTGTTGGGTCACTTTGAGCGTAGGCATGGTGAAAATTATGGCTAAATTAAGATGGGGAAATGGAGAAACAAATACTGGCGAAAATCCTTATTTAACCGAAAGAGGTGCGAGTTCAGACTTAGAATCTTATGATAGAGTGAATATCAAAGATGGCAAACGAAAACCTCACATCTCATTTGAAGAACTTGCAGATAAATTTCATACAGACTCTCAACATCTGCTAAATGCTCTCAAAAACCATGATGTGATTATTGAAAATCCCTCAGATATGTTAACCAAAGAAGAAGCAGAATTTATCTTGCATACATTCTCTTCGGCATATAAAGAAGATGCTAAAAAAGCAGACAGAGCTACGCGTGCAGAAGAAAGAAGAAAAATTGCAGAGGCTCGTGCTGAAAAAAACGCTGAGTTATCTGCGAATTGGCAAGCATTTTTTGGTAAGCCATTAACTCAGCAACAAATTGAAGAAAACAAAAAGAAATATAAGGATTTATTAGAATAATTCAATATATAGACTTGTCCCTAAACAATGGGAAGCATAAATGTTGAATGATTTTTCTATTGAAAACGCGATGATTGCGGGCTTTTCGAGTGGTTCGGAAAGATTATAGTAAGGTTTTGCAGGCTTGCAGTTAGATTTTGCAGAGTTGCAGAGGCTTTCTGCAAGGTTGCAGAAGGGCATTGCAGGTTTGCAGAAAGGCTTTTGCAAGGTTGCAGAAGCGTGTTGCAGAGTTGCAGAAAGGGTTTGCAGAGGTGCAGAAGCCTCCTGCACCTCTGCAAAAGCGGCTGTTTTGGTTGCCTAATCCGCAATTAACGCCGCAAATTCGATAATCAAACAATAATTTACAGGAGGAAAATTTATGGCAAGGGTCAATGTTAAAGAAATTGTAACGAGAGTGGCGAAAATGCTCGAAGCTTGGCGGCAGGGTGCGTCGGAAACAAAGTTTATGAATATCAGCCAGACGGATTTTCAGGCTGATTATGATGAGATCGAAACCGAATTACAGGCAATCGCCAATGATGAAGCGGCACTCAAAATGCGAAAGGTCGCGGTTGCCGCGAAAGCCGCCGCTTTGCAGAAAAAATCGGTAAAAGTCCGCGAAGGCGTAGAAGGCGATCCGAATTACGGCAGCGACAGCCCACTTTACGCCGCGATGGGCTTTGTGATCGACTCGCTCAGAAAATCCGGTTTGACGCGCAAAAAGGATAAACCGAACGCAATCTAAAATAAAGCGAAATTCAATTTTATAAATTAAAAGGCATAAGTCTTGCTGTCTCCGTTAATGTTGTATTGTTTTAAGACATAACATTAACGGAGATTTTTAAGATGCAGAGATTTGTTTTTTTTACGGCAGTTTTATTTTCAGTAATTTTGGCTTTTGCGGGCTGTCAGCCGCAGACGGGAAATATGAACGCGAATCTGGTCAATACCAACGCGAATGTTTCCAATTCGTTGACAAATACCGCTAACACTAATTCGACCAATACGAATGCGGTTTCATCCGTGACCATCGAAACAAAAGAACCCGAACAATATTCGGCGATGGTGATGCTGAAGCTCGAAGCGACGGGCGAAAATAACACGGCACAGCTTCCCGCGATCGGTGCGAACGTCGCCCGCAACGGAACCGACCGACGGATGGAATTTTCGCTTCCGACGGGCGAAAAGATCATTTATCTCGATAAAAACGGAACCAATTACGCGATCTTTCCGAATCGGAAACAATACGCCGAGCTTAACCAGGAATCGCTCGGTTTGGAAGTTCGCCGGATGCTGATGCCCGAACAGATCGTCAATCAGGTCAAGAATATGCAGGGCGTGCAACGTGTCGGCGAAGAAAACGTCAACGGTCGTCAGGTTGTAAAATATGCTTACAGCGGAACGGCAAATACGCAGACGCAAGCCGGAAACGTGGCGACCGAATCGTTTATTTTGATCGATAAGGAAACGGGTTTACCGCTTCATTCGGAAACAGTTTCGCAGTCGCAGTCGGGCGGAAATGTGCAAGGATACAAAGGTTTAAGGCTTGTTACCGATATGTCCGACATCAAAACGACGGTCGACCCGTCGATATTTAACGCGCCGACCGATTATCAGAAGATCGATTCGGAACAGGTCAAAGCGCAGGCAAATCTGATCTTTAACGCGGTTGCGATGCTGATCGGTCAGGCAATGAAACAGGCTCAACCGAATCCGTCGCCGATGGCAAGTCCGAGCGGTTCGCCGACGATGTAAAAGTTTTGAGTCCCGCTTTTAAGCGGCTTTTCGCGCAAGCTTTTGCCGCCTGAAGGCGGGACTCAAAACTTCTGAAACGAATTAGGATAAAATTATGGGAAAATTTATTACCGGAACTTTGCTCGGTTTGGTCTTTGGCGGTGCACTCGTCTTTTATTTTTTCGGCGGTGTTCCCCGTGCTTCGCAGGTTCCCGGCGCGCCGATCCAAACTCCCGATCCGAACGGAGTTCCGGCGGGAACGGCGCAGATCGTTTTGCGCCAGGATTTTTTCAATCAGGTTTTGCAAACGATCTTCCGCGATATGAACGCACCTTCTTTTCCGCTCAATCTGACGGGTGAAAATCGAGCGAACGATTCAAAAGCCGTCGGCTATGCTTTACAGCAAAATCAATGCGACGGGAAAATCACGCTTTTGCCGGAAGGGAGCGGCGTGCAGACTTCTTTAAGATTTGAAAACAACAAGATCGCCGCACCGCTCGCTTTCTCGGGAAGCACGAGCGTTTTGGGTCAATGTATTCAGTTCAAAGGCTGGGCACAGGCAAATCTGGAATTGCGTTTCGACGCATCACAGCAAAACGTTCTCGGACAAATCAACATTGAAACCGTCAATCTCGATGGCGTAAATCCGCTCATCAGCGGTTTCGTCACGCCGATTGTCCAGACGACGATAAACAATCGCGTTAACCCGATTCAGATTTTGCAAGGTAAACAGATCGCTCTGAGCTTACCGATCGCCGCGACAAACGGAAATTTGCAGGCAAACGTCAAAGACGTTCGCGCCGAAGTCAAAGACAATGCGCTGAATCTTTACGTCATTTACGATTTCGCGGGAAAAATGAAAACGGATAACTGATAATTGATAACCGACAACCGAAAACGGGTTGCGAAAAAGAATTTACTATTCGTTATTCGTTCTCAGTTGTCACTTGTTCTATTTTGTTTTCCGGCGATAATCGTCTATTATTTTTCACAGTTCACATCTTTTCGGTTATAAATATGAAAAATAAATTGACGATTTTAATGATTTCCCTGATTCTGCTCGTTTTCGGACTTGGTTGCGGAATTACGGATAAAGTTCAGAAAGCGGTCGGTTCGGATAACTCGGCGGCGAATTCAAATAAAACCCTGACCGATAAAGCCGTTGACATCACCGTCGGCGAAGAAAAGATCGGCGTTCCCGAATGCGATCAGATCATCGCGGACATCAAGGCGCAAGCCGACAATGCCGAGGACGATTACGTGACGAAAGCCGCCAAACAGTTCGCTATCAACAAGATCACCGAAAGTTTGAAAAAAAGTCTTGTGGAAAACAAAAACAACCCGACGCAATTAGCCAAAGATTGTCGGGATTTCCGCGCTCAAATGGATAAATTCAAGAGTGAAGAACAACAAAAGAAACAAAAATAAATCTGCCCTGAAATAAAAACGGAAAATAAATTTTATAAACTCATTTTCCGTTTCATGCTTTCAGTTTTCCTTTAAATTATTGCGGTTCTTCCGAGAGTTTTCGTGTCCATTCGCTGTTCGGATAACGCGTTTTCAGCAGTTGGGCGATCTGTTCGTGCAGTTCCATATTATTTCCGCAACTATATTTTTTCCACCCGTTCGCTTCCCACACGATATATAAACTTTCAGGAATCCGGCGGTCGGTCGGCGCACGTTTTTGCCATTCGAGAACCCTGTTTGCCAGGAATTTCGGCGCATCGTCCAAATCTTTCAGCTTTTTGCGTTCGCCTTGCGCGGTATTGCTCTGCTCGGCGGTCAAAAACTTCGGACGCGGCGGCGGTTTGGAGGCGACCTCCTCACCCGTCGTTTCGTCATATTCCACATCATACGGCGCACACCACCAATCATTTGAATCGAACGAACCCGTTTCGTTATCGCCTTTGCCCATACTATCTTCGATAAAAGGACTCAAGATCGGATTTTTCAAAATGAAATAAAGATACGCGTCTTTTTTCTGCGCCGCAGTTTTCGCCAGATTTACTTTGTCGATCTCCGCCTGAAATTCGGGATGATATTTAACGAAATCAGGTTCGACCTTTTTAACGGTCGCGTAATCTTCCAGAATGACGGCTTTCGTCCAAATCGCCATTACGAAAGATTCTTTCAGATAATCGGGCAGAGCTTCGGATTTGACGGCTTCGAGCATCACCGAAAGCGGGAAATGCTGGTTGATAAGATTGATCGTGTCCGAATCGAACATTGAGCGGTCTTGCCAGAGTTTTTCATCCTTGAATCGCTCTTCGATTTCCTTTTCGTATTCTTCGCGCGATTTTTCTTCATATTTCGGGTCATACCACGTTTTCTGCTCGGCAATAAAATCCTCGATCGTTCCGGTTTGTCCGTCCATATCGAACGCGAAAGGTTTGCGAAGCGAATATTTGAAAAACTCATCCATCGTTTCGGCTAACTTTACGCGCAGATCGAGAAACTGATTGACGGTCGAGATCGGCAGATCGGACGAGGAATTTAGCATTTCATCCAATAATTTCCGGGCTTCGGCATTTTTTCCGAGTTCGAGATAAAGACGCGAAAGATGATATGCGATAGTCGGATACGAAGCCGAAGAACGGTTTGCGCGTCCGGCGGCTTCGAGCAGATTTTTGAGTTCCGTCGAATTTTTATCGGCTTTCGAGAGTGCCGTCATCAGCCACAATTCCGAGTTTGACTGGCGATATTTTGAAAGCGCGTGAAGATATGATTCGGGATTATCTATCTGGTAAGCGAAAAGCCAGTCGGTCAATTCGTCGCGGCGCAGAAATTCCGGCACGAACGAAAGCGATCTTTCGACACTGCCGTAATAACCGCCTTCGTATTCGCTCTGACGATTTGACGTGAACCGATTTTGATACGCACTTTGACGCGCCTCACGAACGCGTTTTCTCATTTCCTCGGTCAAAGGTGCACCGACGACCTTTTCGGCTTCGGCAACCGCTTCCTCGTCGGTCGCATCCTTATCGACGAAAAACGTCCAGTTTCTTTGATAATCGTCCGAGTAAAGATAAATTTGCAGATCGTCTTCGTTCTTTTTCGTTCCGCTCGAAAGCGTATTGGCGGAAGCCGTGTTTGTCGGGATCGAAGTATTTGCCACGTTTGCCACTGAATCTGTTTCGGGGTCTTTCGGTTTTTCGGCTTCGCGGCGTTTTTCTTCGGTTTCGAGTCCTTCCTTCTCGAATTTATCCAGCAACCACGTGTAATCGATCAAATCCTGCCGAAAATTTGCGTTTCCGCTCTGATAGGAAAGTTTTTGACCGAGTTCGACGGCACGTTCCTGCGGACGTAGACGATATTTGACAAGTCCGAGCAACCGTTCGGCGGAATCGGCAAATTTATGTCCGGAAGCAAGATTTTGCAGTTTTTGTTCGGCTTCCGCATAAAACTCGTTGGCTTTTTCCGGCGATTTTGCGAGGCTTGCCTGACGGATCAGCGTTCGCCCGACGAGATATTCCGCCGTTTCGCGCCAGGGCGATTGGAAATCCTGTGCGATCTCCGAAAAGCGGCGTTTTGCTTCCTCATAGTTCAAAGAATAAAATTCCGCCGCCGCCAGCTGATAAGCACGATCTTTTTGAAGCCATTCGGACATTTCCGCGCTCGCTTCGGCAGGAAGTTGCCGTCCGCTCGCACAGTTTGTAAAAACCTGATCCTGCGCCTTTACCCAATCTTTGACGTTTTTATCGTCGGCACCGTTTGAAGCGATGCGGTCGGCAAGCGTTGCGGTCGCGGTTTCAAACGAACTCGTCGTGCAATTCGGGAAAAAATCATAACCGCCGTATTCGCGTTCGACATAGATTTGCGGCGTTTTTTCTTCCTTGCCGACAACATCTTTGCGTTTTTCCACCCATTTTTTCACCGCTTCCGCCGTGTCGTCGGTGTCGTAACTTTTGTTATTAAAATCAGCCTGCCACACATCGACCAGGGCTTTTTGTTCCTCAGCCGAAAAGCTTCCGCCGTTCACATAACGAAAAGCCGTAAACAAAACCGAGCGGTTATATGTGTTTTTAATAATGCCGATGCGACCTGCCGCAAAATTCTCGAACGGGTCTTCGGGAGCTTTTTTGTAATCGAAAACCGGCATCAGATACGCCGGACCGCAGGGTAAGGCGTTGATAATGAAAGTGAAAATCAGGAGAAAAACGGTGAATAGGCGGAAAAATATTTTCATATTGGAAAAACGGCGAAAATCTTTCGTCCGAATTGAAACAAATATACTCTAATGCGAAGGTTTGAGCAAAAAAAATCCCTGCTTTTAGCAAACAGAGATTTTATAAAAATTATTAATTCAGAAAACCGATCAAACGTGCATAATTTCCTGTTCTTTGTGTTTGGCAAGTTCGTCAACTTTACCGACGAAAGTGTTGGTCAGTTTTTGAACTTCATCCAATCCGTAACGTTCGTCGTCTTCGGAAATCGCTTTGTCTTTCAGCATTTTCTTCAGGTTGTCGTTTGAAGAATGCCGGACGTTGCGGATTGCAATTTTGTGATCTTCGGCGATTTCGTGAACTTGTTTGGCAAGCTGGCGGCGGCGTTCTTCGTTCAGAGCCGGAATCGGAAGGCGAATCATTTTTCCGTCGTTTGAAGGATTAAATCCCAGATTTGCCTGATTGATGGCTTTTTCGATCGAACTGATCTGCGTTGCATCCCAGGGTTGAACCGTCAGCATTTGCGGTTCGGGAACGGCAACCGAAGCCATTTGATTAAGCGGTGTCGGAACTCCGTAATAATCAACCATAATGCCGTCAAGCAATCCAACCGTTGCACGTCCGGTACGAACATTTGAAAGTTTTCGCTTTAAATCTTCGATCACGCCTTCCATTTTCGGTTTTGTTTCCTTTAAAACACTATCTACGCTCATATTCTCCTCAAAAAATTTAGATTTTAATTTTTATGCAGTTTGCGTTTTCCCGTTGACGGTCACAATCGTGCCGATACTCAGATCGCCGCAAACGGCTTTGATGATATTTCCCTGTTGCTTCATATTGAAAACCATAATCGGCAGATTATTGTCCATACAAAGCGAAATTGCCGACGAATCCATTACTTTCAGATGCTTTTCCAAAACTTCCTGATAAGTGATCGTGTCGTATTTTTCGGCTTGCGCATCGATCATCGGATCAGCCGAATAAATTCCGTCAACCTTCGTCGCCTTCATAATGACTTCGGCTTTAACTTCCAAAGCCCGAAGCGCGGCGGCTGAATCGGTCGTAAAATACGGATTTCCCGTTCCGGCGGCGAAAATCACGACGCGTCCTTTTTCAAGATGCCGCTCGGCGCGACGGCGGATAAACGGTTCGGCAAGTTGCGGAATGTCGATCGCCGACATCACCCGCGTAAAAACATTAAGTTTCTCAAGCGCATCCTGTAAAACGACGGCGTTCATCACGGTCGCCAGCATCCCGATGTAATCGGCACTGCCTCGGTCCATATTTCCCGCAGATTTTGAAACGCCGCGAAAAATATTGCCGCCGCCGACCACGATGGCGACTTCGACACCGAGCTGCTGAACGGATTTGATCTGTTCGGCAACCGATTCGGCAATTTTCGTGTCAATGCCGTAATTTTGTTCGCCCATTAACGCTTCGCCGGAAAGCTTGAGCAGAATGCGTTTGAATACAGGTTTCATTTGTTTAAAAAGTAGATAGTAGAAAGTAGCCGAGTAGATAAATTTACTATCTCCTTTCTACTATCTACTCTGAAAATTAACCGACCATTGAAGCGACTTCAGCGGCGAAATCATCTTGTTTCTTCTCGATTCCTTCGCCCATTTTGAAACGTGCGAAACGGCGAACCGAGATGTTTTCCTTGATCGAAGCAACTTTTTCAGTGACCAGTTCGCCGATGGTTTTCGACGGGTCTTTGACGAACGGCTGATCGAGCAGAACATTGTCCTCGTAGAATTTATTCAAACGACCTTCGATGATCTTATTCAAAACGTCTTCCGGTTTATTTGCATTTTTCGGATCGTTTTTGAGTTGTTCCATCAAAATTTCGCGTTCTTTGTCGAGTTCGGTTGCGGGAACTTCTTCACGTCTGACAAAACGCGGATCGGAAGCGGCGATGTGCATCGCCACATCTTTCACGAGTTGTTGAAATTCTTCACCGCGCGAAACGAAATCGCTTTCGCAATTGACTTCGACCAAAACGCCGACTTTTCCGCCCATATGGATGTATGAACCGACTGCGCCTTCCGCCGTGACACGACCTGCTTTCTTTTCTGCGCCGGTTTTTCCTTTCACACGAAGGATTTCGATCGCCTGCGCTTCGTCGCCGTTTGCTTCGGTCAAAGCCGCTTTACATTCCATCATTCCCGCGCCGGTTTTTTCGCGCAGGGATTTAACTGCACTTGCTGTAATATCTGCCATAATTAACTCCAAATAAGATTATTTCTAAAAATATCTATAAAAAAGCGTAGCCCGTTTAAATCTAAAACGAATAAGAGCTACGCATCGAAAAATGTAAAATTAAAATTTATTTAGCGGTTGCTTCGGTTGTTTCTTCCTGCGCTTGCTCATCTTCGGCTTTCACGGGTGCTTCCGTTTCGGCTTTTTCTTCGGACGAAACCACATCTGCCGTTAAATCCTCGTCGTCTTCTTCGGTTTTCAAAGTTTTGTCAACGGGAATAACTGCCGCCGTATCGATAACTTCGTCTTCTTCGACCGTCGCAGGAAGCGCGGCAACGCCGCCTTCCGTTCCGATCTGCTGACCTTCGAGGATCGCATCCGAAATGCGCGAAGCGAAAAGCCGAATCGCGCGAAGTGCATCATCGTTGCCCGGAATGACGTGCGAAACGCCTTCGGGCGAACAGTTCGTATCGACGACTGCGACGATCGGAATACCCAGACGGTTTGCTTCCTTGACGGCAATATCTTCTTTGCGAACGTCAATGATAAAGATCATATCCGGCAAACCTTTCATATCCTTGATGCCGGCAAGGTTTTTATTTAACCCTTCGAGCTCGCGGTCAAGCCCGAGCCGCTCTTTTTTCGTCAACATTTCAAAGCGACCGTCTTCTTTCATCGCTTCGATGTCTTTTAGTTTTTTGATCGATTTCTGAACGGTTTGATAATTTGTCAAAAGTCCGCCCAACCAGCGATTATTGACATAATATTGTCCGGCGCGTTCCGCTTCTTCTTTGATCGCTTCCTGCGCTTGACGCTTCGTGCCGACGAACAAAACCTTCATATTCGGCTTTTCTGCCAATGCTTCCGTGACATAAGCCAACGCATCGCGGAAAAGTTTCTGGGTTTTCTGTAAGTCAATAATATAAATGCCGTTTCTTTCACCGAAAATGTATTCTTTCATTTTCGGATTCCAGCGGCGAACTTGGTGTCCAAAGTGAACTCCTGCCTCGAGGAGTTCTTTCATGGTAACTGTAGCCAAAGCTTTAAATCTCCTTAACTTATTGGTTTTTGTACTCACTGCAAATCAGGCTTCAACCAATAATTTGCAGTAATGGTCTAATTCATTGAACATTTATCATTTATCATTTTTGAAAAACCTTGAGTGAAAATGACAAATGATAAATGTTCAATGATAAATGAATTAACGTTTCGAGAACTGGAAGCGTTTGCGTGCGCCTTTCTGACCGTATTTTTTACGTTCTTTCTGACGCGGATCGCGTGTTACGAGTCCTGCTTTCTTCAACGCCGGACGAAGGTCTCCGTTAAATTCCATCAAAGCACGCGTGATTCCGTGACGAACCGCGCCCGCTTGTCCTGCCGTTCCGCCGCCTTTGACATTAACTAAAATGTCGAATTTTCCGGCTGTATCGGTCAGACGAAGCGGCTGACGAATGATCATTCTCAATGCTTCATTTGGAAAATAGCTGTCGAACGAACGACGATTAACGGTGATTTCGCCTTTTCCGGGACGAAGATAAACACGAGCCGTAGATGTTTTTCTGCGACCGGTTCCGTAATATTGAATATCTGCCATAATTCTAAAAGTGGTCAGTGGTCAGTGGTCAGTGGTCAGTTAGCAGTTTTTACTACTAACTACTGACTACTAACTACTGAATTCTATTTTGTTTCAATCTCAACCGTTTCAGGTTTCTGTGCCGTATGACGATGATCGCCATCCGCATAAACTTTCAGTTTTTTCGCCATCGCTTTGCCGAGTTTGGTCTTCGGAAGCATACCTTTCACCGCGAGTTCGATAATTCTTTCGGGTGTCGTGTTATACATTTCCTTGACCGTTTTTTCGCGCAAACCGCCCGGATAGAGCGTATGATGACGATAAACTTTTTGATCGTTTTTCGAGCCTTTGAAAACTGCGTGACGTGCATTGATGACCACGACGTGATCGCCCATATCGAGAAACGGAGTCCAATCGGGGTTATTTTTACCCGACAAAATTCTTGCAACTTCCGTTGCCAGACGACCGACCGTTTTACCTTTGGCATCGACGACAAACCACTTACGGTTTTCAGCTAAGCCCTTTCCGCTTGGAAAATAAGTACTCATATTGCCTACTCTATTAGGAATTTTCGCCAAAAAGCGAACCGATAGAATATCGAAAATCCGTTTTTCCGTCAAGCCTTGTTTGATTTTTCTTCACTTTCGGCAATTTCGATTGAATAAGCTGTCGAAAATTTAGAACGCGAATTTTGCGGATTAGGCAGATTTATCGAATCAACTTTAAATAAACAAATTCGTAAAATTCGTCTAATCTGCAAAATCCGCGTTCAAAAAATTCTCAAAAATATTTTGAACGGATTTGCCAAAACAAACGTAAAGCGTTATGTTGAAAGCGTAGCCGTTCAGGAAGAACGGCGAAAATTTAGAACACGGAGAGTGTTGTTAAAAATGAATAGAAAATACGATTTCGGAATCGTCATCGGACGTTTCCAACCATTCCATTTAGCACATCTTGATTTAATCCGATACAGCTTAAAATTAGCCGAAAAGGTCGTTATCGTTCTTGGTTCGGCGCGAAGCGCGTCTGACGTGAAAAATCCTTTTACGCCCGTAATGCGCGAAGAAATTATCCGCGCCTGTTTTCCGAAAGACGAAAAACGCCTGATCTTTCGTGCTGTCCGCGATTACCCATATAACGACCACGTCTGGACGACCGAAGTGCAGAACGTAGTCAACGAAACGGTCGAAACGGATGATGCGAAAACCTCGATAGTCGGCTTTTTCAAAGACAAAAGCTCTTATTACTTAAATCTTTTTCCCCAATGGAGTTTTGAAGAATTTTACTGCCCGGACAAAAAACTTTTGAGTCTGAATGCGACGCAAATCCGCGAAAAATTCTTTTCCGAAACTGAAGATTGGAAGGATTTTCTGCCGCCGCAAGTCGCAACCGCACTTGAAGTTTTCAAACAGACGGAAACTTTTGCGAATCTGCAAAAGGAATTTCAGTATTTGCAGAAATATCGCGCCGACACGCGTTTCGTCGGTGTTCCGTTCGAGCCGACTTTTATCACGACAGATGCGGTTGTCGTGCAAAGCGGACACGTTCTCGTCATTCGTCGCGGACATCAGCCGGGTAAAGGTCTGCTTGCGCTTCCGGGCGGATTTCTGGCAAGCGGAGCAACTTTGGAAGAAAACGCGATCAAAGAATTAAAAGAAGAAACGCAGATCAAAGTTTCCGTGCAGGTCTTACGCGGAAGCATAAAATCTTCGCACGTTTTCGATTATCCCGAACGCTCGAATCGCGGACGAACCGTCACACACGCTTATTTCATCGAGCTTGAACCGAACTTAAAAGAAGGTTTACCGCGCGTCAAAGGCGGCGACGATGCCGCCAAAGCCTTCTGGCTTCCGCTTTCCGCACTCGGTGAAAAGGAAGAAGAATTTTTCGAGGATCATCTCTCGATTATCAGATATTTTTTAGGAATGTAGAAATAAAAATTAGGTTTTCAGGGAGAAAACCGAAAATTGGAGAAATAAAAATATGTTTGAAATTAACAGAATAATTGACACGGACAGTTACAAATCATCGCATTGGCTTCAATACCCGCCAAATACGACGCGGGCGTTTTTCTATCTCGAATCGCGCGGTTCGGATCGGGATTGGAATGAAACGGTGTTTTTCGGTTTGCAGTATTTGCTGAAAAATTATTTTCTCGCGCCGCTGACGCAAGGTATGGTCGAAGAAGCGCGTGAAGTCATTACCGCGCACGGACTTCCGTTTAATTATGAAGGCTGGACGAATTTGATTAACAAGCATCAAGGCAAATTGCCTTTGCGGATTCGCGCCGTCGCGGAAGGAACGGTCGTGCCGCTGCACAATGTTTTGATGACGGTTGAAACGACCGACGACGAATTCGCGTGGGTTGGAAGTTGGTTTGAAACTCAGCTTTTGCGCGTTTGGTATTCGATCACGGTGGCGACGCAATCGTTTCAGATCAAAAAAGACGTTTACAAATATTTGAGTGAAACGGCGGACGATGCCGACGCGGAAATCGCATTCAAGGTTCACGATTTCGGCGCGCGCGGCGTTTCAAGTCAGGAAACGGCGGCAATCGGCGGCGCGGCGCACCTCGTCAATTTTATGGGAACCGACACGATGGCATCCTTACTTTTACACCGCAAATTTTATCACGCTGAAATGGCAGGTTTTTCGATTCCGGCGGCGGAACATTCGACGATCACGAGCTGGGGACGCGAAAACGAAGTCGAAGCTTATCGAAATATGCTGAAAAATTTTGCGAAACCGGATTCCCTCGTCGCGGTCGTTTCCGATTCGTGGAATATTTTTAACGCCGTCGAAAAAATCTGGGGTGAACAGCTAAAACAGGAAGTTGTCGATTCGGGCGCGACGGTCGTGATTCGTCCCGATTCGGGCGAACCGATCGAAGTTGTTTCCAAAGTCGCTCAACTTTTGAGCGAAAAATTCGGTTACGAGATCAATTCAAAAGGTTACAAAGTCTTGAAAAACGTCCGCATTATCCAGGGCGACGGCGTAAATCAGGATTCGATCAAAGCGATTTTGGAAAGATTAAAATCGGAAGGATTTTCCGCATCGAACATCGCTTTCGGCATCGGCGGCAGTCTTTTGCAAAAGGTAAACCGCGACACTTTGAAGTTTGCTTATAAATGTTCGGCAATCATCACAAACGGCGAATTGCGCGAAGTTTACAAACAGCCGATCACAGATTCGGGTAAAAACTCGAAACGCGGAAGGTTGGATTTGATAAAAGACGAAAATGGCGAATTTAAGACCGTAAAGATTGAAACGAAAGACGACATCAGTATTGAAAATTCACAGCTTCGCACTGTTTTTGAAAACGGCGAATTGCTGACAGATGATAATTTAGAGGCGATTCGCGAGAGAGCAAAGTAATCGAAAATAAGAACGCGGATCGGGCGGATTTTTCGGACAAACTTTATAAATAAAATCCGTTTTTATCTGCCGAATCCGTCCGACCCGCGTTCAAATTTCTTTCACCCAAAAAGACTCGGCTGATCGTCCGGTTTTTCCTCAAAACCTTCGGGAAACCAACGGTATTTTTCCAGATCGCATTTGCCTTTGTCGTTGAAAATCACGCCTTCTTCTTCGAGAATTTTCTGCTGTATGTTGTGCGGAAGCAGTAATTTATCGGTCGAACATTTCCCTTGCGAATTTATCACGCGCTGCCACGGAACATTTTCCGAATCAGCCGCGTGCATCACATATCCGACCGTTCGCGCCGTATAGCCTTCTCCCAAAATTCCGGCGATCTGTCCGTAGGTCATCACACGCGCCGACGGGATTTTGCGGACAATTTCATAAACTTTCTCACGGTAAGTTCTATCATCAACATTCATAAAAACTATCTTCGATTTCCGACCGAAAATCTGAGAGTTTCGAGTTTTTGCTGGAGGTCGTCAGCCGACAATTCGGCATATTTTTCGGGTAAAAGTTTACGATTGGAACACTCGAAAACGGCGAGATGTTCCATAAACTCGAGCATTGTCGTGTCGCGGCTCGGAAAATAATCGGCAAATGCGGTTTGCAGGTTTTCGGCAGTTATCAACGGATTTTCCTCGGAAGCTTTTGCCGCATTTTCGCCCGCCAAAAGTAAAACGGCTTCGATGTCCGCCGCGCTGTAGCCGACCATTTTTTCCCAGATGTCGCTTTCATCCAGCACATTTTCGGCGACATTCAGTTTATTTTTCCTGGCGACGGCTTTTCCGATGGCGAAAACTTCCGTGACCGTTTGCGGGTAGAAAAACGGGATTTTTCGGTCGAGCCGTCCGGCACGTTTGAGATCGATGTCGATCTGATCGGGACGATTCGACATCAAAATGAACAAAACCCGTCCGCGATTCGACGTGTCGGACATAAATTCCTTCATTTTCGCAATAATGCGCGAAGAAGTCCCGTCGTCGCCTTCGGATTCGCCGCCGTTGCCGAAACTGCGGTCGGCTTCATCGATAATCACGATAACCTGCCCGATCGCTTTGATGACGCTCAAAACTTTTTCGAGATTTCCTTCGGTCGCGCCGACCCATTTCGAGCGGATATTTTTCAATTTGACCGCCGTCATTTTCGCCTCGCCTGCAAAAGCCGTCGCGAAAAACGTTTTTCCGGTTCCCTGCGCACCCGTGAAAAGCAAACCCATCGGAACGCGGTTATAAAAACCGTCGCGCATATTTTTGGCAATAAAACGTAAATCTTCCTTGATCGCTTCCTGTCCGCCGACGACCTCGAAACCGAATTTCGGTTCGATAAATTCGAGCAAACCGAAACATTCTCGTTCGATGATCTCGCGTTTGCGCTGAAAGATCAGCCGGTCGCGTTCCTGCGCGGCTTTTTCCTGTAAGTCCTTCGCCGTTTGATCGGCTGAATCTTTTCTTTCCGGCGCGAGAAGTTTAACTATTTCTTCATTTGTCTTTTCGAGCGTAAGTTGTGCCAACTCTTTCGCACGAGACTGAACGTCCTCGGTTCCGCCGAGCAGTCCCGCGATAAATTGAGTTCTTTCTTCCAGACTCGCGCCTTCGCTCTGATGCGGCGTGAGAATCGAAGTGATCTGCAAAAGCTTCAAGCCCGCCGTGATTTCCGCGTAACGATTTTGCGCGTTCTCGGTCATCGAATTGTCCGTTAAGGCAATTGCCCGTTTCCGCGTTTCGGTGTCGGGCAATGGCACTTCGATTGCCGCAACTCGCGGATTTGCAATAATTTTCGGCGAAAGTTCGGATAAATTTTCGGTCATTATAATGACGATATTATCCTTCTGATGAATGTTCGGCAGAAACGACCAGCGATGAAGCGTGACGATGGCGGCGCGGTCGGTATCCGCCTGAAACGAAGGATCGCCCGCCGGTGCAAGCGTTTCCGAATATTCCAGAATCAGCGCATTGCGCGAAGAAGTTAAAATATTCGTGCCCGTCAGCAAAATTTCCAGAGCTTCGAGCCATTGCGTTTTTGAATGCGCGTTCGTCAAATCTTCCAAAACGCCGAGCGCGTCTTTTCTGCCGTCATCGTAATTATTACGATAAGCCGTGCGGAAACCTTGCGAAATGTTGAAAACTCCGACCAAATCCTTGTTCGACTTTAAAACTTCGTTGACGAGAAAATCGGTCAGTGAAAGCAATTTCCCGTTGTGCAGAATCGTGTCGTAAACATTGCCGAAAAGCACGAAAACCGATGCTTCGCCGCGCAGATAACGGCGTTTCAACTCATTTGTCCATTCAGGTAATTGGCTCATTGACTGATTTCATCGTCGGTTCATTTTCAACGAAAATAACGAATAAATGCACCGGCGGCTAAATTTATTTATTTCCTTCCGTGACGGGATTCGGCTGACCTTCGAGAAGCGGCACGATGATTTCCGCCAAACGCTGTTCTTCCGCCACGCGGCGCGCCGCAAAAGATTCGGCTTGACGCTTCATTTCGGCGGTTTCGGTTCGTAAAGCGTCCATCTCGGCATTTTTCCGTTCGAGATACTGCTTTACTTCTTCGTTGATCTGCTGAATCATCTGCGAATTGTTCGCTTCGGTTTGCTGTGCGCGGTCGTTGAGCATTTTTTGATACGCATCCAGAGCGCGGTCGCGTTTGACGGCATCGTTTACGGGCACGTCGGGCGTGACGTTTTGCGCTTTCAGAGCCATTTTTACAACGAGTGCCTTCGTGCTCATCGGCTGATCCTTGAGCGTTGCGTCCTGTAAAAGTTCGTTGAGTTTATCGACCGTAAAAGCCGATTCGTCAACGCCGGCTTCGGCATAAATATCGGCAAAATTTTTGCCCGACATATCGTCGCCGCTCAATTCAAACTCGGGTGACGGTTCGCTTTCCGCCATTTCAGCGACCGTGTTCGGGGTCGGCGGCGGCACATCGTAATGCTCGGGTTCTTCCTCAACTTTTGAAATAAAAAATCCGCCGATGGATTTCAAAAACGACGAACCGCCGCTCGGTTTTGCCGATTCTTCATCGACGGGTTCAGGGACGACATCTTCCGTCGGCGCGTAATTTGAACCGCTCGTTAAATCGTCAACTTCGCGTAAAAGTTTATCTAAATCCGGGTTTCTAGCCATTTTTTCCTCTTAATAAATTATTTGATTCTTCTCAAATTTGATTGCCTTTTGGCTTGTGAATTCGTTTTCTGCGAAAGCGGCGCGGGAATCGAACTTTCATTTGAATCGCCTAAAACGTCTTCATAAGTCGCCTTCAATTCTTCGTCGATGTTGAGCGTCAGTAATAGATTATCGACCTGCGACGAAACATTCGCGGGATCGGCAACCGTGTAAACTTCATCGTGCAAAAGATTCAGCGAATTTTTCACAACTGAAAGCCGTGCCGCCAGAAGTCTTAACAGATCGCTCAACTGCATCGTTCTTTGCAAACGCTGTTTGATGATTCGCACGTTTTGCGCCAAAACTTCGCGGACTTTCGGCGATTTTTCTTTTTCCAGAGCGGCTTCGTTATGCTGTAATTCGCTTTGCAATCTTTGCGTTAAATTTACAACGTTTCGGCTCGATGAAAGATGATGCGCCTGCAACATTCTGACATATTCAAAACGAAACGTGCCGAGCTTGTTTATCAGGTCGGACATCAAAAAATTGCCCGTATTTCCTTGAGTTTTCCAACGATTTTCGATTTCTTCGCAAAGATATTTGACACTCTCAAAATCGTTCTGGTATTCCATCGGAAGACTTGCAACGATTTCCTGTTCGCGGATTTTGATGTTTTCCTTATCGTCTATCTGCGCCTTCAATCTGATGTAATGCTGAACGATCGGCATTTGCGCCAGAAGAAAAGCGGCGACTTGTCCGCCTAAAAGCAATGCCCCAAAGCCGATGAAATTGATCGTCACCATCAGCAGAAACATAATGCCGATGAAACCCAAATTCCATTGACTCAAAAAGACTTCCTTAACGTAATTCGGCTCATTCTGTGCCATAAATCTTTAGTTTCGCGCAATCACCAAACGCGGGAAATGAACATATTTTATCTCTTTTTTGATTTCGAGAAAACGCGGCAAATCTTCAATATCAGGTTGATAAGCCAAACCTTCGGCGATCATATCGTATTCTTTGACGAAATATGCGCCGCCTTTTTCTTCCGTATCGTTCGGCTTTCCGAGCAGATGAACGTGATCGGAAATTATCATTGCCGAGGTCACGTCGTGCGTCACGATGATAAAAGTATTGTCCGTATGCTGTTCCGCCGTGTGTGTTAATAAATTGATGACTTTCTGAATATTGTTCGGATCGAGTCCCGAAAACGGTTCGTCCAAAATCACATACCGACGCTCCTGAATAAGCTGTTGCGCGATCGCCACGCGCTGACGCTGACCGCCGGAAAGCTGCATCGGATATGAATCCGCCTGTCTGACAAGTTCAAATTCTTCGAGATATTTTAACGCTTTCGCTTTTGCTTCCTGCGCCGACAAACCGCCGTTTTTGGCAGGTTCGACCAGATTGTTCAGCACGGTTTGATCGTCAAAAAGCGGATAACGCTGGAAAACTACGCCGATGTCTCCGATCTTGACTTCACGCATCGAGCCGTCTTTGATAATTACTCTGCCCGAATCGGGCTTATCCAATCCGGCTAAAATTCTCAACAAAGTAGTTTTCCCGCCGCCCGAAGGTCCCAAAATGCTCAGAATCTGCGGTTTTTCGGGAATGTTCAAAATCCTCAAATTTACATCCGACAAAACCTGCAAAGTCTTGCCGTCATTGAGCGGAAAACTTTTCGAGACATTATCGATGTTTAGTAACTCTTCCATAATTCATTTATCATTCATCATTTATCATTTATCAACTTTCAAATTTTAATTGTCGCTGTGATTTTCACATTTCGACAGATGTTAAATGATGAATGATAAATGATAAATGTTTACGCTCTTTCGGAAATTGTCGTGTAGGGAAACAAGATTCGTTTCAGCCAATAAAAAAACTGATCTTCAAGAATAGCGATAATACCGATAATTATCAGATAAACATAAACTTCGGCTTTCTGGTTAGTCGATGAATATGAATAGATCGCCGCGCCGATTCCGCCTTCGGTGCGGTTAAAGGTTTCGATGGCGACGATCATCACCCAACCCATCGCCGCACTCTGCGCGACAATATCGATCATCGCGGGCAAAGTCGGACGCAGAACGACCGTCCAGAAAACCTTAAAATCGCCGTAATTCAAAACCCGTGCTAGTTCGTATTTCAACTTCGGAATTTGTGCGATTTCCGCCGTCATCGAAGTTATCAAAAAGAACGCCATTCCCGTTGACAGCATCGCGACCTTCATCGACCAGCCGATCGTGAAGATCGAAAGAAATACCAAGTTAAACGCAACAATCGGCAAATATCTGAACCATTGCAGAATCTGGTTGAGCGGCTGAAGAATCGGCAAAACGCTGAAATATGCAATGAGAAGCGAAACCACCGAAGCAAAAAACAACCCGACAATGTTGAGTTTCAGCGTCGTCCACGTGTTGTAAACGAGATTGCTCGTGTCGTTTGCTTCGGACGCGAACATTCTCTGAAATGCCGCCAAAACCTCGCTCGGATACGGGATTCCCTGAATCGGCGTAAACATCCAGAACAGAAACAGAATCACGATCCAGATGACGAAAAGATTTGCCCGCATAAAACGCGCAGGCTCACCGCAAAAACGAAACGTTTCGCTGAAAATATTTTGACGCGAAGCGGATTGATTATTTTTCTCGACTTGTGTAACCATAAATGCGGACAAGCTTTAACAATTTAAAATAAAAAATTAAGGAGAATTTTATGTCGCAAATTGCAGATCAAGAACACGGAAAATTCAAAGTTTTTGCCGGAAAACTCGGTGCAAACAATGAACTCGGCGAACTCGCCGATAAAGTTTCGGCTTTCGCCGCCGAAAATAAAATCGCCGCTAAAAGCATCGGCGTAGAATATTTGGAATCATCCGAAAGTCTAATTATCACATTAGGTTATCGTGATGACGAGGAACATTATCCGATCAAACTCGAAACCGTGAATCTCGGAAAAATGGACATCGGACAAGATTTTTCCGCTCTCGAACAAAAAATGTCGGACGCAAGCGGCTCAGTCAATAAAATTATCTGTCACGAACTTTTTGTCACCGAAGACAAAGATTTTTTGATGGTCTTTATGACGCATCAATAAAACCAATCAAACAAACGGAAACGGAAAATGGAAAATCGTAAAGTATGAATTTCCATTTTCCGTTTTGCGTTCTGCGTTATTTAAGAACGATCGTCACGCGGCGATTTTTTGCTTTTTCTTCGCTCGTCTGCGCGTCCTTAGTTCCGGCAACCGGGTTCAGCGAACCGTAACCATCAACCGAAATAATGCGCTGATCGTTGATGTTTACGCGCGATTCGTCCGAAGCCTTGAGCCACGTCCAAACCGATTGCGCGCGCGCTTTCGACAATTCGATATTCTTGCCCGCATCGCCCGTATTGTCCGTGTGACCTTCGACGATAATTTTCGTATTCGACGCACGAATCAGCAAACTGCGGATTTCATTGAGTTTGGCGATTTCCGAAGGTTTCAGTTCCGACGAACCCGGATCGAAATTAATGTCAAAGTTGGCTTTAACGACCGTATTTCCGCTGTTGACCTGCGACGAATTTCCCGTTTCGGTCTTGACTTCGCCGACTTCGTCCGACATCTTTTTCACAAAAGTCAGATCGACAACCTGATCGACGGGCGTAAAACTCGGCATTCTTTCGGGCAAAAGTTTTTGCAAACGTTTGCCGTGTTCGTTATAAGAAATCCCGAAAACGCTGTCTGCCAACGGCTTATTGCTTCCGACACCGAAAAGATGGCGGTTATCGGCAATATCATTAACACGCGAACCGCCGAGCCTGACACCGTTATCTTCGACAATATCGTAATATTTCGCCCAGAAGCTCGGACCTTTGCCTTCCATATTGAAAACCTGCGCGTTCAAAGCGGCAACACGCGTTTTAAAGTAATTCGGATCGGATTTGATCTTCGCACCGGCACGCGCCAGACAACGCAAAAGCGTTTCAATATATTCGGGATGTTTTTTGATGAAATCTTCGGTCGTAAACAAAATATTCGGCATCATCGCCGAATATTGTTCGGTCGAGATGATTTTCTGTAATTTCTCGGTTTTATCTTTGTAAATCACCGAACTGCGTCCCTGCGCCGCCATCACGTCGCCCGGAGTCCACGTCGAAACGCCGTCGATACTGCGGTCTTCCGTCTGCCCGGTTTTCACGTTTTTCAGCGAAACCTTCGCGTTTGCAATAAATTTCTGCGCCGCTTCGATGTGATCGGTCGCGTTGACGAAATTGATCGCGTCGGGATTGTAAACTTTTTCATCAGGGTTTACGGGAATTTTATTGTCCGCCGCCCAATTTACGACCACGTTGAAATCGCAATACGGAACCGCCGTCACGATCAACGCGCCTTTCGCGCTTTGCGGGTCTTTTTTCCAGGATTCGGGTCCCATCAAAGCATCTTCGCCCGAAGAATAACCGCCGCTCCAGACGACTTTTGCCTTCGGTCCGCGAAGGAGTTTGTTTGCGCCCGCAATATCGACCGCCGACTGATCGCCCGTCGTCGTCACGAACTGAATGTTGTTTGAAGCCAACATTTCGACTTGCTTGGAAGTGTCGTTTTCGACGATCAGCTTCGTGTTTTTAATGCCCGCCTGATAAAGCAAACTGTCGGGATGATCGCCCGATTTTCCGGTTCCGCCGACAGCGTCGATCAGCGCGCTTTGCGCTTGCCACGTCCAGATTCCGATCGTTACTTCAGGATCATCCGTAGTCGGCTTGGGCGGCTTCACGTCCGTCACGGGAAGATTTTCGCGTTTAATGTCTTCCGTCCGCTCAAGTGTCTGCTCGGTTTTGCTGACATCGGTTTTCGGCGAAAGTTTTTCCCAAATTCCGAACTGCCGCGCCGCTACATATAAACATCCGCCCAGAACCGCGACCGCGAGAAGAATCGCGCCCGGTCCGAGTTGGTAATTGCCAATTCTGATTGCCATATAGTTGAATTTTGGATTTCGGATTTCGGATTTCGGATTTTTGTCCACAATCGAAAATCGAATCCTTTTTTATCGTGAATAAACTGAATTTGAAACACAGTGGATAAGATTTCGGATTCAAAAATAAATCCAAAATCCAAAATCTAAAATCCAAGATCAAATTTACATTGTTTTGTTCGTGCCCTGCTGACCTTGCTGGGCGGCAACGTGCTGTTTGCGAAGCTCTTCAAACTTGCTTTTCGCCTGCACGTTTCCGACCTGCGATTTGATCTTTTCGAGCCGCGCATCGAGCGAACTTTCGTTCAATTCCTTGCCCAGATTCGCCGCCGCGACACGATTTTTAATATGTGTGCGAACGTTATCCAGAGCCTTCACGTCACTGTCCATCGAAAGCCCGTCGAGCTGTTCCTGAACTTTGATTCGCGCGTCCGCACTGGCAAGTTTCGCCATCATCCGATCTTTTTCGGCAACGAGCTTGTTGCGTTCGGATTGAATTCGCAAAAGCGCGGATTTCACATCGTCCGCATCTTTTTTGCCCTGTTCGTATTCGACATTAAGATCGGCGACTTCTGCCTGCAATGCTTCGAGTTTTTCAACCAAGAGCGTGCCGATCTCTTCATCGCCGTTTTGCACGGCAACTTGCAATTGTGCTTCAATGTCTTTCAACTCGCGTGTTTTCGTTTCATAGCGGTCTTCGAGTTCATCCCGACGGCGAATGATCGCCGCCGCCGCATTGCGCAATTGCACGGCTTTCGTCGTGATCGCGTCGATCGAATTCTGGTAAACAATTTCGGGGTGTTCGGTTTCGACTTTAGAAACAAAAAGCGAGAAAAAACCTTTAATGACATTCCACAAGCGTCCCATCGTTTTCTCCTTTGGTTTAGTGTTAGAAACGCTAATTCCAGCTAAAAATAAAAAAAAATTCGCTAAAACCTAAACAGTATAGGTTAAAAACAAATTTTTCGTCAAAATATTTAATGATTTATGGTTTTTTGAGCATTTTACTCACACCGGAGAATTATACGCCGAAACCGAATTTCGTGTTCCGAAAATCAATTAAATCTTTTCTTAAATTTTCCTTCACGCGCTTTTACCCATTCGCGCCATTCTTCGATGGCTTTTTCCCTTGCTTCCTGCGAACTCGCAGGTTGAAAATTCAATCAGGTCGAAGTCGCATCGCGCAGACACATTTCCGCCAGAAAACGAACCTGCAACTCTTCGCTCGCCAATAGATCGATCAAGTCGTTAATCGAATTTTTCGACATTTTCCGCCGCAATTCGGCAAATTCCTTTCGTTTCATACTTTTTCACAATAACTTCAAAAATCTCGGCGGCACTTCGTCCGTCAGCCAAACGCCGTTTGCCGAAACAAAAAACTCGTGGTTTTCCGCAAGCATCGCCTTTGTGTTAACTTCAAGAAGCACAGGCTTTCCGTATCTTGCGCCGACTCTTCGTGCGGTTTCCGTATCTGCCGAAAGATGAACGTGATGACGTTTCATTTTCTGCAAACCGCTCGAAAAGATCACGCCGACATTTCTTTCAGCCGTTCCGTGATAAAGAATTTCAGGCGGCGTTTTTCGTTCAAATTCAATTTCGACATTTATCGAATGACCTTGACTCGCACGAATTTTCGTCTTTGTTTCGTCGAAAGCAAAACGCTTTTTGTCGTTCGCCGCAACAACTTCTTCGAGTTCCGCAACCGTGAAAGATTTTCCGTGTGCGGCACAGGCTTTTCTTAAATCTTCTATTTTTAACCAACCGTTTTCGTCTAAACTCAGCCCGACCGTTTCGGGCGCGTGGCGCAAAACGAGGCTTAAAAATTTGCTGATCTTTGTTTTTCGCTTTTCGTCCATTATTGAATTTTCTTCACTTTCAGCGAAACGATCTGACGCGCCCAGCGTCCGTGTTTTTTATCGTCGGGCACGATCAATTGCCACGTGCCGTCGTTTTCGTCGAGCGGTTTTCCGTCGCGGGTGTCGGCAAGTAAAATTACTTTGTCGGTATATTCGGGAGCGATTTCGGCGATTGCAAAAGCGACCTTGTAACCGTCGGCGGCTTCGACCAAAAGATAGGCGGCAAGTTCCTTGCCGCGCATTTCGCCTTTGCCGATTTTTGCTCCCGCATCGAGCAAAACGTCGCTCAGATTAAAGCCCGAATAAAAGGCTTCCTTTTCGTCGTGGGGCATTTTCGCTTTGATTTCGCGGCGTGTGAATTTTGCCAAATCTTTAATCTTCAAAGACAAAGTTTTTCCGCCTTCCACTTCGATCTTTAAGGTCGGGTCGGCTTTTATTGCGGGTTTCGTTGCATTTTGAGCCGAAACCGTAAAAGTAAAAAGTGAAAATAAAATTGCCAGATTGATGATTTTCATAATGCTTTCTTTTTCTAAAGTCACGTTTTCCGCCTTTGCCTATGCGCGGACTTCTGATTTTTTCCTTAAAATCGTCCGCGCCGGCGCGCCTTCGCCTTTGCCGCCGATGTATTTTAGCGGGAGGCAGATCAATTCATAAGTTCCGCCCGAAACTTCGCGCAAATCCAGACCTTCCAGAATTATTACTTCATTTTTCAGTAAGGTAAGATGCGTTAAAAAATCGTCCGAGCCGAATTTTTCGACCGAAAGATAATCAATCCCGACAAGCCTGACACCTTTTTCGACCAGAATTTGCGCGGCTTCGGGCGTGATGTATGTAAAATCGGTGCGAAAACCTTTTTCGGGTTCGTTCCAAAATGCCGAATTACGCGTTTTGAAAAGAAGTCTTTCAGTATTCTCAATAGTTTCGACGTGTTGCGTATCAATCGCCGAAATGTTTTCGTTAATTTCAATGACCGAACATTCGCCGATCAGCACGTTCAGATCGAGTTCGTGCACGCGTTTCGTGCCTTCGATAAAATGATTCGGCGCGTCAACGTGCGTTGCCGTGTGCACTCCGCAACAGATTTGCGAAACGTTTGCCGCGTCGCCGTTTTCGAGCGAATTGACCGTTTTTATTTCGGCTTCCGGGTCGCCTTCGTAAATCGGCGTTTCTGCCGAGATCGGAAACGTCACGTCATAAATTTTCATATTTTTCGAGCATAATAGAAAATAAATTTTGAAACAAGATTTGCGTCAAAACAAAGTTTCTTTGTAGGCTAAAGGCAGTATGAAAATCAAAAAGCAGGAACATAACAAAAAAGGTGCGTTCTTCATCGAGGAAGACGGCGAATGGATCGCCGAAATGACCTATTACAGAGAAGGAATGCGTAAGCTCGTCATCGACCACACGGAAGTTTCCGAAAAACTGAAAGGCAAAGGCATTGCAACCAAATTAGTGCAGGCGGCGGTCAAATATGCGCGTGAAAGAAATCTTCTGATTAAACCAGTCTGCCCGTTTGCGAAAAAGGTTCTCGAATCTTCCGAAGAATACGAAGACGTTTTAACGAGGTAAATGAACGTTTCACCGCGTATTTCAGCTTCGAGTTATTCAAATACCGCGCCGCTCGTCTGGTCGTTTCTCTACGGACAAAATCGCGGAAAATACGAACTCATTATGGACAATGCGCCCGCACGTTCGGCGGAACTGCTCGCGCAAAACCGTATCGATGCCGCACTCGTTCCCGTTATAGCCTATCAATTGATCGAAAATATCCGGCTTATTCCGCACGTCTGCGTCGGCGCACGGGAGAAAGTCCGTAGTGTCTGTCTGGTCACGAAAGGCGAAGATTTGGAACAAGTAAGAACCGTCGCGCTCGACGTTTCATCGAAGACTTCGGTCGCGCTGACAAAGATCATTTTCCGCGAATTCTTAGGCTTTGAACCGAAGTTTGAAAACGCCGCACCGAACGCCGAAGAAATGCTCAAAACTGCCGATTGCGCCCTTTTGATCGGCGATCCGGCACTTATGATCTCGGATTCCGGATTTCGGATTTCGGATTTGAATGAAAATTCCAATGTCCAACGTCCAGCGTCCAACGTCCAGTTCCGAAAATTCGACCTTGTTGAACTTTGGCGGCAATTTACGAATTTCGGCTTTGTTTTTGCGATGTGGATGGCAAACGAAGAAAAGCTTGCAACCGCCGGGAAAATAGATTTCGCCGCCGCCCGCGACGAAGGAATCGCGCACGTTGACGAAATTATTTCAAACTACGAAAGCCAGATAACCCTCACGCGCGAAGATTTCAAAAAATATCTCACCGAAAACATTTCTTATTCGATCAGCGATTCGATGCAAAAGGGTTTGGAGCTTTATTTTAAGCTTGCCTGCAAACATAGTTTGTGCGAAACCGAAAAGCAATTGAAATTTATTTAAATTCATCTGCAAGAAAGTTTTTTTACGCGCGTTCCCAGAATGCTTTTAATTAGTATTTTGGAAACTGAAATGTATGAAAAACTTCTTTCTTTTATGTGTTCAATTGGGTTTTATTTTTTTCGGCTTGGCAACGATCATGGCTTTTCTGAACTATCTGACGGGTTGGAAGATCGGCATCAAAGGAACGGCAATTCCGGGCGATCCGGTCGCGGCGATCGCATTTTTGATAGTGGCGTTGATCTGCGGCGGAATTTCTTTTTTTATTACGCGAAAAAATTGAGATTTCAAAATAAAGATCGAAATCGTTCGGCGGGTTGGAAATGCTTTTCAGTTTTGCGTCTGATTTTTCCGACCCGGTCTTTATTTGAGATTCGGGCTTTTTCTAAAATTCAAACCGACCTGTAAAACGATCAAGACCAGAACGCTTCCCAGAAGCACAAACATTCCCGAGCGCAGATCGTTTTCGTAGGCGTTTGAAATATAGCCGATGAGCCACGTCGTAAAGGTCGCGCCGAGCGTTCCGCAGATAAAAAAAGGCGTTGCGCGGCGGGTTGACGAAGCCCCGAAAATCTTCGTAAACCGCGAAATATTTGTCGGAAAAATCCAGGATGTTCCGAAGCCCGAAATCGACGCGCCGAGGCTTAAAAACGCCACGCTTTCCGCCGAAAGCAAAATTATCATTCCGAACAGGATCGTCAAAAGTCCGAGCATCAGCATTTTATTTTCGTTCAAATACCGAAACAAGATCGGCGCAACGGCGCGACCGATGACGAAAAATAAAAAATACAGAAAAATCGGCGGAAACCAGACTGAAACGCCTTCCAATCTTTGCGTATAGGTTTTCAGCCAGCCGCCCATCGCGCTTTCAAACCCGACGTGAATAAAATTGAAAAGCGCGATCGTCCACGCGAGCGGTCGCGTCCAGATCGGAATTTCAAAATCTTCCGGTGCGCTTTCATCGGTAACGGGTCGTTGCTCGACTCCCGGCGGCTGAAATATAATTCCCGCGCCGATAATGAAGAAAAACGCCCCAAGCATTAAGGTCGGCGTAAAAATATTTGTCCCGCGTGCGAAAAAATCGACGAAAGGCTGACTGCTGATCGCACCGAGTCCCCAGAAAAAATTCAGCACACTGAGCGCAGAACCGGCGCGTTCCGTGTTGAGTTCGAGAATCAGCATATTGATCGAAGGAAGCGTCAAACCGATGCCGATGCCCGTGAAAAAGAATGCGAAAAGACATAAGCGATACGAATCGGCATTCATCGAAACGATACCGAACGCCATGAGAAAACAACCGACAATCGCGGCAAAGATAAATTTATTTTGTTTTCCGAGCCGATTCGTCGCAAAAGTCCCGAGCAGAGAACCCGAAAATTGCCACGTAAAAAAATAACTCGATTGTGCATCGTTAAGCGTGAGCTTTTCCGCGAGAATCGGCAAAACCTGCCCGATCCAAACCGTCGCAATGCCCGAAGCAAAAAATCCGAGATGCAGTAACGTTATCAAAAATTTAGGTTTTTCTTTCCGTTCGGGCGACATAGAAAAATTATTGTGGCAATTTGCGCGAATAAAGACAAAGTTTAAAATAAAAATACTTACTGATTTCTCAAATTTTCGAGCGGTTTTACGCGGCTGGCACGAAATGCCGGATAAACCGTCGCCGCCAGACATAATAAAAAAGCAGCCGCGACAATCTGCAAAATATTTACCGGATCAGGTCGTAGAGGAATGTAATTTAACGAATACACTTCCGCCGAAATACTCACGAGTTTGAAATAATTTGCGGCAAAACAGGCAACCAAACCAAGCAAAACACCGCTGAAAATCCCGATCGCCCCTGAAATAAATCCTTCGATCAAAAAAATTAAGATCAAACTTTTCGTGCGTGCACCGCACGTTCGCAAAACGGATATGTCGAGTTTTCTCTCATTAACAAGCAAAGCGAGCGTCGTCGTAATATTCAAGACCGCGATAAAAATTATCAGCGAAATGACGGCGAACGAAGCCTTTTTTTCCAAACTCAACGCCGCAAAAAGCGGACGATTCGCTTCCTGCCAATCGAGGATTTTGTAGTTTTCGCCCAATATTTCAGAGATTTTCCGTGCCGTTTCAGCGGTTTTATAAATGTCCTTCACGGAAACGCTCAAATGCGTCGGCGTGAAATCGCTTTCCTTGTGAAGCCGCGCAAAGCCTTCAGGCGTGAGCGTCACCAACGTCGAATCATACTCGTAAAGACCGCTCGAAAAGGTTTCGGCAATTCGCACACGCGTCGGCGTTTGATTTTCGAGCGTGACGAGTTCGGCAATATCATTCGCTTTCAGATTCAGTTTTTCCGCCAAAATATTTCCGATAATCGCTTCGTTCGGACTTTGGACTTTGGACTTTGGACTTTGGACTTTAATAATCGCGTAACTCGATTCGGTTTCGCCGATCAGCAAAGCGTTTTCAAGAGCGGTCGGCGTTATATTTTGGACATTTTCGACCGATTCGAGTTTCGTTTTGATATTTTCCCAATCCGAAATTTTGCCGCCGTTCTTTTGAAAGATTGAAATATGCGCCGTGTTTGCGAGGATTTTTTCGCGCATTTCGTCTTGAAATCCGCTTGCGAGCGACTGTGCAATAATCAGGCTCGCCACGCCGACCGTGATTCCCAGAATCGCCACGGCGGAAGTAAAGCGCGCCAGAGATTTTCGTTTTGCGCGGAAATATTTAAAGGCAAGCTTGAATTCAAACGGCATCGGCTAATTGTAAATGGTTAATTGTTAATTGTTAATCGTTTTTTCGTTCGCCAAAGTATTTTCTTTTCGTTAGAATTTACTTTTATAAAAAGATTCAGCGCGAAACCGCAAATCGAAAATTTTAAAGTCGCAAATCGAATTGATGCCATTAGCCACGATTGAAGAAGCCGTCGAAGACATAAAAAACGGCAAAATGATTATTATTGTTGACGACGAAGACCGCGAAAACGAAGGCGATCTCGTCTGCGCCGCCGAAAAGGTCACGCCCGAAATAATTAGTTTTATGGCGATTCACGGTCGCGGCTTGATCTGTTTACCTTTAACCGAAGAAAGATGCGACGAACTGCAACTTTTGCCGCAAACCGCCGATAACACTTCAAGTATGGGAACGGCTTTTACCGTTTCGATCGAAGCCAAAACGGGCGTAACGACCGGAATCTCGGCGGCTGACCGCGCAAAAACGATTCTGACGGCGGTCGATCCGAACTCGAAAGCGAACGATCTGGCGCGTCCGGGACATATTTTTCCGCTTCGCGCAAAACGTGGCGGTGTGCTTGTCCGCGTCGGGCAAACCGAAGCCAGCGTTGACATTGCCAGAATTGCCGGACTTAATCCGTCCGCCGTTATCTGCGAAATTATGAACGACGACGGCACGATGTCGCGAATGCCCGAACTCGAAGTTTTCGCGGAAAAGCACGATCTGAAAATTATTTCCGTCGCGGATTTGGTTCGTTACCGGATTCATAAGGAAACGTTGGTCAGAAAGATCGTCGAAACCGATCTGCCGACCGATTATGGAAATTTCCGCGCCGGTGTTTATGAAAATATCATTAACGGCGAAACGCATCTGGCGATGGCGATGGGAGATTTTTCGCAGACAACCGAACCTGTTTTGGTGCGCGTCCAAACGGAGAATATTACCTTTGCGATGTTCGGGTCTAAACTCGGCGAAGCCTCGCAGGCGATGCAATCTTCGTTAAAAAAAATAGCCGAAGCAGGAAAAGGAGTGATACTCTATTTACGCCAGAATGAACATAATCTTGATTTGATTCATCAACTGCAAACGTATGCGCTGATGCAGGAAAAAAATCTCGATTTTCAAACGGCGCGGCGCGAAACAGGTTACGGCAGACTTCGCGATTACGGGATCGGGGCGCAGATTTTGCACGATCTCGGCGTGAGAAAGATTCGGCTTTTGTCGAATCATCCGCCGAAAGTAAACGCGCTCGAAGGTTTTAATTTGGAAATTATCGAAACCGTTCCCCTTTAGAATTTCGATAAATATTTTGATTTTATAAATACACAAAACGATTTTGATAAGGTTTTCAGTTTTCGTGATTCTTTTCCCCAAATCCGAAATCCCAAATCCGAAATCCCAAATCGTTTCTCTCTTCAAGGTGGGATTTGATGTCAGAAGAAAATAGTCAGATTGAAGAAACCGAACCGCTTGAAACGGAACGGGAAGAAAACAACGCGCTCCCGAAACGCCGTTTTTTCTCGCGGCGCAATCTGCTTTTCAGTTTCGGTTTTATCGCCGTTTTAGCTCTTTTCGTCACAATTGCGGTCGTCGTTTCGTATCGTTACGGCGTTTTCGATAATTACATTAAAACGCAATTCGTCGCGAAAATGAACGACATCGGTATTGTTTTCGATGCCGACGTTCTGCGCGTGACGGTCAATCCGTTAAAACTCGAACTCAGGAACGCGACCTTTAACGACAAGGTTTCGGGCGAAAAATTATTTTTCGTGCGCGAAGCCAATCTCGGCTTAACCGTCCAAAATCTTTATGCGTGGCAACTTTCGCGTGATATTTCCCTCGATTCGACCGACATCAACGGTGCGGAAGTTTGGGTAAAATTTGACGAAAACGGCAAATCCAATTTTTCAAATCTCAACATTGTCGAAGACGAAAGCGGTTCGCGCGTAAACTTCAAATACGATTCGCTGAAATTTACGCTCAACGACGGGCTTGTTCATTTCGGCGATGCCCAACACAAGCTCGCGGGAAACGCGAAAAACATCATTTTCAGTTTTTCGCCGACGACTTACGCTGTTCCCGACGAGCAAAAACGCTATAATTTCGATCTGACTTCGACCGATTCAAATTTTACTTACGACCAAAGCACACTCGAAAAGATCGACGTTCGCGCGATCGGAATCGCCGACAACAAAGGTGCGGAAATCTCCGAATTCAGACTGACGACACCGATCGGCGAATCGACCCTGAACGGAACTTTAACCGATTGGGAACGTCTGCAATACAATTTCAAAATAAATTCGACCGTCGATCTGACGCAGACTTCGACGATCTTTCCGCTCGGAACGCCGTTGCGCGGAGTCGGAAATTTTGCGGGAGAGGTTTCGGGCGAAGGAGATAAATACAAGGTCGAAGGCGAGATTTCAAGCGATGCGCTCTCGGCTTCAAACGTTTATCTGAAAGGTTTGAACGTTGCCGCGACGGTTCAGGGGACGAATTCGATGTATGAAGCGAACGGCACGGCAATCGCCGAATTGCTCACGTTTGAAGATTTTCGCATCGATTTTCCGAAAATCGTCGGCAACGTGCGCGGCACGGGAACGGATTTTAAATGGATCGGCGAGCTTCAAGCCGTCGCCGCCAAATCGCCGTCGTTAAGTTTAGGCGGACTTTTTATTTCCGACGCAGTTGCCGAATACAAGGAAGAAAGATTCGGCATTACCGCAGGAAATGCCCGCGCCGCTTCTTTTATCATCGGCGGCGAAACCGAATTTCAAAATCTGCGGACAAGTAATTTGAAGGTTTCCAAAAACGGCGACGAGCTTGAAATCAGCGCGCCGAATGCCCGCACCGATTCGTTCAAAACCGAAGATTTCAAAATAAACGGCGTGACGGGAAAAAACGTGCGCGTGAAAGACCGTCCGCAAGATACAGTTGTCAAAGTCGATAACCTGACGGCGGAAAGCGCGGACGTTGAAAAAAATCGTCTGAAAAATCTGAAAGCCGATGGGTTCGAGTTCAAAAAAGAAGGCGAAAACATCGATCTGTCGGCAAAAAATCTGCGCGCCGACGGGTTGGACGCAGACGGTGCGCAGATCACGGGATTGGACGCTTCAAACGTTACGTTGAAGGACGTTGCGGCGGAAACCGTTATTTTTTCCGACAATCTGCGCGTTGCCAGAATCACGACCGATGCCGCAGTTCTCGGAAGTTTGAACATCGCAGGAGTTCGTTTGACGATTCGCGAAGGGCGCGTCGAGGGAACTTCAAATAATTTCGATGCTGGAAATGTTGCACTGACGAAAAGCAATTCATTACCGCAGGGCGGAAACCTCGAAAACGTCAAAGTTGCAAAGCCGGTTTTCATTCTCGAACCTTCGGGACGTTACCGCGCTTCGGCTGATATGAGTTTGGGCGGGGGCGTTCTCGGAAGCGTTTCGCTCGGCGCGGCGCGTGCGTCGGTCGTTGCGGAAAACGATCAGGTCGCGCTGACTAATCTGACCGCCGACGTGATGCAGGGAAAAGTGAACGGCAACGCGACGATTGCGCTCGTCAACAGCCGTAAATCGCAGATCAATGCTGATTTTTCCAATCTCGACGTTGCTAAACTTCTCGCTTTGCAAGGCGGACAGATTCTGCCCGTCGAAGGTCAAACGACGGGAAATGTCGATCTTTCCTTTAACAGCACAAACTTTAAAACCGCAAGCGGAACCATAAATGCAGATATTACGGCAAACGCCGGAACGGTCGAACGCGGTTTCGTTCCCGTCAACGGGCGGCTTGAACTCGTGGCGACCGACGGACTTTTTAACGTCAATGTCGCTCGTTTGAATACCGAAAAAAGCGAATTGAACGCGAACGGCAGATTCGACCTCGGCGGCGACGATTCGGATTTAACGGTTTCGCTCAATTCGTCCGACGCTTCGGAGATCGAACGCGTGATCCGCGTTTTGAGTCTTTCGCCCGAACTTCAGCAACGCGCCGAAGAATTGAATTTACAGTTCGCGGGAAACTTTACCTTTAACGGAAATTTGCGCGGGAATCTGAGCAATCCGACGGTCGAAGGTCGCGCCGAGCTTGCTTCGCTCGTTTTGAGCGGGCGCGATGTCGGCTCGATCGGACTCGGAGTTTTTGTTTCGCCCGAACTCATCGCTCTGCGCGATGCACGCTTTCAGGAGCGCGGCGGCGGAAGTGTCGCTTTCAGTTTGGACGTGCCGCGCATAGGCACGAACAATATTTCGCTTCAAGCAACCGTCGATAAAGTCAACACGGGAACTTTGCTGTCGTTCTTGCCCGTCAGTTTGCCCGCGACGGTGCAGAATTTGAATGCAAAAGCGTCGGGAACTTTGAAACTTAACGGGTTGCCGAAGGAAATGACGGGCGAAGCGAATATTTCGTCGGGCGCGGGAACCCTGAACGGCGAACCTTTCGACGGTTTCGATTCGCGGGTTTTATTTGCGGGCGATCTGGTAACTATCGAAAAATTCACGGCGAAATTCGGCGACGGAACGCTTAATGCGAACGGAACTTACAACACGAGTTCGACGCTCTTCGATTTTACCGTGACAGGTCAGAACGTTCTGCTTTCGCGCGTTCGCCCGTTCATTCCGAATAGTCAAAATCTGCCCGACATAAACGGAACAGTCGATCTGACCGCGAAAGCGACGGGCGAAGGTAGTAATTCTGCAACCTATAACGTCAATTTCAGTGGAAACGGGCGCAACGTGACGGTTAATAATCGTTCGGTCGGCGAAGTCACCTTTAACGGAACGACGGAAAATCAGCAATTTAACGCGAATCTAACCGCCGATTTTAACGGACAGCCGCAAACGATCACGGCAAACGTCAATTTTGCCGACCCGAACCTGCCGTTCCGCGCCGAAACGAATTTTAATAATTCCGAGCTTTCGCCGTTTATTTCATTGATTCGCGAACAAGGCGAAAACGATGTCGAAATCACGGGAACGGCGACGGGCAAGGTTTTTCTGGCGGGAAATCTTTCATCCACCGACGCAGAAGGAAAACGCGTATTTTCGACCGATAATCTGAGCGGTTCGGCTAATTTCAGCCAGCTTGCCTTACAAATCGGCGAAACGCCTCTAACTGCGGTCGAGCCTGTTTCGGTCAGGTTCAATACGAGCGAAGTCGTCGTCGAAAACGCCAAATTTGCGGGCGGCGGTTCAAACATCGTCGTCAGCGGAACAAAGGCTCTGACCGAAAACGGCATCAATAATTTGACGGTTGACGGTAGCATCAATTTAAGTATTTTCAACGCGCTTTCGAGAAACACGTTCTTTGCCGGAATCGCGACGGTTTCGGTACGTCTAACAGGCGTAAATAAGACGGCGCGTTTGAACGGCACGGCGGATCTGAAAAACAGTTCGGTCGCGGCGTTTATCGGCGCGGAACGAATCACCTTCGAGCGTTTGAACGGACGGATTTTCTTTACGTCGAATCAGGCGCAGATCGACGAACTGACCGGATTTTTAGGCGGCGGACGCATCACGGCAAGCGGCGGCGCATCGGTCGAAGGTTTGCAGTTACAGCGTTTTCGTTTCAATGTGAGCGGAAACAACATCACCGCACCGCTTCCCGAAGGATTTGTCACGACCGGCGATGCAAACATCGAATTTACGGGTTATCGGGAAGGAACCGTGATGAATTCGCTGATTCGCGGCGAAATTTTTGCGCGGCGCAGTGTTTATACGAAAGACATCGATCTGGCGGATGTCGTCAGCGGACGTTCGAGCGGCTCGCTTTCGGAAGGAAGTTCTTCCGATTCGGATTCGTTTATCGGCACGCCGAAACTCGACATCAGCATCGAAGGACGCGACGCTTTGACCGTTCGCAACAATGTCGCCGAACTGACGGCTTCGGCAAGTTTGCGCGTGACGGGTGATACCGAATTTCCGCAGGTCACGGGCAGAATCACGGCAAACAGCGGAACGGTTTTCTTTCGCAACGACCGTTACGAAGTTCAGCGCGGCGAGCTTACCTTCCCGCCGAACACGAACATCGAACCGTATATCAATCTGCAAGCCGAAACCGAAATTCGCGGTTATCAGATCATCGTCAATCTCGTCGGCGATCTGACGAACACGGACTCTTTGAGCGCGAACGTGCGCTCGAATCCGGCGTTGCCGCAAGCCGACGTGATCTCGCTCATCACGACCGGAAATCTGGCGAATACCGAAGCCGGAATCCCGACGCTGGCGCAATCGGGCATCAATACGGCGGCGGAAATTTTGACCGATTCGCTTATCAATAATCCGGCGCGGAAAGCGACCGACCGGCTGTTCGGTTTGAACGTTTTCGAGATCGACCCGATCATTTCGGGACAAAGATTGAACGCGTCGGCGCGTCTGACGGTCGGCAGACAGATCAACAAAAATCTTCTGGCGACTTATTCGACGAATCTTTCGCAAGACCAGAATCAGGTTTTGGCGTTGGAATACCGCGTTTCAAATCGCCTGTCGTTCGTGGCTCAATATCAACAGCGTTCCCTGAGCAACGTCACGCAAAGAAATAACAGTTTTAGTTTTGAAATCCGCTTACGGAAGAGATTTTAATGTTTTTGAATCAAAGGGTAGTTTCTGAAAATTTTTCACACAAAAGCCGCACGCTTCACCGCACGGCGGATACTTTTCCATATTTTTTCCGGTTTGCGTTTGTCTGCATCTTGTTTCTGCTGTTTTCATTGACCGCATTTCCGCAAAGCAAATTTGAAGACCGCCGGATTTCAAACGTCATCATCAGCTTTGAAGGAACCGACCGCAGTACTTCGTCCGCCGCCGAATTTGAAGTCATCGCCCGCAATGCGCTCGGCAACACCTATTCAGCCGTGAGAGTTCGGAATGCGCTCGCGGCTCTTTTCCAGACGAACAACATCGTCAACGCGTCGGTCGAAGCGAGGGAAACGGCAAACAATTCGGTCGATCTGCGCTTTATCATCAAACGAAAGACCCGCGCCGACCGAATTTTGATCGAAGTCGGAAACGCAATCGGCGAAAAGGACGTAACCGAGCAGGAACTTCTTTTGCGCGTCAACATTCTCAATTCGGGAACCGCGATCACCGAACAAACTCTGCGTGACAACGCCGATCTGATTCTCGATTATTTGCGCGACCGCGGATTTTTCAACGCCGAAGTCACCTACAAACAACAGCCTTTGCGCGTCGAAACCCAGGTTGCCGTCACTTTTAACGTCAATCCGAACACGCAGGCGAAGGTTGAAAAATTCGACATCAACATCGAAGGCTTCGACGCGTCGAAATTGCGCGAAGATTTGAAATTAAAACCCGGCGAATTTTATTCACGCGAAAAACTGAACGAAGATGTCGAGAAAATTAAGGAAGCACTTCGCAAGGAAAATTTTCTCGCGCCTGAACTCGACGAACCGCGCATCGTTCTGGACGATAATCAGCGCAATTTAATCAGCATCGAACTATCTGGAAAAGTCGGCGCGACCGTCAACGTTTCGGTCGAAACCGCCAATCCCGAAAACAAAAAGGAAGCGGACGAGGTGGAGATCGGCAACAAAAAGCAAACCGAACTTTTGCCGATCAAGCGCGAAGGCACGGTCGATTTCGCCGCGATCATCGAAGGCGAACGCCGTCTGAAAAATTACTACCAGGAACAAGGCTACTTTTTTGCGAACGTGACCTCGGTTTGCTCGGTCACGCCGCCGTTTACCGAAGCCGAGGCAAGCGTGACGCTGAACGAAACGCAATCCTTGTGTTCCGCGCTCGGCGGTGCCGAACTTGCGGGAAGAACCGTTGCCGTCAAATACCGCGTCGATCTCAACCGCCAGCTGAAGCTGACCGACATCCGCATCGAAGGAACGAGCCAGTTTACCGTCGAGGAAGTGCAGAGCGTCCTCGATTCGCAGGAAGCGAACATTCTCGGCTTTATTCCGCTTTTCGGTTACGGGCGCGGCTACACGAGCGAGGAATTGATCCGTCAGGATCAAACGACGATCGCATCCTTGATGCGCGAACTCGGTTTCCGCAATGCGAGCGTTTCGGTCAGACGCGGGGTTTCGATCACGGGCGAAGAATTGATTTTAACTTTCGTGGTTGACGAAGGCGTTCCGACGCGCATCAACAACGTCAAGATCGAAGGCAACAAGGAAATTTCCGAAGCGACTCTGCAATCGGTTCTCCCGAACCTTACGGGTAAGAATTTTTCCCGCGCACGGGCGCGCAACGGCGTGAAAAG
Source organism: Pyrinomonadaceae bacterium (assembly GCA_021228405.1). GTDB lineage: Bacteria > Acidobacteriota > Blastocatellia > Pyrinomonadales > Pyrinomonadaceae > JAJQRF01. Next base: position 236,882 of record JAJQRF010000002.1, read on the forward strand.
CCTTGCCGAATATTATTCCAATCAGGGCTATTACGACGCGCGAATCACTTACGCAGTCGAAGAATTGCCCGACGACGGAAACACGCAGGAAGACCTCGTAAACGTCGTTTACAAGGTCGATAACGAAGGCAAAAAGGTTTTCGTCAACCGCGTTTTCGTAAACGGCAACGAAATGACGAAAGATGCGGCGATCCTGAAAACGGCGACCATCAAACCCGACCGCGTTCTGCGCGCCGCCGATATTTTTTCGACCGAGCAGAATCTTTATTCGACGAGCGCGTTCAAACGCGTCGAAGTCCGCCCGGAACCCGCCGGAACGCGTAGCGACGGAAACCGTCAAACCGATGTCATCATCAACGTCGAAGAAGAAAAACCGCGCTTGATAACCTACGGCGGCGGTTTTTCGACCGATGAAGGTCCGTTCGGATTTTTCGACATTCGCCATTACAACCTGTTCGGAAATCTGTTTCAGGGCGGCGCACGCGTCCGCATCGGCAGACGGCAACAGCTTGCACAGATCGATTTTCTGAATCCGCGTTTCTGGCGCGACGGCACTAACAAAGACGGCTCCTTCCGCTATTCGCCGCTCACTTTTACGGCGCAATATCAGCGCGATTCGACCGTCACGCGGTTTTTCCGTTCGACCTTCGATAAAGGAACTTTCGGCATCGTTCAGCGCGTTGACGAAAACGGCAATCCGATCGACGAATTCGGTGCAAAGACGGGTTCGCCGACGATCAACCGCCTGACGCTTTCGGCGGAAACGAGCCGCACGATCAGCCAGAAAAACCGCAGTATTCTCTTTGCGCGTTACCGTTTCGAGGACGTTCGGCTTTACAACATCAACAGCCTTTTAATCAAGGATTTGCTTTTGCCCGACGCGAAAATCCGCATTTCGGGATTCGGCGCGACCTTTGTGCGCGATACGCGCGAAAACTGCAATATCAAATATTCGGTTTTAGACATTATCGCCAAAGGCGAACCGGGCGAACCGTGCCGCTACAACGCGGGCGACCCGACGCGCGGCGATTACCTGACGGCGGAATACAACGTTTCGCTTCCCGCGCTCGGCGCAAACATCGGTTTCAGCAAATTTCAGGCTTCGTATAATTACTATTACACGCTTCCGCAATTCAAGAACACGACCTTTGCCGGACGCGCGATCTTAGGATTGGCAAACGTTTTCTCGAAAGGACAGCGTTTTTCGTCGGCGCAATTCCCCGATCTCGACGGCATTCTGCCGATCAGCGAAAGATTTTTCGCGGGCGGTTCGACGACTTTGCGCGGTTTTGAATTTGAATCAGCCGGACCGCGTGTCGTCATCGTTCCGCAGGGATTTTTCCGCAACAGCAAAGGCGATCCCGTATTTCTGCAACCGTTTTCGATTCCGTTCGGCGGAAACGCGTTAGCGATCGTCAATCTCGAAGCGCGGGTGCCTTTGACGAAATCCGTCCGCGCCGTGCCGTTTTACGACGGCGGCAACGTTTTCCGCAAAGTCGGCGATATTTTCAATCCGCCCGACGTTCCCGACAGCGACGTTTTCCGCCGTAATCTGCGCGCGCTCTGGTCGCACACGGTCGGACTCGGCTTCCGCATCAAAACGCCGGTCGGCGGCGAATTCGGAGTCGATTACGGCTATCTGCTCAATCCGCCGCGATTCTTGATTCCGCAACCGAATAACGCGCCGAACGCGATTTTCCAAGTCCGTCAAGGTCAGGTTCATTTCAGATTTTCACAGGCATTTTAAGCCGTCGGATTCGGCGGAAATTTCTTTGGAATTTACGTTTGATTCTCATGAATCGGTGAAAGACTCTCAAGAGATTTACTCAAACTCCGGGGAGTCTTTCGCACATTATCAAGAGTCTGCCTTTAATTCCTAAGAGTTTTTCAATCATTCGTGAGAGTCTTTTGCAGATGCTTCGGAGTGTTCCGAAAATTCCTCGGAATCCTCGCGGAATTCTTGAGAATCACGCCAAGATTCCGAGGAATCGGCGAAAGATTCTCAGGAATCAGGCACGATTCCCCAAAAAATGAGTTTTTTTTGCCCTAAAACGTATCATAATAATACATCTTTTGCCGATTTTGCCGTTTCACTAAAAAAGAACGCACTTTGTTTTTTAAAGACAAAGTGCGTTCTTTTTTACGGGGTTGCTGCGTTTGTTTAGTTTATCGCGGAAGAGATGATGTGACTTTCATCGACTTCGACGATGAAATGTTCTTCGACCGATTCGTTGATGAGATCGTGTTCCGTCAGCTCGTGAATCAACGGTTTCTCGACCTTCGGCGGAAGTTTGAACAATTCGACCGGGTGCGCTTGGTCGGTGTAGGGTTTGGGCATCGGCGGCGGTTCCTGCAATTTCTGTTTGCGAATCGCTTTGACCGCATACATCGCTTTGTCGGCGGCGATCACGACCTGATCGAAACTTTCGCCGTTTTGCGGATAACTCGCCACGCCGAGGCTCACGCCGACGCGGGCAAATTCGACTTCGTTGATCGGCAGTTTGAATTCCTTCACCGCTCTTTCCAAACGCTGGCACAATTCCTGAATCGCATTCTTGTCGGTTTCGGGAATGATCGCCACAAATTCGTCGCCCGCATAACGCGAGAGAAAATCGTAATCGCGGAGTTGTTCGCGCATCGCCTTGGAGATGCCCTTCAACAGCGCGTCGCCCGCTTTGTGCCCGTAGGTGTCGTTGACGGCTTTGAAACCGTCGAGATCGAGCATTAAAACCTGGAAACTGCTTCCGTTGCGGCTGGCGCGCGCGACTTCCTTCTCAAACTGCATCTGCAAACTGCGCGCGTTCGGCAAGCCCGTCATCGGGTCGGTCAAAGCGCGTGTTTCGGTTTCGGCGTGCTGAAGCGATTTGAAGATCGCGTCCGCCGCAATGCGCGAAACGGTTTCGAGCAGACGCAGATGCTCTTCTTCGTAGGTGTCGAGTTCGCACGAGTAAAGCGAAACCGCGCCGATCAGTTTTTCGGTCGTGATGAGCGGTAAAGCCGCCATCGAAGCGTATTCCTGGGCAAATTCGAGTTGCGAAAATGAAAAATCGAGTCCGGGATTGATGTTCTGCACCGATTGACGTTTTTTCAAAACATATCCCGTCGCGCCTTCGCCGATCTTCACGCGTTTATTTTTTAAGGCTTTGCTGTTTTTGCCTTCCGCATAAACGGCGACCGCCTGTTCCTGCGTTTCATCCAAAAGATAAATGGCGCAGGTGTCGAACGGCACGAATTCGGAAATCTTCTTCGTAAACAACGACAAAGTGTCGTAAAGATTCAAGGACGAGCTGAAAATTCTCGCCAGTTCGTAAAGCGTGAAAACTTCGCGGTTGGCACGTTTGATCTGTTCGACGTAACTCTGATCGGCACTGTTTTCCAGGTTCAAAACGCCGATTCCCTTATCGTCCGCATCGTAAATATAAGACAATCCCTGCGCGTCGACTTCGATCTCGAATTTTCGCAGATTTCGCAGAAAAACATCGACGATCTTCGGGTCAAACTGCGTTCCCGCGCCGTTCAGCAAAAGTTTCCGTGCTTCCTCACGCGAAACCGCCGCCCGGTAAGGACGCGCCCCGCGCAGTGCGTCGTAAGCATCCGCGACCGCCAAAATTCTCGCCGTTAAAGGAATTTCATTTCCCTTCAAGCCTTCCGGATAACCTGTTCCGTCCCAGCTTTCGTGGTGATATTTGACCGTCGGCACGACCGGATAGGAAAACCCGACCTTTTCAAGAATCGCCGCTCCGACCGGCGCGTGAATCTTGGTTTTTTCCATTTCCGCCGGGGTCAGTCTGCCGGGTTTGTTCAAAATATGATCGGGAACCGCGAGCTTGCCGATGTCGTGAAGCAGTGCGCCCGTCCGCAAAGCGTTGATCTCGTCCTCGGACAATCCGAGATTTCTGCCGATTCCGATAGCGTATATCTGCGTGCGGCGGACGTGCCCCATCCCGACCTGATCGCGCGCGTCGATGGCTGTCGCCAGGGCTTCGACCGTCGCCATATGGATGCGGCTGGCTTCGGAAATCTCTTTCGTTTTCTGCTCCAAACTGTGAATGTGAATGCGGTAGGCAAGATGCCCGATGATCGACAAAGGCAGTAAAACCAAGCCGAAGGCAAGACCGAAATGTAGAAAACTGAAATGAATAATGAGGGTCGTCGCAATCACGGAAACGCAAACGAGCGTGATCTTGGCAAAGTTTTCACGCCCCAGTTTCAGGATCGAATCCTCACTCTCGAATTTCAGATAAAGCGAATAAATAAGCGAATTGAAAATATAGTGAACCGCCGCCGAAGCACTAACGGCGACGACCACATATAAAAAATTTATGTCGTTTTCGGCAAGTATGTTCCCTTCAAATCCGGCAAAAAGCTTGAGAATAAAGTAAAAAACCGTCGAGGAAACAAACGCCGTATTGATGTTTGAAAAGACCGAAAAAACAAAATGTTTCGTGTCTTTCTCCGTTACGAAAAATCTCGCTAAAACTGCCCCCGCCGCCAAAAATACCGCTCCCGGCAACCCGAGCCAGATCGTCCCCCAGAATACGAAAAACTCCTTGACGGAAAGATTTGTCTTTGTTCCCGGGATTCTTAACTTATGCTGATTTACGAGCGCGGAAATAAACAAAGCCGTGCCCAAAGCGGCAACCTGTGAAATTGAAAACGACAAAGCTCCGAACACGGCAAAACCAAGCGACGGAAGGCTTAACACGCCCAATGTCCACCATAAAATCTTTGTTTGCCAATTGTATTGGGAGAGGTCGAAATTTTTCATCTGCTGATCTCCAAAACCGAAACACCTGAGGCTTGATTCCAAAAAGGATTCAAAGAGGTCGAAGGTCGTATATTTTCTTTTGCTAAAATCCTTTTCATCGACTGCAAACAACCCGGTAAACCGGGCGGCAGAAAATATTAAACAAGTTTTGTGCCAAAAACCTTGATTTCAAAACCGATTTCATTATTTCGAGTTACGCATTTCGTCAGATAAAAGACAGACCGGGTTCGGTCAGATTGACGCATCAATCTGACCGAACCTGGTCAAACTGAATGAGTCGAATCAATTGTGATATGACGATAAGTTTTGAACTTTTCCCTTGAACTGTTTAATTTCGGTGTTTGAGAAACGAAAATAAAGCTTGAGGCACAAGCCTGCTACATAATAATAAACCATCAAAACCCCGAAAATCAATAATTTGTTTTAACATAAGGAAACAATTGTTTACAAATTTGCCGTTCTTTTCCGAAAAAACTCACAAATCAGCGAAATTCAGTGCAAAAATTTTACGTTTTTTCTATAATTTTCTTACAGCCTTTTCCGGTTCAGCAGATATTACGAACAGCAGTAAAAAAATGAAAAATATTTCGCCGGTCGATAAATTCAAAAATTTTATTCTCTCCTTTTCTCAAACTTCGTTTCCAGTCTTTTTCTGTTTAATTCTCTTCAGTTGTTTGTTTTTCCAGGTCAAAGCCCAAAAGCCGGACGACGTAATCAAAGTCGATACGGACTTAATCCCTTTTGAAATAACGGTTACGGATAAATCGGGAAAGCCCGTGCGAGGCTTGAAAGCCGAAGATTTTCGCGTTTATGAAAATGGCGTGGAACGCAAAATAGATTTTTTTGAGCCTTTGAAAAGACAGAACGACTCGCGCCCGCTCTCGATAGTTTTCGCGCTCGACGTTTCGGGAAGTATGACTGTCGAGGAAATGCAGAAATTGCGTGATTCTTTGCGAAATTTCGTTAAAAGTCTGGCTGATTACGACACATATTTTGCCGTGATGACCTTCGGAATGGAAGTAAAAACATTGCAGTCTTTTACCAATCGGCAGGAAAAGCTCGAAAAAACGTTCGATAAATTATTAAAGGATCAGGACGGGCTTTCGACTCACGCTTATGACGCGGTTGACGAAGCGGTTCGTCTTTTACGAAAAAAATCGCCTTCGAGCGTCAGGAACCAGATTCCGAAACGCGCTGTGATCTTAATCACGGACGGTTTTCCGGTCGGCGACATCGTTTCGCCGAAAACCGTGATCGAACGCGCAAACGAAGCCGAAACAAGTGTTTACACAATTCTTCTTCCTTCTTTCTCGCGGCTTCAAGGTACCAAAAAACCGCTTTTGACTCCACTAGAAGCAAGCGGATTGATCGAAAAAACCGGCGGCAAAAATTTTTATGCCACACAGAAAAGCTACGAACCGCTTTTCAAAGCTTTAGCGGAAGAAATTACGTCGTCGTATGTGCTGGCTTTTTACCCGGGCGATGAAAATCAGGCAAGCGGAAAGTTTTATGAAGTGCGCATCGAGGGTTTGCCGAATTTGACGATTAAACAAAACCGCAACGGTTATCAATTAAAGAAAATCGAAAAGTGAAAAAGCGTTCGACTGAGAAACGCTCTTCCACTTTTCCTAGGATTTTATCAGGTTAATTTCTAGTAGCGGTCGTCGTCGTAAGCGTAATCGTCGAGATCGTCATCGCCGAAATCGTCCGAATCTTTTTCGATGTATAAATCGAGTTCGATCGGGTCGAGTCCAACGACTTCCAAATCGGCACCGCACTCATCACAAGACACCACATCGCCTTGTTCCGATTCGGCATCAACGTAAACTTCTTCACTACATTCGGGACAAATTGTTGTCGGCATTTCTTTAATTCTCCAATCAAAAAATTATTATTACTGCGCTCACTTAAAAAACAAGTGAAAAATATATATGCTAGTCAATCTGACTTTATATAAGAACATTTTGGCAAGCGTTTTTTGCCGAAACGTTTCTTAAAATTCTATTGATTAAAATTAAATTTGACAATTTTTAAAATGCAATTTCCTTTCAAATTAACGAAAAACAAAGAGTTCGATGCGGTCGGCTTCGGCACGAACGCGGTTGATTATTTGATCCAAGTGCCCGAATATCCGAAATTCAGTTTCAAGATCGAGCTCGACACATACACACAGCTTGCGGGCGGCGAGATCGCTTCGACAATGGCTGGCTTGAAGCGTCTGGGAATGAAAACGGCTTACATCGGGCGTTTCGGTGCGGATTCGGCAGGCGATTTCGGTCTGCAAACATTGGTCGAAGAAGGCGTAAATGTGGAATTTGCACAACAAATTCCGGGTGCGCAAACGCAGATCGCTTTTATCCTGATCGATGCGCGAAACGGCGAACGAACCGTCATCTGGAAACGTGACGAAAAACTTTCGTATTCGTCCGAAGAAGCTCCGCTTCAATTAATGCAAAAAACGAAAATCTTTCACGCCACGCCGCACGACGCACCTGCCTGTGCAAGATTGGCGCGCGAAGCCAAAGCGAACGGCGCGATAATTTCGATCGACATCGATAACGTTTTCGACGGCATACTGGAAATGATTCCGCTCGTCGATGTTTTTATGTCGTCTGCCGAATTTCCCGAAAAATTGTTGGGAATCAGCGACCGTAAAGAAGGTTTGAAGGAAATAAAACGGCGGTTCGGATGCCCGTTTGTCGGGATGACTCTAGGTGAAAAAGGCTCGCTCGTTTTGTTTGAAGACCAGTTTATCAAAACGAAAGGTTTTGCGGTTCCCGGCGGATGTAAAGACACGACCGGCGCAGGCGATGCGTTTCGGGTCGGACTTTTATACGGAATTCTGCAAGGAAAATCGGTCGAAGAAACGATGCGAACGGCAAACGCCGTTGCCGCCCTGAAATGCCGCGCAGTCGGTGCACGCACCTCCCTGCCTTCCGAAAACGAATTGAAAGATTTGTTAAGTCAAAAATAAAAGAATTTGCCTGCGAAAGAAACGAAAGGAACGAAAAGTTAGAAACAAATTTCAATTGAAGTTTTCGCTTTAATTTCGTTATTTTCGTTTCTTTCGCAGGCAGTTTTTCTTAAAGATTTTTTCTAAAAAATTCCAAAACTCTGCGCCAGGCATCTTTCGCGGCTTCCTCGTCGTAAACTTCGGGACGCGTGTCGTTGAAAAACGCATGATCGGCATCATAAGCGACCGATTCGACAGGCAGTAGATTTGCCTTTGCAATCCTTTGGAGTTCGGCAACTTTTTCGGGATTGATCCAACCGTCCTTTTTGCCTGAAATAAACAAAACCGGGCATTTCAAGCCTTTCAGAGTAAATTCGTCGGGCGTGTCGCCGTAAAAAGGCGCGGCGGCGTGAATATTTTCGAGCTTGCAGGCGGCTTGCAGAGCGTAAGTTCCGCCCATACAATATCCCGTAATTCCGAATTCCTTCTTGCCGTATTTTTCGCTCGCCGTCTTGATCGCTTCGTCAATCGTTCCCAAGCCGTCTTCAAGCTGCAATTCCTGCATATACTTTCCGGCTTCCTGCGGATTCGTCGCCAATTTTCCGCGATAAAGATCGGGCGCGACGGCAATAAAACCTTCATCGGCGTAACGCGTGGCAATGTCTTTGATGTGATCGTTCAACCCCCACCATTCCTGCACGAGAATGACGGCTTTGGTTTCTTCCGTAACTTCGTCGGGCATTGCGACAAAAGCGGTCGTCGCGCCGTTTGCGGTATTAAAATTTAAAGTTTCGGTTTTCATAAAATTCCTCCAAAAAATTTATTGATTAATCGATTATAAACAAATTTCGGAGAGAAAACCTACTTTTTCTTTACCTGAATGAACGGCGCATTTCTGTTTTCGCTCGTCGCAAAGATCGATTTTCCGTCCGCCGCATAAGTTACGGCTTCGCCGATCTCACGTTCGCCGAGCTCGACGATCTGCGGTTTCTGCGTCCAGATTTCATCGAAACTTTTCGCCTTTTCGGGTAAAACAAGCTCGTAAGCGTTGAAATAATCGCAGATAATGACGCGTCTTCCGTCGGGCGAAATATCTCCGCCAGTCAAAAATCCGTTGGGGATCGCGGGAACGGTAAAATCGGTTATTTTTTCGAGCGTGTTCGTTTTATCCGGATCGAAATCGCTTTTGAGTTTGTAAACCGCCGACGCTCCGCTCATCCGCTTCGTCAAAATATAAATGTCGCCTGAAACGGGATGAATCATGAGAGTTTCGGCATCGTGACGCATTTCGGGATAAGTAATCTTGATCGACTGCGCCGTTTCGGTCGCCGAACTGCCGCCGTTTATTTTCGGTTCTTTAACGCGGTAAATCGTTAATTCGCCTCGTGTTCGTGTGTTATTGCCGATGTCGCCGACATACAGAAAACACTCGCCGTTTTTGTCTTTGAAAAGCGAAATGTCTTCCCAATCTTTACTTTCCGCGCCCGAAACCGTCCATTTTCCCAGAGATTTTCCTTTTTCATCGAGCGCGAAGATTTCATTCTTGTGTCCCGAATCGTTGTGTGTCCAGAAAACGTTCGCCTGACAGCGCGAGGCGGCAAGCCCACTGCTTTCGGAAATCTCCTTTGATTCGATCTTGCCGACGACGACGGGTTTTTCGTAATCGGCGGAAGATTCGCCGTTCAAGTTTTTTTGTTTATCGCTCGAAGAAACCGGATGACACCCTGAAAAGAGGCTTAAAGATATGACAATCGCGCAAAATTTCGCTATAGTTTTCAGCAACATAACTTCACTGTGGATTATAACGCAGTTGCGCTTGACGTTGTTCAAAACTTTTTCTAAAAGTAAATCGTAGAGATATTGTAGGTTTGCTCCAAAGATGATTGTCGGAACTGAATGGTTAATCGAAGCCTTTGATTGCAAAGCGGAAAAATTGCGCGAGCCTTCCGTTTTGCAAGATATTTTCGCGCGTGTTGTCAGCGATCTGGGTTTGAAAACTTTAGGCGAACCGCTCTGGCATAAATTCGGCGGCGAAGCGGGCGTGACCGGACTTTTGATGCTGACCGAATCGCATCTTGCCTGCCATACTTATCCCGAATATCAGACTGCGACTTTCAATCTTTATTGCTGCCGTACACGTCCCGAATGGGATTGGGAACAAAATTTAAGGGAAATTCTTGGCGCAAACGAGGTAAAGATCACGAAAATTGAACGCGGAAATCCAAAATCCGAAACCCAAAATCCAAAATCCAAAATTGTTGGAGGTGAAGTTTGAGCGTTTTAAAGGCAAATTGCCCTTCGTGCGCCGCGCCGATCGAGTTTCAAAAAGGCTCGACGATCGTTCTTGTTTGCCCGTTTTGCCGTTCAGCCGTGGCGCGAACCGATCGCGGTTTGGACGATCTCGGCAAGGTGGCGGAAATCGCCGACACACAATCGCCTTTGAAATTGGGATTAAAAGGAACGTTTCAAAATCATCGTTTTGAACTGACGGGACGCGCCCAGCTTCGCCACGAACTCGGCGGGTTTTGGGATGAATGGTATGCGACCTTTTCAAACGGTTGGGTCGGCTGGCTGGCGGAAGCACAAGGCAAATTTTATCTGACTTTTTACCAGCCCGTTCAGAAAGGCTTTTCGCTTCCTTCGTTTGAACAGCTTCAATTAGGTCAAACCGTTCACGAAATTCCGAGCCAAACGCCGCTTATCGTGACCGAAAAAGGAACGGCAACATCGGTCGCCGCCGACGGTGAGATTCCATACAAACTGGAACCGAACGAGATCAGCAATTACGCCGATCTCTCGGGGGCGAACAATGCTTTCGGCACGATCGATTACAGTATGAATCCGCCGTGGACGTTTGTCGGAACGCAAGTGTCGCTTGCCGACATCGGACTTGCCGACGCAAAACCCGTCACGCGTGAAGCGCAGAGAGTTTCGACGCAGGGAATGGGTTGTCCGAACTGCGGCGGACCGTTGACGCTGAACGCGCCCGATAAGACCGAACGCGTTACTTGCCCGTATTGCAACTCGCTTTTAGACGTTAATCAGGGAAATCTGACGTGGCTGAAATCGTTGAAACCGAAGCCTGATTCGCCCGAATTCGTTTTGCCGATCGGCGCGGAAGGCACTTTTAAGAACGACGTAAAATTCAAGATCATCGGCGCAATGGTCAGAAGCGTATCGATCGACGGCGTGAAATATTACTGGCACGAATATCTGCTTTACAACCCGATGATCGGTTTCCGTTGGCTCGCGCATTCCGACAATCACTGGAACTTTGTCGAACCGATCAACGCAGCGGACGTTTACGAATCGGGCAATACGGTCACATATAACGGGAAAAACTACAAAATTTTTCAGGACGCGGGCGCGGTGGTCGAGTATGTCATCGGCGAATTTTACTGGCGCGTCAGTCAGGGCGAAGCGGTTCAGGCGGTCGATTACGTCAACGCGCCGCTGATGATCTCGAAAGAACGCGGAACGAATGAGATCAATTGGTCGATCGGCGTTTATATGACCAATGCCGAGATTGAAAAAGCCTTTAACGTCAGCGATTTGCCGAAACCCTGGTCGGTTGCGCCGAATCAGCCTTTTACGGGTTCTTTTTATTATACCTGGGGATTGATTCCGCTCGCGCTTTTATTCGTCGTGGCGATATTTATGATTCCGTTCAGCGGATTCGGCTCAACGCCTTTGAATCAGCAGATAATTTTGCCGCCGCTCGTAAATTCGACTACGCCGCAAGCCGTTTTCAGTCAGCCTTTTGAGATAAAAGCAAACCGAAATGTAAGAATTACGGCAAATGCGCCCGTTTCAAATGCGTGGGCTGAACTGGATGTCGATCTCATTAACGAACAAAACAACGAAGTTGAATCGGTCAATATTCCGATCGAATATTATTCGGGTTCAGACAGCGACGGCTCTTGGACGGAAGGTTCGCAAACGCAGGACGCAACGCTTTCTTCGCTTCCCGCCGGAAAATATACTCTGCGCGTTGAGGGAACGTGGCAAAACTGGCAGCAGTCGATTCCCGTCAATGTCAAAGTCGAGCAAAACGTCACCCGCGGCGTAAACTTCTGTTGTGCGTTTTTTATTTTGCTGATCGTCCCGATTTTGGCTCTGTTCCGCCGATTCGCGTTTGAATCGCGCCGTTGGAGCGAAAGTATGTTCGGCGGGTCGAGTTCGGGAGAATAACCAAATTTATGCTTAAAAAATTATATTTGCTTTTCGGTATCGGGGTTTTGCTGGTGTATTCTTCCGCCGCCTGGTTTGGGTGGGAATTTGCCAATTCGGGAAGCAATTCAAGACTTGGAATGCCGTTCATTTACGGCGGATTTCGTGGAGGAAAATAATAAATGTCGAATCTTTTATCAGGCTTGATGCCGTTGGCTTTTATCGTTAAGCTCGAAGAACTTTTGCCCGTTCTGATAACGACCGTAGTTTTTGTCGGCATCGGTTTACTCGTTTTCGCAGTCGCCTTTTTCATCGTCGTTAAAGTTGCGCCTTTTTCGGTCAAAAAAGAGATCGAAGAAGACCAGAACACCTCGTTGGCGATCATTATCGGCGCGATCATTATCGGCGTGGCGATCATTATCGCCTCGGCGATCAACGGCTGAAATTTTAGAAAAACGGAAAGTGGAAAATGAAAAATGACCGCATTTTGTTTCGTTTTTCGTTTTCCGTTTTGTATTTTCCGTTTTCCAAATGAACAAAACTCCGCTTCTTTTTCTAAACGTCATCATCATCGCCACCTGCGGTTTGATCTACGAACTGCTCGCCGCCACCGTTTCCTCATACGTGCTTGGCGATTCGGTCACACAATTTTCATTGGTGATCGGCATATATCTTTCGGCGATGGGAGTCGGTTCGTGGCTTTCAGGTTTTTTAGACAATAATTTAGCCAAACGCTTTGTCGAGATCGAGCTTGCCGTTGCCGTTGTCGGCGGATTTTCCGCGCCGCTTCTCTTTCTTACCTTCGCCAACGTTTCCTATTTCAACATCATTCTTTACGCGATGGTTTTCGTTATCGGCGCGCTCGTCGGTTTGGAAATTCCGCTGTTGATGCGGATTTTGAAGGACGAGATCGACTTTAAAAACCTCGTCGCCAGAGTTTTGGCATTGGATTATGCGGGCGCACTTGTCGCTTCACTGCTTTTCCCGATCTTTCTCGTCCCGAAATTGGGTTTGACGCGCACGAGCCTGATCTTCGGGCTTTTAAACGCCGGAGTCGGACTCTGGGGAACGTGGCTTCTGGAAAATCTGATTAAACCGCGTGACACCAACATTTTACGCGTCAAAGGATTTATCATCGCGGTTCTTCTGATTATCGCTTTCATCAAAGCCGATGCGCTGACTTCGCTTGCCGAAGATGCACTTTTTGTCGATAACATAATTTACGCGAAAAGCTCTTCGTATCAGCGAATCGTCGTGACCAAAGGCAAAACGGGCTATTCGCTTTTTTTGAACGGCAACCTGCAATTCAACACTTTCGACGAATACCGCTATCACGAAGCATTGGTGCATCCGGCATTTGCCGTGCACGACGGAAATCCGAAACGGATTCTGGTTCTTGGCGGCGGCGACGGTTTAGCCGTGCGCGAGATTTTGAAATATCCGTCGGTCGAAACCGTCACGCTCGTCGATCTCGACCCCGAAATGACGAAAGTTTCAAAATCAGTGCCGGTTTTGGGCGAATTGAACAAACATTCGCTCGAAGACAGCCGCGTTTCGGTCATCAATAACGATGCTTTCGTTTGGCTCGATTCGGCTGAAACCGAACCTTTTGATGTGGCGATCGTCGATTTTCCCGACCCGAATAATTTCGCGCTCGGAAAGCTCTATACGACACGCTTTTACAATCTTCTAAAAAAAAAACTCAAACCCGATTCGGCAGTCGTAATTCAAACGACCTCGCCGCTGATGGCACGAAAATCTTTCTGGTGCATCGTCAAAACGCTTGAAGCATCGGGTTTTAGCGTCAAACCATACAACACGACCGTGCCGAGCTTTGGCGTTTGGGGCTACGCGCTGGCAAAGCTCCAACCGTTTGAAACGCCGTCAAAACTGCCCGAAAACGTCGAACTGAAATACCTCAACGAAAAAACGCTTTCCTCGATGTTCGAGTTTTCAGCCGACACGAATCTTCCGAACGAAGAAATCGAAATAAACCGCTTGGACAATCAAGCTTTAGTCAGATATTACGAATCGGAATGGAGAAGATTTGAGTAACTCTGTATTGGAAAAACACTTTCGGAAATGAAATTTACCCGTCGCGAAATTTTAACTGCATTTTTAGGCTTGCCGTTTGCGCTTTCGGCGTGCAGGTCGAAATCTGAAAATACGGAAGTTGCAGGTGAAATCGTCGGTGCAAATGTTAATGTCGGGCATATTTTGCGCGAGATGCGGAATGTGGAAGTTCCGCCAAATAATTGGGAAAATGTAAAAGTTGCGATCATCGGCGGCGGCGCGGCAGGACTGGCGGCGGCTTATAAATTGAACAAGGAAAATTTCGGCGATTTCGTTCTTTTGGAACTCGAAAACAAGATCGGCGGAACGGCACAAAGCGGCGAATCGAATGTTGTTCCGTATCCTTGGGGCGCGCATTATTTGCCTGTTCCTTTTCAGGAAAATACCGAATTGATCGCGCTTTTGGACGAAATGAATTTGACCGAAGGACGCGACGTGAAAGGTGAACTCGTTGTCAAGGAACAGTTTTTGTGTCGTGAACCCGAAGAGAGAGTTTTTTATAAAGGTCGCTGGTATGAAGGTTTGTATCTGCACGTCGGCGAAAACGAAGAAGAAAAACGTCAGTTTGCCGAATTTCAAAAGCAAGTCGATTTCTGGGTGAATTGGCGCGATGCAACCGGCAGACGAGCTTTCGTTTTACCCGTCGCAAATTGTTCGCGCGATGCGGAAGTTTTGGCTCTGGACAAAATTTCGTTCGGAGATTGGCTGCGTCAAAAAGGTTTTACTTCGGAAAGATTATTTTGGTATTGCGATTATGCGACCCGCGACGATTACGGCTTAAAGCTCGATCAAACTTCGGCTTGGGCAGGACTTTTTTATTTCTGTTCACGCGTCCGCAAATCGGGCGAAGAATCTCAGCCCTTTATCACTTTTCCCGAAGGCAACGGCAGATTTGTAAATTTTCTTCATTCAAAAATTAAAGACAAAACGCGGATGAAAACCGTTGCGCTCGAAATAATTCCGACCGAAAAAGGCGTTGATGTGATTTATCTCAACACGGAAACAAACGAAATTCGCGGGCTTCATTGTGAGAAAACGATCTTCGCCGCGCCGATCTTTACGGCAAAATATTTGATCCGTGATTTCAAAACGAATCCGCCCGAATTTGTGAAGGAATTTGAACATAATGCCTGGTTCGTAGCGAATTTATTTTTGAAAGACCGACCGAAAAACCGTTTTCCGCGCGATTTTCCGCTTGCCTGGGACAATGTTTTGTATGAAAGTCCGAGTTTGGGTTACGTAAATTCGACGCATCAAAAAGGAATCGATTACGGCGCGGCGGTTTTTACATATTATTACCCGATGTGCGCGGAAGAAAACGCCCGCGCCAAACTTTTCGCGCTTAATCACAAAGAATTAGCCGACATAATTTTGACCGATCTTTCCCGCGCACACCCAACGATTCGCGAATTGACCGAAAAAATAGACGTGATGCGCTGGGGACACGCGATGATAAGCCCTCGCACTAACTTCTTATGGTCAACGGCACGCGACAAAGCGCAAAAGCCGTTCAGAAACATCCATTTCGCGCACTCTGACCTGAGCGGAATCGCACTTTTTGAAGAAGCGTTTTATCATGGAATCCGTGTAGCGAACGAGATTTTACCAGGTTGAAGGCTTGATTACCGATTTTCCTTTTTTTGTAATATAAGGATCAGCGAATTGATATTTTGTATAGTTGTTGCTTGAAATGTCAAAATGTTTTGAAACTAAATTGGCAAGTTCTTTATTATGACGTTTATAAGGCATCATAAAAATAATTTCCTTTTTTGGAAATATGTTTTGCACAGTTTTGACGGCAGGAACGATGTCCGTATCGCCTGTGACTAAAACAATTGTGTCGCATTTGTCGAGAAATAAAAGTTCGAGCAAGCGCGTTGACATTGCAACATCAGTTTCTTTTTCTTCACGGCGATTGAAAGTTTGGTTACATTTTTGACAAAAAGTTAAACTCTTTTTGAAGCGGTGAAGTTCGACTTTTACGCCCGAATCTTCCAAAAAGCGAATATAGGTTCGGTGGCGAACTGTAACATCAGGCTTTCGCATTTCAAGATGTTTTGCGAGTGCAGAAAAATAATAAACGTCGGAAATTTGTGCGTTGTTACCAACTAAATGAAGAAATGAATCACATAAAGAGCGAATATCCAGCCATCGGGTTCCGATTCCTTTTAACCCAAGATCGTGGCTTGCTGATTTTACTGAGTGATAAAGATTAAAACCGTCTATGAGAAAAGATGTTCGATTCATTCTTTAGAGTTATAAAAGAAAAACCCCGCAATCGCAACTGCGGGGGGACTGAAGAGCCTTCGCCCGTTCAGTGATGATTTAGTTGAGAGCATAACATAGTTACTATGTGATTTCAACAAAACCTAACGATAGGTTTGCTATAAAATGCAAGAAATTTCTGCAAATAACAAGTGGCTTTTTTCCAGAGAAATCGATCTTTCGGTTTTTCTCGGAAGTGCGGTTGTGTCTTTGCTTTTGCTTGTTTTGGGTTGGCAGATTGGAATTTTGAATGAAGATTCGCCGGATTGGACCTGGATTTCGGCGGTTTTGCTGATCGATGTCGCGCACGTTTGGTCAACCAGTTTTCGGGTTTATTTCGACGTTGAAGAATTCAAACGGCGTGTTTGGCTTTACACGCTCGTGCCTGCTTTCGGTTACGCGGTCGGTGTTGCGCTTTATTCGGAAGGCGAATTAGTTTTTTGGAAGATTTTGGCTCTGGTCGCGGTTTTTCATTTTGTGCGTCAGCAATACGGTTGGGTCAATCTTTACCGTGCGAAACTGAAGGAAACTTCACGGATAACGTGGTGGATCGATGCAGTTGCGATCTATCTGGCGACGGTTTATCCGCTTGCGTTTTGGATGACGCGCTTGCCGCGAAATTTTGAATGGTTTGTCGCCAACGATTTTTTCGCGTTGCCGCAAACCGTTGAAACAATTCTTTTTCCGGCTTATGTTTCAGCTTTGGTCGTTTATTTCGGGAAATCGATTTATCTTTATTTCACGCAAGGTTTCTTAAATATCGGCAAAGATATTGTCGTCGCCACGACCGCGGTTTGCTGGTATGTCGGAATCGTTTTTTTCAATTCGGATTATGCGTTTACGGTGACGAACGTGATAATTCACGGCGTTCCGTATTTTGCTTTAATTTATTTTTACGCGAGATCGCGGCGCGAAACGGCTTCGCGATTTTATCAAACGGTTTCGTCGAATTGGATGATCTTTCTGGCGACACTGTGGGCTTTGGCTTATGTTGAAGAGATTTTCTGGCATCGCGGCGTTTGGCACGAACGAAACTGGATGTTCGGCGCGGATTGGGATTGGGAAGCCTGGAAAATGTATCTCGTTCCGCTTCTCGCCGTCCCGCAGTTGACGCATTATGTGCTTGACGGCTTTATCTGGAAACGCAAAAATAATGCGAATTTCAAATTGATCTGAGATTTTTGAAACACCGGTTGATGCGGATTTTCGCGGATTTTTATTTTTTGGTAATCCGCGAAAATCCGCATCAACCGTTGCTTGGTTTTTGTGGTAAATTATTCGTATGAAAAACGCATCGAAAAATTCGATAAAAATCGGGCGAATATGTTCACTGTGTGTTTTTCTCTTTGCTCTGATCTTCAACTTTTCGTGCAAAAAATCCTCTGATTCAGGCGGTTTAAATATTTTGAGTTCCGACGAAACCGCCGAAGCCGCGCAAATCGTCAAGGACGCGAACGGCGATCTGGGAAAGATCAGAACGCTTTACAAGAATAATGAAAACAAGCGCGAAGAATTAAAAAAAGCGATGGAATCGAACAATGCCGAAGAAGTGCGCAAGATTTCGGACGAAATCGTTTACCTTATCAACGACGGAGCTTCCGCAGGAAAATCAGCCATCGAAAAAATTCAAAAAGCGCAGGAAATGCAAATCAACGAAGACTACCGCGAATATTTGAGCTTAAAGGAAGAAAGTTTAACGCGGACGCTCGAAGCATTTGAAAATTACCGTCAGGCGGCGCGGGCTTTGCGTGACAATTACGACCCGAAAAATAAGCTCTTGCGCGAAAAGATTAAAGAAGAATTCAAAACGCGAAGCGAAAATTACCGTAAAATTATGGAAACCGCCCGCGATTACAGCAACCGCGCCAACGAATTGGCAAAGGATGCCGCGAGAAGACAAAATCAATAAAAAAAGCCGAATCCAAAATTACGATTCGGCTTTTTTTTACTTTAAATTCCGCTTAAAGACAAGAAATACCCGGGAACAAAATGTTTGCCGGAGTGATCGAACCCAATCTGACAGGTGCGGAAAGAGTCAGCGGAACTGATGGAACGGCAGGAACCGCCAATCTGAGATTTCCCGGCGGAAAAATTCCCTCTCTTCTTTCAAACATCGGCACAAAATTGCTCTTTACGGTTTGGGGCGTGACATTGATCGTTTGACGATTTTTTTCGCGGACAATCGTTAAACTTACGTCGCCTTCCTTTTTCGCGTTCAGCGCACGAATCAGTTCCAGGCTGTTTTTTACTTCCTTGCCATCGGCTTCGACAATGACATCTCCGGCTTTTAATCCGGCTTTTGCCGCGGGCGAATTTTCACGGACATTTTCGATCAAAAGCCCTCTTCCGCCCGAAACACCGAAATTTTCGGCTAGTTGTTTAGTCAATTGGGTTACGCTGACCCCGATCTGGCGGCTTTCACCATTGCGAAGTATCAAAACATTTCCGTCCTCATCCATCGGCGGCAAAGTCATATTCGGCGAAAGCGGAATGCGCGAAAGCGGCATTTCGGACATTTGCGGAAAACCTTGCAGAATCGCGCCGTTTTCTCCCAATTCAGGCATTTCACGTTTGCCGATTGTTACTGTAAATTCGCGCTCGGTTCCGTTTCTCAAAACCGTTATCTTTGCCTGATGATCGGGTGCAATTTCAGCGATCAAGCGGCTTAATTTACGTGTTCCGGTGACTTCTTCGCCGTTGAATCTGATGATAACGTCACCGTTTTGAATTCCCGCATCGGCTGCCGGAGAGTTTTCCACAACTTTTTCCACAGCCACGCCGCGAACTTCAACCAAACCGTATTTGGCAAAATTTTCCTTACTGATCTCCTGCGTCTGCACCCCGAGATAACTGCCGCCGCCCAAAACGAAATTGAAAACTCCTTCATTTTTTCGATTCGGTTCGGGCGTTTGCTGGGCAAATGCGACGGCGGAAACCGAAATCGTCAGACAAATAAAAACAGATAATTTGCGTATCATAAAAATAAACCTCCAATTTTCCGGCAAAAATTTTTCGTTAGATTTTACGAAAGAAATAAATTCTGGGTTGCACGGAAACAAAAAAAAGTTGCTCGACAGCTTTATTAATTAATTGGTTTTTCATTTATATATTCGTGATTTCATTAAATTCTTTGCCAAATCATCCTTTAATGTAATAGGATTAATTCTGAAAGTTTTCAGCTTTCGATTTACACAGATTTCGAGTAAGGGAAAATTATTATGAAAAAAACAGTATTATTAAGTCTTGCCGCTCTTTCGATGTCGGCAGTTTTCGCCGGTTGTGATTCAACAGCCAATTCCAATACATCAAATGTAAGAACCAACGGTAACGCAAATACGATCATTGTTACCAATGCAAATACAGCCACAAATACGAATACGACCAATTCAAACAAAGCCTTAACGCGTGAAGAATATGAAAAAGATAAAGAATCTTATTCAAAACGCGCCAAAGATGCGGGCGACAAGATCGGTCAGGGGGCAGAAGACCTCTGGCTCTGGACGAAAGCCAAAGCCGCTCTCGCAACGGTTGACGGAATGCGCGATTCGACCATCAACGTCGATGTCGAAAACGCCGTCGTAACGCTTCGCGGAACGGTTGCCTCAGCCGCCCAAAAAGATGCCGCCGTCAAAGCCGCTAAGGTCGAAGGCGTAACGAACGTAAAGGATATGCTCAAAGTCGATGCCAATGATTCGATGACCAATCAGATGACAAGCAGCAACGGCAACACGTCTAAATCGGCAAATTCAAACGCCAATACGAAAAAATAAATTATTTGGCTGACAGCCATTCAATTACCTAAAGCATCGTAAAAATTTACGGTGCTTTTTTTGTCGGTATATTTGAAATTCCGCTCTCAGGCGGTTTTTCATCCGGGAATTTTTATTTCCCGAAACGCGCAAATTTATTTGCCTGTAGAATTAGCTAAAACTAATTATTATTTAAATTAACTTAATAGTTACAAAATTGATATTCTTTGGATTTTCAACTAAAATTTCGGCTGAATCCCCTTAAATCGACCGAAGACCTTGGTTTGATCAGATAGATGTACGAATCTCAACAAATTACCGAATTACTTGCAGATTGGAGCAAGGGAAACGAAGTCGCTCTGGAGGTTTTAATGCCCGTTGTCGAAAAAGAGCTTCGCCGCATTGCTCACAATTATATGCGTAATGAAAAAAATCATACGTTGCAAACAACTGCGCTCATCAATGAGGCGTATCTCAAACTCGTCGATCAAAAACGCACTTCCTGGCAAAACCGCTCGCACTTTTTCGCGGTCGCGGCAAATATTATGCGGCGCGTTCTGCTCAATCACGCACGGCTTTCAACTGCCGAAAAGCGCGGCGGCGATTATCAGATGATCGGGCTCGAAGATGAAAACATTCTTTCTCCCGAAAAATCCGTTCAACTCATCGCACTTGATGAAGCATTGAAAAAACTTGCTAAAATAGATTCATTGAAAAGCAAAGTCGTCGAGCTTCGCTATTTCGGCGGTTTGACGATCGAAGAAACTGCCGAAGTCCTTAACGTTTCATCGCCGACCGTTTCACTGCACTGGCGAATGGCGCGGGCTTGGCTGCAAAAAGAAATCGAAAAAAGTTTTTGAGAAAATTTATAAGTTTCGGGCTGTTTTGGTGCGTTATTAAATAGAGCGACTCTTTTTCATATTTCAAAACGCTGATGAATGACTGGAAAAAAATTGAAGAGATTTTTTTTGAAGCCGTATTGCTTCCGTTTGAAGAACGCGACCGCTTTATCAAAATGAAAACCGGCGGCGACATCGGACTTTATTCGGAAGTTTGTGTGCTGTTGGCAAATGACAGCCGCCAGCAGTTTTTTCTTGACGAACCGCTTTTCACGCTCGGCGCACAGCTTCTCGCCATCGATAACGAAACGATTCTCAAACAAACCGAATTTGCTTCATACAAACTCATCCGTCTTTTGGGTCGCGGCGGAATGGGTTTGGTTCTGCTTGCCGAAGATACGAATCTGCACCGCCGCGTCGCACTCAAATTTTTGCCCGTCGAATTTACGGGAAATCCCGTAAACATTCGCCGTTTTCAAAATGAAGCCCGCGCCGCTTCAAAAGTTTCGCATCAGAATGTCGCGCATATCTACGATTTCAAAGAACACGACGGACGCTATTTTCTCGTGATGGAATACGTTTCGGGTCATTCGCTACGCGAACTAATCAAAAAAAATGCGGTTGATGCAAATCTGGCTTTCGAGATCGTATCGCAAATGATCGCCGCCATTTCTGCGGCACATAAGAACGGAATGCTTCACCGCGACATCAAACCCGAAAATATCATCGTGAATGATGAAGGTTTGGTCAAAGTTCTCGATTTCGGACTTGCAAAATCGATCGATTTCGACGAGTTTGAAAAGGATTTTGCCGAAGCCGCGCTGAAAACCGAGCAAGGCTTGATTATGGGAACGACCGCTTATATGTCGCCCGAACAGCTTCGCGGACAAAACGCCGACCGCACGACCGACCTTTGGAGTCTGGGCGTAGTATTTTACGAAATGCTGGCAGGCAAACGTCCGTTTGATGGTGAAACCAGAAGCGACACGATCGCCGCGATTCTCAAAAGCGAACCTGAGCCGCTCGATATTTTCAAGCCGAAATTTTCCGCCCAACTCAATAAGATTTTTGCCGGACTTCTGAATAAAACCCGCGAAAACCGTTATCAAAACGCGCAGGATTTGACAAAAGACCTTTCCGAACTAAAACGAATTGCCGCCGCCGATTTCAATTCGCAGATCGTGTCCAAAGATTCCAAATTGAGTAAAGCCCGCCGGCTTTTTGCAAACAAATCCTCAAAAAGATACAAAGCCACAAAATTTGCCGGAGCCTTGCTCGTTCTTTTGTTTTTGTTCGGCGCAGTCGCAAAACTCGCGGGAATATTTCCCTTTCACGCGCAAGCCGAATCGATCAATTCGATTGCGGTTTTACCGATCGTGATCGAAAACGGAACGCCGGATCAGGAATTTTTGTCCGACGGTTTGACCGATTCTCTGATAAATCGCCTTTCTCAAATTCCCGATCTGAAGGTTAAAGCGCGCAGTTCGATTTTCAAGTTTAAAGGGAAAAATTATTTTCCGCAGAATGCCGGAAAGGAATTGGCGGTGCAGGCGGTTTTGGTCGGCAGGATCGTCGAAAACGGGGATGGAAAGACGCTCAATCTGGAAATGGTCGATGTCGAAAAAGGAAACCGGATTTGGGGCGAGAAATATCCCTACCGCGAATCCGAACTGATCTCCCTGCAAAATGCCGTCGTTCGCGATGTTTCGCAGAAAATCAAAACCCAATTTTCAAATGCGGAAGCAAATAATCTGGCAAAAATTCCGACGAAAAGCGCGGAAGCCTATCAACTTTATCTGAAAGGCAGATTTCACTGGAGCAAACGCACGGGAAAGGATTTACAGAAATCTATCGAATATTACGATCAGGCAATTGCGCTCGATCCCGATTTCGCGCTTGCTTACGCCGGTCTTGCGAGTTCCTACGTTCTGCTTTCAGGCTACGCGCAAAGTTCGCCGCACGAATCTTTTCCGAAGGCGAAAGAAAATGCGCAAAAAGCTCTCGAATTGGACGACACGCTTGCCGAAGCGCATACCTCGCTCTCCTACGCGCTTTTTAATTACGATTGGGATTTTGCCGAATCGGAAAAACAAATGAAGCGCGCCATTGAGTTAAATCCTAATTATTCAACCGCTTATCATTGGTATGGAAACGCCAATTTGCTGGCGATGGGTAAAATGGATGAATCGGTCGCCGCCGTCGAAAAAGCTCGCGACCTCGATCCGCTTTCGTTAATCATCAACGCTGATCTGGCAACGAGTTATCTTTACGCGGGAAAATTCGATCAAGCCATCGAGCTTTACAAACGCACCATCGAACTCGACGAAAATTTTTATTATTCGCGCATTTATCTCGGCAGGACTTATGTCATTAAAGGCGATTACGAAGCCGCTGTGCGGGAACTCAAAAAAGCCGAATCCTTATATGACGATCCGCAAGTTCAAATGCTTCTCGCGAGAACTTACGTTTTGCAGAAAAAGCCCGAAGAAGCACGAAAAATTCTCAATAAAATGACCCAACTTGCCAAACGAAAATATGTTTCGCCTTATTATCTGGCGGAAATTCATACGGGTTTAGGAGAAAAAGAAGAAGCCTTTAATTTGCTCGAAAAGGCATTGGAAATGCGCGAAGGTCCGATGGTTTACTTAAAAGTCGAACCTTTTTTCCGCGAGCTTCACGACGACCCGCGTTTCGACAGTTTAGTGGCACGAGTCGGTTTGAAATAAAAGATTTGTCAATGGATAATGATTAGTTGTTAATTGTTGATACGGCGAACAAATTGTTTCCATATCACAGCGCGGAAAACTCCGATCATAAAAAAAAGAGTGAGAAAATGATTTATGATTTTCTCACTCTTTTCGGTTAATTTTATGTAACGCTTAAACGTCCAGATTTTTCACATCCAGTGCGTTATCTTCGATAAACTTACGGCGCGGTTCGACCTGATCGCCCATCAAAACCGTGAATATTTGATCGGTTTCGATTGCGTCTTCGATCTTGACCTGAAGAAGTGTTCGTTTTTCCGGGTCCATTGTCGTTTCCCAGAGCTGTTCGGGGTTCATTTCGCCCAGACCTTTGTAACGCTGGATCGTCAAATCCTTTTTCGCCGCGTTCATAATTTTTTCGAGCAGTTCCTCACGCGAATTGATCTCTTCGGATTCGCCGTTCTCACCCATCATAAACGGCGCAGGGAAATTTTTGTTCAAAGCCGTGCTAAGTTCGACGATCTTTTGAAATTCGACGTAACTTGCCATATTCCAGTCGAAAATAAACGTCGAACCGTTCGGATAGGTAACTTCTATCTCCGAAAGTCCGTGTTCTTCGTCCGACATCAGTTCGGTTTTGAATCCGGCGGCGGCGATCTTTCCTTCGATCTGCGCCATCAAATCTTCGTTCTCGAAAACCTTGCGGAGTTTGATATTATTTTGCGCCAAAACGCCGTCTTTTCCCGCGAAACCTGAAATGATCGCATTCAGCAATTTTTCATCGCTTCCCATCCGGCGCACGAAACGCTCGAAATAGTTTTTATATTCGACTGTCTGCTCCAAGGCTTTCGACAGTTCGCGTCCTTCGACTAATCTTCCGTCAGCTGAAATTTTCGCTTCATTCGTCGCCTGCCGCATCATATACCGAAACATCGATTTTTCGTCTTTGATGTATTCTTCCTTCTTACCGCGCTTAACTTTATAAAGCGGCGGTTGCGCGATGTAAATGTAGCCGTTTTCGATGAGTTCGGGCATTTGACGATAGAAAAACGTCAAAAGCAGGGTTCTGATGTGCGAACCGTCAACGTCTGCATCCGTCATCAGACAAATCTTGTGATAACGAAGTTTGTTGACATCGAAATCGTCTTTGCCGATTCCCGTTCCGAGCGCGGTGATTAGGGCTTTGATTTCGCCATGACCGAGCATTTTATCGAAACGCGCTTTTTCGACGTTCAGAATCTTACCTTTGAGCGGCAAAACGGCTTGATTTTTGCGGTCGCGTCCCTGTTTGGCTGAACCGCCTGCCGAATCTCCCTCAACGAGGTAAACTTCCGAAAGCGTCGGGTCTTTTTCCTGACAATCGGCGAGTTTGCCGGGCAAGGTCGAAGTTCCCAATGCGCTCTTACGCACGATCTCACGCGCTTTTCGCGCCGCGTCACGCGCTCGGGCGGCATCGACTGCCTTCCCGACGATCTTCTTCGCGACAACCGGATTCTGCTCGAAAAATTCGCCGAGCTTTTCGTTCAGAAACGATTCGACCGGACCTTTGACGGGCGAATTTAGTTTTCCTTTCGTCTGTCCTTCAAACTGCGGCTGCGGGATTTTCACCGAAATCACCGCGACCAAACCTTCGCGCACATCGTCGCCGGTGAGCACGGTTTTCGAGTTTTTCAGCAAACCGGAACTTTCCGCGTAAGCGTTGATCGTGCGCGTAATCGCGCCGCGAAAACCCGACATATGCGTTCCGCCGTCAACCGTGTTGATGTTGTTGGCAAACGAGAAAATCTTTTCGTCGTAAGAATCGTTATACTGCATCGAAACTTCGATCGAAAGGTCTTCGGAAACGTGCTCGAAATAAAGCGGTTCGTCGTGAAGCGGCGATTTGTTTTTGTTCAAATGCTTCACAAACTCGGCAATACCGCCTTTGTAATAAAACTCGTGAGATTTTTCGGGTTCTTCGCGTTCGTCCTTGATAAAAATACGAATGCCTTTATTCAAAAAAGCTTTTTCGCGCAGACGTTCCGACAGTTTTTCAAAACTGTAAGTGGTCGTTTCAAAAATATCGCCGTCGGGCTTGAAGGTGATCTTCGTTCCGCGTTTCGTCGTTTTGCCCGTTTGTTTGAGCGGTTCGACCGGAAAACCGACCTTATATTCCTGCTCGTGCGTCTTTCCGTCGCGCCAGATTTCGAGTTTCAGCCATTCCGAAAGAAAGTTTACGCACGAAACGCCCACACCGTGCAAACCGCCCGAAACCTTGTATGAATTCGAGTCGAATTTTCCGCCTGCGTGCAAAACCGTCAGCACGACTTCCGCCGCCGAACGACCTTCCTGCGTGTGAATATCGGTCGGAATTCCGCGTCCGTTATCGACAACCGTGATTGAATTGTCGATGTGAATCGTGACCTCGATCGTGTCACAAAAACCTGCGAGAGCTTCGTCAACCGAGTTGTCAACGACTTCGTAAACAAGGTGATGGAGCCCGATCTCACTCGTCGATCCGATATACATCGCCGGACGTTTGCGAACCGCGTCGCGTCCTTCTAAAACTGTAATTGAATCTGCCCCGTAATCTGTTTTTGCTTTAGCCAATTTATCTATTCCTCTGTTTAAAATTTAGGTGTCAAAAGTAACCTAAATTATAGCATTTTTTCGGCGTTTTAGACAGCCGAAAGCAGTGTTTCCCGTTTGTTTTTAAGCTATTTATCAGATTAAACCGGCGAAATCGGAGCGGATTTCGGTTCCTCCCGTTATTTCTCGATTTAATTTGCATCTGAGCACAGCAAAACGCCGTTTCAGGATTTCTTTTTCAGCGTTATGACATCCGCATCGACGGCTGAAATCCGATCAAAAAGCGACTTTAACGGAGCGTAGCTGTTCACCTGATACAAAAGTCTGCCGTTTTCGCCGAATTTATAATTGCGTTTATATTTCAAAACGTTCTTTTCGGGATCGAATTCCAAATTTATTTCCAATTCGGCGATTCCCGGCTCCGAAACCTTTCGCGAATGGTCGTAGGCTTCGGGCACGAAATCCTTCGGTATCTCGATCTCGATCTCCTGAACGTCCCAGTTGAATTTCTCAAAGTAGATCGGTGTGTTGCGGGTCGAAATTTGAAATACGGGCTTTTTCCCATATTCAAAAAATCCGGGACGAAAAATTACTCTTTTTTCGGTCGCTTGCGAATAATCGAAAATCCTGATCTTGTATTCGATCTCGAAGGGCTTTTTTAACCACTCGGATTTATTGACGGATTTAAGTTCCAACTCAAATTTACTAAATCTGCCGCTTAATGATTTTTTCAGAGATTCCTTTATTTCCGCGTCGGAAAGTTTGTTGTATGCAAGTTTATAATCCGTTCCGTCGAAACCGAAATACGTCGCTCTGACGGTTCCTTCGAGGCTTCCGTCAGGCATTAATTTCAGAAAAGCCTTTTGCTCGGATTTATTATATTCCGGAGGAGAAATCGGGATTTTTATCCACGTCGATTCCTTTTCTCCGACCAATATTGCCTCTTGTCCTTCGGAAAACCAGTTGAGCCGATTTTCAGGAATGAATTTCGCACTCGGATAGCAAAAATGCCAGCCTTTCGAGGTTTTTACGGCAACTCCCGAATAGATCAGCAAATTTCGATGCGCAAATTTGTTGGTCGCAAAAACGAAACTGCGCCTGTCGCCCGTGTAAATAACTCTCACATCAAATCCCGCTTCTCTGGTGATCGAAGCAAAAAGATTATTGATGCCGAAATCGTAACCCGCCTTGTTTTTCAGAATTTCCTTCGCGCCCCAATTTTCCTTGATCGCCTTGTTTGTTCTTTGAGTGTCGTTTTCGATGTCATAGGAAAAATTCTTTATTTCGGTGCGGCAGAAATTGAAAATAGCGGCAATTTTTTCTTCTTCGGAAACTTTTCCTTCCGTCAATTGTCTGGCGATTTGTTTGAGGTCGTCGCCCGACTTCAGAAATTCGGAATGCCAGTTTCCGAAAAGTTTTGAATAACTTTTCCAATATTTTTCAGGTTCGACCGATTCAACGCCGTCATAATACAAAAGCAGCCACGGAATCAAATTAAATTGCGGCATCAGATTGGATTCGTCTTTCAATGCCGGAACGTTTTTCATTCTTGCCAGAGAAAAGCCGTTGCCGGTTTTTCCGAATTCAAAATCCTTTACATTGAACCGCATAATTTTCAATGTATCTCCGGCAATGTCGCTCTTAACAAAATAGCTGATCTCGCGTAAAGGAACGTTTTTTTGAAGCGTCAAACGCCAATTCTCTATCCGAAAATTAGACTGCAACTGGTATTTATATTCCAGAATCGAACCCGCCCGCAGATTTGGAATTACAAAGCTTTTTTTGACGATCTTTGCATCTCCATATCTTAAAACATCGAGCGAAATACTGTCCTGTTTTTTCAATTCCTGAATCGTGCCGTCGGGTTGAACGACCCGCGCCCTGAAATTATTAAGATTGTAATAATCATAAAATTCGACGCTCACCGTCGAAAAGCTTTTCGCGCCTCTTTCATCAAATAATTTCACGCGGACATAGGTTTCTTCCGTCAGATCGCGGTCGGTTTGTTCGATCTTTACATCCCAGAAGATCGCTTCCGCCGAAGCGTCCGGTTCGACTCTCGGAGAAGTATTTTGTAATTCAAACGGCGGAACGTCCTTCCATTCCTTCGCCTGTGAGAGCGCAGAATGATTAAAGGAAATAATGCAGAATAGAATGATCGGCGAAAGGCGCAAATTAGCAATAATTTTCAGCATAAATTAACGTTTCATTTAATAATATTTTGAATTATTTTAAGTTTTCAACGCGCCGTTTTCAATCGTAAAAATCTCGGCATTCGTGCCGAATCTTTCAAGAAAGCTTTCTTTTGATGTCGTCACGAGAGTTTGCGTTTTATCGCTCAAAAATTCGAGGAGTTGACCGATTCTTTTGTAGTCCAGTTCGGCATCGATGTCGTCGAGCAAAAAGAGCGGATATTCCTTGTTTTGCGAATAAAAGACCGTCAGCGTAGCGAGTTGAAGAATCAAAAGCGCGCTTCTCTGCTGACCGCTCGAACCGTATTTCCTGAGGTCGTGCCCGTCAAAATTGATTTCGAGATCGTCGCGGTGAGTGCCGAGCAGCGAATGACCGCTCGCGAGTTCGGCTTGCACACGTAAATTCAATCTTTCGGTCAAAAGCGCGGCGTAATCGGACAGATCGCCCTTGCCTTCGAGCGACGAAGCATAGCGGATCGCAATTTCTTCCCTGCCGAAGAGTTTCTTCTCCAAAGTTTCGTTCAGTCTTTCGACATAACGAATTCGCGCTTTGTAAATTCGGGTTGCGAGATGAATCAATTGTTCGTTCCAGGGTTCTAAAAGTTCAGCCACTTTTTCGACCGAAAAGCCGCTCTCCTGCGCCGATTGCAAAAGCGAATTTTTCTGCCGGATGACGCGATTATAATCTGCGAGAGTTTGCACGAAGGGCGGATAGATCGAAACGATTCCGCCGTCGAGAAATTTGCGCCGCGCATCGGGCGTTCCGCGCACGATTTCGAGTTCGTCCGAATTGAAAACGACGGCGTGAAGTTCGCCTAAATAGCGGTGAATCGTTTCCTTTTTTCCATTGACAGTGAGCGTTTTCGTGTTGCCTTGCAAAGCGACCTGAAGCGCGTGACGAATCTCCGCCGAAACCTGCACCGAACCGCGAATGATCGCCAGTTCCTCGTCAAATTTAACCGCTTCCTGCAATCTTTGGGTCTTGAAAGATTTCGTGGTTGCAAGCAAATAGACGGCTTCGAGCCAGTTGGTTTTCCCCTGACCGTTTTCGCCGAAAATGATGTTGAGATTTTTCCCGAAAGAGAGCTTTCCGTGTATGTTTCTAAAATTTTGAACGTCGAGCGATTCAAGCAACATAGTTGAATTTTATCACACTTATTTTCGCAGATCGGCGATTTTAATATGTGACTTTTTCTTGAGAAAAAGTATCCAACTTTTGGAAAAGCGAAGACATCGAAGAATTCCCCTTCAATAACTGGAAACATTCCCCTTTTAGCAATCTTTTTTAAATAGCGTTGGCAATTGTTCAACGTCAATCTATTTTATCTCTGAGGAACATCGATGCGTTTTATTGGAATTTTATTTTTGATCTTAGTAAGCTCTTTTGCCGCGTTCGCACAAAGCGGAAAACCTCTGGCGCAAAATTTTACAGCCGTCACGATGAACGGCGATGATGTCGATCTGGAAGCTTTGCGAGGAAAAGTCGTCGTGCTTACTTTCTGGTCAACACGCTGTCAGATTTGCCACGTCGAGATTCCGAAGATGAATCGTTTAGCCGCACAATACAAAGGAAAAAATATAGTTTTTCTGGCGGCGACGATGGAAACTCCGGCAAAAGTCGAAGCATACACGAAAAATAATCCTTTCGACTTCGAGATTTTGCCGAACAGTTTCGGACTCGTTCTGAAATACGGCGACCGCGATTCGAGCGGCAACGTAACGCTCGGATTTCCGGCATATTTCATCATCAATCAACAGGGTGAAATCGTCCAGAAATCAATGGGTTGGAACAAAATCGACACGGTCACTGCGCAGATAAA
Source organism: Pyrinomonadaceae bacterium (assembly GCA_021228405.1). GTDB lineage: Bacteria > Acidobacteriota > Blastocatellia > Pyrinomonadales > Pyrinomonadaceae > JAJQRF01. The sequence continues at coordinate 266,984 of JAJQRF010000002.1, forward strand.
TCAGCTTCTCGCTTCAAAATAAAAATAATCTTCAAACTTAAAAAGCACTTCAAATGTCCGATCATTTGAAGTGCTTTTCCATTTGCGAAGAAATTTTTCTTGACAATTAAATCATTTGCTCATAAAAGTTAAGCATTATGAAAAATTCAATTTTGTTTTTTCTGCTCTTTGCCGGCAGTGTTTCCGCGTTTGGACAGGAATTTAATCTGGTCGGAAAATTTCCCGCGCCGAATTTGAAATTAACGACGATTGACGGCAAAACGATCAATACGGCGGATTTTAAAAATAAGGTCGTCGTTTACAATTTCTGGTTTGTCGGCTGTCCGCCGTGTATGGAAGAAATCCCGAAATTGAACCGGATCGTTGACGAATTTCAGGGCAAGGACGTTGTTTTTCTAGGACTTTCTTCGAGCAATAAAAAGGATTTGGAAAATTTTTTGAAAAAGAATCCGTTTAAGTATGAGATAGTTTCCGATGCCGCCGCGATTATGCTCGGCAGTTACGGCGAAGCGTCGAAGGATGGAAACGTAAAGCTCGCTTTTCCGACGCATATCGTCGTCAATCGGCAAGGCTATGTCGAAATAAAAGCGACCGGCATCAAAGGTGTCGAAGCCGTCAGGGAACAATTAAAACGCGAATTTAAATAGTCCGAATTGAAAGTTGTTGTAAAAATCGTCGGCAAAAATCAGTTTGCAGGGTTGTTTCCGGCGAAATTTTGCGATATATTTTTGATTCGCCGTTTTTGCGGAGAGATCGCATAATGGTATTGCAGTAGTCTTGAAAACTACCGGGCGAAAGCCTATGCAGGTTCGACTCCTGTTCTCTCCGCCACTTCTTTTTCCAATCAAAATTCCAACTAAAATTTATGCAACCGTTCCGCCGCAACTGGAACCGCTTCCGGCTGTGCATCCGAAACAGTGATCGGCGGTCGCGATTTGTCTATTTTTGAGTTTTTCCAGATCGAAATCGAAGATTGTTTGCGGTGCGTTTTCTTCAACGCCCAATTCCAACATCTGATTAAAATCGCAATCGAACAGATTTCCCTGCCAATCGACGCTGATTAAATTTCGGCACATCAAACCCGCAATCGTCGCCGGATTAAAAGCATTTACGAGCTTTTGCATATACGATTCTTCATTTTTTGAACGCCGCAGCCAATCCAGATAACGCGCGATCGGCATATTCGTGATCGTAAAAAGATTATTGAACGAAATATCGTAACGCTGTTTGAGTTCACGTTTGAAATCGGCTTCGATGGCAGATTGCGCGGGCGGCAAAAATGCGCCGACAGGATTATAAACGAGATTCAAAACCAATCTTTCATCGATGCCGTAACCGACTTTATTCAATCTTTTCAACGCGTCGATGCTTTTTTCAAAAACGCCGTTTCCGCGTTGAGCATCGGTCTGCTGTTGGAGAAAATACGGCAGACTCGAAACTACTTCCGTTTCATTTTCCGCAAAAAATTCGGGCAGATCGGTTTGATCTTTCTCGAACATCACGGTCAGATTGTGACGGACGACGATATTCGCATTCAGTTTTCGCGCTTCCGTGACAAAATAACGAAAATCGGGAATCAATTCGGGTGCGCCGCCCGTAATATCCAACAGCGGAATCCTGAAATCACGAATCGCTTTCAGACAAGCCTCAACGACTTTACGCGGCATAATCTCCGTTCTGGCGGGCGAAGCGTCGACGTGGCAATGTTTACAAGCCTGATTGCAGAGTTTGCCGACATTGACCTGCAAAGTATCGATCGTTTCCGCAAACAATCCTCTCTCGCCGAGTTTTTCCGAAAAACTGACCGGGGAATTCGGCAAAGCTGTTTTGCCGTTGCGCGTAATTTGAACTACTGTCTGCATTTAATTTGTTTCCGAAAGATACTCCGCTTCAAAATCAAACCTCAATTCATATTCCCGACGTTTTCGTAAAAAGAAGTCCGCCGCCTCTTTTCCATCCGTGAAAATCTTTTCAAAATCGAGATCATCACGTTGTGTTTCAGGATCGTATTTTTTACGGCTCACGGCAAAATCCAAATTATCAAGGTGCCGGAGAGGGAGGGTAAAACCGAAAAATTCAATTCCATATCCGACATTGCTCTGAAGCAAAGTGACAATTGCCTGCGCGATCTTTGCGTCATCGTGAAAGATCAAAACTTCTTTTGAATCATTCATTTTGCATTTTCTTACATTGAAACCTTGTCGTGCGCATTGTGCGATTGGATACCGTGAACAAGGCTTGCACCGCCGCGAATTGCCGAGGCAAGGTGCATCGCTTCAGTCATTTGTTCCATATTCGAGCCGTTTTCCAGACAGGAATTTGTAAAAGCCTCGATGCAGTAGGGACATTGAACCGTCACCGCAACCGCTAACCCGATCAGGGCTTTTTCGCGCTTTGAAAGTGCGCCTTCTTCCTGGCAAGCCTGATACCAGGCGAGAAATTTTTCAAAAAGTTCGGGTTTATATTTGGCAATTTCGCCGAATCTGCCTAAATCTTCTTCGTTGTAATAGTGCATAAATTTTTAGTTTCAAGTTTCAAGTTCAATTTTCCAAAGTTTGAAATTTCAGTAAAAACTTTTCGACTTGACGGCGATGACGCAAAATGTGCATAACGGCGTGTTCGAGCAGTTGTTCTAAATCTTCGGAAATGTCGGGCTGTCTGTAAATGATAACTTTTGACATTTCTTCATAACTCATTTCCCATTTTCCATCGAGCGTTTCTTCCGTATAAGCAAGCACTTTATCAATTTCTTCGCCGATCGCCGATTTTTCGATCTGCGGGCGTTCATTGCCCAAGGGTTCGTGCGGAATCGAATAATAACGCCGAATCGCGTTCGCATAACCGTAGCCCGCGTGAACGACGTGATTCATCATCGTTTGAATCGAATGACAATCCGCGTCTTTCGTTTCCGCGTCGGCGATGCGCGTGTATTTTTCTTCACTGACCCATTCGACGAGTGATTTTAATTCAAACGCGGCGCGTTCGTATTCGTCCATCAATGCGCCGATTCCACCTTTGCGGTAATCATTTAGAGATTTTTTCATTATTTTGTAGGGGCGACGGCTTGTCCTCGCCCGCAACGTCCGATTTAAATTAACATTGAAAAAATTAAACCGTTTATTCGCGCTTTCGCGCTCAACGGGCGAGGACAAGCCGTCGCCCCTACAATTCTAACAACAATCGCTTCCCGGTTCGCAACATTCTGCGCCGGTCAGATCCGTCAAATTATATTCCAAACCTTTCGTTTCACGCGGATTTCGTTTTGCGGTTCGCTTGCAGTCAAACTCCTTTGCATTTTCCAATTCAATATTTTCGATCGGTTCGACTGCGATGATCTGCGAAGCGTAAGGCTCTTTGTTGTAAATTTGAAAAGTCTTGTCGCAAACCGCCATTCGTGCGCCGCGCTCCAAAACGTGTCCGTCGTCATCGATGACCTTTTTCCAAGGTCCTTTGTAAATCACGGCTTGATTTCGTTCCCAACACACGCCTTGTTTACCTTTATAAGCCGTTACCGTCACCGAACGAAACTCGATTCCTTCGACCACGCGCCACGGCTTTTCGTCGCGTTTGACTATCTCGATACCGTAAAATCCTGCTTTTTCAAATGCCTCGATAAACAAATCTTCACGAAACGCGCCTGAAATACAACCCGACCAAAGTTCCGCGTTCTTCTGTAAATGGTCGGGCACGTCTTCGTCCGAAACGATGTCGGAAATCGCCACCCGTCCGCCGCGCTTCAAAACGCGAAACATTTCCGCGAACATTTGTTCCTTGAGTTCGGGTTTGACCAGATTTAAAACGCAATTCGATAAGATCACATCGATCGAATCATCTTTAATCAAAGGGTTTTCCGCTTTCGCTTTGGCGACAAATACCTCGTAAGCGAAAAAATCGTCGGCGGTTTTGATCGGATTTTTTTCCAAATATTCGTCAACCAAACTCAAATCCAACTTCAAATCCTGAATCTTCCCGTAACGAAACTCGACGTTCCCGTAACCGATCTTTTCAGCTATTTCAGCACGGTATTTGTTGGCTAATCCGAGCATTTCCAGATTGGTATCAACGCCGATAATTTTTCCTGTTTCGCCGACGATCTGCGAAGCGATATAACAAATCTTGCCGCCGCCCGACCCCAAATCCAAAACCGTGTCGCCTGTTTTCACGAACGCCGACGGATCGCCGCAACCGTAATCGCGTTCGATAATTTCGGCGGGCAGAATCTTCAAATATTTCGGATCGTATTCGACCGGACAACACAAAGCGTTTTCCACCTCGTTTGCCGCGTTTCCGTATCGTTCGCGCACCGCGCTTTCTACATCAAAATCGTAAGCCATAATTTACTAATAAACGCCAAAAAAGCTAAAATTTATTCCCAAATGAAACGTGCAACTATCATTATGGCAAAAGTTCCGCGTGCGGGAAACGTCAAAACGCGGCTTCAGCCTTTTTTATCCGCCGAACAATGCGTTTTGCTTTCCGAGGCATTTCTCGAAGACGCGATAAATAAAGCCAAAGGAATCTCCGAAAAATTGATCATTGCTTTTTCGCCTGCCGACGAACGCGCCTATTTCGACAAATTCGGCGATGAAAACTTGATCCTGACCGAACAGAAAGGCTCTGATCTGGGCGAAAGGATGTGTAATGCTTTTCAATTCGCACTTTCTCAAAATTCGGATTCAGCCGTGATGATCGGCACGGACAGCCCCACATTTCCGGCGGATTACATCGAACAGGCTTTTGAATTCCTCGAACTGGAAACGGACGCGGTTCTGGGAAAAACGGCGGACGGCGGATTTTATCTGATCGGTTTGCGGAAACTGAATAAAGAGATTTTCGAGAATGTTGCGTGGAGTTCGGGCAAAACCTTCGAGCAGACTTATCGAAACATTATGAAGTCGGATTTGCATCTGCGCGAAGTTCCGTCGTGGTTCGATGTGGACGAAAAAGACGATTTGCTCAAGCTCGATGAACAATTTATTTTTAGCCGAAACGCGGTCAGACGCGCACCGAAAACCTTTGAAACGCTCAACAGGATTTTGCGTTAAATATCAAACTTTTGCTTCTTTTCTGTTTTGCAGAACTTCTTCGTAAACCTTTTCGGTTCGTTCGATCATCCGCTCGAGGCTGAACTTTTCGAGAGCAGTTTTCTGCGCGTTTTTTCCGAGGTTTTCGCATAATCCGTCATTTTCGAGCAAATCGCAAATTGTTTCGGACAATTCAAAAGGTTCTTTTATTTTTACCAACCTGCCCGAAAAATTATCCTGCAACAATTCCTTTGCGCCGTCAGTTTCGGTCGCAACGATTGCTTTTCCGAGCGTCATCGCTTCGAGAATCGCCAACCCGAAACTTTCCGAATGCGACGGTGAAACATAAACATCCAAAGCCGAAAAGAACGAAGGCGTTTCATCGATCCAATCGAGAAATAAAAACTTTTCTTCCAATCCGAAAACTTTGACCAATCTTTTCAACTCACGTCGAAACGTATGATTTATCGAATGATCTTTTCCGACCATCACAAAATGCGTTTCGGGCATTTTTTTCGCGATCTCGTTCGCCGCCAAAACAAAATCGCGCTGACCTTTGAGTTCTTTGAGTTCGCCCATCGTCCCGACCACTTTCGCATCGAGCGGAATGTTGTGCAGAACACGAAAGGCTTCACGCAATTCGTTGAGGTTTTGCCGATTTTCAGTTGGAATTGAAATCCCGTTCGGAATTGTCGTAATTTTCTTTCGCGGGAAAATATTTGCCAGATTAACGCTTACCGCCGAAGAAACGGCGATTGCTTTTTGAACATTTGAAAGCGCGAATTTGTGAAACGGTTTCATCGAAAAAAGAACGTGCCGCGTCAAAACGAACTTTGTTTCCCTCGAAATCCGGCACGAAATGGAGGCGGGAATATAATCTCTTCCGACGTGTGCGTGAATGATTTCGATCTTGTTTTTATTGGCGAAATTGGCGATCTTTTTTGCGCTGAAAATTCCGAACGAATTGCGGATCGAAGCGTGGAAAATATTTTCGGGCGGCAAAAAATCAAACTTTTCAGTCCATTCGCAAGTGGGTCTGACGACGATAAAAATCTCGTGTCCGCGAGCTTGTAATCCACGACACAGATCGATCAAATGCCGCTCGCCGCCGCCGAAAGTTTTCGCTGATGAAATCTGCAAAATTCGCATAACTCAATATGAAAATAAAAAACTTAAACTTAAAGCGCAAATAAAAAAGGCACGTTTCCGGAAGAAACGTGCCGTAAAAGGTTTTTCCAACGAGGAAAAACTAAAATTGGAATCTTGCACCAAGCTGCATCTGGAAAACCGGGCTTCCCGGGTTTGTCTGCAAATTGATTTTTCCGAAGTTTGCGCTTGCCGGATTCTGCTCACGAATCTGCAAGAAGTTAATGTTGGTAATGCCATTAAATCCGCAGGTTTGCGACCCGGTCGAACAATATTGCGCCAAGGCTCCCGAAGTCGAGTTCGTTCCCGGGAACTGGAAAACAACGTTGGGTAAATTGAATAAGTTGAAAAACTCTCCCGAGAAGGTCAATTTTCTTCTTTCACCGAAAGTGAATCCTTTCTGAACGCGCAGATCAACGTCATAAAGACTTCTGTTGCGGAAATAGTTGCGGTTGAGTTCGACACCCGGAACCAAGATCGGACGGTCGTTAAAGACGTTGTCGCCGTTAGCATCCGTTCCGATATAGGTGTTGATCGGAGTTCCTGAACGTAAACGGATAGCACTTGAAACCTCAAATCCGTAAGGCAGGAAAAAGACCGGATTAGCAACGAATTGATGCGTGCGGTCGATTCTGGACGGACCATATTCACCGCTCAGATCATACGGATTAGCATAGGCAACACCACCCGAATCACGTTCATTATCGTCATCCGATTTGTTGCTCGACAAGGTGTAGTAAGCATTCAACTGTCCCCATTTGCGAACCAATCTCATACGGAAGGTGAGTCCTTGATACAAGGATTTAGCCGTTGATTCACGAACTTGAACGGCACCCAGAGCAAGTCTGTTTGCCGGATCGGGATTCAATGCCGGATCATTTGTCGGGCGTTGTCTGGTCGTTACGCTTCCGCTCGGGAAAGTAAGACCGCCCGGCGTAACCAAAGCGATGTATGTCCGTCCGGTGCCCAGAATCGTTGCAATCGTTCCGTTTGAAACCATCGTGTTGTAATTGGCAACGGTGTTGTTAGCCTGCAAAAACGCACGATATTCTTCGCCCGTCAACGGTGCAGGAACGTTCAGGTCTCTGTTTCTCTGTAAGCGGTCGGTTTTTACAAATGAATAATCGATACCGATGATCATATTTGTAAATACTTCTTTTTCAAATCCGCCGCCAAACTGATATGAACGCGGGTTTTTGAAATCTTCGGCGTGACCTGTGACGGTCGCTCCGACGAACGGATTTGCCGATAATCCCAATCCGCTCGCAATCGCGGCGATCTGTTCGGGAGTTACGTTCGGCAAACTGCTGAGGCTTGAGTTATTCAGGTTAACGCCTGCAATGGCGAACTGTCTGTAGATCGTGTTCGGAACACAAGCCGCCGGAAGAGGTGTTACCGTCGGGTCGCATCCTGTGATCGCTCTGTATGCCGCACCCGCCGACGTTCCCAGAAAGGTATTGAATGCCGTTTGGCTGAACCCCGTGAAAGGAAGCGTTGTGCTGACGTTTCCGGGAATCGTACGATAGTTGTTGATCGTATCGGCAAAGATTAAACCCGGCGTGCGGGCATAGTAAATTCCTGCAAATCCGCGCACAACCGTTTTGCCGTCGCCTGCCGGATCATATGCAAAACCGAGCCTCGGTCCTAACTGCCAACCGCTATTCGGAACTTGCGTCGGATCAAATCCTGCTCCGCGAATCGGGAATCTCGTATTTTGAACTACTTTGATCAAATTTGTATTCGTAGCTTCAGGATCGGGGTTGAACTGTTGTTCGATACGAAGTCCGTAGTTCAAGGTAAGTTTCGGGGTTACACGCCACGAATCCTGACCGAAAAATGCCAATTCCTTGTTAACGAAGTCCGTTGCCAGATTACCGATCTGACGTGCATATCTCGCATTCGTATCGTCAAAGCGTCCGAGGAAAGTTGCCGCCGGAGGAACCGATCTGATGTTTGAAAGGTTTCTTAAAATCGTGGTCGTTCCGCCGTTCTGGAGAGTATATGCGCCGAACTGGTTGAAACCGAAGGTCTGATTTGCATAGATACGGCTGAATTCTCCGCCGAACTTGAAATTGTGATTGCCTACGATGTAGCTGAAACTGTCGGCAATCTGCGTTCTCGTGTCAAACTGCGTCGTCGGCAAAAAGTTGCGCGATCCGTATTGTGCAAATGCTCCGCCTAAAAATACATTCGGTGAAAGCACATTCGCTTCACGCGGACGTGTTTCTTTTGCGTATTGAACACGCAATTCGTTCAAGGCGTTTGAACCGATATTCGACTGAAACTGTCCAACGACAATGTTGTTGCGGTTTCTTTCGATACCGTTCGAGGACAGCGCGCTGTTAGTCGTCGGGTCGAGAACCGTTTCGCCCGTCGCGGCGGCATTAAGCGCATCATTGCGGCTGTAATTATAGCGAACGTTAAAGCGGTTGCTGTTGTTAAAGTTCCAGTCTACTTTTCCTAACAAAGCATACGCATCGTTGGTTTGCTCATACGGCGTTTCCAATGAACGCAGATAATCGAACGCTTCCTGACCGCGGTCGCCTGCAGGAAGCACAATTCCTGAAAGACTTCCGATCAACACCTGACGCGGAGCGCGAAATCTTTGCTGTTCATAAGAAGCAAAGTAGAAAAGTTTGTCGGTAACGATCGGTCCGCCGACGGAACCGCCGAATTGATGCTGGGTCGGTGCGAGCGTGGCATCGATTCCCAGCGCATTCAGGCGTTGTTCCTGAATTGCCTGCGTATACTTATTGCCGCGCGCCAATTGTTCGGGACGATAAAGATAAAAAAGCGTTCCGCGTAATTCGTTACTTCCCGATTTGGTGATACCGTTTACGATACCGCCGGTCGAGCGTCCGAATTCAGCGTTGTAACCTGCGGCAACAACCTGAAACTCACGAATCGATTCCTGCGGGATAACAAACGCCTGATTCGAGCGTTCGCCGCCGCGGATGCCGCCGAAAAACGGCTGGTTAAAATCAACGCCGTCAACGTTCACGTTGCCGTTGATTCCGCGTTGACCGGAAAGCGAAATCTGTCCGCGCGAACCTTCAACCTGAGCTGACGGGGTCAGGGTAACGAAATCCTGAAAACGGCGACCGTTGATCGGTAAGTTTTGAATAGCCGTTTCATTTAAAACCGCGTCCGAGTTGCTTGTCGTCGTCTGAACGCCTTCTGCCGTAACCGTGACTTCAGCACCTACGGAAGCGGCTCCGAGTGAGAAGTTTGCGTCAGTCTTACGTCCGACTTGAACTTCAACTTCGAGCTTTTGTTCTGCAAAGCTGCCGCCGCTGGCGGTAAGCGTGTATTTTCCGGGTTCTAAAGATGTAAAATTATAAATACCGTCTTCGCTGGCTGTAGTCGTCAGTTCGGTGCCTTTTTCGTTGCTTACGAGTTTTACCGTCGCATTCGGAACAACCGCACCGTTCACATCCGCAACTACGCCTGTAATATTTCCGCTTCCGGCTTGAGCAAAAACCTGCCCGATGCCGAAGAGCAAACAGAAAATTGTAATTGCTAAAAATTTAATCGAAATATTTTTAGTCATTTGATCTAATTGACCTCTTTTTTAATAAAATGATTTGGAGCAAAATTGCTTTTTTATATAAATAAAATCAAGAACTTGTGAATTTTGGATTTTTCTTTTGCTTTTTGGATTTTTGAATTCGGATTTTTTGACCTCATACCTGTCAAAACTTTCTAAATCAAATATCGAAATTTCATATTAAGTTTAGCCATTCACACAGTTTCGCCCGATTCACAAAAACGACCGTGAACTATCTCAATTCGTTTTTTGTAAATAAGGATTGATAGACATAACTTTATAAAGCAATTTGAATTCCGTAATATTCGGATTCAGTTTGACATCCATATAGAGAAGATAATCCTACGCAGATATTAAATTCAGGTTAATAACGCACAAGTTTTTTCACGGCGCATTTTTCCGAAAATTACAAAATGCAACTTTTCATTTCTCGTTGCGTTTAATAATCGCGCAAAAAATCCCGTTTTCAAACAAGATTTTTTTCAAATATTTATTTTTTTTAAGCTATATATGATGAAAACTGAAACAAATGAGCGGTTTGAGCGGTTTATTGAAAAAATATTCGCTCATTATCAGTTTATATGAAAAGAATACTTGCAAAACACCTCGATCTGGCTTACTATATGTCATAAGCGTTTTGAGCGGTTTTTTGAAACTTGACTTTTTTGTAAAATTGGTTTAGATTATTCGGGCAATTAATCCTTATGTTCTGTTTATACAAGACATTAGGTTAATTAAATCGAAAAAGGGGAAGAAAATATATGGCACAATTAGAATATTCTGCATTATCATACAGATCTCCGCTGCATCAGCGGATAATGGCGAGTATGCCGGTTCAAGCAAGTTGGATTGATTCGGAGAGTGGAGAAACGGTTTTAGTTGACGGTTTAACAGAGAATCTGGGAGAAACCAGCACATTGGTCAATCTCGATGTTTTACCGCCGGTCGGAAGCGAAGTCAATTTACGAATTTTTGACGAAGACAAAACGATTATCGAAGTAGCCACGCAGGTAATAAGGGTTGAACGTGATCCGAGCAAACCTTTAGCCGCGCTGACAATTTTAGAAAATTTGAAAAATTGGAAGCTAACCGCATTGACTGCCGCGCAGGAATGGGTGACGCGTCACTGGCAATTAAACTACGAAGAAGAGTGGGTTAATTAATTTTACATTTAATTCATCTTTATTTTTTATCCGAAAAGCGGAGAATTTATATATAAATTCTCCGCTTTTTACTTTGTAAAAGCCAACGAATAAAATATCGGAAGCATCTTTTAAGGCAATGAAAATTTTTCTTTCCGCAATTCTATCTTTATTTTTGTTTCAAGCGATCTTCGCACAGGAAAAGCCGCTTTCACAGGGTGAATATGTGAAGATGCTTTATGCCGTGCAAAAAAATTCCGGCGTTAAGCAGGAGATCATCGAAGCGTTACGGAAACGCGGCATTGCTTTTGAGCTAACGGATGGATTGCGCGGTTTGACGCGAACAAAGGGCGGAAACGATGAAGAACTCAAACGTGCGCTCGAAGAAGCCGAACGCCGCCGCCAAAATCCGACGACCGCCACGCTTCCGAATCAAAAAGAAGCCAGGGAAATTATTGAAAAAGCCCGCCAAAACACTTTAACGGCAGTCGAAGAAATGCCGGATTTTGTGGTCAAACAGCAAATCCAGCGTTCGGCGGCTTACGCGGGAACGAATAATTTTCGCAATCTCGACCGCCTCGTGGTAGCGGTCAGTTACCGTTCGACGGGTGAAGAAGATTACAAGGTTTTATCAATTAACGGCGTTTTGCAGGAAGCTCCGAAATCGAAAAACGATTACTCGGAAACGGGCGGAACGAGTTCGACAGGAGAATTCGTCAATGTTTTGGCAACCATTTTCAAACGCGCCAGCGACACGGAATTTGAAGTTGTCGATACGGATTCGCTTAACGGTCGGCGTTCGGTCGTTTTCAGTTATTCGATTGACAAAGACAAAGCCAAACAGCAGATCACATCTTTCGGCTATTACGAACAATCAACCATTACGGGCGTAAAAGGGAAAATCTGGATCGATCGCGACAATTTCCGCGTTTTGCGGATCGAAAGCGAAGCGACCGAAATTCCCGAAAGTTTCCCGATTCGTTCGGCGAAACGCATCATTAACTATGATTGGGTGAAAATCACGGACGGCGATTACCTTCTACCGACGCTTTCGGATGTGCGGCTGACAATGCGCGAGGGCGGAAAGGTTTTTGAAACGCGCAATCTGATTCGTTTTAAGGATTATCAGAAATTCGGCACGGACGTAATCATTCTCGACGACGACACGGCTCCGATCGAAGAAGAAAAACCGGCTCAGGAAAAGCCGAACCGTTAATTTTACACAGAAATATATAAGAAGCGGGCGGGAAAATTGAAATAAATTTCCCGTCTGTTTCAGCTTACGGAAAAGTAAGCGATAAGCGCGGGAACGATCAGCCACAGCAAGCCTTTGATAAGGAAAAACAGAAAACCTGCAATCCCGAATCGTTTAATCCAATTAACTGCGGGACATTTCTTTTTTTCGGGGTCTTCGTCCATGATTTTTTAAGTTAGACTTTTTGTGGTTTATTTTCAACTTTTTTAGTTAAGATCAATTCAAAATTCCAACAAACTTACAAGAGTATCGGTCAAAAATGAAAAAACTTTACCTTCGATTTACGGCATACGCTTTTTGTTTTATTCTTTTTTCTTCTGCAATATTGGCGCAAAACGCTCCGCCGCAGGAAAAAAACAAACGTGAGGCAACCTTGGTCGAACTCGTCAAACTGGATAACACAATAAAACTCGACATCCGCTACGCAACCGACAACAATTTCGTCGGCAAAACCGTTTATCCCGAAGCACGCGCCTTTTTGCAAAAACCTGCCGCCAAAGCCCTCTTGCGGGCACATAAAAAATTAAAAAAATCCGGCTTCGGGTTAATGATCTTCGACGGCTATCGTCCCTGGCGAATCACGAAATTGTTTTGGGAAGTTACGCCGGACGACAAAAAGATATTCGTCGCCGATCCCGCGAAAGGCTCCAGGCATAATCGCGGCTGTGCGGTCGATCTTAGTTTATACGATCTGAAAACGGGAAAGCTCGCCGAAATGCCGACCGATTTCGATGAATTTACCGAACGTGCCTCGCCCGATTATAAAGGCGGAACCGAAAAGGAACGCGCCAACCGTGACCTTTTGCGCAAAGCGATGGAAGCCGAAGGTTTTACCGTGAATGCTAATGAATGGTGGCATTTCGATTATAAGGATTGGCAGAAATACGGAGTTTATGACATTCCGTTTTCCGAAATCCCGCTTGATTAGCGGTTCCTGAAAAAACCTTATGCCATCACACGACGAACTTTTTTCCGGTGCATATCGACAATTTTCGCCGGGCATTTCTCCAATTTTTTAGTTTTTATTAAATGCCGGATTCAAGCTCGGAAAAGTAATTTTTGCTTTTTATTTCGGTCAAAAAACGATCGAATATTTTTTTGGCTTCGGCGGTCGGCATTATCGTTTGAATCCGGCTTCGACCGAAACTGCCGTAAGCATTTCTGTAATCAAACAATCGGCGATGACGATCGAGTTCGCCTTCGATCACATCGAAAACTGCCTTTCTTGCCTGCGGATCGTTCTCAAACCGCACGAAATCTGCTAAACGAGCAATTCGATTTGCGGCAAGCGGATGTGTTTTTGTATCTGAAGCAGAAAATGTTTCCGCAAAGGCAATCGCACCCAAAAAGAAAACGATGCTCGGGATAAAAAAATCGCGCAAACTTTCATCGATGGCGAAAAAAGCGTATTCGTCCGCTTCAAACTCCAATTTCTTATCGTTGCCGGCATTTTCCTCTAATCGCAAACTGCCGACGTTTAACTCCGAATGATAATTTAGCTTTGTATGTCCGAGCATCAAATGCGCGGCTTCGTGATTGAGGAGAAAAAGAACCGATGTGAGAAAGCCGATATTCACATCATTTTCCACTTTCGGCGGCAACACGTTTTCGACCTTCGGCAAGGTTTCTCCCGTTTCTATAAAATCGACCAAAAGCGCAAAGCCCGCCGTTAGAAAATCGACGGCTTCGTTTTGTTTTTCCGGTTTACATAAATTAAATAAATCCGAAATTTTTATGAGGTTTATGTAAAAACTGATGACCTGTAACAACCCCTCGAAAACGATGATCTTGCCGCCGTTTTTACGGGTAGCATACGCATTACAGATCGGCTCTTCGACACAGTAAATCTCGCAAGCCTCAAAAGTCTTGATAATTTCAGGACTCAGAATATCCGAATGAGCCGCGACAATATTTTTTAATTTCAACGAAGAAGGACTATCCGGCGAACAACTACTCTGAGAAAGCGAAATACGCCTGATAGTTCTTTGCAGATGCTTTTCTTCCGTCGCGGTCGCGCCCGGGAGCGAATTCTCTAAGATCGAGATCAGTTCATCGTTCGTTATCATCGGTCAAACCCAGCAATCGCAGACTTTCTTTAATATCTTCAGGACTTTCAATATTTCTTAACTCAATTTCCAGAGTTTCCTCGCCCTTATTCAACTGCAATTTAATCGAAATGTTCGGGTCTTTCGATTTTTTATACGATTCCCAAATCCAGCTTGAAATGAGGTTTGCCACAATGCTCACCGGAATTCCGATGATCCCAAGTGCAGCGGCAATTTCATACCAACCCTCGAAAGCCCCGACCGCCCGATTTGGTTCCTCAACCGAAACTCCTGTTTCTTCAGCTTTTCCGCCGTTAATTAAAGCCGAAGATTCGTAAAGATTCAGAATAAAATCGCGATCATCTGAAAATATATTTATCTGCATATGTTTTACCTTTCAAAATTAACCGGTCCAATCCCCAAATTTATACGGCTTTACTCGTTTTCTATTTCACTTATCCATAAGCTGATAGTTTTACTACTGGGAGATTCAATCGATTCAAATATATGTAGTGCCTTTTTCAAGTATTCGAGGCATTTTTCATTTTCTTCTGAGCTGTAATAGGTCATTGCCATATTCGTCAGCACCGAAGCTTCTCCGTCTTTATCGCCGATTTCCCTGACTCCTTTTAATGCTTTTTCATGATACTCAAAGGCTTTCTTGTAATCACCCAGACTTGTATACACGTTCGCCAAACCTTCCAGAATACTGTTTTCGCCGTTCTGAAAATTTATCTCTTCGGAGATTTTTAGCGATTGCAGATAATATTCGATTGCCTTGTCAGTCTTTCCCAGATCAAAATAAACGATTCCTAAATTTCCCGTCCACGTCGACTCGCCCTGTTTGTCGCCGATTTCTTTGGCAATTAATAAAGCTTGTTCATAATAATCTATTGTTTTCTCATATTTCTTTAACTCTCTGTAAACACTTCCCAGATTTCCCAGTGCCGCACATCTGGACAACCTGTCGAAGAGTTCCCCGGAGAGATCGATCGCCTCTTCATAATAAGCAATCGATCTTTGATAATCGCCCAATCTCCAAAAGGCAGTTCCCAAACCATTCAAGTAATAAGATTCTTCACGCTGCCGCTCACCGAAGTTTCTGCAAATATTCAAAGCGTCCTTGAAATATTCGATGGATTTTCGATAGTTTCCGAGTCCCAGATGCGCAGTTCCTAATCCGCTTGTCCACAAACTTTCACGTTGTTTATCATTAATTTCTTTCGATATTCTGAGCGCGTCTTCCAGATATTTGATCGCGTTCTGATATTCTCCCAGACTGTCATAAGTAACCCCTAAAGCACCCAGCCACAAGGTTTCGCCCTGCTTATAGGAATCTTCCCCGGAAATCTTTAACGCCTTGAGATAATAGTCTATCGCCTGCCGGTAATCTCCTAAATTTTTGTATACATTTCCTAAGCCGCCGAGAGCCAGACCTTGACCTTCTCTAAACTCAATTTCTTCGGCGATCAGGAGTGCCTCCTTGTAATGGTCGCCAGCGTCCGAATACTCGCTCAGATTCCAATAAGCATTTCCAAGCCCGATCAAATGATAAACTTCACCTGCTTTATATCCGAGTTTGTAGGAGGCGGTCAGTCCTGCCTTCATCCAATCGAAAAAATCCTCAGGAGGCAATCTGAGCGCGAGCAGATCGAAACTGCTTGTGTATTCAATGCAAAGGGAAGCATTTTCGTCGGAAGTTTCGATCTCATTTTTGACCAGCGTGAAATTATTCTCGATGTTGGTTCTGTCAAGATCAAAAACAGCCAGATTTTCCAGAGTCGGATTTCCCAGAGTTTTTACAAGCCCTCCATAATAAAGGGCGTGAATTTTTTGTACTTTTTTAATACTAAGGTCTTTCATTCTCCGAAAAGCTCAATCAGGTGAATTATAAATAAAATTATGCCGCATTCCCCGATTAACTTGATTCGTTCAACTCAAACAATAACCGTCTGACTTTCGACGCTTCGGCACTTGCCATTTTTTCAAACAGTTCGAGAGCTTTTAGGGCATAAACCCGCGCCTGCTTTAATTTACGCTGTAAACGATAAAATTTTGCAAGGCTGAAAAGCGTCATCGCCTCGATTCGTTTATTGCCGATTTGACGTGCAACCGTTAACGAACGGCGATAGAAAGACTTTGCTTTGAGCACTTCGCCGAGTTTTTCGTAAGCCGCCCCGGTCAGCCGCAGATTTTCGGCTGTTACTTCGGGAATCTCGACCTCGCCGCAAACTGCCAGCGACAAACCGCACGATTCAATAACTTTTTGCGGCTCGTCGAGCAACAGGTAAACACTGCCTAAATTGCACAAATCCTGCGCTTCGCTGCGGCGGTCTTCAATCTCGCGTGAAATCGTCAAAGCCTGTTGCATATAGCCGAGGGCTTCACGTCCTTCCGATAAGGCTTCATAAACAAGCCCCAAATTAGCGAGATCGCGTGCTTCATTCTGACGCTCTCCGATCTCTTTCGAGATAGCCAACGATTCCCGGTGATATTTCAGAGCCTCTTCGAGTTCGCCTATCTCCCAGTAGGCAAGCCCTATATTTCCAAGCGCACTACCCTCTTCGCGCCGATTATTGTTTAACTGCGACAATTTCAAAGATTGCTTGTAGCAATCGAGTGCAAGACGAATATTGCCCATCGCAAAATAGTCGTTGCCAAGTTCCAACAGCGACTGACTTTCGCCGCTCGTGTCGCCGAATTTACGAAAAATGTCGATTGCCTGGCGATGACATTTTACTGCGCGACTAACCTCGCCGAGCGATTCATACGTCGAACCGAGCACGTTTAATGTTTGTGCCCGACTGTAGTTATCACCCAGTTTTTTGGAAAGTTTGAGCGACTGTGCGTAATACTCCGTCGCTTTGCGCAGTTCTCCGAGCGAATCATAAGCAAAGCCGAGCGCGTGTAAAACCGAACTCTTGATCAAATCATCGCCCAACCGTGTAACTATTTCCAGTGCTTCCTCGTGATGCCCGATCGCCCGCCGTGATTCGCCGAGTGCGACGAGCGCAACTCCCAATCCGAGCAAATCCTCGGCGGCGGTCGCAGAATTGTCTTCTTTTCTTGAAAATGAAAGAGCAATCTCAAAGCATTTCACTGCCCGGCGAGCTTTTCCGATGGCGAGATAAACGTGCCCGAGATTGTTCAGATGCCGCATATAATATGCCCCGTCGTGAAAACGGCGCGAAACTCTCAACGCAGTGCGAAGCCATTTGATCTGCTCCGAATGGGAAAGCCGAAACTCACGGATGAGTGTGGCATATGACGCATATTCGTGACATATCCACGCGATTTCGTAATCTCTCTCAAAATTTTCCGCCGCCCATTTTTGACTATTTATAATATTTGCCGCTTCATGGTCGAAAATCTCTACTGCCCGCCGGATATTTTCACCGCCGGACACAAGATGGTCATCGATTTCACGGATTATTTTCTGATAATAAAGCGCGTGCTTTAAAGACGCTTCGACGTTTGTCGGCATTGTTAAACCAAACTTACTGAAAATAGTTTTTAAATTATCGTTTTAGTCAAAAACGGTATCGATAATAATTTTCGTTTTTTGTAATTTATATTTAAAGAAACTCTTTAAATTACCGTCATTTATAAGTATTATATAGTTGTTTAATCTAAAGTAAAAAGAGGTTTCAGGGTGACACGAGAAGCAGAATTAGAAAAAGCAATCGAGCGGTTGGCGACCGATCGGGCAACCACTGACGATCAACGCTTACTTCAGCGGGCGGTGCTTTCGGGTAACGTCGTTTACACGGTCGGCGAGCGCGACGTGGTCGTCGGCGAAGATGCTTCCGGTTCGATCATCATCACCGGCGACCATAACAATCTCAGCTTCAGTCTGACCGAAGAGCTGTTCGATAAATTCAAAGACATTATTTTCCCGAAACCGCAGGGCATTGCCCCGCCGTTTCCGGACCTTGTTTTCGTCGGTCGCGACGAAGCTCTCGAGATCGTTAAAGAACGCTTCGGAATTATCGGGGAATCCGGCGAAACCTCGCAGACGTTGGTTGTCCGCGGATTTCCCGGGGTCGGAAAAACAACATTGGTCGGAGTTTTAGCCCGCGACCCCGAACTGATTGCCCGATACCCGGACGGTGTTTTATGGACTTCGCTTGAGCAGAAACCTTCTTTGATGTCGATATTTGCCACCTGGGGAAGATCGCTCGGCAGAGATGATTTTCTGCGTATCCCGACCCCGGACGAGGCGGTTACACAATTGTCTGAAATACTGCAAAACCGGAAAATGCTGTTGATCGTGGACGACGTTTGGCAGACGGAGCACGGAGCTTTATTTCAGAAGGCGCGCGGCTCCAGTTGCGGTTTACTGTTTACGACCCGCCTGCCGATAGTTGCCAATGAGCTTGCGTCCACGGAAACCGAAATTTACAAACTTCCCGTTCTAGAGGAAGCCGACGCGCTAAAACTGATGCGGATTCTCGCGCCGGAAGCCGTCACCCGCTACGAGAAAGAGTGCCGCGAACTGCTCAGTGAAATCGAGTATCTTCCGCTCGGAATCCACGTCGCGGCTCGCTTGTTGCGCGAAGAACTAAGAAACGACTGGGGCGACGAAAAGTTAATTAAAGATTTGATCAACGATATAAAACTAGGCGCGGCGGTCATCGAGGCAAAGGCTCCGATCGATAGAATAGAGGGCGAAAATATTCCGACCGTCACCGCATTGCTGCAAAAAAGTACCGATATGCTCGACGAGCACACACGTGAGTGTTTCGCATACCTCGGCGCATTCGCTCCCAAACCGGCAACCTTTGACCTGAGGGCTATGCAGTTTGTGTGGGAAGTGGACGACCCGAAACCGATCGTCAAAAAACTTATCGATTACGGACTGCTCGAACCGGTCGGCAACGGACGTTTTCAAATGCACGCCCTGCTGGTCGCGCACGCCCGTTCCCTGCTTAACTAAATAATGAATGCGGAAATAAGACACGCCACATACTATCTTAATTTATATCTTTCGCTTGCCGATCGTTCAACACTCTATGAAGCCGATTGGCAGAAGTTTGAATTTGACCTACATAATCTGCTCTATGCCTGGGAATGGCTGAAAGATAATAAGGATAATTCTCTTGTGACGGAATTATTCACAGAATATGCAGAACTTGGCTGGATATTATTGGAACTTAGTCATAGAAACCTTACCCAAATAGTTTGGCGAGGCATTGAAAGGAACAATTCGGAAGCAAAAAACGCAGAAGAATCAGAAGTAAAAGGCAAAGAAGAAAATACTGAAAAGGAAATCATACAAAGGTTGAACAGATTTTTATCTTCACAGGAACAGATTCTCTCGGCTTTCTCGAAAAATGAAGTGTCCGGCAGTAGTAATGTTTCGATCAGCGGTGTGGTCAACTCGCACATTCATATCAATAATTTCATTTTTGATTCATCCGATATGCCGGATTTTAATCGGGAAATAGAAACGGCATATCACAACAAAGACTATAAATCGGCTGGCAATTTGTTATTTGAGAAAGGTAAAATCCTTCAGAAACTCGGCTATTTGTCCGATGCAATCACCATTGCTGCAGAGGCACTCGAAAATTTTAATAAAATCGAACATACCAGAGCGGCGGATGTGCAAAAGCAATTATCGAAATGGAAAGACACCGTGCAATGATTTAACCGAAATCATTGCAGTTTTTTGTGCTGACGGAAACGATTATGATGACTCTTAGAGATGCGAATTTACGTTACGCCAAGTACTATGAGCTTCAGCTCCGAAACGCTGACAAGCTTTATGTGAAAGGCGACACTTCGATACAGCAATCGCTTAAGATTTTTGAAGAGGAACTTGAAAACATACGAACCGGTCAGGCATTAGTCGAAGAAATGTCGAGGCAAGGCGACGCGGAAGCCGCACAGTTGTGTGTTTCGTATCCGATGTGCGGCGCAAATCTGCTTCATTTACGGCTGTTTCCCGGCGAACAGATTCAATGGGGCGAAGCCGCACTTACCGCCGCCCGAAACCTTCAAGACCGACGCGCCGAAGCCATTACCTTGAGTAATCTGGGAATGGCGTATGAGATCAGCGGCGAGCTTATAACTGCGCTCGAATATCAAAATCAGGCACTGAAGCTGGCGCGTCAGATATACGACCGTTTTACCGAGGAAACCACGCTCGGAAATCTCGGTTCGGCGTATCAATCGTTAAATCAGTTCAGACGAGCAATCGAAGTTTACGCCGAGCAACTAGCCGTCGCCAAAGAAATAAAAGATGAACGCGGTGCGGCAAACGCTTTAATGAATACCGGAAACTCGTATTTCAGCCTCGGCAGTAACCGGACGGCAATCGTTTTTTATGGAAAGGCATTGAAAATTTACCGCAAAATTCAGGATCGACGAGGCGTGGGGCGAGTGCTCGGCAACCTGGGAAATGTTTATGCCGAAATGGGCAATCCAAGCAAAGCCGTCAAGCTTCACCGACAGGATTTGGAAATTTCCCGTGAGCTCGACGACCGTCACGGCGAAGCGCAGGCAATCGGCAGTATCGGAGCCGCCTACGCTGATCTCGGCGATCTGAAAAAGGCGATTGAATATTATTTACTGCGGTTGGAGATTTCAAAGGAGATCAATGACCGCAAATCTCTCACACAGACGCTTTCCAATCTGGGAGCGGCTTATGCGGATTTAGGGCAGGTTCGGCGTGCCATTGATTATTACGAGCAATCGCTCGCCGTCAGCCTCGAAACTGCTGACCGCGACGGCGAAGCGACCGCGCTCATCAATCTCGGACTTGCATACTGGCGCGAAGGAAACTTCAACGAAGCGAAAACGAAGGCGATGGAATCGCTCGAGATCGCGCTCGAAATCGAAGACCCGCGCTGTCAGCAATCCGCGCTCGGTTGTCTGGGTTTGATCGCGCATTCGATGCAAGAGTTTAAGGACGCGATAAATTTTTATGAGCTGTCGCTCGAAATCGCCCGGCAAATCGAAGATAAAAATACTGAAGCTATTTGTTTGATGAATATCGGCGACGCTCTGCGGCAACTTCAGGATTACGAACAGGCTTCCGTGTTTTCAAAGAAAGCCCTTTCGATCTTTCGGCAAACCGGAAATCTTTTCCAGGAGGCAAACGTGCTTATGAATCTCGGCAATATTTTTTCGTCACTCAACAAGCCAAAGCAAGCCATACTTTATTACAAAAAAGCCTTGTCCGTGAGCCGATGCACCGGAAACACAATCGGCGAAGCCAACAGTTTATACAATTACAGTTTGGAGATTTATAAAAAAGGCGACGGTGAAGGCGCGCTGGCGGCTGCCGACGATGCGTTGCGGATTTTCCGCCGACTTGGTGATGTCAACAATATCAACAGAGTCGAGCACCGGCTTTTAGAGTGGCGGATGACCCCGCCGTAAATACTCCGGCGATTAAAAATGTTTCGCGAAACAAACGATCGCCTGTTTCCTAACCGAAATTTTCGTTCGGTCTTATTCCGCTTCCGGGCTGACGGTGCCGAAACACTGAAGATTAGTGGCGTTGATCGTAACTTCGTGAATAAGAAAGCTTAAATCCTTTCTCTCGTTTTCCTTAAAATAAACGTCCTGATTTCTCGAAAAATTTCCCTCGGATGAACTGAGAGTCGGTTTGACTTTGATAAATCCCGCTTTTCCTTCGTTCTGAATTGTCAATTCGATGTTGATCCCGGCATCGAGCTGTTCATTAATCATCGCCACCCCGTGACTGCATTTCGATTTAACGACTCTGCCCCGCGCCGCGCTTCCGCATTGGTTGAAAGAAAGCGTGTTTATGACAAACGAGATAACTAAAAACACCTTATAAAATTTCATTTTTCACTCCCTTATAATTTTACCGATTTTTAATCTCCAACTTTCCGCCGTTGTTCGTCTATGTTTTTGCAGGCGGTTCCTTCGGTCTGCGATAGCGAGCCTGCACATTCGCTGTCGGCGTTCCGCAATACGAACAGAAAATCGCGGTCAGACCTATCGGCACACCGCATCTGACATTACTGCACCGCATCAGCTTCACCCCGCAAAACGGACAAAACAGCGAATCCAGGGGAATCTGCCGGCAACACCGATTATCCGGGCACTCGACTACTATTCCAACTTGAGCGGAAGATGATTTTGCCGTCGGGTCGAGCACCTTTTTTTCCGCGACGAACGATTCGGCTGTTTGTTGATGGCAGAAAAGACAGTGAGATCGTGTCGTCAGAAAAACGATTTTCAGAGCCGGGCAGGAGTGAAAAGTCATTTTTTTGCCCTCTGCCGTTGATGAACAACCCGCACATTGCAGCAAATCCGGGTTCGCCGCTTGGATCGCCGGGCGGTGTTTGTTGCGCGGCGGCTGATTCGACTCGAAATTTACGGTCTGGCAGTTGTGACACATATATCGGCGCATAACTTTTCGGCGGCAAACACGGCACTCATTCATAACTTTACCTTTTGCCATTTTGCTGGATTGAAAAACTTCACAATCACAGCAATATTCCCAAATCCGGTCAAAGGGAAAGCCGAACGCCAGATAATGTCCGGTTACGCCGCAGGTGATCTGGGATTTCGATTCGACCTTTGAAATCCTGCCGTGCTCTTCGCAGAAAATCTCTATGAAATTTAATTTGTCCGTCATTTCATTGAATGGAAATTTTTCCTTTCCTCAGCAGTTTCCACCCGTCGCCCTCTTTGTCGACCATTGCCGGTTTTTCTACTAAAAGTTCCCCAGCACCGGCATTTTCGCAATCAAAATATGCCTGAATATTGAAATAATCCTCACTTTTTCGGAAACGTTCTTTATTAGGGATGATGTAGCGGAAAATTTGAGCATTGCTTTTATTTTCAATTAACAAAAAAGTTTCGTCCCGAAAGCTCGGAATGAGCAAATCGCTGAACTGGTCTTTTTCGAGCGCGCGTGAGCGTCCCTGATACTGGTCTTTCAACTCTTTAACCAGCGTCGGCTTAAAGATCGTCGGCACGGTGATTTCGTTTTTCACAGACGGCACGTTTTGGGACGCTGCCGACGATTCGGAAATCGGTCGCCGATAATTGTCGATTTTTTTAGAAATGGAATTTTCTGCATCAATTATCTGTTGCGGCAGACAGCCGACCGAATCTATGAGCTCGCCGAGAAGTTTTTCGATCTTAGGCAGATCAACCTCATCTTCCGGTTTTGATAAATCGGAATCAAGGTTATTTTCCGCCTTTTGTTTATCCTGCGGCGGAGGATAAACCGCCGGATTTCGATTCCAACTGCCGGGCGACTCATCGGCTTTCGGATTTGAGGGAGCTTGGTTGTAAGTCATTCCAACTCTTTCATTCTGCTTGCCGACGGTGGTTGATGATTTTTGCAATTGGTGCATTATCAAAACAAACCCGGCGACAAGGATAAGTCCCAGAAATCCCGATTGCACCAGAATTACGATCGGGATTCTCGATGAATCGTTTTCGGCGACCTTTTGGCTGATCGTGTCTAACTGTCGATCGATCGGATCGATCTTAGCCTTGATTATTCTTTCCAGTTCCTTTCCTAATTCTTCCGAATCAAAATTTTGTTCCGGTTGCGATTGAGCGACCTCGTTAAAAGCAATGTCTTTTATTTCGAGCAGTTTATCTTTAACTTCCTGGATTCTAATGTCTTTCAGGGCGAGATTAAATTTTTTGTTGGCTTCTTCAGGTTCGCTTTTATATTCTTTCTTATAAGTTTCAATTTTCCCTCCTATAAGCTTGATGCTTTCTTCATTACCCAATAAACTGTGCAGACTTTCATCCAAATTGCTCTTCGCGGGAGAGTTATATGTGGCGGGCGAGGGCGATGGAGAACTATTTGCAACCTTGTTGGAATTACCAAGTTTTCCCGAACTGCAAGCCGTAAACAACAATGACGCGGCGAACAACGCTGACAAAAATAAATTTCTCATATTTTTCCTCGCTAGTTACCGTTTCCGTTTTTCCTGTAGTAACCGTAATGCTCGGCAAGCAAATCCAGAATGTTCTGCTCCGATTCGTTACCATATAAAACGTGGGAAAGGAAATAATTGGACGGGACCGCCGAAACATTTTCACCGCTCTCTGTTTTGACCAGACGATTGGTTCCGGGTTCGATGCCCAACTGGTTAATGGCTTCAAAGAGTTTCTGGTTGATGTATTGCCATATTTGCGCCGGAGCACGGTCTTCGCCGAGCGACTGGCTGTTTCCCAATCCGGTAAAGATTTTCAGGATCGGGTCGTATGGCTCACCCAAATCCTGCGGGTGTTTAAATTGCGGGTTGTTGATGGCACTAATTTCTTTTCCAAAAATCTGCATAATATTGTCTAAACTCCAACGCTCACTCCAGAAAACTTTCTGCGGCTCAAACCCGTTGATCGAAAATCCCTCGACATTTAATCCTGCAAAAGGCGGCAGTTGGTCGGGTTTTTCCGATGACTGTCCTCTCAAAGCTCCAAGTGCTACCGAGGTTTTGGCTTTGCTCAAATCTTCGACATTAAGCAGATTGATCGAATTTAACTTTAAATTCTTCAGGAGTTTTTTCTCATTTGGTTTGACGAGCGGCAACAAAACATCTTTGAGAAACTCCAGAATTCTCTCGGCTTTTCGCTTCAGAGCCTGATTTGATCTTTCCCACTGTGCAAACATCAGCAAGCCCCAGCCGTTGCCGCCGAGAATTATATCGATTCCCGTATTCAGCGTGATTTTCTTCGAGATAACCGTTGCACAGGCTTGAAGCAACGCGTAAGCCAGCAGATGCTGGAAAAAAAGCTCTGCCCGATACGCGGAATATAACGGGTCGTTTGCCGTTCCGGACTGAATGACAGCAAAGACGCTTGCCTCTTTTTTTGTAAAATCCTCTTTCGTAAAATCGTTTATCTTGATCGAATATGCGTTTCCGAAAGGCAAGTTATTAAGTTTCGGTAAATCCGTTTCCAAAAGCCTCTGAATATTTATTTCCGAACTTCGCGGAGTGCTCATTAAAATGTTCAGTTTCTTTTCGAGCCGTTCAAAGCCGCTTAATTTTCGGAGCAAAGCCTTTTCGAGGATTTTAAATAAATTGTTGCCGGCGATTTTCAGACTGTCCAAAAGATGAAAAACATTTCTATGACGAATCGCAATATCGGCAGTGCCGCCGCCAATATCGACAAACACCTGCAACAGTCCTTCATAACCGTTGCCGCCCGGGATCGTATTGGCGATCGCGGTGCTTTCGTCCACCAGTGCAAGCGTGATGTTCTGAGCCATATCGCCGCCGAAGCAATAATGGCGAATGCGCCGAATTTCCGATTCTATGCTTGCTTTGTAACTCTCGAACTGGCGGTTGTTAAACGCCAGCGGATAGGTAAAGGCATATTCCCCGATGCGCACATTATTGTTGAAAAACGCCTCGGCGTGCGCGTAAAACAAGAGCAAATCCAAAAACAGCGACCGCAAAATCTCGGAACCCCATTTCATCTCGGAGTTGTCGCCCCATTTCAAATCAGGACGCAATCGCCACGGAGCCTTCGGATTCTGCTCATTGCTCGAAATAAAGACACCTTTCAACAATTCATCGTTGAGTCCTTTATGCAGGCTTGGAATATCGACCCTGAAAAGATGTTCCAGCCGGATGTCGCGGGGATCGAGTTGTTCGAGCGTGCTGTCTTCGGTTCGCCATATCAGACTGGTCGTAAAGAATCCTTTTTCTCCGCCCCAGTTGAACGGAACCGAACCGGGCGTTTCGTAATGATCTTTCGGATCAGGCGGAATGCCCCAGAGCGTAAGGGCTCTTAAGGAAAAAGTAAGCACGCGCGATTCGCCCGTCGACATTTTTACTGCCAGACAGGTGTTGCTCGTCCCGAGATCGACGGAAAGCGTCGCTTGCGCGCTCGGAGGAATATAATGATTTAAAAACGGCTTGAAGAACAAGACACCGCCTTCCTTGCCGTTTTCGCCCTGATAACAAATAGCGCGCGGCTCATTCGGCAACTTGCCGCCCGTTTCGGAATCCGGTGCCAGAATGCTGATATAGTTTTCATCGGTCATCCGAAAATTTTTTCCGAAGGAACCGTTCTGGTCGATCAACTGCCACGTTCCGCGATTTCCTTGAACGGTCGTCCCGTAAAGCGTATAGAGATGCCACTCGGGTGAAACTTTCGGCGGATACATTTCGACGGTCGTATTAACCATTTTGTCCTGAAATTCGGGTTCGCATTCCCAGACCACGGTTTTACCCTTTAAGTTGAAAATCCATTGTAGTTTCTTTGCTTTTTCATTCCATTGAACTTTCACCGTATCGGACGGGTCTTTCAGGATTTCGGGGAAATGTTTGAGAAATTCCTTTGAGATCGGGGACAGTGAAATAGTCGTTTCCTCATCGTTGATCTGTTTATTCTCAAACTTTTCGCGGTGTATATTCAGACACTGGGTTGTAAAACCCGAGTCAGCCGCTCCGAATTTACCAAACAACGGCGCAGTAAGAAACAGTTCGTTAAGTTTAACGATTTGGTCGTGCTCTTCGATTCGGCATTTGCGGATTTCCGTTCCGACCCGCACGGAAATGATGTTTTCGGCGGTCTGGACGTAACCGGCAGCAGTCGGGTAGCCGCGTATTACGGGTTCGTGCATCCATTCTGAAGCGACCGGCATTTCATTAATCAGGTAATAAATAGTAGCTTGCTTACCGGCTTCGCTTCCCGACAACTCGACGACCTGGCGCAGAGGATAAGCTTTCAGCAGTAAATGATTCTGATTCGACGGTGGCGGCGCGCCTTCAAGTTCCCATTCGCTCGGGCGCGGCTTAAGGATGGGCAGATTTTGCCGCTCTATATCGGTAATCGGACTGAAATGTTGGGCGCAAAACTCGTCTATTCTTGCCTGCAGTTTTTCGTTGTGACCGAGCAGTTTGCGAATTGCCCGCAGGTGATAATGCGAACGCTGTTTCAGCCGATTGCTGTTTGCGTTCTCAAATAATTTCTCACACTTTTTCCAGGAAAGCCGCTGACTCTCAAGATACGGTTGAATAACTTTGCTTTCCTGCCAGGTTTCGCGTCCACGGCTTGGAAAAAAGATCGTCTGCGGATAATAAGCACCGATCACCTTGCCGTCAATCGTTTCGAGCAATGAAACTTCCTTGAGTTCCTCGTTAAGCGGATACGTCCGGCGCAGGATCGTCCACAGATTGTAATCTCCCTGCTCGTCCTGAACCTTCGTTTCATCGGCGGTTCTTAAAAAGACTATTCCGTTGAAATGCAGTAAAAAAAGACACATCCATTCTTCGAGTGCAGTTTGATAATCCGTATTATTGGTTAATTCGCGTTCAAAACTGTAGGCTTGCGTCCAAACGCTCGGGTAAGCCTCGAACAGACTCTTGTCGAACGGCGGCTGGCTGAAACTCGTTTTATCGATTTTATAAAAACTCTCTTCCTGAGGAAGATTGACTTTTCCGCTGAAAAATTCCTGATTTAAGAAAAAATGTTTCATTTAATTTTTACCTCTTACTACTTCGCAGTTCTCGTAAAGTTTTGACCAGATGAATCGCAAATATTCGCCGCGAGTAAAATTTCCGTCAGGAACCCAATTTTCAAAATCCTCGAAGATTTTTTCGTTGATCTCCCAGCCGCCAAGCCTCACCGGATAAATTTCGCGAAGTCCCCGCCATATTGTTTTCGTAAATCTCTTGTCGAAAAAATTGTCGAGTTCGGCATTGTCGCGACTCCAACCGGTCGGATATTCGACATTGTGCTGTTGCGTGAGGTCTTTTAGAAAATCGCCGATCGTGTGAATTATTTGCGTGTAATTTCTTCCTTCCGAATCTAAATTCAGTCCTCTTTCGTGAAGTGTTTCAAAGAATTTAAATCTCCCGCGTGCGGCGTATGCCGCCGACCAGGGAAGCACCTGTTCAATCAGATAACAAAGGAGTCCGCTTACGAAAAACGCTTTTTCCGGCACGATCAATTCATTGCCGACCCTGTAACAGGGCAGATTGCCGAGCCGCAATGCACTTGAATCCAATTCGACAGGTCCGCCCGGCACCTTATACTGGTCTTTCAGATTTCGTTCGGACGTTTGCGAAAAGAATTCGAGCGCGGCGAGGGCAGCGGCAATTTCCGCCGAATTCAGCGGATTTCTTTGGGAAAGCCCGCCATTGCTCCAGCGGTTTGAGGGCAATATATTCGGCGACGGTTTACTCACCAGATAAAGCAGATCGAAATAAGCATCCGAATTGCTGCGATAATATTCGAGCCCCTGCCGCGCCCGGCGGATAACTTCTTCGGGTTTTGCATAATATCCTTGCAGGATGAGCTTAAACAGTTTTCGTTTGGCTTCGTCATCAAGAGCCATAAATTCGTCTTTTTCGCCAAACTTCTTCAAATATTCGTCGATTTTTTTACTGAGGTTAGACGGCGTGATGAGATCGCCTTCATCCGCCTTGAAGGGCGGTGCCGGAGGAAGAAAATAAGGTCCCAGCAAACAGCCGCCGATGTTCCACGAAGTGATGTTCTGTTTGCGCCGACGGTTCTTTAAAAATTTAGCCATAATCGGAACGCCGCTCGCGCCGGTGCCGCCGTGCAGACTTCCGCACAGGAAAAAATTGGTTTCCTCGTTGTCGTAAGCCATCAAACCGGCGGTGCGTCCCTGCTCGGTGGTTGTCAAATCAAGCGTTTCAGCGAACAACGCCATTACCGCCGAGCCGATAAACGGTTTTTGATAAAACCCTTCACTGATGTCGACATCCAAATCCTTTTCTTCGTAAAACGGATGCAGAAAAGGCAACGCCGTTTCCTGCATCGCAACGAGCGTTCGCAGATTTTTGACCGGCGAAGAGTTGCCGGAATTGTTCAGATTCAGCGGATCGAGTTCGGTGTTAGTAATATCGGTCTTGATTTCCGACCAGTAAGTTCCCGTTAGAGTCTGAAGTTGCTCGTAATCATTCAGAGTTCTTTTTAATTGATCGGCAGCCCCGGCACTTTTATCGGGGTCGATTCTCCAGATATGAATATCGCTTCCATAACTGGTCAGTTGCCGTGAGTTTTGGTCGAAGCGAATCGGAAAGCCGAGTCCAAGCAGTTTAACCATCGCTTCCGCGACCTTCGTTCCGCTGCCGCCGATCGCAATAAAGACGTTTTTCATATATTTTCTCCCTTCGTTTCAATGAAAGCCTTAAAATATTTCGGTTCTCCAATCTTTGTGAACCAGATTTACAAACAAAAAAATAATGACGTATGTCATAACCGCCGCCAGTGCTCCGTAGCCGTAATTGGCGTAGTTGATATAATCCGGATCGGAAAATTGCATCGCCAGCAAAAGCAGGGGAATCGGGCTTGTGCCGAGCGTCATATGCAGTAAATTTCGATTCCGGCTCCACACCTCATTATTTTTTCTTTTCTGGAGAATGTATTTGAGTATCAGCAAAGAAATGCTTATGCTAAACCCGACCGCCAGCGAAATTAAAAACCAGTTGAATGCCGTTTTCGATTTGTTCCCGAACAGCGAAATAAAATCGGTGAATTGTAATGCGATTAAAATCATTTCTTCTCCTTTCATATTCGGCTTTAACGTTCGCCGACTCTTAAATAAATCTTCGCGACCACTTGTTTTTGAATCGCCGCGTTCTTCCATAAATTTCCCAAAGACTCGATCAAATTCAGCGTTTTACTTGCTTCTTTCGAGTTGGTGTCGGTTGGGGTTGACCAATCTGCGACCCAGTTCGGAGAAAATTTATCGGTGTTGACTCGACCTACCAGCACGAAAACGCGCGAGCCGCGATTGCCTTCGCCCTTTGTCCAGCCGGTTTCGAGATTTATGGTGGTTTTCCCGTCATCGGAGTAATCGATCTTGCCCAGTCTTGCCATCGGATAACGGCTTCCCTCCGGTTCTTCCGCACATTGATGAAGCTCCCATTTAATGGCTTCCGAAAGTTCTTTTTTGTTTCCCACCAGTTCTGTTTCCGTTTTCCACGGGAGATCGGTCGTAATGGAAAACGGGACTGCGCCGGAGTCTGCCGTATCAGTCGAAACTCCGACCGTAAATGCCGGATTTTCGCCCGTTTCGTCCGGGGTTACGGCAAGAACGGAGGTTTGCTCTTCCGGCTTTCCGAAGGCGGTGATATTGCCGTTCAAATAGCGTCCGTAGTTGTCAGTTACCGGAAATTCCCTGAGAAAATCCGCGTCTTTTGCATCCGCCGGCTTAAACTTCAAAAGACGTTCCTTGAGCGAAGCGGTAAATTGATTGAGTTCATTCTGATCCGCTGAAAAAATGTATAGATAAAAGGGGCGAAACCCCGCAACGATTTTTTCCGACTGGTAATCAGTCGAAATATCGGGCAGAACTTCCGAGTAAACCAATCCGTCAAACTCGCTTCGCAATCCGAGAATCGTTAGTCCCCAATTCTCTTCCTTTCTGCCGATCATTTTGAATATCTCTTCCTTCAGACAGCGCGGATCGGAACTTTGCGTGCAATTACCGCTCGACTGCACGCCGTCGGTCACCAGAATATGAAATCTTGGCGGACCGGCTTCATCCGGCTTCATTTTTTTCGGAAAGGATTTAACGGCGAGTGCCAGATCGGTATCGTCGCCATCATAAAACTCGTCGCGCCGGAGCGCGCCCGTGACGATTTCCATAGCACCGGCGGGTTCGCTGAGATGTTCGGCAACGCGCCGCAGGCTGACCGCATAATCGGGTGAGATCAGGCTGGCAGCATTTTTCAATTCGATCAGCGTTCTCGAATAAACGGTTTGTCCGTTCGGCGAAACGGCAAAATTTCGCTCCCTCCGAGGTGAGATATAGCCACGCATACTCTTGCTCGTATCAAGATAAACCACTATGTTGTTGCTGACGTTTTGCGGCTTTTTCTGACTTCCCGCCGGAAATTTTGTGTCGAGCAATGATTGACAGATTTCGGGGCATTTTTCACAGTTATTCTTGTAACCGGGACAAGCCAACAGAAAAAATACGATTGCCGGGGAAATAATCGCCCGGAGATAAATTTCCGCAGGTTTTCGTTTATGTTTCGGATTCATCATTTATCGGCTCTCTTATATAAAGCAACACCTGTCGCGCCCGGAAACCCGCCCTTTTTACAGACAGGAAGGAAAACGCGGCTTTCGCACGACGGCAGGACATCGACCTGATTTTTCATCTGTCGGTTTCGGGCGAAAATTTTCCGGCTACTTTGAAATCTGTTTTTGGCTTAAAAGTTACATCTTTTAATTAATTTTTTTGAGATTTGTTTGGACGCAGGTTAAGACGAAGCATTTAATATAAAAAATGTTATTGACTACCGGAAGCAATTTATGTAATTTTCTTGTTGCCCGGCACGCTTGAAGATCGTGAGGCGGATTTTTTGAAAATCTGAATATTTTCGATTTTAATGAAACATTTAAAGTTATGAGGCGGAATCAAGACGATGGAAAAAATAACCAAAAAAGCCCTTATTCTGTTTGCCAATCCGAAGGGAACTCAAAAAATAAAACTCCGAAAGGAGAGAAAGATCATTGAAGAAACTCTCAAAAAATTGTCCGATGATAAAAACGGGTTGGAGATTAAATATATCGACGGCTCGACCATTGACGATTTATGCGATGAACTGCTTACGGGCAATTATCATATTCTTCAAATTTCGAGTCATGGAACGGAAAATGGTTTGATTCTCGAACGTGAGAACGGCAAACCGCACGTTATCAAGCCGGAAGCCTTAGCCAAACTGTTGAAAAAATTCAGATCGCTGGAATGTGTGATCTTCAATGCTTGTTATTCGATTGCGCAGGGTAAGCACACCGCCGCCTATGTTCCGTATACGATTGCCATGCAGGAAGCCATCGCGGACGAAGCCGCCCGCAGATTTTCCAGAGGTTTTTACAGTGCCATCGCAACCGGCAACTCATACGAGTTTGCTTTCACTCACGGATGCGATGCGGCTGGTTTTGCCGAAGATAATCAATTTCAAGCCGAACTGCTTACACCGCGCCCAATCAGCCGTGAGGCAAATTATGAGAAAACCGCGCCGGACAACAACGATTTGCCGGAATCCGTCCCCTCGCCGACCGGCAATACGATCAACGTAAACGGAAACAGAAACGTCGTTATCGGCGGAAATATGAGAAACAGCCGGGTCTACACGGGAAACTCAAACTTCGCCTCCGAAGAAGAAATAGACGAATAGAAAAACGAAGTGCCGAGCAAAAAGCGCGACCGCCGGATCACGATACTGGCGCGGACATTATTTTTTACATAAATAAAAAGTGCGATTGATCGTGAACCAATCGTTTTCCTCATCCAGTTCATAATTTCCTTCCCGCGTGCGGTTTTCCTTAAAATACAAACGCATCAGTTTATCGAGCGGTGACTTTGACCGGATGCGGGTTCGCAAACCTGATTGCTCGATCCAGCTAAAGTTCGTCTGCTCGGTCGTGATCATCAATTTGAAAACTTCAACGCCTCCGTTGCGGTTAATATCCGGCAAAGCAGTAATGCGCGCCTCGTCCGGGATGAAAAGATTTATTCTTTCATTCGGAAGAATGCCGACACTGAGCTTACCCAGATTCGGGTTTTCGATAAAACCGCCGCCGGAACGAGTCTTTTCCAATTTTTCGCTCGCGGCACGGCGCGGATAAAGCAAACTGATGCGCTTGGTCAGCCCCAAATCGAGCACACTAATGTAGATCGGGACGGGAGAAAGGTTTGTCACCTGAAAGGCGATCTGCTCGCCCTCAGAAAACAACGGCAGATTGTTATAACGGGGTTCCGCTTTTTTCCACTTTCCCTTATTCTTTTGCAACAATTCAAATTTGACCAAATCCTTCAGGCGGCTTACGGAATTTTGCAATTCCGTGACCATCGCAAATTTGACAAGAGTTTCCAATGTTCGGCAAACCTTTTTGTGATAGTCTTTGTCGGCAGATGCACCGCTCCATAAGATTGCGTGATCGTGCGTTTGCAAAATTACGATTTTATTAATTCCGGGCACAGCATTTCCGGCTTCGGGATTTGCGATGCTTGAAACAATAAAATCGGAATCTGTCGCCTGATCGGTTAATTTCAACCAGGAAGATTTTTTTACAGCTTTCGCAATTGAATGTCTTATTTCGTCAAAATCCGTCGAAGGCATATCCAGAAAAACTTTAGCCGCCTTATTTTTATAATAATGGACTTCCTCGACCGCCTTATCACCCGCCTTGATCTCCGAGTTTTTAGACTCTTTGATTATTTTGGCGCGCGAAGTCACCACGTCTATCTGACTGATTTTGACCGTACCGATCTTTTTCGGCTTCAATTGACGGATAGCCTCCGGCTCAAAAACTCCCCATTGTGAACCGATTGTAATTCCGTGAGAAGCACCCGCCAACAGGATCACTTCATCACCGGTGCGTTCCTTAATGGAAATGTATTGAAGCGTTTCCGTTTGAATACCGGTGAAAAGTTGTCGCTCATTTCGCCCTTCGATCTGCGGGTGCTGCGATGTCGTTCTAAGCCCCATTTTTATGCACACTTGTTCAAAAACATCCTGATAAGTGGCATTCTCCGGAGCATTTCTCAATTCACCTGCCAAAAAATATGTAAAAGCCCCGAAGGGAGTTTTTTTATCTCCTTCGATAACCGTATATTCCCTGGCAAATTCATCTTTTTTACAACCCGCCAGCAAAACGTAGCTTTCGGAAAGCTCCAGCCAATTTACGGAAGAACGCGGGAAGAGATTTTCAGCACTCATTTTTGATGCGGCTTTTTTGACCTCTGCCGATGAGAGAAGCGAATCGGTTTCGACCCCCCTGATCTTTTCTCCGCGCACGATCGATCCCGCATAGCAACTGTCACAAAAGAAACAGATGTTTTTTGTTATTTTTGCCAGAAGCGCGATCCAATCCCGTAAATCCGAATCATAAATATCACGATGAGTCGCAATATCCGTAGGACTGTCGTAAGGAACTATCGTTTCTTCCAAACCGTCGGGCTTTGTCGTTTCTCTGGCGATCCGGCGAGTTCCGTGACCGCTGAAATGGAGCACGACCGGCGCATCGGGTTCGCAAGTTTCCAATATCCTCCGCATTTCTTCGACAATCCGGTCGCGGGTCGCCTCTTTATCTTTCAAAAGAGTTATCTCATCTTCACTAAAACCGAACTTTTCTCTTAAGACCGAAGCAATAATTTCCACATCGTTGATGCAGCCGTCCAATGGATATTCGCGATAATATTTGTATTCGTTAATGCCAATCAGCAAAGCTCTTTTTTTCATAAAATTTGGTTTCGATTCCCGATCGAAAGCGCGAAGGCTTCTTGTTTAATTATTATCCGAGTTAAAGTAAAATATTACATATTTTTTTCGTTTTGATATTTTGTGTTGATTCGATTTTTTTGAAAATTACACTCATTTGACAGCTTGTTAATCATAAATTTTGCTTACAAAATAAAAAGCTTAAAAATTTAGTAACATTTCAGTAAAAATCGGATACTATATGGAAACAGATTTCCAAATTCGATTCAAAACTTAAAAGTATAAATGGAGAAAAACAATGTCAGATACTAAAGAAAAAGAAGAAAATAATGAGGAAAAACTACGTACCCAAACCGTTGAGACACGCGGACTGCCGCTTCAAAACAGTCAGGGAAATTCAAACGACGAGCAGGAAGACTCGACAACGGACGACGCTCCGAAAGAACCGAGAAATTCCTGAGATTTAACGATTTAAGACAATAAGGAATACCCGATCCGGGCATAAATACCGACACACAACAGTTCGGAAAAGCGAAGAACAATCCGTGCGAAGCGAATTGTTTTTCGCTTCGCCTTGAAAATATGCTTTTCCTCGAAAGATCGCCGCAAACTCAACGCTCCTCTTAACGCCTTCAAAATTTGACTAAAACAGTTTTATATATGTAAAATTTAGCGACTTGAATTTAATGCTGAGGCGGCTTTAATATGCGATTTTTCAAAGCTCTTGCTCTATGTTTGTCGGTTATCCCAACCGCCGCCGCCGCAACTTTGCCGGAAACAATCCTGAGCTACGGATTACCGGATTATGCCGCAAACCAACAGTCGATTTTGCAAAAGCTGTTCGAGCCGGAAAATCAGGAAATAAATCTTGGAATATTGGAGCCGACGCAACCCAAAACTATTTCCATTGAAAGCAGAGCCCGTCAAAGGTTTCAGACACAGTTAAAGCCACGGCAATTCGCACAAATCAATATTCTCAAAAACGACCTTAATCTAAAGATCAAAATATCCGCCCCGAACGGCTCGGCGGTTAGCGAAACGATCAGCGCGCGATTCGGAAACGTAAGCGTTCGATGGGTTTCGGAAACCGAAGGCAGATACCTCATCGAAGTAATTTCTCTCGAAAGGAACACTGCGGGAAAATACACCCTCGATTTTTTAATTCCGCATCCGGCAACCCCGACGGATTATGAACATATCAAATTCTCACGATCATTCGACGAAGGCGAAAAGCTTCTCACGGAGGGGAATCAAAAATCTCTCCAGCTCGCGCTTGAAAAATACCAGTCAGCGTTTGTCGGTTTCAAACAATTGCAGAATTATTCCGAAGCCGCTCGTGCGGCGGGACGAATGGGAGAAGTTTTCCTAACTTGGGGCAACAACAAGAAAGCCTACGAATATTTCAAAACAGCCTACGCCCTGTCGGAAAAAGGCGGTGACAAAATTCTTCCGTTGACTCTGTTGAACTTAATGAACAAAAGTTTGATTTATCTCGACAAAATGTCCGAAGCCCGCCAAATTCTCAAAAAGGTTTTTGCGACCATTCAAACGGAACGGAGCGAAATTGAAGCACGAAAGCTTTTGTTTGAAGAGGGCAACGCCGAATTGAATATCGGAGAGATTCTTTATTCCGAGGGAAATTTACCGCAATCCTTGTCAAAATTCAGCAGTTCGATCCAAAAGTTTAAGGAGGTCGATGATCGTCGGGGACAGGCACTCGGGCATTTGTTCAGCGGTTATTCACTTACCGATCTCGGCTACCTGAAAGATGCCCGCGAACATTTCCAACAAGCACTCGCCCTGCTTGAAGAAGGATTTCACGTTAAAGACCGCGCAATGGTTTTGATCGTTCTGGGCGGCGACCTTTTCGCCCGCGGAGAACCGCAACAGGCTCTCAAATATTATAATGCGGCGTTGGATACTTTTCATCTTCTCAACGATACGCAGAATGAAGGAGTCGCGCTGAACGGAATCGCGCGGATTTATAAAGAACTGAACGAACCCCGGATAGCCTATGAGATATATCAACAATCGATGCGGCTTTTTGAAAAGAACAACAACATCGATTTTCAATCGACGACCCTGCTAAGTCTGGGACAGAATTGTAAAATGCTCGGGAAAACCGACGAAGCGTTGCGCCATTACCGGAAAAGTTTTGAGATCAGCCAATTTCTCGGAAAAAAAAGAATTGCCGCTTATGCCTTAAACGCTATCGCCGAACTCGCCGAGGCAACGGGCAATCCGCTCGGGGCAATAGCGGAGTTGAAGAAAAGCATTGAACTTCTCCGCTCAAGCGGCGACCGGAAAGGTCAGGCTGAAACCTTTAACAGCATCGGCGACATCTACGCCAAAAATCGCCAATATCTTCCCGCATTGCGGGTTTACCGTCAGGCTTTGCAAATCAGCCGCACTATCGGCGATAAAAGATTGGAAGCCCAAACCCTGTATGACATTGCGCTGACCAGCCGTCAGATCGGCGAACTTGCCGAGTCGTTGGATAATATTGAGCTGGCGTTATCGATCATTGAAAGTTTGCGCGTACTGATCGCGAATGAGAGTCTGCGTATGTCCTACTTTTCGATGGCGACCAAATATTATGATTTTTATATCAATTTGCTGATGCAGCTTGATAAAACGATGCCCGAAAATGATTACAAATTTCGCGCCTGGCAAGCGAGTGAAAAAGTCAGGTCGAGAGTCTTACTCGAATCGCTTTCATTAGCCGGAGTGAGGGTCAAACAAGCACAGAATCCCGAATTGGATCAGCGCGAAGAAAATCTCGCCAGATTAATAAACGAAAAAATTAATCTGCACTCAAATCTTGTTACTCAAAATAAGCCGCTCGAAGAAATAAACCGCTCTATGCAGGAAATGCGCCGTTTATTCATCAATTATGAAGAAATCCGGGATGAGATCAAACGCGAAGATTCATCGCTAAAAAGGCTTGCCTCGCCTGAAAAACTCGATCTTTCGGCGGTCAAAACGTTTATGCGGGACGAACCGGATTCGGTCTTTATGGAATATTTACTGACCGATGAGAAAGGTTATCTTTGGACGATCACGAGCGATAGGATCGAGAGTTTTGAACTGCCCTCGCGCTCCGAGATCGAAAAAGTGTCGCTTGAATATCATCAAATTCTGGCAACTCCGCCGCCGCGCCAGAGCGCGACCGTTACCGATTCAAATGCGGACAAGCAAACGGAAGATTATATTGCCAAGGCGTGCGAGTTGAGCAAAATGATTATTCCGCCCGGGGCATTGCCGCCGGATAAAAAGCGTTTATTGATCGTTCCCGATAAAGCCTTGAATTATGTTTCGTTCGATGCCTTACTCCTTTCCTGTGCTTCCGAAACGTCCTCTCAGATGTCAAACGACATTCCTTCGTATGTGCCGTTGATGACAAAATTTGAAACGCTGACAACGCCGTCGGCGGCGATCTTGATGGAAATCCGAAAAAATCGCGGCAATGAAGCGGGCGCGCCGAATTTTGCCGCCATATTTGCCGACCCGGTTTTTGAGCCGGAAGATTCGGATATGCCGCTAAATCAGGACAACAGACTGATTTCAAAGCCGGAAAATTCCATGACAAGATTAATTTACTCTTCGCAGGAAGCCGAACAGATCATGGAAATGACTTCACCCGGCAATAGTTTGTTATTAAGCAGATTTGACGCAAATTTGGACGAAATCAAAAATCCGCGGATAAAGAATTACCAGATTCTGCATTTTGCCACCCACAGTCTGGCGAACGATGAAATTCCCGAGCTTTCAGGAATATATCTTTCCCAGTTTAATAAAAATGGTGAGCCAGTGCCCGGAGTTCTGCGGCTCCAGAGCATTTACGATCTTAATATTAACGCCAAACTGATAGTCTTAAGCAGTTGCAAAAGCGCGGTCGGTCGTGATATTTCCGGCGAAGGGCTGATTAGCCTTTCGCGCGGTTTTATGTCGGCAGGTGCCGAAAGCGTCGTCGGCAGTCTGTGGAAGATCGACGATCAGGCGAGTGCCGAATTGATGAAATATTTTTATACGTTTCTCATATACGACAGGATGAGTTTGTCTGAAGCATTAAGAAACGCTAAATTAAAGATGTCGACACAAAAAAAGTGGCAGTCGCCTTATTTTTGGTCAGGATTTGTCTTGCAAGGGGAGTATCGAAACAATATCGAGGCAAATAGTCGTCAAATCTCGATTTTTTGGACGGTTGGCAAGTTAATATTTATCCTGCTTTTTATACTCGGTGTGATTTTTGTGTTAAAGAATAGATTGAGTAAACCAAATCGATAAAGCGAAGCGTGAAACGGACACAGCAACCTTTGTTTGAAGTTTTAGAAAGGATATTGCGGCACAATCCCCTAAAGTGAATAAATACGAACTAACAGAAGAAAGTTTCAACAACCTGATAAAATGGTTGGGCAGCAACAAAGATTCCGGAGAGAAATATGAAGAAATACGCTTTAAATTAATCAAATATTTTTCCTGGAACGGATGCCGGAATGCTGAAGAACTGGCGGATGAAGCGATAAACATCGTTGCCAGCAAACTGCCGCAATTGACTGAGGATTATACAGGCGATCCGGCACTTTATTTTTTAGGTGTCGCCCGCAAATTAGCTAAGAAACAATCCCCCCATAATCAATATGTTCCCCTTTCGCCGGATTTGAAAGCCGAAGATAATTCGGAAGAAAATTCCCGCGTGGTCAAGCTCGAAAAATGCCGTGAGGAATGTCTGCAGAAACTGCCCGAACGCAAGCAAAAACTTATTCGTCTTTACTATCAAAAGGGAGGAGAACATAACGAAGATTTTCGCGAAAGCCTTGCCGCCGAGAAAAATATGAAGTCGGGAGCACTGCGGGTCGCAGTTTACAGAATTCGTCAAGAATTGAAAGAATGTTTCGACAAATGCAAGAAAAAGGAACAAAGCTTTTAGTTAAGGTCAGGCGATAGATTTTTCGCTTATTTTTGTTATTCAGAATAAACGCGACAGGCTTTTCTTAAATCCTACAGGAGGTATGTGATGAACGAAAACACAAAAGAAGATTTCAGTGAATACGATTTGATCAGACAATTTTTATTGCATCAGCTTGCCCCTGCGTCAAGCGCGAAAATTGAAGAAAGGTTCTTTTGCGAACCGGAATTCAAGGAATTTGTCTTACTTACCGAGGAAGAGTTAATGGAGGATTACGTCCTCGAAAAATTGTCTTTCGATGAACGCCTGAGAGTACAAAAATATCTTTTATCGACAAAGCCGCAACAGGAAAAACTCCAATCGATCACGGAAATGGTGCACGCCGTCAAACCAATTCCACCGAAATCTTCAAGCGAGAAAACTTTGATTAAAGAGCCGTGGTATGCTTCTGGTTTTTTTTCAAAATATTATGCCTTTGCAGCCGTTTTGTTATTGATATGCGTTAGTGTCGTTGCTGTTTTCTTACTGAATAGAAGGAATCCGTCCTCATCGCTGAATGCGGCTTTGTTGGAAAAAATAGAAATTCTTAATCGTGAAAATGCCGTCACTCCTGAAAACGTTTCTTCGGCAATATTTGAGATCAGTCGAATATCCGAAAGAAGCCCTTCCACAGGACAGAATAATCGCGTTTTTATCAAAGCCGACGACGAAATTATCGAGTTTCATCTGGCAATTCCGGCAAACGAATATAAAACTTACCGGGCGGTTCTCAATAAATTTAATTCTCCGCCGCTCGCCACGATAAAAAACCTTTCCTTATCACAAAAAGACGGCTTGTCTTTTTTGAGGGTCAAATATCCCGCTAAGACCTTTGAAAAGGGATATTACGAAATTCACGTAAGCGGGATTGAATCCGAAAAAACCGAAGATTTGGGAACATTCAATTTTGAAGTGGTTTTAACCAACTGATTCGGATCACAAAAGAAATCCGGCGGTCAGGTAAATATTTCGTGCGTGTTCTCCTTTCGATCAATGAGAGATTTTCCGCCGATTTGCAACTCCGAATCCGGAAAAAGACGCTTTACCGTTATTACTTTTTCTCCAACCGATTAAATTTTCTCACTCGAACATCCATCAACAACCCTTTTGTTTTTTAACTACCGGTAAGACTTAGCCGTTTGCCTTCAATTTCTGCAATCTTTCCGCCGCCGCCTGAAGAGTTTCGTCCTTTTTGCAGAAACAGAAACGAACCTTTTGCGACCCCAGGGATTTGTCGTGATAAAACGACGAACCCGGCACCACTGCCACACCGATCTCACGAATCAGAAACTTTGTAAATTCGACATCGTCGGTAAAACCGAAATTGGAAACATCCGTCATGACA
Organism: Pyrinomonadaceae bacterium; assembly: GCA_021228405.1. GTDB lineage: Bacteria > Acidobacteriota > Blastocatellia > Pyrinomonadales > Pyrinomonadaceae > JAJQRF01. The sequence continues at coordinate 307,601 of JAJQRF010000002.1, forward strand.
TAATACGCGCCCTGCGGCATCTCACATTTGAAGCCGTTTTCCTGCAAAACGGGAACGATAAAGTCGCGCTTTGACTGATATTCTTTCTGCAAACTTTGATAATAGCTTTCCGGCAAACTCAGCGCATACGCACCCGCGTGCTGAAGCGGATTTGCCGCACCGACCGTCAAAAAATCGTGCACTTTGCGGATCGCCGAAGTAATATCGGGCGGCGCAATGCAGTAACCGACGCGCCAACCCGTCACCGAATACGTTTTCGACAAGGAGTTTACAACCACGGTTCGCTCGCGCATTCCGTCAATCTGCGCCATACAGATATGATCTTGGGTTTCGTCATTTTCCGTTTTATAAATGATATGTTCGTAAATCTCGTCCGTAAAACAGATCGCGTCAAATTCCTGACAAAGCGCGGCGATAAATTCGAGTTCTTCGTGAGAAAAAACTTTGCCCGTCGGGTTGTTCGGATTGCAGATAATGATCGCTTTCGTATTTTCGTTAAAAGCCGCACGAAGCTCGTCTTTGTCAAAATGCCAGCCGTTCGCATTTTGATAAAGCGGAACGTGAACCGGCTTTGCATCCGACAAAATCGCATCCGGCGCATAGTTTTCATAAAAAGGCTCGAACACGATCACCTCTTCGCCCGCATCGACACAAGCCATCATTCCCGCGATCATTCCTTCGGTCGAGCCGCACGTCACGGTGATTTCCGTTTCAGGGTCAACATCCAACCCCAAAAACCGCTTGGATTTTTCGGCAATCGCATCCCGAAACGATTTTACGCCCCAGGTGATCGCATATTGATTATGATCGGCGGTAATCGCCTCCATCGCCTTCTGTTTAATGTCTTCGGGCGCGGCAAAATCGGGAAAACCCTGTCCGAGATTGACCGCACCATACTTCAAAGCCTCACGCGTCATCTCGCGAATGACCGATTCGGTAAAACTTGCCGCTTTTTTAGAAATTCGATTTTTCATTAATTTAGTTTGCGTCATAAGAAAATTGTCCACAGATGAACACAGATTAGCACAGATATTTGTAGAACTTTTATCAAATTTATGAGAATTTTCGCAGATTTGGGAGAATTCTTACAAATTTACAGAAATTTTATATATTTATGAGAATTTCGGCAAATTTGGATAAATTCAGCCAAATTTATGAATTTTTTGGTAAATTTATCAGATTCTCTCCAAACTTATAGATTTTTTCACAGGTTTACTTGATTTTCGGCAAATTTGCGCCGAATCAGGCAAAGTTTCTTTGCCGTCGAAAACATTCAGACTTTCGCGAAACGATCTGCGTTTTTGAGATATAATTAACCCGACACCGAATATTATCCACCGATTTGAATGTTTGTTTTGATCGTTAATTTCAAGAAATGCAGGAAAACACCGAAAATTTATACGCCCGACCGCACCGCCGTTTTAATTTATTAACCAACGAATGGGTTTTAGTTTCGCCGCACCGCACACAGCGTCCGTGGCAGGGACAAGTCGAAGATAAACCGAAAGAAAAACAGCCGGAATACGATCCGAATTGTTATCTGTGCCCGGGAAACGAACGGGCGGGCGGTGCGGTCAATCCCGATTATCAGGACACCTTCGTTTTTACGAACGATTACGCCGCGCTTTTGCCCGATACGCCCGAAGCGGAACAAAATGAAAACGATCTGCTTATTGCCGAAAGCGAACGCGGATTGAGCCGCGTCATTTGTTTTTCGCCCCGCCACGATCTGACTCTGGCAAAAATGTCGACGAAGGAAATCCGCCGTGTCGTTGATGTCTGGGCGGCGCAATACGAAGAGATCGGCGCGATCGATTACATAAAATCAGTGCAAATATTCGAGAATCGCGGCGCGATGATGGGCGCAAGCAATCCGCACCCGCACGGACAGATTTGGGCGAACGAAAGTCTGCCGAATGAAACGGTCAAGGAATTAAATGCGAGCCGCGCATATTTTGAAAAACACGGGCGCAGTTTATTGTCAGATTACTTGAAGACAGAACTCGAAAAAGGTGAACGCATCGTTCATCAAAATAAACATTTCGTCACGCTCGTCCCGTTCTGGGCGGTTTATCCGTTTGAAACTCTGGTCATCAGCCGCCGCCAAACGAGTGCGATCAGCGATCTGACAGCAAACGAGCGCGACGGATTAGCCGACATTCTGCGCGAAACGACCGCCAATTACGATCTGCTTTTCGATACGCCGTTTCCCTACACGATGGGTTTTCATCAACGCCCGACGGACGGCGAAGACTATCCCGAACTTCATCTGCACGCCCATTTTTATCCGCCTCTGCTTCGTTCGGCAACGATTCGCAAATTTATGGTCGGCTACGAGCTTTTAGGTTCGCCGCAACGCGACATCACGCCCGAAACCGCCGCCGAAATGCTCCGTGAGCTGAAAGAAAAATAACCGGATATTAATAAAAAAGCGCGGTCGAGTGAAATCGTTTCCGCGCTTTTTACTTTTTATTCCTTCGCCCCGAGCCTGAAAGTTAAGCCGAAATTGACCGTGAAAGGATAACCCGGCGTGGCGTGGATTCGCGTCCCGGTTTCACAGGTCGGACAAGTCTGCGATTCAAAATAATTTTGCGTTTCAAAGTATCTTTTATTAAACAAATTGTCGATTGAAAAATTTAGTTCGACCCATTTTTTCAGGCGTTTCGCGATCGACAAATCGACCACGTCCTGCCCGCTCGCACGAATGTTTTCGTCTTCCGCATCGAGCCGATAATTTGAAATATGCCGCCAGTTCAGGGAAGCGTTAAAGCCGCGCAGTTCGGATAAAACAAAACTGCCGTTTGCGACCGTGTGCGGTGCGCTGTCGATGATGACGCGTTCGCGTGAATTGTTGATCTCAAGAAAATCGCCTGGATAAAAGGCGCGGATAACCTGCGTCAAACCGCCGTTAAAGCTTAAAAACCGATTGATGCGCACCGAATTGCGAAGTTCCAAACCGTAAGAACGCGAACGTCCGGCAAATTCGATGCTTCCGTCGTCGGGAATATAAACCTGTTCGTTCGAGCGGTCAATCAAAAAGAAACTGCCGACAAGCGAAACGCGACGCGAATTGAAGCTCGTTCCCGCCTGATAAAAATCCGTCGTCGAAATCTTCGGCGCGTCCGAATTGCGAACCACACCGCGTGCGTCTTGCGAAGAAATTCCGCGCCCGTAATTGGCATAAAAAGTGATCGGCATTCTTTCCAAAGGCGACCACGCAACTGCCAGTTTCGGCTGAAATTTCGTTGCGGATTCCTTCCCGTCGAGAATTAAAGCGCAGGGATTGGCAGGCGTAACGGGATTGGCAAAACTGCTGTTGCAAATCGGCGAACCGCCGAAATTTCTTTTTTCCGTCGGCTTTTCTGCGACAATTCCGCCAAGCTCGAAACCGTTCACGTCGAACGTAAACGTGTCGAACCGCAAGCCGGTTTCGATGCGCAGATGCCCGTTGAAAAAATCGATTCCGTTTTGGACGTAACCTGCATAATTATTCACTTTCGCGTTTGCGTTTGTGTATAAAACGTTCGCATTATCGATATTTTCGGGTAAAAATTTACGGCGCGGGTTGCGCGAAACCGAAGGATAAAGTCCGACGTTGATCTGGTTGAAATGCAGATTTCCGCCGACCGTCAAAAGTGCCTGTTTTCCGAAAAATTTATACGGCTGAAGATATTGGACGTTTGCACCCTGCTGAAGCCGCGAATCGTGCTGTTGGATTTCGTCACCGTAGATCGGATCGGCTAAAAAGAAAGTAAAATTAGAGAAAAGATCGAATAGCGAACGCCCGATGAAGGCATCGGCTTTGAACGTCGCGCCCGAATTTAACTCTTTGCGAAAATACGTTCCGACCGTTCCGAGCCGAACTTTTCCGCCGTTTTCGGGATCGATCGCGCCGAAACGGTCGAGTTCGCCCGAAGCGACCAGATCGAGCGGGATTTGTCCGGATGAAAAGAAGTTGTTGCGCCCGAAATTGAGTTTGAAGCCGAGCGCGGTTTTATCGTCGAATTTGTAAGTCAGATTTCCCGACACATTATCGCGGCGATAGCGCAGAGGACTTTCAAAAGGTCCGTCCGTGTAACTCGGCTCATATGCGAAAAACGCCTCGATATTTTTGATCTTCGGACTGTATGCGAAAAATCCGCGCAGAGTGTTAAAGCTTCCGCCCTGAATCCGCGCCGTGAATTGATTCGGAAGCGATTCTTTCAGGCGAATCTGCACCACGCCCAAACCCGAAAAATCGCCGTAAGCCGCCGAAAAAGGTCCGTTAATAATCGACACGTCCTGCACTAATTCGGGCGAAAGCGATTTCAAATTTCCCAGATAACCTTGCCCGTGTCCCTGCGTTCCCTGATTTTGCTGAACGTTATCGACTAAAATCTTCAAACCGCCGTTCACGCCGCCGTGATCGGTATTAAAACCGAAACGACGGATTTCGAGCGATTTTCCGCCGCCTTCGTGCTGTCCGGCATTGATTCCCGCGTTGAGCGACTGGATGATCTGGTCGTCGCGCCCGAAAAGCGTGTTGTTATAGATCGTTTCATTGCGGCGTTCGACATCGGGCGCGAGCGAATTATCCTGAATCACGACCGATTCGCTCACCGGCGGCACGACAAAAACGACTTTTATCTGCACGTTTTCGATCTTTTCACCGGGCGCAAAAATCCGTGTTTGCGGTTCGATATTATTTCCCGAAAACTTTGCGGAAAAAGGCTCTTCGGCAACTTTTAGAGAGAATTTTCCTTCCGCGTCGCTGACGGCTGAAATATTTCCGTCGGAGGTTTGAACTTCGACCGTCACGTTCGGCACGAGTTCAAATTGCTGTGTGAGAATGGTTCCCGAAAATGTGCGCTGAGTTTGCGCGAAAATATTTGCCGTAGAAATCAGCAAAAAAGCGATGTAAACACTGCCCTTGATAAAACTTTTCATAAAATTATTCTTTGGTCTAAAGAATTGAAATAATATCGTAACACGAAATTAAATTCTGTAGCACTTAATTTTATTATTCGCAAAGTTTTTATTTTCAGTTTCAAAATTATTCGCTTCTCGTGATGACGGACGAGGGCAAAGTCAGAAAAAGTTTTCCGTTCTTAATGCCCTTCAAACTCAAAAGCCGATTTGAAAGCTCGGCGATTTCCGAAATGACACCGCGCAAAGCGATAATTTCCAGACAATCGTCGTGGCTGACGTGCAGGTGCATCACGGACAAAATATTTTTATGAAAATCGTGTTGGATCGCGCCCATTTCCTGCGCCAGATTGCGGGCGTGATGGTCGTAAACCAACGTCAAACTGCCCAGAGCATCGATCTCGGTTTGAGTTTCGATTTTCTGCTGAATCAACGCTTCACGAATCAGATCGCGCAGAGCTTCCGAACGCGTCGCATAGCCGCGTTCGCCGATCAAACGGTCGTAATTTTCCAATAAATCCTGATCGATGCTGACACCGAATCTGACAAGGTCGCTCATTTTTTAAGGTCTAGATTAGCTTTTTCGGGATGTTTTAGCAAAGAAGCAATGGAACGCGGATTAGGCAGATTGACACAGATATTTTTAAAGTTACTTTTTGGAAATCAGCGAAAATCCGCTAAATCTGCGTTTATCCGCGTCCTATTTCTTAATTCTTTTTATTCACACCACGAATGTTGTTAATGACACGAATAAATTTTGTAATTAAACTTGGCGGAAGATGTTTTGAAACGAACGCGAAAACCTTATTTTGAAAGCCCGGAACGATCACGTGTTTGCCTTTCGACATTTCCGCAAACGCGATTGCGGCGACTTTTTCCGCCGTCATTCCCGAATTTTTCTTATCGGCGATTCCGGCGCGGGTGCGAAATTCGGTTTGCGTAATTCCGGGACAAACGACCGAAACCTGAATGTTTGTTTCTTTCAGTTCGTCCTGCAAAGCCGACGAAAACGACAACATAAACGCCTTCGACGCGCTGTAAGCCGCTTGCATCGGGACGGGTGAAAACGAATAAACCGACGCGATATTCAAGATTTTTCCGCCTTTATGTTCGATCATTTCAGGCAAAACTGCTTTCGTGAGCCTGAGCATCGCGGCAAGCTGAACATTAAGCATTTCGAGTTCTTCCGTGATATTCGTTTCGGCAAAATTTCCTTTCACTCCGAAACCCGCATTGTTGACCAGAACATCGAATCGGCGTTTCGCAATCGCTTTTATCAACACACCGGTCGCGCCCGAATCCGCCAAATCAGCCGTAAAAATCTCTACCTTAACACCGATTTTTTTTACGCATTCATCTGCAACATTTTGCAAAGCGTCTTCGTTTCGCGCCGTCAGAAAAAGATCGTAACCGTTGCGCGCAAGTTCAAACGCCAATGCTTTCCCGATTCCTGAAGATGCGCCTGTGATGATCGCGGATTTATTCATAAAATTTTTGTCTGCGGAAAAAAGACGATTTTCCGCGAACAAACGCGAAAAGGCACGAAAAAAGAAAAGTTTATTACTCGGTTTTATTTTCGCGTTTGTTCGCGTTTATTCGCGGGCAAACTACTTCCCTGTTCCGGTAAAAAATTCGTTTTCCATTTGCTTGATGGTTGCGCCGATCTCGCCGACGGCTTCGATGCTCGATTTTTTCTTTTCCTGCTTGTTTACCTTCGGTTCGATCAGTTTCATTTTCATCTTGAACGTCGCATTTTTCGGCGGATAATTTGAAAAAGTTTCCTGTTTGTCGCTTCTCAGATAAATACACAAAACCTGCGCATTTTCGAGCGAGCTGATGATTTTGCCGACACCGAAACGCAATCTTTCGCTATCGAAAATGCCCGTTCGACTGCGCTGACCTTCGGGGAAGATCAGCACGACGTTTCCCTTTTCGAGCAGATAACGGCAGAGATTCAAAACCGCGTTTTTGTGCGCCGAACTGCCTTTGCGATCAAGAAAAATACATTTCGTGAGATAAAGCGTGGCGTGATAGCGCAGTTTTTTCTTGAAGAAATCGCCCGCCGGAAGATTCCAGGTGAACGCATCGTAATTGGCAACATACCAGAGATTCGACGCTAAAGCCCAGATTATCAACGCCGAATCGATGAACGTGAGATGATTGGCGCAGATTATCAGGGGCTTTTTCGTGCGCTGTTTTTCCGTCCAGATTTCTCGAAATTCACGGCGGATTTCCTGCATATTTTCAATCGAATAGCCGCGGAAATATTTCATCAGCAAAATCAAAATTCCGCCGAATGGAAGCAACAAAATCTGACAGATGAGCGATTGCAGACGCACTTTTTTGATCTGCCACAGCGGTGGCGTTTCCACGCCTTTTTTCGTGCTTCCCTTGATAAATTTGAGTAGATTTTCCGCTCTTCGCATATTTCCCGCTAAACTTCTTTTGCTTAATTCGATCATTATAAATTCTGATTTCCCGCACCGAAAATATTTTTCGGGTCCAGACTTTCCTTGATGTTTTGTTTCAATCTGAGCGCAGTTTCCGACATAATTTCGGGTAGAAAATGCGAACGAAGTTTGCCGATGCCGTGATGATGCGAAAGCGAACCGCCGTTTTTCATAATTTCTTCACGCGCGATGTTTTCGAGTTCGAGGTAAACGTGCGACGGATTTTCCACACCTTTGAAATAAAATCCGAAATAAAAATAGATCGCCGCGCCAGTTTTATAAACCTGCGTCACGCGCGAAGTGACGAACGGATTTCCGGGAAGTCCGCGTTTTTCATATTCCTCGTAAAGCCGTTTTTTCGTGTTTTCGCAAATTTTCAAAACGTCGCTCCACGCGGCGGAAGTTTCAAACGATTCGGCGATGATGTAATAATTCATCAGAAAATCGCGGATGTAGGCGATGCTGTAAGTCAGTTGATAACCGCGCCGACCGTTTTCGCCGCCGGCTTTCATTCCTTTGTGCTTTTTGGCAATCGCGTAAACGTCTGCTTGCTGACGCGCGACTTCTTCCTTCGTTCCCTCGAAAACGAGCGTGCAGGCGACCATTTTTTCAGGCTCGAAACCTTTCAGTTTCGTCACGAAAAACTTTTCGATGTTGCTCTTTAAAACCTTCAAACCTTGTGACGCGGGTTTGAGCGCAAGCCCGAATTGAAACTGTAAATTATCGACCAATCTCACGGACGCGGGCGGCTGTATCGTGCGCCCGATTTCATACATAAAATTAAATCCGTCTTCAAACGTCGGAAACAGAACCGAGCCGTATTCCTGCGCTTCGGGAAGCGGAAAAAGTTTAACAACGGCAGAAGTAAAAATCCCTAAAGTTCCTTCCGAACCGAACATCAGACGGCGCAGATCGGAGCCGACGGCTTCGCGCGGCGCGACGCTCACACGCGTCAGAAGTCCTTCGCTCGTCGCCACGTTCACGTCCAGAACGATGTCTTCGATGTTGCCGTATTTGTTCTTTTTCATTCCGCTCGCGTTCGTGGCAATCCAGCCGCCGAGCGTGGAAAATTCGACGCTGTCGGGTTCGTGTCCCATCGTCACGCCGTATTCGGCAAGCTGCGACATAATATTCCGCCCGACCGCGCCCGCTTGGATGCAAGCCATCATATTTTCCTTGTCGATCCATAAAATGCGGTTCATCCGGCGCATATCGACCGAAACGATAAAACGTGATTCGTTTTCCTGACAGCGCAGAGCGTCCGTCACGTTCGTGCCGCCGCCGTAAGGAATCAGCGAAACGTCGTGCTTTTTCGCGGCTTCGATGAGCTTGGCGATCTGCTCTTCCGAATCGGGAAAAACGACCGCGTCGGGAATGCGTCCGAGCCTGCCGTATTTGATCGCGAACATTTCCTCCTGCGTGTGCCCGTGTCCGTGACGCAGACGGATTTCGCCGTCGAAAGTTATTTGGTCATTTTTAAAAATCGTGTTCAGCTCGTCGGTAAACGCTTTATTCGCAAACGGCGCGGGAATAAGTGTCGGATAATTCGACGCGAAAACGTCTTGCGGGTCGAGTTTTATATCAAGCGTTTCACGAATCCAGGGCACGAGCCGCGTCAATTCCTGACCGCTGAGTTCGTAACGATTGCCCAGAATAACGGCGTGACCGCGTTCGTTGATCGAAAACTGCGTATCACGAAAGCCCCAAACGTCAAAACTTTCAACGTCTTTCGCGCTTTCCTGAAACGGTTTCGGATAGATCAAATTCGGATTTTCTGCTTTCATAATTCAAAAAGGCGGAAACCCGCGCGTGAGCAAGGGTGTGAAACATTCGGCAATTTTATTCAAAAACTTGATGTTTCAAAACCTGAAATTGCGACACCCTTGCTCACGCGCGGGTTTCTACCTGAAATTTTCTATTGTGATTATGCACAAATGAAATGTAAAGGTCTTGAACGATTCTGCTATTTAGAAGAAAATTGGTCGCGGACAAACGCGGATTTGGCGGATGATCGCAGATTTTTTATGAAAATTATCAGTAAAAATCTGTGTCCGTCTGTGTTTATCTGTGGATAAATTTTAAGTTTTATTCTTCAAGCGAAATGAGCGAACTGAATTTCAGAAGCGCGGACGGCGTGATGCCAAGCATCTGACGGAAAGTTCGGGTGAGATGCGCCGAATCGGAAAAGCCCGCATCGTATGCGGTATCGGTCAGCGAAACGCCTTTGGCGAGCAGGTGCATCGCGTCGCGCAATTTCATCCAGAGCAGATAACGGCGCACTGGAACGCGTAAGTTTTCGGTAAAAAGATGCGAAAAACGGCTTTCGGAAAGCTCGACGCTGGCGGCAATCTCTTTGACCGAAACATTATTTTCAAGCTCGGTGCGAATCCATTCGACGCTTTGCGAAACGCGCTCGTCGATCGCCGAATTCAACAGTTCGTCGCTGTTTCTCAAGTTTCCCAAAAGCTTGCGGGAAAGTTCTTCGCTTTCGACCGTTAAATTGTCCGTTTTTTCAAACGCATCGAAGATCGGCAGGAAATTCTGCACGATGCTGGCGGGAATCCGTGAAATTCCCTTGCGCGTCAAAATCGGAATTAAAGGCTGTGCGGCGCGTGCTTCGGGAACGAGAATTATCAGCGCAAGCCGTTTATTCTGCCCGTCGATCGCGTGATTTTGTCCCGGTGCGATGATCGCCGATCTGAAGTTTTGCCAGTCTGCATCTTCTGCAAATTTGAGCCTAAATTCGCCGGCGAGCGCAACGGCGATCTTGATCGCGGGCGAAGCGTGAAGGCTAGTCTGCGCCGCACTCCCAAGAAAAAGAGCCTGTTCCTTCCACAAAAAAACCTTCCCGCGCCAGTTCGGGTCTTGAAAATTTTCATTTGTCGGAAGTGAAAAATTCAACTACTTTACAATATCCGCGAGAAATCTGGAATCTTACTTCAATTCTTCAGCAGTCGCCTTTCGCATTATTATTTCCCTGATTGTTCCGCGGTCATCTCTTGCTCCCGGGGTTGCAATAAAATCGCCTGTTTGAAAGGTAATCTTCCCAAATGCGGCACCATACTCACCGAAAAATCTAAAGTGAATTTTCATCTCTGCGCCCTTGTAAACTATCGATACAACTTCATTTCCCATACCGCAACCGAGATGATATACAATATTGCTTTCGTCAGGCTTAAAATAAACTCTCTCCCGAGTGCTCGATTCGGGAAGTTCCCTGACTTTAACCTTGTCCGGCTTCAATTTTTTTCCTTTCCTGTCAACCACAGTAAAATTCATACCTGAACAGCAACACTGTGAACGAACCGAATAAAAACTAAAAGTAAAAACTAAAAGCAAAATGAATAAATTGATTTTCCTCATAACTTCACCCGCACATTATTTTCCCGAACAACGACGAACCGTTCAATAAATTCAATGCGTTGAAAATATCGTTGAATTCTAATTTTGCAACCGCCGTCCGTTCTCGGAAATAACAGATCAATCACCCAAAAACTTGTCGGGAACCAGGTAATTCTGCACATAATCGGCGACGGATTGGTGCAATGAAGTCATTTCTTTTTCGTAGCCTGTTTCACGAATCCGCGTGATGTCGGCTTGGGTGTGATATTGGTAACGGTCGCGCAAGTGTTGCGGCATTTCGACGTATTCGATTTCCGGCGGCAGATCGAGCGCGTTGAAAATGGCTTTCGCAAGCTCGTTCCAGGTGTGCATTTCACCCGACCCGACATTGAACAACCCGCCGATTTTATTTTCCGTAAAATGCAGAGTCATATCCACAACGTCTTTCACGTAAACGAAATCGCGTCCGAACTCGCCGTCTTTGTAAGCGGGATTCGCGCTTTTGAAAAGCTGTAATTTTCCCGTGTCGCGAATCTGTGCGAACGCTTTGTTGACGAGCGAACGCATATCGTCCTTGTGATTTTCGTTCGGTCCGAAAACGTTGAAATATTTCAGCCCGACGATATTTTCAAATAATCCGTTTCGATGCGCGTAAAGATCGAAAAGATGTTTCGAGTAGCCGTAAACATTAAGCGGGCGAAGTTTTTCGAGATTTAGAACGCCGTCTTCCATTCCGTTCGCGCCGTCGCCGTAAGTTGCCGCGCTTGAAGCGTAAATAAAACGGGTTCCTTTTTCGACCGACCAATTGGCAAGCCGTTTCGTAAACCCGTAATTGTTGCGCATCACAAAGTTTGAGTCGCGCTCGGTCGTCGCCGAACACGCGCCGAGATGAAGTAAGGTTTCGGTTTTATCAAACTGTGCAAGATTCGCAATAAAGTCGTCCGCGTCCAGATAATCCGCAAACCGGAGCGGCGCAAGATTTTTCCATTTGTCGGAAGAATCGAGCCGGTCAACGACCAGAATATCACTCTGCCCAAGCTGATTGAGCCGCCAAACGAGCGCACTGCCGATAAATCCCGCACCGCCGGTGACGATTATTTTACTCATAAAAATTATCCACAGATAAACACAGATGGACACTGATAAGACGAAAAGAGATAAATATTTTTATCTGTTTTTTCATCTGAGTTTATCTGTGTCCATCTGTGGATAAATATTCTTTATTACCACTCTAAAATATAAGCGAACATCAGCGGTGCAACGATCGAAGCGTCGGATTCGACAATGAATTTCGGCGTATCGATGGCGAGTTTGCCCCACGTGATCTTTTCGTTCGGAACCGCCCCCGAATAGCTTCCGTAACTCGTGGTCGAATCGGAAATCTGGCAGAAATAGCCCCAAACGGGAACGTTTTCGCGTTGTAAATCCTGATGAAGCATCGGCACGACGCAGATCGGGAAATCGCCCGCGATGCCGCCGCCGATCTGGAAAAATCCGATGGTCGAATCGTCGGTCGCCTGTTCGGTATACCAATCGGCGAGCATCATCATATATTCGATTCCCGTTTTGACCGTGTGAACGTTTTTCACATCCTGCGTGATGATGTGTCCGGCATACATATTTCCCATCGTCGAATCTTCCCAACCCGGCACGACCATCGGCAGATTTTTCTCCATCGCCGCATACATCCACGAATTTTTCAGATCGATCTGGTAATACTCTTCGAGCGCGCCCGAACGCAGAACCTGATACATAAATTCGTGCGGAAAATAGCGTTCGCCCGCTTGGTCGGCTTTCGTCCAAACGTCGACCATCGCTTTTTCGAGGCGGCGCATCGCTTCCATTTCGGGAATACACGTATCGGTCACGCGGTTCATATGACGGTCTAGCAAATCCTGTTCGTCCTGCGGCGTGAGATCGCGGTAATGCGGGACGCGTTCGTAAAAATCGTGCGCGACCAGGTTAAACAAATCTTCTTCCAGATTTGCGCCCGTGCAGGAAATTATCTGCACTTTGTCCTGACGGATCATCTCCGCCAGAGACAGTCCCAGTTCCGCCGAACTCATCGCTCCGGCAAGCGTTATCATCATCTTGCCGCCGTTCGTCAGATGAGTTTTGTATGCTTCAGCCGCATCAACCAATGCCGCCGAGTTAAAATGCCGAAAATGATGTTTGATAAATTCGCTGATTTGATTATTCATAATTAAACTAAAAAAAGCCCGCAAACGTCTACGGAAAAATTTCCGCCATCTAACGTCTTTTGTGGCTTCAGTCAAATAAGTTAAGTTTTAATCTATACTAATTTGCCGTAAATATGCAAATTTTGAGTTTTTGAGGAAGTAAGGCAGGGAAAAATTAATTTTATCGCCTCTAACGGATGATTTTTGTCAAAAACAGATGAATTTCGCTAAAAACGGATGAGAATTCTAAAAAACGGATGAAATCCGACAAAAACACGCAAAATCGGATGCCTTACCGAATAATATTTGGAAATGGCATTTTTAACTTTCTCTAAAGGCTTTCAATGAAAATGTCTGCTTTGTGCATTTACCGAGAAAGCAGCTCCATACATTTTATACATTTCTGCAATGAAATTGGCGCAAGTGATTACTTGCCCGAAACTTCCTTCTGAATTTTCATCACTTCAATAATCGAAGCGAGGATTTTCTGTGTGAAAGATTTCGGTTTCACCTCGCAAACGGCGTGGAGTCCGAGCAGAACGTGAACGACCTTGATGGCACAAAGCACGGTCTGGTCAACGTCTTTGACCGAAAAAGCGGGATCGATGCCGAGATTGACGCGCCCTTTTTCATCACACCACGCATCGGCATTTTCGAGCGCAATCGCATTTGCGATCATTTTCGTGTCGGTTTCAGGCGGTAAATCCAGAATCATCGAACAACGTCCATCGATGAACGAAAATTCACTTTCCACGCCGACCGTTTCAAGCAAACCCTCACGCACGTCTTTTATCATATTCAGCAATATTTCGCGTGTTTCGGCGGGCAATTCGCTGATATTTCGATACTGGACGGGAATTTCCCAAGCCCTTAATTTTGTTCCGCGAACAGGCGGACCGCCTGTGATTGCAAGTTCTCAGAATTTTTCCCAACGTCCGCGCCAACGATTCATTGATTTTTATGCTCCTTCCCGTTTGAATTTCTTAAAAAGTAATTCGCCCGGTAAGACATTTTCGGATTCAAAAGCCGAAAGAATATTTAAAAAGGGAAAAGCTGAAACCCCGGATCAACGAGCTTTCAGCTTTTCCCTTTTAGAACAGTTTAACTATTCAAAGACTAACGAATGTATGCACCCGGAGTCGGAATATCGGTGCTGTTACCGAATGCCTGTGATGCAAATGCACCGTTCGATGAATTCAGACGATACCAAGTGCCGTCTGACGGACGGAAGACAGCCACATCAGTTTTTGCATCGCCATCATAATCTCCCGGAACCGGTTTGTCGGTCGCGTTGCCGAATGATGTCGAAACGAATGCGCCGTTCGATGAATTCAAACGATACCAAACGCCGCCGCGGTATACTGCCACATCGGTTTTAGCGTCGCCGTCATAATCTGCCGGAACCGGAACGTCGGTCGAATTTCCGAAGGTTACGACTGACAACGAGCCATTCGATGAAAGCAAGCTATACCAGGTGCCGTTTGACGGACGGAACACGGCAATGTCGGATTTTGCATCGCCGTCAAAGTCAACGATCTGCGGTTTGTCTGTTGAAGTTCCGAAGGTCGTGCTGACAAAGTTTCCGTTTGACGAATTCAAACGATACCAGGTTCCCTGTGACGGTCTGTAAACTGCAATATCGGCTTTTCCGTCACCGTCGAAATCTCCCGGAACAGGAAGGTCGCCGGCACTACCGAAGGCAGTTGCCGAGAAAGTTCCGCCGTTTGAATTCAGACGATACCAGTTTCCGTCACGGTAAACGGCAACATCTGTTTTATTGTCGCCGTCATAATCTGCCGGAACGATCACATCCGTCGAATTACCGAAAGCCGTTGACGAAAAGGCATTGTTCGCACTGTTTGAAATATACCACGAACCGGCTGACGGGCGGAATACGGAAACGTCCGTTCTACCGTCGCCTGTGTAATCGAAATCGGCTGAACCTGTCGGCGGAGCCGTAAACGGCGTATAAACGAAGGTATCGATACCGATGATGTTTGAATTATCACCGTCCGGTCCGCCGTTTTCTACGAAGTAACGGAAAGCAACGCGTCCGCTCGTCGGAGCCGAGAGTCCTGAAATCGTTGCCGTAAATTGCGTCCAGGTAAGCGGATAGTCACCGCCGTAAGTCGGGTTAATATCCAACAAAAGCGTGGTGAAATCACCTACATCGGTTGCGGTAGTTCCGACATTTGTGCTTGAGCCGTTTGTCGAAAGGCGAAGTTGCAAACGGTCGGGAAATGCGATGCTCGGCGTTCTGGTATAGAACGAGATCGTATCACCGTTGGAAAACGTTCTGGTCGGTGCAAGCAGCCAGTTGCTGATCGTTCCTACTCCGGTCGTACTGTTGAAGTTTACCAGAATACAGGAAGTCGCAGCACCTGCTTGTGCCGGCGGAATTGCCGTTCCACTGCATTGTGACCAGGTCGAAGCTCCGAGCGGTTGGCTTTTGTTGGTTTGAAACCAGCCCGCCGCAGGAAGTCCTGCCACGTTTGCAAAATCTTCGTTAATCGCCTGTGCGTTCGCAATATTTGCGCTTGCAAAACACAATCCCAAAATAGCCAATGAAATTACGCATCCTCTTAAAATCATCGACGAAATAGACTCAACTTTTGGAGTCAAAGACATAATTTATTCCCTCCTCAAAATTAGAAATATATTTTTACTTTATACTGGAAAATAGTGGTTTCGTATCCTTATCAATACAGGATAGAACCATAACTGAAATTTAATATATTTAGTTTTTTTCGTTCAAAAGGGGGAAAGTTACGAATACTTGAATATTAAAATATCGAAAACTCCCGAACTACAAGAACTACACAAGAAATTCCGTTCCTGAAACAGGTTTCGGAATTCTTTTCAATTAAATGTTTCTCAAGCAGTTTAATCTAATTCTTTCGATTTTGGAAGCATTTTTCTCAAATTTCCGAAAATTGTTGAAAATACTTCATTTAATTCTATTTTTATAATCTTTTTTTGCCATTTTGACTCTATTTTTCTTATAGTTTACACGCTGTCGCAAAGGATTATGAAAATCCGTTTCCGGCAAAATAAAACTTTGCCGCGGAAAACTTCCAAACCCGGATATAACCGACACGTCATATCAAATTACAAAACTCTTACAATTGTGCTGTTAAAAACCTGTTAGCATTGAAATTGACGCGAAAGAGAGGCGTTGAATCTTTTTATTTTTCAATCATAAGTTGAGGTTTTATAATGCAGAACGTTGTCGAGATCAATCAGGCAAAATCTTTAAAAATTCAATGGTCAACCATTGTCGGGGTCACATTTTTTCACGCGATGGCAATTTTGGCTCTTTTCACTTTCAGCTGGCAAAATCTAGCCGCTTTTTTATTTACCTGGTGGTTTGCGGGAAGTTTGGGAATCGGGCTCGGCTACCATCGCCTTTTAACGCATCGCGGATTTAAAACTCCGAAATGGTTTGAATATTTTCTGACTTTCTGCGGCACTATCGCTTTACAATCAGGCGCGATCAGTTGGGTGACGACGCATCGCCTGCATCACGCCTTTACCGAAACGGACAAAGACCCGCATTCGCCGCTGAAAGGTTTGTATTGGGCGCATATCGGCTGGATTTTTCGCGGAACGGCGCAAAATCAAACCGAAGCGACGATGACGCGCTATACGCCCGATATGATGAAAGACCCGGTTCACCGTTTTATGAACAAATATTACTGGGTTTCTTCGATCATCGTGGCGGCAATTTTATATGCGATCGGCGGTTGGACAATGGTTATCTGGGGCACGTTTTTGAGAACGGTTTTCGGTTGGCACGCAACGTGGCTGGTCAATTCGGCAACGCATACGTGGGGTTCGCGCCGTTTCGAGTCGCGCGACACTTCGACCAACAACGGTTGGATCGCGGCGATCACGTGGGGCGAAGGCTGGCATAATAATCATCACACTTATCCGCGTTCCGCTCGTCACGGTCTGACGTGGAAGGAAGTTGACATCAACTGGCTCGAAATCAAAGCGATGGAGAAAATCGGGTTGGTTTCGGACGTTTATGCTTTCGATCTGAAGGAAAATCAGGAAACGGTCAGTAACTCGATCAAAAAAGCCGCATAAAGAAAACGCAAAATTTGCAACGGAAAATGGAAAGTAAATCAACCGCTTTATTTTCCATTTTCCGTTTTCCGTTTTACATTTAAAAAATGCGCCGCCGAAAGACCGCAATCTTCTTTTTGATATTGGGAATCAGCCTGATCGCGCTGGCGGTCGCGCTGAACATCGGCTGGATTCTGCTCAATCTGCGCGAAGTCGCATTGATGATCTTCGGCATCGTTTTTTTCGCGCTTATCATTACGGGTTTAGTTTTGAATACGATCTTTTTACTACGCGAGATAAAGCGCAACGAACAGCAGGACGCTTTTCTCAACGCAATGACGCACGAGCTGAAAACGCCGATTGCCTCGATCAAACTTTATCTGGAAACGCTGAAAACGCGGAATGTGCAGGAAGAAAAAAAGCGCGAATTTTACGACATTATGCTCGCCGACAGCAATCGTCTGCTGAACACGGTCGAAATGGTTTTACAGGCAAGCCGCACCAAGGAAAAGAACCGTCTACTCAACGTTTCCGACATCGATCTGGAAGTTCTTTTGAAGGAAACCGTCGAGATCGTCAAAAGTCGCCACGATTTGAGCGAAGAAGTCATCAAACTCGTCACGCCGTCGAAACACATCGTTATTTCCGGCGATTATGCCGAACTGCAAAGCGTTTTCATCAATCTGCTCGATAATGCCGTGAAATATTCCGCCGAAAATCCGAAAATCTTCGTTCGTCTGAAAAATTCACGCGACGACAAAGCCGAAATTTTTATCAAGGATAACGGAATCGGTTTGGAAACGAACGAGATGAAACGCATTTTCAAACGATTTTACCGCGTCGCCAATCTTTCGACGCAAAAGAAAAAAGGAACGGGATTGGGACTTTTCATCGTGCAGTCGATCATCAAAAAACACGGCGGGAAAATTCGTGTTGACAGCGAAGGCGAAGGAAAAGGAAGCACGTTTATCGTGCAGTTACCGAAATAAAAAATTGCATTTATGAAAATTTTGATCGTCGAGGACGAAGAACATTTGGCAAACGGTTTGCGCTTTAATCTGGAGCTTGACGGTTTTGAGGTCGAAACTGCCTTTGACGGCGAAAAAGCGTTGCAGATTCTCGAAAACAATAAATTCGACGCGATCGTTTTAGACGTGATGATGCCGAAAAAAGACGGTTTTGAAGTTGCCAAAACTATGCGCGAAACCGAAGATTTTACGCCGATCCTGATGCTCACCGCACTCGGAAACGCCGAAGACGTTTTGAAGGGTTTTGAAGCAGGAGCAGACGATTATCTGCCGAAACCTTTTGAATTAACGATATTTCAAGCCCGCCTTCACGGACTTTTACGCCGCCGCGAATGGTTTGAAAAATCTCAGAAAACGGCTCTGCCCGAAACGAATGCCTTTTCGATCAACGGGAAAAAAATCGATTTTGAAAATCTCGAACTCCACAGCGGAACGGAAATAATTCATCTGACTTTGATGGAAGCCAAACTGTTGCGCTATCTGATCGAAAGCGAAGGAAAACCCGTTTCGCGCAAAACGATTCTCGAAGAAGTCTGGGATTTGCGCGAAGACACGGACACGCGCGCAATCGATAATTTTATCGTCCGTCTGCGCAGATATTTGGAAGACGAACCCGAAAAACCGCAAATCCTGCAAACTGTTCGCGGCATCGGCTATCGTTTTGTCAAAAAAGAAGAAAACTAAATCAGGCAAAGAAAAGATCAACATTTTTTGAATGCGAACCGGGCGAATCAAACGGATTTATGCAGATTTTTACAAAATCTATCTGCGTTCATCCGCCTGATTTGCCCGATCCGCGCTCAAAATTCTGAAAGATTTTTTTTCTTTATCGGAATCCAGATTTCTTCTTCCGCATTCGGGTCGGCAGGATGATAATTTGCGCTCATTACTTCAAAATGCGGTCGTCCGTCCAATTCAAATTCCGAATTCGGAAGCCACACGCCGTAAATAAAAGCCGAAGTTTTCGCAAATTCCTGCGGCGTTCCGCGATGAACAAAAACTGCATATTTTCCACTTGGAATCGTAAATTTTTCCAGTTCGTCAGGAACATTATGTAAACTTTCAACCTGCACCGCCGCCCATTTTTCAAATTCGGTTTGCGGCGTTAATTGCTCCGAATTCAAACCTTTTTCAAAAATCTGCACGGAATAAAAATCCGTGTCCGTGCGGTTTTCGATTTCTGTTACGCGCGGCTTGAAATTTTGCCACAATTCGAGCGTTTTATTTTCGGAAAGTGTCGTTTTGATTTTCATTCCGATCAGTTTTCGGTTTTCGATTTCGATAATTTTCGGTTCGTTCATCGGTTTTTACAATTTCAGAAGTTTGCTTCTCAAAATCTTCGATTGCAAGCGGCTCGAAGCAATTTCCTGACCGTTTTTGAGCGAGATCGAATAAGTTCCGCCGGGCATCGGCGAAATTCTCTCGATCATTGAAAGATTTGCCAGCGCGCCGCGTGAAAGACGCACGAATAATTTTTCGTCCAATCTGAGTTCCAAATCCTTCAAGCGAAAATTGATCGTATATTTCTGATTTTTATTCGTCGTGATGTGCAAAAGCTCGCCGTCCGCGATGATCGAAGCGATTTCTTCGACCGGAATCAAATAGATTTCCTCGCGTTTTTTGACGGGAATCCGGTCTAAAAATTCGCCGCGCGTGGTTTCATCGTAAATGCGCGTGACGTTTTTGATCTTTTCCGTTTCCTGCTCTCGCCAATCGTCTTGTTCAAGCCGTTCGTGTGCGCGATTCAAAGTTTCCCTCAGCCGTGCTTTTTCGATCGGCTTGAGCAGATAATCGACCGCGCCGACCTCGAAAGCCTGAACCGCGTATTCGTCAAAAGCCGTCACGAAAGCGACGAGCGGCATCTGATTTTTGCGTAAAAGTTTGACGGCTTCTAAGCCCGAAACTTCAGGCATTTGCAGATCGAGCAAAGCCAGATCGGGCTTTGTTTCTTTAATTATTTCGACCACTTCCGCGCCGTTTTCAGCTTCGCCGACGATTTCGACATCTTCAAAATCACGCAAAATAGCCTTTAAAAATTCCCGCGCCGGACGTTCGTCATCGGCAATAATAATTCGCAACTTGTTCATAGATAAATTCTAAATTTCAGATTTCAAATTCCAAATTAAAGGCATATGTTCAATTTGGAATTTGAAATCTGGAATCTGAAATCTACATCGCCGTTTGAATTTTCACAGGCAAACTTATTTCCGCCAGAGTGCCTTTATCATTTTGGCTTTCAACTGTTAATTTTGCCTTTTTGCCGTAATAGGATTCGAGCCGTTCGCGGATGTTCTGCAACCCGACACCGTTAGATTCGGCATTTCTTTTTGCATTTTTCCCCGCGCCCGTATCGAAAACGCTCAATCTTAAAAGAAATTCGTTTTTTACGTTTTCGAGTTTTGCGGCGATCTTAACTTCGCCGCCGTTCTTATTTTCCGAAATTCCGTGCTTGATCGCGTTTTCGACGAGCGGCTGTAAAATTAGTGACGGCACGCGTATTTTTTCCAAATCTTTTCCGACTTCGATCTTGACGGTTAATTTTTCTTCAAAACGCGTTTTTTCGATGTCGAGATAATTTTCGATCAATTTCAATTCTTCGCCGAGCGTGCAAAATTCGCCCGTCGAGCGCAGAACGCCGCGTAAAAGTTGGGTTAACTTCATCAAAGTTTCAAAGGCTTTTTCGGGTGCGGTCTGAATTAAATAACCGATCGTCGTTAAAGAATTAAAGAGAAAATGCGGATTTATCTGTGCACGCAAAGCCGAAAGTTGCGCTTCGGTCGCAAGCTTGGCAAATTCCTGTTCGCGCAGTTCGCGGTCGCAGCGTTCGTGAGTTACGCGCAGAGCGTCGATTCGTCGCGCCGTTAAAAGCGCGACGGCTTCGAGCATCGTAATTTCATCCGACAAAAGCCTGCGTCCGCCCGCAAATTTACTCAAATTTATTTCATAAAATGGAGTTTCGGCGGTCGGAATAAAAATGTCGGCGCGAATCGGCGTAAAATTTACGAATGAAAACCGCGTTTCGTCAGCCGTTTCATAATTTTCCTTCCAATCGGCATTCTCTGCCGTCAAAACGATTCTTAGTTTTTGACAGATTTCCGACAATACTTTGTCGATCGATTCGATCTTTTCCAGATTTTGCGCGAGTTCGACCTGAAAATTATCATAATCGGCGCGTTGTAAAATCACCTTATCGACAAGCCAAACGGCGAAATCGTGCAGTTTCGGATAAACGAGCGCGGTCGCGATCCACAAAGTCAGGATCAAACCGATTGCCTGAACGTCGTTGCGGTCGTGTGTTTCGTGATAATTAAGCAAAGGCGCGGCGACGAAAATATATAAGCCGAAGGCAACCAAAGTCAGCATCATCAACGAAATTGCGCGTTTCAGGAACAGATCGGCAAAGGCAAAACGATAATTCTGATAAAGAATCGCCAACGCCAGAGGAACCGAAGATTGATGCGCGACAAGTTCGACAAGCCACGATTTTTCTTCCGCTTCGCCGCTCAAATGAAGCGCGGAAACCGCGAAAACAAGCAAGGCACTCGCCCAGATCGTTTTCTTTTCGAGAGTTTGCCGAAAATTAAAGATGAGCAAGCCGAGAACCAGTGCAAGCGAACCGAACGTTAAGGTTTGAAGCGCGAAATTTGACGGCGCAAAGTTTTGGAAAATCGCCGATTGAAAATGGAGAATCGAGGCAAAAAGACTCAAACCGTAAGCCGAAAATGTCAGCCAACGTGCTTTATTTTCTTCATTTTGCGCCGAATGAACAACGACCGAAGGCAAAAAACCGAGCGCGGAATAGGAAAACGCGGTCAGTAAAAACGAACTTCCGCCGGCGGAAAAATCCTTCAAAAACAAAACGTAAAGCTCGCCGACATTCCAGATCAAACCCAAGATCGAAGTCGTCAGTAAAAGAAGATTGATGTTTTCGTTTTTTGAAGTGCGGCGGTGACGAACGACCATCACCAGTAGAAGCGCGTAAAGTGCGGCTCCGACCGTAAAGCCTAAAAGATTAACTAGAGATGCCGCGTTGAGCGTGTTCATTCGTTGAAATCCTAAAGTTATTTTCGCTTAAAAACAATTTTATCTTAACGAACGGCTGTTTTGACAGAATAGCTTGTCGAATTCGTGCTTCCAGCGAAATCTTATAAAATCTCTAATTTGCAGAGAAACGCCGCTTCGAGCAAATCTTTTTTATTTTCGACGGCTTGCTGTTCGATCTCGTAATTTTCTGCGGCGACCAATTTCATCACCAGATTATTTGCAATGAGTTTAAATTTTACATCCCTGATATGATTTTCATAACCGCGGTCAAGCGCATCGGCTAGACGCAAAATCCCGCCGAGTTTCCAGACGACGGATTTGTGTTCTTCGCTCAAAGCCATAAAATCCGTGTGTTTTTCCTTGGGAAACGCGCCGCGATGATAACGCGCAATGTTGGCAATGACGAGTTTTTCGATCTCTGAAAATCCGGTCATCTCCGAATGTTTTATCAAATACAGCGAGTGTTTGTGATGAGATTCGTGCGAAATGTGATACCCGACATCGTGAAGCAAGGCGGCGGCGGAAAGCAACGTCCGCCAATGACGCTGAAGTTTATAAATCGGCGCAAGTTCGTCGAATATCTTTTCCGCGAGAAACGCGACTTGCAAAGCGTGAGTTTCTTCATAACCGAAACGTCTGCCGACCGCGAAAACACCGCGAAGCTGACGATCTTCGACATCGGGAACGGGCGGCAAAGATTCCGCCTCGATCTCGCGCAGATAATCGATAATGACTCCTTCACGTAGCGCAAAACCGCACGACTGAACCGTTTCGATCTGCAAACCGCGCATCACGCCTTCGAGAATTTGTCCGCCCGCGACGATCACTTCGGCGCGCTGACGGCTGATTCCGGGCAAAACGGCACGTTCTTCCAGAGTCATTTTGGCAAGTTTTCCGTTGAGCGCGATCAGCTTTTTAAGTTGAATTTGCGGTCTTTCTTTAACATCGTTTCCGTCTTCGGCACCAAGCAAAGAAGCCAAATTTAAAATTGTTCCCGAAGTTCCGCTGGAAATTTCCCATTTTTCATTATTTAGTTTTCTTTTCGGCTTTTCCAAAGCCGTCGCGATCTCCATTCGCAAATTTCCGAGTTCTTTTGCTTTTGGAGGATTGCCGGAAATATATTTTTCCGTAAGTCCGACCGCACCGAGTTTCATTGAAAATAATTTGTCCGGTTCGCCCGCTTTCATCAACGAAAGTTCGGTCGAGCCGCCGCCGATGTCGATATTGAGCAACGTCTGTTTTGCCGTGCCGAGATTTTGCGCGGCGGCAATGCCGATCAGACGCGCTTCTTCGAGCGATGAAAGAACTTCGACGCGAACGCCCGTGCGCCGTTCGATCTCGCTGACAAATTCGGCGGCGTTGGCGGCTTCGCGGACGGAAGCGGTCGCGACGGCGAGAATTACGTCTGCACTGCGGCTTTCGGCAATTGAACGAAATTTGGCGATCGCATCCGCCGAAACACTGATCGCTTCGGGCGATAACTGATGAGTTTTCAGCGTTTCGTGTCCGAGCCTGACGCGTTCGCGATCTTGCAGAACGACGGTAAAGGAATCGCTCGCGGCGGCGTTGACAATAACGAGTTTGAGAGAATTTGAGCCGATGTCGATGGCGGCGACGGTTTGTGTTTTCATCTTTGCTATAATTTTAGAAAACACAAGTTTTTCATCAATTTTATGAAAGTTCAAGATGTAATGACGGAAGATATTCTTTTTTGCACGAGCGGCGACGGCTTAGACCGTGCCGCCGCGATTATGTGGGAAAGAGATTGCGGTGTGGTGCCGATTGTCGATGCGGAAAAAAGGGTTGTCGGAATAATCACCGACCGCGACATCTGCATTGCCGTTTCGACGCAAAATAAAATGCCTTCCGAGATCAAAGTCGAAGAATTCACCCGTCGGAAAATAATCAGTTGTCTGCCGACCGCCAATATAAAGGATATTTTTAGATTGATGAAAAAGAATAAGGTAAAACGATTGCCCGTTACTAGCCAAAACGGAGAACTAACTGGTATTATCTCTCTAACCGACATTCTTTTTGCAGCAGAAAAGAACAAAAAATTACAAAAACGAATTCTTTCAACACTTATCGAGATCAGTAAGCCGAATCCGATTCTGCTTTTTGAGGATTAGTGTTTTCAAAAGTTCGCATAGCAAGGAAACAGAGTAGTAAAGAAAAGGAAAGATTTATTCAGGTGAATTGAAAGATGCTTCTCCCTCTTTTAAGGAATCGTCTTTTTAAAATTCAGCTTTCAAATTGCCTTTAACAAAAGGGTCTAAATGAAAAAACTATATATTTTGCGCCACGCCAAATCTAGTTGGGATAATCCCGTTTTGGCTGATTTTGAACGCCCCTTGAACGAACGCGGGATAAAAACCGCAGATTTTATGGGGAAATTTATTTCTGAAAATGATCTTCTGCCCGACTTAATTTTGAGTTCTCCCGCGACACGCGCCAGAGAAACGGCAAATATCATCAAAAAAACCGCCGAGCTTCAAGCTGAGATAAAATTTGAAGAGAATATTTACGAATCAAGCCCCCAAATGTTGTTAAAAATACTTTCGGAAATTAAGGAAAACTTTCAAACCGTGATGCTCGTCGGGCATAATCCGGGTTTGGAAGGATTGATAAAAACCTTAACCGGCGAGCTTCAATCAATGCCGACTGCGGGTTTGGCGGTCATCGAAGTAAATGCCGAAAAGTGGAAGGAAATAAAGCCCGAAAGTGGGATTTTACAAAATCTCGTGCGTCCGAAGATCGAACTTAATACATAAAGCCGGATCAAATATTCACCCGTTTCGATCACGAAAACTTTTCCGTTCGTTTAATCGGCGGACGAGTTTTTTATTTGGAAAATTAACATCGATTTAACATTTTGTTCACATCGCGGTAAGTCTGAGGCAATAATCTTAGCATTTGATTTAAGATAAATTTTCAGAAAACGAAACTTGAAATTCAGATTTACGAAAATCGGCTTTCACGCTGTTTGTGATAATCTAAAATTAAAACTGAGTATAGTTTCCGGGCAAGCTCGATTTATTCGTTTCCGTTTCTGATTGATTCGCCGAAATTACCGATTTATGCTGCAAAATATTCTAATAGTCGAAGACGAGCCGGATATTGCCGAAAGTCTGCATTACAACTTCAAACGTGAGGGTTTTCGTCCGCTGATCGCCGAATCGGGCGAAAAAGGCTTACGCCTTGCACTCGACGAAAAAAATCCGCCGTCCCTGATAATTCTCGATCTGATGCTTCCCGGAATGAGCGGAATGGAGCTTTGCCGCCGCTTGCGCCGCGAAGCTTTGACGGGAAACACGCCGATCATTATGCTGACGGCAAAAGCGGCTGAAACCGATAAAATTGCCGGATTGGAGCTCGGTGCGGACGATTACATCGTCAAGCCTTTTTCGGTCAAGGAAGTTATCGCCAGAGTTCGCGCCGTTTTGCGCCGCGTTGAAAAGGAAAGCGTGCCGAAATATGAGGACGAAAAGATGTCGGTCGATTTCGCCGATATGCGCGTCACCTGTGCCACGGAAGACGTAAAACTGACGCGCAAGGAATTTGCTTTGCTTTCGCATCTCATCAAAAATTCGGGTCGCGTCGCCACGCGCCAACAGCTTCTCGACAACGTGTGGGGCTACAGTTATTTCGGCGATACGCGCACTTTGGACGTGCACATTCGCCGTCTGCGGCAAAAACTGGGCGATTGCGGAAATTGCATTGAAACAGTCGTCGGCATCGGTTATCGCTTTATCGGTTGTAAATGAGTTTCCTAAATTCCCTATTTTCGGCAAAAGAACAGGTTCAGTCGCAAAATTCGCAAAATATTCTGCGCGAAATTCTCGAAGCGTCGCGGGAAAGCGTTCTGGTCGTCAATGACGATCTGCGAATCATCGCGTCGAACCGCGCCGCTTACAACGCTTTCGGGAGAAATAACGGCAATCTGGAAACCAAACGTTTGACCGAAGTCATCCGCGACCTCGCGCTTCACGAAGCCTTTCAAAAGGCTCTGCAAAACGAAGAAACTTCCGACGTAAAACTGGAAATTCCGGGCATCGAAAAAAAGAAATACAAAGTTCACATCGCGCCGATAAAACTGGACGAAAAACGTCACGCCATCGGCTTTTTCGACGACATTACACAGATCGAACATCTCGAAAACGTCCGGCAGGAATTTTTATCGAATATTTCGCACGAACTTCGCACGCCGCTCACGGCGATTATGGCTTTTGTCGAAACCTTGCAGGACGGCGCGATCGACGACAAGGAAAATAATCAGCGTTTTCTCGGCGTGATCGGCAAAAACGCCGAAAGGATGCAGCATCTCATCAACGATATTCTCGAACTTTCCTCGATCGAAGCCGGAAAGATCGTGCTTCATCCGAAAAAACTCAAGCTTTTCGCGCTCGTCGAAGAAGTTTTCACGAATCTTTCCACGAAAGCCGCGGTTCGTGAAATAAAGCTCGTCAACGACACTGCCAAAGACACGAAGGTTTTTGCCGATCCCGTGCGGCTCGAACAAATGCTCACGAATCTGATCGACAACGCCATCAAATTCAATCGTCAGGGAGGAACCGTGACCGTTAAGTTCAAACAAACCGAATCTGGCGATATAATTTCCGTCGCCGACACAGGCGAAGGAATTTCGAGCGAACATCTACAACGGATTTTCGAGCGTTTTTACCGCACCGACCGCGCCCGTTCACGCGAAATCGGCGGCACAGGCTTAGGTTTGGCGATCGTCAAACACCTCGCCAGACTTCACGGCGGCGAAGTTTCCGTCAGTTCCATTCTCACGAAAGGAACGGCTTTTTCCATCGAACTTCCCAATAAATAAGGATTTACAGTTTTTTTTTCAAATCTTTCAAAAAATAACTTCCCCGTGTTATAATTTTTCATATCGTAAAAATCCCTCGGTTATTTATCCGCGAAACAGCGTTTTAACGTCTGTTTTTCTCAAAGTTTTTTGAAGGAGAAAAATCTATGGAGTTAGTTATCGGACAAAAGGTCGCCTATCCGAGCCAGGGCGTTTGTCTGGTCGAGGACATCGAAAGAAAGATTATCGGAAATGCTTCGATAATGTTTTACCTGTTGCGTGTTTTGGGTGATGATTCGACGATCTTCGTGCCGACCGAAAACGCCGAAAATATCGGAATCAGACCGATCATCGGCTTATCACAGTTCAAAAAACTGATCAGCGAGCTTGAAAAGGATTTCGAGGAAATTTCTACCGACTGGAAAATACGTTCGCGCGAATACAACGAAAAATTACAGTCCGGCGACGTTTTCGAGGCGGCTGATGTTCTGAAAAAACTAACCTTTTTGAGCTTGGAAAAGAAGCTTTCCTTCCGCGAACAAAATCTTCTGGATAAAGCAAAATTTCTGATAATTTCGGAAATCGTCAACGGAAATTTCGTTGACGAAGAAAAGATCGAATCGAAGGTTTCCGACTTGGTGCAGTGCGCCTGCCGCAAACATCAAATCAAACAACCGCGTGTGATGTCCGCCGCAACTCATTAAAAATAAATGTAAATCTGAAAAATATCGAATTTTTTAGTTTCACGGAAATTGTTCGGCAAAAGCAGAACAATTCAAAGCGTGTTCCGGATTTGACTATAGTCAACTGCAATAATTCATCGTTTCAAACTCGCTTTCTCATAAAAAGCCAAATCAATGAAAGCGTTTAGAGTCCCGCCTTCAGGCGGCTTTACTCAAACGAAAAGCCTTCCAAAGAAGGAACTCTAAACTTAATAAATGAAAAACGATTGCCTTTATTTCTTCGCGTAACTCGTTCGCACGACGGTTTTGATATTGCCGCGCACGTGAAAATCGCCTTCGAGTTCGACCTTTAGCGGGTCACAGGCTTTCACGAAATCTTCCAAAATAATATTGATAACGTGTTCGTGAAAAACTTTGATGTCACGAAACGAATTGATATAAAGTTTCAAACTTTTGAGTTCGATACAACGTTCGTTCGGAACGTATTTCAAGCGGATGATCGCAAAATCGGGGAAATCCGAAAACGGGCAGATCGCCGTAAATTCGGGAATTTCAAATTCGATCCAAATCTCGCGCCCGACATATTCGTATTTAAAGGTGTCGAGCGGAAAAAGATTCATTTCTTCGCGCGGAGTCGAACGAATGTCGAGATTTTGCTGATTTTCAGGCGGTAAAACGTAATTGTCTAACATAGAAAACTTCTCCAGGTAAAATCAAAACGGTTATTTTAGCATTTTGATTTCGTCAAACGAAACGCAAAACGGCAAAGCGGATTTTTTTGCGGAATTTCAGGCTTTTGCTTTCAGGACTTGCAGTTTTTTGGCAGAATCGAAATCGTGAATGCCGCGGCTGTGCATATCTTCGAGCAGATTGATGAAAATATGCGCCGTTGCGCGGGCATCTTCGGCGGCGCGATGATGATTGACGAGCGCGATGCAAAAATGTTCGGCGACCGTGTTCAGGCGATGATTTTCAATGTCGGGAAGCAATTTGCGCGAAAGCTGAACGGTGCAAAGATGCGGATTGACGAGCCGGTAATTATCGTAAACGATGCCGATCTCGTGATTGAGAAAACGCATATCGAAATGTGCATTGTGCGCGACCAATACGGAATCGCCGATAAAATCGAGAAAATCCAAAATGATCTCACGAAACTTCGGCGCGTTTTTGACCATCGCATCGGAAATGCCCGTAAGCTGTGAAATGAAAGCCGGAATCGGCATTTCGGGATTGATAAGCGTTTGAAATTCGCCGACGATCTTCCCGTTTTTGACGCGATACGCGCCGATCTCCGTGACGCGGCACGGAGGACATTTCGCGCCCGTCGTTTCCAGATCGAAAACGACGAATTCGCTTTCCAGAAGCTTTCGGTTCGCAAAATCCGTTTCGATCAGCTCGACAAAATCTTCATTTAATTGCAGACGCGGATCGATCTCGATCAGGTCGGAAACCAGCGATTTAGCCAGATCGGGCGCGGGTTTCTGGATTTTCATCACGTAATCGACGACGCTTACGGCAGTTGCGCGACCGCCGACGGATTGCAAAAGCTCGATCGTTTCGCTGATGAGCAGAGAATCTGAAATTAAATTTGGATAAGGCGCCATTCATTTTGATTTTAACGCGAAAAAATGAAACCGCAAACAAAAACGCCGCGAATAAACCATTTTATAAATTAATTGGAGATTTTTATGACCAGAGAAGAAAACATCAAAACCATTGAAAATTATCTGAATGCGCTGAAACAGAAAGATTTATCGCTCGCTTCGTTTGCCGAAGATATGATTTTTTTCGATCCCGTCGCCGGAAACGGCAACAGCGCGGAAAACTTTAAGGCTTTTCTTTCGGGCTTTTTGCCCGCGATCAACGATGTGAGAGTTATCAGCCACGTTTGCGAAGGCGAATTCGTCGTGACGCATTGGGAAGTTGACGCGGTTTTTGGCATAATTCCGATTTTGGAAAAGTTTCGCATCAAAAACGGCGAAATCACCGAAGCCTTCGGATTTTTCGACCCGAAACCGATAATCGGATAAAGTCTTGAAAGTTTTGGAAGTTTGGGAAGTCTTGGAAGAAAATTTTTTCTGACCTTCTTTACTTCCCTGACTTCCTAAATGTTCAAGACTTCCCAGACTTTCTTATGAATTCAGAACAAATTCTTGAACATTTTCGCCAAACGAACGCATTGCTCGAAGGACATTTTATCCTTTCGAGCGGTTTGCACAGCCCGAAATATCTGCAATGCGCGCTTGCCCTGCAGTTTCCAGTCGACGCGGCAAAATTCGGTCGCGCCATTGCCGAACATTTTGTAAACGAAAACATCGAAACGGTCGCTTCGCCCGCGATCGGCGGTTTGGTGATCGGTTATGCGGTCGCACAGGCTTTGAACGTTCGTTTTATCTGGACGGAACGCCAAAACGGTGAGATGACGGTCAGGCGCGGTTTTTCAGTCAAAGAAAACGAACGGATTTTAGTCGTTGAAGACGTTATCACGACGGGCGGTTCAACGCGTGAATGTATTAACGCATTAGAAGCAAAAGGCGCAAAAGTGACGAATGCCGCTTCGATCATCGACCGTTCAGGTGGAAAAGCCGATGTCGGCGTTCCGCGCATTGCGCTCGTAAGTCTGGATGTTCCGGCATATAAACCCGAAGATTGTCCGCTGTGCGAAAACGGCGATGTCGCCGTTAAACCCGGAAGCCGTCAGGAAAGCAAGAAGTAAAAATTAAAAGTTAAAAAGTTGCATCTTTACTTCTTTATTTTTCGTTTATTTCGTGTATTTCGCGGGCAAAACTTGTGCTGAATGTCGTCGGAAAAATTATCGCAATTTTGCTTTTGCCGTTTTTAGCTTACGGTTTCGGCGCGGCTTTGTATAAAATTTTGACCAAACAAACCTGGCAGATTTCGAGAGTTTTGCCTTTTCTGACCGGTTTCGGTTTGTTCGCGCTTTTTTGGCTGATCTTTAGAAGATTTCTGCAAGTTTTCTGCACTTTTGAACACGAATTGACGCATCTGATCGTCGGGCTTTTGTTTTTGAAAAAGCCGAAGTCCTTCAAAGTCACATTTACCAGAGGCGGTTACGTCGAAATGTATGGCGGACAAAATTTTCTGGTCACGCTTGCGCCTTACTTCCTGCCGACGGTTTGTTATTTGATTCTGCCTTTGGCGTGGTTTTTACCCGCCGAATCTATGCCGGTATTTTTAACTGTTTTAGGCGCAAGTGTTGCCTTTCATCTTTTATCGGGCTGGCAGGAATTTCATTTCGGACAAAGCGATCTGCACGAAGCGGGTTTGGTTTTCAGCATTTTGTTTTTACCCGTCGCTAATTTAATATTCTTCGGAGCGATTTTCGCTTTGGTGGTCGGCGGCAACGATAAATTTTTCGCATTTTGGAAACAAGGATTTGTAAACGGCTTCAGTTTGCCCGGATTATAAAAATCGCCGATTCGCTATCGAAAGATAATTAGAATATGGAGGAAGATGAATGACTTTTTTCTCAAATCTATCTACAAAATTTTTAATTTCTATTCTCATATTTTTCTTGTTCGGCTTTTCGGCGTTTGCCCAAAGTTCCGAAAAACCGGGTCGGCAGGTCAAAGGACAAGTTTTGACTTCCAAAAATATGCCGCCGTTGCGTTTGAAATTCGACAAAAAATTCAAATTCGGCGGTGCTCACGAATTTGTTTTATATGACCGCGCCAAAGCCGAGCAGTTTTTCTTTATCGAAGCCGAAAACAAGAAGATCAAACGGCTTTATATGCTGAATTTGAAAGTTTTTTGCCGAACATTCAGGGAAAATACGATTACAACGAATCGCAAACCGTCGAGTTCGGCGGCTTGAAATATTTCTCGAATTCCGAAAATATCCCGAACGTCGAAATGGCTTTGCAGACAGTTCCCGATTCCGATATTGCAAAAGCGGCGAAATTTTTGCAGGATAAAGGTTTTGTTTTGATGAAATCGTTAAAATATCAGCGATTCGTGCGCGTGCTTGACGAGGCGAAAAGAAGCGAATTCATTATGCTTTACATCGAAGATGCGGAAAACGGCGGCAATGCTGAAACAAAAGATTTGCCCAACCGCGCACTGGCTAACTTTAAGATTCTGAAATGAACTTTAAATTGCTTATACAATACGACGGCACGGATTTTCACGGCTGGCAGGTTCAGGACAATCAACGCACCGTGCAGGGCGAGCTGACGCGTGTTTTGTCACTGATCGAAGATACAGAAGTTTATGTTGCCGGTTCGGGCAGAACGGATGCGGGCGTTCACGCCGAAGGTCAGGTTGCGAATGTGAAGCTAGTGCGTCCATTTACGCCTGAAAATCTCCGCAATGCGATCAACGGCAATCTTTGGCGCGATCTGCGGATTTTGAACGTCGAAAAAGCCGCCGATGATTTTCACGCACGATTTTCGGCGAAAGGAAAAACATATGTTTACCGCGTCATCAATGCGCCCGTGATCTCGCCGTTCTGGGCGCGCTATGCGCATCACGAAAATCGTCCGCTCGATGTCGGCAAAATGAACACGGCGGCACGTTTATTTTTGGGTGAACACGATTGGACGGCGTTTTCTTCAACGCGCACCGACGCGGAAACAAAAATCCGCACGATCACGGAATTCACGGTCGAATCCGTTTGGGACGCACGCGCCAACGCGTCGCTGATCGAATTTCGCGTGACGGGAAACGGATTTTTGCGTTATATGGTGCGTTCGCTTGTCGGAACGCTTCTGGAAGTCGGGCGCAATGAAAAAGATTTTGATACAATCCAAACGGCAATCGTCACGGGAAACCGCGAACTCGCCGGAAAAACCGCGCCCGCCCACGGCTTGACGCTTTTGAAGGTTTATTACGAATGATAAACGATTTTCAGCAAATTATTGCATCACCTGTTTTGGCGTATCAGGAAGGTTTGCGTTTTTTTATGGGCGAAGGAACTTTGAACGAAACGCTTCGTCGTGTGGCGAAAGATTTGGAAGATCGAGGGATTGAATACAGTTTGATCGGTGCAATCGCGCTCAATCAACACGGTTATCGGCGATTTACCGAAGATATTGATTTGCTTTTAACACGCGAAGGCTTGGAAAAATTTCAGAAAGAACTGGTCGGTTTGGGTTATCGTCCGGCTTTTGAAGGTGCGACGAAAAAGTTTCGCACGACGCAGGAAAACGTGACGGTCGAAATAATCACGTCAGGCGAATTTCCCGGCGACGGCAAGCCCAAAGCGGTCGTTTTTCCGAATCCGACTGAAAATCAAACGGAAATTGACGGAATTAAAACGCTGACATTGGAAAAACTCGTTGAATTAAAACTTGCGTCGGGAATGACCGCACCGCATCGTTTGAAAGATTTGGCTGATGTGCAGGAATTAATTAAAGTCAAAGATTTGCCAGCCGATTTTGCCGAAAAGCTCGATCCTTTTGTGCGCGAAAAATATTTAGAACTGCAGAAAGCAGTCGCAGAATTTGAGAACTAAATGTTAATTTATCACATCGTTTTGCCCGAACTTTGGGAAGTCTTCAAAAACAAAGAAGAGTATGAAGCCGAAAGTTTACAGACGGAAGGCTTTATTCATTGCAGTTTTGCCGAACAGCTCGACGGCGTTTTGCGAAGATATTATTCAAACGCCGAAAAGGTTTTGATCTTGTCGCTCGACACGGAAAAACTTGCGTCGAAGTTAATCAACGAGCCTTCGACGAACAACGATATTTACCCGCATATTTACGGGAAAATAAACAAATCCGCGATTGTCGAAATTAACGAAAGAGAAATCAACCGCAGATGAAAAGAACCATAAAATTAATTTTTATCTGCGTCCATCCGTGTTTATCTGCGGTTAACTAACGGTTTTAATGAGAGAAAATTTTGCCAAAGTCGTCAAACCGAAATCCGAAGAAGCCGAGCTTCTCGCGCGGATCGATTTTTCTCGGTTGCCCGAACATATCGCCGTGATTATGGACGGCAACGGACGTTGGGCGAAACAGCGCGGAAAACCGCGAATTTTCGGGCATCGTGAAGGTGCGGAATCGGTTCGTGCGATTCTCGACACCTGTGCGCGTTTGCAGATCAAAGCCGTCACGCTTTATGCTTTTTCGACCGAAAACTGGAAACGACCGGAAGACGAAGTTTCGGGTTTGATGCAGATGCTCAAACTTTATTTGAAAAAGGAATTAAAAAGCGTTCATAAAAACAACATCCGCTTTCAGGCAATCGGGAAAATTGACGGTCTAAGCGCGGATTTGCAGAAAGAACTTGCCGCCGCGATGAAGTTTACGGCGCAAAACACGGGAACGATCCTGAGCGTTGCGCTCAATTACGGAGGTCGCGCCGAGATTGCGGAAGCCGCGAAAAAAGCCGCGAAAAATTTGATCGAACAAGGAAGATCGCTCGACGATTTGAGCGAAGCGGACATTGAAACGAATCTTTACACGCACAATCTGCCCGAGGTCGATCTTTTAGTGCGTACGAGCGGCGAGTTTCGCATCTCGAACTTTCTTTTGTGGCAGTTGGCTTACAGCGAAATTTATGTCACGCCGACGCTTTTCCCTGATTTTCGCCGCGCCGAGATTTTTAGGGCAATCCTTGATTTCCAAAAACGCGAGCGCAGATTCGGCGGCGTTTTAGACTCAGATAAAAATAAACTTTGATTTTTTCTCTTTTAACTTTAAAATAGCATCAAAGATTGGGGTAAGAAGATGAAAGTTTTTTTAAGTTATTCGCATAAAGATAGTGAAATAGCAGAGAAAATCGCAAAAGAATTGTCTAAATTCGATTTGGTTGTTTGGAACGCCGAAACGGAAATACTGCCCGGAGATAACTGGGCGGAAAAAGTTTCAAACGCCCTGAAGGATTCGGATGCAATGGTTGTCTTGATTACACCTGATTCGCTTGAGTCAAGAACCGTCCAACGTGAAATTGAGTATGCACTTGGAAACAAGTCATATGATAATCGACTAATACCTGTTCTAGTTGGTTCTGAGGAAAGTGTGCCTGAAAAAAGTATTCCCTGGATTTTACAAAAATTGCAAACTATCCGTTTGTCAAAATCAGATCAATTTAACATCCAAGTTAATCAGATTAACAATGCAATTCGCGGTAATATAAAAATTAAATAAAATTTCAAATTATGTTGCCACAGGAAATCTTTCTTTCTCATTCCAGTTCTGACAGAGATTTTGCCGATGCAGTAGCTAAAACTTTAAGAAACCATGGTATACCGACCTGGTATAGTCAAACCAATATTCTTGGCGCACAGCAATGGCAGGACGAAATCGGAGAAGCTCTGAACCGCTGTGATTGGTTCGCTATAATTCTTTCTCCTAACTCAGTTGAATCAATGTGGGTTAAAAGAGAACTTATGTTTGCCTTAAATGCAAATAAATTTGCTGACAAGATTGTTCCTATACTTTTTCAGCCCTGCGAATTTAATACACTTTCATGGACTTTGTCTTTGTTTCAAATGATTAAATTTTCTGATGATATGGGAAACGGATTTCGTGAATTGCTGAGGACTTGGGGACTCGGCTACAGAAATTTATAAATGACCAGAATACTGACCGCGCTCGTCGCGCTTCCGATCTTAATCTTATCGATTCTGCTTCCTTATTTTTTGCCGCAATATCCGGCGGCAAACTGGCTTTTTCTGCTAATCGCAGTTTTGGCTTTCGGTGCAGGACTTTTTGAGTTTTTTACGCTTACGAAAAAGCTCGAATTGAAAGCCGATGCCGCAATCGCCTATCTCGGCGCGGCGGCATTGTTCGTTGCTTTTCTTTTCGATGCGCCCGCAAAATCTCCCGAACTGCTCATTTTAACGGTCGTGCTGTTCATTATCGCCGTTCTCGTTTCGCAAACCTTTCGTTTTCAGGCGGATTTTTCAAAAATGCTGACGGGCATCGGCGTAACGCTTCTGGGCGTTTTATATGTCGCATTTTTGGGCGGATTTATCGTGTCGATGCGCATCGGTTTTGCCGAAACTATCGTTCCGCATCTTTCGACCAAACTGCTCGGATTCTTTTTCATCGTCGTGATGGGTGCGGACGCGGGCGGCTATTACATCGGTAAAAACTTCGGCAAACATAAACTCGTTCCGAAAATCTCGCCGGGTAAAACGTGGGAAGGCGTGATCGGCGGAATTTTGTTCAGTTCAGCTTTCGCGACGGTCGCAAGCGCAACGTTTTTCCCCGAACTGCCTTATAAACTCTCGATTCCGCTGGCAATCGTAATGACCGTCGCCGGACTTTTCGGCGATCTGGCGGAAAGTGCGATGAAACGCGGTTCAAACACCAAAGACGCGGCAAATATTCTACCCGGACACGGCGGTTTGCTCGACCGTCTGGACAGTTTGCTTTTCAACGCACCGATTCTTTATTACTTCGCAAGATTTTACTTTTAGTTTTTTCAGAACGGATTTCCTAGTCGCAACACTAGAAAACAAAATGAAGATTTAATTACAAAAAATCGGATGTTTACCATCCGATTTTTTCGCTCTATATTTATTTGAAAGAAACCCTGAAAGATTATTCAGGCTTTTTCAAACTCAAAATCTTCTTGTCCGGTGCGCATGCGTCGATCTCTTTCTTTTCAGTCATCGAAATCTTCAGTTCCATCGGCGGAAGCCCGAGCTTTTCACGGACAAATTTTTCGGCTTCAAGTTCGATCAATTCGCCGTTTACGACCGAAGCCTTTTCCGTTAAAATGTCGCCTTTTTTGTTTAATTCTTTCGGAACGAGAAAAATGTTCCAGGGCGAACCCCAATTTCTGGTGTCGCCGGCGGCTTTACGATATTCATAGTGCAGGGTTTTCTGTTTCGCGTCACGGGCTTCCGATTCGTAAACGACCGGAAAAGTGATCTTAAAGGCTTCGAGATTTGCTTTCATCGCCTCGACCGTGTCATATTCCGCAACGCCGATCACTTCAAAACCGTTTGCTTTGTATTTCTCATAAAGTTTTTGGGCAAACGGGGCTTCGTGTTTCCAGTTCGGACACCACGGCGCAAAATAAACGACCATCACGAGTTTTTTGCCGTTGGCAAATTTTCGCAGATTCGTTTCGCCGCTGTCGCGCACGTTTTTGTATGTCCAATCCTTATATTTAACTTCCTTTTCATAGATCGGTGCCTGCTCGTTCTGCGCCGCTACGAAAACGAAACTGAAAAGTAAAACCGCCAAAACCGCCAAAAATCTCATAATTTTTCTTTTAACTCCGCTTATGCAAAAGACTAGCCTTTCAGATGCGGAAAGACAAGCAAAAGTAGCTTCAAAAGTTAAAAATTCGGCAAAGAATAAAGAAGTTTTTCTACAAACTTCCTTTGAAGTTAAGCGAGATTTTCGGTTTTATGATGTTTTTCCCAAAGTCTGGCTATCTTTCAAGCTGTTTCTCAAGCGAAGTTTTCCAAGCCGTTTCAAGTTCTGAAACCGAAGCGGAAATTTTTTCTTCACCGTTAATTTTGAATGAAAGATTTTCAGCCGAAACTTTTCCGATAATTTCAAACGGGCAATCACCGACAACTTCTTTAATTTTTTCCAAGTTTTCCGCCGAAAACGTCACAATGATACGTGAAGGCGTTTCGCCGAAAAGCAAAGATTCAGCCGCAAGATCAGAGTTGGAAAGTTCGATCTCCGCGCCGTTTGCCTGATTATTGAGCGAAGAAAAACATTGTTCGGCGACGGCAACCGCCAATCCGCCGTCCGAAGCGTCGTGCGCCGAATTTATCAATAAATTATCAGCCAATTTCAAACAAGCGGTTTGGACTTTTACTTCCAAATCCAGATCGATTTCGGGAACGATTCCGTTTTCAATCAATTCGTCGGTCGTTAAACCCAAAATCGTCTGGGCATATTCACTTGCCGCCAGATCATCCTTCGTTTCTCCTAAAATCGCGATAATATCGCCTTCTTTTTTGAAACCCTGCGTGATGATCTTTCGCGTATCTTCGATCAAGCCGACCATTCCGATCGTCGGTGTCGGCAAAATTCCCTTACCGTCGGTTTCGTTATAGAAAGAAACGTTTCCCGAAATGATCGGCGTTTCAAAAGCGCGGCACGCTTCCGAAATCCCGTCGATCACCTCCGAAAACGCCCGCATCACTTCGGGTTTTTCGGGCGAAGCGAAATTCAAACAATTTGTCACCGCGATCGGTTTTGCACCGACACAGACATTATTCCGCGCCGATTCCGCCACGATCAATTTTGCACCCATTCGCGGATTTATCGCCGCAAATTTTCCGTTTCCGTCCAAGCACATCGAAATCGCGCGGCGCGTTTCCTTGACGCGAATAACTGCGGCATCCGCACCCGGCAAAATCGCCGTATTCGTGCGAACCATCGTGTCGTATTGCTGGTAAACCCAGCGTTTTGAACAGATATTCGGACTCGCGAGTAACATTTTTAACGCTTCAGTTTGATCTTTGGTCTTTGGTTTTTGGTCTTCGATTTTGAATTTTGAATTTTGAATTTTGAATTTTGAACCGTCCATCGGACGATTATATTTCGGTGCCGCATCCGTTACTGTATCGACCGGAATTTCGGCTTCCAAAACGCCGTTGTGATAGACCCTTAAATGATGTCCTTCGACGACTTTACCGATCACGACCGCATCCAAATCCCATTTCTTGAAAATATCGACGACCTGTTTTTCGCGTCCCGATTTCGCGACGATGAGCATTCTTTCCTGCGATTCGCTCAACATCATTTCATACGCCGTCATTCCCGTTTCGCGTTGCGGCACAAGCGTCAGATCGAGTTCCAGTCCTGTTCCCGCACGCGAAGCCATTTCGACGCTCGAAGAAGTCAAACCTGCCGCGCCCATATCCTGAATTCCGGCGATCGCACCCGAACGCATCGCTTCCAGACAGGCTTCGAGCAATAGTTTTTCCAAAAACGGATCGCCGACCTGCACCGTCGGACGTTTTTCCAGGGCTTCTTCATCAAATTCCGCCGAAGCCATCGTCGCGCCGTGAATCCCGTCGCGTCCGGTTTTCGCACCGACATACAAAACAGGATTTCCGATTCCTTCGGCTTTTCCGAAAAATATCTGATCTTTGCGGACGATGCCGAGCGCAAACGCATTAACGAGCGGATTCAGACTGTAAGACTCATCAAAAACGACCTCGCCACCGACCGTCGGAACACCGAAACAATTCCCGTAATGTGCGATTCCGTCAACACAACCTTTTAGGATCGAAGTGTTTCGTCTGCCGTTTTTCTCATCGTTCAACGGACCGAAACGAAGTGAATTCATTGCCGCGACCGGACGTGCGCCCATCGTGAAAACATCGCGCAAAATTCCGCCGACTCCGGTTGCCGCACCTTGAAACGGTTCGATGAACGAAGGATGATTGTGCGATTCGACCTTAAACGCAACGCACCAATCGTCGCCGATGTCCACGACTCCGGCGTTTTCGCCCGGCGGCACGATGACGCGTTCGCCCGTTGTCGGAAGTCTTCCGAGATGAACGCGCGAAGATTTGTAACTGCAATGTTCCGACCACATTACGGAAAAAATTCCGAGTTCGGTCATCGAAGGCTCGCGTCCCATTATTTCCAAAACTTTTTCGTATTCTTCAGGCGTAAATCCGTGTTGGGCGACAATTTCCGGCGTGATTTTTGGTTCGTTGGTCATCTGTTTGGTTTTTCCGTTAAAAATGAAACTGTCATTTTAACTTTTTAGCCTTGCGATGTCGAATTTATCGCAAAATAAAAGCGTAAAGTTTTTATTAAACCTTACGCCTTTATTTGAAATTCTTAATTTTGCTTACGCCAAAGCCGCCATTCCCATTTCCGCCCATTCTTCCTTCGCAGGACCGTAAATGCCGACGACTTTCAAACCTGCCTGACGCATTAAAACGGTTATTTGTCCGCGATGGTGCGTGTTATGCAGCATCAAATAAAACAAAGTCATTCCGCGCGACCAGATTTCCCCATACATATCGTCTTCGATCAAAAGCGTTTCCTCATTCCAATTATTTACAACCTGTTCACCGACCGATTTTGCCGCTTTTTCAAATGCGCCGGCAATCTCTTTCGCGCTTGAAGGCACGGCTGAATCTTCCGCCGGCGCGTCAATTTGCAGTCCGACCTTTCCGGGCATTTCGCCTAAAGTCAAAACCAGATGCCACGCCAGAAAACCGAGCGTTCTGCCGTCTTCGGTCACTTTTTGACCTAACGATTCGTCGGTTAAATTATTAAGCAATTTGGTAGTTATTTCCGTTTCATAGTTCCACGCCGTTTGAAAATCTTCGATTTTTCGATACATAAATTTTGCTCCTGTTGATTTTGAAATGAAAAAATGTTGCACCTATGAAACTAACATAAAAATAAAAAAATTCCAAACTTTGAAGTCTGAAATTTTTAATAAAATTTGCTCTTATTTTTGTGTCGTTACACTCAACTTTTCGATCTCGGCTTTCAAAGTTTCGATCTTGATCTTGCCTTGTTTGAAATAAGCGATTTCGCCTTTCTGATTATAAAGAATCGTGAACGGCAAACCGCCCTGCCAATCTTTGGCGACGGCGGAAATCACTTCGCCTTCGTCGGGAACTTTCAGCAGATACGCGGGCATTTCAGCTTTCATCGATTCGAGAAAACGCGGAACGCTCGTCGCTATTTCTGCCGAATCATCGAGCGAAACGGTGAGAAAATCGATCTTTCCGCGAAAATCATTATCGATTTTGACGAGATCGGGAAATTCTTCGCGGCAGGGATCGCACCAAGTCGCCCAGAAATTAACGAGCAAAGGCTTGCCGTTCGGTTTCAGTAGATTTTTTAACCCGACGGCATCAAGCTGCGTTACTGTGACGGTTTTCGCTGTGGTTGAAACAACTTTCGTTTCCGCCGTTTGTGCGAAAACCGCAAAGGAAAAAAAGAGGACGAAAACCGTTCCGAAGAATGATTTTCCGAAGGCTTTCGTCCATTTAAATGAAAAATGATTCATTGTTTTTATTGCGCGGCGCGTTTGATCGAACAGCCGGTCGCGTTCGCTTTGGTTCTTTCGATTTTCTTGCCCGCAAGCGACGAATCGAAAGCGGTTCGCAGGTAATTGTCTGAAATATTTTTGCCGTATTTATCGTTATCGATCGCGCCGTGATAAAGAAGCGTGCTTTTCGCATCGAAAAAGTATACTTCGGGCGTGACGCTTGCACCGAGTTTGTCGGCTAAAACGTTGTCTTTATCGATCAAAACGGGAAATTTATAACC
Organism: Pyrinomonadaceae bacterium; assembly: GCA_021228405.1. Taxonomy (GTDB): domain Bacteria; phylum Acidobacteriota; class Blastocatellia; order Pyrinomonadales; family Pyrinomonadaceae; genus JAJQRF01. Next base: position 348,304 of record JAJQRF010000002.1, read on the forward strand.
GACTTCCGCCGCGTTCGATTTTACCCAATCGAGCGATTCGGTCGCGTTTGAATTGATGCCGATAAATTTTATTCCTTTGCTTTCATAATCGGCGGCAACCTGATTAATTCGTTCGTTATAGCCTTTAACGACCGGGCATTGTGCCGAAAGCCAAATCAAAACCGTGCCTTTTTCACCTTTCAAGCCGTTAAATGATTGTTCTTTGCCGTTAATGTCGGTCAGCTTGAAATCTTCCAAAACCGTGCCGACGGCAAAAGTGCTTTGTGCATTTGAAACTGAAACAAAAACGAGAACGGCGAAAAAAACCGCCAACAAATTACTCAATTTTTTCATTACGATTTACTCCTTAAGATAGATTTTATTTTTTACGAAAGATAGAAACTATTGTTTCACATCAGCACCCGTTTCGGCAAAATCTAACCGAAAAGACGCGGCAGACGGCGTTGAAGATTTTTCGGAAGCAGAATTTCCATCGCGTCGTCAACCGTCACGATCCCGGCAATATCGCCTTCGTCGTCGATCACGGGCAAAGCGAGCAAGTTGTATTCGGAAATGATCTGCGCGGCTTCTTCCGCGCTGTCGTTCGGATGTGCAAACTGAAATTTTTCGCGCATCACCTCGGAAAGAGTGTATGTCGGGTCGGCTAAGATCAGACTGCGAAGCGAAATCACGCCGGAAATTTTCCACGAATTTTCATTTTCGACGATGTAAAGGTAATAGATCATATTCGGCGTTTCCGCCATTTCTCTTAATCTTGCAATTGCCTGTCCGACCGTCAAATCCTTTGGAAAAACGATAAATTCCGTCGTCATCAGACCGCCAGCCGTGTCGTGTGCAAATTCCATCAGCTCGGCAACGTCGGCTTTTTCCTCGTCTTCCATCAGGTCGAAAAGCTCCTGCGCCTTCTCTTCGTCCATTTCACCGAGCACGTCAACCGCATCGTCGGGCGACATTTCTTCGAGGATGTCGGCGGCGCGTTCCTCGTCCATTTCTTCCAAAATTCGCGCCTGATTTTCCGTGGACATTTCTTCGAGCGTGTCGGCGGCAATTTCGTCGTCGAGAGCTTCGACGATCTCGGTGCGGTGAATCGGCGAAAGCGTTTCGGCAAGCTGGGCGATTTCAACCGGGTGAAGTCTGGAAAGTTTATCCTTTGACGATTTCAACTGAACGGTCGCCGAAGCCGAATCGGTCGCCAAATATCCAACGTCCTTCCAGTCGATAACTTCGACGACCTTCGAGCTTCCGTAAAAACCTTTCGGCATCAGGCGGCGCAGAAATCCCTGCAAGGAAACGTCCGCACCCGTAACGCGCCACACGCCGACGACTTCGATGATCTGCACGTCATTGACGCGCACGACACGTTTTCCGTCAACGTCGATCAATTGATTGTCCAAAACATCTCTTGCCAGTAAAACTTCGCCTTCGCGCCGTGTGAACGGACGCAGATCGAGCACGGTCGAACGCATTTTCGCACCTTGTTCGCTGATTCCTGAAATGTCGCGTTTGGGGATGAAAAAAAGACGGCGGCGATAGCGTGCGACCAGACCGATCACGGGCGGATAGTCTTCTTCGCCGTAACGCACGATAACGTCCTTAATGGCGGCAACGGTTTCGCCGCGCGCATCAAGAATAGGTCGTCCGAGCATCTGTGAAAGGTAAAGCATAATTTACAAGATAAACCAACTTCACCAAAGATTGAAGCAAGGAAGATATTAAATTCGGGAGATCAAAAAAGGAATAACGAGGGAGAATCAAGTTGATTCATTTGACAAAGAAACTGCCGAATAAAAAAACCGCTAAAAGTAAAAAGCCGATACCGATAAATAGTGAATCGCTTTTGCCTTCAACGACATATAAAGCCGATGAAGGAAACTGACCCTTGTTTTTGTTCATCGAGAAAATTCCTCTAGTTAATTTTTATAATTACTGCTTTTTTTGAAAGATTGGTTAGAAATTACATTTTTTTTTTGAAATTGACAAGCAAACATCGGCACTTCGCCGAAAAACTTTAGTTTCGTGTTAAAAAAAATTTATTTTCTGCCAACGTTTTTCTGGAAGGTTGTCGGTTTTAGTCTTTTTCAATTAATAGAAGCCTGAAAAAAGGGCATCTGAAACCTCCGTCCTTAAATTAAAAAAATCTAACCGAATCCAATGCCACAGAAAACAAAAACACTAGCCATAACTGCCGTCATTTGTTGTTTTTTAGGTGTTTCCGCCGCCGCCGCTCAAAGCCGCTCAAGAGTTTTCGACAATTTTGATATAAAAGGCGGCGTTCAGGTGATCTCTCCGACCGTTGCACCTGCGACAACGACCAAACGAACCAAAACAGGCGGTAAAAAAACCGTCGAAACTGCATCGAACAAATCAACCAAAGCCGCCGCCGGAAACGTCGAGGACGGTTTTGCCAACAAGGATTTCGTGAAAGCGACTTCCTACAGCAAGCTCGTGATGGGCACGAGTTCGAGCTTAAAGGGATTTACGACGGGAAGCATCGAGATCGATTCATACATCGTCGATTCATCGAAACGCTACAACATCGATCCGCTTTTGATCTACGCGCAGATGCACCAGGAATCTTCCTTTAAGCTGAAAGCGACTTCATACAAAGGCGCAAGCGGATTGATGCAGTTGATGCCCGCGACCGCCAGACGTTTCGGCGTGACGGATATTTACGATCCTCAGCAAAACATCGACGCGGGTGTGAAATATATGCGCTGGCTTCTGAACACCTTCAACGGCGACGTGAATCTCGCGTTGGCTGGTTACAACGCAGGCGAAGGCGCGGTGATGAAATACGGCTGGCAGATTCCGCCGTATCGTGAAACGCAGGAATATGTGCGCCGCATCACAGGACGCTACAACACGATCTCGAACCCGATGATCGCCAGATCGGTTAAAAAGGTTGCGCCTGCACAAGTTGCCAAGCTCGAAGAAAAAGCTCCGAAACCGCTGACGGTTTACGAACCCGACGCGCTGACGATCAAACTGCCCGACGGCAGAATGCGTCTGGTCAATCAATAGTTTTGTAAAAAGTTTTCACTATTCTCACTTCTCTCTTCTCCTCTTAGTCCGAAAGACCTGCGGTTGGAATTTAATTCCAGCCGCGTTTTTTTGTGCGAAAAATCCAAATCCTGTATTATTTTGAGTAGATAGTAACGAGTAGATAGTAATAGTAAAAAATTACTTACTACTCACTACTATCTACTATCTACTTATGTTCTGTATCAAATGCGGCGCAAAGAATTCGGATGAGGCGGTTTATTGCCTGAAATGCGGCACTCTGCTCGAAGCCGAAGAAGAAACGCGAGTCGTTAAGAAAAACGTCGAAGAAATAGAGCCGATCGAAGACGAAGAACGTAAGGTTTTCTCGATCAGCCCGACGCTGATGTTCGTCAAGATCGGTTACGGTCTGGCGGTTTTGGGCGCGTTTCTGCTCGTTGCATTTTTTATTTTTATCGGGCAATTGACGGGATTTTTCGTTCCTTCCTGGCTTTCGGTTTTGTTCGGGCTGGCACTTTTGCTGATTCCGGCGTTTTATCATTTGAAGAAAAAATCCGTCTGCTACACGCTGACCGATTCAAAGATCGAGATCGACGAAGGCTTTATCTTTCAAAACTCGCGCAACATTCCGCTTCGTTCGATCCAGGACGTTTCGGTTTCTTCGACGATCACGCAGAGAATGCTCGGTTTCGGCAATTTAGTGATCGACAATGCCAGCGAAGACGGCGGCAAGATCGTCTTGAAAAACATCAACACGCCGAAAAAATACGCCGACCTTTTGCTGAAACAAATGCGGCTCTTGAATAAGTAAGCAGTAAGCAGTAAGCGGTGAGCAGTTGCTTTTCTCTTTCTGCTTACCGCTTACTTATTACTGCTTGCTGTAAATTTATGACAAAAATTTTTGTGACGGGCGGAGCGGGATTTATCGGCTCCGCATTTATTCACCAGGTTTTGGCGGAAACGGAGGACGTTGAGATCATCAACTTCGACGCGCTGACGTATGCGGGAAATCCCGAAAATCTGAAATATTTGGACGCAACCCGGCATCGATTCGTGAAGGGTGACATTTGCGATAAAGAAGCGGTTTTGCAGTCTTTGCCCGATGATTGCGAGGCGATCTTTAACTTTGCCGCCGAATCGCACGTTGACCGCTCGATTTCGTCGGCGAGTGAATTCGTCACGACGAACGTGCTCGGAACGCAGGTCTTACTCGATTGTGCGCGGGCAAAGAACGCGCGCCGTTTTGTCCAGATTTCGACCGACGAAGTAATGGGCAGTTTGCCCGAAAGCGACGATGCTTTTTTTACGGAAGATTCGCCGCTTCGACCGAATTCGCCTTATTCCGCGTCGAAGGCGGCGGCGGAACATTTCGTGCGGGCGGCGCGTGAAACGTTCGGCTTGGACACGGTGATTACGCGTTGCGGGAACAATTACGGGGCGCGTCAATTTCCCGAAAAACTGATTCCTTTAATGATCTCGAACGCGATGCACGACGAACCGCTTCCGGTTTACGGCGACGGCAAAAATGTGCGCGACTGGATTTACGTCGAAGATCACGCGCGCGCCGTCTGGCTGGCGTATAAAAACGGCAAAGCGGGCGAGATTTACAACGTCGGCGCACGCAACGAACGCAAAAATATCGAAGTCGTCAAAGCGATTCTCGACGCGCTCAACAAACCGCACAGCCTGATAAAATATGTCACCGACCGCCCCGGACACGACCGCCGTTACGCCATCGAAGCGTCGAAAACCGAGCGCGAATTAAACTGGAATCCGTCGGTTTCGTGGGAAGAAGGCTTGCAGAAAACGATTGACTGGTATCGGGAAAATCAGGATTGGGTAAACAATATCCGCAACGGCGCGTATCGTGAATATTACCAAAAAATGTATGGCGCAAGTTTGAAATGAATGAATAAAAATAAGAGTTTCGACAAAATATTTCGTCCGATAAATTGAAATGAATCGCCAAAATTTTGTAGGGGCGACGGCTCGTCGTTAAAAACCTTGTAGGGGCGACGGCTTGTCCTCGCCCAATGAGCGAAGCGAAATTCCGTTAATTTCCAATTTCTATGGATTAAAACTCGATTTCCATTTCTTAAGATCGAGATTAAAGAATTAAACACTCGATTCGAGGAAAGCTAAACTTAGTTTTTACTTCCTGTAATCGAGTTTTAAGAAGTGTAAACTCGATTACAGGAACCTCTAATCGAGTTCAGCCATCCTTGAATCGAGTTTAGTTGTTTGTGAATCGAGTGTGAGAACGAGTGAATCGATTTTTGGGCAATCGCACACGCGTTCAGAGTTCCTTCTTGAGAAAACTTTTTGTTGAGCGTCAGCCGCCTGAAGGCGGGACTCTGAACCTGAGAAGGCTTTTCGTTTAGCGTCAGCCGCCTGAAGGCGGGACTCTGAACTTTAATTTATTGAATCGAATGAAAATATTAATCACGGGCGCGAACGGAATGGTTGCGCGGGCAACAATCAAATATTGTGAATCGATCGGCGATGAAGTCGTTGCCGTCACGCGTCAGGAAATGGACATTTCTATGCGTTGGGCGATTCGGGAAGTATTTGAGCGGGAAAAGTTTGATGCCGTTATAAATTGCGCGGCTTACACGGACGTTGACGGGGCGGAAACCAACGAAAAAGAGTGTTTTGAAGCTAATGCTTCCGGCGTGGAAAATCTTGCGCTTTTCGCCAAAAAATATAATTGCGGTTTTGTCACGATTTCGACCGATTTCGTTTTCGACGGTATATACAAAGGTTTTTACACACAACGCGACACGCCGAAGCCATTGGGATTTTACGGCAATTGTAAGCTCCAGGGCGAATTTCTTGCGCGAAATGCTTATGCGCGTTCGATCATCGTGCGTTCGGGCTGGATTTACGGCGCGGGCGGCACAAATTTTTTGAGCGTGATGGATAATTTATTAGCCGACGGAAAGAAAATAAAAGCGATTTACGATTCGTTCGGAACGCCGACTTTCGGAAACGACCTTGCCAAACGTCTGCGCGAGCTTGCCGAACTCGATCTGCCCGCGATCTATCACGTCACCAATTCGGGCGAAGGCACGAGTTATGCGGGTTTTGCCGGGAAAGTCTGCGAATTGCGCGGTTATGATCTGAATTTACTCGAACGCGCTTCCGCCGAGAGTCTGAAACGTCCCGCACCGCGCCCGCAAAGCTCGAAAATGGCTTGTCTGTTCAGCGAAAGATTCGGTCTGGAACCTTTGCCGCACTGGGAAGACGCGTTGAAAGAGTTTTTGAACGCGGATCAGGCAGATCAGGCAGATTGTCGCAGATAATAAAAGGCGTGAAACAATTCTATTTTGGAATGAAAACGCAAATCTTAAATGCGAAACTTAAAATTCAAATTCATTTTACCTGATTTTTACCTTCTCCCGTGAAAGAATCCGTGTTTCTCCGCCAAATCTGCCCAATCCGCGTTCAAAAAAAAATTGAAATAATTGACACATAATTGCGCCTGTCTGCGCGTTTATCACAGACAGGTTTTTTATTACTCAAAAATTATGCGTCAAACATTATTCGGACAAAGATTTATCGGGGCAGTTTTACTTTTAGCGATCTTAGCGGGCAGTTTTTCCGCTTTCGCACAGAAAAAAACGGGCGGACAAACGCCGAAAGGCAAATGTAACGGCGGTTATTCGGGCATTGTGACATACAACCGCAAGATCACGACCACCAGTAGCGGACGCTACGGCTCGACATATTCGCGCACTTACGAATACACGTCGAACATCGTCGTCCGCGACGACGGAACCACGCAAGGTTCGATCTACAACGACTACAACGGCATCGGCGGAAGTTTCAATTTCACGGGCAAAGCGACCGCCGCGATGAACGAAAACATCAACGACCTGAGAGTTTCCGAAAAAGACGATTTCTGCAAATTGACGCTCAAAGGCGGACAAGATAAAACCCGTGTCCGTTGCGAATCGCAATTTATCCGCAAAGTTCAGGCGCAAGGCGCGGGCGATGTCAACGTCTTTCTCGGTTTCAAGGGCAATAAATATAAGATTTCGCTCGATAACCCGAAGGTTGACGGGCAAATGAACGAAAACTCGAAAAGCAGTTGTTCGGGAACCTGCGGAAAGGACACGCCGCTCAATTCGTCGCGCGACGGCGAAGTAAAAGGCGAAAAACCCGCCGGAACTTACACCGACGAAATGCCCGTCAATCCCGACAATATCAATCGTCTTTCGGGAACTTTCACGCGCACGAACGGCGATGAAACGATCACGATCACGTGGAATCTTTCGCGCTGTGCGCCGCCTCTGCAAATTGCGGGAATTTCGTTCGATCATCACGTTTTTCCCGATGCGAACAACTGGCACGGCGTTGACCCTTTGAGCGGCACGGTTGACGGAAATCTCGTCAAAGTAAAAGCGAAGGTTTTCAACGGAAGCGGCGAAACGGCTTATGCGACCGTCAAATTTACCGAAGCGACTTCGGGCGAAATATTGCCTGACGGCGCGGTTTCCGTGATGGTCAAAGCGGGCGAAACACGCGATGTCGAATACGAATGGGACACGAACGGTTTTGCGTGGGACGACGCGCAGAAAGCAAAGTCGAACCGCGAGATCAAAGCCGAGATCGAAGGCGGCGATGCGTTAACAGAAAAAATCAAAATCCTGCCGAAACCGGTAATTATGGCGCACGGTTTGTGGTCGAACGCGGGCGCGTGGGCGGAATACCCGACGTATCTGCGTGAAGCACACAGTTTTGCGTGGAAAGGCTACGCCGTCGGCGCAGACCCCGCGCACGGCAAGATGAACACGGGCGAAACTCCCGGAAATTACAAAGCGACGAACACCGTCTATCAAAACGCGCAGGAACTCGCGAAACAGGTAAAATTTGCGCGTGAAGAAAACAACGCGTGGCACGTCGATATTGTCGCGCACTCGATGGGCGGACTCATTTCGCGCCAATACATCAACACTTTTATGCCGCAGGTTTTCGACGGAAAACCCGAAGTTTCGCATCTCGTGATGCTCGGCACGCCGAATATGGGCAGCCCTTGCGCCGATACGGTCAACGGACTCTTTGAAGAATTCGATCAGAACGAAATGCACGCGATGCGCGAGCTTCGCCCTATCATCGTCCGCGCTTTTAACACGCGTATCACCGACAAAAAAGGCGTGAAGTTTTCAGTTCTGATCGGCACGTTTATGCCGCGAACCTGTCTGGATGAAAGCGAATGGGGCGACGGCGTTGTTCCGCTTTCATCGGCGAAATACAACAACACAGATTACCGATACGTTTTCCGAAATCACATCGAACTGACGGGAAAGGAAGATTTTCAAGGTTTCGTAATGCCGCGCCTCGCCATCGGTCCGAAAAAGGCGCGAACCGAACAATCGACCGCACAGATCGAAAATAGCGTGAACGATAATTTCGCAAATAATACGGGCGAAACTTATCAAAAACGCGACGATTACGGGTTTAATAAATATTTTCAGAAAGCGTCTTATACAAAAGTCGAAGCGCAAAGGGACGAGAAAGACGATTCGCAGGAAAACGTCACGACGCGTCAAAAAGTAGAATTGAAAGCCAACGAATCGAAGGAAATCGAGATTCCCGTCCGCAACGGTTCGTCTGCCGGAGTCGTTATGGTCGCCACGCCGTCGGTTTCCGCCACGCTCAAAGACGCAAACGGCGTGATTGTCGGCGAAAGCAAAGGCGGAATGGAAGCGATGAAGGAAATGTTTCGCACGATCGCGGTCAACAAAAAAGTTATAAACGGCGTTTGGAAATTGAAGCTGGACAACATCGGCAATCAACCGGCGACCGTTTTTGTTGCGGGATTAACGAACAACGGCGCAAATTCGGGTTTTACGCTCGAAGCCGGAAAAGTGAACGCGATCGGCACGGTTTCTTTGACGGCGAAATTGACGGAAAACAACGCGCCCGTTTTGAACGCGAAGATCACCGCAAAGATCGTCGGACAAACTACGGAGATCATATTTTTCGATGACGGAAAACACGACGACGGTATGGCAAACGACGGCGTTTACGGCGCAACCGTCGAAAAACTCGGGAAAGGCGAATATTTCGCCGAAGCAACCGCCGAAACAAATAATCAAAAGAGAAATGCGGTTGTTTTGATAAAAACCGGAAATGCGGAAACCGTCCCGAAAACTTCGACGTTAAAAGGCAAAGCAAAGTAATTTTGAAAATCCTCGAAATCAGAAAAAAAACGGCTCGGATCGGGTCGTTTTTTTGTTTTTGATGATACTTTTCTCATCCCGAATACGCATTAATGTCAGCACCGAAATTTTCGGGCAGATTTTAGAGGGCAGACAGAAATATGAACACATTTAAATATCTTTTCTTATTAATTTTATGTATCGGCTCAATCGGCAGTTTTAATAATATTTTCGCACAGGACAAAACGGATCAGGTTTTGGTCGCAGGAAAAAAACCGCTCAAACAATCAGACGTTGATACCTTGATAGAGTTTTACGAATGGGCTTTTGAAACAAGATTTACCGAAACTCAGCGCAGTAAATTTCAATCGTTGGTAACGGCTGATTTTCGGCGGAATCAGGCTAAAGAACGCGCCAGCATTGACGAAGTGCTGAAAACTTTTGCCCAGATCAGTGCCGCTCCCGAAGACGTTCAGCAAAAGGGACGCGAAATTTTCAACAACGAATACATCGAAGAATTGCGCCGCACCCCGAACGACGAAGATTCCAAATTTATGCTCGAAATTTACGAAAACGGTCGAAAAAACGAAAATCCGAAAGTTACTGAAAATAGTCCGGGAAATAGTTCAAATAGACCGCAAATCGGCGGTTCGGACACGAAAAAGATCGTCGGGAAATGGAAACACAGCGGCGGTTCGGGCGGTGCGCGCGATCACACGGGAAAAACTCTCTACAATAACGGCGATGACGTGATCTTCGAGTTTTTTGCCGACGGGACGATGACGTTTCTCAACGAAAAAAATACCTTGAGCATCACGCAATGCCGCATCAGCGAAACTACCAAAATCCCGGGAACATATACGATCAGCGGCGATCAACTGACAATGAATTTCGGCACGGGAAACTCGGTCGGCACAAGTACGTGCGATAAAAAAGGCAACTTTAAGAAAAATCTTGCGCCCGCTTCCCTGACCAAACAATTCAGCGTCAAAAACCTTGAAAGCCTTTTCCGTCCCGACGCGCCGTTAGTCCTGGTTTTCGACGGAAATGAAGAAGTTTATTACGAACGCGTTCGGTAATTTGTGAATTGTATAAAGAATCAGCCCGCTAATTGCACGGATTTTCGCAGATCAAAACAGGATTTCGCTGAAAATGAAACGATTTTTTATGATTTGATTCGTGTTAATTCGTGCAGATTCGCGGGCTGATTTCTTTATATCTCAACGAAAATCTCTCATCAATTCGATAAATTTTTTCTTGATTCGTTCATAGTTTTCATCTTCCCGAATCAAGTTTCCATTCACGAAAGTTCCATAAAAAGTGTGCGAATCGGTCGCATAAACAATTGTCGAAGCAAGATTTTCGGGGTTTACACCGGCGAGTAAAGGCGCGTTTGCATTTATTACGCAAGCGTCGAAAGGCTTGCCGATGGCAAAAAATTCCGTTTCAAAATTATTCATTGCCCGCCGTCCCGCGATTGTCGTTTTCGTGAAGGCAAACAAACCGCTATCGGAAATGGTTTCGTCCGTGAAAGTATTTCGTTTATGCGAGATCAGTCTTTGCCCGTAATCGAGCAAACGCAGTTCTTCCAAAGGATTCAGCGAAACGTGACTGTCCGTTCCGATGCTCCAGCTTCCGCCGTGTTTCTGATACTCACGAAGCGGAAAAATGCCGTCGCCCAAGTTTCCTTCGGTCGTCGGACAAAGCACGACGTTTGCATTCGATTTCGCCAGATTTTCGGTTTCGTTTCCAGTCAAATGCGTCGCGTGAACGAGATGAAACCGTTCGTTCAGATCGATATTTTCAAGCAACCATTCGACGGGTCGTTTGCCGAGAAAATTTATGCAGTCTTCGACTTCCTTCAATTGTTCGGAAACGTGTATGTGAAACGGCACGTCGTTCGGCAGATCGTTTGCGGCGCGAAGAATGTCTTCATAAAAAACGCCGCGCATCGAATGAATCCCGACGGCGATATTGGCGTTTTCATAAAGTTTGCAGACGTTTTCCGAAGCCTCGAAAAGACGTGCATAATCGTCGAAAGTCTTTGAAATGAAACGACGTTGGCGTTCGTTCGGTGCAATGCCGAAACCGCCTTTCTGATAAAAGATCGGGATCAGAGTGATTTTAATTCCCGTTTCCTTTGCCGCTTCGATCAATGATTTGCCCGTTTCGGCTGAATTCGAGTAAGGCTCCCCGTTTTTGTCGTGATGAACGTAATGAAATTCGGCAACATTTGAATAACCGTGCCGCAACATTTCCGCGTAAAGCATCGCGGCAATTGTTTTTATCTGTTCGGGATTCAGGTTGAGCGCGAGCGAATACATCGTTTCACGCCATGACCAGAAATCGTCGGCGGTCGAGAAATGATTCTCCGCCAAACCTGCCATTGCATATTGAAAAGCGTGCGAATGTGCGTTTTGAAACGCCGGAATCGCGTAACCGTCAATAAATTCGCCGTCTTTTTCCTGTGAAATCGAAACGATTTTTCCGCTCTCGTTGAGCGAAACCGTAGGGTTTTCAAGCCAGCCGTGATTTTGAAGCAACGCTTTGAAACGGTATTTTTTCATAAAGCTTTAAACGCAAAGACGGAGAATCTTTTATGATATTTTGGTTAAAAAAGCATTCTAAATTAACCTCTCTGCGCCTCTGCATTTAGTAATTATTTTAGAAGTAAATATTCGATCAACTTTTCAAAAGCAGGACGCAAAACCTTTCGCACTTCGTCGGCGCGGTCGTCGTTAAAAGTTAATTCGTCGTCGTTCATATAATTCGGTTTTGCCATCTCCAACTGCAAAGCGTGAATTTTATTTTCGGATTTGCCGAAATAACGCGTGATGTGTCCGCCTTTGAACGGGAAATTGTGATTTACTCCGTATTTGCCGTTTTTCAGATTGCTCAAAGCAATCCCGATCAACGCCTTCGACGCGGATTTTTCGTCGTTGTCGCCCAAAATCAGATCGGGAAAAGGTTCGCCTTGAATTGTCGGCACAAAACGGCGAATCGAATGCGCGTCCCAGAGCAAAACGTGACCGAATTGTGCAATCCGTTCCGCTAAAAGACTTTCGATCTTGCGGTAATAAGTCCAATAATAAAGCTCCAAACGCCTTTCTATTTCCGCATCGTCGGGCACGAATTTTTTATCAATGTAAAGTTCGTTGCCGTAAAAATCGGTTTTCGGCACAAGTTCGGTAATGATTCGCCCGTCCGTGTAAAGGGGTTTGCTCTGCGGATCGCGGTTAAGATCGATCACCCAACGGCTGTATTTCGCGTGAATGATCGTGATGCCGAGCAACGGCGCGAAATTATAAAGATCGTGAACGAACCAATCCGTGTCATCAGGTTGCGCGATCAATTTCGCGCGGTAATGCGACCTTATTTCATCAGGAAATTCAACGCCCGAATGCGGAACGCTCAAAACAACCGGAACTTTCTCCGCCGTCGGTTCGATCAAGTAAAAAGGCTCGCTCATCATATAAATATAAAGTAAAAATCTATCACAAAATCCCGCCCAGGTGAGAGCGCAGATTTTTATTAAACCATCAACCGAAAAATGCTATAATCGGCGCGAGGTAAACTTATGACGAAAACTCTTGATATTGAAGAAATTTCGATTCAAACCGTTATCAGATCAGCCAAAAACGGTGATGAAATCGTTTTAGAAGAAAACGGAAAACCGATTGCCAAAATCACGCCGATCATCGAAATTGCAGAAGAAAAACCGAAACAAAGAATTGCAGGTTTAGGAAAAGGCACAATGTGGATGAGCGAAGATTTTGACGAAGAATTGCCTGACGAATTTTGGGGATTTGATAAAGATTTATGAAATTATTGATTGATTCTCACGTTCTCAAATGGTGGCGAGATGAACCAAACAAACTTTCGCAAAACGCGTTTACTGCAATTTCAGACCCGAGAAATGACGTTTTTTTAAGCGTAGCAACTATTTGGGAATTGCAGATTAAAATTTCACTCAATAAATTTGCTATTACAAATGGATTAGAGAACGCCGTTAAAGATGAGCAAATGAAAAATGGCTTTCAAATCTTGCCTATTCAACTTTCTCACGCGCTATTTATCGAAAACTTGCCGCTTCACCACAAAGCCCCATTTGATAGATTGCTGATTACGCAAGCAATTGTCGAAAATATGACGCTCATCAGCGCAGACTCAAATTTTGATAATTATCAAGTGAATTTGTTGGGGTAAAATCGGTTTTATAAAAATAAGGAGAAGAATATGCCTGATATTGCAACAATTTCTACTTTTCTTGGAAGCCTAAAGACTGCCACTGAGCTTGCAAAAGCTATTAAAGGAGCGGATTTATCGCTTGAAAAAGCCGAAACAAAATTAAAAATGGCAGAACTTATTTCGGCGTTAGCCGATGCGAAAATTCAAGCCGTAGAAATTCAAGACTTACTTCAAGAAAAGGATGAAAAAATTAAGGAACTTGAAAAAGCATTTAAATTAAAATCTAAATTGGTATTTAAAGATTTCGCTTATTTTCAGGTAGATGGTGAAAATAATCATTTTGGCGAACCTCTTTGTTCTTATTGTTGGGATCAAAATCAAAAAGCTGTAAAATTAACCAAACCTCAACCATACTCAAGTTTTATTATTTGTCCAAATTGCAAAAATACTTTTAGCAAAGTTTAACTCGTCAATCTTCTATATATATTCGGCATTCTTTCCGGCAAACTCAGCACGTCGTCGATGATCGTGTAGCCGACATCGCCGTATAAATCTCTTAATTCGGCTTCGCTTTCGCGGTCGATCGTGATGCAGAAAGGCGTGATGCCCTGCATTTTGGCTTCGGTCAAGGCTTCGCGCACGTCTTCGCGGGCATAGCGAGCGTCGCCGTAATCGTGGTCGTAAGGTCTGCCGTCGGTTAAGATTATCAGCAATTTCGTGCGCGATTCCTGGCGTTTTAATTTGGCGGCGGCGTGGCGGATTGCCGCGCCCATGCGTGTGTTATTTTGAAACGTGATTCCGCCGATGCGACGTTCGATGTCCTCGGAGTATTTTTCGCTGAAATCTTTGACGACGTAGAATTTAACGTTTCGACGACCTTCCGACGTGAAACCGTTGATCGAGTAAACGTCGCCGACGGCTTCGAGGGCTTCGCTCATCAACACCAAACCTTCCTTTTCGATCTCGATAATTCTGCGTCCGGGATGTGTGTAAGGCTGAAGCGGATTGCGCGTGATCGTCCGCGCCGTCGAAGACGATTGATCTAAAAGCAAAGAAACGGCAACGTCGCGTTGTTTTCTGAGGCGTTTCGTATAAATATTTTCAGACGGCGAAGCGTCGGCGCGTTTATCCACGACATATTCGACGAGCGCGTTCAGATCGTAATCTTCGCCGTCGATTTCGCGGTTGATGCGCGTCAGATTTTCGGGTTTCATCAGTTGGAATTGATGACGAATCGAAGAGATCACGCCGCGATAACGCGAACGGGCAAGCTCGACAAAATTACGGTCGCCCTGACGGACTTTTTTCTCGATGACGCGGCTCCAACCAACGCGGTAATCGTTTAATTCCCTATCCCATTCGTCATAAGAAAACGCCGTGTCGCCCGCTTCCAAAGGTTGCTCGGGCATTTCATTGTTTGCCCACGCCTCCGCACCTTGCAGATCGTCGGGTTCTTCCTCGTCTTCGTCCAGATTGTTCCAGGCATTGAACAAATCCTTGATGTCCTGCATTTTTTTCGGCTTTTCTTCGCGTTTGACCTGATTTTCCAGAACGGATTCTTCGGCGTTTTTGTCTTCGTAAGCATATTCGCCTTTTTGTTCGTTTTCTTCCGATTCCTGTGATTGCGTTTCTTCAGGCGTGATGTTTTGAAAAAGCTGATAAACGCGGCTCGTCGCCATTAAACTGTCTGCGACAGTCGGATTTTGGATTTTGGATTTTGGATTTTGGATTTCTTTCGCGGTGTCGCCGTGTCGCGGTGTCGCCGTGTCTTCTTTAAAACGTCGCAAATAATTTTCGATCACGGTTTCGATCTCAGAAACTATCTGTCCGTAATATTGCCGCGCGTCGTCGGTTGCGCCGCCGCAAAGCGTGATCTGGAATAAAAGCTCGAATGGAACCTGATTCATCGGAACGTCGAAAATAAAAGGACGTTTTTCGCGCAGAAATTTCTGCATCAAGTCTAAATCCTTCCGCAAGCCGCGATAAGTTCGGCGCAGTGCCGCATCGATTCGCGCATTTTCCATCGTGCCGAAAATCTTTTTCGCCAGACGCGGTTCGGGAAATATCTGCAAAACGGCGCGGTAATCAGAATTTTTCGGCAGTTTTTTAAGACGTTTTTTGATCTCTGCTTTAATTTCTTCGTCAGACAAAGCCTTTTCTCCCTTCTGAACGTCCTCGATGTAACCTGCAAGCGAAAAAGCGTCTATTTCGTCGGCAGTTGCGGCGTAAAGTTCGTTTAGTTCGGCAAAAGCGGCTTTCAGGGATTTCGTATCCTTTGCAAAAGTTCCGAATTCGATCTGACCTGCACCGTGTGCGGCGAGAACTTTGTAAAGCCGGAAATCCATCTCGTCCGAATCAAATTCCTTGACGTTTGACGGCAGATAAATAGTTTTCCCGTCGCCGATCCGCGATTCCTGCGGCATTGCCGAAAGCGGCGCGATCTCGACTTCTTTTCCCGTCAAACCTTCGATGTAGATACGCAAAACGGTCTGAATCTTTTCGAGCGGCAAGCCTTCCTGCGCTTCCTGAAGCATTTCGTTCGACTGCCGGGTTTCGAGCGCAAAATAGCTTTTCCGCGCTTTTGCCGAAAAGTTTTCCTTTTCGATCAAACCGGTTTCGACCCATTCCTCAAACTGTTCGAGCGAAACCTTCTTTAATGCCTGTGCCGACGACCGAAACGCGGCGAGTGCGCTTTCGGCATCCTTTTCCGCGATTTCGCCGACCAATTTCAAAACTTTTTCGGCGATGGCGACGATTTCCTGTTTCTTTTTTAACGTTTGAATCTGCGCGAAAAATTTCGGCGTGGCGCGCAGAAAAGCGATCAGAATCGCATTTCCGCTTTTGGCGACGTGCTTTAAAACATCGCACCAATCCTCAAAAACTTTATCGGTCTTCTGCAAAACGTCCGCGCCCGAAGCGACGAAATGAAGCGTCACACTACCGCCGAACTCTAAAAATTCACGTGATTTTTCCATCAGGCGAATCGCGTTTCCGGCGGAAACTTTTTTGAGCGATTCGGGCAGATTCGACCAGAGATCAGCCGTCATTCCGCCTGTCCGGTTAGCGAAATTTGAGGCGAGCGACATTACCGCCAAAGCGACGGCGCGACTTTGCGACGGCGTGTGTTTTTTCTTTTCGCCGCCGTTTTTTTGTTCAGCTTCATCAAATCTTTTTATCACTTCACAGACCTGCGGCGATTTATGGAGAAAATCCGAGCTGTGTTTTGCCGAACGATTGGCAACCTCCGAGGCGAGCTTCAAAAGATCGGTTAAAAGTTCGTCATCATTGATCTCTTTGGCGATTTTCGGAATCAATTCAAAGGTTTCGAGCGCGATCGAACTCGACAAGACCAGTTGACGGATACAAATCTGAAAAACGAGCGGACGTGCCTTTTCAGGAACAAATTTCAGGTCGTTCACGCCGTCCGTAAAAAATTTCGCGCCCTGATCGGCGTTTCCCATCGCCAAACGCCGTCCGAGTTCAGCCCAATTTCTCAAATCGTCGGCAGTCAAAATCTTTGCGGCTTTCGGCACGGCTTCGACAAATTCGCGGCTGACGCGCAGACTCACACCTGCGAGGCTTGCGCTCGATTCGAGTGCGGCGCGTTTTTGTTCGCTCGAAAGTCTGGTCAATTTTCTGGCTAAACCTGTGAAAGAAGTTTGTTTTTTGTGATTCTGTAAATCGTTTTCATCCGACATACTTAAATTTTAAGGCTTGAAAGTATTGAAGTCTAGGAAGTCGGAAGGTTTCGCGAATATGGAAGTTTGATTCAAATAAAAAATCAGCCGTTCCATATGTTTGAAACGACTGATCGAATAAAAATATTCTAAAACTATGTATTAAATTTTATTTGCTGACCGATACTTTTCTGCGTCCGAAACGTTTTGCTTCCGAACAGCTTGAAACCCAAATATCGAGTCTGCGTCCTCTGATTCCGCCGCCTGTGTCGGCGACGATATAACTGCCACTGTATGAACCTGCCTGTAAATTTATCCTTGTTCCGAGCGGTAAAACTCTTGGATCGGCAGCGACGATTCCGCGTCTGACACCCGAGCCGGATGCGGTTCTTCCTTTCAAACAATAAGCGGTTGCGGTAAATGAACCGAGCGATGAAAGTTTTACGTTGCTGCTGCTGATTGCGGCGTTGATTAAGTTGTCAATCTCTGAGAAATCACCTTCGATTTCAGCTGATTCTGTTTCTTTTAATTCTATTCTATTATAATTTATTTCGTTATTACTTCGTTGAATGCTTCCTTTAGAATCATTCGCTATAACGAGAGCGGCTTCTGTTTTGGTTTCTGCAATAAAATATACTGCAAATAATGCAACCAAGGTCAGAATAACGCTTCCTCTAGCTAGATTTTTCATTATTCATTCTCCTACATATTTTGAATTTTCAATTAAACGCAAAATAATATCCGAAAAATTTCGTCAGATAATATTCCTGTTTTCTGTTCGTAAAATTGAAGGGTTTGTGGCTTTTATTCCGCCAGGTTGAAGCCGTTTCCAGCTTCAACAATTTATGATAGTAGCACTTTTCGGCGAGGCTGTCCAATGCTTTAAAAACTGCAAGTCCTTATACTATATGGAATTGCTGTTTTCAGCAATTGCGCCGAGCCTAAAAAGTCACTCTCTTTAATGGACTTAGGCGGGTTTATTTCGTATATTTCAAACGGATTTTAATTTGAAATTTTTAAGGTAAAAAGTAAGAATTTTTATTATGCAAGAACGTCGCATCGGTTCACGATATGCCATCTCTTTTCCTATTCGTTTGAAGTGGAAAGATGATAAAGGCAACGAAATCACGGAAGAAGGTTTAACCGAAAATGTCGGACCGCATGGTGTTCTGATCTATCTGCCGCGCACGCTTCCTACCGTTGGCAGTAAAGTCAGCCTAACCATCACGGAAAATCCGGAAGATGAAGTGAGTGTAATGGCGCAGGTCATTCGCCTCGAACGCAATGCCGCGCATCCGCAAGTTGCGCTCACGCTGACGGACGGACTTCGGCTTTGGAAGAAAAAGGTTTGGGAACACGCCGGCGAAATCATCGCCGCGCAAAAACCCGATGGTTTCGACGAATGGTAAATTAATTTGAAAAAAGTAAAGAGTAGAGAGTGGAGAGATTTTTATTTTTCCACTCTCTACTCTTTACTTTCCGTTTTCTACTTAGATTTTATGAAAATTCTTGTTCTTGGCGCGGGTCGAATGGGACACGGCGCGGTTTACGATCTGATCTATAATTCGCCCGATGTCGCAAACGTAACGGTTGCCGATTTTCATTTTGAAAAAGCCGTTAAAATAGCCGAAAAGATCGGAAGCGAGAAAGTTTCGGCAAAACAGATCGACTGCGCCGATTACGAAGCAGTTGTGGAATTGATGCGCGGACACGATTCGGTGATCTCGTGCGTCAATTATTGGTATAACGTTTCGCTTTCCAAAGCCGCACTCGAAACAAAGGCGAATTTCTGCGATCTCGGCGGAAACAATTACGTCGTTGACGAACAGCTTGCACTCGACGCAGAAGCAAAAAATGCGGGAATCAATATTATTCCCGATTGCGGTCTTGCGCCCGGAATGGTTTCGGTTTTGGCAATGCACGGTGCAAATCGTTTTGACGAGATCGAAGAGATTCACATCCGCGTCGGCGGTTTGCCGCAAGAGCCGAAAACGCTTTTGCAATACCAACTCGTTTTCAGTGTCGAAGGTTTGATAAACGAATATATCGAAGTTGCGCGGGTAATACGTGACGGAAAGATTACCGAAGTCGAGTCGATGACCGAACTCGAAAGTTTGGAATTTGACGATTTTCCGCCGCTCGAAGCGTTTCAAACTTCGGGCGGAACTTCGACTTTGCCCGATACTTTTCTGGGAAAGATCAAAGAACTGGATTACAAAACCATTCGCTATGCCGGACATTGCAAAAAATTCAAAACGATGATCGACCTCGGACTTTGTTCGAGCGAAGAAATCGTTGCCGATTTCGTTAAGATTAAACCGCGTAAAGTTTTGGGCGAACTTTTAATCAAACATCTTCCGGCAGACGAACCGGATTATGTTTTGGTGAGATTGGAATTTGTCGGCAAAAAAGACGGCGAAGCGAAACGGCTTCGTTACGACATCGTTGACAAGCAGGACGAAGCGACAGGTTTGAGCGCAATGATGCGGACGACAGCTTTTCCGGCTTCAATCATCGCGCAAATGATGGCTCGCAGTGAAGTAAATACGCGCGGTGCGACTCCGCAGGAAAAAGCGATAAATGCCGAAAAATTCGTTGCCGAACTCGACCGTCGAAACATAAAGATCAGAGAAAGTTGGTTAGAAATTTAGTTAAAATAAAAAAGCCTCTCACTTACGAAAGGCTTTTTTACTTTATTCCAAAGGATTTTACCAATGTCCGATCAGGCGCGGATTTGCTTTTTTGCCTAAGAGTTTACGCAGTTTCAAGCGTGCTTTATGAAGTTGCGATTTCGATGTTCCGACCGAACAGCCAAGAATTCTGGCGACCTCTTCGTGTTCAAAACCTTCGACATCGTGCAAAACGAAAACATTCTTATATCCTGTCGGAAGTTGTTCGATAGCGTTTTCGAGCGCGATCTTGTCAACGATCGGCATTTTGTCAGCTCTTTCCGTTCCCGGAACGATCTGAATCGGCGTTTCGCCTTCTTCAGTAGTTTTTTCAAACTTCACGGTTCTCTTGCGGAAGTGCATCAGAACCTGATTGACCGTCATTCTATGCAGCCACGTCGTGAAAGCCGAATCTCCACGAAAGCTGCCGATCTTGCGATAAAGCTGGATGAAAACATCCTGCGTCAAATCCTCTGCTTCCGAAGCATTTTGCAGCATTCGTAAACAAATTGAATAAACTCTGCGGTGGTGGCGTTGATAAATTTCTTCAAACGCCGCCATATCACCTGTTGCGGCAGACTTTGCCAATTGAAAATCGTTGGCGGAACTAACATTTTCCAGTTGTTCGGCTCCGACGGTTTCATTTTCAACCGTCCCGCCTAAAGCACCTTGCCAAACCGGATAATTCAAAGTTTCTGTTGTATTCATCATTTCTCTAATTCCCCCTCGCGGTATATTATGTATCAATTCCTGTGCCAAAAGGGTCGTTTATATTAAAAGCAACATTAACTCACGCTGAAATACCTGTTTTGTTGCATTTTTTCAGACATACTTTTAAATTCGCTCCTCATCCAAGTTCAGATTCAAACGAAAGCGTGTAGCTTGTGAAGTATTTAGCATACGGTTTAGTATATGTATTGTTTTGATGCAAATTGCCGTCGATTTTAGAATAATGCTACTATCAATAAAATCACTGAAATCGGCGAAATACGCCTGGGTAAAGGGAATTTATTATTAATGAAAAAGGCTTTTTCAATAACATTTTTGGTTATGCTTTCGGCGTTTTTGTCGGTATCTTCAATTTCCTTCGCTCAAACTCAAAAAACGCCGACCGTAAAAAGTCAGGAATACTCGGAAGACGACGGAATTCCCGTTCTCATCAAACATCTTCCCGATTGGGAAAACGTCCGAAATCGTGCAGTTCTGACTCATAAGGTTGAGGATTTACGGACGGCTCTGGGCGAACGTCCCGTTTTTGACCTGATCGATTTTGCGGGCGGCACCGAAGCCGTCACGGTAAATTATCCGCAGGGAAAACTTTTACTGATCGAATATTCAACGCCGCAATTTTCGACTGATATGGATACAAAAACGCTTCAGCGTTTGGCGGAGATCGGGCAAACTCAAAAAATTTATTACCGCCGGATCGGAAATTACAATGCTTTCGTCTTTGACTCGCCCGACGAAGCTTCGGCGGCTTCCCTGCTCGATCAGATCGTTTACGACAAAGAAATTCAATGGCTCGGTGAAAATCCTTTTATGCTCAGAAAAGCCGAGAGAATTTTTATCGAATCAACATCCGAACTGTTTTTTTCGACCTTATTCGTAATTATTTTAGGTTTGGTAGTCGGCATTGTCGGCGGCATTGTCGCGGGCTTTATCTTTTTCTACGTGCGCGATCAGCGTCGTGAGGCGATGGAAGCATTTTCCGATGCCGGCGGAATGATTCGTTTGAATATCGATGAGCTTTCCGTTCAGACTCCTGCCGAAAGACTTTTGAAAGAATAGAAATTTGTCATAATTTTCTCTGCTAATTTCTGAAAAACGGCTTCACGCTTGCCGTAAAATTGCTCACTTACCGCTTCTCTGGTATTTTAAAAAGTTATCCTTTTATCAAAAATCGTTATTTAACAGGAATTATAAAAATGGCAACAGCAACCAAAAAAGCCGACACGGCGAAAAGCAATAATAAAACTAATAAAGAAAATAACCAGACAAAAAAATCCGCAGTAAATCAAAAAAGATCAGCGAAAGTGGTCGAAAAAAAGCCGATGACCGTCGGCGACGGAACGCTTGAAAAACCGACTTTGCAGAAAACCGCAAAAGCCGTTAAATCGGAAGTCCCTGCCAAAGCCCAAAAATCTTCGGCGGCGAAAAAGGCAAATAATTCATCGTCAAACGTTAAAAATTATAGCGGACTCGACACGCAAACATTGGTCGGACTCTACCGCACGATGTATACGTCGCGCCGCATCGACGACAAGGAAATTCAGCTTAAAGGACAAAACAAGATTTTCTTTCAGATTTCCGGCGCAGGACACGAAGGTGTTCTGGTCGGTGCGGCTTTGGCGATGAAACCCGGATACGATTGGTTTTTCCCTTACTATCGTGATCGTGCTCTGATGCTCGGACTCGGGATGACGGCGCAGGAAATGCTCTGGTCTTCGGTCGGTGCGGAACCCGATCCGAACTCGCACGGTCGGCAAATGCCTTCGCATTGGGGAAGCGTCAAATTAAACGTTCCGTCGCAGTCTTCCTGCACGGGTTCGCAAGCCTTACACGCCGTCGGCGCGGCTGAAGCAAGTTATCGCGCCTCGCTTGCTGAAGAGTTGCAGGATCAAGTTGCCGGATTCAAAGGTGATGAAGTCGTTTATATGTCGGTCGGCGACGGCACGACGAGCGAAGGCGAAGTCTGGGAAGCTCTGAATTCCGCCTGCAATATGAAATTGCCGGTGATTTTTGTCGTTGAAGACAACGGCTACGCGATTTCGACCCCGGTTGAAGTCAACACGGCAGGCGGCGATATTTCAAAACTGGTTTCCGGCTTTCCGAATCTTTACATCCAAAAATGCGACGGCACGAACCCGCTCGAAAGTTATGAAACCTTCAAACGCGCGGTCGAGTTTTGCCGTGCGCGCAAAGGCGCGGCTTTCGTTCACGCTAAAGTCGTGCGTCCTTATTCGCATTCGCTTTCTGACGACGAGAAACTTTATCGTCCCGACGAAGAACGCGAAGCCGATGCGCAAATCGATCCGATCAAAACCTTCGGCGAATTTCTGATGAATGAAGGCATCTGTTCGTCGGAAGATTTGGAAGCACTTCGCAAGGAAGTCGATGCGGAAGTAAATACCGCCGCCGACATTGCCGTGAATACGCCGCAACCCGCACCCGAAACGGCTTTGAGAAACGTTTACTCGCCCGATGTCGATCCGACTTCCGCCGAATTCGATACGGAAGAAGGCGCGGAGCTTTCGGGCAATGCGGGAACGATGGTCGATCTCATCAACCGTTGTATGCACGAAGAAATGGAGCGCGATTCGCGCATCGTCGTTTTCGGTGAAGACGTTGCCGACGCGTCACGCGAAGAGTATCTCGAACGCGTCAAAGGCAAAGGCGGTGTTTTCAAAGTGACGGCAAATCTGCAAAGAAAATTCGGCTCGGCGCGTGTTTTCAATTCGCCATTGGCGGAAGCAAATATTGTCGGTCGTGCGGTCGGTTTGGCTCTGCGCGGTCTGAAACCCGTCGTCGAAATTCAGTTTTTCGATTACATTTTTCCCGCGATGCACCAGATTCGCAACGAAGTTGCCGTGATGCGCTGGAGAAGCGACGGCGATTCAAAATGTCCGATGGTCATTCGCGTTCCGGTCGGCGGATATTTGAAAGGCGGCGCGGTTTATCACTCGCAAAGCGGCACGACGCTTTTCGCCCACACGCCCGGACTTCGCATCGTCTACCCGTCAACCGCGCTCGACGCGAACGGACTTTTGAGAACTTCGATCCGTTGCGACGATCCCGTGATGTTTTTGGAACATAAACATTTGTATCGTCAGGTTTACAACAAATCGCAGTATCCGTCGTCGGAATTTATGATTCCTTTCGGCAAAGCGAAAAAAGTTCGTGAAGGAAACGATGTCACGATCGTGACCTTCGGCGCACTCGTCGAACGCTCGAATCAAGCCGCCAAACGCCTCGAACAGCAGGGAATTACGGTCGATCTGCTCGATCTGCGCACGCTCGTTCCTTACGATTGGGAAGCGATTGCCGAATCGGTCAGGAAAACGAACCGCGTCATCGTTGCGCACGAAGACCCGCTTTCGTTCGGCTACGGGGCAGAACTTGCCGCGCGGATTTCCGACGAACTTTTTGAATATCTGGATGCACCCGTCAGACGCGTCGGCGCAACCGATACCTTCGTCGCTTACGCTCCGCAGGTCGAAGATTTCATTTTGCCGCAGTCGGAAGATGTCGAAAAAGCCGTTAAGGAATTGATGAAATATTGATGAAAAAATGAAAAAGGTGTATTATCGCCTTGCCTTTAGGTATTTATCGCCTCAGGCGGTGCTGGCGGTAATTCTTCCCGTACTTTTCTAAAAGCACCATTGCTATTTGACAGGAGAATCCGATATGAAGAAACTTTTTGCAACTTTGATGCTGCTCGTGTGTGTGTCTGCCGTATTTGCAAGCAAAACCGGCGATTCGGCAATCGAAAATCCGAATAAGCAATACGGACTTTGCCACAACGAAGCAGGCAAATGGAATCCGCAAAGTAAAAATTGCGACCCGACTGCCTGCGGCTGTTTATTTCATCAGATCGAAGATTTCATTCTTGGAATCTTTGAATAATTTGAATCGGAATCTTGTGTAGCTTGTAGTAAAGGTCTTCCCGAAAGAAATTAAAGCCCGAAACAGTTTATCGTTTCGGGCTTTTTTCCACTTTAAATTATTTGAAGGAAGCCGCTTCCCGACGGCTTCCTTCCTTTATGTAGCTTAAAGGTTCGAGTCTAAACTACCTGACTCATTTTGAATTTTTTCAGTTAGCCAATCTTGAAGCAATGAATTTTTAACAGACGGTTATTTAACTGTTTCAACCTGAAATTTTATAGCAACAAACGGTTTATCTAATTCTGTAAATTCCTGTTGCCAATCTTTCCGCCAATCCTTCTGCGACCAATTGATGATTGGCTTTTCCCGCCTCCCGACGCGAAAAACCGAAAGCTTTGGCAAATTCGCCGAGCGCGGTCGTGCCGCAGATTTTCAAAAAATTCCGCGCAAGTTCGCGAACGCCATCTTCACGCGTGATCTTTTTTGAAACTTCCTTCGGAAAACGTGCTTCGGCAAGCGTCCAAATGTAGGTAAATTTCGGTTGGTAAAGAACTTCCTGCGGAACCACTTTCATACATTTTTGCAGTTCGTCCAAAGCCTTCGTCAGATTTGCACGGTTTTCTATTTTTGCTTCAGCGCGCAGATCGGAAGTTCCCATTTCCCATTCCTTTCGCAAAACTTTCAAAACCTTTTGTGCGTCCGCCGACAATTTTTCCTTTTCTTCCGCTTTCGGAATTCCCCAGACCGCGTTGAAATGAGGAATAAGACGCGGTGCGACAAACATCGAGCGACCTTTGCAGAGTTTTGAATAGTAAACCTTTCCGCGCATCATCACTTCATCCTTGAGCGTCCACGCGAGGCTCATTTCAACGTCCTTCTGCACATTTTTCGGCGAATGAGCGTCGCGCCGACCGCAAACGGCAATGTAAACGCTCGGCAGATTTGTCCGCGCATCGGTCAACCCCAGACAAAATCCTAAATCTTCGACCATTGCTTCGACCTGCAAAGCCGTTTCGATCTTTAAGGTTTCTTCGCGCCGCCATTTTCGATCGCGGAAATTTTCCACTTCTTCAAACGAGATTTTCATACGACAATTCTAAAAGGCTTTGACCGAAAAGAAAAAGACGCTGAAACTTTCAACGTCTTTTTCGATCTTCGATAGTTCCGAAAGAAACTATTGCTCCGCTTTGAGAAAAACATCCCACGCCCAGCGTCCGAGTTGTGCGCCGTTTGCATCTCTGACTTTTGTGCGATATTTGAATTGATTGTCATAGCGGTCGGTGCGGCGCGACGGTTTGTAGTCGAGGTCGATCCTTCTGACTCCGGGAGCCGACAGTGTTTGCAGTTCGTTCGGTTCGGAAATGCCGTTATGGTTTACATCCTGCCATAATCTCAAACGGTCGAAGATCGCATCTTGGGCGGTTATCTGACCGTCTCCGTTGCCGCCGAAGCCTGCCGTGTCGTATTCGGCGAGCGCGTTGAAGCCGTTTAATTCCACGCCTTCGGGCGGCGGCGGCTGCGACGTAACACTGCCGAACAGCTCGCGTCCGCCGTCGATCACGCCGTTTCCGTTGCGGTCGAGCGCAAGCCACGCATCGTCGGAATCAACCGAAGTCCAGCTCCAACGTTCCGCCACGCCGTTGCCGTCCAAGTCGAAATCGACTCCGTTCAAAACATCGGTCAAAGAGAAACCGTTGCCCGAAACGTCAATGACGACCGGAGAACACGAACCGTCTTCGGAACAACTGCCCGAACAGCCGCACGAATCGAAATCATAGCCGCCGAATCTATTGCATTGGCTGATAAAACTATTCGAGCGGGTGCAGGTTCCGCCGCTGTTGACAAAACCCATTGCACAACCTGACGACGGATATTGCCCGAAGTCCGTTGTTCCATTACAAAATCCCGGTATCGGTGTCGGTGTCGGCGTTGGTGTCGGTGTTGGTGTCGGCGTGACGGGACAGTAAATCCGTTGGATGGATTGAAAGTCACAAGATGTCGGAGTCGGATACGCAATACCCATTATGCTCCGATTTGGCTGAGTTGGAAATGTTTCATTTGCAAGTCCTAATGAGTGACCTGCTTCATGGGCTGAAACTCTGCCAAGCGCATTAACTCCCGGAGAAGTATCGGTTAAGTCATTTCGGAGCAACATAAGCCCGGCACGAACTCTCTGAGTCGGCAATCCTGAATTACTAAATTCTGCAATGAATTGACCATTAGGCGAGGTAGGGCGATGGATAAAAATTGTGTTGTTAGGAATATTCTCTTGTGGATTATACTCCCGATTGGCTCTCGTCGCAGTATTAAAAGTTACACCGGAGCATGGAGCAGAATTCCACTGCTGGATACCATTACTGATAGCATTAAAGTCAGCGTTATCCGGCGTGTAAAAAACTTGCGTGCTAACGGTCGTTCCAGATTCCCATGCACGACGCATAGGCGCATTTGGTTCAAAGGGTGGCGGTTCACCGCCGCAGTTTGATGGTTGAGCACTTACGGATAGTTCACTAATAGGAATCACAACAGTAATAAAACATACAAGAATAATAGAGAGTTGAAGTAAAAACTCTAATTTACGTATATGTTGCATTGGATTCTCCTTAGTTTTCGTTGGTGGTCAGTGCAGTAACTTTTGTTTTAATAATTTGCATAAGGTTATCACTTGTTCCGTTAAATTCATTATACGGAATTACGGTATCAAGTGACCGTGCCTTACCATCCTTTAGCTCGTAAGCAGTAACTAAAACGTAATTCGGACTATCCTTTTCTGTTTTGAGAAATAGAAGGTAGTGACCGCCGACTTCGGGGAAATCCTGACCGTCGAATCGGTATATTACTTTCTGACCGTTCTGGTATCGAACGTATCCGCCTGCCCTGTCTGTCGTAATGATACTGTCTTTGGTAATTTTGCCTGTGTTATCGGCGCGAAAAATCTCGTCAACGCGAATAGTAAACTCGGTATATACACTGCCTTTGTCGTTTGCGAGAAACGCCGTTGCAGTATTAATTTCGCCGATCACGATCAAATTGCTCTCGGCAATGGGAATCGCCGGCGGAGGCTTTACGGCATCATACACAATTACGCCGTCAGTTTCGGGATGCGGATTTTTTTTGACAAAATATTGTTGACCATCATAGCGTTTGCTCTTCAAACGTCGGGCTTCGCGCTCCGTGGCGTTTGCTATTTCCGGTGTGTCGTAATCCACTACCGGATACCGACTCAAATCATCAGTGGTCGGCGATTCTACTTTGTTTCGTTGGCTGTAACTTTGTCTTGAACCGAATGAAACGGCAATCGTGACAAGAACCACAAGTGCAACAATGCCCCATATAACTTTATTTCTATTCATAAAAACCTCGACTACAAGAAACGAACCTCTCGGAGTAAAACAACAAGATACACCACGGATTTTAAGTTCGATTTATGTTACGCCTATAAAAACAGAGTGTCAATATTTTTTAAAGTTGTTAAGTTACTCTCAATATGAAATAAGACAATTTCAGCACAGAGTCCCTGAGAGATTTTTAGTTTTGGAAAACTCTTCCAGCAATCTTATTGGTTATAAATTCAGTAAACTTCTGTTTACTCATTTTCTTGAAGTCATCGAAATCGTTGCTTGCATAATCCAGTTGAGTGATGCCCGAATTTTCCAATTTGTATAAAGTCAATATTTTGTAATTAGGACTTACTTTATCTTGAGTTAAAAAGAAAACATACTCGTTTCCGACGGCAGGCAGAGCCCTTTCCGAATTCATATAAAGAACTTTTTGCCCGTTCGGATAGCGCACAAAGCCGCCTTCCCTGTCAGCGATCACGGACTTTGCGACTTCGGTTTTATTGTCCGTGTCATCCTTCAGAATACTGTTGATTTTAATGGTAAATTCTGAGTAAACACCTTGTTTGTCGTTGGAAAGATAGGCTTTTACACCAGTAATTTTCCCGACAATAACTAAACTTCTTTCATTGACAGGAATGAGAGACGGCGGTTCGGTTTCGTCATAACGTCCGACACCGCTGTCATCCGGGTGCGGATTTTTGATAACCCAACTTTGGTCATCGTAACGATTATTTTTCAGTTTCCTGATTTCACGCTCTTTTTCGTCGGCAGGTTCGGGAGCATTATAATCAACCACCGCATATTTGCTGAGATCATCGATAAATCCTTCTTCATTCTTGTTTTTATTACCCTGCTGACTGTGACCTTTATCAGTTCCGAAAGAAATGACAATGGTCATTGCAACAATTATTGCTACGAAAGCCCACATCAATCGGTTGGTTTTCATATTTTTCTCTCCTTTCTGCGCTTGGGAGCGCGGGTAGATTTCTCAAAAGAAAAGTTGTCCGGTCTTTTGAAAGGCTAAACGACCGCTAAGATTTGCGCTATAGAAATTGTTCGACAGTTTACAGGGACAGTATAAACAACAAAAGAGTTTATTTCCAGAAAAATATTAAAACATCGATGTTGCAAAAATAAAAATTAAAAAGCCTCGCAATCAATGCGAGGCTTTTCGAGTGAGGGTCAGGATTTTTGGAATAAACTATCTGATCGGCGAAGAAGATTGAACCGTTATCGAAGAACCTTGTTTCAATTGCAGATCGTCTTTGCCCTGCACGATGACGGAACCTGCCCCCGCACCGCCGCCGATGATCGCGCCGATTGCCGCACCTTTTGCGCCGCCCGCGATTGCGCCGATAACCGCGCCGATTCCTGCACCGATTCCGCCGCGTTTGACGGTTTCCTTCGTCTGGCTGTTGCCTTTCGCTTCACCTTCCGTGCCGACTTTAACGGTTTTTCCTTCCGTGTCGGTGATGCTCTGCAAATATCCGGCAAAATCGTAAGTTTCCCCGTTTCGCAAAGTTATCTTTTCAAAATTGAATGTGATCTGTGAACGTCCCGAAACCTTGCCCGAACGGTTGATGCCCGTGATGTAACCTTCGACGGTCGCACCGCGAAACTGGTCGGGCGATTGTACGGTCATTCTGAAACGGTCGTTGTTTTGCGAAACTTTCGTATCGATGTCGTTCT
This sequence comes from Pyrinomonadaceae bacterium, assembly GCA_021228405.1. GTDB lineage: Bacteria > Acidobacteriota > Blastocatellia > Pyrinomonadales > Pyrinomonadaceae > JAJQRF01. Next base: position 377,634 of record JAJQRF010000002.1, read on the forward strand.
CCAAAACTCCCGTAATCATCGTTCCGTTCGGAACGATATAAGTTCCGCGCCGCGTATTTGTCGCCGTCGGCACGTTGCCGTTCGGATAGCGGTCGTCGGGATCGTTAGTCGAATAAGTGTCGTTATCGTCGCTGTTCCCATTGCCGATTCCGAGCCGCGCAACCGCGTCGGTTTTCGTGTAGAAACTGTCGGCAAAAACCGTCTGTGCCAGATAATCGGTCGTGATGCGGCGTGTCACCTTCAAAGTTCTGCCGTTGTCGGTCGATGCAAAAGTGATGGTGTAATCCGTATCGCCGCCGAAACTCGAAACGGTCAATTCCTGCCCGCGCAGAGCCGCGCGAAGACGAATCGTTCTGCCGTTTGAATTATCGGTGCGCGTGGTTCCGTCAGCCGTAAAAGTAACGGGTGCGGCTTTTGAAGAAGCCAGCGTGACCTGATTTCCGCGAACCTGAATGGCGATTTGTTCGGGTGCTTCAAGCTTATCTTCCAAATCCTGAACATTTTCACTTCCGCGAATATTGCTGTTATTGATGATCTCGTCGGTGTTTTCGCTTCTGCCTTCATCGAGCTGATAAGTTCCCGTCAAGCCGTAACTGTTGGCGGTCGAAGGATAATTGTTCGACGGGTAGTTAGCATCGTCATCATTCGGAAAATTCGTATTTCCGCCGTTCGTATTCGCCGAAACATTATAATTTGAAGCCAGACGGTCGATTAGGTTTTGAACGTTTGTCCAGTCGTTTTCGATCTTTCGATTTTGCGGATTCGATTGCAGATATTCGTCAACCCGCTGTGACGCGTCGAGAATTGCCGAAACGTCGTCCGCATTTTCGCGGCGGCGGTTGAGATTGTCGCTAAACGTGCGAACCGTTTTTTGCAATTCCCTCAAATCGTTCGTCACGTCGTCGATCTCCTGACGGTCAACGGAATTATTACGCAGTTGATACGTCAAACCGTATTGAAAATCGTCGATTCTCGAACTCAAACTGCGAACGATGTCACGCACTTCGCGTTCGTTGCGGCGCGTTTGCGCGTCGGCTTGCGCCGCGATGCCGAAAATCATCAAACCAATCGTTAAATAAACGGAAAACACACTTTTTAGTCTGTTCATCTTAAAAAATCCTCTCAAAATCGAAACTGCCCGGAAAGCGCAAACCGTAGTTTGCTGATAGATTTGAAGCATATTTTGTGCCAAAAGGTTGTTTGCCGAAAACGGATTGTTATTTTCATTCGGATTATGTGATAAAATTCGGCGAAAAGGTTCTAAAATCTTCCTTCCGAAAAAGGAGAATTCAATGTCAAACAATACTTATAAAGCAACTATAAATTATGCGGGAAATGAGTTTTTCATCGGCACAAGCCCGAGCGGACACGCGCAAGCTATTGATTCAAATGGTGATAGGAAATCTGCGCCGACACCGATGGAAATGCTCCTCGTTTCGGTCGGGGCTTGCACGGCGGTCGATGTCATTTCGATTTTGCAGAAAAAACGGCAAAAAGTTTCGGATTACAAAGTCGAAGTAACAGGCGAACGGCGCGAGGAATTTCCGCGTGCATTTACCGCCTTTCACATTCACCATATCGTGTATGGACACGACGTTTCCGAACAGGCGTTGGCACAGGCGATTCAGCTTTCGGACGAAAAATATTGTTCGGTTGCCGCGACGGTTCGTCCGACGGCGAAAATCACGACGAGTTTTGAAATTATCGAAACTGAAGGATAGAGAATAAATCATCCACAGATGAACACGGATGGACGCAGATAAGAATGATATTTCCCTTAAAAATCTTCTTTTCAATCAGCGTTTATCTGTGTTCATCTGTGGATAAATAAAAAGTTATGAAAAAGGGATTTTACAAATATATCGGATTTACATTTTTACTTGCGGTTTTATTGTGCGGAAACGCATTTGCACAGAGCAGTTCGCCCGAAGCGACCGCAAAGGAATTTTACAAATGGTATCTGACCGAACTGAACGCATCGCGCGAACCGCGAGATCAGAAAGCCGAAATGACGAAATACGTTTCCAAACGGCTTTACAAATGGATGAGTTCAAAGGCTTATGAAGAATACGGCGCGGATTATATTATCGATGGTCAGGATTATAACGAAGATTGGGTCAAAGGAATTACGACGACAAAAGCCGTCGTTAAAGGAAATACGGCAACTTTCAAGATTATGCTGACACCGCCGAAAGGCAGTGAGAACAGCACCTGGAAACATACTTTATCGCTCAAGCTCGTGAAGGAAAACGGCACTTGGAAAATCGACAGCGTAAATAATCGCGCATTGCTTTCTTAGAATCGAAAAAAATCGAATCCGGCAGTAGAGATTTTCAGAGGAATCTCTCCTGCTTTTCACATTTTTAAGAAACATTTTGCGCATCTCGCCGATAATTTCAGTTAGAAAAATAAATTTACTCAGAGGAGCAAGCAAAATGGGACTCGGCGGATTAATCAATTCGGTAAAAAACAAAGCAGCCGAAATTTACCACGGCGGTGAAAATCTGGTCAAAAATACGGTCAAGACAGCGGAGAAAGTTGCAGCTAATCCGTTGCCGACGGTCAAACAGTTTAATTCCGTTGCGGAAAATATGACATCGCGTTTCCTCGGCAGTGACCCCGTTTCGGGCATCACGCGCACGGTCGCCAATCAGGTTGCGCCGATTATTCCGCCGATCGTTCCGCCGATTCCTTCTCCGGTCAGAAATTTTCTGCAAAAAGCCGGAGAAATCGGCGGAAATATTCTCAATCGAGCGATCGATTCGGGCAGAAGTATCGTCAACGGCACGGTCGAAGGCACGACCGGATTTTTCCGAAGCATCGGAGAAGGCTTGCTTCAAACGGGCAAAGGCGTTTTGCAAACGCTGAATCCTGCGCCGCTCGGAAAATTGTTCACGGGCGATTTTTCAGGCGCATTCAATGATTTCAAGAACAATTTTACGGACGGACTCAGAAACATCGGCGGCGGTGTTGTCAAAGCGACCGTGCAATCGGTCGTCGATACGGGCGTGGTCGCTTTGAGCAGTGGTGTCAGCGCAATCCAGACGATGCTCGGCATCGAAACACCGAGCCGCGCTTTGACCGCACAGGAAACTTCCGAGCTTCGCAAAGTTTACGGCGATTCGATCGATTATTCGCAAATCCGCATCAAGGAAGGAAATCTCGGACTTGCGAACGGACTCGCACCGCACACGGTCGGAAATACGATCTACATTCCTCCCGGCTGGCTCGATCCGAATAATCAGACACAGCGCAACGATCTGCTCGCGCACGAAGCGGCGCACGTTTGGCAATATCAAAACGGCGGAACGGACTATATCGGCGAATCGCTCTGGAATCAGGCGAAAGGCTGGCTTAGTGGACAAAGCCGAAATGCGGCTTACGAATTTGAAACACCGATTCGCAACGGCAAATCTTGGGCTGAATTAAATCCCGAACAACAAGCGCATTTGCTCGAAGAAGCCTACAATCAGGGACTTTTTGACGATCCGAATAAAAGATTTGTGTATAATGGAACCGATTACACCGATTACGTTCGCAATGCGATCACGGAAATGCGAAACGGACGCGGTGCGCCGTAAACAATGCGTCTGAAAAATCTTTTATTTTCCGGTGTTTTTGCCATCTGTCTGCTGACTGCGGCGTGTCCCGCGCCGTGCGAGATTCAGGACGATCAGGTTCCGTCGGTTTACAACGATTTGAAACCGGTGACGGACGCACTGGAAAATTATAAAAAAGCCGAAAACAAATATCCGCAAAAATTAGACGAACTCGCGCCGCGTTTTCTGCCGAGCATTCCGCAAAAACTGGGCGGGCGCGGGTTCTCTTACATCCCGCAATCTGCCGAAAAATATACGATTCGCATCGACGCGCCGAACGGCGGAACTTATTCGGGCAGTTGTTTTTCCGATGAGATCGAAGATCGTTGGAAGAAACTGAAAAACAAATAGAAATATCGAAATTATTTAGTTATTCGACGGCTTCGACGATAATTCCTCTGCCGAAACGGTCTTCTTCGGCACGGCATTTTGTTCCGTCAACGTAGCAGAAAGATTCGGTATATCTCGCGCCCGTTTCACAATAAGTTCCGACCAAACCGCCCGCAAAACTCCAAGTCATAAATGAAATTTCGCGTCCGTCAGCATCGCAGATTCGCCCGGAACATTCGCTGCAAACCTGCTTGGGATAGCGTTCCGAATGCGGAACTTTCGCCCGACAGATCGGGCAATCGTGCGTTTCGTCCATTATTTTTTGACCGCCTTCCCCGAATTTTGCCCGACGCGAAATTTGACGATCTTTTCGATCAAATCAAACGGTATCGGCTGATCTGTCGGAAATTGCACCGAGCCTTTGCCTTGTTTATATTTTGAAAGTTCTTGCGAAAAAGCCGCGTGACCGTTTGGAGTCGCATAAAAACCGATGTGATTTTTGAAAGCGGCAAAATAAACCAAAGGTTTTCCGTTTAATTTATAAGCAGGCATTCCGTAACCGATATTTTCGACGGATTCGGGCGCGGTTTTTTGAATTATTTCCCGGATTTCCTGCAAAATTTTCTGTGTTTCCTGCGGAAAATTGCCGATGTATTCGTCCACGGTTTTGAGCGGTTCTTTCATAATCTCTTTTTTATCATCATTTTCAGAATTGTTCGACACAGGGAAAAAATTGGCGCAATAAAATGTTGAGAAAATTCTTACAAAGAAAAAAGGACTGATAAGATCAATCCTTCAATTGGTTTATAAAATTTTATGGTGGCTGGAGAGTGACTTGAACACTCGACCTTGGGGTTATGAATCCCACGCTCTAACCAGCTGAGCTACCCAGCCAAACGGGAAACTTAAATTATAAAAGGATAAACAAAAAAATCAAGTGTTCGTGCACAAAACGTTGAGGCTTAACAAAAAGAACAGCGGCTGATTCGGGAAATCAACCGCTGTTTTTAGTTTACGGGAACTTTTTTCCCGTAAAGTTGGTGCGTTTTTAACGCACGACGATCGTCGGATCGCCGATCAAAAGCCACGTTTGTCTGACATACAGATCAGGCGTGTTCAATTTGCCCAAACGCAGGATATTGCCCAGACGCGGCGGTTTTTGTTGGAAAAGTTGCCCCGTGACATATTGGCTGACAGGAATTTGTCCGTCCAGAAATGTAACGGCTGAAGATGTCCAGACGGCGACCGCGCCGTTTTCGGATTTCAGCATCGTTTCCGCCAAACTGTCGCCGTTTTCGCCGTGCGTGTAACCGTTCAGACAGGTCATAAACATATAGAACGAAAGGTTTTGATTAGCCAGAATCGAAGCATCGTCGGCACGCAGAACGTTTGCATTTGTCCAGAGCGTCGGCGTTCCGTGTCCCGAATAGGTCACGACGGTCGGACTTTCGTTGAATCTTTGCAGAATCTGCGAACGCATTTCCGCATCGGTCATCGTCGCCCGGCTGATAAGAGTCGAAGAAACATTGTTCGGCAACGTATTGCGGACAATATTAATTCCCGTATCGAAGCCCGCATCGGAAACGAACAAATTCGATCTCTGCGTCGAACTTTGCTGATCGTAGCGAATCAATTTATCGACAACCCGATCGGCTTCCGTTTGAGTAATGACCGGAATTCTGCCGAGCCCGATGTCTTCAACGCTGTCGTTGTTGAAATCGGCAAGCCACGCGTCGCTCGCGGTTTCCATCGAAAAAGTATCGACCATCTTCGTCGGAATCAGGTCACGATCAACGGTCGCCAGATAGCCCCGCATATCGTAGCTCGAATCGCCGAACAGCAACGCAAACTGCGGTTTCGTCAGCCAGCCTTTCGCGGCTTGGAAGAATCGTTTGACGGCTTCGGGCGAATGTGCGCCAAAGGTGAATTCGTCATATAAATCTTCGACCAGAACAACTTTGGTCAACAATCCCTGACCATTGCGATGAGCCGCCAAACGTTCAGCCGAAGCTTTCAGTATTTTCGGCGTGATGATGACAAAATCGGCACGGTTAGCCGCATTTTTCCAATCCGAAGGTTCGTTCGGCGCAACTTCCAAAACAGATTCGGCTTGCGAACTTCCGATCAAAAGCAGTTCGCGGTCGGTATTGGCAGGCATCAGATTGATACTGCGAATGCTGTTTGCCTTTTCAACCTCCGTTTCAAGCTGTTCGGAAACGGTTCCGTTGCGGATTTCATAAATTTCGACAATATCCGACAGAAACTCGCTGACCTTCACGCTTTGTCCCGCCGGAACCGTGAAGCGCAGACGATTATTTTGCGCTTTGTATTGCCGCGCATAGTTAAGACTGATCGAATCGACCACGCTGATGTCGGTGTTTCCGCCGACCGAACGAAGCACGATCTGATTTGCGCCTTCGCGGACGGACGACATCGGAATATCGAAATCGAATTGCTGATTTGCATAAAGCGTGTAATTCACCGTTCCGAGATCGAGCTCGTTAAATTTGAGGCTGACCGAATGATCGGCGGTCGTTAAGCCCTGCAATTTAATGCTCAAACGCGCTTGTCCGTTCGGATCGGGATTATAAACCGTCAGATTTTGCGCGGTCGGTGCGCTTGCCATTATCAACGCGCCGAACCAATTTTCCGCTTCGCCGTTCAAAATGCCCGAAGCGTAAATTGTTTTATCCTGAAGTTTAGCCGTATTCGCAAAACTCGAAACGGTCGGCGTTTGTCCGATTCTTCCGCCTTTTACGCCTCTTACGCGCTGTCCGGCGGAATCGCCGTTGACGAGATAATAAACTTGTCGGTCGGTCGAAGGCGTATCCGTTCCGCGACCGAAAAATTCGATCGAATAATCGGAATTAATCTTGATCGGAACTTCGATGCCGTTTGCGAACAATTTCCAGTTCAGGAAGTTGGAATTTAAGTCGAACCCCGAACTTTGAAGCTGTTCCGCCGAAACGCGATACCAACCGTCGTGATCGACCGAAATCTTCACGCCGTTTTGCGCCGCAATTTTCGCCTGAGCTTTCGCGTTCTTTTTCGGCTTTGCATTAACGGATGAATTTTCGATCAGATCGAACTGCCGCGATGAAGTGTTGGTTTCGTTTATTTCTGCAAGCAATTTTGAGTTGGTATTTTCGGAAATACCCGAAAACGTCAGTGTCGGAACGAACGCGCCGTGGAGATTGGCATTTCCTTCGAGGTCTAAGTCTTCCAGATAATAAACCGCATCGGGCGTTCCTTTCGGGTCGAACCAACTGTAGCTGTCGCCTGTCGCCGCCGAGTTTGCGAGCGAACGAAGCGCACTTCCGGCGATCGGCGATGAAGTCAAAAGCTCGCGTTTTCCGTCTATCTCGCGGTAAATGTTAAAGCCGAGATTATCCGCTTCGCCGCCGGTCGTCCATTTCAATTTAACGCCGCCGTTGAAATCGGCAAAGGCTTCAAAACTTGCCAGTTCGACCGATGTCGGTGGCAGGAAGAAACCGAAATCGACCGTCGGATTCGACGTTAGACCCGTCGAATTCGTAACCGCCGTATTTCCTAAAGCTCCCGTATTTCCGGGTGTCATCGTGACCAATCCGCTGACCACGCGACCCGCAAAACTTCCGCTTCCGGGCGTTCCGTCATCGTTGTTGTCAACGTTATCGTCTGGATTTGTCGAACTCGGCGTGCTCGATGTTCCGCCGCTCGGAACGACCACGACACGATATTGTCCCGGAATCAATCCGCAGAATGAATAATTTCCGCTCGTATTGGTTTGCATTCCGTTCACGGCATCGTCCGAAGTTCCTAAAATTCCGTCCGCTCCGACCAAAATTTCGTTTCCGGTTGAATCGTAAAGCTGAACCCTGACACCGGGACTCGTCAATTCGCCCGCATTGAGAATTCCGTTATTACTGTTTCCGCCGCCGCCGTTGTCAGCCCAGACGGTTCCCGACAGACAGGTTCGGTAAAATCCGAAATCAACCGTCATATCGGATTGATTGTCGAGCGAACCTTGTCCCGAAGCCTGCACATCTGCTTCCGCCGTCGGTTCGGTCGTTCCGGGTCCGAGCGTGATCGTGTTTGAAAGAATTCCGTTGGTTTGAACTGAATTTCCGGCGGTCGGCGGATTTATTCCGTTTTCACCGCTGTTCACCGATGTCGAATCGACATCGCCCGTCACGTTTCCGGTCGTATTCTGATAACCCGCCAACACTGCCCCGTTCGCAAAATTGGCAGGATCGATTCTCACGACGTAAGTTCCGCCCGCGAGCGTATCGAAGCGGTAATAACCCGAAGCATCGGTTGTGGCGGTATTGAGCGGAGTTGCGGGCGTGTCGGGCGCGCCGTCAGCGTTTCCGTCAGTGAAAAGGCTGACCGAAACGTTGGCAAGACCGACTTCGCCGCTGTTGATGCGTCCGTCGTTGTTCGTGTCGAACCAAACACGGTTTCCTAAACTGTAATTGTAGATCAGACCGAAATCGACCGTCGGATTCAAGGTTGTCGCGGTAGCATTAACGATTGTCGGTTCGGTATTCGGAGCTAAAGTTATCGGTAAACTGACGATCAATCCGGCAGTTACACCGCTTCCAGGTGTGCCGTTGTCGTCATTGACCGTATTGTTGTCAGGATCGGGCGCGACGACATTAATCAAACTGCTCATCACTCCCGACGGCGGCGTGATTCTGACAACATAATCGCCCGGCGCAAGACCATTGAAAGCATAACCACCGCCGGAATTGGTTGTCATTCCGCCGCTTGCGTCGTCAGCCGTGCCGAGAACTCCGTCCGCACCGACGGGAATTTCCGTTCCTGCCGACGTGTAAAGCCGAACCGTAACACCACTGCGACCTGTTTCCGTCGCGGTGTCGAAAACCGCGTTGTTATAAAGCGCACCCGCGCCCATATCGTTCCAGACGACTCCGCTCAAACCTAGACGGTAAAAACCGAAATCAACCGTCAAATTTGTCAGATTGTCCAGATTTCCCTGCCCGAGCGTGCCGAGATCGGTTTCGCCCGTCGGTTCGGAACTGCCCGGACCTAGAACGACATTGTTGCTGAGAACACCGTTGGTCGCATAAAGCGGATTATTCAAATCTGCCGGATTTAGCCCGTCGTCGTTTGAATCGACGGTCGTATCGGGATCGGTTCCGGTCGTCGCCGAAGACTGATAGCCGTATAATGCGCCGCCTGATGCAAAATTCGTCGAATTGATGCGAACGATATAATTTCCCGCACGTAATCCGTCGAAACGATAATAACCTGTTGAATCAGTCGTCAGAGTAGCGATCGGCGAAGCGATCGTATCGGGCACATTATTATTGTCCGCATCGAGAAAAACGCTCACCGAAACGTTTGAAATTCCGACTTCCGTCGCATCGATCGTCCCGTCATTGTCGGTATCGAACCAAACCCGATTTCCTAAACTGAACGATTGAAACCCGACATCGAGCGTGTGATTGTTCGTGCCGGCGGTTCCGGTCGTAAAGCTGATGACGGGATATGTTCCGGCGGGCGATCCGGTCGGATTGGCGACGTTTGAAGCATCCGAGTCGTTTGAATCATCGTCGCCTGCCTGCGCGGTCGCGTTGGCGGTCGTTAAGATAAATCCGTTCAAAACTCCGTTTGCCGCATAGTTTGCCGCAAGATCGAATCTGATCTGATACGAAGTGTTCGGAGAAATTCTGCCGTTTACCTGTCCGACATTGTCAGTTGTGTTAGAATCGGCGGCGGTCGCGCCGACGAAATAATATTCCCCGTTGGCATCCGTCACGGCGGTAGCAATCGCGGTATTCGCGGCATTATAAAGACGAACCGTCGCGCCTGAAATTCCCGGTTCGTGCGGGTCTTGTGCACCGTTTCCGTTCAAATCTTTCCATAAACGGTTGCCGACTTCGATCGGCGCGGCATCGCACAGCGGAACCGTGTTTCCGATGCCGTTCGCTTTTCCGAAATCGCCGGTCAGATAAGCCAGATATGCGCGATTTTGCGCGCCTGTCGCATTGTCGAACCAGCGGAAGCCGCCCGAATCATAAATATTATCGTTCGGAAGATATGGTGGGTCCATAATGCTGGAAACCATTACATTATGTCCCGGAAGCTGCATCGCCGCGCCGTTTCCGACTTCGTCGTGCGGATTCCCGTTCGGATGATAATTTTCCTGATAATAATATTCGCCTTCGCCCGGACCTTCGCCCGTATTTTGCGGAGACCCGCCGATGCCGCCGCAACGACCGTTGCTTTCGAGCGTCCAACCGCTCGTCGGGTTTCCGCAAGCGCGTAAAATATCGCCGCCCGTAATGCCTTTTCTGAGTTGTGCCGCATCCGCCGGATTGCTGGCGTTGTTGTAGCCCGTCTGATCGCCGTTGCGGTCGCGCATTGAAATTATCAAATTGCCGTTGTCGAAATCGATGTCCGTCAACATCGGTTGCGGATAAATAAAATTGGTCTGTGTCGGCAGATTTGAAAAATTCGTTCGCCAAGCGAGCCAATCGGCAGGCGCGTTCGGATCGACTTCAAGACGCGGATAATTTAACAGGAAATTGAGGACGGGTGTGGCGTTAAAAACCAAAGTCGCCGGGTTGACCTGATAGATATATCCTCGCAAATCCGCCGGACTGTCCGAAACGTCCGCCGAACAGACCGCACCGACGTAAAGCTGACTTTCATAATAAGTTACCGCAAAAGGTCGAACGTCACTTGCGTTGGCACAATTGGGAACGCCCGTCGTCGGAAATGCGGCGGTCGAGATCGTTGTCGTATTCAATGCGCCGCTCGTCGGAATTTTATAGAGTGTGCGGTTGGCGAGATTCATAACATACAAAAACGCCATATCTTCGGAGATCGCCATTCCGCCGAACGCCACTTTCCCGACTGCGTCCCAGGTTGCGTTGCCGTTGTCCGTATTGTAATCGGCGGTGTTATGCGGATTGGCTCCTGCCGTATTTGCTCCGAAGATCATATTTATATCGGCAAATAACGAAACGGCTCCGGTTCCGCGATTGATCTGATAAATCGCGCCTGTTCCGTTCGGACCGAATTTGGCGTGTTTTTTCATACTCGCCGCCGCGTAGATGATTCGCGAATTGCGGTTATAAGCCATTCCGAAAGTGGTTCCGACCTGATCGGTCGTTGCCAGACTCGTATTTCCGGGGGAAGAAAAATCGGTTACGGGTGCGCCGCCTGTCGTTCTCGTACTTCCGGCGTGATAAGGAACCGTGAAAACCGCTTCGGTCTGATTCGATTCCAGCAAACCGTATAACTGTGAGCAAATCTCGGGGTTGTCCTGACAATAATCGCCTGCCCGATTGAGTGCCAGATTTACATTGGCGGTCGTGCCGTCATTGACGAATTGAACGGTCGATCCGGCATCTGTCGTGCTTCCGCCAGAAACCGAATCCGTGCTTCGCGCCGAAGGCAAATAACCCGCCGGCAAAGTTGTAAATTCGACACGGTAAGGTCCGGTTCCGGTCGCGTTCAACGTGTAAGTTCCGTCGCTCGCGGTCGTTGCCGTGCCGCGTGAAGACCCGCTTGCGTCGTAGGCGGTGACGGTAACGTTCTGAACGCCTTTATCGATTGCCGTCGGATTAGCGGTCGTTCCGCCTGAGGTATTAAAAACTCCGTTTCCGTTGAAATCGTTGAAAACTCGTCCGCTGATCGCGCCTGAGGCTTGCGTTTTCCATAACGTGGCAAACGGTGATGTAAATAAATAGATTCCGAGCAGCAAAGTCAAAAAGACAATAGCCGATTTGCTCACAAAAGATTTTTCTTTCATGTATCTCCTAATAGGTGTTTTGAATTGTTAAAGTCGAAGGGGCTTTTGAGCACGAAAATTCTTATCTCCAGGTAGAGATCAAGATGTGTAATTGCCGGATTTGTAGGAGAATGGCAGGACGAAAACCCGCATAGAATGCAGGAATCGTTAAAAAAGATAATAGCACAACATATTTTAATGTTGTCAAGCAAAGTTTAAATTCAAATGTTCAAAAAAACTTTTGAACGCTTTAAAGTGCCGGTCTTCAAAAAGTTGCAGTATATTGTCGTGACTGAAAAGAAAACTTGATTTTTAATTTGTTAGAATAAAACTTAAAGAAAATTATTGATTTCTTGTTTTTATGAGGTTTGGAGTAAAAATACGCCGATTGATCCGCTTGCTAATTTCGCTCGAGAAAAATTCGGACGTAAACGGCACGATCGACGATATCAGCAGGAATGTCGCGTTGCGCGGTGCAAATATTTGGATGCTTATTTGCGCGGCGATCCTCGCTTGTATCGGGCTCGATCTTAACTCGACCGCCGTAATTATCGGCGCGATGCTCATTTCGCCTTTGATGTCGCCAATTTTGGGAATCGGTTTAAGCATCGCCATATTCGATAAGATTTTACTTAAAAATGCCGCCAAAAACTTGTTGCTTGCAATATTTCTGGCACTTTTGACGAGTTTCATTTACTTCAATATTTCACCTTTCGGCGAGTTTACGCCCGAACTCGACGCACGGACAACTCCGACGATCCTCGATGTCTGCGTCGCGTTTTTCGGCGGCGTGGCGGGAATTGTCGCGGGTTCCAGAAAAAATAAAACGAACGCCGTTCCGGGCGTGGCGATCGCAACGGCTTTGATGCCGCCGCTTTGCACGGCGGGTTTCGGCTTGGCGACGATGCGCCTGAACGTTTTTCTCGGCGCGTTTTATTTGTTTTTTATCAACGCGTTTTTCATCAGTCTGGCAACTTATCTGATCTCGATACTTTTGAAATTTCCCAAAAAGACATTGCCTGGTGATGAAGAAAATGCGACTTACAAACGAATCATCATCGCTTTTGCGATTCTCGTCACGATTCCGAGCGCAATAATTTTATACAGCGTTCTGGACAAATTGCGTTTCGATAAAAACGTGAAAAACTTCGTCAATAAAGAGATTCGCCGCGAAGAACGCCAGCCGATCCAATGGGATATTTCAAGCTCGGCAAACCGAAAAACTCTAAAGGTTTATACCGTTGGAAAAGCGGCGAACGGGGAAGAATCGGCAAGATTGAACGAAGAACTGAAAAACTACGGGCTCGGCGAATTGCAGTTGAAGATCATTCAACTGAACGTTTCGCCCGATGAATTTTCGCGTCTGACTTCAAACGTCGAAACGAACATTGCCGAAAAGATCGATCTTATTCAGAGCATCGAAGAAGAAAACAAAAAATCGATCGAAGCACTTCAGGCGCAGATCGAACAACTAAAGGAAAAAACCGACCCGGAAAAAGTATTTTTGAAGGACATTTTGCGGCTTTTTCCGGCAATCGACTCTGCCGAATGGTCGGAAACGGCAACCGAAAATGACGAAAATACATCGAATCAAGTTAAAATACTAAAGTTGAAGTTTAAGAACGAAACTTCCGAAACGCTGAAAAAACAAGTCAACGAAAGGATTTCGAGGCTTGCGCAAATACGTTTTTCCGAAGAAAGCGTCCGATTGACCGAAGAAAAAGAGGAAAATGAAAATGAAGAAAATGCACAACCGACGAATTAAAACTTTTGCCGCCAAATTGTTTTTTATTTTGGGAATTTTGTCTTTTTCGGCAGTTTTCGCCCTCGGACAAGCTCCGAAAACTTCAAATAAGGAAACTCCGGTCCGCACGATCAACGTTCTCAGCGAACCGAACGCGACCGTTTGGATGGACGACATCAGATTCGGCAAAACCGACAAGACCGGAAAACTGGTCATCAAAACCGTCTTTTCGGGAAAACACACCCTGCGTGTTCGTGCCGACGGTTTCAAGGAAACGACGAAACCGATTCTCGCGACGCAGGAAGGTGACGTGTCGATTCCCCTTGCCAAAACGACGGACGAAGCCGAACTACAATTTCAGGAAGCCGAAAGACTTTCGCTCGTTGACCGCGACAAAGCCGCCGAAGTCTATCGAAAAGCAGTCAAACTTCGTCCGAAATTTCCCGAAGCATATCTTGCGTTGGCGCGTGTTTTGTCTGATGCGGGCGATTCGGAAGATGCCCTGAAAGCCGTCAAACAAGCTCAAAAACTACGTCTGAACTATGCCGAAGCAACCGCCGTCGAAGCCCGGATTTTAAAGGAAAGCGGCGAAGAAGAAAAAGCGATCGCGGCTTTCAAACGGTCGATCACGGAAGGCAAAGGCTTTCAGCCGGAAGCAAATACGGGATTGGGTTTGTTATATAAAGAAAAAGCCGAAGGTTTCGGCGCGTCAGGCGATTTTGAACAGGAAACCGCCAATTATGCCGAAGCCGAAAAATATCTTCAAAAAGCACTGAAACAGCTTTCCGGCGCACCCGATTCGGTAATTATTTATCAACTGCTCGGTTTGATCTACGAAAGACAGAAGCAATTTTCCGAGGCGATTTCGCTTTACGAAGAATTTTTGCGCCTTTTTCCCGACAGCAATGAAGCCACCGCCGTGCGTTCTTATATTGTGCAAATAAAAAAACAAATGAGCGAACAATAATCTTCTGCCGATTTAGTAACTCTTTTAAAACCAAAAATTTCCCTTGCAAACGAACTTTAAAAGTTAAAAAAGAATTCTTGACACTTTTCAGTTAAACATCTATTATTATAAATAACGATGTTTATCATCGTTCGACCGATTTCTCTCAAACGATATAAAGTGATCGGTTACGCTTCTTGATTCCTCTCAGGTAAAAACTAAAGCAAAAGGAACTTTCCATAAAATCATGTCAGCAAAACTTGGGGAAATCCTTGTCCGCGAAAATCTGATAACAGCACAACAATTGCGTGAAGCGTTGGAATACCAGCGCAGTCACGGCGGACGTTTAGGATCAAATTTAGTAAAACTCGGGATAATTTCTGACGACGTGATAACCGCCGTGTTGTCGCGTCAATACGGCGTTCCATCGATAAATCTCGAACTTTTCCAGATCGAAGAATCAACGATCAAACTCATCTCGCACGATGTCGCCTTGAAATATACGGTTCTGCCCATTTCCAAAGTCGGTGCCACACTGACGCTGGCAATGGCTGACCCGACCAATGTGTTTGCGATGGACGACATTAAGTTTATGACCGGACTTAATGTCGAACCCGTGATCGCCTCAGAAGCTTCGATTCAGGCATCGGTCGGCAAATATTACAGCGCATCCAACCAGATCGAAATTTTCGATTTTGCCTCGATTGGCGAAGTTGAAAAGATCAGCGCAAAGATCAGCCGCAACAACGGCAAAGCGAACGGCAACGGGAACGGTAATGGAAACGGAAACGGAAACGGTGCCGGAACCGCCGAAAGATTGCAGGAAGGCGATCTCGATGTTTCGCTCGATCATTTCAAATTTGCCGATCAGGAAAGCGGAGATTTTGAAGTTGTCGAAGATAACGATGAGATCGATCTGGCGGAGCTGGCGCGCGCCAGCGAAGATGCGCCGGTCGTTCGCCTCGTAAATGTTCTGCTCGTTGACAGTTTAAGACGCGGCGCGTCCGACATTCACGTCGAACCGTATGAGAAAGATTTTCGCATCCGCTTTCGTATCGACGGCGTTTTATATGACATTATGCACCCGCCGATGCGTATGCGCGACCCGCTCATTTCGCGTTTGAAGATTATGTCGAAGCTCGACATTTCCGAAAAACGCCTACCGCAGGACGGTCGTATCAAAATTAAAGTAAAGATCGACAACCGTTCGCGCGAATTGGATTTCCGTGTTTCGACGCTTCCGACGCTGTTCGGCGAAAAGGTCGTGCTTCGTCTGCTCGATAAAGACAAATTGATGCTCGATATGACCAAACTCGGTTTTGAAGAGCAAAGTTTGCAAATTTTCCAGCGCAATATTTCAAAACCATACGGAATGGTTTTGGTGACAGGTCCGACGGGTTCGGGAAAAACGAACACGCTTTATTCGGCATTGCAGGCTTTGAATACGCCGGAAACCAACATTATGACGGCGGAAGACCCGGTCGAATTTAACCTTCACGGCATCAATCAGGTGCAGATGAAGGAACAGATCGGTCTGAATTTCGCCGCCGCGCTTCGCTCATTCCTTCGCCAGGACCCGAACATCGTGCTCGTCGGCGAAATCCGTGACTTTGAAACGGCAGAAATCGCCATCAAAGCCGCGCTCACGGGGCACCTCGTCTTATCGACACTGCACACGAACGACGCTCCTTCGACCATCTCGCGTATGGTCAATATGGGAATCGAGCCGTTTCTGGTGGCAACGTCGGTCAATATCATTCAGGCGCAAAGACTTATTCGCCGAATCTGTAAGGACTGTAAAGAAGAAGTCCACGTTCCGCCCGAAGGTTTGGTCGAGATCGGCTTTTCGCCCGAAGAAGCACAGACCATTAAATCCTACAAAGGAAAAGGCTGCAACACTTGCAACGGAACGGGTTACAAAGGTCGCGTCGGTCTATACGAAGTGATGGAAGTAACGGACGAACTGCGCGAATTGATCATTATCGGCGCAAGTGCGATCGAATTGAGAAAGAAGGCGGTCGAACTCGGAATGATCACGCTTCGCCAATCGGGTTTATATAAATTGCGTGAAGGAATTACGACGATCGAGGAAGTCGTCAAAGAAACGGTTTTGTAAATGGAGGAAGTATGATTAGGGCAATCGCATTATCATTAGCTTTGTTGATCGGTATCGGCACGATCGTGCCGCTCGCTACCAATTATGCGGAAGCAGGTCCGCGTAAACATCGCAAATACAAACAGAAAAAGAAAAAATTCAAAAAATATTCAAAAGCCTGGTGGCGCGAATACCGCAAAAAGAAAAAACGTCAGCAAGCTATTGCGGCTCGCAAACGCGCTTTGCGTCTGCGGCAGATCAGACTGGCAAAAGCCGCGCAGGAAAACGGCAAATCTGACGTTTTCGCCAGACCGACGGTCGTGAAATCGCCGAAAGCGGCTGATGATTCGACGGAAGCGGTTTTGCCGACCGGCGAAAAAGCTCCGCAAGGCTGGAAAAAAGCAGAGGCAACGTCGGGCGAAGTTCAGTTTCGCGTTGACGACAATAACGGTTCGCAGATCGGTTCGGCTTCCATTTCGGTAGTCGGTCCGGCAATGGGCGACGACTCGTCAACCGGACGCAACAAAACGCTCGCCGGAGTTCCGCAGGCTTCTTTACGCCGCACCGTGATCGACAAAATGATTCGTGAAAACGGCTGGGTCGTGAATGATTATCAGAAAGACCTTGGCGGTAAAAAGGTTTACGTCGTGGTTGCGCAATCGCAAGGCACGAACGGCGGCGTTCAATCGAGAATTTTCTACTTCACCGAAGTCGAAGGACGCATTTACAGTGTTGCCACCAATGCTCAGACCGAAGATGCCGAACGGTTAGCGGAAGAATCGGAAAAAGTCATCAATTCGCTGCAAAACCGCGTTCGCTCGGTTCAGCAAGCCGCGAAAGAGTAATTAACAATTCAACTTTAAGCGTCAACTGTGTGCGGTTTCGTTCGCAGACGGTTGACGCTCCGCTCAAAAATACCAAGCTATGAATTACGAACAACAGCAAAACGCCGAAATGCAGATCAATTTGCCCGACCTTCTGCGAAAGATGACCGAAATGGGCGGTTCCGACCTGCATTTAACTACGAATTCAGCACCGCAAATCCGCGTTCACGGGCATCTTTCACCGCTTCCCGGCTTCCCTGTATTAACTCCTGCCGATACGAAACGTCTTGCTTATTCGGTTTTAACCGACGCGCAAAAACACCGTTTTGAAGAAAATCTCGAACTCGATTTTTCTTTCGGATTGAAAGGAATGTCGCGCTTTCGTGCCAATCTTTTCAATCAGAAAGGCGCAGTCGGCGCAGTTTTCCGCGCGATTCCGTATGAGATCAAATCCTTCGACGCTTTAGGTTTGCCCCCTATTGTTTCGGATTTATGCAAAAAACCGCGCGGATTGGTTTTAGTTACGGGACCGACCGGTTCGGGTAAATCGACAACCCTTGCGGCGATGATCGATAAGATCAATATCGACCGTCACGATCACATTTTAACCATCGAAGACCCCATCGAATTTCTTCATAATCATAAAAACTGCATCGTTAACCAACGCGAAGTCGCCGCCGATACGCACGGTTTCGGCGCGGCTCTCCGCACTGCACTGCGCCAGGACCCCGACGTTGTGCTGGTCGGCGAAATGCGCGATCTGGAAACTATCGAAATGGCTCTCCGAATTGCCGAAACAGGTCACTTGACCTTTGCCACGCTTCACACAAACTCAGCCTATTCAACCATTAACCGTATCATCGATGTCTTCCCTGCCGCCCAGCAAGCGCAGGTTCGCACACAGCTTTCGCTCGTTCTCGAAGGAATTATGTGTCAGGCTTTGCTGCCGAAATCGACGGGCGACGGACGCTGTATGGCACTCGAAATTCTCGTGCCGAACGCCGCTATCCGCAACCTGATCCGTGAAGACAAAATTCACCAGATTTACTCGATGATGCAAACCGGACAGGACAAATTCGGGATGCAGACCTTCAATCAATCGCTCGCCACGCTTTATCACAAACGACAGATCACGCTCGAAACAGCGATGCAGCGTTCGTCAAACGCCGACGAACTCAAAGAACTTATCGATCGCGGTTCCGGCATCAATCAATCATATGGCGGACAAGCCAAGCCGATGGGCGGTCAGAGTCCGTATATGCAAGGTCGCCCGATCGGACAGCGTCCGCCGGTTCGTTAATATTTTTTAATTTGACAGGAGTCTAAAGAGAAATGCCTACATTTGTTTATAAAGGTAGAAATCGTTTGAATGAAATGGTTTCCGGCGAAAAAGAAGCCGCAAGCCAGGACGAACTTCGTGCGCTTTTACGCCGCGAACAGATCGTTGTCACCCAAGCTTCGGAAAAAGGACGCGAAATTTCCATTCCGAAACTTGGCAGAAATAAGAAAGTAAACGCCAAAGAATTAGCCGTTTTCACGCGTCAGTTTTCGGTTATGATCGATGCCGGTTTGCCGCTCGTTCAATGTTTGGATATTTTGGCTGAACAACAGCAAAACGCTTTCTTCAAAGATGTGTTGCGGCAAGTTCGCCAAAACGTCGAAGAAGGTTCGACACTGCACGCCGCGCTCGAAAAACATCCGAAGGTTTTCGACAATCTCTACACGCATATGGTCGAAGCCGGAGAAACGGGCGGTGTGTTAGACCTTATTTTACAACGTCTTGCGACCTTGATCGAAAAAGTCGTCAAACTCAAACGAAGCATTGTTTCCGCGTCAATTTATCCCGCCGCGGTGATTGTCGTGGCAGTCGCGGCAGTCGCGATCATTATGGTCGTCGTTATCCCGCAATTTGAACAAATCTTTCTCGGACTCTTGGGACCGGGCGAAGCCTTGCCGCTCCCGACGCGAATCGTTATGGCGATCAGCGGATTTCTTGCCGGTTGGGGCGGTCTGGCAATTCTCGCCGCACTTATCGGCGCAGGTGTCGGCTTAAAGTTTTACTACAAAACCCCGAAAGGTCGCTGGAATATCGATACAATATTACTAAAAGCCCCGATTTTCGGCGCAATTTTAAGAAAAATCGCAGTCGCAAGATTTTCGAGAATTCTCTCGACTCTTCTTTCTTCGGGTGTGCCGATTCTGCAATCTTTGGAAATTACCGCAAAAACCGCCGGAAACATCATTATTGAAGACGCAATCTTGAAAGTCCGTGCCGGAGTCGAACGCGGTGAAAGTTTTGTCGAGCCATTGAAAGCAACCGACGTTTTCCCGCATATGGTCGGACAAATGGTCGGAGTCGGTGAACAAACCGGTGCTCTCGACGCAATGCTCGGAAAAATAGCCGATTTTTATGAAGACGAAGTAGACTCCGCAATCGCCGATTTGTTGGCAATGATCGAACCTGCTCTAATCGCCTTCTTAGGTGTCACAATCGGTTCAATTGTTATTTCAATGTATCTACCGCTGTTCACTCTAATCGGAAAACTCGCCGGAGGAGCGAAATAACCCTAACGTCCATTGTCAGGGGGGAAAAAAGTTTGACAATGGAGAATAAAGTCTGACAATAGAGAATAAAGTTTGACAATAAAATCATCTTTTCTCTGCCCCTTGAAGAGTTTTTAGCTTAAAAAAATCCGGCGACTAGATCTAGTCGCCGGATTTTTTTAAAGACTTTATCTTTTTAAGAGCCTACTGAATTATTTATTTCAGATAGCGCGTTCGCAGTTAGGAACGATTGATACCATATTTGTTCAAGTTTTTATAAAAAGTAGATCGGGGAATTCCTGATAATTTACTCGCTCTTACTATATTTCCGTTCGTTTTATCTAAAGCCATCTGAAGATAAGATTTTTCTAATCTTTGGATTGCTTCATCCAGAGTTTCGTTGTCAGGGTTAAAAGATACCGAGCCGGATTGTTTTTTTTCTTTTATATAGACAGACTCCTGAAGTATAGCCTGGCTCAAAATATTATTAGTAGGATATGCGGCAGCTTTTCTTATAATACTCCTTAATTCTCTGACGTTTCCATACCAATGATAGGCAAATAAATCATCTAATCCGTTATCGGGTAAATTCAACGATGCTTTATGTTCTTGATTCCATTCATTAACAAAATATTCTGCAAGTAGGGGAATATCTGCCTTTCTTTCTCTTAGTTTTGGTAAGTCTATGGTCATTCCCTTGATTCTGTGATATAAATCAAGGCGAAATCGTTTTTCATCGCATTCTATATCGAGATTGCGGTTTGTTGCCAGAATAATTCTTGCATTAATATTTTTCCATTTATTTCCTCCAACGGGACGAATTTTTTTTTCATCCAAAACTCGTAAAAGTTTTGCCTGTAAGTGCAAAGCCAGTTCACCTATTTCATCTAAAAAAATTGTTCCTTCTCCCGCGCTCGTTAATAAACCGTCGCGCCTTTTTGCATTTGTAAATGATCCCTGCTCGTGTCCAAACAATTCACTCTCAATTAATTCAGGGTTTAATTCGGCAATATTTATTGAAACAATTTCATTCAGCCTACGGTTACTTTGCCTGTGAATCTCTCGCGCAACCACCTCTTTTCCTGTTCCGGTTTCGCCTGTTATCAAAACATGTTCATTTAGAGGCGCAAGGGATGTAATATCTTTATAAATCCTTTGCATCGGCTGTGTTGCGCCGATTAAATTACCGCATCTGGAAAGTTTAAAGTAGCGGCTCAGGATAAGTTGGGCTAAAATTCTCTCGGCTATGTGAAATGGAGTTTGGGATTCGGGTGCAATGATGTGAGTCGCCCCGCAATTGTATATTATTTTTCGATCTTGATTAGTGGTTTTTGAAGCACAAACGATCAAAGGAGTTTGTTCATCGATCAAATCGCGTAATTGCCTGGTGCGCTCTCCAATCGTCGAAACATCACGTTCAGAAGATACAAAAAAAGCTTCACGACATCGGGTAATTTCAGACTTTTCACGCATTTGAGAATCAAATAAAACCGGATGAATATTGACCTTTTCTTCTCGGAGTCGATTTATGATCTCAGTTAGCGGAACTTCTTTAGAAGCAAATATTTTAATCATTTTTCAAATTACTCAGACAAAAAAATTTGCGGTTTGTATTTCTTTGTCAGGCTTTCCATATTTTCGCATTTCTGACGAAAGGCGGTTAAAATTTCTCTTTGATCAGCATTGGTTGTTATAGCTGCAGGAATAACGACCTCCGCTAATGACAGACAAAACTTCATAGAAACTTTTGAATTAAAACCTATAGCTGTTTTAACACCGGCTTTTACAAATTTTTTTGCAACATCTCTTGAGTTGCAGGAAAAGAAAAAGGATAATCCGATCCACTTTCTTTTTCCTTTAAATGATCTTAACCATTCATTGGTTGCTTGATATAAACCGCCAAATTCTTGAAGACCTTTTTCATTGCCGTGTCCAAAATGAGTCCAAATTAATAAATCTTGCGGTATTGACGACAAATATTCATCCAGATTCTTTGGCGTTGCCGAAGGAAGGACATAAAGTGGGTAAATCTGTTTACCGAACAAATTATGTATTGCCTGTGATGTTTGTGAATTAAGGAGATAATTATAAGAATGAAAATCGGATGGATCAAAACTGCTTGTCGTCAAACATTGTAATTTATTTGACGGAAAAATTTCCTTCTTGAAGATATTCAAATTATTGTGACAAACTGATTCTTCTAATTCGTCGAAAGTAGAGTTAACCGACGGAATGCCAGCAGAAACAGGCACTGTAAATTGTGGAGCTAGTCTTTGCAAAAAATAGTGCAAATCACAAAAACCCGAAAACAACAGAACATCCGCATTCAAGTCGCGGGCATACTGTAGCAGATCGGGATTTGGATTGATTGAGCTTACGGCAAAAATGATTTTTGTTTTCGGACTCTCTCTGATTTTATGGTTAACTTGGTTTTTACAATTGAGCCAAAAACCATCCGTAATAACCATCAGATTAGAAGCATCACCGTTATCTTTCCTCAAAAAATTGCATAAAAAATCTTCTAATAATCCACAACTCAGTGGAATATAATACTCCCATTCGATATATTCATTTTTTAATTTATTCCAAATTACATTTCTCTGTCGTGAGTATTTTGCAAGTTCGATTAATTTATCAACAGGAATATCTAATAAGTCGTCATAGGACGATTCAAGATTGATCTGAAGAATATCATCTATACCGGAGTTGTTGATTATTTCAAACCACGGATTCAAAATTGCCTCGTTGACTACATATTGCGGTAATGTTCCCACTCTCCGGTCAATTACCAAATAAATCCTTGCTGAAAACCAAGTTTTTTGTTTAATTACTTTAAGATACTCTTCCAACGTTTCACCTTCGAGCCACGGCGAAGAAAGAATTAAGAAAATTTCTAGTGAGCAAGGCTTGTGTTTATTTTTGGAATATTCAACTATTTTATTTGAACATTCCCAATTACTACTATCGAACTGTTCAGTGAAATCAATCCATTCCCCGAACAATTTGAGTGAATTGCTGTATACAATTTTGACACCGATTTTCATAGTTAAAGCAATTGGAAATACCAATGAGAAAAAGTTTATATTTTTCTGCTAAAGGGTAAAACTATTTTGATTTTATTTCCCATTTTTTCAATTAGGTCGTCAGAACATTCCGCTATTTGCCCCTGATATTTTTCTTCGATGAGTATTTGTGATAAATACAAAGCTAGATATAATCCGGGTTTGTGTTTTTCATCGATGATAGGAACCGCCTGAGTAAATGGCTTAAACAAATCTTTGCGTAATTCTTTTGGAAAGCGGTAACTGTTATCTTCAAATATGATCGCTGACGTTTCATCAGTTTCAAAGCATTTAACCGTTATCGAGTATGTGTAATTTGCAGGAATTTCAAATTTACGCCGCACAAACCAATTTAATATTCGTAGAGTGATAAGCAAAAAGTCTTCTTTTGCACCTTTAATCTCACAATCGCCTTCAATGAAAAAGTTAATATTATTTAATTTATATTCCGAAGAGAGTTCTTCCCATGCAACTTTAAGCAATTCCGTCATCTGAAAAATTTCTAAATTTTCAGATGAATAGTTTTTATTGGAGATCGGTTCCAGAAGTCTGCCAGTTTGATATAAGTCTTCTGCTAATGCTCTGATCGTCCGATATGTCGGATTTTCTAAATTCTCACCTGCTAAAGCAGCATTTTCAAGAATAAAAAGTTGTTCCTGTCCGACCTTTTGGCAAAAGGTCGCCATCTTATCGATCGTCGTTTTTCTTTCACTGTCATTTCTATGCCAACGGGCTATTATCTCGCTTAAAAAGGCGATGGCAGTCGGATTCACATACTTATTTAATAATTTCCCTAATTCTTTAGGTGATTCCGAATAGGGTTCATTGCTATCTAAAAGACCGACCGTTAGACGAAAAGCTCCAGCTAGAGGCAATGATAGAAAAACCGCATCCTCTAAACTTTTAATTTCGCTACCATTTAAGTTGCTTTTATCGGTTTTGAGAAGACCAATCATTGATTCGTCTAATATGAACGGCTCTGAAATGTCGGCATTCGTAAACATAAAAGATAATATCTGCTCATAAACTATATCTTCTCCAAACGGCAAATTTGCCGTTCCTCCCAGACAATTTTGGGCGTGTAACGGTTCGGTAAGACTGTTGATTCTCGAAAGCAGTAACAGAAAAGGTGTCCCCAAACAGGCTCTGAATTCCTCTCCAAGAATTTCCCGACAGAAATTTTCGTAAAGCTCAGTTTCAGTTTGACTTACCTTTACGACTTTCTCTATTTTATCCGCCAGATTTTTACTGTTGGATAAAGTCCTTTTTATAGACAGGGCGCGAAGGTGAGTGATAATTTTTTCATCCGGACTATCGCTTTTTCGTAAATACGAAGCGACACCTAATTTGAGGGCTTTTTCATAATATTCCAATATGTGTGGATAAGCCGTAAAAATTATAACTTCCGGCTTCATAAAATCGCTTCGCGTTATATTTTTTTGAAAATATTCTATAATCAGGTCTGCGCCGGTAACGCTTCCCGCGAGCGGATCTTTCTCGAGATTCATATCTACCAGACATACATCGAAATCCCCCTCACCATTAAGTATTTCTCGGGCTTTTTTGACGGTTCCGGCAACATCTACTAAAAAGCCTCGCGATTCGAGCTTCATTCTTATTCCGTCCGTCGATCTATCCTCAATAATTAAAAATCTTTTAGTCTTTTTCATTTTACTGTTGTCCTTATCTTAATTAAATTTTTACCGCTTTAGGGAAACCTAATCTAAACTCTGTATGACCGGCTTTCGATAATTTCAATTCTATGTGACTGCCGTTTTCAACCAAGCTTCTTTTAACTAAGTACAAGCCCCAGCCTGTTCCGTTGGATTTTGTAGTTACACCAAAATCGAAAATATTATGTTGTATTTCCATAGGGATTCCGTTTCCGTTATCGGTGAAAATACAGACAATCGAATTTTCTTCTTCTCTTGCATCAATTTGAATTAACCGTTTGTCGGATTCACAGAATTTCAGAGAATCTTTCGCATTACCTATTAAATTGGCAAGTGATAAAGCAACAATGTGAAACGGAACATCTATTGTATACTTAGGATCTAAGTTTATTTTTATTTCAATTCCGTTTTCAGTTAAGATCGAATGGAACAAGTTTTCACAATCTTCAGCCGCCTTCAATAAAGAGCAAGGTCGTTCACTGCTAAAGCGGGTAAAATCGATTATTGCATTCGTAAGCTCAAGCATTTTCTCACTCGAAGCGGATAAATCATCAATCAACTTTTCATACTCAGCAGTTTTTTTCATCGCCGTATTTGCATCCTTATCCATTGCGCATAATTTACCGTATAGAATAGCTTCGTGTAAGGTTGAAAATCCGGACTCACGCTCACGCATCATATTAATAAGCTGGTGCATGATAGTCGCGCTGGTAATAGATGTAGTTAACATTACCTGATAATTGATATTTTCAAGATGTTTTTGTTGAGCTTGCAGTTTAGTAAGCACTTTAGCGGCAAGATCGCCTAATCTTAGCAAGTAAATTTTCCAGGGCGATTCAAAACTTAACTCAAAACCGAAGCGTGGATTTTGAACGCCGAACCAAAGCATTTCATCGCGCTGAGGAAGACGTAGTGTAATTATGTGATGAGTGTATGTATCTTTTACAGGATTTGCACAAAGAACTTTGTTTTCCTGCATTGTGAGGATTTCCCAATTAGCTTTAACAAGTTGAATGTGTTCTTCTTTACCGAGAAAATCGCCCATATTTTCCGGATTTGTTCCGACGGTCCAGAATAATTCCGCTTCTGAAGCAGATTTTTTTATTGTTCTGAACCAATCATTGATGGAGAGCGGTTCCCGACTCAATTCCAAACCTAACTGATTTAAGTTTTTATTCAGATAATAACCAGCCGAATTTACAATAGTATCGGAAACGACGGCAGCTATAGCCCGCCGATTTTGTGAATAAACCCCCAAAGTCGGAAAAGCTAAATCGTCTTCATCTTTTTTAATAAGTAAGTGCATTCTGCCGAAAGGTCGCTGGACTTCGATCTCATCGCTTTCTTTCATCTGCACCTCTAGTGTTGATGACTTTACCTTCAAATTTTTATCTTGTGATATATAGGTCTTCTTGTTGAAATTCTTGCGATGTAAATCAATTATGTCTTCCAAATCGTCTTTGTATTCCGGTGCGGAAATGTAATATTCCTTTATCTGAAACCCTATATCGCCCTTAATCACAATCCCCAAAGGAGATAGAATTTCGTAAATATTCTCGGTAATTTTCACTATCGTGTCCGAACCGTTTTTTAGCCCATTGCCTTGCAATTTAGCGCATTGATAAGTCGCCTCTTCGAGAGCCATCGCTTCGCGGTGAGTTTGAACAATTATCGAGATTCTTTCCGCGTAATGAAACAATTGCTGAACAACGACGGTCATTTGAGCGGCAAATTCGTTCATCTCTGCTTCCAAACAACCTATGATTGCCCCGTTATATAAAATTCGCGACCTGACCTGACATCTTTTAAGTTTATTAGTAAATAAGAATTTCGACTTGGTAAAAATAAACTTTATTAAAGATTCGCCGTCGTTTTTCTCGGGCAATTCATTTTCGAACATTTTCTTTATCTCGGGAAAGTTCTTGAGCGGTTTGCGGGAATTATTATGTTTAGCAGACTTACTCCATTTTATTACTAAAACTTCAGAAGCGTTCACTTTCGGGAGTCTGATATACAAAGTTACGGACTCGGCGTGCAATCCCTCTCCGATAGCACGTGAAACACTATCACCTGTAAGAAAAGGCTTTCTTCGATAATTGACTTCGTTAACCGTATCTCTGACGTATCGAAAAATTTCCAAGCCCCTGTAAGACAAATAGTAGATCGCCAAAAATAAAAAAAGATTGCCTGCCGAGGAAATATAATACAGACCGTTTCGATACGGTTCGATCGAAGCCATATCAGGCAAAATTTCAGTTGCGTTGAAAATCACGATCGCTAACTGAGTACAAACACACCAGGGAAAGACTATGCCGCACATATATGATATTAGGTTTCTTTTAAGGAAAAAGAGATTCATTGATAAAGCAATCCCCAGAAAAAACAGGCTGGCAACCGTAAGAAGAGCATCCGGTATCATAGAAGCTATTCTCAGTATTTCGCAGTTGTCAGGAAAAAACAGTGCGGCGGCGGAAATCACTAGTGCGGAGGTTCCCCAAATCTTAAAAGCAGAAGGCAATCGTTTTACCTGATGATAAAACGAAATTAAAATCTGTTCGTAAATTGAGTTGAAAATCTTACATATAGTCGCGAGAACACCTATCCTTTCGTCCTTACTCTTCTCAATATCATCTTTATCCTCCTGACTTTCAACCTTTTTTTCTTCCGGTTTCATATTTTTCCCGAATAGTTCAAAGGTTGCCAATAATACCAACCAGTTATTTACAACGGACAAGCCAATGGTAATGAAGCTGATAATCTTTTCGATAATGAAATAACTTGTAGGCGTAATATATTGGTAAACTTCCTGTTTCGGAACTTGTTTCTCAAAAATGATTCTATTTGCTTCGTTTATATCCGCAATATAATTAAGACCTGCAAATAAGAAACTCATCAGAGCAAATGTGGCAAAAAACCAGCCTAAGAGTCGAACCCACCGCCCCGGAATCAATACTCGAGAATTGGTATAAAGAGTTAAAGCACAAATCAAATAGCCCGTGCCTACAATTATCTGAATATTAGAATCCATAAAATTTATCCTTCCTGTTTCCAAGTATCTGAATTCGACCCTATTTGCCAACTAGCCAGAGTAACAACAGGATTATTCCATTCATTAAGTCCGGCGTGAACAACATCGGTTTGCGAATCATTTTTGATCCGGACAAAAGTCGGGCGTAGAAATCCTTTATCCGTCCCCGTTTCCAGTTCCACTAAAAAATCTTCCCAACTTTCCACAGAGTCTTTACTATTCGGAAGACATAGTAATCTTCCCCAAGTCCCGCTATTCAAATACAAACCTTTTCCGTCTTTGACAAGGTAAATTTTCGCCGAGTGCGTATGTCCGTGAACTACTGCCGATATTTGTTGCGAGTCGATGTATTTATTTAAGAAATCAGACTTAAACTTGTTTCTTTCCGGGACTTCGATAGCAAATGAAGAATCCTGCTCCGAAACGGTTTTTAATTGTTTGATCAATTTTCTTAAATCTTTTTTCGTCGATGTTCCGGGATTATTAATCTCTTGATTGCGCCAGACTGAAAATTCATCGGTCAGATCGGCATGGTGATATGTATCCCCTAAGATCATTTCACTATGTAAAGTCATAATTAAATTTCTTTTCAACCAATTGGTTCCAGCGGAAATTCCATTAAGCAATACTTTCTGCAGCATTCGACGTTGTTCAATGTTTAGCTCTTGCCGAGCAAACGTCCAAGCCAACGGGAAAGTCGCTTCGGTAATCGGTTTCAGAAGGTCTATCCAAGGATATTTCTTACGTAGGGGATTTAGATTTTCTACCAGATAGCTTCCGGGAGGCGCGTTATAAGAGTCGTTTTCAATCAAACGGCTTGAGTAATTTATCGAATTTTGGAGTTTTCCGTAATCAATTCTGTTCCAATCGTCGAATAAATCTCCGTGTTCAATTAAAATGCACTTTTTTCCAACACTAACCGTTAGTGCATTTCCACTTACTAGCCAGCGAATATTCGGAGAAAAATTATTCAGCCTTAATCTGTCTTCAAAAACTGCCTGAACTTCAGGTAAGGCAACTTCAGGATCGTGATTGCCGCCGAGAATAAAGAGTTGATGTCTGTTTGAGTTGGTAATTTTGGCTAACGCATCGAAGACTTCGGGATGATTTTCGATAATTTTTATAGCTTTCTGAGATGATTCTTTTAGGGAAGTAATTTCACCTCCATTTTCTCCGACCAGAAAATCAAATATGTCGCCATTAAGAACCAAAAAACTGTCTTTGGCTTCTGAATATACCCAAGTTAAAAATTCAGCCAGTTCAGAATCCGCTCGAAATAAGCCGCAATTTCTTTCAGCAGCCAGATGCAAATCACTAATAACTATTAAATCTGATGTTTTTCTCATAACAAGTCTTTAGCAAATTCTGATGCTTCCAATGACTATCCTGCTCAGGTAGCGTTTTTCATTAAAAAGATTTTATCTATTAACAGTTTTACTTCAGAAAAAAGGCGGAAAATTTTTTCTTCAAAAGTTCCAGTCCTCATCTATCCTTTATTTTCTATAGTGGACTAAGCACTTGTTATGCCAGTATTGAATTTCTATGCTTTAAGACAGACTTCTATCCTCACTATGTTCAAATACAGAGATTTTATGTTTCTAAAATGAACATATTGACCAGAAAACTTGTAATCTTCACCTTTGCGGGAAACTCTTTAAGCAATGTTGTGTTATAGGTGTGATTCTCGATTTTATATTTTTCGTCCTTTTTATAGGTTTTTAGTTAAAAATAAAAACTACGACCGCAATCTCGGATTCTTCAATTTCCTGACTTTCCAACTTTAATTTCCAAACGCCTTTTTGAAAAGGTTTATCCGTTTCGAGCAGCCGAAACGCTTGTTTGGCTTCGGGCGTTCCCGTCAAACTTTGCGAAACGATCGCACCGTTTTGTGTAGAAAGCGTCGCGGAAACTTTGTTCGGCATCATTAGATTGATCGCCAGACGCTTGCCGTCCGTCACGGGAATTTCGATCTCGGTCGTTTGATTCGGTCTGAGTTTGATGCCGGTTGCAAAAGACGGTTCGGAGCTTTCCAGATCGTTTCTGACCTGAAGCGGAACATCGAAATTCGCGGGCTTGTAGCTTGCGCCGTAATTTCGCCGATTCGGGGAAAAATCATCAAACGTTTCGTCGGTCAAACTGCCCGTCACCGCGTCGATGTCAGGCTTGTGATTTCCCTTCGGACTGACCGCGAGCCATTGGTGAACGACTTTCATATTTGCCGTTTCGCCGAGCATAAATTCGTGTGTCGAAGGTGCAGTCGTATATTTGAAATTTTTGAGAAAATCCCTGCTCTGCCATAATGCCGAACCTGCCGGAACGAGTCCGTCGCCGAGCGTAGTCAGTTGACAGGTTTTGTTGTAGCCGTGTCCGACCAAGCCGTAGAATTTCGTGCCTTTCGTCGCAGTATAACGGCGATTGAATTCCTGCATATTGTTGTATGTGATCTCACGAAAAGCTTCGCCGCTGCGGTTGAAAAAGCGTGAAATGATATTATCGACCCCGACCGAACACGGCGTTCCTCTATTCGGCGTGCCGACCATAACGAAATTCGTGACGGTCGGTTTCCCGTCGGCAAGCTGTCCCATCGAATCGTTGATATAAACTCTGCCCGCCAAACCGCCCGTCGAATGTCCGACCAGATCGACGTGCCACGCGTTCGTTCTTTCCTGCATTTCCCTGATTCTTTTTTCGACTTCGGGCGCATTTTCAGCCGCGCTTTTGCTCGGCAGAATTCGCGCGTAATCGACCGCCCAATGCGCCGATTTCATATTTTCAAAGTAGCTTAGAAACTGCGAAAAAGAATATTTGTCCGTCCACATTCCGGGAATTACGATGACGGGTTTCGGACGGACTTCGATGTTTTCGGTGCGTGAATCTTCCGTAATTTTGACCTGTATCTGCCGATTTATCTCGGGCTGATTCAGTTCGCCCGATTCCTTCCACGCATAGCCCGACGTGTCCCACATATAAACGATCTCTTTTTCCTCGTTCGCATCGACCGAGATCGGCATTTTGCCTTCGGGCAGAAGCGCGTTTTCCTTGAGTTCACGAACTTCGAGCGACGTTTGTCTGGTTTCGCCCGAAAGATTGGCGATCTTGGCGACGACTTTCACGAAATTTCCGTCGACCGTGTAATTATTGATTTTTATCCAATTGTTGTAGGTCGGATGAAGCGGCTGATAAAGTTCGACCTCGGTAATCATCAAAGGCGCGCCGCATTTTTGCAGCGACCAGCTCATCGTTTCTTCCATTCCGCTAATGCCCTTCTGCGTAAAACTTCCTGAAAGACGATTCGGATTTTTCGGGTCGATGCGGTGCGAACCGTCCGAGATCAGAGAATTTCCGCTGATCGAAGTTTCGGTCGGCGGCATTTTTTCATCAACGCCTTTCTTGTTCGTGCATTGTCCGCTGAAAGATGAAGTAAAAGAACCTTGCTTTTCGCCGCGAATCGGCGAAAAAGCGACCGAAACGTTATAAGTTCCGTCATCGTTAATGCCGACCGTCACGTTTCCTTCCGCGTTAGCATCGTTTCCTTCGATCCTGGTCGTGGTCGCAAACTTTCCCGTCTGCGTCCGCCAGGTTTTTCCACGGTCGCACGAAACTCTTTCTTTTGAAGAAGTGTTTTCTTCGGACGTTAATTTGGAGCTAACGGCGGCTTTGACCTTCGTCGAACCGTCCTTTTCCGCCGTTTCCGTCACGAGCGCGCGACCTTTATATTCGTAGCGCATCTCGCTCACGGTCGAATCTTCGCCGCCTGCCGCACCTGAAATTCTGGGCGTAGTTTTGGCTTCGCCCGAAACTTGCGTCCGCGAATACTTGACGCTGCCGACCCACGCGCCCGAACATTTTTTGACGGCAGGTTTCGTTTGCACGGTTTTCTTTTGTCCGAAAATCATCGAATTCGTAAAACTGAAAATAATTGCTAAAACTGTTAATTGTTTGAAAAAATTTGATCTGCTCTGCATATTGAATAGTTTCCTTCCTTTTATCGCCTTCGGATTTCGGCTTCCAAATACTATTGCGAAAAATGAAGAGAAAAAATCTCAATAAAATCAAAAAAAATATAAAAGAGCGGTTTTCCGCATATTTTCTATGGCGATTGGCAGGACGGCACCGGAAAAGTTTACGAATTTATTTTTTCGGATTGTCGAAAATCAGTTTGAATGAGTTTTGAAATTACAATATTTTTAAGAAATGCGAAAATTTATTTCTCCCGTGTGTTAATAATTCTTTGCCGTGCGCGTTTATATATTTGGAAGACGCTTTTTCAAGGAGATGAACGTGAGCACCACTACTGCCAGAAATATGCTATTTACGAGCGAATCGAGCGACGCTGCGGACGGCGCGATACAGAATAATCTGATCGCGGAAAGTGCGGCACTTGAAGAGCTCGGAGCTCTTTTTCGCGACCATCACAAGACGGTTTTCCGTATTGCCTACCGCATTACAGGCAGCCGGAGCGATGCCGAAGACGTTTTGCAAACTATCTTTCTGCGGCTCACGCCCAGTCGACGCGATCTTTCGCCGAATCCCGAAGGGTATCTGCATCGGGCGGCGGTCAACGCTTCGCTCGACCTGATCAGACGACGCGCCCGTGCTAATTTCGTCGCTTTGGACAACATAGATTTTAGTCAAAATGCAAAACTTTCCACGCCGAGTCCGGAAGACGGTTTTGCTGATGGCGAACTGCGCGAGTTGATTCGTCACGCGGTCGCAAAACTCGAAGGACGCGCCGCAACCGCTTTCGCGCTTCGTTATTTTGAAGGTTACGACAACGCCCGTATCGCCAAAGTTTTAGGCACTTCGCAATTGGTCGTCGCGGTCACGCTGCACCGCGCCCGAACGCGTCTTCGTAAAGAAATCGGCAATTATTTGGAGAAACATCATGAAGCTTAAAAAACAAGATTTGGACGCAATTATTGACGACGCGACGCGTGCCGTGCGCGACGAACAGATTGACGAATCGGTTATCGATCAATCGGCGGCACATATCTGGGCGCGGGTCAGCGAGCAGATTTCGGACGGAAAAATTTTAACCGCAGATTTAAAAGGAAATAATATGAACATTAAAAAAACTGCCGAACATATTGACGGATGCGCGGATTTTCAATCGCTCATTCCGGCATATTTAGACAAAAAACTTTCGATGGCGCGCGCGTTGCTCCTGGAAGACCATACGAGTGAATGTATTCCGTGCAGACGCGCGTTAAAAGAGCAGCGGGCAACCAAGACGGCAAAATCGCCCGTCTTTGTTTTGCCGCAACCTGTTACCAAGCGCAAAAACGACACTAAGCCGACATTTTTGCAAAAAATGAATAAAGCGAAAACGGTGCGTTGGAGCATTGCCGCCGCGCTTGCCGTCTGCCTCGGATTGGCAGGAATGTTCGCGTTCGAGCGATTCGATTGGTCGGGACGCACTTTGGCGGCGACGCTCGAAAATGCGAACGGCGCGGTTTATGTCGTTTCCGATTCGCAGGAGGGTCGCCAGCTTTCGCCCGGCGAACAGCTTCAAAAAGGCGAACGCGTTAGAACGGCAAAGGATTCAAACGCGGTTTTACGATTGGCGGACGGTTCGACGGTCGAAATGCGCGAACGCTCGGAGTTTTCGGTAAGCGAAAACAGACGCGGCGTAACGATCAAGCTCGACCGCGGCGACGTGATCGTCGAAGCTGCAAAGCAGGATAAAGGTCGTTTGTATGTTCAAACGCCCGATTCGCTCGTTTCCGTCAAAGGCACGATCTTCGCGGTCGAAAGCGGCACGAAAGGTTCACGCGTTTCGGTCGTCGAAGGCGAAGTCAAAGTAAATCACGCGGGCAAAGACGAAACTTTGTTGCCCGGCGATCAAACAACCACAAATCAAAGTCTCGATAAAACTTCCGTTCCGCAAACGGTCGCCTGGAGCCGCAACGCCGCGCGTTACGCCAATCTCGTTTCGGAATTGGCGAAACTGCGCCGCGATATTGACCAGCGCGTCCAATTACCCGGTGTTCGTTATTCTTCAAAATTCGTCGATCTCGTGCCTGAAAACACCGTGTTTTACGCGGCATTACCGAATTTGACCCAATCGCTTGCCGAATCCGAGCGGATTATGCAGGAACGAATCAGCCAAAATCCTGCGCTTGCCGAATGGTGGAAAGGCAAAAAAGGCACAGGTGCAAATGAACAAACTCTGGCGCGTGTTCGTGAATTCGGCTCATATCTCGGTGACGAGATCGTCGTCAGCGCGAAAATGGATGCAAAAGGCGAACCGCACGGCGTTTTGGTTTTGAGTGAAGTTAAAGATTCTGAAAACTTCCGCGCTTTTCTTAACGGACAAATTTCGGAGCTGGCAAATAAAACGGGTAATGAGCCGAAAGTGAGCATTATTGAAGACCCGCTGACGGCGAAGGCGGCAAACACTTCCGCTTCAAATTCAAAACCCGAAGAAATTTTCGTTTGGATCAATAATGGTATTTTTGCGGCTTCCCCGCAAATCGAACTTTTGCGCGGACTGGCGGCGACAGAAAACGCACCTGATACGAATTTATTCAAGAATTCGCCGTTTTATCAGCGTATCAATGACGTTTACAAAGACGGCGCGGGCATTTTGGTCGCCGCCGATCTCGAAAAGATCGTCGCGCAGGCGGTCAGCGGCGATAAAAAGCCGAACGCCGAAAAACGCGCCGAAGGTTTGTCGCAACTCGGCGTGACAAATCTGCGTCACTTTATCGTCGAACAAAAGCAAACCGACGGCAAAACTTTGAGCCGTGCGGCGTTGACCTTCAGCGAACCGAATCGCGGAATCGCCACGTGGCTTGCCGCGCCGGGCGCGATGGGCGCACTCGATTTCGTTTCGCCGAATGCGAATGTCGCAACGGCTTTCGTAGTCAAAAAACCCGAACTTTTGGTTGACGATCTTCTCGGATTTTTGGAAACGGTCGATCCGAATCTGAAACGCCAGATGGAAGAAATCGAAAAATCCCAGGGAATCAGCATTCGCAACGATTTTGCCGCGCCGCTCGGCGGTGAATTTGCTTTCGCGATCGACGGTCCGCTTCTGCCGACACCTTCGTGGAAAGTCGTTCTGGAAGTTTACGATCAGGCGAAATTGCAAAGCACGTTTGAACGCGCAGTTGAAAAACTCAATCAATTTTCCGTGCTTCACGGCAAAGGAAAGTTGAGTTTGGAAAGCGTGAAATCGGGCGACCGCACCTTTTATTCGATAAAATCCGCGAGCACCGGAATGGAAGTCAATTACACCTACGCAAACGGCTATCTCGTCGCCGCGCCGAGCAAAGCCTTACTCGATCAATCGCTCGCAAACCGCGACGCGGGCAACACGCTCGTTCGTTCATCGAGATTTATGAGCGCGCTTCCGCAGGACGGCAACACAAATTTCTCAGCGATTTTCTACCACGATCTTGCACCGTTGATGAAGCCGTTGGCTGAAAGAATGAAAACGGCAGGCGGTAAAGATTTGACCGAAGAACAGCAAAAATCGCTCGGTTCGATCGACGCGAATGCGCCGCCGACGCTGGTTTATGCCTACGCCGAAGGAAGCCGCATTACCATCGCGGCAAATACCGAAGGCGGTGCTTTCGGTTTGAGTCCGTCAAGTTTAATCGGTTTGCCCAATTCATTTGAAATGCAGAATATTTTAATGAACGCACTCCGCGATAAAAACGTAGAGAAAAAATAGTGGGTAAAATAAATCCAATTTGAAACATAGATCGACGGACAAATTTTAGCGTCCGTCGATTTTTATTATGTTATGATGACTCAAAAAAATGCGGGAATTAAAAAGTGATGGCTGAAATGACAAATGTCATCGAACTCGAACACCTGAGCGTGACGTTCGGAAAACGTCCGATCTTAAAATCTCTCGACGGCGCGCTCAAAGGGCGCGCGATCGGTTTGCTCGGACCGAACGGCGCGGGAAAAACGACGCTCATTCACACCTTGCTCGGCTTTCATCCGCCGACTTCGGGGACAGCACGGATTTTCGGGCAGGATATTGCAACGGAAGCAAAAAAAGTGCGTGCATCGATCGGTTATATGCCCGAACGTGATGCTTTTATCGCCAAAATGTCGTGCGTCAATTTCGTGCGGCTGATGGCGGAGCTTTCCGGCATTCCGGCGCGTCACGCGCTCGAACGCGCTCACGAAGCATTGTTTTACGTCGGTCTGGGTGAAGCGCGCTATCGTCCGGTTGACAGCTATTCGCTCGGGATGAAACAACTTGCCAAACTCGCGCAGGCAATCGTGCACGGACCGAAACTAATCATCTTAGACGAACCGACGAACGGACTCGATCCGCCGACGCGCAGTCGGATGATCTCGCTGATTCGTCAGATTCGCGACGGCGGACGCGCACGGATTCTTTTGTCGTCGCACCTTTTGCGGGATGTCGAAGAATGTTGTGACGAAATTCTCGTATTAAAGGACGGATACATCGCCGCCAACTGTAATCTCGAAGAAGAGCGCAAAGCGAATCGTAAATTTATCGAACTCGAAACGCGCGGCGGCGACCGAAAGGCTTTTGCCGAATCAATCGGCGCATTGGGTTGCGATTACGCGCTTTCCGGTGAGCGGCGGTTGAAGGTAATAATGCAGGAAACCGTCGAAATAAAGGATTTATATCGGCTCGCATTTGAACACGAAGTCCAGATCAGAAGGCTCAATTTCAAGCGTGATTCGCTCGAAGAAATTTTTCTGAAAGCGATGGAAAACGAAAATCCGGCGAATGGCGAAAATATCTCGGTCGGCAATGGAAACGGGAGGGCGGACAATGGCGGTTTATGAACATTTATACAGCGCGTTTGAAGGCGAAAAGCATTCCGCTTGGTCGCGCTTTCTGGTCATTCCGCGTTACGCGTTGCGCGAAGTATTTAAATCGAAACTGCTCGTGACGATGTTTATTTTGTGCTTTATTTACCCGCTCGTCGCGGCGATTCTGGTTTACCTGCATCATAACGCGAACGCGCTTTCGATGCTTCAATTAAACGTTCGCGAACTGCTTCCGATAGACGCTTCCTTTTTCCGCACGTTTTTGGAAATTCAAGGCGCGTTTTCGTTTATCCTGACGGTTTTGATCGCGCCGCCGCTGATTTCGCGTGATCTGTCGAACAACGCTTTGCCGCTTTATTTGTGCCGTCCGCTTTCACGCACCGAATACGTTCTGGGAAAAATGGCGGTCATCGTGTTTCTGCTGTCGGTCGTGACGTGGGTTCCGGGTTTGTTAATTTTCTTTTTTCAGGCTTCTCAGGGCGGATTTGATTGGCTGTGGGCGAATCTTTGGATGATCTGGGCGATCTTCTTCGGATTTACGGTTTGGATCATCCTGCTGTCATTGCTTTCGCTCGCTGTATCGGCATTCGTCAAATGGCGCGTTGTCGCCAGCGGCGCATTGCTCGGACTTTTCTTCATTCCGAGCGCATTTGCCCAAATAGTCAACGGTCTTTTTATCACACACGCCGGAAATTTGATGAGTATGTGGGCTTCGATGAACAGCATTTGGCGCGGTTTGTTCGGACTTTTTGATCGTCAGGCGGCAACTGTCCGCGCACGCGGAGCGAATCGGCAAATGATTGAACTTGTCATGATGGAACCGCCGCTTTGGGCTTCGTGGCTGGTGATCGCATTGGTTTGCGCCGTCTGCGTTTGGCTGCTCACGCGCAAAGTGCGCGCTTACGAGGTGATCGGATGACACAATCGACGGCAACATTGCAAAAATCGACAAATCCAAGTGTTTCCACCGCTTTGCCTGCTTCAGAAATGATCGTTTTTGAGGACGTTTCAAAGTTTTACGGCGAAATTCTCGGCGTAAACCGGGTAAATTTGCAGATTAACCCGGGAATTACGAGCCTCGTCGGACCGAACGGTTCGGGCAAAACGACTCTGATGAATTTGATGACCGGCTTGATAAAACCGACGAGCGGAAGCATCAAAGTTCTCGGACTATCGCCCGACGAACCGGAAAAACTCTTTCGGAAACTCGGTTATTGTTCGCAATTC
Organism: Pyrinomonadaceae bacterium; assembly: GCA_021228405.1. Classification (GTDB taxonomy): domain Bacteria; phylum Acidobacteriota; class Blastocatellia; order Pyrinomonadales; family Pyrinomonadaceae; genus JAJQRF01. Next base: position 415,216 of record JAJQRF010000002.1, read on the forward strand.
GATTCGTTTCCGCGCGGCGCGACCGCTCGCGAATTTATCGAATTTTACCTGCGCGTTCACGGTTTCACGAAACAGGAAACGCGGGAAATGACGCAAAACGCGCTCGAACGCGTGTCTTTGACGGAAGCCGCCGACCGCAAAGTTTCCGCTTTCAGCAAAGGAATGCGCCAACGCGTCCGGCTTGCTCAATCGATTGCGCACAATCCTTCGGTGCTGGTTCTGGACGAACCATTGAACGGGCTCGACCCGATGGCGCGTGCCGAAATCATTCGTCTTTTCCGTCAACTTGCCGACGCGGGAATGTATCTGATTATTTCGAGTCACATTCTGCACGAAGTCGATATGATGTCGGATAATGTCGTGCTGATGCTTAACGGCTATGTCGTTGCAGAAGGCGAAGTTCACGGCGTGCGCGATGAGATTGACGATCATCCGATTCAAATTTTGATTCGCTGTGACCGTCCGCAGATTCTCGCGGCGCGTCTTTTTGAACACGAATCGGTCGTCGAAGCACGGATTCACAAAGACTGCCAGGGTTTATTCGTCAAAACGCGCCGACCCGATGATTTTTATCTTTTGCTTAACCAAATCATCACCGAACAAAATTTACAGATCGAATCGGTTGCGCCGGTTGACGACGATCTGAACGCCGTTTATCAATATTTGATCACGTCAGACGGAGGGCAAAATTAATGAGCTCGACACCTGAAACGATAGATCGATCCGACACGACGAATATGAATCAAGCGAATATCAGCAAGACGGAAAATTCTTCATTCAAACTATGGACAAGACAAACGCTTGCTATTTTGAACCTCGAAATCAGAAAAAACTTTTTGAGCCGCCGCGCGCTTTTACTTTATCTGATCGCCGGGTCCCCGATCGTGTTGCTGTCGCTTTTTGCGGTCTTTCGGATGGAAACGGACGATGCGGGAAGTTTTAACGAACTGTCGGAAGCCTTTGCCGCGATCTACGGCGGATTGATTTTGCGGACGCTCGTCTTTTTCGGCTGCGGATGGGTTTTTATGAATCTTTTTCGCGGCGAAGTGATCGACCGAAGTTTGCATTATTACTTTCTCGCGCCCGTTCGCCGTGAAGTTCTCGTCGTCGGTAAATATTTGTCGGGACTCATCGCAACGGTTGCGCTTTTCAGCCTCACGACCGTCGCTTCGATGCTGATACTTTATTTTTCGATCTATCCGGCTGAATCGGGCAGATTTTTCGTAGAAGGCGCAGGGTTAGTGCAAATGCTCTCATATGCAGGAGTTACGGTTCTGGCTTGCATCGGCTACGGCGCGGCATTTCTGCTGGTCGGATTGTTTTTCCGCAACCCGATCATTCCGGCACTTTTCCTTTACGGTTGGGAATGGATCAACTTTTTGCTTCCGCCGCTTCTGAAAAAAGTGAGCGTGATTCATTATCTGCATTCGCTCGTTCCGGTTCCGATGTCGGAAGGACCTTTAGCCGTTCTCGCCGAACCGACCCCGGCTTGGATTTCGGTGCCGAGCCTTATTTTATTTACGGGCATCGTTTTATTTTTGGCGAGCCGACACATTCGACGAATGGAAATCAGCTATGCAGGCGATTGAAAAGTAATCCCGGAATCGGCGCATTTAAAGTTATTTCCCGCAAAAAACGCGGAAAGACACAGAAACTATCAGAATTTATTTAAAGCCGATCTGCAAATAATTCGTTTTTCCGTGTATTTCTGCGGGTAAATTTTTCTCAATCCGCGCCGACACTCTCAACACGTAAAAAGTCTGCGGCGATAAAATTCTTTCTCCACATTTGCCAGACATTTTCAAAATCTTTCGCGTCAAATCCAAATTTGTAGACAGTTTGATCTTTGGCTTCGGCAACTGATTCACCGTCGCGAAGTTTTTCGAGGAAAAAATATTGAGCCGGATTTATTTCCAACAAATTCAGCCGAAAATTGTAACGGCTGACGGTGCAGAAGCTCGTTTCTTCAAACGGCAATTCCGGCTCGTTTTTATTGACGACATCGAGATAATATCGGCAAACGGGGTATGTGTGGCGAAAGAGATGGAAAACGGGAATGAGTTTTAAGGATTCGTCGGTCGTGGAATCATCCGCCAAAACGATCTTTTCGTCGGCGTGTTCGTCAAAAATTATCGACAGCGAATATTCAAAATTCGCCAGTTCGATCATAAAATCGATCCACGATTCTTTTTCTGCGGAACCTGCGTCGGGACGAGTTTCCTGAAGATGCGCGGCGAAATTTTTGCCGAGGTCGTTTAATGTGTAACTGCCGGAAGGATATGCTTCCAGATATTGATCGGCAAACATTTGAAACAAATCTTCGCCGAGCGCGAAAGCGAGCGCGCTGAACTGGTTTTTCATACAATCGCGCAGACGCGCAATGTAGCTTTGCCGATAAATCCGCAAATGCCTTTCCGCGCTCAAACGGCTCGAATCGTTGACAAAATCCGCCGTGTTTGCCGAATCGAATTCGGGCGAAACTAAAACGGATTGCATCCAATTTTGAATTTGTGCGAGATTTTTCTGAGTGTCTGTCGGCATAAAATTCAGCGGTTCAGTTCATATGAAACGTCCGTTACCAGAAAATCGAGCGGATTGGAAACGCCGTCGGATTCTGATTTTTTATGCGTTTCAAAATTTCGTATTTCAGGCAAATCATTCATAAAATCCTTTGCTTTTAGAAGTTCGGAATGGTAAACGTCGAAATCGGGAATGTTGCTGTCCCATTCAAGCAAAACCGCCGCGCCGTTCGTTAATTTCCAAGCGAGTGAAAAAAGTTGCCAGACTTGCGGCGCGACAAAATTATCGTGCGTGTCGATGATATAATCGCCGCAATTCTGATGTCCGGCGAGGTGCATTTGAACGATCTTTTCGTGCGGCAAATTTTCGATATAATGCGCCGCGTCGAAGTCGTTATTGAACGATGAAACATAGACATTATTTACGTCGAGCAAAATTCCGCAACCCGTTTCTTCCGTCATCAAACGCAAAAAATCCCATTCGTTGATCGTGGATTGTTTGAAGCGCAAATAAGTGCTCGGATTTTCAAAAACGAGCGGTCGCCCGAGAAAATCCTGCGCCTGATCGATCTTTTTGCAGACGTGTTTGAGCGATTCTTCGGTGAGCGGCATCGGGAGCAGATCGTGCGAATTAAGACCATTTATGCCTGTCCAGCACAGATGATCGCTGATCCACAACGGATTTATTTCCGCCGCCAGATTTTTGAGTTTGGTTAAATATTCAAAATTCAGATCGTCTGCACTGCCGATGGAAAGCGAAACGCCGTGCATTACGACCTTGTAGCGTTCGGCGATCCGGCGGAGAACGTTTTTCGGTCTGCCGCCGGAATCCATAAAGTTTTCCGAGATGATCTCGAACCAATCGACTTCGGGCTTATTTTCCAGAATGTCGTTAAAGTGTTTGCTTCTGAGTCCCAGACCAAAGCCCGGATTCGGAAAATCCTTAACGCATTCCGGCGAAGTTTTTTTGTTCATTATTTTGAGATTTTATTTTAGGAAGCGAACAAATAGAACATATTTATTACTCCACAGATGAACACAGATTCGTTTTAATTGATAAAATCAAATTCTTTTACCCGTGTCTATCCGTGTTCATCTGTGGACGGTTTTTATTTATTATTTGCTGTCCCGCACAAATGCGGTTCGCTTTTTTCGCACAGTTCTTTCGCGTCTTCGGCGGGATTGTTGTAGCCGAAACTGCAATATTTATTGCCGCTGTTGCCGCACGAATCGTAACTGCCTAAACTTTCGACGAGCCACGCTTGCGGGGGTCCGCATTTATACGGCGACGGTCCGAAATTGCGATTGGCTTTTTTCATCCGTTCTTCAAACAATTTACGCGCCAAAACCCAAACGCTCTTGCCCGTATTTTCGCCCTGCGTGCTGTAGCGTTCCGCCTGAATCGGAACGGCACAGCTTCCCTGCCACGCACAATCGTTGTTGCCGGGATTGCTCTGTTCTTCGCCGTCGCCGTATAAACCGCAACCGCCTTGATTACGGCAATTGTTCAGCGTGTGGCAGTTATGCTTCTGTGCGGTCGCGCATAAACCCATTCCGGCGCATTCGTTCGTGCCGTAGCGGTCGTGTCCTTTGCAGGCATTCAAACCCATACAGACGTGCAGTTCAATCGGCGTTGGAACGACCGTGCCGGACGAAGGCGGAGCCGGCGCAGGGGTCGAACAACCGCCGCCGCAACCGTTACTGCTTCCGAGATTTTCGATTTTCGTTGATTTTTTGCTCATATATTTTATTTTCCTCTTGGGCTGTCGGTTAAGCGAACGTCCGGCAAATCCTGAAATCTTTGTGCAAGATAGGAAATTGTCGGATATAAAGCGACGGCTTCGTTGTAGAGTTCGATTAGTTGAGATTTGGGACTCGACATCAAACCGAACGGATAATTTTCAAAGGTCGCAGTCGCCTGAAACGTCTGCCCGTTTTCGGTGTAAGTCAAACCCTGAATGTCGCCGCACAGCGAATTCAGAATGAAGATCATCGTTTTGTGAATGCCGAACATAAAAATCTCATACTGCGTATTTTCGTCCGCCTGATAACAGCCTTCCGTCATAATGAAAACGTAGGTATAAACTGCATTGAGCAGATTTGAAACGGCTTGGATCGTGCCTTCGGGATATTTGTCGGCTTTCGGATATTTGGCGGTCGTCGGATTCGTCGGAACGTTCAAAACGAAATAATTGCTGATGTTAATATCCTGCAAACCGTATTGGGCGAATTTCTCGTTCAGTTCGTTGTATTCGCAGTAAAGCAGTGCAAACTTTTCAAAATGCGACAGTTCTTTTTTGTCCTTGTCGTCGTAATCCTTATCGTTTAGCGGTTTGCAATCGACCGAACCGTTCGGATTCAAACCCGGTGCGCCAGTGTTTCCTTCGCCCTGTTCGACGATCTGCGAAATGGCTTTCTTCGCCGATTTCAGATCGACGACGTGCACGAGATCGCCCGAATCATCCGCGTCCATATACTGCGCTTTATGATTGATGTCGTAGTAAACCGTGTCGATGTTGTTGTTTGCATAATAACGCCGTCCGGGAACGAGTTGCGGTCGGTCGGTCGAATATCTCAGTTTTTTGTCGTATTTTTCCAGACATTTTTCGATCATATCGTAAAACTGACCGATGGTTTTATACGGAATCGCTTTGAGGAGCGGCGTTGTTTCGGGCAGCGGGTCGGGACTTTCGATCTTCAGGAAAGTCATCAACTGATCGAGCGAAAACGGCGCGAGATTGATGTCGAATTCGGGTTCGTGACCGGGCAGACACGCGGGATAAACCGAAGGCGATCTTCCCGTCAGATGCGGTTGACCGATCAGAGCCTGTTTCAGATTGGATGAAAGCGACATATGGAGCATTTCTTCCATCACGACGCTCATAATCGTCGCGCCGATCTTGTTGGCGTAAACCATAATTTCCGCCGAAAGTCTTAACGCGACCTTGTTTGCCTCGGGCGTTTCCATTCCTTTGCGCGTCAGTTCCTGCGCGAGTGCGCCGCTAATCGCATCCTGGTCGGGAACGCGGTTGACCGAGTAGTATGTAAAAAGGTAAACGGGTATCGTGGCAATTTCGATTTCGATTGCCTGTTGAATGGCTTCTCCGAGATTTTTCGGAGTAACCTCCGCTTTACCGGAAAAAAACGGGGTTTTTTGCATATATTTTTTATTTGATTTTGGAAAGATTTATCGAAGAGCGGACAAATCTTTTCGGGAAATTAATTTTTAAGTTGAAAGTAGGTTCGGCTCCCTGACAAGCTCAGATATTTGATAAAAAATAAAAACTTCTTTAGCCTTCCCGAAAAAAACGCTAACGGTTGGGAGCAGATTCGACATTAGCTGAACAAAAATAACACAATGAAATTTTCAAAGTCAACCGAAATTTTTCCGCCCGAAAATTTTATTGACTTTAATTGCATTCGCAGATATGATTGCCTCGTTCTGCGAATTTACTACGCGAATAAAGTTCTTTGCCGATCGATATTCTTCCATTTCCTGCGTTTTTTTATTGATGGAAGAAATATTTTTTGCGGAAATCGTCGCCGTAAATCTTTCGCCGGATTGCCGGACAAGCCGTTCAAATAATTCTTTTGATAATTCTTTTGACAAAAATTAAGGAGATAAAAATATGCCCCTGAATCCTTCCGAAAATAAACCTTTCGGAGATATTGCCCTCTGTCTTTCGGGCGGCGGGTACCGTGCGGCGACATTTGCGCTCGGCACGCTTTCGATGCTCGACGAACTGAATCTGCTCAAAGACGTAAAGCTTTTATCGACCGTTTCGGGCGGAACCTTTACGGGTTTGACCTATGCGACCTGGCAGAGCGAAGGCAAAACTTTTGCCGAATTTTACAAAGATTTCAGCAGTTATCTGAAAACGACGAACGCCATCGACAAAGCGTTGGACGAGCTTTACACAACGCCTTCGCCTTCGGGTTCGACCGATCTGAGCCTGATCCGTTCGGCGGCAAAATCTTACGCGGATTGTCTGGTCGGGAAACGAACCTTTAAACAGCTTCTCGAAGTTGCCGCCAAAGGCGAACGTTTTCGTGAACTCATTTTCAACGCGACCGAATTTCGCGAAGGTAATTCGTTTCGCTTTCGCGCCAGTTTTATTAAAACGGCTTTTATCGGCAATCAAAATTTCGCGGTTCCGAAAGAGGTCGCCGAAGAAGTTTACCTTGCCGATATTATCGCGGCTTCGTCGTGTTTTCCGGGCGCGTTCGAGCCGATTCGGTTTCCCGACGATTTCTACTGGAAAAGCCCGCTTGCCGCGATTCGCGAAAAATTAATCGCAGATGTCGAAAATCCCATCACGCACAAACGCTATCAGAACGGCTTCAAGGTTGATAAAAACTGTGTTCCGCTGCCGCTGATGGACGGCGGCGTTTACGATAATCAAGGCATTTCGAGCGCGGTGATGGCAGATCAGGACAATTCTTTCGGATTGTTTCTGGTGACGGATACGAGTCCGCGTGAAGACGATATTTTGAATCTGCCCGATGCGAGTCCGCGCCGCGGCTGGGTTTCGCTCGAAACGATGTTTTGGCTTGCCGTCGGGCTTTTCGTTGTCTGTCTGCTTGCGATCGGCATTACGGGCTATTCGTTTTTCAAAACCGGCGAACCGCATCGCTTTGCCCACTGGCAGATCGTTGTCGGATACATTATCGCAATTTCCCCGTCGTTTCTGCTGATCGGCGTGCTGGCGTGGGTTTATTCGCAATTTCGCCAAATCGAAACACTGAAAATTTCGGGCGCAGAGTTCAAACTCTGGCATTATTTCAAGAAACTGGCTTTGCCCGATGCAATCGAGCTCATCAAAGCGCGCGTGAATTCGGTATTGGCGATGACCTCGAACGTTTTTATGAAACGCATCCGCCAATTGCAGTTCAATAACCTGATGAACGCACAGTCGAAAAACGAACTCGTCGCATTTAATCTTGTCTATTCGCTCAATCCGACAGTCAGCCGCGATTGGCTCTGGAAGCTCGATCCCGATCTGGAACCGACTCCTGAAATGAGAAAAACTTCCGCGAAAGCCGAACTCATTCCGACCGCGTTGTGGATGAACGAGGGGCAATTTGAGATTTTGATCGACTGTGGGCGCGCTACCACCTGCTTTTCACTGCTGAAATATCTCTGGCAAAAATGGCTGGCAGAGGAAAATGCGGCGCAGAAACAATCGCCGCCCGTCGAAGTCCCGAAACCGAACACGCCCGCTTCACCGTATTTCGAGATTTACACCCAACTGAAAGCAAAATGGCTCGAGCTCAAGCAAAAATGAAAAACAATCAAGTCTGCACTCGCAGGTATCGGCATCAATTACGTTAAACTATGTATTTTAATTGATTTCTTGCGAAAATTTTCTCAAAGTGCAATCATTTTCTTTGCGGTATTTGCCCTTTTCGCATCTAAGAAATAAAGGAGTTTTTAAGAAAATGTCAGCAATTTTGGAAGCAGTCAGACCGATTGAAGAATATCTGGTAATGAGCGATGAAGAAATCGCCGAACGCATCGAAACGGCGCGGAAGGAGTTAGGTTCGCGGGTCGTAATTTTAGGTCATCATTATCAGCGCGACGACGTAATTTCACACGCCGACCTGACGGGCGATTCTTATCAGCTTTCAGTGATGGCTTCGCAGACGGATGCGGAATACATCGTTTTTTGCGGCGTGCATTTTATGGCTGAATCGGCGGATATTTTGGGTAAACCGCAACAGCGCGTGATCTTGCCCGACCTCGGCGCGGGTTGTTCGATGGCTGATATGGCAACAATCGAACAGGTCGAAGATGCCTGGGAACAATTACGCGAAATCGGCGTTTTGAAGCAAAAGGTCGCGCCGATCACTTATATGAATTCGTCGGCGGCGATCAAAGCTTTTTGCGGACGCAACGGCGGCGTTGTCTGCACTTCGTCAAATGCCGTTCCGCTTTTCGATATTTACCTCAAAGAATACGACAAAATGATGTTTTTTCCCGATCAGCATTTGGGCAGAAACACGGGCGCAAAATTCGGAATTCCGCTCGACAAGATGGTTTTGTGGAATCCGCACGACGAACTCGGCGGCAACACGGAAGAAGATTTATTGAACGCCAAACTCATTTTATGGCGCGGACATTGTTCGGTTCACGGTCGTTTCAAGCCTTGGCACGTTGACCGGATTCGTAAACAGGTTCCTGACGTAAAAGTTCTCGTGCATCCCGAATGTGCACGCGAAGTTGTCGAAATTTCCGATTTTAACGGCTCGACCTCATACATTATCAATATGGTCGAAAAAGCCGCACCGGGAACGAAATGGGCGATCGGAACGGAAGTTAATCTCGTAAACCGGCTCGCGCAAAAATTCCCCGACAAAGAGATACATCTGCTCGCACCCGACCTTTGTATGTGCGCGACGATGTATCGCATCGCGCCGCAGAATTTAGCGTGGGCAATGGAAAATTTGACGGCGGGAAATGTCGTCAATGAAATCGTCGTCGATGACGAAACAAAACATTTCGCGCTCGTCGCACTCGAAAGAATGATTAACCTGACCGAGAAAAACAAATAGAGTGCTAACGGATAGTTGATAACGGATAACTGATTTCAACTATCAACTATCCGTTATCCGTTATCGCTTAAACAAATGTCTGCACGAACTTTTATCGCTTTAGGCACTGCCAGCCAGGTTCCGACGCGCGAACGCAATCACAACGGTTATTTTATTCGTTGGGACAAAGAAGGATTTTTGCTCGATCCGGGCGAAGGCACCCAGCGGCAGATGATCTTTGCGGGGGTGACGGCTTCGCAGATCACGAAGATTTTTATAACTCATTTTCACGGCGATCATTGTCTTGGCTTGGCGGGGGTTTTACAGCGGATTTCGCTCGATAAGGTCGCACACGAGGTCGAAATTTATTATCCTTCGTATGGTCGAAAATACATCGATCATTTGCGGAATTCATCCGTTTACAATAATGTCGCCGACATTTCGGAAAAGCCCTTTAACAGTGAGGGCGTGATTTTTGAAAGCGAAAATTTAATGATCGAAACGCGCAGGCTCGATCACACGGTCGAATCGTGGGGTTATCGTTTTCAGGAAAAGGACGACGTGACGATGCTTCCCGAAAAGCTGAATGAATTCGGTATTTTCGGCAAAAATGTGGCAAAATTGAAGAGTGAAAAAACGTTTGAGATCGACGGGAAAACGGTTAAATTGGAAGAGGTCAGCGTATTCAAAAAAGGGCAGAGCGCGGCTTTTATAATGGACACGAAATTATGCGAATCCGCGTATAAGTTGGCGAAGGACGTTGATATTTTGATCTGTGAATCGACTTATCTGGCGGCGGAAACTGTGGATGCGGTAAAGAACGGACATTTAACGTCGGAGCAAGCCGCCGAAATCGCTAAAAAAGCAAACGCCCGAAAACTGGTCTTAACCCATTTTTCGCAACGCTACCTTTCGACCGAAAAGTTTGTGACCGAAGCGAGGAAAATTCACGAAAACACGGTTGCCGTGAGCGACGGCGAACAAATTGAAATTACGAGAAGTAGTTAGGATATGGCAGAAATTACAGACAAATTACCTGAAAATACACGCGGAAAATATTACGTCGATTCGCAATGTATCGACTGTGACGTGTGCCGCGACACGTCGCCGAAAAATTTTACGCGCGACGACAACAACGGCTATTCATACGTTTACAAACAACCCGAAACCGCCGAAGAAGTCGAACTCTGCGAAGAAGCTCTGGCGGCGTGTCCCGTCGAAGCGATCGGCGATGACGGAAATTAACTAAACTGTTTTTTTGGCAAACGGCAGTTTGCGGGCAAAATACCTTGAATTTGTCGCAACAGGGAGAAAATACTCCGGCATTGGATGATGGAAAAGAATTTTTTAAAGACGAACGATTTTTCACGAGCTGAACTCGAAAATATTATCGAATCCGCGTTGAAATTTAAAAACGGCGAGATCGTTGATAAACCTCTGGCGGGAAAGAGCGTCGGTCTTGTTTTTTTTAACCCGAGCTTGCGAACGCGGGCTTCAATGCAGGTCGGCGTTTACGAACTTGGAGGAAACGCCGTAATTCTCGAACCCGGCGGAACTTCGTGGACGCTCGAACACCGCGACGGCGCGGTTATGGACGGTAATAAAACCGAACATTTGGCGGAATTTGTGCGCGTTTTGGAAAGATACGTTTCGGCAATCGGCGTTCGGACGTTCGCACATATGGAAAATTGGGAAGAAGACCGCACCGAACCGATTCTTTCGGCGTTTGCGCGTTATGCTTCCAAACCCGTGATAAATCTCGAATCGGCGATGCACCATCCGTGTCAATCGATGGCGGATATGATGACGATCCGCGAAAAATTCGGCAAAAAGAAGAAAAGGATTTTACTGACGTGGGCTTGGCATCCGAAACCTCTGCCGATGGCGGTCCCGAACGGCTTCGCACTGGCGGCGGCACAATTCGGTCACGATCTTCGCATTGCGCACCCGAAAGGCTACCGCCTGGACACGGAATTGATGACGGAAATCGAGCGGCAGACCAAAGAGAATGGCGGCAGTTTGGAAGTTGTGAACGACGTAAACACGGCTTTTGAAGACATCGAAGTGGTTTATGCGAAATCGTGGGGAAGCAAAAATTTCTACGGCGATGCAAATGAGGACATTCGCTTTCGTTCAAGTCTGAGAAACGATTGGATCGTTGACGAAGCGAAAATGCAGAGGACGAATGAAGCAATCTTTATGCACTGTCTGCCCGTTCGCCGAAACGTGATCGTGACCGACGGCGTGATCGATTCGCCGAATTCGGTCGTCGTGGACGAAGCCGCGAATCGTCTGCACGTTCAAAAAGCGATCATGGCAAAATTGATTCGTTAAATTTTATAAAAAGTCCGAATCGTTTCAGGAGAAAGCTTATGAAAAAGTTCTTTTTTGCAACGATTTTGACCGTTTTGTTATTTGCCGTAAACAGTTTTGCCCAAGCCTGCGGCGGATCGTATTTGAATTTGGAGTTGATCGATCCGGAAAACCTGAAAACGATCGAAACCGCCAATTATCAGCTTTATTATGTTTACCCGAAAACGAAAAAGCGTCCTGATCTCGAAGAAATAATCGCAACTGCCAGCCGATTTTATTTCGGCGAAAGCGGAAATAATCGTGGTTATTTTTACACGATAAACGCCGGAAAATTTTTAGAGGTCGAAGCCGCCAAAGCCGAAAATTATATTAAAAATTACAACACCGAAGACTATAAAAATTTCTTTAATGCGTGGCAAGAAGATCACGAAAAGCAGTTGGTCGGCAAATCGGAATACGGAAAGATAAAGTTTAAGGCAAGCGAAACGGACGACACGCCGTTTTTGCTCAAAATCGAATCAAATAATTTTAAGCCGGTCTATCTTTTTTCAAATTTTCTCGGCGGTTGTTACGACGGCGCGACCGTAAAAATAGAGATGAAACCGAAAGTGTCAGAAAGGAAGAAATGTTTACCGACAGAAAGAAGAATTATTGAAAAAATCAGTTTTAATTCGCTAAATCTGCCAAATCTGCTTTCTAAATTTTATCCAAAAACTTAATTATTCTGCGTTTGCCGCAAATATTCATCAACCGATTTTGCCGCTTTGCGACCGTCGGCAATTGCCCAAACGACAAGACTTTGACCACGTTCGCAATCGCCGGCGGCGAAGATTTTTTGAACGGAAGTTTGTTTGTTTTCATTGACGAAAATTGTTTGGCGTGCAGTCGTAGCAACGCCTAATTCTTTAAATAAGCACGCTTTTTCCGCGCCGACAAATCCCATTGCGAGAAACACTTTTTCGGCTTGCCAGCTTTTTTCCGAACCTTTGATTTCAAACAATTTTCCGTCTTTCCATTCGACATTGACGGTTTCCAGTCCGGTCAGGTTTCCGTTTCGGTCAGCTACGAATTTCTTCGTCAAAACGCAGTATTCGCGCGGATCACTGCCGAAAATTCCCTTCGCTTCTTCCTGCCCGTAATCGATCTGAAAGGTGCGAATTTTACTTAGCCAACTGTCGTGCGTGTAAGTTTTATCAATCGGTTTCGGCATAATTTCAAACTGTGTGACGCTTTTACAACCGTGACGAAGCGAAGTTGCGATGCAATCTGTTCCCGTATCGCCACCGCCGATAACGATCACGTTTTTGTCCCTAACGTTGATAAATGCTTCGTCGGAATGATCTGAATCGAGCAGACTTTTCGTGTTTTTGTGCAAAAATTCCATCGCAAAATGGATTCCGTTTGCATTTCTGCCTTCGATTGAAAGGTCGCGCGGTTGCGGCGCACCGCAAGCAAGAACAACTGCATCGAAATCTTCTTTCAAATCTCCAGCCGAAATGTCTTCACCAACTTTTACGTTTGTCAAAAACTCAATTCCTTCGTCGCTTAACAGCCTCACGCGGCGTTCGATAAGTTTTTTGTCGAGTTTCATATTCGGAATTCCATACATCAAAAGTCCGCCGATGCGGTCGTCGCGCTCGAAAACCGTGACATTGTGCCCGAATTTATTAAGCTCGTCGGCGCAGGCTAGCCCTGCCGGACCCGAACCGATCACGGCAATTTTTTTATTCGTCCGATTTTTTGGCGGATTCGCTGAAATCCAACCCATTTCAAACGCTTTGTCAATGATCGAAACTTCGATTTCCTTTATCATTACGGGTTCTTCATTAATGCCGAGAACGCACGAAGATTCACACGGCGCGGGGCACACTCTGCCCGTAAATTCAGGAAAATTATTGGTCAAAGCCAGACGTTTATAGGCTTCATACCATTGCCCGCGATAGACGAGATCATTCCATTCGGGAATCAGATTGTTGAGCGGACAACCGACGCTTGCACCTTCAAAGGTCGCGCCCGTATGACAAAACGGAATCCCGCAATTCATACACCGTGCCCCCTGTTTTTGCAGTTCGCCTTCGGGCAGATGCGCGTGAAATTCATTCCAATTTTGCACACGCGTTTTCACATCGCGCAAAATCGGCAAAGTTCTTGAATATTCAATAAATCCTGTTGTTTTTCCCATTCCAAAATTTTGTAGGGGCGACGGCTTGTCCTCGCCCATACAACTTATGCTGTGACAGTTTCTTCAAAAGCCGCAAGTTCGGCTTCCTCTTTTGAAAAACCTTCCGCTAAAAGACGTTTTTGCGATTCGGTAATCTTTTTGTAATCGGTCGGAATTACGCGGACAAATTTTGCCAGACTTTTTTCCCAATCAAGCAAAATTTTCGTACCGACTTTGCTTGCCGTATATTCGACGTGGCGAAAGATCAGATTTTTGAGAAACCCGGTTTCCGATACATCTTCGATTTGCCCGAGTTCGACCATTTCCATATTGCAAAGTGTCGAAAATTCGCCCGATTCATCGAAAACATAAGCGATTCCGCCCGACATTCCGGCGGCAAAATTCTTCCCGGTTCGCCCCAAAATAATGACGTTTCCACCCGTCATATATTCGCAACCGTGATCGCCGACTCCTTCAATCACAGCATTAACACCGCTATTACGAACCGCAAAACGTTCGCCGCCAACGCCTGAGATAAAAGCTTCACCGCTTGTCGCGCCGTAGAAAGCCGTGTTGCCGATGATGATATTTTCGTGCGAAACGAAATCCGATTCCTTCGGCGGAAAAACGACGATCTTGCCGCCCGAAAGTCCTTTCCCGATATAGTCGTTCGCATCACCTTCGAGCGTTAAAGTAATTCCGTGCGGCAAAAATGCACCGAAACTTTGTCCGGCTGAACCGTCGAATTTTAGGTTGATCGTGTCTTCAGGCAAACCTTTTTCGCCGTATTTGCGCGTGATCTCACTTCCGAGGATGGTGCCGACCGCCCGATCCGTGTTCTTAATTCTTAATTCGCCGTAAACCTTCTCACCGTGTGCAATTGCAGGTTCGGCAAGCTGAAGAAGCTCACGTTTGTCGAGCGTTTTTTCGAGTTCGTGATTCTGCAAAATTTGCTGAAAACGCCCGTAATGTTTGGGAACTTCGGGTTGATAAAGAACCGGCAAAAGATCGAGATTGTCGGATTTTTCGCCGCCGGCATTTTCAAATTCCAAAACATCGGTTCGCCCGATCATCTCATTAACGGTTCGGAAACCGAGTTCCGCCATCAATTCGCGCATTTCCCGGGCGACGAATTTCATAAAATTGACGACATTTTCAGGATCGCCGGAAAATTTTGCGCGAAGTTTCGGGTCTTGCGTCGCCACACCGATCGGACAGGTATTCAAGTGACAAACGCGCATCATAATACATCCGAGCGAAACGAGCGGAGCGGTTGAAAACCCGTATTCCTCCGCGCCGAGAAGCGCGGCGATGACGACATCTTTTCCGGTTTTCAATTGCCCGTCCGTTTCGATCCGAACGCGGCTTCGCAGGTTATTTAAGAGCAATGTTTGATGCGTTTCCGCCAGACCGATTTCCCACGGCGCGCCCGCGTGTTTGATGCTCGTCTGTGATGCCGCGCCGGTTCCGCCGTCGTGCCCGCTGATGAGAATCACGTCGGCTTTTGCTTTCGCAACTCCGGCGGCAATCGTCCCGACCCCGGCTTCGGCAACGAGCTTGACGCTGATTCGTGCATTTTCATTCGCATTTTTCAAATCGAAGATCAATTGTGCTAAATCCTCGATCGAATAAATATCGTGATGCGGCGGCGGCGAAATTAGTCCGACTCCGGGCGTTGAATGACGCGTTTTAGCGATCCACGGATAAATTTTGTTGCCGGGAAGCTGTCCGCCTTCGCCCGGTTTTGCCCCCTGCGCGATCTTGATTTGGATTTCATCGGCATTTACCAGATAGTTGCTTGTTACGCCGAATCTTCCGCTTGCCACTTGCTTGATGCAACTGCGTCTGCTGTCACCGTTCGGCAAAGGATTGAACCTTTCAATATCTTCGCCGCCTTCGCCCGTGTTGCTTTTTCCGCCGATGCGGTTCATTGCTATCGCCATCGCTTCGTGCGCTTCCTGCGAGATCGAACCGTATGAAACCGCGCCGGTTTTGAAACGTTTCAGGATTTCTTCGAGAGGTTCCACTTCTTCCAGCGGAATGCTTTGGCGTTTTTCTCTGAACTTTAGAAGTCCGCGCAGAGTTGCCTGATTCGTTGTTTGTTCATTGACCAAACGACTGTATTTTTTGAAGGTTTCGTAATCGCCGTGACGCGTCGCTTTTTGTAAAGTATGAATCGTTTCGGGATTGAAAAGGTGAAATTCACCCGACTTTCGCCATTGATAATTTCCACCGATTTCGAGCATTTCTTTTTCAAAATCCGTAAAAAATGCGCGTTCGTGACGTTTTAATGATTCTTCGGCAATGACCTGCAAACCAATTCCGCCAATCCGTGAAGGCGTGCGCGTAAAATATTTTTCGATCACGTCCTGATCGATTCCCAAAGCCTCGAAAATCTGTGCGCCGATATAACTGCGAATCGTTGAAATTCCCATTTTCGAGCAAATCTTCACCACGCCTTTACCAACCGATTTAACATAATTTTTGATGGCTTTTTCTTCTTCGATTTGCCAGCTTCCCTGCCTGATCTCGTCGTGAATCGTTTCAATAGCAAGATACGGATTGATTGCCGTCGCGCCGTATCCGAGCAGAAGCGCAAAATGATGAACTTCGCGCGGTTCGCCCGATTCCAGAACGAAACCGACCTGCGTGCGCGTCCCTTCACGGATTAAATAATGATGAACTGCTGAAACCGCCAGTAGAGCCGGAATCGGGACGCGGTATTCGCTCATTTGGCGATCGGACAGAATAAAGATGTCGTAACCGTTTTTGACCGCCTGACTCGCCTGGTAACACAAACCTTCCAATGCCCATTCCAAACCTTTTGCGCCGTGTTTGCGGTCGAAAAGCATCGGAAGAGTGATAGTTTTAAATCCGGGTTTTCCGAATTCGGATTCGGATTCGCCTAATAGACGAATTTTTTCCAGTTCTTCATTTGTTAAGACAAATGAATTCAGCTTGATGTGGTGTGCGGCTTTGGGTGTCGGTTCAAATAAATTGTCGTCCTTCCCGATCATAATGTCGGCAGAAGTGACGAGTTCTTCCCGGATCGCATCTATCGGCGGATTGGTAACTTGCGCAAAAAGCTGTTTGAAATAATTATAAAGAAGCTGAGATTTTTTCGACAAAACGGCAAGCGGCGCATCGTTTCCCATCGAACCAATCGCTTCCGCACCGTCCAAAGCCATCGGCGCGAGAATCATCCGCAATTCTTCTTCCGTGTAACCAAACGCAAGCTGACGCTTCAGAACCGTTTCGTGATTTGCCTCGTATACAAACGGCGGTCGCGGAATGTCGTCAATGCGAATCATATTTTCCCTGACCCATTCCCGATAAGGTTTTTCGGAAACGATCGTTTCCTTGATTTCTTCATCGGAAACGATAACGCCTTTTCCGGTATCGACAAGAAACATTTTTCCGGGCTGTAAGCGTCCTTTTTTCAGAATACTTGCCGGATCGATCTGCAAAACGCCGACTTCCGAAGCCATCACCACCATTCCGTCTTTCGTTAAATAATAACGCGAAGGACGAAGCCCGTTTCTGTCCAAAACCGCACCGATAATTTCGCCGTTCGTAAACGTGATCGAAGCCGGTCCGTCCCAGGGTTCGAGTAATGCCGCATGAAACTCGTAAAATGCACGTTTCGCATCCGACATTTTATTTTCGGCGGCAAGCGGTTCGGGAATCATCATCATCATTGCGTGCGGCATCGAACGTCCGGCTAAATACAGCATTTCAAACGTATTATCAAACGCTCCCGAATCGCTTGCGTCGCCATCGACGACGCTCAAAATCTTCGGAAAATCTTCTCCGAAAAGTTCTGACTTTAAAGCTCTTTCACGTGCCAGCATCCAATTTATATTCCCGCGCAGAGTATTGATTTCACCGTTATGCGCAATTGTGCGAAGCGGTTGAGCGCGATTCCAGTTTGGAAAAGTATTCGTGCTGAACCGTGAATGAACGAGCGCGAGGGCAGTTTCAAAATCTTCGTCGCGGAAATCGGGATAAAATTCGGCAAGCTGTTCGGTGGTCAGCATTCCTTTGAAAACAATGGTTTTAGTCGAAAGCGACGCAAAGTAAAACCGTTCGCCGAGTTCCGAATCTTCGCGCGTAAGAAGCTCTTTCGTCCAACGCCGGGCGACAAAAAGCTTGCGCTCAAAATGTGCATTGTCGCCGATTTCATCCTTCTTCCCGACAAAAACCTGACGGATAAAAGGCTGTGCGTCCTTTGATCTTTTTCCAAGTGCCGAATTGTCGAACGGCACGTCGCGCCATCCCAGAACGTTTAAATTTTCCGCTTCAAAAACTTCCTTTAATTTTGCTTCACAAATCTTTCGTTTTTCTTCATCCTGCGGCAGAAAAACCATTCCAACCGCATAATCGTCAGGATTTGGTAAAGTAATGTGCAATTTTTCACATTCTTTCCGAAAAAGCTTGTGTGGCAGTTGCGTCAAAACTCCTGCACCGTCGCCGACGTTTTCTTCTGCGCCGATTGCGCCGCGATGCTCCATTTTGCACAAAATATCGAGTGCATTTTTCAGGATTTTATGCGATTTTCGCCCGTAAATGTCTGCAATAAAACCGACTCCGCACGAATCGTGTTCAAATTGCGGAGAATACAAACCTTGTCGGTTTGACGCAGACAAATCGGCAATTATCTTATCTTTTTCCATTTTGAATAACTGAATTTTATAACTAAGCAGAAACTTTACCACAATTTTTTCATTCATAAAAGATATTTTATTATGAAATTCATAATATTTTTCTATGGTTTTCAACTACAATATTTAAGATTTCAAGTTAACGGGAAATTAGTTGATAATGGATTTATGAAACAGGAAAGATTAGATTTACTGCGCGAAGCGTTGCCTTATATTCAAAAATTCAAAGGAAAAACCTTTGTCGTGAAATTTTCCGGCAAAGTCACGGAAAACAGGGAAAATCTTGCCTCGTTAGCCGAAGAACTCGCACTGCTTCACCAGGTCGGAATAAAGATTTGCGTCATTCACGGCGGCGGCAAACAGCTTTCGGAACTGGCGGAAAAGTTAGGCGTGGTGCAAACCGTGATCGACGGACGGCGGGTTACGAATGATGAAACTCTGGAGCTTGCTAAAATGATTTTTGCCGGAAAGATAAATACTGAAATTCTTGCTTCACTGCGTCAACGCGGAACGCCTGCCGTCGGTCTTTCGGGAATTGACGGTAACATTGTGCACGCTGAAAAACGTCCGCCGAAGGAAATTTTGAACAAAAAAACGGGCTTAAAGGAAACCGTCGATTTCGGAAATGTCGGCGATGTTTTGCAGATAAACGCCGATCTTTTGAAACTCTTACTCGATGCAGAATATCTGCCGGTGGTTTCATCGCTCGGAGCAGATGAAACCGGGCAGGTTTTTAATATCAACGCCGATACGATCGCCACGGAAATTGCCGCTCAACTTCAAGCCGAAAAACTGATCTTAATGTCGGACGTGAACGGCATTTATTTTGACGCAAATGATGAAAATACAAAGCTTTCGCGGCTGACCATGGCAGAAGCCGAAGAAATGATCGAATCGGGAAAAGCTTCGGGCGGAATGATTCCGAAACTGCAAAATTTGATGCAAATCGTCAATCGCGGCGTGAATTCGGCACACGTTATCGGCGGAAACGTGCGAAACGCTTTGCTTTCGGAAGTTTTCACCGATGAAGGCACGGGAACGATGATCGTTCGCTGAGAATCTATTCGTAATTGCAAACGCTCGAATGCGCAAGGCGCAAATCTTCTTCGATTCTCAAGCGTTTTTCGCCGTCCGTTTCCTTCAAAAGACAAACCACGTTTGCCTGATGTTTTTTCACGCATTTCGCTTTCTGATGTTTTTTGATCTCCTTCAAAACAGAATCCGTCTGACCGATGCAGATGAATCTGTGATGACCTTTGCCGCGTTTGTCGGTTTTGCGTTTTGAGATGACGTAAATTGCCGAGGTGTCTTCAAACTCTGCATTTAGCGGAATTACATCAAAATTGTAGAGAGATTTTTTACCGCGGATGATGGCTTCGCTGATCTTTGGCGACTTTTTTCTTGCTTGTTTCATACCAGAATTGTATCGTAAATGAAACACTGTTTCAAAGGAAGAATGGAAAATTTCAGACGAAAACCGAAAAAACTTCGTTGGAGTAAAGTTTTCCTTTATTCGATAATTTCAAGACCTTTTCGTTAATCTCGATCAATTCAAAATCCTGCAAACGCGCCAAATCTTCCGCGTATCTTTCCAATAAATTTATTCCGAAACGCTTTTCATATTCTGTTAGATCGATTCCTTTTTCAAGCCTCAAGCCCAGAAAAATAAACTCCGAAGCGAGATCGATCCTTTCGCGGTAAACTTCCGCCGAATCTTTTTTTTCGATCATTTCGACATATTTCGCCGTGTCGCGTTCGTTAACATAACGTGAAATTCCGTCGAATGAATGCGCCGAAACCCCGAAGCCGTAAACCGGGTCGAGCGTCCAATATTTCGAGTTATGACGCGATTCAAAATTCGGCAAACTAAAATTCGAGATTTCGTATTGCGCGTAGTTTTCCGCCGAAGTTTTTTCAGTCATCAATTCATACATTTCCGCGCTCAAATCTTCGTCGGGTTGCGGTTGGCGGTGCGAGCGAATCTGTTCGGCGAGCGGCGTTCCTTCGTGGATTTCGAGCAGATAAAGCGAAAGATGTTCCGGATTTAATTTCAAGGCTTCTTCCAGATTTCGTTCCCAATCCCGAATCGTTTGGCGCGGTAAACCCGCGATCAGATCGAAAGAAACATTCGTAAATTCTGCTTTTCTGAGAAGTTCGATAGTTTCGCGCACATCGTTTGCGGTGTGTCTGCGCCCTAAACGTTTCAGTTCCGTGTCGTCAAAGGTCTGCGCACCGAAACTCGCCCGGTTAACGCCCAAACTCCGATATGCGCGAACCGTTTCAAGCGTCATCGTCGCCGGGTTCATTTCCATCGTGATCTCGGAATTTTCGGCAGCTTCAAAGGTTTCGTGAACGGCATTCAGAATTTTTTCAAGCTGTTTCGGCGACAAAAGCGAAGGCGTGCCGCCGCCGAAATAAACGGTATCGATTTTGGATTTTGGATTTTGGATTTTGCATTGAAAAGAATTGATCTCCTTAACTAATGCGTCAACATAGCTATCGACAATTTCGTTTGAGCGAAAAACGTCGGTCGCAAAATCGCAGTAAGAACAGCGCGATTTGCAGAATGGAATATGAATATAGACTCCGGCGGACATATAAAAATTATGGCAAACTGCGGAGGTTTCGCCTAATTCGGACACTTCGGATTTTGCTTCTGATTCGTAAAGCGTGTAATTTATAGAAAGAAAAGATTCACGGAGATTTTTCAAAATAAAATGAGCAATCAAGCAACAGTCGCGGACATTTTTCGCCGCGCATTAGAAATCAGAGCGGCAAATCCGAACGGCGATTATAAAAGCGTCAAATCACAGCTTGTCAGCGAATTTTCGGGAAAACCGTTTCCTTCGCCGTCAAAATTGACGATTCCCGAATACGACAACATCGCGCCCGAAGAAGACTGGACGGCAGGTTTGCCCGTGGTTTTGCGAGGAATTCAAACGGAAAGCTGGGAAGAGATCGCGCACGGAATCATCATCAGTCTGGAACAAGTGGAAAATTATCCGAAAATGTCGGGACGCGAAGACGCGCCTGAAAAAGAATGGCGCAACCGCGACAAAGGCATCGCCGAAGCCGAAGCGAAAAATTTGTCGAAATGGATGCCCGAAGAACTGATGGCGATGGCAAAACGCAACGTCAAAAGCTAATAATTTATAGCCGCAAAAAAGCACAAAAAATAAACTTATGAAGATTTTTTTGTGCTTTTTGTGCCTTCTTGCGGCTATTTTTATATTTCCAATCTTAAACCGTCAAACGCCTTCAAAACTTCACAACGCGGCGAAAATTTGGCGACTTCCTTTTCAAAATTAACATTGTCCCATTCGGGATAAAGATGCGTTAAAACGGCTTTTTGAGGTTCGGCGTAGCGAATCAGATGAATCGCTTCGGCGAGTTCGATGTGAAGTGCGACGGGCTTATTTTTCACGAAGGAACATTCCAAAACGAACAGATCGACGCGTCTGGCAAATGCGCCGAGCGTTTTATCGAAACCTGTATCAGCCGAGTAAACGAGCGTTTTGCCGTGCGCGTCGCGCAGATGAACGGCGCACGATTCGTCGGTGTGCGGCGTGGACATTGCGACGGCTTCCAAATCTTCCAAAACCTGAAACGGTTCGAGCGGTTCGATCTCGATTATTTCGAGCGGAAACGGTTGTTTCAGCAAATTATATTCGTTCGCATTATCAAAATTCTCGATGACTTTCCGCAAACCGTTCGGACCGAAAATCTTCAAAGGCTTCATTCTTTCCTGGGTTTCGTAAGCGTATTTCGTGCCGAATAGATACGGCGCGAGTCCGCCGATGTGGTCGAGATGAAAATGCGAAATCCAGATCGCATCGAGATTCGCCCAATCGAGTTTTTCCTGCGCCATCCGATGAGCGGCAGATGCCGAACAATCAAGTAAAACCGAACCTTTATGCGTTTCAACCCAATATCCCGAACTGCTCCTTTCTGCGTGCGGAACGGAAGTTCCCGCGCCGAGAACTATAAATTTCATATTTTTTTGATTCCAAATTCCAAATTCTGAATTTGATACAATCTTGATTAAAATAAACTTTACCAAATTGATGAGAGAAATTCTTGAAAAGAAAAAATCTGAAATTTGGAATCTGAAATTTGAAATTATGGAAATAGAAATTTTGGCGATTTTCGCGCATCCCGACGATATGGAATTGACCGTGGGCGGAACGCTTTTGAAAATGAAATCACTCGGTTATAAAACGGGTGCGTTGGACGTAACACAGGGCGAAATGGGAACGCGCGGGACGGTCGAAGGACGCGCCGAAGAAGCGGTCGAAGCCGCGAAAATTTTGAAGTTGGATGTGAGGGAAAATCTTGGGCTTCCCGACGGTCACGTTTTCGCGGATGACGCGTCACGCACGAAATTAGTCCGCGTTTTGCGGCGTTTGAAGCCGAAAGTCATCCTCACGCATCAGGACGGCGACCCGCATCCCGACCATAATCACATCGTTCAGCTGGTGCGCGAATCGGCGCGGCTCGCCTCGATGCGGAAATACGACGAAGCTTTCGGACAGGAAAGAATCAACGTGCCGATGGTCGCGCATAATACTTTTTCGAGAAACGTCATTCCGTCGTTTATCGTCGATATTTCCGAATTTCTCGAAGAAAAAATGAATGCCATCAAAGCGCATCGGTCACAATTCTACGACCCGAATTCGACCGAACCCGAAACACGTCTGACGAACAAAGCGTTTTTAGACGAACTCGAAAACCGTTCGCGATATTTCGGTTCTCTGATCGGCACAGCGGCGGGCGAACCTTTCTACGTCCGCGAAGCCTTGAACGTCGAAGACCCGATTTCACTCTTAACGCGCCCGATGAATTTGTATTCTTAATTTTTGAACGCAGATCGGGCGGATTGGGCAGATGAAAATGGATAAATAAGAAAAAATATATTAAATTCGCACCAATCTGCCCAATCCGCCCGATTCGCGTTCCAATCTTTCCAGTTTTCCGCTTTTACATTAAAATCTAAACCTTATGAACGCACTTGCGCCCGAAGAGATCGAACTCAATAAAAAAAGAAAAGTTTTAGACCGTCTGAAAGACACGCTCGCCGACCGCGAAGAAGAAATGACCGATCTGCGAACCGGGTTGGAACAGTTCGAGGCGCAATACAAGATGGAAGTGGCGCGTTATTACGCCGAATTTGACGAAATAGAGGCGCAAATCGCCGAGGAAGAAGCAAAATTAGTCCCTGACGATGAAGAAATCAAAAAACGCGCTGAGGAACTCCGTAAACGCGCCGAAGAATCCGCCGCCGATGCCGAAGACGTTCACGGCTGTTCGCAAAAATGGCGACCGACCGTCGAAGCGAAAAAGGCTTATCACAATCTCGCCCGCATCATTCATCCCGATCTAGCTTTGGACGCTGAAGAAAAGGAACGCCGTCACGTTTTGATGGCGAAACTCAACGAAGCATATTCCGCCGGCGATCAAAATCGTCTGAATAAATTGGTCGAAGATTTCCGCGATGCGCCCGAATTAGTGCGCGGCGATTCGGTCGGCGATGAACTCGTTCGCACGATTCGCCAGTTGTGGCAAGTGAAAAACCGCTTAAAAGAATTAAAGATCGAAAAGGAAAAAACCGAACTTTCCGAACTCTATTCCTTGCGCGAAAAAGCCGAAGCCGAAATGCGCGAAGGTAGAAATCTGCTCAAACAAATGGGCGAACGCGCCAAAACGCACATCAAAAAATCGCAAAGACGCTTGGCAAATCTGAAAAATCTGAATGTCGCGCAGGAAGAATATGTAAAAGAAAAATACGGAATGGACATCAACGAATTCAGGTAAGCTATAGTTCAGAGTCCCTTCTTCAGAAGGCTTTACCTAAGCGAAAAGCCTTCTGAAGAAGGGACTCTGAACGCGATTTAGATGTTTATTTAAATCTTTATCGGTTCGACCATCAATTTGCCCGCAGAATTTTTTTCCGAATGACAAACGCCGATGATCTTTCCGAGAATTTCGACCTCGTTTTCTTCAAACAAAAGCGGTTCAGCGTCGTTCGTTTCCAGACAGACGATGCCGAAATCGGTGTCGTAAAATCCGACGATCACCTCGTCCGTCGATTTTTCGGCAATTGCGACCAAATCTCCGCGTTTGACCGCGACCGCCGCCGCGATTGCCAGCGAATCTTTCTTTAATCCGAACTTTTCCAGATTGCGATTTTGGATTCTGATCGCCTGAATGTCGTCAAAATGAGAAAGCTCTGAAGGCAAAACCAATTCGAGATTTTCCGTTTCGTCTTCATTTCCCGCCGATTTTTCTTCGATGACAGGTGCGTTTTTCAATTGCAGAACCGCTTCAAAATCCCTGATGAGATTTTTCGCCGTTTCCTCGTTGATGTATGTCTTGGCGATCTGCACGGCATCGGTCAGGCACATTGTCGCCGAAACAAAATCGTCCAAAAAGATCAAACACTTCACCTTCGTCAGCATCGTTTCGACCAGATACGCCTTATTTTCGCTCTTGGACAAAATCTTGATGCCTTTTTCGACCGTCTGCAACGCTTCTTTGTATTTTAATTCGGTAAAAAATACCTGCGCCTTCGTATCGAGCGAAAACCCTTCACGCGTCCGATCTTTGATTTGTTTGAAAGTCTTGGTCGAATAATCAACCATCTGATGCGCTTTCGCAAAATTTCCTTGTAGTTTATAGATTTGCGCGAGATTGTTTTCAATTGTTCCGAGATAAATTTTATGACGGGCTTTACTGTAATAAAAACGTGCAGACTCCAAACATTTTAGGGCTTCGGTGTGATTTTTAAGTTCATTAAACGCAATTCCGAGAGCGTTATAAAAGTCACCATTCAAACAATCATCGCCGTGCGATAGAAACGTCTTTTCTAAGTTTTGGAGATGAACAATGATTTCCGAATATTTATTTTCTGCAATAAATATAAGGCACTTGGTAATATGTGAATATAAAACTGCGTAATCTGTTTCAGGAATTTGATGACAAACTAATTCTTCAATCCATGTTTTTGCTTCATTAAGCTCGCCTGTTCGCCAATAAGCAAGTGCCAGATAATTTTCGCATTCAGCAATTTTTTCTTCCTCATATAGTTCCAAAAAACGCTGTCTGGCTTCAATTAGCAAATCTCTCGACTTTGTTTGTGCGTTAGGTATTTGTTTGTTATGACCATAAAAACCGATGAGCGAACCGCAACGCAGTAGCATTTCAGCCGCAACTTTCGCTTCAAGCCCACTAACGTCAGGAAACTTGGAAATATCGTTCCAAATCTCTTTAACTTCCATTAAAGATTCATAATATTTGCCGCATCTTTCTAATTTAAATAGTCTTTCAGCGAGAACGGCAGGTTGCGTTGCAAGTTGTGTGTGGAGAGTTTTCATAACTTACCTAACAAATTTTTTGGTATTATAAGCGCGATACAGAATTGTATCAAGAGAAAAAACAAACTTTGTTGAGGAAAATATGAAAAACACATTAAAACTTACTTTGATTATCGCGCTTTTTTGCACAACTGCCTTTGCTGATGGAAACATGGGCGGTGGTGGATTTGCACCTACAACTACAGAATCTGGCGGAGTTATGGGCACAGGAACTTTTGCACCTACAACTACGGAATCAGGTGGAGTTATGGGAAGTGGCGGATTCGCAGATGGAAATATGGGCGGTGGTGGCTTTACCGACGGAAATATGGGCGGTGGCGGAAAGACCTGCACCGGGAATTGTGCAATCAATTCTGAAAATTCAGTAATGAAATTTATTCAGAATTATTTATTCTCGATTTTCGGCTAATCAAAAAATCGAAAAACTTGGAAGAATTTTGCTTGCTCGAAACTTTTCAAAAAAATACGATTGTTTAAAAGTTCGATCTTTATCATTCTTCCGAGTTTTTCGGATCATTTTTTGAAGGCGCAAGAGATTCGTCGATTTTCTTTTCCGCCTTAATTCGATTTGGAGTTAATTTAACGACCTTTTCTTGAGAGTCTGATTCCTGATTCTCGAAAAGCTCGGTAAAAACTTCAAGACATTGCTGACGGACAAATGTTTTCATTTGGTCTGACACTATAATTGTGTCTAAATTGTCTTGTTTCAAAACGAATTTGTCGCCTTTGCCCGTCAAAAGCCAATGAACGGAATAGCCCGTGCGTTCCGCAATTTTCAGCAGAACGTTTGCCTCAGGCAATCTTCCGTTCAGGTAGTTTCGCGCCGCTTGATAGGAAATGTCCAGAATCTGCGCCAATTCGTTTGGCTGTTTCGTTCCGCATATTTCCGTCAATCTCTCGACGTAAAACTTTTTTTCTTCAATATCTGTTTTCTCGCTTGACATGATAAAACAAGTGTGTCATATTTTACACACTTGTTCAATCAGTCAGCAACGATTTAACAGTAAAACTGAGAAATACCGCAAGACAAGCTTGGGTAAATAAAATTTGAATATCTATCATTTTTTTCTTCTTGGATTGGTTTGTTTTGCGGTTTATTTCTCAGGTTGACATCTAAAAGTTTCGCGACTAACTGCGCCTTGCAGTGGACGCGAACCGGGGGAAACGGTGTGGGAGACGTTTCCCTCGTCAAAAAGATTTAGCGGCTATCTGCGCCTTGCAGTAGACGCGAATCGGGGTAGACGGTGTGGGAGACGTTTATCCCGTCAAAACTTGGCAACGACTGCGCCTTGCAGGAGTTGCAAAACCGGGGGAAACGGTGTGGGAGACGTTTCCCTCGTCAAATTTTAAAGCTAAAAAATGCCGCAGACTTTAATGTTCGCGGCGTTTTTTTATTCTTGCTGGATATTTTCGAGCAATGAGATTAATTTCTCAAAATCGGGCGGTTTCACGAGATGGGAGTTAAATCCTGCCTCTTCAGAGGTTTGAAAATCGGCACGATCCCCGTAACCGCTTAATGCGATCATAAAAACGTCGCGCAGGTTTTCATTTTCGCGAATCGCCGCCGCGACATCGTGCCCGGTCATTTTTCCAGGTAAGCCGATGTCGCAAATAATTATTTGGGGCTTGAAATCGACTGCTTTTTTGATTGCGTTCTCGCCGTCAAACGCAAGTTCGACCTTATATTGGTTCATCTCAAGTAAAATTTGAAGTGCTTCGGCAGAGTCGGCATCATCTTCGACAACTAAAATACGGCGCAAAATCTTTTCCATATATAGGTTTGTCTTTGCCCGCAATGATTTTTGCAGACACGCAAATAATCACGTCTTAGGGGCAAAAGACAGGTAGTTATAAAATATAATTGTGACTTATCTAAAAGTGAACAATGAATATAATAGCAAAAATAACGGAGAATTCAACTGATTTTTAACAATGTGAAAATTAAAAGTCTTAATTTTAAACGATTCAAAGCGACTGCGCCGCCGCAAAAGCCGATGCCCAAGCCCATTGGAAATTATATCCTCCGAGCCAGCCCGTCACATCCGCCACTTCGCCGATGAAATAAAGATTCTTTACGCGCTTGGTTTCCATCGTCTGCGAGGAGAGCTCATTCGTATCAACACCGCCGAGCGTTACTTCGGCTTTGTGAAAACCTTCGGTTTCGTTAAATTTTACCTGCCAATGATTTAAATTTTCAGCTATTTTTTCGATTTCCTTACGGTTTAATTGGTAAAGCGGCTTATTTGGAAAATTCAATTCGGTAAAGACTTCGGCAAAACGGTTCGGCAGAAATCTACTTAAAAAATTGTCGAGATTTTGTTTACTTTCACGATTTTTTTCGAGTAGTTCAAGGGCATTTTCATTAGGTAAAATATCGAGCGAAACGGCTTTTTCCTTTTGCCAGTAATTCGAGATTTGTAAAATTGCGGGACCCGATAAACCGCGATGTGTGAAAAGTATGTTTTCACGAAAGGAACTTTTACCCGATGACACGATCGTGTCGATTGAAACTCCGGCTAATCTTTTATACGATTGGTCAATCTTTTCAAAAACAAGCGGGACGAGTGCGGGACGCGTTTCGATAATCTTCAAACCGAATTGACGCGCAATCTTATAACCGAAATCGGTCGCGCCGATCTTCGGAAAAGAAAGTCCGCCCGTGGCGATCACCAAAGATTCGGAAACGAATTTTCCTTTATTCGTTTCAAGCTCGAAAAATTCGTTCTTCTCGACGTTTTTAACCGAACAGTTTGTGCGAATTTCGACTTTTCCTGTTCTGCATTCCGCCAGAAGCATTTCGACGATCAGCCTTGAAGATTCCTTGCAGAAAAGCTGTCCGAGTTTTTTTTCGTAAAACTCGATGCGGTGTTTTTTGACGAGCTCGATGAAATCCTGCGGCGTATAACGCGCCAAGGCGGATTTACAAAAATGCGGATTTTTCGAGATGAAATTTTCGGCTTTCGTGCCGGCGTTGGTAAAATTACAGCGACCGCCGCCCGAAATCAGGATTTTTCGCCCGACTTGCGCGTTGTGTTCGATAACGAGAACTTTACGTCCGTATTTTCCGGCTTCCGCCGCGCAAAAAAGTCCTGCCGCGCCGCCGCCGATGATGATCGCGTCAAATTTCATTAATTCAAATATCTTTCCCGCAAAATATTCGCGTGATGCGCGGCGTGACCGAACATTATATACGCCAGCGCACGAACGGAAACCGGGAAACCGCTTGCCGTTCCGCGATAAAGCCAGACATTTTCGGGGAAATTTTTCAAAAGCAAAAGATTGGCGCGGCGCAAAAGAGAAAATTCTTCGAGCATTTCGGCAATCGTCCGTTCGTTAAAATTGCTGTTAGCGACATATTCGTTTTCGTCAAAACTCTCGAGAGGCGTTTCGTCACGGCGCGAAATACGAAAAATGCGGTAGGCGAAAACTCTTTCCGCATCGATCATATGACCGAGAACTTCCCTGATCGTCCATTTTCCTTCGGCGTATGCAAACAAGCCTTTTTCCTCGGAAAGCGGCGAAAAAATAGCATTTAAAGCCGCGATTTGCGTTTCGAGTTGCGGTAAATTCAGTTCATCTTTAACCTGCGAAACGTAGCCTTGATAAAATTCGTTATATTCATCTTTTTCGGGACGCGGAACGGTCAAATTTCTCATAAATTGCATTTTAACAAAAAAGCGGTAAAATCGCGTCAAGTCTTTCGGAGAATGAATTTTATGAAAACAAAATTAGTTACTATCGCTGCTTTAACGCTTCTTTTTTCGATCAACGCCATTGCCCAGAACGGCGGCAAAGCCGAACCGCAACGCATTCAGTTTGCCAAAGGAAAATCGAGCACCGTTTTGACGGGAACGCTCTCGAACGATGAACAAATGGAATACGTTTTCGGCGCGAAGAAAGGACAAACGATAACTTTGAAGGTTACATCAAATCCGAAAGGTAAACTTTTCGATTTCGATCTCGCGGGCGACGATTTTGAACTCGAAACCGAACGCGATTATTACGATGATTACGCATTTACCGCACCTGAAACGGGCGATTATTTAGTTTTCGTCCGCAAACGTCCGACCGAAAAAGTCACCCGCGCCAAATTTTTTCTGACGTTAACAATCAATTAAACAGAAAGGTTTTCACAATTTAGAACGCGGATTGGGCGAATTAAAGCGGATTTTTATAAAATTTATCCGCGACAATTCGCCAAATCTGCCTAATCCGCGTTCTAAATCTGCCCGATTCGCATTCAAAAAAATCCGTTCGATTAACAATTGCCCGCCAAACATTTACAATTGAGTAAATGAAATTAAATCTGAACGACACTTTCAACAAAGAGCTTCCGGCTGATCCGAACACCGAAAACCGCGTTCGGCAGGTTCCGAACGCCGCTTTTTCTTACGTTTCGCCGACCAAACCGAAAAATCCTTCTATCATCCACGTTTCGCCGCAGATGCTCGAAGCAATCGGCTTGAACGAAAAAGACGCGAAATCCGAAGAGTTTTTGAAAATCTTTTCCGGCGCGGAAATCTATCCCGACACAAAACCTTTTGCGATGGCTTATGCCGGACATCAATTCGGAAACTGGGCGGGACAATTAGGCGATGGGCGCGCGATCAATCTTTTTGAAGTCGATCACAACGCGCAGCAATGGGCTTTACAGCTAAAAGGCGCAGGACGCACACCTTATTCACGCGGCGCGGACGGACTCGCGGTTTTGCGTTCCTCGATTCGTGAATATTTATGTAGCGAAGCGATGTTTCATCTCGGCGTTCCGACGACGCGTGCGCTTTCGCTCGTTTTAACGGGCGACGACGTTTGGCGCGATATTTTATACAACGGCAAACCCGATTGGGAAAAAGGCGCGATCGTCTGCCGCGTTGCGCCAAGCTTTATTCGTTTCGGCAATTTTCAAATCTTTATGGTTCAGCAGGATTTGGAAAACTTGAAAAAACTGACCGATTACACGATTCGCCATTTCTTCCCGCACTTGGGCGAACCGTCGAAAGAAACATACATCGAATTTTTCCGCGAAGTGACGGAAAAAACTCTCGAAATGATAATTCACTGGGAACGTGTCGGCTTTGTTCACGGCGTGATGAACACGGATAATATGTCGATTCTCGGCTTGACGATCGATTACGGTCCATACGGCTGGCTCGAAGATTACGACCCGAACTGGACACCGAACACGACCGACGCAGGACAAAAACGCTACCGCTTCGGCAACCAGGCATCGGTCGGCGTTTGGAATTTGATGCAGTTGGGCAACGCGCTCTATCCGCTTATCGAAGACGCGGAACCTTTGGAAGAAATTCTGGAAAATTATCAAAAAAATTATCTGCCGAAACACGTCCGAATGATGAGCGACAAATTAGGCTTTAAACAAGCGGCAGACGCGGAATTTATTCTCGGACTCGAAACTCTGCTTTACCGCTCCGAGATGGATTTAACGCTATTTTTCCGCAATTTGAGTAAATTCAACGAAGATAATCCGGACGAATTCTGGACGCTTTTAGAAGATTCGAGCTATTCCGAAACGCTCGAAAATTTCAAGGAAAAATGGACTGACTTTTTAGAAAATTACGCCGAAATCCTGATCGCCGAAAACCGCGAAAAAGCGGAAAAAATTTCGCAAATGAATCTTACAAACCCGAAATACGTTTTGCGAAACTATATGGCGCAATTAGCCATCGACGCGGCTGACGAAGGCGATTATTCGCTCGTTGAAGAGCTTTTCAATTTGCTTCTAAAACCATACGACGAACAACCCGAAACGGAAAAATGGTTTGCTCTGCGTCCCGATTGGGCAAAAACAAAAGTCGGCTGTTCGATGCTTTCGTGCAGTTCTTAGACATTTAATTTATATAGTTTGAAATAAAAAGTTCTTTGCCTTTTTGATTTGAGTTTTCGGTAACGTTTCTCATCCCGTAAACCAATTCCCAAGTTGTGATGTGGGCAAAGGAAAATAGATTTCTGACATAATCGCTGTCGTCATAAGTTATCAGCCATTTGTGTTTGCAATTTTTCATCGTGTCGGCAAATTTTACGTGGTCGAATGATTTATGAAGATGTCCGTTTTTGCCGTAAAGGGCGGATTTTTTGGCTGAATAATATGGCGGATCGAGAAAAAGAAAGACGTTTTCGCCGTCGCGCCGGACTAGTTCTTCGTAATCGAAATTTGTAATTTTCGTGCCGTTGATAACGTTTGCAAATTCGTTGAGTCTTTGAATACTGCTTTCCGTAAATCTTCCGGCGAATGCACCTTGGCTGAAACCGCCGCTCAAGCTTGTGCCTGAAAATGTGATTCGATTGTAAATAAAAAACGCGGCGGCTCTTTCCAGATCATCAAAACCGTCGAGATTTTCGTTCAAAAATTTATGCAGTTCTTTCCCGACCGGAAATCGATTTCGCCATTCGTAGATTTTTTCGATGAGCGCGTCTACGTCTTTCTGCGTCATTTCCCAAAATTTATAAAGCTCGAAATATAAGTCGTTTACCCAAAACTTCTTATTCGGAAAACGCTGTTTTGTATGAATAAAAACCGAACCGCCGCCCACGAAAGGCTCTCTGAATTCATCAAATTCGGGAATTAATTCGGCGATGATTTTGACCGAACGGCTTTTTCCGCCGGGATAACGTAACGGGCTTTTTATCATTTTGAAAAATTCAGTTTAACCGCGAAATTATTTTGTCTGGCTTCGGCAATAACTGTTTCGATCAAACGTTTCTGCAACGCTGAAAATTTGTTTTCAGCGAGAAACTCAGCTATCTCGTTTTCAAGACTCGCTGAACTAATTGCACCTTTAAGTTTCGATGAAGTCAAACACAAAACGGCTTCGCTCGACAATTCTTTTCCATTAACGGTAACTTCGGCAAGATTTGAATACAAAATCATTTTCAGCAAACCATCCTTGATGTCGCCTTTGCTCGGCAAAAGTGCATTTTTCGTGTGTTTTCCTTCGATCAAACTCACTTTTTCTTCCGACAACAAAATTTCGTCAACGGTCAGAAAATATTTTCCGCCCAGATAATTAGTGATCGTTACTTTAGCTTTTGAAACGGTCGCCAAACTTTCTTTTGGCTGTGAAGTCACGAATTCTCTCAACTGGGCTTTTTCCGCTTTTCCTCTCGAAAATTCCATAAATAAAGAAATATCTTTGCCGATCTTTTCTTTGAAATTGTCCAAACCGTTCAAATTATGCAGTTTAATTCCGGTGGATAACTCTATATTTTCATAAGAAGTTTTTGCTTTATCAAGAATGTTGTGAAGATTTGTGTTCAATTCATTTAAATTCCAGTGCAATGCCGAACTATGATACTGCTCGATTTTCTTAATTTTTGAAATAACATATTCGTTGTTAAATTGCTGATTGCTGATCTTTTTGCCTTTTTTTTCGGCTTTGTCGTAATAAGCAAAAATCACGAACACGTCAAGCAAAGACATTAAAGAAACCGTATCCCATTGGATAAAATCTCTGTCCCCTTGTGCGCCTTCATCTTTTACAGCCGGAATGACCGTAATCTTTTTAGAAAAATGCAGAGTATTGAAAACACGTTCAAAGGGATATGAGCGGGTTCTTTTCGGCGACACCCATTTTGAGATAGCAAAAATATGATTTCCGTCTAAAATTGAACACGCGGATGGAGATTCGTTGATATTAAAATCCGTCAGATTCAATTCTTTTAATTCTTCCGCAAGAAGAATTTTGTATTTTATCCCTGTGATTTTTCCTACAATATTCATCTATTTGCACTCGTGAGAGTTTCATTTTAGTTAAGAGCAGAATTATAAGTCATTGATTTATATTCACATCTTACACAAAAACGTTTTCTTAAATACTCTATTGACATTCCGGCGGAAAATTGCGGTGAAGACTATTTATTTTGAGCAATGAAAACTTTATCGTCAGGCAAATTTGCCTGATTCAGGATTAATTTAATTCTTTTGTTTCGCGTCTGTTTGCAACGGGAATTTTTTCCAGTTCGCGGTTTTTTCTCCATTCCGTGTCAAGCAGATTTGTGGTTCCCTCGGTAACAGAGGCGTGATTTATAGGCGGCGGAAGCTGTGCAAACTCGCCTGTTTCGAGTTTTTCCGGGAAGGTTTCAGGGATATATTGCGAAAGATTTTTGTGTGGGTCGGACGGTTTTTCCAAAGCGCGGTTGGTGCGGTTCCATACAAAGACGGTCATCAAAATTGAAAGCAGAGCGGTTATGCCGCCAAAGATCAGAAGGGTAAAGAAAGCTTTCGGGTTTTCGAGCAATCCGACGGATTTCAGGATGATAACCGCAAACAGCAGAATCGTCGAAGCGGTTGTTAGAACGGTTGATGTCACGACCGAAGTTTTTCCGGCGCGGACTTCCGCCATCATTCGCAGGATTTCGAGTTCGGATTGTTCGGAAGTCAAGGGCGTTCCGCAACGGCGGCAAAATTTTGAATCGTCGGTCGATTCGGTTTCACAACCCGGGCACCATTTTTCAATCGACGGTTTTTTGGAAATCGACGCGATTGTTTTCGCTTCGTGGGCGACGAGAGCTTTCTCGCCGCGGTTTAACATCGGATGTTTTATCAGGTAATCGAAAGTTGCCTGCGTCGAATTTCGGCTGATCGGTTTGAGGCGCACCGTCAGCGTCATCGGGTAATCGAAAACGTCCGCCGAACCGAGCCAAACGCCCCAACCTTTCGCGCCGCGCCGTCCGATGATGTGCGGTTCCTCTTCGATCACGTCATAGCCCAGCGTTTCGAGCGAAACGATGATTCGCCGCCGCACTTCGCCGACATTTCCCGCCAAAATCCTTTTGACATAAACTTCCGTAATCTGCTCCATCGAACCGGTACTGCTATTGAAAGTTGCCATAGTTTTTATGATCGATTGTTTTTTATACGACTGATTTTAGCACAGAGTTCCGATTTTAGATCGTAAGCGGCAAACGCCCGGGCGTTAAAATTTTTAGCCGGATCGGACCTTTTTACTCTTTATACGGAAAGAGTTTCTTAAACGCTTCGTTGATGCTTTGATGCAGGATAGTTGCGTGATTTTCGTCTTTCAGCAATAGAAAGTCCGTCTTCAAATCCTTCTTTGTTTGCAGAGTTTCGGCGAGTTCCCTCGCGTCTTTCTGCATCACCGGATGCTCGCCGCCGCCGACTGCGATGTAAACGTAATTTTTCATCTCCGTTTGCTTTTCGAGCAAATTTTTCGCGTCCTTCAAAAGGCTTTCATCGTCCCACCAGAGGCTCGGGCTGACGATCAGATAATGCGTGAACATTTTCGGTTTCTTGAGCAAAATTTCCGTTGCCAGCAGACCGCCGAGCGATTGCCCGATGAGATATTTCGTGCCGTCGGTTTTGTAAGTTTTCTCGATAAAAGGGTGTAATTCGGTTTCGAGAAAACGGATGAATTTTTCGGAGTGCCCTGTCGTCGGGTAATCTTTTTTCAGTTCCGCAACTTTTGTCGGAAACGTAAAATCGCGTTTACGGTCAACGTTAGCGATGCCGACGACGATAAAATCGGGCATTTTAAAGGGCATTTTGAAAAACTGCACAAGCCCCGCAATATGCAGAAAATCCTCATCGATCGAACCGTCGAGCAGATAGATCACGGGATAGGATTTCGTTTTATCGAATTGGTGCGGCAGATATACGTTCAGCGTTCTTTCTTCCCCCAAAACCGCAGATTTCAAAGTCCGAATCTCGCCGATGTTCAAGGGTTTGATCTCGTTTTTATTTTGCGAAAACGCCGTCAGAGCCGAAAAAAGCATCAGGACGCAAAGAATTAAATTTTTCATACCCGGCAATGTGAACACTTTACCAAACAAAGTAAAAATGATGAAGTTTCGGTTTTATTCCTTATCCGCTTCCGAAAATAATTTGATTGAGAAAATTATTTATTTCTTATATTTAACTTTTCAAAGCTGAATCATTCAGGGATTTCGGTTTGATTGTTCGCAAAATTTAAATATTTCCGAGTCGAATAATTGCTTCAAAACAATCTGAAATTTAACTGTTTTATCAAATTTTCATAAGTTTAACGGAATAAGAAGCAAAATCTAAATTTAACCCGAGAGAATAAAAAAAATGAAAAATATCATTCGATCCCGCTTTTCCGAAACTGATGTAACAAAAATAGACGGTATCATTACCGATCTGGAAAACGAAATTGCGGGTAAAACCGAAACGCTTGATGAAAGCGAACGCGTCCGCTACGGTTCGATCAATGAACAAAACAAGCTCGTCGTCAACAAAGCGTGGCAATACCGTCAAAACCAACCCGCGCTGAGTGCGCCGAATGTCGATTGGGAAGAATTTGAAAGAGATTTCAAAGCCCGCAATTTCATCGAAAATTGGATCAATCGGCTCGACGCGCTCCGCCATTCGCTCGAAAGCACGAAGATCAAACACGATTACGACAATTTTCAAGACGCTTTAAAAGATTACGGCTATTCGCAATACCAAAAAGACGCGGGCGAAGACGGCTACGATGCCAAAGTAGCCGAACTCAAACAGTTTTTCGGCAGATCGTCCAGAAATCAACCGCCCGAAGACGGAGAAGACGGAAATACCCCGTAAACCACCCCGTAAACTACATAAAACCAGCCGTCGGACACGTTGCCAAACGTATCCGACGCATCTTTAAACGTATAAACATACGTCAAAAACCCCATCGGCCACGCCTCAAACCCATATTTATACGTCAAATCCCTCGTCAGATACTTCCGTCAGCCTATATTTATACGTCAGATCATCCGTCAGATACGTTGCAGACGTATAAATATACGTGTCGGGACGTATATTTTTATGTCCCGAACCCCAAAATATGCGTCCGCCAACGTATCCGAACACGTCGCGGACGTATAAATATAGGTTGGTTAACCCCAAAATATACGTCCATCAACCTATCCGACGGGCGATCCGACCTATAAATACAGGTCGCCAACGTATAAATATACGTCCCGAAACGTATCCGACGGGTGAGTAGAGCTGTATTTATACGTCTGCCGGCGATCTGACGGGTGATTGAATGTATCTGATGAGTTTGTCAGAGAGAAGAGAAAAGTTTTGTCGCAAATTGAAATTAAGCTAAAATACATTCGAGGCAATAAATGATGGAAAATACGGAAAAGAGCAACGAACTTAAAACCGTCAGCGTTAAAAAAGACACTTGGATTTTGGAAGTGCCGAACGAAGTTTGCGAAAACGAAGGTTTTCCCGAAGGCACGATGATCAGCCTGACGCTCAAAAACGATTCGATTTCCGGCAGTTATCTCAAACCGTCCAAAGAAATCGATGATTTCGTTAATAAAATAATCGAAGAAGAAAGCGAATGTTTCTCGAACAAAACGTGAATAAAAAATAACGAAGCCGAAACTTAGTCCTTTATTTTTGTTACTAAGACACACGAATTTTATGAAAACCTGAAATTATTTATTGAATTATTTTTTAGTTTTTGTTTCAAGTTTTGTAATTAGAAAAGTTACTTCGTTTATATTTGCAGAGATGATTCTATTTTCGTAAGTTTCACCATTAACAGTTAATTTTGTTGAATAACCGATTTCTTTGCGAACAAATTTAAGTGATTTTTTTCCAACTTCTGCTATTTCTCCAGTAATTTTGTATCCTAAACTGCCGCTTGATGTTTTTTCAAAAGAGATTCCAATTAAACTAATAATTACTTTTTTCTCAATAACTTTTTTGCTTTCTCCTTCTTTTATTATGATTTCTTCTTGCTCCTTTTTTTCTGATAGATTGTTATTTTTTGAATCAAGAATTGGCATATTTGAAGATTGTAAAGATGTATGATTTACTGCAATCTTAGAGTTTTGCATATCTTTATTGCCCGAAAAATTTTGTTCATTATATATTGAGTCTTTTACTTTTAGTAAATTTGCTACAAATGCAAAAATCACAATTACTGCGAAAATTAATACTATAAAGCCAATGATTTTACCTGTTTTTATGCCAGTGTAATTTGATATTTTTCTCGAAGTGTTTCTCCAAAAATTTTTACTCCATTCATCAGGAGTAGTGGGTAACTTTAAAGTTATTTCCTCTTTAAGTTGATTTAACTTAGCTCTTTTATCAGGAAATTCTGTCCCAAAAAGTTTAACTGCATCATTAATCTTTTCAATATCTTCAAGAAGCAAAGTTTCATTTTCTCTAACTTTTATGAATTCATTTGAAAGGGGATATTTACCTACAATTTCGTTGTAAAGAAGAGTTGCTTTATCAATGTTGTCATCTAAAACTTTATTACTTGCAGAATCGAGAACTACTATTTCTTCGATAGGGGAAGAAATCAATCCTTCGGCGAGAAGATTTTGAATTAAAGTAATTAACCACTCGTTTTTTGCAAAATTTATTTGATCTTCTAACGAATTAAATATCTTCGTTTCGATTCCGTAATCTACTCCAAATGAAAACTTAGACATCCATTTTTTATCAAATCGATCAAATGTAATAAAAGCTAAGGTAGTTTGATAAGTCAATTTAGACACTTTTTGAGTAGTATTTTCATATTTGATTTGGTAAGAATATCTTAATTCCATTGAGTGTTTATTAGCAATCCTTGATTTTGGAAATAATTTAACTCTTTCCTTAAAGTCTTCACTTTTATGATTTTCCCAAGCGAAATCAGATAAATTTAGGTTGTTTAAAATAATGAAATTTTCAATTTCTTTACGTTTTGCTGGTGTAAGTAAACGATTTTCTTCCATAAATTATTTTTTTAAATTACCGCTATTTTAGCGCATAAAATAAAAAGAAATAAACTTAGTGGTTTTTACATTTTTATAAGTTCGACATAATCCATAAAGTTTTCAAGAATTTCCTGCTGTTGTTCGGGTTCGGCTTGGAAGCGATACATCATATTTTGTCCGTTTTCGATGACGAACAAAGATAAGCCCGAATGATACGGGACGAAATTAGTGCCTTCAAAAATAGAAGTTTTGCCGACTCGGTGAATGATTTTGTCGTAGTCGGCAAATTCTTTGACGACGCGGTAAGTTTCGCCTTTTTTGAGTTTGGGAATGTCTTTCATAACTCGTGTTTTCTTTGACCTCGTGTTTTGAATATATGATATTTGAATTATAAAACACGAATATTTTTAGATTGTAATTTACGTTTTGACTCAAAGAGGCTTAAAATATCGTTTTACTGATTGCCCTTAACCGATGTGCTTTAAAGATAAACCTGGTAATCAAAACTAATTCGATAAAATCAACCATTAAAATGTCAAAAATTTACTACACTTTAACCGATGAAGCGCCGATGTTGGCGACGCATTCTTTTTTGCCGATCATTAAGGCTTTTACGAAATCCGCCGGAATCGAGATCGAAGTGCCGGATATTTCGCTCGCGGGAAGAATTTTAGCCAACTTTCCCGAATATCTGAATGACAAACAGAAAACGCCCGACGCGCTTGCCGAACTTGGCGAATTAGCAACGAAACCCGAAGCGAATATTATCAAACTGCCGAATATTTCGGCTTCCGTGCCGCAACTGGAAGAAGCGATCGCCGAATTGCAGAAACAAGGCTACAACTTGCCGAATTATCCTGCCGAACCGCGAACGGATGAAGAAAAAGCGATCAACAAAAAATATGCGAAGGCGTTGGGAAGCGCGGTAAATCCTGTTTTGCGCGAAGGAAACTCCGACCGCCGTGCGCCGAAAGCCGTGAAAAATTATGCAAAAGCGAATCCGCATCGAATGGGTGTTTGGGCTTCGGATTCCAAAACTTCGGTCGCACATATGAACGGCGGAGATTTTTACGGCACGGAAAATTCGACGACCGTAGAAGCAGAAGGAAAATTCCGCATCGTTTTTTATGGAAATGATGGAATATCAAAGGTTTTGAAAGATTTTGCACCGCTCAGAGCGGGCGAAGTGCTCGATTCGTCGGTGATGAGTCTTTCGGCGTTGAAATCATTTGTAAAAGATGCGATTGCAGAAGCCAAGGAAAAAGACATTCTGCTTTCCGCGCATCTGAAAGCGACGATGATGAAGATTTCCGATCCGATCATTTTCGGGGCGATCGTCGAAGTTTATTTTAAGGACGTTTTTGAAAAATATGCCGACACGTTTGCCGAATTGGACATTAATCCGAACTTCGGTCTGGCGACGCTTTTCGAGAAAATTTCAGGTCACGCGAAGGAAGGCGAAATCAAAGCGGACATCGAAAAAACGATCGCAAACAGCGCGAAGATCGCAATGGTCAATTCTGACAAAGGCATCACGAATTTTCACGTTTCTTCGGACGTGATCGTTGACGCTTCGATGGCGGCACTCGTGCGCGGCGGCGGCAAAATGTGGAACAAGGACGGCACGGAAGAAGATGCCGTCTGCATCATTCCCGACCGCACTTACGCGGGTTTTTACGACGCGATCGTTCAGGATATGAAGCGGAACGGCGAGATCGACCCGAAAACCTTCGGCTCGGTTCCGAACGTCGGGCTGATGGCGCAAAAGGCGGAAGAATACGGCTCGCACGACAAGACTTTTCAGATGCCGGAATCGGGAACCGTCAAGATCGAAGACGAAAACGGCAAGGTTTTGCTCGAACAATCGGTTCAGCAAGGCGATATTTTCAGGGCTTGCCAGACGAAAGACGCACCGATCCGGGATTGGGTGAAATTAGCGGTCAACCGCGCCCGTCTTTCCGACACGCCCGCGATCTTCTGGCTCGACAAAGACCGCGCGCACGATTCGCAAATTATCGCTAAAGTAGAAAAATATCTGCAAGATCACGACCTTTCGGGACTCGACATCCGCATTATGGACGTTAAGGACGCGATGACCGAAACGCTCAAACGCGCCCGCGAAGGAAAGGACACGATTTCGGTTTCGGGCAATGTTTTACGCGATTATCTGACGGATATGTTTCCGATTCTCGAACTCGGAACCTCGGCAAAAATGCTCTCGATCGTACCTCTGATGAATGGCGGCGGTTTGTTTGAAACGGGTGCGGGCGGCAGTGCGCCGAAACATATCGAACAATTTCTCCACGAAGGCTATCTGCGTTGGGATTCGCTCGGCGAATTTCTGGCGTTGCAGGCAAGTTTCGAGCATCTGGCGCAGACTCAAAACAATCCGAAAGCTCAGATTCTGGCTGATGCGCTGGACGAAGCGAACGCGAAATTTCTAGCGACCGACAAATCTCCGGCGCGAAAAGTCGGCGGCATCGACAATCGCGGTTCACATTTCTATTTAGCGATGTATTGGGCGGAAGCTTTGGCAAAGCAGACGGCGGATGCCGAATTAGCTGAAAAATTTGCGCCCGTTGCGAAAGCGATGCAGGAAAACGAGGCGAAGATCAACGAAGAGTTGCTCGCCGCGCAAGGCAAACCGCAGGAAATTGACGGCTATTATCATCCGAACACCGAAAAAACCTACGCCGCGATGCGACCTTCGGCAACGCTGAACGCAATCGTGGACGGAATTTAATACTACGGTGATCTTATTGCTTCTCAGAGCTTCGATTACGTAATTAAAACCGTCTCAAAAGCCAAGTGTGTTTGAGACGGTTTTTGACAAGAAGCCGCATTAAGAATTTAACCGATTTAATTCCAAACAGGTGATTAGCACCGCGCAACCCAGTTTTGCTGACAGCGTTGCAATCAAATAATTACTCGTCAGCTAATCTGATATTTAACGCATTAATCTTTGAACCGTTAGAGATAAAGTGATAATCCATCAGAAACGGGTCAGGCAGTCCAGTCTTGTCGAAATCGCCGTCCACCTTGAACGTGACAATGAATTTGCCGTCACGATTTACCGCATTAATCGGCTCAAGAGTGACTTTTGCGCCGATATATTTCTCGTCGCTCCAATTTTTAATCGCTGAAATTCCGCGATAGTCTTGGCTCTCGTCGGTGATAACCGCATCGTCGGTCATCGTCGCTAGAAATTCGTCGGTGTTATGTTTGTTGGTTGCCTGAATGAAAGCCTCAATTGATTTGGGTAAATTATTAGTCATTATGTAATCCTCCTTATATTTTTCAGTAAATTCTTCACACGGTCGGAATAGTTCCGCCATCAATAACGTATTCAGTGCCGGTGATATACGAAGCGCGGTCGGAAACCAGAAATGCCACCAGTTCGGCGATTTCTTCGGGGTTTCCCGGTCGCCCCACCGGGATGCCGCCGAGCGATTTAATCAATCCCTGACGAGCGGTTTCCGTATCTGTTCCGGCAGTTTCAGCCAAATTTTCGATCATTCGCGCCGCCGCATCGGTTTCGATAAAACCGGGCGAAACGGTAACTACTCGCACTCCTTTCGGCGAAACCTCGTTTGAAAGATTTTTGCTGTAGTTGACGAGCGCGGCTTTCGCCGCAGCGTAGGCAATGGTCGATTCATAGAGCGGAAGCATTCGCTGGATGGAGCCGATGTGAATGATAACACCCGATCTTTGTTCGATCATTTGCGGCAGAAATGCCCGGTCGAGACGCACGGCGGGAAACAGATTCAGATCGAAAGCCTTTTGCCAATGATCGTCATTCAAAGCCAGAAACCCGCCGTTTGGCGCGTCCGACCCGCCGACGTTATTGACCAGAATATCGATGCCGCCGAAACGCTCTTTGATTTCACCGACTGCCTTTTCCACGCCGCCGGGCGTACTGATGTCAGACTCGATGATGAATGCCGGTGAGGAAGATTGTTCTTTATTTGTGCGAGCGATTGTGACAACAGCCGCGCCGTCTTGTGCCAAACGTTTAACGATTGCTTCACCCATTCCACTCGTTCCTCCAGTCACCAAAACCGTTTTACCGGATAATTCACCCGAAACTATTTGTGTATTCATATTTTGTAAATCTATATTTCTACTCATAATATTTTTTATCGGCGTTCTAAAAAAATCCGCCGATCTTTCTCCTATTTCCATTATCGTGGAGTAGAAACCCGATTAAAATACGGATAATGCAACCGAATAGTGATAAAATTATCCCTATTCCCGAATTCTGATAAAATGAATTTTTAAGATTGGATAATGACGGTAAAATACACAAAAAAGATTCCCCTTGACCTTAATTGCGGACTTGATCTCGTTAAGGAGGTATTATACGGCAAGTGGAAAATACACCTTTTGTATTTCATTTCTCAGGGCGCAAAACGACCCGGCGAACTGCAAAGAAAAATTCCGGCAGCGACACGCAGAGTTTTGAACGTCCAGCTAAATCAGCTTGAAGATCACGGATTGATCGCAAAAAAAATTTACGCCGAACTGCCCCCAAAGGTCGAATACTCTCTAACCGAACTGGGGCAAAGCGTGTTGCCGATGATTACCGCTCTGGGAAAATGGGGCGACGATCATCAAGAACATTTGCGTCGTGTGATTGAACGAAGCTGGTCAGAATAAAAAACATATTGCAATGAATCAGGCTTAAACCTCATTCCTCAACCGCAGTTTTGTTCTTTTGAATCATCTCGTTTATCGTGTCGGTTTCGCCGATTTCGTAGAGAAAAATTAAACCGTCTTCGATGGTGAAGATTTGGCGGACTTCCGTATCTACAAGCACATTGCCGTCTAAATCTTTGACGATTTGGTGAACGGTGACGATGTTTCGACCGCTTTCGTCGGTTTCAAAATTTAAGGTTTCGAGTTCGGGTAGGATCGCTTTGAATTGATTCGTCCAATATTCGCGCACTGCGTCGTGACCGTGCACAAAACCGCCTTCCAAGCCGTTTGCCCATTTCACGTCCGGGTGCATTTTGGCGATGATCGTTTCGATCTCGCGTCTGTTAAAGGCATCGTATAAATTTTGCAGAAACTCCTGATTTGCGCTCATAATCATTCACTTTGCCCGATCTGCGAAAACCTTCAAAGCAGTTCATAAAATCTTAAAAATTTCCGCCGAGCCGGAAAAATTGACTAGATTTTCCCGATTTCTTTGGCGACGGCGAAATCGAAATCGGTGATGCCGCCGCGGTCGTGCGTGGTGAGGTTTATCTCGGCGTAGCCCCAACCGAAATGAATGTCGGGGTGATGATCGTGCCGTTCGGCGATTTCGCCGACTTTATTGACAAATTCGAGGGCTTCGGCAAAGTTTTTGAACTCGAATCTTTTCGATAAGATGTCGTTTTCCGCCTTCCAATCTTCGATTCCCGCCAAAGCGGTCGAAATTTCCTTCGTATCGAGCTTTTTTCGTTCCATTGTTTTTTCGCGCTCCTTGTTTTGAGTTATACTTTATCCTTTTAAGTATAACGATTTATTAAAGGTTTATTCAAAATGCGTTTTTTATCAGGACTTATTATTTTTACGATTTTAATGCTTTCGCTTGCGTGTGCCGAATCGCGTCCGGCAACTCCGGTTGAAACTTTCAAGGCTTACACGAAAGCCATCAAGGAAAAAGACACGACCACGATGAAGCTTCTTCTTTCACAGGAAACGATCAAGATGCACGAACAGGAAGCCAAAGCCCAGGGCGTAACTTTGGATGAAGTCGTCAAACGCGAAACGCTTTTTAAGCAGGATCAGAAAACGGTCAAGTTTCGTAACGAAAAGATCGATGGCGACAAAGCGACACTCGAAGTCGAAAATTCCTTCGGTTCCTGGGAAACGGTTCCGTTCGTCAAGGAAGACGGAAATTGGCGCATCGACAAAAAAGGCTACGCCAACCAGATGATCCAGGAGATCGAACAAAGACAGAACGACGTTTTTAATCAGGGAAGAATACAATAAATTTTGGTCTTTGGTTTTGGGTTTTCGGTCTTGGTCGGAAATATGCTCTGCAAAGACCAAAGACCCAAAGACCGAAGATCAATTTTACAAGGGGCAATTTATGAAAATTTACAGCATTACATTTTTAACGACGGCATTATTTTTTACGGCTTGCAGTTCGTCGCAACCGGCGAATACGGCGACGAATTCAACCGTCAACCCGACCGCTAATTCGACAACTTCGACCAACGCGGCAACCGTCAACACGGGTCAGACCGCACCGCCGAAAGTCGCCGCGCAGAGTCCGACAGATGCGATGAAGGCTTTGA
Source organism: Pyrinomonadaceae bacterium (assembly GCA_021228405.1). Classification (GTDB taxonomy): domain Bacteria; phylum Acidobacteriota; class Blastocatellia; order Pyrinomonadales; family Pyrinomonadaceae; genus JAJQRF01. The sequence goes on from JAJQRF010000002.1 coordinate 459,742, forward strand.
ACGAAGCCTCGAAAACGAATGATGTCGCCGCGATCAAAGGGCTTATTTCAAAAGGCACCATAGCTTTGCTGGAAGAAAGCGCGAAGGAAAAACAAACGACGGTTGACGAACTTTTACAGCGCGACGACAGTATGCCGTTTGAAGATATTCCTGAAATGCGGAATGAAAAGATCACGGGCGATAAAGCCACGCTCGAAATCAAAAATACTCTCAGCGGAGAATATTCGACCGTTCCGTTCGTTAAGGAAGACGGCTCCTGGCGCATCGCTTTCGACATTTATCTGAAGGAAATCGAAGAAAAAATGCGGAAACAGATGGGCAATCAGGGTCATTCCGACGAGGATGGTCACGACCATTCCGCCGACGCGCCGAAAGGCAAAAAATAATTGAGATTGAGGAGAAAATTTTAAGTGTCAAAGATCAAACCTTTTCGCGCCTTGCGTCCGCAGGAAGAGTTAGCCAAACAAGTTTCGAGCGTTCCGTATGACGTTTTGAATACGCCCGAAGCCCGCGAAATAACGAAGAACAACCCGCTCAGTTTCCTGCACGTTTCGCGTTCGGAGATAGATTTGCCCGACGAAACCGATCATTATTCAACGGAAGTTTACGCCAAAGCAAAGGAAAATTTTGAAAAATTGCAAACAAGCGGCGTTTTGGAGTTGGAAAGCGAGCCGTGTCTTTACGTTTACCGTTTGCAGATGGGCGAACAGGTTCAGACCAGCGTTGTCGCTTGCTGTTCGATTGACGAATACGATAACGATCTCATCAAAAAGCACGAAAAAACGCGTCCCGACAAAGAGAACGACCGCACGCGTCATATGATCGAACTTTCGGCGCAGACGGGTTTGATATTTTTGTGCTATCGCGGAACCGACGAAATAAATTCGTTGGTCGAAGAAGCGGTGAAAACGGAGCCGCTTTACGATTTTGAAGCCGAAGATGTCAATAAAAATCTGATCGTCAACACGATCTGGAAAATTTCCGCACCTGCCGCGCTCGTTTCCGCGTTTGAAAAAGTTCCCGCGATCTACATCGCCGACGGGCATCACCGCGCCGCTTCGAGTTCACGCGCCCGCACCGCGATGCGCGATAAAAATCCGAATCATACCGGCGAAGAAGAATATAATTTCGTCATCGCCGCGCTTTTTCCTGCCGAACAATTAAAGATTCTGGCGTATAACCGCGTCGTCAGGGATTTGAACGGATTGAGCACCGGTGAATTTCTGCAAAAGGTCGGCGAATCGGGCTACAACGTGACCGAAACGAACAGTTCAATTCCTGAAAATCCCGGCGAAATCTGTCTTTACACGGACGGCAAATGGCACAAATTGATGTTCAATGTCGCTTATTTCGCCGCGCCGCCCGTGATCGAATCTCTGGATGTGAGCCGGTTGGAAGATTTCATTCTGCGCCCGATTCTCGGCATTGAAGACGTGCGAACCGACAAACGAATTGATTTTGTCGGCGGCATTCGCGGCACGGAAGAGCTGGAAAAACTGGTCGATTCGGGCAAATGGCAAGCCGCGTTTTCGATGTTCCCGACCACTGTCGAAGACCTGCTCCGGGTTTCCGACGAAAACCAGATTATGCCGCCGAAATCGACGTGGTTTGAACCGAAACTGCGCGACGGCTTACTAATTCACTTGATTTAGATTTTTTGCCTGCGAAAGAAACGAAAAATACGAAAAATTAGTGCTTTAAAGACATTAATTTCAGTGTTCTTTTCTTTACTAAATTTCGTTCTTTTCGTTTCTTTCGCAGGCAAATATCTTACTCAAACAAACATTCCTGCGGCTTTTGAGTTTTCGGGAAACTCTTTCGGTTTTCTTCCAAGTTTTCCGCAAATAACTTAAACTTTCTTTTTTATGCTCGAAACAGACAGACTTTTCTTGCGACGAATGACCGCCGCCGATGTCGAATATGTTTACGCGATGCGTTCCGACAAAGACGTTATGCGCTTTATTCGTTCGGCTGAAACATCGCTTGAGGCAACGGAAAGCTGGATCGGAATGATTTCGAGCCGTTGGGAAACGGATCGGATCGGTTTTTGTGCGATCATCGAAAAATCGTCCGGGCGTTTTGCAGGCTGGTGCGGACTCTGGCGGCTGATGGAAACGGGCGAAATCGAAGTCGGCTACGCGCTTTTCAAGGAATTCTGGGGAAAAGGCTTTGCCGTCGAAGCGTCGGAAGCCTTTCTCGATTACGGATTTAAAGAGTTGAATGTCGAAAAGATCGTTGCCGTGACCGATCCTGAAAACCAAAATTCACGGCGCGTAATGGAAAAACTCGGTATGACCTTTGACGGCAGCGGACATTATTACGAACGCGAGTTGGTTCATTACTCGATCGCACGAAAAGATTATTTTGATAAAAAAATGCGGAAAACCGCAGGTGCAAAGCCTGTTTGACCTGACGTTTTTGTCTTAGAAAATTAAATAATTGAAAATGTTTGAAACCGAAAGATTAATTATCAGAAAATTCACCCGCGGAGATTTGCCGTGGCTGATCGAAACGCGGACACAACCCGCGATCAATAAATATCTCGGCGGCGCGGCTCTGCAAAATCCTGAAATGATTACGAAACGCCTCGACTTTTACCTTGATTGTTACGAAAAACACGGCTTCGGGCTGTGTGCGATGCACTGGAAGGAAACGGGCGAACTGTTCGGTTGGAGCGGGATTCAGCCGCTCGACGGAACCGACGAAATCGAGGTCGGTTACGGAATGATTCCGGAATTTTGGGGCAAAGGAATCGGTTTTGAATGCGCGAAAGCGTGGCTCGATTTCGGATTCAAGGAAAAAAACCTCGAAAGAATCGTCGCCGTCGCTGCACCCGAAAACGTCGGCTCGTGGCGAATTATGGAAAAGCTCGGAATGACCCGCGAAAAATACGGCGAACATTACGGAATGTATTGTGTTTTCTACGCTGTTTCCAAAAAAGATTATCTGAACTCATAAGAAAAGAGTTTTCCATTAAAAAAAAACGAAAATTCTAATTGCAGAATTTAGATTTATACTAACGGAATCGCAATTTTCGGTGACGTAATTATAAATTGCAGGCGCGGAATCGCAAGTTTCAGTGACGGAATCGGGATTTACAGTCGCGGAATTGTTTCTTCCAGCGGCGGAATTACCTTTTCAGGTTGCGGAATCGGGATTTACAATGAAGAAATTGGCATTTACATCAAAGAAATTGGCATTTCCAGTCAAGAAATTGGCATTTACATCAAAGAAATGCACATTGTCATCGAAGAAATGCACATTGTCATTGAAGAAATGCACATTGTCATCGAAGAAATTGTAATTTGCACTCAAGAAATCGGCATTTCCAGTAAAGAAATTGAGCGTAACAACGAAGAAATGCACATTTCCAGTAAAGAAATTGAGCGTAACAGCGAAGAAATGCGCATTTCCAGTAAAGAAATTAATTGAAACAGCAAAGAAACAGACAATTGTGTTGAAGAAATTGTCTGAAACAGCTTTCTGCCGGGCTTGCCGCGCCGATAAATTTTTCACAAAACTTCCCGTATTTACGATAAAATAAAATAGTCGGCGTTCAGAGTCCCGTCTTTAGGCGGCAACCGCTGAAACTTTAACCTTCCAAAGAAATAATTCTGAATGCGTTCAGAGGATACTCTTCAGGCGGCTTTACGCCAAACAACAGCCTTCTGAGGAAGGGACTTCAAACTTTTCTTTTCCACGTCCGATCTAAAATTATGCAAGTCAATTATCCGAAGCTCGTTTTTGCCGTTTTGATGTGTCTTTATTTTTTGTGGATCGCGTATGATCCGCTCGCGGGATGCTTTTTGGATATTGTCGATCTGCCGATTCACGAAACGGGACATCTCTTGTTTCGACCGTTCGGCGAATTTGTGACGGTCGCGGGCGGAACGCTTTTCCAATTGATAATGCCTGCCGTCTTCGTCGGTTATTTTATCTGGAACGAAAAGTATTATTCGGCTTCGATCGTGCTTTTCTGGCTTGGGCAAAGTTTTATCAACGTTTTTATTTATGCGGGCGATGCGGTCGTGATGCGGCTCGTTTTAACGAGCGGATTGACGGGCAGTGAAGGCGGTTTTCACGATTGGAATTATATGCTCACCGAACTCGGATTAATAAATTCGACCAACGGAGTTGCAGGAATGATTAGACTTTTGGGAACATTAACTATTATCATTGCAGGAATTTTGTCGATCAAATTTTCATTTGACCCTGCAAAGGAAAAAGTTTATGAAAGTAACGCTCATCACCGGCGCGTCGAGCGGAATCGGTGAAGCATTTGCCCAAAGGCTCGCGGCGGAAAAACATAATCTCGTTTTGGTCGCGCGTTCCGAAAAAAAACTGCACGAGCTGTGCGACGAATTAATGCTCAAACACAAGATCATCGCGCATTATGTCGCGATGGACTTAAACGATTTTGAAGCGGACAAAAGGCTTTTTGAAGAAACCGAGCGTCACGGAATGCAGGTCGATTGGCTGATAAACAACGCCGGATTCGGTTCGATGGGCGATTTTGCCGCGCTCGATCTGGAAAAAGAACTCGAAATGCTGAATCTCAACATTTCGGTTCTCGTCGCGCTGACGCATCGCTACCTGCAAAGAATGCGCGAACAAAAAAGCGGCGTAATCATCAATGTTTCTTCGACGGCAAGCTTTCAGCCCGTCCCGTTTATGGCAGCTTACGCGGCAACCAAAGCTTTCGTCACGTCGTTCAGCGAAGCAATCGCGGAAGAAAACCGGCCTTACGGCATCAAAGTTTCCGCGCTCTGCCCGGGACCGACCGACACCAATTTTTTCGCCGCCGCAAACGCGGTTCCGTTTTCGGCAAAAGGGATGCAGACGGCGGAAGATGTCGTCGAAGCCGCGCTGAACGGCGTGAGAAAAGGAAAATCGACGACCGTTTCGGGCTGGACAAACTATATCGGCTCGGTTTTCGGCACGCTCGTGCCCGATTCGCTCGTCGCCCGCGCGATCGGCAGTTATCTGCGCCCGAAAATGAAGAAGAAATAAAAGTCCGATAAACTTTAGTTTGTCGCCGGCGTATAAAATTAATAGTTTTCAGCTTGTGCTAATCTTGAAAATTGAACAAACTAAAGTTTGTTTTACTTTTCGCTTCAAATTAAATGAAAATATCGGTTCTCGGCAGCGGTTCGACGGGTAACGCCGTTTTGATTTCTACCGAAAAAACAAATGTTCTGGTCGATGTCGGCTTGAGCGCAAAGGAAACTCTGCGCCGTCTGTCCGTGATGGGCATTGAGCCGCACGAGCTTGACGCGATTCTCATCACGCACGAACATTCCGACCACGCGGGCGGTCTGCGCGTTTTGCTCAAATCCGTCGCGTGTCCCGTTTTCATTTCCGAAGCGACTGAGGATTCCTATTATTCGACCCGAAAGGGCGCGGGAAATGCCGAAAGCGAAGCCGTCAAACGCCGCGACGCGATGAAAAACCGCGCCGAAAAGATCGAATCGAGCAAGGATTTCCGCATCGGCGACATCGATTTCGAGCCGTTTTCGGTTCCGCACGATGCCGCCGACAATTTCGGTTTCATTGCACGCTTCGAGGGAATCCGCATCGCAACCTTGATGGATTTCGGCTGTATGACGACGCTCATCAAAGACAAACTGCGCAGTTGCGACGCGATCGTGATCGAATCCAATCATTCGCGCGATATGCTCCGCGCCTGTCCGATCTACAGCTGGGATTTGAAGCAAAGAATCCTCTCGCGCAACGGTCATCTTTCAAACGAAGATTTGTCCGAATGGCTGACCAACGATTTCGACGGCGCGGCGCGTCACATCGTTCTGGCGCATCTTTCCCAACGCGCCAACGAACCGCACCTTGCGCGCCTGATGGCGGAAACCGCTTTGCAAATGCGTCCGAATCTATTCAAAGCCGAAACAAAAATCTCGATCTCGCATCATAAAGAACCGACCGAATGGATCACATTTTAGAATAAGAATATTTGCCCGCGAATTTACGCGAATCTTCACGAATAATTTTAAAGAAATATCATCAAAATTGTTTTTTATTCGAGTTTATTCGCGCAAATTCGCGGGCAGTTGTTCTTTGTTCTTACCAATTTAACAAAGATTTAAGCTATAATTCGTTGCTATGATCTCGCGGAAATTCTTTTCTCTTTTAATCTGTTTTGCGATCTTGGCGCAATCCGCTTTTGCGTTTGAAACCGATCAATACAACCTTTCGCCCGTTCCGCTTGCCGACATCGGCGACGAAGTTTCGGAATATGCGGAACAAAATATTAAAGAAGCGATCGAAAAAGTGAACGCGAAGATCGCAAAAAGTCAGGCGTGTCTGGAAAAACAAGCGGGCAAAAACAACTGCGATTCCGACGCGGAAGAACGCGCAAAGTTAAATGAACTCCGCGCAGAAAACACGATCATCAAAGAAGTTTTCAAACCGCTCGGCGGCGGAATTCCGCCTTATACGAATTCGGGAACGTGGATGGAAAAACACAAATTCCGCAATGAACCCGCGCGCTTCAGAACTTCCTTCAAAAAATCAATTTATTACACCGCGCCCGTCAATTACCTGACGATCAGCGATACCGTTCGGCTTTACGGAATCGAATTCGGCACGGACAAGATCGCGCATATCTTTCAGCAAGGCTTTACTTATTACAAAAGTTTTCAGAAAAACCGCGCCAAAGGTTTATCGGAAAAAGAAGCCGTAAAGAAAGCCGTTAACTGGGGAAAATTTACCGAGAACACTTATTACGGAATGCTCGTCGGCGGCGTTTATTCAAATGCTGATCTGGTGGCGAACTTTGCCGGGATGAAGTTTTACGAAAACCTGACGCACGAAATAAAGATTGGAAACGAAACGAAACCGCCTATCCTGATTTTGAAAAACGGCTTCTGGGCATTTAACGAAAACATTAACGTCCGCGATGCGATTCTCAAACCATTTATCACCAAACACCTCAACGAAGCCTACAATCCGTCGGTTTATTTCAACGTTTTCAGCTTTCGCAACATCATTCGCCGAAACGTTCGCCGGCAGGCTTGCCCGCAATGGAAGGCAAATTTTCCGAACCTGACACAAAGCGATTTCAAAGCCGAAACCGATTCATTAAATCTTTGGAACGGCGAAGATTACGGCGCAAACCTAAGCAAAAAACGAATCACCATCGCCGAAACTTGCTTCTGACTGGAGCGTGGGGCATCCCTGCTTGCGTATATTTGCAGAGAAAAAACTACAGGGATAACAGGATAGACAGGGATAATGCTATTTGCTTTTATCTCATTTATCTTGTCATCCCTATTAATTCAAAATTTCATCCGCAAGCAAGGATGCCCCACGCTCCGGTCAATAAAAAACGCGCTCAAAATTTGAACGCGTTTCGTGTATTCATTCTCTAAAAATAGTGGTCGCGCAGTGCGCCGTCGTATTTACCTTTTCGCAGACAACAGTTTTTGAAATCTGCGGCTCGAACCGCACGGGCAAAGGTCGTTTCTGCCGAGTTTTTCCGTCAACTCTTTATCGTTATGCACGATGCGAACGCCTTTCTTAACGCTCGTTTCCGACGGGAAACCCTTGCGGCGTTTGCTCGAAACCTCAAAAGGAAGATTGCTCCTCGAAATTATTTTGCGTGTTTTTATTATACTTTGACATTGCTTTGTCCTCCTGAAAATTTAGTTTTTTCCGCACAAACGGAAAACGGATTATAAAACACTTCGCACAAAATAGCCACAATCTATCGGCAAACGATCTCCACTCATCGGCAATTCATCCGCACACGTTGGCAACTCGTCTGCACCAATCGGCAAGTCATCTCAACACATCGGCAAACTGTCTTACATCGTCGGCAAATGGTCTTACATCGTCGGCAAGTCCTCTTCACTCATCGGCAAGTCATCTTCATTCGTCGGCAAATGATTTGAACACATCGGCAAATTGCCTGCACACATCGGCAAATATTCTTCACTAATCGGCAGACACTCTGCACATATCGGCGAAAACTCTGCACTCGTCGGTTAAGACTTTGAACGCATCGGTTAAGACTAGACACTAAAAATTACTCAACTTGAACACGCCTCTTTGCCGCCCTAGTTTCTACCTTAATTTTTGATTATCTCGTAATAATGTCTTACCCAACGATTATTGAAATCGGCTTCGCGTTCGATCTTCGATTGCCAGTCGCTCAAACCGATCGTGCGGGCGAGTTTTGCATATTGACGAAATTCTCTTGGAAGATAACCAGTGCAAAGCATTTCGGCAACGCGCTTTCTGATTCGTTCTTTTTGCATCTCGGTAAGCGATGCCGAAACGCGGCGCAAGGCGCGGGCGGTATTGTATTTTAAAATCTTACCGAAAGGAAAAGAACGGCTTTCCTCGATAAATTCGATCCCGATTTCGATACAAGCCGAATCATTTTTTTCAATGCCTTCGATTACTTTTTCCATCGCGGGATAAATTCTGCGTATTTCGCCTTCCGTATGTATGGAAGGCTGAATATCAACGGGCGACGAAATCTTAAAACGCTTGGTATAAGATTCACAGCGTTTCAACACCGCCTCAACACTCCAAAAATCGCTTCCGTTATAATCGAGAATTTTCATCTATTACGCAATTTAAACACGCTTCCTTAAGATCACGTTTCCGCCTGTTTTTAGAACAAAGTATCGGGCAAAACGCCTTTGAAGGATTTGCGGTGGATGTCGCACGCGCCGTGCTGTTTGATGGCTTCAAAATGCGCTTTCGTGCCGTAGCCGACGTGTTTGGAAAAGCCGTATGCGGGATAGATTTTGCACATTTCCTGCATCAGATTGTCGCGGTAGGTTTTGGCGATGATCGATGCGGCGGCGATCGATGCGCTGATCGCGTCGCCTTTGATAATGCCTTTTTGCGGCAGTTTTATTTCTTTGAGTTGGAGCGCGTCGATCAATAAAAAATCGGCGTTCGGCTGTAATTTTTCGATAGCGAAACGCATCGCTTTTTTCGTCGCTTGCAGAATATTAATTTTGTCGATCTCGTCGGCTTGAACTTCGCCGATGGCGTAGCAAATGGCGGTTTCACGAATCTCTTCATTGAGCTTGAGGCGTTTTTTTTCGGAGATTTTTTTGGAATCGTTCAAACCTTCGGGCAAAGGCTTCGACAAATCGAGGATGCAAGCGGCGGCAACGACCGGACCGGCAAGACAGCCGCGCCCGACCTCATCGACTCCGGCAATCAGACGGAAACCTTCGGAAATTGCCTGATTTTCAAACTCGATTCCGATCTTTAATTGTTTTTCCATAAAAACTGAAATAGCCGCAAAGAAGCACAAAAAACGCAAAAAGATTAAATATAAAAATCTCTTTGTGAGTTTTGCGCCTATTTGCGGCTATTCTCTTAAACTTCAAATAATTATTTCTTCGCTTTTGCCGCGTCTTTGTTGCGTGTATCGAGTTCTTTGATACGTGCCGCTTTACCGCGCAAGTTACGCAAATAATAAAGTTTTGCGCGGCGGACACGTCCGCGGCGAACTACGTCGATATGATCGATAACGGTCGCGTGAAGCGGAAAAATACGTTCAACGCCGACCCCGAAACTAACTTTGCGGATCGTGACGGTTTCACGGATTCCGCCGTGTTTGCGGGCGATGCAAAGCCCTTCAAAAACCTGTAAACGCTCTTTGTTGCCTTCTTTGATGCGCACGTGAACTTTGACCGTGTCGCCCGATTTAAAGGCGGGAATATTTTCTCTTATTTGTAATCCTTCAATACTGTCTAAACGATTCATTTTATTTTTCAGCGAGAGGTGAACTGCCCAAGTCATTTTCATAACCTTTGCCTAATCACTTCAGCTTTCTCCTATATTTAATAAGTCTTTTCTAAATTTCAGCGTCTTTTCCAACGCTTTTTGCTGCCGCCATTTTTCAATTTCGGCGTGATTGCCGTTCAGCAAAACTTCCGGCACTTTCATTCCGCGAAACTCCGCCGGACGCGTGTAATGCGGATAATCGAGCAAACCGCTCGAAAAAGAATCATTGACGGCGGACGTTTCGCTTCCGAGAGCATTCGGCAGTAGTCTGACGATGGCATCGACCACAACTATCGCTGCCGGCTCGCCGCCCGAAAGCACGTAATCGCCGATGGAAATTTCGTCCGTCACGAGTGCTTCATTAACCCGCTCGTCAACGCCTTCGTAGCGTCCGCAGATCAAAATTAAATTTTCAATCTCGTCGGCAAATTCTTTTGCGACTTCCTGCTTGAAAACCCGTCCCTGCGGAGTTAAAAGCACGACTTTCGTTTTCGGCGGATAATTTTCCCGTTCGCACGTTCCCAGAAGATGCTCGACTGCATTAAAGATCGGTTCCGCCTTGAAAACCATTCCGTCGCCGCCGCCGAAGGGTCGGTCGTCCGTCATCCGGTGTTTGTCGGTCGTAAATTCGCGGATGTCGAAAATGTTTATTTCGACGATCTCCGCGAGCTTTGCACGGCGGATTATTCCAAAATCAAAGACCTCACGAAAGAATTCGGGAAAGATTGTTAAGACATCAACTTTCATTCAAGATTCAAGATTCAAGATTCAAGATTTTTCCAATTTTAAATCCAAAATCTAAAATCTAAAATTCTAAGAGTCCTTCCGGCGGATCGACCTTTATCAATTTGTTTTCAACATCAACGTGCGGACAGATCGTTTCGGCAAAAGGAATCAGATATTCTTTTGTTTTGCCCTGCACGACGAGAATTTCCGTCCCGCCCGTCCGCATCAATTCTTTGACCGTTCCGAGCTTTTCGCCTGCGATGGTTTCAACTGTGCAGTTTTCAAGCTCCCAATCGAAAAATTCGTCTTCTTCAAGTTTGACCGCTTCATCTTCGGGAATGCAGATTTCCGCATTTCGCAGGTTTTCCGCTTTTTCGAGCGAATTGTAACTATCAAATTGCAGAAGAATTCTGCCTTTTTGAAAACGAAACTCTTCAATTTTCAATTCAAGCCGTTCGCCGTTCGGTAAAACCGCGATGACGTTTTCGGTTTCTTCAAAACGTTCGGGAAAATCCGTCAGAATATCCGCGACCGCTTCTCCGCGAAGACCGCGCGTTTTCACGATTTTGGCGATAGCGACTAAATTCTGATCCATAATCGCAGTTTCAAAAGCCGTGAATTACTCGACAATATCGAGCTGAAAACGCTTTCCGTGTTTTTGACCGGCGTAGTAAAGCAAACTGCGAACGGCTTTGATCGTGCGACCTTCGCGCCCGATCAATCTGCCCATATCGCCTTCGCCGACCCTCACTTCGATCTTCACGTTCTTGCCTTCGGCAAATTCCGAAACCTCGACCGCATCGGCATTGCCGACAAGCGATTTAACGATTTTTTCGACCGCTTTCTTCATAAATCTGGAGAGTCTGGAAAGTCTTTTGAAGCTTGGAAAGTTTAGAAAGTCAAAAATCTTTCTTTACTTCCCGGACTTCCCAGGCTGAATTACTCACTCGCCGCCGGATTGTTTTTAATCAAGCTTGCCACGGTTTCGGTCGGCTGTGCACCGACTGAAATCCAATACTGCACACGATCGTGCTTCAGATTGACCTCAGCCGGATTTGTCATCGGGTTATAAGTGCCGACGTTTTCCAAATATTTACCGTCACGCTTACTGCGTTTTTCTTTTACTACTACGCGGTAGAAAGGCTTACCTTTCGTCCCCATTCTCATTAAACTGATTGCTAACATAAATTTAGTGGAAAGCGGAAAGTGGAAAGTGGAAAGTGGAAAACAAATTTTCAACTATCAACTATCAACTATCAACTTTATTTCCTTTTCTTGTGTCTTTTCTTTTTCTTTAATTTCTTAGCTAAAGAATCTTTAGCTTCGTCGTAATTGTTATCAAATTCTTCGTCCGAACCGCCGCCGCCGAACATTCCGCCTAATCCGCCGCCGCCGAGAAGTCCGCCAAGACCACCGCCGAGTCCGCCCATCGCTTTTCCGGCAAGTTTCGAGAAAAGTCCGCCGCGATTCATCTGCTGCATCATTTTCTTCATTTGCTCGTATTGGCGGATAAGCTGATTGACATCGGAAATCGTCGAACCGGAACCTTTGGCAATGCGTGTTTTACGGCTCGCGTCAATAATTTTGTGATTATTGCGCTCCTGTTTTGTCATCGAATCGATGATCGCTTCGGTGCGTTTCATCTGAACTTCGACCTCTGCCGACTGTTCATCCGAAAGCTGAATGCCGCCCGTTAATTGTTCGGGGAGCATCTTCATCAATTTCGACATCGAACCGAGTTTTTTAAATTGTCCGAGCTGTGCGCGAAAATCTTCGAGCGTAAACTGATTGCTCGTCATTTTCTGCAATTGCTTCTGCGCTTCGTCTTCGTCGATCTTGCCCTGAACTTCCTCGATCAGCGACAAAACATCGCCCATACCGAGAATTCTCTGAGCGATTCGGTCAGGATAAAACGGCTCGATCGCGTCGTATTTTTCTCCGATGCCGACAAATTTTACAGGCTGACCGATGACCTGTTTGATGGACAAAGCCGCGCCGCCGCGCGCATCGCCGTCCATTTTCGTCAAAATTACGCCCGTAATTCCGACGCGTTTATGAAATTCTTCGGCAGAACGAACCGCATCTTGTCCGGTCATCGCGTCTGCAACGAAAAGAACTTCGACGGGTTTCGTTTCGGCTTTGATCTGTTCGAGTTCGACCATCAGTTCGTCGTCAATATGCAGACGACCTGCCGTGTCGATCATCAAGGTATCAAAACCCATTTCCTGCGCGTGCTTTACTGCACCGCGCACGAGTGTCATCGGATCGTTCGTTTCTCTGTCCTGAAAAACCGGAATTCCGACTGCACCACCGACAACTCTCAATTGCTCACGCGCCGCCGGACGGTAAACGTCAACCGAAACCAAAAGCGGCTTGCGTTCCTGATTGTCTTTCAGCCAACGCGAAATCTTACCTGTCGAAGTGGTTTTACCCGAACCTTGCAGACCGACGATCATTACAACATTCGGTGCTTTCTGCGTAAAAACCAATCTTGACGAAGTTCCGCCAAAAAGTTCGACAAGCTCGTCGTAAACGATCTTAACAACCTGTTCGTGCGGTTTAAGGTCTTGCCAGACCGCCTGACCTTCCGCTTTGGCGCGAACCGATTCGACGAAATCTTTCGCAACCTTATAGTTTACGTCGGCTTCGAGCAAAGCCATCCGAATTTCTCGTAAAGCAACATCGACGTGTTCAGGCGTTAAAGTGCCTTCGCCACGCAGATTTTTGAGAGTAGATTTTAATTTGTCGGACAGCGACTCAAACATATAGATACACTTCAGGCTTTAGAGCCGAAACTATAAATACTAATTGTTAAGCGGAAAAGTGTCAAGAAACATAAGGAAAAACTGTGCTCTAAGAAGAATTTTTGCGACAAATTATTTAGACAAGCCGTCTATTTGTAAAATTATCGGGTCTGCGCCGCCAATTTTTACGGCATCGATGACTTTTACGACATTTTCATATTTTTCCGAACTCGAAGTTTTAACGATAACATCTTTAACTACATTATTTGTATTTTCATCAAAAACATTCATTTCCTCGCGTTCTCTGAAAAATTCGCTTAATTTATTGGAAAGTTGGTCGGTATTTTCCAAATTTCCGAAACTTTGATCGTTTATTTTCAAACTTCCATCTTTTTCAAGAGAAACATATAAAAATCTGTCGTAGTTCGGAATTCCTAAATTTCGCTTCTTAAATTCATCAATCGGAATTTCATTTCCGCTTTCGACATATTCCCATAATTCTTCATCGCTGTAATTTGCGTTAAATGCTTTAGGAATATTTACTTTGAAAACATAAACAGACGGTTTTTTATTGACAATGTTCCAAGCAACAAAACAAATGAGGAATAAGAATGTCATTAGCAAAGCTGAAAATCTGCGAAAATTTTGAAGCTTTATCTTAGATTTAGACACCGCATTTACGAAAAAGTTCCGAATATTTCGCAATTTTTGCTTTATGGATAAGGCAGAAGTTTTAAGCCGTTGATGAATCTGAAATCTTTCTGATTTTTCGTGATAAATTCTTCGTTATGTTCGATCGCGGTTGCGGCAATTAAAGCGTCGGGAATTAATAAGCCGTGACTCAAGCGATATTGAGTTAAAAGTTCGACGGCTTTTTCCGAAATTGATTTATTCAGTTCGAGAATTTGAAATTGATTGAAAAAACTTTGCAAACTTTGCAGTTCTTTTTTGTCGCGGCAACCGACGATCAATTCCATTTGCGTAATGATGCTGATCGCTAAAACGGAAGTTTGTGCATAAGTTTGAAAACAATTTATTGCTTCCGTATCGCCGCGACCGATATTTATTAAAATATCCGTGTCGAAAATCGTGAGAGCCATTTATTTGCCCCATTCGTTTTGACGAAGTTCTCGTACAAAAACCGCGCCGTCCTGCAAATCTTCGCGGTCTTTCCACATTCCGACAAAACTTTCGTCAGCAATGTTTTGCGCTTTTTCAATTTCACTTTTTTTATTGTAACGCTCACGCAAAAACGCAATGAAATCAACTACTTCGCGTTTGGCTTCAGAAGGAAGCGCGGAAAACTCACGGATGATTTCTTCGTTTGTCATAGATACAAAATAGCAAAATTAAAGACGAAATTCTAACTTTTTTTTCGCGCCTGCGATTGAACCGCCGTGATCGCAACCGCGTCAACGATGTCTTCGGCTTTACAGCCGCGTGAAAGGTCGTTGCAGGGTTTGTCCAGACCTTGCAGGATCGGACCGATTGCGGTTCCGCCCGTTAACCTTTCGGTTAATTTGTAAGCGATATTTCCGGCGTTCAGATCGGGAAAGATCAGGACGTTAGCTTTTCCCGCGACGCTCGAACCTTGCGCTTTTGAAGCGGCGACGGACGGAATCAATGCCGCGTCTGCTTGTAATTCGCCGTCAACTTCCAAATCGGGCATTCGCACCTTAACGGTTTTCGTCGCTTCGATAACTTTGTCGATCAACTGATGTTTCGCGCTTCCTTTGGTTGAAAATGAAAGCATCGCAACACGCGGTTCGACATTTAAAAGCGCGCGGCACGAATCTGCCGAAGCGATGGCGATTTCGGCAAGTTCGGTCGCGTTCGGATCGATCACGACACCGCAATCCGCATAGATCATCGCGCCGTCCGCACCGAATTTTTTGTCGGGAACGACCATTAAAAAGAACGACGAAACGATCTTAAAACCTGCGCGAACGCCGATACAGCGAAGCGCGGCGGCGACCGTGTGCGCGGTCGTATTTGTCGCGCCCGCCACCGAACCGTCGGCTTTTCCTAATTTGACGAGCAGATTTCCGAAATAAAGCGGGTCTTTGACGGTTTGTTCGGCTTCTTCCAGCGTGACACCTTTGGCGCGGCGCAGTTCGTGATAAAACTGCGCGATCTTGCCGAAATCGGCGGATTTTTTATGGTCGAGAATCTCAACACCGTTCAGATTTGAATTTGTTTCACGCGCCGATTCGCGGATTTTTTCTTCGTTGCCGAGAATCGTGATCTTGGCGATTCTGTCACGCGCACACATCGCGGCGGCTTGCACGGTTCGCGCATCTTCGCCTTCGGGCAAAATGATATGCTGTGGATCGGCGGCGGCTTTTTGTCGGATTTGTTCTAAAATCATAAATTTGGTCTTTGGTTTTTGGCTTTTGGTCTTTGATGTGAAAAATATCAATTAAAATTTCAAAGACCAAAGACCGAAGACCAAAGACCAAATTTACCATACAACTTTTTCAGATAAAACTTGCTCAAATGTGTGCTATTTTTTAGACTTAAGAAACGAAGGAAAAGGAATTACAAATTTAATGGCAAAAGCGCAGACTGCAAAAACAATTAAACCAACCAGAAAAGAGAAATCGGAACTGAAAAGCCGGATGAGTAATTTTCTGATGTTCATTCCGAATTTTCTCAAGCTTCTCGGCAAACTTTTGGCAGACAGCCGTGTTCCGTTAGCGGAAAAAGCTTTGTTCGCGGGCGCGATCTTTTACGTGATTATGCCGCTCGATTTTATTCCCGACGTTTTGCCGTTTATCGGACAGGTTGACGACGTTTATTTAGTGGCTTTGACGCTTTTGCGTTTGATAAACCGCACGGATGAAACGGTCGTTCGCGAAAATTGGGCAGGTGGCGGCGATATTGTCAGTCTGGCAAATTCGATCGCCAATATTGCGCCGATGCTTTTGCCGAAACGCGTCACGAAAGTTTTGACTTCCGAGGTCGAACTCGCTTCGGCGGGCAAAGCGATCAAGGCTTTGACAAAGAAAAAGGAAGTTTTAGTAAAGGAAATTCCGCAGGAAGAAATGCTTAAAATAGATTCGCGTCCTTAGCGATGAGCACCGGGTTTCATAATTAAATTTTCAAATTTTGCTTCGGAAGTTGAGTTTGCTCAACTTCCGTTTTTCTTTACATTTGCGGACGGTTTTTACGAAATCCGCGGAATCATAATTTTTTTTCGGTTTTGGAAAGATTCTTGTGGAGTTTTCGGTCATTTAAAACTATAGTTAAGCATCTCGGAATTTTTTATTGTTGAAAAAAATAGCAACTCGGTTCAGACTTTGGGTATACTAAGGTAAATCAGGGAAGTTGAAGTAAAAAAATTATGTTTGAACGCTACACGGAAAGAGCGCGTCGAGTCATCTTTTTTGCCCGTTACGAGGCATTGCAATACGGTTCTCAGGTTATTTCACCCGAACATATTTTGTTGGGCTTGATGCGCGAAGACAAAACCATCTCTGCACGGTTTTTCCCCTTTCGGCACAGCCTGACGGTCGATGCCGTGCGGCGCGAGGTCGAAGAAAGAATTGTTTTGCGCGAACGTATTCCGCAATCGGCAGAACTGCATCTCGCGCCCGAAACCAAGAAAATTCTCTTTTTTGCCAATGACGAAAGCAAATTATTGAAAACGCGGCATATCGGTCCGGAACATCTTCTGCTCGGACTCGTCAGGCAGGAAAGCTCCATCGCGGCGGAAATTTTGTTTTCATACGGTTTGCGCATTCAGGACATACGCGAAGAAATTGCGCGTCAGAACGGTGTTCCGAACTTTTTTGCGGCAACGAAGGAAACTTCAAAAACGCCGAATTTGTTTGAATTTACGCGTGATCTGACCGCCGAAGCCGCCCAGGGAAAACTCGATCCGCTCGTCGGACGCGAAGAAGAGATCGAACGCCTGATCGAAATTCTCTGCCGCCGCACGAAAAATAATCCGGTTCTGATCGGTGAAGCCGGAGTCGGGAAAACCGCGATCATCGAAGGTTTGGCGCAGAAAATAGTTGACCGGCAGGTTCCGACATTTCTGGAAAACAAACGTTTGCTTTCATTGGATTTATCCTTGATCGTGGCGGGAACGAAGTATCGCGGACAATTTGAGGAAAGGCTTAAGAAAATTATGACCGAACTCAAGGAAAATCCCGAAAATATTATTTTTATCGACGAAGTTCACACGCTCGTCGGTGCAGGTTCGGCAGAAGGAACGCTGGATGCGGCAAATATCTTAAAACCCGCACTTTCACGCGGCGAAATTCAATGTATCGGCGCATCGACCCCGAATGAGTTTCGCAAATCCATCGAAAAAGATCGTGCTCTCGAACGCCGTTTTCAAGCCGTTAAAGTGTTGCCGCCGAACGAAGAAGACGCTCTGAAAATTATTCAGGGCGTAGTCGAAAGATACGAAGCTTTTCACCAGATTCGCTACTCAAAAGAAGCACTCGAAGCGGCAGTTCATCAATCGAATCGTTACATTCCCGACCGTTTTCTGCCTGATAAAGCGATCGACGTGCTGGACGAAGCCGGAGCACGTGCGAAACTGCACTATAAACAGGAAAATACATCCGATCTTTCGTGGAAGGAAACCGTCAACAATTGGAAACGCGCGACCGCCAACGAAGAACAGTTAATCAACTTTGAACTCGAAACAATGGACGATTCTTTTTTCTCGGTCGAAGTTACGAAACAAGACGTTGAAGAAGTTATTGCGCGTTGGACGGGAATTCCCGTGACTTCGATCAAACAGGAAGAAGCGAAAAAACTGCTGAACATCGAAACCGAACTGCACCGCCGCATCATTTCACAGCGCACGGCGATTTCGGCACTCGCAAGAGCGATTCGGCGTTCACGTGCCGGACTCAAAAATCCGAATAAACCTGTCGGTTCATTTTTGTTTTTAGGTCCGACCGGCGTTGGAAAAACGGAAGTTGCGCGCGGTTTGTCGGAATTTCTTTTCGGTTCGGAACGTTCGCTCGTGCGTTTCGATATGTCCGAATTTATGGAAAAACACACGGTTGCGAAATTTATCGGTTCGCCGCCGGGATATGTCGGACACGAAGAAGGCGGTCAATTGACCGAAAAACTTCGCCGTTCGCCTTATTCGGTCGTGCTTTTCGATGAAGTCGAAAAAGCGCATCCCGATCTATTTAACGTGCTTTTGCAGGTTTTCGAGGACGGAATTTTGACCGACGCGCAGGGAAATACGGTCGATTGCAAAAATGCGATCTTCATTATGACCTCGAACATCGGCGCGAGATTCATCCAGAAACGTGCGACGCTCGGTTTTCAGGCAAACTCCGACGCTTCGCGTGAAAAAATGGAAGATCAGGTGATGAGCGAAGTCAAAAAGACCTTCGCGCCCGAATTTATTAATCGTTTGGATGAGATAATTATTTTCGACGAATTGGCGAACGAAGATTTAATGCAGATCGTCGATTTACAGATAAACAAGCTGAACGAACTGGTCGAAAAACGTCATTTGCAGGTTCGTCTGACTGAGGAAGCGAAACTGTGGCTCATCGAAAAGACCTGCGGCGACAGAAGTTACGGCGCGCGACCGCTGAAACGCGCTTTGCAGAAATACGTCGAGGATGAGATTTCCGAAGCGTTGATTCAAGGCGTGATAAGCAATGAAAGCATCGTCGAAGTTTATTGCGAAAAAGACAAATTAAACTTCCGTTCGGTTGCGACAACCGAAACCGAAGAGCTTTTTTTGCAGGAATTATAAATTTTTCGGACAAATAAAAAAGTAAAAATAACCCGAAACAAGCGTGAAAGCATTATTTAAGGCTTTTGCGCTTTTTCTTTTTTGTGATTTTGCCTGTATAATTCGTAAGTTTGTTGGACAGTTAGCAAAGGCAACCTGAGAGAGTTTCGCAGAATCATAGTCCGCGTATATATTCCAACATTTTTGAAGCCGCTAGAGGTCGAAAATTATAAAATTAAATATTTCTATTTTGAGCGTTTGACAAGCGGCATCAAAGGCTTTTTAACGAAGCCTAAAAAATTGCAATTATAAGGATAAATCGGTTTTATGCAAAAACTTCGCGCATTGGGTCTTTTTTTGTTGAGTTTCGGTTTGTTGGTCGTTCCGACATTTGCCGAAAACAACGAAAATGCGAACGATAACCCGAAGCCTGCAACGGTTAAACAACAACAATTGGTCGAAACGGTTGACATTCAAGGCAACCGCCGTCTGCGCGACGAAGACCTGCTCTACTACATCAAAACCCGTCCGGGCGACGTTTACAATCAAGCCGCTCTCGAACGCGACCTGAAAGAGCTTTTATCGCTCAATTTCTTCGACAAGACCGCAACCCGCGTTTTGACGGAAGAAGGCGTGCGCGGCGGCGTAAACGTGATTTTTGAAGTCCGCGAACTTCCGATCATTCGTGATCTGACGTTTGAAGGATTAAAAGCCGTTCCTGAATCGGACATTTTGAAGGCTTTCCGCGAACAACGCGCCGGAATCTCGAAAGAAGCGATCTACGATCCCGTCAAATCGCGCAACGCGATCAGAATCTTACGCGAATTACTCGCTTCCAAAGGTTATCCGAACGCCAAGATCGAAGTTAAGGAAGAAGAAGTTTCCGCCACGTCGATCGCGATCACGTTCGTCGTCGATCAGGGAAACCGTTCGCGCATTATCGACATCGATTTTGAAGGAAATCAGGTTTTCAAAGACGGCGAACTGCGCGGTGCATTGACGCTCGTCAAAGAAACCGGATTGCTTTCGCGCGTTAAAGGTCAGGACATTCTCGACATCAGAAAACTGCAATACGATCTGCAAAAAAATGTCCGCTCGTATATGTGGTCGAAAGGCTATTTCCAAGCGAGAATCGGTGAACCGCAGGTCGTCGGGCTCGGTGTCAAACGAACCGATTTTATCCCGCTCATCACACTTCCCTTGCCGCTTATTTCTTCAAAAGACGACACTTTGAAAATCATCGTTCCGGTCACGGAAGGCAAACCTTTCCGCGTCGGTGAATTGAAGGTTGAAGGAAACTCGATCTTCTCACAGGAACAGATTTTGGCTTATGTCGGTTTGAAAAAGGGCGAGATCGCTGATGGTAAACGCTTGCAGGATGCGGTTTACGAAGATTTGAAAAAAGTTTACGGTTCGCAGGGCTTTGTCCAATACAATGCCGAATTCGAGCCGGACTTCAAAGACAATCCGACCAATCCCGAAGAAGGAATCGTCGACATTACGATCACGATTGAAGAAGGAAAGCAGTTTCGTCTGCGCCGCCTCGAATTTACCGGGAACACATTTACCCGCGACCGTGTTTTGCGCCGCGAATTTCTGATTAATGAAGGCGACGTTTATAACCAGATCGGGCTTGAAAATTCGGTTATCCGCGT
Organism: Pyrinomonadaceae bacterium; assembly: GCA_021228405.1. GTDB lineage: Bacteria > Acidobacteriota > Blastocatellia > Pyrinomonadales > Pyrinomonadaceae > JAJQRF01. The sequence goes on from JAJQRF010000002.1 coordinate 480,348, forward strand.
CAACCAAACACAGTATTTCGATCCTATCGATAAAGATCAGGACGTTGAGATCAGAACAGACGAAGAACAGGGCGACGTTGATCTGATCGTTAAAGTCAAGGAAAAAGGTCGTCAGCAGATTTCATTCAACGGCGGCGTTTCCGGCATCGGCGGTTCGTTCTTCGGTTTGGAATATTCGACGAATAACCTGCTCGGAAAAGGTGAAGTTCTTTCACTTGCGTTCGGTGCGGGAAACCGTCAGCAAAGCTTTCAGTTGTCCTTTCAGGAACCGTATTTCCGCAATCGTCCGATCTCGGTCGGGTTTTCTCTTTTCGCTTCGCGTTACAAATTCTTCGGCGAAGGAACATTTCTTTCGCAAAATACGGATTTGATTACCGACATTTTGACCGATGCGAACGCGCAATTGACAACGGACGAAAACAATCTGTTCACGCAAACGACATACGGCGGAACTGTTTTTGCGACTGCGCCGCTTTCCGAACTTTTCTTCAAAAAACGCAGATTCACCGCATTTTCGCGCATCGGGCTGACGTATCAGTTTTCGGCAACCACGATCAGCGATCCGCCGGTCAATCAATCAGCCGATCTGACGCAGAGAGTTCCGGTTATCTATGCACAGCCGAATATTATTACGAGCCGCATTACCGGAACTTTTGTTTACGATACGCGTCAACCTTCGCCGAACGGCGTTGATACTTTGCGCGGCAGACAGGTTTCGGCTTCGGTAGCTCTGGCAGGTTTGGGCGGCGATGTGCGCACTTATCAGCCGAACATCAGCTATTCGGAATTCATTCCGGTCAGAAACAGACGAAAGAAAAATCCCGACGTTTTCGCTTTCCGTATTCAGGCGGGAACGATCGGCAGTTTTTCATTGAGCGACAAGATCAGAAACGCCAATTCGCTGGCATTCGTCGGTGGTGTTCCGCTCTATGAAAGATATTTTCTCGGAAGCGAATACGACATTCGCGGTTATGATTCGCGTTCGGTCGGACCGATTGCGACTTACGATACATATGTAACGACCAGAAATGTCGTGGTTGCCACGAATCCTTCGGGAACGCCTGTTCAGACAACTGCGATCAATTCGGAAACGTTGCAGGAAATCGCCAATCTCGGTCTGTTAACGGGCGCGGGCGGTTCAAACTCGGCATTCCTGAACAAAAATTACCGTTTCATCGGCGGCGATACACAGCTTCTCGGAAATTTTGAATACCGTATTCCGGTTTTCGGTCCGATCACAATGGCGGCTTTTGCGGACATCGGTTCGGTTTTCAATCTTCGGAAAACCGGAACACAGGTAATCGACAGCGAATTTTTGCAGGATGATACCTTTATCGGTGCAGGAACGGTCACGGCTTTGACGATCAGGAACAATCCGGCTTTGAACGCCGGTGTCGGGGCACTATTTTTTCAAAACAATCGTATCTTAACGGCTTCGGATTTCCGCAGACTTTGCGCGCAAACGCCGGGCTGTCCGTTTATCCGTTTTCCTGAAAATCTGACTGCGCTTTATCTGCGCGGCGAAGTTCAGCAAAATTCGCTTTTGCGGGTCGATGAAAGTGCATTTAACAAGCTTGGCGATTTTCGTTCGAGCCTCGGGTTGGAATTGCGTGTGCAGGTTCCGGTCGTTAACGTGCCGTTTCGTTTGATCTATTATTACAACCCGAACGGAAAATTCGGATTTACCGAAGAAGTTCCGGGATTGTTTTTCCAGGGTAAAAGAAACGGCTTCAGATTTACGATCGGCAGAACTTTCTAAGGATTTGAATTGCTGAGAAATTGACAATGATTTATTGATAAATTAACATTGCTTTTCTTTCGTCATTCGTAAATAGCAAGCAACAATATTAAGAAAAAAAGTTTCAAAAGGAATGTCATAAAAAATGATTAACCCTTTTTCTAAGTTTAAGGAGTATTACAAAAAGATGAAAACAGTTCGTTTAGTTGCCGTTAGTTTTATTTTTGCGGCTGTCTTTGCAATTTCGGCTTTCGCACAAGCAGGTTCGACGATTAAGATCGTCGTGATCGACACCGGAGCATTTGCAGGTGATGAAAAAGGTGTCGGCGGCATTACCAAATATGTTAATGCGATGAATGCGCTCGATACAGAGTTTCAGCCCGCGCAGAAAGAATTGCAAACTATTGCCAATAAAATTCAAGCTTTGCAAACGGAAATTCAAAAATTGCAGACACCTGCAAATCCGAATGTTCCGATCGCTGACACAGCGCAGAAAACACTGCAAACGAAAGCTGAGGAAGCACAGAATTTGCAAATCGAATTTAAACGCAAGCAGGAAGATGCGAAAGTCAAATTTGAACGCCGCCAGCAAGTTGTGATGGGACCTGTAATGCAGGATATTTTCAAGAGTTTGCAGGATTTCTCAAAACAAAAAGGTTATGACCTCATTCTTGATGCGGCTAAATTAGACGCACAACAGATGATTTTAGGCTATAATCCTGAAAAGGTTGACGTTACGAAGGAATTTATCACTTTCTATAACCAACGTCCGGCAGGAGCGGCAACCGCAGCTGCGCCTAAGTAATTCAATTTTTAATTAAGAAGCAAAGACCTTTCAGCCGGCGAAAATTTTGTTTTTGCCGGCTTTTGGTTTATATTTGAACTTCTTTCTTATGAGTATTTACGATTCGATTGCTATTCAGGCGATTCTGCCTCATCGTTACCCGTTCCTGTTGGTTGACAAGATCATCGAACTCGTTCCGCGTGAACGAATTGTCGGGATCAAACAAGTAACCGTCAACGAACAGTTTTTCCAAGGACATTTTCCCGGCGCACCCGTGATGCCCGGCGTTTTGCAGATCGAGGCACTGGCACAGGTCGGCGCGATTCTGGCTTTACGCGAGTTTGAAGACCGCGAATCCAAAATTCCGTTTTTCAGCGGGATCGATAAAGCGCGGTTTCGCCGCCCTGTCGTGCCGGGCGACACGCTGACGCTCGAAGTGACCGCCCTCCGTATCGGAAGCAAAGTTCAAAAAATGCAAGGCGTTGCGAAAGTCGACGGGCAAATTACCGCCGAAGCCGAAATTATGTGTATGTTAGGCGACCGCGAGATGAAAGGATAAAATTATGGAATCTGGAATTGAACCACTTAAAGTATCTTATTATCAAATTGCTCTTCTGGGCGCGGGATTAGGTTTTATCCTCGGCTTAATTCCGTTAGTTTTCGGGTTTATAAAAGGAAAGTTAAAAATCGGAATCTTAGGTTTGTTAGGCTCAACGATCGGCGGAGCAATTTTAGGGATTTTCCTTTCTATTCCCGTGATCGGCGTTTGTCTTTGGCTAATCTTGAAAGGTTCCAAAAAAAGCTCGCAGGAAGAAGTTGTTGTCAATGAAAATCCAATCGAAGTTTCGACCGACAACTTCGATAAAAATTAATTCAGTTTTTATGGCAACATTTATTCACGAAACGGCAATCGTCAGCCCGCAAGCGAAGATCGGCGCGGATTGCCACATCGGGGCATTTTCAATAATCGGCGATGAAGTCGTTTTAGGCGACAAAGTCCGGCTCGATTCGCACGTCGTCGTCGAAGGAAATACGAAGATCGGTGACGAAACTCACGTTTACCCGTTCGTTTCAATCGGTCTTGCGCCGCAGGATTTGAAGTATAACGGCGAACCGACCGCGACCGCGATCGGCAAAAGAAATCATATCCGCGAATTCGTCACGATTCATCGAGGCACGCAGGGCGGCGGCGGATTAACCAGGATCGGCGACGGAAATCTTCTGATGGCGCAAGCGCACGTCGCACACGATTGCCGGCTCGGAAACGACATAATTATGGCAAATGCCGCCACGCTTGCCGGACACGTCGAAATTGCCGACCGCGCCAATGTCGGTGCATACTCGGGCGTTCACCAGTTTTGCAGAGTCGGTCTGGAAGCTTTCGTCGGCGGTTATTCGGTCGTCGTCAAAGATGCGCCGCCGTTTGCGATCATCCAGGGAAATCACGCGAAATGCTACGGTTTGAACAAAGTCGGGATGAAACGGCGCGGATATTCGAGGGAAACCATCGAAAAAATTCAACACGCTTATCGCCTTCTGCTCTCATCAAAACTTAATACGACGCAAGCCGTCGAAAAAATCCGTGAAGAAATTTCCGATTGTAGAGAAGTCGAAATTTTACTAAATTTCATCGAAACATCAAAACGCGGAATCGTTAAATAAAATCAAGAAATAGCCGCAAAAAGGCACAAAAAACTCAAAGAAAACTTCTTGATAATTTTTGTGTTTTTTGCGGCTATTTTCTTCTTTCTTTCAAAACCTCCAAAACTTCGTCCAATTTGACATTTTTAGCCGCCAGTAAGATCAACAAATGAAACAGCAGATCGGCGGCTTCATTTTTGAAAAGCTCGTCGTTTTCGTCCTTTGCCTCGATCACGGTTTCGACCGCTTCTTCGCCGACCTTTTGCGCGATCTTATTGATTCCTTTTGCGAAAAGTTTCGAGGTGTAAGAATCTTCCGAGGGATTATTTTTTCTGTCTAAGATCACTTTTTCCAGTTTAGAAAGAAAATTCCCGGATTCGTTTTTCTCGTTAAAACACGTGTCCGCGCCAGTATGACAAACCGCGCCGTAAGGTTTTACCCTAACTAAAATCGTGTCGGAATCGCAATCGAGGAAAACCTCCTTAACTTCAAGAAAATTCCCGCTCGTTTCGCCTTTCGTCCAAAGTTTCCGTCGCGAACGCGAGAAAAATGTGGCTTTTCCGCTTTCCTGCGTGATCTCAAACGATTCGGCATTCATAAACCCGAGCATCAAAACTTTCTGCGTTTCCGCATCTTGCACGATTGCCGGAACCAAGCCGTCAGGATATTTTTCAAAATCAATTTTCATTAGTTTTTGGAAAAACGATTAACGCGGATTCTTACGGATTAATTAATTAAAATCTGCGAAAATCCGCCTTAATCGTTGTGTCGATTTCTATATTCTTACCTCGATATTTTGCGATCTCAAATAATTTTTCAAAGTCGAAATCTCGATTTCCCGAAAATGAAAAATGCTTGCGGCAAGCGCGGCATCGGCTTTGCCTTTTTCAAAAACTTCCTTGAAATGTTCGATCTTTCCCGCACCTCCCGACGCAATGACAGGAACGTTGACGCTTTCGGAAACGCGCTTTGTCAACCCGATCTCAAACCCGTTTTTCGTGCCGTCGGCGTTCATCGAAGTCAGCAAAATTTCACCTGCCCCGAGTTCAACGCCGCGCTTTGCCCATTCGACCGCATCCAGATCGGTTTCAATCCGTCCGCCGTTCAAAAAAACCTTCCAGCCTGTTTCGGTATTTTTTGCGTCAATCGCCAAAACAACGCATTGCGAGCCGAAATTTTTTGCCGCTTCAGCCAGAATCGGCGGATTTTTAACTGCCGAAGTATTGATCGAAACTTTGTCCGCGCCCGATGCAAGCAAAACTTCAATATCTTCGACCGTATTGATTCCGCCGCCGACCGTAAACGGGATATTTATCTCACGCGCAACTTTTTTGACGAGTGCCGACAAGGTTCTGCGCTTTTCGACCGTCGCCGTAATATCTAGAAAAACAAGTTCGTCCGCGCCGTCTGCCGAGTAAATTTTTCCCAGTTCGACCGCATCGCCCGCATCGCGCAGATTCACAAAATTTGTCCCCTTCACCGTTCTCCCGTCTTTCACGTCAAGACACGGAATTATTCTTTTCGCTAACATTTGTTTAAGTGAAAAACGAAAATCGGAAAATAGATAATTTAATTCTCAAAGTTCTAACTTTCCGTTTTCCGTTTTCCGTTTTCCAGTTCCTCCAATTGTATTCTCCCTTCGTAAATGGCTTTGCCGATTATCACGCCCGAACAGCCGATCTTTTCCAGTTCGTAAACGTCCTCGATCTTTGAAACACCGCCCGAAGCGATCAATTTTATTTTGGGAATTTCGCGCAAAATCTCTTCGTAAAGTTCGTTTGAGGAACCCTGCAAAAGCCCGTCTTTGGAAATATCCGTCACGAAAGTTTGCGTTATGCCTTTGGCAAAATATTCGCGCAAAAACGGCAAAATCTGAATTTTCGTTGCTGTTTGCCAACCGTTTATCGCCAGTCTTTTTTCTTTTACGTCCGCGCCGAGCAAGATACGTTCGCCGCCGAACTTTTCGAGCCATCCGAAGAATTTTTCGCTGTTTTTCACAGCAATGCTTCCGATGCTCGCCAGCTTTGCGCCGGCATTGAAAACAGAATTTATATCTTCATCCGCTTTGATGCCGCCGCCGAAATCGATTAGCAAATTCGTATTCTTAGCAACAGTTTCCAAAACTCTCAAATTCGTGACTTTGCCGTTTTTCGCCCCGTCAAGATCGACAATATGAAGCCGTTTCAGACCGTAACTTTCAAACTTTTTCGCCACTTCCAGAGGATTTTCATTGTAAATTTTCTTCTGTGCGAAATCGCCCTGACTAAGCCGCACGCATTTGCCGTCGATCAGATCGATGGCAGGAATTATTTCGATCATATTTTTAAGAAGTTCTCCAAAATTCGTTCACCGACCACACCCGATTTTTCCGTGTGAAACTGGACTGCATAAAAATTATTGTGTTTCACCGCCGCCGAAAATTTTACGCCGTAAGCGCACGTCGCAATCGTTTCCTTACCCGCTTCGACGTAAAAACTATGCACAAAGTAGACATAAGAATTTTCCTGCAAACCGTCGAATAAATCGCTCTTCAGACCGAAAATGTTGTTCCAGCCCATCTGCGGAATTTTCAGTTTTTCCGAATCGAATCTACGGACGCGATAAGGCAAAATTCCCAGACATTCGGTTCCGCGTTCTTCTGAAAAATCGCACAAAAGTTGCATTCCGAGACAAATTCCCAACACCGGCTGTTTCAGATTTTTGATAATCGAATCCAGATTTCTCTCTTTCAGATAATTCATCGCCGCCCGCGCTTCGCCGACACCGGGAAAGATCACTTTGTCAGCCGCATTCAGTTCTTCCGCGTCGTCCGTCAAGAGCGGTTCGATGTTTAGTCGATTCAAGGCATTTTTTACCGATTCGACGTTTCCGGCGTTGTATTTTATGATCGCTATTTTCATAAACTTCCTTTCGTGCTCGGAAGCGAATCACTCGAAATATCGCGCTTGACCGCCATTTTTACCGCTTTCGCAAATGCCTTGAAAATCGCTTCGATCTTGTGATGTTCGTTCTTGCCTTCCGCTTTGATATTCAGATTGCATAAAGCTTTATCGGAAAAAGACTTGAAGAAATGAAAAAACATTTCGGTCGGCATTTTCCCGACGTTTTCGCGTCTGAATTCGGCTTCCCAAACGCACCAGTTTCGCCCGCCGAAATCAATCGCAACCTGCGCCAGGCAATCATCCATCGGCAAGCAAAAACCGTATCGTTCCATTCCGCGTTTGTCGGTTAAAGCAAGCGAAAATGCTTCACCCAGAGTTATCGCCACATCTTCGATCGTGTGATGTTCGTCAATGTGCAGATCGCCTTTTGCTTCAATTTTCAGATCGATATTTCCGTGCCGTGAAAGCTGTTCGAGCATATGATCGAAAAACGAAATTCCCGTCGAAATTTCCGACTTTCCGCTTCCGTCCAGGTTCAGTTCGACCAAAATATCCGTTTCTTTCGTCGTTCGCCGATGGAAAACCTGACGCGGCGGAAGTTTCAGGAATTCATAAATTTTCTCCCAGTTTTCGGCAATAAAAATCTCTTCGCTCTCGGAAATTTCAAAATGTGAATTTTTAATAAAAATCGCTTTTGCCCCGAGATTTCGCGCAAGTTGAATATCGGTTTCGCGGTCGCCGATGACGAACGAACTTTGCAGATCGTATTCATCGAAAAAATATTTCTCCAAAAGTCCCGTATTCGGTTTTCGCGTCGGCAGATTTTCGTGTGCGAAAGAACGGTCAATAAACATTCCCGTAAACACAATCCCTTCATTCTCAAGTGTTTCAAGTATAAAATCGTGAATGGGGTGAAAGGTTTCTTCAGGAAAACTTTCCGTGCCGAGTCCGTCCTGATTTGAAATCATTACGAGTTCGTAATCCAATTCGCGGGCGATCTTTCCGAGATTTGTAATCATTCCCGGCAGGAATTTGAGCTTTTCAAAAGCATCGATCTGGAAATCTTCAGGCTCTAAAATCAAAGTTCCGTCACGGTCGATAAATAAAACTTTTTTCATAATTTCCTCAGCGATTTCAATAAACTTTCGTTTTCTTCGGCGGTTCCAATCGTGATTCGCAAACAGCCTTCGCACAGTTCGACGTTGTTTCGATTTCTGACGACGATCTTTTCACCGAGCAGAAATTCATAGATCGAATTCGCATCGGAAGTTTTTACCAGAACGAAATTTGCATCGGTCGGAAATATCTTTTTCACGAATGAAAGCTCACGCAAATTTCCGATCAATTTTTCGCGTTCGGAAATGACTTCCGCAATTGTTTTCTCAACATTTTCCGTATTTTCAAAAGCCTCTAAGATCGCGTGTTGAGCAATTTCCGAAACGTTATACGGCGGTTTTACTTTATTGAAAAGTGTAATTATTTCTTCATTTGCAAATGCCGAACCGACGCGTAAGCCAGCCAAACCCCAAGCTTTTGAAAACGTTTGAAGCACCACCAGATTTGGAAAATTCTTTATTTCCGAAAGCAAAGATTCTTTGTTTGAAAAGTGGATGTATGCTTCGTCCACGACGACAATTCCTTTGAAATTTTCCGTAAGCTTCAAAATTTCTTCATTCTTAAACGAATTTCCCGTCGGGTTATTCGGCGAACAAATGAAAAGAAGTTTTGTGTTCTCGTCCGTCGCCAATTCGATCTTCGATAAATCCAACCGAAAATCTTCCGTCAGATTTGCGCGTTTTATCCCGACATCGTTGATATTTGCCGAAACTTCATACATTCCATATGTCGGCGGACAAATCAAAATATTGTCCTTTTGCGGCTCGCAAAAAATCCTGAAAAGCAGATCGATCGCTTCGTCGGAACCGTTTCCGATAAAAATTTCGTTCGGTTTAATCGAATGAATTACGGCGATTTTTTCCTTGATTTTCCATTGAAGCGGATCGGGATAACGATTGTAATTTACGGGCAAAGGCGACCCGAAACTGTTTTCGTTCGCATCGAGAAAAATCTGCGCCGCACCGCTAAATTCTTTCCTTGCCGAAGAATACGGCGTTAAGCGTTTGATGTTTTCACGAACTGTATTTTCTAAATTAAACATATATTTTTTATCCGCAGATGAACACGGACGGAAACAGATAATTTTGGCTTCGTCATAAAAAAATCCGAGTTTACCTGTGTGCATTTGCGGATAATTGATTTAACCTTACCGTGATCGCGTTTTTGTGCGCCTGCAATTCTTCGGCTTCAGCCATACATTCGATGGCGCGACCGAGATTTTTTATGCCGTCGGCGGTCAGTTTTTGAAACGTGATCTTTCGCACGAAAGAATCGAGCGAAACGCCGCTGTAGCTTTTGGCATAACCGTTCGTCGGCAACGTGTGATTCGTTCCCGAAGCGTAATCGCCCGCCGATTCGCACGAATAATTTCCGATAAAAACCGAACCCGCATTGATAACTTTTTCGGCAACTTCTTCGGCGTTTTCGACCGCCAGGATCAGGTGTTCGGCGGCGTATTCGTTCAAAAGTTCGAGCGCGATTTCAAAATCGTCAAAGAAAATCGCCTTTGAATTTTCGATCGCTCTTTGCGCGATTGCTTTGCGCGGCAGAACTTCCAATTGCTTTTCCAATTCCGCCAAAGATTCTTCGATCACTTTTTCGCTGGTCGAAACCAACAAAACCTGAGAATCAACGCCGTGTTCGGCTTGCGAAAGCAGATCGGCGGCAACAAACGCGGGAACGGAGCTTTCGTCGGCAAAAACCGCAACTTCCGAAGGTCCGGCGGGCATATCTATCGAAACGCCGAATTTGGTGATCTGCTGTTTCGCTTCGGTAACGAACTGATTTCCGGGACCGAAAATTTTAGAAACTTTCGGCACCGAAGACGTTCCGAACCCGAGCGCGCCGACGGCTTGCGCGCCGCCGATCTTGAAAAACTTTGTCGCGCCGCAAAGTTTCGCGGCATATAAAGTTACAGGATTAATTTTGCCGTTCGTATCGGGCGGCGAACAGACGACAATCTCCTTACAACCCGCAATTTTTGCAGGAATCGCAAGCATCAGAACGGTCGAAAAAAGCGGCGCGGTTCCGGCAGGAACATAAAGCCCGACTTTTTCGATGGCAACCGATTTTCGCCAGCAAAAAACGCCTTCGGTCGTTTCTATGATCTGCGGTTCTTCGATCTGAGCCGTGTGAAATTTTTCGATATTTGCTTTGGCAACTGCAATCGCGTTCTTCAACTCCTGCGAAACCTGCGCTTCGGCTTCGGCAAATTCTTCTTCGGAAACCAAAAACTCGTCGAGTTCGACTCGGTCGAATTGACGCGCACAATGTTTCAAGGCTTCGTCGCCGTGATTTTTCACGTCTTTCAAGATATTTGCGACCGTTCTTTCAAGAAAAGTATTATCAATCGCCGGACGCGTCAAAATTTCGTTCCAAGTGTATTTTTTCGGATTCTTTAATATTTTCATAAAACTTCGTTTTTTACTGAATCATCTGGTCTATCGAAAGCACCAGAATTCCTTCCGCACCCTTTTTTTTCAGACTTTCGACGACTTCCCAAAAATCGTTTTCGTTAATTACCGAATGCACCGAACTCCAGCCTTTTTCCGCCAAAGGCATTACGGTCGGACTTTTCATTCCGGGCAGAATTTCGGTAATTTCATTTAATTTTTCGTTCGGGGCGTTTAATAAAATATATTTGTTTTGCTTCGCCGCGTTGACGGCTTTGATACGAAACAGGAGTTTTTCGAGAAGTTTTTGCGCGGTTTCATCAAGATTGTTATTGGCGATCAGAACCGCTTCCGAATTCAACACGATTTCGACCTCGCGAAGACCGTTCGTAAAAAGTGTGCTGCCCGAACTCACCAGATCGCAAACCGCGTCAGCCAAACCGATTGACGGTGCGATCTCGACCGAACCTGAAATAGTGTGAATGTCGGTATTGACATTCTTTTTCGCAAAAAACGTCCTTAAAATATTCGGATAAGTCGTCGCGATCCTTTTTCCTTCAAAATTCTGAACCGTTTCATAGTCGAAATTTTTCGGAACGGCAAGCGACAGGCGGCATTTCCCGAAACCCAGTTTTTCGATGGTTTCGACATTTCTTTCATCTTCAAAAATGATATTTTCGCCGACGATTCCGACATCTGCTACGCCGTCCGCGACATATTCGGGAATATCGTCGTCGCGCAAAAAGAAGATTTCGAGCGGAAAATTTGTCGCTTCCGTGCGGAGTTTGCCAAGTCCGTTGCTGAATGAAATTCCGCACTTTTTCAATAGTTTGTGCGATTCTTCGCTTAATCTTCCCGATTTCTGCAATGCAATTTTTAATTTTTTCGTATTCATCATAAAAACAAAAAGAACCCTGAAATTTTCTCAAGGTTCGCGTTAATTAAAACTAATTTTTTCGGATTTCTATAAACGGAGATTAGTTCACGCGATGTTCGGCGTGATGATGATGATGAATTTGGTTTCCTGCGAAAAACTTCATCTTGTTTATATTTACAACATATCGAAAAAGATTTTGCAAGCGAAGCCCAAAAAAGTTTATGCTAAAAACCGGGTTTCAAGTAATGGAAAATATTCAAACCGAAGAAGTTTTAAAAGAATTCGGCAAGCGCATTCAGCGTTGCTACGGCTGTTTTGTGGCGTATCATTTGAAAGATATGTATCTCGGCGAAGACGTGACATTTTTTTGCGATTACTGCAAGGATGACACGATGTTTCACTTTGACGATTTCTCGAAAATGCTCGACGTTACGAAATTGAAAGAGGTTTCCGAAGACGATCATCATCACTAGAAAAAAGATTTGCCCACGAAATACACGAAAGAAACGAAATAAGAAAGAGAATAGATAAATATTTGCTTTATTTTTAGTGTATTTCGTGTATTTCGTGGGCAAAATGTCTTAAAATTTTCGCAATGCAGAAAGTTACGCTGACAATCGAAAATTCGTTTGATTCGCAGGTCGTGCGGCTCGAAGAAGAACTGAGCATCGGTCGCACGAGTGCGGCGGATATTGTTCTGAACGATAGCGGGCTTTCGCGTAAAAATACGACTTTTTTCCGTGACGGCGAAGACGTTTTGATCGTGGACGAAGGCTCGACGAACGGGACTTTTCTCAACGGCGAAAGACTTTCGACCGCGCCGCGCATTATCAAAGACGGCGACCGCGTCAAGATCGGAAGCGAAACGCGGATTTTGGTCGAGATCGGCGAAACCTTCACGCTCGAAGTCGAACGCCACCGTGAAATTCCTAAGGCTGACGCACCGAAATTAGGCGTTTACGACATCCGACTCGGCAAATACCGCAACGAAGACCAAACCTTCGTTACCCCGCAGACAAACGCCAAAAAGCCCGTAAAAGACAGGTCAAATCTCATTCTGGGAGCGGCTGCCGGTTCGACGTTTGCGATCATTATTTTGGCGGGCATCGCATATCTGATCGCGTCGAAATACGAATCCACGCAATACCGCAACACGCCGCGCCCGACACCGCAGATTTCGACGTTGGCGGTCATTCCCGTGCGCGTGATCGATCCGCTCGGCGGCGAAGACGAAGACGATCTGGACGATCTGATCGCCTCGTGGGAAGTTCAGGAAGAAGAAATTAACGCGGCAAATGTCGCGGACGTGTCCGTTGCTTCGGACGCGGCGGCGGAAGAAAAGGAATTGAACGTGACGGCGGCATTTCTTGCCGAACAACAGCAGAAGGCGTTTGCGCCGCGTTCGGGCGACACGGGAATTCGTCCTGCCGGTTTGAACGTCCCGAAGGAGCTTTTCGGCGACGGCGTAATCAAACAAAAGGCGAAACTGCGCGAGATGAACACATTGCTCGGTTATAAACAGCCGATGGATTTTGCCGACCTCGCGCAGAAACGCTTGAGCAAAGAACTTATCGAAATGCCGATGGCGACGACGAGTTTTTATCTCGATGTCGGCGGAAGCGCAAAGGATTCGCCGTTTACGTCATTCAGTTTTCAGGGCGGAAATGCCGAAATCGCGCCCGGTTCACCGAAATATCAAACGCTTTTACAGCTTGCGAATAATTTTGCGGGCACGAAATACGACCTGAACAATCCCGCGCACCGCAAGCAGATGCGGATGCGTCTGTTGCGTATGTTCAACCAGCGCGCGAAACCTATCTTAAAAGAGCTTGCCGACGCATATCATCAAAAATTCAATCGTCCTCTGCGCGTCACTTCGCTGACGCGTTCGATGGATTATCAGATCGGCTTGAACGCGACCAACGCCAATTCGTTCAAGGTCCGCGGCGAAGGCAGTTTGCCACCGCACACATCGGGCTGTGCATTCGACCTTGCGCGCAAACATATGAACGCCGAAGAACAAAATTTCGTGATGAACAAGCTCGCCGAAATGGAAAATCGCGGGGTGCTCGACGCGCTCATAGAATACGGCACAAACGCCTGTTTCCACGTCTTCATCTACGCCGACGGCGTTCCGCCGAAAATGTAGCGTTTTTTCTTTCAAACCGAATGTATCAGCCTTTCAGACATCTGAACCGCGTTCTAATTCAGATGGATCAGACTTCCATTCATCTGAACCGTGTTCCGAACCGGATGGATCAACTCTCGATCCATCTGAACCGCGTTCCAATTTAGATGGATCAGGCTTCCATCCATCTGAACTGCGGTTCAATTCAGATGTATCAACTCTTTGTCCACCCGAATGAAACTTTCAGCTATGTGAACGAACCTTTCAAACGCCCGTTTGGACAATTAGTTCAGAAAGATCACAGCCTGCGGTGCGTGGTTGGAAAGTGCATCTGCCTGAAGGATTGATTCATTCGGAACACGGAAGATTCCGGTTACTCGAAGAGATTATTAAGTTAAATTTACAGGTCGAGTATTTGTTCTTAGTTTTTCAGTATCGGCACGCCTTTCGGGATGCGGACGGCGAATTTGTCTGCGTTGATGGCGGAATTTTTCGTAAAATCGTTCAAAACAATCGTCGTCGAAACGCCTGTGTTGTCGAGCATTTTCGACTGTATCGGCATTCCGTTACTGTCTATCCAAATGTCCAACTTTTTAATTTGACTATTTGTTTTCGGTTTCAGAAAAAGATGCCAAGCAAGTGTTCCATTGACGGTTTTTTCTTCTCCTGTATAAACAATGTCGTAATTAGTTCTTAATTCTTTTCTCGAGAAATTTTGGAGCAGAGAAAAGAGGATAAATGTGTTTTTTTGAGAATTAGTGATCTTTCCGCTGTATGCCGCCGCTTTATCATCGAGAAAGATCGGGCTCGGATTTGTTTGATAAAAAACATACTCGTTTTTATACATCGAAAAAATTTCCTTTATCGGCTTGGCGATGTCGATGCTCAATGCGTAAGTCTGTGAAGGCAGAAAATAGAAAGTTCCCCGTTTATAAAAAACTTCGGGTTGTCCCTCGAAAGATTTCGTGATGGAAATTTCACCTTGCAAACTTTTAAGGAGTTTAGAATGTTGTTCCTGACGTTTTAAGATTTCATTAAGAATATTTTGAGAAAAAACCGAAACCGCTGAAAAAGCGAAAATAAGAAAAAATAGAATAATTTTCTTCATAGTTTTATGACAAAGATTTGATGAGTTTGCAGGCGAACCCGCAAAAGATTTTCGTGCGGAGAAACTATTTTTTATAGCTTGCTGCAAAGAGATTATCGCGTTTCGGAAAATGCAGGATTATTCCCAAAATGCCGAGCGCGAACCACGCGAAAAAGTATCGATAGGAAAACGCAAAGACCGTCACCAAACCCAAAAGCGACGTTGCTTCGCACAAAGCACAACTGACGATCAATGCGGTTTGGACTAATTCGGGCTTTTGCCGTTCGACGGCTTCGTTGAGAAATTTGCTTTCTAAAACGAATGAGATGAGAAAAGTTGTCAGTCCCAGAACGGCGAAAACGATTATCAGAATGCTGTTTTCACCGCCAAGCAAGGGCGCGGAAAAGTCGAATTTGAAAACTTCGGGTCTGGCAAAAAAGATCACAAGTAAAAGCATAAACTGTGACATCAAAAGTCCCGCCCAAAGCGTGACCAGAGTTTTATATTGTGCGTTTGCGTTCGGGGTTTGGTTTTGCATTTTCAGATGATCGGATAAATCTATGACAAACTTTTAACTGCTTCTATAAATTAATTGAGGGATGAAAAAATTAACTTTTTCATCCCCCGTTTTCATACTTCCGGCAGGAAATTAACCGTCACCCTTTTTGCCTTTGCGCTTTGTCCCTTCCGGCTGTTTTTCAGCGGGCGGATCGGGTTTGCGCGGAGGCGGGTTATCAGGTTTCGGAGGCGTTTTCGGCGCGTCGTTGTTCGTCGTCGGATTAGACGGTTTCGGATTATCGCCGCCGGGATTGGTCGTCGTTACGGTGGTTGTGTCAGTTGTGGTAACGCTGTCGGTTCCTGCGCCTGTTTTCGTACGGCGCGGACTCGGCGTGAAGACAATTCCCGTTCTGCGTCCCGCTTCGTCGGCTTTTTCCAGTTTTTCGAGTTCTTCGCGTTTTTGCTGTTCGACTAAAGATTTGATCTCGCTCGGCATCGGCGGAGCGTTCGGGAAAACTTCCTTCGGCTTGTCCTTCATAAACGGAATCATAAACGCGTTGAAATATGGAAGCGCGCCGTGTCCGCCCGTCATTCCTGCGCCGAGAGATTCTTTCCGCTCGGGATTGCCCATCCAAACTCCGGTCGTATAGGTCGGCGTGTAGCCGATAAACCAAACGTCCGTATGATCGTTCACGGTTCCGGTTTTCCCCGCGATCTGACTACCGCCGCCGCTGGCACCTGCCGCCGTCCCGCCGCCGCTCGTAACGGCGCGCATCATTTCAACCATTGTCAGCGCGGCATATTCGCTCGTTACTTTTGAAGAAGTTCCCTGCCATTCTTCCAACAATGTTCCGTCGCGGCTGTAAACCTTACGAATCAAATGCGGCTGAACGCGGATGCCTTTATTCGGGAACGACGAATAAGCCGAGGTCATTTCCAGCAAAGACGCTTCCGACGCGCCGAGTGCCGACGGCAGGCTCGGAGCCATCGGATTCGTGATTCCGAAACGGCGAACCATTTGCGCCCCGGCTTGGATTCCGACCTGATCGAGCAGATGAACTGCCGCAATGTTGTAGGATTTCGCGAGAGCCGTTTTCATCGGCACGTTGCCGTGACTCAGGCTTCCGTCATAGTTATGCGGAGTCCAACCGCCGCGTTTGATCGGCGCACCGCTGACGGTCGATTCGGGTGTCATCCCGTCTTCGACTGCCGCCGTGTAAATAAAAGGCTTGTAGCACGATCCCGTCTGCCGCAGACCTTGCGTGACGTTGTTGAATTTATTCGTGTGATAATCGTAACCGCCGACCATCGAAACGACCTCGCCTGTTTTGGCATTGATCGTGACCATCGCGGCTTGCACGCCGGGAACCTGTGCCAGCGTGACATCCAGAGTTTTTTTGTCGTTATCGACTTTATCGACCTGAAATTCGGCGAGCAACCCGGGTTTGAACTCGGAAGCGGGTTTCTTGCCGCTTCTGCCCATATTTTTTGCCGTCACGGTCGCCGTGTATTTGCCGAAACGAACTTCTGCCGTGTCGCTTCCGGCATTTACGTTCATTATCAAACCTTTGATATATTCGCCCTGTTCATATTCGTCGCCATACCAGTCGGCGTGTTTGAATGATTTCAGTTTCCCGTCAATGTCTTTGCGGTCGGTCAAAGGCTGATTGTTTTCATCGACCAGAATATCCTGATAATCCGAACGCCACGCTTTGCCTCGGTCATAGTTTCGCAAGCCTTCACGCACTACTTTCGTCGCCAGCTTCTGGGCTTCGACATTGATCGTCGTGTAAACCTTCAAACCGCCTTGCGCAACACGGGTCGTATATTTCTCTTCGAGATACTTGCGGACTTCTTCGACCGGATAATCCCAAGCCGTCGATTTCGGAAGCGATTGATAATATGCCGTATCGGCAAGTTTGATCTCGGTATTTTTCGCTCTTTCGGCTTCGGCTTCGGTGATATAGCCGTATTTAGCCATCTGGTCGAGCACGATATTGCGCCGCGTTTTCGCCTTTTCACGATTGCGCGTCGGCGAATATTCGGGCGATTTCGGAATTGCCGCAAGCAGAGCCGCTTCTTCCAGATTCAATTCCTTGAGCGATTTGCCGAAATACGTCCGCGCCCCTGCTTCAAAACCGTAAGCTCCCGCGCCGAGAAAGACGTAATTCATATACATCTCAAGAATCTGGCGTTTTGTGTAGAGTCTTTCGATCTGCAAGGCGACCGCCCATTCATTGACTTTGCGCGTAATCGTTTGATCCCGGTAAAGAAACAGGTTTTTGGCAAGCTGTTGCGTAATCGTCGAAGCACCTTCCATTCTGCCGCTCGTGATGTTTCGGAAAGCCGCGCCCGCGATACGATACGGGTCAACCCCGATATGATCGTAAAAGCGGTAATCTTCGATTGCGAGAAGCGCGTTTTCGACATTTTTCGGAATATCCTGTTCCTTGATCGGGATACGTTTTTCAATTGCGAATTCGGCTAGGATAGTTTCGCCATCGTCCGCATAAATGGTCGTAACCTGCGGCGGACGATAAGTTGCCAGTGCGGAAACCTCAACCGAATAACGCGAATTATTCAGATAGTAAGAAGCCAGAACGCCCGTCAGACCGCCAGCCGCCAAAGCCAAAATAAGTCCTGCAAAAAGCCAAATTACCTTTTTGAATCCGCCTTTTTTCGGTTCGACGGATTCAACTTCTTTAATACTCATTTCCTTCGCCATATTTTCCAAAATCTCCTTTTTTAATTGACGAAACGGCGCATTTTGATGCTAACCGCAAAACCGATTGCGATAAATGTCGCCAAAACTGCCGAAAGTCCGGCACTCATCAACGGGAGCGGAACGCCGATGACGGGCAAAAAGCCCAAAACCATCCCGACGTTCATAAAAATCTGAAACGACATTCCGCCGACGATTGCCATAATAACGAGCATTCCGGCGCGATCGTTCGAGTCACGCGCACCTGCCACAAGTCGAGATAAAAGCAAAGCGTAAGCTAACAGCAATGAAATACAGCCGATAAATCCCGTGTTTTCCGCCGTCACCGCAAAAATGAAATCGGTTTGCGGTTCGGGCAAAAACTTGAGTTTTGCCTGCGATGTTTCCGTATCGCCCTTGATTCCCGTCAGACCGCCTTTGCCGACCGTAATCATCGATTGAACGGTGTGATAGCCGTAACCTCGCGGATCGGCGTTTTCCGGGTCTAAAATAACGTTGATGCGTTCGAGTTGATATTTTTTGATCTTGCCTGTCTGCACGCCGACCCAGAAAGCCGCCGGAACCAGAATCAAACCTGCCAGGATCGTGATGACCACGTATCTCACCTTGATTCCTGACAGGAACAGCACAACTGCCAGGATCGGGAAATACGTCATCGCTTGCCCCGCATCTGGTTCTAGCATAATCAAACCGACCGGAGCCGCCAGAATCGCAACGCCGATGAGAAACTCTTTCAGCGTTAGATTCCCGCCTTTCTTTGCGCCGAAATACTTGGCAAGCATCAAGATCATCGGGATTTTAACGAACTCCGACGGCTGAAACTGTCCGATGACCGGAAGGCGCAACCAAGCCGTTTGCCCGTTGACCTTTACGCCGAGTCCGGGAACTAAGACAAGCAATAAAAGAAATAAGCCGAAACCGTAAAATATCGGCGCGGCATCGATGATGCGGCGGTAATCGCTGAACGCAACGACTAGAAAAGCCACTAATGCAATGCCCAGACCGAGAATCTGTTTCGACCAGTAATTCATATCCGGCTGTGCGTTGTAAATCTGCCAAACACCGAAACAGACGATGGAAACGGCGATAAAAGCCGTCAGCCAGTCAAAATCTCTTAAATCGCGCTTTTCCAATATTGCTGCCATAATTTTAAGTAGATAGTAGCAAGCAGATAGTAGTTTTCTTGAAAATCTGCTTATAAATTCTCACTATTTCTTCGCGGTTTCCTCGACTACAGGAAGAACGCCGCCGTTACGTTTTGCCAAATAGGCTTCGTAAACTCCTTTTACGGCAGGAGCCGCGTGGCTTCCGCCGAAACCTGAATTTTCGATCAGCGCGATAACCGCAATTTCCGGCTTGTAGGCAGGCGCAAAACTGACGAACCACGCGTGGTCTTTCGCTCCGCCCGAATTGAGCGATGAGTTTTGCGCAGTTCCGGTTTTTCCGGCGATCTCAAATCCCGGGATGCGAATCGATCCTGCCGTTCCGCCGCCGTTGACCACGCCCCACATTCCTTTCACCATTACTTCTTCCTGTTCGGCTGTCATCGGGATTATTTTCGGTTCGGGATGCTGAAAACCGAATCCGAGCCTTTCGGGAATAAAAGAACTGTCATTCGGATCGCCGATCGAGCCGATGGATTTGAATTCTTTCAGAAAATGCGGAACATACATCTTTCCTTTGACTCCGATACTTGAAATCGCACGAAGCATCGAGATCGGCGTTACGACAACCGTATCCTGCCCGATCGAAGCGTAAACCGTGCGAATGTCGCTCCATTTTCCTTCGCGCTTTTCGATGATCGGTTTCCAGCTTTTCGGTGTCTGACTGACTTTTTCATTCGGCAGATCGACACCTGTTTGTTTGTCGTAATCGAACATTTCGATCATTTCGATCAAACCTTCGATCTTCATTTTCAGCGCAAGGCGATAATAATAACCGTCGCACGATTTCGTAATTGCGTAGGAAAGCGGCGGTGAACCGTGGCTTCCCATACAGCGCGTAAATTTGTTGCCGATCGTGATTCCGCCGCCGCAGGCAACGTTTGAGTCTTTAACGGTAATCACGCCTTGCTGTAAGGCTCCGACGGATTCGGGAATCTTCCACGTCGAGCCGGGCGGATAACGCCCCTGAATCGCACGGTTGTATAGCGGACGCGATTCGTCCTGCCAATATGCGGCAATTTGTCTGCGTCCTTCGGGCTTCGTACTGCTTTGCACGAAAATGTTCGGATCGAACGAAGGTAGTGAAGCCATTGCCAAAATTTCACCGTTGTTCGGATCGGTCGAAATGATCGTTCCGCGTTTTGTCACGGATTTGGCAAGCTGTTCCTCAGCCGCGTTCTGCAGGTCGAGGTCGATGGTCGTGGTCAAATCCTGTCCGGCTTGCGGCGGAACGACTTCGATCTCGTCCTGCACCCGACCACGGCTGTCAACGATAACTTTTCTGTAACCCGGTCGTCCGCGCAAAAATTCGTCGTAATATTGTTCCAATCCGCCTTTGCCGATGATGTCGCCCGGACGAAAGCCTTTCGCTCTATATTCTTCGCTTTCAAGCTGTTTCGGGCTGATCTCGCCGACATAGCCCAAAACGTGCGCCAAAATCGTGCCGAGCGGATAAATTCTCTGCGGTTGAAGCTCGATGCGGAGTTCGGGATATTCGAGCGTGTGCGATTCGACCCACGCGATGTCCTGAATCGTCGCATTTTCCTTCAGGACCATCGTTTCAAATTCGGGTTGTTTTTTGATGAAATTCAGACGTTCGACGACGAACTGCGGTTCAAGATTCAAACCGCGCGCATAATCTTCGATGCGGTCGTTGACGTTGATTTTCTTGATCGGTTCGTTTGAAAGCGTGACGTTGTAGGTCGAGCGCGAATCGACCAGAATTTTCCCGTTGCGGTCAAAGATCGCACCGCGCGGCGCAGGAATCGGAATTAAACGAATTCGCTGATTTTCGGCTCGTTCGCTGTAATAACTGCCTCTCATCACCTGCAAATAATAAAGCCGCACACCGAGAATCGTCAGAAAAATAAACGCTAAAACGTGAATCGTTCCGATTCTGATGCCGAGATTTTGCGAATAATCGTTTAATTTCATTTTTATTAGTAACGAGTAATGAACGGAAAGTTGCGAGTAAGAGGCTTTCTTTTTACTCCTTACCCGTCACCCTCCACTAAATTTCAGGTTCTTTTACCCAAACGAATCGGATTGCGGCGGCGCGTTTGTCTGCGCGACGGAAACATTTCGCGGCGGCGACTTTTAATTTTTTCCGAGAAAATGTTTTCCAGAAGCAGATAAATTGCGGTTCCGGCAATGGTCGTGCCGATCAGTGTGTATGCGATCGTTACAAAAACCTGTGCAAAAGGTTCTTGTCCCAACAGCCGGTGCATTCCGTAATAAACCAAATCATCAAGTAAACAAGCACCCGCTATGACGGGAATTCTGAGCAAAAGGTTGTCCAAATAGACGCGGCGGGCGATCTCGGAAACAACGTAAGCGATCAGAGTTTTCGAGAAACCGTTCGCTCCCAAAAGACCGCCGCTCAAAGCATCGACGGCAATTCCGGCAATGGTTCCGAAAATGATCGCGCGGATCGCATTTCTCTGCAAAGCCGCGTAAACAACGATGATGAGAGGAAAATCGATATACGCTAACGGCTCCGCCACGTTTCTTAGCGTCCATTGCAGTAAAACTGCGATTATGAGTGCGACTGTGATCTTTACTTGTTCCATCTGACTTGCCGAAAAATCAACGGCTGATTAATTCTTTCCGCCTTCTTTGTTCATCGCATTCGGCAAAGCTTTTTCAAATTCGGGACGCGGCGGCGGTTCATACATTAACACGCCGACCTCCTGCATCGAATTCAGTTTTCCGCTCGGAACAATAAAAATCTGATGCGGAACGGTTGCCGAACCCGAACGAACTTCGACAACTTCGCCGATCTTTAATCCGGGCGGATAAATTCCGTCCTGTCCGGTCGTAAAAATGGCATCGCCGGGTTTTACTTCGACCGAACCGGGAACGTATTTCATTTCGAGAATTTCTTTTTTGCTGGTTCCCGTAATTACGCCGAGCGCGTTTGAACTGCCGATTTCACCGATCACCCCGCCGAGTTTCGATTTGTTGTAGGTAATCAGATCGACCTGCGCGGTCAAAGGACTTACCGCCGTTACGCGTCCGACCAATCCGCCGTCCGTCACGATCGGCATATTCAATTTTACGCCGTCCAGACTTCCGCGATTGATAATCGAAGAATCGAACCAGACGGACGGGTCGCGCCCGATGATGCGCGCCGTCAAAACTTTATACTGGCTTTTTTCCTTGAGATCGAGCAGTCCTTTCAAACGCTCGTTTTCCGCCGTCAGTTCTTCTTTCTGCTTGATCTGAACTTCGAGTTCCTGAACGCGTTGTTTGAGAATGTCGTTTTCGCTTTGCGCCGAACGCAAATTCGAGATCGAAGTTAAATATCCGGTCACGGCAGAACTGATCGTCGTCACGGGAGATTGGACAAAATCCGCCCCGACCTGCGACCAGACACGAATTATCCTTTGCCCGGAATTGATTTCCCGCGCATCGAAAGCCATCAGGATAAAATTGCCCAAAAGCAGGACAATCATCACCCACGGAGTGATTCGCCAAACTTCTTTTTGACTTCTTTCAGCCATTTCGATCAATTACGAATTACGAATTATCAATTACGAATTATAAAACTTCTAAATTTTCGTAATTCGTAATTTTTAATTCGTAATTGATTTAACTTCCTGTCATCAAAGAGTTATCCCATTTAACACGCTTCAAGAGTTCGATGTCGGAAAGCATTTTGCCGGTTCCGAGCACTACCGAAGAAAGCGGATCGTCGGCGATAACGACGGGCAAGCCCGTTTCGATCATCAAACGTTTATCGAGATTTTTCAGAAGGGCACCGCCGCCGGTCAACACGATTCCGCGCTCGACAATATCGGCGGAAAGCTCGGGCGGTGTGCGTTCGAGGGCAACGCGAACTGCGTTGATAATGGTAGAAACCGAGTCGGAAAGAGCCTCGCGGATTTCTTCATCGGTAATAGTAATGGTTTTAGGAATTCCTTCGATCAGATTTCGTCCGCGAACGTCCATCGAAAGCGGTTCTTCGAGCGGAAACGCCGAACCGAGTGCGATTTTGATCGCTTCGGCGGTGCGTTCGCCGATGAGCAGATTGTATTTTCGTTTAATATATTGCGTTAAAGCTTCGTCCATTTCGTTTCCGGCGACGCGCACAGCACGCGAATAAACGATGCCCGAAAGCGAAATAACAGCGATGTCCGTCGTTCCGCCGCCGATGTCCACGACCATATTTCCGTGCGGTTCGGTGATCGGTAAACCCGCGCCGATCGCCGCCGCCATCGCTTCTTCGACGAGATAAACTTCGCTCGCTTTCGCACGGTAAGCCGAATCTTCGACGGCGCGGCGTTCGACCTGCGTGATTTCCGAAGGAATTCCGATCACGACGCGCGGGCGCACCCACGATTTTCCGTTGTGCGCTTTGCGGATGAAATGCTGAAGCATTTTTTCCGTAACTTCAAAATTAGCGATCACGCCGTCTTTCATCGGACGAATCGCGACGATATTCCCCGGCGTTCTGCCGAGCATTTCCTTCGCGTCGCGCCCGACGGCTTCGACCTGGTTAGTAACTTTATTGATAGCAACGATTGAAGGCTCGGAAACGACGATGCCGCGACCTTTCGCGTAAACGAGCGTATTTGCCGTGCCGAGGTCAATCGCCAAATCACTCGAAAACAAACTGAATAAAGACTTAAATGCCATTTTATATTAAATTTCCGTATTAAAGATGATTGTAAAATTATTATAATTGCAAAGGAAGAGTTCCGCTCTCTAAAACCGCTAGAGATTTGGTATAAAGAGAAGACTTTCGCCCCAAACATTAACTTATAAGCATACACCTATTTCGCCTTATATTTCCAATTGTTACAGGACATTTTTGTAATTTTTTTGGAAATTAAAGCTATTGCGTATTTGGAGCAGGTCAATCGTTGTTATGCCACAATAAAAAAGACAGTCAAAAGACTGTCTTTAAAGCATAAAATCGGTCAAAATTACTTTTCCTTCGCTATTAAAGGCTCATTTAGGTCGCTGTGATGCGTGTCCGAATGAAGCATATAATTTTCGTTTTGCGGCATACTCGGATTGGTTTCGAGTGCGGCTTTCAAAACGTCGCTGATATATTTTGCGACAATGATTTTGGCAAAATCTTGAATTATCTTGTAATATGAAATACACGAGATAGCCCTATCAAAGTCAACTACTTAGCTTATTGATTTTCAAAACATCTATGAGTAAGAGCATTAAAATCAACACCTTTAAAGTCGCTGTTGCATTATCCAAAGATGTTATACCACTTGCACAAAAGGAAATAACAGACATCATTGAGAAATTAAATGATAATAATGAGTTTTCCGTGAATTTCGAGTTATTCCTGTGTAATGAGCAAAATGCAGCCGATAGCGAAATTGATTGGTCTGACTATTTTTATTACGAAACACCTGTTTGTTTAGTTAAAAAAATAAATGAAACTCACAAGCCCGACTTAATAATCACCGTCTTCTGGAAATTTTTCGGCTCTCGGCAATCAGCTTCAGAAAACTTAGATTTACTAACAAAAAGTTGGATAGGAAGCGATGATTTTTTCAACACTAAAATTTTGTTTTGCAAAGAAAATCCGTCTAATTTGAGTGAGGATGAAAAATCAAATCGGCAATTTATTTCAAACTTTAGACGTGAGGTAAATAAAGATCATTTCAATGCGGGTGTTCTGGGCGAGTGTAAAAAAAGTAAGATTGCCGAAGAAATCAAACAGATTTTATCAAATTTATTAACCAGCCGATTTGGTAGCAAATCTCAAATGACGAGTCGGGAATATAAGTCTTCTTCGACTTTACAACTGAATCTACCCGACGGTTGGCTTTACCTGAATAAATGGCTAAACGACAATTCGCATCTGATTGGTCGGCAGCTTTCCAAAGAAGATGCGGACAATTTTTTTAACGGGAAAATTCCTACTTTTGACGAAGTTATATCCGGCACTATTCCGCCTCGAACAATCAATCTAGAATTACGAGAGTTTATTGTTAAAGCCGCAAACGCCAAAAAATTTGCCGTTACATTGATTCACGGAGCAGGAGGCGAAGGAAAAACCACCATTTTAAAACAGGTTGCCTCCGATCTGCTGCTACATTCTGACTTAAAAATTCACGTTATTTCTCGGGAAGGTAGTGCAAATGTCAAAGATTTAATCAGCATTCTCGAAAGCAAAAAAGAGAGTTTTGTTATCGTTTCCGACAACGCGCAAGAAATCATTCAAGACATATTGGAGTTAGCGCAAAAAGACAGCAAGCCGAATAACATTCAATTTTTCCTAGCCAGCCGAACGACTCATTGGCAATGGGAAAAAAACGCCGACTCAACTTTAAATAGAAACCTCGGAAGCTATTTTCAAAAACGCGAAATAGGAACGCTTAACGAAAAAGACGCGGAAGAAATTATAAAAGCTTGGGAAAAAACAAATGTTTTGGGCGAACTGAAAGACGAAACAAATCGGGTTAAGCGGCTTCTGGAAGAATCGCGTTTGCGTTCCGACAGAAGCGGTAAGCGAAACTCTTTCTTTAGCTCGATTCTTTGGGTTCGCAAACATCAAACACTCGACAATCGCGTGTTTGATATTTATACCCAGTTGGAAAATAGATCTTCGTTCAATGGCAAAACTCTTGCAAAGTACTACGATTACATCATTTCACTGCACGGCGACGGAATTCCTATTTTGACTGATTTAGTTCTTCGGGAGGCTCTGGGATGTGATGAAAATACATTAAAGAATGAAATCCTTGATCCGCTCAAGGGTGAAACGGCAATTCTGCAAGAAGGTGCTTTGATTTTGGCAAGACACGATGTTTTTGCCGAACGAGCCAAATTTGTTCGCAAAAAACCTGTTTTTGATGATGAAGGAAACTTCCTATATTTTGATATACCGGATTATTTTAACAGCATTATCGGCGAGTTGGCGGTTGCCGCCGAAAAACTTCAAAAAGGCGGTAAACTCGGAGAAATTGAAAATGCTAAATGGCTTGCCTTAAAAGACGAATATTTTACAAAACTAAACCAGCCGGAAGTAGCATTAGCTATTGTCAAAGCTACTTCCGAAGCATTAATTTTTGAGCCTGTTTTAGTTACGAGATGGGCAAAACTTCTGCGGGTTTGGGGAGAGAATTTAAGAAAAGAAGCCAATAAGTTAAAAAGACAAAGCAGATATGCAGACGCACAAAATTATTATAATAAATCAAAGGAAAAACTTTTTGAGGCGGCTCGCGTCTTCCTAAATTGCTACGATAAAACTTTACCTCAAAGATCATATTTTACCGAATGGGGTGTAATTCAAGGAGAAATCGGAAATAGTTTTTTTAGTGCTTGGCTAACCTCAATTTCTTTAACGGACGAATTAAAGGAAAAAAGACATCTTGCTAAACCAAGTATGCTTGAACTTGCCTCCCTAGCAACTGCTTTTAGCAAATCTTTCATAAAGAGCAATGGTAATAATTTCAATTCAAGTGTTTTCAAAAAGGCAACGGAAGGAGTATTTAAGTTAGCTTTTCATGAAATGGCAAAAAAGAATATTGATTTCCCTGAAATGAATGAATTTAAGAAATTTAATATTGATGATACCGAAAGAAATTTGCGAACCGCGTTTGGGAAAGTTAGCGGTAACGACGTTTCAAAAATCAGTTTAGAAGACGCTTTTCAATTTATGCTTGACGGTATCAATTTAGCGTGGGAATTATGCGAAGTTGAGAAAGAAACTTTATCTGCATCTTTACCAACTGCTCCTGATTTGAAATTTAACAAATTGAAAAAAATGTTCGGAATTACGGCTAAAGGCAAAGATGCAACTCACGGACAGCCTCAAAATATTCCACAAAAAACCAATTATAAAGAAGAAAAATTTCCTTTCGTCTGTGATATAGATTCGTTAGAAATTTTTGATGCGGAAGGTTATAAACCCGATCTGAGCGAAGATTTGCTTAATGTTCTTAAATCGTTTTTCTTTAAGGACGGCGAAGGCATAAAAAGCAAGTTGACTTTCAGCGAAGTGGCGGCAGTTTACAAAAGACAGGAAATTTACGATACCGAAAAAGCAAAAGAAGAAGCGAATAATTTTGCCCGTAATCTGCGCCGTCAATTAGAAGAAAAATATGGTGTTGATGACAAAGACGAAATTATCAAATCTTGGTTCGGAAAAGGGTTTCAAATTGGTAAAAATTTAATCACTAAAAGTAAATATAAAAATCAAGATGCAGTCGCCGACCGTCCAAACAAACTTTACAGGAAAGATTAAGATTATGATGATATTTAACTCATAAACTAACCTTAAATTTTCAATCAAACGGCTATTTTCGTGAGCCGAATTTGAGCCGAATTTGAGGCGCGAAAAATTTTTACGGAAAAAATGTAAAAATTTTTCGCGCCCTTTTTTATTGCCTTTCACCACATACCCAAAATTAAATTCCGTAAGCAGTCCGTAAACCTTCCAATTTGAGCCTGAATTGAGCCTGATTTCGCCGTTTTTTGCCAACCTTTTTTTTCTCCGATGTATTAGTGGAAAACAAATTTTCCGCTGAGATGTTTGAAAAATTAATTCTGTACAGTTCGACAGAGAAAAATCTGCAAAGCAAAAATGAACAGTAATTTTTTTAGTCAGACTGACTGGAATTATTTAATGATAAAGCGTTTTGAGTTTTCCGACAAAAACTAAAAATTAAGGAGATAAAAATCAATGTTGTTTCAAAAAGGTCGCCGAAACCGTCAAGTTCGGCAAATCATTGTCGTTCAAACTCGTCAACCGAAACTTTCGGACAAAATCAAAAATTTCTCTATCGCGTGTCCCGACGGACTGCGCGGAAGACATCTGCCGGTTTTGCTGAATTTCATCGGAAGTTCGGTCAACACTTCGGGCTGTGCAACGGGCAGATTCAAGTGTCCGCTATGTGGTCACGTCGAAGTTTGGACGGAACATAGTCGGACGAAAAAGCCGATACGGATTGGTTAGTTCGTCTTAGGTCAAAGACGCTGGCGCGGTGCTTTCGGGCATCGCGTCAGCACAAAAAAATTTAAGGAGAAAATAAAATGAGAATCTTTAATCAGTTAAAAAAACAGTTCAAAAATGTAATCATCGTCAATCAACCGCAGCCCAAAAAGCGCATCGTCAAAGGAAGCGACCAAATCGCTTTTGTCGGCTTTCACGATCAGGCGTTCGTGATTTCTTCGCTTGCCAAACCGGGCGACCCGAAATTGCAACAACGCGCTTTGCATCTGCACACGAAAGTCGCGGGTTCAGGAACGAACATCACGGATGGTTTGCGGAAATCAATAAATTTGCTAAAAAATTCGCCGCACGGCGTTTTAAGACGCATTTGGCTGCTTTCCGACGGCGATCCGAATCGTGAAACCGAGCAGCTTTTTTCTGTGCTTGCCGATGCTCGGCGCAATCACATTAATGTTAACACGATTGGCTTCGGCGATTCGTTTGACGAAAATCTTTTGCGCCGGATGGCAAAAGCAACACATAACGGACGTTTTTTCTCCGTTCGCAATCTGAGGCAGTTAACCGCCGTTTTGCTTGCCGACGCGAAAAAAAATCCGGTCGCCGTCCGCCGTCAGCATCGCGCTGAAAACACGGTTTTAGCAATTGACTGCTCGATTTCGATGAATTGGGCAATGGAAAACACAACGAAAATTCGTGTTGTCGAAGAAGCCGCGCTTCAACTGCTTCTTTACAAACAACGCTTGTTTTCATAAATCAACACTTCGGCGGAAGTAAAAATTTACTTCTGCCGTTTTTCAAATAACTTAAAATTTTAAGGAGAAAATAATGAAATTACAAACAAAAAATTCTTTCAATCGAACGCCGCAAAATTTTCCGTGGCATGGAAAATTCAAACGACAAAACTTCCGTTCTCAACCAATTATTGAGCATCGAACAAAACCGCTTTCGGCAATTCAAGGACGAAAAGTTTTAGTTTTGGCTGATGTCGAAAATCTGATTTACAGTTCACGCGATTTAGGTTACAGGATTTCGTTTGAATGCTTGACCGAAATTTTGCGAACGAATTCAACATCGATTGCGCTCCATGCTTTTTTCTCGCGGGAAAACGCTGTTGATTGGAGAATTGATTATTTTCGCCGAATCGGTTGGGCAATTCACACACGAGAAATTCAAAATGTGCAGACACATCGCGGCATTGAACGTCAAGCGAATTGTGATAATCTTTTGCTTTTCACCGCCGGTTTGCTAGCAAGCCGAAGTAATGCAGACTCGATTGCTGTTGCCAGCGGCGACGGCGATTTGGTTTGCGGAATCATTGAAGGTTTACGAAATTTGCCTAAACCGCGTGAAATTGTAACGCTGAGTTTAGCTGGCTCAACTTCGTGGCGGCTTGATGCAATGAAAAATTCAAATATTCGAGCGAATATTGAAATCGGATTGGACTGTTTGAAAAACTAATCCAATTTTTCGCAAATGTAAAAGTAAAAAGATCTCTTTTTAACCAAAAAGAGGTCTTTTTACTTTATTTTACTATTGATCTTTAGCAATTAACCGCTCAGTACCTCTGTCTGCGGTTGGAGTTTCGGGAAAGACATAATTTTCATTTTTTGGAACAACTGCCTCTATCTCAAGCGCGGCTTTCAAAACGTCGCTGATATATTTTGCCGGAATGATTTCGAGTTCTTTACGAACGTCTGCGGGAATTTCTTCCGTGTCTGCTTCATTGCGTTCGGGTAGAATTATTCGCCGAATTCCTGCCCGATGCGCTGCGAGAACTTTTTCCTTAATTCCACCGACAGGAAAAACCAGACCCGAAAGCGTGATTTCACCCGTCATCGCCGTATCCGAACGAACTTTTCTCCCCGTATAGAGCGAAGCCATCGCCGAAGCCATCGTTACGCCCGCGCTCGGTCCGTCTTTCGGAATCGCGCCTGCGGGGACGTGAACATGAATGCCGTTTTCCTTGATCGCGCTCGATTCGATGCCGAATTCTGCCGCGTGCGACCACAGATACGAACGCGCCGCCATCGCCGATTCCTTCATCACTTCGCCGAGTTGTCCCGTCAAGGTCAAACCGCCGCCGCCCGGCAGAGCGGTCGCTTCGATAAACAAAACTTCGCCGCCCATTTCCGTCCAAGCCATTCCCGTTGCCACGCCCGCCGGAAGATCGGCACGCGCTTCTTCGGGATAAAACCGCGCCGCACCTAAGAAAGCCTTCACGTCGTTTGCCGTGATCGTCACTTTTTCAGTGTTGCCCTGGGCGACTTTTAATGCGACTTTTCGCGCCAGATTGCCGACCGTTCTTTCCAGTTGCCGAACGCCCGCCTCGCGGGTATATCTCGCCGTCAAAAGATTGATCGCGTCATCCGTAATTTCGATCTGGTCTTCCTTCAGACCGTTTTCCCTGATCTGGCGCGGAATCAGATATTGCTTGGCGATATTTAGTTTTTCCTGATCCGAATAACCCGCGAGTTGAATGATCTCCATTCGGTCGCGCAACGGAATCGGAATCGGTGCAAGCTGGTTTGCCGTCGCGATAAAGAACGTTTTCGACAGGTCGAACGGCAGATCGAGATAATGATCGCGGAACGTATTGTTCTGCGCCGGATCGAGAATTTCGAGCAAAGCCGCTGCCGGATCGCCGCGGTAATCGTTGCCCATTTTGTCGATTTCATCGAGCATCAAAACGGGATTATTCACACCGACGCGCCGATAAGTCTGAATAATTCTGCCCGGCATCGCGCCGACATACGTTCTCCGATGTCCGCGAAGTTCGGCTTCGTCGCGCACGCCGCCCAGACTGATGCGGTCGAATTCGCGTCCCAAAGCGCGGGCAATCGAACGTCCCAAACTCGTTTTGCCGACTCCCGGCGGTCCGACGAAAAGAATGATCGGACTTTTTGAATCGGGACGCAGTTTGACGACTGCGAGCGACTCCAAAATTCTCTCTTTGATGTCTTCCAGACCGTAGTGATCTTCATCGAGAATTTTCCGCGCTTCGTTCAAATCCAGTTTTTCTTCGCTCGCCTTTTTCCACGGCAATTCGAGAACGTATTCCAAGTAAGTGCGAATGACGTGATAATCGGGCGCGGCTTGCGGAAGCTGTTCCATCCGCTTTAATTCGCGCTCGGCTTCCTTGCGGATTTCGTCGGGCAGATCGGCGGTTTCGAGCCGCTCACGAAGCTGTGCGGCTTCGGCTTTTTCGCCGCCTTCGTCGCCTTCGCCGAGTTCCTTCTGGATTGCTTTAAGCTGTTGACGCAAAACATAATCGCGCTGTGCCTTATCCATTTCGGACTGCGCTTCGTTAGCGATCTTCGAGCGAATCTGCATAATTTCGAGCTCTTTCGCCAATGCGCCGTGCGTCAGCATCAAAAGTTCGTCCGCCGATTCCGCTTCGAGCATTTTCTGTTCGGTTTCGACACCCAAATCCAGCACCGAAGCGAGAAAATAGGAGAGTTGAACCGGATCGCCCTGCGCCATCACCGCCGTTCTGACTTCGGGCGGAACTTGCGGAAGCATCGCCAATGCCTGTTGGATCATTCCCTGAATATTCCGTTTCAGGGCTTCGACTTCTTCGTGATCCTTAACTTTCAGGTCGGGTAAAATTTCGACTTTCGCCTTCAAAAAAGGTTCTTCCTGCGCCCAATAGAGAATTTTTACGCGGTCAACGCCCTGCACGATCAACTGCAAAACGTCTTCGTTACGCATCATTCTTTTGACGTTAACGACCGTTCCGATTTCGTAAATGTCGATCGGTTTCGCATCGCTTCCGTTGATTTCGGGTGTTTTAATCGTGACACAGGCGATAAGTTTTTCCTCGGTCGCCAGAGATGCTTCGACCGCCTTCATCGAGCGTTCGCGTCCGACTGCCAGAGGCACGACCGTGTCGGGAAACATCGTCGTATTCTGCAAAGGCAAAACCGCAATTTCAAACTGTTGCGGACGTGCGTTTTGCTTGTTTTCGGTTTGATTTTGTGTGTTTTCTTCAGCCATATTTTTTAGTGTTTCTTTGATGCCGTTTGCGCCGAAAGTTTTGTCTACGCTCCTTTTTTCAAATGAATTATCAGCAAACCGTTGTCGAAATTATGTTCGATGTGCGCGCCGTCGATCGAAGCCGGAAAACTCAACGTTTTTTCAAAACGGCTGTAAGTTATCTCCATCTGCTGATACGTCAAGCCGACCGAACAGGATTTGTCGCGCCGACAACCTGCGATGTATAAAACGTTTCCCTGAATATCAATTTCCACATCTTCCGCCGAAACGCCTGCGAGTTCGACTTTGACGAGCCAGCCGTCCGGCGTTTGATAAACATCCGCCGCCGGATACCAAAGTCTGCCCGAAGGCTTTGCGCCTTTCGACGAAGCGAGAAAATGAAAATAACGATTAATTGATTTCGCCATAATTTCTATTGCTGTTTGATACTTGAAACATATCCTTTACGGGTTCTTATGAAAATATTACTAATTCCCTTAGGTTTTGAGGGAAGATTTATTTTGAATTTTATATCGTGCCAAGTAGGTTGTTTTTCTTTTCCGTCCGAAATAAAACCAATCTTATATTGACTGCGAAGTTCGTTTGCAATTAAGGCAAAAGTCCCTCGTGTTTCTTTATCTGTAACCTCTTTAAACGTTGAATTCCAGATCGCATAGCGGAAAAATCCCCCGGTCTGTTCAGCTAACTCATCTAAATTACTGTTGATTAAGATCGCCTTTTCATACTCGAAAGACCCTTCGTAAATGCCAAACGTATATAACAATAAATTTGAATTATTTATCTTCTTATTTAAATCCTCGATTTTTATTTTGGAATTACTATCAATTCCGTTAGAAATCACGAGTAAAACCCGCTTTGAATATTTGCTTTTTGAAAGTTTCTCTACGCCGGTATTTATCGCATCATGAATATTCGCGGTGCCTTTAGCCTCAACATCGGATATTTCTCGAATTGCTTTTAAAATGCTTTTTGTATCTTGCGAAAAATCCAAATGCAATGTTTCGCTATTATTGAAACTCAAAAAAAAGTATTCGTTATTCGGGTTGCTCAATTCAATAAATCGTTTCACTCCTTTTAGCAAAACATCCTTTACGGTATTTACACTTACAGTATTAACTTGTGCTGATGTCTTAGATGTATCAAATAAAATACCTATGCTCATAGGAGAATCTTCACTGCTGAACATATTTATTGTTTGTGATCTACCTTCATCATAAATTGAAAAATTTTGGGCTGTGAAACCTGTTAAAAACCCATTTTCCGTTCCTGCAGTAACATAAAAAACTTGTTGTTGTGAGTCGGAAGTTTGCTCTGTTGTCTGTGCCGTCAAAATACCTGAAAATAGAAGAACTGCCGTAAGTTGAGCTAAAAATTTAATTAATTTGCAAAAATTCATATTTCTTCCTTAATAGTTAATTTAATAAGTTGAAAATTACGATTAATTGATTTGACCATAACTTCTATTCACCATAACTTCTAAAGGATGAAATATAAATAAAAGTTCATTTCTTTCACTTCATCCTTCATCCTTTATCCCTTTCTCCAAAATGCGCTTCCGCTTGAGATTTCTTCCAGTGTTTCGGCAATTTCGCGTTCGTCTTCGGTTTCGAGCGCAACATCCGCCATCGCAATGATGCCGACGAGTTCGCTTTCGTCATTGATAACCGGAATTCGCCGCACCTGTTTGTCGCCCATCAGACGAATCGCTTCAAAAACGAAATCGTTTTCCTTCGACGCAAAGATTTCGGTCGTCATCACCTCGCCGACCACGGTCGAGAAATCTTTGCCCTCGGCGACGGCGCGGACGACAATATCTCTGTCCGTGACGATTCCGACGAGCTTGCCGTTTTCAATCACGGGAACCGCGCCCATATCGCCTTCGCGCATCAAAACGGCAACGTCCCGCAGACTTGTTTCACGGTTCGCCGTCTTGACATTGCGCGTCATAATTTCGCGGCATTTCTTCCGTGCATTTTCCGAAAAGTTTTTTTCACTCATCCTAATGACCTCTAAGTTTTAATATACCTTTATTTTCTGTGACGGAAACGAATAAAGCAAGCCTCTCGAATTTTAGATTTCAGATTTTGGATTTTGGATTTTGGATTTGTTAATCTTGAAATCTGAATTTTGAAATTCTGAAATCAGCAATTACAAATGGCGAAATATAAAGAAAACAAGCGCAAACCGCATCGTGAAGGAAAACTGCACACGGTCGGAAAAGTGGAAAATGTTCCTGCCGGACGCGGCGCAACGGTCAAATTAAAAGACGGCACGGAAGTCGCACTTTTCAACGTCGGCGGCAAATTTTCGGCAATCGAAAATTTTTGTCCGCACAAAGGTTATCCGCTCGCCGATTCGCGTCTTTACGGCGGCATTGTCGAATGCGACCTGCACGGTTGGCGTTTCGACGTTTCAAGCGGCGAATGTTTTACGAAAAAAGATTGTTCGCTCGAAGCCTACGAGGTTGTTATCGAAGACGGATGGATAAAGATTTTAGTTTGATTCCTAAAAAAAACCGCTCAATATCAGGTTTGCCTTGATCTCATTAATTATTCGTGAGAGTTTTCCGCCATCTTGAAGATTCATAAAATAATTTCGGATTAGTCTATCCAACTTAGTCGACCGTCCTTCTCCAAGCCAAGCATTTCCGCGCACTTTATCTCTGCCATTGAAACAAAATTTGGGTATCACGGTCGTAAACCGGTAAAATCTATTTCGCCCTAAACTGTTGACAAGAATATTTAACCTATGTTAGTTTTCCTAAACCGACGACATATTAATTTATATTGAAATATTTTTGAGAAGCAAATTAAAGAATATTTCTAGGGGAAATCAGCTAAGACCGATCGGGGAGTTCGGAATTAGCAACACATTTGAATCATACAAAATGTGATTCAAACGAATTTCTGTTTGAAAGCTAATGATAGTTTCGGATTTAACTCTCGAATTTTTACTGAACGAAAAGCATTGAGATGGATCAAGTCCCGAAAACATACTTATTTATATGTCAGGTGTCTTCTATAATTTATTAAATATTTCGGCAAAAGTTTCTACCGAGTGCGAGTAGATCAGATTTATAGTAAGTCGATTGTTTTTAGTGACAATCGGCTTTTTTCTTCTGAAATGAAGACTTTCCGAACCCGCAGTTTTTTAGCTTTAGATCGATATGAGCAACAATTTTCCGCCATGGAACAAAGACAAACCGGAAGAATCACTCGATTTGATTTACGATTGGGCAGTCAAGACCACTCTTGAAAACATTGACTGGTATGACCGCAAGAAGAAACCTCGCCGTCTTTGGTCACAGGGTTTACGTGCACTATCGATAATTTTTGCCGCAGTAGGAGCTTTGTGCCCGTTGATCGACGCGACGGGAATTGTAAAAACGCCGGGTGATCCTGAAAACAACTTAATTCTGGCGCAATGGGGATATGTATTTCTCGCCGTCGCCGCGTCGGTTGCCGGATTTGACTATTATTTTGGTCATTCATCAGGTTGGATGCGTTTTATCGTAACTCAAATATCGCTGGAACGCTCCCTCAAAGAGTTTCAATACGATTGGGTCATTCTGAAGACTCAGGAAGGCGGTAATTCATCTAATACACAGATGTTTTTACAAAGAGCAAAAGATTTCACGCTTCAGGTCGAAAATATCATTAAACAGGAAACAGATGTCTGGGTTAGGGAATTTCAATCAAATATAACCCAATTGGAAAAAGTATTGAAAACCGAGATCGAAGCCCGCAAAACAGGCAGTATCAAAGTAACGATCAAAAACTGTGCGGACTTTGAGAAGGTCGAAATACGATTGAATGACAATTTCGTTAAAGAATTTGTCGGGGTTTCCGAAGGCGTTATCAACACGGTCGCGCCGGGAAGCTATGAACTTACAGCCATCGGAACAAAGGAGGGCAATGAAACGAAAGATAGCCGGGTTATAGAGGTTCAAGCCGGAACTATGGCTTTTGCAGAATTTACTTTGTCTACTGACTAAAGCAATTTTGTCATTAATTTGACTGACACGTCCACGAAAAGAAGATATTGCGATTTGATTTCAAACTGTTTAACTAACGAAACCTATCAATTCATCTAAAACTGAAATATATAATATGTTCTATTTATCTAAGCGGTTCGAGTTAAACAAATAAAGTAAGGAGAATGAAATGAAAAGAAAATCTTTAAATAGTGCGTTGTGTTTGTTGCTTTGTAATTTGCTTTTTTTATCCTATGTTCTTCCACAAGAACTGGACCCTTTAGGTCCGATGAGGTTTTCCAGCCCGGCGGCTCCCAGGCTGCTTAATCCTACTCGGATCAATATCCCAAAAACCGGCGGCGGAATGAGACCATTAAGATTAAGTTTTTTAGGCAGAGTTGGCGGAGTTGCATTTGACGGAGTTGCTAAACCCGAAGGTAAATTAGTAGGAAGCAGTATTCGACTCAAGTATACTCCCGGTAAAAGCGACGGAAATCGACTTTCAATCATCTTGAACGGGAAAGAGATTTCTACCTCGATCTATGACTGGCAACTGATTCCCATTGCCAATTTTGCTGATGATCCTAATTATTCCTGCGTTACTATGTTCGGAACACTTGGAAACAAAGATGAGGACATAAGTGTCCGGCGCAAGGGAGGAAAAATAATCAATTATCATCCGGCGTTTACAAATAATTTACTCGGAGTAAGACTGCTACAGTTGGACGGATTGATACTAAAACAATTCAACTCATATGATCTACCGAAACTCAAAGGCAAATATTTATTGGGGAACGGCGAATCCGAGCCGAATGCGGATCATAACAAAAAAGCGTGGGAAACCTTTTTTGAATATCTGTATGAAAATGCGAACGAGTCTTATAACTCATATCTGGTAAGCGATTATGATCGTATAACCTCATTTGGCATCAAGGACGACAAACTGGTTCTCGAAGGCGATCCATCTTACTATTTTTGGAGTTTTGATGACGGGGGTTTATATTTTTATGACAAGGAATTTCAAGAATCAAAAAAAATAGATAATGAACTCCAGCTTCTTGTAAAAAAGAATAGTCGTTTCAATTCTAAAAAGTGGGTTTATGACAAACTTCTGATCGAACTGAAAAAGTATGACGAGCAGATCGGGTTAAACTCCTTGCTTGAGGAGTTTGGAGCATTGGCGGCTTTTGAATTGGCAGAAAATACTGATCCAAATGCGCGCCAGAAAATTTTAAGCTACTACTCTCTCGAAGAATTAAAACCCGAATTAGCTACCTTAAGGACAATGACCACAACTGTAAAAGCAAAAGAATTGTCTGAAATGAACCTCTTACTTTCCGATAAAACGGAACTTGTTCGTGCCATCAATCCGGCAGTTTGGGATGCCGGCACAGCCGTTATGCGCTATTCCGCATTTTTTAGGTATATCAAGAAAACAAGTCCTATCCATTGGAATAATTTCATAAAGCAAATAAAGGACATAAAAATACAGCCGGCGATCAATACGCCGACGGTGATAACTTATGAGAGAGAAGGTTTAAGTTTCAGGAAAGATAAATCGGAGCTGAGAAACATTAAGTATGACGCTGTTTCCAAAAATATTCATTAGTTTCTCTTCACGGGATCAGAATGAGGTAAGGAAGTTATTTTCCGCCTTACATCACCAGAATATCGACGTATGGGATTATTCCGGTGACGGACAAGAACTTCCTTTAGCTCATTCTCTGGAAGCATCTCTGAAAAGAAAGATAGATGAATGCGACTATTTTATTGCGGTCATTAGCCCGAACAGTATTCATGAAGAAATCGGACGACATACACGCTTCGAGGTTTTATATGCCCTTGAACAGAAATTACACGAAAAAAATAGAATATTGCCGATTATTCTCGATGACCCTGAAAATAAAAATGCCGCGTGGTTAGATTTATATAAAGAATTTAGAGCGATCAAATGGGCTGAGATTAATTTTGCCGATAATAAAAGTCTTGAAGATAATCTGAGAGAGATTTGCGATTGGCTCTCAGTTACATATGTTCCGTCTTCGCTCAGAGCGAAGAAGGTTTTTTTTGCTCAAGCGTTTTTGGAAGAAACGGAAACAGTTGAAATTTCTAATGCTGACTTCGTTCAATTGATGAAAATAATGAACGATTGTGCCAATTATGTTTTGGAAGAAAATTGGGAAAAAGCGAGGGATAAGATCAGACTGTTTTTAATGCTCGCAGAAGCCAACTCGCCGTCTGCAAAGTTTTACTATCCAATTATTATTCTGGGTGTTTGCCACTTACAATTAAATGAGTTGGAAAATGCAAAACGCGAGTTAACTTCACTTATAAAAGATTCGACCTGTAAGAATCAGAGAATGATGGGACTTGCGCTCGCGGCGTTAGGTCAGACTCATTTTGCCCTGGAAGAGTATGAGGTTGCTTTAGAGTTTTATGAAAAAGCCGCCGATTTTTTACCGCCGGGTAAAGACATACCAATTAATAAGATAATCAGTCAGGTTTATGCCGGAAAAACTTCCTGGGATGAAAAACTTTTGGGCGAATTTGATACCAGCGAATTGTCAACGGACAATTCGCTCAAAATTATCAAAATAAAAGGTATCGTAAACTACCGAAAAGGAGATTTTTATAATGCAATCAAAATTTTCAGTTCGATAAATTTAGAAAATCTGGATGAGTGCGCTGCCGTTTATTATGGACTTTCCTTGATGGAAGCCGGGTATCACGAATCGGCAATTAATATTCTGTCATATATCGCGGAAAAATTAGATTCGGCTAATATTTATCATCATTTAGCGGATATTTTTATGCGATGCGGATATTTGGAAGAGGCTCTGGATGTGTTTGCTCAAAAACTTTGCAGCTATGAAAATCGTGAAAAATGGAGAAGACAGTTTTTCATTGAATACGCCCGCATTCTTCGTTATTTAGATACAAAAACAAATCAGAGAAAAATTTGTGAGTTATGCGAAATGGTTCTGGACTTTAATACTTTTTCGCCTCCGCTAACGGGCGAAGATTATTTCTATACGGGCTACGCCAATTTTTTAATGGGAAAAAATCAATTGGCTAAATTTGATTTCGACCGCTCCAAAGGATTTTGTGAGATTTATTATGACAAGATCGATATTTAACAAGCAAAATCATTATTAATTCCCTGAGGGCTTGACAGGTGCAAGTCTTTCAGCGAAGTTTGCTCTCGGATGAAATCGTCAGGGCATTGAATAATGCGACGAATAATTATTAAAGATCATTATGATAGCTGCGTTAGCCGGAAGAAGAATCGATGCACCGAACGCTGAGAAAGAGCGTTTTCCTTTAGAGATGAAGGATGTTGTTTACAAAAGGATTTTGGAATGTTTCAGTGACAATAGAATAACAACTCTAGTAAGTTCGGCGGCGTGCGGGGCGGATTTGCTGGCGCAGAAAGCGGCGCGGGAATTGAAAATCGACCGACGCATAATTCTTCCCTTTAACCGCGTAAAGTTTCGGAAAACTTCAGTCACCGACAGACCGGGCAACTGGGGAGAATTATTCGACGAAATTTGTGATGAAGCAAAACGCGAAGGAAAAATGATCTTTATCAGAGGTTTTAAGAATAACGAAGAAAAGGCATATGCGGCAGTCACAACCAAAATTTTGAAACGAGCGAAAAGTTTACGGTCAGAGGATGAAACAATTATGGCGGTCGCCGTTTGGGAAGGCACGGCGAAAAACGAATCGGACGAAACCGCCTCTTTTATCGAACAGGCAAAGAAGCTGAACATCAGGACAGAAGAAATTCTAACCAAACAATTGCTATAAATCAGATCATCGAAATAATAATTTTATGAATAAAAAGAAGGTTTACATAAGTTACGATTACGAAAATGAACGGCATTATAAAAATCTTTTGCTGGCTTGGAACACAAACGAAGAATTTGAATCTTTAGTGACTAATTTTGAAGTTCTCCCGAAAGAAAACCTGAGCGAACTCGATTTCAGAAAAAGCATTACCGACAAAATCAGTCAAGCCTCCGTATTTCTCGTTATCGTCGGTAAAAACACGCATCAGAGCAAATGGGTGAAATGGGAAATAGAAAAAGCTAAAGAACTTGATAAAAAAATCGTCGCCGTCAAATCGGAAAGAGAAAACACGACACCTAAAGAACTTTACGGAATCGGCGCAAATTGGGCAATGAAATTTACCTTTGAAGCAATTACAAACGCGATCAACAGAATTTAGATATGAATAAGAAAACTTGTTTTGTAGCAATTGGATTCGGTCCTAAAATCGATTATGAAACCGGCAGGCTTTTGGATTTGGATAAAACCTTTGAATATCTGATAAAACCTGTCTTCGAGGAGCTGGACATCGAATGTTTCCGCGCCAAGGAGATCAGGCATTCGGGAATCATTGACGTGCCGATGTATGAATGGCTTCTTAAAGCCGACATAGTGGTTGCGGACATTTCGACGCTCAATCCGAATGCGCTCTATGAACTCGGGGTCCGGCACGCGCTCAGACCGTTCAGCACGATCGTGATCTCGGAAGATAAGTTGAGGTATCCGTTCGATATTAACCACACTCTTATTCAAAGTTACGAACATTTAGGCAAAGACATCGGTATCAGCGAAGCCAGACGTTTTACAAGAGAATTGAAAAAGCTGGTCGAAGAAATTTTAAGCAACAAGAAGAAAGACAGTCCGGTTTATACATATCTTCCGAAATTGAAGGAGCCGTCGCTCACGGAAGAGCAAATTGAAGAAATTATAAAAGTAAGCGAAGACAAAGCCCCGTTTTCCGAACTGCTCGAAGATGCCGAAAACGCTAAAAATAACAACGAATTTACGATTGCCGCCGAGCTTTACAAAGTTTGTCTGAAGTTTGAGCCGCAAAACGTATTCTTACGCCAAAGGCTGGCATTGGTAACTTACAAATCGCAACGTCCGAATCCTGAAAAAGCCTTGCGAAATGCCGAAAACATTCTTGATGAACTGTTTCCCGAAGAAACGACCGACCCGGAAACGTTGGGATTGTCGGGTGCCATTAACAAGCGTTTATATGAACTGACCAATGAAGAAACATACCTTGATAAAGCGATGTGGTTTTACGAACGCGGATTTTATATCCAGCGCGATTATTACAACGGAATCAATCTCGCTTATTTGTTAACCGTAAAATCATTAACCGTTGCAGACAGATACGAAGCGATCAGTTTTTACCTGCAAGCCAATCGCATCAGAGAAAGAATTGTAGAAATTTGCCGCAGATTTATCAACCAGAAGGAATTCAAAAAACGAGGCGACCGGGAATGGATTTATCAATCTCTCGCACAGGCATATCTCGGCTTGGGACAGGAAGAGAAAATAAATGAAATTATTCCCGAGATCGAAAGTTTGTCGAAAGGTCAGTTCGATCTGGATACTTTCAAAGAACAAAACCGAAAACTGATCTCAATGATGGAAGATTTTGTTGGAAAACATAACTATCCAAATTAAAAAACGGGATTATAAAATGAACAAATCGAATGATCTGACATTATTGAATTTATCATCCGAAGAACCTACTGTTGCCCGGAATCCTGCCTTTGAGGAAGAAAATTCCATTGCCGAATCAGTAGAGCTTGTTTTATATGAAACGAGTAAAAGACAAACCTGGGGACAACTGATCGAATCGATGATAATTTCCTCTTTCATTTTTGTTTTTATTTTCCTGATCTTTGCGATCTCGATTTTTACTTACGCCACACTCAAGACTGCGGATATTTTTGCCGCTTACGAAAATAATGCCCAGGAGCAACAGAAAAATTATGAGCTGAAAAAGAAAAAAAGACTGGAGGAAAAAGCTAAATACGATGAAGCCTTAATCAGGGGAGAAAAACCTGTTCCGCCCAAACCGTCCGGCGCATTTGTTTCCGAAGAATCGATTGAAGAATCTGCCTATCAATTCGGGGTTGCATTCGGTAAGTTTCTGGCAGGCGCAACCGCACTGGTTTACTTTCTCGTAGTCGTCTTGCTTATCATCTTTCTTTTTTTAAGTTATTTCTTTCTGCCCGCGATTATTTCCCTGCCTTTTTCGATATTTCTGACGTGGAGCTGGAAAAAACCTTACAACATTCTTTTATTGCGTCCGTTTTCCAAAAAAGATACGAGCACGGTCCTGAAAAAAATGGTCAGAAACGGTCTTTCAGGTTTAGGCTTCTTTTACACGCTGGCTGATTCTCAAATAAATCAAAAATGGTATGTTAAATATCCGATTTTGCTCGGTCAGCTGTCTTTGTTTCAATTCAGATTCCGGAAAATAAAAAATAAAAGATCGGTCGAAAAAATCCGCAAGCTTTTGAACGGAAAACGCCGTCGCATTTTCAACTGGAGTGTTTCAAAAAACAAGATTTTTGCATTGAGTTGTGCAAATGATTATTGGAAACCGAGCGTCAAGGAACTATTTTCTCTGGCGGACATTATTATGATCG
The DNA here is from genome assembly GCA_021228405.1 of Pyrinomonadaceae bacterium. GTDB lineage: Bacteria > Acidobacteriota > Blastocatellia > Pyrinomonadales > Pyrinomonadaceae > JAJQRF01. The sequence goes on from JAJQRF010000002.1 coordinate 522,727, forward strand.
ATCTCAGCGGATTTCGCGCAAATGTTATGTGGGAAGTGGAAGAATGTAGAAGATTGAATTTGCTGGATCGGGTCGTCTTTTTGGCAAATCAGGAGGACCGGGAAACTTTAGCGGAAAGTTTGAAAAACGCGGAAATCGATTTCGTCCGGAATATTAACTTCTACGGCGATAATCAGGTGCTCGACACCCAACAGATTTTATATCAAATCGCCGTTAAAATTCCGAATGTCGAATCAAGTTTATCGGTTAATTCGTAAATTTCTTGCTGTAATGTTTTGGGTCGGCTGAATTGTAGAAACTGGAAAGATAATTTCCTGAAAAAGAAAATCAAGATCAGTGAAACGAAGGAGCTGAAAAGTTTGACCGAGTCATTTTGATCGAAATTATGCCGCATTCCGAAATTTGAAATGTAAGAGATTTTAAACTAACTGTAAGAAAAACTTAATTTTATGGCGAAAAATCACGTTTTCATCAACTACGCGCATCCCGGCAATCAACTGCTGTCTGAAAGCGAAAAAGGATGGATGTGTGATTTCGATGAATCCTTGACGATTTTCCTGAACGGGAAGATCGGACGTGAAGCAAAAGTTTGGCGTGACCTGCAAATGACGCGAAATATTCTTTTCAAAGAATTAGATTCTGAAACTATTGTTCACTACCTCGACCTGATTGCGAAGATTGATATGAACAACGATCCTGAAAGAGCCAAAAAATATTTCAAACAAGCGTTTCCCATTACTGGAAAGATAAGTAAAACAAGTATGTTCAGTCTAGCATTCAAATTGAAATATGCAGTTAAGCAGTGCGTTATTTGAAGATCGGGCTAAAATTCCCGAATCGGGGGCAAGTCCGGAAAACGGTTAATTAAAAACGAAATTTATGAACCAGGCAAAAGAAGCCGGTATAAAAGCCGAACAAATCAAAAGTCTTGAAAAAAAATCCTGAGATGAAGGACGTTAATTTATGTCAGAAAACTGAGCAATAGCTGGCTGGTTATTAAAAATTCTAAAATTTACAAGCAGATTTCAGCCTGATTAAAAGTGCATTTCGTCTTCTTTTTCGGCTGATTCTGAATAAAATTCGACCAGATCGATCTAAAATTATGAATGATTCAATACTTCCGACCGAAGAAAAAACCGTCGTTTCGATAAAATCCGAAGAAGAGCTGGAATCACAGGCAAAAGATAATGATTACATTAAAAATTTGCCGACGGATAAGGTTTTAGCGTTGGCTGAAAATCTGAAGGTTTACAAGTCTTTCAGCTATGCGCGGCGCATTCTGGAAAAAACTGCCGACCGTCCGGAATTAAATATCGACCTTCCCGATTTAACTGCCGACCGCCCGGAATTAAATGAAGCTGAAAAGTTAAAGCTTAAGTTTTATCAGCAGTTTGCGCTCTGCACTTACAAGGATACCGATCTGCCGCTTGATTCGCGGCTTGATGAGGCTTTGAAGATTTTAGAAAAATTGGGAAATCTCAATACGACCCGCGAACAGGAAACGCTCGGCATTATCGGCGCGATCTACAAACGAAAATGGGAAGTCGATAGTCAAAAGATGCAACTCGAACGTTCTCTACTGTATTATCGGCGCGGTTATAGTGAAGGCGTGGAAAACGATTTCGGATACACAGGAATTAATGCCGCTTTTGTTTTGGACTGGCTGGCTTTCCAGGAAGAAGAAGAAGCCCGCACCGCCAACATAGAATCGTTAACGGCTACGGCACGCCGCGAAAAAGCCCGGGAAATCCGGCAAAACATAGTGAATGAGGTAACGCCTCTGATAAATAAGCCGGAAAACAGATGGCTGGAAACCTCGTGGTGGTATTACGGCACACTCGCCGAAGCATATTTCGGTTTGAAAGACTATGAAAAAGCCGTCGAATGGATAGAAAAAGGAAAAGAAAAGATCGGCAAAATTCCCGAATGGGAAGAAGAAAGCACTCTGCAACAGCTTGCGCGGCTGGCAATCTTTCAAAGCGACGCGAGCCGTGCGGGAAGTGAATTTGAAGGAACGCCAGCATATAATATGCTTCTCAAAGCGTTTCCCGAACATAAAGCGGCGATTCTCAACGCTTTCACCGGAAAAATAGGTCTGGCGTTGTCCGGCGGCGGGTTTCGGGCTTCACTTTATCATATCGGAACGCTCGCCAAACTTGCCGAACTTGGCATCCTGCAACACGTTGAAGTTTTATCCTGCGTTTCGGGCGGTTCGATCATCGGCGCACATTATTATCTTAAAGTCAGAGAACTACTGAAGAAAAATCCGGACGGAACAATTTCAAGAGAACATTATATTAAAATAGTTGAAGAAATAGTTGACGAATTTCTCAAAGGCGTTCAGCGTAATATTCGTGTAAGAATGGCATCCGAATTTAGGACGAATCTGAAAATGATACTCTCTCGAAACTATTCGCGCACAAAAAGAGCCGGAGAACTTTATGAGAAAGAGATTTTTTCCAAAGTTCCTGACGGCGAAGGCTCTAAACCGCGCTATATGAGCGAATTGAACATTTACCCTAAAGACGATGTCGAAAAATTCAACCCGAAACTGCATAATTGGCGACGTGGGGCAAAAGTTCCGATTCTGATCTTGAATTCGGCAACACTCAATACCGGACATAACTGGCAGTTTACAACCACCTGGATGGGCGAATCGCCGGCGAATATCAATACGGCAGTTGACACGAATGACCGACTGCGCCGGATGTATTACCCGGAAGCTCCTGAAGCACACCGCAAAATACGGCTCGGCGACGCAGTTTCCGCCTCTGCGGGAGTTCCCGGACTTTTCGACCCGCTGACACTGGAAAATCTGTATCCCGAAAGAATTATCCGCCTGGTAGATGGCGGTGTCGGCGATAACCAGGGCATTACCAGTCTTTTGGAACAGGATTGTAACGTAGTATTGGTGAGCGACGGCAGTGGTCAAATGGTTTCGGAAAAAGAACCCAGCAACAGTTTGATAAAGGTTTTGTGGCGTTCCTATCACATCTTCGAGGCGCGCGTCCGCGACGTGCAGTATCGTGATCTGGAACGGCGCAGACGCTCTTCTTTATTACGCGGACTGATGTTTATACATTTGAAGGAAGACCTTGCCGCCGATCCGATCGATTGGGTTGAGTGTCCTGATCCAGGCAAAAAAAGTGAGGAAACTTTTGTGACGAATTTTAATATCTCCAAAGAAGTCCAATTAAATCTGGCGGCAATCCGCACCGACCTTGATTCATTTACCGAGATCGAAGCCTATTCTCTGATGACCAGTGCGTATCGGATGACCGAACACGCTTTCAAAAACAAAAAATGTATCAGCGGTTTTTCAGATAGCGGATACGTTAAGAAATGGAAATTTTTAGATATAGAAGAACATCTCCACCCCCAAAGCAGAAATTACCAGCATATAAATAAACTTCTTAGCACCGGAGGCAGTACCGTTTTCAAAGTATGGAAACAAGTTCCATTATTAAAGTATTCTGCAATAATGTTCGCACTATTGTTAGCAGTTTTGATCGTCTGGTTATTTATCAGCAAATCCGACTATAATTTACTCAATGTTTCGATGACCCTCGGCGAATTGGGAAAATGGCTGATCGGAATTGCTCTTTCGTTGATCGCCACCTTGATTTTAGGAATTTTCGCTCATCTGATTTATTGGCGAAGTACGATGATGCGAATTGTGTTCGGAATGGGAATGTGTTTTTTCGGATGGATTATCGCACTCATTCATTTACGTGTTTTTGATGAAATCTTCCTGAGCCGGGGTAAATTAAAATCGCTTCCACACAAATAAGCGTTACTGCGGTAAATACGGCGAAGGGATTTAACGGTTTTTTCTTTGGTCATCAGTCGATTTCTTCAGACTAAAAACCGTTCCCTTCGGCTTATTTTCATTCCACGAAACATCTGCTTCGATCAGAGCCGCGCGCGAACGAATATTTCCGATTCCGCGACCTTTTGCGATGGTGTCGGCGGGCGCGAAAAACCTTCCGTCGTCGGAAATTTGCAGGACAAATTGATCTTCATCGGAAATCCTGACCATCATTTCGACAAACTCGGCATCCGAATGACGTTTGATATTCGTCAAAACTTCCTGCGCTACTCGATAAATCTGCATCTGCACATTCGGCGGGAAATTTATTTCTTCTTCGAGATTTTCCGCCGAAAATTGATGGTTTTCGATGGTTTGCTGAAGCAGAAATTCGAGCGATGCAAGCAACCCGACGTTTTCCAGCACCGACGGACTCAAATCTTCGCAAATTCGGCGGATTTCGGTCGAAACCGATTCGATCTCGCCGCGAAAATCGCCCGTATCAGCCTGGATTTTGTCGGACATCAGCATCAATTTTCTCAGATCGGCAAGCGTTTGATCGTGCAAATCCTGAGCGATTCTTTTACGTTCACGTTCGGCTTCGTTTGCCAGATCGAAACGCGCGGTGGCGAGTTCGCGGTTGGCAAAAACGATTCTCCGGCGTTCGATGATTGCCCAGATCAACCCGATCAAGGCGATTACCAGCAAAACGCCGAGCGCGGTCGCCGTCCACGGAAACGGCGCGCGGGCGACGGAAAATCTGATCGTCAAGGGTTCGGAAACAAGCAAATCCTTATTAAAAACACGCGCCTCGACCGAATATTCACCCGCTGAAAGTTCGGTCGGCGAAAGCTGTGCTTCGTTCGATAATTTCTTGTCCAAAATCTCGCCGTTCGCATTTTTGAGTAAAAATCCGTATTGAAATTGTTCGGGAAACGTCCGACTGCTCAACCCCGTAACTTCGAGAAGGAGAGAGTTTTGCGGATATTCCAGTTCGATTTTCCGGGCGATTTCCTCGCTCGTGTGAATTCGTTGCGAAACAACGCGTGAAGCAATGATCTGCGGTGCAACATCGCCCGGCAGATAGCTGACGACACCGCGATTCGTGCCGATCAAAAGCCGCTCTTCAAACGGTAAGATCGAAAAAACCTGTTCGGAAGGCAAGCCTTGCTCAACGTTTAAAGAAGTCTGGATAAATCCGAAATTTTCATCTTTTCTGAGGTGAAAAAGTCCGCCCTTGAGCGTCGCCGCCCAAACGTTTTTCGTGTCGATATAGAGATCGCGCACGTCATTGTCAGCGATAATTTCAGTTAATTCGCCGTTTTGAAAGCGGTAAAGCCCGCGTCCCGTAGCAAACCAAAAATCGTTTTCGTTTCCTTTGGCGATCTTCCAAATCGCCGCACCGCGAAGTTTTTCAAAAGCCGTTTCATTTTTCGTTTGATTGCCGTCAAATGAAAAAACACCGTCACGCGCCGTTCCGATCAAAAGTTTTTCCGCGTCATTAAACAAGGCGGTCGGCGCATCGTTCGTCAAGATCGACGTTTGACTCGCTGTTTCAATTACACCGCGCCCGAAAATTGCCGCATAAGTTTTGTTCTGAAAATTTACGATGGTGCGCGTATCGCCTGTAAAAACGGAACTGCCGTCTAAATTCAAAATACCGTTCGGAGTTGCGAAATAAATTTCGTTGAGCGGATTCTCACTGATCGAATAGATGGATTTGCCGGAAAATGTCGTATTTTCGACCCAAACCTCGCCTGAAACAGCGAAAAGTCCGCGATTCGTTCCGGCGTAAATCTGACCGTTTTTTGATCGAAAAAGCGTGCGGACGAAGTTGCTGTTGCCGTTGCCGGAAAGCGTTGTCGTAAACGGGCTCGACGCATCGAAACGGCAAACGCCGCGATTTGTGCCGATCCACACCACGCCTTCACGGTCGCGAAAAATCGTAAAGATCGTGTTTGAACGAAGTCCGCCGGCGGTGTTTTCAAATGTAAAATGCGCTGTTTGCTGTTCACCCGAAAATCGAAACAAACCATTTTTTTCCGTTCCGACAAACAGATTGTTTTCAAAAGGTTCGATGGCGAAAACATTTCCCAAACCTTCGCCGAGCCTGACGGGACGCGCAATGTCCGAGATCGAAAACAGACCGCTTCCCGATTCGTCCGCTTTGCCGCCGAGCCACGCGTTCCCATTCTTATCCTGCGCCAAAACGTTTACAAAAAATGGTCGCGGGCGGCTGAATGTTTCAAAGGTTTTGCCGTTCTCGACGGTTAAAATGCTCCGGCTCTGCGTTCCCGCGATGAGCGTTTCACCAAGTTTTATAAAACCCGTAAGTTTCAGCAGATTGCCGTCGCTTCCGCGCAGATTTTCGCTCGGAATTTTTTCGACGCTCAAGGAAGCGGCATCTGAAACCGCGAAAATCAATCCTTCGTTCGTGGCAAGATAAATTTTATCGGAAATAAAGACCGAAGTGACGGCAACGTTTTTTGTTTCGTTAACGGCGCGAAAAGTATTGCCGTCGAAAAGAAATGCGCCTCGTTCCGTGCCGATCCAAAGTTTACCGTCGGCAGAGGTTTCAAGCGCGAGAATTTTTTGCGTTTCGGCGTTTTCGACGGAAACCGTCTGGACGCGTTTGCCGTCGAATTTCGTCAGACCGTTGTCCGTGCCGAACCACAAAATACCGTCCGAAGTCTGCGCGATTGCGCGAACATTGTCTGAGGGCAAGCCGTTGAAAATAGTCACTGCGCCCCATTGATGAAAATTTTGTGCAGGCTGTATTTCCTGCGGAAATGTTTCGACGAAAATGACAAAATAGAAAGTAAAAAGTAAAAAAATATTGCTGATTACAGCTTTGACCATTTTTTTTAACTTTTTATTTTTCACTTTCAAATTTCGATGCTTCAACGTTTTTCTTCCTTGAATTTACGGCGGTCGCGCGACAGCCATTCGGCTAGTTCCGCTTCTGATTTTTCCAGTTCGTCAGCGTTTATCAGCCCGCGTTTCAAGGCTTCGCAAAAGGCACGCGTGCGCGGATTGTAGGCGAGTTTGTCATAAGATTCGTCTTCGGTTCCGGCAGAATCTTCGGCGAAAAGTTTTTCGTAAAGTGTCGCCAGACGGCTTTCGACACCGCGCAGACTCAAACTGCATTTTCGCGCGATCGCCCAATTTGAAAGCCCCAAAGCCAGAAACCTTAAAGCTTCCGTTTCAAATTCCGTCAGTAGCGGACGTTGAAATGAATCCTTAAAAAGCGGGTCGATCATATCCGCGCCGTCTTCCAAAACGGCGGCGACAAAGCGCAGGAAACGCGATTCGGGATTGTTTTTGTGAATGAATCCGTAAGTCGGCTGTGGTTCGGTCGAGCGGACGATCTTGCGGATTTCATTAATGTAAATCTCGTGCGGAAACTGCGTCCAGAAGATGATTCGCGTTTTCGGCAATTCGCGCCAGATCGCCCGCGCCGCTTTGACTCCTGAAAGTTTCGGCATTTGAATGTCGAGAATGCAAAGCGTCGGACGATTTTCGAGAGTCAGTTTAACTGCCATTTCACCGTCTTCCGCTTCAATGATCGGCAGGTGCAGAACGAATTCGTTTTTCAGCAATTCGCTCAAATAATGACGTTGCGCGTTATTGTCTTCGGCGATCAGGATCGGCATAAAATATTGAAATAATTAAACTAAACAGCAACCGGAGCGGCAATTTTCCCGTGTGATCGGTAACTGATGAGATTCAGATTTTCGTATTTGAAATTTAATAAGCCCTGCAAGCCCTGCAAATTTTCCGCGCCGACAAATTCCAGTTTCGGCAACGGCAACGGTTCGCGTTTGAGCAATTCTTCGACCTGTTCGAGATGATTTGAATAAATATGCAGATCGCCGAAAGTGTGAATGAATTCGCCGACCTGCAAACCGCAAACGTGTGCGATCATCTGTGTTAAAAGCGCGTAGCTTGAGATATTAAAAGGAACGCCGAGAAAAGCGTCCGCACTTCGCTGATAAAGTTGGCAATGGAGAGTTTTTTCATTTTCAACCTTGAATTGAAAAAGCGTATGACACGGCGGCAGATCGACCTTTACGGCAGTTCCGGGATTCCATCCCGAAACGATCAAACGGCGCGAATTCGGGTTCGTTTCGATTTGTTTTATGAGATCGGCGATCTGGTCGAAACCGTTCATTTCAGGATAGTTGCCGCCGAAACTTCGCCACAGATAGCCGTAGATCGGACCGAGATCGCCGGCTTTGCGCCCGAATCGTGAAGTGTGTTCTTCATCAGCCCATTCAGCCCAAATATCGACGCCGCGTTCACGGAGATTTTTCTCGTTCGTATCACCCGACAAAAACCAGAAAAGTTCTTCGGCAACCCACCGGAAAGGCACACGTTTGGTTGTTACGATCGGAAATCCTGCGCGCAAATCGTATCTGGTTTGATAACCGAAAACCGAGATCGTGCCAACCCCCGTTCGGTCTTCGTGACGCGTTCCGGCGGCTAAAATATGTTTCAGAAGTTCTTGATACTGTTTCATCGTTTGTTGAAATTTCAAGATAAAGTTACCATATTTGATTGGAATTTCGTAAATATATGCCCAACAAATTAGAAGTCAGTTTTAATTCGCCGCAATGCGGTTGGATGTCGGTCGGTTTTGATAACGGTGAAAACGAATTTCATACGACAACCGCACATACGCCGCACTCACAGGCTTTGTCGGAAATATTGAAAGGACTTGCTTCTCTACTGAATGCTCAAACGGCTAAAGATGAATTTATCATCGAGTGGAGCAGAAATCCCGAAGCGTTTAATTTTTCGTTTGAGCGCGAGGCAAATGAGATAACTTTTCAGATTCTTGAATATCCGACATTCAATCGTCTTGAAAGCGAAGGCGAAATCGTTTTTGTGCATCACAGTAACGTCAAGGAATTGTGCGAAGCCTTTTACCAAACCTTCGCACAGCTTTACGAAGACCGCGAAACCGACGAATTTGAATTTAACTGGCGACAGCCTTTTCCCTTTGAGGAATTTACAAACTTTCAGGAAAAACTAAAAAATTATGGACAATAAAATCCGCTGTCAAAGTTGCGGAATGCCGCTTTCAAAAGATTTCGGCAATCTCGGCACAAATAGCGACGGTTCGGGAACGGAAGAATTTTGTATTTTTTGTTTCAAAAACGGCGCATTTACGCAACCCGATCAGACGATGGAAGAAATGATTCAAAGTTCGATCGAAAATATGACCCGGGATTTACAAATGCCGCTCGAACAAGCAACGCATTTAGCGAATACTTTTATTCCGACTTTACGACGTTGGCAATAAATTTCGCATTTACAGACATTAATGAAGGAAAAACTTTTAGATTTACTGGCTTGTCCGTCCTGCGGCGGCGACATCTTACTGGCTTACGCGAGCAAATACGAGGAAAAGGAAATTATCGAAGCCGTGCTTTCGTGCCGCAAATGTTCACGCGAATATAAGGTCGTTCGCGGCGTTCCGCGTTTTGCGGATTTAGACAAGATCGAACAGGACAAAGCCGAAACCGCCGAAAATTTCGGTTGGCAATGGACGCATTTTACGCAGGAAGATAAAAAATACGCCGAGCAGTTTCTGGGATGGCTGCAACCCGTCAAACCCGAATTTTTCAAAGATAAGCTCGTTATAGAAGGCGGGTGCGGCAAAGGTCGTCATACATCCTTGGCGGCTGAATGGGGCGCGAAAGAGATCGTCGGGATTGATCTGAGCGCGGCGGTCGAATCGGCGTTTCAGGCGACGAAACATTTGCCGAACTCGCACATCGTCCAAGCCGATATTTTCAAACTTCCATTTAAAAAAGTGTTCGATTACGCTTTTTCGGTCGGAGTTTTGCATCACACGCCCGACCCGAAAAAATCGTTTGTTTCGCTTGCCTCGAAGGTGAAAAAAGGCGGACATATTTCCGCGTGGATTTACGGCGCGGAAAACAACGAATGGATCACGCGCTACGTTAACCCGATCCGCGAAGGCTTTACGTCGAAAATAAATCAGCCGACGCTTTACCAGCTTTCAAAACTGCCGACACTCGGTGTTTTTCTGGCATCGAAACTCATCTATAAACCCGCTAACGCCGTTTCAAAACCGATTGCCAACCGTCTTTTTTACAACGATTACCTAAATCATCTCGGAACCTTCGGCTGGCGCGAACAGCATAATATCGTTTTCGATCATCTCGTTGCGCCGACCGCTTTTTACATTTCAAAAGATGAATTTGAAACGTGGTGGAAGGAAGTTCACGCCGAAAATGTCGAGATCATCTGGCACAATCAGAACAGTTGGTGCGGTTTCGGGAAGCTTGGTTGAAACAACGATTAACGCGGAGTTATCCCGATTTTTTTGAATAAAACAGAAATACAAACCCGTGAAAATCTGCGTTAATCGTTGTTTCAAAATAAATTTATGAAATTCGACAGCAAAGTAGAAACTAAATATCGTGATGCGATCGAAGAAGCGGTGGAAACGATTCTCGAAAAGGGCAATAAGCAACAGAAAAATGTTGCGCGTCTGGCGAAGGAAAGCGATCTGCTGATTCGTTTTGTGCCGCTCGATGAAATCGGCTGTTCGGGCGTGACGGGCGTAATCGACAATAATAAAACCAACGAAAGAATCAAAAATGAAACGCTCGATATTCGCGAAGCACTCGGTGAAGTTCATATTACTTTCTCCGATTGGTGCTGGGACGTTGCCGGACAGCGCGGCTGTCAGGGAACGATGGTTCACGAAGGTCTGCACGCCTACGATTTTGCAAAAATCATTTCGACATTTTCAAAAGCCGAAGAAGAACCCGAAAACATCTACGATCTGACACTTTACGAATTGGAACATCGCGCCGCCGTGACCTCCGGCGATTACCTCGTCCGCATCGGAAAGTCCGATTTTATCGACGACGGATTAAAATTAAATCTTGTTTCATTGGACGCAGACGGAAAACCCTTTGTCGATATGGAAGGAATTAAAATCCGAATGCAGAACGGTTATGGTCTGAACGAATCGGAACAAGGCGTAATTATCAGTAAAATGCTCGGTTTGAAACCGCGCAAGGAAGGTTTTTTCAGCAAGCTTTTCGGTTAGCCGAAAGTTTTATTTTTACAATTTCAAGGTGTTTTATGAAGAAATTTTACTATTCTCTCCTCTTCGTCCTTATTCTTTTCTCAGCGCAAATTTTTGCTCAATCTTCCAAAGAGTTTTTCGACAAAGGCATTGCTTTATTAAAAGAGAACAAATTAAACGACGCGCTCGAAGCCTTTCAAAATTCGCTTAAAACCGACCCTGAAAACGCGGCGGCATATGCCAATATCGGCTCGATATACATACGGCAAAACCGCCCGAACGAAGCGGTTGCTTCGTTTCGTGAAGCAGTTAGAATTTCGCCGAATGAAGGAACTTTTCACAGCGCGCTGTGCGAAGCATTGGCGGCATCGAAAAATTATGGCGAAGCGATTCCGCAATGCGAAGAAGGCGTTCGTTTAAGTCCAAACAGCGAACAAACTCACGCGACCTTGATCGCCGTTTTGATTAAGGCGAAAAGGTTCGACGAAGCACTTTTGAAAGCCGAAACAGCTTTGCAGAAATTTGGCGAGAGCGAAGCCGTTTTGCGCGTTTCTGCCGAAACCTTCGCCGCCGCCGAGAATTTTTCACGTGAACTTGAAAGCTACAAAAAACTTGCGCGGATCAAATCTTCCAACGCATATTACCAGGTAAAACTGGCGGAACTTTATTTGAAATTTGAACGCGATGCAGAGGCAATTGCGGCGGCGCAAAAGACAAAGGAACTGGAACCGAAAAATCCGGCGGCTTATTATTTTGCAGGAAAAGTTTATTTTGAACTCGGACAACACGAAGAAGCGGTTGATTCATTTCAAAAAGTCGTCGAAATCGATCCGACGAAAGATTCCGCGTTTTTCTATCTCGGTATCAGCGAACACCGGCGTGGCAGAACGAATGAAGCCGTTGCTGCAATGCGGAAGGCAGTTTCCATCTCACCCGAAAACCCTGATTATCTGAGCGAACTCGGCAAAATTTTCAATGATTCTGCCAGATACGAAGACGCGATCGCACCGCTGAAAAAAGCCGCCGTTCTGAAACCGAAGGATTTCTTTATCAAAACAAATCTCGGATTGGCGTTGTTTGAATCGGGAAATTTTCAGGAAGCTTTGCCCGTTTTACAGGAAGCCGATCAGATGAAACCCGGCAACGAAATCGTGCAAATGTTTCTCGGAGTGACGCGGGCACGTCAGCAAGGCGCAGTCCAAATAGCTGAAATGAAACAATTTGCACAGGATAATCCGAACGATCTGAATGTGCGGATGAGCCTTGTGCAGGCTTTGGGTTTTACGCGCCAGATCAAAGATGCCGAACCTTACATTCAGGAGATTTTTCGGCAAAATCCGAAAGACCCGCGATTTTATCAATCGATCGCCGTCGTTTATTCGACCGCCGGACGCAATGACAAGGCTTTGGAAACTTATCTGAAAGGAATTTCCGTCGATCCGACCTATGCCGGATTTTATCTCGGGCTTGCCGGACAATATTCAAAAGCGGGTAAAGTAGAAGAAACGATTAATGCTTACAATAAATTTATCGAATTAACGCCTGCCGCTAAGCAGGTTTTCAAGCTTTACGCCGATTTTCTGCGCAATAACGGAAAACGCCGCGAAGCCTTGCAAACTTATAAACGTTCGCTCGAGCTGATTCCGAACGATGCGCCCGTAATTTTCAATATCGGAGTTTTATCGGCAAAGCTCGGCGATCTCGATTCGGCAAAACAATATCTTGAAATGCTCAAGCCGCTTGATCCGTCGCTTGCTAAAACGCTTTCGCGCTGTATGAAAATACGCTGGTTAAAGTAAGGCTTTTATTTGTTTATTTGATTTTTATTGTGTAAGAATTGACTTTATGAGCGCAAATCTTTCAAAGGAAATGGAACAGCATACTTACGGCATTATGAACGATGTCGAAGATAAGCATTGGTGGTTTGTCGGTCGCCGCGCCATTTTAGAGGAATTTTTACGACAAATAATCCGAAATCGGAAATCCGAAGTCCGAAATCCGAAGATTCTCGATGTCGGGTGCGGAACGGGCGCAAATCTTGAAATGCTCGCGCAATTCGGGGAATCGGAAGGCGTTGACGTTTCCGACGACGCGCTGGCATTTTGCAAAGCGAAAGGCTTGAGGGTTCATAAAGGTCTGGCGGAAAAGCTTCCGTTCGCGGACGAAAGCTTCGACGTTGTGACGGCACTCGATGTCGTCGAGCATCTCGATGACGACGTGGCAGGACTCAAAGAAATGCACCGCGTTTTGAAAACCGGCGGAAAAACTCTGATCTTTGTGCCCGCGTTTATGTGGCTCTGGGGCGTGCAGGACGATATTTCAAATCACCGCATCCGCTACACGAAAAAGCAGATCGTCGAACGCCTGAAAAAAGCAGGTTTTACCATCGAGCGCGCAACTTATGCCAACTGGACGTTTTTCGCGCCGATCCTTGCCGGAAGAACTCTGATGAAAATCACGGGCATCAAACCCGAATCGGAAAATAACGTCAATGTTTCGGCATTAAATGGAATTTTCGGCAAAATTTTCAGTTCGGAAAGATTGTGGCTCAAAAATTTCGATTTTCCTTTTGGAGTTTCAATCGTCATAACTGCAAGAAAAAATTAAATTTATTTATCCCATATCGGTTTTCCTTTGCACCAAATCAGTTCAGACGGTTCCGAAATATTTTGGTCTGCAATTAATTTCTTTCAGGATTTTATTTTCATCGGAAATAATCCGGCAGTCACTTTCAGCGGCTAAGTTTTACTATTTCAAAAGTTTCCTTTTTATAAAATTTTATTAAATCTCGGATTACAAATCTTTACAAAACATCGCCTTACTTGGCACATATCTTGCGATTTTATCTTTCCAACACAACAGAAAAGTTCTTTGTGTAATAAATAAGCACATATTTTGAAAGAAATCAGTGCAGAAAATTACGAAAAAAGGGAGATGTTATGAAATATTTAGTAAAAGCAGGATTTTTGGCATTGGCGGTCGGGTTCATTTTTATCGGCGCAGACACGGTCAACGCACAAAGAAACCGGGAAGCAAGACGTGAATACCGTCAAGATATTCGGGAAGCACGCAGAGATTATCAGAGAAGAGCAAATAAGGGAAACTACCGCAAGGCACGCCGTGAATATCGTGAAGATGTTCGTGATGCACGGCGTGATTATCGCCGCAGTAATCGCGGCAACATAAGCCGCGGCGGATATTGGAGTAATCGCCGATACAATACCAATCGCCGCGTTTATCCTTCAAACAACGGTCGTTACTACTATCGCAACGGACGTATTTATCGCAGATGGTAATTCGTTCTTTCAATTAACACAAAAATAAAAAAGCCGTGTTTTAAGCGCGGCTTTTTTATTTTTAAAGCGTTTGCCGTTAAAATTTCCGCAATGGAAAAAGTAGAAGATTTTTATTGCGAACAGGTTTTGAGCGAAAAAACGAAGGTTGAAAAAATCCTCGAAACCGAAAACGTTTTGGCTTTCTATCACACAAAACCCTTCTGGCAAATTCACATCGTCGTCATTCCAAAACTCCATATTTCCTCGCTTTTGACAGTAGATGACACGCAAACCGAAATCTTTTCGGAGCTTTTCGATGTCATCAAAAAAGTTTCCGCCGAAGTAGTTGAAAAATACGGCGCGGCGCGGGTTTTGACCAATCTCGGAAAATATCAGGAATCGAAACATCTGCATTTTCACATCAATTCAGGCGACCAAATTTGCCCCGACAATGAAGTTTAAGCTAATGCCTTGCTGTATTTTTTCGGCTGAAAGAAGTAAATTATTAAATTTGCCGAGTAGAAGAAAATGATTTCAGCACAACACGAAAAAAACAATTTATCAAAAAGCGAAACTGCGCCTGAACTTTCGCTTTTTTTGCCCGTTTTGAATGAAGAAGACAATCTGCGCCCGATGCACGCAAAGATTCAGGAAGCTTTGAAAGAACTGAACAAAACGGCGGAAGTCATTTACGTTGACGACGGTTCGACCGATAAATCTCTGCAAATCCTGCGTGAGATCGCGGCGGAAGATTCGCGCGTCCGCGTCATTTCATTGCGAAGAAATTACGGGCAAACCGCCGCGATGAGCGCGGGCATCGACGCGGCGAAAGGCGATATTTTGATTCCGATGGATGCCGATCTGCAAAACGACCCGAAGGATATTGCGCGGCTTCTTGAAAAACTGAACGAAGGTTTCGACGTGGTTTCGGGTTGGCGAAAAAACCGCAAAGATAAGCTGATTATGCGGAAAATTCCTTCGTGGATCGCCAACAGCGTCATTTCAAAAATCGGCGGCGTTCCGCTTCACGATTACGGCTGTTCGCTCAAAGCGTATCGGCGCGATGTGATTCAGGATGTCAAACTTTACGGCGAAATGCACCGTTTTATCCCGATCTATGCGAGTTGGGCAGGCGCAAGAGTCACGGAAATTCCGGTCGATCATCACGCCCGCACGATGGGCAAATCGAAATACGGAATCTCGCGCACGATCAAAGTAATTTTCGATCTGATGACGATCAAATTTATGGCTTCGTATCAAACGAAACCGATCTACGTTTTCGGAATGTTTGCGACCGCCGCTTTTTTTATCTCGATCTTTTCGGGGCTTTACGCGCTTTTCCTGAAATCCGCAAACATTTTCGGACTTCCGCAATATCACGCCGATTTTGTCGAAACGCCTTTGCCGATTCTCTGCATCGTAATGTTTGCCATCTCGATTCAATTCATTTTAATGGGTTTGTTAGCCGAAATGCTGGTGCGAACTTATCACGAATCGCAAGACAAAACGATCTACGCCGTGCGCGAGAAAATCGGATTTAAGGAAATAACTAATCGTGAAAAATAATTTTCGTATTGTTCTGTTAACTTCATCACTTTCCTTTTTAATGGTTTTCCTTTTTGCTAATCTCAACAGTGAAATTTTTACTCTGGTATTTCTTCCCGGCGTTATGCTCAATTGGTTTGTTGAGCAGTTAATAATTGAAATTATAAATGAACCTTATTTTAATTTAGGCAATTATTCTTCTATTCTAAATTTCTTCTTTTATTTTTCAGTGTTGTTTTTAATCGCAAAAACTCTGTTGACTATCTCGATTACATCACGGAAAAATCGTCTAGAGGAACTAAAATAATGTGCGGAATAGCAGGTTGGATAAATTTAGAAGATAATCGCGGCGCAAACACGAGCGAAGCCGTTTTGCATTCGATGTGCGAACGGATGAAGCATCGCGGACCTGATTCGGAAGGTTTGTGGACGGACGAAACGGTTGCGCTCGGAATGCGGCGGCTTTCGGTGATCGATCTGCATACAGGCGAGCAACCCGTTTATTCCGAAGATAAATCGATCGTCGTGATGATGAACGGAGAGCTTTATAATTACCGCGAAGTCCGCACCGAGCTGGAAAAACGCGGACATAAATTTGTCACAAGCTCCGACACCGAAATTTTGCCGCATCTTTACGAAGAATATGGCGAAGCGATGCTCGAACATATCAACGGTATGTTTGCCTTTGCACTTTGGGATAAGCGCAGGAAAAAACTTCTCGTTGCGCGTGACAGATTCGGCGAGAAACCGCTTTATTACGGCGTGTTTGACGGCAAATTAATTTTTGCTTCCGAATTAAAGGTTTTGCTCGAAAATCCGTCAGTGAAAGGCGACCTCGATCTCGATTCCCTGCGTCAATTTCTTTCTTTCGATTACGTTCCCGCGCCGAATTCGATTTTTCGTGGAATCTCAAAACTTCCCGCCGCGCATTTTCTTTCGGTCGAAAACGGCAAGATAAAAACGCGCCGGTATTGGAACCTGACTTGGCAGAAGCCCGCGCGTGAGCAAGGGCGGAATGGAAATTCTAGTTTTGAAAAATCGGCGGAAGAATTACGCGAACTTCTCGCAGATGCGGTCAGGATGCGGCTGGTGGCGGACGTTCCGCTCGGAATTCTCTTGAGCGGCGGCGTTGATTCTTCGACCGTTGCGGCGTTTGCGACGCAGTTTTCGACGGAAAAAGTCAAAACATTTTCGATCGGTTTTGAAGAAGATTCTTTTGACGAATCGAAATATGCGCGGCAGGTCGCAGATCACCTCAACACCGAACATTATGAAGATAAATTGAGCGTCGAAAAAGCGGCTGATCTGATCTCGGAAATCGGTTCGTGGCTCGATGAACCGATGTCGGACGGTTCGTTAATTCCGACGTTTTTGCTTTCGCGTTTTGTCCGAAAATATGTGACGGTCGCGCTCGGCGGCGATGGCGGCGACGAGATTTTTGCGGGTTATCCGATGTATTTCGCGCACAAGGTCGCCAATTTCTACAACGGGATTCCTGCTGTTTTCAGAAATAATCTGATCGAACCCGTCGTTAATAATCTGCCCGTTTCAAACAAAAATTTATCGTTCGATTACAAGGCAAAACGCTTTGTCCGCGCATCGCGTTACGATCTCGTCACGCGTCATCATTCGTGGTTCGGTTCGTTTTCGATTGATGAACAGAGCAAACTTTTATCGAAAGACGTTTTGGCGCAGACTTCAAACGATATTTACAAAGGTGCGAAAAATTTACTGGAAATTTGCGACGCGGAAAACGACATCGAAAAAATGCAGTTTCTCGACCTCAATTTCTATATGGCGGAAGACATTCTGACGAAGGTTGACCGCGCTTCGATGGCGGTTTCGCTCGAAGTCCGCGCACCGTTTCTCGATCCGCGCATCGCGCAGTTTGCCGCCTCGATTCCTTTGGAATACAAGCTCAAAGGCAACAAAGGCAAATATATTCTGAAAAAAGCCGTCGAACCGCTTTTGCCGAAAAACATTCTGCATCGCCCGAAAAAAGGTTTCGGCGTGCCGATCGCCGAATGGCTGAAAGGTCGTCTGAATCCCTTGATGCACGAAATGCTCAATGCAAAACGCCTGAAAGAACAAGGTTTATTCGATGCGGATTTCGTTCAGAAGCTCATCAAAGAACACGAAACGAACGCCGCTTCGCATCATAAACAACTCTGGACATTGCTCGTCTTTCAACTTTGGCAGGAAAACTTTCTAAAACATTAAATTATCAACGAAAATAAGGCATCGGATACGTTGGATGACTTATAAATATACGTCATCCAACGTATATTTTGGCGTATCCGGACGTATAGGATAGGTTGGTAGACGTATCCTATACGTCGTCGGACGTATAAATACACGTTTCAAGACGTATAAATATACGTTTGGAACGTCGTCGGACACGTTCGGTAACGTATATTTATACATAAAAAGGTGCGTCGGATACATTGCAAGACGTATTCGACGCACCTTTTTACGTCATCAAAGCATTATCAAACGTTTCAACCGATCTTTTCCAAGCCGTTCATATACGGGCGCAGGACTTCGGGAATGAGAATGCTTCCGTCGGCTTGCTGATAATTTTCCAGAACGGCGATCCACGTTCTGCCGACCGCCAAGCCCGAACCGTTGAGCGTGTGTGCAAATTCGGGTTTTGCACCGCCCGCGCGACGAAAACGCAGATTCATTCGGCGCGCCTGAAAATCGCCGCAGTTTGAACAGCTCGAAATTTCGCGGTAAGTATTCTGAGAGGGAAGCCAAACTTCGATGTCGTAGGTTTTGACCGCGCCGAATCCCATATCGCCCGTTGAAAGCACGACCGTCCGATACGGCAAACCCAGTCTTTGCAGAATCGTTTCCGCGTTTGCCGTCAGTTTTTCGTGTTCCTCGGCAGAATTTTCGGGAAAGCAGATTTTTACCAATTCGACCTTTTCAAATTGATGTTGGCGGATCAAACCGCGTGTATCGCGCCCGTAGCTTCCCGCTTCCGAACGAAAACAAGGCGTGTAAGCCGTGAAATGTTTCGGCAAATCGTTTGCTTCCAGAATTTCTTCGGAATGATAATTGGTCACGGGAACTTCGGCGGTCGGAATCAAGGCAAATTCGCGTTCGTCCTTGATATGAAACAGCTCGCTTTCAAATTTCGGAAGCTGATTTGTGCCGAAAAGCGATTTTCGATTGACCATAAACGGCGGCAGAGTTTCGGTGTAGCCGTGTTCGCCTGTGTGCACGTCGAGCATAAAATTGACCAGAGCGCGTTCCAATCTCGCGCCCGCACCGTTGAGAATCGCAAAACGCGAACCCGTGATCTTCGTGGCGCGTTCGGTGTCCAAAATGCCGAGCGATTCGCCGAGATCGACGTGATCTTTTACTTCAAAATCGAACTGTTTCGGCTCGCCCCATTTACGGATTTCGACGTTTGCCGTTTCGTCCGCACCGACGGGAACATCGGCAGCAGGAATGTTCGGCAGATTGGCAAGCAAATACTTCATTTGCGTTTCGGCTTCGTCACGCAACTTTTCAAATTCGGATTGTTTTTCCTTCAAACCCGAAACTTCCGCTTTTTTCGCTTCGGCTTCTTCGCGTTTTCCGGCTTGCATCAGCGCGCCGATCTCTTTGCTTGACGAATTGCGAAGCTGGTTGATTTTATCGGCTTCACCGATCACGCGGCGGCGTTCGCTGTCTAATTCAGCAAATTTATCTAAAAGTTCGGTCGGAAAATTGCGGTTGTTGAGCGCAGTTCTGACGGATTCCAAATTTTCCCTGACAAATATTAAATCGAGCATTTTCTTAAAATTCCTTATAAATTCTCGTTCGATAAACGAACTATCCATTATCAACCCAAAAAAAACAGCGGTCAAAGACCGCCGTAAATCTTTGAAGAAACCGGTCGTTTCAAGCGGCAAGAAAAGTGAAAAGTCCGAAAAATTATTTATTTTTCGCTTTGAGCATTTCGATTGTTTTTTCTATTCGGCGAATACGTGTTGCTTCTTTTTTCGCTTCGTTGACGGCATTTACATATTCCTTTTGATGCGTGTAGCTCATCTTTGCAAAAGTTTCGGTTAAGTGCGCTTCTTTCAATGCTTCGGCTAAATCATCGGGAATTTCGACGATGCGTTTTTCCGTGTCTTTTTCGATCGTGACGGAAATGAGTTCACCCGCTTTTACCTTTGCGGCTTCGCGGAAAACTTTCGGCACGCCGACGACATATTTTCCGCTCATTTTCACGATCGTCGAACGATGCTCTGCGCCGTTGATCGAAACCTTGACGGGAACGCGTTTTGCGCCGAAGACTTTTTCGACATCGAACGGAATATTGATTCCCGTTGCATCCATATTTTCGTGTTTTTCGAGCATCGTTTCAAAGGTTTGTTTCTCAGCCATTTTTTTCCTACAATTTTAGTTTCTTTAAGTGTTTATAATAATTCGCTTTCAGTTTTCGAGATGACAGAAAAGATAAAAATAAACGCTATAATTTAATTTTTCAGTATTGCATTATGACACAAAAAATTCGCAAAGCAGTTTTCCCCGCCGCAGGTCTGGGAACGAGATTTTTACCTGCGACCAAAGCCTCGCCGAAGGAAATGCTCCCGTTGGTTGATAAACCGCTTATTCAATATTCGGTCGAAGAAGCGGTCGCTTCCGGTATTGAATCGATCCTGATCGTGACGGGACGCGAAAAAAGTTCGATCGAAAATCATTTCGACATTTCCTACGAACTCGAAAGTCTTTTGCAGGAGAAAGGCAAAACCGAATTTTTCGAGCAAGTTCGCGCGATTTCCGAGATTTGCCGCATTTCCTACACGCGTCAACGTCAGGCTCTAGGACTCGGGCACGCGATCTATCAGGCGAAGGATTTTGCCGAAAACGAACCTTTTGCCGCGCTTCTGGCGGATGATGTCGTTGACGCGGAAAAGCCCGCGCTGAAACAAATGATCGAGGTTTTTGAAGAATATAACGCGCCTGTCATCGCCACGATGCAGGTCGCGGGTGAAGCGATCTCGCGTTTCGGCGTGATCGATGCGGAGGAAGTTGCGCCGAACGTTTTCAAGATCAAAGATATGGTCGAAAAGCCGAAATATGAAGATGCGCCGTCAGATTTGGCAATCATCGGTCGCTACATTTTTACGCCCGACATTTTCAACGCCATCGAACGCACCGAAAAAGGCGCGGGCGGCGAAATTCAGATCACGGACGCGATGCGTTTGATGCTCAAGGAAGGAAAACCTTTCTACGCCGTAAAACTCGAAGGAACGCGTCACGATGCCGGCGACAAGCTCGGTTTTCTGATCGCCACGGTCGAATTCGCACTCAAACGCGACGATCTGGGAAAAGATTTTCGTGAATACTTAAAAACACTCAATCTCAACTCCGAATCGGCGAACGGTTAATTTTTTTCCGCAATTAAAGTAAAAAAGCTGAAATTTTATTAAAAATTTCAGCTTTTTTCTTATCTGAAAAGTCCCGATTGAAAGATCAAGAGCCAGACTGCTATCGAAACAAATATAAGTATCGCCAAATCGTTAAACTGAAAACCTTCTTCCTTCTCCCGCATAATTCCCTCCTTAAAAGTTACAACTATATTCGCAGGATTTTTGTAAAAAACGGGTCACAAACTCCTGCAAAGTTCTTCTGATGTAATTTAATTCGATAAAGTTGGAAGATCGGATGAAAAAGTTTTATTTTTTATGAAATTAAATTAGCGGAAAACGCTCGTTTGAAATAATAAAAGCCACACGGCGACCAGACCGAATATCAGCAGGAAAATGTCGTCGCCTCTGAATTTTGAATCTTCGTTTCTCATAACCCGATAAATCTTAAAAATTAAATCCTTCCGTCTATTAACGCGATATTTATTAAAATTTCGTATCAAATTTTTGGTATAAAATTTGTATTTACATTGAATAGATATTTATAAAGATGCGAAAACTCTGATTTTTTGCGGACTTTCTTGAGAATTTTTTCGCAAACTGCGATTATTTTTCGCAATCTGATAAAATAATTTACTGTTTATGAGCAACATTCAACCGATTTTAGATAAAGTTTTGGACGGCGGAAGATTGACCGCCGAAGACGCGACCGCGCTTTTGCAAAGTTACGACATTGCCAGAATCGGCGCGGCGGCGGACGAGATTCGCGCGCGAAAACATCCCGATAACGTCGTGACATACATCATCGACCGCAACATTAATTACACAAATGTCTGCAACGTCGTTTGCACCTTCTGCGCGTTTTATCGCCGTCCGGGAAAACCCGACACATACGTTCATACTTTTGAAGAAATTTGTAAACGAATCGATGAAACAATCGCTTTGGGCGGCACTGGTGTGTTGATGCAGGGTGGACTTCATCCCGATTTCAACATCGAATGGTATGAAGACTTTCTTTCCAGACTTCACGCGCTTTATCCGAATTTTCAGCTTCATTGTTTTTCGCCGCCCGAAATTCACAATATTTCGCTCATCTCAAAACTCGATTACGAAACGATTATGCGGCGTTTGAAGGATGCGGGCTTGAATTCGATGCCGGGCGGCGGCGGTGAAATTCTCGATGATGAAGTTCGCAAACGCGTTTCAACGAAATGTTCGACGCAGGAATGGCTCGACGTGATGCGCGCCGCGCACAAAGTCGGCTTGAAAACGACCGCGACAATGATGTTCGGCATCGGCGATAAGATCGAACACCGCGTTCGGCATCTCCAGCGCGTCCGCGACGTGCAGGACGAAACGGGCGGCTTTACGGCATTTATTCCGTGGACTTTTCAACGCGAAAATACGGCTTTGGGAAGAAGAATCACGGAAGAACCGACGGGCATCGATTACCTGAAAATGCTTTCGGTTTCGCGTCTTTTCTTTGACAATATTCCACATATTCAGGCTTCGTGGCTGACGCAAGGACTTCGTCTGGGACAAACCGCACTGCGTTTCGGCGCGGACGATATGGGTTCGATTATGATCGAAGAAAACGTCGTTTCGGCGGCGGGCGCGCACAACGAAGCCAACGAAAA
Source organism: Pyrinomonadaceae bacterium (assembly GCA_021228405.1). GTDB lineage: Bacteria > Acidobacteriota > Blastocatellia > Pyrinomonadales > Pyrinomonadaceae > JAJQRF01. The sequence goes on from JAJQRF010000002.1 coordinate 545,427, forward strand.
GGAACTTCGTTATCAAATCTCCGAAGCCGGATTTATCCCGCAACAACGCGACATTTTGTATAAATACATCAACCGCGACGAGATCGAAAAACTCGACGAACGCCAATCGATGCCGCTCAAACAATTGAGCGTTGCATTTGCCGATTAGTTTTCAGCCGCAAATTACACGAATAGCACGAATCAAATTTTTTCAATTTAAGTTTGATTCGTGCTATTTTGTTCATTGATTGGAGAATTTTTATGTCAACCACTGCCGAAGAAACCGAAAAAACAACCAAACCCGAACTTCTCTTTGACTCGCTCGAAATCAAAGGCTACCACTGTTTTGAAAAGTTTAATGAATTGGATAAAAGAACTGTTTAATTTATAGTTTTCCTGCAACTCTTACACAACTATTACGAAGTTCCCTCTCCAAACCTGTTAGTCTTGAACTTGCTCTAATTTGTTCCGTGCAGTAACTGTAAATGCAAAATATTATTGAGTTTAAAAAAAGCAAGGCGCGCATTAACTGGCGCGATCTGGGAATAATCGTTTCTTTTCATCTTTTGCTGATTCCGGCATTTTTCTATTTTTCTTTGGAAAATGTGGCGATCATGCTCATCGGGAATTGGGTTGTCGGCAGTCTCGGTGTCGGGCTCGGTTATCACCGACTGCTGACGCACCGGAGTTTTCAGGCTCCGAAATGGCTGGAATATGCGCTGACCGTTTTTGCTTCGATGGCGTTGCAGAGCGAGGCTTACAAATGGGTGGCGACGCATCGCATTCATCATCAATTTACCGAGACCGAGAAAGACCCGCATTCGACGCGAACGGGGTTTTGGTGGGCGCATATCGGTTGGATTTTTAAGGGAACGGCGCAGGATCACGACGAAGCGACGATGAAAAAATATGTTCCCGACCTGTTGAAGGATAAAGGTCAGCGAATAATCGCGCGGCTTTTTTATGTTCCGATCATTGTTTCGGCAATTATTTTATTTTTGCTCGGCGGTTGGGGATTCGTCTTGTGGGGCGTGGTCGTGAGGACGATTTTCGGTTGGCATACGACTTGGTTCGTCAATTCGCTCGCGCATCTTTACGGCAAACGCCGCTATGAAACGGCGGACGATTCGACTAACAACTGGTTTGTCGCCGTGCTCACCTTCGGCGAAGGCTGGCACAATAATCATCACGCTTTTCCGACCTCGGCGCGGCACGGTTTCGCTTGGTATGAATTCGACCAAAACTGGATCGCAATTCAAATTTTCAAAAAACTCGGGTGGGCGAAACAAATTCGGCTTTATAACGACGAAAAGCAAAGCGTAAAGTTGAAAAAAGCCGCTTAGAATCGAAGAATTCTGAACGTGGATTTGGCAGATCAGGCAGATTTGGGTGGATATTTTTCAGGAGAAATCCGTTCTTTTCTGCCGAATCCGCTAAATCTGCGTTCTCCTCGAAGAAAACTTTCGGCTTTTTAGTTTGTCGAAAAGCGACGTATCGCCGATAATCTTTTTCGAGGATGAATCTTCAATCTTTTACCCAAAATTTAATTACCGCAAGCAAAAAAGAACGTCGAAAACTGCTCATAGAGAATCTCGAAATTTGTGATGAGGAATTTGCTAAAGCCTTACAGCAAATCTGTTACGAAATTTGGACGAGCGAACCGCAGAAAGTTTCGGCGATCGTGGCGGTTTTGCGCGAAGCGTTTGAACTGACGCGGAACAAACTGCTCGAAGCCTATGCCGAATGGACGGAAGCGATCGAAAATCTGGTCGGCGGGCGGCTCGAAACTTGTATTCATTTTCTCGATGACTCCGAAAAATCCTTTCAGAAACTGAACAAAACGCACGAAGCCGCGACCACGCAGACGAGCAAGCTTTACGCGCTCGCATTGCTCGGTCGGTATGATGAAGCGATCGAATGCGGTTTGCGGGCGCGCGACATTTTTCTGGCGCATAACGACGTTTATTCGGCGGGAAAGATCGAAAACAACATCGGAAATCTTTACTGGCGGCGCGATTTTTACCGTGAATCGGAACCTTTCCTGGAATCGGCGCGGGCGCGTTTTTTGCAGATCGACGATCAACGACAGCTGGCGATGGTCGAAAATTGTCAGGCGTTCGTGAAGGCATTGCAAAATCAGTTTCGTGAAGCGGAAACGATTTATAGATCGGCGTTAAATCGGGCGAAGGAAAACAATCTGACCGTGACCGAAGCCGAGATCGAAACGGGAATGAGCAATCTTTATCTGTTTCAGGGGCGTTTCGAGCTTGCGCTGAAATTTATGGAAAGCTCGCGGCAGAAATACGATCTTTTGCAGATTCCGCAACAAACCGCGAATTGCGAACTCGAAATCGCCGACATTTATCTCGAACTCAATCTAGTGCCCGAAGCCGTCGAATTTTACAGGAAAACCGACGCAAAATTTGCCGAACTCGGAATGCAGGCAGAACGGGCGCGGAGTTTGCAAAATCACGCAAAAGTCTTGTTTTTACTGAATGAAACCGAAAAAGCCAGGCAACTGGCGGAAGCTTCGGAGCGAATTTCTCGGGCGGAAGGAAATAGAATCGCGGCGGCGGCGGCAAAACTCACGAAGGCGACGATCCTGTTCAGGGAAAAAGGCTTTGACGAAGCGCAAAGAGAAACCGAAGCAGCTTTACAAATCTTTGAAGAAGGCGGAAATCTGCGCTATGAATTGTCGGCAAAACGGCTTCTCGGCGAAATTTTTGCGGCACGAAACGAAACAGTCCAAGCAATCGAAGTTTTGGAAAAAACGCTTGCCGAAGCGCGTGAAAATTCTCTTCAAATCGCTTATCTTTGCCTCGTTTCGCTCGGAAGATTAAAGGATTCGGAAGAATATTTTCTGCAAGCGGTCGAGATTGTGGAGAATTCGCGTTCGGCACTTTCGGCGGAAGAATTTCGGACGGCATTTCTGGCGGATAAAATTACCGTTTACAACGAGCTCGTGAAGATGAGCCTTCGCCGAAACGAGCTTAAAAAGGCATTTTCCCGGCACGAACGTTCGCGTTCGCGTTCACTGCTCGATTCGATAAACTTTGCGGATAACGATTTTTTGCAGAGCGACAAATTGAGGAATTTGCGTAATGAATTGAACTGGTTTTACAACCGCATCAATCGCGAGTCGGCGAGCGGTCTGGAAGCGCGAACGACGGTCAACGAACTGCGCCGCGAAGCCGCTGAAAGGGAAAAGCAATACGCCGAGCTTTTCCGCCGTGAAAAAATAAACGGAAAAAATCCGCTCGGCGGACATCATAAATTCGAGTTGAAGGATTTGCAGAAAACGTTGAAGGACGCGAATCTAATCGAATTTTTGATACTCGACGGAAAATTTGCGGCTTTTGTTGTCGGCGAAAACAGATTTGAGTTCGTTCCCGAACTCGCCGACGAAGAAATTTTGAAAACGGAAGTCAAACAATTTCTGTTTCAGATAAAAACGGCGCGTTTTCAGGATAAATTGACGCAAGAAAACCGCCGCACGGCTTTTGCAAGGCTGATGCGCCACGCACAAAAAATCTATGAAATGATGATCCGTCCGCTTGAAAAGTTTATCGACCGTGAAAAAACCGTGATAATTCCTGCCGGAATTTTGCATTATCTTCCGTTTCAGGCTTTACACGACGGCGAAAGATTTTTCGTGGAAACGAAACAGATAAGCTACGCACCGAGCGCATCGATCTGGCAAAATTTGCAGGAAAACGAAATTTTTTCACCGAAAACCGCTTTGCTGGTCGGCGTGGCGGATAAATTTACGCCGAATGTGAAAACGGAAATCGAAGTTTTGAGCAAACTTTTCGAGGAAACGGAAATACTTGCCGACGAAAAGGCAACGCTTGAAAATTTGTCGAAAAAAATACATAATTCGGATGTCCTGCATCTTGCTTGTCACGGAAAATTCCGCCCCGATAATCCGTCTTTTTCATCGCTCGGTCTGTTTAATGAAAATTTGACCGTAAAGGATGCACAAACCCTGAATCTGAAAGGTCGGGCGGTCGTTTTGAGCGCGTGCGAAACGGGCTTGAACAATGTCGTTTCGGGCGAGGAATTGGTCGGTTTGGCAAGCGGCTTTCTGGCGGCGGGCGCGTCTTCGCTAATAATGAGTTTGTGGACGGTGAATGATGCGGCGACGCTCGAAATGATGAAAAATTTTTACGCACTTTTGCTCAAAGGCAACGGTGCGGCAAAGTCTTTGCAGAGTGCGCAATTGCGCTTATTAGAGAAAAATCCGCATCCTTATTTCTGGTCGCCGTTCGTTTTGACCGGAAATTAATATTTTTTTGAAAATCTTGTATTTTTTTACGGATTTTGCGGACTAAAGTATCAGGGATAATTTTACTTATTCAAAATATACTAATTTTGGGGTCACTTTTTATGCGGCTGAAAACGAATACCGGCTTATTCAGTTCAATATTTTTGCTTCTGACAATTTTCTCAGCGCAGATGTTTGCGCAAAACACGGATAACTTATTTCTTCAAAGAGAAGTGATCGTCAGATTGAATAATCCTGCCGATGCGAACGCGGTTGCCGCGCAATACGGTCTGGACGCACAACCGCTCGGACGAATGGGCACGCTTCCGCTTTACCGGATGCGGATTTTAGGCGATACACCCGTCAGCCAGATCGTTTCACAGCTTCAAAATGACCCGAATCAGAGAGTTTCGCTTGCCGAGCCTAATTATATCGTCGGTTCGCCTTCGGCAGGACAAGTTCCGTGGAGTTTGGGCGGTTCGTGGAGCATCGGAGGTTCGTGGAGCATCGGCGGAAGCGTCAAAGGTTATTCGGTGCAATGGATGAAAAGCCGCATCAATCTGACCTCGGCGCAAGAAGTTTCGCGCGGCGCAGGTGTCAAGGTTGCCGTGCTCGACACGGGCATCGACGCGACGCATCCGATCTTTGCGGGCAAATTGATTCAGGGATACGATTTCGTCGATAACGACAACGATCCGGGCGAAATCGGAAGTTACGGGACGGGTGCTTTCGGACACGGAACACACGTGGCGGGAATCGTGGCGATGATCGCGCCCGACGCGAAGATTATGCCGATCCGAGTGCTCGATCCGAACGGTGTCGGCGATATTTGGCGGCTTGCAACCGCGCTCGATTTCGCTTTGAATCCTGACGGAAATCCAATGACCGACGACGGCGCGGATGTCATTAACCTGAGCCTCGGAACGACACAGAGAAGTGCCGTTATCCGCCGTATTTTAGAAGCCGCGACCAATGAATTTCCGACTCCGCCCGATCATTTGGGAGATTATCCGAATCTCGAACACACCGAAGCCGTGATCGCCGCCGCCGCCGGAAATACGGGCGATTCGACACGCATTTATCCTGCCGCCGAATCCATCGACGGGCTGATCGCGGTCGGTGCAAGCAATTCGGCGGACGATCTTGCAGATTTTTCGACGCGCGGCGAATGGGTACAGGTGATTGCGCCGGGCGAGCGGATCGTTAGTTCCGTCCCGGGCGGAAGATTCGGTATGTGGAAAGGAACTTCGATGTCTGCTCCGATCATCGCGGGCGTTGCGGCATTGATAAAATCCAAATACCCGAATCTGAAGCCGTCGGACATTCACGAACAAATCCGGCGTTCGGGCGTGGCTTCGAGAACTGCGGGCATACCGTTTACACCGCGCCGCGTCGATGCCGAAAAATCTCTGATCTTAAGACCTTTTTAAGCAAAATTCCGACGGCGATTTTCCACCCGACAAATGTATCCAAACGACGAAGAATTAGTCGCAGAGTGCCGTTCAGGAAACGAGAACGCCTGGGAATCGCTCGTCTTAAAATATCAAAACCTGCTTTTCTCGGTTCCGCGCCGCGCCGGATTAAATAAGGATTTAGCTTCGGACGTGGTGCAGGAAGTTTTCACAACACTTTTTGAAAAGCTCGATCTGCTTGAAAAACCCGAATTTTTACGCGCCTGGCTTTTGACCACGACGCGCCACAAAACGATTCATCTAATCCAGCGCGAGTTGCGCCGCAAAGCGAAATCAATCGACGAAGACGAGGAGAGCGAATATGCTTTTCAGATTCCCGACAAACTGCCGCTGGCAGACGAAGTTTTGATCCAATTTGAAAAACAAAAGCAAATCGAAGAAGCCTTTTCACATCTTGAACAAAGATGCAGTCGGCTTTTAATGATGCTTTATCTCGAAAAGGAAAAATATTCGTATGCGGAAATTGCGGAAATTCTGGACATACCGCTCGGAAGCATCGGACCGACGCGGGCACGATGTCTGCAAAAATTAATGAAATTTATGCCCGAATAAATTTTCGGTGTATTTTTTTTGCGGTCAAACTGACTTAACTACTGGAAGCCGCGTTCCGCTCGGAAAATTTTATGAAACACATCGAGTTTGAAAAACTCCTGGAAAAATTTGAAGGTTTGCTCACCGAAAATGAATCGCGTGAGATTTCGGCGCATCTTGCCGGATGTCAGGATTGTGCGGCACAATCCGCTAAACTCGAAAAGTTTTTTTCCTACGCGAACGACAAACCGCAGGAAGAAGCCGGGCAAGCTGTGACGGCGCGCCTTTTGAATATTTTTCAGCCGAAAAAACCTTTTGAGGTAAAGAAAGAGTCTTTCGGAAAAAGATTGTTAGCGGTTCTCGCCTTTGACGATTGGCAAACGGCACTGAACGAGAGATTTACTTTTTCGGACACACGCCAATTGCTTTATAAAGTCGAAAACTATGACATCGATCTGCGTTTAAGTTTTATCGGCGACAAATGTCGGTTGAGCGGTCAAATTTTGCCTGACTGCGAGGGCGTGGCGATTGAAATATCGTCCGGAAACGTCCGCGAAAAAACCGAATTGAATGAAAATTGCGAATTTGTTTTTCCCTTGGTTTCACAGAATGTTTACGATTTGCGCATCCATTTCAAAGATTTTTTCATAGAAATCCCCAACTTTTCCCTTCTCACCTGAAGCTGAACGAAAAGCGGCATAAAATTTTATGCCGCTTTTTTTATGAAAGATTATTCAGATTTCATCTCCGCCGCTTTCAAAACGAAATCGGGAACTTTTGGTTCGTCGGGCAAAATATTCTCTTTACCTTTAGCGATTGCCCAACGGTGAAGCCAGGAAATGCCGTTTCTTTTTACGAATGTGTCGGGCAATTTGTAGACTTCGTCGGTCAGAGCATTTTCGAGCGTGATGAATTTGTATTTGCGTTTTTTGAGCATTTTGGCGATGTCGTCAAAATATTCGGAGTTGATCTGGTTGGCGTGAAGCAGCAAAATCTGCTTGATCTCGCGCCCGAAAAGTTTGACCGATTGCCTTTCCCAATAATCCGTTTTCGCTTCCAGATAAGGAACATAAGCCGCACCGATTTGCTTCAACAGCTTTTTGTCGTTTTTCGCCAGAGCTTTTTCGTAAGCCGAGGCAAAAATCCAATCGGAATTATCGATGGTAACGGGCGCGATGGTGTAATTATGTTCGCTTAAAAACGCGCCAAGCTCATTCTTTATTTCCATACTCAAACCCGTCCAGAGATACGGATGACGAAAATAACGCATTTTTAACGATTTCGCTTTTAACAATTCCTTTGTGATGATCTCGCCTTTCAAGATATTTTGCTCGTAATCTTCGAGCGAATTATCGTGCAGACTCATATGCGAAAAAGTGTGATTGCCGAGTTCGAGATTTGCCGCCAACCACGAACGAAGCAGATCGATCTGCGCTTCGTCGCGTTTTTCCGCCGTGTAAAGTTTGGCTTCATTAACAAATCCGATTGCGGGAACTTTTGCTTTGGTCACTTTTTCGAGCAGATTCTTAGTTATTTCGCGGCGGGTTTTCAAATCGGTGCGCGGCGACACCACGGGCAGATCGTCAATCGTTACGGCGATAAACCGTTCTTTTTTTTGTGCGCCGACGGCAAGCGGAAACATTATAAAAATTAAGACAGAAAATATAATTGTGCCGTATATTACATTAAATTTCATTCAAAAATATTAACGCAGGACCTCCGCAAATTAAAACATTGCCGCTGAAAATAGTTATTGAAAGCAATCGGCAAATAAATTAAAATTGAAATATCCAAAGCGAAGTTCTTTCGCTGACCGAATAATCACATCACAGATTTCAGATAAAAAATACGGAGAAAAATACAGATGAAAAGCGATTTGAGAGGCAATATTTACATCATTCTGGTCATTGCCCTGCTTTTAATTTCAGTCGGATTTGCCAGAGCGTAAATCGAAACGTTTACACGAATTCTTTACAAAACGATTTGGAAGATCAAAGCTGAGAATTGCCGGACTTTAACACTTTAAATCCGGTTCACGGCGAAAATTCGTTTTCCAAGCCGTCAAATTTATTTCTCTGCGGTTCGGCAAAATAAAAATTAAGTTAAAAAAAAGCGTCTGAAAAATATTGAATCGGACGCTTTTTCTTTACGTAACGATATTTTTCAAAATTCTTGTTCGGATCGTTCCTGAGCCGCAACACTGCTGTCTTAATAATTTTTCCGCACGCATAAATTTTCCCGCCGATACAACTTTTTCAAAAACTCGTCACATCATAGGTTTCAGTTTATAAAAAATAATTGCGTTTCGGGCGGAACATTTTTCCGTTTTCAGTGTCTAATTTATTGCAAAATAAAAACTTCTCTTAATTATTTTATCTACGATGAAACTGAAAAACCTGCTTTCTCTGCTTCTAATATATACGTTTTGGCTCGGACTTTTTACGCCCTTCGTTAACGCTCAAAAACCCGGAAAAATTGACGAAAAAGAAGAAAAAGGTTTGACTTTCCGGTTACGTCAGGGCGTTTCCGAAGACGATAAAACAGAGAAAATACAACCCCCGACCGTTTCAAATTTGACTATTGCGGAAGCGAAAGCGATTTTTCGGCGTTTGCCCGAATTGCCTTCAGAAACGGTCGAAAAGAACGATTTCAAATTGCGCGGCGAAAGTTTACCCGCACCGAAAACCGGGAAGATAATTCAAGCGAATTTTCCCGCTGAAGAGATGCAATCCGAGCCGAAATCGGAAAATTCCGCGAATCTCGAAGTCCTCAGATATTCGCCTTTCGGCGCAGTTTCAATCGCGCCGGAATTAAGCGTAACTTTTTCGCAACCGATGATTTCGATTTCCTCGCAAACGGAAGCGAGCGCAAACGTTCCCGTTATTCTCACGCCGCAGGTCAAAGGAAAATGGCGTTGGCTCGGCACGAAAACCCTGATCTTTAACGCGGAACAGCGTTTTCCGATGGCGACAAAATTTTCCGCCCGGATTCCGAAGGAAACAAAATCCGCAGACGGCGCAATTTTAAAAAAGGAAATCGAATGGTCGTTTGAAACGCCGCCCGCGAAGGTTGAAAATTTTTCTCCGAAAGGCGAAGCGGTAACTCCCGACTCGTTGATCTTTGCCAAATTCGATCAAGACGTAAATCCGCTGGCGATCTTATCGAAAACCATCGCACGAATAAACAATCGTCGAATCGCGCTCCGATTAGCGACAAACGAAGAAATTGCGGCGGATGAAAACATCTCGAAACAGCTTAAAGACCTTTTGCCGAATCGTGTTGTCGTTTTTCGCGCCGCCGAAAATTTTCCGCTCGACACGCTTGTAAATATCACTTTCGAGAAAGATTTACCGTCAGCCGAAGGCAATTTGACCACAAAGCAGGATCAGGGTTTCTTCTTCAAAACTTACAGCACATTGAAATTTGACGAAGCACGGTGCGGTTATGAAAAGAATAAAACTTGCGAAATTTATGAAGATTTTCGCATTATATTTAACAATCCGCTTGATGAAAAAAATTTTGATAAATCGCTCGTCAAGATCGAACCGCCGATTGAAGACGTGAACGTTTACACTTCGGAAAATTCCGTTATGATTGACGACGGCGCAAAATCATTCGGGACGAAATATAAAATTACAGTTTCAGGCGCGCTAAAAGACGAATTCGGACAAACGCTCGGCAAAGATATTTCGACGGAATTTTCCATAACGGAACGGGACGACGAACCGTTCATTTATGCGGAAGGCGGAAGTTTTATCACGCTTGATCCGAACGGAAACCGAAAATATCAGATTCTTTCAAAAGGTTATAAAAATCTGCGTGTGCGGCTCTATTCGGTAATTGCGGAAGATCATTTGAAATATCTGGAAATGAATCAGGAAGCCGGAAACGTTTCGCCTGTCTTCGGAAAACTTGCTTACGAAAAAAATATAAAATTAAAAGCCAAAAAAGATGTTGGCGAACAGACTGTGATCGACCTTGATCGCGCTTTGAAAAATGGGCTCGGACACTTGCTTTTGGTGGTCGAAACTCCCGACAGAAAAGATCGAATAATCAAATGGATTCAATCGACGCAACTCGGCATCACGGCAATCTCGGATCGCGAAGAACTTTTTGCTTATATCGGCGAACTGAAAACGGGAAAACCGATCGAAAACGTGCAGATTTCTTTTCTAAACGGCGAAATGGCGGCGACAAATCAGGACGGAACGGCAATGCTCAAGCTTCCTGCAAAACGAAATGAAAAGCAGACATTATTGATCGCCAAACGCAGCGACGATTCGGCAATTCTGGTCGAAGATATTTCTTACGGTTCCAAAGATTCCGATTGGATTTACGCTCCGCAAAAAGAGTCTTTGCGATGGTTCGTTTTTAATGACAGAAATATGTATCGACCGACCGAAACTGTTTCGATCAAAGGTTACGTGCGGAAATTTACCGGCGGAAACTTTGCCGATATTGCTTATTTTAATGATTCGGCAAAACATCTGAATTACGTTTTGAAAGATTCGCGCGGCAATGAAGTATTGAAGGGAAATGCGGACTTGAACGTTTTCGGCGCATTCGATTTTCGGATAAAACTACCTGAAAATATTGATCTCGGCTATCAAAGACTGGAATTAAAAATCGAAAACGGGATCGAAAGAAATTCTTTTTCGCACATTTTCCAAGTTCAGGAATTTCGCCGTCCCGAATTTGAAGTTTCGGCAAAACGTGAGGCAAACACCCCGCTTTATGTCGGCGATTCAATGCAGATCGTGACGGAAGCTAAGTATTTTGCGGGCGGTGCACTCGCCAACGCCGAAACTAACTGGACGGTGACGGCAAAACCGACAAGTTATACGCCGCCGAACCGTGATGATTTTACGTTCGGCAAATTCGTTCCCTGGTGGCGTTATTATTACGATTCGGAACAATCTAACACGACGACCGAAACCTTCAAAGGCAAGACCGGTTCGGACGGAAAACATCGCGTTTCGATCGATCTGCTTTCGGCAAATCCGGCGCGACCTTACGCTTTGAAAGCGGAAGCGCGCGTGCAGGATGTGAATCGGCAAAATTTTGCGGCTTCGACCGAGTTTCTCGTGCATCCCTCGGAAATTTATGTCGGCATCCGCACTCCCGAAACATTTGTCGAAAAAGGCGAAAAGCTGAAAATCGAAACAATCGCGACGGACATTGACGGTAAAGCCGTAGCAGGCATGATTGTGGCAGTAAAAGCCGAATTGAAGGATTGGCAGAAAATAAAAGGTGAATGGCAAAACGTTTCCATTGAAACGAAAAATTGTGAAACAGTTTCAAAAACGGACGTTTCTTCGTGCGAAATTTTGGCTGATAAAAGCGGAAGCTTTGAGATCACCGCGATTGTTTCGGACGAAAAAGGCAGACGCAATGAAAGCGAATTAAATGTCTGGGTTGCCGGCGGAAATCGTGCGCCTCAGCGCGATGTTACCCAGGAAAGCGTCGAACTGATTCCGAATAAAAAAGAATATGCGCCGAACGAAACGGCGGAGATTTTGGTAAACGCGCCGTTTTATCCGACTGAAGGCGTTTTGACCTTGCAAAGAAACGGGATCGTCAAAACCGAACGTTTTTCGATGGATTCGGCTTCGACTGTTCTGAAAGTTCCGATCACCGAACAATATCTTCCCAACCTTCATATTCAAGTCGATCTGAACGGCGCGACGGAAAGAATCTGGTATGAAGATGCGCGGGATGCGAAACTGCCGAAACGCCCGGCGTTTGCGAGCGGCGAGCTTGAATTAAATATTTCGACCGCTTCGCGCAAATTGCAGATTTCCGCTGAACCGCTCGAAAAAACGCTCGAACCGGGCGGGAAAACGAAAATTAAGTTAAACGTCAAAGATTTTCAGGGAAACCCGCTTGCAAACAGCGAAATTGCGGTTGTCGCGGTTGACGAAAGCATTATTGCGCTGACAAATTATAAAATCGAAAACCCTGTCGATTCTTTTTACGAGAAACTTTCCGCGCTGACCAAAAGTTATTATTCCCGCGAAAATATTCTGCTTTCTTCGCCCGAAGATTTGGAAGATGAAGAAATCGGCATTGGTTACGGTTATGGAAACGGAAGCGGAAACGGAAGCGGCGGCGGCGGCGGCGGCGGACGCGAAGATGGAATTTCGTTCGGTCTTTATGATCTTAAAAAATCTCCGGGAGTAATTTCGGGCGGAGTTGTGAATATGTCGCCTGATTCGGCAGCTATCCCGATCAAACTTCGCACAAATTTCAACGCGCTGGCGGTTTTCGCGCCTTCGGTAAAAACCGACGTAAAAGGCGATGCGGCGGTCGATTTAAATTTGCCCGATAATCTGACGCGTTACCGCATCACGGCAATCGCGGCGAACGAGAAGCAATTCGGGAAAGGCGAATCAAATCTGACGGCGCATTTGCCTTTGATGGTTCGCGCTTCCGCGCCGCGTTTTATGAATCTCGGCGACGCGGCTGAATTACCCGTCGTTTTGCAGAATCAGGGCGATTCGCCGATGACGGTTGACGTGGCGATCCGCGCTGTCAACGCAAATTTAACCGACGGAAACGGTAGAAAGATCACGATTCCCGCCAACGACCGCGCCGAAATCCGTTTTCCCGTTAAGCCCGGAAAAACCGGAAACGCGCTTTTCCAGATCGGCGCGGTTTCGGGAAATTTTGCCGATGCCGCCGAGTTTGCGTTTCCCGTTTACACTCCCGCGACGACCGAAGCGTTTTCGACCTACGGCACGACGGATGAAAACGGCGTGATCTTTCAGCCCGTTTCTGCACCGAAAAACGTTCTGCCGAATTACGGCGGACTTGAAATTTCAACTTCTTCGACGCAGTTACAGGAATTGACGGATGCGTTTATTTATCTGCAAAATTATCCGTTTGAATGTTCCGAACAACGTTCTTCACGCGTGCTTTCGGTTGCCGCTTTGCGCGATGTTTTGGGGGCTTTTCAGGCGAAGGATTTACCATCGAAAGAAGCGATCGAGGCGAAAATGCAAGCCGACATTGCCGAACTCAAAAAACTTCAGCACAAGGACGGCGGTTTCAGTTTTTGGCGCAGTGACGACGAAAGCATTCCGTATGTGACGGTTCACGTCGCGCACGCTCTGGCGCGTTTGCGGCTGAAAAATTATGAAGTTCCAAACGAAATGCTCGAAAAATTGCGCGATTATCTGGAAAATATCGAATCGAAATATACCTCATATTATGAAACCGAAACGCGCCAGCCGATTTCGGCTTACGCGCTTTACGTCCGCAACCTGCTCGGCGATAAAGATGCGGGAAAGGCGAAAAAAATCCTGAAAGATGCGGAAATCGACACTATTTCGGTCGAAACTTTGGGTTGGATTTTGAATGTCTTGAACGGCGATAAAAATTCTGCGGATGAAGTCGAAGCGATCAAACGAAGCCTGCTCAAGCGCGTTACGGAAACGGCGAATAAAGCGTTTTTTACGACCGATTATAAGGACGGGCAATATTTAATTTTAAGTTCTGCAAGACGCGCCGACGCAGTTGTTTTGGAAGCACTCCTGTCAGAACCGTCTGCGGTCGCGGGCGGGACAGCCGCAAACCATCCTTTCGCCGATCTCATTCCCAAGCTTGCACGCGGATTGCTCGAAAGCCGAAAGCGCGGACATTGGGCTTCGACGCAGGAAAACGCTTTCGTTTTGCTTGCGCTCGATAAATATTTTCAGATTTACGAAAAAATCCCGCCGGATTTTGCCGCAAAGGTTTGGTTTGGAAACAATTTTGCGGGAACACAGAATTTTCGCGGACGCGCGACCGAAACAAAATTGACGAACGTTCCGATGGAGCTTTTGCAAAGCGGAAATACGACGCAAAATTTAGTTTTGGATAAACAGGGTGCGGGCAGACTGTATTATCGAATCGGGTTGAAATACGCACCGAACGATATGAGGCTCGATGCCGCCGATTACGGCTTTGCGCTTACGCGCAGATACGAAGCGATTGACAATACGGAAGACGTAAAACAGGAAGCGAACGGAAACTGGACGATAAAATCGGGCGCAAGAGTGCGCATTCGGATTCAAATGGTCGCACCGACCGCACGTTATCACGTTGCGCTCGTCGATTTTCTGCCCGCCGGCTTCGAGATCGTTAATTCGGCACTGGCAGTCGCGGAAAGTCTGCCGAGATCGAACGACGAAATGTCCGACGATTGGCGAACGCGCTATCGTTTGCGCTGGTTTAATCATCAAAACCTGCGCGACAATCGTGCTGAAGCGTTTACGCAATTTTTAGGAAGCGGAATCTGGAATTATGAATACGTCGTTCGCGCTACAACGCCCGGAAATTTCGTTGCGCCGCCCGCTAAAGCCGAGGAAATGTATTCGCTCGAAGTTTTCGGACGAACTGCAACGGCTTTTGTTTCGGTGAAATAAAATTGTCGGATAGTCTATGAATAAAAAAAGCGATTCGAGGTAAGATCAGATTTTAACCGGTAAAACGGATTGATTATTTCTTTAAAAAACTGATGATTTTTCCGAATTAACTAAGCAGACCTTTGGAAAAAAACCTCGGAAAATAAAAAAAACCTCTGGAAAATAGATTCTCCGAAGTTTTTTTAGTTTCCCAGAGGTTTTTATCAATCTTACGAAGGTTTTTATTGTTTTCCGATAGTTTTTTTAAACTTTCCAAGAGTTTTTCGATATTTTCGGCAGTTCAAGAGATAAAAATTAAGGCGCGCATCGTTTTATTGATCCGCGCCTTGCGACTTTTATACGTAAATTCGATTTGATCGATTACGCACGATTTTATTTTCCAAACTATTTATTACCTTTCGCCTTGGAAGTTTTCCCTTTCGACGTTGTTTTTGCTTCGGCGACGGGAAATCCGCGTTTCTTCATCAGTGCACTCACTTCAGGGTCGCGTCCGCGAAAATTACGATAAGCTTCTGCCGGATCGATCGTGTTGCCCACCGAGAAAATGTTTTTGACAAGGCTCGCACCGACTTTTTTATCATACGGACCTTTTCCTTCGGTAAACGCGCCGAAAGCATCGGCGGTCAAAACGTCCGACCAAAGGTAGCTGTAATATCCTGCCGAATAGCCGTCCGAAGAAAAGACGTGACCGAACTGCGGCGTGCGGTGACGCATTACCAGTTCCTTCGGCATTCCGAGCGCGTCGAGAGTTTCCTTCTCGAATTTATCCGCGTCGATCTTTTGCGAACCGGCGAGATGCAGTTTCATATCGATCAATGCACTCGAAAGATACTCGACCGTTGCAAATCCCTGGTTAAAGGTTGCGGCTTTGTTGATCTTATCGACCAACGCTTGCGGAATCGGTTTTCCGGTTTGATAATGAAGCGCGAATTTCTGCAAAACTTCGGGCGTTGAAACCCAATGTTCGAGAAGCTGTGACGGAAATTCGACGTAATCACGCGCAACGCTCGTCCCGGAAAGCGACGGATAAGTAACGTTTGAAGAAAGCCCGTGAAGCGCGTGCCCGAATTCGTGGAAAAGCGTTTCGGCATCGTCCCACGAGATCAGAACGGGTTCGCCCGGTTTGCCTTTAACAAAGTTTGAGTTATTGGAAACGATGGTCGTAACTTCATTATCCAATCTGTCCTGACCGCGATAGGCATTCATCCACGCGCCCGAACGTTTTCCTTCGCGTGCATACGGATCGAAATACCAAAGCCCGACGTGTTTTCCGGTCGTTTTGTTCGTTACTTCCCAAACTTTTACGTCGGGATGATAAACGGGAACATTTGTGACAGGCGTAAATTTGAAATTAAATAGCTCACCCGCAACCCAGAACATTCCCTCGCGCAATTTATCCAATTGCAGGTAAGGTTTGACTTCGTTCTGGTCGAGATCGTAACGCTCCTTACGGACTTTTTCCATATAATAGCGGTAATCCCACGGTTCAATGGTGATCTTCGCGCCTTCTTTGTCGGCAAGTTTCTGCATATCGGCAACTTCTTCCTTGACGCGTTCAACGGCAGGTTTCCAAACGGCTTCCATCAGCTCCATTGCGCGTTCAGGAGTTTTTGCCATCGCGTTTTCCAACCGCCAATGTGCGTGCGTCGGGAAACCGAGAAGCTTGGCGCGTTCGGCGCGAAGCTGTAAAACTTCGGTAATGATCGCATTGTTGTCGTTTTTATCGCCATTGTCGCCGCGATTGACGAACATTTTCCAGACCTTCTCGCGCAATTCGCGTTTGTCCGAATAGGTCAGAAACGGATCGACCGACGAACGCGTGTTTGAAACGACCCACGAACCTTTTTTGCCTTTTGCTTCGCCGATCCCCGCCAAAGCATCGCGCAATGACTGCGGAAGTCCCGCAAGATCGGCTTCATTCTTTATCTCGACATAAAGATCGGTTTCATCGGCAAGCAAATTCTGGCTGAACCGGGTGTAAAGTCCCGCTAAAGACTGATTGATCTCTGAAAGACGTTTCTTTTCAGCCGTGCCGAGCTTTGCCCCGGCACGCACGAAATTCGTGTAATAACGCCAAACCAGACGTTGTTGTTCGGAAGTAAGTTTCGATTTCTCAGGCGAATTGTAAACGGCTTCGACGCGTTTGAACAAAGCTTCGTTTTGTGTGATTTTGTCGTAAAACGCGGCAAGTTTTACGTCCATTTCGTTTTCGACTTCACGAAATTCGGCGGTGCTCATATTTCCACCCCAGATATTGTAGATCGTCGAAACACGGTCGAGCATCCTGCCCGTTCTTTCCAATTCCGCGATCGTATTATCAAAGGTCGGCGCGGCTGATGTTTTGGCAATGCGGTCGATTTCCTTGAGATTTTCCGTCATCGCCGATTCGAGCGCAGATTTAAAGTCCGAAACTTTCACCTTATCAAACGGTGGAATTCCGCCATACGGTCCTGTCCATTCGGCTAGAAGCGGATTTGTTTCGGCAGCATTTACATTTGTGGTCATAGCAAAATTAAAAACTAAAATAAAAATAATCGATGCGCTGAACAACGCATTTCTAAAAGAATATTTAATCATAAATTAGAAGACTCCTGCAGATATTTTGCACTTTATCCGATTTTACGCAAAAACGAGCGTAAAGTTATCAACTTATTAAAATTTTTAGATGCTTTTATATCATTGTCCGTAAGTAAAGTTTTACTCTTATAACTTTATTATTCTCAAATAGTTTAATGAAACTTTCCCTTTCTTCGAGGGGTGTTTATTCTTAAAATTAATTCTTCTGTTTAAGACACTCCTTAAATGAAAAACCGGCGATTCAAAACCGCCGGTCTTAGCTTGAAGGTTTCCAAAGCGTTTATTGTGTGATGGTAAACTTTTCGGCAGGTTCCAAAATTTGATTACCGACACGATCTTTGATCTTGATCTTCAATTCATAAGTTCCGGTCGGCATCTGGGCGGTCGGAAGCAATCTTGCCAGCGTCAAACGCTGCCCCGAATCGCTCAAGCCTTGCCAGTCTTCATTTTGACGCAACACTTCTTTTCCGTCTTTCGTCAGAACATATTCGACCTCAACCGCCGGACGTAGAGTTGTCTGGTCGATCTCGGCATTGTAAACCTGAAGATAAACGCCCATTTCCTGTCCTTTTTTATAAACCGCCGAAAGATTCGGAATCACTTTGGCATTCCCGATCACGAACATTCCGCCGATGTCATTTTCATTTGTCGAACGAAGTTTTGAAGCCAAAACCATCGTCGAAGTCGAAAGTTTTTTATCATCGTATTTCGGAACCGTAAAACCTTTGCTGACGATGCCTTTGTTTCCCGAAACTACGTCGCGAACAACTACATCGACTTTATAAGTACCCGGCGTTAAAGCGATGGCTTTCTGATAAACCGATTTGCGGTCTTTTGCTTCGACCAGCTCTTCAGCCGTTGCGCTCGCGGTCACCGAATCTTCAAAAACTCCCGAACGTTTACCCGAAACGGCGGTGATTTTTCCGTAAATATTCATTTTAGCCGTCGGTAAACCGCCGACATCTTCAAACGAAAGCTCTTTATTTTCCGTCTGAACTGTGAAGGTTGCGATAATACGATCATCCGATTGGCGGAAAAAGTCCACGCGCATATCGAAATCGAGCGGATTATTATCGATCACGGGCGAATCCGTATTCGCCAGACCTGCCAGATCGCTGAATTTCACCTGCGGCGGTCGTTGCAGATCGGTAATGATTCGCAATCTTTCAAACGGCATATCCTGTTGCCGCATATAGCCGTTGTTCAGTCCGTTCTGCCCGCTCAAACGATCTGATTTATCACTCAAACCGAGCTGTTCGGCGGTCGTCATTCCCGCGCCCGGCACGGTTGCCAAAGCATCTTTTTCGTTTGCGTTTCGCGCAATACGATATTCACCCGTTCCGGTCGGATCGACAAACTCGATCTCAAGACCGTCGCCGACATTATCTAAATGACGATAAAACCAGATTTCAAAAGGATATGTCGTCGTCGAACCGCCGCCTTCATAACTCGGTCGGTCATAAGCTCCGCCCGACGGGTGCGATTCAATCGAATCGGGTTTTCCCCACGCGATGTAAATTCTTCCGCGATCGGTTTTCCAGCCCGGAATTCCTGACGTAAAATGTTCGTTTGCATAAGCGATGCGTTCATAATACTCTTCGCGGTATTCGTTTTCTTCCGTGTCAGGATTCGGGTCGCGTCTGCGCCAGAAATTTTCGATAAAATTTTCTCTTTCCTCGTCGGTCTTCAACGCATAAAATGCTTTCTTCTCATCTTTCGTGATGATATATGCAACGTCGGTCGTAATCCACTTTTTATAAGCGTCTTTCATTTCCTTTCCGACATTTCGGGTTTTCCCGCTGATGTCGTCGGTCGGCGTTTCCTTCGGGTTTTGGGCTAAACCGATAGTTGTCCCGGCGGCTGCAATAGAAAGACCTAACGCAATTTTACTGATAATACTTGGTTTTGACATAACTCTATACAATCCTTTGTTTGTCTCTTTAGAAAAATGCCTTTCGGCATTCGGTTTCTTTTTTAGCTTTTAAGATTTTAGACAGTATTCCTTATTTGTTCAAGATGCAACGTGCCTCGGATTTGGTTGCTTATGCTTCGATTTCTTCTTCTTTTTGCCGTTTTTTTCCGAAAAACCAAGCGATGAAAATCGAAATAACATATAAAATCATCATTGGTGCGGCAAATAACATCATATTCGGAATGTCGGCAGTCGGTGAAACTACTGCCGCTACGAATAAAATGACAACGATTGCATATTTCCAACTCTTTGTCAGGAAAAGCGCGTTAACTATCCCGATTCTCGCTAAGACATAGGTAATTGCGGGCATCTGAAATATTAACCCCATCGCCAGCATAATTATTGTTATAAAATCAAAATACTCGGTCGCTTTCAGCATCAAACTGAAATCCGACCCAACGCCCAGCAAATACCTGACGGCTGGCGGAAATAATATGTAATAAGCAAATGCCGCTCCGCCGACAAAGGAAATCGAAGAGAGTAAAATGAACGGTGTCACGTATGCTCTCTCGTGTTTGTATAACGCCGGAGAGATGAAACCCCAGACTTGAAAAAGTAAAAACGGAAGAGCGAGTGCGACCGCCGCATACAACGAAACCGTTACATAAAGCGTAAACGGCTCAGTCGCAGTAGTTACGACTAAACTTTCTTCCGAATTTGTATTGTTATTTTCCGCCATTAACAAATCTGCCGGAAGTCTTACACCTTTCGGTATTACAACATTACTTACTACGACAGGCTCGTTGGTAAAAAGTCCTTTCTTTCCGGTTGCGTCATTCACGACGACAGCATTTACCGAAGTTCCTGCCGCTACGACGGACGAACCGAACTTGGTGGCTTTGTCGAAAACATACTTGACCGTTTCACCTTCATTTAACTCAGTGACGGCGACCACTTTCTCGCTTCCTGTCAATACCTCGATCGGCACTTCACGACGTTTTGCTTCTGAAAGTGCCTGCCTTACCGGGATGGATAAAAAATTGTATATGCTTCCCGAAAAATACCAACAAAAACAAAAAGCAATAACTAAAATTATTAATGAATTTACAATTCTTCGGCGCAGTTCATCCAAATGTTCCAAAAAAGACATTTGTCCGCTGATTTCTTCCGCTTCTTCTGCTTTCATTTCTTAATACTTAAAGCCAATTTTGTTTTTCGTTTTCTACAACCGCCGTTTTTTTACTTTCGCCAGGTTGAGTGCTCTCTTGCGGTAAGTTAAAACTTTCAGCACTTATTTCCTTGATTTCGGGATTTATTACAGGTTCCGGTAAATACGGTGTTTGTTCGTTCGGGATGGCATTTGAAATTGTTTTCTCCGGCTCATCAAAGGTTTTCATTAACGCCTTTTTCTCTTCTTCAAAATCTACTTCCTTTTCCCAGGTAGATTTAAAGTCCTGAGTCGTTTTACGAAAATCTGCCATCGTTTTGCCGATGGTTCTTGCCATTTGCGGTAATTTTCTCGGACCGAAAATAATCAGGGCAACCAATCCGATCAATATCAACTCGGACGTTCCAATTGATTCAAATATAAATAGATACAATTTTTTTACCTCTTTTGCACTAAGTATTTTACCAATTTTTTCTGCAAATGATTAGCTGACTTCTATTAAATGCTCCCCGTATCCATCAACTTCCCCGATTATCCAACTTTCGTCCAATTTCGACCGCAACATTTCAACTTTCGATTCAGGTATACTTATTAATAAGCCTCCGGCTGTTTGCGGATCAAACAAAGCACTCTGTGTCTGTTTTGAAACTCTATCGCTAAATCTTATAGTTTCACCCACATATATTCGATTATTTTTGTCGCCCCTTGTCAGCATCTTTTGTTCAATTAAATCTAATACGCCCGGCAAGAGCGGAATATCTTTCGCTTTTAATTTGAAGGTGACTTTGCTGGCTTTAGCCATTTCAAAAGCGTGTCCGAGCAGTCCGAAACCTGTCACATCCGTACACCCGTTTGCTCCTACTTCCTGCATTGCCTGAGATGCGGCTCGTGCCGATGTAGTCAGATTTTCCAATAAAGAATCTACTGACCTTTGATCTGCCTTTCCAAATTTAATTCCCGTGCTGATTACACCCGTTCCGATCCTTTTGGTCAGCACCAGAACATCTCCCGGCTGTGAGCCGGAATTCGGCATAACTTTATTTATATCAACAATTCCCGTTACAGAATAACCAAACTTGATTTCCTGATCATCGACTGAATGTCCTCCCAACACGACGACGTTTTCAGCATTCATCGCTTTTTGTCCACCGAGTAAAATCTTTCCTAGAATCTCCCAATCACCTTTTTGAGGGTAGCACACTATTGAAAGGGCTGTTATCGGTGTTCCACCCATTGCATAAACATCATTCAATGAATTTATTGCCGCGACCTGACCATATATTTCCGGGTCATCAACAATCGGGGTAAAAAAATCTACTGTCTGAACTAAAGCTCTTTCTTCATCAAGACGAAAAACTCCCGCATCGTCGGAATTTTCAAAGCCGACAATTATATTCTCTGAAGTTTGTTTCGGAAGTTTGCTCAAAACTTGAGCAAGATCGCTCGGTGCGAGTTTAGCCACTCAACCTGCACACGAAACCATTTCCGTCAGTCTTTTTTGCATCATAAATTATAAAAGTCCAAAGTAGTCATAAAACTCTTTTTTATAACGCTCTTTGAACTAATTTCTTCTAATTTTTAATAATCAAATTATATATCCTATCTAAATCTGTTTCCCCGTAATATTCAATTTCGATTTTTCCGCCTGTTCCTTTCCCGTCCGGACATATCTGAACATTTGTTCCGAAAAATCTTCTCAATTTGTTTTCTGCGGCTTTGGTGTTAGCATCTATTCTATTGCTAACTATTTTGTCATCAGATGTTTGGCTAATATCCTTGCCGATTCTTTTGACAGCTTTTTCCGTTTCCCGCACTGATAAGGACATTTCGATAATTGATCTTGCAAGCCTTCTTTGAGCATCTGAATCTTCCGCCATTAATAAGGCTTTGCCGTGCCCTGCCGTGATTTTTTGCTCTTCTATCAACTTCTGAATATCTTCGGGGAGTTTTAATAATCTTAAAGCTGTTGTGATGACGGTTCTATTTTTTCCAACTCGTTCGGCAACTATTTCTTGGGTTAAGCCAATTGATTCAACCAGATTTTTATATGCTTTTGCCTCTTCGATCGGATTTAGATCGTGTCTTTGTATATTCTCGATCAAAGCAAGTTCCAGCAATTTGTCATCAGCTACTTCTTTCACTACCGCCGGAATTTTTTGTAAACCTGCGCGTTGTGATGCTCTCCATCTTCTTTCTCCGGCAATTATCTGATATTTATTATCTTTTTTACGAACTACTATCGGTTGCACGACTCCGTTCGCCTTTATAGATTGTGTGAGCTCTTCAAGATTTTCTTCAACAAATCTTGTTCTCGGCTGTTCTGAATTAGGTTCTATCAAATCCAAATCTAATTCTAACAATCCCTCTGTATTCTTTTTTTCTCCTTCTTCACCCAGAAGAGCACTTAAACCTCGACCTAAAACTTTTCTATTCATGACTTAAAATCTCCTTTGCTAATTGTATATAACTTTCTGCTCCGCGAGAACGAATATCATAAAGTATGATCGGTTTACCATAGCTCGGGGCTTCCGCTAATCTGACATTTCTCGGAATTATTGTTTTTAATACCTGCGAACCATAAAAATCTCTTAAATCTTGTGCTACTGCTGCCGATAAATTTGTTCGTTCGTCATACATAGTCAGCAATAATCCTTCAATTGTAAGTTGCGGGTTTAGCCCTCTTCTTAATCTTGCTAAGGTATCGAATAGTTCTGTAACGCCTTCAAGCGCAAAATATTCACATTGAATCGGAACCAATAATGAATCGGCTGCTGTTAATCCGTTTAATGTTAATAATCCGAGAGAGGGTGGACAATCTATTATAATAAAATCGAATTCGCCTTTTATCTCGCTCAGAATCGCTTTTAGTTTATATTCTCGCGCTTCCATTTCAACTAATTCGATCTCTGCTCCCGCCAGATTCTTGTCTGCCGGAACTACAAATAATAACGGTAACTCTGTTGGTGAAATCGTATTGTGAATCGGTTCGTGTAAAACGATTGTGTTATAAAGCGTCTTTCTGGAATTTGTTCTTGGTATCCCTGCCCCTGATGAAGCATTGCCCTGGGGGTCTGCATCAACGAGAAGAACTTTTTTTTCTTCAACTGCCAACCCTGCCGCTAGATTAACTGCGGTCGTCGTTTTTCCGACACCGCCCTTTTGATTTGCAACTGCAATTATTTTTCCCATGAATTTAACCTTGAGATTTTATGATTGTTCTTAATAAAATATCATACTTCAGGAGATATTACGATATTTGAACAAAAAGGTGTCACGTGACACCTTAATTTTATTTATCTCGGAAAGGTGTCACGTGACACTTTATTTATTCGATTCAATTTTCTTTTGATTAGCGGTTAAATAAACCAGAACGGTTGAAATAGCCGCAGGGGTTAATCCGGGAATTTTCCTTACTTGTCCGAAGGTTTGAGGCTGTGTTCTTTTCAAGCGATCAACCATTTCATTTGATAGTCCTTTTACCTCACAAAAATCAAAATTTTCGGGAACTTTAAGATTTTCGTGATTTAAAACCCTTTCGTTTACACTTTGCTGGTTCGGTAAGTATCCCTGATATAAAATATCAGAAAATGCCGTTTCCATATCTGTAGCAGAGATATTTGCGTTGACATCATCCGGTAAAAATCTTCTGATAAATTCCTGTTTTACACCTTGTCTAATGGAGAGTTGAGAAAGCGTGATTGAATCTCCTAATCTAATTCCTAAAGTTTCGGAGATATAAGCATATTCTAATGATGAGCGTGTAAATTTCGTAGTATTTAAAGTATTTTTAAGCAAAGAGATTCGATCCCGTTTCGCATTAAACCTTTCCCATTCAGATTGCCCGACCAAACCGATTTCAAAACCTTTCGGAGAAAGCCTTTGATCAGCGTTATCATGCCGTAAAGTCAGTCTTGCTTCGGCGCGTGAAGTAAATAAACGGTAAGGTTCATCTACTCCGTGTTTAATCAAATCATCAATCAACACGCCAATATAAGCTTCATTCCTTTGTAAAATCAAAGGTTTCCGGGATTGAATTTTAAGTGTAGCGTTAATACCTGCCATTAAGCCTTGGCAGGCTGCCTCTTCATAACCGGTTGTCCCATTAATCTGACCGGCTAAAAACAATCCGTTGATTTGAATCGTTTCCATTGTGGGTTTTAGCTGACGAGGATCGACAAAATCATATTCTATCGCGTAACCTGGACGAATAATCTTTACATTTTCAAAGCCTTCAATCTTATTCAAAAGATTTTGCTGCATTTCAGCAGGAAGAGAGGTAGAAAAACCGTTAAGATAAACTTCATTCGTGTGATGCCCTTCAGGTTCCAGAAAAAGCTGGTGCCTGTTTTTATCAGCAAATTTTACGACCTTATCTTCTATTGAAGGACAATACCGCGGACCTATTCCTTTAATCTTCCCCGAATATAAAGGAGATTTATCTAAATTGTTCCTTATTTCCTGATGCAGATTCTCATTCGTATATCCAATATAGCATTGAATCTGCGGTTGTTCGATTGTTTCGGTGGAAAAGGAAAAGGGCACAATCACATCATCAGGCGGTTGGGCTTCAAAAGCACTCCAATTAATTGTCCTGCCATCTAAACGAGGCGGCGTTCCCGTTTTTAATCTGCCGATTGAAAGCCCAAAAGATTTAAGATTTTCTGCAAGATCGATTGAGGCAGGCTCTCCGGCACGCCCGGCAGAAAACGTACGTGGTCCTGTATGAATCATTCCATTCAAAAAGGTTCCGGCGGCAATAATAACCGAACTGGCTTTAAGACAACGGGTGTCTTGTAGTTCAACGCCAATAACGCTTTTATTTTCAATAATTAACTTAACTACGATGCCTTGTCTTAAATGAAGATTCGGGGTTTCTTCCAATGTTCGACGCATTTCAACCCGATAAAGACTGCGATCCGCTTGCGCGCGGGGAGATTGAACGGCAGGACCTCTTGATCGGTTCAATAGGCGAAATTGGATTCCTGTCCGATCGATAATCCGTCCCATAATTCCGCCAAGTGCGTCAATTTCACGAACCACGTGTCCTTTAGCAATTCCTCCAATTGCAGGATTGCAAGACATTTGCCCGATCAAATCCAAATTTATCGTAATTAAGGCAGTTTCAGCCCCAAGTCTGGAGGCGGCAGATGCGGCTTCACATCCGGCATGACCTGCGCCGATAACTATGACATCAAATTCTTCATCAAAAAACATAAAACCGTAAATACTCCAAAAGAAAAAGGCGGAAGTTTCCGCTTTTTATACAAACTAATATTCTAAAAAAAATTCGGGAAAAAGCCAATAAAAATAATGAGTTAGAAATTTTAACTATCCCTCCATCTTCCCATCAATGCAGATACAGGTTTTGTTACAGACTGAAATCTGCTCAAACGTATCCGGTCTGTATCCCTAAATGAGATCAGTGGCATTAAACCTAATTCCAACAATCTCTCACACGCAGTTTGAGTCAAATTTACCTCTGCGCAAGGCTTTGTAATTGTTTCAAAACCGTCGCTGTAAATATGAATCGGCAACTTTTCTACTTCCTGCTCAAAATGGCTTCCCATCTGCCATCCATACTTGGTAAAACTATTTGCAAGCAACAAAGCAACGATAAAACAACTGTTTCCCCATACATAACTGTCGTGTTTCGAGTGTTCGTCAAACTCCTCAAAAGAAAAACTATCAATTTCATCAGTTTTTGAACCAAAAGGGAGCCGTGTCAAAAACCTGTTAATAGTTAATCCGAGAAATTTAGATTCAGGCAATGAACGCAAAGTTGACCAAAGTTTTCCAGTTATAGAATCTTCAGAAAGATTCCAATCAGAAAAAGCAGGCTTAAGATACATAGATTCAACTTCCAGCAAAGTATCTGCAATCTTTGATATAAAAGGACTTTGAAGCGTATCGGCAATCTTTGAAAGACGGATCAAGGCAGCAATATCGTCAATACCAGGTTGAAAGGTGTAATTGCCGAACATCGCCGCCCAAGGTTTGTCGCCAAACGTTTCATTGGCATCGACAACTATCTTTCGATAAACTTCAGAATCAGTTAAATTATTGCATTCCTTAAGTTTATTTATTATTTCATGCTTGGTTAAATCTAAGACATAAATTTTCAAAAGCGAATCCGTTTCAGTATTTCTGACCAGGAAAAATAAACTGCGCCAAGCAGATTCAAGATTTTGAAATTTCGGATGATGTAAAATTGTCCGCATCAAATTGCCGGTAGCTTCGTCCACGACTGAGATCAGGGCTTTTTGTTCGTTCTCGTCAAAGTTGAGCAAATGAGGTCTTACCAAATCCTTCAAAAGACTGCTAAGTTCTTCGTTATGAGGAACTTGTAGTTTAATATTCTCAGATTTTCCCGACAATATTTGATCGAGTAAATCCTCTGAATTGACGGTTTTAAGTTTTTCGATTTCTTGGTTCGACTCAAATTTAGAGTCCTCAATAAACCAATTTCGCACATCTTTTGCCGCGCTATTGAAAGTGTCGGGATTTACCAACCGACGACGCAAATCCCGTAGATCGGCAAAAAGAGGAACCCGTCGATAAATATTATCGGGATGAAAATCACTAAGTTCACTGAATTCGAGTGAAATGATATGATCGTTTTCCAAAGATAAATCTAATTCGAGTTTCGTATGTAAACGATTGATTACCGAATCGAAATTATCACGATCAATTTCGACCGGAGAGCGCGAAGAAAGTTCTTTCTTGATTCCATCTCCGCTCCAATCACCGAGAATAAGTATCCGAAATGGGATTTCTTCGACAATACCGACCTTTTCGCTCTCAAGAGAAACGAATGATTCAAAATTATCGTCATCAGGAAACATGTAAAATCCTCCAATTTGAATTGTTTGAAAAAATAATATCTTTTGAAAGAAAAAAAGGAAAGAGGCTAAACTTATCTTTTACTTTCTTGCAAATCGAACAGTGCTTTCATCAGAAATTAGCCGTTCCTTCCCATAAATAAAGTAATAAGCGTAAAAGTCCGCTAACCTTTTAAAATCAAAATTGTTTGGAGGCGGAAATTTATTTTCCGATGCAAAAAGTCGAAAATATTCTGGTGAGCATATCTTCCGTTGTGGTTTCGCCGGTGATTTGTCCGAGAAACTTAAGCGCATTATGCAAACCTATTAAGACAATCTCTTCGCTCATTTTTTGGTCGAGCAAATCAATCGAATTTATAATCTCCGATTCAGTTCGCAAGAGCAAATCGAAGTGGCGGGCATCAGAAACCAAAAAGCCGCTCGAATTTATTTCTTCGGTTTGAAAAGGTTGAATGATGAAATTTTTCAAATTCTCCAGTCCTTCGCCTGTTTTGGCGGAAATATGTATAATTTTTAATTCGGCGAGATTTAGATCAGCCTGATCTAAATCTTTTTTATTAATTATAACTAAATGATTTAGCCCGGAAACTTGTTCGATTAATTCTTTGTCCTCTTTTGTTAAAACTTGCGAACCGTCGAGCATTACAACAACAAGATCGGCATCCGCCATTGTGCGGCGCGAGCGTTCGACCCCGATGCTTTCGACGACATCTTCGGTTTGGCGCAATCCGGCAGTGTCTATGAGCGAGATGGGAATGTTTTTGATCGTAAATTTTTCGTGAATTTGATCGCGCGTGGTTCCGGCAATTTCGGTTACAATGGCACGGTCTTGTCCAAGCAAAGCATTAAAAAGGCTCGACTTCCCGACATTCGGGCGACCGACGAGCGCAACTTTTAAGCCTTCACGAATCAATCGTCCGGCTTGAAAGGTTTTCGCCATTTTTCCGACCGCATCGGCAATTTCATTTAATTTAACTTTGATTTGTTCATTCTGAAAATCAGGCAAATCGTCTTCGACAAACTCAAGAGCTGATTCCAAAACGATAATGACATTTAACAAATCGTCCTTTAACGGCTGAAGCTGATTTGAAAATTCGCCTCGCAATTGACGAATCGATTGCCGTGCTGAGGCGACGGTTTGCGCGTCTATCAGATCGCGAATGGCTTCGGCTTGCGAAAGATTCATTCGACCGTTTGAAAGCGCGCGAAGCGAAAACTCTCCGGCTTCAGCCATTCGCGCATCGAGTTTCAAACAAAAATCAATTATTTGACGCAAAATAACGGGCGAACCGTGTCCGGCAACTTCGATCACGTCTTCGCCCGTAAAAGAATTCGGAGCCTTAAAATATGTAATTAAGGCTTCGTCTAAAACTTCCTTCGATTCTAAATCATAGATTTTTTTGAGAGATGCAAAGCGCGGTTTGGGTGAAAAATCTTCTTCGCGGATAAGTTTTCCGACGATCTCAAGCGAATTATTTCCGCTTAGGCGAATAACTCCGATTCCGCTCCGTCCAAGCGGCGTGGCGAGTGCAACTATCGTATTTTTCATAGTTTCAAGTTTCAGATTTCAGATTCCGAATTCAACAATTTGGAATTTGAAATCTGAAATCTGAAATTATTTCAAACGAACTTGCAAGCGTCGTTCGCGCCCGTCGCCGACTGATTCGGTTGCTAAATCTTCTTCGACCTGTAAGGTTAAATGAATTATCCGGCGTTCAGTCGAATTCAATTTGCCGAAAGTAAAAGGTCTGCCGTTTTTGCGAACGTGATCGGCGGCAAAGCGTGCCATTGCCTGGAGTTCGGCTTTACGCGTGCGGCGAAAACCTTCGGCATCGCAGATGAAACGATGTTCCCTGTCCAGCTCGCGCCCATAAATCTGAAACAAAATAGTTTCAAAGGCATCGAGCATTTCACCGTTTTCACTAAGCAGTAGAGAAACATCTTCACCGCTCAAATCGAAAATACAGCCTTCGTCCGTCCACTCGCTCGAAACGCTCAGATTAAAGCGCATTTCGGCTAACAGTTCGGTTAAAAATTGCTCGGCATTTTGACAGATTTCGTTCATAATAACTCCTTAATTCTTCATTAAGACGTTGCAGGTTTCGGATTCACCTTCTTCAGATTTTTCGGTAATGAATCAACTACTTCCTGACTCGGCGGATCGGTCGGCTTATTGATGCGATTAATCACCATTTGTTGGGCAAAGCTGACGATGTTGCCGAAAAGCCAATAAATCAAGAGTCCCGACGGCGCGCCCCACATTACCCAAAGCATCATTACCGGCATAAAATAAGTCATCATTTTCTGCTGCATTTGCTGTTCGGGCGTGACAGAAGGCGCGGTCGGCGTAAATTTCATCGAAAGAATCATCGAACCGGCAAAGATAAATTCTAGAAAATGATACGGATCGCCGGCGGAAAGGTCGGGTAGCCACAAAAACGTCGCTTGACGAAAGCCGAGCGAAATAGTCACGGCAACATAGAGTGCGATCAGAAGCGGAAATTGCAGAAGCATCGGAAGACATCCGCCGATCGGCAGAGCGTCCTTCGTCATCTTTAATTGTTCCATTTGCAGTTGGCGCATCCGCGGATCGTCCATCGGAACCCCTTTTTTCTGCAAATCCTTGATCTTATCCTGAATCTCCTTCATTTTCGGCGCATTTCCGGCGGCTTTTTTGAAGGATTTCGACTGTGACCAACGAAGCGGGAACAACAGCGAATAGAACAGGAACGTGAAAATAATGATCGCTATCCCGTAATTGCCGGTTAATTTATAGAAAAAATTGATCGCGTAGAGAATCGGTATCGAGAGCGGTTTTGTCAGGAATTTGAACCAACCGTAATTTATCAAATCTTCGATGTCGATCGTTCTTCCGACACTTTGCGTCAAAAGCGCATTATAGTCACGAAGTGTAAAAAAGTCTTTTGATCCCGTATAAATCTTAGTTGTCGAACCGTCTGCCGTGATCGGGACATACGCCGTAATTAGATGACGCGTTTCGGTCGTTTTTTGATTTCGCGTAACCCAGCTGATGATCCCGTCATAATAGGGCTCGGTTTGGACATCGTATTTCGTCGCACGATATTCAAGCCCGGTCGCCTTCTGCGCCGGAATCGCCGTCATCGTAAAATAGGTATCGGCAACGCCAGCCCAGTCCGCTTCGCCTGCAATAGGCAAAGTAGCTTCGTTGTTAACGTAAGTTAAAGACGTGCCAGCGTGACGTTCGATTTTATTGCTGGTAACGGCAACGGCTTCCGGTTCAATGTGATAAAAATTATGATGCTTGATTCCCTGATCGCCGAGGCTTGCGCCGATCAAAAGTTTCGTATTCGGAACAGGCTGTCCGCCTTTCGTCAGTTTAACCTGCAAATCGGTCAGATAACTGTCGGCACGAAAGATAAAGGTTTTGGTAACTTCGACACCGTTCGTGCTGTCGTTTAGGATAAAATCGATTCGCTTTTCCTCATTTCCGTTGACCTGAACCGTTTCTTCCGTTTGCGAGATCGTATAATTGCGCTGATTTAATAAATTATCGAGATTTTGGTCGCCGGTCGCTAATCTGAAAGGAAGCTCGCGCGGATTTCGGTTCAGGGCTTCCTGCGAAATGAGTTGAAGAGGATTTTTTACTTCTTTTGTCGAACCGTCAGCATAAAGCGGTGTTCCGTCCTGATCTTTTTCAGAAACGTTTTTCAGCAAAATCCAGCTCGTTGCCAAACCGCCTTTTGAATCGAGTTTTACTTCATATAGCGGAGATTTGATCGTAATCTGTCGGTTCGGTGTGTTATCGGCAGTGTCAGCCGTGACTGCCGGCGTTTGTGCCGGAACAGGCTGTTGTGCAGGTGTCGGCGCAGTATTGGTATTTGCCGCCGTTTGCGCCGTATTCGCATTATCGCCTTGCGGTTTCTTCGGAGCAAAAAAATATTGCCAACCCAAAAGAACCGTCAACGAAAGCACCGCCGCGATTAAAAAACGAGATTGATTTTGCTGTTTCTGATTATCCATTACTTCAACTTTGGATTTTGGATTTCGGATTTCGGATTAATTCTCTTCAAAATCTTCGATACAGAATCACTTCACGGGATCATGTCCGCCCTCGCAAAAAGGTTGACATCGTAAAATACGTTTGAATGCCATCCAGGTTCCGCGAATTGCACCGTATTTTTCAACGGCTTGCATCGCATATTCGGAACAAGTCGGCGTAAAACGGCAGGCGGGCGGTAAAAAAGGCGAAATCAACGTCTTGTAAAGCTTCAAAAAATCTAAAACCAAAAACTTCATCTTTCTTCACTTTCGACGTTTGTTTCGCCTTTTTCCGATTCAATTTTTCTTACTTTCGCAACGATTTGCCGAAACTCCGCCAACGGTTTTTCCAATTTAACACTTAAAAGGCTTCTTCGCGCATTCAAAACCCAGTCATATTTGGTTTCAATTTCGGCGATCTCAAGCTTGCTTAAACGAAAACCTTCACGCAAAAGACGTTTCGCACGATTGCGGTCGTGAGCTTTATTGCTGATCTTTTTTGAAGCCGTTACGCCCAGACGATGCGATTGCGTTTCGGACGGCAAAATAAAAACCGTCACGAAACGCCCTTCAAAGCGTTTTCCTTCAGCATAAACACGACGAAACTCCGCAGGTTTCCGAAGCCGTTCGCTTTTCGGCAAACGAAAGTTTAATAATGATGAACCGTTAATCTCTTGCGTCCTTTCGCTCTGCGGCGTTTCAAAACGGCGCGTCCGTTCTTGGTTGCCATTCTGGCTCTGAATCCGTGCTTTTTCGCACGGCGGCGATTGTTTGGTTGATAAGTTCTCTTTGGCATAATTCACTGTCCTTATTTTCACTCAAAAGCGAAAACTTAAAGTTTATGTGTTTTTATTCACAATGTCAAAAAGCCCTTGGGTCGAAAAGCATCTCTCCGCAACTTTTTGCGGAGAAAAACGTGAACGCATTTGATGTTTCCGAAAATCAATCTTTATTACGTCATTCTTTTATAACTATCGATTGCATCCTATCGGTTTTTATCCTTCTCTACGCTTTTACTTTGGGCTTGCGCGATGCAAATTCAAATCTGAAAATTCGTGAAATTCTACATAATTTCATCAAAAAACTCTTCTAATTTTCCCGAAAAATAACCCGCCGACCGACGATCTCATATTTCTGCATAACGATCTTTTGAAGTGCTTCAATATAAAGCGTGTGTTCCTGTTCAAGTATTTTTGCCGAAAGAATTTCCGCCGTATCCTCGTTTAAAACTTCGACCGATCTTTGCAGAATTATCGCGCCGTGATCCAAATCTTCATCCACAAAATGAACCGTGCAACCCGTAATTTTTACGCCGTATTCAAAGGCTTGCTTCTGAGCATCAAGTCCGGGAAAGCTCGGCAGTAAGCTTGGATGAATATTGATTATTTTATTCGGGAAAACGGACACAAAATCACCTGACAAGAGCCGCATATATCCTGCAAGACAAACTATTTCAACATTTCGCCTTTTTAATTCGGAAACGATTTCCGCATCGTGTTCTTCGCGTGAGCGTTTATTTTTGGGTATCACGACCGTTTCAATTCCGCGCATTTTTGCTTTTTCCAGACCTTGCGCATTGGATTTATCGCTGATTACGACGACAACTTCTGCGCCGGAAATTTTCCCGTTCTGCACCGCATCGACGATCGCTGTCATATTTG
This sequence comes from Pyrinomonadaceae bacterium, assembly GCA_021228405.1. Lineage (GTDB taxonomy): Bacteria > Acidobacteriota > Blastocatellia > Pyrinomonadales > Pyrinomonadaceae > JAJQRF01. The sequence continues at coordinate 578,255 of JAJQRF010000002.1, forward strand.
AGCCGCGCCCTGAGATTAAAATACCGATCTTCATAAATTTTCCGTGAAACCAACCTTCGACTTCAAAAATATCACATCATTTCCGCGTGCGAAAACCGCGTATCTCAAAAGGCTTTAGCCACAAAATAACTTGCTCGGCACACTATTTTAAGGTATGTTTATTCTGCTTTTAGTCCCGAACTAAAATAACGTTCTTCCGTCGAAAAAGAATATAAAAAAAGAAATTACACAAGAATTATTTGCAAAGTTTCTCGTTTGGCTGGATTCTGATGCGGAAAAGGCGGGCGAGGAATATGAACGTTTGCGTTCGCGCCTCATCACGTTTTTCTATTATCGAAAATGTCTTTTCCCGGAAGATTTAGCCGACGAAACGATCAATCGCGTCACCCTAAAGATCGAAGAGGAAAAGATCGGAAACAAACAGGCTTATATTTACGGCGTAGCAAAATTTGTCTATCTCGAATCTTTGCGAAAGGAAAAAAATCACTTGAATATTGATGAAGTAACAATTTCGGAAAATGTTCAAAAGTATTCGGACGATTGTCTGGAAAAATGTTTGAATGAACTTTCAGAGGAAAATCGCGAAGTGCTTCTGGATTACTATTCGGAAGAAAAACAAGCAAAAATCAAACTGCACAATCAACTTTCCGAAAAACTGAACTTAACTAAAACAGCACTTAGAATGAAACTCGTCCGACTCAAGCGGAAATTAAAGATTTGTTTGGAGGAATGCGCGTCTTAAGTTTCGGAAAATCAATCCGTTACATTTCGGAAACTTTCAGCACATTTATTTGGAAAGGAAAAGATGAAAGAATCTCTCAAAAATGAATTTTCTATCCGCGAATATCTGCTTGGCAGGATTTCAGAAGAAAATCTTTTAGCGGAATATGAGGAACTTTTGTTTTTAGACGAAGAATTCGGCTCGCTGGTGGAGATTGCCGAAGACGGACTGATCGACGATTTCATTTTTGAAAGACTCAATGAAAATGATCTGCAAGATTTTCGGAAAACGCTCGTAAATAACCGGGAAAGAAGCGCAAAAATCGCGCTGACCGAAAAGATCAGGGAAAAGGCGCAAAAATCTCGGATTTTAGAAGAAAAACCTGCTCCAATCTTGTTTCAGACGCTCACGGAGTTTTTCAAAAAACCGTTAAATGCCGCTTCGTTTGCGGTTGTGCTGATCGGGATTTCGATTCTTTCCATCTTTTTAATAAATCGTGGTCAGACGGACGAAATCACTGAATTAAAAAGTATTTATAAGCAGGAACGCCCGACCGAAACACGTCTTTCCGAATTTGATTACGCACCGCTTGTCGTGATACGCGGAACGGCGGAAGAAAGAGAAAAAAGTAAACTGCGCCGAATCGAAAACGAATTGCTCGAAGCGGCGGAAAAAGCTCCATCGGCGGAAAATCTTCAAAAGCTCGGCATCTTTAACGTCACTCAAAGAAAGTTTGACGAAGCTGTTGAAGAACTCGAAAAAGCCGTCAAACTCGATGCCAGAAATGCCGAAATACGAAACGATCTCGGTTCGGCATATTTTGAAAAAGCGAAAACTCTGCCGAACGAACAAAAACTGGAAACTCTCGCGAAAGCACTGGAAAATTTCAGTGTCGCGTTTGATCTCGATCCGAATCTGCTTGCCGCTTTATTCAACAAATCATTGTGTTTACAGGAATTGCAAAGATACAATCCGGCAAAGGAAGCGTGGAATTTATATCTTGAAAAAGATAACGGCTCAGGTTGGGCGGCGGAAGCACGGAAAAATCTCGAACGGCTTGAACTTTTGAAAAACAACTCGAAAACGAAAGAGCAGATTTTGGAAGATTTTTTGACTGCGTATCGAAATCGCGATGAAGAAAAAGTTTGGAAAATTCATTCGCAAACGCGTGAAACTATTTCAGAACGATGGCTTCCCGATCAAATTTCAAGACGGTTTCTCGAAGCTGAAATTCGCGGCGATGATGCAAACGTAACGGAATCAATCGAAGCTCTGAAATTTATCGGCAATCTTGAAAGAGATAAAAATGCCGATTTTTTTGTAATTGAAATCGCCGATTTTTACGCAAAAACCGAAAATTTTCGAGAACTTCTCACTGCCAAAAATTTTCTTTCAAAAGGTTTTCAGAAAATTTTCAGCAAAGAAGTTGGGGAAGCGAAAGCAAACTTTGTAAAAAGTGCCCAATCTTTTGAAAAAGCCGGAAACTTGCCGGAAAAAATGATCGCCGAACTTTGGATCGCACATATGTTGAACAATCTTTCGGAAATAGATAAAAGCAACGCGATCCTGATGAAATTGTCGGCTGAGTGTGAGCGAAAAAACTATCTTTGGCTGAATGTTGCGGTGATGGATTGGTATGGGAACAATTTGCTGTTTGACGATAAGATCAGCCGTTCGATTGAAATTGCCCGGGAAACGTTGAAATCGGCTGAAAAATTAAACGATTCGACGATGCAGATGAAATTGCTGAACGTTTTAGCAGGTCACTACGACGATGTGGGCGAAACGAAAAAAACTTTGGCTTATCTTAGCAAATCGTTGTTTGCGCCGACCGATTATAACTCGGGTCAAAGCGTTAAATGGCAGAATACATACTACATCGCTTCTGTTTTCGACAAATTAAAGCTTTCCGAAAGTGCTGAAATTTTCGGTAAAGATGCCCTTTTCATTACACGGAACAGTTCTCTGAAAGAATCGCAGGCGTTTGATGATTCGCTCAAACTGCTTTTGAAAATATACAAAAACAAGAAAGATTTCAGGCAAGCTTTGATATTTGCCGAAGAATCTCTGCAAACTGCGGAAAAAACCCAAGATAAAATATTTCGGAAGAGGTTGATTCAATATGCAACGCTCGAAATCGCCGAACTGAAAAGAGCGACGGGTGAGTTTGACGAGGCACTTTTAACCTATGAAAAAGTTATCGAACTTCTGAAAACAAATCCTGAAATACAAATCGACCGCTACTCGGCAGAAAAGGGAAAACTTCTGTGTTTATTTGCACTTGGCAGAAAAGGGGAAATAAGCGAACAGTTGGAGAAAACGCTCGAACTTTCCGAAAAATACCGCTCAAGTATTTTCGATGAGGAAACACGAAACGTTTTTTTTGAAAATGAGCAGATAGTTTATGACATCGCGGTTAAAAATGCCGTGGAAGAAGGCAATCCGCAGAAAGCCTTTGAATTTGCCGAAAAATCGAAAGCGAGAAATCTGCTTGATTTTGTTCAGGGTAAAACTTCGGTTTCAGAGATCGAAAAAAAATACCCCGAAATCGCCAAACCTGTTTCCTTTAAGGAAATTCAAGCCAAAATACCGCCAAACGTGCAAATCGCCGAGTATTTTCAAGTTCAGGAAAAACTTTTTATCTGGATCGTCACAAGAGAAAGTTTTGAATTTGTCGAAAAATCCGTTTCGCTCGATTTTGTCGAAAGTAAAACGAACGCATTTTTACAGGCAATTATTTCAAAAAATTCGCAGCCGGATGAATTTGAGCCAAACGCCGAGCAGTTTTTTGAAATTTTGGTCGAACCGCTTTTATCGGACATAAATCCCGACAAAACTCTCGTTATCATTGCGGATAAAAGCTTGTATAAATTGCCGTTTGCCGCGCTCGTCAACAAAAAAACCAAACGCTTTATGGTCGAAGACTTTACTATCTTGTATTCGCCGAGCGCAAATGTTTTTATTAAAACAACCGAAAATGCCAAATCAAAGGAAAATATTAAAGATGAAAGCCTTTTGGCAGTCGGAAATCCGCAGTTTGATGCGAACGAAAATCCGAATTTGAACGATCTGCCGTCAGCCGGGATCGAGGCACGAAAGATCGCCGAATTTTATCCGAAAAACGATCTGTTTATCGGCTCAAAAGCCACAAAAGAAGCGGTTATGGAAAATATTTCCGAAAAAAATATCTTCCATTTCGCCGGGCATTACGTCACGAACGTAGATTCTACCCCGAATTCAAAGATTTTATTGGCTAAAACATCTTCCGACAGCGATTTACAGCTATCCGAACTCGTTTCGTTAAGATTGAAGGCATCAAAAATCGTCATTCTTTCAGCCTGCGACACAAACGGAGAGAAAGTTTTTCAAGGCGAAGGCGCAATCGGAATTGCCCAATCGTTTCTCGCTATCGGTGCGCCCGTGGTCGTGGCAAGTAACTGGAAGGTCGATTCGGAAACAGCAAAGGATTTGATGATCGCCGTTCATCGCAATCGCAAGCTTGGTATGATGAATGTTTCCGAAGCGTTGCGGCAAGCGCAATTGGAAATGCTTAGAAACAATCAGGAAATCTTGCATTCTCCGTATTTCTGGGCGGCTTTTTCAGTCATCGGCGGTTTTACCGATTATTAATTTTTTCTCCCTTTTCGTTACTTTTCAAAAAAATAAATCACTTAATTTTTGAGAAGTAAAAAACTTATTTCAGGAGAGAAATTATGCCAATTACAAAAAGTTTAGCCACTGCATTTATCAACGTGCGCGGATTAGGAATCATTTGTTTCAACCCGCAGAAAAAACGTTGCGAAACCGCCATTATTCGCAACTCGGACCATAAACTGAACGTCAATATTTTTAAGCCGGCATTCATTGACGGCGGAAATACGGATAAACTCGGATACACACCGATATTCAGTCGTGAGATCACGGAATTAGAAGACGTTTCACTTGAGATTTCCGGCGTTGGAAATCCGGGAAATGATGGTTTCGATTTGTATGAAAACGGCGATTTTGATCGTCTTAACGGTGAAAACGATGAGAACGACCTGCGCTGGATTCTAAATCTCGAAGGCGAAGAAATGCACCGCGCGACTCTTTCAAAAAATCAGCAATTTACGATTGCGGAAAAACCGCCCGTCACAAAACTTTACATCTCCAACGGTCTTTTTTACGCGGTAATGCCGAATGACAATGATCTGACCGACTTTCCCTTTTTTCGCAAAAACGATCCATACCGCAACGTTGAAGAAGATTTCGGTTACATTGCCGAAACTTTAGGTGTCAATATCAATTCGGACGAAGTTGTTTTCAAGCTCAAGATCGGCACCGTGGAAAATACCTTATCGCTTCGGAAAATAGACGGGATTCCATACAAGATCGAAATTACAAATGTCGATGAAAAGCCCGAAGCACCGTTGAGCGATTTACCGATCTGCTACAAATTTTTGAGTCCGACCGACGGAATGCAATTCGATCTCAAAGCTTTAGAGCAAGATGCGGCTGAAGGAAAACCCGTGCGCGGCAAACAATATTGCCATATTACGCGTGTTAACCAGGAATCCCTCGACAGCTTTATTTAGGGTTTGAATGAAAAAGGAAGTTCGTAAACCTTCCAAACTTCCTTTCTCAGTTAATTTTTCAATATATGCCGAAATATGCCGAAACAAAACGAAATCTTCAGACAATGTGTCGAAACAGCAAAAGAAGAAATAAATAACGACTTAAAAAATGCGATTCGACAAAATCCGGTAATAGCCGAAAGTCTGCGAAAAGAAATACAAAAAAGCATCAGCGCAAAGTTTCAGGGTAAGAATTTTTCGAGTCAAAAAGAAAAAAATCTATTCATTCAAAATACGAAAAGCCAGTTAATTCAGGAATTTTCAGTAAATCTTGTCGGAGCGCAAATCCAAAAAATAACGGCTCGAACCGAAATGCGTAAACAGTATTTCATCAATCGGCACAAAGGTAGTGAGCAGGGATTTTTGAAGTTATGTTCCGAACGCATCGATGCTTTAGATTTTACTGAAATTATTAGAAAAGAAGTAAGTTCCGGCTTTCCTGCCAATGAAGTGATTGCGATCGTAAATGTAGAAACCGATAAACAAGCAAGCGGATTTCCGGTTCAAACGCCGATACCTCTCTCTTCGCCGGGTCCGTCCGAAACTCCTTCGCCTAGCCCGTTGCCGACCGAAAAAACGAATGTAAATTCAACCGCCGCCGCTACGCCCGCAACTTTTCCGTCACCAAAAAAAACGATTTTGCCTTTTCCGCCAGTGACCGTCGCCGGGAAAGTTTCACCGCCGGAAATGCCGCGAGAAATTGACTATTTAACTCCAGGTCTTGCGATTTCGGCGGTCTTATTTTCTTTGATATTGGCTTCGTTTTTAGCAAAACATCTTTTCGACAAATGGAAATACGGCAAAAATGCCTTGAATAATCTGCACGGTCTGAAAAAAGCCATCGGTGTCAAAAATGAATTGACCGAAAAATGGCTGAAAAAAAGAAGATCGGCAAACATTCACGCAATCGGAATCGGAAAAATCGACGGAACGGACGAATACTGTATTCAGGTTTTTGTCGAAAACGCAAATGGCGAGATGCTCGAAGACCCGCCGACGCAACTTTTGCCCGAACGTTACCAAAATCTGCCGATTTTTATATACGAAATGCCGCGTGCCGATTTTTTAAGTTTTCGCGTGAATTTGGAAGACGACTTTTCCGACGAATCGCGCCAACCGCACGAAATCTTAAAAGGCGGGATCAGCGGCGCAAATGCAAATTTAGCCAATGATTTCGGCACGATCGGTTATTTTTTCCGTCCGAACTTTATCGATAGTGCGGCGCATATCTTTCTCAAAAAACACGTCTATCTTCTTTCTAATTCGCACGTTTTTGTCGACCTTACCAAAGAAGGGAAGGACGACAGCGATCTGATATTGCATCCGAGCCCGGGCGATCCGGCGGCAAGCAAAGCGGTTGCCGAGCTTTACGATTACGCGCCGATAATTTTCGGCGGTGATGTCGAAAAGCCGAATTTTGTCGATGCCGCCATCGCCAAGCTTTTCAGAGGGCAAACTCACAGCAAGGAAATCGCACGAATCGGAAAGGTCGAAGATTATTTAAGTAAGGAACAAGTCGAACTCCGTTCAAACTGTCAAAAGGTCGGACGCACGACAGGTCTTACGCGCGGAAGAATTTTCTCGATTCATCTGAGCATTTGGGTAAAATATTCCGCCAAAGGGAAGGAAGCATTTTTTAAAGATCAGTTTTTGATAATTCCGACCGATAACAGCAGTTTCGTGCGCGGCGGCGACAGCGGCTCGCTCGTCGTTAACGATGCAAACAAAGCCGTCGGGTTAATATTTGCGGGCGCAAGCGAAAAAACCGCCTTTCAGTTTCCTGACATCGAAGAGGCACTCGATCTGGAAAATATTCTTGCCGCACAAACGCCGCGAATCGAACATTTCGGCGTTGCCAATTCGATCAGCGATGTGATGAAAACTTTCCGTATCAAACTCGACGTTTAAACCGACTGTTACTTTTGATCGGAAAAGCTATGAGTCTTTTTTCAGAAGGCTTCAACCTTAGCGAATTGCCGCCTGAAGGCAAAACTCTGAACGCTTGATAACTTACTTTATGAGTCGAGTTTTACCAAAATTTCAGTAGATTATAATTGCTCGCATCGAAAATAATATCCTTTTGACGCGGAACCTGAACGTAGTTGACAGTCTGCAACCGTGCCGTTTCGGTGACTTTCGTAACGCCGACCTGAAAACCCGGAAGCGTCGTTTCGGCGATCATCCAGGGTTTTTGATTCCATTCAAAATCGAGCTTGTTCTCATTCGGAAAATTGCCCTGCGGGACGGCAACGGTAATATGTTGCGGACAATAAAGCAGAATATATTCTTCGCCGATCTGTTCGAGCAGTGAGGCAAGCAGGATCGTTTTATTACTGCAATCCGCCGAACGCGTCATCAGCGTTTCGTTGGCACGTTTTAAGGTTTCACGTCCGCCGACGGCTTCGGTGTAGCTGTATTCGATTTCATTGGAAACGAAATCGACCAATCTCTGAATTCTTTTTTCGCGGTCGTTTTTGATCGCTTCGTCCTTCAAAAGTTCGTTCACCAAACGCTGTAAGGACGGCTCGTCGGGTTTGGCGACCATAATTCCGTGATTGGCGAAAATAATCTTCGGTTCATCGGTTCTCTGCGATTGTTCGGCGATCAACTTGCCGCCGTAAACCGCCGAATTATTCGTAAATTGGCGCATTTCTTCAAGTGAAATGTCGTAATTTACATTTTTAAAGGCAAATTTCAGATTTTGTTTCGGTTCGATTTTGACGTTATCGATCGGCGTTTTGAAAAAGTATGTATTTTCGGGCGAAACGGTCATCGTATAATTTCCGAGCCGGATTTCGCCGTCCGTATTTGAACCTATTTCGACTTTCATCCGATCAACAAAGAACTTATTGAGAAACTCGTCAAATTCGGCTTGGTCTGATTGCGGAAACGAAAAATAAGCCTCGCGCTTTTTCCAATCGAACCGCCGCATTCTGCCTTTACCCAAAATTTGCGCTTCAAATTCGTCGCCTGAAAACGTCGGCTGTGCGAGCATCATCACGACCGAATCGCGGATTTCTGCGGCTAAAATCTCCTCGCTCGTTTTTTCACGCGGCTTGCCCGAAACATAAAGCCCGTAAACCGCCCCGCAAACGATTATCAGAACGACAAAACCGATCAGAAATAATTTCCAACTCGAAGATTTACTGGATTCAGAATCAAAAAGACTTCCCGAAGACATAAAAACTCCTTTTTATTTTGAGATTAGATGAACAAAATCTGTTTTAAGAACTAACTTTATCAGAATTCTTGCAGGACTAAAATACCTATTTTTACTAGCAAGCTACTGACACTCAAAATTTTTCGCCTTTTTATTCCATTTTACAGAACACGATTTTTGAGAACCGTCGTCCGTATATTCGGTAACATAAAATTCTCCACTGGCTCTGCTCACCTTTGTTTTCGATAAATCTTTATCGCGGTAAAGCCAGTTGATTTCGTATTTATCTTTTGATCCTTTAAGCGGAGAAAAAATAACCAAGCCGAATTTATTTGCATTAGTTTTCGTCGTGTCTACAACGATTGCTGCCAAATATTTATCTTCGACGCGTTTTTCAAAACCGAGATCGCCCCAGATGTATTCGTAAGGGCGGATATTTTCGGGAAGTTGCGATTTTGTTTGTTCGGAAAAATTCATATCCGAAGTCTGTGCCAGACGATCACTGACCGTTTTTTATAAATTCATCCCAAATCGGTTTTAAATCTTCAGGAACTTTATTGAAAGGATATTCTACCGGTTCTGATAAAAAACCGACTTCTTTTTTTTCCGAATTATTATTTGTTTGATTCGACTGAATCGAAACTTCATTTGATTTACTATTTATTGAATTACACCCGGCAAATATTGCAATTGAGATAATTATCGTGAGCTTCCAAAACATAAAAACAACGCCTCATAAAATTCTGACTTCATTATTTCCTTCAATCACACGCCCGATTTCAAAGGTTGTTCCAAGATTTTGCCGTAAAAAATCTTTATCTTCTTCACTGCAAATCACGATCATTCCGATGCCCATATTGAAGGTGCGAAACATTTCGCTGTCTTTCACGTTTCCGAGTTTCTGCATCATTCCGAAGACCGGCAATTCATCCCAAGTGCCGCGTTTTATTTCGACTCCGACGTTTTCGGGCAGAATACGCGGGATATTTTCGAGAAATCCGCCGCCGGTGATGTGAACCAAGCCTTTTATTTTGCCCGAATCGAGCTGGTTTTCGAGCGGTTTTAAGAAGCTTGCGTGTGTTTTGAGTAAGGCTTCGCCGACCGTTTCGCCTAATTCTTCAACGTATGAATCAGAATTGTAACCGCCGATCTCGAAAAATAGTTTTCTTGCGAGCGAATAGCCGTTCGTCTGCAAACCGGTCGAAGGCAAACCTAAAACGACATCGCCCGCTTTGACCGTTTTCCCGTCGATTACTTTCGATTTATCGACCACGCCGACGATAAAACCCGCCAGATCGTATTCGCCGTCGGCATACATCGAAGGCATTTCCGCAGTTTCGCCGCCGAGCAGAACGCAACCGTTTTCCTTGCACGCGATCGCCATTCCTTCGACGACCGAAGCCGTTACTTCCGGGTCAACTACGCCCGTTGCGAAATAATCGAGAAAGAAAAGCGGTCGCGCGCCCTGAACTAAAATGTCATTGACGCAATGATTTACGAGGTCTTGCCCGACCGTGCGGTGAATTCCCGTTTCAAAAGCGAGCTTCAACTTCGTGCCGACACCATCCGCCGAAGCAACCAGAATCGGTTCCGCCATATTCGGAAACGCGCCCGAAAACATCCCGCCGAAGCTCCCGATCTCGGTCAAAGTTCGTTCGTTAAAGGTTGATTTGGCAAAGTTTTTGATCTTTGCCACCGCCAAATTTGCGTTGTCGATCGAAACGCCCGCATCCGAATATGAAATTGAGTCTGACATAATTTTGAAAGAGAAATTATAGACGTTTTGAGAGTATTTAACCAAAATCGGAAGTAAATTTAATAACCGCAAGAAAACACAAAAGACTCAAAAGAAACTTTTCGATATTTTTGCGCCTTATTGCGGCTTAATTTCCAACGAGGACAACCAATGTGTATTTCGCCAAACTAACACATCGAGCTTATTTTTAATAAATTTGAGGTCAAAACATCATAATTTAAGGTTCTTTGTCCCAAAAATGGGACTCGAAACCTCATTTTTGAGGTTGTCTGCCTTAAATTCGAGCCTTCGAGCCTCGTTTTTAAGCCTTGTAACCTCAAAATTGGGGTTCCGAACCTCATTTTTCAGGCTGAAAACTTATCCGATTAGGTTCAAAATAGAGTTTTTTAGGTTGAAAGGCTAATTTATTAGGTTCAAGACCTGATCTTTTAGGTTCGTGAGCTAATTTATTAGGTTCAAGACCTGATCTTTTAGGTTCGTGAGCTAATTTATTAGGTTCAGCACCTAATAAATTGAATGAATAACTTGATCGGCTTGGTTACAAACCTGTCCGATCAATGTTTTGAATGATCTATCGCAAATTCGCGGGCTAAAATCTCATTAAATTCATCTTCGGAAGCAACTTCGGTTTCGGATTTTTCACCGCTTTCGGTTTTGATAAACTTCTTGTCGGTCAAAGTCTTGCGCCCGTTTTCCGTCATCAGCGAACAAAGTTTACCGCGTGTGAAATGCGATTCGGGAGATGTTTGGTGAAAATCGCACATTCCGGCAAATTCGCTTAAATCCCGTGCAGAATCTTTGAAAATATACTCGCTTTGCCATTCGCCGCCGTGTTTTTTGACGACCTCGAAATATTCGTCCGAGTGTTTTCTGACAGAAAACACACCGTTTGCGTCCGTCTGCTCGGTATCTAAAACGAATTTCAAAGGCTCGGCGGAAAAATCGCCGAAACCGGCATCGGCTAAATATTCTTCGCCGTCGATTTCTACCAGAATCGCCAGATGATCGTATTCCGCGCCGAAATCTTTGCCGTTTGAAACCCGCGCCGAGATGATCTTGGTTTGAAAACCGAGCGATTTCAGCAACTCGTTAAATAAACCGTTCAGTTCATAACAGAATCCGCCGCGCTTTTGATCGATAATTTTGTCGAAAAACTTTTCCGTGTCTAAAACGATCGGATTTTTCCAGTGAATATCGAGATTCTCGAACGGAACATTTAAGAGATGTTTTTTCTGCAAAAGTTTGAGTGTTTCGAGAGTTGCGGACAAATCATTTTCATAAATTCCAATGCGTTTCAGATAGGCGGTTTTATTCATATTTGTTTAATAAATTACACTTGAAAAGATTTAGTTGCAAAACTTTGTTGACTGCAAAGGATTGAACAATTTAGCATCTAACTTGGAGAAAATTTATGAGTTTCACTTTAATAGACAACGGTTCCGAGAACTATGAGTTTAACGCCAACGTATGGAATTGGCGGACGGCTTTGGAGATTATTAAGAGTTTCGACATTTTGAGCGACAGTAAAATCAGACAAATGGAATACAACGCAACCGGTGTAAAACTCGAAAAAGAAGAAGCGCATCTAATCGGCGAAAAAATTCGCGATACGATTTTACCGAAGCTCGCGCCGAACAAACGCATTTTTTCGGATTTGAGCATTACGGACGCGGCGGACGACGGGACTTTATACAAGGATGAGGACGAACAATGGAAAAACTATTCGGCAAGCCACGACTGGCTCAGGGAGTTTTCCGATTTCTGTCTTCGGTCAAAGGGTTTTCAGGTATTTTAAAGAATTATAGTGGAACTGGATTTTAATAATTTAATCAGATTCTCTTCATTGGTTATTGTTGCCACCGTTCACGGTTACGTCGGCGCGTGGCTGGCGGTCAGAATGCTTTTTCGTCCGCGTAATCCGATCAAACTTTTCGGAATCACGGTTTTTCCGCAAGGAATGATCCCGCGCCACCGCGACCGTATGGCGGCAGCGATCGGAAAAGCCGTCGGCGAAGAATTGGTTTCGCAGGAAACCATCACGGACGAGCTTTTCGGCAAGGAATTTTTGCGGAAAAAAATTCAGTCGGTCGTCGATTCATACACGCAGGAAATAATTTCGCAGAATTACCCTTCACTGATCGAGGCTCTGCCCACCAATCTGCGCGAACCCGTTCTGGACGCGATCGCTTCTTTGCAATTAAAAATCGCCGCGCATATTCAAAATGTCTTGAAAAGTGAGGAAACCGTCGAATCGATCAGCGGTTTCGTCACACGCCGCGTTGACGAATTTCTATCGAAACGCGTGTCGGAAATAGTTGACGATGAGCAATTCGACAAGATTCTCGCCTTTTTGGAATCGCGTGTCAAAGGGGCGGTCAAATCGCCCGAACTCGAAAAAAAGCTTATCGAATTTATCGATAAACAGATCGATTATCTTGCAAATACGGAAACGACTCTCGGCGAAATGTTTACACCCGATGCCGTAAATCTTCTGAAAGAAAAAGCCACAGAGCAAATTCAGCCGATCATTCACCAATTGACCCAACTCGCAACGGCTGAGAAAACGCGTAACCAGATCAGCGCGTTGATAAAAAAGGAAGTTCACCAGTATTACGAGAATCTGCCGTTTTTCAAGAAATTTTTCGTTTCGCGCGACAATCTGATCGGCGAAGTCGACGATCTCGTGAATGAATCGCTCCCGAAACGCATCGAAGAAACCTTGCGCGGCGATTTTTTCGCGCAGGAAGCGAAAAGTTTTCTCGATACGTCGATCGAAAATCTGATGGCGCGACCGCTTAACGATATTGTCGGCAAGGTTGCGCCTGAACAACTCGACCGTTTGAAGGCGCAAGTCAGAAAAAATGTGCTTTCGCTCGTTCAAAGCGAAGCGGTGCAACATTCGATCTCGACCTACCTGACCGATTCGCTGCATAAGATACGCCCTCACAGCGTTGATGCGATTTTGCAGTTCGTGCATCCCGAATCGGAAGAAAAGCTCAAGAAACTGCTCGCAAACGGCTTGCTGAACATCCTCAACCAGGATGAAACGGCAAATATCATCAATAAAGTCATCGCCAAACAGATCGACCGTCTTTTGTCCGCGCCGATCGGAAAACTTTCCGATCACGTTTCCGAAGAACAGATCAGAACTGCCGGCAATTCACTGACCGAAACGATCATCAATGCCGCGAAGGAAAAACTTCCGCAAGTTATCAAGGAATTCAACATCGGCGAAGTCGTCCGCGAAAAGATCAATAATTACCCGGTCGAAAAACTCGAATCGCTCGTTTTGTCGGTCGCCAAGGAACATTTGACCAAGATCGAACTTTTCGGCGCGCTTTTCGGTTTTCTGCTGGGCGTGGCGCAATTTTTCCTGGAACACGGTGTGATCGATAAGTTCCTAACAAAATAATTTTTTTCCGAACTTTTCTTTTTTCGATTTCGTTTGCCATTGCGACAAATCATTCTTTTGGAGAGAAATCAATGAAAAAAATCGGAATCATAGTTTTTATAGTCGCATTAATAGCTGGTGTGTGTTTAGCGAACTCCTTTGCTTTCGGAAAGACTTCCGCCAATTTCTTTAGTCTTAACTTTAAATTCGGTCGCGGTGTGCAAGGCTCGGGAAATTTTGTGAACGAAAAACGCAATGTTTCAAATTTCAAGGGCGTTGATGTCGGCGGCATTTATGAAGTCGAGATCGTCGCGCAAAAAGATTTTTCGGTCGAGGTCGAAGCCGACGACAATCTTTTGCCTTTGATCAAAACCGAAGTCGATAACGGCATTTTGGAGATCAGCTCGGAAAAAAGATTCAATACGAAAAACCCGGTGCGCATCAAAATCTCCGCACCCAACATCGAAGAGCTTGAAGTTTCAGGCGTATCGAAAGTGAATTTAAGCAATCTCGATAATAATTTCCTGAAAGTTGATGCGAGCGGCGCGTCGAAAATGGAAATTTCCGGCAAAACCGTCGATCTGAACATCGAATCGAGCGGCGCGTGCAAGATCAACGCGGAAAGTCTGCAATCGCAAAATGCAACTATCGATTCCAGCGGCGCAAGCAATATTAATGTTTCGGTTTCAGGTGCTTTGAAGGTCGACGCTTCAGGCGCAAGCAAAATCACTTATGCCGGAAACCCGCAGAACATCGAAAAAGATACTTCGGGGGCAGGAAGCGTCAGAGGAAAGTAATTGTAAAAATTCTAAAATGATTTGAAAGGGCAGGAAATCAATTTTCCGCCCTTTTTATGTTTCCACCGCCTTTGTCTGAATTCCCATCAAATTGTTTTCCGCATCAAGCCCGACAAAATAAATATCAATATTGATGTTGCCGATTTTGAAGACCTTCAAATCCCGCAGATTTTTTTCAAGTAAATCTTTCAGCACCGAAAATCTTTCAGCCGTCGCTTTTTCTTCATCGCCGAACCAATCCTGAATTTTCGTCAGTCGCGCAAAAATTTCGCTGAATTCTCTTTCTTCGACATTTGCGTCAGCTTGACTGTTCGTCTGCCGTAAAACCTCTTCCCTGGTCACGCTTTCGGCTTTTGAACCGCTAAAAGGCAAGACCTCGGCATCCGTTTCGCTGATGTAATACAAACCTTCGGAAGCAGTTTTTATCCGCTCTGCTAAACTTTGCTCGGCAACTGTTTTATCTGTTGAATTCATTTTCTTTTTTCTTTTGGACATATGTTTTTCGGGGCAGAATTATAAACGAAATAAGTCTAACATAATCTGAAATCTTGCCAAGTTTATGGTATGAAAAGGCTTCCCCGAAACCTCTGAAAATAATTCCGAAACCTGTGGATTTCTTCTTGCATAAGGCATTATTTTATGTTAATCTTTCTTCCGTTTTCAACTATATTAACACCTGTAAATCATTGAAAATAATGGACTTAAAGTTTTACTTTAACTTTTAAGCAACTTTCCACAATCCTGTGGAAAACTCTGTGGAAAACTTTTTATTGAGTTAGCAAAAAGCTGTCGAACTCACCGAAATAGAACGAGTTGTCGAAGATTTTCCAGAGATCGAACAAAGTTTTGGGAAATGGTATTTTTAAGGTCGATTTGCTTAAAAGTTTTACCAAAGAATTAACAAATAAAATATTCGGAGTCAGGCTATGGAAACTTCTTTCGAAAATAAAAACGTCTGGAATAATATTCTGCAATCGGTCGAAAAACGTCTCAACAAACAAATTTTTGATGCGTGGTTTCGTCCTATCCATTTTGACGGATGCAACGAGCAGGATAAAGTTCTTCACCTTCGTGCCGGACAAGTGACCAAAGATTGGGTCAGCACTTACTATTCGGAAGTCATTAATCAAACCTTAAAGGAACTTAATTTATCAAACTACCGCCTCGATTGGTCAGTCGAAGATAACGATATGAAGGAAGAAATCTTCGCGGATGACGACGCAGAATTTTTCTTTGAAAAGCCGAGCAATTTTACCAATTCGCCGAAAACCAACGGTTCGGATTATATAGATAAACCAAAGCCTGAAATTTTGATAAAAAACAGCTCGACCAATTTCGTTGACATCGAACCGATTGAAAACTCACTCAATCCGAAATATACATTCGATAAATTTGTCGTCGGAGCCTGCAACCAATTTGCTCACGCGGCAAGCTTGGGAGCCGCCGAAACGCCAGGAAAAACATATAATCCTTTATTTATCTACGGCGGTGTCGGACTCGGGAAAACTCATCTGATGCACGCGATCGGACATTCGATTAAAGAAAGAAATCGTCATTTGCGGGTTGCCTATATCACCTCCGAAAAGTTTATGAACGAATTAATTAATGCGATTCGTTATGACAAAACGCAAACTTTTCGCGAAAAATACCGCTCGATAGACGTTCTTTTAATGGACGACGTGCAATTTATGGCTGGAAAGGAACGCACACAGGAAGAATTTTTCCATACATTTAACGCGCTTCATAATGACCAGAAACAAATCGTTATCACTTCGGATTGTCCGCCGCGTGAAATTCCGACACTGGAAGAAAGGCTTCATTCACGGTTTGAATGGGGTTTGATCGCCGACATCGAACCGCCCGATCTTGAAACGAAAGTTGCGATCCTAAAAAGAAAAGCCGATCTTGACGGGGTTCATTTACCGGATGAAATCGCATTTTTTATAGCCGGAAAAGTTAAGAGCAATATCCGCGAATTGGAAGGTTCGCTCGTCCGTTTGGTCGCAATTTCATCTCTGCGCGGAATGCCTATTTCAAAAATGCTCGCGCAGGATGCGATGAAAAACATAATCGACAGCGATCAACCCGAAGGTCTGACGATGGATAGGATCGCCAAAACCGTCGCTTCGCATTACAAGCTAACGGTCGAAGAATTAAAGTCGAAAAATAATGCGCGCCAGATCGCAGTTCCGCGGCAGGTTGCGATGTATTTATGTAAAAGATTAACCAAACATAGTTTTCCCGAAATCGGAAGAGAGTTTGGCGGCAAGCATCACACGACCGTGATCCATTCGGTTGAGAAAATCGGAACGGTAATCAAGGATGACAGAAATTTCCACAGGGTTGTGAGCGAATTAATAGACAATCTTTGCAGTTAATTAAAACTGATTTAACGCAAAATCGGTGGATTTTATCCACAACCCTAGAATTAAATAATGAATAAGTGTTGTCTTTATTTGCAATACTTATGGAAAGTTTTCCACTTTTCCACAGGCTGTTGAAAATTTCACCTGTGGAAATTGTGGAAAACTGTATTAGTGTCTAAAACTTTTCCACAGGCAACCTGTTTTTCCACAAGTTTTCCACAAGGCTTGTGGACGGATAAACTTTACTATTTCAACAGTAAAGTCGGTTTTCCACTTTTCCACAGGCACTACTACTACTACTATTTAAATACATAGATTTTAAAGTATTAGATTTAGTAAAAAGGGACAGGCATTAAAAGTATAACTTTAGGTATAATTGAGTAAATTTTTTTGGAGTTAAGAAGATGGAATTTGTTATAAAGCAGAGTGTTCTCAAAGATGAACTCGGATTTGTTCAAGGAATTGTTGAAAAGAAAAGTACGATTCCGGTTTTATCAAATATTTTAATTGAATCGGTCGGTGAAAACACGATCAGAATCGTAGGAACCGATTTGGATGTAACCATCCGTTGCGAGGCAACAGCGGACATTAGACAGCCCGGAGCGATGTGCATCCAGGCACGCAAGCTATTTGACATCGTTCGCCTCTTAGAAGACGCTGATGTGCATTTCACGAAAGACGAAAACGAATGGGTAAAATTAAACTGCGGAAAATCCAATTTTCGACTCGCCGGCGTATCGAAGGATAATTTCCCGGAAGTTCCCTCTTTCAAAAATGCTCCAATGAAACTTTCCGCCGAAATTTTCAATCACTTTATCCAAAATACGGCATTTGCGATCACTAACGAACAATCACGCTTTACGCTTTCCGGTGCAAAATTTGTAATCGCTGACGGAACGGCAAAGATGGTTACGACTGATGGTCATCGACTGGCATTTGTCGAAAAACATCTGGCGGAAAATTCGCAAACGGAATCAATGGACGCTTTGATCCCAAAAAAGGCTTTGATGGAGCTTGTCAAAATATCTCGTGATTCGGACGGCGACATCAGTTTCGGCGAAGACCCGAATCATATTTATTTTGAAGTTGACGGTCGCCTTCTCATCACGCGCAAACTTTCCGGCACGTTTCCCAATTACGAAATGGTCATTCCGAAAGATAACGACAAAGTTGCCATTTTCGATGCCGAAGAAATGAAAGCCGCCATTCGCCGTGTATCTTTGATGGCGGATGAAAGAACGCGTTCGGTAAAAATGACGATTAGAAACGGCGAAATCGAGATCGGCGCACAAAGCTCGGAAGAAGGCGAAGCAAATGAGAAAGTTTCGGCGGAGTATTCAGGCGATGAAGTGCAGGTTGGTTTCAACTCACAGTATTTGCAGGAATTTTTAAATGTCGTCAGTAGCAAAGAAACCGAAGCACCCGTTACCGAGAATGAATCGGAAGGTGAAACCGTTCGCGTCAAAGAAAGTCATAACAGGCTAAAAATTGCCTTTGAATTCAAAGATGGAAACGCTCAAACGCAGATGAAACCTTCGGGCGATAAAAATTACGATTACAAATATATAGTTATGCCGCTACGTATCTGATGAATAAAAACGTTCAAAGTAAAATTTTGACGAATTACAATTAAGTTGGAAACTATCCAATTAAGTTGGAAACTGTACAATTAAGTTGGAAACTAAAACTTGATTTTTAGGTTTTCGGTATTAAGAAAATTACAATTAAGTTGGAAACTATAATTTAATCCAAAATAAAAACGACTTGTTAAGTAGGTCGTTTTTATTTTGAAATGGCGATTACTGAATAAAATTAGCCTTATTGACTATTTCAAAAGACTTTTATAAATAATTCATACATACAGGTTGTAGAATTAAGTAAGATGAAAATAAGTGACTTTCAAGAACAACTTTCAGCTTTATATCTAAGACTTAATGGGTTCTTCATTTCCGGATTCATTGTTCATGCTCCCCAAAATGAATTTAATGATAAAGGAGAGCCAAGAAAAAACCGAACTGAGGTTGACGTTTTAGCTGTTCGCTTTCCTCATAATATTGAACCGGAACGTAAGATAGGAACATCGTCTTTTCTTGAAACTTCGTCAAAATATATTGATTTTTTGATTTGCGAAGTTAAAGGGCAGAAAAATTCAGTTCAATTCAATCCAGGCTTAAGGGAGAATCCAAGTTCGGTTCGTACTTTACTTCGATGGATAGGTCTATTTACTGAAGAACAATTACAGGAACTTATTGTCCCTGTAACTGCATTGCTAGATACTCAAAACCACAATAATTTTGAAAATTACCGCGAGCATTTAATATCCCAAGAGCTTATAAAAGAACCTAAAATTCGTATTCGGGCAATACTTTTTGCTCCTGATCGTCCGGCTGCCAAAAAGGGTCAAACGAAATTTGTACATGGTCAAGAATTAATTGATTACATTTGGGCTTGTTTACGCCCTGAAAAGCCTCGTCCCGAATGCGTAACCAGTTACGATTTTGGATTGTGGGGGCAATATGAACCAATAATTCGTTTCTTTAAATACGCGAAACAAAAGCCCTCAAATGTAGCAGAAATTTATAAGGAAATAATGATGAAGAAAATCGTGAATCCTAAAGTAATAAAACTTTAACGTACCTTAAGAAAACACACTACAAAGGGAGACAAGCTAATAAAAAACTCCTTAAATGAATTTTTGAATCAAATATTCCTTACACGAGATTTAATTATTTCCAAGGCTTCGTAAAATCTAC
This sequence comes from Pyrinomonadaceae bacterium, assembly GCA_021228405.1. Lineage (GTDB taxonomy): Bacteria > Acidobacteriota > Blastocatellia > Pyrinomonadales > Pyrinomonadaceae > JAJQRF01. Next base: position 597,812 of record JAJQRF010000002.1, read on the forward strand.
CTTTAACCAAAGGATTATTAGCAAGACATTTCGGTGCAACGCCAGTTAGCTTCATGAAAGCAAATTGATTGATAGGTTTATTTTTCTTAACGGATTCTTCGATTCCCCAATCTATCCGTCGAATCGCATAATCTTCAAATGTTTCACCATATGTTTCCAATGCCTCAATAGTTTTAGGAACAAATTGTGGACGCTTCAACAAATTAGCAATTTTCAGCCTTCGATACAAAATAGTTTTGCTAACGAAAATCGGTCTTCCCGGAAGCGATTTTAGTTCATCGGCAAGATCTTTAATTTTCGGCGCGGTTTCTTCATCACGATCATTCCAATTAACCAGTTTATATTTCGTTTGCTTGGTTTTTAGTTTGGGATAGTTTTCCTGAAGCCAGATTCTATCGTTTTTATAAAGCCAAGAATGGACGGTTTCATTTACCCAGCGTAACTTTGAACGTGAGAGTTTAGGATTTTCACGAAGCATTTTTAACCATTCTTCCCGGATAGCCGTTCGCTTTTCTTCGATTTCCTCAAATGACATTCGCGCTTTGCCTAAACGCTTTGGCATTAGAGTTTCGTATTTGTTAGTTAAACCCAAACGAACCAACTGCCGCAGCAATGTTCTTTCCACCACGCCAAACTTTTTGGCGATTTCTTCTAAATTCGGTTCGCCTTGTTCAAAAATTTGCTTTAAAGCGTTATCCCATGTCGCACCAAACTGAACGACACGATCAAATTCAAATCTTCGTTTTCCTTTTTCGTCGCGTCCAAATTTCCGGTAAACGAATCCACACTCGCAGTAAAAAGTGCCGGAAATTTCAGTGTCGCTTTTTTGCTTATTGGTTATATGAACTTTTTCAATTACGGGTTGTTGAAAGTGTTCAGCTGCCGGGTTCAAACAAGGAAAGGGTGGCTTGCCGAACGGCTTGATTTTAGTTGGAAGTTTTATAAATTCTTCAAGCGAATAATTACAGAATTGAAGAAATAGCAAATGTCTTACCGGATGCTGCGTTCCATCAGGATTATTGAAAAGCCTATCGATCCAGGTGCTCTTACCTTTTACCAGACAAGCGGTTTCATTGAGTAATTCAGCAGAAAACAATTCAGTAAATTTTTGTTTGATTTTGGTTAAAGACAAACTGCCGCCGAAAGTTAATAATCTTGAATTAAACAAAACGTAGCGATAGCGAGCATTAAAATCACTGAGTGTCAGATCATTCAAATTATTTTTTGAAAGCCATTCGACATCTTCGGCTATTTGAAAATGAACTTTATGGTCTGCGTTTGTTAAATCAAGTGGTTGGATCAAAGACAAATTTATAACTTCTTCCGCACAAACAAAATGTTTATTGCGATCTTCGACACTGCGCGGGTGCGCGTAACCATCATTTAGAAAAAGTTTATGTTTAGCGCAGGCAAAAACGCCGGGAATTTGGTGAACACGGTGCCAATAAGCTTCGCCGTATTGTTGCCTATCTTCTTCGGCGCACAAAGGGCAGTAACGCAAGGCATTCAGGGTAATCTTAGAAGTTAGCATACCGAGCAACGGATAAACGGCTCCGCCGTCAACTGAACTCCGCAAATATTCGCGTATCTTCTCTGCTCTCCCGGCAGGTAGAAACGGAACATAAAAAGGAAATAGCGTATGCTTTTCAATTAAAATATCCGCCGTATATATATGACCTTTCGGCAAAGCGGAAATTAAATAATCCAAATGCGAAGGAAAGTCGACTACGACACGATACGCATCTTCGCCAAACCAATCTCTTGCAGTTACGGAAGTTCTTTTATTTTTAGCGCGATGATGATAACGCGCTGCCGCGCTATACAAAATTTCATCGGGAAACGGATCGGTAAAGAAACCAAGCATATTAATGAAGTCCTCCTTCTAAAAATTCGTTTCCCTGACGAATGTAATTCATGTCTAAAAGCACTTGGTAGAAACTTTGATTTTCCTTCTGAGTTTGACGAAACAAATTTACAAGCGATTTTTCATCAGCCAATTTAGGTTTATCTGAATTTGAACGTGAATTTTTATTTTGCTTGAAAGAAATAATTTTGCCTTCGGATTGTGCAGAAGTCTTTGAAGCATCGGTTGCATTGGTATCAACTTCCTTTACACCAGACGCTTCGTTGTTTATTCTTGCCTGAATTTCAGGCGCATTTGCCAATTCTCCGCTAATAGTTGTCGTTCGAAGTGCCGAATCTTTAAAGACAGGGTATAAATCTTCGTAATATTCCAAAGACCGTTTATCCTTGCTTTTCATTGCTTTCAAGGCGTGTTGAAGCATTTTGAACTTGTCCTTGGCAACCGACCGGATGATTGATGCCGTTATTTTTTCCTTTCCGCTTTCAATGGCTCTTTGCTGCGCGAAAATAAAAGTTTTGACGGCGAGATCGGTGATTCCCTGCGTTTCTTCGTAAAGAACGAGACTTAGGTCATCCTTATTGCCTAAAACGGCTTCAGAACGCGTGTACTGGTAATCCCATAGGGATTCAACAAAGTTCTGCCACTCTTCATCGAATGACATTCGATCCCAAATTAAATCTCCTTGACCAGTACCTCGTCGCATTTGGGAAAAATCAGTATTGAATAACGGCAAAGCTTTGTAAGTACCAACCATAATTACCGGAACTCCTATGATGTTGACCAACTGCGTGAAAAAATTCAGCATTTTTTCCGCACCACCGCTACTGGCTAAATTCAATCTTTGGATTTCGTCAATTATCCAAACTCCTAGAAAATGATTGGCGGCGACAAGTGCGAGATACGGTAGCATTTCATCGGTCGTTCTTTTTGTTCCATAGTTCTTCAAATAGTTAGTTCCAAAAATCCGATCAATGGCTTGAAAGAAGTTTAGGCAGAGTCCTTTTGTCGATCCGTCATAAGGGCAATCAAGTTTTAACCAAACCAGCTGGCTACTGGTAAAATTCTTGCCTTGGTAATTTGAATGACGAATGACCTGCGGATAAAGGCTTAAAATTCTTTGGATTGTTTGTGATTTTCCAATACCGGAAATTCCAACGACATTAAACCCATAATATCTGGTTGAACTAAAATCATCTTCATCACCATATTGGCTGAACGAATCAAATGCTTTATCGATCTTTTTGTAAAATTCGTGTTTTAGCGGATTACGTTCGATATAACCGGAACGCAAAAGACAAGAAATACGACGCTCCAAATCCAAATGAACGTCTAGTGGCGAAAAAAATCTTAAACCGGCTTCGAGTTTGTGAAATCTTAAATGGTCAGGAAGTTTACGCATTGATTCATCGAAAGCCGGAAAATGCGCCAATCGTTCAATAGATTCATCTGTAGTTAGAATTCTTGGCAAAGCTTCAATAAGCGGATTGTTTTCGTATTCGGATAGTTCCGGTTTGATATACCGTGCTTCGACATTTTTGCCTTTGATAAGATTGTTTGAATTATCGTTGATTGAATTTATTTGAATTATTTTTGACATAATTATTTACCCATTTTCCTTTTTCTAATTTCTGAAATTCTGTTTAAATTGTTCGCAGGCGGAACGTATTCTTCCGTTTCAGTTTCGATCAAATTTTCTTCGATTTTTTTCTGGACTTTTGAACTTTCGCCGGTCAAATCGAAATACTTTTGACTTCGTTCAAGTTCGCGTTCTTCGGCACGATTTTGACGAATATTTTCCGTTTGAGATTTGTTGCTTTGCTTGCCTTTTTCCTGTTTGGCTAACCGAGTTTTTTCGGCAGCAACTGAAATAATTTGTTGTTGTTGAGCTTGAAACTCCGCTTCGCTTTGAAATTCGCGGGTTTGATTTTCAAGTTTATTTTCGAGCTTCGATTCAAAATAATCGGCGGCACTATACCAATCATGGAGATAAAAAACTTTCGCGGCGGGTGTTAAATGGCAAACAACCATTTCCCGCCCATTGTTACGCGGAAGATAAACATTCGTTAAATCTCTCGGATCATAGGCGACTTCAACTTTCCATGATTTGCGTTGACGTGCGCGTTCAAACCAGCCTTCTTCAAGAGCAAGGTCGCAAGTGTAATAAATTTCTTTTTCGAAATGAATGCCGTGTTTGGTAACTGAAACTTCTCTGCGAGGAAGAAGATTTAACCGAACAATTTCACGAGGTATCGTGCGTAAATGACCGGAACGATTTTTAATTCCCCAATCCCACAAATCTTGTGGGTAAAGATCAACCTGATCGGCTATTTGAAATTCATCCTTGCGATACCAAGAAAGACGGTGACTGGAATTGTAATTAAGGACATACTGAATCAACAAAGCGTAGAATTCCCGGAGTGTTAAAACTGCATCTAGCCGGTAATCTCTTTTGCCGCGTGACTGTTTCTTTTCAACTGCTCCGGGCAGGAAATGAATGAACTTCTCATTTGCTTTGCCAAACGCTCGTTCAACAATCCCTTTGAAATCCCCGCGATACGGAGGAGTATTTTGAATGCGAATTCCAAGATTGTTTACTAAATTATTGGCGTTATAGCCTTCAAATTCACCACGATCCGCTAAAAGAGATTCACCAAGACTTTGAACATTCCATTGTTCGGGCGTTATTGTTATGCCGTATTCGGCGCAGAAGGCTACTTTGTCGGCAACGACATTATCCAGTGCCAGCATTGCGCCAAGCCAACTCGGTCCTTCCAATGTAACGGCAATTCCGACGATGTAACGGCTGAAAACATCAATTACGAAATAAATGACAGGACGACCAATAATTCTGGTTCTAATAAATTCGCTTACCAGATAAGTATCACCTATCGTTGCATCTGTTTGGTAAATCGAACCGGGTCCAAAAGCCATCGCAGTCGAATTACCAAGCAAGGCGCGATGATTCATTTCAAATTCTCTTTTACCCAAACGGGCGGTTAATTCGCGCTTCGTATTACGAAATTCTTTTTCATACCAATTATAAAATTGACGAAACGTGGGTAGTGCCTCGCTTTCAGGTAGAATTGGAACCGGAACGCCGTTTTTCATTTCATAACCAATATGAAAAAAATCATTTAAAGTTCTACGATATGCCCAGCGTAATCCTGTCTTGCCAGGACGTTCATAATGCTTTCTTATTCCACGTTCGAAGTTACGTTTAACCGAAGGCGTAATAATGATTCCAAGGGATTTTCCTTTTATCTTCGAAAGACGATTAGGTCTGCCAAGTTTTTTATAATCGGCATTTTCATTCTCCCGCCATAGGTTGTTGGTTCCACAGTTTTTATATGCTGGAAGATTGGCGTTCTTGGTTAAGCCAAACTGCCAAAAACGCCGGAGATTTCTATATATGGTTTTCTTTATCGCACCGGTTCTGGTGGACGCTTCGGCAACTAATTTGCCTCGGCTTTTTTCAAGAAACGGCAACAATCCTTCGGCTTCGACAATGGAGGAAATAGTTTCCCAAGCAGCATCACGAATTTGGCGATGCTTTTCGGGAATTTCATTTTCGGGAATGACAAGATTCGCAAACGGATCCGTTTCCAGAATGCGGAACTTTTCATTTGTTAGATTGGTTAAAATTTCTTCCTTTGATCGAAGAACAGGCAGTGCTTTCTCGGAAAAAACATCAATCAATACATAAATTTCGTTAACGGAGTCATAGCGTAAAACTCTTTCGACTTTCGGCGTTTCCGAGTTTTCGTCAATCCATTCAATTAGTGCATTTATATTCAACATAAAAATTTCGTATTAAATAAAACTAAACAATCTTCAATATTTCAGCCGGTTGAAAAGGAACAGTTAGATCCGCTTTAATTCGTTTATTGGCAATCAAATGACGGACAATTGACAAAGCACTTCCCACAGGCAAATCCAACTGTTCATCGCAAGCGGAAGTAATTTCTCTTAGAGTTAAAATTTGCTCTTGAATTTTTGGAGTTAACAAACTTTCAGCTTTCTTGATGTGTTCGTCGGTAAGCGGTTCCAAACAATTTGCATCGAGCGACGAATGAACCCATTCAATATTTTTTACGATTGTCGGCTCAATTTCTTTTTCGGTAACAATTCCCCAATCCGTATTCCTGAAAGCCCAATATTGTCGTTGAATCTCCAGTTTTTCTATTAGATTTTTATTGGTTAAAGATTTTGAATTAATAACTGTCCTAGCAATTTCTCTTGTTCCAATTCCGTTCTTGACGGTTACTAGAAAATCAAGGCATAGAAAATTTCCGGCGTTGATTTGTTCAACCAACTTGGCGTTTCCCACCTCTCCAGCAAGAGCCGCCGTCTCCGCCTGATCAAGGGGGAATTGTTCGCGGATATCAATAACCTGCGGTGACCACTCAAGTAAATAAAAAAACTGCAGTTGCAATTGAGAAAGAATCTGGTGGATGCGTCCTGTTTTCCAACCTTTAATGCGGGTAACCAAACTGTTTGACGCAGAATCTTGAATCGTGTTCCAAGGACTGTAGTCAGATAATCTTCCCAACCCGAGCTGCTGGGATTTTTTCCGCTTAATAGTGTTTGCGGTAATATTTCGATTTCGTTTTGCCATTCGATTATCTCCTTAAAAGCCGGGTGTTTTATAAAACACCCGGCTTTTAATTTTTCGCAAATTCTTACAAACTTTTGATAATTGAATTGATAATCGGACTGGCAGTCACGATGGTGTCATCATTAATCAGTTCGTTTTCCAAATCAGTATGCAGAGCGCAATGGAATAACAGTTGGTAAATGGAAATTACGTCTACCCGTTTTTTCAACTTGCCAATAGAAATTTGAGAAACGGAAGCTAAAATCTTTTGAATTTTGGCAAACGCCTTTTTTTCGATTGGTAAAATTGCAAATTCGTATAAGAACTTCAGGTTAAGCGGTAAAGGGTCAGTTGTCAGATACCCTGTTGCAGTTAACGCCACATATACAGGAAGTGATTGGAATTGCTGGAGCTGATGTCTAATTGCTCCGCCCCACTTCTGATTTGCAGCGAGCTGATCGCTTAGAATTATATAAAGAAGTCCCTCATCGGATTCGGTAACCAATGCAGGAAATTTCTCAATTTCATGAGTGTTAATGTTCACCATTTTGAAGATGAACGGTTCGTATTTAATAATACTTCTATCGGCTTCGCAAAGAATCATCATTGCCTCTTCGAACGGCATTACATATTCAAAAAAGCAGTTGTTCTTCAGGCTAGGGAAAGTTTTGATTTCTAAAATTTCAGTTTCTTCTATTGTGTTTTCTTTTGTGTTTATCATTATATATATATCCTCCGTTATCTGTTCGATAATTCGGCACGTTTGACTGTGCAAAGGATGTGAGCAACAATAAACACAACAACCTTTGCACTTCTGAAAAAAGTGCTGAATTTGCTAATGGACAATGCGAAAAAGGTTATATTAGGCTTAACTGCTGTAACAGTTAAGCCTTTCGCCTTTTCCGCGACGATTTTTGGACAATTTGCGAACTACATATTTTCCTCCTCTTTTTTAATCAACAACTCGTAGGTGTTTGGGGCAACTTTTTCGAATCGCTTACCTTTATTCGAATTGCGAATCAAAGCGGTCGTCACGGTTGGCAACGCCGTATTCTCCAAACCGGTAATGGCGCGGATCATTTCCCAAAGCTCCTGCGCCTTCATCGGTCGCATATTGGCGCGAAGAATGTCTTCTAAATGATCGGTAATTGACTTTACCGAAGAAATTTCCGAAACTTGTTTGCCGAGCAAGTGTGCCAAATACTCTTCGGCAATTTGTATGTTTCGATTGTTTTCTTTCAGTTCAGCTTTTAGTTGCCGATCTTTGGCAAGGAATTCTTCAATTCTTTGCCTGACCTGCATCACTTCTTCTTCATTAGTCATTGTCATATCCACCACATTCAGAGTGTAGTATGCTGCTTATTCCACTCTGCTTAATTTTTATCATTTAAAGATTTCGGTTGTCAATTCCCGAATTTTATTTTTGATCGTTGAGTTATTTTTCGTCGTTGATTTTAAATGATCTACTTGATCACTCCGCTTAGTTAGTCCACTTGAAATTGACGAAGCAAAAATCTTTGATCGAGGCGATTCCGCTCAAATTAAAATTATCCGGTGCGACTCTTCGAAGCCCGGAAGCTTTCGGATTCAAGACGGCGAATCCGACGCGGCGTGCTTTCAATAGTTCCAGTGAGTTGCTTAAGACGATAATTTTTGCCTCATTTGAAATGACATAATCTTTTTCAATATAGAGCAAATCTATTTTTCCCGAATGAAATTCGATCCAAAAATCAACATTGATGAATTTCTCGTCCTTCGCATTTCTAACCAAAGCGGTTAGCAGCGGTTGATAGTAGGTTAGGATCCTTGGCTCAGCATCCAATCGCTTCATTAGCTCAAACTCTAATTTGTTTTGGTAACGACAGGCATACAAACTTTTAGTGCTTTCAAAAATGGGCGCATCAAAATATGTTTCAATATTCTCCATTGCCATTTTCTCCCGCTTCGCTTTCTTCGACTTCATAAATGATTGTTTGTTTTTCCGCTATCGTTTCTGCCGGCGCGGCTTCAGGCTCGTTGCCGCCGTTCACCTTGCTATTCGTTTGCACATTGGCATTCGGCTTGTTTGAAGGCTTTTTCTTGGCAGCGGTGTTCGAGTTGTTCGCGCTATTCAGTTCAGCGGAAGTTTCCGATTTGACGACAGGATCTAATTCAAGTAAACCAAAAGTCGCTGGAGCCGTTTTAGTGAACATCTTTCCGGATTTGCTATAAAGCTGCATTAAGCCCGATAGACTTTGCAAACTCATTGGAATTCCGCGTTCATTTAACTTTTCGCATAACCGTTTTATGTGTAACGGACCGGTTTCCGAAAGGATCGCTTCAATTTGCGAAGATGATTTCTGCCTCTTAGGTTTGATGATGCCGTGCAGCTCGTTCATTCCTTTTTCAAAAATTTTGATTGCCCGATTAATTCGGTTGATTTCTGATTTGTATTCGGTTCGACTGGTTTGAAATTCGACAGTAAGTTTTTCCCGTTCCTCTTTTAACTTTTCTATTTGTTGTTGCATTTAGCTTTTACTCCATAAGTTAGATTTCAATTTTTAAACACACCTGTATCCGGCTACGAAATTTCAAATTTCGCTTCAAATTTAGTAATTTTGAATTTTTATTCTTAGTAAACCGAAATAATTTTTCGGCGTTAACTTGTTAAAATTTCAATTTACTTTCCGGTCAAGGTGTCATAGTCATAACTCTGTGAATACTGAGAGTCCAGCCGACAGAAAAGATATTATTCAATTGTGCGTAGGAAGATATTGAAATGAGCAGAAAATGAAAACGCGCATTCAAGATATCACTTTCCCGAATGCGCGTTTTGGTTTTTGTAGAACGAATTTTATTTAATCTTTTCTAAAGTGTCGCCGCTGGCGCGAATATCATATAAAAAATTCATTTGAATTCGATTGTCGTCGGTTTTGAAATAAATTGTTTGGAGCGGGCTTTTTTTGCCGTCAACGGAGCATTCTGAAACCGAATAGTAGATGGCTTCTCCTTCCAGTCGGGGAGTTAGTATGCAGCCTTTATTTTTCGACGTTTCAGAATTTGCATTATCCATATTTAGAATAAGGTTTTTACCATTGGTGCTTTTTGAAATTACGAACAATTCCTTATCACCTCGTGTAATGAATTTATATTTTCCAATATAAAAATCGAATTTATTAATTTCATTGGAAATTAGTTCGTTGTCTTTTTTGATGTTGCTTTGAATGTTTGTTTTAAATTCAAAATAAGTACTCGTGGCGGCAACCACCGCACCTGCAGCGAAAAAGGCGGCTAGAAGCCCCATTAAACCAGCACAAATCAATATGAAGATTTTATTGCCGGTTCTGTTTTCAGCCATAATAAACAGCAAATGAATCACTTTTCGATTCTTAAATGCGAATGCCGAAACTGCTAAACCAACGGCTAAAGCGTAAATGGCGAATGTTCCGGCAACATAAATTGAATTGGTGAATTTAAGCTGAATTGCACCCGCCGAACAGGCGGCGAGTGCAAATGTTACTTGGTAAAGCATATTGGACAAAAGCCCAAACAAAGGCGAAAGGAAAAGCCACAAACTGCCTGAAAATTTTGGCAAGCCATTTGGTTCATACTTTTTTTCCGAACGTAGAATTTTGATTGCCGGGTATAAGAAGGAAATGAAAATTCCTATAACCGCTCCAAAAAATAGTCCACCTATGCCAGTCGCAGCTTCGCTTAAATCATCTCGATGGCAACTGCAATAGCCTGTTTGAATGCACCTCGAGTCATTATTTACGCAAATCATAATTTTGTCGTTTTTCGGTTTTAGTAAAAAGCTGCTTATAGAAACGCCAAATTAGAAATGCGCCAGCCGTCATCATATTTCTGAAAATAAGCAAAACCCTTGCGAGTAGTGCTGAAATCCGCGATGTTGTTGCCTCCACCGCCGAAAATATTTTGTTTGACCGTTTTCAATGATTCTTGAAGTTCTTTCGGTAATTTTGAGAATGTCGAAGTGTTCGGATCGAAAGCTTCGCCTAGTGCATTCGGCTGCCATTTGAACGAAAAGTCGACTTTTTTCATATTCGGATTTTGATCCGCTATGCCGTCAATCGCCAGTGTTTCCCGAACGGCAATGGGCAATGAGAATTCATCGATTTCCAAATTCAAATCCGTCCAAAGTCTTTTACCCTTATCGGTCAATGTTGCTTTCGGTTTGAAATGCCAAACGCCCAAACCTTCTTGATACCCACGATGCCCCATTTGCGGTTCGCCAAGCTCTCCTGCTCCAAAATCAATGGTTATGTATCCCAATTGTTCGGCAACTGCCAATTGTGGTTGGCGTTGAGAGAAATTCGCTTTGGCACGAACAGCAGCTTCCGGTTCTGTCTCATCTTTTGAAGCTTGATCGGCTTCAGCACCAGCATCGGCTATTCTTCTTCCGATGTCGATTGTGTAAGCAATCGGGTTTGAATATCTTTTGTCTTCCTGAATTGCTTTCGCCGCTGTTTGTCTTGAAAATTCGCTGAATGAACACGAAGTTGTGAAAATAGCCGATAGAACCAATAATGTGAACAATGTTTTGATTGCGAAGATGTTTTTGTATTTCATAAATTTTTTTCTTAACCTCCTTTACTTTGACTTCGCACCGAAAAATAAATTCTGCTATTCTTTAAGCCTTGAAAAATAGAGTTATCCCTATAATCGTCGTGGAGCGTTCAACTTAGGAAAATGAACGCCGCCGAACGAATAAACTTCTTAAATTCGAATTCGGTAAGATATCAAAGTGATGACAGATTAAGACCAATAGGTCTTATTTGCAAGACAAGAAGAACGGAAAATTTTTGCCCATTAGGAGGAAGCTTTTAATGGGTAGCGCAAAAAGGTTGGATAAACACGCTCCAAAACGGCTTGGTGAAAAACTATTGAAAATTCGTGAAGCGTTCGGTGATACGCAAGCGGATTTTTTGGAAAGGTTAGGAAATCCTGACGCGATTTTACAAACAAGCATTTCCGCTTATGAAAAAGGAAAACGCGAACCGCCGTTACTAATTTTGCTGAAGTACGCGAAATTAGCAAAAATTTCAACAGATATTTTAATAGATGACTCGCTCGAATTACCGAATAAGACATTATGTAAGAATATTTAAATTTAAGTTTGTGTTTCAACCATATGAAAATATATTTTCGTTAAGTTTTAAATTTAAATTCCGTCTAACGGAAAATTTGACTTATAACGTAAAACGGTTTGGGGCTAATTGATTTAGAAAATTTAAACGGCTTTATTCGAATGCTTTTTCTTTGTAACAAAGTCGACTTCATGATTTTTGAGCCAATTATTTGTGCAGCAAAATCAGTTTTGAAGATGGGAAGAGATTAAATGAAATTATTTCTCACTTAAGAAGATTGTTAAAGAACAATCAAATATGCCTTTATTATTACATTTTGAGGAATAATTGGCTTAGATTATTTAATAATATACGGTAGATCTTTTTTAATCCTTTCTGAAATTAAATCCCGTAATTCCGGTCTGTCTTGTGGGACAATTACATAAATCCTTAAAGAGAAAAATCCGTAATTTGAAATCGTATGCATAAGAGAATTTCTCATATCTACGATTGGTTCGGACCCTCCGTCAGATGTTTGAATTCTAACAAGGTCTTTTCTGTTCAACTCATGTGATGCTAAAGGTTTTCTGGAACCATCAGCCGTCAGTCTAAGCTGTCTTTTCCATACATGCCAAAGCGACTTGTCTATTTTGAATTCGCTTGACCAATTGTTCAATTTATCATTAATCAATTGAAGTTTGTTTCCGAATTCCTCTTTACTTTTTTCCTCATCTTCTCCTAATCTCTCAATCGACTCCGATATCGCCACAAGCTTTGGAGGAATTCTATGAAGTATTGCCTGACATTTTTGTTTGATTACTTCATTCGTTGTTTCTGACTCCAGTTGTTTTACCCTTTCTATAACATAGGAATCATCAAAGTTAGCCCAAGCTTTATTTTCGATCATTTTTTCAATGGTATCCCGTGTTCCGTCGATTTTTTCTGAATTAACAAGCTCCGTGATTATATCTTTTAATAACCACTCAAGGGCTACAACGGTTTTGTTAAAGGGTACCTGTTGATAATCGAAAAAACGACCTAAAAACATATGGTCAGCACTTCGCATGGCTTTCGAAGTTAAACAAATGAGATTATTTTTATCTATTCGCATTTGACCGACAATATAGTCAATATCAACATTTCCATAAGGCAGACCAGTATGATATGAGGTTCGCAAAAGATAATCTATTCTGTCGGCATCCAAGTCGGAACTCACAACTTTCGTAAATCTTAGTTCCTTTGTTTTATTGAAAATTTCATGAATATCGGAAACTTTAATTCCTTTTCCGTAAGTTCCAATCAGTTCTTTTAACTTTTCGTCTCTTTCTAAAATTTCTTTTCCAAGCCGTTCATGCGTATAGGGGGATTTAGAGGCTTCTTCCTTGGATTCGTTAACCGGATCGGATGTACCTTTATCCTTTATAAGCCTCCTATTAGTATAATTATCTTTTAATGCATGTTCCGTGGCATGAGAAAATGGGTAATGACCAATATCGTGAAGTAATCCAGCTAACCGATACATCTGAATTTCTTTGTCTGAAATTTTGGCTCCGTTGTTGCGGAGGGTCTCTAAAATCTTTCCAGTAATATGGCAAACGCCGAGCGAGTGTGAAAATCTTGAATAATCGGCAGAAGGAAAAACGAAATGAGCCAGCCCAAGTTGTTTTATATTTCGAAGCCTGCTGAAAATTTCGACTTCGTTTATGATGCGGGTTTCAAGTTCACTTAAGCCAATTACTCCGTGAACGCAATCCATTATTTGTTTGTATTTAAAGTCTATGGGTTGAGAAGGCATTGAGCGAAGGTCTCCAAGAGAATATTTAATTACATAAATGAATACAGAAATAAATCACATTAAATTGTTTCGGCTAAAGGTAAATTTTAGCCGAAACAATTTAAGTTTAAGTTATACTCTTAGTCACTATACTTCAATGACGGGTAATTCTTGAGCTGAGTAATAGCCTCACTAACGTATTTGAAAAGACTCTTCTTATCCTTTTTGATTTTTTGAGCTGAGTCTTCTTCAGACAAGCCTGTTACTCTTTTCAAGTAATGTAAAGAAGCAAGCAGTTCCAACCAGTCCCACTGCTCTAATTTAACATTGTCCGGCACATGCATAAGTGACCGAATTCTGTGCAAATCTTCTTTTCGCGGCTCTTGAAGTTCTTTGTTTTCGTATTCTTTGTCTCCAAGTGAAATATCATTGGCAAGCGTGTGGTAATCTGATGCCAGATCGCCGCTGTATGGACCTTTTTGATCCCAATTAAATCTGTAACCAATATCAGTCCCAGCCACTTGACCAAAATAGACCGCTTTTTGAATTAAAACACGATTCTCTATTGTTGAAATATCGAACTCGATGTTCAGTTCTTCGAGGCTTAGTTTCAAAGCGATTAGTCTAGCGTCCATATGTCTGATCTCCTATAAAATTTTTATTCATCACATAATTTATTTAATCCTAAAATGATCAATTTCTTCTTTTAGCGAAGAAACTTTAAATCATACCAAAAATTTGCTAAAATTCAAAGTTTTCTTGTTAGAAGGAAATCAGAAATTGCTGTTGAAAGATTTTTTATCACGTTTTTGCACAATAACAAAGCCGAGAGGTGATGATTTGGCAAATAAATGTAAAACTATTAAACCGGACTGTTTCTTGTGTGAAACAGAGTGTATATCCGTGAAACTTCTGGTATAATTTTTCTTTGGAGATTAGCTATGGATTTCACGGAACAATTAAGAAAACAGTTGAGATTTTTGGAAAATTCTTGCACAGCATACGATGGTGGAATGAAGGATGAAGCAGTTCGTATTGCTGTTTCTTTACGCACGATTTTTCACGATACGAAAAAATCAACCTCCTTGCTTAAACATATAAATCGCTATCCAACTATCCTATCGACTTGTGAATGTATTCCACCTAAACAGGAGTATTGGACAAATCTCACCAATTGGCGGCTTTCGGCAGTTGAAGAATTCGCTGTATATGTTCCAAAATTGGATACGGCGCATTCCAACAATTTTGTACCTTATCGTCAATGGTGGAGTGGCGAAACGGTTTATCTGCTAGGTAAACTTCGTGTAAGCAGAAAAGACTTGGTACTATCGGCAGCCAACAAAGATGGAGGCGCGCATGTCGATATAAAACACGATAAGGATTACGAAACCATACTGAACGGTGTTGGTTGGTCAATGACCATGAGTAATCCCGATGGAACTGAGGCAAAATCTTTATTCAAAAACGGGCACTTAGCTGCATTACGCCAAATGGGTTATGAAGTTCTAAACAGCCACAATCTTTTACGATTGGCTGAATAAGTGAACCTATTAATACTTAAGCGGTTTGAAAAACGTATTTTGAAAGTGCTACATTGTTAATCTTCTCGCCATTAATAAGATATTTTTAAAATTAGTTAAACGGATTTATTACAACATTTAAGTTGAGTTAGAATTTTTTACTATGAGCGATGCCAAACTTCAGCTTTCTTGGGAAAATCGTGGCAAATATGCCAAAGAAACGATTACCCCGATTGTTCTGAAATTTTCAAAATCAAAATCAGCTAATGCTGAAGATAATCCCGGCAATATGGTTATTGAGGGAAATAATTTGGACGTTATGGCTGCGCTTTTAACTGGCGGTTTTTCGTTGCGTGGACAAGTTGATTTATGCCTCTGGGATCCCCCGTACAATACTGGAAAAAATGATTTTCGTTACAACGATGATTTCTATCTATCGAAAAAGGAAGTTGAAATTCTTAAAGCTAAAGCTCCCGTAAAAGAAGATTGGGACGTAGTTTCAATTACCGACCCATCACGCCATACAAAATGGCTGAATTTTATGGAAGTTCGCCTACGGAAAGCTCAAGAACTTTTGAAGCCAGGAGGAATTATAGCCGTTTGTATAGGATACGAAGAATTATTTCGTCTGGGCTGTTTGATGGATGAAATTTTCGATGAAGATAATCGATTAGGAATCATCAACTGGCAGAAGAAATACTCACCCACCAATGACAGTAATCACCTTTCGCCATCAACAGAATATGTGTTGATTTACGCCAATAATAAAACCGAAGCTGAAACCGGACTTCTTGCACGAACGGAGAAAATGAATTCGAAATATTCAAATCCTGATGATGACCCAGAAGGCGAATGGAGAATTAGTGACGCGACCGTTAAAACATATAATTGGAAATCCGATTATGGAATTCAATCACCTTTCACCGGTGCAATTCATTATCCAGGAAGAGGCTGTTGGAATTACACGCGAAGAAGTTTTAAGGAATGGCTTGAAAAATATGGTTCGGAATATATTGAACTGGACGATCCAACGCGCCCGAACAATAACAAAAGCTTAGTTTTGAAAGGTGCTAAATTTTCAGAGAACGGCATTCTTGAAACCCCATCAAGCGTTCTTGCCGAAGCGGAAAAAAAAGCGCGGAAGGTAGCGAAAGGAGTATTGCCGTTCGTTCTTTTCGGTGGCGACGGTAAAGGGGTTCCGAGTTGCAAACGGCATTTGAAATACGTCAAACAGGGGCGTGTGCCGATGACTTATTGGGCGGATGAAGATTATGAAATACCATTTTATATGGGCAGTCAAAGTTGGGAGCATACCGAAAGCGGGCATAGTCAATCTGGTATTAGCGAACTAAACGCCGTTATTGGAAAAGGGCATAAATTCGATACGGTAAAACCGCTAAAGTTGATCGAAAAAATCATTCAGATTTGGTGTCCGTTTAATGGTCGCGTGCTCGACGCGTTCGGCGGCTCCGGAACGGTTGGACATGCGGTCTTAAACTTGAATAACACCATTGAAAACTCCAACCGGAAGTTCATCTTAATCGAACGCGGAAATGGAGAAGACAAATTCTGCAACAAGCTAACGGCAGAAAGGGTTCGCCGCGTTATCAATGGTAATTGGGCAATTGGCAATCAGAACTCGTTGGATGGCGGATTCGCTTACTATAAATCGGGAGGCAAAATTACCCGGAAGGCGATTATGGAAGCCGCGCACGAGCAGCTTGCCGATATCATTCTTCAATCAGCGGATGATGTTGGAGACCGCATAGACTGTCGGCTTGAAAATCCCACGGGTTACATTGTAGGCAAAACTCGGAAAGGACAGGCGATTGCACTGGTGTGGCGGGATACTCAAATACTAACCGATCCTATCTATTATAAAATTCTGCAGGAAGCCAAAGCATTAAATATGAAAACTCCGGTTTTTATTTATGCACGCGCCAATGATGCGCTTGATGACGATGGCTACCAATTTTGCCTTATTCCAGATAAAATTTTAGCTGCCCTTAATATTCCTGATACGCCGGAGAGCGAAGAATAAGTGAACGAAATTGTTTTAAGACCTTTTCAAACGAAGGCTGCCGAAGAAACTCTCATAGCAATTGATGGTTTTAACTACGGAGTCGGCATTCTGCCGAACGGAATTCCTTATCCGTCCGTTAGATTAATCAGCGCGATAACTGGTGCCGGCAAAACGCCAATTCTGGCGAAAATCGCTGGCGATTTGGATAATTCCATAATCCTATGGACTACGCCTGCCTCAGCTGTCATTACGCAGACCGTGTATAAGCTGCAAAATCAATATCGGAACATATTGGGCGGAGATGTTAAGGTCTACAGCGTCGATATGATGACGCGGGATCATTGGAATACGGTCTTAAATTCGGAAACCGGAATTTCAATCTTGGTCTGCACGGTTGCCCTGTTCAACATTGAAGATAAAGAAGGTCGAGCAATTCACAATAGCGGTTATTGGGAAAGACTCAAAGAAGATAAATTCGGCGGTGAAAGAAAGCGATCACGGCTTTTCATCGTTTATGATGAAGGACATAACCTAACGCGCCAGCAGGCAAATCTTCTGCTTGAACTTTCTCCGCGAGCAGTAATCATGGCGAGCGGCAGCGATCAAGATGGCGGCGGCTTGGCGGCACTTATGCATACGGGTGGTGCGCCATGGTCAGAAGTTATTCCTGACCTAACTACTAAAATAGACACACCGCAAGTAGTAAAAGAAGCACTCTTGAAACGTCGAATTGTGCTTGAAGATTGTGATCTTGATCGCCGCACGATACTAAAGCGCACCATCGAAAAACGCAATTATTTGGAAGCGTTGATAAGTGACTCGGGTGTAAAAGAAGAGAAGCCAATTGCCTGTTACATCGTCAACGGCACAAAAGCCGGAATTGATATTTGGGATGATTTAAGAGCATTGGGAGTTCCGGCAACTGAAATCGCCGTTCATTTGAGTGGAGCAAAGAAGGCTGTTCAAGCCGATGTCGTTCCACGCGTGGGTTTCTTCGATAGTTATACTTCAAAGCTTACGCCAATAGAAATTAAAGAAACGGGCTTCACTCATATCATATGGAATAAATCACTGAAGGAAGGATGGGACGAACCATGGGCGTTCGTTGCATACATCGATGGCGTTAATTCCTCAATAAAAGATATTCAACAGAAGATCGGTCGCTTTATTCGTAATCCGTTCCGCAATGATTCGAATGAACCGGCAATTCCGGCAGATGAAGAACTGCAGTGCGCTTATTTTTATCTTCAGCAGGACAACGAACAATTCCGCGTTTTACTAACCGAAGTAAGAAAGGAAATGGCGGCAAAATATCCGGGCGTTATTGAAGTTGTTCGCGGCAAACGCGAATACCAAGTAATACAGCCACGAGAATCTTTGAATATTCCCAAACTTTCCATCAGGCAAAACCGGAAAAAACTGGAACAGCTTTTGGACGAAATTATTCTTAAACCGGCAACCGAAGATTGTTCGGCACCTGGAATCATTACAACTGGCGAAGTAAATTTGGAAGAACAATATTCGAGAATTCAAAAGGAAGAGAAGTTTGGCACCATTGTTCAAACAACGGTTGCGGATGTGGTAAAAGAAGCACTGCGGCAAGGAGATAAACGTTTGGTCGAAAAGGGCTGGATCGATCCAGAACTGTGGGAAACCGAAAAAATGAAAACAATGCTGGCATATTCTTCACCAGCTTTCTTGCAAATCAAAAAACAAGCGCATGATTATTTGGATAAAGTTCCTTTTTGTCTTGAAATTGTCGAATCACAAATAGAATGGGAAATCGTTCCAGTAAAAATTGCCCTGCCGAAACCGGATGAAACTGATCCGAAATACGTCGAAATGATTAGGGCGGATAATGCTTACCACGAAGTTTATAATGGACTGATCGAAGGTGAGCGCGATGTGGCAAACGCTCTTGCGGCGGAATCCGATTGCAAATGGTTCCGTAATCCGCAAAATACCGGATATGGTATTGGACTAAAGCAGGCAATGAATGGCAGCGTAACCTTTTATCCTGATTTTGTCGCCGTTAAAAATGGTCGCTATTATTTTATTGAACCGAAAGGAGCGCATCTCATAACGGATACGCAAATAAACAAACTAATTCAATTGCCGGGCGAAAAATTCGATATTTTTGCTATCGTTACGAATAAGGACGGCAGCCGCGACGTATATACGATAACCGGAAAAAGAAATTTTAATTCGATCAACGAAGCTGTCGCTTGGATTCTAAAAAATTGAACAGCATAATTCAATGAATTAAATGATTTTCGTGTTATTTTTTATGTTTCTCGATAAATGATTCAATACTTGTGCCTAACCAAAGTGGAGCACGCCACATTGGTTTAGAAGATCCGGCATGAAATGAATCCCAAGTTCTTTTGTTTTCCGGCTGTCCTTTATTAAAGCCTATTAAATTACTACGACTGCCAATACTCGCCAAGTAACAATAGCCATACCGTTCAAAGATCTTTAATTTTTCCATGATAGAATCAGCATTTAAGGTTTCAACTTCCTTCTGATCAACAATTAAATCAGAAGTGTAACTACTGCTTAATGGGTAATAAATTTGAACTTCGTAGTCCGTGGTTATATCGTCTTCAATATCCTTGTGCTTTCTAAAGATTTTGAAATCAAAATTCATAATACAACTTTGAACTTTTTCTTCTTCAGGCTTATTTTTAGTTACGAAAGTCTCAGGAATGCGTGAAGTTTTTATGGAAAGGGTCAGACTTCTGTTTGGAATTTTTCGTTTGTCTTCTTGAGCCGAAAACCAATCAGTTAATTTCTCACCAATCACAATATCCCAGCCTGGATCTGCATTTTTGAAGCCGTCATTTCTAACCTGATCATATGCCATCGCCGCTATTCCTGCATTTTGTAAGTAATGTAGGACTACGATTCCGCCGATATCACCCATAATCAAATCATCAACTTTTTCGCTGATCTGACGATCGTTCATATTATCGCGATCAATTGTGTAATTGACTCGGTTGCATGCCCAAATTATTCCTTCTTTCATCCATTCAGGCATTATGTTAATTCTTTTTGCTTTAGGTGCCATTTGAAAATTTTATCAAACAACATAAAACAAGCATATTAAAATCAATATTGAAAATTGCTTTCAAGTAAACTTAAGAAGTGATTGTGGTAAATAATGACCATTTAATCAGACAAAATAATTTAATATCTTAAAGTTATTTTCGTATCTGATTTGAGTATCAATTGATCAAATTTGAATATATAATTTTTAGTTGCTAAAAACTGAAACAATACTTTATGACAGACTTATACAATGAGCTAACTGGTAATTCAAAAAATATGGCAGATCAAAACATAAACGAAGCGGATGAATCAAATGAGAGCGGAAAATATGAAGGTGACGAAGATCTTCAAGACCAGGATATTAGTTTTACAGAATATGAAATTTCTGCTTCACCTAATGATTTTAATGTAAGGACTCTTTTTGATTTTATTGATTCTGGAATAGTTAAAGTCCCAGGCTTCCAAAGAAGCTATGTTTGGGATATTAAAAGAGCTTCCAAACTTATCGAATCACTTCTCATTGGAATTCCTGTTCCGCAAATTTTCCTTTATGAACAAGCCAAAAACAATTTTTTGGTGATTGATGGGCAACAACGATACTTCACAATCTATTTTTTTAAGAAAAAGCGGTTTCCTATAAAAGAAAAACGTTTTGAATTAAGGAGGATATTTGAAGAATCAAAAGGCTTCCCGGAAAATGTTTTATCTGATAATAATTATTTCGTAGATTTTAATCTTAAATTATCAGGAAAACTTCCAGACAGACCGAATAAATTTAATAAGTTAAACTATTCAACCTTGGCTGAAGAGGATAGAACTGCTCTTGATTTAAGAACAATCAGAAACATAATCATAAAGCAAAATACTCCTGATGATGGCGATTCAGTAATTTTCGAAATTTTTAATAGGCTAAATACAGGCGGAGTAAATTTGAAGCCTCAAGAGATAAGAACAAGCTTATATCACTCTAAGTTCTACGAGATGCTTTATCGCATAAATCTTAACCAGAATTGGAGAAAATTAACTCCGCAAAATACTCCTGACCTGAACATGAAAGATGTCGAAATTTTGCTTCGTGGTTTTTCTATGCTTATAGATCACGAAAATTACAAACCCAGCTTGTCAATATATTTGAATCGATTTTCAACTAAGGCAAAGAAATTTTCCGATGAGCTAATCGAATACTTTGAATCTTTATTTCTGGAGTTTGTAAATAAAGCAGTGGAAGTCGATTCAAAAATCTTTTTTACAAGAGGGGGTAGATTCAATGTTTCTGTGTACGAGGCAATTTTCGTCGCATTATGTGAAGAAGCCTATAAGAATCAGGATTTGAATGTCAAAGCAACCAGCGTACAAAATGTTAATAAGCTAAAGGAAGATCCAGAATTTTTAGAAGCAACACAGGCAAATGCGGCTAGTGCTACGAATGTCAGTTTAAGAATTAAAAAAGCAAAGCAAATTCTCTGAAATGAATCCTGTTGAACAATTAAAAAGTGAATATGAATCAATTGCTGAATATCTCAAATCAAATAATGAAATCTCGTTATTTAGTGATTTGAACAAAAACTTCAGAAAGGTATTGCTTCTTTCGGCTGGAAGTTACTTTGAACATACCGTTACATCAATTTTATCTGAATTCGTTCGGGCAAAATCAGAAGATGAAAGGATTGTTAATTTTCTCGAGAAACAAGCAATTAGCGGAAAGTATCATCAATTATTTAGTTGGGGCAGCAAAGATAAGCCCGAAGAGCCAGGAAAAAACGCGAATGTTTTTTTCAAGCTCTTTGGAGACGACTTTAAAGCCGCAATAGATGGAGAATTAAAAGCGAAAAATGGAGAAACTGCTGCGGAAACGGCAAAGCGTGAAGAAATAAACTTGTCTATTGCGGCTTTCATTGAAATAGGACATCTGAGAAATATTCTTGTGCATAGTAATTTTGCGGATTATAACTATGATCAAAAAACAACGGATGAAATATTCGAATTATTTAAAAGAGCCGAGCCATTTATAGAATACTTACGGGAAAAACTAGCCTGATAAAAGCTAACCAATATTAGATTATTTCACCTTTAATTTATTACTCATAAATACTATACGCCACTCGATTCTTAATGTTTGAATGCAAACTCTTCCTGTAATTTAGATTGTTAAAAACATGAATAATAAATTTAAAGAGAACTAGTCGCGAATTGATGAGTATATAAAAGATTTCAGCAATGACTCCTTGAAATTTAAATTATGAAAAGTGCTGTAGAATTATTTTGGAAGGGTATAAATCATAATTCCACTTTTACCGGAACCGATACTACTGAGGCTGTAGAATTTCTTAATTCAGCTGCCAAAATATGGCGTAGCTGTGGCAAATACTGTGCGGCGGGTTTTGCCATGTCAAGATGTTCGATGATTCTTTGGGAGAAGGAAGAAAGATCAATCGAGTATTCTGTTGAGGCTATAAAGGATTATCGGAATTGCATTGAGAATGCTCCTCCAAATATTTTTGAAGGAATAGTGGCTATCCATTGTTGGATACAGCAGCTTAAACAAGTAATGCCTAATGCTTCTAACAGCGGTGATTTAAATGAAACTGTTGGGAAATTACGTACAAAACTTGCACAGTTACTTACAGAACACTTTCAGCAGTCCGCCGATGCTCAATACTATCTCGTAAAAGGATTTTCTGTCAGAACTAATTTCAAGGACGATTGGGAAGCTGAATTTAATAACAAAAGCATAAATGACCGTTCTACAACTTGGTCTACTGAATTTTTCAACATAGGATTATCACCAGCCTTTAGTTTGTTTCTTGAGACCGCAGACTATGAAGCAGCTAATAACATAATTATTCAATTTGAAAATTCTTTTGACAATATAAGTTTAAAGGGCTGGCGTTCAGCGGTTCAGGGTTTTGCTAATCCGCAAGCTTCCCCGGAAAAGTTTGCTGAGGCTGCTGATATATTTGCTCAAGATACTCATCCAGGCTTTGAAGAAGTTAGAAAAAGAGGAATGTGGGATTCAACCAATATTGAGTTGTGGGCTAAATACTTCAAAGCACGATCTGAATTGGCTTATGCTATTGAGTTTCCTGAACAAGCGAAAGAACATATTATTAATGCAGCAAAATGTTTTGAGAACAAAGGTTTAGGCTGGCTCGATCCAAATGTTTCAAGATTCAAAATATTAGTTCAAACGTTAGCCAGATTAGTAGGCAATGAAGAATCAATAAGTTTTGAAGAAGCAAAAGAGCAACTTTTTCATACCTCTATTTTTCTAGGAGAATACGAAAGCGATGCTTTCACATCAACCTTTTTAGATTTGTCTTTTCAATCACTAAAAGGATTCGAGACAGACCCTGCAACGGAAATTACCACAGGACGGTTAACAAAAGCGTTGGACGCTTTATCCAAAATTCCACTTTTAGGTCAAGATGCGATACAAAGTGCAATTCCTTTTATTGGAAAAAATGCCTTAGAGAAAGTTCTTGGCTTAAATCAAACTTGGATTCATCGAACTTTAGAAAATATAACTGATGAAAATTCAGTATTACAAAAAATTATACTCCGCTTGTTGCAAGCTTCAATACCTTCATATGCACAAATTCGGCAAGGTCCGCTTGAGTATGGAAAGGATATCGTTGTTCTTATAGAGGAAGAAGGAAAATTTACTCTGCGAATGTATCAGGTTAAGTGCGGCGACATCAATATGTCGAAGTGGAGAGAAGCACGTAATGAATTAGAAGAAGCTTTTTTGGTTAAGTTGCCCTCTTTACAGATTAATGAACAAGTAGATAAAACCGAAGTAATACTTATTTGTAATGGTCATGCCAAACCTAGTGTTGAACCTGTCATGGATGGTTGGTTTAAAGAACAATCAAAGATTTATGGCAGAGTATTTAGGTTTATACATTTAGATGGTTTTGTTTCTTGGATTTTGAAAGATCGTTTAGTAAGTGAATTTAAATCCGCTTTATCTGAATTAAATTTGAAGCCTTTCATAGAAAACTAGGCTTCATTAAATTTAAGATTCCCACATTAAGGTTGAGTATTTGATTATAATATTAGACAATAGAGAAACGAATAACTTACCTATAATTAATACCTAAAAATCGCCCAGTTTTATTTTCCTACAAATTCAACTCCGTATTTTTCTACGGACATTAGAAATCAACGATTTCAATTTAGGAATCGCGCTAATTGCATGCGCGATTATTTTATTTTTATTGGTAAAATCCGGGAACTCCACTTAAGTTCCCGGATTTCATTAGGCAGGTGCCTAATACCGAGTCCAACGGCAAGTCACTGATACAAGATAATTTACCGACAGTCAAGTTGTATTTGGCATCTCCCAAGCAGGAGATAAAATGAAAATACTCAAAATTATTTTGAGGTTGCTCGCGGTTATTCTAACGATTTTGTTTTCAGTTACAATCACAGGCTAATCATCAAGATAGCAAAAAGGGCAGAAATACATTTCTGCCCTTTTTGCTATCTAAATTGAGAAAACTGAATCTTCAACAAAAATTAAACACAGATATTGATCGTTGAACAACTAGAGGTATATAAGTATCGATTATGTAACTATATTTGGTAAATCTTGATTTCCGAAATACATTTCTTACAAAAACTTGCTTCAATTCTTAGTTTACGAGAATATTAAAAACTCAAATCATTGAAAATAAAACAGTAGTGCAACTTATGGTGTATTTCATTTCAACTTATGGTGTATATTTGACCAACTTATGGTGTGAAAATTTCAACTTGTGGTTAATCGTGCACAAGGTTTATCCTGCACCAATAATGATATGAAAGTGACAGGAACTTTGAGAAAGGGAGGACTCAAAAAAATGAAAATTGAACTAACAAAAACACAGAAAGAAAAGACGTTTGACTTCAGCATAGCAAACAGATTTCACTGGAGTATTTAACATAAACCGTTGTTAATTCTATTTCCAAATAAATTTTGACTTTCGTAATATTTTTGCTACTGTCATCCTATTGAATTACCCGTCATGAGGTAGTCAACTATTGAAAATAAAAGGATTACAAAAAGGGAGAACTTCAGTTTCCAACTTAATTGCAACACTTAATTTTATGAAAGTTATAAAAATGAACTTCAGTTTCCAACTTAATTTTAGAAAGGGTAAAAACGGGCTACCTAGAATCAATAACTTACGGGCAGTTCAGTTTCCAACTTAATTGCGTGAAGACAAATTTGTCAATTGCCGAATATTATTTCGAGGATTTAATAAAAAAGTCACCTTATTTGAGGTGACTTTTTTATTTAGGATTAGCTTGAATTTGCAACATATAGTTAGCCGGCAAAAGTTTATTATTGTCACAAATTAAAATATTAATTTCGCTGAAAGTCAGATCGAACTGCCTTATGCTTATTTATGAAAATTTGCGGACAGTTTTTACTGCTCCCAAATTCAAGGCAGCTTATCTCTGCTAAATGATCGTCGTGACGATTTCCCGAATACTTCTTTGTAATTCGCGGTCGTCAGTGATCGGGGAACAGAGCGCGACTTCTGCCGCCGCGACGGGTGAAATTCCTTTGGCGATCATTTGGGCGGCGTAAATCAAGAGTCTGGTCGAAACGCCTTCTTCGAGTCCGTGTCCGCGCAGATTTCTGACCTTTTGACCGATTTTTACGAGGTCTTGCGCAGTTTGCGAATCGATACCGCCTTCTTTGGCGACGATTTCGGCTTCATCTTCGGCGTTCGGATAATCAAATTCCATGGCGACAAAACGTTGTCTGGTCGATTGTTTCAAATCCTTCAAGATCGATTGATAACCCGGATTATATGAAACGACGAGCATAAATTCGGGCGGTGCTTCGATCACCGTTCCACGTTTTTCGATGGGTAAACGGCGGCGGTCGTCGGTCAAAGGATGGATAATAACGACCGTGTCTTTGCGCGCTTCGACGACTTCGTCGAGATAGCAGATCGCGCCCGCACGCACAGCGGTCGTGAGCGGTCCGTCGTGCCAGATGGTTTCTTCGCCTTCGAGCAAAAAACGTCCGACGAGATCGGTCGCCGACAAATCTTCATGGCACGCGACCGTTATCAAAGGACGGTTCATCCGGTGCGCCATATATTCGACAAAACGCGTCTTTCCACAGCCTGTCGGACCTTTGAGCATCACAGGCAATTTTGCCGCGTAAGCTGCCTCGAAAAGCTCGACTTCCTGATTGATCGGCAGGTAATAAGGTTCGTTATCGACTTTGTATTTTTCAACTGCTAGTTCCATAGATAGTTTAATTAAATCACAAAAAAATCAGATGAACACTTTTGCATTCATCTCTTTATATAAAATTAAATTTGACAAATCCTCTGCAAATGATCGAATTTGTATCGTCAGGATTCAATTATAACTTTGAAGATAAGGACGCAAAAATGAGAAAAAGTAAAATTTTATTGATCGGTTTGATAAGCTTATGTTTTTTATTCGATGCAGTCGGTGTTTCGGCACAGACAAAGATCGATGTTTTCTGGAAAAAATTTAAGGCGGCAGTTACGAAAAAAGATAAATCCGCCGTCGCCGCAATGTCGAAATTACCTGTTTCAATGCCTTACGGCGTGAGATCGGTCAAGACGAAAGCCGAATTTTTACGGCGTTATAACGAGATATTTTACGGCGAAGCCGATGCCGCGAAATGTTTCAAGACTTCGCCGCTCAACAAAGTTTCGGCGACACGCTACGAGGTTTCGTGCGGTTTCCGTAAAGACACGATCGGCGACGGCGGCGAACCTCTCGTTTACACCTTTGAATTAACGAAATCGGGCTGGAAATTTACGAGCTTCGACAACATTAATGAATAATTGATACCGAATAGTTGATAATTGATAATAAAAAGGAAACTTCTCTTATTTTCAATTATCAATTATTCACTATCAATTCTCTCTATTCCTTCGATTTCCAGAATCAAATCTGCGCCGTAGCATTTAGCGGGTGTTTGAAAGCCGGGACAGAAATTTCCGTCGAGAATTTTTTCGGCGATTTTTAGTGCGGTCAAGGCAGTCATCGTGTAGCCTTCCATTCCGATCTGTTCGGCTTTGACGACGTTTCCGTCTGCGTCGGACGCTTCGCCCCAGAGATAGGTTTTGCCTTTTTCGCGTTCTTCGTCCGATGGTCCGCCAGACGGAATTTGTCTGATCGCAAAGTTCTTAAAAGATTCGAGCGACATCAGCCAACCGAGATAGCGCGAAAGCCTGAGCATCGCGATATTCGATTCGGGTAGAACGGTAAAAACCTCGATGTTCGGAATTCCGGTCGAATAAAATGCCGTCGAAACATCGCCCCACGGAATAGTGACGGCTTTCATCTTCTTTGCGCCCAGATCGATTTCCTTCGTTTTATAAGCCGCCGGAACGCTTTTTATCGCGCCGTTTTCACGAATCGCGCCGCCTTTGCCGAGATTCATCGTCATTGTCGCCTGTGTGCCGTGCGAAATCTTGCCCAAACCATAAAATGTCAACGTCAGATTGGTCGCGGACGGCAGACGGTCTTTTAAATGTTTCGCAAGACAGTCCGACGGCACCACGTCGAACCCGACACCGGACATAATCATAATTCCTTCGGCTTTTGCCTGTGCGTCACGCGCCGCCATTTCTTCAAAAACCGAGATTTCGCCCGTGATGTCGAGATAATGTTTCCCGTTTCGCAGACACGCTTCGACCATTCGTTGCGAAGTCAGCGAAAAAGGTCCGGCGCAATGCAGAACGAACCCGACTTCGCCCAAAACTTCGTCGAGCTTGGCGGTTTCTTCCAATGAAAAAACGCGAAACTCGAAACCGTGCGCGGTTGCGACTTCTTCAACCTTTTTCGCGTTTCTTCCTGCCAGAATCGGTTTCAAACCGCGGTCGGCGGCGAATCTTGCGATCAGTTCACCAGTGTAACCGTTTGCGCCGTAGATCAGAAAAGTTTGCATAATTTAGTTTTCCTCTTTCTCCAAAATTTCCTGCACACGCCCGACTTGTCCGTCGGTCAGACGCACCTTTATGCCATGCGGGTGAAAGTTTGAATTGGTCAGCAAATCTTTGACGATGCCGACGGTTCGTTTGCCGGTGCGTTGGTCTTGTTTCAGAACGATGGCGACTTTTAAGCCGGCGCGGATATTTTTTCTTTCACGATTGGGCATTTATTTTTTCTCCAAAATCCGCATCAAAAATGCGATCTGTCCGAGATGATAAGCGTTATGATCGGCGACAAGCATCGCTTCACGAAAAACGGTTTGCCCTTCGCCATGCGGAATTTTCGCCAGCAAATCGGTGTTTTCATCCGCAATCAGATCGCGCATTTTCCGTAAATCTTTTAAGACTTGCTCGCACGAACGTTTCCAATCTGCGGCGGTTCCCGCCGATCTGTTCCAGTAACCGTCGGGAAATTCGGGTGAAACGTGTTTTTCGTTATAGCTGAATTCAACGATGTCGTGCTGTGCGATCCGCAGATGCTCCAACAATTCCCAAGCCGTATGCGGTGCGTTTTCGAGGCTTGTATTGATTTCTTCGAGCGGAAATTCTTCCAGAACCGTTTTCAGATCGATATGTGCCGAGCGTCCTTCAAGCAATTCGCGCAGATGCGCACGTATTTCTTTTTGCGTGTCCATAATCTTTAAAACAATTTCAATTTTCGCGCCTGCGTTTCCGCAAGCTTTTCCAAAAAATCCCGGCGCGGAATTTCCTTTCCGCCGAGAACTTCAAAATGCGGTGTCATCACCTGTATGTCGAGCCAGGTTGCGCCGCGCGGTCTGAGATATTCGATCAGATGTAAAAGCGCGAATTTTGACGTGTTCGGGCGTAGATGAAACATACTTTCACCGCAAAAAACGCCGTTCGCATCAACGCCGTAAAGCCCGCCGACGAGCGTTTCGCCTTCCCAAACTTCGACGCTGTGTGCACCGCCGAATTCGTGAAATTTTGTGTATGAACGAATGAAATCAGCCGTGATCCACGTTCCGAAACCGTCTTTGCGCCTGGCTTTCGCACAGTTTTTGATGACAGCGGAAAAATCTTTGTCGATAGTGAAGTTGAAATTCGTTTTACTCCATTCCCTGCGCAGGCTTTTCGGAATATGAAGCTCGTCAAATTCTAAAATTGCACGATACTCGGGACAAAACCAGGGCAATGGCAAACCGTCGATGTGCCACGGAAAAATTCCGCGTGAGTAGGCGTTTTGCAGATTATCGATAGTCAGATCGCCGCCGAAGCCGATAATATCGTGAGTATCGTAATAATATTCCCCAACCTTGAGCCAGTCGGAAAATTCGTGCGTGCGCGGATCGGGAAAAGTTATTTCAGTCATTTTCGGAGCAAATTCTCAAAGTTTCTGTTTAACCAAAATAACAAATTTAACTAAGTAAAGAAAATGAAAGGATTTATTAACCGCCGATTGCCAATCCGTTTTTGGATAATTTCAAAATCACTGAATTTTGGCAATTTCGTGCGTGATCCGACTTTGTTCGCAAATCGGCTTTGCTGAAATAATCTGCTCCGGTTTTTTATCCGGCGAAAACTTTTTTGCGATTTTCCGAAGGTAAATTGCTTTAGCCATCTGTTCTGATTTGTTTTTAATTGAATAATTTAACTTGAAACAAGATACAGAGGCAGTTGAACGTTACTGCCCTGATTCTATTGATAGAGTCAGGGCAGTTTATAAAAAAACTCCAGTTTACAAGCGGGTTTCGGAATGGTAAATCCTGATCCCGACACTTAAACGCTTCGCGAAGAAAAATCAGGAAAATTATCTAAACGGAATTTCCGCATTGCTTGCGGTAGTAATTGATGCTGTAGATTTCGTTTTGCCTTCGTTGGAAAATATTTTTCTGCAAGTTTAGCTGGTCTGACGATTCGACGGAAAATCCCAAATCCTGAATAGAACCAGAATGCGAATCGTAAAAAAGTGCCGATATTTTTACCCTTGCACCTTGCTTCCATCGCTTTTTGATTATGGCGGAATCACCGATGTTCAAAACTTGTTTCAAGACATTCAATCTGGAAATAAGTTCTAATTGACCCGAAAAATTCAGATCATCCGGCAGAGATTGATTTTGAAAGGCAAAGTGAGAAAGCGGCACCGCCCAATTATTTAGAAAATCAAATCTCTTGCCGCTTTCATCCAAACTTAAGCGAAGTATCTGGCATTCGTTGTGTCCGAATACGAAAATGTTTTCCGAATTCTGCACTTCAACCGCAAACTGTAAAGCAGTTTGAAAGCTTATGTCACTTAAAAGCCCCATATTTCCGGCATTTTTATGTGTAAACTGCTTCAACTCGGAATATGCGGGAGAATATGAACAGTCAATGCAAGACAACCAGAAATCATTGTTTCGACTATACCTTACCGCAAAATCTTCTTCCGAAACTTTCGTGCTTTTCTTCAAAATATCCATTTCTAAAATTGCCTCTCCGGAAATTCAAACTAAATTATTGTCCCTGACCGAGCGAATAGCCCTTCTCGCCGTCAAATTCGCAGAGCGTTTCGATCTTGATAAAGTCCAGCCCGAGCTCGTTGACGCGTCCGAGAAGATTGATAATTTGCGGATGGCGGACAATTTTATTATCGTTTTCCGCTATGAAACGGCAACGCCAATGATCCGTGCAAAAGGTTTCCGGCAAACCGTTCGGATAAACTTTAACTCCGCGATTTGTAATCATTTGCAGTTTAACTCCGTCACCGTTTACCTTCTCCAGCAGGTTGCCGAGCTCGTTCGGCGAACCGTATTTCCAATCGAGAAAAACATCAACGCCGACCATTTCCTTCTTCTCGCCGTGCGAATGACCGTTTGTTTTGGAAATCTTCGGGAGATTCACTGATTTTGCCGAATATTTGACCGGTTTCAGCGTTTCGGGTTTTTGTCCGAGCCGATTCATAACCGCTTCGGCAAATGCACGCGTGCCGACTTCTTTTTTACTCACGCCTTCCTTGAAAACATCGTTCGTATGAATCCCGTCCTCGATGGTTTTCAGCCACGCGTTATGAATTCTTTCGGCGGCTTCGGTTTGATTCAGATGAACCAACATCATAATCGCGCCGTGCAGAAGTCCTGACGGATTTGCGATGTTCTGCCCCGCAATCTTCGGTGCAGAGCCGTGAATCGCTTCAAACATCGCAATGTTTTCGCCGATATTTGCCGAACCTGCCAGACCGATCGAACCGGCGATCTGCGCCGCGACATCGGAAAGAATGTCGCCGTAGAGATTCGGCAGAATAATAACATCGAAATCGTCGGGCGTATCCGACAATTTTGCCGAACCGATGTCAACGATCCAATGTTCGTTTTCGATGTCGGAATACTGGGCGGCGACTTCGTCAAAAACCTTGTGAAACAACCCATCGGTCATTTTCATAATGTTGTCTTTCGTGAAACACGTAACTTTTTTGCGATTGTGTTGACGGGCGTATTCAAAGCCGTAACGGATGATCTTTTCGCAACCCGGACGCGTGATGATCTTCAAGCATTGGTAAACCTGCGACGTTTGACGATGCTCGATCCCGGCGTAAAGGTCTTCTTCGTTTTCGCGAATAATGACCAAATCCATTTTCGGATGTTTCGTATCAACGAACGGTGCGTAGGAAACACACGGACGAACGTTTGCGAAAAGTCCCAAAGTCTTGCGAACCGTCACGTTCAGCGATTTATAGCCGCCGCCTTGCGGAGTCGTGATCGGTGCTTTCAGAAAAACTTTTGTGCGTCTTAGCGAATCCCACGATTCAGTTGAGATTCCGGCAGTGTTACCGGAAAGATATACTTTCTCGCCGATCTCAATCATTTCGATGTCGAGTTTTGCGCCGCTCTCTTCAAGAATATCAAGAGTTGCCGACATAATTTCAGGTCCGATTCCGTCACCGTATGCAACCGTTATTGCGCTTTTTTCGTTTTTCATTTTTCTTCATCCTTTGTTAATTTTTTGAATTTCAGACACACTTCTATCACCCCGTCAGGAATAGACCGACAGACTTATAACGTAACCTTCAAATAAGGTTTTGGACTTACTCTGACTTATCTTGTGCTGAAAGACCTTTAAGCCAATGAAATCATAACTTCGGTTGCCTTAAACAGCGCGGCGGCTCTCATTCCTTTTCTCAATCCCAATTCTTCGCATCCGCTCCGCGTGATGATCGAAATGATTATCTGACCTCCGACGTTCATTTTGACTTCGGCAAAAAGCCCTTCATACCTTACTTCCAAAACCTCACCGACCAGCCTGTTTCGGACACTGATCGGCTCGCTGCTTTTAGAAGAGTTTCCATTCTGTTCAAGCTCCTTTTCGCCCGTGATCCGCCGTATTTCCTCTTCGGGAATACGATGATGTCCGCCCGGCGTTTTAATTGACTTGATCTTTCCTTCATAAATCCACTGCTTAATTGTTGGATAACTTATACCGATTTGTTCGGCAGCGTCTTTTGTCTTAAAAGACTTCACTAAAACTGTTATACTAATTTATACGAATCTCGTCAAATCTATTACGAAAATATTTGATTTTATATACGATAATATACGATTTTATATAAAAATTTCCAAAAATATACGAATCTAGCCGTTTTTCACTTGACAGTAAAAATATTTATTAAATAAAGTAACGATTGTGTGAAAGGGGAGTAGATCACCCGTGCGGTTTGATGCGATCGTCAATACGTTCAGAGAAATCTGAGCCGGTTCATCAAAAAAGTATCGAGACCTTTCGTAGGTGTTGTTTATTTAAGCAATTTCTGCGAGAGGTTTTTTCTTTCACAGGCAAAGGATGAAATGAAAAAAATAATTTTATTGAGTTTATTGAGTTTACTTTTTTCCGTAGACGCTTTTTCTCAAACTCGCTATGAAACCGATTTCCAGCTTTGGAACGATACGCAAATAATCGTTCCGCTCAACAAAAAGAAAGACTGGAACTTTGTTATATGGACGTTTGGGCGTTTCGGAAACAATGTGAAAACGACAACCGATGCACGAATCGGCGGTCTGCTTACGAAAAAAGTTAATAAATATGTCACGCTCGGCGGCGGGTATCTGTATCGCTACTCAAATCCGACTTTCAAACTGAAACGATATGAAAGCCGTTATCTCGGACTTGCGACTTTTACGGCTCCGCTCAGTAAAGACAAAAAATGGACTTTGGTAAATCGTAATATGTATCAATACGAAGACCGTTATTCGCGCCCGAATGCGACCGTTATTCGGAATCGTTTCTGGGTAAAACGCGAAGTTACGATCTCGGAAAAAAAGTTTGAGCCGTTCGTTTCGTTTGAAACATTTTACGATTTTCGTTTGAAAGATTTTGCCCGTTACAGAACGCAGGCGGGAGTTTCACATAAATTCAATAGCAAATTTTCAGCCGATATTTACTATGTTCGGCAGGACGAAACGGGAAACCGGCTTCGTCCGGGAACACTAAACGGAATCGGAACCAGTTTCCGTGTAAATCTATAAAAACATAAATTAAAGAGCTAAAAATAGGGAAAATAAAAAAATGAAAAAAATAATTCTGGTTTTAACAATCGTTTTGGGGCTGTCAACCCTGAGTTTCGGACAAAAGGCTTCGAGCTTTAACATTACTGAACAGATGATCGCCGATGCGCAAAAAGCCTGGTGCGGAGCATTGGTTCAGATCAATGAGGCGAAGGAAAGAGGAGAAGATTATAAAAAAGTCGCTTCCGACGTTATCGATGCGGCTTATTATTATCAAGCCGGTCCTGTTCTTTTTAAACCTACTTTGACGAGCGGCGACCAAACTTTCCGAATGGACAAGGAAGGGGCTATGGCTTATTTCGTCGGAGGAAACGATAAATATAAAAACGACAACGGATTCGCTTTGCGCGGCTGGAAAAAATGCGAAAGCAAACCGAGAGGTTTGATTTTGAACGGCGATATGGCGATTTCTATGGGAAATGTTTATATCTGGAATGCCAGAGGCGAGGAAACGGTAGTTGACAAAACCTGGGGCTATAAACTGGACGAGAAAGGCAGTTTAAGGATCATCTTGCATCATTCTTCATTGCCCTTCAAACCATAAATTAAAGAGGCTGTCATAAAAAAGAACAGCTATCAAAAGCGGTCATTGTGTGAAGCCTAAGTCAAATTTAAGACTTAGGCTCAAACTCTGCCTTTCGCTCTATCCCTTCATAAACCTGTCATAAACGAACTGGAAGGTTTAGTTATGTATCAGTTGGGAATATATAGAGCAAAACGTTTTGATTGAACAAGAATTCATCGTTTGAAACGGTTATCCGGTTGGGCTTGGCTTAACTGCCAAATTAATGCTTACTTGTGATTTTAGAACTTCCAAAAAAATCTGAAATGGAATCAGCGATTTATGAAGGACGACAAGTTGCTTTGGCGACAAAGCACGGGAAGGAACGCGTTCTCACGCGTCCGATGAAAGCCGCCTTAGGGCTTGAAGTAGTCGTCCCTGCTAAAATAGAAACAGACGCGTTTGGAACCTTTACCGGGGAAATCGAACGACCGGGAAGTCCTCTCCGTGTTTTGCTATACAAAGCCCGGCTCGGATTAAAACAAACCGGACTAAAGCTCGGTTTGGCTAATGAGGGAAGTTTTTATCCGCATCCCGCAATGCCGTTCGTTACGGTCGACGACGAATTGATGGTTTTCATTGACGAAGAGATCGGTTTAAATATTGTCGAACGATTAGTTGCCGCAAAAACTAATTACACCCGGATAAAAGTTCAGTCGATGGAAGAACTTAAAGACTTTCTGCGGCGCGTTTGTTTCCCTTCGCACGCTGTTATCGTGCGTCCGAACGACCGCCTAACGCCGGATTTTATTTTCAAAGGATTGAACGATTTTGAAGCCGTAAAGCGCGCGGTAGAAATATGCCTGAAGGCTTCAAACGACCGGACGGCACATATTGAAACCGATATGCGGGCACATTTGAATCCGACAAGAATGCGTGTTATCCGTCAGCTTGCATTCAAACTCGCCAGACGCTTGAAATGTCTTTGTCCGATTTGCAGTGCACCGGGTTTCGGATTAATCAAAACCGAATCCGGATTACCTTGCCGCTCCTGTCAAACTCCAACTGAATTACTAAACTTCGAGATTCACGGATGTCAAAAATGCAGTTACGAAATGAAAAAAATGAATACCGATCTTAAAGCCGATCGTGCTTATTGCTCAAACTGCAATCCCTGAAACATACCGACGGAAGAATTTTCCAAAATAAAAATATAAGTGTTAGATCGCTCATAAATTGAAAATCGCCTTCTACTAAAATCAACAACTTGGAAAATAAATTCGCGCATAATGTGAAAAAACTGTAGCGCATAATGTGAAAATTTCTGCCATTTTTAGCGCATAAAATGAAATTTTCTGAAATAGACGGAATTTTTATTTTTATTGTCTAATTTTTATTTGCTTGAATTGTAAACATTAAAGGGAAAAATTCGTGGTTGGACGGAAAACCCCACATAGAATCTGACCGCTTTTCAAGAAAAGAGTACCGTTGCCAAGTTAAAAAAGGATATTCCTCGAAGGAAATCAGCCTTAAACCGCTTTTCAATATTGAATTAATTATACTATCTAAACGATGAAACCATTGATAGGATCGGCTTTCAACTGGCGCAGATCGTAAAGCATAAGAGCCTTGTTCTATCTTATATGTTGGGGCAATGCTACGGAAATATAATTCACTTAATTCAAGGCTATCTATACTTACCTCTTTATTGAAAAGCAACGCAAATGGATGAATATCTTGTATGTAGAAAATTCCGTTAGGTTTTAAAAAATGAGAAACTATCTCAGCCCATTTTTCAAGATTTGGTAACCAGTTAAGGACACCGTTTGAAGTGAAAATGACGTCAAAATTAGCTTTCAAATTTTCAGGCAGATCGTATAAATTAGATTGAATAAAAGTTGCCGGAATGTCCAACTCTTTAGCCAACTCTTGTGCAAAATTTATTGATTCTGTGGAAAAATCCACACCAGTTACGTTTGCTCCTTGCCGAGCAAACGAGAGCGTATCAAGTCCAAGATGGCATTGTAAGTGGAGAAGTGATTTTCCACTTACGTTACATAAAGTTGATTTGGTTATAGGATCAAGAGTATCAATTCCGAACCTAAAACTTTCGATATTGTAAAAATTAGAATTAATATGAAGTTTAGTCCAACAATTCCATAAATCCTGATTGACTGAAAAATAAGATTCCATATAACAGACTCAGATGATGAGTAAAAAACAAATTTCTTTTTTTTATAAAATCAACTTTTTCTCTGACCGATTATTAATATATTTTCTTCTGGAAAATTAACTTTAGGCGTTAAAATTTCAACCCTTTTTTTCCAACTTTCAATATGTGGAGAAGCACAATCTAAATTTAATATATTAAAATCGAGTTTTTCTAAACATTCAATGAACTCCTTTCTCTTGAAATATTGGTAGCTTTCCCATTTTTCAATTTCCCACAAATCACTGTTAATAAATCTTGTTTTTGTAATGTATCTAGTAAAATTATGTACTGATATGTTTACGCAATTATTTTGCTGTGTTTGATAATAATTTATTTGAAATGCTTTATACTCATCAACAAATTTTCTGAATTCATTAAATGATTCTTTTGACTTAAACCTTATAGTTAATTCAAAAGTCCCGGGTAGCGAATGGTCAACTCCGTCAAAAATGAGAATATAACCATGCTCTTTAAAGATTGGAAAATTATTACTGATTGCTTCAAAAACTGCTTCTTGACCAACAATTTGATTAATTTCCATTAGTTGAGTGGAATATTTTGATGAATATATTTCATGAAGCGTTCCAACAAACATCACTAAATCAAAAGGTTGAAAATCCACCGATAAATTCACATAATCTGCGAGTATAAATTCTGTTTGCGGATAGAATTTTTCAGCTTTTTCAATTGCGTCAGGTTGACTGTCAATTCCTACGCTCATCTCAATTGGAACATCATCCGCTGCACATAGTTTTAATAAGTCACCTAATATATGCCCTTCACCACAGCCAAGTTCAATTACCCTTAGCGGCTTTTTTTTGTCTTCATATAAATTTTTAAGTAATTGATTAGCAGCAACTACTGCTCTCATTTTACCTTGAGGATGTTGAAGACTTTTCAGCCTTTCCTGCCAGTAAATATCACGTACAATTTTATTATTTTGGATTTTCATACCCCTTGCGGTCGCTTCACCACTCCCACTGAACTTCATAAAGATGATCTAAGGTCGGATTTTCTATTTCCCAGTGCAAACTAAGATGGTCTGGAGGTATAACGACATTTCTTCTTTGGTTTTCCGGGACATCCTTTTCTTCATCACTAATTCCGTCATACATAACTAATTTAGAATTAATTAAAGGCTTATTCTTGGGAAAGAAAAGCTTAATTGAAAACTTTTGTACGGGAGCAAAAATCTTTGGAGCCACCCAAGTATCATCTTTAGTTGTTCCATTCCAGAATGTTGCCTCAAGTTTAATAGTAAAAATTTCATCTATTTTGTACTTTGCAACATTGATTACTATTTGGTTTTTTTTCATAAAAAGCTGTGGAGGATTGTGAGTTGAGTCGTAAGAGGTTTCAATGTGATAATCTTGCCCAGAAACACATCTCGCATCAATTCCCGAACCGTCTGTTTCAAATCTGAAACGAATCCAGTCACTGTTGGAAGATTTTTTCTTCAACTGAATTTCACGATGCCAGGTAACAGGGCTTATTCTACCTTCCTGTCCTTTTTCGACTGGCATCCATTTTCTCAGATCGATTAGTCGTTCATCGCTAATGAATTCAAAATCCGAATATTCAAGTGCAGGTAATGGAGTTACAGATTTTACTTTGTATGAGTCGGTTGGTGGAACTATATCAAATTCTGTATCAAAAATTTCGGACAATGGATAACTTACTGTATTATTCCATTTACTTTTTTCAACCCATTGATAAAAGGGGATGGAAAGCAAAAATAAAAGTAACACTAAAATTGTCGCTAGGAATAATTTCTTTCTTAGTGGTTTTTCTCTCTTATTATTAAAATCTGGTTCAAAACCCCATCTAAGCAAAATATTTTCATGTTTTCCGATGGGAAGTTTCTCCTTATTTAAATCAAACGAAATTTTGTTTATGAGCTCTTTTTCATCCGATATGCTTTGATTAAGAGAAGCCCTTTTCTTTTTAAAAGCCTCTATTACAGTCAAAACAGTTTCAGATTCATTTTCCGCTAGTATAGTGGCTAACAATATTAGCGCCATTGGATTACACCCAGTTAACTCAACTAATTCTTTTGCCCTTCCGTCAAGTTTTTCTTTATCTACAATTTCAAACAGTAGATTTTGTGCCTGATCCGCAGTCAAATTCTCAACCAAAAGTCTTTTGCTTCCCAAAAAAACAAATGGTTTTGGGGAAGTTATGATAAAACAAGCTTTTGCATCCAATAGGGGTTCAGCAGTTTGTTTATCTTCTATATTATCTAAAACAATTATCGTTTTGTGGCTTTGAACACATTGAAGATATGTACTTTTGAGCTGATGATCCGAAATATCCGACAAGTTTGTTTGATCAAACTGTCTAACAATTTCTAACATAACATCCCGAGATAAATCAGAGTCCGGGAGAGAGTTACGCATGCTGATAAATAACTTTGCATCATATTCGTTAGAATTATCAGAATTACTAAGGATTTCATTAGCGAATTGGATAGCCAATGCAGTCTTACCAACCCCTTTACTTCCATAAAAAACAAAAGAGCGAGTATTATCTTTATAAAACTCTCGCAGTTTTTTTAGTTCAGCTTCGCGTCCAAAAAAAATCCTCTTTATCGGAATAGTATTCGGTAAATTAGACTGCTCTCCCCAAAAACCATTTTGGATGTTTTCAATATAAAATTTAGACCAAATATCTTTACTCATCTGATAAAGTTTGAAGCGATAGAGCCGCATCCTCCTGAACAAAATTAACTAAAGTAACCAGTTTCTATATTTTCAATGTAATATTTCGTATGAATATTACGCCCCTCGTTTTTACTTAAGATTATTGCTAATTCATTAAGTAATTCAGAATTATCTTTAATTTTTCTCTCGACTTCCTTTGCAACCTCAGAATTTGATTTGACTAGTTCTAATACTTCCTCAGGCTTTCTATCCTCATTTAATCCAAGAGTAATTATTTCTTCGGGCTTAAAAAGATTAACAAAACCATCCTTAATATCTTGCCTTTTTTCCAAAGCAAGCTTAACAGTTTCGGTTGATAAAGTTTCACCGGCTTTCACAAAAAAAGGTGAAAGAAAGGCTGCAAGTGATGCTATTGAAATAACTTCCATAAAGTCTCCATGAAAAAGAATATTTTTTTTCAATTCTAGTTTATTATTTATACAAATTCTTCATACCATAAAACATCCGTGGCATTGATCAGCGCTTTTCTAACGTACGGTATAGTATTCTCAGGCAACTCCTGACTTGAAAACCAAGATAAATCATCGCATTTATCCGGCTCCAAATTTTTAGGTTCCCCAGACCAACTTTCAACCTCAATAAAAAAATCTATGCGACCCTCGGTTGAATATCTGAACATAGTTCCAATTACCTTACATTCTGATAGATCAAAAATTAGTCCGACTTCTTCTTTTCCTTCACGTATTGCCGCTTGTAAAACAGTTTCCGACTTCAAAACATGCCCGGCAGGAATGCTATACATTCCATCACAAAACCCTGTACCGTTCCGACGCATCATCAATAATTGGTTATCTTGTCGGAAAATTAAATGAACAGATACTGGAAATAAATCAAATTTCGACTTTTTTGTCATATTAAAAGTTATTATTCTTTATTGGGTAAATGCATAGAATGGGAATCAATAACTTCACTTCCTTGTCTAATGCAGCTTTTATCGTAAATACACCGGACAGCGTATCCTTTAGTTGCAGCCTGATTTTGAATAAAAGGATTAACCAAAGCTATTGCTGGACAATGTGTTAGTGATTCAGATTTGCAAACAGTCGCCTCAGTAAATTTAGATTGATTAGGCACAAGTCCCTCATGTGTCCAAGTAAATGAATGGAT
Source organism: Pyrinomonadaceae bacterium (assembly GCA_021228405.1). Lineage (GTDB taxonomy): Bacteria > Acidobacteriota > Blastocatellia > Pyrinomonadales > Pyrinomonadaceae > JAJQRF01. The sequence continues at coordinate 637,707 of JAJQRF010000002.1, forward strand.
GTTTTCAATATCAATAAACATAGCGCACATAAACACCTTACCATCAGGAAAAAACATTAAATTACTCTGCTCTCGGACGGCACAGCCTCCAGCAAATTCTTTATTTGGAGTAAATGTTCTTTCTACACGAACGTCAAGATCAATTAACTTTGATTTTAATTCAATTCTTTTTACGACTGAGAGCCATTCGTCTATACTTAAAACTGTTTCTTCAGTAGCAAAACCTCGATTGGTCACATAATGAATGTTTACATACTGAAGACCTAATGTTGTGCATAGTTCAAGAATTCGATCACAATCATGTGAGTTTTGTTTATTAATAGAAATAATTCCAGACTTTGTATACCCTTTCTGATTTGCTAAAGAAATACTATTTAATAAATGCTCAAAAGACTTTTTTCCTCGGATTGAATCATGGGTATCGGCACTTGCTCCATCAATGCTGAAACAAATGTGAGGTAATTCATCACCATCATAATTATTCAAAAATTTCTCGAATGACCTATGACCATTCGTGACAATTCTTGCTCGGATGCCTTGATCTTGAACAAGTTTTATTGATTCAGTTAGATATGGATAGAGGGTTGGTTCCCCTCCTAGAAAAGTAATCTCCTCTGTTCCCCATGAGGAGGCATTTTTTATTAATTTTTGCAGGAGCAGAAAATCGAAATGAGTAGCCTCATTGAGCTTTGTTCCCAGAAAACAATGCTTACAGCGCAAGTTACACTGATATGTAAGGTAAATATCTATCGATAATATAGAATTCATAAATTTTATCCATTTTCAAATAAGATAAAACACCATAAAAATGCAATTCTGAAGATGCCTCAACTTAATAATTGGTTTACCCAATTATTTATATTTAGTTAAAATTAGTTTATGTAACTTATAAATAAGCAGAAATAGATTTTACAACTCAACAATCAATTACTGTGTATCTCTGAAGATATATGAAAAAAAATTGCAAAATCTTACATTTTCCTTTTTGAATTTATTTAATTGGGGAAACACACTTTTTAATTACTTTTCCAACTCATGCTCGGGAATGGGGATACCCTATCATTATTCCGACTTCTTCGGTTTCACAAGCCGTAATGGTCTCCGTTCAGCCTCAACAATAATTTTCTTGAGAGAACCATCCTTAGAACCGCTAGCAATCTCTTTCATGGAATAACCTATAAAATTTACTTCAAAGCTCCCATTTTCGTTTCGCTTTACTTGAATATTCTTATCTTTATTTCTTTGTATATAGGCAATTCCAAGCCGAACCAATCCTACAACTAATGATGTTAGAACACTAGCAGACCCAAGTATAGAAATTAAGCTTAGTAATTCAGGAGTTAAGAAATTCATCTCGCACCTCCATTCACAAATCCGCCGGTGCCGGAAAATAAATCAGCGAAATGAAAAAAGTTGAGTCCAATATTTAATCTCAACTCAACCTTTCTAAAATTTTTACTCTTTTTATCCATTTGACTCACCTAACCATTATTGAATGATTTGAATGAATCAAACTTAAAAAAAGAGTAGCCCTTTTTTGCAAATTAAGTCAAATGAAATACGGATTTTTATTATCTTTTTGCTTTTCTTTCCTTCCGGAAATATAGTTATTTCAACATTTACCCAATAATAATTTAGCAAGATAAGTTCAACACTAGGTACATTTTCCAATACAAAACAATCTGTGGAAAGAGTTGTTATTTATTTCATTATCCTGTGGAAAAGTGTATGGATAGAACAAATGATCCTGTGGAAATTTCTGTCGGCGATTTTTTTGAAAAATTATCGCCAAACAATAGTTCTCATTTATCATTACCTAATTTCAATAATTAAATATATTAAAGAAAAATTTCGTACTTTACTTTTCAATAAGTTGAATCCTAGTATTTATAAATGGATTTTCCCGTAGTAAATGATAGCGACTTTCAGGAAGCAATAGGAGTTTACACAGTCGGTTTATTACTGAGTAAATTGGGTCTTGTTTTTCGTCCAACGCCTAATAAAGACGTTGGAATAGACGGACAAGTAGAATATATATCTAAAAATAAAGCTATAGGAAAAATTGTGGCTGTTCAGATAAAGTCTGGAAAGTCTTACCTGCTTGATAGAGGTGATCATTTTGCCTTTTATCCCAAAGAAAGACATAGAAATTATTGGGAAAGTTTTCCATTACCCGTAATTCTTATGCTTCACGACCCTGACAACGATAACATCTACTTTACCGATGCTCGATATTATTTAAGTATTCCTGAAAGAGACCGACAGTATAATTATATTCCTGTTCCAAAATCTTCAATATTGAATGAAAGTGACAAAGATAAACTCTTTACTCAATTAGGAACTTCCGAAGAGGAGTTTCTTCCACTGCCGGATTTACTCAACTTTATTATTCACACAACAAATTTAAATGGATCATTTCCAATAAGTTTTTTCGACCTTTTTATTAATGGGTTGACTAATCTTTGTCGTCATTCATATTTTTCGATGCAGTTGGCAGAGGAGATTGCAGAAGTTAATTTATCTTACTCGGAGGATGAATTCGGGTTAGAGATTGGTGCTGGAGAGCATGATTTCCTTCATAGCTATGTAAGATTTTTGATTATACAAAATCTGGTTAAAGTAGATTATTCAGACTACTTGATTGATTGGAATGAGCGACTAATACTGCCTCAACTTTTAGCGCCCCTTACTGCCAGAGGCAGAGAATTGGTTACTTACATCAGAGAAATAGAAACCGAATTATTCAGTGAAAAGGAAAACGAAATTAGTGTGGCTTGCGAACGCTTCGTAAGAATGGTTTTTATGCTATCTGATATATACAGGCTTCAAAAGATTAAAGATTTTTCGGAAAGGTATAATAGGAAATCTATTTGAGTTAAAATAGGCTTCCTCTAAATACTTTTGTCAGTAATTTCCACATGAAGCCCTAATCCCATATGGAGCAAAATATGTGCAAACTATGTAGAAATTGGGAGATAAATTCCACATCAAACTGAACTTTTCTTACTGTTGAGAAACTAATAATTAGCTGAAATTCTCTATTAAATGCGAGACTATTTAAGGAAATTCCTTAAAGTTTGTGGAAGAACTTCTATTTGATTTTTTTTGGTCATACATTCCCACACGATTAATATTTCCCAGCCATCATTTTTAAGCTTAATTTCATTTTTTTCGTCTCGTTCTACATTAGACGCTCTCTTATTTTTCCAGAATTCAGCATTATTTTTTGGGGTAACCTGACCATAGCGACAATTGTGCATGTGAAAAAAACAACCGTGAACAAAAATTATTTTTTTGCGTGAAGGAAAAACCAAATCTGGCTTACCGGGAAGATCCTTACGGTGCAATCTATATCTGTAGCCCATATTATGTAACAGCTTACGAACAATAATTTCAGGCTTGGTATTTCTACTTTTAATGCGAGACATATTATAACTTCGTTGTTCGGCTGTATGTACATCAGACATAATTCTTATATTACACTACCTTCAACATTAAAATCCTGGTATATTTCTTTACAGTAATCGTTAAATTTATTGGTTAAATATGATTCCTATAATGGCAGAAAAGTCCTTAATAACTTAACAACTGTTTGACTTTTCAAAAAATACTAATTTCAACATTTATTTATATTTATGGTCAAAAATGCAGAAATCTCTGTGATAGATCTCTTTGCCGGTCCGGGAGGGCTTGGTGAGGGCTTTGAAAGTTTTACTGATACTAATGGACATAAGGTTTTTAGAATTTGTCTGTCGATAGAAATGAATGATGCAGCTCACAGGACATTACTAACAAGATCTTTTTTTAGACAATTTTCACCGGAAAATGTACCTGATGATTATTATAAATATTTGCGTTCCGAATTAAGTCGAGATCAGCTTTTTGAGAACTACCCGGAAGAATTTGAAAAAGCAAATGATGTAGCTTGGAAAGCTGAGTTGGGAAAAACTCCTCACAAGATGGTATCAAAAAGGATAAACAGCGCATTGGGGAAAAATAAAATTTGGGTATTGTTGGGAGGTCCGCCCTGTCAGGCATATTCTCTAGTAGGACGTTCGAGAATGATAAACACGGACAAAGAAAAGTATGAAACAGATCCGCGACATTACTTATACAAGGAATATGTTCAAATTATTGCCGATCATCGTCCGCCAATATTTATCATGGAGAATGTTAAAGGGCTTTTGTCTTCAAAGCTAAATGACAAAAATGCTTTTGAACTAATATTGACTGATCTGGGTGATCCAGTAACAGCGGTAAACACTTATGGAAGAAAAAGAAGCAAGGCTGATAAAAAAGTTTTATATAAAATTTACCCATTGACAAGAAAGTCTGGTTTATTTGCTAATGAACCCCGGGATTATTTGATAGAGGCTGAAAATTTAGGACTGCCACAAAAAAGGCATCGTGTTTTTTTATTGGGGATAAGAAGTGATTTAAATATAACTCCAGATGAAATTGAGTCTTTAACAGAAACACAAACAACCGTGAATGATGTTATTTGCGATTTGCCTCAAATTAGAAGTGGATTGTCGAAAAACACTGACAATATTGTGAACTGGATTGCTGCAATTCAGAGTATTAAAGAACAATCTTGGTTTGGTAAAAAACTGCCAGAGAAATCTCGGAGTATTTGGAAAGAAATGAGATCTGTTATTAAAAACATTTCAAAATTAGAATTAGAAAAAGGGGAAGAGTATTTCAAGTCGATGACCTGTGAAGCAAAAAAATTTTCTGATTGGTTTACAGACAAGAGACTAAATGGTGTCATAAACCATACTAGCCGCTCTCACATTATTGAGGATTTGTATAGGTATTTGTTTGCAGCCTGTTTCGCCAAGATTATTGGACGATCTCCTCGTTTGAGAGATTTTCCAAGTGAACTACTGCCTGCTCATAAGAGTGCAATAAAAGGGGTTAAGGGAGAATTGTTTGCAGATCGGTTTCATGTTCAGCTCCATAATAAACCTTCTTCAACCATTGTTTCTCACATTTCAAAAGATGGACATTATTTTATACATCCAGATCCCAATCAATGTAGAAGTTTAACAGTAAGAGAGGCAGCAAGGCTACAAACTTTTCCTGACAATTATTTGTTTGAGGGAGGAAGAACAAATCAATATCAACAAGTTGGTAACGCAGTACCGCCATTACTTGCTAAACAAATCGCGGCAGTTGTTTACAAACTAATTGAACAACTATAATAAATTCGATTTGATATGTATTTTTCTGCTTTTCAAATCAAAAATGTAAAGAGTAACAATTTATGGTTTCTTCAGAGAATTAAACTTAACAATATTTTTACTATTGAAAAGTTTTTCTAAAGTATTTGCTAACTGTTCAACAGGTTCACCCTTTACATAAGCAGCAACCTCATAGTTTAACAAAAGTCCGCTCTTGGAAAGATTGGAAGATCCTACAACAGCAGCAAATCTGTCTGCAATTATCATTTTGGCATGTAAATTTGATCGCTTTCCTATAAAATAATAGAGCGCAAAGTGTTTGTATTTAGTTGCCAGTCTTTCTAATTTATTAACGATAATTGCGGGCTGACTTTCAGGTTTATTAACAATTATTCTAATTTTTATGCCTCTTTCTAAAGCCACATTGATCCATTTAAACAAAAGATCGGCACCGCTCGTTACTGAATAAGCAGTTATATCGATTTGTTCCTTTGCTTCTCTAATTAACTCTTCTAAAGAAGTTTCAATAGATCCAATACCGCTGCCAAGCCAATCAACTCCTGTTACAACAATTCTAATATCAGAAGATTTCATGGAAGATTCTCCCTTAAAATATTACGATCTAATCTCATATTTCTAAATTCACAGGAAGTTTCTGAGATTAAAGAACAAGCATAACATGCTGCGCCGCTATATTTTCCGGTTTGAAAAACTTCTTCACTACAAAGCGGATCATTTGAGCAAATATGTATTGAACCTAAAGCTAAATCAATAACCCTTTCAAATGAAGGCACGAGGGCAATGAGTCCGCCAAGAGTGCCGTCGCCTCCGGGTTGAGCGGTATATAATAAAACTCCGCCCGTAGCTTGACCCGTTATTGGATCAATGCTGGTATAAACTCTTTCTCTGACGGCTGCGGATGAATAACCTGAATCGACAGAGAGCGCTGTAATTAACTTGTGAGAAAAGGTATGCCACCAGACAAATTCAGGATGCAAATGCTCCCGCTGTTCTCCTAAAAAAACAGGGCTAAAACTACTATTTTGGTGCCATTCATCAAACCAAGTTGATGCTGCCCCAGTAAAATTGGTAAATACATTACCTTGTACAAAATCAATAAAAATACCTTCACCAAACAACTCGATACCTGGATACCAATCCCTGTGATCAATTGTGAATCGTCTGTCTACAAACTGTGCATTAACAGGATCAATTCTACGATAGCCTGTCTGTACCATTACTACTCTTAATCTTTCAATAGGAGTAATTCTCAACGATCTTCCGTTAACTGTGGTAATAGATCTAACGTTAGTTCTTACAACCTGAAACTGCGGAGGTGCGCCGGGAGTAGAGGATGGCTGCGGCGGGGCACCGTACTCAGCGGAGTGTTTTAATGCTTCAAACTCCTGATCTCGCAAATCGTTTACATTTTGTGGTAATCCGCCTGACAGAACATCGCCGATAGCATTTAAGATAGTTGGCTCGTCAAACCCATGTATCTCATCAATTACTGCTTGAGTTATTAAACCCCGATCTCTTAACCTTTGTAATAACTCAATAAGTGCTGCCTTGTTTGAAGGTTCACTTGCAACCAGAGACGTATGGATTCTATCCATTTCCAGTAAACGATGTAATCTGGTTGCGCGCGGGGGAATTGTTAAGGCAGTTTGAATTTCAGCCAAACGTAAGTTGGCTGCGCCACGTTGGATGATATTTGCAGAAACGGAGCAACCTGGACGTGTTACTCCGCTTTCAGCAAATCTTCCAGAACACCTCCAAGAACGTGAATATGCCAAACCTAGGTTAATTGATCCGTTGCAGGTTGGACATACAATATTTACATGTCGTAAAGCGCCTCCGCCTCCCTGCCATAAAAAATGATTTGGAGCAGTGTGTTGTCTGGTATGATTAATAATACCATTCCAATCTACATCATCTATATGTCCATTCTGACAAGCTCGTACAAAACGAATTGATTCTTTTCCTGCTCTAATCCAAGCTTCCGGACGAGAATTGAAGTTGTTGCATCTCGGGCAAGCTTGATTAGCAGGGGAACTTGTTACTTTTCTATATAAAATTCCATGCCTAACACATAAGGACCAAGTTGGAAATCGCGAGGTGTCGTAAATAGATTGGCTATCAGTCACTCCTAATTCAGCATTGGATGGTATTCTTAATATTCCTGCATCATCCAACAATGCGTGTGATAGCCTTCGATCGGTTATTTCAAAATTAACAGGATTAGATCCTGCGCTAAATATATTTGATCTATCAATAGTAGGAATAATTCGAGGTCCATTCGAGCCTTCTAAAATAGCCCCCGGACCGTATGTTGTAATGAATTGTGATCGTCTAAGTGATTGGCTTCCCATATTTTTTTAAGTATTTTTAGATTTCTTATTACATATAACTTACGTTTGAAATCCGGTCGTTTCTTCAACTTCTCGCAAAGACTGCGGTGCATTTTCGTAAGCTTCGCTCAAACCCGCCTGCCGATGGTGTGCATCACCAAGAACAACATGACGTTGGGGAACGCGTATTAATGATGACTCAGAGTAAACGAAGGCGTCAGTGTTGTAATGTAACGATGCGAGATGCTGCCAGAGATCAATTTCGGAGTTTACCTCAACTGCCGTAGTATTGGATAAGGGACGCCGACCTATCGGTTGCTGTTGTGCACGTGTCTCAAATAAGTTCTGTAATTCAGTTACCTCTAAATCAAAACGATGATCTCGCATTCTGTTTGCAAGACAATAAAATTGTCCAGACAAACGTTGCTGAATCCTCCAATCTGCATGTACTCTGAGATTATTAATATAACTAGCATTACGTAAAAGCGAAACAATTAAAGGACCAATTGCTCTTTCTCTGGCTCTTGGGGAGAACGGTGCAACTGTTACTGGTTCAACGTATCTATATAATGATTGATGATAACCGGTAAAAAATTCATAGTGATCTAAATCTCTCGGACGGCTCGCTCTAAAAAAGGCAACAACTAAACCGCCACTCCTTCGTCCAACTCTACCTGTTGCCTGAATGTAAGAAGCCGTTGTTTTAGGTTGCCCGTTGACTATCATCAAACTGAGTCGATCAATGTCTACGCCTGTCCCAAACATAGATGTAGCGAAAACAGCGTCTTCTGCCTGTGGAGCATTATTCTCTAAACCTTTCAAAATTGAAGGGAGTGCCAATGAGTTTGCTCGTCCCGAAAGCTCGACTAAATGATCTGGATTAATTAATCTCCTTGTAGTGCCCCATCTGAACTCTATTCGCTCTGGTATATCTTGCCTATACAAAGAAATTGCACCAGCCAACTCCCGTGTTGCATTAAAATATCCGACGACTGTATAAAAACTATCTGTATATAAATTGGGATTCCTCAACCAATTTTCATATCCTTTTTGAAGAAGCACTGACCAAATGCGAACATTTGGCGTTTGGGCACCTTTACCTGGTGCGCAGATGGCTACATATAGCCTGCCTGGTCTATGACAGTCTAAAGGATGAATATTAGCTTCACGTGCAAAAAAGCGATCATTAATGGAAATTCCGGGTGCAGGAAATTGAAAAAGTTGGCGATTGAAAAGAGCTGAGGTTTGTGCTTCTGCTTGTCTTACGGTAGCCGTTGAGGCAATGTATTTAGGAACAGTTCGACTTCTGCCAGAACCATGACTCGACAACTCGTCAAAAACAGTTTCATATATTCCGACCATACTGCCTAGTGGACCTTCAATCAGATGAAGTTCATCTTGAAGGATCAGCTCTGGAGGTTCAAAGCTAGTAACTGCTGTTCTGGCGTTTGCAACTGCTGGGTGGGCTGCGTAACTTTGAGGAAGATTGCTATTTGTTGATGGAGGGCAGCCTTCACGATAATAACCCCATCTACTATGGTAATGATCAACATTACCGAAAATTGAAGCCGCTTTAGGCTCAAACGCTAGTCGCGCGAATTTATCAACAGTTGCTATAAGTAGTGAAGGACAACGATGGTAGATTTGATCATCTACGGTCAAAGCAGGTATCGGAATTCTGCCAGCTATACGATTTACATTCACCCGGTATCTAAAGCAATCGGGAATTGTTTGCCACTGTAAATTATTTACAAGTGGAAGCGCCGCCGTTTCTGTGGTCGCGGGAAATCCGGTACTACCACCAGTAGCACCATTATCCCGCCTTCGTGGTATTTGTTCTGCCCAAGCCCTCTGATTCAACTCACAATCTGGATTTGGACAATAAATGTCAAAGTCACAATTTTGAAATGTGTTTTGTGAAGTTGAATAACCCAAGATAAAGTAACCTGGGCGTGAAGGCCTTGCAGGAATTAATTGCACATCATTGCCCAGTAATCCTGAAATATTACTGTACCACCACGAATCAACTGAATCGGCTTCAAAATTTTCATTTAATGGAATCGTAAAGGTTATAGCTAGGGTATAAAAATCAGAAATATTATGCCTTTCAATCTGAATATTATTGATAATAATTGTTGTTCCGGTTGGAATGAAAGAGGTGAGTGGAGGATGAGACTGTACCTGTCTTGAACTATAGATGAAATATATAGTGTGTTGTCCACTATCAAATCCGTCCTTTGGTATGGCAAGAACTGAATCGCAACAAGGACAAGTTAAAACCTGAGCTGGTTCTCCTTCAGCTTCAATCTGTATGCCGTTTAATCTGCGTCTTGTTAATTGAGGATTACTTCCATTATAACCGTATCCACTAACAATTCCCTGTAAAATATCGAGCGCCCCAGCAAATAGCTTTAAGTTGGGGGTCGGGATGGGACCGATACTATTTAAACTATTTGGAGTTACATTGCCCCCGACCCACAAACCAATTGAAAACCTGAATCCCCCCCACAAAAAGGAATCAGTTTTCGTGCAAGTTTGTGGACGCCAGCCAACTGGAGAGGATGGATTATTTAAACCATCCACTCGTAAAAATTCACATGCAGTAACAAGATTCAAAGCTCGACGAAACTGCTGTATTGTTAACAATCTTAGTGTATACCTAGAAATTACACTGACTCCTGCTCCAAAATTACTTGTACCCAGTGATATAGCTTTTCTTCGACGCAGAGCAATAGTAAAAGCCGCCAGTCCCAAGTAAGCTTCTGTTTTACCACCCCCAGTTGGAAACCAGAGTAAATCGCAGACATTGCGATCTGGATGTGAAGGAGTATTGAGAGCAGGAATATTTATTAAAATGAAAGCCAATTGAAATGGTCGCCAGTTAATTGAGCGCCCCTTCCATCGAGATTGAGTTGCAATTGCTTTATTGGCAAAATTAAATGCAAGCCTAACATTATCATCACTCGCAATAAGTTCAATAGCTTCACTTAAGCGGTTCTGTACTCTGTTACATTGATGTAAGTGGTGAAATGCCGTGTCTTGTTGTTCAGGATTTAATGTCGAAGCTTCATTAAATTGAGCTTGCAACCAAAGCTGATAGCCATTAAGCAGTGGAATTAACGCATCCCTGATTTCAGACGGTGACCATAGTTCAGCCAGAATTTCGGGATTTAATTCAGGAGAAGGAAGACTGCTGTCCCATTCCATAAACGGTGCTTCAATAGGATAGCAAGGAACTAGTTCTGTTCTTATATCTGGTGGGCTGAAGCGGTTTTGCAGAGCTGTAGTCACTAAATTACCGTCAACCCAGAAAAAGGGGGGCTCATTCGGACTTGTTACAGAATTATGCGGTCTTTCTGGGTCTATTTCTCTCCACATTGCTGCACATAAATGCCCGCGAGCAAAAGCTGGGTAATTTCTGTACAAAAGAGACAGGGAATTTTCTTCCATTTCCATGGAATTTAAATTTGCAGTATTGTTAAATACTGATGAGCGAACGGGCAAAAGTCTGCTTCCTTTACCACAGTTTATACGAATTTGAGGCTGGAAAATGTGTTCTTGGGTAGAGGCACGTTGGTTATTTAATATTGTTGTTGTATTAATCAAAAAAACTGAAACACGCCACACATTAGGCTGTAATTCTTGGGATCTGATTTGAATTGTTACACCATCAGCTGCCGACAATTGTTGATTCTGTGCTGAAATTAATCCGCTATGGAATACAGAAGGATGGCGTTGCCATCCTTGAGGTACTAGATTATATCTTGCCCAAGTAGAACAAATCTCAATTTCTGGCATATTATCATCTGTTTCGACGGTAAAGGAAATTCCCAGTGAATGAGGTAATGCTTTTGGATCAAGGGCTGGTGATACACTACTGGGCATTACAATTATTCCGTCGGAATTGTTATCTTCTTCGGCATATTCTTCCTCAACAATACTGTCTATGTCTGATTCAATATCATCTTGCGGAGGTAACGAATCAACAGGAGATAAAACACCTGTTATAAATTCATCTCTCGGGTCTTGATTTACTGGTAAAATTTCAGCTGAGCCGTTTCGTGGTCCAAGTACTTCTTTTACAAGATCAATTACAAGTTCTGTCCGTTCTGCCATAGGATATTAGTTGGGTGCTTGAAATTTAAAGGTAATCTTAAGCTTATTAGAAAGATAGTATTACGCTCTGAGTGGAACAATAATAAGTGAAAGATACAAATTTTGTAAAGTTAAATGCTTTTCTAAAAGTGTTTTTGCTGACAAAGTTGCTGTATCAACATATATCGATCTGATAAAATGCAATTAACGAAATATAAATTAATCCTTTCTTTGAACTTTAAAGAATGATGTTTTTAATGCCCCTCGGGAAAATCTGGTTTTGTCCCAAGTTTTAGGTTTCATATACCAACACTGTGAAACCTTAAATACAGACGAAAAAATGGCTGCTGAAACTGTTTGCAGTTTTGTACCTGTAAGAGCAAATTCAAAAGGGGAGTTATACTCTACGAAATACGTATAATAGTCCTTGGCTATTGTAGACAATACTTCATTAATATTTGATGTGGAAACATAGTGTATATCAGCATTATTATACTTACGCAGTGAAAATTCAGCAGATATTTGGGCTAACTTTTCTTTTGGCGATTTTCCGTCAGGGACTATAATATTTATTTTTTCATATTCTCTTTCATCCAATAATGTATATAATCTTTCATGTTTTATTGGCGCAAAAGAAAAAAGCACTCTAGCCTCAGAGATGTTTGTATAATGAGGAAGTAAATTAATCAGAGTATACGGACCCTGTTCTCCTTTAATAAGGTTTGAAATTTCGGTTAAAAGTACAGATTGATCTGCATTTTTTGTGCGGTCAAAAACATTCTTAATTTCTTCATCTAAGGGGTATTCTATTTCAGGATTGGTGATGGAGAAATAAACGGATTGGTTTGAAGACAATATGTTCCTGATGGATTCAAAAATCACAGATTTAGTGAGTCCTGTAATATCGCATAGTATACTGCCTTTAATATTTTCTACCGCTTGAGCAAATGAAGAAGAATGAACAGTTTGTGATGTATCAAATCCATTAGTTTGAAAATGATCAATAATTTCCTTCCCCTTACCAGGATCGTCAAATTCGACTAGTATTAGATTACCCTTAACTAATTTGGAAATTCTTTTAGCTGATTCTAAAGTAGCTTCCTCGAAGCCAAGTCCAACAATTATATTATCAAATTTCAGCTTTTCAATTTCACCTTTGGTAACAGATGTAACAGTAGGTAACTTTTTAATGATAAAGTCAAAATTAGGTTCAGCAACTTCCGGACCATTCCCTGGATTAATTGAGAATAGTTCCTGCTGAGCGGGAAAATGCATTACCGCTTCGGGTTTCAATGATTTATTTAGATTGATTTCTTCTAATTCTGATTCTAATTCTTCCTCAGAATATGAATTCAGAGGCTTTATCAGTGTCTTTTTTCCATCCTTGGGATTTTTTAACCAGTCGTTAAGATCTTTTCCGGACAATTCAAACCGATCGGCACTGGATAATCCTATATGTTTAGTGACGCCATACAACTTTCTAAAAATAAGTTTAAACTGTTGTTGGGGGTTTAACCCCTGTCTGTTTGTTCTTGATGCCTCCGGTCCTCCATGTAAATTAAAAATGCCCGCATCGATTAAATCGCGAATCTGTTTGTACTGTTTATCCTTATCTCCAAATGTTATGTTGATAAATATAGATGTATATTGCCTTAGTTTTTTTGTTTCGCCTTTCGCTTTTTTAATAGCAGATTGAATCAATAAATGATGTGAAGCATCAGCAAAAGACTGAACAAAATCGAGGTATCTTGTATTTTTTCGATTCAGGTCAAATAATCTGGAATTACATAATTCAAGATAGCATTCGTTTTGGATTTTGGCTGGAACTGGGAAATTCTTTTTACTGTTTCTTTTTAAAATTAATTCATACAATGTAATTACATCACCTAAATCACCAACGCAAACAGCAGTTAACGCGGAAATCCCCTGATAAATTCCTTTCTTCTCAGAGGCTTTTGTTTCCTTTACAATATTCTCAGCTATAGAAATTAATGTTTTGTCTCCCAAAATAGAACTTACAGTCAGGTTTTGAGGGTGAAGAGCAAAATATTTTGCTCTTTTTGATAAAATCTTTTCAATAAATTCTTTTCCCTCATGATGATTTTCGTGGATTATCTTATTAACTTCGGATCCCAAATCAAAGACTGTGTAATCCCGGCCTATTTTAGCGTGAGATGTATTTCCGGGAGCCATTATTACCATTTCCAAGGTTTGTGCTTCTGTTGTAAATTTAAATGCACATGTTTCGTCCTGAAATAAAAGTTCTGATACCAGTTTGAGTATATTTCCATCCGTTAAATAACGAGTAGAAACATCATCCAGTAAAAAATAAATATATGAATTTGAGAAAACATCGGATGCCTTTTTTATTGCATCAGCTAACTGAGGGAAAGCAATTTTAGGATGAATATTTACCTTATAGGTCGATTTCCCGTCACTTAAAGAGTTCAAATACTTCTTTAAAGTTTTTTCTAATTCATAGTCACTGGTTACATTAGAGAGGTCAGTTGAATTACTTACAACAGATGTAAGGACATTAATAAGCTCATTGAAGTAATCACCTCGAACACAACTATTATCAATATCCTTTAAGTGTCTTATAGATTGAATTGCTTGAATTGTATACCCTAAAAAGAGTTTTGAATAAGGCTCAAAAATATCAACTCTATCCTCAAAATTAGACGCATTAAAATCCAGCAACTTCACGCATGATACATATAAACCGATATAGCCATCATCACTTTTAAGCCGCCTTATTATTTCTGATTTTCGCTCCTTTTCTCCTTGATTTTGTGGAACAACCCTCGCGTGAAATTCCAGAGCACGGAGTAACATCGTTTTACCGCAACCCCTCATTCCAGTAATAACTTGAGGACCTTTCGTGCTAATACTATTAATCCAAGTATTATTCTGATCAACGAATAAAGTAGGTATATACCATGGTCTGAGGGACTGGGCATTCACTGAATCATCAAAACTCTTCAGTTTTAATTCCTCCTGCCATGGATTCGAGTGTTGGTAAAAAGTATCTCTGATTTGGTTAATTAAATCGCTATATGAAATTTGCTTTTGAGATATAACAGAAGGTTTTAGATAATCAGCTTTCTCCTCAAGAAGAAACGCTAGTCTCCAATCTTTTTCATCGTAATACTCAGAATTATCAGTTATTTTACGACTTAAAGTATTTAAACACTGAGCAACCCAATGTAAATCGCCAACTCGATTTGTCTCATCATTACTTTTAGTTTGTTGATTTAGAGAACCCAAATCAATAGCGACAACCTTTATATTCTCATCGATTTCACCCACCCGACGCTTTTGTACTGATAATTCCTCTATTAATAAATTACCCGGATGTAAATCATTGTGATATTTTTCATTCCGCCTGAGTTCTTTTAGTATGTTAATTAAATCAACTGAGATTTGTGCAATTGCTGGAGCAGATATACTCTCAGAACTCTCCAGATACTGTTTCAATGTTTTGCCTTGAATAAATTCCAGTCCTACAACATGACAATTTACCGTAATTCCGTTTTTGAAAGTAACTGGTAAGTCCTCATAAAATATACTTGAATCGATTTTGACTACGTGATTGGAATTTTGCGAAATTTCTAAATGATATTCACATTCTTTTCTAAAATCTTTATTGTGAGCTTTATACAACTCAACAGGAACTATTTTAATCGCCTTTTTTATCTTAATTCCTCCGAAAGGAGAAATTTCGCCTATGTACGTTGCGCCATAAAAGCCTCTTGCTAAAGGTGCTGTAATTGTTATGTCACCGATGCTTGCGGGAGAATCAAACAAGGGAAAACCAAATTCTTCATCACAATGCGGGCAATTATCGGTTAATTCTTTTAATGAGTAATCTGTGGACGGACAATTAAAACAACTGTATTTTTCCTTCATGATACTTCCTCAAAATCATATTTCTGAGATATATAAGGTTTTATTGCAAAACATTCACTTAAAGTAGGTTGAAATTTATCTAATAAAAAACTATCACATCTGAAAGAGCAAATGGGTTCACCTTTTTCTACATAATCCTGCGAATTTTTCTTTAGCATTACTCCACAAGGGTCTGGAAACTTCACATTTTTTAATTCATTTTGGATGGTTATGATGGCGCTTCTGATCTTCCTTAAATTTATACTAAGAAACCCCTTGTTTGAAGCCTGTATATAATGAATATGTTTATTTTCAATATTTTGCACTACATCTTTAAAGTCAGAATAACTTGAGCCCTGTAATTTAAGATTTGAAATAAATGCATTTTTATAATTTTCTTTTGAAACTGTGTCGGAATCTTTTTTTCTTTTAGTTAACGAGATTGCCATCGAATAACATTTATAAAAATGGTTTCTTAATAATTTACATTCTAATCCATTAAATATTTTGTCTAAAGCAAGAAGAGCTTCTCCTCTACCCAGATAAGGCTGTTGTAGAATAAAGCCATTAGTGATAAAACACTTTGACTTTATTCCAATTAAATTCGCTACTTTATTAAATAATTGGCAATTAGCTCTTGCCTCACTCCAAGTCGCGCCAAAATTACTGAACTCAGAAACTCTTACGTCAAGCCCGACATGAGAAACACCTAAAACAAGCTTCTTTGCAAGTATTGAAGCAATGACCAAATTAGGAACTGAAAGATTGTTTGTTTCTTTTCTGTAGGTAAATAATTTACTGTCAAGAGGAGCAAAAATATTACTTGCAATAATATGGATATAAAAACTTTTATTTAGCCAAGTATTTAGTTCATTTAGAGATGGCTCAATATTGTATTTTTTGATTTGTGCAAGACAATCGATGCCTCCCGCGGGTCTTCCTGGCACTCCTAATTTAAAAACCTTCTTACCCAATGCTGTTAAAATTAGCGGTGTTAAAAGTGTTGAAAGGGATCCAGGTCCACCTGTAGATGGTAAATCAAAGATTTCCTGATTTTTATCAAATTTTATAATTTGACCAGATCCAGCTAATGTTTGGGCTAATTCTGCAATATCAAAGATATTTATCTGTGAACTTTTGAAAACTTCAATTAAAGCATTTGTGTTTAGCTCATCCGGATTCTGAGCAAATTCTTTAATTATAGGATTTCCAAATTGGGGTAGCGGTAAACTCATACGCTTGGCTGTTATTTAATGAAAAGCCATCATAACATTATCTGAAATTAAAGAAAATGATAATTAGAAGTTACACAGTTGGAATCAACAAACATAGTTGATTAACTTAAAGAAATTATCCTGTTACTAAATCCATATCACTTTAGCGTGATTAATTTTTGTAAAGAATTAACAGATCTTTCTCACTAAATAAAAATCTATGTAATCCTTTTGCATTAAGATCTTCATAGCAAAACTGTATTTGCCCTTTAAAGACGAAGCTTAAAAATTTCTGTAATTTAATTCCAGATTTTGATAAAAATTCATTGATTTGCGTCAAATTTATTATGCGCTCTTCTTTATCCGCTGAAATATGTTTTTTTTGAGAACGAATTTTGTTCATTATTCTGTAAAATTCATCTCCTTCAAAGCAACAAATTTCACCATATTTTCCCGGCTTTATTTTAACTTGAAGGAAGTCTCCGTTATCAATTAGTTCGTAGATGACTTGGTTTTCTATATTTAACTGATAGGCTAAGTTAGACGCAGAGATTGATTTTGAGTTCGTAGTTTGACTAACGTTTCTTTTATATTTTGCAGCAATTAAAGGAAAGTTTTCATCAAAAGTTTTAAATAAAAGGGTAATTAAGCTGTTTGGAATTGTATGGTAAAAATTATTATAGTCTGGAGCAAAAAAAAGATGCCAAAGATTCTTATTAAAAAAGGACTTATGTTGTATTAATCTCTCCAGATAGGAGAGATAATTCTTAGGATAATTTTCAAAAATTGAGAACGCCTTAACTACTAATTGATGCAGATCTTCTTGGATTATCAATTTACCAAAAGAAAAAGAAGATTCAAAACGAAGCGTAAAAAATCTCTTGATAAAATGATAGATGACAGTGAATATCTCGTCTAAAGGATGATTAATCAAAGGATTATTTAAGGAAAGACTAAATCGATTACTTTCCCATAAACCTGTCATGCAGTAAATATACTTTGTTAGATGCGTATCAGCTTCTGGAATCAAGGTAGGCTCCATATCTCGAAAATCAAAATTGCATTCACATTTACAAACGAATCTTCTGGATGGTTTAAGTAACTTCTTACAGTTAGGACAAATGTTCTTAATGGTGCAATTATGAATTGGACACACGGTGACAAGAAGCAAATCCCATATCTTTCGGTGATAATTTTCTTCTCTTATACAAACCGGGCAAAACTTTTGAAATCCTGTATGAAGAAATTTCCGATTATTTTTTATTAACGACTTATCACTCTTTTCAAATGGAAATGCAGTTAGATCAAGTAAAATCTGAAGATTCTTTTTACAGAAATTTTCCAAATGCTGTAATAAGTCTTGGGAGGGATTGATAAACTTTTCAATTCTTGTGCTTTTACGTATCAGGGTATTATTTGAATTTGGTAAAAGATGCAAAAAATCGCCGGGAGATTCATAACCGTTTTGTTCAGTAAGTCGGATTATGTATCCCAGAAAACTTTCGTCGAAAAATGGATTAGGTCTTACTAAAAGTTTATCAGTCATAAATTCCTTAATCATTAAACAAAGGGATTTTTTGAGGAATCTTCTGAAAAGATTCTTTCGTATGCCCTTTTTAATAGTTCATTGGTAACTTTTTCTTCACTGCTTTTCAGAGCTGACTTTGCGGCATAACGAACTAATTTCATTGTTCTATTTACATTACCGCTGGTTGCTTTCCATATTCGGTAGGCAATAGGGGCACCGGCTAAATGCGAGTTGTCAGCTAGAGGTAGAGTTTCATCCAGTATTTTCAGAAAGGCTTTGAAGTCGTTATCGCTTTCAGTTTCAGGCGTACTCGCTGTTTCTTCATCTGTATCAGTTTCTTCGTGGTTATCATCCCTTTTAGAACCTTTACCTTTAACCCATTTAAAGTTGGATAATTCCTCCCGCATTGCAAAACGACGTTTAAGTTGAGGATTTGCCTCAAGAATTTTTATAGAATGGGGTAACCCAACTAAAATTATTGGAAGTTTCGCTTCATTTATAAGCTGTTTTAGCCAATCAGATACCGTATAGAGAACTTTGTCAGAATCTCCATCTATAACATGGTGAAATTCGTCTATAATAATTATCTCAACTTGGCACTGCCTCAATAAATTAAACAATCTAAGCGTTTTGCTGTAAGTTGTTCCCTTATCCGCTAAGGGATCACCTAAGGCTGAAAGCAGAGCGGTTACCATATTTTTAGGAGTAGCAGGAACGGGTATTCTAGCGACTAATACGGGAACCTTAGTTTTTTCTTCTAATTCGACCCTAGGATACATTTTTTCGTATTTTTCACAGAGAGTAGTTTTTCCAACGCCAGGTTCTCCAGTGATTAGCGCACAAAGCGGTTCGACTGATAGTTTGGAGTGCTCATGGCACTCCTTAATCGTATTAAAACACCGTTCAAAAGAAGGGTGCATAATAAAGAGTTTCTCGATTAGCTCAATACGATTTTCGATACTAATATTTCGATATTTTTTGCGATCACTTTTCATTTTGATTTCTCCTTTTAACTTTATCCTTAGTTACCTAAACTAAAATCGCCCCTCCACCCAGATGTATCAATATCATTCTCGTCATAATCGAATTCATTGAAGTCTTCGATTTCAATAAATTCTCCGAGGGCATTTATTTCCGATTCCGATTGATTACTTGGAGATATTTGGATGGATGAGTTTTCTACAAAAAAGTTTTGTTGCTCATTGCTTTCGCTGGGATTAAGCAAAAATTGAAGATAATTACCGCCATAGTTAATGAACTTAGCTATGCGGCGTCGATACCCAGTTTTGCCTTTTTCGAGCCAAGCTTCCCGAACAATCTGTCTGATGAGCTCCTTTGCACGGCAAATTGAAGCGAAGTTGTAATCTTTTTTGAGTTGAATGCGGTTATAACGTTGAATAACGGTATGTTGCCATAAGGTTAATCCTGCCGCATATTCTTGCCACAACGCAGGAACCGTGATGTATTGGTCATTCTCCGGGTCAGCAACATAAATAACTGAAATATTGAGCGGATTGTACTTGAGCGAAACCTTCTGCCCTTTTTTCAGTTTTCTCCTGATCAGTCCTAATTCATCGCTATTATATTGCAGATTGTTCCAAGCAATTCCTTTTTTTGAAACAGTCCTGAAATCAATTGCCCCCAGCAATATATCTAAAGCTGTGCCTCTTGAAGGTAAAAGCGGAGGATACAGGGCAGTCAGCTTATTCCACTTTCTTGCAGGGATGTCGTTTATTCCGCGATGTATCTGCTGTTGATAAACATCAACAATGAAAACATGGATTATCTCTATGAGAGTTGAAAGAGAAATGACGGCGTTCTTTTTGGGATCATAATCTCCTCGGTCAAAAATATTTGAAAAGGTAGTTCCAGGCTGATTATGCAGCAACTGCTGGTTAAGGGTGCGGAAGAATCTCTCAATTATTCCTTTATAGTTTGGGTTTCTTGGGGGATGGTATTGTATGACTATTCCTAATTGCAGGCAGGCATCCTCAAAGTCTCTACTATAAAACTCTGGTCCATTATCAACCAAAATAGTTTCTGGTACTCCATAAACGTCCCACTCATTCTCCACTTTAGGAAAAAATTCTTTAAGATATGTTTTAGGCTTAATCCCAGGGAGAAGACAATTCATCACGGATACGTAGCTTGGTGGGTAAAAGCTCAAGTAGAAGCCATGCAGAGAATCTGTTGCCGCATCGATTGAACCTGAAAAAGTTGCTCGCCCTATAGGCAGTCCAACTTCGTCATCGATTACCAACAAATCTGTGGGAAAGTGATCCATTTGGATCTCTTCAAGCGGGCGCTTCGGTCTTTCCCGATGTTTTACGACCTTATACTTCTGGTCGGCGAAACGTTTCCCATACCGCTTTAGGTCAACAAAATATGGATCCAGCTTTTTAAGATTGCGGTATATCGTCATTAAACTGGGAGCTGTTAATTTTTCATAGACAGAAAAAGACTGATTTTCATCTTCGATCCTTACTACAATTCTGGAGTGAAGTTCAGGAATACTTGGTCTTTCGGTAGTTAGGTAGAAAACGTCGAATTCCTCATTAATAATTTGCTGAACAGCTCTTGCCTTTAAAACATCCTTTGATAACTTATTGTTTCGGTTGCCGCGGTGAGGAACATGTGGAACCAAACTACGAATATCGTTCGATGATTCAATGTATCTCTTGTGCCACCTGTAGATTGAAGTAAGGGAGGGCGGATTAGCGTCCTTAATTTTTTTCGCAACTTCTTTTATCAGAGGTAGAATTGTTTCTTCAGTTATAACTTGGAGTCCTTTGTTGATTATTTCAGCTACATAGCGATACCGTCGAAGTGCTTCTTTTCTAAGTGCTGGAGGTGCAAATTCAATAAAGGAAAACGCGAATTGACGCTTTTGTATTGATTCTGAGGATTTATCGTAAATTACCTCTATTACACCATCGATAATTCCCGCGACAAACTTTTCCTCTGAAATAGAAAAGAATTCGTGATTTGATGTCCTAAAGAGTTGTATCTCACCGTTTGATAAGCGAGCATGAACTATGCTTTCACCATATGGTTCAATATTTAATTTTAATCCTTTTGCAATTCTAAAATTGGGCATATTTTCCTCCTTTTAATTAAAATCTCCAATAGAGATCAGCGATTCTCCAGTTATCGGCTTCTCAATATCAGTCAACAAATACCCATGAAAGAGTAATGCGTAAATCAGTTCTTTCTGTTCTCCGGATCGAGAGAGGAAAAGGCATAGTTCTGAAAATGAAATACTCGATAAATCACCAAGTAATTCTTGAATTAAAACTTCAGTTCTTGTTGTGATTGGAATTCGTGCGTAGCGCCAGAATAGTTTGGTGTTTGCAAGTCTGGGCTGGCGTCTGATAGTTAAATCAGTAACTACGAGATATTCGTATCCTTCTCCTGCAAGAAAGGCTTTTATCTGAGTCGAGAATTTGATGAATTCCTCGTTTTCAATTTTGTGTTGTGGTTTTACCTCAACTATTTCCTTTTTGTCTTGTCTTTTAATAAGAAAATCAGGCGTGTATTGACGAATCTTTCCATTCAGTAAGTATTTCACTTTGAAGGGTTGTTCTTGGTACTTGATTACATTTTTATCGAATTCAGTCAGGTAAATGAAATCGCGCTCAAGATGCGATTCAAACCATACAGTTGATTTATTTTTTAAGCTGGGAAATTTTCCAATGTTTTTCAAGGTTCCTGTGTTTTTAGGTGTTCTCACTCGCATAATATGTTTAGAAATAAATGTATTTACTACTTGGTTTTTCAACTCCAAGTATCAAAAGGCTGCGTCTGCATATGTGGTTTAACTGCGCAACTAGCCGATTATTGAATTGATTTGAGTGAACTTTATCTCTTTTAGAAAGTGCGGCAATAGGAGTTACTTCTCTGACGTTGAAAAAATATTCCAATTTCTTGACAGCCGTATAAATTATGGTGTACAAAAGAAATAGAGACAGAGATGTCCTATGACGGCGCAATTTCTATATGCTTGCAGGCTCGAAAATTGCGTTCGCTCAGATAAAAAGGTATTAAAACGATTGTTGACGCAATCGTTTTATTTTTTTTGGTTTTGTGGAGGGTCTTTGTTTTTCATAAATCACCTAATGCAGATATTATCTGCTTCAAATAAAAAAACACCTTCAAAAAGCTGAAGTATAAGCAGCTCTCCTGAAAGTTTTTAGCTGTTAAAGATGGTTCTATCTTTCTTTAGATAGAAGACCCCTCTTTTGATGATTTATGAAAAGTTTTCTTGGAAAACTCAATAATAGAATACATTTGCATTTGCTGTAAGTCAAAAAGATTCTTGATTTACAGCATTTACAGCATTTTCTGAAAGTTCTTTAATTTTGGTAAGCAATTATGAGGTTCAACTTACAATTTTTATAAACCAATCCCTTCTTTATTAATAAAAGTGTTTTGGGTTATTTAGGCTTCTCAATATGGAACTAAAACCTAAATCTGGCAAAATAGGTTGTCATATAAATAAACATTAATTTTATTAAATTTAAAAGTCGTTTTCGCGAAGTTTCCCTGAGGTTTATAAAAGCAAATTTTTGGTCAAATTTAAGCGGACGGATTTACTCCTCATTATTATGCCATTTGGTAATAATCCACTCAGCAGTTGAATTTGGATGTTGTGTTTCATAATCAAAAACCAATTGCTCCAGTAAAAGCTCGAAAAATTTTGAGCGGTTAAGCTTACGTCGTTTATCACTAGGTAAACCGCGTTTCAAATCGTGAATCATATCGTCGGTTTTTTCAATAAGTGTGTTACTAAGATTCACATAATAGGGAGCTTTTTGAATGCTTTCTTTTTGTTCTTTCATTATTTTTTATGTCTGAATTAAAATAGTCCAAGAGAAGTTAACCGCCAACCATCATCATATTTCTGAAACATTGCTTTGCCTTGCCGCGACTTATCAGGCTCCCAAGAATAAAATCTTTCGGGAGAAATATACGGATTCACTTCATTAAGATTCTTTTTCAGGTTTTCTGGAAGCTTTTTGTATTCTTCGGTGGATTGATCGAGTGATTGCCCGATCTCATTCGGATTCCATTTCCATTTAAATTCAACTATGGAATTGTTTTCGCCCTGCTTTGTGATTCCGGTTATTTCAAGAAAATCGTGAGCTGCCAATGGCACTGCCGTTTCGTTAATCGGAAGACCTAAATTTTCCCACATCTTTCTACCTTTTTCCGTAACGACGTAACGTTCGTTAAAATTCCAGTAGCCTCTCAAAGAGGAAGGCTTATAAGGCTTATCGTTTATTCTCTTGAGCTCCGGTTTGACCAGTCCGAAATAATCCGCAACGCCTACTTGCGGAGCTTCCCCAAAGTATTCCTGGATTCTTCTTTGAATTGCCTCTGATTCCGGTTCGTCGTCGGATTTGGCTTCGGTCGTACCCTGACCATCCTTAATATACATCTGGATGAATTCGAGGGTTAAAGGCTGTTTGAATTCATTTGACTCGACAATCATTTTCTGCGCCTTGGCGCGGGTTAGTTCCTGAGATGAGGCACAGGAATTTAATATAAAAATATGTGTTAAAACTAGTAAGCCTATCAAAAAAGCAGGTGGCAAAAAACGAATCAAAAAATATAATTGGGTAATATTTGTCATAATAATTATTGGGTTTTCACTTCAATTTTCCGGGCCGAGCACATCAATAAATGACGGTCAGCATAATTTCTGGTAAATTAGGCATTAACTCGCATCAGCGAAACAAATCATGCGTAGTGCGGTCGCAAAAGCCTAATGCATTACGTTGACCGGAGAGAAATTTCAAATACTTCTCCGGCGACTTTATCAAACAAGAGCATTATAGGGATTGTTGTCCCTAGAAACAACTGTTTGCCACTCCTTTTCCGGTCCGTTACCTGTCAGTCAGAGGTGATTAATGGGTAATGCGCGACCCAGACCACGTAGGCTGGCTGAAAAATTATTACTTATTCGTAGTCAGCTGGATGGAGGACTTTCGCAGACCGAAATGGCTTTACGATTAGGACTAAGTAGCGATGATCGCGAGAGAATATCTAAATATGAACGGGACATACTCGAACCGCCGCTTCATATAATAGTTGCATATAGTAAGGTTAGTAATGTTTTTGTCGAGGCGATAATAATAGACGAATTAAATTTACCTGAAGAACTTCCCAGTAAAATAAAGAGTGTAGGTATTCCAGTCAAAAAATAAAGTATTTGGGTATTATTTACTACAGAAATTTACTGTCAATATAGCGTTATAAAATTTCGCAACCAAAGGTGGTTTGACTAAAACCTTTCATAATTAAAAGTGAGATTTCTTTTGATTAGGTCGAAAACTTTTTTGCTACTATCACAAAACATAAAAGTTGTCATATCGCTCCACTGCTTAATTTTCATTTTATGCGTTAAAAATTTCACATTATGCGTTAACTAACAATAAGCAAAAGAAAAATTTCAGCAGGTGCTTGACAAAAATTAGAATTAGAATTATTCTAAATCTAACTTGGGACGAATAATGAGTATTACAGTAGATATAAAAGAATTGGGGTTAACGAAACAGCGTGAGGTTGTCTTACAGGTTATTCGGGAAGAACTTGAGCATTTGACGGCAAATGAAGTTTTTGACAAAGCAAAGCAAATCTTGCCGAGCATTTCTTTTGCGACCGTGTATAATTCCCTGCGTTATCTGAAGGATTCAGGGCTTATTGCGGAAATCAGTTTCGGAAACGGTGCGAGCCGTTTTGATTCGATGACTTCGCGGCACGATCACGCGATTTGCACAAAGTGCGGAAAACTCGTTGATATGGAGTTAGAACTGCCTGACGAAATAGTTAATCAGGCGGCGGAATTTTCCAGATTCAAACCCGAATCTTTAGAACTTACTTTGCGCGGACTTTGTCCTGATTGCAATCAATAATTTTTCGATAAATCCGATTTCAAAAGTTAATAATTTAAGAAAACTTGAAATCAAAAAAATAATAAAACTTAGGGAGATAAATATAATTATGTCAACAGCTACAGGAACAGCTACAGAAAACAAAGCAGAAGTTACGCTTGCCAAAGTCGGTAAACCGGCACCGGATTTTAACTTGCCTTCGACCAAAAATATGGAAACGTTGGGCGAAAACATCAGCCTTTCGGATTACAAAGGCAAATGGTTGATCTTGCTTTTCTATCCGCTCGATTTTACCTTTGTTTGCCCGACCGAATTGACGGCTTTTTCGGATCGCCTTGACGAACTCAACGGCATCGGCGCAGAAGTTCTCGGCGTTTCGACTGATTCGGTTCACTCGCATCGCGCCTGGATCAAAACCCCGCGCGACCAGAACGGCATCGAAGGACTTGCATATCCTTTGATTTCGGACGTTGGCGGCAAATTGGCGGCAAAATACAACATCCTGGTTGAAGAAGCCAACATTGCACTGCGCGGGCTGTTCATCATCAACCCCGAAGGCATTTTGCAATATGCAGTCGTTCACGATCTGAACATCGGACGTTCGGTCGATGAAACTCTGCGTGTTCTGCAAGGTTTGCAGACCGGCGGACTCTGCTCGGCTGACTGGAAACCGGGTCAGGAAAATTTGAAAGTATAAGGTTTTAAATATTTAATTTTAGATTGCCGATTTTGGATTTTGGATTATGAGAAAACAGGAAATCTTGTTTTCCAATCCAAAATCCAAAATCTAAAATCCAAAATCGGAGATTAAAGATATGCCAATGAGAATCGGAGATGCAATTCCGAAGTTTGAAGGCGCAACCGAATGGTTGAACGAATTGCAACACACTGCCGACGATTATGTTCAAGGAAGTCCGACGCTTGTTTATTTCTGGGCGACAAGCTGCGGAATCTGCAAAGACAATATGCCCAAATTGCAGGAATTGAAAGCGAAATATAAAGACAAAGGCTTGAAAACCGTGGCGATCCATATGCCGCGTTACGAGGCTGATACGAATCTCGATACGGTTAAGGAAACCGTCGAAAAATTTTGCATCGACGACGTTTGCGCGATCGACAATCAGCATAAATTGAAGGACGCATTTTTGAACGAGCAAGGCTGGGTTCCCGTCTATTATTTGTTCGATGCGGATGGAAAACTGAAATCGCGCGCCGCCGGAGAATTCGGTGTCGGAGTTTTGACCACCGCTTTGGAAAAAATGTTTCCCGCGCAGAGTGCCGCCGCCTAAAAGTT
Organism: Pyrinomonadaceae bacterium; assembly: GCA_021228405.1. GTDB lineage: Bacteria > Acidobacteriota > Blastocatellia > Pyrinomonadales > Pyrinomonadaceae > JAJQRF01. Next base: position 664,153 of record JAJQRF010000002.1, read on the forward strand.
AATTGAAAACAGAATAAAAGCGTTCGGGATTTGATCGAGTAAAAAATATCTAATCCGAACGCTTTTATTCTAATCAGGATTTAGAATTATTCTAATTATAAACGAGGAGAAAAAATATGAGCGAAGAAAACAAAAAACCGGAAGAAAAATCAACAACTTTAACAACATCAGCTGGAGTTCCCGTTGCCGATAATCAAAATTCGATCACCGCCGGTGAACGCGGTCCGCTTTTGATGCAGGATTTTCATTTGTTGGAAAAACTCGCCAATTTCAACCGCGAACGTATTCCCGAACGCGTCGTTCACGCGAAAGGTTCGGGAGCTTACGGCACGTTGACGATCACGAACGACATCACGAAATATTCCAAAGCGAAACTATTTTCGGAAGTCGGCAAACAAACGCCTTTACTTCTGCGTTTTTCGACCGTTGCAGGCGAGCGCGGCGCGGCTGATGCCGAACGCGACGTGCGCGGTTTTGCGATCAAATTTTACACGGAAGAAGGCAATTGGGATATGGTCGGCAACAACACGCCTGTTTTCTTTGTCCGCGACCCGCTCAAATTTCCCGATTTCATTCACACACAGAAGCGCGACCCGAAAACGAATATCCGAAGCGCGACGGCGATGTGGGATTTTTGGTCTTTAAGCCCTGAATCCTTGCACCAGGTCACGATTCTTTTCTCCGACCGCGGCTTGCCGAAATCGCTTCGGACGATGCACGGTTTCGGTTCGCACACATACAGTTTTATCAACGCCGACAACGAACGTTTCTGGGTAAAATTCCACTTCAAATCACAGCAGGGAATCGAAAATCTTTTGAACGAAGAAGGCGAAAAAATCATCGGAACCGACCGCGAATCGCACCAGCGCGATCTTTTTGAAGCCATCGAAAAAGGCAATTTTCCGAAATGGAAATTTTACGTTCAGATTATGAACGAAGAAGATGCCGACAAGCAGGAATTCAACCCGTTCGACCTGACGAAAGTTTGGTATCACAGCGATTTTCCGCTCATCGAAGTCGGCGAGATCGAATTAAATCGTAATCCGGAAAACTATTTTGCAGAGATCGAACAGTCGTCTTTCGCGCCGTCGAACATCGTTCCCGGGATCGGACATTCGCCCGACAAAATGCTTCAATCGCGCATTTTTGCTTATGCGGACGCGGCGCGTTATCGTTTGGGTGTCAATCACGAACAGCTTCCCGTCAATCGTCCGCACGTCGAAGTTCACAACTATCAGCGCGACGGAATGATGCGCGGCGACGGAAATTTCGGCGGAAAATTGAACTACGAACCGAATTCGTTCAACGGACCGAAGGAAGATAATTCCGTTAAAGAACCGCCTTTGAAAATTTCGGGCGATGCCGACCGCTACGATCACCGCATCGGGAACGACGATTATACGCAACCCGGAAAGCTTTTTCGTTTAATGAATGACGATCAAAAACAACAGCTTTTCAAAAATATCGCGGCGGCGATGGATGGCGTTCCGCAATTTATTATCGAACGTCAATTAGAGCATTTCACGAAAGCCGATGAAGCTTACGGCGCGGGCGTTCGCAAGGCTCTGGAAGAAGGAAAAGCGAAAGCCGCAAATCCCAATTCATAGTTGATTTTGCCCGCGAAAGGCACGAAAATTAATTTGTAAATTGATGATGGTTAATTGTTAATTGGTTTATTCTTTCATTAACAATTAACCACTTACCATTGTCAATTATCTTTTTCGCTCTTTTCGCAGGCAATAATCCTCAACAATCGCAACTGCAACAATCGCCGCAATCACATCCGTCACAACAACTTCCGCAATCGCAACTATCACACTCACAACAACAGTCTTCGCAATCGCAACAGCAACATTCACACCAATCGCACCAACCGCTCTCTTCATTATCGCCGTTTGCCGCCGCTTGTGCGGCTTTTTTGCGCCTGCCCTTTTTCGTCAAAAGTTCTTCAGGATTTTCAACCCGCAAAGATTTTGGAAAAGCCAAAACCGAGCCGAAAATTGCGCCGAGAAACATCAGATTAAAACTCAGATCGAAACATTCACGTGCCGATTTCGCTTCCCGCGATTGAGCGGGTGCAACGAGCGCGAAAACGAAAATAAATAAAAAAACGAGCGGCATTTGCCAGCGATATTGACGCGCCAGACTTCGCGCTTTTTCCGTTGCGTTCTGCCATCTTTGCGCGAAAGTTTGGCGCGGCTTCAGAGCGCAGACTTTTGGCGTTTTCAAGACGGGAAGATTTGTTTGCAGTTTTCGGTGAAGGTTTTGCGAAAGTCTTGAAATGAAAAGCGTTTTTTGATTTTCCGAAATCGGCAGTTCGTTGATTTCTGCAATTGTTTTTCTTTCACATTCGTGCAAAATCAAGCTGATCTTTCGCTTAATTTCTGATGAAAGTTTGCTTTCTTTTAATCCAAAAAACGCACGAAAAGCATTGAACCGTTTTTTGTGAAAATCCTTTTCATAATCCTCAAACGCATCGAGCAAATAAACCAATTTTCCGAACTCGAAACCTAAAGCGAACGCAGTTTTTTCAGATGTGTGCTTGCCTATCCGCTTTACGCCTTCGCGAAAAAAAACGGCGGTCGTCTGCGCGGTCGGAAAAGCTAAATCTTCCAAGGATTTACATTTACCTTCGCGCGAGTTTTGCGAACTCAAAACTTCCTTGATTTCACCGAGCGGAAAATTCCATTCGTTCAGAAGATTTGCGGCTGTTTGAAACTCCTTTGAAAAAGCATTTCGGGCAAATTTATGACGGCGTTTGTTTTCGTCGGAAATATGATCGTCGAGTTTGAATTCGGTAAGAATAATGTTGGTCGTCGCGGCAAATTGCAGAGCTTTCGGCAGTTCATCTTTCGGCAGATTCAGACAATTAAAGGATCGATAAGACTTTTGCCATTCGGAAACGTTTTCGCCGCTCAAAGCCGATAAGATTTCGGCAAGAAAAACCGTATCGTGGTTGAGCAAAAGCCGTGATTTCTGCCCGTAAAGACTGCCGATGGTCTTACAGGTTCCGCAGTAATTCAGTCGGCGAAATTCCTTTTCCTCACCGGACATTCCGCATTTTTTCACCCGCATCAAGCCGAACATAATTTTTGCAATTCCCCGAAAATCTTTATCGAATCAAACTTTGCGCCGCCGCTTCTCCGGTTTCGATTGCGCCTTCCATAAATCCTTGCCAATCGGCGAGATGCTCGCCCGCAAACAAAACTTTTAAGTGCGGTTTGCGCAAGATAGGGCGAATTCCAAACCATTGACCGGGACGATAAAGGGCGTATGCGCCTTCGGTAAATTTATCGCGTTGCCAGGCGTAAGATGCGATGCCTTTTGCCAGTTTCGGCGCGTCTTTGTCGAAATCCGTCAGATCGTTAGTAATGATCTTCATTTTTCTCTGATCGCTTTGCGACGCTAAAACGTCGGCTTTTTCGCCAATCGCATAAGCTGTCAAAATTCCTTCCTTGCCTTGCTGATTTTGCGTGCTGTGAAAATAAAAATGCGAAGTCGCATCTGAAACCATCGAAAAACTTTCGTCCTTCCAAAAACGGTTTTCATACAAAATACTGTTTTTGATGATGCGCGAATAGATAAGTTTTTGTGCGGCTTCGGCTTGTGCGGTCGGAAGCGGCGGGTTAAATTTTATCTTGTTCAGGCTCGCAATCGGCGCGGTGCAGATGCAGGCATCGGCTTTGAAATCGTCAGTTTCGGTTTTGACGGTGACGATGCCGGCGCGTTGGTTAATTTCCGTAACCAAAGTATTTAGTTTGATATTTTCCGTCCCGATCCGTTTCGCAAATTCCTGCGCGAGTCTTGAATTTCCGCCCGTCATTTTATAATCCATTTCATTTTTCGGGCTTGATTCGGCATATTCCGCTAACGCGCCGAAAGCCGAAACGTGACGAATCGATTCACCGAAATCGGTGCTGTCCATTAAATCGCGAAGAATCAGATCGTCCTGCGAATAACCGATCTTTTCGAGATACGTCCACCAATCGAGCTTGTCGAGATTTCGTTGTTTAATGTCGGTCAATTTCGGATAATCCGCCTTGATCTTAGCGAAAGCGGCTTTCGCTTTTTCGGAAAAACCCCATTCGTTCGGACGCGAAACTTTTCCGTTTTGCAGAAGATAATCGTCGAATTGATGTTTTTGCAGAGTAATTTTGAAATCATTACAGAGTGCTTTGATTCTTTCGTGGCTTTCGCCGACCCATTCCGCGCCGAGTTCGCAAATTAAATTCGTATTTTGCGGCAGAGAATGTGAAAAAACGCGTCCGCCGATGCGGTCACGCGCTTCTAAGATCGTGACGTTCCAACCCGCACTTTTCAGTTTGAAGGCGGCTGACAAACCTGCAAATCCCGAACCGATTATGACACAAGTTTTTTTACGCTTTTGAGCGAAAAGATTTTGGGAAGTAACGGCAATTCCGACGGAACTTGCACCTAAAATCTTCAAAAATTGACGACGGTTTGTTTTTTCTGACATCGGTTCGGCTAAAATTTAAGTAAATCCCAAAAACCCTTGAAAATTGCTCCTAAAATTAACACACTTACTAAAATCGAACCAAGCAAAATTCCGATCAAAACCAAAATTATTGCGAAAACGAAAATATAATCGCCCGTCGTGCCGACATTTTTTCCCGTCGCACGTTCGCGGATCAAGTCCATATTTTGTTTGTTCGCCTTCCAGAAAAAGTCGAACGCGTCGCCGATGACAGGAATCGTGCCGACGAGATAATCCAGACCGATGTTGAAAGCCATCCGCAAAAGCGTGATTTTCGGCACGCCGTAACGAACGCCCGCAATCAGAATATAAAAAGACATCAGCGAAGTCAGCGAATCGCCGACGTTTGGAACCAAGCCGATCAGCGAATCCAGCCCGAAACGCCAACCCGTTCCCGGAACTCTGAAAAGTCCGTCGAGATAGGTCGAAAGCGTTTCGAGGCTTTCTTCGATCTCGACTTCTCTGTATTTGCGGTTTTCCATTCCGAAAATTCCACGTTTTTGTTCAAGTTCAAGATTTTCCATTCAGTTTTTCTCTCAATTTTCCGATCGCTTTCAAGATTTCGTCACGATTCTTTGCCTGTTTTATCCAACCAGGTAAACGGCTTGCCAAAGATTTATTGACAAAAGGTTTGCGTTCACGGAGTTTTGCGCCGACGTAATCTTCGATAAATCCGAGATGTTTTTCGTTGTAAGCCCAGAGCATTTTGCCGCAACACGAAATTTCGAGCCACAAAGGAAGCCGAAAATACCAATCGAAACCGCCGCCGATGCCGATCTGTCCGCCGTTCCATTCGTGCCGGTAAACGCACGAAAGACAAACTAATTTACGCGGCGCAAAAAGCTGTTCACTCAACTTTTCCGATTCCGTTTCGACTGCAAAAACCCGCGCTTTTCCTGCGCATCGCGGACAGACGACCAAAAATTCGTCACCGAATTCGTAAACGAGTTCGCCATTGTCGGAAAATCGTTCATTCATAGAAATTACTGCACGCTGATACAGCGCAAAGCACCGACGGAAACTTCTTTTTTCGTCAGCAAATCCAATCTCTTCGTTTGTAGCCAACCAATGCCTAAACCTTGTTTTTTCCATTGTTTGGCTTGCGCGCAATTTTTCAGCAAACCGTCTTTTTTCGACCATTGGCGGTAATTCAAAAATTTAGCGTTCGTGATGTTCATATCATAACCGTCCCACTCGGAAAATTCGGTCGTGAAGACGACTTTGCCCGTTTTCAGATCGTAAACGTCCAAATCTCCGCCGTCGGGAAAAACGTTTCGTCTGACAAAGAACAGATCGCCGAGCACTCCGCCGGGTTCGTTTCCTTCGACGTTTTTCAGATTCAGCAAAGCATCGGCGGAAGCTTCACAGCTTTTCTTTAATTCGCCTTTCGCGTCGCGCCTAAAAATTTCGATCTCATAACCTTCACCGGTGCCGATGTCCTCTTTTTCGTTCGTTTTCAGATAAGTTTTGACGACGTATTTATTGAAAACGTAGCATTGCGCTTTTTCGTCAGTTTCGGATTTATAAAGCGGTCTTTCGGAATTTTTGATAAATCCCGCACTCTGCGCCGAAGCCGACAAATTAAAAACAAAAATTGCCGCGACAGGGAGAATCAGAAATTTTATTTTGTTAATTTTGGTCATAAATTTCTACTAAAATTCAATCTATTTTTTACGAACTGCTTTTACCTCAATGATCTTTACACTTAAAATCCGGTCGCCGCGCACGATTGAATCTACGATTTTCATATCGGATTCGTTCACTTTTCCGAAAACCGTGTAGCCGCCGTCGAGATGCGGTTGCGGGCTATGCGTGACGAACCATTGCGAACCGCCCGTATCTTTGCCCGAAAGTGCCATTCCGACCGCGCCGCGTTCGTATTCGAGCATATTTATTTCACAGCGAATCTGCCAACCCGGACCGCCGTTTCCATCGCCGCGCGGATCGCCGTCCTGCATCACGAAATTCGGGACGACACGGTGAACCGCAAGACCGTTAAAATAGTTGGATTTCGCCAGTTTGATAAAATTATCAACCGTCAAAGGCGCATCTTCGGGCACAAGATCGATCGTAAAATTTCCCTTTTCGGTCGTGAAAATTGCTTTGACCGTTCCGTTTTTGCGCGAAACGGCGCGCACGTAATCGGCGTTTGAATTCAAAATTTGTCCGAGTTTTGTTCCTGATTTCGGCTGATAAGGAAAGAGATGACTCTTATTTATTAAACTCTCAATGTATTTCTGAACTTCTGTTTCGGATTCATTTTCCTCCCGCAAAATCTCAAAATTTCTATCGCTCAAAAGGTCGAAAGCCTTTTTACGAACCAAATAATCGGACGCATTCAGGGCAGTTAAAAGAATTCCGCCCGATTCTTTTTTGTCGATTTTGAAAAGCGCGTCGAGAATTGCAAGTTGAGCGTCGTTATAATTTTTATCTTTGAGAAGCGCAGAATTGAATGCTTTTTTCAGCGCGTCGAAGTTTTCTTTGGACGGGGTTTGATCGCCCAAAATTTCGGCGATTGCGGCACGAATGAAAAGATCGTTTTCGGCTTCAAGAATCGGACGTAAAATTCCTGACGTATTTTCCGATTTGAAAGCGGCAAAAGCGCGAAACAGATCGGGAATCGCAAGATTCATTTTACCGTCTTTCTGCTCGTGCGTCAGCCAAATGCTGATGAGCTGAACAAGCAAAAGCCGCGTTTGCGATTTCAGCGCGTCATTTTCCTTATTCGATTCGAGCGCGGCAATTTCGCCAAGCCCTTGAAAAACTGCCGAAGCCGTCCGCCAATCTTCCGTAAAAATAACTTCTGCGCCGGATGAAAATGTTTCAAAATAATCTTTCGGAGCGATTCGTGCCAAAGCAATTTCAGTTTCAGGCGATAAATAATTATCTAGTTTACGTAGTGTTTTGATAAAAGAAACCGCTTTCGCATCATTTGAAAATGCCAGAAGTCTGCCCAAAACCGTCGCGATTTCAAAAAGCTCGTTTTTTTCCGAAGGACTTCCTTTTTTCGGCGCAAATGTCGGCGCACCGTAAAGTGAACTGTAAATGAAATTTCCGCGTTCAATCAGTTTTTCGGCGGCTTTTTTATCTTTCAGGCTTCCCAAAGCGCGAATCGCCGAAATGCGCACCCGCGAATCGCTGTCTTTAACGACCGCTGTGAGCAAAATTTCCAACGAATCTTTGTCTTCCGCCGCGCCGAGAACCCGCGCCGCGTTTGCCCGAACAACCGCGTCCGTGTCCTTTTGGAGCATTGTGCGAAGCGTTTCGTTCGCATTTTTGGCGCGAAGTCTGGCAAGCGTATTTCCCGCGTCGGCACGAACCCGCGCATTGCCGTAAGTCAAAAATTCGGCAACAACCTTTTCTCCTTTTTCGGGACGAACACGCAAAACGGCAGTCAATCCTTTCAGGATCGCTTCAATATTAGGTGCGGAACGCCGTCCTACTTCAAATTCGAGCGCGCCGACGATCGCTTTGCTCAATTCTTTCGACCTTTCGTCATTCGCATTCGCGGCGGCGATCTTTCCTGCCGCTTCGATTGATTTTGCACGCAAAGTTCCGTCATTTTTTATATTTCCCAAAACGCTCAGGATCGCATCGGCGGCTTTCATAGATTCGATTTCGCCGAGCGCAAACGCCGACATTGCGCGAACTTCGGTGTCCTTGTCGCTTTGCAGAAGCGAAACAAGTTGCGGAATCGCCGTTTCGTTTCCGATACGTCCCGCCGCCAGCGCAGAACGGGCACGGATTTTCGGATTTGGGTTTTTCAGCAAATTTTCCAGAGTTTTGTCGAAACGAAGTTCGTCTTCGGCTTTGGAAATCTGCACCAAAGTTTGAACGGGAATTTGTGCGAAAATCGAAACGGAAAAACAGAGAACGAAGCAAAGAATTAAGATTTTTTTCATTTTTGACCTTTTCAGAACAGATTCAGAAGATTTTACGCGACAACGAAAGTTATTTCCAAATCTTTCGGCAAGCAATTTCGGCGCAAAATGTTTATAATCGCGGAATGAATCGCAGATTTTACGGCTTTGGCGGATTTTTACAGATCAATTTTTGAAAAATCCGTGTAGATTTCGGTAAATCTGCGTTCAATTCGTCTTCAAAATTATGTTCAAAAAATTAATCGCAATCTTATTTGTTTTGATAATCGGCTTGCCGAATTTCGCTTTGGCGCAAACGAAACAGAAAGTTTCACTTCTTCTTTTTAACGGAAAAATCTTTACGGCTGATGAGAAATTTTCGACCGCCGAAGCCGTTGCAATTGACGGCGAAAAGATCGTTGCGGTCGGAAAAACTGCGGATTTGATGGCAAAATACCAGGCTTCGCGTGAAATCGATTTGCAGGGAAAGCTCGTCACGCCCGGATTTAACGACGCGCATATCCATTTTGCGGGTGTCGGGCTTGCGCTTTTGCAGGTTGATCTAAACGGTTCAAACACTTTGGAAGAAGCGAGGCGCAGGATCGCGGCAAAAGTTAAGGAAACGCCCAAAGGTCAATGGATCGTCGGACGCGGTTGGGATCATACTTTGTGGAATAATCGTCTTCCGACGAAACAGGATTTGGACGACATTGCGCCCGAAAATCCCGTTTTTCTGCAAAGAGTTGACGGACATATAGCGTGGGCAAATTCAAAAGCGTTCGAGCTCGCAAAAATAACGAAATCAACGCCGAATCCCGAAGGCGGCGAGATTGTCCGCGATGCAAACGGCGAAACTGCGGGAGTCGTGAAGGAAACCGCACAAGGTTTGATCGACAGAATCATTCCGCCGCCGTCGCCTGAAATGATTTACAAAGGCTTACTTCTCGCGCTCGACGAAGCGAAAAAATTCGGGCTGACAAGCGTTCAAGGCGGCGAAGATGCGGCGGCGATGCCTGTTTATGCTAGGCTTCTTTCGGAAAATAAATTGTCTGCACGAGTCGCGATCTGGCAGGATTTCGATAAATCGGTTGCCGATCTGAAAAAAGAACGCGAAGATTTCAACTCGCTGAAATTAAACCCGTCGCATTTGAAATTCAGTATGCTGAAAGGCTATCTCGACGGTTCGCTCGGCTCGCGCACTGCGGCAATGCTCGCGCCTTATTCGGACGATCCGGCAAACAGCGGAATTCCGCGCCGTTCTGAAGAAGAAATGATAAAAATGATCGTCGAACGTGACGCGGCAGGCTTTCAAATGGGACTTCACGCGATCGGCGACAAATCGAATCGGATTGCTTTAGATGGATTTACTCAAACTCAAAGCTATGCAGTTATTCAACAACAATGGAATAAAACCGAAAAAGGTTTAGTAGATTCATGGAAAGTTATTCAAGATAAAGATTCTCGCCGCCACCGCATTGAACACGCGCAAGTCGTTGCGCCGTCGGATTTTAAGCGTTTTGCGGAACTCGGCGTGATCGCTTCGATGCAGCCGACGCACGCGATTTCGGATAAGCGTTGGGCGGGCGAACGGCTTGGTGAATACCGCGTTCTGGGCGCGTATGCGTGGCATTTGTTTGAATCATACGGTGTTCACGTCGCTTTCGGAACCGATGCGCCGGTCGAATTATTGAACACTTACCAAACGCTCTACGCCGCCGTTTCGCGACAGGATTTGGAAGGAAATCCCGCAGGCGGTTGGCAGCCGCAGGAAAAACTGCCGATGGCGCAGGCGATTCGTAATTATACTTATGAATCGGCTTATGCCGAATTTGCGGAAAAGGAAAAAGGCACAATTGCAGTCGGAATGTTTGCCGATCTCGTTGTTCATTCAAAAGATTTGCTGACGATTCCGCACAAGGAAATCTTAACGACCGAACCCGTTTTCACTATCTTTAACGGCAAAGTCATCTACGAGAAGAAGTAATGATCGAAACGAAAAAACTTCCGGCGATCGAAGCGTCGAGAATTTGTCTGCGGCATCTCGAAGAGAGCGATATTGATTCGCTTTTCGAGATTTTTTCCGACGAAGAAACGATGCGTTATTGGAGTTCTCTGCCGTTTCAAACCCGCGCCGACGCGGAAAAATATCTTGCCGATATTCTTAAGCTTTTTCACCAAAAAACGCTTTTTCAATGGGGAATTTCACTCAAGGAAAACGGTAAAATTATCGGAACTTCGACGCTTTTTCATCTCGATATGAGAAATCGGCGCGCCGAGATCGGTTATATCCTGAATCGAAAATTTTGGAAACAAGGCTTCGTCAATGAAGCCTTAAATTCCCTGTTGAAATATGCTTTTGAAGAACTGAATCTGCACCGCATCGAAGCCGATGTTGACCCGGAAAATGCCGCTTCGATTCGGGTTGTCGAAAAACTCGGGTTTCAAAAAGAAGGCTATCTGCGCGAACGCTGGCACATTGCGGGAAAGATATGCGACACGGTTTTTTACGGACTTTTGAGAAGCGACTGGGAAAAAACTATTCGGTCTTGAAGTTTTCCAGTTTCAACGCACAATTTACGCCTTCAAACTCGTAAGAAGTGACCGCACAATTTGAAATATCGCGGGCACGGTCGATTTCGAGAATTTCGGCTTCGGTCAGATTTTCCAGAATATATCTGAAACAATGAACGACAACTTCGTGCGTGACGATCAGAACCTTTTCGTCAGTTAATTTGGATAAATCCGTTTCGATAAAGCTGCGCAGACGAAAAACGACATCGACCCAACTTTCGCCGCCTGGCGGACGATAATAAAATTTTCCCGTAAATTTCCGTTTCGTCATTTCTTCGGGAAATTTTTGTTCGCTTCCGAGCCACGTCAGACGGTCGAAAATTCCCATTTCGCGTTCACGAAGCCGTTCATCAAGCTTCAAAGCAACATCTTTCAAATCCGCAGTTTCCTGAATGATTTTTGCCGTGTGAAATGTTCGCAAAAAAGGCGAAGCGTAAATTACGGTCGGTTTTATATCGAGCGAAGCAATCCATTTTCCGACGGCGACAGATTGAGTTTTTCCCAAATCCGACAGCGGCACATCGGCTTCGCGTTCGGGAAAATCGATCGTCAGCAAGCCGTTTGATTCGGCTGTGTGCCGCGCAATATTCGACGTGCTTTCGCCGTGACGCACAAGCCAGAGCGATTTGGGAATGCGGATTGTGGATGGCGGATTTTTCATAAGGATTTACCTGCGAAAGAAAAGAAAGAAATAAAACAAAAATATTTTTGTTTTATTTCTTTCTTTTCTTTCGCAGGCAGAAAATTAAATATTAAATTCTGCGACGACGGGCGTGTGATCGCTGGGACGTTCCCACGTTCGCGGATTTTTGTCGATCCAACAGCCGACGCATTTTTCGGCTAAAGATTTGCTCGTCCAGATGTGATCGATGCGCAGACCCTGGTTTTTCGGAAATGCGCCTTCGCGGTAATTCCACCACGAAAATTCCTGAACATCGCCGTTATGCTGGCGGAAAACGTCTACAAAACCCCACTGTTTGACGTGATGGATCGCGGCGCGTTCAGGTTTGGAAAAATGGAGCTTTCCTTCCCACGCTTTCACGCTCCAAACGTCCAATTCCCCGGGCGCGACGTTGAAATCGCCGCACAGCAGAACGTGACCGTTTTTATCGCACGTGTCATCGAACATTTTCCGGAGCCGCTGTAGCCAATCGAGCTTAAACGTGAATTTATCCGTCCAAAGCTCGGTTCCGTTCGGGATGTAAGTATTGACGATGCGAACGCCGTTGATCGTCGCGGCGATCAGTCTTTTCGGCGATTCGTCGTCGTCGTCGAGAAAATTTTTCTGAACGTCCGAAATCTCGTGTTTCGACAGGATCGCCACGCCGTTATATGATTTCTGCCCGATAAACGCGGCGTGATAACCGAAATCATTGATCGTTTGAAGCGGAAATTTTTCGTCCGTGCATTTTGTTTCCTGCAAACACACAACGTCCGTGTTCGTATCGCTGATCCATTTCAAAACCGCTTCGAGCCGAATGGCGATTGAGTTTACATTCCAGGTTGCAACTTTCATAAAAAGAAATATTTTACCCCCAAAAGGCAGGAAGATGAAATAGATCGCGGATGATGCGGATTTTACGGATTTCAATCAGGATTTGCCCGCGAAAAAACGCGAAAAAACGCGAAAGTTAAATCAAAAAAGTTGAATAAAAATTTCTTCTTGCTTCTTTTTTTCGTGTCTTTTCGCATTTATTCGTGGGCAATTTTCCGAAAATTATTTAAAAAAGCCCGACTACGTTTCCGTTGTCGTCAATGTCGATGCGTTCAGCCGCCGGATGTTCGGGCAGAGCTGGCATCGTGCGCATATCGCCGCAGACAGGATAAATAAAACCCGCACCAACCGAAGCGCGGACTTCACGAATCGGCAATATAAAACCCGTCGGCGCACCTTTGAGCGTTGCGTCGTGACTCAAACTGAGATGCGTTTTTGCCATACAGATCGGCAGATTCCCGAAGCCGTTCGTTTCATAATCTTTGATCTGTTTTGCGGCTTGCGTGGAAAATTCCACGCCGTTTGCGCCGTAGATTTTCGTGGCAATAGCTTCGATTTTTGCTTTGATCGGCTGTTCCAGATCGTATAAAAATTTGAATTCGCTCGGTTCTTCAGCCGCCGCAACGGTCATTTCGGCGAGTTCGATCGCGCCTTTTCCGCCGTCTGCCCAATGGCGCGAAACCGCCGCGCCGATTGCGCCCGCTTCGACCGCGATTCGTTTGATCGCATCGATCTCTTCGGCGTGGTCGGTTTCAAAAGCATTGATGGCGACAACAGGCGTTACGCCGTGAATTTTGATGTTTTCGATCTGTTTTCGCAGATTCGACGCGCCGGCTTCCACGTCCGCAACGTTTTTCTCCAGCATTTCAGGCGGCAAAGGCTTGCCCGCGACGACCTTGTATTTTCCGCTGTGCGCTTTGAGTGCGCGAACCGTGACGACCAGAACGCACGCGTCGGGTTTCAACCCGCTGTAACGGCATTTGATATTGAAGAATTTTTCCGCGCCGATGTCCGCGCCGAAACCCGATTCGGTAAAGAGATAGTCGGCGCATTTTATTCCGATCAGATCAGCCAGAATACTGCTGTTTCCGTGCGCGACGTTCGCAAAAGGTCCGGCGTGAACGAGCGCGGGCGTGTTTTCCAAAGTTTGCATCAGATTCGGGCGAATCGCATCGCGCATCAAAACCGCCATCGCGCCAGCCGCGCCGATCTCTTCTGCCGTCACGGGCGTTTTGTCGTTTTTCAACCCGACCACGATTCTGCCGAAACGTTCGCGCATATCTCTGAGCGAAGTCGTCAGAGCGAGAATCGCCATTACTTCCGACGCAACCGTTATATCGAAACCCGTTTCGCGCGGTATGCCGCCTTCGTTTTTGCCGCCAAGACCGATGACGATATGCCGCAAAGCGCGGTCGTTGACATCCAAAACGCGTTTCCAGGTTATGCTGAAAGGATCGATATTCAGCGGATTTCCGCGCATCAGATCATTGTCGATCATTGCCGCGAGCAGATTATTTGCCGCGCCGACGGCGTGAATGTCGCCTGTCAGGTGCAGGTTAAAAGTTTCCATCGGCACGACCTGCGCATAGCCGCCGCCTGCCGCGCCGCCTTTGATGCCGAACGTCGGACCTTGCGAAGGCTGGCGCAAAGTTATCACGGCGCGTTTGCCGATCAATTTCATCGCTTCGCCGAGCCCGATCAGGGTGGTCGATTTTCCTTCGCCGAGCGGTGTCGGCGTGATCGCGGAAACGTCGATATATTTTCCGTTCGGGCGCGTTTTTACTTTTTCGAGAACGCTCAAACGGATTTTGCCGATATGTTCGCTGCCGTAAAGATCGAAATCTTCAGGCGATAAATCCATTTGTTCGGCAATTTCGGAAAGATTTTTCAGGTCTGCTTTTTGAGCAATTTGTAAGTCGGAAAGCATAAGTTTTCTCCGTGGTTTCTAATATTTTTACTGCCCTGAATCGTTCTCCGGTTTAACCTGTCAACTGGCGCGTTCAAAAGAAAATATCTGTGCATCCCGATTCTTTTTTCCAATCGCTTCGTCACGGATGATTTCGGCGGCAATCTGGCTGAAAGTGATGCCGTTTCCGCCGAAACCGAGCGCGAAGATCGTGTGCGGAAGCTGTTTGATCGAGCCGATATACGGCAAACCGTCTTCCGTTTCGGCAAAAGTTCCCGCCCAGGTGTAGTCGGGAATTAAATCTATTCCGGGAAATTTTCTCTTGAATGAATCGACGATCTCACGCGTTTTTCGATTCAATAATCTGTCGCGCTTCGTCGGACTCTGAAAAGGTTCGTCCTTTCCGCCGACGATGATGCGGTTATCGGAAGTCACGCGCATATACAGATACGGTCGCGCCGTTTCCCAGATCAGCGCGTTTTTATACCATAGTTCTTTCTTTCCAAAAGGTTCGCCCGCCAGCGCAAACGTCGAATGAAGCCGCACAATGTGAAAAGGCAAATAATTTACCGACTCGTAGCCGCAAGCGATAATTAATTTTTTGGCTTTAATCTCGAAACCGTTTTTGGTTTTCAGGACAACGCCGCGTTTTTTCGGTTCGATTTCGGCGATTTCGGTTTTGTCGAAAACTTTCGCGCCCGCTTTTATCGAATCCTGATGAAGCGCGTGCGTAAGTTTATAAGCGTCGGTCTGCGCGGCATCCTTCGGCGAATAAAGCGCGGCGGGCGCGGCGAACGAAAATCTTCCGGTAACGTCTTTTTCGCTCCAAATCTCGACATCGATCCCGTGTTTACGGCGGATTTTGTATTCTTTTTCGATCTGGTCGGGAACGTCTTTTTTGCGCGAAGCGTAGCAAAAACTCGGTTTTCGTTCAAATTCTGCAAGTTTTAGCTTTTTCGAGATTTTTTCGAGCGCATTGATCGATTCGACGCATAACTGATAACTGCGCGCCGCATTTTTTTCGCCGACCATTTCCTTTAATTGAAAAAGCGGCGTGTCGATCTCGTATTGCAAAAGCGCGGTGCTCGCGCAAGTGCTTCCCATTCCGATGTGTCTGCGGTCGAAAACCGCCGTATCGATTCCGGCTTGCGACAAATACCAGGCGATCAATGCGCCCGTAATGCCGCCGCCGATGACCGCGTAATCGGTTGAAAAATCTTCTTTGAGCGAAGGATAAATTTCTAAAAATCCGCTTTTCATAAGCCAAAACGGATTATCGGTTCTGATGTCCATAACAATTAAATATCTAAATATAATTGTCGTTCATTAAGTCTTGTTTTTCAATTACTTGAATTATTATGATTTGGCGTTTCTTTCCCAGAAAACTCCGTCGGAAAAACCCTGAATGGTTTTGTCCCTGTCTGCGAGTGTAAGACGCTTTTGGGTGAGCAGGCAGTAACGCTCGTCACATTCTATGACACAAAAATCGCGATCGAGTTTTTTGGCAACGACTGCCGTCGTGCCGCTGCCGCCGAAAGGATCGAGCACGACATCACCTTTATTTGTCGAGGCGAGAATGATCTTGGCAAGAAGTTTTTCGGGTTTTTGGGTCGGATGGTCGGTGTTTTCGGGCATCGACCAGAAGGGAACGGTCAGATCTGTCCAGAAATTTGACGGATGCGTTAAGCGAAAATTTCCGTCCGCGCTTTTTTCCCAATCCTTCGGCGAACCGTTTTCGGTATAAGGCGCGAGGACTTTGCGCTTCATTTTGACGGATTCGGTGTTGAAAACGAATTTGTCGGAAACCGTGAAAAACCAGATGTCTTCCGAAGCGTTTTTCCAGTTCGCCTTTGCGCCGCGACCTTTTTCGCGTTCCCACGTAATGCGGTTTTGCAAACGGAAATATTTCATCCCGACGCGCTGAATCGCCGAAGCCGAACGCCAATCGCCGCAAATGTATATCGAAGCCGTTTTTTTCAAAAGTTTGGCGCAGGTTTTAAGCCACGAATCGAGCCACGTTTCGTATGTGTCGAGCGAAGTTTGTTTGAATGAATTTTCGCCGAAATTTTTGGTCAGGTTATAGGGCGGGTCGGCAAAAAGCAGATCGAAAGCGTTTTCGGGAAGTTTTTTTAAGATTTTGAACGTGTCGCCGCAAATTGTTTGATTTTGAAAATCCGCCGTTTTCTGCAAATCCTTTTCAAAAAGAATCCGTGCGCGGTAAAGCTCGGTTTCTTCATCTGTGAGAGTTATCGTGCGGTTGCGCGGGGCGCGGATTTTGCCGAAATTTTGGTCTGCGGACATAGCGATTTTGTGAAAACTTTAACATAATCTGCCGTTTCCGAAAAATCGCAGGCGAAATAAAGCGCAAAGCCATTTAAAATCAAAGGATTTTACCGTCAAAACCTTGCTTGACCGCCAATTTTTAGCGTGATATTCTTATATCTTTTGAATTAACGGCGATTTTTCGTCTTTTTTATCAAGCATTTTATAATATTTTTTAACCAAAATAATATGTTTCTTTTAGCCTTAGCGGAAGTTCAACTGGTGCCGGACGGCACGGTTATAATCCACGTTGCGTTGATCCTGATAATGATCTTTATCCTGAACCGCACGTTTTTCCGTCCGATCAACCGCATTCTCGAATCGCGTGATAAAAACCGGGGCGGACGTTTCGGCGAAGCCGAAGGCATTCTGAGCGAAGTCAGCGAAAAACAATCGAAATACGATCTGGCGATGCGCGAAGCACGTAGCGAAGGTTACGGAATGATCGAAAAAGAGCGTGCTGAAGCCGTTGCCAAACGCGAAGCCGCGCTTGCGACGGTTAAGGAAGAGGTCGCGCAAAAGTTTGCTTCTGAAAAGAGCGAATTGGAACAGCAAACTGCACAGGCTCGCGCCGCGATTGCCGCCGAAGCCGAAAAAATGGCGGAAAAGATCAGTTCAAATATTTTAAGAGCCTAGTTTATTGCGAATTCCAAATTTCAAATTCTCAACTTTGATCGATTAAGTTTGAAATTTGAAGTCCGAAATCTGAAATTTTTATATGTTAGCCTTTTTTTACAGTGTTATTTTAATTTTTGCGGGCGGCGGCGAAGGTAAGGGTTGGTTTGCGCCATACGAACCGTATCTCAATTATCCGGGCTTTGAAGCGTGGAAATTTATCAATTTGGGAATTTTCGTCGGTATTCTGGTTTACCTTTTGAAAAAACCTTTGAGCAATGCCTTCAAGACAAAACGCGAAGCGATTCGTGAAGAACTGATTAAAGCCGAAGAGGAAAAACAAGCCGCTCTAGCGAAACTGACTTCGATGGAAGCCAGATTAGCCGCGCTCGATGCTGAAAAATCGGCAGTTTTGCAAAAAGCGCAGGAAGAAGCCGAAGCCGAAAAACTTCGCCTGACGACGCAGACCGAATTTGAAGTCGGCAGACTGCGTGAGCAAACCGAAAACGAAATTTCGCGGTTGGGTCAGCAGGCAAAAGCCGAGCTTCGCAGATTTTCGGCGGAAGAGAGCATCCGGCTTGCGGAAGAAAAACTCAAAGCGCAAATGAACGCGGAAAAAGACGCGCAGCTTGTCAAAGCAAATATTCAGCAAATCGGAGGTTTGAACTAAAATGAGTAACGAAACAGTTGCCCGCCGTTATGCGTCCGCGCTGGCTGATGTCGTCATCAAAAGCGGCGAAACCGAAAATGTCAGAAACGAACTGAAAACCTGGGAAGAAATGGCGGAAACTAACGGCGATCTGCTCAATGCTTTTCGCAATCCGGCGATTCCGCATCTGAGCAAGGAAAAGGTTTTGGAAAGTCTGCTTGCCAAAGCAAATCCTTCAAAAACGACCGCAAACTTTCTGCGTATTCTGCTTCGCAACAGCCGCTTGACCGATCTACGTGAGATAAACGAAAAATTCGCTTCGGTTCTGGAAGAAAGAAGCGGTGTCGTTTCGGCAAACATCACCTCGGCTCGCGGACTTTCCGACGCGGAAAAAGCGGAACTCCAAACGAAATTGGAAAAACTGACGGGCAAAAAAGTAAATTTAAATTTTGATATTAAAGAAGAAATTATCGGCGGAGTCGTCACGCGCATCGGTTCGACGGTTTACGACGGCTCGGTAAAAACGCAATTAGAGAATTTAAAACAACAATTGATTGGAAATTAGTGGATAACTGATAGTGGATAACTGATAACTTTCACTATCCACTATCAGTTATCAGTTATCAACTAAATTATATGGAAGCAATTAAAGCCAACGAAATTAACGAAATTATTCGTCAACAGATTGAAAATTTTGACGCTGGAATGACCGTTGCGGAAGTCGGCACGGTTATCAAAGTCGGCGACGGTATCGCGGAAATTCACGGACTCGAAAAGGTTATGGCGGGCGAATTGCTCGAATTTCCGCACGAAGTTCGCGGACTCGCGCTCAACCTTGAAGAAGATAAGGTCGGATGCGTGCTTTTCGGCGATTTCCAGAAGATCAAAGAAGGCGACGAAGTTAAGCGCACCAAACGCATTATGAGCGTTCCGGTCGGCGACGCGATGATCGGTCGCGTGGTTGACGCGCTCGGAAACGCGATCGACGGAAAAGGCGACATCATTACCGACACGTTTAATCCGGTCGAGAAGATCGCGCCCGGCATTATCGACCGTCAGCCCGTTAAAGAACCGCTTCAGACCGGTTTGAAGGCAATCGACGCGATGGTTCCTATCGGTCGCGGACAGCGCGAGCTTATCATCGGCGACCGTCAGACGGGTAAAACCGCCGTCGCAATCGATACGATCATCAATCAGAAAGGCAAAGACGTTATCTGTATTTATGTGGCGATCGGTCAGAAAGCTTCGACCGTGGCTCAGGTTGTGAAAAAACTCGAAGATTACGGCGCAATGGATTACACCATCGTTGTTTCGGCGACGGCTTCCGACCCGGCGGCGATGCAGTTTTTGGCTCCGTATTCGGGCGTTGCGATCGGCGAATATTTCCGTGATAACGGTCGTCACGCATTGACCATTTACGACGATCTTTCAAAACAAGCGGCGGCATACCGCGAAATTTCTCTGCTTCTGCGCCGTCCGCCGGGTCGTGAGGCTTACCCGGGCGACGTTTTTTATCTCCACTCAAGACTTCTCGAACGTGCGGCGAAAATGTCGGATGCACGCGGCGGCGGTTCTTTGACCAGCTTGCCGATCATCGAAACGCAGGCGGGCGACATTTCGGCTTACATTCCGACGAACGTGATTTCGATCACCGACGGGCAGATTTTCCTTGAATCCGACCTTTTCAACTCGGGTGTTCGTCCGGCGATCAACGTCGGAAACTCGGTTTCGCGCGTCGGCGGTTCGGCTCAGATCAAAGCGATGAAGCAGGTCGCTGGAACGCTCCGTATCGACCTTGCGCAGTTCCGCGAATTGGCGGCTTTCGCGCAGTTCGGTTCGGATTTGGACAAATCGACGCAATCGCAACTCGAACGCGGTCGCCGTTTGACCGAGATTCTGAAACAAGGTCAATATCAGCCGCTCGAAGTCGAAAAACAGGTTTTCGTGATCTGGGCAGTCTCGAACGGTTTGGCTGACGATGTAGCGGTAGAAGATGTCCGCAGTTTTGAAAACGAATTGGTTGCCTTTGTCGAAAATTCGCATCCGGCAGTTTTGGAAACGATTCGCACGAAAAAATCGATTGACGACGATCTGAAAACTTCGATGAGAGAAGCGGTCGAAGATTTCAAAGCGACTCGCTGGAACAACAAAGCGGTTTCGGCAGGCGTTTAGTTCGGAAAAGAGGAGAGCTTAAGTTCTCCTCTTTTCATCATATTTTTATTACGAGCGGTTTTTAATTTTAATGTCGCAAAACGGTTTATCGGAAGAGATAGCGAAATTTCAGAATCTTTGGGAAGGCGGATATTACGAAGGCGACCCGTTGGTTCCTTTAACCAAGTCGAGTTACAGCAATTTCGGTTATATTTCGACTCTTTACGCGACATATTTGCGCTGTATCCGCCCGTATATCAACGCGGAAACGGTCGCTCTCGAAATCGGTCCCGGGCGCGGAACGTGGACGAAAGGTTTGCTCGGCGCAAAAGAGATTTGGACGCTCGACGCGCTTTCGGCGGAACACAACAAGTTCTTTGAATATCTGAATCATCCGAAAAACGTGAATTACATTCAGGTCGAAGATTTTGAATGTAAACAGCTTCCCGAAAATCATTTCAACTATATGTTTTCGTTCGGCTGTCTGTGTCACATTCCGTTTGAAGGCGTGAGCGAATATGCGAAAAACATTTTCGGCAAGCTTCAACCGGGCAGTAATTGTTTCTGGATGATCGCGGATAAAGATCAATACGAGCTTTTTAAGAAGAATGCGGAAAAGCTCGACATCTGGAAACAGCTTTCGCCGAAACGGTCGAAATTGGCGGCGATCAAACCGCTTTTCGAGCTGTTTTCCAAAAAGATGATGCCGGCTTTTATGAAAGTTGACGATTTCAGCGAAGAGCAGGGCAGATGGCATCACGCGGGCACGGACAGAACCTGCGAAATGCTCGAAAAGATCGGTTACAAGATTATCGAAAAGAATGTCGGAACGGTTCCGCGTGACCCGATCATTCATTTTATCAAACCGTAGTTTTAAGACAGAATTATTTAATAATTTTATGGCTAGTTTACTGGATATGCGCCGACGCATTAAGTCGGTCAAAAACACACAGCAGATCACCAAAGCGATGAAAATGGTCGCGGCGGCGAAACTCAAACGCGCCCAGGATCGCGTCACGGCGGCGCGTCCGTTTGCGCAGAAAATGAGCGATATTCTCGGCAGTTTGAGTGCCAAGATCGGCGACGAATTTTCGCATCCGTTGCTCGACGAACGCGGTGACGAACGTTATTTGATCGTCCACGTCAGCGCAGATAAAGGTTTATGCGGCGGTTTTAATACGAACATCAATAAAGTCGCGCAAAACTTCATCATCGAAAATCAAAGCAAAGAGATCGAGATGATCGCGGTCGGCAGAAAAGGACGCGATTTCTTCAAACGCCGAGGCGCAAATATCACCGAAGAATATGTCGGCTTGACCAATTCGGGCAGTGCAAATTTTGCGGACGCTTCGGAAATTGCGAAAAATCTGATTAAAACTTTTACGGAAAACGAAAATATCGACAAGGTTTTCCTCGTTTATACCGAATTCAAAACGGTTCTTTCGCAGAAGCCGATCATCGAACAGCTTTTGCCGATTCCGCGCACTGTCACGGAAGAAGATACGACCGCGACGGCACAGGCTGAATATATTTACGAGCAGACACCTGCCGAGATTTTCGGAAAGCTTTTGCCGAAACAGGTCGAAACACAGGTTTACAAAGCAATGCTCGAATCGGTTGCTTCCGAGCAAGGTTCGCGGATGACGGCAATGGACAGCGCATCGAAAAACGCGGGCGAGCTGATCGACTCGCTGACCTTGAATATGAACCGTATTCGCCAAGCCGCGATTACGAAAGAAATCATCGAAGTCGTTTCCGGCGCGGCGGCGTTGTAAAATAAACTCTTTAATTCATTCATTTCAAAAGACACGATTTGCAAATCGTGTCTTTTCTTTTTAAATAATTTTCCCGAAACGCTTTAATTTATTGCCGAAAATCATTGACACACGGCACAGACAAGCGTAATGTCGAATAATCTAATAATAAAAATTAAGTTTGAGTGCAGTTTCTTTAGATCAAACTTACATTGGGTCAACAGCTTAGAATTACTTTTAGGAGGGAAAAGTGAAAATGTCTTTGCGGAGTTTTTTTTACGTAGCGATCCTTGTCTTTGCTTTTTCGTCTGCCGCGAGAGCGGAAACTTTTTATGCGTATTTGAGCGGCGCACAGGAAGTTCCGGCGGTTTCGACGACGGCGACAGGATATGCGAGGGTAGTGTTGAATGAATCGGCAGGCACGATCTCGTTCACGGTTGTTTTCAGCGGATTGTCGAGCAATCAGGTTGCCTCGCACATCCACGCGCCGGCATCAATCGGTGCCAACACGGGCGTTGCCATTAATTTCGGCGCGGTCGGCGGCACTTCCGGCACGATCACGGGCACTGCCGCGATCACCCCGACGCAGATCGCCCAGCTTCGGGCGCATCAGGGGTATGTTAATGTTCATTCGGCAAATTTTTCGGGCGGGGAGATTCGCGGGCAGTTAGGCACGCGCCGACCTGTCGATTTCGACGGCGACGGTAAAAGCGATCTCAGCGTTCTGCGTTTTCCGTCGGTCACACCGCCGGGAACAGCACAGATAACTTATTTAAATCTGAACAGCACGAGCGGTTTTCAGTCTGCCCCGTGGGGCGATGCAAACACGGATTTTCCGGTTCCGGGCGATTACGACAATGACGGGAAGGACGATCTCGCGCTTTACCGCGCAGGCGCAACGGTGGGAGCGCAGAGTCTTTATCTGATTCTGCAAAGCTCGAACAACACGGCGCAGTTCGTTCCGTGGGGGCTTAACGGCGATCAGGCGGTCAACCGCGATTACGACGGCGACGGCATCACCGATATTGCCGTCTTCAGAAAGGGCGCGTCCTCCGGAGCTCAGGCTTTCTGGTATATCCGGCAAAGTTCCAACGGTGCGTTCAGGTCTGTTCCGTTCGGCACGACGGGTGTCGGCACGACAAGCGGCGACACACCCGTTCCGGGCGATTATGACGGCGACGGAAAGTTCGACGTGGCGGTTTACCGTTTCGGCGGACTTGCTCCGAATAATTCGTTCATCGTTCTGCGAAGCTCGGACAGTGCTCTGGCAGTTGCGCAATGGGGTAATTTTACGACCGATTACGTGCTTCCGGGCGATTATGACGGCGACGGAAAATATGACTACGCCGTTGCCCGCACGGGCGCGACGGGAACAGTGCCGATGACCTGGTTCATTCTGCAAAGTTCCAACAGTCAATTGCGCTCGCTTCAATTCGGCTTGTCTTCGGATATTCCGGCGCAGGGCGATTACGACGGCGATGCGCGAACCGACGTTGCCGTTTACAGAGCCGGTGCAAACACGTCATCGCCGAGCACTTTCTGGGTTTTCAGAAGTTTTGACAACACAATTTTGGGAACCAATTGGGGACTTGGCGGAGATTTTGCCGTCAATACCTTTGACACACGATGATTTGATTTTGGATTTTGGATTGAATTGAAAATCTAACAATTTGGAATCTGAATTTGGAATCTGGAATTCGCCGCAAGCAAAGATATTTGAAATAAAAACTATTTTCATATATTCTTTGCTTGCTTTTTCGATCTACAAATAAAACTTGGAGGAAACTTTATGGTATTAGGTGTTGGTGGATTATTGATGTTAATTTCTATCGTTTGGTTTATTGTTCTGAGCTTTCAGCTCGGCGGAAGCACGGGGGAAAAGGTCATCTGGGCAATTGTCAACTTTTTGTTTCAGCCGATCGCGGGAATAATTTTCTTTTTCGTGAAAAAAGCCGGATTGGTTCCGATGATCTTAGGGATTATCGGGGTGGTTTTCTACGGCTACGGAATGTTTACATCTTTAGGGGACGTGTTGCCCAGATAATTTTTGATGACTGTTTTGGAAAAGTCGAAATGGCGCGGACGCATTTTACGTTACGCGCCTTTAATTTTGTGGGCGGGCGCGGTTTTTCTGGCTTCTTCGACAACGGGTTCGATGTCGAACACCTCGCGCATCATTCGCCCTTTGCTCGAATGGCTGTTCCCGCACACGCCCGAAGACGTGCTCACCGTTTACCACGGCTATATACGCAAATTCGCGCATTTCTTTGAATATGCCGTTCTCGCCTTTCTTGCTTCACGCGCTTTTCGGGGTTCGTCGGTCGGTTTATTGCAAAGATTCTGGACGGTTCTCGCTTTCTTCGTCGTGCTGACGATCGCCTCGATCGACGAATACAATCAAAGCTTCAACCCGGCGCGAACAGGCTCGGTCTATGACATCTTGCTCGACTGTGCAGGCGGTTTGGCGATGATTCTGTCGATTTTGATATACAAAAATAAAACAGCAAAGAAATAAAGGTTAAATCGCAACTCAAAGCAGTAAAAAGCCGGCTTGAAGAGGCGGAAAGCCTACTCAAAAGGGTTGAAACGCAACTTGAAGAGGTTGAAACGTAACTCGAAGGCGTTGAAAGATAACTTGAAGAGGTTGGAACGTAACTCGAAGGCGTTGAAAGATAACTTGAAGGGGTTGAAACGTAACTCGAAGGTGTTGAAAGATAACTTGAAGGGGTTGGAACGTATCCCGAACCCGTTGGAACGCATCCCGAAACAGTTGAAAGCAATCCGCTAGGCGTTGGAATCGATCCGCTAACAGTTAAATTGCATCCGCTAGGCGTTGAAACGTTTCCGCTACCCGTTGGAAGGCATCCGTTACCCCTTGAAATGTTTCCGCCCGAAGATGCACAAGTAATTAAGGCAAAAAGATCGATTGGAGTTTGTCACAAATACAAATCATTGGCTGAAAACTTCCATTTATCGAAACTTTATGCGATATTTTATCGTTAGGAATACCTAGAAAGGAGACTAAACAAAATGAGTTTTTTCGACAAAGTAAAAGAAGCGGCATTTAATCAGTTTATCGAGGTCATCGAGTGGCTCGACAACTCGGGCGACACGATTCTCTACCGCTTTCCGGTTTACCAACAGGAAATTAAAAACGGTGCACAACTTATCGTGCGCGAATCGCAAGCGGCGGTTTTCGTCTTTGAAGGACAGGTTGCCGACGTTTTCACGCCCGGTCGCTACACGATCGACGGCGGAAATACGCCGATTCTTTCAAAGCTCGGCGCGTGGAAATACGGTTTCAATTCGCCGATGAAATCGGAAGTTTATTTCGTCAATACGAAACAATTTACCGATATGAAATGGGGAACTTCCAACCCGATTATGCTCCGCGACGCTGATTTCGGCATCGTTCGCCTGCGCGCTTTCGGCGCATACAGTCTGCGCGTTGCCGATCCTGCAATGTTCATCAAGGAAGTCGCAGGAACGAACGCCCATTTCCAAACCGAAGACATTGACGAACAACTCAAACGCGGCATCGTCACCGAATTTTCCGACGCGATCGGCGAAATGAAAATTCCCGCGCTCGATCTCGCCGCCCAATACAAGGAATTAGGCGAAGCGATCCGCGCCAAGATCAACGAAGATTTCAGCACTTACGGTTTACAGGTCACGAAATTCTACGTCGAAAACATTTCACTTCCGCCCGAAGTCGAAGCCGCAATGGACAAACGCGCTTCGATGGGTGCACTCGGAAACGTGGACAACTATATGAAGTTCCAAGCCGCTGACGCGCTTCGCGATGCCGCTCAAAACGAAGGCGGCGGCGCAGGTTTAGGCGCAGGTTTAGGCGCAGGTTTCGCGGTCGGCAACCAGATGGCAAACGCTTTCGGCGGAATGCAGGGCGGTCAGGGACAGCAGGGCGGCGGACAGCAGACACAAACCGTTCCGTGTCCGTCTTGCGGAAAACAAAACGCCGTCGGTACAAAATTCTGCGGCGATTGCGGAAGCAAGATGGAAGTTGCCAAAGTTCCCTGCGTAAAATGCGGCGCGGAACTGCGTGAAGGCGCAAAGTTCTGTTCGGAATGCGGTTCCTCGCAGGAAAAACAAAAATGCGCCAACTGCCAAGCCGAACTCAATCCCGGTGCAAAATTCTGCAACGAATGCGGCACGAAGGTTGAAAGTTAAAACATTTGAATCTAAGGTGTAGAGAGATGCGGATCGTTAACGATTCGCATCTTTTTTATTTGGTTTGGGTTTTCCCGTCCGCAAGTAAAGTTTCGCGTGACGCGATCCATTTCCATTTCTTTTTCGTTTTCTGCCAAACATCGAAAACCCTGGTTTTTACGACATTGGTTTCGCCTTTTGAATCGAATTCGGTATCGGTAACGGTACAGATCACGACTGCCGTTTTGCCGTAAAAATAAATCTCGAAATCGCCCGGAACGGAAAAGCTTTCCCTGACGGATTCATCTTTTTTCGTCCAAAAGGCGATCAACTGTTTTTTGTCGTAAACCTTATTCCCGACGCTGTATAAAATCAGCTTATCATCCATCAAACGGTCGAGCGTCGCCGCGTCGCGCATTTCGGAAGCCCGGGAAACTTCGTCAAGCGAATCAATTCGTTTCTTTCACGCTCGTTCTGCGCCGCAGATATTTGCACAGAAACGACAAATAAATAAACCAGAAAAAACAAAAACTTCAAACGGTCGGAATGTCCTGTAATTTTCATAAATTTTTCCCTGACAATGAATGATAAACCTTTCGACGGTAATCACTGATCGGATAATTTCCTGAATTTTAATGGTTTTATTAAAAAAGCGCGAACATTTCGCCCGCGCTTTCTCAAAGGGTTATTTTTCAGGTTTATCTGACCTGAAGCTCATAAGATACGAGCCGATCTGTCGAGAGTCCGAACATAAGGCTCGTTGGCGAACCGCCATTGGTGTAGAAAATTCTGGTATCTCTGCGCCACACGGCTTGATCGCTTCGCCCGTCGCCGTCATAATCCCCGGGAACCGGATAATCTGGCGAAAACGGGGTTCCGCCGAGTCCGAACGGAACGCCGCTGACCAGATTGCTGCGGCTGTTTATCCAAAACCAGCTTCCTGATCCCGCACCGACGGTAAGACCACGCCAGACGGCGAAATCCGTCACGCCGTCGCCGTCAAAATCCGAGGGGATGATATAGTCGGTCGAAAAGTTTCCGAAATCGGCTACTTTTACCGAACGACTCGAACTTTTCTGGACGATGAACGTGTCTAAACTGGTTCCGCTTGTGCGGTAAACTGCCGGGTCTGCTTTTCCGTCGCCGTCATAATCACCGCGTATCGCAATATCTCCCAGAGTCGATTTCCCGAAATTTTCGACGCGTATCGCGCCGCCGCTTGCGCTTTGACGGATATACCAAAAAAGGTCTGTGCCTTGAGTGCGGACGATTGCCGGATCAGCAATTCCGTCGCCGTCGAAATCCTGCACCAGACGCGCATCATCGCCCACCATTCCCCAGGGAATAATCATATTGCCGCCGGACGTATCGGCAACGAAATAAGAGGCTGCGATGCTTCCTGAACGCGCTCCCCAAACAGCAATGTCGGTTCGTCCGTCGCCGTTGTAATCGGCGGGAACGATCGAATCACCGTTAATGCCCCATTCGAGCGACATAAAACCGAGCGTCGTGCGTTGAATATACCATTGAAGCCGACCGCCGACATTTCTGACAACGGCATAATCGGTTCTTCCGTCGCCGTCAAAATCCAGAACTTTAGCAGCGCGATTTGCCGGGGCGGTCTTTATTTCCAATCTCCACCCGGCGGAAATAGCACCGCTTGCGCCCGGTGTATCGTCCATAACATAAAGCCGCCAAATGCCGTTCGGATCGCTTCCGTTCAGAACATTCAATTCGGTTTCTCCTGAAAACGGAGGCGCAGGTGCGGCGTAAAAGTCTGCCCCTTCGCCCGGGTCAGTGTAAACGCTCGGCTTGAAAATTCCGTTTACGGGAGCCGAAAAAAGCGGTATCCGATTCGGTGCGGAATCATCGAAAGCAATACTCAAATTCGTCACGTTTGCCGGGCTGTAATCAACGTCCGACAGAAAAACGAGATTTTTTCCGCCGGGACTGACAAGCATTATATCGAGGTTATTGAACGATGTGTGATTAATGTTATAAAGCGAGATGTTTACATCGGTAATTGTTCCCGTCAGCCCGCTGACATTTATCGTTGACGGATAAATGCCCGCCGCTCCCGAACTAAATATTGGAATATTGTCGAAACTATCAAAAGCCGCACTCGGCATAAGCGAATCCGAAACGCGTCCTTCGATCGGCGGTCGCAATTCCGATAAGTTTTTTTCTTCGGTAAATTTTGTGTCATCCGATTGTGCAAATGTTCCGAATGCGCTGAAAGACATCAATAAGACCAACTCGAAAATTGATAAAAATAATTTCTTTTTCATAACTTTATCTCCTTTTTTGCAAATTCTTCAATGAATGCTTAGTACTTTCCTCCGGCTGAATCTTCCACCTCCGGCGCGAAAGTGTGCCGACGGATGAAATCGGAAAACGGGAAGCTGTATCCAATCACATCGGATCGATACAAACTCCGCCCATGATTTACCTTTCCGTCGAACAAGTTTTCGTTTGAAGCCGCTGATTGTGTGCAAACCAATTTGAATTCGGCTTTGTTTGAAAAAAGGCTGTTCGGCGAAAGAATCTGAATTTGCTGCCAGCCGTGATAGTTCGGCAGGACGGAAAAATCGCCCAAAGTCCACGTAGTCGAAACATATCTGACTCCGGCTCCGGCAAAATCCACATATTCGACCGGAAGCGTTGCGCCGTCATTACGAAGCCACGTATATTTCACACGCCCTTTGCCGTTTGCTTTGATCGCGCCCGTAAACTTGATCGTTCCCGGACATCTTCCGTAATACTCCGACGGCGATGCTTCGACATTTACGCTCTCGACGTTAAAAACAGACTGCGCAAATGTATGCGATGCTGATAATGTGATCATTCCCGTAAGACAGCCGACGAATAAAACTGTCCAAATCATTAAACCAATTTGTTTTTTCATAATATTTTCTCCATTTTTCTCTTCTAAGTTTTCTTGCCCGCCGGGAAACAAACGGCTAAAATACTTTTGTTCACTTAACAATTCAGCAAACGTTTTTCCCCCGGCAGTTCGTTTGACCAAATTTATATTCGGAGTTTGCGGAAGTGTCATCGGATTTAAATTCAATTCAATCTCAATTTAATATCAATCCCGGCAACTCCAGTGCGGGTAACACTTACGAGTTTGAAGATTTTCGGCTCGATGCCTCTTTATTAATGCTTTACAGGAAAAAAGAAACGATTTCGCTCGCTCCGAAGGTCGTCGAAACTCTGCTTGCGCTCATCGAACGGCGGGGCGAGATCGTTTCAAAACGTGAATTGATGAAACGTCTGTGGGCGGATTCTTTTGTTGAAGATTCAAATCTGACGCAGAACATTTATCTTTTGCGGAAAACACTCGGCAAAGGCACGGACGGACGCGAGTTGATAGAAACTTTTCGGCGGCGCGGCTATCGTTTTACGGGCGAAATAAAAAAACGGACGGCAAGCGGAGAAATAGAGAATGAAAGCAGATCGGAGATTTTAACTCCAGAAACCGAAGAGATCGGAAGCGAAAATAAAAATCATCTCATTAAAAAAAATCCAAATGAATCAGACCGCAAGACTTTCTGGAAGAAAAGGATTTTTCCGTTAGTTACTGTGCTGCTTATTTTATCAATCGTGATTGTCGGCATCTTTCAGTTATATAAAATCAAAAGCGGCGAAAATTTTCGACCTGTAAACGTTCAGCTCAAACGTCTGACTCCCGACCAAAGCACCTTTAATCCGGCGATTTCGCCTGACGGAAAATATATTGCATATGCTTTGTTGGAAGAAAAAGGAAGCCTGTCGCTCTGGTTGCGTGATATGCAAAGCGGAGAAATCAAAAGACTTTTGCCGCCTTTCGCAAAGGCTTATATGGGATTACAGTTTTCGCCCGACAGTAAGCAACTTTACTACCTGACTTACAACGGAATTGAACCTATTCTTTCGAGCATCGATCTTGAAAACGGTCAAACGCGCGAAGTTGCCGGAAATGTTTCGGTTTGGTTCGGTTTGTCGCCTGATGGCACTCAAGTCGCTTTCGTGCGCGATATGGATTTGGTCGTTGCCGCAACCGACGGGAGCCGTGAAGAACGGGTTATTGCCAAACGCGACGGAAAATCAAAGTGGTTCGCTTCGCAGACTGCCCAACCCGCCTGGTCGCCCGACGGCAAAAAGATCGTTGTTTCCGGCGGTTATGCCGATCGGGACAAAAAATATTCCGAGCTTCTCGAAATTAATGTTAACGACGGTGCAGAGAAAAAAATTCAAACGCCGTTCTGGGAAAAGATCGGAAGTGTCGTTTGGACGAAGGACGATTCGGGTTTATACGTTACAGCCCGCGAAGCGGCTAATCAGCCGAATCAAATATTTTTCCTGTCTTTTGAAAATAGCGGAGTTCAGCGAATAACCAATGATCTGCACAATTACAATTCGCTGAGTTTGACCACGGATTCACGCTCTTTAGTAACTGAACAGGTCGCCGGAAAATCCGATATTTGGATTGCCGAAGGAAGTGACTTAAATCAGATCAGGCGAATCACGTTTGAAGACGAAGAAACCACGGGAGTAAACGGTTTGGCATTTATGCCTGACGGAAGAATCGTCTATACCAGCCCGCGAAGCGGAAATCTCGATCTCTGGATAATGAATGCCGACGGAACGAACCAAAAACAATTAACCTCAAATATGAGCGGCTGGAACATTCGTCCGCGTCCGACGGCTGACGGTAAATATATTGTTTTTCAGTCCTTTTATAATAATCGAAATCAGATTTTACGAATGGACGCTGACGGTAAAAATATTATCCAGTTGACTAACGACAACGAAAGTTACAGTTTTCCCGATGTTTCGCCTGATGGACAGTGGGTTTACTGCACTATGAACAAAGAGGAAGAAACGTCGATTTGGAAGGTTTCGATAAACGGCGGCACAACAGTTCGGTTTGCTGAAGAAAATAAAATTTTAGGCGCATCGATTTCGCCAAACGGCAAACTCATTGCCGCAAATTACGAATGGAATCAAGATTCGTCCCTAAAAGTCGTGATACTTTCCGCCGAAAACGGAAAAATACTCAAACGGTTTGATATTGCCGCTTTTCGGCGAATATTGAAATGGTCGCCTGATTCAAAATCAATAATTTACATCCAGAGAAACTCGGCGAACCTTTATGAGCAACCGATCAAAGGTGGCGAACCGCGTCAATTAACAAAATTCGACCTCGAACAAACCTGGAATTTCGCCTTTTCGTTCGACCATCAACAAACCGCTTTCGTGCGCGGAACGATCAACACGGAATCCGTTTTAATAAATCTGAAATAGCGGCGATTTACGTTTTTTCAGGTTTCCGAAGTAAATTTCGATCACATATACTACAATTTTACCGAACTTCACGCTAAAATCTTCAAGTAGAAACTTTTGGAGAAAATATGGCAATCAGTCCCGAACTTTTAGAAATTTTGCGTTGTCCGAAATGCAAATCAACCGTTAAGATCAAAGACGATCAAAGCGGCTTGAAATGCACAAATCCCGAATGCTCGCTCGTTTACCCGATTCGTGACGAAATTCCCGTGATGCTTGTCGAAGAAGCCAAAGCGGAAAAATAGAAGTCTTTTTTTGAAACAACGATTTGCGCGGATCGGCACGGATTATCTTTTTATATTGATCGGTGAAATCTGCGCAAATCGTTGTTTCTTTCTCAAATTTGAAACCGCAAAATTCACAAATAGATTGGAAAAATGTAAACCGCGTTCTTATCATTCGCCTGAAATCCATCGGCGACACGGTGTTGACCACGCCTTCCCTGACCGCTTTACGCAGGTTTTTGCCCGAAGCGCAGATCGATGTTTTGCTCGAAGATTGGGCGGCACCGGTTTTAGACGGATTTGAAGCGATTGATAATGTTATTTCATTCAAAAAAGACGACTTAAAATCGCGTCTTGCGACGGCTTGGCAACTTCGGCGAAATAAATACGATGTCGTTTTCAATCTTCACGGCGGCACGACTTCGGGTTTTTTTGTGCGTGCAACGGGTGCACCTCACCGCGTCGGCTATTCGCATTATCGTTACATATTTTTTCATAATCGATTACTTTCGTCGTCAGCCGATTTTTGGAATAAAAAAACGACGCACTCCGCCGAACAACAGCTCGCGCTTTTGGGATTCGCCGGAATTCCCGTCGAAGACAAACCGAAAAGTAAATTAAATATAACCGAAAAAGCTGAAAACTCGGTTGAAGAAAAACTAAAATCCGAAATCCAAAATCCGAAACGCGAAATCGCTTTGATTCATCCCGTAGCCGCATTTGATACGAAACAATGGGCAACGGAAAATTTTGCGCGTATCGCCGCCTATTTAAGCGAAAAAGGCTTTGAAATCGTTGCCGTTGCAACGAAAAAAGAGCGTGAAGTTTTAGAAGCGCTCAAAAAACTTTCTCAGGTTTCGATCACGGCTTTTGACGATCTGACCTTACCTGAAATCACGGCTTTGGCGGCAAAAGCGAAAATTTTTATCGGAAACGATTCGGGAATCGCGCATATCGCGGCGGCGGTTCAGACTCCTTCGATTGTCATTTTCGGCTCGTCAAACCGCGATCATTGGCGACCGTGGACTGATGCACCGCACGAGATCGTTTACGAAAAATTCGATTGTCAGCCGTGTGCCGGATATTTTTGCAAACAATTTTCCGAACCGAAATGTATTTTGAGCGTTAAAACGGAAAGCGTTATCGAAGCAATCGAAAGAGTTTTGAGTTCGGAGAAATGAAAGAATGCCAACCATCATCACACACGGATTCGTTGGATTGATCGGCGGAAAAATATTTTCCGAAAAGGAAAAATTAAAGTTTTGGGTTTTGTCGGCATTGATCCCGATGATTCCCGATGCCGACGTGATCGCTTTCAGATTCGGCATTCCTTACGAATCGATGCTCGGACACAGAGGCTTTTCACATTCGATAATTTTTGCATTGATTATCGCGTTAATCTTAATGTTCGCGGCGTTTCGGGAAATGAAATTCGGCGAAAAAAGATGGTTTCAATATTTCGCATTTTTCTTTCTGATCGCGCTTTCGCACCCGATCTTGGACGCATTTACAAACGGCGGTTTGGGTGTTGGATTGGTCATTCCGATTGAAGAAAGCAGATATTTTGCACCGTTTCGCCCGATCGAAGTTTCTCCGATAGGCATCAGACGATTTCTGGACGGCTCGGCATTTTATGTTTTGTGGAGCGAATTTCTCTGGGTTTGGATTCCGCTAATAACATTTTATTTATTCAAAATCGCTTTTATAAAGTTCAAAAAATAAAATCAAAAAGGCATACAAAATGAGTTTTGTATGCCTTTCGTTTCTTTTACTTGTTCGTATTGAAAACCGTCTTAAATGCCATTTTTGCAAGTTTCCAGGTTCGGTCGAGATCGATCTTCCCGTCGGGTGT
This sequence comes from Pyrinomonadaceae bacterium, assembly GCA_021228405.1. Classification (GTDB taxonomy): domain Bacteria; phylum Acidobacteriota; class Blastocatellia; order Pyrinomonadales; family Pyrinomonadaceae; genus JAJQRF01. Next base: position 697,539 of record JAJQRF010000002.1, read on the forward strand.
GTCGCGTCCGAGCAGTTTATCGGTCAGCAATTTCCGCAAATCTTTACCTTCGCGTTTGAGCATAAATTCCTTGGCGTAGGGCTTTGCGGTTTCAAAGAAATTGAACTCGGGATCGGTAATGATTCCGATGCCTTCGAGCGTCATCAGCGCGCGCATAATGTATGTAAAATTCGACGGCAGACGGAACGGATAATCATACATCACGTCGGCAAGATCGTATGTAAGCTCTTTGAACTTAACGTCTTTCAGTTTCAGATCGAGATGCAGCGCAAACATTTTAATAACGACTTCCTTGATTTTCGTTTCGTCCGCGCCGGGCTTTAAGAAATCGAGATCGATCAAATCCTGCGCGATTCCTGCCGGGTCTTTGGCGACGACGTGGAAAAACGCGTCGATCATTTTTGCCTGCAATTTCGGCGTGATTCTGCCGACCATTCCGAAATCGAAAAACGCCAAACGTCCATCAGGCATCACGAGCAGGTTGCCCGGATGCGGGTCGGCGTGGAAAAATCCGTCTTCGAGCAGTTGCTTGAGGTAAGTTTTTATCAGCAAACGGTTTACTTTTTCGGGCGAAACGTTTCTTGCGCGCAGTTTGTCGAGTTCGACGACCTTATCGCCGTGAATAAATTCCATCGTGATAACTTTTGAGGTCGTCGCGTTCCAGTAAATTTTCGGAACGTGAACATTCGTCCAATCCTTAAAATTCGCACTAAACCGTTCGGCGTTGCGACCTTCAGACGAATAATCCATTTCTTCGTGAATCGTTTCGTCGAATTCGCGAAGCATTCCCGCCCAATCCGCATTTTCGTTCAAAGCCGGAAAACGTTCGGCGAATTTGGCAACTTTCCGCAAAATTTCGATGTCGCCTTTAATAATTCCCGCCAGATTCGGACGCTGAACTTTGACGGCAACTTCTTCACCCGTAAAGAGTTTGGCACGGTAAACTTGACCGAGCGATGCCGCTGCGATCGGTTCGACATCAAATTCGGCATAAACCTGATTGATCTTCTTTTCCAATTCTTTTTCGATTCGCGCAAAAGCAATTTCGTTCGGAAAAGACGGAACGGAATCCTGCAATTCGCCGAGAGCCTTCACAAAAGGAAGCGGTAAAAGATCGGCGCGGGTTCCGAGCGATTGCCCGATCTTAATAAAAGTCGGTCCGAGTTCGATCAGATTTTCCTTCAGCCAAACGGCTTGTTTTTCGTGATTTAACTCTTTATTTGCTTCAGTTCCGAGAAACCACCATTTCAGCAGAAGCATAAATTGATGGAAAAACCAAAGCCTGACCTTATAAAATTTCTCGCCTAAGATCGCAAACCACGTCAAACGACGGGCAGTTTCGAGCCGGGCTTCGGCTTGTTTCAAATGCTGTGTGTGGTGCATCTCGTATTGATCGAGATACAAATAAAGCGCGAGCATTCCGATAACTTTTGAAACCTTGAAAAGCCGCAAATATCCGCGAAAGCCCTCGTAATTTTTCTCGACCTCGGTTTCCCGCTCGATCAAAGCCCGTTCTTCGGCGATCAGTTGTTCATTTGAAATTTGCTTTGCGATCGGCAGATTTTTCGTCGGCAAAAGCGCGTGATTGCCGTTGCCGTTTGCCGAAATCGGTGAGTCCGTTTTTTCCAGTAAAGCCAGTTCCTGCTTGTTTTCCGTCATTTGCAAATCCTTTTCTAACAAAATTCCCTCAAAATTCATCTTACCAAATCCAATACGAAATTAAATTCAGTTAGATTTATTTTTTTGAGTTTGCTTTGTCCGAAAGATTTTAAATAGCAGAAGTCCGCACGTCGGTAAGGGTGAAAAATATTCAACTTTACCGCTCTTACTATCGTGTCGGCTTTTGTGCTCAATTTACATTCGCAGAGGATTTATGCTCAAGTTCCTTTCCGTTTTCGTCGACGGCGACGATCTTCCATTTTAGTTGTTTGGACACGGCAAGCTGACGAATAAAGGACGGCAGTTGGTATTGTTTGACGGTCGGCAAAACTATGGCGGAAAAGATTTTTTTATTCGTTTCATCTTCGATCTCGACGCGGTAAAATCTGGCGTTTTCGCTTAGATTCCAACGTAAAATGATCGGCAAAAGGTGATTTTCAGCCTCATTTGCGCCGAAATTTGTTTGCGTGATCTGCCGGATTTCCGTGTTGCTTGAATTGCCGACGTAATAACGCAAAGTCGGCATCGAAAATCCGGCAACCGCACCGGTCGGAATCGTATTTCCGCCGATATTTGAAGACGAGTTCGGCGCGTCGGACGCTTCGACGCGAAACAGTAAAATATACATTCCCTCGATGGTTTTATCGATTCGCCAATTTTCGGGTCCGGGCAAAACATATTTTCCGCCCGGCGGCAGATTGACGTTGAAACGGCTCAAAAGCGTATAACGCCGTTGCATTCCGCGTTCTTCGGGCGTGAGTGCGGCTTCGCTCAAAAGATCGCGGCTGTCGGGCAATTCTTCGCCCGGTTTGACGATTTCCCAGCGTCCCTTCAATCTTCCCGTTCCCGTGTAGCGAATTTCCGCCGTGATCTTCGGCAGTTTTTCGTTCGATTTGATAAACGGCACGACCTTTTCGCCGTCCTGCCAATTCAGTTTAACGGTCGTCAGCGAAAACGGAACACCCGCACCGTTTCCGCTCAGACGAATCGTGACGGGCACGAATTGATCGGGATTTCCGTTCGTGCCGATAAAATGTTTGACGTAGAAAAAGCGCGAATCATTGCCGTTTACCGCGTCCGTGTAAGCGCGTCGCGCTACGGTCGGCGTGATCGACATAATATCAGTGTAGCGCGTCCCGTTTAATCTCGATTGGTCGTAACGCGAAGGAAGAACGCCGAAAATCGTCGCCGGATCGCACCGAAAACCGAGTTGCGGCGCGGCGGAAACGATTTCACCGCACCACGTCGCGTCGGTAGGCTGTAAATCGACGATGTTGCCGAACGTCAGATACGCGCTCGTCGCGCCCTGCGAGTAAGCCGTGATATTATCGGGCGCAACCGTTACTTGCGCTGATGAAAACAGCGAAAAAGTTAAGACAAAAAATGCGATTGAAATAATTTTGTTCATAAAACATAAACCCGATCGGAACGCGGATTAGGCATATGTTCAGTGATCTGTTTATGCGGATTTATCCCTGTAAATTCGCCCGATCTGCTAAATCCGCGTTCCAATTCCTAAAAGAAATTAAAAGTCATTCCCGCCGTCATAATTCGCGTTTGCGTGCGTAAATTCAACTCGTTGACAAAGTCACGGTTTCGCGCAAAAGTGTCGGCAAAACGCGCAAAAGCCTGCATTCCGAATTTTCTGAATTTGCTTTTTTCGACGCTGAAATTATAGGCAAACTGCACATCGTAATTGACGTTTCGATTGCTGTTCGTCCGCGCCTTATCGTTTGCGAGAGAGTTTGAAAAATTTCCCGCAAACGTCGCGCCTTTGAACGGTTGCCAGTTTGCACCGAACGTTAAAGTCTGGTTTTGATTGATCGTATTTTGCTCGAAATTGCGCTGGCTGTCGAAATTTATTCCGACGTTGAAACTTAGTATTTCCAAAGGATTTACGCCAAAAGTTAAGCCGTGAACCCAGCCGAGTTGATCGGCATTTTCGCTTCCTGTTTGGCGGTTGTCGGCAAACGAGCGGTTGTATGTATATTCAGCCGTAAATTTTTTGAATTGCCACGCCGAACTGAAAGTTTGATTTGCGCTGACGAGATCGGGAATCGTCGAAATATCGATCTCAAAACCGCCGCCGACAGGAATTCCCGCGCCGAAATTTCGCGTGCGGTCAAAGCTGTAGCCGATGCGCGGCAAAAACGGTGACGGCTTTTCACTTTTTTTCAGCAAAGCCGCGATCGGGAAAGCGACCGAAAAACGATTTGAGCGGGTCAGCGATTTAAGAATCGACGGCACGTTTCGCAAATTGTCGTTTGAACGTGCGTGTCCGGCTTGAAAAGTGACCTCGCCGATTGAACCGTCGAGTGAATAATCGTGCGAAAATTTATCCGCATTTGCCGACGCGCCGAGCGACCTGTAAAGCGGTTCGACAAATTCGTATTTAAAGGTGAATGTTAGATTTAAGTTATTTGTTTCCGACAATTTCAAATCCCTGAACATCTGATAACTCGCTTCCGCATAATGCGCCGAACGCGTCGTTGCAGAAAGCGCGATGGCGTTTCCGTCGGGGTCGAGCGTCGTGTCCTGCGGATTAAAAAATTGGCTCAAAGCATAGCCGAATTCGAGTTTGAAACGTTCGGATTTGTCGCTCGTTAAAAAGCGCAGACCGAACCCTCGGCTTTGTTCGGCATCGACTATGCGTCCCTCGGAAACGCCGTTCAAAGCCTGCAAATATCCGTTAAAACCCGAAATTTCGAGCCGCATTGCGCTTTGCCTTTTCGGGAAAAATTCGATTCCGAGCGTTGCGCCTTGCATCTGGTGACGAATTTTTCCGAGTCCGAAAAAATTGCCGAAACCGAGAATACTCGTTCCGTTCAAAATTCCCGCCGTCACGTCAAAGCGTTTATTTATCGGAATGTTGAACGACAAACCGCGGCTCGAAAAACTGCTGACAAGATGCCGATTGTTGCCGAAGGAAGTGTGTCCGAGCGAAAACTTCGCATTTCCGACCTGAAAATTTGCGAGGTAACTCGAAAGATCGATGTCGTGAGCTTTTCTGCCTAAAGTGCCGAACTGCAAAGTTTCAGGTTTGAACGAAGAACCGGCGAAATCGAAATTCGATTCGCTACTGAAATTTTTGAATTTGACTTCGTTTTTGAGCGAACCTGCAAATGTCCAATCATTAAAAGTTGCGCGTTCGTCCGGACGCGCTTCGATTGGAAAACTCGACTGAAAAGGTTGTGACTTCATCGAAATAGTAAACGACGGCAGAAAATTGAAAACATTGGTTTTCGCAGTTTCTTGCGATGTTTCGGAAGATTGTTCGTCGGGTTTTGAAGTTTCGGTTTCTTTTTTTACTGAACTGTTTGAATTTTCGGAGTTTAACCCATCTGCCGCCGCCGGTTCTGACTTTGGGTTTTCAGAGTTTAATTCAGCCGCTGGTGTCGGTAGTTCTAAAACTAATGAAAAACGCGCCAGTTCATTCCAATTTCCGTTCGGCTCGACGGAAAAAACAGTCAGAGTTGAATTTCCAGACGGTAAAGGTAAAAGTTTTGAATTATAAACGAAGCGGTTTCCGTTTTGCGCGAGAAGATTGGAAACGTCCGTTTCATCAATTGTCACGGAAATTTTTTCGGTCGGTTTCAAATCCCTGTTTATCAGCAATTCGATTGCTGTTGTCGGAGAAACGGCTTTATCCGCCCGGAAGTTTGCAGTCACTTTCAGAGTTTCGTCCGCCGTTTGTGCAAAGGAAATATTCTGCCGCGCAAATGCCGTGAAAATTAGCAGAACAAGTAGACCGCTCGAAATTTTCCAAATGCTTTTCATCGCTTTTACCCTTCTTAGAAACTTTATTTTGAGATCGTCAGCTTGTATTCAAATTTATTTACGACGCTGTCGGCATCGATGCGAACCTGCACGAGATGACCTTTTACGCCCGTCACCGTTTTCGTGATTTCCTGTCCTTCGTTGTCGTTTCCTTTATCGAATTCGACCTGCGCGAGCTTGGTCGTTTTCCCTTTTTCGTCAACTTTGCAAATAATCACGTCGGCTTGCGCCTTTCCTTCTATTTTTTTGACTTTGACGGTCACGTTGTCTTTATCGATGGGTGCGGCGGAAATGAAAACGCGGCTGAAGGCGCTGACGACCGAACCGCTTTGAGCCTTTCCCCATTCGATGCGCCGCGGTCCGATCGTCCAGCGTCCGTTGTCGGCATTGGCATTGAAAAACTTGACCATCGCTTCGGCGGCTTCCGCATATTTTCCGGCGTTTTTGATGCAGGTCAGCGTTGCGGGCAATGCCACGCCGCCCGTGCCGGCGTTTACGCCGACGACACAGCCCGTCGCAATCGCAACTTCACCCCATTTTTTATAAAGATCGCCGAAAACCTGTGCGCCTGACTTGCAATTATCTTGCGCGAAAATGCGCGAACACAGCGCAAACATAAAAAACATCGTCATTAAAGATTTGATTTTCATCGTTTTTTCTTCTTCTATTTATTGAAAATCGAAAAGAAAAAGCGCGGATTTTGATTATTGACGGCATCCGCGCTTTTTGTCGGCTGTCCTTAGCTCGTTTTGAGAGTGTATTTAAATTTCTTCGCCACACCACCGAAGCTATGAATGTCGATTCGCAGAATCTTGCCCTGAACGCCCGTGACGGTCGCGTTTTTCGCGCCTGTGTCGTTGTTTTCATCAAAGTTGATCGTGCCGAGGCGTTTCATCGTTCCGTTTTCGTCAACCGTGCAGATTTTAACCAGCGCACCGTTTCCGCCATCGAGCTTATTGAGTTCGATCTTCACTGAATCTTTATCGACCGGCGCGCCCGTTTGAAATCCGCGATTTGCTCCTGCGACGAGATTTCCGTTTTGCGTTTCACCGACAAATAAAATGCGATCGCCCGGTCCGAAACGATTATCTTTTCCGAGGGCTTTCATAATCGGCAGAATTTTGTTGTAAGTATTTGAAATAAAACACGCTTTGCGTTGCTCGGTGCCATCGGAAAGCTGTTTTTTGCATTGTTCGTCAAAGGCTTCAAACGCCTTTTTGATGCCCGGCAAATTGTCCGATTCGCACTCTGCACACGAAGCCGAACGCTCCATTGACGGAATAAATCCGAAACCTGAAGCGACCGCCATCGCTAAACCGAAGATTGATGTAATTACTAATTTTTTCATTTTTATATGCTCCTTAAATTGTTTGTTTTGATTGTCTTGAAAGAACGGCAGAAACCTTTGCGCTTATTTTTTTGATCGAAGCCGAAGGGTGATTGCCGACGGTTTTGACGGACGGAATCTCGACCCGAACGGAAACCGAATTTTTTACAGCAGTCCGTTTTTCGTTCAAAACCGTTCCGTCCGCATAAACCGCAGAAATAAACAGATTGAAAGATTCTATTTTTTCCTTTTGAAGCGGATCGACGCGCCAGAGAATCTCGATCACCGTTTTCGATTCGTCGCGGTCGGAAAGTCCTATTTCCCTTATCTCAATAACCTCGACCGGAATATCCAAAGCGGTTTTGGCATTGGCGCGGGTTTGATTTATGGTTAATAGCAACCCGCACAAACAGAAATAAAATAAAATTTTTCGCATCGTATTTTTCCTTACAAAATTGCCGCTGAATTTTGCAGTCGGCTTTGTCGAACAGTTTCGAGTTTGCCGCAAGGAAAAAAACGTTTGCGTGTGATTTTGTGAATTCCGAAAATGCCACGCTGAAAATTTAGAATTTTAACTACTATGTTTTTAGAGGGTTTCGGGTTTTTGCACTTACGCTGAGTCTGGAATTTGGAATCTGAAATCTGGAATGATGATGGCGCAGGAAAATTTCAAAGATGAATGGCTCGATCGTGCATTTCGGCTCGCTTTTTTCCTGCACGGCAACCGCGAAACGGCGAAAAAAATCGCCGCGAGCGCGATGTCGAAGCTCGAAGCGGCTTCAAACGCGCAATTCAAACGCTATTACTATAACCCGACGGGACGCGCCGAAAATTCACGTGCTGCGCGAAGCCGCGTTTCGTTAAACGATTTGCAGCTTTTACAGCGTTTGGTTTTTGTCGAATCGGAAATTTTCGAGCGCGAAAATGAAGCGAGCGAACAAAATCTGCTGAAGTTTTTCATTAAACATCTCGTGCGCATCTCACTGAAAAGAAATTCGTTTTACGTCGCGCTCGGCGTTTCGCGCATTTTGCACAATTATGGAACGGCTGACGCGATGGAGATTTACAACGTCATCATTCAAGACCCGGAACGCGTTCACGACGATTATTATTACCGTTCGCGCAAAGGCGTTTTGATGAAGGAATTAAAAGCGCGTTTCGGAGAGATTTTGCAGATCGTCAAAGTAAATCGCGGCGAAGAACGCTTTGAAGCAAAAACCGACAATGAAAATCTGCGCGAAATCGCTTATGAATCGCTGAAAACATTCATTCCCTGGAACAGTTCCTGCGCGATTCCCGACAAATTCAACCCTTTTAACGACATCATTAAGGCTTTTTATTTCGACAAAAAAGACCCTGACGAAGAACATCGGATCGAAGTTAACCGGATTCACGCCGCGCTCGATCCCGAATGTTTTGCGCGTCTAATAAATTCCTTGAATTTGCCTGCATCTGAAGAAAAAATGGAGATTCCCAAATTTATGCTGACCGAAAATCAAACGAATTTTGACGAAAACGATTGGCACGATCCGCCAAGTCTGCAAACCGACGAATTGAAGCAAATAAAGGAAATTCTTGCCTCGCAAGCGGAAAGCCGCAAGGCAATGAGCGCGGGATTTTTGCGCGTCGTCACTGACGGAGAAACGCTTTCGGAAATAAATCTCGCCAAAACCGGTTCGGTCAGTTTAAGTTTGGACGAATCGGCGGAAGTGATCGAGGTTTACAGTCAAAACGAAACGCTTCTTGCCGCGCATCTTTTGAGTTTTGCGGAGCTGCAAAACGGCGATTTTTCCGATTCTCTAACGCTCGAAAAAGGTCAAAAAATAACTTTCAGTTTCGCGCCTGTTTTGAACAGATACGGCGAACCCGAAAAAGTAAATCTGGTCGTAAGCTATGCTGAAACACAAATTTTCAGACGTTTCGCACTCAAGTTGCTTCGCGCCAAATTTGCTTTCGGCAATTTATTAAACCGACCGTTTCTGAAACCTGTGCCGGCATTCGGTTTGATCTTGCTTATGCTGACTTTCGGATGGCTCGTTTTCAGAAATTCAGCCGAAAAACGTGAACAATTCGCGGCGAATCCACCGAAAGCGGAAATGCCCGAAAATAATTTCCCGCAAGATAAATTACCGAAAAGTGAAGAGCAAATTGTTGCACCAAATACAAATTCCGCGCCGAAAAATGATAAACCGGTCTTGCCGAAACAGGAAAAACAAGTTGATTTTGCAGTAAACAGATCACCGAAACGCGAATCGAAAAAAGAAATTCCTGTGAAGGAACCGCAAACGCAAATTGCAAACAACAATCTGCGCAAGGAGGAAACCGACGAAAACGGAATTTTGCGGCTTCCGCTGCGGGAAAAAGTAAGATCGGAATCTCAGCAAAGGATTTACGGCGACAGAAACGGCGATAAAAAACTGACCGGTCTGACGCTGAATGAAATAACTTCGATCTACATTGACATTTCAGGCGATGAAAATTTAAGTAAAGAAATCATCGAAAAAGTTTCCGCCGAATTTGCGAAATCGGGAAAATTTACGGTTGTTAACGATAAGGAAACAGCCGACGGAAGATTGAAAATTCAGATTCGCCGTGAAACCGAAGGTGAGATGAGTGAAGCGAGTGTCACAGCGGTCGTGCGTTTGATAAATGCGAAAGGTTTTGTCGTTTATCCGAACCGGAAAGGGATTTCGGGTTGGAAATATGTCGGCGCGGTCGGAAAAATTCCGGCGCGAATCGCTTCCGATCTGTCGAAAGCGAAAAAATAAATTCGCTTTCATAATTTTTTCAGAAAAATCTCAGGATTTTCTAAAGATTAGAGAAGGTTTTTTTCATTAAGCTAATTTCATCGATGCGGTAAAGTTCGCCGTTTAAGGAGTTTAGAGATGAAAAAAATTTTAAGATTTTCCGTTTACAGTTTTTTTATTATTTTGTTTGTCAGTTTTCGGATTTCTGCGCAAACACACAATCCCACGGCTTCGGCGCAAAATAGTGAGATTCCTTTGCTCGTTTCCGGGCAAACGTTTGAAAAGGAAATCTCAAACGGCGAGAAGCATTTATACAAACTTAGTCTGAAACAAAACCAATTCGTCAAGATCGAAGTTTTGCAGACCGGGTGCGACGTGATGCTTTCATTGCAATCGCCTGAAAAAATAAATGTTTTTGAATTCAAGAACGAAAACGAACCGAATGGCGCGGAGTTTCAAACGGCGGCGGTCGAAACCGCAGGCGATTATGAACTGCGTGTGATAAATTTCGACGAATCGGGCAAAAAAGGAAAATACGCGCTCCGCATTGCCGAAACGCGTGAAGCGACCGAAAAGGAACTCAGCCAAACTTCCGCTTTTAAGATCGTCAACGGGCTGGCGAAAAACGTCAAATCCGGAACTGCAACCGCCGAACAGATTTTGAAAGTTATCGGCGATTTTGAAACGGCACTGGAAAAATTTCGTTTTGCCGGAAATCAAAAATACGAAGCGATGACGCTCTCTTCGATGGGCAGTTTTTACACGCGCATCGGAAACTGGAACAAAGCCGTCGAATTACAGAAAAGATCGATCGAAATTAATCGTAAGATCGGCGCGGAAGACAACATTTCCTTGCTTTTGACCAATCTCGGCACGAGTTATTTACGCCGGAACGAACCGCAAAAGGCGTTGGAAGTTTTTCACGAATCGATAAAAATTTCCGAAAAACGCGAAGACATTTTCAACGAAATTCGCACGCTGAATATGCTCGGCAATACCTACGAAGAACTCGGCGACACGGTGCGCGCGCACGAATATCAAACGCGGGCTTTGGAGAAAGCCGAAACGGAAAAAGAAGATTCCTTTTCGACGCAAATCTTCGGCGATCTCGGCAGATTGAACGCCAATCTCGGCGAAAATCGAAAAGCGGTCGAATATTTTCAAAAAGCCATCGAAGCGGCGCAGAAATCGAACAATAAACGGCTCGAAGCAAGCGCGGTCGGCAATCTGGGGGTGACGTTTTTCGGACTCGGTGAAAAGGTTAAGGCTTTTGAACTATTAAATCGGTCGCTCGAAATAAACCGCAGTTTGACGGACAAATTCGGCGAAGCGGCGGCTTTGAAAAAGATCGGAAATCTTTACCTGAAGCTCGGCGAAAACGACAAAGCGATTGAAAACATCGATAAATCTCTGGAAATTTACCGCTCGCTCGAGGATACGCAAAATCTTGCCGAAACGCTTTTGCTTTCAGCCAAAACCGAATCGCAAAATCTCGAAGCGGCGCAAAGCAAGAGTGAGGAAGCGATCTCTTTGATCGAAAAAATTCGTCTGCGCGTCAATGTCGCCGAACTGCGCGACTCTTTTTCGGCAAATTTGCAGGATTTTTACTCGTTTTATATCGAAACTTTGATGAAACGGCACAGAGCCGAACCGAACAAAAATTTTGCCGCACTCGCCCTGCAAGCAAGCGAACGCGCCCGTGCCCGCGGTTTGCTCAATCTTCTGGCGGAATCGAACACCGACATCAGACAGGGAATTGACGAAAAGTTGATCGGAAAAGAGCAAGAAACGCAAAACTTTTTGACGGCGCGGCTGGAAAATCTGACCAAGGTTTTAAACGGGAAAGCCAAATCCGAAGAGATCGAAAATCTGAAACAGGAAATCACTAAAATCCGTGCCGATTATGAACAGATTCAACTGCAAATCCGCACCGCAAGCCCGCACTATTCGTCGCTGACACAGCCGAAAACACTTGATCTGACGGAAATTCAAACGCAGGTTTTGGATGAAAACACGGTTCTGCTCGAATACGTTTTGGGCGAAAGACAAAGCTATCTCTGGATCGTCGGCAAAAGCGATTTTCGCGCAATCGAGCTTCCTGCAAAGTTTGAGATCGAACAACCGGCGCGTGAGTTTTACGAAGCATTAACGGCACGAAACAAGCAGATAAAATTTGAAACCGATGAAGAACGCGAAATCCGCATTGCACAGAAAGATGCCGATCTGCGAAACACGTCCGACGAATTGAGCGCGAAAATTCTTGCGCCGGCGATGCCTTTTTTGAATGGGAAAAGTCTTTTGATCGTCGCTGACGGTGCGTTGCAATACGTTCCTTTCGCGGCTTTGAGATCGAAAAAGGATTCGTTTCTGGTCGAAACGAACGAGATCGTCAATCTGCCGTCGGCTTCGGTTTTGGTACTTTTGCGGCAAGAATTCGGCAAACGTGCGCCTGCGCCGAAAACGCTCGCGGTTTTGGCTGATCCGATCTTTGATAAAACCGACGAAAGATTTCAGGCGATTGCGGGAAACAGATCGATGAAAGAAGTAAAACCCGAGCTTATTGCCGTTTCGGGTAAACGCACGCGCGATGGGGGAAATTTCGATAGACGCGACGGTTTTGAGCTTCAACGCCTGCCTTTCACGCGTTTTGAAGCGGAAAAGATCGGCACGTTCGTTCCCGAAAATCAACGGGAAAAACTGCTCGATTTCGCCGCCAGCCGCCGTTCGGCGATGTCGCCCGAACTCGCCAATTATCGTTTCGTCCATTTTGCGACGCACGGAATTTTAAGTAATGAAAATCCCGAACTTTCGGGTATCGCATTTTCGATGATCGACGAAAAAGGCAGGGAACAGGACGGATTTTTGCGCGTCGGTGATATTTATAATTTAAAGTTTCCGGCAGAAATGGTCGTCCTGAGCGGCTGTAAGACGGGTTTGGGACGCGAAATAAAAGGCGAAGGTTTGGTCGGTCTGACGCGCGGCTTTATGTATGCGGGTGCAAAACGCGTGACGGTCAGTTTGTGGGATGTGAACGACGAAGCGACTTCCGAATTGATGGCGGGGCTTTACAAAGAAATGCTCGGCGCAAACAAATTAACGCCCGCCGTCGCATTACGCCGCGCACAGATTTCGATGCTCAAAGACAAACGCTGGCAAAATCCTTATTTCTGGTCAACTTTCATTTTGCAAGGCGAGCCGAAGTAGAAGTAAATTGTCTGCGAAATAAACGAAAAAATCGAAAAAAGGAAGGATTTGCCCGCGAAAAAAACGCGAAAAAGCACGAAAATAAAACAAAAATGAGAAGAAAGTAGAAACAATTTGTGAAACTTCTTCTCTCTTCCTTTTTTCGCGTTTTTTCACGGGCAAACCTCTCTTAAATTATTTCCAGCGAATTATTTACGCCCTGACGTTTGAAATATAAGAGCGCGTGTTTCGTGTCGCGTTCGATTTGCGTCTTTAGTTCTTCGATGCCGTTGAATTTGCGCTCATCTCTGATGCGGTGCAGAAAGCGGACGCGCAGAACGTCGCCGTAGAGATCGCCGTCGAAATCAAAAACGTAAGTTTCGATAGACGGCGCGGTTTCGTCTTCAAAGGTTGGTCGCACACCGACGTTTGTAATGCTTTTGCGCCATTCGTTATTTATCAGCGTGGCGGTCGCATAAACCCCGAATTTCGGAATCACACGGTTTTGTGGTTTCAGATTCGCGGTCGGAAAACCGATCGTGCGTCCGCGCTCGAAACCGTGAACGATCTGTCCTTCGACACCGTAAGGACGACCGAGCATCCGCCGCACGAGATTGACTCTTCCTTCCGCCAAAAGATGCCTGATTTTCGATGATGAAATACGCGTCCCGCGCAAAGTTACTTCGGAAACTTCGTCGGCGAAAAATCCCAATTCCCTGCTCATTTTTCGTAAAAGCACAATATTTCCGCCGCGATTTTTGCCGAAGAAAAAGCCTTTTCCGAGATAAACTTCCTTTGCCTGCAAACGTTCGTGAACGATGTCGTGCAGAAAAGTTTCGGCATTCTGTGCGGCAAATGCCTTGTCGAAACGAATGACAATCGCCTGTTCGATGCCGAGAAACTCGAAATTTGCCAGACGCTGATCGAGTGTTTGCAGTAGCGGCGGTGCGTTTTCGGGATGCAAAACGGCGCGCGGATGCGGATCGAAAGTAATTGCCGTCGGCACTGCACCGATCGCTTCGGCGCGGTCGACGACCTTTTCCATAATCCGCTGATGCCCGAGATGCAGACCGTCAAAAACGCCGAGCGTCAAAACCGTTCCGCGCAGAATGCTGGCATTGTCCGTTCCGTGAAAAATTCTCATAAATAAGAAAACGCCGTCATTCTGCGACGGCAACCCGCTTTATTTACAACCTCTAAACCACAGTTTATTATACCGATTTTTCCTGCACGATGCTTTGACGGACATTTCAAAAAAAATAAAAATATCCACCTCAAAACTTTCTCACTGAAACATTTTCACCGCGCATCGGAAAGATACAGTGTTAAACCTCGATAACCAATTCATCATAAGCCAGCCGGACATTTTCAGGCAGGATTTTAGATTCGCGTTCGTGCAGAATGTCGTGATTTAAATGTGTGAGAAATGTCTTTTTCGGTTTCAAATCTTCGACGATCGCCAAAGCTTCTTCCAGACATAAATGCGTCGAATGCGGTTTCAGCCGGACGCAATCCAAGACCAGAACTTCAAGCTCGCGCAAGCCGTCCAGCGAATCTGCGGGAATCGTTTTCAGATCGGTCGCATAGGCAAAGTCGTTGAAGCGATAAGCGATAACGGGAAGTTTTCCGTGAATGACTTCGAGCGGCGTAACTTCGATTTCACTGCCGAGCATAAAAGGTGCGTTGTGCGCGACCGTGTGCGGAATAAGTTGCGGAAGTCCGCCGCCGATATGAGTCGGTTTAAAAATGTATTGGAAAATGCGTTTTAAGTCCGTCCACGCGATCTCGTTGGCGTAAATGCCCATCGCGCCGTAGCGAAAATTGAGCGGGCGAATGTCGTCAAGCCCGAAAACGTGGTCAACGTGGCAATGCGTAATAAAAACCGCGTCGAGATAACTGATCTTGGCGCGCAGGGCTTGCTGACGGAAATCTATCGAGGTATCGACGAGAATTTTTTTCCCCGCGTGCTCGACGAGAATCGAAACGCGCAGACGCTTATCGCGCGGATTATCTGAAAGACAGGTTTCACATTCGCAACCAATCGACGGAACGCCCGTCGAAGTGCCTGTGCCGAGGAAGGTTATTTTCATTTTCGATTTTAGATTTGCGATTTGCGATTTGAAAATCGGATTAAGTCCTTATCCAATCGCAAATCGGCAATTGTAAATCGCAAATTGGATTATTTTTTTCCTAAAATATCGTTTGCCGAAAACTTTTGTGCGGCTTGTTGTTTTAATCTTTCTTCCGTGACGCGGATGAGTTGGACATATTGCATTCGCAGATCGCCGAGAAGTCCGTCCAGAAGACGCGCTTCCTGCGGGTGCAGATTTCCCTGCGTTTTTTCACGAAGCATTCCGAGAATGTCGAGCCAATATTTTCCCGTGTCCAAATCCAAACTCCGCTGTCCGGTCACGGGATGCGGCATCGCGCCGAGCGCGGCGGCGGCATTCGTTGCCAAGGTCGAAAGAAAATTCACGAAACTTGCCGGGTCTTCTGCGCCGGGAATTTCCTGGTTTTCGTCAAATTCGTCCGTTTCGGGAATCTCTTCTATTTGCGGCGTTGTTTCTGCTTCCCTGGCAACAGGCGCGTTTTCGTAGGTTTTAACCGTTTCTTCGGTCGGTTCGTAGATCGGCGTTTCTTCCTTCGGTTTAGCCGCTTCGATCTCCACGCCTTCACGCAAACTTCCGTCAAGATTGAACTTGCGTTTGTCAGTGACTTTAATTTCCGGTTGTTCTTCTTCTCTTTCCATCATTTCGTTTCCTGCTAAAGATTTTTAAATTAATACATCGATAGTAGCATTTTGGCGAAAAAGAATTCAAAATCAATAAAAAGTCTTTGATCTTTGGTCTTTGGTCTTCGGAATATTTCTGATGATAAATTTTGTAATTTTTAAATTTATCTATAACCGAAGACCAAAAGACAAAGACCAAAAACCATTTTCATATGTCAAAAAATTTCGATGAATTAACTTCGGTGATGGCGCGCTTGCGTGCGCCGGGCGGCTGTCCGTGGGACAGAGAGCAAACTTACGAATCGCTCTCACAATATCTTTTGGAAGAATGCTACGAAACCTTTGACGCGATTCAGGAAGCGACCGCCACGGGCGAAACTCATAATCTCGTCGAAGAACTCGGCGACGTTCTTCTGCAAGTCGTTTTTCATTCGACGATCGCGGCGGAAAAAGGCGATTTTACCATTGATGAAGTGGTGCAGGGCGTGACGGAAAAGTTGATTTTGCGGCATCCGCACGTTTTCGGCGAAAAGGAATTGGAAACGGCGCAGGACGTTTTAAATAATTGGGACGAACTGAAAAAGGCTCAACAAAAGGCTTCGGGCAAGATCGAAAAACAAAAGGAATCGATCCTCGACGATGTTCCGGTTCATTTTCCTGCGCTGTTGGAAGGTCAAAAACTGACAAAAAAAGCCGCGAAGGTAAAATTTGACTGGGAGAACGTCAATCAGATTTTCGATAAATTGACGGAAGAAACCGAAGAACTAAAGGAAGCCATCGAAAAAAACGAGAGCAACGGAAATATCGAAGAGGAGATCGGCGATCTGCTTTTCGTGGTTTTGAATCTGGCGCGAAAATTAGAAGTTGACGCGGAAACGGCTTTGAAGAAAACGAATCGCAAATTTAGAAAGCGTTTCAAGTTTATCGAAACCGAACTTCAGAAACAAAATAAATCCCTGACAGATTCAACGCTTGAAGAGATGGATTCGCTTTGGAATCAATCAAAAAGCTAAAAATTTCATTGTTTTTTCACCTGATAAGTCATTTTTTTGTATTTTTTCACAAAAATCTTTGACTTTTTATACTAATTGAAGTTAGATTTAATGCTTAAATTAACCATTACCTAAATTTCAATTTTTCAAAGGAGCATGCTATTCAGATGATAAAAAAACAATTTTCAGGGCTTCGAAGCGTCGTCGCCGTTTGTCTTTTATTTTCCGTTTTCCTAACTTCCTCAATGGTCGTGTTGGCAAAATCGGGAAATCAGCCTTTATCCGCTGAAATTACTTTTTCAAATAATATTCAGACTGAAGATTCTTCGGTAAAACTGAACGGTGAAAGTATTGTCAGCGGGCGCACCTTTTTCTCAGGCGGTTTGATCTCGACCTCTGCAAATTCGGGCGCAACCGTTAATCTCGGAAAACTCGGATACCTAACTTTAGCTCCTAACACGGTATTGAATCTTGAATTTTCCGAAAACAAGATCGCCGGAACTGTTTCAGCCGGAAATGTCGATGTTTTTAATACCGAAAACGTCGAAGTCAATCTTGAAACTGCCGGAAATGCTTCGGTTAAATCAGGAAAACAATCGGGCAGTAACTCGGGTAATGTGGTCGTCCCTGCTATCATTTTCGCGGCTATCGTCGGCGGTGTAATTATTTACACTTTGACCAACGGCGACAATGATACTTCGATCAGCACCGTCAGATAGCAGAGAATTTCGTCATAATTTAACTTCCCCGAAAGCGCGAATTTCAGATTCGCGCTTTTTCTTTGCTTGAAAATGTATCATTTTTAGAACATATTCTGTTCAACTTCGATACAAAACAATAATCGAACTCATCTCATAGGAAATTTCTTTTCTTCACGTAAATGAATGAATAACTAAACTTATTCGATATTGGCACAGTCATTGCGGATTCACCCTAGCAAGATGAGTGATTTATCGCTCTAAAAAATTTATTTGGATGGAGATTTATATGAAAAGCAAAAATTTATTAAAACTGAGCGGCGGACTAGCTCTTTCATTAGTTTTTTCTGGAGCGGCAATTGCACAAAATGCCCCGGTAACGACTACAACAACAACAAAAACAGAGGTTGTTCAAAATTCCGACGGATCATATTCGGTAATTGAATACCCCGTCGGAAAGGAAGTTTCGGTAAGTTTGACTCCATATGCGATTAAAGATGCGAGCGGAAATGCGCGCGTTTTACGCACGGCAGACGGCACAAAGATATGGCTCGATCTGGCAAATGTAACAGGCGACACGAGCAGTTTTTACGCTTACGCGGTTGACGCGATGGGAATGCCGACGCTTTTGGGTCCCGTAATGATCGAGAACGGAGCGGCGAAAGCCGAGTTTTCAACGCCGATGAATCAGTTTATGCTGGTTCTTTCGCCGACCGAAGGTTTGAGTACGATAGATTCTTCGACCGCAGTTGTTTTCCGCAGTAACGTTCCGACGGGATATGCAATTGTTCCGCGCGGAGATACTTTGAACGGTAAAGAAGCCAAGGAAAAACAAGTTGCGACCACGGCAGAAGTTGCTTCGACCTACAACGTTCCGCTTTTGAACGTTCCGAGTTTCGATAACAAAACGACTGAAATCAGAATCAACTTCAACGGCGAATTGCAGGGATTAAAAGGAAAAGCTTACATCGATCCGCGCAAGGACGGTGCCACGCAAATCAAAATGCGCTTTGACGATATGAAAATGGCTCCGAAAGAAAAACGCTTCGTGCTTTGGGCTTCGTCGCCTGACGGAAAATATACAAAGCTCGGTCAGGTAATCAATTCCGGCAAACGTCAGGAATCGGAAATCCGCAGTGAAACGGCACTTAAAGACTTTGGTTTGTTTGTCACGATGGAAGAAACGGATGTAACCAACCCGACCGGAAAAGTCTATTCTGTATTCAGCTTATCAGAATAATTCTCCGGTTTAATTAAAAAGAAAAACGAGGTATTTAGTGCCTCGTTTTCTTTTTTTAATTTACCGCTTTATTTTTCCTTACTCGCTTTATGGTAAAATTTTCTCAGCTATGCAGTCGTTTGAGTTATCCGAATTACGCCGAAAATTTCCTCTTTTGATCGAAAATCTTGCATATTTACCCGACCGCGAGGCTCATCTTAAACGCATCTGGGAAATAGAAAACCGCTGGAATTCCTTCCGTGAAAATCCGGATAAATTTGAAGAATCCGTATTTTTTAATTCTGCTCCAAAAGATGCTGATGCAACGGGCGAAGAATTTGAAATTATCTATGCAGGCGGAACGTTGGGCTTGCTTCACGCGGCATTGATGGCATTGAAATATAACCGCAAAGTGTTGGTTTTCGATACACATAAGGTAGGGAAAACGCATCGTGACTGGAATATTTCCGATGATGAATTGCAGGAATTTGTCCGCGCCGGACTTTTTACGCCCGAAGAGATAGAAAGAGCGGTCGTAAATCGTTATAAAACCGGTTTCGTAAAATTTTTCGATAAAAATTCCAAAATAAAAACGCCGCCGCTTTTTATGGACAATGTTTTGGACGTGGCGATCGAAGCGGATATTTTGCTCGAAATTGCAGTTAAA
This sequence comes from Pyrinomonadaceae bacterium, assembly GCA_021228405.1. Taxonomy (GTDB): domain Bacteria; phylum Acidobacteriota; class Blastocatellia; order Pyrinomonadales; family Pyrinomonadaceae; genus JAJQRF01. The sequence continues at coordinate 716,539 of JAJQRF010000002.1, forward strand.
AAGCTCGAAAAGACCGACTCTAAAATTATCAATAACCTGCGTTTCAGCCGTGTTTTCGTGCGCAAAGAAAAAGTTTTGGTCGAATGCGAAGATGTCAGAACCTCAAAACGGAAACTTTACGGCGCGAAACTTTTCGTTGATGCGACGGGAACTAATTCGCTCGTTTCACGGCAGTTGAATGCGGGAAAATCGATCACGCACGTTTGTCCGACGGTCGGCACGGTGGCGAAGGGATTTCGGCACGGGGAAGCGGAAAAGCAAGTCGATTTTTCGGTCGGTGAAATTCTCGTTTCGACCGAGGACGCGACCGATTCACGGCAGTTGATCTGGGAAGGTTTCGCCGGAAATCCGTCCAAGGATGAATACACGACTTATCTTTTTTTCTACGATTCGGTCGAATCGAAAGCCGACAAATCGCTCTTCCGATTGTTTGAGGAATATTTTGAAAAGTTGCCGACTTATAAGGAAAAAAATGGCGCGTGGCGCGTCGTCAAGCCCGTTTACGGCTACATTCCGAGCATCCATCATCACGGGTGGGACAATATCAAAAAGACTGCCGCCGAAAGGGTTTTGCTGATCGGCGATGCCGCCGGATTGTCTTCGCCGCTGACGTTTTGCGGTTTCGGTTCGCACGTCCGAAATCTGCAAAAGTTGACCGGATTGACTGAAAATGCGCTCAAGGAAAACGATTTTTCCGAGAATTTCTTATCGAAAATCAATGCTTACGAACCGCGTGTTTCACAAATGGCGAGTCTTGCCGAATTTATGCGCCCGATGGAAAAAAGCGATTCGTTTGTCGTTAATGAAACGATGAACGCCGTGATGTCGGCTTTGAGCAGTTTGAACATAGAGATCAGCCGCGAAATGTTCCAAGACCGGATTTCGTTTGCGTCATTCCGCAAGGTTTTGCTGAAAACCGCCAAAATTCATCCGAAAGTTTTTAAATTGATGTTTGAACATCTCGGTTTCAAAGGTGCTTTCTGGTGGGTTACAAATATTGCCGAGGCAGCCTTACGGGAAAAGAAGAAATGAAAAAAAAGAAATGCCGTCAGATCGACGGCGTTTCTTTCTGTCTTTGCAAATGTTTATGGCATTGCCGCCAGCGTGTCGGACAATTTTTCGACAACTAAAAGCAGAGTTTTGCCGGAATCGGTAAATCTGCCCGCAACCGCGAGGTCTTCGGCTTGTCCGCTAATATCGGTCACGCCCTGAATCTGTAAAAGATACGGTTTCAAAACCGGCTTCGTGCGAAACTCGACTTCGAGAGCCGCTAAACCCGCCCGCAGATTTCTGATACTCGAAATGACATTTTTCTTGTTCGTTTCGTTCTGGCTGACCGCCGTGCGCGAAAATTTTCCGCTTTTTGAATCTTTGTCAATATCTTCGATGTTGCGGGCAATGCCGCCCAAAAGATAAATAAATTTCGTCAGATTTTTGATCTGCGTCGAAACTTTTTCCGCTCCGGCTTTTATTTCAAACGTATTAGGCGCAGGTTTTGCGGCGGTTGTCTTTCTCGCCGGACTTTTTCGCCTTTGCGCGTAAGTCGTTGATTGCAAACCGATAATCGCTAAAACTAATGCCAAAACTACTAATATTTTTCTGTTAAATTTCATATTTTAATTCCCACTAGGAAATTCTTTCCTAAAATTTTATCATAAAAGAGATGCTAAAAAGACTTTTAGAAGTTTGCCGTCTTGGTCGTTTGGGTTACGCCGAAGGGCTGGAGTTGCAAAAATCGCTCGAAACGGAAGTGATCGCCAGACGCGAACGCGATTATCTTTTACTGCTCGAACATCCGCATACTTTTACGATCGGCAGACGCGCGAAATCCGACGGAGTGCTCGCGACGGCGGAAATCTTAAAGACCATCGGCGCGGAAGTTTTTGAAATAAACCGCGGCGGAAAAGTGACTTATCACGGACTCGGTCAGCTTGTCGGCTATCCGGTTATCAATCTGAGTTCGTATAAGGAAGACGTGCATCTTTACGTCCGCAATCTGGAAGAGGTTTTGATGCGGACGATGGCGGATTTCGGCATTGAAACCTTTCGGATGGAAGGTTTAACGGGAGTTCACACGACCGAAGGAAAGATTGCCGCGATCGGCGTTCACATCAAGCGATGGGTCACGACGCACGGTTTTGCGCTTAATGTAAACACCGATCTGAGCTATTTTAACTGGATCATCGCGTGTGAAGGCGAACCCGTTACTTCGATGGAAAAAATCCTCGGACGCGAAGTCGATTTTTCCGAAGTCGAAGAAAAGATCGTCAAACATTTCGCCGAGGTTTTTGAATTTAGGGAAATCGAAGAATCGTCGAAAGCGGTTTCGGCGCAGGTTTAATTGATATTTTTCGGTATAAAACTTGAACTTGGGCAGGATTTCTTTTAACCTCACATAATCATACATTTTTATTAAATATCTTTATTGGAGCAATTTTATATGCGACGTGATACAACTTCGTGGTATAGCCACAATTTGAATATGGAAATGCCGCTCGTGGCTTACGGGCACGCCGGCTATCCGCTTTTGATGTTTCCGACGGCGGCGGCTGATTATCTTGAATATGAAAGATTTCATTTGATCGACGCGATCAGTTATTTTCTCGAAAACGGTCTGATCCGGGCTTATTCGATCAATTCGGTCAATAAATACAGTCTTTTGAATCGTGAATCGCATCCGGGCTGGAAGGTCGAAATGCTTTCGCGCTATGACAATTATATAATGGAAGAAGTCTTGCCGTTGATTCGCAACGAATGCGGACAGGACGCAAGACCCCTGACGACGGGCGCAAGCCTCGGCGCGTTGCTCGCGGCAAATACTTATTTCAAACATTCGGACAATTTTCGCGGAACGATTGCAATGAGCGGAAGTTACGACATCTATAACTATCTGGAAAGTTATTACGATGATAACGTTTATTTCAATAATCCGATGATGTATCTTAAAAATTTGAACGACGATTATCATCTGCCGCGTTTGCGCCAAGCCGATGCGATAGTCATTTCAACCGGGCAGGGAAACTACGAAGCTCCCGACCGCAGCCGCGATCTTTCCCGCGTTCTTCATTCAAAGGGAATTCCGCACTGGCTCGACGTTTGGGGACACGACGTTGCACACGATTGGGTCTGGTGGCGTAAGATGCTGCCTTATTATTTAGGTAAACTTACCCAGGCGTAAAACAACTTTATCGCTTAGAGAGGCGGACGGACAATCCCGATTGTCCGTCCGCCTGATTTTGGCGTTATCATTCGCAGAATCGATTTTAATTACTCTTTATTCGGTTGCTTCCAGTTCTTCTTCCAAGAGCTGTCTTTCGTAAAGATCGGAGTATTCGCCGCCTAAATCGATCAATTCTTCGTGCGTTCCGCGTTCGATGATCTTTCCGTCGTGCAGAACGCAGATCAGATCGGCATCGCGGATGGTCGAAATGCGGTGCGAAACGATGAGCGTCGTGCGGTCGGTGCGCACGTCGCGCAAACCGCTCAAAATCTTTTCTTCCGTGTAAGTATCGACCGCGGAAAGCGAATCGTCGAGAATCAAAATGCGCGGATTCCGCATGACAGCGCGGGCAATTGCGGTGCGCTGTTTTTGTCCGCCCGAAAGCGTGATGCCGCGCTCGCCGACAAGCTGTTCGTATTTATACGGAAATTCCTCGATGTCGCCCGCAAGTCCCGCAATTTCGGCGGCTTGTTCGACGGTTATCTGCGATTTTACATTGGCAGTTTGCGATTGATTGCCATTTGTCTGAACGATTTTCTCTTTCTCCGTATCGCCGTTTCTCCGCATCACCGCATCGCTTTCGATGCCGAACGCGATATTATCAGCAATGCTGTCGGAAAAAAGAAATGTTTCCTGCGGGACGAAACCGATGGATTTTCTGAGTTGTTCGAGTTTGTAATGACGAAGCGGAATACCGTCGAGCAGAATCGTTCCTTCGGGCGCGTCGAGCAGACGCGGAACGAGCGAAACGAGCGTCGATTTTCCGCTTCCGGTTTTGCCGACGAACGCAACCGTTTTGCCTTTATCGATCCTGAGGTCAATATTTTTCAAGACGGGTTTGCCGTTGTAACCGAAAGTCAGATTTTTGAATTCGATCTTTCCTGTGATCGAGGGCTGTTCGTGGGCTTCGGGCGTGTCTTTGATCGCCGGAACGATTTCCAGAATTTCGTTAAATCGTTTCAAACTCGCCGTTCCGCGCTGATACAGATTGACGACGTAGCCGAGAGCGATGAGATACCAGATCATTCTCTGCAAATAGAGAATGTAAGCCGTAAAGTCGCCCGCCGTAATGTCACCGCGAACCGCCATCGGCACACCGACCGCGACGATAATGACGAATCCCAACCCGATAAAGAAATACAAAAGCGGACGCATCGCCGCACTGTATTTGACCAGTTTCAGATTGCGCGAAGCATATTCGCGGTTCAATTCCTGAAATTTTTCGATCTCCGAATCTTCCTGTGCGTAGGCGCGGATGACGCGCACGCCCGTCAGATTTTCCTGCGCTCTTGCCGTGATGCCCGAAAAATATTCCTGAATCTTCTCGAACCGAAGGTGAATCTGATTGCCGAGATATTTCACCGTCAGACTGACGAGCGGCATCGGGATCAGCATCAAAAGCGTTAGTTTGACCGAAGTATTCAGCAGGATCGGCAAAACGATGATAAATGCGAAAATTGCCTGAAACGAGTAAAGGATCATCGGTCCGACGATCTGCCGAACCGCGCCGAGATCGTTCGTCGCCCGCGCCATCAGATCGCCGACACGGTTGTTTTGAAAATAATCGAGCGGCTGATTGACGAGTACGGCGTAAAAATCCTGCCGCATATCATATTCGATATGCCGCGAAGTATTTATCAGAAGCCGCCGCTGCCAGAAAAGAAAAAACGCGCTTATCAGGCTCACCCCAAGAATCACCAAAACGTGAATAGTAATCTTTCCGAGCGTCAAACTCCCGTTAAAAAGGCTGATCTTTATATCGTCAACCGCGTTTCCGACCAGATAAGGCACGTAAAGACCGAACAACATCCCGAAAAAAATAAACACGATCCCGGCGATGATCTGCCATTTGTAAGGGCTGAAATATCGGACAAATTTTTTTAACTCTTCCATAAAACCTGCAAATTCTGAATCCTGAGTCGCGCGTCAGGAAACAATTTTGGAAATTCCTTTTTCCTATTCATCTTTACCGATCCGGCTCCGCAATTCTTCCGCCGAAACCTTCTTGAAATCATTCGGAACGGCAAACAAATTCTCGTTCGTCTGCAATTTCAAATTCCTGATCTCAAACGTAAAAAGCAATGTTTTTCTGTCACCATTGACGCTGAAAAATTCCTGTTTGACAGGCATTTGCAACGATTCGTCTATATATACGAGTATTTCGGAAGCATTTTTCCCATCGAGCAAAACTCGATATTTCGTCAGATTTTCAACCGTTTCGAGTTTTTCAAAATTCGCTTCGGTTCGCTCGTTAAGCCATTCGGTCGTCAAAAAATCGGTCTTTTCGTCAAAGGCGGCAACACCCGTCGGCGAAACGTCTTCAGCATAAATTTTTTGTTTCGGTAAGATCAGATAACGCTTGTCGGTCTGCAAAAATGTGATTTCGTTTTCCGTCCCGGAATTGTAGTCGAAACGGCGGTTTACACCGTTGCGGGCTTTGAAGATTTTACGTTCGGTTTCATTTGCCGTCGTGACAAATTCGGCTTGAAAAACATCGGGTTCTTTGGTCGAAAAAGGAATTTGGCTTTTGATCTCTTCAAAACTCTCGGGCGTTGGAGTCGGCGTGCCGTTTCCGCGATCTTGCCAGAAACGGCACGCCGAAGCAGTCGAAACGATCAGCACGCAAACCGCGATTTTTTTGATAACGCCGGAAGAAAACATCTGCAAAATTAAATTTTAACATACGCAAAAAAAAACGGTAGAATACAATTATTTTCTTGATATGAATTTACTTATCTGGCAGGCGATCTATATTTTCAGTGCGGTCTTGCTGATTCCCGCGGCACCGTTTCTTTATCTGCAAGGTCAATATATTCGCCGTAAAATCGGCGTTTTGCCCGACGCGCAAGGCGAACGGCGAGGAAGAACGGGAAACTTTAAAGAAAGCGTAAAAATGCTCGTCATCGGCGAATCAACCGTCGCAGGACTCGGCGCACGAACTCACGAAACGGCATTGGCGGGACAATTCGCAAAATTTTTGAGCGAAAAGCTCGGTAAAACTATCGAATGGCACGTCATCGGCAAAAACGGCGTGACGGCAAAACGCACCATCGAACTGCTCGTGCCGCAAATTCCCACAGATGAAAAATTCGATTTCATAATGCTCGGCGTTGGCGGAAACGACGTTTTAAAACTGAGCAGTCCGCGAAAATGGCGGCGCGACGCGACCCGCTTGATCGGGATTATGCGTGAAAAATATCCCGAATCGGTGATCTTTATGACCAATGCGCCCGCCGTTCATCTTTCGCCCGTTCTGCCTCAGCCGGTCAAATTCATTCTCGGAAATCTTTCCGCTTTGCACGACAAGAACAGCCGCGAATTTCTGCCGAAAATAAAAAATGTCTATTATTTTCACCGTCCCGACGAAATCACCGAAGGATTTTTTGCCGACGGCATTCATCCTTCGGAGAAAGGCTACACCGATTGGTCGAAACGAATGATCGAATTTTTCGAGCAGAAATACGGGTTTTGAAAAAAATGGAAGACATCCGGAACCTCATCGATTCACACCGCGAATGGCTTTTGATAACCGCGACAGGCAGAAGTTTCCCGCTCAAAAACGATGAACTCGAACTCGAAATTTTCCCGCACAAAACGCTTTTCAGTTTTCTCGACGACAAAGGTTTTCAAACGTGGCGCGTCAAGGAAATTCAGACCTCGAACGGCGAAATAATTTTGCATTTATCGCGCAATTTTGAAAGGGAAAAAGCAAAGATCAGGCTCGTTCCGCGCATTTCGGCGCAGGATTTGGGCGATTCGGTCGAGCTGGCAAGGCTGGAAAAAGTTAATCGGATCGCCGAAATCATTAAAAAGAATCTTCCGCGCGCAAAACTCGTGCGCGTCGACTTAAACAAAGACAACGGGCGATTCGGACAGATAATTTTTGAAACTCCAAACGGCAAACAAATTGCTGTTTTAACCGGTGTTTCCGACAATCTAACGCCCGAAATCCTGCTTTCGACGGCGATTATGTGGCAAACAAAACTTTCTTCACGGCTAAAAAATCCGATTGAAAATGTCTGGATTTTGGCGGAAAGGAAGCGCGCAAAAAATCTGCAAAAACTTCACGCGTTGTTACGCGAAAATTGGAAGAAGCGAGTTTTAATCAAAGAGTTTTCGTTTTCGGATTCGGAAAATGAAAATTCCCTCAAAGATTTGCCCGCATTGGAGATTTCACAGCTTTGGCGCAGGAAAAAAAGGGAAACCAAGCGATTTACAGAAACGCAGATCAGCGAAACGGCAAAAAAGATCGTTCAGTTTGCGCCGGCTGAGATCGATGTCGTTTTTGCGAGAAACGGCGAAACTTTGCGGTTTAACGGGTTGCCTTTTGCGCGTGTCAGAAAAATTTTCGATAGGGAACAGATTTGGCTCGGCGTTGAAAAGGAAAAGCGGGTTTTATCGGAAAACGTTTTCAGAGAAGCGCGGAAATCGATCGAAAATTTAAAGGAAATCCGCTGTTTCGAGTCGTCGAACAAACGCCACGAAATTTATCGTTCACTGCCCGAAGCGTGGCTTGAATCGGTTTTGCGGAAAAACATTAACCTGCTCGATGCAAATCTGATTCTTTCACCCGTTTATCATCAATTTCGCGCCGAACGCGACAAGATCGATCTGCTCGGATTACGCAAGGACGGCAGATTGGTCATCATCGAGCTGAAAGTTTCGCCTGACCGCGAAGTTATTTTTCAGGTGATCGACTATTGGCGCAAGCTCGAAAACGAACGCCGTGCCGGAAATCTGCAAAAAGCGAAGCTGTTCGGTGATTTGGAAATCAAAAACGCACCCGCGATTTGTTATCTGGTCGCACCGACTTTCAGCTTTCATCCCGAATTCGATTTTTTACGGCAAACCGTCGCACCCGAAATTGAAATTTACCGTTTTAATTTAGCCGAAAACTGGCGCGAAAATTTCAAGGTTTTGGAAAGAATTTAAGCCGTGAAAAAAAATCTTGTCTTAAAAGCGGAAAGAGTGTTATGCTGTCTGCAAAACTTTCGCAAAACAGCTAATCTTCCATTACTTTTTTCTATTTCCAGAGGTTTATAATGATAAAAAAATCTTTACGTGCCGTATTTGTAATCTTTCAGATTACAGCCTTCTTCTTTGCGTTTATTCCGAAAAGTTATGCAGTCGATAATTCGGTAAAAACGCCTCAAACTGTTTTTTCAAATCCGCAAAGCATCGCCATCAACACCGCGTCGGGAGTAACCGCGCCGACCAAAGCGACGCTCTATCCGTCACCGATCGAGGTTTCGGGAATGACCGGAAATATCACGAATCTTTCCGTGACGTTGAAAGGCATAACACATCAAAATCTGCCCGACATCGATATGCTTTTGGTCGGACCGACCGGTGTAAAATATATTCTCGTGTCGGACGGCTTGGGCAACGGTCAGCCCTCGATCGATGACAAGATCGTGACGCTGACGAACGGGGTTAATATCGCCCAAGACTCCGACACGTTTCCGTCGCCTGCACCTGCCGCGCCTTATCTGACACCGCCGACAACTACTTTAAATGCGGCTTTTACGGGCACGAATCCGAACGGAACGTGGTCGCTATACATCGTTGACGACCGTTTGAACGTTGCGGGAAACATCAATTCGGGATGGTCTTTGACCGTTACGACCGACGGTGCACCGACGACTTTTGCAAATCCTAACTACATCGGCTTGAACGATATTATAGAATCGTCTGCACCATACGGTTCGGCGGTCAGCGTTTCGGGTCTTTCGGGCGTAATTTCAAATGTTACCTTAACGCTTAACGGTCTTTCGCACACTTCTTTGGCGGACGTAGACATCCTTCTGGTAAGTCCGAACGGAAAAGCCGCAGTCGTGATGTCCGACGTTAGTTCTGTCACCGCACCCGATAATATAAACATTACGCTCGATGACAACAGTCCAAACACTTTTCTGCCGACGGTCGTTTCCGGCACTTATCGCACGCTCAATAACGGCGATTCAAACGGAGCGGACTTTTTCCCGAATCCCGCACCGCTTCGACCATACGATGTCATCGGATTGGAAAGTTTCAGAGGCTTTAACCCGAACGGCGATTGGCGGCTTTATGTGGTTGACGACGCACAAACTAATTCGGGGACGATTGCGGGCGGTTGGAGTTTGGATATAACGACCGTGCCGCCGCCGCCGCCGCCATCGGGCGGATGTGCCGCTCCGAGCTTTACGCCGTCAAGTTTTTCGACGGGAACGAATCCGACCAATCTTGCCGTCGCGGATTTTAATAATGACAACAAACAAGATGTTGCCGCGACGAATCAGGTTTCAAACGACGTTTCGATCTTGTTAGGAAACGGCGACGGCACTTTCGCGGCGCAGACTTTACTTGCGGCAGGTTCGAGCCCGTATGCGCTCGTTGCCGGAAAATTCAATGCCGATAACAATGTCGATCTGGCGGTGGCAAATTCGGCATCGAACAACGTTTCAATATTTCTGGGCAACGGCAACGGAACTTTTTCCGCCGCCGCCAATTTCTTTGCCGGCGCGAATCCGATCTCGATCGCCTCGGGCGATTTGAACAATAACGGCACGGAAGATTTGGTCGTGGCAAATTTCGGCGGCTTTTTCTCGGGTTCGGTTTCGGTTTTGCTCGGCAACGGAAGCGGCGGTTTTACTTCGGGAACTTCGATCCGCACCCGCACACAACCTTCCTTTGTCGCCGTTGCAAACCTTAACGCCGATTCAAACAAAGATGTCATTATCGCCAATTTCGGTTCGGACAGCGTGACGACATTTTTCGGTTCGGGCACGGGAACATTTCAACTGAATCAAAACATCACGACCGGAGCCGGACCCGTCGCAATCGAATTGTTCGATTCCAACGGAAACGGAATTTCCGATCTGTCGGTCGCCAATTACAATGCAGATTCGATTACATCCTGCACCGGCAATTCAAACGGAAATTTTACGAACTGCAATGTTTCTTCCGGCGGCGGTGCAAATCCGATCTCGCTGACTTCGGCGGATTTCGTCGGAAACGGAACGAAAAATCTGGCGACGGCTTTGAGCGGTTCCAATATCATCAAGGTCTTGACCAGCAACGTTGCCGTCGGGCAATTTCCGAATGCGGTCAAAGCCGCCGATTTCAACGGCGACGGAAAAGCCGATCTCGTTTCGGCAAATTCGGGCTCGAACGATATTTCGGTATTAATCAACAGTTGTCTGACATCGAAGGGAAATCTTTTTGATTTCAACGGCGACCGACGCACGGACTATACGATATTCCGTCCGGGCAATTCCAATTGGTATACATTGTTTTCGATTCAGAACACGTTTACGAACAGAGAATTTGCCCGACCGACCGACAAAGTTTTGTCTGCCGATTTCGACGGCGACGGTTTAGCGGATTTTGCTTATTACCGTCCCGAAACAGGACTTTGGTCGGTCATCGGAAATAATAGCCGTCCGCTTTATTTTCTCGGCTTCGGACTTCCCAACGACATTCCCGTTCCGGCTGATTACGACGGCGACGGCAAAGCCGACATTGCCGTTTTCCGCCCGTCAAACGGAACCTGGTATATCCGGCGGACTTCCGACAGCGGCTTGCAATCGGTCAATTTCGGAATGAACGGCGACAGTCCGCTGGCGGGCGATTTTGACGGCGACGGCAAAGACGACGTTGCAGTATTTCGTCCTTCGACCGGGCTCTGGGCGATCTTGAAGAGCTCGGATGGTCAACCGATCCTGACGACCTTCGGAATGAGCGGCGATAAAGCCGTGCCTGCCGATTACGACGGCGACAGTAAATTCGATATTGCGGTTTATCGTCCGTCGGAAGGGGCGTGGTATATCCTGCAATCGACCGCCGGATTTCGTGCCGTGACGTGGGGCAACAGCACCGATATTCCCGTCAGGGGCGATTTCGAGGGTGACGGCAAATACGATGTCGGCATTTTCCGTCCGTCCGACGGAACGTGGTATATCCTCAAGAGTTCGGACAACGGCGGATTGTTTACGTCGTGGGGAACTGCAACCGATACGCCGATTCCCTCGATTTATGTTCGCTAGAACTTGAAAACCGAATAAAACGAGAAGCCGAAAAGTTGAATTTACTTTTCGGCTTTTTTCTTTTTGATCGTGTGATTGACCGTTCGTTTATGCTTTCCGACCGCTCATTAAAAACTATTGGCTGACGGTCTGAATAGTTCTTTAAACTGTGGCATTGATAATTTTCCGAAAATTAAAACAATGAACATTATAAAGACACTGGCTTTTATATTTATTTTTTCTTTCGCGGCTTTCGCGCAGACGGGCAGGATTTCGGGTAACGTTTCCTACGGCGACAACACGGCTCTGCACGATGCTTCGGTGCAGATCGTGCAGTTGAAAAGGACGGTTTTGACGGACGACGCGGGTAATTATTCCTTTGAAAATGTTCCGTTCGGGCGTTATACGATTCTGGTTCACATCGACGGTTTTGCGGATGCCACGAAAATCGTTCAGCTTTCGGTGGGAACGGCAGCGTTGACGCAGGATTTTCAATTACAGATTTCTTCGCTGAAGGAACAAGTCACGGTGACGGCGAGCGGCACGGAGCAATCGACGTTCGATTCGTTTCAGACGGTAAGCTCGGTCGGTTCGACGAAGATCGCGGAACGTGCTTCGACCTCGCTCGGCGAGGTTCTGGAATCGGAAACGGGCGTGAGCAAGCGTTCGTTCGGGGTCGGCTCGTCGCGCCCGGTGATTCGCGGTTTCGACGGCGACCGCGTTCTGGTTTTGCAGGACGGCGTTCGTAACGGTTCGATCGGTTCGCAATCGGGCGATCACGGTGAAACGGCTGACCCGTTGAGCGCGGAACGCATCGAGGTCGTCAAAGGTCCGGGAACTTTGCTTTACGGTTCAAACGCGATCGGCGGTGTCGTCAACGTCATCGGCAACGACGAGAATCGTTCGCACGACGGTTTTCGCGGATTTTTAACGGGTGTCGGCGGCACGGCTGACCGTCAGGGCGGCGTTTCGGGCGGTTTGGAATACGGTTACAAAAACTGGCTGTTTCGCGGGAATGTGAGCGCACAGCGGACGGGCGATTACAATACGCCGATCGGAAGAGTCGAAAATTCGGCTTCGCGGTCGAACACGGAATCGTTCGGTGTCGGTTACTATGCCAATAAGTTTTGGCTGAACGGCAATTACGGCTTGGACATTCGCCGTTACGGGATTCCCTACGCGGCGATCTTCGAGGGCGGCGGAGAAGAAGTTCGTGCGGCGTTCGGAATCCTGCCGACGGTCGATGACGACATCGATCTGCGCCAACGCCGTCATAATTTCCGCATCAACGGCGGTTTCCGCGATCTGAACAATCCGTTTCTGAGCGGCGTTCAATACAATCTCGACTACACGGACTACCGCCATAAAGAAATTGAAATCGCCGACGGCATTGCCGAAACGGGAACGATTTTCGATAACAAAACCTTTTCGTATCGTTCGCTTTTCGAGCAGACGAAATACAAAAAGCTGACGGGACGTTTCGGTTTCGAGGGCTTTAACCGCGATTACGAGGTGAACGGCGCGGAGCAGTTGGTCGTCGGAAAGATCAGGCAGAATGCGTTTTCGGCGTTTACTTTGCAGGAATTGGGCTTTGAAAGAGTCAAGTTTCAATTCGGCGGACGCATCGAGAATAACCGCTATCGCCCCGACAATACGAATTATTCAGAGCGTGATTTTACGGGCTTTTCAGGCGCGGTCGGGATGAACGTCGGGCTGTGGCAGGGCGGCGCGTTTATCGTTAATTACTCGAATTCGTATCGTGCGCCCGCGCTCGAAGAGCTTTACAACAACGGTCCGCACATCGGGACGGTGACGTTCGAGATCGGCAATCAGAATCTGCGCAACGAACGCGCGAACGGCATCGATTTTTCGCTTCGTCATCAGTCGGACAGGTTCCGCATCACGGGCGATGTTTATTATTACCGCATCAATGATTTCGTCTTTTTCCAGTATCAGGACGAAGACGGCGACGGCGAAATCGACATCGAAGACGGTTTGCCCGTTGCCCGTTACGAACAGGCGGACGCGAGTTATTTCGGCGCGGAAGTCAGTGCTGACGTGACGTTTCACAAATACGTCGGCGGATTTTTGAATTTCGACACGGTGCGCGCCAAATTGATCGATAACGAGCAAAACATTCCGCGCATTCCGCCGACGCGCCTGAGAACGGGATTGGATTTCCGCTACAAGGATTTGAGCATCCGCCCCGAAGCCGTTTTCGTTGCCGACCAGGATAAAACCGCGCCGCTCGAAACGCGCACGGCTGGCTACGGAATCGTGAATGTCGCGGGTTCATACACCATCGGCAGACAGCACACGGCGCATATTTTCTCGGTCAACGCCTACAATCTGACGGACAGACTTTATCGCAATCATTTGTCGTTCATTAAAGAATTGACTCCCGAAATCGGGCGCGGAATCCGCTTCGGCTACACGCTCAGATTCTTTTAATAAGCAGGGTGAAATGATAAGGGTAAGTGAACAAAAAAAACTCCCCTCCTTGAAAAAGGAGGGGTGGCGCGAAGCGGCGGGGTGGTTGGTTCACGTTTAATGATTCGACTGATTAATCTTGAGATTTAACCACCCCGTCCGCGAAGCGCGTCCACCCCTCCTTTTTAAGGAGGGGAGTTTTTTTTTGTTTGATTTTGCTTGTAAGGATACGGGGGCACGAAGGTTTTCATATTTTCTTCGTGCCTTTGTGTTTTTTACTGATTGATAACTATTTCCCGTGCGGTCGTTTGAACCGCCGATGCGGTCATTTGAACTTCCCGCACATCGATTTGAATTGCCGATGCGTTCATTTCCACTTCCGATACGGGCATTTGAACTCACGATACATCCGTTTGAACCGCCGACACATTCATTTGAACTTCCGACACATTCATTTGAATCGGCGATACGTCCGTTTGAACTTCCCGCACGTCCATTTGAACCGGCGGGACACTATCGGTAAAGCGCGGGACACTATCCTTTATTTTTCCGGCGCGGCGCAGGTTCAAACTCCAGCCCGCGTATTTGTTCGTATTGCGGGCTGTCCGTCCCGTATGCGGAGATGGTGTAATCTTTGAACGCCTTCCATATCTCGTAGAGCGAATCTTCGGCGAGATAAAAGATTTCATCGCGTTCGTCGAGCTTGTTGTCAACGGGAATAAAGGTTTGCGTAACGGCTTCGGTTTTAGCCTTCAAACCGTCGGAATAGGTTTGCATCGCCGTCGGTTTGAGGTCGGCTTCGTTCGGGTTAAAGCCGTATTCTTCGGCAATGGCGATTGCCGAATCGAGATTTTCGATGCGGTTCGTGCGGCTCATTTGCGAAGTCGAATGACTTTTTTCGGGAACTTCGAGCGTTGCCGCCGAATTTTTAGGTTTACTCGCTCCTTTGACCTTGCGCGTGTATGTCTTCAAATCTTCGACCGCCGAATCAGCCGCGCCCGACGCTTTGAAACCGCGTTCAAAGCGCGTCACGAGCGGCGAAAGTTCGTCAAACGCATCTTCCGCCGCGCTTGCCGCGACGCGATACGGAGCGCGGACTTCGATCAATCCGTCCCTGACGGTTTCGGCATCGGTAATTCTCTGTGCAATAAAATTGATTTTCAGGATCGGGTTGGTCGAATTGAACGATGCACCCCAACTTTGTCCGTAACCGTGCATTTTCCTGATGGTTTCGACGTTTTTGGCGTGTCCTCTTTCCTCGGTCGAACGCTTCAAAGGCGTGTTATTCGGTGTATCTTCGGGCATACTTTGATTTTTCCTCCGTGTCCGGGGGGAATTTATCAAACAACGCCAAAAGATTTAGTTGTTATCCTAAAAACGCACCGGATAATTAGTAAATTGTTTTTAACATTTGCGAAAATCATAATACGACAAGACCTTTTGTAATGTAAAGAAAAAAAATAAGTGAGAACGGATAAGTGATAAGTGATAACGGATAACGGATAACTGATAACTGATAACGAAAAACATTTCAATATCAGTTATCCACTATCAACTATCAGTTATTCGTTATCCGTTATCAGTTATCCACTATCAACTATCAGTTACGGCAGCGGTTTGCCGTCCCAGTCGCCGGCGATGGGTTGGTCGGTCGGTTGTCCGAACGGAAAGGCGGTTGCCAAACCTGCGTTGTCGTTGGTGATGAAAAACGTGTTGACGGACGGGCGGAAGACGCTGATCGTGTCGATGCCGTCGCCATTGAAATCGCCCGCAAAAGGCAAATCTTCCGCGACACCGAAGATCGCCGTGACATCGACCGACGCGTTGAAATCGTTGGTGTTGGTCAAAAAGAAATTGCCTAAACTCGGACGGTAAACGCCGACCGTATCGATGCCGTCGCCGTTCCAATCGCCCGCGACGGGAAGATCGCCGTTTTGTCCGAACGTGACGGTGAAATCGACGGGAGGATTGGCAACGAGCGAATTCGTCGCAAAAAATTGTCCTGCCGACGGACGGAAAACCGCAATCGTGTCGATGCCGTCGCCGTTCCAATCGCCGACGACGGGCAAATCTCCCGCTTGTCCGAATGTGACGGTGAAAAAGCCGAGCGGTGCGGGAAGATTGATGATCGGGAAATTGGAATTGCGAAGCTTCCAAGTTCCGTTCGTAAAAGAACCGATGCTGTCGAGCCCGTCGCCGTCGAAATCGCCCGAAACGCCGCGCTGTCCTGCGATCGGACTCGTAAACGTCGCGTTTTGTGCGATGACGTTCGTGATCGACTGCGTTAAAGAAAACGTCGTGTTCGGGCGGAAAATGCCGACCGATTCAAGACGCGTGTCGAGAATTTTCGCAACGAAGCCGTCGGGATTGGTCGCGCTCGCGTTCGAGGTCGGTTTGATTACGCCGTTGGTCGTTAAAAGGTTGTTCGATTGCGTTTCACCTGCAACGTAGATCAGATTTCCTTTGACGGCGATTCCCTTGCCGAAATCGTTGCCGTTGCCACCGATAAAACTCGACGAAATAACGCCGCGACCGAACCGCACTTTGCTTACGAAAGCATCGCGAACGCCGCGCCGCGTCGGTTGAAACGGAAGCGCGACGGGAAAATCATTAGAAAGCGTTCTGCCCGTGACGTAGATCGAACCCGCTTTATCGACTGCAATGTTAAAGCCTTCTTCCTGATCCGCGCCGCCGAGAAAGCTGGAACCGACGAGCGCGGTTCCGCTTGTATTTACCATCGTGACAAAGGCTTCGTTGATCTGATTGGTCGTGTCGAAGGCATTGACGAGCGGGAAATTTGCCGAACCCGTGATGCCCGTGATGTATGCCTGACCGACCGAATCGACGGCGATATTTTTCGCGCTTTCGGTGCCGCTTCCGCCGAGATAGCTCGAATAGATCAACGACGCTTCGCCGCTTGCCGCCGGATTGAATTTTGCGACCCAAGCATCGTCACCGCCGCCGCTCGCGGGCTGAAAAGCGTTTTTGGTCGGGAAGTTTTCGCCTTTCGTAAATCCCGCGACATAAGCATTGTTCGCGGAATCGACCGCAACGCCGAACGCCTGATCTTCGACCAGCGCACCGCCGATGCAGGTCGAATAGGTCAGATCGCTGCCCGACGCATTAATAACGGTCAGAAATCCGTCGTGGCTGTTGTAATAACCGTAGCCGCAGCCCTGATAGCGGTTTCTTTGCGGAAAAGTGATTCCTGAATTCGTATCGCCGACCACGTAAGCCTTGCCCGCCGAATCGACCGCGATGTCGAACCCGGTATCTGCCGCCGATGTTCCGCCGATATACGTTGCGTAAACAAGATTGCCGTTCCCATCCAGTTTAGCCGCGAAAGCGTCGAAAAAATTGATTCCCGTCACGGTGCTGAACGCGCCCGGCGTGGTCGGGAAACCGTGCGACGCAAAGCCGGAAACGTAGGCGTTATTAGCGGCATCGAGCGCGATGCCGAAACCGCCGTCGTCGTTATTTCCTTCCAAAAACGTCAGGTAGACAAAATCCGTTCCATCAGCGTTGAGCTTGGCGACGAAAACGCCGTCTTTATCGTTGTCGTCCCTGGTTTGCCCGTGAAAATTGAGCGAGGCAGTATCGCCGACGATATAAGCGTTGCCCTGTTCGTCAGCCGCAACTTCGTTGATCCTGTCCAACGCCGTGCCGCCGATGTATGTCCAATATTCCAAAACCGGATCGATAATTAAAGTTTGGGATTTGTCATAATTTCCGAGTGAAAAAGAAACTTTGTTCGTCGTTCGTTGTTCGTGGTTCGTTGATAATTTGTAGCCGACGGCGACTTCTTTTCTTTCGCC
This sequence comes from Pyrinomonadaceae bacterium, assembly GCA_021228405.1. GTDB lineage: Bacteria > Acidobacteriota > Blastocatellia > Pyrinomonadales > Pyrinomonadaceae > JAJQRF01. Next base: position 734,007 of record JAJQRF010000002.1, read on the forward strand.
GTTGATGATTTGATACGCGACGGGTTTTTGCTGGACGAGTTCGGCGTTTTCGGTTTTGGCAATCAAATCGCCGTTTTCGTCGAGTTTTAATTCTTTTGCACCGTCGAAATTCAAGGTTATTTGATCTGCGTCCGCGTTCGGTGCAATCTTGAAATCGTATTCGAGTTGATTATTTTTATTTCCGTAAAAAACCGCGTCGATTCCGTGGTAAAGACCGTTGTAATTGATTTGGCGGTAGTTCGCCAGATTCTCGAAACGCTTTTTGCCGATGTAATAATTCGTTTTCGTGACGGCTTCCGACTCGCCCGAAATGTGCGGTTTTTTGTTTGCGCCGACGAACTGCATTTTCAGATTTTCTGAAAAGGTCTTTGGTCTTTGGTCTTTGGTCTTTGGTTCTTTAAATGAAATTTCTTCGGTTTCGTCGGTTTGATTTACCTTTAGCGAAAAAACGGCTTCCGATTCAGCCAGATACAGCGTGTAGCCTTTGCCGCGTGAAACGAATTTTGCGCGGCTGTCGGTTTGACCTTTGTTTTCTTCAAAAAGTAAGGACATTTTGCCGTAATCTTTTTGAATTGATTGGTTTGCGTCCGAAACGGTCGGCGTTTCGTTCGTTTCTGCCGAAACATTCGGAACGAGCGTCGAAAAAAATAAACTGCTCAAAACAGCGAGCGCGGCGAAAAATTTTGCGTTGGAATTCTCTTTTAACATTTGCGATTCTCTCCTGATAAATAAACTTTTGGGATGGTTCGATTAAAGCGTGGAAGAATGCGTAAAATCTTTAGAAAAACCTGAAATTCGGGTGAGAGTTTTCTGAAAGAAATATTTGAAAAAGCGAAGTGAACAAGGAAGATTTTTGCCCGAAAGCGCGTTCGCACAAAAACCTTGCTTACGGCAATGGAGTCAATCCATTGTTAATTTGAGGGAGTTTTCAAATGACAAAGATTTCATTGCTTCAAAAAATGGAAAAGGACGATTCTTTATTGAAAACCGTCCTCTCGGGGGCAGAATTAATTTTATTGCGGTGACGCACCGATCGGGATGTCGCCGTTTGAACCCCATTGCGCTGACTGGAATTGCCCGTCGGAGCTTCGCAGGATGAAATAGCTTCCGAGCGACGGACGAAAAACCGAAATGTCCGTTTTGCCGTCTTTGTCGTAATCGCCCGGAGTCGGTCTGTCGCCGTTCTGCCCGAAGCCGACGGCGGAAAACGCGCCGTTTGAACTGTTTAATCTGAACCACGAGCCGGTCGAAGGACGAAAAACGGTAATGTCCGCCCGCGAATCGCCGTCGAAATCGCCGTCAACGGGAACGTCGCCGTTTTGTCCGAATCCGAGTGCCGTAAGCGTGTTCGAGCCGCTGTTGAGGATAAACCACGCGCCCGTCGAAGGACGGAAGATCGCCGTGTCGGAAGTTCCGTCGCCGTCGAAATCCGATGAATGAAATTCACGCGCTCGCGGTTCACCGTAAATGAAATCGTCCATCGCAACCAGATCGTTGCTCGTTCCGTTGTCTGTAATTCCGTTCGATAAAACTTCGTTTCCGCTGACGATCTCGACACGGGCAACGCGTTCGCCCGCATTGAACGAAACGCCGACGAAGGAAAGTCCATTGTTGGCGACGGGCGCATTTTGAAAGCCGATCAATTTGCCGTTCACGCCGTAATATTTGATGTAAGTCGGTCCGTTTTGGTCAACGTCCGTAAAGACGACACCGAAACCGCCGACGGTCGCGGGAATACTCGTGCCGGGAATAAAGAAATTGACGACAGTGACGTTATTGACCCGCGCCGTAAAAAGTCTTTCCGCCGAAAAGGTCGTGAAAATGCCCGAATAACTCGTATCGATGTCGGCAAAGCGAACGGGCGTGGTCGTCGGATTCGACGAATCCGCGCTGACGATAAATGCCGCCGTGTCGCCGAAAGTCGTTTTTGAACCGAAAACCACGCCGCGCGGACTGTTCACGTTAAAAAAATCGACGGGCAGAAAGTTCGGCGCGGAAAAAGCGTCGGGAACGCCGTCCCAGTTTATCTCGCGTCTGCCGTTTACAAACGAACCGCCGACACCGTTGTTACTGCCGAGATCGGCACGAAATTGATCGACCGTCGCCTGAATCGCCGCCGCGTTTGCGCCCGCCGCCGTGCGCGAAACCTGTGCCGCCAGGATCGGGCTGATCGCCAAAAGCATTGCGAAGATGCCCGTAGATATATTTTTTATCGTTTTTGCTGTATTTTTCATTTTAATTTGATTCCTTATCTAAAATTTTTCTAAATTCGTTTTTTGATTATTTCCGAAACGCATTTTTCTTAGCGTGTAATTTTCGGAACTAATAAATTTGCAAATTTGTGCTTCCGGCGATGATCGAATTCAGACAAAACATCGTGTCCGCCTCTTCGTTGCCGAAAAAATGCAATCCTTCCTTTCTGATCTGCACACCTTGATCGCGAATCGCGCTTATCAATCCGACGGCTTCGTTTTTCGTGATAAATTCCGCTTCCGCCTGACAGCTTTCGCACCATAAATGCTTATTGTGGTTAAAATTCGTCGTGATTCTCACGCGGTCGATTTCAATGGTCAGAGTTCTTTTTACCTTCACGTTCGTTTTCCTAAATGAAATTTTTACGTTTGCTCTTTTAATTTTTTGGGTTAAAATGCGCTTGAATCTTTCCGTTATTCAAGGCTTTTTTCCCGCCGTGCTTTAACCATAGCCAAAGGTGAAAGACAAAATCTTTAGAAAACCGTGAGAGTTTTCTGAGAAAATTCTGAAAAAATTCTGAAAAATTTTATGAAAGAGGTTCCCGGTCAGATTTATAAATTCGGAAAATTTACCGTCGATGCCGCCGAACGTTTGCTGTTTGACGGAAAACAGACGATTTCCCTAACGCCGAAAGCGTTCGACACATTGCTTCTGCTGATCGAAAACGGCGGTCACGTTCTCTCGAAAGAAGAGATTATGGAAAAGGTTTGGGCGGATAGTTTTGTCGAGGAAAACAATCTCGCGCAGAATATTTCCGCGCTCCGCCGCGCACTTGGCGAAGGCGTTGACGGCGCGAAATTTATCGAAACGGTTTCCAAACGCGGTTATCGCTTCATCGCACCTGTCGAAACGGGTGAAGCCGAAAAAAACTCGATAATTATCGAAAAAATACACGCAACGGTCGTGATCGAAGAAGAGATCGACACGGACGTTTATCCCGTTCTCGAGCCGCCGGTGCATAAAAGTTTGCCTCCGAATCAGCCGAATTTAATTTTGAATTCCTTTACGCCCGAAACGCGTTACGCGCAAAACGGCGACGTAAATATCGCTTATCAGGTCATCGGCGACGGCGATCTCGACATCGTTTTCGTGATGGGCTGGATTTCGCATCTCGAATATTTCTGGAAACATCCGTCGTTCGCTTCGTTTCTGAATCGGCTTGCGTCTTTTTCGCGTTTGATACTTTTCGATAAACGCGGAACGGGACTTTCCGACCGAGTTCCGAACAAGGATTTGCCGACGCTCGAACAGCGTATGGAAGACGTGCACACGGTGATGAACGCCGTCGGTTCGGAAAACGCGGTGCTGATCGGCGTTTCCGAAGGCGGTCCGATGTGTTCGCTCTTTGCCGCAACTTATCCCGACCGCACGACCGCACTCGTGATGATCGGAACTTATGCGAAACGCATCAAGGACGAAGATTATCCGTGGGGCGTATCAATGGAAGACCGCGAAGCGTTTTTCGAGATGATGTATCGTGATTGGGGCAAGCCCGTCGGCATCGAAGAACGTGCGCCTTCGATGGCTTCGGACGAAGAATTCCGCAATTGGTGGGCGACATATTTGAGAATGGGCGCAAGTCCGGGCGCGGCGGTCGCGCTGACGAAAATGAACGCGGAGATCGATGTGCGAAACGTTTTGCCTTCGATTCGCGTGCCGACGCTCGTGATTCACCGCAGCGGCGATATGTGTCTGAAGGTCGAAGAAGGCAGATTTGTCGCGTCTTTGATTCCCGCTTGCAAATACGTTGAACTCGGCGGCATCGACCATTTGCCGTTCGTCGGCGATTCCGAAGAGATTCTCGAAGAGATCGAGGAATTTCTGACGGGCGTTCGGCAAAATGCCGATTACGACCGCGTTTTGGCAACCGTGATGAATATTAAAATCGTTAATCCGCAAGCCGAAGCCGACGAGCGCGGCGCGGAAGATTGGCAGGAATTGCTCGAACGTTCGCACGTTTACGTTCAGCGTCAGCTTCAGCTTTTCAAGGGAAAGGAAGTTTCGTATGACGAAAACGGCGTGCTCGCAACTTTCGACGGACCGGCGCGGGCGATTCGTTGCGCGGTTGCGATCACAAACTCGGCAAGACGGCTCGGCGTGCGCGTGAAAACGGGCGTTCACACGGGCGAATGCGACGTTTTCGACGGGAAATACAGCGGAATCGCGGTCGAAATCGCCCAGAAAATCGCCGAAGAATCCGCCTTGGGCGAAATTCTCGCCTCACGAACCGTCAAGGATTTGGTCGCGGGTTCGGGCATCAATTTTGAAGAACGCGGCAAAAAACAATTCTCCGAACTCGCGGGCGAATGGCGGCTTTTCACGGTCAAATAAAACATTTTCCGAACGTAGGAAATCAATTTCTAAAAGCAGAAAAACATTTTCCGAACGTAGGAAATCAATTTCTGAACGCAGAAATTCTTTTCCTGAACGTAGAAATTCAGTTTCCGAACGCAGGAAATCAATTTCTGAGCACAAGAAAACATTTTCCGAACACAGGAAATCAATTTCTGAACTCAAAAAATCAATTTCTGAATACAGGAAATGTTTTCCGAACGCAGGAAATGTTTTTCTGAACTCTGAAAAATTCTTTCTGAACTCTGAAAAATTCTTTCTGAACTCGGAAAATGCTTTGAAATCAAAAAGCGGTCTTAAATTTTCGTTTAAGACCGCTTTAATTTTTGACGAGTTTCAAACTAATTCGTCTTGACAGGTGCGGGCGGACGAGCGGGAAGTTTTGACGGATTTGACGACATCTTTTTCATCACTTCTTCGACCGCTTTTTCTAACTGCGGGTCTTTCCCTGCGATGACCGAGCGCGGATCGTTATCGATCTCGATGTCGGGATCAACGCCGTAACCTTCGATCACCCATTCGCCCTTTAAGTTTGCAAGCGAAAATTCGGGCACGTTGACCACGCCGCCGTCGATCAGATTACCGCGATTGGTGATACCGACGACACCGCCCCAGGAACGTTTGCCGACGAGCGTTCCGAGTCCTGCCTGACGAAACATATACGGGAAAATATCGCCGTCCGAAGCCGAATTTTCATTTAGTATGGCGACCATTGCACCGTTGAAAGCACCGTCGGGATAAGTCGTCGGGCTGTCGACGGTTCGTGCAAAATTTACGCCTAAAACCTTCCGGCGCAAGCGTTCGATCAGCATCCGTGAAACGTTTCCGCCGCCGTTTGCGCGCACATCAATGACCAAACCTTCTTTGTCCAATTGCGGATAATACCATTTGATAAATTCACGGATTCCGTTCGCGCCCATATCTGGAATATGGATGTATCCGACGCGTCCGTTCGTCATTTCCGAAACGCGGTTGCGGTTTTTCGTGATCCAATCGAGATAAATTAAATTGCCTTCGTCGAGGATCGGGCGATACGAAATCTGCCGCGAACCCGTAAGGCTCGGCGATGAATTGACCGTCAAAATCACGGGCGCATCGGCTTTGTTTCGCAGATATTCAAAAATATCGCGGTCTGCCGTCACGTCTTCGCCGTTGATCTGCAAAATATAATCGCCGACTTCCGCATTTACGCCGACTTCCGTCAGTGGCGAACGATAAATGTCCTCTTCGTTCTGACCTTCAAAAATGCGCGAAATCTTATAACGGTTTGCCGCTTTGTCAATTTCAAATCTTGCTCCGGCAAGCGCGACACGCGGACGCGGCGGATTATTATAATCGCCGCCGTCGATGTAGGCGTGTTGCACCGTCAGTTCGGAGATCATCTCCGAAATCACATAATTCAGGTCGGAACGATGCGCGACATACGGAAGCCACGTTTTATATTGTTCGCGCAATTTCACCCAATCCTGACCGTGCATATTCGTGACATAAAACCAATCGCGGTAACGCCGCCAGACCTCGTTGAAAATCTGATTCCATTCTTCGACGGGTTTTACTTCCGTCACCAAACCTGCGGTCGAAACCGCTTTGCGCGAAACCGCGCCGTTCGGCACGGCATCCATTAAAGAAAAACCTCCGCCTTGTCCGATGATGAGCTTTGAACCGTCAGCCGACAGCGAATAAGAATTTACGCCTTCCAGAAGCGTCGTTTCCTTGCGGTCGCGCATTGAGAAAATTCTGAGCGTCGTCGGTCGGTCGGATTGTCTGCCGTAATAAAACGCCGAACCGACGAAATAAACCAAATGCCCTGTTTTTGCCGTCAAACCGCCGTAATTTTCGGGCGGCAGCGGAACTTTCGTAACGCGTGACGTGATGCCGTCGAAATCGATCGTTTCGGGTTTGGCGGACGAAACATTTACTTTCGTCGCGGTTGCGTTCGGCGTTCCCTGCGGTGTCGGCTGTGCGCTCGGGTTCGGTTGTTTTTCGTCAACGGGTTTCGGCATCGGCGGCGGATTCAGTTTATCGTCAACGGTCGGTTTCGGTTCGGGCGTGATCGCTACTTCGTCCGATTCGGGCGGAAAAGGATTTTTCACGTCTTTGCGAAGCGCGGCGGCGTAAATAAGCGTCGAACGGTTCGTCGCATAATTGAATTCGACACCCGAAATCTGCGGCGCAAATTCGCGGTCGCTCAGATAATAAAGATAATCGCCCGACGGATCGAAGGCAGGATTGTAAGCATTGAAATTCGGGTCGGTCACACGGTTGAGCTTCGCGTTTACCGTATCATAAACGTAAACCGAATTATATCCGCCGATGTTTGAACCCGCTCTGCCCGTCATACTGAAGGCAAGATAATTTCCCTTCGGCGACCATTCGTAATCCGAAACTTGTCCACCCGGCGAATCGGCGATCATCGTCAGTTTTTTATCGGCAAGCGTCAAAATATAAACCTTTCCGTCTTTATCGGAAAACGCGATCTTTTTGCCATCGCTCGACCATTCGGGCGAGTAACGTTGCGCCGAACCGCCGAAAGTCAATTGTTCGGCGGGCGACATTCCGTCCTGCGCTTCGATCCAGACTTCTTCTTCGCCCGTGCGGTCTGAAATATACGCGACCTTGGAACCGTCAGGCGACCAGCGCGGAAATTTGTCGTGCGCGTTTGAAGATTTGGTCAGATTTCGCGTGCCGCCTTTTTCGACCGGCGCGGAAAAAATATCGCCGCGCGCACCGAAAAGAACGCGTTCGCCTTTCGGTGCAAGCGCGACGTTTTGCAGATATTGTGCCGCGTTCACGGTTCGGGCGCGTTTATAAACGCCGTCGTCGGGCACGTTGATGTTTAATTTGGTCGGTTTGTTCGAGCGCGTGTCGAAAACTTCGAGTTCGCCGTTGCGTTCGTAAATTATCTTCGATTGATCGTCCGAACTTGCCCAACGTACGTCCCAATCTTTGAAGTTTGTCGCTTGCGTAGTTTTGCCGTTTGCGGTGTCGTAAACGAAAAGATTAAATTTTCCGTCGCGGTCGGAGTTGTAGTAAATCTTGTCGCCGATCCACATTGCATCACGTGCCGCACGCGGATTTTCGGAGATTTTTTTCGCGTCGTTCGTTTGCAGATCGTAAATATAAAGCGTGTTCGCCTGTCCGCCGCCGTAACGTTTTTCCGAACGGAAATCGCGCGTGCGCGGCGAATAAACCATTTTCGTGCCGTCCGGCGAATAATCGCCCGAACCCGCTTCGGGCATCGGCAAAGCCTCAGCCGCGCCGCCGTTCGCCGAAACCTTGTAAAGTTTGCTTTCGGGCAGCGTCCACGAATCGCGCTGTGAACGGAAAATGACGGATTGCCCGTCGTTCGTCCAGCCCATCACCTGATTATCGTAACCCCAACGCGGCGCAAGCGGACCTTTGGCAGGATAAAAAGTCAGTTGTTTCGGTTCGCCGCCCGAAGCGGAAACGACGTAAACCTGTTCGTCGCCGTCATATTGTCCCGTAAAAGCGATCCATTTTCCGTCGGGCGAAAACTTGGCGAAAAGCTCCATTCCCGGATGCGCGGTCAAACGCGTTGCCGTTCCGCCGTTTGCCGAAGCCGTCCACAGGTCGCTCGCGTAACTGAACACCACGCGGTCGCCGTAAATGTCGGGAAAACGCAAAAGTTTGGTTTGCGCGCAGATCGAAAGTGTAAATAATACGAAGATAAACGCACAAGACGTTAGAATTTTTGAAAACATTAAAAGATTCTCCGAAAAGTTGATGACAGAATTTTTAGAACTAAATTATCATTGCAGAACCGAACAAAAGCAAACGTTTATCGTTTTTATGAAAGACAGGATAAATCTTTTCTGCAACTTTTTTTATTAACGCGTGTTAACACTTTTTTGTTTCGCTTCGTCTATATAATCGGCAAAACATTTTGAGCCGAAAAGATGAACGGCGAAAATTTTATAATTCGTTTCATATTTTTTTATATTCATTCATTTTGCCGTTCATCGAAAATAAAATGCCCGAACAGGAAATGACCGCCAATATGTTTCTATTTACGAACGCGTCCGCCGCGACCAAGATCAAGGCGGAAGCGCGGCTCGTCGAACGTATCTGTGCGGGCGATGAAGACGCTTTCGGCGAATTATACAAAATGTTTGCGCCGCTCGTTCACGGAGTTTTGCTGGCGCGGGTGCCTTTTGACGAAGTGGACGATCTCGTGCAGGAAGTTTTTATTTCGGCTTATAAAAATATTTCCAATCTGCGCGAAAAAAACGCCGTCGGCGCGTGGCTTGCGATGATCGCCCGAAATCGGGCGGCGGAATTTTATCGGAATGCGCGACCGACCGAAGAGCTTTCGGAAGAAATTTGTCATTACGACCGACCGCTGGCGGAAGCAAACGAAATTTTAACGGCGATCCGCGCATTGCCCGAAAGTTACCGCGAAACTCTGGTTTTGCGTCTGGTCGAAGGAATGACGGGCGCGGAAATCGCCGAGCAGACGAATTTAACGCCCGAATCGGTGCGCGTCAATCTACATCGCGGAATGAAACTTTTACGCCAAAAACTCGGCATCGAGGAACACAAATGAACGAAGAATATCTGTGGAACAAAACGGGCGAAGACGCTGAAACAGAAAAACTCGAAAATGCGCTGAAAGCCTTTCGCTACCGGGAAACCGCGCCGCCTGTGGTTCACGCGAAACAAGCGGTTTTTGAAGAAGAACTGCCGCGCCGCCGCTGGTTTCCGTTCGTTTTTGCCTTTGCATCTTCGGCGGCTTTGATCTTGCTTGCGTTCGTTTTTCTCTTTAACTTTTCGACGAAGCAGGTTGAAGAAGCGAAAACCTCCAACGAAATTGTAACGCCCAAACTTGAAGAAAAAACAACGGCGGAAATTCCGGTCGAACCAACAAAAATTGCACCGACTGAAAAAATCGAAACGGCAAAAACGAACGTTCAGCCAAAGACCGTTAAAGTTCGCCAAATTGTTCAGTTAACAAAATCTGCGACCAAAAACCCTGCGCGAAAAACCGAAGCGAAAAAGCCATTCGTCAAATTAACCGACGAAGAAAAATATGCTTACGATCAATTGATGCTCGCGCTTTCGATCACGGGTTCAAAATTAAAGATCGTGCAGGACAAGATTCAAAATATTGACGAAACAAATGTTTCCAAAACAGAACGCTAAAGTTTAGAGTCCCGCCTTCAGGCGGCAAGTCGCTACGAAAAGCCGCCTGAAGGCGGGACTCTAAACTTTAAACCGAATTTTAAGGAGAAGTTATTATGAAATTATCAAATCGTTTATTAAATTTTCTATTGTTTGCGTTTATGGCGTTTTCCGCGATTGCCGCAAACGCCCAGGATGCGCGGATTCAGTTTGAAAGATTGGATTATCTGGAAACAAAAGCGCGCGATGTGGTCGAAGTAAATCTCGACGGGAAAATGCTCGAACTGGCAAAACGCGCACTGGCAAAATCCAACGCTCAGAACACGAAAAAGATCAGCGACGCGATCAGCGGGCTGAAAGGCGTTTACGTTCGGGTTTACAATTTCGAGAACGAAAACGAATATAATGTCGCCGATATTGACGGCATTCGGGCGAGTTTGCAATCGCCGGGCTGGGAAAAACTGGTGAATGTCCGCAGTAAGAAAAACAATCAGAAGGTTGACGTTTACACGATGTTTTCGGGCGATTTAATGAGCGGTTTGGGAGTCGTCGTTTCCGAGTCGAAAAGCGTTGCCGTCATTAATGTTATCGGCACGATCGACATTGAATCGCTTGCCGAATTGAGCGGAAAATTCAACATTCCGAAGATCGACATCGAAAAGGAGTAAAGGCTTTATGACAAAGAAAAATAAACTGTTTCTCGCGTTGACGTTATTATTTTTGGTCTTTACTTTCAGCGCACCGCAAATTCAGGCAAAAGGCAACGAATATAAATCGGTCGTCAAACATCTGAAAACGAAATATAAAGCCAAAAAAGTGAAAATTCCCTTTATGTGGCTGGCGCGTTTTGCCGTCAAAGTCGTGCGTCCGGCGGGCGTGAAAAGTTTCAGTATGACGATTTTTGAAGACCTGAATTTTTCACGCGACACGCTCGACGCGGAAATGCAGGCGGTGATGCGAAACTCGTTAAGCGCGGAATGGAGTCCGATCTTTCGCGTGCGTTCGCGCGAAGGACAGCAGGCGTATATGTATATGCGCGAAGCGGGCGATGATGTGCGGATTATGCTCGTCACGATCGAAAATAACCAAGCCGCCGTCATCCGCGCCAAATTCGATCCCGAAAAACTGATCGAATTTATCGATAATCCGAAAATTCTCGGCGTTTCGCTAGATGACGACAAGAAAATTGAAAAAGCCGAAACGGAAAAGCCTGTAAATCAGTGATAATTTTCAAAAAACAAAAAAGCGGAATTATCTTCCGCTTTTTATTTTTCGACCGACAATAATTTCTATCAGGAAAGTCTAAAAAGTCATTGCCGAAGAATTAATTACGTTTGTCTTCATCGGTGCGAAATGTGCGCTTGCGGGCGGTTTGTTCAGGCGGTAGGTGGCGATCAGATCGAGCATATCCTGAGATTGCCCGGCAAGCTCTTCCGAGGCTCCGGCGGATTCTTCCGAATTGGCAGCGGTTTTTTGGGTGACGAGATTAAGCTGTTCGATGGCGTTGTTGATCTGTCTGACACCCAGATTTTGCTGGTCACTGGCATTGGCAATTTCACCGACCACAACATTTACCTTGTCGATCACCTGATTTATCTCTTCGAGTTTGGCTAACACTTCCGAATTTACACTCACGCCTTCGTCCGTGTTTCTGACCGATTCCTCGATCATCGAAGCCGTGCTTCGTGCCGCTTCTGCCGAACGCATCGCGAGATTTCTGACTTCTTCGGCGACGACCGCAAAACCTTTTCCCGCATCTCCGGCGCGTGCGGCTTCGACGGCGGCGTTCAGTGCGAGCAAGTTCGTCTGAAACGCGATCTCTTCGATGGTTTTGACGATTCGTGCGGTCGAATCGGACGAACTTTTAATTTTTTCGATAGCTTCTGTCAATCTTTGCATACTCTTCATACCGGCGGCGGCGGATTGTTTGGCACTGCTCGAAAGGGAACGCGCTTCGTGCGAATTGACCGTATTTTGTTGTGTCATCGCGGAAATTTCCTGCAAATTGGCGTGAACTTCTTCGACGGTTGAGGCTTGTTCGGAAGAAACTTGCGCCATTTCCTGACTTCCCGCGCTGATCTGTCTGGCGGCGATCGCTACTTGTTCGGTGCTGACGACAAACTTCTGAAAACCCGCTTCGATGCTTTTTGTGGCTTTATTGAGCGAAGTTTTTATCTTGGAAAATGCCCCGTCATAATCGCCTTTCATCTGCACGGTCAGATCGTGTTCGGCGATTTTTTCCAACACGTCCGATGCTTCGGAAATCGGTTGTGAAAAGGCGTTCAGGGTATTGTTGATGCCCTGGATCAGTTCCTTGAATCCGCCTTCATATTTACTTTCATCGCCGCGAACTTCGATGTTTCCGACCCTTGCTTCTCTGGTCAGATAAGTCGTTTCATAGATCATATCGAGCACGATCGAACGGCTTTTTTCAAAGGATGCGACGGTTTGCTGGGTGTTGGTAATGATCTTATCGACGCTTCTCGCCAGCTCGCCGATCGGGTCTATTTTATTATCTTCGAGCTTTTTCGTGCCGGTGATGATTTTGTATTCCAAATCTCCTTTTGCCAACGCGACGTTTGCGAGTCCCAGATTGTTGATGCACAAACTTTGCAGTTGAGTAACGCGCTGTGAAATGGTTGCGATTCGTTTATTTTCCAAATAGATTGCCCGAACCAGATAAATTCCGGCGGCAATCGTGACGAGTCCCATCAGCATTTCGATCACGGTTAAGAATTGCGTCCCGATGGTCAGGGATTCACTAAAGCCCGTTAAGAGTAAGACGGTCAGATATTCAACGAGGAAAATACCAACTACTATGTATGATTTTTTTAATAAATCCATTGTTTTTTCAATCTTCTAAGTTTTTTTTGCAGTAGAAATCAGCCGTTTTTCAATAAGCTGACATTAACGCATTCAGCTTATCGGCATTTAATTTAAAAACTTAAAATTATAAAGGCAATTTTTGAAAGAAATGTTTATTTGAAATTAAAAAAGTTCGTCAGGTTCAAATCTGACGAACTTTTTTCTAATGTTTTGGAAAATCGGAACTTACTTTGTAATGTGGATCGAAGAATCCGGTTCTTTTTCTTCCATTAGCGGGGTCGAATCATCGCCTTCGCTGTGAGTGTAGTAACTGTAGGTATAACCGTAGCCGTAGTAATCGTAGTCGGTCGAATTCGCCTTGATGCCGTTTAAGACAACGCCGTAAATTCGTGCGCCGATCGTGCCGAGCCGTTGTTTGAAACGGCGCATCAGGTGAATCGAACTCTTGCCAGCCATTGCGACGAGCACCACGCCGTCGACCAAAGTCGAAAGAATTGCCGCGTCGGTAAACGAGATCGCAGGCGGCGAATCGATAATGACGTGTTTGTAATTTCCCTTCAAAAACTGCAGGAGATTGCGCATCTCGTTTGAACTCAAAAGTTCTGCCGGATTCGGCGGAATCGGTCCGCTCGTGATGATTTTCAGGCGCGGCAGGTCGGGGCAGGTTTTCAGCAGATTTGCCGTTTCTTTTTCACCCGACAGATAATTCGTCAAACCGTTCGAGTTTTCCATTCCGAAATGGCTGTGCAAACGCGGACGGCGCAGATCGCAGTCGATGATAACGACATCGGCATTCGATTGCGCCAGCGTGATCGCCGTGTTGATCGCCGTCGTTGTTTTGCCTTCCGAAGGCTGTGAAGAAGTTACGAGGATTGTCTGCGGCGGTTTTCCGGCGGATGAAAAGAGCAAGGAAGTGCGCAAATGGCGATACGCTTCAGCCATCGGCGAACGGCGGTCTTTAAGTGTGACGAGAGCCATCGAGCCGTTTATGCCGTTTGTCGTTGTCAGTGCCGTTTTCGGTTTTTCGTATGAATTGTGATGCGGAATCAGCGCAAGTGTCGGGAGTCCGAGATTTCTGCCGACATCGTCCGAGGTTCTGACCGAATCATCGAGATAATCCATCAAAAACGCCAGACCGATTCCGGCGGCAAGCGAAAGCAGAAAAGCAACCAGAATATTGCGCGTGCGGTTAGGACCAATGGGATAGGTCGGCGTAACTGCCTGGCTCGTAATTTTAATATTGTCGGGGCGGATACTGGAAAGCGCAAGTTCCTGTTCTTTCTGGCGTTGCGTGTATGTGTCGAGCAGGTTGCGGTTCGTTTCGATGCCGCGTTTGAGCGTGGTCAACTGCGTTTCGGTTTGACCTTCGAGATTCGCTTTTGCCTCTTCGGACATATACGAACTATAAAGCTGTGCTTCACGTTTTTGAGCCGCATCGAGTTGCGAACGAAGTGCAACCAATGCACCGCTGACCGCATCTTTTTCAAGTTTTTTATCGTCGCGGTCAATTATCTGCGTCACTTCTTTTTCGGTTTTATCTTTGGTTGTTTTGAGTGATGCGATCTTTTCTTCGGCTTGTTTGACCTTAAAATATTCGGGCGTGTATTTCACCAGGAGTTCGGCTTTCTCGGTTTCGGTCTGCTGAATCTGCTTATCTATTTCACGAATCTGATCCTGCAACTTGGCTTTCCGCTCGATGCTCAAACGTTTTGTATCGCGGTAGATTTCGCTCTCGGTCAGGTCGGGAATATTCGCGCCTTCGCCGCGATTATTTGCCGCGACTGCCGTATTGTAACGCGCTTCGATCTTCAAACGTTCGTTGCGCGCTTCCTGATACTGCCCGTAAACGGTCGTTAAGACATTGTTGCGAAGTTCACTGCCCTTGTCCTGCAAAGGCAGATTGCTCGAACGCAAAAGATTAATGAGTTGAAGTTCCTGTTCGGCAATCGTTCCCTTCAGTTGATCGATAGACTTTGAAAGTTCGTTAACCGCTTGTTTCGTGCCCTGAAGCTCGCGCTCTTCGTCCTGTTTGATAAAAGTTTCGGCGACTTTATTGGCAACCCTTGCCGCCAGTTCGGGATTTGTGCTGGTTACACTGAGCGTTACGAGATTGGTTCTTTCGCGCTGTTCGACACGCAATCCCTGAAGAAATGTTCCGGCATACTGCGCGGCAAGAACTTTTTCTTCGGGAGTCAGGACAATTTGCCCTTCCTGCGTGGTGTTTTCGGCATTTTCCGATAAAACAGGCAATGACGGAGTTTTTGTTTCATCAGGTTTTTCGCTTGAAAAGATCGAACGGAATGTCGCAAGCATTCCTTTGTTTTGATTGGCGAAAAGATTCGGCTGACGGTGTAAACCCAGTTCGACCATTACATCGCGCATCAGGTCGGGATTTCTCAAAAGTTGAAGCTGGGTATTGTAATAATTAATATCATTGTTGAAATTGATGTTGATTTCCTTCGACTGTGCGCGCGGCTTACGCGGTTCGATAATGATCTCGGTGCTAGCTTCAAAAATCGAAGATTGCCGATACATATAAAATGCGGCGGCGGCGGTCGTGAGAATCGTGAGAGCCAGAATTATCGGCAAACGCTTGTAAACGATGTGAAAATATTGGCGAATCGAACGTTTTTCATCAAAAGTTTCGTCATCGTAAAACGGCGCGTAGGCTGCCGGATAATCTTGATTGGTCGTTTGTAAATCGGCGGCGACCGTAGTCGGTAAAGGCGTTAGCCTTTGATCTTTTTCCATACTGCTTCTAAAAATCTTTTCTTATAAACTTCAATTAAAATCTACGCAGGGCGAATCTGCTTTTATATCACATTCGACACGTTTTTTCACTTATTTTAATGAAAAACATACTATTTTTTCGCCTCTTTAGCAAAAAAATCACATCTAATCATTAACACTTTTGGTTCAGCGTAAAAGCAAATGTTATATTTCTCTATTACGCTATTTTTTATAATTTACCTTTTAATAAACATATATGACTGGAATTTCCGAAAAAGAGCAATTTATTGCAAATTACGATTTTGACCTCGGTGTCGTCGGGTTTAAATATTCCGACTTGTTTGATGCCGTAAAACTCAAAGAATTGGCGGAGAAGTTTTACGATGAAGTAAAACAGGAAAATCCGCTCGTCGGCGATGCGCTCGTCAAATATATCGAAGCACGCGGCGAAGGTTTTGAAAAACGCGTCGAATCAAATATTTTGACCGATTCCGCGCCGTATCTTTCGCGTTTTGTCGCCAAAATGTTCGGCATCAACAAAGAACGCGAACAACTTGAAAAAGAGATTCAGGAACAAAATCCGATCTGGAAATACAAATTTTTCGTCCAACGCCGAGCCGCTAAAAAATATGCGGCAGACAAACTCGCCGATCTGAACGAAACCGAACTGACGCAGGCGATCAGGGAATTAAGCTTTGCGTCTTTCGACGAAACATTGATCTATGATGAAGAACTGGCGATTTCCTATGTTGTTGACAAGCTCGTTCAAGCCGAAGAAGTTTTAACGAAAAGTCAGGAAATAACGGCTGAAATTCAGGAAACACTGAATAAAATCTCATCGGCTTACGACAAATTGAAGGACAAAACCTTCGGCAAAGTCTTTGAAAAATTCGTGGTCGAAACCGAAGGGGTCGGCGAGATCGTGGCGGTCAAAGCCGCGCTTTCGATCTTTGAGGCGTGGTCGGCGATCCAGTTTCACGATCGCAAAAAGAAATGGTATTCGTTCAGAGTTCCCCATCCGCTCGATTACCAAAATCTCGTGCATTTGATTCATCCCGAACCGAAACTGCACAACATTATGCGCGGAAAAGATGAAGCAATGCGCCGCCGCGACGGGTTTAAATTGACCGACGACCGCGGCACTTTGCGCGATTCGCTTTTTGAAACCGATTATTGTCTGATCTGCCACGAACGCGACAAGGATTCGTGTTCGACGGGTTTGCGCGAAAAAGACGGGAGCGCGAAACGCAATCCTTTAGGCATCAAAACGGAAGGCTGTCCGCTCGATGAAAAAATCTCGGAAATGCACCTGATGAAACGTCAGGGCGATTCGATCGCGTCTTTGGCGTTGGTTACGATCGACAATCCGATGTGCGCCGGAACGGGTCATCGCATCTGCAACGACTGTATGAAAGGCTGTATTTTCCAAAAGCAAGAGCCTGTCAACATTCCGCTTGCCGAAACCGCGACGCTGACCGACGTTCTGAAAATGCCTTACGGTTTCGAGATTTACAATTTACTGACGCGCTGGAATCCGCTTAACGCCAAACGCCCGTATCAGTTGCCGTATAACGGCAAAAATGTTCTCGTCGTCGGTTTGGGTCCCGCCGGCTACACGCTTTCGCATTATCTTTTGAACGAAGGTTTCGGTGTGATCGGCGTTGACGGTCTGAAGATCGAACCGCTTCCGAACGAATGGACGGGCGATCTCGGAAAAACTTATCCGAAGCCGGTCAAAGACATCTCGGAAATTACCGACGAGCTGGACGAAAGAATTTTGTCGGGCTTTGGCGGCGTTTCCGAATACGGAATCACGGTTCGCTGGGATAAAAATTTCTTGACGATGATGCAGTTGATGTTATTCCGCAGAAAGCGTTTCCGCGCTTACGGCGGCGTTCGTTTCGGCGGAACGTTTACGATCGAAGATGCTTGGGAATACGGTTTCGACCACATCGCAATCGCCACCGGCGCAGGTCGCCCGACGATCGTGCCGATGAAAAATAATCTGATTCGCGGAATCAGACAAGCGAGTGATTTCCTGATGGCTTTGCAACTTACGGGTGCGTTTAAGAAAGACACGCTTTCAAATTTGCAGGTTCGGCTTCCGGCAATCGTCATCGGCGGCGGTTTGACGGGAATCGACACGGCGACCGAGATTTTCGCTTATTACCCGGTTCAGGTCGAAAAAATGCTCGAAACTTTTGAAGCGATTTGTGAAGATCGCGGCGAAGAAGCGGCTTGGACGGCGTTTGATGAAGAAGAGAAAAAAGTTTTCGGCGAATTTCTCGTTCACGGCAAAGCGATTCGCGAAGAAAGAAAACGTGCATCGGAAGCAGGCGAACAGCCGAATTTCGTTCCGCTCATCCAATCCTGGGGCGGCGTTTCGCTCGTTTACCGCAAACGTTTGCAGGATTCGCCCGCATATCGTCTGAATCACGAAGAAATTCAAAAAGCTCTGGAAGAAGGGATTAATTTTATCGAATTGATGTCGCCGACCGAAGCTGTTCCCGACGAATACGGTGCGATCAAAGCGTTGGTTTTTGAAAAGCAGAATTACGATGCCGAAACCGGAAAATTTTCGCGGGAGAACGAATTTGAAACTCTGCCCGCAAGAACAGTTTGCGTCGCGGCGGGAACTTCGCCGAACGTGATCTACGAAAAGGAAAAACCCGGCACATTCAAGCTCGACGAATGGCGGCAATTCTTTGAACCGTTTGAAGTCGTCAAAAACGGCGACGGTAAACTTCACGCCGTCGAATCGAAATCGGGCTTTTTCACGTCTTACGAAAAGGACGGAAAATTCATTTCATATTACGGCGACAATCACCCGAAATATGCTGGAAACGTCGTCAAGGCAATGGCTTCGGCAAAACACGGCTACGAAAAGGTCGTCGAAATTTTCGCCGATGAATTAGCCAAAAGAGGCGCGTTGCCGCAAGCCGAAAAGGATGCGATTTTTGATAGGCTCGAAGCCGTTTTGGACGAACAGATTCGCGCTTATGTCGTCAAAGTCGAACGCTTAACGCCGACGATCGTTGACGTGATCGTAAAAGCTCCGCTCCAAGCGCGAAAATTCGAGCCGGGACAATTTTACCGTTTGCAGAATTTTGAAACGAATGCCCCGATTGTCGCCGGCAAACGTCTGATGATGGAAGGTTTGGCATTAACGGGCGCGTGGGTTGACCGCGAAAAAGGCTTGCTTTCGATGATCGTTTTGGAAATGGGAACTTCCTCGCGGCTCTGTTCGCTTTTGAAAGAAGGCGAAGAAATTCTCGTCATGGGACCGACCGGAACACCGACCGAAATTCCCGAAAACGAAACCGTTCTGCTCGCGGGCGGCGGTTTAGGAAACGCGGTTTTATTTTCCATCGCCAAGGCTTTGCGCGAAAATCACAACAACGTGATCTATTTTGCGGGCTACAAAAACGGCGCGGATTTGTTCAAGCGCGAAGAGATCGAAAATGCGACCGACAAAGTGGTTTGGGCTTCGGATTTCGGCGACGAAATTCAGCCGAATCGAACGCAGGATGCGCATTTCAGAGGCAATATCGTGCAGGCGATGATCGCTTATGCCGAAGGTAGTTTAGGCGAGCAAACGGTTGATCTGAAAGACGTTGACCGCATCATCGCAATCGGTTCGGACAGAATGATGAACGGTGTCAAAGAAGCGCGTTATACTGCGCTGAAACCTTATCTCAAGGAAAAGCACACCGCGATCGGTTCGATCAACTCGCCGATGCAATGTATGATGAAGGAAGTTTGCGCGCAATGTCTGCAACGCCACGTCAACCCGCACACGGGCGAGGAATTTTTTGTTTTCTCGTGCTTTAATCAGGACCAAAATCTCGATTTCGTCGATTTCAAAAACCTTAACGACCGCTTGAGAGCAAATTCGATTCAGGAGAAGCTCTCGAATATGTGGCTCGATAAAGTTTTTAAGAACGACGATTTGAAGAATTTTTGATCTGTTGAATTTAATATGAAGAACAATCCGATTCAATTTGCCGTTGTCCGTGAAGACCCGCAGATTGAAATGGATATTGTCGGTAAATATAAACTGAAACGTGCAACGCTCATCGGTTCGGGCGGTTGCACGTTTTTTTGTTTGAAAGCGATGAATCCTGAAATTGAAATCACTCTGATCGAACCGAATCCGTCGCAGATCAAACTCGTCGAAGAAAAAAATAACGCATTGCAAACTCTCGAAAAAAAAGATTTATACCGAAAATTCGGCGTTGGTTGTGCGGATGACGAAAGTTTGATCGAAGGCGGAAATTTTGAATCTTTGTTTCGCCAGTTCAGACTTTTCATACGGGAATTTATTGTTTCCGGAAACGAAATTGAAAACGCGTTCAGGAAAAATTCACCGCAGATTTGGCAGGAAGTTTTCAAACATCCTTACTGGCAAGCGGCATTCGATCTTTTTTTTTCCGATTCGATTCTGGTCACGATGTTCGGCGAAGCGGCAATTCAGCACGCGCCGAAAAATTCTTATCCGTCTTATTTTCGCGCGGTGATGGAAAAAGGTCTGCAAAGAGAAAATGCCGATAAAAATTACTTTTTACATCATATTTTTCTCGGACATTATTTGGCGGACGAGAACGCTTTGCCTTATTATCTGGTTAATTTACCGACCGATTTGAAGGTTGAGATTTTTCACGGTTTCGCGCAGGATTTCAAGAAATTTACGGGCAAACAATTAGTTCATTTTTCAAACATTTTCGATTGGTGCGATGAAAAAATCGTCAAAGAAATAATCGCATCGGCGGCGGAAAATCTAGAAAAAGGAAGCGTTGTGGTTTTTCGTCAGTTGAATAACTGTAAAAATTACCGCGAATTTTTCGGGCAAAAATTCAAATGGGCGGAAACAAGCGAAATCGTCGAAAAAGACCGCAGTTTGTTTTATGAGAAAATAGAGATCGGGGAAAAAATCTTATGACTTTGAAAGAATTGATCGAACAGGTTTTGAAAGATACGAAATATTCCGAAAATCCTTATTTTGTAAATTTACGCGAAAAAACCTTTGAAAAAGATGACTTTTGCGAAACACAAATCCAGTTTTTTTACGCTGTGATCTTCTTTAGTCGTCCGATGGCGGCACTTGCCGCAAAAATTCCGACACCCGAACTCCGGCTCGAAGTTTTGCGAAACGTTTGGGAAGAACACGGCGAAGGCTCGCTTTCGCACGGTCACGGCACGACTTTTCTGGAGTTTCTGAAACGACTCGGAAATATCAGCGAAAACGAGGTTCACCGGCGCGGATTATGGGCAGACGTGCGGATTTTTAACACGACCTTATCGGGTGTTTCGGTTTTGGACGACTTTATTATAGCGGTCGGTGTTTTGGGAATGATCGAGCGAATGTTTTCCGAAATTTCCGCCTGGATTGGAAAGGGCGTGATCGAAAACGGATGGTTGACCGAAGATCGGATGATTCATTACAAACTGCACGAAAAACTGGACATTAAGCACTCTGACGATTTTTTCAAAATTCTTGAACTACCGTTTCAAAAATCCGCTGAAAATCGTTATCTGATCGAACAGGGCTTGCGGCTCGGCGCAACTCTTTTCAATAATTTATACGCAGGTTTGTGGAGTTCGCGGAAAACCCGCTGGATTCTCGACGCGCCTTTCGTGACCTCAAACGCCGCCGATTATATTCCATGATCGAGATCAAAGTTTTACAAAGAAAAAACTTTCAGGAATACAGCGCACGGCTTCAGGAATTTGAAAATGTCGCCGAATATCCATACGGTGACGACTTTTTCAAGCTCGATCATGGCGAAAACTATTTTGCTTTTTTCGAGCGTCTGGGCGAACCGCTTTTTCACGTTGCGCTGGACGAAAACCGCGTTATTGCTTGCGCGGCAGGCGTTTTGCGGAATCTGAAAATTGGAGAAAAGGAAACTAAAGCGTGGTATTTATGCGATCTCAAGGTGGATAAAAATTACGCTCTGCATAAAATTCCGGCGAAACTTTTCAGAAAAAATCTTTTTTCCAATTATTTGAAATGCTCACGCGGTTATGCCGTTTCGATGAATCCTGCGAAAGGAAAAAACCGCGTCGTCAAGCTCATCGAACGATTCAGATGGATTCCGATTCGTTACGCGGGAAAACTGAATTTTTACAGTTTTGACGAATCGGAAGCACAAAATTTTCATAACGAACTGGAAGCCGCGCTCGGCAAAATTTCCTATCTTTCGCTCAGAGGCAAAAAAGATTTGATTATGAAAAGCACCAATTCGCGTTTGCCGCTTTTTCACATTCAACACGGCGAAATGGCAACTTCGGCAATGCCTGAACCTGCTGAAAACGGAACTTATATGATTTGCAGTTCCGAAAACTCCGCGCTCGATGATTTGCTTAAAAATAGATTTCAAATTTCCGCAACCGCCAGCATTTTGGCGCATCGGATGAACCCGAAGGACTGGAATTTCATTCTGACGAGCGATATTTAATTTCCAAAACTCTCGAAATTTGCTTCGACTTTTCCGACCTGTTCGCCGCGCCGATTTAAGATCGGCAAAGGTGAAATGTTCGCTAAAGTTTCAGATTCAAAAATTCCGAGCCGGCGTAAAACTTCGACGGAAACGACGGCGCGGGCGCGTTTGTCGTCGCCGTCTTCGATCTTCATTGCGATTCCCAAACCGTGCGGATATTTCTCCGATGGCAAAACTCCGCAAATCCAAACGCCTTCTGCGCCGATCTTCGAGATGAATTTCCCTTTTTCCGCTTCCATCAGCATCGTGTCCAGTCTTTCGCTTCCGCCGACGAGTTCGGGAAAATTCAGCATTGCCGAAATGATTCGCTGACAAGCATTTTTTAATTTATCATCGAAACTTTCGGGCGGAACGATCAGATTCAGAAAACCTTTCGCCATCGCCCGAACGCTCAGTGCAAAATTCGGCGCACAGCAACCGTCAATCGCGGTCGGAATTTCGTTTTTCGGCGTTTCGGTAAATCTCGCAACAATTTCGAGAATCGTTTGCTGGATCGGATTTTCGAGCAGATCGTAAGTTTTTATGTTTGCGCCGGTGTGTTTCGCAAAAGCGAGCATCGCGGCGTGTTTGCCCGAACAATTATTGTGAAGCTGTGAAGGCGTTTCGCCGTTGCGGAGCATTTCGGCGGCGCGTTTTTCGCTAAACGGCAAATGCGCTCCGCAACGTAAGTCCTTTTCGCTCAAACCTGTCTTTTCAAGCATTTGCGCGGCAAGCGCGGTGTGCATCCGTTCGCCCGAATGTGACGCGCAGGCGAGTGCGATTTCATCGTCCGTAAACCCGAATGTTTCCGCCGCGCCGCTCGTCAGAAACGGGATTGCCTGAAACGGTTTCGCCGACGAACGGATAAACGCAATTGTTTCCGCCGCGCCGATTTTGACGAGCTCGCGTCCCGCGCCGTCGATAATATAAAGATGTCCGCGATGAACCGATTCGACCGTTTCGCCGCGAATGACTTTAGCTAAAATTTCGGATTTCATAATTTTTGGAACAGCCGCAAAAAGGCACAAAAATCTCAAAAAAACTACTGAAACAAAATACCGAAAAATCGTAAAAGCTCTTTCTTTTCTTATTTTGTGTCTTTTTGCGGCTATTAATTTCCCGCCAGCATTTCGCGGGCGTGTTGACGTGCCGATTCGGTAATTTTTTCGCCTGCCAGCATTCGCGCGATTTCTTCGATCTGTTCGTCTTTGCTCAACTCTTTGACGCGGACTTCGGTGCGGTTTTTGACGGCTTCCTTTTGCACTTTGTAATGAAAATCGGCAAGCGACGCGACTTGCGGTTGGTGCGTGACGCAGAGAACCTGCGCGTGTTTCGACAATTCTTTTAATTTCAACCCGACCGCTTCCGCCACACGTCCGCCGATTCCCGTATCGATTTCGTCGAAAACCATCGTTTTTGAATCAGCCGAAACTTTGGTCGTCGTGTTCAAAATAAGCATCAAACGCGACAATTCCCCGCCCGACGCAACTTTTGCGATCGGTTTAACGGATTCGCCCAGGTTTGCCGAAAAATAAAATTCTACCTTGTCTAGACCTTTTGCGGTAAAAGACCTGTCCGAAGATTCATCCTGCAAATCTTCCGCGTTCGGCGATTCGATGCGGACTTCAAAACGCGCTTTTTCCAGTGATACGGCTTTCAAGTTGGCTTCGATTTCTTTTTCAAATTTCCGCCCCGATTTTTCGCGCTTGTCGTGAAGTTCGCGGGCGTTTTTCAGATATTCTTCGCGGGCTTGACGGAATTCTTTGCGGAGTTCGGCTTCGCGCAGATCGGCGGTTTCGATGTTTTTCAAACGCTCGGAACTTTCCGTAAAATGCGCCAAAACCGTTTCAATCGTGCCGCCGTATTTGCGCTTCAGGCGCGAAATTTCCGCCAGCCGATTTTCGATCTCTTCGAGCCGTTCGGGTGAAAATTCGAGCGAATTGCGAAAATCTCTGACCGCAAAAGCCAAATCTTCCAAAACCGCCTGCGCGTTTTCCAAACTTTCCGCATATTCCGCAAACTGCGATTCGTATTCGCTCAAATCCTTCACGCGCCGCGAAACCTTTTCGAGCGTCGTGAGCGTCGCTTCTTCGTTTTCATAAAGCAAAAGATACGATTCTTCGCTCAAAGACGAAAGTTTTTCGACGTTGTTCAATCGCCGTTTTTCTTCTTCGAGCGCGTCGTCTTCGCCGATTTGCAGTTTGGCTTTGCCGATCTCGTCAACCTGAAACTGCAAAATATCGAGAAGTTGCAGTTTTTGCGCCTCGTCTTCGCGCAAACTTTCGATCTCGCGTTTTACTGCCGCCATTTTTTTGTATTTTTCGGCGACCGTTTCGCGCAAAGATTCGACCTTTGCAAATTCGTCGAGAATTTCCAGATGCGTCGAAGCATTAAAAAGCGTCGCTTGCTCGCCTTGCCCGTGAATATCGACGAGAAATGCGCCGATCTTTCGCAGAAAAGTTTGCGTCACAAGCTGATTATTGATAAAAATCCGGTTGCGTCCCGAAGCCGAAAGCTCGCGCCGCACGATCACGTCGATCTCGTCCGAATCTTCCAGTTCAAAACCGCTTTCGTAAAAAAATTCGTGCAGATTTGCATTTGCCTTGAGCGTAAAAAGCCCTTCGATCTGCGCCGAATCCTGTCCTTCCTTGATCAATTCCGAAGAAATCCGTTCACCTGTGAGCGCGCCCAAACTATCGACGATGATCGATTTTCCCGAACCTGTTTCGCCCGTCAAGAGATTTAATCCGCGCCCGAATTCGAGCGCGAGTTCATCGATCAAAGCAATATTTTTGATTTTAAGAAGTGAAAGCATAGTCCAATTTTAGATTTTGGATTTTGGATTTTGGATTGTAAAGCCGATAAATAGTTTACAAAAATTTATTTCAAAAAACCGTCTATTTCGACAAAGATTTTATCCATTTTCCGTTTGCAAAAATCGCGTCGGGTTCGTTCATTCTCTCAAAATCTTTCGCTTTCCAATCGATTTTTCGCGTTTTTTTATAAAAAATAAATTCGCCTGACGCGCCCGTTTTTAAGTTTCCCTTTTTGTGAACGAGAAAATAGTCACTCACGTCGAATTCTTCCAAACCTTTCACCGCCGAAAGATCGCCGATGTCCTGAACAAATGTCGGTGCGGAAATTTCAGCGCGGCGGCGTTCGACATTGACGGCGACATCGCCTGAGTAAGGTTTTTCGTTTTCAGCAAAATTGACGATATTTGCTTTGCGAAAAATGAAATTATAAATATTTCCCGAATCATTAAACGGCGTGTTTTCATAGATTTTTGCGTCGGCTCTGGCTTCGCTTCCGTCAACCAGACTTTGCAGAGCGGTCAGGTTTGCAATGAAATTAAGTTTTATCAAAAACATCTCGTCCTTGCCGTGAAGCGCACCCGTTTCGATCAGAATCACGGGTGTTCCCCACTCGGAAATGCGGTCACCGAAAGCCGTCGGCATATAATCGTCTTCGTAGCGTCCGATGTGTTCGGGAATGAATTTATTGAGAGCCTGAATCATCAAAGAGCAGATTCTTTTATTTCTCTCAAATGCGGGATAACTTTCGCCTTTCGGATTTCCCGAAACGGCAAGCAGTGAAATTGTCGCCTGTTTCGGCGTGTTCCCGACGGTTGTGAGCGGGTTTTGATTATGCAGATTAAAGCCGATTTCGGGTTGCCATTCGTCGCGCAGTTTTTTCAAAAGTCTGCCTTCGGGCGTGGCAAGATTTCTTGCGTCGCGGTTGATGTCGATGCCTTGCAGGTTACGGCGTTGATAAAGTTCCGCGCCGTCAGGATTGAGCATCGGAACAGCGCGAATCGTCAAGGTTTCTTCGAGTTTTTTCACCCACGCGAGTTTGTCGCGGTTCGTTTGCAGAAACGTGAACATATCGATCAAGCCGCTCGTCGCCGTCGGTTCGTCGCCGTGCATCTGCGACCACATAAAAACTTTCGTTTTGCCTTTTCCCCATTCGATTTGGTAAATTTCGCGGTTCGCAAAACTGCGCCCGACCTCGTCGACTTTAATACCGAGTTTTTTCAGATTTTCCAGATATTTTTGTAAATCCCGATGGCGGACGTTTGACGGTAAAATGTTGGAAACGTGCTGTTTGTCCCAACTTTCGGCAAACTCTTCGGCGGTTTGTGCGTGTGTTATCATCGGCAGAATTAAGAGTGAAAATAAAATAAAAAAAGCGGTTTTCATTTACTAAAGATAAACCGCTTTTCGTTTGAATTTCAATTAAATCGTAAAACAAACTTCAGTTTGTTTCTCATTTCTTCGATGACAAACTAAAGTTTGTCATACTTGCTACTTGTTCGCGGGAGCCGCGCTTGCAGTGCCGCCGCTGATGCTGAATTTTATCTGATCGCCTGTATCGGAAAGTTTTACGTCGTCGGCATTAAATGCTTCGAGTTTCAAGGTATATTCGCCGGCAGTCATTGGTTTTTCGATCTTAAGGCTGGTTCCTTCGACTTTTTCGTTGATATAAGGCGAAATTACGCTTGCTTCTTTGGCAAAAAAGCTGACTTTGTAATAAGCCGCATCGGGATAAGCGTCCCATTTCAACTCGAAATTCGACGCATCGATCTTGGCATTCGCCTTCAAATTCTGCACTTTCAGATCGTCTTTGAAAAGATTCGAGTCAGGCGCGAAAAAGGTTTTGTCGGCATCGATCTTGTATTTTGCCGCCGAGATACCGAAACCTTTGGTCGCAAAGATGAAGTTTTTCGTGTTGAAAACTCGGACGAGAATGCTTTCGTAAATTTTCGGGTTAACGTTTGCAATTAAATATTCGCCGTTTGCGTCGGTTTTGCTCGTGAAGGTTTCGCCCGAACAGCCGCCGACATATTGCGAGAATTTTTCGCAGATTTTAACTTCGATTCCTTCGACGGGTTTGCCGTTAAACATAACCTTTCCCTGCACGTTGGCTTTGCCGCTTTCTGGTTTCGCTTTTTCCGTTCCCGATTCCGAAGGAACGAAACCGTCGTCAGTTTTGACGGTCGCGGGCGTTGTCGCGGTTGTTTTTGCGTTGCTTGCGGTTGCATTCGTTGTGCTCGTATTCGTTTCGTTTTTCGTGCACGAAACGGCAAAAATTGACGATAATGCTAATGAAATCAGAATTGTTTTTTTCATATCTTCTCTTTATAGATTTTTCAAAATTTTAATGGTAAAACTTGTCTGAGAACGATTTTCCAAATAAAACCTGCAAAAATCGCCAAAATTTTTTCCGGTTGCTGCTGAATGTATCTTATCCGGTCAGGAAAAATTCTTTATTTTCAAACAATTTAGGATTTTACGCGAACTCGTAAAACTTCTGCAACGCTCCACGCCTGAGCAAAACAGCCGCGCGGTCTGTGCGGCGCGTCGGCATCGAAAATTTCCGAGATTTGCCCGATTCCCGCTTCCGCCAAATGAGCTTCAAAACCCTTCAAAATTTCTTCGATCTTCGCTTCGTTTTCGGGAAACGCTTTGCGGTAAGCGTCGATAAATCCGCCGATCAGCCAACCCCAAACCGTGCCCTGGTGATAACAGGAATCGCGCTGAAACGGCGAGCCGATATAGATAGGACAATAACTTGTATTTTCCGCCGAAAGTGAACGCATTCCGACGGGCGTTAAGAGTTTATTTTCAACGGTTTCAACCAACTTTTTTATTTTTTCCCGATCAGTTAAGATCGCATTTTTCAAACTGACCGCGAAAATCTGATTCGGACGGATTGAAGCATCTTTTTCGCCGTTTGAAACGACATCGTAAAGGCAATCTTCCGCACTGTTCCAGAAAAGCGCGTCGAAGCTGTGTTTTACCATCGCGGCGGTCGCTTTGTAATTTTTTTCGTTTTCCGCGTCTTCAAATCTTTCGGCAAAATCCTGCATAATTTTCAGCGCGTTATACCAAAGTGCCTGAATTTCAACGGGTTTTCCCATTCGCGGCGTAAATGAAACGTCGCCGATTTTGGCATCCATCCACGTTAATTGCCAGGGTTTTTCGCCCGCGTAAAGCAGCCCGTCCGTGTCGACGTGAATATTGAAACGCGTCCCGCTCAGATGCCATTCGACGATATTGACGAGCTTTTCGTAAAGCGATTGATGAACAAAATCGTAATCTCCAGTTTTTTCGACATAAGCGCGAATCGCTTCAAAATACCAGAGGGTCGCGTCAACCGTATTGTATTCGGGAATTTCGCCCGCATCGGGAAAACGATTCGGAATCATTCCCTGCGAGATATGTTGTGAAAATTCGAGCAAAATCTGCCTGGCGATCTCCGCCCGATTAGTTGCCAGAGTCAGTCCCGGAAGCGCGATCATCGTGTCGCGTCCCCAATCGGAAAACCAGGGATAACCTGCAATGATCGTTTTTCCCGCGCCGCGTGAAACGATGAATTGATCGGCGGCGAGAACGAGTTGTTTGGTGAAATCGTCTTTTGCGCCGGCAATTTTCAAGAGATTTTCCCGGCGTTCGATTTCGGATTTTTCAAAATTTTCGGCTTCGGAAAAATCGTGTTTCAATGTGGAAAGAATGACGGTTGCCGATTGCGATAAATCGAACTTTAACAAAAACGGCTGTAATAAATCTTCCCGAAAATCGAAACCCCGTTCCTTTTCGATCGCGTATTCAAAATTGTGATACCAAAATCCCGTTTTTTCAATTTCCAGCGCGTTGTGATTGAAATAAATCGCGGGCATCGAAGCATAAGGTTTCACGGAAATCACGTTTTCCGAAGCCTCATAATTCAGATCGAAACTTGCGTCCTCGTGTTGCAGATGATGATAATCGCAAAATGATAAAAGCGGTTTTATTTCCAAAACAATCGGTCTTTGGTCTTTGGTTTCTGGTCTTTGGTTTTCTTTCGACGACTGCCCACCGACCACCGACCACTGACAAACGGTTGAATTTTCGCCGTAGATCATAAAGATTTTCTTTTCGATTTCGATCTCTTCGATCTTGTAAGTCCAGATCGGAAAAGGATCGAGGCGAAAATTCTTCAGATATTTGAAGCCTTCCGGATAAACTTTGTCCGGATATTGATTGGCGGAAAGTTCGTAAGTTTTGCCGTCGATTTTGACGGTTTCTTCAAATTTTGAAACAGTCGTGATTCTGCCCAGAGGCGGATTGGTCGCGGGCGTTAAAAGCGCGTTATAACGGCGAATGTTGGCACCTGAAATCGTTGAACAGGCAAAACCGCCGATGCCGTTCGTTTCCAACCATTCACGCGAGCTTGCCTGAGCAAAATCGTTACAAATTTCCGAATTAAAAATAATCATTTCCGTTTCCGACCCCTTGTGTGAACAAAAGTTACTTCAAAACTCTAACGCAGTAATTTTATCGCCGCAATTTAGCGGCTTATGAAATTTGGGAAGAGCCGTAAATAAAACAAGATGCTTCTACACCGATTATCCTGCTCCGCGTTCAAAAAAGACCGGTTTCTACTTTTTCGGATGATTTTATAAACGGTTCCTTACAAATAAATTACACAAAAACTTAAAATTTAGTTGATTTCATTTTCATTTTTGGTATAGCCTTATAGAAAACTGAATGAAGATTCATTCACACATCGAACAAACGATCCTTTAGAATGAATGTTAAAAAATTAAGAAGCAAAATATGTCTCGATCTTCAGAACACGATAAACAGCCGCGCAATGGGATAACGGACAAGCGCGAGGCGATCTTGCGCGCCGCCACAAAGGTTTTTGCCGATAAAGGTTACTTTAATTCAAAAGTTGCCGACATCGCCAAAGAAGCCGGAATCGCCGACGGCACGGTTTATCTCTATTTCAAAAGCAAAGAGGAAATTTTGCATTCGATCTTTAACCGCGCAATGGAAGAATTTATCTCGGAAAGCCGCGAAGAGATCGAAAAGATCGAAAAGGTCGAAGACCGTTTGCGAAAAATTGCCGAGCTTCATCTCGAAAAGCTCGGTGCAGACCGCGAAAAAGCCGTCGTTTTTCAGGTCGAATTGCGCGGTTCGACCAAATTTATGGAAGAATTTTCCGCCACAGGTTTTGCATCGTATCTCGACATTATTCGCAAAACGATTGAAGAAGGACAAAATCAGGGAGTTTTCCGCAAGGATATGCACCCGATCACTTGCGCGAAAATTCTCTTTGGCGCGTTGGACGAAATGGTGACAAATTGGATTTTGTCGAAAAATTCCTACCCGCTTGCGCCGATGGCAAATGAAGTTTTGAAGATATTTTTCGGCGGAATATACGAAAAATAATTTACCTAAAAGTCTAAATTTCAGTAATAAAAAAGATGCAGATCAAGCCCGAAAATTCGACTCGCCGTGCTGTCCAAAGAATTCCTTTGCTCGAAGACGAACCGCGCACATTGCCCGAACTTTTCATAAAATCGGCGAAAAAGCACAACCGCAAAGACGCTTTGAGTTTTAAGAAAAACGGCAAATGGCAAAAGATTTCGTCCGCCGAAATGATCGAACGCATCGAAAACATTGCGCTCGGGCTTTATTCGATCGGGCTTCGCAAAGACGACCGCGCCGCGATTCTGGCGGCAAATTCGCCGGAATGGACTTTTTCCGACGCGGGCTGTCAGTTTGCCGGAATCATCGACGTTCCGATCTACACGACGCTTGCGCCCAATTCGATCTGCTACGTTATCAAAGATTCAGGCGCAAAGATTTTCTTTCTCGAAAACAAGGAATTTTACGAATATATCAAAGATATTTTGCCCGAATGCAATTCGCTCGAAAAGCTGATTTTCTTTGACGATACGGGCGTTGAAGCGGAAAATGCGGTTTCGCTGAAGGATTTGGAAGAAGCGGGCGCGAAATTGAAAGAAGAAAATCCGCATCTGCTCGAAAATCTGGTCGCGGCAGTTCAGCCGGACGACGTGGCAACGCTGATATATACTTCGGGAACGACGGGCGAACCGAAGGGCGTGATGCTTTCGCATACTAACATCGTTTCAAACACGATCGACGCGGGCGAAAAATACGAGTTTTCCAAAGACGACAAATCGCTTTCCGTTCTGCCGCTTTCGCACGTTTTCGAGCGTTCGGCGATGTATCTTTATATTTTGAACGGGATGGCGGTTCATTATGCCGAATCGATTGATAAAGTTCCCGATAATTTGCAGGAAGTGCGCCCGACGATCTTTGTCGGCGTGCCGCGAATTTTTGAAAAAGTTTACGCGAAAGCGAAATTGAAAGCCTCGCAATCGAGTGAATTAAAGGAAAAAGTCTTCGATTGGGCAATCGAAACAGGAAAGGAAGTCGCGCTCAGAAAGGAAAAACGTCAGAATATCTCCTTTTTTCTGAGCGTCAAACATTCGATTGCGGACAGGCTTGTTTTTTCAAAATTGCGCGATTTTTTCGGCGGAAATCTGCGTTCGTGCATTACGGGCGGCGCGGCTTTGTCGAACGAAATCTGGCTGATCTTTACGGGCGCAGGAATTTCGATTATGCAGGGCTACGGTCTGACCGAAACTTCGCCCGTAATTTCGTCGAACAATCCGATCGACGCAAAGCTCGGAACGGTCGGAAAACCGATTCGCGGCATCAAAGTCCGCATTGCCGAAGACGGCGAAATCGAAGTTTTGAGTCCGGGAATGCTGCTCGGCTACTACAATAAACCCGAAGCGACGCACGACGCGTTTACGGCGGACGGCTGGTTCAAAACGGGCGACATCGGCAAGATCGACGACGAAGGATTTCTGGAAATAACCGACCGCAAAAAAGAACTTTTCAAAACCTCGGGCGGAAAATACATCGCGCCCGCGCACATCGAACAGATACTCAAAGGTTCGCGTTTCGTCAATCAGGTCGTTTTGGTCGGAAACGACCGAAAATTCCCTGCCGCGTTGATCGTGCCTAATTTTGAACAACTTGAATCCTACGCGCGTCACAAACATTTTCCGATCGAAACACACGCCGAATTTTGCAAAGACCCGCGCATCATCGATCTTTTTGAGCGACAGATCGAAAAATTGACGAAAGACCTTTCGCAGTATGAGAAAGTGAAAAAATTTGCGCTTCTCGAAGATGAATTAACCGTCGAAGGCGGCGAATTAACGCCGACCTTAAAAGTAAAGCGGCGCGTCGTTGATGAAAAATACCAGAACGTGATCGAAAGAATTTACGCCGACGCAGAAAAATAAAAAAAGGCTGTAAGTTGAAAAAACTTACAGCCTTTCAAGTTTTCCGAAAACTTTTTAATAAAGAACCCTTTGCGGTAATGCCGAGCCGAATCCCATCGGAACATTTTTACCGATGCCGATCGCAATTTCCGCGATGTTCTGCAAAACGCTCTTCTTCGATTTATCGACTTCGACAATATCGTAAGGTTCAAGCATTATATCCTTCTGCGATCCTTTTTTGATGAGATCGTAATTTACCGAAATAATTTCGCGGTCTTTTGAATTTGCCTTTAAACGATAGATTTTGATGTCCTTTGTTTTCGCTTCGCGCCGCACACCGCCGATCTTGGCAATCGCTTCGGTCAATGATAAGCCGCTTTCCTTGAGGTAAATTCCCTGCGGCGCGACCACTTCGCCCGTGATATAAACCGGCGAGGCTTTCTGCACGACCACGACATCGCCCGGGTAGATGACCGGATTCGCTTCTTCTCTGCCTTGTTTCAGACTGCTCAGACTATACATCCGCGACGGCACATCGAGTCCGCCGTTGTTTTCCGCCGTCCAATCGCTGTCTTCCGAAACATCCGCACACATCGGTGCCTGGGTGCGGAAAACTTGGATCATTCCGCCGGCTTCCTCCGTTACACCGCCTGAAAATGAAAGCAGTTCGAGCAGAGTTGCCTTGCGCGTCAGAACGACTTGCTGAGGTGTGCGGACTTCGCCGTAAATGGTTGCAGGCGGACGGCTTTTGCGTTCCGTTACACGCAAACTGAGTTGCGGATTCCGCAAATATTTCGCCAAAACCTTCGTTACGTCCGCGCGCAATTCCTTTTCGGTGCGGCATTTTGCCAGAACGGGCGTGTCGGAAAAAGGAACCTCGATCTTTCCGTCTTCATCGACCGTGGCGGCTTCGATGTCGAAATCTTTTTCGCCCAAAACCTTGACCGAAATAACGTCGCCCGGTCCGATCAGATAGCCGCGCTGTGCTTCGGGTGTGACGAGCACTTCTTGTCCGAACATCAATCCGCTCAAACACGAGATTGATGCGAGAAGAAATAAAACCTTTAATTTCATTGATAAAACCTCAAAAATTTTCACTGGAAAAGGATAGCTTACAAACGGCTTTGATTCAACCTTTTATCAAATCGGTTGTATGCAAGCTGTCAGCCGTATCAAATAAAACTTCGATTTTTAGTGCGGAAAATGATTTTTTGTTTGACAGTTTACTGTTTGCCAAGTAATTTCAGATAATACTTAAGATTTTATACCGACATATCAAACATTCAGTAGTGCAAGAAAGGGTTCAAGAAAGAGAAGGCATTTGGTTTTTACGTCGTCCGCTGCAATTTTTAGCTGACATTGTGATTTTGTGCGGCGCGTTTATTCTGGCATATCTTCCTTCATTGAATATTCAGCTCGGCGATTTCTACTCTGATACCGTGCTGACACAGCTTCCGTTTGTCGTCCTGATTCAATTTTCCGCGCTTTTTCTGGTCGGTGCCTACTCGATCATCTGGCGTTATGTGAGCATCGAAGACCTCAAGGTTTTTTTCAAAGCGGCACTCATCGCAACCGTCGTTTTGCTTTTGGGAAGATTGTTTTTTTCTTCGAGCGCGTTCGGACGCTGGCAGGTTCCCGTTTCGGTAATTTTGATCGATACCGCGCTGGCTTTCGGCGGGCTTCTGGGATTGCGCATTTTCCGCCGTTTTATTTACGAATTCAGCGACAAACGTAATTTTGCAGGTTCTAAAAAGCGTGTGAAACGCAAAGCGACCTTGCTGGTCGGTGCGGGCAGAATCGGCGCAACGCTTGCCAAGGAAATGGTCGGACGTGCCGACGCGGAGCTTGCCGTCAAAGGATTCGTTGACGACAACGTTTATAAAAAAGGCGGAAGCGTCAGCGGCGTAAAGGTTTTGGGAACGACGGCTGATCTGGCGCGGCTGGTCGATGAATTAAACATCGAACAGGTCGTGATCGCCATCGATCAGGCGCAGGGAATCGAGATCAGGCGCATTTTGGACGTTTGCCGCGCGATTCCCGTCAAAGCGCGTATCGTGCCGAGTTTGAACGAGATCGCGCACGGACACGTCAAAGTCAGCCGTATTCGCGACGTTCAGATCGAAGATTTGCTCGGACGCGACCCGGTTCAGCTGGACGACCAAAATCTGCACGAATTTCTGACCGATAAAGTCGTTCTGGTGACGGGCGCAGGCGGTTCGATCGGTTCGGAATTGATTCGCCAGGTCACGAATTATCAGCCGAAGTTGATTCTGCTCGTCGAACGCGCCGAATATCTGCTTTTTCAGATCGAACGTGAATTGGTTAAAGATTTTCCCGAAACGAATTTCCTGCCTCTGATCGCCGATGCGGGCGACGAACCGCGTATGCGCGAGATTTTCGAGCGTTATAAACCCGAAGTCATTTTTCACGCCGCCGCGCATAAACACGTTCCGTTGATGGAAGCGAACGTGGCGGAAGCGATCAAAAACAACGTCTTTGCGACCAAACTTTTGGGCGAACTGGCGGGCGAATACGGAACGCGGGATTTCGTTTTGATCTCGACCGATAAAGCCGTTAACCCGACTTCGATCATGGGCGCATCGAAACGCATTGCGGAAATCGTTCTGCAAGGGCTGAATCGCGTTTACAAAACGAATTATATGGCGGTTCGTTTCGGAAACGTGCTCGGTTCGGCGGGTTCGGTCGTGCCGATTTTCCGTGAACAAATCTTAAAAGGCGAACCGATCACCGTTACCGATCCGAAAATGACGCGTTATTTTATGACGATTCCCGAAGCGTCACAGCTTGTTTTACAGGCTGGTGCGCTTGGCGAAGGCGGCGAGATTTTCATTCTCGATATGGGCGAACCGATCAAAATTCTCGACCTTGCCGAGGATATGATCCGTCTTTCGGGATTGCGTCCATACGAAGACATCGACATCGCGTTTACGGGAATGCGAAAAGGCGAAAAACTTTTTGAAGAACTCGAAATTACGGGTGAAAATCTCTTAAAAACGAAACATCCGAAGATTTTTATCGGTAAGATCGCAATGTATCAGCCGCAGGAAGTTGCCGAGATTATCGAATATTTCAAAGAGGCTGTCGCCGAAAGCAACGAAGCAAAAATTCGTTCGCTCATCAATCATTTTCTCCCCGAAGCGACCATCACGGAAATAAAACTGCCGGAAAACACGGACACGGAAAACAAAACCGAAAAATTTTTCACCCAAACCAATCTCGGTTTAGCCGAAAAGTAAAAAACTTTCGTAAAAATCATTTCCAAATGTTTTCAACCATACTTTCATAATCGAAGCAAATTTATTAGGCTCTTAGTTTATGGCAATTTTAGTGACAGGCGGCGCGGGTTATATCGGCAGTGCCGCCGTTGAAGATTTAGAGAAAAAAGGTGAAAAGGTTGTCGTTTTGGACAATCTCGTTTACGGGCACAGAGAATCGATCAGCAAAAATGTCGTCTTTTACGAAGGCGACATCGGCGATAAAACGCTTGTCGGGCAAATATTGAACGAATATGAGATCGAAGCCTGTATGCACTTTTCGGCTTACGCCTACGTCGGCGAATCGGTCGAACAGCCGCAGAAATATTACGAAAACAACTTCGTGCAAACCTTAAAACTGCTCGAAGTTCTGATCTCGAAAAACGTCAAAAAATTCATTTTTTCTTCGACCTGCGCAACCTTCGGCGAACCGCAATATATGCCGCTCGACGAAAAACATCCGCAATTTCCGGTTAATCCTTACGGGTGGTCGAAATTTATGGTCGAGCGTGCTCTGGCTGATTACGACAAAGCCTACGGCTTGAAATTCGTTGCGCTTCGCTATTTCAACGCGTGCGGCGCAACCGAAAGATGCGGCGAGCATCACGACCCCGAAACGCATCTGATCCCGTTGATTCTTTATGCCGCGCAGGGAAAACGCGAATCGATCTCCGTTTTCGGCAACGATTACCCGACCCCGGACGGAACGGCAATTCGTGACTACATCCATATTTCCGATCTCAGCCAGGCGCATCTGCTTGCGCTCGAGTATTTGCGCAAAGGCGGCGTGTCCGAATTTATCAATCTCGGAAACGGGATGGGTTTTTCCGTCACGGAAGTGATCGAAGCCGCCCGCAAAGTGACGGGAAAAGAGATCAAAGCGGTGATTGCGCCGCGCCGTGCAGGTGATCCGTCGCGTTTGATCGCAAATTCGACCAAAGCACACGAAGTTTTGGGTTGGAACCCGCAATTTCCCGAAATCGAAAAGATCATCGAGGACGCGTGGAAATGGCACGAAGCCAATCCGAACGGCTATAAATAAAAACTTCTAATTCATCTGATTAAGACATACACGCAAGGCTTCGATTTGCAAATCAAAGCCTTGCGTGTAATATTTTAACTAATTTTACGAGCGTGAAACTTAAAACGAATAAACAAAAAACGAATTTCGCAACCGTTTTGATATTGCTTTCGGCAATTTTCAGCAGTGCATTTTCGCTCGCGTTCTATTCGCCGAATAAAGCGGAAAATCCTGAAATGGTTTACTGTCCGCTGACGAAAAAACTTCAACCCGTTCACGCCGAACAAATAATTCAGCCCGAAAATCCGCTTGACGAATACTGTTTCAGCGACAAGCAAAAAAACGATTTTTCGGCGGCAGTTTTAGAAAAAATCAGTTTCGGTTTTTCGATCGCAAAAGAAAAATCCTTTGAAGATTTGGTTTTCGGCTATTTTCGTGACGGAAAATCCGGCATTGATACGCGCTCGAATTTGCCGAATCTGCCCGAAAAAACTTTTGCTAAAAACTCTTTTTCATCGGTCGGTTTCGGAAACAATTTCAGCGTTCAAATCGTCTGGAAATCTGAAGAAAAGTTTTCTTTCCAAATCAAAGCGCGTCCGCCGACACGGTCCGGTTCAACTCGCTTCGCACCCGGTTTAACTAAAGATTTAGAAGAGATTTCCCGTAACATTAATCCTCGTTCACCTCCTGTCATTTCTGCCTAATTAATCCAATAAAAGCACAAGTTTAACGCGTCTGCGTTCAGGATTCGTTTAACCCGGATTTTGAATTTTCCGTTTGCGAAACATTTCATCTGAAGCAATCCCTTGAGATGTCGCAACGGTAGATGAATATTTTGTCGAACAGAATCTGAGAGGAGTTTTTGATGAAATTTTACAATCTAACAATCAGATCAACAATATTTTCAACCAATGGAATTTCTGTTTCGGCGACGCAAATTACGGAATTTTAGAAGTTTAGCGCAGGGCTGACACACTATCGAGCCCGCCATTATGAGAAAAAAACTAAGGAAATAGTTAATACAGGTTTTATGAAAGTAAGTTATTTATTGAAAGCATTATTATTTTGCTTATTTGCAATGCCGATTTTTGCACAAAATTCGGCAATTTCAGG
This sequence comes from Pyrinomonadaceae bacterium, assembly GCA_021228405.1. Taxonomy (GTDB): domain Bacteria; phylum Acidobacteriota; class Blastocatellia; order Pyrinomonadales; family Pyrinomonadaceae; genus JAJQRF01. The sequence continues at coordinate 771,285 of JAJQRF010000002.1, forward strand.
AAAAATCACCGATCAAAACGGCTCGGTAGTTTCTGGCGCAACCGTCAAAGTAAAAAATTCTTCCGGCAGTGTGAAAACAACTGTCAGTAATTCAAGCGGTGAGTTTGAGTTTTCAAATCCGGCAAGCGGAGATTATCAACTAACTGTTGAAAAAGCAGGATTTGAAGATTTTTCGCAAACCGTTTCGAGTGGTCAGCAGGATTTGGTTTTGACGCTTAAAGTCGGTTCGGTCGGCGCAGTTGTTCAAGTCGAAAATGAAACTTATACGGCTGAAGAAGCAAATACAGCAACTAAGCTAAATGTTCCGTTAAAAGACATTCCGCAATCGATTCAAGTTGTTAATCAAAATATTTTGCGCGACCGCGCGGCGTTTAGTTTCTCCGAAGCCGTGACGCAGAATATTTCGGGAATCACGCGCCATACGACCGATTTGACAGGTTCGGGCGCGGGCGATTTTCTGCGTTTTCGCGGCTTTGCGGGAAGCTATAACAATTCCTATTTGCGCGATGGTTTGAAACAGGTCAATTACGGCGCGAACGAAACGGCGGATGTCGAAAGAATCGAAGTTTTGAAAGGCGCGGCAAGCGTTCTTTACGGGCGAAGCGAACCGGGCGGCGTGGTCAATCTCGTTTCAAAACAGCCCGTTTCGGATAATTTTATTTCGTTTGACTTTACGGGCGGACAATTTAATTTTTATCGTCCGCAGGTGGACGCGGGCGGAAAAGTTTTTTCCGATAAATTGCTTTATCGCCTTAATTTTGCGTATCAATACGACGGTAATTTTCGGGAAGACGCGGACGGCAAAAGAGTTTTCGTCGCGCCTGTCTTGCTCTGGAAACCGACGGAAAAACTGCAAATTTCTTTTGATGCGGAATATTTGCGGGAACGGCGCGGAATGGATGTCGGGCAGCTTCTCGTAAACGGTCGCGTGCCGGATGTTCCGGTCGAACGCAGTTACGGCGAACCTTTTAACCGTTCTTTTCAGCAAAATAAAAATGGCGGGATTCGCGGCAGACACGATTTTAATTCAAATTGGTCAATTCAAAGTGCATACCGAACGCAGTTTTTCGATTACGCTTTGTTCGGCGTATTTCCGGCATTGTATTTCGCGCCGGCGGTTGAAGCTGACGGCAGAACTGTCAACCGCGATCTCGCCTCAATTGATTTTACCGAACGCTGGCATTATTCCGATTCAAACATAACCGGAAGATTTTCGACCGGACGCATTAAGCATAATATCCTGAGCGGTTTTGAATACGGCTACACGAACGGCATTTACAATCACGAATTTTATCTCGCCGGTTTTGTCTTTCCGGCTTTCCCGACGACCGATATTTTCACGCGAGGCGCACCGCTCAGTTACGAATTTGCCCAAAATTATATCCGCTCGACGCTGGAAATATCGAGATTTCCGTATCGTTTCGGCAACCGGCTCAAAACAAACGGCGTTTACGTGCAGGATTTGATCGAATTCACGCCGAAATTCAAAGTTTTGATCGGCGGCAGATACGATATTTTCAAGCAGAGATTTTACGAAGAACCGAATCCGATTCAGCTTGGAAACGACAAAAAATTCAGTCCGCGTGTCGGTTTTGTTTATCAGCCGCTCGAATATCTTTCGTTTTACGCTTCTTACGGAAACTCGTTCTCGCCGCAATTTCCAAATCAGCGCACGCTTGACAACCGTCTGTTCAAACCGTCCGTCGGCGAACAGTTCGAGAGCGGCGTAAAGCTCAACGGCTTTCGCGGAAAACTGTCGGGATCGCTCGCGTTTTACAATCTGACATTTACAAATCTGGTCGTCAGCGATCCGAACAATCCGGGAACTTCGATTCAAACGGGCGAACAGCGCAGTCGCGGAATCGAACTCGACATTTCGGCAAATCCCGTTCGCGGTCTGAATCTGATCGGAAGTTATTCGGCGATTCAGGCAACCGTTACGAAAGACACGAACGCGCTTCTTGTCGGCAGATTTTTGCCGAACACGGCGCGTCATAACGGTAATTTTTGGGCGACTTACCGCTTCATCGAATCTAATAATTTTTGGCGGAATTTCGGCATCGGCGCAGGCTTACAAGCAGTTGGAAAACGCTTTACGAATCTGGCAAATTTCGGCGTGGTGCCGGGTTTTTCGAGAGTTGACGCAACCGCATTCTACGATTTTTCGGCAAACGAAAAAACTCAGATGCGTTTTGCCGTCAATCTGCAAAATCTGGCGAATAAACGCTATTACGAATCGGCTTTCGGTTTTAACGACACGGTTTATCCCGGTTCGCCGTTTCGCGCTTTGTTTTCGCTCAAAATAACGAGGAGATAAATTTAACGGCTTGCTCTGCTTCGGGTTGATTACCGACCCCGCCTATTTAAGACCTATTGAATAAACCTTATTCATCAATTCGGGGCAAAGCAATTTTAATTGTTTTCAGGAGATAAAAAATTATGAATCGCAGAGAATTTGGAAAATTATCTGTTGCGGCGGCGATCGCGTCGCTCATCGGTTTTGAAAAAACGAAAGGTCAAACGACCGATAAAGAAACGGAAAAACTTCATCAGGAATATATGGCGAAATACGCCGATCTGATGGGCGGCGACAAATTAATGATCGGAATGATCGCTTATCCGGGAATGTTTTTGCCGGATTTTGTCGGTCCTTTGACGGTTTTTGAAGCCTTGATGAACCGCGATATTCACATTATCTGGAAAGAAAAAAAGGAAGTTTCGACGGGAAGTTTGATAAAAATAACGCCGAATACGACTTTCGCGGAAACACCGAAAAATCTGGACGTTTTGTTTCTTCCGGGCGGCGTTCCGGGAACTTTGGATTTGATGAAAGACAAAGAAACGCTCGATTTTCTAGTTGAAAAAGCCAAAACAGCGAAATACATCACGAGCGTTTGCACAGGCTCGCTGATTTTGGGCGCGGCAGGACTTTTAAAAGGCTACAAAGCCGCTTCGCACTGGGTAACGCTCGACGTTTTGAAGGAATTCGGCGCGATTCCGTCGGACGCAAGAATCGTCGAAGACCGCAACCGAATCACGGGCGGCGGTGTCACGGCAGGAATTGATTTCGGTTTATCGCTCGCCGCCAAATTACGAAATCAAACTTACGCCGAAGCGATCCAACTTTACATCGAATACAATCCGCAGCCTCCGTTTAACGCCGGTTCGCCAAAAAACGCGAGCAAAGAAGTAAACGCATTCATCGGCGGAATGCTCAACCCGATCGCCGAACAAGCGCGGAAAATCGCCAAAGAGATCAACAAATCCTAAGAATCGAACAGTTAATAAAAAAATTGAAGGAAATCTTATGAAAAAATACTTTAAATTGTCTGCAATTATCATTTTTTCGCTCGTAGTTTTTTCGTTTGCCTGCACAAATCAGGAAGCGTTAAAGCCTATTTCGCCGAACACCGAAGTTCAAACTTACAAATCAAAAGGTATCGTCAAAAAAATTGATGTTAAAAACGGAAAATTGACCGTTGACCACGAAGACATTCCCGGCTATATGTCGGCGATGGAAATGACTGAGCCGGTGAAAGATAAAGTGATGCTCGACAATATTAAAGTCGGCGACAAAGTTGATTTTGAGATCGAAAGAACGGGGTCAAAAATCGTCTTTACAAAGATTGCGAAAACAGGCGAAGTTGCCGTTTTGAACGGCGCGGAAATTTACAAAACCAACTGCGCCGAATGTCACGGAGCAAACGGCGAAGGCGCGAAAAAAGGTATTCCGCTCACGTCGGGACACGCGCTTCATCATTCGGAAACTGAACACATCAAACAAGTTACGGACGGCGAAGGTGCGAAAATGCCCGCCTTCAAAGACAAATTAAAAGCCGAAGAAATCAAAGCGGTCGTTGATTTTGTCCGCAACGAACTCCAAAAAGGCGCGAAACGCGAAGACAGCCCTAAACATTCGCATTAAACGATGAAAAGACGAAATTACAAATATTTTATTCGCAAATCGCATCGCTATTTGGGCATTTTTATCGGCATTCAGTTTTTGTTTTGGACGCTCGGCGGTTTGTATTTCAGTTGGACGAACATCAAGGAAATTCGCGGCGAACACTTGCGGAAAACCGTCGAAACGATCAATGTCGAAGGCGAACTTATTGCGCCGAACGTTGCAGTCGGCGAATTGAAAAAAAGCGAAAGCAAGGCGGAAATCAGATCGCTTCGACTAATTGAAATTTTCGGCGAAACGTTTTACGAGATCAAATATGAAACGCCCGAAACGGAAAAAACGATCGTCGTGAATGCTCTCAACGGAAAGCCTCGCGGACAGATTTCCGAAACGGAAGCGAAAAAGATCGCGGTCGAATCCTTAAAAGAACCTCTGACGGTTAAAACGGTCGAATTTTTGACCAAAGAGAACGTCGGCGGACATCACGAATACCGGGAAAAACCGCTTCCGGCGTGGGCTGTTACGTTTGAAGATTCCGATGATCTGACGGTTTATCTTTCGGCGGAAACAGGGCAGATCGGCGCGTTTCGCACAAATAAATGGCGTGTTTTCGATTTTCTCTGGATGCTTCACACGCTCGATTTCAAGGAACGCGACAACATCAATAATTATCTTTTACGAGGATTTTCTCTGCTCGGAATCATCACGATTCTTTCAGGATTTGTTTTGTTTTTCGTAAGTTCAAAGCTTATTCGGCGGATTTTTTATCGAAAATGAGCTGAGGATTTTCGGTCAAAAGAAATGAGAGAGCAAAATGAAAATAGCGATGCTATTTTTATATTTTTTGATCGGTTTTTCGTTTGCTTCGCTCAATAACTTGTCTTTCAATGTCAATTTAGCGTAAATTTAATCCACTTCCTGGCTATTTCGGTCTGATTATCATTTGGAGAAAAATTTTATGCTTGCGGGATTGGCTATTGTCTTTTTAGTTTGGCTTGTCTTCGGATATTTTGCTTACGGGCGTTGGATCGCCAAACAGTTCAAGCTCGACGATTCGCGCGAAACTCCCGCAAATGCGGTCAATGACGGCGAAGATTTTGTACCGACGCGCCCGTTTTATCTGTTCGGACAACATTTTTCCGCCATCGCCGCCGCCGGACCGATTGCCGGACCGATCATTGCTTGTCAGGCTTTCGGCTGGCTTCCGTGTCTGCTCTGGATCGCTTTCGGCGTGGTTTTGATCGGTGCGGTTCACGATTTTTCTTCGCTTGCTTCCTCGGTGCGGCACGGCGCAACTTCGATCGCCGAAATCACTCGCGAAAAACTCGGAAACGGCGCAGGTCGCGCAATGATGGCATTTATCTGGATCGCGCTTATTTATGTAATTGTCGCATTTACGGACATTACGGCGGGAACTTTCGTGTCAGGAACGGAAGAATTGGAAGGAGTAAGTTTTAACGCGGGCGGCGCGGTCGCGTTTGCAAGCGTGACGTATCTCGGGCTTTCGATCATTTTGGGTTTGGTCGAAAGATACCTAAAACCACCACTCTGGCTTTCGACGATAATTTTCGTTCCGGCAACATTTGCGCTTTCATATCTCGGCACACAATTTTCGACGCTGTTCATCTTTGACCATTTAACATGGGGCATTTTGATTCTGATTTACTGCATTATCGGTTCGCTTTTGCCGGTTTGGGCACTGCTTCAACCGCGCGGATATTTGGGCGGATTTGTGCTTTACACAGCAATTGCAGTCGGAATTATCGGCATATTTTTCGGCGGTTACGAGATACAACAGCCGCAATTTAAATCGTGGGACATCGGCGGGATGACGGGAACTTTGTTTCCGTTTTTGTTTGTTACGATCGCGTGCGGCGCGTGTTCGGGGTTTCACGGGCTGGTTTGTTCGGGCACGACATCGAAGCAGATCGATAAGGAATCGCACACGCATTCGGTCGGTTACGGGGCGATGCTGGCGGAAGGTTTTGTCGCATTTATCGCGCTCGTGACGATTATGATTATCGCTTCCGACACGGCAAAAGGCGTTTCGCCGGGCAAAATTTACGGCAACGGCATCGGCGAATTTCTGACAATCGTGATCGGTAAGGAGAATCTGAAATTTGCCGTCACGTTCGGCGCGATGGCGTTTTCGACGTTTGTTTTCGATACGCTCGACGTTTCGCTTCGATTGGGAAGATATATCGTGCAGGAATTGATCGGGATTCGCGGAAAGATCGGCGCGGCGATTGGAACTTTGACGACGATCGCCGTTCCTTTCATCTGTGTTTTAATCGCACCGAAGGGAAGCTGGAACGATTTTTGGACGCTTTTCGGCGCATCTAATCAACTGCTTGCGGCTCTAACATTGCTTTCGATCACGGCTTGGCTTTATCAGGCGCGACAGCGTATTGCTTTTACGCTTTTACCGATGCTTTTCGTGCTGACGATAACGCTTTGGGCTTTAGGCGCGTTAGTTTACGGAAATTTCAGCGCGGCAAACGGTTTCGACGTAAAATTCGTCAACGGCATCGCGTCTTTAATTCTGATTTTGTTGGCGGTTTATTTAGTAATTACGGCGATTTTGAAAGTCAGAGGCGAAAAATCGAACAATGAATTGATCGCGGTCGAAGGCTGAAAAAAGGTCGCTGAAAGCGACAAATATAATAGCCCAGAGTTGCGCGAGTTAAACGAGCGCAACTCTGGGAAAGATTGGGAAAATAAATCCGACGCTGAAAGTGTCGAACAATTTGGCGGTCGATCTTGCTCACTTTCAGTGAGCGAAATAATTTTGCAATCTGCCTGGGGTTTCATTCGCTTTGCTCATTTCGCCCTGGGCTTTAATGTTTGCCATCTTCGATGATGCAAGAAAAATTTCACTTATCCCGAAAATTTTATGAAAACATTCAAATTTCTATTTCTTTTATTGCTGGTTTGTGCGGTTAATCTCGCCGCGCAGGAAAAGATAAACGATGTAAAAATAAATGTTTTTCCTGCGTCTGCAAAGGTTCGACCGCTTGAAACGGCAATTATTCAAGTGCTGTTTTTTGGTGGAAAAAAGAGCGACATTTTCGATAAAGTATTGAAGGACGAAAGCCAAAAAGGACGTTTGCAGATCGATGATTGGAAGGCAGTTCCCGAAAACGGCGGTTGGCTTTCAAAGCCTTTTCTTTTGCAGGCGAAGGATGAAAAAGGCAACGATTCGCGGCTCGGAACGGGATTAGATAATTTTTTGAAACAGGGAATGTTTTCGGTCGCGTCGAAGGATTCGGTTCTTTTTACCGCACCTGAAAAAACGGGAAAATATAAGTTGAAAATCACTCGCGGCGAAATCACGAAGGAAGTCGTTATCGAAGTTTCAAATTCCGCGTCCGGCTCGAAAAAGGAAGAATTCACAAAATTTCCACCTGTGGAAAATTCTGCGGATAAATATTTTCCTTTGATCGAACATTACGCGCCGTTTATCGCCCAGGAAACTTGGTTTGAACCGAAAGCCGATTACCTGGCGCGGTTCGACTATGACGGAAACTGGAAAGGCACGGATAATTGGGAAAATCTCGATCGGGGGTCGTCGAAAGCCTTTGTTTATTACGCCGCGATGGAAACCGAAACGCACTGGTTTCTGATCTATAACTTCTTTCATCCGCGTGATTATTCGGATTTTTGCGTCGCCGGAACGTGCCACGAAAATGACAACGAAGGATTGATCCTGACCGTTCGCAAAACGGGCGAAAAATTCGGCAAGCTCGAAGTTTTGGAAACGCTGGCGCACAATAATGTCTATTCGTTTACGAACGATTCTGCGATCAAAAAAGGCGCGCACGACGTTGACGGACGAATCGAATTTCACAAGGAAACGCACCCGATAATTTTCATCGAAGCCGGCGGACACGGCGTTTTTTCGAGCAGTTACAAATCTTCGTTTTTCTCGGCGGAAAAGATGGATTTCAAACAAAACACGGGCGTGACTTATGTTTACAACGGAAAAGCCGAAAGCCCGAAATCGCCGAATGATCGAAATGTCGGCTACGCCCTTTTACCGATCTATGACGAATGGTGGAAAAAGGGAAATCAGGAAGACGGCAAAGCGAACGAAACCTTTGAAAAGTTTTACGTTTACGAACCTTTCGGAAACCGCCCGCGTGCGACTGCGCCGTATATTGCGGGCGCGTTTCACGGTCAAACGGCGAGCGAAAATATGGCGAAACCCTTCTGGGCTTGGTATGACGGCAGAACACGTAAGAAAAAGCTGGTCAGCACAGGTCAATGGGCACTCGATCCGGCATATTCGGTTTCGATAAACTTGAATTTTCCGAAAGACGAGCCGTTTTCGCTCGATTATATCTTTAATCCGTACCTGGAACAGTGAACAGTGGTCGGCGGTTAGTAGGCAGTAAAGACTTTTTCTATGAAATATTCAGACTATACCGAATTTTCGTTACTGCAACTTTTTCAACTGACCGCTGGCAACTGACTACTGACCACTGAAATTATGCCGTCAACCGAAGAAAATCTCGAAGTCGAAGAAGTTATCACACCGCAGGAAGCGAAGTTTGAAAAATGGCGCAACCGGGCGGGATTCATTCTTGCACCGCTCACGTTTTTCATTATCTTTTTTGCTCCCGTAAACCTGAAGCCGGAAGCGCACAATCTTGCCGCCGTCATTTCCGTCATTATTATTCTGTGGATTTGCGAATCTTTGCCGATGCCCGTCACAGCTCTGATCGGCGCGGCATTGTGCATTTTGCTGAAAGTTGCCGATGCCAAGACGGTTTTCGCACCGTTTGCCGATCCGCTGATGTTTCTTTTTATCGGCTCTTTCATCATTGCGCGGGCAATTTTTCTGCACGATCTCGACAAGCGGTTTGCTTACGGCGTTTTGTCCTTAAAGGCGATTGGTGCAAGACCTTCGCGGATTTTGTTCGCGTTCGGCGCGGTTACGGCGTTTATTTCGGCGTGGATTTCAAACACGGCAACGACCGCGATGATGTTTGCCATCGGAATGTCGATCATCGCGTTTTTGAGGAAACAGGAAGCGGAAACGGGAATTAAAATAAACGAAAATTACGCGACGGCAATGATGCTGATAACTTCGTTTTCGGCTTCGATCGGCGGACTTGCAACACCGATCGGAACGCCGCCGAACGTCATCGGGCTCGGGTTTATTCGCCAGATATTAAAGGCGGAAATCTCGTTTTTTGAATGGATGATGATCGGCGTTCCCCTCGTCGTCGTTTTATATCTCTTTTTGTTTTTATACCTGAATTATCTCGCCCCTGCCGGGGTTAAGGAAATTCAGGGAAGCGCGGAAATGATCGAACGCGAAAAGCAAAATCTGGGAAACTGGACACGCGGGCAAAAATCGACCGTGATCGCGTTTTCGGTGGCGGTCGTTTTATGGATTTTTTCGGGTTTGGTCGCATTGTTTGCGGGCGACACGAGCGAAATCTACAAATTCGTCAATGCGCGTTTGCCCGAAGCGGTCGGCGCGGTCGTCGGCGCGGTTTTGCTGTTTCTTTTGCCCGGAAATTTGAAGGGTGAAAAAGTGATAAAATGGGAAGAAGCGGTAAAGATCGACTGGGGCGTGGTTCTGCTTTACGGCGGCGGTTTCGCGCTCGGTGTTTTGTCGTTTCAGACGGGATTGGCGGAGGCGTTGGGCAAAAATCTGACCGCGCTTTTACCGCTCAACGGCGAATTCGGTTTGCTGGTCGCTTCGGTCTTGGTGGCGGTCACTCTTTCCGAAACGACATCGAACACGGCTTCGGCAAATATGGTTGTTCCGGTCGTGATCGCCATCGCACAATCAAACGGCGTAAATCCTTTGATTCCGGCTTTAGGAGCGACTTTCGGGTCATCTTTGGGCTTTATGCTTCCGGTTTCAACGCCGTGCAACGCGATAGTTTACGGTTCGGGTTACATTCCGCTGATGAAAATGGTGCGTTACGGAATTCTTCTGGACATTTTCGGTGCGATTGTGATTATTGCAATGCTTTCTCTGATTGCGCCGTTTTTGAGATAAAAAACACGGGTAAATCAATTGCCGATTTTTCCGTGTTTTTCGCGTATTTTGCCGGTTCTTTAGTTTTCCTTGATCGGAATTTTATCGAAAATTCGCGTCGTGTGATCCGTAACGCTGGCGGGCGGTTGCGCCGGTTCGGTCAATTGCGCCGTGGTGCGTGAATAAAGTTGTTGGGGCGGTTGGACAAACTCGGGCGTGACGTTCTTCTCTTTTTTAACGGTGGCGGAAATGACTTTCGAGATTTGGCTTCCCAGAACAAATTCGATTGCCGTTAAGGATGCGAGATAGAAAACGATTGTCATCGTGATCGTTTTTTCGGTCGCGTTACGGTCGAGAAGAAGCGCGATAAGTGCCATCAAAATACCGAAACCGACCACGGTGACTACGCCGAAAGTGATCGCCAGCGTCGTCAGAATCCGGTTTGAATTTTCCGATTTTTCTTCGCTGAAAAGCCGCATTCCGCAACTTTTACAAAAATTTAGTCCTGCGCTTATTTCGCTTCCGCATCCGGCACAATACATTGTTTTTATCTCCTGAAAAATTACTGTTTCGGCTGAATTTTTTCTTCGAGCCATTCGGTCAGATCATCGACCGATTCGATGTGAACGGGTTTTCCCTGCCACGCTTTGACGGCGAAGATTATTAACATCACCATCGTGACGACGTGAAAAATGCCGCTGCCGATACTGGCAAAATCGACAATGTTTCCCAAACCGCTCAAAATTGCCCCGACGATCAAAATTCCGATATGTGCCGCCAATCCCTGCGCCGCGTGAAAACGCACTTTGGCTTCGGATTTCGGCACAATGAACAAAATTATCAAACCCGCGATCAGCCCGACAAACCAGGGAATATAGGGCAATGCCGTCAGAACGTTTTCGGGTAAGCCGATCTTATCGACCTTGCGCGAAGAAGAACGATTCATATTGTCGTAAAGCGGCGCGGTTTGATAATTTACAGGAACGTTCTGCCCGTTGAAAGGCGATTGATACGAATTGAAATCCTGATTATTAAATTTACGCGTTTCTTCTTCGGTCACACTCTCACGCGGAAATTCAGCCGTTCGGAAATCGTTTTTCGGCAAGGCATTGGTTTGTGCTTCACGAACTTTTTCGGGAAACTCGGGGTCGAGCGGATTTGTATCGAATTTTGATTTAGCCATTGCTTCTGAATTTTACGTCAAATTAACGCTTTAAGTTCGCAGTTATTTTCGTCGGAAAACTAAACGCAAGAATAACGCCTGCCTTAAAATTATTCAACCTTAATCTTTAATAACTCGGTTTCGGAAAAGCGGCACTCGCTAGCCGGAAAATAAATTTTTTCGATAAGAAATTACCGGTTTTTCTCAGAAGCAGAAACGGTAATTTCTTCCTTATTGCCACATCAAACAATCATATTAATTGTGTTAACTGCTTCAAAATAGAAAACATAAAAGCAATTAAACAAATTTACGAATAAAATAAACAAAAATTTGGAGATTATAAATCAATTACATATAATGTTAGCATTTGTTGATATTAACTTAAGACTTTGAACCGATTCGGGAAGGCGGTTTTCCGTTGGAAGATCAAGACCATACGGGATTCGGGGCGAAATCTCAGAATACCGAGGTCGTGAAATTTATGAAAACGGGTGGAATCGAGGAAATATCCGCGTCTTTTTCGATAAAGCGGTTTTTGATTTTCCTTTTAATCTTGACAGTAATAATTTGCGGCGCGATTTTGCGTTCAAATATTGCAACCGGGCTTGATAGCTTTACCTTTGACGAGGCATATCATATCGGGTCGGGTGCGTCCTATCTGCAAACCGGAGATTTTCGGCTTAATCCCGAACACCCACCCTTAGTAAAATTGTGGGTTGGTGCAATTGTTTCAGAACAGGGTTTTCAGCTTATGCCCTTCCGTGCTTTTCAGGATAAAAAAGACGAGCGGGAATTTGTTGAAACAGACGTATATTTCGACAATGATCCCGATCTGATTCAGTATCGTGCACGAACGGCAATGTTCATTTTAAACGGGTTGCTGTTGTTTTTGTTTGCACTTGCGGCAAAACGATTATTCGGCGACGTGATCGCTCTGACAGCCGTTCTTTTTCTGGCGATCGACCCGACGATTGCCGCGCATTTGCCCGTCGTAATGACTGATTTGCCGGTCGCATTGTTGTCATCCACGGCGGTTTTATGCGCCGTCACAGCCTTTCGTTCGTGGCGTTTGACCGATTTTATCTACACCTCTTTTACGCTCGGGTTGGCTTTGAGTACAAAGCATTCCGCCGTTATTACAACGGCGACGGTTCTGATTATCGGGTTTGCGGCGGTAGTTTTTCTTTCAAACGGCGTAAAGATTTCAGTTCGCTTGCGCCGTTTTGCGGCAGTCATTGCGGTTTTATGCGGGGCAGTCATTATTTTGTGGAGTTTTTACTTCTTCCGGTTTAATGAAAGTCCGACAACTTCGGACGAACAATTCAATCGTCCGTTGGCATCAAAAATCAGCGACGTTAAATCGCCTTTGTATCGGCAAGGCTTAAAAATAATGGCAGACGGTCGGCTTTTTCCGCGTGCTTATATTTGGGGAATGGCAGACACGATTCGCGCCGGAGCGGAAGGGCGGGCAATTTCGGTTTTAGCATTCGGACATCTTTATTATGGCAAAGCTCCGTTTTATTATTTTCCGGGTGTGATTGCCGTAAAAATGCCGCTCGGACTACTTTTGCTGACGGTAATAGGCGCGGGTTTGCTGTTTTTTCGGAAAATTCCTCCCGAATTTACGGCACCGCTTGTCGGATTGGGTGTTTTGGCAATTTTATTTCTGATTGCACTCATCAACGGTTCGTCTTATGCGGGAATCCGTCACGCGATGCCGATAATTCCGTTGCTTGCCTTGTTAGGTGCGCTGTCCATTTACCGGGCAATCGAATCCAAAATAATTTTTTTACGCGCGACGGTCGGGCTTGCATTGATCTTGGCTGTCCTTTCGGCAATTCCGGTGATGCGCCCGTGGGAATATTTCAACGAAATTATCGGTATGTCAAACGCCTACCTTTATTTTAACGATGAAGGCATCGATCTGGGGCTTCGCACGAAAGAATTGGTTAAATATTACAACTCGAATCTGAAACCGCAGAACGAACTCCCTTTTGTTTCCTACCCTTCTTCACAAAAAGAATGGCAACGCCGCGAACTTGACTGGGTCGGGAAGGACGACGAGCGCGACAAGGAAAAATTTTCGGGCGACACCTTAAACGGCACGTTCATCGTCGGAGCCAACGACCTTTCTCCCGTTTTGTTCTGGGACACGGGAAAGGAGTTTCGGGAAACAACACCGATTGCAAGATCGGGAAATATGTTCGTTTTTAGAGGAAGTTTTCCGATCTCGACCGCAACGCAGGCACAAAGTTTGTATTATCGCGCGGTTTACGGGAAAATTTACGTCGCCGAACCCGATGCGGAAGGAGCAATAGATATGCTCTCGCGTTCGGTGAGGCTGGACCCGAAGGCTTTTTTCGTTGCTTTAGAACTCGGAAATCAATATCTTAAAGCCGGAAATCGTGAAGAATCATTAAAAGCTTACCGCATCGCGGGTGAAAATGCGCCGAAATCCGACAACATTCGCGAAATGATTTTCCGCCAGATCGAACGTGTCGAAACGGAAAGTCTGACGGAAATCGAACCGCTCAGAAATCCGGAATTTGAATAGATCGTCTGAAAGACACTGGCTGTCAATGAATAAGACTTGAAAATATTAATCTTCAATCTTTCAAAATATAAATTAACAGAACAAAAAAACAGGATTAATGAGTTGATTCATTAATCCTGTTTTTTGTTTGGTTGCGACAACTTTTCTACTTTGCCCGCCGCATTCTTCGGCTTAGTTTCGCCTGACTCAAAGATTTTTTCGATTTCACGGTCGTCATTTTATCGAGCGATTTAAGATTACCGCCTGAACCGACACCGTCCAGAAAATCATACAGTAATTTGCGTTCTACCTGCGTCATATCACGCGTGACGGGCATAAATCGGAAGGATTCAAAATTAGCCGGGTCGGTTAGCTGTTTGATCATCTGACCGTAGGCTTTAACCTGTGCTTCGTTTTGAAGATCGAGCCAATTATCCATACACGGAGCCATTGCGTTCCAATTAGATAAGCAGTATTTATAGACATTTTCCCAGGTCGGCTCAAGCTCGGCGATGGTATCGTTTCCGGGATAGGTGCGGATATACATATAAGTCGTCGTCTGGGTATTAATAGTTGTCGGGGAACTGCTGTCAGGATTGGGAATCAATAAATATCCTTCCACCTGACCTTTTACGCCCCGAATGTTAAATGTCGCAATCCCGTCAGGATTGGTCACGGCAGTTGCGGGCGAAGTCGTGCTCGACCCGTCCAAGACCATCGCCACCTTGATTCCGCTCTTTGCCGGAACGCCTTTGTTCAAAACCAGCACATCAGTCGTTCGGCTCTCGCCGAAATCGATGTAAAGGTTGGGATTGTTCGGAAGGGCACGAAATATTTGTTCGGACAAATAAGGCGTACCGTCTGCTCCGTTCATTTGCAGGTTTCCGTCCTTTGCCGCCTTTGCCTGATCGGAATTTAATTGGAGCGTCACGATGCCTGCCGATTTTTGATAAGCATCGCGGTCGTATTGGGAATAATCGATGCCGCCGAGCGGGGTTTCCTTACCGCTGACCGGGTCTTTTGCTGAAAACAAAAGATTTCCGAGATTTTGTTTCGTTTCCTGCAGGTCGGTTTCGGAAATGCTGTTTGCCATATCGACGGTGAGCGTGTTGTTGTCGAGCCGGGCGTGTGCCGTTGCGACAAATTTGCCCGGACATTTATTGTTGATGACCTTTTGCACCGAGATCATTGCGCGGTCGCCCGGTTCGTGAGCCGGTTCACCTTTGCGCCATAATCCGACAACGCCGACTATTTTACTGCGCGCCGGGTTCGGCTGAAATCCGCCGCCCGCCAGATTATCTACCAATGTCTGTTCAAGCGCGGCAATTTGGTCGGATGATCCCGCGCCGTAATAATGTGTCGAGTAAGCATTAAAACGAACGGTCAAGCCGAGCACGTCGTCGTTGTTCATTGCTTCGGCTAAAAGTCTTAAGACCGTCGAATCGTATGCGTCGATCTGAAGCCCGTCCGCTTTTGCAAACGATGATTGCCAAACTACCGACGCGACGCTTGCCGCAAAATTATAGACGGGGCGCGGCAATCTGCAAAAATTTATATAACGTGCGGTAAAGCGAGCCGTGCGCGGCGCAAAAATCCGGCATCCGCCCGCGATTCCGAACGAAATCTGGTCAAAGAAAAGTTGCGACGTGTAGGCACCGTAAGGCTCGCAGTCAACCAGCATTCCCATAAAATTGACCGGACTTCCGACAAAACTATCCGCCTTATCAACGCCTTTGCCGATGTCCATTCCGCTGATCTCAGTGTCGTAAAAACCGGATCGGTGAGTTCCGTGCGGATTCCAGTTTCCGTCGCCTATAATGGAATCACTTGAAATCGCTACTTCTCTGAACTGTTCGACGGTTTGATTAGGTTCAAAAACCGTCCAACTGGTCGATTCATCATAAAAATTTGGGTAATTATTGGTTACGATCGGATCCCAACTGATACTTCCGCCGAAGATGACACGCGGGGTTTCAAGGATACTCATAATATTGCTCCTCCTCTAAAAAAATTAGTTTGATTTTAGGAATTAAGATAAAGAAAACTGGGTCCGGCAACCGAAACCCCGTCAGCCAAAGGCGTATTTAAAGCCCGAATTGCCGCCATCCGCAGATCGAACATTGCTCTGACCGCATTGCCGAGCCTTCCCGGATTTCCGTTGAATGCCAGTTGAAGTTCGTTGACCATCGACGTAAAAGCATTATTGCAAGCGGCTTGTGCGGCTTGCGCGGCGGGCGAATCTTTTGAGAAATCGTGAGTTTCGGGATCGGTAATGGCAGGATAGACAGCTTTCCAATCAACTCCGAGCGGTGCGCCCCAGGCATAACCGACGCTGTTATTGGCTTTGACCAGCGTTTGATTGCGGTAAACTTCCTGAAAACGGTAGAAATGCGCCAGCTCATTCTGGAAATCCAAGGGACTTCCCGCCGTCGGCGAACCTTCGCCTTCCGAAACGATGTTATTGATGGCGCGATTTGCGCCTATGTAATCATTGACCGGGAAAAGCTGACCCTGAAAAAATTGCGCGTCGCTTATCTGGTTGCGTCCGGGTGTCCATTCGTTTGCCGGAAGCTGTTTCAGTTCGGCATCGAGTCGGGCGTAATATTCGCCGATGGTCACAGGTTCGCTTACTTCAGCCAGAAAAGATGCTTTTAACTGCGGCGGATCGACCGGATCGACCGGAGTTTCAATATCCATTCCCTGCTTCATAGCGGCTTCGGAAAACGGGTAGAGATGTATTTCCAAATCTCCGGCAACGTCGCCCGGCAGATGTCCGGGATAAGAAGGCGGAACAATATTCGGTGAACCGCCGATAGAATTCAATATGTTGCACGCCAAACACATATGAATCATTTCCTCGCGGACGATTGAATCGATGCGGCTCACTGCCGCCGGATTTGAATTTTCAGGAATTGAAAATTTAGCGTAGAGGTATGGCGGTAACGTGGCAAACTCGATCTCAATTGCCGTTTGCACAAGACTTCTTACGTCCTCTATAGTTTTGGGGCTTTCCCATAGTAAACGAATCATAACTTGTTTCTCCAAATGCAAAATATGAAAAGCAATATATAGTAGTGCGCTTAATTTTACAAATGCTAAACATAAAATATACTTGTTTGTTTGCCGAAAAATGTTACAATGACTCAAAAATTTTGATTTCAGCTTACGTTTGAGGAGGATTTTATGAATATTTTGCGAAAAACAGGAATTGATTCTATCAACAGCGGAAAGGCTTTGCACATCTCCGATAAGTTCGGCAAAGCCTTTTATATTTTTTATTTTCTTTGCGCCGTATCGATAATTGTCTTGACAGGCTGCAATCCGTCAGCGGGAAATCAGCAACAAGTCAAAAACGATACTCCTCAAACGAACAGTAACAGCAACAGCAACGGCAGTAATGCCAACGCGGGCGCGGTCTATGAAACTTATGGCGTTCATAACGATCCGGGCATCAGTCCGTGCGCCAGCCGCGATTGCATTTACACACGCGGACCGGGCGAACCGGAAAATCCGATTTATCCCGAATATTGGGTTTCAGACTGGAATATGTATCGGGTTTACAACAATTATTCCGCCTATCCGCCGCCGTATGTCAATGCACCGCCTCCGCAATTAAAAGAGGGCGTGGATTATGAAAAGTCAACCGGAACGACATATTACGACTCGACGTGGAGCGGACCGGGCGGAAACGGCGCAATGATGGAATATTACGAAGCGCGTTGTTTGCCGATCTTTCCGATTCCCAACAATTTCACCTGCTCTTTTATTTCGCTGGGCAAAACCGCTTACTTCGTCACTTACGAAAAAGATCGTCCGCAGGGAATGCCGCCGGTTTGCCTGTTTTCCAGCTTCAACCATCCGCCGGCACGTGATTTTATCAAGCATTTGCCGTATAGCAAGGAAGACAGCACACAGATCGGGACGGGCGGACAAGGCTATTCGTTCTGGGTTTCGGCAAATGACGGGAAACCGATTCAGACAGGCGTAAAACCAGACCGCACTTCCGATCAGGCGATTATGTTCGGCTACGGTTTTGCGCCGAAGGAAGGGCAGGTTATGCCGCAGAGTTTCTACTTTTCGGGTTATCCGCTTCCGCCTGCCAATGCTCCTTTTGTGAGCCAGAACTACACGGATTTCAAAGCTGTGAAACCCGATCCGGCAAAAACGTGGGATCAGGTTAAAAATCTCGATCCGGCAACGCTCCCGCAGTGTCAGCTTTTCAATCCGCCGCAAAATTCAAACGGTTTGACGGCAGAACGAAAACAAGCACCGACCTGGGGCGACATCGGACGTTGGAACAAAAAGTAACTGTCTGGAAAAACCGAATTTAATTCTAATATTTTGCCGGAACGAAACTAACCCCGTATGTCGAGACGTGTGAAACTTTTGAGATTGATACCGATCATTCTCCCTTTTTTGTTATCTGTTCAATTTCTAAATGCTCAAACGACTTCGACGCTGACGGGAATTATTTCCGATGCGCAGGGAGCGAAAATCGCCAATGCGCAACTGAAAATTTCGGGCGTTTCATTGACGGTCGAACGCAAAACGGCGACTAACGAGGAAGGAAAATACGTTTTTCCGGCACTTCCGCCCGGCAAATATACCCTGACCGTTTCAAATACGGGCTTTTTGACGGGAACTTATGAAATCGAATTACCGCTTAACCAGACCGTCGAATTTGATACTTTTCTCGAAACGCAACAAATTTGGGAAGCGGTTTTTATTAATAAAGATAGTTTATCTTCGGATTTGACGAGTTCGGTTTCAGCCGACCTGATTAGCCCGCAGGAAATTACCGAGATGCCTCTCAATAGGCGTAATTACCAGGATTTACTGCAATTGGTCGGCGGCGTTGCCGTCAATCGGCAAGCGGATTCGGGTTCCGATACGAGCTTCTCGGTTTTGGGCGAACGCGGCGGCAACACGTTATTTTTGATCGACGGGCTTTCAAATCAGGACACCTTTAACGGCGGCGCGTCTTCACAGTTCGGTCAGGAATCGATTGCCGAATTTCAAGTGATTATAGGCGGATATAAAGCCGAATTCGGGCGCGCTTCGGGCGGGGCGGTCAATGTCATCACCAAGAGCGGAACCAACAACCTGAACGGAAGCCTTGCATTTTTTTACCGCAACAATATTTTCGATTCATCAAACATTTCCGGAAGAGAAGCCCCGATTTTACGACGGGCTGATCTTGCGCTTTCCGTCGGCGGTGCGCTGGTTAAAGATAATTTATTCTTTTTCGGTTCCGCTCAACGCTTTTCCGAAAAACGTCGTCTGAATTTTGTTTTTCCCGTAAACACTCCGCAAAGTTTGATCGAAACTGAAAGCCGCTTCGATAATTTGTCGCAGGATAAAGGTACACGCTTGTTTGCGCGGTTCGACGAACAACTGAGGAATCATCGTTTGAGCCAAATCTTGAGTTTTACCGGGCAAAAACTCGCGGATTATTTGCCTTTATCGCAAGCAACAAATCTGCCTTCGACACGGCAGAATTTCAGTTCGCGCCGATTATTGGTCGGAATCACGGACACGATTTTGCTAAACAACGAAAAGAATCCGTTCGTTTTGACCTTACGCGGACAGTTTCGCCGCGAACCTTCATCCGTCAGCCCTTCGCATCCCGAAGCCGGACCTTCGACCCAACTGGAACTTTTCAGCAGTCCTGAAACGGGCGGTTTTTTCGGAGATTTGGGGCAGATTACCTTCGGAACACCGATCACGCGCTCGGAAATAAATCAAAAATATATTTCGTTCGGAGCGGATGCCGCAAAATATTTCAATCGACACGTTTTGAAATTCGGCGGCGATTTTACGCGGGCGCGGGTCAGTGGCATCGAAGGAAATCTTTTATTTAACCTTTTGTTTGCAACGGCTTCGGATTTTGAACAATTCGGTTCGGTCTATTCGGGTTTGTTTACGGCGCGCACGCGCGGCGGGACGAGTTCGGACGATAACCGCATCGCGTTAAATAATAACTATGCCGGATTGTTCGTGCAGGACGATTGGAAGGTAAACGACCGCCTGACGCTTAATCTTGGAATGCGTTGGGATTACGATTCGGCATTCGATTCGGCAAAAAACCTTTCGCCGCGCCTCGGATTAGTTTGGAAGATCACTCCGCAAACCGTTGTGCGGGCAAGCTGGGGAGTTTTTTACGATCAGATCAGATCAGGACAGCTTCGGGACATTCCCGCTTTCGGCGGCGCAAATATTACGAACGTTCAGCCCGTTTCTTATCCGCGTCTTTTTTACGGGGTTCCGACCATTGCGCCGATCGTTTTCGGATTGTGTCTTTCGCCGACTCTGACCGACGCGCAGATTGCGACATCGGGCGCGACCTGTCCGCTCGGACCGTTGCCGCTGATCGGGGTTGATCGCCTCAGTCGCGTCGTCGCGCCGGGAAATTTGCCGATTCCGCCCAACTCTGTCTTAACGATCAGCAATGTTCAGTCTTTAACGGGTTTGTCGCCGCAAAAATTTGTCGATCAGGCAAGCCTTGCGATCAATCGTCCGCCGGGTTTCTTTTTCTGGGGACCGTTCGGAACACTTTCGCACATCGGTTCCACGACGACCGCTTTTCCCGTTACTTTAGACCCGAACTTTAAAACGCCTTACTCGCTCGGCTTCAGCGTCGGAGTCGAACGTGAAATCTTCGGAAGCGGTTCGGTCAAAGTTGAATATTTTCACCGCGACATCAGAAATATTGCAGGAGTCAGATTAACGAATATCGCGTTTGATGCCCGTTTGCCGGGAAATGACCGCCATTTTGAAGAGCCGAGCCCGTTACAGGAAATCAGAGGTTTCGGTCCGTGGTTTGACGGAACTTACGACGCTTTGAACGTCACCTTCAAACTGCGCCGGGCACGACGATTCAACTTGTCGGGAAGTTATACTTTTGCATATGCCGTCGATAATCTTCGATGTCCTAATTTGATTACGGGGTTGAGTCTTTGTGTGCCGTCAGACAGTTTTGTGGGAATTCCTTCGGAAGTGTTCGACCAAACGACCGGGCAAAGCAACGCGCAAAGCTCTTTTGTCGCGTCGAACGGAAATCCCGT
This sequence comes from Pyrinomonadaceae bacterium, assembly GCA_021228405.1. Lineage (GTDB taxonomy): Bacteria > Acidobacteriota > Blastocatellia > Pyrinomonadales > Pyrinomonadaceae > JAJQRF01. The sequence goes on from JAJQRF010000002.1 coordinate 791,943, forward strand.
TCCGCAAGCAGGTGTTTTTTATAATGGAATCGACTACGACCGCGGACGTTCGGACCTGGTTCCCGAGCATACCTTTAACCTTTTCGGGACTGCCCGGCTTCCATGGCAATTTTCGGTCAGCAGTATTTTTCGGGCGCAGAGCGGATTCCGCTTTAGCCGTCAAGCGGAAATTCCAGTCGATGTGGACGGCGATCTGAATTTTAATGCGATCGATCATTCGGTCGGGCGCAATGCTTTTACCGCACCGCCTTTCGTCAATCTCGACATCCGCATTACGCGTCAATGGCAGATCAAAGAAAATCTGCGGTTAACGGGATTGTTCGAGATTTTTAATTTGTTCAATGCCGGAAACGCCGCGGCGGTCGAAACGGGTGAAGGCAGACCGACCGCCTTCGGCAAACCTTTGCAAGTTCTGCCCGGACGCGAAGGACAGATCGGACTGCGCATCGAGTTTTAGAAAATTTTTGAAGTTAGCAGAATTTTGAACGTGAATCAGGGAGATTAAGCAGATTTTTGCGAATACGTTTTATAAAAAATCCGTGTAAATTTGCCTGAGTTAGTCAAAATCGCGTTCAAAAAAGCCGGTTTCTGCGGTTAAATACGGATTTTTAGAAAAAACGATCAAAACTTTTCCGCCGTCGGCAAAATCAATTATGATTGACAGGTTGGTTTGAATTTACAGATTTAGAATTAATTATCTTGAGAAAAATCCTTATTCCATTAGCCGTCACTTGTTTTCTGATTATCCTGCTTTTTTTGCTGTTCGGAAATGTCGAATCTTTTTTTGAAGATTTATTGAACCGCTCCCAAAATAATCCTTCCAAATACGCGATTTTAAGCTTCATAATTCTTGTTTCGGACATTGCTTTGCCTGTTCCGTCGAGCATCGTGATGTATCTGAACGGAACGATTCTCGGCTTTGCGGGCGGATTCGTGCTTTCCTTCGTTTCGGTCATTTTATCTTCGGTTGCCGGATATTTCATCGGGCGCGGTTCTTCTGCGGTGTTAAAGAGCGAAGCCGACATTTCCGCCAATAAAATAATGGAAAAATACGGCTATCCGGCGATTTTAATGACGCGCGGAATCCCGATCATTTCGGAAAGCATCTGCATCGTTTGCGGCTTTAACAGATTTAATTTTTCAACTTATCTGATTATGAATATCGTCGGATACGTCCCGATCTGTCTGGTTTATGCTTATTTTGGAAGCGTTGCGCTGAACAAAAATTTATTTCTCATTTCCTTTGGCGGATCGTTGCTTATTACGTTTGTTTTATGGTTTTTCGGCAGGCGAATATTTAAAGATCTACAAAATCCCGATTCCGGATAAATAATTGTTGATTTCAGATTTATGCGATACAACTTTCGGAACGAGTGAAAAGTGAAAAGTTAGAAGTGGTAGATTTACTTTTAACTTCTCACATATTTCAAACAATTTTTCGATTCATCTAATTGCAAATTTCTCAAATAATATCGGATTTTAACGCGTTTCTATATTCAAACTCACCCAATCCCACGCGCCGAATTGCGGACTGACCATTGACGCTTTGGCACTGCCGGGCACGAACAAAATGCTTGCTTCGCCATTTGCTTCGGTCGGCGATAATCCGAAGTTCGGATCGTTCTTTTTGGTGTCCTTAATTTTGAGCGGTTTTCCGTTCGCCTTGATACTGATCTTGTAGCGTCCGAGCGGGATGTTGTGAATTCTGAACGAGCCCGAGATGCCTGCCGTTTTACGGATAACGATCGGTTGCCCTGCCGAACCGTCAAACATTCTGCCTTCGGGCGTGAGAGTGATTTCGAGTTTTGCATCGTCTTTCACGGCAAAAGGCGGAGCGTTGTTGTCGTCGGCTTCGGCTGAATACCAACTCAAAAAGATTGCGCCGCCGTAAAATGTCGAAGGCAGATGCGCGTTTTCCTGTAAATTCTCGCGACTCGTAATTCCGTATGGAAGCAAAACGAAATTTTCCACCGCGCCGTCCGTCGTGACAAAACTATCGAGCTTTCCGTCCGCCGGATGAAGCGAAACCGCCGCGATGCCTTCGCCCCATTCGATCTGATAACCCGCGTTGTAAAAATTCGCCATTCCTTTCGGCGGAGTAAGCTCGTAATAACCGTTCTTGTCAGTCACGCCCTGTCCGCCCGAATAGTAACCTGCCAAGTAAGACGAACGAATCCCGATATTTGCGCCCGCCAGCGGTTTTCCCGTCCAATCTTTCACGTAACCGCGAACTCTTCCTGCTTTCGGCGGCAAAGCGGGAAAGTCAGGCATCGGCGGCATTTCATTGCCCATCACGTTTATCCATTGCATATCTTTATCGACCGTAACGCTCTTTGCCGGCGAATTGTTTGAACTTGACGGAGTTTGAGAATTTTTCGGCGGAGTTATCGGCTTTTGCGGATTCGATTTGTCATTTCCTAAAAAAACTTCCATCAAACCGCAAACAATAACCTTATCGTCTGAAACGAAAAAACCGAGCACGACGCGGCGCGGTGAATCCCGGTTCAAAGTGAAAAGCTCCAGTTCGCCGTTTTTGCCCTGCGATTCAAATATCCAACCGCCGTTGCGGAAATTCGTTTCGATCTGCGAACGCGATCTGGCGGCGGTCGAAACGTTTTTGTAATTTCCCGTCCAAACCAAAAATTCGCGCTCGCCGCCTTGGAGTTTTCCTTTTCCCTCGTCTAATAAATTGTCAAAAGCCTGATTAAATTCCGCCGGAACGCTTTCAGGCAAAAGTCTTTCCGCGCCTTTCGGCACTTGCGATGCGGTGATTTCCGAACTCTGTGCCGAAACTGAACCGTCTTGCGCCGCAACGCCGAATGAAAAAGCAAACAAAAAGATAAATATAATAAATAGAATCGAAATATTGGTTTTGAACATCTTTTTTCCTCCCGGTTTTTCTTTCAACCGCCTGAAAAAATAAATCGGCAATTGTTTATCCTACAGACGTTAACGCGGAGAATTCGGAAAAAAAATATCAAACAAAAAGTAAATTATTACGTCTGAGGAAATTAAAAAATCCTTTTCAAATCCTGAAAATTCAGCTATTCTTACGAACAATGTCGCCAATTGCTATTACCATAATTTTACTCATAGTTGCGCTTATTCTGTTCGGCTCGGAAAAATTGCCCGTCGATATTGTCGGGATTTTGCTTGTCATCGGGTTGGTGATGAGCGGTGTTTTAAATATTCAGGAAGGCGTTGCCGGATTTGGAAACGACATCATTATCACGATTGGCGGACTTTTTATTTTGGTCGGCGGATTGATAAAAACGGGCTTGGTCGATCTGATCGGGCGCAGACTTTACCAGATCGCGGGAGATAACGAATTTATTCTAACTGCGCTGATTATGGGGGTTGCGGCAGTTTCCGCGTCGGTTTTGAAAAACACGACGACGACCGCGATGTTTCTGCCGATCGTGATCGGTTTGGCAAATAAAGCAAAAATCGCCCCGTCGAAACTGCTGATGCCGATGGCTTTCGGCGCGATTCTCGGCGGAAGTTGCACACTCATCGGAACTTCGACGAATTTGGCGGTCAGCGGCGCGATCAAGCGTTACGGGATGGAACCGTATTCGATGTTCGAGCTTACGGCGGTCGGCGCGATCATCGCGTTGATCGGCATCGTTTATATGCTTCTCATCGGCATCAGGATGTTGCCGCGGCGCGGCGGCGAAGAATCTTTAACGGAACAATACGCGATTCGCGAATACGTTTCCGAACTGCTTGTTTTGCCCGAATCGAATCTGGTCGGCAAAACTCTGGGCGAAGCAAACCTGAATTCGGAACTCGATCTGAACGTTTTGGGAATCATCCGCGACAAGGAAAAAATTCCGCTGACGGCGAAAGAGCGCATTAGGTCGCGCGATCTGCTGATCGTCGAAGGAACGATCACGGATATTTTGGCGGTCAAAGAAACGGTCGGTTTGGAGATCAAGCCCGAATTTTTCCTGAGCGATAATATTTTGGAAACCGACGAGGTCGAGCTTTTTGAAGTAATGGTAATGCGCGAATCTCCGCTTGTCGGGCAAACGCTGAAAGCGACGAATTTCCGGCAAAATTACAATCTGACCGTGCTTGCCATCAATCGTCACGGCGAAACTTTTATCAATAAACTGAGCCACGTCACGCTTCGTTTCGGCGACGTTTTGCTCGTGCAGGGAAACCGCAAAACGATCGAGCCGTATGTCGTCGAAGGCGAACTTTTACTCCTCGAAGAAGTTTCGGCAAGCAGTATGCGAACGGAAAAGCGTAAATGGGCTTTGGCGGCTTTCGGACTTTTCCTGACGCTTTCTCTGTCAAAGATCGTGACGGGGTTTGAAGTTCCTTTGGCGGTCTGCGTTCTGCTCGGAGTTTTACTGCTTTTGGCGACGAAAACGATTCGTTATTCCGAACTTTATTCGCTGATAGATTTCCGTCTGTTGGTTTTGATCGCCTGTATGATAAGTTTCGGAACGGCAATGGAAAAAACGGGTGCGGACATATATCTTGCCGGATTGATCCGCGACAATTTCGAGCACTTCGGACCGACTGCCGTGCTTGCGGGATTCTTTGCCTTAACGGTTTTTCTGACGCAGCCGATGTCGAACCAAGCCGCCGCGCTCGTCGTCGTCCCCGTCGCCGTGCAAACTGCCGCGCTTTTAGGTTTGAACCCGCGCACTTTCGCCGTGGCGGTCACTTACGCGGCATCGTTTTCATTCATCACGCCGCTCGAACCTGCTTGTATTTTGGTTTACACGCCCGGACGTTACAGGTTTATGGATTTCGTCAAAGTCGGGACGATTTTAACCATTATCGTTTTTATCGTTTCGATAATTTTAGTGCCGATCTTTTGGAGATTTTAAGTCGTTCTTTTGAACGCGGATCGGACGGATTCGGCGGATTTTACGGATAAACTTATAAAAATAAATCCCTTACAATTCGCTTGATCCGTCCGCTTCGCGTTCCGCTTTTTAGTTTTGATTTTCTGTTTTTTTGTTATTCAAATCGCTGATTTCGCTGAAGGAAAGTCCGCGTTTGATGATGAAAACAAGCCCGACCGCCGTCCAGAAAAGAACTCTTCCTTTGCGGATAATGGCGAGCGTGACACCGATAGTTGCGCCGATGGCGAGCGTTTCCGTGACGAATTGCGCGCCGGCTTCGTCAACCCCGATGACGAAAGGAATCAGTTTGAAAACGATGGTAATCAGACGGCTGACTGATTCGAGCAGAAACGCCGTGAAAAGATTCGGCAACGCATCGCCGAGCTTTGTCAGGATAAACCAAACCTCGACAATGCCGAGCAGATGGAAAAGCGTTTCGCAAACGATGATCGGCGCAAAGCGTTTCGGGTAACGGCGGTAAAAACCGTAAATTAAGTTTTCAAAAAGCCGCACGTGAAGTCTGCCGTCTTCGAGAATATTTCTCAACAAACCTTTATCGTAAAGTTTATCGCAGATCGCACTGGCGAAATGCCATTGGCGGATGACCATCAAAACGCCGAGCAGGATGAGAAAAATTATCGCGACGATGAGAATGTCGATGGTGATGCGCCAGCCGTCGTCGAGTTCAAAAGTTCGCAGAAAAGAGAACGCGCCTAAAACGATAAAGACAGAAGTTACCAGACTGTAAAAAAGATTTTCCGTCGCGATCGAAGAAAATCCGACGACGAGCGGAACCTTTTTTCTGACGGCAACCGCTTTTGATGTGCCGCTTATGAGGATGCCGAGCGGAATCAGCGAACTCATCGCTTCGCCGATAATGACCGCCGGAACCGTATCGCGGAATCCGAGCTTGTAAGGCTCGTAAACCGACAGATTCCAAGCCGTCGAACGCACGACGATGCGCGCAAAATAAAGGCAGATAATGATCGCGAACCCGTTGAAACCGATCTTGGCGATACCTTCCAGAATCTCGTTCAGCCCGACCGAATAAACGAAATAGGAAAACAGCGCAACACCGAAAAGCGTCAGTAAAACGCCCGCGATTTTCAAACGATTGATGTGTTTTTGTCTGTTTTCGGATGGTTTGAGATTTGCGTCTGCAATTTCTGTTTCGGGGTTCACTCGGCTTGCCATTAAAGTTAATTCGTTAAAACTAAATGCTAACGTGTCGGGCGAAAATCGGCAAACGTGCGAAAACTTATGCCGTGAGTTTTAATGCCTGTTTGCAAAGCGCATCGCCTTAAACTTAAAATATTCTTTTCACGACAATTTATATAAACATAAGGAAATAAAATATGAATGCAACAGCTTTAGAAAAAGAATATTTACCGCAGGCTTTGACCGATCTGACCGAAGAGGAAGAACTTTTTCGGGCTTCGGTGCGCGAGTTTGCCGAAGGCGAAGTTCGTCCGCGTGTCGAGAAAATGGAGCACGACGCGAAGTTAGACAGCGAATTAATCAAGCAATGCTTTGACTTAGGCTTAATGGCGATCGAATCGCCCGAAGAATACGGCGGCGCGGGTTCGACGATCTTTAATGCAATCCTCGCCATCGAAGAGTTGGCGCGGGTCGATGCTTCGATCTCGGTTTTTGTCGATGTTCACAACACGCTCGTCACGAATGCCTTTATGAAATGGGGCAACGATGAGATCAAGAAAAAATATCTGCCGCAAATGGCGACGGGCAAAGTCGGTGCGTATGCTTTGAGCGAAGCGGCGAGCGGTTCGGACGCGTTCGCTTTGAAAACAAAAGCGGTAGATAAAGGCGATCACTGGGAATTGAACGGTCAAAAACTCTGGATCACGAACGGAAACGAAGCCGAAATCTTTATTCTTTTTGCGACCATCGACGCAAATGCGGGCTACAAAGGCATCACGGCGTTCATCATCGAAAAGGGTTTTGAAGGTTTCTCGGTCGGTAAAAAAGAAGATAAGCTCGGAATCCGCGCAAGTTCGACCACCGAACTGATCCTGGAAAACTGTAAAGTTCCGAAAGAGAACGTGCTCGGCGAAGTCGGCAAAGGTTACAAAGTTTCGATCGAAACATTGAACGAAGGACGCATCGGGATCGGCGCGCAAATGGTCGGCATCGCGCAAGGTGCCTACGAAGCCGCGCTCAAATACACCGCCGAACGCGAACAATTCGGACAATCGATCAACAATTTCCAGGCGGTTCAGTTTCAGCTCGCGGAAATGGCTTTAGACATCGAAGCCGCGCGTCTTTTGGTTTACAACGCGGCGCGTCTGAAAGATGCAGGCAAGCCTTTCCTCAAAGAAGCGGCGATGGCGAAAATCTATTCGTCGCGCACGGCTGAGAAAGTTTCTTCCAAAGCCATCGAACTTTTCGGCGGTTACGGCTATGTAAAAGATTATCCGGTCGAAAAATTCTGGCGCGATTCCAAGATCGGCGCGATCTACGAAGGCACGAGCAATATGCAGCTTCAAACAATCGCCAAGCTGATTATGAGCGGAAAGTAATAAAATGAAAGCCGAAATTTAGTGAAAATTTCGGCTTTCTAAGTTAAAATTCAGCTATGGAAACCATAACCGTTACAATTTTAGAGCCGAAAGCAAAGCAATTACTCGATGATTTGGCAAATCTTAATTTGATAAAAGTACAAAAAATCGAGAAACCGAAAAGAAAGAAACGCAAGTTCGGCAGTATGAAAGGTTTGGTTAAGCATATTGCTGAAGATTTCGACGCGCCTTTGGAAGATTTTAAGGATTATATGTAATGAGAATTTTGATTGACACGCATATCCTTATTTGGTTTCTCGAAGGCAATAGTTCACTTTCAAAATCGCGCCGTCAAATCATTGCCGCTTCAACAAATGATGTTTTTGTCAGTATTGCTTCGCTTTGGGAAATGGCGGTAAAAATCAGTATCGGAAAATTGACTCTGGCTCAACCGCTTGCCGATGTCATCAAACAAATCGATCTTGAAAACATTGAAGTTTCAGCAATTTTACCTGAACACATCTTGCAAGTTTCAACCCTACCGTTTCACCACCGCGACCCGTTTGACCGAATAATCATCGCCCAAGCACAAATCGAAAAGCTGCAAGTAATGAGCGATGACAAAGAATTTTCGACTACAATATTAATTTACTTTAAATTCAAAGTTCCTCAGTTCGCCCGTTCAACAACGAAACTCAAAAAGTCCTCAAAACTTTCATCCACCATCAATCAAGAGTTTTTTTAATAAAAAGAAAATTAAAGTTCGGAGTCGCGCCTTCAGGCGGCTAACCGCTAAACGGGAAGCCTTCTAAAGAAGGGACTCAAAGCCTTTCCAATTCGTCTTTTATTTCCAGATTTCTGATTAGACGATGCAGATAATTCGGGTGAACGTCGAGCAGTTTGGCGGTTTCGACATAACTTCCTTTGGCTTCCTGAAAGGCTTTTTTGATTAATTCGATCTTTTTTTCGCGGACGGCTTCGTGATAGTTTGAAACGTTTTCCCGTTCGGTTTCGCTTCGTATGTCGAGAAAGTCTTCGGGCAAATCTTCGGGCAGAATCCATTCCGACGCTCCCAAAACGACGGCGCGTTCGATCGTATTTTCAAGCTCGCGGACGTTGCCGGGAAAATCGTATTTTTGCAGAATCTTTTTGGCGTTTACTGAGATTCCGCGCAGTTTCCGGTTTAATCTCAAGCCGAATTTCCCGACAAAACTTTCCGCGATCGGCAAAATATCTTCGCGGCGGTCGCGCAGGGCGGGCATTTTGAATTGAACGACGTTGAGGCGATAGTATAAATCCTGCCGAAAGTTTCCTTGCTTTACTTCCGTCTGAAGCTCGCGGTTGGTGGCGGCGATCAGGCGAATGTCGGCTTTGAGCGGACGCGTTCCGCCGACGCGTTCAAACTCTCTTTCCTGTAATACGCGCAGGATTTTCGCTTGCAGATTCAGAGCCATTTCGCCGATCTCATCGAGAAAAAGCGTTCCGCCCGCCGCCATTTCGATCTTGCCGCGCTTTTGCTGAACCGCACCCGTAAACGCGCCTTTTTCGTGTCCGAAAAGCTCGCTTTCGAGCAGGGTTTCCGTCAAAGCGGCGCAGTTTATGGCGACAAACGGCTTGTCACGGCGTTTGCTGTTGAGGTGTATGGCTTGCGCGGCAAGTTCTTTCCCCGTTCCCGACTCGCCCGTGATAAGAACCGTCGAATCGGTCAGCGCAACCTTTTTGATGATGTCGAAAATCTTCCGCATCGAACCGCTTTCCCCGATCATATTGCGTTCAAAACGTTCGCTCCGAAGCCTTTCGTTCTCGTTTTCGAGAAGCGCGAAATTTTGTGCGTTCTCGATCGCCACTGCCGCGATTCCGGCAATCGCGGTTAGAAAACGTAAATGCGATTCGTCGAAATTTGCCCGCGCACTCGTCAGATAGATCACGCCCGAAGTCTTTTCAAAAACGACGAGCGGAACGCATAAAAGCGAAGATAATCTCGATAAAACCAGACTTTCGGCTTTTTCCAGTTCGTTTGAAGAAGCAAAATCGCTGACGAGAATCACTTTTTTTTCCCTTAAAACCTTGCGCGCAACGGTTTGGCTGACATTGACCGAAGCGTTTTCGTCAAAACGGTTTAAGCCGAGGAATTCGACAAATTCCTGCTCCGCATCGGCAAGCAGGATCGCGCCTTCGTCCGCCGGAACGACTTCAAAAATCTGCCGCAAAAGTTCGCGCCGTAAAATTTCCGTGTCGCGCAGTGAATTTATCTTCGCACTGATCTGTAAGATCGCCGTCAGATCGCGTGCCATCGCGCCGAAAACTTCGTCCATCTTTATCTGCACCGAATTTTTCGGCAGAACGAGCTCGGTTTTATCGAGCAAAACCTCGCCCGATGTTTCGGAAACATCGTTGATGAGAAATCGAAACTCGAAATCGCCGATCAAAATCCTGTCGCCGTCGGCAAGCACGGCGTTTTCGGCATTTTTCCCGTTGAGCAGAGTTTCGTTCAGGCTTTGCAGATCGGTCAGATAAAAGAGATTTTCCCTTTTTTCGATCAGGCAGTGACGGCGCGAAACGGAAGCATCGTTCAAAACGATGTCGTTCGACGCTTCGCGCCCGATCGAGATCGTTTCGCGTTCGAGCGGAAACGTTTGATTTTTGCTTTTTTCGGAGATCGTCAACAGTTTTGCGGTCATCATTTTTAGTTTAAAACGAAAATTTAATTTAAGCGAAGTTGAGAGTCCCGCCTTCAGGCGGCTTTACGTTTAGCAAAAGCCTTCTAAAGAAGGAACTCTGAACTTTTTTACTTTAAAAGCTATCTCTTCGGTTTGAAAAACTATCTTTTCGGATAGTTTTTTGCGTTTGCCGGTTTTGGGAAGCAATTTGCCGAAGAATTTAAGCTGTTTTATTTAGCGGGTTTACGCCTTTTGTGCAGGTTTGGCATCACGTTCGCCAATAGAGAAGGCAAGCCGAAAGGTTGAATTTATAAAAATTAAGGACAGGAAAAATATTATGAAAAAGCAATCATTAAAATTATTTGCAGTGGCGTTGGTTCTGGGAATTTTTACGGTTTTAGCTTCGGCAAGCCAGGCAAAGGCACAACAGGTGATGAAATTCAGCGTGCCCTTCGATTTCAATTTCGGCAAAAAAGAATTGAAGGCGGGCGAGTATGAATTGAGAGCCTTGAGCACTACGAATTTCGTTCTCACAAATAAGGCATCCGAAGAAAATATCCTGATCGTTTCCAGCTTCGATACAAAGCAGGTCGCGCCGAAAGACAGCGAAATGGTCGCCTTCAACCGTTACGGCAATACCTATTTTTTAAGCGGAATATTTGTCAACCGCAATCAAACCGGGCGGGGCATTTATGAATCGAAACTCGAACGTTCGATCCGCAAGGGCGAAAACGAAACCCGCCTCGCAAAGAATCAAATCAAAGCGGAAAAAGTTTCGGTTAGCTTGTCCAAATAGGAAACTGCCGAGCCTCCGAATAAGCCGAAAACAGCGCAGACCTGAAAAATCTGCGTTGTTTTTTTATTTCTCCTTGAGGAAAATTACCGCGTCGTTCGTGCTTGTCACGCGTGTCGCACCGAGCGATTTCCCGTCTTTTGCCCATTCAAAAGTGTAAATGTAGTTGTCGTTAAAGTTGGTCAGGCGTTTCGGTTTTTCGCCGTTCAAGGGTAAAAGCCAAACGTTCGAGAAACCGTTCTCGTCATTAACATATGAAAGATTTTTATTATCGGGCGTGAAGCGGATCGTAAACTGCGAATCGCTGTATTTTTGAACTGCCGTGACCGGAATCTCGAAAGGCTTGATCTTTCCCGTTTCAACCTCGATGACCTCAGCCCCGTAACTCCGCGTTGTGTCGTTCCAGTAAATGTAAGCGGCAAATTTCCCATTCGGCGAAACCGCATAACTGCGAATCGGTTTATCAGTAACCTGTTTCTGCGCGTTTCTTTCTACCGAATCGGAAAAAAGAGCCGGATTTTTGCCGTCCACGCTCGAAAGATAAAAAATCTTCGAGCCTTCGGAAGCACAGAAAATGTTCCAGATACCGTCGAGTATCTTCAAATTCTTACCGTCAAAATCCATCTGCGCAACGCCGCCCGCCTCGCTCCCGACAGCATTGAAAAAGATAAGTTTTTCGGGATTGACGGCACAGGGAGTTACCTTAAAAATGGCATCGGAGGTAAGCTGTTTTTTATCCGAACCGTCCAGATTCATCGACCAGATTTCAAAACCGCCGCTGATGTTGGAACTGTAGATCAAACGGTTTTCCGATGTGAAAGCGATGCCGATGCCTTCAAATTTTCCTTCGGTCAGGCGTTTTGCCTGCGTGGAGCCTTCGATCGGAACGTTCCAGACGCTTGCCAGAAAATCGCGCTGAACGGCAAGCATATTTTTGCCGTCCGCGCTCACGCTCAATGAATTATAACCGTTGAAATCTTTGGTGATCTGCTTCATTTGCCCGTCCGAATAATTGATCTCCCAAACCTGCGACTGAAATTCCTTGATAAGCTGAAGCGACGCGACGATGCCTTTTTTTTCGGGAAGCCACGCAAAGCTGTTGAGTTGATATTTATTTTCCGTGTCCGTCCAAACCTTTTTAATTTCCTTTCCGTTCAGATCGACTTCGACGATCTCAAGAAAGCGTTTTTCAATATCGGAGTAAGATTTTATATATGCAACGGATTTTCCGTCCGGCGACCAGATGGCACCGTAGATGCCGATCACATCGTTGGTCGGGAGTTCCTTTTCGTTTCCGCCGAGGGCGTTCGCGGTTATTAACTGGAGCTTTTTCGTCCGGTCGTTCGAGCGCGTAAAAATGATCTGATCTCCATCGGGCGAAATGGAAATTCCGGGCATACAGTCGAAAACGACCTTTTGCGGATTGCCCCCCAGAATCGGAACGCGAAAGATTTGTCCGACCGATTTTTTATCCCAAAAATTGTAATAAACCCAACTGCTGTCAGGCGAGATCGCCAGACCTTGATAGATGATTTCGGCGGGCGCGGCGATCTGTGCGATGCTTCCCGTTGTAACCTGTTTTATCCAGAGCGTTTGCTTTGCCCCGTCGTCGGTCACGTAAGCGGCATATTTCCCGTCGGGCGAAATTACCGCATCGTAGATTTTTCCGAGATTGGTCAGGCGCGAAGATTTTGCTTCGGCAAATGAAACCGACGTTTTCGACCCTTCCGATACACGGTAAACGGCGTAAATTATTCCCGCCAGAACCAATAAAACGACGAAGGAAATTAATGCTTTTTTTATAAAAACATTCTTCGGTTTTGCGGCTTCTAACGTTTTGAATGAGCTGCTCAATTCGCTCGTCGAAGTTTTGAAAAACTCGCCCGAATCCGAAGTTTCGCCCAAACTCCGGCGCAATCTCTTGAGATCGGCGCGCAGATCGGAAGCCGTTTGATAACGCAGATCGCGATCTTTTTCGAGCAGTTTTAAGATTATCTGTTCGAGTTCGGCGGGAATTTCCGCCTTTATTTCACGCGGTGCAATCGGCGGTTTGTTTAATATCTCATCGAAAACTCCGGCTTGCGTGGCGGCTTTGAAGGGAAGCGTTCCGCAAACCATTTCGTAAAGCAAAACGCCGAAACTCCAGAGATCGGTGCGCGCGTCGAGTTTTTTGCCCAGAGCGTGTTCGGGCGACATATATTGAACCGTGCCGATGAGCATTCCTTCTTCGGTTTTTGCACGCGTGATGTCCTGCTCGAAAACTTCCTCGGCGACGGTTTTTGCCAAGCCGAAATCGAGAAGCTTTGCCTGTCCGCGTTGATTTATCAGCACGTTTGAAGATTTTATATCGCGGTGAATGATCTTATTCTGATGCGCTTCATCGAGCGCGTCGGCGATTTGCGCGCTTATTTTAAGGATTTCGCTCAGATTCAGCGAATTGTTTTTTATCTTTTCGGTAAGCGTTTCGCCTTCGATCAATTCCATCGCGAGAAAAGGCGTTTCGCCCGTTTCGCCGACTTCGTAGATCGTGCAGATGTTCGGATGATTCAGATTTGCGACGAGCCGCGCTTCCTGCATAAAACGGTTCAGTTTTTTGCGGTCGTTCGTCACATCGGCAAGCAGGAGCTTGAGCGCGATCTTGCGGTGCAGGCGTTCGTCTTCGGCAAGATACACTTCGCCCATTCCGCCTGCGCCGATCTTTTTAATAATTTTGTAAAATCCGATCTTTTCCTGCACGAAAATTTTAACGAGAGTTTTTCCGAATTGTTCGATGAATTATAAATATTTTGCCCACGAAACACACGAAAGAAACGAAAACGATAATAGTTAATTGTAAATGGTAAATAGAAGTAAAAACAATTTACTGTGAACAATTAACTATTAATCAGCCTTTCGTTTCTTTTATGTATTCCGCAGGCAAATTTCCCGAAAATTTTAATTTATTGAGCCGTCGCGACAAAATTGAAATTGCTGAGAGAACTTTGCAAAATGATAGTTTGAGTCGGCTGTATCATCGAATAACGCTTGCTCGAAACCGTCACGGTAAAGTTTCCGCTTTGCTGTAAACCCGAAAAATTGTAGGTGCCGAACGCACCCGTTTGCACCGAAACGGGCGCGGGCAGATTGCCGCCCGAAATCGTCACAACCGCGTTGCGGATTCCCGCGCCGTCAGCCGTCAAAACGCGTCCGCCGAGCGAAAGATTGGCAACGGGAATCATCGCGTAAGCGTGTGTTTGCCCGTTGAAAACGCCCGTTCCGACGATAATGTTCGTGTCGCTGATGCCGAGCGCGGACGAGGATGTGTTGGTTGACAAATCCCAACCCGTTCCTGCCGGAATCAGATCGGCTAAACGGTAAGTCGCAATGCCGTTATAAAGAAAAGGAATCGCAAATGCCGACGAAGCCGTTCCGACCGCCCAACCCGACGAATTTACGGCGCGCGCCGAACCTTGCGTCGTATCGACGGGAAGCGGAATTGCCGTCATTCCGCCGCTTTGCGTCCAGATGAACGGAAGTCCCGAACCCTGATTCTGCATAGATGAGCCGACGACGTGACCCGCGTTGCTGATGCTGAAAGCAAGTGCGCCGTTGGCGTTCGGCAGTGCGCCGACTTCCGTCGCGGAATTACTGCCGATGTCGTAAACCATCCCGACATTTCGCGCCGCGTTTGACGGGTCGATTCCTGTTCCGATGACGCGTCCCGAATTATTGATGCCGAAAGCCGTCGTGAAAAAACTGCCGCCCGAAGTCGTTTGCGTAATGACGGTTGCCGTGTTGCCGGTGTATACAACGGCGCGTTGCAAACTTCCCGAATTGACCGAACCGACCGCCACGCCCGACGAATTTACGTCGTTCGCGTCGCCGAGCGTTTCACCTGCGGGAAGCGGAAGCTGTGAAACCGCACCGCTTCGCCAGACGACAGGCAGACGGCTCGTCCCGAAAAGCGTGTTCGCACACGTTCCGACAACGACTCCCGCATCGTTTGCACTGTTTGAAACGCAGAAAGTGCGTCCCGAAATGTTCGGCAAACCGACGATTCCGCCGCCCGAAGTCCAGGAAAACGCCTGCGCTCCACCCGTTCTGATCGAACGTCCGACGGCTATACCGTTTGTTGAAATGCCGAAACCTTGCGATGCGGTGTCGCCTGTCTGCACCACGCCGATGTCGAAAATCTGGTATGACGGCGGTATCGTGCCCAGGTTTTCAGAAGATTTTTGCGCAAAAGCGAAACCGGAAAAAGTTAGAACGAACGAAGAAACGATGCAGTAAACAATTGCGAAACGGAAATTCCGGTTTAAGCCGGATTTAATTTGCTTCATTGATTTCAAGACTCCAGGAAAGTTGATTTTGTGAATCAACTTTAGAATGCTTGAATAGTAAAGTCAAAAAAAATCGGAATAATAATCGGAGTTACCGAAAAAAGACGCAAACAAAGGAAAAAGGAGAATTTTTGAAATCGTCCAAAAATTCTCCTTAATTTGACCAAAAGCTTCCAAAAGCATCAATCCTGATACTATTTGCCTTTTTTGCGTTTCGGGAAAGGTTTTTTGCTGTCTTTGCGCTTGGCTTTTCTGCCTTTGAATTCTTTGCGCGGTTTGAAATCGCGCCCGCGTCCCGGCTCTTTGTCACGGCTGAAACCTCTTTCGCTTGCAAAATCGCGTTCGCGCGGTTTTTCGCGCGGCGTTGAAACGTCCTCGGTCGAAGCCAGACGAACATTCATATTTTGTTTACGAATGCGGCTGCGCTTCATTCGTTTCAAAACCTGTTCGACAAATTCCGACGGAATATCGACCAACGTGAAACGGTCGTATACGTCAATTGCGCCGATGGCTTTGCCCGGAATGTCGGCTTCGTTGGCGATCGAACCGACAATGTCGCCCGGGCTGATGTGATGCCGGCGACCGACATCGATAAAGAGCCGCACCATTCCTTCTTCGGAAAACGAAAACTGTTGCGGTTCGGGTTCGACGGCAACTTCCAAAGGCTTATCGCCGACCGACAAAAAGACCGCCGCCGCCGCGATTTCGGCGATGTCGCAAGTCGTTTCTTCTGCCAAATCCTCGACCAGTGAAAGGTAAAGTTCCAAATCCTGTTCGGTCAGAGTATTGATGATCTTGTCTTTCAACAACGCCACACGCCGCGCCGCAACGTCGGCTTGCGAAGGGAGTTTGATCGGGGAAATTTTCTGTTTCGTATAGTTTTCGATGTCGCGGAGCATTCGCTGTTGGCGCGGCGTGACGAAAAGAATCGCTCTGCCCATCCGTCCGGCGCGTCCCGTGCGACCGATGCGGTGAACGTATGATTCGGTGTCGGACGGCATATCGTAATTGATAACCGTGCTGATGCGCTCAACGTCCAGACCGCGTGCGGCAACGTCCGTCGCAATGACGATCTCGACCTTGCCGTTCTTCAATCTTTTGATGACCGTTTCGCGTTGCGATTGGCTCATATCGCCGTGCATCGCTTCCGCCGCGTAACCGCGTGCCTGTAACTTATCGGTCAGTTCGGCGGCTCCGAGCTTGGTACGGTGAAAAACGATTACGGCTTCGCCCGAAGTCGATTCGGTTTCCAAAAGTCTGGTCAAAGCGTCGGTCTTTTGGCGTTCGGAAACGTTCAGATAAAACTGTTCGATGGTCGGAACGGTCAGGGTTTTGCGTTCGATCTGGACGTTGATCGGTTCTTTCAGGTAACGTTCGGCAATGCGGCGCACTTCGCGCGGCATCGTCGCCGAAAAAAGCGCGGTCTGGCGCGTTTCGGGCGTGTGCGACAAAATCCATTCGACATCTTCGAGAAATCCCATTCTGAGCATTTCGTCCGCTTCGTCCAGCACGACTGCTTTCAGATTTGAAATGTCGATCGTTTCACGCCGGATGTGATCCATCACGCGTCCGGGCGTTCCGACGATGATCTGCACGCCGCCGCGCAAATGGCGGATTTGCTGGCTGATAGATTGCCCGCCGTAGACAGGCAAAACGCGCACTTTGCCGAGATGTTTTGCGTAAGAGTGAAATGCTTCGGCGACCTGAATCGCCAATTCGCGCGTCGGCGTTAAAATTAACGCCTGAATTTCAGTGCTTTTAACTTCGATATTCTGCAAAACGGGAAGTGCGAAAGCCGCCGTTTTTCCCGTTCCGGTCTGCGCCTGTCCGACAATGTCGTGATTTTCCAAAAGTAAGGGAATTGTTTTCTGCTGAATCGGCGACGGCGTTTCGTATCCTAAATCGTTGATCGCTTTGATAAGTTCGCCGCTTAGACCGAATTGCGCGAACGTCGTATCGTTTGTTTCTTCTATTTGTATATCCATACTAATAAATCCTGTAACTTGCCAAAACTAATAGTGTATCGGAAAAACCGCGCAAAGTAACTGTGAAAAAGAAAATAAACGAAAATCTTGCAATTAGTGCATAAATGGGCTATTGTTTCACAGATGCGATACGTCAATAATCCGCCGAATCCTTATCAGAAATATTCCGCCGAATTTCTCGGCGAACCGCCTTCTGCAAAACTCGAAATTTACGAAGAATTCACGACGAAAAAGATAATTACAAAAGCATATTCGTCGGATTTCGGCTATCGCTACACGGTCAATTGCTATCGCGGCTGTATTCACGCCTGCACTTACTGTTTTGCGCGGCAATATCACGAATATCTCGGCTACAGCGCGGGAACGGATTTTGAAACGAAGATCGTCGTCAAACCGAACGCGCCGATCTTGCTTCGTGAAGAGCTGAAAAAAACGCGTGAAAAGATGAAAACGCTCGATTTTTCGTTTGCGACCGACCCGTATTTGCCGCTTGAAGCAAGCTACGAGCTGACGCGCAAATGTTTGCAGGTTTGTCTTGATTTTCAGATTCCCGTCGCGATCATTACGAAATCGCCTTTGATTACAAGAGATTTGGATATTTTGACGAAACTGAAAAATTTGTTCGTTTTCTTTTCGATACCGTTCCCGACCACCGAAAAATCGAATCCGTTCGAGCCTTTCACGCCGATTCCCGGTGCGCGTTTTCGGGCGATGAAAACCTTGACCGATGCGGGAATAAAGTGCGGCATCGGCATCGCGCCGATCATTTTAGGCTATAACGATTCGGACATTCCCGTTTTGCTTGAAAAAGCCCGCAACGCAGGCGCGACAAAAGCATTCATCAACTTTATTCATTTCGATACCGATTCGATCGAAAATTATTTCGTCGAAAAGCTCTACGAAAAGATTCCGACAAAAGCCGAAAAAATCCTCAACCAGCAAAAACGCGAGCGAAACGGCAATCTGCGTCATAAAAACTTCGCCGAACGCAATCAGGGAAAGACCGAAAAATGGGAAATCGTCGTGAAACTTTTCGAGCTTCACTTCAAGCGTTTGGGCTTTGAAAAGTTTGAAAAAACGCCGAAACCCGAAGAAAAACCTTTACCGGTTCAGCAGAAACTTTTTTAATTTTACGCAGATGAAAACGGATTTTTGATGATTTTTGCTGTCACCGCATCAAACACCGATCTTTTCTTATCCGCATTTATCTGTGTTAATCTGTGGATAATTTTCTTATAAAAATATGCAGAACAGAATCGAAGTTTTCAAACAAATACTCGAAACCGACCCGACCAATACGATGGTTTTGTTCGGTTTGGCGAAGGAATACGAAAAGCTCGGACAAGCCGAAGAAGTTATCAAACTGCTGGAAGAATACATTGCCAAAGCCGACGACGAAGGCAACGCTTACGGGAGCCTCGCAAAGGCTTACGACGCGCTCGGAAACCGTGAAAAGGCAAGGGAAGTTTATGCCAAAGGCATCGAAGTTTCGCTCGCCCACGGGCATCCGTCGATGGCTGGCGATTATAAATTCAATCTTGAAATGCTGGGTGACGATTAATTTGACCCTAAAAATTCATCTCAAAATCCTTTTCAGAAAAACACGCTGAAACGATTTCGGTTGAATAGTAGCCACAGACGAAATCCGCGCGGCTACTATTCAACCGAAATTAGATCAAACGACTTTCAGCTTCCATTTTCCCTGTTTGAAGATCAGCGCGGCGACGACTGCGAAAAGCGAAAATGCAATTGTGATCGCCCAGAAAACTCCGTCGGGACCGAATCCGAATTTGTATGAAAGTATATACGCAAGCGGAATCTCAAACACCCAGAAAATAAACAGGTTCAGAAAGGTCGGTGTCCAGGTATCACCCGCGCCGTTGAATGCCGATTCCAACACCATTCCCAACGCGTAAAATATGAAACCGTAAGCGACAATGTGCAGAGCGTTTGTGCCGTAAGCAATAACTTCCGGCTCATCTGTAAAAATTCTGATGACCCGGTCTGAAAAGAAAAGGAGCAGCAAACCGACCAAGCCTAGAAATGCGACATTGACAAAAGCCGCGATCCAGACGGCTTTTTCGGCGCGTTCGGGTTTTTCCGCCCCGAGGTTTTGCCCGACAAGCGTTGCCGCCGCATTACTCAGACCGGCGGCAGGAAGAAGTGCGAAAACGATCACACGCAAACCGATGACATAACCCGCAATCGCTGCGTTGCCGAATCCGGCGACCACTGCCACCAAAACACTCCAACTCGCCGTTGCAATCGTGAATTGCAAAACGGCAGGCATCGCAATTTTCAAAAGATTCAACAATAAATCTCTGTCAATTTGCCAATGTTCCTTGTGAATCGTGATGCGTCCGCCCGGACGAACGAGCCAATAAGCCGCAAACAAAACGCCGATACCGCGCCCGATAGTCGTGCCGACTGCCGCACCCGTTACACCGAGATGGGGAAAAATCCAGTTATCGATCAGCCATTGCGGTGCGTCGATTCCAAAAAAAGCGAAGATGTCTGGACCATAGATAAAACACGGCGCAAGAATAATGTTCAGCAGATTTGCGAGAAACAAGACGCGCATTGCGATCGCCGCATCGCCCGCGCCGCGAAAGATGGCGTTCAGCAAAAACAGGAAGACAACGACGGCATTTCCGCCGAGCATGATCCGCATAAAGGTCGTGCCCTCGCTGATTATCGCTTGTTCTGCACCTAATAATCTTAAGATCAACGGCGCAAAAACGATTCCGACCACGCTCATCAACAGAGAAACGACCACGCCGAGCATTATCGCGTGTGCCGCTGATTTCGCCGCCCCGTCCTTATCCTGTTCGCCGTAACGCCTTGCGACGGTTGCCGTTGCGCCGACGCTCAAACCGATTGCAACGGCATAGATTATTGCCATTATCGATTCAGTCAAACCGACAATCGCCACCGAATTTGCCCCTAAATGTCCGACGAAATAAATATCGACAACCGCAAAAACGCTTTCCATAAACATTTCCAAAATCATCGGAACTGCTAACAGAAAGATTCCCAAACCTATCGAATCCTTTGTGAAATCACGCGAGGAACCTGAAAATGCTTCACGCAAAATTGACCAAAACGAATTATCAAACGTCTTTTCAGACGTTGTTTCAACGTAGTTAGACATAGAAAAATACCCTAAAAATAATTAAAAGCGCACGAGATGTGCCGGGACGGTGCGTTTCGCAAAGAATTGAGAAACGAGGAAACGAACCAGAAAGTTGCGGCTAGTTAGCGGATGCGAACAATGATTTCCATAATGAAAGAGAGTTTAGCAAACCTGTTTGGAAAAGTAAAAATTCGGAAATTACTTTTCTGCGAATAATTTCTTAAACTGCAGACAATTATAAAAATTCTATAATAAACTTCGTTAAAAAACATCTAGACAAATTTAAGTGCATTTAATATAATAAACGCAGGAGTGATCAGGCTTTAATCCCTCACTTCCATTTCTCCCAGCCAAAACAGCCCCGTATAAACTACAACTAAGAGGATTCCAAGATTATGAAAACTTCGCTCTTCAGCACGAAGATCACTAAGCTTTTGCTTGTCAATTTTACTATCGGCTTATTATTTTTTGCTTCGATCCTGACTGTCAGCGGTCAGACGACGACTTTTGCACAGTTTCTCGAACAGAACGGAACGCAGGATTTTGTTTTTACGAACAATACGTCCTCAGCGACATTTAGAACGATCAGCGGCGGTTCACCGATCGCTTTTCGTTATCAAAACATTGCCGGACTGCCGCCCGCATTGCAGGGATTTCAAGATGCGCATATGTTCGTGACCGCCACGACGACTGTGCCGGGCGCACCGAACGGCGGAAACGTCGAACAGTTTCTTAATCAAACGGTAACGGTTCAGATTTTCCGCGACACTCCGGCTCCGATCGGTGTCGGCAGCGGTTCGCGCGTCAATCTGCTCACCGCGATCTTTTCACCGAATGCGAATGCCCCGACGATTTCCGGCTCGAACGGCGGAAACTCGGCAACTTTGTCGGCAACCACTCCCGACCACAATGTTACATTTACATCCGATTTCATCGGGTTTGGCTTGACGACCGACCGTAATCTCGGATTGAGTTTTTCGTCGGTTACGCCGTCGTTGGGTTTGGGTGCGGGTAATTTTCTAAGAAGCTTTACCGCCGCCGGCACAGGAACCTTCGCTTCTAATCCGCCGCCGGTTTATGTTCCGCCGACCGCCGCCGGAGCGACCATCAGCGGACAGGTTTTCGCGGCGGAAGGCATCGGCTTGCGTAATGCCAAAGTCCTTTTAACGGAATCGAACGGCACGACCTACAAAACCGTTACGGGAAGTTTCGGACAATACAGCTTCCCCGAAATTCAGAGCGGTCAAACCGTGATCGTTACAGTCATTTCGCAGCGTTATACCTTCCAGACGCAGGTTGTCACGTTGCAGGAAAACATCAGCGATCTGAATTTCTTTGCAAACGAATAATTGTTCGGATATAGACAAAAATAAGAAGTCGGGGCTGAATGCAGTCCCGACTTCTTTCATTTTAAACTCAATTCTCTCCGCTCAATTATTTCGTTAAGAATAATCAAGTTTGTTTTATCTAATCACTCGCTCACGAACAACATTCGCGGTTGTCCGCCGCAAAATTTCTTTAGCAGACCGATTAATTCATCTGCGGCAGATTTAAGATAATCGCTTTCGGTTGCCGAATTTCCTTGGATAATGAAAAAGCAATCAGTTGAATTTTCAGTTACTTTGGTTTTTTCGACCTGTTTGGTTTCGAGGTAGCAGATTATGTCATCGTCATCATCGATATAAGCATATTCTCCGATACCGACTTGCTTCAGGCTGTCAGAACCTAATGGCAAAAATTTCTCCGTTCCTTTTGTAAGACGCAAATGAATGTTTCCTGAAACTTTTTCCAGATCGTGCGCCCCGATAGCTAAGAAAAATTTAACCGATATTAAATTATAAATATCAACTATCAGGTTGATACTCGGCAATTGTTTGTTTTTTAACAAGTTGCGGTAAAGATTTTCCGGCGAAGATATGTTCTTTCGGTTTGATTTGCCGACTAATTGGTGGAGTTGGCGAAAACCCTCCAGGATAGGATTTTCTTTGATCTTTTCTTCTGACAGATTCGGAAGCAGTTCCTCTATAAACTGCTCTTTCATCTTCTCAAATTCAGGGTCTGTCCGTTTGTTTCGCAGATTTCCCATACTAAAATAAATCCCTTTTAAGCCTAATTTTAAGACTTCATCGGAAACGTGGAATTCGATTCTTTCATAAATCATATGTATTCTTTAAGTTTTTTTTAGGACAAAAACCCAGCTTTCGTGCTCGTGCGGATATTCCCGATAACCTTCGTGAGGAGATTCTTTCCAGGAAACCAATTTCAAGGAAACCAACTCTGCGTTATAGTTTTTCAACAGGTTAATAACGCCTTCCTCATCATAAAATTTAAAGTAAAATTTGTCGCTGTAAATATATTCTTCGTTACCGATCGGGTCCATTTCTTTTCCGCGGGTAGAATCTCCGATAGAAAACAAACTGCCAATCAATTGTCCGCCCGGCTTGCAGATTCTTAACAATTCCGTAATCGCCAGATTAACATTATTAAGGTGTCCTAAAAGGTCCCAGCAAAGCACGCCGTCAAATTGGGCTTCTAAAAATTTATTGTTGAAAACATCTCCTTCCATCAATAAACAATTATCCGTCTGATACGAGAGCAGTCTGTTTTTCGCTATTTGCAACCCGAGCATTGATGTGTCCGAGCCTATGACGAAAGGCAACGATTTTGCAAGATTAAGAAGATTTCGTCCGTCACCGCAGGGAATATCGATAAACTTGCTTCCGCCTTCAGACTTAAATAGTGCAATCGCTTCCGCGATGAACGGAACGGGCTCATCTCCCCATAAATTATTCGCCTCTTTCAGATTATAGGACTGATCCCACTTAACTTTTAACAAGTCATCAATAATATGTTCGTTTGAATCAGACTGCATAAATTTTCTCCATAAATCGAAAAGCTTTATTCAAATTATAAATTATCATCAACGAACTTCCTACAGTATCGGACGGCAGTAAAGAAATTCCGCCGGCGTAAACGGTCTGTCTGCATTTTGAAGCTCGAAACTTTAACTGTCACGTAAAAATCTTTCACGGCAATTCGATTGTAAAAACATATATGCCGCCAACATTTTCAAAATCGAGAGGACCTATTTTTTTCGGAGAGCCCTTGATTCTTAATTTTGCCTCATGCAGGTAATTTTCATATTGCTCAAGACTGACTTTATAATCACTCACATCACGATTATTCTCATCTAACTTGGCATTCATCAAATTTATTTCCATATCGGCAAATTCGGGGGTTCCGCCCCTGCTGTTAACGGTTTCAATGATGTGTGTATGATATTCCCGCAAAGCCTTTGCGCGATCGTCCTTATCATTGCTGTCAAATTTCCGCAGGAAGCTGTCGCCAACAATAAAAAGTCCTCCTTTTTCAAGATTTTTCTCGACATTTTTGAGGTATTTAATCTTATCCTTTAATTTTATATGGTGATCTACAAAGGAAGAAAAGATATATTTATATTTTCCTTCGGGATTGACCTTCCGGGCATCCGCGTGTTCCAGTTTTATGTGGTCGTATTTAGAAAATCGGTATTTTGCTATGTTGTAGTATGCCCAATCAATCTCTAACGCCAAAACATCCACATTCGGTACATCGACCAGCCTTTCGGTAAAATTACCCGTGCCCGCGCCGAATTCTAAAATCCTGCATTTTTCCGTTTCATCGCCGCGATGTTCCTTAAATACTCGCATCATTTCGTCGGTCATATCCTTATAATAAGGGTGCTTATCGGAATACTGATGATAGTCCCAAACGGAGGTATATATCGACATTTCGACAAATCTGCTCTGAAATCGTTCAAAATCGCCAAATAATTCTTCCTTCAGATTGTTGAACGAGAGCGGACTATCTTCGGGCACTTCCAAAGGTGCTTCGATCAGTATCGAAGCACCTTTGATCTTTTCAAAGACAGTTTCATATTTTTGGACTCCTTTTACCGACATTGAATATTTGATCTTCTTTTGATTTTCCATTCGGTCGTAAAGCGCATACAAACTGGAGTTTCCATTGTATAGAATACCTAAGTCTTTAGCTTCGTTCGGAACCAGCGCAGTCAGTGCCTGCATCGTAATTACCCTGACTTTATATAATCTGGAATGGTCGATAATCATTTCATAATGCCGACCGAAATCCGCTTCAGTATTAAAAACGAAAATTCGCTCGTCAGTTTCTTTCCTTGATAATCGAAGAATTTCTCTGCCAATATCCTGAAGCCAGAACGTATCCTGCTGATCGATTATCGAAACCGCTTTGAGTTTCAGGCTATCGCCAAATTTATTTTTTAGTTTTACGAGATTATATGTCCACTGAATTGCCGGCGCGGAAAAGCTCTCTAGTTTTTTTCCGTCTTTGATCTCATCATTTAACTCTCTGATGGATTCGGTAATAATAAGTTTGAGAGAGTGGTTATCTTTTAACTGGCTGTTATATTTTAAGCCTTTTATTTCATCGAAAAGCGGTTCGGCTATATCGTGAATGTCCGCTTCCCACGCCAATTGATCTTTAGCCTTGTTATATTTCTCCAACCATTCTCCAAAGGCGAGATCAAGAATTTTGTCACGGGCTTCCGTTCCTACAATATCTTTCATAAGAGCGATCATCTGATTTTTATCTTCACCGCTGATTACATGAAAGTGCTTTAAGGGGATTTCATCTTTTGAATCAAGCAGTTTCTCTTTATCGCCCAGCAAAACAAGCGTATATTCTCCGAGTTTTTTATGAATATATCCGGCTTCAAAGTTAAACCATATTTTTCGATGTGTTCCGGGCGTTACGAATCCTATGCAATAGTCGGCTTCTTCGATCTCTTCTATTATTTTGTCGAACCATTTACCGCGGATCAGATCACTGGATATAAAACATTCTATACCCGGATAATCGCCGAAGGTTTCCTTAAAAGCTTTGGCTAAATCCTCTCCGGTTTTACCCGACCAACCGATAAAAATTTTTTTCTCACTCATTATGGGATTATCTTAACCTCCTGTAATTTTATTTAATTTGTCTTCGCAATCATTAATTTAAAATGTCAATTATAATTTCGATCACCCTTTAAAATACCGGTCTCAGCTATTTTGAAAGCTGTCTGAAAGACAGGAAATTGCTGTGAGATATTACCCGCCGGGCATTCAGTTTCATATAAAAATATCTAAGATGAAGCGGAACGATTTGGAGAGGAAACAAGAAAAAGTTAAGCGACAATAATGTTGCGGCTCCGTATAAAATGCAATAAATAAAAGTTTTCACGCGGCTTAGATACAGACCGTGCCGCTTGAAATGCGGGCGGAGAGTTTCCCTTACAACGGTTGACGGCGACAGACAGAAGAAAAACTTTTTCCACTCGCTCGTTTCGATAAGACCCGGAGCCCAGTTTGCATCGAAAACCATAAAATTAGCTTTCCCGATATGCTCGGGAAGCTTGATTCCGACCTTTGCCTCAAATTTTTCCTTGAATTGCTCATAGTGAATTTTGCGGCTGTCCGCATTGAATAATTCCCAGAGAAAAAACGAGATGATTATTTTTGAAGGCGAATCTGTTTTTTTAGCCGCTTCCATTTCCCAGAGCAGAGATTCGGATGCGCCGGCGTGAATAACTATCAATTGAGAAATCTCCATCAGATTTTGAACCGTGTCTTTCCACGTTTCGGTTTCTACATAGATTCTTTTCGCGCCGAGCTGAGATTCCGTATCTTCCGGTCTGCCGACCGCCAGCACGGGACCGATGTCCTGTAAAACGGAATTTAAATCCTCTTCGGGAGTTCGCTTGCTGATTTTTTGGATATTTTCCTCGGTGTCGGTCAGATACGAACGCAAATATAAAACGGGATCGCGGGAATCGTAACGCAAGTCGCGTTGGGTATTGATCCTGTATTTTTTGGCTGATCTGCGGGCATCGAAAAAAGCGGACAGCGTTAGACGGATTCCGCGGAACGCTACGATCGGAGTCAATAGCAAAACCGCAATCACGCCAACGGCTTGAATGATCGGGTATAAAATAGTGTCTATAAAAAGAGCACTGAATATTGCGACCAGAATGGCAATGATAAAGAATGTCAGACATAGCGAGATAATTATGCCGACAGGCAACAGAACCCAGCTTAACAATTCGTAAATTATTCCCTCGAAAAGTCGGCTTGATGAGTTGCTGCGAACTTTGATGGGGATTTTCCGGAGGTTTTCATTTGCGAATTCCTCTTTCCCGAGAGTGAACTCTTTGAGATCGAATTCTAAAATTTTAGAGAAATAACTTTTTTTTTCCATTATTGTTCCTCCGTTAAATCTTATGCAACAATAAATTTCAAACGTCGATTATAAACCGTCGATAAAAGACGTTTTTTTCATTGGGAGATCATCAACACTCAGAATCTCAAATATTTGACCTTTTCACGGTCTGAAATTTACGACCGGAACGATACGCCCTGTGAAGGAAGATCGGTTTCCAAAGGATTAACCTGTAAATCAGGGAAACGCTCTTTAATTTTTTATGTTACGGGAATGATAAACGTCACCAAGCCGAACCCACGTCTAACTCTTCGTTGATTTTTTAGTTTGAAGCCGTATCTATCCGTGAATGCGGAGCAATTTCTTTCCGCGAGGAAAAGCATATAATTCGCCCGATCTAACTTCATCACTTGTAAGATTATTCAATTGACTTAAAATGTCAATAAAAATTAAGCGCACACCCGAAATTAAGTTTTGTTAAAAATCTGAATGCGAAAGCCGCCGGACAGGTTTCAGGTCTATCTTTCCTTCAGCCATTTTCTCAAATCTTCGCGCATTTCTTCGGTAATGACGTGTTTGGCGGAATACTGTTTCGAGGTGTAATTCGGGAGTTTTTCGCGCAATCGTTTGTCGTAATCGGCAAATTTTTCGTTTGAATAAAATTCGTCGTCGTCGCCGTAAAGATAAAAAGTTTCGGCGGCAAGGTTTTTATAATTTTCGTTCGTTTCGAGGTCGGACGGAATGCCGCCGCAAACGCCGACGATGCCGCGCAGAGCTTCGGGAAACGTGAACGCGAAGCGGAAATTCAACGCGCAAGCCTGTGAAAATCCGTAAAGATAGATTCGTTTTTTGTCGATCAAGTTTTTGCTTGAAAGATTTTCGATGACATCGAGCAGAAATTTATGATGAAGCGCGACGGATTCGGGCGATTTGAAATCGGTCAGCCAGCCGAAACCGACGCGATAACCGTTTTCGGTCTGCCGGAAATGCTGATTCGGTGCTTGCAGTGATGCGATCACGAAATTGGCGGGCGCGATCATCTGTGCCTCGCGCATCATATAGCGTTTGTGCGCGCCGTAACCGTGAACGGCAACGAGCAAAGGCGCGTTTTCCGCCGCATTTTCGGGAACGAAAAGATCGTAATAAAGATTTATCTCGGCTTTGACGGAAAGATCGCTTTGTAAATTTTCCTGAATCATATTTTTTTCAAAAGTTTGAATTTTCCCACTGTTTTTCGCTTCTCATCGTGTAAATGAACTTTTCACGCCGTATATGGATTTTTCCGGCTGTAAATGAACTTTTCCGGCTGAATATGGGTTTTTCACACGGAATATAAACTTTTCACGCCGTTTATGGCTTTTTCACGCCGAATATGAATTTTTCACGCCGTTTATGGCTTTGTCCGCGGGACATAGCTTTTACCCGCCACAGTCGCCCGATGCTGGCGCGGACGGATTATTTTCAGATAGTTTTTCAAACAATTTCCCGTTTATTATCAATTATCGAAGTTTAATTATCAATCGACTTTCGCGCCTGAACAATATATAAGTTACTTCAAAAAAAACTCCCCTCCTTAGAAAAGGAGGGGTGGACGCGCTTCGCGGACGGGGTGGTTAAATCTCAAGAATAATTACACGAATCATTAAACGTGAAACAACCACCCCGTCGCTTCGCGCCACCCCTCCTTAGAAAAGGAGGGGAGTTTTATTGTGATCTTATTTTATTTTGTGTGATTGCTTTTAGCGGTAAAAAATCAATTTATATTTATTACGGCGGCGCGAATCGGAGAAAAACTGTCAGTTATCAGTTATCATCTATCAGTTATTCCGAAGTTTTCTATGCAGAGATTTTTAAATTGGCTTGACAAGCTTGCCGTCACGAACGAGGAAAATAAAACGGCACAATGGCTCGACCGCATCGCGTTTTTCTTTTTGATTCTGATGGCTTTGTCCGCGCCGCATTCGATCGCGGCAACGCAGACCGCGTGGCTCATCGGCAATTTCGCGTGGCTGATCCGGCTTTTTATCAAACCGCGTCCGAAATTACTGAAAACTCCGCTCAATCTCGCGCTCTGGATTTTTTTCGCGTGGTCGGTCGTCACTTGTTTTTTTTCCTACGCGCCCGACATTTCGTTTGAAAAACTGCGCGGAGTCGCGCTTTTTCTCATCTTTTTCTACGTTGCAAACAATCTGCGCTCGTTTCGCGCCGTCAAATTTATCGTTTCAGCGTTGATCTTTTCGGCGATGGTCGTCGTTCTCTGGACACCGCTCGAACGCATCATCGGGCGCGGCGTGGAAGTTTACGGCGTTGCGGCGGAAAGCCCGCTGACAAAAACGATCTACGTCGAAAACAACAACGAACCGATCGTCATCAAAGACGGCGATGCTTTACTCGAAGTCAATAAAAAGAAAATAAAATCGCCCGAACAGCTCGTCGAAGAGATCGAAAAAAACGAAACTGCGCGGCTGAAATTTTATCGTCCCGATTATTATCTGATCGTTCAGATAAAACGAAGCGATTTATTGGAAGGCGCGACGGCGAACGAAAAACTCGGCATCACGGCTTGGAAAAAAAGCCGAAACTGGCGTTCGATGGGATTTTACGGGCACTGGACGACTTTTTCGGAAGTTTTACAACTGATCGCATCGCTCGTCTTCGGGCTTTTGATCGCTTCGTTTTCAGATCGCAAGGAAGATTTTGAAAAGCGGAAATTCTCCGTTTTCGGCAAATTCACGTTTTCGCCGCTTCTGCTTTTCTGTTTTGCGGCGATGTGTCTGGCTTTGCTCTTAAATGTCACACGCGCTTCGCAATTGGGTTTGATCGCGTCGATGTTTTCGATAGTTTTTCTCGTCAATCGAAAAATGATCTTGGTATTAGCGGTCATTTTTCTGCCCGTTGCGCTCGGCGGACTTTTGTTCATTCAGCAAAGCCGCAACGTCGGATATTTCGACCGCAACGACGATTCGATCAAATACCGCGAATCGGTTTATCAGGAAGGCGCAAATCTCTGGACGCAAAACGCACGGCATTTTCTGGTCGGTGTCGGGATGGATTCGATCAAACGATACGCGAAAGACTGGCGTTTGTTTGAAGACGGCAAACTCCCGCTCGGACATTTTCACTCAACCTTACTCCAATTAGCCGTCGAACGCGGTTTGCCCGCACTTCTTTTGTGGTTTTGGATAGTCTGGCTCTATGCGCGGGAGATGAAATCCCGGATTTCAGATTCCGGATTCCAAATTAAAGAAAATCAGTCTGAAATCAGGGAGATAAAATCCGGAATCCGGAATCTGAAATCCGGAATCCTACTGGGCGTTTTCGGCGGACTGGTCGGATTTTTTACGAGCGGAATCGTTCATTACAATCTCGGCGACGCAGAAGTTGCGATGATCTTTTTTCTGCTCATGGGAATCGGCGTGAGTTTGAAAGGGATGAAGGATGAGGGATAAAGGATGAAAATAAATCCCAAATCCACAATCCCAAATCCAAAATCGTCAAGCTGCTTTTTCGATGCCGTAGCGGTCGATCTTCATATACAAACCGCGCCGTGTTAAGCCGAGTTCGCGGGCGACCTGCGAAATATTCCAGTTATGGCGCGAGAGCGAATCCTTAATCATCTGCGTTTCGAGTTGGGAAACGGCGGCTTCGAGAGTTCCGCCGGGCGCGCCGACGTTGAAAGACGAAAACGAACTGTTGTATGACGCGATCGTTTTCGGAGTCGGGTTTGAGCCGAAGGGCGAAAGCGGTTTGGCATTGCGCTTTAGTTCGGGCGAAAGATGTTCGGGCGTGATAACTTCGCCGTCTTCGGCACGGGCAACGATGCGTTGAATCTCGTTGCAAAGTTGGCGCACGTTTCCGTCCCAATCACAAACCATCAGCAGGTCGATCGTCTGCGGGATTATCGTAATATCGCGTTTGCTGAAGCGCGACGAATAATGATTGATGTAGTAATTTATCATCGGCGGAATTTCCGAACGCCTCTCCCGAAGCGGCGGAACGCGCAAACGAATTACGTTCAGACGATAATACAAATCTTCGCGGAAACTGCCGTCGGCAACCTTTTCTTCCAGCGGCATATTCGTCGCTGCGATGACGCGCACATCGACTTTGATCGGGCGTTTTTCGCCGATCGGCTGAACTTCGCCTTCCTGCAAAAAACGCAATAATTTCGGCTGAACATCGAGCGGCAGATCGCCGACTTCGTCCAGGAACAAAGTCCCGCCGTCAGCCGCCCGAATCATTCCGGGCGAATCCGTCACCGCGCCCGTAAACGCGCCTTTGCGGTAGCCGAAAAGATGACCTTCGGCAAGTTCCTTCGGCACGGCGGTGCAGTTGAACGGGATAAAAATTTTGTCTTTACGGCTCGAAATCGTATGGATCGCCCGTGAAACCAATTCCTTACCCGTGCCCGATTCGCCCGTTACCAGAACCGTCACGTCGGACGAACGGATTTTATAAACTTCTTCGACCAGCGCGGTCATTGCGGGCGAAGAATGAATAAAGCCCGACATCAAACTCTGCGAAGTGAACAGGCTGACATCGAGATCGTTCGACTGCGATTTGTCCTTTTCACGGAGAGAAATCACGTCCATTCCGAGTTCGACAACACGTAAAAGCGGTTGCAGTGAACTGTCGTCATTCAAAACCGCGCCCGATTGCGGCGCAATTATCAGATAAGCCGGAACAGCGTTTGACGGTTTGAGATGAAAGAAAGTGATATTTTTCTTCGTCGCAAAACTCTTCAATTCATTTTTCAGCAAAGCATTTTGAAATTTTTCGACGAGTTCCATACTTTCATTCGGAACATAGCCGTGCGTGATGAACGGATAAAGTTTTTTCTCTTTGTTCAGTTCGGCAATGATGATCTTGTTGGCGCGGCTTTCCTGCTGTAAAACGGCGATAAGTTCGCGGAAAAGCAATTCGCGCGAAGCCGTCGCTTCGGCAAGGCGAACGGTCAAAAGTTGTGAAACGATTGACGACGGACGCGGTTTTTCGGGTGAAATTTCTTTGTGATTTTTGCGCTGTTTGATCTTCTCGACCGCTTTTTTCGCCGATTCGAGATAATTTTTTACGCCGAGCTTGGTAAAAATCTCCGTCGCCGAACCGAGATGTTTCAAAGCGCGTTCGGCATTGTTTTCGCCCAGATTCGTGCCGATCAGATAGTGCGCCAAAGCCGAATGATAAAGGTCGTCAGCGGCTTCAAAAATCGTCAGACTGCGGCTGAAATGATGAACGGCAAGCTCCTTATCGCCGTCATTTAACGCCGCCAGACCGCGCAAACGCTGAATATTTCCGAGAATGAAAAAATCGGAAGCCGGTGCAGCATCTTCGATAATTTGGAGCTGTGCTTCGTAGGCGTTGAGATCGCCCGTTTGCAGTAATCCTTCCGCCAGCACCAAACCTGCCGTGTTGAGCGTCTGTTTTTCGCCGATGCTTTTGCAGACTTCGATGGTTTCCCTGGCTTTCTCGATCGCGTCGGAGTATTTTTCTTCGGCAACCAGACAACGCGCCAGATTTCGCATTGCCATAATCGCATACCATTCTTTTTTGCGCTCGTTGGCAAATTCGACGGCTTTGTTGAGCAATTCTTCGGCTTCGGCAAATTCGCCGCGCAAATATTTGAGTTCGCCGAGCGAATCCAGAATTCCGGCAACGTGCACGTGATTTGCTTCCATCGCCACGTCGAGCGCGCTTTTCATCATCTTTTCGGCACGCGCCCAATCGCCCAAAACCATCAGGTTCATTCCGAGATTGTTATACGCGATGACGGAATTTAATTTATGTTCGGTCTGCTCGAAAAATTTGATCGATTTTTCCAGACAGGCGATGCCGTCCTGCGGGCGGTGAAGCTGACAATACGCGCCCGACATATCCGAATAAACTTTTCCGAGCATAAACGGCGCGGAACGGTCGCCGATGATCTGGATCGCAAGCTGAAAATATTCGAGCGATTTTTCGTTGTTGCCTTCCTGATAATGCGAAACGGCAATTGCCTGATAACTTTCCGCCATTCCGAGCCAGTTTCCCTCTTCACGAAAAGAGTTCAGGGCTTTTTCGGCAATGTCGCGGGAAATCGAATATTCGTTCAATTTGCGGTAAACACGTGATAAGGCGATATAGATGATACCCAAGAGAGAGGGAAAGTTGTCGGCTTTGGCGCGTTTCAGATTGCGTTTGAGAAGTGTTACGGCTTTTGGCGATTCGCCGAGATTGTTATAGGAAATTGCCAGTTGCGTGACGACTTTCAGTTGCGTTTCGGGTTGAAGTTTCTCGAGAATTTCTTCCGTTTCGTAAAGTCTTACGGCTTCGATGGCTTCTTTGTAGCGTCCGAGCGTTTCGAGCGTATATGACAAAAGACGCTTCAGATTCGCCAGATTATCGGGCGTGTGGTTATATCTTTCGATAGTTTCCATTAAGATTTTTTCCGATTCGCTCGAAAAACCGTCGGTCAGTTTTTGTTCGACGGCTTGAAAAACGGCTTCGAGCTGGTCATCCGAAACGATGCCCTGCCGCTTTGCATACAATCCTGTTTTAGCCCCGCTCAAACGAGCGTTACCCGATTTTGCAAACGCCTTGGTCGTAAGAGAAATTTTATTCATAATCCGTTCAGCTAAACAAAACGATTAATTTGAATCTTTTTTCAGCAGAAAATTGCCGAAAACCGCAAATTGTAAAAATTAATGAAGGGGCTGGATAATTAATATGCAATTTAGCAGAAAAAAATGCTTACGTCTATTAATTTTTTATCTAAAACCGAACCGCTAGACGCTAAAGGCAAAAGTATGACAAACTTTTAGGAAAAATATGACGGATAAAACATTGAAAGCAGAAGAAATAAGGCTCGCAGAGTGTATTAATAAAAAAAATGATTGGAAAACGTGGGGCTGTTACGTTTCCGAACGCGCCTGGGGCACTGTCCGCGAAGATTATTCGGCGGACGGCGCGGCTTGGGATTATTTTCCGTTTGAACAAGCGCACCTCAAAGCCTATCGCTGGAACGAAGACGGCATCGCCGGAATCTGCGACCGCAAACAGAACATCTGCTTCGCCGTTTCGCTCTGGAACGGGAAAGACGAAATTCTCAAGGAAAGACTTTACGGGCTCGGCGGCAACGAAGGCGTGCACGGCGAAGACGTGAAGGAATATTATTTTTACCTCGACAACACGCCGACGCATTCGTATATGAAATTTCTCTACAAATATCCGCAGAGCGAATTTCCGTATCGATTGCTTCGCGAAGAAAACCGCAAACGCAACAAAACTCAAGCTGAATACGAACTGCTCGACACCGGAATTTTCGATGAGAACAAATATTTCGACGTGTTTATCGAATATGCCAAAGCCGATACCGAAGACATTTGCATAAAGATCACGGTTTGCAACCGCGCCGAAGAAGCCGCGCCGCTTCATATTTTGCCGACCGTTTGGTTTCGCAACACTTGGAGTTGGACTGAAAATGCGGAAAAACCCGTTTTGGAACAGATAAAGACCGAAACGGAAAATATTTCGCAAATTCGCCTCGAATCGGAAAAGATCGGCGAATATCTTCTGACCTGCGCCGATTCCGCAAATCTGCTTTTTTGCGAGAACGAAACGAATTATCAAAAAATTTACGGCGGCGCAAACAAAAACGATTTTGCCAAAGACGGCATCAATGATTTTGTCGTGAACGGCAACGAAGAAGCCGTCAATCCTGAAAAAATCGGCACGAAAGCGGCGGCGCAATACGTTTTCGAGATCGCGCCAAAATCTTGCGAAACCGTTTATTTAAGATTTCATAAAAACGCTCTGAACGATTTTTCGACACGCGCGGAATTTGTCGAAAACTGCGAGTCGGTTTTTCGGCAAAGAATCGATGAAGCCGACGATTTTTACCGCGGAATCATCCCCGAAAATCTCTCCGACGATGCCAAAAACGTTCAGCGTCAGGCACTTGCGGGAATGCTCTGGGCGAAGCAGTTTTATCATTACGTCGTTAAAGAATGGCTCGACGGCGATCCGGCATTTTCGCCGCCGCCCAAACAAAGGAAAAAAGCCCGAAATTGTGAATGGACGCATCTTTACAACGACGATGTCGTTTCGATGCCCGATAAATGGGAATATCCGTGGTATGCGGCGTGGGATTTGGCGTTTCACTGCATTCCGCTTGCGATCGTCGATGCGGATTTTGCCAAACGTCAGTTAATCTTGCTTTTACGCGAATGGTATATGCACCCGAACGGGCAAATTCCCGCGTATGAATGGGCTTTCGGCGACGTAAATCCGCCGGTTCACGCTTGGGCGGCGTTGCGCGTTTACCAGATCGAAGCGAAACGCAAAGGCAAAGCCGACCGCGCATTTCTCGAAAGGGTGTTTCACAAACTGCTTTTGAATTTTACGTGGTGGGTAAATCGAAAGGACGCGGAAGGCAACAATGTCTTTGAAGGCGGATTTTTGGGTTTGGACAACATCGGCGTTTTCGACCGCAGTAAACCTTTGCCGAGCGGTTTTGTCGAACAATCCGACGGCACTTCGTGGATGGCGATGTTTTGTTTGAATATGCTCGCGATTGCGATGGAACTTGCGAAAGACGACAAGGTTTACGAAGACGTGGCGAGCAAATTTTTCGAGCATTTCGTTTATATTTCCGACGCGATGAACAACGTCGGCAACGAAAATACCGAGCTTTGGAACGAACGCGACGGATTTTATTATGACGTTCTGCATCTGCCCGATCAGCGAAACGTGCCGATCAAACTGCGTTCGATGGTCGGTTTGATTCCGCTTTTCGCCGTCGAAACGCTCGAAAAGGAATGGCTTGAAAATTTTCCCGACTTCAAACGCCGCACCGAATGGTTCATCAAAAACCGCCCCGATCTGACCGACGACATTTCGTGTATGCAAAAGGAAGGAAGGGAAAACCGCCATCTGCTGGCGATCGTCAATCCCGACCGTCTGCGGCGCATTTTGCGCGTGATGCTTTCGGAAACCGAGTTTCTTTCTGATTACGGAATTCGTGCTCTTTCGCGGATTTACAAAGCGAATCCGTATGTTTTTCAGACCGACGGAATGCAGATGTCGGTCGAATACGAGCCTGCCGAATCGCGCAGCGGAATGTTCGGCGGAAACTCGAACTGGCGCGGTCCGATCTGGTTTCCCGTCAATTTTCTGCTCATCGAATCGCTTCAAAAATTCGATTTTTATTACGGCGACGAATTCAAAGTCGAATTTCCGACGGGTTCGGGAAATATGATGAATTTATGGGACGTTTCGCAGGAACTTTCGCGCCGTTTGTCGTGCATTTTCCTACGCGACGAAGACGGCAACCGCGCCGTGCACGGCAATTTCGAGAAGTTTCAAACCGATGAAAACTGGCGCGATTACATTCTTTTTTACGAATATTTTCACGGCGACCGCGGATGCGGACTCGGCGCGAGTCATCAAACGGGCTGGACTGGTTTGATCGGGAAACTTTTACAGCAGATCGGCGAATATGAGCACGAAAATCGCGGAATTAATATGGAAACAGCGATGCGCGAACGGTTTGCATCTAATCAGGACAACTCTGAATAAACGTGCAATAACGGTCTTTAATCGATTATTATAAAATGGATCAATCGTTAATTTGGCAGAGTTTTTTGGATACAAGCGGGGAAAGAAAATGAAAACGACGATATTTTTAGCTTTATTTTTTACTTTAAGCATAAATCTTTGGGGACAAAGTGTGTGCTTATCGCCCGAAGAAGCGAAAAAGATCATCGAATCATTTAATTCGCCCTTGCCGATTTCCGAGAACATAAAAATTCGCAAAGAACTGCTTGCAATGCGGCTTGAACGCGAAACGCTGAACGAAAAGATTACTGCCGACACGACCAGAAATCAAAATCTCGTTCCCGAAGCCAATCAGCTCGGCGAAAAACATCTGGCGCGGGTTTGTCAAATAATCAAGGAAAACGGCTGGCTCACGAGGGAATCGCTCAAAGAAGACGGTTTCGAGGCATTGCTTTTTCTCGTTTCAAACAATAAAAATCTCAATGCCCAACGCGAACTTTTTCCCGTTTTTGCCGAAGCCGCAAAAAAAAAGCTGGTCGGAAAACCTTTTATTGCTTCGATGATCGACAGCATCCGCGTCGGCGCGAGATTGCCGCAAATATTCGGAACACAAGCAGTTATCAGAAATAATGTCGTTTATTTTTACCCGCTTTTGAACGAAGAAAAAATCGACGAATGGCGAAAAGAATACGAAATGAGTTCGTTCAGAGATGAGGTTCTCGATTTTGAACAGCGTTATGCGATGCCGGTTTTGAAATCGCATCGACCGCCGCTTATGTTACAAGCGAAAAACGGGAAGGACAGTGACACAGCGATTTTAGGAATTTCCGAAGATGACACCGACACGCTCAAGATCGATACAAAGTTGGTCAATCTCAACGTCAGCGTTTTCACGCAAGACCTGAAAACTCCGAGCGGTTTGGCTCTTACCAAAGATGATTTTGCGGTTTCGGAAAACGGTGTCGAGCAGGAAATATCGTTCTTTTCAAACACCGATCAGCCTTTCGATCTGGTTTTACTGCTTGATTTTTCGGCTTCGACCGAAGAGAAAAGAGGAATGATAAAGAAATCTGCGCAGCGTTTCGTTGAGCTTGCGCGACCGACCGACCGCATCGCCGTCGTCGTCTTTGCGACCGATATTGTCGCCGTTTCAGAGTTAACGAACGACAAGAAAGCCTTGAATCAAAAAATAAAAGATATAAAAATAAACGGCGGTTCGCCGATCTGGGATTCGGTTCGATATGTTTACGACAATATTTTCAAGGAAAAAAATCCGAACCGCCGGACGGCAATCGTAATGATGACGGACGGCGAAGATTACTCGCTGAAAACGACTTTCGCAGATTTG
Source organism: Pyrinomonadaceae bacterium (assembly GCA_021228405.1). Taxonomy (GTDB): domain Bacteria; phylum Acidobacteriota; class Blastocatellia; order Pyrinomonadales; family Pyrinomonadaceae; genus JAJQRF01. The sequence continues at coordinate 829,306 of JAJQRF010000002.1, forward strand.
ATGGAAACCGTCAGACGCAACGACACGACGATCTTTCCCGTTTATTTAGGCAAAGAGCGGTCTTCCGGCAGTTGGCGCGACCGCGGCATCCGCAAATGGCAGCAAACGCTTTCGATGCTTTCCGAGGAAAGCGGCGGGCAGTTTTACAAAGCAAAGGATGTGAAGGATTTAAGCGCGATCTATGCGGAAGTCATCAAAAATCTCGGACAAATTTACAGTATCGGCTACGAACCGAAAAACGAAATGCGTGACGGCGGTTGGCGCACGTTATCGGTTAAAATAAAAAATCAGCCGAATCTGATTACAAAGACAAGGCAAGGTTATTACGCAAATTAAAATTATGGCGGTTATCAGACATCATCTTGAATCATTGAAACAAAAGATTTTCGCATCTTTTGAAAATGTTCCTTATCCGAAAGGACGAATCGCGCCGCACGAATGCGCCGAATGTGAGGAAGTTTGCCAAACGTTCAAAAATAAAAATTGGAAAACCATTGCGCCCGAAATTCTGGAAGAATATAACGGTGTCATTCCGTTGTTTTCCCCTGAAGCCTTTCAATATTTTTTGCCCGCTTATTTGATTTATTCGTTAAATAATTTTCACGAAGACGACACCGTTTGTCAATTTACGGTCTATTCGATCACGCCTAGCAACAAAGATATAAATGAATCGCTCGCTTATCGGCGTTCAAAATTCGTGCATTTTTCGTTCGAGCAAATGAGTTGTATTTACGAATTTTTAGACCTTGCGCGAATCGATGAGAATTTTAAAAATTCTGCCAAAGAAATTTCAATCGGCAGACAGAATCTAAAGGAATTTATTGACCCGAATTTTATAAAATAAAAACTATGAAAGCAGTTGCAGTTATTCCGAAAAAGGAAAAATCGGTTCATCTGGTCGAGATGGAAAAACCGAAATTGGATGAAATCAAAAACGGTCGCGGCGTTCTTGTCGAAGTTTTGCGCGTCGGTGCGTGCGGAACGGATCGTGAAATAAACAATGCCGAATACGGCGTTGCGCCCGAAGGTTTTGAATTTCTCGTGCTCGGACACGAAAATTTCGGTCGCGTCGTTGAGGTGAGCGAAAACGTCAAGGAACTTCAAAAAGGCGATTTTGTTGTCGCAACTGTGCGTCGTCCGTTCGGTGCAAGCATTTACGACAAGATCGGTCAGCAGGATTTTACGACCGACGCGGAATATTGGGAACGCGGAATTTCGCGTCTGCACGGTTATATGGCGGAATTTTACGTCGAAAATGCCGATTTCCTCGTTAAGATACCGCCGAAAATTGCGGAAATCGCCGTTCTGCTCGAACCGCTTTCGATCATCGAAAAAGGTTTGAAGCAAGCCGAGGACATTCAAAAACGGCTCGACATCTGGCAACCGAAAACCGCCGCCGTTTTGGGAACGGGCAACGTCGGGCTTCTGACGATAATGGCTTTACGGATGCGCGGTTTTGAGGTTCACGGTTTCGGCAAACAGGCGCGTGAAGGCTATCTGAACGCCCAACTTTGCGAAGCGATCGGCGCGACTTACGATTCGACCGACGGACTTTCCATCGTAAATTCGGTCGAAAAATACGGCGAATACGATCTGATTTTTGAATGCACGGGCTATTCGCCGATAATTTTCGATGCAATGCAGAGTTTGAACGAAAACGGTATTTTAATTCTCGCTTCCGTGACCGGCGGCGAGCGCAAAACCGATGCCGTTCCGTCCGACAAAATAAATCAGGAATTCGTTCTGGGAAACCGCGCGATGGTCGGAACGGTCAATGCAAACCGCGAACATTTTGAAATGGGCGTAAAGGATTTGGCTCTCTGCGAAGCGATGTATGAAGGCTGGCTGGCGCGAATGTTGACACACAAAGTTTCGGGTTTGGAGAATTATGAAAAGGTTTTTGAAATATTAGAAAATTCAGGAAAATACAACGCGATCAAAACATTTTTTGAGGTTAATAAGATTTAATTTAGCCACGAACAGACACGAAAAAACACAAAATAAAATATTATTTTTTCGTGAATTTTCGTGTCTGTTCGTGGCTGATTCTTCTTTGTGGTAAATTTTTATTTATGCCCGAATTTCCAGACAGTGAGCACGACGGCGCGGTTTTGACCGAAAGCGAAACCAAAGTCGAAAAGCCGAAAATGTTCAAAGTTATATTGCATAACGACAATTTTACGACGATGGATTTCGTCATTTTTATCTTGAAACACGTATTTTTGAAAGGCGACATCGAAGCTATCAGCATAATGCTGAAAGTTCATAACGAAGGCATCGGCATTGCGGGCGTTTACCCGTATGAGATCGCTAATATGAAAGCCGAAAAAGCAATGAATTTGTCCAAAGCGCACGAATTTCCGCTTCTTTGCACGGTCGAAGAGGAATAAAATGAATTTTGCGGCGGTATTTAATTGAGCGCAAATTTACTTGAATCTGTTTTATCATGCTTTCTTTGATTTGTTTCAGTCCATCGAACCGAAAGGAGAACTTTATCTGTAACCTTAAGACGAAATGAACAGACATTTGCAAAATTTTTTTACAGTCTTTCGTTCGGTTGAGGATGAGGCTGATGCGGGGTGGGAAAAATGGTCTGAAGAACAAAAAAACAAATTGAAATTAAGTGAAGAAATCCCGCCGCCGTGGATTGTTTTTCCAAACAGTTCGCCGATCTACGGTTGGAATCAGGGTTATCAGGAAGCGTGGAAAAATAATGTTTGGACGATCTTTTGGCACAAATTAGTCGGTGCGGAAAAAGTAGATTACTTAAATCGTTGGAAACCGCCTTCTGAAGAATGGCGTGAAACTATAACGATTTATTGGAAATAAACCGAAAAATTTTTCTGAGTGTCGGCAATAGAAGAATATTTTGTTGAATTTGTCGATATTATTTGAATTAGATCGGTAAACATTTGCCGTTAAAACCAATCTCAAGGGAGATAGATCGATATGTCGGGAAAACGATTTTCAAATAAGCTGAAATTTTTGTATTTTTTGCTTCTGGGCATAACTTTCTCCGTTTTGCTCACAGCCAATCCGATTTTCGGACAATCTGGACGGCGCACGCAGACCAAACCGTTACCGGCACCGATACCGGAAGCCGCGCCCGAAAAGAAAACGCCCGCGCCGAAGCCCGTTTGGAAACCTGAGATTTCCTTGAAAATCGTCAGCAATATTCAAACGCCGGTTTACAACCGGATTCCTTTTCCCGAAAAAATGTTGCAATGGCTCAGAGAACGTCTTGAGAGTTCCAGACTTTTGGAAGTCAAGTCGCAACACACGGGTTCGATGAAAGACGCAAAAAAGATGGCTGAAAAAGCGACCGAAGAATATGTTGTTTTCGTCGATCTGGATGAAAACATATATGCGGCAGGCACGCCGCCGCAACTTAGCAGGGAATGGGACGGCGAAATGTGGATCAGTTTTTCCGTTTTCGCTCCGCAAAATGCGAAAGCGAAACAATCGGGCAGGGCGTATCTGAAACCCGAATTGTTGCGGGGCAGAGGCATTTTGAGCAGTCGCACCGCGTCTTGTTACCCGACCTTGACCGATTCGGATTATTTGCTCTGGCAGGCTAGTTTCGAGGCAGGGGAAAAAATCATTGCGGGTTTCGGTTTTCCTGTTCCGGCGGCTAAATGCGGCGGACAGGGGAATTAGGATGAGAGATTAAAAAAAACGTCTGCGCCGGAAAAAATCGGGCGTTTTGAGTGTTGCTATTGGTATAATCAAAATATAGATTTGCAGTTTTATGTTAACAAGAGAATTAGAAGAAACATTGAGCTATGCGGTTGATGAAGCCGTTAAATATCGTCATGAATTTGTCACTCTGGAGCATTTGCTTTTTGCTTTGCTCGAAGACAATTCGGCGCGTGATATTTTATTCAATTGCGGCGCAAAGATCGAAGAGATCGCCAAATCGCTCGAAGAATATTTCAGCGATGTGATGGAGAAGGTTCCCGAAGGCTCGCAGATGATGCCCGAACTTACTTCGACCTTTCAATCGACGATTCAATACGCGATCTTGCAAGCCGAAGGGAGCGGGCAAAAAACGGTTGACGGCGGAAACATTCTCGCTGCGCTTTACCAAGCCGAGCAATCCTACGCCGTTTATCTTTTGTTTCAACAGGGCATTACGCGGCTCGACATTTTGAATTACATCGCGCACGGCATCTCGAAAGTCGATAATTCGATCAATTTTGAAACCATTTCGGACGGCGACGAAGCCGACGAATTTGCCGACGAACGCACTCAGCAGAAAAAGAAAAAACCGCTCGAAGCCTTTACCGAGGAATTGGTGAAACGCGCACAGGACGGCGGAATCGACCCGATCATCGGACGCAACGAGGAGATCGAACGCACGATCCAGGTTCTCTGCCGCCGCAAGAAAAACAATCCGCTTTACGTCGGCGAACCCGGTGTCGGGAAAACGGCTCTGGCAGAGGGTTTGGCATTAAAGATTGCCGACGGAAACGTTCCCGAAGTCTTAAAGGATGCAAAGGTTTTCGCGCTCGATATGGGGGCGGTTTTGGCTGGAACGCGGTATCGCGGTGATTTTGAACAACGTTTCAAAGCGATCATCAACGATCTGAAAAAGCAGGAAAACTCGATTCTTTTTATCGATGAAATTCACACGATCGTCGGTGCGGGGGCGGTTTCGGGCGGTGCGATGGACGCGTCGAATATCTTGAAACCCGCACTCGCCAACGGCGAACTGCGCTGTATCGGTTCGACTACCTATACCGAATATAAAGCGGCGTTTGAACGCGACCGTGCGCTTGCGAGGCGTTTTCAAAAGATCGACATCGGTGAACCGACCGTCGAGGAAACTTACGAAATTTTGCAAGGTTTGAAGAAATTCTATGAAAAACATCACGGCGTAAAATATTCCGATGAAGCCTTGCGAACCGCCGCCGATCTCTCGGGAAAATACATCAACGACCGTCATTTGCCCGACAAAGCCATCGACGTGATCGATGAAGTCGGCGCGGCGATGAAGCTTTTGGCGGAAGAAGACCGCCCGAAATTCATTTCCGTTCAAATGGTTGAAAACACGGTCGCCAGAATGGCGAAAATTCCGCCGAAATCGGTTGTCGCGGACGAAAAGGAACAGCTTAAAACTTTGAAAGAAGATTTGAAAGGCGTGATTTTCGGTCAGGATGAAGCCGTTGACCGCGTAGTTGACGCGATTCAGATTTCACGCGCCGGACTCGGACACGAAACAAAACCCGTCGGCTCGTTTCTCTTTTCGGGTCCGACGGGCGTTGGAAAAACCGAACTTTCCAAACAGCTTGCACAGCAGTTAGGAATCGAATTTTTGCGCTACGATATGAGCGAATATGCCGAACCGCATACGGTTTCACGCCTGATCGGTGCGCCGCCGGGATACGTCGGCTTCGATCAGGGCGGACTGCTTACCGAAGCGATTATGCGGACTCCGCACGCCGTTCTGGTTTTGGACGAGATCGAAAAAGCGCATCCGAATCTTTTCAATCTGCTTCTTCAGGTAATGGATTCGGCAACGCTGACCGACAACAACGGCAAGAAAGCTGATTTCCGCAACGTGATTCTGATTATGACGACTAATGCGGGGGCGCGTGAATTGTCGTCGGGCGGACTTGGATTTCGCAATGACGCAAGCACGAAAGGCAGTGCGAAAGGCGCGATCGAACGGCTGTTTACGCCCGAATTCCTGAATCGGCTCGATGCGCGGGTCGCCTTCAAAGCTCTCGACATCGAAGTTATCAAAAATATCGTCGATAAATTCGTCAAGGAACTCAACGGACAGCTTGCCGAAAAACGCGTTTTAGTAAAGTTAGACGAGGCTGCGCGTGAATGGATGGCAAAAAACGGTTTCGATGCCCGCTACGGCGCACGTCCGATGGCGCGTTTGATTCACGAAAAATTAAAACAACCGCTCGCGCACGAGATTCTTTTCGGCAAATTAGTCGAGGGCGGAAGCGTTCTAGTGACTGAAAAAGACGGCGAATTGAAGCTGGATTTTTAAGATAAAGGGCGGAAAAGCGGAAGCCGGAAAGCGTATCAAACCTTTCGGGTCTTAAGATTGCGATGGAAAAGACTTTCTAGCGACCGCATTTCCGCCCGTGCAATTGCCGCTTCAAGTTAGCCTAACTCAAGAACCGCTTGAATTTATTTTTGCTTCTTTGACCTGGACTTTTCCTTGCAGTTCATCGGGCAAATTGACCTGTGCGGTTTCGTTTCCGGCATCGTTTTTAGTGATCGAAATTTGCAAATTTTCAGCCTCGAGATTTTGCAGTAGCGACTGTGCGCCGTAAAGCGTGACTTTTACATTTCTTGTCTTTTCTTCGGTTTTTACCGCGACCGTGAAAGATTTTTCGATGCGTTTTTCACCGATCCGAAAGTAAACGTCAACTGCCGTGTCGAGTAGCGTTGCCTTCGGATTTGAAATGCTTAACGCGACCTGTTTTTCGGTGAAATCAGCCGTTCGGTTTTCGATGTTTATCTTTTCCGTCGAAACGAAATTAAGCGATTTGATATAGCTCGAAGGCGCGCGAACGCGGACTTTGGCGGGCGTGACGACTTCATCGTAAATCTCAAAATTTTCGGGAACGTTTCCTTCGGTTTCAGCTTTCACGTTAAATTCGCGCTCTTCGACCGTTTCGATCTTGACGGCGATCTTACTCGGCTGAATTTCATCGAGTTTTACGCCCGAAGGAAGCTGTAAATTTACGTTTTCGGGCGTGAGATTTATCATCTGATCGCCGGGTTGAACGTTCGTCAGATCGAGCAAAACAGTGAAATCACGCGAGTTTAAAGTTTCGGTTTTGCGCTTGTCGCCGGTGACGACAATATCGACTTCGGTGACGGGCGCGTTGGTGACTTCGACATCGTTTGAAACCTGCAAATTGAGCGCGACCGCCCGCAGACGAACCGTTTTCGGCGCGCGAAGCCCGCTCACGCCATACCAGAGCGCAAGCGTAATCAGCAGAGCGACCAACTTTGTCAGCCAATCTTCAAGAAAAATCTTCCGAAACAGCCGACTGAAAAAAATCTGCCGCTCTTCTTTGGAAGGTAATTTTTCACTTGGAATAAGCATAAGTTCAAGATTCAAGATTCAAGATTCTAATTTTGAATTTTGAATCTTTATCCGACCGTGATTTCCGTTTCCTCCGATTTCATCGTTTTCGTCGGTTCGCGTTTTTTGTCGATCACGGGAATTTCCATCGCTTCGAGCAAAATTTTGCGAAGCTGATTTGTGTCCAGATTGCGGCGCATTTCGCCGTTTTCGATATAACTTATTAACCCCGTTTCCTCGGAAACAACGACCGAGATCGCGTCCGAACCTTCCGTTATCCCGATCGCGGCACGATGCCGTGTGCCGAGTTCACGCGAAATGCTCGGATTTTTCGTCAGCGGCAAAAACACGGAGGCGGCGGCGATGCGTTCGTTTTGAATTATCACCGCGCCGTCGTGCAAAGGCGTTGACGGGTTAAAAAGCGTGACGAGCAAATCGTAACTGACCCGCGCATCGAGCTGAACGCCCGCATCGATAAAATTTCGCAAGCCGATGCTTCGTTCGATGACGATCAACGCGCCCGTTTTTTCCGATGAAAGCGTGGTCGCCGCCAAAACGATTTCGTCATAGATCGTTCCGCCGAATTGTCCGCGCTGACGGCGAAGCATCGGAAAACGCAGACGGTTTCCGAAATAAATCAAAGCCTGCCTGATTTCCGATTGAAACAAAACGATAATTAAAAAAGGATAAACGAAAACCGCCGATTGCAGAACGAATTCGAGCGTCGCCAAATCCTGCGCGACCGCCAGCCAATACAAAAGCGCGAGAATCACCATTCCGACAACCGTCGGCACGGCGCGCGTGCCGCGCAAAAGTTTGAGCACGACATACACGATGATAAAGACGAGCGCAATGTCGAAAAAATCGCGCATCGTAGCTATATTCGGTATGTAATCGCTAATTTGCATCTGCAAAAATCGGGAGAGTTTTTCCGTCTAAAAAAACTATTTGATTCTCTGCGAAGATTTCTCTTTGCCTTTAGATTCGGTCACGCTTGCCGTTTCCAGAAATATCATATCAACTTTCGGCTCGGCTTCCTTCATATTTTTTTCGATTTCCGCGATCGTTTGGACAATTTGTTCGTTCGTCAGCCCTGATTTCAAGTTGACGTGCGCGTTCACCAGAATTTGCTTCGGCGCGAGGTGCATCGTCAAAAGTTCGATCGTATCAACCACGTTCGGATGCGAATCGATGGATTTTTTGATCGCTCTGCGCTCTTTCGGGTTTGCCGCTTCGCCCAACAGCAAACCGCGTGAAGTCCGCGCCAGAACGAACGCAACGATTCCCAAAACAACGCCGATGGCAATCGACGCGATGCCGTCCCAATACGCGCCTTTGTTCGGTCCCCACTGAATATCGGTGAGATAAATGCCGATAAAGGCGAAAATAATACCGATCAGCGCGGCGGAATCTTCAAAGATAACGGTTTTCGCCGTCGGGTCTTTCGATTCGCGCAAATATTGCAGAAAAGACATCCCTTCGTGATGTGCTTCCTGAATTTCCTGATAAAGAGCCAACGCGATCGAACCCGATTCCAAAACGAACGAAATTCCTAAAATCCAGTAAGCCCAAGCCAGATTTTCGGGCGGGTGCGGATGCGTCAGCTTTTGGAAGCCTTCATAAATAGCGAAGGTTGCCCCGACACCGAAAATAAAAATTGCGGCGATAAAAGACCAAAAAAATCTTTCCTTCCCGTAACCGAACGGATGTTTTTCCGTCGCCGGACGTTTGTAGAAACGAAGTCCGAGCAGAAGAAATATCTGGTTTGTCGTATCTGCCAGCGAATGCAAGGCTTCCGCCATCATTCCCGATGAACCCGTCATTACGGCGGCAAGAAATTTCAAAATCGTAATCAAACAATTTGCGATAAGCGCGCCAACAACCGCTAGCATTTTATTGTTTTCCTCTCAAAATTCTAATAGATAAATCTCTAATTCTTTTGCCTGGGCTTTCCTTGTTGAATAAAACCGACCAATTTACCCTGCGCGTCGATCACGCCGACTGCGCCGACATCGTTCACGCGCATCAGTTCACGCGCTTCGGCAAGCAGTGTCGTGGTTTCGACAAAATGATCGGGCGTGATGTGACGCATTACTTCCAGAATCTTTTTCTCGTGCCAAGCTTCGCGCGGAATTTTCTTCAAATCTTCGAGCGTGAGCATTCCGTAAAGCTGTTTGTCCTTGGCGACGGGAAAAACATTTTGGCGGTAAAAAGGTAAAATTCTATCAACAAAATGCTGTATGTCGGAATCGGGCGCGACCGCAATCGGGAGTTTCATCACGTCTTCGACGATCAGATTTTCCATCTTACTCACTTCTTTGATAATGCCTTTTGCCGCGTCGAATAAAAAAAGCCCGACCAAAACCGCCCAGAATCCGTTAAAAAAATCTTTGCGGACGATTGCCGCGAAAATCCCGAAGATCATTAAGACGACGGCAATTATCTGCCCGCATCTGCCGGTTAATATCGTCGCTTCGTTCAAATCCTTGCCGCGCCGCCAGAGATATGCACGTAAAACTCTGCCGCCGTCGAGCGGATAACCCGGAAAAAGATTAAAGATCGCTAACAAAAAATTGAGCAAAGCGAGCATAAAAAGCAGATTTCTGAGAATGTCGAGACTGAACGAATCAGCGGCGGTCATCAGAATTGCAAAAAGGATCGCGAGCAGAAAACTCACCGCCGGACCTGCGATGGCGATACGGAATTCGGCGCGCGGCGTGTCGGGTTCGCGCCGCAAACGCGCCAAACCGCCGAATGGATGAAGCACGATCTCCAAAACCTGCACGCCTTCCAGACGCGCCGCGAAAGCGTGTGCGTATTCGTGCAGAAAGATCGAAACGAAGAAGATCAAAGTCGTCAGCAATCCGAAAATAAAGCTCGTTAAATTGTTGCCGACCAGCGAATTAATACTTGCCGCCGTAATCCAGGACATCAGCGCAACGACAAAAAACCAGCGGTAGTCGATGCGTACCGGAATTCCCGAAACGTGCATCAGCAAGAACTGTTGTTTGAAAAAATCGAAGTAGCGCATTGTTAAAATTAAACCACAGAAAGCCCTTTAGAAAAAAGAAAAAGGAGAAGCCGAAATAAACCGCCTTCTCCTTCTCCAAAAATTAAATTTTTCAAAATTTATGCTTCAAACGGAATTTCAGCATTCTGTAAAAGCCCGAGCTCGTTGCGCGAAACCTTTTCAAGCAGTTTCGGTTCGTCAAACATTTTCAGAAGTCCGCGAACCGTCGCATAACGCGGTTCGTCGGAGATCGTCACGGGCAAATTGATAAATCCGCGCAAATACTGATCCAAACCTTCGAGCAACGCACCGCCGCCGGTCAAAATCACGCCGCGATCAAAAATGTCAGCCGCCACTTCCGGGCGAAGCTCGGTCAAAGTATCTTTGATCGTCTGCGCCATTCGCCGGACGATATTTTCGACGATCGGGTAAATTTCTCCCGCCGTGACTTCGACCGATCCCGGACTGCCCGTCTGCACGTCGCGTCCGCGAATCTGCATCGATTTGTCGATGTTTTCGGGCAAAAAGGTCGAAGCAAAGTTTGTTTTCAGGATTTCCGTCGTTTCCTCGCCGACCTGCAAGCCGCGATGACGGCGCAGATGCGTCGCAAGCGCGGTATTGATCTCATGGCTTCCGAGTCTTTCCGAACGCGAATGAACGACCGAACCTTTTGCGATGACCGCGATGTTCGTCGTGCCGCCGCCGATGTCGATGACCGCCGTGGCGCGTTTATCGCTCGGCAAAACGCCTGCGCCGAAAGCCGCCGCCAAACCTTCTTCCATCATATAAACCTTGCTGATGTGGGCTTCTTCAGCCGCATTCAGCAGAGCTCTCTGTTCGACGTGCGTCACGTCCGAAATCATACTCATCACGGCTTGCAGAGAAACCTGCGAACCACCGCTTTTCGCTTTTTTGACGAAATGCGCGAGCATTTTTTTCGTGCGCTCAAAATCCGCCACAACGCCCGAACTCAAAGGTGCTTTGACAATAATGTCGCGCCCTTCGCGTCCGAGCATATCAGCCGCCTCCTGTCCGTAAGCGACAATTTCCTCGGTCAATTCATTAACGGCAACCAACGACGGCTCATCCAGCACAATATCGCGCCCTTTGACGGCAATAATCGTGCTTGCCGAGCCGAGATCAATTGCTATCGAATCGGTTACAAGCTTTTTTAGCGATGAAATTTTTAACATAGAGGTTTTTCCTAAAACTTTTAATCAAAATTACTTCCAATTTAGGAGCGCAAATACAAACCGTTAAAATTTGCCGACCAAAATCAATTCCATTTTACCTCAAAAAGGCTGACAGGTTGCAAGCGATTTTTTACATTTATCGGCTGGCGACCTATTAATGGAAATAAATTTCCGCTTTCCTTAGCCGTTGCCTCACTTATCAAAATCTGCCCGCCTTGTGCGTTCGATTCCAGCCGCGCCGCCAGATTTACCGTGTCGCCGATTGCCGTATATTCGCTTCGCTGTTCCGAACCGATATAACCGATCGTTGCTTCGCCCGTGTGAAGTCCGATTCCGACCGCAATTTGTCCGAATCCTTTTGCTTTCAGTTCTTCGTTCAAGGTCAAAAGCCGTTTCTGCATTTCGACCGCTGTTTTGAGGGCATTTGCGGCATCTTCGGGCGTGGCGTTAGGTGCGCCGAAGATCGCCATTAAACCGTCGCCGATATATTTATCGAGCGTGCCGCCGTTGGCAAAGATTATTTCCGACATCGCCGAAAAATAATCGTTGAGAAGTCCGACCACGTTTTCGGGCTTTTCGTTTTCCGAGATTGCCGTAAATCCGCGAATGTCGGAAAAAAGCACGGTGATCGTTTGATTTACACCGCCAAGTCTAAACGAATCGGGCTTTTCCAGCAACTGTTTGACGACATATTCGGGCATAAAACGGCTGTAATTTGCCCGCGCAACTTCTTCTCTCGCCAACCGTTTATGCGCTTTGACGGTTTCGACCGTCACGGCAGTCTGCGCCGCGACCGCACTGATAAGCTCGAGATCGTCCGAACTGAACGTGGCAAACGGGTCGAGCCGATCTGCATAAACCACGCCGTGAACATTCGATTCAGTAATCAAAGGCGCGCAGATCGTCGAACGAACTCCTTGCGAAACAATCGAATTCGAGCCCATAAACTGTTCGTCGGTGCGCGCATCCTGCGACAAAAGCGCAACCTTTTCGCGCATCACTTTCTGCGTGATCGTGCGGCTGATTGTCAATTTTTCGGTCAGCGTTTCCAGATTTTTATCACGGGTTCTGACGGCAATCGGATAAAGACTGTAACCCAAAATTTTGCCTTCGAGCGATTCGTCCGCCAGAAGTGCCACAACCCTGTCTGCCGGAGTGCCGCGAAATATCAAATCCGTTGCTCTCTCAAAGATTTCTTTTAAGTCAAAAACCGTGCCAAGCACACGGCTCATTTCGTAAAGTAATTCGAGAATTTTTGCCTTTCTCCGCAGGGTTTTAACTTCTTCGGGCGTGGCGGCGGCAGATTCGATGGAAAGATGCGAATGTCTGCCGATGATCTCGTTTGCCGAAATCAAAACCTGCGTATGTCCGAGCGGTTTGTCGTCGTAATTGACGTTTTTCGGCGGTTCGATGTTCAGTTCGCCGTCTTCTACCTCGATGAGCTTGCTTTTTGATTCGCTTTGGCGCGGTTTTGTGATCTCTTCGACCGAATCTTTTAGAAATTCCAGCGTGCTTTGCCCGATGGTGATGATGTCGCCTTGTTCGAGAATTTTTTCAAATTGCGGAAGTCCGTTGACGAAAACGCGATTGACACTGCGCTTGATCTCGCCGTTTTCAAAATAACCGTCAATGATGCGAAAGCCCGCTTCATCATCGGCAATTTGGGCGTGCTTGCGCGAAACGCGCCGGTCGTTTAGCACGATGTCGTTGTCTTTGGCTCTCCCGAGGCTGTAAACTGCACCCGGAACCAAATTTATTTCCCAGGTTTTCCCGCTTGCTTCAATTATTTTTAAGGCTGCGTTCACAAATTAAATCTCACTAACAGTTGATTATAGGGAAAAAACCGCGTATCACATTATCAGATAACTGAAGTTTTTTATCAATGATTTCAAGCATATGATTTATTTCGACAATAACGCGACGACGCGCATTGCGCCCGAAGTTTTTGATGCGATGAAGCCTTTTTTGACCGATTTTTACGGAAATGCGTCGTCGGCTTACGATTTTTCGCGCGAATCCAAAAAGGCGATCAGCCGTGCGCGTGAAAGCATCGCCGCACTTTTGGGCGCAAATTCGACGGATGAAATAATTTTTACTTCGTGCGGCACGGAAAGCGATAACTGGGCGATTCTCGGCGCATTGGAAGCAAATCCCGAAAAAAATCACATCGTTACAACGAAAGTCGAACACGAAGCCGTCCGCAGTTTGTGTAAAAAACTCGAAAAGAAAGGTTTTCGGATCACCTGGCTCGAAGTCGATGAAAACGGTTTTCTCGATTCGGAGAGGTTGAAAAATTCTCTCAACGAAAAAACGGCAATCGTTTCCGTGATGGCGGCAAATAACGAAACGGGAATTTTGTTTCCCGTCGAAAAGCTCGCGGAAATCGTTAAAGAAAATTCCGGCGCGCTTTTTCACGTCGACGGCGTAAATGCGGTCGGGAAAATTCCGTTCAATCTGAAAAAAACGGAGATCGACCTTTTTTCCGTTTCAGGACATAAATTTCACGCGCCGAAGGGCATTGGCGCACTTTATATCAAGGAAAATATCAAACTTCCTTCGCATTTTATCGGCGGCGGACAGGAGAGCGGAAAACGTGCCGGGACGGAAGCCGTTCATCAGATCGCCGGAATCGGAAAAGCGGCGGAAATTGTTCAAGATTTTGAACAAATGAAAAGAGTTAGCATACTTAGAAACAGGCTCGAAAACGAAATTTTGAATAAAATTCCAAATTCTCGTTTGAATGGCACGAAAGACTACGAAAAACGTCTGCCGAATACGGCGAACATTTCATTTGAAAACACGAACGGCGAAGCGATTCTGGCGCGGCTAAGTGATTTAAAGATATACGTTTCGACGGGTTCCGCCTGTAATGCGGAAAGCCATCGAACCTCAGCCGTTTTGCAGGCGATGAACATTCCTTTTTCGGACGCGATGGGCGCGATTCGTTTGTCGCTCGGAAGATACAACACGGAAGCGGAAGTCGCTCGGGTTTTAGAAGTTTTACCGCCGATCATTGCGGAAATTCGCGGGTTTGCAGAATAATTTTACGCGGCAACGGGTGCGGTCGAACGTCGAATAACGATTGTCGGTTCGACACTGAGTTCGGGCGGAAATTCGTCGGGTTTGTTTTTGTTGAGTTTGTCCAAAAGCGTCTGCGCGGCAAGACTTCCCATTTCAAAAAGCGGTTGGCGAATCGTGGTCAAAGCCGGATTATGATAGGCGGCGGCGTAAATGTCGTCGAATCCCAGAACCGAAACATCCGTCGGAACGCGCAGACCTTTTTCTTCGAGCGCACGAATCGCGCCGATGGCGGAAACGTCGTTGAAAGCAAAAACCGCTGTAAATTTTTCGCCTCTTTCGAGCAGTTTTTTCATCGCCACATAACCGACTTCGGGCGACGGCTTATCGCCTTCGAGTTGAATGCAGAGATTTTCGGCAATCGGGATGTTTCTTTTTCCGGCGGATTCGTGGATGGTTGCCGAGCGAACTTCGGTATCCGAACTGAAATGCTGTCCTTTGAGAACCGCGATCTTGCGATGCCCGAGCTCGTAAAGATGCCCGATGCCGAGTTCCGCCGCGTGTTGATGATTCAGGATGATATTTGTCACGCCTTCGATCACGTCGTGTCCCGAAACCGTCACGACGGGCAAAGCCGGCTGAAAACGAATCGGCGAATCGACCGCGATCAAGCCTTCGACGCGTCTTTCAAGCAGCATTTGCGGGTGTTTTTTGAGCAGATCGGTGCGGTGCAGATGGCTTGCGGTCAAATAAAAATAATCCTCTTTTGCGAGAACGGCTTCGACTCCATTTAAAACCATCGCCGAGTAACCGTCGCTGAGTTCGGGCACGATCACGCCGAGCGTATTTGTTTTCTGTACCCGCAAAGAACGCGCGACATAATTCGGACGATAATTTAATTGTTTCGCCGCACTGAAAATTCTCTCTTTGGTTTCGACCGGGATCGAGCTTGCCGAAGGCGCATCGTTCAAAACCAGCGAAAGAGTGGTTGGCGACAAGCCGAGATGCTGTGCCAATTGCTTTAGACTGACCGCTTTTCTTTCACCGGAAGAATTTGTTTCTGTCGCAGAAATATCTTGCTTGCTCGGCATAGAGTCAAATATTCTCACATTGTATTTCAACAATCAAGATTTTGATTTTCATTGAATTGCAGTATTCAAAAATAATAATAATTGGTCTAACCAAAAAAGTCGAAATAATCATCCAAACTTCCCTGAAAACTCTTGACAACAAAAAACATATATTGTAAAACCAATGTTACTAAAACGATTTACTAAAACGATTTACTTTAATAAATAATTAAATTAATCCCCTGAAAAGATACCGCGAGGTATTTTGAAAGATTTCGGAGTTCTGTTAAACGGCTGAATACTGCCGGATGATTTCGTTATTTTTCGATGCGCAATACTAACTGTTAATCAAATTCTGGAGGACATTTATGCGTCAAGCAACTTTCCATTTTAAACGCTTGATCTTGTGTTTTGTAATTACGATCTCTTTTTCGCTGATTGCAAACGCACAATTTAAGGCGGCAATTCAGGGAAATGTAACGGATTCGGCGGGAGCGACAGTTCCTGCGGCAACTGTGACATTGACCAATAAAGAAACCGGACAAACACAGCAAACCGTTTCAAACGACGAGGGTTTTTATCGTTTTCCGGGTCTTGCTCCCGGTTTATATTCGATCACGACCGAAAAAGAGAGTTTTAAGAAGAAAACCATCGAAGACGTTAAGGTCGATGCCGAAACGCTTCGCGGCGTTGACATCGCACTCGAAGCGGGCGTAATCAGTGAAACCGTGACCGTGCAAGCCGAAAATGTCGGTTTGGAAACCGAAGATGCCAACGTCAGGCGGATAATCTCGAACGCCGAGATTCTTGAACTTCCGCAGGTCGGACGCGATCCGTATGAACTGGCGCGTTTGTCGCCGGGCGTTTTCGGTGCCGGCGCAAGAAGTGCGAACGGTTCGTCCGCCAACTTGCCGAATACAAGCGGTCCGGGCGGCTCGAACAACGGAATTTTCTCGACCGAAAATCAGGTTCAGATTTCCGCCAACGGTCAGCGGCTTTCCGCCAACAATTTCCAGATCGACGGCACGAGCGTCAACAGCCAGACGTGGGGCGGTGCGGCGGTTATTACTCCGACACAGGAGGCAGTTAAAGAAGTTCAGGTAACTTCGAGCACCTATTCGGCGGAAGACGGCAGAAACAGCGGCGCACAGGTCAAGGTTGTAACGCAGAACGGAACGAATCAATTTCACGGAAGCGCGTTCTTCAAATATAACGATCCGGGTTGGAACGCCTTCAATAAAGGTTTTACGATTCCGGGAACAACGCGCGGCGCGGCTTCGCAAAGAATCGAAAACAGAGATAAAACGTTCGGCGGAAGTCTGGGCGGACCGCTCTATCGCGACAGGTTGTTCTTCTTTTTTGCTTATGAAGGTTTGCGCAACAAGACGAACAATACTTACCAATCGTTTATCGAAACGCCGCAATTAAGAAGCCTGATCCGCAGTATTCGTCCGAACAGCATCGCGGCGAAAATTTTCGGCACGGCGGGAATCGAACCGCGTGTCGTGTCGATCTTACCGAGAACCTGCGGTGATTTCAGTTTCCCGATTTCCTGTCAAAACGTGAGCGGCGGTTTCGACATCGGTTCACCGTCAGGCGCGCAGGGCACATACGTTCCTTTCAGCGCACCGCTCGGCGGCGGCTTTGACGGAATTCCCGATCTGCAATACGCGTTGCTGGAATCTCCTGCCAGCTACAATGGAAACCAATATTTCACCCGTATCGATTATCAGGTAACGGATAACGACAAACTGGCGTTTACGGGATTTTTCACGCCGATCGACATTCTGACTCCCGACAATGCGGGACAGAGCCGTTCGATGAACGATATTCAATCGAATCGTTTCAACTGGGCGACCGGGATTATTTACGGACGCAACATTTCTGCGAGAATTTTCAACGAAGCACGATTCAACATTACAAAATGGTCGTTCGATGAAACGAAAACCAATCCGAACGTAAATTTCGGCATTCCGCGTATCGAGATCGAAGGTTTATTACCGAACGGTGACCGCCTTCGTTTCGGCGCACCGCGCGGTGAAAACACACCCGCGATCATCGCCGAAACCCAACTCGATTTCCGCGATACTTTGTCTTATGTGATCGGAAATCACAGTTTGAAATTCGGTGCTGAATACCGGAGAGATTTGAACGACAACACGGGTACGGGCGGCGCACGTCCTCTGTATTCGTTCGTCAGACCCTGGAATTTTGCCAACGATACGCCGATCTTTGAAGCGATCAATGCCGATTTCAACGGCAGACCGCAGGCAAACGGTTCCCCGTTTTCGAGCGGTGAATTGGCATTTTTCGCGCAGGACGATTGGAAAATTCTCCCGAATTTAACGCTTAATCTGGGCTTGCGCTGGTCGTATTTTCAACCGATCAAAGCCGACAGCCTGGGAAATCTGGTTTTCGGAACGGCAGGCTTTGCCAACGCGCGAGTCGTTACGGACAAAACTCTGACGAAATCCGATTACAACAATTTCGGACCGCAGATCGGTTTTGCGTGGACACCCGAAAGATTTGAAAACAAATTGGTTATTCGCGGCGGAGCGGGAATCGGTTATGACCGTTTGCCGAACGCTTTGCTTGCTAATGCGCGTGCAAATCCGCCGAACGGTGCGAGATACGGAATCTGTTGCGGCGGCGCGGGCGCGGCAGGCGGTGAAGATTGGGCACCGCCGTTTGTCAACGGGCAAATTCTTTACGCGCTCGGCACCAGCAACAGTCCGTTGAGCTTTCCGGCGAACCCGGTTCTCGGTGGCGGACAAAACCCGAACACGGGCGGTCCAAACGTCGGACAGATCGAAATTTACGGAGCCGACCCGAACCTGAAGACAAGCGAAGTTTATCGTTATTCACTCGAAGGTCAATACGAATTGCCGTATAAACTTGTCGGAACGCTCGGCTATCAGGGCAGTAAGAGCCGTAATTTCGTTCGTATCGAACCGCTTCATTTAACCCAACCCGCCACGAACCCGGCATTTAATCCGGTTTATTACGCGTTCGGCGATGTCAGCGGAGATTATAATGCGATGATCGCCCGCTTACAGCGTCGTTTTGCGAACGGATTCCAGTTTGATGTCAATTACCGCTTTGCCAAATCGCTCGATTCTTATTCTTACGAAGCACCTTGCGGCTGTACGAACCAAACGTATCCGGTCGATCAATCGCAGGAATGGGGACCGTCGGATTTCGATGTCAGACATTTTACGACCGCTTCGTTGGTCTGGGATTTGCCGTTTTTCAGCAAACAAAAATCGTGGACAGGAAAATTGTTGGGCGGCTGGCAGATCAGCAGTATCTTTACCCAGCATTCGGGATTTCCGTGGACGGTCAAGGTCGATCGCGGCATTCGCGGACCGAACGGAAACTTTTTCGGACCGATTCGCCCGATCGGAGTTTTGGGCGGCGAGCCGAGCAGTAACACGAACAGCAATTTCATCCGTGCGGGCGGTATTTTCCCGGGCGGTGCAGGTCAGTATTTTAACACTAATGTAAACGGCGATCCGCCGACCTATCAGGCAAATCCGCCGGGAATCGGAAGAAATACTTTCCGCAGTCCGAAATATAAAAACGTCGATATGACGCTGACGAAGCGTTTCGGTTTGCCGAATGCGGGAATCCTGGGAGAAAGTGCCGGATTGGATTTACGGTTCAATTTCTTCAATATCTTCAACATTCAAAATCTGGCTCCGCTTCAGGCGGGCAGCGGTAATACGTTTGCCTTTCGTTTCGGTTCGATCAATCCTTCGTTCGGTGAAGCCGAAGGAGTTTTGGCAGGTCGCGTGGTTGAGTTTCAGGCAAGATTCAGCTTCTAAAACCTGAACGGCTTCGAGGTGAGAAGATTTCTGATTTTCTCACCTCGATTTTTAGATCAAAGATTCAATCAACACCGAATGAATCTTTGATGTGAAAATTTATCGGGTTATTTTTTCGGATTACTCAGTTCTTTGAATATCGCCAATTCGCGGTCGGCTTCGGTTTTTTGTTTCAGATTTGAATAGGATAAAAACATTTGATAATGAACGTCCGCGTTTTGCGGATTGAGCGCGGCGGCTTGTTTAAGATAGCCGAGCGCGTCACCGTATCTCTTGGTTTTGACCAGCAATCTGCCGAGATCGTTGAGCGCATTAAAGTTGTTTTTGCTCAGGGAGATCGCGGTTCGTAAAAGCTTTTCGGCTTCGGCAAACTCGCCGCGGTCGAGCTTGATCGCGCCGAGCAAAGTATGTGCGTCGGCATCGTTCGGTTTCAACGCCAGAGTTTTTTGCAGAGCCGTAACAGCCGCTTGCGAATCGCCCAAACCGCGTTGGACGACCGCCAGAAAATATTGAATTTCGGAGATTTTCGGAAACTTCGCCGAAGCATCTTCAAATATTTTCAGAGCTTGTCTGAATTCGCCGAGAAAAATATACATTCCGCCCAGACGAATATGATAGACGGCTTGCGAAGCATCGTATTTCAGTGCCGTTTCGTAATATTTTTTAGCTTCCGCGTAATTTTGATATTTGGCAAAAATCTCGCCCAACATAAAATTTGAGGGCGCGTGATCGGGTTTAAGCGCGAGCGATTTTTCAAAATAATCTCCCGCAAGCTCGTCGTTTTTTTTGTCGAAGGCGATCATTCCGAGCCAATAAAATGTTTCGGCGGAATTTGGCGAAAGTTCGGCGGCATTTATGAAATATGCTTCGGCTTCGTCGGCTTTTCCGGTTTGATAAAGCGCGAGTCCGAGATTGTAAACAATGTCGAATGAATCGGGCTGAAATTCGGTTGCTTTTTTTAGATAAGGAACGGCTTTTTGATAGTTTCCGTTTGAGCTGTATAAAATTCCTATGTTTATCGTGGCTTGCGGGTGATCGGGTCTGAGTTGCAGAACGGCTTCAAAAGTTTTGATCGCTTCGTCATTTCGTTTGTTTTTGGCGAGCAGAACGCCGAGATTGGCAAGCGGCGAAACGGCTTTCGGATTTGTTTTTAGGGCTTGGCGATATTCCCTCTCGGCTTCGGCAAAATTACCTTTTTGGTCGAGGACGATTCCTAAAAGATTGTGCGCGTCCGCATTTGAAGGCGCGGTTTTGAGAACGTTGCGAAGAATTTTTTCGGCTTCGTCAAATTGATTGTTTTGCAGATTTGCGGCGGCTTCGCGGAGCTTTTCGGCGATCTTGTCGGGTTGCGCGAAAACATTGAGTGTAAACAGGTTAGAAATGAACAAAAATATAAAAACCGACGTGATAAAACTGAAAATTTTCTTATTCATAGTCCTTTTCTCGATCTCGACGATTCCCGCGTTCGCGCAAAAAGATGCGGTCGTCGAAAGAAAGATAAACGCACTTTTGGCACGAATGACTTTAGCCGAAAAGCTCGGGCAATTGCAACAGCTTGACGGCGAAGCAAACGGCAAATTTCGTCCCGAACATCTCGAAATGGCGCGGAAAGGCTTGCTCGGTTCGACGCTGAACGTGCGCGGTGCAAAGATGACGAACGAATTACAGCGCGCCGCGCTCGAATCGCGTTTGAAAATCCCGATTCTTTTCGGTTTCGACGTGATTCACGGTTATCGCACGATCTTTCCCGTTCCGCTCGGCGAATCGGCAAGCTGGGATTTGGTTTCGATCGAGAAAACGGCGGCAATCGCGGCGGCTGAATCGAAGGCGGCAGGCGTTCACTGGACGTTTGCGCCGATGGTCGACATCGCGCGCGACCCGCGTTGGGGACGTGTCATCGAAGGCGCGGGCGAAGATACTTTTCTCGGTTCAAAGATCGCTTTCGCACGGGTTCGCGGTTTTCAGGGAAACGATTACAGCGCGAACAATAAAATTTTGGCGACCGCGAAACATTGGGTAGGCTACGGCGCGGCGGAAGCCGGACGCGATTACAACACGACGAATCTGACCGAACGCTCTTTGCGGGAAATCTATTTTCCTCCGTTCAAAGCCGCGCTCGATGCCGGAGTCGATTCATTTATGACTTCGTTCAACGATCTCGACGGCGTTCCGGCAACGGCGAATCCGTTCGTTCTGAAAAAAGTCCTGCGCGACGAATGGAAATTCGACGGCTTGGTTGTCAGCGATTACACGGCGGTGATGGAACTGATGTTTCACGGTCTGGCAAAAGATGAAGCGGACGCGGCGCAGTATGCCCTAAATGCGGGAACCGATATGGAAATGGTTTCGCGTTTTTACAACAAACACGGCGAACAGCTTGTCAAAGACAAAAAACTCTCGATGGCGACGATCGATGAAGCCGTCAGACGCATTTTGCGCATCAAATTCCGCCTCGGACTTTTCGACAATCCTTTTGCCGATGAAAAATTGGAACAGGCGGAGGTTTTTAAGAAAGCGAACCGCGATTATGCAAAGCTTTCCGCCGAAAAATCGTTCGTTTTACTGAAAAACGAGCGGCAGACTTTACCGATCAATAAAAATACGAAAGAAATCGCCGTCATCGGTGCGTTGGCAAACAGCAAAGCCGATATGCACGCAAACTGGACGGGCGACGGGCGACCCGAAGATGCGGTCACGGTTTTGGAAGGTTTAAAGCAGAAATTTCCGAACACGAAAATCCGTTTTGAAGCGGGATGCGACGCGAAATGCGAATCGGACGAAGGCTTTAAAAAGGCGGTCGATGCCGTTAAGGATTCAGATTTTACGATTCTCGTCGTCGGCGAATCGGGTGATATGTCGGCGGAAGCGGCTTCGCGTTCAAACATCGATCTGCCGGGCAAACAACTCGAACTCGTCAAACAAATCCACGCGACGGGAAAACCGTATGCGGTCGTTTTGATGAACGGCAGACCTTTGACGATCAACTGGTTAGCGGAAAATTCTCCGGCGATCCTGGAAACGTGGTTTGCGGGAACGATGGCTGGACCGGCGATCGTCGATACGCTTTTCGGCGATGCTAATCCGGGCGGAAAGCTTCCGATCACTTTTCCGCGTTCGGTCGGACAGATTCCGCTTTATTACAACCACAAAAACACGGGTCGTCCTTTCAAGGAAACCGAAAAATACACGTCGAAATATCTCGATCTGCCGAATTCGCCGCTCTATCCGTTCGGCTACGGTTTGAGCTACACGGAGTTTCGTCTGAGCAATCTGCAACTGGACAAAACGCAGATTTTGCCGAACGGAAACGTCAAAGTCAGCGTCGAAGTAGAAAATACCGGCAAGCGAACGGGCGATGAAGTCGTTCAGCTTTACATTCAGGATGTGGCGGCAAGCGTGACGCGCCCGGTCAAGGAATTGCGGGGCTTCAAACGGGTAACTTTGAAAGCGGGCGAAAAGCAGAAAGTCGAATTTACATTAACGCCGAAGGAACTTTCGTTTCTAGACCGCAATATGAAGGAAATCGTCGAGCCGGGCGAATTTCAGGTTTTTGTCGGAAACAGTTCTGAAAACGGTTTGCAGACGAGCTTTGAAGTCGTCACGAAACTCACGCCGGTTTCGGTTTATAATCCCGATCCGAGCGAAAAGCCCGACCCTGCGCCGACCGCCGCCATCCCGACGGCGCAGATCAGCGCGGAAGATGACGCTTTTCTCGAAGACTTGCAAAAAAAAACATTTCAATTTTTTGGGGAACATTCAAATCCGAATACGGGATTAACGCTCGACCGCGCTAAAACCGACGGAACGCCGCCGCCGCCGAACGACAGCCATTACAAAATTGCGAGCATCGCCTCGACGGGTTTTGCTTTGAGCGGTTTATGTATCGCATCGGAACGCGGTTGGCTGACAACCGAACAAGCAAAAGAACGAGCGCGAAAAACGCTCGATTTTTTTGCCAATCGCGCCGTTCATAAAAACGGTTGGTTTTATCATTGGATGGATGCCGAAACGGGCGAACGACGCTGGCAAAGCGAAATTTCGTCGATCGACACGGCTCTGTTGATGGGCGGCGTTTTAACTGCAAAGCAATGCTTTTCCGACGACAAGGAAATCGTCGCAAATGCCGACAAAATCTATCGGAGAATCGATTTTCCGTGGATGCTCAACGGGCATCCGTATCTGCTTTCGCACGGCTGGCGACCCGAAAACGGTTTTATTCCCAATCGCTGGCAGGATTACAGCGAAGATAAGATTTTATACTTGCTTGCCATCGGTTCGCCGACCAAACCGATCTCGCCGAAATCCTGGTATGCGTGGCAACGCGGCTACATCGAATATGGCGATTACCGCTATTTAGCCGCCGTTTCGCCGCTTTTTATTCATCAGTTTTCGCACGCTTGGGTCGATTTCAGAAACAGGCGCGAACGCCGTCCGCCGTATGTCGATTATTTTGAAAATTCGGTCAAAGCGACACGCGCACAAAGGCAGTTTTTTATCGATGTTCTGAGCAAGGAGTTTCCGAAATACTCCGAAAATATTTGGGGTTTGACGGCTTCCGACGCAAAGAACGGCTATATCGCTTGGGGAGCACCGCCGCGCTCGCCCGAAACGGATGGAACGGTCGTACCTTGCGCGTCTGCGGGTTCGCTGATGTTTACGCCCGACATCGCGCTTTCGGCTCTCAAGGAAATGAAAAATCGTTTCGGCAAAGACATTTACGGACGTTACGGTTTCACGGATGCGTTCAATCCGCATAACGGTTGGGTAAATCCCGATGTGATCGGCATTGATCTCGGCATTACACTTTTGAGCGCGGAAAATCTGCGAAGCGGGAAAAACTGGTTTTGGTTCATGCAAAACGACGAAATCAGGATCGCGATGAAAAGAATTTCGCTTTTTTAGGAAAATTTTTCAGTATAAGTTGCGACTTTCGTAAAACTTTATGTTAAATTGAAAGACAAATTTCCAAAACCTATTTGGAAAAACTGTCTGTTCATATTCAGAAAATTAAGCCGTGAAGAGTTTTGTCTGGTCATCGAACAAAGTTTGAAGGCTGTAAAAACGGCTGACGGGTTTCGTGCAAAAAGTTTTCTAAACACATTTTTATTCAATAAATTAAAAACCAATTTCCGATTATGTCATTGCTCGAAATGAAACAAATCACGAAGGAATTTCCGGGTGTGAAGGCTTTGGACGGAGTGACGTTCGATCTTTCGGCAGGCGAATTTCATTCGCTGGTCGGCGAAAACGGCGCGGGAAAATCGACGCTGATGAAAACTCTCTCGGGAGTATATCCGTTCGGCAGTTACGGCGGCGATATTGTCGTTGACGGGCAAGTTCAGCAATTCAAAACCGTTCGTGACGCTGAAAATGCGGGAATCGCGATCATCTTTCAGGAACTTTCGCTGGTCAAGGAACTGACCGTCGGGGAAAATATTTTTCTCGGTAAAGAGCCGGCGCGTTTCGGCATTATCAACTGGGCGGAACTATATCAAAAAGCTTCAAAGTTACTGAAAGATTTACATTTAGCGATTGACCCGCGCACGCCTGTCGGAAATCTCGGTATTGGACAACAACAGCTTGTCGAGATCGCTAAAGCCCTGTCGCAGAAAGCAAAAATTCTCGTTTTGGACGAACCGACCGCCGCTTTGACCGAATCGGAAGTCGAAACGCTTTTCAAGATTTTGACCGATTTGAAAGCGCGCGGTGTCGGGATGATCTATATTTCGCACAAACTCGATGAAGTTTTTGCGATGTCGGACAGGATCACGGTTTTGCGCGACGGCAAAACTGTCGGAACAAGCAATGCCAGCGATCTGACGAAGGATAAAGTCATTTCTCTGATGGTCGGGCGCGAAGTCGGCGACATTTTCCCGAAAACCGCCCACGAATTCGGCGAAACGGTTTTGGAAATTAAAGATTTGAACGCTTACGATTTCGACAATCCGAATAAAAAACTCGTTAAGGACGTTTCTTTTTCGGTCAAAAAAGGCGAGGTTGTCGGAATTGCGGGTTTAATGGGCGCGGGACGGAGCGAGCTTCTAATGTCGATCTTCGGTGCGTGGCAGGGAAAATCTTCGGGCGAAGTTTTTGTCGAAGGTAAAAAGGTCGAGATAAGTTCGCCGGCGGACGCGATCAAAAACGGCATCGGGTTTGTGACCGAGGATCGCAAACGTTTCGGTCTGATTCTCGAACAGACGATCATGGACAATTCGACGCTTGCCGGATTGACGCAGATCGTCGGAAATTTTCTGACCAACCGCGCCAAGGAAACGATTGCGGCAAAACAGGTTATGTCTTCTTTGCACGTCAAGGCAAATTCGCCGCTGACGGTTGCCGGAACGCTTTCGGGCGGAAATCAGCAAAAGGTCGTGCTCGGAAAATGGCTCCTGACAAATCCGAAAGTTTTGTTTTTGGACGAACCGACACGCGGAATCGATGTCGGCGCAAAACAGGAAATCTACGCCGAGATCAATAAATTGGCAAAGACGGGTTTGGCGATCGTGATGGTTTCATCCGAATTGCCCGAAGTTTTGGGTTTATCCGACAGAATTCTGGTTTTACACGAAGGAAAATTGACGGGCGAATTTACCAAAACCGAAGCCACGCCCGAAAAAGTGATGGTCGCCGCAACGGGTGAATCAAAAGTATTGGTTTAATAAAATGAGTGAAACAGTAGAAAAATCGGGTTTCAAGATAGAAACTTCTTCTTTGCGCGCTTACACGATGCTGGGCGCGATGATTTTGATTTGGCTTTTCTTTTATTGGCAGACCGACGGCATATTTCTAACGCCGCGCAATCTTTCCAATCTGATGTTGCAAATGTCCGTGACGGGCATTTTGGCGGTCGGGATGTTGATGGTGATCCTGACCGGAAACATCGATCTTTCGATTGGTTCGGTTTTGGGATTAGCCGGCGGAGTTGCCGCAATTTTGCTGACAAATCAGGGCTACGGACTGCTTCCGTCGTTTGCGGCGGCGATTGCGGTGGCGGTCGTGATCGGCATTTTGCACGGATTTTTGACGGCATATTTCAATATTCCGGCATTTATCGTGACTTTGGGCGGACTTCTGGCGTGGCGCGGCGCGATCAAAGGGATTTCGCAATCTGAAACGATCCCGATTTCAGACCCGACCTTTAAAGTCATCGGGCAGGGAAATATCACGCCTGCTTCGGGTTGGGTTATTGCGATCATTGCGATCGTCTTTGTTTTGTTTCTGGCATACCGTCACGCCCAGGCGCAGAAAACCTACGGGCTCGGCGAGGCGAACATCGGCGGCGAGATGCTCAAAACCATTTTGCCGATAGGTGTCATCATCGGATTTATTTACGTGATGAACTCGTCAAACGGCGTTCCGCTTCCGGTTTTGATATTTTTGGTCGTGGCGTTGATCGGAACGTTTATTACTAATTCGACGACATTCGGGCGTTATCTCTACGCGATCGGCGGAAATTCGGATGCGGCAAGGCTTTCGGGCATCGACACGAAAGTTAATATTTTGAAGGTTTACGCTCTTTTAGGTTTACTGATCGGCGTGGCGGCGATTATCTTTACGGCGCGACAGGGAAGTGCCGCGCCCGATGCCGGAGTTTTGAAGGAGCTGGACGCGATTGCGGCTTGCGTGATCGGCGGGGCAAGCTTGATGGGCGGACGCGGAACGATCTTCGGAGCGTGCCTCGGTGCGCTGATTATGGCGAGTCTGGACAACGGAATGTCGCTTTTGAACGTGCGCGATTTTATGCAGGAATTAATTAAAGGTTCGATTTTGGTCGCGGCGGTCGGGCTTGATATGATTGGTAAGAAATCTTAGAATTTTTAGAAATATTGCCCACGAAACAAACGAAAATCACGAAAGAAAAACACAATAAAATCAGTAAAGTCTTTTTTCGTTTCTTTCGTGTGTTTCGCGGGCAAAAAACAGGAGAATAATTTAATGCGATTAAAAGTTTTAGTCTTTTTACTTTTCGCGGTTTTCATTTCGGCGTGTATTCAGGCACCGCAGAACAATATGACGAGCAGTAATGCTCCGCAAGGTAATAAACCTGCCGATCCGGGCAAAAAAGTAAAGATCGGTTTTGCTATGGCAACCGTGAAGGAAGAACGCTGGCAGCGTGACCGCGTGGCTTTTGAAGATCATTGCAAGAAAATGAACGTGGAATGCGTTATCACGGTCGCCGACAATAAAGCCGACAAACAGGCAAACGACGTTGAAAACCTTCTCACACAGGGAATCGATGTGCTCGTGATCGCCCCGCAGGATGCAACACAAGCGGCTTCGATGGTCGAAAAAGCGAAAGCACAGAATATTCCCGTGATTTCTTACGACCGTCTGATCAATTCCGACAAACTCGACCTTTATATTTCACATCAGGTTCCGGTCATCGGTCGGAAGATTGCCGAATACGCGCTGAAAAATGCACCTGAAGGAAATTATGTGATGGTTTACGGCGCGGGAACGGACAACAACGCCGTCATTATGAAAAAGGAACAGCTTGCCGTTCTACAGCCTGCAATCGACAGCGGAAAGATCAAGATCGTTGCCGATAACTTTATCACCGACTGGAAGCCCGAAGAAGCCCTGAAAATGGCGGAAAACGCGCTCACGCAAAACGGTGACAACATCAAAGCCTTCGTCGTTTCAAATGACGGAATGGCGGGCGGCGTGATTGCCGCGCTCGAAAAACGCGGACTCGCGGGCAAAATTCTCGTGACCGGACAAGACGCACAAAAGGATGCACTGCAAAGGATTGCCGAAGGAAAACAAACGATGACCGTTTATAAACCGATCATTCCACTGGCGAGCGGTGCCGTCGAAGCGGCGATCAAACTGGCGAAAAAGGAAACGCTGGCAGATGCCAAACCGTTTACGACCAAACAGGGCGATAAGGATTTAACCGTCCCGTCGATTTTGCTGGAAGTTACGGTCGTTGACAAGGACAATCTGCTGACGACCGTTATCAAAGACGGCTACGTTACTTTTGAAGACGTTTACGCCAACGTTCCGGCGGACAAACGCCCGGCAAAACCGTAACCGATCGTATTTTTGGAAACACAAACCGAAAAGAGCAGATTTAATTCTGCTCTTTTTTATTTTTTAATGATTGATCGACCACGTCAGCGTGTAAGCCGGTGGCACGTTCTTGACGATTAGAGAGCTTTTCTGCGACTTTCCGTAGCGGTTTCGCATAAACTCCCGCAATTTGAGCGCGGACGGCATATAAAAGCCGTGAGCGTATTGGAACGTGCGAACCGTACAGCCTTCCTGCATAAATTTGTCGATCTCGACCAAAATCTGTTCGCCGACCTCGTTCGGAAGCGAAACGAACGGCAGACAGCAAATGATGTAACCGACCTTGCCGAGTCCCGAACGGCGGTGAATGTCGTGAGCGTTTGCCGCATTTCCGCAAACGATCTTCAAATCTTCATATTTATTGCGGAGCGAACGAACCAGATTTTTGTCGAGTTCGATACCGAGATACGAATCCTTGTTCGGTAAAACGCCCTGTAAATGTTTAGTGATCGCGCCCGTTCCGACACCGAGTTCGAGCACGATGTTGTTTTCGTCCGGGTTGATGCCTTCGATCATTCGTGCGGCAAGTTCGGGCGATGAAGGCGCGATCGAGCCGACCTTCAAAGGGTTTTTTAAAAATGCCTGAAGAAACTGAATATTTTCTTTCATTGCCAAGATTTATTTCGTCTGCGTGGTGACATCGGACGCATTTTGTAACGCTGTGTTTACATCACTGACGGCAATTTTATATCCACAACCCTCTTTTTGGCAATAACGCACAGTGCCTTCTTTTTTCGTCGTTTTTTCAAAGGTCAGCGGCGCGTTGCAATTCGGACACGGTTCAGCCAACGGTTTATCCCAGTAAACCTCGTCGCATTTCGGATAATTCGTGCACCCGTAAAAGACTTTTCCGCGTTTCGATTTCTTGACCGCAATTTCGCCTTTTCCGCATTTCGGGCAAGTAATTCCGGTGGTTTCGCGTTTGATGTAATCGCATTTCGGATAATTCGAGCACGAAATAAATTCGCCGAAACGTCCTTGTCTGATGACGAGCTTCGCGCCGTCTTTCGGACATATTTCGTCCAATTCGACCGGCGGCGCAACGGCAACGGTGGCACCTGATTTTTTGTCGATCTTGCGAATATTTTTACATTCGGGATAGCCCGTGCAACCGTAAAACGCCCCGAAACGACCTTTTTTCAAAGCCATCTCGCGCCCGCAAAGCTCGCACGGCGGAACTTCCGTTTCCTCGGATTTGTTTTCTGCGCCTTCAGCCGCCGCTTCGCCGCTTGCCGAGGCTTTTTTGCTTCCGACCTCTCTGGTAGTTTTGCATTCGGGATAATTTTGACAGGCAAGAAACTGTCCGAAACGTCCGAATTTGATAACCATCGGCGAACCGCAGGTTTGACAAACTTCGTCGGTCGCAATGACGGCTTTCTTTTTGTCCTTCAAACCTTCTTCGGCATTTTTCAGATCGACCGAAAACTTATCGTAGAAATTGCGCAGTGCATCGCGCCAATTTATCTTTCCTTCTTCGATGTTGTCGAGTTCGTCTTCCATCCGCGCCGTGTAGGTCGGGTTGAAAAGATCGGTAAAACCTGCCACCAGAACATCGTTAACGGTCGTGCCGAGCGCGGTCGGATGAAAACGTCCTTCGAGTTTTTCGACGTATTCGCGGTCCTGGATCGTCGTCATAATCGCCGCGTAAGTCGATGGACGACCGATGCCTTTTTCTTCCAGAGCCTTGACCAGAGTCGCTTCCGTAAAGCGCGGCGGCGGTTCGGTGAAATGCTGTTCGGGCGTGATCTTGTTCAGCTTTAACTGCTCGCCCTTTTCCACTTTCGGCAAACTGCGTTCTTCGTCGTCGTCGTCCGAACCTTCTTCAACTTTTTCGTCGCGTCCTTCCTGATAGACCTTCAAAAATCCGTCGAATTTCTGCACCGAACCCGTTGCGCGGAAGGTAAAGCGTCCGGCTTTGATGTCGATGGTCGTCTGGTCGAAGATCGCCGGATTCATCTGCGAAGCGACGAATCTCTGCCAGATCAGGCGATAAAGACGGTATTCGTCGTTTGAGAGGTAAGATTTGACGCTTTCAGGCGAACGGTTCACGTCCGTCGGGCGAATCGCTTCGTGCGCGTCCTGTGCGCCGCCCTTCGATTTGTAGTGAATCGGTTTTTCGGGAAGATAATTCTGCCCGTAATTTCCGCCGATAAATCCGCGCACGTCGTTCAAAGCCGTGTCCGAAACGCGGGTCGAATCCGAACGCATATAGGTTATCAAACCGACCGCGCCTTCGCTTCCGAGTTCAACGCCTTCGTATAATTTCTGCGCGGTGGACATTGTTTTCTTGACCGAAAATCCTAATTTGCGCGATGCCTCCTGCTGTAATTTTGAAGTGATGAAAGGCGGAACGGGATTGCGTTTGCGTTCTTTGGTCGTGACCGAATCGACGATGAAATTTTCCTTTTCGGCTTCGGTAACAATATCTTTCGCCGTTTTTTCGTCCTTGATGTGCGTTTCGTTCTTTTTCAAATCCTGATCGAAACCGCTCGTTTTGACCGTTAAATCTTCGATCTTATAAAGACGCGAATTAAAATTGGGCGGAAGTTTTGCGGCAAGATTTGCCGTGATCGTCCAATATTCGGTTTTGACAAAGGCTTCGATCTCGCGTTCGCGGTCAACGACGAGGCGCACGGCGACCGTCTGCACACGTCCTGCGCTCAATTTTCCGCCGATGTTTTTCCAAAGAATCGGCGAAACTTTGTAGCCGACCAATCTGTCTAAAATTCGGCGTGCCTGTTGTGCGTCAACTAAATCCTTATTGACCTGTTTCGGGTGGTTAAAGGCTTCCTTGATCGCGTTTTTCGTGATTTCATTGAACATCACGCGGAAAACTTCCTTTTTCGGTTTTTTCGGCACGATCTCTTCCGCCAGATGCTGACAGATGGCTTCGCCTTCGCGGTCGGGGTCGGCGGCGAGAAAGATCGCTTCGGCTTCTTTTGCCGCTTTTTTCAAATCGGAGACGACCTTTTTATTATTTCTTTTCTTTGCGTCGGGAATGACTTCATAAGTCGGCTCAAAATTATTTTCGATGTCCACGCCCAAACCTTTGGACGGCAAATCCTTGATATGCCCGACCGAAGCGAGCACTTTATAGTCGCTTCCGAGATATTTATTGATGGTTTTCGCCTTCGCGGGCGATTCGACGATTACTAAATTCTTTGCCATTATTTGAAAAAAATATGTCAGACGTAAAAACGTGCTGACATTCTGACTTCTAACACCTTTAATTGTTTCGTGTCAATCCGCGATTTACACCTTAGCCAATTTGACGTGCATTTCCAAACTCTCGATTCGTGTTTCAGATGATTAATTAATAACTTGCGTTCGCCGCAAGATTGGAGCGTGAAAAACCCACAAAAAGTCATCGAAGATGACGACAGCGTTTAGCCCCGCACGTCAGTGCGGGGAACAGTTTCTATCGAAGATAGGGGCGGAAATTCTATCGCCCGTTTCACAGGCTTCGGCTGTGTGTCGAATCTCGTCCACGGGGTGCACCGCCGCTTCACCCGTGGCTGCATTCTTTCCTCATCTTCGATGACTGATTGCGGCGAACCGATCTTGAAATATAAAGAAAACAAATTTTTAGAGAAGCACCTTATCATTACTTTCGCAAATCGTCGGTTATTTTCCGCCTGACAATTGTTCTTTTATATCAGATTATTGTTTTTCTCTATCAATCAACTGTTTTTCTGTATCTGTCACCTGTTTTTTTGTATCTGTTAGCTGTTTTTTCCTATCTGTCAGTTGTTTTACTGTATCTGTCGTCTGTTTTTCTCATCTGTTTACTGTTTTTCCCTATCTGTCATCCGGTTTTTCGTATCTGTCACTTGTTTTTCTGCATCTGTCGGCGGTTTTCGACGAGTTGTGCGGCTTCTTCAAGCGTCAAAGCGTCAAATTCAAACTGCCGCCACGTTTCGAGTTTCGGATCGAAATTGTAAATCGTCTTTTTCGATTCATCCTTTAAAGAAGCGACGATGTCCAGCGTTCCCGCATCGGTTTCGACAAATTTCACACTGTCGATCATTTCCGAACTTTCGCCGCGTTGCGGTCGGGCTTCGAGTTTTTCGAGCGCGGCGACGGTTTCTTTTCGCGGCAGATACGGCTCCAGACCCGAAATGCGGCGCAGGGCGTGGCATTTATCGCTTCCTGCGTCGAAATCGCGGCACATTTGCGGACGCGTTTCGTAGATTTTGCAGAGAATCTTTCCATTGTCGTTGGTCAATTGCTGACAGGCGAAAGTTTCGCCGTTGCGCCGCAGGTAGCGGTCAACGACGATCTCGCCGTTTTTTCCTTCAACTGTGATGTCCCAGTAATCTTCGGGCGCGATGTCTTCGTGCGGGCGAACGCCGACGCACGGCATCATTTCACAGCAAAGACCGCACGTTATACAATCGGGAATCGGCGCGTCGGGCGGCGTGACGACATTTTTCGCGCGTTTGACCGTCAAAAGTTTGGTCGGAATCTCGGGCGGCAAACGGGTAAACCAAATTTCTTCATACATCTTATAGATCATCGGGTAAAATTCGTTTTCGGGAATGGTCGGTTGCCTGGTGATCTGAACAAAATCAGTTTTTTCCATAATTTTACATCCTTTTCGCGTAGCATTTGCCAGGCAGAGCGCGAATCAGTTCGTTGATCTCCAGACCGAGCAGAGCCGCGTTGAGATCGCCGAAAGATAAACCGCTTGTTTCGAGCAAAATATCAAAGTGTTTCGGTTCATCTGACGATAAAATTTGCCAGATTTTGCGTTCGTCGTCGGATAAATTGGCGGGCATTTGTTCCTGCCGTTTCGATTTTTCTTTCGATTCCTGCTCGTCATCGAGCTTCGGCGGAAGAATCGAAGCCGAAATTTCGTCAGGAAGCTCGGCAACCACGTCCTGCCATTGCTGAACGAGTTTTGCGCCGGACTTTATTAAATAATTCGTGCCGAACGAGTTTTTCGACGTGATGTTTCCCGGAACCGCCATTACTTCGCGGTTTTGTTCGGTCGCCAATCGCGCCGTGATTAGCGAACCGCTCCGCTCCGATGCTTCGACGAGCAAAACGCCGTAACTCAAGCCCGAAATTATGCGGTTTCGATACGGAAAGTTTTCTTTTAACGGCGGTGTTTCAAGCGGAAACTGCGACACGACCGCACCGCCCGAAGCGAGGATTTCGTCAACTAATTTTGCATTTTCTTTCGGATAAACCTGATTGATTCCCGTTCCGAGCACGGCAATCGTGCGACCGTTTCCGTTTATTGCGCCGCGATGCGCCGCCGTATCGATTCCGCGTGCCAATCCCGAAACTACGCAAATCCCGTTCGACGCGAGATCGTGAGCGAGCATTCTGGAAGCATTTTCGCCGTAGGTCGAACAACGCCGCGAGCCGATCACGCCGACGCACGGCGCATCGAAACAGGCTTGCCAGTCGCCTTTGACATACAAAGTTATCGGCGGATCGGCGATCTCGCGCAGTAAAAACGGATAACTGCCGTCATCCAGAATCAAAACGTCCGCGCCCGATTCTTTGATTTTTTCGAGTTCCTCGTCGGCTTTCTCGTGAAATTCGCGTTTGAGGATACTTTCGACGGTTTCGGCGCGAAGCCGTAAGGATTCGAGTTCACGGCGCGTGGCGTGAAAAACGTTTTCCGCCGAACCGAATCGTTCCAAAAGTTTCGTCGCTGCCCGCGGTCCGACCCCGGGTGTCATATTTAGAGAAATCCATTGTTTCATAACGATTTGGGATTTGGGAATTCGGATTTGGGATTTCGTTTTTCCTTCAAGGTTTTGATCGATGAAACGACGATTGCAAGAATTTGGTTTGCTTCATCCATCAAGTTTTCGAGTAAATTTTCTTTGATTATTTTGCCTTCGACGAGCAATTCCATCCAATAGATCGATTCGTCGGTTTCTTCTTCAACGATCGCTAATTTATGGATGAAATCTGCGTTGGATTTTGCCCGACACGAAGCACGGTAATTGGCACCGACCGAAGTTCCGCTTCGCAAAAGTTGTTTTCCGATAACATCTGCAACTAAGTTGGACGGCAAACTTTGAACCAATCTGATAATCCGCAAAGCAAACTTTTTGGTTCTTGCTTTCATTTCATCTTGAGTCATTTTATTCTCTCCAAAAATCAAAAAACAAAAAATCTTAAATCCGCAATCCTAAATCCCAAATCTAAAATTGATTTGGCGGAGGCGTGTCGGAGTCGAACCGACCCGAGTTTGCTCTCACAAACTCACAAACGGTTTTGAAGACCGCGCCCGTCACCGGACAAGATGCGCCTCCGTTTTTTTATTAAAAATGAAACGGTTTTTAGAAACTAAGCGATTTAGCGAAGGATTGTCAAGTTTTTCTATTCTCCGTCACCTATACCCTTATCGGCATACATATCGATCAATCGGCGCAGATCATTGGCTTTCCTGGTATCGTAATTGAGCAGGTTTTGATAAATTTTTTCCGCTTCCCATTTTTTGCCGAGCTTGAGATAACAGCTTGCAAGTTCATAATTGCTCTGAGGATCGCCCGGTGAGATCATCAAGCCGCGACTGAAGGCTTTTACCGCCAGATCGTATTTTTCCATATTTTTGTAGGTCAAACCGAGATTGTAATGTCCTTCAAAAATATCGGGTGAATTGCGCGTCAATAAAAGGAAAATCTTTTGCGCTTCATCGAATTTGTCCAGTTGTAAATAACTCATCCCGATATAGTTTCTCGTGTCGTAATCGAAGATTTTGTTATTCACGCTTTTCTTGAGAAATTCGATCGCTTCTTCATATTTACCGCGATTATAAAGAATGTAGCCGAGTTTATTTACATATTTTCTTTCATTCGGCTGAAGCTTGACTGCCAGACGCAATCTCTTTTCAGGCTTTTCATCATAACGCGAATAATCGCCGTCGGAGTTTGAGTAGGCAACCGTATTTGAATATATTTTTTCCGCCAGCTCCCTTTTTTTATTTTCCGACATAAGATTTATCTCATCATCGGTTAAATCCACCGGCAAATAATCTTCGACAGTTGTAGGCGGAGGCGGTTTTGCGGCGGAGATACCGCTTTTGGTTCCGTATTCGTCGTAAACTTTGGGAGCTTGTTTGAGAACTGCTTTCGGCGGCTCGCTCAGAAACGAATTTCCAAAAACCAAACTCATTCCCGTCACGAACAAAAGCACGAAAACGGCGGCGGCATTGCTTCCGGCGGCTTTTAGATTTACTTCGGCTTGCATCAATTCCTGCGCGGTTTTTTCGGTTTGCGCAAGAATCTGCTTTTGTTTCTGGAAAAGGGAATTTGCGCTCATCCGCGCCGCCGTCAGCAGTTTTTCGATGTCTTTTTCGATTTTCCGGCGTTTCTCGTTAAATTCGTGCAAGACGCGCTGGTGGCTCGACTCGGGAAGCGGAACATTCGGCTGATATTCAAAATGTCTTTCCAGATTTTTCCGCCAATCGAGCAGTTTAGTGCTCAAATAGCCGTCGATCTCAGGAATCGTTTGCAGGCGTTTTGTTTCAACATCCGCCGCGGTCTTGATGCCGTATTTTTCAATCTGAGAAATGCTTTCGGCTTTTATTCCGGCAATTTTCGACCCGGCAAGGGCATAATTGGAAAGATGTGTTTCCAGTTGATAGCGCAGGGCTTCGTCCTGCAAAAGTTTGATCTTCTGGCGGCTGTCTTTCTGTAAATTCTGGTAATCGTCAACTTTACTGCGAATCGTTTCGATGTCTTTTTCCAAATAGTTGGCGGCAGTTGTTTTCTCCCATTCATTGCGGAGTTTGTTCCAATCTTCATTCCTGAATTCGACCTCGGTTTCCAAAGCCTCGCGGATGGATTTGTAATTATTGACCACGTAGACAATTGCCGCCGACATCGTGATAAGTCCGATAAAAAATGCCAGACCCGAACCAAAAGCAAAAGTCAGAAAAAGTATCAAAACAACCTGGACGAGTGCGATAATCGAAACATTTTGATATTGTTGCCGATTTTCCAGCTCGATTCGTTCTTCGGGGAAAATTGGTATGGTCGATGCGGGTTTCGACAAAACTGCGGGCAGGTTGCGCGGCGGACTTATCTGCGAAAGAAGCGTTTCGATCGTAAAGATGTTAAATACTTCGTCCTCTTCCAATGTTTGATTTCCGCTCGTAAACGGAAAGATCATCAAACCCGTTTTCGTTTCGAGTTCGCACCACGGACAAGACAGCAGATTTTGATAAAAATGATGTCCCGGATGGATTACGCATTGTTTCAGATTCTCTTTCAAATCTTCCAATGCCTCGACCCATTCACGCGGTTCGGGACGGTCTTCGGTTAAAAAAGCGCGTTCGAGCATCAACGCGATGCGCGGCGAAACTGCCGAAAGCGAGAGCGTTCCCGGCGGCTGTCTGACACGGCGCAGATGTGCATTCGCGCCGTATGCAAAGCGAAATTCGCGAATGCACTCTTCGAGCGATTTGTCTTCGTCGCCGATAAAATTTCCCGCGAACGGGTGTCTGCCCAGAAAAAGAAGCTGGAAAATAATGACGGCAAGCCCGAAATTGTCGTGTTTCTTTTCGCGTTTCACTCCACGCAGATTCATTCCCTGAAGCTCGGGCGCGAGATGCGTCGCCACGCCGACTTCGCACGGATAACGGCGCGTGCCGTCGTTGATGCTGTAGCTGTCGCAATCGATCAATTTCACGGTTCCGTCCGCCAAAACGACGCAGTTTCCGTGATTGATGTCGCCCATAATATGGTCGTTTTTGTGCAGATTGTAAAAAGCACGGGCTAAATTCCCCGCCGTGTGAACGAGAAAAATCCAGGTCGCTTCGGGAAAATGAATGCGGCGGCTTTTCAGCGAGTAAAGTTCGTGAATATCTTTGGCGCGAACGTTCGGCATCAGGAAACCGACCACTTTCCCGTTCGGTGCATCGGTCAAAACGTCGATTACCCAGGCGGCGATTTTCAGCAGATGTTCGTTTTTGTTTTCCGCCATCCAGCGAAGTTTGGCGGCTTTGTCTGCGGTGATCGGTTCGTGATAAATTTTGGCGACCATTGCACGGTCGAGCGGGCAGACGAAAACCGTTCCTTCACCGCCGCTGCCGATCTTTTCGCTCAAATCGTGAGCATTGCCTTTACTGTCGTAATAAGTGGGCATAACTTTTCAGAAAACACCGTCAAAAAATGCGACGGGAAAACATCTCAAACCACCAGAAAAAAGACATCGAATTTTTGGAAATTCTCTTCTGTAAAAAACAAGCGGCAAATTTTAAAATCAATATTCCGAATTTTTAGAATCCATCTCATAAACGATCGGAGCGAGTTTAGAGTCCCGCCTTCAGGCGGCAAAAACTTGCGCGAAAAGCCGCCTGAAGGCGGGACTCTAAACGCTTAAAAATCATTTATGAGATGTGTTCTAATTATTCTTCGATCTTATCTGCCGAAAATAATTAAGAACTTATATTTTAGAATTGCTTGCTTCGATTCATTCATTTTCAAAATCATCTCACGCTGAAAGATCGACCGTCTTTAACACCGCCCGCGAAGCCAGAATGATCGTTTTATCATCGTCCGTTTTTTCGTTCAACTTTGCCGACGCGAGAAAATTTTCGAGTTTTTCGTTCAAACCGTTCGCATTGTTCCCGTTTCTGAGCGGCGCGATCATCGGCATCAGAAACGGCTCGTGCGGCTGGTTCGTTTGATAATCGACCGCGACCGAATAAATTCCGTCCGAAAATAAAATGATGTCTTCGAGTTTTTCATCGACCTTCGCAAATTTCAGTTTTTCATCCGCGTCCACGTCCGTCAGAAAATCGGTCATATTCACATATTCCGATTCGTGCGGCGGAAGCGCGAAACGATAACTTTTTGCTGTGCCCGACATTGAAATAACGATGCCGCCGTCGCCGATCTGAAAAAATACCGCGCATTTTTCACCCGCGACCGCCGCAACCAGAGTCGTCGCAAAATCGCGCGGAGTTTTCTTTTTCTTTTTCGCCATTTCGACGATTCTTCGTTGAAAATATTCGAGCCAACGCATACCGAATTCGGCAGTTATCGATTCGACTGAAATATTTTCCGCATTTAAGAATGAAACGATCTGTTCGATAAAAAGTTCGCAAGCGACGTTTGCGCCGTGCTGTCCGTCGGTCGTGCTTCCCGCACCGTCGGCAACGACCGCGATTAGAACCGCGCCGTCGTTTTTGGTTTCAATCGTTCGGCAGGCAAATCTGTCCTGGCATTCCTTATTTTGCGAGAGATGCGACGCGCCGACCGCCGAAGCGTGCGCGACGCGCCAAAACGCTGAACTCATTAAACTTCCGCCCATCCGTAAGGTTTATAATCGGGAATTTGCACGCCGTCGCCCGGATTCGAGCGCGAAACGGTTTTCAGCGAAGCCGACAGCCAGAGGAAAAATTCCTTGAAGCGAACGCCGTTCAATTTCATCGGTTCGCGCATCGAAACTTGTTTCAGAACGTTGAAATCGGCATTGTTGACACCGAGCGCGAAGAACGAAAACGATTTATTTTCTTCGCCCGCCCGAATGATTTGCGGCAGATTTTGCCAATTATCGGTCGGCGCGCCGTCCGTTATCAAAAATATCCAGGGACGAAAAAGTTTGATGCCGTTTTTTCGTAAAACGTCTTTCCGTGCCTGTAACAAACTCAATCCGCGCTGAACGGCGGAGGAAAGCGGCGTGTCGCCCGACGCTTCCATCTGGATCGGGCGAAACTGATCGGCGGTCGTAAAATCGTGCAGAACGCTGACCGGACCGAACGTTACGACCGCGATCTCGACGCGTTTCATACTCAGCGAATCGTTGAAAAGCTCTTCACGAAACGCCCGAAGTCCGCGATTCAATTCGTCGATCGATTCGCCCTGCATCGAGCCGGAAGTATCGAGCAAAAGCACGCACGGACAGCGCGGTTCGGGATTTTCGGCAAATTCAGCGGCGGCGAAAGGCTGTTGCTCGTCGTAGTTGTATGTGTGATCGCTCATAAATCAATTTTTTGGAGATAAATAATTGTATAATTGCTCTTACGTAAATGGCAATATTTTTTGCACCGATTTTTAACTTTTGGAATCCCGGTTTGTTGCAAAAGTTGCTTTGCACGCTAAACTTAGAGTTTGAGGCTTTCAGATTAGGCATTGATCTTAAAATGACGAATAAAGAAATAAATTGCGTCGGCATCGTCGTCAAACCGAAGGACGAAGCGGCGCGTCAAACGGCTTGCGAGCTTGCCGAATGGCTGGAAAAAAGAGGCATCGCGCTCGTCGGAAAACCGCACGAGGAAGCCGAGCGCGTCGATTCGGCGCAATGCGGGATCGATCTGGCAAATGCTGACGGATTTAAGGTCGATGCCGATCTCATCGTCGTGCTCGGCGGCGACGGAACGATGATCTCGACTGCCCGTTTGACGGGAAAACGCGAAACTCTGGTGCTCGGGATAAATTACGGAAGCTTGGGTTATCTGACCGAATTCCGCATCGAAGAAATGTATTCCGCGCTCGAATCCATTCTGGCGGGCGATTACGACATCGACAGCCGCGTGATGCTCGATGTCGAACATCTGCGCGGCGGCGAACGGCTTGCTTCGGGCAGGGTTTTGAACGATGTCGTGATAAATAAAGCTGTTCTGGCGCGAATTATCGAGATCGAAGTCGATCTGAACGAGCAATTCGTCAACAGTTTCCGCGCCGACGGCTTGATCGTTTCAACGCCGACGGGTTCGACCGCTTACAATCTTTCGGCGGGCGGACCGATCGTTTACCCGACGATGAACGCGGTCGTTTTAACGCCGATCTGCCCGTTTACGCTGACCAACCGCCCGATCGTGATGCCCGACAACGCCGCGATCAATTTACACCTGAAAAACGAAAGCGACGGCGTTGTTTTAACGCTCGACGGACAGGTCGGTTATTCGATGCAGGTCGGCGACACGGTTTCGATCCGCAAAAGCGAAACCAATTTCAATCTCGTTCAGCCTTCAAACCGCAATTACTTCGACGTTTTACGTAATAAATTGAAATGGGGAAGATAATCAATCGAAAGTAAACTTCCATTTTATTTACGGAAATAAACAAACAACGGCAGGTCGGTTCGGAAACGATTCCTGATGTTTTTTTCAACACGCTCATTTGCGTTTCCTGCACGTTGATTTGCATTGCCGATACGGTCATTTGAAATTCCGATACGGTCATTTGAAACTCCAACACACGCGTTTGAAATTCCAATACAGTCATTTGAAACTCCGATACACGCGTTTGAAACTCTGATACACGCGTTTGAAACTCCGATACAGTCATTTGAACTTCCTACACGTCCATTTGAACTTCCTGCACACTCTACACCGGTTTCTTGCCGCTATGCAAAAAAATTGATAGTCAGGCGGAAAAAAAGCGTCCTTCATTCTTGAAAGACGCTTAAATGTTTAATTTTCAATTTTTAACTTAAATTGATTCTAAGCCTAAGCTCTTATTGAAATAGTGATAAAGATTATTAAAATCGCGGACGGCGCGGTTCAGGATGAGCGGAAGCTGTGGAATGTCGGTCGTGTTGACGATCAGATTCAGATTTCGCAAAAAGGCTTCGTGCGCGTTCATCGTCGTGCCGCCGTCTTCCAGTGAAACCAGATACAACCGCCGTCTTTCCGACGAATACATCGCGTTCGCCTTCTGCTGAAGGATCGCCGCACCGCCGAATTCCGCCGCGAAATCGGGCGAGAAAAGCAAAATTTCCGTCTTTCCTTCGCGCAGTCTTTCATTTGCCTGCGCCGGAGTTTGCGCCATATAAACTTTGTAGCCGTTTTCGGATAAAAGTTTCGCGACCTCGTCGCGGCGTTGTCCTAAACAGAGCAGAACACGGCGCGGTTTTTCGCTTTTATCGTCGTCCGCATCGAGAATTTTATTCTGTCCCTGTAAAGCCGCCATCAGCGAACGAAGCGCGGTATTTATCTGAAATTCGGATTCCTTAACGGCAAACTCGCCCGCGCCGTTTTCGACCGCCGGCGCGGGTTTATTTTCCGCCAATTGCTGAACCGTCGCCGAACCCGTTCCTTTCGCGCCTTTGTTGACGCGAATCAGGTTTTGACAGCGCGGACAGCGAACCGTAAAATTCCCGCTCGGAATTTTCGATTCGTCGAGTTGTAAAGAAACTGAGCAATTATCACAGCGAATAATCATAAAATTAGTAGTTAGTAGTTAGTAGTTAGTAGAGAGTGAAATAGTAATAAAATACTAACTACTCTCTACTATCTACTCGTTTTATTCCATCATATCCAGAACCGAATGCGGATTTTTAACGGGTTGGGGAAGCGTTACGCCAAGCGGTTGCGGCGGCTTGATCGCGTTGGCATAGTCTTCTGTCGAAGATAAACCTTTGAGTTGCAGTAAGAGATTATTCTGATTGGTCGCAAACGAGAGTCCGTCTTCGAGCGTGATCTCTTCCTTTTCGATCATTTTGCGAATAACGGTATCGAAATCCTGCATTCCGTCGATCTCACCGTCACGCATTGCGTCGAGCAGAGTCTTTCCGTCCGATTCGCCCTTTTCGATGTATTCACGCGTGCGCGGGTTCGATTTCAGTATCTCGACCGCGGCGACGCGTCCCTTGCCGTCGCCGCGCGGGATCAAACGCTGTGAAACGATGTAGCGGAAGGTCTGGGCAAGCCGTGTGCGGATGATCTTTTCCTCGTTTTTCGGGTATAAACCGATGATACGGTCAACCGTTTTTGAAGCGTCGATGGTGTGAAGCGTCGATAAAACCAAGTGACCCGTTTCAGCGGCTTCGAGCGCGATTTCGGTCGTTTCCAGATCGCGCATTTCGCCGACGAGAATGACTTTCGGAGCCTGACGCAAGGCGGCACGCAGAGCGGAAGAAAAATCCCGCGTGTCCGAACCGACTTCGCGTTGGTTGATCGTGCATTTTTTGTGCGAATGGAGAAACTCGATCGGGTCTTCGATGGTGACGATATGATAGCTTTTCGTTTCGTTGATATGATCGATGATCGCCGCGAGCGTCGAGCTTTTTCCAGAACCGGTCGGTCCCGTGAGCAAAACGATGCCGTTGCGAAGCTGGCAGACATCGGCTAACTGCATCGGCAGATTGAGCGATTGAAAACTCGGAATTTCGTGCGGAATGACGCGCATCACGATCGAAAACGAACCGCGCTGTTGAAAGATATTGACACGAAAACGGCATCGGGCGGGCAATGTGTAACTCAAATCCGCCGTTCCGTATTTTGCCAAATGCGCTGCCGCCTCGGAATTATCGCGCAAGATCGCCATCGCGATCATTTCGGTTTGATAACCCGTCATTTTTCCGATGCCGAGAGGATTTGCCGCATACAAACTTCCGTTGATCTCGACCTGCGGTTTTTGTCCGGTTGAAAAGTTTATATCGCTGACATTGTCGGAAATGAGCAGCATTTGCTCTATTATCGGTGCTACATCAAGCAAACTCATTGATTGGATTTACTCCTCGAATATTATTAAATAAAAGGGTAGGAAAAGACTTGAGCGATCAGGTGAACATATTTCTCAGCTTTGCGCCATATCTATTTTTACGCAAAATAGCGACAAAATGCAAGCTATTTTTGCTTGTTGCCAACAAAGTTTAACGTTTTGCCGATAAATTCAGAAATTCCTGCGTCATTTGAGAAATTTTTCCTGAAGAAGAAACCAATGCACTGATGAGCGCGCAGGAATCGGCACCGTTCGCAAAAACTTTCGGTAAATTTGCCGCATCGATGCCGCCGATGGCAACCAGCGGAAAATCGCCGATTGCCTCACGAACTTGCTTCAAACCATCCAAGCCGACGATTTCATCAGGATTTTCTTTCGTTTTGGTGGCGAAGATCGGACCGATTGCCAGGTAATTGATCGGCATCTTCACGGCTTCGACCGCCTGCCTGATGCTGTGCGTCGAAAAACCGATGATCGCGTTTTCACCGAGAATTTTTCGTGCCGCTTCGGGCGGCAGATCGTCCTGTCCGAGATGAACGCCGTCCGCCTTCAAAGCCAGCGCAATGTCAACGCGGTCGTTGATGACGATCTTCACGCCTTGTTTGCGGGCGATTTGCAAAGCTTTTTCGGCTTCGGCGTAAAACTCTTTCGGCGAAGCGTGTTTTTCGCGCAGTTGAAGAAAATCCGCGCCGCCCGCAACTAATTTTTCGACTTGTTCGGCGTGTGAAAGTTTTGATAAACGGGTATCGGTGATCGGGTAGATTTTCGGAAGAAACATTATAGAAAGTGAAAAATGGAAAATAAAATGTAAAACGGAAAATTAGGATAAATTCATTTTCCGTTTTACATTTTCAGTTAAAACAGCGATTTCATCATCAAAAAGCAGTCTTCGCCGTTGTTGTAGTATTTGCCGATTCTTTGAACGGCGGAATAGCCAAGACCCCGGTAAAGACTTTGCGCGGCGATATTGCTGACGCGGACTTCGAGCATTACCGTGTTTAGCTGA
Source organism: Pyrinomonadaceae bacterium (assembly GCA_021228405.1). Taxonomy (GTDB): domain Bacteria; phylum Acidobacteriota; class Blastocatellia; order Pyrinomonadales; family Pyrinomonadaceae; genus JAJQRF01. The sequence goes on from JAJQRF010000002.1 coordinate 872,970, forward strand.
CGCTTTCGCAGAGCTTCTTCGGAGTGTGTCAAAAGCCGTTCCGCCAAACCGCGCCGCCTGTGTTCAGGCGCAACGCCGATAGTCGTGATATGTCCCGCGCCGTTGTTGTCCATCATTACGAACACGAACCCGACCATTTCATTTTCAGGCGTGACAACGCGGTAACTCAAAGTGCGTGAATCGCTTAAAAGATAATTGAAAGTGTGTTTCGTATAGTTTTCACCGTTACGAAAACAGCGCAGATTAAGCCGCATCACTTCTTTTAATTGTTTCTCCGTCAAGGGACGGACTTCATAAACCGTCGGCGGCGCAGGCACGATAATTTCGTTTTCTTCAATCGGTTGTGAAGAAGCGAAAAGATTACGGATCGTTTGAAGAAATGCCATAAAATCAGTTAAGAGAATTCGGGAAGTTCGGGAAGTCAGGAAGAATTATGGCGAAAAAGTCGCCTTTTCTTCCAAGACTTTCAAAACTTCCCAAACTTCCTAAACTTTTACAAAATCAGCATACAGTCGCCGTAACTGTAAAAACGGTAATTTTCCGCAACGGCGTGACGATAAGCATTCATTATAAAATCATAGCCGCCGAAAGTTGAAACCAAAACCAGCAAAGACGATTGCGGAAGATGGAAATTTGTCAGCATTCCGTCGATCGCCTGAAATTTGTATCCGGGCGTGATCGTCAGATCGGCTAGAGTTTTTTCGGCGATAAATCTTTTATTTTTAGAAATTGCATTTTCCAGAGTCCGCGTCGAAGTTGTGCCGACGGCAATTATTCGCCGATTTTCCTCTTTTGCCGAATTCAAAATTTTTGCTGCCGCTTCGCCGATCTCATAATTTTCGGGCAAAACCTTGTGTTCAGACAAATCCGAAACGCGAACGGGCTCAAAAGTTCCGTAACCGACGTGAAGCGTAACTTCCGTGACGACCACGCCGAGATTTTTTACTTTTTCAAGAATTTCGGGCGTAAAATGCAATCCGGCGGTCGGCGCGGCGATTGCTCCGCGATTTTTGGCAAAGACGGTTTGATAACGTTCGCGGTCTTTTTCAAAATCGCCGTCGTCGCGTTTAATGTAAGGCGGCAGAGGCGTTTTGCCGATGCCGTCTAAAATCTCGTCGAAATTTCCGTCCGCTTCAAACTTAATTAAAACGCGTCCTTCTTCCGTTTTACTCAAAACTTCCGCGACGAGCTTTTCGCTGAAAATTATCTTTTTTCCGATCTTCAGACGCTTTGCCGGGCGCGCCAAGGTTTCCCAGATTCGATGTTCGGTTTCTTTAACGAGAAAAATTTCGATCTTCGCACCGGTTTCCGCTTCGCCGAAAAGCCGTGCGGGAAAAACTTTCGTATTGTTCAAAACCAAAACATCGCCCGCCTTGAGAAAATCAGGCAGATCGTAAAAGTTTCTGTCCTGCCGGATTTTACGTTTGCGGTCGAGCGTCAGCATCCGCGAAGTTTCGCGTCTTTCCAGGGGCGTTTGTGCGATCAGTTCGTCAGGCAGAACAAAGTCAAAATCAGAGATTTGCATAAATACAAAAGGAATTACGACCGGCGAAATCATAATTCCTCAAAATCGGAAAATTAAAAAATCATTCAATAAATTGAAATTTTAATTTATCACATCGTTTCTTCCAACGCTAAAAGGAGAAAGGACAGGGTAGCAAATCCTGTCCTTATAAATATGAGGCAACCGACTTTCTTTAGGAGGTATGAGAGTAAACTTTTCAAAAATATGAAAGGTTTAGGGGGAGAAATTATTTTAATTTCATGGCAACCGAATCTTGTGATTTAGGGTTTTTACTGAAGAGAAAAATAATCTCCATATACTAACGCACCAAAATTGACCGAAACTTATAATTTTTTTTTCAAAAAAGTGAACTTTTTTTCAAAAAATTTTCGGAATGAACCGGGCGGTTTAGCTAAATGCGGAAATAATTAGAATTGGGAGAACGTAAATGTTTTTCGTAAATCGGAAAAACTTTTCAAAAAAGTGTTTTTGTCAGAAGCTTGGGGAGAGAGAATTTCGGACAAATAAAAAAAACGAAAAAAAATTATAAGTTTCGGTCAGTTTTGGTGCGTTAGTAAGTGAGAGGCAAATTAAATGCAGACAGCAGATTGGCAAAAAATCGAAAAAATTTTCTTCAAAGCCGTTTCTCTTCCTGCCGAAGAACAATTGGAGTTTGTAAAAAAATGCTCCGACGGCAACGATGAATTGTATTGCGAAGTTTGTCTTTTGATCGATAAAGACAGTCAAAGCGAATGTTTTCTCGACAATCCTATCTTCAAAACAGGCACAAAAATACTGGCTTCCGAATAGTGAATCCGCCGGCGCAATCAGTTTTAAGTTTCAGAGAGCGGTTTTAATTTCAATTTTTGAACTTGCGGTCTGAAATTTCCGTGAAATAAATTGCTTTCCGAACAATTCCTCAATATAATCAATCCGCTGTTTGTTATTCAATAAATCAAAAATTCAGTTTGTTTTTCCTGAAAAATATTCGTTCGCTTTTCTAAAATTCATAAAAAATAAAAAGCAAAAAAGGAGAACAAAAAATGCAACTTCCGAAGTTTATCTTCCATAAAACTGTCCTGGGCTTGTTGATTTTTGCGCTTGCCGTGACGGTGTTTGCACAAAAAACGACCCGTGTAAATTCTGCCAGCGGCACTTTCAAACAGCTTGCAGGTCCGGCAGACGAAATCTACACGATGCGTTTGCCCGAACCGTCGGAAACGGGTTTGCGCTCGAAATCGGCGATGATCGCGGTCAAAAGCGGCGGTCAAAGAATCGAAATTCCGGTCGAAACGGCAGACGATTTTCGCGTGATGATCCTGTCGCAGGAAAGCCGCAATTGGGACGTGAAAGCAATTTTGCCGAATGGCGAATCGCTGAATCCGCGCCTCGAATCGGTCGCTGTAGACCGTGTTGAAACGACTTACGGTTTAGGCAGTGAACAATTTCCGGCAGAAGTTTTCGCATTCAAAAATATTTCTGCGGGAATTTTGCGGCTTGAAATAAATACGCCGAAAACTTCGCTGAAATCGGATGAAACGGTTGGTTATCTCGTCGCTTCGAGCAATTCGCCGTATCGTCTGTATTCATACGTCAACACTTTGCAAACCGTCAAAAACCGCAACGTCGGCTTTGTTTCGTCGCTTTTCGACGGCAACGCAAAAGCCGAAACCGCGCTTTCGGGAACGATCGCGCGTTCGGAAATCGAACTGCGCGCACCTAGCGGCAGAATCGTTAAAGCGGAAATGTTTGATGACGGAAATCACGGCGACCGGATCGCGGGCGACGGCGTTTTCGGCGGCGGATTCGTTCCGACGGAAAGCGGAAAATATACGGCGCAGGTCACGACGCGCGGCACGACACCGAACGGCGAAGAATTTATCCGCACGGCGGAACACGTTTTTGAAGTCGCCGAAGCGCGCGCAGAACTCGGCGGAAACGCTTTCGTGCGTCAGCTTGATGATGCGCGTTACCAGATAATTTTACCGGCTGAAGGAGTTCGCGCCGGACAGAAAGTTATTGCACACGCCGAAGTTTGGGGACGCGACGAACGCGGAAACGAACAGGCGATCGCGTGGGTCGGCGGAATCGTTTTGGCGGAAAGAAGTTTCGGCGGTCGGAGCAGTGCGACTTTGCCTTTGACGCTCGATGCGCGGTGGCTCGTCCGTTCAAATGCAAATAACAATTACGAATTGAGAAACGTCCGCGTGCAGGATGTGAATTCGTCCGTCGTTCTGGGAACTGCCGACGCGGTTCGTTTGCCTGAGATCAAAGTTTCGGAAAATTTGAGAACCGATTATTTCGGCGAGATCACGGACGAAATGCGGACGGGCAAACGTCCCGAAATCGTGACGAACGATGCGGTCGGCGGAAAATTGATGCTCGTTCACGGCTATTGTTCGGGCGATGCGTGGGGCGCGGCGGCTTCAGCCGGACAGTTTACTAACTACGTGAAGTTTCTGGATTTGAATCAAAACCGTTCGCACGACCAGTTTGCAAATCTAATCAGAAATTTCGGCGCAAGCCTGCCGTCTTTCGGTATCGTTGCACACAGTCAGGGCGGCGCGGCTTCGCTGCATCTTTACACTTATTACTGGAGCGGACTCGATTCGGCAACGGGCGGAACGCGTTTGATTCAATCGGTCGGAACGCCGTATCAGGGAACTGCGCTGGCGGGAAATCTGGCGATCCTGGGACAGATTTTCGGCGCGGGTTGCGGTTCAAATACCGATCTGACCTATTCGGGCGCGGCTTCGTGGCTGGCGGGAATCCCGACCTGGGCGCGTCAGAAAGTTTATTATCACACGACCTCGTTCACGGACGTTTGGTATCGCTATGATTATTGCAATCTGGCGACCGATCCGTTTTTGTCAGACCCGGAAGACGGCGTAGTCGAACGCGCTTATGCACAGCTTCCGGGCGCGAACAATCTCGGACATAAAACCGGCTGGTGTCATACGTCGGGAATGCGCGACCCGTCGCAAACAACCGATTCTTCGCGTAATTCAAATATGAACGCAAACGCGGCTCGTTAAAGCGAATAAACAATTCGAGCTTTGTCATTAAAAACGGCAGTAAATTTCAAATTTACTGCCGTTTTTAATGTTTAGTTGTCAAGAGTTAATGTTTCCTGGTCAAGAAATGTCATTTCTTGGTCAAGAAATACCGTTTCTTGATAACGAAACATCATTCCTTGTTTAAGGAAATACATTTCTTGACAACGAGATGTCATTTCTTGGTCAAGGAAACTCATTCCTTTAGCGCGGAATGACATTCCGCGCTAAAGGAATGAGTTTCCGCGCTTATAAATTTGCATTTACCCTTTTTTTTGCAAAAAAAGAGAGCAGGCTAAAAAACTGCTCTCTTTTTTCATTTTATTTTATTTCCTCGGTCAAGCCGCCGCCGGGGTTTCGGTCGGGATGTCGCGGCGTTCTTCGATTTCCGTTTTGAGACGGTTCAGGATGTCCGCAATCGGCATCGATTTCAAATCGGTTCCGTTGCGAAGACGGACGGATGCCTGTCCGCTTTCCTGTTCTTTGTCGCCGATGACGAGCATATACGGAATTTTCTTCATCTGCGCATTGCGAATCTTTTTCTGCATCGATTCACGCGAATCGTCGAGCATCACGCGGATGCCGCCTAACGCATTGTTGACGGGAAAATTGAATATCTGCTCGTAAACCTTCTGCGCATATTCGATGTGACGGTCGGCAATCGGAACGATGGAAACCTGCATCGGCGCAAGCCACGTCGGGAAGCTTCCCGCATAATGTTCGATCAAAAACGCGACGAAACGTTCGTGCGAACCGAGCGGTGCGCGGTGAATGACGTAAACCGGATGATCTTTGCCGTCTTCGCCCGTGTAAGTGAGATCAAAGCGTTCGGACGCGAGAAAATCGAGTTGATTGGTCGAAATTGCGTATTCGCCGCCGACCGCACTGCGAATCATAAAGTCGATCTTCGGACCGTAGAACGCGGCTTCGCCTTCGGCTTCGATATACGGATAACCCGATTCGTCCATCACTTCCTGAATGATATTCATCGCCGCGATCCATTTTTCGGGCGCGTCAACGTATTTGTCGAGCTTGTCGAGATCGGGCTTGGAAAAGCGCATATAAAATTCTTCGATGCCAAACATTTTGTAATACCGGGCGTGAAGGTGCATTACCTTCAAAAATTCTTCCTTCGCCTGATCGTAACGGCAGTAAATATGCGCGTCGTTCTGATCGAAACCGCGCACACGCATCAGACCGCTCAAAACGCCGCTTTGCTCGTAACGGTAAACCTGACCGTATTCGCCGATGCGAAGCGGCAATTCACGGTAACTGTGCGGACGCGCCGCATAAACCTGATGATGATGAGGGCAGTTCATCGGTTTCAAAATATACGGTTCGCCTTCGATGTCGATGGGCGCATACATATCGTCGGCATAATACGGCAGATGTCCCGAACGGTAATAAAGTTTATCTTTGGCGATATGCGGCGTGACGACACGCACGTAACCGTCCTTCCGTTCTTCTTCCTTCGCAAGTTTTTCGAGTTCTTCACGAATCACCGTTCCGTTCGGGAGCCACAAAGGTAGACCTTGTCCGATGTCTTCGGAGAAAGTGAAAATATCGAGTTCCTGTCCGAGCTTGCGATGATCTCTTTTCTTGGCTTCTTCCAATTGCCAGAGATGCTTTTCGAGTTCTTCCTTGGTCTGAAAAGCCGTTCCGTAAATACGCTGAAGCTGCGGATTTTTCTCGTTTCCGCGCCAGTAAGCCCCGGCAATGCTCATCAATTTGAAAGTGCCGATCTCCGAAGTGTTATTAACGTGCGGTCCGCGGCAAAGGTCGACGAAATCTCCGGTTCTGTAAAGTGAGATGGAAACTTCGCCGTCGCCCGAATCGCTCACGCCGACCGCGTCATCGTCGCCGGTTTCTTTGGCAACTGCCGTCGAACCTTTTTCTTTCAACAACGCCAGAAGTTCGACCTTATAAGTTTGTCCGAGCCGTTCCATTTCCGCGATCGCTTCATCGACGGGAACTTCGACGCGTTCATACGGCAACTTTTTGTTCTTAAGCTCGCGCATTTTCTGCTCGATCTTTTCGAGGTCTTTCGGTGTCAATGAAACGGGCAGATCGAGATCGTAATAAAACCCGTTTTCGATGGCAGGACCAACGCCGAATTTGGCATCCGACCAAATTGCGCTGACCGCCGCCGCCATCAAATGCGCCGCCGAGTGGCGCATCCGTTCTAAATTTTCCCTGTGTTCCTGAGAAAATTCTGAAAAATTCTGTTTGTTCATATAAACCTTTTCTTTTATTAATTATCCCGCAACCAACGAACGTTGCGGAATCAAATATTTTACCACTTTTATGCTTATTCTGCGGTAATTCAGAGTATTAAATGATATTAGGAAATTTTCGGCAAATCAAATTCTTACCGTTTCACGCGTCCGTTTTTTCATCGCCAAATCTTCAAATATCTGCCGAACCATTTTTTGACGAACGGCGAAGAAAGACTTTCGAGCGTCTTTTCCGTGCCGACGGCTTGCGTGATCTTTGAAAGCGTCGGGTAAACGTGAATCGCTTTGTTGAGGTCGGCAAGCGTCAGCTTTAACTTCATCGCCAAAACAAATTCGTGGATCAATTCTCCCGCACGAAGTCCGACGATGTGCGCGCCGACGATTCTATTTTTCCGCAAAATGATTTTTGCAAAACCTTCAATTTCGCCTTCGGCGTGAGCGCGGTCGTTTTCCTCGAACTGAACTTTGATGACTTCGATTTCGCCGAATTTTTCACGCGCTTCCTTTTCCGTCATTCCGACGCGTGCCGCTTCGGGTTCGGTAAATGTCGCCCACGGCACGACCGTGTAATCGGCTTTTTTGCGAAACGGAAACGGCACAAAACAATTTTGCAAAACGATTTGCGCTTCGTAATCCGCCGTGTGCGTAAACTGAAAATGCGCCGTCACGTCGCCCGCCGCAAAGATTTTTTTATTTGATGTTTGCAGATATTCGTTCGTTCCGATCTTTTTTTCGTCAAATTTTACGTTGGCTTTTTCCAAATCCAAGCCTTTCACGTTCGGTTTTCTGCCGAGCGCGACGAGGATTTCGTCCGCCGCGATCTCTTCGGTCTTTCCGTCTTTTTCGATGGTCACAAGCTTTTCGCCTTTTGCGTTTTTTGAAACTTTAACGGCTTTTGTCCTGGTGAAAACTTTCATTTCTTCCTTTTTAAAAATCGTTTCGATGAAAGCCGAAACTTCTTCATCTTCCTTGTTCAGAATGCGGTCAGCCATTTCGACGAGCGTGACTTTTGCGCCGAGCCGCTGAAAAGCCTGCGACATTTCCGCGCCGATCGCGCCACCGCCCAAAACGATCAGTCTTGCGGGCAAAGTTTGCAGATGAAAAACTTCCTCGTTCGTTATAAAACCCGTTTCGTGCAAGCCTTCGATGGGCGGAACGGCGGGCGAAGAACCCGTCGAAATGCAGAATCGTTTGGCGGAAAGTTTGATTTTTTTATCCGAATCTTTGAGCGAAACTTCGATCTCTTTTTCATTCAAAAAGTGCGGCGTTCCGAAGATCACCTCAACGCCCATTCGCTCAAATCTTTCGGGTGAATCGTGCGGTTCGATGGCTTTGATGACGTTTTGGACTCTCTGCGTGACGGACGCAAACGAATTTTCACTGAATCCGAAATCCGAAATCCGAAATCCGAAATCGCCCGCTCTTTTGACATCACTCGCAAATTTCGCCGAACGAATCAGCGATTTCGACGGCACACAACCCGTATAAAGACAATCGCCGCCGAGCAGATTTTTCTCGATCAGCGCGACTTTCGCACCCAAAACTCCCGCGCCGCCCGCCGCGACCAATCCCGCCGAACCGCCGCCGATAACGATCAGATCATAAATTTCTGTCATATATTCCCTTTAGCTCCTTTTTCAGTTTCGCTTACGAATGTCTTTTAGATTACAATTTTATTCCGAGTTCAAACAGAAAGGAGTCAAATTTTATGAAAAAATTAATATTAAGTTTAGGTATTTTTGTCTTTGCTTCCGCGTTCGTGTTTTTCGGTTCGACGACGAACGCAACGAATCTGAATTTCGTTGAAAGTTTCTATGCAAACGCTTCGGATACAAAGCTGAAACCCGAAGAAACAACGGGAACATACAGTTTAGACAAAGCGCACAGCTCGATCGGTTTCCGCGTCCGGCATATGGGGTTGGTCGATGTGCCGGGATATTTCCGCGATTTTTCGGGAACGATCAAATATGACGGAAAAGACGTTTCAAAGTCTTCGGTCGAGTTTTCGGCAAAAATGGAAAGCGTCGACACGGGCGTTGCCGGACGCGACAAACATTTGAAAACTGCCGACTTTTTCGAGGTTGAAAAATATCCCGAAATGACTTTCAAAAGCACAAAAGTCGAAAAGAAAGGCAAAAACTGGATCGTCACCGGCGATCTGACGATGAAGGGTGTGACCAAATCATTGTCGATTCCGTTCACCGTCGTTGACATCATCAAAGATCAGCGCGGCGGAACGAAAATGGGCGTGATGGCGGAAACCGTTATCAACCGGCGCGATTTCGGCGTAAATTACGGTTCAAATATGCCGAACGGTGTAGCGATGCTTTCCGATAATATTACGGTCGTTTTGAACCTCGAAAGCAATATGCAGAAAGCGCAGTAAAATAAAAAAAGTTAAAGGAAAAAAGGCACGGGAAACTGTTTCCCGTGCCTTTTTTATTTCTTCTCATCTTTCTCGAATGTGGAAATCCACAAATACGCATCCGCAAAATCACGGCGTAGCGTTGTTGATTGACTCGTTAAATCGACGAAAGATTTCAGCGACAATCGCTTTATCGATTATGCGTTGGTCATTTCTCAAAATTTCGGTGCTCGTGTTGGCAGTAGTAACAGCCGTTTTTGCCGCGTATCAGTTTTATAAAATCAATCGCTCCGTCCAACAAACGCTTGCCGAAACACGCGCCCGCCTGATAGACAAAGATCGCGTTCCCTTTGAAAAAAAAATTCTCACTCCTCACCTTTCCAACAAAGTAAAAATTATCCAAAACACGAATGAAACGCGTGCCTTCGTAAAATTCAGAGATTCGTTTTTTGCGGCAACGAACGGCGGACTTTTGCAGTTGGATGAAATCGGAAACACGGAAAAACATTTCACCGTTTTGGACGGTTTGCCCGAAAGCGATCTGACCGCGCTTTTTGTTTGGAACAACAAACTTTTCATCGGCACGCGCTCGAAAAATCTTGTTACGTTCGACGGCGAACGCTTTGAAAATTACGTCTGGACCGACCGAAAAGCACAAACCGTGACGGCATTTCTCGAACGCGGCGGAAAGCTTCTGATCGGAACTTTCGCGGGCGGTTTGCTGGAGTTTGACGGCGAAAATTTTACCGAGATCAAAACCGAAAACGAACGCATCGTCGCCGTCAATTGTCTGTTTCGGGAAAACTCAAAACTTTTTGTCGGAACATTTAACAACGGGTTGTTAATTTATCAAAACGATGTCTGGACAAGATTTTCGACGGCTGAAAATCTGCCGTCAAATCGTATCGTCGGCATCGCTTCGCACGAAAAAAATCTGTATATTTCGACGGATTTGGGTTTGGCGGTTTGGCAGGAAAACAGTATTCGGAAAATTTCGGAAATTCCGATGCTCGCATCAAGCATTTCATTTGAAAACAAACTTTTCTTAACTAAAGAAAACGGTAAAATTTACGTTTTCGATAAAAGCCTGAAGGAATTTCCCACGCAGGAAAATTTGCAAAATGCGCGGCTCGATTCGACTGACGAAAAACTGTTTTTGCTTTCAAATAAAGGTATTGCGCAGATCGACGGGACAAAGATAAAACCTTTTCCGAAAGCGGAAAATTCTTCGCTGACCGACAATTTCGTTTCAGCAATCGCTTTCGATAAACGCGAAAATCTCTGGGTCGGCACTTTCCGTAACGGGCTCGACGTTTTTTCACCAGACGGCAGAAAGATCAAACATCTCGAAGATGAAACCGTGCGCGAGATAAATTTTCTCAAGGCTGATGATGAAACCGTTTCAGCCGCCGCTTCGAGCGGTTTGTTAAATTTCAAAAACGATTTTTCCTTTGAAATTCTGACCAGAAACGAAGGATTGCCGTCAAATTCCATCACTCATTTTACGACCGACCTGACGGCAACGGCGCGCGGTTTGGCGTTTCGCGAAAACGGAAAAATCCGTGCGCTTTCCGCTCTCAATGGTTTGCCCAACAATGCCGTTTACACGGTCTTGCAAAACGGCGAAAAAATCTATGCGGGAACGCTCGGCGGGCTTGCCGAAATTCAAAATAAAAAAGTCGTCCGCACCTTCAAAGATTCAAATTCAAATCTCAAAACTAACTGGGTAACGGCTTTAATTTCAGTAAATGAAAGAATTTTTGTCGGAACTTACGGCGGCGGATTTTTTGAATTGTTGCCTTCGGGCGAGATTCATTCGTTTGAAGCCGAAACCGGAAAATTTACGGTCAATCCGAACGCGATTTTTGCGGACGAAAACAAAATCTACCTCGGAACTCTGGAAGGCGCAAAGATTTTCGATCTGCAAACGCAGAAATGGTCGAGCGTTAAAAATATTCTGCCCGCCGAAACCGTTCTAGCGATTGCAGGCGAGGAAAAAAATATCTATTTCGGCACGACAAACGGCATCGCAAAGATCGAAAAAAACTATTTCACGGATGAAGAAAGATGAAAAATTTTAAAGCAAAGGCGCAAAATCGCGGAGAAAATGGGAAAAAGGCGGCTTCGGGAAAATTCGTAAAACCAAAATTCTATTTCAAAGAGATATTGCGTCTTTGCGTCTTTGCGTTTCAGATTTTCTTTACATTCCATTTGGCGGTCGCGCAGTCGGGCGTTTTGCTCCCGTTGCCGGCGGCAAAACCTGACTCGAAAGTTCTCTCGCTTGCCGTGATGAATGTCGAAATTCTTATTGATAACCAGCACGCAACCGTTAAATTGATGCAGATTTTTGACAATCACACGGCAAACACACTCGAAGGAAAATACGTTTTCGCGCTTCCAGATTCTTCCTTGATTTCGGATTTCGCCGTTTGGGACAACGATACGCGCATTCCGGGTGTGATGATCGAAAATCGCCGCGCAAATCAGATTTACGGACAAATAAAACAAACAATGACCGACCCCGGAATTTTGCAGACGACCGACGAAACCGAAAGCGCGAGCGGGTTTTCGGCAAAGATTTTTCCGATCAACGGGTTCGGAACAAAACGGCTCGAAATGGAATACACGGAAGATTTGGCAGTCGAAAATCTCACGTCGAATTTTACTTTTCCGCTCAAACCGTCTTACGGCGAATCGCAAACGGTCGGCGAATTCAATCTGAAAATCCGCGTCGTCAGCGATTTCGGCTTTGCACGAATCGAGAGTGAAAATCAGCCGTTACCGCTCGCAATATCGAAGGATGAACCGCACGAATTTATCGGCGAATTTCACGCTCGAAACATTGAACTGAAAGATGATTTTTCATTCGGTTATCAGATAAATGTCCCCGAAAATTCGCTTTCCGTTCTGGCGTATCGGGCACCCGAAACGATTTCCGCTTACGATCTGCGCGATCCTTCTACAGCAAACAAAAACGCTGACGGATTTTTTCAGGCAAACGCAATATTTGCCGAAAATCAAAACGAAACGCGCCAGCCGAAACGCGTTTTGCTGTTGCTCGACACGTCGCTTTCAATGTATGGCGATAAAATTTCACGAGCCGTCGAAGCCGTCGATTTTTTTCTGCACGATCTCACGCCCGAAGACGAATTTAACGTCGTTCTATTCAATGATGAAACCGGTCTTTTTACGACGCAGAAAGTTTCGGGAACCCCGGAAAATATTGAAAATGCGTTGCAGTTCGTCAAAAAATCTTCACTCGGCGGCGGCACGAACCTGAAACAGGCTTTTGAAAGATCACTCGAACAAATCAAACTTTTTTCCGGCGGAGAAAAACAGATTGTGTTGATTTCAGACGCAAATCCGACGCTCGGCACCTTGCAGACGCGCGCGATCGAAAAGGTTTTTGAAGGTCAAAATGCCAGACTTTTCGCCTTTGCTTTCGGTGCGGATGCAAACGAAAATCTGCTCCAGTCTTTGACCGAAAAGACGCACGGATATTTTGAAACAGCCCGCGAAACCGAAGATATTTCCTTAAAACTCAAAATATTTCTCGCTAAGATCGGCGTGAGCGATATTTCAAATCTCAAGCTTTCGTCAGGCGACGAAGCGAATCTTTACGACATTTACCCGAGCGGCGAAAATTCATTTTTCGGTTCGGAGTTTTCGTTCGTCGGTCGCTATAAAACACCGAAAAATCAGAAGTTTGATATTTCGGCGAATTTCGGCTCGGAGAAAATCGAACTCACACGCGAAGCCGTTTTGCCCGAATTTGATGAAACACACGGATTTTTGCCGCGAGTTTGGGCGCGGGCGCGGGTAAATTTTTTGATTCAGGCGATGAATCACGACGGCGAACGCGAAGACTACATTTCCGAGATCATCCGGCTTTCGCAAAAATATAAATTTGTCACTCCTTACACGGCTTTTCTCGCCGCGCCGCGCGCGCTTTTGCGTCCGCGTCTGATCCAACCGGGCGATCCTGTCATTCGTGTCAAAACCGATGAATCCGTTAAGGAAGTTTTTGCCGTTTTGCCGTTCGGCGAAACATTGCCGCTAAAGTTTCTGGAATCGGAAAAAGTTTGGGAAACGCGCTTTCTCGCGCCTGTCTGGATGACCGACGGAACTTATAAATGCCGTTTGATCCTGAGCGACAAAAACGGGAACGGCTACACGGAAGATAAAACCTTTGTCGTGGACAGCCGCGCTCCGAAGGTAAAAATAAACCTCGAAAAAACCTCGTTTCAAGCGGGCGAGGAAATCGCGCTCAAAGTTTCATCCGACAGCGACACAAATCGGCTTTTCGCCAGAATTTACGGCGCGAAACCCATCCGGCTTTTTTGGTCGAAGGCGGACAAAACGAACGTCGGAAATTTGAAAATCCCAACCGAACTGGCTTCGGGAAAATACACGCTGACCGTCACGGCAGAAGATTTCGCACATAATCAAACCGCGGAAGAAATGCAGATCGAGATTTTAGGAAAATAGAGAATTTTTTTCCGCAGATGAACGCAAATGAACCCGAATCTTTTTGATGAGAAACCGTATGAAAGAAAAATTTGCCGCAAAATTTAAAACATTAAATCTGAAAAAATATCTGTGTCTGTCTGTGTTCATCGGCGGCTCATTTTTCTTTTTCAATCTGCAAAGACCGGACGTTTCAGCCGAAAATTCGACGAATGAAATCGAAAAAGCGATTTTCACGCGGCAGGAATTTTTCGGCGCAAGTGCTCTCGTGCCGATTCCGACCGCCGAAGCAAGGGAAAATCTTTCAAAAATTGCCGAAAATTCTCCCGACGATCCGAAAATATTGGAGAAGCTTGCCGAATTTGACGAAAAACTTGCGCGGTTCGACGAAGCGGAAAAAAAACTCATTCGTTTGAGCGAAATCGATGCGTCAAAGCGCGAAAATCTGGCGGCTTTTTATCATCGCCGCGCCGAATTTGAAAAGGAAGCCGATATTTTCAAACAAATTCTCTTTTCGACCAAAGCCGAAAATCGGGCATATTATTTTGAAAGATTGACCCAACTCGCCCGCCGTCACGATTTGCCGCAGTATTTGAATAATGATTTTTTCGGGCAGATTGCAAAGGAAAGTCCTGACCTTTTCGATGTTTTCGCGAGCATCATAAAAAATCTGACCGAAACGGAAAATTATGAGGAAGCCTTGAAATTTGTGCGTTTGGCGAAAGCTCAATTTCCCGGAAATCGTAATTTTTTGCTTAGAAAGGAAGTCGATCTTTTACTTTCACTCGATAAGGCTGTTGAAGCCGAAAAACTCTATCAAGCGGCTTTCGATCCTTTGTGGGATGAAAAGGAAGCCGAAAAGTTTTACGAATTTCTCGACAACCGCGACCGTTTGCGGGCATACGGTGCAGAAATAAAGGCGCGTTTTCGTCAAAATCCGGCGGATTTCGATGCCGCGATTCGTCTTGCGCTTTATCAAAATCACGATAACGAATACGGCAACGATTCAGCCGCGCCGATCATTTTAAGGCTCGAACAAAACAAAAAATCCTGGACGACCGAAGAACTCGTCACGGCGACGCGAATCTTACTGCGCGCTAACGACGCGGAACTTGCTTCACGTTTTCTTTACACGCTTTACGTCCGTGAAGATTTCAGGCAAAACAGCGAGCTTCGCGCCAAAATCCTGTATCAGCTTTTCGAGATGTTTTCAGATGCCGAAACGCGAAAATTACCGATCACGAAAGGCGATCTGAGTTTTTACGAAGACATTGCCAAAGCCGACGTAAATCCGGGAATTACGACCGGAATTCTCTCATTGATCTTTTCCGATTCAGACCCGCGAGCCGAATTAAGAAAACAGGAAACTGCGGCAAACAGATATTTTAACCGCGCTGCCGCCTATCGGATTTTTGAAGAATATAAAGAGGAAAATCCGAATTCGCCCGAACTCGCCCGGATGTATCTCGACATTATTCAGCTCTACACGGCGACACAGGAACCCGGTATTGCCGAAAAAACGCTCAACGAATTTGCCGAAAAATATGCCGATTCAAGGGATTTTGCCGATGCCGCATTGAAACTTGCCGATGCTTTCATCGCCGTCGAAAATGAAGAAAAAGCACGTGAAATCTATCAAAAAAATTTAGATTTTTTAGGAAAGCAAGGAAAATTTCACGCTGTCAAAAAGCAAGAAACTTACGAAGATTTTGATTCTGAAGATGAAGAAACAAATGAAAAAGTTTCTCCTGACAAAACTCAGGGAATTAATATCCCGACGACCGAAAAGCCGCAAACCGAATATTACACGGGCGAATCCGAAGGCAGGTTCCACGATTATCTGGCGCAGGGCGAAGATGAAATAGTTTATGCGGATATTTTGGAAAAGCTCGTTTCGCTCTATTCAAAAGATAAAAAAACAGGCGAAATTCTCGCGCTTTATTCAAACGAAATCCGGAAATATCCGAATCAGGAATGGCTTTACGAAGAACGGCTTGCGTGGCTCGAACAGACGAGTTTGACGGAAGAAAAGTTAGAATTTTACAAACTTGCGCTCGAAAAATTTCAGACGCGAAGCTGGCAGGACAAACTCGCGAGATTTTTCGTTCGTGAAAAATGGAACGACGATTTTGTCGCTTTTTCCGAAGATTTGATGGGAAAACTGAACGATGAAGAAGTTGCGGACTATCTTTCAAAATTTGCCGAACCGAAACAATTTCAGGGCGAATTGGAAAAACAAATTTACTTCAAGCTTTATACTTCGGCACACGAAAAATTTCCGCATAACGTCTTTTTCGTCAGCGGTTTATTGCAGTTTTACAAAAATCACGGACAGCCCGAAGATTGGCGAAAACTGTGCGCGGAGTATTATTTTGAATCAAAGGAAATTCGCGAAATATTTCTCGATCATTTGGCTGAAAAAGGTGAACTTCGGGCGTATTTGGAAAACGCGGAAAAAGATTCGGGCATTTATGAACTTTTCCGCGCCGATGCTTTCGTGCGGCTTTCAAATTATGAAAATGCGATTCCGGCTTATCGAAAACTCAATGAAATTTATCCTAATTCGCCCGAATTTTCGGAAAGATTAATTTCGTTTACGCGTTCGTTCGGACAAAAAAATCGTGAAATTTTGAGCGAATCGGCAACTCTTGCCAAAAATCGGGCGGATATTTCGCCAAGCGACACGGTTTATCAAACGACAAGCGGCGAGATTTTTGCCGAGCTCGGAGATTACAAAAAAGCGCGGGAAGAATGGCGGAAATTGATCGGCACGGAACGGGGCGAAAAGGAAATTTATCTCGAAACGGCGACCGTTTTCTGGGATTATTTTCAATATGACGATGCGCTCGAAACGATCCGAAATTTGCGCGCAAAACATTCTGACGACACGCTTTATGCTTTTGAAACAGGCGCGCTTTATGAAGCCAGGCACGAACAAGATCAGGCAATCGCAGAATATATCAAAGCTCTCGGCGCAACGGGCGAAGACGAAAATCAAAAATCGAAAGCCGTTAATCGTTTGGCGGTTTTAGCTTCGCGGTCAAAGGAAAATGCACGGCAAATTGAAATCGCTTTTGCGAATAAAAAAGATAAAAACGCCGATTACGTTTCGCTTGGGTTTGCCGAATATCTTTTCAAAACAAAAAATTACGGGAAAGGGGAAGATATTTTAAGCAAAGCGATCGGCAACAGTTCGGACGAAGTTTTTCTTGCCGACGTGCACGATTTTTACCAGTCGAATGAATGGGAGTCAGGCAAGAAATTCGCGCCGGGAAAACAGAGTGCCTTGAAAAGACTGGCGGAAACCGCTGACGTACCGCGCCTGAAGATCAAATATTCTTTGGAACTTTCCGAGTCGTTGCAGGAAAATAACGAACGTGAAAAAGCGAAAAATATTTTGCAAAACCTCGTTCGGCAGTTTCCGACAAATTATGGCGTTCTGGCGGCGAGTTCGGCGCGTTTGGGCGAACTCGGCTTTGAAAAGGATGCGGCGAAAATATTGCAAAACGCTCTGCCGAAAAGTAAAAGCGTTTATCGAAATTCGCTTGCCGGGAAACTTTCAAAGATTTTGATAAGAACGAATCAAACCGATTCAGCCGAAAGAATTTTGGTCGAACTTCACGCCGGAAATCCTGGAAATAAGAACATTTTCCGCGAACTTGTCAAAGTTTGCATTCGCACCGGAAAAGCCGAACTGATGCGGAAATCCTTTGCTGAAACAGTTGTCGAAATTAAGAAATCTGACGAAGAAAGACGCTTTATCGATGAGGAAATCGCCGAACTTCGCAGCGAAATGATCGATGCTTTTACACGTTTGAAAGATTACAAATCGGCGGTCGAGCAACACATTGAAATTATCAATCGCGAACCTGAAAACGAAGAGTTGACCGAATCGGCGATCCGTTACGTTCAGCGTTACGGCGGCGCGGAAACGCTTTTGAATTATTATCTGAAAACCTCTGCCGAAGCGTTCAAAAATTACCGCTGGAACCTGGTTTTGGCGCGTATTTACGAAGCGAACAACGATCTGGAAAAAGCGGCGGAAAATTATAAAACCGCGATTCAGAACCAACCCGAAATGTTTGAACTTTATCTTTCGCTTGCCGAAGTCGAAGCGAAAAGAAGCAATTTCGAGGCGGCGATCGAAAACATTAACGAGGTTTTGACGCTCACGAACGACCGAAAGGAATATGTGAAAAAGAAGATCGAGTTACTGAAAAAAGCCGGCAGATTTGCCGAGATCGAAGCCGAAAAAGCCAAACTTCCCGAAGAAGAGGAAAAGAAAATCGTCACGGACGAATTTGCCGAAGCGCAAAAATTGCAGTTTTCGGAAAAGGAAAAAGCCCGCGAGCTATTCCGTGCGGCATTTGCGAAATTGCTCGAAAATCCGATCACGGAAGAATTCAGCGCGGCAAATATTTCG
Organism: Pyrinomonadaceae bacterium; assembly: GCA_021228405.1. Classification (GTDB taxonomy): domain Bacteria; phylum Acidobacteriota; class Blastocatellia; order Pyrinomonadales; family Pyrinomonadaceae; genus JAJQRF01. The sequence continues at coordinate 891,016 of JAJQRF010000002.1, forward strand.
GCTTGCGTCGCGTCTTTGCGTGAAGAAGAACCGCTCGACCGGGTCAATCAAAATCTCTGGAATTTGCGCGAAAAACTTGTCGAAATCGGCAGTGAAACGAATTCGACCGATTCGGGCGAAGCGCGAAAACGTTTGCAAATTCTCGAATCGGCGATGACCGAAGCGGTCGGAAATATCGTAAAAACCACGGCAACAGACGAAGAAGTAAGAAATCTGCACAAATTTCTGGCAGACAAAATCGAGGAAAATTCGTCGGAAACAAATTCGATTCAAACGTTTTCGTTGGCTCAAAATATGAGCCGCCGCGCAGGTTTCGGCGATCTGGAAGAAAAGATTTTGATAAGGAAAATCGAGGAAAATTCTGCCTTTGCGGAAAAGCAAATTCATCTGCAAAACCTTGCTAATTTTTATAATGCACGCGGTGCTTATCAACGAACTTTCGATGCGCTCGAAAAATATGAAAGCAGTGATTCGCTATTCAAAGCGGAAATGGCGCGGATCGTTGGCAACAAACAAAAAGAAATCGAATATCTGCACAATATTTATTGGAAAACGGGCGAAGACGCGCCGAGCCTGAACGATGAAAATCTTATCCGTTTTTTTGAAATTCTTTATGCGGAAAATCGCGGCGAACTAAAGGCTTTGACCGAAAAGAACACGCGTTATCAATTGCAATTGATAAATTTTCTGCTCGGCAAAGGCGAACGCGAATTGACGCATACGGCGATTCAAAATTCGGCGTTTTCCGAAGCGTGGAAGGTATCGCGGCACGCCGAAACTTCGCTTGCTTTGAAAGAGTTTGACGATCGGAGCGAATGTTATTTTTGCGACGCTTTGCAGTTTGATTCGATTGGAAATCTGACCGTGCAAACGCCTGACAAAAAGCGTTTTTTAATAAATGACGATTGGTTTCGCCTGTCGCGTCAATACGGCGAATGGCTTTTGGCAAAAGATGATAAGACGATTCCGCCCGCAAAATTTTTGTCGGCAATGCTCGAAAATCAGCCGAAAAACGCGCTCGAACAATTCAAGCTCGGAAAATTTTATTTCGAGAAAAACGAGCTGAAGCCCGCCATCGAACATTTGAGTTCGGCAGTTGAACTGGAACCGCAAAACACGGAATTTTGGGTAAATCTGGGCGCGCTTTACTTGAAAGCGGGAAAAGCGGATTTTGCCGAAAAATGTTTTGAGAAGACGTTGTCGACAAATTCATACGAAAGCTATCGGCTTTATTTCCAAACACTTGAAAGATACGGTTTTGCCGAAAAAGCGCGTGAAAAAATGCAGTCGAAAATTGTCGAAGCTTTGGAAAAAGCCGACGTTGACAATTATCAAGAGTTGCAGGAATTGGTTCGCAGCATTGCCGCATCGTTTAGAGATGACGGGGAAAAATCTGCGTATTTCAAGGAAATTTTGCGCCAGCGTCCGACCGATAAATCTCTGACGGAAATGCTTTTGGACGAAAATCTTTTAGGGAAAAACTCACAGAACGAGTTTTTCAGGATACTGATTTCGCGGCTTGAAAAATTTAATCGATACGATTACGACTATGATTTTCGATCAATTTTCGAGAGAGTCTGGTCGCAAGCCGATGCCGAATCGGTTTATGAACAGGAAAACGATTTTCAAGTAAAAGAGCCGCAAAATGAAAGAATCGAGTGGCAGAGAAAGTATCTCGAACTGCTCTTAGAGCAACAAAATAAAGCAGAAGCGGAAAAAATCATCGCCGGGATCGAAGCGGATTTGAACGGGAAATTTGTGCGTCCGGTCTGGTTGAGAACGGCGCAAATAAATCTGCAAATTCGCGGCGGGAAAGTTGATTTTGACGGGCTTGAAAGATTCACCGGAATTTACGTGAGCGATTCGGCAACGGAAATAATTCCGCCGAATGTCGAGCGTTTCAACGCCATTTTGGAGGTTCTCAAAGCGGAAGGAAGCGAAGCCGAAATACTTCGTTTGAAAGAAAATTTCTTTGCGCGGATGCTCGCGCTCGAACAGCTTGAAACGGCAAATTTCGCAGGGTTTGCACGGGTTTTGTTTGAAAAGGGCGATTCGGAAAGAGCTTTACAGGTTTTGCGTTTGATGACCTCGGAAAACCGCGAAACGGCTCTGTCGGAAATTTCCGAATTTGCCGAGATCAAAGCAAAATCGGCTAATTCCGCGAAACTTCAAAACGGCTCGGACAGTTTTCCGGCGCGATCCGATTCCTTGAAAACAGCGGCGGAAATCGCTTCCGAATTCAGGCAAAATGAAACGGCAATCGAATTCAGTCGCAAACTTGCGGAAATCGTTCCGAATGATTTCGATAACAAGGTTAAATTAGCCGAAATTTTGGCGGCGAACGATAAAAAAGCGGAAGGTTTTGCGATTTTGCACGGCATCATTGCAGACCGAAACGCCCTTCGTGCGATGCGTTGGCAAGCACGGAAAATTTTAGCCGATGCGGGTGAGGCGGTTGAGCTACCGAATGATAAATTCGATTCTTTTTCACAGTTTTATAACGGATCAGTTGCTCAAAAATCTGCTCAAAGAGAATTTTCCATTGAGTTTTTCTTAAGTGCGCTGATCGCCGATCAGGAAACGCAAATCATTGCCAAACAGGAACTTATCAAAATCTATGCGGTGAACGGACACGAAATATTGGCATTAAAAATTGCGGAAGATGATAAAACTCCGAAATCCGACGATCTTTTACAAATATTGTCGGAAGCGGCGGAAAGAATCGGTAATTTTCAAAAAGCGGTCGAGTTTGAAAATACAAAAACATCGCCGAATGCGGAAAAAATAGCAAATTTGCGGAAGCTCAATAACGTGAAAAATCAAAAAGCGACCGATTTCACGGTCGATGCGGAAAATACGAAAAAAATATGAAGCTGAAATTTTTAGTTTTGATGGCGGCGATTTGTTTGATCGTTTTGGCGGTTTATTCGCAAATCAAAAAAGATGATTTTGCATCCGCCAAAGATTTTCCGCGTGATGCGCTGGTTTACGTGCAAGTCGATGATTTGCCTGAAGTTATAAGATTGTGGAATGACTCGAAGATAGCGGAAAAGTATCTTCAAAGCGATAACTTTTCGGATTTTCAAAATAATCATCTCGGCAGAAAATTGGCAAGCCGTTGGGACGAGTTTAACGTGGCGGCGGGTTTTCAGATAGATTTGGAAACGCTGGCAGGGTTGGCGGAAAGACGCGCCGCGATTGCGCTTTATGATGTCGGCAAACTCGAATTCGTTTTCATCGCGCCCGTTTCAAACGAAATCTTTGCGGCGACAAGATTTTTGCAAAATAAACATAAATTTGCAGAAGAAATTCTGGCGGATGAAACGGTCATTTACCGGGTTGCGGTTGAGGCGGATCGCGGGCGGCAAAAGCAGGAGCTTATTTTTACACATTGTGAAAACCGTCTGATCGTGGCAACAAGTGAGAAACTGATCGTGCAAACGCTCGCTAACGTAAAGGGAAAATCGCCGAAGAACAGTTTATTTGAAGAAGCTTCGTTTCAAAATTTGAGCAGTAAAATCTCTTCGCATACGGCGACCGTTTGGCTGAACCAATCCGCGCTGAACGACGACTATTATTTCAAGAGATACTGGTTGATGTCGGATATGGAAAACCTGAAAAATATTCGCGCAGGAATGTTCGATATTGAAATTCAGGACGAAAAACTGATCGAAAGGCGCAAGTTTTTACTGAATAAAATACGCCCTGTTGCGCCGCTAAATCTTCAGCAAGCGGAAACTTTGCTTTCGGTCATACCCGCAGAAGTTCCTTTCTACGAATTACGGCGAGCAGAGAAAAATTCGGCAAACGAAGCAGTTCAAAAGACGATCTTTTACCGCTATGAGCCGCTGGAAAATCTTTATGAAAACAACTTCGTTGAATATGACGATTATGAAGGTTATGAATCTTCAGGCAATGATTTTGATGAGAAAATCGATGACATTGAAGAACTTGAAACAGTGCGCCGTGAACTGGAAAATTTCGATTTTGCAAAAATTCTGCAATCGGCAAATCCGCAAAGCGTTTTGACTTTCGGCGAACCGAAAGTTTTATCCGCCCCGCTTTTTATCGACTTTGACCGCGCCGCCGTTTTTTATCTTTCGTCGCCGAACAGCTTTGATCGCGGAGCTTTTGAAACGGAAGTTGCGCGCAGTTTACTGAAAAAGACGATGATTTCCGCGCCGAATGTAAATCTGAAATGGGAAACTAAAAACGAAAACAGTTCAAGTTGGCGCGAACTGAAACTGCCGATGCTCGATTGGAATGTTTGCTACGCTTTGCAGGGAAATAGGTTTATTTTGACAAATAATGCAGTATTTTTGCATAAAATCTTATCGTCAGAAAAAACCGATTTCAAATATGATTCCAAAGATTCGTTTACCAAAATTTCAGTGGTCGATCTGACGCAGAAAGATAAAGCCTTTACACAAATCTTTGATGAACTCGAAGCACATTCAATCAACAGCAACTTTTTCGGTCAAAACATCGAAAGCCTTATAAAGTCGATCTCAGATGTGAAAAAGATAGAAATTAAACAGTTCGATTCGCAAAATATTTCGGATGAAGAAATTACTTTTCATCTAAATTAAAACACGATTATTTTTCAAGTAAAAACAGAAATACAAAAGGCTTTGGAATCGCAGAGATTCGGAAGCCTTTTGTTTTCCAGCCGGAAAGTTTTTTGACAAAGACAAATTTTCTGCGTATATTAGGCATCTAACCGGATAGTTTATGCAGGAAATGTGCATAAACACGATTTTTATGCAGAAAGAGTTACGGCAAACGACAATTTTGAAATTGATTACGACCAAATCAGTTGGTCGGCAGGATGAGATTGTCGAATTTTTAGAGAAAAAAGGTTTTTCTGTTACGCAATCGAGTGTTTCGCGTGACCTGGACGAACTCGGCGTTATCAAGGTCAACGGTTTGTATTCAATGCCGAGCAAGCCGAAAAGTGCGATCTCGTTCGGTTTGTCGGGTATGCAGACGGCGGGTGATAATTTGATCGTCATCAAATGTGAAGCGGGAATGGCTTCGGCGGTCTGTGTGAGGATCGACAATACGCCGATCAAGGAAATCGTCGGCACGATTGCGGGCGAAGATACGATTTTTATCGCTATTAATGATAAGGAAGCACAGCAAGCGGTGATGCAAACGATTTGGGAAATATTTGAGAAATAATCTTTGATCTTTGATTTTTATTTTAAGTCAAAGTTCAAAGGTCGAACGATAAGATGGAAAAGAAAATTAACAAAGTAGTTTTAGCATATTCGGGGGGGCTGGACACTTCCGCGATGCTTTTGTGGATCAAGGAAAAATACGGCGCGGAAGTTATCTGTTTTTGCGCCGATGTCGGGCAGGGAGAAGAGCTTGACGGGTTGGAAGAAAAGGCTTTGAAAACGGGTGCGGCGAAGCTTTACATCGAAGATTTGCGCGAAGAGTTTGTCAAGGAATTCGTTTGGACAGCCGTTAAAGCCAACGCGCTTTACGAAGGCGTTTATCTGCTCGGAACTTCGCTTGCCCGTCCCGTAATTGCGCGCAAACAGATCGAGATCGCACAAAAGGAAGGCGCGGACGCAGTGGCGCACGGCGCGACCGGAAAAGGAAACGATCAGGTTCGTTTTGAACTGACCTATTACGCACTTCAGCCTGATATAAAAGTCGTCGCACCATGGCGGCACTGGGAATTTAAGGGACGCGCCGAGCTGATCGCGTATTGCGCCGAACACGGGATAAACGTCACGGCGACCGCCGAAAAGCCTTACTCGATGGACAGAAATTTGATGCACATTTCCTACGAAGGCGGAATTTTGGAAGACCCTTGGGCTGCGCCGCCGGACGATATTTTTTTGCTCACGAAATCGCCCGAAAAGGCTTCGGACAAAGCCGAAGAGATCGTTTTGAGCTTTGAAAAAGGCGAGCCTGTCGCGATCAACGGCGAAAAATACGGTGCGGTCGATATGCTTTCCAAACTGAACTTTCTGGGCGGCGAACACGGCATCGGACGCGTCGATCTGGTCGAAAACCGGTTTGTCGGGATGAAATCGCGCGGAGTTTATGAAACGCCGGGGGTGACGATTCTGCAAACGGCGCATCGCGCTTTGGAGTCGATCACGATGGATCGCGAAGTGATGCGTTTGCGTGATTCTTTGGGCGTAAAATTTGCCGAATCGGTTTACTACGGTTTCTGGTTTGCGCCCGAATTCGAGATTTTACGTTCAATGGTCGATCAGACGCAGGAAACTGTTTCTGGCGACGTGCGGCTGAAACTCTACAAAGGAAACGTCACCGTGACGGGACGCAGATCGCCGTATTCGCTTTATAAAGAACGAGTCGTAACTTTTGAAGACGACGCGGGCGCGTATAACCAACTCGACGCGGAAGGATTTATCAGACTTCAATCTTTAAGATTGCGATTGCGGCAGATGGATTAGGAAATCAGCCACGAACAAACACGAAAGAACACAAAATTTTACTTAAAGTCTTTCGTGAAATTTTGTGTTTGTTCGTGGCTAAAATTTTTGAGGTAAAAAAGATGCAAGTTTTAGAAGCAGACAAGATCGGTTCGGCGACTTCGCCGTTGAAATTGACGAAAACGGTTGCGGTCGTTGGTGAAAACGATTCGCCGAAAGCGGGCGATGTGGTTGTCGTGCGCGCGTTGAGCGAATCGGTGACTTACGGCAATCTGGAACTTCCGAACGGGCGGCTTGCGAAGATCAATCGCAACGACGTTTTGATCGGTGTTTTAGGCAAACGCCGTGCACTGAAAGGTTTTGTCGGCGACGTTCCCGAATCCGTCAAAACGGGCGACCAGCTTCATCTGCTGAACATGGGCGGCGTGATCGGCATCTGCAAAGGTCATCATTCGTCGCTGTCGGATGCGATCGAAGTCGAGGTTCTCGGAATCGCCGTTTCGGATTCCGGATTTAAAAACGAAGACCAAAGACCAAAGACCAAAGACCAAAGACAGCACACTCTCAATATCGGCGATAATGCGTTAAAACCAACCGATTTATTAAATGCTTCCGCGCCGATTGTCGTTGTCGCGGGAACTTGTATGAATTCGGGTAAAACGGTTGCGGCGACGGAAATAATTAAGCAGGCGCATCACGCGGGTTTGAAAGTTTGCGGCGCGAAAATGTCGGGCGTTGCCGCTCTGCGCGACACTTTGAATATGGAAGATCACGGCGCGTTTCAGACGGCGAGCTTTTTAGATTGCGGATTGCCCTCGACGGTCGATTACGGCGATCTTTCGCCCGTTGCAAAGGCGATATTGAATCATCTGAATTCGTTCGAGCCTGATCTGATCGTGGTCGAACTCGGCGATGGAATCGTCGGCGGATATGCAGTCGATTCGGTTTTAAAGGATGCCGAAATAAAATCCGCGATCTCTTCATTCGTTTTTTGCGCGGGAGATTATGTCGGCGTGGTCGGCGGCATCGCAGTTTTGAAAAATCTCGGAATCGAGATCGATGTCGTTGCGGGTTCGGTCACGGATTCGCAGATGGGCGAAGATTTTGTCGAAGCGCATTACGGCATCAAGGCAGGAAACGCGCGGCGCGACGGCGCACGTTTGTTCGAGATAATTAATGCGAATTGCGCTGTGCCCGATTTTGCAGTTTCGGTTTGAACTTTTGAAAAAAGGCGAAACGCTCTGTGGTGAAGGTTGAACCTTCTGTGAAGTGCGATAACATACCAAATCGTATGTTTTTGGATTAGGTTAAAGCCTTTTAATGTCAATTTATGAAACAGTCGATCGCTCATCTCGCGTTGGTCGTCGCAGATTACGACGACGCGATCAGTTTTTACACTGAAAAGCTCGGTTTTGAACTCGTCGAAGACACGCCGCTTTCGGAAACGAAACGCTGGGTTCTGGTCACGCCGAAAAATTCCGACGGTTGCCAATTACTGCTCGCCAAAGGTGTCGGTGAAGAACAATGTTCGCGCATCGGCAATCAAACGGGCGGACGTGTTTTTCTCTTTTTAAGAACCGACGATTTCTGGCGCGATTACAACAATTATTTATCAAAAGGCGTAAAATTCGTCCGCGAGCCCGTTAACGAAGATTACGGAACGGTCGCAGTTTTTGCCGATCTTTACGGTAATCTTTGGGATTTGATCGAGTTTTCAAAAAAGTGATTCGTAGATATTAATGAGCAATTTCTTCATAAATACGTCAGGCGATAAAGTCCTTGAACTGCCCGAATTAAATTTGATCGGGAATTTCCACGAAGGACTCGCGCTCGTCAATTATTCCCGTTATTTCCTGGGTTTTATAGATAGATCGGGTGAGTTGGTAATCGAAACTCCATTTGTCGAAGCAAGGAATTTTTCGGAAAATCTGGCGGTTGTGAAGATACAGGAAAAAGGATTTTACGGGCAATCCAAAACGAGTTGGGGCGCAATAGACAAAAAAGGGCGGATAATTTTTGAGGAGGATTTTGATAAGTTATACGATTTCTCGGAAAGCGTTGCGACGGCTGAAAAAGACGATGAAATATTTTTTGTAAATAAGACGGGCGAAAAAATATTCACTTTAGATAAAAGCAAATACGGATTTGATTACAACGGAACGAAAAATTTTTCTGAAGGTTTAGTGGCGATATTCGATCAGAAAATCGGCAAGTTTGGTTTTATGAATAAGGAGGGCGAATTTGTGATCGAGCCGAAATTTGTAAATGCCGCTAACTTTTCCGATGGTTTAGCGAGAGTTGCGATCGAGAAAAATAACCGGGAATATCTGGGCTTTATAAATACCGGCGGTGATTATGTGATCGAACCGACATTTGACATAGACTGCGATTTTCTTCGCTCGTCAAACGATTTTTCGGAAGAATTGGCGAGCCTGATCGATGCGCCTTTGCAAATGGACAAAGACCCGTCCTTTTTATTTATCGATAAAAAAGGAAGCGTCGTTTGGAGAACCGAATTTTTCCGAGCCGAAACTTTTCACGAAGGATTATGCGCGGTTTGTTCGCAAAACGGATTTTACGGGTATATCGACAAATCGGGGCAGCTGGCGATTCCGGTCAAATATTATTTTGCGTCGAATTTTTCAGAAGGCTTGGCTTTGGTAGCTTAAAAAAATATTGAAATGAAGGAAAAAATAAAAATTGCGATCTTCGGCGGTTCGGGTTACGGCGGAAGCGAACTTTTGCGGATTTTGCTGTTTCACCCGAATGTGGAAATCGCGCTGGTAACGGCAAACGAACACGTGGGAAAAGCGGTCGGTGAAGTCCATAAAAATTTATATGGATTGACGGATTTAAAGTTTGAAAAATCGCCCGAAGATTTGTTTGCGCTCGATGCGGACGCGGCATTTTTCGCGCTTCCGCACGGTCAGGCTTTAAATTTGATTCCGCAATTGCCCGAAAAAGTGAAAGTAATTGACCTTTCGGGTGATTTTCGGATCGATGATAAAGATGTCTTTCAAAAGTTTTATAAGTTCGAACATACCGCCGACGAATTACAGAAAAAATTCGTTTACGGTCTGACCGAAACGAACCGGGAAGCAATCAAAACGGCAAATTACGTTGCCAATCCGGGCTGTTTTGCGACCGCAACTCTGCTTGCGCTCGCGCCGCTGGTCAAAAGCGGACTGCTGACGGGAAAAGTCATCGTTGACGCAAAAACAGGCTCAAGCGGTTCGGGCGCAAAAGCGGCGGCAAACACGCATCACCCGCAGAGAATGAATTCGTTTTACGCCTACAAACCCTTTACGCATCAGCACGTTCCCGAAATTTCTCAGCATTTGAAACGGATCGGAAGTTTTGAAAACGATTTCGTTTTTATGACGCATTCGCTTCCCGTTTCGCGCGGAATTTTCGCGTCGTGCTATCTCGAAACGACAAATATTTTGACTAATGAAGACGTGAAAAATCTTTACGAACTTTTTTATAAAGGTTCGTTTTTCGTGCGAATCGTCGAAAATTCGCCCGATATAAACTGGGTGAAAGCGACGAATTTCTGCGACATCGCCGCACATTCAAACGGCAAACAGATCGCCGTCTTTTCAGCGATCGATAATCTCGTCAAAGGCGCGGCGGGTCAGGCGGTGCAGAATCTGAACCTGATGTTCGGTCTGGACGAAACGACAGGTTTGAAATTGGTCGGCACAAACCCTTGAAAAACGGAAAACGGAAAATGTTTTTTGTATAAATTGATTGACTTGAATTTATTTACCTGATCGCAATTAAATTTCACCGAACAATCTTTTATTTTCCGTTTTCCATTTTCCATTTTCCATTAGTAATATTGATTTATGAATAAAGAATTTGAAGACGGACACGATAAATTGACCGATGAAACACGTGGAAACTTAAAGAATTTGAGCAAAGCGATGCTGAGATTGCATAAGACCCTGCTCGATGCGGCGAAAATGGATTATGAAGCGAAAAACGGCGCGATTGCGAGCGTCAATCAATATTTTCAGCTCGTGATCGATGATCCGCATTTCGCCTGGCTTCGCAAAATTTCATCGTTGATCGCCTTGATCGACGAAGCGGTTTCCGTGCGCCGTCCCGCGACCGAAGGCGAGGCGAAAGGCTTGGAAAACGAAGCGAAACTTCTTCTTAATTTCCAGGACGGCGACGAATCGTTCAACGAAAAATTTCAAACCGCTTTGCAAAACAATCAAGACGCGGTTTTGGGCTATAACGACGCGCTGAAATACTTGGATTAAGCGATGAAAAAGCTGATTTTTTCCGCGATTTTTGCTTTATTTCTTTTTTCGTTCGCAATTGCGGCGCAAGAATACAGCCGCGCCGCAATCTGGGATAAGGAAATAGATGCGCTTACGGAAATCGACCTCAAACAAACGCCGCCGAAAGACGCGGTCTTGTTTGTCGGCAGTTCTTCGATCAGGTTGTGGCGAAATCTGCGGACGAGCTTTCCCGAAATAAATTTGATAAATCGCGGTTTCGGCGGTTCGCGGCTCGAAGACGTAAATTTTTACTTCGACCGCATCGTTGCGCCCTATGCTCCGAAAACGATCGTACTCTATGCCGGCGAAAACGATGTCAACGACGGCATCGCGCCCGAAAAGGTGCTGGCGGATTTTCGACAGTTTTCAAGGCTTGTCCGCGCCAGATTTCCAAAGGCAAAACTGCTTTACGTTTCGCTCAAACCGTCGCCGTCGCGCTGGAAATTGGCGGATAATTTTCGCAAAACGAACGCGCTTATCAAAGCCGAGATCGCTAAAGACAAACGCGCGCGATTTGTCGATGTGTGGCAGAAAATGCTCAACGAAAAAGGCGAACCGAAAGCGGAAATATTTGTCGAAGACAAACTGCATATGAACGAAAAAGGCTATGCGATCTGGCGCGAAATTTTGGCGGAGAAATTGAAATAAGTATCTACAGACAATCACCGATCGACACGGGCATTATTTTGATTTTATCCGAGTTTATCCGTGTTCGTCTGTGGATGAAATTTTATGAATTTACAATTACGGAAAGCAAATCTCGAAGACGCGGAGATTTTGGCAAAGATTGGTTGGCAATCGTTTGATGAAGCTTTTTCCGATCATCCCGAAAATCATCCCGACGATATGAAAATCTATATGGATGAAGCGTTTTCGGTCGAAACCATTTCCGACGATTTGCGCGACGAAAAGACGCTTTACCTGATCGCCGAAGCCGACGGCGAAGCGGCGGGTTACGTGAAAATGAAATTTGACGTGCGCGAAACCTGTGTTTCAGGCGAAAAAACGCTTGAACTTTGCCGTCTTTACGCGCTCGACAAATTTATCGGCAAAGGCATCGGCAAATCGCTGATGCTCGAATTTTTCAAAATTGCCGAAGAAACGAAACGCGACACGGTGTGGCTCGGCGTTTGGGAATATAACTACCGCGCACAGGAATTTTACAGGAAATTCGGTTTTGAAAAATGCGGCGAACACGTTTTCCAACTCGGCTCAGACCCGCAGACGGATTGGGTTTTGCAGAAGAAGATTTAGCCCACGAAATACACGAAAAAAACGAAAAAAAGAAGAAAATTAAAAAAATTCTTGTCCTTATTTCGTATTTTTCGTGTGTTTCGTGGGCAGAAAAATTATGAATTTTAACGAAATAGAAAATTTGGAAGAACAATTTCAGGTTGCGACTTATGCAAAGATGAACATTGCGGTCGAAACGGGAAAGGGTTGTTGGGTAGAAACGAGCGAAGGCGAAAAATATCTTGATCTTTACGGCGGTCACGCGGTTTGCGCGACGGGACATTCGCATCCGCACGTCGTCCGGGCAATTCGGGAGCAAGCCGAAAAAGTTTTGTTTTACTCAAATCTCGTCTATTCGGAAATTCGTGCGAAGGCGGCGAAGAAATTAGTCGGGATCGCGCCTGAATCGATCACGAAAGCGTTTTTCTGCAATTCGGGCACGGAAGCCAACGAAAACGCGATGCGGATGGCGCGTTTTGCAACGAAGCGCGAAAAAGTCATTACGTTTTCGGGCGGTTTTCACGGGCGTTCGGCAGATTCGATTTCGGCGACGTTTCTCGGAAATTATCGAAATCTGGGCAAACCGAACGTTCCCGGGCACGTTTGCGCCGAATTCGGAAATCTCGAATCGGTGCGCGAACTTGCCGACAGGGAAACGGCGGCGATTATGCTCGAACCGATTCAATCGATGGCTGGCGTGACCGAAGCCTCGCCCGAATTTTTTCGCGGCTTGAGAGAAATCTGCAACGAACACAACATCGTTTTAATTTTCGACGAAGTACAGACGGGAATCGGGCGGACGGGAAATTGGTTTTTTTCGGGTTCGGAACTGGCGGGATATATTGAAGCCGACATTATCACGCTCGCGAAATCTTTGGGAAGCGGCGTTCCGGTCGGTGCGTGTCTGGTCAATGATTGCGTGGCGGAAGTCATAAAAATCAACGATCTCGGAACGACCTTCGGCGGAGGAATGCTGGCGATGGCGGCGGTCGGCGCAACGCTCGAAGCGATTGAAGCCGACAAGATGCGCGAGAATATTACGGAGATCGAAACTTATTTGCGCGAAAGATTGAAGGAAATCGAAGAAGTCGTCGAAGTTCACGGAAAAGGCGGTTTGCTCGGGATCGAATTTTCCGAAAACTGCAAGCCGATTCATCAAAAACTGCTCGAAAACAAGATAATTACGGGAACTTCGAGCAATCCGAAAGTTTTAAGGCTTTTGCCGCCGCTCTGCGTGAAAAAAGAGGAGATCGATCTTCTGATCGCGGCTTTGATCTGAAATAGAAAAAAGCGGTCGGTGTCAATCAACCGCTTTTTTCGATGTGAGTATTAAAGAGCGTGTGAGAAAAATTTAGGTTGCTGAAGCCGCCGAAGTTGTTTGATTTTCAACTTTATCTGCCTTTACATCCAGATAAAAATGTCTGATCTCGCCATACATCAGGGTTTCTTCAAGGAAATCTACGGTTCCTGTTTCGACATCATAGATCGCACCGATCAAAGCTATCTCTTCTTTTTCGATCATTTCACGCAATACAATGCTTTGTTCGACAATCGTTTCGATGCTTCTTTTCACCTGAATCTCCGTTACGTTTGCCACAAAGTCCGCGTTTGCGGAAGTCCGGTTTTCTTTGGTCCGGCGTTCAAAATAAACGGACGGCTGAATTTTGTTCAGCAAGGTCGAAAGGTTTCCCAGTTGAACCTGATCGCACGCGCCTTTGATCGCGCCGCATTTGCTGTGACCAAGCACCACGACCAGCTTTGAGCCCGCAACTTTACAGGCAAATTCCATACTGCCGAGAATGTCTGTATTGACGATATTTCCGGCAATACGAATGCTGAAAATATCGCCCAACCCCTGATCGAAAATGAGTTCGGCAGAGGTGCGGCTGTCGATACAGCTTAGAATCGTGGCAAACGGATATTGTCCGTCGCGCGTTTCATTGACCTGTTGGAGCAGGTTACGATTTGCCTTCAGATTTGTAAGAAAACGGTAATTTCCTTCACGTAGAAATTGTAAAGCCTCAAGCGGCGTAGTTGTTTGCTGTGTTTCTTTTGTATGTGTTCTCATAATTTTATGCCTCTGCCGGTTTTGTTTTTTCAACTAATTTTCCGATCAATTCACGATGTCTGCGGCGCGGAACGGTGTTGACGACCATTGCCGATTCCGGTTCCGTGCCTTCTGAATAGACGAACTGACGGCTCAAAGTGTTGTCAATTTTATACTCGGGTTTAAATCCGACACACTCAACCCGAATGCCGCGTTCGACGGCTTTTATTTCCCTGAATTCCTTGAGCAGGTCAAGCACGTCGTGATCGATATAAAGCGTTTCCGAAGCGTCGATGATGACATAACTTTCAGACGGAAGATTTTCCAGCGTCAATTTGATCGCCGCTTTATTCAAAAATGAAACTTCCTGCGCCAGATTGATATGAATTATCTCACCCGTATGATGTTCATTGTGCTGGAAAAAATACGGACTTTTCAAGTTTTCGCGCAAAATAAAGAAAATACTGATAATCATTCCGAGCGCAACGCCGAGCAGCAGATCGGTAAAAACGATCGCTGCGACCGTCACGACAAACGGGAAAAATTGATAAAATCCTGCCGCATACCATTTTTTGAAAAGAGCCGGTTTAGCCAGCTTGTAGCCTGTCAGAAGCAGAATTGCCGCCAGCACCGCAAGCGGGATTTTATTCAGTAAAAACGGGATCGACCCGGCGCAGACCAGTAAAAGCGTCCCGTGAAAGATGGTGGAAATTTTGGTTTTCCCGCCCGAATTGACGTTTGCCGACGAACGCACGATAACCGAAGTGATCGGAAGTCCGCCGATCAATCCGCTGATGATGTTTCCGACACCTTGCGCCTTCAACTCACGATTTGTCGGCGAATAGCGTTTCAAGGGATCGAGCCTGTCAACCGCTTCAAGACACAAAAGAGTTTCGATCGAAGCGACAATGGCAATCGTCATCCCATGAACCCAAACGCGGCTGTCCGTAAATCCGTTCAGGTTCGGCAAGGCAAACTGGGCAAAGAAATCGCTGAAACTTGCCGGAACCGGCAGACTGACCAGATGCTCTTTAGTGATCGCAAGCGGCGAATTTGTGACAACGAAAAGTTCGTTGAGAAGAACGCCGACCACGACCGCCACCAACGGACCGGGCAAAACCTTTATCTTTTTCAAGAAATCGACCTTTTCCCAGACGAGCATCAAACCGATCGAAATTACCGCTATGACAACTGCGCCGGGCGTAATGAAATTAACGGCATCCGCCAAAAACGAAAACGTGTTTCCGCCGTCGATTCCGGCAAAACTTTCGCTTCCTTCATAATCCCTGTCGTATCCGACCGCATGCGGAAGTTGTTTCAGGATAATGATTAAACCGATCCCGGCGAGCATTCCCTCGATCACGTTTGAAGGGAAATAGTTGGCAATACTGCCCGCTTTCAGAAAGCCCAACGTAAGCTGGATGACCCCGGCGATGATTACCGCACATAGGAAAATATCAAATGCGCCGAGATCGGTGATCGCCGCCAGCACGATTGCCGCCAATCCTGCCGCCGGACCAGAAACGCTGAGTTGCGATTTACTTAAAACACCGACGACCAACCCGCCGATTATCCCTGCAACAATGCCCGAAAAAAGCGGTGCGCCCGAAGCCAGGGCAATGCCCAAACATAACGGGACCGCCACGAAAAAGACGACTAACCCTGCCGCGAGGTCGCCGCCGAAATTGAAAAATAACTTATTGCTTTTTAATGAACTCATCTTTGTAAAATTGCTTCAAAACCTCTTTGTAAAGCCTCGAAAAAGGCTTGTGAATAATTGAACAAAAATAAGATTAACGGATTTTTTTGCCGATTAAACGCGTAACTTCACCCGAATTTTATAGGTGATTTCACCTATAAAATGAATTTCCCGGGTTCGTATAAATAGAGTAAAGCGCAATTTTGAAAGTGATTTACGGTAAAAACAGAGTTATTTTTCCGTTCGATTGAGGATATGGCGGGCGATTTCGACGCGATTGCTCCAAGCTTTTTTTGAGAGCATATTGCTGATATGACCTTCGACGGTGCGGACACTGATATTTAACTCCGAAGCTATTTCTTTATTGGTCATCCCGTCGGCGACAAGGCGTGCCACGCGCGTTTCGGCTTCGGTAAAATCTTCGTCGGCAAAATTCGTTTCATTTTCAAAATCTTCGCCGTTCACGGTTTTTACCATCCGCGCCAATTCCGCGCTCATTCGTTCAAAGCGGTTCAGGATATTGGCGATCACGACCAGCAATTCTTCGGGGTCGAAAGGTTTGGTCAGATACGCATCAACGCCGCTCCGCAAACTTTGCAGACGATCTTTGCGTTCGTCCTTTGCGGTCAGAAAAACGATCGGGATCATCTCCGTTCGCGCATTCTGGCGCAAGGTTTTTGCAAGCTGAAAACCGTCCATTCCGGGCATCCTGATGTCGCTAACGATCAGATCGGGCACGGTTCTGCTCAAACTGATGATCGCTTCCGCGCCGTTGTTTGCCGTTATCACGTCATAATCTTCGCCGCGCAGTGTCACTGCTACGGCTTTCAGCAGTTTTGCTTCGTCATCCACTACTAAAATTCTTTTTCCCATGTTCGTTCGCTTCCCAGATATAAAGTTTTATTGTAAATTTGCTTCCCTTGCCGACCGTGCTTTCGACCGAAATTTTTCCGTTCATTCCTTCGATCAGAATTTTCGCCAGATGCAGACCGAGCCCGATGCCCTTTACTTCCTGTTCGTCGGCAAAAGTGTAAATACCGTCGGCTTTTAATAAATGCCCGCGATAGAAACTCTCGAAAATATGCGGTAAATCCTGCGGATGAATGCCGCGTCCGTCATCTTTTATGCCGATCGAAATTTTGCCGTCGCCGGTTGTTTCGGCTGAAATTTTGATCGAACCGCCGTTCGGCGTATATTTTATCGAATTTTCGACCATCGTGCAGACGGCACGGCGCAGAGAGCTTGGGTCGGCGGCGGCAAACGGCAGATCGTCCTCAATAGCGACCGAAACATTGTGCCGGTGCGCGGCGGCTTCGATATGTTCTATCTTGACGCATTCATTCAAAACCTTGCGAATATCGGTTTTTTTGACATCTATCTGCACGCCGCCCGCGCGAATCCGCGAAAGATCGAGCAGATTGTGAACCAGATCGATCTGCCGTTCACATTCCGACGCAATATCGCCCAGATATTCCTCGCGCTCTGCCTCCGACGTATTTTTGTGCCGCAGATAATGCGTCAATGTTTTTATTGTTGTCAAAGGCGTGCGCAGTTCGTGCGAAACCGCCGCCAGAAATTCGTCCTTTACGTTGTTTGCGTGTTCGGCTTCGAGCCGCGCCTTTTTTTCGCTTTCTAAAATCTCTTCGCGTTCTTTTTCCGCACGTCTTTGTCCTGCACTTAAAGTTCCGATAATTGCCGAGGCGAAAATGTCGAGAACGATCTGCGAAATTTCTTCGCGCTGAACGTCGAACGAGGAAAAATCACGCGGCAAAAGAAAAAATATATTTGCTCCAGCCGATAAAAAGGTCGCAAAAAATCCGGCGAAAAGCCCGCCGCGCCACGCGCTGATCATAACCGCGATCAAAAAAAGCGGTGAAACGACGGGCGCAAAGAAAGGCGATAATAACAGCGAAACGATAAAAGCCGTTGCGACCGTCAGACAGGCGATAAAAAATTGATTGGAAACAATATCGTAAGATTTCACTGTAAATTTAGCTTTAGTCCGTTTCAATTTTCCAACGCCGCCCGTATTTAATCAAACTTTCGCCGCCCGGATAATATCTGCAAAAACTCCGGCGGCGGTCACATCCGCGCCCGCGCCCGCGCCCTTGACGACCAGAGGCAGATCGGCGTAACGATTAGTGTAAAATAAAACGGCGTTGTCCTTGCCCGAAAGGTTCGCAAAATTATGCGCGGCATCGATGCTCTGCAAACCGACCGAGGCTTTGCCATTGTCAAAACTCGCGATATATTTCAGCGAAAGTCCTTTCGATCTTGCTTCTGCGAGCAGTCCGCGAAAATAATCTTCGTGCTTTTCCATTTCGGCGTAAAAATCTTCGACGCTTCCTTTCAGACAGGATTCGGGCAGAAATCCCTTGTTTTCGATGTCTGCCATTTCGAGTTTGTGACCTGCTTCACGCGCTAAGATCAGGATTTTTCGTGCCACGTCGGTTCCGCTCAGATCAAGACGCGGATCAGGTTCGGTATAGCCTTCGTCCTGCGCCTGTTTGACGACTGAAGCAAACGGGCGCGAACCGTCGTAATTATTAAAAACAAAATTCAGAGTTCCCGACAGAACAGCTTCAATACGGTTGATTTTGTCGCCGCTTCGCATCAGGTCGTTTAAAGTGTTGATGATCGGAAGTCCCGCACCGACGTTCGTTTCAAACAGAAAATTAGCCGAATATTCACGCGCCAGATTTTTCAGATTTTGATAATTTTCGTATTCGCTCGATGCGGCAACTTTGTTACAGGCAATGATCGAAACGGTTTTCTGCAAGAGTTCCGGGTAAATCTCAACCATCTCCGCGCTTGCCGTAACATCAACAAAGATCGAATTTCGCAGGTTTTTTTCGAGAATTACATCGGTTATTTCCGACGAGGACAATTCCGAGGCGGAAAGCTGATCCTGCCAGTTGTTCAGATCGATTCCTTCTTCGTTGACCGCAAATTTTTTACTGTTTGCCAACCCGACGACGCGCAGATTCAAATTCATCTGTTCGGAAATATATTCCTGCTGTTGCTCCAACTGCGCCAACAATCGTTTGCCGACCGTTCCGACTCCGACGATGTAAAGATTTATCTGCCTTTTACCATCCGAGAAAAATTCTTCGTGCAATGAATTTACCGCTTTGCCAACGTCTTTGGATTCGATGATCGCCGAAATATTTCTTTCCGAGGAACCCTGCGCAATGGCGCGCACGTTTACGCCCTGTGCGCCGAGCGCGGCAAACATTTTTCCGCTCACGCCTGTGTGATTTCTCATATTGTCGCCGACAAGAGCGAGAATCGAAAGACCGTTTTCGACCCGCAAAGGATCGATCTTTCCGCCCGCGATTTCATATTCAAATTCCTTATCGACGACTTTTTTTGCCAGCACATCGAATTTTTCCTCGATCGCCACACAGATCGAATGTTCCGAGGAACTTTGCGTTATCAGAATGACGTTGATACTGGCACGAGAAAGCGAATCGAAAAGACGCTTTGAAAATCCGGGAATGCCGATCATTCCTGCGCCTTCCAGACTCAAAACCGAGATTTTATCGATGCTCGTGATGCCGCGAATGATTTCGTTGTCGGCAGCCGTTTCCGCTTCGATGAGTGTTCCGTAATCGTCGGGTGCAAATGTATTTTTGACAAAGATCGGAATGTTTTTCTGCAAAACCGGCTGAATCGTCGGCGGATAAATGACCTTTGCGCCGAAATGCGAAAGCTCCATCGCTTCGCGGTAAGTGATGCGCGGAATCCGGCGGATATTGCGCACGATGCGCGGATCGGCGGTCATCATCCCGCTCACGTCCGTCCAAATCTCCAAAACATCCGCGTCCAAAGCCGCCGCCAGAATCGCGCCCGTATAATCAGAGCCGCCGCGTCCGAGCGTGGTCGTGATGCCGTTTGAATCCGAAGCGATAAATCCGGGTAAGATTACGAGATTTCGGATTTTGGATTTTGGATTTTGGATTTGTTCGGTGAAAAATTGCTTTATCAGTTCGTTGGTTTTCGTAAAATCGACTGCCGCATAACCGAAATTTGAATCGGTGCGGATGATCTGGCGCGAATCTTTCCAGATATTCTCTACGCCGAGCAGATTAAATTTTGCCGAAACGATTTTGGTTGAAAGAATCTCACCGAAACTCGCGACACGATCGAGCGTTCGCGCCGAAAGCTCGCGCAATAAGTAAACGCCTTCGCAGATGCTTCGGAGTTCGTTGAAACGATTTTCGATAAAATCAAAAACGCCGTCGGACGAATTTTCACCGAGCAAAGTCCGCGCCGTCGAAATATGTTTATCTTCGAGATTTCTGATTTTCAAACGAAACGCTTCGTCGCCTTTTTCGGCGGTTTTCGCAAGGTCGATCAAGCCGTCGGTCGTTCCGTGCATCGCCGATAAAACGACCGCGCACGAATCTTCTTTGATCGAATTTCTCACGATCTCAACAACTTTTTCAATATTCCCGGCGTTTCCGACCGAAGAACCGCCAAACTTTAAAACTTTCATAGACATAGTTAATGGTTAATTGCGAATAGTTAATTGCTTGAAGTTAAGAGAAATCAATTAACCATTTACAATCTTCAATTTTTAAATTCTTTGTAAAAGAATTTCTCTTAAATCTTCATAATTCGCTCTGATCTCAATGCTTTGTTTCGGTTTATCAAATAATTCCCTGACGGATTCGGGCGTTTCGCCGTAAGTTCCCAAAATCTGTTCGACCGAATCGAATTTGATCGGATGCGCCGTTTCGAGGAAAAATCCGCTCTTCTCGGGATGTTTTTCGAGATATTTTTCGAGCGCGTAAAAACCGACCGCGCCGTGCGGGTCGAGAACGTAACCGTATTTCGCGTGAACTTCGCGCATCGTTTTTGCCGTTATCTCATCCGAAACGCTGACCGATTCCATCTTTTCCTTTAAATTCAAAAAGTCATTGTCGAAGATTTCCAAAATGCGCACGAAATTTGACGGATTGGCAACATCCATCGCGTTTGAAAGCGTGGCGACGGATTTTTTATCTTCCATTTTGCCCGTTTGCAGAAAATTCGGAATCACGTCATTGGCATTTGTCGCCGCAATAAATTTTTCGCACGGCAAACCCGTAATATGCGCCAAAATTCCCGCGCAAATATTGCCGAAATTTCCGCTTGGAACACAAATCACCGGATTTTGGATTTCTGAGTTTGAATCTGGAATCCGGAATTTAGAGTCTGAAATGCTCCATTGCTGGAGCGCGTAAAAATAATAAAACTGCTGTGGAAGCCAGCGCGCGACATTGATCGAATTTGCCGAAGTAAGAAAAACCCTTTTCTTTAAATCTTCGTCCGCCAAAGCCGTTTTCGCCAACGCCTGACAATCATCGAAATTTCCCGCAACTTCAATCGCTGAAATGTTTTTGCCGAGCGTCGTGAGTTGTAATTCCTGAACTTTTGAAACTTTCCCCTGCGGGTAAAGAATCACGACCTCAACACCGTCAACGTCATAAAATCCGTTGGCAACCGCACCGCCCGTGTCGCCTGAAGTGGCGACGATGACGATCGTTTTTTCCTGCTTTTCGTTTGAAAATTCACGCAGGCAACGGCTCATAAACCTTGCGCCGACATCTTTGAAGGCGAGTGTCGCGCCGTGAAAAAGTTCGAGCGTTTGAATATTTCCGGTAATCTTTACGAGCGGGAAATCGAAATTTACGGTTTCATCACAGATGCGAAAAAGCGTTTCGTCCGTCATTACACCGCCGACGAAGGGTTTAATAACTTCAAAAGCGATCTGTGTTTTCGATTTGGCGGGAAAATCGCGCCAAAAATTCGTGGAAAGCTTCGGAATGCGTTCGGGAAAATACAGTCCTTTATCGTCGGGCTGTCCTTGCAAGGTGGCTTCACGAAATGAAACGTGTGCCGATTTTCTGTTCGTGCTAAAGTATCTCATTTGAAATTGTTTGAAGATTTTCGCATTTCGTTTTGAGCCGAAATCACAAACATTTTATCATAATAGAATTTTAGCCTCTGCTAAAGTTGAATAATCATAATTTATGAAAGAAGTTAGCGTTCTCGCGCCCGCTTCCGTTGCCAATGTCGTTTGCGGTTTCGACTGCCTCGGTTTTGCGCTCGCTGCGCCTTTTGACGAAATGAACCTGCGTTTGATCAATGAAAAAACGGTCAGGATCATCAATCAGGACGATCATAATTTGCCGACCGAACCTGAAAAAAATGTCGCCGGTGTTGCACTTTCGGCGATTTTGGATGAGATCGGGGATGAAATCGGATTTGAAGTTAAAATTACCAAACATATAAAACCGGGAAGCGGGCTCGGTTCGTCTTCGGCAAGCGCGGTCGGCGCGGTCGTTGCCGCAAACAAACTTCTAAGCGAAAGATTTTCGCGGATGGAACTTGCCGAATTTGCGTTAAAGGGAGAATTTCTCGCCTCGCAAGGTCGTCACGCCGACAATGTTGCACCTTGTCTTTACGGCGGTTTTACACTTGTGCGTTCGGTTTTTCCGCTCGACATCGTGGAGATCGAATTTCCGAAACTCTTTGTCACCGTCATTCATCCGCAGATCGAGATCAAAACGAGCGAGGCTCGAAAAATTCTGCCGGCTCAGGTTCCGTTAAAAAGCGCGATCCACGCCTGGGCGAATGTCGGCGCACTGATCGCGGCTTTGTCGAAAGGCGACTACGGTTTGATTGCGCGAAGTTTGGAAGATTTGATCGTTGAACCAGTCAGAAAATCTTTGATTCCGCATTTTGATGAAGTAAAAAACGCGAGCCTGAAAGCAAACGCGCTCGGCGGCGGAATTTCAGGCTCGGGACCGAGTATTTTTATGCTTTCGGAAACTTTGGAAACGGCAGACGCGGTCAAACAGGCGATGTGCGAAGTTTACGAAAATACGAAGATCGAATTTAACACTTACGTTTCCGAAATTAATTCGGAAGGCGTAAAGATTTTGGATAAATGAAATACGAAATAAAGTATCTCGAGAATGATTTCCCGATTGAAGAATCAGCCGATGAAAACTGGCAATTAGCTGAAAACCTGACGATTAACAAATATTGGTCGGGCACGGACGCGCCGCCGGGAAGACATTTTGAAACGAGAATTCTATGGTCTGAAACGGCGGTCTATGTTCGGTTTGAAGCGACTCAAAGAGAGCCTTTGATCGTAAGCGAAAAAGCAAATTTGAAAACGAAAACGCACGGGCTTTGGGAAAGGGACGTTTGCGAGATTTTTCTTGCGCCCAATAAGGATGAATTTCGCAGATATTTTGAATTTGAAATCGCTCCGAACGGCGAATGGATCGATCTGGAAATTTACCAAATGCCCGACAAACGTGAAACCGATTGGGATTATTCGTCAGGAATGCAGTCAAAATCTGTGATTAAAAAAGACAGGATTTTGATGGCGATAAAGATCGAATGGAAAGCTTTCGGCAAAATTCCGAAATCGGGCGAAGTTTGGCGCGGAAATCTTTTCCGCTGTGTCGGCGCGGGTAAAACACGCGGTTATCTCGCCTGGTCGCCCACATTTACGGATGAGCCGGGCTTTCACGTTCCCGAAAGATTCGGTGAGTTTGAGTTTGTAAAATAAAAGAATCGCCTGCGAAATAAACGAAAGGAACGAAAAATGATACTTCTTTGTATTTTTCGTTCTTTTCGTTTATTTCGTAAGCAAAATATCCTTACCCGGCAATAAGTTTTTCGTAAATGATAAAACTGCCGAGCCCGAAGCTGAAAAGTCCGGCGCAGAGGCGAATTACTTTGTTTAATTGAATGAAATTCGTTGCCGTAAAATGAAACGGCAGACCGATGATAAAGCTCATCAGCATCATCCCGCCAATCGAGCCGATTCCGAAGATCAGAATATACATCAGTGCAATAAAAGGCGATGAAATCGTCGGTACGACAAGGAGCATCAAAGCCGCGCTTCCTGCCAAACCGTGAATCATTCCGATAAAAACCGAACGCGGGCTGAAACGGTGATGGGCTTTTTCTTTTTCGTTCTGATGTGTATGAAGATGTGTATGTTCGTGTCCGCCGTGAGCGTGGCTGTGCGCGTGAATCTCTTTTGAAGTAAATAATTTATAAAGCGCGTTGATGCCGAGCAAAATCAACATTCCGCCGACGATCGCTTCGAGTTTGGCTTCGACCGATTCGGAAATTTGAAGCTTCAGGAAGATTACTAAAGCACCGACGACGAAAAGTGAGATCGTATGCCCAATGCCCCACATACCGCCGATGATCGACGCGCTGAAAAGGCTTTTGCGTTCGGAAACGATTGTCGTAACAGCCGCTAAATGATCTGCTTCGACGGCGTGCTGAAGTCCGAGCAAAAAGCCGAAAAGTAGAATTGTAAATGTTGAAAGCTCAGGTGTTATTTCCATTTTTAGGGTCAGCTTGTCCGCCCTCACTGATGTGCGGGCTTCTGCCTGTTAATCCGAAATCCAAAATCAAACCGTCATTCCGCCGTCGACGGCAATCGTTTGACCTGTAATGTAGCTTGACGCATCCGAAGCCAGAAAAACGGTGATTCCTTTTAATTCGCCTTCGTCGCCGACGCGCGGAATGACGTTGTTTTCCTGAATCGAACGTTCGTAAATATCGATTACGGCATCAGCCAGACGCGAATGAAAAAAACCGGGCGCGATCGCGTTGACGCGAACTCCTTTGCGTCCCCAACTCGCGGCAAGCTCCCGCGTCAAGCCGATAAGTCCTGCTTTTGAGGCAGCATAACCGGCATAAAAAGGACCGTTCGCACTCGAAGTCAAACCCGCAATCGAAGCGATATTGATGATCGAACCGCTTTTTTGTTTGAGCATTTCACGTCCGACGGCTTGCGCCATCAGGAAACAGCCTGTTAAATTCACGTCTAAAACCTTCTGCCATTGCGCGAGCGGCATCTCTTCGGGCATTGCGCCCCACGAAATCCCGGCGTTGTTTATCAAAATATCGACTTTTCCGAAGGTTTTAACGGTTTCGTCAACCACCGCTTGCACGTCATCGGCTTTTGAAACGTCGCAGACTTTTCCTGCGACATTATAGTTATTCGCCCGAAACGCTTCGACGGTTTCATTGAGCCATTCTTCGCGCCGCGCACAAAGCATCAGATTTGCGCCGGCTTCCGCCAGTGCTTCCGCCATTTCCACGCCGATTCCGCGCGAACCGCCCGTCACGATTGCCGTTTTTCCCGACAGATCGAATAATTCCCTGATGTGTTTTGCCATAATCTTACGAACTTTTAGATTACCATAAATATAAAAAATAAGCGGCAAAACCGCCGTGCAAGTCTTTGCATCTAAAGCTAGAATAATATTTATGAGCAAAACACAAAAAGAACTCGCGTTCTTGCGCGAATTTGCGATAGAAAGCGATTGGACAGAACGTTTCACGGAATATTTCGACACGAAATTTGAATTTGAAAAGCCCGACACTTTGCTTTACGTCAACGCCGGCGCGGGCGGTCACGCGATTGCCTTAAGCGAAAAACTTCCCGAAAATGCGGTCATTTACGCGATCACGGATAACGACGATCTGAAAAATATCGCACAGGCAAAAGCCGACGCGGTCAAAGCCGATGTGCAATTCGGGACTAATTATACGATCGATAAATCCGATGTCGTGATCGGCGACGGAAGTTTTGTCAGACCGCGTGAAATCAAGGATTTTGTTAAAAAACTGATAGAATCTTCCGACGACGAAGTTTCGTTCTTTCTGCCGACAAAGGGAAGTTTCGGCGAGATTTTTTCGTTTCTCTGGGAAACTTTGCTGGAAACCGATCTGGCGGAACACGGCACGCAAGTCGAACGATTAATTTCGGAAATTCCGACGATCGAAGAAGTGATCGATTTGACGAGGGAACTGGGTTTGAGAAAAATCGAACATTCGATGCAGAATGAAGTTTTTGAATATAAAGACGGCGCGGAGTTTGTCAATTCTCCGCTCGTGGCGGATTTTCTTTTGCCGATCTGGTTGGATTTTTTAAGCGATGCGGAAAAAGAAAAAGTCAGCAAAAAACTTGCCGAACTCATCGATGCCGAAACCGGAACGATCTCGTATTATTTTTCCGTTAAAAATACTTTAGTTAGCGGAGTCGTTTAGAGAAGCAATTAATTTAGGTAAGCGCAAAGTGAAAAAGTTTCGGTAAAATTTTAGAAACTTTTTCACTTTTTCCTTTTCAAACTAGGCTTGTTTCGCCTCGGCACGACGGCGCATTTCTTCCATCAAGGCTTCATCGCTCATCGCATTTATCTGCGGTGCCGCCGTATTTGAAGCAATCTGTTTTTCCTTTGCTTCACGTTCGGCTTCTTCTTCGGCTTCACGCATTCCGTCCTTAAACGCCTTTCGCGATTGTCCGATAGATTTAGCGAGCTGCGGCAGGCGCGATGCACCGAAAAGCAAAAACAAGACCGCCACGATCAAAATAATTTCTGTTGTTCCAAAGTTCATATCATTAATCCTTTACTTTTGACGCGAATCTGCACTGAAAATTTGTGCGCTGTTTTTGTATCATAACGCGATTTGTCGAATGTTTCCATTAAAAAAGCATCTTGCTTTTTAACTTTTTCCTTTTTCCTTGAATTTATCCATCGCCTCGACCAGCGCGGACGCGATTCCTTTCTCGCTCACGGAATGTCCCGCGTCGGGAACGACGATAAATTCGGCTTCGGGAAAGGCGCGGTGAAGCTCCCACGCGCTCGTCATCGGGCACACGACATCGTAGCGACCCTGAACGATAACGGTCGGAATATGACGGATTTTATCGACGTTTTCGATCAGATAATTTTCGGTCGGGAAAAACGAATTGTTCATAAAATAATGACATTCGATGCGTGCTAAAGATAAAGCTTCGTGTTCGCCTTCCCAATGATTCATCAGATCGGCATCGGGAAAAAGTTTCGAGGTCGAACCTTCCCAGACACTCCACGCCCGCGCCGCTGAAAGTCGGGTTTGCTCGTCGTCGCTCGTCAGCCGATTGTAATAAGCGGTCATAAAATCGCCGCGTTCTTCAAACGGGATTTCGTCGCGGTAACGTTCCCAGAAATCGGGGAAAATCTCGCTCGCACCGTATTGATAAAACCAGAGTAGTTCTTTGCGGCGCGTCAGAAAAATTCCGCGCAGGATCAATCCCAAACAACGGTCGGGATGCGTTTCGGCATACGCCAAACTGAGCGTACTGCCCCACGAACCGCCGAAAACATACCATTTATCAACGCCGAATTTTTCGCGTAGAACTTCAATGTCGTGAATCAAATCCCACGTCGTATTTTCACGAAGTTCGGCGTGCGGCGTTGATTGCCCCGAGCCGCGCTGGTCAAACAAAATGACGTGATACGCTTCGGGATCGAAATATTGACGATAAAGCGGGATCAAACCGCCGCCCGGACCGCCGTGCAGAAAAACGACGGGAATTCCGTCGGGATTTCCGGCGCGTTCGTAGTAAATTTCGTGAATATCGGAAACTTTCAGCATTCCCGAATCAAACGGTGCTATTTCTGGATAAAGTGTTTTCATATTGCGAATGATACTAAAAGCTATCTCAAAAATAAATTCAAGCGTTTTGAGTTCTGCCTTTAGGCGGCTTTTCGCTAAACGAAAGTCTGCTGAAGCAGGAGCTCAAAACTTTTTTACGGCAAAACCTTGTAGGTCAAAACGCCCAGACTTTCCTGTAAAAAAAGCGCAAATTCGCCGCGTGTGATGATGCGGTCGCCATTCTCTATTTTTTCAAAATTAACGGAAACGGCTTCCGCACCGAAAATTGCCGTCCAGATTTCGATCAATTCGTTATTCGTCAACGGCTGATTTCCCTGAAATCTGTTTTGCGCGTCGAGCAGGGAAATGTCGTATTTCGTCAGCAAAATCTTGACCGATTCGCTGTAGGGCTGTTTCGCGTCGAAATCGACGATTTTATCGAACGAATTTATCGCTTGCGGATTCATCGCGGAAAACAGACCGATCTCACGCGGAAGCTTTCCGGCGATTCGTGCACGTTCCGACAGCAGATCGAGTGTCAGGCGCAAAGAATGTGCAAAATCGCCGCGTGAAACGGGCGCGTCGGCGCGAAATTTTTTGTCGGCGAAACCGTAGGCGAGCTTGTAGTTTTCGGTCAGATCGAGCAGTGTTTCAAAATATTCTGAATCTTTCGTGATGTCCGAAAATTCTTCGATCTTCGCGGGCGTGAAATATGTTTCGGAAAAAGGATAAGGCAAAAAGTTGTAAACGATCACGCCCGAAATTTTTGCTTCAACGCCGTCGCAAACGGTCGGGGAAAACTTTGCCTTTAACGCCGAGGCGACCGCCGCGCCGTGCAGAGCCGTGTTTCCCGTTACTTTTTCGACCTCGGTAACTTTGCCTTTTTCGTCAATCTTGACAATGACCTCGACCGTTCCGCCGATGTATGATTTTTTCGCTTCTTCGGGATAATCGGGTTTCGGATTGTTGATAATTTTTCCCGGAACGAGCGTTTTGCAAATTTTCGTGATGCTTTCGGGCGAAGTTTTCGGGACGACCTGAACTTCGGCTTTCTTTTGCGCCTGCAAATTTGAAATTGTCAGCAAAACGAGCAAAACGACACTCGTTACGGCGGTAATTCTTGGCATTTGTTTTTACGAAAAAAGATTCTGAACGCGCAAAAATTATAGCAGAAACTTTTATTTCAGACGAACGATTCTGCCTTCGAGTTTCGGCGCGATGGTCGCATCGGGCGCATTCCTGATCGCGGCTTCAAAAACTTCGGAATCCTTCGGCGCAGATTCCGCCGTTATCAGAATTTTTCCGTTTTTGAGCATCGTGTAGCCGTCGCCGCCGCGTGAAACGAGAAAATCGGACGTGGCAAGCGTGTAATTTTTCGCTTCATCGAGCGGTTTTCCGCCGACTAAAATGTCGGACGTGCGGCTTCCTGCCGGTTTCGTCGTGTCGAATTTGAACGACATTCCCGAAATTTGCGGAAAGCGTCCCGGTTCGCCGTCTTCTCCGACCGCGCTTCTTGCCACGCCGTGTTCGAGAACTTCGCGCAGAGTTTTGCCCGGAATTTCGATCTTCACGATCGGGTTATTGAACGGCAGGATCGAAAGCACGTCGCGTTTCGTCAAAGTTCCGACGTTATAGGTCAGATCGGCGCGGATCGAACCGCCGTTGACGAGTGCCACGTCAGCGTTGGCGGCGTTGCGGTAAGCGTCGGCGACGAAATTTCCGATATTCGTTTCCTTCGTGCGGTTCGAGATTGAAAGCGCGTCCAGAATTTCCGCCGTGCGCCCGACGGGTTCGGCAAGCTTTTGCAAAAGGTCTTTGTATTTGTCGAAAACCCACGCAAATTCGGGTGCGTCGGGAATTTTGTCGGTGACGGGAATAATGTCCCAATCCATACTTTCGAGCCGTTTCGTCGAGGCGTTGAAATTCAGATTAAATTTGCCCAATTCACGCGCATCAGCGGTCATTTTGAAGATCGGCGTGCCGTTCGATGAAGACTGTAAAAGCGTATGTTCGTGACCGCCCAAAATGAGGTCGAAATCGGCGCATTTCGCCAGTTCTTTGTCCTGCGTCATCGAAAGATGCGTCAAACCGATGACGGCGTTGACCTTTGCTTTTTTACGCATCTGTTTGACGAGCTTTTTCGCGGTCGCGCAATAATCCGCGACGGTCAAACTTGCTTCCATCGAAGAAGTTTCCTTTGTTTCGGGCAATAGCAGACCGATAATTCCGAGCTTGATGCCGCCGATTTCCTTGACGGCAAACGGCGGCGTGTCGGCAAAAATCTTGTTCGTTTTCGTGTCGATCACGTTCGCGCCGAGCCACGTAAATTTTGATTCCTTCATCCTTGCTAAAAGTTCGGGCGTTTTGATGTCGAATTCGTGATTTCCGAAGACGGCGTAATCGATGCCGACGGCATTCCAAGCGTCGATCATCTGCGCACCTCTATAAGTCCGCGTTTCGACCGAAGGCGAAACCGTATCGCCGCCGAGCGTGAAGATCGTGTTCGGATTTTCCGTCAAAGCCTGTTTTTTCAAGGTTAAAAGCCGCGCCAATCCGCCGCGTGTGCCGCCGTCAACCGGCGCAAATTGGTAAACGTCGTTGACGTGCAGAATCGTGATTCGCACATTTTGCGCGAAAACCGATGACGAAAAAACGAAGATCGAAAGCAAAAAGAAAAGTCGAGAAAGACGCATACGTTAAAAATAGTTTTAAGCGTTTCGAGTCCCGCCTTCAGGCGGCTTTGCCCTCGCGAATTGCCTGCTGAAGCAGGGACTCAAAACTCTGATGAAAAATCGTTGATAACTTGATTATATTCGTTTCCGCGAATTTCGCTATTAAAACTGCGCGAGTTAAGGAAAAAAATCAATAGCCTACAAACACGTTTCTTTGTATTCGCTTATACTTTCTGCTTGTTTCAATCGTAGCTTAGTAGTTGCTAAAAACAATTTAGCAACTACTAAAATAAAATTAACGACCGCTAAATTAATTTCAATTTACACTAAATCTAAACTTATAATTACTAAACTTAAACTAGCAAATACTAAATCTAAACTTATAACTACTAAACTACAATAAATAGCTACTAAAGTTACTTTAGTAGCTTAAAAAATAACTTTATTAACAAATATCTGTAAAAAATCTTGATTTATTGGGTATTTATCGATCAAAATATAGAAATTCGACGTTTACGGAGGAAAAGTTATGAGTGACAGTAAAGATTTAGGTAATCTTCCCGACCGCGAATTGCTGGCGGAGATACGCGCATATCAAACGAAATTGGCAGTTTTGGGCGAGAGTCTGAATTTTAGCGAAGCGGAAATCGCGGAAATTGTCGAGGCAAACGAAGTTTTTTCCGAATCGCTCGATGAGTGGGACGCAATCCGAATACAGAAGGCGGGAATCGCGCAGAAAAAAAAGACGGCGCGAAAAAACCTGCTCCAGAAATACCGCGCACACCGCGCGAAAATTTACGCCAACCGAGCCGCCTCGGACGTGCAGATCGCCCAATTCGGTCTGCCGCAGCGCGACCGCATCCGAACTGCTTCGCCCGATCCCGAAACTGCGCCTGTCGGTCGCGTCGAATACTTGAATTTAAAGCACCTCATCCATTTCCGCGATAAGGAAACGCCGCACCGCCGCGCCAAACCCTTCGGGATGGAAGGCTGTGAGGTCTGGCATTACATCGGCGAAACGCCGCCGGATAAAATCGAAGACTTCAGATACGTCGAAACTGCGCGGAGAACGCCGCTCAGCGTCGATTACACAATGGAAAACGCCGGTAAAACTGTCTTTTACAGGCTCCGCTGGAAATCGAAAAACGGGGCGAAAGGAACGTGGAGCGCAACCATTCGAGCCACGATCAACGGTTAGGATTTATGTTTAAGGCTACGAAAGTTTGCAATCACGCATCGAAAAGAACGGCAAAACCGCCGAGGGCATAAAATGAACAAATTCTTAACCGTCGTAGCTTTTTTATTTTTGAGTTTTGCTTCTGCAAAAGCGCAAAATCTGCCGAAAATCGAACGCGAATTTCGGGCGGTTTGGATCGCAACGGTCGATAATATCGATTTTCCGAGCGCGAAAAATCTAACGATCGGACAGCAAAAAGCGGAAATCATCAAGGATTTGGAACTTGCGCGAAGTTTGAAGATGAACGCGGTGATTTTTCAGGTGCGCCCGATGTGCGACGCGCTTTACGAATCGAAGATCGAACCTTGGTCGGAATTTCTGACGGGTGAAATGGGTAAACCGCAAGCCTTTGATCCGCTCAAATTTATCATCGAAGAAGCGCACAAACGCGGGATTTTGGTTCACGCGTGGTTCAATCCTTACCGCGCATATCATCCGGCGGCGAAGACCGTTTCGGAAAATCATATTTCAAAAAAGCGTCCCGATCTCGTCAGAAAATACGGCAAATATCTGTGGCTCGATCCTTCGGATGCGGAAGTTCAGGATTACTCGTTGAGCGTCGTTTTGGATGTCGTCAAGCGTTACGACATCGATGGCGTGCATTTCGACGATTATTTTTATCCTTACCCCGAAAAGGACGAAAACGGCAACAAGATCGAATTTCCCGACGACGAAAATTACAAGAAATATGTGCAGACGGCGATGCGTTTCAGCACTTCGGGAAAGAAACGAATCCCGCTCAGGCGCGACACCTGGCGGCGGATGCACGTTAATCGGTTCATCGAAGCGGTCGGTCGCGGCATCAAAGAAATCAAGCCCGAAGTGATGTATGGAATTTCGCCGTTCGGCGTGTCGGAAATCAACAAAACCGAACTTTTCGCCGATGCGGAAAGCTGGTTGGAGGAGGGAACGGTCGATTATTTCGTGCCTCAACTTTACTGGAAATCAGACCGCAAAGACAGAGAATTTCCGCTTTTATTGAAATTCTGGGAAAGCGTCAACATTAAAAAACGTCACGTTTGGGCTGGAATCGGGACTTATAAAATCCCGAGCAAAACCGAAAATTTCAGCGCGGACGAGATTGTTAGGCAAATCAAATTCACCCGCGAAATTCAAACGACGAGCGGAAATATTCAATTCAGTTTCAAATCCGTGCGAAGCGATTTCGACAAAATCCAGACCGCTCTGCGCGAAAAATCTTATCAGCGCGATGCACTCATTCCCGCGTCGCCGTGGATAAGATCGGCAAACCCGCTTGCGCCGAAAGTTGAAATCAAACGTGATGAAAAATACGTCCGCGCAAATTGGACGGAACGCGGAACGAGAAAAGCGTTTTGGTTTGTCGTTTATGCAAAGGACAAAAACGGCTGGAATTATTCGATTCTGCCCGCGCCGCAAAAATCCATCTCGCTTTCGGCAGAGAGAAATATCGAGCAAATTATCGTGAAAAGTGTGGACAGATTGGGAAATGAATCAGAATAAGTGATAACTGATAGTGGATAACTGATAATGAAAAATCAGTTATCCACTATCAGTTATCAACTATCCACTGTTTTTAAGTGTGTTCGTGCCGTCCAGAGTTCGGGAATGAATTTTTTGGAAAGCGTCGTGCGCAAGTATCCCGAACCGTCCGAACCACCCGTTCCGCGTTTCATTCCGAGCATTCTTTCGACCATTAGAACGTGATGATAACGCCACAGCGCAATGTTTTCATCGTGTTCGATGAGCAAATCCTGCATATTGAAAAGGTCGGGATATTTTTCGGGATGCGTTAAAATTTCAACGATCGCTTCGATACGTTTTTCTTCACTCGAAACGTCAAAGTTATTTCTTTTCAAAAGACTCCAGAATTTATCCGCAAGGCTCGGTGCGTCGAATCTTTTTTGCAAACGTTCGTGTGCAAATTCGTCGGATTCAAAAAATCGCAAAATATGTTCGTCCTTCGCGCCCGAAGCAAATTCGAGTTCGCGAAACTGCATCGACTGAAAGCCGCTTGCCGGGTTGAGCTTGTCGCGGAATTCGAGAAAACCGATCTGCGCCATCGTTTCGAGAATATGGATTTGCGTGACCAGAACCTTTTCGATGCCGACGACCGAACGCAAGCTGTGATTGGCGCGAAACATCCTGCCTTCGTCTATCCAAACGCCCGAAGCGTCGATTTCGTGGAGAATCTGCTTGAACCAAAGTTCGTAAGTTTGGTGAA
Organism: Pyrinomonadaceae bacterium; assembly: GCA_021228405.1. Lineage (GTDB taxonomy): Bacteria > Acidobacteriota > Blastocatellia > Pyrinomonadales > Pyrinomonadaceae > JAJQRF01. The sequence goes on from JAJQRF010000002.1 coordinate 924,257, forward strand.
TGATGATGAAAAGTTGTTCGTCGTGGCTGGTCGGCTCGGATAACGTTTGTTGAAGCCGGATCAGTTCGGGAACTTTCAGATATTCGTTGTAAGACAGCGGCGCGTTTTTTCCGTATTCGGTCATAAGATTAGTGGTCAGTGGTCAGTGGTCGGTGGTCAGCTAAAAGTTAAATTCTGAACACTGACTACCGACCACTGATTACTGCTTAATCTTCGTTTATCGGGTGTTTTATGTCAATTTTGGATTTTTTTTCAAAAAATATTCAAAAAGGTCTTGACAGAAACCTAATTTTTGATTAAATTTGCGTTCGTCTATCAACTAAACACACAAATTTAATCCCCGAAATCTTGCAGTTTAAGATGTTCTATTTGTTTAGGAGCAGTTGTCGGACATTTCTTTGAAGTCTGTGCTATTCGCAAAGTATTTCGCATTGCTTTGCCGGAGAATGCAGGCTTTTGTTTTACGCAGGTGTTTTTCCCAAAAAACGCTTTCGGCTAAAAATTAATTTAATGTATTTGAAGTTTGTAGGAGGAATTAAGAAATATGTCTAAAACTACCGGTAAGGTCAAATGGTTTAACAACGCCAAAGGTTATGGGTTTATCGAACAACCCGGCGAGCAGGATATTTTCGTGCATTACAGCGCGATTTCCGGCGAGGGTTACAAAACTCTGATTCAGGGACAGGAAGTCGAATTTGAAGTCACAAACGGACCGAAGGGACCGCAGGCTGAAAACGTGATGAAAGTCCAGTAAAAAGGTTAAATTATTGATCGTTTTCGGTTTTTTCTTTAGAGAAGCCGGACGGCGTTTAATTAAGAAAAACGGCGCATCTGCAAATCGATACGCCGCTTTTTTTATCTTTAAATAACTCGTTAAGCCATTTCCTCGCCCTTTCGTTTGAGCATTCTCCGCCAAAGCTCGCGGTAAGAAGTGAAACGCGACATCACCGTGTTGAATTGGTATCTTTGCGCATACGTCAGATTGCGGTTGTCGGCGATGCGCTTCATATTCGCTTCGAGCCGTGCGCGGGCTTCGAGCGGCGGGCGTTTTGAACCGCCGTTAAAGTAGATGTCGAAATCTATCTTCAATTTGCGAATATCGTCATCGAGCCGCGACAGTTCAAGGTCGATATTTGCCGCCTCGTCTTTTTTATTTTGCTCTTTTCTGTATAAATTATTTCCTAAGATTGCCATTTTTTTCGGGATTTACGGGTTGTGGATTTAGAACTCCTAATTTAAAGCAAAGCCGTAAAACCGCGAATATTCCTTAATTTTTTCGGTTTTGCGCTAAAATAATTTTATGGAAAAACAGAAAGTGCCTGACATTACGGAGATTTTGCGGCTTTTGCCCTCGGTTGACGCACTTTTGCGTTCGGAAACCGCGCAGAAGATCGCCGTCGAAACGGGCAAAAAACATCTGACGTTTCTTGCCCGCGCCGTGACCGATTCGCTCCGGCGCGAGATACAGGAGAAAGTCGCCGAAAACCAATTAAAAACTGAAAAATATTCACGCGAGATTTTGCTGGCGGAAGCGGAAAACCGTCTGGCGGGGGCTTGGCAAAGCGAATTGAATACGAGTCTGCAACGCGTTATCAACGCAACGGGCGTGATAATTCACACGAATCTGGGACGTGCGCCGCTCTCGGAAAATGCGCGAAAGGCGATGGCGCAACAGGCTTCGCGCTACTGCACGCTCGAATATAACGTCGAAACGGGCAAACGCGGAAAACGCGGTGCGCGCGCCGAACATCTGCTCGCGGAACTGACGGGCGCGGAAAGCGCGATCATCGTCAATAATTGTGCGGCGGCGGCGTTTTTGGTGCTGACCGCGCTTGCGAAAGGCGGCGAGGTCGTCATTTCTCGCGGCGAACTGGTCGAGATCGGCGGCGATTTCCGTGTGCCAGACGTGATGACGCAATCGGGCGCGGTTTTGCGCGAAGTCGGCACGACGAACCGCACCCGCATTTCGGATTACGATCGCGCCATCGATGAAAATACGCGTCTTATCTTGAAAGTTCATCCGTCGAATTACCGCATCATCGGTTTTACGGCAACGCCGACCGTCGCGGAACTTGCCGAGCTTGCGCATCGTAAGGAAATATTGCTTTATGAAGACGCGGGTTCGGGCGCGATGTTTGACTTGAGCGAATACGGTTTGACGGATGAGCCGATAATTTCGCAATCGATCGTGGCGGGCGCGGATGTCGTTACGTTCAGCGGCGACAAACTGCTCGGCGGAACGCAGTCGGGCTTGATCGTCGGGCGGCGCGATGTCGTCGAATATATCCGCAAACATCCGCTTTATCGTGCGCTTCGTGTTGATAAATTGATTTATGCCGCGCTCGAAGCGACGCTCGAAGCGTATCGCAAGGAAACTTTTTTGCAGGAAATTCCCGTTTTGAAAATGCTTTCCGCAACGAATGCCGAATTAATGAAACGGACGGCAGATTTTGCCGACAAACTCCACGAAAAACTTGCGGAAAGTTCAGCGTTGAAATTTGAGATCGTGGAAGGAAATTCAGTTGTCGGCGGCGGTTCCGCGCCTGATGTGCAACCAGTGACGACACTGCTTGCGCTGAAACACGGAAAACTTTCGGTTAGTAAGCTGGAAGAAAAATTGCGAACGGCGAATCCGCCCGTTATCACGCGGATTTTAGATGAAAAGGTTTTGCTCGACCTGCGGACGGTTTCCGACGCGGAAGAAAGCGAATTGCTTGAAATTTTAGGGAGTTTATAAAACATCTGCCCACGAAATACACGAAAGAAACGAAAAAAAGAAAGAAGAAAAGAATATTAGATAGTTTTTATATTATTTTTGTATTTCTTTCGTGATTTTCGTGTATTTCGTGGGCAAAAAAATAAGGAGAAAAAATATGTCGAAATACACAATGCAGAGTTTTTTACAACAGACGGCGCAGAACGATAATGCGCGGGAATTTTTTGAGCTTGAAAATCCGTATCTTTTGGAAGTAAACCTGAACGGTCGCGTGTGGGCAAAACTCGGTTCGATGATCGGTTACACGGGCAATGTCAAATTCGAGCGCGAAGGCGTTTTAGAAGGCGGACTCGGAAAATTTCTGAAAAAAGCCGTGTCGGGCGAATCAACGCCGATGATGAAAGCCGAAGGACAAGGGCGCGTTTATTTTGCCGAAAACGGCAAAAAAGTCCGCATTATTTATCTGCAAAACGAAATGTTCTACGTCAACGGCAACAACATTCTCGCCTTTGAAGATGCGATCCAATGGGACATCAAAATGATGCGTCGCGTCGCGGGAATGGCGGCGGGCGGACTTTTCAATATGCAGTTGGGCGGAACGGGAATGGTCGCCATCACGACGCATTTCGACCCGATCACGCTCGTCGTCCAACCCGGTCAGCCCGTTTACACAGACCCGAACGCGACCGTCGCGTGGTCGGGCAATCTCACGCCTTCGATCAAGACCGACATTTCCCTGAAAACCCTTTTCGGACGCGGTAGTGGCGAATCCTTCCAGCTTGCTTTTGAAGGGCAAGGTTGGGTAGTTTTACAGCCATACGAAGAAGTTTATTACGCACAGGCAGGCTAAAAGATTGGAGTGCAAGCATCATTGCTTGCAAACGGCGCGAATGCGTCGTAATTAAGTTCGGATTTTCAGAAGTTTCATTGCCAAACGCTTTTTCGCGTTAAAAAGCCCCAATGCAAGCAAGATGCTTGCGCTCCAGTCTTTTTTTGAATTCTTGGCAGTATTTTGCGATTGCGCTCGTTTATTTGAAATAATCACGCAGTTTTGTGAAATAAACGAGTGCAATCGTTGAATATTCATCCAAATTTTCGGATTTCATACTAAATCCTGAATTTTCATACTAAATTGTGGATTTTCATACTAAATCCTGAATTTCCATACTAAATCCTGAATTTCCACCATATAATCCTCATATTTCACGCCAAATTGTCATATTCCGCTCTAAATTGTCATATTTCACGCTAAATTGACGATTTTCATTTCAAATTGGCGGTTGAGTTTTGAAAAATCGCGGGTGAATAATTTTCTTGCTAAAAACAACGGCAATCGGGTATGTTGATTCTGCACATAAGGGATTTATGCCGAATCATTCTGTATAATACACAAATACGAGTATTAAACCGAATCAATCCATGTAACATCCTAAAAAGAGTGTTATGCCGAATGGTTCGGCATAATCATAACTTATATGCTTCGTGTGAAATATGAGCGACTCAATTATTGAAACAAAATACAAAATGTTTTTCGATGCCGCCTGTTTAAGGAGAACAATATGAACTTGAAAATTACTTTGCGTCAGAATTCAACAAAATCATTTCTTTGGTTGCTTACAGTTTTATCAACAGCACTCGCAACTTACGCTCAACCGGGTTGTGATCCGGCATTCATAAATGCACTTCGTGACTTTGGTTATGAAACAGAGGCAAATGATGTCGCACTTACGATAATGAAAAATGTTTGTTCTGGAAGTTCACGAAGTGGCGGTTTTAATTACGTGAAAGATACAACGAAAATCGGTGGAAGTGCTAAATCAGTAGAACAAGCCTGCACTACGAAAGATTATCAATTCTTTGAAACGTATCGAAAAGAATTGATGTATTCAAGGCTACCTCAAGGAGTTCTACAAGGAATTGCTAATTGTTTTGGCGAAAGTGTTTATTTTACGGCAACAACAAATGATGACAACATCGAATTGCGTGCAGGACATAGACCGATAGGAATGCCGCCTGCAAAAATTAGAAACTTCACATGGGAACCCAAAAATGCAATGACCTGTAGCGGTCAAGAGTGGAAACCCGGATTTCAACTTAAAATAAATGGCGATGTTCTGATTTGTCGAAGAACCCGAAATGTGGCGTTAAGTATTGCTATGAATTTAACAGGAACTGGAGGCGGAAAAACTTTATCTTTTACTACTAAACCGGTTTTTGAGAGGGTTTCATGGTCAATTGTTCAGTCTCCTAATGGAAATAACTTTAAATGCGTCAATCAATTTGGCGAAGCTGATAAAAATTGGGTGCCTTTAGATAGGCGACTTCTAATGCAACATGCAACTGGAACTTGCTACACCCGTTATGGACATTCAACGGTTCATTACGGCGACAATAAAAGAACATATATTCGGGAAACTTGGAAAGGGGAGGCTCGGTGGAGAGGAAAACCCTATGTTATATGCGTTCTTGACGGGCGAGATTATGGAGATATATGGAGTGTTAAGGTTCAAGGAGGTCGAAGCCGCCCTGATTTGTGGGACGATATTTGTGCATCTTTATACCGACCAATTCAGGACGTTGATAAAAAAGCAAATTTCCCACAAGATTAAATTTTATAGTTCAATCAACATCTGACTTAGCTACCGTCAGTTCGGGATAATAAAAAGGTCTTTTTCAAGACGCATATAACAAATCAATGGACGTGAGGGCGAAACAGCGACTTTCTTATCAACGGCTTTTCTTAAACTCGGAGTTGTGTGGTGGCGGTTTCGCCCCACGTCATCTCAATCGTTAGCCATTTTTATTTGTAAAATCGCGCATAAATTCTACTAGTGCTTCGCAGCCTTCTTTCGGGAAAGCGTTGTAGATCGAAGCGCGGATGCCGCCGACGCTGCGGTGTCCTTTTAAGCCGTCGAAGCCGTTGGCGGTCGCTTCGGTGACGAATTGTTTTTCTAAATCTTCGCTCGGCAGACGGAATGTGACGTTCATCAGGCTTCGTGCTTGTTTTTCGGCGTGTCCGCTGTAAAATCCGTCGCTCGAATCGATCGCATCATAGAGAATTTTCGCTTTTTCTTCGTTTATTTTTTGCATCGCCTTCACGCCGCCTTTGTTTTTCAGCCATTCGCAGACGAGGCTTACGAGATAAATTCCCCAGGTGTTCGGCGTGTTGAGCATCGAATCGTTTTTCGCAATGGCGCGGTAATCGAGCATTGCAAATTGATTTGAGGGAACTTTTTCGAGCATATCGTCGCGGATAATGACGAGCGTCACGCCCGAAGGTCCGATATTTTTCTGTGCTCCGGCGTAGATGAGCGCGTATTTGTCGAAATCGAGCGGTTTGGAAAGAATGTTCGACGAGGCATCGCAGACGACGGGAATGCCTTTGCCGTCGAGTTCGTATTTGAACTCAACGCCGTCGATCGTTTCGTTTGAACAATAGTGTATGTAATCTGCCGTTTGACTGAAATTAAGTTCGTCCTGTTCGGGAACGGATTTGTAATTTGTTTCTTTCGTAGAAAAAATGACGTTCACTTTGCCGCATTTTTTCGCTTCCCTGACGGCTTTTTCGCCCCATGCTCCCGTCACGATGTAATCCGCCGAATTTTTTAAGAAATTGATCGGAATCATCGAAAACTGCAAGCTTGCGCCGCCTTGCAGGAAAAGAATTCGGAAATTTTCGGGGACGCTCAAAAGCTCGCGGATACCGTTTTCGGCGGAATGCAGGATCGGTGCGAAATGTTGCGAACGGTGGCTGATCTCCATCACGCTCATTCCGATACCGTTCAGGGAAAGCATTTCGCTTTGGGCTTTTTCCAAAACTTCGGTCGGCAGAATCGCCGGACCTGCGCTGAAATTATAGATTCTTTTCGTCATCGAATTTTTTAGTGAAACCTGCAAAAAAATTACAATAGCACAGAGCGGTTTAATGTTGAATTTCGCAATTCCGACTTATTTTTCGATTTCTGCGGATTGGGCGGCGGTTACGTTTCAAAATTCACATAAAAGTGAGTTAAAATACACAATATCTGTCAAACTCTTTTTTTGAAGATGGCATCTTAGAAAAGCGTTTCCCGAATTTAATGGACACAATTTGGAGGATTTCAATGTTTAGAAAAAAATATTTTACGAGTTTTTTATCAATTGCAATACTACTTGCCGCGAGTGCGGCGGTCTTTGCACAGAGTTCGCCCGTGAGCGGACGCGTGGAATTAAAAAAGGCTGACGGCACGACCACTCCCGTCACTGATGCGGTCGTCGACGTTTACCGCACCGACATTAAAGGTAAACCGCCCGGAACCAAAACCAACAAAAAAGGCGAATTCAGCTTTGCCGGATTACTGCTCGGCGGAACTTACGCTCTTTCGGTCAGCGCACCCGGAGCTAAACCTGAAATCCAACCGAATATCAAAGCCGGACAGGAAAGAATCGTTATCACCTTGATGGAAGGCGACGGCAAGCGTTGGACGGAAGATGAAGTCAGACAAGCGTTGGCAGCCGGTCCGCAAACGACGGGCGGGACGAATACTGCCGCCGCGCCGACCGCCGAAGAAAAGAAAGCGGCTGAAGATGCCAAAAAATCACAAGCCGAATATGATGCAAAGGTAAAGGAAATCAACGCCAAAAACGAAAAGATCAAACAAAATACGGCGATCATTCAAACTTCTCTGAAAGAAGGCAACGATGCCTTTAATGCTAAAAATTACGATCTGGCAATTACCAAATACGAACAGGGAATCGCCGCCGAACCTGATTTTGTCGGAAGCGCGCCGGTGCTTAACAACAACAAAGGCGCGTCTTTGAAAAGCCGTGCGGTCGATACTTATAACCAATTTGCAAAATCGACCGATGCCGCCGCAAAAGCCGAAGCGATGGGAAGAGTTAAAAAAGACCTGACCGACGCGATTGCCGCTTATGCAAGATCATATCAGGTATTGAAAGGCGCACAGCCTGCGGATATTAGCAATCAGGCTGTGTATGATTCGACCAAATACACGGCATTGGCGGGTTTGACCGACAGCTATCGTTTACTGGTTATTACCAAGTCGGACACGTCGAAAGCCGCCGAAGCAAAACTTGCTTACGACGATTATTTCGCGGTTGAAACCGATGCGGCGAAAAAATTGAAAGCACAGATCACGCTCGGCGATATTATGCGTGAAGCCGGCGATTCGGACAATGCGATTGCCGCTTACCGTGTTGCGCTCGAAGGCTCGCCTGAAAATGCCGAAGCTTTAGCGGGATTGGGCTTGTCGCTCTTTAACTCGGGTGTGGTCAACAACAACAAAGACCAAATGCAGGAAGGTTTGAACGTGATGCAAAAATTCGTCGATGTCGCGCCGGTCGCCGCAACGGACAGCGCATATATGAAGGAATTGAAGCAGAGCGTAAAAGAAGCGGTCGAATATCTGAAAACACAGGAAAAACTGACACCGCAGAAAACACCGAAAACCAACACCAAGAAAAAGACCTAAAATTTAGTTCAAAATAGAAAAAAAGAAGTCGCGACTGTTATGATAAATTTCAGCCGCGACTTCTTTATTATTTTTATGAGTATCAAGATCAGAAAAGCCGGAATTAACGATTTGTCGCAAATTATTAGTCTAATGCGTGAATTTGCAGTTTTTGAAAATCTCGAAGATTCATTTTTCGTCACCGAAGAAAAACTTTCCGAAGCGTTTTTCGGAGAAAAAGCATTTGCGAAAAGTCTGGTTGCCTATTCCGAAAACGAAATGATCGCGTTTGCCGTCGGCTTTCCGGTTTTGAAAACCTTTCGCGGCGAACGTTCGTTTTATCTCGAAGACCTTTACATCAAACCCGCATTTCGCGGCAAAGGTTTGGGCTTTGAAATGCTCAAAGCCGTCGCCAAACTCGCAACCGGAGAAAACTGCGTCCGAATGGATTGGCAAGCCCTCGATTGGAACGTCAACGCCCTCGAATTTTATAAAAAAATCGGGGCAGAAGCCGATTCGGGTAACGTGGATTTTCGACTCATCGAAGAAAAATTCAACGAACTCGCATCTTAAACGAGAAAATTAACCGCAGATAAACGCGGATGGACGCAGATAAAAATTGATTCAGCAAAATCAGAAACATCTGCGTTCATCTGTGAAAATCTGCGGTTAATTTTCTTTCCCTGAAAAATTCTGTCACAAACTTCGGCGCGTCGGTGTTTTTGATTATGTAGATGCAAAACGCATTGATTCCGAAATCAAAATCAAAAAAAGGGAGTTTCTAATGTCCAGTAAATACCGAAAACTATTTAGTCTTTTTACCGCTTTCATCATTATCGTTCTTGGAAAATACGTCATCGTTGCGCAAACCGAAATCCGCGGCGACTGGAAGGCAAGCGTCAATTCCGAAAAATCGGAAAAGAAACTGAATCTTTCAATGTCGCGCAATAGCGGCAAAAACAACCGCAATCAGATGGGTTCAAGTTTCGATGTCAAGGATTTTGAAGGATTATCCGAAAGCCAATTTGCCAATTCAAACGTCAGATTCAGTTTGACGCGCGAAGCCGGAAGAGTGGATTTCGAGGGGAATTTTTCAAACAATAAAGGTTCGGGAACGTTTGTTTTCAGACCCGATCAGCAGTTTTTTTCGGCAATGAAATCACGCGGTTTCGATTTTGAAAAGCCTTCAAAAAACAGCCGTGAAAACGAGGTCGAAAACCGTATGTTTGCGGCGATGGCGTTGGACGTAAAATTGGCGACTGCCGACGATCTGCTTTCGGCAAATTTCGGCGATCTTGATGTTGACGATCTTTTCAAAGCCACGATCTTTAAGATAGATTCGTCGTTTATGCGCGAAATGAAAGCTTCGGGTTTTCCGAATCTTGGGATGGAAGAACTTGTCAAAGCAAGAATTTTCAAGATCGATGCTGAATTTTTGCGTTCACTGAATGAAAACGGTTTAGCAACGGAAGATTTTGAAAACGTCGTCAAGATGCGTATTTTCAAAATTACGCCCGAATTTATCAACGGAGTTCGCGCCGAAGGTTTTTCCAAACTCGACATCGAAGATTTGGTCAAAATGAAAATCTTTAACATCGATGCCGAATTTATCCGCAAAGCCCGCGCTGAAGGCGTGCCGATGGATGTCGAAAAACTTGTTCAAAAACGAATCGGTGTTTGGGGCAAATAGAAAATTTTCAAACGCAAAAAAGGGAGAAAGTTTGCTTTCTCCCTTTTTTTTATGCTCAAATCCAGGCAGTTCTATCTGCTTTTTCCGACCTTTTACTCAAACTGTTTCTTAAATTCTTCAAATGCTTTTTTGAATTCGTCCAGCTCGTTTCGCAGAGCCGTTACTTCTTCTTCGAGTTTTTCAACGCGGTCGTCCTGGACGAGCGCGGCGGTGCGCGGTGTGTAAGCGGGAACTTTCGGTTCGCCGCAGAGCAGATGCGCATAGCGGGCTTCTTTTTGTCCGGGCTGGCGTTCGAGTTTGACGATCAACGGATCATCGCGCATTTGCAAGGCTTCGAGCGTTTCGTTGACATCGTTGAGATCACGAAAATCGTAAAGTCTGCCGGTTCTTTCGCGAATTTCGCCGATGGTTTGCGGTCCGCGCAACATTAAAATACACAGAACGGCGGTTTCCGAAGGTTCTAATTCGTAAACGTTCGGCAGCATATGTTTGTATTTCGGGACACGCGAAGTGCTTCCGTAAAAAACATAAGCGAGATTGCGGTCGCGCAAATGGTCAAGGGCTTTTTGAACGATGTCTTCGTTGTAGAAAACGACCGGTTCGCGGTTCGTTTTCTGGTTGCAGGCGGCGACGAGCGCGTTCATCGTCAAAGGATAATATTCGGGTGTGGTCAGTTGTTTTTCAACTAAACTTCCGAGGATTCTGGCTTCGATTTCGGTTATCTGTTCGGGCATAGCGGTTTATAGGATAAATGAAAAAAGCGAATAAGTGAAACTACAGATAGACAAGATAAACACAGATAATTAAAAGAAAAATCGGTGTTTATCCGTGCTTATCCGTGGTTTCATTTTTGAAATAGTTTACAATTTATCCTGTGAACATCTTGATCGCCCGTTCGGAAACCGACATCGAAACGGCTTATAACAAACTCAAAAACTCGGAAATTTTAGGTTGCGACACGGAAACTTCCTCGCTTTCGGCACGGAAGGGAAAACTTTTTTCGATCCAGTTTTCCGACGGCGATTTTAACGTTTTAGTTCCGTTTTCCGAAGGCGTTTCGATGGGAAAATTGGAAGAAATTTTGCTTGATGCAAATGTCGTCAAGGTCTTTCACAATGCGCGTTTCGATCTGGAATTCCTGCGCGAAAACGGTTTTCAAATAAATAACTTTTTCTGCACGATGATCGCCGAAAAACTTTTGACGAAAGGCGCGGGACAATCCATTTCGCTCGCCGAAACGCTTTACCGTTATTTCGCCGTCGATCTCGACAAATCGCACCGCGCTAAATTTAATCGAGATTGGAACGGCATCTGGACGAAAGACTTGGTCGAATACGCACTTTCCGACGTTGTTTATCTGCCGAAACTGATGACGGAACAAAAATTATGGCTCGAAAGACTTGGCTTGCGCGAAGATTTTGAAAGACAGATCGGCAAGATTATTTAAACCCTCAAACAAAATATAATCGTTTCAGTTTTGAATTTTTACCAGCGATGATACGCCGGATGACCTTCTTTGACGGCGACAAAAGTTCCTTTGCACGTCGCGCAAACTTTTTCGTCGGCGATCAGTTCGGCTTCGACGATCGCTTTATCTTCGGTCGATTCGACGACGCGCGCTTTCAGATAGATCGGGACGTTATACGGTGTCGGACGGCGCAGTTTGACGTGAAAATCTGCCGTGACGGTGCAATCGGGTTCGGTTTTGCCCTGTTTTTTCATCAAAAAATGAGCCGCCGCCCAGTTTGAATGACAATCGAGCAGTGCGCCGATGATTCCGCCGTTGAGCATTCCGGGAAATGCCTGATGATGTTCTTCCGCATGCCAGACCGCGACCACTTCATCGCCCGATTCGGATGGAAAACTACGGATTCGCAATCCTTTTTCGTTCCCGACACCGCAACCGAAGCAAATCCCGTTCGGCGCGTAAGTTTCCTGTAAAGATTTTTCGTTGTTCATAAAAAATAGCTAAATAAAAAATGCGGCGGCATCGAGAGATCGCCGCCGCAAAACTCGAATTTACGGATTGAATACTACCTGCCGAAGGTGTTGCATTGGCGCATATCGCCCGTTTGAAAGCCTTTTGCGAACCAATTGATGCGTTCCTTTGAAGTTCCGTGCGTGAACGATTCAGGGACGGCATAGCCTTGTGCACGTTTTTGAATCGTATCGTCGCCGACGGCGGACGCGGCGCGTAAAGCCTCTTCGGGATCGCCGGCTTCGACCAAGCCCTGTTTATTCGCATAATATGCCCAAACTCCCGCGTAGCAATCGGCTTGAAGCTCTAAGCGGACTGAAAGCGCATTTGAATTTCCGGCACGGTTTACTTTGTCCATCGTGCCGAGCAGATTTTGTACGTGATGCCCGACTTCGTGTGCGATCACATACGCCTGCGCGAAATCGCCCGGTGCTTTGAATTCATTTTTCAACTCATTGAAGAACGAAAAATCGAGATACAGTTTTTGATCGCCCGGACAATAAAACGGTCCGGTCGAAGAACCCGCGACACCGCACGCCGATTCGACCTGATCGGTGAAAAGAACCAGCTTCGGATCGACATATTTCATCCGCGCCTGTTCGGGCAAAATTTTGCGCCAAACATCTTCAGTACTGCCGAGAACCGAAGCGACAAAGCGTTTCTGATCGTCGTTTTGGGGTGCTTTTTGCGGTTGTTGTTGCTGTTGCGGAGCCTGAGTTTGCGGCGCATTTTCCAGCAATTGGCGCGGGTCGCCGCCGCACAAATAAATGACCAAAGCCAAAATCAGAATCCCGAAACCGCCGCCGCCGACCGCGATTCCTCTTCCGCCAATTCCGCGCTGATCTTCGATGTTTGAACTTTCTCTTCCTCTAAGCATCTTTTTTCCGTTTCCTTTTATCTTTTCAGTATCTTAGCATTTTGCCCGAAATGACGAAAACTTTTATGCTGAAAAAATGAATTTAACCGATTGGCAGGAAAGCGGAAAATATTTCGACTTTGAAGGCAAACCGATTTTTTATCACTTGAGCGAAAATACGGACGAAGTTGTGCTTTGTCTGCACGGATTTCCTTCCGCTTCGTTTGATTATCATAAAATCTGGGACGGTTTGACCGCAAAATACGCGGTTCTCGCATTCGATCTGATCGGCTACGGATTTTCGGCAAAGCCCGTCGATTTTGACTACACGACCTTTCGGCAAACCGATGTTCTGCAAGCTTTTGTCGAAAGTCTGGAAATAAAAGAAGTTCATATTCTCGCGCACGATTACGGCAACACGATCACACAGGAATTGCTTGCCCGAACCGAAGAAAACCGTCTGAATTTCGAGATAAAAAGCATTTGTTTTCTGAACGGCGCACTTTTTCCGGAAACGCATCGCCCGATTTTAGCGCAGAAAGTTCTCATCAGTCCGCTCGGTTTTCTGTTCGGGAAGCTGATTACGGATGCGATCTTCAAAAAAAGCCTCGCCACGGTTTTCGGAAAAGACACACAGCCGACCGAAGCGGAACTGGAAGATTTCGTGACGCTTTTCAAACATAACGGCGGGAAAAAAATCGCGCATAAATTGATTCGTTATATGACCGAACGCGCCGCATATCGTGAACGTTGGGTCGGTGCATTGAAAAGGATGAAAATCCCGTTTCGATTCATCAACGGCTCGGAAGATAAAGTGTCGGGCAAACATCTGGTCGCACGCTTTCGGGAAGTTTTGCCGCACCAAAAAGACATCATCGAATACGAGAATATCGGACATTTCCCGCATTTCGAGGTTCCTGACGATATTCTGAAAAAATATTTTGATTTCCTCAATAAATTTTATTTATTTCACTAACACTTTATTTTTTGGTAAGTTTGCTTCACAAGCAGGTTTGAAAAGTTAAAAAAATGCTGTATTTTCTAGCTTTTACAAAGCCGATTGGGTAATAAAAATCTTGACACGAAGCCTACAAGAAAACTATTATTTTCTTTAAAACTTAGTTAAGAGTTTTGCTTTCAATATCTTCAAGGAGGAACAGTTATGATTAAACTCGATATCGTCAACGAAGTTGCCGATAAAACAGGAGTCCCGAAGCAAAAAGCGGAACAGGTTGTCGATTCGCTTTTTAACGCGATGAAGGATGCGCTTGCCAGGGGTAAACGTATCGAGCTTCGCGGTTTTGGAGTTTTTGTAGTTAAACCACGAAAACGCGGCGTTGGACGCAATCCGCGCACGGGTAAGGAAGTTCCCATTCCGGCGGGAAAAACTATCCGATTTAAACCCGGCAAAGACTTGCAAGCCAAAGCCGTTAAGAAATAAAATAGTCCTAAGTTTTTAAATCTAAAATCGTAAACTGCAAGCGAGTTTTCAGTCTTTGCGGTTTACGATTTTTGTAATTAGGGTTTTAGATGTCAGATTTCGATTCAATCGCCAAGCAGGTTTTTTATGAACGCGACGCTCTGCGTCCGACCTTCAAAACCTGGCTTAAACATATATTTTTCCTGCTTCTCACCGTTTGCACCGCTACCATCGCGGGAACGCTTTATCCCTTCGGAAAAATAGACATTTTGCCGACCGATGCCGAACCGCAAACCTGGACGGAAATATATAATTTCGGGCTTTCGCTTCCGTTTCGCTATGTCGGCGTTGTGACGAATGCCGTCACGCAGCTTTTTACGAATGGCGAAACTCTGCAATACGGTTTGAGCTTTTCGCTTTCGCTTTTATTTATCTTGATCTGTCACGAAATGGGACATTACATCGCGTGTCGGATTTATCGTGTCGATGCGACTTTGCCGTTCTTTCTGCCGACACCGCCGATGGTCGGACCTGCGGGAACTTTCGGCGCATTTATCAAAATCCTGTCACCGATCCCGTCGCGCAAAGCAACTTTCGACATCGGTGTTGCCGGACCGATCGCAGGGTTTATCGCGCTGATTCCGATCTCTTTTCTGGCGTTTCTCACCTTCAAACAAACCGGAACGGTTCCGCTCCAAAAAATTCCCGAAGGAACTCTGATATTTTCCGATCCTTTATTTTTTAGAATGCTGGCGTGGATTTTCGGGATCGATCTGCAAATTCCGATGCTTCCGAACCCTTTTTATTTTGCAACCTGGGTCGGTATGCTGGTGACGGCGTTAAATCTGATCCCGTCAGGACAACTCGACGGCGGACACGCGGTTTTTTCGGTTTTCGGTGCGAAAGTTCACAAATGGACGGGGATTATCGCTTTCATCACAATGGCGGTTCTTTCTGTTTTGGGGTGGATTTATTTCAACAGTCCGAGCGGATTTTTGTTTGTCGTGATCCTGGGAATAATGATGCGGATTCGTCATCCCGAACCGCTCGACAATTCACCGCTCGACCTCAAGAGAAAAGTGATTGCGTTTATTACTTTGGTGATCTTTATTCTTTGCTTTTCTCCGTTTCCGATTCAGATAAGTTAGCCGGAAACGAAACATTTCGATAAATATCGCTCAAAGACAATTTACAAGGCACGGACTTTAATTCAACGATTTCCGTTAGATCATTAAATTCCAAATTTATCCAAAAACCGTCGCCGTGTTTGATAAACTGCGAAACGTGCGGACGGTGCTGTGCAACTAAAAGATATTCGGTGAAGCTCTTGATCGATTTGTAATAACTGAACTTATCGCCGCGATCAAAGGCTTCGGTCGACTCGGAAAGCACCTCAACTATTAATTGCGGATTGACGAGCAAATCCTGACCTGAAAGATTTTCAAACTCCGCTTCGCCGCAAAGTGCGGTCAGATCAGGATAGCGGTAAGGCGGATAAGCAGGGACTTTTATCCGCATATCCGATGGAAAAGATTCACAACCTTTTATACGAAGTTGCGCGTCAATCTCGGTCAGTAAATTGCGAACAATTCGATTATGACTCGGACTTGCACCAGCCATAGACCAAACATTTCCGTCCCAAAATTCAAATTTTTCTTCGCTGGACTTTTCGAGTTCGATATATTCTTCGAGCGAATAAATTTGTTTGAAAGCCTTCATTTATTAAACCTCATCTGCTTGCGGCAAAAGTCCTTTAATCTCCCTGACCATTTTTTGCACGTCCTCGTGGTCTTCGAGCGCGATCATAAAAAAGTCGTAGCTTGTTTTGAAACAAACCATTCCGTTTCCGAAAAACCAAACGCCTTCGAGCAACGGATTTCCGCCCAACAGCCAATCGATCGGTGCGCCCGTGACCGTTTTCGGGTTGATGATATTAGTCATCATCATCGCGCCCGAAGCGAAGGCAAAAGAACCGAGAAGCGGTGCGCCGATCGATTTGACGATCGCACGTTCAAATTCGACTTTTTCGGCTTCGGCTTTCGTCAATTCGCCTTTCAGAATCAAATCTTCCTGCGTTTTGAGATATGAATTAAATTGTTCGCCGAGCATTTTCACCGACCACGCCGGAAGCGCGGAATTGAAAAGCCAATGCGAACTCAAACCCGTAAAAACTGCGCCGAGTCCTGCACCGACCGCCATCGAAACGCCTGTCGTGGCAGCTTGCAGAGGATTTTCCAAAACCCAATCGGTCGTTTTTTGAAATGTTTTGACGGCGGAATCGAAAGTGCGCGTCCAGCTTGCACCGAAATTGAAAATGCTCGAAGCCGTCTGCGCGGTTTGGCTGACGGTTTTCCTGGTTTCTTCAAAAACATCGCCCGCTTTTTCTCCGGCGGAACTGATGACTTCACCGGCTTTTTTACCGACATTTTTGATAACTTTTTCCGCTCCGACGGCAGTTGCGGCGGCAACATCGGCGGCTTTGCCGGAAACATCTCCGGCGGCATCGCGCAGAGGTTCTGATGCTTCGTAAACTTTTTTCGCCGCGCCCTCGGCAGTTTTGAAAGTTCCTTCGGCAACTTTGACGGCTTGCTTGCCGACCTCCGATTTTTCGGCTTCGGTCTTGATCTTTTGCGCGCCTTTCTGCGCCGTGTCGATGACGGCTTTCGCGCCTTCTTCGAGTTTGTCTTTTAAGCCCAACTGCTTATCGATCTCTTCAAATTTTTCCTTCGCTTCGCGTTGCCATTGTTCAAAACGTTCTTTGTAATCTGCCATATTTTTCCTCGTTGAAAAGTCTTCTCAAAAAATACGTTTTACCGAATAATTTTGTTCGATTTGATGCGTTTTTGCATCCAAATACTGTCTGATTATACCGCAAAGTTTGTTTTTACACGCAAATTATTTGTGATAACCTTGGAGAGTTTATGCCATTAGTAAAATGTCCGACGTGCGGACGCGAAACAGAATATACGGGTAATGAATTTCGCCCGTTTTGCACGGAAAGATGCAGATTGATCGACTTCGGCGCATGGGCGGATGAAGAATTTGCCCTGCCGACTCAGGAAACCGAATTGAGCGAAGAAGATTTGGATAAAATCCAGAAAGTTCTGGAAGAAAAAGCTAATTTATGAATTTCGTAAGTTTATTTTTTGACGTTCCGCCGGTTGCGGGCGGAATCGGAATTTTTGCGGTTGTCGCGCTTGTTTTTATCGCGATTGCGGCGGCGTTTTTCTCATACGTGATGCTTCGCAAGACCGTCAAAATGGCGATTCGGATGGTTATCGTCGCGATCATCTTGCTGGTCGCACTCGTCGGAAGCGTGGCATTTATCTGGTTCAGTTCGGGCGATTCGCCGCGCCCGCGCCCGACTCCGGGCAAAAGCGCAAGATAAACTTATTTTTGAATGCCTGACACTGAAAAAAATCCTCAGAAAAAAAGATTCTGGCATCGTTATCAAGGACTTTCGCAAAATGTTCTTGCCTTAAGCGCGGTCAGTCTTTTGAACGACACTTCGAGCGAAATCATTTATCCGCTTCTGCCTGCTTTTCTCGCGCTGACGCTTGGCGCATCGCCTTTTTTCATCGGATTGATCGAAGGTTTTGCCGAATCGGTCGCAAGTCTTCTAAAACTTTTTTCGGGATATTTGAGCGACAAATTCGGCAACCGCAAACTGCCCGTTTTTTTCGGATATTCGCTCGCAAGTCTGGCGCGTCCGATTCTCGCTTTTGCGACGAGCTGGCAATATGTTTTGTTTGTGCGCGTGACGGATCGCGTCGGAAAGGGCATTCGCGGAACGCCGCGCGATGCTTTGATCGCCGATTCGGTTCCGCCGAACAAACGCGGAATTGCTTTCGGTTTCAACCGCGCCGCCGATCATCTCGGCGCGATTTTAGGTCCGGTTTGTGCGTTCGTTCTGCTTTATTTTCTGGCGGGAAATCCTGAAAATCCGTCCGCGCAGGATTATCGCCAAGTCTTTCTTTTTGCTTCGATTCCCGTTGTTTTAGGTCTTTTCGTAATCGTCTTTTTCGTCAAGGAAGAGAAAAAAGAAAAGCATAAATTGGAAGAAAACTACACGCCGATCAAACTTTCACTCAAAGAATTTGACGGAAATTTCAAACGCTTTCTGGTCGTCGTCGCGCTTTTTACTTTGTCGAATTCGACCGATGCTTTTTTGCTTCTTCGTGCCGAACAGACGGGAATTCCGCCCGCCGTTTTGCCGCTTCTCTGGATGGCTTTGCATTTCAGCAAAGTTCTGTTTTCATTGATCGGCGGCGATCTTTCGGACAAACTCGGACGCAAAACGCTGATCTTTTCGGGTTGGCTCGTTTACGCTTTGGTTTATGCGGGCTTCGCTTTCGTCGATGCGGCGTGGCAATCGTGGGTTTTGTTTATCGTTTACGGGATTTATTTCGGGTTGACCGAAGGCGTTGAAAAAGCACTGGTGGCGGATTTGGTCGATGAAAAAAAACGCGGCACGGCTTACGGTTTTTACAATCTCGCTTTCGGTATCACGGTTTTTCCCGCTTCGCTTTTGTTCGGGATTTTCTGGACAAACATCGGCGCACCCGCCGCTTTTCTTATCAGCGCATCGATCTCGATTTGCGCGGCAATTCTCCTTTTAACGATTCATACGAAAAAGGCTGACGAAATCAGTTGATTCCATCAGCCTTTCTGCGTGTTTCGGTAAAGATTTTAATTCAAACGAATCGAATTAATCATATTGCGAAAAGCCGTGTTGTATCTCGACGCTTCGCCCGAAGGGACAACGGCAGCGATATAAAATAAATTGCCGTTTTGGAGTTGCGCCGTGTAGATCGTGACGGTTTCAGCCCGGTTTGTGACCGGCGAACGACCTTCCAAAACGGTCGTGTAAGCGTTGCGACCGCCTAACGTTCCGCGTGAATAATTGGTCTTTTGCCGCAAATAACTGTTCGCCTGCAAAATTCCGTTGACGTAATCTTCGGTCGCTTGCTGTAAATTGTTCGATTGCGGCTGGAAAACTCCGATCATCGCACCGTGCGTGATACCCTGATTGCCATACGCGCCCTGCGGAGCAAATGTGACCTGATTTTGGTCTTCGAGCGTTTCCCAATTGCTCGGAACTCTCATACTGAAAAGATTTCCGCCCGTGTAAGACTTAGTGCTTGTCGAAGGATAAGCAACGCTTGTCTGGTATCTGCCGTTGTTGACAGGACTTTGTTGACCGCTTCCGCCGTTTTTTTCGATCTCAGCCATCGACGGTGCTTTCGGCATTCCGCGCAGACGGCTTTGAACGCGCTCGAAATCGCGTGTAATTTTGATCGGGTTCGACGAAACGCGAAGCATCGAGGCTTCTTTGTTGATCTTGTCGTAACGATTGCCCGGATCGGGGTGACTGCTCAACCATTCGGGCGCACGGCTTCCGCCGCTTTGTTGCTGAATGGTTCTGAACATATTAGCCAGATCGCGCGGGTCATAGCCCGCGTCCGCCAAAATCTGCGCGCCGAGAATGTCGGCTTGCGTTTCATATTCGCGGCTGTATTTCGTCAGCCAAGCCGCCGCGCCGACCGCGCCGAGCTGTGCGCCCGCTTCACCGCCGAGAATCGCGCCGCCCAAGATTAAACCGATCGTGCCGAGCTGTGTGCCGATGCTCGATTGTTTCGTCGCTTGTGCCGTTCCGTGTCGAAGTGCGACGTGCGAAATCTCGTGCGCCATCACACCCGCCATTTCGCCTTCGTTCTTCGCGGCTTCGATCATTCCGCGATTGACATACATCGGTCCGCCCGGAAGCGCGAAAGCATTGATGTCACTCGCATTTACGACTTTGAAACGGTAATCGAAAGCGGGTTGTTGAAACTGCGAAGGAATCGCTCTCACGAGTCTTTCGCCGACAGTGGTGACATATCTCTGTGCGTCCGAATCGTTCAGGATCGGAAATTGTTTTTCCGCTTCGCCTGCCGCCTGATTGCCGAGCTTCACGTCATCCTGCACCTTGTATTTATTTTTCGGCATGCTAATCCGTGTTTGCGCCAAGACCGAGATCGGCAAAACAAACATCGTCCACGCCAGTAAAATCGACGCTAAACCTTTGCTAAAATTATGTTTCTTCATCTGTTCCTCCCGAATTTTATTTTATTTAAGTCTATTCAAATCTTTCTAAATAAGCAAAATTATCAAAATAATAAGCTGACTTAAGATGAAAAAAGACGTTTTTTGCGTTCGCCCGAATTTGATTCATTCGATAGACAGGCGCGTTTGTCGTCTTTAACTTACTTTAAAAGCAGTTTTGTTTTATACTGCTAGTTCTAAAATAAGATGCTGACAAATAAGACAGATAATAAAACGAGAGAATTCAGGAACAGATTGATCGAGCTTTGCGGAACGAATCAGCCTGCGGAATTGGCGCAAAAAATGGACATTTCCTATCAGGCAGCCCGCAACTATCTGAACGGCAGATTACCTGAAACCAATGTTTTATTGATGATTGCCGAAAAAACGAAATGCTCGATCCACTGGCTGTTAACGGGCGAAGGCAAGAAATTCATCTCGGAACAGGATAACTTAAACACACTCATAATTTCCGACCAAATGAAGGCATTTGTCAGGGAGCAATGTCTGGAAGTTTTTAGCGAACTTTTTGCCGTGTCGGATGAACCCGCTCAGATCGAAATAAACAATGTCGAGCAAAAAGTCGTCAAAATAGCCTCCGGCAAGATCAGGCTCGAAAAAACGGGAAAAAAATCTTCGGTTTTACCGGAAAATCAATCCTGATCGCCGGTTTTAATTAATATTTCTTTTTATCTGAAGATCGAACTCAGATAATCTTGAATAAAATCAATTACAAAATTCGTCGTTTCGCTTGATTTTTTTATATCGCTGACCGACGTACTGACCGCACAATTTCCCGTGCAGTTTCTGCCGCCATTTCCCATATTCCCATCATCCGTAAAACCGCCTGCACCCATACTTCCATCAGCAAAAGCAGTCGCACAGAAAAGGATGACAACAAAGAAAATTTCTATTGTATTTTTCATTCTCATCTCCTTGAATTTATTTGAATTTAATCAATAACACAAACTATCATCCAAAAATGGAAATCAAATAATCTTGGATAAATTTAATCACCGAATCGGTTGGGGTTGAAGAATTTGACAAGCAAGTTGTATTCGGCGCACAGGTTTTTCCGTTGCCCATACTGCCATCCGTAAAACCATTGCCCATATTGCCCTCGTCCGCAAAACCGCCATTTCCCATACTGCCGTCAGCAAAAACAGTAGAACAGAAAAGAACGATCACTAAGAAAAATTTAATTGTGTTTTTCATTTTTATCTCCTTCAGGACTTAATTTTTTGATTTGTTTTTTTTGATACTTTTGCGGTATCGCATTTATAATAACAAAAAATCCATAATTAGCCAGAACAAAAACACTCAACATAATCAATTTTGTATGCCGATATTTAACCTGAAATATCTTGCCGAAATAGTTCTAAAGAAAATTTAAATACACTTCCAACATCCGACCAAATGAAATCATTTGTCAGTAGAAATATCCGAAAGTTTTTAACGAATTTTTTATTTTGCCGAAAGAGTCTTTTTATCGAAAAGAAAATCAGCGAATGCAAAATCGTTAAAATAAATTCAGATTAAGATCAGGCTTACAACGACAAAAATAAATATTTAGTTTTTCGGAATAGTAAACCTGATCGGTATTTTTATTAAACACTTAAGTTTTTATCCGAAGATCGAATTCAGATAGTCTTGGATAAAATCAATTACAAAACTAGTTGTTTCGCTTTCGCTTGACTTTTTTGGATCAACAGTCGGCTTATTGATTGCGCAATTGCTTGTGCAAGTTCTGCCGCCGGCACCCATAGTTCCGTCATCTGTAAGACCACCAGCACCCATAGTTCCGTCGGCAAAAACGGTTGAGCAGAAAAGAACGATTACGAAGAAAAGTTTAATTGTGTTTTTCATTATATTATCTCCTTGGGGGATTGTTTTTTTTGATTTGTTACCTTGATACATTAAGCCTTTTATGTTTATAATGGCAAGAAATTTCGTTAGCTAATTTGATGAAAACTCTCCACACACAATCAATTTTGAGTCCTGGTGTTCTAATCGATAAACTTTTTCGTTTGGAAAGACAGGGCAGATATGCCGAAGCTCTTACAGAAGCTAAACAGTTTTGGAATGATACAGATACGCCGCCTGTTCTGGAAGGATTTTCCAAGTATGAAGCGGCTGATATGTTTTTAAGGCTAGGTGCTTTGATTGGTTTCGATGGACAAAATAATCAAATTCCAGACGCTCAAATAAGTTCAAAAAATTTTCTTTCAAAAGCTCATCAAGATTTTATCGAGTTGGGAAAAACCGAAAAAATTGTGGAGTGCGAAAACTATCTGGCACTTGCTTTTTGGCGAACAGGCGAATTCAATGAAGTAAAAATATGGATTGAGGAAGCCTTTTCTCATAATCTACCAGACAGTCATCAAACAAAGTTACATACTTATGTGATAGAAAGCTTAGTTAATCTCTCACTTGGGGATTATCAAGCAACGTTTGACCTAGTCCTGCAAATTGAAAAGTCATTCAATGATTGCGGTGATGATTTTTTGAATGGTAGTTTTTATACTAATGTCGCCGCTGCTTATGAAAAAGTAGGTAATCATCAAAAAACTCTTCATAATTTAGAAGTTGCGAGATATTATCATCAAAAATCAAAACATAAAATTTACTTAGGAGTTGTAGAAAATAATCTGGCGCAGTTATACAAGCTGGAAGAACGTTTTCAGCAGGCGCATTTGGCGAGCGATAATGCGACGAAGATTTTCAAACAGATCAAAGACCGCACTCGCGAAGGGTTTTCGCTCGATACGAAAGCGCAGATTTTTATTCACGAGCAGAAGTTTGAAGAAGCTCTGCAAGTGATCGAAAAAGCCCTCAAAATTTTAGCCAAAACCGAAAATAAAGGTTATTTCGTCGAAACGATGCTCACGAAAGTTAAGGCATTGGTGCATCTCGATGAAATTTCGGCGGCAACGATGTGTCTTTTTGAAGCGGTTGAAATCGCCAAAGTTCACATCGGCGAAGAAACCGCAAACAATCTGATTAAGGAATTTGAAAACACCTTGCGCGAAAAAATGGCAGTTAAACCGAACCGCGAAGAGAACGTGGAAAAGATCGAGGAACGAGCAGAAACCGCCGGGAAAGATGAAATAGTCGAAACGGAAGAAACGGATTCGGGCATTGCTCTGGAATTTGTTCTGCCGCCGCAACTTTCTCACTATGACGATATTCAGGTCGTTCAGATTCAGAACAGGCATCTCGAAGCGGTTGGATTAAAGCAGGATTCGCTTGCCATCGTTGTCAGAGAAACGGTCAATCGCGGAGATTTGGCGGCTATTTCCGAAAGAGAAACGGAAGCCGTGATGTGCGGTTTTTACGATTGCGATTTCGGGATCGTTTGTCTGGAAGGGATCGAAAGCGAACCGCAGTTGTTTGACGAAAACGAAATTGAAATTCTCGGAAAGATCGTCGGCGTTTGCGATGCGCTACCCACCAACGGCAATAAATTATTTGTCCAACCCTTAAAATTTTAATCTGATTTAACCGCGTTCAGAGTTTCTGCTTCGGCAGTCTTTTCGCTGACCGACCGCCGCCTGAAGACGGAACTCTAAAATTAAACCGTGATGCTTTTCTCTTTTGTCAAAGGCTTGACCGGCTGTTTTTCGTGAGTGGAAATCGGTTTCAAAACGTCCTGAATTCTTTTTATAAAAACTCTGACTTCTTCTGAATCAATTTTTTCGTTGTGGCGTTTCTCGATCAGAAAAGCGAAAGCCAGATCATTCCCCAAATCATCCAATAAATTCATATATTAATTTGTAAGCAGTAAACGCACGCCTTCCTAAAATTACCTTTTACTTCAAAAACGGTCCGATTTTTTTCCGAATCAACAATGGTATTTATCCAATGTTAGAACAATGTTAATTAAATGTTAAATCTGCCCTTGAGAAAAAAGCCCTTCCGAAAAATTTAAGTATAATTTAACCCGTAATGACAAAACTTTAGACTATAATCAAAGAAAATTTTGGGTTGAAACATAACGTCTAAACTATTGTTTTAATAATATTTTAAGAGATCATTTATCAAAAACGGTTATAAGAATTGCGGGAGATTTTAATGACTGGAAGCAATTTTTTTACGAGAAAGATTACAGGTATTTTTTTGTTTATGTGTCTGTCGCTGAGTCTGGCTTGCAGTGGTCAGCCGATGGGCGAAAGCAACGGTTCACAGGGCGGCAATTCTAAATTAACGGGCGCAGGTTCGACATTTGTAAAACCGATGATGGACAAATGGACGAACGAGTTCGGAAAGCTTTATCCGTCGGTCAAAATCGATTATTCGGGCGGCGGCTCGGGCGCGGGAATCAAGGCGATTCAGAATCAAACTTCCGATTTCGGCGCGTCTGATGCGGCGATGTCCGACGACGAATTGAAACAGGCGAAAGGCGGCGAGATCGTTCATATTCCCGTCGTTCTCGGCGCGGTCGTGCTGACTTATAATTTGAAGGAAGTTACCGAGCCGCTGAAACTTACGCCGGAAATCATTGCGGACATTTATCTCGGCAAGATCAAAAAATGGAACGACGAAAAGATCAAAAAGGAGAATCCGAACGCCGCGCTTCTGGCTTCGGACATTACGCCCGTTTTTCGCGCTGACGGGAGCGGAACATCGGATGTTTTCACGGATTTTCTTTCAAAAACGGTTCCCGAATGGAAGGAAAAGGTCGGACGGACAAAAAATCCGCAGCTTCCGCAAGGTGTCGGGATCGGCGGAAAAGGCAACGAAGGCGTGATGGGACAAGTCAAAAACACGCCGAACACGATCGGTTACGTCGAACTGACTTTTGCGAAAGCGAATAATCTGCCGACGGCTTTGGTCAAAAATGCGGCGGAAAATTTTGTCGAAGCGACGAGCGAAACGGTTTCGAGTGCCGCCGCCGGAATGACCGCGAAAATGCCCGAAGATTTGCGTTATGAGATCACAAATGCAGAGGGCGCGGACGCTTACCCGATTTCGGGAATGGTTTACATTTTGGCTTACAAAGATCAGAAAGACACGGTGAAGGGTAAAAACCTGGCTGATTTTTTGTGGTGGGCGATTCACGACGGCGAAAAATACGTAAAGGAATTGCACTATGCGCCGCTTCCCGCCGAGCTCGTGAAAAAGACCGAAGCAAAGATAAATTCACTTTCAAACGGCGGAAAATCGTTAAGACCGTAAACGCAGAAAATGGCTAAAACAGGCACGACCGGGGACAAGATTTTCCGCACCGTTTTATTGATTGCCGTTTCGATAATTCCTTTAATTGTCGCGGCGATAATTTATATGATGGTGCAGAATTCTCTGCCGACGCTTCAGCGTTTCGGAGTCGGTTTTCTGACGGGAAGAGAATGGATTCCGGCGCAGGAAACCTTCGGCGCACTGCCTTTTATTTACGGAACAATCGTTTCTTCGGTCATTGCACTGATAATTTCCGTGCCGCTTTCGCTCGGAATCGCGATTTTTCTGGTCGAACAAGCCCCGAAAAATCTGGCAAAACCGATCTCGTTTATGGTCGAATTGCTCGCGGCAATTCCTTCGGTCGTTTACGGGCTTTGGGGAATTTTCGTGCTTGCGCCGTTCGTCCGCGATTATCTCGGCGCATTTTTGCAGAAATACCTGGGTTTTCTGCCGCTTTTTCAAGGTCGTCTGACGGGAATCGGGATGCTGACGGGCGGAATCATTCTCGCGCTGATGATAATTCCGATCTTAACGGCGGTCGTGCGCGATGTTTTGGAAGTTGTGCCCGTGACACAGCGCGAAGCCGCGCTTGCGCTCGGCGCGACGAAATGGGAAACGACGAAGGTCGTGCTCGGAAACGCGGCTTCGGGCATTGCGGGCGCGGTCGTTTTAGGGCTTGGACGTGCGATCGGCGAAACGATGGCGGTGACGATGGTGATCGGAAATTCACCGCAGATTTCCGCTTCCGTCTTTGAACCCGCTTACACGATCGCTTCGGTTTTGGCGGCAAATTTCGCCGATGCGACCGAAAAAATCTACCTGAGCGCACTGATCGAAATGGGATTGGTTTTATTTTTTGTAACTTTTGCCGTCAATGCGTTGGCGAAACTTTTGATTATCGGCGTTTCACGTAGAAACGGCGTTGCTAAGGCGTAGAAAGTCTTGAGTCAAAAGTCCTGAGTCGAAAAAAACTTCGGATTTGAAAGTTTGGATTCGGACTTTGGACTCAAGACTCCTGACTCCGGACTGTTGAAAAATGGCTGAAACAAATTCACAAAATCACGGGCGCAGAAAGCTTGTCAGCAGTGTGATGACGACGCTGACGGCGGCGTGTGCGGTTTTTGTGGTTGCCGTTTTGCTTTTGATAATTTCATACATTGCGATTCGCGGGTTTTCTTCGATCAGCGTTCAGTTTTTGATCGACACGCCGAAACCCGTCGGCGAAGGCGGCGGCATCGGCAACGCGATTCTCGGTTCGGTGATGATGACCGCGCTCGCTGCCGTGATCGGTTTGCCGATCGGAGTTTTGGCGGGAATTTATCTCGCGGAATTCGGCAATAACTGGTATGGAAACGTCGTGCGGTTTCTGGCTGACACTTTGGTCGGTGTGCCTTCGATCATTATCGGGATTTTTATTTATACGCTGATCGTTGTGCCGATGGGCAGACAATCGGGTTTGGCGGGCGGGCTTGCGCTGGCACTGATAATGATTCCGATCGTGGCGCGCACGACCGAAGAGATGATTCGGCTCGTGCCCGATGCGATGCGCGAAGGTGCGTTGGCACTCGGCGCACCGCAATGGCGCGTGACGTGGAACATCGTGCTTCCGGCGGCTTCGACGGGAATCGCGACGGGCGCGATGCTTGCCATCGCAAGAATTACGGGCGAAACCGCACCGCTTTTGTTTACTGCGCTGAACAGCCGTTTTTATAATTTTTATCTCGATCAGCCGATGTCGTCTTTGACGGTTCAAATCTTTAATTACGCGACCGGACCGTTCGAGGTCGAACACGCGATGGCTTGGGCGGCAACGTTAATTTTGGTCGGGATCATTCTGGTGATAAATGTTCTGGTGCGGTTTTTGACGCGCAAGCGGTTTTAGGATTGGAGTTTTTATGACATACCGAATTTCCGAACTCCGGCAAACTATGAGAAGCAAGATAAGCGTTTCAAATTTGAATTTTTACTACGGTAAAACACAGGCTTTGCAGGATATTTCGATGGAAATTCCCGAACGTGAAGTCGTCGCTTTTATTGGTCCGTCGGGTTGCGGAAAGTCGACGTTTTTGCGAACGCTGAACCGTATGAACGACACGATCGCGGGAACGCGTGTCGAGGGAAAAGTCACGATTGACGAGCAAAATATTTACGCTTCGGGAACGGATGTGGTCAGCTTGCGCCGTAAGATCGGGATGGTTTTTCAGAAATCGAATCCGTTTCCGAAATCGATCTTTGAAAACGTCGCGTATGGAATCCGCATCAACGGAATTCATAAAAATAAAGCCGATCTGCACGAACGCGTCGAAAAGGCTCTGCGCGATGCCGCCCTCTGGGACGAAGTGAAAGACCGTCTGAATGCTTCGGCTTTCGGGCTTTCGGGCGGACAGCAACAGCGGCTCTGTATTGCGCGTGCGTTAGCGGTTCAGCCGCAGGTTATCCTGATGGACGAACCCGCGTCCGCACTCGACCCGATTGCGACGCAGAAGATCGAAGAACTTGTCGTCGATCTGAAGAAGGATTACACGATCGTCATCGTGACGCATAATATGCAGCAAGCATCGCGCGTTTCGGACAAAACGGCGTTTTTTATGCTCGGAAAACTGGTCGAATTTAATCCGACGCAAAAGGTTTTCCAAAATCCCGACGAGCGTTTGACGGAAGATTACATTACGGGAAGATTCGGGTGATGTTCGATTTGGAATTGTGGATTTGGGATTGCGGATTGTTAAGAATGAAGATTTGCCTTTAAATTAGAATCCGCAATCCCAAATCCCAAATCAAAATGTGTTAAATTAATAGCGTTACAGAAATGGAAAATCGTTTGTTAGACCATCAGTTAGACGTTTTGCGCGACAAGATATTACTGCTCGGCGGAAAGACCGAAGCCGCGCTTCACCGTGCGATGCAGTCGTTGACGCAACGCGACAGCGAGCTGGCGAAATTGGTGTTGGAAGAAGATTCGGTGATCGACCGGATGGAACTTGAAATAGACCGTTTGAGCGTCGAGATTCTCGCGCTTCAACAACCGGCGGCGCACGATCTGCGTTTTGTCATTTCGGTTGCGAAGATCACGCCGATTCTCGAACGCATTGCCGATCACGCGGGAAGCATTGCTGATGCGGCTTTGATTCTGAATAATGAGCCGCAACTGAAAAATTACATCGATCTGCCGCGAATGGCAGAAGTTGCGGCGGAAATGTTGCGCACCGCGCTTGATGCCTTCACGTCCGAAGACTCGCAGGTTTCACGCGAATTAATCAAGCGCGACGCGGAAATCGACGAGGCTTATCATCGTGTTTTCAACGAACTGCTGGAAATTATGATTGATAATCCGCAATCGACGACGAGCGCGGCGCATCTGCTTTTCGTCGCCAAGCATTTGGAAAGAATCGGAGATTACGTCAAGGATATTTGTGAACTCAACGTTTACCTCCGCGAAGCCGCATTTATCAAACACAGTCAAGCGGAATAGTTTTACTGCATTACAAAATTAGATTTACAGAGATTTATCATTAACTTTTATTAAATTGCGGAAATAGACAAGCCGAACTTGTTCGGATATATTTTAATTTCTCAATTCAAACGTAGATACGGAGATAAGAAAATGGCTTTTAGCTTATTACCGCGTGAAGACGAATATTTCGATTTGTTCACGCAAATAACCGGAAAAATACAGGAAGCTTCAAACATTCTCGTCGAAATGCTGCAAAGCAAAGACGGAAATTTTGAAACATATACGAAACGAATCAAAGACACGGAACACGCTTGCGACGAACTGACGCACAAGATCACGACCAAACTGAACAAGTCGTTCATCACGCCGTTTGACCGCGAAGACATTTACACGCTGGCGGTCGCGCTGGACGACGTTTGCGATTATATCGACGCGGGCGCGCGCGCCATCGTGATGTATGACATCCGCGACATCAACGATCACGCCGTAAATCTTGCCAAAGTGATTCAAAAACTGGCGGGCGCGATCAATTCGGCGATCTCGATCTTGAAAAAACCGAACGATATGAATCGGCATTTTGTCGAGATTCACCGGCTTGAAAACGAAGCCGACGAAATTTATTTTCGTGCGATCGGCGAGCTTTTCAAAAGTTCGACTGATCCGCTTTCCGTTATTCGATACAAAGAGCTTTACGAGATTCTCGAAAACGCGACCGACCGCTGTGAGAGCGTCGCCAACATCATCGAAAGCATTATTCTGAAACACAACTAAAGCGAGTAGCGGGCAGCGAGTAGCGAGTAGATATTTTGTTTCTACCAGCTACCAGCTAATAACTACTAACTACTAACTTATTATGGAAGCTACATATGCACTCGTGGTCTTTATCATCGTTATTGCGCTTATATTTGACTATACGAACGGAATGCACGATGCGGCAAATTCGATTGCAACGGTTGTTTCGACACGCGTTCTTTCGCCCGGCGTAGCGGTCGTGTGGGCGGCGTTTTTTAATTTTATTGCGTTCGCCGTTTTCGGAACAGCCGTTGCCAAAATGATCGGCGGCGGTCTGGTGAACAAGGACGAAATTCCGGCTGAACTCCGTCTTTACGTGCTTCTGGCGGGTTTGATCGGGGTCATCACGTGGAATTTGATAACCTGGTATCTCGGCTTGCCGACATCGAGTTCACACGCGCTGATCGGCGGATACGCGGGCGCGGCGATTGCCGCATATGTCGGCACGCACGGCAGTGAAATGGGATATTTCGGCTCGCTTATCGCTTCATTCGGATCGAAAGGCGTAATTATTCCTTCGGGTTGGTATCTGACGCTGTCTTTTATTGTCGGTGCGCCGCTCATCGGGATGACGCTCGGTTTTTCGCTGATGCTGGCGGTTTTCTGGATTTTCAAAGGCACTTCGATTTCCAGAGTTGATAAAGGCTTTCGTGTCGGACAACTTTTTTCCGCCGCCGCCTATTCGCTCGGACACGGCGGAAACGATGCGCAGAAAACAATGGGAATCATCACCGCGGTTTTGGTTGCGGGCGGTTTTCTGGCTTCGGGCGAAGGCGGAAAACTTCCTGAAATTCCGCTCTGGGTCGTGCTTTCCGCACACGCGGCGATCGGTTTGGGAACATTGACGGGCGGCTGGCGCATCGTGAAAACGATGGGTTCAAAGATCGCCAAGCTTCAACCCGTCGGCGGATTTTGTGCGGAAACTGCCGGGGCGATCACTCTGGCGATTGCGACGCATTTCGGAATTCCGGTTTCGACGACGCACACGATCACGGGCGCGATCGTCGGTGTCGGTTCGACGAAACGCCTTTCCGCCGTCAAATGGGGCGTGGCGGGCAAGATCGTTTGGGCTTGGGTTTTGACGATTCCGATGGCTGGTCTGATCGCCGCCGTTTCGTATTACATAATTCTCGGAATTCACAAAGCTTTATAACTCGAAACACAAGCAGCATAACAGGCGGATAAAGCGAAAACAAAAATCGCGCTTTATCCGCTTTTCTCTTGTTATCTACGATAATTTTTTGTAGTTTAAAGCGATGAAAAAGTTCGGATTTTATTTGCTGATTTTAATTTCCCAATTTTATTTCGTTTGCCTTCAAACTTCTTCCGCTCAAACCTTTCAAGAAGAAAAACTCGCTCTAGCCACCCGTCAATGTCGAAACGAATCGGTTAAAACGATGCTTGCCGAAAAAGTTTCTCCCGATTCGCGCGACCGTTTCGATCAGCCCGCGATCTTGCTCGCTTTTCGCTGTGATCTGTTCGGCGGTCGGGATCGGGAGGAAAAAATCCGGGAACTCGTCAAAATGCTCGTCGAAGCGGGCGCGGATGTCAACGTCCGCAACGAATTCGGCGTTACGCCTTACCTTGCCGCCGAAATTTTCGATTTTGTAAATGCGGAAAACGTTTTGTCGGACAGCAAAAATATAAAGCCGAAACTGACCGATTATCTCGTTTCAAAAGGCGCAAATCCGAACATTAAAGATATTTACGGGCGCAACGGTTTTCAGCATCTGCACAATGCCGATACAGGCGAAACCGTCGGTGAGCAGGTCTGGCGGCATCTGATCGAAAAAAGCGGAAGTTTAAAGACCGAAACCGAATATCAGATCGAAACGGCGAAGCAGAAAATTCAGGCGGCTAATCAATTCAGGTTCGGAAAATATAAAGCAAGTTTGGCGATGGCGGCGGTTTATTACGATTCTTTGGAAATCTCGAAAGCGATCGGAATGACGCTTCCGAATATCGCCGACGATACGGACGAGGAAGGCGAAAATATTTATTTTTACGCCGTTCGCGCCGACAATCCGTTTCGTTTTCGCTTTCTGCTCGGACGCACGGTTTTTCCCGCCGGCGGAAACATTTCGGACGCACAGGCACAGGAGAAATACCAGCAGATCAACC
Organism: Pyrinomonadaceae bacterium; assembly: GCA_021228405.1. Classification (GTDB taxonomy): domain Bacteria; phylum Acidobacteriota; class Blastocatellia; order Pyrinomonadales; family Pyrinomonadaceae; genus JAJQRF01. The sequence goes on from JAJQRF010000002.1 coordinate 955,993, forward strand.
GCGAAAATCTGAAAAAGCGCAACAAAAACGGCTTGACTCCGCTCGAACTGAGTTATCAAACGGATTCGTTTTTGTTTCAGGGCTTTGCTTATGAAACGCTGAAAAATCCCAACGAAATCGACAAAGAAGGCTTAACGCCGCTCTTTCGTGCGATGCGAAGCAAAAATTTCCCGCTTATCTTTGCCTTGCTGACACACGAAAATATCGACCCGAATTTAGCGGCAAATTCGGGCATAACGCCGCTCATTTACGCGGCTCAAAACAACGAAAAAGAACTTGTTACCCTTTTGCTTCACGGCATCAAAAATCCGACTTTGGAAAAAGGCAAAGGCACTTTCAGGTTTGCGGCGGCGAACATAAATTTAACCGACAAAGACGGAAAAACTGCGCTGATGATCGCGGCTGAAAACGGCAATCACGACATTGTAAAAGCTTTATTGAGAAACGGCGCAAACGTTTTTCTGAAGGATAAAAAAGACGAAACGGCTTTGAATTTGGCAATAAAAAACAATCGTTCGGCGATTTTCTACAGGCTTGCGGCGGCAATGAAAATACTGAATCCGCAACCGATTTCGGGCGTGAAGAAAACCGCCGACAATGCAAAAAATCCGACCGCTTTGATGATCGCATCGCAAGACGGCGATTTGGCGGAGTTAAAAAGATTGCTGAGATCGGGTGCGAAAATCGATGAAGTCGATGCAGACGGGAAAACCGCACTTTTTTATGCGATTTTGAACGACGAAATATACGCGGTGCAAACTTTGCTTACCGCAAAAGCGAACGTCAATCACGTTGCAAAGGGAAAAGCCACACCTTTGATGACGGCGGCGCGGTTTGGGCGCGACCAGATGATTCCGCTTCTTCTCAAAGCGGGTGCGAAAATCAATGAGCAGGATAATTTCGGCAAAACCGCACTAATGTGGGCGACCGGAGCCGACATCGAAACCGTTGGCGAAATTATCAAAGGTAAACCGAATATTCATCTGAAGGACGAAAAAGGCGAAACGGCAATCGTTCAAGCTGTTAATAAAGGCAATTTTAACGCGAAAGAGATCGTTGCCGCTTTGCTCAAAAACGGTGCAAATCCGAACGATTCCGACGCAAATAAAAACAACACGATCAGGATCGCCGCCAAGACGAAACAGGACAATCTTTTCGTTTTATTACTGAAGTCAGGCGCAAATCCTTTCCAAAAATGCGATTTTGGATTCGATACTTTCACGGAGCTTTATAATTACGCGCCCGACATCGAAGAATCGAACCGCATTTACAAGTTGGTTTACGAAAATACTTTGCCGAAATATCTGCCGAAACCTTGAAGTAAAAAAAATGAACGCGGATCGGGCAAATTATGCGGATAAATACGGATTTTTTATAAACGTAAATCAGTAAAATCTGCTGAATCTGCCTAATCCGCGTTCAGAAAAAATTAAAAAGCGTCTTTTGTAAATTCGATAGTGTCGCCGTGCATCCAGCCTTTGGTGCCGTGTTCGCAGGAAACGTTATACCACGGGCTGTTTTCATTGGCGCGTTTTTCGATCTTCAAACGGTCGTCTTTCGGCAAGAGGTCGGATTGTGCGGCATCTTTCGACGGTGCGGAACGCACGAATGCGCTCGAAGCGATCACGCGACCGTTAAATTCTTCGTCGTCTTCATCCGTGTGTGTCAGATGTTCGCTGTTTAAGGGAAACGGTGTCGGCGTGGCAGTCGGTGATTTTTGCGGACGATTTTCCGCGTTATTCGCCGTATTTTTGACCGCAACCTGCGAATTATTTGCGGGCGAAAGTTTTCCCGATAAAAACAATGCGGCTAAAACCAGGCTTCCGCCGAAGATCAAACCGACGAGCATAAAAAGCAGATATTTCCAGAAATTACTGCGTCTTTCAACGACGACGGGCGTGACGATTTCCTGCGGCGGCGTTGGGAAATTGAATTGTTCGGTGGTTGGCGGCGGTGCGGAAAAATCGACCACGATCGGATCGCGGTGAATTATGGTTTCTTCTTCGTCATCCGGTATAAATTCCGACGGCGGCACAAAATTTTCCGCAACGAGCGGCGTTCCGTCAACTGTGCAAAAACTGAGCGAATCGTCAAAAACCTTACTGCATTGCGGACATTTTTTCATATAATTTCAGTCTGAACACCTTTATTTACAAGTCTTGATTTAATCAGGAAAGGACAATTAATAAACTATCAAATGCCGTGAAAAATTGAAAACTTTGACCGCCTTGTATTTCGGAAGAATATCTGTGTCGATGCCGAAATGATATAATCTGAAATTTGGAGTTTTTATGAAAATCGCAGTAGCAATGAGCGGCGGCGTTGATTCTTCATCAGCCGCCGCGTTATTAAAGGAACAAGGTCACGAATTGGTCGGTTTTACGATGCAGTTGTGGAATCAGCGGCGCGGAATTTCGGTTGACGAAAACGGCGATCCGTTGCCGTCGCGCTGTTGTTCGCTCGACGACGTTTACGATGCGCGTCGCGTCGCCGAAAGTTTGGGAATTCCGTTTTACGTTTTGAATCTCGAACAGGAGTTTGAAAAATCCGTGGTCGAACCCTTCGTCCAGAGCTATCTTTCGGGCGAAACGCCGATTCCTTGCGTGGCGTGCAATTCGCGTCTGAAATTTGCTTCGCTCGACCGAATGGCGATGAGCCTCGGTTGTGAAAAAGTAGCGACCGGACACTATGCGCGGGTCGAATTTGACGAAAAAGCGAATCGTTACCGGTTATTTCGCGGAAAAAATCATTGGAAGGATCAAAGCTACTTCTTGTGGGAGTTGACGCAGGAACAGCTTTCACACGCTTATTTTCCGCTCGGCGAAATGTTGAAATCCGAAGTCCGCGACATTGCCCGCGATGCCAATCTTTACGTTGCCGAAAAGCAGGAATCGCAGGAAATCTGCTTCGTTCCCGACGGAAATTATTCGGGATTTATCGACCGCTATTTGGAACACGAAAACCGCACCGAAGAATTGCCGAAAGCGGGCGAAATCGTCAACACAAAAGGCGAAAAGATCGGCGAACATACGGGAATTCACCGCTACACGATCGGTCAACGCCGCGGTCTGGGAATCGCACACGAAAAACCGCTCTATGTCGTGCAGATCGAACGCGCGAAAAATCAGATTATCGCCGGCGAAAAGGAAGAACTGAGTTCATCGGAATTTATCGCTAAAGGCGTAAATTGGGTTGCCTTCGACGAACCGGACGAACCTGTTCGCGCTTGGGTAAAGGTGCGTTATCGCCACGAACCCGCGCCTGCAACGATTTACGCTTTGCCCGAAAACCGTGCAAGAATCGTTTTCGACGAACCGCAATCCGCGATCACGCCCGGACAAGCAACGATCTTCTACAACGGCGAAGAAGTTGTCGGCGGCGGTTGGATCGTGCGAAGTTAGTGGAAAAAAATCATTGCAAAGTTTATTTATCGGGTTTAAGATTTGAAATATGCAAGTTTCAGAAATTTTACAATTGAGCGTCGCGGAAAGAGTTCAAATCGTTGAAGATATTTGGGACAGCATTGCTGAAAAACCTGAAGAATTGGGTTTGTCCGAAGGAGAAAAAATCGAGTTGGACAAACGGCTTGAAAGCTATAAACAAAACCCGGACGAAGGAACCGAATGGGAAACTCTGAAGAAGAATCTCTTGCAAACCGAACAGAACGCGAAATAATCGTTCGGCGCGAAGCTCAAAGCGAAGTTCAGAAAGCTTTTCATTATTACCAAGAAAAAAGTGAAGGTTTGGGCTTTGAATTTATGCGCTCGCTCGATGCCGCTTTGCAATCTATCAAACGAAATCCTTTTGCATATCGAAAAATTTATCAGGAAACACGACGTGTTTTGTTGCGAAAGTTTCCATACGCAGTTTTCTATATAATTGAAGAAAATCGTATTGTTGTAATTGCCTGTTTTCACCAAAAACGAAGCGAAATCGATTGGTTACGCCAAACATAAAAACTATCGATAATATTGTTATTATGAGAAACTGATTTTACTAAAAAGGAGAAAAATATTATGGCGCAAGCAAAAAAAAGACCGAGCAAAGCCGCGAAAGCGGCGCAGAAGATTTTAGAAGAATCGAAACTTCTGGCGGCAAATAAAACGATCAGCGATTCAAAAAACGATCAGGCTTTTAAGCCGACAGAATCTTCGATCAAAGCAAACACGGCGGCGCAGAAAATCCGTCCGAACAAAAAGCGCGGTTAATTGGATAATTAACCGTTTCATTTAGCAGAAAAGCCGTGAGTAAAATCAAATTTACTCACGGCTTTTTCAATGCAAACCGCTCAAGCCCTTAAATTTACCGCTCACAGATTTTCTCGGAACATTTTCTAAAAGTTACGGTATATTTCACTATTAATACTCGTTTCGGAGAAAAATCTTATGTCAATCAGACAGTTATTCGGCAGTCCAAATCGAAGAACAATTATTTCAAACTTATTCTTATTACCGATTTTCATCGCCTTAAACTGCAATTTTATTTTCGGGCAAACATCTGATATTGCAACAAATAAGCAAATCGACGCGATTTTTTCCAAATATAATTCAAAAACTTCGGGCGTGGCGGTTGCTGTTTTGAAAGACGGAAAAGTTGTCTTCAAAAAAGGTTACGGAACGGCAAATCTGGAATACGAAATTCCGATCTCGACCAAAACGATTTTCAATATTGCATCGGTTTCCAAACAATTTACGGCTTTTGCCATTTATCTTTTGGAAAAACACGGGAAATTTTCGTTGGAAGACGACGTGAGAAAATTTATTCCCGAAATTCCCGACTATGGAAAAACCATTAAGATCAATCATTTGCTTGCACATACGAGCGGAGTCAGAGATCAAGCCGCATTGATGTCCGTGGCGGGGTGGCGTGCGGGCGAGGCGGTGACGACCGAAGATATTTTGCGAGTCATCAGCCGCCAAAAGGAACTGAATTTTGAACCGGGGACGCGGTTTCTTTACAGTAATTCAGGCTACATTTTACTGGCGGAAATCGTGAAAAGAGTTTCTGGACAATCGTTTTCTGAATTTACAAAAAAGAATATTTTCAAGCCGTTGGAAATGAACGACACGCAGTTTAATGACGATCACGAACGAATCATCAAAAACCGCGCCGAGTCATACGAATTAGAAAACGGCATTTTCAAAAAGAAGGCTTTAAATGATTCTTCCGTCGGCGCGTCGAATCTTTACACGACCGTCGAAGATATGGCGAAATGGGCTTTGAATTTTGAAAGCCCGAAGGTCGGCGATGCCGAATTGATAAGGCGATTTAACGAACCGTCGCTTTTGAACAACGGCGAACGAGTCGTTTGGGCGGCGAACGGAGATGACATCGGCTATCACGCGAAAGGTCAGATTCATTGGAATTATCGCGGCACGAAACAAATAAGCCACGGCGGACACACTGCCGCTTTTCGCAGTTCTTTCTGGCGTTTTCCCGAACAGCGCGTTGCCGTGATCGTTTTGAGCAACGACGAACATTTTGAACAGGTGAAAAATGTGACGGAGATCGCCGATCTTTATCTTAAAAATCTGAAGCCGGATCTAAACTCAACTTCTGCACCTGCAACAAATAAAACGCCTGAAAGCTCGAACGCCGATTTGAAAAATTATGAAGGCAGATTTTATAACGATGAACTGGAAACGGTTTATACGGCGAAAATCGTGGAAGGGAAATTAATTCTTTTTCACATAAGACACGGCGAAATCGCGTTAAACGACGCGGGCAATGACAAATTTACGGGAAGAATCGGGTTTCCCGTCGAGATCGAATTTATCAGAAACGAAAACGGGCAGGTTACGGGATTTAAGATTTCAAATTTCGGTGCTAAGAACGTGAGGTTTGAAAAAATGAAATAAAGGAGAATTTATTATGAAAATACTGAGCATTTTATTTATTTTGATCGGATTTGTTGCCGCTGTTCCGGCGCAGAAAACGGCGGCGGACAAACCGGAAAAGGAATTGGCGAAAGTTCCGCTTGAAAATTATTTGCAGGCGCAGGCGACCGGAAATCCGGAATTTATCCGTAAGGCTTTTCACGCGGATGCGCGGATCATGGCTTTTCGTGACGGGAAATTGCTGAATTTGAGCGTCGAAGAATTTGCCGGTCGCTTTAACGGCAAAGCTTCTGCGGACGAAGCAAACCGCAAACGCACGATCGAAAGCCTGGAAATTTCGGGGAATGCGGCAATTGCAAAGATAGTTTTGGATTATCCGACGGTCAAATTTACGGATTATATGTCGCTTTTGAAAATCGACGGCGAGTGGAAGATCGTCAATAAATCTTTTTATGCCGAAGTGAAGGAACAGCCGAAAAAATAAGGGAATCGTTCGCGGATAAGTAATTTATATTCGATTTTGTTTGGGAATAAGTGAAAAGTGAGAAGTCAGAAGTGAGAGATTTTACTTTCGATTTCTCATCTATTCCTTTTCACTTAATTCCGCACAAGTTTGTCATTTAGTTAACCCGGAACTTCTTTGTCCGTGTTAAGCTGTCGATGATCTGATCTGAAAATCGAGTGATTCAAAAATTCAAAAATTCGTTCTGGCTTTTTCAGATCGGCGGCTGGCTGATCTATTTTGTGATGATCTACATCACATTTTTGACCATTGCCGCCGAGGGGAATTTTCTGCGTCTTTTTTATCTTAAACTTTTTCGCGCTTTCATCGGATTTTTGCTGACTTCGGTTTTACGCGAATTTTACAGACGGATTTTTGATAAATACTCGCTCAATTTCGTTATCGCGACGGTCTTTATCTGCGCCGTGATTTTCGGTTGTATTTGGACGGCATTTGAAAATCTCTACACTTTTCAAACTGCGGCAAGTTATAATTTTGCCGACAGTTTAGCGCGTGCACCGCGTGTCGTGCTCGATTTTGCAATGACTCTGACGGCGTGGAGTGCGATCTATTTCGGCTTTAAGTATTGGCAGAAAGCGCAAAGTGAACGCGAAAATGCGCTTGCATCTTCGGCTCTGGCGCAAAAAGCGCAACTTGAAATGCTGCGCTACCAGATGAATCCGCATTTTCTTTTCAACGCTTTGAATTCGATCCGCGCTTCAATCGACGAAGATGGAAAACGCGCCGAACAAATGATTACTTCGCTTTCCGAATTTCTGCGTTATTCACTGCTTCACGAAAGCTCGAAAACTATCGAACTGCGCGAAGAGATCGAAGCGGTAAAAAATTATCTGGCAATCGAAAAGATTCGTTTTGAAGAAAAACTGGAAGTCGATTTCACGATCGAAAAAGCCGCGGAAGACTTTAAAGTTCCGTGTTTTTTGCTCAATCCGTTAGTCGAAAATGCGGTCAAACACGGATTACAGACAAGCGCGAAACCTCTCAAGATCAATCTTTCAGCAAAAATTTCGGAAAATAAATTGATTCTCGAAATCTCAAATTCGGGAAAATTGCAGGATGTTTCAAACGGCAACGGAACGAAAATCGGATTGAAAAATGTCCGCGAACGGCTTGAAAAGCTTTTCGGCGGCGGTGCAAAATTCGGGTTAAAAGAAGAGAGCGGATTTGTAAAAGCAAAAGTAGAGATTTCAAGTGAAATATAAAACGCTCATAGTCGATGACGAAAGGCTTGCCAGAAAGGAAATGCGGCGGCTTTTGACGAGATTTGATGAAATCTCGGTTATCGGGGAAGCGGAAAATTTGTCGGAAGCGGTCGAAATTATTGAAAAGGAAAAACCGCAGATCGTTTTTCTCGACATTCAGCTTTCAAACGAAAACGGCTTCGACTTGCTCGAAAAAAGCGGACAAGACTTCAAACTTATTTTCGTGACGGCTTTCGACGCTTACGCGATTCGGGCTTTCGAGGTTAACGCGCTCGATTATCTGCTGAAACCCGTCAATCCCGAGCGATTGGCAAACGCGGTCGAGCGAATAAAGGAAGAAAAAACTGACGAGAAAAACGAAATTCGTCCGCTCGAATTTGATGACCGCATTTTTCTCCAACTCGGCGAACGCTCGATATTTCTTAAAGTAAATGAAATTTCACACATCAATTCGGCAGGCGATTACTCGGAAATAATTACGGTTTCAGGCAAAAAACATCTGATCGAAAGACCTTTACGCGAATGGGAAGAACGCTTGCCGGAAAAATATTTTCTGCGGATTCACAGACAAACGATCATTAATCTGGAAGAAATCGAAGAAATCGAAACCTGGTTCAACCGGACATACCAGGTGCGTCTGAAAAACTTTCGCCAAAAACTTGCTGTCAGCCGACGCTATGCCGTGAAATTAAAACAGAAATTTGTCTGAAATGGAAAATGGTAAATCGTTAATTGTTTTTTTTTCCAATTAACGATTTACCATTTACGAAACATTTTCATTTCCTTTGCAGGCAATAAATTTATTTCCTCAAAACCGAATACTCGATTCTTCGATTATAGAATTTGCCTTCGTTCGTATCGTTTGTCGTTTTCGGTTTCGTTTCGCCGTAACCTTTGGTTTCCAATGCGGACGGATTAACGCCGAATTTGATGAGCGCATCCTTGACGGCTTTGGCGCGGTTTTCGGAAAGCGTCTGATTTGAAGCGTCGCTACCGTCGCTGTCCGTGTGCCCGCCGACTTCTAAAACGACCGTCGGCGGAAGTTTTTTGATGAAATTCGCGCCTTTCTGCAAAGCCGCGAGGCGAATCGGCGGAATATCATACTTTCCGCTGTCGAAATTGATGATGAGAATGTTCAAAGCCTTCGTTAAATCTTCGGGCGTGAACGGGTCGGGCAAACCGTCGAGCGCGGCGTTATAACAGCGTTCGGCTTTGTCAAATTCGCCGAGCCGGATGTTGTTGCAATCTTCGCCCTGCTTAACCGCAACCTGTGAACAGCGGGCGATGATCGGTTCGGGTTTTACGCCGTCAACTCCTTTGATTTCACGCGCTTCGCACGTATAGCTCGGATGAATTATCTCGATCTTTTTCGTTTCCCCGGCTTTTAAGGTCGGCAGTTTGATCGAGCCGTCTTCGCTCGTTACACCCCAGAACGCGCCGTTTACCAAAACATTGCTTCCCGGCGGCGCACCTTTGACGGTCGCTTCAAACCCTGTGTCGCTCATCAGGAAGAAGTATACGAGAAGCAAAACCGCAACCGCGAAAAAGAACATCGACATCAATCCTGCGCTAACCCAAACCCAGACCGGAATTCCGCCTTTTTCCTGCTGTTCCTTTTGCTCCTGAGCGGCTTTTTCGGTCGGTGTCGGCGGTAGATTCTGATATTTTTGACGTTCGGCTTCGGGCAGACGAAAATATGGAGTTGTCGCACCGTAATTGTTGCCGAAATCTTCGTTTTGCGAGCCGCCGTAATTTCGTTGATTTCCGCCGCCGAAGTCGGTTTCGGAAAGGTCGATATTATGCTGTGTCACGCCCCAATCGTCCGAGCGCGGAGTGTTTTTCTGCGATCCGGGCAGAAAAGTTTTGCCGAAATCGTCCTCGTCCTGATTCAGATTATAATTCGGAACCGTGTTTCCCCAATCGTCGTTTCGCGGCTGTGCCGGATAGTTGTAATTCGTTTTATCCCAATCGTTGTTTGACGAATTTCCGCCCTTGGGCAGATTGATATTCGGCATCGTTTTGGAAAAGTCGTCAGGCGGCGGACTTGGAACTTTCTTTGAATCGCTCACGGTTTTCTAAACTCCTCTCGCTTGCAAAATAATTGCAAAAAATAAACGCGGAAAGAGAAGTTTAGCACAAAATGCGGGCAATCAATAAGCAAATTCGTTTACTTGATGTTCGGCGGCTGTGCATTTTTCGTGCGCAGGCTGATGCCTTCGTCAGCGACGAGAAAAACTTTTCGTGCGTCGTAAGTCGAAGTGTTGGTCGGAAAATATGAAAGCAGATAACGGTTTTTGCGAAGCTCGTCGCAGATGAATTTTGCCGCCGTTTGCGCTTCTTCGATCGGAAAAATCTTGCCGCCCGTGCCCTCGGTCAGTTGTTCGATGACCTGATTGGCTTTCGGAGAATTGCGCCGATACGCGCCGCCCGTGCGGTCGGGAATCTGCAACGCATAGACCGTGATGTTTTGATTCTGTAATTCGCCCAGAACCTTTTCAAACGGCGTTTTACTGCCGCGATCCAAACCGTCGCCGATCAGAACGACGGCGGTTTTGCGTGTTCCGGGCATTAAGGGCACGAGAATTTCGCGCGTGGTCGCTTCGAGCGCGTCGAAAAGATACGGATTCCCCTGTTTGCGAAAGGTCGAAAGCGAAGTTTCCATCTTTTTCGCATCGTCCGTCCATTCCTGAATGATCTCGGGTTTTTCGTCGAAAGCCGCCACGAAAAGCTGGTCGCCTTCAAATATTTCGTAGGCAAATTCCATTGTCGCCGCTTTTAGTTTTTCGACATCGCCGCGAATCGTCTGCGAGTTATCGACCAAAATTAAAATCTTAGCGGGCGACGGATCGTAGCTGAAATTTTTGATCTTTTGCTCAATTCCGTTTTCGTAAAGAAAAATATTTTCGGGTTTTATCTGGTCGGTTTTGCTGTCCGTCCGCCAAGCCGTGACGCTCAGGATCGTGCCTTCGAGGTCAGCCGAACCTTTGACGCTGTGACGCGATTGAGCGAATAAAAAAGCGGAGAAACACAATAAAAATAAACTCGAAATCCAAACTTTTTTAACCGAAAATCTCATTTTTCACCTCAATCCTTTTTTGTCACGGGTTCTTTTGCTGTGGCAGTCGAATTGTCACTTTTCGTGTTTGATGCAGAATCTGCCGAAGCGGTTGATTCGCTCGCCGAAGTTTTTTCGACCTTTTCGCTTTTGGTGCCCTTATCGGCTTTTTTTCCGGCGTAATCCGTTACATACCAGCCTTCGCCTTTGAATTGAAAACCCGAAAGCGACCATTGTTTTTCCAACTTTCCGCCGCAATTTTCACAGACCGTCAAAGGTGCGTCGGAAACCTTTTGCATTTTTTCGAGATGCGTTCCGCAATCGGCGCATCGATATTCGTAAATCGGCATAAATACTTAAAAATTATTAATCGTCAGAATAAATAAAATTGTAATAACACTAAAATTATAGAAAGATGCCGCGCCTAATAGCAAATTTTGGCAAGCCGTTTGCCTGATTAATGAATCAAATTATCAGCAGTTTTTTGAATGAACAAGTTTTTAAAGGGAGATTTATGAAAAAAGCGTTATTTTTAGGCATTTTGGCAACAATTTCGATTTTGGCGGTTTCCGCCTTCGGACAGAAAAAAAATGAAAATGTTCTGCAAACCGTTCCGTCGGTTGACCTGAAACAATACAGCGGAACGTGGTATGAAATCGCGCGCTATCCGAATAAGTTTCAAGATCAATGCGTCGGGAACACAACCGCGACATACACGATCAAAAAGGAAAACAAGATCGAGGTTTTGAATCAATGCGTTAAGGAAAACGGCACGGTCGATAAGGCAAAAGGCGAAGCGCGGATAATCGATAAAAATACGAATGCGAAACTGGAAGTTCGTTTCGCACCGAAATTTTTATCTTTTATTTCAGCAGTTTGGGGCGATTACTGGATCATCGATCTGGATGAAAATTATAAATACGCCGCAATCGGCGATCCGAAACGCGAATACTTCTGGATTTTGAGCCGCGAACCGAAACTTGACGATGCGACCTATCAAAGCATTCTGCGGCGCGCCGAAACTCAAGGCTTTAACCCTGCGAAAGTCATCAAAACACCGCAGAAGGTGGAAATCCTGAAAGGTGCGGTAATCGAGAAAAATTAGAAATAAAAAAGGATGATGAGAAAATTTCTCGTCATCCTTTTTCAATTTTGCGTCGAATTTACCAATTCGTCGCGGTAACTTTTTCGGCTTCCGTGTGTTCGACGAGAAATCTTTCGGCATCGATCGCCGCCATACAACCCGAACCTGCCGCCGTGATCGCCTGACGATAATAAGAATCCTGTGCGTCACCGCAAGCAAAAACTCCTTCGACATTGGTTTTCATCGTGCGACCTTCGGTTTTCAGATAGCCGACTTCGTCCATATCGAGAACGCCCGCGAAAAGTTCGGTATTCGGTTTGTGACCGATCGCGATGAAAACGCCGTTCGTCGGAAAAATGCTTTCTTCGTTCGATTTATTGTTGAAAATCTTCACGCCCGTCACGCCTTCTTCCTTCGTTCCGAGAATTTCCCTTACTTCCGTGTTCCACATAATATCGATCTTTTCGTGATTCAAAACGCGTTCCTGCATAATTTTTGAAGCACGAAACTCTTCGCGGCGGTGCATCAGCGTAACCTTTGACGCAAAACGCGTCAGAAACATTGCCTCTTCCATCGCCGTGTCGCCGCCGCCGACGATCACGACAGGCTTTCCGCGAAAGAAAAAGCCGTCGCACGTGGCGCAAGCCGAAACGCCGTTTCCGCCCAAGCCTTCGGGAACAGGTTCTTCGCCCGGAATACTGAGCCATTTTGCCGACGCACCCGTTGAAATAATCAAAGTTTCGGCTTTGATAACGGTCGTGATCTCTTCGCTGTCCTGGCTTGCTTTACCGTAAAGCGTAAAAGGTCTTTGGCTGAGATCGACCTTATCGATCCAGGTATTCAAAAATTCCGTGCCGAATCTTTCGGCTTGGGCGCGGAATTGATTCATTAATTCCGGTCCCATAATGCCCGATGCAAAACCGGGATAATTTTCGACATCAGTCGTGATGGTCAGTTGTCCGCCCGGTTGCGGTCCCTCGATAACGATCGGTTCGAGTTGCGCCCGCGATGCGTAAATGGCGGCGGTTAAGCCCGCCGGACCTGAACCGAGAATGACGACCTTGCGAGCGATTTCCGTATTTGACATAAAAATTTACGTTTACTCCTTAAAATAAATGTGCATTTATTTCTGATTTTATAGTATAACTATCATATAAAGTGCTAGTCGAATTGAAATGACCAAAGTTATATTTTATTAAATTGTATAAACCGTGAGTTCATTTTTAGCTTTACAAAAAAACTCAAATTAGTTATACCTTTGAAAGATTTCGTGTTAAACTTTTGGTATTTTAGTGACTTTCATTCGCAAAAAACCTAACATGGCAACTACGATGCAGCCTCATTTTGAGGAAAAACGCTTTGCGCTTCGGATGGCTTTGCGCCTTCCGGTGGTTGTTTCAGGTCGCGCCGAAGATGGTGCGGCGTGGAGCGAACCGACCGAAACTGACGACATTTCAACGCTCGGTGCGCTTTTCCAGCTTAATCAAAAAGTCAATCAGGGCGACGTTTTATACATTCGCTCGCATCGTCCGGACGGCGTTCCCGTCGAAGTCAAAGCACAGGTGATGCGAATCGCACCCGCTAACTACGGAACTTCCCGCGTCGGCGTTTCGATCACCGACCCGAAAGAAAGCTGGCTCCGGCTTTTTGTTGCGTGGGTCGCAGACGACAACGCGATGGACGGAAGCGAAGAGTAAATCTAAAGCTAATATTTTAAAATTTTTTATGTAAAATCGGTTTTCATTGGGAGTGAAAGCCGAAAAGCCTTCTTGACTTGCCTTTCTTATTACTGATAATTAAATCAGTTGTTCATATTTTTCACACTCAGTTTTTCTAAATTTTCAAGTATTTGTTTCTGAGAAATTCAACGAATTCGGAGTTGGTTGGGTATTTGGTCGGCAGGGGATATTTTGTGAACAAGGGAATATTACAAACAAAAAATGTAAAATATTCGATGTCTGAAAAAAAACTTCCGACGTTTTGGATACGTCTGATTGCCGGTTTGTCATCCGTTGCGGCGGCAGCCATTTCCCGAATAATTCTTACCCCGATTCTCGGAACCCGCGTTCCTTACGCCACTTTCTACGCCGCAATCATCTTTTCATCGCTTTTCGGCGGTTACGTCGTCGGAATTATTGCACTGATTCTTTCCTGTGTTCTGGTCGTCCTTTGGATCAATCCGTTTTTCTCTGCCAGCGAAGTTAATCAGGTTGAGTTTGTCGGGCTTTTACTGTTCATCGCGGTCAGCGCAATCATCATCTGGCTTAGTGAACGTGCGCGAAGGGCAAATTATGCCGCCGCCATTGCAGATCAGAAAAATACGATCATTCTCGAAAGCATTTCCGACGCATTTTACACATTGGACAACAATTGGGAGTTTATTTACGTAAATGCACAGGCAGAGAAATATCTTGAAAAAACGCGTGAAGAATTACTAGGACAAAACGTTTGGGAAAAATTTCCGATGGCGGTCGGAAGTGTTTTCGAGGAAAATTACCTCAAAGCTTTGGAAGAAAAGAAAGCCGTTAGTTTTGAAGCCCTTTCGACCTTCAGCAATCGTTGGCTCGAAGTGAATGTCTATCCGTCGGGCGAAGGTCTTTCGGTTTATTTTCGTGACATTACTCTGCGCAAAACGGCTGAAAAAGAAAAAGAAGAGCTTCTGGAAAAGGAAAAACAGGCGCGTATCGAAGCCGAAACCGCAAACCGTTTCAAGGACGAATTTCTGGCGACCGTATCGCACGAACTGAGAACGCCGCTCAATGCGATCCTGGGTTGGGCAAAAATTGCCGAAACGGGCGATTTGAGCAGTGAAAAAGCGTTGCGGGCGATGGAAATAATCAGCCGCAACGCCGTTCGTCAAAAACAGATTATCGATGATCTGCTTGATGTTTCAAGGATCATTACCGGAAAAATCCGGCTTAATCTGCAAACGGTCGAGCTTGTTTCAGTTTTAAAGGATTCGATCGAAACATTTATTCCCGCGATCGAAGCCAAAAAGATAAAACTTTCGACTTCCTTCGATAAAGAAAAAGTTTTCATTCCCGGCGATGCCGACCGGCTTCACCAGATTTTTTGGAATCTTATTTCAAACGCGGTGAAATTTGCACAAAGCGGCGGTGAGATCGCGATCAAACTGGAAAGCGAAGGCGAGCACGTAAAGATAACCGTGAGCGACACAGGCGAAGGAATTTCCGCCGAATTTTTACCTTTTGTGTTTGAACGTTTTCGGCAGGAGGACGGAGGCACGAATCGTCGTTACGGCGGCTTAGGTTTAGGCTTGGCGATTGTCCGTAATCTCACCGAAATTCACGGCGGAAGCGTCTATGTCGAAAGCGACGGTTTGAACAAGGGCGCGACGTTTTCAGTCAAATTTCCTTTGCCCGCAAAACTTTCGGTCAAAAATGACGCGCGAACTAACGAAACGGAGCTTGGAATCGTTTCCGCCAGTTCTCTGAAAAGTTTAGCAGGCGTGAATGTTCTGATCGTTGAAGACGAAAAGGATGCCGCCGAACTCGTTAAATTTATTCTTGAAAATCTGGGCGCGAAAACTCATTTATCCAGTTCGGTCAAAGAAGCTCTGGAAAATTTCGATCAACAAACGCCCGACATCATCATCAGCGACATCGGAATGCCTGTTCAGGACGGCTACAATCTCATTAATCGGGTCAGAAAAACTCATCCGCATCTGCCCGCCATCGCCCTGACCGCTTACAACGCCAAATCAGATCGTGAACGCGCCGTCGCCGAAGGTTTTGATCTGCATCTTGCCAAACCGCTCGAAGCCGAGGAATTGGTAAAAGCGGTCGGTAATTTATTGAAGCGAAATATCTGATTCACATCCGTCAATCAAACTTTCCTTATTGATTGCAATTTCCGCTTTCCGCCGAATTTAACATCTATTTAATATTTAATTCACTCCATTTTAACTTTTTGCACCTATTCTGCTTCTTGCTTACCAAAAAGATCAAAAAGAAATATCGGCAAAAAAGCGGAGTGCGTGGAGAACGCATCGTCCGCTTTGATCTATATCAACAAAACCCTTTTGAAAGGAGTGAATAATGCAATCAAAGCTTATCGAAAAGATTTTATTTTTAACTTTTATATTTACGTTTTCCATTGTCGCATTCGCGCAATCCGATGCACGCATTACGGGAACCGTCACAGATGTAAACGGCGCGATCGTCCCGGGCGCGTCGATTGTCGTCAAGAATGAAAAAACAGGCGAAGTGAGAACCGTCACCGCCAACAATGACGGCATTTTCTTCGTCGCCGCGCTTAAACCGACGGCTTACACGGTTTCGGTCAGCGCAACCAATTTTGAAAATTTTTCACGCGCCGGCATCGAACTGCTTGCCGGACAGGAATCGACGGTCAACATCGCACTCCAACCGCAAGGTGTAGCGGCAAGTGTCGATATTGTGGCAAATGAGCAGGTTATCGTCGACACGTCTTCGGCGAGCTTGAGTGCGAACGTCAATACGCGCGAAGTCGAAGGTTTGCCGATCAACGGTCGCCAGCTTTCACAGCTTTATCTGCAGGCTCCGGGCGCGGTCAACAGCGGTTCGGGAACTTTCGGCGACATCCGTTTTTCAGGTCGCGCCGTTCAGCAAAACGTCGTCCGCTATGACGGCGTAGAAGGAACTGCGATCATCGACGCTTCGCCGGGTAATTTGAACGGCGAGGTCCCGTCGCCGTTTCGCTTGCAATCGAGCCTTGAAAACGTGCAGGAATTTCGCGTCGATTCGTCGAATTTTCCGGCTGAACAGGGAACGGGAACGGGCGGACAGATCAACGTCGTGACCAAATCGGGCGGCAACGAATTTCACGGCTCGGCGTTTGAATATTTGCGCCGCGATTCGCTCGATGCGAGAAATTATTTCGATAACGTCACGCCCGGAGTTGCGAAAAGCAAATTGACGCTCGATCAATTCGGCGGTTCGCTCGGCGGTCCGATCATTAGGGACAAACTTTTCTTTTTCGGTTCCTATGAACAATATCGCGGACGTTTCGGTTTGAACTTTGTCGAAGCCGCGCCGAGCCTCAGTCTGGCACAGCCGGGCGCATTGATTCCGGGAACAAACACGCCCGTCAATCCGGCGATTCAGCCTTATATCACGGCGTTTCGTTCTCAGTCGGCGGTTGTTTTAAGCGGTGCTTCGGCAACGAACGGTTTCGATATTTTACAATTGCAGGACAACGAGAAAACCGACGAAAGATCGTTTGCGGCACGTTTCGATTACCAGATCAATCAGATGAACAAGGCATATTTTCGATTTTTCCGCGATCAGGGCAAAGACATTGCGCCCGAAGGCGTTTCGGGTCGCGTCGTGACGATCGAAGCCGTTCCGCAAAACGGGGTTTTCGGATTTCAATCGATCTTGAACAGCAAAGGTTCGCTTATCAATGAATTCAAGATCGGCTACAACGGCGCACGGACACGCATCAACGGTTCGGCTCCGACGGTGGCGGGCTTGGATTTTTCAAGCGTGATCCTGAACATCAGCGGAAGCGTCGCAAACACGGGAATTGCGGGACAGGGAACTTCGTCGGGGATTTCGATTCCGGGCGGATTGGTTCGCGCTAACTCGGCAACGAACGGACGCGGACAGCCTTATACGCCTTATTCGCTCGGTTTTATCGACAGTTTCAACTGGATCAAAGGCAATCACAACATCAAATTTGGCGGCGAAATTCGTCTGATTCGCCTTTATACCGACCGTTTGGGCGGCACGACTTACACTTTTTCAAATCTCGCGTCATTTCTGGCGAACACGCCCGCGTCGGTGCAATATCTCGGCGATGTCAGCGCGGCAAGCCCTTTCAATAACGGTTTGACGGGCGAACGGCTGGCGAAACAGGAATATTACATCGGTTACGCGCAGGATGAATGGAAAATCCGTCCGGGTTTAACTTTGAATTACGGGTTGCGTTACGAATATTATGCGCCGCTCCGTGAAGACCGCAACGGGCAGGTTTTGTTCGACATCGAAACCGGACAACTCAAACCTTCCGATACACAGGCTTTCAGATCGTCGAAAAACAATTTCGGTCCGCGCGTCGCGGTAACGTGGTCGCCGAATATTGACGGAACCGGATTTTTCGGCGGAAGCAAAACGGTTTTGCGCGGCGGTTTCGGAATTTATTACGGTCCGGGACAAACGGAAGATCAAATTCAGCCGATCGAGAGCGACCGCGTTTCTTCAACGATCTCAAGCGGTTCATTGCTTGCTTTCCCGGCGAACACGGCGGCAATTGTCGCCAATTTCAACTCGAATCCGCTCAATCGACAATATCAGCCGCGCGCTTATTCAAACGATTACAAGATTCCCGAAAGAGTTTATCAATACAGTTTTTCGTGGCAGCAACAGCTTCCGTATAACCTTGTTTCGACGGTTGCATACGTCGGAAGCCAGGGACGCAATTTATTCTTAAGAAGCGTTGCGAACAAAATTTTACCCGGAAATACGACGATTCCGAACGGCACGAATCTGCCGAACGGCGTTGGTGTTATCAATCGCACGAATGCGGCGGGACAGGTTATCGGCGTTAATACGGTTCGCGAGTTCGACATTCTTTCGGGCACGACGCAAAACCGCCCGTTTGCCGAGATCGACTACAAAACGAGCGGCGGCGACGACAGCTATAACGCACTTCAGTTTTCATTGCAGAGAAGTTACAGCACGGGGTTGACGGTCAATGCGCAATACACATACGCGCACAGCAAAGGCACGACTGCCGGATCGAACGAAGCGCGAACGGGTGCACAACTCGACAATTTTGAGGCAGACCGCGGTCGCAACAACTTCGACATTCGTCACACTTTTAATGTCAGCGCGCTTTATGAGCTTCCCTTCGGAAACGGTAAAAGATTCGATTTCGGAAAGGCGGGCAACTTCTTTCTCGGCGGTTGGCAGATTGGCGGAATCGTCAATGCCAGAAGCGGCGTGCCGATCGAAGTTCTGGTCGTGCGTCCCGATGTGGTGATTCAATGCCAATCAGCGACAGGTTGTCCGAAAGGTGACGGGACATTTTTCGCAAACGGTTTCGTGGCAAACCTGCCGTCATTCGGAACGAACTTACCGGCACTTCCGAGCGGATTCGTCGCGGTTGTCAACACGCCGGGCGGCGGAGCTTCGCGCAATATTCGCCGACCGAATCTGGTTAGCGGCGTAAATCCGTATCTGAACAACGACCGTAACTTTATCAATCCGGCGGCGTTTTCCACACCCGCGCCGGGAACGTTCGGCGATTTTCCGCGCAACGAACTTTCGGGACCGAATTTCCGACAAGTCGATCTGATTCTGGCGAAAAAATTCAGGTTTTCGGAAAGAATGAATTTTGAATTCCGCACCGAAGTTTTCAATATCTTCAACACGACGAATTTTGCGAATCCTTCGGTCACGCTCAATAATGCTTTGCCGAATCTGAGCTTTAACACGACGACGAGCATTTATTCGGCAACGACTTCAAACGTCTTACAGCCCGGTCAAGCCTTTACGCAAAGCGCGGCGGGTTCGACCTTCGGACTTCTGCGTTCGACCGTCGGCAGAACCGTCGGACTCGGAACCAACCGGCAAATCCAATTCGCATTTAGATTCAATTTCTAATCGGCGGACAAAGGGAAGAAAAAAGGAACTTTGAAATTTCAAAGTTCCTTTTTTGTTTGATCGATAATTATTTCTCTATTTTACCGCCGTTGTCTGCGTTTTTTCTTTCGGATCATACGGTGTGGCTTGATATTTCTTTACGGCTTCCTGCGCGTTGTCGTAATTGTCGCCGAGATTTTCGGCACGTTTGTAAGCGGCAACGGCGCGGGTGCGGTCGCCTTTGGCATCATAAGCGTTGCCCATTTTGATGTTCGACCAGACCGAAAGCCACGTGGGTTCCAATCTTCCGCCCAGAGTCGCTTTGAAATTATCGATTGCCAGATCGTAATTGCGTTGTTCGAGAAACAACAAGCCGAGATGATAATAAATCCACGAATTTGAACGGTCGAGCTTTAACGCTTCTTCAAATTGCTTTTGCGCTTCGACGTAATTTCCTTCCTTGAATTGTTCGATTCCGCGCCGCGCGATCGAAGAAATGCGGAGTTCGGGCGAGATTCTCAAAAGTTTATGATTCGGGTCGATTATCACGCCGAGCGGTTTTCCGTCCGATTCGATATTGAAATCCGCACTTGAGTCGTCGATCTGAACCGTGATGGTTTTCAAGCCGCCTTCGCCTTCGCTTTTGAGTTGGATTTCGAGCGGTAAACGCAGATTGTCATAGTTTTGCTTGACCGTTCCGCGCGTGATAAATTTTCCGGCGCGGGTGCGGATAATCAAATAATCGGACGTAAATTCGGGAACGCCCGTTCCTTCGACCCAACGCGCAAAGAAATAACGCATCGGCTGTCCGGCAACTTCGCTCGTCAGTTTTTCAAAATCGTCGATCGAGGCGTTTTTACCGCGAAATCTTTGCAGATACGTGTTCATCAACTGATTGAATTTCGCTTCCCCGAGCGTATCGCGCAAAAGTTTGAAAACAAATGCGCCCTTTGCATACATAATATATTGATAAGCGACCGATTGATCGTCGAGATTCGCGGGAGTTCTCGTCAAAGACGCGGTTTGCTCGAATGTCAAAGATTTTTCGAGCAGTTCGCGGCGCAGATTGTCGAGCTGTGCGCCCGTCATAAGACTTTCGCGCAAAGAAATCGCACTAAATTCCGCCAAACCTTGCGAGAGCCACGCATCGTCAAACGATCTCAAGCCGACCGTCAAACCCCACCATTGAATCGCGGCTTCGCGTTGAAGCCTTTCCGAAGTCACTTCACGAGCCTGTTCAAACGGACGCGTCCCGATAAAAATCTGTCCGGGCGATGAATAAAAATCAAGACTTTCATCGTCGATCTGCGAAACGATCAGGCGGTTTCCCGAATCCGGCATTCCGTATTTTTTCGTGTAAAACTGCAAAGCACGTCCGAGCGTTTCGCCGTAATTGGCAACGAGCGCGTCGCTCGGGGTTTTCGTGTTAAATTGCAATTCATATTCGCCGAAACGCAGAGTTTTGTTCGTGTATCTGCCGTAAGCAAATGTTCCGACAAGACTTTCTTTGTTGCGGACAAAACGAGATTTTCCGCCTGTTTGCGTGACGGGCGCATCGCTCATCCCGACCAGATTCATTCCCGACGGAAGCGAGATCGAAATATCGGAAGTCGCAAAATCCGCCGCGTAATCGTGAAACGGAAACCAGCGCGCCGCATACATCAGATAACCGTCTTTCGGACCGATATAGGCAAGCCGTTTCGTCAAAAGCGGTCCGCCTTGCGGCGTGACCAGAATTCCGCTGTATTTGAAACGCAAGATCACGTTCGTGCCTTTCGTCACCGTGTCGCCGAGATCAATCTTTACGCTCGGACCCAGATCGGAAACGCCGACTTGGTCTTGAATGAAAGTAACGGTCGGCTGTGGCACGACGGGCGTTTTGACGGGAGTTTTCGGTTTCGGTGTCGGCGCGGTTGTCGGAGTTGCGGACGCAGAAGCCGGCGCAAGCGGTTTATCCTGACGCGTGATCGTGTCGATCTTCAGCGAACCGTTCAACTCGAACGAAACACTGCGTGTGTCTTCGAGCGGCACGAAAGTGACATCGACCGTCGCCGTCAGTTTATTTTCGACCGGATCGAGCGCGACATCCATTACATAATTTTTAACGTCAAACGGCGTGCGCTGAACTTGCTGTGCGAAAACTGCCGTTGCCGACAGCATCAGCAATCCGAACGCGGGGAAAACGATTTTCTTAAAAATTTTCATTCTCTATTGTAGGAAACCTTAAAATTCAGTTAATTGCTTATTTTTGATGTTAGCAGAATATAATTCGTTGGCTTACCTGATATAAATCGGATTGGAAAAAATCCACGGCATTTTATCGAATGGACTGCCGAGCGCGTCGAGATAAACTTCGACGCGGTAAGTTCCTTTTTCCTTTGCTTCAAAAACCGTTTCGGATTTTCCGCCTTCTTCAAATACCTTTTCGCCGTTCTTAAATATCGCGAAACGCACGTTCTGCGGCGCATTTGCTTTTAATTTCACGCCGTTTTGCAAAGCGATTTCGTCACCCTGAATTTTCGTTTCCGCATTCGTTTCAGCCGTAAACGAAAAGCCGCTCGTGTCGCCCAAAACGTCGATCCCGACGAAAAGATTTCCGTTCCTGATCGCGCCGATCAGATTTTCACGAGTTAACTGCTTGTCCTTCGCCAGCAAAATATGGGCGCGTGTCAGCCCGAAGATCGTCGCGTAATCGTCGAGCTTTAGATTGATGATTTTATTTCCCGCATCGTCGCCGAGCAGATGAAAACCGATGTTTGAATGCGCATCCGTCCCTGAAAAAAGCGTTATCTTCCGCTTCGCGGAAATTTCGTCGTATTTCTGCAAATTTGCATCGGGACGCACGAAATATTTGGCTAAAAGCTGTTTCGGATATTTTCCGTAAGCCCAGAGCGCGTCGAGCGGGAAAATCGCGGGATTCATCTTTTTCGCGTTCGTGTGAAGCGAAAAAACTTCGATTCCGTCAAAATTTGCGTCCCAGGTTTTGAATCTTTCGGGATAAGTTATGAGCGCGATTCGATTTTGCGCGTGGACTTTTTCGAGAAACGTTTCGGTTTTATCGAACGCCAGATTGTAAGCGTCCGCGCCGCCCGGAATCATCAGAAAACGGTCAACGCTCGCCGTATCGACTTCGTTTCCGCCGACGAAAAGCGTTTTCCCGTAAAATCCGTTCAAGGTCAGAGCTGAAGTGTCGTAATTTTCCGAAAAATGTTCGGTCATCACGACAAAATCGAGTTCGTTCTGATTTGCCGCGCCGATCAATTCGTCAAAACTTCCCGTGCTGTGTCCGCCTAAATTGGTGTGCGCGTGGATGATTCCTTTGTATTCGTTAAAATTAGGATTGGAAAGATTTGTTCGTTGCGATTGCAGTTGATTAATTTTTTCCGCCAATTTTCCGGTTTGAAAACGCCGATAAATAAACGGAATCTGCGCCAGAAGAATGACGGCAAGCAAAATCAGCAGAATTTTTTTCCAACGTTTCATTTTTATAAAGTTTGCAGGAAGTTGGCAGAGTTACGGAAAGTTTGCAGATAGTTGAAGTTTTTCTCAAAAATTCGGTAAGTTTTCACCAACTAGCCGTAAACTTTCTGCAAACTTTTTGTCAACTCTGCCAACTACTCCATGAAATCCACCGAAACAACCTTTTCGGCGATCTGTTTGCCAAGCTTGGCAACTTCCTGATGATCGGGATGAACGGTGTAAAAATCTAACGCTTCCATATCGGGATAAGTTGCGATCAAACCCGTATCGAACGAACGGTCGAGATGCAAAACATCGCGTCCGACCGAAAAACTCAAAATATTCGGAATCACATTCGGCAGATTATTGAGTTTCGCAATATGTTCGGCGCGTTGCGCTTCGCTCGTTTCCGCCTTGTATTTCCAACAGACGATGTGTGTCAGCATAATTTCTAATCCCAGATTTTATTCATCTCCAGCGAGAAATCCTTTAACAGATTTTCGCCTGAAACGCTTGCCGGATTTTCCAGAATTTCGGTTTCCGAATTCGGACGATAAACATAAACTTTCCGCTCGATCGGGTCGATCAGCCAGCCTAACGACGCGCCGTTTTCAAGATATTCCGTCATTTTGTTTTTTAGATTTGTCAGCGAATCGGACGGCGAACGCAATTCGACCACGAAATCGGGACAGATCGGCGGAAATTTTTTCCTTTCGTCCGCACTCAGATTATTCCATTTATCATTTTTTGCCCACGACAGATCGGGCGAACGCTTTGCGCCGCTTGGCAGACGGAAAACGGTCGAGGAATCGAAAGCCACGCCGCTTCGGTCTTTTTCCGACCACTTTCCAAATTCCAAAATTAAAGAAAAATTACGAATTCCTGTTTCTCCTCCGGTCGGGGGCATAATCACGAGTTCTCCTTCTTTGGTAAGTTCGATTTGCAGATCGGGATTGTGACGGCAGAAATTTTCAAATTCGTCATCGTTCATTTTTTTCAAAACGTCGGTAAAATCCAAAACGATCGGAAAGAAATAATTGCCGACTTCGACGGTTTCGATTTGCATAATTTATTCTCCTTCTTCGCACCATTTCCGCGTAACTTCGTGGCGATAAGCAAACATTTTTTCGAGTTTCGGGACGACTGCAAAAGGTGCGGCAAGCTCACCCAAAAAACTCAGCGGCGGTTCGTATTCGATCTCGTCGCGTAATATCGCGCCGTCTGTGTGCGGTAAAATTATATGTTGATGCCGCCAGCTCGCAAAAGGTCCCGAAATCTGCACGTCTTCAAACATTCGCGGCGGTTCGTATTTCGTATGTTCGGCAACCCAACGCGCCGGAAAAAGTCCGAGAACCTTCATTTCGATGATCGCCTGCGAGCCGATTTTTGAAATGTCGGCTTTTTGGATGACCTTTGCGTTTTCCCAGGGCGGCACGAGGCGTTCAAAAGCGTCGGGCAATTCGTGAAAAGCAAAAACCTTTTCGGGCGGTGCCTTAATGATTGTTTCTTTGACGAATTGCATTTTCATTTTGCCTTTTCAGTCTTGGCGGGCGACCATTTCGTTAAAAAATCGGTAAATTTTTGTTTGTTATACGATTTTTTCTCTTCGAGTTCGGCAGTGTCCTGCGAATGAATCAGCTTCCCGTCTTTTTCCAGCACGAAAAGATGCGGATAGCCTTTGATTTCGGGATAGTTTGCCAAAAACTCTTTATTTTCGTTTTCTTCGCTCATATTTATCTTGAGCCAAACGAAATTTTCATCGACGATCTTTGCCAAATC
This sequence comes from Pyrinomonadaceae bacterium, assembly GCA_021228405.1. Taxonomy (GTDB): domain Bacteria; phylum Acidobacteriota; class Blastocatellia; order Pyrinomonadales; family Pyrinomonadaceae; genus JAJQRF01. Next base: position 980,518 of record JAJQRF010000002.1, read on the forward strand.
CTTGTTTTCGATCAGGTAATAATCCATAATCCGGCACCAAACGCACCATTCGCCGCCGATGTCGAGAATTATCCGTTTGTTTTCCGTCGCCGCTTTCGCGATCGCAGTTTGCAGATCATCCGCCGCATTGCGTGCCGGGTCGAATTTTTCCCGCTCAACGGTCGGTTCTGTCGAAACTTTCGGTTTTGCTTCAGCCTTTTTAACCGTGGTCGATTGCGCAAACGTTGCAACGCTTGCGACCAATATCATCAAAAAAATATATCCGAATTTTTTCATAAAATTATTTTACCGCGTCTTTTACTTTTTCGTTTAATAAATTCCAGACTTTCTCTAAATGTCTTTCTTCTACTCTGATGCTTCCGACCGACAAACGGAGCGTAAATTTTCCGTTTAATTTCGTGTGCGAAAGATATGCTTCGCCCGAAGCGTTGATCTCATTCATTATTTTTTCGTTAAAAGCGTCTAAATCTTCCGTCGTTTGCGGGCAAGCGCGAAAACAGACGAGCGCAAACGGAACGGGCGCAAGCATTTCAAAATTCGGCGAATCGTCAACCCAATTTGCGAAAAGCCGCGCCAGACGGCAATGTTCGCGCAGTCTGGCGATCAAACCTTCCTGACCGAAATAACGCATTACGAACCAGAGCTTCAAACTCCGAAATCTGCGTCCGAGCTGGATTCCGTAATCCATCTGGTTCGTGACGGTTTCCGCAACTTTCAGATATTCGGCGACGAGCGAAAAGGTTTTTTTCAGCAAATCCAAATCCTTGACATACAAAACCGAAAGATCGAACGGCGTAAAAAGCCATTTGTGCGGATTGGTCACGATCGAATCGGCGCGTTCCATTCCGCGAAAATAATGCTGAAATTCGGGCACTATCGCCGCGCTTCCCGCGTAAGCCGTATCAACGTGCAGAAAAATTTTGTTGCGTTCGCAGATGTCTGCGATCTTTTCGACCGGATCGACGCTCGAACTCGAAGTCGTGCCGATCGTGGCAACGACACAACAAGGCAGAAATCCGGCGGCTTTATCGTCGGAAATCGCTTCGCGCAATTTTTCCGCGTCCATTTCAAAACGCTCATTGGTCGGAATTTTGACGATGGAACGCGTGCCGAGCCCGAGCAGGATGACGGCTTTATCTATCGAAGAATGTGTCTGTTCGGAGCAATAAATCCGCAAAAGCGGTAAATCGGTTCTGCCGCTCATTCCTTTTTCACGGATACTTAAATTCAGCTTTTCACGCGCCATTGCAATCGCGTGAAGCGTCGAGATCGAAGCCGTATCATAAATAATCCCGCTGAAATCTTCGGGCAAAGCCATCATTTGCCGCAGCCAGACGAGCACAACGGGTTCGAGCTCGGTCGAAGCGGGCGAAGTGCGCCAGAGCATCGCTTTCATATCGAACGCCGACGCGAACATATCGCCGAAAATGCCGACCGAGCTTGTCGAAGTCGAAAAAAGCCCGTGAAAATTCGGGTGATTCCAATGTGTGACGGCGGGCAGGATCAGTTTTTCGACATCTTTGATAACATCCGAAAAATCTTCGCCTTTTTCCGGCGCGGATTTCGGAAGCCGATTTTTGAGTTCGTTCGGTTCGTTTTGCGAGAGAACGGGAAAGTTTTCGAGATTTTCAAAATAATCGGCGATCCAATCGACAATTTCGTAGCCGAAACGCCGAAAATCTTCCTTCGGCATATCGCCTAAATGCGTTTTATTTTCGTTTTCCTTCATCTTTTTCAAGCTGTCAAATGATTTTGAGCTAGAATTTTAGCGAATAATAACTCGACATACTATCCGAAAAAGGTATAATTCCTTTTTGTATATTTATTACGTAAAGTTATAAAATGCTCTGAAAAGTAAACTTTTCCAAGCGATTCGGCGTAATATGCCCGTCAGAGCATAACAATTCTAAAATTTAAGACTAAACAAAATTTTATCTGAGAGGTAAAAAATGACCAGAATATTTTTAGCCATTTGTGTGGTATCTTCCTTTTTATTTTCGCTCGCCTGTGTTCAAAAAGGCGCAAACAGCACAACAACTTCGAGCGGCGACACGATCAAAGTCGGCGTTTACGGCGATCTGACCGGACAAACTTCCAGCTTCGGACAATCGACCAAAAACGGAATTCAGCTTGCAGTTGACGAAATCAACGCCGCCGGCGGTGTCAACGGAAAGAAGATCGAATTAGTTGTTGAAGACGATCAGGGCAGACCCGAACAAGCCAAAACGGTAGTTTCAAAACTGGTAAATCAGGACAAAGTCGTTGCCGTTCTCGGCGAAGTCGCTTCGACTAATTCACTGGCTGCCGCGCCGGTCGCGCAGGAAGCGAAAGTTCCGATGATCTCGCCTTCTTCAACGAATCCGAAAGTTACGGAAGTCGGCGATTACATTTCGCGTGTTTGCTTTATCGACCCGTTCCAGGGTTCGACAATGGCAAAATTTGCCGCAACTACCTTGAAAGCAAAAACAGCCGCGATTCTCGGCGACGTGAACTCGGACTACAGCAAAGGCTTGACGCAGTTTTTTGAAGAAGAATTTACCAAACAAGGCGGAAAAGTTCTTGCGAAAGAAGCTTATACACAATCCGACCCGGACTTTAAAGGACAACTTACGAAAATCCGCGATCTGAAACCTGACGTGCTTTATATTCCCGGATACTACGGACAAGTCGGAATTATTGCGAAACAGGCACGCGAACTCGGAATGGAAATGCCGCTTCTCGGCGGCGACGGTTGGGATTCGCCGGAACTCTGGAAGCTTGGCGGCGATTCTTTGAAAAATTCATACATTTCAAACCACTACTCGGCTGACAATCCGGCTCCGGAAATTCAAAATTTCGTGAAAAATTACAAAGCGAAATTCAATGTCGTGCCCGATTCATTGGCGGCTCTGGCTTATGATGCCGCGAAGGTTTTGGCAGACGCACTCAAACGAGCAGGCGGAACGGACAGCGTAAAATTGAAAGATGCGATCAACTCGACCAAGAATTTTGCAGGCGTAACGGGAACGATCACATTGGACGACAAACGCAATGCGGTCAAGCCCGCCGTCGTTTTATCGCTCGATCCGGCAGGCAGCAAATTTACCTTTAAGGAAACGATTTATCCCGAAGGAATGACACCGGCGACAAACACTGCCACCGCCGCGAACAGCAACACCACAGCAAATGCGGCAAACACCACGGCAAATACAGCGTCGAATAGTGCCGCAAATTCGACAAATACTGCAAACGCAACGAAATAGGTTTAGAATTTGTCCGTTTTAGGAGCTTGCAGAATCAGGATTTTTCCGATTCTGCAAACTCCGCAAACTCTGAAAATTCTGCAAACTCTTAGATATGGATACTTTTGTTCAGCAACTTATCAACGGTCTAACCATCGGTTCCATCTACGCGCTGATCGCGCTCGGCTATACGATGGTTTACGGTATTTTGCGTCTTATCAATTTCGCTCACGGCGATATTTATATGGTCGGCGCATATGCAGGACTTTTTTTGGCGACCTCGCTCGGATTTGCGGCTAATCCTTCGGCATTCGGTTTTGTTGTCACTCTCGTCGGTTCGATGGCGATTGCCGCCGCAATGGGAATGGCGATCGAGCGGTTTGCCTATCGTCCCGTGCGGAAGTTCTCAAAAATGACAACGCTGATAACGGCAATCGGAATGTCGCTTTTGATCGAGTATCTCTTCGTTTTCTTTTTTGAAGGAAAGCCCAGATCGTTTCCGCAACTTTTACCGAATGACAACATTACGCTTTTCGGTAATGCAACGATTTCGACTTCACAGATATTGATTTTCGTCGTTTCGATGGTGTTGATGGTCATTTTGCAATACATCATCTATAAAACAAAGATCGGGAAGGCGATGCGCGCCGTATCTTTTAATTTGAATTCCGCCAAATTGATGGGAATCAACACGGATTTCGTCATCGCATTTACTTTTGCGCTCGGTTCGGCACTGGCGGCGGCAGGCGGCGTTTTAACGGCGCAATACAATCCGAAAATCGACCCTCTGATGGGAATCATTACCGGGTTGAAAGCTTTTGTCGCGGCGGTTCTCGGCGGCATCGGAAACATTCCGGGGGCGGTTCTCGGCGGATTGCTGATCGGTGCGGCGGAAACTATGGTCGTCGGTTACGGAAGCTATATCGGCATTCCCTCGACTTATCGTGATGCGGTTGCATTCGCAATCCTGATCTTGGTTTTACTTCTGCGTCCGGCAGGTTTGCTCGGCTCGAATGTTCAGGAAAAAGTCTAGCGATTTTGGATTTCGGATTTTGGATTTTGGATTTATTTTTCAAAATCTGCAATCTCAAATCTCAAATCTCAAAAATATATGAATTGGGTTAAATCAATAATTGTCGGAATCATTGCCATTGCAATTTTATATGTTTTGAACGCGGCAATGTCGGCGACGGGTTTCTTCGGAATCGGGATTGACGACTATCAGAGCCGTTTGCTCGTCTTTATCGCCATCAACGTTATTTTGGCGACATCGCTCAATCTCATCAACGGTTTTACGGGACAATTCTCGATCGGACACGCCGGATTTATGGCGGTCGGCGCGTATGCTTCGGCATATTTTACGGTTACTCACGGGAAAGCGATCGAAACCTCGCTTTCGGGATTGGGCGAAACGGTCGCATCGAGCATCGTTTTACTGCTTGCCATCGGCATCGGCGCACTGGTCGCGGCAATTGCCGGACTTATCGTCGGAATTCCTTCGCTGCGTCTGAAAGGCGATTATCTTGCCATCGTAACGCTCGGATTCGCCGAAATCATTCGTATCGTTATTTTGAATATCGATGCGGTCGGCGGCGCGACGGGTTATCAGGTTCCGGGTTATGCAAACTTTTTGTGGATCGGAATTTTTGCGATCATCACGGTCGTCGTCATTCATAATATCGTCAAATCCGATGCCGGACGCGCTTTGATTTCGATCCGTGAAGACGAACTTGCCGCTGAAGCGATGGGCGTGAACGTGACGCGCTATAAAGTTACTTCATTCGTGATCGGTTCGGCGTTTGCCGGAGTTTCGGGCGTTCTGTTCGCGCATTACAACAAGTTTCTTTCGACGAACGATTTCCAGTTTATTAAATCCTTCGAGATCATCATTATGATCGTCATCGGCGGAATGGGTTCGATGACGGGCGCGATTCTCGGCGCGATCATCGTCACGCTTTTGCCCGAAATTTTACGGCTTTTGCCAGCCATCCAGATCGGCGAAACGACATTTCAATTTGCCGATCTGCGGCTCGTTATTTTCGCGCTTATCTTGATTTTGACAATGATTCTGCGTCCGCAGGGAATTTTGGGAACGACGGAATTTACCGATTTCTTCAAGCGTTTCAGGCGTGCGGACAAGCCGACAGGAGGTTTGGAATAATGGAAAACGGAAACGGAAACTATATTTTACAAACCGATAAAGCGACGATCAAATTCGGCGGCTTGACGGCTGTAAACGAGCTTACGATGCAGGTCAAACAAGGCGAGATTTACGGTTTGATCGGTCCGAACGGGGCAGGAAAAACGACGATCTTCAATCTTTTGACCGGGGTTTACGAACCGACTTCGGGCGACATCAACATTGCCGGAACACGCATCAACGGGATGCGTCCGTATCAGATTTCGCGCATCGGCGTTTCGCGCACATTTCAAAACATCCGGCTTTTTCCTTCGATGAGCGTTTTGGAAAATGTCGTTACTGCTTGTCATCGTCACGCCAAGCAATCTTTGCTCGACGGCGTTCTGCGTTTGCCGAGATATTACAAAGACGAAGCCGAACATCGGAAATTTGCGCTCGAACTGCTTGAAATATTCGATCTGGCAAAATATAAGGACGAAGGCGGCACGTCCCTTCCTTACGGTAATCAACGCCGTCTGGAAATCGTTCGTGCACTGGCAACGCGTCCGCAATTGCTTCTTTTAGACGAACCTGCGGCGGGAATGAATCCTTCCGAACAGGAAGATTTAACGCGGCTGATTAAGGAAATCCGCGACCGGTTCGGCTTAACCATCGTGCTCGTCGAACATAATATGCGCGTCGTGATGGGCGTTTGCGAACGTATTCAGGTCGTCGATTACGGAAAATCGATCGCGCTCGGACTTCCGCAAGACATCAAAAACGATCCGAAGGTTATCGAAGCATATCTCGGAGATTAGATTTCGATTTTTCGGTCTTTGGTTTTTTGGCTTTTGGTTTTTGCACGACCAAAGACCAAAAACCAAAGACCAAAGACTATTATGCTTACATTAGAAAACGTATCCGTCAGTTACGGCGCAATCGAAGCCCTGACCGACATCAATTTACAAGTAAATCAAGGCGAGGTCGTCACGTTGATCGGTGCGAACGGCGCGGGAAAAACGACGACTCTGCGAACGATCACGAGTCTTCTTTCACCGAGAGAAGGGCGCGTAATGTTTGAAGGCAAAGAGATCAGCAGTATCGCGGCGCACAAACTTTTGCCGATGGGAATTGCGATGTCGCCCGAGGGACGCGGCGTTTTCGCGAATCTTTCGGTGCGTGAAAATCTCGAAATGGGCGCGTATATTCGCAAGGATAAAAAAGAAATTGCCGACGATATGGAAAAAGGTTTTTTGATGTTTCCGCGCCTGAAAGAACGCGAACAACAAAAAGCCGGAACGCTTTCGGGCGGCGAACAGCAAATGCTCGCAATGGTTCGTGCGCTGATGTCGCGTCCGCGTCTTTTATTGCTCGATGAACCGTCGCTCGGACTTGCGCCGCTCGTCGTTCACCGCATTTTTGAAGCAATTGACGAAATCCGCGCCGGCGGCACAACTATTCTGCTCGTCGAACAAAACGCTAACGCCGCGCTTCATCATTCAGACCGCGCCTATGTGCTTGAAACAGGCAGAATCGTGATGGAAGGCGATTCCAAACAACTCGCCGCCGATCCGCGCGTGAAGGAAGCATATCTGGGCGAATAGTTTTCTTTCTTAAAACGAAATAAAAAAAGGCAGGTTTTAAGCCTGCCTTTTCTTTTGTCCGATTTTTATTTTTATTGTTCGGGAAGCGTCGGAACTTCGTCAAGTTTGGCGATCACATCCTGATAGATCGTGATGTCTTTCGCCGCTTCCATTTTCTGTCTGGTCGAAGCCAGATATTCCTGAAAAACTTCGCCGCGTTTCTCCGCCAATATCGACTGCATCAGCGAATCGCGTTGTTTTGCAAAATCTTCCTGCTTTGCGTCCTCGCGTTTCGTTACGCCGACAATATACCAGTTATCGCCGACTTTGAGCGGGGTTTTGGTAACTTCGCCTTCCTTCAAGCCGTTGATCGCATCTTCAAGCTGTTCGTTGGTCGAAGCCGTCGGTCCTTGTCCGAGCGGTGAACCGAGAATGAAACTCTTTTGATCCAGTGCCTTTAAGCTTTTGGATTCGGCGGCGGCTTTCAATCCGGCGGCATTTGCCGCGCCCGAAGCGATCTGTTTGGCGATCTCTTCGACCTGCGTTTTAGCTTTTTCGAGTTTGACGATTTCCGCGATCTGCGATTTTACTTCATCAAATTCGGCATCACGCGGTTCTTTTTTGTCGGCAAGAAGCGGAATCGCAAAACCGTTCTGCACGGGAATTTTATCGCCGACATCGTTGACGTTTTCGAGCGTCGCAATTCCTTCTTCAAACTGCGGCGAAATGCCGATGTTTTCGACGTTATCGCCCGGTTTGATGTAATTCGTTTCACGCACCATGTCAGCCGCGTTCATATTTGCCTGAGAGGAAAACTCGGTGGCGGTTTTCTGCACGTCCTTCGATTGTTTCAAACTGTCCACAACTTTCTGTGCAAGCTCTGCCGCAACTCCGTAGGCTTTGCGGTTTCTGAGGCTTACTTCCAATTCTTTCTTCGCATCTTCAAATGTTTTTGGAACTTCTTCACCGCGGCGGAGAATGAAATATCTGCTTTGATAGCTGATCGGTTCGGTAACTTCGCCCGGTTTCATCGTCAAAAGACGTTGATACGGATCGGTCGGATTATTCGGATTTGACTTGACCGGACCGGGAAGCCGTCCGCCCTTTCCGGCAGTTGCAGGATTTTCCGATTGACCTTTGGCAAGCTCGGCAAATGCTTCTTCGGAAATTTTTCCGCCGTCTTTACGCGCTCTTTCGACAAGCTGATTGGCTTTTTCCAAGACCTGTGAATCAAATTCGGGTTTCGGAACGCGCAGAACGATTTCCTGTCCCTGAACGCCCGCGTTCTTTTTGTCGGCAGGCAATTTATCGTATTCGGCTCTCAATTCTTCGTCGGAGATCGGTAGTTTTTCGCCGACTTTTGCCGTATTAAGAAAAACGTAGCGGATTTTCTTTTGCGGAACGCTGATGAAATAGCTTTTCTTGTTTTGCTCGAAATAAGCCTTTAATTCTTCGTCGGTCGGTTTGAGCGTCTGCGCGAGTTCGGCGGTATTGACGGGAACGTATGTAAGATCGAATTTCGTGTTCTTGCGATTGAAATCTTTGAGCAGTTCTTCTTCTGAAACATTTACGCCCGAAGTCAGAAAGGCTTCGAGTTTTTGCGCGCTGACCTGATCGCGGACGGCTTGTTCATAAGCCGACACACTGCCGAACTGGTCGGTTACGTTTTGTTCGTAACGTTTCTGATCGAAGGGCGTGCCGTCGTCTGATTTGAATTGTTTGCGGATTTCGTTGGCAACTTCAGCGTCGGTCGCACGAAAGCCGAGTCGTTCGGCTTCGATGCGGACAATGCGGCTGCGGATCAATCCGTCCATCATCATTTTTGCCGGAAGCGAACGTCCGCCGCCGAAACGTTCCATACTCTGTTTCTGGCGGGCAAGTTCGCCGACCGTGACGGTTTCACTGCCGACTTTTGCCGCCGTTTCTTCACTGCGCGAAAGGTCGGTCTGCACGAAATTGCGCGTCGGCGCATAGAAAAAGACCAAACTTGCCACCATCAAAATGGCAAAGATCAAAAGAACAAAATTGCGTGTTCTTTCTAAACGACTGAAAAACTTTAACATCTTTTGTTTCCTAATTACTGAAGATTTGAATTAAATTGTCATCTTGGACAAACCGCGATTTTAGCAGATTAGCGCGCAAAGTCCAATCGCCTAAAGCTGAAACTGCCGTAAACATCGAATAAATTCAGTTTGTTTGATGAACGGATTTGAAAAATATCTGCCCACGAAACACACGAAAATTACGAAAAAAAGAAAAGAAAGATTTTCCTTTTTTTATTTTCGTTTCTTTCGTGTATTTCATGGGCAAAATTCCTACTCCGAAAGAAGCAAAAGCGTCATCAGCGTTGCACGATTGGCGAGGTCGTCGATCAAAATATATTCATCGAGCGTATGCGCGCCGTTTCCCGCAACGCCCAAACCGTCGATCAGCGGAACGCCGAGCGCACCGACAAAATTTCCGTCAGACGCACCGCCGACCTGTGTTTCACCGAGTTGGTAATCGAAGCTTGCCGCCAGATTTTTTGCCTTTTCATAAAGCGCGACGACTTTTTCGGTTCGTTCCATCGGCGGACGATTGATCGCGCCGCTAATTGCGATGGAAACTCTTTCGTCCGTCGATTGCAGATTTTTGATCGCGTTTTCGACTTTGACGGCTTCGCTCATCGAAGAAAAACGCACGTCAACCAAACATTCGGCGTGTTCGGGAATCACGTTTGAAGCCGTTCCGCCGTGGATTTGGCAAACATTAGCCGTCGTTCCTTTTTCGAGATTATTGAGTTCGTGAATTTTCGGGATTTGTTTGGAAATCTCCAAAATCGCGCTTGCGCCTTTTTCGGGTTCCAAACCGGCGTGTGCGGGAATTCCGTGCGTTTTGACGGTAAACATTCCCGTTCCCTTACGTGCGGTTTTCACTTTTCCGTTTGCCGAAGGCTCGCAAACCAAACAAAATTCAGCATTTGCCGCTTCGCGTTCGACGATTTCGCGTCCCGTAAAACTTCCGATTTCTTCATCGCACGAGAGCATAATCGTGAACGGGCGAACGTTTTCGATTTTGTTTTCTGCCAGAAAACGCAGAACAGCGAGCATCAAAACGATGTTTGCTTTCATATCGAAAATGCCGCAACCGTAAAATTTTCCGTCTTCGATGCGCGTCGGATTTTGCAGTTTCGCACCGACGGGATGAACCGTATCGGTGTGACCGAGAATGAAACAGGGTTTTCCACCTGTGGAAAACTTTCTGATGATAAGATGTTCGCCGTATTCTTCGGCAAAAGTTTTCTCAATTATCAGATCGAGCGGAATTTTTGCCAATTCGCTTTCGATCCACGAAACGACTTTTCGGCTTCCTTCAACATCGAAAGACGGCGATTCGATCTCGACGATCTCGTAGATCGAATTTAGTAAAAGTTCCTGCTGCTGTTGAAAATATGCGCGGATTTCTTTGGCGTTCATTAAAAACTCACGTCGGTAATTCCGTTTTTCGCGGCGAATTCACGCGCTTCCTTTTCGGTTTTGAAAATTCTTTCGATTGAATACGGACGCATAATCATTTCACCGTTTACCATCATCGGATACATCGGTCGTGCTTGAATATCGTCGGGATCGTGACAGAAATTCAACAAACTGATTTCATATTTCGGATTTTTCGGGCGCGTTTTCGTGATCGGATATTCGGCACGGCGGATGATTTTGCAGGGAAGATTGTTTTCATCGACATTTACCGAAGCGGTTTTCTTGCTGAAAATTCCGTTCAGCAATTCACCGAGCCGATAACCTGCCATCGTCAGCTGTTTTTCCGAAACCCGCAAAGCGTTTTTCTTGTATTTTTCCGAAGGCATTTGATTGCGTTTCAGGTCGGGCGTGAAAACGTCGGTCGGATTATAGGCGAAACTTTCCTTTTTCCATTCTTCAAAATTCGTAACCGCGAGCGAACTCTGCATTTTGGCAAATGGATATTGTTTCATCATTGCCGCCGCGATCGGGAAGAGATAATCTGCATCGCAAGCGTCATTTTGACGCGGAATATTTCTGCCCAGGATCGAATCCCAATACCAGTGAAGATTGTCCGAAGGTTTTGCGTCCTTCGGTGTGATTAGAAACAAGTTGCCGCCCTGATCGCCTTTCGGTTCTACGTCCGTGATTCTGCCCGAAGTGTGAAGCGGTTGGTGAATATCGCCGCCGAGATGCAAAATCCACGCAAGCGCGATTGCTTTATCGGCATCGGAAGCGGAAGAATCGCGCAAAACTTTATCAAACTCGACGAGTTTTTCGAGAGCTTTGCCGCCGTCTTCGGAATGTTCGACAATTTCGGCTTTATTGCCGTTTTGTTTCCAGAAATAATCGGAATAATGCCAGTTTCCTTTGTGATATTTTTTGTAGCGAACGTCAAATTTGCGGTCGCGCACGATGTCCGCCCAGGTTGCCGCGATCATAAAAAGTTCGAGCTTTTTCGCCGCATCCGAACGCGAATCCTGTAAATAGAAAACGCTCAAGTCGGAATCTTCGGGCGCGGCAAGCAAAATCTTTATCGCCGCTTCACGCGCTTCAGGCGACATTCTCTGCCACGCGATATAAGCCGTTATTTTGTGTCCGGCATCGTCCCACGCCGACACCGAAACGATCGAACACATCGTCAATATCAAAACTGCAAGAAATTTTTTCATTATTCGTTCTCCAGAATCTACTTCAAAGATTTTAACGAATTAAAGAGATTAGAGAAAGTAGGAAATCGGAAGAAATTAAGCGATGCGAAAAATTGAGTTTAAATGAAAGACAAATTATTTATAAAAAATATCATCCAATAAACTGCAAAACTTTTTCCGAGGTTCGTCTTAGCAATGTAGGACGAATCACATTGAATTAAATAGATGTGAGGTGAATAAAAATGCAATTAGCTTTAGGACAAAACACGATAGCAAAAATGACGGTCAGCCAATACGAAGCGACGTTTGGCAACAAAATAGGTTTATTTGGAAAGATTTTCGGCTGCTGGCACAAGGAATTGAGCCGCCCGTTTTCCGACAAAAATTCAGCTTATCGCGCCTGTCTGCACTGCGGCGCACGGAAGCGTTTTGATACGGAAAATTTAAAGACTGTCGGACCGTTTTATTATCCTCCGGCAATATCGTCTAAAACTGCTGTTTAGACGATCAACTACCCCCTTCCTATGTCCTGCCTAACTTAAAACCTACCGAGCCTGATTTTACCCTTTTAAAGTCAGGCTTTTTCTTTTATATTTTCTGTAAAATCAAAGCGGAATTTTTCGAGCCGAAACCGATGCAATTGCAAAGCGCGGTTTGGACTTCGGCTTTTTGTGCAACATTCGGCGTGTAATCCAGATCGCAGGCTTCGTCCTGATCGTCTAAATTTATCGTCGGTGCGATGATTCCTTTTTTTATGGCAAGCAAAGCCGCGCCGATTCCGGCTGCGCCCGATGCGCCTTGCGGATGTCCGATCTGCGATTTTGTCGCGGAAGTTTTCAGCTCATAGGCGTGTTTGCCGAAAGCATTTTTGATCGCCTGCGTTTCGATGCGGTCATTTAATTGCGTCGAAGTTCCGTGAAGATTGACGTAAGCGATTTCTGCGGGCGAAACGCCCGCATCCTTCATCGCCAGAGTCATCGCTCGTGCAGGTTCGACCCCGTTTTCTTCAAGGCGAACGCGGTGATAAGCATCGCACGTCGAACCGTAACCCGAAATTTCGGCATAGATTTCCGCGTTTCTCTCGCTTGCGCTTTCCAGACTTTCCAAAACGAAAATCCACGCGCCTTCGGCTAAAACGATTCCCGAACGCTGTTTGTCGAACGGACGCGAAGCGCGTTCGGGTGCGTCGTTAAAGTCTTTCGTCAAAACTGTCATTAAATTGAATCCTTCGAGAATGCCGCGGGCAATCGGCGCGTCAACTCCGCCCGCGAGCATCATATTTTGTTTTCCCAAAGAAATATGTTGTGCGGCGTAAGCAATCGCATCGGTCGAAGACGTGCATCCGGTCGAAACGATGTGCGAAAGTCCGTGAAGCCCGAAAACCATCGAAAGTTCGGAAGAAAGTCCACCGTGCGTCGAAGACGGAATTGTGTAAACGCTCGCTTTGTTGGCTTCGCCTGTCAGCCAATAAACGTATTGTTTTTCGGTAAATGCAAGTCCGCCGCCGCCTGTGCCCAAAACCACGCCGAAGTTTTGCCGTTCTTCGAGCGAAAGATTTTCGGGTTGAATATTTGCGTCTTTAACGGCTTCGCGGGCGGCTTTTAAGGCGAGCGGAACGGTGCGCGGAACGTGCTTGCGGTCTTTCGGGTTCAGTTCTGATTCCCAGTCGAAATTACGAATTTCCGCCGCGATCCTGACGGCAGAATTTGAAGCGTCGAAACTTTCGATTCGTTTGATCCCGCTTTTCCCGTTTTCGAGCGAAACCCAGAAATTATCGTGTCCAATGCCGATTGGGGTCACGCATCCGAAACCCGTAATGACGACGCGGCGCGTTTTCGTAAATTCTTTAAACATAAAAAATACTATGCTTTGAGCATAGCATTTTTCGTTTACGATTGACCAAAATCTCTATTTTAATAATTCAGAAAAGCGTCGAAAACCCAACCTGTCTGATTATTGTAAGTGACCATACACCAACGTCCGCGCCGACTGTCGATCGTGACATAAGCCGTTTCGCAGTTTTCAAGATTGACGGTCGAACCCGAAGGGATTTTGACCAGTTGCGTGCCGGTTTTCACGCTCGGTTCGGTGCGAAGCGAAAGAAAACCGTCGCTTGTCGGTTTCACGCTTGCGGTCGGTCTGCCCGGATTGGTCGGATTTTTCGGCATCGTCGGCATTGTTTGTGCGTTGCTTGTCTTTCTTTGGTTTTGCTGTTCCTGCAATTTCTTTTCGAGATTGGCGAGCTTTTCCTGTAATTCGTCCGTCTGGCTGTTTGTTTTGGAATTTGTTGCCAAATTGTTCGTTGTATTGGCGTTCGTATTTGTCAGAACCGCCGTCGTATCTTTGCCGAACGGGTTAAAAAATAGAACTGCGCCGACACCGATCACGCCGATCAACAAAACGACGAGAAAAGCAATAATGACGAACGGCAAAACACTGCGTCCGGGCTGAACTTGCTGAACGGTATTCGGGGCAAAAGTGTTTGGTGAAGTGTTGGGCGGGATATTGACCTGCATCGGATTTCTGCCGTAGGAAATCTGTGTCGGCTGTTCGGCTTCGTTGACCGAAAACAAAGTTCCGCCGTCAGCCAAACAATAGCTCAAAGTTTCATCCGTATAAGTCGTCTTGCAAACAGGACATTGCTTCATAAATTTTAATGAAAACTATTTGAATTAAAGGAAACCGAGAAAAGATTCGCACTTTTTCCGAAAAAATTCCAATTTGAATAAGGTAAAGATGAAAATTAACGGTCGGTTTTTGGTAACAAACGAATGTTTTAGCCGCAATTTTTGCAGATCGTTTAGTTCAATTTTGATTTGCGGCGATTGAAAATCGGAGTAAACTTAAACTAAACGGAGGTATTTATTTATGGACATTTATTTTTTGATATTTTCGTTATTCTTTCCGCGCATCGTTCTGCTCGTCTATCTTTTCCTGAATTTATATCCGAGTAATGCCGTGCCGCAGTGGGCTGACATTTTGCTCGGCGTTTTTGTGCCGCGCATTTTGATTCTGATCTACATTTACCAAAATATGGGTGCAGATAACGTTTGGTTTATCGCGCATCTGGTCGTGCTGATTTTGACTTATTTCGGCGGCGGCAGGGAAACGGTTCGGCGCAGACGCGGAAATGCGGAATAGTCCTTTTAATTTCTGCCAAAATGCAAAAAGTCTGACTTTGTGATGAAACAAAGCCAGACTTTTTTTGATGAATTTCGGTTTAGTGAACCAGTTCAACCTGCATTTTCGGATAAACCAGATCGGAAACGACTCCCTGAAAAGAAAAACTGTCTTGTTTTTCCATCAATGAGCGTTCGCGTAAGATTTCCCAATCTTCCCTTGGAATTTGCTTGAATGCCTCGACTATAATCGGGTCGAATTGCGTCCCCGAACATCGTTCGAGTTCGGCAACGGCATCGTGGTAAGAACATCCGCGCCGGTAAACACGGTCGCTTATCATCGCATCGAAAGCATCAACGACCGCGAAAATCCGTGCGTTTATGTCAATGTCTTCGCCGCGCAATCCGTATGGATAGCCTGTGCCGTCCCATTTTTCGTGATGTTGTGAAACGACCCGCGCCGCACCTTCCAAAAATTTGATGTTGCGTAAAATATTTTGCCCGTGAAGCGGATGAAGCTTCATTTTTGCCCATTCTTCATCGTTCAATTTCGCAGGTTTTCGCAAGATCGCGTCGGGCACGCCGATCTTTCCGATGTCGTGTAAAAGCGCGCCGAGTTCCAGATCGCGCAAAACTTCTTTTTCCAAACCGAGTTCGTGACCGAGCCGCAAACTGAATGTGACGACCCGTTCCGAATGTCCGTGCGTTTCAAAATCGCGTGTTTCCAACGCCTGAACCAGTGCTTTGAGCGTGATGCGATATGAGTTTTCGATCTCTTCGAGTGCTTTGTCGAGCTCGGCAGTTCGTTCGGAAACCAGTTCTTCCAGGTGATATTGATAACGGTCTTTGAGATATTTTACCTCATATTTTCCAAACGCTTTTTCAACTGCCGCTTCGATCTTTTTCAAATTAAAGGGTTTTTGAATAACTTCAAAAGCCCCGGCACGAAATGCGCGAACCGTGTTTCCGACGGCTTCGTGTTCGCTGATGAAAATAAAAACCGACCGCGGCGACTGTTTTTGCAAAAGCGGGATCAAATCCGTTCCGTTGATGCTCGGCAAAGCAAAAGCCGTCAAAATCACGGAATATTCGCGCTGTTTGATCTTGTTAAGTGCCGTATCTATCGAGTCGGTTCCGTCGCAAACGTATCTGGCGGAGAAATAATTAACCAGCAAACTCAGCTTTGCCGAGTCCTGATCGATAATAAGCAGACTTTTTTCGCTTTCCTGAATTTCGAACATTTTTTGCCCCTTGATGAATGAATTTTTTAGATTTGATGTGACGGAAAAGGTATGAAGTCTAAATAGCAGACAACAAACTTTAACATAAAAAAACGCAGATTGGCAATAGATTTCCTGAAATAGATGATTTTTAGGAAAAATTTGTGAAAATCGGGAATGTGAGTATTTAAGTCTTGACGGAATGGAAGAAGAGTTTTATTATCATTAATTCACGCCGGAGTGGCGAAATTGGTATACGCACTAGACTCAAAATCTAGCGGGCTTCACGCCCATGTCGGTTCGAGTCCGACCTCCGGCATCAACTCGTTAATCTGCAAAGGTAATAACTTTTCGATCTTAAAATCAAAAGACAATTTAATTTAGTTCTACTCCGTCAGCGGTTGAAATGGTTTTCCGTAAAGCTCCTGGTAAATCCAGCCTAAAAACCTGACTTCCGCCGTGCAAAGGGCTTCGAGCCAACTGCTTGTGAGAAACAGACGTTTTTCCAGTTCGGAGGCGATTTTTTCGGCTTCCGCAATGTGCGATTTTTCCATATCGAGCTTATGTTGTGCGCCGATGTCTTCACGTGTTTGCTTTGATTCGCCGAGTGCCTGCAAAACTTCGGTGATCCATTTCCGCAAAGCGTTTTCCGAAGAGTTCTCGCCCAGAGCCTGAAAAACGCCGATCGCAAAGCGCGCTTCGGCATTTTCAAAAGGATAAACTTCAACGCCGTTTGCCGCGTCGTCAGCCTGTTTCCATTGAAAAAGTTCTTCGACCTGCCAGTGACGGACGAGTCCGACGCGGTTATCGTAGTTCAGAAACCATTCCAAAAGGTCGGCGAGCGAGTTAATATCGATGTCGCCGCTTGCCGTTTTCGCCAATTTCGGCGGTAAGTTTTGCTGTTGCTGTGCTTGATTCATTTTTTTATTCAAAACATTTCATCATTTTTCAGCCGTAAAAAGCAATTCGCTTTTACAATTTCAAATGCTTTCATATAATTTTACTAAAATAAAAACGTGACGGAACAACCACTTAAACAAGACTTTCAAGTAAAAATAGCTCCCGGAAAAGATTCGCAGGATTTGGGCTTCGGCTCGGTCGTGTCGGCGGAAAGCCGCCAGCGTTTACTGAATCAGGACGGGAGTTTTAACGTCAAACGAACCGGCTTGAGCTATCTTTCTTCGCTCAATCTTTATCACACTTTGCTTTCGATGAAGTGGAAGACGTTTCTCGGTCTGCTGCTTTTACTGTATTTTCTGAGTAACGTGGCTTTTGGACTTGCCTATTCTTTGCTCGGCGCGGAATCGCTTGTCGATTCTTCGTCAACGCCGACCGAAAATCTTTTTGTTCGCGGATTTTTCTTTAGCGTGCAGACGTTTGCGACGATCGGTTACGGGACGATTCATCCGGTCGGAATTGTCCCGAATCTGCTCGTAACCATCGAATCTTATTACAGCCTGATCGCCAATGCGCTGATTACGGGCGTTGTTTTTGCACGTTTTGCGCGTCCCACGGCGCGGGTTCATTTCAGTAAGATCGCCGTTATCGCGCCTTATCAAAATATCACGGGTTTGATGTTTCGGCTTGTCAATGCCAGAAGCAATCAGCTTATCGAAGTCGAAGCAAAAGTGATGTTTGCGCGATTCGTTAATGAAAACGGGAAATTGGTGCGCCGTTTCGATCTGCTCGAACTCGAACGCCAAAACGTCGCATTTTTTCCGCTTGCCTGGACGGTCGTGCATCCGATCGATGAAAATTCGCCGTTGTATAATATGACGGCGGAAGACCTTAAGAATTCCGACGCGGAAATTCTGGTTTTACTGAGCGCAACGGATGAAACCTTTGCGGCGGTCGTGCATACGCGTTCATCTTACAAGCACGAAGAGATACGGATCGGGCATAAATTCGTCAGTATTTATAACAAAGCCGAAAACGGCGAAACGATTTCGATCAACATCAAAAAACTTTCGCACGTTGAAAAAGTCTGAAACGAACTGAATAAAATCTTCGTTTGAATTTTGTGTGAAACAGCGTAAACTTTTCATTTGGAGGAAAACTAATGGCTACTAATTTCGTTTACTGTCCTAATTGTTCCGAACAAAATACAAATTTTGATTCGTCGTGCCGCCGTTGCGGAGCGATGCTTCCGAATATCTCGATGCCGATTCAGCCCGCACCGCAATATGGAATGCAGACGCAACAGCCGGTTGGCGCGGATAAAAGAATTGCCGCCGGAATCTGCGGGATTTTGTTGGGTGCTTTCGGTGTCCATAAATTCGTTATGGGCTATACAAATGAGGGCGTAATTATGCTTGTCGTATCGCTCGTCGGCGGATTTTTTCTTTGCGGTATCCCGACGGCGGTCGTTTCGATCATCGGTTTGATCGAAGGGATTATGTATCTGGTCAAATCAGACGAGGAATTTTCCCAAACGTATTTCCAAAACCGCAAAGGCTGGTTTTAAAATCTTCAAAGCCGCGTATTCAATAATTCGTGAAAAGAAAAGCCGGAAGTCTGACGCTTTCGGCTTTTCAGTTTTCGCTTATTTGACGATATAAATCGAAAATTATTGATAAATTCGTTCAAGACGGATAGTCTTAAATAAAATTACGAGGAAGGGGAATATGAAAATAACAATAATTTTATCGGCAATAATCGGTCTTTTGAGTTTTAATGTTTACGCGCAAAGCAGGACTTGCAGTGAAAAAAGAGCAAATCTGCCCGCGATTCGCGGGTTAAAGCTCGATATGGCGAAAAGTGCCGTGACGAAGATTTATCCGTCGATGCAGTTTGTCGATAAACAGGGGATGCAATACGGCACGGTCGGCAAAGCGGCGATGAAAGATGCCGAACTGCAAAAAGGCGTTGAAACGATAACCGTCGTTTTTGTAAAAGATAAGCTTGCTTCGGCGTTGGTCACGTATGACGAAAATGTGAGTTGGGTTTCGTCCGTCGAATTTACCGAATATGTCGGCGAATCTCTGCAATTGCCGGTTTTGGCTTGGAAAAACGGCGGCGGAACCGACAGAAAAATAGTTTGTTCGGATTTCGTCATCAACGGCGGTTTGAATAAAAATAACCGCGCCGTTTTGCTTCTTATCAAACCCGAAAGCGAATTTAAGCTGCCTTCCGGCAAAAATTAAAAGGAACGAAATACTTTAATGTTTACAGGCATTATCGAAGAACTCGGAAAGATCGCATCGCTCGAAAAACGCGCGGACGGCGCAAAAATAAAAATTGCGGCGAAAACCGTCTGCGAAGGCACAAACGAAGGCGATTCGATCGCCGTCAACGGCGTTTGCCTGACCGCGCTCGAAATCACGCCGAATTCTTTTACGGCTGATGTTTCGGGCGAAACGCTCGATAAATCGACGCTCGGAAATCTGAAAACAGGTTCAAAAGTAAATCTCGAACGCGCCGTGACACCCGCGACGCGGCTCGGCGGTCATATCGTGCAAGGTCACGTTGACGCGCGCGGGAAATTTCTCGGGGCACAACAGGAAGGCGATTTTTGGACGGTAAGAATCGGTTTTCCGCGTGAGATCGGGCAATATCTCGTTTATAAAGGTTCGGTTTCGGTCGAAGGAATATCGCTGACGATCGCCGAACTGAAAGACGATCATTTCGAGATCGCCGTCATTCCGAAAACGTGGGAACTGACGAATCTTTCGAGTCTGAAAACGGGCGATGCGGTCAATCTCGAAGCCGATGTGATCGCCAAATACGTCGAAAGAATCTTGCTTTACGGCAAAACAGCGGAGAAAAGCGAAGGTGTGACGATGGAAAAGCTGAAAAAAATGGGTTTCGTTTGAAGCCGTAATAAAGAAAAGCGTTCGTAAAAATTACGAACGCTTTTCGATTTGGATTTTTCCGAATATTATCTGCGACCTTTCAGCAAAAAGCCGATAATCAATCCGACGGCGGCTGAGATCAAAATCGTCTGACCGGGTTTCTGGCGTGCAAATTCCTTTGCGTCTTCGACCAATTCCTGCGGGTCTTTATTTGAAAATTCCTTAAACTTATCGCCTGCCTGAGCAAATTTTTCGTTTGCGAAATCTCTTGCTTTGTTAGCCGCGTCCTGCAATCTTTGTCCGTATTCTTGTGCCTGCATTTTTAAATCTCCTAAATATTCGTCATCTGCAAAGGGTTTCGGGTCATCCTCGATCGGCGTGACCGGAACCAGACTTTGCTCCAATTCTTTTTCAGCTTTTTTAACTTCCGCTTCAAATTCCGACATATTTTTAATTCTCCTTTCCGTTTCAAAAATTAACCAAGCTAAAACTTTTGGTTCGCGCTTTTGATGCGGCTCGGTTATGAAAAGTTGATACGAAAATTTTTTTTCAAAAGTTCTTGTTAATTTTTTCACATAATGCTTGACAAGGGCATTTTGAAAATGAGAAAGTAAGTAAGCACTTACTTATTAGTAAAGATCGTAAATTGAAACTTAGATAGAGGAAATTTTATTGATAAACAACATCTTTAAATGCGGCACGGGCAGAATGGCGGGCGATGAACGCCGCCAGCAACTTTTGCAGGTCGCAATGCGTCTTTTTTCCGAAAAAGGTTTTAGCGGAACGACGACGAAAGAGATCGCGCAATCGGCAGGCGTTTCCGAGGCGACCGTCTTTAAACATTTTTCCAATAAGGACGAACTTTATTCGGCAATTCTCGATCAGAAAGCGTGTGACCGCGATTTTTCAAATCCGTTTGAAAAAATTGCCGATCATATTGCCGCCAAAGATGATTTCGGCGTGTTTTACACAATGGCTCTGAATGCGCTCGACAAACACGATCAGGATGAGAATTTTCTGCGTTTGATGATGCACTCGGCACTTGAAGGGCACGATCTGGCACGAATCTTTTTTGAGAATTTTGTTTTCGAGGTTTATGAATTTCTCGGTTCATACATTCATCAAAGACAGGCTGACGGCGCATTTCGTGAGGTCGAACCGCGTGTCGTCGTCCGTTCATTTATCGGGATGTTTGTGCATCATTCCCTGAATAATATTCTGTGGGACAGGGAAAGAAAAATTTTGAAAATCTCCAATGAAGAAGCGGCGCGCGAGTTTGCGACGATCATTCTTCAAGGGATTAAAAAATAATAAATAATGTCATAAATATGACTGAAAATACGCGTTAAGGGTTGGAAGATATTAATCAGATGAAATATCAAAATTTTTATAAGATCGCAATTATTCTCGGTTTGTCGGCGATTTTTTCATTTTTAACGGCTTGCGGCGGATCAAAGGCTGAATCAGCCAATAAAGCCAATACAAATACTGCGCCGTCGGTGGTGGAAACCACGACCGCACAGGCAATTGTGCAAAACGTGCCGACTTATTTTGAAGCGACCGGAAACTTAGCCGGCGACGCTCAAACGGATGTTGCGCCGACTGTCGGCGGAAAGATCGTCGAAGTTAATTTCGACATCGGAAGCTACGTCGAAAAAGGAAGCGTTTTGATTCGGCTCGATGCCCGCGACGCGCAGATTCGGCTCGAACAAGCGCGTGCACAGGTCGAACAACAGCGTAAAGCCGTCAGCCAAGCCGAAGCAAACGTCGAACAAGCGATTGCCAACCTGCGTCAAACGCAAAGCCGATTGGGTGTCAGTGATGGTGAATCGTTCAATATCGAAACATTTTCGCAGGTCAAATCCGTCAAAGCGCAGTTGGAACTAGCCGAAAAGGAATTGGCGCGCACGACGAAGCTGCTTGAAACGGGCGATGTTTCGCGTTCGACCTACGATCAGCGTAAATCACAGCGCGACGCGCTTCTCGGTCAATTGGATGAAGCGCGTTCAAATGCTGCCGTTGCCCTCAAAGCGGTCGATACGGCACGCGCTGCCGTGAACACGGCGAGAACAGCTACCGCGCAAGCCCGTGCCGGAGTTGCAACCGCGCAAACGCAGGTCGAGCAAGCTGAAAAATCGGTCGGCGATACGACGGTCTATGCGCCAATCAGCGGATATGTCGCGGAAAGAACTGCTGATTTAGGCGAATACATCACGCCGAACACCCCGAACGCGAAAGTTGCGACGATCGTGCGGACTTCGGTTTTGCGTTTGAGAATCGACGTTCCCGAACAAAACATCGGGCAAATTGCGAACGGACAGGGAATCTCCCTGCAAACGAGCGCGTATCCCGACCGCAATTTTTCGGGTCGCGTGGTCAGAATCTCGCCGAACATTAATGCGACCTCGCGTGTTTTGGTGGTCGAAGCCGAAGTCGAAAACGTCGGTGGATTATTGAAACCGGGGCAGTTTGCGACGGTCAGAATCAATCAGGGCAGAGCAAAACAATCCGTGATGGTTCCCGCCGCCGCAGTCAAGGCGGAAGGCGATACGAACAGCGTTTTTGTAATTAAGGACGGACGCGCCGAACAGCGTCAGGTAAAAGTCGGTATTTTGGAAAATAATTTGATCGAAATTCAGCAAGGCGTTCAGGAAAACGAGATGGTTGCAACCGGCAATATCAACCAAATCTATGACGGCGTTGCGGTTACGGTAAAGCAATAGGTTTTCGCTTGGTGTCATCCGTCGTCGGTTTTCCAATGGCGGACGGCAAAGAACAAAGGACAAAAGGTTTATGCAGTGGTTAGCAGAAGTTTGTGTAAAGCGTCCGGTGTTTGCGACGATGTTGATCTTGTCGCTCGTCACGGTCGGAACATTTTCTTTTTTCTCTCTCGGGGTCGATCTGTTTCCGAAGATCGATTTTCCGACGATTACGGTCACGGTCTTAAATCCAGGCGCGTCGCCGCAGGAAATCGAAACGGAAGTCACCGAGAAGGTCGAAGAAGCCGTTAATACGATCAGCGGGATCGACGAACTTCGTTCGACTTCGATCGAAGGGATTTCGCAGGTTTTCGTTCAGTTTGTTCTGGAAAAGGATGTAAACATCGCCGCGCAGGAAGTTGAAAATCGTGTGCAGACGGTGATTCCGAATCTTCCCGAAACCGCTGAACAGCCGACCGTGCAAAAGCTCGATACGGATGCCGCGCCCGTTTTGCGTATCGCCGTTTCCGCGCCGACGAATCTGCGCGACGTAACGGAAGTCGCAAAAAATCAGGTCAAAGAGCGCATCGAATCGATCAACGGGGTCGGTCAGATTTCGATCATCGGCGGACGCGAACGGCAGATAAATGTCTGGGTCGATCCCGACAAGATGCGTTCCTACAGCGTTACGCCAGCCGAAGTGACCAATGCTTTGCGTTTGCAAAATATCGAGTTTCCGAGCGGACGATTGGACGAAGGACAGACGGAAACGAGCGTGCGCACACTCGGAAAAATTCAAAAACCCGAACAATTTGCCGAAATCGTCGTCGCGACACGCGGAACTTATCAGGTCAAAGTCAAAGATTTGGGTTATGTCGAAGACGGCGCGGAGGAAGTTCGTTCACAGGCATTGCTTGACGGTCAGCCCGCCGTAACTCTTATCGTTTCAAAACAATCGGGACAAAACACGGTTGCGGTTGCCGAAGCCGTTAAAGAGCGTCTGCGCGAGATCGAACCGACTTTGCCGAAAGGCTACAAGCTCCAGATCATCGGCGACAACTCGATCTTTATCGAAAATTCGCTTAACGCTATCGAAGAGCATCTGATCGTCGGCGGTATTTTGGCGGCAGTCGTCGTTTTCCTTTTCTTGTGGAATATTCGTACCACATTCATTGCGGCATTGGCGATTCCTACGTCAATTATTTCAACATTTGCGTTGATGTATGCGATGGGCTACACGCTCAATTCGATCACGATGCTTTCACTGACATTGATGGTCGGCATCGTGATCGACGACGCGATTGTTGTTCTGGAAAATATTTACCGATTTGTCGAGGAAAAGGGAATGGACCCGTTTCAGGCGGCGATCGAAGGAACGCGCGAGATCGGTCTGGCGGTTTTGGCGACGACGCTTTCTTTGATGGCGGTTTTCGTCCCGATCGGCTTTATGCAGGGAATCGTCGGACGTTTTATGTCCAGCTTCGGCTTGACGGCTTCGTTCGCGGTCGCGGTTTCGCTGATCGTTTCGTTTACTTTAACGCCGATGCTTGCGGCGCGTCTGATCAAACGACCGAAAGAGGCTGAAAAAACGGAAGCCGAGCCGAAAACGGAATTTTCAGGCGACGGAATGCTGGAAGTGCAGGAAGCTCAAAAAGCCGAAAACCATGGAGCTCACGATTCAAAAGACAGTTGGTTTTACAGCAAGATCGATAAAACTTACACAAAGCTTCTGGAATTTTCGATGGCGCATCGCTGGGTCATCATTGTGCTCTGCGTGTTGGTTTTTGTCAGCATCGTTCCGCTCTTTATGTTCGTCGGCAAGAACTTTCTTCCGGTTGACGACCAATCGCAGTTTGAAGTTTCGGTGCGTGCGCCCGAAGGTTATTCGCTTTCGGCTTCGTCACAGCTTTTTGAAAGAATCGCCGGCGAAATTCGCCAGATGCCGGGCGTGACGAACACGCTCGTCACGATCGGCGGCGGACAACAGCAGGTCGTCAACAGCGGCTCGATCTATGTCAAACTTTCCGACATTAAAGACCGCGCCAAATCGCAGGAACAACTGATGTCGGACACGCGCGAAGTTTTGAAAAAATTTCCGCCCGAACTCCGCACCGGCGTTCAGCAGGTGCAGGCGTTTTCAGGCGGCGGTTTCCGCAATGCGAACGTGCAGTTTTTGATTTCGGGACCCGATCTGAAAAAACTCGAAGAATATTCGACCAAGATCATCGAGAGAATGAAGACGATTCCCGACGCGGTTGACGTTGATTCGACCTTAATCAGCGGAAAACCCGAAGTTCAGCTCGAGATCGACCGCGACACGGCGGCTGATCTGGGGGTTCGCATCGGCGACGTTTCACAGGCTTTGAACACGCTCGTTGCGGGACAGGAAGCGACGACGTTTAATCAAGGCAACGATCAATACGAAGTCCGCGTTCGTGCGATCAATAATTTCCGCACCGACGTTGAAGGTTTGAAACGGATGATCGTTCCGTCTTCAAAAGTCGGTTGGGTCACGCTCGACCGTTTGGTGAAAGTGAAGGAAGGAACGGGACCGAGTTCGGTTGACCGCGTTAATCGTCAACGGCAGGTTACGCTTTTGGCAAACACCAAACCCGGCGGTTCGGCAACGAACATCACGGCGGCGATCGATCAATACGTGAAGGACTTAAAGCTTCCGGCGGATTATAAAACAGGTTACGTCGGGCAATCGAAGGAAATGGGCAAAGCCGGATTTTACTTCCTGCTGGCTTTCGCGCTGTCGTTTATCTTTATGTATATCGTGCTCGCGGCGCAGTTTGAATCGTTCATTCACCCGATCACGATCCTTTTAACGCTTCCGCTTTCGATTCCGTTCGGTATCTTGTCGCTTTTGATCGCGGGGCAAACCGTCAATATCTTTTCGGGCTTGGGCTTGCTTCTGCTTTTCGGCGTGGTGAAGAAGAACGCGATTTTGCAGATCGACCATACGAATCAGCTGAGAAGTTACGGAATGTCGCGTTACGACGCGATCATTCGCGCCAACCGCGACCGTTTGCGTCCGATTCTGATGACGACGATCGCACTTGTCGCAGGGATGATTCCGCTTGTCATTTCGACGGGCGCGGGAGCGGGAACGAACCGTTCGATCGGGGTTTTGGTCGTCGGCGGGCAATCTTTATGTTTGCTTTTAACGCTGCTTGCCGTTCCGGTTTTCTATTCGATCTTCGACGACATCAGCGAATTTAAGATATTTCGCCGTGTAAATAACATTTCATCGAGAGTTTTCGGCGGAATCAGACGGAAATTTACGACGGCGGCAAGCTCCATCTTTAGTAAAAACTAAATTATGGAACTTGCCGACCGCAAGATTTTTCGAGTCAGGGCAGTTTTATTTTTATATAGGCTTTATATGAAAAGGCAATTATATTTATTAACTTTCGGTTTGTTTATTTTACTTGCAGGCGGTTCGGTGCAGGCGCAGGAAACTGTGCCGACACCTACGCCGACACCGACGGTTGAAAAACAGGTTGACGACAAACAGGATGTCCAGCCTGAAGATTTACAGGGAGTTCCCGCGATCGCGCCGAATTATCAGAAAAACGATACCAGTTTGCCTGATCTCGGACGTGTCGGCGTGGATATGACCGAGCAGAAAACTTTGACTTTGCGCGAAGCGATCACGCTCGCTTTGGAAAACAACAAAGACATCGAAGTGACGCGTAAAAATGTGCGAATCGCCGAATTCGATCTGCAAGCCGCACGCGGAGTTTACGAACCGCGTTTTTCGGGACAGACATATTACGAACGTGCGACAACGCCGAACATCAGCTTTTTTACCCCGCAGATCACGAAAGTGACTAACAGTTCGTTTGTCGGAAATGCGGGATTTCAGGCTTATGTTCCGCGTTTCGGAACGGTTTTGAACGCCACGGCGAATAATCAGCGGCTCGTGTCGGACAATCCCGTTTCGATCATCAGTCCGCAATATAATTCAAGTTTAACTTTTTCAATTACTCAACCGCTTTTTCGCGGCAGACGTTTCGACCAAAATCGCCGCACAATTGAAATCGCCAAGCGCAATCTTTCATTGACCGATACGCAATTCCGTCAGCGTTCGATCGAGATCATTGCAAATGTTCAGCGCGCTTACTGGGATTTAACCTACGCTTTGAGAAATTTGCAGGTTCAGCGCGACAGCGTGCGCGATGCGAAAAATCAACTCGAACATAATCGCCGTTTGGTCGATGAAGGACAGCTTGCACCGATTGATATAATCGCTTCGGAAACGCAGGTCGCCAATTTTGAACAAGCCGTTTACGAGGCTCTGAACGGTGTCACGCAAGCGGAAAATAATCTAAAAAACCTGATTTCGCCGAATCGAAATGAGCAAATTTGGAGCGAATCGGTTACGCCGGTCGATCCGGTCGATCTCGATGCGCCGAATACGACTTTGCCCGAAGCGTTACAGGCGGCATTGGAAAATCGCCCCGAATTGGAGCTGAATCAAACGCAGAAAGACATCAACTCGATCGATCAACGCTTTTTCCGCGAACAAAATAAACCACAAATCGATCTGGTTGCGAGCTACAGCTCGGCAGGTGTCGGCGGAAGCCTGAACTCGGGTTTTACGAATCCGCTTCTGCGAAATTGTGTCCCGGGTTCGACCGACATCGAATGCGTTTCAGCGGCACAGGCGCAAGCACAGCTTTTGCGTTCGGTCGGCGGTGCCGGAACTTCTTTCACCGATATTTTGACAAACAAATATCCCGTATTTCGCGTTGGCGTGCAGTTTAATCTACCGATCTTCGGCGACAAAACCGCCAAAGCACAGCTTGGCAGAAGTCTGGTCGAAGGCGAACGTCTGCAAACACAACGCGAACAGATCGAACAAAATATTCAGGTCGATGTGCGAAACGCTTTGCAAAATGTCAGAACTGCCGAAGCGCGTCTGAGAAGTGCGGCAATCTCACGCGAAAATTCGGTCAAGCAATACGAATCAGAACAGCGCAAACTCGATGCCGGACAATCCGACGTTTACCGCGTGCTGGAACGTCAAACGGCTTTGACGGTCGCCCGAAGCAACGAACTTCGCGCCCAAACCGAACTCAACAAAGCCATCGCCGATCTGCAACGCGCAACGGGAAATTCGCTCAAAGCAAATAACGTCGAAACCAGACTGAGGAAATAGTCCAAAGTTTTGATTCTTGAGTCGCAAGCCAAAAACTAAAACGTTTCCGGCTTAAAACTTAAGACTCACGGCTCAGGACTTTTAATTTTATGAAAGCAGTTTACATCAAAGACTTCGGCGGCGCGGAAAATCTCGAGATTCGTGAAGTCGAAGATTTGCCGAAACCCACGGGAAACCAGATTTTAGTGCGCGTCAAAGCGTCTGCGCTGAATCGTGCGGATATTGTTCAAAGACAAGGTTTTTACGCCGCGCCGAAAGGTTATCCCGAACGAATTCCCGGGCTTGAATTTGCGGGCGAAGTTGCCGAAATCGGCGAAAATGTGCAGAACTTCAAAATCGGCGACCGCGTTTTCGGCATCACGGCAGGCGGCGGACAAGCGGAATTTCTTTTGACGGAAGCCGATACGCTTGCCAAAATTCCCGAAAAACTTTCGTTTACCGAAGCGGCGGCTGTTCCAGAGGCATTTATCACGGCGCACGATGCGATCTTTACGAACGGAAATTTGCAGGAAAACGAAACGCTTTTGATCCACGCGGTCGGTTCGGGTGTCGGACTCGCGGCTTTACAGCTTGCAAAGGCAAAAAATATTAAAGTGTTGGGAACTTCGCGGACAGCGGAAAAACTCGAAAAATGCGAAGAATTCGGACTTTATCAGGGAATTATAACGGAAACGAAATCAATCAACGAAAATCCTAAGATTTTTGCCGAATTGATTCAACATCTTACTGACGGCAAAGGCGTTGACGTGATTTTAGATTTGGTCGGCGCAATTTATTTTTCTGCAAATTTGGAAAGTCTGGCTCTCAAAGGTCGCCTTATTTTGGTCGGTTTGACGGGCGGCAGAACGGCTGAATTCAATCTCGGAATGGCTTTGATGAAACGCGCAAAAATTATCGGAACTGTTTTGCGTTCGCGTTCAAATGCTGAAAAAGCCGAAGTGACAAGCAAATTTATCACGGAAGTTTTGCCGCTTTTTGAATCGGGAATTATCAAACCGAATGTTGACCGCATCTTCAATTTTCAGGAAATCCGCGCGGCACACGAATATCTCGAATCGAATGAAAGTTTCGGCAAGGTCGTCATTGCATTTTAGCGGCAACTTCGTCCGTGACAATGCACAAACCCGAAAATTTCCGCGCCGCTAATTCTTCGATTTTCCGCTCGGCTTCTTCGTAGGTCAGATTTTGCGCTTCGCATTTATCGAAAGAAATCACCGACCAGCGCGCTTCGCGCAATTCGGGCTTTTCCTGTTCGGTGTTTTCCTGATTTTCGGTTGAGTTTTCTGTTTTTGTTTCGTCCATTGTTTTTGTCATAAGTTTATGGGAAAGAAGCTTTCGGCGGGCAAGAATTGCCAAAACCAGCCAATTCCTCTAAATCCATTTAATAACAAATATTTAATTTCGGCAACAAAAATTTTCTAAACCAAAAATTGAAACAGGTCTTGGCGGTCGTTGATGTATTCGTAAGGAATCCGCGTTAGTTCCATTCTGGCAAGCAGAGGCTGAAATTCTTCCTTGTTTTTGAGTTCGATGCCGACGAGCGCGGGACCTTGTTCGCGGGAAGTTTTTTTGACGTATTCAAAATGCGTGATGTCGTCGTCGGGACCTAAAGCCGTCAAAAATTCGCGCAATGCCCCGGCGCGCTGTGGAAAGCGGATGATGAAATAATGTTTCAATCCTTCGTAGAGCAGGGAACGTTCTTTGATCTCTTCGGTGCGCGTGATGTCGTTGTTTCCGCCGCTGACGAGGCAAACGACGTTTTTGCCGCTGATCTCGTCTTTTATCAAATCCAGAGCCGCAATCGTCAATGCTCCGGCAGGTTCGGCGACAATTGCTTCTTCGTTGTAAAGCTGTAAAATCGTCGAACAAACCTTTCCTTCGGGAACGAGCAAAATTCTATCCAGATTTTTACGGCAGATTTCAAAAGTCAGTTCGCCGACCCGTTTTACCGCCGCACCGTCAACAAATTTATCGACCGCTTCGAGCGTAACGATCTCACCTTTTTCAAATGATTTCTGCATCGCCGGAGCACCTGCGGGTTCGATTCCGATGATCTTCGTATGCGGACTCAATTGACGAAAAACGGTCGAAACGCCCGAAGCCAAACCGCCGCCGCCGATTGCCAAAAGCAGATAATCGATTTTTACGTCGGCATCTTTGAAAATTTCCAATCCGACGGTTCCTTGTCCTTCGATGACCTGTAAATCGTCGAAAGGATGAACGAAGGTTGCCTCATTTTCTTCGCAAAACGCGATCGAAGCCGCAAAAGCATCATCGAACGTATCACCGACAAGCTGAATCTCGATCATATCCTTACCGAACATTTTGACCTGTTTGATTTTTTGGTTCGGTGTCGTCGTCGGCATAAAGATCGTGCCTTTGACTTTCATCAAGCGGCAAGCGTAAGCGACACCTTGCGCGTGATTTCCGGCTGAAGCGCAAACGACACCTTTCACCGTCGTTTCGGTCGGCATTTGCGCCATTTTGTTATACGCGCCGCGAATTTTGTATGAACGAACGATCTGCAAATCTTCGCGTTTAAGAAAAATATTCGCATCGAAACGCTCGGACAAATTCAGGTTCGGCTGTAAAGGCGTGTGAATAGCGACTTTTCGCAAACGTCCGGCGGCTTGGAAAATATTATCGAGATTCGGAAAAGCTCTGTGGTCGGTTTCGGGTTTCATTTCGTTATTATGTCGAATAAAGCATAATTAAAAATTATCCGAAAGAAAACCTGTAAGAGCAATATCTGAGAATTTATTGCTCTTACGTTTTTATCGAGATTATAAAAATTATTCCGTCGAAACGGTTTCTTCTTCATTGAGCGCGGCGTGAAGCGTGTGCCAGGAAAGGCTCGCGCATTTTACCCGCGCCGGAAATTCTAAAACGCCTGCGAAAATCTTCAATTTTCCGAGAGAATTTTCGTCAGCTTCCGCGTCGAGTTCACCCGTCACCATTTTGTGAAATTCGTTGAACAAAATCTCCGCATCTTCTTTAGATTTTCCTTTCACGGCTTGCGTCATCATCGAAGCCGACGCTTTTGAAATCGCACAGCCCGAACCTTTGAAAGCGACATCTTTTACTTTATCGTCTTCCATCTCGACATAAACTCTCAACGCGTCGCCGCACAACGGATTGTTTCCGTCAGCCGTGTTGGTCGCGCTTTCGATCTCACGAAAATTTCGCGGATTTTTGTTGTGATCCAAAATCACTTCCTGATATAAATCATTTAATTCTGACATAATTCTATTTTCGATCTGCAATTTTCGATTTCTGATTGAGTCTTTCTTTAATCTAAATTTGTTACAAATTAAGCAAATACTTCGATCACCTTTTGCACGGCTTCGACCAATTTATCGACTTCTTCTTTCGTATTGTAAAAAGCGAAAGAAGCGCGTGCCGTGGCAGGAACGTCAAAAAATTGCATTACGGGTTGCGCGCAATGATGTCCGGCGCGAACGGCGATTCCTTGCTGATCCAGAATCGTGCCGATGTCGTGCGGATGAACGTTTTCGATTGTAAATGACAGCACGGACGCTTTTTCCTTTGCCGTGCCGATGATGCGAACGCCTTCGATTGCCGAAAGTTTTTCGGTCGCGTATTCGAGCAATTCGTGCTCGTAAGCGGCGGCGGCTTCAAAATCGATCGAGTTCAGATAATCGATTGCCGCACCGAGTCCGATGTTCGCGGCGATCGCGGGCGTTCCGGCTTCAAATTTTTCGGGAATCGGCGCGTAAGTCGTTTTTTCAAACGTCACGGTGCGAATCATTCCGCCGCCGGTCTGATACGGCGGAAGCTTGTCGAGCCATTCTTTTTTCCCGTAAAGCACGCCTGAACCTGTCGGCGCAAACATTTTGTGACCCGAAAAAGTGTAAAAATCCGCGTCTAAATCCTGCACGTCAACCGGGAAATGCGGAATCGCCTGTGCACCGTCAATAAACACCGGAACGCCGAATTTATGCGCCGTTGCGATCATTTCCTTAACCGGATTGATCGTTCCCAAACTATTTGAAACATGCGTAATCGCCACGATTTTCGTGCGTTCATTAAGCATATTTTCATACTCTTCCAAAATAAGCTCGCCGCGTTCGTTCATCGGAATCACACGGATTTTCGCACCTTTTTCTTCCGCGACGACTTGCCACGGAATAATATTGGCGTGATGCTCCATCTGCGACAGAATGATCTCGTCACCTTCATTGATAAATTTTCGACCAAATGAATAAGCGACCAGATTACAGCCTTCGGTGCAACCGCGAACGAAAATACATTCCTTCGCTTCCTTCGCATTGATAAAACGCTTCACCTTTTCCCGCGCCGCTTCATACGCGGTCGTCGCATTTTGCGACAAATAATGAACGCCGCGATGAATATTTGAATGTTCTTCCGCCAAATATTTCGAGCCGCGCTCGATCACCAGATTCGGAACCTGCGAAGACGCGCCGTTATCCAGATAAACCAAAGGCTTTCCGTTTACCGTTTGCGATAAAACGGGAAAGTCTTCACGAATTTTATTTACATCAAAACTGCTCATTTCTTTTACTGCTGTTTTCATTATTTTATAACCAAAGCGATTTTTAACGCTTCATTTAATTCTTGTAATTTAATTGGCGAAAGTTCACCGACATAATTTGTCAAAACCGACTTATGTAAACTGAAAAGTTCATCACAGCGAATACAGCTATGATGTTTCAATCCTTCGTCAACACCGATTTCGACTTCCGTTTCGATTCCCAAACAATTTGAATAAATCGGCGCACAGATCACGGTCGAATAATTCGATTCAATAACTTCCTGCCGCCCGACCACGACAAACACGCGAAAATTTTTCGGATCGCTTTTCGTCGGTTTTGAAACTCTGTAAAGTTCGCCGCGCTTTACCATTCCGCCTGAAACTCCAAAGTTTCTTCGACCTGCTTATTAATCAAATCGGCGTTTTTATTGATAATTTCAATATCGCGCCGATTCAATTCCTTTCGATCTTCTTTTGCAACATAATCGCGCAACGCAATTTCGATCACATCTGAAATTTCTGCGTCTTTACTCATTTGATTGGCTTTTTCAAATAAATCTTTCGGCAAACTCACGGTCGTTTCGATTCTTTCAACTATTTGCATAACTTCACCATATTTTATATTTACGCTTCCAAATTTGTGCTCAATCGATTCAAAACCGCCTCGTCCAATTCTTTTTTGATCGTTTCTATTTCGATTTTGTTAACGATCTCTTCGGCAAAACCGTAAGTCAGAAGGTTTTTTGCTAAATTTTCCGAAATTCCGCGACTCAACAAATAAAATAATTCTTCGTCTTCCAATTGACCGACGGTTGCACCGTGCGAACATTTTACGTCGTCGTTGAAAATTTCCAATTGCGGTTTCGTATCGACCCGCGCATCGTTTGAAAGCAAAAGATTTTTGTTCGATTGCTGTGCGTCGGTTCCCGAAGCGTTTTCGCGGACAAAGACTTTTCCGTTGAACACGCCGCGCGATTTGTCGTTCAGAACTCCTTTATAAGTTTGATGCGAAACGCAGTTCGGAAGTGCGTGGTCGATTTCCGAATGCGTGTCGTGATGCTGTTCGCCGTTGAGCATATAAAGTCCGTCAACAAACGCTTCGCCGCCTTCTTCGGTAAATTTCAGGTGAATATCGTGCCGCGACAGACGCGCGCCGAGATTGATATTTGTTGAATTGTAAAAACTTCCGCGTTTTAGCGTGACTTCGGTCGTGCCGACGTGAAACGCTTCCGGCGATTCCTTTTGAACACGATAATGCGTCAGATTTGCGTTGTCTTCGACGAAAATTTGAATTGCCGTATTAGTAAAGCTTTTCGCGCCTGATTCGTAATTTTCAACGATCGTCGCCTTGCTTCCGGCTTCCGCGACAATGATGATATGCGGAAAGTTTGCCGAATTTTCTTCCGCGCTGAAATTAAATTCGATCGGCTTTTCGACCGAAGTTTCCTTCGGAATCGTCACCAGAACGACATTTGCAAACGCCAGATTTAACGCCGTAAACCCGTTGCGCTCAAAATTAAATTGATTCAAGACTTCGCTTGATTCGTTTTCGGTTTCCGAATTTGAAATCTGGAATTCGGAATTTGAGATCGCACTGACATTCGTATATTTCCATTCTTCATTGTGCAGAGTCGGAAAACCGTTTTCCGTGAAATATGCAAACGCTTTTTCGCGCAGGTTTTTCAGTTCGCCGTTTTTTTCATTGGCGATAAATTCCTTGAAATAATTTGTGTAAATCGTTTCCTTCACAACTTGTGTCATTTTAATAAACCTTTTAACTAAAATCTTTTACGGCAGTTTTACAAGACTGAAACGCTTGTCCGCCTTGAGCGTATTATTGCCGTCTAAAATAAAATCCCTGACCATTTGCAGTTTTTTACGATTTTCTTCGTCACTCCGTTTTTGCGGATCAACGATTACCGATTTATTGAAATCGAGCAGAAAATCGTGCCGCGCCAGAATATGCGTAATTCCCAGTTTTCTCGCCTTTGCACGAAGCTCGGCGACCGAATTCGATTCTTCCGATATTTGTTTCAGCGTCCAATCTTCAAACATATAATCCGAAAAATACGGTTTTTCGATCAGGTAAGAATCGCGCCGCATATTTATCAGCCAAACCTTCGCATCAGCCGTTAACTCCGTGTTAATTAGTTGATAATACGGGTAATAATCGACATTTGCCGTCAGATATTCGTCACGCGTTTCGCCGCCGAACGCAACCTGCAACGGACTCTTTTGTGCAAACCACGCCAACGTCACACCCGCGCCGACCGCTGAAATTATCAATAACACTGCCGTAAACGCTTGGCGGGAAACCTTACTTTCAAGCGAAAGCAAACTCGCCGAAAAACAGATCGCAATTGCCAAAACCGGAAAAATCGGCAACAGATAACGAAGTTGCTGACTCGTAAAAAGCCAGAATAAAAAGAGCAAACCCGCAACCAAGATTCCGAGTTTTAATTCGGTTTTCAAAAGCGATCGCCGCCACGCCCGGATTATCAAAGGAATTCCGAACAAAAACGCAATTCCCAGAACGCCGTCAAAAAATTCGGGAAGTTCCGGCTGTGCTTTCAGCGAAATGCTGAAAGGCGAGAGCAGATAATCCAAAATTCCCTTCGGAAATCCGCCGTAACGCGTATTAATTACCTGAAAAAGCAAAGACCTTTCAGCGTCCCAACCCGTCGCGGTTCCTTTCCAGAGATTCATATAGAAGGGAAAGATCGGGCTTCCCGTTGTCGCCCAATCGCGCAAATACCAGGGACTTGCCAAAATTCCCGAAATAAAAAGAGCCGAAAATCCTTTCGCAAAAATCTGCGAAACCTGCGATTTCTCTTCCGTTTGCGCTTCCCGTGCGCGAAGCAAAACGATGAAAGCAAGCGCAATGATCGTAAAAGCCGCCGTCAGTTTGACCGATAAAGCCGCACCGAGCAGAATCGCCGCAAAAGCCAATCTTTCATTGTTCAAACTCCGCCACCAACGCGCAATCGAATGAACGGCAAGCGTCACGAAAAGCGTCAACGCCAGATCGATATATCCGCCCGAAGCGACGTGATAAACGGTCGGAATACTTACAAAAAGCAAAGCGGAAATCATCGACCAGCTTTTGTTCAGATCGAGCTCACGCGCCCAACCGTAAATTGCCAAAAGCAGAATCGGCAAAAACGTAAATACCGTAACTCCGGCGGCAATTTCACCGACACGAGCATTGACCAAATTGCCCGTCAGCATCGCCCAAACGACGTGCATTTCCGTTCCGAGCGCGAGATAACTGGCAATATTTCCTTCGATCACGGCATTGTTTCCGGCGGCGATAAAATTTTTCGGAACGGCGAAATGATAAAGCAAAGTATCTTTTGCAATCGGCGGTGCAATTGCCGAGATAAATGCCAGAATAAGCAAAAACAAAACCAATGTGAACGCGATCTTTCCTGCGATGTCGAACTTTTCGCTCGATTTTTCCGTTTTTCTCGGGCGTGTAGCAAATTGCCAAACAGCTAAAATTAAACCGAAAACTATCGCAACAATTGCCGAAATTTTGTTATATGCACCGAAAATTCCGAGAAAAAACCAGATCAAAGACCAGCTTCCCGCGCCGATTGCAAAACTTCTTGCCGTTTCCAAAAACAGCGAGTCAGTTTCGGAACTTTCACCTTTTGCGAAAAACTTTTTAATTAAATTCGTTATCAAAGACCCGAAACCGAACCAGGAAGCGACGATCAAACTTGCCGCAAAAACGCCCGCCATGCTTTCGCCGAAGCCACTCGCTCCGAAAAGTTTTCCGTCGGTCAGATTCCTGAGCAAAACATTTAATTTACCCAGATCGTCGCCGCGAAAATAGAGAAAGCCGAAGAGCAAAACTACTGCCCACAAAACCGTTAAAATCAATCCTAAGTTTGAATTTGTCGTTTCGGATTTTTGTGTCATATTTTTTGCAAATCTGCCTTAGACAGCCTTTTTGCTCTCACGTAATTGAAAAAGGCGCGGCAAAAGCGTGTCGGGTCCAAAAATCTCAAGTATTTCGGTCGTTGTTTCTCGCGCTTCCGTGCGAATCTTTTCGCGCGATTCGGGTTCGACTCCGCCGCCGACAGCAATAACATCGAAAGAACCTGAACGCAGATTTTGCACTGCTTCATCGTCGGTTAAAACTCCGATTGCTTCAAATCCTGCATTTTTAAGCAACGGCAAAATCTTTTCCATAACGACCGCTTGACGACCCACTATCAGGACTTTCATAAACTATTTCGTCGCCGCTTTTACCCAGTCGTAGCCTTTTTCTTCTAATTCCAGAGCCAATTCCTTGCCGCCTTCTTTGACGATCTTTCCGCCCGCGAGAACGTGGACGAAATCAGGCTGAATGTAATTCAAAAGCCGCTGATAATGGGTGACGAGAATGATCCCGTTTTCGGAATTACGGAGTTTATTCACGCCTTCCGCAACGATTCTCAGCGCGTCGATGTCCAACCCCGAATCGGTTTCGTCAAGAATTGCGAGCTTCGGTGCGAGAACCGCCATCTGCAAAATCTCGTTGCGTTTCTTTTCGCCGCCCGAAAAACCTTCGTTGACCGAACGCTTGAAAAACGATTTGTCCATTTCGACGAGCTTTGCTTTTTCGCTCAAATAATCGTTAAATTCAAGCGGATCGAGCTCTTCGAGTCCGTGATGCTTCATTTTTTCGTTGTAAGCAAGCCGCAAAAACTGCGAATTGGAAACGCCCGGAACTTCGACCGGATACTGAAACGCGAGAAAAACGCCTTCGCGTGCGCGTTCGTCGGGCTCTAATTCCAATAAATTTTTGCCTTCAAACAAAACTTCGCCCGACAAGACTTCATAAGTCGGATGTCCGGCTAAAACTTTCGACAAAGTAGATTTTCCCGAACCGTTCGGTCCCATGATCGCGTGAACTTCGCCTGCGTTGACAGTCAGATTCAAGCCTTTTAAAATCTCTTTTCCTTCAATTCCTGCGTGTAAATCTTTGATTTCTAGTAACATTTGTTTTTATTTAATCCTTTCAACTTATATCTTTTCGACCAGCTTCAAACTCGATAATTTTTCGAGATTTTCACGTCTTTTGAATGTATTGTTCAAGATAGCCGCATCCTGCACAAGCATACGTTTTCAACGCAGTAAGCTTGCGATCGTTGATCGGCGATTCTTCAATATGTTCGTTATCGCGGGTCGCATAAATTTCTTTTCCGCCGCATTTCGGGCAAATTCCGTCTTTCATATTCACTTCCAAACTTCAAAGATCGTTTCTTTGAAAAGCCCGTCGAGCATTTCAGTATCCGGTTTTTCATTTGCTTCGATTCGACCCACAAAGTCGTTGTAGAAATTTATCTTTTCCTCCAAAAATTCGTTTAAAATCTCGATCTTCGGCTCTTCTTTCATTTCGTCGCCCGCGATTTTTCGTTTTAATAATTCATCGATTTCGCGGCGAATATTTGTATCGGTAACTTGCGAATCGACCAATTTTTCAAATTCCATCGGTGGAAAAGAATTAGTTTCCCTGATCCAATCACACGCCAAAACGGGGCGCAAAACGTAGAAATATTTTTTCAGACGAACCGAATCGCGCTGTAGAAATTCCTTGAAATTTCCTTTTGCCATACTCAAATAATGATACATACACGATTTCGGATTGAAATAGGTTTTGCTCAATTCTCTCAGCTTTTCAGCTACCGGAAACTGTTCCAGATAAATGATCGGGCTTCGCAGCCATTCGAGCATCGGCGGATTGGATTTGCGAAAAAGTTTCAACGCCTTTTTTAATTCCCAACCCGACAAATACAGATCGTTCGGCAAAATTTTTTCCTGCGAATCTTTCTGTTCGTCGATTTTCAAATACCAATCTAATTTGTGGATATAAACGTATCGCACATCCCAATCGCTGTCTTCGGAAGCAAATCCCCAGGCGCGACTGCCCGATTCGACCGCGAGTAAGATTTTTATCTCGTGTTCGGATTCGAGCCGTGCCAGTTCTTTCTTGATTTCTTCAAACATTTCCAATCAATAAACAGAACGAAATTTACGAAAAATCGTGTGTTTATTCTGCATTATATCAAAAATAAAAATCCGGAATCTCATTTCAAACCCGTTTTCGTTAAAAACTTGAAAAAAAAATCAAGATTGTAAGTTTTCTATATCTGCGGTTTAAGCGGAAAAAAGAATAATTTTTCTTGCACTTTAAATTGAAACTTCCGGAAATTAACTCGAAAAGGTCACATTTAGTTATATGCGCAAATCCGACAAAGTTTTACCGCGATCAGATGATATTGAACGTTTTTTTCAAATAACAGAGATATTTTTGATTTCTGACTGCATTTGCGATCGGTGCGTAAAGTTTTTTCAAATCTTCCGCTTCTTCAAAAAACAAACCTTCACCGACCGGACGATCGCAATTTTAGACGTAAATCTCACCTTTCAAATATAAAACTGCATTGCCTCCGATCTTCACACGATCGCCTTTCAATTCGCAAAAAAGTTCGCCGCCGCGCGCCGAAACCTGCCGCGCAAACAGTTCTGTCTTGCCCAATCTTTCCGCCCAAAACGGAATCAGATTGCAATGCACGGAACCAGTCACAGGGTCTTCAAAAACGCCGACTTCGGGCGCGAAAAAGCGTGAAACGAAATCCGAACTTTCACCTTTTGACGTGATGATGAAACCGTGTCCGCCGACCTCCAGTAATTTCGAGAAATTCGGCTGAATGTCTAAAATTTCCTGTTCGGTTTCGTATACCAGAAAATAATCGCGTGCTTTGAAAACTTCCTGCGGTTCTTTTCCGATGGCTTCGCTTAAACCTTCGGGAAGTTCGGCTGTTGAAACGGGACGCGAAGGGAAGTCGAGAATCAAACGATCTCCCTGTTTTTCGACTTCGAGCGCACCGCTTTTGTGCGAATGAAACTTCACCAGACCTTCTTCCGTTTTCAAAATTTCAAAGATCACATACGCGCTTGCCAGAGTCGCGTGTCCGCAAAGATCGATCTCATAAGTCGGCGTAAACCAGCGAATCTCGTAAATATCGTCTTTTTTTACAAAAAACGCCGTTTCGCTCAAATTATTTTCCGAGGCGATTTTCTGCATCAAATCCGTTTCGAGCCATTCTTCCAAAGGACAAATCGCCGCCGGATTTCCTTTGAAAATTTCCTTCGTAAATGCGTCAACCTGATAGATCGTCAAATTCATAGTTTTTTTTGCCACGAATGAACACGAATAGCACGAATTTGTTTTTTATTTATCTGTGTCCATCTGTGTTTATCTGTGGATAAATTTTTACTGTTTCACCGCCGCGATCGCCTGAATTTCGATTTTCGTTCCGAAATGCAAATCCTTCACGGGAACGATTGCCCGTGCCGGTTTATGTTCGCCCAAAATTCGTTTGTAAACTTCGTTCACTTTGTCCCAGAGTTCCATTTCCGAAACATAGATCGTCATCTGCAAAACGTGATTCAGATCGCTGTTTGCCGCCAACAAAATCGCCTCGACGTTTCGCAAAGCGAGTTCCGTTTGCAATTCAATATCGCCCGTTTCGACTTCGCCCGTCGCGTGATTTATCGGCAATTGTCCCGACACAAAAATTAAGCCGTTAAACTTTACGGCTGGCGAATAATGACCTTTCGGTTTGGGAATGTCTGGTAAATAAACTTTATTCATTTTACTGATTTACTACTAAAATCTCATTCGCTTCTCATCATATTCAAAGTTCTTCTCAATTTCCTGCATTTTTTCAACAAAAGTTTTGAAAACTATCCAGTAAAGACTATCTCTATTTATATCTGACCAAAAGTTACGACTTTTCCAACACTTTATAGCGTAATAACCAAACATGTAATGAGCTATCTCAGGTTTTATCAGTTTAGAATTAACTGATATTGCTATTTCTTCCATAAACCCAAGATAATCTCGTTTTTCTTTAAATGGAATTTCTTTTAATTTAGGATCATCCAATTCAGTTAAATCAGCAATTTCCTTGAATGAATCCTTATCTTTGAATCTATTCCTCATCTCAAAGAATTGCTCGGCTCGTTTTTGCGCACCTTGTTTAATATACTCGTAAACGCCTTTGATAAGAGCAAAAAGTGCAACGACTCCTCCAATGATCGTTGCTATATTTTTCCAATCATCTAACGTCAAACTCATACAAAATCATTACCCAACGCTTCCTTCCAATTTCAAACCTAAAAGTTTCTGCGCTTCGACGGCGTATTCCATCGGGAGTTCGCGGAAAACTTCTTTGCAGAAACCGTTGATGATGAGCGAAACCGCGTCTTCCTGCGAGATTCCGCGCTGTTGGAGATAGAAAAGCTGTTCTTCGCTGATCTTTGAAGTCGTCGCTTCGTGTTCGACTCGTGCCGAGTTGTTCATCACTTCGATATACGGAAAAGTGTTCGCTTCGCATTTGCCGCCGATGAGCATCGAGTCGCATTGTGTGTAATTTCTCGCACCTTCCGCTTTCGGCATCACTTTTACAAGTCCGCGATACGAATTGTTCGATTTTCCGGCGGAAATTCCTTTTGAAACGATCGTCGATTTCGTATTTTTGCCGATGTGGATCATCTTCGTTCCCGTGTCGGCGATCTGTGCGTTGTTGGTCAGCGCGACCGAGTAAAATTCGCCGATCGAATTATCGCCTTGAAGGATAACGGACGGGTATTTCCACGTAATCGCCGAACCCGTTTCAACCTGCGTCCACGAGATTTTCGAGTTTTTTCCGCGGCACGCGCCGCGTTTCGTCACGAAATTATAAATTCCGCCTTTGCCCGATTCGTCGCCCGCATACCAATTCTGAACGGTCGAATATTTGATCTCGGCATCGTCCAGCGCGACCAATTCGACGACTGCGGCGTGAAGCTGATTCGTGTCGAACTGCGGCGCGGTACAGCCTTCGTTATACGCGACATAGCCGCCTTCCTCGGCGACGATCAAAGTGCGTTCAAACTGTCCCGATTCCTGCGTGTTGATGCGGAAATAGGTCGAAAGTTCCATCGGGCAACGCACTCCCTTCGGGATAAAAACGAACGAGCCGTCTGAAAAAACCGCCGAATTCAAAGCCGCGTAATAATTGTCCGAAACAGGCACGACCGAGCCGAGATATTTTTGAATCAATTCGGGATAATCCGCAACGGCTTCGGTAAACGAACAGAAGATCACGCCTGCTTCAAGGAGTTTTTTCTTATAGGTCGTCGCAACCGAAACCGAATCGAAAACCGCATCAACGGCAACGTTTGCCAGCATTTTTTGCTCCGACAAAGGAATTCCGAGTTTTTCAAAAGTCTTAATCAATTCGGGGTCGACTTCGTCCATACTCGCCTTTTTCGCTTTCTGTTTCGGCGCGGAATAGTAGCTGATATTTTGAAAATCGATCGCCGGGTAATCAAAATTCGCCCAATTGTCGGGCTGTTTCATTTCTAACCAGCGGCGGTAAGCTTTGAGGCGAAATTCAAGAAGCCATTCGGGTTCGTTCTTCTTCGCTGAGATCAGGCGAACGACATCTTCCGACAAGCCTTTGGCGATAGTTTCGGTTTCGATGTCGGTCGTAAATCCGTATTTATATTCTCTGTTTGCTAATAATTCTACTGCTGTTGACATAAATTTATCTTTTCAAAAATTAATTACTGCTGATGCTTTGCGGTTCGATCGTGCGGTGAATGCCTTGAATCTGGTGAAACATTTCGTTGACGCGCGATTCTTCGCCGACGATCTGGGCGAGCGTGATCTGCGAAAGTGCGTTCTGGACGATTTCGTGCAAGCCGACGATGACCGGGCGAATTCCGCAATCGCCTTTGTGAACACACGTTTCCAGCACGCCTTTGTAGCTGTCGCAATGATTAACGATCTCGTCGGCTTCCAAAACTTTGATGACTTCGCTCAAATAAATCTCGCTTGCCGGACGCGACAGGTTATAGCCTCCTTTCGTGCCGCGCGTCGCCGAAACGAAACCGGCTTTGTTCAAAAGCCATAACAATTTTCCTGCATTGGCGACGGAAATACCTTCGCGTTCAGCGATCTGAGGCAAGGTCAAAGATTCGTTTTCAGACAAATTTGCCAATTGCACCAAGCATCGTAATCCGTATTCTTCCTGAGCTGAAATTTTCATTCTTTTACCTTCTGGTTTTTTGCAATTTGATAACAACACTTACTTTAGCAAATCCTTACTTTTTTCTCAAGATTAAAACGACATCTCAATATAATGCCAACTCTGATAGCCGGAGCCTTCGATTAACCTGTTAGTTAGGGCATAAAGTGAAAATCTTGGGGCATAAAATGAAATTGGCTTTGAAAGGTCTTTTGAGTAGTATTGATTTTTGTTTTTTTAAGTCCCTCACCCTTTATTTCAAAAGGGATTTTTTCCGGTAGTTGAAGTTCGCCGTCTATTAAAACCTCAACATAAATATTGGCTGCTCTGGCATAAGCTAACGCGACTTTATACGGTGGGATGCGTGTTTCAGATTCGTATTCTGAGATAATACTGCGAAATAATTCATCTTTTTCACCCAACCCAAAATGTTTGAGCATCCCGCCTTGAGATAATCCTAAAGATTTTCTAATAGTTTTAAGCTTTTATGGTTGAAGAGAGATGACTTCTCTCGAAATTCTTCCCATCAGATTTTTCCTCCGAGAAGTCATCCAAACGTATTTCCAAAATGAAATGAGTGGGATTTAAGAAATAGTCTGCAATTAGAACAGGATATTTCTAAAATTTCTGAGTATGATAATCTGCCGTAATTCTAAGGAGAATTGCTCCGGCAGAGTAGCGCATCAGATTGTTCTTGCCACTCCGATCATCTCTTTGTCGAAAAGTATTTCCTTATTATGAATTTCTACCGTAACATCCTTTTTTCAAGTCAATTCTGACAATCGTGCTAAACGCCTTTCGGCATCTAAGGAATTTCTACAAACAAAGGCTTATCAATTCAACCCGATCAGCTTGCTTGTGCTAAACGCCTTTCGGCATCTAAGGAATTTCTACATCGGCAATCCAGTTATAGGTCATCGTCCCAGATAAGAGTGCTAAACGCCTTTCGGCATCTAAGGAATTTCTACGCGTTTAGAATCTTGTGCGAGTTGATTTTCCTCGAACGGTGCTAAACGCCTTTCGGCATCTAAGGAATTTCTACGTCTGAATTGGCGGGTCGCCAACTGTGGCTTGACCGAGGTGCTAAACGCCTTTCGGCATCTAAGGAATTTCTACCGGTTCTCAAGATTTTATGGTTGAACTGACAGTGCTAAACGCCTTTCGGCATCTAAGGAATTTCTACTACGACAAAAAATAATGGTTCATTCGTCGTGTCGTCAAGTGCTAAACGCCTTTCGGCATCTAAGGAATTTCTACCAAATCCGATCCGCATTAGATTTTCTTGTTTCAAGCGTGCTAAACGCCTTTCGGCATCTAAGGAATTTCTACTTGTTCGCGTAAAATACGACACGCGACCGGATCGAATGTGCTAAACGCCTTTCGGCATCTAAGGAATTTCTACTGTTGGAACATTTGCGCTTTCAACGATCTTTTCGGGTGCTAAACGCCTTTCGGCATCTAAGGAATTTCTACACATATAATCCTCGACAAAGGTATTGTGTTCGTCGTTCGTGTGCTAAACGCCTTTCGGCATCTAAGGAATTTCTACCTCGCATCTAAACCCGCCTAACTCGTCGTTTAACTCGAGTGCTAAACGCCTTTCGGCATCTAAGGAATTTCTACCCGCCGCGAGCTTCACATCACCATTAAAAATTTCTGCCGGTGCTAAACGCCTTTCGGCATCTAAGGAATTTCTACCTGATTTTTCCCTTTCTTCTTCCGTGAAATGTTCATTGTGCTAAACGCCTTTCGGCATCTAAGGAATTTCTACTCGCAACGGGCAAACAAGAGCCATTGCCGCCGCCGATGTGCTAAACGCCTTTCGGCATCTAAGGAATTTCTACGATTTGCTGATGACAATAACCGCATCTCTGCGAACTCGTGCTAAACGCCTTTCGGCATCTAAGGAATTTCTACCACAGGCGGCAAGAATCCTTTTTTCTTCGTCAAAACTGTGCTAAACGCCTTTCGGCATCTAAGGAATTTCTACCGTTTTCAGCGAGTAATCTTCATCGTCTTCGCCGAAGTGCTAAACGCCTTTCGGCATCTAAGGAATTTCTACTGTTACAACCGCAATCGGAATTTTGAGCAAATTAGTTGTGAGTGCTAAACGCCTTTCGGCATCTAAGGAATTTCTACCCAATTTTGTGAGGTGGCTTTATGCCAAAAGATTAGTGCTAAACGCCTTTCGGCATCTAAGGAATTTCTACATTTGAGAGATTTCAATTTTAGAGGTTTTTTATGGTGTGCTAAACGCCTTTCGGCATCTAAGGAATTTCTACCCAAACTGAAAATGTCTTAATCGTCTTTGCCTAGAACCAGTGCTAAACGCCTTTCGGCATCTAAGGAATTTCTACCGTTGATTTAGTTGAAAGACTTCAAAGCCAGCCGGTAGGTGCTAAACGCCTTTCGGCATCTAAGGAATTTCTACAGGACGCAAAGAACGAAAAGCGTAGTTTGAACAAGGTGCTAAACGCCTTTCGGCATCTAAGGAATTTCTAC
This sequence comes from Pyrinomonadaceae bacterium, assembly GCA_021228405.1. Classification (GTDB taxonomy): domain Bacteria; phylum Acidobacteriota; class Blastocatellia; order Pyrinomonadales; family Pyrinomonadaceae; genus JAJQRF01. The sequence continues at coordinate 1,025,167 of JAJQRF010000002.1, forward strand.
TTGAAATGGAAGCGGCGAAGATTCTCGGATGTTCATAGTGCTAAACGCCTTTCGGCATCTAAGGAATTTCTACTGCCGTAATTCATTTAGCACTGTGGACAGATAACGCTGTGCTAAACGCCTTTCGGCATCTAAGGAATTTCTACCCAAATCGCCGAGTTTACCTTTCCGCTCGTATTTCCAGTGCTAAACGCCTTTCGGCATCTAAGGAATTTCTACGCTCGGAATTTGATTTAAAACAATTCCGGTTTCTTGTGCTAAACGCCTTTCGGCATCTAAGGAATTTCTACACAGTCTTTTAAGCGAGGGATAAATGAGCGGAACTACCAGTGCTAAACGCCTTTCGGCATCTAAGGAATTTCTACCACGGCTTTTCTTTTTTGTCCCTATGCCGTTAGAATATCGTGCTAAACGCCTTTCGGCATCTAAGGAATTTCTACGGCAATCAGATTGTTTTTAATACCCGGCGTTTCCGGTGCTAAACGCCTTTCGGCATCTAAGGAATTTCTACCAAGCCTTTTACGGGGTGCATATGCTCGAAAAGGTGTGCTAAACGCCTTTCGGCATCTAAGGAATTTCTACTCTTATCGTTCTTACAATAAATTGATGCAAAAGCCCAGAGTGCTAAACGCCTTTCGGCATCTAAGGAATTTCTACCCGCCGTTGCAGGGTTTGTGGCGGTCGGAACTGCGTGCTAAACGCCTTTCGGCATCTAAGGAATTTCTACTAATCTTTGTTACCTGCTGTTCGCGGGAGTTACCCAGTGCTAAACGCCTTTCGGCATCTAAGGAATTTCTACCGTTCATCCTTTTTGATAACTTTCGGTTTTAGATTGTGCTAAACGCCTTTCGGCATCTAAGGAATTTCTACGACATCAAGAGAGCAAGCGGACGCGATGCACGACTGTGCTAAACGCCTTTCGGCATCTAAGGAATTTCTACCACGAGTTTTTAATTGGTTTAATTTTGTAGAATCGACGTGCTAAACGCCTTTCGGCATCTAAGGAATTTCTACTGTTCGCGTTGAATGTTTTGACGAGCGTTCCGTTTTGTGCTAAACGCCTTTCGGCATCTAAGGAATTTCTACTTAACGAGTAAATAAATGGCACACGATCTGATTATGTGCTAAACGCCTTTCGGCATCTAAGGAATTTCTACTTTCACCGCTTGATGACGGGTCTTGCTCGATTTGCAGTGCTAAACGCCTTTCGGCATCTAAGGAATTTCTACAAACGGCGCAAAGCGCAAATTTCGCGGCGGAAAGCGGTGCTAAACGCCTTTCGGCATCTAAGGAATTTCTACGGTCTTTTAACCTACGATTATTTAGTGGTTCAAAGAGTGCTAAACGCCTTTCGGCATCTAAGGAATTTCTACAGTCCGTCAGATTTGGGTTTAGTTCCAGATTTGGGGTGCTAAACGCCTTTCGGCATCTAAGGAATTTCTACATTCAAGAAAAACGAGGTTGATTTGCCTGAAGTGACTTTGTGCTAAACGCCTTTCGGCATCTAAGGAATTTCTACAACGCTTGTCGCCGCAGCTCTCGAAGGTCGCAAAGCGTGCTAAACGCCTTTCGGCATCTAAGGAATTTCTACCAACAAGCGTAATTTGATTGCTTCCGCCTGTATTGTCGTGCTAAACGCCTTTCGGCATCTAAGGAATTTCTACTTTCTATTTTGATCGGACGCGACAAGGCGCGGAAAGTGCTAAACGCCTTTCGGCATCTAAGGAATTTCTACCCCGAACCGAATTTAATTTTTTGAATACTTTCAAATTGTGCTAAACGCCTTTCGGCATCTAAGGAATTTCTACCACGAACGGACTTGGAAACTCTTTCAGCAAACCGCTACAGTGCTAAACGCCTTTCGGCATCTAAGGAATTTCTACTAAAGCGTAACCCGACAAAACCGTTTGCTGAAAGTGTGCTAAACGCCTTTCGGCATCTAAGGAATTTCTACTCATTCGCATTTTTAATTCGCGTTCGATTTCTCGGCGAATGTCCGGGTGCTAAACGCCTTTCGGCATCTAAGGAATTTCTACTTCCGAAACGCTCGGCGGTGCGGTTCTCGATATTAGTGCTAAACGCCTTTCGGCATCTAAGGAATTTCTACTCGCGGTTTGTTGATTGTCGGCGGCTTCGGCTTTGTGCTAAACGCCTTTCGGCATCTAAGGAATTTCTACAGCAAATAGCCTTTGTAAAATAAGCGGATTATCTTCGTGCTAAACGCCTTTCGGCATCTAAGGAATTTCTACAAGGTTTTTCCGTGATGCCGCTCGATGCGATCATCTTTTCCAATTCTTGTGCTAAACGCCTTTCGGCATCTAAGGAATTTCTACTTCCCAAATCTAACTACAATTTATTTTTAGAAATTTAGTGCTAAACGCCTTTCGGCATCTAAGGAATTTCTACGGGCGTATCGTTCGGCGTATATTGGATAGTGTCAAGTGCTAAACGCCTTTCGGCATCTAAGGAATTTCTACCGTGTGATGTTGGAACATATCGAAACTGGAGCGGTTAGTGCTAAACGCCTTTCGGCATCTAAGGAATTTCTACATAAGACCTCCGTTTCCGACGATTTAAGCAAATCGTCCAAGTGCTAAACGCCTTTCGGCATCTAAGGAATTTCTACGCTTGAATTGCTTGAATTGCTTCCACAGGCGTTTTAGTGTGCTAAACGCCTTTCGGCATCTAAGGAATTTCTACTTTTCGCGCCGATCGATAATTTGCGCGTCTAAGAGTGCTAAACGCCTTTCGGCATCTAAGGAATTTCTACCACGCGGAATGGCGAAAAGAAGATCAAAAGGCAAAATGTGCTAAACGCCTTTCGGCATCTAAGGAATTTCTACCGGCGGCGTAAAGGTCAAGGATAAAGCCGATCTGTTGTGCTAAACGCCTTTCGGCATCTAAGGAATTTCTACGTGTTTCTCACGAAGAAACAATATCAATGCGATTTGTGCTAAACGCCTTTCGGCATCTAAGGAATTTCTACCAATTCTTGAAAGTGAAAGTTTTGATGATGCTGTAAAGTGCTAAACGCCTTTCGGCATCTAAGGAATTTCTACAATAATGCCGTCTGTGTTTTCAGATTGCGCTTTGAAGTGCTAAACGCCTTTCGGCATCTAAGGAATTTCTACTCCGGAGCCTTTTTTCTTGCAATTTTTACAACCAAAGATTGGTGCTAAACGCCTTTCGGCATCTAAGGAATTTCTACCAATGCTTGGCGCACTGATGCGTCCTGCGTAATATTGTGCTAAACGCCTTTCGGCATCTAAGGAATTTCTACGCCGCGCAAGCCGCTGCAAACGCAGCCGCGCCGAAACTGTGCTAAACGCCTTTCGGCATCTAAGGAATTTCTACTGCAAGCTACTGCCGACAGTATTGCAAAAAATTATCAGGTGCTAAACGCCTTTCGGCATCTAAGGAATTTCTACCTGGACAGTCACAGAGGAATTTAATAATTAGGGCAGTCAGTGCTAAACGCCTTTCGGCATCTAAGGAATTTCTACTTCAGAGAAACGACGAAAGACGTTTTATACACATAGTGCTAAACGCCTTTCGGCATCTAAGGAATTTCTACCTGCCGTTAATGTAGGACTGTCTAAGCAGCCAAGAGTGCTAAACGCCTTTCGGCATCTAAGGAATTTCTACAAAAAGACACCCAAGACAACGAGCAAAACACCTTGGTGCTAAACGCCTTTCGGCATCTAAGGAATTTCTACCGCCGATTTTTTAAACTCCAGTATTGATCGTAATCGTTGTGCTAAACGCCTTTCGGCATCTAAGGAATTTCTACTGATCGAACGAAATCGATTGTCATTTCCGTAAAAATGTGCTAAACGCCTTTCGGCATCTAAGGAATTTCTACCGCGCAAAGTTCCCGAAAAACCCTCGTTCGAGCCTTGGTGCTAAACGCCTTTCGGCATCTAAGGAATTTCTACTCGGCGGCGGTGTTTCTGCTTATATCCCTGCTGTGTTCACGCTTTGTGCTAAACGCCTTTCGGCATCTAAGGAATTTCTACCCGATTCTGTTTTCAGAGGTGAAAACTGTAAAAGCTACAATGTGCTAAACGCCTTTCGGCATCTAAGGAATTTCTACTTGTTACACCACGTTTTCAACCCGCGCATTCAAAGTTTGTGCTAAACGCCTTTCGGCATCTAAGGAATTTCTACGCTACGGGCATAATTACGGAATGCAGGCGACGAAGAGCGCAGTGCTAAACGCCTTTCGGCATCTAAGGAATTTCTACTCCCGGATACGTTGCGGTATCACCGGACTCCAAAGGTGCTAAACGCCTTTCGGCATCTAAGGAATTTCTACCAAATATCGCTCTTTCCCGAAATTTTGCAGCAGAGTTTGTGCTAAACGCCTTTCGGCATCTAAGGAATTTCTACGTCTTGATGACATCAAGGATATGACGTTGCCTGAATTGTGCTAAACGCCTTTCGGCATCTAAGGAATTTCTACGTGAAGCTGGCGGCGTTGGTTTGCTGACACGCGCCGGTGCTAAACGCCTTTCGGCATCTAAGGAATTTCTACTTACTTTGTCTGTATTGTCTGATAATATAATACTTGTCCGAGTGCTAAACGCCTTTCGGCATCTAAGGAATTTCTACCCGTTTGAGTGTTTTCCGGCACTTCCTGTTTGATAACCAGTGCTAAACGCCTTTCGGCATCTAAGGAATTTCTACCTGCAATTTTTCAAAAGAAACTTGCCGTTGCTCAAACGTGTGCTAAACGCCTTTCGGCATCTAAGGAATTTCTACTGCAGGTATATTAACCATATCTTTTATAACATTTAGAGATACCTTTGCGCGTATCTATCTCAAATCGCAGTTTTCTTAACGAATTTGTTCTCATAATGTTTTTACCTCCTTTATTAATTTATTGACATTATTGGCTTTATGCCATAATCGGGCACTTTTTGATTTGGCTTTTCCACTAATTTGTTGTAAATAATACATCTTATATTCAATTGTCAAAGAACTCGTCCGTAACAATCGCAGATGCTTGATTTCCTTCGCGGAGCAAAATTTTTTACTTATGCGAAATCGAAGGTCTTGTTTTCCTGTGTCCAGGATTCGGGACGATTCAGCGAAACCGTTTTATTTTCACATCTTTCACAGATATTCAGAATCAACAGTTTATCATCAATGGACATATCTTTCTCCAATTCCCAACGCAGTTTTTCGACTTCGATTTTCGTCAAGCGACATCGAAAGATCGAATATTGAAGCCGTCTTCCGTAGCCGTTCAAACGTCTGTAAACTTTCTTCCAACGCTTTTGATCGGTAATATCATATGAGATTACATACCAATTTTTATCAGCCATAATTTTTACCTTTTTTCTATCGCAAACGCATTCTTGCAAAAAGCCCTTTCGGTTCGAGCTTGGTTTCTGCTGAAGAAAGCTTATCCGTCCATTCTTTTTCGAGCAGACGAACTTCGAGTTCCAGATGGCGCGAATAGGAAAGCGAATAGCCGATAACGGGATGCTTCCACCCGTCGGCTTTTCGTCTTTCGTAGATTTGGATAAATTTTTTGCGTCCTGCATCGGACAGCCAAACCTGTTTTCCGGCGATTTGAAAGTCGGCATCTTCGTCCCATTGTTTGCGGTTTATCGAGCCGATAACGGGCAAATCGACGAGCGTGACGCGGAAAATTTCCATCAGATCGAGAGCCAGAGGATGAGCTTGTGAACGCGGCGTGTGATAAAAACCGAGACTCGGGTCAAGCCCGACGACCAAAATCGCATTCGTAATATCTTTCAGCAAAAGTGCATAACCATAGGATAAGAGGGCGTTGCAACGGTCTTTCGGCGGGCGGCGGTTTCTACCGTCGGGTTTCATCGCTTCGCCCGCTTCACCGGAAACGAGATACGGCAGAGCTTTGAAATAATTCGCCCCGACCATTCCTTCAAATCCGCGTAAACTGTCAATACTTTCCGCACGGTTCAACGGTGAAAGCAATTTACGGATATTTGAAATCGATGTTTGAACGTCTTCGATCTCGCGTCCCGTTTCGCGGCTTGCCCGCAACAGAAAACCGAGCTGTATTTTTACTTTTGCTTCGACTAATCTTTTGGCTAATTCCAAACAAAAATCCGGGTCGGTCAAGGCTTTATATTGCCTGATTCTTCTTTGGACAGAGCCTTGTCCGCTCGTCCACGCGCCCATGTAACGTCCGCCGTAACCGACCCAGTGAACTCCTAAATTCCGTTCGGCACACAGACGTAAAGCCTGCGTCGTGATCTGTGCAAAACCGTGAATCACGACCTGCCCGATTTCCTGCACCGGAAAGACTTGTTTTTCTTCTGTTTCAGGCGACCAGACTTCGAGCCGGTCGCCTTTGCGTCCGACTTTCGCGCCGCTGGTTAAGATATGGAGAATTTGGCGGTCGTCGATTGCCGGAAATAGTTGGATAGTTTTGTTTTCAGCAATTACTCCTTCAGTTTCGACAACGGCTTCAGATAATCTTCCCGCCAGACGTGCTTCTTCCGGCAAACATACCGGAGCAAGCGAACATTTAATGCAAAGCCTTTCGTTTGAAGCGACCGGCGGACGCTCGATGCTTGTCTGCAATTCCTTTGCCCGTTGAAGATGAAGTTCAAAATCCGTTCGAGCCTTCTCATCTACGGAAACGCGAACGGTTACATTGTCAGCGTGATAACGCACACGACCTTCGAGAATCTCTTTTCCTAAATTTTCTTCGACCAGCAAACAATAAGCGATGATCTGCAAACGGTCGGAAGCCCAAGCTTCGGGTTTGCCATCTGCCGAACGTGCCGATTTTCCGCGTTTATGTTCGTAAGGAATAACATTTCCATCCCGTTTGCGAATGCAGTCAACCTTTCCGATCAAACCGTAAGTTTCCGATTCAAAACTCAGATTAAAAACTTCGTCCGCTTCATCGCGCTCGATTTCGACGTGCAAAGTCCGCCCGGCATAAACCCTTTCATCCGCCAACCGCACGCGCTCAACCTCTTCCAAAAAAAACAACCGCTCGCAATACGCCAAAGCATGGAGCGAATGCACACTCAAACAACCCATCCGATTTCCTCCTTATTTAATAATCGCCCGAAGGCATCAAAGGAGTTTCCGAGAAAATTAATCGAATAAGTTCGCTTGCGTTTTATTGATTTGTCCGATTATCGGCAAAATCGGATTGCGTTTGATTTTCGTCCACGCTCTTTCTGGAATTGATTGATTCAACTCAACTTCCTGCAAACTATATTGTCCCCAAGTTGTGCTTGAACCGACGTGATCTGCCCAAATCGGGAGCGACAAATCTCCATCATCGTCATTCAAAAGAAATTGACAAACGTCTTCGGGAATTTCTTTCAAAAGTTTTACTTCGTCAACTAAATATGTGCTTTCACCTAAGCAAAGTCCGCCGAAACGATTTACGATCGAAGGATTTTCAAAGCTCATTTGAATTCGTTTAGTCAGAGAATTTTTTGCCGTTTCTTCATCACGAATCCAAAATGCCAAACGAACACTCGTCAGCAATTCTTGAAAATCAGGTCGCCGATTTTCGCTTAAACCTAAACCACTATGTTTATTTTTAACTCGCCAAAGCGTTCGCAAAATAACTGAATACTCTGGCTCTGATAGAAGTGCGATGGCGATTTCTGCTCCTTCGTAAACACGCCGATTTACCTCGCCGATCATTGAAAGTAACATTCCATATACAGTTGCTGGCGGAGGAATTGGAAAAGTTTCAAAATATTCTCTCGCTCGCGGAACTCTGAAACTCGCCACCGGAACTGAAACATAAAGTCCGATAGTTTCCATCTTTATACTCCTAAATCAGATTGAATTTTGGCTTTCAAAATATTTGCCGCCGCTTTTACGCCTTCGTGCAAGGAAGCTCCGTTTAACAACTCTTTATCGGAACCTGAAAGAGTATTCACTACATTTCCGCCGATAAATAATTCATTTGCCGAAATATCGCCGCTTTTTACTTTTTCCAAAACTGCATCGAACGAAAGATTCGCTTCAGAATCCATTTCAAAACCGTAAAGCATTCGCGGTGCGAAATCGTCAGTCCAACGAAAAACAACTGAATCGGGAGCAAAATCGAACAGAAAACGACTTTGGTTTCCTGCAACTTCCGCCAAATTAACGACCGCATCGATTACATCCAAAACGCGCGCTTTTTCCCGCAAAGATTCAGGCGTGAGTGCGATACCGTATTGATAGCGCGTCGCGTGAACTTCCGTTCCATATAGACTCGTATTTGATTTGGTGCCGCTTTTGGCATTAAAGGTAATATCTCCGGCGAACGGCAAAAGTGAAATCGCCCGCGTAACTTCCAACGCGCCTTTACGCTTGTCGGCTTTGCCCTGCGACTTTATTTTAATTTTTCTCTCCAACTCTTTGGATTCTTCTTTCAAAGATTTTCCGTATTCTTCCTTTTGGTCTTCTTTTGAAAGTGCTTTGAATTCGTCGTCGAGCTTTTTCTTGTCGCTTTTCAAACTGTCCAGTTCATCGTTTCCGTCCGTGCTGGCGGCTTCGGCAAGCATAAAGCCCATCACATCATCATCAATAAACGTCGGCAGTTGATTGTCCGTTTCTTCATTGCTCGTCCAAGGCTTCCAAGTTTGGTCTTGCCAGTTATGCTCGCCTGTTTCATCATTCCAACGACGATTGACCGAATTATCACCACCTTTCTTTTGCCAGTAATAACGGAAAGCCCAACGAATTGCTTCTGCCGAAACTGTGGTATGAACCTCATTTTTCCACAAGATTTTTTGCAGAGTTGTGATATTACCTTCATTTTCACCGCGATTGTTGGCGGCTGTGCCGTAAGGCGTAACAATTAATCCGAATAAGTGTTTGCTCATAATTCATCTTCTCCTTCAATTTCTATTTCAGTATTAAGTAATTGGTTTTCCTCTTTGTTTTGTGGTTGATAACTAACTAATGCCAATAATGCTAGGTCTTTAGCTTTACGCCATTGTTTTTCGCTAAAAAGAGGTAAAACTTTTATCAGCCCATCCCCTTGTAAAAGTTTATTTGACCCACCACGCGACCAGAAATCTACAACGTTTTCACGCAGTGTTTCGGCATTTTTGCAACGAGCATAAGAAGATCGTAGTTTTTCTCGTTCTTTTTTGATTAACTTAAAGAATCCATCATCTCCAAGCTTTTCTTCGTCTGCCCGTTTTCTCAACTTCCGTAATCTGCTCTGCCAACTTTTATGACAGATTTGTATAAATAGCTTTACATTTTCATCTTCATACTCTGCTTCATTAACCATTTGTCCTAACTCCTTTTGTTCATAATAAAGTTGTTCACGGGTTTCTCGGTTTGCCAGAAACTCCGAAATATTGTGATACCAAGATTTGTTGTTGGCGATGTTGTCGGCAATCATCTCGCGTCCGCAGAATGTTGTTACAAAGAAATGTTCGGGTTCTTTGATGACATCGTTTCTGTCGCGTTTTTCTTTAACCTGCTGCCACTTATTTTTAAATATTTCAAAGGCTTTGTGGTAGTTTTCAAAACCTTTTAATTTGCCTGAAATGACCGTTCGCGTCGAAGTTCGGCTTTTTTGCTTTTCGTTCCAACCGACAATGCCGAAGGTGATAATCCGGCAAAGAAAGTTTTCACGCATTCGTCTGGCAAATTCATTACTTGATGAATTTGCTTCGAGAGCAATCAACATTCGCAAAGCCGCATCCGAAGAACTGCTCGCCGTTAAATCAATTACACCTTGCGAAGCAATTACTTGGCGAACTTCGGCATAAGCTTCCAAGTCTTTTATTTCGGGAATCAGTAAAGCAAGTCGAGATTTTCGCCCTTTAGCTTTTGAGCGAATCAAATAGTAAATCACTCCGACAGGTGCGAAAAGTAAAGTAAAAGCAAGATTTAATGATTCGTTTAAGGTCGTTTGGGCATGGGCAACGTGCCTTTGACTTGCTCCCGGATAAAGCCAACCCGCTACATTCAAATCAGTTTTGAAGTTTCCGTTTTTATCAATAAAATCGGTCGTTGTTTCGTGTTGTCTGATTTTCTTAATCGGTGCAAAATCTTTGATAAAGATAGACTTTTCACTATCTTGGTCAAGTTTATACATCAATGTTCTTTTATTGCCGGTCGGACGATGCGGACCAAACTGCAAAAAACTATTGAGTAAGCCTTGATAAAGAAAATGCTTTTGTTCAAGAGTCATTTCTTGTCGCGGCTCAAGTCCCGATAAACGAATAAAGCCTTCTTCATCAACCCTAAAAGATTCTTTGACGAGTTTTTCAAAAGCATTTTTCGGGGTTTCATCCGTCCAATTCAAAACTATTTGTTTTTTTTCGAGTTTCCACTCCAAACCTTCGATCTCAACCTCATTTTTATTAAAGGCTCTCAGCGTCATATAAAGTCCCGCCAAGCCTGCTTTATGCAAACTCGTCATTCCGGGAGAGTTTAATTTGAGTATCATTTCTGCCATTCTGCACCTCTGTTTTTGCAATAAGCAATTGTATTTGGCGGAGCAATCAAATTGCCTTTTAATTCACCCCAACCCTTCATTTTTTTGCTATATGTCATTGGAATTGCCTTATTAATGATTTGTTTTCGGTCTTTCAAACAGACTTTTTTGTCTTCTTCCATGATTACCGATACCGAAACATTCGGGTTCCGAATTTCTTGAGGTTCAGCAAACCAACCTTTATCAAGCCAGTTTGTTTGTAAAGATTTTTTATTCAACTTTTCATCATCAATGACCGGTAATCTTTGAAAATATTCGGCTAAATCCGCTTGGCTCAATGAACGCTGTAAACCGATCAGTTCATCAAGCCATTTCACCGCGTTTTCAATTTCAGTTTTTTTGTATGGCAAAAATTTGTCTTCCTCAAGCGTTAAGAAATAAGCTGTTCGCGGAGTTCCGCGATTATCCGAATTGATTCGGCGATTCAATCTGCCTAGCCTTTGAATCAATGACGGCACAGGAGCGATTTCACTAATCAAAATATCTGCGTCCAAGTCCAAAGACATTTCGGCAACCTGAGTTGTTACGGCAATCATTGACTGATCTAAATCGAAACCATCAATTACGTCACGATGCCGTTGTTTGCGGTCTTCGTATTTGAAACGGCTGTGATAGGTTTGAACTGATAAATTGGCTTCTTTCAATTTGTCGAAAACTTCTTGAGTTCGGGAAACCGTATTGCAAATCCAGAGAATTTTTAGATTTTCTTTTTTTGCTCTTTCCGCAATCTCAAACGCATTTTTTCTATCAGTTAGCTTTTGAAATTTATAGCGTGGCAATTCTTCAAGTTCTTTCGGAGTTTGAATTTGCTCAATGCCTTCGATGTGTTTCAGCAAAAACTCTTTTCGTTCTTTCGGCAAAGAAGCCGTCATTAATAAAAAATGAGTGTTAGGCAAAGCCTTGATGAGTGCGATAACTGCCGCAAACATTCGATCGTCGTAAGCGTGAAGTTCGTCAAAAACAAATGAAGCGGTCAAAATTGCCGGCGAATTATACCAACCACGCCGATTGTTTCTAACCAACGATAAAACCGTATCTGCCGTGCAAACAACAACTTGCGGAAACCACATATTCAGCGATTCGACACGAATTTGTTTTTCTTCACTTTCTTCATCGGCAACCTCAAAAGTTTTCTCAATATCAATGGGTGAACGCGAATGAATAAGATTCGCTTCAACCTTACTATCCGCAATATAACCGAGAAAGCCTTCGGTTGCTGTTCCGGTTGTCGGGTAACAGAAAAACAACTTCCTTCCGACTGCGTGTTTTTCCGCCCAAGCGTAAGCTGATATTGTCTTTCCCGTTCCGCAACCTGCTTCGACCAAAGTTACTTTTGCCTTCGAGTTGCCGACAGCTTTTTGAAAGTTCCGAAGTTCGTTTCCATTCAAGCGAACTTTAACAACTTCACGCATTTGTTCTGCTGTCAAAAATTGACTTTCAGCGAGATTTGTTTCAATCCACTCACGAATCTGTTTAGTTTTTTCAGGCAATGCACTGCCCGCAACATCAGCGGCTGAAGTTAAAGCTTTCAACACTGCCGTAAAACGCCACCAATCACGATGATCTTCCAACTTGTCCCGAAAATCATTACTTGAAAATTGAAAGTCAATGCGTTTCTCATTTAATAAAACTTTGTTCAAATCAAATTCAACTTCTTTGCTAACTTGACCATTAAAAAGAGTTTGCAGGTTTTTGTGGGTCAAAAAAGTTTCTACCTTTTGTCCGCATCCGCCATCACGCAAGGCAATCGAACCCTTGTTCCATTCTTCGTCCAATTTCCGATGATGACCGCCAACCGCGGCAATCACGCACTCCAGCAATTCTTCTGCATCATCATATTTGTCACCATCAGACAAAAGATTTAATGCCCAAGTTCGCACTTCGCCTTCTTCGGCAAGCAACAAGGCACTCAAAAGCTCGTGGCGAATTGGTTGCAGTTTCGGCGAGAGTTTTGGTTTCCCTTGAATCATTCTTTGAAAACCATCGTTGGCTTTGCCAATATCATGGCACAAACACGCGGCGGACAATCCTCTTTTTAATCTTGAAAGCCACACTTCGTTGTTCAAACCGATGTTTTCTAAAATCTTTTCGCCAACCATTTCAAAAATAGTTTCACCAGCACTTTTTACATATCTTAAATGAGTGTGCAAAAGCGCGTAAGGCGGGATTTTTCCGCTAGATTCATCAAAACTTTTTGCCAAAAGTATTTCAAATTTCATCATTACCTCTTGCAGAATCAGCAGGTTTGCGAATCGGATTGAACAAACCACAGCCCATTGTTCTTCTGCCGCCTAAGCCTTCGGATTGGAGTTTGAGTGAGTCTTCGTCGGTCAGATCGCGGGCGATGAGTGAGAAGCCGACGACTTTTTTGCCTTTGATGGTGATGATGCGGCGGTGGCGACTGCGATTTTCTTTCGGAATTTCAAGTTTTGCCTTGATTTGCAGCTTTTCCGCGAGATCCCGGTTTGCCGTTTCGAGAAATTTTTCGACCGACAAGGAATTTTTGAAAGTTACAATGCGGGCATAAAGTGCCGACGCGGGTTGGATCGGTCGAGCGTTGGCGATTCCGAGACGAATTTTGTTTCCGTCAATATCGAGTTGTTTGCCGGACAAGTTCATAACTTCACCGAATTTGTCCGCCGGAATCCGCAGACGCAAATTTGCGCCGCGAACCGGTAAGGCAATTATGCCCTTATCAAACGGAACCCCGTTGATTAACTCGATGCCGAGCCATTTTTCATCGTCGGGTAAATTATGAAGTTCGGGCTTGAGTTGGCTGATTGCCGAATACAGTAAATAACCGTGATCGGCAAGCAGTTGTTTCCCGATGATCGGAAATTGAACGATGATTTTTGGAATCGGATTTTTTATAGTATTTGTTTCCATAATGTTCCTTAACCATTTTATTTTGGTCTAATAATTAAAGAAAATGTGTATCATCTCATTATAAAAGGCTTTACAATCGAATCGAATTTCTTTAATTTCATTTTAAGCGTTGAAAATCTTTCAGATTTCGCCGGTAAAATTTTGAGAGGAGGGAGAAGTATTCAAACTGTTCTCCCCGCTCTTTAAATTTATGCTCTTGGGCGATTAGCACTGTATTATGTCTTTTTATATTGAAAAGATCATAAAATTCCATTGATGCCGAAAGGCGATTTCACCGTTTTATTAATCCACCATCCGCAGTTTGCACGGAGTCGGGTCAATCGAAACGAGTAACGGGCGAGCCAAACTGGATGCGGAAACGATGGCTTGTCCGGGAGCGAGATTCGGTAAGCGATTCCAGAGCCCGTCGTCAATCATTCCGACAGTTCGTTTGAGCCGGTCAATCACACCCGAATCGGAAATTTTGTGAAGAATGAAATTGTTGACCAAACCGAGAACTTCGTTGGGCAGATGTTGCGGTAGTTGAGTAACGAATATTAATCCGAGCCAGCGTTTGCGACCGCGCCGCGCGATGCGGGCGACTTGCTGGAAAAGCACGGGCATCTGCCGGACACGTTCCGCCGATAAAAATTCGTGGGCTTCTTCGATAACAACGGCAACACGATTTTTTATCGGCTCGCCTTCCAGCCGGGCATCATAGTTATCGTTTTGTTTGAGCAACAATCCGCGCAGAATTTCCGAAATGACGAGATTATTGACTTGCGGCGAATCGGTGTCGCTCAGATCAATGATCGTGACGTTACCGGGTTTGGTCATCCGGTCATAATCGGGAGCCGGTGCCGTGTCGTTGTCAAAGATTTTGAGGCGTAAAAGTCGGGCTAAACTGCCCTGGACTTTGCGCCAACTGAAAAAATTCGGCGGCAATGTCGCCGTGTGAACAATTTTTTCAACCGCTTCACGATTGGCGAAAAATTCTTTTGACTTTAAAAAAGTCTGCGTCGGTTCCTTGGCGACCGTATCGGCACATATGCGAATAATGTCGTATAAATGTTGAAGTGTCATTCGCGGAAAACCCTCTTCCATTTCATCGAGTTCAAGCAGTTGCGCTTTTTCTTCATCATTAGACGGAAAAATTCTGAGCTGCATAACTGCGTTGCGCGTTAATTCGTAGCCTTTCAGAAATCTCTCTTCCTGCGCGTCAGTCAACCCTAAAATTTCCTTGACGGCATACGGCGAGAGATTCGAGAAACTGAGCGAAAACTGTTTTCTGCGCGGTGCGGCAGGATTGGAGGTTTCGCGTCCGACCAGATGATAAAGCGTGACGTTTTCGACACCTTTTGGTGTCAAACCGCGCCGTGCCAGTTCTTTCAACATTGTCACATCGTCGGTTTGTTCCATCATTCGCGTGTATTCGCCTTCGGTGTCGAATAAAACGGTCGCTACGCCGCTCTCGGTGAGTTTGCCGATCAGACCGGAAACGGTCGTGGATTTACCGCCGCCAGTTGTCCCGAGAACTGCGAGATGACGCGGAAAAACGTCTTTGCGCGATGACGGAATGTTGACAGGCATATTTTCATAACCGACCGCCAAACCAAGGCGCACTTCGCCGGCAAGTTTCAGTTTTTCTTCTGTTTCGGCGGATGAGAGAGGTTTAACATAGCTGTTCGGCAAAGGACGAAATCTGGGCGGCACCAAACTGCCGTCTATTTCTTCGCCCAGAATTTCAACCTGCACCCGCCCGTGATAACGCGGCGTGAATTGCGTTCCGCGCACGGTCGTCGTGATGACGATCGGTGCGTCCGCGCGAAGCCCGTCGGGTTCGGCAAACGGACCTTGCACGACCGCGCCGAGATAACATCTTCCATCGCCGCCGTCTTCCGGCGATTTGCATTTGATTCGCACGAGCGATTGGGAGGGAACTTCACTTATCTTGTCCGAGGGCAAAAGAACCGTGACGGTATTGTCCTTTGCCGCCGGCGTGTCATACATCACGCGACCGATTGAATCCTGCGCATCTTCTGGTTCTTCCCATTCGCCGCCGGCGAGTTCGATTTCGTCGTCCAATAAATCAAAACCGTTTTCTGAATCTTCAATTAATGCGGTTGAAATTGAATTTAATTTTTCGTTCTCAGAATTTTTTTCACCAAACATATTTTTCTCCTTATTTTGTGCGCGTTTCGCGTTCTGCGAAATATCTGTGCGGCTGACCGGCATCGGCATAAGCCGTTTGAACAGATGACATAAAACTGTCAACTCCGAAGGTTGCGCTGCAAACCGTATCAGCCAGATCAATCAGCATCGGAAAACCACGATGCTCCTGCAAAATGCTGTCGGCGAGTGCGATGCGGGCGGCAACCTGTGCGTAATCCTTATGAGCGTAAAAAAGATACGGCGGCGACATTGCCGAAGCGCGGTAAAGACCGACGACAATCTGCGGCGCGACTTCATCACGAAATTTCTTCATTTCTCTTAATACACCGCTTTCCTCCCGGTATCCGCCGTTTTCAATCAGCTTTTCGATTTCGGGTTTTAAGGTTTGAATAATTGCAAACTCCAAAGGACGCAGAGCATTACCGATCATCAACCAATGACGTTTGCGTGGTGCGCTCGGAATGAAAACGAAGCGTTTGTGTTCGAGAACATACCATTTTATTAAATCTAAACTTAGGCGAATACGATCACCTTGCGACGACCAGAGACCTGTTAATAATTCATAAGGTGCAGGACTTCCGTGACCCATTCGCCATTGCGCCTGTGATTTTTCTTTTAGGATTGCACGCTCGGCATATGCCATAATTCCACGTCGGGCTAGTTCGCTCAAAGAGTTGCCTTCCTGCCCTTGACCTTCACGTTTTTCCCGGCGGTCGAGAACGCTTAAAACTTCTTCTACCGGGTCGCTGATTTTTGAACGTAGATCGCGTCGAAATAATTTATTTACCCAGGTTCCTTGCTGTCCGTTATAAGAAACAAGGCTGACACCAATTTGCGTGATGGTCAGCGGGATCGTATCGTGAACAACGCTGGTGCCATCAGCGGCTTCGACTGCGCCGTTGAACAAAAGTCCTCTCTGCACTTTTTCAAGTTCGGGAATTGTGGCTTTGTGAAGTCCGGCACCGTCCGGCGCACCGGGGGCGGTCGCCAATTTAGGAAATATTATTTTTCTGATTTGCCGGCGGTATTCGTCTTCTTTTTCAATAGCTTCGGCAACTTCACGCTCAACCCGACCGAAGGTATCAGCCAAATTTTCGCCTTCAGACCAAGTGTTTAAGTCTAAAGTGTTGATTAAACTTTCACCGTAAGCCGCCTCGAAATCGGCGGCATCGGAATCAAGAATTGACGTTGAGGTATTTTTCATCGTTTGCTCCTCCGGGCATTTAACTTATCAGCCTCAAAATTACATTCACTCTATATACAAAACGAAGGGTGCAAAGTTCGACAAGTTTCAGCGAAAATTTTCACTCCACGAACGTTCTTTACCGATTGAAGTCAGTAATTCGCTACCGTAAAAGGCGGCAACAGATGTCGGCAGACCGAACTCACTAGTCAGGACTTTAGTTATATTTTTAATTCTGTCATCGTATTTTGAAGGTGAAATATCCGTTTTCTCAATCACGGATCGAGGCGGCGCAAGCAATGCCATGGCAACTCGGTCGGCGCGGGATTCTGCATCCCAGATTTCGGTTTTGATAGATTCTGCGGAATCGGAGCGCGCCATCATCTCTGCGTAAACACCGATTTGAACGCCGCCTAAAAATGCGTGAACTCTTTGTTCAATCGAAGGTTTGCGGTGTCCGTCTAGAACTTCGGTGATAGTTGTGCCAAATTTTGAAATCGCTTTCTGTCTGGGTATCCAATATTCAATTAAAAAATGACCGATTTCGTGCGACAAAGTAAAACGCTTTTCATCAGGCGGATCGGTGCTGTCAATAAAAATAAAGCCTTTGCCGCCGTAAGCGATTAAACATCCTCTGACCGTGCGGCTGTCACAGCCGAATTGATATTTCGTGTTTCGGCGTGCAAACCAAGTTTCTATCTGAAAAAGCTGTAATCCCGGCAATTCGATTATAGTTACCGGAAACGCTAATTGAATTGCTCGTTTGAGTGTCCGGGGAAATGATTCCGTTTCGCCGCAACGACTCCAAAATAAATCTACCGCTTGTTGACTTGCATTATCCAACCACATTTCTCTGTTAAAGATGCGCGTAAAAAAATAACAGTTAGTTTATTACTCATCTTCATCTTTTATAATTTCATCAGCATTATCGTCTTCGATACGATCCCGTGCAGCCGCAAGAATACCGGCGGAAAAAGGATTATTTAACGCAAATTCTTCCGTTTCGTGATTGTCCGCCCTGTTATTTAGAACGGCTAGTGATTCAACTTCTCGAATTATGCTAACTAATCTTAATTCATCCATCGGAATGTAATCTGCTATTTCGCTGATTTCATTTATAAAATTCGGTGAGTCAGCATCAGGGCGTTTACACAATGCGAGACGAGCTAACAAAAATAGCGGAATTCCCAGTTCGTCGGCGAGTGCATCTTTGTCCAGTCCTTCAATCTGACAATATCGAGCTAAAACGTGCGACATAAACGCCGGATCGTTTTCAAGTTCCATTGCCAGATTCAGCAGAATTATTTCATTATTAAAGCTGTTCATTCTATGATTTCTGCCCGATGTCTTTGAATAAATTTCTTTATCCTGTCCTTATGTTTTTTGACGCAGGAGCACTGTTCTTCCAATGATTTATCGGCAATTCCGAGTATCGCGGCGAACAAAACGGTATTCCGCTCACCATTCATCATCAATTCCAAAATATTCCGGTCAATTTGATCCGGGAGCAAAACGGAGAGTCTTTTGTAAAATAAATTGTCTTGCTCATTGTCGATCAGGAAAGCCTCAATCGATTCGTTTTGACTTTCTTCATTACCATATACACTGTGAACTTCCTCAAGTTCGACAAACTCTTTACGCTTTAATGGATTTTCTTTTGATGAAAGAATATTCAGCAAACTGCTTCGTGCCCGCAGCCAGATGAAATTAATCAATGAACCGCGATTTGCGTCGAATTTGTTCGGAGATTTCAAATAATACAGAATAGCGTTATGAGTCGCAATTTGAATTAAATGTTCATCAGCTACATTTGAGAATTTTCTGGTTAAGGCAAGGATTATTTTGGGCAGTAAAAGTTCGGCAATCTGTGCAGAAGCAACCGGATGACCGGCAAGCAGGTCATAATGTAAAGCAACGACTTTTTCGTTGAATTCTTTCGACGCAGACATAATCAATTTTTTTGAAATACAAGCACATATTCCGTACTCATCCGATTACCGAAAGATTCTTTGGCAAAAGGAAGAATACGCCGTCCGGCATCGATCGTGCGTGTGTAACATTTCTTGGAACTAAGTCCGATACTATTTCCGATTTCTATCAAAATTTTGTGCGTCGGAACCTCTACTTTTCTAATATGTGACGGACAGACGACAATTATGGCGTGCTTTCGGCGTTTCAGCACTCGATTGATTTCGCTTACTACGCGATACATATCGACAAAGTATCTTTCGGTTAGCTTTGCCTGAGTGTCAGATATTTCTTTGAGAATAGGCAATACTTTGCTTAAAGTGAAAATACTCGAAATATCAAAATTACTATCTTCCCGCTTTAGCGATGGCTGACGTTCTGTTCCAACGTAAATGTTGGCTCGCCGACGGTAGTTATCCATACTGATTCCCAGCTCCTGTTCGAGCCAAGGGACTGCCAAAAAATGCGACCGCGTATAATCCAGAGCCGTGACGTATGGCGGAGATGTAAAAACAAGATCGATTGATTCATCATTTTGAGGTAACGACCTTGCATCCCCGAGCTTAACTTCTGATACGACATCTCCTTTTCGGTTGCAACGCTTTGAAAAATCCGACATTTGCTTCCGCATCGTTTTCACCCGGGCGGTAAATTTAACCAAAACATCCGGTATTTTTTCGTGCTTCAAAAAATGATGCCGCGAATGAACAATGTCACGGGCGTTGGCGACACTTGTTTTTGCAAGAATTAAAGATGTGAATGCAACTAAAAAAAAATTGCGAAGATCACGAGCCATTTTAGTTTTCCCAATGTGAAACGATAAAATTGCCAGAGATATGACAACTTCTTCAGAAAACCAGTAGTCCCGATTATAAAATTCAGGAATTTTGATACGCTCTCGGAGATTTAACAAACCTTGTTCATTCTGTGCTTCAGCAATATCAGCCGCTACCCGCGTAATTAGAATATTAAATGTTTTTTCGATTTTATTATCCGGAATAGCCGTACATTTTACTTCAGCGATGAGTTTGGCAATCGGATCAATATCAAACCCAATTCCGTTTCTACTTAAGAGTTTCGCTTCAACAAGCGTAGTTCCGCTGCCAACCATCGGATCTAGTATCGTGTCGCTACGTTTTGAGTAATATTTTAAGCCGTATCTGACCAGTTGAGGAGGACATTTAGCCGCGTAAGCATGAAGTCCATGAGTAGCATAAAGGGTATTATGTCCCTCAAAATTTAATTCAGGCATATTGCTCATAAAATAAAAATGCGGAAATAATTTATATTACTGACAAACGTTTAACATTGTAATTCCATAAGGATATACGATTCAACAAAATTACACAATATAGTTTCCATTTTAGGGGAAATTTAAGGATTGAGAAAATCGGATAAATTTCATTTTATGCGCTAAAACTAGTAGAAATTTTCATTTTACGCGTAACCTTCTTTTCAATTTATTGATTTTATCGGAAGGCAAATTTCAATTTATGATCGATCTCACAGACGAACTTTAATTTGAAGCTTTCCGCCGTCCCGCCGACTTTCCATCTAATCGATAATTTTTTTGCAGATTTTATTTAAAAAAGTCTTGCAATTTAATTATTTCAATGATAAAACTTGTCAAGATTTCAAAAATTTTCTTCTCTGTTTCGAGTTACGCTTGACCGTTTGAGTGTCGTAATACCGATTTATATAAACGAAAAAGCGCGCACAACTTCTCATCGTCAGTAACAGACGATCAGGGCAATAACTCTTTCTCAGCTATCCGGGCTGGTTTGATGATATTAAATTAGATTGAATATTTGGCTGTATCCACTATGAATGATCTACTTTATATATACGAAAGAATTACAAAACTTCCGGGAGTTTTTACCTATCGGACGATAACTGATTCAGCGTCGGAAAATACCGATTTTAATAAAGTTTACGCAGAAAAGGATGGTGATTTCATTCACGTTTCCCGCGGGAAACGTGAATGAAATCACCATCCTTTTCTGCAACGGTTTCACATAAACTAAATCACCGAAAACAAAATGACAGAAAAGCCGCCGGAAAAAATTTCCGATCCAACTTCTTCGTTCTTGAAAGCGAATGACGGAAAAACGAAATCAAATGCGATTGAATCTCCTTCGATTGCATTACCGAAGGGCGGAGGTGCGATCAAAGGAATCGCTGAAAAGTTTTTGGTTAATGCCGTCAACGGAACGGCGGCGTTGTCTATTCCACTCCCTTTTTCAACTGCCCGCGGAATTTCTCCCGATCATAACCTGTCTTATAATTCAGGCGCAGGAAACGGCATTTTCGGACTGGGTTGGTCGTTAGACCTGCCTTCGATCAAACGTTCGACCGGGAAAGAACTTCCCCAATATTTTGATGCGCTTGATTCGGACACATTTCTTTTTTCGGGGGCGGAAGATTTAGTTCCTGAATATAAGAAAGATGTCGCTGAAAAGTTTATCCGCGACATAGACGAAAAATACATCGTCAATGAAACGGATAGCGAAGACGGCTTTTTTAAGATCAGATTTTACAAACCGCGAATCGAAGGCTTATTTGCCCGCATCGAAAGATGGTTTCACAAAACTTCGGGCGAAATTAAATGGCGGGTGATAAGCAGGGAAAATCTGACGACTCTTTTCGGATGGACAGAGCATTCCAGAATTGCCGATCCGAAAGACGAAAACAGAATTTTTGAATGGCTGCCGGAGTTCGTTTTCGATGACCGGGGAAATTGCGTCCGCTATTTCTACCAAAAAGAAGACGAAGCAAATTTTGACATCTCGCTCGCGCACAATCGAAATCGGCTTAAAAACGACAAGATTACTTACACGAATTTATACCCGGAAAAAATTTTATACGGCAACAAAACGCCGTATCGAAAATTCGGCGATGCTTTCCCGGTCGAAACGGATTTTATGTTTCAGACGGTTTTCGATTTCGGTGAATACAGCCTGGACGCGCCTTTTCATAAGATCAGGGATTGGGATTTCAGAAGCGATCCGTTTTCGGAATATAGATCGGGCTTTGAGATCAGAACGGCGCGGCTTTGCCGAAGAGTTTTGCTTTACCATTTTTTCGACGAACTGCCCGGCGGCGAAGCTCTGGTCAGATCGTTGGATTTTGAATATGAAACCGCCGCGCCGGGAAATTTTACTTTTCTAACGGCTGTGACCGCCCGCGGCTACGTCAAGCAGACAAACGGAAACTACACGCAAAAAAGTTTGCCGTCAACGGAGTTTGAATATCAGAAACACGATTGGAACGCCCGTATAAATACCGTTTCGTCGGAAAATCCGGTTTACGCGCCTGCCGGAATAAACGAAGGTTCTTATCAATTCACCGATCTGTTTAATGAAGGATTGTCCGGCATTCTGACCGAGCAGGCGGCGGGCTGGTTTTACAAACGCAATCTCGGCGGCGGAAACTTTGAACGCGTGCAACAGGTTTCCCCGAAACCTTCGTTTTCAGGTTTGAAAAATGCTCTGCGAATCGCCGATCTGGATGCCGACGGCGGCAAACAAATAGTCAGCTTGGCGGGCGAACCGAAGGGATTTTTTGAATTGAACGACGAAAACGAATGGCTCCCTTTTAAGCCCTTCGAGCGTTTGCCGAATATTGATTTGTCCGATCCCGCCGCTCGTCTGCTCGATCTGACAGGCGACGGAACGGCGGATGTTCTCATCACGGAAGACAATGTTTTTACGTGGTATAAGTCCGAAGGGAAAAGAGGCTTTTCCGAGTGCCGCCGCACCTGCAAACCGTTTGATGAGGAAGCCGGACCGCACATCGTTTTCGCCGATCTTACACAGAGCATCTTCCTTGCCGATATGAGCGGCGACGGGCTGACCGACATCGTCCGTATCCGCAACGGGGAAATTTGTTATTGGAGTAATCTCGGCTACGGAAATTTCGGGGCAAAGGTCAATATGGACAATGCGCCCGTTTTCGACGCGCCCGAAGCGTTCAATCCTGCGCTGATCCGGTTGGCAGACATTGACGGTTCGGGAACGACCGACATTATTTATCTGGGAAAAAACAAATTTTCGTGCTGGATGAACCTGAGCGGTAACGGTTTCAATCCCGTGCCTTTTGAAATAGATGCTTTTCCCGAAATAAATAATCAGTCCGACATTGCCGTTTCTGATCTGCTCGGCAACGGTGTGCCCTGCATCGTTTGGTCGAGCGATCTCGGGAAGGATGCGGCTGTTTCGCTCAAATATATCGACCTGATGAACGGCAAAAAGCCGCATATTCTGATCGGTTACAAAAATAATCTGGGCAAAGAAGTTTCACTCGAATACAAGCCTTCGACCGGGTTTTACATTGCAGACAAACTCGCCGGACGACCCTGGATCACGAAACTGCATTTTCCCGTCCATTGCATTTCGAGAACCGAAACGAGAGATGTGATTTCCGGCTTTCGTTTCGTCAGTTCATACAAATATCATCACGGTTATTTCGACCACGCGGAAAAGGAATTTCGAGGCTTTGGAATGGTCGAACAAACCGATTCCGAGCATTTTGAGCACTGGGCTAAAGGCAATGCCGAAAATATCGTCGAACGAACGCTTCACCAGGAGCCGATCGTTTCAAAAAACTGGACGCACACCGGCGCGTTTTTCAGCCGTGCGAAAATTCTGAATCATTTTTCCGAAGAATACTGGAACGAATTTTCACTGCCCGATGCCCGCCTTGTCGCCGCACCGGGTTTAGACCCGGCATTGACCGAAAATCTGAGTGTTGAAGAGTGGCGCGAAGCTCTGCGCGCCTGTAAAAATATGAATCTCCGCACGGAGATTTTCGCGCACGACGCGCCGCTTTTCGGTGCGACACCTGCCGAAATAGAAAGGGAATCAACGCCTTTTACCGTTACCGAGCAAAATTACGTCATCGAATTGCTTCAACCGAAAGGACAAAACAAACACGCCGTTTTTGTCGTCAAAGAAAGCGAATTCATAAGCTTTAACTACGAAAGAAATCCTAAAGACCCACGCATCGCTCATAATCTGAATCTCAAGCTGGACGAATACGGCAATGTTTTGGAATCGGCTTCGGTCGTTTATCCGCGAATTTTTTCGGACGATTCGTTGCCGACGGAAACGAAGGAAGTGCAGAAAAAGACGTGCATCACGTATCTGCAAAACAATTTTACCGACGAAATCATTGAGCCGGACAATTACCGTCTGCGCGTGCCTTCGGAAACGAAAACCTTTGAATTGAAAGGGATTTCAAAATCCGGAAAATTATATACGCTTGATGATTTCAACAATATTCCCGCCGCTTCGGTCGAGGTCGAATATCATCAAACCGACTTGGAACCAGCCGCCGAAACTTCGCAGAAAAGACTTATCGAACATATCCGCACGATTTTTTATGACGATTCGCTGACGGGCGCACTGCCTTTGCATAAGTTGGGAGTTCGCGGGGTTCCTTTTGAAAGCTATCAACTCGCCTACACGCCCGCGCTTCTCGCCGACATTTTCGATTCAAAGGTCGGCGACGCTTTGATGCTCGAAGGTAAATTTACCCACAGCGAAGCTGATAAGAACTGGTGGATTCGTTCCGGCACGAAACAGTTCGTCGCAGACGCGGAAACCGTCGCAGACGCGGCAAATCGATTCTTTATGCCGATTTCATACACCGACCCGTTCGGCGCGAAAACGAAGGTAAAATATTTTTCCGACTATTTTCTGTTTATCGAGGAAACCGAAGACGCGCTCCAAAACACGAATAAAGTTTTATCTTTCAATTTCCGAACGCTCGCCCCGCAAAGGATGCGCGACATCAACGACAATGTTTCCGGGGTAATTACCGACGAACTTGGTCTTGTCAAAGCGGCGGCGGTTTTCGGTAAAGGTTCCGAAGCGGATGATCTATCCGGCATCAACGAGTTTACAACGGCGGAAGAAACCGCGCTTATCGACGATTTTTTCAACGCGCCCGATTCCGAACAGTTAATTGCCCTCGGCAAAAATCTCCTGCAACACGCGACGACTCGATTTATCTATGATCTGGATGCTTTCATCGATTCGGGCGGCACGAAACCCGCGGTCGTTGCTTCGATTGCCCGCGAAGAACATTTTCAGGAAAACAACGATTCGCCCGTTCAGATAGGCTTTGAATATTCAAACGGTTTGGGACAGGTTTTGATGAAAAAATTTCAGGCTGAACCCGGCATTGCCAAACGAACGATTATCAATACGGACGATACTTACAGCGTTTCGGAGATCGATACGGGCGAACAACTCCGCTGGCTCGGGAACGGCAGAACGGTTTTGAACAACAAAGGAAATCCGGTCAAACAGTATGAACCCTATTTTTCGGTCACGCATCGATACGAAGATTTAAAGGAACTCGTCGAAATCGGCGTGACACCGATCTTTTGTTACGATGCCGTCGGGCGGTTGATAAAAACCGGATTTCCTGACAAAACTTTTTCCGAAACCGTGTTCGATTCGTGGAAACAGATCATTTACGACCGGAACGATACGGTAACGGAAACCGAATGGTTTGATAAACGATTTAACCGCCTGATCGATGATGAACTGACCGTCGCCGGAAAGAATCCGTCGCGTGAAAAACTCGCCGCCGAAAAAGCCGCCGAACATAGCGGAACGCCCGCAATTCATCATTTCGACACATTGGCACGGCTCGTTTTGCAAATCGAACATAACAGGAACGAGTTCGGTGCGGACGAATTTTACCGCACGCAGGCGGACATCGACATTGAAGGTAATCTGCGCGCCTTGTTCGATGACAGGGGCAACGCGGTGATGCGTTATAAATACGATATGCTCGGCAATATGGTCTGCCGGACGAGCGCAGATGCCGGGCGGCGTTGGCTGTTTCAGAACATTGCGGGCAATCCTCTGCGGAGTTGGGACGAGAGAAAGCACACGTTCTTTTTTGAATACGATATTCTGCATCGTCCGACCGCTAAAAAGGTCAAAGGCGGCGACGGCACGATTCCGCTCGATAACGTTTACGAAAAGATCATTTACGGCGAAACGCTTCCGAATCCGAAAGCGAACAATTTTCGCGGGCGGGCGGTCATTATCTATGACACGTCGGGCAGATCGGAAACGACCGGGTTCGACTTTAAGGGAAATCCGAAAATTACCGTTAGGACGCTTGCCCGCAACTATAAAAATGTCGCCGATTGGCGCAATGCGAATGCGGACGCGCTTCTGGAAACGGAAACTTTCACTTCTCTTTTTGAATATGACGCGCTCGATCGCATCACGCGTCAAACGGCTCCCGACGAAAGCGTTTTTCTGCCTGTTTACAACAGATCGGGATTGCTCGACGGCGTTCAGGTTATCCGAAACGGCGACACCGAAGTTTTCGTCCGCAATATCGATTACAACGAAAAAGGACAACGCCGCCGAATCGTTTACGGGAACAATGTCGCCACGGAGTATTTTTACGATCGGGAAACCTTTCGCCTGATTCGTCTGGAAACCAAACGGCAAAACAACGAACCGCTCCAGGATTTGAATTATACATACGACCCGGTCGGCAACATCACGCACATCGAAGATAAGAATATTCCCGCCGTTTTTTTTAATAACCAAAAGATCGAGGCGATGACTTCTTACACTTACGACGCGCTTTATCGTTTAGTCGCGGCAAACGGGCGCGAACACGCCGGACAGCTTGCCTTCGACCCGCAGGACAACTGGAACGACAGCCCGTTCATTAAAAAACACAACCCCGGCGACGCGTTCGCGTGGCGCGCTTACGAGCAGACTTACGCCTACGATTCGGTCGGCAACATCCTGCAAATGAAGCATCAGGCGGTGGGAAATAACTGGACCCGGGATTACGCCTACGAAACCGGAAACAACCGCTTAAAAACAACGCAGATCGGCAGTCGGATTTATAATTATCCGCATCACGAACAACACGGATTTATGACCGCGATGCCGCATTTGCAGGTGATGAACTGGAATTTCAAAGACGAACTGCAAGCAGTTTCAAAACAAAAAAGAACCGACGGCGGCACACCCGAAACGACTTATTACGTTTACGATGCGAACGGCGAAAGAATTCGCAAAGTCACCGAAAACGCCGCGAATCCGGGAGTTATGCCGACCGTCAAAAGCGAACGTATTTATCTCGGCGGTTTTGAAATCTACCGCGAACACAGCGGCAAAAATTCCGGTTTGGAAAGAAGCACGCTTCACATTATGGACGACGCGCGCCGTATCGCGCTGATCGAAACACGCAACGAAATAAACGACGGCACGCCGCCAAAACTGATTCGTTATCAGCTCGGCAATCAGCTCGATTCGGCAAGCCTCGAACTGGACGATTCGGCGCAAATAATTTCCTACGAAGAATATCATCCATACGGTACAACGTCTTATCAGGCATCCCGCAATCAAACCGAGGCGGATAAACGCTATCGTTATACGGGCAAGGAAAGAGACGATGAAAGCGGATTTTATTATCACGGCGCGAGATATTATGCGCCTTGGCTAAAACGTTGGACAGCCCCTGACCCGGTGGGTATCAAAGCGGGAATTAATATTTATGCCTACGTCAAAAATAATCCTGTTAATTTAATTGATCCTAATGGAACCGAAGACAATCATCCGAATAAAAGAGCGGAAATCAATATGGCAGACTTTTTGAGCGTTACTTTTCGATTCTCCTTCATCCGGGCAACTAATCAATCGCCGGAGTATTTTGCGCAGGGCGTTTTAAGTAAACTCAAAGCTGTAACAATCGACCCGGTAATTACAATTGCCGGACCCGACGGAATGATTGATAAAGCCTGGCAGAAATTGATTGACGGTGCTGTTTACGGAAAATTCGGCAAACAATATGTGACTGAAGAAGAACATAAAAGACAGGGAGAGGCTATTTTAAGTCTTGCTTCAAACTTCTTTCCGGGATTTGGAAAATTTACTATGCCGGGACCTCCGATGGCTTTCGCCGGTCGCGGGGGATATAGTCTGGGCGGAGTCGCTTTAAACGGAGCAGGCATTGGAACCGTCGGCGCAGTTGCCGGTAAATTAGCTTTGCAATCTCCAATGCTAATGGCAGCTCCCGGTCCCGGTCATCCTGATTATATAGGGACAGCAAAGCCGGGCTCAGAGAGCGAGATTCCGGGAGGAAGCCTGGATGCACACGAAAGTAAAACGGTAAAAGGAAAGGTAGTAGAAAAAAAAGGACACACAATAGAGAAACATATAGATCGACAGGATGATGAATTGATCGAGCGGTTAAAAAAGGACCCTAAAACGGACCAGGCTTCGACATTTTCTGACCCGACGACTGCCGAAAGATTTATCGGGGCGACGCTCAAACACCACGAAACGAAAATTAAAAAATATTTAGCTTCGTATGCCAAAAATCCGTTGCTGGAAAAGGATGAGTTGCCGCTTCAAGGCATATTTGATGTCAAAACAGGCAGAACGGCTACTGAGGGACCGAAAGGTGTCTTTTCGATGAGCGATGTCGAGGCAGTGAAGGTAGTAATAGTTCCGAAGCCGAACGCCAAGGGCGGTTATTTTATCCTTACCGCATATCCCGTGCCCAAGTAATTTTACAGGTATTGATAGATTGTCTAATGATTTCAATTATGAATTTGATGGAGAGAAAATCGAATTTAATGTCGGCTCATTATATAGAATCGGATTAGAGATTGCCGATTTTGGAAAAAGATTCGGAAAATCTGATTGGTAAAAAGCCTGAAAAAGTCGTTTTCCGATGAAACTTTAAAGTGAAAGACAAATTGTTTGCCGAATCGCAGAATTCGCTTTTGCCGAAGTTCGAACGCGGTATTTTGCCGAACATTGACGATTAGAGATGTGAGGAATTACTCGCGCTCGATGGGAAAAATAAGGAGATTACTATGCAAAAAGAAAATTCACTAAAAAAAATCGTTCAGGGAGAAGTGTCCGACGTAAAAAATCGAAAACTTGCCGGACTTTTGGTTAGAGCCTTCGACCGCGATATGCGTTCGGAGGCTTTTTTGGGGGATTGCGAAACTGATGCGCAGGGCAAATATATAATTCGTTATTTTTCGGAGCAGTTTAATCTCGCAGAAAAGAAAACGGCTGATCTGTGTATGCGTGTCTATACGGCAGAGGGCAAAGAACTGCTGTTTGAATCCGATCTTAATCTGATACGATTCAACGCCGCCGACGTGGAAACGATAAACATCACGATTACGAAGGAAATAAAACCTGACGGTAACGAGTTTGACAATATTCTGGGCGAACTTCACGTTCTGACCGGCAAGGTTAAAATTCACGACCTGAGAGAAGATGAAATACATCGTGATATTACCTTCTTATCAAAAGAAACCGGGATTCCTGCTGAAAAATTGGAGCATTTTGTCACGGCTCATCGCTTAGGCATCAAAGCGAGGATAGATGCCGCTTTTTTCTATGCGTTGTTGCGGAAAAATACTTTGCTGAGAAACGATTTTACCGAATGGTCGCGCCTCAGATTATCCGTCGATATTAACACCGATTTGCTTCCGCTGTTGTATGAGGCGGCTCTGACGCGCGAGAAAGACATCGAACGTGATATTTTGCTCGCCGTCAAGGAAACGATCGTGCCTGAACGCCTCGCGCTTGAATGGCAAAGGTATTACGGCATATTGAAAACTTTCCGGCAAAAAGCACAGGAATATTATCAAAACGAACATCCGCAAAAAGTTTCTGAAGTCATCAGCCGTTTCGTGACCGAAGGCAAGCCCGGCAGGATGACGGAAATTTTTCAGAAGCACCGTAACGATCTCAAAGGTCTGGTAGAAAATATTTTCGACAAATCTTTTTTTCAGAACGAATCAAACGCCGAAAGTGAGAAAGTTTCGTTGCTCCCGGCGGAAATTTTCGGAGCCGATGATGCGATCATTTCCTTCGTCAGAAAAGCACGGAACATCGAAAGTCCGAAGGATTTCAGGAAATTAGCGCGGCTGAATAAAGCCGAATGGAAAAAGTTAATGCTCGAATCGGCAGAAGAGATAAATGTCGGCGGCAGACCTTTAAATAAAAAACTGATCGATTTTCACGCTGTTTCACTGGCGAAAAAGATGGAAAGCGAGTTTCCGTCGGTCGCCTTCACGGTTCAACTCGAAAGAGAAAAGAAAAGTGTTTTGAAAAATCACAAAGCCATCCGGGATTTTCTCGTCAAACACGAAGATTTCGATCTGCAAACCGATAACATCGATCTTTTTCTCAAAGACAAAAAAACGGACGGTAAAACCGATCAAATGCGCGACGAACTGAAATCCGTTCAGCGCATTTTCAAATTAGTGCCGCATTACCGCAAAACGAACGCGCTTTTGGAGAAAAATATCACCTCGGCACAGAGCATTGCCGCCATCGGAGAAACGCGATTTGTTAACGAAATCGCACCCGAAGCCGGCATCAGCCACAGGGAAGCTCTCGAAATTTTCAATAAAGCGGAACGAACCGCCACGGCGGTGATGCTTGCCGCCGGTGAATTACAGCAAACGATGCGGAGCAACGCGGTGGCGGCGTTACGTATGTCTTCGCGGAAGAAAAAACTGGAAGCCGTCAGCAAAGACTTTCCGAATCTGAAATCACTCTTTAATTTAACCGATGTCTGCGCCTGCCGACATTGCCGTTCGGTATATAGTCCGGCGGCTTATCTGGTCGAGATTTTACGGTTTCTGGATATGCGAAGCGTGGTTGATCTGACCGTTCCCGCGCCGCCATCGGGAACGCGTCCGCCCGTCAAAAATGCCAAAGACGTTTTGTTCAAACGCCGTCCCGATCTGGGCGACATTGATCTGAGTTGTGAAAACGCCAATACGCCGATACCTTATATTGACCTTGTTTGCGAACTCTTGGAAGAGATCATTGCGCCGGACAACGGCATTTCATACAACGGCGCGCTTACTGCCGGCAAAAACTCATCAACCGGAAAAATTTCGCCCGCGCTTTTGAAAAAATTGACGAATGCGGGGTTAAAAGTAACACCTGAAGCGCAGATTTTTGAAACGGAAACCGATTTGAATCCGCCGCTCAAACTGCCGTATTATTTGCGCGATAAGCAGGTTGTCTGTAAGCTAACTCCCAATCAAAGCGCAAACAGCTACACCGTCAAACGACTGCGGCAAACGCTCGCCTCAGCCGAAGAACTCGCCGCCGCTCCCGCTTATGTAAACCAAAAGGCTTATGAAAAATTGCGCGACAGCGTTTTCGCCTTTAAGCTTCCTTTCGATCTGGATTTGACCGAAGCCAGAGCTTATTTTTCACGCTTCGGAATCGAACGCGCCGAATTAATGCGTGACTTTGGAAAGGACGGAATGTCCGATCATTTTGCGGTCGCCGTCGAGGAATTGGGATTAACCAAAGCCGAAGGAAAAATTATCGTGACCCCCGAACTTAAGCACCAGCGGCTTTTTTGGAACACGGCAAAGACAAATCCGGCGGACGAATTGAAGATCGTGGATGCTTTCCTGAATAAAACCGGACTCAAATATTCGGAACTCGAACTGCTTCTGTCGCTGAAATTCATCAACCGGAAAAACGATCTTTTCATCAAACATTCCGACCTCAAATCGTGCGACACGGCGAAAAAGGAAATCGTCAATCTCGACGAATCGGCATTGGACAGGATTCACCGTTTTCTGCGGTTGCAAAAGAAAACGGGCTGGAGATTTGAGATTCTCGATGAGATCATCGGGCAGAAAAAACTCGGCGATCAAAAACTCGATGAAAATTGTTTGGTCAGAGCGGCTGACTTAAAGAGGCTGGCGGCGAAAACCGGGATCAAACTCGAAGAGCTTGTCGGTTTTTACGGTGAAATCCCGTTCAGGGAATTTCCCAATTCGGTGACTAAACCGCTTTATGAACAGATTTTTTTGAATAAAGCAAAGAACGGCTTTATCGACGAAAAACTTCTGCCGGCGGCGGTCAACGGTGCACAAACATTAATATCGGTGCAAACGTCGCTGTCTGCCTGTCTGGGTTTGACGGAACAGGAATTCGTCAAGCTGCTCAAACTTTTGCCGAACGATAAGCTGACCTTTGCCAGCCTCAGCTTTTTGTTTGCGGCTTCGCGGCTGATGCAAAAACTCAAATTAAAAGTCGACGATTTCATTATCCTGACCGAACTGACGGGAAAAATCTTTCAAAATTCGCCCGCCCTGACGCTGGAATTCGTCAAGCAAAATTCTATCGTCAAACTTCTGCCGTTAGAGCTGGCGGATGTCAAATTCATACTTCGGCACGAGGCGGCAAATCTTGCCGAACGCGAGATCAGGCAAGACAAAATCGAGGAACTTCTTAAAAAATTGCAGAAAGAGTTTCAGGCGGACTTTACTGCCAACCGTTCGCCTTTCGATGAAAGCCAGACGGCGGAAGCGCAAAAGGAACCGTTGCAAAATCTCCTGTCGAAACTAAACAATGTCAGCGAAAATGATGTCAGAATATTTGCGGGATTGATCGACGGAATTTGGAAATTCAAATGGATCGATAAAAACAATCAGGTAAAAATCTCAGCCGACAGCAAACAGGCAAACGACTTTTTGAGGGAAAAACTCGGTCGGTATTTCGACACGACTTTGATTGAAAAAGCTCTGACCTCGCTCGGCACGCCGATCTTTACAAATCCGCCCAACCAAGCCGAACACGACAAGCTGTTTGAAATCCGCCGAAAAAATCTGGTAAGGTCTTTGCTTGATTCTTTAACGGATTACTTTTTTAAGAACGCGAAGAAAAAATCCCTCGCGCAAATTCTCGCCGCGACCTTCAAAGTAAGCGAAGAATTAGCCGGAATCGTGGCGGAAAACGCAAAAGTTAAGCAGTCCGAATCACCAAATGACGTTATCGGCGATCTACTGCAAATGGATGCACTGATCGATAAAACGCATTCGCAACCCGTCTTGCCGCCTGTGTCCGACGGAACTTTTCCAAAACAGTTCAATGCCGTTCGACTGCTTCATAAATTATTTCCGCTCATCAATTCATTCAAACTGGAAAATGAAAATCTCGCCTGGCATCTGAAGCATAATTCTTCGCTTGGTTGGTTTCAACCCGATGCCATCCCGTATAAAACAGAGCAAAATCTGAAAAAGTCCGGCGGCTATGGCGAATTTGCGGAAATGCTTTCGATCGCAAAGCAATTAACGCCTGTGCCCAATCCTGTCGATGTGGAAAATCCTTTGACTTTCTACAATCTGGCGGAAATGCTTTTGCCTTCTTCAACCGCGACTCAAGCTGATTGGATCAATGCTTTTTCACTTCTGACAGGCTACGAAAAAGCAGATGTCGCCGACGTTGACGAATATTTGTTCCCCGAATTCGATCCGGACAACTACTCGGAAGCGGCAAACTGGAAAAGAGTCGAAAAATGCCTCGAACATCTTAGAAAACTGGGTTTGACCGTCAAACAGGTTAAAAAAATCATTGAACCCGATCTGACCGCCGCCGAAACCGCGCTTTTGCGGACAGCGTTAAAATCGCGTTACGAAGAAGAAACCTGGCTCGGCACGCTCAAACAGATAAACGACGTGATCCGCCCGCAGAAAAGAGATGCGCTCGTCGCTTACCTGCTGGCAAGCAATCCCGGGATGAAGGATGAAAACGATCTATATGATTATCTTTTGGTCGATGTCGAGATGGAAGCCTGTATGCCTTCGTCGAGAATCGTGCAGGCACACGGCACGATTCAGCTTTTCGTCCAGCGTTGTTTAATGGGACTCGAACCGCGCGCCGTCGCCGATCTGAACGATGATAAAAAATGGGCGCAGTGGAAATGGATGAAAAATTACCGCGTTTGGGAAGCCAACCGCAAAGTTTTTCTCTATCCGGAAAACTGGATCGAAGCCGAACTGCGCGACGACAAATCGTTTTTGTTCAGAGAGTTGGAAAATGAACTGCAACAAAACGAATTGACCGCGTTCACGGCGGAAAATGCGTTTATCAATTATCTCGAAAAACTCGACGACATCGCCTTTCTTGAAGTCGTGGCGACGTGGTATCAATCCGACATCAAAACGATGCACGTTTTCGCCCGCACAAAAGGCGGCACACCGGCGATCTACTACTATCGCCGATTCGAGCAGGAAAGATACTGGACACCGTGGGAAAAGGTCGAGTTAGACATCACGGGCGACCATCTTTTAGCCTTTGTTCGCAATAATCGCCTGTGTCTGACGTGGCTGATTTTCACCGAAGAACCGGAACCGAAACCGCAATGCAGTATTCCGGACAGCGAGCCGGGATCGTCGGTCGATCTGGAAAAGCCCAAACGCAAATTAGTGATCCAGTTAGCCATCAGCGAGTTTGCAAATAAAAAGTGGCAGCCGAAAAAGATTTCTGCCAAAGGCATTCATACGCCGTCCGAATATGTGTCGGACGATCTGCCGCGGGAAAACTATAATCTGACCTATCTCGAAGCAGTCGAACAAATATATTTATTCAGTACGGGAATTAACGAAAAAGGAGAGCATCACACGCTGAACGGCATTTTTAATTTAACGGGCTGTAAAGGTTATCCTGAATTACTGTGGGAGGGAAGCACGAATTTTGAGGATATTTTATCCTCTGCCAATATTGCGCTCGATCCTGATTTTCTACCGGATTTTAAGCATTCCATCCTCAAAACACAGCGGTATACGGACGTATGGAAAAATAAGGTTAATGAGTTATCGGTCAAAAACGGAATGTTCTTTATCGACTTTGTTGATCTTTTGGCAAAAACGCCGAACGACTTTAAAATAACCAGCCCGTTGCAAGTAACCTTTATGGATTGGGTGTTGCTGATCGTCCAATGGCTGATGAAACTTATTTTCTCACGGGAGGGAATGGGAAAAACACCGCTCAAGATACCGTTCGGAACTCTGCTTCCATACTTTATGGAAGACAGTTTTCACGCTTACGTCATTATCCCGGGAGCTTACGGCGAAGTTAAGGATGAAAACGGCAAGACCGTTTATCTGAAACGAACCGGCTCGAACGTATTGCAGCTCTGGGAAGATTTTATCGCTTTGTTTGTGAAATATACGCAAAAATACGAGGCTGATCCGAATCAGGATTTGGATGCCTTGGTTGCCGAACTCAAAGCCGATAAAAAATGGCTGGATATTCGTAAAGAACTGAAAATTTACAGTAGTTTGAAATACGGGGAGCAATTCAAAAATATGAATCACCCGCTTGTCTGCCCGTTGCGGACGACGCTTTATAAAAACGGTATTCCCGAATTTATGAAACGGGAAACACAAATGCAGGTCGGCATTTTCGATTTTAATTCGCATTATGAACCGACTGCACAGATACCGTTGCCGCGTCCGGTTGAAGACATTGATTTCAGCAGTGACGGAAGTTATAGCGGATATAACTGGGAAATGTTTTTTCACATCCCGTTTTTGATCGCCACCCGGCTCACAAAAAATCAACGGTTTGAAGAAGCTCTGGAGTGGTTTCACTATATATTTAACCCGACCGGCGCACTCGAAGGCGATATACCGCAAAAATATTGGGTGACAAAGCCGTTCTATCAGATGCAAAAAGAAGATTACGACGATCAACTGATCGACAATCTGCTATATCACACCGCCAATCCGAGCGATCCCAGAATCGACGATCTGCAATTCGCCATCGACCAGTGGAGAGAAAAACCTTTCCAGCCGCACGCCATCGCGCGTTTTCGCCCCGTCGCTTATCAAAAAGCGTTGTTGATGAAATATATCGACAATCTGACCGAATGGGGCGATTATCTGTTTCGTCAGGACACGATGGAATCGATTGCTCAGGCAACACAGATGTATATCCTCGCGGACAAACTGCTCGGACCGAAACCGCGCACCGTTCCGCCCGCCGTCAACGCACCGCCCGAAACTTATAATCAGATCGAGCGCAAACTCGATGCTTTCGGCAACGCTTTGATCGATCTGGAAAATATTATTCCCGATCTTTCAGCCCTGCCGCAAGGCGGAAAGGAACTGCCGCCGCCGCCCGTAACTTTGGCGATGCTTTATTTTTGTATTCCGCAAAACGACAAAATGCTGGCATATTGGGATCGCATCGCCGAACGCCTGTTCAATATCCGCCATTGCCGCAATATTGACGGCGTGGAGCGCAGTCTTGCGCTGTTTGCGCCGCCGATCGATCCGGGAATGCTCGTGCGCGCCGCCGCTTCGGGACTTGATATTTCCGCAGTTCTCGCCGGAGTAAATGCGCCGACTCCGTTTTATCGCTTCAGCATACTTTCGCAAAAAGCCACCGAATTGGTGCACGAAGTCAGAGGACTCGGCAATTCGCTCTTGCAGGCTTTGGAAAAGAAGGACGCGGAAGATATGTCGCGCCGGAGAAGTGAATTGGAAATGAAAGTTTTGAACTCGGTCAGAGATATAAAATTGCTTCAAATAGATGAAGCTAAAGACCAGATCGAGATTCTCAAAAGAACAAAAGCGGTCGCTGAGGAGCGGCATAAATATTACCGTGAGATCGAAAATATAAGTATGACCGAAAAAATCTCCCTGACGCTGAACGGAATTGCGCTTGTCACTCATACGATAGGCTCGATCATGGAAATGACGGCGGGCGCAACATCGTTGATACCGGACATTACCGTAGGAGTTGCGGGGTTCGGCGGCACGCCGAATGCCGTGATGACAGTTACCGGGGGAGAGAAGATTTCTTCTTCGATCAGTTCTTTTTCAAAAGCTCTTTTACTGGGTTCTCAGGTGCTCGATAGAACCGCCGCCGGAATCACGACAATGGCAGGTTATGAGCGAAGAGAAGACGAATGGAAACTTCAGGAACGTTTAGCGGAAAAGGAAATATTCCAGATCGAAAAACAGATCGCCGCCGCCGAAATCCGTTGCAAAATCGCCGAAGCGGATTTGAAAAATCACGACACACAGATCGAAAACGCCAAACAGATCGACGAGTTTATGCGCTCTAAATTTACGAATATGGAGTTGTATGATTGGACTGTCGGGCAGATCAGCGCGGTTTATTTCAAAGCCTACCAGCTCGCCTTCGATTTTGCCAAAAAAGCCGAACGCTGTTACCGCTTTGAACTCGGCAACGACGACACTTTCATCGGTTACGGTTACTGGGACAATATGAAAAAAGGCTTGCAGAGTGCCGACCAACTGTTTCACGACCTCAAACGGATGGAAGCTTCGTATCTCGATAAAAACAGGCGCGAATACGAAATAACGAAACATATCTCCTTACAAATGCTCGACCCTTTAGCTCTGGTTAGGTTGCGGGCGACGGGCGTGTGCGATTTTGAAATCCCCGAAGCTCTCTATGATATGGATCATCCCGGACAGTATTTCAGGCGAATAAAATCAGTCAGCGTCAGCCTGCCCTGCATTGCCGGTCCGTATACCTCGGTCAGCGCAAAATTGTCGCTCGTCAGCAATAAATACAGGAAAATCACCGATGCCGGAGCCGATTACGAGGAAGATACGGGAAATGACGAAAGGTTCGTTTACAACGTCGGTGCGATTCAGTCAATCGCCGCGAGCAATGCGCAGAACGACAGCGGGATGTTTGAACTGAATTTCCGCGACGAACGTTATCTGCCTTTTGAAGGTTGCGGCGCAATCGGCAAATGGCGGCTCGAACTGCCGAAGAAAGTCCGCCAGTTCGATTACAACACGATTGCGGATGTCATTCTGCACATCAAATATACTGCAAGAGAAGGCGGCAGTCTGCGCAGTATTGCCGAAGACACCTTGCTGGCAAGATTAGGCAAGATACAACAGGAACTTAAGCAATCGGGCTTACATATTGCCTTAAATTTAAAGCACGATCTGCCGAACGAATGGCACTTACTGAAAACGAACGGAAAAGCCGATTTTATGATTTCCAAATCGAGGTTGCCGTATTTCGTGCAGACGATCGAAAACGTAAAGATCAACACGGTTGCCTTCATTGCCGGGACGAGCGGAAACCCGGCTTCCTATTCGATAAATGTTGATGAAGAGCCGTTGGATTTACCAAAAGTTGATGACTGGAAACTCTATAAAGGGAATAAAACCGGCATAGATTTAGATAAACCTTTTAAGTTAGCGATTGATGATTCAAAGCTTAAAAATCTTGAAAATTTGATAGCCGTCATAAAACTGGATTTGTGACCTGGGTCAGGACAAAAAGTCGAAAATTCAAAAATTTATTTGGAGCAGTCGGAGCAATGAAGTAAATTTTACAAAAATTCGCTAAAATCCGCTTATTTTGCCCGATTTTTTGCTCAAAAAAGGCTGATTTTCGCTTTTTTTGAAAATTTTCGCAAAATTTTCAGTGGTAAAATGAAGAAATAAACGCTACTCTAAAAAGAGCGTAATATAATATAAATCATTTTCAACTTCATTTATTGCATCGTTTAATATGTTTTCTAAGTTTAAATTCTTGTTAAATCCGGGTTTTAATTTATAGATATTTTTTCTAAAATTGGCAGATAACTTGACGAATGGGAACAGATTATTAATACTTGTAATTCGAAAGTAGAGTTGGACGACTTCTTAATCTATGAATCGGATTAGAAGATCGTTAATTTGCCGGATCAGGGAACTATTGAGCTGTAGGGTTCAATCTCTGAACATATAGCTTCTACAATATTCTAAGCATTAACTTTTGTAGTTTCGACCGTTTCAAGAGTTTACAAACATCAATTCAATTAGTTTCCTAAAACAGACAAAAAGGTAGGAGAAAATTTTTATGATGAAAAAGCATTATGCTAAGAAAGTTACAAACGAAGGTATTAAACTTTTAATGAGCGGTATGTCAGTTTCTCTTAAGTGTCTTTCAGAAAATTCTGAAGCGGAAGTTTTGGATTTGACCTCGGATTTGTTAAATCCCGGAGTCGAAGAGAACAATTTCAGCCTGCTTTGGAATATCGAAGGCGACGACGATGACGACGATGACGACGATGACGACGATGACGACGACGATGATGACGATGACAATCCATCACCGGGCGGCGGAACCGCCGAGGCGATCAAGAATGCGATTATTTTTTCGATCGTTGGTTTATTGTTTAATGAAGCCGCAAAAGCTGTAGAAGCGGTCATTAAAGATTTGAAAAGCGATCCGACCAAGCCTTGGGATAAAGTAGTCAATGAAATTAATAAAGCTAACTTCCAGGGCTCGCCTACGGATGTCGCCCACGCACAATTGAGCGTGGTCGTTCAGGTCCAAACGGCGATTCAGAAAAACGCACAGGCTGTAGCCGCTTCGACGGCATTTAATACTAAATGGTCGGCAAGCGATAAAAAGACTCTGGAAATGACTTTAGTCGGTATGTCGACCGTTCTGGATATGTGCCAGTATATGCAGACTTATCAGGTTCAGGGTTTAGGTGCACCGCCATTCATTTGCGGGTCTGCCGTGTTAGTTTCGGCAGGAAACTTTAATTTCCCGACTTAAAATTCACAACGCGGCATCCGATCTCTCTTTTAGTCTGTTTCGACCCCGATGAGCTTGGATGCCGCATTGAGAAAACTTTTATAAAGCCGTGCTTTATTTACTTTTAGTGATCTGCTTTTAGTAACATAACGTGCGGCTTTATAAAACCCGATTTCCTTTCTACAAAATTTTATCGTCAATCGTTTACGCATTTATTTTGCCCGACCATCGATATATCAGGCTGAGTCATTCGGTCAGGTATCGATAAATAAAAATGCTTCCGGTATCAACTCAAAATCAAAAAAAACTCCTGTTGATCGCCCGACAGTCATTAGCGGACGTATTGGAAAAAACGCCCTCGGAGCTTGCCGCTTACTCGCAGGGAAGAAGGGCGAAGGAAGTTTCTGCAAACGTCCACGTTTGTATCTGGCGAAAAGGCAAGTTAAGAGCACACGGAATATCGCACTATTTTACGCTCGAAGACGGCGTTTATATGGCGACGGTTTATGCGCTCGAAGTTCCCGTCGATGACACCCTGCTTCTGGTTGGCGAACTGGAAGAACTGACCGTTGAAATTTTCGTCAAGACAGGCGAAACGCTCTTCAGCCCGCCGTCCGATCCTAACTCGAAAGATCATTTGAAGGCTTTTTCTCAAGGCATTTCATTAAAATTTAACGACGGTTTCTTCGATCTTTTGCCGACCACGATCATCACCGAAAAACTTTTTTCGTTCGACGAACAGCTAAATTATTTATTGAATCTGTGCGATCAGGAGCGTGATATTCTCAACGACGAGGAAAATCAAATATTTATCACGGACTGGCTTCATATTTCGGAAACGAAAAATTCTTCGGATGAAATAACTACGTTCAAGCGGCGCAGATCGGAGAAACAAAATCCCGTTAATTATGAAAGCATTTTGAACGCCGCCGTTGCTTGCGGAAACAGGTTGGTAAATCAGCAATCGGTCAGAGGAATTTATACCTACGAGTATAATGCGCTCGAAAACCACATCAGCAACGAAGACTTTAACATTGTCAGAATGGCTGGAACGGCTTTCTCGATGACGATGCTTGCAGATTTCATAAAAACTGCCGGGTCCGGGCGGCGTTTCGAGAAAAGTGCGGCTTCGGCTATTCGCTATTTATTTACCTTAAGCAGTACAACGCCGTTCATAAAGGAAAGTCTTTTTATCGCGCAGGAAGAATACGGAAGATTTAATTTTGTCGGTAAGTTGGGTTCGACGGCACTTGCTTTACTTGGCTTACAGTTCGGTTCTTTTTATGAAAAATACGCCGATCAGCGTCAGAAGTTGACGAACACTATTCTCGGTATGCAAAATCAGGACGGCTCATACAACAGCTATGTTCCGACAAAGGTTTTACCGGTCAGCCCTAACCGAAAAGCGTCCGCAAACTATTTTCCGGGCGAAGCGTTGCTGGCTTTTTGCTACGCGTTGCAAAATAATTTCGACAGGGATGTTGCCCGCAGTGTCGCTAAATCATTTCATTTCTACAGAAAACATTTTACCGACGAACCGAACACCGCCTTTGTTTTGTGGCAAGCCAGTGCGTGGGCGATTTTTTATCGGCTGATGACCGAATCTGCGGCAATAAAAGAAATTGCTGATGAATATAAGGTTGAAAGTTCCGCTGTCGCGGATTTCGTCTATCAGCAGGCTGACTGGATTTTGCAGTTTCAACACGATTCGGCGACCACCGATATTGAAGAATACATCGGCGGTTTTCCGAACGACACTGCGCCGAACAGTGTTTCGTCGTGTTATCTCGAAGCCGTTATCAGGGCGGCAGGATTGGCGTTTGAGCGCGGCGATGAACAGAAATTCGAGAAATATAAAGTTGCTTCGATAAAAGGTCTGGAATTTTTAATGAGGTTGCAGTTAAAGGAAGAAGAATCTTTTCTTTTTCCCGAACCTATAATGGCAATCGGCGGAATATCGAGTAATCTGGTTTCGTTCAGATTACGCAACGACCGTGACCAGCACGCGATAACCGCTTTTATTGCCGCACTTGAAACTCCTTCGATATTCGACGATTTGCAAAAAGATCATAAATAATTATGAAATTTAAAGTTCTAATCTTTACTGTTTATAAAAATTTAGAATCTTTCCAACGAAGAGTGGATAACCGGACTTTATTATGGGGACTGGATGAAGCGAATATTGACTGGGAATTTCACCATCCCTGGAAACCGTTGCCCGATTTGAGCCGATTCGACGCGGTTTACAGTAGTTTCTACAGTCCGCATTTTTATAATTTTGTCTTTTACTGTAGAAAAGCCGAAGAAAAATGCAGGGAATACGGAATTCCCGTTATCAACAGCGCGGAAAATTTCAATCCCGGACATTCGTATTTTTTAAGAAAATGGCGCGAACAGAATATTCCCTGTCCGAGATTTCAGACATTTTCCGATTTTGATGATGTGAAACTGAATTATCCGATGATTTTGCGTGTCGACGGCGTGCACCGGGGCTTGAGTATGCGTTTTGCCGAGAGTGAGGAAGAAGCACGAAATTATATTGCCGAACAAAGCATCGAAGAAGAACCGTTTAATATGGCGATCGAATTTATCGACACCTGTAATGCCGAAGGGTTTTATGAAAAAAGACGCTGTTACGTCGTCGGCGACACCGTAATTCCCGCTCACTTTTTGCGGTCGAAGAACCGTTTTGTCAATTATAAAGACTCCCTGCTCGATCCCTACACCTGTCTTAGAGACGGCGAATACATAAACGAGATCGACGACGGGCTTGATGTGGAGCTTCTGCACAAGGCGGCGAAGGCAACGGGATTTGAGATCATTACTCTGGATTATTCGATCAATCAAAACGGAGATTATTTTTTCTGGGAAGGAAACAGGCTTCGCGGCACCGCTGGCGACGACCGGATAAAGTGGCTCGGCATTCGTCCGCCCGATATGCAGTATGGAAACGCCGTGACGAAACTTATAACCGAAAAGATTGAAAATTATCGAAGTATCAAAACAATTTGAAAGGATTGAACGGATCAATGCACATACTGATTTTAACACCGCATAAAAATCGCGAAAAAATAGACCGTTACGAAGCCGGCGAGTCGATGTTGCTCGCTCTGGAAGAAAATAAGATCACTTGGGATTATCATGCTCCGTGGGAAAAGTTCGAGGGCGATCTCGGGAAGTATGATGCCGTTTTGG
Source organism: Pyrinomonadaceae bacterium (assembly GCA_021228405.1). Taxonomy (GTDB): domain Bacteria; phylum Acidobacteriota; class Blastocatellia; order Pyrinomonadales; family Pyrinomonadaceae; genus JAJQRF01. Next base: position 1,067,381 of record JAJQRF010000002.1, read on the forward strand.
TTTGGGCATACAACGGTAAAAAGCACAATATGATCTTCTGGGCAACCAAATTTGAAGCCGAGTGTGAAAAATTGGGGATCCCGGTCATAAACAGTATAAAAGGGTGTTTTTATTCGCATTCATACTGTTATAAAAAATGGAACGAAGCAAATATTCCGTGTCCCAAATATCAAAATTTTCAGACTCCCGAAGAACTTGATCTGAAATATCCGATAATTTTAAGAGTCGACGATCAGCACGAAGCCAAAAACGTTTTTCTGGCACATAATTATGAGGAAGCGGTGAGTATCTGTAAGGAACAACTCGAAAAATATATCAGCTCGGAGAAAAGCGATAAAATCACCCGTCCTTTAGACCTTGCCATCGAATACCAGGATGTCAGGGCAGAAGACGGTTATTATCACAAAAGACGAACGATCGTGATCGGCGATAAGCTAATCAGGCGCGAACACACCATTTCGGATAACTGGATAGTTAACATCGGCAATCGGGTTGCCAATGAACATTCGCGCTTGATGAATCAGGATTTTTACGAGAACGGCGATACCGATGCCGATTTGGTATATAGAGCGGCAAAGGCTTTGGACAGCGACATCGTCGCGCTGGATTATACGATCAAGTCCGACGGCGAATATATATTTTGGGAAGGAAACAAAAATTTCAAAATGTATGGAAATAAAATCTTCGGTAAAGACGACATCAATCCGGCGACGGGCAGAAATTATGAGCAAATGCGTTCGCTCGATCTGGCGGTCGGACGTGCTTTGGTTGATCTGATCTACAAAAGAGTCGAAAATCGTGCAGCAGCAAGTTAAAAGCGGAATCGAAGAAGAACTTTTAAGGCTCATGAAAATGCGGCAAATACCCGGTTTGAGTATGCGTCTGGTTCGTGAGAATAAAGTTGTTTTCGACGCTGATCTGGGATTTGCCGATCTTGACTCGAAAACTCCTCTGACAAACAAAAATCTATTTAGAATCGGATGTTTGACAAAACCCGTTGCGGCTCTGGCAATCCTGATGCTTGAAAGAGAAGGCAAACTGGATTTGACCGACGCTGTTCAAAAATATATTCCTGAAATCGGCAATGTGCCCGGTATTTTTGACGGCAGAGAAATCAAGATAGAACATTTGCTGTCGCATTCGGCGGGAGTCGCGCGGGGCGATTACTCTTCCGAAATTGTTTCGGAAGAGATTAAAATTAACCGAATCGCGGAAACGCCGCTTTGCTTTGCACCCGGCGAGCAATATAAATACTCAAACTGGGGATATTTTCTCGTCGGTCGCATTATTGCCAAAGCAAGCGGAATGTCGCCTTTCGCTTATATAAAAAAAGCGATTCTGTCGCCGCTGAAAATGTCTGCCACTTTTCTGCACGACGAGTTTACAGACGGTTTGAACGATATTGCGACGGGATATTGGAAAAAGTGGCATTTCGGAGATGCCGATTTATCGCAAAAATCCTGCGTGAGTCCGTGGTATCCGCTGGACGATTGTTCGGGCGGTTTAATTTCCAACGGCGACGATTTCGCTAAATTTCTGGCGGCACTGAATACGGGCAAAAATGCCGGCGGGGAAATGGTTTTTGATTCCGGGATTCGTGAACGGCTGTTTACCTTGAGAATGTCCAAAACCCGTTCCAAATTCAGTTGTTACGGATTTTTCGGACAAGCATATGAGGACGGAAATTTGATCTATTTTCCGGCGAGCAATTCGGGTTTTTCGGCATTTCTGTTTTGCTTTCCTTCGGAGCAGATCGGCGGAATCGCTTTTGCAAATCATTTAACGTGCAATAATGAACTGAAAGAAATGCTCGCTTTAACATTGGACGCGTTTTATCCGGATGAAAACAAATGTCATTTGAAAAGAAGCAAACAAACGCTGACGGGAACTTATCTGAGTCAGACAGGCAGATCGCTTTCTTTGTTTACGGACGATCAGGGCAATTCGACGATGGAGTTTGAAGGTGAAAAGAATGCGCTTTATCCGAATACCGTCAAAAGCTATTTTCAATCCGGCGGACGTTTAAGGCGAAATATGCTTCGGACGACGAAGAAAAACGGAATGGTGAATACGGTCGAGATCGGTGCGGAACTTTTCAGAAATGCGGATTTACATCAAAACATTGAAAGGAAAGTTTTCATCGGTTGGAACAGCATCGTCGGTATTTATAATTTTGCGCCGTTCGGAAATCTCGAAGTGTTAGTGCGCGAAGGACAGGTTTATTTAAATTTCGGCGTTATTTACGAATGTCGGCTGAAACATATCGGGCAAACTACGTTCAGGCAATTATCGGGACCGTTTCGTTATGAAGACATTACGTTTCAGATCGATCCCGAAAACAATCGAGCGGTAAGTTTTACGCTGAACGGTATGTTATTCAAGAGAATTAAAGATTTCGACACCTGAGGGAATTAGTTATGATGAAATTAAAAGATTCCGAATATAGATTCAATCCGTATGCGCCGGGTTTTTTCGATAATCCGTATCCTTTTTACGATCGGCTCAGGGAAAACGACCCGTATCATCACAGTTTTATGGGCACCTGGATTTTGACCCGTTACGACGACATTCAGGAAGCTTTGGTAAACCCGAATTTGAGTTCGGATTTGCGCAACTGGGCGGGATTTGAAAAGCGTTACAAAGATCGGGAATCGATTCCGTGGTTTGTGACGCACTCTGTTTTGACCGTTGACCCGCCGCATCATAAACCCCTAAAAAATCATTTAAATAAATCGTTTCTTGAAAGTTCGCTGAAAAAGCTGAATGCGCAGATTCCGGCGATTGTGAAACAAAAATTGGAAAAATTGGAAAAACTCGGTTCGTTCGATTTCATTCCCGAATTTGCCTTAGCCGTGCCGCTCGAAACGATCTATTACGTTTTCGGTATCGAGGAAGCGGATAAGCCCAAAGTCAAAAAATGGTCAACCGATATTTCAAAACTCATCGAACCGCTCCCGATTTTAGCTAACTTGGAAGCGGCAGACCAAAGCATTCAGGAATTTTCCCAATATTTAAAGGAAAAAATTCTGCAAACACAACTCGATCAAGCCGAAGACGAGCAGAGTTTTTTAACGAGCCTGTTTGAAAATCCGCACAGCGAATCTTTTGAAAAGGACGAATATATTTTGCCGAATCTGATCCTGATGTTTATGGCGGGACACGAAACGACGGTGAATCTGATCGGCAACGGCATTTTTGCTCTGCTTAATAATCCCGACCAGTTAAAATTGCTGTTGGAAAATCCTGAGCTGACGAGTTCGGCGGTCGAAGAAATGCTGCGCTACGATCCGCCGCAACAGTTGGCTTGGCGTTCGGCTTTGTGCGATTTGCAGATCGGCGAGCATAATTTTAAGAAAGGCGATCAACTGATGCTCTTGCTCGGATCGGCTAACAAAGACCCCGCGTATTTTTCAGACCCGCATAAGTTTGATATTAAGAGAATGCCAAATCCGCATTTGTCTTTCGGCAAGGGGCAGCACAGTTGCTTAGGTTCCTGGCTGGCACGCTTGCAGGGGAAAATCGCCATTCGTGAATTTGTCGAACGTTTTCCCGATATGGAAATTACCCCGGAAGGCGTGCGGTGGTTTTCAAATTTCAGCTTCCGAGGTCTTGAAAAAATGCCGATAGTAACTAATAACTGACTAAAAAATTAGGTGAATCAATGAGCGGAAACTTTAATGACCTGGTTTCTTTATTAGAAAGAAGACAACAACAGCAACCCGATCAACTGGCGTTTGAATTTGTCGTTAAAGATCAGTTGAACGGCGAACTTCTGACCTACGGCGAACTGGCGGACAATGCCAAACGCGTCGGCGCGATACTGCAATCTTATCTCAAAGAAGGCGATGCGGTAATGTTGCTTTTGCGTCCCGGATTGCCTTTGATCTCTGCTCTTTTCGGGGCTTTTTACGCCAAAGCCGTTGCCGCATTGATACCGCCGCCCGTTGATAATCAAAGCCGAAATTTCTTTAAGTCCGTCACGCAGAATTTGTTGCCGCGTGTGATTATTACGACCGAAGCCGTTAAAAAAAATCTGGATGAACAGATTAAAGAAATACCTGTTTTGCAGAAATCGACGATTCTGACCGTGGAAGAAGCAATGCAGGCAACTCCGCTCGACTGGAAGCCTGACGGACAAAATTCGGAAAAATCTCCGTGCCTGATCCAATACACTTCCGGTTCGACCAATTCGCCGAAAGGTGTCGTTCTGAGCCAGGAAAACCTGATGCAGAACTCGATGGTTATCAAGCAGAGTTTCTTTCACACTTCAAAAAGTTACGGCGTGATCTGGCTTCCGCCTTATCACGATATGGGGCTGATCGGCGGCATCATTCAACCCGTCTATTCGGGTTTCCCGACGACTCTGCTTTCACCGAAAACCTTTTTGCAAAAGCCGCTCAGGTGGTTGAAATTAGTCACCGAAAAAAAGGCGACGACCAGCGGCGGACCAAATTTTGCTTACGATCTGTGCGTGAAAAAGATTTCCGAATCCGAAAAGGAAGAACTCGATTTGAGTTCGTGGGAAGTCGCCTTCAACGGTTCGGAGCGCGTAAATCCGAAAACCATCGACGAGTTTTCAAATTTTTTCAAAAGCACGGGTTTCAGAAAAGGATCATTCCTTTCCTGCTACGGGCTGGCTGAATCCACGCTTTATGTGACGGGCGGTTTGAAAAGAGAAAAACCGCTTGTCGTCAAGGCTGAAAGAACTGCGCTGACAGAAAACAAATTTGACCAGTCGGCGGAAAACGATGCCGATCACATCGAACTCGTCAGTTGCGGTTTTCCCGCGTATGGTCAAGCGGTCAAAATCGTTTCGCCCGAAGGAAAAGTGTGCCGTCAGCACGAGATCGGCGAAATCTGGGTGTCTTCTCCGAGCAATGCCCTGGGCTATTGGATGGACGAATCGTCATCGGAAAAATTTTCAGCCGAACTGAATCCCTCGGACGGGAAGAAATATTTTCAAACGGGCGATCTCGGGTTCTTTTACAAAAACGAATTGTTCATCACGGGAAGAATAAAGGATTTACTTATTGTCAGAGGAAAAAATCATTATCATAACGACATTGAATACACGGTCAAAAATTCTCATCGGTCATTGAAGGAAGGAAAAGTCATAACCGTCGGCATCGAAAACAACGGCGGTCGGGATGAAAAACTGGTCGTCATTCACGAAATAAAAAACGGCGGATTGGAACAGCCGGAAAGTAACGAGATCATTGCGGCGATACGCGAACGCATTGCCGAAAAACATCAGATCGCGGCGAGCGAAATAATTTTAGTGAGATCGGGTGAAATCACCACAACCCGAAACGGAAAACAGGCACGTTTTGCGGCAAAGCAAAAATATCTGAACGGCGATTATAAAGTGATCGCTTCGTGGTCAAACGGCGAATCGTCCGAAAAACACTTGATAAACCACATAGAAACGGCTCCGCAAACCGATTCTCTCCGCCGCGCCAAGCTTCCCGAATTGACGATACAGCCTGACAATCTGATGAAAACGAGAGAAGCGATAAAAGATTGGCTGGCGCGGGCAGTCGCAAGCGAAGCAAAGATCGATCCGTCGGAAATAGACCAGAATCTGCATTTCGGGTTATACGGACTCGATTCTTTGAGTGCCGCAAGCATCGTGGCAGAGCTGGAAGACAGGCTCGGAAGCGAATACGAACTTAATGAAACGCTTTTGTGGGATTATCCCAATCTAAATTCGGCGAGCGATTATCTTGCCCGTGAAGTTGTTCGGCATCATTCGCAAAAACAATGCTCCGAAACCGAATTACAAGTATGAACAGAGAGCGGTTTCAGAGTTTAAGCGAGAAAAATAATGTCGAATTTGCGAAATATTTTTCACAGAAGGAATTTAAGCAAAAGCATTTTCAGTCGGGCGCGGACGATCTTTGCGCGGGGCTTGTTTATCTGTGGATTCAATATAATATCGAAAAAAAAAATCTGCTCGCGCATCTGAAAACGCCGCAATCGTCGCTTTTGGAAGAAATAATTTCGATTCAGAGAAACAGTTTTTATCCGGGTATGCCTGAAAATCAGGAAGATTTTCGTTTAAGCGATGCCGATAAAATATTGCTGAAGAAAAAATACGGTTCGGACGATTGGGATTTTTTAATGAAAAAGATGCAAAAAGCCGGTGCCGCAGACTTTTTGGAGTTAGAATTGATAGAAAGTTTCAAGCCTTTCAACTTAAACACCCGCAAATACAAAGATTTTCCTGCAAACGACGACTTTCCGCTTGATCTGAAAGAACACCGGAAAACCTTTTTCAGTTTGATAATTTTCAGATACTTGAAAGGGGAAAAAATGACGGGACACAGAATGGCTTACTTTAAAGAGCCGGACGGACAACATAAATTCTTCGATCCGAATTCGGGAGAAATAATTTGTTTCGACAGTCACCGATTTAGAAACTGGCTGAAAGATTTCTTCGCAAACTCAAAATATAAAAAGCGAAAACCCGTTCCGAATCAACCGTTTATCAGTTTCTATGAGATCGAAATCGGCTGATGATAAACGGCTGAGTTCGGGTAGATTGTTTCACGAAAGTTCTTTCAGAGCCTTCTCCAACTGCGCCGTCGAATTTTCCTCGCCGTCATCCAGAAACAGATAATTTATGCCTGACTTCCAATCGGGTTCCAGCTGAAAATGACGACACAATAGATTTTTCGCGCCTACTTCGATAAATTTAACTTCACCGAACCTGTTCAAAATAGTATCTATCGACCGACACCATTGAACGGGATGACTCGACAGTTGAGCCAGATATTGCCGTATCTGACTTTCAGCCGGGTTTTCAACATACAGTCCGGTCATATTCGGCAAATAGGGGGCTGAGGTGCGGTTTATGGGAACTTTTTCGAGATACTTTTCAAACTTCAAACTTGAATCGCTCAGGAAACGGCTGTGAATGGGAACGTCCACTTTTAATTTGCGAATTCTGGTTTGCGGGCTGAAAAGCGAAATATCATCGACGCAGGCATCGATTGCGTCGGGTTTTCCAACGAGCATAGAGGCGGTCGGCGACATCTGACCGCCGATTTCAACTTCACGGTCTTTGATGCAATCTTCTAAAAAAGAAAGTGAGATCGGATAAACGGCGACGCGTTTCCAACCGGTTTCCATATTCTCGTATGATCTTCCCCGATAAACCAGAAAGCGTAACATATCTGCGAAATCGATCGCTCCGATATGAAATAAATGATTGCACTCGCCTAAACTGAAACCCAGAGAATATTTCGTCCGAATATTGTTGTCGTGCAATATCTTTTCATAGAGCGCGTTGACCAGAAAAACCGCTACCTGAAGATTGTCGTTCCGATCAAACCACGATTCGCGTTCGTTTGTAAATTCCTTCAGCAAATCCTTGTTCAAAACATCGGCGGCGTGTGCTATGAGGTCGGCACAAGGCGGGTGGAAGTCGATCAATTTTTGCCACATTCCGGCGTAGCAGGATAGTTGACTCGGAAACATAAAAACTGTCTGCATTGATTTTTACCTCAAACCGTCGCAAATTCTGACAAAAATTTTCCGTTCCGATGAATATGAACTGTTTCGACCGTGCATAATGCGCGTGTTGTCGATCAGTAAAATATCTCCTTTTTGCCACGTATGTTCGATGGTCAACTTTTTGCTCTCGGTAAGAATTTCGCTGATGATTTTTCGGGGAATCTTCGAGCCGTCCTTCATCCGGACTTTCACGGGAAAATCATTGCTTGCGGTGCGCGGAATTCCCGCGTGGAGCACACCTTTTTTGAAAGACGCTTCGCCCATAAAGAGCGCAACCACATTATTTATAAAACAAAACGGCTTATCACGACCGTTGCCCGACAGTGCCGAACTGACATAATCTATTTTGATACTTCCGTCATCGTGATTTACTTTCAGATCATAATTCATATCCCGGCAGTAGTTTTCTATTTCAGAGAGCGTTGCCGCCGGAAAATTTTCCTGCCATTCGCTTTGCGTGTAACGTGTGCGATACCTGACCGGCATCTTTTCAAAAAATTCTTTTGTTTCGACGCTTAGATTTTTGTAAAGAGCTTCGCCGTCGCAAAGCGTCGTTTGACCGTCCTTGCCAGGTGAAATCTGACAATAAAACCAGAGTATCCGCGGGCGAACACTGCGGTAATACATTTCGCCGTGCAGGGGAATGGCAAATTCCTGCGTGTCGCCGGTGGCGGTCATCACGGTTTCATTGCCGTTAAAGGTTTTTCTATCGGAGAAAAATCCGCTTCGATAGTTGCTGAAATTATCACCGAGAGTATTGCTGAAAGAAACAAAGTCATCGATGTTCGGAGAGAATTTTCTCAGCAAAAGCCAGCCTTTAGAATGAAATGCTTCCTTTATCCCGGCACGAAATGCTTCGGCTTTTTTTTCCGCCGATGTTTCGTCTGCGCAATTATTTAAGATAGTATGTTCGGAAATTGAATCTGTTGATGTCATTTTTCTAACCTTTTTCGACGACGGAAAGCCGCCAGATTTTATAAACTACTTTGCCTTAATTTCCAGAAAATAGCCTCTTTCATCCTGCCCGCGCCCGATCTCATCCAACGGCGTTTCAGGCGACGTATTTTTATCTTCCAGTAACCTGCAAACCTCGTCAAACTGTGACGCATCGACAAAACGGGTTTGGTAATTTGTCAAAAGATTATCCGTCATTACGGGATAAAATCTGAAATGAACGCGAAACGCTTTTCCGTCGTGGTATATTCGCATCGCGGCGATAAGACTAAACGGCGGCGCGTTTTTTTGAAAGTAACGTCCCTGTGAATTGAACATAAAATTGCCGATGCCGAACGCGACCCAACGATCGTTTCGCTTCTCCAGTTCCTGAAGCATATGCGCTCCGTGCCCGATAATTACGTCCACACCTGTCGCCGTGATTCGTTCGGCGATCAAAACCTGGCGTTCCGTTTTCCATTTGTAATTTTTTCCCCAATGAGGAAAAAAAACAATAAAAGCGTCAGGATACCCGGATTTGATCGTCCGAACGGTTTCTTCCAGCAACTCGAAATTTAACGGGTTGATTCCGCCGTGCGTTTCGGTCGCGTAAGCATCGTAGTCTTCGCGGTAATTTTTCAACTCCTGAAACGCGCCGATCACGGCAAAAGTAAACGATTTCCCGTCGATCATCAGTCGGCTGATAAATGGTTTCGCGGCTTCGCGTATGTTTTTTCCGGCTCCGAAATATTTAAAGCCAAATTTTTCAAGCACTTCTAAGGTTTGATAAAGACCATCGAGCGAATAATCCATCGTATGATTATTTGCCAGGCTCACTACGCGAATATTATGTGCGCGCAAGGCGGCAGGCGAAAGCTCTATATCGCTCCAATGAACGTAAAACTTTATTCCGTGAAATGGCGAAAGCGGCAGATCGGTCAGCGGCGTTTCCAGATTACCGATCGCCAAATCGACCGAATACAGCATATCCTTCATTTTTTCGAGAGAATAATCATATCCTTTGTCGCACAGAACATTCGATTTACCGTAATTTTTTGACTGATAATTTTCGCCGTGGCTGATGTCGCCTGTAAACAAGACTTCAACTAAGCTCGAACTTTTATTCTGCAACTCTAGGTCGATTCCCACGCCGGTGTCGGGAAAATCGGTTTTTTTAGATGGCGGGTTAGTTTCTGTGCTCATTTCTGTTGAAATTATATGTCCGGCTTGATATGTCATCGGAAAAGATTTCAATATCTCGGCGTTTACGAAACGGGTCGGAAATATGCTTCAAGATCAGGCTCGGCATCCTGTTTACGGAAGATAATTTCGGGCGGTTTCATTGAATTGTTTGATTTGTTCATCGATCCAGAATTGGGCATCTTCGCGCTCAGATTCCTGCATCATTATTTCCGCAATTTTCGGAGCGATCTCGATGGCGGCTTTGGCGTTTAGAAATAGAGCACGCGTTCTCCGCGCCAGAATGTCTTCGACCGTTTGCGGCATTTCTTTTCGGCAAGTCCAGACGATCTCAGCTTTTCGATAAGGCAGTTCGGCGTGAAGTTTTTCGTTCAATGCCGGATTTTCTTCGATCAGTTTTTGAATTTCCAAAGCGTCCGCGCCGTAGATTTTTAAATCGCCCAATTTTGAAAGATCATCGGTAAACCCGTGAATTTTCAGCCTTTCCGTGCCGGATTTCTTTTCGGGAAGCCTGCCAATAGCCGAAGCCTGATCGACGGCATCTTCCGCCATTGTTCGGTAAGTCGTCCATTTTCCGCCCGTGATCGTCAGCAAATTTGTTTTATTTATTTCGATCGTGTGATCGCGCGAAAGTGTCGCCGTGTTTTTTGAATTTTCGGCTTTGACAAGCGGGCGAATACCGACAAAAATACTCAAAATATCTTCGCGTTTCGGCGGATTTTCGAGATATTCCTCTGCGGTTTCAAGGATAAATTCGATCTCTTTTTCCTGCGCTTTCGGTTCGAGTTCGGGCTTTTCGATCGGCGTGTCGGTCGTGCCGAAAACGGCGTGATCGTGCCACGGAATCCCAAATAAAACGCGTTCGTCGGAAGTTTTCGGAATCATCAGAGCATTTTCCGAAGGCAGAAATTTCTTATCGAAAACGAGATGAATCCCCTGGCTCGGCGCGATGAGCTTCACGGATTTGCGGTCGGACATCTGCCGTATAGAATCGCTGAACGCGCCCGTTGCATTGATTACGGCTTTTGCCTTGGCGAGAAAAATCTGACCTGTAATTTCATCGGAAACCGCCGCGCCGTCGATGTTCCCGTTGTCGTCGTAATTGAACGCGAAAACGCGGGCGTAATTGAGCAAAACCGCATTTTGTTCGGCGGCGGTTTCGACCAGATTCAGCAAAAGCCGAGCATCGTCAAACTGCCCGTCGAAATACAGAATCCCGCCGTGCAGATTTTCCTTTTTGATACTCGGCAGACGTTCGATAGTTTCTTCGACCGACAAAATTTCCGATTTTCCGAAACCGTATTTCCCTGAAAGAATGTTGTAAGTTTTGAGTCCGGCGGCGTAGAAAAATTTATCCCAATAACTGTAAACCGGAACGATGAAAGATTGTCTGCGAACGAGATGCGGCGCATTTTTGAAAAGGATTCCGCGTTCCTTCAAAGATTCGCGGACGAGCGAAACGTTGCCCTGCGCGAGGTAGCGCACGCCGCCGTGCACCAATTTTGTCGAACGGCTCGAAGTTCCTTTGCCGAAATCGTGTTGTTCGAGAAGCAGAACATCGAATCCGCGCGAAGCCGCGTCAACGGCGCATCCGATTCCGGTTGCGCCGCCGCCGATAATGATAATGTCCCAATCTTCTTTTCGCGCTCTGACGCGTTCGAGCATTTCCGTCCGATTCATAAATGAAGGCTTTTATTAGAATTTAGCAGAAAACTTGTAAATTTATCCAAATCAAACGAAAATCTTTTTTTGAACAATGAGCGAATCAGAACTAATCGACAAACAAAATCCGAACAGGAACGGTTTTTTCCCGATCTCAGCCGTTGTTGCGGCAACCGTTTTGATGACGGTCTGGCTGCGCCTCGACGGTCGCGTGTGGTGGTGTAAACTCGGCGATCACGCGATCTACGTCAACGAAGCGTGGAACAGCAGTCATACATCACAGCATTTTCTCGATCCGTATACATTCACGCACATTTTGCACGGTGTGATGTTTTTCTGGCTGATAAAGATTCTTTTCAAGAAATATTCTTTTTCGTGGCAATTATTCGTCGCGGTTTTGGTCGAATGCGCGTGGGAAATTTTGGAAAACAGCGATTTTATTATCGAAAAATATCGTAAAAACACAGCTTCGCTCGATTACTTCGGCGATTCGATCTTTAATTCGGTCGGCGACGTTCTGGCTTGCGCCCTTGGATTCGTCGTCGCTTACAAGCTCGGAGTTTGGCGTTCGCTTTTGTTTTTTTTGATTGTCGAATTGCTTCTCGTTTTCTGGATACGCGACAGTTTGCTGATAAATATTTTAATGCTTATTTATCCGATCGACGCAATTAAAACGTGGCAAATGCAATTTTAGGAAATAGCCGCGAAAAAGCACAAAAATCGCAAAATAGAAAAAAGAAAATGGAATCAGAAAACTCAAATTTCTTGATTCCATTTTTTGCGTCTTTCGTGCTTTTTCGCGGCTATTTAATTTTCACCGCGGCTTTGTTCGGTTTCGGTTTCCAACGCGACCGACAATTTGCGCGAAGCGGGTTGATCGAGAGTTTCGATCCAGCGCAGGGCTTCGTCCAGAACGCGCAGTTGATATTGTTTCCAGTTCGGTTTGCCGACGGTCGAGCCGGGTTCGCCGTCATAATATGCGGCGCGCGGCGGACGGATTTTGTCGGTCGCGATGCGGTCAGCCGAGATCAACATCGTCGGAATTCCTTGCCGTTCGATCTCACGCGCAACGATTCCGAGCGTTTGATAGCAAAGCCGCGAAGCCGGAACCAAGAGCGCGGCTTGCACTTCGTAACCTTTTAATCTGTCGGCGATGCGCGGCGCGAGTTCGTTCGCGACCAATGCCGCATTCGGAATCCAACTGCTCAAACTCCACCAAACCTGATTCAAATTGCCGATCACGCCGTTGGCTTCATACTCGAGCAGGCGTTCGACCGGGATCAGCACGTTGCGGTCTTCTTTGACCGCTTTCGCGTCGTAGCCCTTTGCCGCATAAAGCAAATCTTCGGCTTCGACCTCGATCGGGATTTCGCGGAAATTAATGTCGCCGTCCCGTGAATTGAGATCGAAAGGCTCGGTTCCGTCGATGTATGCTCCGGCTGACGAAATCAGCGCGAGATTGAGCATCGGAAGCGCGCGGCGCATCGGCGTAAACGGTGCGTAAGTATTTTCGACAAAAGGATAATTTTTCAAATCGTCATTGGCGCGCCAATTTTTGAAACGGCTTGAAAATTCGCCCAAACCTTCGATGACCGCACCTTGTTTGCTCGGTGCTTTTTTACTTTCGATGCCGAGCCGTCGTTCGATATTTTCTCTGATCGTATTTAGCATTTTTGTTTCAATCCTAAAACTTGAATTCGTTATTGATGTCGGTAAATTTGTTGTCAACCGCTACTGTTTTATCAGATTTCCGCGCAATAAAAAAGAAAATAATGAGCGCGGCGATCATCGAACCCGCCAAAATCCAGACCGAATATTGATGCAGTTGATTAAACTGAATTCGGAGCGGGTCTTCGAGCGGAATTTCGTCGACCGGTTTACCGCCGAATTGTCCGCGCACAAAAGAAAGCCAGAGCGCGATGACAAATTGATTGACGGCGCAGGCGGCGGTCAGCAAAATAAGCAGAATTCTTTCCGTCCACAGAAAGAAAGGTTTGATGTTCAGCCGTTTGATAAAAGAACTCAACAGCAGGATCAAACCGATTCCCAAACCGCTTAAATTGACGATCATCAGCGTCCGCGAAACGACCGCGCCGGCTAATTCGCGCGAAGGCAGAACGGCAAACGCACTTTGCGCGACAAAGATAAAGAAAACTGCCGCGCCGAGCCATAAAGCGATGAGAAGAAGTCTGAGATTGGAAATAAAACTCATTGATTTACCAACTTAATCTCTTGATATTATGCGGGTTTTCCTGAAAAAGAGCAAAGCGCGGAAAAATTAAAAACGGAAAACGGAAAACGGAAAATAAAAGATTGAAATGTTTCTGAAATTCTCCGAATTGCTCAGTATGTCGGAACGCTTTCGTCAACTTCGTAAGACCAGAGATCGATTCCGCCCGTCAGATTGTAAACCTTTTCAAAGCCGTTTTGCGCCAGAAACATACAAACATTTGCGCTACGGATGCCGTGATGACACATTACGACGATCTCTTCTTCGGGATCGAGCGTGTCGAGCCATTCACTGGCGCGGCTCATCGGCAAAAGCTCCGCCCCTTCGATGTGTGCAATTCGGTGTTCGAGCGGTTCACGCACGTCGATAAATCTGAAAGTTTCGTTTTTCTGTAAACGCTCGAAAAGTTCCTTCGGCGAAATTGATCGATACGGCATATATTTCGAGATTAAATGCCGTTCGGAAAACTTTCAAATCCGCAATAAAAATAAACCTTCCAATTACAAAAACTCTTGCAATAGAGGCATATTTTATTGCATAATTTCAGTGGCAAACTTTGTTTTTACATTGCCAACACATCAATACTTCCAAAATTCCTCAGCTTAATATTACCGCAACTATATGAAAAGAAACGGCACACACGGCGTTCTTACATCGCTCGTTCTATCAATCTCAATTATTCTGACAATCGCGTTCTTGTGGAATTTCGGCGGCGTTGCGCTGGCGGCGTTTGTCGATCTTCTCGTGCCTCAAGACGCGGCTTTTACGTGGTGGAAACTTGTCATCCTGATCTCATTCGGACTCGCGGTCGGTTATCTGGCGGAAAAATACAGCATCAAGAAGTTGGTTTTTCCGGCGGCGGGATTTCTGGCTTTCTGGTTCGTCTTAGCCATCATTTCAAATAAGATTTTCGGTGTCGGACTGCTCTTCATTCCCGTGTTTTTGATAGTTTCGCTGACGCTTCTCGTCGTTCAGTTCAAAAAGATTTGGATGATCGATTCGGAGTTGACGGATAAACTCGTGACGCTTGCTTCGACGGGACACCTTTTAGAAGGAAAACCCGCCGATCTGCGTATCGAAAGCGGTTTGAAATTGCTCGAAACGGTTTTGCCATTGTCCGAAGCGATCGTTTTCCGTTACGACGGCGAAGGCGAATTAACGCCGCTCGGACGGGCGCGGCACGAAAGTTCGCGTGAATCGATGATCTCGCGCCAATCTGCTTGGCGTGAAAACGTCGGGCTTTGCGAACAGGCTTTGAACACACGGCAGAGCATTGTGCAGATTGACGAAAACGAGAAAAAGTCGGCGCGCATCGCACTTCCTTTGATAACGGAAGATATTCTCGTCGGCGTTTTGTTCGTCAAGGTCAATCAGGATTTTGAATATGCCGACAGGAATCTGCTCGAAGCATTCAGCGGACAGCTGGCGCGAAATTTTCAGCGCAAAGAACTCCGCAGTAAAAGCCTGCCGCATAAAAACTGGTGGAGTTTTCTTTCCACGCATTCGTCGGAAAACCGTCTGGCGATTTTGAGTTTGATCCAGAGCGTTATCAAAGAACACAGTTTCGGCGCGCAGGCGAGTTCGTATCTGAAGGAAGCGCACGCGATCGCTTATCTCGACGGGACGCTTGCTTATCTCAATCGTCAGATGCGTCATCTGGCGGGGCTCAAAACCGAACAGATTCCGGATTTCAATCTTTTCTCACTACTCGAACAATTCAAAACTGAAGTTTTCAACGAACCGCGTCTGGCGATCAGGCGCGTTTTGCAGACGGGCGATCATTTTAAATCCGATCTTTATTTTACCGACACGAACAAGACCTTGAAACTGCAAATTTCGCTCGTCAAAGTTCCGACGGACGACATTTCGATACACGACACGAACGTTTCGATGAAGCCCGCGTGTTTTCTCATCACTCTGAGCGATATTTCCGCCGTCAAGGAAAACGAAAAGCTTCGCAGTGATATGGCGAGCCTGATGTCGCACGAGCTTCGCACGCCGATCACGAGCATTCAGGGTTTCGCCGAGCTTTTGCTTGCCGATGAGAATATTCCCGAGGAATCGCGCGAATTTTTGAATATTATCGCAAGTGAATCACAACGTCTTTCAAAAATGCTGACGACGTTTCTTTCGGTGTCGAATCTGCAACAGGCGGACAAACAGGAAATCGAAAAAACGCCCGTCAAGGTCGATACGGTCGTGCACGAGGTCGTCGGCGAAATGCAGGATCAGGCGAAACGCAAACGGATTCGTCTGGTCGAACAGGCAAACTCGCACATTCCGCCCGTTGCGGCTGACAAAGGTTTGATTCAACGCGCCGTTTCGCACCTCATCGACAACGCCATCAAATACAGTCCCGAACGAACTTCCGTGCTGGTTTCGACGATTCTCGAAGCCGATTTTCTGCGCGTCATCGTCGAAGATCGCGGTTACGGCATTCCGAACAGCGAAAAGGATAAAATCTGGCAGAAATTTTACAGGATTTCACGCGACGGACAAGATAAAGAAGAAGAATCGACAGGTTTGGGCTTGTCTTTGGTGAAGGAGATCGTCGAACAGCACGGCGGCTCGGTCGGTGTCGAATCCGAACCCGGGCAAGGCTCGAAATTTACGTTCACCTTGCCGCGTTTATAAAAGGATTAAGAATTAATAGCCGCGAAAAGGCGCAAAATTCGCAAAAAAAATAATCTTTTTGTGTTTTTTGCGCCTTTTCGCGGCTATTTCTTATCGAATTTCTTCAAACCGAGCAGTTGAAGCATAGCAAGAAACATAAAGCGCGGGTTTAAGATCAAATATCTGCGCCACAAGCGTTTCGGTTCCTGCGTCAAGCGGTAAAGCCATTCCAAACCGAGTTTGCCCATCCATTCGGGCGATTCCTTGACGTTTCCCGCGTAGAAATCGAACGATGCGCCAACGCCGAGCATCACGGTCGAAAGCCTGTCTTTGTGCGCCGACATCCAGTTTTCCTGCTTCGGACAGCCTAAACCCATAAACAAAATGTCGGGATTCGCACGATTTATTTCCGCGACGATCTCCGCGTCTTCCGCCTCTGAAAGCGGACGAAACGGCGGCGAAAATGCGTAAACGATCTTCAATTCGGGTAATTGACGGTTTGCACGTTCTTTGATCGCGTCGATGACTTCCTGTTTTCCGCCGTAAAAACCGATGGTTAAATTATTTTTTGCGGCATATTCGCACAGCGAAATCATTAAATCGTTGGCACGAACACGTGAAGCATCCTTCGCGCCTTGAAATTTCTGCATCCAGACGAGCGGCATTCCGTCCGTGACGATGTAATCCGCGCCGTTGACCTTCGCGCCGAATTCGTGGTTGTCATACGATTCCATCACCATATGGACGGTCGAAAAACAGACATACGCACCGCGTTTTTGCCGCGCCAACGCCACGATCTCAGCGATTGCCGCATCGTGCGAAACGACGTTCGGCGTTAAACTGACGACGCGGACGCGATTTTTTTCCGATAATGAATTTTTCATCACAATTTCACCAAATCCCGAATTCAATCGCTTTAACAGTCTAAATTAAGCCGCTGACACACTAAATTGACCAACTGACAGCATAAATTAAGCGACTGACAGCATAAATTGAGTGGCTGACATAGTAAATTGACCGACTGACACTCTAAATTAAGACGCTGACACTATAAATTAAGCGGCTGACAGCGCAAATTGAGCAATTGACACGCTCCGCAGACCATCTGACACGTCCCGCAGAGCAAATGACACGTCCCGCAAGGTCGCTGACACATCCCGCAAACCTGCTTACACATCCCGCAAACCTGCTTACACACTCCGCAGACCGTCTGACACGTCTCGCAGAGCCAGTGACACATCCCGCAAAGCGATTGACACGCTCCGCAAAGGTGCTGACACGCTCCGCAGAGCGTCTGACAGTTTCAGAGTCGGGCTTGCGCGTAAATTTCTTCCAAACGCTCGATATACACACGCAGATTGAATTTTTCGGTGACGGTTTTCCGCGCATTTTCGCGCAAAGTTTCAAAATTCGTGTTTGCCGACAAGATCATCCGCAGTTTTGTAATAAGCGCGGAAACGTCTTGCGGCGCAACCAGAAAACCGTTTTCGCCGTCCTGCACGACCGCGCCGATCGAAGCCATTTCGGACGCGACGCAGACGCATTTTGCCGCCATTGCTTCGAGCAAAGCCATCGGCAAACCTTCGCCGTAACGCGACGGAAGCACGAAAATGTCGGCTTTATTCAATTCTTCAAGTTTTGCTTTTCCCGCGATCACGCCGCCGAAATAAAAATTCTCATCGAGAATTTTCTTCATCTCGTCAACGAAAAAATCCTGCATTTCGCCCGCGCCGAACGTTTTGAATGTAAAATCGAAATTTTCATTTTTCAAAGTGCGGACGGCTTCGATAATTTCGTGCAAACCCTTCGATTCGGTCAAACGTCCGAGAAAAATCATCGAATTTTTGAGCTTTGCAGATTCATTCGATGCGGGAATTTCAATCGCGTTTTCTAATGCTTTAACATTCACATTTTGCCAACGACGTTCGACGATTTCCTTTTCGAGTTCGCTCAAAACGATTATTTCATCGGACGCACGAAGCATTTTTTCGGCGATGTTTTTGAGTTTCGCATTTTCAAATTCCTGCGCGAGAAATTTTCCGCCGTGAATGTGCAGAACGATCGGTATTTTCGCCAATTTTGCCGCTTTTACAAGCGCAAAATCGCGCAAAATCGAGAGCGGATTGAACGCCGTGTTGATGTGTGCAATGCCGATCTTTGCGCGTTTCAGCGTTGTAAAAAAACGAAAGGGAAGCGCGAATTGTTTCGCTATCCAAAAAACGCTTTTCCGTTCGCCGCCGCTTCTGCCCGCCTCGAAATGCGTGTATGAAAAATTTCCGTGTTCGATGATCTGCCGCACAACGGTCGAAATCCCGCTGACGTGGCGCGTTTCGTCCAGGCTCGGCGCAGTTATCAAGATTTTTAACGGCTGTTTTTCCATCAACGGCAAATGAAAAAGAATAACGCAACCTTTGCCCGGAAACAATTTTGCGGTTGCAACTAAAGATTTAATGACTTAAAAAAGAGAAAGCGAAAATGAAAGCCGAAACCGCCATCGAAACGAAAATAGTCCGCGCCGAAAACCGCGTTCCCGTCTGGGTTCTGCCAATGGTTAAGGTTTCGATCTTTGCGCTCGACGGCTTTCTGGCGTTTCTTTGTTTCACGGCGGCGTTCGCTCTGCGCGAAGGAAAACCCGTTTTTTCCGCGATTGCGTGGGCTTGGTCGAAAGATTTCGTGCCGTATGCCGGAGTCGTATTTTTCATCATCCTGATTCAGTTGGCAATGCTGATCTATCAGCGCGTTTACCGTCTGCAGGGCGCGTTTTCATACGTCGCCGAATTTATCAAGGTTTTCAAAGCCGTGTCGGTCGCGTCGCTTCTGACGATCGCGTTTACGTTTCTTTTTCGCGGCGGGTATGCTTTTCGTGATTTTCCTTATTCACGCGGCGTTTTTCTGATAAATTTTGCGCTTGCACTCGCGGCGTTTGCGGCGTTTCACTTGTCGCTTCGTTTCGTCCAAACATTAATCAGAAAACGCGATATTAATCTCATTCCGACCTTAATCGTCGGCACGAATGCGGAAGCCGGACAGACTTTGCGCGAACTTAATGAACGTCCCGATCTCGGTTATCGTGTGATCGGAGTTGTCGAAGGAAATTTGAGCCGACAAAATGCGGAAACGCGGAGATTGTTAGGTGAAACTTCGATCATCGGCAGGGTTGAAGAACTTCCCGTGCTGATTCGTGAACTGGCGATCCAGGAAGTAATAATTACCGACGACAAGATTCCCAGTGAAAAATTGTTTGAAGCGATGATGCAGGTCGGGCGCAAACAAAAGGTCGAATTTCGGTTCGCGCCGTCGCTTTTCAACATTTTGCCGCAAAAAACGAGCGTCGAACAACTCGGCGTTTTGCCGATGGTGCGGCTTTTCCGCGAACCTCTCTCGGACGCGGAAAGATTGGTCAAACGCCTTTCTGACATCGTTATTTCGGCAATCGCGCTCACCGTTTTTTCACCGCTTTGGCTGATAATTTCGCTGTTGATAAAGCTCGATTCACGCGGCGCGATCCTTTTCAAACAAGAACGCGTCGGGATGGACGGACGCATTTTTCTCTGCTACAAGTTTCGCACGATGAAAGCCGGTGCGGACGATGCGATTCACCGCGAAGCATATTTGAAGAACATCGAAGGCGCGGCAGAAGCCAACGCGGGCGACGATGAAAAACCCGTTTTCGGAAAGGTCAAAAACGATCCGCGCATTACGAAAACAGGAAAGTTTCTGCGCCGCACGAGTCTGGACGAACTGCCGCAGTTTTTGAACGTTTTGAAGGGCGATATGAGCATCGTCGGACCGCGCCCGCCGATTCCTTACGAAGTCGAAAATTACGATCTTTGGCATCGTAAAAGATTGGATATGAAGCCCGGAATTACAGGTTTATGGCAAGTTTCCGGCAGAAATCGGCTGACGTTCGACGAGATGGTTAGAATCGACATTTTCTACATTGAAAACTGGTCGTTGTGGCTCGATCTGAAAATAATTTTACTCACGCTTCCGGCAATGCTGCGCGGCGATTAGTTTAGAGAAATCGCGTTCGGAGTCGCTTCTTTAGAAGGCTTTTCGCTACGGTAAAACCGCCTGAAGGCGGACTCTGAACGCGGCTGTAAATTTGATGAAAGTTTCCGAAAATCTGAAAAAAGCCTCTGAAATTCTGCAAGAAAGCGGAGTTGTTGACGCGCGGCGCAATGCAAATACTTTGCTCGGTTTCCTGTTGCGGAAAGACCGCGCTTTTTTGATCGCGCACGATGATTACCAATTGACCGAAGCCGAACAAAAGCATTTCGACGAGATTATCGAAAGACGCGCAAAACGCGAACCGCTCCAGCACATCACGGGCAAACAGGAATTTTTCGGACTCGAATTTGAAGTCAATCGCGACGTGCTGATTCCGCGACCGGAAACCGAATTGATCGTTGAAAATGCCATTGAAATTTTGAAAGCAAAAGAAAACCCGCGCTTTTGCGAAGTCGGTGTCGGTTCGGGCTGTATTTCGGTTTCGATTCTTCACACACTAGAAAATACTTCGGCGACCGGGTTGGACATTTCGGAAAAGGCTTTAAGAACGGCAAAAAGAAACGCCGAAAAACATCGCGTTTCAGAAAGATTTGATTTGCAGATTTCGGACGTTTTCGAGGTTTTGAAGGATCAAAGATTCGATCTCATCGTTTCAAATCCGCCGTATATTTCGAGCGATGAGATTAAAGATTTGCAGACGGAAGTGAAAAACTTCGAGCCGCTTAACGCTTTGACCGATGGCGCGGACGGTTTTTCGATCATCGAGAAAATCATCGAAAACGCACCGCGATTTCTAAGCTCGAACGGCTTTTTGGTGATGGAGATCGGTTTCGGACAGTCAGAGCGAGTTGGAGCAATGATCGACCGCAAAATCTGGTGCGAGCCTGAATTTCTTCACGATTTGCAGGGCATTCCGCGAACGTTGAAAATTCGTCCGGTATATTAGTGCTAAATTTCACAAAATGAATAATTAACGGCGTGCTGAAATTTTTTGGAAAGAGCCTTTCGTTTAATCAATAAACTCTTGTTTTTTAAGTAAAATAAGGTTACTATAAGGTTCATTCCAAATTGAGCAGTTTGAAAAGTTTATTGGTCAATTCAAACGTTTTAAGATTTTTCCTGAAACGAAGAAAAATACCGACGAAACTTCGGAATTTATACTTTTTATTCCAACGGAGGTGATTTTTATGCTTTATGCTGTCTTGGCTTTAGTAAGCGCGATTATAGCAATCGTATCTTTTAGATTTTATACTTCGAGCGCGGAAAATACGCTTTATATTGTCGGCGCGATCGTTTTTGCTATTCTGACAATAGTTTTCGGCGGCTTGTTCTTATCGGGCAGAGTCAATAAAAACGAAGACATTCATATCACGGAATAGCTTTGTTCCCAATTTTTACAAGCAGGTAAACGAGTTCTTTTACATCTTTAGCTGCTTGACTGTTTTCGACGTTTATTTAACGGACGGCTGAATTGCGTTTAAAGTTCAGCCGTCCTTTTTTCGTTTTCAGAAATGCGAAATTTTTGGTAAGATAAAATTTAATGTTGACAAAAATGTAAAGATTAATAAACTTTATGTTTTTGAAGGTGAACAGAGGATTTATAATCAATGCCAAAAATTGCAGATATACAGGAAACGCCGAATCCGAACGCGGTTAAATTTATCTTAAAAGAACCGGTTTCACACGGCACGTCGCATTCTTTCGATTCAGCCGAAAAAGCTGGAACCGATCAGCTTGCCAAATCTTTATTCGATCTCGGCGAGGTCGTTTCCGTCTTTTATATGGACAGAATGATTACGGTCGAAAAAACCGACGAAGCCGAGTGGGATGAGATTTTGCCCGCACTTGCCGTGCCGATTCGGGCGGCGGAAAGCGTCCAACCGAAAAACGGAAATGCGGCGGCAGCGGCAGTCGGCGGAGCGATTGCGGCGGCGGTCAACGACGATCCGAAAATTGCCGAGATCAATGCTTTGCTGGATGAACGCATTCGACCTTATCTGGCAGGCGACGGCGGTTGGGTCGAAGTTCTCGAACTGGAAGATAAAAAACTGAAGATTCGTTATCAAGGCGCGTGCGGAAGCTGTCCGAGTTCGTTGACGGGAACTTTGATGGCGATCGAAAATATGATTAAGGATGAAATCGATCCCGAAATCGAGGTTGAGGCGGTTTAATTCTCAAATTTTATTTATCTAAAACATTTTATTTCTTTGATTTAAAAGTATTTCTTGACAGACTGCCTTAAAATTGTTCATAATTCTAACGGCGACAATTTTATCAATAAATTGTTGTCTCGTCTTAAGGGTTCAATAATCTACACCAAACCGCCAGCCATAACATCCTTAAAAAGTGCTGTGTTTTCAACAAATGGAGGAGAAATAAAGTGAATAGTGAAGAACTCGAACTTAGTTTGCGCACTGAATTCGAGAGTTACCTAAAAAATACTCTTGCCGACATCAGGCAGGAAGTTTCCGAGTTTCAGTCGAAGTTTCAAACTGAATTTGAGAAGCATAAATCTCAGCTGGATCAAGTTTTCCAAGACTTTTCCGCCCGCATTGAGAATGACAAGGAAATTGATGATACGTTCAAGGAATCCGTCATCGAACATCTGCGTTTAGCCCGAGATGAAGGAGCACGGATCACTGCCTCGGCGATTGCCGAAGCGGAGGCGATGGAAAAAGAAGCCGAAGCCGCGCCGGTCGTCAGCTATGTCGAGATGAGAGATGCGATCGTTGACATCAGCAGTAAAGATTCGCAATCGGCAATTCTGAAATCGCTCGTTCATCACGCCGCCCAGTTTACGCCGCGCGGTGCATTTTTCATTATCAAAAACGAGCATTTTGTCGGTTGGCGTGTTTTCGGTAAGGAAGGTTATTCGGACGAACAAACCGTCCGTGAAGTTTTTCTGCCGATGGCATCCGACACGATTCTTGGCGAAGCGGTCAAAAAATTGAGCACTGCCGAGGGCAGTTTCGGAATCCATCACGACGATTCCGTTTACCTGAACAAACTCGAATTCGGACAGCCTGACAGAATGTATGCGATTCCGCTGGTGGCACGCAACCGCGGAGTTGCCGTGCTCTATGCCGATTACGGAAACGAAGGCGTAAATGTCAATGTCGAAGCTCTCGAAACTTTGGTTCGCATTGCCGGATTAACAGTCGAACTTCTGGCGGCATCGGTCGGAAAACCTGCGAAAGAAGCGCATCAGGAAGATCAGCAAGATTCTTATCAGAGCAACGTTCCGCAAGCTTCTTCCTTTACACACGAACCCGTCGAAACTGCTCCGTCTTACAGCGAACCACAAACGCAGTATGGTTTTTCCAACGATTACCAGACACCAACGGCTTACGGTTTTGAAAAGAGCGAACCCGTCGACAGTTATAATTCGGTCGCGGTCGCCGAAGAACCCGTTGCCGAAGAAACTACCGAGGAAATTGGCAGTTTCCGGGAAGAAACTCCATCAGACGGGTTTGATTACGAAGTAGTTTCCGACGATTTTGCGCCGTCATATCAACAGGAAGCAAAAACGGAAGTAGAAGAAACCTCATTTGAACAGCCTGTCGCTGAAGAAACGGAAGAATCTGCGGTCGAAGAGCCTGTCGCCGAAGAAACTGAACAAAGTTATTCGTGGAGCGCGCCTGTCAGTTATGAAGAACCTGCTCCGGCGCGGGAAGAAGTCGAGGAAGAAACGCCTGCCTATGAAACCGTTCAGGAAGATTATTCGGCGACCGATTTTGCCGTCACTTCATCGACCGATTTTCAATTTGAGAACAGTCAATCGTTTGAAAAACCGGAAGTCGGTTTTGAAACTCCGGCGGCTTCGTTTGAATCGCCGCAGTTTGAAGTTTCCCAGTTTGAGTCACCGCAATACAAACAATGGGAAGAAACCGGCACGTATGAAGAGCCGAAAGTCGAAACGTCGAACGGTTTTGCGGAAACGCAATATAACGGTTTTGAAACCGCAAACGGCAATGCCGAACCTGCGGTCAGCGAACCGGTTGAAACAGTCGCCGAAGCCGTTAGTTCGGCACCCGCAAAAAGTCGTTTAAGCGAAAGAAACGTCGATCTGCCGATTCAGGTTGCCGACGAAGAACGCCGTTTGCACAACGACGCACGCCGTTTTGCCCGTTTGCTCGTTTCGGAGATCAAGCTTTACAACGAACAAAAGGTCAAGGAAGGACGTGAAGGAAACGATCTGTATGACCGTTTGCGTGAAGCGATCGACCGTTCGCGTGAAATGTATGACAAACGTGTTCAGCCGCCGGTTGCCGCCAAATTCGATTATTTTCATTACGAATTGGTCAGCAATTTAGCCGAAGGTGACGAAGGCAAATTAGGTTCGAGCTACCCGGGCGCAACCGTTTAGTTCTTGAACGAGATCAAAATTAAAGCCGTTCGGGTGTTTACTCGAACGGCTTTTTTGCATGGCAGTTAAATTAGAAGTTTAATTTTCACGCTCGGAAGGAAAGACGGGACGCGTCGCGGGCGGATTGTCGGGTGAAGTGTGCAGATGAACGGCTTTCCATTCTTTGCCGATCAGTTTGAAAACGACCGTCATTCTGCCCGATGCGTCTTCCAGTTTTTCCTTGTAAGTTTGCGTTTGCTTCCATTTGCAGGAAACATACGCGCTCGTCGGACTCAGCATCTCAACGCGCAATCCCGTTACCTCAAGCGTTACGTCGGAAGTATTGGCGTAAAGACTTTCACGCTGTTTTTTCATTTCGTTCCAACCGATGGTTGCCGAACCGTTATTGTTAAAAAACAAAATGCGGTCGGATTTTTCGTAAACGCTCATTACCTTTTCCGCATCCGCCTGTTTGATGCCTTCGATCAAACGGTCGAACGTTTCACGGACGGCTTTTGCCGGATCGACCTTTGCCGGTTTGCCTTTTTGTCCGAAAGCCGTAAATGCCAAACTCAATAATATAAAGCTGATAATTGCAATTTTTTTCATTTTATTAGTCCTCTCAGAGAAAGATTTTTCGAGAAAAAGTTTATAATCGAAAAACTTTAGTTGCAACATTCTGAAAGTGAGTTTTCCGATAAATTCTGAATGAAGACTGAAGTGGAAGCCGCGTCCGCTCGATACCGAAAAAAGGCGTTGACTACACTATTTGGTATTATTTTTATATTTCAATGCACGATTTGGTTACTGTTGCGGGTCAGATTTTATAAAACAGTAATTAATTTTTGCATAAAATATATTTACCGTGAAAAGGAATGAAAATTGCTATAAGTGCCGGTAAAAGTTGAAGTAATTCTACTGATTACTCTTCCGAATTCAAAGCAAATATTCAAAAAGGAGATAAATTTTATGCGATATGCAAAGCAATTCCTGTTGGTGCTTTTCTTTATCGTGCCGTTTTTATTTGCCGGAAATGCCTTCGCCGTAGTTTTTGACGATGAAATCCCGGAAGTAACGGCTCGCGTTGCGCGCATTTCGTTTTTGCGCGGAGAAGCGCAAATTCGCCGTGCCGACTCAAGCAGTTGGGAACGTGTTACTCAAAATTTGCCCCTCGTTCAGGGCGACGAAATCGCAACCGGTCGCGATACGCGGTTGGAAATCCAGTTTAACAGCCAGAGTTATCTGCGGCTTGCGGAAAATTCCTACTTTAAGATCGTAACTTTAAAGGATGAAGGAATCGCCGTCAGCCTTCCGCAGGGAACATTGAGTCTGCGTGTTCTTGAGTTTGATAAGGAACGCGCTTTTTTTGAAATTGACGCGCCGCAAACGACCGTTGCCGTGCAAAGATCGGGAATGTATCGCGTCGAAGCGGGCGACGAAAACAACAAGCAAGTCCGCGTTGCCGCGACCGATTTCGGCGAAGCGCGAATCTACTCGGAAAATTCGGGTTTCACGCTCAAAAACGGCAGAAGTGCGCGGATTTATCTTGACGGAAATTTCGCGGGCGAATGGGAAACGGGCGATGCCGCGCGGTATGCCGACGAATTCGACAGTTGGGCGTTACAGCGCGACGCGACCGTCGCCAAACGTTTGCAAAATGCTCATTACGACAAATATTACGACCGCGACATTTACGGTGCGGAAGATTTGAACGAATACGGCGAATGGATTTACACGCGCAAATACGGTTACGTTTGGCGACCTTATCGCAATTCGACGGCGAGTTACGCAAACTGGTCGCCGTATCGTTACGGTCATTGGCGTTGGATTCCGCCTTACGGTTGGACCTGGATCAACGACGAACCCTGGGGTTGGGCAACTTATCATCACGGTCGCTGGGTTTGGGACGACGGCGGCTGGATTTGGACACCTTACGGTTTGTATCGTCACCGCCGCAGTTGGTGGCAACCCGCGTATGTCGTTTTGACGACCTGGAACGGAAGCGTCTGCTGGTTCCCGCTGCCGTATGATTACGGATATTACGATTACAACCGCCATTATCGAAGAGGTTGGCGCAACAACGGTTACTACGGCGGAAATACGACGATCATCAATAACAACACGACCGTCGTGATAAATCCGCCGCCGGCACAGCCGACAACCCCGCAACCGACTCCGCTACCGAACGAGGTCATCACGAATGAACAGCGTCGTCAGCGGCTTCACACGCCGAGTATGATTCGCGTTCCGCCTTTGTCGGTCGTCGCGGTCGATGCGAGCGCGTTCGGCAGAGATACGAAGGGTTATCAAACTTTACCTGCGGCAACGGCTAAGGAAGTCATCGAAAAAACGCCCGACATTATCAAAACCCCGCCGATCCTGCCCGAATATAAGGATTTGAACGGTAAGGTCAGCCGCGATATTTTGATCGAAAAACCGCAGATCGTTAAATCGGAAACGGCGATCAAAACAGGCGCAACGACGCGTAAGGACGGCGTTTCGATGGATGACGAGCTTCGCAAAGCCAGAATCTACGGCAACCGTGCTCCGCTTGAAAATAATATTCAGGTAAAAACGGGCGCGAACAACGGCGAAGGCGCGGGCGGAACGAGAAAGACGGGCGCGGTCGAACGCCCTGTCGTGAGAGAAAACGTCGAATCAACACCGAAAACACGGCGCGATACGGATTATCCAAGCTTCCCGCCGACAGGAAGCGGAAATTCACGCGACCGTGATACGAAAACGCGTCGCGACGACGACAATCAATCGCCTCCGATCTATGCGCCGCCGCCGCGACAGGATAACACCCCGCGTTACGAACCGCCGCCGCGACAAGACAATACGCCGCGCTACGAACCGCCGCCAAAGCAGGACAACACGCCGCGCTATGAACCGCCGCCGCGCAACGATCCGCCGCCGCGTAACGATAACCCGAAACCGCCGCCGCCGAGCGATCCGAAACCTGCTCCGCCTTCGGACAGCAAACGAAAAGACGGCAGATAAAACGAAAAAGAGTGCAGAATAAGTTTTCTGCACTCTTTTTTATAAATTAAAATGACAAAAGTCAGAACCGCCTGCGGTTCCGACTACAAAAAATTCCCGGGAATGCCGGGAAAACTCGCAGGGGGTTTCCAAAGACTCCGAAGAGTTTCTACTTCGCTCAGGGGAAGTTTTGAAGATTTCTTCGGAGTGCGATTCGGATGCTTGGGAATGCCGGATAAATTGACTGGAATCGTCGTTTTCTTCGTCGGAGTGGTGCGGAAACTCTTCGGAGTTTTGCCAAAAATCCCGGGAATCTTCCAAAGATTCCCGGGAATCAGGCACGATTCCCCAAAAAATGAGTTTTTTTTGGTAAAAAACGTATTGATTTGATGCGGTTTGCCGTTAAATTGTCCGGCTTTTTAATTTCCGCCGCTATCGAGAAAAACTTCCTTATTCACCGCCGCCGGATTTCCGACCACGACGAAGCGGATATTTCTCATATATTTATTTGAAACTCTCTGCACGTCCTTTGCTCTTACTTCGCGAATCTTGTCGAGAAAGAGCGAAGAATTTCGCCAGCCGCCGCCGATCAATTCGTATCTCGCCAACTCGCCGACCTGCGCCGCGCTCGTTTCCTGTCCGAGATAATAAGTTATCAGAAAATTTCCCGCGACTTCCGAGATGGCTTCTTCGGGAATCGTCCGCGTTCTGAGAAATTCTATCTGCTGCATCATTACCGCCACGGCTTGGTTGGCATCGTTTGCCGTGACCGAAATGTTCGCGGTATTCGCGGCAAAGTTGTCGATTTCCGCGCCCGGCGCGTAGGAAAGCTGACGCGCAACGCGGACTTGCTGATAAACCAAAGCCTGTAAAATGGCGATGGAAACGCGCATCGCGTAATAATCGGGATTACTGAGCGACGGGGCATCGAAAACGCCTTCGATGTAATTGGTCGGAAGATTGGTGCGCGAAACAATATCAACCGTCGGCTTTGAAAAATCGAGCGCGGGGTAAGACTGTTCCTTATAGTTTCCGCGCGGAAGCTTGCCGAAGGTTTCGGCGATGCGCGTCTTCATCGCTTCGGCATCCAGATCGCCGACGAAAACGAGCAAAAGCTGCGACGTTTGCATAACTTTTTGATGATATGCACGCAAATCTTCGACGGTGATGTTTTTGATCGTTTCCGAGGTGCCGGTGACTTCGTTGGCGTATGGATGACCGCTGTAAACAACGCGGTCGAGCGATGCCTGCAAAGCTCCGTCGGGACTGATTTCGCGTTCGCGCAGTCCGGTCGCAATTTGGGCGCGGACGCGGTCAACGTCTTCTTTGGCAAACGCCGGATTCATTATCACATCGGCAAAAATTCCCCACAGGCGGTCGAAACTCGGACGCGTCGTGACGAGCGAAACCGCGCTGTAATCGTTGCTTGCGGCGGCACTGATTCCGCTTCCGGCGCGTGAAAGTTCACGTCTGACAGTTTGGCGCGGAGAATTTTTTCCGGCTTCGATCGCGGCATTGAGCATTAAATTTTCAATTCCCGCGTTTTTATCGGTAAGATTTCTCGCACCGCCGCGAATAAAAAGCCCGCCGACCACGGTTTGCGCCGAAGGACGGCGTTTTATCAAAACCTTCAGCCCGTTTACTTCAAATTCGGTGACGAGCGCGTTTTGTTCCGCCGCCGTGGTCGTCGGTTTGGCGGCTTGTGCATAACCGACGCTAACAAAGGTTAAAATTAAAAATGTAAAAGTAAAAAATCTGCGGGTCATTATTTTCCTCCAATCAAATCCTGTTCGGTGATGTTCGCCGCCTGTTTCGCGCCGGGCGCGATCAGCGCGATACCGATATGAGGTTTGCCCTGAATATAAGTTTTAATGTATTTGTTGATGTCCGCCCGCGAAACCGCACGGAGATTTTTGTGATAACCGCGAAAATATTCGATGCCCGTCGAAGACCACCAAAAGCCGAGCGTGTGCGAATATTCGCTCAGTTTGTCGCGGTCGAAAAGATCGTTCGATTCGAGAATGGTTTTCGCGCTTTCCAGCTCTTCGTCGGTAAAATAATCGGGCTGTGTAAAAGCATTAACTTCTGCGTAAACCGCTTTGAGTGCCGATTTTGCCTTTTCCGGCGATGTTACCATCAATAGCGTGATCGGACCGACATTTCTCTGCGTGTAATAATTCAAACCGACCGTCGTTGCCAATCCCGTGTCGATCAGATTGCGCTGAAAACGCGAATCGGGCTGGCTGATGATGTATGAAAAAACGTCGGCGGCATAAGTTGCGGCATCGTCCTTACCGATCGAAGGTCCGTGCCAACCGATATTGACGAAAATATTATCGCCCTGCTGATCTCCTTCATCGACCTTTTTCTCGATGATAATGCCTTCGCTTTTCGGGAGCGGCGGATGTTCGACGAGCGGAAATTCGGTGAACGGATCGACCTTGCGCCGTTCCCAGCTTCCCATAATCTGTTCGGCAAGCCGGAAAACTTCGTTCGGATCGACATCGCCCGTCACGATCAGCGCGGCATTGTTCGGAACATAATAGCGCGATTTGATCGTCTGCATTTTTTCGATGGTCGAAGCCGTGATCGATTCGCGCGTGCCTTTCGGGTCTTTGCGCGTCGGATATTTATAAAATAATTTCTCCGTCATCGTCAGGCTCAGATACATATACGGGTTCGATTCCTGGCGGTCGATCTCGCCGATGACGACCTTTTTTTCGTTTTCAAATTCGGTTTCGTCAAAAGCCGGAAAGCGTACCGAATCGTTTATCTGGCGAATCGCGCTGGCAAGATACGGGCTCGTTGTTGTGTAAAAATAATTGACGACTTCCTCACGCGTCGAACCGTTGTAAAAGCCGAGTTGCTCGGCATCCTTCAAATAGGAAACGTCGCCGATCTGCGGTTTCAGTTTCATCACCTCTCCGCAGTTTGCCGTGTAAGCCGAAGTGAATTTATTCGACGCGTTTTCGCAAGACGCGAGCTTTGAAGCCATATTCGATTTGAAGAACATATGTTCGTAAAGATGCGACAAGCCGTGAAATTCAGGCGGTTCGGTAAAAGAACCGTTGCGAACGTCGAGCTCGACCGTGACGAGCGGGATCGACGGATCAGCCAAAACGATAACTTCCAAACCGTTCGGCAAAGTTTTATTTACGAATGGAACTTTGATGTCGTCTTTTGTCCGGACGGCGGCTGAAGGTTTGGGTTTGGCTTGATTCGGTTTGACCGTCTGTGCGAAATTTAAGTTGGCAAGTGCCGATAAAATTAAAAGTGAACTAATTACAAATTTTTTCACGCATTACTCCCGAATGAAATTTTAATGTTGTTTTTACGCAATTTATACAACTAATGTTTTAATCTAACACAAGGAAACAAAATTATGGAACGAGACAATTTGATGCACGGAGCGCGCACCGCGTTGAATCAAAATATGGAAATGCGCGAGTGGTGCGAACTTTTTTTAAAGGAAAGAGAGCGGGAATCGAAAGCGGAAATGACGGACGAAGAATTTGAAAAGTTTTGGAAATATCACAAACCCGAAATTATGCACGCCGGAGCCGCCGAAGCAGTTCAGGCTTATAAAATGAGAGCAAAATAATTTCAAATTACGAATTTCAAATTACGAATTACGAATTGGAAATTTTTCTTCAATTCGTAATTCGTAATTGATAATTTGTAATTGTCTTAAACCCCCGGCATCGCTTTTTTCAGCGGTTTAAGCAGTAAGAAAAGCACGACTGCCATAAACAACGCCATACACGCAAGCGCGAGGAAAAAGCTGGATTGCAACCAAATATCCCAGAAAATACCGATCTGCGTCAGTTTATTTCCGATTGCCGTGGCGACAAACCAACCGCCCATCAACAAGCCGCGTAAACGGATCGGCGCGACCTTTGAAACGAGCGACAAGCCCATCGGCGACAGCATCAATTCGCCGAGCGTCACGATCGCATAAGCCAGAATCAACCAGAACGGCGAAACGCGGAACAGATAGGAATTTTGCACAAATGCCGCCCGGTTCGCTTCGGCTTGTCCCGGCACGACCCTGTTGATATGTTCCATTAACTGCTGTTCGCCCGAAGCTGTCTGTCCGGTTTTTTCATCCTTTTTCGGCGCAAATTTTACGCCGTAGATCAGATTTTTGCCGTCAGCATCTTTGGCATTCACAATCTTGTCCAGAACGTCTTTGGAAACGCCTTTTGCTTCGAGATTTTTGACGACCCGCTCGTTGATGCGAAACGCGCCAGCTGAAAGCTGTTCGGCGGTCGGCGTTTGTTTTTCGCCGAGCGTCGCGCCATACCAGAGAACTAAAAACGAAAGCCCGGTCAGAGTCATCCCGATCGCCATTTTCGTCGGGGTCGAAGGTTCTTTGCCGCGTTTGTCCAAAAATCCCCAGAACCAGATCAGCGGAAATGTCAGTGTCACGACCCAAAAAGCATTGATCGAATTGGAGATGGTTCCCGAAACGTTCCAATCCGTGTTGTCGTCCGCCCAATAGGTCAGCGTCGAGCCGTTTTGATGGAAAACCATCCAGAAAACGATGACGATCGCAAAAATCACGATCAAAGCCATAATTCTTTTCCAGTCAGGAACGGAATTCATTAAATCTTGACGGGCAGCATCAGCGGCTCTGTGTCCGCCTTCATCCTGATCGCTAACTCCGTGCGGCGGCGCGTCGACCGTGGTCGCGGCGGTGTCGGCGGCTTGTTGACCGTCACGAAGCGCATCTTTTTTCGGGTCTTCGACCAGATTTTTGAAATACCACAAGATACCGACCGAAATGACCATTCCGAAAGCGGCAACGGCAAATGCGGCGTGAAATCCGAAGCTTGCTTTGACGATTTCCATAATGATCGGCGCAATAAATGCACCGATGTTGATGCCCATATAAAAAATGTTATATGCACGATCTTTCAAATGGCTTCCTTCGGGATAAAGATTTCCGACCATTGTCGAAACGTTCGGTTTGAAAAATCCGTTTCCGATGACAAGACAGGTCAGCGCGGCGTAAACTGCCCAAATAGCCGAGATCGAAAGCAATCCGTGTCCCGCCATAAAGAAGAATCCGCCGATAATGACGGCTTTGCGATAACCCGTGATCCTGTCCGCAATCAGTCCGCCGATGAGCGGGCTGGCGTAAACGAACATCAGATAGTTGGCGTAAAGCGTCGTCGCTTCGGCTGCCGTCCAACCGAAACCTTCATTCGGATCACGCAAATAAAGCGTAAAAAGCGCGAGCATCGAGTAAAAACTGAAACGCTCCCACATTTCCGTGCCGAAAAGCACGTAAAGTCCTTTCGGATGTTTATCGACGACGGCATTATTCAAAACTGCACTATTTGAACTCATTAAATTTTTCCCCTTTATTTATTTGTTTTTTGAAAAGAATTAGGCAAAATATAGCAAATAAATTCGATAACGAAAAGGAAAAGCTTAAAAAAACTTATGAGCGGAAAACTTTTTCTTTTATTATTTGCCGGTTTTTGACTATAGTTTTTACTTCTAAACAGACGCGTAAACACAGAATAAAAAACACACCGTCGTGAAATAATTCAGGCTTTTCGTTAAGGTTTTCCGAGAAAATATTAACGCTTCGTCAAACGAGATATATGCGGGTTTCAGGATGGCGTTGGCTTGCATAACGCAACGGAAAATCATAAAAAATCCGCCAGCGTAAAATAAAGCTTTAATATTGATCGGTTTTGTGAGATAAAAATATATAAATCGAGTAATTGCTTTATTGCTGAAAATTACGAGGAATAATCGAATGATTTTAATTTTAGGGTTGGTTGTTCTGTTTTCAATGACGGTTTTCTCCTATAAAACTGCAAAAGATTATGAAAAAAATGCCGTTGTCTGGGGATTGATAACTTTCGGAGTCGGGGTCTTTCTACAATTAATATTGCCTTTCACGATCGGGATAATTCTCGGGATTATCATTGTAATGAACGGAAAACGGGCGGAAGATATACAGGAACAAATCCCTACTGTTACGATCAGCGTAGTAACAATTATTTTGAATATTGCCGCCGGATTTCTGATTATCCGGCATCTTGCCAAAATCCCAGAAGAATCGTCGTTGACACCGCCGCAACCGCCTGTTTTTGACAACGAACCGTAAAACCTTTTCAATATAAAAGTCCAATATAATTGGTTTTACGGGATCAAGACAAAACAGGTGCCCCAAATTAGCGGTTATATAAAGAACATAGGGTCTGAAAATTTAACACTGGAAAAAATGCCCCCAAGGAAGTCTCAAACCTTATATGAAGCAAAAAATAAAGATTTTGCTTGCTGATGATGATCCTGTCTTGCGAAGATTATTGCCTTCGCAAATTCGTGCGGAAGATTTTGACTTTTTAACGGTCGAAGATGCCAGAACTGTTTTAGACGAAATAAAACAGAAGGATTTTGATATTGTTCTGTTAGATGTAAATCTGCCCGACGCTTCGGGAATCGAAATTTTATCGGCGATACGCCAACAGCAGGAAGCCCCTGAAGTGATTATGCTGACGGCGGACAAATCTCTGCAAACCGGCATCGAAGCGATGCGGCGCGGGGCTTACGATTACATCACCAAACCCGCTAATCCCGAACAGGTTGAAGCCATAATCCGCAAGGCTTCGGAAAAACACGACCTCGTCAAACAAAACGAACGTTTGCGCGTTGCCGTTCGCCAGCAGAACAATATCGACGCGATCGAACCCGTTCATCAAAGTCTGGCAATGCTCCGTGTTTTCAAGCAAGCCGAAACCGTCGCAAAACTCGATTCGACTCTCTTAATTACAGGCGAAAGCGGAACGGGAAAGGATATTCTCGCGCGCTGGATTCATTCGCAAAGTCTGCGTGCCGACCTTCCGCTGGTCGCTGTCAACTGCGGCGCATTGCCCGAAAATCTTTTTGAATCCGAGTTTTTCGGACACGAAAAAGGCTCTTTCACGGGCGCAACGGGGCAAAAGATCGGATTGATCGAAGCCGCTGACGGTTCGACTTTATTTCTCGACGAGATCGGCGAGATGCCTTTGACGATGCAGGTCAAGCTTTTGCATTTCCTCGAAAACGGAATGTTTCGCCGCGTCGGTGCGACCCGCGACCGTTTTTCAAATGTCCGAATCATTGCCGCAACTAACAAAAATCTGGCGGACGAAGTTAAAACGGGAAATTTTCGGATGGATTTGTTTTACCGTCTGAACGTGATTTCCTTTCATCTGCCGCCGCTTCGCGAGCGAAAGGAAGATTTGCCTTTACTGATCGAATTTTTTCTTGAAAAACTTCGCATTCGTTTCAAACGTCCGAATTTACATTTTTCCGAAAAAGCTCAGAAACAATTGGCAAATCACTCGTGGCAGGGAAATATCCGCGAACTGCGAAACACTATCGAACGTTCGGTCGTGCTTTCGCCGCACGATCTGGTCGATGAGATTTTCGGGCTGGAAGTTCAAAATCTTCCTGAAACGAAAAATTATCAAACTTCAAATGAAAATCCGATCACGCTTGCCGAACTTGAAAAACGCCATATCTTAAAAGTTTTGTCGGATGTCGGCGGTCATCGTGAG
The DNA here is from genome assembly GCA_021228405.1 of Pyrinomonadaceae bacterium. Classification (GTDB taxonomy): domain Bacteria; phylum Acidobacteriota; class Blastocatellia; order Pyrinomonadales; family Pyrinomonadaceae; genus JAJQRF01. The sequence goes on from JAJQRF010000002.1 coordinate 1,102,431, forward strand.
AAAGCGGCGGTTATCTTAGGTATCACGGCGCGCACCCTTTATCGAAAACTAAACGAATATGAAGGCGAAAACTGACATTTTGTCAGTATATATGAAATTTTTTCAGATAAATTTTCACATTGACCCTGAATCTAATTGCATAAATTTTTTTAGTTAGATATTAATTATAAAATGCTTCTTAAGTAACTGCTTGAAAACAAAGAGCCGGAGTAAAAAAAAGAAGGTTGGGTGTATTTTTGGCACGGTGTTTGTAACTATATTTAAGTGGAAGGACGTTTCCGATACCAAAAATACTTTTACGGGGGCAGAAGGATTTGAGGAAGGAAGCGTCTTTTTCCCTCTTTAACTAACCATTTAGAAAGACAATTTAAAGTTGTTTCGCCGTAAATGGGGGCATTTGCGGCGAAACAATGCGGAAATGTGGGGTTGGGGGTAGCCCACGGGTCCGCAAGGCTCGGTTCCGATTTTGGACCCTTCGGAACCGAGCCGATTTTATATGGACGTTTGAAGCGTCCTTTTTTTGTGGACAATTTTCAATATTTACCGCTATTTTATAAGTCTGTGAACTCGCAAAAGAGAATAAAACAAAATTGGGAAAAGAATTTTTACCAGACCGATCTGATCTTGCAGTCGATCACCGAAGGAATCTGTGTCATCGATTTAAATGGCGAAATTACCTTTACGAATCGGGCGGCGAAAAGTTTGCTTGGATTTCACCTGAACGAGCTGAACGGGCGAAATTATGAAGAAACGCTCTTTGATCGTCCGAAAAACGAAATCGAATTTTGCCCGATCCGTTTCGCTTTGACCGATGGGGAAATTTCGCACGTCAATACGGAAACCTTTTTTCGGGCTGATAAAAGCAGTTTTCTGGTCGAATATATCTGTGTTCCGCTAATCGAAAAGGATGAAATTATCGGTGTCGTGCTCACTTTTGAGGACATCACCGAACGCCGCGAGATCGAGATCGCACTTGCCGAAGCGCGTGACGAAGCACTGAAAAACGCCCGCATCAAATCCGTTTTTCTTGCCAATATGAGCCACGAAATCCGCACGCCGCTTCACGGAATTGTCGGAACGACGAGTCTTTTGGCGGAAACCGATTTGGATAAAAAGCAGAAGAGATATGTCGAAATGCTGAAAACGAGTGCCGACCTTTTGCTTGAGATAATCAATGACATTCTCGATTTTTCAAAGCTCGAAGCCGGAAAACTCAATCTCGAAATCATCGAATTCGATCTGCGGCAAACGATTGCGGAAGTCGCGGACGTATTCAGGGTTTTGGCGCAAAGAAAGCACTTAAGATTATTTTCGGAGATCGACCGGGGAATTCCTCTAAAAGTTTCGGGAGATTCAAATCAGCTAAAGCAGGTTTTGAACAATCTTTTGAGCAACGCCGTTAAATTTACCGAAACGGGCAAGATCAGTCTTAAAATTTCCTTGAAAGAAAAAAATAAAAAGACCGTAATTTTGATGTTTGAGGTTACGGACACCGGCATCGGACTCGATCAGGACGCGCGCGAGCAAATCTTTCATCCTTTTACGCAGGCAGACGCTTCGACCACGCGGCGTTTCGGCGGAACTGGATTGGGATTGGCGATCTGTCGTGAAATCATTGAAAAAATGAACGGCGAGATCGGGGTCGAAAGCACCTCGGGTGAAGGTTCGCGCTTTTGGTTCACGGCAGAATTTTTGAACGTTGAAAAGAAGGCAGATGCTTGGGAAACGGAAGAAAAAGTTCGGATAGAAAACAGCGAAATTTGTAATAACGTAAAAATTTTGATCGTCGAAGATAACGAAATCAACCGTGAAGTCGCTTCGGCGATGCTCAAAAACCTCGGAATCGAAATCGAATCAGCCGAAAACGGGGCGAAGGCGGTCGAATTTTGTTTGAAACAGGATTTCGACCTTGTTCTGATGGATTGCCAGATGCCGGAAATGGACGGTTTTGCGGCGGCGGCGGCTATTCGGCAAAGTAAAAAAAGCGGAAAACAACCGAAAATAATCGCTTTGACCGCGAGTGCGAGTTTTGAAGAACGTCAGAAATGTTTTACCGCCGGAATGGACGACTTTTTGACCAAACCTTTGGAAAAAAATAAACTCATAAAAACATTAAATAAATATTGTTTTACCGAAAATCCTTTAGAAAATCTTGACTTACCCGAAAAATTCAGTCAACATTCTCTTGCAGAAATCATTGCACCCGAAACTTTAAAGAACTTTCTCGAAATAGAATCGAACGGCGAAGAAAATTTTACGTTTGAGATGATTTCGCTCTTTTGCAGTAACGCCGAAAACGGAATTGCCGAAATACACGATGCTTTAGAGTCGAAGAACGCGGCGTTTATCCGCCGCAAAGCACATCAGTTAAAAGGAAGCAGTGCTAATCTGGGCGCGATGAAGTTGGTTGAACTTTTTGATAATTTAGAAAATATAATTCAAAAAGAAAGTCGGATAGAAAGCGAAAATTTATTGACTGAAATTTTCAGGGAAATTGAAAAACTGAAAAAAGTGATTTCATAAATATTGAAAGTGGAAAGGGTATGAAAGTGGAAAAAAAGAAAAGCTCTGTTGAAACGCAGGAAGACGGAAATATAGATAAGATTCGCGACATTCTTTTCGGGTCGCAGTCGCGCGATTTTGAACGCCGTTTCAACCGTATGGAAGAACGTCTTTCAAACGAAGTTGCCGAAATGCGCGACGAAACCCGCAAAAGACTCGACGCGCTCGAAGAATATATCAAATCCGAAGTGAAATCGTTGACCGAAAGATTGGTCAACGAACAAAATTCGCGTGCCGATGCGGTCAAGGAATTGTCGGGCGAATTAAAGGATTTGTCGCATAATTTCGATAAAAAAGTCACGAATTTGAATGAACAATCGGCGAAATCGGAAAGCGATCTGCGCCAGCAGATTTTGACGCAATCGAAAAATCTGACCGATGAAATCCAGAAACGTCACAATGAATTGCTTGCGTCATTACAGCGCGAATCGACCGAGATTCGCGACGACAAAGCCGACCGCCACGCGCTTGCCGAACTTTTTACGGAAATGGCAATGCGTCTGACAAACGATTTTCATTTACCCGAAGCAGAATAAATTTGTCGAAACCACAAAAGATTCAGGATTTGTGAATGCGGATTTCGGATTCGGTTTATGAAACTCCCAAACCCGAAATCCCGAATTTGAAAAATGCCCTCGGGAACATTACAAAAAGAAACAGCGGAAGTTTCGTCAGAAAACGGCGAAAATCCACAGTTTTATTCAAAAACCGAAGAAATTTTAGAAAAAACGAACGCCGACGCACTCAGCGAGATCAGAAAAATTCTGGTTCAGCCTGAAGAAGTCGGCGAAGTTTTGCCTTCCGCCTTTCAAAAAAGCTCGAAAAGCGACAAAAAACTTGCCGAAGCGACTTTACCGATAGTCGAAGAAAACATCCGGCAATCGGTTCAGCGCGACCCGAAAATTTTGGCGGAAGCCCTTTTCCCCGTGATCGGTCCGGCGATTCGGAAAGCGATTGCCGAAGCCCTCGGCGCGATGGTCCAGTCGCTCAATCAAACTCTCGAACAGAGCGTCAGCCCGAAAGGGTTGCGCTGGCGTATCGAGGCGTGGCAAACGGGCAAGCCTTTCGGCGAGATCGTGATGCTCAACACGCTTCTCTACCGCGTCGAACAGATATTTTTGATTCACAAAAAAACGGGAATTTTACTGCAATATGCCGCGCTCGATTCGGAAGAAAATAAAGATGCCGATATGGTTTCGGCGATGCTCACGGCAATTCAGGATTTCGTTCACGATTCGTTCAACGAATCCGAAGATGCAACGCTCGACGCGCTTCGCGTGCGCGACCTGAGCGTTTGGGTCGAACACAGCCCCGATGCGATCCTAGCCGCCGTCATTCGCGGAAACGCGCCGCTGACCTTGCGCAAAACATTTATCGAAGCGATCGAAAGAGTCCAGTTTCAATACGAAAACGAGCTGGACAATTTTCGCGGCGAAACGAAAACTTTCGAGCCTTCAAAACCGATCTTGCAGGAATGTCTGCAAATGCAGGTTGGCGAAGAAGGCAAGCCGAAATCGAAAATATTCACGCCTTTTAACTTTTTGGCGGGAAGCCTCGTTTTGCTGTTTATCATCGGCGGATTTTTTTTCGTGCGGGATTACCGTCGATGGTCAAATTATCTGGAACGGCTAGATTCCGAACCGGGAATTGTCGTGACGGAAACGAAGCGCGGATTTTTCCGGCATGAAGTTGAAGGTTTGCGCGATGAAATGGCAGTAAATCCCGAAACGTTGTTGGCTGAATACGGCTATGAACCGTCGAATGTAAAATCGAATTGGAAAGGTTATCAGGATTTGAGCCCGCAATTCGTTCTGGAAAGGGCGAAAAAGATTCTGAATCCGCCGCCGACCGCTCAATTAAGCCTTGAAGACGGCGTTCTGATCGTGCGCGGAACGGCGGAAAACAGTTGGTATCTGGAAGCGCGGAACATTGCCAAAGGAATGGCGGGAATTTCAAAATTCAAGGTCGTGCGCGAATAAATTGTATGCTTTTGCAAAAGAAAATCTGTATGCTCGGCGCAACGGGCGTTGGCAAAACGAGCCTTGTGCGGCGTTTTGTGCAGAGTATTTATTCGGAAAAATATCACACGACGCTCGGCGTAAAGATCGATAAAAAAACAGTTAACATCGAAGAAAACGAAGTCACGCTTTTGTTGTGGGATTTACAGGGCGAAGACGGCACTTTCAAGATTCGTCCGGCATTTTTGCGCGGTGCTTCGGGTTATCTGCTGGTCATCGACCTGACGCGCCACGAAACGCTTGTGACCGCATTTTCGATTCAAAAAATGGTCGAAAGAGAAGTCGGCAAACTTCCGTTTCTGGTGCTTCTAAACAAAAATGATCTGACCGAAGATTTTGAAATTACGGACGAAGAAATCGTCGATCTCGCGCAATACGATTGGAAAATTTTGCGTTCGAGTGCAAAAGACGGCGAAAACGTCGAAGAAGCGTTTCAAGTGCTGACAAAGGAAATGCTGAAAGCTATTTGAATCATTTCGGATTTGCCGAAAGCAAAAGTTTTTTCTAAACTAATAAAGTTTTGCCCCTGTAGCTCAACGGTTAGAGCAGAGGACTCATAATCCTTTGGTTGGGGGTTCAAATCCCTCCGGGGGCATCTAAGGCAAGATAAGCAAAAGAGCCTGATTTACGGAATTACCGTATTTTCAGGCTCTTTTGTTTATCCGAAGTTAATCGGATAGAGCGGATAAATCGGATAGAAAGGATAAGCTTGGACTCCGTTTGGAAACGGTTTTTAGACTTCGTAAATTTCCAGATTCGTATTGACGCGCTGGTTCGGCGTTCCCAGATTTTCCAGATTGATCGTAAAGCCTTCGATGACGAATTTTCCGAAAGCCTCGCCGTTTCGATTGTAAAGCGTGAGGAACGTGCCGCGCTCGATTGATTCATCGAAGCCGATTGCCGTCACGCTACCGCTGTGTTTTTTATCGTTACGGCGTTTCAGGATTCGTTTGCAAAGCGGTTTGGCGAATTCAAGCGGAACAATGCCGGCAGCAAAATTCTCGATGGCTTTTCCCGTCCGCGCGGTCAATCCTTCTTTCAAAATCAGCAGTCTTTTTTGCTTACTACCCGCATTGTTCAAAGTCGCATCGCCGTTGCGCGGTTCGGACGCAACGTTTGAGGTCGCATTACGCAGATGATCGACGGTCGAGATTCTGACTTGATAACGATTCGGACCTAAGGGGAGCATCGTCTCCGTGACGGTTTTAATGACACCGAATTCGGTCGTCATATTAACACTGAGATTTCCCGCTTTATTCGCATCGAGATAATCTTGCTTGAAAGGTTCATCAAAATAGGTATTTTCGGAATCGACGGCAATCAGTCCGCGTATTTGAGTGACGATCTTCTCCTGATAATAGCGTTTCGGCTGATTCGGATCCGTGCGGTAAAAGATTTCCTGATTCTCTTCACGCACGGTCAGCAGCACTTTTGCGCCGTCGTCTTCAACGTATGGTACGAGCGTTTCAACCTGCCGCAAAGTTCCTTTTCTTTTTCCGCTCGAGTCGAAATTGTGAGTTTCGGTTTCACGTCCGATCAAAAATAAAAAATTGTCGTAAGTCGAGCGGACCTCTTTCAGAAGTTCCGTTCTCAAAACTAAATTCGGATCGGACGTGTTTTTCCAATCGCGGTAAGTGCGAACCGTTTCTGTTTTGACGTAATTGGATGCGCCGTAACTGCCTGATTCTTCGACGACAGCGGACAAAACGCGATCGGTGAAGTAATTCGCATTTGCCGAAGAATCGACATAATTCAATAAAAAGCCGTCCAAAGCGCGTTGGCTTTCAATGCGAAGGTTGACACTTGCCAGCTTCGCGAGCGGAAGTCCGGTCGGCTCGAAATCTTCGGGAATCGCCGCCGTTTTGTCTAAAATCCAAAGCACATTGCCGGCGTGAAAGAAAAGCGGCTCGAACGCGCCCAAAATGCCCGAAAGACTTTCTAAAAAGGAACTCGTGATCGGGAAATCAAGGCGATCAATCTCAAAATTCGGAATGTTGGTATTTATCGACGACACTCCCAGATTTTTGCGGATTTGCGGCAAAATCTTATAAAACGTCAAGTAATTGATGGCGACGGCGTTCGTGCCGACAAAACCACCCGATTCAATTGGAATCGTTTCGATTTCCGACGCTTTGAATTCAGTTTTGAGCGGATCGTAAAAAACGATATTTTCGGCAGGGAATCGATTCAGCTTGTCGGCGATGGGCGCGAGCGTTCCGAATGTAAGCTCGTCGTTCGGCGCGGAATTTCCCCAGGTAATCGAAAAACTTCTTTCGTCGAGAACGCCCGTTTCGAGGATCGTCGTCCAAATGAGATTATCCGATGGCGTTGCGGCGCGTCCGAGCTGGAATTTATAACTTTTCGCCGGCGTGACGAGCGAAATATCTTTTTTTGCTAATTGTAGCCGGACACGTTTTCCGATCACGCCGCGCGGTGATTCGACTGTTGCCGCCGAGATCGGAATCTCCACGTTGTCGGCGAAAAGCCGCGCCCGGTAAACACGCGATGAAAATGCGCCGCTCGATATTTCCGTCAATATCGGCGGCGGTTCGCTCAATCGAAGTTTTACTTCAGGTGTCAGATCGCCGCCTAAAGTAAAACGCGGATTGAGCGACATTTCACGGTAACGCGACGGAAAAATATCGCCGCCGATATTGACGGAAATATCGAGCGGATAAAAAACACGTCTGGATTTGATCGTAAAATCGACCTCGGCACTTGAACTTAACACGGCATCGATTTCCGATAATAAACGCCTTGTGCGGATTTCATAATTTGCCGTCACGCTGAAATCGAGCGTCACGTCTAAAACGTAATCGCTCGATTCGCCGCCCAGAAGTGTAATGAGAGTTCCCATCTTATGTTTCGATTTTGCAAACCGCCGTCAAATAACGCAGATTTTCCGTTGCCGCGTCAACATCGATTGAAATCAGATCGCCCGCGCTGACCGGAATTGAAACTGTTTTTTCGACCGAATACGTTCCGCTTGTAATTTTCGGACGATCTGCCGAAGTCGGAAAGATCGTCGCTAAATTTGCGGTGCGCGTTCCTTTATTGACATCGAAGGTGACATCCGATGCCACATTATCGGGCGAAAAGAGCGTAATTTTCGTGAGCATTCCGGGACGCGTGACGCGAAACTCGAAAACGCGCGTAACGGGAAAACTCGTTAATAGTTTTGAAGAAACCTGTTCTAAATAGATCACGGGATCACCTTGCGGCACGGCACGATTGCCGACCGCTAACACGAACTTGATACGCACGGCTTTTGCCGCACTTAAAATCTGATTTGTCTGAATCGGGATCGTTGCCATTTAATCGAACCTGGTAATTAAGGCGACTCCGCTCGTAAATGTAATGCCGCTCGCCGAATTCACGATGTAAGTATGCGTTTCGCCGTAACTTTCGAGCGTAAAGGTCGTTTGCGTTGCTCCGATGTTCGCGGTCGTCGAGCCGAAAATATTTTGCGAAGGTCCGACGAAACCGCCTTTCTGACCGAAAAGAAGCCCGAGTCCGATGTTGCCGGACGAAATCGCATTCGATGAGTTGACCGCTAATTTTCCTCCGGTTTCGGCAGGGAAAACGCCGCTCGTGCGATTCAGGATTTGATTATTGTTCGAGCCGCCGGCATTACCGTAAAAAATCAAAACTTCGTCCTGTTTGTTATTGGAAGCATCCCGCGTCCTTTCGACCGAAAAAGCGGTCGTGCCGATGCCTCCCCAATTCGTCCACATAAAAATGCAGACAGAACCGGCAGCCGCATGAAAATTGCAGTTGTAAGCCGTTGCACTATTCGAGTTCGACGATGTAAACGTGGTTTGTTTCGTCGAGGTAAATCCGGTCAGATTGCCCGCACCGTCCGATCCCCAGCCGACTTGAAACGAGATTGCCGGATTAGAAGCTGACGAAACCCCCGAACCGTATTCGATCTTTACATAAATCTGATTCGTGCCGTCGTTTGAACGCCAAATCTCGTAACCCGTGACGGTAGCCGCCGCGCCCGGAGCCGTGACGCTTCCCCAGTTGATGTTGTTTTCCTGTTTGACCCAGCCGCCTGCGGCAAACGCGTCGGAGATTGCTTTTCCCCAAAGTCTGAAGTTTGCGTCCGAAGAGTTTGAAGGAGCTAAAGTTGAAGTTGATGATGCCATATTTAAGAAACTGTCAAAGTGATGTCACCGGGCGCAAAATTGAGATATTGACCGTTCTCGATCACGAACGGCGTATCCACATTTTTGCGGTAAAGCAGATTGTCCGCATCGTCGAAAATGCCGATTGCCGCGATTTCGTCCGAATCCTCTTCGAGCATCGACATCTCGAAGTTCACTCCATTGGTTTTGATTCCCGTTGTCGTCGTCGGAAAATTCGTTAAATTGTTCGCAATCTCCAAAGGTTCATAACCCGTTGCAACGAGTTCCGTTCCGGTGCCGTTCAGGTCGAGTGTCGTGGTAAAAAGTTTAATGACGAGCGTATCCGCCGGCGTGTAAGCCGTCGCGCCGAACTCGGCATTGGCGATCTTCGATTTGGTAAAAATTGACGCTTGAAACATAGATGAAAATTAAAAGTGGAAAATTAAAAATGAAAAAAGAATTCGGAATTTTCCGTTTTCCATTTTCCATTTTCCGCTATTTGCAAAAAGCGGTCTTAAACCGTCACGAATCGAAACGTAATGTCTTTGATGCGTCCCGATCTGAATGATGCGGCGGAAAACGGTTTGTTCGGGAACGGTTTCGCCTGCACGGTAAAATCGCCGATGTCGCCCGTGCCGATGACTGCAAAACTTCCATCAACGTTCAAAGCGTTATTTACCAGGGAAACGAGCGCGTTCCATTGCGCTTCAAACAGCGTCGAAACGCGAATTTCAAATACTTTTCCTTTCGTCCAGGTCACGAACTGGCTGACCGCGCCTCCGTCCGCGCTGAATTGAACATTGCCGGCAATAGACACAAGCAAATCTTCCAGATTCGGAATTTCAATTTTTGCAGGGATGCCGTTCGCGAGTCCGTTGGAGGTGAGATAGATCGTGCCGATTCGCACTTGATAGAATTTAGCCATTTGTTTGATTACAAATTTTTCAATTACTCATTAAGCCAAGGAAAGAATTGGTTCTGCACGTCTTTGTTGGTCGGTGCAACTCCGAGAACATTCGCCGCGCCGTTCGATTTATCGACGATCTCAATAACTGCTTTGAAACCGTCTTTTTCGGCAATTGAATTGAGTTTGTCAATTCCTTCTTTAATCTGCTTTTGGACAGTCAAAGATTCAGCGCGAAGTTGCGCGGCTTCTTTTTCGGCATTTTCTTGGCGCACGGCTTCACGTTCCCGCGCTCCGGCGGCGGCTTCACGAACGCGTGACGAAATCTGATTCGGGTCGAGTCCGTTTGTCAGCGCGATAATTCTTCTATCTGCGAGCGGGTCAACTTCCGCACCGAAACCCGATCGGGTTTGTTCGACGATCTTGAGTTGTTTTTCGAGCCGTTCGTTAAGCGTCGCATTATCGCCGCGCCCGCGGTCGAATGCCAACGACGTAATCAAGCTCTGCCGGTTGAGTCCCGCGGGCGTTGCCGAAAACAATAATTTTTCGTATTCTTCGCGCTTTTGAGAATCATTCAGTTTATCGAAAGCCTCGTTGCCGAATTTTGCGCGAAGTAAAGAATCGCGCCGGGACGAATCGTTCGCGCCACCGGATCTGAAATTTTGCGCTTCAGAACGGAGATCGAAAACCGAAAGATTCGTATTGAGTCGCGTTTCAAATAGTTTCAGCCGATTTTGTGCGCGTTCCATTTTCTCGAAAGTCGAAATAATTTCAGTTGATAATCCGCGAGTGTTATTACGAAGGTTTTTCATCGATTCTTCGGCTTCCGAAAATAAAAGCACGAAAGGATTATTGGAATTCGTTCGTTTGTAAATGCCCTCGAAAACAGAATTGTAGGTTTTCTCTAATTCTTTAACTTTTGCTTTTCCTTTTTCGACGGATTGGGCAAATTCCTTTGCGCGTTGTTCTTCAAGTTCGCGCATTCTCTCCTGAGATTTCAAATAACTTTCCCAACGTTGATTAAAGGATTCAGTATTACCCGAAGCCTGTCTGCGGCGTTGTTCCAAAGAATCAATTTGCGCGTCGAGTGCTAAAATCTGCTGTGACCTTTTCTCGTTGCCTTCATTCGGCATCCCCGAATATAAATAGTTGAACCATTGATTCTGCTTTTCGAGCGTTGCGCGGCGGTTTTTAAGGTCGTCAATCGTTGCCCCAGACAAAAAGCGGTCGAATCCGCGCTGACTTTCCGCTTCTTCGCGCATTTTTTGATAGTTTTTAATTACTTCCTGTTGCGAGATAAGCTGTTTGTTACTTGCGGCGGCGATTGATTCTTGAACTTTCAAAAGACGTTCGGCTTCGCTTCGCATATCGCCCGTAATTTTATAAGTGGCGGCAATCGCTACCGCACCCGCGCCTAAAACCGTCACCAAACCGCTGTATGCGGCGGTAAATGCCGCGATTTGAGCGGGATTAAAGATTTGGGCGATTTGTCCGGCTTGACTAGCTAAAATCTGCGTCGGGTTCGCACCCATCGCCGCCATTGTCGCAATATCGTTGACTTGGTAGGAAAGATTCTGTTTTTGAAATGAAGTAAGTTTGAGATTTTCTGCCGAATTTGCCGCCGCGATGGGAGAACTTGCACCCGTGCCGAGTGTGCGAAGTTTGGCGTTCAAAAGGTCGGCTTCTTTTTCCGCCGCCCGAAGTTCTTGTGTTAAAAATTCTATCGAGCTTTTTCGGCTCGGATTTTGCAACTCTCTTTTTATACTCGAAATATCCGAATGAAGTTGTGCGGCACGGTCACGCGCCGTAATTATTTCTTTCGTTAAAACTCCGATTTGACCGTTATCAAGGCGGACGGCGGTAATGTCGGCAAATCGCTTTCGGGTTTCTTCGGCGCGTTTTTCGAGTTTGTCGAGGTCAATAAAAGCGGTGTTGGGAATTTTAAAGGAAATCTGAGGCTGTAAAGTATTTACGTCCTTTACAAAGTCTTGTAATTTCTGCTTATTTTTACCAATCACGACATCGGCGTTTCCGTCTTTTATCTCTAATTCGACAACTAGATTTTCAGTATTTTTCGGCATAAGAAAAAGGCTATATTTCAAGCCTTTTTCAGTTTATAAGTTTTGTTGGAAACGGTTACTTTAAATCGAATATTTATGGTTCGGATTTTCCATTTTCATTTTCAGAATTTTCATTATCTGAATTATTTTCTTGATTGATTGCTTGTTTGATTTCGTCAGGCAGATTATTCCCCAATGATTTAAAATGTGCGGTAAACATTACTTCCACCATTTTTTTGACAAATTCATTGATTTTGTCTGGCTCTATTCCTTCCAAAAGTTGTTTTCTTTCACTTTCTTTATACTCTAAATATTGCTTAGTTTCTTCCAAAGTTTTTTCATCAATTTCTTCTGCAATCTGCAATATGAAAGGTCTTATCCGCTCAAGCATTTTATCTTTAAATGATAAAAACATCTCGTTTTGATAATTGCCGATCATTTCAAATGAATAATCATCCCGTTCTTTCCCGTCTGCTAATTGAGTTTTCAACATTTTTTCCATTGATTGAAAAGCAATATTCGGTTGAATCTCATAAATCTCCGAAGCCATTAACGGTTTTATTTCAGATAATTTATCTGCGACATCAGCAATCTCAGTATTAAGCGATTTTAGTTTTTCGGTTGCGGACTCGACTTGAAGTGTAACTAAGGAACTTTTATCTTTTTCTTTAAGTTCCAGTTCTTTAAGATTTTCAGGATTAGCTCCCATTGTTTTAAATTGTTCAAGTAAAATATCTTGGCTTATATCGAGATGACTCTTAAAATCGAAGCAAAGCAGGTTTTGATAAAGATTTGTAAGATTCGTTAAGGCTTTTCTTAATAGCTTTCTATCTTCATTTTTATTTTTAACTTTTTCACGCCACCAATCCCACGCTTTTGTTAATACAAGTGTAATTATTGAAGAAAGACCTATTGTTGTAAGAATAGTGTTTATTTCCATACCTTTAGGTAGATATTTTTTTGAAAAAGAGCTTAACCGAAAATAGTTTGTGCAACTTTAATAGCTTCTGTTATTGCAGTCACAACGGCGGTTGCGGTTTCAATGCCGCTCAAATATTTTTTGGCTTCGTTAAGATGCTGTGAAATGGAGTTACTATTTGGTTCAATCTTTTCGGATTGTTGAATTGCTTTTGTTAGTTGATATTCTGCATCAGTTACAATCTCACCATCAATAATTTTATTTTCTGCGAGTCTTAAAACTTCTGCTTTAAGTTTTTTCAGTTCTTCTATAAATTCTGATTTATTATTAATGCCATTAAAATTGATATTTCTAGCCGCATTGTATTGTGTGTTTACTTTTTGATTTCTTTGGTCAAAAATTGCCATATTGTCTCCTTGATTAACTGTTTGAGCTGAATTAATTATGTTTGGTTTCCCACCTAATATAAAGTAATTAAATACTTTGCGAATTTGTTCATCTGGAATCGGATTAATTAAATCTTTATCCGATTTAATTGCAGGATATTTATCACCCAATTCAAGTATGAAATTAAGTAAGCTATTTCGAGTTGTTTCAATAACCTGAATAATTTGACTCTTAGGCACCGTCCGCCACAAATTTGTGCAATCTAAATTGTGATAAACCTTACGACTCAAATAAGCACGACACTCAAAAGGAATTGATATATTCAGCTCATTATCTCCAGATATTTTTAGACTTTCCACCAATGACTCAAGTTCTATAACTCCTTGAGTTATATTGTATTCAGTAAAATATGAACGATGAACTTCAGGAATTAAGGTTAGTGGAACCATTTGTTTATTAATTCTCCAATGGCTATTACCGTAACTTGCAAATGCTACTACATCTAGCTTTCGATATTGTGGCAACAATTTTTCATTACCATAACCATTTAATTCATTCTCTAGCCAGTCTTTGAATTCCTGATTTTCCAATTTGTAAGCTAAAACCTTTGCTTTACGCAAAATTACTGATAAATCTTCTTTACCTAAAATATCATCTTGAAGTCTTTCAAAAATGCTTATAGGTTTTGGAGTGAGATTACTCTTTTTGAACATATTAAGTAACGCCTTAAACATTATCCTTATTAATTTTTGATTTCGGCGGTCTGCCAGCTTTTTTATAAACTTTCACTTTTTCAAGTTCACTTTCTTCAATTACATATCCACTTCCAACTTGAACGGCTTTAATTTTTTCTTCTTTAATCATTGCCCGTATTCGTCTATCACTAACACCTAATTTTTCAGCCGCATCTTTTACGCTAAGTAAATTCATAACTCAAATTTTATTCTAAAAATAAATGTTCCGCAAATGGAAGATTTTTCTTGCAATAATATTCCAGAACTGGTATATTATTTATAGATTGAATGAGTCAATCAATTCACAAAAAGGAAGCTAAATTATGTTTATCTTAAAAGCCAAAGAGCAATTAACCAACGCAATCGAGAAAGCCAAAAAGTTACGCCCGACCGTCAAATTCGATCACTTCGGACGTTACAGAGTTTCGGGAAGTCACGGCGGCTACTACACCGTGTTATGCAAAAAGAACAACGGTTACAAAACCGTGATTTGCACCTGCAAAGGCGCGGAAAAAGGACTCGTTTGTTATCACGCGGCGGCGGCTTTGAGTTTACATATCGGACTGGCAAGACAGCAAGCGGCATAAAGCCGCTTTGAGGGAAAAACACTATGAAAAACAATGAAATTCAAATCGGTGACAATGTGAGCGTGATAGTTTCGGTCTGGCGTGAAGATGAAACGCCGACCATTAAAAACTTTTACAACGGCAAAATTACGGAAATCGTAGAACGCACGAAACACGCAATTTACGTGAAAGTTCAAGGTCTGGATAAATTAATCCCGATTGACCGAGTAAGCGCAATGTAAAAACGAAAGGTTTAGAAATGCTACCAACATTCCTAAACCTCTCTTATCCCTAAAGAAATTAAGGACATACCAATGACAACTATACAATCAAATCTAACAAACTTCCAAGAAACGCTTGAAAAAGCATCGCTGAATCTAACCACAATTTTTAATCTTATTTCCAAAACCGCGCAAAATGCGCGGGATAATAACGAAAACGACCCCGAAACTTTTTACGACATTATCAACGCCTGTGAAATGGCGAAAACGGAACTTTCAAACGTTTTCAGAATTTCGGGCGAATTAGAGCCTGTTTCAATCGAAAATAAATCGCTTTCCGAACAGCTTGCAAGCATCCTGCAAAATCCGCACACGCCTACCGACATTTACAACGGCATCGTTGATGCTCTCGCGGATATGGATTTTAGAGCCGCGCACGAACTCGACACGCCCGAAAACATCGAACGGATTTTAGGGAGTTCCCGAAATGCTTAGAACGTGTCCGCTGTGCGGAATTGAAAAGAATATCAAGCTATTCGGTTCTCGTGCGGTTTGCCGTCCTTGCCGAAAGGAAAAAAGCCAATATTTTCGGTTTTGGAAAAAGAAAACACCGCAAGAAAGAGAGAAAAACCGAATGAGCAGACGGGCGCGAAAATTGAACGCGCCCGTCATCATTCCATTTACGAAACGTGAAATTATCAATCGTGACGGTTTGAACTGTTACATTTGCAAAACGCTTTTAACCGAACGAACCGCAACTATCGATCACGTTATACCGCTTTCACGCGGCGGTTTCCATTGTCCGAACAATGCAAAAATCGCTTGCTTGAAATGTAATCAAGAGAAAAGTAATAAATATGAGAATTACTAAAAATTGCACGAATTGTGGAAAAGAATATTCGACTTTTCCTTATTTGGCAGATAAAAGGAAATTTTGCAGTGTGCCTTGTAAAAGGAAAATTGTTTACCGTAAGTTTAATTGCAGGTTTTGCGGTAAGGAAAACACCGTTCCAAAAAGCCGAAAAAAGTATTTTTGCAACAACGAATGCCGTCTTGAACAAAAAAGACAGAATTCATTTATCGTAAACTGTTTTGGATGTGAAAAGGTAATAAAAATACCTTTTTCAAGATTGAAGAAGCAGTATAAAACTTTTTGTTCTAAAAAATGTTACACGAAAAACTCTACAAGTTGGGAAAACAATATAAGAATCTGCACAAGTTGCAGAATTGGAAAAAGCCGCGAACATTTCTACAAAAGCAAAAACACATTAAATTTATCTGCTCGCTGTATTGAGTGTAGCAGAGCATACGATAGACGTAAAAGATTTGAAAAAGTTTGGGGAATAACCGAAACCGAATACAATTCAATGCTTATACAACAAAACTATGGTTGTGCGATTTGCGGCGGCGTTAATAGTGATAGAAATCTTGCGATTGACCATTGCCACGACTCAGGAAAAATACGCGCATTGCTTTGCGGTCGCTGTAACATAGGAATCGGACTTTTTGCAGATTCTATTTATTTACTTGAAAAAGTAATTGAGTATTTAAAACTTCATTCAATCGGTAAAAAGTGATATTTGCTACAAAACTTACATCGAATCGAGTAAAGTGCTTCATTACTCTTTTCGATGTATTTTTCTGCGTATTCGCGTGTTTTAAATTTGGTTAATGATTCGCACTCTAAAAATTTTATACATTCGTCAAATTCAAATTATCCCATCTTGTCCACTGCTTTATTTTCGGTTAAATTCTCGACGGTGAGATTGTCGCTGTTTTTTTGCATAAGAAAAAGGCTCTGGTTTCAAGCCTTTTTCAGTTTATTGAGTTTTTCAAAAGCGGTTACTCTTTCGACACATTTAAGATAATTTTATAAAAATGAAAGGAGTAGGAAAGGTCACGCTTTCCTACTCCTTTAGATTCACTTTAATAAAAATTAAAATGAATGTTCACTCAATAAATAATATATAATTAAACGAAATCAATTTTCAACTCTTTTTTGAAAAGTTAAGATTCTTCATCGAAATTGAAACTGATTCCGGCTCGCGGCGACGGCACATCGCTATTGATCCAGACATAATAAAAACTTCCGTTTTGTTCGATGACGGCAACAAGTGCATTTTCGGATAGTTTCACGATGTCGGAGTTTGCGCCGCCGCTGCCGATGACGCTCGCAGAAAATTGAATCTTAAAAATGTCTTCGGTCGGAAAGCTCGACGGCGAATCGAAACCGACCGTGCCGCGAAAATGACGCGCTCCGGCTCTGTCTGACAGAAATTCCAAAAGATTAGCTTTCAAAGCGGCAATATCGGGCGAGGCGACACTTTCATTGACAAATTCACACAAAACCGAGTAAGGATGATTTGCCGCCAATACAGGATTGTTTAAAAACAATTCACGCGAAACGGGTGCAATATGCCCGTTCAGGAACGAAAAACCGATCGTCGAAGTATCACCGCCCAAACCGATCTCGAAGCAAAGGCGTGGAACCATAAAAATATTGCAATTTTTCGATGTCGTAAAACTGACCGTCGGTGCGAGCGGATTTAAGGTGGTTGTGACCTTGGTATTGAAATGCCGAAAACTCCAAAAGGCTTGCGCTGACCAAACTCCGAAATTGACGGGCGCGGTCGTTATTTCCAAGCCTTTTGGAGTCCATTTTGTTTCTGTAATATCAGTTTCGCCGTCGATCATCTGTTTACGCGTTCCCGTCCGTGCAATCGGATAAATTACCGAATTATCTTCGTCGAAAATTACATCGAGTCCGTAACGTTCAGCCGATTCATAATCGAGTTTTCTGTATTTTGTTTTCCATTCGGAGATCGGAACTTCAAAAAGCTTTTCCCGAAGCTGGAAGAAAACTTCACCCAAATCTATCTCGAAATTACTGAAAACATCTGAAGAAATTACAACCGGAGGCACGATGCGGAAATCTAAATCTTGCCAAACTTCGCCGACGAGGATTTGACCGAGATCGTAAAATTGAATTCCGCTTTTTTGCAGACGGCGCGGCAAATACTCGTTTTCCCGACGTGGCGTGATGATGCCCGAAGCCGAAACGTGCTGCTTCTTTTTAACTGAAACAGCACGTTTGTTTTTGGTGTCGATCTCGATTTGAACTCGTCCGTTTTCGACTTTATAAAGTTTATCCATTTACCTGTTTAACCGTGAAAAGATGAAATTCCGAGCAGAATTTGCACTCGTAATAATCGAAATACTTACCGTATAGCTCAGAGAAATAGTCAGCCAAACATTGTATAAGAAACTCCGTTTTAGCCGCCCGTTTACGTGTGCAAACTCGCGTCCTGTCATCATCATTATTGGTCGGTGTTTTTTCGGGCATTCCATTCGAGAATGCGTTTTAATTTGCGCCTTTCATCGCGCAAAATCTTAACGAGGTAATCGGTCATGATCGTCCAGCTCGTTCGCGCCGTTGATTCGGAAAGTTCGGAAATATCGATCACGGTTTTGATAAGAGAATTAATCGAATATTTTTCCGCATCTTTTCCGAGTGATTCTTTCAAAGCAAATTCGAGATTTTCCTTGAAATTATCTTCTTCCGCTTTTGCGGGACAATCGTGACATTTGGCAGAATCGCCGAAAGGACAGACACGCGGACAATCATCGTAATCAGGCGGGATTTCACCCATTTGCTGACTATGTTCGAGAAACGCACGGCACGTTTCCCGGAATGCTATAAAAAACTTTCCGAAGGCATCAAACGGTTGAAATAACCGCACACGGCGTAAAATGCGATACGTTCCTTCAAAACGGTTTTTTCGGCAAAGTATTCACGAATGCAAAAATCGGGCTGTCCTTTGGGAATTGAATCGCCAAACATTCCATCGGGCAATTTTTCCGAAAGTTCTGCCAAAAGGCTGACATTTGCCTCGTATTCCTTTTCCGCGCGATCGGCTTCCGGGATTCCGAAAAGTTTTTGACGATATTCGTTTTCTTCAGCGATTCCGATCATTCGCAAAAAGAACGTGATTTTTTCATTGAAGGTGACTGAAACTTCGATGGTTTCTTTAAACATTAAAAAATTCTCCAGTTTTTGAACATTAAAATTTAGGGGAAAGCTAGGGGAGTTTTCCCCTAGCTTAATTCATTAGCTTTGTAAAAAAGCGGCGGTCTGATCGAGAAAAGCCTCAGCGCGAAAAGGGGCAAGCAATGTTGCATCTTTGTGCGGCGTGGCTTCGATATTGTGAGCCGAGCGGCGTTTCGTGCCGACGTATTGAATCGGATTTGAAGCAAACTTCATCAAAACGTTCGGGAAAATAAGCGCACAGCGATTGCCTGCGTCGCCTAACAAAAACTCGATTCCGACTTTCGTGCCGGCTTTGACGAGATTGCCGATCGTATCTCCTTCCGAACCGAGAATCTGAAAAGTGAGCGGATAGGTCGGTTTGTCGCCCCGTTCCCAGTTAGAAACGTCAGGACCGGAAAACGGAAAAGCGTCTTCATCGGTCGGAACGGCATTGTTGAGCGTGATCGTGCCTTGCCAGAATTCTTCGAGCAAATATTGCCCGTTGATTTTGATTTTGCAATCTTCGCCTTTGATGCCGGGAAGGATGACGCATTCGGGATCGTCGAAGGCTTCTAATTCCTCCGGCGTGAAGCGTCCCAAAAGCACGATTTCAGCTGTCAGCAATCTTCGGCGATTTAAATTGATCGTGATCGATTCAACGACGCAATCGTAATATTCGAGCGCGGGTTCCGAATTGTTTTCATATCCGAAGCCGAATGAGGTTTTTGCTAAAGTATCATCGGTCGAACGCGTCGCGGCGTGATATTTGTTCCCTCCTTGGACGGTTTGCGCGACGGTCGGCGCACCGGAATTTCCCGTTAAACTTCCTGCGCCGATTGAAATCAAAGGCACATTTGTTTTCGCCAATTTTCCGCCGAAAGTGACGACAAATCCGGTTGCCAAAGTTCCGGTGACGCTACTGATATTTCCTTCGCCGATCGACGAAAGATTTTCGAGAGCTTTTTTGAAATTGGTTGCCGTGATGTTGTAAGCCAAAGCCGGAGTCGTTGCGGTCAATCCTTCAAACGCGAATGTCGCCGTAAAAGTGCCGCCGGTTGCGTCTGAAGTAATTGTTTGGACTTCATTTGCGCTCGTTCCGGTCGGCGCGGCAACCGTCGAAAGCAACATTCCGATCCAGCCGAACAATCTTTGCGGCGTGATCGAAGGATAATTCAAACGAACGCGTTTCAATTGCGTGTTGGTGTCTTCATCAACCACATCTTCTTCGGCGCAATCGTAAACCATTTCACGCCCGACGACATCCTCGAAAGTCAATGTGCAGTTGTGGCGTTCGTCGAGGTCTGCCGCCGAAAGCGGAGAGCCGAAAGCGGATTGTTTCTTGAAAACGGAAGAAAAAGCGGCGTATAAGCGTTTGAATCGTTGAGTATTAAACATAAAAATTAATGAGGCATCGAAAGCGCGATAAAGGCATTATTAACGGACAAAATGACCACAGGCGTATGAGTTGACGAGGCAAAGAATAATAAAAAATCCCCGGTGCGCGTTTGTTTCGCCTGTCCGCGCTTTCAATCTGTTAAAGAACTCTTTTATAAAGATACGGAAAAAGACGAATGATCTCTTTTGCCTGTTTGTGATAAAACGGCTTCGATTGATTCTTGGGAAGTTTTATTTTCTTCGGTTCTGTGTTGATTTCCAGAATCGGATCGAAGCCGTTACGATTGCCGATAAAGGCAATATTCGGTGTTTTCGGAAGTCTTTTAGGCATTGGCATTGAGGCTGATTATGGTTAAAAAAGGTTCTCTTTCGGCGATCACAAAATTTAAGTCAATTTGAAAATCATCGAGAATTAAAAGCAAAAGAGCGATTATTACACCTATTGTCCAAAAAAAATCATTCATTAAAATCCGATCTCCACGGGAACTGTAAAATCTGCGATGTAACCGTAAAATCCGGTCAAGTCATCGTTATCCAAAATTATAGAATGGTTCTGAACGAGCGGTGCAGTTTCGCAATTTCCGATACCTTCGAGCGTGCGGTTTTTGTTCAGAAATTTGTTGCGGAGATTAATCACTAACGCCTTGAAATCGTTCGCAATGCGCGAATTATCGGCGCGTTTTTCTTTGTATTGCCAAAATATATGAGCGTTGTAATTGAGCGTAACTGCCGGATCGTCTTCGCAACCGTCTTCAGTTTGGTCTTCAAAGCTCGCAAAAGAAATGTAGATATATTTGACTTCCGTTTCGTCGTCCGACGTTTTTTGGATTGATAAATTATCAATTACATCTTGTTCCGAATCGAACAAATCATCGTCGATTATGACGTTAGAAACGTCTTCGACCGCCTCAAATTTTGTTTTGAGAGCAGTCAGAATGTCGATTTCTTTTGCGGGTGTTAAAAGCGGCATCAAATCTCAAATTCGCGGCGTTTATACTTGTCTAAAACTTCCTTCGCAAATGGAGGCATCGCCCGCTCGATAACAAAACCGTTCGGCGTGATTTGCCCCAAAGTTCCTTTTTGGGCTTCCCAGATTCGCTTGACAGTTTCGCGGACGGCTTCAGATAAATCCTTCGGCGTTTCCGAGTAGCCCTAACGTGCCGTAACTTTGAATATTTGCCCGTCCGCCCAAGTATCAGGCGAACACAGATCGAACGAAGCTTCGGGATAAATTCCGTCTTCGGTTGCGTAAAGCCAGCCGTTCTTTTCCGATTCGTAATAATTTTCGGGCTTTATCAGCGCACCGTAAGAAGTTCTGACTTCCGTGACGGATCCGAAAACGTGAATCGGCAGCCGCAAAAAATGATG
This sequence comes from Pyrinomonadaceae bacterium, assembly GCA_021228405.1. GTDB lineage: Bacteria > Acidobacteriota > Blastocatellia > Pyrinomonadales > Pyrinomonadaceae > JAJQRF01. The sequence goes on from JAJQRF010000002.1 coordinate 1,123,719, forward strand.
ACCTTCTCCGCGCACTCGTTTCATAGTCGGTTCATCCGGCGACGGCGAAAAATATCCTGACGGACGGCGGCAATACGAATCGACGAAAGCCGAAACACCTTCCAAAATGCGTTCGACCGCCGCGATCTCATTAGTCGATTTCGCGCCGGGAATATAATCGGCAATTAATTGATCTTTGTCGGCGTAAGTCATTTAAGAATTTTCCTTGATCGCTTCCTGTAAATTATTCAGGAATTTCGGCTTGAATTCGTCCGCCGTCGAGCTGAAGAAAGGACGCGGTTTGAGACTGCGATTTCTCATCGGTCCTACGATCTTCGTTCGTTTGTTTCGTCCGTTAATCGTCGCGCCTTTGTCCAAGGGTTCAGCGTAATTCTTCGATGTCGCTACCTTCGAGTGCATTTGTTCCACTTTCTTTGCGCGAATCGAGTTTGCCAAACCGCCCGTATCATTGGCGGGAGCTTCGCCGGGCGCGGAAGCACGATGGATTTTTGATCCGACGATTCGACCGCGCCGTTTGATACTGCCTTTACGATACAGCTTGCCCGTTTTCGTCCCAGTCAGAATTTTTTGCTTTATTTCTGCTTCGAGTTCCGCCGCGCTTTCCTGCACTGCTTTGTCCAGAATCTTGCGTCGTTCCGGTGTTTTCCAAAGCGGATTGTCCAGTTTGAGTTTCGCTTTCATCGGTGTTTACTTCCGGTTCGCTTTTTTCTTCGATTTCGGAAACTTGAGTTTGATCGGAATTTTCGACCGAATTTTCTCTAGTTTCGGTTTCTTCGGTTTCGTCCGTTTCGTCTTCAGTTTCCAAAACTTCATCGAATTCGGGCGATTTGCTCATCATTTGAAATGAAGCCGATCCTTCCACCGCTTCAAAAATTTGTCCGTCACCACGTCTAAACCACATAAAAATTTGCCTCTAAAATTAGAAAATGGAAAACGGATTTTGCACGGATTAATCGTGCCTTTTCCGCTTTCCATTGCAATTAAAACTAAACGTTTGCAGGCAAGCGGTAAACGCGCACGTTTAAAGCGGGTTGTCCCGTTGTTGCCTGAAATTGAATGTCGATCGAACCATCGCCTTTGACGAATCTTGCCGATTCGAGCGGTCCGATCAATTTGTTTGCTCCGGCGTTGCCCGAAGCCGCCAACGAAACGACGAGATCACGCGCCGTATGCGCCTGAACGCCCGTTCCTGCTTTGATAGTCACCGTGCAGGCTGCATCGTCCGTGTTGACAAGTTCGATCAAAAGACGGTCGGTGAAAGATTTGACGGCGCAATTGATCGTGCCGTTCGTGTCAACTGATTGCGACGCGGGTTGAGTGATTGCCGCGTTTGCGCTGATTGTGTTTACTGTTAAAGAAGCTGGATTTGCCATTGTTTTTTATATAAGTGAAAAGTGAGAAGTGAGAAGTGGGAATTTGAACTGATTTTAACTTTCAGTTTTCACTTCTCACTTCTCATTTGAACTACGATTTGTTGAATGTTCCAACAGCCCAAGCATAAGGACGAACAAGCTTCGCACCATATACATGCAAGCCTTTCACAGCATCGGCAAATCGTTTTTCAGGCGTGTAAGCGACTGTTTTAACGATCTGTTCGGCAAAGGTCAAAGCCATCGGATGTCCGGCAATAACTTTATATTTCGTGCCAGCCGTGTTCGGCGTATTGTTAGAAACATAAATATCCATTCCCGCAGCGCGTCCGATGAAACCGTTTCTCAAAACTTCATCAGTTTTGCTGGTTCCGGCAGCGACGAAGCGATCATCTTTCAAAAGCAGACCTTCGCACCACGGCGGAATGATCGCAAAGCGTCCTTCTTCGGGAATGTTCGCTTCGGTCAGCTTAACTTTCAGATCAACCAGGTAATCGTAAAAGGTGTCCTTGGTTGGAATGATCGGCGTGACATCATCGCCGACGAAATTAGAGGACGGCACGTAAATGTGATTCGACGCGATAAAAATATCTGCTTTATCACGCAATCCGTAACCGGCGCGGCTCATCGCTTCAGCCATCACGTTTGCATTTGCCTGAACGCGGTCCACGTCGTCGATTGCAAAATTGAAATATTTCGCTTCGGTGATGACAAGCTCCTGACCTGCATCGTTCAATTCGTCCGGATCTTCAATGTCCGTGCCGCGCGTATAATCTTTAATGACAATATCGCCGACGGAATTGATTTTAACGGACGAGCCTTTATCTTTGATTTCGCCTTCGTATTCGCGGTTGGCGCACGACGGTGAACCGAAGATATGGAATTCTTCGAGTGCTTTGAGGATTTTCGCACTCCAAACCTTAGGAATGAAATTGGTAATCATTTGTTTTTCAAGTTAAGCCTTTCGGCTTTAAGTAGAGATTCTGCTCTGGTTTAAAAAATTTCGTTTGGTTTTATTGCGAAGCGAGAAACGCATCGATGGCGGGCATATTGTCCATAATTTCCTTTTCGGACATTTTCTCGATTGCTTCTTTGGTCAACGTCGGAGGCGGATTCTTTCCTTCTCCGGCATCCGCGCCGCCTTCGGGCTTCGGTTTTTCGACTTCGCCGTAAAGCTCCGGCATTTCCGTTTTCGACGATTCCAGCACGTCTTTCAAATTCTTGATCGAACCATCCTCGTTGAATTCGAGGTCAGTTTTGACGGCTTTATAAAAAAGATCGGGATTTTTCACGCCGGCTTTTGAAGCCGCTTCTTTGACGGCATCGCGGGCATCGCGTTCACGCAGCTGGGCTTTCGTATCTTCGAGGTCTTTTTTCATCCGCTCGTCTTCGGAAAGTTTCGCTTTCGCTTCGGCATCGGCGATCTTTTTGTCAGCGTCTTTCTGAGCCTTTTTCAAAAGCGCGTCGAGTTCGGCTTGCGTGTAGGTTTTCGGTTTTTCGACTTCTTCCTTTTTCACTTCGGGCGTTTCGACTTCTTCTTCGTCTTTCGGCGTTTCTTCGCCTTGTTTCGGTTTTTTAGCTATAGCCATTTTAAATTGAATTCCTTGAAGTAAAATTAAATTGGAAAAGAAAAGGTGAAGTTTTCTTTTCCGTTTGTTGGAGGTCAAGTGAGAATTTAACCTCACAAAAATTATTAAATCAGAAAGAAAAAGAGCGGTCTGATTTTGCGTAAAATCAACCGCTTTGCTCAACCAATTTCAATTAATTAGAACTATTCAATAATCTTCCGGCAAAAGAATTGAATAGCCTTCAACCTCATTCCCGACGAGCCAAAGTTTGACGTTTCCGAGCCTTTTATCAGGTTCAAAGATTCCCCAAGCATCCGCGCCTTCGCAGTCTTTCTTTGAATTATTCGCAATAAATTTCAAATTATGAGAAAGCGTGACGGGCATAATTTTATCGAAGCCGATTGCAAAAAAAGCATTGCTCGTAATTCGGTTGATCGTTTTACCGTTAAATGAAACGCGGTAACTCGAAAGATTAATCAAAATTCCGTCTTCGATTGCGTCTGCGTCCGTTTAAATGGTGATAGGGTCGCCCCAAAAATCGTTTGTCATAATACTCCTTAAAATCTGTATAAAACTTACCAAGGCAAGTCCTCGTCAAAAAGATTGCCGCCTTGTTCCGACAAGAATTTTTCTTCATCAGAGCATTGATTATGCGGAAAATCCACGTCGTTAAATTTGCCGCAAAGCGGACATTCAAAAGCTTCGCGCCCGGCGTGATCGATTTTGTAATCGTCGAAAAAGTCGATTTGTGTTTCGCCCGAAGCGAGTTCATCTTGATCGAAATATTCCTGCTCATCAGTTGGTTCGAGCATCGCGCAAATTTCTTCCCAATATTGTGTTTTTGTCCAACTCATAATTTTGAAAAATTGGCGGGATGTTTCACCCGCCGAAAACTTGACTTAAAAACTTAAATTTTGGTTGTCATTCCGAAAATGGTTTCGGTCAAAACCGCGCCGATGTGCTTACAAATGCGGTTGCGGTAAACGTAATCGGCACATTCGCAAGTCGCAAACAATTCGCCGTTTTCAGATTTCAAATCGACGCGGTATTCCGTATTTACGCGGTGATTTTTCACGTAAAAGGAGTCGCGTTCCCAATCGTTGAAAACTTCCAGACTCGACGTTTCGGCGCGTTTCATCGCGTCCAAAAACTCGTGTTTGCGGTTGACGAGCGAAAGCATTTCAGGTTTGCTTTGAACTGCGTTGATTCTCAAAGAGTGATATTTCAATTCCGATTGACGGATTGCCGAAGCTGAAATATTGCCGTCAGGATATTGATAGCGGTAAGCACGTTGACCGTCGCGTGTCGTAATTTCGACAACAGGGAAATAAACCGTGTGGTCTGTCGCGTCAGTGTTTTGTGCAAGAATAACGAATCCGATTTCGTCGCCGATGTTTAATTGAAATTGGTTTTTATTCATATTTTTGAGATTTGAAAAGCCTACTTTTTATTCGTTTCATCCTTGCTTCACCCTACTCGCGTCTGTTGCGTCTAGTTTCGTTGTGGTTTTCTCCGGCACTTTTTTAACGGTGCTTTCCTACTCACTCAACTTACCTTGCTCAACCTTTCGCGGTTACTGCTCACGTTTCAAAATTTCGGCTTTCCAAAGAGGCTGAATTCCTCAACCATTAAGATATATTTTACACCCTGTAATATTTAATGTCAAGATATATTTTACACCCTGTAATATTTATTTTGCGATGAAATACTTGAAAACTTTTACAGCGTGTAATATTATTTTTGGGCGATGAGTGAAAAAGAATTAAAGGCTTCGGAAGTTGCCAAGATATACGATGTAAATCCATATACGGTGAAAGGTTGGATCCGCGCCGGAATGTTTCCAGGCGCACGGCTCGAAGAAAGCGTCGCCGGCAGCGTCTGGCTGATTCCCGAAAGCGATTTAGACGGATTTGTTAAACCTGAGAAAGGCAGACCTAAAAAAGCGGCGAAATAAATATAAATGAACACACTCTACTACGGCGATAACCTTAAAATCTTACGTGATAAAATTCCTGCCGAGTCGGTTGATCTGATATATCTCGATCCGCCGTTTAACTCTAATCGAAATTATAACGTTCTTTTCAAAGACGAATCTGGTCAGGAATCGGAAGCCCAAATTACAGCTTTTGAAGATACTTGGCATTGGACTCCTGAAGCAGCTCAAACTTATCACGAACTCGTCACCGACAGCGTTCCGGCAGTTTCAACAATGATCGGCGCGATGCACGAGTTTATTGGCAACAATCAAATGATGGCGTACCTTGTAATGATGGCAGCGCGCCTAGTTGAACTTCATCGTGTTCTCAAGCCGACGGGTTCGCTTTACTTGCACTGTGATCCAACAGCTTCACATTATCTAAAAATATTGCTCGATACGATTTTTGGAGCTGAAAATTTTCGGAACGAAATAGTGTGGAAAAGAAAAGCGGGGCGAGGTGAAACGAATCATGCAGCTATAAGATTTGGGGTTTCTCACGATGTTATTCTATTTTTTGCTAAGGGACATCTGACAAAGTTTAAGCGACAGTTCCGAGCAAATAACCAAGAGTATATTGCAACGAAATTTACTCATTACGACGATGAAGGAAGATGTTATAGGTTAGATAATTTAACGAGTCCGTCTTATCGTCCAAACTTAATTTATGAGTATAAAGGTTACCTGCCTCCTCCAAATGGATGGGCAGTATCTTTAGAAAAAATGAAACAAATGGATGAAGAAGGAAGATTATATTTGCCTGAAGATCGTTCTAGGAGAATCCAAAGAAAAAGATTTCTTGATGAATTAGAAGGCGAAACTGTCGATAGTTTATTTGACGATATTTCGCCAATTAATTCGCAAGCTGCCGAGCGACTTGGCTATCCAACCCAAAAACCAGTTGCACTTCTCGAACGAATTATTTCAGCATCATCTAATGAAGGCGATGTTGTTTTAGACCCATTTTGCGGTTGCGGAACAACTATTGCTGCCGCACAAAAGTTAAACCGTAAATGGATCGGTATCGACATTACGCATTTATCGATTGCACTTCAAAAATACCGGTTAAAATCAGCATTTAATCTCGAACAGAAAAAAGATTATAAAGTGATCGGTGAACCGGTCGATCTTGCTTCAGCGATCGAACTTGCGAAACGCGACAACGAACGTTATCAGTTTCAATGGTGGGCTTTGTCGCTTGTCAAAGCGCGTCCGCTCGGAGCAACTGCCGGAAGCAAAGAAGGCAAAAAAGGTTCCGACAAAGGCATCGACGGAATCATCAATTTTGTTGACGATAAATCGGGCAAACCGAAACGCGTTCTCGTGCAAGTCAAATCGGGCAAGGTCAAATCGGGCGATATTCGCGATCTCGTCGGAACGATCACCCGCGAAAATGCGCCGATCGGAGTTTTTATCACGCTTGAAAAGCCTACCAAAGAAATGATCAAAGAAGCCGCAACAGCTGGTTTTTATCATTCGGAATTTTGGAACAAAAATTATCCGAAACTGCAAATTTTGTCTATTGAAGAATTACTGGCGGGTGCAGAAATCAAAATGCCGTCAACTGAAGTAACATTCAAACAAGCACCGAAAGTTGTGACAACAAAACAATTCGATCTGTTTTCGAATACAGATCAAGAAGATACCTTTTAAAAATGTCCGAAAATATTGAAAACAGATTTAATTCCTTCAAGCGTGGCTTTACTTCAGCAGAAACTGACTATATAGATGATTGTTGAATTGTCTTTAAAGTGGTAGTTGAATTTGGAACATTATACACAATCGATTTTGAGGAAGAATTGCCGCCGTTGCCTTGGAACGTTTCCGTAAGACAAGGATATATGATTAGGCAAACCTTAATGGATTTGGCGATTGATCTAAAAAAAGAGATAGAGGCAAATTAAAATTCATCTAAATTTCTAATAGCAAACCGCTCGCCGAATTCGGGCGATTTTTCGCTTTTTACGAACTCATCCAAAGAGTTTCCAGCCTTAAAAATCTCGAATCTTTTGTTGCCTAAAATCTGCTTTTGAAATCCCGGTTCGAGCGCGGCAAACCTTTCCGCGCCCGTGATAATATTTCCCGTGTGTTTCGTCTTCGGAATCAGCACACAGCGACAATTCGGATGCGAAAAAGTCATTTTCGACGATTTGAATTTTTGCCCGTGTAACATCCAACAAATAAGGCACGTTCGCGGATCAAGCGCGGACATCCAGATATATTCTTTGATGTTGGCTTCTCGGTAAAAATCACGCGTCGCGGCGCGATACGCTTCGTTAGTTTCCGTCCGGGCGATCGTCAAAGCTCGCGCTTTCCCAAGGTCGGCGGTTTTGTGTAGCCGTGCAGCGATTTGCGGGGCGGATTCGCCCAAGGCAAAGCCTTCGATGAGTTCATTTTTCGCGAGCTGGCGCACGGGCGTTTTCATCCGATCAAATATTACCGAAAGCGTATTTTTGCCATTCGCACGTTGGAGCAGCTTTTGAATCGCTTCGCCGTCGCGCTCGAAAATTTTAGATTTCAATTCCAGAAACTCGCGCAAACTCGCGCCGCTCTGTTTGATGACGGTCGTTTGTGCTTTCTGCACGGTTTTCACAAACGGATTTTTAATTTCTATGATGCGGCTTTCAACTTCGCTCAGTAATTTTTTGAGCAGATCGTTTTCGGAAAGTTTTTTGAGCGTGATCGGACCTGTCAGCTGAAGAAGAATGAAATCGGAGATTTTTTTCTTCATTTTCTCGAACTCATTAAGCAAAATAAAAGCGGATCGTTTTTCCGTTCTTATCAGCATTTCACGCTGTTTTTTCGCAAATTCCTGCGGTGTCATAGTTTCTAATAATTAGAATTCCCCGCGTCGAAAAACTTCGCCTGCGTTTCCATCTTCGCTTTTTCACGGTTCGCAATTTCTTCCTTCATTTTCTCGATCTGCCCGTCGGTCAAACCGTAATCGCGCTGAATCTGTTCTTCAGACCAGCCGAGAGATTTTTTCTTGATCGCATTATCGAGAATTTCAGTTTCCGAAACAGGCGCGGCATCCGTCCACTGCGTTTCGATCTGCAAATCTTTCGTTTCGAGCGTTTTAGTTTCGCGGTCGATTTCCATTGCAAAACCGATAACTTCATCCCAACCTTCACCGAAAGACAATTGCGCGTCCTGCACAATGGAGGTAAACCGCGCTTCGAGCTTTCGCAGAGCTTCGCCGCTGATGGCACTTCCCGAATCTTCGAGATTGAAATACGACGGCGGAATGCCCGAAACCAGCGCGATGTCTTTGACGGTTTCCTGTTTTACTTTCAGCATCGATTCCAAATTCGCGTCGGTAAATTCGCCGAATTTCGTTTCGTTGTCTTCCGCTATCCAAACCGAATCATCCGCTTTGTAAGGTTCGATTTTTTTGCCCGTTTCTTCATCGACTTCAACGCGTAATCCCGCAACGTGCCGCTGACGCATTGAGTTATATTCCTGACCGACAAAAATATCGGCATAGGACTTATTGAGAGCATCATTAAGCGGAATCACGTCTGAAAGAATCGAATTCGGCACGTCGTCGGCTTCTTCGTCGAATGTGAAACGGAAAACCGGAACGCGTTTGTAAGGATTACCAAGCGGAAACGGTTCGCCCGCAACTTCGCGCACAACAAAGGATTTTGAATCGCTCTGTGCTCTTTTATGTTTCGACACATATTTTTCGATCCGGTCGGCGTAATAAACCGTCAAATAATATTTTCCGTCCGTTCCGAGCCACATTTTCGCAGCCTTTTCGGTTTCGCCCGTTTCGGCAGATTTCCAGACCGCAACGTTTGCCGCCGTTTGCGTTTCGATTCGCGCACGTCCGTTTTTATCAACCCAAACCATCACGAAGGCTTCACCCGTTTTGAAGGCTTCACGATGCACTTTTCCCGAATTGAGCGGCATTTTATTGCGCTTCCAGATTTTCCACGCCGGATTTTCCGTATTTTGTTTCTCAGCCAAAAAGTTGATGATCTGAAGACGTGATGCCGGAGCTTTGACGACCGTTCTACAAAGGTTTTCGCGCAAAGTTTGAAGTCTTTGCCCGTATTTGGTTTTGAATTTTTTCGACGAAAAGTTCCAGGTGTGAATGCCCTTATAATAATCGTAAAACTTTTGATACGCCGCCATCTTGGTAGTCAGGTGCGTGACGATTTTTTCGAGGTCTTGTTTCGATGTTTGCATCGGTGAAGTTTGGTTTTCCATTTTGAGAAGTGCAGGTCAAACCTACATATTTGAAATTGTAGAGATTTTTTAGAAACCGCAACCGGTTGAGCCTTCCGCACTGCTTGAATTAAACGCGCCCGCAGCTGAGTCCATAATGTCGTCGTGCGGCAGATCGGGCTGACCGTGCATATGCGATAAAAACTCCGCGTTCCAACTTCCTTTTTTGCATTTCACGTTTCCGGCTTCGGCTTGAACGGCGAGCGAACGTGCTCTGGTCAATTTATCGCCTTTGAAGTTTTTGCCCTTGGCATCGTAACCGACGAGATTTGAGGTCAGCCGATAACTTTCACGTTTTGCCGCGCTTCCGGGTTCGATTTCCCATCTGACGAGAAATCTTGCGCCTAGAGATTTCGCAATATCCCGATCGAGTTTGCACGTCTGAAGAAACAATTTTTCGACCGATGCGGGAGCTTGTTGCACGGCGATCACGTCCAAGATATACCAGCGTTTTTCCGTTTTTGAATATCCTAAAAGCGTCCGTGCGGTAAAATCCGGATCATTCTTGCCGTCCACTTTAGTGCCTATAATCTGCTTTTCGGTCGCGGCAAAATCCCAATAGGCTGTCACTAAATCAATTTTGGGAAGTTGCTCGACGATCTCGAACCATTCACGATTGAAAACCTTTCCGGCGGACGCTTTGACCTTCCAATTGCCGCCGAGCAGTCTTTCGCGCTCGACGAGCGGTAACGCCAGAAGGTTCGCCAAATACTGCGGATTCGATTCGAGCAGTTTTTTATTGTCGTAAACGTTCGACGGAATGAACGTGACCGATTTGATGAAATCTTCGGGTTTCGTCATTTCGCGCACGTCTTCCGGCAGCGCGTTCCTGATGCTCTCGAAATCGTCGAAAAGTTCTTCCTTCGTGTCTGCCCATTTGAGATTATCGCCAAGCCGAATGAACCAGCGGATTTTTCCGGCACGCTCTTGAATAGGTAAACCGTAACGCGGATTTCGCTCGCCGTTCTCTAAAAATTCGCGTTGGTCGATCCACCAGGCAATAAAATCGGCAACCCAAGATTCCGCGTCCGGATTCGTCGTGGCGCGGACGTAAGGTTTCACACCGCAGGTCGAGCGGTTGCGCGAAATCATATAAAAAAACTGCTTTTCGGTAAAATGCGTTAGCTCGTCGAAACCTAAAAAACATATCTGCGAACCTTGCCAATCTAAAACATTTTTATCGTGCTGAAGATGCGAAAACGAAACGACCGACCCGCTCGGAAACGTCCACGAATGATCGGTTTCCTTCGGCGTTGCATCGAGGAGCGGATACATTTTCGACGATTCGTCCCAAAGACCGCCTTCGTTGGTAATCATCGGCGATGTGCGCCGAAATATCACGCCGCCGAAATCTTTGTTTTCCGTGTGCCGTGCGCCTTCGAGCAAAATGCCGAAAGATTTCCCGCCGCCCGCGCCGCCGCCGTAAATTGCGATGTCGGCGGAAGTGGATAGGAAGAGTTCTTGCGGACCGGGCTGTGGTCGAAGTTCAATTGTATTTGTCGCGTTAGTCAATTTAAGAGGCTTAATGTTGTAGCCTCTCCAAGTTTACAATTACTTTCCATAACGCTAACAAATATGCTTTAAGTAAAGACAAGTATCTTTGAGTGAGTCAACAATATAACGAAAAAACGAAATTGAGAAGATTATCAGTAGTAAGATAAGAACATTAATTTAGACTTTAGATAAACTAAAAGTGTTAAGAGCAATGTAAAGATTGTTAAATACACAGAAACATAAATGAAATGATTATTAGACAATAAGAAAATTAATGAGAAAATGAGAAAATTAATGAGAAAATTGAGTTATTAAGAATAAGGAATTCATCCTCTATTCTAAGTCTATTATTTAATGGACTTAGCTTTAAACTATTATAATTAAATCACTTGACAAACTAAGGCTTGTTGACAAATAGTCTGATTTTAGGTAATGTTTAAAAGAAAAAGGGAGGAGATGAAATCTCCTCCACCGTTCATATAGGTTCAAGAATAATGGTTAAGTCGCCTTCAGAAGACATTTTAATCGTTACTTTGAATTTGAACGAAAAAGTAAAAATGATTATCATTTTTACCTCCTTTTTTCTAAAATTGCATCCAAAAACTGCTACTTTTTGGATGTTTCGGATAAAAAACGATCCGAAACTTTTTTAGGATAAAAGGTAACCTATAATAAAAAACTTATTGTTGTTTTTAAAATGGAAATTGCGCGGAGGGTGCCGGACTCGAACCGACAAAGGTGCTAGCCTGTCCTCGATTATAAGTCGGGTGCATTACCAATTCTGCCAACCCTCCAAATTACAAACATCAAAAAGTCTGCTTTATTATAGCCATAAACGACACATAAGCGCAATAGCGCGAAGTCGATTTACATCAAAAAGATAAAAAACTGCGTTTCGGCGCAGTTTTTTGTTTTTAGCGACATAACACCACACTCTAATTATTGGCATCCCGTTACAAATTAATCGCCGATTAACTGTAACGCTTAACGTAATGATAAAGACAAACAGTAAACTTATAGCAAGAGTTTGCATTTGTGCGTAAGTTGCGTGTAAGAAAAACATTGACAAAGTTAAGCAGTTTATTTAGTATTAATGCGTAACAGTAAGTTACTAATCTTTTTTGAGGTAAATTGAAAATATGGAAAATTGGAATGATTTTGAAGAATTCACACAAGGAGCGAGTAGCAGTCGCAGTAATGTGCCAAGAATTTCTTTGAACAATCGTGGGGATATTACACTTAATCATTTAGCGCATGGATTGCTGAAAAATTCCGAAAAAGTAGTTCTAGCTTTTAGTAAAAAGGGACTTATTGGTATCAGACCTGCAAATGAAGGCGAAAAACACGCTTTTGATGTTAAATCGTTGGCTAATTCAACGAGTCATATTATTAGAGCTAAGGGGTTTTGTGCGTTTTATAACATTATTCCACCAAAAACAGCTTTGTTTGAAGAAATTACTTCGGATGAAATTGGAATTATCTTAGATTTAAATAAGGTAAAAATAATTGCACCACGTCAAAGACAAAAGAAGAGTGAAACACCACCAAAAGTTGAAACGCCATTAGAACAAAAACCATCATCAAGTTTTTGGGAAAGTTAAAAAAAGGGCTGGAATATTCCAGCCCTTTTTTTAGACGAATTAATTTCTTTTATTATCCGGTAAATACAAAACAACCTTAGGTTTATCATTGCCTTTGATATCGGTTTCGGCAATCTTCGTCGGCGCGTAATTTCCCTGAAGCAGATTTATTTCCCTAAGCAGATTGCGGATTTCACGCGCAACCAGAATCGATTTACCCGTCTTAAATTTCCCTCGAAGTTCGGTAACCATATCTTCAAGAATGGCGATATTTTCGGCGCGTGAATCTTCGACAGTTTTCGTCTGATTTTTTTTGAGATAAGTTGAAACCGCCTTTTGACACGCTTGGATCGAATTCCAATGTCCGAGTTCATCGATGATCTCTTGATACGGAACTTTCGCCAGCCGCAAAGCCACCGCGTCGGCAAGCAGTTTTTGATAGGCGATTGCTTCTGGTGATGTTCGTGGTCTAGCCATTATTTGTGAGTAAAACTAATCAAAAGGTGTGAAATTAGGCAAATGAATTTTAGAACAAATAAGAAAAAGACTATGATTTCAAGCCTTTTTCAGTTTATAGATTTTGTTTGAAGCGGTTTTGAATTCCTTGATTGATAGATGATAAAGGGTCTTTTGAAATTGAGTATAATTAAAATCCAATATTAGGCACTTATTAAGAATGCTTAAATCTCTTTCTTAAGTATTCAAACAATTCCATTTCATCAATACCTTTCCGAAAAAAGAATATGTCTTCAATAGAGCCTAAGACTTCCATAACAAATTCGTAACTTATTCCAGAAAATATAATAATTGGAATTTTGGAAACTTTATATGAACTTCCTTCTACATTAAAATTCCCATTTCTGATGTCTTTTATCATTTTCTTTGGAGTTTTATTTTCACCTTCTCCTTTTAAATACCAATCGGTGATTATCAAGTCATAAGTTCGATTTTTTAACTCAAATATAGCAGAATCAATAGCGATAACTTGTTTGACCTCTACACATAGTAATTCAGTTAAGGCGAAACCCAAATTTTCGCTATATTCAGGCTCATCATCAATAATAAGAATTCGTTTCATAATCAAATTTTAGTAATTGGAATTGAAGAATTTTCTGTTAAACTTAATATTCTTTCAGAACGATAAACCCATAATTTTTGTTGGAATTCGTGTAGATCGGATTCAAAACTATCGAAAATATCAAATTTTTCCGAGATACCTTTAAGTAAATCTGCTTTTTTATATTTCTTTACTTTAAGACTAAAATTTTGAGCCGCGCCTTTTATATCTATTGCTCTATTTTTTGTCCTATGAAATATAGCGTCTTCAACGTGTGCTAAAGTTGCTTTAGATTCACTGTAAATTGAGATAATGTTGTCTGCTTCCTCACTGATTTTATCGAGAATCCCTGTGGCAATAGCGGATTCTTTATCATTCTTAAAAATTTTTATCGCATCTCTTAATTTTTGAATTGCCTGAGTTGCATTTTTCAAGTTGGTTAAAGTATTTCGCGTTTCAGTATCTAAAATATCCAGAACGCGATTCGATTGAGTAAAGTCATTTTTTAATCTTTCTATATTTTCTGCCGTTCGTGCCGCATTTCTACTGTTTATTAGGGTTGCAATCAAACTTATGACGGCAACGAACAAGGCACTAATTCCCGTTATCAAAGCAACAATTACAGTTTTTTCCATATAAGATCAACCTATACACAGTAAAATTACGGTATCTTAGCACAAGGTAAAATAAGAGAAAAGAATTTTAATAAAAAAGATCAGAGAATCCGAACTTGTCTTAATTGGGATTAAGGCGGTATCGTTTGGCTCTCTGATCTTTCTGAATTTAGACAATTTAAAGAATCGTTCGATTATCGGTTTTTAGAAAGGTTGTTTGAAGTTATATTTATAGCCCTAAATAATTATATAAATTGTGAAACCTTAAATGTGAAAGTATATATCTATCGGATTTGTCATCAGTAATACTAAAACATACTTTTTTTAGATTATGGTTATTATTCATAAACCAATAAATTATCTGATTTATTTTTGTCTTAGTGTCTTTCTTTGTAGGAACTATTACTTTACTATCTGGAAAAATATCATTTGAACTATAATAGGTTAATAAATCAGTAATTGCGCCAGCGCACAAATCTGGAATTGAACATAAAGCCTCAAAATTTTTTCCAATTTCAATATTAGCTCTACCACATTGCAATTTATTCAAGGAATGTGTGAGATAATGAGAAGAAACATTGGCTAACATTTCAGTTATTGTAATTAATTTCTCATCATTAACCACTATGTTATCTTCGTCAGAAATCCAACAAATGTCTTGCATTGGTTGAGATAAGCCACTAATAAATAAACTAATGAAATGAATAACTCTCATTAACTTTTCAAAGTCAAAAGATTTCCACTTTGAATAATCATTTAATCTCTCTTTTTGAAACTGACTCTCGAATAATGTTGAAATACTTTTCTCCACTAATAGAACAAAAATGATGCCATTTATATTATTTGAAAATTCTAAGAATGGATATAAGGCTTTCATTCGTAACTTATCATTGAGTTTTTTGTAGGAAATAATTCTATTGCTTAAATTAAGCGAATCTAATAATTGTGGATGATAATAAGTAAAATTCAAAACTGATTCTAAATCAGTTATTAAAAATGCGTATGAGATAAAATCAGCATCTTTATGCTCACCCCCATAATCAGAAAAAAAATATAGCTTTTCTGTCTTCAAAAAATTCGGAAAGCTAATCTCTCTATTGATCTCAAGTTTTAGAATAAAATCATTTACGCTTTTTATTAAACCGAATTTATCATTACTAAGTGGTTTCCATACAGTCATTAGATTAAATTACATATTTTCAGAAAACAATTAAATCATTCGGTGTGCATTTTAAGTTTTCACAAATCTTTCTCAATACTTCTAAATCAACGCTTTGCACTTCTTTAGTAGCCATTTTGTGAATCGTAGAGTAAGCAATCCCTGTTTCTTTAGCTAAGGCATAAAGTGACTTTTTCTTTTCTTCAACAATTTTATTTAAGGCTAATTTCACGTTACCTAACATATCACAATTATTACCTTTTATCACTATATAGTCAAGTAAAATATATTTGCGCTACACTATATATTTTACTTGACTATATATAGCGTAACGCGATATACTTTATTTAAGTCAGAAATGACAAATCAAAATTAGGACGCTGAAAAATATGTTTATCTTAAAAGCCAAAGAGCAATTAACCAACGCAATCGAAAAAGCTAAAAAACTTCGCCCGACCGTTAAATTCGATCACTTCGGACGTTATAGAGTGTCGGGAAGTCACGGCGGCTACTACACGGTATTGTGCCGCAAAAATAACGGATATAAAACCGTCGCTTGCACCTGTAAAGGCGCGGAAAAAGGACTCGTTTGTTACCACGCGGCGGCGGCTTTGAGTTTACATATCGGACTGGCAAGACAAAATCAAGCGGTGTAAAAACCGCTTTCAAATATTCAAAACGGAGAAATTAACAACTATGACAAATGATGAAATCAGAATCGGTGACAATGTGAGCGTGATAGTTTCGGTCTGGCGTGAAGATGAAACGCCGACCATTAAAAACTTTTATAACGGCAAAATTACGGAAATCGTCGAACGCACGAAAAATGCAATTTACGTGAAAGTTCAAGGACTCGACAAACTCATTCCGATTGACCGAGTAAGCGCAATGTAAAAGGCGAAAGGTTTAGAAATGCTACCAACATTCCTAAACCTCTCTTATCCCTAAAGAAATTAAGGACATACCAATGACAACTATACAATCAAATCTAACAAACTTCCAAGAAACGCTTGAAAAAGCATCGTTAAATCTAACCACAATTTTTAATCTTATTTCGCAAACCGCGCAAAATTCGCGTGATAACGGCGAATCACTCGAAACTTTCGATGACATTATAAACGCCTGTGAACTGGCGAAAAAAGAAGTTTCCGAAGTCTTTCGCATTTCGGGCGAACTCGAAGCCGAACCGCAAACCGACAAAACGCTTTCCGAACAGCTTTCCGCGATTCTGAGCAATCCCGAAACGCCTACGGATATTTACAACGGCATCGTTGACGCGCTCGCCGATATGGAAAACCGAAGCACTTATGAACTCGATTCAGCCGAGAACATCGAACGGATTTTGCGAGGTTACAGATAATGAGCGATTCACAAGAAATTTATCGCGGCTTTCTGGAACTCTCCGAAGCGGAACGCGCCGAATATTTGAATTATTTCAATTTGCTGATTGAAAAACAGCATAAAGGCAAAGAAAGAAATCAGCTTTCACGGTTCAAGCGAAAACTCGAAAAAGCTAAGGGCAATAATCGGATTACTACTAATAAATAAATGAACACGGCAAAGACAATCAAAAAGTCATATAAATTTCGGATTTATCCGACAAAGGCGCAAACGAAAACGCTCGAAATGACGCTCGATCTTTGCCGTGAACTTTACAACGCCGCGCTTCAAGAAAGGCGCGATGCTTGGAAACTGGAAAGAAAATCAATTTCACTTTATGACCAACAAAACCAATTACCTAAAATAAAGAAAATCAGAGAGGATTTAAATTCTGTCTATTCACAAGTTCTGCGCGAACCTTTGCGTAGCTTGGATAATGCTTTCAGTTCATTTTTTTCAAGAGTCAAAAAAGGCGAAAAGGCAGGTTTTCCGCGCTTTAAATCTCAAAATCGGTTCAATTCTTTCTGCTACCCTCAAAGTGGTTTTGATTTAGTAGAGAACAATCTCAAACTTTCAAAAATCGGTAAAATCAAAATTAAACTTTCGCGTAACATCGTTGGAAAGATAAAAACCTGCACGATCAAGCGTGAAATTGATAAATGGTTCGTCTTTTTCGTTGTCGAAACGAAAGGCGAACCATTGCCGAAGACAGGAAAGGAAATCGGTCTGGATGTCGGTTTAGAGAATTTCGTCACTCTTTCGGACGGAATGCAGATTAATAATTCGAGATACCTTGAAACGGCTCAAAAACAACTCCGAAAAGCACAACGCCGAGTTTCACGCCGTAAAAAAGGCAGTCACGGCAGACGTAAAGCCGTTTTGCAAGTTAAAAAGATTCATCAAAAAATCAGAAATCAACGTGCGGATTTTCAGCATAAACTTTCGACTAATTTAATTAAAAACTATGATTTGATTGCGATTGAAAAATTAAATATTCGCGGAATGTCGAAAGGTATTTTCTCGAAACAAATCAACGATGTCGCGTGGAGTAACTTCTTCAATATGCTTCGTTATAAGGCTGAAAGTGCCGATAAGAAGTTGGTTGAAGTGAATCCGAACGGAACGAGTCAAATTTGCATTTGCGGCGAACGAGTCGAAAAAGATTTATCAATTCGCGTTCATCATTGTCAAAAATGCGGATTAAAAGAAAACCGTGACATTGTTTCGGCAAAGGTAATCTTAGAACGTGCGCTCGGACAGAGCGTTAAAACGCAAACGTAGGCGGTTACGTCAAACGTAGTTTTAGAATTAGCTTTATTGCTGAATGTCAATAGGCGATGTCTTTGGCTGAGGTTTTCATCTGTTATTGTCCAAATCCTGTGATGCTAATACTAACTATACTTTAATCTTGTATTTCGCTTATTATAATTTTGCTGAATCCATAAGACTTTGCGATTCAAATCTGCAATAAAAGCAGATTTACCCAAAAGGGTTTGAATAGTGGAATATACATTAAAATTTGAGGTCAAATAATTATGCAAGAATGGGAATACTATGTGGCTTTACTTGAAAAGAATGAATTAGGCAAAGAATGGGAGGAAGAAATAAACGGCAAAGGTAAAGACGGGTGGGAAATGGTTTCAGTTTCGGTTATCGAAAACACATTTTATATTTTCTTCAAAAAACCTTTAGAAAAACGAACAGAAACAGCTTTTATGATATAAATCAAAAGTTTCCTAATCTATAAGCATCAAAAGGTTAGAACACTTTTCATCTGTTGAGAATTTGCCGGATGAGTTCCGCACGTCCGCACGTATCGGAATTGCCTTGCTCGACTGCATCGGCAAAGATTTGCAACCTATCAAAATAAGCCCCGTGAACCGCGCCGATATCGTTGAATTCTTCGATGTCGTGTCCGAGAATGGTCAGGTTTCCGAGTTCGGTAATTCCGAAATGACAAAGCTCGTGATGCACGACGGCGATTCTTTGATGTGCCGTTAATTCTTCCCAAGCCGGAAGACCTACTTCAATACAGAAAAAGCCGTCCGGCGAACCGGCTAAAAAAGCATAAAAACCCGTAACTTTCCGCGCTAGCGCGATCGCTTCACGCCCGTCCTTTTTCGGATTCTCCGAACAAAACGTATAGCGGATCTCAAAGCCTTCGAGTTCCGGTTTGAAAATCTCGATTAGGCGCGCCGCAATTTCTTCTACTTCTTCAGCGTGAAAGAATTCCTTTGCCATAAAGGGAAGTCAAAACTACCTATTTTTCCGTTTTTGCAGATAAATATCGATCGTTTTGGAAAGGACGAAAAACACGCACGGCAGCACGAGTGTTGAGGTGATCGTCAGCCAATTGATGTTTTCGACGGCGGCATAGATAAAAGCCGGACTCGATGAAAAAGCGGAAAGCATAAATGATTTGAGGTTATCCATGATATTTGTGAGAAAAATACATATCAATATGTATAAATACAAACGATACATATTTAAGGGATTAAGAGTTTGAGCGCGATCGCGCCGGCGGCGATGAGGTAGGCTTTGTATTTGCCTTTTTTCTGCTTTTTAGCCTCATCCTTCCATTTGTCGCGGTCGGATTGCAGCAAAGCGATGGTTTGCTCATTGAGAGTGACGGCGCGGGAAAGAGCATCATTTGCGCGGCGTAAAGAATCGATCTCGGATTTCGCGGAATCGTAAGATTGTTGAATTGATCCGGCGTTTTCGCGTTCGAGCGAAACTTCCGATTCCAGATCCGCAATTCGCTTTTCCTGCACGGCGATTATTTCACGCGCTTTTTTATTTTCATCAAGCAGAAAGGCGATCGTTTCATCGGTCGTAACAATACTCGAATTGCGCGTCTGGGTAAAGACGTTTAAGTTCAGCGCAATTAAGATCAAGAGAAGCATTAGAATTGTGAAGATTTTTCGTTTCATTTCGTTTTTTGAGGTTTTCGAGTTCGACTTTTGAAGTTTGTGACCGTCGGCGCACGTTGTCGAGTTTCGGCTTGATGACGCGTTCACGAATTGCGTCTTCCGTGCGGCGTTCGATTGATGAATTATCAGCCTCCTTTTGATCTTTTGCCGCCTCTTTCAGCGTGTTTTCCGTTGCGGTTTGGATCGTATCGACCGTTTTATCAAATTGCCGCGTTCGGCACGATTCGATTCCGGACGAAATCAGCAAAAAGAGAATTGCCGCCGCAAACAGAGCGGCGAAGGCAATCCAATATTTTTTGAGAAAGTTTGTCATTTCAAAAATTTCTCCTTCAGTTTTGCGCTCGCTTTCCGCAGATCGTCACGATGCCAATAAAGCATTAAGCCAGTTCCAGCGACGGCGACGGCAAGACCGAGCCACGCGTAAATGTTGCCGGCTTCGAGCGCGGCATAAACGAGCGAAAGCGGGCGAATCAAGATTCTCCACAAACGGCGGAAGAAATTCGGCGCGTGAGTTTTCGCTGCCGTTTTTATTTCGTCGGACGGTAAATTATCGATCGCGTCCGAAACATAACTCGTTGACGGCACGGCAAGGTCTTCAGCCGAATTTTCGATCGGACCTAAACCCGTAGCGGTCGGCGTATTGTAGGAAGTTGCCGGAAGATCGTGAACAGGCATTGAAACGATAACCGCTTGATTTTGTTGAACTTTTGATTGTAACGGCGATGTAGCCGAAAACGAAAAATCCTTCGGAATCACGTTCAGGCATTGTGCGTAACAGGTGTTTCGTTTTGCCCAATGATTCGGTTTTTTCTTCGGATTACCGCAATTTACGACAGCTGAAAAAGCCTTGAAATTTCCCGCGTCAGCATATTTCGCAAGCTCGTTTTCTTCCCAGAAAATACATGCGCTCTCGACCGCGATTTCGATCTCGGAAAGTCTTTCCGGGAAAGCGAGAAAATCAATTCCCAATTTTTTGCCCAAACGTTTATTGACGCGTCCGAAATTGTAACGTCCCGTCGTCTGGAAGAAACCGCGTCCTTTGAACTTGCGTCCATCTCCTTTTTGCGTGTTCCCGAGGTCTTCGCGTCCTTCATAAGCCTTGCCGGAAGCGTATTCAGTCGTCGTTCGCAAATAGTCGGTTTCAACTCCGCCAGTCGCGAGAAAAGCACAGACCCGCTTCAATGAATGAATTCCGTAAAGCGGTAAGAATTTGTTCAGCGCGGGCAGAAAACGATCACGCTGCGCCTTCGATGTGCCGGGAAAGATTTTCGCTAAATGTGTTGAAGTGATCATTAGTTATTTCTCCGATTTTTATTGCGGGTTTTTCTGGATAAATGGAGTCGGTTGGATTTGCGTTTTCTCGATGCGCCGTTTGATCTTCCGCCAAAAGTAAAGCGTCCGTTTCGATATGGATTGACCGAATCGCAGGCGATCTGCTCACGGCTCGTAAGCGATTTCAAATTCGAGTGTGTAAACAGTCCGAGAAGTGCGCCGAAAAGTCGTTTAATCATCAAAAAAGTTCTCCGTATATTAAGTTTCGAGAATTCATCTCGAAATCAATTTTGTCGAAAAAAATAAAAGCGGTCTGACTTTACGCCAAACCGCTTTTTCCAGAATATTTTGTGATTTTTATTTCTTCAGCCGATAAAGATCGTTATAGTGCTTGCCGGGTTCGTTCCAACGTCGGCGTTGAGAAGTTTCGACGACACCTTTTGAGATCATTTTGGTAAGTATCGGTTCGATCTCTTTTTCGCGCAATCCGGTTAATTCGATGAGGTCGGACATTTCGACAAAAATATAATTTTCGCCGTTGAAATACTCTTCAAAAGCTTCGGTGAGTTTCGATTCAACTTTCCGATCGGAAATGCCGAAGGCTTTTTCACGGATCGCGTCGGCAGCCTTCCGAATGATCGAGCGGTATTCCGTCACTTCCGGTTGTTTTGACAATTCGACAAGAAAATTTTTCAATTTCTGAGCGCGGTCTTTTTCTGAATCTTCAGGATTGAAATTAGGATGCAGAATCGAGTTTTGAGAAGGTGTCAGGCAGGGAACGGGCGGATTTTGGGAAATGCTCATAAGATAAGACAACTGTGGGAAACTCAAGATAGTTTCCACATCCTGAAAAATAAGCTATCAGAAAAAAACAAAACGGTGCTTTTTTCCGGTCGCGACGTTGCTAAATTGTATTACTACTTCGGGTAATGATTCGGTTTAAGGTCAAGTTGACAGCGCACAAAAAAAATGGGATTAAGGTCGCGTTATCAATGCTCGACCTTAATCCCAAACGAAATATAATGTTTCTTATTTAATAAGTCAATTGAAAAGAGAATCAATGCAAATTTAATGCATTTGCGGTGCGGGGTGGAAGCCATAGCGATTCGGTTTTCATTGCGCCGCCCATTACTCGTGCCTGCCGATCGACGCGCATCCAGCCTTTATGCTCGAAAAGCTCCGTGTAGATCGGCGAACTGTAACCGCTCAAGATCACGAAGCCTTTTAGTGTGTAGAGAAGCTCCGCAAACTCGCGGTGCGCTTGGTTAGTCATTTCGTGAGAATATGAATTACTTGTCGTGCGCGTCGAAAAAACATACGGCGGATCGAGATAAAAAAGCGTTTCTTCAGCGTCGAGTTCGCGGATGAGCCTTAACGCGTCGCGGTTTTCGATCTGGACCCGCTGAAGGCGTTCGGAAGCGGCAAAAAGATTATCTTCGCGGATGTCATCGCGCATACATCGTTTGCCTTTGTTAGATCGTCGCCAGCTTCCGCGATCTGTCGTGTATTGACCTGAAAAACTCATCCAAAGCCGCCAAAACAATTTTCGCGCGGATTCGAGCGGATTTTCGTTTTCTGCTTCCTCAAGAGAAAATTCATATTCTTTTCGCGCCCAAGGAGTTAGATTGATCTGTTGGATTAACTCCTTTGGTCGCTCACGTAGGATGCGAAAGAAATTCACGATTTTGTCATTCAGATCGTTGTAGGTTTCGAGCCGTGACGGTTGTTTTTGAAAAAGCACGTTTGCCGCGCCGCCGAACGGTTCGACGTAATGAAAATGTGCAGGGAAATAAGAGATTATCCATTGGGCAAGCAAAAATTTACTACCGTAATATTTGAGAACGGGATGTTTTACCATGTTGAGAAAATTGTAGATTTTGTGAAGTCGTGAATTTGTGGGTTTTCACGCTGAACGGCAAAGTATCAATTTTTTCATTTTCAAACAATCCCTGTTTCGGTATTACCTGAAAAAATCTATTACCACAAATAGTAATACCTAAAAAGGGATTATCCGAAGCGTTTTCATTGGTTATATTTTCCGTAATGATCGAAAACAAATTTCAGCAAATCGCCCAGGAAAAAGGAATCAGAACCGCCTATCAATTTCAAAAGCTCTCAGGATTTGCTCCGGCAATGGCGGCACATCTTTACAAAGGCGATTGGACGCGAATCGACATCAAAACACTCAATACGGTCTGCAATCTTTTCAAATGCACTCCGAATGATATTTTCGTTTTTACGCCTGACAAGGAAGACCAGTGACAATAAAATCAACGCGGATAGATTGGAACACGAATTCCCAAATGCTCATTGACGATAACTGAAGCCGAAAAAGCGGACCTGCAAACTTCCGTGCGATACCCAAGTGACGCAAAAAATTCGTGAAAAAACAATTGTTCCGGCGATTGCTGGCTTTTCTCGGATTCGGTTTTGAATTCGATTAGCAGACCATGATATTTTCCGTCAGCTGATGGTGATAAACAGATCACGTCCTGAATGCCTTCCGTCAAACCTTGCAAGACCATCGCCGCCGCGTAAGCCTTGTTTTCCGTCCAGAATCCGTTTGGCACGGCAAAGATACATTTTAGGATCGGGAATTGTCGTTTGTGGATGTTTCGCCACGCGATGAAGCTGGCTTGAATGTTTTTTTCTGGCGTGACAACTTTTTTGGATTTGGCAGATTCTTTGAGTGTTTGAGGTTTTCCGCGTCCGTCGAAAAGTCCGCCCGTGAGATTGCGGTTTTTCATACAAACTATTTTAGTTTTATTTCGGATAACGGTATTATCAGCCCAATATGGAAGTTAAAGAAGCATTTATAAATCGTGAATTGGCAGCAAGGGAAATTGAGAAAAATTTAGTTGAAAATTATAATCGCCTTAAAAGTGATGATCTTGGCGGGAATTTTAACATTTCTGCTGATGATTATGCGTTGCTACTCGAAGGAATCGAAGAAGGCTGGATAAAAGAACCGATTATAAAAACCGAAGCCGGAATAATGATTGGTCCGGATGCGGTCAATATTTCGAGTGAACCGTTAAATGCTACTGAGTAAACGACAAAAAAGAGATGTCAGAATAAGGATTATCGGTACTAACAAAATGCCTATAATGACTTTGCCGACAGTCCAATATTTCAACTGCCTGCCGCATCTCGGACAAGCTACAGCTTTCGACGAAACGCTATGTCCGCAGTCAACGCAAAGATCGAGTGCCATATTTAACCGCCGATCGGCACGTGTCCGGGCGAGCCCATATTGCCAATGAAAGTTGCGCCCATTTGACCGATCTCGGGCGGTGCGCCCATATTGCCGTCGAATACGCCGCCGTTCGGTATATCTCCAATAAAACCGCCGCCGTGTGAATTACCGTTTCCAAAGGGTGGAAAACTCATATTTCCTTTATTCATAGTGGGAAAAATATAGCACGAAAAATTTAATTTACAAATCAATTTCCAACAAATATCTTGTGATAACTATGCTCATTTGTGTTATATTTTCAAAAAAATTAGGCAGATAACTCTATGACAAAATTCTTGGTTGGTTTAGGATACGAAAACTTTAGTGAGGGCAAATTCCAACTTGTCGAAGCTGAGAACTCCGATGAAGCAAAGATTAAATTCATCAAAAATCAAAATATGATTGATGATGAATTTTTTACTGAGTATTTAAGTTCCAAGTCAGAGTTTGATAGTTTTGCAGGGAAATTTTGGCAAGAGCCTTTACATAATCAACAAATCTTCCTTGGAGTAGGTCAAACCATAAGTCAAGAAAAATTTGAAGAAAAGATAAAAAACTTTTTTGAAAACAATTCCGATTATGCAGATATATACCTTAAGGAATATTTTTCAGATGCAGAAGAAATTGATCTGGACACCTTCCCTGAGGAAATGCAAATCTTGATTTATATGAAAACCAATAAGGGAGACTTGGCTACTTTTGAACTTGATAAACTGCATTTGAAGCAAAATAAACGTTGGCGGTAACATCATTATTCATCGAGTTAAACCAAACTTCCTGCATTATTTTTCCTCTTTGCGCCGAATTTCTTCGCGTAAATTACGCATTGAAATGAGCATTCCGGTTTTGACATCATCTTCTATAATGCCGATTTCATTGGTGAAAAATTGCCAGATCAATTCATCCGTTTCCGCAGCTTCAGCGGCTTCGAGAATTGACAGCGCAAACGCTCGCGCATCCGACGGCAAAAGCTGAATCTCGAACGTGATTCCATAAGATAATTTGACCAGACCTTTTCGACTCTTATGACCGAACAAACTTTCGGCATAAAGCATTCCTTCATTTATTTCATGTTCTTCGTTTTTCATTTTTCCTCCGTTTGGTCAGGTGTGATTATCTTCAGTTCCTGCACCGAGTCGATTTCATAAATCGGCATATTTTCAAATTCGGCAACTTTTTTCTGCAGGCGCGTAATGTGCGATTTGTAGCCTTTTATGCTCAGTTTTAATTGAGCATTTTCGGCTTTTGAATTTTGCAAAAGACTAAAGTTCCGATATGCTCTGGCTTTTTCCGCTTCGATCTGGCGAAGCAATTCGACATAATTTTTCGACATCACTTCCAGCGCGTCGGCGATGCGCTGAAGACAGCCTGTTTGAATTTCTTCGGAAGTCGGATTCTCACCAACCGTTCCCCATCCTTGACGCGATACATTTTTCAAATTTTTACTCATATTCAACCTACCTATTCAACCTTTCGGAAATATTTCGTCCGGGAAATCAACATCGACGTGATTTGCTTTTGCCGTATTTTGAATTTCGCCGGTGATGATGTCACGCAGCTCTTGCAATCGCAGATGTCCAATCGAAAGAAATAAAAAATCTTTCATCAAGGTTGCGTCTTCGCCGGATTCACAGGCTTTCGCGCAATTATTCGCCAAGTCAGCAATATTCCGAAAGGTTTCGGCAAAACGTTTTTTCTCTCTGTCGTTCAAATTAAATTTCATTTTTCAAGCTCCTCCATAAGCCATTTCCAATCACTTACCGTGTAGAATTCCGACATCGCTTGCAGATTGTCGAGCGATGTTTCACGCAGCATTCCGCGTAATATCTTCAGTGCGGCTTCGCGTCCTTTGACATTGAGCGGTAAAGATTCCGTTTCGTAAATCAATTCAGGCAGATCGCCCGCGTCTTTTCCCGGCTCGAAAGGTTTGTTCGGATGCCCGTTTCCATTGCTGTTTCCATCTTTCCAAGGGAATCTTTGAGGCGGTAATTTCGTTTCGTTCGGGATGAAAAGCCAATCGTCGAAGCTCTGCGGACTGCCTTTGAAAGACCTCCAAATCTCGAAAGAATTCTTGAAGAACAAAACATCTTTCGCGTTGATTTCCCGAATGATACGATCCCAGATGTCTTTTGTCGGATAACGACCAGTAATAGCTTTAACCATTTGGATGGCAGGGTGCTTTATTCGATTGTCGGCAGGCTTTCCGGCAGGCGCGGCGTTCGTAGGCTTCTTTGAAGCGGACGAGCGAGGCGCGGGCTTTTCGGCGGGCTTTCTCAATTTTTTTGCACCGGGCGCGGCAACGCGAGTTGCCCCACTGGTTCCATTAACAGGTTCATTGGGCTGGTTAAGAACATCCTTTAAAGGCGTGTTCAAATCATTAGAACTTTGCGTTCTAATCTTTAGAATTTCAGTTCTATTTATTAGAACTTTTACGCCGTGAAAATCCGTTCTGGAAATCAAGATTTTTTGACCTTTTTCGTCTTTCAAAAAATTCCCGTTTTCATCTTTTGCAAACTCCAGATCGTAAAATCCTTTGAGCGGACGAATGATTTTTTTATTTTCTTCACGCAAAATCCAAAATTTTTCTTCCAAAAAATCAATTAATTGCGAAACATTAGTTTTGGCAATACCTGTATCTCTTGAAATCCTCAGTTGCGACGGGAAACAAACACCCGTGTCTTTGTTGCGGCGTTTGCAGAAATGAACGAACAGTCGGTAAGCGACATAGCTTACTTGACCTTTTTCCGTTACTAATTCGTCTTTCATATCCTCGTCGGCAGAATCCGGGACGTAAGCCATAAATCTACAAAATCAAATGTAAAGAAATCGCTTCAGCCGCAATGGAAGGTTTTTCGCATTGCTGCAATTCGCGCAAAAACTCATCTTGCCGATCATTTTCAGGCACGAGAACACGCGTAATAAAACAAATGACCTCAATGCCGCTGTCGGTCGTTCCTTCCCAGATGCGCGCCGGAACGCCGTCGAGGGTGACGACTTTCTCCGTGTTTTGAATCGTAATTACCATAGTTCGTAAAAATTGCCGCCTAAAAAACGGATCGCTTTTCAACTACTCGCAAAAGTATCAAGCAATCCGTTTTGCCCAAGGAGACGAGCCGCATATGCCTTCGGCTCGTTTTTCACGCATATCTCTTGATAGGGTGAAACTTGTAAAAATTGAATGGACGGCTTGCTCTGTCGTGTCGATTCGAGCCGTCCATTCGCCCCAATTCACACGATCAAGCAGTAAGATAAATCGTGTGAACCTTCCGAGAATCAATCGCCCGTTTCCTCGACGGCAAGCCAAAACTTCGGAATTTCGATCTCATAACCGTTCTGCACGTGTCCGAGATAATCTTCCGCTTTTGCCTTGAATTCCAGCGGCGCAAGTTCGTAGCGAATTTGGGCATCTAGTAATTTGAAATTTCCGTCCGCAAATTCGCGGAAAAGCCGCGCTAAACCTTCCGTATCACTATTCGAGTAAAATCCTTCGAGTTTGTAGGTCAAAAGGAATAAAAGGCGCGATTGCTGAACTTTCGTGAGCTTTCCGATCCAGATTTCAAATGCTGCGGACTGGTGATTCGACGGGCAATTTTTCCACGTTTTGATGATTGTAAAAATGAAGTTCTGCACGTCATAACCCGAATCGTCCCAGAGCCGCAAAATCAGCGCGGAAATCAGATCGTTATACATCCAGAACGGTTTGTAATCGTCGAAAAACGCGATCGAAGATTTGAAGACTTTCACACGCGCTTCTTTCTTAATTTTTTCGTTCAATTCTCGTTCGAGTTTTTCCCGGTCGGAATGCGACATTTTCGGCTTCTGCTCTTTCGGAAAATGGATTTCGCACGTCTCGTTCGTGCAGGTCCATTTCGAGCGATTGCGATCGTCGCCGTCTCCGATGATTGCCGGAATGGAAAATGGGCACTCGGGCTGCTCGATCACGGGAGTGTATATCACCGTTTCACCAAAGGCTTTCTCGGTCGTTGGACGCGTCGCGACGACCGGAACTTCTTTGGATAATTCTGAGATCGGTTTATTTTCGGGATTCGGCAGTCTTAAAGCCGCTTCTTCACGCTGAAGACGGAAAAAAGTGGAAGCCTTAAGATTAAAGCAATCTGCGTTCAGGCAGGCGGCATCGCCGTCGAAGCGCATTCCGAATAAGTCGGGTTGATTGATCGTGTTTTCTTTACAATCCAAACATTTAAGTCCGTAAACGTGCAGGCGCGGGTCTTCCGTATCGAACGGTGCCTTTTCAAGTTTTCGCCCGAAATTGTCTTCGATTATTTCCTCGAACTGCTCGAAAGGTAAGGGGCGATTTTCGATATTGTTGCCGCGATAGGCGAAATTGCCGGCAATTATCTTTTCCTGCACCTTTGGCTTGAAAGAGGCGATTTTGAGTGCGTGACGTTTCGGCAGAAGTTTCTTTGAAAGCTGTATTTTCGCTTCGTCGATAAGATCGTTCAAAAGGATCATTTCGAGCACGTCTTTGTTCGATTTGATATTGAATTTGTCCCGTATCTCTGTGATCGAGAAATTTTCTTTTTCGTGAAGGTGTTTGAAAAGAAAAGCGTCAACGAGGGGATCGTTGTCCTGGCGGTCGTGATTTTCTTTGTATTGAACTTCCAACGCCTGCACGTCGGTTAAGTTGCGGACGACGCAATCGAGCGTTTCGATGCCGACTTTTTGCACTGCTCGCCAACGACGTTCGCCCGAAATTATTTCGTGTTTTTTCAGGGATTCTATCCAGCGAACAATTGCCGGTTCGATCTGCATCGACGATTTGATCGAAAGTCCCAAATCCAGCAAATCTTCTTCGCGATAAGTTTGGCGACGGATTGCCGCAAAATCGAATGACGACGGAAAAATTTCTCCAGTCGGAATGGCAATGATCGAATTTGAAATGATGACTTGCGCCGTATTTTCTTCAGGCAAAACTTTAGGAGGTTTTGCGGGTTTCTCTTTTGTCTTGGACATCTGCTATATTTATCTCCTGTCTTGGTAAATTCCTAAACTTTAAGGGAAAAATTCAAAGGACTGATGAAGCGCAATTCGTCAGTCCTTTTTGCGTTATCGGTAAACGAGCGTAAAAAACACCGCGAAAGCGATGAATCCGCTCATTGCCAAAACGATAAAAAATCTTCTCAAATCTTTGCGAAACTGTTTCTCTTGTTCGCATTCTTCGCAATTGCACATAAAATTTTTCAAGCCGCCAATTTCAGCCGTTCACTTTCCGAGCGCGGTTGATGATTACATTTCCCGTGCTGGCGTTGCCATTCGAGTTCGCCGCCGATGGCAAAAGTATCGATCCAGCCGTGCGCGATGCAAAGCTTTTCCCGATTTTTAATGGTCAGTTTACCGCTTTCGACCGTGCGGATTTTCGGTCTTTCTTCACCGTGCTTCATTTTCACCTCACGCGACGAGCTTCAGCCGTTTTTCAGTTTTGGTTGGTTTCAAAGTTCTGGCTTGTTTGGCGATTGCGTCATCTATCCATTTGGCGCGGAGTTCGACGACCTCTTCCAAAATTGCGGAAATACGTCTGCCTTTCGGCACGAGCGTTAAACCTTCCGTTCCGCACAAACCTTTGCGAATTGTGCTTTCATCCAGATCGAGCAGGGTGGCGGCGCAGCAAAGACCGATCAAAGTTTTTTTCTTAATCAGCGGCATAAAATCCTTCCCTCGGTTCGTTAAAAAGAAAATT
This sequence comes from Pyrinomonadaceae bacterium, assembly GCA_021228405.1. GTDB lineage: Bacteria > Acidobacteriota > Blastocatellia > Pyrinomonadales > Pyrinomonadaceae > JAJQRF01. The sequence goes on from JAJQRF010000002.1 coordinate 1,153,281, forward strand.
GATTGTTGATTTGCTGGATGCGCGGACGCGTTCGCACGGGCTTCTCGGCGATTTCACGAACCTGAACTTTTTTATCAGGCAATTTATAACCGGTCTTAAGGTGGAAGTTTTCCTGAGCGCGTTTGATCGCTGCTTCACCGACTGAGTTAGTCAGTCGTGGTTCAGGCACAAAGAGATCGGAAAAATCGAAGTAAGACATTATGCCGCGACCTCCTTAGATTCTTCTTTTGCAATTTCTTCAGCGTATTGCTCAAGAATAAAAAGGACGTGTTGCGTTCTTGAGCGGCGATTTTTTTTTGCTTCGCTGACGATAACCTCGTTGACCTCAACCGGAACTTGCAACCAAAAACGAACAGGTTCGCTTGAATTATTTGTATTTGCCATATTGTTAGATTTGACCGCTTTTAGATGTCATTTGTATCTACTTTGTCGGACAATGTAAACAAAATTACACCAAAAGATAGCCAGTGTCAACATTTTCGTTGGAAATATTTTGTCTTTTGTTGTATTCCTGTTGTATGACTATTGACACCATGTCAAAGACAACAGCAAAAGAAGAAAGGCTCTACGTTCGTGTGCATAGCGATATAAAAAGAGATTTCGAGGTTTTAGCAAAGTATAACGGGCTGAACCCTTCGGCAATGCTTCATTCATTAATCGTGAGAACCATTCGTGAAGCTCGTGAAGAAAAACCGAGTATTTTTGATAAGCCGAAAACTCTCACGCTTGATGAAGCGGCAATGGACGATGAGCAGAAACGCAATTAAAAAAAGCCTGTGATTTCTCAAAGGCTTTATGGGTATTTTTTATTTTCGATTTATCCGAAAAATTCTTGAAGGTAATTGAAAATCTCAACATAAAACGGTTTTTCCGTGTCGGTTGTTTCCGGGACAGGTGCAACCAGACAGGTTTGTTGACCGTTCGGACAAGTTCTTCCGCCGGTCGGAATTATGCCGTCATCTCCGGCGAAAACCGAAAATGAACAAAGGGACGTTAAAAGCAATGCGATTGCGATACAGTTTGCGATTTTTTTCATAAAAACTCCTTTATTGTTTGTTTTGAAATTGAATGATTCTTGATGAATCACTCCAGAAGCATTTTAGCAAGATAAATTGCAAACACTATGGCAACCACTCCTGAACTCCTGAAAACCGCCGAATTGCTTGAAGTAATCGAATTTGCGCGAAACGCCGAAATTTGCAGAAATATTTCACAATTGCAAAAAATACTGCATCCGCTAATTGATGAGAATGATCCTTTAACTTCTTTCGATTCACTCGAAAATCCGATTCGTGCGGAACTTCTCAGGCTTTACGGCTTTTTCCTAACATTTGAAGGACGCGCCAAGGCAAAGCGGGATTTTCACTTGACGGCAAAAGACTTCGTTACGAAAGCGATCGGAATTTTCGAGAATGAAAATCTTCCCGAAAAAACTGCCGAAGCCGAGATCACCCTTGCATTTTGTTATTGGAACAACGGCGAATCGGAAGAAGCCGAAGCATTTTTTGAATTGCTCGAAGCAAAATTCGTAAACAAGCTCGATCCGGTTTTTTTACAGCTTCAGATTAACAAGATAATGCTTTATTGGTGTTCTGGGCGATTCGACCAGGGAATTAAAATAATCAATGAAATTTCCACGATCGTCGAATTTTGCGCCGATTTTCGATTGCGGATAATGTTCAATCTCGAATCTGCCAATTTGTATCAATTTCGTGATAAGAAAATCTCTGAAAATTATTACGAAAAAGTAATTGCGCTTTGCAAACAGCATAAGCACGATTACTTTCTGGCAGTTGCTTACAACAATTACTCATTCGTTTTATCCGACAAAGGAAATTTTGCAAAAGCTCACGATTTAATTCGCTTATCAGAGAAAGGATTTCGGCGGCTCGATCAAAATGGCTGGCTACCGCATATCGCCGACTCGAAAGCACAAATTTTTCTGACTGAAAAAAGATATTTGGACGCGCTCAAGAGCGTTGATGATGCAATCCGTAAGTTTGCTGCTTCAGACGATCATTACGGTTTCGTCGGCGCACTCTGGACGAAATGCCGAATTCTCTTGAATCTGCAAAGGATTTCAGAGGCTTTTCAGGTTTTCGGTGAATTGCAAATTCATGCACTCCAAAACATCGGCAGAAAGACCTTTGATTACTATGCCGAATTGTTAAATGTGAATCAGTAGTTAAAAGACAGACAAACCGGCTGATTGGTAGAATTTTCTTACCATGGAAAATCAACTAA
>JAJQRF010000018.1 GCA_021228405.1 Pyrinomonadaceae bacterium
GGGACGTGGTATCTGCTGAGATCGACGAGCGGATTTCAGGCACTGACGTTCGGAGCAAACAGCGACCTTCCCATCCAAAACGCTTTCGTTCAGTAAATTTGAAATAAAAAAGGATGTCGAAACAGACATCCTTTTCTTATTGAACTATTCTTGATTTACAAAGGCTAATTTCATTGGTCAGAAAAAACCTGACGTTATTTAAATATTGCACCGAACACTTTTTTCAGCAATGCCGAACCGGTGCCGAGCGGGTCTTTGCGGATTTTCTTTTCCTCTTCGGCGACCATAAAAAACAAACCGTCGAGAGCCTTTTGCGTCACGTAACCGTCGAGGTCGGTCGCATCCTTGCCGAGCAATTGAGCAGCGAATCCGGCTTTTCCGATCATATTTTTATAGCTTTGCGTCACACCCGTTTTCGCCGTAAATTCTTCGACGATCGGGCGAAATTTGCCGCGCAGGGTTTCCTCGCTTTTTGAACGGAAATAAAGCGTCGCGGAATTGTCCTGACCGCTGAAAAGAATCTTGCGCGCATCGTCGAAGGTCATTTGCCTGATCGCATCGACGAAAACATCGACGGCAACGGGAACGGCTTTTTCGGCGGCGTGATTCATCGAACCGATAAACTCATCGACCGCTTTGCCCTGTCCCGCCAGGCGCAAGCCTTTTTCGATTTTCTGCAAAGTGCCCGGCAAGGGAATCTTGACGCGTGCGTCGTCCAGAAAACCGTTTTCCCTGCCGAGCGTATCGACCGCAAAACGCACGCCTTTCGTTAAGGCTTCCTTCAAACCGCCGTTTATCTCCGTGTCCGTCACGGTTTGCGTCGTAGTTTTCGTGGTCGTCGTTTTTTTCCTGGTCGTGGTTTTCTTTTTGGTTTGCCCGAACGTAACCGACAGGCTCAACAAAATAATGCCTGAAACGATTGAAATTTTTCTTAAATTAAACATAGATTCTGCCTCCTTTCTTGCGCTAATCCGGGGGCGAATTAGTTTTTGAATTTAATAAAATTACTTCGATTTCCCTTGATTCGCAACCGCATCCTGCGCGGCTTTGATCGCTTCCTGATCGCCGAGATAATAACTTTTGACGGGTTTCATTTCGTCGTCGAATTCAAAGACGAGCGGAACGCCTGTCGGGATGTTGTATTTGATAATATCTTCATCCGAGATCGCGTCGAGATATTTCACCAAAGCGCGCAGTGAGTTGCCGTGTGCGGCGATGATGAGTTTTTTGCCCGCCTGTATTTTCGGGAAAATCTCGGTCTGAAAATAAGGCACGACGCGTTCGACGGTTTCCTTCAAGGCTTCGGCTTTCGGAAACTTTTCGGCTTCGATTCCTGCATAGCGCGGGTCGCGTCCGAGCCAGCGTTCGTCGGTTTCTTCCAAGAGCGTCGGCAGAACGTCGTAGCTTCTGCGCCAGATCAAAACCTGTTCTTCGCCGTATTGCGCGGCTGTTTCGGCTTTGTTCAAACCTTGCAGACCGCCGTAATGACGTTCGTTCAAAAGCCACGATTTCGTTTCGGGAATCCACATCAAATCCATTTCATCCAAAATTATCCAAAGCGTTCGGATGGCGCGTTTTAAAACGGAAGTGTAGGCTTCGTCAAATGTAAACCCTTCCTTTTTCAGCAGTTCGCCCGCCGCTTTTGCTTCAATGCGACCTTTTTCCGAAAGATCGACATCCTTCCAGCCCGTAAAACGGTTTTCCTTGTTCCATTCGCTTTCGCCGTGTCTTATCAATACCAGTTTTTGCATAAAATTATTTTAGATTCAAAAATTCAGATTTCAAATTTCGGTTTTACTTTTTAATATTTTTTGTGCCTCGCCGACCAGATAAAGCGAACCCGTTACCAATTTCAACTCACTTTCGACTGAAATTTCTTCCGCTTTTATTAAAGCATCTGCGACCGTTTCGGTTTGAAAAACTTTGCCTTGAAAACCGGTCGGGACGAATCTTAAAATCTCTTCCGTTTCCATCGAACGCGGATTATCGGGTTTGGTCAGGATCAGTTTAGCGGTTTTGGCGAAAAGAATTTCGGCAATTTCGGTCAAATCCTTGTCGCGCATCGCGCCGAAGATCATCGTGATCGGCTTTTGATTAAATTCTTCGAGATAATCGCGAAGAGCTTTTGCGCCCGAAATATTATGCGCACCGTCAAACAAAAATCCGTTCCGATATTCGAGCCGTCCGCGATGTTTAGCGGTTTCAATTCCGGTTAAAATGTTTTCCTTCGTAACCTTAAATCCATAATCTCTCAAACTTTCGGCAATTAATATAGCCAGATTCGCATTCTGCAATTGATGCCGACCGAGCATATTCATTTCCACCTGGTAATCGGTCAGAGGCGTTTTGAAGTTTACACAAAGAAAACCGCCTAAATCTTCGATCTCTATGACCTGCGGTTTCGACCGGATCGCTTCGACCCCGACTTTGCGGCATTTTCCGTAAATGACCTTTTCGGCTTCGCTCTTCTGTTCCGCCGCGAAAACCTTCGTATCGGCACGAATGATCGCCGCTTTTTCCGCCGCGATTTCGCTGATCGTGTCGCCTAAAATCCGTTGGTGATCGAGATCGACCGGCGTGATTGCAACGATTTCGGCGTTTGCCGCCGTCGTCGCGTCGAACCTTCCGCCCAATCCCGTTTCCAAGATCGCTATTTCAACCTTAGCTTCGGCAAATGCCAGCAACGCGATTGCCGTTACCTGCTCAAAATAAGTCGGAACGGTTTCAAGATTGCCGTTTTCGACTAGTTTTTCGCTTGTTTCGCGGATTTTTGTCGCCAAACGTGCAAATCCTTTTTCAGAAATTTCGTCCCCGTTGATGCGAACTCTTTCGGTCACGGAGATGAGATGCGGCGAAACCGTCGCGCCGACTGCGATTCCCGCCTGAACGCAAACGGATTCGAGAAAAGCGACCGTCGAACCTTTCCCGTTCGTTCCTGCAATCTGAACCTTCAAATATTGTTTTTCGGGATTTTCGAGCGCAGTAAGCAATGTGCGGATATTTTCCAATCCGAGCTTCATCGCCAAAACTTCATTGCCCAAGCCGTAAAGATAGTTTTGAGATTCTTCAAAATTCATCAATTGGAGAAGTAAAATTTTAGTATTCGGAACACACGGCTCGGAACTTTACCTTCTCGATTTTTCGTCGTGCATCATAAAATTCAGCAGACGAATAACCGTGTCGCGCATTTCGCGGCGGTCAACGACCATATCGAGCATTCCGTGTTCGAGCAGAAATTCCGAACGCTGAAAGCCTTTCGGCAGTTTTTGACGAATCGTTTGTTCGATCACGCGCGGTCCGGCAAACCCGATCAAGGCTTTCGGTTCGCCGATATTTATATCGCCGAGCATCGCAAAACTTGCCGTTACGCCGCCCGTCGTCGGATCGGTCAGAATGGAAATATACGGCAAACCTGCCTGGTGAAGCTGTGCGAGTGCGGCGGAAATTTTTGCCATCTGCATTAATGAAAGCGTTCCTTCCTGCATCCGCGCTCCGCCCGAAGCGGCAAAGATGACGACCGCGCCGTTCGTTTTTTTGGCGCGCTCGATCAACCGCGTGATCTTTTCACCGACCGCCGAACCCATCGAACCGCCGATAAACGACATATCCATCGCGCCGGCATAAACCGGATGTCCGCCGACCTTGCCTTTTCCCGAAACGATCGCTTCAGGCAAACCGGAAGATTTTTTGGCGGCTTCGATGCGTTCGATATACGGTTTCGTATCGACAAAGCGGAGTGGATCGGTCGAGGTTACTTCTTCATCGAGCTTTTCATAATCGCCGTTGTCGAAAAGCGTATCGAGCCGCTCCCGCGCACCGAACCGAAAATGATAAGCACAATGTGTGCAAACCTGTAACGATTCCTTTAATTCCCTTTTGTATAGCGCACTGTCGCACTCGGGACATTTTACAAAAATCCCTTCGGTTTTGACCTTGCGTTCTTCTTCGTTAGATTGCTCTTCGATTTTTGGTTTCTTTCTACTAAACCAAGACATAAATTTTATATTTGCGAATATTGGAAAATAATGGATTAGCTTAACACAAGCAAAAAAGAGGTTAAAGCAGACAGAACGCTTGTCAAAAATATGCGTTTTTCAGCGGCACGTATTTTTCGGAATTTCACTTTCATTTCCACTTCCCGGTCAGGATTGTGAGCCGCTTGAATTTATGTTAGATTCAGAAACGATTTCAATATTTCAAACTTTCTTTTTTCCGAGGTTCCGATGCCAAAATCTGTCTTTTTCTACCTTTTAATTCTTTTTTTATTTTCAATCAATAATTTTGCCGCTATCAAAACCTGGGACGGCGGCGGCGGCGATAACAACTGGACGACCGCCGCCAACTGGGTCGGCGATACCGCGCCAGCCGCAAATGACGACCTGGTTTTCCCCGCCGCCGCCGCACAACAATCGAACAATAACAATTTTTTTATTTTAACGGCATTTCGTTCGATCACTTACGAAGGCGGTGCTTACACCGTCAGCGGAAACCCGTTTCGCCTAACGAACGGCTTGACCGTCAGCGGCGGCACGCAGACCATTAACACGGCAATTTCATTGACAGGTGCGCAAACGTTCAATTTTGCGCAAACGTCTTTAACGACCATCGCGGTTTTGTCTGTTTCAAGCGGCGGCTTGATCTTCGACGGCGACGGAAACGGCGGAATCGGTTTGATCTCGGGTTCGGGCGGTTTGACGAAAAACGGACTCGGCGCGGTTTTGCTCGCTTCATCATCGGGTTTTACGGGTTCGATCACGCACAACAGCGGAATTTTCGCAGTGGATGCCAATATTCCGAACAGTGCCGTCACGATCAACGCCGGAACGATCGGCGGAACCGAGCTCGGTTTCAGCGGATTCGGCGGAACGGGAACGGTCGGGACAGTCAACGTCACGCAGGGAGTTTTGAGCGCGGGAACGCTGACTTCGCCGACGGGAATTTTGAACACGGGAAATTTAACTTTCACCTCAAACGGCAATTTAGCCATCAAGATCGGCGGCACAACGGCGGGAACGGGCGGTTACGATCAGATAAATGTCGCGGGAACGGTGACTTTAAATAATGCACGGCTTGCGCCCATCCCTTGGAACAATTTCCAAACATCGATCGGCGATTCGTTCACGGTTTTGCGAAACGACGGCGCGGACGCGATCAACGGAACGTTTCTCAATGCGCCCGAAGGTGCGGTATTCGGCGGCGCGCTCAACACGGCTTTCCGCATTACCTATCAAGGCGGCGACGGAAACGACATCGTCATTTCCCGCGTCAATCTCGCCGATTTCGATTTTGACGGCGACGGGAAAGCAGATGTTGCGGTTTTCCGTCCGTCAAACGGTGTCTGGTATCAATTTTTGAGTTCAAACAATTCCATTTCCGCGCCCGCATTCGGGCTTTCGACCGATAAGTTGGTTCCTGCCGATTACGACGGCGACACGAAAACCGACGTTGCCGTTTTCCGTGACGGCGTTTGGTATTATCTGAAAAGTTCGGACAACAGCTTCGCGTTTATATCGTTCGGAACGGCGGGCGACATTCCCGTGTCGAACGATTTCGACGGCGACGGACGCGCCGATTTTGCGGTTTTCAGACCGTCGAACGGAAATTGGTATCAACTGCGAAGCCTCGGAAATCAAGTCTTTACCGCGCCTTTCGGACAAAACGGCGATCTTCCGCAAATTGGCGATTTCGACGGCGACGGTTTCGGCGATCTGTCGGTTTATCGAAACGGAAACTGGTATTTTACCTTGAGCGCGGACAATTCGTTTTCGGCGGTTGCCTTCGGAAATGCGACCGACAAACCCGTTCCTGCCGATTACGACGGCGACGGAAAAACCGATGTCGCGGTTTATCGGGACGGAAATTGGTATATTTTGAATTCTGCGAGCGGATTTTCAGCCGTCGCATTCGGGATTGCGACCGATATTCCCGTTCCTGCCGACTACGACGGGGATGGAAAAGCGGACGTGGCTGTTTATCGAAACGGAATCTGGTATCGGCTCCGTTCGACCGCCGGTTTCGACGCGGTCAGTTTCGGAAACTCGACCGATAAACCGATTCCCGGCGCGTTTCAATAAAAATTCAGAGCCGCGAAAAGTCACAGAAAAAACGAAAATACGAAAAGGATTTTTTGTGACTTTTGTGACTTCTCGCGGCTATTTTTTATTTTAAAATGTCGCTCATTTCATCGTGAATCAATCCGTTCGAGGCAAGAATCGGCGGACTGTAAATGCTGAAAGGCGAATTGTCGTAGTAAGTTACTTTTCCGCCCGCTTCTTCGATCAATAATTTCCCTGCCGCTACGTCCCAGGGGTTCAAACCTTCTTCCCAGAAGCCGTCGAAACGTCCGCAAGCGACATATGCCATATCAATTGCTGCCGAACCGTCGCGCCGGACTCCGCGCGAAAAAAGCAGGAAATCCGTCAAATGACGCGCAAAATTTTCTTTTTCCTTGAAATTGTATGGAAAGCCCGTCACGAGCAAAGATTCGCTCAGTTTTTCGGTTTCCGAAACGTAAATTCGTCGATTATTCAAAAACGCGCCGTTTCCCTTTTCGGCGGAAAACATCTCGTTGCGCGTCGGGTCGAAAGTGACGGCGACGACGATCTCGCCTTCGTGTTCGAGCGCGATGTTTACGCAAAAAGCCGGATAACCGTGCGCAAAATTTGTCGTTCCGTCGAGCGGGTCGATGATCCATTTCCACGTATTTTCGCCGCCGATGACGACCGCTTCACCCGATTCTTCGGCTAAGATCGAATGTTTCGGATAATGACTTTTGATACGTTCGATAATCAGTTTTTCCGAGGCAAGATCGGCTTCAGTGACAAGATTTATGTCGCCTTTTTTGGAAATATTTATTTTCCGTCCGTATTTTTCAAGCAGGATTTGTCCGGCATCGCGCGCCGTTTCCATTGCAAAATTAAGCATATTCAAAGTTTAAAAGATAATTCGGAAAAGATGAAAAGCAGGAGTCGAAATTTTTCAAGCTCCTGCTTTTATTCTTTTGTGCAAAACGCGATTATTTGGCGGCGGCTTGCGAAATATTCATAAACCGTTCGCTCAATTCGAGAAATTCCTGAATCTGCGAATCCCAAAACTTCCAATCGTGTTTGCCCGGAAGTTGACGAAATTCGTGCGGGATTTTCTTTTCGATCAAAATCGCTTGAAAATCACGGTTATTTTGAATTAAAAAATCTTCCGTTCCGCAATCGAGATACAGAAACGGCAATTCCCTGACCTTTTCGGGCGTGATTTCCTTAGCAAACCTGTAAATGTCGTTGTCCTTGCGCGTTTGGCTGTCGTCGTCGCCGAAAGTGCTCGTGACCGAATCGACCAAAGCCTTCCAACCGCTGTTTCCGAGCGTTTTCACACTCCACGAGTTTGCCGGAAGCGCGCCGCTGAAGCTTCCCGCCAAAACGAACATCTGCGGATATTTCATCCCGAATTTCAAGGAACCGTAACCGCCCATCGAAAGTCCGGCGATTGCCCGATGATTGCGGTCGGTCAGCGCGCGGTAATTTTTCTCGACTTCGGGAATCAGTTCCCTGATGATATAGCTTTCGTATTTATCGGTCGGAACGGTCGCGCTGTCGGTATACCAGCCGTCATTGCCTTCGGGCGTAACGATGATGTAATTGTATCGCGCCGCGTATTCGGCTAATTTCGTGTTGTTCGTCCAATTATCGAAATGTCCCGTCAAACCGTGTAAAAGATAGATTACAGGATAACGTTTGTCTTTCGCTTTTTCGTAATCGACCGGCAAAACGACGCGGTAAGGCATTTCCCGCGCCATCAATTTGCTGTTCAATTTTACATTTTGAACACTTGTCTTTTGCGCATAGATCGGCACAAAGGTCACTGCAAAAAGCAGCAACAACCAAGATATTCGCGTCGTTTGAAACTTTTTTAGTTGTATCATTTCAATCTCTTAACCGAAAAGTTTGCCGAACCAGCCGCTTGAATCTTTGTGTGTGACCTGCGCCAGTTCGCCTGCGTCGAGCCAGACTCCGTGACATTTGTTGCAGACATCGATCTTGATATTTTCGTAATCGGTTTCAAACAAAACTCCATCGCACTTCGGGCATTGCACGGCGGTTTCTTTGGAAGTTTCTTCACCTAGTTTTTCCTTCATCTTTTGGAGCAGTTCTTGCTCCCTGCGGCGAAAATATTCGTCTTCAAGTGCGCGTCCGCGGTCATCTAATGTAATTTCAGGCATAAAATTATTTCTCCGTTAAATTATTAATACTTCCTGCAAGTAAAAAATTAACAGACTGTTGCTCAAGTTTCAAAATTCATTGTTTGAAACTGACCGTTCATTTGAGTTATTCGGATCTCAGGCTTCGGTTTTGTGAATCGAACGCATTCTCTGACGGGCTTTTTTGGCGCGGCGGATCGTGTTTCGTTTTTTCAGGCTGTTTTCCGCCCAATCGGAAACCTGTTTGATCGGATGCCATTCAAATTGTTCCTGCGGCGTAACTTCGCTCGATGCTTCCTGCAATTTCAGCGTTCCGATGCCGATTGCCAAAACTATGACGTTAAACAATAATCCCGCAAAAATCACCATCCAACCGGGCGCAAGCCCGACCTGTGCGCGGTTGATAAATGTGTCAATGTCAGGCGCGGGTGACGGGTGAATATAAACTTTCAAAGCCCAGCTCAAAGCCAGCAAAATGAAAATCCACATATAGTTGGCGCGAAGCCGCCGTCCGATGGCTTCCCATTCGCTAATCGTAAAATGCGGGGTCAAAAGGTCGGTCGCAATGTGATCCGCCCATTCCTTATCGGGCGGAATCATTCGGTGCGAAAGCATCGGCGCAAAATAGCCGGTTTCTAAAATCCTGACGCGGTTCGCCCAAACTTCGTAATAACGATAGCGGCGGGCTTCCATAAAAAGAAAGATCGAAACGAGAATCGAATTGATCGGAATCGCAAAATGCGGATTGTCGGGCGAACTGAAAACAAATGAAAGCGTTGCACCTGCCGTAATTACCGCCCAGTTCGTCGTCGCATCCAGACGGTTGCGCCAAACGTTCGACCGCTGAACTTCACCGCGATAAAAATGCACCATTGCCGTGTTAAATTCAGAGGGTGAAAGTTTTTGTGGGATGGTCGCGGGCGTGGCTTTCGGTTTCTCGTGACGGGCGCGCACTTCTTCGGCAAATTGCTGAAAAGATTGGGGAACACTTGTGATATGTATATCTTCGTCGGATGATTCTATCTCAAACCGATTTTCGTCTTTCATAGTGCGTTCAGGAAGAGTATTTCTGCAAAAGCGAGCGGCTTACCTTTACAGAATATAGATTTTACACTTTATCTTTTTGGTTGCAAAGATTTTCGCGTTATATAGAATTAATTTTTGTTTTTCGACTCTGCAATTTATTCGTCTTTCGGCTAAAATTTTTTCCGTGACGAATGCAATCGATGAATTTTGGATGAACGAAGCGGTCAAAGCCGCCGTCGAAGCTGAAGAGATCGGCGAAGTTCCGATCGGTGCCTGTATCGTTTCGGAAACGGGCGAACTTCTCGCAAAAGCGGGAAACAGAACGATCATCGACACCGACCCGACCGCACACGCCGAAATTCTCGCACTCCGCGAAGCCGCAAAAGTCATTGGTAATTACCGGCTTGTCAACGCAACGGTCTATTCGACTGTCGAACCGTGCGCGATGTGCGCCGGAGCACTCGTTAACGCCCGCGTTAAACGGCTTGTTTACGGCACGAAAGACGAAAGATTCGGAGCGGTCGAAACGCTTTTCCGTATCTGCGACAGCGAACATTTAAATCATCGGATCGAGTTAATTACAGGCATTTTGGAAATAGAATGCCGGAGTTTGATGCAGAATTTTTTCAGAAAAAAGCGTGAAATTCAAAAATCGAAAAAGATAATTGCAAATCAGACTTGAAATTTTTCGTCATTCATAGTTAAACTTATTAATTCGCGGAGAGGTGCGAGAGTGGTTGAATCGGGCAGTCTCGAAAATTGTTGTGCCTTAACGGGTACCGTGGGTTCGAATCCCACCCTCTCCGCCAGAATCAATTTCGGATATAAGAATTGCGGATTTTGGATTCAATCAAATCCGCTTTATCTTTGAAAAAAAATAAGCTTTCAGGAAAGGTGCAAGAGTGGTTGAATTGGCAGCATTGGAAATGCTGTGAGCCTTAACGGGTTCCGTGGGTTCGAATCCCACCCTTTCCGCCAGTTCGATTTCGGATGTCGGATTGCGGATTGTGGATTCATAAAAATCCCAAATTCCAAATCCTAAATCCCAAATCAAAATATGGCTTCAGGCTCCGCACAAGGTTTGAGTTGTGAACTCCGCTAGGCGAGGAATCGAGCAACGGTAACAATTTCAGCTTGTGTTGCGGTTAAGTCTGAAGCCTCCAATTTTTTAAATTGCAAAAGTGAATTCTGAATAGACAGTCAGATTTAAGTTGACTAAACTATTCACGATTCACTTTTTTTCATTTATCGCAGATGTCTTATCAGGTTATAGCAAGAAAATGGCGACCGCAGACTTTTGAAGAAGTAACGGGTCAGGAAGCGATCACGCAAACTTTGCGTAACGCGCTCGAACACGACCGTCTGCACCACGCTTATCTTTTTTCGGGCGCGCGCGGTGTCGGGAAAACGACGACCGCACGGCTTCTTGCAAAGGCTCTAAATTGTCATAAAACTCAAACTCCGAATCCGCAACCGTGTTCTTTCAACGACGAAAACGCTTGCGCTTCGTGCAGAGAAATTTCGGAAAGCCGTTCGATCGACGTTTTGGAATTCGACGCGGCTTCGCACACAAAAGTTGAAGAAATCCGCGACATAATTCTGGAAAGCATCAACATTTCCCCGGCGCGCGACCGTTATAAAATCTTCATCATCGACGAAGTTCATATGCTTTCGACTTCGTCTTTTAACGCGCTTTTGAAAACTTTGGAAGAACCGCCGCCGAATGTCGAATTCATTATGGCGACGACCGAGCTTCACAAAGTTCCCGACACGATCCTTTCGCGCTGTCAGGAATTCGAGTTTCGCACGATCGCCGTTCACAAGATTTTTGAACGGTTGAAACTCATTGCCGAAGCCGAAAACGTCAATATTTCCGACGAAGCATTAAAGGAAATTGCCCGTTCGGGCGAAGGTTCGATGCGCGACGCGCAATCGAATTTCGATCAGGTCATCAGCTTTTCGGGCGAGCGCATCGAAGTCAAAGACGTGACGACCGCGTTGGGCTTGGCAAGCGCGGAAATGCTCACACGCATTTCGACGGCAATTGCCGAAAACCGACCGAAGGAAGCTTTAAGGGTCGTTGACGAACTCATTTCACGCGGGCAGGATTTGCGAAATTTCTCGCGTGATCTGCTTTCATTTTTTCGCGATCTGCTCGTTTTCAAAATGGCTGGCGATGCGGAAAATTTATTAGATACCGCGATTCTTAGCCGCGAAGAAATGCAGACACACGCGGCGATGTTTTCGGAATCCGATTTGATTCGTTTCTTCAATTCGTTGAGCGAAACCGAAACGAAATTAAAGGAAGCGACGCAAACGCGCTATGTTTTGGAGATCGGTCTGGTGAAGTTGATCGAGATGCGCCGTGTTGCGCCGATCGAAAAATTGCTCGAAAGAATCGCTAAACTCGAAATCGCGCTGTCAAACGGTAATTTCCAAGCAAATCCTGTCCAGGCAACAACTCCGACGCAGGAAAAAAAAACTCTGAATCCTGAGATCAAGCCGAGAAATTATAATTTTTCAGGCGACGATGTTCCCTTTCCCGTCAGCGAAAGTCCGAATGTCAGTTTTCAGCCGGGTAGCAATGCAAAAATCGAAAATATTGCCGTAATTGAAACGGTCGAAAAAGTCGGGATCGTTGAAAAGAACGTAAAAAAGATGGAAAATCCCGTTTTTGAAGAACCGCCGTTCGACGATTTTCCAGAACCGACATTTTCCAATACGGAAATATTTTCACAGAATAAACCGATCATTTCAGAGGATTTTTTGAGTTCGGTCAAATTCAAGCTTCCGGCGATCTCGTCCGAAGAACTCGAACATTTCGACGACAATAAACTCGACGATGCCTTTGAAAACAAACTCGAACGGCTCGGCGATAATCTTTTCCCGTTCAAAGATGCCGAAAAACTGGCGCAAACGCTCATCGGCGGAGTTCTTTCGCAAAACGGAAACGTTTTTGAAACCGCGAACGGAAACGGAACGGCGGCGGCACCCGCGAAAGCGAAACCTATCTTTGAAATTCCCGATTTCGACACTGATGACGCGGAAATCGAGCTTCCCGTTCTTTCCGAAAACCCAACTCAGGAAGAGCTTCTTGCCTACGCCAAAGCGCATCCTTTGGTCAGAAAAACGCTCAGAACTTTTCGCGGGAAGATCATCGAAGTAAAAAAACTGGATTAATGGAAAAACTTTTTTGGAACAAAATCCGATTCGTTTCGTTATTAATTTGCGGAGGTAATTTTAACTGATGCGAGAACCTTGGATAGCAGGAATTTTGAGTTTTTTCATACCCGGATTGGGACAGATTTATAACGGACGAGTGATCGTCGGAATAATTTGGCTGGTTTTGACAGGTTTTTCATGGATCGGATCCGCCGGAACGCTCGGCTGGATAGTTCATCTGATAGCGGCTTGGTGCGCCTATAGCTACGCAAAGGATAACCCGATCAGAAGTTAGAGTTTCTTCATGCAATCCTCCTTGATGCCCGATGTTTGCCGACATCGGGCTTTTTTTTATTTTCCAAACGCAAGATTTTCGAGTAAGATAAAAGGCAGATGTCAGATGCCGGATGTTAGATGGGCGATTTTATCAGCGTCTCTCACGAGTTTTCTGCGTCTTTTTTTATGGTTAAAGAAGGAATTCCATTCGTAGTCGGGTGTCTACTGCTTGCGGCGATCTGTTTACTGCTTTTTCTGACGTTCGGCAGTTTCGTATTTATCGGCGGAATCGTTTTATTTGTTTTGCTCGCCGTGTTTATGGCGTATTTTTTCCGCGATCCGCAACGCACCGTTCCGAATGAAGCCGATGCCGTGATTTCCGCCGCCGACGGCAGAGTAACACGCGTCGAAGACCGCGAAAACGGGAAATTCGTGAGCGTTTTTCTTTCGCCGCTCGACGTTCATATCAATCGTGCACCGATTTCGGGAAAGATCGTCAAGGTCGATTACATAAAGGGCAAGAAAAATCCGGCAACGAGCGACGAAGCGAGCTTGATAAACGAAAGAAACGCGCTCACCATCGAAGGCGAAAAGATGACGGTGATCGTGACGCAGATCGCGGGAATCGTGGCGCGGCGTATCGTTTGCTGGAGCAAGCTCGGCGATAAATTAGCGGTCGGCGATAAATTCGGATTGATCAAATTCAGTTCGCGCACCGATCTTTTGATACCGAAAAACGTTGAAGTCCTGGTCAAGGTCGGCGACCGTGTGGTTGGCGGCGAAACCGTTATTGCAAGATTAAAAAGTTAAGTTTTAGAAAATCGAATTTCAAATTTGCGGATTGGAAATGTATAATTTCCAAACTTAAAGGTCTGTGACTTTTAATCCCCTATTTTATTCAATTAATTATGGAAACCGAAGATAACAAACCGCCTCATAAAGGCTTAAAAAAAGGTCTTTACCTGATTCCGACCGCTTTTACGGCGGCGAATGTCGGAATGGGTTTTCTGGCTGTTTTGTATTCGATTCGCGGTTTTCACACGGTTTATTCAAATCCCGATACATCGGCTTACTACTTTAATTTTGCGGGAATTGCGATCGGTCTGGCGATTCTTTTCGACACTTTGGACGGGCGCGTGGCGCGGATGACGCGGACGGCGACCGAGATCGGCGTGCAGTTCGATTCTTTGGCGGACGTTTTGACATTCGGCATCGCGCCGATCGCCTTGATCTACAGTTGGGCGATCGCGCCGACGTTTAACG
The DNA here is from genome assembly GCA_021228405.1 of Pyrinomonadaceae bacterium. Lineage (GTDB taxonomy): Bacteria > Acidobacteriota > Blastocatellia > Pyrinomonadales > Pyrinomonadaceae > JAJQRF01. Next base: position 13,919 of record JAJQRF010000018.1, read on the forward strand.
AACAAAGTCCGGCGTATGCGTTCGGCGTGTTTTTGCTTTTTATGTATCTGATGTGCGGCGCGTTTCGTCTGGCGCGGTTCAATCTGCAAGCGACGCGACCGCGCGTTCTGATCGAAGGCACGCCGAAGGTCGATAAAAAGAATTTTGTCGGACTGCCGATTCCGCCCGCCGCCGGATTGATGGCTTCGATCGTTCATTTCGCGCCGAAACCGCTCAATGCCTACGGCGAAATGGGTTCGTTTTACGCATATCTGATGATGATTTTACTGGCGGTTCTCGGGGTTTTGATGGTCAGTACGATCAAATATTCGAGCTTCAAATCGAAAGGCACGGGCAGACGAAATCTTTATCTTATCCTGCTGATCGCCGCCGTCGGAATGCTGATCTGGCTTTACTCGAAGTATATGCTCATCATTCTTTCGATTCTCTACGTTTCGCACGGCATCGTCTGGCAATTGTTCAGTATGCTCCGTCCGCGCAAAGCCGAAGCGGAAGCATAAGATTTTCAGCCTGCGAAATGAACGGAAGAAACGAAAATAAGAAAAATAGAAAAACCTTTTCGTGTTTTTCGTGTATTTCGTAGGCAAATTCTTTTTTCAAGGCATAATCTTCGCGCTTTCCGCTTTTGTCCAGTCGCAGAGGGTTTTAATATCTTCGTCGCTCATTTTCGCGTCGCCGTGAATCCACAGATAAGACGGCAGAGGCATTTCCCTTGCTTCGATCTGTTCGCAGATTTCGTCCAATTTACGTTTTTTGCGGCGCGGTTCGTAGGTGTTCCAGACGGAAAAATTCAATTCGTGTCTGCCTTCGTCGATGTGATCCTTCAAAAACCACGCCGACGGCTGAACTTTTGAATACCACGGATATTTCGTTTCGTTTGAATGACAATCCGCACACGAACGATGCAAAATCTGCTTCACATTTTCGGGAAGCTGTGTCGAATTTTCGAGCGTGTCCGCCGCATTAACGGGCGGATTCGTAAAATCGGGACGAATAAACTGAATCACGACAAAACCGATAAGCAGAACGAGCGCGACTATTTTCAGTATCTTTTTTAACATTTGCACAAATCTTAATTAATTTTTCCGCATTTCGCAATTTTTCTTCGTCAACGCCTCTTTCGGTTTTGTCCGAAATGATATTGGAAAACCGCGAACAATGGAATAAACTGTTCAAGACAAACCACGAGATAAATATTTGAATCTTTTCGACCCGGAAAATGTCTGAAACTTCGCTGTTAAATTTTCGATCTGAAAAATTTGCCGACAATTCGACAGGTTTTGTCGGCGAATACGGGGAAAGTCTTGCCGTCGAATTTCTGAAAAGCAACGGTTACAGGATAATTCTGGCAAATTTCAAAATTCCCATCGGGCGAAACATTCGCGGAGCACAGGTTTCGGGTGAAATCGACATCGTTGCGCTCGATCAAAACGTTGTTTGCTTTGTCGAGGTGAAAACGCGCACATCGGACGAGTTCGCTTCCCCGCTTTCCGCCGTCGATCTGCGGAAACAAAGACAGATCACGCGCACCGCGCGCATCTACCGCAAAGTTTTCAATCTGCATAAATATCCGTTTCGCTACGATGTCGTCGGGATCGTTCTGGGCACGGGCGAAAATCCGCAGATCGCGCTTTATAAAAACTTTTGGAACGAATCAAAGTTCAGGAAGAAGGTTTGGAACGACGAGCGGTGGTGATTTGTGCGGAACAATCCGCTAAAATAAACCGTAAGAAATCCACGAGAGCATTCGTAAAAGATAATTTAGAAAGACAATTTAAGGAAAAAACAGATTATGAAACAACTTTTTATGTTGACGATTTTACTTATTTCCGCTGTTTCGATCTCGGCACAGCTTCCACAGTTGATCGACCGCGAAGTTTTCTTCGGCAATCCCGAATATGCCGGAGCGCAGATTTCGCCCGACGGCAAATATATCTCGTTCGTCAAACCGTATAAAGGCACAATGAACGTCTGGGTCAAGGAAACAAGCGCGGCTTTCGATACGGCAAAACCTTTGACCGCCGATCTGTCGCGTCCCGTCCGCAATTATTTCTGGTCGCGTGACGGCAGATATATTCTGTTCGTTCAGGACAAAGGCGGCGACGAAAATTTCAACGTTTACGCCGTTAACCCGGCGGACAAACCCGCCGCCGGACAGGATGTTCCGACGGCACGCAACCTGACCGACGCAAAAGGCATTCGCGCCATCATTCAAGCCGTTCCCGAATCCGATCCCGATACAATTTACGTCGGCATCAACGACCGCGACAAGGCTTGGCACGATCTTTACAAAGTAAAAATCTCGACGGGCGAACGCACTTTGATAAATGAAAACAAAGACCGTTATCAAGGGATGATCTTCGACAATAAAGACAAGCTGCGGCTCGCGGTTCGTTCGGCGCAAAACGGCGATACCGAAATCCTGAAGATCGGCGCGGACGGCAAAGCGACGAAAATCTATTCGTGCAACAGTTTTGAAAGTTGTGCGCCGATTCGTTTTCATAAGGATAACAAGCGCGTTTACCTGCGCTCGAACAAAGGCGATGCCGACCTGATCGGACTTTATTTAATGGATGCGGAAACGGGTGCGGTCGAACTTGTCGAAAACGATCCGATGAAAAAGGTCGATCTTTCCGACGTTTCCTTTTCGGATGTCAGCAAAGAATTGATTCTGACTTCTTACGAAGACGACCGCGAAAAGATTTACTGGAAGGATAAAAAATACGAAAAAATCTATAACCGCATCAAAGAGCGGCTCGGCGACCGCGAAATTGCGCTCGGTTCGAGCACGAAGGACGAAAAGAAATTTATTATTACCACTTACAGCGACGTTGACCCCGGCACGGTTTGGTTTCACGACACGGAAACGGGAAATCTTTCGACGCTTTACCAGGTGCGCGAAAAGTTAGACCGCAAAGCACTCGCACCGATGAAAGCCGTTCGTTACAAATCTTCGGACGGATTGGAAATTCCCGCTTATCTGACCTTGCCGAAAGGCGTGGAAGCGAAAAATCTGCCGACGATCGTCGTTCCGCACGGCGGACCGTGGGGACGCGACAGTTGGGGCTACAGCGGAATGGCGCAATTTCTCGCCAATCGCGGCTATGCGGTTCTGCAACCGAACTTCCGCGCTTCGACGGGTTACGGAAAGAGATTCCTGAACGCGGGAAATAACGAATGGGGACAGAAAATGCAGGACGACATTACGTGGGGCGTGAAATATCTGGTCGATCAGGGCATTTCAGACCCGAAACGCGTCGGAATTATGGGCGGAAGCTACGGCGGTTATGCGACGCTCGCGGGCGTGGCGTTCACGCCTGATACTTATGCGGCGGGCGTGGCGATCGTTGCGCCGTCGAATCTGCAAACTCTGCTCGAAGCGATTCCGCCTTATTGGGAAGCGATTCGGACGGTGTTTTATAAACGGATGGGCGACCCGAACACGCCCGAAGGATTGGCGCAGATGAAACGCCAGTCGCCGCTTTATTCGGCTGATAAGATCAAAACGCCGCTGATGGTCGTGCAGGGTGCAAACGATCCGCGTGTCAATAAATATGAATCAGACCAGATCGTTTACGCGCTCAATCAGCGAAATTATCCGGTCGAATATATCGTTGCGCCGGATGAAGGTCACGGTTTTGCGCGTCCCGTCAACAATATGGCGATGTATGCAGCGGCGGAAAAATTCCTCGCCAAACATCTCGGCGGACGTTTTCAGGAATCGATGACACCCGAAGTCGCCACGCGTTTGAAGGAAATCACGGTCGATCCGAAATCCGTCACGCTTAAGAAAACCGCCGATATGTCAGCCGCGCCTGCCGTCAACGTGTCGGGCAAATGGAATATGTCAGCCGACGCGGGCGGTCAGATGATCGAAATTGCGATCGATCTAAAACAGGACGGCGCGAAATTTACGGGAACGCTTTCCTCGATGCTTGGCGGCGGAACGATCGAACAAGGCGTTATCGGCGGAAGCAATTTTACGGGAGTTGCGATCGTCGACGTTCAGGGACAACAGATGCAGTTGAAAATGCAAGGCAAAATGGAAGGTGAGAAAATGGTCGGAACGCTCACCGGTCCGGGCATTCCCGAAGTTTCGTTTACGGCAACAAGGGTGAAATAATTTCATAACTTAAAAAGAAGAAAAAAGACCGGAGTCCCGTCTTCAGAAGGGGCTCCGGTCTTTTTGACGTAAACGGAAGTCTGCGCGTAAGCAAAGATTTCTGTCAGACTCTAACCAAAATCACCTGCGACAGACCTAAAATCATCTGCGATACTCTTAAACTCATCTGCGACAGACATAAAATCACCTGCGATACTCTTAAACTCATCTCCGATATGCTTAAACTCATTTGCGATACTCTTAAACTCATCTGCGACAGACCTAAACTCATTTGCGACAAAGCCTGTCGCAGATGATTTTGGCTCCGTCGCAAATGAGTTTGGTTCCGTCGCAGATGAGTTTGGCTCCGTCGCAGATGATTTTAGGTCTGTCGCACTCGGTTTTATCGTTTCGAGCGTGGTTGTTTGGTATCGGTCAGGATGACGAAATCGCCCAGGTTAGTGTGTTTTTCCTTATTGAAGGTTTTGAAATCTTCTTCATAGCGCATCGTGACGACGAGGGCTTTGGTTTTCGGGCGATACTTTAGCAGATGTTCGACCGTTCCGAGCCGGTTTTCGGTGTGAAATGCACCGTTCAGATGCACGACGAGCGCGTTTTTGTTTTTCTTCAGATTTTGCGAAATCCAATAAGCCATCGAAGCGTCCCAGAGCGATTGCGAGCTTAAAATATTATCCAATCCCATCATCGCTTCCGCGCTCGAACCCATCAGGGCTTTGAATTTTTTGGTGTAGGCTTCGGACGCTTCGGCATATGGAAGCGGCGGCAGAAATGCCTTTGCTTCTTTGGAAAGTGCGTCGAGCGATTGGCGACCGCCGCGCGAAACCATATTGACATAACGGCGCGGCGCGTTGGCGGCGATCACTTCGAGTTTTCTCTCTTTCGCAAGCTCGACCAGCGGGCGATAATCCGTTTTGTAATTTCCCCACGGTCGGCTGTCGTCCATAAATTTCTTCTCGGTAATAAGTCCTTGCAGATATTCGTCCAAAACGATCTGATTGTCGCGCTCGACCATTTCGAGCGAAAGCGCGACTTTGTGGTTCGCATTATATTTTTCGTAGATCGTCTTAAAGATTTGAAACTGCAAAGCGTGTGCAACCGAATCGTCGTGCTGTTCGCCGAGAAAGACGGCTTCGTTTTGCCCGGCGGCTTCGATAATTTTGTTCAGATCGACGGCGTTTCCCTGCGCGTCAAAAACGCGATAAGTTTCTTCGGAAGCATTTTGCTGGGCAAAAATAGTTACGGACATCATTAAAATAATTGCGGCAAGTAAAATTTTATTCATAAACACGGAAAAAAGATTTAATGCAAAAAGGATAACACATATTTTCGGTTGAGTTTAGCAGTAAAACCCGCTTTGAGTCACGCTTTCGAGCGGATAACCGCAACCGAAATTCCCTCCAAAAATGAAACACTTATCGCCCGTAAAACTCAGAGAAAACTTTCCCGCCGCTTTGCTACTGTTTCGATTACAGACAGCTTGCAATATTTTGTGTCTTGAATCCGCGCAACCCGAAATCTATTAAATTATATATATTTCCACGCATTTCGATTTCCTCAATTAACAAAAGACTTTAACGTTTTTGCCCGTTTTTGGCACGTTCGTTGCTCTATGGCTCGATATGCTTTACGGCAAATAAAATTCAGATTAGGAGAAATTGAGTTATGAACAACGAAGGAAGAGGAACAGTTCGTGAAGAGGCTTCGGCTCTCGGCGACAGAATCGAAGGAAATGTTAAAGACGCTTACGGTTCGGTGACGGGCAACACTGCCGTCGAACGCGAAGGCGAAATTCAGGCGAATGACGGCGCAATCCGCCAATCGCAAAATCAGATGCTGACGGGTCTTTTCCGCGACCGCGACAGTGCAGACAGAGCTTATAAATCGGTTCGTGATCGTGGCTATACCGACGATGATGTAAATTTATTGATGTCGGATCAAACGCGTGATACCTGGTTTGACGGCGATGATTCGACCGAACTCGGCTCGAAAGCCCTCGAAGGCGCAGGTGCAGGTTCGGCAATCGGCGGAACGCTCGGCGCAATCATCGGCGGAATTGCCGCTATCGGAACAAATGTGATTCTTCCCGGTCTGGGATTGATCGTTGCAGGTCCGATCGCCGCGGCTCTTGCAGGCGCGGGCGCAGGCGGTTTGACGGGCGGATTGGTCGGTGCATTGATCGGTTCGGGAATTCCCGAGGAACGCGCGAAACTCTATGACGAAGGTGTTCGCAACGGCGGTGCAGTGATCGGTGTTAATCCGCGCACTCCCGAAGATGCCGAATACTTTGAAAACGAATGGCGCAACTACAAAGGCGAACATATCTATCGTTAATTTTGATTTAGATTTTCATTTTTTTTAGACTCCACTAAAAAACTCCGCTTAGAAATTTCCAAGCGGAGTTTTTGTCTTATGAAACGAAATCAATTCGTTTCAGCCCATTATTGATTTTCACTAACGAAATTCAGATCGGTAACATTCGATTCCAGACTGACAACACGTGTCGGCGTAGTAAACACATAACGTTTCGATTCGATCGTCACGATATATGTCTGTCCGACCGCCAGATTGTCAAAGGTAAAGATACCGAACGAACCCGTCTTAACGGTGATCGGTGCGGGCAGATTTCCGCCTGAAAGCGTAACCGCCGCATTGCGGATTCCGTTACCTTCAAACGTCGTAACCTTACCGCTGATGCTGGCAGGTGCCGAAGCCGGAGCGTAGAATTCATCCGCGCCGATGTCAACCTGAACGACGAGCGCATCGGTCGGATTCGGACGCAGTTGATTGTCTTTATCGACCGTGATTCCGGCGATCGGGATTCCGATGTTTCTGACCGGGCTGGTCGGCTGTAGACGCAGATTATCGAGCGGATTCAGGAACAGCGGATCGACATCGACCGAGTTTGCATCGTCCGAAACGACTGTCCGCCAAACACCGATGGTCGGTGAATCGGTTCCCGCCGAAATCGCCAGCGAACCTGTGCGGAAGAATCCGGGATTCACACCCGCACTGTAAAAGTCATTGTAATCCGAATCCAGATTTACGAAGGTCGTCGTAACCATTCCGATCGAATAACTTTCAGCCGCCGTGCCGCCGCTTCCGGGATCGAGCGTATTGAAGAAAACGTTATTTTTCAGCTCAACCGTTGGATCCGTTCCCGTGATCGCAATGCCGTATGAAGGCATTTGGGTAAGAGTCGTGCCGCGGTTTCCGGTCAAAGCAACAGAGTTGTAAATCACTCTGGTGTTTGAACCGGTTGCGCCGATAACGAAAATTCCGACCGGAAAATCGGGCGAAGTCGAGTTTGCAATCACTCCTGCGATCTCGTTATTGGAAATGATATTTGCTCCCGTCGTTCCGCCTGCGACCGTAATTCCTGCTGCCGAAAATCCTGACGCGGAATTGCTGTTCACGCCGACAATGCGGTTGCGGGTCACGGTCGAGTTGGTGATGCCGCCGCTTGTTACGGTGGTCGTATCAACACCCTGTGTTCCGACACCGATTCCGATTACGTCGGCAGATTCGTTTGAATCGAGTCCCGAAATATAGTTTTCGGAAATTTCCATACCGTCCTGATTGAACGTCAAGATACCGACACGGCGAATGCGGTTCGTGGTCGCTCCGGTCATATCGTTTTCGGTAATGACCGTTCCCGTTCCGGGTGTTGCCGCAGCGACACCGGCGGCGTAAATTCCGATGATTGACCTTCTGAAAGAGCAATTCTGAATTCTCGTACCGTTGTTATTAACGGTTGCTACCGTTCCCGGAGTTGCTCCGCCGACCGAGATTCCACCAAGCGTCGTCGTCGGGTCTTGTCCGACAATATTTACGTTTTGAATCGTATTGTTCAATGCCCCGTTCGTTCCCGATTGAATCGCAATAACCCACGATGCCGTTCCGGTATTCGTATTTTGAATGGTCAATTGGCGAGTTGCCGGATTTCCGCCGACGAGATTATCCGCCAACGTTGCCGTCGTCGAACCGTCGATGCGAACACCGTCGGCACCGTTGATCTTGATTAACGCGCCGTTGATGCTTCCCGAAATCGTGCGCGGTGCGCCGCTCGGTTTGATGAAAACGGTAAAGCCGCCCGGAATTTCATTAAGTGCGACTGCACCCGTTTCCGCCAACAGATCGGATGTAATATTGATCGTCAGATTTGAAGTTGCCCCCAAATTATTGATCGTATCGAACACTCCGCCCGGATTGGTCAATGACGTGAAGTTTCCGCCCGCGCCGAGCGTATATGTGCCCGAAAGCGGATTCAGAATATTTAACGTTCCCGCAATCTCATTATTTCCGGGAACAGTGTCGCCGACCAGTTCCGCAGTTGCTTTGATCGTGTAACTTCCCGCAACGCCGATCGAAGTTGACGGGAACGATACATTCACCGTAACTCCCGTCGCAATCGTCGGAATCACTGCCGTGTTGTTATAAAGAACCGTCGAACAACCTGCGTCGGCGCAAATTCTGTAACGAACCGTCACGTTGGTTTGCGTCGCAATTCCGTTGTTCGTAAACGAAGCCTGCGGCGTGAAAATCGATCCGACAAGTTTTGAACCGCCGTTTGCGGGGTCGATAAACGCCGTTGCTTGAATATCATTCGTGACAGGCGGAATTCCATCGCGTTCGTCCGCGCCGATGTCGAACAAAGCATTAAGACCGGGACGCGAGTCGCCGTCAAAGTCATTTGCAATGCCCAAATTTGCCGCTTGATCGATGGCGGGCGAACCGACTTGCAAATGCAGATCGGTATTGGAAACGAACAACGGATTGGCTTGAATACTGTTCGCATCCTGCCCGACCGCCGCTTGCCAACCAGCCAAAGTGCTGAAATCAAGACTGTTAAAGAAGCCTAAAATACCGCCCGTTCCGTTGGCGAAATAGACGTTGTTATTGATCGTCAAACCCGTCGGATTTGCCGCCGTTCCGTTTATTTTGATGGCATAGTTTGAGCCGGTCGCTCCGGCATTACTTCGCCCGTTAAAGAAAATATTGTTGCGGAAACTGCGTGTGTTGACAGTCTGTGTTCCGTTAAAGGCATACGAAGCACCCGTTCCTGCCGTCGGACTTCCGCCGATGTAAATACTGTTATTTACGAAAGTGTCCGTTCCCAGAGCACCGTTGAAACCGTTGATGCCCGTCGTCGAACTGTTGGTCGGAGTTCCGCCGAGTGCGTTCGTGATCTCCGTGCCGAGAATAATCATATTGTTTCGGTAAACGGTCGTTCCGCCGCCGACTCTGATTCCGTTGACTTCGGCAGTTGCACTGTTTGTCGCCGAACTGAAAAAGCCGATAAAGTTTCGCTCGACGACATTTGCCGTCCCGCCCGTAAACTGAATACCCGTAACAATCGATGCGGCGGTCGTATTCGTATTGGTCAAACCGCTGATCGTGTTTTGTGTAACCGTCTGATTCGGCGTGGTGCTGGTAAAAATGATCCCTGCCACCGAAGCTCCCGTTCCCGTTCCCGTTCCGATATTTGTACTGAGATTGCGGATTCGGTTTCTCGTCAGTGTCGAGATCGCATTCGGCGTTTGCATACCGACGACCTGCGAAGCCGTTCCGGTCGCGTTCAACGCGATCGTATTGGCAAGCGGTCCGCCCACCACGTTATCCGATGCCGTCCAAGTCAGCGTCGTTCCCGTATTGGCACGCATTCCGTAAACTAAAAATGTCCCCGAAGCTCCGGCATTCGTGACCTGAATCCCGCCGATATTATTATTATTTGAAACCCAGTTGTTCAAACTGAAATTGAACATCCCGTAAACATCCGTGGCAGTTGTCGTGTTTGTCGAAAACACTAACGAATTGATTGAAGCCTGACTTCCGACCGTGTTGTTGCTCGTTTCGGCGACACCGTTAATGACCAAAATCGGCACGAACGGCGAAGACGTGCTTGTGCCGCTCGAAGTCACGCCCGTCATACTGACTTCCGCAACCCTGTTGTTATTGACAACCGAATTCGTTCCGCCCGTAATTCCGTTGAAAACGATTCCCTGAAATTTTCCGGTCGAGCCGGTCAAGGCATAAGTTCCGGTTTGCGTGTTTGTCGCATATCCGACGATGTTTCCGGTGACGGTCATCCCTTGCACGCCGCTCGTTGCAGTCGTGCTGTTCAAATCGATCGCTCGGTGCGTTGCGCCTGTTGTCCAAGTGCGTAATGCTGTTTGATAGAAGCGGTTATTGGTGATCGTCCAGGTGTTACAGCCGCCGTTGACCGCCACGCCCGAGCTCGTTACCGCCGCGTTGAAAAAGTCAAAAATGTTGTTGTTGTTAATGACGATTCCGCTGTTTCCGATCGCGGTTGTCGTGGTCGAACCGTTACCCAAAATCCCTTTGGTCGGAAGATTTCCGCCGGCGGGACCGATATTGTTGTTGGAAATCGTGTTGTTATCGTTTCCGTTTGCGGTCACGGCATCGGTGCTGAAAAAAATGACCGCACCGTTTGTCGCGACGGAGTGTGTTCCAGCACCTTGAACATTGGAATTCGTAATGGTGTTGTTCGTTGCGCCGCCGATAAAGCGGATGGTCGAAGTTCCTGACGTTGCCGAAATCGTCGTATTCGCAATCGTCAAACTGTTTCCGCCAGTGTTCAAACCGTCGATCGTGACGTTGTCCGCGCCGTTAAAGTCGATCAACGGGGATCCGGCGGTTGCCGCTCCCGAAACCGTTCTTGCGCCTGACGGCGTAATTATAATCGATGTATAAGATGCTGCGCCCGTCCCGCTCGCGTTCAAAATGGCTCCCGCCGCCGGTTCGGTCGTGTCGTTAACGATCGAAACCGTGACTGCGCCGGTGTGGGTTCCTGCATTAATGGCGGTAAATGCGTCGGCTAACGTTGCATAACTGCCGCCGCCCGGATTTACGTTGACATTTTGTGCCATTGCGGTGACCGCAAATGCAAGCACGATGAATGCCGATAAACTGATTTTTCTCAAAATTTTCATACTCCTCTCCTCTTTAGTTGTTCGGTCACAGATAGATTGCCGGATATTTATTTCAGACAGTGTTAGATTTAGCGGCTTAGAAATTTATACGGGGGTTAATCAAGAAATTCTAAAGATACTGTCTATTTTGAAATTAAATATTTCTTTTTGCTTCTCTATCTCATAATCCTTTTTTCTCAAATACGTCTGCGTCCGAATGGACGAACTTCGACCTGCAAGCGGAGGCAAAGTTCCTAATTGACCCAAAATATTCTTGAATAAAAGGTGAATTCTCAAAAAAACCTAAAGTGCCGTATTGCGGGAACTTACTGTTTTTTAAGATTTTTTCTAATTTTTTGTTGCTAACTCATTAAACTTCACAAGCATTTCTATGTCAAGCAAAAATTAAGTCAAATTTAAGATTCGGGAATGATTTTTTGGCAGTTCGGCAGGATTCTTTAATTTAAATGAAAAAAAGCGTATTGCCTGTATCAAGACAATACGCCAAAGAATTTTTATTGGTAAATTTTCTACTTTCTGGCTTTGCCCGAAGTCACGTTACAAGTCGGGCAATACCTGATCTGATAACCCGAATTCGAGTCTGAATCACCGAATTTGACCATATCGGTCAGAGTCACAGCGTTTACTTCGAGATACGAACCGTTTCTGATCTCAAATGCGGGACGCGGACGAGTCGGGAAACCGAAAATCGAATTTAACGTTTCCGCATAGCCCACGTTTTTCAAGCTGACTCCCGCACCATCTTTGTTCAGGGTGACATTAACCGTCAAACCGTCGAGCGTCGCCGACATCTGATCTTCGATCCTGATCGATTTCAGAGCCGCCGAATCGAAATAGCTGTCTTTGATACGAACCAATCCCTTTCCGACCGACACGGGATTTTCGACTTTCACCCAGTTTTCAGGGCTGATGTCAGACGCTTTGCGGGCAGTCGTGTTCAGATATTCGCCTTCGTTCTTAAATACCGTGTTGTTGATCGAAAGGCTTTTCGACGAACGCGTGACGACCGCGCTTGCCTGTGCCGCAGAACCGTAAAAGATCGTATCTTCAACAACTGCGGCTGTGTCGTTAAATTCGACAATCCCCGTGACGGCTCCGACATCCAGAAACGCGCAACGGCTGATCGTTGTTTGCGAACCTTTCTTCGCCCAGATAACGCGTTGGGCATTGATTACCACATCCGTATTGCCGATAAAATTGAGGCTTTCGACTTCTGCCTGGATGGAATTTTCAAAAACAAAATAATTCGTCGCCGGACTGCCGTTCAGTTTGACGTAAGAGCCTTTGTCGCCGCTCATCCGAAAGCTGACTACACCGCGCGGGTTAAATACTATTTCTCCCTCAATATCCGTGATACCTGATGGAAAAACCAAATCGCCGCCGCCGTTTTCCAGCAAATCCTGCACCGCCTGTCTGACGGCATCCGTGTCGTCCGTATCATCATTGGCAACCGCGCCGAAATCCGTCACATTTACCGTTTTCGCCTGTGCCCCAAACACAAACATAAATGTAAAAACCGTGATGGTCATTATCTTAAAAATCGTCTTCATATTTTCTCCTTGGGATGTTTTTGTCTTAAATTTGTATATTTGAATCGACGCGATTTCATACGCGCTACATCCTTACTTATCGGCAAATTTGCCGAAAACTTGAGATTGATCGGAAGAGATTGTTCTCACTATTAGACTTAACAAAAAGCCAGTTTTTATTGATTCAGAAGAATGAAAATGAAAACGGGCTAAATATTTTTTTTAAAATTTTCAGATTGTCCGGATTATTCATCGGCGACAAAATTCACGTCCGACACGTCGTTTTGCAGTTCCATCACGATGTTCGGTTGGCTGAAGCGGTATTTTTTGGAAATCACGCTCACGACATAGATTTGATTCGGTGCCAGTTCAGTGAAATTATACGCTCCGAAATCGTTCGTTTTGGCGTAAAGCGGCTCGGTGAGGTTTCCGCCGATCAGCATCACGGTCGCGTTGCGGATTACGCCCCGTTCGGTCATCACGCGACCGCCGAGCGAAACATTTGCGGCGGTCGCCAATGAATAGGTAATAGTTAGCTCGGCAAAATTCACAGTTCCCGTGTCGCCTTCGCCATTGTCGGAAACATTCAATCTCCAGGTTCCGTTTGCCAGTTGTGCCTCCAAACCTTGAAAACCGTTGTTGTTGAGATTTAGAGAATGCCCCGCAAAGATCGGATCCATATTTGTAAAATCAGCCGAACCGCCCGAAGTGGTGCGGTAAAATCCCGCCGGAATAACGGCTTCGCTTCCGACCGAAGTTGCAGACTGCCAAAGATCACCGCCTTGATCGCTAAAAGTATACGGACCCGCAAGATCGGAACTGTCGCCCGCGCCGCCGACGATGGTTTCGCCGACCCGATCAACCAAAGTGTGCGAAGCATTGTTCGGCGATGTCAGAACGGCTTTGATGTCGCCGCTCCAGGTGTGTGCCGGGTTGAATCCGAAACTGATTTCGACGTGATTAACGATGCCGTTGATGCCCGAAACATTGAAAAGAAAATTCGTCCCGTTGGCATCGCCGTCGGGAATTTCCAGAGGAATCGCTGAAATGGTCGTAAAACTCCGTGAAGATAAGTTCGTTACGGGCGGATTTTCGGATTTTTGCGCCGGAATTTCCCGGTTTGAAAATATCAGCAAATTCAGCGTCAGCAACATTAAAGAAAAGGCGTAGAATTTTTGTAGATAAATATACTTAAAAAGTCGATTTTTCATTTTTTTTCCTCTGTAAATTGATAATTAAAGGATTGGCGGGATCGACCTGAGAAATGTGAGATGCTGGTAAACTGTATTAAGCCTGCGGAATGTCTTCCGTTTTAAGTTGTTCGATCCCGCCAATTATCTTTTCGGCAGAAATGAAATAAAAAAAAGGGCGAAATTCAAAAAATTTCACCCTTTTCATTACCCGTTATTTTTTCCGCACTATTTCGGCGGCGATTTTTGTTCGGCTATCAGATCATTTGACGTGTCCGGCGTAAAGTCCAGATCATCCCTGTCTGACGAAATAACAACGATCTTCGGAGTGTATGTATTGTTTTTGGAATATGCGTGAATGATGTATGTTTCTCCGACAAAAATCCCGTTCACTCGATAATTTCCGAATTGATTGGTTTTCGCGATAATGTTGTTTCCTTCGCGGTCGGTGACAATGACGGTTGCGCCTTTGTAACCTCTTTGCTGTGAGTTCATTACTTTGCCGCTGATAACCGCTTCCGCCGCGGTCGTGACGAAACAACCGACCGTAATATCGTCAATTCCAACCCATTCGTCGTTTCCGGCGGCATTTGTCGTCATAATCCGCAAAAACAAAATATCCTGCGACAAGACCAGATGCGGCAACGTTGCGAAAACGCTCGAAACTTTCGTCGCGGAGTTGGGATTGGTCGCATCAGCAACAAAAGCCCCCGGAACATTTGTAAAATTGCCCGTAAAACCGAGCCGGTATTGCAAAGCAACCTGCTGAACCGCATTGTTTGCCGTGCTGTCCAGATCGCGAACGTTATAAGCAACCGTCATTACCTTTGAATCGGGACAGTTTTTGGTATTCAGACGAATTAAAAGATTCGGAGCATCCGCAGTATCGTCGCCTTTCAACGCCACGGTCGGATTTGCCAACCCGTCAAATTCGGCAACTCCGCCCTGCACCAACGTGTTCGGATTCGACTGGTTCGCGATAACGTCGATCGGGGTCGCGTCACCCGGAGCCAGCACGGTTTGCGGATCAACCCCGACTCCCGTCGTCAGATTGTCGCCGCGAAATCCCGTGATCGCGATAAAATTATCCCAGTTGTCATCGGTATTGATCGAAACTGTATCAGACCAATTTTGCAGATACGGATCGCTCGGCGAAATGAACCACGATAAATTATTCAAAAAATCTCTGGCGGATGTTTTGACCGAAGTCGTATTGATTACAAATGCGCCGAGCGCAATCGCAAAAATCATTGCGGCGGCACGAAAATATAAGCCTTTCTGAGATGTAAAAATTGTCTTTTTAAAGTTCAACATAAAAAATTCCTCGTTCTTTCACGCCGCACGTCAAAGTATGGAAAAGGGGCACACTTAACCCTAAGCCGTTCGGCAGGAAAATCCTGTTTGCCAATTTGTTTATGGCAAAATTAAATTACTAATGTTGCAAGATTTCTAAAAAATATACGAAAAAGTTTATTTTGTCGAGTTTTTAAAGCCGAAAAAGCCGCTTCTCTTAAAAAGATGCGGCTTTTATTTTGTTTATTTACTTGATTTATCTTCCCGATACGAGTTGCAGACGCGCTTGAGCTTTTTCCAGTCTTTCTCTTTCAGCCTCAAATTCTTCGTCGGTTCCGCTCCACGCTCCGAGCGTTTTTTCCGCCGCTTCCTTTTCGGCTCTGGCAGTTTCGACATTTACCTCATCGGCAGTTTCGGCAATATCCGCCAAAACCGAAATTTTGCCCGTGCCGACTTCGACGAAACCGCCTGAAATCACCATTTTTTCAGTAGTTCCTTTGATCGTGTAGGATAAAATCCCTGATTTGAGCGTCGAGATCAGAGGTGCGTGATTCGGCAGAATTCCGATTTCGCCTTTTTCGGTCGGAATCGTCACGGCATCGACCGATTCATCCAAAACTCTTTTTTCGGGTGTTACTATTTCTAATTTAATCATTTCATTTATCATTTACCATTTATCATTTACCATTTGTTCTACTGATAAACGGTAAATGATAAATGCTCAATGTTATGCTCCTGCCGCCATTTTCTTGGCTTTTTCGCGGGCTTGCTCGATGGTGCCGACCATATAAAAAGCCTGTTCGGGCATATCGTCGCATTTTCCTTCGAGAATTTCCTTGAAGCCTTTGATCGTGTCTTCGACCTTCACGTATTCGCCCTTCAGACCCGTAAACTGCTCGCCGACCGTAAACGGTTGCGAGAAGAAACGCTGAATCTTACGAGCGCGGGCAACGGTCAGTTTGTCGTCTTCGCTCAATTCGTCGAGTCCGAGAATCGCGATAATGTCCTGCAAATCCTTGTAGCGTTGCAGAATGCGTTTGACCGATTGCGCCGTGTTGTAATGCTCGTCGCCGACAACCTGCGGATCGAGAATACGCGAGTTTGAAGCAAGCGGGTCAACGGCGGGATAAATTCCGAGTTCCACGATCTGGCGCGAAAGAGCCGTAACCGCGTCAAGGTGCGCAAACGTCGTTGCCGGAGCGGGATCGGTATAATCGTCCGCCGGAACGTAAACTGCTTGAATCGAAGTGATCGCGCCCGTTTTGGTCGAAGTAATGCGTTCCTGCATTTCGCCCATTTCGGTCGCAAGATTCGGCTGATAACCGACCGCCGACGGCATACGTCCGAGAAGTGCGGACACTTCCGAACCGGCTTGCGTAAAGCGAAAAATGTTGTCAACGAAGAAAAGCACGTCGTTTCCCTGATCGCGGAAATATTCGGCAACCGTCAAACCTGAAAGCGCAACACGCAGACGCGCTCCCGGCGGTTCGGTCATCTGCCCGTAAACGAGCGACACTTTCGATTCTTTTAATGCGTCCTTATCGACTTTGCTCAGATCGAATTCGCCTGTTTCTTCCATGCTGTGTAAGAAACCTTTACCGTATTTGATAACTTCCGATTCGACCATTTCGCGCAGAAGGTCGTTTCCTTCACGGGTGCGTTCGCCGACTCCGGCGAAAACCGAGAAACCGTCGCGTCCTTTCGCCACGTTGTTGATGAGTTCCATGATGAGAACCGTTTTACCAACACCTGCGCCGCCGAACAAACCGATCTTTCCACCGCGCAAAAAGGGCTGAACGAGGTCGATAACCTTAATTCCGGTTTCAAACATTTCGAGTTCCGTCGCCTGTTCGTCAAATGTCGGTGCGTGGCGGTGAATCGAGGATTTCGTGTCTGAAACGATCTCGCCGAGTTCGTCCACGGGTTCGCCGATCACGTTCATCACGCGTCCGAGCGTCGGTGCGCCGACCGGAACGCTGATCGGTCCGCCCAAATCCAAAACTTTCATTCCGCGAACCATTCCATCCGTCGGAAGCATCGAAACCGCACGCACACGTCCTTCGCCCAAATGCTGTTGGACTTCGGCAATCGTGTCAACTTTGGTTTCAACATCGAATCCTTCCGATGTGATACGCAATGCTTGATAGATCGGCGGTAAATAATTATTTGAAAATTCTACGTCAACAACCGGACCGATGATCTGCACAACTTGCCCGACTTGTCCGTTTCCTTCATTAGCCATTTTTAATAAAAACTCCTCTTATAGATAAGAAAAAAGGTCAGATTACAAAGGAGAAAGAATACCACATCGAATCGGCGAAAGGCAAAGACGCTTGTGAAAGATGTCATAAGATAGGACTGCTTTCGATGTTTCGGTCGGTTCGGAGTTGAAAAAATATTTCGTATAATCGAATTATTATGAAATGGTTGGGCGGAGTTTTGTCGGTCGGGGCGTTTGCGGTTTTGTATTATTTTGAAAAACGCAGACCTTTGCGCGATGAAGTCGAACCGAAAGAAATTAATACGATCAGAAATCTGGCAATCGCTTCCGTGGCAGGTCTAGCCGTTAATTTTCTTGAAAAGCCCTTTGCCGATAAATTAACGAAAATAGTTGAAGAAAAACGTTTCGGACTTTTGAAAATTTTTCGTCTGCCGAAAATCGTTGAAACCGTTTTCGCTGTTTTACTGCTCGATTACACGCTTTACATATGGCACGTTTTGACGCATAAAAGCCCGTTTTTATGGCGTTTTCACCGCGTCCATCACGCTGATCTCGATCTGACTGCATCAACGGCGATTCGTTTTCATTTCGGTGAGATTTCGATCTCCGTTTTGTTTCGTGCAGGACAGATTTTGCTCATCGGCGTTTCGCCCGAAGCCTTGAAAATCTGGCAAAATCTTTTATTCATCAGCATTTTCTTTCATCATTCAAACATCAGGTTGCCGAAAAATTTTGAGGAAAACCTCGAAAAGATCGTCGTCACGCCGCGTCTTCACGGTATTCATCATTCGGAGATTCGATCGCAGATGGATTCAAATTGGTCGAGCGGTTTGAGTATCTGGGATAAAATTCACGGAACATTTCAAAATGACATCGAAGAAAACACTTTTAGAATCGGTGTTGAAGGTTTTGACAATCTTCAATCGATCTCGCTTCCCAAAATGCTGATCGAGCCTTTTATTTCACAGAATAATCCGCAAAATAAAAGACTCAGAGGGTGAAGGACAACTTTTCTAAAAAATCTTACGCTGCCCGCGTTTCTCCGCCGAGAAGCGTTAAAATCTCGCCTGAAATATAACTCGAATCCGCATCCGAAGCGAAAAACACATACGCCGGAGCGACTTCTTCCGGCTGTCCGGGGCGTTTCATCGGAGTGTCCGCGCCGTGTTTGGCAACTTCTTCCGCTTCTTTGTCGGCAACGTTCAAAGGTGTCCAGATCGGTCCGGGCGAAACGCAATTTACGCGAATTTGTTTTTCGACCAACTGTTGGGCGAGCGATTTCGTAAAAGCGTGAATCGCGCCTTTCGTCGCCGAATAATCGAGCAATTCCTTGTTTCCTTCCAAGCCCGTGATCGAACCCGTATTCACGATCGCGCCGCCTTTTTTCAGATGTTTGAGTGCGGCTTTTGCCATATAAAAATAACCGAAAATGTTCGTTCTGAAAGTTTTTTCAAACTGTTCATCGTCAATGTCGGTGATTATTTCCTGATGTTGCTGATACGCGGCATTATTTACCAAAATATCGAGCTTGCCAAATTTTTTGACTGTTTTTTCGACCGCATCGCGGCAAAATTCTGAATCTTTCACATCGCCCGAAATCAGCAGACATTTTTTGCCTTCGTTTTCGACGTGTTTCGCGGTTTCCTGCGCGTCGATCTCTTCTTCCTTTAAATAAACGATCGCGACATCCGCACCTTCTCGCGCATACAGAACGGCAACCGAACGTCCGATTCCCGAATCGCCGCCGGTGATGAGAGCAACTTTATCCTCTAATTTTCCCGAACCTTTATAATTCAGCGCGAGAAATTTCGGTTTCGGTTCCATTTCCGCTTCGATTCCCGGTTTCGGCTGATGCTGTGCGGGCATCGGTGCTTTGGGTTGTTTTTCTTGTTGAGTTTTTGCTGTCTGACCTTTTGCCATTTTTCCTCCCTTGTTCGTTTAAAAAGTTAAAGCGGAAAGCGTTAGTTGAAAAGCAACCAAGCCTTCCGCTGAAATGTTTGATTAATTATTTTTTGCCGGCTGAATTCTTACGTCCCGAACCGCTTTTCTTTCCGCCGCCGTCTTGTTTGTTGACGGTCGCCCAGGCGCGTTTTTCGGCTTCTTCCTCGGAAACTCCGCGTTCTTCGTAGCTTTCCTCGATGTGTTCAGCCTGTCGTTTTTGCTTGTCGGTATATTTGTCTTTATCACCTCTCGGCATAACTTCCCCCTTGTTCTGTGCTAAGTCTAAAAAATACCTGCGGAGCGTTTCCGCAATGATTTTTTTAGTCTTGCAAAACGCGTTCCCTGAAAAATCGTTTGATTTTCAGACACTAGTATTTTTTCAGTTTCGATCTTTTCAAAAATCTGCTCTTCCATTTTCGGATTTTCCCCGATTTTCGGAGTAAACATCGAAATTTCTTTTTTCAAAATCACAGCCTTGCCGTTCATAAATCCCTCCCTAAGTAAAACCCTTGTTCGTTTGGCAAAAGTATTTTTTATTACCTCAACCGTTACTTTTTCGATAAAGTAAGCATCTCATAAACGGCTCAAAAGGAAAAGGATTTTTTTGCATGAAAACCGTTAATTTCCGGTAAATTTTTCGTTGACAGTATGCAAACCATTTAGTAGCCTCGTGTTATACCAATATTCACGAGAAAAGGAATTTTATTTTGACTAATTTAAGAAAACTGGAACTTCCGCCGCAAGGCTTGAAAACACTCTTCGGAGTTCAAGATCAAAACATAAAATATCTCGAATCATTGCTCGACGTTTCGATCGGTGCACGCGGAAACGAGCTTCTCATCGACGGCGACCCGAAAGACATCGAAACCGTCGAAAACATTCTGCGCGATTTTGCCGAGCTTTTCGATGAAGGAAATCAGTTTACCGACAAGGAATTGCGCGACGCTTTCAAGCAAATCGCCGAAGATACGGCTTACAGTTTGAAGGATTATTTCACGCGCGCCCGTTTTAACCCGTCGGGCAAAAAAGCCGTCGCGCCGAAAACCGCCAATCAGCGCAAATACATCGACGCGATCTCAAAAAACGATCTGACTTTCGGCATCGGTCCGGCGGGAACGGGAAAATCCTTTCTCGCCGTCGCGATGGCGGTTCAGGCTTTGTTTTCAAAACAGGTCAATCGAATCATTTTGACTCGCCCGGCAGTCGAAGCCGGTGAAAAACTCGGTTTTTTGCCCGGCGATCTGCAAGACAAGGTCGATCCTTACCTGCGTCCGCTTTACGACGCGCTGTTCGATCTGGTTGATACCGAACGTGTGACCAAGATGCTCGAAAAACGAATCATCGAAATCGCGCCTTTGGCATTTATGCGCGGTCGGACGTTGAACGATTCGTTCATCATTCTCGACGAAGCGCAAAACACGACGGGCGAACAGATGAAAATGTTTCTGACGCGCATCGGGTTCGGCTCGAAAGTCGTCGTCACGGGCGACATTACGCAGATCGATCTGCCGCGCGGACAAAAGAGCGGACTGCGTGAAGCGGAAAGGATTTTACAAAATATTTCCGAGATCGAATTCGTCTATTTCGGTAAAAAAGATGTCGTTCGTCATCGCCTCGTGCAGTTGATCGTCGAAGCATACGAAGAACATTCGGAAGAAAATCAACCGCGAAACGATGATCGAAATAGTCAACAATCAGCGTAAAATAAAGCTCAATTCTAAAGTTTTTCAGGAATTTGCGGAAAAAGCGGTCGGCAGTATCAGCGAAACCGAAAACAAAAATGTCACGATCGCTTTCGTTTCCGACCGAAAAATGCGCGAATTGAATAAAGATTTTCGCGGAAAGGATAAAACGACCGACGTTTTATCCTTTCCGTTTGAAACGGATGAATTTGATGAAACCGACGATTTTCTCGGCGACATCATTATTTCGCTCGAACAAGCCGAAAGACAAGCAGTCGAAAATAAGCTGGAGATCGAACTCGAAATCAAACAGTTGATCCTTCACGGAATCCTGCATCTTTGCGGCTACGACCACGAAACCGACGACGGAGAAATGAACGCGCGCGAACTTGAATTGCGCGAAATCCTGAGAATCAATCAATAATCGAGCGAACTTTGAAAGATCAGGGAAAGTTTTCTCTTTTCCGCCAAAACTGACTTCGACGTTTTTACGACTTCGTTTTTCTCCAGATTTTTATCGCCGAGCATTGCTTTTATCGCTAATTCATTTTCAAAATAAATTCGCTTTTCGGGCGTATTTTCCGCTTCAAAATAGAAAACCAACTGCTCTTTTTCATTAAATAAGAACTCGTATTTTTCAATATTTGCCGACCGTTTGGTTTCGATCCCGATTTTCAGCAAACGATTCGGATACGGATTTTTTTCACGATCCCCGTAGGTGTAATAAAATCTGTAGGTCGTCTGAAAAATACCGACGGCGGGATATGAGCCGTTATTTTTATTGACGACCATTTCCGTTAAATAAACCGACGAATACTCGCCGTTTTCATTCGCTTCGGCGATTTTTTCGTTCGTTTCCCGATAGAGCTTTCTGATATGTTCGATGCGCTTATCGGTTTGCGCCGTGAGATCGAAAAAAATTCCGCTCAATAATATTAAGAAAAGTCCGCCGCTTAATTTCAATTGTAAATTGTTCATAACAAATTCCCTTCCCGATCTCAACGAATTTCCATCTCATTTTTGCACGATTTTTTGTTTTTATTTAACTTGCCGCAAAACTTTGTGATAATCTTTTTTCAAACCATATGAGCGAAAAATTTAAACTAGCCGATCCGTGCACGATGATTATTTTCGGTGCGACGGGCGATCTGACGAAACGCAAACTTTTTCCCGCGCTTTATAATCTGGCAAAAGCCAAATTTTTACCCGACAATTTCGCGATCGTCGGAGTCGGGCGGCAGGAAATGACGAGCGAAGATTTTCGCAGTCAGATGAAAGGAAATCTGACCGAATTTATCGGCAAGGATGTCGATAAGGATTTGCTCAAATGGTTTGAGGAAAGAACGCATTACACGGGCGGCGATTTTGCGGCGAAAAAGACCTTTACCGAACTCAGAAAACTGCTCAAGGAACTGGATAAGCAATTCGACATTCCCGAAAATTATTTCTTTTATCTCGCCACGCCGCCGTCACTTTTCGGACTCGTCACGGAAAAAGCGGCGGAAATCGATCTGACGGACGAAAAAGACGGCTGGCGCAGATTTATTTATGAAAAGCCGTTCGGACGCGACCTCGAAAGCGCGAAGAGTTTGAACATCGAACTCCAAAAAATCCTGAAGGAATCGCAGATTTACCGCATCGATCATTATCTCGGCAAGGAAACCGTGCAGAATATTTTGGTTTTCCGCTTCGGAAACTCGATCTTTGAACCGATCTGGAATCGAAATTACATCGACCACGTGCAGATCACGGTCGCCGAAAAGCTCGGTGTCGAGCTTCGCGGCGGTTATTACGACGCGGCGGGCGCGTTGCGCGATATGATTCCGAATCACATTTTTCAGCTCGTCACGCTGACCGCGATGGAACCGCCGATCTCGTTTGAAGCGAACGCCGTCCGCGACGAACAAGCCAAAATCCTGTGTGCGATTCAGCCTTTTTCGCCCGAAGACGTGCTTCACAAAACCGTGCGCGGACAATACGGCGAGGGACAGATCGAGGATAAAAAGAAGATCGCCTACCGCGCCGAACCGCAGGTAAACCCGATGTCGAACACGGAAACCTTCGCCGCGCTCAAACTTTCCATCGACAATTGGCGTTGGGCGGGCGTTCCGTTTTATGTCCGCACGGGAAAACGGATGGCGGCGAAACATTCGGAAATCGTCATTCAATTCAAAAAAGCCCCGTTTATGCTTTTCCGCGAAACCGCCATCGAAAAACTGACGACCAACCGCATCGCGATTCACATTCAGCCCGACGAAGGAATCACGCTTCATTTCGGCGCGAAAATTCCCGGACCGATCGTCAATATGGGTTCGGTTGATATGGATTTCAATTATCTCGATCATTTCGGCGAACAGGTTTCGACGGGCTACGAACGGCTTCTTTTCGATTGTATGACGGGCGATGCGACGCTTTTCCAACGCGCCGATATGGTCGAAGCAAGCTGGGCGATCGTTTCGCCGATTCTCGATGTCTGGCAGGCGATTCCCGCGCGCGATTTTCCGAATTACGAATCAGGCAGTTGGGGTCCGAAGGAATCCGACGCGCTTTTAGAACAAGACAATCGCAAATGGCAAAATACGGTTGATTAATATTCGACATTGCACGGAGCCTCTGAAACATTGCACGGAGCCTCTGAAACATTGCACGGAGCCTCT
>JAJQRF010000008.1 GCA_021228405.1 Pyrinomonadaceae bacterium
TTTATGAATGAATTTACTCATTCATCCATTATAAAGCCGCAGCAAGCTGACCGGGTATTTAACCCAAAGCGAATAAATAAAATCAAACCTGTGAAGAAAGGTCGAAACTTCGGTTTCGACCTTTTTTCTCGATTTTTAAAGCTTCGCCGAATCGGATGAAAGTCTTGCATCGATCTTTTTTACTTCCGAATCGTTATCGAAGAACTATTTTCTTCACGCGAAGAATTGCTTTCTTCGGCAATTATTTTCTTATCTGAAAAGAATCTGAGGCATTTTCCCTTTATTTTTATGAAATATCTGCATTTTTCAAAAGAATATTTACACTATGACTCCTTTCGTGTTATCTTTTT
Source organism: Pyrinomonadaceae bacterium (assembly GCA_021228405.1). Classification (GTDB taxonomy): domain Bacteria; phylum Acidobacteriota; class Blastocatellia; order Pyrinomonadales; family Pyrinomonadaceae; genus JAJQRF01. The sequence continues at coordinate 351 of JAJQRF010000008.1, forward strand.
CAAACAGTAAGTTATTCAATGACACGATTTTTACTACGGCTTTTTTAGTGAAAACTAAGGATTTTATTCTGAGAATTCATGGGAAACGGCTCGGCTTTGCTTTCTTACCTGCATTTTTCTGTGAATTTCGTGTTTCTTCCAACAAACCATTGCGAACCGTTTCGGTTCAGATAATTTTTTGAAATCAAGATCAAGGAGAAAAGATGAGAAAACTACAAACTACCCTGTTCATTTGCTTTACTTTTTTGTTTTTAGCATTGTCGGTCAATGCGGCAACATTTGTCGTCAATACAACGAACGACACCGTCGATGCAACGCCCGGTGACGGAACCTGTGCGGACGCAAGTTCGGCTTGTTCGCTTCGCGCCGCCATCAGTGAAGCAAATGCGCTTGCCGGAGATGATACGATTACGGTTCCTGCCGGAACTTACACGCAAACGCTCGTCGCCGCCAATGACGATGCGAACGCAGGCGGAGATTGGGATATTGCATCAAATATCACCATCAACGGCGCAGACGCGGCAACGACATTTTTACAAGCCGCCGCAACCGCAGGAACGGCGACCGAACGAGTGCTCAATATCAGATCGGGCACGGTCACGATCAGCAATGTGACCATCAGAAACGGTAGATTTACGGGAACGATGACTACCGCCACGCGCGGAGCCGGAATCGAAAATCTCGGCTCGTTGACACTCAACACGGTCACTTTGCGCGATAATCAAATAAACTCGACATCGGGCAACTCGATCGGTGCGGGACTTCATAACGCAGGTCCGGCAGTGACATTAACAAATTCGACCATCACGGCAAACAGCAATGTCCGCGTTTCGGGCGGAAGTGCTTTCGGCGGCGGAGTTTCGTCAATCGTTGCAGTGACTTTCACGATCACGAACAGCAGTATTTCGGGAAATTCGGCAACCAGTCAAGCAGGCGGTTTCGGTTTCGGCGCGGGAATGTATCTCGAAAACTTATTTAACGTGACCGCAACCAACAGCACCTTTAACAGCAACACGGGTTCGGGAACGAGCGGAAGCAACGGCAACGGCGTTCGCGCTCTGTCAAACATCGGTGCGGCGGTCTTTAATGCCACCAACTGCACTTTCAGCAACAACACAGGCACGACCGGAACGACCAATCAAGGCATCGGGCTTCAATTTTTTACGACCGCAGTTGCGGCAACTCTGACGGCAACGTTGGATCGCGTGACGGTCGCGGGAAATAACGGAACCGGTAACGGAGTCGGCGTAAATTTGACCCTGAACGGCGGAAACGCAACGGTCAACGTCAATAACAGCACGATTTCAGGCAACACCGGCGGACTCAACGGCGGCGGATTTTTCGTCAGCAACGCCGGAAGTATCAATACTTCGCCGGGAACCGTCAATTTTACCAACAGCACGATCAGCGGCAACACCGTTTCCGCGAATGGCGGCGGTTTCGCGATGGAACAGCCGACGACTGGCGTTATCACGACCAACTTCAATTTTGCGACGATTGCCAACAACCGCGCCAATAATGACAACACAGGCACGGAAGCAGGCGGCGGAATCATTCGCGCTTCGGGCAATTTGAATTTGAAAAACTCGATCGTTGCCGATAACAGCGTCGGAACGGGCGGCACGGCTCCCGATATTTCGGGCGCGGTGACTTCGCAAAATTACAACCATATCGAAGACACGACGGGCGCGACGATTACGGGAACGACGGCGAACGATACGACCGGCGATCCACAGCTCGGCGCATTGGCAAACAACGGCGGTTCGACGAACACGCATCTTCCCGCGGCGGCAAGCCCGGTCGTGAATACGATTCCGAACGGCACGAACGATTGCGGAACGACCGTGACAACCGACCAACGCGGAAATTCACGTCCGGCTTCAGGTGCTTGCGAAAAAGGCTCGGTCGAACTCGCGGCGGCGGTTCCTGTCAGTATTTCCGGACGCGTTTTAACGGCTGACGGTCAAGGCATTAGAAACATTGCCGTGACGATTTCAGGCGGCGGACTTGCATCACCGATCACGGTTACGACCGGCGCATTCGGAAACTACAGATTCGATAATATTCTGTCGGGTCAAACTTATACCATCTCCGTCAGCGGAAAACGTTATTCGTTTAGTCCGTCGAGCCGCAGCGTCACACCGAGCGGCGAGGTCACTAACGAAAACTTTACGGCTGTCGAAGGTTTCTAAATTCGTAAACTCAAATAGAAGTTTTCAACTCGTGAGGCAAACTGAAAAGTTTGCCTCTTTTTTGATGTTTGCTTTGTTTAAGTTAAAATCTGAATTATGTTTCGCAGAGTTTATTTGGATAATTCAGCAACCACGCCGATCGACAAGGAAGTTTTCGAGGCGATGCTTCCCTTTTTAAACGAAAAATTCGGAAATGCTTCGAGCATTCATTTTTTCGGTCAGGAAGCCCGCGCCGCCGTTGATCGTGCGCGTCATCAAGTCGCTGAAACCGTCAATGCGCGCCCGAATGAGATAGTTTTCACATCCGGCGGAACGGAAGCAAATAATCTTGCCATTCGCGGATTGGTCGAGGCAAACGACAAATACGGAAAGCATATTATTACCTCGGAAATAGAACATTCCGCCGTCAAGGAAGTTTGCGCCGACCTCGAAAAACGCGGCTATGAAGTGACCTATTTGCCCGTTTACGAAGACGGGATCGTAAAGCTCGAAGATATTAAAAACGCGATTCGCGAAGATACGATTCTCATCTCGATAATGACTGCAAATAATGAGATCGGCACGATTCAGCCTGTCGAAGAGATCGGTAAGCTCGTCCGTGACTTACGTGAAACGAGCAAAAAAATCTGGTTTCACACGGACGCGGTGCAGGCGGTCGGGAAAATCAAGGTCGATGTCGAAGAAATCGGATGTGACCTGCTCTCGATCTCGGGACATAAAATCTACGCGCCGAAAGGTGTCGGTGCGCTTTACGTGCGGCGCGGAGTTCGTCTGCACAAACAAAATATCGGCGGACATCAGGAACGCGAACGGCGCGGCGGCACGGAAAACGTTCCGTTTATCGCGGCTTTCGGAAAAGCTTGTGAAATTGCAAAAAACAAATTGAGCAAAAACGCCGAAAATCTGCAAATTCTCCGTGACAAATTTGAATCCGAAGTCGGTGAAAAAATCGCGCATCTCGTTTTTAACGGTAATCGCGAAAAACGTTTGCCGCACATTTCAAATCTTTCGTTTCGCTTTATCGAAGGCGAAGGTTTGCTGATAAATCTCGATATGAACGGAATCGCCGTTTCGACCGGTTCGGCGTGTTCGTCGGGAAGCCTTGAGCCTTCGCCCGTGATTCGCGCCCTCGGCAGAAACGACGAACTGGCGCGCGGTGCGATCCGTTTCAGTTTCGGGAATGAAAATTCCGCCGAAGACGTTGAATATCTCTTAGAAGTTTTACCGAAAGCCGTTGAAAACCTGCGAAAACTTTCGCCTTCTTTTCAAAATTTCAAACAATGATCAGAGGCTCTTCCCAAGAGCAATTTCTTTTTCGCCTTTGATGTTTCGGACAGCCTTTTCGATTTCGTGACAACTCATCAGATTTTTAATGTCTTTTTCCGGTTCCCAGAGATTGATCTGTTCGGAAAATCGGTGCGATTTTTTCAAAATTTCAATAATGCTGAGCGTCGTGAGATTGAATAATTTTTCGACACTAACGGACGCGTCGATTATTAGTTTGATCTTTTTCTTGCGCACTCTTAAAATCAGTAAATTTCCTTCTAACACTTTGACCGCTTCGGAAATCATTTCCGCGATGAGCTTTCGCTGATTTTTGTCAGGACAATTTTCCAACGAATTTTTGACCGTCGGCGAATCACGGCACATAAAACAAATAGTCAGTTGATATGCCAGAGGAAAATCTTCCGCATCTAATTGGTCACTTCGAATCAACATCTTTTCTACATTTCCAATCTTTTGATAAATACCGCAAATATTCTGTCTTTTATAAAAAAAACAGCAAAACTGCCGTAGCAGTTTTGCTGTTTTTTCTGCGGGAGTTCGGTCCACTTTAGGTGCGGACTTAAATTTAATAATTAGCCGACGGGAACGATACCACAATCAGTCGTAACCGTTTTTTCTGCAAAGATGATGATGGAAGTGAATCCGACCGGAACGATTCCTGTAAATCCGACCGGAACGATTCCTGTAAATCCGACCGGAACGATTCCGTTATCGACGCACGGGGTCGGCTCAGTTCCAGCGATGTCACTGACTAACAATCCATTTCCCGCAAAAGTCGTTCCAACCATCAAAACCAATGTCAAAGTAATTGCTGCTATAATGTTTCTCATTTTTTTTCTCCTGTTTTCTTTTTATATCAGAAGCCTTTTGCTTCTTGCTTGTCGCTGATATGTATTACAAGCCGCGTGCCAAAAACATTTTCCTGCTTCATATTCTTCTAAATTCCATTATTGCAACACTTGCGCCAACCCGAACAATTCCCTGCTCTTTTCGCTTCAAAATGCCATTTTTTGTATACTAAATCACCACTTCTCAAGCCCTCTCACATAAACCTTTATATTGCCGCATTTATCTGATGAGTATTAACTATACACCGCATTATGCCTACAAAATATCCAGTATACAAAGTTAAAAAGATCGTTATTTTTCTGGATTTATTTGCTAATAAAATGGTATAGTGTATTTGCAGAGTTTTTCACTCTCTTACTCACTTTTAATAAGCCCTCTCTAAATCTAAATTAGACCGAACTTTTTCCTAAGCAGTTAAGCCATCTTTCATGTTAAATCGAGAAAAACTATCTAACTATATTAAAATTTCCATTATAGTTGCGGGAAGTTTTTGTTTCGGCGTGTCTGCGCTTCGTATCTTTGGACAGTCTTTTCATTTGGGTTTTATTGTGCTTTTAGGACTCACGATATTCGTCGCCCCGCGAATGACCCTGCAAATGCCGCGTTCGCGCTATATCCTGACCTTTTCCGACGCGCTTATCTTTCTGACGATCTTGATGTATGGCGGCGAGGCGGCAGTTCTCTTAGCCGGGGTCGAGATGCTGGTGAACTGCCTCTATATGAGGTGGCGGGACAAGATAAAGTTCGGAAAACTGATGATTCCGACCAATACGGCGGCGGCGGCACTCTGTGTTTATTTAACCGTTTTAGTCTGGGAATTTTTCCCTTCTATTTCCGATCGGGTCAGTGTTGCCAGAGATACGAAAATCTTGATGTCGAGTCTGGGAGTTTTGGCATTCACAAACTTCCTGATCGTTTCTTTGTATGCCGCGATCTTTCAAACTATTAAAGATGGCACAACGTTCTGGCAAACCTGGAAAAAAGACTGTTTCACGAGTTCGTTGGCGCAAATCGTCGGCGCGGGTTTAGCCGGAATTATCTTTAAGTTGTTGAATTTCGGCGATGTCGTGGCGGCGGCGATAGCTTCGGTTGCCATCGGAATTGCGTATTACTCCTACCGGCAATCGATCAGCGAAATCAACGAAGCAATTGCACACGCGGAAAATGCCGAACGCGAAAAATCCGAAACCGAAAGAAAACGCCGTAAAGAAGCCGAAAAACACGCTTCGCAACTGATCGAATCGCTCAAAAAAGAAGAAAAAGCTAACGATGCTCTACGCAAAAGCGAGAAGGCGTTTCAATACGCGGCACTGCACGATTCGCTCACCAATCTCGCCAATCGTCAAAAATTCAACGACGAACTCAAAAAACTCATCGATGAATATAAAGAAGACCCGACGACCGCGTTTCAGGTTTTATTTTTGGACATCAGCCGCTTTAAAAACATCAACGACAGCCTCGGTCACACGATCGGCGACAAAGTTTTAATAATCGTCGCGAAAAGATTTTTGCGGATGTTGCGACCGTCGGACGTGGTTGCGCGCATCGGCGGAGACGAATTTGCCATCATTCTGCGCGATCTCAGCACAGTCGGCAAAGCGCAGAAGATCGCCCGTAAAATTTATCAAAATCTCGCGCAACCTTTCTCATTGAGCGGAAACCGAATTTTTATCGGCGTAAACATCGGCATTGCACCGTGCGATGTGGAATACGACAACGCCGAAGAAATCCTGCGGGACGCGGATATTGCGATGCACTTTGCGAAGGAAAAAGGCATCGGCGTGGCGGTTTTTACCAAAGAATTACGTTCGAGATTTCTGGAACGCGTCCGGCTCGAATCCGATCTGCGCTATGCGATCGAACGCAGCGAGCTTTCGATGCACTATCAACCGCTGGTTTCGTTACAAACCGGTGAGATCATCGGATTTGAAGCACTTTTGCGTTGGCAGCACAGTCAACTCGGAATGATTCCGCCCGTGAAATTTATTCCGCTTGCCGAAGATTCGGGATTGATCGTGCCGATCACGATCTGGATTTTGCAGGAAACCTGCAATCAGCTGGCACGCTGGCAAAAAATTTCGCCTTCATATGAAAATCTGATTATGAGCGTCAATATTTCGGGCAAACATTTGACCAATGACGAGCTTATCGATGATGTCGAGCAAGCTTTGGAATCATCGGGTTTATCGGCTGATTCCTTAAAACTCGAAATCACCGAAAGCGTGGCGATGGAAAACGCCGAAAATACCATCGAGGTTTTGACCAGACTCAAACAGCTCGGCGTTCAGCTCTCGATCGACGATTTCGGAACCGGTTATTCTTCGCTCAATTATCTTCACCGTTTGCCGTTCGACACACTCAAGATCGACCGTTCGTTCGTTTACAGCGTCGGCGAGAAAGGCGAAAATTCAGAGATTCTGCAAACGATCATTTCGCTTGCCAAGAATCTGAAAATGAAAGTTATCGCGGAAGGCATCGAAACCGAAAGCCAGTTGAATTTACTGCAAAATCTCGGTTGCGATTACGGGCAGGGATATTTGATGTCGAAGCCGAAACCGCGCGACGAAGCGGAAAAAATGCTTTACGAGCATCAGCCATTGATCTCTTTTCAGCATTTACAGCACTTTGATTCCGAACGACCGCAAAACCAACGTGAGAATTTACCGATCTTTTAGAAACGAAGCGGCATAAAAATTGAAGAAGGTTTCGTTTCAGTAACGAAACCTTCTTTGCATTTTTGCTTTCAAATTTGTTCTACTGAAAAACAACACTATAATTATTTCTAATTTTCCGGAAAGAGGTTTTCAATAAACAAATAATGAAGAGCAAATTTTTACTGTTTCTAATAATTTCTATGGCTGTATCCGCAAATAATTTTGCACAAAGCAAAATCAAATATCCCAAAACAAAAAAGGTCGAACAGGTTGACGATTATCACGGCACTAAAGTCGCCGACCCGTATCGCTGGCTCGAAGATGACAACTCCGCCGAAACGAAGGCTTGGGTCGAAGCGCAAAACAAGGTAACGTTCGATTATCTGAATCAGATTCCCGAACGCGCCAGAATCAAAAATCGTTTGACCGAACTCTGGAATTACGAAAAATATTCCGCGCCCTTCAAACGCGGCAGTAAATATTTCTACTACAAGAACGACGGTTTGCAGAATCAATCGGTGCTTTACGTGGCAGATTCGATCACGGATAAAGGTCGCGTTCTGCTCGACCCGAACAAACTTTCGACCGACGGAACGGTTGCGCTTTCGGGGCTTTCGATTTCCGAGGACGGCAATCTGGTCGCCTACGGTTTAGCCGGTGCAGGTTCCGATTGGCAGGAATGGCATTTTATGAACGTCGAAACGGGCGAAAAACTTTCAGACGTTTTGAAAGACATCAAATTTTCGGGCGCGTCTTGGAAAAAAGACGGTTCGGGAGTTTTCTATTCGCGTTATCCCGCCCCTGACGCAAAGGCGAAACTTTCGGCGGAAAACTTCAATCAAAAACTATATTTCCACCAGCTCGGCACGCCGCAGACGGACGATATGCTCGTTTACGAACGTCCCGAAGACAAGGAAATGTTCGTCGGCGGATTCGTTTCCGAAGACGGTAACTATCTCATCATCAACGTCGGCAAAGGCACTGCGCCGATGAATATGGTTTATGTCAAAAACATCAATTCGGACCGCGCCGGAATTCAGCCGATCGTTGACAAACTCGAAAACGATTACAGTTTTATCGGAAATGTCGATAACGTTTTCTATTTCCGCACAGATAAAAATGCGCCACGCGGACGCGTCGTTTCGATCGACATCGGACAGATGCAGAAAGGCTGGACGGAAGTTATTCCGCAAGCCGCCGAAACGCTCGAAGGCGTTAGTTTTATCAACGATCAGTTCGTTCTTTCGTATCTGAAAGACGCTTACACGCAATTCAAGATTTACGACCGCAACGGGAAATTCGTGCGCAACGTCGAGCTTCCGGGCATCGGTTCGGCAGGCGGATTCGGCGGCGACCGCACCGACACGGAAACTTTTTACACGTATTCGAGCTTTAACACGCCGCCGACGATCTATCGTTACGATATGAAATCGGGCAAATCGGAACTTTTCCGCGAATCTAATGTCAAATTTAACCCCGGTGATTTCGAGGTCAAACAAGTCTTTTACAATTCAAAGGACGGCACGCGCGTTCCGATGTTCATCGTCCATAAAAAAGGACTCGTACTGAACGGCAAAAACCCGACCTTGCTTTACAGTTACGGCGGTTTTTCGATCTCCTTAACGCCGAGCTTTTCGGTTTCGCGGCTGGTTTGGATGGAAATGGGCGGAGTTTTCGCGATGCCGAACATTCGCGGCGGCGCGGAATACGGCGAAGAATGGCATCTCGCGGGCACGAAATTGAAAAAGCAGAACGTTTTCGACGATTTCATTGCGGCGGCGGAATATTTGATCGATAACAAATACACCAGCCCGAAAAAACTGGCGATCTCGGGCGGCTCGAACGGCGGTTTGCTCGTCGGTGCGACGCTCAATCAACGTCCCGAACTGTTCGCGGCGGCACTTCCCGCCGTCGGCGTAATGGATATGCTTCGTTTCCACAAATTCACCATCGGCGGCGCGTGGCGTTCGGATTACGGTTCGTCGGAAAACCCCGAAGAATTCAAAGCGATTTACAAATATTCGCCGATCCATAACATTAAAAAAGGCGGCAAATATCCCGCCGTAATGGTGACGACCGCCGACCACGACGACCGTGTTGTTCCCGCGCACAGCTTCAAATATGCGGCAACTTTGCAGGAAAATCAGAAAGGCAAAGCCCCCGTTTTGATCCGTATCGAAACCAAAGCGGGACACGGCGCGGGCAAACCGACCGCCAAAGTCATCGAAGAACAAGCCGACATTTACGGATTTCTGATAAAAAATCTGGGAATGAATCAATAAATAACGATTTTGTTTCAGTTCCGTTAATCAAAACCGAAAATAAGCCGATAAATTCAAATGAATCTGTCGGCTTATTTTTTGGAATGGTCTGTTTTTATAGAACGTCGTTTCACTACCGCTCCGTCATTTTTCAGGGAATTTTCAAAAAAATATTGATTTTCTCATTTGAATAAATGTAATATTATGAAAAATTTCCCGTTACAACCCGCTTTTTTCAAGGAGGACTCTATGTTCCGGTTCAGCAGATTTCTGATAATTTTTCACTTATTTTTCTTTTTTCTTTTTTCAGTTGCCATAGTTCAAAGTGCGCCGCGCGATGTCGATGCCGGATTCAACCCGAAATTGACGATCGATCTGGTATCGAATTACAACGGCGGCGTGCTTATTCAGCCCGACGGGAAAATGCTCGTCTACGGAACTGAATATCTTGTCTTTAAACCTTATTTCCAAAGATTGAATCCCGACGGAACGGTTGATCCGACGTTCAATTGTCCGGCTTGTCTTTCGTTCAATCCGAGCAGTATCAGCCTGCAACCCGACGGAAAAATTCTGATCGGCGGACAAAACATAGTTATCAGGGTAATGCCGAACGGCAGTCTGGATATTACTTATAAGACAAATTTCGCCGGCATCGGCGGTTGTCTGGTGACACAATTGAAACCGTTGCCGGACGGAAAAGCGTTGTTCGGATGTATCAACACTGCCGACTCGACTCCCCAGATCAGGCGTTTGAGTGCTAACGGCGTGATGGACTTGAGTTTCAATGCGACCGTTCTTACCAACAGATTCACCATAAGTAGAATAATATCGCTGTCTGACGGAAAGTTTCTCAGCGCGGGCAAAAACTTTGATACGAATCGCGGCTGGATGCAAAGATACAATGCGGACGGAACGATCGACAGTTCGTTTCAGACCGATATCAACGCAAACGTCGCGGATATTGACTTAACGGTTGACGGGAAATATATGATCGTCGGCGATTTTACCTCGGTAAACAATATCGGACGTAACCGCATCGCCAGATTATTGCCCGACGGCAGTCCCGACCCGACGCTTATAGTCACGCTGCCGGGCGGAACGGTTTCTTCTCTCCGAATTCTCTCGAACGGTCAGTTTTACGTGAAATCATCCATCACCCAAATCACGACCATTTATAATCTTACCCGCTATAATCCTGACGGAAGCGTGGACAATACTTTCACCTTCCCGCTTAATCGCGGCACGTCCTGGACGGTGGATGGTTCAGACCGCGTCGTAGTCTTTAACGATACCGACCCGAGTCGCCGTTATTTCAGGCTCAATATCGACGGCAGTATCGATTTCACTTTCGCTCCGGTGTTGGGATATGAAGGCACGGTGACTGCCGCCGCGCTGCAAAGCGACGGGAAAGTGATCGTCGGCGGAAATTTCACGCGGGCGAACGGCATCCAATCCAAAAATCTTGCAAGGCTCAACGCGGACGGCACGACCGACACGACCTTTAACGTCGGAAGCGGTCTGAACGGCATCCCGCAAGAGATTACCGTGCAAGCAGACGGCAAAATTCTGGTCGGCGGAAACTTTACGCTTTACAACGACGCGACACGCAACAAATTATTGCGCCTCAATGCGGACGGCTCGCTCGATACGGCATTCGATCCGAATATCGACCCGACCGACGCGAATCGCGGCGTTTACGCGATCACGGTCGCGGCGGACGGGAAGATTCTTATCGGCGGAAACTTTACGACGGTTGCAGGTGTCAGCCGAACGGGTGCGGCGCGGCTGAACAGCGACGGCAGTTTCGATGCTTCTTTTGTGCCGCCGACGCTCAATGCTCTTTTCATTACCGACACGATCGTCATTCAGCCGAACGGACAGATTCTTTTGGGCGGAAATCAAACCTTATATCGTTTGGATGCAAACGGCACGCGAGATACGACCTTTGAGATTCCGATTGCCGGTCGCGTCAGTCAGGTCATTCCGCAAACGGACGGCAAATATCTGATCTCCTATTCTGCAAATGTTACATACGGATTATTCCGTGCCAATAACAACGGTTCGTTCGATTTCAGTTTTAAGGGCATTTCAAACAGCAATTTCGCGGTTAATGCAATCTATCAACAACCGAACGGCAACGTTCTGATCGGCGGAACATTCAGTGCGCGCAACTTACAGCGCGTCGGTCCGAACGGGCAATGGGATTACAGTTCCTTAAAATTCGGCGCGAACGGAACGGTTACAAAAATTCTCGGTCAGCCCGACGGAAAGGTGCTCGTTTTCGGACAGTTCAGCGGCATCGAAGATAATCTGCGTTCGGGCGCGGCGCGTCTTTCGCTCCGAAAATCCTTAAACTACACCTACTTCGATTTCGACGGCGACGGACTTTCGGACGTTTCCGTTTTTCGTCCCTCGAACGGCGGCTGGTATGCCCTGCAAAGCTCGAACAACGCCTTATTCGCGGCAAACTTCGGGCAGACGGGCGACATTGCCGTTCCCGCCGATTATGACGGCGACGGCAAAACCGACGTGGCGATCTTCCGCAACGGCGTTTGGTATTCGCTCCGCAGTTTCGACAACACCTTTGCCGGAATCAGCTTCGGGCAAGCGGGCGACATTCCCGTTCCGACCGATTTCGACGGCGATCAAAAGGTCGATCAAGCCGTCTATCGAAACGGCAACTGGTATCTGTATCTTTCGATCTTCGGATACATCAATCTGAATCTGGGCAATTCGACCGACATCCCGATGGCGGGCGATTTCACGGGCGACGGCACCGCCGATATTATGGTTTATCGTCCGTCAAACGGCACCTGGTATCGCTCGTCGCCTTCAAACAACCAGGTTTTCGCAACCAATTTCGGCACAAGCGGCGATAAACCCGTCGCGGCTGATTACGACGGCGACGGCACACTCGACATCGCGGTTTACCGCCCGTCGGTCGGCGATTGGTATTGGCTCAACAGTTCGGACGGCTCTTTCAGCGGCGTGCACTGGGGCACGAACGGCGACAAACCCGTGCCCGCCGACTACGACGGCGACGGGAAAACCGACATCGCCGTTTACCGCCCGTCCGACGGAACGTGGTATCTCCTGCAATCGACGGCAGGATTCAAGGCGGTCAATTGGGGAATCTCGACCGACATTCCGATTCCGAATGTTTACGTTCGTTAATAGAATGACATAACCCCTTGAGGAAATAATGAAAACAACCAAACTTACATATTTAATCGCTACTTTACTATTTGTTTTGACCTTTTCAGTCAAACTGATTGCCGCGCCGGGAGATTTGGACACGAGTTTCGGAACGGGCGGAAGAGTCGAAACTTCGATCGGGATTTTTGATAATTCCGTTGATACTGCCGTTCAAGCCGACGGCAAGATCGTCGTTTTGGGCAACACGTCAACCGACGGAACAATCAACGATTTTTCCTTCGCCCGCTACAATGCAAACGGCAGTTTGGATACTTCTTTCGGAAACGGCGGAACAGTTCAAATCGTCGAAGCAGGTAATCAAATCGTTAGAGCGGTAGCAGTTCAAGCCGACGGTAAGATCGTCGCGGTCGGCGGCGATGCTGCAAATTTAACGGTTTACCGCCTGAACGCGAACGGCATTTTGGATACGACCTTTGCAACGGGCGGCAAATTCGTTCTCAATCTCGGTGTCGTAAGTGAGGCGCGTGATGTCGTCATTCAGCCGGACGGAAAGATCGTTGCCGTCGGTTATATCAACAACCCTTCCGGGACGGCAATGGTTTCGGTTGTCAGATTAAATCCGAACGGAACTTTGGATACGAGTTTTAATTCGGTCGGTTACGTTTCGGTCAACACCTTTGCCGGCGGCACCTGGGGAATGAGCGCGATACTTGAAAGCAACGGGAAAATTCTGGTCGGCGGTTATATACTTTCAAGCGACCGCAACGGATTTGTCGGGCGGTTCAACAGCGACGGCACACTCGATGGAATATTAACCCAGATCGCCTTTAAAATATCAGATATTGCTTTACAGCCCGACGGCAAGATCGTCTGTGCGGGTTACGGTATCGCAAACAATATCCAAACCTTTGTGATCGTCAGACTCACCGCCGATAAAAATTACGACACCAGTTTTCGTAATTCCGGTTATACGTTTATTAATTTGGGAAATTCTGCCCGCAGTGAAGCCAACTCCGTCATTATCGATGCGAGCGGTCGGATTATCGTTTCCGGTTTAAGCTATCCCGACCTTCAGACACAGCAAGCATCTATCGTGCGGATTAAACCGGACGGTTTGCTCGATGCGGGTTTCGGGATCGCCGGCAAAGTTACGACCCATTTCAGTGATATGAAACGCCTCGCATTCCAGCCCGACGGTAGAATTATCGGTGTCGGAAGCGTTAACTCAAGTTCGCCGTCCGGTTCCGATATAAGCGTTGCCCGCTACCTCAACGGCGATTCATTTATTTCATCCAATCGAACGGCGTTCGATTTCGACGGCGACGGCAAAACCGACATTGCCGTGTTCCGACCTTCGACGGGAACGTGGTATGTTTTGCGAAGTTCGGATAATTCCTACACGGCAGTAAATTGGGGACTTGCGACCGATACGCTCGTGCCCGCCGACTACAACGGCGACGGTAAAACCGATTTTTCCGTGCGTCGAAACACTTTCTGGTATACCTTACTAAGTTCAAATTCAGCCGTCATCACCACCCAATTCGGTCGCTCTAACGCCGTTTCGGTCCCGGCGGATTATGACGGCGACGGAATTGCCGATTATTCGGACTTTCTTCCTTTTTCCTGGATATACCGCCGTTCAACCACTCAGTTCGATTATGAGGATTTTTATGGATATAGCGGCAGTCTTCCGCTTCCGGGCGATTACGACGGCGACGGCAAAACCGATTTATCGCATTTCTACCCCAACAACCGAATCTGGTATATTCTGCGTTCTTCCACGCAGGGCGTGAGCCTCACTTACTTCGGATTTACGACCGATCTGCGAACGCCTGCCGATTACGACGGCGACGGTAAGACCGATATTGCCGTTTTCCGCCCGTCAAACGGCGACTGGTATTGGGTCAACAGTTCAAACGGCACGCTTTCGGGCGTGCACTGGGGCACGAACGGCGACAACCCCGTTCCCGCCGATTACGACGGCGACGGCAAAGCCGACCTTGCGGTTTATCGTCCGTCTAACGGCACCTGGTATATCCTGCAATCGACCGCCGGATTCAAAGCGGTCAATTGGGGCGTTTCAACCGACATTCCGATTCCGAATGTTTACGTCCGTTAGCAATAATGCAGGGGCAGGTTTGTGCATATTATGTAGGGACAGGTCTTGTGCATATATGTAGGGGCAGGTCTTGTGCCTGCCCGATGAGCGAAGCGAAGATTTCCATCGCAATCGCACAATGCAATCATTAATCGTTAATGTAGGGGCAGGTCTTGTGCCTGCCCGATGAGCGAAGCGAAAATTTCCATTGCAATCGCACAATGCAATCATTAATCGTTATTTCAGCCATTCGGCTGATTGGGCAGGCACAAGACCTGCCCCTACATTCTCGGCACAAGACCTGCCCCTACTTTTTTCGGCAAAAAATATACTGAATAAACGATTTTGTGACGGCGTTTTAGGGCAAAGCGAATCCGCATTGTATTAGCGGGAGTTCCCTCTGCATTAGCGGGAGTTCCCACTACGTCAGCGGGAGTTCCCTCTGCTCTAAAAGGAGTTCCTTCTGCTCTAAAAGGTATTCCCTCTAAAGTAAAAGGAGTTCCTTCTGCTCTAAAAGGAGTTCCTTCCGGGCTGGAAGGAATTCCCTCTAGGCTGGAAGGAACTCCTTCCGGACTAAAAGGAGTTCCCGCTGATGCAAAAGGAGTTCCCGCTGACGCAGAAGGAACTCCTTCCGCAGTAAAAGGGAAAGAAAACGACTCCTTCACCAACCCTTTCGGAACATTGTTATTAATATTTGTAAAATTATACAATCCTTATTAATAAAAATATTGACAAACATTTATAACTCATTTTACAATGCGTTCATTCATTTATTTTCATACTTTTGCACGGTCTTTTAAAGACAAATAATAAATATTTTATTGGAGGATATTTCAATATGGCGAATGAAGATAAAGATGTAATTCCTACTGCTGAAGAGGGACGCAACACGATGCTTCAATTGATGAAGTTGAATTTACCCGTGCACGGCGCGACGCTCGGTTTGACGAATGCAGAGGTGGCGCAGACCGTTGCCGATGCGAATGCTTACGCTTATTTGCGAACGTGGCGCGATGCGGCGGAGGCTTTCGGCAAGGAAGCGTCCGCGTTTCTGAACCTGATAACCGACGAAGAACCCGGCACACCGACGAGCGATCTGCCGACGTTCGATCCGCCGCCGCTCGGCGATGTCACGTTTCTGGTCGGAATTGTCCGCCGGCTTCGCTTGCTGATTCGGAAAATAAAAGCGTCGGCAAATTTTAACGAATCGATCGGGCGCGACCTTTATATTATCCGCGACAGCGAACGCACCCCGAACAACGAAAAGAAACCGACGCTCGAAGCCGCCGCGCTGGTCAATGATAAGGTCGAACTGAAATTTAACAAGCAGGGAATGAAAGCCGTCCGCATCAGGCGTTTACTGGCAGACGGAACGGCGCAAAACCTTGCCGACCCGACGACCAGCCCGTTCATCGACAACACGCCGTCGCCGAACAATCAACCCGAAAAACGCCAGTATCAAGCCGTCTATCTCGAAAACAACGAACCCGTCGGTCAATATTCCGACATCGTTGTCGTCGTCACAACACCTTAGATTAACTGAGAAGTGTGAAGATTAACTGAGAAGTGAGAAGTGAGAAATGAGAAGTGGATAAGAATATCTTTTAATTATCCGTTCTCAGTTCTCACTTCTCCATTATTTAAGCAGTGTTCCGTAAACATCCATCGGGATGGAATAGACGTTTTCGTTCGAGGCGACGATCATTTCGCCTTTGCGGGTGAAGCAAAGTCCGACCAAACCTTTGCCCGCGACGAAAAGTTCGGCTTCTTTGGTTTCGTTGGCGATGCGGACGATGCCCTGTTTGCCCTGAAAGCTTGCCGCGACGTATAAATTTCCCGCCTTGTCGAACGCCAAGCCCTGCGGTCTGCCGAAACCGCGAAAATATTCGTCTTCGTAACCTTCCTCATCGATCACGTAAATGCCGTCGAAGCTCGCCAAACCCGGCGCGGTCACGTAAAGTTTGTTGTCGATGCCGAACGCGAGATGATATGCCGAAACGCTCGCTTCGAGCACCGCAAAGGAACTCGCCTTGCCGAATTCGGTGACTTTGTGAATCGTCCCGCTGCGGTCGCCGACGAGCAGATTGTCGTCCTTATCGAACGCCAATCCCGTCGCAATGCCCAAACCCGTCATATACGTGACGACTTCATCATCGTGCTTGATGCGGCAAACTTCGCCGTCCGAGCGGTTCGTCACGAAAAGATTTCCACTGCGGCTGAAGGCAAGCCCCGTCGGGTTCAGCACATCCGCCTGCATTTCGGCTAAATAACCGTCCGCTTCGAGGCGGTAAAGCGTGACGGGCAATTTCTGCCCGCGCGACCCCGAACGCGTCAGGATGATCGAATCGTCCTTCGGATCGACCGCCGGATTTGCCACGATGTGCATATCTTCCGCGATCAGCTTCCCGACCGTCAAAGAAATCGAATTACTCTTTTCGACACCGTTATCGAAATAGATTTCGACCTTTGTTTCTTCGAGTTCGGACGGCACGACGGCTAAAAGATGTTCGTGCGAAGCCGCCGTCACGTGCGCTTCTCTGCCGCCGATCAAACAACGGAAACCGCTCTCGAATCCGGCGTTGTAGCCTTCGCATCTGATCGAGATTTCACCGCCCGCGATCGCATATTCAGGGGTGACGGAAATAATCCTGCCTGCATTATTCATTTTATCTACTCCAACTAAAATTATAGATTTTACGACGCATTGCGGAAAGTGTCTATTTCACTAAAATAATTGTTGACCGAACGATTACGGAAAAGTTAAAATTGTTTTTGACGGTTTGGCATTTCAGGCATTCCAACGTAAAATTTCCACACATAACCGTTAGACTTCTTTAAACCCTAATTTATGTCGAGCAGAATTGATGATTTATTGCGAATGGCGATCAGCTTCGGCGCGTCGGATTTACATCTGCGCGCAGGTGCTTATCCGGTAGTTCGCGTCAATGGCGAGCTGAAACCGCTGGCGGGCGTAAACCGTATGACGCAGGACGAAACGCTGGAAATGGCGTTTTCGATGATGTCCAACCGTCAGAAACAGCACTTTAAAGAAGTTTACGAAGTGGACATCGGCTACGGCGTTTCGGGTTTGGGACGTTTCCGTGTCAATATTTTCCAACAGAGAAACTCCATCGGCATCGTCGCCCGCGTCATTTCCGACACGATTCGCGGTTTTGCCGAACTCGGAATGCCGCCGATTATGAACAAGATCGCAGAAGAAGCGCGCGGTCTGATTCTCGTCACGGGCACGACCGGTTCGGGAAAATCGACGACGCTTTCGGCAATCGTCGATTACATCAACCAAAACCGCAATTGTCACATCGTCACCATCGAAGACCCAATCGAATTTCTCCACAAGGACAAGAAATCTTTTATTACCCAACGCGAAGTTGACGTGGACACGCGCAATTTTGCCGAAGCCCTGCGCGGAAGTCTGCGCCAGGACCCGGACGTGATTCTCGTCGGCGAAATGCGCGACCTCGAAACCATCGAAACCGCGCTCGTCGCCGCCGAAACGGGACATCTCGTGCTTTCGACACTGCACACGCTCGACGCTTCGGAAACCCTGACGCGCATCATTTCCGCGTTTCCGCCGTATCAGCAAAAGTCGATTCGGATTCAGCTTGCGGGCTTGCTCAAAGCCGTCGTGTCACAGCGTTTGATGAAGTCTGCCAAAGGAAATTCACGTGTTCCGGCAGTCGAAGTGATGATCTCGACACCGCTTATCAGGGATTACGTTCTGCACGAAGACAAAACGACGCAAATCCGCGACGCGATCGCCGCCGGAACTTCGCAATACGGGATGCAGACGTTCGACCAATCGCTCTTTTATCTCTATCAATCAGGCTTGATCTCGCTCGAAGAAGCCTTGCGCGGTTCGACCAATCCCGACGAATTCCGTCTGCGGCTCGCGGGAATCCAAAACACGGCGGCGCAAGCCAAAGAAGATATGGAAAGAATCAGCGGAGTCGGTCAGGTCAGCAAATTGATTAACCGCCTGTAGTTTTTCCGTCAAAATTTGATTCGTTTAACGAAAGCACGAAGCGAAAAAGTAACAAAGCTTCGTGCTTTTTTTATGATTTTTCCTTGATTTTTGCTGATTTCGAGCATTTTCCCGCGAATCTTCGGCAAGCCGGAAAAACATTTTTTTACGGGTCGATGTCGGCTAATCGGAGTAATGACAACAAATATCGGGAAAATTACCCGTTCAGATTTCACAAATATAAGTTTTTTAAGGATTTTAGTAGTCTTAGTCTTGACAGAAAAGCACTAGGACGTGTAAATTTTAGTTTTATCCGTTCAAGCGAGAAAAATTCGGAAATGAAGCGAAACCAATGTCCTTCTCTACATTTCAAATTTATATTTCATATTAAATTTACGGCGCGTAAATTCTCGCCGCCCCGCATTCTCGCTTTGAGGCTTATTTTTTAGTAAGCCGAAAAGGATAAAAATAATTACGTAATTTTATAAAGCAATTTTTTAGAAGGAAGTTAATATAAGGCTAAATGGCAAACGAGGTTAACAAGGCAGCCGAAGATTCGGTCAACGAAACGACGGCATCAGAAAACACAAACACAGAAACAACTACTCCAACCGCAGAAACGGCTTCTGCGGAAAACGGTTTGACTGAAGAACAGCAAAATTCGGCGGAAGTCGATTTCGGCGTGATTCTCGAACAGTTTGAACAAGAGCAGACAGTCTATCATTCGGGCGAATTAGTGACCGGAACCGTCGTCGGTGTGTCCGACCGCGGCGTTTTGGTCGATTTCGGATACAAATCCGAAGGTGTCGTCCCGACCGAGGAATTTACCAATTCCGCAGGTGAAGTCACGGTGCAGAAAGGCGATTCGGTCGAAGTCGTCATCAAGAGCATTCATTCCGGCGATGCGCCGCCGACCCTGTCGCGAAACGACGCGGTGGCACGTAAATCGTGGAGCGAGATCGAAGACGCTTTCAATCAGGAACAGCCGATCAAAGGTCGCGTCATTGACAAAACCAAAGGCGGTCTGCGCGTCGACATCAACGGCGTGGAAGCATTTTTGCCCGGTTCGCAGGTAGATTCACGTCCGCTCCGCAATCTCGATTCGTATATCGGACAGGAAATCGAGGCGAAGATCATTAAATTCAGCCGCCGCCGCAATAACATCGTTTTGTCGCGCAAAGCTCTGACCGATGAAGTCGTCAATCAGCAGAAGAGCGCAACCCTGAGCAATATCGAAATCGGCTATGTCGTCGAAGGAACGGTTAAAAATCTGACCGATTACGGCGCATTCGTTGACATCGGCGGGATCGACGGTTTGCTTCACGTGACCGATATGTCGTGGGGCAGATTGCACAATCCCGGCGAACTTTTCAAAGTCAACGACACGGTTCAGGTCAAAGTTTTGAAGCTCGACCGTGAAAAGGAAAAAGTTTCACTCGGCTACAAACAGCTTCTTCCCGATCCTTGGTCAACCGTCGTCGAGGTTTATCCGGTTGATACGAAACTCCAGGGAAAAGTTTCATCCGTGACCGATTACGGCGTTTTCGTCGAGCTCGAACCGGGTGTCGAAGGCTTGGTTCACGTGTCAGAAGTTTCGTGGTCGAAGCGTTCCAAGAGTCCGAAGAAAATGTTCAAAAACGGCGATGTTGTCGATGTGCAGGTTCTCGGAGTCGATACGGACGAACGCCGCATCAGCCTCGGAATGAAACAGCTTCAGGAAAATCCGTGGGATTTGGTCGAGCAGAAATATCCGGTCGGCACGAAAGTTCGCGGTAAAGTCCGCAACCTGACCGATTTCGGCGCATTTGTCGAAATCGAAGACGGTATCGACGGACTCGTTCACGTTTCAGACATTACGTGGGCGAAAAAAGTTAAGCATCCGAAAGAAGTTCTCAAGAAAGATCAGGAAGTCGATGCAGTCGTGACGAGCATCGACCGTCACGGCAAGCGTCTTTCGCTTTCGATCAAGGAACTGACACCGAGCGCGTGGGAAACATTCCTGGCAACGCACCGCCCCGGCGATATTGTCAAAGGAAAAGTTTCACGCTTTGCCGGATTCGGCGTATTTGTCGAATTGGGCGAAGGTTTGGAGGGCTTATGCCACATTTCCGAACTTTCCGACGAACGTGTTGAGCGACCCGAACAGGTCGTTCAGATGGGTCAGGAAATGGATTTCAAAATCCTGCGTATCGAAAACGAAGATCAGCGCATCGGACTTTCCGCCCGCGCGGTCGGCAAGGAAGACGAACCGATCGTCGATACGAGAATGTATTCGACCGAAGCGAAAGGCGGAATGGCTTCGCTGGGTGAGTTGGCAAATCTGAAGTTCGGAAAAGCGGCGGAAGAGCCGAAGGAAGAACCGAAGAAGGAAGCCGCCGCTCCGAAAGCTGAAAAAGCCGAAGAAACGCCGGTTGAAGTTCCTGAGGAAGAAACCGCAACGGAAGAACCTGCGGCTGAAACCGAAACCGAAACAGCAGAAAATTCGGAAGAAGTGAGCGCAGAAGCCGAAACAGCAGAAACGGCTGAAGCTGAAACCTCAGAAGAAGAAGCCGAAGAAAAATCGGCTTAAATTCGATTTCATTTTTGGAAACATTGAAGAGTTACGTATTTATCCATCTGGTTTGTAAATCGTAACTCTCAATGTTTAGGCATTACATAGATTTATAATCTCGTTGATTTACAAATAACTTAAAAGGGTCTAGTGAGGGATAATTAAAATGACAAAAGCAGATTTAGTAGAAAGAGTTGCCAAAGAAGCCGATATGACGAAAAAAGATGTCGAACAACTGGTCGAGATCATTTTTGACAGCATCATCGGTTCTTTGAACAAAGGGGAAAAGATCGAGCTTCGCGGTTTCGGCAGTTTCCGTGTGCGTCAGCGTAATGCACGTAAAGGACGCAACCCGAAAACAGGTGCTTCGGTAAGCATTCCGGCGAAACGCGTGGCTTACTTCAAACCCGGCAAAGAACTCAAAGAAGTCATTAACGACGGCAAATAAGGACTTAAAACCGTGGATGTATTGTGGAGTCCGTGGCGATACGATTACATCAAGGGCGGTGATAAGCCGACAACTGCCGATCAATGCAGTTGTGTATTTTGCGGTGTTTTAAATAACTCGGCGACTGATGAAGAAAACTTCATTCTTCATCGCGCCGAGTTTAATTTTGTCATTCTGAACATTTATCCATACATCACGGGACACCTGATGGTCGTTCCCTTCGCACATCTCGCCGACATCGACCGCGCCGAAAAACCGGCAACCGACGAATTGATGGATTTAGCGAAAAAAAGTCAAACCATCCTGCGCGAAGTTTACCAGCCGAACGGTTTCAATCTCGGAATGAATCTCGGCAAAGCGGGCGGCGCGGGCGTTGCCGAACATTTTCATCTGCACATTATGCCGCGCTGGATCGGCGACGTGAATTTTATGACCTCGATCGCCGAAACGCGCACGATTCCCGAAGCTCTCCAAACTACTTACGACAAACTGAAAGGAAAATACTAAAAAGTAAGCCAGCTTGCTTGAATGAAAAATCATCAGCGATGAAAATGTTTCATTGCCCGATAAGTTACTTTCAGCGGTCGCTGAAACACTTTCAGCGACCGCTATTTCTCTTTCATTGAGCAATGAAACACTTTCAGCGCGTGATAATTCTGTTTCATTGCACGATGAAACACTTTCAGCGATCAATAAGTTACTTTCAGCGGTCGCTGAAACACTTTCAGCAGTCAAGTTTTTTTTTCAAAAAAGCGCAGCTGAACGCTTTGGCTGTTTTATTTAACGGTTTTCGCTTCGGCTTTGGTGTCGGGCGGATGCGAATGCTCGACGGCTTCGTCTTCGACTTCGCCGCCTTTGCTGATCGGGATTTCGCGCGGACTCGAATAATGGATTCCGCGTTCTTCGGAGTCGAGCAATTCCTTCGGAACGACGAGCTTCTGCATCGATGACGGCGGTGTGTAGCCCGGATAATCGACGCGCGAATGATAGATCGAAACGAGCGATTTTATCATCGATTCGCGAATCTGCGTCAACTCCCGCAAGGTCAGATCGCATTCATCGAGTTGGTCGTCCGCAAGAATCGCGTCGATGATTTTTGTGACGATGTAACGGATATTTTCGGGATTAGGCTCATCGAGCGAACGCGCCGCCGCTTCGCAACTGTCGGCGATCATCATAATCGCGGCTTCGCGAAACTGCGGTTTCGGTCCCGGGTAACGAAAATCGTTTTCGTCGATCTCGGCTTCGTCACGCGCTTCGCCCTGCGCTTTTTTCAGGAAATAATGCAAGGTTCGCGTGCCGTGATGTTGCGGGATAAAGTCGATGATTCTCTGCGGCAAACCCATTTCCTTGCCGAGCTTGATGCCGTAAGTGACGTGGCTGACGATGATCTTTGCGCTCTGCGCCGGACGCAGACGGTCGTGCGGATTCTTGCCCGTCTGATTTTCGACGAAATGTTCGGGCGCGGCGGTTTTGCCGATGTCGTGATAAAGCGCGCCGATGCGCGAGAGCAGTCCGTTTCCGCCGACGACGCGGCAGGCTTCTTCCGCCAATTGCCCGACGGCGTGCGAATGCTGATTCGTTCCCGGCGCACGAAGCGCAAGCTGTCCGAGAATCGGCAGATCGGCGTTTGAAAGTTCGAGCAGTTTTACGTCGGTCAGAATTCCGAACGTATTTTCACAGATCGGCAGAAAAACCGCGGTCACGGCGGCAGTCGCGATTCCGCTTCCGAGTCCGCAGGCAACCGCCAGCATAACCGTGTTCAAAATAAACGGCTGTTGCGTGTAAGCGATCAGCGCAATCGCCGTCAGAGCACTTGCGATACCAACCAGAACGCCCGCCAAAGTCACGGTTTGACGGCTTCGGTAACGCCCGATACCGTAAACCGAAACACTCGAAGCAAGCGTTGCATAAATAACGAATTCGAGTCCGCGCGGCGCGATTATCCCGGCGATCAAGGCGTTGAAAAGTCCCGTAAAGATCGCCGTTCGTCTATCCGCCAGAAGCGTCATCAACAGCGAACCGAACGCAAACGGAATCGCAAAACTCCAGAGCGACGGATCGTTGAGCGGTGCTTTGACGTTTTGAATCGCGGTAAATTCGGCAATCCGAAAGAAAACCGCCATCAAAGCCGTCTGCACGAAAACGATGAAACCGAAGAGCGCAAAGGTTTTTTCTTCAGAAAGTGCCAGACGCGGAACGATGCCGCGATGCTGGACGAATTTCCAGGCGACCCAAAACAGTGCGGAAATCAAGATCAAAAGCCCGATAAAACGATTGATGCGGCGGCTCGACTGGCTGTAATTTTGAATCGCGGCGATCTGCGAAAGGTCTTCCGAAGTCACCGTGTCGCCTTCGCGCACGATGGTTTGACCGCGTTTGAGCGAAACCGTCACGGGCTGAACGCTGTCGCTGCTCGCCTGTTTTGACGATTGCGTCGCCACGCTGTCATAAAAAACGGTCGGTTCGATCAAGGCTTCGGTCGCTTTATAAAATGCTTCGACCTCTTTCGGCGAAAAGCTTTTTATCTCGACCAGCCGCGATCTCAGATTTTTGCGCGCATCGGAAAGTTTTGTCCAATTGGATTCGGGCATCGAAACGGTCAATTGCGAACTCGGACGAGTGCGGTCGAAAACCGAAACTTCGTTTTGAAAATGCTGACTTTCGATGTCGTCGTAAATGTACCCCTCGGAACTTTCGCGCAATCCCGTGCGGACGGCTTCGATCTCGTTGCGGCTGAAATTTCGGGAAGCTAAAACCTTTCCGACCTCGTCGCCGCCGCTTCCCGACCAGTGCGTTTCGTTTTTCAGATCGGCGTTGGATTGTTTCGAGTTCGTGTTTGAACTGCTTTCGTCGCCGTGACGCTGGAGTTTTTCAAAAGCGGAAAGAAATCTTTGGACGGCTTGCTCGGCTTTGTTCGACTCGAAACGAAAGATCGGTTTGACGGTTTCGCCCGCCACTTGCCGAATGCGTTCGGTTTCGGCTTCATCGACCGAATAAATATCGGCGGGTGAAATAATACTTTCGCGGGCGATGTCGCCTTCCTTGTAAATCGCTTCGTTCGAGCCGCGCCAGAGCGGGTTGGTGATGAGCAAGGTCGTCAAAAAACACAAAACCGCAAAGCCGAACCAGAACTTCTGCTGATCGGAGAATTTTCCGACCAGACGCGAAATTTTCTGCTTCAGCATTTTGCGCCATTTGTTCAGCGGTGAAGCCAAATCTTCGACTCGTTTACTCATTTAATTTATTAATTTACCTTTCAGACCGGGCAAAACTGCTCAGTTCTTCCGTTTCCGCTTCGCCCGCTTCAAAACTTTCATACTCAAATTTCGGCGGCGGAAACTCGATCATCGCTCCGATCTTTTCAACTAAAGGCTTTAACGTTTGGGGCTGAATAGCTGAAATTTGCACCACTTCATAGCCTTTGTCAAGCCAAACTTGTCTTTGCAGGGCTTCGAGCGAAATTTCATCGAGCAGATCGGCTTTGTTGAGCACGATTATCTGCGGAATCTCGTTGAGTTTCAGGTCGGCTAAAATCTTTTCGACCGATTCGATCTGCTGAACCGCGCGCGGATTCGACGAATCGACGACGTGAATGAGCAAATCCGAATCCGAGATTTCTTCGAGCGTGGCGCGAAAAGCGGCAACCAGCGATTCGGGCAGATCGCGGATAAATCCGACTGTGTCGTTGATGATAACTTCCTGTTCGATCGGCAGACGCAGACGGCGCGAGGTCGGGTCGAGCGTCGCAAACATTTTCTTTTCGGCGTAAACCGCGCTCTGCGTCAGCGTATTGAGAAGCGTTGATTTTCCGGCGTTCGTGTAACCGACGAGCGAGATGATCGGAACGTTTTTCTGGACGCGCTGACGACGGCGTTCGTGACGCTGGCGTGAGAGTTTGTCAACCTGCTTTTCGAGTTGCGAAATCTTGTCGCGCACCCGGCGGCGGTCGGTTTCGAGTTTCGTTTCGCCGGGACCGCGTCCGCCGATGCCGCCCGCCAGACGCGAAAAGGCGGAGTTCTGCCCCTGCACAAGGCGCGGCAGAAGGTATTTCATCTGCGCGAGTTCGACCTGCAGTTTCCCTTCACGCGATTGAGCGCGTTGGGCGAAAATGTCGAGAATCAACTGCGGACGGTCGATAACTTTCAAGTCCGTGATCTCGGAGATCGCACGCACCTGCGAAGGCGAAAGTTCGGTGTCGAAAACGATCAAATCCGCACCGAGCCGCATCGAACGGATGAGCAGTTCTTCCAGTTTTCCGCGACCGAGCACGGTTTTCGGGTCGATCTTCGGACGGCGTTGGATGATCTTGTCGAGCACGACGGCATCCGCCGAAAGCGTCAGTTCTTCGAGCTCGGCAAGCGATTCTTCGGCTTCACTCAAATAGCCCGTCGTCACGTTGACGAGAATCACGCGGTCGCGGTTGGTCTGACGGTTGCGCGCCGTCAGGCGAATCCGCGCCATCTCGGTTTCGAGCGAATTTATCAAGCCGATGAAATCCGTGTCGAGCTGTGAAGGAATATTCGGTTCGAGAAACTCGTAGGGCAGAGTTTGCGCTTCGGTTTCGAGTTTTTGCGCGGTCGTCGGAAGCAAATGCGCCGAATAAACCAGGTCGGGCAAGCCCGTCTTTTCGTTGACCTGAATGACCGACATCAGATCGAGGCGAAGCAGAGCAAGGTCGGTCAGATCGTCCTGTGTGAGCTTTTCCTTCATCAACTGCGTATGCACGCATCTGAGCCCGCGAAAGCGGTCTTGCGAAGCGCGGGCGCGACCGAAATCGGGCATTTCGATTCCCTTCGCCGTGCCGACCATCACGTATTCGACCTGACCTTTGCGATTGAGCAAAACGCCGATCTGTCTGCCTGTTTCAAACGAAATTTCGGACATTTGACGGGCGAGTTCGGGCGAGATTATCTGTTCGGGTGCGACGCGCCGCGTTGCAAGACGTTCGATGCGGCGAAGCTGATTGTGTTTTAAGCCTTGTGTAAATCCCTGGATGTTGCTGATAAACTGAAACCTCCGAATGTCGTATTATACCAAATCAATCCTGTAAAACTCTACAATAACCGCGACGGCGCAATTTTGAAAGAAATTATTTTTGTCCGCGAATAAACACGAAAGAGCGCGAAAAAAGAAAATGTTTTATTGTCTTTTTCTTATTTCGTGTCTTTTCGCGTTTATTCGCGGGCAAAATTTAAATCGTTTCCGTCATTTTCGTTATCGTAACCGTTATACGCGGCGTTGCGTCTGTGAGATGCAAAGTTTCCGTTGGATTTTGCTTTCGTGCGGGCGGTAAAATAAAATTCTTTTTTATGCAGACGCGCACCAAGCGGCAGAAACAGGTTTACGATTATATCAAGCAATATATCGAGAAACACGGCTACGAACCTTCGTATCAGCAGATCGCGTGGCATCTCGGCGTTCGTTCAAAGGCGGGCGTGGCAAAACACATCGCCGCGCTCGAAAGTCAGGGTTTGATCCACAGACGTAATGAAAACGGCAGTTTTAATCTCGAATTGACCAATAATCAGGTGCTTTCGGATGCCGTCTGCGAGATCGAATGGATCGACGGCAAAACGGTGCGTGATGATGCCGAAGCGTGGCAGACCGTTCCGCTCATTTTGCCCAAGTTTATGCTCGGTTATTTTCTGCCCGAAAATCTCTGCGCTTACCTGGTCAGAAACGATGCGATGAGCGGCGACGAGATTTACGAGGGCGACGTGGCGATCATCGAAAGACGGAGTTTTGCGCGTGACGGCGACATCGTGGCGGCGGAAATTAACAGCAAACAGACCGTGCTCAAAAAGTATTACCGCGCCGGTGCCGACATCGAGCTTCGTCCTTCCAACTTTGAATATGACACGCTCAGATTTGCGGCTGACAAGATCGCTCTGCGCGGCATCTTTCGCGGTGTCTTGCGTCCGCTCGGTTAAAAAGGTAACGTAATATTTTGCTTTGATATTAACATTTAAGGAATTTTTTTTGTGTCAAATAACCCAACACCCAACGCGAGTTACAGCGTTACTTTAAGAATCAAGATTCATAACCGTCCGGGCAAGCTCGGCGAGATCACGACCGCCATCGGGCGGGCGGGCGGCGACATCGAAGCCGTCGATATTGCGAGCGTCGGCAAGGATTTTCTCATCCGTGACATCACCGTCAACGCCGCGTCCGAGAGTCACGACGAGGAGATCGTCAGCGCGGTCAGAGCGATTGACGGCGTTGAGGTCATCAACGTCAGCGACCGCACGTTTCTGATGCACATCGGCGGCAAGATCGAAACCGTTTCCAAAATGCAGTTAAAAACGCGTTCCGATCTTTCGATGGCATACACGCCGGGCGTGGCGCGTGTCTGCCAGGCAATCGCCAAAGACCCCGAAAAAGCCTACAACCTGACCATCAAAAAGAACACCGTCGCCGTGATCTCGGACGGCACGGCGGTTTTGGGCTTAGGCGACATCGGACCTGCCGCCGCGATGCCCGTGATGGAAGGAAAATGCCAGTTGTTCAAGGAATTCGGCGGCGTTGACGCTTTTCCGATTTGCTTAAACACGAAAGACCCGCACGAGATCGTCGAAACGGTCAAAAATATCTCGGTCGCGTTCGGCGGCATCAATCTCGAAGACATTTCCGCACCGCGCTGTTTCGAGATCGAAGAAAGACTCAAAAACGAGCTCGACATTCCCGTTTTCCACGACGACCAGCACGGAACGGCAGTCGTCGTCCTCGCGGCGTTGATTAATGCCTTGAAGATCGTCGGCAAGAAAATGGACGAGATCAAGGTCGTCGTCAACGGTATCGGCGCGGCTGGAATCGCGTGTTCTAAAATCGTGATGGCGGCGGGCGTGAAAAATATCGTCGGATGCGACACGACGGGTTCCTTGTATGAAGGACGCACCGAAAATATGAACTGGGTCAAGGATTGGTTCGCGCAAAACACCAATCCCGACAAGGAACGCGGCACGATCAAGGACGTTATCAAAGGCGCGGATGTTTTTTTCGGACTTTCCGCGCCCGGCGTGATCGACGTGAACGACGTGAAAAATATGGCGAAAGACCCGATCGTTTTCGCGATGGCGAATCCTGTCCCCGAAATTATGCCCGAAGAAGCCGAAGGACACGTTGCGGTGATGGCGACGGGCAGAAGCGATTATCCGAACCAGATCAACAACGTTCTCTGTTTCCCCGGCATCTTTCGCGGTGCGCTCAACTGCCGTGCCTCGCGCATCAACGAACAGATGAAGCTCGCCGCCGCCAACGCCATCGCGGGCATCATCACCGAAAACGAGCTTTACGCCGATTACATCATCCCGTCCGTCTTTGATCGAAGGGTCGGCGAAGCCGTCGCCAGAGAAGTCGAAGAAGCCGCCTACGAAACCGGCGTTGCCAGACGCGAACGCACCGACAGCGAATCCGAATTTCATTCCGGCAATGAATAAAAGCCAATCGATGAAGGATTAAGTGTCAACGGATCATAAAAATCTATTAATTGCCGTTGACTGTCACTTGATCCTTCATCTGTCTGCCGCGACGAAAAAATTCATTAAAAATGAAACCGTGGGCGGATACTGCAAAGCACCTCTTTTCGGTGAAATTCCCTTTTCGGCATCTTCCGAGGATGATAGAAAAATATTGCGAAACATCGTAGTTTATGATATTTTCATCTTAAATTGGGGGTTATTATGGCAAAAAGTTCATATCATGTTATAGCTAAGTCGGACGGAGCCTGGAGCGTCAAAAGAACCGGAGCGGAACGTGCTTCAGGAAATTATCCGACCAAAGCCGCCGCGGTTACGAGCGCAAAGAGATTGGTTTCCAAAGAAGGCGGCGGCGAACTTATAATTCACGGGAAAGACGGCAGAGTCAGCAGTAGAAGCTGTTTCGGAAATGAACCTGAACCAGCCGGGGAAAGAGGTAATTTAAGCTGCGTCGGTGACGTTTCACGTTCCGTCAAAAGCTGATATGCGACTATGGCAAACTCTCCAATTCCGGATTTTGATAAAAACGTTTTTATAAATTGTCCTTTTGATTCAGAATTTACCAAACTACTTCACCCATTATTGTTCACAATCATTTATTTCGGATTCACGCCCAAGATCGCGACCGAACGCGCGGATTCGGGAGAACAAAGAATCGAAAAGATTTGTCAATTCATCGCGGCTTCAAAATATAGTATTCACGATTTGTCCAGAATAAAATCTACCAAAAAGAATGAATTTTCCCGCCACAATATGCCTTTTGAATTGGGCATAGATTATGGAAGCAGAAAGTTTGCCGAAAATCATTTCTGTGAAAAGAAGTTTTTGGTCATTGCAAAGGAGAGATTCGGGTATGCTAAAGCACTCTCCGATCTGGCGGGCGTAGATATTAAAACTCATAACAACAATATCGAAGACTTAATCAGGGCAGTCAGAAATTGGTTTTCTAACACTGTAAATTTAACGGGAATAAAACCCGCCAGTGTTGTTTTCAGCGATTTTATCGATTTTATGGCGGACTTTGATGCGGAAAGAAGAAAAGAAGGCTATCAGGATAAGGATATTTACGATATGCCGACACCCGAATTTACCCGCTTCATCGAAGATTGGCTCAAGAAAAAAGCCAATCCGGTTATGTAAACGTAAATAACTCAAAAAAATAGAGTTCAAGGATGAAGAATGGTTTATTCTTCATCTTTTTTTTCTTAAATCGCGTTCATAGTTAATTCATTAAAAGGTATTTTGTTTTGGTAACGTCGCCCGAATGCGGGGCTTTGAAATATAACTTTTAATTACCCAATCTTGAAACCTTCTTTGGAATTTTTGCGTTTCACACCTATACTTTGTCGAGATTAAATAAAAAATATAAAACTATGCAAATCAAGAAGCATTTACTTTTCTTAACCGTGCTGTTGGTCTTCTGCACGTCTGCCGCGTTTGCACAGGCTCCCGCGCCGCAGAACGAGCTTGCCAAATATATTCAGGAAAATTACACGAAACGCGAGGTAATGATCCCGATGCGCGACGGCGTAAAACTTTTTACCGCGATCTATGAGCCGAAAGATAAAGCGCAGAAATATCCGATCCTGCTCAACCGAACGCCTTATACCGTTGCGCCCTACGGCGCGGACAAATTCAAAGGTTCGCTCGGTCCGAGCGCGCTCTACGCCCGCGAAGGCTACATTTTCGCCTATCAGGACGTGCGCGGAAAAACGATGTCCGGGGGCGAATTTATGGACGTGCGCCCCGACATTGACAACAAAACGCCGAAAGACATCGACGAATCGACCGATGCTTACGACACCATCGATTGGCTCGTCAAAAACGTCGCGAACAACAACGGGCGCGTCGGCACTTACGGCATTTCATATCCCGGTTTTTACACGTCCGCCGGTTCGATCGATTCGCACCCCGCGCTGAAAGCGTGTTCGCCGCAGGCTCCCATCGGCGATTGGTTCAAAGGCGACGATATGCACCACAACGGCGCGTTGTTTCTTGCGCAAAACTATTCATTTTTCAGATTCTTCGGACAGTATCGTCCGACCCCGAACTTCGATTTCTCGCATCTCAAAGACTGGAACGGTCGCGACACCGAGGACGGCTACGATTATTTCAGATCGCTCGGCGGACTCAGGGAAACGGCTGACAGTTATGAAAAAGGGCTCGGCGTGCGCATCAAATTCTGGGACGATATGATGGCGCACCCGACTTACGACGAATACTGGAAGGCGCGAAACATCCTGCCGAAACTCAAAAATATCAAATGCGCGACGATGACCGTCGGCGGTTGGTATGACAACGAAGACCTTTACGGCGCACTTCAAACGTATCAGCACATCGAACGTCAAAATCCCGGCATTTTCAACGTTCTCGTCGTCGGTCCGTGGGATCACGGCGGCTGGTCGCGCAATGACGGCGACTGGCTCGGCACCGCGTATTTCGGCGAAAAGACGGGCAAATATTACCGTGAAAATCTCGAACTTCCCTTTTTCAATCATTTTCTGAAGGACAAGGGCGACATTTCCAGGCTCAAGGAAGTAAATCTTTTCGACACGGGCGCGCATCAATGGAAAGCCTTCGACGAATACAACCCGACGAACGGCACGGACACCGCGCTTTATCTGACCGCAAACGGCGGTCTGACCTTCTCGACCGACGCGCTGAAAGCCGCCGGAGGTTACGACGAATACGTTTCCGACCCGCTCAAACCCGTTCCTTATACCCAGAAAGTTACGCTCAATTATCCGCGTGATTTTATGACCGAAGACCAGCGTTTCGTCGCGGGCAGACCCGATATGCTGGTTTATCAAACCGAACCTTTACCTGACGATGTGACGGTCGCGGGCGACATCAAACCGTATCTTTTCGTGTCGTCGAGCGGCACGGATGCGGATTTCGTCGTCAAACTGATCGACGTTTTCCCCGACGAATACGATTTTCCCGAAACGGGCAACAAACTGCCGAACGGCGAACCCGAGCGCATCAAACCGCCCGAAAATTCGGCGTGGACGGTCTTTCAGCCCGGCGGTTATCAAATGCTTCTGCGCGGCGAACCGATGCCCGCGCGTTTCCGAAATTCGTTCGAGAAGCCCGAACCGCTCTCGGCAAACCAGCCGGCGAAGCTCGAATATACGATGCCGGGCATTGCGCACACCTTCAAAAAAGGTCATCGCATAATGATCCAGATTCAGAGCACGTGGTTTCCACTCGTCGCACGAAATCCGCAAAAGTTTATGCCGAATTATAAACAGGCGACCGCCGCAGATTTCCAAAAAGCGACGAACCGCATCTATCACGGCGGAAAAACGGGTTCGATGATCGTTCTGCCGATTATGAAAAAGTAAATCTTTTCGAGTCACGGCTTAAAAAGCGGACTTCCTTTGCGGAGTCCGCTCTTTTTTTTCGCGACCCTTTTTCATATAAAAAAATGCGATTATAATTAACCCGATTTTTATTCGACTTTTGGAGAACCGTTTATGAAAAAAAAATTTTTGACTTTGATCTTTTTACTACCGCTTTTCGCGCTTTCGATACAGGCACAGGATGCCAAAACGCTTTTTGACAACGCTCTGACGGCGTTCCGGGCAAACCGCTATGATGAAGCCGCCGCCGGTTTCAAAAAAGTGATCGCGATCAATCCGAATGTGCCCGAAGCCTATTTCAATCTCGGGCTTTGCTATTCGCGTTTGAAGCGCAGTAGCGGAGCTATCGCCGCTTTCCGCGACGCAGTGCGGATCAAAAGCGATTATTATTCAGCTTGGGTTCAGCTCGGAACGGAATATGATATTACCGACCGCTACGACGAAGCCGTAACCGCTTATCAAACGGCGATCAGAATCGATCCGAACAATTACTCCGCCTATCGCGAACTCGGAATCGCGCACAATCTCTCCAAAAATCACTCGCTCGCGGTCGAATCGCTCAAAAAGTCGCTGGCATTGCGTCCCGACGATCTCGGCGCGCGTTACAGGCTGGCGCAATCGCTTCAAAACATCCAGCAATATGAAGAATCGATAAAAAGTTACCGTGAAGTAATCCGCTTAAAACCTGATGCCCATTATGCCCATCGTGAACTGGGCGACGTTTTCAACAAAATGAAGAGATTTCCCGAAGCGATCTCGTCTTTCCGCGAATCTTTGCGCATCAAACCCGATTTCCCCGAAGCGTATCTCGGTTTGGGAAACTCTTATTACAACGACAATAAATTCGCGCTCTCGGTCGAACATTATCAAAACGCCGTTAAATATTCGCCGAACTGGGCAACCGCCCATCTCTATCTCGGCGACAGTTATCTCAAGCTGAAACGTTATTCGGAAGCGATTCCGTCTTATGAAAAAGCGGTCGCACTCGACTCACAGCTTCAGGACGGCTATTACGGACTCGGATTAGCTTATGTAAATTTGCGAAATCAAGCCAGACTGCAAAAACCGCAAACCAAAGCCAAGATCGCCGAAGCCGCCGGTTATGACACGAAAGCGCGTCAGCAATACGAAAAACTTCGCCCGTTCGACCTCAGCCGCGCCGACCAGCTGATGGAATTGATAAATAAAAAATAACCGCCGCTTCTTTTACAAAAAAGCTATAAAGTCCTGTCCCAACGCAGGACTTTATAGCTTTAAACTTCTGATACCGATTTTTTGTTTCCCGCACTTTCTCAAGACACCCTGAATTTGTTAATTTGTAAATATATATCTCTGAGAGAAAATTTATGCCATCTACTTCTATTATTTGCGGTGTTTTACTGATTCTGGTCGGGATTATCGGCTATGTTTACGGAATGATGAACGGAAATGCGAGTATGACTGCATTTATTCCGGCGGTTTTCGGCTTGGTGATCGCTCTTCTTGGATTTTTCGCGCTCACGAAGGAAAATTTACGCAAACATATAATGCACTTTTTAATGCTCGTCGGACTTTTGGGATTTCTGATCCCGGCAGGTCGTTTGTTGATGAAATTTCGCGATCTGTCGCTTTCGGCGGCGGTCGTTTCACAGCTTGCGATGGCTTTGATCTGTCTGGTTTTCGTGATTCTGGGCGTGAAATCGTTTATTGATGCGCGCCGTTCAGGGGCAGTCTGATTTCGATTTCGAGTCCGCCGCCGTCGGCATTTTTCGCAATGATTTTTCCCTTGTGCGAACTGACGGCTTGCTCGGCGATCGCCAGTCCCAACCCGACTCCGCCGGAGCCTCTCTCGCGCGCTTCGGCAACGCGATAAAACGGCGTGAATAATTTATCGAGTTCGTTTTCGGGAACGCCTTCGCCGTGATCGCGGATTTTTACGACGACGTTAGAACGCTCTTTTCTGAGCGAAACGTCGACCGTGTCTTTTGTGTAGCGCAAAGCGTTGCGCAAAACGTTTTCGACTGCGCTCCGCAAAAGATTTTCGTTGCCGGCGATCTCGCAATTTTCGTCCTGCACGATCTCGACCTTTTTGCCTTGCGCGGCGGCTTCAAAATTTGCGTCCGCCGCTACTCTTTCGACCAGTTTACACAAATTAACATTGCGCTTTTCGATCATTTCCGACTGGCTTTCGAGTCTTGCAAGCGTCAAAATCTGCCCGATCATCTCGTTCAATTTTTTGCCCTCGCGTTCGATACGGTCGAGCAGTTTGTCGTTTTCGGGATTGGCTTTCTGCTTGGCGAGTTCGAGCGCGACGTTCAGACGCGCCAAAGGCGAACGAAGCTCGTGCGAAATGTCACGCGTCAAACGCTGTTGCGAAGTTATCAGAGCTTCGATCCTTTCCGCCATTTCGTCGAAATCCTTGGCTAGTTTGCCGATCTCGTCGCCGCGTTTGCCGATCTCGGGCGTAACACGCGTTTGCAGTTCGCCCGCCGCAAGCTGTTTCGTGGCACGGCTGAGTTTTACGATCGGCGAAGAAAGATACCGCGCCAACGCATAACAAACCGCCAATGCCGTCAGGATCAAACCCAAAAGCCTGACGTAACGATAATTTGCTTCGCCGAAAAACGGGGTCGGTCGCGGACGCGTCCATTGCGTTACCAGAATATACTTTTCGCCGTTTATCAAAGTTACGGGTTTTGCCGAGTAGCCGTAATCGGGCGCGCTGAAATCGAGTTTGGGTTCGTTTACTTCGATGGTTTTATTGTAAAGATTCTGCAAAATCTCGCGGTTGCCTTCATTGACGATGCGGCTTTGTTCGATGTTTTTCGCAATTTCGATGTCTTTGATATTTTCGCTGTTTCTGATTCGTTCGAGAAATTGCTCCAAACCTTTTTCGCCTTCATAACTGTAAATCTGAGCCGACGTTTCGGCGAAAATATTCGTCTGATTTTTAACCGAAGACTGCCAACGGCTGACGACGGGTTCGGTCTGCGTCGTCCACGTCAGAAAGATCACGACCCCGACCATCAAGGCGATCGCCGCCAAAAACCAAAGGAAAATTTTGATGAAAAGATTCATTGATTAAATGGAAAATGGAAAGTGAAAAACGGAAAATGAAATACAGATAAATCAATTGATATTAAAAGATTTTTTTCCTTAATTTTCCATTTTCCGTTTTCCGTTTTCCGTTTCAAACTGTGTAAATATAGCCGACCGAGCGAATCGTTTTGATGCGTTCTTCCTCGCCGTCGCTTTCGCGTTTTCCGAGTTTCTTGCGCAGATTGCTGATGTGCATATCCAAACTGCGGTCGAACGGCGAAAGGTCGCGCTCCAAAACCCTGCGGCTCAAATCTTCTTTTTTGACGATCTTTCCCGCCTCCTTCAAAAGCGTCACGAGCAGATCGAATTCGACTGAAGTGAGTTGCAAATCTTCGCCGTCGCGCTTTGCCGAACGCGCCGAAGTCGAAATTTCGAGATCGTCAACCTTGAATTTTTCCGCGTGAACCTGTTCGGCTTCGCTTTCGAGATGTGCGCGTCTTAAAATTGCCCGAATCCGCGCCGCCAGTTCTCGCGGGTTGAAAGGTTTCGGCAAATAATCGTCCGCGCCGATCTCAAGCCCGACGATGCGTTCCATATCGTCGCCGCGCGCAGTCAGCATTAAAACAGGCAGTTTCGATGTTTTCCGAA
Organism: Pyrinomonadaceae bacterium; assembly: GCA_021228405.1. Lineage (GTDB taxonomy): Bacteria > Acidobacteriota > Blastocatellia > Pyrinomonadales > Pyrinomonadaceae > JAJQRF01. The sequence continues at coordinate 36,335 of JAJQRF010000008.1, forward strand.
GCTCGCGCAAAACGTCGAAACCGTTCATTTTCGGAAGCATCACGTCCAGAATCGCCAGATCGAACTGTTCGTTCAGGGCTTTTTCCAAACCGCTTTTCCCGTCGTGCACGTTTTCCGTTTCAAAGCCTTCGACCGAAAGAAATTCGGAAACAAGATCGCATAAGTCTTCGTCGTCGTCAATAATTAATATCCGGTTCATACCGTTTTCGATTTTACGACAATTTTTTGCGCTTGTCCTAAGTTTTACAATTCTTTACGTTTTACTCAAATAAATTGACGTTCGGAAAAATTTAAAATTCGTCTAACACATTGAACGCGAAAACAGCGCGTAAATTTTAGAAATCATTGGAGCAAAAAAATGAAAAAATTATTAATCGCAATCTTAGCAATCGTGATAGTCGCCACAGGCGCAATTTTTATCTTCGCTCAGAAAGGCGGACAGGAAGGCAAACACGGATTCGGAAAACGCGGACATCGCGGCGGGCACGGATTTTTCCTGCGCGGACTCGATCTGACCGATGAGCAGAAGGCGCAAGTCAAACAAATCAGGGAAGCAAGCAAGGAAAAAAACAAAGCCGTCCGCGAACAGCTGAAGGCAAATCATCAGAAACTCGCCGAATTGACTGCCAACGGCGCATTTGACGGAGCGCAAGTGACGGCAATCGCCAACAGTCAGGGCGCGTTGCAGGCGCAAATGATCGTCGAAAAAGAAAGAGTTAAATCACAGATTTTCGCAATCCTGACCGACGAGCAAAAAGCGAAAGCCGCACAAATGAAAGAGCAGATGAAGGAACGCTTCAAAGAAAGAATGAACAAGCGTCAAAATTCTCAAGAAAAATCGGGCGACGAGTAATTTCAAAAATACTCAGACCAGCAATCGCTCGAAACAAAAGCCGCGTCGACTTATGACGCGGCTTTTTAATTTGAAACGAGATTTCAGATAAACCCAGACACACGCAGACATTACGCTTTTGGAAATTATCATCGAAAGTATTCAAATATTGTAAAATATAATGGGCAAAATGATGAAATTTCTAAGCAAACATTGGTATGACATAGGCGGCGTGTTAACTGTTCCTGTTCTGATTTATTTATTTCAAGCCAAAGACCTGACAAACTACGATTATTTAATGTGGTTGAGTTTAATTTCTCTATTCCTGCACCAACTCGAAGAATATAGAATAGTCGGGACATTTCCCGGAATGGTAAACAGGGTAATTTACAACAGTGATTTGCCCGACAGGTATCCGTTAAATCCTAAAACATCATTCTACGTAAATGTTCTGATCGGCTGGTTTTCTTATTTTCTTGCGGCTTTGTTGGGACAAAAAGCGGTATGGCTGGGAATCGCGACGATTTTAATTTCACTCGGGAACACTATTGCACATACGACATTTTTCAATATTAAAGGCAGAACATTTTATAACGCAGGAATGGCAACCTGCTGGTTGTTTTTTGCGCCTTGTATCTATTTTTTCTTTACGACAATTCATAAAGACAATTTAGTTACCGGAACCGACTATTTAATAGGTATTCCTTTAGGGTTAGTATTAAATGTTATTGGGATTTTGAAGTTTATTGATTGGTTCGCGGACAGAGAAACCGAATATATTTTTAGTCAACAAAATTTGTTACCGATTGACCGGAAAGCAAATAACAGCTTATAAGTCATTAAAAGCAACTTTTCCGCCGATGATCGTTAATTTCACGTTTCCGTCAGCATCGAGCGCGACCAGATCGGCACGTTTTCCGGCTTCGACCGAACCGCGTTCGTTTTCAAGTCCGAGCAATTTTGCGGGATTTGCACTCGCCATTTTGGAAACATCTTCAGGCGAAAATCCGAGCTTCAGCATCATTTTCACCGCGTCGAGCATCGTAATCACCGAACCTGCAATGCTTCCGCGCTCGTTTCGCGTTTTGCCGCTTACGACTGAAATATTTTCGCCCCAAATCTGAAAATCGCCGTCGCCCAATCCGGTCGGCAAAACCGAATCGGAAATAAGCGAAACTTTGCCGGGTGTTTTCGTTTCCGCCGCAAATTTCAGCATTTTCGGGTGAACGTGAATACCGTCGGCGATGATGTCGAAAGTCACGTTTTCATTTGTCAAAGCCCAGCCGACCACGCCGACATCGCGGTGATGCAGTCCTGTCATCGCGTTATAAAAATGCGTCAGATGTTTTGCGCCCGCTTCAAACGCGCTGTCCAAAATTCCGGTTTCGGCTTTCGTGTGACCGATGGAAACGATCCAGTTTTCGCTGATTAATTTTTTGATCGTTTCGATGCCGTTTTCGACTTCGGGCGCAAGCGTCGTTAAATGCGCACCGTTTTTGAGGCGCGGAATCTGTGCAATTTCGTCGCCGTTTTTCAAGGTCTTGAAATATTGCGGACGAAGCGCGCCGCACATTTTTTCGTTCGCAAAAATCCCTTCGTAATGAACGCCGACGGCTTGCGCGATCGGCTCGTTCGCCTGAATTTTCATCAATTCTTCGATCGCCGCGATTCCCTTCCGGTAATTTTCATCCGAATCGGGCACAAACGTCGGCATCCAAGCCGTCACGCCGTTTTCCGCCAGAAACTTCGCCATTTTATAAAAATCTTCCGGCGCGGCTTCGTTGGTATCGACCCCGACCGCACCGTGAATGTGAATATCGATAAACCCGCCATAAAGAGTCAATTCGGACAAATCGTAAACTTCGTCGAAAGCAACTTGTCGATTATCAAAGTAAATTTCTCCGATCTTCCCGTTTTCGATCAAAATTGACCTTCTTTCCGTATCGCCTGATCTCACGTTCGAGAGCTTTATTTTCATACTTAAATCTTCCGATTATATTTTACCGATGGCAAATCAAAACCCGCATCGCCTGACGACAATGCGGGTTTTGATTAAGTTAAACTGCAAAGTTTAGAAATACAACTTTGCACCGAACTGGAATTCACGCGGCAAGCGGGTTCCGGTCGGACGCGCAACCAGAGTGTTGGAAAGCGGTCCGGCGGTCGGCAATGTCGTCGCGTTTCCGGCTGCCATCACAAACTGCGTCGTATTGAACAAGTTAAAAGCTTCGGCACGGAGCTGTAAATATGCGGTGCGCTCCTTGTTGAAGTAAAACTGTTTCGCCAACGCCAGGTTCGTCTGGTTACGTTTCGGCAAACGTGCAAACGCGCGCGGTGCACTTCCGAATTCGCCTGTGTTCGCCGGGGCAAATGCCGTCGGGTCGTAAATGAACGGCAATCCCGTAACAGGATCGATCGTTCCGGCTAAACCGCCGTTCGGGTCGCCGATCTGATTCGGATAAAGTCCGCGCGTTCCGTTGATCGTGTCGGCAACGGCGATACGCGGAACGGGTGCCCCCGATTCGATCTGCGTGATGCCCGAGATCTGATAACCGCCTAACAGAAAGCGGAGGAATTTGTTTTCCGAACTGCGGAAAAACGGCAGTTCATAAACATAGCTTGCGCTGAAAATATGCGGACGGTCGGTTCGCGCCAGGGCATATTCGTTCGCAACAAGCGGGTTTTGCGGTTCGTCGATGGCATCGCGGTCGTTTGTCGAATCGGTCAAAGACTTGCTGAAAGTGTAAGCCAATGTGATCGTGAAACCGTTTTGCAAGCGATAGTTAAAGGACGACAGGAAACCGTGATACCGCGATCTTGCCGCCGTTTCCTGGTAAGTAATAGTCGAATATCCGACATAAGGACGAACTGCCGCGCTATTTCCGACACCCGTTCCCGTGGCACCGGCGGCGATGGCTGTCAGCGGCGTAATAAAGTTGATATTACGGCGGCGGACAAGCTTATCGCCTTTCGTTCCGACGTATGAAAGATCGATTACCGCGTTTTTGAAAACTTCACGCTGAAGACCGAGCGACCAAACTTGTGATTCGGGCGTATCGAAATCAGGTGCAAGTGCGATCAAAGCACGGTTGCCGAATGTTCCCGGTGCGACACCGGCGGTCGGATTATCAAACGTGATAACTCCGGTCGCGGTACTGCTGTTGCTGAAATTCGGACTGAAAGCAGGTGTCGTAAAGGCTGCCTGTTCATAAATTCCGACCAAAACCTGATCGTAATAAAAACCGTATCCGGTTCTGATGACCGATTTGTTCGGTCCGCCGAAAAGCAGTTTTCCGAAGCCGCTTTCAAAATTCGGGCTGTAAGCCAATCCGACACGCGGACTGAAATTATTGTAATCGTTGGGAACGATCGAGCGTCCGAATCTCGAAGTGCTTCCGCCGATGCCGATGCCGTTCAATTGATCCGAAGTCAATGTAAATGCCGTGCAAGCCGCCGTTGTGCAGGTGATCTTTGAACGGTCGTAAAGTTGCGGATCGAACGAGCCGATCTTGTTGTCGCGGTCATACGGCGGAACAAAATATTGATAGCGCACGCCCAGGTCCAACGTCAGATTCGGTCTGACCTTCCAAGTGTCCTGCACATAAAATTCGCGGCGACCGAAACGCAAATGGACACGAAAATCCGTCTGCGCTTCCGAATAACTGCTTGCGCGGTTGAGCAAAAATGAAGCGAGCGCATCGCCCGTTCCCGTGATGTTGATGACGGCATTGGTCGAACTCAACGTAGTTCCCAAACTTTGGGTAGTCGCGTATGTGTAACCGCCCTGCGTTGCGCCGCCCGTGTTTTCATTTTTGATCTCGCTCGTGATCTCGGTTCCGAATTTGAGAATGTGATTGCCGCGCGTGTAAGTCAAATTATCGCGAAACGTCAGATTCGAGTATTCGATACTGAAACCCTGGAGCGAACCGAGCGTTGCCACGCGTGAGTTGGTGTTAATAGTCGGAATCGCGTCCGCATTGTTCTCTGCAAAAGCCGGGTCGATCAAAGTTGCCTGTCTGATCAAGCTTGCTCCCGCATAATCGGCTCTTCTTCCGCGCCCGATCAGAGTCGAAAGGATTTCGTTACCCGAAAAATTGAAGGTCGCTTCGTTAACCAGATTGTTCGAGAAAATTCCGGTATAAGTTGCCGCAAAGATTTTGCCCGGAACGTTTGTGTCCGTGGTGGCAACGCCCGGAACGGCAATTCCCGTAAACAATCCGCCGGCTTCACGCGTTTTGCTGTTGTCACGCGTAAAGCGTCCGAAAATCTTGTGATTTGCCGTGATGTTGTGATCGATACGAACGACAAACTGATCCGTGTCCAGAATATTGAAAGGCGTGCTTTGCAATCCGTTGACACCGATATTCGGCAGTGGAAAAGCCTGCAATAAACTGAGCGCGCGCGGGTCGAGTGCGCTCAGAGGAATAATATTTCCGGCATATGCACGGTTATCGGATTGGCGGAAGATCATTCCCTGACGTGCCTGAATGGTGTTTCCGTTCGTGTCGATAACATTGACCGGAACGGCTCCGGCGGCAGTACAGGCGGTCGAAACCGTGTTATTGGTTTGACGGCACAACGGCGATCCGAGCGTTCTCGAAAAATCTCCGGTTCGTTCGGCAGCCGTCGGAACCGTAATGATCGAATCCGTCACACCGCGCGTGACGCGCCGACCTTCGTATGAAAAGAAAAAGAAGGTTTTATTTCTGCCGTTGTAAAGATCAGGTCCGCCGTCGCCGAAATTCGGCAGGAAAACCGGACCGCTGATCGTTCCGCCGAAATTGTTGTAACGCAGTTTCGGAACCGGCGCGACTTCGCTTCCGTCGGCTCTTCTACCCAGGCGTTTATTGAAAAAGCTGTTGGCGTTGAAACGGTCGTTGCGGTTGAAATCATAGATCGAACCGCTGAATTTGTTTCCGCCGCCGCGGGTTGAAATAATGACCGAACCGCCGCCCGAACGTCCGATCTCAGCCGTGAAATTCGAGGTCAAAACTTTTACTTCACCGATCGAATCGACCGTCGGAGCGGAAAGCAATGTGATGTTCGAGCCAACGTCCGTATTGTTCACGCCGTCAACCAAGTAGTTGACCGCATTGCGGCGCAAACCGTTGATCGAAACGTTGGTCAAGCTCGTCAAACCGAATCCGGCTTCGTCCGACAAATCCGAACTGATGCCCGGAACTGTTTCCAAAAGACGGATGAAGTTACGGTTGTTGAGAGGTAATTCCGTAACCTGATTTCCCGAAACCAGTGCTTGTCCCGTCGCACTTTCCTGGATCAAAGGCGGCTCGTCCGTGACGGTCACAACGACCGAAGTATCGCCGACTTCCAGAACGACATCGACCGGACGACGATCTCTTGCGTTCAAAGATGTCGTCACGACCGATTTCTTAAATCCTGATTGTTCGATGCTGACCGTATAAGTTCCCGGACTTAACGGAAACACCGTGTAAAGACCGTCGCTATTCGTTTGAACGGTTCGCTCCTGTCCGGTGGCATTATTTTTGACAACAACATTGGCATTTGCGACGACTGCACCGTTTGAGTCGGTAACTTGCCCTGTTATCGTTGCCGAACTTTCTTCTTGCGCCAAAACAGGAAAACTCATAAATAAAGCAACCAATATTGGCATCAGAATCGTAAATCGGCTAAAAATCTTTCTCATAATTTTTTCTTCCTTTACTCTGAAAATCCTCTAAATTATAGCCTTCGAGCTATAAGAAATATTTAGGTTTTTGGAAATATATTCAAAATTTCGTTATCGATTCAAAGACACACTTCTTGAATACCTTTTAAAAAACCTGATTTGTTAATGAATTATTACAAAAACTGCGTGCTAGAACTTTTATAACCCTATGACGGACTATTTGTAAAGCAAAAATGATGCCCGACGCACATTAAATTCTGTCAGCGAATTGAGCCAGATTTTTTCGACTTCTTCGGGCGAATTTCCGGCTTTGATTTTTTCCAGTATTTCAGCATTTACCAGCAGTCTGGAATATTTATCAACCTGCCAATCATTCGGGTAAAGTTTACGCAAAGCGGCGGCGATCTCGATGCCTGTTCTGACAGAATTAAAACTACCGCGTTCCGTGATGACAATGTTAATTCCGCCGACATTTTCATCTTTAAAGACCGATGCGTTCGGTTTAAATTTTATCGGCACGAACCGCACGCCTTTCAGATTTCTCTCGTTCAAATATTTTGCTAATTTCTGCCCGTCAAGCCACGACGCACCGACGACCTCGAACGGCGAATCGGTTCCGCGACCGACGCTTAAATTCGTCGTTTCGAGCAAACCGATCCCGGGGTAAAGCGTTGCCTGCGTCAATGAACGCATATTCGGCGAAGGATTTATCCAGGTTTGATTGGTTTCGTCAAACCACATCGAACGCGCCCAGTTTTCCATTTTGATGACTTTCAGCTCTGCACCGATCTTGCGTTCGGCATTCATCATCATTCCGAGTTCTCCGATCGTTAGACCGTAACGGACGGGAATCGTGTGTGCTGCGATAAAAGAAAGTTTGTCTTCGTCCGCGAGCGAACCTTCGACCGAAATGCCGTTGATCGGATTCGGACGGTCGAGCACGTAAACGGGCTTTCCGACTTTTGCGGCTTCTTCCAAAACATTTTTCAAGGTCGCCGTGTAAGTATAAAAACGCGCGCCAATGTCCTGAATGTCATAAACTATCGCGTCCAAATCTTTAAGCTGTTCGGGTTTCGGTCGGCGTGTTTCGCCGTAAAGCGAATAAACGGGCAAACCGGTTTTTTCATCCTTTGAATCGTTGATCTTTTCCTGATCTAATTCGCCGCGAATGCCGTGTTCGGGCGAAAAAAGCGCGACGAGTTCGACGTTTTTCGTTTCCTTCAAAACATCGATCGTCGGTTTTCCCGCCAGATTTCTGCCTGTTTGATTTGTCACCAGACCGATCTTCAAGCCCTTTAATTCCCTGAAATCGTTTCTTTCGAGCACGTCGATCCCGTTAAGCACGACATTATTTAACGGCGCGGGGCGCAAATTTTCCAAAGGAACTCTCGATGATACGATAGGCAAATTTACGAGTTGCTGTTTCAAAACTCCCTGTTTGAATTTTTCAAGTTGGGCGGCAACTTGCGAAGAATAAATACTTTCCGCCAATCTGACTAATTCAATCGGCGTATCTTCGACGGCTGATGCGGCGATGGTTGCGACTCTCGCCCGAATCGGCGTAACATCCCCTTTTCCGTCAGGGTGAACGCGGTTCGACATAAAGACGACAAATGTTTGCGTGACGCGGTCGATCCACACGGAAGTTCCCGTAAAGCCTGTGTGTCCGAACGATCCGAGCGGGAAGAATTCGCCGCGATTCGACGAGAACGAAGTGTTCATATCCCAACCCAAACCGCGCGTTTCACCAGTTTCGCTGACGACATACGGCGCAGTCATTTTCGCAATCGTGTTAGACGACAAAATGCGTTTGCCCTCTAACATTCCGCCGTTCAGGATCATCTGACAATAACGCGCCAGATCGTCGGCAGTCGTAAAAAGTCCCGCGTGTCCGGCAACTCCGCCCATCCGAAAAGCCGTCGGATCGTGAACTTGTCCACGTAAAATTTGATTTCCCTTTTTTTCATCTCCGTCGAAACTTGAGCCGAGATAACTATTTTGCCCTTTAATACTTTCAGTAGGGGCGACTCTATTACTCTTATTCCAACTTGTTCCATTGATAAAATTATGAGAACGAACAAATTCAACAAAACCCGTATCTTGGATTTTTAAATTTTTGAAAAATAATTCGCTTGTAAAATCGCTCAATTCTTCGCCAGAGATATTATTTGAATTTCTAACATTACTATTAAAAATTCCCAATCCTTCGTATGAAAAATCAGAGTTTCTTGTTACTCGACTAAAGATTTCGCCAAGCACGATAAAACCGATGTCCGAATAAACGAATTTCGTTCCGGGCGTATTTTGCAGTTTTTCTTTCTTCAGGGCTTCGAGCATTCCGTTGCGTCCCGTCCATTTTTCACGAAGATCGAAATCGGGACGATACCCTGAAACGTGCGTCAATAATTGCTGAATCGTGACTTTTTTGGCGTTTTCGTCCTCGATTTCGGGAATGAATTTGCCGATGGTGTCGTTCAGGCGGAGTTTTCCCTGTTCGACCAGAATCATAACGCTCGTCGCCGTTGCGATCGGTTTCGTCAAAGATGCCGCGTCAAAGATCGTGTCAACCGTCATTTTTTCGACCGTCGGCACGAGCGCACGATTGCCGAACGCCTTTCGGTAAACTATTTTTCCTTTGTGTCCGACGATCACGACCGCGCCGGGCATTTTTTTATCAGCGATGTCTTTTTCAACCAGAGCGTCGATCTGATTGAGTTTTGCCCCGTTCATCCCGACCGTATTGGGCATCGCAACGGGCAAACCTTGAGCATTTGCCAATGAAAAATTCAAAATTAAAAATGCAATAAGCAATAAGACCCGACTTGAATTTTTATTTCCCCTAATCTTGTAAGCAAAAGCCTTTCGACAATTTAAAATCATTTTTCCCCTTTTCATTTTTAATTTTTAACTTTGAATTTTTAACTTGAACGGTTTATTTTCTTGCCTTAAATTCCTTCTCGCGTTCCTTGAAACTTTCCTTGCAAAGATTGACGAACTCGCGCGCGATCGGCGAAAAATATCCGCCCCTTAAACGTGCCAAACCCAAATCCCATTTGATTTCCGCGCCTTCGATAAACCAGGACGAAAGCCGACCTTCGCGGATTTCGTCAGCAACGGTTTTTGCGCCCGCAATGCCGACTCCCATTCCGTTTTCGACCATTTGATTGATCGCTTCCTGCCGCGAAAGTTCCATCACGACATTCGGCTTGACGTTTTGCGCCGCGAAAAAATCGTCGATCATCCGCCGTGTATTTCCGCCCTGTTCGCCTAAAATTAACTGTTCGCTCGCAAGTTGCGCCGCGCTCACAAGTCCGTCTTCGCCGATCTGATGCGACGGATGCGCGATGGCGACGATCTCATCGCTGAACAGCAATTCGGTGAGCAGATTCGTGTTGTCAACGGGCAACGAAACGAACGCAATATCGATCTCGCCGTGCAGGATTTTATCGCCCAGTGCCTGACTTGTGCCGGAACTGACGGTGATTTCGGCGCGCGGAAATTTTTCTTTGAGTTCCTGCAAAATTGTCGGCAGTTGCGCCGTCGCAAACATTGCCGAAGCCGAACCGATGCGCAATCGTCCGTGTTCCGCACCTGCGAGCTCGGCGATTTCGGCAAGTGCGGCATCGTGTTCGCGCAATATTTTGCGGGCGCGGTCGATCAGGTGTTCGCCCGCTTCGGTCAAGATCACGCGGCGCGGCGTGCGGGTGAAAAGCGGAATCCCGACTTCGTCTTCGAGCTGGCGAATCTGCATCGAGATCGCCGCCTGCGTCACGTTCATCAAACGTGCCCCTGCCGTAAAAGTTTTCGCTTCGGCAATTGCCAAAAATGCCTTCAACTGTCTAATTTCCATAGATTTCTTACAATTAATTATTAATCTTTATTGATTTTCCCGACACAGAAAGACTCTGCGTTTTTCCGAACTAAACGTCTTGCGACCGAATAAAATTTTAGAGCATTAAATAAACTTATCGAAGATATAAAATCTTTTAGGATTGATTATATGTCAAGTGACGCTAAAATAGTAAAGGAAAAGTTTATTTCCGCAAAAAAATTTTATCTAATGCCGACCAATCCGAAAAATACCCTGAAACTTTTGACATCACACAATCTTTATTTGGGCGTTGACGGCGGCGGAACGAAAACACACATTTCATTGATGAATCAGGCGGGCAGGATCGTCGGCGAAGGCGTTGCAGGCGCGTCAAATCCTTTGCGCGTCGGGGTCGAAAACGCGGTCGGAAATATCGTCAAAGCAATCAACAATGCCTGCGACGCTTACGAACTGAGCCGCGGCGACATCGTTTCGGCAACGCTCGGGCTTGCCGGGGTCAGACGCGCCGACATCAAAAAGATCGTTGCCGAAAGTTTTCGTAAACGTCTGCCGATCAAAAAAATTCAGGTCGTGACGGATGCGGAAATCGCACTTTTCGGAACGACTTTGGGCAAAGCAGGATTGGTGATAATTGCCGGAACGGGTTCGGTTTGCATCGGTATTGACGAGAACGGAAAACTCGCGTTGGCGGGCGGTTGGGGACCGCTGGCGGGCGACGAAGGCGGCGGCGCGGGCATTGCAAAACGCGCGCTTCAGGCAATTGCGAAAGCCTCGGACGGGCGCGGAAAGCCGACCGCTTTAAGCCAGGTTGCGTCGAAATATTTTCGTGCCGCGAAAACCGAAGATTTGATCGTCGTTATTTATTCGCCGCAGACCGATAATGCCAAACTTGCCGGATTTGCCCGCGAAGTTTCCGAAACTGCTTTGAACGGTGACGAAGTTGCCATCGAAATTATGCAGGAAGCAGGTAACGAGCTCGGGCTTGCCGCCGTTGCGGTCATCGAAAGATTAAAACTGCAAAACAGAAAGTTTCCTATCGGACACGTCGGAAGCGTTTTCAATACGGGCGAATTATTAACGAAACCTTTGCTCGAAACTATCCATAAATCTGCGCCGAAAGCGTATCTGACCGAGCCGAAACTGATTCCCGCATACGCCGCCGCTAAGATGGCTTTTGAAATTTACAATATTCCCGTTAAGGAAAAGAACGGACGAAAAACCGCGCACACTTAAATTGGGCTTATTCAATATTTATTTTCTTATGCCCGATAAATTCTGATACCATCTATTAAATATTTTATGAAAAGATCGAGCCTTTTATTTTTTATCTGGATATTTCTATTCTCGCTTTCAAATTTTGCCCAAACGGAAAGTGCCGATTGGCAGATTTTCCAACCGCCGACGGATGAATATTCCATCGAACTTCCCGTCACAGCCACCCTTATTTTTGCGGATAAGCAGGAAAATAATTACAGATTTTCGGCTAAATTCGACGGTCGTTTCTTTTTTATTTTTTCTGAAAATATCAAAGCCAAAAGCCCGGATAAAACCCTTCAGAAATTTATCGATTACATCAACACTAAACCTGTCGAATCCCAAATGAACGGCTTGAAAGTGGAAAAATATTCATTCAAATCCCCTGACGGTTACTTTCATAATCTCTGGCTCGTCAACACCAAAAATAAAATTTACGCTTTTCATTCTGCGAGCGAGATCGAAAAAGATGAAGTTGTCGAAAGAGTTCTGAAGTCAATAAGTTTTGATGGAAAAGCAAGGAAAATAAAGAGGGTCGAATCCCGACCGGCTGAAACCGAACAGGATGCCGGAACTTCAAATGATAATGCTGTGAGCAATTCCGGGACAGGAAGCGGGCGAGGAATTCCGCCGAAACTCCCTGCAAACGAATCGACACTCCGAATCCTGTCAAAACCGCGCGCCAAATATACCGATTTTGCACGTTTTTTTGACACTCAGGGAACTGTCAGGTTAAGAGTTACATTTCTTTCGACAGGCGAGATCGGAGCGGTCGAAGTAGTTAAAAAACTTCCCTTCGGTTTGACCGCTCAGGCGGTCGAAGCCGCCCGACTAATGCGTTTTGAACCGTATAAAAGGGACGATAAGCCGATCAATACCGCCAAATTAGTCGAATATATATTTACAATCTACTAAAATGCTGCCGATCACCGAACAGGAAAATCCGAATACGAAAAACATTGACCGCGTTTCAACTCTCGAAGCGGTTCGTCTTATTAACAACGAAGATAAAAAGGTCGCCGAAGCGGTCGGGAAGGTTTTGCCCGAAATCGCGCAAACTGTCGATAAAATCGTCGAAAAATTACAGAACGGCGGACGGCTTTTCTATGTCGGCACGGGCACGAGCGGACGGCTCGGCGTTTTGGACGCAAGCGAAATTCCGCCGACTTACGGCGTTTCTTACGAGCTGGTTCAAGGCATCATCGCGGGCGGTTACGACGCGCTTTACAAAGCGACCGAAGCCTCCGAAGACAACCGCGAACAAGGCGCGAAAGATTTGCAAGCACGTAATTTAACGAAAAAGGATGCGGTCGTCGGGCTTGCCGCTTCGGGCAGAACGCCTTATACCATCGGCGCGTTGGATTTTGCCCGCGAACTCGGATGTTTTACGGCTTGCATCGCTTGCGTTCCCGGTTCCCTGATTACGAAATCCGTCGAGATCGCTATCGTTCCCGTCGTCGGCGCGGAAGCCGTGACGGGTTCGACGCGGATGAAATCCGGCACGGCGCAAAAGATGGTTCTAAATATGATTTCGACGGCGGCGATGATCCGCCTCGGTTACGTCACCGGCAATCGGATGACGAACGTAAAATCTTCAAACATTAAACTTAAAGAAAGAAGTTTGCGGATTTTGATGGACGAAACGGGTTTGAACGAAACAGACGCGCAAAATCTTTTGAAAGAAGCGGGCGAAGATTTGCGGATTGCAATTGTGATGCAAAAAGCCGGGTCTTCGCTCGAAAAGGCGGAAAAAGCCTTGACCGAAAATAATTTCGTCATCGAAACAGCTATTAACAAACTCAAGGCATCATAATCTTGAGTTTTCTAATTTCAAATCTAAAAGTATGCGCAGGTTTAGTTACATTTGTATCTTTCTGGTTGCCTTTTTTTCAATTTCGGTTCAACTTGCCAAGGCTTGCACTGTAAACATTGAACCTCTGCGTAAAACATTTCGGCAATCGAAATATGTCTTTATTGGTGAAATAGTTTCAGTTGAATCAATAGGAACGTCCGAATTACCTGAAAAACTTAAAGAGTATGATTATCTTGAAAAATTGATATTCAAAGTCGAAAACTCCTGGAAAGGAAATTCAAAAAATATCACCATTTATTCTTCACCTTTCTGCTCTTGCCCAATGCGGCAATATAATTTTTCGGTCGGTAAAAGATTTCTTGTTTTTGCTGATAAAAACTCCAATTTTGACGTTTGTAATCTGTCCAATATCGAGATCGATTCCGACAAAAATCACAATTCGACCTTAATCATAAAACGGCTCGACAAATTCTGGTTCCGCACTTGGGCTTCAATTTATCCTTTATAAATTTCTCACAACTTTCAGAATTCTTACTTTTCAAAGACTCGACTTTTTATTTATAATTCCGCAAGCCTATTAAAGTGAGTCTGAATCTGAAAAATTTATTCGCCAAAACAGTTTCTATTTTTGATACTGCGATTTACGCGTTTATTTTTCTGTGTCTATTTGGTTTCCCTGTTTTGGGCGAGCGTTTGTCCGTCAAAACATTTACCACCGCCGATGGTCTGGCGAACGACAGCATCAATAAAATTTTCGCCGATTCGCGCGGTTTTGTTTGGTTTTGCACAGGCGAAGGATTGTCGCGGTTCGACGGTTACAAATTCAAAAACTACACGCAGGATCAAGGCTTACCGCATCGCAATATCAATAATCTGATCGAAACGAAGGACGGCGATTACATCATCGCGTCGAGCGGCGGCGTGGTCGTTTTCAACCCGTTCGGCAAGGCTTTTCGCTGGAATCTCGTCGAAGGCAAACTTGAACAAAACTCCGACGAGCCGCCGATGTTCCGAACTTATCTAACGCCCGATTCGCAGAAGGACGATAAAATCTCCAAAAACATCATCTCGCTTGCCGTTGACGGCAACGGAATCGTCTATGCCGGCACAAATCACGGACTTTTCAGATTTTTAAAGACGGGTGAAAATTGGAAATTTGAAAAAGTCGAGTTCAGGGATTGGAACGACAAATCGCAAAACTTTAATTTTTTATTAACCGATTCGAGAAAAAATCTCTGGATCGCCACGAGTTTGGCGGTTTATCTGCGCCGGAATAACGGCGAGATCAGAAAAATAAACGATCTGGGCGGAAATTCGATCTTTGAGGATAAAAGCGGAAATATCTGGGTTGACAGCGGCGGAAACGATGTCGGCATCAGGCTTTTTTCGTTTCAAAACGACGAACTTACACCGAATCTGATTCGCACGTTTACGACGAAGGACGGATTGACGGTCAACGGTTTTTCAAACGCAATCGCCCAAACTGCGGAAGGAAACATCATCGTTACTTCGGGCGGCAAAGCTTTTGAATATTTGCCGAATTCGGGAGAAAACGAGCCGAAATTTCAGCGTATCGAAAATGAATTTTACGGTGCGGCAAACGACAAAAGCGGTAATATCTGGTTTACGACCGCCGGCTTCGGTGCGACGCGTTACGCGCCGAATAATTTCAATGTTTACGGTGAAATCGACGGAATTCCGAACGAACCGATCTATTCGATCTTCAGCAATCAGGCGGGCGAAGTTTTTCTGAACGCGGGCAAGGAAAAACTCGTTCGGGTGTTCAACGGAAAGAGCGAAACCGTCAAGCCATTCGGCACATCTTCCCGAAACTGGCTGGAAACATTTCTCGATCTGCAATCAAAGGACGGCGAATTCTGGATTCCGACGACGACCGGATTGTTTCGTTTTCCGAAGGTCGAAAATTTTGCCGATCTCGCCCGCACAAAAGCAAAGAAAATTTATTCGACTGAAGACGGTTTATATGTAGATCACGTTTTCCTGCTTTTTGAAGATTCGCGCGGCAACATCTGGATTTCCGCGCCGACACAGGAAAACTCCGTGCTGAGATGGGAAAAAGCGACCGACAAAATTCATCAATACACTTTTGAACAGGGCTTGCCGAAGGAAAGCGGCGCGGTCGCTTTCGGCGAAGACGCGGCGGGAAATGTCTGGATCGGTTTTTATTTCGGTCAACTTGTCCGCTTTAAGGGCGGAAAATTTCGCTCATTCAGCGACGAAGGTTTGATTCCGCAGACCTCGGTTTCGGAAATGATAACTGACAAAAACGGTCATTTCTGGCTGGCAACCCGGAGCCGCGGGATTTTCCGTGTGGAAAATCCCGATGCCGAAACGCCCGTTTTTACGAATGTTTCAACCGCGCAGGGACTTTCGAGCAATCAGGCTCTGTGTCTTACGCAGGACAAATTCGGGCGGATTTACATCGGCACGGGTCGCGGTATCAACCGCTATGACATCGCTACGAAGCGGATCAAGATTTTCACTCAAAACGACGGACTACCGGGAAATACGATTTCGCAATGCCACTCTGATGTTCACGGTAATCTGTGGTTTTCGGTCAATAATTATCTGATAAATTTTTCGCCGATTCTTGAAAAACCTTCCTCGCCGCCGCCGATCTTCGTTGACGGGATCAGCGTCAACGGCAATCCGCGGACGATTTCCGAATTGGGCGAAACCGAACTGAAAAATCTCGAATTCGCTTCTGACGAAAAGCAGGTTCAGATCAGCTTTTTCGCGATTTCCTTCGATTCGGGCGAGAGTTTGCGCTATCAATACAAACTCAACGGGCAGGATTGGAGCGAACCTTCCGATCAGCGCAATGTCGATCTGAACTTAACTTCGGGAAATTACGATTTTGAAGTGCGCGCCATCAATTCGGACGGAGTTTTTTCCGAAAAATCCGCCGCCGTTTCCTTCAAAATCCTGCCGCCGATCTATCAACGTTGGTGGTTTGTCGCGCTTGTCGCGCTCGTGATTGCAGGTTTGATCTTTGCGCTCGACCGTTTCCGCGTTTCAAAAACCAAACAGGTCGAAGCCGCGCTCGATGAAACTCGCCGCGCCGGAAAGATCATCCGCGAAAGCGAAATCCGTTACCGAACTCTAGCCGAAACCGCTTCGGACGCGATCATTACGATCGATAAAAACAGCAAAATCGTCTATGTCAACGAAGCCTGCGAACAGATTTTCGGCTTCACGGCAAATGAATTGATCGGCAAACCGCTTGTCCTGCTGATGCCTGACTGCCATCGCGAACACCACGAAGCAGGACTCAAACGCTATCTCGAAAGCAATTCAAAATCTTTTGAATGGAATGCCGTCGAGCTTCCGGGTCTGCACAAACTCGGGCACGAAATTCCGCTCGAACTGTCGTTCGGCGAATTTGAAAAGGACGGCGAACGATTTTTTACGGGAATTGCCCGCGACATTTCCGAGCGCAAAAAAGCCGAAGCCGCGCTTCAAAAAGCCCGCGAAGAACGCATTGCCGAACTGCAAAGAGTGCGTTCACGCATCGCCACCGATCTGCACGACGACATCGGTTCGTCGTTGACGCAGATCACTCTTTTCAGCGAAATTGCGCGTCAGCGCGAACGTGAAAACGGCAAGGTCGGCGAACCGCTCGACACCATCTCGAACGTTGCCAACGAGCTGGTCGAAACGATGAGCGACATCGTTTGGGCGATCAATCCGAAAAAAGATCATCTACAGGATTTAACCCAACGAATGCGCCGTTTTGCCGCGAACGTTTTGACCGCAAAAGAGATCGAAATGACGTTTCGCACGCCCGCTTCCGAGATCGAAATCCCGCTCGGCGCAAACATCCGCCGCGAAGTTTTTTTAATCTTTAAGGAAACCGTCAACAACATCGTCAAACATTCCGAAGCGACCGAAGCCGAGATCGTTTTTTCGACTGAAAATCATTTTTTGACGATACATTTTAAAGACAACGGCAAAGGCTTTGACCAAAGCGATAAAATCTCCGAAAACGGCAATCACGACTGGAAAAAACTTCGCGGCGGAAACGGTCTTAACAATATGAAAAAACGTGCCCGGGAGCTCGGCGGAAATTATGAAATCCGCTCGGAAAAAGGCAAAGGAACGACCGTTATTTTGAAAATTCCGCTCGAAATCGCGGAACTGCCAGTCAAAGCGGCGGGCAATCCGCATTAATTTTTCGCTTTTCGCCTCTATTAACTACCTAAACGGGTGATGTTTTATTTCGTTTTCAAAATTAAAATCTAACACAGCTTAATTTTGGAGTTTTGCAATGTTGGATACTTTAACACTAAAAAATATGACCGAAGCCACAAAAAAACCGATCAAAACGGCGATCATCGAAGATCAGGACGACATCCGCGAAGGACTCGCTTCGCTGATCGGTTTTACGGATGGATTTAAATGCACGGGCGCATATAAATCGATGGAAGAAGCCTTTGAAAAAATCCGGCGCGACGTTCCCGACGTGGTGCTTTCGGACATCGGCTTGCCCGGAATGGACGGGATTCAGGGCATCAAGATTTTGAAAGAACGCTATCCGCAAATGCTGATCCTGATGATTACGGTTTACGACGACGACGAGCGGATTTTCGACGCGCTTTGTGCGGGCGCGAACGGTTATCTGCTAAAACGCACACCGCCGATGCGTCTTTTGGAGAGTTTGCGCGAAGCCGTTGACGGCGGTTCGCCGATGTCGCCCGAAGTCGCTTCAAAGGTCATCAAGCTTTTCCGCGAAATCCGTCCGCCCGAACGTGCTGATTATGATCTGACACCGCACGAAATTCGTCTGCTGAAACTCCTCGTTGACGGGCATAATTACAACACGGCGGCAAAGGAATTAAAGAGTAGTATCAACACGGTAAAATTCTACATTAAAAGGGTTTACGAGAAATTACAGGTTCATTCAAAATCCGAAGCGGTCGCTAAAGCATTAAAGGAACGACTGCTCGAATAATCACATTCCCCATTTTTCATCCCCGGAAGACAGTTTATTAAAGCTGTCTTTTTTTTGTTTTTCGCTTTCTTACCCGAATAGGTATTAAAACCCGAAATTGACCGGTATTTTCCATATTTCCGCCGAAAACTTTTACCTGAACAGGTGATTACAAGCCGAAGAAAAATCCTTAACCTTAAACACATCGCGGGAAAAACCGCCGGTTTATTTTGAGGAATGTAGGAGAAAATTTTAATGTTCAGTAATAATTCATATCGTGTAATTTCATTTTTTGTTTTCGTATTTTTAAGTTCATTCGCGGTTTTCGCCGCGCCGCCTGCGAACGACAATTTCGCAAACGCCGAACAGATCGGCAACGGCGCGTTTTTTACCGCCAGTTTCAGCGCGTCGAACGCCGAAGCGACGAGCGAAGCGGGCGAACCGAATCCGTCGAGCATCGGCGCGGGAAAAAGCATCTGGTATAAATGGACGGCTCCGGCTGATCCGCGCCCGATGCAGATCACCACGCACGGAACGGCTTTCAGAGTCTTTCTAAACATTTATTCGGGAACGGCATTGAACAATCTCGTGATGCTTACCAATGCCAACACTTTTTTTGATACTACACGCGGCTCATTTGCCGTTTTCTTTCCGCAGCCGAACACGACATATTATTTCAGTCTTGACGGCGCAAGTTCCAGTCAATCGGTTAATCAAACGGGTATAATCCGTATTTCGCTCGCTCCGGCGATCAACCGCCAATCGTCCGATTTCGACCGTGACGGCAAAACCGACATCGGCATTTTTCGCCCTTCTGACGGAAATTGGTATGTGCAGAGAAGCTCGCTCGGCACACTCTTGACGAATAATTGGGGAACGAACGGCGATATTCCCGTTGCCGCAGATTTCAAAGCAGGCGGTTTAGTTTACGGAAACGGGGATTATCTTTTATTCCGCCCGTCCACCGGCACGTTTCTGCTCGATTTCGGCAGTTCGCCTGAGCTGCCTTTATTTTTTCAATGGGGACAGGCAGGCGATGTTCCCGTGACGGGCGATTTCTTCAGAAACAATGAAGGCGGTTATCGTTCCGTCACAGACTTCGGGGTTTTTCGTCCTTCAAATGGTGAATGGTATTTCGCACCGCGCAATTTCGACGGCACGGTTACTTCTTATTACGGCATAAAATTCGGGCAAGCGGGCGATATTCCCGTTTGGGGCGATTATGATATGGACGCGAAAACCGATTACGGCGTTTTCCGTCCTTCAACCGGAACTTGGTATATCAACAGTTCGCAAAACGGTTTGATGGTTGCGGCTTGGGGCAAAGCGGGCGATATTCCGATGCGCGGCGATTTCGATGCCGACGGGCGCAATGATTTTGTCGTTTACCGTCCTTCCGAAGGCAACTGGTATGTAACGCGCAGCACCAATAATACTTGGTATGTCCGCAAATGGGGCGCAAACGGCGACATTCCGCTGTCGGGCGATTATGACGGCGACGGCAAATTCGATTTCGCGCTGTTTCGCCCATCCAATTCGACTTTCTATATCGCATCGAGCGCACTTGGAACGACGACGATCGTAAACTGGGGAACGGCGGGCGACGTTCCGCTTTCCAAAAATTAATTTTTCCAAATTTTTCTTGCTCAAATCTCACAAAGAAAGCGTTGCACTCCGAGCGACGCTTTCTTTTTTTCGACACACTACCCGAAAAGGTATCTTTCTCTTCAAATTGCTTTTCTTTTCTGCGATTTTTGCGTTTTTACTACCCGAACGGGCGATTTCAAAGGCGATTTTTTCAGATATTATTTTAAATATCACGGCATCAGCCGCATATTTTACGCATTTATATTTTGGAGTTTATATGGTTCAGGAAATTTATAAAAATTCATTGTCTTTATTCATCCCCGTCGGGCAAATTGCGGTCGGAGAACTTTCGCTCGAAAATCCCGCCAAACATTTGATCAAAACAGGTCGCAGACTTTTCGTTTCTGCAAAAAAGGAATACGATTTCGGGGAAACCGCCGAAATGTTGGCTGAAAACCAAACCGAAACGAAGCAACGCGAACACTTAAACGAGATTGCCGGATGGCATTTTCAGTGCGCGGTCGAACGGCTCGAAACGGCGATTTCAAATTTCAAACGCGCCGAGCAATGTGCGATTTCGGCAAAATACCGCAAATATGCACGAATTCAGCGCAAAAAATGCTCCCGGACTTTGCGAAATTACCGCAACCGAAAGGCGGTCAAAACGGATTTTTTTTCGTTCGGAAGTTTTTCCGTCAGTTTGCGCGGTTTATTTCGCTAGTTTGATTCGATTTCAAAAAAGAAATTGACGACCAAACGAATCGGACGGAAAATTAACGGAAAACGGCGATTACAAGATCGAAGTCGCGCCGATGCACGAAAACGCGACTTATCGTTTGACCGTTTCGATCAGATAAATTTCGGAGAAAAAAAAAGATGAAAAAAGCAATTATTTTGGGATTATTTTTATTAACTGTCGGCGCAAATTCGATCTTCGGACAAGCGGATTTGGTCGATGAATATGACCGTCTTGTAAAAAAATACAAATGCGTTTCGGAAGTTTGGATCGAAGACAAAGACCCGAAAGGGACGAATGTCCGCGATGCGCCGAGCATCAAAAGAAAGATCGTCGATGTTTACGAGCGTGAAACCGACGACGAGCCGCAAGGAAGCGTTTACATTCTCGGTTATTCAAACGGTTGGGTCAAAGTCTTGTTAAAGGAAGGCGGCGACACTAACCCGAACAACGACAAAACGGGCTGGGTTTCCGCCAGGCTCGTGACGGCAAATGTTCAGACGAAAACGGGAAAACCCGCCGTTTTATATGCTTTGCCGAAACGTTCGGGTAAAAAGATCGGCAAGATTCCGAGCGAAAATTTGATAAAGATCGTCGGCTTCGGCTGTTTCGGGTTCAAGATCGAATACAAGGGCATCGTCGGCTGGATTTCAGACGAAGACGTTTGCGGAAATCCGTTAACGACCTGTGCTTAGTGAGAGAAATAAAATTATGAGATCGAAAAGACTTTTAATAATTGCGTTTATGATTTCAGCTTTCACCGTTTCGGCTTTTTCGCAGAAAAACCTCGAAAAATGCGCGGTCAACACCTGGATCGAAGACCCTGAAATCCCGAAAATCGACGATCAGCTTCGCGCACAGCCGAAATACGAAAGTAAATCTTTGATGAAAATCCCTTTCGCTTTTGAAGCGGGCGACGAAACCGGGATCGAGATCATCGGATTTTCAAACGATTACGTGAAGATCAGCAAGGCTTTCAATGAAAAACATAAGATCGATTTTCAGGGAAACGGCTGGATTTGGGCAAAACGCGTCGCCGTAAAACTGAAACACGAAAACGGAAAAGCCGTAAATCTTTACGCTTTGCCGAAATCGACGAGCAAAAAAGTCGGCAAAATCTTAAAAGATACTTTTTCCGATTACTTCATTATCGGCTTTGACTGTTTCGGCTTAAGGGTCGAATACAACGGCAAAAAAGGCTGGATTTCTAAAAAAGACATTTGCGGCAATCTGACCGAATGCCGATGATTTATCAAATTCCTACTTCAATAGATGAAATAAAAAAGCGGCTTTCAAAGCCGCTTTTTTATTTCATCAGAACAACGATTAAAAGCAGAAACCGAACTTTTTCAGAATGCGAATCACACGAATCAAGCGGATTCAACCTGATTTTTATAAAATACATCCGCAATAATCAGCCCAATCCGCCTAATCCGCGTTCAAATTTTTGCCGGATTTAAAGGCTTTACGATTTTTCATTTTCAAATTCATTTTCCGATTTGACCTCGGCATACGTTTCAAGATAAAAATTTCTTATCGCTTTCTCAAAGTCTTTCGTGTATTCTTATTGATAAAATTCATGCAAACTTTAGATTTGGTCATTATTTTCGGCTATTTAATCGGAATCACGCTTTTCGGCGTTCTCTATTCGGGCAAACAGGAAACCACACAGGATTATTTCGTCGGCGACCGCAGTGTGCCTTGGTGGGCGATCGCGGCTTCGATCGTGGCGACGGAAACTTCGACGATCACGTTCATTTCCGTGCCCGGCATCGCTTTTGCGAAAAACGGCAATTTCGAGTTTTTACAACTCGTTTTCGGTTATATGCTCGGTCGCGTCGTCATTTCCCTGCTCTTTATCCCGATGTATTTCAAGGGCGAGCTTTTCACGGTTTACCAGCTTCTGGGCGAAAGGTTCGGCGAAAAAGTGAAAATGCTCGCGTCCGCGCTTTTCGTGATAATGCGAAACATCGCCGACGGCATCCGGCTTTTGTTGACGGCGATCGTGCTGGCGGCGGTTTATACGGCTTTCGTGCCCGACGCAAACGCCAATGTCATCATCATCGCTTCGATCATTTTGCTCGGTGTCGTGATGATAATTTTCACGTTTTACGGCGGAATGGAAGCGGTCATCTGGGTCGAAGTCGTCCAGCTCGGCATTTACATCGGCGGTGCGATCGCGGCGGCAGTTGTGATTTTGAACGGGATTGATGGCGGAATGACGCGGGTTTTAGAGATCGGAAGTCAATTCAATAAATTTCAGCTTTTCGATTTCAGCTTGAATTTCACGAAAACATACACATTTTGGGGCGGACTGATCGGCGGTTGTTTCTTAACGATGTCAACGCACGGCACGGATCAATATCTCGTTCAGCGTTATCTTTGCACCGACAAACCCGCGTCCGCCGCCACCGCTCTGCTTTCTTCGGGCGCGGTCGTGCTCGGTCAATTTATCGGATTTCTGTTCATCGGCGTTTTGCTTTTCGCTTATTATCAACCGTTCAATCTGCCCGAATATGCACAGATCGGCGCGGCAGGTTCGACGATTCCCGCAACATTTCCTTTTTCGGGCGGCGACAAAGTTTTTCCCGATTTTATCACTCAGCATATGCCGACGGGTTTGAGCGGTCTGGTCGTGGCGGCAATTTTTGCGGCGGCACTTTCTTCTTCGCTCAATTCGATCGCGGCGACGGCGATCAACGATCTTTACAAACCGTTTGCGAAGGACAAATCCGACGGAAATCTTCTGCGAAAAGCGAGTATTTTAACGGTCATCGTCGGAATAGTTCAAATCATTGTCGCCATTGCGGTCAAAGATGCGGCGGCTTCGGCTTTGAATCAGGCATTGTCGATCGCATCGCTGATAAACGGTCCCGTTTTAGGCGTTTTCCTTGTCGGAACTTTCGTCAAAAGAGCAAATCAAACGGTCGCGCTGATCGCGATGGCATCGAGCATTTCGCTGATGCTTTACATCTATTTCGGCACGAAGATCGCATTTCCGTGGTATGCCGTGATCGGGAGTTTGACGACATTATTCGTCGCTTTCATCGTCAGTTTATTTGTCACGGATAAAAACCCCGATGCCTGATTTTAAGTTTCGGCATCGAACAATCAATCAAAAGAAAATTGAATTTTAATAAACCGCAATTCATAATTATTAAAATTCGATTTTTCAGCGTATTAATTTTAATGAAAAAAGTATTAGCAATTTTATCGATATTTCTTTGTTTACAAGCATGGGCAGTTCCCGCTTTTGCGCTCCGACCGAACGAAAAAGCGAATAAATGGGCAGACAAAATGCTCAAAAAAATGACGCTCGACGAAAAGCTCGGGCAGATGGTTCACATCGGCGTGAATGCCGAATTTCTGAATCAGGACAGTGCGGCGTTTCAGGATTTGAAACGGCAGGTCGTCGAAAACAAGATCGGCGGCATCACGGTTTTCGTCGGCGACGTTTACGAGACGGTGCATTTGATGAACCGGATGCAGGAAGCCGCGAAAATTCCTTTGCTGATTTCAGCCGATTTTGAAACGGGCTTAGGAATGCGTTTTCCCGATGCGGTCAATTTTCCCTGGAATATGGCGATTGCGGCAACGGGAAACCCCGAACTGGCGCGTCGGCAAGGCACGATTGTGGGACGCGAATCGCGGGCGGTCGGCGTTCAGCAGGTCTTTGCGCCGGCGGTCGATGTCAACAATAACGCGCAGAATCCCGTCATCAATGTCCGCAGTTACGGCGAAAATCCTCAGGAAGTCGCCCGTTTCGGCTCGGCTTTTACCGAGGGCTTACAGTCGGAAAACATTCTCGCCACGGCGAAGCATTTTCCCGGTCACGGCGATACGGCGGTCGATTCGCACCGCGGACTTCCCGTCATCGATTTTTCGCGCGAACGGCTCGAAAAAACCGAGTTCGTCCCGTTTCGCGCACTCATTAATTCGGGAATCGGTTCGGTGATGGTTTCGCATATCTCGATGCCGCAACTCGACCCGACGGAAGTAAAACCGCTCAAACAATCGGAAAAACCGACTTATGCCGAATCCGAAGTTATCACCGAAGCGACGACAATTCCCGCGACGCTTTCGTCGAACATCATCACCAATATCTTGAAAAAAGAGATGAATTTCGACGGACTGGTCGTCACCGACGCGATGGATATGAGCGGTTTGACGCTCTATTTCAATGCCGAAGAAGGTGCGGTTCGGGCAGTTCTCGCGGGAAACGATATTCTCGTCAAACCCGCCGCTTCCGATCTTCCGCTTAAAGGTTTGCGCGAAGCCGTCAAAAACGGACGCATCACCGAAGCGCGCATCGATCAATCGGTCAGAAAGATTCTGGCGTGGAAATATCAGCTCGGATTGAGCGAAAGGAAGATCACGCCGCTCGATGCGATCGACACGATCGTTTCCGGAACTCAAACGCGTCAATTAGCCGAAGAAATCGCCAACAACGCGGTCACGCTCGTGAAAAAGGAAGAAGATTTTCTGCCGCTTGAGAGCGGAAAACGCGTCGCGGTTTTGTGCATCACGAACGGCGAAGACCGCAATTTTGTCGGAAATTCCTTGATCTCGACGCTTCGTCAAAACGGCTTGCGCGTCGAACGCATCGTGATCGACGAACGCGCCACGCCGCAGGAAGTCGAAAATGCCATCGAAAAAGCGAAGGCGGCAGAATTTGTCGTTGCCGGACTTTACGGGCGCGTTCGTTCGGGCGCGAAAAACTCGATCGGGCTTCCCGCTTCGGGCGAAAAGGTTTTGCGCGAAGTTTACGCGAGCGATGCCAAGGTCGTTTCGGTCAGCTTCGGAAACCCGTATTTACTGCTCGGTTTTCCCGAAATCAAAAATTACGTCGTTGCTTACGGCGATATGACCGCGCTCCAACGCGCCGCCGGAAGCGCAATCACCGGAAAGATCGAATTCAAAGGCAAGCTCCCGATCACCATCGAAAACTACCCGCGCGGAACAGGTTTAACCGTCAAATAATTTAACAGCCGCAATAATAAATAAAAAACAAAGGCGTGAAAGTAATTTTACAGATTATTTTCACGCCTTTGGTTTTTTCTGCCGGAACAAAAAATATAAGCAAAAATAAATCCTTGAAACGTCCTAATAGGATAAACAAAACAGCGAATCAAAGGCGGAAATTTGATACCGAAAATAAAACAAATAAACAAAACCGATTCCGGCAAAATCAAAAGTTGCGGCTTCGTCGTTTTTTTTCCGATTCCTGATTCGCATTTTTTCCAATTAGCATTTTAGAACCTGAGGAGAATTTATGCCATACGCATTTAATACCAAACAAAAAGCGATCGATTTCATTACGCCTTTTAACAATGGGAATCCGACGTGGACGGCAAAACTGAATATCGGCAGAGCGGTCGGACATTCGCAAATTACTTTATATGCTAACGACACATTCGTCGGCGTTTTGCAGGGCGACATTTTAGGCTCTGCTTTATACAAAGAAAAAAACACCAACGGAGTCGAAGGTAATCCGATTTCATTGACGTGGCAGCAGGTTTTGGATGGCGTGGATGAAGTTTACCTCCACGGCACGGCTTGGGGAACGTGGTATTGCCACGACATTACGGCGGCGGTTTTTCGGCGTTGGGGGCTAAACGGCGAAGATGTTTACAGGTCGGTTTATCCGAGCACGCCCGGCGGTCGGGCAGGATTGGTAACTGCGCGAATCGTAACAATTATGAGCGGTACACCGATCGTGACGACGTGGTTTTTAATTCTGCACGAAGAGTGGAATCTGTTTCAAGATGCGTGGCGGGCGATTACCAGATGGTAATTTTCGGTTTCAAAAATTAAATAATTCATAAAATTCAGATAAAAAGAGAGAGTTTGCGCGGATTTGCCTTCAAACTCTCTTTTTTATTTGCTTCTTCGTGCTTGACTTAGACCGCTCTAAGTTTTGTAACCTTATACATATCGGATTTTTCATTAAACGAGGAGTTATTTTTATGGCATCGACGGCAGTCAGCGAACAACAGACGGAGCTTCAAGTTTCAAACGGCGGTTTGACCGTTCAGCAGGTTTCCGAATTGACGGGTTTGAGCGAACACACTTTGCGCTATTACGAAAAGATCAAGTTGCTTTCACCCGTTCAGCGCGACGTGAGCAGTAAACATCGGCGTTACACGAGCGAAGACCTTGCCAAGATCGAAACTCTGGCGTGTTTGCGCGCGGTCGGAATGCCGATCGAACAAATGCGTTATTACTTTGAAATGGCGAAAAACGGCAAGGATGCCGCCGCCGAATTAAAAGCGATTCTCGAAACACAGCGCGCCGTTTTGCAGGAAAGAATCGCGCAAATGCAGAAAAATCTTGATTACGTCGATTATAAAATAACCTTCTGGAGCGAAGTCGAAGCCGGAAACGAAGAAAAAGCAATGGAAATTTCCCGCGATTTTCAACGGAAGATCAGAGGGAAAGCAGGTATTTGTAAAATATAAAAATTAATGAAAGGAGATTTGCCTACGAAATACACGAAAGAAACGAAAGGAAAAAACAAAATAGAAACTGAAAAATAAAAGATTGAGAACAAAATTTGAGGATTAAAAGCATATAAAGAATTTTGATTTATTTTCGTATTTTTCGTGTATTTCGTGGGCAAAAACTCTTAAAAATTTATTGAGGAGAAATTATGACTAAAAGTTTTGGATATGCCGCTCAGAGCAAGACGAGCGAATTGGAACCGTTTTCATTTGAACGCCGCGAGGTCGGCGCGGACGATGTTTTGATCGATGTCGAATACTGCGGAATCTGCCATTCCGACATTCATCAGGTGCGCGACGAATGGGGCGGCTCGATCTACCCGATGGTTCCCGGGCACGAGATCGTCGGGCGCGTCGCCGAGGTCGGCGCAAACGTCACGAAGGTAAAAGTCGGCGATTATGCGGGAGTCGGCTGTATGGTCGATTCGTGCGGCGAATGCACTTACTGCAAAAGCGACATCGAACAATTTTGCGAAAAAGGCGCGGCGTTGACCTACAACTCGACCTATATGGACAGAGTGACACCGACCTACGGCGGATATTCGACGAACATTGTCGTGCCCGAATCTTTCACTTTGAAAATTAACGATTCGGAAAACTTAGCGGCGGTCGCGCCCCTGCTCTGCGCGGGCATCACGACCTATTCGCCGATCAGACGTTTCGGCGTGAAGGAAGGCAGTAAGGTCGGCATCGTCGGGCTTGGCGGTCTGGGGCATATGGGTGTCAAATTCGCGGTCGCGATGGGCGCGGACGTAACGGTTTTCTCGACTTCGCCGTCAAAGGAAGAAGACGCGAAGAAGCTCGGCGCACATCATTTCGTCGTCAGCAAAGACCCCGAACAGATGAAGGCGCAGGCTTCGCAGTTCGATTTCATCCTCGACACCGTGAGCGCGTCGCACGATCTGAATGCTTACCTGCAATGCCTGAAATATAACGGCGCGATGGTGCTCGTCGGGATTCCCGAAAAACCCGCCGAAGTCCTTGCACCTTTGCTCGTGATGCAGCAACGCAATTTGACGGGTTCGGCAATCGGAGGCATCGCCGAAACCCAGGAAATGCTCGATTTCTGCGCCGAAAAAGGCATCGTTTCGGACATCGAACTGATCGGCGTTGACTATCTCAAGGAAGCCTACGAACGCACCGTCAAAGCCGACGTGCGCTATCGTTTCGTGATCGACATCGCCACGCTCAAAGCAAAAGAAGCACAAAATTAAGTAATGCTTAGAACGCGGGGCGGGCAGATTGTTACGGATATTTTAAGAGAGAATCCAAATTGGAAACACTGACTTTTTTCCTATTAAATCTCTTATAAAATCCGCTTTAATCTGCCCGCCCCGCCCGCTCCGCGTTCAAAATCCTTCACACTTTGCCTTAACACTCGCGCCGGTTGTTAAACATCTTGATTGACACCAAACAAATATTATTTTATATTTTCAAAACCATAATATTTTAGAGGTTTTCGGACATCGGATTTACCGTAAAATCGATGGCGGGAAATAATTCCCGAAGTTTTCTCATTATTTCCCGTCCGCCGAACTCCCGTTTGAACGACCCGAGCGGTAAATTTTTCTTAAACTCCAGAAATAAGAATTCCCCGATTTCCCCAAACTTATCTTTTTTAACCAAAGAGAAAACTTCAAGGATAAAAAATATATGGAAACCGGACATACAAAAAATGTCGCCAACTTTGAAACAGTAATCATCGTTCTGACCGCGCTCGGCAGTGTTTACAATCCCGTTCAGGCATTGATTTTGCTGACCGCTTTGCAAACCAAGCTGGCACAGGCAAAAGCCGCGCTTGCTTCGCTCGACACGGCAAGAGCCGAAAAGACCGTCAAGATCGATGAGGTCGAAGCAGGCTTTGCAGGCTTGTATAAATACGTCGTCAACATCAAACGCACGGCGGAAGTCGCCGTCAACGACCCCGCTTTTACCGCCGATCTGCAAACCATCGTCAACAAATTCTCGTCCGCCGGACGCGACACGGACTTGGTTGACGACCCTGCCACGCCCGACATCGACGAATCGCGCACGGGGCGTTCCACCTCCGAACGCAGCCGCGATAAACAGCTCGCCCACCTCGCCGCGATCATCGCCCTGCTCCACACCAAAGCCGACCTTTACCGCAGTAACGATGCCGCATATACCATCGCCGCCGTCGAAACCCGCCACGCCGAACTGTCGGCACTGAACAACGCCGCCCTCGCCGCCCTCGCCGCCGAAGCCAACGCCGAGGAAGCCCGCGACGAAATCCTCTACCACCCCGAAACAGGAATTCTGCGATTAGTTCAACTCATCAAAACCGAACTAGCCCGCAACCCCGGCAAAGACAGCGCGGCATACCGCCAAATAAACGCCCTCGAATTCCGCAAACCGCGACCGTAAATAGCCGCCGCAACCGAAAGCCGAAAACCGCAACACGTTTTCGGCTTTCTATAAACAACCGAATTTCCTTTTAATGGAAACTTAAATGATTTTGTTCTAAACTGTATTTCGCCGAAAAAACCGAAATGTTAGAAACCGAAGGATTACTCAGCATCAAACAAGCGAGCGAATGGGCAACCGATCATATCGGTAAAACCGTCACGCCCTCGAGTATTACCTATCTCATAAATTACGGGAGAATTTTAAAGGTCGGAGAAAACGGCTCGACCTTGATTCCCGTTCAGGAATTAATTGATTATTACGAAAATTATCAACGCGAAGCCGTTTATAAAAAAAAGCTCGGCAAAGATTTGAACTGGGCTTTGTCATTCGACCAATACAAAGAATCCGAAACCACCAAACACGTCCATCGCCTTCACCCGTATAAAGGCAAATTCATTCCGCAACTGGTCGAATATTTTTTAGATTCGCACACGGACAAATTTAAAACCGAAACCTTTTTCAAAGCAGACGGCATCGTTCTCGACCCTTTTTGCGGAAGCGGCTCGACACTTGTGCGGGGCAATTAAATTATGGAACAGATAAACACAGATGATTTAATCTATTGGATTGATAAAGATTTCGTCCAGGAAAAAGCGCAAGAAAGAATCGGCAGAAATTTGAACGACGAAGAAATTTCAAAACTGACTAAAATGGTTGAGTTTGGTTTGTGGGAAGCCGATAACACCTCCGTCAAAACTGCAATTGACGAAGTTAGCCAATAATCAAACTATAATTTTATCTCTACCCATAAGTTGCTCAAATCAGCAATCAAACAAGTTTTGCTATCTTTAGTCTGTAGAACTTTAGCGTTCATAATTTATATCTTATTATGTGTTCAATAAACCCTTAGCAGAAAATATAGGCGCGTTAATTCGTGAACTTCGAGTAGCAGCGGGAAGGTCACAAGAAGCATTTGCAGATCAGTGTGGCATACATCGCACTTATATCGGTTCAATTGAAAGGGGCGAAAAAGCCATTACAATTGAAACAGCTCAAAAAATAGTCGAATCACTTAATATTTCCCTGGCACAATTCTTCCAAAAACTTGAGGAGAAATCTAAATAATGCTCACCGAAGCCGAATATTTCTCCATTAGATCAAAACTAATCAGCAACGAATTAGCTCATATTGTCGCAGTTGAACGGCAATATATGGATTTTCTTGTTGATGTAACTCTTCGCGCCGCTGACAGTATTAATACTGATTTCTGCCAAGTAACGGAACTAATGCCGTTTTGGGTAAACTATCCACCTAGACAAAGAGGACGTGCGCCTTCGGGTGCTTCAATTCCGTGGAGCGAAGTTGGTGAGAAAGCAATTAGCCAGAATTTAGTTCGCGCCCTTACTTTGGAAGATACGTCAATTACTTTTCCAGGATTACCATTAGGTGGTGATATTCGATTTGCAACTAATGATGCGTTAATTCATTTCGATGTGAAATTGACGGGACCCAATGATAGAGCAGATGAAATTGTAGCAAGCCCACATCAAATTTCGGGCGACGGCGTGATATGGGAAAATAATGGAGTCGTAAACTCGCCCGCAAATGTGACTGGAGCAAGGGCAAGTATGATTTTCCAACCAGAACTTCCGCCTTTTTATGTATTAAACAAGCGTCCTTTGGTTTGTCTTACCTATTTTCTTAAAGCCGTTTATGAAGTTAAAAGCATCGGAGATCAACCGTTAAAATATCTTGAAGTAGCTTGTGTTCCTAATGGGTTGCTGATGTTTGATGAGCCGCAACTTGCCAGAACACCAGGATTGCTAATTCCCGGAAAAGATGAACAAACCTATTTGAAAAAGCGAACCCGAGTTAGATTAGAGCCATTGGCAAATTTACACGATTGGCGTTGCATTCAAATTGTGAAAGTTGACGATAAATGGATAACACAAGCTAGAAATCAAGGAGAACAGTTAAAACTTATCTAATAAAGTCAATTGATTTCCACTTGAAGCGTATTCTGATTTGTAAGTTTTCTGTCCGTTCGTAGCCTGCCATTTTTGTTTCTCTTTTTCGCACGACTCACGCGCTAAAGAAACATATCCCGATTGCTTTTCGATGCCAATATAATTTCTGCCTTCTCTGATTGCGGCAACTGCCGTTGTGCCGCTTCCCATAAAACAATCTAAAACGGTATCGTCAGGAAAAGTTAATAACTTAATGACTCGTCGCGGCAACTCAAGCGGAAATTTTGCTTCATGGTCATTGTTGGCTCTAACGGAAGGAATTTGCCATACTGCCCGCGAACCCCAAGAAGCCCATTCCTCGGAGGTAAGTTTGCTTCTGTCTACAATTGTTGTCCCGGGTTTCCAAAAAAAATAAAGATATTCAAATTCATCAACAGCGCGATATGAAAGCGTTGCCCATTTAGAATTCTCCCAAGCCGGGTCTTTCATCCATATTCTGCGATCATACAGATATAAATTAGCCGCTGTCGCCGCATCTTGAATAATGTTTCCTACTAAATGAACTCGCGTTTGTGTATTATATTTTCCGCCTCGTATATTATTTCCATTCAAGCGACGGTCAATAGTTTGCTCACTACAGCCGAGCAAAGCCGCAAGTTGATTTCTGTTGTAGTTTGGATTTGCCGCCTTAGCTTCTAAAACTTCCTCGCGTGTGATGCTAACTTTATGACGACTCACATTCATTGCTTGAAAACGTGGTATTGATTCATCTGGAAAGCATAGAATGTCTGCAATGTTTATAACGAGGAAACCGCCTGGTTTCAATATTGAGTAATGTAAGCCTATAACATCTTTCAAAAGACCAATCCATTCATCATAAGAAATTCCTTTTTCGTATTCTTTTCCGAGATGATAAGGCGGAGACCAAACACTACAGCTTATAGAGTCAGACTCTACTTGAGGCAAAAGCTCACGAGCATCGCCTTGATAAATTTCGTTAATATTTAAACTCGAAGTCATTTGATATTAGTTAAATGTATGCTATCTATAGATAGCATACATTTTTTGAGAAAAAGGTGCAAAAATTCATCTAAAGATTCTATATTTTGCTAATGGCTTTGAGAAATGAGTTTCTCAAATACAATCCCGAACCTGCCGTGATGCCTTTTCATACGCGCCTTCTTGGGAAAGACCGTTTGGCGTTGTATGCGTTTATTCATTCGCTGAATACGAATTTCGGGACGAGCGTTTTTGAGCCGGTGGCGGTTGCGCTGGCGCGGTCGAATTTTGCGGACGCGAAGGCGCAGATCAAGGCGGGTGAGTATATCAGCGAAGAAGCGTTTCGGGTGATTCAGGAGATAATGACCGATTTGACCGCCGCGAACGGTTTGCCCGATAAGCCGACCGAGATCGAACGCATCAGAGTGGTTTGCCGGACGGGGAAAATGATAAAGGTCAAACCGACCAAGATCGATGTTTTCGTCGAAGCGAAAGACGGCGAGCTTTATCTTTTCGACATCAAGACCGCCAAACCGAACGCGGGCGGATTCAAGGAATTCAAACGAACGCTTTTAGAATGGGTTGCCGCCGTTTTAGCCGAAACGCCTCAGGTAAAAGTTAATTCGCTCATCACAATTCCCTACAATCCTTACGCGCCCGCACCTTACAACCGTTGGACAATGCGCGGAATGTTGGATTTGCCGAACGAATTAAAGGTCGCTGAAGAATTTTGGGATTTTCTCGGCGGTGAAGGTGCTTATAATGATCTGCTCGACATTTTCGAGCGCGTCGGCATCGAACTGCGGTCGGAGATTGACGAATATTTTGCGAAATTCAATCTCGGATAATCAATCGTGCCAAATCAATAATTTGAAACCGCGTTCGGAGTCCTACCTCGAGGCGGCTTTACTTTAGCGAAAAGACTTCTGAAAAAGGGGCTTTGACCTTTCAATTTGTTTTGTCTGCTTGTTTAATCGTAACTTCGGCGGAAATCTTTCGAGCTTTTTTATGTTGAGCGGTTGACTTTGATACCGCCGTCGATGACAAGGGCGCGGTTTCCGTTGACAATCGCACCGCCGTGAATGACTGTGACACCGCACCGGTTGACTATAGCACCGCCGCAAATGACAATCGGACGCGCACCGTTGACATTGACACCGCCAAGAATGACTACGGCTCCGCACCGATTGACAATGACACCGCACAAATTGACCGGAGCACCGCACACATTGACAATGACACCGCACAAATTGACAACGATGCCCGCAGATTTTATTTTTCGGGTGTTTTTGCCGTGTGCGGGCGGCGGGGCGAAACTTTTTGCGGGCGGGCGCGTAAGATTGGGAAATTTAGGAGAAAAAGAACTATGAAAAAGTTTATATTTTTGTTGATTTTTATTTGCGCCGTCGGTGCGGCGGGCGTTTTCGGGCAGAGCAAGGATGAAAAGGCGATCAGGGCGACTCTGCAAATGACCGCCGACGGGTGGAACAAGGGCGATCTCGGCGTTTATCTTTCGGCTTATACGAAGGAAGCGACCGAGATGCTCGCGACGGGTCCGGCGGGCGGGGTCGAGGCGATCGAAAAGACGATGCGCGAAGGTTTCTGGAAAACCGGCAAGCCTTTGCAGGTTCTCCGCTTTGAAAACGTCGTCGTGCGGATGCTCGGCAAGAAAAACGCGCTCGTGACGGGTCAATATATCTTGTCGGGCAACGGAATGCCCGACCGCACGGGCTGGTATACGACCGTCTGGACAAAAACCAAAGCCGGTTGGCGGATGATTCACGACCATTCGTAGGCTGAATTTCAGATGTGCGAGAGGGAAAAAGTCTGAAGTCTGAAGTCTGGAGTCCTGAGTCAGGAATAAATCTTACGACTTACGACTTCAGACTTACGACTTTTATTTTTTGTCTGAAAGCTGAACAAACTGAACTTTGTTTTACCATCGAAAAAGGCGAGAGTTTTTCAACTTTCGCCTTTAATCTTTTTACTTTCGTAATTGTTGATTCGTAATTCGTAATTGAATTACAGCCCTGCGCCGTGGCATTTTTTGAACTTCTTGCCGCTGCCGCAATAGCACGGGTCGTTCGGTTTGACCTTCGGGGCTTCGCGTTTGAAGGGCGTGTGTTTCGCGGCTTCTTCGCCGGCGGCGGAAGCGGTTGCCATCGCGCCCGTAAACGCCATCCCTGCCGCCTGTCGGCGGGCGCGTTGACGTTCGAGCCGTTCGAGGCGTTCGATCTCTTCCTGTTCGTCCTTGACGACGATTTCGAGATTGAAAAGCGCGCGCGTCGTCTGCGTGTCGATACGGTCGAGCATATCCTGAAACATATCGAACGACTGCTTTTTGTATTCGACGAGCGGGTCTTTCTGACCGTAACCGACAAGTCCGATGCCCTGTTTCAAATGATCGATCGAGAGCAGATGGTCTTTCCATTGCGTGTCGATGATGTTGAGCATAATGTAACGCTCATACGCCCGAAGCGATTCTTCGCCCGCGAGTTTTTCCTTTTCCTCGTAGTTGGAAATCGCTTTCTGCCAAACCGCCGCTTCGACCTGAGCGGCGTTCATTATCTTAAAGTCAACGCCCGCGTCAACTGCCGGATCGACCGCGTAAATGCTCTGAATCTCAGCCGCATATGTATCGACTTCCCAATCCTTCGGCGCAATGTCCGCACTCAGAAAGCTGTGCGTCAGATCGCCCAAAAGGTCGCGCGCCACGCCTTTGTCGCCGAGAAGATATTCGCGGTGTTCGGGTTCAAACATCAATTGACGGCGCAGACCGTAAATGGTTTCGCGCTGTTTATTCATCACGTCGTCGTATTTGAGAACGTGTTTGCGCGTTTCAAAGTTACGCGCTTCGACCGCTTTCTGAGCGCGTTCGATCTGCTTGGAAACCGTGCGCGATTCGATCGCCACGCCCTTTTCCATTCCGAGCCATTCCATCATCGAACGAACCTTGTCGCCCGCGAAGATACGCATCAGATCGTCTTCGAGCGAGAGCACGAAACGCGAGCTTCCGGGGTCGCCCTGACGACCGGCACGACCGCGCAGCTGATTATCGATACGGCGCGATTCGTGGCGTTCGGTTCCCAAGATATGCAAACCGCCCGCCGCGACGACTTCCTTGTGTTCTTCCGCGACGACGCGTTTCGCCTTTTCGAGTTGTTCCTCGAATTGTTCGGGCGTGGCTTCGTCGGGGTTGATCTCCATCCGTTTCAGGTAATCGTTGGCGAGAAATTCGGGATTACCGCCGAGCAGAATGTCCGTTCCGCGTCCCGCCATATTGGTTGCGATCGTGACCGCGCCCTTGCGTCCGGCTTGCGCGACGATCTCAGCTTCGCGCTCGTGATATTTCGCGTTCAAAACGTTGTGCGGAATTCCCGCCTTCTTCAAGCGGTCGGCGATCAGTTCCGAATTTTCGACCGAAACCGTCCCGACCAGAACGGGCTGTCCCTTCGCGTGAAGTTCCTTAATTTCGCCGACGACCGCATCCCATTTTTCTTCCAGAGTGCGGTAGATCATATCGGGATTATCCTTGCGGATCATCGCGCGGTTGGTCGGAATGATGATAACGTCGAGGCTGTAAGTCGTGCCGAATTCTTCCGCTTCGGTTTCCGCCGTTCCCGTCATACCGCCGAGTTTTTCATACATACGGAAGTAATTCTGCAAAGTGATCGTGGCGAGCGTCTGGTTTTCGCGTTCGATCTTTACGCCTTCCTTTGCTTCGACCGCCTGGTGCAAACCGTCCGACCAGCGGCGACCAGCCATCAAGCGTCCCGTAAAATCGTCAACGATGATGACTTCGCCTTCCTGTACGACGTAATGATGATCGCGTTTGTAAAGCGTGTGTGCTTTAAGTGCTTGCTCAACGCAATGAAGGAGCTCCATATTCGCCGGATCGTAAAGATTGGAAACGCCGAGCAGTTTTTCCGCTTTTGAAACGCCCTGTTCGGTCAAAACCGCCGAATGATTCTTCTCATCGAGCAGATAATCGCCCGTCGTAACCTTTGTTTCTTCGTCCTTGTGACCTTTTTCGAGGTTCGGAATGATCTGATTGGCAATGTAATATTTATCCGTCGCTTCGTCGGACGCGCCCGAAATGATGAGCGGCGTTCGCGCTTCGTCGATGAGAATCGAGTCAACTTCGTCAACGATGGCGAAATAATGATCGCGCTGAACGAGAGATTCAACGTCGAATTTCATATTGTCGCGCAGATAATCGAAACCGAATTCGTTGTTCGTCCCGTATGTGATGTCGCAGGCGTAAGCGTCCTTGCGCGCAATGTCGTCCATATCGTTCTGAATACAGCCGACCGTCAATCCTAAAAACGTGTGAATTCTGCCCATCCATTCCGCATCGCGCGAAGCCAGATAATCGTTGACCGTGACGACGTGAACGCCGCGCCCGGTCAGCGCGTTCAGATACGAAGGCAAAGTCGCCACGAGCGTTTTACCTTCACCGGTTCTCATTTCCGCGATGCGTCCTTCGTGAAGCGCGATACCGCCGATCAATTGCACGTCGAAATGACGCATTCCCGTAACTCTTACGGACGCTTCGCGCATCACCGCAAAAGCTTCGGGAAGGACTTCCTTCAAGATTTCCTGCTCGCGTTTGCGCCGCGCTTCCTTATCGTCGATGCCCGCCACCGCATTTTGGATGCGGTCTTTAAATTGTTGTGTTTTCGCTTTTAATTCGTCGTCCGAAAGTCTTTTGACCGATGCTTCCAGATCGTTGATCTGCTGAACTGTCGGCTTGATACGCTTCAAAAAAACGTCGCTGTTCGAGCCGAGAACTTTTTTAAATAATTTATCTACAAAACTGTTGACTGCCATAAAATTCCTCTACTGAAAATGCTAACGCAAAGCAAACTGCGATTAGCTCATAAAATGTAAAATTGTTAAAGTATCGGCGAGTTTTTTATGGTTTTTATTGAAAATCTAATGTCATCGAAGATGACCGACAATATAGCATAGCGAGAATCGCTATGAAATCGAATCATTATTTTTTCGCTCGCTGAAAGTGAGCAACATTTAACTGCAATGTTCGACACTTTCAGCGTCGTTTTTTTGTTTTCGATCTTTCGTAGGGTTTCACCCTACGCTATATTGTTTGTCGCCGTTGGCGACTGAAAAGATTTTCAAATAACTTATCGGAAAGTTTTTTCCGCTTACCTCTCGCCGTCTATTGTGCGTCTTTTTCGTTCAAAAGATCGTCAATCGAACCGCGCGGTAAGCGTGTGACAATGAAAACCTGGTTGTTTTCAGAGCGAATGGAAGTGTTTTGATAAGAAGTTTCGATGATTGCATTTTCTTCGTCAACTTCGTAAATTCTAAGAGTTTGATTAAATTTTTCCGCCAGAAAATCGGCTTTCTGCGCGTTCTTTTTCGGAACGGAAATCTCTATCGATAGCTGTGAAGTGTCATAAACTTCATCAATTTCAAAGCGATGCGTCGAATAATTTTTATTGTTTAAGGTATTTTCGGTATGTAAAAAGTCCGAAAAACTTTCCCAATCATCAAAATTGTAAATTGCATAATCTAATGCTTTTTCAATCTTCGGATGTATAACCTTTGAGTTAAAGTATCCGCTGACAACCGGATCGTAACCTTTATTACAAGTTAATGAAGAATTTCGTTTAAAGGCGAATCTTTCAGAATCGAGATCGAATTTTTCGTTTCGATTATATTTCTGTAAATCTTCGATCAATTCTTTCAGATCGTGAAAATAATCATTTATCGCGCCCGAAAAATCCAGTTCTTCATCCGGCTTTTTATCTAAATCGTCTTCAACGACAATTTCGTTTTTAATATCAAACTGCCGCGTCATCGCCGCTTGTGCCAAAACCTGCGGCGTTGCGCCGACCAGCACAAGACCGAGATAAACGGTCAGAAAGAAGATCGAATTGTAGTTTTTACGATTACTCACTTTTTAACTTTTTCAAGTTCCCTGTCAATAATACCGTGAAACTGTTCAAACGGCATAGAAAATCTTAACAAAAAATCTTTCCCGATGGTTTCGACTTTGCTGTTTTCAAGTATAGCCTTTGTATTTTCGTCTTTTACAGCAGATTTTCCTATTTGGATATTTAACTTAATTCCATCTCCGATCGATTTAGCACGTTTCGCAGTTTCAAACGTAGATTTGAAATCTGCTGAAAATTCCAGGTCGGTTTGAACTAAAGAAATCTCGACTTCATCTACTTTTAATTGTTTCAAGTAATAAAAAACTCCCGAATCGCTTACGGCTTCGATTCCCAGTTTCGCAAGCTCGATTATCTTCGCATCGCCTTCGCTTTTCGTGACTTTAGTCATTTTCGGGTCGAATTTTCCGTTTGCATCCAAAGTTCCCTGTAATGTTAAAGAAAACGGAGTTTTCAGATCAACTTCTTTATTTTTAACTTTTTCTGAAAAAATTTGCCCAAAATCCTGCAAAGGTCTTTTGTTCAATTCAGCTTTACTACTTTGTGCGAAAACAGGAAAAGCGGCTAGCGTTAAAAGCAAGCCGCAGATCAGGGAAAACTTGTCGATTGATTTCTTCATTTTTTGACCGCGTTCAGATTAGCGTTTTTGCTGTCAACATTTCCGCTCGGTTGCGGTTGTTGCTGACGTTTCGCCTGCGCTTTTTCAAGTTGACGCTTAATCAATTCCTGTGCGACCGGCTTGTCGAGCTTGAAATTCAGAACGAAATTCTTGCCCTGGCTTTCAACCTTTGAAGCGTTCAACAAAGCCAGCGTATCTTCTTCTTTGACCGTCATTTTTCCGGTGGAAATAAAAAAGTTCAGACCGCTCGAAATCTTCTTCGCCTGATTCTCGCTCTTCTGGTCGGAAGTGATTATTGCATAAATTTGCTTATCATCCTGAACCAACGTGAAACTGACCTTCTCAACTTCTAAATTTGATAAATAAGTCAAAATGCCGCTGTCGCCGATCGCTTCGATCGCATCTTTGGCGACATTTATCATTTCGGGATCGCCATCCTGTTTGGTATAGCCGGACTTTTTCGGATCAAATTTCCCGTCTTTCGTGATCGTTCCCTGCATCACAACCATAAAAGGCTTGTTCAGATCGACCGTTTTCGCCGCGACTTTATCCAAAACGGTGTCGCCGAAATCCTGCAAAGGCTTTTTATTGATGATCTTTTCGGCAACCGGCATATTTGTCAGATCAGGCTGTTTTATTGTGGTTTGATCTTTTTCGTCCTTATTCTCAGCCGTTTGCTTGTCATCCGGAGTTTTATCTTTCGGCTTAACTTTCTCGGGCTTATCGTCAGCCACAAAGTCGCCTAAAGGACCTTTCGGCATTTTTCCGCCTTTGATTACCGGACCCTTAATCGGCGGCGGAAGCTTCGCAGGTTTATTCAACATATTGTTCCCGCCCGGAATCGGATTTCCGGCAATCGGATTAATGGGGATCGGGTTATTCGTAATTCCCGGAATCGGGGTCGAACCAGTCGGCGGCATTTCAAATCCCGAAGGGATAACGGACGTGTCGACCACGTCAGGCATTACGCTTTCAGGATTTGCAAGCGCGAAATAGCCTTCGGGATATTTCAGCGGCGGAGCCTGATCGCTGACATCGACATATGTAATATCGAAATCTTCAAGCTTTGTTTTCGCGTAATCGACACTCGCAAACTCTTTATCTTCTCCAAGCAAAACCTTACCGACATAAACCGCGTCGATCACGTCGCAAACTCTGCCGACGAGCGGACTTTCACAGCCTTTCCGCGTCAAAAGATTAGTTTGTGCGAAAACTACCAGAGCGACCAGATTAAAGATCGCCGAAGCCGCCATAATCTTGTATAGGCGCGGCGAGAAATTCCAGTTTTTAATCTCGTATTGCTCGAATAATTCGGGTTCGGGTGAAACTTGTTGAAAATTATTCGGCTGTTCAACTTCCTGATTTTGTAATTCCTGTTCCAGCATAATGCTTCACTTAAAATTTCGATTCTTATAAAGATAAACTAAAAAAAAGTATAAATTCAGCTCTAAACGCTCGCCGTAAGTCTTAGACGCACACGCAAGTAAATTCGTTGCGAGCAATCTGATATTTTAACATCTTGTCTGCTAAAAGTTAATAGTTGGCTGAAAATGTTTTTGATTTTTTTTATCAACCATTTACAATAACCTTTATGCCACGCAATCGTCGCGATAAAAAAGATAGACGCAATCAAAATTCGCGTTCAAAAAACCGCTCAATGGACGAACGTAGTTTTAAACGCCGACTTGCATCGGAAAGTTCCACTCATTTCGTCGAAAAACCGCAAACTCTGGAACAATTAAAAGCCGTCGAAAAACTGCTTTCCGGCATTGGAACGCCTGAAATCACGCCGTTTAAACCCGACGATTTCCAACTCGAAGCCCTCGCCGCCATCGAAACCGAAGACGTTTTGGTAACTGCGCCGACCGGAAGCGGAAAAACCTGGATCGCCCGCGAAGAAATCCGCCGTTTGCTCGAACAAGGCAAACGCGCCTGGTATACAACCCCCTTAAAGGCTCTGACCAATTCAAAATACACGGAATTTTCGCAGGAGTTCGGCGCGGAAAATGTCGGAATTTTAACGGGCGACCGTAAGGAAAACTGGGACGCGCCCTTGATCGTCGGAACGACAGAAATCTATAGGAATCAATTGTTTGACGCGCTCCGAAGCGGCGAACAGGTAAAAACGGATTTCGTGATCTTGGACGAAGCTCATTACTTAGCCGACGACGAACGCGGACACGTCTGGGAAGAAGCGATAATTTTATCGCCGCCGCGCATTCGTCTGCTTTTATTGTCGGCGACGATCGGAAATGCCGAAGAATTTGCGCGTTGGATCGAAGACGTGCGCGGAAGCAAAGTCAGAATCATTGACCGTGCCGGATCGCGCCCGGTCGAACTTCGCGCGGCTTATCTTTCGGAGAGTTTACAGCTTTATCCGCTTTTCGATTCAAACGGAAACTTTAACCGTAGCGTCGAACAATTCTCCCAGAGAAAACGCGACAACTATCAAAACTATGACCGCCGAAGAAGATAGAAGAGTAGAGAGTTGCCAGTGGTGAGTTACAACAAACTTAATCCATAAAACCTTTGTCGAAATTCGTGTTTATTAATGTAAATTCGCGGCTGGTTTTACTTAAATTATTCTCCACCTGCAACTCACTACCCGCCACCCTTCCTCAACTCCCGTTTCAAAATCTTCCCGGTTGCGGTCATCGGCAAAGAATCTCTAAATTCGACAAAACGCGGATATTTATAGCTTGCCATATTCGCTTTGCAATATTCGATCAATTCATTTTCGGTCAAATCTTTGCCGTCTTTTTTAACGATCACGGCTTTCACTTCTTCGCCGTGTTCTTCGCTCGGAACACCGATCACGGCACAGAGAGAAACGGCTTCGTGCGTCATAATAAATTCTTCGACCTCGCGCGGATAAACATTAAAACCGCCGCGCAGGATCATATCTTTGACACGGTCGGAAATGTAAATATAACCTTCTTCGTCGCGCCGTCCGACATCGCCTGAATGAAGCCAGCCGTTGCGAATCGTCGCTTGCGTCGCTTCGTGGCGTTTATAATAACCTTTCATTACGCAATGCCCGCGAATGCAGATTTCGCCGATCTCGTTCGGCGCAACTTCTTTGCCGTTTTCGTCAACAATTTTTACTTCAACGCCCCAAACCGGAAAACCGATCGAGCCGGGTTTCGCTTCGCCGTATCGATTGAAAACCGCGACGGGCGAAGTTTCCGAAAGCCCGTAACCTTCGGTGATTTTCGTTTTGAATTTTTCTTCAAACCCCTTCAAGACCTCGACCGGCATCGACGCACCGCCCGATTTGCAAAGGCGCAGGTTGCGCGAGATTTTTTCGAGATCGAATCTTTGCGTGCCTTCGTGATGAAGCAGAGCCCAATACATCGTCGGCACGCCCGCAAAGATCGTGACATCGTATTTATCCATCAGCGCAAGCGCGTCTTCCGCCGAAAAACGCGGCAAAAGAACGAGCGTTGCGCGATTGTAAAAACCTGCATTCAACTGCACGACCTGACCGAACGAATGAAAAAGCGGAAGCGTCAAAAGATGCACGTCGGCATCTTTTTTCGGATACATCGTGTCGGAAAGACGCGCATTCATCAAGACGTTCAAATGCGTCAATTCCGCACCTTTCGGCTGTCCGGTCGTGCCCGAAGTGTAAAGAATCACGGCTGTATCATTTTCGTTTGTCGTCACGGATTCAAATTCGGTCGGTTCGGTTTCGATGAATTTTTGGAAGGTTTCCACGTTTGCGTAAGAAGATTCGGTTTTGCCGTCGTGCGTGACGAGAATGAATTTTTCGCAGTTTTCAGCCGCTTCAAACCCTTTCAAACCTTCAACGCCCATCGGCAATTCCGCCGTTCCTTCAAAGCAAAAATAAACGCGCGCGTCCGAATCCGAAAGATGATATTCGATCTCACGCCCTTTCAGCAAAACATTTAACGGCACGACCGTCGCGCCGGCTTTCAAAATTCCGTAATAAATTATCGGGAAAAACGGTAGATTCGGGCACGAAAGCGCGACTTTATCGCCTTTTTCGATGCCGTAATTTTTCAACGCATTCGCTACCTGATTCGCTTTTGCGTTAATTTCGGCGTAGGTCAATTTTGTTTCACCGCAGATAACGGCGAGTCTGTCAGGCACATTTCGTGCGCTGTCTTCAAGCAAAACGGCAAGATTCAACATAATTTTTAAGTGGAAAATGTAAAACGGTAAGTGGAAAATTAATTTTCTAATTCAGATTTTTCATTTTCCGTTTTCAGTTTTCCGCCGGGTTCGCGCGTTCGATTATTTTGTCAGTTTCGGCTCCGAACGGCAAAGTTCCGAAGCTAAGATTTTTTTCAGACAGACGCGCAAGGCAAAAAGATTCGGCGACAAAATCAGGGACGGTTTTGAGCAAAGCCGCTGACTGCAAAGCAAGCGCAAGCTTTTCCACAACGATTCGGGCGCGAAATTCCAGATTTTCGAGATTTGTAAATTCGTCCTTCAATTTCAATAAAAACTTGTCGAAAAATTCGTTCAAACCTTTCGCTGATTGAAGTTCTTCAAAAACCGCTTCGATGGATTCCGGTTCCTTCTGCATCGACCGTAAAACGTCCAGACATTGCACGTTTCCCGAACCTTCCCAGATCGAATTTACCGGAATATCGCGGTAAAGACGCGGCAGAACCGAATCTTCGACATAACCGTTTCCGCCCAAGACTTCGATCGCTTCGCCGACCGCAAAAACGGCTCTTTTACAATTCCAAAACTTCCCGATTGCCGTTGCCGCGCGCGTAAAAAGTTTCGCCGTTTCGTCCGTTTCGGATTCATCA
This sequence comes from Pyrinomonadaceae bacterium, assembly GCA_021228405.1. Lineage (GTDB taxonomy): Bacteria > Acidobacteriota > Blastocatellia > Pyrinomonadales > Pyrinomonadaceae > JAJQRF01. The sequence goes on from JAJQRF010000008.1 coordinate 80,141, forward strand.
AAACCACGCGCCAGACGAAACGAAAGCGCGGTCGCCGCTTCCGATTCCAAAGCAAGATCGGCAAGCAGGTTTTTCATCAAAGGCTGTTCGATCAAGAATTTACCGAAAGCCTTGCGATATTTGCAATGATGAAGGCTTTCGGCAACCGCACGGCGCAGAGTCGCGCTTGAGCCGACCGCACAATCGAGCCGCGTGTGGCGCACCATTTCCATAATATTCGCCACCCCGCGACCTTCTTCGCCGATGATCTTTGCGTATGCGCCGTGAAATTCGACTTCCGACGAAGCGTTCGATTTATTGCCGAGTTTGTCCTTCAAACGCTGAAAATACAGCGAATTTTTTTGTCCGTCAGGCTTAAATCGAGGTAACAAAAAACACGAAAGACCTTTTTCCGTTTGCGCCAAAACGAGAAAAGCGTCGGACATCGGCGCAGAGCAAAACCATTTTCTGCCTGTGATCTGATACTCGCCTTTGTCGTTCGATTTTTCCGCGAAAGTGAGGCTGGCGCGAACGTCGCTTCCGCCTTGCGGTTCGGTCATCGCCATTCCAAAAGTCGCGCCGCGTTTTTCCGAAACGGGCAAAAATCGCGGATCGTATTCATTTGAAAGAACTTTTGGAATCCATTCGCCAGCGATTTCAGGATTTATTTTCAAACCCGGAACGACCGCAAACGTCATCGTCAGCGGACAACTCGTGCCTTCGTCAACTTGCTGTTTGATAAAAGCCAACGCCGAACGCGCCGTATACCTTCCCGGATTTTCTTTCGTCCAAGCCAAGTTGTGAGTTTCATTTTCAATTGAAACGCGCATTAGTTCGTGATAGGCGGGATGAAACTCGACCGTATCGAGCCGATTTCCGAAACGATCGTGAGTTTTCAAGACAGGTAAATTTTTATTGGCGAGATTTCCGAGTTCGAGCGTTTCGGCACGTCCTAAAATTTCACCGAATCTCGCCGCGTTTTCGTTATTCCACGCGCCGCCGTTTGCTTCGACAGCGGTTTTTAAAGATTCGTCAGACGCAAAAAGATTGTAGTTTTCCAGAACCGGCGACTGATTCAACGATGTTCCGAAATCGAAAGTCTTGCTCATTACGTTTTCAGATCAAACCTTTTTCGGAAAGTTTTCGCGTCATTTCCATTCCGAGAGTCTGCAAAGCGTTGGCGGGACGAACCATAACTTCAAAATCGATGATCTTGCCGTCATCGCCGAGCGCAATTATATCGACTCCGCGCAACGTAAAATCGCCGATCTGTGCTTCAAATTCGAGCATAAAATTTTTGTTTTCGGCAATTTCACGGACGTATCGAAAGTTTTGAAATGTTTGCGAAGCGGCGACGAGAATGGCTTTCGTCATCGTTTTTCCTTCTTTCGGCTTCCAGACAAAAGGCGAGTGAAATTTTACTTCTTCGGCTAGAATCCCGTCGAGAATATTTTCGTTCAAAGTTTCGATAAATTCGTGCCAACGCTTGATGGTTTCGTTCATAGACGAAATTTTAGCGCAGTTTCGGAAATAAAAAAAAGGCTGCCGAAAACGTTCGACAGCCGCAAGAGGAGAAATGCCAAAATCGTTAATTGATCGTTCCGATCACGATATTCAAATCGTTCTGCGGAACGGAAAGATCGAGCGTGACTTCGTTATTCGTGCGTTTGAAAACTGCATTTTCGATCATTCGCGCATAAACTTCCTTGTCTGCGCCGCGTGCACTGCCTAAAAATGCCTTGCCGATCATTTGCAAACCTTCGAGCGTTTCAAGCAAATCCTGCGCTTGTTTCGTTTCGGTCGTTTTCGCCATCAACTGCACTTTCGTATTTTCGCCGTCAACGTCCATCGAGCCATACATATAACGGATCGAATCGATGCTTTTTCCGAGTTCGTCATTGTCGAGCGGCAAAAGCGCGCTCATTCCGTTCGGAGTTTTTCCGGCAAAACTCATCACGCTCGTGGGATTGCGATTTATTAAATTTGCGACTTCCGCGCCGACCGTAGTTTTTGCTTCCAGAGTTTGACGGATTCGCGCCGACGTTCCGAAGGCGAGCGTTTTCGCATCGAGCGAAGTAACGGCGACTTCATTGCTCAAACCTGCGACGAGTTTATCGATCATTCCCGAAACTTTTGAATTTTGGGTTTTGGGTTTGTTCTTGTCAACGGCTTCTTTCGCGGAAAAGATGTAAACCGTTTTCCCTGCAATAGTTTCCGTTTTGTATTTCCCGTTCGAGGCAATTTTGACAACGCTTAAAAGCGATGCCGCATTGTATTGACCGCGCACGATGGCAACGGGTTCGTAATTGTCCTGCGTCGTAGATTTTACGACAAATCCGGCGGCAAGCTGATCGAACTGACGAATGTCGATCCCGGTACTTTCCTTAACCTTGAGAATCGCTTCGGTCAGATCGCCGAGCAATTCTTTTTTGCCTGATAAAATCTGCGGCAAAGCATTGTTCAAAAGCCGTTTCAAATCGACCGTTACAACGCCGTCCGAAGCCGGCAACATTGCAACGAGCGCGTTCGTTTGTTTCTTTGTTTTCTTCGATTTCGTATCGGCAAAAGCCGTTCCGACCAGGTTCAAAGCAAGCAGACAAACTGCGAATAAAGCGAAAAATTTATGTTTCATTCAGAAAACCTCAAAGGGAATTTTACAGCAAATTGCTCTACGTTTACAGATGCCGAAATGTTTGCAATTAGTTCGCTGTCGTTTTTTCTTTTAATATAGTTTGTTAAGAGGCTCTGACGACCTTTAGCATTTGCTGACGTGCGGGCTACCGACGTGCTAATCTTACTTTTATTATGTCGAACAGTTTTGAAAATTTGATCGAAAACTTCGGCGTTCCGAAAATCATTATGCCGAACACGCCGCGAACTTTGAAGTTTGGCGGCGGATATTTGTTAGTCGGCACAAATCCCGAAATCGCGACGGCTCCTTCAGACAAATTCTATCATCGCCGCTTTCGTTTCGGCGATTCACCATATCTTGCCGTCAGATCGCGCATCGAAACGGATTTGAGCCGTGAAAACGAACTGCTCGAACATTTGCGCGCTCAAAATTTAGAACCGGTTGAGTTCATTTATACTTACAATGAAGTCTGGTCGAGCGATCCGTCTAAAATTTATATCAGCCCGAAAGTTGCCGTTGCAACCTCTGCCGACGTATCGCCTGTCAGCGAAGACGATCTGGTTCGTGCGATTTCCGAAAAAAGATTTATCCGGGCAGGCAGTTGGAGCTCGATGGGCGACGTTTATTTGAACGTTTCGCTTTGCGATACAATGCCGACGGACGATTGCATTTATTTTCTTTTCGATAAACCGAACATTTCCGAAGCAATGCTCGTCGGAATCGGCGAATATTTCGATCGCGGCGACGACATTTTAAACTTTTGCGGGCGCGAATATTTTACGCGGTATTTTTGACCGAAAGATAAAAATGCCACAAGAGCCGCGCTGCCACGGCACGAAACGGTTTCCATTTTTCGGCGATAATTTGAAATTCGTCCGAATTCGGCGCGTGTTCGAGATTTTTTATTTTTTTATATGCAAGGTGTAGAGCAAGATCGCCTTTCGGCATCACGTCAGGGCGAAGCAAAGCCATTAAAAGAAAAATATCTGCCGTCCAATCTCCGATTCCTTTAATCTTTTTAAGCTCGTGTTTTGCCTCAGCATCAGGTAGATTTTTCAGATTTTCCAAATCCAGACTTCCTGCCAACACCGCCTTTGCCAATTCACGCGCGTAAACCGTTTTCTGGCGCGAAAAGTAGCACGATTTTAACTCTTCATCCGACAAACCCAAGACTTTTTCGGGCGTGATCTCGACGAGTTTTTCCTTCAATTTGTTAAATGCCGAAAGTGCCGAAGCAAGCGAAACCTGTTGTTCCAAAATGATATGAATCAATGTCGAGAATGTCACTTCACGCGCCCACAACGGCGGCGTTCCGTATATTTCATAGATCGAAGCTAAATCGCTATCCGATCCGGCAATTTGCAGACAAATTTCATTGAGATTTTCCTCACTGAGCGTTCGATGTTCCATTTTTGAATTTTAACTTTTTTTCGATCCGGCGGACGAATTACGCAATGAATATTTCTTATCTTTCAGGTAATAAAGATTTAATAATTCTCGACTTGATAACCGCTTTACTGTGAAAAAACTAATTGTTATTCTTAATAACGATTGATTATTACACTATAACTAATATGAATTTTGAACTTAGCGAAGAACAACAACAGATCAAATACAGCATCCGTGAATTTGCGGAGAGTGAACTAAAACCGCACGTGATGGAATGGGACGAAACACAGCATTTCCCGGTAGAGCTTCGTCCGCAATTTGCCGAACTCGGATTGATGGGCATAATTTTCCCCGAACAATACGGCGGCGCGGGAATGGGTTATGTCGAATATGCCACGATCATCGAAGAAATTGCGCGGGTTGACGGTTCGGTCGGACTTTCGATAGCCGCGCATAATTCACTTTGCTCGAATCACATTTATATGTTCGGTTCGGAAGAGCAAAAGCAAAAATATCTCGTCCCGCTCGCGCAGGGCGAATCTTTCGGCGCGTGGGGCTTGACCGAATCGCAAGCGGGTTCGGACGCTTCGGGAACGCGCACGACGGCGATTCGCTCGAACGGCGGTTGGAAAGTGAACGGCTCGAAAAATTTCATTACACACGCGATCTCGTGCAATACGCTCGTCGCGGTTGCCGTGACCGACAAGGAAAAAGGAAATCGCGGTATTTCGACCTTTATTTTCGACAAAACGATGGAAGGTTTTCGCCCCGACAAAAAGGAAAACAAGCTCGGAATGCGTGCTTCGGAAACGGCTTCGGTCGTTTTTGAGGATTGCTACGTGCCGCAGGAAAATATGCTCGGCAATGAAGGCGAAGGATTTCTGCAAGCGATGCAGATTCTGGACGGCGGACGCATTTCGATCGCGGCTTTGTCGGTCGGCATCGCGCAAGGCGCGTATGAAGCGGCAGTAAGATATGCGAAAGAACGTCAGCAATTCGGCAAACCGATCGCTGAATTTCAGGCGATTCAATTTAAATTAGCAGATATGGCAACGCAGATCGAATGCGCCAGACTTTTGACCTTACAAGCGGCGGCAATGAAGGACGCGGGGCAAAAAGTGACGCAAAAATCAGCGATGGCAAAACTTTACGCGTCGGAAGTTGCGGTGCGGGTTTCCGAAGAATCGATCCAGATTCACGGCGGTTACGGTTACACAAAGGACTATCCGGCGGAAAAATATTGGCGCGATGCCAAACTTTGCACCATCGGCGAAGGGACGAGCGAAATTCAGCGATCGGTCATTGCCAAAAATCTTTTGAAAGGTTAATTTTTGGTAATTCTTGAACGCGAATCGGGTAGGTTTGGCAGACTTTTACGGATAAAATATTAGAAATAAATCCGTTTCAATTCGCCTGATCCGCCCGATTCGCGTTCATTTCTTCTTCATTTCTCAAATCCGATTGCATTAAAAAACCACAAAAGTTAAAATTCTGCCAATGCCCGATTTTTTCGCCAAAAAGTTTATAATTTTAATTTTTCCGTGTCTTTTTCTGATCGTTTCGTGTCAAAAACAGACGGAAAAGGACATTGAATCATTTAAAAAGGATGCACAGGCGGTGGCGGAATTTAACCGTATCAATCAAGTCATCGGGCGCGGACAGTATCTTTCGCAAACAGACATCGATTCGCTCAATAAAATACGCGAAAAATATCCGCAAAATCCGAATGTTCGATTGCTGATGCAGTCGGCTCTGATAAAACGCGAAGATTGGCAAGCCGCGGTCGATTTTATTAATCAAATTCCCGAAAACGAACGCACCGAAGACGAAAAAAAGAATCTTGCCAAAATTCTCGTCAAGCTCGGTCGTTATGAAGAAACGTTGCAAACGGTTACGCCTTTGCTTGAAAAAACTCCTGAAAACATTGAACTTATTTCCATTTCGAGCAATGCACTGATGAATCTCGGACGCTACGAAGAAGCCGGAAATCAGCTCGACAAAGTCTGGAATGAGATTCTAAATCAGAATAAAGCGGACGAAGTGACGATGCGCGGGATGATCTGGTTTTATCAGAAAAATTACGATAAAGCTGTCGAAACGCTCAACAAAGCGGTCGGAATCAATCCTGAAAGTGTCGCCGCTTACAATTCGCTTGCAAGAGTTTATGCGGCACAGGGAAACGCGGAAAAAGCGGAGGAATTTAGCAAAAAAGTGCAGTCGGTTTTCGACAAAATGACCGCTGACTCGCAAAAGAAAGCCAAATTTGTCGCCGACGCTAAAAATCTTGAAGAAGCATTTAAAGGCAAACGTTACGAAGAAGCCGTAACTCTGGCAAAAACGATGCTTCCCGATGCCGAAGCGGAAGATAAATTTGTGCTTTATCAATTTTTAGCCAATTCGTATCAGGCTCTCGGAAAGATGAAGGAAGCACAGGACGCGCTCGCCGAAGCTGAAAAATTAAAGAATCAAAAGTAGAATCTTATTAATGAAATCCGAATATTTCTTATTTTTTTTGTTGTTCGCCGTCGTAATTTCAAACGGCTGTAAATCCGGAACGAACGGAAATCAGGCAACCGCCAAAAAAGCCGAAACGAACATTCGTTTTTCGGATTTCACAAACAAAAGCGGCGTGAATTTCAGACATATTCCGACCTATACGCCCGATAAATTTATGCCGCAGGTTTTGGGAAGCGGCGTTGCGACCGCTGATTTCAACCGCGACGGCGCGCCGGATATTTTGCTCGTAAATTCGGGCGCGATCGATGCCAAAGAACGCAGTGAAGAAGCCAAAACGCGGCTTTATATCAATGACGGAAAAGGAATTTTTGCGGATAAAACGAATGATTGGAATCTGACTTCCGTTGGCTACGGATTCGGCGTAGCGGTCGGCGATTTCGACAACGACGGCTGGACGGACGTTTTTTTGACGAATTACGAAGGAAACAATCGACTTCTGCGAAATGCGAACGGAAAATTTGAAGATGTCACGGAAAGATCGGGCATCAGATCAGATAATTCGTGGACGACGAGCGCAGGTTTCGGCGACTTCGACGGCGACGGCGATCTGGATTTATTTGTTGTCAGATATGTGGTTTACAACCGTGAAACGGCGCAAAAATCTTATCATAATAATTTAATGACCTATTCCGCGCCGTATCTTTATCAGGGTATTTCCGACCAGCTTTGGCGCAATGACGGCAACGGGAAATTTACCGATGTCAGCAAAGAATCAGGAATTGCTTCGGCTTCGCTGAAAGGTTTGGCTCTGGCGATCGGCGATGTCGATCTCGACGGCGACACGGATGTTTATGTTGCCAACGACACGAATCCGAATCAGCTTTGGATCAACGACGGCAAAGGAAATTTCAAGGATATGGCAAAACTCGCGGGTTGCGCCTACAGTGAAGGCGGGCGCGAAGAAGGCTCGATGGGCGCGGATTTTACCGATTTTGACAATAATAATCTGATTGATATTGCCGTTCCGAATTTTCAGGAAGAATCGACCGCGCTTTACTCGCAGGAATCGCCGATGCTTTTCCGCGAAGTTTCGGACGCGGTCGGAATCGGGCAAGCGGCGCGCGCGCGTTTGAAATTCGGACTCGACTTTTTCGATGCCGACAATGATTCGGATGAAGATTTGATCGTCGTCAACGGACATATCGAAGACAACATCGAACAAAATTCCGATTCGGTCACGTTTGCACAGCAAAACACGCTTTACGAAAATCTCGGAAACGGAAAATTTACCGATATTTCCGACGTTTCGGGCGAAGCATTAAAGGACAAACAAGTTTCGCGCGGCGTTGCGGTCGCGGATTTTAACAGCGACGGACTGCTCGATTTCGTCGTTTCAAACAACGGTGGAACGGCGCAGATCGTTCTCAATGAAACCGAAAAGAAAGGAAATTGTGCCGGGCTGTGGCTCGAAGGCGAAAAGACGAACCGTAACGCGATCGGCGTTCGTGTCGTCGCCAAAGTCGGCGACAAAAAGATCGAACGCCAAATTATGGGTGCACAGAGTTATTTATCGGTCAGCGATTTTCGGATAAATTTGGGTTTGGGCGAAGCGCAAAAGATCGATGAATTAACGATTTACTGGCTCGGCGCAGAACCGCAAACGATCAAAGATTTGCAGAGCGGAAAATTTTATTACATCAAACAAGGCAAAGAACCGCAGATTTTCGTCGCAGGCGAAAAACAGATTCCGTAAGAATAATTGTCCACAGATAAACACAGATGGACACAGATATTTTTTTATAACTTTCCAGTTCTTTTTAAAAAAATCTATCTTTATCTGTGTTTATCTGTGTGCATCTGTGGATAAAAACTAATGGAACATATTCGATATTCAGCCGCCGCTTGCCAGACGGATTTTGCAAATCCGGTTCGGCGCAGCGAAATGAAACGCAATACCGAGCGAATCTTACAAATTATTGATTCGGCGGTTGTCGGTGCGATCCCATTTTTGCCCGTCAAATTGGTAACGTTTCCCGAATTCGCACATTCCGCGCCCGTTTTTGCCGGGCTTGCCGAACTGCGTGAGAAAATTGCCGTTGAAATTCCGAACGAACATACCGAAAAATTAACCGCGAAGGCGAAAGAACACGAAATTTTTATTCAGAGCGGTTCGATGCTCGAAATCGACAAAAAATATCCGAATCACGTTTTCAACACGACTTGTCTGATCGGCGGCGACGGCATTTTATACAAATACCGCAAAGTAAATCCGTGGATTCCGTATGAAGTTCATTCGTCGCCGCACGACATCGAAGGCTACGAGGAAGAACTTTTTCCCGTCGCAAAAACCGAGATCGGCAACATCGGAACGGCGATCTGCTACGATTGGATTTTTCCAGAACCGACGCGCCAATTGGCGATAAACGGCGCGGAAATTCTCGTCCGCGTTTCGGCGTATATGGACCCGTGGAACGCGACCGACCCGATGGATTGGTGGACGACCGTGAATCGTTGCCGTGCGCTCGAAAATACGTGTTACGTCGTCGCGTCGAATCAAGCCGCGAGTTTGAAACATTATCCGCCGTATTCGTGGTCGGGCAGTTCGATGATCGTCGATTTCGACGGCAGAATTTTGGCGAAAGCGAGCGAAGGACACGGCGAAAAAATCGTCGTTGCGCCGATCGATATTTCCGCGCTCCGGCACGAAAGAAAGACGCGCAAAGGTCATCAGTTGTTAGCGCATTTGCGAACCGAAGCATATCCGATGTATCAAAAACACATTTATCCGCCGAAAAACGAAGATCGCGGGGAGCTTTCGTATGAATTGAATAACGAATTGATCGAGAAATCGAAAGAACAATTATCCACGGATGAACACGGATAAACTCAGATTTTATTGATAAAACCTCTCGTTTCATAATCAAATCCCTGTTCTTATCTGAGTCCATCTGTGTTAATCTGTGGTTAATTCTCAAACTTATAAATGAATAAAATTGTCGGTTTCATTTTAGTTCTAACAATTTTTGTGCTTTCGTCCTGTAAATCGAATTTGCCCGAAAAATCTTCGGCAAACTACGGCGAAGCGGTCAAATCTTTTTATGTCGGACTTGTCGCAATGCAGGCGGCGAACGATGAAAGGGCGAAAACCGAACTCGAAAAAGTCGTCAAACTTGCCGAGGGCGAACCTGCGGCTTGGGCAAATCTCGGCGTTTTGCAGATGCGTCAGAAGGATTTTGAAAACGCGTTCAAATCGCTCGAAAAAGCCCGCAATCTCGCGCCTGAAAATGCACAAATTTATTCCAATCTCGCCGTTTTGGAAATTCAACGCGGAAATTTCGGGAAAGTAAAGGAAAATCTGCAAAAAGCCATCGAAACGAATCCGAACGATTCAAAGGCAGTTTTCGCACTCGCCGCTGAAAACGAGCGCGACGGAAACGATGCGGAAGCACTTGCGCTTTACGAGAAGATTTTGCAGTCGAAACCTGAAAATCTGCCCGTCATTTTGGAAATCATCCGTTTGTCAGCCAAACGAAACGAAACCGAAAAACTAAAAACGAATTTCGCTAAAATAAAACCGCGTGAAGACGTTTGGGGCGATGAGATCAAGGAACAATTCGCTTCCCTGCAAGCTTCCGTCAACAGCGGAAACGCCCGCGAAGTGGCGCAGAAGATCGCTTTTTTCCGCAATGTTTTATTGCGTCTGCCCGAATTTCGCGGCGCACTTGCAGACGTGAAATTCAGCGATACAACCATCGGCGAACCGTTTCTGAAACCGTTGAAACTTCCCGTTCCAGATTTTTCGCCCGCCGCGCCTGATGAAAGTCTGACCTTTAAAACTGAAAACGTTTCAACCGAAAAAGCAATTTTCGGTAAAGCCGTTTTTCTCGACGGTGATTCCGCGCCGATCAATGCTTTTGCGTCCGAAAAGGAAATAAAACTGGGCGAAAAATCTTTGCCGGTTTCTAACGCAAAAGATTTGCAGACGCTCGACATTGATTACAATTTCAAGAATGATTTCGTTGCTTCAAGCGAAAAAGGTTTGCAGTTTTTCAAGGACGATCTTTCCGAAATCACTGCAAACACGAAACTTTCAAATGACATTTTGCATAAGAAAATCTCTAAAATCTTCACGTTCGACATTGAAATCGACGGCGATCTCGATTTAGTTTTAGCGGTTGAAAATTCCGCGCCGATAGTTTTGCAGAACAATGCCGACGGGACATTCAAGGAAATCAAAGTTTTCGGTGAACTCAACAATTTACGCGATTTCGTTTCCGCCGATTTTGACGAAGACGGCGACATCGACGCGGCGATTTTGAACGGAAATTCAAAACTGAACATCTTTTCAAACGAACGCGGCGGACAATTTAAGCTTAGAAACGCGCCCGTTTCAAGTGCGGCTTCGGCGATCTATTCGGCTGATTCAAACGGCGATGGAAAGCTCGATCTGAACATTTTGCAAGCTGACGGGAATTTGATTCGCGCAACTGACAAAAATGACGGTAAAGATTGGGAAACGGTTGAAATATTAAAGAGCGAAACAATTGAAAATCCGACTCTGATAATTCAGGATTTCGACAACAACGGCGCAAGCGATGTTTTGATCTCAAACCGTGTTTGGCTTGGCGGAAAGGACGGAAAGTTTAACGCTTTGTCGACTCAATTAAACGGGAAAGTTTCGTCTGCGGCAGATTTTAATTCAGACGGGAAACTCGATCTTTCGGGAATCGATGCGGACGGGAAAGCGGCAACTTTTCTTAATCAATCTGCAAAAAATTACGCCTGGCAGATAATCAGACCGCGTTCGGCAAAAGCGGAAGGCGATCAGCGCGTGAATTCGTTCGGTATCGGCGGCGAAATGGAAATTCGGGCGGGACTACTCGCGCAAAAACGTGTGATTTCCGCGCCGCAAGTTCATTTTGGTTTGGGCGAACAGACGGCGACCGATCTGCTTCGGATCGTTTGGGGAAACGGATTTATCCAAGCCGAATTCGATCTGCAAAAAGACCAGCAAATCCTTGTGAAGCAAAGACTAACGGGTTCGTGTCCGCATCTTTTCGCGTGGAACGGAACCGAATTTAAGCTCGTTAAGGATTCTGCACCGCTCGCGACTTCGCTCGGTTTGCGCGTTTCGGACGAGGAAATTCTGTCCGTCACGCAAACGGAAGAATGGTATAAGATTTCGGGCGAAAAGCTTGCACCGCGCGACGGATTTTACGAACTTCGCATCACGGACGAACTTTGGGAAAGTTACTATGTCGACCATTATTCACTCGTAGCGATAGATCACCCGCTCGGCACGGAAATTTTTGCAAACGAACTTTATCCTGTGCCCGTTCCACTGAAACTGCACCTGACCTCAAACCTGAAACCGTTTGCAAGCGCGACGGACGAAAGCGGAAACGATGTTTCAAATTTGGTCGAAAATCTGGACGAAATTCATCTCGACACGTTTGCCGACGGGCGTTTTCAAGGTGTGGCGAAGGAACATTTTGTCGAACTTGTTTTGCCTGAAAATGTTTCCAATGAAAGCCAATTAAACATCGTCGCTGACGGTTGGCTGCATCCGACCGACACTTCTTTGAACGTCGCGATCAGCCAGAGCGGATTTGAAAAACCGAAAAGTTTGAGCCTCGATGTTTCGGACGAAAGCGGAAACTGGAAAACGGTCAAAGACGATTTCGGTGTTCCGGCGGGAAAACTGAAAACCATCGTCGTCGAACTGCCGAACGGCACGAAACGCGCGCGTTTGCGGACGAATATGGAGATTTTTTGGGATAGATTGGCGTGGGCTGAGAGCGTTTCGGAAAGCGAAAATGTCGTGCAGAAGATCGAACTTTCAAACGCTGATCTTGCGTTCAGAGGGTTTTCCGAAATTAATAAAAAAGACGAATCTTCGCCCGAAATTCCCGATTACAACCGCATTGCGACGACCATCGAGCGATGGCGAAGCATCGAAGGTTATTACACGCGCTACGGCGAAATTCTGGAACTTTTGACGAAAACCGACGACCGTTATGCGATTGTCGCTTCGGGCGACGAGATACGTCTGAAATTTCCTGCGCTTGCGCCTGTCAAACAAGGTTTTGTGCGCGATTTTGTGATCGTCGGCAACGGCTGGATCAAAGAAGGCGATTACAACAACCTGTTTTCAAAAACGATTCTGCCGCTTCCGACGCACGCGACGAACGATTATTCGCGCAAACCGACGATTTTGGAAGATGATCCGGTTTATCAAAAAAATAAAATGGACTGGCTGAATTTTCACACGCGCTACGTTGCGCCCGATTCGTTCAGAAATGCAATGAGAAGATAATAGCCGCGAAAAGGCATAAAAGGCGCAAAAAGAAGATTTTTAGGCAAACTTCTTTTTTTGGATGTGCTGAATTATTCTATTCTTTTCCTTTTTTACGTTTTTTGTGCCTTTTCGCGGCTATCAAATTAAATGAAAAGTTTTAAGCAGTTTACGTTAATCATTCTTTTTATCGGGCTTTTGTCTATCCCGTTTTTCGTTAAAAAATATTACGTGACCGAAAAAAAGATTTCGATAGATAAGGAATCGGCGATGAAGCGTTACGGTTTTTATTTTGAAGAAGTGGCGGAGAAATCGGGTGTGAATTTCAGTCATTCCGCGCCGAAATTGGATACAAAAGTCGAAAATATTATGCCGATCATCGCTTCGATGGGTGCGGGCGTGGCGGTCGCGGATTTTGACAAGGACGGCTGGAACGATTTTTATCTGACGAACAGCAGCGAAAATTCTTTCAATTCGCTTTACCGAAACAACCAGGACGGTTCGTTTACCGACGTGGCGAAAGAGGCGGGCGTTGCCGATCTGAATAATGTCGAAACCGGCGTTTCGATGGGCGCGGTCTGGGGCGATTTCGACAATGACGGGTTTGAAGATTTGCTCGTTTACAAATGGGGCAAAACCGAGCTTTTCAAAAATAACTCAGGCAAAAATTTTACAAAGATCGAAAATACGAATTTCCCGGAATGGGCAAATATCAATTCGGCGATCTGGTTCGATTACGACCGCGACGGGCTCTTGGACGTTGTTCTCGGCGGATATTTTCGGGAAGATTTGAATCTGTGGAATTTGAAGGATTCGCGGATTATGCCCGAGAGTTTTGAATATGCGAAAAACGGCGGGCGCAAATACGTTTTTAAAAATCTGGGTAGCGGAAAATTTGAAGAAGTTTCCGAAAAACTCGGCATCAAATCGAATCGCTGGTCGCTTGCGCTCGGCTCGACCGATCTGAACGACGACGGCTTTCCCGATCTTTTTATCGCCAACGATTACGGCGTTTCCGAATTGTTTTTTAATGACCGGGGCACAAGATTTATCGATGTCGGCGAAAACAGTGGTGTCGGGTTTGCCCCAAAAAGCGGGATGAACGCGAGTTTCGGCGACGTTCTGAATCAAGGCAAACAGGCGATCTACGTTTCCAATATTTCCGAAGAAAGTGTTTTGTTGCAGGGCAACAATCTCTGGATGCCGAAGCCGAACACGAACGGAATGAATTTGAAATTTGAAAATCAGGCGAATAATTTCGGGGTTGAGTTTGCGGGTTGGAGTTGGGGAACACAATTCGGCGATCTGAACAACGACGGAAATCTCGATCTTTTCGTGACGAACGGCTACATTTCCGCCGAAAAAGCGACGAGTTACTGGTATGACTATTCAAAAATAACGGTCGGAAACAACGCTATCATCGGCGACGCGGCAAACTGGGGCAAGATCGAGAAAAAAAGTCTGGCGGGTTATCAGCAGAAAAAAGTCTGGCTCAACGACGGCGCGGGAAAATTTAACGATGTCGCGCTTTCGGTCGGCGTTTCGGAAACCTTCGACGGTCGCGCCGTGGCGTTTGCCGACCTGTGGAATCGCGGGGTTCTGGATGTCATCGTCGCGCATCAGAACGCGCCCGTCCTGATCTATAAAAACACCGTTTCGCCTGAAAATAATTGGATTTCATTTGAACTTGAAGGCGAAAAATCGAATAAAAGCGCGATCGGTTCGAGTATTAAAGTTTTCTGGAACGGTCAGGTTCAAAAACAGACGCTCGACGGCGGAATCGGTTTTTGTTCGCAAAATCAAAGACGGCTTCATTTCGGTCTGGGAAAAAATGCCGCGCCCGAAAGAGTTGAAATTCGTTGGAGTTCGGGTAAAATACAAATTATAGATGCTCCCGCAGTAAATAAAGTCCACAAAATAAAGGAATAACAATCTTTGGAATCTATGCGCGCAAATGTAATTGAATTGTCGCCGATACAGCCGAAATTTCAAGTCGAAAAAATATTCGGGATCGATTCGCGCTATATAATGCCGATTTTGATTACCGTCATCCTGCTGGTCGGGCAGATTTCGTTCGGAATTCTGGAAAGTTATCCGCAGACGATCACGGCAATTCTGATTTCGGTAATTTTTGAAATCGTTCTTTCCTATTACACCCGCGGAACTTTTCCGCATCTTGCCAGCGCGTATATTTCGGGAATCAGCGTCGGAATTTTAACCCGTTCGCCCGAGTTTTGGACTTTTGCCCTCTGCGCGGCGATTGCGACAACCTCGAAATACGTGGTTCGCGTGAAAGGTCGGCACATCTGGAATCCGTCGAATTTTGCGATCTCGATAATGCTTCTGATCGCGCCTTTCGCATATTCGACCTTGAGCATTCAATGGGGAAATAATCTTTACGCGATGCTCGTCATCTGGACGCTCGGTTCGATCATTATCTACCGCCTCGGACGCTTTCACATCACATTTACATACGTTTTAGCATTTGTTTTTTTCGCCTTTATCCGCAGTTTTATAAACGATCAGCCTTTTCTTGCCGAAATCGCGCCGCTCACCGGACCGATGTATCAACTCTTTATATTTTTTATGATTACCGATCCGGCAACGACGGTTCGTTCATCGAAAAAAGTGCAAATGTTCATCGCTTTTATGATCGCATTTGCGGAAATGCTCCTGCGTCTGAGCGAAAATATTCACGCACCATATTTCGCGCTTTTTATCGTCGGACCGATTACAAATCTGATCGACATCTGGTGGAATTCCCGAAAAGCAAAAGCGAAGCCGGCAACCGCAACAAACTAAAAAAAGGCAGTTTAAAACTGCCTTTTTTGTTTCATCGCCGATTCCCTCTTTTTATTATTCGATTTTGTAATCTACTTTAGAAGCCCTGTTGTCCGCATCCATCACAACGTCGAAAGTTATCTTTTTCCAGACCAGATCGCCGACTCTGACTTCGCCCAAACCTTTCACGCTCTTCTGGTTTTCGTTGAGTTTTGTCGATTCAAACCCGTCGATAGCGATCGTGATCTGACTGGTTTTGTAATCCTTGCTGATCTGCTTCATTATTTCCTTCATCAAAACGTCTTCACTCGCTGAAGGAGCGTAATTGCTTTCGACAAAAACATATTTTACGTCTTCAAGCAAATTATTCGATTTGTTAAGTATCGCCTCGAATTGAAGCGGAAGCTGTGTATTTTCGGTCGGTAGAATGCAAACTGCCTCACCTTTGACGACGATCTCGCGATTCGTAACCTGTGATTCTTCGACCGTTTTAAGTTTTACAGACAAATTATTCTCGGCAAGCTCGGATTTCAGTTTCTGTGACAGATTTTGCGCGATCACGGAATAATTTTTGGCGGAAGTTTTCGGATAAGCAGTGTCTTTCTTACTGTTTCCATTCGCCACTGAAAAAGTTGTCAAAGATAAAATAACTGCTAAAACCGATGTTAAATTTAATGTTGTTCTAAAGTTTTTCATACACATGCTCCTCGCGAAAACTTTAGTGCAATGATTATGCCAATTCTTGATTTTGCTTTGTAAACTGTTTTATTTCCAGGGCTTAAAGTTATATTTCATAAATAAAAAAACCGAGGTGTTTGTATCAAAATTAATTTTGTATCGATTGATTACAGCGGAAATTGCAATTTTCCTGAAATCTTTCGGTTGTTTTGGCAATTTGTGCGAAAAATGAGAAAATTATTTTTTCGCAAACTGCTTTACAAAAATGCTTTTTCAGCCTTTGACAGCTTGCGTCCGAAATCAAATCTTAAAATGATCGAAATCGAAAAACTCTTTGCAGGCGACACGCGGACGGTTGCGCGCGCCATCACGAAAGTCGAAAACGGTGCCAACGAATCAAGCGAATTGATGAAAGCCGTTTTTTCGCGAACCGGAAATGCGCTCGTCATCGGGATCACAGGCGCACCGGGCGCGGGAAAGTCTTCGTTGGTCGATAAGCTCGCGCTTTATTACAAAAACAAAGGCGAACGCATCGGCATCATTGCGGTCGATCCGTCAAGCCCGTTTTCGGGCGGCGCGATTCTCGGCGACCGCATCCGAATGTCGACGCTCGGTTTGGACAAAAATATTTTCATTCGTTCGATGGCGACACGCGGAAACCTCGGCGGACTTTCGCGCACGACCGTCGATGCAGTGGCAATTTTAGACGCGGCGGGTTTTGATAAGATCATCGTCGAAACGGTCGGTGTCGGACAGGACGAGGTCGAGATCGTCAAAACGGCGGATGTTTCGGTCGTCGTGCTCGTTCCCGGAATGGGCGACGACATTCAGGCGATCAAAGCCGGAATTATGGAGATCGGCGACGTTTTCGTGATAAATAAAGCCGACCGCGAAGGCGTTTTGCGAACCGAAAAAGAACTCGAAGCTCTCTTGAGTTTAGCGCACCGTCCCGACTTCTGGAATCCGCCGATCATAAAAACCGTGGCGACCGAAAGTAAAGGCATCGAAGACCTCTCAAAAGCCATCGAAAGCTATTACGAATTTCAAAAAACGGGCGAAAATCTGGAAAGAAGAGTCGCCATTGCTAAATGGCGTTTGCTCGGTCTGTTGCAGGAAAAGCTTTTGGCGGATGTTTTAAGCAAAAACGGTTCGAGCGAAAAACTGGAAAAACTCGCGCAGGAAGTTGCCGAAAAGAAAACGAATCCGTATTCGGCAGTCGAAGAGATTCTAAGCTAAATTATGAAAATCAATCATTTAGGCATTGCAACGAAAGGAATAGCGGAAGCGTTGAAATTTTGGGAAGACGCGCTCGGACTTGAGAATGTTCACACGGAAGTCGTCGAAGAGCAAAAGGTTCGGGTGGCGATGCTGCCGCTCGGCGAATCGCGGGTCGAACTTCTTGAGCCGACTTCGGAAGATTCGCCGATCTCGAAGTTTTTGGAAAAACGCGGCGGCGGAATTCACCATATTGCCGTCGAAGTCGAAAACATCGAAGAATCATTGGCGAAACTAAAAGCACAGGGAATGCGTTTAATAGACGAAACCCCGAAAATCGGTGCCGAAGGTTGTCTGGTTGCCTTTGTTCATCCGGGCACGACCGGCGGAGTTTTGCTGGAATTGGTGCAAACGGTCGAAAAGTAGCGTTTTCGGTTTGCAAATATTTCAAAATAATTCAAGAATCAGAAGTTTAATCATTACGAACCCAACGAAAAGCGAGGATTTAAAAATTGAGTAGTATAGCGAAGATATTTATTTTATTTATTGTCTTAATCGGCATTGGCGCGGGACTTGTTGTTTGGAAAAACAAGTTCGGCGGCAATCACGGCGGGCAGTCTCTGAACCGCATTACCAAAGAAGAGATGGAATTGCTCTTGAAAGATGCAAATCCGATGATGCTCAAGCGTTTGAAAGACGATCCTGAAATGAAAAAACAGCAGATCGATAATTTGAAAGAATTATTGGCGTTGGCAAGCCAGGCGCAGAAAGAAGGATTGGCAAATGATGCCGAAACCCGCAAAGAGCTTGAAAACATCAAATCTGAGTTGATCGCGGTCAATTACGATAAAGAGATCAATAAAGATAAAGGTCCGATGCCGCCGTTCGGATTCATCACCGAAGATCAGGTTAAGGCTTTCTGGGAAGGCGGCGCGCACGATGCCGATTTCCAGCAGTTCATTGATACAAAGATCAATCTTTTGAAGGCTAACAATCCTGAAATGAAAGATCGTGAAATTTCTGAAGAGGAAATGACACAGGCAAAGGATTTCTACGCGAAAATTCAGATTTACAAAAATGAATACGAAGGAAAAGCGGCGAAAGGCGAAGTGCCGAAGGAGTTGCAGGACAAAATAAATTTGCAGGTCAAACTTCAGCAAGCTTCGTTCTTAGCGCGTCTTTACTCGAAAAAACTCGCTGAATCAACCAAAGTTACTGATGAGGATGTCGCAAAATATATTGCCGAACACCCGGGACTCGATCCGGCGGCAAAGAAAACCAAAGCCGAAGAAATCCTGAATCGCGCCAAAGGCGGCGAAGATTTTGCGAAATTGGCGAATGAGTTCAGCCAGGACCCGGGCAACAAAGACCCGAAAAGCGGCGAACTGCAAGGCGGAATCTACAAAGACGTTCCGAAAGGCAGAATGATGCCCGAATTTGAAGCCGCGGCACTCGCGCTCGAACCGGGCAAAGTTGCCGATAATCTGGTCGAAACGCCTTACGGCTATCACATCATCAAGTTGGAAAAGAAAACCGATGTTAAAGATCAGAGCGGTCAGCCGAGCCAGACTTACGACGTTCGCCACATTCTGATCTCGACCGGCGTAAAAGACCCCGAAAATCCGATGGGACGTGAAATGCCCGTCAAGGATTACGTTCGCACGAAACTTGAAAGCGAAAAAGAGAAAAAGGTAATGGAAGACATTCTGGCGAAAAACAACGTCGAAGTTGCCGAAGATTTCGTGATTCCTGAAGTTTCCGAAGAACAACTCCAGAAAATGATGCAGAAACAGATGCCGCCGGGAATGTCGCCGGAAGGTGGTCCGCAAGGTCCGCCGCCGCCGCCGCCCGGAAAAGGTGATCCGAAAAAACCGGCTCCGCCGAAAGCCGCCCCGCCGAAAGGCAATTAGTTTTTGACGGATAACTGAAAACAGAAACGGAAAGTGGAAAATGGAAAATAATAAAATCCGTTTTCCGCTTTTTCGTTTCAGACCTTAATCTTCAGTATTAATGATTTTAGGCGATTACAGGATCGAAATAATTCCCGACAGCGAATTCCGGCTGGACGGAGGCGCGATGTTCGGAGTCGTGCCGCGCGTCGTTTGGGAAAGAGTTTCGCCGCCCGACGAGTTTAATCGAATCCGCTTGCAGATGAATTGCGTTTTCATCGAAACGCCGACCGAAAAAATCCTGCTCGAAACGGGCATCGGCGAAAAATGGACGGAAAAACAATTGAATATGTATGGCATTTTCCGCACGAAACCGTTTACCGAAACGCTTTTTGAAAAAACGAACTGCCGTCCCGAAGACATCACTCTCGTCATCAACACGCATCTTCATTTCGATCACGCCGGCGGAAACACTTTGATTGCGGATTTGGAAAGCCGAAGACCGAAGATCGATGACCGAAGACCGGTCGCCCAATTTCCCAAAGCCCGGTATTTCGTTTCTAAATCCGAATTTGAATATGCCGGAAATCCTTCGGAGCGTGACCGCGCGAGTTATCTTTCGGAAAATTGGCAGCCGTTGATCGATGCGGAGCAATTGGAATTGAAAGCGGACTTTTACGAAGCCGTCGAAGGATTAACATTGCAAACGATTCGCGGACATTCCGAAACGATGCAGACGTGGAAATTAGAGCGCGGCGGCGAAATTCTTTACGGTTTTGCCGATCTGATTCCGACAACCGCACATTTAGCCTTGCCCTGGATTATGGGTTACGATCTTTTCCCGACCGAAACGTTAAAGTTCAAAAAAGAAATTCTCCCGCAAGCCGTCGAAGAAAACTGGATGTGTCTTTTCTACCACGATTTTCACACGCAGCTTTGCCGTTTGCGCGAAATTGACGGAAAAATAAAGCCTTTCACGGACTAAATTTTCGATAAATTCAAATCCATATTCCGATTTTTCGCGTTTTTGATTTATACTTTTTGCTTTGACCAAAATCGAATGAATCGATGACGTTATCTTATAAAAATTATTCGGAAATCAGGAGTTTTCGATACAAATCAATATGAAAAAACTTTTATTTTTGCTTTTATTGTTAAGCGTAACTGCTTTGTTCGGTAATGCGCAAACTAATGAAAATCGCGACGAAAAGCAACTTTTTATTGAAGCTGTCAGATTTTTGGAAGAAAATCCGCTTGGTGAAAAATCCGTTGAAACCCGCAAATGGGCTTTGAAATATTCGCAGGGTGTGGATGCTCCGACGTGCGACCAGCTTCTTTTCCTGTTTTTTCCAAAAGAAGTCAGAGGCGAAGTAATGTCTCAATATATGATGAAGGTCGCCGCTTTTGAACTTGAGCAGACAGGAAAGAAATATAACGTGAACGATGCGCACGTTGCCGGATTGGAAAGTGCGTTAAAGGTTTACGAAAAAATCATCGAAAAAGAACCGGGCGCAAAATATAAGAAACTGGATTCTTTAGTCCAACTCAAAAATAAAAATCAATTGGGAAATTTTGTAAAAAATTCAAATTGCAAATAAAAATATCAAATAAACGATGCTGTTCAGTAGGATAAATCGGCAGGTTGAAAGGTGAGATTATTGTTCGCGTAATGAAATACGTTCCTTTTACCAAATTTACCAAAGCAGAAATGGAGAATGCTCTCATTGAGGATGACGTTGAAAAATTGATTTACGTTCCGTTGTTTGCATCGTTATATTACGAGGACAGAGATTTCGCGGAGGAAATTTGCATTAAGCTTGCCGGACATATTAATAATAGTGTTCGTGCAGCGGCAATTGAAGGTTTTGAACACATTGCTCGTATTGATGGAAACTTAAATGAGGAAATTATTAAACCAATTATTCAAAAAGCATTGACAGATGAAAATGAAGTTGTTCATGACCGAGCGGATTGGACAAAAGAAGCGACGAAACAATTTCTAAAGTGGAAATATAAAAAATAATAATGGAACAAGTAAAAATTGGAATTATCGGCGGCTCCGGATTATACCAGATGCCGGAATTGACGGATGTGACCGAAGTCGAAGTTGAAACGCCTTTCGGCAAGCCTTCGGACGCTTTTATTATCGGAACTTTGGAAGGCGAACGCGTCGCGTTCCTGCCGCGTCACGGGCGCGGACATAAGTTAACGCCGACGGAGCTTCCCTTTCGGGCGAACATTTACGCGATGAAATTGCTCGGCGTGGACTATATTTTGTCGGTTTCGGCGGTCGGAAGTTTAAGAGAAGATTACGCGCCGACGGATTTTTGTATTCCCGATCAGTTTTTCGACCGCACCCGCGCACGCGGCGAAGAATCGACCTTTTTCGGCAAAGGCATCGTCGGACACGTTACTTTTGCGCACCCGGTTTGCTCTGAGCTCGGCGATATTTTGGAGGAATCCTGCAAAACGGTCGAAGGTTTGAAAGTCCATCGCGGCGGAACGTATATCTGTATGGAAGGTCCGGCGTTTTCGACGAAAGCCGAATCTCTGGTTTACCGTCAATGGGGAATGGACATTATCGGGATGACGAATTTGCAGGAAGCGAAACTGGCGCGTGAAGCCGAAATCGCCTATGCAACGCTCGCGCTCGTGACCGATTACGATTGCTGGCACGAAGAACACGACGCGGTTTCAGCTGAAATGGTCGTCGGGTATTTGATGAAAAATGTCCGCAATGCACAACTCGTTTTGAAGGAAGCCGTCAAACGCGTCGCGTCAAAAACTACGCCGAACCCGTTTGAAGGCGCGACGAAAAGCGCGATCTTTACCGCGCCCGAGCATTGGAATCCCGAAACGGCGAAAAAACTGGAAGCGATCATCGGCAAATACACCGCAAAATAATTACTTTTATTAATCAGAGGTTAGTTTGAAACTAACCTCTTTCCTTTTTGACCGAAAAGTTAAATAAAAGTATGATGCTTCATAGAATTACTGCCTAATCAGAGCAATCTATCCAATTCAAAATTTATGACTACAACAGTTGATACTTCTGCCGAAACTCAGACCGCAGAAAAAACTCCTAAGAAAATCGGCGTGCCTAAGGAAATCTACGAGGGCGAATGCCGCGTTGCCGCGACACCTGAAACCGCGCAAAAACTTCAAAAACTCGGCTTTCAGGTTTTGATCGAAGCGGGTGCGGGCGAAAAGGCAAATTGTCCCGACAGCGAATATGAAAAGGCGGACTGTCAGATAATTTCTGACACGGAAACGCTCTGGAAAACCGCAGACATCATTTTGAAAGTCCGTCAGCCGCTTGAAAACAAAACGCTCGGCAAACACGAAACCGATCTTTTAAGCGCAGGACAAACGCTCATCAGTTTCATCTATCCCGCTCAAAACAAGGATTTACTCGAAAAATTAGCCGCCCGGAAAGCGACCGTTCTGGCGATGGATGCGATTCCGCGCATTTCCAGGGCGCAGAAAATGGACGCGCTGAGTTCGATGGCAAATATTGCGGGTTATCGTGCAATTATCGAAGCGGCAAACAATTTCGGGCGTTTCTTTACGGGACAGATCACGGCGGCAGGAAAAGTTCCGCCCGCGAAGATTTTAATTATAGGCGCGGGTGTCGCCGGACTTGCGGCGATCGGCGCAGGGCGCAGTTTGGGCGCGATCGTGCGCGCCTTCGATACGCGTCCGGTCGTCAAAGAACAAGTCGAATCGATGGGCGCGGATTTTCTCGAACTCGAATTTGAAGAAGACGGAACGGGCGAAGGCGGCTATGCGAAAGTGATGTCGAAAGAGTTCATCGAAGCCGAAATGTCACTTTTTGCCGAACAAGCGAAAGACGTTGACATCATCGTCACGACCGCGCTGATTCCGGGTAAAAAAGCTCCGACGCTGATTACGACCGAGATGGTCGAAAGTATGAAGGAAGGCTCGGTCATCGTCGATCTTGCCGCCGAACAAGGCGGAAACTGCGAAGTCACGCGCCCGAACGAAGTTTATCGCTACAAAGGCGTGACGATCGTCGGTTTGACCGATCTGCCGTCGCGGATGGCGAACCAATCGAGCCAGCTTTACGGCACGAATCTCTGGCATTTGCTCAATGATATGGGCGGTTCGGACGGCTATAAGATCGACTGGGAAGACGAAGTGGTGCGCGGTGCGTTAGTCGCGCAAAACGGCGAGGTCACGTGGGAACCGCCGAAACCTGCGCCCGTGCCGTCGATTCATTCGACCTCAACGCCCGGACTCGCTGTTCAGCAAGCGGCGCAAGCCAAAGCCGCGTCGGGATTTAAGAATCTCGGCAGTTTGATAATGATTATTGTCGGCGTGATCGCTCTGACGGGAATCGGCGTTGCCGCTCCGCAGAATTTCATTTCGCATTTTACGGTTTTCGTGCTTGCGTGTTTCGTCGGCTGGCAGGTCATTTGGAACGTCACCCCCGCGCTTCATACGCCTTTAATGTCGGTGACGAACGCGATCAGCGGAATCATCATCGTCGGCGGAATGCTCCAACTGACGAACGGCGCGCCGCAGATCACGCAAATTCTCGGCGCGGTCGCCATTTTTGTCGGCACGATCAATATCGCGGGCGGATTTCTCGTCACCCAGAGAATGCTCAAGATGTTTCAAAAATAATGGATTTTGATCTTTGGATTTTGGTCTTTGAATAAAAACAAAAATCGAAGACCTAAGCCCAAAGACCGAAGACCAATTTACAAAATAATGTTAGAAAATCAAAATCTCTTAACAGTTGCCTATATCGTTGCAAGTGCGTTTTTCATCTTGAGTTTGAGCGGATTATCCAATCCCGAAACTTCACGGCGCGGCAATCTTTTCGGAATTATCGGAATGTCGATCGCGTTTGTGGCGACGGCGGTTTTCAAAGTCGATTCTTACGGAATTCTGATCGCCGTGATCGTTCCCGCCGTGATTATCGGCGCGGTTTTGGCGGCGCGGGTGGCGATGACCTCGATGCCCGAACTCGTTGCCATCCTGCACAGTTTCGTCGGACTCGCGGCGGTGCTGGTCGGTATCGGAAGTTATCTGAAACACGAAAAGTTTCCGTCCGTTGCGGAACGAAACATTCACGAGATCGAAATTTTTATCGGCGTTTTTATCGGTGCGCTGACATTTACGGGTTCGATCATCGCATTCGGAAAACTCCGCGCGATCATCAGTAGTAAACCGTTGATGCTTCCTGCCAGACATTTTCTGAATCTGATTATGATTCTCGTCTGCGTTTATCTCGGTTATTTATTTATCAATAATCCGAACGGAATGACTCCGCTGTTAATAATGACCGGAATCGCGTCGGTTTTAGGAATTCATCTGGTTGCGGCGATCGGCGGCGGCGATATGCCGGTAGTCGTTTCGATGCTCAACAGTTATTCGGGTTGGGCGGCGGCGGCGGCGGGATTTATGCTCTCGAACGATTTATTAATTGTCACGGGCGCGCTGGTCGGCTCGTCCGGCGCGATTCTTTCAGCGATTATGTGCAAAGCGATGAACCGTTCTTTTATCAGCGTCATCGCGGGCGGATTCGGTTCGACGGGCGGAAGTTCGCCCTCATCGACGGAACAGCCCGAGGGCGAAGTCACGCCGATCTCGGTCGAGGAAACCGTTCATCTGCTGACCGAATCGCGGAGCGTCATCATCGTGCCGGGTTACGGAATGGCAGTCGCACAGGCACAGCACGCAGTTGCCGAAATCACGAAATTGTTGCGAAAACGCGGCATCGAAGTCCGTTTCGGGATTCATCCCGTCGCGGGACGACTTCCGGGACATATGAACGTTTTGCTCGCCGAAGCGAAAGTTCCCTACGACATCGTTTTGGAAATGGACGAGATCAACGAAGATTTTCCCGAAACGGATGTGGCTTTGATTATCGGCGCGAACGATACGGTTAATCCCGCCGCGTTGGACGACCCGAACAGCCCGATCGCGGGAATGCCCGTTCTCGAAGTCTGGAAAGCGACGTTCTCAATCGTGATGAAACGCGGAATGGCGAGCGGTTACGCGGGCGTTGAAAATCCGCTGTTTTTCAGGGAAAACAATCGAATGCTGTTCGGCGATGCAAAGAAAAACGTTGACGCGATTCTCGTCGCACTTTCCGAAAAAAACGGTAAATAGTTGGTAACTGATAAATGATAATTGATAACTGTTTTAAGTGTTCGACAAACTTTTAGAAATTTCAAGGCATCAAACGGCGCAGGAGTTTAATTCTTAAAATGAAGAAAGCAATTTTATTATTCGTTTTTTTTATCACGATCTTGGCGTTTTCGGCGAACGTGAACGCACAGCGAAATATCGAACAAAAAGTTGACCGCGACCCGATTCTCGAAGCCGACGCGAAACATAATCTGGAAGTCGTTCAGCAATATTTCAAATTGAAAAAGGCTTACAAAGCCGTGCTCGACCGCTTCGAGGAAACTTTTGCCGCCTATCCCGATTTCTCGAAAATGGACGAATTTCTTTATTACGCCGGAATGAGCAGTTATTATCTTTCGGAAAATAAAGGCAAACAAAAGATCGACCTGAAAAACGAAAAGGACAAGGAAAAATTCGCGCCCGAAAAATTGCGCGAAAATGCCGTTGCGTATCTTTCGATGATCGTTGAAAAATATCCGCAGAGCGCGTATAAAGACGACGCGCAGAAAACACTGAAACTACTGCAAGATGTCGGTAAGAAATAGATTTCATCGTTTAGAGTCCCGCCTTTAGGCGGCGATTGTTTAGTTTTTAGCCTGCTGAAGCAGGGACTCTGAACTTAAAACAATGAACCTCAATCAAGTCACAATCTACACTGACAAACCGCTCGAAACGGTCGAATTTTATCAAAAACTCGGGCTTGAACTGATCGTCGATTCACGTCCACGTTACGCGCGTTTGCTCTGTCCGAACGGCGATTCGACGCTTTCCGTTCACACGTCGGACGAACAGATTTCCGTTTCAAATATCGTGCTTTATTTTGAATGCGAAGATTTGGACGCGAAATTTTCCGAACTCAAAAACAAAGGTTTGAATTTTGAACAAGACCCGACCGACCAAACGTGGCTCTGGCGCGAAGCCTATCTTTCCGACCCGAACGGCAACCGCATCTGTCTTTTCCACGGCGGCGAAAATCGCAAAAATCCGCCTTGGCGTGTAAAATAAATCAAACAAAATACGGTCAATTATTGAACCTTCATTTAAGCATTAAGATATTTTTATGCTAATCTTTCCTTTTGTGTTTGCTTATCAAAAATTCACTTTTTAATCAGAGGAAATTTATAAAAATATGTCTTTAACAGTTGTTGGTTCGGTTGCGTTTGATGCGTTGGAAACGCCGTTTGGCAAGCGCGACAAAATTCTTGGCGGTGCGGGAACGCATTTTTCGCTTTCGGCTAGTTTTTTCACGAATGTGCGCGCGGTCGGCGTGGTCGGCGGCGATTTCGGCGATGAAGAATGGGCGGTTTTCAAACGTCATAACATCAATACGGACGACATCGAAATCGTTCCCGAGGGGAAAACCTTCTTCTGGTCGGGTCGTTACGATTACGATATGAACACGGCGCACACGCTCGACACGCAGTTGAACGTCTTTGAAACGTTTCAGCCGAAGTTGTCGGAAGAATCTAAAAGCGCGCGCCTCGTTTTTCTCGCAAACATTCTGCCGATGTTGCAAAAGGAAGTCCGCGAACAATGCGAAAAAGCCGAATTTGTCGCGATGGACACGATGAATTTCTGGATTTCGTCAATGAAAGACGCGCTGATCGAAACCATCAAAGTCGTCGATTGCATCATCATCAACGATGCCGAAGCGCGTCAGTTGACGGACGAACCGAACATTCACAAAGCCGCGAAAGCGATTCTCGATTTCGGTCTGAAAGCCGTCGTCATCAAACGCGGCGAATACGGCGCGACATTGTTTACAAAAGATTCGTATTTCGTTTGTCCGGCGTATCCGCTCGAATCGGTCTTCGATCCGACCGGCGCGGGCGACACTTTTGCGGGCGGATTTATGGGTTATCTCGCTTCGCAAAAGGAAATCACGGAAGAAACGATGCGCCGCGCGATGATCTACGGTTCGGTGATGGCTTCGTTCAACGTCGAAAAGTTCGGCACGGAAAGAGTTGACGCGCTCGAATATTCGGAAATCAACGAACGCTTCAAAAACTTCAAAAAAATGACGCATTTCGACGACATCCCGTTTGAACGCGCCGTGAACGCTTAGATTAACGGATAGTTGATAACGGATAACTGATAGTGAAAAGCAATTTTCTTCCGTTATCAACTATCCGTTATCAACTATCCGCTATTTCCGGTTTACAGTTCGCGGATTTTCTGCATAATTATTACTTTATCCCCTGCAAGAAATCTTTTTATTCTTTTTCAAAAATAAATGACCGGAAAACTTGAGCGAGCAAACGTTAATTTTGTGCGTCCGACACCGAATTATCTACTTCTTTTCTGCGGCGGATTGGTTTTATTTTGTCTGCTTGTCGGTTTGATAATGTCCGTGATGGCGCAGAATCTGGGATTGGCAGTCGTCTTTCTGATCTCGTCCGTGTGTCTTTCGGCTTTCGCGTTTCTTAATCTGCGCGAAGTCAAAAAGATCGCCGTCAGCGAAAACGTCAAAAAGCTCGATTGGGACATTTCCCTGCCTGAAAATCAGCGGCAGAAATTGACCGTCGAAGTTTTGGAACTGGCGCGTCTGCTCGACATCACCGACGAGCAAATGTCCGATATGCTTTCGGCTTACATCGTTGCCGAAGATTTGGCTCTGCGGCAGATTCAGCAGGAAGCGAAAATGCCCGTGATGCGTCACGTCAGCATTGCCGACACGCCGTTCGACGCGGTTCTGGTGAAAAAAGATTTGATTACCTGCATCGAAGTTTCTTTTCTGGTAACGCCCGAGATCAATCAGCAAAAGATCGAATGGATGTTGAGAAAGATCAATACGGTCAAGGAAAATTTCAAATCGATGAAGCTCGACCCGAAAATCCGTCTGCTTCTCGTGCTGGTAACTCAGCTCGACCAGGAAGACGAAGCGAAACTGCGTTCGACGCTCGTGAGTAAGTTCAATTCGACGACGGTCGATGTCGATATTCGTTTACTCGATTTTGAAGGTTTGCAAAAGATTTACGCGATGGACTGAATCAGTTAACAGTTATCGGTTATCATTCATTGGATAATTGACAAATGATGAATGATGAATGATAAATGAAAAGTTATGTTGGAAAATAAAGTTGGAATCATTTTCGGCGTGGCGAACAAACGCTCGATTGCGTGGGCTTGCGCCGAATCGTGCCTCGAACAGGGCGCAAAGCTTGCGTTTACCTATCAGGGCGAAAGATTGAAGGACAACGTCGAAAAGCTGACGAAGGATTTACCCGATACGCTCGTCGTGCCGTGCGATGTCACGAATCAGGAAGAAGTCGACGCGGCGTTTAAGGCGGTCGGCGAAAAATACGGCAAGATCGATTTTATCGTTCATTCGATCGCGTTTGCGCCGCGTGAAGCGTTGGAAGGCGAATTTTTGACGACTTCGCGCGAAGCGTTTTTGACGGCGATGGAGATCAGCGCGTTTTCGCTTCCACAATTATCGCTTGCCGCTCTGCCGTATATGAAGGAAGGCGGAAGCATCGTTTGTATGAGCTATTACGGCGCGGAGAAGGTCGTTTCAAACTACAACGTGATGGGCGTTGCAAAAGCCGCGCTCGAAGCCTCGACCAGATATTTGGCGGAAGATTTGGGCAAGCATAACATTCGCGTCAACGCGATCAGTGCGGGACCGATCAACACTTTATCGGCGCGCGGCGTGAAAAATATGGGAACGATGTTCAAACACATCGAGGCAAACGCGCCCCTGCGCCGCAATGTCGAAGCTGAAGAAGTCGGCAAGACCGCACTTTTCCTCGTCAGCAATCTCGCTTCGGGCATCACGGGCGAAACGATCTACGTTGACTGCGGTTTCAACATCATCGGCATTCAAAAACCGGCTGAATAATTTACAATTTACATTTGAAACGCGTTCAGAGTCCCGCCTTTAGGCGGCTGATGCTTGGGCAAAAAGCCTGCTGAAGCAGGGACTCTGAACGCGTTTTCAATTTTTCAATTTAAAACAATGGCAGACACAAAAAAGACGAAAAAACCCGCGAAAACTACCGTGAAACCGAAAAAAGTTCTCCCGAAGGTCGAAACGATCGAGCCTGAAACGGTCGGCGAAGCGAAACAACTCGAAGAACAACCTTACTGGCAATTGACCGACGACGAAGTTCTGCTTCGTTCGCCCGAACCCGACGACGATTATAAAACCTCCGATTCGTGGCGCGTTTTCCGCATTATGAGCGAATTCGTGACGGGTTTCGACAATATGGCGACGATCACACGCGGCGTTTCGGTGTTCGGTTCGGCGCGAACGGACGAAAACAACGAATATTATCAGGCGGCGGTCGAAACGGGAAAATTGCTGGCGGAAGCGGGTTTCGAGGTCATCACGGGCGGCGGTCCGGGCATTATGGAAGCGGCAAATCGCGGCGCGCATCAGGCGGGCAAGGTTTCGGTCGGCTGTAACATCGAACTGCCTTTCGAGCAGAAACCGAATCCGTATCTGACCAAATCCTTAACATTCAAATATTTCTTCGTCCGCAAGACGGTTTTCATCAAATACAGCAACGCCTACATCATTTTTCCCGGCGGTTTCGGAACGCTCGACGAGCTTTTTGAAGCCTTGACGCTCATCCAGACGCGCAAAATCCGCAACTTTCCCGTCGTGATGTTCGGTTCGCAATACTGGCGCGGGCTTCTCCAATGGATCACTTCGACGATGCTTCACGAAAAGAACATCAACGAGGAAGATTTAGGCTTGATCCATCTCACCGATTCGCCGAAGGACGCGGTCGATTTCATCATCCGCACCTGTCACGCGAGCGAAAACGGCAACGGCAACGGCAAGTAACAAGGGCGGAGCAATTTTCGGAAGTAAGCAGACGACCCAAAAAATTTGCAGTTAAAAACAAATTCATCATTCGTAATTCATAATCGATCCGGATGAAACCAGCCGTTTATTTACTCCGGGTTAATTATGAATTACTGCGTTTATCGCCGGACTGAAAACAAATTATCCATCACTTATTCAGGAAGGTTTTTCGCGCAAATCCAGAAGCGAACTTAACGTGAATTCGGGATTAGGAAAATTTACCCGCGAAACACGCGAAAGAGCGCGAAAAAAGAAATAAGAAACCCGCATTTTACAATATTGGATCAACGATCTTCGCGTGTTTCGCGATTGGAGCGCGCTTAGAGTCCCTTCTTTAGAAGGCTTTTCGTTCAGGAAACGCCGCCTGAAGGCGGGACTCTGAACGCTTAAAAATTATTTATGAGATGGGTTCTAAAACTTCCTTGTCCCGAACTGACGTTAAATTTAAGGTTTTGGCGGCTTCTGCAAAATTCCTGCAGAGCCTGCAAGATTCCTGTAGAGCCTGCAAGATTTCTGTAGAGTCTGATTAGATTCCTGCAGCTTCCACAGGAATTTTGCAGACTCCGATCAAATTCCTGTAGGCTCTGCAAAATTCCTGCAGCCTCTGCAAGATTCCTGTGGAAGCTGCAAGATTCCTGCAGAGCCTGCAAGATTCCTGTAGAGTCTGCAAAAATACAATTTCGTTCGGATTTTGGCTTAAGAAGTCTGAAAACAGCCCGGATTGAGGGTTTTGCCGTTTAATCGAGGTAACTTTTCATCCATTTCAGATAATCGCCGGAAACTTTTTCGCTTGCAACGGCGACGATTTCGGGGTTTTCATATGAATGATTCGCTTTGATGAAGGCTTCGAGCGCGTCGTAATTTGCTTCGAGCGTTTTTACCAAAAGCAGATGTTCGGAATCGGCGTGCACGGCGTTTTCCCAAAAATAGAACGATTTCATCTGCGGCAAAATCTGCACGCAAGCCGCGAGTTTTGCCTCGACGATCTTCATCGCAAGCGTTTCCGCTTCTTCAACGTTCGGCGCGGTCGTGAATATTATCAACATAAAGTTTTAGCCGCAAAAAGCCGCAAAAAAACAAAAAGAAAATATTTGAGTTTTTTGCGCCTTTTTGCGGCTATGAAAAATTACTTTCTCATCAGGTCGTTATACTGTCCGCTATCGACGAATTTCAGAATTTCCGAAACGCGCCAGATCGGGAACGGGTGCGTCAGCCCTGCGTTGAGCAGATCAGCCCAGAAACGGTCGAGCTTGTTTTCGTCGTAATTCTTCTGAAAATCGCGCGCCTGGTTCAGAAACTCGTCGTAATCGATCTTTGACGCGTAAGTTCCGCCGGCGAGTTTCATCATCGTTCTGCCGATGATGTGCGGGTCTTGCGTGACGAGCAGAGCGGCGCGGTCGCACGAAAGCTCGGCACGGCGCGCCCACGCGAGCAGTGCGCTCGAAATTCCCGCCGAAACCAGGAATTTGATAATGTCCGAACCCGGCACGATCGCCGCGACCGAGGCGTTCATCAGAGCCTCGATCAGACGCGCCGCCGTCAGATAAAGAACGTGTTCGGCGTGAATATGCCCGACTTCGTGCGCGATCACGGCAAGCAGTTCTTCTTCGTTCAGCTTTTCGACCAATCCCGTCCAGAGCACGATCACGGCTTTATCGACTCCGCCCGTAAACGCATTGACGACCGGATTTTGCTGTAAAAAGAAATCCGGCATATCAACGCCGAGCGTCGTGCAGGCGACCTGCAATTTCGCGTAAAGATCGGGACATTGTTTCGGCGTGATCTGCACCGCACTCGCCATAAACGAAACGCGCATCGCCGATTCGCCCGTCACTTTTAATAATTGTTTGAGCGCGGTATCGATGCCCGGAATCGCCTTCAGCGCGGCGAGTGCCTTCGAGTCCGCCGGATGAACGTAATCGTGTTTGCTGAGATCGGCAAACTTTTTGTGCGGTTCGTTGGAAAGCGGCAGTTTACAGCGACCGCATTTCGCCGCATTGTTTTTGTAATCTTCCTTGACGGAGTTTTTCTGTCCGCAATAACGACAGCGCACGCTGTATTTTTCCATAATCGCCGCTGATTGATTGTCCGATTCTTTTTTTGCCATAGATAAATTTTAGTTTTTCGATTCCGATTATTCAAATTTCCGATGAGTTTAACGGTCGGAAGCTGCCGATTGTTTAATTTAATTTCAGTTTGACGACCGTTTCGACGTGGTGCGTTTGCGGGAAAAGGTCAACGCCCGTGACGGTTTCGATCGTGTAACCGCCGTCGATGAGCATCCGCAGATCGCGGGCGAGAACGGACGGTTCGCACGAAACGTATGAAATAAGCTTCGGCTTTATCTTCAAAAGATGCTCGATAGTTTCCTTTTCCGCGCCCGTTCGCGGCGGGTCGAGCAGGACGAAATCGACGTTTTCCATTCTTTCGGGATTTTCGTTGAGCCAGTCGCCGACCGCTTCGGCAAAGACTTCGGCGTTTTCGATTCGTGCGTTTTCGATATTTTTCTGCGCGTATTCGATTGCTTTGCGATTTCCTTCGACACCCGTGACCGATTCAAATTTTCGGGCGAGCGGAAGCGTGAAAAGCCCGACCCCGCAATAAAGATCGAGCGCACGTTTGCCTGAAATATCGCCGACGGCTTTTTCGATGAGCGTGTTGATTAAAAATGAATTGCCCTGAAAGAAACAGCTTGCCGAGTAAAGATACTGTTCGCCGAAAGCGGAAAAGACGATCTCTTCGGTCGGTTCGACAAGCTCGTCGGAATAAACGGAAACCTTGCCGTCCGAATTTGCGGCTTCGATTTCGACGCGGTTTGCCCAGAAACTTTCCCACTCGACGGTTTCGCGCAGTTCGGTGAGAGTTTTTTGCAGATCGGGCGTGAGAATCGGGCATTCCTCGACATCGATTATTTCGTGCGAATTGCGTTTGAAATAGCCGATGCGTTTATTGCGCGTGTCGAGATGCCACGCCGCGCGCGCACGATAACCGAAAGGCTTCGGGCTTCCGATCATTTCGATCTCTTTTTCATAATTGATCTTGCCGATGCGCGAAAGACAATCTTTGATGATGGCTTTTTTGGCGGAAAGCTGTGCCTGATAATTCATCTGCTGAAAATCGCACCCGCCGCATCTGCCGAAATATTCGCAGGGAGGTTCGACGCGCTCGGGCGACGGTTTCATCACTTCGACGACCTCGGCAAAGGCGATCTTTCCCTTTTTCTGATTAATCTTGACCCTGACGACATCGCCCGCCGCCGTTAAGGGCACGAAAAACGTCATCTTTTCCGCAAAACCGATGCCCAAACCTTTCGGCACGATTCTTTCGATCTTCAATTCGTATGTTTCTTCTTTTTTCAATGGTTTATTTAAGTGCAAAATTGCCGTTGGCAAGCATCGTCCGCATCGTTTCGAGGTCTGCCGCGTCGTTATATGTAAAAACGAAAAATACCGCGTAGTTTTTCTTGACGGTCACATACATTCTTTGCGTGGCTTCCTTCCGGTTGATCTCGATGAATCCGAACTGTCTTGTGCCGAGCTTTTCGGCTTGAATTTCGGAGTATTTCATCTCCGGCGGAAGCTGAACCTGTTTCAAGGTCGTGACTAACAATTGAAGGTAATCGACGGCATCCTTAACGGTCGGAACGGGACGCAAATCTTCAAACGATAAGACAAAACTCGCGTTGTCATTGCTCAGGAATTGATTTTTGAAGGCGGTCACGGCAACCGTCACGCGGCTGCTCGCCCGATTCAGAGCCTTTTGTCCGGCGTTGGTTTTGGCTTTCACGGATTTCGCGCCTTCGTCCTTGATTATCTTGTTGACTATTTCTTCCTGCACCTGCCAGTTTTCAGGCACAGGAAACGTGATGCCGAAATATTTGTTCGTGTATTGCCCGTCTTCGATGGTTCCCTTGTCCAATTCGAGAGCGGCGGTTTGTTTAGCGGGCGGCGCGGCTTTCGGGGCGGTTTTGGCGCGTGGTTTCGTTTGGGCGGAAACGGTCAAGGAAAGAGCGATGGCGGCGGTCAGTAAAAAGATTAATTTCTTCATATTTTCTAAAGATAAAATAAACTCAAACTCGGAATTTCCGCTTCTTCCCTGAGTTTTTTGATGAGCATCAGTTCAAACGTGTGCTGATATACTTCCGTTTTCATTTTAGCTTTATAACTGCTCAGATGTTCGGCGGTTTCGGTTTTCAATTTGTTTAGATGCGCGGGATCGGCATTTGTCACCAATGCCTCGTCGAGAAAATTTTCGATCTCGGTCAGGTTTTTCTCGATGCCTTCGGTGTGGCTCGTGAGCGTTCCCTTCAGATCATTCAATCTTGAAACGGCACGTTCGACGGCTTCGTGCAGATGCTCGATTTTCACATCTCTCAAACGTTCGATCACGCCGTCGATGTGCGCGCCGATATGGTCGTTCGAGAGCGTATCTTCAACCGTTTCCTCACTTGCGCCGTGCGCTTTGCCCGTCTGCGTTTCGAGCCACTCGGCAAACTGCGCTTCGACTTCTTCCTTGCAGTAAGCGATGCTTTTGATGCTCCGCTTGCGGTTGGGCTGTGCGTCGACCGTGTCGAAAACCTTTTCGATCGCGCGCAGAACGATACTGAGCGGCACTTCGCGTTCCTGCCACGATTCGATCAACGCCCAATCGAGCGGCGAAAGCAGCAGACTTTTCCCGCGCCGTTTGATAAAGGTTTCTTCTATTTCGGTAAAATAATTGTAGTAATTCAAAACAGTGGATAGTGGATAGTGGATAGTGGATAGTAAAAAACAGTTATCAACTATCAACTATCCACTATCCACTAAAACCTGATTTTCATTTTTTGCAGAGTCCGCAAGTCTTCTTCGGTCAATTCCAGTTGTTCTTCGGGCAGAGCGATGTTTTCGTCCGTTCTTTCGCCGATTTCCTGCAAACCGATTTCGAGCTTGAGTGTGAGAATCGGTTCAAACCCGATGTCGTGCAGATTTTCGACCGCGAGCTTAACACCGTGCGAACGTTCGACCGCCGCGTTTATCGCCTCGCCGAGAAATTTCACCGCCTCTTTAGTTTTGTCGTCCAGTTCCATTTTCTTAAATTGAAATGCTACGCGAGCCGAACGCAATAGTCAAAAAAAGACAGGCGATTATGCCTGTCTTTTCCGTTAAGCCTTCGCGGCGGCATTCTAAAATTTAGCCGACGGCGTGTAATTGTATTCGGCGGAACCGCCGAGACCTCGCGCATACCAGTTATTTTCATACTTATAGCGTCCATAAAGACCGCCGTAACTGCATTCCGGGTTTGACGGGTGCAGACCGCTGAAAATGTTTCCTAATTCATAATCGATGTCAAGCTCGACGACGTGCGGATCGAAAACGCCGTAAACGCCCGGGCGCGAGAGCGTGACGGCTTCGTAATCCCACGCAAATTCGTGCATTTGTCCTTTCGGGTAATTGGTGTTCGTTTCCTTGCTCTGTGTAAACGGGCTGTGCGGTCCGGCAAAATCCGTCGAAGTCTGCCACAGCGAGAAGGGCAGTATCGGAAACGGATACGAGGCATTTCTGATCGCATACATCAGAGCGTCATCTGCCTGAAAAAAGATGCGGTTGTATTCGCCGCCGCCGCAGTTCGACCCGTTACTGCCGTTGATCGCATAGATTTTATTGACGTGATTCAGAGCCATATCGTGATTCGTTCTCGGAAAAACCGTCGGATTATCGCCGCATTTTCCCATCTCCGCGCAACTTTGCCCCGAGACGAGAATACAGGCAGGTCCGTAGTAATTGATCGGGTGCACATAACATCCGTCATTACAACTGGGATTTTCGGCATTTAGTGCCGGACATCCGAATGCCTGATCGTCTTCATCGCCGTAGTATGTGTAATCGTGCAAAATCGTCGAATCGGGTGTCATAAAAGTGCGTCTTCCGAGCAGATCGGTGATCGTCAGAAAAACTCCTTTTTGCGACGGCGACATATAACTCCAGGCATGTGCGCCGTTTGCATATCCGTGTGTCAGCGCATAGTTGTGCATCAAACGGTCGCGGTTGGTTTTCAGGGAAGCAAATGCTTCGGCATAGGTTATCTCCGGCTGTCCGTAACTGGCGGAAACCGAAAAAATAAATAAAAAGCTCAACAAAGAAACAAATTTCCTCGCGTTTTTTCTGAAAAAACAGAAATAACCGCTAACCGAACAGGTTAAAGTTGACATTATTTTAGACCTCTTTTTTAGTTAAATTGGGTTGGAACTTAAGCGTTGACAAGTTTAGATTAAAGCTTCTGATTTTGCAATATTTGCGCGGCTTAATTTGTCTTCGGTTCGATAAAATTAAATAAGAAAAGACCGGATGCGCCTGTTTTTCGGACAAGCCGAAATCATCCGGTCTTTTCTTATTGCTCGGAAACCTGCCGATTACGGCAACAGCAGTTTGCTACTGTGTCGGCGGTTTCGGCTCACGCTTCGGCGCGGCTTCGAGATGCGAGGCAATTTCCCACGCGCCCAATTTACGCGGGTTCTCGGCATATTTATTGCGCACGATGGCGTTTAATTTGCGCGAAAACTTACCCGCCTCGCGAAATTCGGCTTCGAGTCCGCCCGTTGCGCCGCCCTTTTGTTCGTGTGCAATGTCGGCTTCGCGGACGGCGGCTTCAAACTCGGCGATCAGCGCGAGCAGGTCGGCGCGAAACGTTTCAGACAGGTCGAAGTCCTGAAACTGAGCGTCGAACGGTGCCGATTCGTCGTAGAAATTACGCGCCGTTGCCAGCCAGATCGCATCCGAACGGCGGCGCGGCATTCGGAAAAGGTCTTCGATGCCGTCAATGTCCTCGGCAAGCGCATTGGCGGCACGATTAATTTTTTGCAGAATGATGATGATTAAAGCCAGCGTTTCGTCCTTGATGCCGAGCTGCTGACGCGCCCCTTCCGATGCTTGGTCGGCGGCAAGCTGATTGATACGCGTCAAAACCTCAGCCAACCGTCGGGCGGTTTTATCGCCCGGCGACTCTCTCGGAAAATCTTCCGCATTGTCCGTCATAAATGCAAATTCAGCCTGATATTTTTTAATTTTCTGATTTGTAAACCCGTCATAGACAGATACCTCCGATGAAAAATTGGATTTGGATTGTTTGGTTCAACCTTGCGGTCGGGAATCTGCACCTGACGGTTGTGTTTCTGCGGGAGACAACTGTTTTTGCGGGTCTGTCAGTTGTTTTTTTTCATCTCTCAGTTGTTTTTCTGCATCTGTCAACTGTTTTTCCGTATCTGTCAGTTGTTTTTCCGCATCTCTCAACTGTTTTTCTGCGCCTGTAGTTTGTTTTTTCGCATCTGTCAGATGTTTTTCTTCATCTGTTGATTGTTTTTTCGTATCTGACGGTTGTTTTCCCGCGTCTGATGATTGTTTTTCTCATCTGCCGCTTGTTTCTCCCCGCCTGTCAGCATTTTTTCAACGCCCGACAAATCCGATTCAACAAACATTAGGAGCATTGATGCAAATTTCACCCCAAAATATAAAATATTTATCTAAAAAAAGTCAAGATTTTTCTTTGATTTATTATTTTATGCCGATAAAAATTCTTTCAGCCTATTTGCGAGCGTTTCCAAATCTTTAATTTCACATTCCCAAACCTTCAAAATGCGCCAGCCTTTAACGAAGTTTTGCGTCGCATCAGCGACGGATGAATATTAACGGTAATTATTCAATCGTCGCTGATGCGACGCGATGTGTTAATCATCAACGTCCGTGGTTTGAAAACCACGGCTAAATTCATTTGTCGCTAACACGACTTAAAATCTCAAAGGCTAATCTGATTCCGCCGATGACTGCAAAAAGGTCTATGAATTTCATCGTTGTTTTAATTTAGTTGATTTACATTTTTCATTCAAGAATGGATATGTTTTCAGCCGTAAATTGTGTAATTCTGAAATTATTTAAGTCCGTCGCAATCAGATAAACACGCGAAGCGTGTGAGAGCGTAAAGCCCTGTGCGTGAGCGCAGGGGAAAAACGACGCGAATGACAAAGCCCGTGAAACGGGCGATAGATTTTCAAATCTGCAAATATTTTTCGTCGAATTCGATCTGATTGATCTGTAATAATTTGATGAATTCATCACGAAAACCGAATTTGGCGTGATGCTTTTCCTGATCGGCGATATAACGGCGGACGTTTTCGATTTGCGATGCGCTGACGGTGAATGCGCCGTAGCCGTTTTGCCATGAAAACTCCTTCAAAGCGGGGAAAACTTTGTGCATCCAGCCTGACGAATTCGCTTTCAGGTCGCGCAGAATATCGGATAAAGATTCGTCGGGACGGAGCTTGGCAAGAATGTGAATGTGGTCGTCCATTCCGCCGATCTCGATTGCGATGCCGCCTTTGTTGCGGAGAATTCCGCCGATGTATTCGTAAAGACGCGGTTTTGTTGCGGCATTTATCAAGGGCTGACGGTTTTTGGTCGAAAAAACGAGGTGATAAATCAGATTGGTAAATGATTGCGCCATTGTTTTTCTGTCGCCCGTTTCACGGGCTTGTCTGATTGTTGATCGGCATTCCCCGCGCTGACGCACGGGGCTTTATGCTGTCACACGCTTCGCGTGTTGATTTCAAACGCTAACTGTCAAAATTTATTCGTGCCGAAGCACGAGGCTTTATGCTGTCACACGCTTCGCGTGTTTAGTTGAACAACCTAAAGTTTGTTCAATTCTTCCCTGCATTGCCATATGTTATGAACAAACTGAAGTTTGTTCGACATCTTTCAAATTATATCCGAATTAAATTGTCAGGCAATGAAAATGCGTTGCGCGTAAATTCTAATAAATTGCGCGTATGAATTCGGTTTTGAATTATGCTGATCTGTTGGCGTTATGGCAGAAAGACGTGAGAAGTTTGAAACTTCTTCGGGTGATTTTTTCTTTTGTGCAAAATGATTTTAAGGTAAGATTAGATTTCAATGTTTGAATGGGATATTGAAAAGGCGGAAGCTAATCTAAAGAAACACGGCATCAGTTTTTATGAAGCCGAAACAGCCTTTGAAGATTTTTACGCAATAGAAGAATTTGACGACGAACATTCAAACGCCGACGAATCGAGATTTAAGATGCTGGCAATGTCAGCCGAAAAGATTTTAGTCGTGGTTTATACAATGCGCGGTGAAAATTACCGGATAATTTCCGCGAGAGAAGCCGAAAAATATGAGCGAGAACTCTACGAAAAACAACGAAGCGAACAATCTTGAAAAAGAATGGCATCTGGACGTGAGCGAAGCGGAATATGAAGCCTCGAAAGCGAAAGGTTTGGACGAAGAAAGTTTGTTCAAACCCGGCAGACATACGTTTCGCCGACGCGATCCTGATAAAATCATCAAACGCGATAACAAAACCGTCGTTCTGCATCTGGATGAAGAAACTTTTGAGTTTTACCAAAAACGTGCGGAAGAAAAACACACCGATTCCGTCGAAGA
Organism: Pyrinomonadaceae bacterium; assembly: GCA_021228405.1. Classification (GTDB taxonomy): domain Bacteria; phylum Acidobacteriota; class Blastocatellia; order Pyrinomonadales; family Pyrinomonadaceae; genus JAJQRF01. Next base: position 119,859 of record JAJQRF010000008.1, read on the forward strand.
ACAAATCAAACTCGAACTCCGCAACCTCGCCGAAAAAGAAGCGGCTTAAACTTTTCAAATTATCAAATCTAAATTCTCACAGCTTATGTTTTCAGCCGTAAATTGTGCTAATCTGTTGGCGTTATGGCAGAAAGACGCGACAAATTCGAGACTTCTTCGGGCATTGAATTGCCCAATGATTTTAATCCGAACAATTCAAAAATAGATTACGAAAACGGCATCGGCGAGGCGGGAAAGTTTCCGTTTACGCGCGGCGTGCGTCCGAATATGTATCGCGGACGGTTTTGGACGATGCGCCAGTATGCGGGGTTTGCGACCGCCGAAGATTCAAACAGACGATATAAATATTTGCTGTCGCAAGGCACGACGGGTTTATCGGTCGCGTTCGATCTGCCGACGCAGATCGGGCTCGATTCGGACGACGCGTTGGCAATGGGCGAGGTCGGCAAGGTCGGCGTGGCGATCGATTCGCTCGACGATATGCTCACATTGCTCGACGGAATCCCGCTCGATACGGTTTCGACTTCGATGACGATCAACGCGACGGCTTCGACGCTTTTGTGTCTTTATTTAGCCGTGGCGAAAAAGCAAAACGTCAGTTTCGACAAAGTAAACGGCACGATTCAAAACGACATTTTGAAGGAATACATCGCGCGCGGAACTTATATCTATCCGCCGAAACCGTCGCTGAGATTGATTACGGATATTTTTTCGTATTGCGCCGACGAGGTGCCGAACTGGAACACGATCTCGATTTCGGGTTATCACATCCGCGAAGCGGGTTCGACCGCCGCGCAGGAAATCGCTTTTACGCTGGCGGACGGCATCGCGTATGTCGAAGCGGCAATTTCGGTCGGTTTGGCGGTTGACGATTTTGCGCCGCGTTTATCGTTTTTCTTTAATTCACATCTGAATTTATTGGAAGAAGTGGCGAAGTTCCGCGCGGCGCGCAGGCTCTGGGCAAAGATTATGCGCGACCGTTTCGGCGCGAAAAATCCGAAATCGATGATGCTCCGTTTTCACACGCAGACGGCGGGTTCGACGCTCACGGCGCAACAGCCCGAAGTAAATATCGTGCGGACGACGATTCAGGCACTTGCGGCGGTGATGGGCGGAACGCAATCTCTGCATACGAATTCGATGGACGAAGCGTTAAGTTTGCCGACCGAAACGGCGGCGCGAATCGCGCTCAGAACGCAACAGGTCATCGCGCACGAATCGGGCGTGGCGGATATTGTGGATGCGCTCGCGGGAAGCTACGCGATCGAGGAATTGACGAATCAATTGGAACAAAAAGCGGTCGATTATATCGAAAAGATCGACGGACAAGGCGGAATGCTGAAAGCCATCGAAAACGGTTATCCGCAACGCGAAATTCAGGAAGCCGCTTACGAATATCAAAAAGCAGTCGAACATCAGGACGCGATCGTGGTCGGCGTGAACAAGTTTCAGATCGAAGAAGACGAAACGATCCCGATTCTCAAAGTCGATGAAACGATCGAACGCAATCAGGTCGAACGTCTGCGTGCGATGCGTGCACGGCGCGATCAAAAGAAAGCCGATGAATGTCTTGCAAAACTCGAAGAAGCCGCGAAAGGCACGGAAAATATGCTCCCGCGAATTCTCGACGCGGTCGAAAACCACGTCACCGTCGGCGAAATCTCCAACAAACTAAGAACCGTCTGGGGCGAATACCGCGAAGCCGTTACTGTATAAAAATTGAGTTTGGTTACTTTTTGCAATATGATTGATTTAGGAAAATGTTATGAGTGTAAATACAGTTACAGAAATTAATAATACTCATATTCCGTTTGGACAAGTTGAAAACCAATTATTTTCGGCAGGAACTTTTCGGAAACAATTTGTCAATGAAATTTTCAAAACCGAGGCTTCTTGTTGCAACATCTCTTTCTCAGATTTTGACAATATTTTCAAATTTACGATAGTTAATATAACTTGGGATAGGTTTTCAAATGAAATTCTTTTTAAGCTCGATTACCTAGATATTTTCTCTATCCAACTCAAACTAAATGGATATTGGGAATTAAAAGAAAAAGAAGAATTATTTCAACTTAATGATGTAGATTGGAATTTTGAAGAACAAAATAATAATCCAACATCTGCATATTTTCTCAATACCTTTCAATCAATGCTTTGTTTATCAGATAAAGTAAAAGTGGATTTTCCGGCTATTGATTATTATTTTAATATTTCAGTTCCGTTACCTCTTAACAGTATTAGTGATATATTGCAGAACCGACAAATAGCTTACAGGTTAATGGTGATTGAAAAAGCAATGCAAGTTTCTTTGCCGTTTCCCAAAAGTCTTACAGGGGAAGAAGTAGGCAACATTGCTTATTGCTTCCATGCTATTTTTGACCGCGAATTCGACTGGCTAGCAAAGCCTCAACTCGTTCCGTGGGTATCAAACGAAGAATATCTTTCTCTGTTGCCTGCAACATCTGAGCCTACAACAATCACTTTTGAATCTGAATTTGTTGTCAAATCTATATTTGGAATCGAAATAAAATTAGGATTTATGATGGCTAGGATTGAAAAATGTGTTATTGATAATTACGCAGAAGCTAAAGAGAACCTACTTAAACTTGATGGAAGCATTGTTGAAATAAAGCAACGATCTGTTGACGGTCTGATTAAGATAATCGCGATCGATGTTCCAGAACTACCACCAAATCCTTGGAGTAAAAAACTTCAAAAGTTGATTGATTTAGATAAAGTACTTGATTCAAAGTATTTTAATAAATATCTCAATTCATTTGCCAATGCTTTTGAAGGTTTAACCGATGAGCAAAGTCAAGCAATAACAGAACGTCCGACGCTTGAAGATAAAGCCTTTAATTTTTGACAAATTATTATGCCAATAGTTGAATCTCCGCCAGATTTACCGCTTGCCATTGATAATAATGTTTTTACGCATTTAAGGAACAAGCAACCTTACCTGTTAGAGTATGTCAAAAAACATTTTGTGAATACAAGAAGGCTTCCCGTTATTCCATCACTAATTCTCTTTGAGTCTAATTTCGGTATTCAAAAAGCATTAGTTACAAATAAAATTTCTGCTGAACAAGCCGCCTTCCAAATTCAAGAAATCAACAAATTAGCATCAATTCACACAGTTATCGACTTTAATCAAAAAGCAGCTGAAATTGCCGCTTATATTTTTGCGAGATTATCAAAATCCGATAAAAATCAACATTGGAGAGATTTGTTCATTGCGGCTACCGCAATTGCTAACAATTACGGTTTAGCAACACAAAATAAAAGAGATATGGAACTAATTGCCAGCCATTTACCAACAGCATTAGATTTACGAATTGCCATTTGGAAACCGTAAAATATAGATGACGAAAAATCTAAATTATTGGAAACGTTTGACGGCGACGCTTTGGTTTTTGCCCGCTTTGCTGGCTTTTTGCGGTGTGCTCTTGGGTTTGGTGTTGGTGGCGGTTGACCGCAATATCGGCTTGAAATTCGGGAATCTGCCGTTTTTTTTCGGGGTCGAACCTTCCGGCGCAAGCAATGTGCTGGCGATCATCGCGGGTTCGACGATCACGGTCGCGGGGACTGTTTATTCGATCACTATCGTTGCGCTGACGCTGGCTTCGACCCAATTTTCGCCGCGCATTTTGCGCAATTTTATGCGCGACACGGGCAATCAGTTCGTTTTGGGCGTGCTCGTCGGCATTTTCGCTTACTGCATCGTCGTTTTGCGAACGATCAGGTCGGGCGGTGATGAAACGACCGATTTCGTCCCGTCGATCGCGGTCGTTTTCGGCGTTTTGCTCGGTCTTTCCGGGGTCGGCGCGTTAATTTATTTCATTCATCACGTCGCCACTTCGATACAGGCAACCAGCATTATTTCAACGATCGCCGCCGAAACCGTGTCGGAGATCGAAGAAAATTATGAGTTTGAATACGACCGCATTCAGTTCGACAAAGAGATTCTGAGCGCGATGCCGCTCAAAAAATGGATAAAGATTCCATCCGACGAAACGGGTTATATTCAGAATGCCGACACGGACGCGCTTTTCGAGATCGCGAAACGGCTCGATCTGGTCGTGCAGATGCGCCGCCGCGTCGGTGAATTTACGATCAAAGGCTTGCCGCTTTTGCAGATCGCGTCGAAGCGGGAAAACTTTGCGCCCGACGAAAATCTCATCAGGGAATTTAATGCGGCTTACGACATCGGCAATTTTCGGACGGTCGAAGGCGATGTCGCTTTCGGTTTGCGGCAGATCGTCGATATTGCGTTGAAAGCTCTTTCGCCCGCGATCAACGACACGACGACTTCGCTTTCCTGCATCGATTATCTGACCGCGATTCTGGTTTGCCTCGCCAAACGCCCGTCCTGCCCGCCGCTCTTTTTCTGCGAAGGCGAATTGCGTCTGGTCATCAATCAACAGCGTTTCGAGGATTATTTCGATCTCGCCTACAATCAAATCCGCCAAAACGGGAGCGGAAACGTTGCCGTCATTCTGCGCCTTCTAAATTCGATGGAAGTTTTGGGCAAGGCAAATCAATCATTTAACATCCCCGAAGAACGCGCCGAACGCCACGAACTTCTCGAAACGCAAACGCGTCTTTTGATCGGTCTGGCGGAAAGAACCATCGGTGCAGATGCCGATCTGAAAACAATTCAGCGACACTACAACCACGTCAAAGAAACACTCGAAGGCTTGAGATAACGGATAACTGATAAGTGATAACGGATAACTGTTTTTCATCATCCACTATCAGTTGTCCGTTATCGATTATCAATCGAGTGTTTTGAATCTTTCAAAAGCTTGTTTTTGCAGTTCTTCGCGGTGATTCGGATGCGCGATGCGGATCAATTCTTTGGCGCGTTGGCGCAGGGTTTTACCGTAGAGATTGGCGACACCGTGTTCAGTCACGACATAGTGCACATTCGCTCTGGTCGTCACCACGCCGCCGCCTTCCTTTAAGAAATGAACGATCTTCGATTCGCCTTTCGCCGTCGTCGAAGGCAATGCAATGATCGGTTTTCCGCCTTCGCTCAAAGACGCGCCGCGGATAAAATCCATCTGTCCGCCAACGCCCGAATACATCCGCGCCCCGATCGAATCGGCACAAACCTGTCCCGTCAGATCGACTTCGATCGCGCTGTTGATCGCCGTCACTTTCGGATTGCGGCGGATGACGTGCGGATCGTTGACGTAAGCAACGTCGAGCATCGCAATTTCGGGATTGTCGTCGATAAAATCGTAAAGTTTGCGCGTTCCCATCACGAAACTTGCAACCACTTTTTTCGGGTGAACGCGTTTCTTTTTGCCGTTTACGATGCCTTTTTCGAGCAAAGGAATCAAACCGTCGGAAAACATCTCGGTGTGAACGCCCAAATCCCTATGATTCGTGAGGGCTTTCAAAACCGCGTTCGGAATCGCGCCGATGCCCATTTGCAGAGTTGCGCCGTCTTCGATAAGTTCCGCGCAATGTTCGCCGATGGCGAGTTCTTCGGGTGTCGGCTCCATTTCGGGAAGTTCGGGAATTTCATCAGTCACCTCGACACCGTAATCGATCTCGTCGATATGCAAAACGCCGTCGCCGTGTGTGCGCGGCATATTCGGATTGATCTGTGCGATCACCGTTTCCGCCATCTGCACGCCCGCCACGCTCACATCGACCGACGTTCCGAGCGAGCAATAACCGTGTTTGTCGGGCGGCGAAACGTGGATCAGCGCGACCTCGATCGGGATGATCTCGCGGCGCATCAAAAGCGGCACTTCACTCAGAAAACACGGGATAAAATCCGCTTCGCCCGACGCGACGGCTTTGCGGACGTTCGCACCGATGAAAAAGGCGTTCGTATGAAATGTGTTTCTATGTTCGGGCTTGATATATTCGGCTTCGCCTTCGGTATGCAGATGATAGATTTCGATGTTTCGCAGTTCGTTCGCGCGGGCGGTCATCGCTTTGATAAGCGTCTGCGGCGCGGCGGCAACGCTTTGAATAAACACGTGATCGCCCGTATTGATAAATTTTACGGCTTCTTCGGCACTGACTAATTTCATATTTTTGCGTTTTAAAGTTAAAATGATTTCCTATGGCTGAAACAGTATCTCAAGCTCAGGAAAACGATTCTTTAGAAGTTCAATTAAATCACGACGAAGGTTTGCGTTCAATCCGCGATATTGTCAAGGATTTGACCAAACCCGTCGCCAAACGCCACCTGCGAACCCGCAAACAAGGCGGCAGAGAAATTCTTTATCTGTCGTGGCACGACGCGATCAAATATCTCGATCATTACGCGCCCGGCTGGTGCTACGAAGTGCGTTCGATGAACACCGTCGGCGGAAAATTGATTCTCACCGTGCGGCTTTCCGTGCCGTCCGCCGAAGGCATCGTTTACCGCGAAGCGACGGGACAGGAAGACGAAGATTTGGACGCTTACGGCGATTCTTCGAGCAATGCGGAATCGATGGCTCTGCGCCGTGCGGCGGCAAAATTCGGGCTCGGATTATATCTTTACGACCAAAATAAATAATTCTCCAAAAATAAATCGTTTGCGTCAGAGCGTCTTTCGCGTAACTCTCTGCGATGAAATTAAGTCTGCAAACAATCAAAGTTCACTGCCCAACCGTTCTTGTAAAAGAACTGTCAAATTGTTTATTGATAACGATTTATAGCGGACAGTTTCTTTATTGCCGTTCGATCTTCGGGAAAATTGTTTAACTTCCTGAAATCAGCACCGAATTTGAAATATTTTTTTTGATGACAAACGTCATTTAACTGTGTTATGTTTTTAAGTGAGCCTTCCACGCTCGCCTAAATTTTGTCACCAAATATTTCAATTCGCGCTCTGCAACTTCCAACTTAAAAACCTAATAACTTATGGAAAAGTTAAACGAGTATTTACAAACTTTACTTTCAACCTTCAGTTACGAGCTTCATCTCGAACCGAACCGAAATCCCTATTTAGTCACTTCGACCGGAATGACCGACGTTGCCAACACGCCGATTCTGGGCACACAGATCAGTATGATGGTTTTCCCGCTGATTCCGCCCGATGTCAAACAACAGCTTCCGAACAAACAGGAAGTCGAATTCGTTCATCCGCACACGCTCGGCAATTTCAATTTTGTCGTCAAAAAATCTTCAGCCGGATTTAACGTCACGGTTCGCCCGATGATGGCAGATGCGGCGCAATCGAAATCCGAAGTTTTCAACCAGAGTTTTTCTTCATCCGCACCGGTCGTCGAAGATTCGCTCATCGAATCGAATGCGCCGTTTCTCGCCGCTCAAACGCCGTTTTCCGCGCCGATTGAAGATAACGATTTCGCCTCCATCAACAAACCGAAATACTCGTTTGAAAGCTCTGCCTCTGCATATGAAAGCAATTTAGAGATCGAAACGAATTCGCTTTACAATTCAAATATCGAGATCGAAGTCGAAGAAACGCCGAAAGTTCAATTTGAAAGCAATTACAGTTCACCCGACATCGAAATTATTTCGGTCAACGACCCGACCTTTACGACTTCGTTTTCCGATTCATCGACCTACGAACCGCCTGCTAAACGAAGCGATTATGCTCCCGTAAACAGTTCTTACGAAGAAAATTTTTCTTCAAAAACCGACACGCAAGCCTACGGCGAAACTTACTCGAACAGCTACTCGCAAAACCAGTTTCTTTCCGAAACGCAAAGCTATCAGCCGCCGGTGAATATTCAGGAAAAAGCACCTGCTCAACCGAATTACGCCCCGCAAACTCAAGCAACTCAAAACACTTACGCTTCCGAACCGGCAACCGCCGTGTTCGTTCCGACCGCCTCGAGTTCTTCGATGAAAGCGCGAATGGACGCACTGTTTCACAAGATGTCCGAAGTCGGTGCAAGCGATCTGCATATGAGTGTTTCGATGCCGCCGATGGTTCGCAAAGACGGTAAAATGGCGGTTTTGGAATCCGGCGAAACGACGCTCACGCCGAATTCGATCAAGGAACTTTTGACCTCGATTATGCCTGACAAAAATCAGGAAGAATTCAGCCGCCGCAACGATACCGATTTCGCATACGAAATTCCCGGGCTGGCGCGTTTTCGTGCGAATATTTTTGCGGACAGGAAAGGAATGGGCGGAGTTTTCCGTATCATTCCGACCAAAATTTTGACCGCCGAACAGCTCGGACTTTCGCAGGCGATTATGAATCTCTGTAATCTCTCGAAAGGCTTGGTCGTCGTCACGGGTCCGACGGGTTCGGGCAAATCGACCACGCTCTGCGCGATGGTTGACAGCATCAACAAAAACCGTGAAGACCACATTATCACGATCGAAGACCCGATCGAATTCACGCACGAAAACCAGAAATGTCTGGTCAACCAGCGCGAAGTGGGCAATCACACGGACAGCTTCAAAGACGCACTCCGCGCCGCGCTTCGCGAAGACCCTGACATTCTGCTCGTCGGCGAAATGCGCGACCTCGAAACGATCTCGATCGCTATCGAAACCGCCGAAACGGGACACTTGGTTTTCGGAACACTGCATACGACGACCGCCGCTTCGACGATCGATCGTATCATCGACCAATTTCCTGCCGACCGTCAACAGCAGATTCGTGTGATGCTTTCCGAATCGTTAAAAGGCGTGATCGCGCAAACGCTTCTGCCGAAAAAAGGCGGCGGGCGCGTTGCCGCGCTCGAAGTTTTGATCGTTACGCCCGCCATTTCAAACCTGATCCGCGAAGGAAAAACCTTCCAGATTCCGTCGGCAATGCAGACCGGAAAACAGAACGGTATGGTAATGCTCAACGACGCGCTTTTCGAGTTGGTCAAAAAAGGCTTGGTCGAACCGCGTGACGCATATATCAAAGCCGTCGATAAGACCGGATTTGAATCGCTTCTGCAAAGAAACGGAATGCGGATTTAACCTAAATAATTATTCGTGTTTATTAAGGTCGGTTTCATCCGACCTTTTTTGTTTTTTACGGAAACTTTCCTTGAAAATCTCCGATAACTTTCAAAAAGCATTTTTACCTGCAAATAGAAGGAGATTTTTATGGCATTGACGCGGATAGACGGAGTTGAGAAACCGAAATTTGAAGTAAAGGTCGAAAAAAAGGTCGAGCTTAGAATCGAATCGAAACCTTTGCTCAAGGAAAACGGAACTGAAAAATTAAACAACTTGCGTTCGCAGGGCGATTTGACGCGCTTTCGATTGAACGCACAGTTTCAAGCAAATAATCCCGCACCGCCGCCGACTCCTGACGAGCGCATCGCTTCATTGAAGAAAATACTGCCGCATCTGCCGCCCGAAGACCGCCAAGCCGTGCAAAATACGATCAAAGGATTGGAATTGACACGCGATGCCGGCGATCCTGCGAAGGTTCGTGAAATGGCGGAAAAAATTATCAACGACAACGGCGGAGTCGATCATTTCGATTCGGTCGAAGCCGGAAAAGATTTGGCGGAAATGGGGCGGCTCAGTCCGTCTGCCGGAAAAGCGGTCTTGGACGAAATGCTGAAGATCGTCAAACCGGAAGACCGCGACGAGATCGCGCAGGATTTCGTTGAAAATATGTCCGAAAAAGAGTTGAGCGAACTGGCGCGCACGCCCGAAGGCAAAGCGATGCTCGAAACGGCGAAACACGAACTCGAACAAGGCAAAGTTCACGACGACGAACGCGCCACGATCGACCGCATCGACGTTGCCCTGCAAACCGCGACGCAAACCCAGGACGAAGCCGTTGCCGCCGCCGCCGAACGCGTTAAAGATTCGATGCAATACGATGTCGTCGGAGGCGGTGAAAAACTTGCCGAAGAAATCGCCAGATTGAATTCGCTTTACGGTCCTGAAGCGGGCGGCGCGTTGATGGCGCAACTTTATAAAGATATGCCGCACGAGCTCGGCGCGTCTTTGCGTTTGATGGACGATCTTTCCGAAACGCAGAAAAACGATGTCGGAAGAGCGTTGGGGGATATGTTCGGCGGTCTGAGCGCGGATGAAAAAGCGGGATTTGCCGAGTGGGTGTCGAATTGGACGGTGCAGGACGCTTTCACACCGAATTTCGGGATGGAAAACAAGGCGACATCGTTTGCCGATCTGATCTCGCGCAGTTTCAACACGGAAATGAAAACGGCGGTCGTCAACGCTATGATGGAACAGGCGAAAACCATCGAACCCGGACTTTTCGGCGATAACGGCGGCGTTGACGTGCAGGCACTTTTCACGAGCGCGGCAAATATCGCAAATTCATTGCCGTCAGCCGAACGTGCGGAAATGCTTCAAAAAATCATCGAAACGCTTCCCGAAGTAAATCTGCCGTCGCTTATCAGTGACCCCGAAACGAAAGATGCGCTTTCGCGTTTGTTTATGAGTTCGGGCGAACAGCTTCTGCATAATGCGGCTCCCGACGGCGCGTTTGCAAGCCGGCAATTTCAGGAAGGAATGATCAAATTTATGGAACTGACGCTCTTTTCCGAAAATCCGGGTCAGCTTCGTCCGCAGATGATGGAAGAAATGGTCAGATTGACTGCAAACGTCGGCGATGCCGCCGCGCAGCCGCCCGTTTCGCAAGCCGAATATGAAAACGCGCACGGCGGTTGGTCACAGCAGGATCACGTCGAAGCGATGTCGGGATTGATGGCAATGGCTTGGAAAGCGGCTGAAAATCAGAAGGGTGCGATTCAGGCTGACCGGAAACAGCGCGAAGAAACGATGAAAATGTTCACCGGATTGGCGTTTTCGTTCGTTCCGGGTGCGGGCAAAGTTCTCGGCGAACTCGGTGGCGAAGGCGCGGAATTTCTCGATCAGATCGCCGGAAAAATCCGCGATTTTGCTTGGGATAAAGCCAAAGGCGCATTACAGAGCGGAGTCGAAAATCGTTTAAACGATCTGATGTCGGGCGACAGCCTCGAAAACATCGACAAGATGCTCGGAACTTTGCGCGATACGGTTCTTTCGCTCAATGCTTCCCTGCCGAACGGCGAAAATGGTGAACTCGATCTGAGAAGCAAATTTCAATCGGCATTCGCGTTTTATCAATTGATTCAGTTCTAAAAAACCGACCTTTTTTGAAAGCGGATGGGGCAGATCGGGCGGATCAGTGCAGATAAATTTTATAAAAGTCTGCATATATCCGTTTAATCTGCCCCATCCGCGTTCAAACTTCCGAAAAAATAAGTCTGTAACCGCTAACCGCGAATCTTTTCGCTTCAAATTGAAATTTTTCGCAAATTTCGCTGTTTTTTCTCTGTAAATTCGCGCTTTTCATTGAAATTCCAAATGGCATATCGTTTGCGAAGACAGAATTGAGGGAAATTATGATAAAAGCAACGATCAACGGCGAAGAAAGGCATTTTGATAAGCAGACTTCGATTCTCGAAGCGGTCAGTTTGCTCGGCATCAACATTCCGACGCTTTGCAACGACAAGCGTTTGAAACCTTGCGGCGCGTGCCGTCTTTGCGTCGTCGAAATCAAAGGGCAACCGCATCCGGCGGCTTCCTGTATGACGGAGTTGAAAGACGGAATGGAGATCGAAACCGCCACGCCGAAACTTGAAAAAGCGCGCGAATTCAATCTCAAAATGCTGGCGCAAAGTTATCCCGTTGAAGCCTTTGAACAATTTCCCGAAAAATATTTTCACACGCTCGCTAAAGAATACGAACTCGACGCGACAGATTTTCAAGGCAAAACAATTCAAAGCAAAACCGACCGCACGCATCCGTATATCGAGATCGATATGTCGCGCTGTATCCATTGCAACCGATGCGTCAGAATCTGCGAACAGGTGCAAGGGCGTTTCGTCTGGCAGATTTTGAATCGCGGCGCGCAATCCGTCATCGTTCCCGATGCAAGTCCGCAATTGAAAGACAGTTCGTGCATCAGTTGCGGCGCGTGTGTCGATACTTGCCCGACGGGTGCGCTCGAAGACAAATCCGTTATTCGATACGGAACGCCGACGAACTGGACAAAAACCGTCTGCCCTTATTGCGGAACGGGTTGCGAAATGAACGTCGGAACGCGCAACGACAAGATCGTGCAGATCAAACCCGCGCCGGATGCACCCGTCAATCACGGACATCTTTGCGTCAAAGGTCGTTACGCGTTTGAGTTTGTTGACGCGAAAGACCGCGCGACCGAACCGATGATCCGTGAAAAAGACGTGTGGAAAATTGTTTCGTGGGAGGAAGTTTTGGAATTTACCGCCAACGAATTGAAACGGATTTCAGCCAAATACGGCGCGCAGAGCATCGGAGTTCTCGGTTCGGCGCGGGCGACGAACGAGGAAAATTATCTGGCGCAGAAATTTGCGCGTGTCTGCCTTGAAAATAACAACGTCGATTGCTGTGCGCGGGTTTGTCACACGCCGTCCGCCGCCGCGATCAAAACGATGCTCGGCACGGGCGCGGCGACAAATTCCTTTAACGATGTCGAATTTGCCAACGTGATAATGATCTGCGGCGCGAACCCGACCGAAAATCACCCGATCGTCGGCGAACGCATCCGCCAAGCCGCGCTTCGTAAAACAGCCAAACTCATCGTCATCGATCCGCGCCGAACCGAACTCACGAAATACGCCGACGTTCATTTGCAAATCCGCGCCGGAACGAATGTTTTGGTATTCAATGCAATTGCCGCCGTGATCGTCGAAGAAAATCTTTTCGATGCCGATTTCGTGCGGGAAAGGGTTTCCGAATTTGAAGAATATTGCGAATTCATCAAACAATTTGCGCCCGAAAACGTTGCCGAAAAGTGCGGAGTTTCCGCTGAAGACATTCGCAAAGCGGCGCGGATTTACGCGAACGCCAAACCCGCGATGACGGTTCACGGACTCGGGATGACCGAACATTTTCAAGGCACTGAAGGCGTGATGTGCATCGTCAATCTCGCGCTTTTGACGGGAAATCTCGGCAAACGCGGTGCGGGTGTAAATCCTCTGCGCGGTCAAAATAACGTGCAAGGCTCGGCGCAGATGGGTTGCGATCCGGCAAATTTGACGGGAAGCATTGCGCTCGACGACGGACGAGAGCTTTTTGAATCCGTCTGGAACGCGCCCGTTCCTCACGAAAAGGGCTTGAATCTTTTGGAAATGATGGATTCGGCATCGGACGGAAATTTCAAGGCGTTATGGTCGATCGGCTACGACATTTATCTGACGAACGCCGACGCGCACGAAACCGGACGCGCTTTGCGTTCGATGGAATTGGTCATCGTGCAGGATATGTTTCTGAACGAAACCGCCCGCGAATTTGCGCACGTTTTTCTGCCTGCCGCTTCGTCGTTTGAAAAAGACGGCACGTTTATGAACGGCGAACGCCGCGTTCAGCGCATCCGCCGAGCCGTCAGCCCGCGCGGAAATTCAAAAAGCGATTGGGAAATAATCTGCGCACTTGCCGCCGCGATGGGTAAAGGCGAACATTTCGATTTTCATTCGCCCGAAGAAATCTGGAACGAGATTCGCGCCGTTTGGAAAGCGAGTTACGGCATCACCTACGAAAGACTGGACGATCACGGCTTGCAATGGAATTGTTTTTCCGAATCGGACGCGGGCACGGAAGTTTTGCACAAAGACGAATTTCCGCTCGGCAAACGCGCCGCGTTGAAACGTATCGTTTTCGCGCCGACCGCAGAGATCGTTTCCGCCGAATTTCCTTTTCTTTTAACAACGGGCAGAACGCTTTTCCATTTCAACGCGGGAACGATGACGCAACGCACCAATAACGCCAAACTTCGCCCGTCCGATCTGCTCGAAATCAATCCGTCCGATGCCGAAAGACTTTCATTTAAAGACGGCGAAATCGTCAATCTGCAAAGCAGATACGGCGAGGCGAAAATTCCCGTTCACATCAACGACAAAGTAAAAAAAGGCGAGCTTTACGCCACCTTTCACAACACGGAAATATTTCTGAACCAACTGACGGGCGCACACCGTGACCGCCTCGTAAAAACGCCCGAATACAAAGTCACGGCGGTTCGGATTGATAAAATAGACTAAAAAAGCGGACGGATATTTTCCGTCCGCTTCTTAATTTAACTCAACCTGACCTTATTTTTCGTAAGGCTTGAGTTGGTCGTTGATCTTTTTCAGATCGCCGACGACGACAATGGTCATCTTGTCTTCGGTCAGGTATTTTTTCGCCATATCCTGTATGTCTTTTGCGTTCACGGCAACGATTTTTTTCACGTAATTGTCGATATAGCTTTTATCCATTTCGTAATAATTCATCGTTTCGAGTTGATTGATAACGCCGAAACGCGTCGAATTTTGCAGAACGTAAAGCCCGACCATATAGTTTTTGATGCCCTGCAGTTCGGCTTCGGTGACGGGTTCGGATTTCAGACGGTTGATCTCATACAGGATTTCCTTGATCGATGCGCCCGTCGATTCGGTCGTCACGTCGGCGTTTTCGATCCAGTAACCCGTTTTGTAGCGATTCCACAAAAAGCTGTTCGGCGAATAAGTGTAACCTTTGTTTTCGCGGATGTTCGCCGTGATGCGCGAACCGAACGAACCGCCCAGAAGACTGTCCATCACGACAAATTTCGCAAAATCGGCATCAGCCGGATTCGGTGCGGGCATTCCGAGATAGATCGTCGATTGCGGCGCGTCGGGGCGGTCGATCTTGGCGAGAGAATTTTTAGCTGTTCCGGTCGGGGCGTTGCGCGTCAGCGGCGTTCCTTTCTGCCAACCCGCAAATGCTTTGCCGATCGCGTCTTTGATCGCCGATGCGTTAAATTGACCGACGATATAAAGATGCGTTTTCGCCGCGCCGTAATTGGCGTTGTAAAAACTCTTAACTTCGTCGAGCGTATAGCCTTTCACCTCGTCTTCGGTCGGATTTATCTGACCGTAGGGATGATTTGCAAAGATCGTCGCGCGGAATTTTTCCCAGGCGAGAGTGCCCGCCTGAGTTTTGGCAAGCGCAAGCTGGCGCAGTTTGTTGGCGCGGATTCTTTCGAGATCGTCCGCTTTGAAGTTCGGATTCAGCATCACATCCGCCATCAAATCCAAGAATTTAACGTCGAATTCCGAGAGAACTTCGCCCGAAATATTTGTGCTGTCCGTGCCGGCACCGACGTTGAGATAACCGCCCATTTCGGCGGTTTCACGCGCAATTTGCCCGGCACTGCGCGTTTTCGTGCCTTCTTTGAGCATTTGCGCGACCGTGTCCGAAACGCCTTTTTTGCCTTTCGCGTCATCTTTCGTGCCGGTGTAGATCGTGGCTTGAAACGCGACTTTCGGAACCGAGCCGTATTGCACGAGCGTGACCTTCATCCCGTTCGGGAGCGTCATATTTTCCTGTGCAGGAAAAACGAACGGCTTCGGCTGTCCGCCGACGGGCGGTTTTTCCTTTTGCGCGAAAACGCCGACGCTAAAAAGACTCATTACAACAACGCAGAGCCAAAGAGCTTTTTTGAAAATTCCTTTATTTTCCATTTTCCATTTTCCGTTTTCCATTTTATTTCGCCTCCTTTTTCTCAGGCGTGACGATCACGACCGTGCGGTTCGTTTTGCGAAGATATTCCTTCGCCGTTTTTTGGATCAAAGCGGGCGTGACCTTGCGGAAATTGTCTTCGATTTCATTTATTTTCTTCGGATCGTTGTCGAAAAGCGCGAAACAGGCGAGCAGGTCGGCGCGTCCGACACCGCCGAATTGTTGAAGCGTGTCGTAGAAATTGGAGCGCAGTTTGACGATCGCGCGGTCGATGTCTTTCTGTTCGACGGGTTTGCTCTGGAATTTATCGATAACGGCATCCGTCGCCGCCAGAATCTCTTTCGCGGTAAATTTGTCGTCGTGAATGAGATCGACCGAAAACAGCATCGGACCGTTATAATTGAACATATTTCCGAGATAACCGTTGATGCCGCCGTTCAAACCGCCCGTGTAGCCTTTCGTTTTGACGAGCTCCTGATATAAAAGACTGTCCTCGCCCTGAAGCAGAATCTGGTCGATCAAACCCATCGCGTAATATTCTTCGCTTCCGCGTTTCGGCATTTGATAACCGAACCCGACGGCGGGTTTATTTGCCAGCTTGTCGGTGCGCGAAACGGTTTTTTCTCCATTTTGACGCGGTTCGGAGATGTCGCCGATCGGGTCGGGCGTTTGCGCGGGAATGTTGGCGAAATATTTTTCGACCCATTGCTTTGCCTGCGGTTCTTCAAAATCGCCGACGACGACGAGAACGGCGTTTTTCGGCGAATAATATTTATCGAAAAACGTCTTTGCATCTTCGAGCGTCGCGGCTTCGATGTCTTTCAGATCGCCGTAAAAATTGTGCGAATTATACCAATTCGTAAACGCCGCCATCGGCAGATCGATCCACGGGAAAGTTCCGTAAGGCTGATTTAAAACATTGACTTTCACCTCGTTGCCGACCACGCCCTGCTGATTCGTCAGATTTTCCTGCGTGATGTCCAGACCGCGCATTCTGTCGGCTTCCGCCCAGAGCAGGGTTTCGAGTTTGTGCGACGGCACGACCGCGAAATAATTCGTAAAATCGAACCGCGTCGAACCGTTCAGCACACCGCCGTTCGATTGGACGAGATTGATATATTCCATCTTGCCCATATTTTTCGAGCCTTGAAACATCAGATGCTCAAATAAATGCGCAAAACCCGTGCGGTTTTTCGGTTCGATCCGAAAACCGATGTTGTAATAAACCGCAACCGTCGTCAAAGGCGCGCTTTTTTCAGGTGAAAGCACGACCTTCAAACCGTTCGGAAGCGTGTAATAAGTGACGGGAACATTGAGTCCTGCCGATTTCCCGCCCGTCTGTGCATTGGCAATCGTCGATAAACCGACCGCCAAAACACCAAGGCAGAGAAACAATTTCCTAAATAGTTGATTCATAATTTCTCCGGTTTTTTGATGATTATTTTAGAACTAACCTTTTGCTAATACGCGACGAAAGGGATTTTGGTTTTCGTTTTTTCAGAAAGGCTCTTTAAGTGAGAACTGATAACGGATAACGGATAACGAAAAGCAAATCACTATCCGTTATCCGTTATCCACTATCAGTTACCCGTTATCCGTTTAGTCGGTTCCTTTGCCTGATTTTCTGGCTTCTTCGTCCTGATAGGTGATTTCCTTGCCCGAACGCGCTTTTAAGATCGGCAGAGTCGTTCTGACGATTCCCTTGCCGAGCTCGAAAACGGCGACCTGTTCCTTGCCTTCTTCGTCTTTGTAACCGATCGTCACAAAATGCTTGCGTTTCTTCGAGAAAAGCAGGAACAATCCGACCGGACTTAAAAGAATCGCGGTGGCGATTGCCGCGCCGACACGCCTTCCGGCTTTTTGTCCGTATTCGATGTCCAGAATCTGATCGTATGGAATCGCATATACTTTTTCTTCCGCACCGAGCCGGTAAACGAAATTGAGCATTTTTTCGTCGTCGGTTTTGAGTAAACCTGCGACGTTTTTCTTTTGATTCGGAAAGTATTTATCCTTCAGCGTGCCGCCGACGAATTCGGCTTTTTTGGAATCGACTCCGGCAAAGGCAAGACTGTTGAAAACGAGCGTTAGACAGACAAACGCGAATATTATTTTTTTCATTTTTATCTCCAATTTATTTTTGAATTGTGTTTTTCAGAAACTTTCGTGCAAGGCATGAATCGGTCGTTTGAAATATCAAATTCTGAGTCAAATCACGAGGCAATTTCCAACTTCTTATTATGTAAATGTAAATTTAGCAGGAAAAGCGGAATCGATCAGGGAGAGATATTTTCCGCTTTTCGTTTTTTGTCAGACAAACTTCAGTTTGTCTAAGCTTAACCGACGAAACGATCAGAAATACCGATTTCGTTCCGTTATGAAAATGAACAAACCGAAGTTTGTTCTACTTTGTTTACTCAAACCTTACGGCGTGTTTCCGCTCGGTTTTGTTCTCCGTCCCGTTTGGCGTTCGGATTTGCGTTTGCGTCCGACAGATTGATACTGCGGAGAATCTTCGCCGAACTGCGCGGCGACCTGAATTGCCGCACCGTCGTTTTTCTCGCTTAATATCATTCCGTGTTCGGCAATATCATCGCGCAGTTCGGCAAGTTCGGCAAGCAAAACCGCTTCTCTGGCAATCTTTTCGTCGAGCGCGTCAACGACTGCCTGAATTGCCGCAACTTCATATTCGGGTTTCTGCGAACGATAACCCTCGATTGCCTTCAGATTTTCAAAATTGGATTTTTCTTCCGCCAATTTGTTCGGCGATAATCTTTTTTTATTTGCCATTTTTTTATTTCTCCTCGAAGTAGATCGTTAATTTGCCAAGCCCGTATCGGTAAACAAAACGGGCATATAAAACATCTCTTGCACCAAGAGAACTTGTTCGGCAGACTTCCCGGGCGATAAAAAATCACAGTCTGCCCGAATCTCCTTACTGACCCGAATATTTAAAAACAGCAATGGAAAAGCCTTTTTCTTCGGCGGAAAAGCCTTTTCCGTGCAAGGAAAAGCCTTTTCCATTCGAGTTTAAGCCTTTTCCGTGCAAGGAAAAGCCTTTTCCACCCGTGAATAAGCCTTATCCGTCAATGGAAAAGCCTTTTCCATTGACGTTTTAATCTTTTCCGCGACCGGAAAAGACTAATTTCGCTTAAATAATCGGTATATATGACGGAGAAAAAGGATTTAGCGTTGAAGCAATCGATCTCTGAGATTTGAGAAATCCTGAATTTCAACGGGAAATAATTTTCTTCCGTCCTGAAAAAAAACAATCACGAAACAAAATTAGTGTCTGAAAAATTGCAAATAGAAAATAATCCCTTGAGCGAACAGTTATGTCTATCTTTTTGCCACAGGTTAATTTTTTTGTCAAGAGTTTTATCTGAATCGTAAATAAATAACCAAAAAAAGCTCCTCTCCTTTCAAAGGAGGGGTGGCTGACGCTTCGGCAGACGGGGTGGTTCAATTCAAAGACTAAACATTCGATCTGCCGACGGTTCAACAACCACCCCGACGCTGACGCGTCACCCCTCCTTTCAAAGGAGGGGAGCTTTTTGTTGTTTCAAGCTGTTGCCGATTAGTGATTTGAATTGATCTGTTTTGAATTTAATTACTTTGCTTCGCCGCCGCCGAAAAATCTGCGGGTGTAGAGCGAGGCGGAATTTTTCGGGCGTTGGATGAAATCGAGTTCTCTGGAAACCGTGACGTTGTTTGCGCTGAGGGTCGTGCCGGTGGCGCGTTGAAATTCGCTGATCGCTTTGTTGAGGTCGGTTTGCGCCTGAAGTTCGCGGCTTCGTGCCGCCAACAATTCGGTCTGGCGTTGGAGAACGAGATAAAAGGTCGTCGTTCCGGCGCGGAATTGGCGTTGTTCGCTGTCGTAAAGCTGTTCGGCGGACTGGCGCGAAGCGAGCGCGGAAGCCAGCCGCGCTTCCGATGAACGCAGGGCTTGGAGCGAATTGCGGACTTCGGCTTCGATGACCTGTTCCTGCTGGTTGCGCGAGTTTGTGATCTGATTTGCCTCGACCAGCGAGCGTCCGAGATTTGCTTCGGCGGTGCGGTTGCCCCACGGAATGCTGATGCTCACGCCGACGCGGTAGGTCGGATAGCGTTGCGTCAGAATGTCGCCGAGCGAACTGAAATATCCGCCGACCAGGGCTGACGGCGGCGATGAAACGGTCGTCGTCGGTTGAATGACGAGCGGCGGCAGATTGTTGATCTGCGAAAGCTGATTGATGCGCGCCAGCAAGGTCGGATCGACCGTGTTGCTCGTGCGCGTGACCTCGTTCGCCGTTCCCGCAAGACCGGCGGAAGTATAGTTTCCGATTAAATCGATCTGCGGTTTCGTCTGATCTTTAAAAAATCTTTGATCGATCTGATTGATCTCCTTCTGCGTGGCAAGCTGTGTGATCTCGGGGCGATTGCGAAGCGCGTCGGCAACCGCAATCTCAAGCCCGATGCGCGGCGGTTCGAGCGAAATCTCCGAGATCGGCGTGATCGGGCGCGTCCATTCTTCGGATGTGCGGTCTTTCAGCATCAAGGTTTTCAAAGTATTTTCCGCCCGCGTCACGTCTTCCTGCGCGGTGTAAACGTTTTGCTCGAAGGTCGTGATCTGCGTGTTTGCCGCGACAATATCGATCGGCGCGAGAACGCCCTTCGCAACCAGACGCTGATTGCTTTCGAGCTGTGTCCGCGCCTGTTTGACGGCATCGATTTGCACTTGCAGATTCCGCAGAGAGAAAACCAAATCCCAGTAAGCCTGTTCGACCTGCGCGATGACTTCGATGGCGCGCTGACGAAACTGCGCGTCGGTCAGCGAAAGATTTTTCTTCGCGATCTCGATCTGGCGGCGGTTGTTGTCGAAGCGCAGACCGCGAAACAAAGGCTGTCGGTAAGTCAGATTCAAAGACGAAGGAAACTGCGGATTGAGCAGAGAGTTCTGGTTATTGGTCGTCGTCCGCGCATTGTTGAAATCAGCCGTGTATGAACCGCCCGCGAACGGCGAAAAACCGCTTGCGCCCAAGATAGTGCTGAAATTGTTCTGCGTCACCTTTCCGCTCGAACCCGCGCCGCCGATCGTCGAAGCCGTCGGTGTCGTGCGGCTTTCATAAAAACTGTCCGCCGCCAGAACGGGATCGTAAACGCCGCGCGCCGCCTTCAGATTAAACTCGGCGATCTGCACGTTGATCTTGGAAGTATCGATGTCGTTATTGTTCTGCAAAGCCCGCGTGATCGCATCTTCGAGCGTCATCGGAAGCTGATTCATCACGTCCACGCCGACGCGGTCTGCCGACGGCAAGGGTCGAACCGGGGCTTCAAAATTGGGCGCGACGGGCGGCGGATCGTCGGGCAATTCGGCGGGTGCGATGCCGCCCGAAGTTCCGACGTTCTGTGTCGGCGTTTGCTGAATGACCGTGTTCGGATTGGCGATCTGTCCGCTCGGCGTGGTTCCCGGCGGTGTCGTTTGGGTCGGCTGTGTCTGCTGTGCCGGCGGTTGTTCCGTCTGATTCTGCGGTTGTGTCTGACGGTTCGGCTGTGTCGGTTGTGCCGGTTGAGTTTGCGGCTCGACCGGCTGATTCGGTTGCGTCGGCTGTGTCGGTTGCTGGACAGGCGGAGTTGTTGGCGGAGTTTGCGCCGCAACTGTCAATCCCGTGAGAACGACCGTAAAAAATATTGATACTACCCTTAACTTCATAAACATATTGCGAACCCGCGCCCTACGCGCTTTCGCCGACATTATCCAGATTCGCGTCCTCGCGTTCCTTCCGGGTTTTCGGTTTCTCCTCAGTTTTATTCCTGCGGAAAATGCCGTAAACAGGTCGCATAATTCCGTCCTTCAAATTGCCGACGCGCTCGGAAAGACCGCGAAAAACGGTCGTTTGCTGTGCGTCGTCAAAGAGCGAATAGAAAACCGGAACGGCGAGCAAGGTCAACAGCAAACACAAAGATTGTCCGCCGACGACGAGAATTCCGATCGAACGGTTCGTCGCCGCGCCCGCTCCCGTTCCCAGAATGAGCGGAATCATTCCCGCAACGAGCGCAAGCGTCGTCATCAGGATCGGACGCAGACGGTCGCGGTTTGCCTGTATGATTGCGTCGTAGCGATTCATCCCGCGTTCGCGCAGAGTGTTCGTGTGATCGATCTGCAAGATCGCGTTCTTTTTGACGATACCGAACAATAAAAGAATTCCGAGCGCGGAGAAAATATTCAAGGTCTGCCCCGCGATCAGCGTAGAAACGAGCGCGAACGGAATCGAAAGCGGAAGCGTCAGCAGAATCGTGACCGGGTGAATGAACGATTCAAACTGCGCCGCCAGGATCAGATACATAAAGACGAACGACAGCAGAAACGCATACATAAACGATTGATATGCGCGCTGCAGTTCCTTCGATTGTCCCGTCACGCCAGCCGTGTATTCGGCGGGAAGATTGAGTTCCTTCACATATTGTTCGAGCTTTGCGGCGGCATCCGATTCGGAAGCGTTCGGCGGCAGACTCGCGCTGACCGTGATCTGACGTTGACGGTTCAAACGGCTGATCGAAGCGGGACTGCGACCGTCTTCGATCTTGACCAATCTTTCCAATCCGACCGTTCCGCCGTTCGCCGATGCGACGGTGAAATATTGCAAATTGTTGCGGTCGCGCCGATATTGTTCGTCAGCCTGTAAAACCACGTCGTATTGTTTGTTGTTCTGGCTGAACGTCGTCACGCGCTGTCCGGCGGCGAAAGTATTGATCGCCGTCGCCACGTCGCCCGCTTTTACGCCGAGATCGGCGGCTTTGTCGCGGTCGATAGTGATCTGAATTTCGGGCGTTCCGACATCATAAGAGGTGTCGGGGTCGCGGAAAACCGGGTCTTGACGCATCTTTTCGACAAGCTGATTCGCGTAAGTGTTCAACTGCTCCATATCCGGTCCGGCAAGATAATAACCGATGCCCGAACCGCCGCGTCCCAATCCCAAACTGCCCGAGATCGAAGATTGCGCCGAGGCGTTGATGCGGTAATCCTTCGACTGATATTTTTTCAGAATCGCGCGCGTTTTATTGATGAGTTCGGCTTGTGAAAAATCACGTTCGGCAACGGGAACAAGACTGACGTTGACGTTTCCCGAGTTGGCTCCGCTGTTGCCGAAACCGCCCGCTTGAACCAGTGTGTTTTTCACTCCCGGAAGCTGTTCGCGCACATCACGCGCAATACGGTCGAGAATCGATTGCGTCGCCGAAAGCGAAGTTCCCTGCGGACCGCGCAGAGAGATCGAAAACGCCGATTCGTCTTCTTCGGGCAAAAACGCCATTCCGACGAATTTGAAGAGCGGATAGATCGAAGCGACTACTAAAAGACAGATCAGCACGACCGCCCAACGAAAACGCATCGAAATTTTCAAAAGCCACGTGTAAGTGCTGTCGATCTTGCTGTAAAACCAACTGTCCTTGCTTTCATTTGCGGCTTGCGGTTTGCGATTCGCGGTTTCATCTTCATTTACGAGCATTCCGTCGCCGTGAATTTCGCTTGCCGCCGCTTCGTCACCGAATCCGTCCGCCTCATTGTGTGATTTGTGCGGTTTGATCCAGCGCGCCGCGAGCATCGGCGTTAAAGTAAACGAAACGATCAGCGAAACCGCAATCGCCGCCGCCGAGGTCAGACCGAACGAGGACATAAAACGCCCGACGATCCCGGTCATAAATCCGACGGGAATAAACACGGCAAGAAGCGAAAGCGTCGTCGCCAAAACCGCCAGACCGATCTCGCGCGTTCCTTCGATCGCCGCCTGAAACGGGTCCATTCCTTTTTCTTCGACAAATCGGTAAATATTTTCCAGAACAACAATCGCGTCGTCGATCACGATTCCGACCATCAATGTCAGCGCGAGCATCGTCATCTGATTCAGGCTGTAGCCGAGCGCGGCAATGATCGCAAACGCCGCGATGATCGAGGTCGGAATCGCCAACGCCGAAATGATCGTCGAACGAATGTTCCAAAGGAAAAGAAAAACGATGATCGCCGCAAAAAGTCCGCCTAAAACCAGATGTTCTTCGATGGCGTGAAGCGAATTTTCGATAAATTCCGATTGGTCGCGCGTGACGACGACCTTCATATCTTCAGGCAAAGTCGGAATGATCTGATTCATTCGCTCTTTCACGCCGCTGATGAGCGCGATCGTGTTTGAGCCGGATTGTTTACGGATGCCGAGATAGAGCGACTGAACGCCGTCGAGCGAAGCCGCCGAAGACGCATCCGCGCCGCCGTCCTGCACGCGCCCGATGTCTTTGATCTTGATCGGAAAGCCGTTGCGCGTCGTGATAACGATGTCCTGAAACTGGTTTACGTCAGTTAATTTACTAATCGTGCGCACGCCCGAGGTTTTCGGTCCTTCGATCAGACTTCCGCCCGGAAGTTCGAGGTTTTGATTGCGAATCGCGTTTGAAACTTCCGTGATCGAAAGGTTGTAGGCGCGCAGACGCGTCGGGTCAACGTAAACTTTAATCTGGCGTTGTCTGCCGCCGAAAATGACGACTTCGCCGATCCCGTCAACCGATTGAATGCGTTCCTGAATCGTTTTTTCGACAAAATCGTTCAGTTCGACAATATCGCGCGGCGCACTGATCGCATAGATCAGAACGGGTTGTGAATCGGGGTCGGATTTGCGGACAACGGGCGGGTCAGCCGTTTCGGGCAAGCGGTTGACAACGGTCGAAATTTTCTGCTGAATTTCCTGGTAAGCCTGATCCGGGTCTTTTTCGAGGTTGAAGGTGATCGTCACGTTCGAGCTTCCGCGCGACGAGGACGAACGCATTTCATCGATGCCCGGAACGGTATTGACCGCGCCTTCGATGATGTCGGTCACTTCCGTTTCGATTTCCGCCGGAGCCGAACCCTGATTCGAGGTCGAAACCGAAATCGTCGGCAAATCGATCTTGGGAAAACGGTCAACGCCCAGTGTAAAAAAGCTAAATCCGCCGACAACCGTTAAAAACATCACGATAACGGTCGCAAACACCGGACGATGAACACAAATTTCAGCTAACCATTGCATAATACTTTTGAGTAGCGAGTAGCGAGTAGCGAGTAGCGAGTTTGAAGTTTCTCTCGCTACTTTCTACTCTCTACTGGACACTGACTTTTGCACCTTCGTAAAGCTGCTCCAAATTACTCGTTGCCACTGTTTCATCGGCGTTGACACCGACTAAAATCTGGTATGAATCGCCTTCTTCCGTTCCCAACTGAACGGTGCGAAGTTTGGCAATTCCTTCCTGAATCACGAAAACTCTCTGCGATTGCGTGGCTTTGTCTTCATAGACCGCCGTTTTCGGCACGAAAACTCCCGTGCTTCCGCCGTTTCGCGTGATCTTTGCGGTCGCAAACATTCCCGTCCGCAGAGCGTTATCGCCGTTTTCGATCGTCGCTTCGACAACCGCCGAACGCGATGTCGGATCGATCGCGGGATTGACGGCAATGACCGTTCCCGCAAAATTTCTGTCTTTATAAGCGTCAACCGCGACCGAAACGCCGCGACCGATGCCGACATAGGGAACGTCCGATTCGGGAATCTGAATCTGAATCTTGATCGGATTCGTTCTGAGAATCGTCGCGATTGCAGTTGAAGACGTGACAAATTCGCCGACGGCGGTTTGTCTTTGGCTGATATATCCCGAAAAAGGCGCGCGAATGGTCGTGTCGGCAACGCCCTGTTCGGCAATTCCGATCTGCGTCCGCGCCGATTCGACCGCCGCTTCCGCCGATTTTATCGCCTGATTATTCTGCTTGGCGGTATTGATCGCACCTTCGAGCGTTTGCTTGGCGGCATTGACGTTGGCGCGTGCCGTGTCGCGCGCGGTGCGGGCAACATCGCGTGCCGTGCGAAACTGTTCGTAAGTTATCATCGGCGTGTCGCCCGTCGTGACCAATTCGCGATAGCGTCGTTCGTTTACTTCGGCTTGCTGTAAACTGACTTCAGCCTGCCGCAGTTCGGCGAGCGCACGTTCGTAATTGGCATTTGCAACCCGCACTTCGGGAATCGTCGTCGCGTTAAAACTACCGTTCGGCGCAAGTCCGAGCCGCGCTTCGGCTTGGCGAACCCCCGCAATGGCTTGATTGACGTTTGCTCTCGCTTCCGCCAGACGAAGCCGCGCATCGTTTTCGTCGAGCTTGGCAATGACTGCGCCCTGCGAAACGAACTGCCCGACGTTGGCGTAAATATTCGTGACCTTTCCGGCAACTTTCGGCGCGATGTCCGAGCTTTCTTCCGCGACCAGGCTTCCCGTTGCCTGAATCACGGCGGGAATTTCGCGCGCAACGGCTTTGCCCGCCGTGACCGTCACCGGCGCGGCATTGTTCGCCTCGTCGGTGTTTGAATTATTCTGCCTTTCGCGGGCTGATTGAGTCGAACTGCAGGAAACACACAGAGCCGCCAACAAAACGCTTGTCAGCATTTTGAAGTTCGTCACCCGCCTTGCTAAAAATATGAACTCCATAAAGTTTCTTTTGAAACTACGATTTTATAACAGTCAGATGATGCGATGTAAAGATTTGATTGTAAATTTTTGTCAACTAATAAATTTACGGGTTTTGCGGCGCGAAATTCGCTTGCCGAATAAGGCATTTGCCGTTTGCGGAAAATGCGGAAAATGATTATAAAATTGAAGTGATTTATAAATTTTTCGAGGTGAAATTATTATGGAAGAAATTACCGCAACCGAACTTAAAAAAAAGATGGACGACGGCGAAAATGTCCAACTTATCGACGTTCGCCAACCCGATGAATTCGCGTTCGCCAAGATCGAAGGCGCAAAGCTGATCCCGCTCGGCGAGATCGTGAAAAGAATGGACGAGCTTGACGATTCGCGCGAAGCAGTCATTCAATGCAAAGCCGGCGGACGCAGTGCACAGGCGATTCAGGCTCTCCAACGCGCCGGATACAAAGGCGCACTGAAAAATATGCGCGGCGGCATCACCGCCTGGTCGAACGAAGTCGATCCGAAAGTTCCGAAATATTGAAATAACGGAAAACTGAAAACGGAAAGTGAAAAATGTAAGAAGGTTTTCTTCATTTTTCACTTTCCGTTTTCAGTTTTATTTTGTCGGAAAAACTCTATTTGCCGCCCGGCAAGAACATTTTATCAACGGATAAAATCATTTCTTCAATTGATATTTTCATTTTATCCGTTGATATTTTCTTTATGTCAAAGACATTTTCCTTCCGTCAATCGATATTTTCGTTTTGTCCGTTGATATTTTCGTTTTGTCCGTTGATATTTTCGTTTCGTCGAGCGACAAAATGAATTTATCTGTAGATATTTTCGTTTTATCTGTGGATATTTTCGTTTTATCAACCGAGAAAATGAAAATATCTATAGATATTTTCATTTTTTCTGCAATTTTTTCCAGTCCGTCTTATAAGTTCCGTCGCCGTAAACTTCCTGATAAGTTTTCACGGCTTCGTCTTCGGAAGGAAGGCGCAGACCATCGGTAAAACGATTCATAAAGGCAAACGCGCCGGTTTGCAGAACGACTTCGAGCGCGCCTTGTTCGCCGAATTCCTTTTTCACTTTTTCAAAATCCGCATCCGTCACCGACGAAGGTTCCTTCGTCAGTTTCCGCGCAAATTCGACCGCCGTCAGTTCTCGCGGAGTCAAAGCCGAATCGTCTTTTTTCATCGCCAAAAGCTTCGCCGGATCAACGCCGAGTCCGCGCAAGCCCTTGACCTGATGAAGCGTGCAATAACGGCAGCCGTTGACCATCGAAACGGCAAACGAGATTTGAAGCTGAATATTTCGTTCGATCGACCAGTTTTGACGGTTGGCAAAACCGAATTCGCGCCACGCCTGACCGAGCGCGGGAACACGCAGAAACGCGCGTTGCGAATTGGCGATGCCCAAACCCAAACCTTGCGACGCGGGCTGATTTGCCGCCGCTTTCGCATTTTCCAGAACCGTCACCGCCTGATTCATTTCCGTGTCCGAAACGAGCGCGACCCGCGCCAGCGGTGCAACGGTTTTATTGACCGAAGCCGCCATTTTCGGCGATTTATCGTTCAAAACCCATTCTTCGACGGGCAGGTTCGTCGCCTCGGCAAAACGCACGAAATGATTAAAGAAACAAACCGTCATCGTCAGTTCGATGAGTTGCGAATCGTTGTAAACGCCGCTCGTCCGCGCAAAATCCGCGTCCGAAACGCCGTGAATGTCGTTCGTTAATTTGTCGGCATATTCGAGCGCAAGCCGTTCGGCTTCGGTCATCGAAGCCGAATTTTCCCAATTTTTCAGCAAACTTTGTCCTTTTTCGCTCGCCCGAAGCCAGCGGTTCGTGTGCGCGAAAAGATACGGGCTTTTATAGATTTGCGCGATCTTCAAACCCATCGCCATTTTCGTTTCGGGCGCAACCGTTCCGCCGAAAAGAAACGTCTGCACGAGATTGGCAAACTGCGGCGCGGCTTTCGTGTTCTGTGCGGCGGCTTTGATGTAGTTCGGCACGTTCGCGCTTTCCAAAGCGTCGGCGTTCTTTATGTCCTTAACTTCCGCCAAACCGACCCGCGGTTTCGCATTGACCTTATTCCGCGCCATTTTTTCCAATTCGCCGAGCGGATTTTTCGCCAAAACCGAAACTGCCAACGCCGTCATCAAAACGAAAATCGTTAAAAATCTCATTGTTTTTCCTTCCCTTTTTTAGTCCAGACTGTATTCAAAATTAAATCTTCCGATGTAGATTTTTCCTTTTTTATCGATCGGCGGTTCGATCAGAAAAGAATAGATCGGACCTTTTTTCGATTCGGTTTTCGCTTTTGTCGCGCCGATCAGCTCGCCGTCCTTCGCGTAATAAAACATCACGCGCAGAGTTTCGTCGTCGATGCGCTGATAACCGAAAATGTAATCGCCGGGTTTGAGCGTGAGTTCGCCGACATTCAATGTCGAAGAAGTGCGCAGGAAATGCGTATATTTTCCGTCCGCTTCGTAACCAGCCGTGATGATGACAACGCCGAAAATCTGATTTTTCCCGTCCGAAATGCCCGAAGCTGTCCGCAATTCGGTTTCGATGTCTTCCTTGATGACGGGAGCTTTTTCGGGAACGCTTTTCTGCAAATCGGCGTTCGCCATCTTTTTCCAATCCTGCGCAAAAACGCTCAGGGAGAACATCAGAACAAAAAGTAAAACTGTAAAGGTTTTCATAAAATTAGTTAGAAAATGTAATGCAGTCGAATACGGATTTTTCCAGATTTTTATTTAATACTTATCAGCCAAAATCCGTCTGATCTGCCCGATTCGCGTTTCCCGTCTTAAAACATAAATTTCACGCTTGCCTGCATCGTGCGCGGCTCGAAAGCCTGCGTTGATTTCCCGAAATTTGCCAGCGAAAGATCGGCGTTCGGCAAATACAGGTTGACCGTGTTCAAAGCGTTAAAGGCTTCGAGCTTCAAGATCAGACATTTCGTTTCGGTAAACAAAAACTTGCGTCCGACCGAAACGTCGAGCGACATATAACGCGGTCCGCGAAACGTATTTCTTCCCAGATTTCCGTCCGTTCCCGGTGTCGGGGTCGGAAAATCGTTGCGCGTAAACAAGCCGTTGATAAAATCAGCGTTGCTGAACCCGGTGCGGATATTTGCCGGAGCATTCGGACGGTCGTAAAATCCGCCGCCGACCGCGCCGCCGCCGCCGTCACGGTTATAATCACCGCCCGCGCTCGAAGCCGCGCCGTTCCAAACCGAAAACGGTCTGCCCGATTGTGCCGTAAAGATTCCTGAAATCTGCCAGTTTTTCAACAAGCTTGCCGTCCAACCGTTTTGTTTTGTCCAGAACGTCGGCGACCAAACGCCCGCAAACGAGAAGCGGTGCGGAATGTCGAACAGGCTTCGGGCACGTTCGCACCGCAGACAATCGACGTTTTGCGCGCCTTTCCCGGGTTCGGAGTTGTCCGCAAATTGTCCCGTCGAAGTGTCCGAAGAAGTGTCGAGCCATTTTGAAAAACGATAGTTCGCCTGCACCGAAAAGCCTTTTGAAAATCCTCGGCGCAGTTCCAGAGTCCCGCCGTGATAGCTCGAATTTACGCCGTTCGTGACGAACAGAAGCGTTCCGAAATTCGGATTGATGCGGTCTTCCACGCCGTCGAGCAGATCGCCGCGAAAACGATTGATGTCGTCGATTCTTTCGAGATTTACGCCGATCGTGCCGTTATAGCCCGCTTCGAGCACCCAACCGTCGAAAAGCTGACGCTGAACGTTCAAAAAGAAACTTTCGCTATATTGCGTTTTGATCGTCGGATTGACGACAAACCCGGTCGGACGCGGCGCACGTTGTCCCGGAAGCGGATTGATGCCGCCGAACCGATTCAAACCGCGTGCAAATTCGGCATTGAACGGAACGGGAATGCCGTAGAGAATGACCGTTCCGAAACCCTGGCTCGGATTCGTCGCGTTCGGCTGTGCAACGATCTGCACCGCATCGGGCGGAAGCGCACGCGCTCCGGCAATCGATTGCCCGTGATGCGGTTGATAGGCGAGCGAAAATCCGGCGCGAATCGAGCTTTTATTGTCGCCGAACGGATCGAACGCAACGCCGACACGCGGCGAAAAATTCTTTAATTCGGGTTTGTAAAGGCGTTCGACGCGACCGACCGCCGCGTTTGCGATCCGTTCGCGGAAATTGCTTCCCTGTCCCAGAATGATCGATGAAAGCAGTCCTTCGCGCTCTTTTGCGTCGCCGAAATAATCCCAGCGAACGCCGAGATTCAGATTGATTCGGTCGTTAAATTTCCAATCGTCCTGTGCGAAAACGCCGGCTTCGATGAGGCGGAAATAACGCGGAAATCCGGTCGGCTGTCCCGTGTTCGGATTAACCGTCAAAGTCTGTCGAAAAGGCTGATCGTTGATAAAACTCAAAAGACTCGTAAACGTATAGCTTCCCGCCGATGCCGGACCGAGTGAAAGACCTTTGAAGATTCTGCGTCCTTCACCGCCGAAACGAATCGTGTGATCGCCTTTGACGAGCGAAAACGTGTTGCGGATTTCATAAGTGCGGAGTTTTGTCCGCGAATTGAAGCTGTCGCCGAACGGCGCAGTAATTCCCGTGATCGTAATTTCGGGAACAACGGCTTCGTCGTTTCCGCGTCCCGTGTTGACAAATCCCGCCGAAAAACGCAGATCGTTGACCGCTTTTGTCCAACTGTGCGTATAACCGAAATTGAAGTTTCCGAACGCGCCGTCGAAAAACCCGCGCTGACCGCGCACCGCTTTTCCGTTGGTCGCGGCGGAAGAACTTGTCCCGCCTTCGTCGCGCTGATATTCGGCGATCCAGCGTCCTGAAATTTTGTCTTTATCGCCATTAAATGAATGATCGATACGCGCCAGATATTGATCCGAACGGATATAATCGCGCAAATTTACACTTGCCGTTCCCGTTGCGGGAATGACGACATTGTTGATCGTCAGATTGGTCTGATTTTGATAACCGCTTCCGGCACGGTTCGGTGTCGGCGCGGCATAATTTTGAAATAGTCGATTAGCAATATTGTTCGGGCGGGTGCTTGCGACGTAATTTCTTAGTTCGGGCGTTTCGACCTGAAAAGAAAAAGCCCGTGCCAAAGCGTTTTTAGAGCCTTCGTAGCTTCCGAAAAAGAACGTTTTCTTTTTGCGGATTGCACCGCCGAGGCTTGCGCCGTATTGATTGAAAACCTGCGGAGCGCGTTGCGCAGCGAAAAAGTTTCGTGCATTCAACGCCGCGTTGCGATGATATTCCCAAAGCTGTCCGCGCAATTCGTTCGTGCCCGATTTCGTCCGCATATTAATAACCGAACCGTTTCCGCGTCCGAATTCCGCCGAAAAATTATTTGTCTGAACCTGAACTTCCTCGATGACCTCGACGCTCGGCACGATCGCGGGTTCGCCTGTGTTGTTGGCGTTCACATTAACCGCGCCGTCCAAAACGTAATTGTTTCCGCGATAACGGTTTCCGTTGACCGTCACGACGGGCGAGTTGGTCAATTTCGTCGAATTTGCCGCGCCCGGAATCGCCGTCGCTCCGGCTGAAAGCTTGGTCAGCGCGAAAACGTCGCGTTGCGGCAAAGGCAGTTCGACGACGGCTTGACGCGTAAAAGTGTCGGAAAGACGCGCTTCATTTGAAACCTGCGCAACGGCTTCATCGCCGCCGACCTGCACGATCGTCTGCACTTCGCCGACTTCCATTTTGACGTTCAACTCGGAAGTCTGACCCACATTGAGCTTCAGATTTCTCAATTCGTAGGTCTTAAAACCGGGAATGCGGACGAAGATCGTATAACTTCCCGAAGGCAGACTCGGAAAAACGAATTCGCCGCTTTCATTGGTCGTCGTCGTGCTGATCTGTGCCGTCGCCTCGTTTTGGGCGACAACCGCCGTTGCCACGATCACGTTTCCCGCGCTGTCCGCAATCGTGCCGCGCAATGACGTTTCGGTGATCTGTGCGCTTGTCTTAAGCGAAAAGCAAAGACACAAAAACAGCGAAACAAACAGTATTTTGCCGAAATAAAATACTACTCTACTCATATTTTTAAAAGATTCAGGTCGATTTTTTGGAATTTAGACTTTGTTTTTATAGCAGACAAAAGTCTGGAAAGCAAGCTTTTTTTTATATTTTATCGGGTTTTTCAAAATTTAATATTAACCCGCGATTGCCCCCGGAAACCGACTTTTAAGATTTCGATCCGTCCGGCACCCGGTTTTTCCCTTTTTGCTGATCGCCATTAAAAAGTTGTCAGCATTCGGGTTATAAAAAATTTAATTATTCATTTTGACAAAACCATAGGTAAAAATATAAATTTTAAACATACTTACTTTGATTTTTTAACTGTCCGCCATACAAAACTTTTTATTTCGGCATTATACAATCGCGTATTTTGTGAACTAGGGCAGAATAAAGATTTTCATATTGATCTTTATGGCTTCTACATTGTGGTTGGAAAACTTTAGAAAGTTTTTTGATCATTCTAAATTTCCACGATAAGGAGAACAGATATGAATAAAATTGAACCAAACGATACGGTCAGAGAGAGTAAGTTGATCGATCGCCGCTTTTTTCTAAAAGCTTCTACGTCCGTTGTCGCCGCTGCTGCGGCAGTCACAGCGATCCCGGCAATGGTCAGAGAAGAATCTACCGAAACTCCCCCCAGTGTTTCAAACGATACAACAAATAAACAATGGAAAGCCGGTTGGATGGCATTTTAAGCTAAAACCCCGACTTTTCCCTGTTTTTTCATCGGCTTTCGTTCTTTCGTAAAGACCGGAGAGCCTTCCGTTACAATTTAAACAAACAAATTTGGAGAATAAATATGTCTAAGAGTATACGTGTATCTACAGTTGAGAAC
This sequence comes from Pyrinomonadaceae bacterium, assembly GCA_021228405.1. GTDB lineage: Bacteria > Acidobacteriota > Blastocatellia > Pyrinomonadales > Pyrinomonadaceae > JAJQRF01. The sequence goes on from JAJQRF010000008.1 coordinate 152,593, forward strand.
CTGGTTAAACCTATTGCCGACCCTTCAGTTCCTTTTGTCCGGACAGTTATTGACGGGTATTTTCTAAACATTACAAATCTTTGGTCAAACACGATCGTCGTGAGGTGGCTGGTCGTTTGCGCCCGTCCCGACGTGGCAGGACAAGCCCCGGGTGAAGTAATTAATGATCGAACTTACACGACATCGGCGTTCTTAGCTCCGGCAAATCATAATGTAATTTGGGATATTACCGGCGGACCCTCTTTCGGGCAAACCGATGTCAGTGAACTGCAATATATCGGAAGAAGCGAGTGTAACTACTTCTATCTGACCAGAGCCTATAAGATGTGTCGCGGTTGGACGGCACAACTCGCGGTTTTACCGTTTTTGGGCAATCCGAACATTTTGCTGAATCCGAAATTGGAGATTCGTTCACACATCAGTTTGGCGATCACCGATTTGGGCGCACCGCCGACCGTCAACACACAAATTCCGGTTTTGCTTTCGGCTGAACAACGCGGAACTTTCGTTCCATACAACAACCCGTTTACGACGAATGTTGCCGAGGTAAGCCAGTTGAACACTTCGCTGTCGCTCGGTTCGGGTCAAGCGGAAAATAACATTCTGTGGACTCCGACACCGAATCCGATTCCCGCAAATGTTTCGGCGTTTGCAACAAGCAACGGAATTGTTCCGCCTTCTACGCTGGAACCGTTCGTTGACGTTATCAGAAATCTTGTCTAATCAGATTTCAGTTCGTTTGAGAAGAAAACGCGGAGTCTGCAAGCTCCGCGTTTTCTCTTTTGAAGCGGTTTTCGATACCATCGTTTTATGAAAGTTTTATTTCATCGCTCAGTTTGACGATCTTCATATTTTCTTCGACCTTTGTGCGGCAGGAAATCACGTCCTTTTGCTTATCTTCCTTTTTGATCGAAACCTTGCAGTTCAAACAATCTCCGTTCCAGCAAAAATCGCCGTAGGAAACGGTTTCGATGGAAAGATACTGGAAACAGCGCAAAAGCGAATTATTTTCAGGAACCTGGCGTTTTTCGCCTTCGATCTCGATTTCGACAAGTCTTTCAAACGGCTCGAAAGCATCTTTTATATCTTCAAAATTCAGCATTATTTTATTAAACGGCTCCGGCTAATTTCTGTAAATGTTCCTTTCTATCAAGAATATATTCGATAAAAGCGCGAATCGGTGCCGCCTTCGTGCCTTTGAGGGAGATGATCGAAACTTTTCGTTTGACCTGATTTTTTTTGAAACGAATTTGCGCGAGTTTCCCGTTTTTGATCTCTTCGCGCACCGCCCACGACGGAAGCAGTGAAACCCCTAAACCGTGTTCGACCATCAATTTTACAAAATAAGTGTCGTTCGATTCGAGCGCGGTTTCGGGTTCGACGCTCAATTTTCGGAAAAAATCGTCGGTCGCACGCCTGATCGAAGCCCCGCGTTCAAACAAAATCCAGCGTTCCTTTTGCAATTCGTTGAGTTTTACTTCCGTTTTTTCCGAAAGCCGGTGCTTTTTCCCGACGACCAGAACAAGCTCGTCGTCAAACAATTCGGTCACTTGAAGCGTCGGCGAATAGACGGCGAGCGAGGCAAAACCGACATCGGCAACGCCGTTCAGAATGTCTTCGACGGTCTGCTCGGTCGCGGTCGTCGTGCGGAAAACGAGCTCGATATTTTCGTGCGCGTCCATAAATTCTTCAAACAAAGGCGCAAACAGGTAAACCAAAGCCTGAGTCGCCGCCGCCACGCGCACTCTGCCCGTCAGACGTTTTTCCAAGCCGGCGACGCGCTCGCGCATTTCTTCGGTTTCTTCCAAAATGCGTTCGGCGTATTCGAGCGCGATTCGTCCCGCATCCGTCAAAATCACGCCGCGTTTGGCGCGGATAAAGAGCGGAACGCCGAACTCTTTTTCCAAAGCCTTGATCTGATGACTGATCGCCGATTGCGTCAGATTCAGTTTTTCCGACGCTTTCGTAAAGTTCAAAGTTTCCGCCACTTCGCGGAAGGTTCTTAACTGCCAGAGTTCCATTTTTTAATGTTAAATCAATTTGACATTAATTTCATTCATCGCTGTGATGAAAAATTAGAGTTGGTAAAAGCCGGAAAAAAGCATCTATACTTATTGATGACATAATAATTTATGTCAAATTTATTTGAGCGATTTATTTATATCGGAGCAATTATTTATGTTTTACGGAGGAATATCCAATATGATTTTTTATACACTCGATTATACGATCGAAAAGACCTTGAGGCAGAATTTATCAGCCGAACAGAAGTTTTTGAAAAGCTTCTCGGACGAAACTTTTTCGGCGAAAGACGCGAAATTTATTTACACGAAAATTACCGATCATAAATGGTATGTCAGCGAAAAGCTGAAGCGCGATGTCGGGATGATGGTCGCGGCGGTCGATTATTTTGAGAACTTTCACGAAACGAAAGCCGAAACGCCGCGTTCGCAGAAGTTTTACAATTCGACCAGACAAGTATTTGAAAATTTATCGATGACGGCTTAATTTTCAAGTCTGCCGAAATTTAAACAGACTGCGTGATCTTTCCCGGGTGAAAGATCGCGTTTTTTCTTTTTAGAGCATTTCCCGAAATTTTGTTAAAATCGGTTTCAGGAGGAAATTTTATAAATGGCTTTAGTTATGTATGTTAAGCCGGGCTGTCCGTATTGTCAGAAAGCCCGCGACCATTACAACGAAAACGGCATCGACTTCATCGAATACGATGCCCAGAACGATAAGCAAAGGCAAAAGGAAATGTTGGAGTTTTCCGGCGGCGATCTGGTCGTTCCGTGCATCGTCGAAAACGGCGAATATATCGCATCGGGCTGGGGCAATCCGCCACGCGGCTGAACGATCGTTCCCGATTGATCGGCAGTTTGCCGATCTCAAAATGTAAGATTTAGGATTTGGGATTGCGGAATTTCAAATTCTGTTTATAATATCAAGTTTTGACGCGGAAGGATTTCGAGATTAAACTTAAAATCAAGAAACCAATAATCCGACATTCCAAATCCGAAATCTTTATGATTGGTTCTAAAATTAACCAATATTTAATCCAGGAAAAACTCGGCGCAGGCGGTCAAGGAACTGTTTACAAAGCCCTCGACACAAAACTGAACCGCACCGTCGTCATCAAAGTTTTACCGCCGGAATTAACCGCTAAAACCGCTAACTTCAAACGCTTTGAGCGCGAAGCGCAACTTTGCTCACAGCTCGACCATCCGAACATCTGCACGATTTACGATTATCACGAAGCCAACGGGATTTACTATATCGCGATGCAATTCGTTGACGGCAAAAACGTGCGTCAACTGGTTGCCGGTCGCCCGTTGGAACTGAAAAGCGCACTGAGCATCGCCGTGCAGGTTTGCGACGCGCTCGCTTACACGCATTCGCGCGGCATCATTCACCGCGACATCAAGGCGGGAAACATAATGGTCACGGGAAACGGTCAGGTGAAAATTCTGGATTTCGGTTTGGCGAAACTTTTACAGGACGACCCCGACGATTATCCGCCCGGAGTTGACCGCGCCGAGTTAACCGAAGTCGGGATTCCATACGGAACGGCAACCTACGCCGCGCCGGAACAGGCGAAAGGCGAACGCGCCGATCATCGCGCCGACATTTTTTCAACCGGAGTGTTGCTTTACGAAATGCTGACGGGAATCTGGGCATTTCAGGGAAAGACCGTGATCGATGTGCGACATCAGGTTTTACACGGAACTCCGAAACCTCTGGCGGATATGCGCACCGAACCGCTTCCGCCGCAGTTACAGCAAATTATTGACCGGGCATTGGCAAAAGAGCCGAAAAACCGTTATCAGAAAATCTCTCTGATGCGCGATGACCTGCGCAATATTTTGAACGATATTTCAGGTATGCCTGTTTTACAAAATGATACTTTCGCGCCGCGCCACGTTGAAAACAACGTCGTCAAACGCGCCTGGAACTGGATCACGGGAAAAGGAGTGTCGGAAAATTCGCAAACCCGCACTTATTCCGTTTCCAATCCGCCTTCGATCTCGCCCGATCTTTCGCTGACCTCGGCGGGTTCGGACAAAAAAAGCGTCGCAATTTTGCCTTTTAAAAATCTGAATCAGGACGCATCAGCAAATTTTTACGAATTCGCGCTGGCTGATGCCGTGATTACCGAGCTTGCGCAGTTGAAATCTTTGATCGTGCGTCCGAGTTCGGTCGTTGCCAAATATCAGGGCGCGGAGATCGATCCGCGTGAAGCGGGACAGGAGCTTCGCGTCAACGCCGTTTTGAGCGCGGGATTTATCCGTTCGGGCGATAAGATTCGCGTGACGGCACAACTTCTCGACGTTTTGTCGGGCGAAATTTTGTGGAGCGACCGCATCGATGCGCAAGGCAGTGACATTCTCGCGCTTCAAGACGGCATCGCGCAGAGAATTCTCGAAGGCTTGCGGCTCGAACTTTCTGACAAGGAACAGCAACGGCTCGGTCGCCGTCCGACGGACAATCCGCTCGCTTACGAAGAATTTCTGCGCGGGCGCGACAATTTCGGACGCTTTATTTTCCGCACTCTGGCGATGGAAGACTGCGAAGCCGCGATTGCCAATTTCAAACACGCCATCGAACTCGACCCGCATTTCGCGCTTGCCTACTCGGGCTTGGGCGCGTGTTACGCGAACCGCGTTTTCAAGGGTTTGGGCGATGCCGAAGATTACACCTACGCGGAATCGGCGTTTACGAAAGCGTTTTTCTACGACCCGAACGTGACCGAAGCGCGTGTTTTGATGGTGATGATCTATATGGCTCGCGGCGAAAAACGCAAGGCGCGCGCCGAGATCGAAGCCTTGCAGAAACAATTTCCGAACGACGCGCCGCTTTATTTCGTGAAAGGCGTGATGCACCGTCTGGACGGCGAATACGATGAAAGTCTGCGCTCGTTTGAAAAGCTGACGCGGCTCGATCCGGCGGCGCGTGTCGTTTCTTCTTACAACCGTGCACGAATTTTTATTTATCGCGGCGAATACGAAAAAGCGATGGCGGAATTGGACAAAGGCGCGCAGATGGAGCCGAATCATCCGATGATCCGCATTTTCCGTTCGGGCGTTTTCTGGTATCAGGGACAAACCGACGAAGCCATCGAAACGATTGCCAAAGTCCTCGAACAAAATCCGCAGATGGACGGAATCCGTCCGCTTTACGCGATGTATCTCGCCGGAGTCGGGCGCAAAGACGAAGCCTACGCGCAACTTACCGAACACGCTCTGTCCGTTTCAAAAGCCGATCACGATATGGCTTACTGGGTCGGTTCGGCTTATGCCCTGCTCGGCGATAAAGATTCGGCTTTCAAATGGCTGAACAAAGCCGTCAAACTCGGAAACGAAAACCGTCCGCGCTTTGAAACCGATTCGAGCCTCGCAACTTTGCGTGACGATCCGCGTTTTGCCGAGCTTCTGGGAAAAATGAGCGATACGAAATAAGTTTCGCGTTCGATTTAATAAAATCAAAAAAAAGCACGTTTCAAACGAAACGTGCTTTTTATAATTTATCTTATAAACAATTTTCAAGTGTTCAGAGTCCCGCCTTCAGGCGGCTGATTTTCAGCGAATTGCCGCCTGAAGGCGGGATTCTGAACTTTCTCTGTTAATTTTCAGGCGGTTCGGGTGTCGGATTGTCGCGCATAACCTGATTGCGACGGATTATTCTTAATTTTCTTTTCTGTTCGGGCGTTAATTTTTGGATTTGTTCGGGTGTCAGTAAAGGTTTTTGGTCAGGCGGCAGGGGACGTTTCGGATATTTCGGTCGGATGCCGTTGTCGTCGATGATCGTGTCGGGCGTTTCGATGCCGTTTTCGGTGATCTTCATATTGCCGATCCTGACCGTTTCGCCGTCAACGATTATTTCTTCGTTACCTGTCGGAAACTTCGGATTTCCGCCCGAGCTTTTCGGGTTTTTGCCCGTTGCCGATGTTTTCGGAGTTGTTTCGGCAGAGGCTTTCTCGCTATTCTGCGATTTATCTTTTTCGGTTTGAACATTCGCGGCATTCGCCGCTTCGACAAAGACGGTGTTTGAATTGGCAATGTCCAAGCCCGAACTTAAAACCTGCGAATTCGCGTTTGCCGAATTGGTTTCGACAACCTGATTCACTGCCGTGCCCGAACCGAAGATTTGCGGATTGAATAAATAAATGCCGCCGATCGCGCTTCCCGCCAAAAGCAGACTGCCGAACGCCGCCGCGCCGATCACTTTGGCGAGTTTCGGACTTTTCTTTTCCGAATCTGCGACCGCATATAATTTCGTCGCTTTATCTGCGTTTCCATCGGTTCGGACGGAAGTTAAAACCGATTCGTTCGCGGGCAGAATTTCCGTATTCACCTGCGAGTGCACCGCCGCCTTTTGCACGTTCGTTTCAGGCATCAGGCGCGTTTCCTGCGCCAGAATTCCGGTGTTCAGAATGTTGGCGGCGTTCGTCCGATTACCTTCGACCGCATATTTTTCGCGGTCGCGAAGCATTTCGCGCATTTCCCCGGCGGATTGCGGTCGCTGATTTCCGTTGAGAGCCATCGCACGATGCAGAACGCCCGCGAAACCTTCGGAAATGTGCGGGTGAACGTCCGAAGCCAGGCGCAAAGTGTCGTCCTTTTCACTCAAAACGTGCATCGCCCGCGTCAGCGCGTCTTCCGGCGGCATTCCCGTGACGAGATGATAGAGCGTCGCCGCAAGCGAATAAAGATCACTGCGCGGGTCGGTTCCCGTTCCCTGAATCTGTTCGAGCGAAGCGTAACTGCGCGAATAGCCGAAAATGCTTTTCGCCGCCGTCTGATGCGAAGCGTCGGTCGGATTTCCTTTTGCCAGCCCGAAATCGAGCAGGATTATTTGTCCGCGCGGCGTTAATTTCAAATTTTGCGGTTTGATGTCGCGGTGAATGACGGGAATTTCCTGGTTGTGCAGAAAATCGAGCGCGTCGAGCAATTGATCCGCCCAATTTATCACGTCCGTTTCGGGAAAAGCTTTTTGTTCGCGTTCCATCATCTCGGAAAGATCGTCGCCCGCGATGTATTCCATCACGATGAACTGACCGTTAGCTTCCTCGAAATGATCGCTCACACGCGGCAGTGCGGGATGCTTCAAACTATTCAAAAGACGCGCTTCGCGCTCGATCGCTTTGCGGAAATTGTTTTCCATCACGAGCGTTTCCTTGATCGCCACGACGCTCCCGAACCGCTCGTCGGTCGCAATGTAAACCGCGCCCATACCGCCTTGACCGATCTGTTTCTGCACGCGATAGCGATTTTGTAAAACTGTTCCCGCTTCTATCATTTTCTGCAATTCTCCGTTGTGGGCTTTGCCTATCATACAACATTAACGCGCAAAATCTGAACGAAAAAAGGCAGACTTTTTTCAAGTCTGCCCGATCGGTCTTTCCCCTTTCACGTTAAATTTATTTATAAACACTCGAACCGACCCTGGCAAGATTATAAACGTCAGCCAGCGTGTTCAGTTCATAACGAACCTTTGCCCAGTTGCTTTCGGTCGTTGCTCCGAAATTGTAATTTCGCATATTGCGGTCGATGTCGGTCGCGATATTCAGACAACGGCGAACTTCTTCCTTGTTTTCGCTCCAGGAATCGCGGCGGTCGAATTCGCGCGATAATTCATCGGTCGCGCTTTCCAAATCTTTGGCGCGTTTCATCAGCCAGTCTTCGCGGCTCGAACCGTTCAAACGGCTGCGGTCGAGCGATTTATCGTAGTTGCTTTTGAAATTGTCAACCCGGTCTTCGACACGGTTGATGATGACCTTGACCTGCGCTTTGGTTTTCATCTGTCCGCGCCCTTCACGGCGATTGCGTTGTCCGAAACTCACGTCTGCCAATCCTAAAATCATTACAACTGCGGCAAAACCAACCAATGCTTTCAATAAATTTTTTCTCATTTTTACTCTCTCTCCTTTTTTCAAATAATTAAAAAATTATTCCTTCGTTTATAAAATTACGAGCGTTTTTCCTCCGCTCAGATTTTCAGACGCGGGAGTTTTTCAAATAGTCGAAGAATTTTTCACTTTTTTTATAAAAAAATTTTTCCTGTAAATTATTACGCAAAAAGCACTTTTGCAGTCCGTCAATAACGCCTTTCACAACGCGTTTTTCAATTGTATTTAATTCTATTTTTATGCAAAGGCAGAATTCGAGAGCGAATCGATGAAAATTGTTCACGAAACAGTTGATTATTTGTAAGCGCAAGCTTGAATCTGTGAAATTTTAAGGCTGAAAAATTAAAATTCGGCGAAAATCCGTGCGAACGGCGGGAAACAGAAAAAAAAATGTCGTAAAAATCCGTCAAATTTATTTCAAAACCCGCGAAGTTGATCTCGAAACGAAACGAGCGGCTTCAAAATAGTGAAAGCCGACTTCAAAACGTGCGGAGCGGCTTGGAAATGATAAAAGTTTCACTTCAAAAATCGAAAACCGGCTTCAAAATGGAAAAAGTGCCTTCAAAATGGAAAAAGTGCTCGGCAAAAAGACGAAAAGTGCCTTCAATATAAAAAAAGCGGCTTCAAAATCCGCAAACCTGCGACAAAATGCGCGAAGTGCCTTCAAAACGTCCGAAGCGGCAACAAAATGTCCGAAGTGCCTCCGAAATTAGAAAAACTCTTCAGAAAAGCGAAAAAAAAGACTTTTTTTGAATGCGGAGCGGGCGAATCAGGCAGATTCAGCCAATTTTTCATAAATAAAGTCAGCCCGGGATAAGGAGGTTTCAGAAATTACATTCGATCCTGCCCGCGAAACCCGCGCAGATCGTCAATCCGGGATTGAAATCCGGGTTTCTCATTTCTTTTTTCCGTGTCTTTCGCGGGTTTCGCGGGTAAATTTTGCTGATCCCGGATTCACGTTAAATAATATCTGTGCGAATCCGCCCGAACTGTTTCGAGCCGCGTTCAGAAATGCCGGTGGAATTTACGAATTCTTCATTTTTCAAACAACCCGTTAAACGTCGAACCAGCGTTCGGTCATATCGCACCAAACGGCGAGTCCGCGCCAGTTGCCGAATCTTTCGTAAAATTTAACGATCTCTTTGTCGTCGCAAACGGCTTCGTTGTTATGTTTTTTGTAAAACTGCGCCCGCACCCACGAATCGAGCGCGAGTCCTTCGTAGTTTCCGACCAGTTTCAAAAGATTTTCCGCCGCATAATCGCCGACACCTTTGATCTTTTTCATTTCCTTTTTCAAATCCTTGCCGCTCAGACCCGAATTCAGCCACGCTTCGGGATTTACTTTTCCGCTGGCGACGGCTTCGGCTAATTCGACGAAAAACGGCGCACGATAACCGACGCGGATTTCCTCACGGTAAAAATCCGCCGAAACGTTTGCCATCGTTTCGGCGGTCGGAAAGGCTTTTTTGCCGATTTTTGACGGCTCGCCGAGCTTTTCGACCAGATTTGCGGTCATTTTTTTCGTCGCGCTCCACGAACAATTCGTCGTGCAGAGAGTTTTCACCAAATCTTCCCAAACCGTCGGCGACCTCAGCAAGCGTCCGGCGCAGAGCTTCGGAATCCATTTCAGCGATTTTTCTTTTTTGACGAGCTTATAAAATTCGCTCAGATCGTCGTCCAATCTCAAAATATGGCGCACATCTTTGATTATTTTTTCTTCAGATGCGGGTTGTTCCGATAATTTGACGGCAAGCCGCCCGCCGCTTTCGGAAATCACGCCGTAGATCGGTTTCTTAGTTTCCGCATCGGTGAAAACAAAGCCGAGATTGGAATCTTCATCCAGTTCAAACGGCAAAAGATCGCTCCAGCCGTGACTGTTGATCGTGTTTTTGAAGTTAAAATTTTCGGGTGTGTCGAGAAATATCGTGTTAGTCATAGACGCGATTTTAGACTTTATAAAATTAATTAACAATTTTTCAGACTAAAATAATATCTGCCCGCGTCTAAAATTTCGGAATCGATTTTTAGGGAAACAATCCGCCGTTTCAGCCGATAACTTTAGAGTTGCAGGATATTATTTCTTGGAATGTCGCCCTATTAAAAATTTATATATAAGTGTAAAACAAAATTTAACGGCAATCGGTTCCTACAGCCGTTAAGTTCATCCGATTTAAATTAAGTAAAGTTGAACAGAAGTATCAGGAGGAAAGGTGTATGAACAGCAATAAATCGCGCTTGTTTGTTTATTTTCTAAGCGTCGGTTTGATGATGATGTCGCTCGTTTTTCCGGTTTTGGCGGATTATGATCCCGAGATCGATCCGAATTCGCCCGAGCCGATCTTGCTGAGCGAAGACGGAACGACGCGCGCGCTTGCAGTCGAGAGATTTTCGGGTAAAAGAACATCGCTCGAAAAAATCGAAAGCCGTGCGTTTGCCCCCGAATCGAGCGTGGTCGTTTTCGTGACGAATCTCGATCTGATGAAGGACGAAGGCGCAGACGCTTTCCGGGCGTATATCGAAACGAAAGAAGGCAGACAATATCGTTTCCCGGTTTTGAATATCCAGCCCGTTCCCGGACGCGAATGGATTTACGCGATGACGATTTTGCTGAAAGACGAGGTCGGTTTCTGGGAACCGCCGACGGCTGACGGCGACGTGCTTTTGCGTATTTCGTGGCGCGGAATGACGAGCAACCGTGTGCGGCTCGGCTACGGCGCGATCGGCGGCAACGTCAGGGACGACGCGGGCGCGGTTCCGACACCTGTGAAACAATTTTCAAAACCGCCCGTCAAAGAACAGGTCGATAATTACGTCGGCTATCGCTGGTCGGGCGACCGTCTGCGTCTGCTCGAACAGGCGACCTTCGGTCCGAATCCCGCACTCGATGCGCGAATCAGACGCATCGGCTTAAAAGTCTGGCTGAACGAACAATTTAACGCGCCTTATCCGAGTGCGAATTACCCGTATCCGAATTTTCCGCTGGTAAGCACGACCGTGCCGAATACGTGTAACGGCTCGGAGAATCCGACCGGAACTCCACCCGATCCGCCCGACACATATCCGCTTTGCTTCCGCGATCATTACACGATGTATCCGTTGCAGAACTGGTTTTTCAAGGAAGCGTTTTACGGCGATTCACAGCTTCGTCACCGCGTCGCGTGGGCGTTGAATCAGATGTGGGTGACATCCGGTCTGGACATTCAGCAATCGCGTTATATGACCGAGTATCACAAAATTCTCTCCAACAATGCGTTCGGCAATTTCCGCACATTGATGAAGGAAATGACGCTGAATCCGGCGATGGGCGAATATCTCGATATGCGCCGCAGTACGAGAAACAGTCCGAACGAAAATTATCCGCGCGAGATTTTGCAGTTGTTCACGATCGGTTTGTATATGCTGAACCAGAACGGCACGGTTCAGACGGACGCGAATAATAACCCGATTCCGAGTTACGATCAAACGACCGTCAACAATTTTACGAAAGTATTCACGGGCTGGTCGCTGTGCGAAACGACCGGAACTTGTCCGAACCGTTCGCTGGACGGACCGAACTACATCGACCCGATGTTGCTCAATCAAGCCAATCACGACGTGACCGCGAAAACTCTGCTGAGTTACCCGAACGCGGTCAACACGAACATTCCGGCTAATACGAACGGCAACACGGAACTCGATCTGGCGTTGGACAATATTTTCTATCATCCGAACGTCGGACCGTTCGTCAGCAGATATATGATTCAGCACCTCGTCACGAGCGACCCGACTCCGGCATATGTCGGACGCGTGGCGGCGGTTTTCAACAACAACGGCTCGGGCGTGCGCGGAGATATGAAAGCGGTCGTCAAAGCGATCCTGCTCGACCCCGAAGCACGCGGCAACGTCAAAACCGATCCGAATTTCGGCAAACTGCGCGAACCCGTTCTGCTTTTGACGAATTTGTTCAGGGCATTTAACGTGCGTTCGGCGGACGGCACCCAGCAGAGCGACGGCGTGGTTGCGCAATTGTCGAACAATATGTTGCAAAACCCGTTCTATCCGCCGACCGTTTTCAACTTTTACGCGCCGGGTTTCGTCGTTCCCGGAACGACGCTCAACGGTCCCGAATTCGGCATTATGACGACGGGAACTTCGATCACCCGCGCCAATTTCGTGAACACGATGGTATTCAGCCGCGTCAACGTGAGCGTTCCGACGATTCCGAACGGCACGTCGCTCGATTTCAGCGAATTGCAGGCTTTAGCGACGGCTGACCCGACGGGAAATCAATTGATGGACGCGCTCAATCAGAAAATGATGCACAACGCGATGCCTTCGGCGATGCGTGAAACGATTCGGACGGCGGTTCTCGCAGTTCCGTCAACGACACCGTTGGTTCGGGCGCAACAGGCAGTTTATTTAGTGGCGACATCGTCGCAATATCAGGTGCAGAGGTAAAATTTATGAAACAATCAAGACGCGACTTTTTGAAGAAATCAGGCTGTGCCTTGGGAATGGTGACGCTGGCGACGCAGTTCGAGCATTTCGGAATGATGAGCGCATTGGCGCAAAAGACCATCGATGCCGAAAATCTCGGCGGCGACAATTACAAAGCCCTCGTCGTCGTTTTTCTGGCGGGCGGAAACGACGGCAACAACACCGTGATTCCGAACCATTCGAGCACGACGCTCTCGAACTACGCGACCTACAGCGCGGCACGTTCCGCGCAGGGTTTGGCATTGCCCCAGGCATCGCTTTTGCCGATCACGGTTCCGCGCATGGGCGGACTGGATTACGGTCTGCATCCCGCGCTCGGAACGGTCGCGAACGGAGTCAATAACGGGATTCACGAGCTTTGGGCACAGCAGAAAATGGCGATCGTGCCGAACTGCGGAACGCTCGTGCGACCGACCACGAAAACGCAGTATCAGACGGCTTCGCATCCGAAACCGTATCAGCTTTATTCGCACTCCGATCAGGTCGAACAGGCGCAAGCCGGACGTTCGGGAACGCCTTCGATCACGGGTTGGGGCGGAAAACTGGCAGATAAACTGCATCTCGGAAGTAATCCGACCGGGTTGCTCCCGATGGTGACATCGATTTCTGGCGCACAGCTTTTCACGACGGGACAGAATTTTCTGCCGCTGGCGATCAACGACTCGAACACTTCACTCAGCAACGTTCTGAACCCGCAGGGATTCGGCACGTCGGCAACACAGGTTGCGCGGCTGAACGCCTTTAACCAGCTTCGGACGCAAGACCTCAGTTCAAACTACGTCGCGGCGGCGAGCCACGTCACCGATCTGGCGATTCAGGCAAACTCGGCTTTGGCGACGTTTCAGGAAGTGACCGTAACGTTCCCGAACACGAGCATCGGACGGCAATTGAAACAAGTTGCGCGTCTGGTTAAAAAGCGGCTCGACCTGAATGTTAACCGGCAGGTTTTTTACTGTCAGATCGGCGGATTCGACACGCACAACGGGCAACTGAACACGCAAGCGACACAGCTTTCGCAGTTCAGTCAGGCGGCGCGGGCTTTTTATGATGAAATGGTCGCGCAAGGCGTGCAGAATAACGTGACGCTGTTCACGATGTCCGATTTCGGGCGCACGTTCAATCCGGCGGGAACGGGCACGGGCGTGGTCGGTTCGGATCACGCGTGGGGCAATCATCTGTTCGTCATCGGCGGTTCGGTTTTGGGCGGCGATTTCTACGGGGTCAACACCTCGAACGGCACACCGTTCCCGACATTAACGTTCGGAGGCATCGACGACGCGGACAGCGGAACGAGCGCGCGCGGACGATGGATTCCGACAACGGCGGTCGATCAATACGCGGCGACACTGGCAAACTGGTTCGGACTGCAAGCGGCGGACGTGCCTTATGTTTTCCCGAATCTCGCCAACTTCCCGACGAGCAATTTAGGGTTTATGAGTTAAACCGAAATTCGTAAACAAAAGTTCAGAGTCCCTTCTTTAGAAGGCTTTTCGTTCAGCGATCAGCCGCCTGAAGGCGGGACTCTAAACTTTTCGTAACAAACGAACTTCTGCTTCTTGAACTTTTGGACGGCTGAAAATAAACTTTAAGCAGTTGTGAATTTACCGAACTATCTGACAGTTGCAAGAATCGTGATCGTGCCGCTTTTGGTGGTCGTTTTGCTTACGCCGGTCGCAGATCAATGGTTCGGTATCAGCGGTTACGCGCTCGCCATTATAATTTTTCTGATCGCATCGCTGACGGACATTCTCGACGGGCATCTTGCACGGCGCAGAAACCAGGTTTCCAATCTCGGCAAATTGCTCGACCCGATCGCGGACAAACTGCTCGTTTCCGCCGCCTTGATCGTGCTGGTCGAAAAGCATCTCGCGCCGGCGTGGTCGGTCGTCATCATTCTCGGCAGGGAGTTTATTATTACGGGTTTGCGTTCGGTCGCGGCGGCGGACGGCATCGTGATTCAGGCGCAGACGAGCGGAAAAATTAAAATGTGGGCGCAATGCGTCGCCATCGTCGCTCTGCTCGTCGCGGGTGCAAACGGCAATCCGCCCGTTTCCAATTTCGGCTGGAGTTTGCCGACATTCCGCTTCTGGGAAGTCGCCGAAGTCCAGACCGCCTTTTCAAATCTCGCTTCATTTGCCCTGACCACCAATGACTGGAAGGTTTTCGGCTATCTCGTCGGGCGCGGCGGTTTGTGGGTTGCCGTGCTGACCGCCATCTGGTCAATGTGGGATTACTTCCGCTATTTCATCTCCGAAAACAGCCGCAAACGCGAAGCTAACTGAAGTCAAAAGCACGTTTTTAAGAAAAATCGTTTTTGATTCGTGTCGATTCGCGGTCAAATTTATATTCCGGATTTACATTTTCTTTCATTTGAAATTTTTGATTAGCAAGGCGTTGCGAATCTGTTCCCCGCGAGCCAGATATAAGGTCTTTCCGTCGTCTGCAAAAGCGTGAAAATAGATCGAACCGCTGTTGAATTTTGTAAGTCGACGCGGCGGACTGCCGTCGAGCGGTTGTTGCCAGAGATTCAGGACATCTTTATCGTCCGCAACGGGATAAACAAGAGATTTGCCGTCGGGCATCCATTTTGCGCCCGTGTAAAATGCGCCCGGCTTGAGGGCTTCGAGAGTTTTAAGCAATTCGCCGTTCTGCGCCGAATAAATCTTGAGTTTATTGTTTTCGACGAGCGAAATTAATTTGCCGTCGGGAGAAAGATTCGGAGTTTCGCCATTCACATCGCAAATGACGACCGTTTCGCTTCCGTCGATCGAAGTTTTCCGCAGTTGCTTCTTCCGGTTTTCACCATCGAAAACATCGCTGACATAAAAGACCCATCGGCTGTCCGGCGAAACGGTCGAATCAACTTCAGTGCTTTTACCGTCGGTCAGCTGTTTCAGATTTCCGCCTGCGTAATCTATCCGGTAAAGATGGCTTAAACCGTCTTTTTGGGCGGCGAAGATAAAATATTTTCCGTCCGGCGTGGCGCGAAGTTCTTCCAGAAACGAAAATTCGTTAAAGACTTGCCTTCGCTCACTTCCGTCTGCATTCATCGTCCAAATACCGAGATTTTCACCGTTTCGGCTGATAAAACCAAGGCGTTCGCCGGGCACAGGCGCGATGCCGCCGCGACCGTCCGCTTGCCCGTTTGTCAGACGAACTTCGGAATTTGATAAATCGGCAGTTGAGGTTTTGTAAATTTGCGAATGGCGATTGACCGAAACCGCGATCAGCGCGTTATCGTTCGTTGTCGTCATTGTTTCCGAATCATAAAGGTTTCCGCCGTTCGTAATTCGCTTGGATTCGCCGTTTGCGGTCGAAAGATAATAAACCTGATCGCGGTAAACGGAAAGACCTTCACCTGCACGCGTTCCGATAAAAACCAAGCCTTCGCCATCGCGCGTCCAATCCATACGAAAACAATTTTCCCATTTTTCACGCGACAAAGTTCTTGTTTCCCCGGATTGAACGTCAACGCCGAGAATCGAATATCTGCCGGATTGGGCTTCCTCGATTTGGTCTATTTCGCTGAAAGCGACCGCTTTTCCGTCAGGCGACCACGTGCCGCCGTTAGCTAGAGTTTTTTTCGCATCAGGTTTGTATAAAATTCTTTCGCGACTGCCGTCTGCCGAGGCAATTATCAAAAATGACGCGCGCGATTCCTCGGAATATCTGGCGAAAACCATCTCCGAACCGTCCGGCGAAAATGATACGGGCGTGACGATGTCTTTCAAAACTTCGCTCATCTTGCCGCCGAGCGTCGGAACGCGGTAAAGCGTTCCGTGCAGGTTGTCGCCTTCAACCCCGACAAAATAAATAAATTCCCCGTTTGGCGAAAATGTGCTTCCGGTGACCAGATTTTCCGTCGGCGGAATAATTTCGAGGCGGCTCGGCTGTCCGGTTTGCTGTAAATAAAGATGATATTTTTTATCCTTAAACTCGAAATAAGTAAAATATTTGCCGTCTCGCGAAATATTCGCCGAATAAATGCCGCTGTTATCGGTCAAATTTATGACCGACATTTCCTTGAATTTCGCAGGAGAATTTTCAGCAGTTCCCGAAAATCTCTGGTAATAAACGAAAAACAGCGTTCCAAAGATCAAAGTGCCGATAAAAGCGGCGAGCATAAAACGTGCGTTCGTGCGGCGGTGAGATTTTGAACTCGAATTTGCAGACGATATGAAGACTTCCAAATCGTTTTTCCAGAAAGATTCCTTTTCAAAAACAGGAGCGTTGAAATCGTTCCTTTCCTTATCCCCGGCGTTTTTTTGAAATTCTCTGGTAACTTCACCGACCGGATTAAAGCGATAACCCCGGCGGCGAAGAGTTTCGATATACGGCTTGCCGTCTGCGCGGTTTCCGAAAGTTTTTCTTAAGATGTGCAGATAATGCGCGAGATTCGATTCTTCAACGATCGTGTCCGTCCAGATTTCGCGGATCAAATCCTCTTTTCCGACGATCTCACCGGATTTTGCGATTAAAGCCCCGAGCGTTTCGACGGCTTTCGGCGGCAATGAAAGTTCTTCACCATCGCGGTAAAGCATCTTTCGGGAAACATCAAGGCGATAGTTCTCGAACAGAAAAAACGTTTTTTCACAGTCGTTTAGCACATTAAAGTTAAATTCAGAATAAATTAAACCTAAATTCGGTGACATCATCCACGCCTCTCTTTTATGATTCGCTCTGAAGCGGAAAATCCATAATAAAAAGCCGTTGTCGGATTGTTTAGAAAGTGACGAAAACAGTCTAGCTCAAATCCTTTCATTTGAAAAGATTTTCAGGCAAGGTGAGTTTTCCGTTTCGCTCCCAACCCGAATTTACATTAACCCGAACGAAAAAAATAAATGAAGAAATTGATCCTGGCTTTAATGCTTTTTCCGTTTTCGATGCTTTCCGGTCAGCAACAAAGTGTGTCAAAAATGGCGGATAAAACAAAGCCGACCGAAGAAATGATTCGCAATCTCGATGATGAGGAACGGCGCGCCGCGCTCGATAGAAACGTATCCGCACTCGAACGCCTCTGGTCGGAAGATTTCACGGTCAACGCGCCGAACAATGCCGTTTCGACCGGCAAAAAAGCGGTTATGGAAACTTTTATCAAAAGCGGCATCATTAACTTTTCATCTTACGAGCGCAAAATCGAATTCATCCGCATCGACGGAAACTATGCGTTCGTTTTCGGACTCGAAATCCTGATTCCGAAAACGGACGCGCCGAGTGCCGGACTCGTCGCCGGACAAACCGTCAATCGCCGCTACACGAACATCTGGAAAAACGAAAAGGGCAGATGGCGGCTTTTCGCGCGTCACGCCAACGTCATTCCGCAAACTTCAAACCAAAGACAAATGCCGAAAGAGCAAAGCACTAAATCAACCGATAATTCGTTTTTCAGTTTGGCAACCGCCAAATGGAGCGAGCCTTACGAAGGTCCGCCCGGTTTTCCGAAGGGCGCGCAGAGAGCGACCGTGAGCACGGATGCGGCAACAGGCGGCGAAACTTATTATGCAAGATTTCCCGCCGGTTCACGTTTTGAACTGCACTGGCACGCGCACGCCGAATATGCCGTCGTTCTGCGCGGAAAAGTCACACATTTTCTGGGCGATCAAGTTCAATCATTAAACGTCGGCGATTACGTCATTATTCCCGCTCAAACTAATCACGGCTGGCAGGTCGCGCCCGGTGAAGATGCCTTTTTGCTGATTAGACGCGACGGTGCGGCAGATTTTAATTTCATCGGCAAATAATGAAACAAGCAAATTTATGAAGAAAATAGCAATTCTATTTTTATGTGTTTCCGTGCTGGCGGCGTGTCAGCAAAATACGAATTCCGAAACCGAAGTCAGACAGGTAATCGAAAAATATTTTGAAGCCTTTAACACGCATAGTTTGGCGGCGAATGACGAAATTACTACCGAAGATTGGTATCACATCAACCCGTCCGGCGGTTGGAATAAAGGACGCGCCGAAACTGTGAAGTTGTTGCGCGAGGTTCATTCGACATTTCTCAAAGACGTAAAAATGAAGCTTGAAGATTTGGACATCCGCTTTGCCTCGCCCGAGGTCGCCGTCGTCACCGTCACCAACAGCATTGATAACTACGTTTTGCCGAATGGTGAAAAACACGAAAACGAACGGCAGATCAAAACCATCGTCGTCGTCAAACGCGGCGGCAGGTGGCGGATAATTCAGGATCAAAACACGATCATCAAATAATTTGACTTTATTTTTTAACAGGAGAAAAGCAAAATGCCGAAGTCGGAAAAGTCTTTCAAAATTAGAAATTTACAGGTTTTATACTGGCTGATCTTTGCTTTGTGTTTCGGTGCGTTTGCTTTTCATCTGGTTTACCAGGCGGTCAAAACGAGCGCGACCGTTGACGAGCCGGCGCATATTTTGGCGGGACATCGGCACTTGCAATGCGGCGATTTCGGCATCAATCCCGAGCACCCGCCGATGCTCAAGATGGTTTCGGCTTTGCCGCTCGCATTTCAGAATTGGAAGGAACCGCCGTTTGAATGCGGTTCGCGGTTGACGACGAAGGTCGAACTTTTTTTATACGGACCGAAATTCGTCGTGCAGAACGGAATCGATAAAACGGTCATCCCGACGCGCCTGGCGGCATCTGTTTTCGGCATTTTGCTGGCGGTCTTTCTGTTCATCGCCGTTTGGAAAATGTTCGGGCAATTAGAGGCGTTGACGGCACTTGCGATCTTCGCTTTCGAGCCGAATCTGATCGCCAATACGCCGATGGTGACGACCGATCTGGTCATTTCGGCAACCTCTTTCGCGGCGGTCGTCGCCATTTATTATTTTTGTCAAAAGCCTTCCGCGCCGAGGTTCGGTCTGGCAGGACTCGCGTTCGGTTTGATGCTCGCGTCGAAACATACGGCGGTCGTCTTTATCCCGATCCTTTTCGGGTTGATGATTGCCGACAGCTTGATTTACCGAGGCGAAG
Source organism: Pyrinomonadaceae bacterium (assembly GCA_021228405.1). Taxonomy (GTDB): domain Bacteria; phylum Acidobacteriota; class Blastocatellia; order Pyrinomonadales; family Pyrinomonadaceae; genus JAJQRF01. The sequence goes on from JAJQRF010000008.1 coordinate 171,927, forward strand.
AAGAGTCTTTCACGAAAATGTTTCTGCGGCAGACCTTTAATTTCACAGGAATATTTCTGATCGGGTTGCTGATTCTGTGGGCATTTTACGGTTTTCGTTACCGTGCTATTCCGAATGCCGACGCGCCGACCGTGACGGTCGCGGAATACATCGCCGCCAACGGTCGTCCTGAAATGCTCGGTTCGATCCCGGCAAAGCTCGCCGGACTCGGCGCGAAAACGCATATTTTCCCCGAATCGTATATGCTCGGCGTGGCGGATGTCGTCGCTTCGGGCAGTCGCAATATGTTTCTTTTCGACCGCGGTTATCCGACCGGAAAATGGTTTTATTTCCCGATCTCTTTTTCAATCAAATCGAGCGTTGCACTGCTCATTCTGTTGCCGCTCGGTTTCCGGTCTGCGTTCGCCAATCGCGAACGGCGACGCGAAATGATTTTTATACTCGTTCCGCCGTTGCTCTATTTTGCGGTCGCGCTGACCTCGCAATTAAACATCGGCGTGCGGCATATTTTGCCGGTTTATCCTTTTTTTATCGTTGCGGCGGCGGTCGGGGCAGTGTTTTCGGCGCGAAAGGTTTACGTTTTTCGTTACCTTTTGATAGTTTTGCTTTGTTATCACGCTTTTTCGACTTCAAAAATTGCGCCGGATTATCTGGCGTTTGCTAACGATTTTTGGGGCGGAACTTCGCAAAACTACAAGAATTTTCGCGATCCGAGCCTCGACAACGGGCAAAACTTAAAGTTTATGAAGGAATACGTCGAGCGCAACAAGATTGCGGATTGCTGGACGGCAGGTTCAAATAATATCGCGATCATCCGCGCCGCACAGCCGTGCCGCGTGATGCCCGGAAGTTTTCCCTTGAGCGTTTCGGACGAACCGCAGGAAGTAATTCCGCCCGTCATCGAAGGCACGGTTTTACTGGCGGCGATCAGTATGCCGCCGCGCGGTGGAGCCGAATACGCGCCGATTATGCAAACCGAACCGATTGACCGCATCGCCAACGGCGTTTTCGTCTATCGAGGGCGTTTTGCAATCCCGCTTGCTTCGGCGTTAAGTCACGTCGAACGCACTAACCAGTTGATGCTCTCAAACCGTTTTGCAGAAGCCCTTGCCGATGCTCAAAAGGCGGTCGAGCTTGCGCCGGACGATGCCCGCACGCATTTCGCTTTAGGCTCGGCTTTCGCCCGTAACGGTCAGAGCGAAGCCGCGAATGCCGAATTTCAGAAAACAATCGAAATCGGCAAAACAAACCCGGGACTTTTTCGGCGTTTTGAAGTTTCAGCCGAGCAGGAAATCAAGCGGCTTCACGAAAATCAATAGAATAGTTTAAGCTCCTGCTCAATCAGTTGACGGTTGGCGGGCTGAATTTCCATAGATTTTAATAATATAAAAAAGGTGACACCTTTTTTTTCTTTTACCTTTGCAGGTTGCCGAATTTGTCGAGTTTGACGGTCGAACCGCCGTTCAGAGGCGTTGCGCTGACTTCGCAGGTCGGCGTGAGATTATAACGAAATCCCGCATCAACGCCGTCGCCCAAATCCTGACTGATAAGTCCGGTTCGGGTCAGATCGACAAGCGTTCCGCATTTCCCTGCTCCGACGGTCGCCTGATACGTCATCGCCGCGCCGTGTAACGTTTTCAGATTGCGCGCCGCTTTTTCATTGTCAGGCATCTGATTCTCGAAAAACGTGTCGTTCGTTCCTGCATCCGTCCGCTCGAACGGGGCGTTTTCATTTAACGGCAGATCGTTCTTGTCTGCCATTTTCCCCTGTTTCGGCGCGGCGCGGATGATCTTATCCTCGGTCGAATAATAGAATGACCGCGAGCCGGTCGCGGAAGCTCCGACCGACTGCGTCGGAATCGCGTATATCTCACAACCGTTCGACGGAAGGTTGGCAATCGTGTAGCGGTAGCCGAACTTTGTGCCGTTCGCAAAACTCGGATCGATCAGTCCTTTTGAAACGAGTTCGGGAAGATCGGAACAGATCGAACTGTTTGCCAAAACATTTTCTTCCGCCTGTGCGATGGTTTTGATTCCCGAAATAGTGCCCGCTTCATTTGCCGCCCGCCGCGCCGCCAGCAGATTCGGAATCGCAATCGCCGCGATCATCGGCAACGCCAACAAGACCAAACCGTTCATTACCACGCCCGCAATCGCCATTCCCTTTCCACCGTAAAGACGCGGATATTTTTTGACCTTGACGAGTGCAACAATGCCCAGAATCAATCCGACCGGCGCGATCAAAATCCCGATCAGAAAGAGGGTCGTCATAAACGCTACACAGCCCAAAACGAGCGAAGCGATTGCCAATCCCGATTTGAGATTCTGCGGCTGATACGCTTGTCGCGGATTCCCGTTTCTGAAATTATTCGCGTAATTGTTGCCGTAATTGCCGTGCGAAGTTTGATAGTTTTGCGGCGCAGTTTGAAAAGTCGGCGGCGCGGCGGTTTGCGGCTGAAAACCTTGATAGTTCGGCTGGGCTTGAACCGCTCCCTGAAAAGCCGGAACCTGACTCGCCGCCGCATCCTGGAGAGGAAGATCGCAACCGCACATCACACAATTCGAGGCATCCGCACCATTGCCGATGCCGCAAGAAGGGCATTTGATGTTGCTCATATTTTTTGAATCTGAGGGGGTTCCAAGAGAAAACGAAGTATCACCCGATCTTCCAATCCGGCAAAACTCCGTCTGACTGCTCACGAAATTTACTGAAGTTCGACGTAATCGCCCGTGTGAATTTCCTGCGCCGTCCGCGTAATCAGTGCGGTCGCTGTCTTTTCCTTCACGTTCAGGATCACGATCTCACCGACGATCTTGCGAATTGCCGGACGACCTTCTTTCGCTTCTGCCGTCGTTTCAACGCGTCCGCGTGCCGTTTCGCCGGTTTTACGCGCTGCCTGATTCGAGAATTTTCCGCCGCGATAGGTGTTGCTCTGATAGCTGTCATCGCGCGCACTGACCGATTCATCCAGCACCTTCGTAAAAATGTTTCCCTTGCCGAGCGGACGGAAAACCGTCAGATAGTCGCCGGCTTTGACGTTGTCTTCCGCGCCAAGGTCGATGTAAACGATCTGTTCACGTCCGAGCAATTCCTGACCGTCACGCGCCATAAAAATTCTGCCGCCCGCTTTCCCGTTCGGTTCGCTGAAAATATCAAGCCCGGGACGATTGACAAATTCGGGAGCAGTTCGCGCCTGAAACGGTTCGACTAAATCACCGAGCATAAGATTGTCGCAGGACATCTTTACACGCACTACCGAAACTTCATTCTTAACCCTGACAACTTCGACACTGCCGACTTCCTGCACGTAAAATCCGAGATTGCCGTCCTTTTTCGTCCATTTCGTTTCGACCCGTCCGCGCGGACGCACGACTGCAAACTTATCGCCGACCTGCACACCTTTACCCGCGCCCATACTGATATACAAATAATCATCCTGTGCGAAGATGTGCCCGTCCTGTTCGTTTACCGCACCGACGATTTTGTTCGCCGTGTTGACAGGGGCGCGCTGCACATAACCCGCGCAGTAAAGATTGCTTCCCAAAGCGACCGCAACTTTTTTATCGGACTGACTTCCGACCGGACGCGGTTCAACCACGGTTGTCGGTGCCGACGATCTCGTCTGCTTGCCGAGCTGTGCAAAACCGACCGCCGTTAATGCGAAAAGAACTAAAAAAGATGTTCCGATAGTTCTGGTATAAAAATTCTGAAATTTCACGATTTGCTCCTTAATTTAGATGCTTGAATTGAAAAATTGCCTTCTGATGTAGGATGAAAGGATTTGAAAACAAATGTCATCGTCCGTCTGGAATGGACAACTAATATCGTAACCTTTTAGTTAAACAATCGTCAACTATTATTTTTAATAGTTAAACAAGATTTATTGTGCAAATTTCAAAAAATTAGGTTTCGCCGCTTGCACAATTAAAAATGATTTTGTAGTATTTTCGCTTGCGCTTCAGTTGCTGAACTGAATGCTCAAGCCGGTGTAGCTCAGTTGGTAGAGCAGTTGATTTGTAATCATCAGGTCGGCGGTTCAAGTCCGTTCACCGGCTCCAGAAATTATAAAAAGAAAAAAGGCTGTCCTGAAGGACAGCCTTTTTCTTTTGTGGGAGTTTTATTTCCAATTGCCGTAGAGGACAAAGGGCGACCAATAGAATGGGTGTGCATAGTTTTTATTTTTGGAAATATTGACTTGCGCGAGTCTGAGCGACTCGGCTTTGTCGTATTTTTCCACCTCGAACAGACGATAGAATTCCGTCATAAACTTTGAAGTGGAAATGTCCGCAACCGACCAGAGAGTGCCGATCACGGCTTTTGCGCCTTGCTTTTGTGCCATTGTTGCAAAACTTTCAAATTCTGCGCCGTCAACGCTGAAATTTGCCGTGTTGCAGGCGGACATTATCAAAATCTCCGCATTGTCCAGATTCTGTTTTGAAAAGGTTTGCATTGTATATTTACGGTTCTGCCCGCCGCCGAGCAGGAGAAACGATTTTGAATTATCGCCCGTGTTGAGGACGAAATGACTGGTCAGGTGAATCAGCTTGTATTTTTTCAGTGCGTCCTCGAAAACTTCCTGCGTAAATTCTTCATCAGCCACTTTTTTGCCTCTGATAATTCCCTTTTTGCAGGTCGAGTTGATAATGAGGCGTTTTTCGTCTTCAAAGATACAATCCAATTCGTTTTTAGCGATCGGCAAACTCGAAAGGTCTTCAAACGGTTTTGAGGAAGCAAAGCCGATGGCGGGAGATTTGAATGTTTTCGGCATCAGGATTTTTTCTTCGCTCGCGAGAGTCAGTTGAATATTCGCAAATCTTTGAACCAGATAGTTTTTGCCGTCGAATAAAGCCGGAATGGAAATGTAACGCAGAACGCCGTCGAGCGACCAGACAATCTTTCTGATGTTCGGCGACAAAATGTCATTTTCAAGAGGCTTTACGAGAATGTCGTAAAGTTTTTTCCCTTCGACCTGCGGGTTTCTTTCGAGGTCGGTCAGCGAATTACGAAACTCGAAAACGAGTTTGTTGAGAGTTTCGCGCGGTATTTTTTGCGTGTAAACCTTTTGCGTTTGATCGTTGGTCGCGATGAGGCTGACGCTGTTGGCGGTAGCGAGAGTCGAAACGAACAATATTTCCGACATATTTACGTTTTGCGCTTTCAGTTCTTCGATCAAAATCTGCGTCGGGGAAAAATCGTCGCGCGGCGGTCTTTCCGCATTATCTTGGGGTGAGGACTTTTTTCCGAGTTTATTTTTCACTCCTTGCAAAAGCATTTCTTCCGATCTCGTATAATTGACGGCGTTGAGTTTGGCTTCTCCGCGCACATAATCGTTGTATTCCTTTTCCTTTATGAAACGTAAGACCTGTTCGGCTTCGGAGATTCTGCCGTCTTTGATGAGTAAATCGGCTAATTTGCGGAAGGCATCGTTGAAAGATTCGCGGAAATTTTCCTGAATTTCCCTGTCGAGATTTTGAAGCTGAACATATTTTACCGATTGAATGGTATTGATCGCCCATTTCCCGTAAAGAACGGCGGACGTTTCATCGCCGTTCGATTCGTAAAAATACATCAGATTGATGAGATTTCGCGCCTGATTGAGATCGCTCTGAAGCGTGGTATTGATCGACAAAGCATCTTCACAGGTCGAAATTGCCAGCGTGTATTCCTTCTGCGCAAAGTAAATTACGCCGAGATTATTTAAAACCTGCGCCAGATCGGAGAGATCGTTCTCGCGCTCGAATAAGGTTTTCGCCTGTTCGTAGAAAGGTTTGGCGGTGAGGTAATCTTTGGCGTAATAATGGGCATTCCCGGTGAACATTTGGACTTCGGCGAGTTCAGCGTCATTGTCCGTAAGCAAGGTGTTGGCTCTGCTGAAAAAATTGAGGGCTTTTTCCTTTTGGCTTTTCATATAAAGTTTGCCCGAAACCTTATTGAAAATCCCTCTGACGTAGTTTGGCGAAGTGTCGGAAACGGTTAAAGAGGTCATAATCTCCCCGGCTTTTCGGCTGTCGCCGAGATCGAAATAAATATCGGCGAGCTTTAACGAAGCCAGCAAGTTTTCGGAAATCGTTTCGGTAAAATTCGTTCGGACATTTTCCAGAATCGTGATCGCATTCTCGATATTGTTGAGCTTTAAGGAAGTTTCCGCCTGATTGATATAAACTGACGGCAATGTTTGTTTTTCACCGATCCTTTCAAGCTTCAACTGTTCGAATATCCGCACCGCGCTGGTTTGGGCTTCGCCGCTTTTCTGAAAATTTCCCGTTTTGTAATAGGCGATCCCGAGTTCTTTGAGAAACAATCCTTCGAGGTGTTTATCCTGAATTTCGGATGCCGACGTTCTGATTCTTTCAAAAACCGTGACGGCATCCGAATATTTTTTGAGCAGATTGTAAGAAACGCCGAGATAATAATTCGTCAGAAACGATTTATATCTCACTCCCCGGTCTTGCGGCAAAGCCTGATAGATGCCCAGCGCGGAAAGGTAATCGGTAACGGCACTCGCGCTGCTGTTATTCAGCCTTTCGGACGTGGCTTTGTCGTAAAAATATTTTGCTTTTTCAAATTGTTCGATGAAAACCGAATCCTGTTCCGTCGCAGTCCGGCTTTCGACTTCCAAAACGTAATTACCGTCGTTTTTGAGCATCGTCTGCCGGTCGTCAACCCATTTGACCTGCAACAGGTAAGTTCCTGTCGTGCTCGCTTTAAACGGCAAAAACTCGAACCCGCTGTTCAAGTTTTCGCTATCGGTCGATTTGATTTCCCTGCCGCCCTCGAATAAACGAAGTTCGACATCAACGCCGTTTTGCCTTGCTGAGATCAGAAAATAGTCTGCCGAACCTTTATTTATGACAAATTGGTGACATTCATTTTTCTTAAGAGGAAAAGCCGCGTTTGCGTTCAATTCCCCCTTGGACTCACAGGCATTTGCTGTTGCAAATGCCGTCAGAAGAAACAAAAAACTAAATAAAATAAATTTGAAGTATCTCATAAACCACCTTTTTATTTGTAGACCGTAAGTCCGCCGCCGCCGTTTCCGCCGACTACGACGGTGCCGCCGCCGCCTGTGTTGACGGTCGTTCCGCTTCCCGAACCGCCGCCGCCGCCATTGTCAACTCTTTCATTTTTCGATTCGGCGTTCTTACTGCCGAAATGAAATTCGGAGTTTGTAAAATAATCGAGATTGCTTTGATTTCTCGAAGCATTGAGTGTGTTTGCCAAGGCAAGATTGAGAGCCAACGCCTGACGGCAATGCTCTGCCGCCGCTTCTTCATTTCCCTGTTCATACGCGATGATGCCGAGATTATTTAAGACCTGCGCCAAACCCGCATTATCTCTGCTCAAGCTAAAATACCCTTTTGCTTCCTGAAAATACAGTTCCGCCATTCTCAGATCGTTGGCATAATAATAAGCGATTCCCGTAAACATTTTGATCTGTGCCGATTCCGCCTCGTTGCGGTCAAAGTTTCGCGCCGCAACGTTAAAATATTCGAGAGCCTGCGCGAAGGAATTTTTCATATAAAGCTTTCCGCTGACCTTGTTGAAATGTCCCTGTAAATTAACGTCGATTTCGGGATTGCGAACGATTATTTTCTTCGCTTCCAGTAAATATTCTTCGGCGGTTTCGATCTGATCCATATCAAAACTCGTATCCGCTTTTACGATCAAAGTTGCCAATTCACTTTCTTCTGCCGTAGGAGTTTGGGCATTTGCGTGGAAGACCGTGAACGCGGTAATTGCAAAAAACAATATTGTGAAAACTGCTTGCTTCAACATTAAGTCACCTCGATTTGTTTGGGTTTATTGGGTAAATCCTGCTTCTATCTATAATTGGCAATTTCACGAAAAGGTTTCACACTTTTTTACTGTAATTTTAGAAATTTTTAGAATTCATCCCGCAAATGCTTTTTTAGGCGTTCAAAATCGCTCCGCCACACAGCTTTTTTCAGCAAATAATCTTCTTTAAGAAGAAACTCCAACCTCTCTAAAATCCTTTGCACGACAGACTCCGAAAAAAAATGGGGCGGTTTCCCGCCCCGAATAATACAACCAGCTTTTATTTTATGAAGAGAGAACTTCTAATTACGGGCATTGAAGAGTTGCCTGTAATGCTTCCATTCGACGGCTTTGCCCGGTCGTTCCGGCAGTTGCCCCGTCAGACACCCACGGCAGCCATCCGAGATAAGCGACGTGCGCCCTGTAGTTGACGTGACAATTTGCGGGAGCATTAAGCAGTTTGACCTCCAGGGCTTCCATCTGCTGACCTAACAACCAGCTCGACGAACCCGCCGTTGCACCGTTTGAAACCCACGAATGCCATCCTTGATTGGACATATGCGCACGATAGGTGACACCGACTCCGGGAAGATTGCTGATATACATCTGCGTTGCACGCATCGGGCGGCTTTGTCCCGTCGTTCCGGCAGTTGCACCATTGGCGACCCACGGGAGCCAGGTATTGAAGATTCCGACTTTGACCCGGGCGCGGTAGTTGATGTTTCCGCACGCACCGACACCGACCATACACCACGATTTCGCAACCGCGTCGATTTCAGGCTGTCCGTATAAAGCGGTCGCGGCACTGATGGTCGCATTTCTCGCACCGAGGAAGGTCGTGCTCGAAGTCATAAAATTGGTCAAAGCGTAATACCAGATCGCCGCGGCACGGTCGGCACCGATTCCCGTCATCGAACCGCCGAGGTGATGCGTTCCGCCCTGCGAAAGCAGATAGAACTCTTTATTGGCGATACCCGACGAATAGTGCACGTCCATTCCGTTGTAATATTCCGAGAAATGATCGACCGAACTGCCGTCGCCGTGCGGATTATCCATATATCGGAGCGCGTCGCCGGTTCCGTTGCCGGGCGTGTAGATTTCTTCGCCAACCTTCCAGTTATTTCCGCTTGCGCCTTTTGCATAACGTTCGACCATATTTCCGAAAATGTCCGAAACCGCTTCATTCAAACCGCCCGACTGACCGCTGTAGATAAGTCCTGCGGAAAACTGCGTGACACCGTGCGTCAATTCGTGTCCGACCACATCGAGCGAAACGAGCGGCGAGAAAGTGACACCGTTTCCGTCGCCGTAGGTCATCGAGTTGCCATTCCAGAAAGCGTTGTTGTAGTTCGTTCCGTAATGAACTTTCGACGGTAAAAGATTCGTCGAACCGTTGACGGCTGAAACGCTCAAAGGTCCGCCGCTTCCGTTGACACCGTTTCTGCCGAAAACATTACCGTAATATTCGAGAGTTTTTTCCGCGCCCCAGTGTGCATCGACGGCGGCTCTCTGCACCGGAGCATTCCACACGCTGTCAGGGTCAGTGAAACGAACGGAAGTGCTTCCGTTAAATGTTCCGATTTTGCGGTTCAGATTTTCCAAATAATAAAGTCCGTTATATCTGAAAGCCGTAAACGCAACGTTTCCGCTGTAGAGCGACGAACCCGTGTTCGTGACGCTTTGCGTTTGAATGTTGTCATAGCTGAAAACGAATTCGCCGTTTTCCGCGTCGATAAAGTAAACGGGCATCCGCGGTTCGTCGCCTTCTTTACGCACGTCGATCTGCTCGAATTGGATTTTGTAAGTCAGTTTCGGCGCGGTCTGACAGCTTTCTTTTGCTTGCAGATCGCTTTTCGGAGCATAGATGACTAATTCGGGCGCAACGTCTTTGGATGGTCCGCAACCTTCACAGCCTTCAAATTCCATCGCTTTGCGAACGGCTTCGTCTGCCGAAATGCGCGGTTCGACTTCGATCTTGGCTTCATCGACTTCAACCGCGACATCGTTCGTCACGTCGAAAAGTTCGCCGTTCCTGTCAAGGTGAACGATCGCTTCGCCGCCGAAGACGGGAATGCCGCGATAAAGCTGTTGGACTTTCGTGTGAACCAAGCCGAGTTCGTCACGATTCATCGAGAGCACTTCAAATTTAGTCGGCGACGTGCCTTCTCTGTCTTCTTCCTTGCCCATTTCTTCGTCTAAATACTTGAAGCTTGTCGTTTTGATTCTTTCATACTCTTCCGAGCCTTTTTCGATTCCCGTAATTTTGATGCTTTGTTTGATCTGCGCCTGTGCCGATAAGGGAAGCATCGTCAAAAATAGTGCCGAAATTAAAACCACAGTGATTGCCGAAATTAGTTTTTTCATTTTTTATCTCCTTAATTTTATTAGTCGGTGCTTTGCCTGATCGAAGATAAAAAAACGGTCGTTAGCTTCAAATCAAACAAAGACGATTTACGTGAAATCCGGTAGTCATTTAGCCGATGCGCCGGATTCTTTTTAACTGAAATTTATGGATTTCCAACCATTTGTTATGGAATTTTAACCATCTGTTATTAATAGACATTTTTTAGAAAAGGTTTCACAAAAAAATTAACGGAACGAAAAAAATTTTCACTCCGTTCTTTGATTCTCCGAACCGATGAAATAAATAAGCAGAAACGCGACTGCGAGGGAGTGTGCCGAACGATTCCGGAGTCCAAATTCCGGATTGGAAATCGAATCACACTCCTTCGCAGTCGCGTTTCTTCCTGACTGGCAATATTACGGAACGATCTTCCAGAGCTGGTTATCGCCGCCGTGACAATCCCATTGATAAACGTTTGCACCGTTAGCGGTTGAAACTCCCGAAACGTCGAGGCATTTTCCGCTGTGGCGGGCTTTCAGCATATAGTAGCCGTTTCCTTTCGGAATCAGTTCCCAGAGTTGATTGTTGCCCATCCACCATTCCCATTGATGAACGTTTGCGCCCGTCGCGGTCGAAATGCCCGAAACATCGAGTGCTTTACCGCTGTGGTGCGCGAGAATGCGGTAGTAATTTCCGAGTGTTTTAACGGGTTCGAGCCGCCATTTCTGATTATTCCCGCCGTGACAGCTCCACTGATGCACGTTTGCGCCGTCACCGCCCGATCCGCCGTTTACGTCCAGACATTTATTGCTGTGTTTGGCGATCAGTTGTTTCGTTTCCGTCGCCCAGTTCGGGTAGATTTGCCCGACGAACCACGTATGCGCCGCCACCCATTGATTCGAGCTTCCGCCCCAACCCATATTAACGTAAAACTGGCGGTCGTAATCGGTCGCTTGCCAGAATCCGAGATTGATCTTACGCGAACGTTCCTGATAACCGTAAGCCAGCGGATAATGCGAAAGGAAACCCGTTCCGATGATCGCCGGAACGTCCCGGTTGACGATCGAATCGCGTGCCTGATCTCTCAGCCACGGCAAGCCGAAACCGAAAATGTTGTAATTCGTCGAAAGCGTCGTGTAAGTTCTGCCCGACAAATAATAAGACGCTTTCCACATCGTCGAAGGCAGAGTCGCGCCGCTTCCGAACGCGCAGAAGGTTCCGATATGATTGCGGATTTCCCACATCATATTATTAACGCCCGCATCCTGATAAAGCGGTGCGTGAGCGTCGGCTCCGTAACCGCCGTTCTCACGGTATAAACCGGAACGTCCGACCCACGTCGGGTCTTGTTCCCAGGCGCGGTGATCGCCCCAGCCGAACAGCATCGCCCACGCCGTCGCACCGCAACCCGAATAACAATTCGACGTGTTGACACCCGTGTGCGCGTTGATCTGGTCATATAATCTCTGGTCGTTGTGATGCGCCGCCCACGACGTATACCACGGTCCCCAGGGTCCCGTGCCGAAACCATACCATTTGAGATTTTCGCTCTGTTCAGTCTGGTCGAAGGGAGTTTTCAGAATCTTGTTTTTCACGACACCCGTATTCGTGCCGATCAATTCGCGGTATCTTTCGGGCAAAACGGTAAATTTGATAGTGTCGGTTTCGCCGCCGTAAACTACGCTGATCTCGACGGGCATTTCCTGATCGGCAGCACGCAAAGCGGTCACTTTGATCGCCGGACTCGTGCCTTCGCGCTGGAGAATTTCCGCTTTGAACGCGCCCGTGTCGCCTTTGATGACCTTAATATCGCGGGCATCGTTTGAAAGCGTCGGGAAAATACCGACTTCATCGGCAAAAAATCCTTCGCCGTTTTCCGCCAAAGCTCTTTCGACCTGCCAATCGGCGGCGGCTTCGCGGCGGATCGCTTCATTGATGACCGCATAAGTTTCGCGGTAGTTTGCCTTGAGTTCTTCCCACGATCCCCATTCTTCCAAACCGAATTTTTCCTTCGTGTCGCCGTTCGAGATGATCGTCTGTTCGGGAATGTTATCGTTATCGGCGTTATCGCTGGCGGAAGTCGTGCTCTGGATCGAAGCCGGTTCAACGGGCTTGTCGAGCCATTCTCTCTGCTGTCCGACGATCTTCAAAGGCAAATCTTTCGTGCTCGCCGCCATTTTGCCGTATTGATCTTCGACCACATACGACAGATCAGCGAGCTTATAGATTCTGGTCGGGATCAAGCCTTGTCTTTCAACTTCCTGAAGGAGTTGTGCGACGGGCGAATTGTTTTTATCCGACCAGTTTGCGATCGGCTGTTCGTGTTCACCGTTTGAAACCGTCACGAATCCGATGGTTTCGCCCGCCGGATTGACGATATTAAACTCGTAGAACGCGATGCCGTCAATGTCGGGACGATAAAGTTCGATCACGCGGTCGCTGATGCGCGCATCGCGCCATTTATCGGCGACCGTATCGTAGCGCATATCCTCGACAAATTGTCCGGCGCGTTTATAGACCTCTCTCGGAAGCTCTCTCAGAGAAACCGAGTATTCCGCCTGAATCCGTGTTTTCTGCGCGAAAACATTGACGCTCAGACAGAGCAGGGAAATTAAAATTAATAAAAAAGGGGCTTTGTTTCTAACTGCAAATTTTTTGATCTCTTTTCTTTTGGACATTACCTTTTACTCCTGGTTTTGATTTTTTGCGAAGCCGTTTGCCGGGAAGTTTTTTCAAGACGTTTTCAAAACAAACGATTTACCATAGTTTCTCCGTCCTTAGTCATTTAGCCGATGCGGACAGATTTGAATGATCGAGCGAATTTAGGCAGTGACCGCCGCCGGGTCGTCAGGGTTGGCGGCGGTCACTGCAGAACTTTTGAAATCCTTTTTGTAAACAGCTTCATTAATAATTGACGTTTTCAAAAAAAAGTTTCTTCCTAATTCAATTTTTTTTGCATTTCTTTTGACAAAAAAAACTCCGCACTTGAAATACGGAGTTTTTCCTGAGGTGAATTGTTTATTTCTTTGACCTGATCGGATGTTTATTAAAATATTTCGAGCATTTCTTTAATTGAATTGAGCATTTCTCAAAGTATAAAGACCATTTCTTAAAATATAATGATTATTTCCCGATTTGAAATGTCTATCGCTCAATGTCAAAAGCCCGTTGCTTCACCTGAAAGGTTTATTGATTCCTGTTTGAACACGATTACTTGAAGAAACATCCGCATCTCTTTATCGAGAAAACTCAAAAATCACGTGATTAATTGATCTTAAAGTCGCTGTAACTGCTTAACTCGTTTGCCTGATTCTTTTCGTCTATCCCGACAAGCGAAGTTTTGTAAGTTTTATTCTTCTCGAAAACTTTTCCTTTCAAAGTCGGCAAGGTGATGGTTTCGCCGCTCTTTTTCGACGATAATCCTTTGCCCAGACTTTGCCTGACGACGAGTTTGTTTTCCGAATCGTAGATTCTCATCTCGTAATCCTGATAAGCCTTGTCGATTCCGGGCATCGCCAGTTTCAGCGTCAGATCGTCCCGGGCATTTTCGAGATCGATAGTTTTTACGGCTCCGCGAAATGCCATTAAAAAGACAACCTTACGGTTTCTTACCGCTTCGCCGTCGTTCACAGGTCGCTTATCGGCGTTGACGGCTTTATTTGTTTCGGCAGTTTTATTTGTCTTCACGTTCGCATTTCGCGAATCGTTTGCCGAAACGTCTTTCGGCTCTTCGTTCGTTTCGGTAACGGCATTCGTTTCCTGAATCGGCGGATTTTTGACCGGGTTCACATTTACCGAATCGTTCGCGGGTTCGACATTTTTCGCGATTTCGGGCACAGAACCGTTATTGTAATATTTCAAAAACAAGCCGAAACAGCCGACCAAAAGAACGGCAGCGGCAATCTGCGGCACACCGAAAAAGCCCCGGATATTGCCGAAAAATTCTTTAAAAAAATTTCCGCTTCCCGAGCGGGCAAACGTTTCGTTGCTGATCTGAAGCGAAGATTTTGCCAGTGCGATGTCTTCTAAATTGTTAAGCAGAAAATGCTTTTCAAATTGATTCAATTCGTCGGCGGTTAAGTTTTTTGCCAGATAATCATCTATCAGATCGGCGCGGGCGATCTCCAACAGTTCAGCATCTTCGTCACTGCCGAACCATTCGATCTCAAAGGATTCAGTCTGCTCTTCACTCAAAACTCCAAGCCAATAAGACCTCATCCACTGCTCTTTTTCATCAAACGCGTTCATCTAAAAACCTTCAGAGAGAATTTCTCTACTTATAATTGATAATTTTCAAAAAAAGTTTCACATTTTTTTAATTCATAACGATCGCCAGTTTTTTCTTCGCACATTCGACCAATTTTTTCCTCGTTCGATTGATCGTAATCTTCAAAGCGTTCTGCGATTTTCCCAAACTCGCGGCAAGCTCTTCGTGAAGTTTCTTTTTATCCTTGCCGATTGCCGCATTGTATTCATCCAGAACTTTTAACTCCTGCGTCTTAAGATTTTGACGGCATTGCCGCAACGCATTCAAACCGAGTTCGGTGCGCAATTTCTGCTCGGCTTTTTCGATTGCCTTAACCGGATCGTAGGCAGGTTCGTCCGAAACGTTCAGATCGTCGAGCCCGAGTATTCTGCGGCGGTTTTGTCTTTGCTGTTCGAGCAGAACATATCTGGCGGTCTGATGAAAATACGGGTAAGGATTGGTGCGGTCGAGTACAAAGTTTTCTTCGGAAATTTTGCGGGCGATGCGGTTAAAAACCTCGTCGGCTTGTTCTTCGGGGATCAGCGATTGGCTGGCGCGAAACTGGCGGACGAGCCTTTTCCTGATGTCTTCGTAGATCAAAGACGCTCTTTCCCGGTCATCGTCGAAACTCGACAATAATTCGGCAAAAGCCTCGGCAGTTAAAGTCCAATCCTTCTTAAACTGTTTTTTAGTTGGAGCAATCATCCGATGATTTTAAAAACAGGTCTCTATTTTCGATAAACTGTTAATTTGGGGTAACTACTATTAGAAGAAAAAAGATAATAAACTACTTTAAACTCAAAGTAAATTGATAGCCTGACGCATCGGCTAAATGACTGCCAGGCTACCGGTAAATCGTCTTCGTCTGATTTGCAGATAAGAACGTCCTTCATTTTATATCTAAATTGATTTTAAATCCACAAGCGTTAAATCTGCTTTTCTTAATTACCGTCAATTCCCGTCTTTTGATTGACTTTTTACCCGATCGGGTGCAAACTCACAAAGTCGATCCCGTCATAAAAATCTATGAAAAAAATCTCTCTTTTATTTGTCGCCCTGCTGGTTTTCAACTTAATTTTCGCATCCGAAGCGTTTGCCTGTGCTTGCTGTGCCGAGCGCGGCGAATATCGTATCTCGACCGCGAAACCGACCGAATATGAGATCGGGCTTTTGCAGGATATGAAATATGCCGAATCTGCCGAGCTTTACACCGATGCCGCAGGTTTCGACAGCATCAAAGGACTGAACGGCATTATCAAAGGATATGAGGCTTTCGACTGGTCTTCGTCAACCGAATACTTTTCGCTGACCAACAGCTTTGCCGCCAAAAAATGGAAATTCAGCTTCAAAACTGCCGACGGCAAAAACGGTGTTCTGACGTTGCCGATGCCGACTTCGATGGTTCAGTTTGCCGCCGATACGCACGAAAACGATAAAGGCGCAGAACCGATTTTGTATAAGGAATGGCGTTTTAAAGGGACGGTTCAAAGCGGAAACGGATTTTTCGCTTCGAGCATCGTGAAACCGACGACTTATTTCCTCGTTCTGCAAGGTCGCGGAAACAACTGCACAAATGCCGAGGACTTCAAATATTGGCGGCTTGAAATAACGGGCAGTAAAGCCGATTATGCTTTTTTCGGCAAAATGAATCCGTAAAATCCGAAGATGGTTTTTTCCAGAATAAAAGGGCGACCCCGGAACGGTCGCCCTTCTTAGTTTTAAGCCGTGATCGCATTTGAATCTTTTCTGAATTTATAACTCATCGCATCTCTGACACGTTTGAAACCGCGCCTGATGTGCGTTTTGACCGTTCCGAGCGGAATGCCCGTGCGGTCGGCGATCTCGCCGTGCGACATTCCCTCGTAAATGTTCAGATACATCATTTCGCGTTGTTCCGTGCGAAGTCCGTTCATAACCTTAACAGCTTGTTTCGCTTCTATTTGTTTATAAACCGCAGACTCATAACCGGCGGTCACAAAAACCTCTTCGAGCGAATGGACGTTCGGACGACGATAAACCCTGCGGACGCGGTCGATCAAACGGCGGCGGGCGATCAGGGCGATAAAAGTTATTTCTTTTGCTTTTTGTTCATCGAAACGCGCCGCGTTTTGCCAGATTTCGGTAAAAATTTCCTGAACTGCGTCTTCGGCATCTTCGCGCGTGACGGAATATTTTTTCGCCAATCCCCAGATCAGCCTGCCGTATTGTTTGATGCAATCTTCAACGGCTGTCGGTTCGCCGGCGGCGATCCGTTTCAAAATAGTTACGGGTTGTTGTTCAAGGGGTAAAAAGTTCATTTTATTAGCTCCAAAAATTTAATCGAAATTGTCTTTCAACCCATTACGCGAAGTTTTTTTCCGAAAACCACAATAACCTGGAAAAAATAATTGATTTTTTTTAAATTCAGGATAAAATTTGCCTGAAATCGTGATTAATATCTGAATCTATCGAATCAAAATGAGCGAAGATTTTGCTTCAAAAGACGCAAAAGAAGTTACCAGACTTTTGCAAAACTTGAACGAAGGCAAGCCAGAGGCGGCTGATGCGTTGATTCCGCTTGTTTACACGGAACTCAGGAAACTTGCCGCTCATTATCTAAAGTCCGAACGAAAAGGACATACTTTGCAGCCGACCGCGCTCGTTCACGAAGCGTTTCTGCGGCTGGTCGAACAGGAAACGAAGTGGCAGAACCGCAATCATTTTTTTGCGATGGCAGCCAGTCTGATGCGGCGGATTTTGGTCGATTATGCGCGCGGGCGCAATGCCGAAAAACGCGGCGGAGCAACCGAGAAAATCTCTCTGGAAGACGCTTTTGTTTTCGTCAAAGAGAAACCTGCGGCAATGATCGCGCTCGATGAAGCTCTCGAAGAACTTGCCAAAATCGATCCGCGCCGTGCAAAAGTCGTCGAGTTAAGATTTTTCGGCGGCTTGAGCAATGAAGCGATCGCGCAGGTTTTACAAGTTCATCCGAATACCGTTTTAAGAGATTGGAATCTGGCGCGTGCCTGGCTGAAAACGCAAATCTGAGAAATTTAACCGCAAAGACACGGGAAAGCAAAGAAACCATTTCTCCTGCTTTTCAAGCTGAAAGCACCGTGGCGAAAATAAAATGAATAAAGAAAAATGGCAGGAAATCAGCAAAATCTTTCATCTCGCTTTGAAAAAAAATGCGGATGAGCTTCCTGCTTTTTTGGACAGTGTTTGCGAAGGCGATTCGGAAATGCGGCTGGAACTCGAAAGATTGATAAATGCAAGTTTTTCGGAAGACAGCTTTATCGATTCGCCGAAGATCGGGCTGGCAACGCTCGAAAACCAGCCGAAACTCAAAAACGGCGAAAAGATCGGTTCCTTTGAAATCATAAAACTGATCGGAACGGGCGGAATGGGCGAAGTTTACCTGGCAAAAGACCTTCGTTTAAATCGCCGCATCGCACTTAAAATCTTACCGCCGAACACGGAGCCGGACACGAACGCCAACCGCCGTTTTTTGCGTGAAGCGCAATCTGCCGCGTCGCTCGAACACCCGCATATCTGCACGATTCACGAGATCGGCGAACACAACGGTTTCAATTTTATCGTGATGCAATATGTCGAGGGTGAAACGCTTTCGGCAAAGATCAAAAGCGGAAGTCTGAAACCGCAGGAAGCACTCGATATTACGATTCAGATTGCCGACGCACTTTCGGAGGCGCATTCTCACCGCATCGTTCACCGCGACATAAAACCTGCAAACATAATAGTTTCTGCAAACAATCAGGTGAAAGTGCTGGATTTCGGCTTGGCAAAACACATTGTTTTCGATTCGGGCGAAAACGAATCGAGCTTTAAAACCATTCTTAGCCAACCCGGAATGATCGTCGGAACGATTTCCTATATGTCGCCCGAACAGGTTCGCGGATCGGAAGCCGACGAACGAAGCGATTTGTGGAGTTTGGGCGTTTGCTTATACGAAATGCTTTTCGGAAAAACTCCTTTTCCGGGCGAAAATTCGGTCGAAAAACTCGCGGCGATACTTTATCAGGAACCGGAAAAACGCACCGGGATTCCCGCTGAATTGAGTGAAATTCTGGATAAATCCCTGCAAAAGAACGCGGAGAAACGCTATCAAACCGCCGATGAATTTACTGCCGACCTGAAACGCATTAAACAGGAATTCGATTTTGCCGAACAGCTTCAAATTCACGCAACGAGCGGTTCGCGCGATAAGGAAATCCACGAAACGCTGACGCAGTATCTTGCCGAACACCCGACGATCGCGATGCAGAATTTTCAAACGCAATCTCTGAAACCGAAATTTCGCTGGAAAACCTTTGTTTTTTTCGGTCTGGTTTTGGCTCTCCTGACGACAGGCGGATATTTTTTGATGAAAAATTACCAGATCGAAAAGGCACGGGAAAATCTGAAAAAAGCCGAAGAACTCGGCAGATCGGAGCAAAATTTTGAGGCTTACGACCTGGCATTGGAGGTTGAGAAAGTTTTGCCGGATGATGTAAATCTGAAAAAACTGCTCCCGACAATTTCCGACTCGCTTTCGGTAAATTCAACGCCCGACGGCGCAAAAATCTATCTTCGCCGATTTCAGCCCGACCGCGACGGGAAATTTCCCGAAAAACAATTTATCGGGCAAACTCCGCTGAACGATCTGCGAATCGCTCGCGGAAACTATATTCTGCAAATCGAAAAGGAAGGCTTCACGTCGTTCGAGCGGACGATTTCGGGAACACTGCCCCGTATCGGCGGAAGCTTTATCGAAACGCCGCCGCTCAAGATCGATGCAAAATTGATCGAAAAGGAAAAAAATCCGCCGCAGATGGTTTATATTCCGGCAAGCGATTACACGTTGGTCAGTTGGTCGCGTTCGACCGAAACGAGGGTGCATCTTGACGATTATTTTATTGATAAATTTGAAGTCACAAACGCCGAATTCAAAGAATTTATCAATGCCGGCGGTTACATCAAACCGGAATTATGGAAAGTCCCGTTCATCAAAGACGGCAGAGAAATTTCGATGCAAGCCGGTCTGCACGAGCTGAAGGACAGAACGGGGCTGTCCGCGCCGCGTTCGTGGACAAATCAAAATTTTCCTGCCGGAAAGGAAAATTTTCCGGTCACGGATATTACATGGTATGAAGCCGCCGCATATGCCGAATTTCGCGGGAAAAAACTTCCGACCATCTTCCAGTGGGAAAAAGCCGCCCGCGACGGAATGTTCGATCCACGCTATAACGCGATGCCGTGGGGATTTATCAGGCAAGGCGACACAACCGACAATCGCGCCAATTTTCGCGGAACGGGAACCGTTTCCGTCACTGAAAACGAATTCGGAATGAGTCCGTTCGGCGTGCTCAATATGGCTGGAAACGTTTCCGAATGGAACGCCAATCAAAGTCCCGAAGGCTTTATTACAAGCGGCGGCGCGTGGAACGATCTCGCTTATTCGTTCGGCGATTACGGTATTTATCCGGGTTTCTATTCGGCAAACCGCATCGGCTTTCGCTGTGTCAAACCCGTTTCCGAAACGTTCGGCAATCAGGGCGCGCAGATGATCCCGCCTGCCGCAACGCCCGAATACAAGGTTTCGACCGAAGCGGAATTAAAAATCTGGCTTTCGCATTATGAATACGATAAAAAGCCGCTCAATCCGCAAATCGTCGAATCGGTCGAAACCGAAGACTGGCGGCGTGAAAAGATCGTTTTTACAGGCGAGGGCGAAGAAAAAACGATTGCTTATCTCTATTTGCCGAAAAATTTCGCGCGCCCTTTACAGATCATCCATTACGTTCCGCCGGGTGACGTGGTGCGTGGAATCCGCAGTTTACCCGATTCGATCGAGATGTTTGCAACGCCTTTCATCAAATCGGGACGGGCTGTTTTCGGAGTGGTTTTAAAGGGTTACATCGAAAGACCCTTTCCGAAAAGCTATACTCTGCCGGAAGTTTCAAGCGTCGAATTTCGTAAACAAATGGTCAATTGGATCACAGATTTGCGGCGCGGAGTCGATTATCTCGAAACGCGCGAAGACCTGAACTTTCAAAAATTCGCTTTTCTCGGCATTTCAAACGGGGCAAATGTCGGTTTGGTTTTGACCGCTGTCGAAACCCGCTATAAAACTCTCGTTTTTGAAAGTGCCGGGCTTGAGAAGGAATTTCAAAAACGGATTCCCGAAACTTCCCCGATAAATTTCGCGCCGCATATCAAAACTCAAAAGCTCATCATCAACGGACGCTTCGACGAAACATTTCCATACAATACGGATGCAAAACCGCTTTTCAAACTTCTGCGCGACCCGAAAAAGATCATTCTCTATGACGGCGGACATATCCCGACCATCGAATTTCTTGCTCCGACGGTTAATAACTGGCTCGATGAAACACTCGGAAGCGTCGGCAAATAAACCAATGAAGGTAAAAGAGTTTTCTCTTTATTCATAACATTGTCAATGAAAACAACAATATTCGCGCACATTTTCAAAGGATTTTCGACTCCGATCTTTGCTTATCTGCTTGACAGGTTTCATCGAAAAAAGCATTATTAAATTTAACTTTCGTGGTGAGTTAATGCGACTTGCGACCACGTTAAATAAGCCGCTAAACAGCTATCAGGACAAAATTTTACGAAGGTCTCGCTGTTTCGGCGAGATTTTTCATTTTATAAAGGTCTTTGCAAAACATAAATCAAAGACTAAGAATCAAAGACCAAAAACCAAATTTATGAAAAACTTTCGAGAATTGATCGAGTCAGACGGAATTTACGTTTTTGACGGCGCGATGGGAACGCGCCTTTACGAAAAAGGAATCTATATTAATCGTTCCTACGATGAACTTAATCTGATCGCTAAAGACCTCGTGCGCGAAGTTCACGAAGAATACGTCAAAGCCGGCGCGGAAATCATTCAAACCAACACTTTCAGCGCAAATTACAACAAGCTTCAGCAATTCGGTCTGGACTCGCAACTGCGCGAGATCAATCTTTCCGCTGTCAGGATTGCCCGCGAAGCCGCCGACGATAAAGTTTTCGTCGCCGGCACGATCGGTCCTCTCGGTTTAAGAATCGAACCTTACGGACCGACCTCGTTTGAAGAAGCGAAGACAATGTTCAAACAGCAAGCCGAAGCATTGCTCGAAGGCGGAATCGATCTTTTCGTGCTCGAAACTTTTTCCGATTTATCGGAAATTCAGCAAGCGATCAATGCCGTCAAGGAAATC
Source organism: Pyrinomonadaceae bacterium (assembly GCA_021228405.1). Taxonomy (GTDB): domain Bacteria; phylum Acidobacteriota; class Blastocatellia; order Pyrinomonadales; family Pyrinomonadaceae; genus JAJQRF01. The sequence goes on from JAJQRF010000008.1 coordinate 193,499, forward strand.
TCCGATCTTCCGGTCGTCGCGCAAATTGCGATTCAAATGGACGGCAACACGGTTTTCGGCGCAACACCCGAAATTTTTACAAAACGGCTCGAAGATTGGGGCGCGGACGTGATCGGCTTAAATTGCAGTGTCGGTCCCGCTTTATTTCTGACCGCGCTCGAAAAAATGCGCGAAGTGACGACTAAAAAACTTTCCGCACAACCGAATGCCGGACTTCCGCGCGACGTTCAGGGACGGCAAATGTATATGTGTTCGCCCGAGTATATGGCGGAGTTTTCACGCAGATTTATCCAGGTCGGCGCGAGCTTTATCGGCGGTTGCTGCGGCACGACTCCGGCACATATCAAACTTCTCTCGGACGCGATCCGCTCCGTTTCACCGCGTCAGACCGCGCAGGTTTTTATCAAACAACCCGCGACGGTCAAAGAATTAAAGCCCGAAGATGTTTCAGTCATTCCGCTTGCCGAACGCTCGAATTGGGGAAACAAGATCGCCAACGGAAAATTTGTCACATCCGTCGAAGTCTTGCCGCCGAAAGGTTGCGACGCGGAAAAAACGCTTGCCTCGATCAAACTTTTGAAGGATGCCGGGGTCGATGCGGTAAACGTCCCCGACGGACCGCGTGCACAAACCAGAATGTCGGCGCAGGCAACTTCCGTTCTGATCGAACGCGAAATCGGCATCGAAGCCGTTTTGCATTACTGTTGCCGCGACCGGAATCTTCTCGGAATGATGTCCGACCTGTTAGGCGCGGCGGCTCTGGATTTGCGAAATCTGTTAATAATTACGGGCGATCCGCCAAAAATGGGACCGTATCCCGATGCCACCGCCGTTTTCGATATTGATGCGATCGGTTTGACAAATATGGTCAATCGCCTCAATCACGGTTTAGATTTGGGAAATAATCCGATCGGTAAACCGACCAGCTTTTCGATCGGTGTCGGCGTAAACCCCGGCGCGGTCAATCTCGAAGAAGAAATCAAAAGATTTGAATGGAAGGTCGAAGCCGGCGCGGAATATGCCATTACGCAACCTGTTTTCGATACCGAACAGTTACGTTCTTTTCTGGATAAAATTTCGCACGTCCGCATTCCGATCATCGCAGGAATATGGCCTCTCGTGAGCTTTAGAAACGCCGAATTTCTTCATAACGAAGTTCCGGGAGTTAATGTGACGCAGGAAATTTTGGAAAGAATGCGAAAGGCTTCGGAAATCTCCAAAGAAGCCGCCCGCGATGAAGGAATTGCCATCGCCCGCGAATCGCTTTCGGAAGTTCGTGACGTGATCGCAGGCGTGCAGGTTTCCGCACCGTTCGGAAATGTAAAATACGCGCTTCAGGTTTTTGACGTTTTGGACGAATTCAAAGCGCGGCGCGAAACGGCAAATGTAAGCTGATCTTAAAAATCAGCTTTTCGGATAGTTTGTTTGTTTGATGATTCCCTCTTTCAATTTGTGCGGGTTCGGTTTCGGCGTTTCTATCAGTGTGAAACGGTGGTTGAATTTCTCTTCCGCCGACGTTCTGCCGTCGGGCGTTGATTGCCATTCGTATTTAACCACTGCACCGCCGGCAAATTCATAGATTCTCTCGATCCGGTCGTCATTGTAAACAGTCGGCGTTTCCCTGACGATCTTTTCGCGTTCGTCGTTCATTATGATCGCAACGTATTCCTCGGCATTTTTCATCACACCAAAATTTAACATATAAATATTTATTTCGCAGACAACTTGGAATGAATTTTGCGTTTCTCAAATATAGACAAAAATTCGTATCGTTTCGTTACGAAAATTTAGAACAAGGAGAAGTTAAAAATGAAAAACGCTAAATTTTATATTGCCGCATTCGCATTATTTTTGACACTGGGTTTAACACAAAATTCATTGGCGCAAAGTTCCAGAGAAGTTTTGCAGGGAACCGTTATCAGCTTTGGAAGCGGTTTCGATACACGCACCCGAAGTGCGTTATTTTCTTTGAATATCAATGGAGCCACGTCCGATCAGGACACGCAAAGATATTTGGATTTATTGCGTGAAGGCGGGCAGGATTCCGTTTTGAAGGCAATCGACAAACAGGATTTGGGAAGATTTTCGATCGGCGCAAACGTTGGAATTCCAATCAATTTCGTGCGTGAAAGCACGGTTGACGGAAAACGCCGAATCTTTGTCGTTTTTGAACGCTGGACGCAGTTTGCCGAACTTCGCGGCGGCTATCGTTCGCTTGATTACCCGTTCGGCGTGATCGAGTTATTTATCGATCCGAAAACGGGTAAAGGCGAGGGAACCTACATCGCGGCGGCGCGCGTCAATTGGGATAAAGACGGCAAAAACGGTCAATATCAGGTCGAGATCGAAAACTTTGCAACTTATCCGGCGCGTTTGATGGGCGTGAAAGTAGTCAAATAAGATCGATAAAAACTCGAAAAAATAAAAAGAGCGGAGAGATTTCTTCGCTCTTTTATTTTCAGATTTCCAAAACGATCTTTCCTAACGCTTTGCTTTCGATAACTTCGTGATGCGCTTTGACGGCATCCGCAAGCGCGAATCTTTTACCGACAATCGGATTCAGAAATCCCTTGCTCAAGCCGTCAAAGATCGCCTCGTGAATCTCTCTCATTTCATCGGGCGGCGCGTTGAAGAGTGCCAGACCGTGAATGCTCGCGTCCTTTCCCATCGTCAATCGCGGATTGAATTCCAAGCTTCCGCGATTTCCGACCACGACAATTCTGCCGAATTTAGCCAAAACGTCGAAATCTTTGACCAGATTCACGTTTGCGAGCATTTCGACAATAATTTCAACGCCTTTCCCGTTCGTCGCTTCGAGAATTTCATTTAAATAATTTTCGCGCGAATGATCGAAAACAAAATCCGCGCCCTGTTCCTTCACAAGCCGTTTCCCTTCTTCCGAACCCGCCGTGCCGATCACGGTCAAATCCGCATTCTTTGCCCATTGAATCGCCGCCGTTCCGACTCCGCCCGACGCGCCGTGAATCAAAACCGTTTCCCCGGCTTGCACCTTCGCTTTTTGAAAAAGTGCGCGGTAAGCCGTTGCATACGGCACGAAAACGCCCGCGCCTTGTTCAAACGAAACGTTTCCGGGAAGTTTTATCAAATGCTTTTCTTCGCAGACGCAAAATTCGGCGTAAGTTCCCGAACCGGCATCAGCCGTTAAAACACGGTCGCCGACGGCAAGTTTGGTCACATTTCCGCCGGTCTTTTCGATGATTCCCGCCGCATCTTTGCCCGGCGTGTAGGGCAGATCGGGCTTCTGCGCGTAAGTTCCCGTCCGAATGTAAGTATCAACCGGATTTACTCCGGCGGCTTTGACGCGCACCAAGACCTGATCTTCATTCGGTTCGGGCGTTTCGATCTCTTCCAGATTCATTACTTCGGGCGCGCCGAAGTCTTTCACGACAATTGCTTTCATATTTCAAATTATATGCAGATTTCGCGCACACGAACAATCTCATCAGGATGCGTTTTTCGTTTATCCGAGCGGCTCTATTTCCTCGATCAAACCGGGACTAAATTTTCGCGAAGGTTTATAGCTCACGATTTCACCGTTTTGTTCGACCGGTTCCCAATCACGCGGAACTTTTTCGATCTTCATCGGGTAAATGGTCAGCGCGCCACTTTCGTCGATGTGCATCCGCAGAAAATTTTTGTAATCTTCGACGTGAAGCGCGGAAAAGGCTTCGTTGTCGTGCCGACCGAAAAAATGGAGTGAAATGAACAGATACAAACCCATTAATATCGAACCGGCAATGTAACCGCCGACTCCGCAAACAAGCGCGACGCAAATAAACAAAACTATGTTGATAATCGCCTGATGCTCTTTGTAGTAAACGGGATTTCCGGCATTCGGAATGATCGTCTGCATCAGTAAAAATCCCAACCAGCCTAAAACAAAGATCGCGCCGAGATGAAAAACTCCGTGAATGAGTCCGCCGACATATTTCTGCCACTTGGAATTTGAATCGGTAAGAAAAATCAATCCTGTCAAAAGCAGGAGAACAACGATAAAGCTCATCGGTTCTTCGACCAATCTCACGACCGTTACTTCAAGAGGTTTTATCCAGTTAAATTCGCCCTCGACCTTGCCGTGAATGAGCAGAGCGATCAAAGGATACAATATCGCAGGGACAATGCCGAACCAAATATTATTCGGAATGAACCAATAGAAATTTTGCCAATCGAGTTTTTTCGACTGTTTGAAAGACGGATATTGTTTTTTGAACTTGAATTTATCGGCTTTCGGCTTGCCGCGCGGATTGTTTTTCCTGAAATCGTAATCGTGCGTCGGATGCAGAAACGCGCCGCCGCCGCCCGCCGTGATCTTATGGACTTTTTCCGCGCCTTCGCCTGCTTCAAAACGACGGTAATGATGCAGATCGCCCGCCAGATAAAGCCTCAGGTCAACGCCTTTCTTTTCGAGAATCATTTCGAGTTTTTCCAGACTTTTTTCCTTTTTGACCAGTTTTTCATAAGCGTCGGGCATATCCTGATATTTGATGGCTTTCACCCAGTAAGGTTCGGGAACGCACAAGATCACTTTGTCGCCCTTTTCCATTTTCTGCAAAATCTTTTCAAAGTATTTGAGTTGAGGCACATCGACGTTGTGCGAAAGCTGTAGATCAACGCCCAGAAGCCACCATTTTTGCGGCAGTTTCAACGCAAAATAACTGCGTTTCTGCCGTGTTTGCCAACCGCCGGCAAAAGTTCTGCCGTTGAACATATGCGTGCAGAAAATTTCCTGAAACGAAACCAGGCTGTCATACCAGTCGTGATTTCCGGGCAAGGCAAAAACGTGCGGTTTTTTTTTAAGATTTGCTATTTCGATCGGTTGCCTGTCGTCTTCCATAAGCGGAGGCTTCATTTCGTCGTTTTTCGGAATCGTTCCGCGACGGCTCGCGTTAAAAGCCAATCGGTAAGGAGTAACCAATCTCTTTTCGTATTCTTCGGGCGTTGCGGTCGGATAAACGCCGTCGCCGCCGAAGATCAGAATCTCGCCGCGCGGAAGCGTGTCTTTCATCCCGGAAACTTCGAGTTCTTCTTTTGCCAGCGAATAGGCGACCGCATATGTCGGATTCCAACCGTCGCCGACATCTGAAACATAATCGATCCAGATTTCTTTCTTCTCTTCGCCGAACGGCTCGAAATCGTAATTTTCCTTGACGAGCTGTTTTGAGAAATCGAAAAATTTATCGGTTTTTTCAGTTACGCCAACCAGACGCGGATCGGCATTTTCCCCGATAATAGTTGAGATAACTTTTTTTACGGCTGTATCGAGAAGCTGTTTCGGGTTATACCATTCGGTCATTTTTGCTTGTTCGACAGGTTTTGACATATCTTATTCCTCGAATTTGTGATTTTTTTTTACAGAAAAGAATACGTTGAAAGATCAACCCCGGCGGAAATTTTAAGAAATGTTCCTAAAAAAATAAAAACCGGATTCCACGCAATGCGGGAAAAAGACGAAAAGAAACCGGGGTTGAATCTTCATTGGCGGAAATCTCCGTTTCAAGAGTTCGATATTTTTTGAACGAAACAACTCTAACCCGTTTTTAGTTTATTTTCAAGAAAAAAGTCAGAAACGCCTGCGCCAATAAATGAAACGATTTCAGACTCCGGATTGAGTAATAACCAAACGACAAATTCAAAATCTAAAATCCAGAATTGTATCGTCCATTCGCTACCGCAGACGATACTGACCTGTAAAGGTAAAAATAACTTGATAATGCTCAGATTTTTATGATTTTTCCTTAAAGAAAAACTATTTTTCCTTAAAGAGAATGAATATTTCTTTAAAGAAAAACTATTTTTCCTTAAAGAAAATGTTTTTTTTGATAGAGAAAATAAATATTTCTTTAAGGAAAAACTATTTTTCCTTAAAGAAAATAAATATTTCGCTAGGGAAAAACTATTTTTCGCTAAAGGAAATAATATTTTCCGATCGATTCAGGGATTGAATTTACTCGAACGCGTTCGGAGTTCAAACTTTAGTTTGAATTCACTTCGCTCGCGCCGTCGCAGGGTTCGGCAATTAAGATCGTCGGGGAAATTTTCGTTTGTTTTTCATATTCAGCACTGATTTCTTCGATTATTTGTGCCAAATTTTCCCGCCTTACAAGATTTACCGTCGAACCGCCGAAACCGCCGCCGGTCATTCTCGCACCTAAAATCTCCTTTCTCGTTTTGGCGATTTCGACAAGCAAATCCAATTCAGCGCAACTAACTTCGTAATCGTTTTTGAGGCTTTCGTGCGACTCGAACATCAAATGCCCGAATTCGTTCAGATTATTTTGTTTTAAGTGTTCCGCCGCTTTTAACGTGCGTTCGTTTTCAGTCACGATATGCTTTGCGCGTCGTTGAATCACATCGGGTAAATTGTCTTTGTATTTCCCGAACTCGGCAACCGAAACGTCGCGCAATTGCTCGATTCCGGGAAGAAACTGTTTTAAGATTCGGACGGCTTCTTCGCATTCCGAACGGCGCGTATTGTATTCGCTCGTCGCCAGATCGTGTTTGACCTTCGTATCGCAAATGAGAATCGCCGTTTCCCTCAGATCGAGCGGAACGTTTTCAAACTCCAAACTCCGGCAATCGAGCAAAAGCGCGTGATTCCTCTTCGCGTTTGCTGAAACGAATTGATCCATTATGCCGACCTTCGCACCGACAAATTCGTGTTCCGTTTGCTGTCCGATCTTCGCTAAAAGCGTTCGGTCAACCGAAAAACCAGCCGTTTCGCTCAAAGCCAAGCCCGTCACGGTTTCGAGCGCGGCGGAGGAAGAAAGCCCCGCGCCCGTCGGGACATCCGACCAGAGTATGATGTCCGCGCCTTTCAGCTTCACTGAATTTCTTTCCAAAATCCGTGCTACGCCTTCGATAAAATTGAGCCAGAAACCTTTCCGTAAAGGTTTTTCTTCATCGAGGTCGAATTCTGCCGTTTCACCGAAATTTACCGTGTGAACGCGAATCTTTCGATCACTTCTTTCCGCGATTGCCATCGCCGTTTCGCGGTCGATCGCCATCGGAAGCACGAAACCGCCGTTGTAATCGGTATGCTCGCCGATCAGATTCACTCTGCCCGGCGCACGAAAAATACGCGGTTCGCGGTTATATAATTCGGTAAATTTCTCGCTTAATAATTTCGGATCGATCATCAGTGCAAGTTTATAAGTTCCGATTTTTCTGTGATGTTATTTGTCAGACAATTTAATTCTGAAACAAAAAAAGAAAAAGTGAAACTTCACTTTTTCTTTTTTACTCCCGATTCGTTGTTACGAAGTATTCTGACTAAAATTTGATTTTGGATTATTACGCGGAGACTAAATTATTGATTAATCAATTTGTAAAGTTTCCGCATCGTATTCTTAGCCTCTACAATGTTTTTTGATCCGATCCGCTCTGCCGTAGCCTTGTGGTCGCACGATTGCCGACGTTGCCTAAGGTTTCCGATATGTCTGCGCCGAATGCCATATAATCGTGCCTCGATATGACTTCTCCGTTGTTTCCCGTGATGATGCGCGGGAATTTAAATAGATTTTACTTGTTATTTACACCCCTTTTCTTCTTGTGCATAAGTTTCATTTTTAAGATATTCCGTTGAGTTTTTCGATAAAACTAGAAATATTTTCCATCCATTCTCATCTTTTTTTAAATAAAAATCACTATAACTGGTAGTTTTATTAGAAATGTTGTATTCAACGCTAACAATTGCTTCATTATCGTAAACATTTGTTTTGATAAAATTGAAATTTGTAATAATTGATTTTTGAGCAAAAATATACCTTGCTTCAAGAAAAGGCAATGTTGACTCATCATTAGAATTAATATATTTCAAAAAATTATCGCTTAAGCTATCGGTCAAATCGATTTTGTTGTTTTCAATTTTCAAGTTTTTAGGTTTGAATCTAATTTTATTTATACTTTCCTCATTAACATCAGATTCTTTTTTCACGCACGGTTCAAAATAAGAAGGTGGAAAATTAGTGACGAGTTGGGCTACCTCATTTTCTTTTCCTTCTAAAGAGTTATCAATGTATTGTCTAACAACATCATTCGGAAATAGTTCTTGTTTCCCGTTGAATAGATACCTGTAACTATTTGCTGAAACTACTGTCATTATAGAAAGGCTTATGAAACCTAGGATTAATATCAAAACTATTTTTTTGCTCATATTTTCACTGTATGTTCTAAAGTTTTCTTTATTTTGGCATTTCGTGTCTTTTAATAACAGCATCTTTCGATTGTTGCATTGTGTTATTGTATAAAACTACAAAGTCACTTTTTGTCATTGTCGCGGTAATACTCTTTTCACTTCCTTTTGGAGTAAAAGAAACCGTAACCACTCCGTTTTTCCCGAAATCTTTAACAATAGAAGCAGCAAAATTTTCTGCTGTTTGAGAGTTTTCCATCCGTCTTATTTCCTTTAGTTGCGAGTTTGCGGCTTCTACTAAATCCAAAGTAGCTTTTGAATATCCACTTTCTGAAGTTGCAGGGGCACCGGAAACAGGTCCTAATGAAACTCCTACACCAATATCTGGGACTCCGGGTGGAATTATTGTCCCATCCGGTGCCAGTATAGCGGGATCTGGAGTCAATCCTATCGCTGCCGTAATTGGATTAGTTTGTGCAAACATATGATTAAACTCTGTTCTTACTGCACCGACAGCGGCATTTGCATTTTGAGCTTGTGCCAGTCCATTTTGTTCACGCTTCTCAGCTTCCTTTTGTAATCTATCTCTAATTTTCTCAGGCAAAGTAGTAGTTCCCTCAACACCATTTTGCGTTCCCTCAATAGTAGATGATACTTCCACCGTAGGGGTAATTGAATCTGCTGTGGTAACTCCATTTCCCGCTGCTGGAGGGGAGTTTGGCTGATCGGCTGCTTGGTGTCCTTCATCACTGAATCCTCTTCCGACACGCTCCGTGTCCATCTCCGAACTGGTTGCAGTATTGCGGCACCATTGTCCGCAAGCGTTTGTCGATGATGAAATTAATCCCAACGGGTAGGTGAATTTATAGGGTGAGTTCATCGCATAAGTATAGCGGTTGAAGGTCTGCGGGTCTTTCACATTCGCACTTGCCGTTAAAGGGTCAATTGACGTGAACCTGCCGTGCGTCGCGTTGTAATATCTCGCCTGTGCGAAATCCAAGCCCGATTCGTCGTCGTGTTCGTAGCCTGTGTATTGTTTGCGAATTTCGTCGGGTTTATTGTAGCCTTGTGCGGTCGCGCGATTGCCGACGTTGCCTAAGGTTTCCGATATTTCTGCGCCGAATGCCATATAATCGTGCCTCGCTATGACTCTTCCGGGATGTTTAAGACATATTTATTCTTCAGAGGGTATAATATCGAAAATTTTCCATTGATCGTCTTTTTCAAGAAGCAAAAAAGTCCACGCAAACGCATCAAAGTTATTATTATTTGTCATTAAAATCGAAACTTTTGCCTTCTTGTCATCTATTACTTCGCTTTCAATCGATTTAATTCTCAAATTGGCATTAGAAATCATTTTCGGAAAATTCTTTCTCACAAACCCTAAATAAATTTCAGATGGAGTTTGAGGAAGTTTGGCGGAGTGATCGGGTGACTCACGCGGTATTACATAGAGTTTATTAGGATCATTTCCTTTTGAATTTTCTACAGATGTAATTTCATCTTCCGAAAACTTCGGATTCGATATAGTTAAAAGCTCAATTTCGCTAAAATTTGCAGTTGTTGCATAGGCAACATAATTTTCTACAGTTTGCGAAGGTGTAGTTGATTTTCTTAAACCGGAAAAACCATAAATCGCCGCAATACCTAAAACCAGTACGCTGATTGCAAGAATCACTTTATTGATCACTTTCATATTTTTACTCCTTAATATTTATCATATTTTTACTCCTTAAATACTATGAATATCTATTATTTTTTCGGCACAACAGGACCTAAAGAAGGCTTTGCGTTCGTATTTTCGTAGCCCATCCGAACGCCCCGTCTGTAAATTAAATCCACCTGTTTAGCAACGGCAGCATTCCAAAATCCATATTCCGCAGTTGCCTTTAATTTTTCAACTTTTTTAACCGTCGAATTGGAACTGACAACTGTTACCTCGGTATTCTGCAAAGCTCCCGCCACAGTTTTTGCGCGACCTGAGTTATTAGCCAGTTCATCGAGATCCATTTTTATCGCCGCAGAAGCAGCCTTTTCATAATTCTTTTCCTGATATTTGGATTGTGATCCCTGAATCCCAAGATCGCTCAATGATAAACTTGGACCTACCGCAGATTCCTCTCCAGTCACTCCGCCAACAAGAATGACTTTATCACCTGCGACTTTAGCGGCGGCTCCTACCTTGTCGCCTGCCAGAAAAGCATCATTTAAAGCTTTGGTAATCGCTTCTGTCATTTCTGGGGTCAATTCTATTGTCCCCTCGACATCATCCCCTCCAGGGACAACTACTTTTACGTTGGCTATGGCGAGCAATGCTTCAGCAATAAGTTCGTCTGGAGCAGCATTTGGGGCTGGTGGCGGCGGCGGCGGCGGCGGCTCCGCTTCAGCTTTTGTTTCGCCGGAGGCAATTGCTTCTGTCGGAGCAATCGTATCTCCGGCTATCGTCCCAATCTCATCTTCGTCAGCATCCTTATATTTCATAGGTTTTGACGAAATCAATCCCAACGGATCGGTGAATTTATATGGAGAATTCATCGCATACGTGTAGCGGTTGAAAGTCTGCGGGTCTTTGATTGATGCGGAGGCGGTGAGCGGATCAACGCTCGTAAACCTGCCGTGCGACGAGTTGTAATATCGCGCTTGAGCGAAATCCAATCCTGATTCGTCGTCGTGTTCGTAGCCTGTATATTGTGTTCTGATCTGATCCGCTTTGCCGTAGCCCTGTGCGGTCGCGCGATTGCCGACGTTGCCTAGAGTTTCCGATATGTCTGCGCCGAATGCCATATAATCGTGCCTCGATATGACTTCTCCGTTGTTTCCCGTGATGATGCGCGGTGAGCCTAAATGATCTTGCGTCAGATAGCTGACCTGCGGATTCGACGCTGTTGGATTGGCATATTCCGCGATCAGTTGCCCGCTACTATTATAAACAAAGATTGTCTGATTATTTCCCGAAACCTTTTTGACACGTTTCCCTTCGCCGTCATATTGGTAAACTGCGTCGGGCGTATTCGTCTGATTCGTGCTGTGGAAGTATTCTTTCATCCGATTTTCCGCATCGTAAATAAACCGCTGATTGGCGGCATCAACAGTTAAGTTTCCGGCTTTGTCGTAAACATAATCGGAAATATTATCATTATCCTGATCTTTTTGCAATCTATTATCTGCCGTATTTATAAGGGGATTGGCGATTTTTTGACTGACGCTTTGCGTCAAGGTCGTCGTGTTTCCCGCGTCGAGTGTGCGGTTGCCGTAACGGTCGTAGTTAAACGTCTGTTTCCACGCAACTTGCGCGTTTACCGTTTCGGTCGAAGACTTCAAACGATTGAGATCATCATAGGTATATGTCTGTTTGATCTCGTTCGTTAAGCCGTAGAAATTTATTTTCTGTTCGCGCAGTGAACCGTTGTTCTCGAGATTCGTGCCGTAAGCATAATCGATCTTCAGCAGACTCTTGTCGTTGTTTGAATAGCCCAAACCGATCTGCACGATCTGTTGACGGTTGTTGTAAGCGGCAGTTTCCCAACGCCCGTTGCCGAGCCGCATCCGCTCGATGTTCCCCGATGAGTTGTAACTAATTTGATTCAGATACAGCTTCGCCGAAGTCTGATCCGCCTTTTGTCCCCACAAACTTTCGAGAGATCCGTCCGCATCCAGATTATATGTCATCACTCTTCCCGAAGGATATGTTTCCGACGTGATCGCGCCCGACAGATTATATTGATATGCGGTCGGATAAGTTTTGCCGTCCGTGATCTGTTCGTGCGTCAGAAGTCTGCCGAGATTGTCGAAAGATGTGTAGCGCGTTTCCGAAACCGAGTTTGTAATGCGGGTCGTCTTGCCTTTCGCGAAATTCGGCACGCTCGGCAAGCCTTTGCCGTCATAATAGAAATTGACATCAGGCGTGTCATCCGAATAATTCCGCAGTTTCAGACGATTGAGATTGTCATAGGTTCCCGCGACCGAAACGCCGCGTGCGTCCATTGTATTCGTGATATTTCCGTTGTCGTCGTATTCGTATTTGACCGACCACGAAGAATTATTGGTGAGCGGGTCGGTAAAGTTAAAGCTCGTGTTCGATTCCTGTTCGGGCTGTTTCGCAAACCGCAATCTGCCCAGGCTGTCATAGGTAAAATAGCGCGATTGTTCGCCCTGAATCGTTTTGCGTAAGTTTCCCAAAGTGTCGAAGACATAGTCGGTCGCCAGATTTTGTCCCGTCGGGTCTTCGATCACACGCACCATTCTGCCGAGTCCGTCGGAGATTCCCTTACGTTTCTTGCCCGCCTGATCGGTGATCTGTTTCGTCACCCCGACCACGCCTGCAACCGAAACGCCGTAATCGGTTTTCACCTTTGCGCCGTCGGGCAAAACGACTTCGATCACGCGGCTCGCGTTGTCGTAAATATTCGTCGTCCAAACTTTTGCTTCACCGTTTCGGAACGGATTCGTAACGCGGTAAAGTCTGCCGTCCGCGTCGAATTCTTTTTCGACAAAGATGTTGCCTTTGGAGTTTACTTCTTCCGATTTGTAGGCGCGTCCGAGTCCGTCAAGGTAAGTTATATTTTCCGCCCATCTGTTCGCATCGATCTGCGAACGCGATTTCACCCAGTAATTGTTCGGCTCATCGTGATAGATCGTTTCCGAAACTCCACCAACCTGTGCATACTGATAAAAAGTTTTCGTGTTCTTCCGGCGCAATGTCACCGGATCATATTCGATACGCGTTTCCAAACCGTTCGCATTCGTTGTCGACAACGGCAGTCCGTTCGTTGGATCAAAGGTCGCACTCGACACGAAAGCCGTTTCCGAACCGTTTTGTCCGCTCGGATCGGGCACGGCGGTCGTTACCTGCGTCGGGAAAGCATAGCCGTAGGTTGCCGAAAACTGTGTTTCGGTCATATTTCCCTTGGCATCCCAGACTTTGACCTGATTGCCGAAGTTATCGAATTGGGCGTGGGTTGCAATATACGCCGCCGCATTGGAAACCGTGCCTTTACCGCTGTCCCAAACTCTCGAAGTCGTCGGATTTCCGCGATAAGAATTGTTCGGATTCTGCCAACGGCTGTGCGAACCCGTCGAAATTACCTGATAAGCGATTTCGTCATACGCCATTTCGCTACGGTAAACGATCGTTCCCGCGCCGTCCTTGCTTGTCGAAGCCGTTGCCAGACCGATCATATTCTGATTTTTATAAACGTCCTTTACCCCTTGCGAAATATTCGGATCGTTTTGCAGGTATGTCGTTTCATTCGTTTTTAAAAGTGTCGGAGGTTCGGGTGTCGGAACAGGTGCCGGATTCGGCGCGGGCGGTTCGCCGGGCGCAAAGAGATTACCGCCGCCGCTTAAAGACGAACTCGCAATGATCGGAACAAAAGCGTATTGCTTCGTTTTATTGACCATCAAAGGCGTTTCACGCAAGTTCAGATCGCCTTGATATTCCGATTTCACGGTTGACGAAACGCCATTCCCGAGTTCGTCAAAGCCGATTATTTCCTCGTGCGTCACCCGCGGATGCCAATGTGCCGCGACGGGAACCACATCGCCCGTCGTCCAAAGTTCGGTTTTCGTCCAATGTATCAGTTTTCTCGAAACAATTTTTCCCGCGCTCGAAAAAGCTCTTTCCTCATAAGCCATTCCCGCCAGTGCTTCGTCATAGCCGAAATTTCCGTATTGATCGAGCGGCGAAGAATCCTTTCCGCGATGCAGAAATCTTTCGACCTGCGTGTCGTCGGGATTCTTGATTGAAACCTTGTAGCCCTTCGGCGCGACATACTGCGCACTATAGGTCCATTCGTAATAATTCGACGGTGCATTTCCGTAAAAAACCTTGCGGTTTGTCACGCCGAAATTCGTCTGCGCCGAAACATCGTCGCGCTCGAGCACCGAAAGCGTCGGCACGAGCTGGAATTGAAACAATTCCTTTCCGCCCATCGGATAAACGACCTGCTCGATCCTGCCGTAAATATCATATGTAAATTTATATTTTTCGCCCGTGGGAAGCTCGATCTCGGTTAAAACGACCGGATTGAAGTATTCGCCTAACGAACCGTTTCTGACGACCGATTCCCATTTCGACTGAAATAAGTATGTGTCTGCCGGATACGGTTGTTCGCCCTGCGTGTATTTATTATCCCCGGGATGACGAAGCGGCAGGTTGAAATCGGTCAGTCCGCTGTCCGCCGCCGTATCGCCCTTCAGTTTTTTCCAGCTAAACTTATATGTTCCCGTCATTCCGGGCATATTATAAGTTTGGACGGTCGGCTGGCTCGGTTCGTTCAAGCCCATGGGAACGCCGATCGGTTTTCCGAGCGTGTCCGTCCAGTAACCGTTGGGATATTGCGTGGTCGGCTCGTTAAAACTCGTGAAATTTCCATTTCTGTCAATAAATGTATGTGCTTTTCTGATATTTGCCGTTTCAAAAGCAGATTTATTATTGACGAACTCGTAGCGCGAGCCGTCAGGCATTTGCAGGAAATAGACATTATTGACACGGTCTTCAAAATATTTGATATTCGACCCGTCTACCGCATAATACCAACCCGACCAGTTTTCCGGTCGCGACGGGTCGTTCGCATCACACAAAGTATTCGGATCATTGTCCGCACAGTTTTGATTGTTCGGGTAAACTTTAACCGTGTCGTCCATTCTCAGCTCGTGTGTTTCACCGCTCGGCAGATTCAGCATCACACGCCGAACATACGCATTCGGCGGATTGTTGCCCGGGGTTTCGGGCACACAGGAAGTTTCTCCCGAGGATTTTCCGTTCTGCTTGAAAATATTGTCTTCGCCGATGTATTCGATATAGGGCGTTCCCATACTCGTCGTCCAGCCCGACGCGGATTTTTCGGCATATTTCGGGTGATTAATGGCGCGGCAATTACTGGGGTTGTTCCCTTGCGGCTCGTAATTGTTAACTTCCATTCGCCAGAGTTTTGACGAATAACTGAGATTGACCGGAACATTTATTCCGCGACCCGGATAATTTCCGAGCGGAATCTCGATCTCCATTCCCAACGTCGAAGGATTGACGCGTCCTGATCCTCTTAAAGTGCGGTCGGCTCCGTTTTCATTCGTGCCCGATTGTCCAAAAGCGTTAATAACAATAATTAATCCCAACAAAATCGAATAAGCAGCTCTTTTCATATTTTTTCCAAGTCTTTTCTGTGACAGATATATTTTTAGGTTTTCCAAGTGAAATAGTGATTGTTATTGATTACCTGCGATAGAAAGCGGGAACGGGAATATCGCCTGAGGTTCCCCAGCTTTCCTGTCTGACGGTGTTGTTCGCACTTTGACGGGTGAACCATCTGCCGACATCTCCGGCACCCGGCGTGGATTCCGTTCCGCGCCACACCGCGATGTCGACTTTGCCGTCC
>JAJQRF010000009.1 GCA_021228405.1 Pyrinomonadaceae bacterium
GTTTAATGCTCCACTGTTGGGGAAAACTGGCAGTTGCTTTCTTTCTACTCGTTTTCAACTACTGATTCGCATTTAAGTGAGGAGTTTTATCATTTCGGTAAAGAAGGATATGAAGCCGAAGTCCGCGAATTCAAAAGGTTTCTTGTCACTCGTGCGCTTCGTGCGGCAAACGGCAAAAAAACCGACGCGGCGCGGCTTCTCGGGTTTGCAAAGCATCAAAATTTATCCGACATTCTGAAAAAACAGTTTCCCGGACTTTATGAAGAATTGGGTTTTACGGCGCGCAAAAGCCGTTCCGATCGATCCGTTTTCATAAATCCGAATGACATAAAAAAGACCGTCGAGGCTAAAACAAATGCTGTGAAGCCTTCCGTATCACGGCTCGATCTCGGCAAACGGATGCTGCAATTTTCGTGGCACGTCGAAAATTATGCGACATTCTATTTCGATGTCAACACGATGCAATTTTTCGGTTTTCCAGAGGGGGCGGTCGTGATCGTCGTGCTTGATTCGGAAATTATTCCCGGACGTGCCGTGGTCGCGCTCGACGGCGACAAGTTTGTTTTCGGCGTGATCCAGTTCGACACTTTTGCAAACGTTTACTTTCTGGAGTGGGACGGCGAAACGATCTTTTTGACGGAAGATAATGTTTTCGGTTATCCGGTCGGTTATCAATCTCTTGCAGAGGCGAAAGCGGAAATCGTTGAGTTTATAAAAATATGAAAAAGAAATTTCTTACCATTTTATTTCTTTTTTCGGCTTCGTTACTCACTGCCTGCAATCGACAATCAGAAGTCACGGGCGAAGTTTTCATCACGACGAAAAGCGCGGATACTATCAAACTCAGCGGCAAAACGGCTTTTTTCATTCCGATAAGTTCAATCAAAGGACATCTCGAAGGCTTGGAAACGGTTTTTGAATCGCGTTTTAAGGATGCCCGTAATGCCAAACTGAAATGTGCGGAAATTGCCAAAAACACGAATTCGGGTGTTGACGAGCGTCAGCAGCTGGCGACTTATTGCGACGAGCAGAATCCCAATCCCGAAATGCTTGCTTCAACAGTTTATTTTGAAAATCCGCCGAAAGCCGCTGCCGAAACGATGACGGACGCGGACGGAAAATTCAAAGTGACGATTCCGAACGGCGATTACGCGGTAATGCTTGCGGGCGATAGAAAATTTGATAATAAAGCTCCCGAATATTATTTATGGATCGTTAATGTCGAAGCGAAAGGCGAACCAGTCAAAATCACTCTTACCAATGCGAATATGGTCGGCACATCGTCC
Organism: Pyrinomonadaceae bacterium; assembly: GCA_021228405.1. Taxonomy (GTDB): domain Bacteria; phylum Acidobacteriota; class Blastocatellia; order Pyrinomonadales; family Pyrinomonadaceae; genus JAJQRF01. The sequence goes on from JAJQRF010000009.1 coordinate 1,287, forward strand.
GCCGATTCGTTGATTCAGGATGTCGATTTCAAAGAATAATGGCAGTCAAGAAATTCTATTCAAATAAGGCAAAACCCGGCTGGCTCGAAAACCCGAACTATAAACCGAAGTATAAGCCCAAGAAAGGCGAAAATGCCGATGAATTTCTGAAGAAATATTATTCCTGGGGATTCGACATCGATCTCGAGCCGGTTGAATGGGACGAGTTCGGAAAGCCGAAAAGGAATCGTCGAAGAGAATCAGGCTTTAAAGACTATAAAACCGCCAATGCCGCAGTTGGCAGAATTCGCCTCGCCGAAAAAAACAGTAGATATGATTTGAATGAAAATAAACTCATTTATCCGCTCCTTAGCGATCTTTTTCAAAAAAGACTCAATGACATAACGGATCGAGCGGAAAAAGTTCGTGCCTTACGTGTATTTCAATTTTTACTCGATGCGCTCTTCGATGAAGGCTATCAAAAAATCAGGCTGAATGAACTTAAGACGGCACATCTCAATTTCTACATAAAATATCGCAGAAAATCCGAGGTAAAAGACTCGACCATTAAGCGGGAAATGAAACCGATCAGTTCGGCACTTAATCAAGCTGTTAATTATTATCCCGAAATCGAAAATTTCGTAGTTCCGAAGATGCCTGATTTGAAGGTTCCGAAAACTCGCCGTGAAACGGTTTTGCAGTCCATTGAGGTCGAAGCAATCGTGTCCGAATTGATGAAGTCGCGCCTGGCGGAAGAATCGCAAGCCGGATATTTATCGCGGCAACGTGCCGGGCTTCTTTTCGCTTTGTCCTCCGTGACGGGCGCACGTCCGGGAGAACTGGTTGCTTTAAGGGAAACGGATATTCTGCTCGATCTAAACGTATTGCGGATCACCGGAACGAAAACAAGATTCCAAACCGCTAAGACTGTGAGGTATTTTCCACTAATCCAGATCGTCCGCTCGATTCTCATTAAAGCTTTAGAGTTGAAATTCGCTGAATATATTTTTGCCAGGAATGGAACTCTTACCGGAACTTATTACGATGCCGTCAAAACGGCTTGTACGAACTGTGGTTTTAAATACGGACGCAAAACGCCGGGCGGGATCATTCCCTACGATCTGCGTCACACGGCAACGACGCTGTTAATGCAGTCCGGCGCAGACTTTGAAACCGTCAAATCGATCACGGGGCAATCGCAAGCAACTCTTTGGCATTACACTCACGCGAACAAAAATTCAATCGAACGCGCCGTTTCCGTGCTTGAAAACTTCGCTGAAAAATCGCTCGAAAAAGCGACAATTGGACGCAGTTCGGACACAAATAAAGAAGATGAAATATTAAAGTATCTACTTGCAACAAATAGGAACTAATTTGAAATCCCTCCGGGGGCATCAAAAATAAAAACGCAGTCATTTCTGACTGCGTTTTTATTTTGCATAAATTGCCAAAAATTAGCCGTGTTTGCCTTGGCAACAAGCCGAACCGCCGCCTTTACAGCAAGCGGAACCGCCGTTTGCACAGCAATCTTTTCCATCGGAAACGACCACAACATTTTTCATTTCGCTCGAAACGGCGGCGGTATCCTTGTCTTTTTTCATCATCGGACAGTTATCGTGTCCCGCGCCGTTTTCGCCTTTTTTCATCGGGCAGGAATCGCCTTTACAGCAATCGTCTTTATCACAGCACGATGCTTTTTCCGTTGCCGAAGCGTTTTGGTCTTTATTTTTCATCGGGCACGAATCGCCGCCTTTCGCACAGCAATTAGCACAGCAATCCGTCGTCGAAGTTTTAGTATTTGTTCCGCTGAAAGCGAAAGCCGCGATTGCAAGTCCGAGGACGAGCAATGTCGAAATTGCAAAAAGAATTCTCTTTTTCATATTATTCCTCACATTTAGAAATTAAATTTAAACTGTTTGCCAAGCCGATCTTAGAACCGGCACGAAAATAAACGGGTCTGAACGGCTTTCTAAATGCGGAACACGCAATTTTTGATATGGATTTTTTCCTGCGGAAAGACGGGTCGATGAAATGTTTGCGCGGGTTCAAAATGACTTTGAACCGCAACAAACTGCGGACGTTCGATCTTTAATTTGTCGGCAGGCTTAACGTCTTTTTGAGCATTTTCAAGAGTGCGGAATTTACTGAAAACTTTCGGAATAAACTCACAGCAATCGAACTGTGCGTCAGATTCGCCCGAAAAAGTCGAAGCATCGCCGGATTGTTTGCTTTTATCGCAATGTCCGCCGGATTTTGCCAACGGGCAAAAATCGGTTTCCGCCGCCTTGAACGGCATCGTTCCGCAACAAAACAGAAAAACGAATCCGCTCAGCCAGACAGCCAGCAAACCCGAGGTAAATTTTCTGATTTTCGGTTGGGAAAGATAAACTTTCATCAACTGTAAAATAGCACGGAAAATAAATTCTTGTCCATAGGTTTTAATATTAAAAAAACAGACCAAGATAACAAAAATCTTTACTTTTTACCGATTGAGGCGTAAATTTCCATTGAGGTAAAATTATGTCGAAGATTTTCCTTATAATTGCATTGATCTGTGCAGGTATGCCGTTGCAAAGCCGTAATTCGGTCAGTTCTCAATCGGTAGCAACCCTGAACAGTAGTTACACGCCGCCCGTTCCCGCAACTACGCCGACACCGGAAACGAAGATCAAAGTTTCATCAAACGGAAAAGCCGCATTCAAAGGCGTAAGTTTTTCATATAATCAGAAGGTTTTCGGAGCGGTGAAAGCCGAAAAAATTGCTGAATATCTGTGGGAAAACGAAGATATGAAGCCTGATTCTGTGGAGCCTGAACATCGTAATTTTTCATTCGAGTTACCAAAATCGGAATTCGGAAAAATGTATCTTGCCGTTTATCCGCTGGCAGATTTTCCGCGAATGTATGCGGTCAGCAAAACGTATGAAGAAGATATGAAAGAAGAAATAGCCGATTTGAAGAAAGTGTTGGCTGACAAGGATTTTCGCGTCGAAGGCGAGATTCCGTTTTTGAGATATTATGATGCTTCGCAATCTTTTCAGGCAAAGGTAAAGCATTTTTCATTTCCAGACGGGGAAGGGATTTTGTTTTTAACTCATTGGTCAACCGAATCTGCGTTAATCAGCAACAGGCAAATGCGCTATGTATTTGAAGGAATAACGACGGACAAAAAATATTATGTTGTCGCCGAAATGCCTGTCAGGACGAGTTTCTTACCTGACGAATCGCCGGATGAGTTTGAAGGATATAAAACCGAATATTTGTCTACTGACTGTCCTGATCCTGACAATATAAAACCACGGTATAAAAACTATATTTCAAATATCGTTAAAAGAATGGAAAATTTACCTGATGAAAAATACAGACCCGGTTTGAAATATTTTGAAGAGATAATTTCATCGCTAAAAATCGAACAATAAGAAAAAGGCAGAATAACTTCTGCCTTTTCTACTTTTCCGGTCGGAAATTCGTTTACACATTAAAGCGAAAATCTACGACATCGCCTTCCTGCATCACATATTCTTTGCCTTCCAACCTGGCAAGACCTTTTTCGGCGGCGGCTTTGCGTGAACCGCAGACGACCAAATCTTCATACGAGATGATTTCGGCGCGGATGAAACCGCGTTCGATGTCAGTGTGAATTTCCCCGGCGGCTTGCGGTGCTTTTGTGCCGATGGGAATCGTCCACGCGCGGACTTCTTTTTCGCCCGCCGTCAGAAACGACATCAAGCCGAGCATTTTGTAAGCCGATTTAATGAGTTTATCGACACCGCTCGACGTAACGCCCAAATCCGCCAAAAATTCGGTGCGTTCGGCTTCTTCGAGCGCGACGAGTTCGGCTTCGAGCTTGGCGCAGATCAAAACGACTTCGGCGTTTTCCTTGGCGGCGTGTTCGCGGACGGCTTTAACGTGCGGATTGTTAGATTCGTCGATCAACGTATCTTCGTCAACGTTGGCGGCGTAGATCGTCGGCTTGGTCGAAAGCAGAAAGAAATTTTTGGCGATCGCCTGTTCTTCTTTAGTCAGCTCGACCGCACGTGCCGGACGACCTTCTTCGAGCACGGGTTGTAATTTATCTAAAATTTCGATCTCGGCTTTGGCGGCTTTATCGCCCGCTTTGGCGGCACGTGATGCTTTGTCGCGGCGTTTTTCGACCGATGCGAGATCGGCTAAAGCTAATTCGATCTGTATCGTTTCAATGTCGCGCACCGGATTGACCGAGCCTTCGACGTGAATGATATTTTCATCTTCAAAACAGCGCACGACCTGAATGACGGCATCGGTTTGGCGAATGTTTGCGAGAAATTGATTGCCCAAGCCTTCGCCCTTCGACGCACCGCGCACGAGTCCTGCGATGTCGAGAAATTCGACCGTCGCGGGAACGACCTTTTGCGCTTTGTTCAGTTTTTCCAAAACGGCAAGGCGTTCGTCAGGCACGGCAACGACACCGACGTTCGGTTCGATCGTGGCAAACGGATAATTAGCGGCGAGCGCGGCTTCCTGCGCGGTCAAGGCATTAAAAAGGGTCGATTTTCCAACGTTGGGCAATCCAACGATTCCGGCTTGTAGCATAAGATTTCAAATTCCAAATACAAATTTCAAATTGGATATTCTAACCTTTATCATTGATTTTGCGAAACCTGCCGAATAAATTAACCCTTAATCAATAATGTATAAAACCATAAGACGCTTTCCGATACGTGGAAACTTATCTGTAATAACCTTTCAGAGGATTTTTTCATCATCAGACTGAAATAATTGAAAGGTAGACTGAAATAATTGAAAGGTAGACTGAAATTTTTGTAATACAGACTGAAATAATTGAAAGGTAGACTGAAATAATTATAACTCAGACTGAAATAATTGTGACTCAGACTGAAATAATTAAAAGGTAGACTGAAATTTTTATAATGCAGACTGAAATAATTGTTATCTAAGCGCAAATACTTTGCTTAAAGCTGATTTGAAAGGAATTGTAAATATTTCGATTTTATTAACAATTTTACGAAACGGCGGAAATGTGAGTTAATTTTCAAAGGCATTATGAACAAAAAAAGAGTTGTATGTTTCCTGCTTTTACTGACTATTTCGATTTCGTCGGCTTGTTTTTCAGGCTATCCGAGCTATGAAGAAATTGTGACGAAAAGAAGCAAAATCAAGCCTGTTCCGTTTGAAAAAGAAAAATGGTTCGACGACAAAAAGATCGGAGTCGAAGCACTTTGGGAAGTTCGTCCGGCGTTGGCGAGAGATTTGATAAACCGCAATCTTTTGATCGGGAAAACCGTTGCGGAAGTCGAAGAGATGATCGGAAAGTTGGAAGTTGATAAAGGAACAAACACCGTTTCTTATACTATTTTTGTTGAAAACGGAGTCGTTGACCCGGTATTTATAGAAAATCTCGTAATAAAATTTGACCAAAACAATAAAGTCGAAAAAAATGAAATTCAAATTCGTATGATGGATGGTCATCCCGATTACCGTTAAATTTTTAATATCGAAGATAAGAAGAAAAGCCGTTTCCAACTGAAAACGGCTTTTCTTTTTTTGAAATCTCAAATCTTAAATCTGAAATTATTACTGCGGCAGATAAGCGTTCGGAATCGGTTTATCGGTCGGATTTCCAAAGCTGACCGTGTTAAATCCTGCGGTGCTTTGCAGTAGATACCACGCGCCGTTTGAAGGGCGGAAAACCGAAACGTCGGCTTTGTTGTCGCCGTCGAAATCTCCCGTCACGGGCAGATCGCCGTTCGTGCCGAAACTTGCGGCGGCAAATCCGGCGGTTGACTGCAAAATATACCAGGTTCCGCTTCGATAAACTGCAAGATCGGTTTTGCCGTCGCCGTCGAAATCGCCCTGCGCGGGTAGATCGGTCGAAATCCCGAAATTAGCCCCGAAAAACGAATTGTCCGAACTCTTCAAAATATACCAATCGCCGACCGATGCGCGCCAAACGGCGATGTCCGATTTGCCGTCGCCGTCGTAATCGCCGATCGCGGGTTTATCGCCGTCCGCGCCGAATTGAACGATAGTTAAAGTGTTCAAACTGTCGCTGTTGGCGATATACCAGGTTCCGTTCGACGGGCGAAAGACTGCAAAATCAGCCTTGCCGTCGCCGTTGTAATCGGCGGGCGCGGGAATATCGCCGTTGGTGCCGAACGTGCGCGAAATGAAGGTGTTTGCTTTGCCCAGAATATACCAGGTTCCGTCCGATGGGCGGAAAACGGCGGTGTCGGTCTTGCCGTCGCCGTCAAAATCGGCAGGCGCGGTAATGTCCGTCGAATTACCGAAGGCAACGCCGCGAAAACTCGAATTGGAACTGTTCAAAATAAACCAATCGCCCGTGGAAGGACGAAAAACCGAAACGTCCGATTTGCCGTCGCCGTCGAAATCCGCCTGTTTATTTTTCGCGATCGCGTTTCCTGCAACGGGACCGTCGGCGATGTTTCCATCGATATTGAACGTCACGCCGCCCCAGGTTTCGTTATGCGGGGCTTGCCACTGTTTGATGCGTTGGTGATTGTTCCAAACATTCGTCGGCACGACGGGCGAAGGCGAATTGTATACCCAGACCGACTGCACGTTGTCCCAACGCGCCAGCCAGACCGCATCCATCCGGCTTGCCGCCGGAATTCCGATCCAATCCGCGACCGCATTTGTCGGCGAACCGTAAACGCCCGAAATATAACCCGATTCCTTCACGCGGTCAGTCCACCCTTTCAAAAATGCGACGGTCGCCGCACGGCATCCGGCGGTTGCGGTCGTTTCGTCGTAGCGTTCCATATCGTAATAAAGAACCGTGCCCTGCGTCAGTCCGAGATTGTTCGCGTCGGTGATGGCAATGTCGGCTTCGCCGCGTCCCTGCTGTTCGGCAACGGCAACATCGTAGCTGAATTTTGCCGAAGTCGTCGAAGCGGTGCAGGGCGATTGATAACCGACGATCGTCGGAATCAAACCCCAACCCATATTTGAAACCTGATTGACCCAGTTTGCCGTTAATTGCGGTTGCGCACAGCCGCGATTTCTGCCCGAAATGTAAATATTTGAATCGTAAAGCGGCGAATTGTCCCACCACGTCTGCATTTGCGCAATCGTTCCCGCCGTGCATTTGTCGAATCCGCGATTCAAACTGATGCGCGTATTTCCGCCCGGCGCGGCGGCAAACATCGAATTTCTCGCCTCCGTTTTCGCTTTTGCTTTTTCAGCGCGTGAAAGTTCCTTGATCGCCTCCGGCGTGATGTCTTTGCCGTTCGCAAATACGAGAGTTTCCTGCACACAGCCGATTTTCGCGTTTTCGCAAATGCCGTTTTGCTTCAAAGCCCAAGTTCCTGAAAGCTTTTCGACGGGCGCATCGTCGCGGCGGATTTCAACGGAACGCGAAACGAAATTCCAGTCGTTTCCTTCGTTCGCAGATTCGTAAACGGTTTGCCCGATAAAGTTTGAACTCGTCGGTAAATGGAAACTTAAACGAAATCTGCCGTTTTGCAGATTTTCAAGCGTCGCGTTTTCCAATTCGGCTTCGCGCAGATCGTTTTCGTTCAGCTCGATCGGCGTTTTCGCCCAAGACGTTCCGCCGTCCGAAGTTCTCACAAACGAAACGCTTCCGTTTTTCGGATTCGCCAAAACCGCAAAACCTTTCGTTTCATTTTCAAAATAAACGGACGAGATTTTTCCGAAAAGCCCGTTCGGAATATCTAATTTTCGCCAGTTTGTGCCGCCGTCGTCGGTGCGGAAAATCGCGTCATTTGTGTAAACGATTCCTGAATTTGCACCGAAAGATTGAATGTCTTTGATCTGCGAATCGAAATCGTTCTTGACGATTTGCGGCGGACGCGCCAAAGTCGTGATGATTTGCAGGTTCTTAAATGAATCGTCCTGTGCTTGAAGAACAGAAAAATTCGACAAAAATATTAACGTGGAAAGTAAAAAGAATAATTTTTTCATTTGATTTGCTTCTCGAAACTTGGGGAAGTATCGGAATAGCTAATGGATTTAGAAAAAAGTATAGTCTATCCTGATGAGTTTGCAAAGGTTTTTTCGGATTGCGCCGATAAATTTTGTCTTCACCCGAATTTAAGTTAATTTAATTAGAAGTTTGCTGAAAAATTATGGTTTTATCCTTCATTTTAATATTGCTGATCTCGTTCAGCGGTTACTTACTGACTTATTTTTTCGCGGAAAAGGAAACTTTTTTATGGCGATTTTCGGTCGGGAACATTATCGGCTCGGCGATTTTCGGCACGGTCGGCTTTCTGATCGCAAATCTGTTCGGGCTTTCGGTTTTGACGGCTTCGTTCGCTTTGCTGATCGCGCTTGCCCCGATTGCACTTTTGGCGAAGAAAGACATCAGGAAAAACTTTTTTGCAGATTGGCATAATGCGAAAAACCGCGCAACGGGTGCAAACTTCAGAAAATTTTTGCGCGTCGCGTATTATGTCGGATTTTTTCTGCTTTTCGTATTTTTCTTTGACCGCGCGATGTATGAAACCAACAACGGAATTTTCACGGGCGCGTCGCAAAATTTCGGCGATCTGCCGTTTCATCTCGGCGCGATCTTTTCGTTTACCGACGGCAATAATTTTCCGCCGATGAATCCTTCGTTTGCGGGAGCGAAATTTTCCTATCCTTTTATTGCCGATCTCTTGACGGCTTTTTTAATGAAATTCGGTATAGAAGTTCAATCCGTAATGCTCGTGCAGAATATCGGCTGGGCGTTTGCGTTGCTGATTATTTTGGAAAGATTCGTTTTCAAACTGACGAAGAGCAAGCTTGCCGCAAAGCTCGCACCGATTCTGCTTTTTTTCAGCGGCGGACTCGGTTTCCTGTGGTTTTTGAAGGATTTCTGGGCAGGTTCGCAGGGTTTTTTTGAGCTTCTTTGGAATCTCCCGCAGGATTATACGATCGGGGAAAAGATTCGTTGGGGAAATTCGCTGATCGTACTTTTTATCACACAGCGCAGTTTATTGCTCGGAATGCCTCTAACGATCCTGGTTCTGCAAAAACTCTGGGAGATTTTTACCGACAAAACTGCGGAAGAAAAAATCGGCGGCGAACAACGAACAACCGACAACGAACAAATAACAAAAATTGAAAATCCGTCAGATTCACCTTTGAGTTTTTTCACTTCGGCACCGTTTCTTATTGGATTGCTGGCGGGAACTTTGCCGTTGATCCATCTGCATAGTTTGGCGGCTTTGTTTGCGGTTACGGCGTTCTTATTTTTTATTCATACTGACAAATGGCGCGAATGGATCGTTTTCGGAGTCGGTGTTGCGCTCGTCGCGGTTCCCGAATTGCTCTGGTCGATCACGGGAAGCGCGAGCCGCACGAGCGAATTTATCGGCTGGCGTTTCGGTTGGCACAAAGGCGAAGAGGAAAATATCGTTTGGTTTTGGCTGAAAAATACGGGAATTTTTATTCCGCTTATCTTCGCGGGCGTTGCGTTGCTTTTCTCGATGCGAAACAAACAAAATGAAGAAGCATTGGAAGCGGAAGAAAACGAAAAACTCAAAGCCCAAAAACCAAAGCCCAAAAACCAAAGCCCAAAAACCAAAGCCCGGAAAATAGAGATAAATGAGCTTTTAGTTTTTCTTTTGCCGTTTTTATTTCTGTTTCTTGTATCAAATATCGCAAAATTTGCACCGTGGGAATGGGATAATATCAAGATTCTGATCTATTGGTTTGTCGGCTCAGTGCCGTTCGTTTCGCTGGCTTTGGCGTGGGGCTGGAATCAAAATATAATTTTGAAGATCGCGGCGTTCGCTTGTTTCTTTATCCTTATTTTTTCGGGGGCATTGGACGTTTGGCGAACCGCTTCGGGGCAGATCAAAACGCAGGTTTTTAACGCGGACGCGGTCGAGGTTGCCGATAAAATAAAACTGCGAACCGCGCCGAATGCTTTGTTTTTAAATGCGCCGATTCATAATTCAGCGATCGTTTTGACGGGCAGACCGTCGTTGATGCGTTATCCCGGACATCTTTCGTCGCACGGCATCGACTACGCCGACCGCGAGGGCGATGTCAAAAGAATCTATGAAGGCAGTGCGACCGCCGATATTTTTCTGCGGAAATACAATATCGAATACGTCCTGATCTCGCCCGAAGAACGCGGTTCGCTGACCGTTAATGAAGAATATTTCAAGAAATTTCCGCTCATAACCGAAGTCGGCGAATATAAGGTTTATAAAGTTAAGTAAGTAACGAAAAAGAAAAGTAACCACAGATGAACACGGATAAAAACAGATCGGATAAGATCGAAGAACAAAATTCGGATTTGGTTCAAGACACGAATTCTAAAGCCTTTGACCCGTTATGGCTTTTGAACTGCGGTTTGATAACGGCAGTCGCAACTTTTATAAGGTTTTTCTGGCTCGAACTGAAACCGCTCCATCACGACGAAGGCGTGAACGGTTTTTTTCTGACCTCGCTTTTTCGTGAAGGCGCATACAAATACGATCCGGCAAATTATCACGGTCCCGATCTTTATTACATCGCGCTGTTTTTCACGAAACTTTTCGGGCTGAACACTTTGAGCATTCGTTGGAGCGTCGCGGTCTTCGGCGTTTTGACGGTCGTTCTGGCTTTCTATTTAAAAGATCATATCGGTAAGGTCGGAAGCCTTGCAACCGCGCTTTTTCTCTCTCTTTCGCCCGGAATGACTTTTATTTCGCGCTATTTTATTCACGAAATTCTGTTCGTTTTCTTCAGCTTCGGCGTGGTCGTCGCGGTTTTGCTTTTCCTCGAAAAGCGCAAAGCGGGAATTTTTGCGATTGCGTGGGTTTCGATCCTTCTGATGATCTGTTTTGTGCCGTCGGCGATTCATCTGGCAAATGCGGTCGGTAAAGATAACGAAACTCTGGTTTGGTGGCTGCGCGGCGGATTTTTTCTGGTCGAAGGCGTGCTGGTCTTTTTCGTCGTGCAAATGCTGCTTTCGTGGGACGAAGGCAGACCAATCTATTTGATTCTGGCGATGGCAAACGTAATTATGCTTTTTGCAACGAAGGAAACGGCTTTCATCACGCTCGGCACGATGGCAATTGCGTGTGCGTGCGTTTGGCTGTGGCGAAAGATTTATTTTTCCGCGATCGGGCAAAACAGACAGGGGATTTTCCTTGCCGCCACATTGTTGCTGCCGCCGCTGGTGATGATCTATCTGAGAAAATCTTTAGAAGATTACCGCGCACTCACCGATTTCTTTCTGGCTTCGGACGATCCTTCGCAAAAAAATATTTTCTACCTGATTATCTTGATCGCTGGCGGCGCGCTGGCGGCGTGGTTTATAACGCTGGCGAAGCCGAAGAACACAGACGCGGGAGGAGAGATCAGTCCGGCGGACAGTGCGCTCACGTGGTCGAATTTTCTCGACAAACTCGGCGACAACACGAATCGTCTTTTGATCGCGGCGGCAGTTTCGTTCGTTTTCATTTACGTCGGCGTTTTGTTTTTCTCGTCGTTCTTCACTTACAAAGAAGGCGTTTGGAAAGCCTTTGAAGCCTATGCGATCTGGACGAAAACGGGCAACAAAGACCATACGCAGAACGGAACCTGGGCTTATGTGAAATGGGGAATGCAGGTCGAAGCCCCGATTATGATTCTTTCCGCGCTCGGTTCGCTCATCGCACTTTTCAAAGCACGGCACCGGTTTGCGGTCTTTTCGGCGTTCTGGGCGTTCGGGCTTTTTGCGGCTTACACGCTGATTCCGTATAAAACGCCGTGGCTCGCGCTTTCGTTTCTGCTCCCGATGTGCATCATCGCGGGTTACGGCATCAACGAACTCTTTCGCGGAGGCATTGCCGAAAAAGTCGTCGGCACGGCTTTGGCGGTCGCGGCGACCTGCGTTTTGGCGTATCAGAGCTACGACATAAATTTCGTGCGTTACGACAGCGACCAGATGCCGTATATCTACGCGCATACGAAACGCGGATTTACCGGACTGATAGACAAGATCGAATATTACGCCGACAAGAGCGGAAAGGGCAAAGATGCGCGGATCGAGATCGTTTCACCCGATTACTGGTCGATGCCCTGGTATATGAACGATTACAAGAATGCCGTTTTTCAAGGACATTTTGTCGATGCGAATTCGGCGGAAATGATCGTCGCGAAAAAAGGTGAAGATGAAGTTGAAACGGTTTCGCGCTACGTCGCGCATTACAAGCTGGCGGGTGAATATCCGCTTCGTCCGGGCGTTGATCTGCTTTTGCTCGTGCGCAAGGATTTAGCCGATGCGGACGCAAAAGAGCTTTACACGCTGACGGGCGAAACCGTCACCGTCACGCCCGAGGACGGCGGTTCGATGACGACATTGCCGTTGACAACTTCGAGTCCGAAACAAGGAAAATGATCTTTGCCTGCGAATAAACGCGAATAAACACGAAAAAGGGAAAAACTTTGAACGCGGATCGGGCGGATTAGGCAGATTAGTGCGGATTTAATTTGAATTATCCGCTTCAATCTGCTCAATCCGCCCGATCCGCGTTCTTAATTCTTTCGTTTTATTTGCGTTTATTCGCGGGCAAATCAATTTTTCTTAAGCACACGCCGCAGATACAGAACAATTATCGAGCCGAAAACGGCGTAGGAAATATAATCCATATAGCCGTCGATCTGGTGAAAATTGGCGTGCAGAAAGTAGCCCGCGTAAGAGAGAATCGCCGTCCAGATCGCCGAACCGAGCGTCGTATAAAACAAAAAAGGCGCAAAGCTCATTTTATTAATGCCCGCCGGGATCGAGATGAAAGAACGGATTCCGGGAATCAGACGGCACAGAAAAACCGCGATCGCGCCGTATTTATCGAACCAGACGTTGGCGCGTTCGATGTCTTCACGCGTCAGCGTCAGCCATTTGCCGTATTTATCGGCGAACCGCTTCAAGCCTTCTTCGCCGACCTTGTAGCCGAAATAATAAAGCGGCAGTGCGCCGAGCACCGAGCCGAGCGTTCCGGCGGCGATGATGCCGCTCAGGAGCAGTTTTTCTTCCGCGACGAGAAAACCCGCGAGCGGCATAATATATTCCGAGGGAATCGGCGGGAAGACGTTTTCGAGAAACATCAGAAAGACGATGCCTAAATATCCCGTCGAATATATCAAATTCAAAATCCATTGCGTCATTGTTTTTGTTCTTCGTTTGCAGGGCTTTTTCCGTATTTTTTGGAATCGTTTTCGAGCGGATCGGAAAGTTTCAGGATCAATAAAAGCAAGCCTGTGGCGATGATCGCCAAGCCTAAGAAACCGAGTCCGACCGCCGCGCCGACCGCCGTTGTCATCCAGATTCCGGCGGCGGTCGTCAGCCCTCTTATTTTCAATTCATCTCTTTGTTTCAGGATCGAACCCGCGCCGATAAACCCGATTCCGGTAATGATTCCCTGCAAGACGCGTGAAATTCCTTCGGTCGTCATCCCGTAGATCGAGCCGGAAAGCGTGAAAACGGTCGTGCCGAGCATCACGAGAATATGCGTTCTGAATCCGGCGGGCTTCCCGACGCGTTCGCGTTGAAGTCCGATGATCGCGCCGAGCGTCACGGCGGCGAAAAGCCGGATGATGACCTGCACCAATTGCCGTGTTTCGGGTATTCCGGCGGTTAATTCCTCCCAAAAAATGTTCATTCCTTCCCCCTTGAAAAACAACTTGAATTTACATTTTAGCAAAACGAAACAATTTGCCGAAAAAATGCTCTGCACGAAAATCGATTCGTGCAGAGCAAAAAGAGGTTTGACTTAATGGAACAGAGTGAGTGAGAAAATTAAAATTCAATCGGCGTTTAGAGTCGCTTCTTCAGAAGACTTTTGCTGACGTGGTGCCGCCTGAAGGCGGGACTCTGAACGCTGAGAAAATGTTTATGGAATGAATTCCGGCTCAAAATCTATGATTTTGAATTATCCTTTTGAGGTTAATCCTCCTTGCTGATCTTGATGCCGCCGTTGACGGTTACGACGCGGACGGTCGCGCCGCCGCCGTTCAAGTCGGTCGAGATGCGTTTTTTGGTTCTGCCGTGTCCTTCTTTGCCGTCGTCGCTGACGTTCAGCGCGCTGATCTCGCTTTTGAAACCGCCGTTGACCGTGCCCGTTTCGACGCGCGCCGCATAATTTTCGGGAATCGAAAGATGCACGCCGCCGTTCGTCGTTTCAACGTCCAGACCGTTGCCGCGCCAGGACGTTCCCGAAAGCTCGACGCTCACACCGCCGTTCGTGGTTTTGCCCTTTACGTCGCCCGCCGCGTCCTTCACGCTGACACCGCCGTTCTGCGTCGTGAATTCGATGTTTCCTTCGACCGAACGCACCGAGATGCCGCCGTTTTTCGCCGTCAGATTAAGATTTGAATTGCGCGGAACGAGGATTTCATACGACACCGACCAATCGGTTTCATCGGTTCCGTTTTCCGCCCGAATCTGCGAACCCGTTTCGATGCGGATGCTTTTCGCGAGTGCCGCCGCGTCCGCTTCGGTCGCGCCCATCGTCTGAATGCAGGCGCGAATCAATACGTCCGAACGGTTTTCGCCCCGCACGGAAATCCCGCCGTTGCGCCGCGCATCGACATTGATCTCGTTTCCCGCCGAAGCCGTCAGCTCACGCGCTTCCTTGAACGAAGTCTTGCCGTTATAAGAATAATTTTCGTAATCGCAGAAACTGCGCGTCTTGTTTTCCGGTTTCTGCGCCAAAACCGACAGCGAAAGCCCTAAGATCAAAGGTAAAAGAATAAAACGTAAAAATTGCTTATTAGATGACATTAGAAAATTTCTCCCGAATTGTATTTTTTCTGTTTATAAATTTTTCCCGCAAATTGCGCGTTCAAAAGTAAAAACACCACAGGTTGGAAATTTGTGACAAAAAAATTAAAAGGTAACGGATAGCTGATAGTTGATAACTGAATAGTGATTTTCTTTCATTATCCGCTATCCGTTAACACACATTTTGAAATGCCAACACGTTAAATCTTGACTCAAAAAATAATCGTGATATTTTATTGCTGTTCAAATGAACGCAACTAAATTTCTAATAATTTTGGAGGTCAGACTTTTTATGATTAACAGAATAGCGGTAGAGGTTTCCGAAACAAGGAGAAGAGAAGTTGGGGAAAAAGGGGTAGAACTCAACAATCTGGTTAAAGATTGGTATATTCCGGTTGAAAAAGAGGAAGTCAAATCGATGTCCAAACTCGGCGATAATCGAATTGCTTTTGCCGATAAAGTCGCTCAATATGCAGTGACAAATCCTGAATTTCTTCCGCCTTATGCTGATGTCGAGGAATATGTCAGAGATTTGAAGGCATACAAGGATTTGCGCGAAATCGTGCGACCGATCAGGCAGATCACTGATAACCTCGAAACTTCAATGAAGGTGAGCGGCAGTGAAGCCTATGAATTTGCCCGCAGTTACTACAGAGCCGTGCAATATCACGCTAAAATGGGTGTGCCCGGAGCGCAGACGATTCTTGACGATTTACGCACGCTTTTTGAAGCTAAAAGCAGTCCCGAAACAGACGAACAGGAAAGTTAGTTTTAACGAGTAATTTCGTCAAAAAATCCTCGTCATCGTTTGTCTTGAGAACAAAAATCTTCTAAGCCCGACGGCGGCACGGTATTTTTCTGCGAAAATCAAAGTCAATTATAAAAAGCCAAACCTCGCTCAGATGACGAAAACGTCACTTAAATGACGAAAACCTTGCACAGGTGACGAAATCGTCACTCAGGTGAGGTTGAACCTCATATAAATGACGAAAACGTCGCTCAGATGACGAAAACCTCACACAGATGACGATTTCGTCATCTGTGTGAGGTTTTCAGCAAATTAAACTCTAAAAAGTCGCTGAAAGCGACAAAGATAATAGCCTAGAGTGAAATGAGCAAAGCGAATGAAACCTTAGGTAAGATTGATGAAAAATCCCGATGCTGAAAGTATCTTTATATTACCAATACCTATTGATTGTTTCTCTTAATCCATCTCGATCTATTAATGAAATATTATTTGCCGTAGCAAGTTCAATTGCGGCAGGTGTGAAATAATTATTTGTTACAACCATTCCTTTCTGGGCTTTATATAAATTAATTGCTGATACAATTTCTTGCACTGCTTTATTACCGACGCTCCCGCTATAGCACTTAGCTTGAACAACTGTTTTCTCGCCAAGTTTCACGAACACTAAATCTGCCCCTTGATCTCCAGAAAGTTTGGTTTGCTTAACCTGATAGCCCATTTTAATGAAAAGCTGTTCTAAAAATTTCTCAAATTCATAGCCGTTAAGAGTGTCTATGTCATCTAGTGTTACTTGATTATCATTGCCGCGAAGCCGCTTTTCAAATAGCTCAAGTTCGATTTGTTCATTAATTCTCAAAACTTCTTTCTCAAGTTGAAAATCATTTATCTTACTGTATATTCCATTACTTTCTAATAATTCTGCAAGAATATACAGGCGATCTTTATCATTTCCGCAGACCTCTATAAAACTGCGTATGTAACCTTCTAAAGTTATAGGATTTGTTGATAGAATTTTACTTTTAATACTTTTAGATTGCTGGCGGCGTTTTTCCTCAATCAAAAGACTTTTTAATTCCTCAGTCGAAAACATCCATTGTTTTTTGTTTAATAGAAGACTAAGTTTGTAAAGCTCTTCTTCACTTGCTCGGTTTTGATATTTTTTGAAAAATTGTTGAATAAAATTGTATTCAGGGCTTTGAAGAAATAATTGTTTTCTTGCTTTTAGGTTTTGCTGGTATCCTGCGAATTCTTTTTGACGCTGTAATGCTGCTTTTTTTTCTTTCCTCTTATCTAAGTAAGGAATTCCCCATTTAATACCGATATATACTGCAACGCCAGCTATTAATAAAATAATTATAGGAATGATATTTGAGGCAATAAAATTACTTACGGCAGAAAAAATTGCAAACCCTATAATTATCAGAACAATTATTCCACACCCATCATTTGAGTTTTTTCTCCGTCGTCTTGCCATATTTTAATAAATCCAAAGAATAAAATTTAGATAAATAGAACTCAAATCCGAATATTGCCGATTTTTTCAGGTTTTTTGCCTGTGTCTTGTTTCAAATAGGGCGCGTCCTGCATTTCGCGTTTTTCTTGTGCGCCGGATGAATGCCATTTCAGCCATTCGTCGGGTGCGTCGAAGGTTTCGCCGCCGTGTTGGGTTAATCTGGCGCGGATGCGGCACATCACGGGCGTGTTGATGCCGACTCCTGAAATGATCGCTTGTCCTTTGGTCAGGGCGGGAAGCTCGGCGAGCATTGCCCGTCCTGCGCCTTCGACTGATTGGGCGACGGTTTGCTGGTCGATCGGGTTGACGATGCGCATAATTATCTGCGTCATACATTGGGAAAGAACGTCCTGATCGAGTTTGCCCGGGCGTTGTGTGATAAGCCCGATGCCGACCCCGAATTTTCTGCCTTCGGCGAGGATTTGCTTCAAAATATTGGTCGAAACGACGTTTGCGCCGGCTGGTGCGAAACGGTGCGCTTCTTCCAAAAGCGTGAAAACGGGATAGGGCAGATAGTTTTCCGTGTTCGGCTGTGCTTCTTCGCGGACGGAGAGCATTCTGGCTTTGTTGACGCGTCTGAGAAGCGTGCCGACGATGACCTGCTGTTCGTGCTGTTCGATGTCGGACAATTGCAGAATCGTGCAGCGTCCGGGCGCAAACAAATCCTTTAACGGAATGTGATCCTGCGCGGAAAAAAGGCTGTCGGGTTTATCGAAACGCGAATCGAGCCGCCACAGCAAACCGTCGATCGAAGAAGCATTGCCGCCGTCGCCTTTCTTTTCGTCGCCGTATTTCTGTTTCGTCACCTCGTCGCGCAGATCGTGATAGGCGTAGGCGTAATCCTGCCGTTTTTCAAAACGCAGACGTTCTTGAAGCGAGCGAAAAGCTTGTGCGAGAAAATGAAGCATTTTGTCAGATGTGCCTTCGGGCAGAAGATATTTCACATCGGCTTCGGTGAGCGTCGAAAAGCGCACTTTGATCTTATCGGGCGTGAATATTTTTACTTCGGGTTTATAGCCCGTTTCGCCGAAAAATTGCGAATCGCCCTGAATCGACTGCATCGTGTGATATTCGCCGTGCGGATCGACGATCAAAACCGCCGCGCCGTTAAACGGGCGCATCAGTTCCTCGATAAAAACGCCCGCCGTGTATGATTTTCCCGAACCCGTCGAAGCTAAGATGGCAAGATGCGTCGAAACAACGTCCTTGACCGAAAGCACGACGGGAACTTCGCCTTTTTCGCGCGTCAGCAAACTTCCGATATGCGCCGAGCCGAGTTCGGCGGATTTGCGCGGACTGAGCATTTCCGCCAGAGTTTCGCTCGATGCGAGATAGATCGGCTGTCCCGGATTCGGCGGAATGCGCGGGTTGTTGAAATCCTTGACGGTGCGGTCGAAAAATCCGATGGTTTCGACCGTGATCTCGTAAATCTCGCATCCGTCGCCGTCCAGACCGATCAGCGACGAAACGAGCGCGGGCGGCGTGTTCGGGTCGGACAGAAACACGTCGGGCAGGTTTCGCACCAGTTTGCGCGATTTGATCGTGCCGATGATCTGCTGACTGCTTCCGCCGACCTGCGCGGTGTAGTAGACGAATTCGCCGATGCGCGTTTTTTCGTTGTCTTTGGTAATAAAAAGGTATTCGTGCGGCATTTCACCCGGTCCTTTGACCGTGCCTGTAAGAAAATCCGTTGCTGTCATAATTTTTGTCGAAAAGAGTAAATTTACGAGGTCGATTATAACACGATTGCCAAACTGAAACCTTTATAAAATATAATATTTAAGCGGAAATTCGAGCATTTGAAATTTCCGCTTATCTTTAAAGTCGAGCTTGTATATTTTTTCTTGCAATCGAAGTTGTAAATCAGATATTCTTTCTAGGTTTCCGAATCTTTCTCAAATAACAGTTTCCCGATAATCCTAAAAATCTTATCGCTTTCACGGCGTTCTTAAACTGCCGATCAGCTCGAACTGTGTAAAAAGATCAAACTTTTCGGAGTTCAAAAAATCAATGAAAATAAAATACGGTTTCTTTTTGAGCCTGACAGCTCTGCTTTTGTTAATTTCGTTTTCACCTGCTGTTGCAAACGCGCAAAAAAACGCCGGCGTTAAATCAAAAACGTTCGGCATCGTCAATACCGATCTGACAATTGCGACCAGCGACACGCCCGATCCGGTCAGGCGCGGCGAGAATGTGACATATACGATCACGGTCACAAATCTGACCAGTGCCGCCGCGCAGAATTTTACGCTGCGCGCGTTCGTTTCGACCAATTCGACGTTTGTTTCCTTTAACGCGCCGAACGGATTCGATTGCACGACACCGCAGGTCGGCGAAGGCGGACAGGTAAATTGTTCTGCGCCGACGGTTGCGGGAAGCGCGACGAATGTTTTCACGATGGTTGCCAAAGTTGACAGCAACGCGGGAATCGGCGCATCGCTTTATATGCCTGTCAATCTTAGCGCGACGAACGACATCGACGGCGGCAATAATTCGGCGGCGGAAACAACCGATCTGACAGGCGGAGTTTTTGTAAATGAAGCGGGCGGAAATTTTCAAACGACAAATATCAACACGCCGTTTTCAAATAATCTCAGAGTGCGTGTGACGGACGGCAACGAAATTCCGCTTTCGGGCATAGATGTCACATTTACTGCGCCGACCAAAGGCGCAAGCGGCACATTTACAGGCGGACTTCCGACCGTAGTTGTGACGACCGATGCCGACGGATACGCGACCGCACCCGTTTTTACGGCAAACGGAAATGTCGGCAATTATATCGTCACGGCGACCGTTCCCGATGCGAACAGTTCGGTCGAATTTAATTTAAATAACGTTGCGCCGATGACTTTCACGGTCACAAATATCAATGACGACGGCGCAGGCAGTTTATATCAGGCGATTCAGGATGCTAACGATAATTCCGGCAACGACACGATCGTTTTCGATCCGGCTGTTTTCTCGACTCCGCAAACGATCGTTTTAATCGGCGGCGAGATTTTCGTTGCCGACAATGGTTCGCTGACGATCAATGGTCCGGGCGCGGATAAACTGACGATCTCAGGAAACAATGCGAGCCGTATTTTCTCGATTACGGGCAATGTTATTTTGAACGATCTAAAATTGGCGAACGGCTCGAATGCCGAAGACGGCGGCGCGATTTCTACTTTCGGAAACACACTGCAAATCAACCGCTGCGCTTTTTACAACAACACGGCGAGCGAAGGCGGCGCAATTTCGTCGGTCGGCGCGGAATTGATCGTCAATCAAAGCACGTTTTTCGGTAATCAAACGACGAACGGCGGCGGCGCGATTATTTTATTTGCAGTCGAAGGAAGTTCGACGACGAGCATTACAAATTCGACCTTTAATCAAAACACCGCTTCGCGCGGCGGTGCGATCTACAAAGGCATTCCGATCTTCGGCGGCGATCCGCTCGAACTTTATCTGACGAGCGTGACGATCAGCGGAAACACAGCAACCGCTAACGGCGGCGGTATCTTCAGCGAAAACGGAAATGTCAAAGTTATCAATTCGATCATCGCCGGAAATTCGTCGAATGACTTCAACGGAACGATTAATTCACAAGGCTATAATCTGATTCAATCGACGACCAGCACGATTTTCGCAGGCGGTGCGCCGCAGCAAAACGACATCATCGGCGTGAGTCCGATGCTTGCGCCGTTAGCCGACAACGGCGGAACGACCGACACGATGGAATTGATGGAAGGAAGTCCGGCAATCGATAAAGGAACTTCGTCAAATGTTCAGCTTCCGCCGCTTGCAAAAAATCAGAGATCGCAAAATGTGCGGCAGAATATTGCGCCGCTTGTCACGACCGATCAGCGCGGCGAGATGCGTCCGAGTGATTTTTTCAATATTCCGAACACGGGCGACGGCGCAGACATCGGCGCATTTGAGTTGACCGCGCCGACTGCCGCAAATGCGTCGATCAGCGGCAGAATCATTACATCAGAAGGCAATGGGGCAGGTGCGATCGTTACCTTGACCGATCAAAACGGGCAGTCGCGCACGATCCGGACGGGTTCGTTCGGCAACTTTACGTTTGAAGAAATCCCTTCGGGCGCAGTTTATGTGATTAGCGTGCAACACAAGCGTTACCGATTTTCTTCGCAAGTAATTTCGTTAAATGAAGATGTGCGGGATTTGATATTTACGCCGCTTGATTAATGAAAAAAGTTGAAACTGCACCAAAAAATAACGAAAAAGACGTGTCACCGGCATGTCTTTTTTTGTGAAAACGGCAAATGAATGTAAATTATTTGAGACGATTTATCAGAAAAAAACGCATTAAGAAACAGGGAAATTTATGGCAGTTTACGAAGGAAAATGGCGTTGTGAGAGATGTTTGTCGGTCAATCGCGGGCGTGATCTGAATTGTTTGTCGTGCGGCGTAAAGCGCAGTGAGAACGTCGAGTTTTTTCTCGACGACGACGCGGCGGAGGTCGCCGACGAACAGCTCATAAGTCAGGCAAATGCGGGCGCGGATTGGATTTGCCTCTATTGCGGCACAAATTGTTCGGCATCGCAAACGCAATGTTCAGGTTGCGGAAGCCCTCGCACAATACAAAATAAACAGCTTATTGAGGAAACGCGCGGCGTGAACGATTGGTCGGAAGCCGCTCTGAAAGCGCGAAACGCACAGACCACGCAGAATTTCTCCCCGGTTCAGCCGCAAAAATCCTTCTTGAGCAATCGTTTAGTGAAATTCATCTTAGCCGGAACCGGCGCGGCGGGCATTTTGTTGGTCGGGGTTTTCGCCGTTTTGATGTATCTTTCGACACTTTCCTACCCGGCGGAAATCGAAATTTCCGGGCTTGAATGGAAGCGTTCGATCTCGCTCGAAGAATATAAAACCGTGACGGAAACGGCTTGGGAAGGCGAAATCCCGCAAGCGGCGCGGGTGCAGTCGAAAGAAAACGCCCTGCATCACGTCGACAAAATTCCGAATGGAACCCGCACCGTTCCCGAAACTTACACGGAACGTGTTTCCGATGGCACCGAGCGTTACGTGTGCGGTCGGACGAGCAAGAAAAACGGCTTTTTTGAAGATAAATACTGCACGCGGACAAAATATAAATCCGTCACGAAAACGCGCAACCGCACCGAAACGATCTACAAAGACGTTCCGGTTTACAAAACGCGCTACACGTATCTGATCGACAAATGGGTTTCCGCCGGCGATCAGACCACTTCGGGAAACAATTTCGATCCGCAATGGGCAAATGTCAAAGCTGACAATATCCACACACGCGAAAGCGGTCGCACCGAAAATTACAATCTTTTATGCAAGGAGTTCGGCGGAAAAAACAAAGCCTACAAAGTGAAACTTTCGCCGCAAAACTGGGCGAACTTTCGACAAAATCAGCATCTTCACGGCAAGATCGATTTTTGGGGAGAACTGATCTCGATCGATGAAATTCCGAATGCGGAAATATCTGCGCAAAAATAAATTCATCCGGCGCGGGAACAAAAACGGCGAACGCGGGGTCTAAAGAATCACAAATTCTTTGGAGGGAAAATAAGATGAATTACAAATCGAATTTAACGCGCATCTGGTCAGCCGTTGCTTGTCTGTCGTTGGTTTTATCGGCTTTTATGTGGTTCGGCTATGAATCGCAGAATCTCAAATACGCGATTCTCGCGCTCAATCTGCTGATGTTTCTGCTTTCATTGCCGTGCAGTATTTTCGCAATTCCGGTCGTGGCGGCTTCGGCTTATTATCTCGAAATGCACCCGACTTCGAGCGAGGGAATTTATCTCGGCACGATATTTTTAGCGGTTTTGGGCGCGGTGCAGTGGTTCTGGATCGTGCGTTTCTGGTCGCCGTCCGAACCGCTTATGCAAAAGCTCGATCTGATTCGGGAATAATTAAATTGCGCTTCCTTATAAATTAAAAAATCAGAGGTTTGCGCAGTTAAAGTAATTTTGAAAAACGGGTAAAATAGAATCTGTATTTCGGAGAAAAATACAAAGAAATGCAGATTCTTTCGATACCCGAAAAACTTGAGGCAAAGCACGTCGAAATCGTCGAAGGCGAACATCTGATCGGCGAATTCGTCGGCGACGAAACGGGCGCGACGCTGGTAGTTTTCGGAAGCGTTCACGGCAACGAAGCGGCGGGCGCACTGGCTTTGCAAAAAATAGCGAAACGTTTGCCGGCGTTTCAAAAAAAACTGCACGGACGCGTTTATTTTCTTGCCGGAAATACTCGCGCGGTAAAGCAAAGCGTGCGGTTTATCGATTCCGATCTGAACCGTCATTGGACGCTCGAAAACATCAAACATAACAGCCCGAATTCGCACATCACCACGAAACGCGCCGAAGACCTCGAACAAACCGAAATTTTAATTCTGCTCGAAAAAATCCTGAAATCTGCGAAAGATGAAGTTTACGCGCTCGATCTTCATTCGACTTCCGCCGCCGGAGTTCCGTTTGCAACGGTCGGCGATACGCTTCGCAATCGTGATTTCGCGCAAAAGTTTCCGATCACGATTCTGCTCGGAATCGAAGAGCAACTCGACGGCACGATTCTCGAATATCTCAACAACACGGGTGCGGTCACGCTCGGCTACGAAGGCGGACAGCATTTTGCCGACAGCACGATCGCAGCGCACGAAGCACTCGTTTGGCTTGCACTCGTCAATTCGGGAATTCTGGCGAAGGAAGATTTGCCCGGTTTTGAGAAACACACGGAAGTTTTGCGCAGAGCGACGGGAAAACCGCGCATCGTCGAAATCCGCTACCGTCACGCGATCACCGAATCCGACAACTTTAAAATGGAACTCGGTTTCGAGAATTTTCAGCCCGTTAAACGCGGTGAGCTTTTGGCTTACGACCGCAAAGGCGCGATCAAATCGGCTGAAAAAGGCTTGATCCTGATGCCTCTTTATCAAACTTTGGGCGAAGACGGATTTTTTACGGGCAGGGAAGTTGCGCCGTTTTGGTTAAAGCTTTCGGGATTTTTACGGCGTTGGAAGATCGGAAATCTGATGCGGTTTTTACCGGGCGTGAAAAGGTCGGAATTCGACGCGGAAACTTTTGAGATCAATACAAAAATCGCACGGATTTTCCCGTTGCAGATTTTTCACCTTCTGGGCTTTCGCAAAAGACGTTGGCGCGGAAACAAGCTCGTCGTCAGCCGCCGCCGATTCGACACCGAAAGCCCGTTTGTAAAAAAGATTTAGTGTGCGAAAGGAACGAAAACAGATCGATTTTACTATTCAAGATCGATCAATTGGTCTTCGATCATTGCCAGTTCCTTACGTAAATTGGCTTCCATCGTGACCGCAACTTCGTTTTGTTCGACCTGAATCGCCTGTTCATCCGCGTCGGGGTCGAGTTCCAATTGTAGATCGTTGTTGACGCGGTTCAAAAGGGCGTTGATTTCATCGCGCCGACGCTCCAATTGCTCTTTAGTTTGTTTAATTTCTGGCATATAATTTCCTCAGTTCACTTTATATTTTATACCAGATATATCCCAAAAGTTTTGTGAAAAACGAATAAATTCGTTGAGGTGATTAAGATGGGCGAGAAAAATGTTTCAACGCAAAAGGATGAAAGCCTGATGCGGCAATTTACGAAAGCCGTTTTGAACGATTTGCAGGCACTCGAACAAATGATTGCCGACGGTTTGATGGAAGAAGGCGTTTTGCGTATCGGTGCCGAACAGGAAATGTTTTTGATCGATTCGGCGATGCACCCCGCGCCGCTCGCCATGGAAATTATGGATGCGGCGAACGATAAACGTCTGACGACCGAGATCGGGCGTTTTAACCTCGAAGCAAATCTGACACCGCTCGATTTTACGGGAGATTGTTTGAGAAAACTCGAATCCGAACTCAACGAAATAATCGGAATCGTGAAAAAAAACGCCGATGATTTTAATGCCGATGCCGTTTTGTGCGGAATCTTGCCGACCATTCAGCAATCCGATCTGGTCGAGAAAAATCTTACGCCGAGTCCGCGTTATTCGGAAATGAACCGCATCATCACCGAGCTTCACGGCGAGGATCGCGTCGTTCACATCAAAGGTCTGGACGAATTGCGGCTTCATCTTCACGATACTTTCGTCGAATTTTGCAACACGAGTTTTCAAATCCATTTGCAGGTCGGAATGCGCGATTTCGTTAAGTATTACAATTGGGCGCAAGCCGTCACCGCGCCATTGCTGGCGGTTGCAGTCAATTCTCCGATTCTTTTGGGTCGCCGTTTGTGGCACGAATCGCGGCTCGCGCTTTTTCAAGGCGCGGTTGACGAGCGTTCGCCGACGCAACAGGAACGAAGCCGCCAGCCGCGCGTCACTTTCGGCAGAGATTGGCTGAAAGATTCGGTGCTCGAAATTTTTCACGAAGACGTTGCGCGTTTTCGCATAATTTTGACGCGGGAATTGGAGGAAAATTCGCTCGAAAGTTTGTCGCAGGGAAAAATTCCCGCGCTCGACGCGTGGCGGATGCACAACGGGACGATCTGGCGTTGGAATCGCGCCTGTTACGGCGTAATGAACAATAAACCGAGCTTGCGCATCGAAGCCCGATTTCTGCCGTCGGGTCCGACCGTTGCGGACGAAATAGCAAATTCGGCATTTTTTCTCGGTTTAATGATCGCTCTGCCGCAGGAATTCGGCGACGTGACGAAAAGAATGAATTTCGACGACGCGAAAAC
This sequence comes from Pyrinomonadaceae bacterium, assembly GCA_021228405.1. Lineage (GTDB taxonomy): Bacteria > Acidobacteriota > Blastocatellia > Pyrinomonadales > Pyrinomonadaceae > JAJQRF01. The sequence continues at coordinate 26,932 of JAJQRF010000009.1, forward strand.
GAACTTTTTCAGCGCGGGGCGGAACGGTTTGCGTTCGCAGTTGATCTGGCTCGACGGCAAAACCTACCCAACTCAGGAATTAGTCCTGCAAGAACTTCTGCCACTTGCACGGAAAGGTTTGAGCGCGGTAAATATCGACGCGGAAGACATCGACAAATATCTGGAAATTCTGGAAAAACGCGTTTCCCACGATAAAACCGGGGCGCAATGGATGCTCGATTCGCTTGCCGCGATGGATAAAACCGCCAAGCCGAACGTGCGTTTGCGGACGCTCGTTTCCGCGATGAAGAAAAATCAGAACGACGGAAAATGCCTGAATGATTGGGATTTGGCGCAGATCGAAGAGAAATCGGATTGGGTCGATAATTACCGCACAGTCGAGCAATTTATGACGCGCGATCTTTTTACGGTTCGTCCCGAAGACGCGATCGAACTGGCGACGAATTTGATGGATTGGAAACACGTCCGTCACGTTCCGGTCGAAGACGACGCGGGAAATCTGATCGGAATAATTTCACACCGCGATCTTTTGCAGGTTTTTTCGCTTAATTTGCCGAAAAACAATGAAGAAATCGTCGTGAAAAACGTGATGCGGAAAAACCTCGTCACGATCAGTCCCGAAACCCCGACGCTCGAAGCACTCAACCTGATGCGTGAAAAAAATATCGGTTGTTTACCTGTTGTAAAAGATAATAAATTGATTGGTTTAATCACCGCGCACGATTTTTTGACGGTTTCGACGAAACTACTCGAAGAACGTTTGAAAGAACAAACAAAAATCTAGCGTTTCATCAGAAAAAAACTGCATTTCATCACGCAACTATTGTCGAAATGCCGAAAAAGGGTTTGAATAAACAAATGATAAATGAGCCGAAGTTAAGCGGAAAATGGGTGAAATGGCTTGGCATCTGGACGGTTTGGACATTGTTCGGAGTCTTTTTCGCGAGCCAGTTCGCGCTTCAAAATCAGCTTTCAAAAAATCCCGTTCCGTTCTGGAAAATTCTCTCGTGGCAGATGGTTTCGGGCTATGTCTGGTTCGGCTTAAGCCCGTTGATCTTGTATCTGGCGCGAAAATTCCCGTTTGAAGCCGGCAAATGGCAGAAATCGCTGACGATCCATTTTTCCGCGAGCTTGCTCATCGCGTTTTTTCAGCAAGCGATCGACACTTTTCTGCTGACCAAACTCGGTTATCCGCCGAACCGCGAATTTGCCAATTTTCTCGAAGCATATAAATTTTTCGTTTATATCAATCTGCATCTGAGTATTTTGATCTATTGGGGCGTGGTCGGCATCAAATCGGCTTACAGCTATTACCAGAAATACCGCGAACGCGAATTGCAAACTTCACAACTCGAAGCGCGGCTTGCCACTTCGCGTCTGCAAGTTTTAAAGATGCAGCTTCATCCGCACTTTCTTTTCAATACTTTAAATGCAATTTCCGAACTCATTTACAAAGACGCGGAAGCCGCCGAAAGAATGCTCGGCGATCTTTCGGATTTACTGCGGATGTCGTTTGAGAAACTGGAAATTCAGGAAATTTCACTGAAACAGGAACTCGAATTTTTGAAAAAATATCTTGAGATCGAACAGATGCGTTTTCAAGACCGTTTAAAGGTTGAAATGAACATCGCGCCCGAAACTTTGGATGCGAAAGTGCCGAATATGATTCTCCAACCACTCGTCGAAAATGCGATCAAACACGGACTCGCGCCGCGCATCGAAGGCGGAAAGATCGAGATCGGCGCGATTAGAAATAACGGAAGTTTGAATTTGAGCGTGAGCGACGACGGAATCGGCATTTCGTCTGCCGGGCTTGAAAATCTGGCGGAAGGTGTCGGGCTTTCAAACACGAAAAAGCGTCTGAAACATCTTTACGGCGAAGCTCATAAATTCGTTCTAGCCGCCGAAAATAAAGGATTTCAGGTAAATCTGACGATTCCGTTCAAGGAAATTGAAACATAAGATATTTGCCTGCTAAAGAAACGAAAGAAACGAAAAAAGAGAAAATAGTTAGTCGTCAGTAGAAAAATGAACAATCAATCGGCTTTCGTTTTTTTCGTTTCTTTAGCAGGCAGAAAAATAAATGAAAATAAAAACTCTCATTGTTGACGACGAACCTCTGGCGCGTGACCGCGTGAGGCGATTTTTGCGTGATGAAACGGAGATCGAGGTCGTCGGCGAATGCGGAAACGGCGCGGAAGCGATCAAATTTATCAAAGAAGTAAAGCCCGAACTCGTCTTTCTCGACATTCAAATGCCCGAAAAAAACGGTTTCGATGTCATCAAATCGCTCGATGCGAAAACGATCCCGACGATAATTTTCGTGACGGCTTACGATCAATACGCGCTTCAGGCGTTCGATGCTTCCGCGCTCGATTATCTGCTCAAACCTTTTAACCGCGAGCGTTTTCATCGCGCCGTCGTGCGTGCGCGTGAACATATCGAAAACAAAAAACGCGGAAATCTGGACGAAAGAATCGCGTCGCTCATCGCCGATCTGAAAACCGGGAAAAAATATCTGGAAAGATTGGTCGTCAAATCGGTCGGTCGCGTTTTCTTTCTCAAAATCGATGAAATAGACTGGATCGAAGCCGCCGGAAATTATCTGAAACTCCACGTCGGTCGCGAATCGCATCTGATCCGCGAAACGATGAATGCGATCGAAGCAAAGCTGAATCCCGACAGATTTTTGCGGATTCACCGCTCGACCATCGTTAATATCGACCGCATCAAAGAGCTTCACCCGATGTTCAGCGGCGATTACGACGTGGTTTTGCAAAACGGCACGAAGATCACCCTGAGCCGCAATTACCGCGAACGGTTTCTCGAACTTTTTGAAAATCAAAACTAAGAAATTTGCTCACGAAACACACGAAAGAAACGAAAATAAAGCAAAGAACAAAATATTTTTTTCTTTTTCTTAATTTTCTTATGTTTCGTGGGCAAACTATATTTTCAAACCATTCATCACGTTTGTTTTCATCTCATCACAAAACCCTTTTCTCTTTTCTTTAAATAAATAAAAATTCCAATTGTTATCCAATTCATACAATTCGGAGTTTTTATGTCAAAAAGAGCAAAATTCAACGTCGCATTTATAATCGTATTTTCTATCGTTATTGCCTGGAAAAATTACATCATCGTCATCGGTCAGACGCAGAAAACGGTGCTCGTCGCGCTCAATAAAGACGACGCGACACTGGCGATCATCGACCCGAAGGAAATGAAAATAATCGGAAAAGTTCCGACAGGCGATTCGCCGCACGAAGTCGTGCTTTCGGCGGACGGGAAAACGGCGTTTGTTGCCAATTACGGCGCGCAAACGCCCGGAAGCTCGCTTTCCGTCATCGATATTGAAACGAAGAAAGAACTTCGCCGCGTCGATCTTTCGCCGCTGATGCGTCCGCACGGACTTCAGGAAATCGGCGGAAAAATCTATTTCACGGCGGAAACGAACCGTGCGATCGCGCGTTACGATCCGGCGGCGAATAAAGTCGATTGGCTGATGGGAACAGGACAAAACGCTTCGCATATGATCGTCGGAACATCCGATCAGAAAAGGTTTTATACGGCGAACATCGGTTCGGATTCGGTGACGGCTTTCGAGTTTGGAAAGATTCCGCCCGCGCAATCGAAAGTCACGCATATCGCCGTCGGCAAACAGCCCGAAGCGATTGATCTTGCGCCCGACGGCAAAGAAGTTTGGGTCGGACTGAATGCCGAAAACGCGATCGACATTATCGACACGGCGGCAAATAAAACCATCGAAAAAATAAAACTCGGTGAGCGTCCGTATCGTATAAAGTTTACGCCCGACGGAAAAACCGTCGTCGCGACGATGCCGAACGCGAAAGAGTTGATTCTATTTGACGCGGCGACGCGCAAGGAAACAAAGCGCATCAAACTCGAAAGTTTTCCGCTCGGAATCGTTTTTTCAAAAGACGGAAAAACCGCTTTCGTATCGGTCGTTCAGAATGATTTTGTGCTGAAGATCGATCTGGAAAAATCGGAAATTACGGGCAAACTCGAAACGGGAAAAGTTCCTGACGGAATCGCCGTGGCGGGAGTTTAGAAAAATAATTTACCTGCGAAAAGAGCAAAAGAAACGAGAAATAATTTGTTTTTTCGCTTCGTCGATTTAGTTTTCTTTGCAGACGCGGTTACTCCAAAAAATATCAAAATATGAAAAAAATTATTACTGCGACCATTTTAACTTTATCGTTTACTTTGCTGGCTTTCGGACAAAAAGACGCTGACAAAACAGCGGCTGAAAACGTGATAAACACGATGTTTACCGAAATGGCAAATCACAATCCCGACGCGATCAAAGCCGTTTATATGCCCGAGGCTCTGCTTGTCGCGCTCATCAAAAACAAGGAAGGAAAAACCGTCACGCGCTTTTTGACGGGTGAAACCTTTTCCAAAGGTTTTGCGGTCAGGAAAAACGAGTTGAAGGAAGATATGTATGAGATGAAAACCGAAGTTTTCGGCGACCTTGCGCTCGTTCACGGCAGATACGTTTTCTTTATTGACGGTAAAATTTCGCATTGCGGCGTAAATGCGTTTCATCTTGTCCGCACCGACGCGGGCTGGAAGATCGGCGGCGCGTCTTCGACCATCGAGCCGAACGGATGCACTGCCAAAGAAAAGAAACGCAAGGTCGAAAACGCAAAATAGCAAAGAATTTTGATGAAGATTTTTAATGTCATTTTCTTGTAAATAATCAGGAGTCATAAATGTTACTAAAAAGAATTTTAAGTGCGGGTTTACTTTATACGATCTTACTTTCGGGCGTTGCCTTCGGACAGACAGCCGCGCCGAAAGTTTACGAAGCCCCGAAGGAAACGATCGATAAGATCAGGCAAGAAGGATTGCAAAGATCGCAGGTGATGCAGACGCTTTCATATCTGACGGACGTGATCGGCGGCAGGTTGACGAATTCGCCGAATATGAAACGCGCCAACGAATGGACGCGCGACGAAATGAAAAAATGGGGAATGCAGAACGCAAAACTTGAAGCCTGGGGACCGTTCGGACGCGGCTGGTCGCTGAAAAGTTTTTCGGCAGAAGTAAATTCGCCGCAATTAATTCCCGTGATCGCTTACCCGAAAGCCTGGTCGCCTTCGACGAAAGGCGCGGTTACGAGCGAAGTCGTTTTGTTTGAAGCGAAAACCGATGCCGATTTTGAAAAATACAGGGGCAGGTTAAAAGGAAAGATCGTGCTTGTTTCAGGCATCAGACCGCTCAAGGCGCAGGAAAATCCTTTGTCGAAACGTCATTCGGAAAGTGATCTGGAAAAGATGGCGAGTGCGCCCGCACCGGATAATTCCAACTCGAACCAGTTTTCGCCCGATGCTATCAAAAACATTCTGAATTATTTCAATAAACAGGCTCGTCAGATGAAATTTTTGATGGATGAAGGCGCGGCGGTAATGATCGACAGCAGTTCGCAGGGAAGCGGCGGAACGATCTTTGTTCAGGGCGCGAGTCTTGCCATCGAGCTTTCGCCTAACCTCAAAACTATCGAAGACCTTTTCAACGATGCCGGTTTTCAGCCTCAGCGCAAAGGCGCGGAAGCGAATATGATGCCGCAGGTAACGCTGGCAACCGAAGATTACAATCGTATTGCGAGAATGATAAAACTCGGCGAAAAGCCGACGATGACCGTTAACGTTCAGGTTCAGTATCACGATGATGATTTGATGGGATATAACACGGTTGCCGAAATTCCGGGAACCGATCCGAACTTAAAGGATGAAGTCGTGATGCTCGGCGGGCATCTCGATTCATGGCATTCTTCCACGGGTGCAACCGACAACGCCGCGGGTTGTGCGGTCGCGATGGAAGCCGCGCGAATTTTGATCGCGTCAGGTCTGAAACCGCGCCGCACGATCCGCGTTGCGCTCTGGTCGGGCGAAGAGCAAGGACTTTACGGCTCGACCTATTATGTCAAACAGCATCTCGGCGAAATGAAAGACGGAAAGCTCGTCAAGGGCGCGGATTATGACAAGATTTCCGCTTATTACAATCTCGACAACGGAACGGGCAGAATTCGCGGCGTTTATTTGCAGGGAAATGCAGCGGTCAAACCTTTCTTCGAGACGTGGCTGAAACCTTTTTCCGATTTCGAAGCAAAAACCCTGACGCTTTCAAATACGGGCGGAACCGATCATTTATCATTCGATGCCATCGGAATTCCGGGGTTTCAGTTCATTCAGGACGAGATCGAATACGACACGCGCACGCATCATTCAAATCAGGACAATTACGACCGTATCCAAGCCGAAGATATGAAACAAGCGGCAACCATTATGGCGGCGTTTGTCTATCAAACCGCAATGATGGATGAAAAACTTCCACGCAAAGCGGTGAAATAATTTAATTTCGAGATAGAAGAAAGCAGACGGACATTTTTCAAAATATCCGTCTGCTTTCTTTTTGAACTGTGTCACTAAACAGATTTTCACTCGTTTTCAGCGTCTCGAACCTCACTTTTTACGCCTTATCACAAAGACATTGCCGTTTATATAGAAAATGACCGAAAATTGCTTTCAGTCATTTTCGAGGAAGGAATAAAGCTATGAAAAAAATCGTCCTGTTAGTTTTGTTATTTGTGACGAGCGCGTTGGCGCAAAACGATAAAAACGTCACGGCGTTTACGAACGTCAATGTGATACCGATGGACAAAGAGCGCGTTTTGCAGAATCAAACCGTTTTGATAAAAAACGGAATGATCGCCGAGATCGGAAACAAGGTAAAAATTCCGAAAAATGCGCAAATCATCGACGGAAAAGGAAAATATCTGATTCCCGGACTCGTCGATATGCACGTTCATCTTTTTTCCGACGGCGACGAATATCCCGATTCGATTGCCGAAGACGAATTAAAAGTGATGATCGCCAACGGCGTGACGACGATTCGTTTGATGATCGGAACGCCCGAACAGCTTGTTTTGCGGGCGCGAGCGGCGAAAGGCGAGATAATTGCGCCGACCGTTTACGCCGCCAGTCCGCACCTGACGGGAAAGGAGCAGGGCAACGATTTTGTCGTGAAAACCGAAGAAGAAGCGCGTGAAGCCGTCCGCAAATCGAAAGCGGCGGGTTACGATTTTATCAAGATCACGACTTTTATCGACGCAAAAGTTTACGAGGCGGCGGTGGACGAAGCGGCAAAGCAGAAGATTCGCGTCGTCGGTCACGCCGATTCGCGTTTTGTCGGGGTCGAGCGGGCGTTGAAGGCAAAACAGCAGATCGAACATCTCGACGGCTATATGGAAATGCTTTTAGCCGATAACGCGCCGATGAAAGGTTCGATTTCAGACCTCTACGTTTACAATCCGAAAAACTGGGAAAGCCTCGATTTTATTGACGAAAACAAGATCGCGGATGTGGCGGTGCGGACGGTTGCGGCGAATCCTTTTGTCGATCCGACCCAGCATTTTATGAAAAATACCTTCGGTTTGCCGCGCACGGAAGAATCGATCCGCGCCCAGCCGGATTTCAAATTTTACCCGAAACAGGTTCAGGATTTTTACATCGGCTATCTGAAAAGAACGAAGATCAACGAAGTTCCGCTCGAAAAGCGGGCGCGTTGGGTCGGCATCCGAAATAAGCTCATCAAAGCGATCTACGATGCGGGCGGAAAAATTATGACCGGCTCGGACACGCCCGAATTTCTGTGGCTTTACGGTTTCACGATGCACCGCGAAATGAAGGCTTTGCAGGAAGCCGGACTTTCAAATTTCGCAGTTCTGGAAGCGGCGACGAAAAATCCGTCGGCTTTTCTCGGAAATCCGAAGCAGACGGGAACGATCGAAAAAGGAAAACGCGCCGATTTGGTTTTATTGGACGCAAATCCGCTCGAAAATATTTCCAACACGGAAAAACGCGCGGGCGTGATGCTGAACGGGAAATATTTTACACAGACGGAAATGAACCGCTGGCTTGACGAGATCGCGCCGAAGCTTGCAAATTCATATATCGGGAAAAAACAATGAAAATAATAATCTACGCAATAATAATGACGATCTTTTCCGCAAATTTATTCGCTCAAAACGCCGATGTAAAAACGGCTTCCGAAGTTCCCGACAAACTTTTTGCCGCGATGAAGGCGAAAAGTTTTGCGGACATTCGCGACGTTTTTACGCCCGAAGGTCAGCTTGTCGCCATCGACAAACCGCGCGACGGAAAAGGGATTTCCAAAACGAGAGTTTTCACGGCGGAGAGTTTTGCGAAACAGATTTCCGAAGCGAAAAGCGCGGACTTTATCGAGAAAATGCCTAACAAGGACGTGAAGATAGCGGGTGATCTGGCGATGGTTTCGGGGCGTTACACGTTTTATGCCGGCGATAAATTTTCGCATTGCGGGCTGAATACTTTTAACCTCGTGCGGACGGAAACGGGTTGGAAAATCGCTAACGCGGCTTCGACGCTCGAATTTCAATGCGAACGCGATCTGAAAGCGGTCGAGATTCCCGTCATCGAAGCCGACCCGCAAGATGTTTCGACCATCGACGGCATTATGAAAGCGTTTTACGAAACCATTTCGGGCGGCAAAGGCGTTGCGCGGCAATGGTCGCGCGACAAAACGCTTTACATTCCCGACGTACGTTTCGTGGCGATGCGCGAAGACAACGGGAAGATCGGCGCGAACGTAATGAATCACGCGCAATATGTGAACGGCTCGAATGAATTTCTCGTGACGGAAGGCTTTACCGAGCGCGAAATCAATCGAACCGTGAGAAAATTCGGCAATCTGGCGCACGTTTTTTCCGTTTACGAATATGAAACGACGGACAAAAAATCGAAAGGTCGCGGAATCAACAGCGTCGAACTGTTTTTTGACGGCAAACGCTGGTGGATTTCCGCCGTGACCTGGGACGAAGAGCGCGAAAACAACAAGATCACGAAGGAATTTTTGAAATGAAAACTATGAAACTTCGATCATTTACGCTTTCAGCGATCATTATTTTTACGTTTGCCGTAAACTCAGCGGCGCAGACGGCGGTTAAAACGAACGTTTCCGCGCTCAAAGAGAAACTGCAAACACAGCTTGAGGATTGGCACAAAAGCGGAAAATTTGCGGGCGCGACGCTCGGCGTTTGTCAGGCGGACGGAAAATGCTTCGGCTTGGCGGTCGGCGCGTCGGATTTGCAGACGAAAAAGCCGATGAATCCGCACGATCTGATGCTCGCGGGTAGTGTCGGCAAGACTTTTGCGGCGGCGGTGGCGATGCAGTTGGTCAGCGAAAAAAAGATAAATCTCGACGACAAGATCGAGAAATATCTCGGCAGGGAAAGGTGGTTTGCACGTCTGCCGAACGCGAAGGAGATCACGGTTCGCCAATTGATGAATCACACGAGCGGCTTGGTTCGTTACGAATTCAAGGAACAATTTACAAAGGATTTGACCGCAAATCCCGACAAAGTCTGGAAACCCGCCGAACTTCTCGCGTATCTTTTCGACGAAAAAGCACCGTTTGAAGCGGGCAAAAGTTGGGATTATTCGGACACGAACTACATCGTGCTCGGAATGATAATCGAAAAAGTTACGGGCAGAAAATTTTACGACGAAGCGGAAAAACGCATCTTGAAACCGCTCAAATTCAAAAAGACCTTTCCGCAGGACCGGCGCGAACTGAAAGGCTTGATTCAGGGCTACGCGGGCGCGAACAATCCGTTCGGCGGAACGGATGAAATGATTAAGGACGGCAAGTTCAACATCAATCCGCAATTTGAATGGACGGGCGGCGGAATGGTTTCAAACGCCGAAGATTTGGCGCGTTGGGCAAAACTGATGTATGAAGGCAAGGCTTTCGACGCGTCGCTTTTGCCGCAGATGCTCGACGGCGTTCCGGCAAAGCTCGGACGCGATGCGAAATACGGTCTGGGCGTGATAATCCGTCCGACGAACGCGGGTTTGACCTACGGGCACAGCGGATTTTTCCCGGGCTATATGACCGATATGATGTATTTTCCCGCCGAAAAAATCTCGGTCGCGGTGCAGGTCAATTCGAGCGTTCCGCAGAATTTGGGTAAGCCTTTGAGCCGTGTGTTGGTTGAATCGGCGGCAACGATAATGGGCAAAGAACTTTCGCCGATGCCGAATTCGCCGACGGCAACACCGAAGCAAAGCAAGTAATGAAAGCCGACGACGCGGTAAAAGCGGGAATTATGTCGGCGGAGGTTTTCCCGTTTCAAACGGTTTTGCTTAAGGAACTGCAAAAGTGAAAGAGCGGGAAAAATAATTTGGTCAGATGCTTCCGTCGGCGGTCAGATGCTCTCGTTCGATGGTCAGATTCATATTATTTTGGTCAGATGCTTTCGTCCGTTGGTCAGACGGTTTCGATGTTTGGTCAGATGCTTCCGTGGTTGGTCAGACAGACTCTTTTATTGGTCAGATACATTCGTTTGCCGGTCAGACGTTCACGAAAACGGTAAGATGCTTCCGAAATTGGTAAGATGCTCACGAAGTTGGTAAGATGCTTCCGACGCTGGTAAGATGCTTCCGACGCTGGTAAGATGCTTCCGACGCTGGTAAGATGCTCCCGTCCGTTGGTAAGACGGTCACTTCACTCGGTAAGATGCTTTCGTCGGACGGTAAGACATTAAATCGTCAGGCAAATGCCGAATATTTGATTGGTTAATTCAAAAATCTGCGCTAGAATCTAAAAAATTTCAATTCCCGGAAAAAATATAATATGAAAAAACTGATTGCTTTAATATTCGTGTCTTTGCTGTCGGCAAATGCCGTTTTTGCGGTCGATATGAGTAAAGAGATCAATGCGGCGACCGAAAAGATAATGCCGCAGGTGGTCGAATGGCGCAGACATCTGCACCAAAATCCCGAACTTTCCAACCGTGAATTCAAAACCGCCAAATACGTCGAAGACTATCTGCGCAAACTCGGAATCGAAGTAAAGACGGGCGTTGCCAAAACGGGCGTGATCGGCATCTTGAAGGGAAATCAGCCCGGACCGACGATCGGGCTTCGCGCCGATATGGACGCTCTGCCCGTGACGGAAAGAAACAGTTTGGCGTTCGCTTCAAAGGAAAAAGCCGAATATAACGGGCAAACGGTCGGCGTGATGCACGCTTGCGGACACGATACGCACGTCGCGATGCTGTTGGGCGCGGCAACCGTCCTTTCGGGAATGAAGGACAAGATCAAGGGAACGGTCGTTTTCATTTTTCAGCCTGCCGAGGAAGGCGCGCCGGCGGGCGAAGAAGGCGGCGCGAAACTGATGGTCAAGGAAGGCGTGATGGACAACCCGAAAATCGATGCGATCTTCGGCATTCACATCAACGCGCAAACCGAGATCGGCAAGATAAAATACAAATCCGGCTCGATGATGGCGGCGGCGGATTGGTTTACGATCAAGGTCAAAGGCAAGCAGACGCACGGTTCGCAACCCTGGCTCGGCATCGATCCCGTCGCGGTTTCAACGCAGATCATCAACGGTTTGCAGTTGATCGTTTCGCGCCAATCCGAACTTACCAAAGCTCCCGTCGTTATCAGCGTCGGCAAGATCAATGCGGGCGTGCGCGAAAATATCATCCCCGAAGAATTGACGATGGCGGGCACGATCCGCACGCTCGATTCGCAGATGCAAAAGGACGTTCACGCAAAAATAAAACTGACGGCGGAAAAGATCGCCGAAAGTATGGGCGCGACCGTCGAAGTTACCTTCGACACGAAAACTCTCGTCACCTACAACACGCCCGAACTCGTCAGACAAATGCTTCCGAGCCTCGAAAAAGCGGCGGGAACCGAAAACGTTTCCGAAATGGAGTGGACGACCGGCGCAGAAGATTTTTCATACTTCGGCGAAAAAGCCCCTTCGTTTTTCTTCTACGTCGGCGGAATGCCGAAGGGCAAAGACCCGAAGGAAACCGCCGCGCATCACACGCCCGATTTCTTCATTGACGACTCGCGCCTCGATGTCGGCGTGAAGAGTTTTTGTAATCTGGTTTTCGATTACGCGAAATAAGCGAATAAAAAAGGCGAAGTTCAAATTTGAACTTCGCCTTTTCTCCATTAAATTTTTATGTTTATGCTTGCAGATGCGCTTCGACAAACCATAAGAGTTTATCGATCGAACGCGAAACTCCCGTAAACAGATCAGCCGTATCCGCATCGCCGAGTTCGTCGGTTTCGTCGATATTTTTACGGACTTTCTTACCGAAATCAGCCAACGCCGTCGAAAGCGCGTCAACGTGCGCCGCGCCGTCCGTGATTTCGAGCGGATATTCGCTCAAAGTCGAATTCTGCGCCGCAACACGAACCGTGCCGAGCGCAGTTCCGCCCAGAATCGTCACGCGCTCCGCAATGTCGTCGACGTGCGTTTCGAGTTCGGTCGAAACTTGATCGAAAAGCTCGTGCAAGGCAATGAAATTCATCCCTTTAACATTCCAGTGCGCCTGTTTTGCCTGTGATTTCAGATCAACCGCATCTGCTAACCGGGCATTCAAAATCCCGATAATCTTCTCACGTTTATTTTTCGCCAGATCAATTTTTGTATTATGTAGTTCCATATCTTTCACCTTAATTTAGAATTATTCTAATTCTAAAACTCTCTAAAGTCAAGCCGCAGAAAATAAAAATTCCAACCTTTTACAAATCTGAGGCATATACTTAAGATATAGGTTTTTATTATGTTTTTACAAAATGCGAATATTTCAAAAAGAATTTTGGAAGATTCCAACAAAATTAAGGATTTGACCTGGGGGTCGCTGAACGACATTCTTGCCACGATTGTCGAGCGTCTGCCGTATATTCTGGCAGGTTTCGTGGTTCTCATTTTATTCTGGCTATTGTCGAAAGTAATCAAGAAAATATTCTGGACGGCTTCGGGAAAAACGAGATTAGACAGCCGGTTACGGATTTTATTCAGTCGTTTGATCGTGGTTTTTATGGTCGTGATGGGAATTTTCACGGCTTTGACGATCATCATTCCGGGCTTTACTTTCGGTAGTTTAATAACGGGTTTGGGTTTTACGACCTTTGTGATCGGTTTTGCGACGAAGGATATTTTAAATAATTTGCTTTCGGGCGTTCTGATCTTATGGCAGCAACCGTTTCGCATCGGCGATTACATTTTTGTCGGCAATAATCAGGGAAAAGTCGAATATATCGGGGTTCGCGCGACAAAATTGAGAAAGGACGACGGCGAGGCGGTTTTGATTCCGAACGGCGATATGTATTCGAGCGCGTTGACGATTCGCAGTGCGGGTGCGGAACGCCGGATGCTCTTAAAGATCAGCATCGATTACAATGCTGAAATCCCTAAGGCAAAGGAAATTATCAGTTCGGTAATGCGGAAATCCGAAGGCGTTGTCGCCGAACCCAAACCGAAAGTCGTCGTGACCGATCTGACGGGCGACGGCGTAAATCTCTCGATATATTTCTGGATAAATACCGATAAAAACAGTCCGCAGGCTGTTTTTGATGAAGTTGCGACGGAAGTTAAAACGGCATTATGCGATGCCGGGATCGAAATGTTTCCGCCGAGTTCGGTAATAGTTCAAAACGCCGACAATCAAACAGAAAAAGCAGAAGAAAAATCGGCTAATTGGAGTAATTGACCAAAAAGCAAAAAAAGGAAAAGAGTTGCGGATATTGATCGCAACTCTTTTCCTTTTTGTCTGATTTGTTTATTGTTCGATTCTTTGCTGTTTTATCGTGCTGTCCGTTTGTCCGATTCTTGCCGTTCCCGCACCGCGGAAAAGCGGTGTGAAAACCCATTTGGAATGATTTTCGATTCCGTAATAAGCAACGAAAGATTTAGCTTTGCTTTGACTGACCACGCCGATGAACGGCGTATTGTCGGTCGTAAAAGATTCTTCGTCGGTTTCATCCGCCGAAGCCGTTTTATCTTCTTCGCTTCCCGTGTCGATGTTGGTAATTAAAACGCCGACCTGATTGCCGATGTTTTGCGGCAGGTTGTCGGATGAAGGAAGCATTCCGTTGTTGTATGTCTGAACACGCTTGGCGAAATTTCTCACTTTATTGATCGGCACAAGCTGCCATTTTCCGTCTTCACTAAGCGGATCGACCGCCGCCGACTCACGTAAAATCTGACGTTTTTTCGTGCCTTGCGGCAATCCTTCGAGCAGATCGTCGATTGAATTGGGAAGTTTTGCACCTTGATAAAATGTCACATATTGGCGAATCGCTTCAGCCACTTCTTCACCGCGGCGAATCGCTTCAAGTTCTTTTTCGCGCTGAACTTCCTGATAAACGCTCGGCGCGGCGGCAAGAAGTGCGACGGCGAAAAGCGACATTACTGCCATCAGCGCGATCAAAGACATCCCGCATTCTGATTGCCGGGTAGAATTTTTTCTGGGCTTCACGGAAAAAAACATCTTTAATTATCTCCATCTTCATCGTCCACGTCGTCCTTGCTCGTATCCTGGCGCGGCTGATTCGGCGGAATGTAACGCGGAATATTATCGGGAATTCCCGGAATACTCTGCCCGGGCGGAATCGTCGGGTTATACGTGCTTCCGTCCTGCGGAAAGCCCTGATTATTCGGAACGCCCGGTCTGCTCGTTCCGGTTCCGGCAGTTTGCCCCGGCGAAGGACGGTAAAGCGGGAGTTTATGTTTGAAACCAAGACTGACATCTTCAAAAACGGTTTCGTTTGCTGAAATGCTGATTAGGCGGAAACGTGCGCCGACAACATCGTTCAGACGTGCGCTGATCGGCGGTGAATTAGGTTTACTCGCCTCGGCAAAATAAGCCGTGTCATTGTTATAACGTTTGCGCGCGATCATTCCGATATATTGGAACGGCGGTTTCGGCGGAGCCTGAACATTGAGCATAATCGGAAGCGAATAAAGTTTTCCGTCGGGCGATTGCACGATGATTTGACGCGGACCTTCGCCGGAAATAAGGTTCGACGGGATGTCTGCAAAAACTTTTTGCGGACTTACGAAAGTCGTCGGCAACTCGCTACCGTTGAAGATGATGCGTGCGTCGGGCGTAAATTTGTCGCCGTTTACTTCCAGTCGAAATGTTTTTCCGCCCGCATAAACGCTTTGCGGCGTTACAAATCCAACCAGATAAGGCGGTGTTGGTGTCGGCGGCGGTGTTATGGGCGGCGGCGGCACGAAAATCGGTGTCGGTGTCGGCGAATAAGGTGTCGGCGGCGGCGGTTCGTAAAACGCGAAAATATTTCTTCCCGCATCGGGCGCGGTCGAAAATCCGCCGTTGTATGAAATCGGCGTGTTGACGTATTCGAGAAACATCTCTTCCTGCGTCGGAAGTTTCAGATTATCGCCGTTTGCGCCAGGTGACACGGATGGTTTCGGGGTCGGCGTGGATTTCACGGCAACCGTCGGTTTTTTGCTGAAAATGCTTCCTCCGAATGCCATCCAGAGCGCAAAAAGTGCCATCACTCCGAGCACCATTGCGGCGATGAGTTTGTTTCTTTCGGTTGGAGTTTTGCCTTCAAAAAGTTTCATTTACTTCTAAAAATTACTGAGTGACAGTTTCCGTTTCCGGTGCGAGCGGAACAAAGTTAGGACGGCGGAAATATGCCGCCATTTCCAGACGCAGACTGACCGTTTCGCCGTGTGTTTTTCCGCGCACGGTTTTTCTGGGTTGGGTCGGCTGAACCGGCACGCCGCCCGCAAAGGAAGGATTTGGCGGATTATTAACGGCATTCGGAATATTTTGTCCGTCGTTCGTGGCTTGTTGCGGCTGATTCTGCCGATTTTGTTTTTCCTTTTCGTTCGTATCCGAAGGTTCGAGTTCGACCGCACTGATAACGACAAATTGATCCGTTCGTTCGATTTCGCTGATAAAGCGGCGCAGACTTTGATAAGAACCTTCGAGCGTCATCGTGACATAAACGCCCGGAAAGATACTCTGATATTTCGATCTTCCGCTCGTTTCTTCGGAAGTCTGATTGCTTCTGCCGTCGGCAATTTCGAGCGGAACATAATCGGGTCCGGTCGTATTGACCAAACCGTATGCGCCGATCAAGCCGTTGATGCGTTGATAAAGCGAAGTTCTGCCGTTCGTGGCGATTGGCAGAAAACGCGTTTCAAAATCCGTCACGCTTGAAACGAGTTCCGCAACGCGTGTTTCGGTCGATTTTTCCGTGCCGAACCGGGCGCGGGCGGAAACGAGTTCGCGTTCCAAACGGTCGCGTTCGACGCGATTTTCTTCGACTTGCTTTTTCGCAGGAATCACGAAAAAGACGAAAAACAGGATGACGGCAAGAATCGCCAGCATCGAAACGCCGACCGTCGCGATCTCCATTTGTCCCCACATTCCGCCGTAAACCTTGCGCGGACGATTTTTCGGAACGATGTCGATTTGCGGTTGTTTTTCGATGACGATCGTTTCTTTATCGGTCAAAAGTACGGTGCGGTCGGTTTCTTCGACCACGACGGTCGGATCGTTCGTTGCTCCGTAATCATTGACGACGATCTGCGGTTCTTCATGATCTTGATTTTCCAACGGATTCTGGTTGAGATTATCGTCTTTCATTATTGATTTCCTCCTTGTCCGTTCTGGGCGACATCGACCTGCGGCGTGTTTGGCGCGTAGCCGTAAGTCGGCGTGTAGATGAGTCGTAAAGTGTATTCCGTGTAGGAAAAATGATCGTTTTTCTGTAAATCCTGACCGCGCAGTTCGGCTTGAAAGATTCCCGAACCGTTCATATTGTCGATCATCGTCATCACGCCTTGATAATCGCGGCTGAGAACGCCGAATTCGAGTTCGGCACGGATTCTTTCGCCGTCCTTGTAGACATTCTCGACGCTGATGCGCGATGCGCTGACGCTTCCCGGCAGGACGTTTTCCAAATCGGCGAAAAGCCGCGACCAACCGAATGTTTTATTGGCGACGAGCTTGTGTGCGCCGATCAGTAAAGCGCGTTGTTCGGGCGATAATTGCTGTTGAACTTTTTCGCCTTCGCCTTTCAAACGGGCGATTTCGCCTTTCATCTGCTCGATCTGGGCTTTGTCGCTCTCGGTTTTGATTCTTGCATCACGCATTTGCGCAAAACTCAGCACGACACCCGCAACCGCCAACGCCAACAAGATCAGCGAAAGCAGATAAGGCAGAGTCCGGTTTCGGAAAGGTTTACTGGAAAGATTTAATTTTGTAATCACGTTATTTATAGATTGCTCGCGGTTCGTGTCAGTTGTCTGCCGTTAGATGAAATCAGCGAAATTGACGGAAACTTTCAAAACCATTTTGAAAACAAGCCAAGTTTAGCAATGAAAACGGCAACGGGCAACTGCAACGAACAGCGGATAAAACATTGCTTTCACGTTGAAATAAAAGGAAAAGTTGCAAAAAAATTAATCCTGGCGGGCGGGCAAAGGTTTGTTGGTTTCTTCGGAGTTCAATTCGCGGTAAGCGCAAACGCGGTTGCGCCCTTCGCGTTTAGCGCGGTAAAGCGCGGAATCAGCCATTTCGACCAGTTCGATCGGGTCGTTTGAGTCAGCGGGAAACGATGAAATGCCGATGCTGATCGTGACGTGATGCGATTCGGCGGGTTTTCCGCGCCGGATGACGCTGAACTTGAACTTTTCGATCTCGGCACGAATCCTTTCCGCCGCGACGAGTGCCTGTCCGAGCTCGGCTTCGAGCAGAAATGCGGCAAATTCTTCGCCGCCGAAACGCGAAGCCGCATCGCCGCTTCGCAAAATCTGCATAATACATTGACCGATCTCTTCGAGCGTCTTACTGCCCGTCAGATGCCCGTAAGTGTCGTTGACGTTTTTGAAGAAATCAACGTCCATCATCAACACGCAGAACGAACGATTTTCCGCGCCGGAGCGTGCGGCTTCGCGGCGAAGCTCGGAAAAGAAGGAACGGCTCGAAAGGAGTCCGGTCAGATCGTCGTGCGAGATAAGTCGGTGAATCTGCCGGTGATATTCGCGGTCGATCTCGTCGAGCAGGTCGAAACGCAGGATATGTTCGCCGATGGTGATCTTATCGCCGTTCTGCAAAATTTCGCGGTCGATTTTCTCGCCGTTCAAAAACGTTCCGTTCCTCGATTTCAGATCGGTCAGAATGTATTGTGTCGTTTGAGTTTCGGTGTCGAAAACGGTTTTTATCTTGGCGTGTTTGCGGGTAACTTTTGTATCGTTAATACGAACGTCGGCTTCAAAGGCGCGTCCCAGAATCACTTCTTCGCGTTCAAGCGGGATCGGCACCGCCAATAGATCACCGCTCAGAAACACTAATGAGGGGCGCAGGTCGCGTTGTTGCCGCTTGGATTGGTTCATAAACGAGTCGAGCCGTAGGGCAACATTTGTTGACCGAGGGCTAAAGTAAAGAATAGCTTATTTTAACTTGAAATTTCTAGACTAAGATCAAGGAAAGCAAAATAAAACTGCAAAATCCCGGCTTTTCAACTTGACCTAAATCTCTAAAAACTTAAGATTTACAATTTGGCGTTATTGTTATCGAAATGAAAATCCTGATCGTCAAACTCAGCAGTATCGGCGATATTATCCATACTTTACCCGCGTTCGCGGCGATCCGAAAGGCGTTTCCGTCTGCCGAAATTTCGTGGGCGGTCGAGAAACGTTCGGCGGAAATCCTGCGCGGAAATCCATTAATTAATAATCTGATCGAACTTGACACGCGTTCGCTTCGCGGCGGAAAGATCATCGAAGAAATTTTGCTCGACGCGGCGAAACAACTGCGCGAACTCAGAAAATATAGCTTCGATATTGCGCTCGATTTTCAGGGACTTTTGAAATCTGCGGCAATCGCCAAACTTTCGCGGGCACGGAAACGAGCCGGATTTGCGAAACAAAATCTGCGCGAACCCGCGAGCCGTTTTCTCCTGACCGAAACGGTCGAAACCGAAAAGCAGATTCACGTTATCAGAAAGAATCTGAAGCTCGCGGAAAAAGCTTTGCAGATTTCCGTTCCCGACGAAGATTTCGATTTTCCGATTTTCACAGAAACTGAACATCTTAACGAAGCGGAACAGATAATTGCGGAAACGGGCGAAAATTTTGCGGTTTTGAATCCGGCAGGCGGTTGGGTGACAAAGCTCTGGCACGCAGAAAAGTTCGGTGCGCTTGCCGACAGACTCTGGGAAGAAAACAAGTTCGTTTCGATTGTGACGACCGCGCCGAACGAAACCGAACTGGCGCAAAAAGTATTGCAAAACAGCAAATCGGGCAAAGTTTTTCTGACTCAGCCGAGTTTGAAAGGTTTCTATGAATTGACAAAACGCGCCGAAATCTACGTCGGCGGCGACACGGGACCGACGCATTTGGCGGTGGCGGCGAAAGCACCCATCGTCGGGATTTTCGGTCCGACCGAATGGTGGCGCAACGGAAGCCCGAACGCGAACGACATTTGCGTTGAGCGAAACGACATAAATTGCCGCGTCGATTGTCATCGGCGAACGTGCGGCAATTGGATTTGTATGGACATCGAGGTCGAAACCGTCTTTCGTGCCGTTCAGCAAAGACTCGGCAAAATCTAGCAGTAAATTTGTGTTTTAGCATCTATTTCCTTCACGGATGCGTCAAAGAGTTTGCGATTATCCGCGGTTTTTGAATGAGAAAACTCTATCTTAAAAGTTCAAATCTAAGTTATACTAAGTTTCTCAATTCAAAGTTTTTGCAAAAGTTGATCGGCGGCTTGCCGCTTTCGGACTTTAAAACATTTGGCTTTATACTATTTTTATATGAGAAAATTTTTTCCCCATTGGTTTCTGCTTTTGATTCTGTTATTTTCCTCAAGCGTTTTCGCACAAACGAACGGCAATGTTGCCGGGAAAATGCCCTTCGCGGTTGGCGAAACGCTGACGTATGAAGGGAAATTCAGCAAGATCATTCGCGGAATCGCGGTTGCCGATATGACTTTTAAGGTGATGAACGCACCGAATAACAAAGATTATCTCGTCAAAGCCGAAGCCAGATCGAAGGGAACTTTGCTCAAACTTTTCCGGTTCAGCTTTCTTCAACAGATCGATTCGACCATCGACAAGGATGAATTTCGTGTGCTGAGAACCGTCAAACGCGACGTTCAAAAAGAACGCGTGCGCGATTCGGAAGCTCTGTTTGATTACAAGGAAAAACGCGTGACCTACGTTGAAACCGATCCGAAAGATACGATGCGACCGCCACGCAATATCGCTTCGACGCTTGAAGGTGAAACGCACGATATGATCTCGGGAATTTATAATTTGCGTCTTTTACCGTTGGCGGTCGGGAAAAAATTTGAACTTGCGGTCAGTGATTCGGGTTTAGTTTACAGAGTTCCGTTGCGCGTTACGGCGCGTGAACAGCAAAAGACGATTCTCGGAAAGGTTTGGTGTTTCCGCGTCGAACCCGAAATCTTCGGCGAAAATCGTCTGATCGAGCAAAAGGGAAGTATGATTATCTGGATCACCGACGACGAAAAACGTATTCCCGTTCGTTCGCAGTTAAATACCGAGATCGGCAAGGTCGAGGTGAAATTGAAAAAAGTCGATTAATCTCAGAAGCAGGAAAGATTGCCCGCGAATAAACGCGAAAAAATACGAAAAGAAACTTTAAATCTGTCTTTCTTTCGTGCAAATTCGCATTTATTCGCGGGCAATTTCTTTCTAAGTTTCTCATCGTTCGGGTTTCTTAAATTTGACCGACGGGTTTATGAAATAGTTTTGAGGCTTGTCAGTTTCCCCAAAAAAAAGCATAATTCCTTTTTATATAAAACATTTTAAGATAATTTTATGAGTGAAAACGAAAATAATAACTTACCTGAAAACGAAGATTTGAATAGCGAAGAAATCATTTTGGAAGATTTTCAAATAAACCCGATCTCGTCGTCGGAAATGCTGAAAACGCCCGAAGGCGACGAGGACGATCTGCTTTCGTTGGAAGTTGCGCCGCCGCAGGTTTTGGTCGATGCGGGCGTTTTGGAAGAAGAAACGCTTAAAGCGGAAGCGGAAGAAACCGAAGAAGTTAAGGAGGAAGCCGAAGAGGTCGACCCGATCTTTGCCGAGCTTGCCGCGCCGAAGCTTCCCGAACTTGCCAGGGAAAACCGGGCGCGTTTGCAGATGCAGTCGCCGAATCGCCTGTTTTTCTATTGGTCGGTGAAAAATAATCCGTTTCAGATTTTGAGCAAAATGCTCAACGGAAATCAGAGCAATTATCAGCTTGTCGTTAAATTCGTCAATCAGAAAAACGGCTACGAACAGCTTTTTCCCGTCGAAGCCGAAGGAAATTACTGGTTCAATGCCGAATCTGATTCGCGCTATCAAGCCGAGATCGGTTTTTATGCGTCGAATCGTCCGTATTTCCGCATAATGTATTCAAACGTGATCGAAACGCCGCGCAAAACGCCTTCGCCGCGTCAGGCGACGGATGCGGATTGGGCAGTTTCGGCAAAGGATTTCGCGAAGGTTTTGGACGAATCGGGCTTTAAGTTCGATGCTTTTGAAGTCGCGCTCGCGGGCGACAACGAGAACGTTGCCGATTATGCGACGGAAAATGCTTTGAGCCAATTGCTCGGCGGTCGCAAGCTGGATTTCGGCGCGATCAACACGGACGAGGTTCGTTTTGCATTGCTCGCGCTTGCTTCGGGCGTTTCGCTTAAAGAACTGCGCGGACAGATCAGCGAAGCACTTTATCTGGTTTTGGAAGAACATTATGCCGATCTGAGTGCGGAACGGTCGCTTGCCGCCTTGCAGGAAAATTTCGACATTTTCACCGAGGAAATCTTTGAAGAAGAAACGGTCGGCGCGGCGGTTTACGGTTTGAGTCTGGTCAATTTCCCGAAAGCGATTCGCAAGCGCGTCGTTCCGAAAACACGCGTTCCGGGCGAATTTTCAGACGAAAATCTGCCGTCCGAATGGCTTTCTAAAATCTCTCCGCTTAGTTCGGTCAATTTCAAAAGTTAAGGAAATCTGAAAAGGTTAGAAGGAGTATCGAATATTTTGCAAGAAATATTCGATACTCTTTTCAATTCGATTTTCAAGATAAGAAGAAAACTCTTCAGAACTTAAACTCAACTCTTCCGGCTTTTAATAAATTCCTTCGGCTTTGCATTAAAACTGCTTAAAAAAATCATTCTTCACCCAAAGAAGATTCTAAGTTCACTCGAACGCGTTCGGAATTCAAACTAAAGTTTGAATTCCGAACGCGTTGCACTTAAACCGCATAAAATTTCGGATTTTTACTGCAAAGCCGTCCGCCGCATTTCTTTTTCTTTATAGCAGACGGCGTAAATTTATGTAAATATAAAATATCTGTGGTAATCTGAAACTTCTTAAAATCGATTCAAAATTATATGCCGACAGGATATTTCAGCTTAATTTTACACGCGCATCTGCCGTTCGTCCGTCATCCCGAATACCCTGAATTCTTGGAAGAAGATTGGCTTTACGAAGCGATCACGGAAGTTTATCTGCCGTTGATCTTCATCTTTCAAAATCTGCACGAAGCGGGCGCAACGCCGCGTCTGGCAATGAACGTTTCGCCGCCGCTTTGCGAAATGCTGGCTGACAAACTGCTTCAGGAAAGATACACGCGGCATCTCGAAAATCTTTTGGAACTTGCGAAAAAGGAACTCGACCGCACACAGCGTGAAGAACCGAATTTTGTCGCGGCGGCGCAGATGTATGTCGATAATCTGAGCGCGGCTCTGCATCTTTGGAACGATAAATACAAGCGAAATCTGATAAATGCTTTTCGCGAACTGCAGGATGAAGGCGTTCTGGAAATCATCACTTGCTGTGCGACACACGGATTTCTTCCGCTTATTTCGACGCAGGAAGCGCGCCGTGCCCAGATTCAGATCGCGGTCACGAATTACAAAAAGCATTTCGGTCGCCAGCCGCGCGGCATCTGGCTTGCCGAATGCGCTTACGAACCCGGCATCGAACATATTTTGAAGGATTTCGGCATCGAATATTTTATCGGCGATTCACACGCGATTCTTTACGGCGATCCGCGCCCGCGTTTCGGCGTTCACGCGCCCGTTTTTTGTCCGAACGGCGTGGCGGTTTTTGCGCGCGACGTAGAAACTTCGCAACAAGTCTGGAGCGCGGAAGTCGGCTATCCGGGCAATGCGCTTTACCGCGAATTTTACCGCGACATCGGCTGGGATTTGCCGATGGAATATCTCAAACCGCATCTTCATTCAAACGGCGAACGCCGTCATCTCGGTTTGAAATATCACCGGATTTCGGGCAAAAACGTTTCACAGCAATTCAAAGAGCCTTACGTTCCGGCTTGGGCAAACGAACAGGCGGCGAAGGACGCTTCGGATTTTATCCGAAAACGCATCGAACAGGCGCGAAAGCTACGCGACAATTTCGGCGGACATCCGCCGCTCGTCACGTCGCCTTATGATGCCGAGCTTTACGGGCACTGGTGGTTTGAAGGTCCGCAATTTATCGATTTTCTCTTCAAAAAATTTCATTTCGACCAGGACGAAATTCAGCCGATCGCGCCGGGCGATTTTCTCGACGCGAAAATCCCGATCCAAATCCAACAGCCGACCGCATCATCTTGGGGTGAAAACGGTTATTACAAAGTTTGGATAAACGAGGGAAACTCGTGGATGTATCCATATCAGCACGACGCGGAAAGAAAAATGACGCAACTGGCGAACAGATATGAATATCCGAACGAGATCGAATACAGAGTATTGAATCAATTGGCGCGTGAATTATTGCTTGCGCAATCGAGTGACTGGGCGTTTCAAATCTATCAGGGAACGACCGTGCAGTATTCGTCGCGCCGTTTTCAATCGCACATTCACCGTTTCAATTTATTGGCTCAAATGCTCGAAAAAAATGATTTCAACGAACCGCTTCTGGCTGAGATCGAAAGTCGCGACAACATTTTTGCCGAAGTGGACTACCGAATTTATCGAAGTTGAATTTAGTTACTGCATCGGTAAAACCGCTCCGATCATTTCCTTTTGTCTGTCTTTGAATTTTTTGCACTCTGCGCCATTCGATTTGCACTGGGTTTCGAGGACGATATAACGGAGATCGTTCAACGATGCGTAAACGGACATCGAACCGTCATTGGCATCGCCGGTAAGCTTTTCTTTGCCGACTTGCAAAACCAAATGAAAGCCTTTATTTTTCAGCGCATCGAAAAGCGTCGGGGTAGTGACAATAATAAAATTATCGATATTATCTTTCGGTGTTGATTCAAGAACTTTTTCGGTTTGTTTTACAGACTTTTTATCGCAAAGAAAGCTTTTGCTGAATACTTCAAAAGTAAGACAGCCGCCCGGATCGTTATTATGAACCGCCACGATAAATTTGTAATTTGAATTGCCTTTGTCCTGAATGATATTTTGAAGATTTTGAGCGAAGGTTCGGACAGGTGCTATGTTCGTTTCTTTTTTGGCTTCTTCTTCGGTCAGATATTTACAGCCTCGCATTTTGTCTTGCAAATCGGCTTTTATTCCTTCGTCCGTATAAATCCTGTTAGGATCGATGCAGATCGTTTTTCCGGCAAGTTTAAGACTCAAGTAGCGGCTTTTGTTTTTAGACACGACCTCGACCAAGCGACCGCCCTTTTGCGAAATAACTTCCTTGACCGCGTTAAGTCCGGTCTGTTCGTCGTTATGCACGACCGCAAAAGTTTTGTTGAAAGTTTGATTGGGAAGTTTTTTTGTATAAACCCTGATTTCGACGGTTGAATCTCCCAGACTTAATTGATTTGGTTTACAGGGCAGAGTATTCCCCGCTACTTTGTAATTCTCATTACATTCGGCAAGCTGTTGTGCTTGATTGTTGAGGACTAACATCAAAGAAATGGAAAGAAACAACGGGAAAAATCTAAGACTTTGTATTTTTGTAAGCTTAATAGACATTTGATCTTCAACTCCTTTTTGAATTGTCGGCTGGATTGACTAAATTCAATAAATTTCGGGTTTCGTTAAAAAATATTGAGTCCAGCCGTAAAAGATTTCTTCAGGTAAATTCGTAGAATTCGGAAAGACGGGCTACTTAACTCGGAAAGTTAATGTAAGCAATCTTTTCCCTAACCGGTTGGTTTGAATAAGAACATCGTAGCATAAAAAAATATTTTGTAAAGTTTTTTTATTTGGTAAGAAAGACTTCCGATATTTTGCAGAACAGTGTTGAAATTTCGTGCAGGTTGATTCCGAACTCCGATGACATTTCATTTTTCCGACAACACGCGGGAGGAAAAATTAACGGGTTTTAAGCCGGTAATATTTTTTAGAAATATTATAACCGAAACGGATGCGGGGAATTCCATCGAATAAATCTTTCCTGCGTTTGCCTTAACATTTGTGTAAAGTTATCATTTCTCTTTCACTTCTTGGAGGAAATTTCAAAAGATGGCAGTAAAAGGCGTGGAGATTGCTCCCGCAAATGGTAAGTTGGGCATTTTGCTCGTTGGACTCGGGGCGGTCAGCACGACGTTTGTGGCAGGCGTTGAAGCGGTTCGTAAGGGAACTGCGAAACCTTTCGGCAGTTTGACGCAGATGGGAACGATTCGGCTCGGAAAAAGAACCGATAATCGTTCGCCGTTAATCAAGGATTTTGTTCCGCTCGCAAATCTGGACGACGTTGTTTTCGGTGCGTGGGATATTTTTTCGGATTCGGCTTATGAAGCCGCGCTTCACGCGGGAGTTTTGGAAAAAGCTCTGGTCGAAGATTTGCGCGAACAACTCGATTCGCTGAAACCGATGTCCGCCGTTTTTTCGCACAATTACGTTAAGCGTTTAAACGGCACGAATATCAAGGAAGGCAAGAATAAAATGGAACTTGCCGAGCAATTGATGGCGGATATGGCGAATTTTAAGGAAGAGAAGGGCTGTGACCGCCTGGTTATCGTCTGGGCGGCATCGACCGAAATCTTTCTCGAACCGTCGGAAATTCATCAAACCGTCGAAGCGTTTGAAAAAGCGATGTATGACAACGATGAGCGCATCGCGCCTTCGATGATCTACGCTTACGCCGCGATCAAAGCGGGCGTTCCGTTTGCGAACGGCGCGCCGAATCTGACGGTCGATATTCCGGCATTATTGCAACTTGCCGAACAAAACGGCGTGCCGATTTGCG
The DNA here is from genome assembly GCA_021228405.1 of Pyrinomonadaceae bacterium. Taxonomy (GTDB): domain Bacteria; phylum Acidobacteriota; class Blastocatellia; order Pyrinomonadales; family Pyrinomonadaceae; genus JAJQRF01. The sequence continues at coordinate 52,956 of JAJQRF010000009.1, forward strand.
GAAAAGATTTCAAAACCGGACAAACTTTGATGAAAACGATCATCGCGCCCGGACTGAAAGCGAGAATGTTAGGTTTGGACGGTTGGTATTCGACAAATATTTTAGGAAACCGCGACGGCGAAGTTTTGGACGACCCCGAAAATTTCAAAACGAAGGAAGAATCGAAACTTTCCGTGCTCGAAACGATTCTTCAACCGGACGTTCATCCCGATCTTTACGGAAATTTTTCGCACGTTGTCCGCATCAATTACTATCCGCCGCGCGGCGATAATAAGGAAGGTTGGGACGCGATCGACATTTTCGGTTGGCTCGGTTACAAAATGCAGATCAAAGTCGATTTCCTTTGCCGCGATTCGATTCTAGCCGCGCCGTTGGTTTTGGATTTGGCGTTGTTTATGGATTTGGCGCAACGTGCCGGAATGAAAGGAATTCAGGAATGGCTTTCGTTTTATTTCAAAGCACCGCAAACCGCTGACGGGCTTTATCCCGAACACGATATTTTCATCCAGCTCAAAAAATTGAAAAATACTTTGCGGTATTTAATGGATGAAGAATTGATTACGCATCTCGGTTTGGAATATTACGAAGAGTAGTTTTTCCGCAAAACGGGTTGTCATTGACTATTTCAAACAAAAAAACTGAGTAGATTTTCCCTTGTAAGGATTTTCTACTCAGTTTTTTTGTTTCGGAACTTGTCCTTAACGATAGAAAAAGATTGATGTGAATTGAATGTAACAGCATAAAATTGCCAATCTACAGAATGTTCCAGAAAAAATTTTAAAAAATGGCACGATTCTTGCTAAAATATTTTATGTTGAAAGATTCGGTCTTTCAGAAGTTTTATTGAACAGTTCAAATTCTTCAGAATCTTTCGATCCTTGAAATTTGATTTTTAATATAAAAGAGAGCCGAACAAAGAATGTAAAAATTCCTTAATTTTACACTAATGCTTTCTTGCACAAATCACGAAATTTGTGTAAAACAATAGGCAGAATCGAAGAGGGTTCAATTATTGATTCTGCTTCCAAAAACTGGACGAAAAGTCCTCCGACATCCGAAGTCCAGCCAACGAAAAATCTTTTGAAATCATCAATGTAGGCACTGACTTAACCGATAATTTTTCGGCAAAGTCGAATTGAAAATGCGTCCATAATTTTGGTGAAACGTCCGAATATTTGAAACGTTTCACCGATAATGACGAGGAGAAAAACGAAATGAAAAACGAAATGGCTAAAAAGAAACAAGTGGGTGAAAAAATGATTTTGCTCGATCCTGACCAAAAATCGCCGAGAGCGAAGGAGTTTGAAGACAAACTTTCGGCGCGCATTGTCGGACAGGAACGCGCTTTACGGCGGATGAGCGGTCTTTTCCAGATTTATTTGGCTGGAATGAATAATCCTTCTCGTCCGATCGGCACGATGCTTTTTCTGGGACCGACCGGCTCAGGAAAAACCCGTGTTGTCGAAGCGGCGGCGGAAGTCCTTTTCGGAGAACCGCATGCTGTTGTAAAAATCGACTGCGCCGAGTTTCAGCATTCGCACGAAATTGCCAAGTTGATCGGTTCGCCTCCGGGATATTTGGGACACCGCGAAACTTCGCCGATGCTGACGCAGGAAAATCTCGATAAAGCGCACACCGATGACACAAAGTTGACGTTCGTGCTCTTCGACGAAATCGAAAAAGCCTCGGATTCGCTCTGGCAATTACTTTTAGGCATTTTGGACAAAGCCACTCTCACTCTTGGCGACAATCGCCGCGTCGATTTTTCAAAAGCTGTCGTGATTATGACCTCGAATCTCGGCGCACGCGAAATGTCCGAGATGATTTCCGGCGGAATCGGTTTTGCACCGACCAAAACCGGAAAAGTTCAGGAAGACAACGAGATCGACACGAAGATTTACCGCACTGCTCTCGAAGCCGCGAAACGTAAATTCTCGCCCGAATTTATGAACCGCATCGATAAAGTAGTCGTTTTCCGAAGCCTGAAAGAACATCATTTGCGTCAAATTCTTGACATCGAACTTAAAGACGTTCAGGATCGCATTACCGAATCTGCCGGAACAAAGTTCATCTTTGAATGTTCAGAGGCGGCAAAGGAATTTTTGCTGAAAGAAGGTATCGATCTGAAATACGGCGCGCGTCATTTGAAACGCTCGATCGAAAGATTTTTGGTTTATCCGCTGTCAAATCTGGTGGCGACCGAACAGGTCGAAACAGGCGATCTGGTCAGCATCGATTTCGATGAAGAAGCGGACAAACTGACGTTTACCAAACAATCAGGCGGAATGATAATCAACGACGACGAAGATTTTATGTTTGATGAAAATTTAGAAAATAAATCAGGCGCGATCGGAATGCCGCTTCCGCAAGCCCAAGCCGCTGCCAGCGGAAAGGGAAGCAAATCAAACGGTGAAAATCAGGAAAGTTAGTTTATAAACAATAACTTAGACGGGAAAAAGACGGGAAAGTTTCCCGTCTTTTTTATTCCCAATTCATCGCTCTCTTTACCGCTTCTTTCCATTTTATTTTTAATTCGCCGGCTTTTTCTCTCGACATTTGCGGAGCAAATTTTTTATCGATTTTCCAGTGTAGACTTAATTCTTCCCGCGATTTCCAGACTCCGACCGCCAAACCTGCCAAATACGCCGCGCCGAGAGCCGTCGTTTCAGTGATTGTCGAACGAACGACGGGAATTTGCAAAATGTCAGCTTGAAATTGTAAAAGCGAATCGTTTTTAGTTGCCCCGCCGTCAACGCGAAGTTCCTTTAGTTCGACTTTTGCATCTGCTTGAACGGCTTCGAGCAAATCTGCGGTTTGATAACAAATTGATTCGATCGCCGCCCGAGCGATATGAGCTTTTCCTGTTCCGCGAGTTAAACCGATTATCATTCCACGCGCATTCTGGTCCCAGTGCGGTGCACCGAGTCCTGCAAATGCCGGAACAAAATAAACTCCCTCATTATCCTCAACCGAATTTACCAAAGTTTCGACATCTGCCGAGTTATTAATTATTTCGAGTGAATCCCGAAGCCACTGAACGACCGCACCGCCAATGAAGACGCTTCCTTCCATCGCATATTCGGTTTTCCCGTCGATTTGCCAGGCAATTGTTGTCAGTAATTTATTCTCTGACTTAACGGGCTTTTCACCGATGTTCTGAAGCAGAAAACAGCCAGTTCCGTAAGTATTTTTCGACAATCCTTTTTCAAAACAGAGTTGTCCGAAAAGAGCGGCTTGCTGGTCGCCTGCGTTTCCGGCAATTTTTACACCTTTTAGTTCTTCGATAGCGCCAATTTTCCCGTAAACTTCGCTGGAAGATAAAACTTTCGGAAGAATTGCACGCGGAATATTAAAAATTTCGAGCAATTCATCATCCCAATCGAGTGTATGAATATTAAAAAGCATCGTTCGCGAGGCATTGGAAACATCTGTTATATGTGCCTTGCCGTATGTGAGTTTCCACATAAGCCAGGTATCGATCGTGCCGAAAAGTAGTTTTCCTTCTTCCGCCTTTTCTCTTGCACCTTCGACATTTTCCAAAAGCCATTTTATTTTACTCGCGGAGAAATAAGCATCAACTTCCAGACCTGTTTTCACGCGAATCAGGTCTGAATGTTTTCTCCGTATTTCATCACAAAAAGCAGAAGTCCGCCGATCTTGCCAAACTATTGCGTTATAAATAGGTTCACCTGATGTTTTATCCCAGATGACCGTAGTTTCGCGCTGATTCGTAATGCCGGTTGCCGCGATATTTTCAGCCGTTAAACCGGCTTTTCGTAATGCTTCGATGGCGGTCTGTCTTTGTGTTTCCCAGATTTCGTCGGGATTATGTTCTACCCAACCCGAACGCGGAAATATTTGTGTAAATTCCTTTTGTTCTGTAGATATTACCTGACTGTTTTGATCGAAAACAATAGCGCGACTGCTTGTCGTGCCCTGGTCGAGTGCAAGAATATATTTCATTTATTTTGTTAAGATTCTCTGAAAAATAGCTTTTGGCTATTTTAAGATTGTTCGAGAATTTTCACAAAATCCGTTTCAAAATACTCCCTTATTTCATCACGTACTTTTCTAAAAGATGCCAGACGGGTTTCTTTGTTGCCTTCTGTTTCAGCGGGGTCAGCAAAAGAATAATGTATGATTTTGGTTTTGGCAGGGAAATAGGGACAATTTTCCTTCGCATTGTCGCAAACCGTTAAAACGTAGTCGATTTCCTCATTCACAAATTCCTCAACCGATTTTGAGCGATTATTTGAAATATCGATCCCGATTTCCGACAATGCTTTGATCGCTTCGGGACGAACAAAAGAAGGCTTTGTTCCCGCACTATTTATTTCATATGCGTTTTGAGTAATATGTTTTAGTAATCCTTCCGCCATCTGCGAACGTGCAGAATTTCCTGTGCATAAAATTAATATTTTTTTCTTTTCCAACATAATTCTTAGGTTTATCAAATTAGTTTTTCACTGAATTTATCACGCTGACGCAGTGCAACACGAACCAAAAGTATGAGAACCGGAACTTCTATCAAAGGACCGATAACGGCGGCAAAGGCAACGCCGGAATCGATGCCGAAAACGGCGATTGCGACCGCGATTCCGAGTTCAAAATTATTTCCTGCGGCAGTAAAAGCGAGGGATGTGCTTTTCGGATAATCTGCTCCTGCTTTTTTCGCCAGATAAAATGCGCTGAAAAACATTACGACGAAATAAATTATAAGCGGGATTGCAATCCTGACGACATCGAGCGGTATTTGCACGATCAATTTCCCTTTATAACTGAACATTACGACGATTGTAAAAAGTAAAGCGACAAGTGTGATCGGACTTATTTTCGGTATGAAAATATTCTGATACCAATCTTTCCCATTGATTTTTACAAGCAGAAAACGCGTCAGCATTCCTGCAAAAAACGGAATTCCGAGATAAATTAGAACGCTTCCGGCAATCTGCAAAATACTTATGTTTACTTGTGCGCCTGTTATCCCGAAGATCGGCGGCAGAACGGTTACGAAAATATACGCGTAGATGCTGTAAAACAAAACTTGAAAAATGCTGTTAAAGGCAATCAGCCCCGCCGCATATTCATTGTCGCCTTTTGCCAAGTCGTTCCAAACAATGACCATTGCAATACAACGGGCAATGCCGATCATTATCAGCCCGATCATATAGTCAGGTTTATCGGGCAATAGAAAAACTGCGAGGAAAAACATCAAAAGCGGTCCGGCAACCCAATTTTGCAATAATGACAAGATCAAAATCCTGAAATTACGAAAAACTCCCGGAAGCTCTTCATATTTCACTTTTGCAAGCGGCGGATACATCATCACAATCAAGCCGACCGCAATCGGGATGTTTGTCGTTCCGATCTGGAATTTGTTAATAAAATCAGCCGTATCAGGAAAAAGATAACCGACCGTAACGCCGATCGCCATTGCCGCAAATATCCACAATGTTAGAAATCGGTCGAGAAACGAAAGTTTACTGATCGGCAAGCTGACCGGAGCATTTTTCATAATAAATATGCTAAAACAGATATGTAAAAATAAAAACAATCCGGAGTAAAATCGAAACCGTATGAACTAATATGAAATTTATGAAAGTTCGTTCCGATTTTGCTCCGAACAGAAAAAGATTAGTTTGAGCAAACGGTCTTTTCCCGCATCAGATTGATTTGCGTCGGGGTTGGCGCACAGCATGCCGAAGCGACAATATCTTTATCTTCGGTATTGCCTAAAACGAAGAAAACTTCCCATCGGTTTCCATCGGGATCAGCAACCCAGATTTTATTTTGCAATGCGTAACAGCAATCGGTCTGCATTTCTTCCAAAGTCATTAAGCCCTGTTCCTGCCAACGTTTGCCCATTTCCAAAACTTCTGCGGTCGTTTCGACTTGCAGACCGAGGTGAGATAATGAACCGCCTCTTTCAAAATTGATCTGGTTCATAGTCAGATTCAATGGCGGATTGGGAACATCAAATTTAGCATAATCACTTTTCAGCTTAAGCGGTTCGATGCCGAACATCTTTTTGTAAAATTCGACGCTTTCCGAAACATTTTTAACATTTAACGAAATATGTGTTTTCATATTATTCCTCCAAAATAAATATCATATACGCTAAAACATATATGATAATGCGAATATATTCCCGTTTTGTAGATATGTCAAGACAAAAATAAAATAATTTGCTAAGATTTTTATATGAACGAAGACTTTTTGTTGAAAATGGAAAACTTTTTTATGGCTCTGGCAGATAAAACGCGGCTTAGATTGCTCAATCTAATGCGTGACGGCGAAATTTGCGTTTGTTTTTTCACAGAAGTTCTAAATGAAAGTCAGCCGAAGATTTCACGGCACCTTGCTTATCTCAGAAATGCCGGCATCGTCGAAGCCAGACGTGACGGAAAATGGATGCACTATAGAATTATTGAACCCGAAAGTGATCGGGCGGCGGCGGTTTTGCAGGACACTTTAGATTGGCTTGCTTCTGAAGAGGAAATGCGGAAAGACTATGAAAAACTTGCAAGTGCTTGCTGTGCACCGCTTTCTCAGGTAACAATTACGCGCGCACCAAAACCGGATGTATTTGCTGACAGAGTTAATAATCAGGAAGAAAAACGAGAATTAGAAACTTTCATGCTGTGATTCATCTTTTTTATTTTCTTGATACGGACAATTTCGGCATCCGTTTCCGCAACAATAACCGCGTTTTAATAAATAATGTGCGGTCAAAACCATCAAGCCGTTTTCAAAATAATAATCGATTCCTTCGATAAAATTGTTTTGAGCATTTTCTTTGTTTGCGATACTTCCCTTTCTCATAAAACTCTTTCGTAAATTCCCAAAAACTCTTTATTTCCGTCTGCTCCTAAAATCGGCGAAGCGATCAAGCCTGCATTGTTAAAGCCGACCGATTCTGCAAAACTATTAATATTTTCAATAACTTCCAAGTGTTTTGCGGAATCTCTGACAATGCCGCCTTTTCCGACTTCGCTTTTTCCGACTTCAAACTGCGGTTTGATCAAAATTATCATTTTTCCGCTTTTTTTAAGTAAATCTTTTAATGCCGGAATTATTTTTGTTACGGAAATAAAAGAAACGTCCATCACGATGAGATCAAATTTTTCTTTAAAATCATCGGGTTTTAAGTAACGGGCATTCACGTTTTCACGAACTTCGACGCGTGGATCGTTTCTCAATTTCCAAACAAGCTGATTTGTGCCGACATCGATCGTAACAACTTTTTCTACTCCGCGTTGTAACAGACAATCGGTAAAACCGCCCGTTGATGCGCCGACATCAAGACATACATATGCGCTTGGACAGATTTGAAATTCTTCGAGAGCTTTTTCTAATTTTAATCCGCCGCGACCGACGTATTTTATCTCGTCCGCTTTTCCTTTGATCCTAATCTGAACATCCTGAGAAAAACTTTCCGATGATTTTTCGACACGTTTTTCATTTACTAAAACAATGCCGGACATAACGAGTGCTTGCGCTTTTGTACGGGAATCGGCAAGCCCTTGTTCGACAAGCAGTTTGTCTATACGTTCTTTCTTCATTTCAGGATTTACTGTTCGATGCTTTCGGCAAAAAAATCGTTCAGTTCAAAATCTTCAGCAGTGTAAAAAATCCGAATCGGACGGCAACAAACTTCGCAGTCTTCGATGTAATCCTGCTCTTCGACGGAAACATCCAAAACCATTGAAATTTCCTGCCAGCAATACGGACATGTAAAAAAATGTTCGATTTCCATTAAGAATTTCTTATTTTATAAACGTTCACGAAAGTTAGGCAAAATGCTATTCTTAGAACATCATTTATTTGAATTTAGCAAAATGGAAAAAGAAACGAAACTGTCAGGGTTTGCAAAATTTGCCTGGTTTGTTCTGGGCTACAACCTGCTTGTGATTTTGTGGGGCGTTTTTTTGCGCGCTTCAAAATCGGGCGACGGGTGCGGACAGCATTGGCTGACCTGTCACGGCGAAGTTATTCCTTCTGCGCCGGAATTGAAAACGGTCATCGAATTTTCGCATCGCATCACGAGTGCTTTGGACGGATTTATCGTGATCGGTCTGCTGATTTGGGCTGTTTTGCGTTGGCGGTCGGGAAAAACGGAAACTGACAATCGTGTGATGAAAACGGCGATTGCTTCGTTCGTGCTGGTGATAGTTGAAGGATTGCTCGGCGCAGGATTGGTTTTAACCGGAAATACGGCGGAAAATCTGACGGCGGCGCGTCCTTTCTGGATGGCGGGACATTTAATCACGACTTTGGTTTTGCTGACTTTTCTGACTTTGACGGCGTGGTTTGCAAGCGGCGGAAAAGCTTTCAATTTCAGGGTTGAGCCGAAAGTTAAATTATTTCTCTTACTTGGAATAGTTGCTTTTTTACTGGTCGGAATGAGCGGTTCGATTGCGGCTTTGAGCAATATGATCTTTCCGTCGGAGAGTTTATCGGAAGGAATTACAAAAGACTTTTCAGCAACGTCTAACGTCTTACTCCGCTTGCGCATAAGTCACCCGATTCTTTCGATATTTTCAGCGGTTTATTTGATTTTTCTGGCGGGTTGGTTACGGAAGAAATCTGAAAACGACGCGTTAGTGGTGCGTTGGTCAAATATTTTCAGTCTTTTGGTTTTAGTGCAAATAGCTTTCGGAGCGATGACGCTTTTGACACTTGCGCCGATCATTATGCAGCTCGGACACTTACTGCTTGCAGATGCGATCTGGATTTCTTTCGTGCTTTTGACGATTAATTTTTTGTCACAGAAAAGTGAGTTGGAAATATAAATTCGGCTGAAATGCAGGCAAAAAAGAGCGGACGATCTATAAGATCGTCCGCTCTTTTTGAACGCTAAACGCTTTATCTATTTGTGTTAGCCGAGTTTGTAGTAGTTGTTGCCGTTGGTGCGCCGCCTGTTCCGGTTTTGTATTCGATACGGCGGTTTTTGAAGCGTCCGTCTTCTGTATTGTTATCGCCGACGGGATTTGCGTCGCCGTAGCCGACCGATTTCAGCATTGCTTCACTTACGCCGAGAGCGACCAGCTCTTTTTTGACCGCATCTGCACGCGATTGCGAGAGCTTTTTGTTGGCTTCGGCATTTCCTTTATTGTCGGTATAACCGCCGATCTCGACCGTTGTTCCGGCAGGTTGTTTTTTCAAAACTTCCGACGCTTTTGCCAGAATCGGTTTGGCATCAGCCGGAATGTCTGATTTGCCCGACGCAAAATTGATGATCGAAACGTTCAATGCTTTGACAACCTCATCAACCGAATCGGCTTCGCCGAGTTCCTTTAACGCTTCTTCGTTCGCTTGCTTTGTCGCGGTTTCCGCGCCCGCAATCGAAACGGGAAGCATCCAACCCGTAAACAGCGATTTGATCTGGTCTATTGCCGCTTGCGGAAGCCCTGTGGCGGTTTCGATTGCATTACCGAGGAAAGAGATCGAACCCGTTTTCCAATCTTTCAGGCTCGGCAATAATTTTGCGAAATTATCCCACCAACCTGCCGCAAAAGGCTTCGCGTTTGCATCCGCTTTCAAACCTGAAAAATCGACATTTCCTTCGCCGAACTGCGCCGTCAGAGCCGCTTTGATTTTGTCCAGGGTTGCCTGATCGGGAACTATGCCGGAAGCAATGTATTTGCCGTCTTTGGCTTCGAGTTTAAAACTGGAATCGACGGTTTTTGCCGTTGAAGCGGTATTTGCGTTCGCCGCGGCTTTGTTGGCATTTGTCGGCGGAGGCGTTGGCGGAGCGGGCGATTTGCCGCAGAACCAATAGCCCAAAACGATCAGGATACCAAGCAAAATAAGCGGCAAAAGCCATTTTAGAGCCGAATTACCGCCGTCACCGTCCCCGTCGAAAACATCACCGACCGAACCAATCGCACCTGAAACTTTATCCCCGACTGCGCCAGCCGCGCCGCTGACCGCACCGATTCCGCCGCCGATGATTTCCTTGCCTTTATCGTAAGTTGCGCCCGCCGCATCGCCGACTGCGCCGACTCCGTCGCCGATAAGCTCTTTACCTTTATCGTATGCGGCTCCGGCGGTATCGCCGACTTTATCGACCGTTCCGCCCGCAACCGAGCCGACTGCGCCCAATCCGCCCAAAACCGCGCCGGTTGCCGCGCCGCCTAATCCTGTCAAATATCCGCCGAGTTTTGAAAGCAAACTGCTTTCATCGGGAATTTCGCCGTCGGGCGTTAATTTATCGACGACCTGCGGCATCATAAAACCAAGTGCGGATGTAGCCGTTTCCTTATCGACCCCGGCGTTTTCGGCGACCGAATTGAGAGTGTCCGTGCCGAGAGCCGATTCGACTTCTTCGTTAGAAATTTCCGTATTTTCTCCCGAACTGATCCAGGACGAAATCTTATCGCCTAAACCTGCCGTTCTGAAACGGTCAACAAAACCCGTAAATCCGCCGTTTTGCGGATCGCTGATCAAACCGAGTAAAGCCGTAAGTAAACTTCCTGTTTTATCGCTGCTCAAACCGAATTTTTCTCCGGCTGATCCGATAATTGAATCAAACAAAGACATAGTTTTTCCTCCTGTCTATCTGCTAAAAATTTGTAATAGAAAAATAAATAAACTTGCAAATGCTTGAGTTTATTTAGCTTATTCTGAAATCGTCTGGGGACAGTCGAACTATTTTGTAATGCTTTCTCGCCATTGTTTACCAAATTCGACCGCTTCGTCAAGTTTAGATTGCAGTTCACCGCGTTTATTTTCGATCTCGGCTTCGTCGGCATCTTTTGAAACGTAGATCGCTTCCCTGAAAACAACGAGCGCACGGCTGAACGGTTTCGGAATCTGCATATTATCCCAACTTTTTACCGTCCAAAATTTTGAAACTTCGACCGAAAAGGGAATCATCGGATTTCCTGTTTTCTTAGCGAGTAAAACTGCGCCCGATTTAGCGATATATTTCGGACCTTTCGGACCGTCAACCGTAAAAGCCATCGGCAAGCCTTGACGCATTAGACGAATCATTTCGACCAGTGCGCCGATTCCGCCGCGTGTCGAAGAACCGCGAATCGCGCCGTAACCGAGCCGCATAATGAAACGCGCAATGTATTCGCCGTCAAAACTTTGCGAAGTTATAACGACGATCCTGCGGTCGCGGAAATAGTAAGTTCCGGCAAAAATGCGGTTGTGCCAGAAAGAATAGATCGGAATTTTACCGTTTTCCGCGATCGAATCGTAAAATTCGCGGTTTTGAGTTTCATAGCGGAGAGTCTTGCCGATGAACTTTATCAGGCAATAAAATCCGAAATCGGCAAGGCGAATGATGAGCCGTTTTTTGAACGGATATTGTGAGAGCGAAGCAAATTCGTAAACTTCCTGAATATTTTTTTTAGTTTTTTCCGACATTGTTAGAAGATTTCTACCAATTTGCGATATTATGTGCAACAAAGGTGTTCATTTTATCGTAGATTTTTGTCGTAAAAAAGCTCTTTTACCGCAAAATTTTGGAAGGTTTACAATGCAAAGACGAATTTTAATTGTTGATGACCACGACGACTTAAGTAGCGCACTAACCGAGGTTTTCAGCAAAACGGGTTATCTTGTCAAAACGACGGAAAGCCGCGACGAAGCCGTGCGGCTTGACGGGATCAATGATTATGACATCGTTATTTCCGATCTCGACGGCGACACAGCTTTTCCAAAAAATGACGAAGATCAGTCGATTGAGAGTTGTTTGCCCGAACCGAAAGGAGAAATCTTAAATCGCAGTCACGTTAAAGCCTTCAAAGTTTGCGCGACCAATTTTCGGCGCGAAGAGTTTGACGAAGACGAACTAAAAAATCTTTTTGAAACCGTTCTCAACTACAAAGCTCAGTTTGTCGATGAAGCAAATACTGTCAAACAGCTTCACGAAATGATCGAATTCGAGTTTCCAAGTGCGATCAGTTTAATGAATTCGATCCTCGATTATTTGATGAAACGCGTGGAAAAGGTCGGCGTTATAAACACTGAAAACTCCAATCTTTTCATCGCTTTGGACGAAGCTTTCGTGAACGCTGTGAAGCACGGCAACAAATTCGATGCTAATAAGATCGTTCGCGTCACTGCCGAAGTTTCCTCGAAAGAAGCGCGTTTTACGATCGAAGACGAAGGCGACGGTTTCGATGTCGCCTCGATTCCTGACCCGCGCAATCCCGAAAATCTCTTCAAAACATCCGGTCGCGGGGTTTTGATTATTCACAATGTGATGGACGAAGTAACCTACAACGAACGCGGAAATCGTTTGACGATGATTAAGCGAAAGATCAGTGAAGACGTAATCAGCCACTAAAAATTACTTCTAAAATCTATTATTGCATTATTTTACAAAGAAAGTTTGTTGTGAAAACAAACTAAGTTTGCTTTTTCTGCCAAAAATAAAATATAATTCTTGACACATTTGAAAATTTCTTTGATTGTTTCCCCTTTTTTACCGCTATTTTATCGGTTATCTGAATATTTCGGATAATTTTTCAATTTAATAATTAATCTCCCGCAACCAGAAGTTGTGCGGAATAACGAGTAAGGAGACTTTAAATGAGAAACTTTTTGAGAAAAACCGCAGCGTTTTTTTGTTTGATGTGTTTGGTTTCGATTTTGCCTTTGAGCGTAAGATCGGCTGATTTCAAACGCGAAACGATCTACCAGATCATTACCGACCGTTTTTACAACGGAAATACGGCAAACGACAATCCGTCGCAAAGCTCGGGGCTTTTCGATGCGACGCAATCAAACTGGCGTTTGTATTGGGGCGGCGATTTGCAGGGAATTCAAGCCAAAATGACCTATCTGAAAAATATGGGCATCACGGCGATCTGGATTTCTCCGCCGATCGACAATCTGAATCTGAGCGTTCCGTTTGCAGGACAGCCGACCGCGCCGTATCACGGCTATCAGGGACGCGATTTCAAACGCATCGAAGAACACTCGGGCGACAGCACAAATGCCTGGACGGATTTTGATAATATGGTCAATTCAGCGCACGCCAACGGTATCAAGGTCATCGTCGATTTTGCGCCGAATCATACCAATCAGGACGACGCGGGCGAATTCGGGGCTTTTTACAACAACGGCGTTTACGTCGGAAATTATCCTTCCGACACGACCGGATTGTTTCATCACAACGGCAACATTGCTAATTTCGACGACCGTTATCAGGTTCAATATTACTCGCTTTTCAATTTAGCCGATTTAAACCAGGAAAATGCGACGGTCGATCAATATTTGAAAGATTCGGCGATTTTACTGCAAGCACACGGGGTTGACGGTTTTCGTTTCGATGCCGTGAAACACGCGACCTGGGGCTGGCAATACAGTCTGGCAAACACGATCAGCACCAACAAGGACAGCTTTATGTTCGGCGAATGGTATCAGGGAAATACGTCCGATCCGCTTTACCGCGATTCGTATAAATTTGCCAACAAGAGCGGCATTTCTCTGCTCGATTTTCCGCTTAATCAGGCGATCCGCAATGTTTTTGCGGGAAGCGGTAATTTTTCGGAGATCGATAATGTGCTGAATACCGAAAACGCTAATTTTACCTGGAAGGAAGATTTGATTACATTCATCGACAACCACGATATGAAGCGGTTCTTGTCGGTAAATAACAACAATAATCGGCTTCATCAGGCAATCGCGTTTGTTCAGACGGTGCGCGGCATTCCTTGCATTTATTACGGCACGGAACAATATCTGCACAACGACACGAACGGCGGCGACGATCCGTATAATCGTCCGGCAATGCCCGGATTTTCGACCACGACGACCGCTTACGGGTTGATTAAAAAACTTTCCGATTTACGTAAAAGCAACGTCGCACTTGCCTACGGCACATCGCAACAGCGTTGGATGAACAATGACGTTTACATTTACGAACGCAAGTTTTTCAATAATGTCGTGTTGGTTGCCATCAACAAAAGCGCGTCGAGCACATACAATATTTCGGGCTTGAACACGTCGCTTCCGGCGGGAACTTATTCCGATTATTTAACGGGAACGCTCGGCGGCGGCGGTTTGACGGTGAACACCGGAACGGGCGGAAACAATCCTGCCGTGAGCTTTAATTTGAATCCGAACACGGTTGCCGTCTGGCAGTATACCGCACCTGCCGTGACGACTCCGCAGATCGGTTCGCTCGGACCGACGAGTGCGCAGGCGGGCGTGAAAGTGACCATCGGCGGTAAGAATTTCGGAACGACGACCGGAACCGTCAAATTCGGCACAACGGTCGCAACGGTCAATTCGTGGACAAACGACAGTATCGTGGCAACCGTTCCCGCCATTACGAACGGAAACTATAATGTCACCGTAACGCGCGGAACGTCGGTTTCAAACGGAATCAATTTTACGGCTTTGGGGGCTAAACTGATTCCGATAACTTTCACCGTAAACAATGCCACCCCGACGAGTCCGGGCGATTACATTTTCCTGACCGGAAACACGGTTGAATTGAGCAATTGGAATACGACCTGGGATGGCGCGGTCGGACCGATGCTGACACCGAATTATCCGAACTGGTTTCTCAATGTGAGCGTTCCGGCAGGGCAAACGATTCAGTTCAAATTTATCAAGATCGCCGCGAACGGAACTGTGACCTGGGAAAACGGCGCAAACCACTCTTATACCGTCCCGACGAGCGGAGTCGGTTTTGTCAATGTTAACTGGCAGTATTAAATAAATTGGTAAATCCAACTAAAGAGGACGTATTCCGCAAATGGGAATGCGTCCTCTTTTTATCATAGATCACGTTTATCCGATTCGGAATTCGTCGGACGATTGAAGATCGAAATTGCCCGGGGAGGTTTTCATTCCGCTTGCCCGCCGGATTTTTATTACATAAACTCTAACTATAATGAAAGTTACCATCGGACAGATAAATACGACGAACGGCGATTTTGACGGGAATATCGCCAAAATTTTAGAAGCGGTTGAAAAGGCAAAAACGGACGGTTCGGATCTGATCGTTTTTCCCGAAGTGGTCACTCACGGTTATACTTCGCAGGATTGGTTTCAAGACCGCGATATTGTCGAACACGCGCTCGATTCGCTTGAAAAAATTATTCCTGCAACCGTCGGAATAACGGCGGTTGTCGGGACGATTCGTCCAAACGAAGATACGGACGGACGGCGTTTGTATAATTCGGCGGCGGTCATTTCAAACGGTGAACTGATCGCTTTTGTCGATAAAAGTCTGCTTCCCGAATACGATGTTTTTGATGATCCGCGTTATTTTGAACCCGACCGAAATCCTGACGGGGTTGTTGAAATAACCGCACGTGACGGGAAACGGCATCGCCTCGGCGTGGTTGTTTGCGAAGATTTCTGGAACGATAAAACTTTCTGGAAGGAAAGGCTTTACGAAAACGATCCGACTGAATTGGTAATCCGGCAGAACGCGGAAATTGTCGTCGCCATCAATGCTTCGCCGTATAACAAAGGAAAGATAAAACTGCGCTGTGAGATGGTTTCGCATCGGGCAAAACAGGCGAAGATTCCGATCGTTTTCGTGAATCTTGTTGGTGGAAACGACGGAATTATTTTCGACGGCGCAAGCCTCATCGCCGATTCGCAGGGCGACATTATATTGCAGGCTCCGGCATTTCAGGAGTTTGTCGAAACGGTCGAAATAGACGATGCTTTACCCGACTCACGCGGCATTACGGGCGGAGAAATCGCCGCGATCCGTGATGCGCTGGTTTTGGGAGTTCGCGATTATGCACGAAAAAACAATTTCAAAAAAGCCGTTCTCGGACTTTCGGGCGGAATCGATTCGGCACTTGTTGCGGCTTTGACAGCAGAAGCGATCGGCGCGGAAAATCTTTTATGCGTGATGATGCCGTCACCGTTTTCGTCGGAAGGAAGTGTGAAGGATTCCGAAAAATTAATCGAAAACATCGGTTGTGAAGGCAGAATCGAACCGATTTCGGACGCGTTTCAAGTTCTTTTAAATCAGCTTCATTTGAACAAACCGACCAAAGGCGGCGAAAATCTCGCGGCGGAAAATATGCAGTCGCGTCTGCGCGGCGTGATTTTGATGGCGATTTCCAATGCCGAAGGTCGTCTGCTCGTTTCGACCGGAAACAAATCGGAACTCGCCGTCGGTTATTGCACGCTTTACGGCGACACGAACGGCGGTCTGGCGGTTTTGGGCGATTGTTTGAAAACCGAAGTTTGGGCGATTTCGCGTTATATCAACGAATCTGCCGGACGTGAAATAATTCCGAACGCGATCATCGATAAAAGACCGTCCGCCGAACTTGCGCCGAATCAGTTCGATCAGGATTCCTTGCCGCCATACGAACTAATGGACCCGATCCTGCATCTCTATTTTGAAAACAAATTTTCGCCGGGTGAAATCATCGAACGCGGACACGACGCAAAGCTGGTTTACGAAATTCTGAATAAGGTCGAACATCCGTCGAACGAATTCAAACGTCAACAGCTTCCCCCGACAATTATTATTTCCAAAAACGCCATCGGAGTCGGGCGGCGCAGACCGATCACGCATAAATATCGAAGATTGCAAAAATAATTTCAAAAAAATCTGCAAGAAAACTTTTCGCGCTCCGTTCAGATAACCAAAGGCAATTTGCCTGAAACATTTGAACGGAGATTTTTTATGGATAAATTCGATAATCCGCTGAATAATTTGAAGATCGCGAGTCCCTGTTCGCAGAATTGGGAAGCAATGATGGGGGACAACCGCAAACGCTATTGCGGTGAATGTAAATTGAATGTTTATAACCTTTCGGGAATGACCAAAACGGATGCCGAAAATCTGATTGCGAATGCCGAAGGTCGCTTGTGCATCAGATTTTACCAACGCGCGGACGGAACGGTTTTGACGCAAGATTGTCCGGTCGGTTGGGCAAAAGTGAAACAACGCGCAAAGATTTTTGCAACGGCGGCTTTTTCGTTAATTATGAGCCTTTTCAGCGGATTGCTGATAGTTTCTGCTTTTAAGCCGAAAGAGCACAGAAACATCACAATGGGAGCGGTTGCGATTGAAACAAATTCAAATAAACAAGTCGAACCGTCGCCGATTCCCGTGATGGGTAATGTCGCGCCGATTCCGAAAACAACACCGCAACAGCGTGAAATAATGGGTGAAGTGGCTATGCCGAAAGAATATCAAATGGGCAAAATGGCAGTAAAAGATCGTCGAAATTGATTTGCTCCGACCTTCCCCGGATACTCACAACAAAAAAGAAGCGTCAAGATTTTCATCTTGACGCTTCTTTTTGCTGAAAAAAATTTCATTTAATTTTTCACAAAATAGCCTTGTCTGGCGCGAACCTTATAATTCAAAGGATTGTTCAAACCAACATCGAGTTTTACATATCTGCCGTTTTGAAAATTTTCTTCCGAATAGTATTGCACCAAATACTGAGCCTGTAATTCGTTTGCCAATTGACGGAAAATCTTTGTCAAAACTTCCTGATTTTTCCGCGTATTGACCGAATTTTGCATTGTATCCTTCAGGTCGATCGGCTGAAATTTCGGCAAAAAAGCCGTTCCGCCGGTTTCGTCGGCAAATTTCTGCATATTCGATTGACCGAACTGGCTGATCTTATTCAGTTGATAAGAACCTCCCGCCGGGTTGATCGAATAAAAAACCGTATCGGCATTTTGAACGGTTTTCAAAACACGGCTTTGTTCCTTGATGTTTGCTTCATTACGGCTCGTAACCGTATATTGATAAAGCGTTTTTGAATCCAAACTATTTACTTTTTCGCCAAGTTTGGAATATCCGTCCTGGATTGCTTTGGCAATTCTGACGCTGTTCGTATCTTCGCCGTCGGAAATTACGACGATAACTTTACGCCGTCCGCTCGGTGCATTTTTTTGCAGATAAGCGGCGGCTTCGGCGACCGAATCGTAAAAAGCCGTAAATTCTTTGGTCGGTTGGATCGTTGCGATTGCAGTGGCGGCTTTTTCAGCCGTGTCACGCGGTTGAACGACGACCGGTTTTGCGCCGACCGTAAAAATCGTTGCGCGATCTTCGGCACGCATCACGTCCTTCAAAAACTGCGCCGCCGTTTCCTGTTCAAATCTGAACATCGCGTCAGTGCTTGCCGAAACGTCGAAAAGTAAAGCTATTTCGAGCGGCACTTTTTCCGCATCCGAAACGTTTTCGATCTGCTGATTTTTGTTTTCTTCGCGAATCCGAAAATCCTTTGCCGTAAGTCCCAAAACCGGTTGTCCGCCGGCATCCGTCACGGAAACGGGAACAATCACCAGTCGCGAATCTACTTTTATTACTTCTCCATCGTCCTGAATGTCGGGAGTCGGGGTGGCAGTTTGTGCTGAAAGGGAAAAAGTAAAGGCGAAAAAGGTTAGCAAAAGTAAAGCAAATTTTGATGATCTTTGTAATTCAATCATTTCAAATTTTTCTCCTCAGACACATTAAAAATGGTCAAAATAAAAAGGGCAAAAGGTGATAAGTTTTCAGCTTTCACCTTTTGCCCTTTTATGATTCATAAATTACTGTTGATCGTTAGATGAAACATCGGTCGTCGGTTCCGCTGTTTTGCGGATTTCGACGTTTTGATTCATTCCACGGCTGACCATCAATTTAACTTCGACACGGCGGTTTTGTTCACGACCTTCACGCGTTGTATTGTCGGCAACTGCCTGAAGCTCACCAAATCCGTAAGATTGTCCGATTCTGCGAAGCGGAACATTGTGCGTTTCAACCAAATAATCGATCACCGCCTGTGCTCTGCGTTGGCTCAAAGCTTTGTTAGCTTTTGCACTGCCTTCTGCCGAAGCAAAGCCGGTAATTTCAATTACATAACCTTTCATCGTCATTGCCGAAGTAGCAACTTCATCGAGTTGCGCTTTGGCTTCCGGTGAAAGAACCGCACTGTTGACTCTAAAATTAACCGTAGCCGTATTTTGAACAACATAGTCGTCCAAAGCCGAGATACGATTGTTTGTGGCGTTGACACCTTCGATCGCCGCATCAGCCGTATCTTGAGCCGCTTTTGCGCCGCCGCGTGCCGCGTTCGAGATTGCCATTAACTCGTCGATCTGACCCGAAATGCGTTGTGCATTCTGTTCAGCCTGATTCAATCTTTCTTCCGCCGGTGCGACACGGCTGTCAATCGATTGTGCGACACGAAAATCGTCCTTACCGAAACGAACTTTGTCTGCCGCCAACATTCCCGCATTATCACCGCGTCCTTCGACTTCGAGATTCAAACCGCGAACGATCTGACTTGAAGCAACCCGGTCGCCGCCACCGAAAAATCCGCCTTTTGTTTTGATGCTTGTATTGGGAGCGATGCCGACTTTAGTATCAACACCGACTGCATCGCGGACAATAAATCCGGTATCGTCTTTTGCGACGACGACACCCTTGATCTTATATTTTTGTCCGGCGTTCAAGGTGCGAACCTGCGCATCTTGTGCGAAAACACTGACGGCTCCAAACATCAAAGCCAAAAACAAAACTGAAATTCTTCTTACCATAACTATTAACTCCTGGTTTAATTAAATTTTATATTTTCAATTAACACTACTATTTAATTAACACTACTCGATGTATGACGTTGACCAGACGTTCTAGGTTGTAGGGAAAATTTTTATTAAGAATTTTTGCGAACTAATATATTTAATAATTCCCTCGCAATAAACCTAGTTAAACATCATCGCATAGTTGCTAACACATTTTCAATAAAAATCTTTGAAAACAATTAGCGTGCCATTTCAGCTAAATGCTGAAATAAGCTAAAGATAAGCAATTCGGGGAAGAATTGTGTCGGAGAGCTTTTAGCGGGCTATGTTTTTGTTGCGGACAGAAGTTCATATAGTTTCTGTCCGCTTTCAATTCACAAGAAAAGATTCTACAGCGAAAACTGTGTATTTTCAAGATAATCTTTGACAAAAGACAAGAATTTTTCACCGTCTGCGCCATCAACGATACGGTGATCGTATGTTAAAGCGAAGTAAGCCATTTGGCGGATCGCGATGTAATCGTCGCCGTCAGGCGAAGTTAAAACCTTCGGACGTTTTTCAATCGTTCCGACACACATAATCGCAACCTGCGGCTGATTGATGATGGGTGTTCCGAAAAGTCCGCCGAAAACGCCCGGATTTGTGATCGTAAAAGTTCCGCCCTGAACTTCGTCGGGCATTAACTTCTTCGTGCGCGCACGATCGGCAAGGTCGTTTGCCGTCATTGCTAGACCGGCGAGCGAAAGCGTATCGGCTTTTTTGATGACGGGAACGATCAAGCCCCAATCGAGCGCGACCGCCATTCCGAGATTGATGTCGCCTTTGTAAACGATATTGTCGCCCGAAACCTGCGCGTTGACGACCGGATATTTTCGCAAAGCCTGATTGACGGCTTGGAAAATGAACGGCATAAACGTCAGTTTCGTGCCGTAACGCTGGTTGAATTCCGCTTTGTTTTTCTCGCGGAATCTTGCCACGTTGGTCATATCGATCTCGTAAACGCTCGTCACGTGCGCCGAGGTTTGTTTTGAGAACGTCATATGTTCCGCGATCTTCTTGCGCATCACGGACATCGGTTCAACGCGGTCGCCGACCGAGGTTGCCGTTTGCGGTGCTTTAGATTCGGCTTTCGGTGCAGGTTGCGAAACGGTTTGCGGTGCAGGTGTCGGCGCAATTGCCGGAGCGGAAACTTTTCCGACCAGCAAATCTTCAGGGCGAAGAGCCGCGCCTGTTTCGATGAAGTTTAGAATGTCGTTTTTCGTGACACGACCGCTCATTCCCGTTCCCGGAATGCGCGAAATGTCGATGCCGTGTTCCTTTGCAATGTTACGGACGAGCGGAGAAGATTTCGTTTTCCGCAAATCTTCGACCGTCGCATCGCCGTTTGAACTCGAGTTCGATTTTGCATCTTCGACCGCTTCAGGACGTTGATAATCGTAGCTTCTGCCTTCCGTTTCTGCCGCATTCCGGGAAGATGCACCTGCGCTTGCGGCGGCGGTTTCAACTGGTTTCGGAGCTTCGACAGGTGCGCTCGGTGCGGCGGTCGTTGATGCGCCTTTTGCGCCGACCAATGCGACGACCGAACCGACTTCGACGGTTTCGCCTTCGTTTGCACGAATCTCCAACAAAATACCTGCCGCCGGAGAGGGAACTTCGGCATCGACTTTATCGGTCGAGATTTCCAAAAGCGGTTCGTCTTTGTCGATCGTTTCGCCGACCGCTTTGAGCCATTTTGAAACCGTGCCTTCCGTAATGGATTCGCCCATTTGCGGCATTACGACCTCTGTCGCTTCGCTCGATTGGGGATTTTGGATTTCGGATTGCGGATTTGTTTCAATTGCCGTTTCAACTACAGGCGCGGGTTTTACTTCTTCGGCAACGGGTTTCGGTTCTTCCGTTTTCGGGGCTTCGACGGCTTCGGCTTTCGGTTGTTCGGCAGGTTTTGCCGCTTCGCCCGAAGCATCGCCGATCACGGCGACGACCGAGCCGACTTCGACGGTTTCGCCTTCCTGCGCTCTGATCTCCAATAAAACGCCGGCGCCCGGCGCGGGAACTTCCGCATCAACCTTATCGGTC
The DNA here is from genome assembly GCA_021228405.1 of Pyrinomonadaceae bacterium. Classification (GTDB taxonomy): domain Bacteria; phylum Acidobacteriota; class Blastocatellia; order Pyrinomonadales; family Pyrinomonadaceae; genus JAJQRF01. Next base: position 74,499 of record JAJQRF010000009.1, read on the forward strand.
GAAATTTCAAGAATCGGTTCGTCTTTCTCGATCGTTTCGCCGACTTGCTTTAACCATTTTGAAACCGTGCCTTCCGTGATAGATTCGCCCATCTGAGGCATCACAACTTCTACGCTCATATAATCTCCGTTTTATAAATAAATGCTGAATAAAATTATCAAACTAATAGAATACTAAAAAAATCACGGAAATGTGAAAAGTAGATTATGATTTGAAGTTATTATCGGATAAGTTGGAGTAAGCACAGATGCCGAAAATAGAACTCGAAACCGAAATAAATGCGCCGATTGAAATAATTTTCGACCTTGCGAGGTGCATCGATCTGCACGAAGATTCGATGGCGCAGACGAATGAAAAAGCGGTTGACGGCGTGACGAAAGGCTTGATAAATCTGAACGAAAGCGTTACGTGGGAAGCGACGCATTTCGGCATCAGACAAAGATTGACCTCGCAAATTACAGCCCTCGACCGTCCGCATTATTTCCGCGACATAATGCTCAAAGGTGCGTTCAAAAGCTTTACGCACGATCATTTCTTTGAAGAAAAGGGCGGAACGGTTTTAATGAAGGACGTATTCGATTATCGATCTCCGCTCGGGTTCTTAGGAAATATTGCCGATTTTTTATTTTTGGAACGCTATATGAGGGAACTTTTGACGAGTAGAAATTTGCTCATCAAAAGAATCGCCGAAAGCGGCGAATGGCGGAAGTTTTTGGTTTGAATTATGAAGGATTTGCCCGCGAATAAACGTGAATAAACGTGAATAAGAGCGAAATAAAAACAAAAATGTAAGGAAAGAAGCTATTAAATATTCTTTTCTTTTTTCTTTTTTTCGTGCAAATTCGCGTTTATTCGCGGGCGGATTTTTCTATTTTACCTTTTCATTGACACGTTCGATGATGTGTTGAATGCCGTCGATGGCTTCGCTCAGACTTATCGTTTCGCCGCCTTTTTTGCGGATTTCGAGATTTATTTTGCTTCCCGAGGTTTTTGTTTCGACCGCTTCTATTTCGTTCCAGAAGGCTTCAAATTTTTTATAGGTGATGCCGTTTTCGTAGATTTTTACGTTGTATTTACGCATCACGAGCCAGCCGAACATTGTCAGGATGTAAACCAGCAAAAACGCCGATGCAAGCAGAAAATAGCCGATGTTCTGCCGCACGTAAAAGCCGAGCATCATTCCCAGAAAGAAAAGAAACGACAAAACGGCGACGATCACTGCACGCTGCATAAAAGCGGGCGCGATGCCGTGCGTGGTTTCGAGTTTTCCAAAATCGGTTAAAGCCATTACGAATCTCTCTCAACAAACAGATGTTCTTCCAGTAATTTTAACAGAAGATGCGCGTTCGGCGTTGCGCCGTAGGAACCGTGAACGACGGTTTTTCCTGCTTTATTTTTTACTTCGAGCAGATCGTCTTTCACCTTTACTTTTGAAAGTTGCGCCCATTCGATCCCGCTCAGACCGTTTTTATCGACAAACAGCGAATCGAACATCACTTTTTCGCCGTTCGCGATCTTTTCTTTCGCTTGCGGGTAAAGATTTTCGAGCGTTTTGCGTTTCAGAACGCGCCCGATCTCGTTAATATCCGCGATCATATTGCTCAAAACGAACTCTTCGCCGTCCTGTTTTTTGATGGTGTAAAGATAACGGTCGTAAACGTAAACGCCTTTCATATAAATCTTTTCGACGCTTTCATACAAAACCGCGATCTCGTTCCAACGCGCCGTGTGCCGTTTTCCGCCTTTTTCGGCGACGATGCCGTTCTCGTAAAACGCAACGTTTCCGCCCTGATTTCGCAGAAACGACTGGACACAGCCGATGCCGCCGATCAATGCAAAGATTCCGCACGCACCGAAAAGAAATTTATTGAATGAAATTTCCTTTTCGCCGAAAAAGAGCGCGACCATTCCGACCGTCAGCCCGAAACACACAAAACCGATCATCAATGTCGAGCCGGTCGCCGTTTCGTTTCCTTTATGTTCGCTGATTAAATTTCCGAGTTCGTTCAAGGTTTTATTTTTATGCTCAAGCCTGAATTTTAAGTTCAGAGTCCCGCGTTTACGCGGCTTTGCGCTAAACGTCCGCTTCCTGAAGACAGGACTCTGAAACTATTTTATCCGAATTTTGAAAAAAGTATGGACTTTCATACCAATTTTCAGTTATATTTTCGGCAAATCTTAAAGATGAGGGAAATGTATGAAAAACTTGATCAAAATTTTCTTAACAGCAGAAGAAATCGAACAATTGATATATCACATCACGCAGATCGAAAACATCTTGCGCGGAAAATTAGCCGTTTTGAGCCGCAAAGAAAGAAGTCATTACGGTTCGGTCAAAGAAAAAAACAAACTTCTGATCGATAAGGCTTACCAGTATCATCAAAGCAGTCCTTCGATAAGTTCGAAAGAAGTGGATTGGGAAGAATTTAAACGCGATTATGAAATGCGTTCTTTTATTGAATCCTTTTTACTACGCATCGGCAGTCTGGTATATAGTCTTGAAAGCACGAAAATGCTGCACGATTACGACAATTATCGTGATGCCCTGACTGATTATGCCTACACACAATACAAAATCTCTTCGGGAGAAAGCGGATTCGACCAAAAAGCCGCCGAAATGAAGCAATTCTTCAGTCGAACGGGCAAATCGAACGAAAATAATAACAGATAAACCATAATTTGGACGGTTAGGTGTGTAAAATTGGACACTTAAATGCCTAAACTTATACACTTATGTATCCAAATTTACACACCCAAATGCCTAAACTTGCACATTCAAGTGCCTACATTTACACATCTAAATGGTTAAGTTTAGACACTTAACCATCCAAACTTACACACTTAAGTGTATAAGTTTTAGTTATTCGATAAGAAAATAGCTATTTCAGTTTCTGTCTGAGTTCGTATGGCAGATAAGTTCGCGTGACGTAATCGGTCGATTTGTAGTCGAGATGGCAGGCTTGGCAGGTTTCGAGCTTGCCTTTGGCGGAAATTTCGGTCGCTTCGCCGTTAACGGTCATAAATTCCCAATCGCCGACTTTTTTATTAAAACCTTTTTCGCGTTTTATCATCACGGTCAGAAGTTCCGGCGTTTTGCTTTCAGCCGCCGTGAGTTTTTCCTTGACGATAACCGTTCCGACAGGAAACTTCGGATTCTTTTTCGTAAGCATTTCATTCTTGCCTGCTTCATTTACATAAACCTCGATATATTTGTCGGAATGCGGGTTTAATTCTTCTCTTTCGATTATTTCTCTGCTCGGTGTCGCACACATTATCGCTACTCTGGAAATCATTAACGCGGGTTTATCATTTACTTTCGTCCAATTTTTATAGCCTGAAATTTCCGCAATTTCCTCGATTTTTTTCCCAGGCGTTGCGGCAGGAGCCGCCGTCTGCATTTCGGTTTTTTGCGTAAACAAAAAGCCGACCAAACTCATCATCAAGATAACCGCTATAATTGCGGCTTTGAAAAAGTTCGTTTTCATAAAAATTTTCTCCCTGCCGGAAAGATGCGCTGAAATTATTGTTTGTTGCTTTCGCCCAACTGTTTTGTTTCGTCTTCGCTTTCGTCGAACAGGCGGCTGACGGGCGTATGGGTCGGCGGCAGTTCGGATTGTTCCTGCAATTGAGCTCTCTGAATTCTTTCGACGGCTTCGCGGGCGCGGTCGAAATCGTCGCGGCGGATTTTCAGGCTTAATTTACCGTCTTTGTTCGGAAGCTGACTGAGTTGGGTAAAACTTTTCAGGCGGATTTCGATCTTTGCGCCGATTTTGATAAAGCCTTTGCGGAATTTGATGTCGAGAATGTCGGCGACTGGAATCCGCGCTTCCTGAACGCCGTTTTTGATGAGTCCGAAAAGTTTCGATTCAAACTCCAAAACGATTCCGGCGGACGAAAATTTGCCCATTCCGTCGATCTGCGACAGACCGCTTTCCGCTTTGAACGGGACGCTGATGAAACCTGTTTGCATAAATATTTGTCAGTCGTTAGTTGTTCGTGGTTCGTTGCAAATATACAGAAACAACGAACTACGAACGACTAACGATGAACCAAATTAGAAATGATTCGACGGATTGAGAATCTCCAATTTTTTCTTACAGCGTTCGATGCCTTCCTTGTATTTATCGAGCTTTCCGCCGTCGAGCGTGATGAGCGCGGCTTTTTGGTAATAGTCCATCGCCTGGCTCAGATTGCCCTGCATTTCATACATTATCGCGTATTCGTTGGCGATCGTGTCCTTGGCAATGCCCGGAATCTGCGAAACGCGGTCGAGATGCGCTTTCAGATCATCGAAACGTCCGAGATTCGACAGAAAATAACTGTAATTCAGATAAGCGGCGTTGTAATGCGGCGCATACCGGATCGCGGCTTGGTAATATTCTTCGGCGCGCGCGGAGTTTTTATACTTCGTTTCGTAAACCCAGCCGAGATGATTATAGGCTTTGCCGAATTTAGGATTGCGCTTGAGAATCTGCGACAGTTTTTCAACCGCTTCCATAATTATGCCATCGTTCAAAAGCCGGTCGGCTTGCGCGAAAAGCTCTTCGCATTCGAGCTCGGCGCGGTCGGGAAGCAGATTATTAACCGGATTTTGGTTACTGAAATCGTTTTGTCCATTAGAAAATTCCATAATGTTTTTACTCCATAAATTAAAATTTTCAGCCCTTGCGGACGCGCGGGCTTTTGCTTATTTCTTCAAATCTTCGGCACGTGTTTCACTGCCGTCCTCCAACTCTTTTTCGATCTTTTTCGCTTCTTTTTCCTTGATGCTGATAAAATTAAAAGCCGTCAGCGCAAACGCGACGAGCGCGATCGCCGCCCCGTAATACAGCGTGTCAACGGCATTTTCGTATTTCAGAATCTTCTGCACGAACTTGACCGCCATCACGGGAATAATCACGAATGTAAACTTTGCTTTGAGTTCCGTCAAATCCTTAACGAGCATCCAGTCGGGAACTTCGAGTCCGCTGATGAAAAGTTCGTAAAGACTGACCGCCACCACGATCAACGCCGTCGCCACGAGAAAACAGTCCAACGCTTCAAACAAAACATAAAGCGAGGGTTCGGATTCGTGATAATTGCCGATGACGGTCTTTATCAATTCAAAAGTTTTGACCGCACCGAGAAAAAGCGCGGCAATCGCGCCCGTCAGCATCCCGAGCACGCTCACGATCGGCAAATATCTCGATCTTTCAATAAGCCATTTCATATAAATTGTGAATCCTTAAACTTCCGTCATATCAAAATCCATTGTTTCCATATCGTCGTCGCTTTCGTTCGGTGCACCGAGAAGCTTGAGCCAGAGAAAACCGATCGTTCCGGCGGTTAAAGACGCAAGCAGAATCGCCATTTTCGAGCCGTTGATTTCGACCACGTTGCCGGCAAACGCCAGATTCGTGATAAAGATCGACATCGTAAAACCGATTCCGCCCAAAATTCCCGCGCCGAAAATATGTTTCCAGTTCAGGTCGAGCGGCAATTTGCAGATGCCGACCGAAACCGCGATAAAACTCAAAAGCGTAATGCCGAGCGGTTTGCCGATGACCAAACCGCTCATAATGCCGATCTCGTTAGAATGCGTCAGTGTTTTCAGCGATTCCGAATCGATCACGATTCCCGTATTTGCGAGCGCAAAGATCGGCAAAATTATAAATGCGACGGGTTTGTGCAGAAAATGTTCCATCTTGTAGGAAAGCGATTCCTCGTCGTCTTCCTTCGCCGAAAAGGGAATCGCAAAACCGAGCAAAACGCCCGCAATCGTCGCGTGAACGCCCGATTTCAGCATCAGAAACCACATCAAAATGCCGCCGAGAAGATACGGAACGAGCTTATTTACTTTTGCTTTGCTCAGTAAAACCAGGATTCCGAAAACGATGATCGCGCCGAAAAGGTAAGCGGTCGAGAGCTTTGCCGTGTAAAAAACGGCGATCACGATAATTGCGCCGAGATCGTCCATCACGGCAAGCGCGGTCAGAAAGATTTTTAACGAAGCGGGCACGCGGCTTCCCAAGAGCGCGAGAACGCCGAGCGCAAAAGCGATGTCGGTCGCCATCGGAATCCCGATTCCGGGTTGCGTCGGGGTTCCTTGATTTAAAGCGAAATGAATACTTGCAGGCAGAGCGATTCCGCCGATCGCCGCAAAGATCGGGAGAAGTGCGGTTTTAAAGTTGGACAATTCGCCGTTGTATAATTCGCGTTTTAATTCGAGTCCGATCAGCAAAAAGAAGATCGCCATCAGCGCGTCGTTGACCCACAATTCAAGGCTCAAACCGCCGATGCCCAAATGCCAGAATGTCAGATATTGCTTGCCGATCGGCGAATTTGTAATCAAAAGCGAAATGACCGTGCAGACGATCAGTAAAATACCGCCCGCTTTTTCCGATTCAAAAAAAGCATTAAACGATTTCGATAATTTTCTTCTTACAATACCCATATTCGTTAATTTGCGGAAAATAAAAAGGAAAAACTATTATTTTGCAATGAATTGCCTTAATTTTAGCAGAATTGCGGCAAACGGAAAAAAGGCAAAAGCCGAGAATTGTTTTCTCCTGCTTTTGCCTTTTGGTTTTTGGTTTTTATTTTTCTATTCGCCGCCGACCGTCATCTCGGAGATCAAAAGCGTCGGTGATGCGGTGCTTCCGCGTTTGAAACTGAGATCGTTGCCGATCGCCTGCACGTTTTTCAAAACATTCAGAACGTTTCCGGCAATCGTAATTTCCTGAACCGGATAAGTCATCTCGCCGTTTTCGATCCAATAACCGCTCGCGCCCTGCGAAAAATCGCCCGTCACCGAATTTACGCCCGAACCGAACATTTCCGTCAGATACAAACCGTTTTTGACGGATTTGATAATGTCCTGCGGAGCGGTTTTACCATTTTTCAGGAAAAGATTGGTCGGGGAAACGCCCGGCGCGGATTGATAACTGCGTCCCGCATTTCCCGTAACTTTCGCGTTCAAACGTCTTGCCGAGTAAGCATCGCAAACGTAGATTTTCAAGATGCCGTTTTCGATGACCGTCACGGCGGAAGAACGCACGCCTTCCGCATCGAACGGACGCGAAGCCAGACCGTCTTCGATGGTTGCGTCGTCAATGATCGTGATCGTCGGGGCGACGATTTGCTGTCCGACCTTATCGACCAGATAAGACGAACGGCGGTATATGCTTCCGCCCGAAGCCGCGCCGAAAATCATATCGACAAAATCGCCCGCGACACTCGGATCGAGCACGACGGGAACAGCTTGCGATCTGACCTTTTTACCGCCGATTCGGTGAACAACGCGCCGCGCCGCTTCCTCACCGATGGATTTCGGTGAATCGAGTTTGTTGAAAAAGCGGTTGAAGGAATACCAGCGGTCGGTATATTTTACGCCGTTTTCTTCCGCCAAAAGCCCGACCGACATACTTGCATTCGTGGTTTTGTATTGCCCGATAAAGCCGTCAGAATTAGCCAGCGTGACCTGCCCGACCGAATTAGACCAGCCCGCGCCGTTTGAATTCGTGATCCGTTTGTCGAATGCGCGTCCGGCATCTTCCATTTCCTTGACCATTTCGATCTTTCTTTCGGGCGTGATCTTTTCGATAGAATCGTCGAAAAGCATTAATTTTCCCGTGTATTCGCCCAAAAGTTCCTTCGCGGCAAGCCCGTTAAACTTATCGGCGTTGGAAACTTTCACGATTTCGAGCGTTTCCTTGACGAGCTGTTGAACGGTTTTATTCTGAAAATCGGTCGTAAACGTTGAAGCCGTCGCACCGTTTTTGAAAACCCGCAAACCCAACCCTTTCGAGGTCGATTGCTGTAATTTTTCGATGTTTCCGAGCCGAATTGTCGTGTTGAATCCGTTCGACGAAACAATATAAACATCGGCGGCATCCGCGCCTTCCTTCTTCAAAGCCGAAACGAGTTCGGACGCTAAATTTCTGTAATCAGTCATATCAATTTCGGATTGGTGATTTCGGATTTCGGATTGAAATTAAAAAATCCCAAATCCGAATTCCCAAAGCCCAAATCGTCCGCCTCCTTTTATTCGGTTTTTCCCTTAACTTTCGTTCCGCCGACAGTGATTTCCGACACTTTGACGGTCGGCGTTCCCATTCCGACGGGAACCATCTGTCCGTTTTTACCGCACGTCCAGCCGCCGTCCGTGAATTTCAGATCGTTGCCGACCATTGCGAGCTTTGTCATTACGTCGGGACCGTTGCCGACGAGAGTTGCACCTTTCACGGGCGTGGTGATCTTTCCGTCTTCGATCAGGTATGCTTCCGAACAGCTAAATGTGAAATCGCCTTTCGTGATGTCCACGTTGCCGCCTGTAAAGCCTTTCGCGTAGATTCCTTTTTTGACCGATTGCAAAATTTCGTCCGCCGAATATTTGCCGTTTTTCAGATAAGTATTCGTCATTCGCGGCATCGGCGGATAATTGTAAGCCTGGCGGCGACCGTTACCTGACGACTTTACGCCGAGCTTTTTCGCGGAAATACGGTCGTTCATATAGCCGCGCAAAATTCCGTTTTCGATTAGAACCGTGCTTTGCGGCGTGTTGCCTTCGTCGTCAACGTTGATCGTGCCGCGCATATTTTCAAACAAGCCTTCGTCAACCACGGTGCATTGGTCGGAAGCGACCTTTTCACCGACGCGTCCCGAATAATTCGAGAGTTTTTTGTAATTGAAATCGGCTTCGAGTCCGTGTCCGACGGCTTCGTGCAAAAGCACTGCGCTGTCCGAGTTTCCGAGAACGACGGTTTGCATTCCGGCTTCGATCTCGACCGCCGAAAGATTCAGCACCGCGAGCCGCGCCGCGTCTTTCGCAATGTCGGAAGCTCGGCGGTTTTTATTGAAATATTCCAACCCGATGCGACCGCCGCCCGATGAATAACCCGTTTCGCGCCGTGTTCCTTGCTCGGCAATGCAGACGGTCGAAAACACGAACATCGGCTGTGAATCTTCCCAATAAACGCCGTCGCTGTTGGCGTAAACGACGTGTTTCACTTCGTCGTTAAAACCGACATTTACGCGCACGATCTTTGAATCGTATTTTTTCGCGGTTTCGTTGGCTTCTTTGATGAATTCGAGTTTTTTCGTTAAATCGGCTGATGTGGCAAGCTCGTTGATCTGGTAAAGATTTTTCGGTTTTAAGGGCGAGATCGGCTGAATTCTCGTCTTGGCAGTATTGTCCGCCGCGATCGCCGCCGCCGCGTTTGCCGCTTCGAGCATCTTTTCAATCGACAGTTCTTCGGAAAAAGCAAACCCGATCTGGTCGCCTTTAACGGCGCGAATGCCGACACCCTGAATGATTCCGCGCCTTGCGGATTTCACAATATCTTCTTCAAATGCAAGGTTCGATGTGATTCTATATTCAAAGAATACATCGGCAAACTCGGCACCTTTTGCCAACGCCGTGCCTAAAACTTTTTTGATCTGCTCTTGTGAAACTTGAAAATAAGTATCGAGCAATGGATTTTTAAACATCGCAGGTTCTCCCGCAATCATTTTACCAACCCAGAGGTCACTTGTCGCAAGCGCACCGAGGGCAAAAGCACCTTTTACGATAAAATCTCTTCTTTTCATCGATTGAACTCCCTATAAAAATGTTATTTCAGAATGAAAAATCAGTCCGTAGCATTTACGCGAATTTTTGGAACTAAACGTATCAATAATTAAAACACCGTCCGAAATAATTTTATGACAGGTTTTTGGGAATGGCAGAAAAGAGAAGTTAAACTCAAAAAGTTTGCCCGCGAAATACACGAGAAGGACGAAAAAAGAATTATAGATTTTTCTGTTTTATTTCGTTTCTTTCGTGTGTTTCGCAGGCAAAAAAATTATTTTTTAGCTTTGCCGAGAAAATATTTTCCGATTCCGTAAAGACTTATCAGAACCCAGAAAAATTCGACGATAAAGGCGGAAAAGTTGAAATTGAAATAGAGCGAAAAAATAATCAGGCTCGCGCCCGAAGCGTTGAGCAGGGAATAAAGCAGACTTTCGCTTTTAATTTTTTCGGTCTGAAGCAAAACGTAAGTGATGATGATCGTTGCCACGCCGACCGAGCCGATGATGTCATACCACGCAAAATTCATAAAATTTAAACCTTCTCCCGAATTTCCGTGCCTTTTCCGTGCGTGATAATCAACATATTGCACGGCGCGAAAACTTTCGCCGTGTGCCAGGTTCCGCGCGGAATAATGACCGAACCTTTGCCGCGAAGTTCGATTGTTTGCAGGTCTCCGTCTTTCTCTAAAATTAAATCCATTTCGCCCGAAAGCAGATAAACGATTTCTTCGCCGTGCGGGTGCATCTCCCAGGATTTCCAGTCTTCTTCAAAATGAAATTCGGTAATCAGCCAGTTTTCGCCGATCTTATCCAAATCTGCGCCCGATAAACTCCAAAATTCATCACCGCCGTCGAAAGTTTTTATCGCGCCGTTCGGTTCGAGCGAAGCATAATTTTCCGTAAAGTCCGCAAATGATTTCATAATTTTATTTCAGCGTGAATTTGCTGACCAATCCGCCCGCGCCGACTGCCCAGATCGCGTTTTTGCCTTTTGACTGAACGGCGTTGTAATTTTCCTTGTCGAGATTTTTCCAGGTTTTCCCGCTGTCCGTCGAAATATCCGAACCGCTCGAGCCGACCGCGAGAATCGTTTTTTTATCGATATACGTTACGCCCGAACGATAGCCGTTCAAACCCTTCGACAAGTTCCAACTCTTTCCGCCGTCGGTTGTAAAAGCGAGATTATTTGTGATGTCGTTCGGTTTTTCATAGTTTCCGCCGACGATCACGCCGGTTTTCGCGTCGCGCATTGCGATCGAAAAAATTCCACTGCCCGCCGTGCCTTTGACGAACGGCGTGTCGGAAACCGTCCAATTTGCGCCGCGATTTTCCGAGCGGAAAACTCGCGCATCATTTCCGCCCGAGATCAGAAAGACGTTGTTTTTGCCGTTTGAGAGCAGACAAGTTCCACTTGCCGCAAAAGCCGCTTCGCCGTCTTTGGCGTTCGGCATTTGCGCGTTTTCGGCAACGCTCCACGTTTCGCCGTCGGTCGTTTTTACCAATAAATATTTGCCGTCAACGGGGTCTGACATCGCCATCCCGTTTTTTGTATCCCAGAAGGCGAGCGCGTCGAAAAAGGCTTTCGGGTTCGTATTTTTGAATTGCAGTTTCCAGGTCTTTCCGCCGTCCGCCGTTTTGTAAATGCGTGAATTTTCGCCTTCGCCGATGCTCAAAATATAAGCCGTTTCCGCGTCGAACGCTTCGATGTCACGGAAATCGAGTTTTTCGGCATCGGGAACCTTTAAAACCTGCCAATTTTTTCCGCCGTCAACAGTTCGCAATACCGTTCCGCCCGTTCCGCTTGCCCAGACGACGTTTGAATTTACCACCGCAAGCCCGCGAAAACTCGCCTTAGTGTCGATATTTTGCTTTTGCCATTGCGCCGTTATTGTGGAAACGAAAAACAGCAGAGCCGTAAAGAAGATAAATGTTTTCATAACTTTTAGAGAAATATTCTAACGTAAAACGGGCGTTGAAACTAAAGTTTGCGAAAATGTTTTTTCGACGATCAGGCGGATCTTAAGATTCGGCTGTCTTTTTTCGTTATGAGGTAAGGAAAACCTACGTTTAGGTATTTAAAACCTAATGTTAGGTGAAGAAAACCTAAGTCTAGGTATTTAAAACCTAGGTCTAGGTTTAAAGAACCTAAGTCTAGGTATTTAAAACCTAAGTGTAGGTTTAAAGAACCTAACATTAGGTTTTCTTCACCTCAGTTGAGGTATTTAAAACCTAGACCTAGGTTTTAAATACCTCAACTGAGGTTTTCACCGTCTTAAATTGCGAATATAAATCCTTTTATCTTTACATCTCAATTTTATAATCGCCGCAAACTGTATTATTATTTCAATTGCTGCCGATGCTGTCACGATTCATTTATTTATTTTGTGGAAAATTCTAACGAACAAAACCCCTTAAATAATCAAACAAAAGCAAGTCTGCCGATCGGGATTTTCGATTCGGGCGTAGGCGGTTTGACGGTTTACCGTGCGCTTCATAACCGCTTGCCGAACGAGCATTTTATTTATCTCGGCGACACGGCGCGGGTGCCTTACGGCACGAAATCGTTGGCAACGGTCGAACGTTACGCGATCGAAAATGCGGAGTTTCTCGCCTCGCACGGCATAAAGATTCTTGTCGTGGCGTGCAACACGGCTTCCGCGCTCGCTTTGCCGAAGATTCGTGAAAAGATCGGCATCGATGTTGTCGGCGTGATCGGTCCGGGCGCACGCAAAGCGGTGGCAATGACGCGGGACAGGCAAAATGAAACGAATCAAAAAATCGCCGTCATCGCGACCGAAGCAACCGTTTCGAGCAATGCTTACGCGCTTTCGATTCATCAGGCGGAAGAAACAGCGGTCGTTTATCAAACGGCTTGCCCGCTGTTCGTGCCGCTCGCGGAAGAAAATTGGACGAAAGAGCCGGAAACCGTTTCGATCGCTAAAAAATATCTCGAAAAGATCAAAGAATTTCAGCCCGACGCGCTCGTTCTGGGATGCACGCATTACCCGATTCTGCGCGAAGTCATTCAGCAGACGGTCGGCGAAAATGTTACACTCATTGATTCGGGCGAGGCTTGCGCCGAAGAAGTCGAACAACTTTTGGACTTCAAAGAATTGAAAAATCCGCAGAAAATCGAAGGCGAGCGCACACTCTGCGACGATCTCGATCATTTTTACGTGACCGACGCGGCGGAAAGATTTGCGCGTGTCGCCGAAAGATTTCTGGGCAGTCAGCCCGCCAAACTCGAAGCCATCGAACTTTATTAAATCCCCTAATTGCAGTCGAAAAACAACTACGAAATGAATTACAAAAGAACTGACAACAGAGCATTAGACCAGATCAGAAACACGAAGATCACGCCGAATATTTCCCCGTATGCCGAAGGCTCGGCTTTGATCGAGGTCGGCGGCACGAAGGTTATCTGCACCGCGACCGTCGAAGAACGCGTTCCGCCGTTTTTGCGGAACAAGGGAACGGGTTGGGTCACGGCGGAATACGCGATGCTGCCGCGCGCGACGAACACACGCACACAACGCGAAACGAAAAACCCGTCGGGCAGAACGCAGGAAATCCAGCGGCTCATCGGTCGCAGTTTACGTGCCGTCGTCGATACGAAAAAGCTCGGTGAACGTCAGATTTTTCTCGATTGCGACGTGATTCAAGCGGACGGCGGAACGCGTTGCGCTTCGATCACGGGCGCGTATGTCGCGCTTGCGCTCGCTTGCCGTAAGCTCGTCAAAAACAACATCATCAAAAATTCGCCGCTTCTCTCGGAAGTCGCGGCAATCAGCGTCGGCATCATCGAAGATACGCCGATTCTCGACCTCGCCTACATCGAAGACTCGAACGCCGAGGTCGATATGAACATCGTCTGCACCGGCGCAGGAAAATTCATCGAAATTCAGGGAACCGCCGAACGCGAACCCTTCACCCGCGAACAAATGGACGCAATGCTCGTTTTGGCGGAAAAAGGAATCAATCAACTTTTCGAGATTCAGCGGCAAGCTTTGAGTTTGTAAAGAAAAATGGGTTTGGATTTAGTCGAAATGGTGATGCGGATCGAGGAAGAGTTTGAAATAATGATTCCCGACGAAGTTGCCGAAACTTTGGTGACGCCGAGAGCCGTCATCGATTATTTGATGACATTGCCCGAAATAAATAAAAATCGGTCGCGTGAACAAGTTCGGCAAATGGTTTTGATAATGGTTGAAGATGAAAGCGGCGTTTCGCGTGACCACTTTGACGAAAATTCGAGATTTATCGAAGATTTGGGAATGGATTAATTTGTAAGAAAATGGGACGCGGACGAACGCGGATCAGGCAGATTTACACGGATAAATTATAAAAATATCTGTGAAAACCCGCTAAATCTGTGTTCGTCCGTGTTCTATTTTCCTTAGTTATAATCTCCGGCTTGCGCCATTGCTTTCGCGTCGTTCAGATAGCCGTTGTAGGCGTTTTGGATTGCCTCGAACGAACGCGCATTTTGTCCCGCGTATGCGCCGTTTCCGTCGGCTTTCGGCAAACTTGCCCATTCGTTCGCACCGCGATTGATTGCCGTTTGCAGATCGCCGTTCAAAAGCGGTTCGATCATATTCCTTTCCTTCATCAACTGCACCGCCGCGATGTCCTGCGTGTCGGCGTGAAAATTGGTCAAACCGAGATTTTTCGCCAGATTATTCCACGTTCCCGACAAAAATTGATAACGTCCGGCGGCGGAAGAAACGAGATTTTTGTTGACCTGCACCTTCACGTTCGGATGCTGTGACATATCGTAGGTCGTCACGTTTTTCGCGCCCGCCGCGAGTGTCGTGTCGTATCCCATCGATTTTTTATTCTGTCCGATGACCGTGCCGTTGACGACTTTGCCGTAATTCAAACCCGTTCCTTCGGTGAATCCGATGGTGTCGAGCATGGCGCGGATTTCGGGTTTACGCGCCAGATCAGCCAATTCTTTTTGTTTCGCGGCAAAAGCGGCTTGCGTTTTCGCCGTTTCGTAAGCCTTCGTGACTTCTTCCTTGACGGTTTTCGCCACTTCTTCGGCTTTTGCCATTATTTCTTTGGCTTTTTCCTTAACTTTATCGGTCAGCGATTGTTCCTGAACTTTCTCGGTCTTGACCGTTTCGGCTTTCGTTTTTTCGGCTTTTGTCTGTTCAACCTTCGCTTGTTCGGTTTTCGCCGTTTCCGCTTTTACGTCGGCGGGCGCGGAATCCATTTTCGCGTTCAAATCCGCTTTTTGCTGCGGTTCGCGGTCGATTCCGGTTTTCGCGTTTGCGCCGTCGGTATTGTTTGCCTTTGCCGTTTCGTTCGATTTCGTTTCGTTTCCGACCGAACAACTTTTATTTGAATCCGCCGAGCTTTTTCCCGCCGCGCCCGCCGCGCCGCTTGCGCCGACCGAATTACTGTTGCCGCCGCCGTTCGTGCTTCCGCCGACTCCGCCTGTACTTGCCATAAATTTTCTCCTTTTTAGCTAATTTATCGGCAAACGTGCGAAAGTGTTTCCTGATTTTACGACTTCAGAAAAGTTCTCCGAATGATTCGGAGAGCTCTTCCGACCATTCGGAGAGTGCAGAAATTGATTCGGAGAGTTTTTCCGACCACTCGGAGAACGCAGAAATTGATTCGGAGAGCGCAACTGCCCTTCGGGAGAACTTTTCTATCGATTCGGAGAGTTCTTCCGCACATCGGGAGAACGCATCCGCACATCGGGAGAACGCATCCGACGATTGGGAGAGTTCTTCCGCACATCGGGAGAGTTCTTCCGTGCGTCGGGAGAGTG
The DNA here is from genome assembly GCA_021228405.1 of Pyrinomonadaceae bacterium. Lineage (GTDB taxonomy): Bacteria > Acidobacteriota > Blastocatellia > Pyrinomonadales > Pyrinomonadaceae > JAJQRF01. Next base: position 89,827 of record JAJQRF010000009.1, read on the forward strand.
CAACCGCCCTTCGGGAGAACGCAGAAAATGAACGGGAGAGTTCTCCCGTTCGTTCGGAGAACTCTCCCAATCGTTCGGAGAAGATTATTTTCGGTTTGTGGGATGCTTCCGTTTAATAATTGCGGCGCAAAATACTGCCGGGAAGCTTGCCCGTGACTTTGCCGTTTTCCCAGACCTTTTCGCCGTTCACGAAAACGATCTCGATGCCGTCCGACAAAGTTTCGGGCTGTGTAAATGTGTTGCGGTCGATCACTTTGTCTTTATCGAGCAGAACGAGGTCGGCTTGCATTCCTTTTTTAATCATTCCGCGATCTTTCAAACCTAATCTTTGGGCGGGAAACGAAGACATTTTACGAATCGCTTCTTCCAACGACAGCCATTTATTTTCGCGGACGAATCTGCCTAAAACTCGCGGAAATGTTCCCGTTCCGCGCGGATGTCTGCCGCCGATTCCGCCGTCGCTCGAAACCATTACCCACGATCTTTGATAAAAATTCTTCACGTCCGCTTCGTTCATCGAATTGCAGACCACGCCCGCGCCGCCGTCCTTAACGATCTGAATGTAAATGTCAACAGGCGAAACATTCTGCATTTTGGCGATTTCGGCGAGCGTTTTGCCTTGATAATCGCGATGCGCCGCGCACGAAGTCACCAAAACCTTATCCGCGCCGCCGACGTTGTTCAAGCCCGTTTCGACTTCGTTGCGGTCTTCGTGTTTGCGCGAAGGAACCAGCACCGTGATCGTCGAACCCCAAGCCGTGTAAGGATAAGCGTCCGCCGTGATGTCGAAACCCGCTTTCTGTTCGGCTTCGATAATGGCGACCGCATCGACCGATTTTCCCCAGACGTTTTTGTTGCCCATTTTGATATGCGAAATCTGGACGGGAATTTTCGCTTCCTTGCCGATGCGGACAGATTCGCGCACCGCGTCGAGCATTCCTTCTTCCTCGTCGCGCATATGCGTCATATAAATTCCCTTGTATTTCGCCGCAATGCGCGAAAGCGCGATCAATTCTTCGGTCGAAGCCGAATAGCCGACATCGTATTCCAAGCCTGAAGACAATCCGAACGCGCCGTCCTTCATCGCCTGTTCGATCAAAACGAGCATTTTTTGGAGTTCTTCAGGTGTAGTTTTCCGCGCATAATCGTTGTTCATCACCTGTTCGCGCAAAGATGCGTGACCGATGAACGCGCCGACATTCGGAGCGATTTTGCCGTTCAATTTGTTCAGATAATCTGAAATCGGAAACGGCGAACCGCCGTCGGGACCGACGAGAATCGTCGTAATTCCCTGCGAAACCTGATTCGTTGCCGTGCCTTCCGACTGCAAACCGTCTTCCGAATGATTATGAATATCGATAAATCCGGGCGCGAGAACTTTACCGTTCGCATCAATAACTTGTTCGTCCTTTTTCGGTTCGATCTTGCCGATCTTCGCAATTTTCCCGTTTTTCACGCGCACGTCGCCTTGAAACGAAGTCTTTCCGCTGCCGTCGATGATCGTTGCGTTTTTAATCACAAACGAAGCCGTTTGCGCCGAAACGAACGAAACCAAAGCGAGCATTACCGAAAACGCCGCCCAAATTTTCCGCCAAGTTTTCTTCATAGAGCAAATAATAGTTTAATTGCTCTAATTCTTTCAAATAGATAGAATGTAGCTTAAATTTATGAGTGAATTTTAAGGATATTTTTACAATGGGATTAGCACAAAAAAAGCCGCAGTTTTTTACGCCTGAAGAATATCTCGAATTCGAACGAAATTCGGAGATTCGTCACGAATATTTCGACGGCGAAATTTATCCTTTCGATGAAAAAGTTTACGCAATGGCTGGCGAAAGTCTTTCGCACAGTCAGATTTGTATAAATTTGGCAGGTGAAATTCGCACAAAATTAAAGGGTAAAGATTGTCAGGCACTTTCGCCGAATATGAAAGTTCGTGCGGAAGGCAAAGGAATGTTTGCTTATCCAGATTTGACCGTTGTGTGCGGTCAGCCGCTTTTTCACGATTCGCAAAAAGACGTTTTGCTTAATCCGAAAATTATTTTCGAGGTTCTTTCTCCTTCGACCGAGCGTTACGATCAGACGAAAAAATTCTTTCGCTATCGAAAAGAATTACCGACCCTGACCGATTACGTTTTGATTTATCAAGACGCACCGTTTATCGAACACCACGAAAAACAATCCGACGGACGCTGGATTCACAACGCCGTTGAAGGAATCGAAGGCTTTTTGGAATTAAATTCGATCGAAATCGAACTAGGTTTGATTGAAATTTATGATCGGGTTGTTTTCAATGCCGATTCCGAACAGTAATTGATAAAAATTAAATCAAAGTAAATTTTCAAGCTGTGTTAAAATGACGGCAAAGAGAGTTTTTATGGCAGCAGTTTTAACCGAACCGAAAACCCAAATCCAAATCGAAGAACACGTAATCTTGAGCGGCGTTTCGTGGAAAACCTACGAATCTCTGATGCAGGAACACGAAGACCGCAGCGTGCCTCGGTTTACATATAATCGCGGATGTTTGGAGATTTATATGCCTTCGCAGAAACATGAAGAAAAAGCGGTATTTTTAGAAAAAATCGTTGAAATCTTTGCAGAAGAAAACGATTTGGAAGTAAGAAATATTCGTTCGACGACGTTCAAAAAAGACGAATTGGAAAAAGGTGCGGAGCCGGACGGCTGTTTTTATCTGCAAAGCTACGACAAAGTTTTCGGAATGCAAAAGATCGATCTCGAACAATTTCCGCCCGATCTCGTGCTTGAAATCGATATTTTCAGTCCTTCGATCGACCGTTTGCCGATCTATGCCGCGTTCAAAATTCCCGAAATCTGGCGTTTTCAAAAGGACGAAGTAAAAATTTACGTTTTCGACGGCGAAAAATATAACGAAGCGGCGGAAAGCCTTTCGTTTCCAAAAGCGACGAGCGAAAAACTGACGAATTTGTTAGCCGAAAGCGAAACGGAAAAGCGTTCGGCGTGGCTGAAAAAAGTGCGCGAAGCGGCGCAGAATTAACATTAAAACCTATGAAATTGCCGCGAATATTTACGAGTTTCGTTTTTTTATTGATTTTTACGAGCGGCGTTTTCGCCTGCACTTGTATGCATTTGGGAAGTTTTGAAAAGCCGACGCAGGAAATCATTGATTTGCAGTTAAAAGGCGCGGGTGCGATCTTTTCAGGCGAAGTCGTCAGAATCGTTTCGATCAAAGAATCGAAAAACAGTTTATATACGACATTGAAAGTTTATTTGAAAGTTTTGAGCGCGTGGAAAGGCGTGAAAACCGAAAATATCGTCGTTTCGACATCGGGAAGTTCAAATTTTTGCGGATTTCCTTTTAAGGTCAAACAAAAATATTTGGTTTACGCCGATGCTTACAGAAGAGAACTTTCGACGAGCATTTGTAAACGCACGGCACCGCTCGGCAAAGCGGAAAAAGACATCGAATATTTAGGCACAGCCGAAAAGGTTTTTGCGGAAACGAAGAAGAAAAAATCGATAAAAAAGAAACCATAAACGGAAGTGAAAATCTTGCTATTATCGTAATTTGAAAAGAATTTTATAAAAGGTAAGCAATTATTTCGAGAGTGTTTCAGTTAAAAAAAATGCTCCGAAAATTTATTTTATGAGCGAAAAACAATTTGAAGGAAAATCGGCGATCGTGACGGGCGGAACGCGCGGCATCGGGAAAGCGATTGTTTTGGAACTGGCGAAACGCGGTGCGAATGTCGCTTTTAATTATGCGAAAAGCGCGGATGAAGCGGAAAAGTTAAAGGCGGAAATCGAAACTTTGGGCGTGAAGGCAATGGCGGCGCAGTGCGATGTCGCAAACACCGAATCGGCGGCGGAATTTGTCAAACAAGTGACGGCGGAATTCGGCACGGTCAATTTTTTGATTAATAACGCCGGAATCACGCGCGATACTTTGATCTTGCGGATGAAGGAAGACGATTGGGACGCGGTTTTGGACACGAATCTGAAAGGCGCGTTCAATTTTTCAAAAGCGGTTCTGCGTCCGATGATGAAAAACGCGGACGGCGGTTCGATTCTCAATATCGCTTCGATTTCGGGCGTGGTCGGAATGCTCGGACAGACGAATTATTCGGCATCGAAAGCGGGGATGATCGGTTTCACAAAGGCATTGGCGAAAGAGATCGCCAGCCGTAAGATCACGGTCAACGCGCTGGCTCTGGGCTTGATCGAAACCGAAATGGCATCTGAAATGAATGCCGAATATCGTGAAAAAATCCTGTCGCAGATTCCTCTGGGCAGACTCGGAAACGTGCAGGAAGTTGCCGAAACCGCTTGTTTCCTGCTTTCGGATTCGGCGCGTTATATTACAGGTCAGGTCATTCAGCCCGACGGCGGGCTTGCAATGTAATGAATGAGAGATGAGGGACAAGAGATGAATTAAGCAATCCGAAATCCGAAATCTAAAATCCGAAATTGAAATATGCCTTTAAGAAAAGAGAGAGAAATTGAAGAAACAGGTGAGGCACAGCCCGAAAATGCAAGGACTGTGGTTATTCTTTTTCCTTTGTATTCCGTAATTTTGATCGGTTGTTTGGCGGCGGTATTTATTTGTCAGGTTGCCGACGACGGGATCGATTCGATCTTGATGGGCAATGCTCTTTCCGTCGATCTTGCCGGGTTTGTAAAAAGCAATTTTGCGAAGGGCGAATATTGGCGAATCTTGACGGGCGCGGTTTTGCACGGCGGTTTGATCCATCTGTTTTTCAATTGTTACGCGCTTTATCAGCTCGGCAGAGCCATCGAAATTCTTTCCAACCGCGCACATCTCGCCATAGTTTTTCTATTGTCGGCGATCGGCGGCGGGATTTTGAGTTTCATTTTTTATCCGATCACGGATTCGGTCGGCGCGTCGGGCGGAATTATCGGCTTTGTCGGTTATTTGACGGTGTATGCCTACAAACGCCGTAAACTGATGCCGCCGGATTTTCTGAAAAGTATGATCTACAACATAATTTTTATCGGGGTGATGGGATGGTTTATTCCCTACGCAACCGATAATAGAGTTATGATCGATAATTTCGGGCATCTCGGCGGTTTGCTGGTCGGTTTGGTTTACGGTTTTCTGCAAATTCCTTCGGATGTTTACAAAGACCCACGTGAGGTCGGCAAAGCGGTAGACATTCTCGGGCTGGTTTCGCTCGGAATTATGATCGCCGTTTCCGCGTTTGCCGTTTTGCTTTTATTGAAGATCGTTTGAATTAATCCTTAGAAATGCCCAGAGTCAGAGTTCACCAACACGTCAACCCGTTTGCGCCCTTTTATATTTTTGAGCCTGAGCCGATCGAATTGGAAAAGGCATTTGCAAATCCCGCTTTGCCTTTACACCTCGACATCGGTTGCGCGCGCGGGCGTTTTATCCTGAAAATGGCACAGCTCGAAACGTCGCATAATTTTCTCGGTGTCGAAATCCGCGAACCGCTCGTCGCCGAAGGAAACCGCATCGCAAAAGAGAAAAATCTCGACAATCTGCATTACGCATTCTGCAACGCGATGCTCAAGCTCGACAAGCTTCTCGAAAATATTCCCGCCGGCGTTTTGCAGACCGTGACGATCCAGTTTCCCGATCCGTGGTTTAAGAAAAAACACGCGAAACGCCGGATGGTCAACGCGGAACTGGTCGAAACGGTCGTCGGAAGAATCGCGGAAGGCGGAAAGATATTCGTGCAGACCGACATCGAGTTTCTCGCCGATGAAATGTTTGCTTTGTTTCGTGAAAACAAAAAATTAAAGGAAAGCGCGACCGGAACAAACCCGTTTCCCGTCAAAACCGAAAGGGAAAACGCCGTCGAAGAAAAAAATCTGCCCGTTTACCGCACGATCTTCGTAAAAACGGCGCGGTAAGGTTTCAAATGCGGTGTTTTGGATTGCGAAACCTCAATCTGAAGTCACTGAAGCCCTTTCCCTAAGCACTGAATCTTCAATCCGAAGTCCTGAAACCTCTTCGCCAAGCACTGAATGTTGAATCTGAAGCACTGAAACCTTAGCTGTAAGAACTGAATCTCCGTCTGCAAGCACTGAAAGTCTTTCTATCACCACTGAAACCTCGGCTGTCAGCACTGAATGTTGATGTGTAAGCACTGAATGCTCGGCTATCAGCACTGAATGCTCGGCTGTCAGCACTGAATGTTCAGCTGTCAGGATTGAATGCTCGGGTGTCAGCACTGAAACCTTAGCTGTCACTCTCGTAAGTTTTCTCGAATGCGTTCAGAGTTCAAACTTCAGTTTGAATCTTGTAAGTAAAACTCAAACTGAAGTTTAAACTCTGAACAAATTGACTGCGAAATGTAACGGATAATTACGAAAATGATTTTCTTATTAATTTTCGCTTCTTTCGTTTATTTCGCAGTCAATTTGTTTTTTTCTAAATTTCGACGCTTTACCAGGTAATATCGACTTCGTAATTGTCATCGCTTCGGTCAGGGTCGAAAACCTGAATGATGGCGACGAAATCGTTGTCGGCGTTCGGTTGTTGTAAAACCGTGACCGTTCCGCGTCCGCTGCGTTTTCTCGCCGTGACGTTTCCCGTGCGGCGCGCGAGATAGCCGTTGATGTTAAAGTTCGTTCCCGAAACGGGACCTGCGACCGTTTGAGTTTGCACGTCACTGCCCGAAATAACGATATTAACGGTTTGGTCAACGCGCCCGCGCCAGCTCACTCTACCCGCCTGATACGGCTCTTCGGCGGTGCTCGCCTGCCACGAAATATCGAGGCGGTAATTGTCGGAACCGCTCTTCGGGTCGGAAATCTGAACGATCGCCGTGTAATCGTTGGCGCGGCTCGGTTGCTGGACGACCTGCGCCGTTCCGCGTCCCTCGTTTTTGGCGACCGCGACAATCGCGTTACGGCGCGGCAAAACTCCGTTCATATTTACATAACCTTGCTGAGAACCCGAATTCGTGATGTCGTCGGTGCGGACATTTGCGCCCTGAATCACGACATTGACGCGGTTATCGACGCGTCCCGTCCAGCTGACCATTCCCGTCGGCGTGCCGGGTTGCGTCGGGTTGGTCGGGTAAGTCGGATAATTCGGATTGGTCGGATAATTTCCGCCTAACGGCACGTCGTATTGACGCGGTCGGTTGTCGAACGCGTCGAAATAGCCCTGCTGATAGTAAATTTCGTAGTTGCGGTCGTATTGTCCTTCGTAACGCGCGGGCAGACGGCTGACATTGCGGCGGCGGTCGCTTTCGCCGAGCCGGTAGCCCGTATCGTATGCGCTTCTCTGCGACGAATCCCATCGCGAATAAGGTCTGACGCTCGCATATCCGGCATCGTAGCCGTCGCGGTAATTGCCTTCGTAGCGGCGCGTGTCGATCTTGTCGCGGTAGCGGCGGTAATCATTGGCGCGGTTGTCCTGCGCGTCGCTCGCGCCGTCCTGATAACCTTCCTCGTAATAACCGCATTGGATCGGCGAATAACGGTTGCGGTCGCACTGCCCGTATTGTGCCGAAACGGTAACGCTCGAAAAGCCGAGCAAGCCGCTCAACAGTAAGAAAAATAATAGTTTTCTCATCTTAATCTCCGTTCGATTTTTTTAGAATAGCTTTTGGGGACAAGATTAAAATAGCACAGTTTCGGGAAACAATTAATTTATAAATATAGATTTCTGGCAAAGAAAAGTTATTGAAAAATGACTTTTTCAATAACTGACAATTGATAACTGATAACTGTTTTTTGTAGAAACTATTTCCAGCGTTTCTCTTTTTTGAATCTGGTGACGACCATATCGCGGCGCAGTTTCGGCAGATGATCGATGAAAAGTTTGCCGTTGCAGTGATCGGTTTCGTGCATAAAAGCACGGGCGGCATAGCCTTCGGCTTCGCGCTCGAACCATTCGCCTTTGACATCCTGGGCGCGGAGTCTGGCTTTCATCGGGCGCACGACGACCGCCGGAACTTTGCCGACCGAAAGACAGCCTTCCTGACCCGATTGTTCGCCTTCCGTTTCGATGATCTCGGGATTGGCGGCAACGAGCTTGATGTCTTCGCAGTCCATCACGAAAAGACGCAGATTCAAACCGATCTGCGGTGCGGCAAGCCCGACACCTTCCGCGTCATACATCGTTTCAAACATATCTTCGCAGAGCTTTTCCAATTCTTCGTCGAACTTTTCGACGGGCTTTCCCATTTCGCCCAAAACTTTTTCGGGATATTCAGTGATTTTTCTAATCATAAAGTTTTTGCCACGAACAAACACGAAAATTCACGAATAAAAACAAATTAAATTTTCGTGGACTTTCGTGTTTGTTCGTGGCTAAATTCTATCTTGGAATTACTCCAAAGCGCGAACCGCGCCGGAAATCGCGTTTGGCGTTAAAGCCTTTTTCCTCGCGTTGTGTGCATTCCCAGCAGACGACGACGGTTTCGTTGGTCGGCTCGATAAACGTGTTGTAATGTTCCATTTCGCGGTCGCATTTGGCGCATCTGACCGCCGGTTTTTCTGTTATTTTCGGATCGACTGATTCAATCATTGGACTTTTTTCCTCAATAAACGAACTTTTTCCTGATAAAAATCTCTTTCTTCAACAATAGTGTAATTCCGTTCGACAAAATTTTCCAAAGGCAGACACGCATCTTTGATCTCGCATTTTTCATTCGTCAAAAGCCAGATTTCATTTGCTTCGGGCGGGATTTCGGAAATGATGAATTCGGTTTGCTTTGCCCAACGCTGTGCACTTCCCGCCGCGGCTTCGGCTTCCCAATCGAAAAACTTTTCGTCGGGAAATATCTTGTTCTGCCCTTTGTAATGATAGGGCAGAGCAAGCGCGTCAAAGGTCGTAAAGACAATTATCGGCTGATTCGGACGTTCGTTTTGCGCGATGAATTCGCCGACCCGCGCCCAATCGCCGCGTTTCGCCAGCTTCGGATAAAGCGCGTAAAGCGAATATCCAAAAAGCGAAAGATAAAAGACGCTTAAGAAAATCAAACTTTTACGCGGCAAAAGCGGAATCACAACCAGAGAAACCGCCAAAATAACGGGCACAAAGACGACCGCCAGATGCCTGATGCCGATGTAAACTTCGCCGAGAAGCAGATAAGCCGCGAGCAAAAATGCGAAAATAACGGCGGAAATAACGCCGAAAACGAGCGTTTTTTCATTTAAGATTTCGCGTCGTTTCCTGATCGCAAAAAACGCGACCATCAAAATTACGGCGCGGATAAACCAATTTCTGACCGCAGAAATCTGCGTCACTTCGTCCGACGGATAAATCTCGGTCGGCAAAACGAACGTCATAAAATGATTCCAGAAAATCTTCAGCGCGATGATAATCTCCTTCTCTTCCTGAAACGCTTTCGTATTCACCGCAAACTGCGCTTTTATCACCCACAGAAGCGGTAAAATAAACGCGCCGACGATAATCATCTGCAAAAAATAAGTTCGTGACCCGCGCCATTTTCGCAAAACGAGCAATGCCGCAAATCCGCCGACGAACAGAAATCCGAGATAATAATTCGTATAAAGCGCAACGACGGAAAGCAGAACAAACAAAAAATCTTTGCCCTTTTGCGCCTCCGCATCTTCGCGTCGAACGAAATTCTCAAAAAACAGATTCAGCCACCAGACCGAAAGAAAGACAACGAGCGAATAAACGCGGATTTCAAGACTTGCCCAAAACAAATACGGGTGAAGTGCGAAAAATGCGGTCAGAAAAAACGCCGCTTTTTCATCAAATAATTTTTGCGCCAAAGCAAAGAAAAACCTGATCGCCAGCAATGAAAAAAAGATCGAAAGAAGCCGCGCAAACAGGATCGAACCGTTGACGCTTCGCCATAAACTCAATAACCAAAAATAAAGCGGAGCCTGTTTTTCATCCGTCAGCGCATTCTGAAGCGCGAAAAAGAATCCGCGTTCGGTCGTGTATAGCGACGATGCTTCGTCGACCCAGATGTTCAGAAAATAAGCGAGAGGCAAAGCGACCGCCAGATGCAAAAGCAGTAAAATCAAAACATATTTTTTGTGATTTTCGCTCATTTTCGCGGCTATTTCTTTTGATACAAAGCCCAGAATAAATCTTCGCTCGGGTAGGGAAAATTTAAATTGCCGGGAATCAGTTTCAGGAGAAAATTATCGCCCAAACGATATTTTAGCAACGATTTGGCGTGTGCGCCCGAAATCTTTTTCGACGGGCGACCGCGTGCGATCTTTGCAAAACCGAGTGTTTCCAAAAAATCCGTCAAGCCTTTTTCCGAGAAAAACTGCAAAACCGAAGGCGGCGAATATTCGTGCCAGTTTCTGCCGAAAATCCGCGCTGAAAGTGACTCGCGATTCCAGGTTTCGATCAGTAAAAAACCGTTTTCGTTCAGCAAATCAAACGCTTTTTCAAACGCTTTGCGCGGTTCGTAAAAATGCGCGGCGACCTGGATCATCGAAATGAGATCGAATTTCTCGTTCGTTTCAAACTCTTCGAGCGAACCTTGTTTTATGTCTAAATTCAATTTTTCGCGCCCGAATCCTGCCATTTCCGCATTCGGTTCAAGCCCGGTTCCGTTCCAATTTTCGTTAACAAAACCTTTCAGCAAAAATCCAGCCGCCGCGCCGACATCGAGCATTTTTCCTTTTTTCCCGGAATACTTTTCCAAAATTTTCGCATACATCCGTCCGCGCTTTGTGAGCATTTCACCTTCCTGCAAATAGTCCGAATAGCCTGCGCCGCCGCCGGAAAAATATTCATCGCCGTAAACTTCGGCAACGTGCGTTTCATCCGCCGAAATCGCCGTAAAACGATGCGAACATTTCACGCAATCGTGCAAGTCGAACCCTTTCGCCGCAAAAGCGAATTTCGATTCTGAATTACAAAGCGGACAAACCATCAATTAAAAGTTAAAAATTAAAAGTTAAAAAAGTCATTTTCAAGAAGACTTTATGATTTTTTAGAGGAAACTATTATTGCTCCGATGATTTTCTTTATTTCTTCTGATTCTTTCAATAAATCAATGAGTTTTTCTTTTGGTAGAATTTCGCTTGCTTCTAAAAGCCGTAACCAATAGTTAGTTTCTCTGGCTTCTTTCAGCGCGATTGACATTTTATGAATGAAATCCGAACGGCTTTGACCTGCTTGTGCTTCCTCCACATTTGCGCCGATCGAAGTTCCTGAACGTAACAATTGTTTTGCCAAAATGTTGTTTTCTAACGAATAAGTCTTACTCAAAAACTGACAAAGTTTAATTATCCTCAAAGCAAAATCAAACGACCTTTTGTTTATATCGCTCATCATAAATCTCCGATTTTTTTAATTTTTAACTTTGAATTTTTAATTGAATAGCGGGCGTGTGCGCGGACGTTTTGCAATTCGTAATATTTCTGAAAGTCTGCCAAGAATCCGCTGATGAGTTCCATTTTCTTTTCTGCCGCGAGATTCATTGCGGGAAAAAATTTAAGTTCTTCGGCATCGTTTCCGTCTAGAAAATCGAGCGGATGAAGCAAAAGCGACGGCGCAATTTGGTTGAGAACGCAGAATCTTAAAGCCGTTTTGAAATAAATTTTTGCCGCCAGTTCGGAAAAGGTCGCCAGATATAAAAGATAAGAAAAGTGGATCGGCGTTTTAAATATCGGCAAGGTCGTCACGGGAATTTCCGTCAAAGTCCGTTCGCCGATCTGCCATTTATAAGGTTTTAGCGGCTGAAATCCGTCGGAAAATTTACCGAAAAGTTTTTTGCGTTTTTCGCGTTCTTCGTCGGACATTTCGGGCGATTTGAAAAAATAATAGGCACGCGCAAGCGGCGCGATATAGGTCGGTAAGGTCGAGCAATCGTATTCGTAATTTCTTTCCGCCAAAACTTCCAGAACCGTCGGCGAGAGCGAATAACCCGGACCGCGAAAACCTATCGGCAATTTTCCTGCCGCTTTTTCGAGCGCGTTTTCCGTCCGCTCAAATTCCGCGATCAATTCATCTTTCGAGTAAAGATGCAGCCAGGGTTCGTGTTTGAAACTGTGATTCCCGATCTCGTGGTCTGCCTCGGAAATCTGCCGGATCGCGTCAAAATTTTTCTCCAAAGCCGCGTCTTGCCCGACGATAAAGTAAGTGATTTTCAGATTTCGCTCTTTCAAAAATGCCAGCGAACGCGGCACGACCGTATCGAGATAAGTCGGAAAACTTTCCCAACCCGCATCGCCGTGCGTTTTCATATACGACCATTTATTGTCGAGGTCTAAAGATAAACTTGCTATCGGTTTCATAATTTTTTTGCCCACGAAATACACGAAAAATACGAAAAAGAAGAACCTTTTAATCTTTTGTATTTATTTCGTTTCTTTCGTGTGTTTCGTGGGCAGATATTCTTCAAAAAATCTTTCAGCTAATTGAATCGTTTCGTTGACGTTCAAAGTTCCGTTCGTGATCTGCGCCGAATTGACTATGTAAACTCCATCGATAGAAGTTTTCACGTTCGGCAGATTTTCGGAATAATTCAGCGTCGGAATCGGAAAAACGTTTCTGACGCGCGAGATTTTGAAGACTGAAACATCTTTTCTGTCAAAATGAGGATACATTTTTTCGAGCGCGGAAAGAAATATTTCTTCGATCTCCGCGTCGGTTTTTTCAAAAAGTTCATCGTCGGGCGCGACGTATTTCGGCAGGTAAACGAGCGCGTTTCCGCCGAATTCCTTTTTATCGACGAGCGCACTCATTTCGATGATTCCCGTAAAAGGCGTTTCGTCGGTGATGTTTGTGACGTAGAAATCTGAAAGCGGATTTTTCATCAGAACGGATGCACAGACGATGCCTTGATATTTGATGTTTACGAGTTTTCGCTTTTCGTTTTCAGTTAATTGCGGACAGATTTTCGCGGCAGCATTTGCAGGGCAAGTGAGGATAACTTTGTCATAGTCCTGAGTCCTGGGTCCTGAGTTTTGAGTCTGATATTCCAAAATTACCTTTGCATCTTTGCGGCTTTGCGGCTTTGCGTTAAAAACCGCCGAATTTAACCGGATTTCAACGCCTTTTTCCTTCAGATGTTCGCCGAATCTTTTCAAAATCCGTGCATAGCCGCCGCGCACGTAGCCGAACAATTCCTTTTTCAAACCCGAATTTCGCGCCGCATACATTCTTTGGATCGTCGCCCAGATAAATGCGGCGGACGTTTCTTTGTAGGCTTCGCCGAGCTTGGCTTGAAGAAGCGGTTTCCACATTTTTTCAAATGTCTTTTTGCCCGAAAGTTTCGTGAGCCAATCTTCGACCGGGATTTTTTCAAGCGATTTCCAATCCTCGACGCGCGAAGCGTAAAAGATAGTGCCGCCGAGCCGGAATTTTGAAATCAGATCGAGTGGCGGAAACCGCAAAAATTCGAGTGTGTTCGACATCGAAACCAATTTTCCGTCCGTATAAAATCCCGTTTTCGTTTCGACCCATTCAAAATCGTCTTTTAATCCGATCTCTCCGACGATCCTGCGCGTAAAACTGTCTGAAAGCAATGTGACGTGATAATGCTTATCCCACACGACATCGCCGATCTTCCACGCGCTTGCCAAGCCGCCGATCTCGTCGGCAGATTCAAAGACCGTCACACGATTTCCTTGTTCGGCTAATCTTAAAGCAAGCGTTAAGCCGAGAAATCCGCTTCCGATGATGGCGATTTTTTGAAACATTTTAGGATTTATCTAAAAGAAGGCACGAAGCTTACACGAAGAAAAATCAACTATTTTCGTGTGTTTTCGGATTGCCTCGTGGATTATAATTCTTTGACATTGAGGTTTTCAATTTCATACTTCAAACCGCAAACGCATTGTTTTTCGCTTTGCTCAACGGGCGAGGATAAACCGCCGCCCCTGCTGTTGTCGAACTTATGAAAAAGCTGTCCGCATTTGCAGACCGCGCCGATTGAACGTGCGGGCGAACCTAAGACGAGATGAAAGTCGGGAACTGAACGCGTCACGACCGAACCCATTCCGACCATTGCCCAACGTCCGATCGTCAGATCGTTGCCGATGATACATCCCGCGCCGATGGTCGCGCCTTCACGAACTAATGTTTTTAATGTATGTTCGTCAGGCTCGCTCGGACGCAGGGTTTTGAGGTCGGGAAACGTTGCGCGGGGAAATCTGTCGTTCGTAAACGTCGTTGAAGCGGAAATCATCACGCCGTCTTCGATGGTTACTTCGGCGCAGATGTAAACCATCGCGTTGATCTTCACGCGGTTGCCGATCTTTACGTCGTATGCGATGTAAGTTTTTTCGCCGATAATGCACTCTTCGCCGATCTGCGCGCCGTGCCGGATGTGAACATTGTCCCAGACGCTCGTTCCTTCGCCGATGCGGACGTTTTCCTCGATGATCGCGGTCGGATGAATTTTAGTCATAAGAATTTTCCGTTTTAATGTTTAGAATTCCGCCTTGAGGCGGCTTTTCGCTAAACGACAGCCTTCTAAAGAAGGGACTCCAAACGCGTTCAGAAGTTCTATTTGCCCGGATATATCTTCTAACCGAATAAATAGAAGTTCTATTTGTTCAGATATATCTTCTATCTCGCCGTTTAGAAGATATACCTCGCCATTTAGAAGTTCTATCTCGCCGTTTAGAAGTTCTATCCGCTCGGTTAGAAGATATATCTCGCCGTTTAGAAGAACTATTTTCGGATTTCAAAGATATATTTTGCGAGTTTGTGCGGATAAAATTAAGCCGAATTCGCCGAACTTTCCTGCGAAACTTTAACGCTCGTCCAGACGTTTTGATCGAGCGAACGGTAAGCGGCTTCGATGACTTCGACGGAAGCCAATGCGTCGGCGGGTTTCGTTAAAAGTTCTTCACCTGCGACGATCGCGTTGCGAAAATTCTCCAATTTGGCGCGGAAAGCCTGCACTTTGTCGTAGCCTTTGCCGAAAACGTTCCAATCGGGCGACGAATTTATTTTATACTTCGATTCGCGCCAGCCGATGTGGAGCGTTCCGTTCGTCCCGTAGACCGAGATGAAATGCGGAAGCTCTTTGTTGATGCCCCACGTCAGATCGACGCTCGCGACTACGTCTTTTTCGGTGCGCGTTAAGAGTTTGACGTTTTCATCGACCGCGATGCTCTGCGTTCTGCTCGTTTCGACGGCGAGCACGTCCGTGATCGCGCCGAGAAAATAGCGGATAATATCGACCGAATGCGTCCCGTTGTCGATCAATACGCCGCCGCCCGCGATCTTCTTGTCCGAGTTCCAGCGTTTGGACATATCGACCTTCGCCGTGAACGCATTTTCAAACAAAATGATGTCGCCGAGCACGCCCGAAGCGATAATTGCCTTTGCCTTGACGACATCTTCGCAGTAACGAAACTTCGTCGCCATCGTGAAAACGACATTCTCGCGTTTTGCCGTTTCGATCATCGCGGTTGCTTCTTTTACGGAGAGGCACAAAGGCTTTTCGCAGAGCACGTGAACGCCTTTCCGCATAAAGAATTCGGCAATCTCGGGATGCGAATCGGGCGGCGTGGCAATTATCACGGCATCGGGCAGAGTTTGTTCGGCAAGCATCCGGTAATCATCGAACGCCTTTGCGCAGAAAGGCTCTGCAAACGCTTTTGAAGCTTCAAAACGCACGTCTGCCACGCCGACAAGTTCGCAACAGCCGCTTGTCTGAAACGCCTGCGCATAAGTCTGCGCGATTCCGCCCGTTCCGATCAATGCAAATTTGAGTTTATTCATAAATTTATTTTGCCCACGAAATACACGAAAAGAACGAAAAAAGAAAGAATGCTTTTATTTTTAATTTCGTTTCTTTCGTGTATTTCGTGGGCAATATCTTATTTGATTTTAGTAGCTTCGACGGCTTCGCGAATCGAGTCTGCGAGGAAATAGATGTGATGTTCTTCGTAGCATTCGTTAATCGGGAGCACGAGAACGTCGTGTAAACCTTTCAATGTGCCTTGAAAGTTCGCGTCGTCGTAATCGACGGCTTCGGGACGCGCCAAATTGAACGGGTAATGCGAATCGCCGAACGTATTCTGCTCCTGGAAGACCTGACATTTGTAGGCGGGCTTGACGACATAGCGCGGCGCGCTCGCGACATCGTAGGTTTTCAACGCTTTGGCGAGTCCGACCGCGCCGTCTTCGATCAATTGGTCGTCAACTCTCAAACAAAATTTCCAATATGTCATTGTCGAACCCTGTGCGGGCTTATAACTTTCGATGCCTTCGATGTCTTTGAGCTTTTCGTCGAGCAAGCCCGCCATTTTCTGTCTTTGGGCGACCGAATGATCGAGTTTTTTCAACTGTGCATACGCGACGGCGGCTTGCAGTTCGGTCATCCGGTAATTCAAAGACGCGAAATAATGGTCGGGATTCGCATCGCCGTAGCCCCAGGCTTTATTGATGAAAAGATACATCCGGCGCGCGAGCGCATCGTCGTTCGTGACGACGATCCCGCCTTCGCCCGTCGTCATCTGTTTGCCTTGCTGAAACGAAAACGCACCGATCTTGCCGATCGTGCCCGCATATTTTCCGTCACAGGTCGCCAAAAACGATTGCGCCGTGTCTTCGATGACGGGAATCCCGCGTTCGTCGGCAAGTTTCATAATCGCTTCCATTTCGCAAGGGTTTCCGAAAAGATGCGTGACGATGATCGCCTTCGTTTTCTCGCTCAAAACCTTTTCGATGGCTTCCGCCGTGACGTTCAATGTTTTCGGGTCAACGTCCGCAAAGACGGGAATCGCGCCCTGAAAGATGATCGGCGTGAGCGCGCCCATATCGGTGATCGAAGTGGTGATGATCTCGTCGCCCGGATTCGGGTTGATCGCGGCAATCGCGACGTGCACCGCCGCCGATCCCGAATTGCAGGCGTAGGCGTATTTCACGCCGAGCTTTTCGGCGAATTCCTTTTCGAGCAGTTTCCCGTATTTTCCTTTCGTGGTAATCAAAACGCCCGATTGCAGGACTTCAGTGACGGCGGCAAGCTCTTCTGCGCCGAAAGTTCTGCCCGAAATGTCCTGATCGGACGGTAATTTGACGATCTCTTTTTCTAATTGCGGATTCATATTGATACTTCTGATAAATTTGTCGGATTTGCCGATAAATTCGGCGGTTTCGTTTGTAATACAGTCTTATTCGATTTCCGATTTCACGGAATTGTGCGAAATCTTGGGCAAATTGCTGTCTTTCGGAGCGGTAAGTCGTAGTTTAGCAAGTTTTGAGAGAAGTTTTAAATGCCCGAAAACGGTTCGGGCGGTCTTCATTTTTGAAAATCCGAAGAGACGGACTTCGAGAATGGCGGGATATTCGACGATATTGCCGCCTTTCAAGTCCAGTCTGCCGAGCATTTCGGCAACGCCTAAAAATCCTTTCTCGGTCGTCGGCAGATCGATCACCGAAGAACGGCGGTAAACGCGGAAACAACTCGTATAGGTCGAAAGTTTCGAGCGCAAAGTCCGGCGGTAAAGCCACGACGCGCCCTTCGATAAGAACAAACGCCATTCGGGAACGTTGCGCACGCCGCCTTTCGCGTGATACGGCGAAGCGGTGACGAGATCGACATTCTCCGTCAAGAGCGGCAGCATTCCGACCAATTCGTGCGGGTCGTAGGTGCAGTCGCAATCCATCGAACAAACGATTTCGGTGTTCGCCGCTTTGATTCCCGTCATAATTCCCGCCGCCACGCCCTGATTCGTTTCGTGACGGATGATGCGGAAGTTTGCCTTTTCGCCGAAAAGCTTGTTCAATTTTTCGAGCGTTTTGTCCGTCGAACGGTCATCGACGAAGATAAAATCGGGCTGATAGCCGTTTTCGTTGAGTTCGGCTTCGACGCTCCGCAAAGTGTTCGCCAGATACGGCAAAGACGCTTCTTCGTTGTAGCAGGGAATCACAATGCTGATTTTGGATTTTGGATTTTGGATTTCGGATTGTTTTATTTCGATCGGACTTTCGCGTAATTCGTAATTCGTAATTCGTAATTCGTCTTTTAGTCCGAGAAATTCCGCCGCGTCGCAGAAATTATATTTTTGCAGGTTTTCGCGGATGATCCATTCCATCTTATCGAGTTTGCGGTAATGACGGATGCGGTTAAAGTTTGAAGCCGCATTGATGCGCGGCTGTTCGGGGTCGAGCTCCCAAACGTGGAAATATAAAATAAACGGCTCTTCATAACGGTTTGTCCAGTCACGGACGGCGTGGCGCATCAAGGTATAAGGAATCTGGCGAAAATAATTGCCGCCCGAGATCGGCAAAAGTCCGAGTCCGACGTTGCGCGTCGAATACGGAAACTCCCAGACCGCTTTGCCGTTCGTGTGCACCTGATGCGTAAAGCGTTTCGCTTTTTCGCTCTTTTGCGCCGGCAGAAACGAAGCGTCGTAAACGAAACCTTCTTCGGCTAAAACGTCGAAAATCCACGAATCTTTTTCATAAGAAAGCTTTTCCGCCGCGCGATAACCGATAACTTTCTGCCCGCCCGCTTCTTCCAAAACGCGATTCGTGCGGCGCAAATCTTCGCGGAATTCTTCGTTCGTCAGATTCTTCAAACTGCGGTGATAAAATCCGCGCGAAGCGACTTCGTGACCGCGTGAAACTATTTCCTTGATTAATCTCGGATTTTGTTCGGCAATCCATCCGAGCACGAAAAACGTTGCTTTCGTGTCGAATTCATCGAGCAGATCGAGAGTCTTGAGCGTGTTTTTTTCGTAGCGCGGTTCAAAATTTGTCCAATTCCGCTGTTGGATCAGATTTTCAAACGCGCCGACGTGAAAATAGTCTTCGACCAAAACCGTGAGCAAATGTTTTTTTGAAGGGGGCATCATTAAAACTTAAATTTCTAGCTTACTGCTAACTACTTTTTTCACAATTTTGGCGGGAAATTCCTTTTCCAAAATCCTGACGATTCTTTTAGCGGCTTTCCCGTCGCCGAACGGATTTTCCACTTGTTTGACGCTTTTTATCCACGTCGGCAGGGAATAATTTTCTTCGAGCATCCGCCGCAAAATTTCGGGATTTCCACCGACTAATTTGGCAACCATCGCACGCACGGCTTCGGGGCGTTCCGTGTTTTCGCGCAAGATCAAAAGCGGTTTTCCCAAGCTCGGTGCTTCTTCCTGAACACCGCCCGAATCCGAAACGATCAGCCACGATTCCTTCATCAAACTGACGAAATCGATGTAATTGAGCGGGTCGAGCAGAAAAACGCGTTGGCGGTTTGCCAGAATATCACGCGTGGCACGGCGGACGTTCGGGTTCAGGTGAACGGGAAAGATCAAACAAACATCCTGATGCTTTTCGACAAATTCCGCCAAAACCTTTAAGTTATTCCGTATTTTTGCACCGAAGCTTTCGCGGCGGTGCGTCGTCAGCAAAATTCGTTTCAGGCGCGAAGTTTTCGCGATAAGATTTTCGATCTCGTCGCTCGGCGAGAAATTTTTCAGAATATAATTGAGCGCATCGACGACCGTGTTTCCCGTGACGTGAATGTTTTGCATCGAAACGCCTTCGGCAAGCAAACTGTGGCGGTTTCGCTCGGTCGCGGCAAAATGATAAGTCGCCATCTGCGAAATCAGACGGCGGTTGAATTCTTCGGGAAACGGGCTGTGCAGATTGCCCGAACGCAGTCCGGCTTCGACGTGCCCGACCTGAATTTTGCGGTTAAAGCCAGCCAATGCTCCCGCGAGCGCAGTCGTCGTGTCGCCCTGCACGAGAATGAGATTCGGTTTTTCGATGTGCAGAACCTTGTCCAAACTCAGCATCACGCGCGCGCAAATCTCGTTCGGCGTTTGGTTGTCGGTCATTATTTCCAGATCGTAATCGGTTTTGATCTTTAACAGATCGAGAAACGGATCGAGCAAATCTTTGTGCTGGCTGGAAGAAACGATGACAATTTCAAATTTTCGTTTTTTTAATTGATGAATAACGGGAGAAAGTTTAATGACTTCGGGACGCGTGCCGAAAAGTATGAGAACTTTCTGCCCGCGATTATTTCCCGCGCCATTTTTCGTCGGTTTCGGTAAAACGGTGATTATTTCTTCCAATAATTCCATCGGTTTTTATTTCGGATCTGAAAAATTTAAGTTTAAATAGACGCAAATAACGATTTATTCCTTAATTTGATTGATTTTAAGGAACAAACGCGGAAAATTAACGAATCCGTTAAGTCTTCAGTTTTTGATTTTTCGATGTAGTTTCGCACAAATAGTTCAAATTAGTAAAGTTAGTTCTTGTGGAAGAATTCGATTTGCAGTTATAAATGAATGAAAAGAAAAATAACAAGAATCGAATTCAGAAAAACTCGCTGTCTGTCGGATTAATTGAAAATTCCAGATCGAAATTTATATTTGAACGCGGTTTGTCTTGCGGTTTGTAAAAAGCAAGACACTCTATTTTTTAGCCGAAATATGTGAAAAAGACAAGAAATATTTGTCTTAATAGCTTAAAAACCGCATATTTTCGGTAAAAACCTAATATTTTAAAGTAAAAAAGGCGGAATTACTCCGCCTTTTTTATGGATTTGTTCTTTTCCGGAATTATTCCGGCTGACCTTTACAGCCTGAACCGTAAAGCGCAGGTTGTTTTGTGCTGATGATCGGGTAATTTTCCGCTTCTTTGTTGATTTCAAGCCAATTCATATATTCTTCGGGAATCGACATATCGGAAAAAATCGCTTCGACCGGACATTCCGGCAGGCAAGCATCGCAATCGATACAGGTATCGGGGTTAATCAACAGTTTGTCGGGCAATTCGTGAAAAGCCTCGACGGGACAAACCGCCGCGCAGTCAGTATATTTACAATCTACACAAGGTTCGGTAACAATATATGCCATTTAATTCGTAAATCTCCTTAGATTCATCCTAAAAATCAAAATAAAACCGTAATACTGAAAGCATAACTTGTCAAATGAGGTTGGACAAGTGGTAAAATGCCTTCGTTATCAAAACTAATAATTTAGGATTTTTTTTATACGAATATAATGAAAACTTTGAAGGCAGAACGCGATCTGGCATTGGACTTTTTGAGAGTAACGGAAGCGGCGGCGATCGAATCGGCAAGAACGATGGGACAAGGCGACCGCAAACATTCCGACCACGTTGCCGTCGAAGCGATGCGTCAGGTGATGGACACGGTTCCGATGCGCGGACGCATCGTGATCGGCGAAGGCGAACGCGACGAAGCGCCGATGCTTTACATCGGCGAAGAGGTCGGCGGCGGCGCATTTTCGGAAGAAGCAAAAGCGGAATTTCCCGAAGTAGATATTGCCGTCGATCCGCTCGAAGGGACGAATCTCTGCGCGCTCGGCGCAAATAATGCGATCGCGGTTCTGGCGGCGGCGGAACGCGGCGGTTTGTTGAATGCGCCCGACATTTATATGGATAAAATCGTGGTCGGTCCGTCGTGCCGCGGTGCGGTCGATATTGACGCGCCGGTAAAGGACAATCTGAAGAATATTGCGCGGCGTTTGGGACGCGACATCGACGATCTGACCGTGATGTGTCTTGACCGTCCGCGTCATAAACAATTGGTGCAGGACGTTCGTGCGGCAGGTGCGCGAATCCGTCTGATCTCGGACGGCGATCTTTCAGCGGGAATTTCGGCGGCGGTTGCCGGAACGAACATCCACGCGCTGATGGGCATCGGCGGTGCGCCCGAAGGAGTTATCACCGCGGCGGCAATGAAATGTCTGAACGGCGAAATTCAGGCAAAACTAGTTTTCGATCCCGAAAGATTGGGCGTTGATAAATCGAAGGTTCCGCCCGCGACAGAAGTGATGAAGCGTTTGAAGAAAATGGGAATTTCGGACACGGAAAAAATATATGACACGAACGATCTCGCACCGGGCAAAAAGATCATTTTTGCCGCAACAGGCGTAACCGACGGTGCATTGCTTCGCGGCGTTCGCTTTTTCGGAGCCGGAAAACGCACTCATTCAGTGGTTATGACGAGCGATTCAAAAAACATCCGATTCGTCGATACGGTTCACGTCGAAGGCGGACCCGATGCCGTGATACGATTTTAAACATCTATCATTCAAAATTTATCAGTTAACATTCGTCCGATATTCATTCATATGTTTTGTAATTAATACTTTCCAAGCATCGATAAATGTTGAATGATAAATGACAGATGAATATGCCTGAATCGGTCGAAAATTATCAATCGCTCGCAATGGGCGAAAGATTTAGAAAGCAAGCGTGGAAAGTTTGGATAATTTCTGCGCTTGCCGTTTTTCTCTGGGCATTTTTGATCGTTCTCGCGCCGCTTGCCGCAATGAACGAAATTCCGCAGATTTCTACGCCGATCTACAAGTTTTTCAGTTATCTTTGCCATCAGCAATCCGAACGCTCGTTTCACATTTACGAACACCAATTTGCAGTTTGCGCCAGATGTTTCGGCGTTTATTCCGGGTTGTTTTTAGGGTTCGTAATTTATCCGATTATCAGAAAAGTCGAAAATATCGAGCCTTTGCCGCGTTTCTGGTTGTTTTTGTCACTCATTCCAATCGGAATTGATTGGACGCTCGGCATTTTAGGGATATGGGAAAATACGCATTGGTCGCGATTGGCAACGGGAATGATTTTAGGTGTGGCGTGTGCGGTTTTTATCGTTCCTTCTTTGGTCGAACTTTTTCGGCTTTTGACAATGAAAAAACGGTCGCGCTAAAAACTCTAAAACTTAATGTTTATTTATATTCGGAAAGTTTCCAAAGATAGAAAAACCTTGACGATATATATGTTCAGATTACCTTCCCGAAAAAGGCTTTGCGCCCAGGCAAAGCCGCCTGAAACCGGAACTCTGAACGTGCTTCAATGTCTTCAATTTCATATGGCTTTTCGGAGATTAAATTATTGACGGGCAATATTTTGCTGTAGATAACCGAAGTTTTCCACAGGTGGAAAACTTGTGAGGACATATTATTCCTTTGACTAATTGCTAAAAGAAGCGCAAAATCATTTCTGCGATCAACCGAATTAAAAATAATGAGTTTTAATCAAACAAGTGCAACCGAACGAGCTAAACAAGACTTAGCTCAACGTTTAGGCATTGGCGAAGGCGATATTAAAGAAGTTTCCGTTTCCGAAACGGATTTCCCCGATATGTCGCTCGGCGCGCCCGTTGACGGCGAAATGTCAGCGCAGATGATTTCGAGCGGATGGAAAATCACGCTCGGCGCAAGCGGTAATAATTACGAATACCGCGCCGATAAATATCAGCTTCGGTTGTATAATTTTAACGGAACAAATTACATCGTTGTTTCGTGATAGAAAATTAGGAATTTTTCAATTTTGAAGTTTTTAGGAGTTTGAAAAATGAATCGAAATAATTTTTGGATACATCTTGGAATAGCCGTGATCGTTATTACAATGGCAGCGGTTTTAGGACAGATCGGGCGTTGGGAAAAATCCCTGCGCGAATCGGTTCCGGCTCCGAGCGAAAAAGTTAAAACGCCGGGCAAACCGACCGTCGTCAAGCGTTCAAACGCCGAAGGCGTTCCTGAAGTAAACGTGAGATTTCGTCCCAACGTAAGTTTGGCGGAAATTAAAAAGATCGCGGCAAAAAATAACGACCGTGTTGAAGATGAGATTGAATCCGTCAACGGTTTGGTGGCAATCGACGATCTCGATAATGCCGATGCCGAAACGGTCGCGAAACAATATGCTTCAATGGGCGATCTGGTGATGTATGCCGAGCCGAATTTCCAAATCAAATTTGATGATCCGGCACAAATTCCGGCGGCGAAGGATTTGCTCCAGCGCGAATCCGACGAAATCCAGCCGAACGATCCGAAATTTGCCGAGCAATGGGCTTTGAACAACCTCGGACAAAACGGCGGCAAGAAAAATGCCGACATCGGCGCACTGAAAGCATGGTTGAAAACACGCGGAAGCGACAAGATCGTAGTTGCCGTTTTGGACAGCGGAGTTGATTATACGCATCCCGATCTCGTCGGAAATATCTGGTTTCGTCCTGACAGCGTTCCGCAATATAAAGACGACGAATTAGGCACTTTCGACGACTTTCGCGGGTTTAATGCCGCTGAAAATCAATCGGACCCGATGGACGATAACGGTCACGGAACGCATTGTGCGGGAATTATCGGCGCGGAAGGCAATAACGACGAAGGCATCGCCGGCATCAACTGGAACGTGCAGATTATGCCGCTCAAATTTATGGGACGCGGCGGATTCGGCACGACGAAGGATGCGATCGAAGCAATCAATTATGCCATCGACCGTAAACGAAACGGTGTAAACGTCCGCGTTATCAATGCAAGCTGGGGTTCGACGCTTTATTCAAAAGCTTTGGAAGATGCGATTCGGGCGGCGGGCGAAGAAGGAATTTTATTTGTCGCGGCGGCAGGAAATGCCACGACGAACAACGATAGAAGTCCGCATTACCCGTCAAATTACGATCTACCGAACGTTATCAGCGTTGCCGCCCTGGACAGATTCGACAATTTAGCTTCGTTTTCAAACTACGGTGCAAAAACGGTTCACATCGGTGCGCCCGGCAAGGACATTCATTCGACCTGGTTAAATGACGAATATCGCGACGCGTCGGGAACTTCGATGGCGGCTCCGCAGGTTGCGGGTGTAGCGGCTCTGATTCTCTCGCTTGAACCGAATCTGACGGTTGAAAAACTGCGCGAACGTATTTTGAAATCGGTTGATAAAATCGATTCATTAAACGGAAAAGTAGAAAACGGCGGACGCTTGAATGCCGCGAAAGCTTTAGGCGAATAAGCGAATATAATCTTAAAACGATCAAAAGGCGAAGTGTGAACACTTCGCCTTTTTCTTTTTCGACAATCTGCGTTATACGACTAACCATTTGGAACAGAGAAATTCTAAAAACGGATCACATTTGTTTTCGCAAAAAGCATTAAAACTAAAAAACTCCTTATAAATAAAGAAGTTTAAAGATTTGTCAGGCTCTGTAAATAAATTGGCACACGCTTTGCAGAATCTGACGGCAAGGCAACGATGCCTGACGAAAAAGCCGAAAGCAAAGCGTCGGAAGTTGCTAAATAAATGTTTTTCGTTAAGGAGAAAATTAAAATGAATCGCTTTAGAAATTTGTTTACTTTGTTTGCTTTTTCTTTGTTAGTTTTGGCTTTACCTGCAATCGCTTCCGCGCAGTGGCGTGACCGTGACCGTGATCGTGATGACGATTATTACGGTCGCAACAACGGCAATTACAACCGCAATCTTCGTTCGACGGTCAAAAATCTGAAAAACCGCAGCAGAAGTTTTGAAAGAACGCTCGACCGCGCACTCGACAACAGCCGCTATGATCGCAATCGTCGTGAAGATAATCTGAACGAACTTGCCGAAAGATTTAAAGAAGCCGCTGACGATCTGGAAGATTCATACGATAACAGCCGTGATTACAACAATAGCCAGGATGAAGCGCGGCGCGTGCTTGATCTGGGTCGCCAGCTCGACCGTGCCATTTCACGCGCCCGGCTCGATTATAATGTCGAAAACGAATGGAGCAACATCAATCAGGATTTGAGAGTGTTGGCGGATGCTTACGGTTACAACTACAACAATCGCAACAATCGCAACAATCGTAATAACCGCAACAGAAACGGCAACGGCGGATGGATCAACAACATTCCGTTTCCTTTCTAAAAAATAAATCAAAATTTGCACGATTCAAATCAGCCAGCCCAACCCCCGAATCGTGTAAAGTAAAAGCCTGAGTTTTACGACTCAGGCTTTTTTCATTTTGTCCGTTTGGCTTTAACATTTGAATATGATCGGAACTCTTTATTTGGTCGCGACACCAATCGGAAATTTGCAGGATATGACATTTCGCGCCGTCGAAACGTTGAAAAACGTCGATCTGATCGCTTGCGAAGACACGCGTCACACTCGAAAACTGACGAATCATTTCGGCATTTCCGCAAAACTTGTCAGTTATCACGAGCACAACGAAACGGCGCGCGCCGAAGAGTTCGGCAAGATTTTGCTTGACGGAAAATCGATCGCGGTCGTTTCCGATGCCGGAACTCCGGCGATCTGCGATCCGAGCTTTGCGGTCGTTCAAAAGGCAATCGAGATCGGTGCAAATGTCGTTTCGATTCCGGGCGCAGTCGCTTTTGTGAATGCTTTGATCGTTTCGGGACTTGCGACCGATTCCGTTTTTTTCGGCGGATTCCTACCGTCGAAAAGTAGTGAAAGGCTAAAGCGTCTGGAAGAAGTGAAAACGATTTCTGCGACTCTTTGTTTTTACGAAACTCCGCATCGCATCGCAAAAGCCTTAGCCGATTGCACGAAAATCTTAGGAAACAGAAAAACGGCGATTGTGCGCGAAATAACGAAACTGCACGAAGAAGTTTTGCGTGGAAATTTGGATGAACTGACGAAACAAATCAACGAAAACCCGATCAAAGGCGAAATTGTTTTAATAATCGACCGCCGCGAAGAAAAAACTTGCAAGTCCGAAGCGGAAAATCGTTCAACGATTGCCGAAAGAGTCGCGGAATTTGAAAATGAAGGATTTGACCATAAAAATGCGTTGAAAAAAGCCGCGAAAGAGTTTGGTTTGAGCAAGTCGGAAGCCTACCGCATCTGGCAAAGCGAAAAGAAATAACGGAACTTTTTTCCTTTTTCGGTGTCTGTTAAAAAATAAAACATTTTGCGTGAAAGCAACTTTTTCCCGAGTTGCTTACTCTGTATAGATGAAAATTGTGAAAAACAAATAATTTGCCGAAAAAGGAGATTTTTTATGTTAAAGCAAAGCCGCTTTTTCTTTTCCGCAGGAGTAGTTACCGTTCTTCTGATTTCATTTTTTTCTCTTCCCAACAATTTATCGGCTAAAACAAAACGTTGTCCGATCGAACTGCCGAAACCGCTTCTTTCACTTTATCTGCAAAGCGAACAGGTCTTCATCGCCGAAATTGCGGACGAAAAATTTTCAAAGGTCAAAACCGAAAATCCTGATGAAGAAAGTTATTATTTCAATGTCGAACGAAAACTGGACGTTATTAAAACCTTCAAAGGTCAAAAATTAAATAATATTTCGTTCACCAAAAGCGAATATCGACCGGCTTACAAACAAAACGACGACACCGAAGAAGTTGACGAAGTTTATCTGGTCGAAGGCTACAGAATGAACACCCGCCTGGAAAAGGGCAAAAGATACTTATTCTTTTTCAATAGGGACGATGAAAATGGTTTTTACCAATCCGATTACAGGTCAGGTGCGCGTGAAGTTACGTCAGAAAACGCGACGGTTTTGGAAAAACGGCTTGATGAATTAGGCAAAATCATCGCCGCGAAAAAAGATCAGCTTTCAAAAATTACCGAATGGCTCGTGAAATTAACGGAAGATCGGCAAACCCGTTGGGATGGTGCGATGACGCTTTCGCGCAGTTTTGCCGGTTTGGGAAACGAGATTGTCGAGGGCGAAGCGGAAGATCGGGCTGATTTTACCCTGAGCGAAAATTTTAATGAATATTCGCCCGCCATTGCCCAAAAACTTACGGAATCGCAAAAGGCACGTTTGTCGGATATTTTTATCGAATCGGTGAATCAGCATTTCTTCGACGGCGGTGAAAACTCGCAATATGATTACACGATGGGAGAGCTTGTCGGAAATTGGGACAAGGCGAGATTGGCAATTTACGGTTTCGGAATCCTTCAATCGGTTGACAGATCGAACATCGAAAAAACTTCGCAAGCGATGAATTTTGTCGCTGATATGGCGGGCGACAGTAAACTTTACGATATTTACTACGAATACAGCGAATTATCACGTCAAAGCGATGAAACGGAAGTGGTCGACGAACCTGCACAAGCCGCGGTAGATGCCGAAACCGACACCGTCGAAAATCGTGCAGAGGTTATTACGGAAAAAAATTCCGAGCCGGAAGATTTAATGGAAACTCCTGTTTCGGAAGCTGAAAAAACAACGCCCGAACAGCTTCGTGAACAAGTAATGCAAAAGTTTTTCGAGCGTTACCAACAGCTTCTGGCGCGCAATTTCGAGCCTGAGCCGGAAGCGGAAAATAATTAAGCGGAAATAATTAAATAACCGTTTTTTCGAGAGCAACTTTCGCCAAATCTCTTCCATCTAAAATTATTGTTACACCTGACAAAGTGTGACAAGCCTATCAAATTTAGCAGTATCGAATTTGTTAGGCTTTTTCTATTGCCTCGGCAATCGAAGTTTTTTATTAACAAGGAGTAATTTATACATCATGAAAAAATTTATTTTGGCTGCGTGTTTAGCAGCAATTTCCAGTGTTGCGTCTTTCGCACAGTCAACAGACGATTACAAAAAAGGTGAAGTTTTCATCGGTTATTCAAACAATCAGGTCGATACGGGCGTTGACAGCGGCGACGATTTTGAAAGTTTCGTTGACGACCGCGAATCGTTTCACGGTTTCAACGCTTCGGGCGTTTACAACGTGAGCCGTTATTTCGGTTTGAAAGCCGACGTTTCGGGAACCTACAAAAACAAGGATTTCAACTTTTCGGTTCCGGTCGGAACGGGAACGGGAAATGTTCGTTTTGACACGAAAAACTCGCTTTACAACTTCCTCGGCGGCGTTCAGGTGAAAGACAATTCATCCGATGCGCGTTTCAAACCCTTTGCTCACGCTTTAGTCGGCGCGGGACATCAAAGAACGAAAATTGACAACGTTAGCTGTCCGGCAGGCGTTGATTGCAGCGATCTGTTCAGCGACAGCGAAACCGGTTTAGCCGGAGCTTTCGGCGGCGGAATCGACATCAAAGTTAACGATAAAATCGATTTTCGTGCTATTCAGGTTGATTACAACCCGATCAAATTCGACAGCGGCACGCAACACAACGTCCGCCTCGGAATCGGAATTGTTTTCAAATAAACTTTAATACCAAATACAAACTTCAAGGAGCGATTTCGGTCGCTCTTTTTTTGTCGATAAATCAGCTTTTTACCGTAGTATCCACAGTCGCGAAATGTTGTTTACACGCTGTTTTCGAGGCGTTTCAAAAGTTATTTTTGCTTCGGATAATTTATTTCGGAAAATAGTCGAAAATATTCAAAAAATTCGGCAATAAAAACAGGGTGAATCGTCCATCATTTGTAACGCAGGGAGTCGTTTACGAGAAGGAGTTTTAATAACTTATATGTTGAAAAAATCGCGCTTTTATTTTTCCGTGATGCTTGCCGCATTGGTTCTGGCATCTCTCTTAATTACATCGAACGTCAAAGCTTGTGAAGACCCGCCGCAAACGTTTTTATCGCTTTATATGAACAGCGATCTGATCGTCGTAGCAAAATACGAAAGCAATGGCGAAGCAAAAAAGACGAACGAGGACGAATATGGTTATTCACTCGAAACACCGCGAAATCTGACTATTAGCAAAGTCTATAAAGGACAGAAGGATTTGGAAAATGTTTCGTTTATTTTTACCGATTGGGTTTCGACACAAACAAACGGCGAAGCTCCGGTTGAAGAAGATTATCACGGCGGCGAAGATTATTTTGACGTTTCAAAGATTCAAATCGGCGGCGAATATCTGTTTTTCCTGACAAAAGACAAGGAAAGCGGACAATACA
The DNA here is from genome assembly GCA_021228405.1 of Pyrinomonadaceae bacterium. Lineage (GTDB taxonomy): Bacteria > Acidobacteriota > Blastocatellia > Pyrinomonadales > Pyrinomonadaceae > JAJQRF01. The sequence continues at coordinate 119,292 of JAJQRF010000009.1, forward strand.
ACGTAACCGATTACGTTTCGGGCATAAAGAAAACGACGGAAAATTTAAGCATTTACGAAAAGAATCTGAACGAATTGGCGGACATCGTTGCCGTGAAGAAAAATCAATCAGGCAGATTAGCCGAATGGCTCGTGAAAAATATCGAAGAACCCGCAATGCGCGACGATGCGATCAGCGATCTTTCGGAAAGTTTTTCGAGATTGAAATACCCTGAAGAAGGCGTTGCTGAAAAAGACGGTCCGTTTATTGTCAATGAAGGTTACGGCATTTATACGGTCGGCGTTGCATCGAAGCTTACACCGACACAATTGAACAGAGTTTCAACCGTTCTTTACCCGATGCTTCAGGAAGCGTGGTTTGCGCCCGAAGCGCGCTATGCGGATTACGGAATCTCAATGATTCTCGGCAGTATAAACAAATCGCGGCTTGCCGTTCACACTTACAATTTACTGCAAAGTGTCGATAAAAACGACACGGAAAGAAGATTCATCGTAATGGAATTCTTAACGTCGTCGGTGGAAGACGAAACACTTTCGCAAATTTATTACGATTATCAGGAGTTGGAATACAAGATCAAGGAAGCATCGGCAGACACGCCCGAAGCGAAAAAACAGTTGAAGGCGATGCAGGATTCAAAAGCCCTGATGCTGAAAAATTTCGACAAACGTTTCAAATTACTCTATTCAAAAAACTTTGCGAAAGTTGAAGAGAAAAAGCAGTAGAATTCCAGCAATTGAGAAAAAAGCCGTTCCCGTTGATATTAACGGGCACGGCTTTTTCAATTGCGTTTGTAAATTAGTTGTCTTCGGTCAATTCCTTCGGCAATTTTTTATCGACCTTCGGACGTTCTTTCAGATCGGTCAATTCCCAGAGCGTCAAAAAGATCGTGCGTGTGACTTTTTCCATCTTGGCATAATCTATTTTGTCGGGATGATCGCCGGGCTGGTGATAATCTTCGTGAACGCCGTCAAACCAGAAAACGATCGGAATGCCTTTCTGCGCATAATTGAAATGATCCGAACGGAAAAAGAAACGATTCGGGTCTTTCGGATCGTCGTAACGATAATCGTAACCCAATTTCAAATAAGAATCGTTCGTTTGTTTGGTGATCGCGCCGAGCGTCGAACTCATCATCTCCGAACCGATCACGTAGATCGCATTTTCGCCTGAAAGCTCTTTGTTTTTCTCATTTGTATCGCCCGCTTTTCGACTGCGACCGATCATATCGATGTTGAGTTGGGCGACGACCTGTTTCAGATCGACAGTCGGGAATTTGTTGAAATATTCGCTTCCCCACAGTCCTTTTTCCTCTCCGGCGTGCCAGACGAAGAGCACCGAACGTTTCGGACGAACTTTCGATTTTGCCAGTGTTTCGGCAATCGAAAGAACGGCGACCGTTCCTGAACCGTCGTCGTCCGCGCCGTTCCAGATTTTATCTTCGGTTTTGGCATTCGGATTCACGCCGACGTGATCGTAATGTGCGCCGATGGCGACCATCTCGTTTTTCAATTTCGGATCGCTTCCTTCCCAGATGGCGACCACGTTCTGCGTCCATTTCGTTTCACTGCGGCTCATCGCGCCGACCGTTGCTTTTTTGTTTATTTCAAAAGCCGATGTCGAAGTTTTATTACCCGGTTCGTCTGCAAAGATCGTATCTCCGACGCTTTGCGAGGCAAGAATTATCGGCAACGGAGTCGGACTCGCCGAATTTCCCTGACGAAGTTTTTCGGGATACATTCCGCCGCGTCCAAGAAATCCGTTAAGCTGTGCCCACGCACCCTGAAGCTGAGGCGAAGCGACCAGGATGATTCCGACTGCGCCTTTCTGTGTCGCGTTCGTAACCGGATCAGCCCAATCCGTTCCGCGTGTCCCGATCAGGTCGGCTTGCACCATTCCGTTCGGCAGTGCGGTCAAACTACGCTGGCTCGGAAAACCATCGGTGTAAAGCACGACAACCTTGCCTTTTACGTCAACTCCGGCGAGCGCGTCGATGTTTTTCGATTTGATCATCCAGCCGCTGCCGCCGAAAACCATTCCCGCATCGGCTGCCATTCCGCTTCCGCCCATACGGTAAAAGTCCGTATTCAACTGATAAGCTGTTTCGCCGACCTTTAAGACCGTGTTGGCAGGATCGAGCGATTCGCTTTTCAGCGCGATTTTTTGATAAAAAGTTCCGTCATCTCCGGCAGGTTTGAAACCCCAGCGCGAGAGCATCGTTCCGATGAATTTTGCCGTCAGATCAAGCCCGCGTGAAGGTGTGTCGCGTCCTTCCATCTCGTCGGAAGCGACGTAATAAAGATAATCTTTCAGTTGAGCGGCAGTAATTGCATCCGCCATTTGTTTTTCCTGCGGCGTTAGCTTAACCGTCTGTGCAAAGGCGGACGGAATCAGAAAAGTAAATAGCAATAAAGAAACAAGTAAATTTTTTCGCATTATTCTCCTTAGAAGATTTATCCCGAACCACGAAAACACGGATGAAGCAAGAAGATTAGAGAAAAATGACTAAAAATACTCGGTATTTTCGTGTTTCGGAATAAATCTATCTTTTTTACGCTAAATTCGCTAAATTAGTTTCTTTTGTTGCGGAAACAATGCAGATTTTGTTTTCATTGGCGAGCTTGAGCATTTTTTCGCGGTCGAAGATCAGAGTTTTATCCGGGGTCAAACACAGACAAGTCGCCCCGGCGCGAATCATCGTTTCGATGGTCGGAACGCCGACGACGGGAACATCAAAGCGCATATCCTGATTCGGTTTCGCAACTTTCACGACGGTTAATTTTCCTTTTGCCAATTCTCCGGCGCGTTTGATGGTTGCGTCCGTTCCTTCCATCGCTTCGATGGCGACACAGGCGTTTGCACGGACGACGATCGTTTGTCCGAGGTCGAGCCGTGCGATTTCGTTGGCAATGTGCAAACCGTATCCGATGTTTCCGCTTTCAAAATCCGACGGCTTGCGCTTTGATAAAACTCCTTCGTGCGCGAGATGCTCCTGCATAAAATAAGTCGAATCGATCAATTCGATACCGTCTTTCGCCAGCTCGTCGGCGATTCCGCCGATCAGGGAATCGGTATTTCGGCGCGGCAGATTGTAAAGCATTTTCGCCATTCGCCAATCGGGAAACGCGCCCGAAAATATCTGAACGTGTTTGACCTGTCCCGCCATAATCGCTTTTTCAACGCCTTCCTTTTTGAAGAAAGAAATCATTTTTCCGAGCTGACCGATGCCGACCCAGATCACTTTATCGGCGATATTTTCGATCGATCTGTCGGTTTCTTCCTTGATGGCGACGACCGATAAAGACGCGCCGGCTTTTCGTGCGCCTTCGACGACGAGAAAAGGGAACTGACCGTTTCCGGCGATAAGTCCGAATTTCATAAATAAAAGTTTAGCGAGTTAGGCGATAAATGAGCAAAGCCGCGCGTTTCGTTTGCGGCGGCAGACTTTCGAGATCGACAAATTCGCCCGCCGCGTGAGCTTTTCCGCCCGTCGCGCCGAGTCCGTCGAGTCCGGGAATCAGATGCGTGACGAATGAAATATCGCCCGCGCCGCGTTCGCCCGGATCGAGCGGCGCGATGTTTCCGAGATTTAAATCCTGCGAAACACGGTCGAGTTTTTTCAGTAATTCATAATTCGCATCGGTCGGAGCCATCGCCGGAATTCCGTCAAAGAAATTGATCTTTGCCGAAGTTCCGCTCAAGTTTTTGCTGACGATCCCGCGCATTTTCTCACGCGCCGCCTCTTCCTGCGCTTTGCTGATGAAACGAATATCGCCGCGCACGATCGCTTTTGCCGCGACGACGTTGGTTTTTCCGCTCGCTTTGCCGTTGTGGTCGGGCGCGTCGGCTGTCGTGCCGCCGACAAACAACCCCGGATTAAAGGTCAGATATTTTTCACCGCGAAGCTGTTCGTAAAACTGGTTCAGAATGCGCGAAGCCTCAAAGATCGCGCCGCTTCCCATCTCTTCTTTAAAGATCGCCGAAGAATGTCCCGTTTTCGCCGTCACTTCCAGAGTCCAATCGCTGATGCCGCGCCGTGCGACGGTTGCAATGCCGTTTCCGCCGTTTTCAAAACTCAAAACCAGATCGCTCCGTTTCGCCGCTTCGACCATCTCGCGCCGCGCAACCTCGACAGGTTCGGCGGCATTTTCTTCGTCGCCCGTCAGAAAAACGATGATATTGGCATCTTTGAGCGCGTCCGCACTGTTCAGAGCCTTCAACGCGTAAAGCAAAACGATATTTCCGCCCTTCATATCCGAAGTTCCCGTGCCGTATGCCATATTACCTTCACGGCGGAATTTTTCACCGCTCAAAACCGTGTCGAGATGTCCGAGCAGAAGCACGGTTTTGCCTTTTCCGCCTTTTTTTTCGGCGATCAGATGTCCGGCGCGTTTCATTTCGGCGGGAAGTTCGAGCCATTTTGTTTGAAAACCGAGCGCGTCGAGTTCTTTTTTGAAGATCATCCCGACTTCCTTCACGCCCGCGACGTTTTCGGTCGGACTTTCGATATTGACGGTTTTTTCGAGCAGGGCAATCGCCGAACCGTTGTTCGCGTCAACCGTTTCGGCAATTTTCTTTTCGACGGATAAAAGCTGTGCCGAAGCCGAAACCGCGAGCAAAAGAGCGAACGAGAATGCTCTCAGAATGTTTTTCATATTAAAGTTTCCTCCGGTAAAAATGGCAGGATCATTTTACATCAGATCAATCGAAATATAATTGATGAAAATGGCAGTTTTTGAAAATTAAATATTTATCGAAAAGAGTTTGAGCGTTTCGTTGTCGCTTTCGATGAGTCCGTCGTATTTGAAACCGAGCTTATCTAAAAGTTTTCCCGAACTTTCGTTGTCCTGCGTCGTGATCGCCAAAACGCGCTTCAAGCCTAAAACTTCCTTGCCGTATTTCATCACCGCACTTGCCGCTTCAAAAGCGTAGCCTTTCTTTTCAAACTGCGGCAAAAACGCAAAACCGATGTCGGCATCGGGAAGCGTGTCGCGTTTGACAAAACCGCACATTCCGATAGATGGATTTGGGCTTTTAGATTTTGGATTCCGGATTTCTAAGTCCGGAATTTGGAATTTGGAATCCGGAATCTCGGATTTGAGTTCAACCGTATAGAGTCCGAAACCGTGTTGCGCGTAGCTGACGCGGTAGCGTGTTTCGATAAAATTTTTTGCCTCTTCGACGGTTCGCACATTGCGGTCGCCGATATATTTCAGAAAAGACGGCTGATTGAGCAGATCGAGGATGAATTCGGCATCCGTTTCGACGATCTCGCGTAAAATCAAACGTTCGGTTTCGAGAATTTTTTTAACAGACATTGAGTTACCAGCTAAGTTTTTATTAATTTGCCTTAATGATCGGTCGAATTCATTCAGGATAATAACGCTTCCACGTTTTCGGCGGGGCTTTGAGAATTTCTTCGGTTGAATAACCGCGTCCCGTCCAGGTAAATTTGGCGCGAAACTCCAGTAGTTTCGGTTTCCCGTCCGGGAAGGAGTAACGGGCATAATGTCCCGCGTCGCCGATTCCGCGCGCCTTGACGAAGACGATCAATTCCTTTTTTTGCGGGTCGAAAAATCTTCCGCCGACCGTTTTCACGTTTGTTTTTTCAATGGTTTTGGCAACGTCCGAATCTTCGTCGTGCGTAAATTCAAAGCCCGGAAACTCCAGCACTTCCGTTTTGGCGGGAAGCGAAGATTCATCATACATCAAATAAGCGTTGATCTCATTGTATACGCCCTGTGAGCAGGGAATTTTGACGAGATATTTATTAATCGAAAACGGGTAAAACTCGATGCCGTAATTTTCAAACCATCCCGACGCGGATTTTTCGAGATGCGCTTTTTGATATTTTAATTCCTGACCGACCGCGAGTTTTCCCGCTTTGAATTGATTGTTGCCGATGATGTTCAGCTTCGTCGTGCCGAGTTTTTTTGCCAGTTTTTCGAGATCGTCGATGTCGTTTTCCTGAACCGTGTAAGTCAACATCTGCGGGTTATCGACGACCGTGATAAAACGACCGTTCTCCTTTTGAATTTCGCGGTATTCGCAGTTTTCGTCGGGCGGCAGTTGCGGCAGAACGTCTTCCAACGCTTCGGCGCAAGCGATCTGCAATTCCCGGTTCCGATCGCTCTGATCGTTAGAAAAACGGCAGTCTTCGGGAAATTTGATCGTTTTCCGGCGGGCTTTCGTCTGCAACGGCAAGACGATCTTTGCATTGTTCGCTTCCGCGTTCTTATCGGCGGAAGCGGAAACGTTTGCCGTGTTTTCGGGCGCGCTTTCGGAAACGTTCGGCGGCAGTCCGGCGGCACGGCACGCACCGGACAGGAAAACGCCGATCAGTAGAACCGCGTAGATCGCGCGGTAGGATTTGAAATTTCTGCTTAACATAATAAAAAACATTATCGCGGCGTGCGGCTGACGATGATCTGGTAAGCGCGCGTAAATTTATCGACGTATTCCGTATCGCCCTTCTTGTTAGGCGTTTTGCTGTTGTAGTTGCGCATTGCCGTCTGCCAGTCGAGCCAGCCCGTGATAAATTTTTCGAGATGCGCTTTTTGATATTTCAGTTCCGTTCCGACTTTCAAAACGGTCGTTTTCGTCATTCCGCTGGTATTTCTGATGATATTTTCGCTCGTCGTTTCCAATCTTTTCGCAATGTCGTCGAGTCCTTTGCGGTCGGTGTTTTGAATCTTATAGCTTAAAATCTGCGGATTATCGACAATTTCGCGCCAACCCACTTTCCCGTCGATGGCTTTTGTGTAGAGATAGGCAATGCCCGCCCTGATATTGTTTTTTCCCTTCACGTTCGTCTTGGTCTGAAGCTCCTGCCGCAGTTCGGGCGGCGTGATGAAATCGGAATTGTCCAAGCCTTCGCTGATGACCTTATAGCCGGGATCGGCTTCGTATCTGCCGATCTGCAACGGGAAATCCTTCCATTGCACGGCTTCCTTTGCCGGTCCCGACTGGATTTCCGTCCAGACCATCGCTTTAACGTAACGCCAATCGAGCGGGACGAACCCGGCGGTCGCGGCAAACTTATTATTATAATAGGTAACTTCTTTTTTGATGAGCTCGTCGTATTCGTTCCAGCGCGCATCTTCGAGCGACATCCGGAAACGCGCATCGCTCATAAGCGGGTCGGCGTTGAACATCATTGCCCTGATCTGCATTCCGGCAAAATGGACTTTAATATCGATCTCCATTTCCGAGTTGGCGCGTTTGATAAACCACTCGGCGATCGTTTTATCCAGAACCCTGCCCGCCTTTTGCGTATTGAACCACGTGATCGAACCGCTGTCGAGCGGTTTATTGTTGGTGATGACCGTGTTCGGCAAAACTTCGTTGAGGAGTTTTTCGGTGTATTTGGTTTCGACCGTCAGCAATGCTTCCCTGAGTTGTTTTAATTTCAGATCGGAAGCGATCGCTTGCCCGAAAAGTTCAAACGTGCCGCCGAAATAATATGCCAGCGTGCGGCGCGCCTTTTCGGTCAGGCTCGGCAGTCCGTAAACTTTTTCGTAAAGACTGATGGCATATTCCAGCCTGGCGTTCGTAAAGTCGAGCAAACTCGTCGGCAGGTTTTGTTCGTTGACCAGTTCGACGAATTTGATGGTCGAGTAGGCTTGCATACATTCGTTGCAGTAGGCAGTCATTATCTCATCGACCTTCGGCAGTTTGCAGGTCACTTTTCTGCCTTTGATGTCGAGGTCGTATTTGGAATCCTTAAATTTATAATTGACCATCGCATTCGGCAGAAGCGGAAATTGACCGAGATTTTCGGCAAGCGGAACGTAGTTTGCAAAACTTCGCGTGAGCAGAAAATCGCCTTGCCCGCCGGAGCTTCCCGAAAAATCGGCAGAGTGTTCGTTACCCATCTTTTATTACCTCTCAATAAAAAATCATTCTTCAGTGGAAGAGAGTTATCAATTATTCTTTTCACGCCTTTCAGGATGAGGCTTCAGGCTCAGTGCCAGGTAATCAAGCCCTTCGCGTCATACTTTAAAACGAGTTCGTGATCTTCCTGAAAAAGTCTTTTCTTGTGTGCCCTGATCGCGATCAGGTTTTCTTCGAGCAATTGTTCCTTGCGCACTTCGGCTTTATGTCTTTCAAAATGCTCTTTCCAGTCTTTCATATATTCGTCCGAAATTTTCAGTTCCTTTTGAAATTTGAAGCAATAATTTATAAATTGCTCGGCGTAGAACATTGCCGTTCTGCGGTTGCCGTTTTCATACGCTTCCTCATACTTATGACAAAGCTCGTAAAAACCCGCCAGAATTTTTTTCATCTTTTTTGATATAGCCATAAGTTTTATGTTTTTAAGCGGGCGGTGTCGTGTTGCCGCCTTTTTTCGGGCGCGGGGCGCGTTCGATGCGGGTTGCAATGCGCCACGCATCGAGTTTTGCGGGATCATCGGCGTAAGCATTTTTAATATACGTGTCGATCACCAGAAAATTGTCCTCGGCTTCGTCGAAAGCATTCTTGCGCCCGCTCACCGCCGCGCCGCGCGAAACGGTTGCCGCATTGCTTTTATCGAGTGCGGCGGCAAAGGCTTCGATCTTGGCGGCGGATGCTTCGAGATAAGCGGGCTTGATGCCGAGTCCCAAAAACGCCTCCCGTTCGAGCAATGCCTTTTCGTCAACACTGCGTGCCGCCGCTAAAAGCTGTTCGTCGTTTTTTCCATAGGGCATCGGGAAATTTTCATCGAAACCGGGTCTGCGGCGCGCGATCGTGTATGCGGTTTTGGCGTATCTTTCCATAAATTCCCTGATCGCCCGCCGCGCGACCTTTCTTTCGACCGTGCCTTCCTGCGCCGTGTCCTGATGCGTGTTTTGCGACGCGCTTTCCGCATCTATCCGTGCAACGGCGGCACGAAAAATTTGAATTGCCGATCTGATCTCCGGCTGTTCCGGCAGGTCGGAAAATTCCGCCGTCAAAGCCGCCAAAGCCCTTTTGAACATATCCTGTTCTCTGCGTTCGTCGTCTGTCATAGCTTTTTTTCTCCGTTTGGCAGTAAGCGGTTTCGGAACTAAGGCAAGAGTTCGGAGTCCGTTTCCGAGAAGGTTTCAAGGTAGTTTTGCCGCCCCGGGACGAAACGAACAAGGTCTGCATCGTTTTTGAAACTGCTTGCAGTCAAATTGCAAAATTTTGCCGCCGCTTTGCGGATTTTGATGCCGCTTTTTGCATTTTGTCGCCGCTTTGCGGATTTTTAATCCCGCTTTTCGCTTTCGGATGACGGTTCGCGCATCGTGTCGTCAAGTTTGCAGATTTTGACGGCGGCTTTACCGATTTTGGTGACGCTTCTTCCGTTTTGATGCCGCTTTGCGCATTTTAAAACGGGAATTGCGCCGTTTTATCGCCGCTTTGCACGTTTTGAAAGCGGCTTTCTCAATTTTGAAGCCGCTCCGCACGTTGCGAAATCAACTTTGCCTGTTACAAAGCCTTTTTTGCACGTTTTCAAAGCCGTTCAAAAATTGATACCGCTAATTTACTCCTTTTTTATTTAAAATGGAAGATTTTTTTTTATGAAAGAAAAAAATTTCGGCTTTGTCCGGTTCGCCGACTTGCGAAAAATCGAAAAATACCGGGAGCCGCGTCGTTTCTGAAAATCCGGCGGTGCGTTTTGTTCAGCTAAACTTCGACCGCTTCGAGGCGGGTTAGAACGACGGGCGCGGCGGTTCGCAGAGTGTTTTGGATTTCGGCAACCCGGTCGGTGTCGCGGATGAGCGATTCGATCTCGGATTCGCTTGCTTTGGCGGAAATTTTGACGTGATACGCGATGTTTTGGGCGGGTTCGCCTTCCGCGCCGAAATCGCCTTCGACCGTGACCTCGACGCGCTCGACCGCGATGCCGCGTTTCGCCGCCTCGCGGTAAATATCGTTAGCGTAACAGGTGGCAAGCGCGAGAAAAAGCAGTTCGCCGCCGTTGACCGACGAACCGAAACCCGACGCTTTCGGCGCGATCGAAACACTCTGCCGGGTGCCGTTCGTTTCCACCGAAACTTCGTGTTTCCCGAAACTATTCGCAACGCTTGCCCTTATTTTCATTAACTTAATCCGCCGATCTGCACGAGCTTTGCGTCGCCCGCTTCGCTTTGCTGTCGGGCGTGATAAGACGAACGCGTCAAGGGAGAAGATTCGACGTGTTTGAAGCCCAAATCCAAGCCGATGCGTTTCCATTCCGCGAACTCTTCGGGCGTGACGTAGCGTTCGACGGGCAGACGGCGTTCATAGGGCTGTAAATACTGCCCGATGGTCATAATGTCGCAAGAAACCGAGCGCAAATCCTTCATCAGCTCGACGACTTCCTCGAACGTTTCGCCGAGTCCCGCCATAATTCCGCTTTTCGTCTTCATCCGCGGAAATTTCGTGTCGCGGAAATGCGCGGCGCACTCCAATAATTCGAGCGTCTGCGTATATTTCGCGTCGGGACGAACACGGCGGTAAAGTCTGGCGATGGTTTCCGTGTTGTGATTCAAAACTTCGGGACGCGCTTCGAGCACGATGTTCAAGGCTTCTTCGTTGCCCTGAAAATCGGGAATTAAGACCTCGACGCGGCAGTTCGGGTTTACTTCGTGGACTTTGCGAATCGTTTCCGCCCAGTGCGCCGCGCCGCCGTCCGCCAGATCGTCGCGGTTTACCGAAGTGATGACGGCGTGTTCCAATCCGAGATGCGCGACCGCCGCCGCGACGTTCGCGGGTTCTTCGGGGTCTAAATCCATCGGTTTGCCTTTGTTGACCGCACAAAATCCGCAATGCCGCGTGCAGGTATCGCCGCCGAGCATAAACGTCGCCGTTTTATCCGTCCAGCATTCAAAGATGTTCGGACACCGCGCTTCCTGGCAAACCGTGTGCAGATTCAAACCTTCGATCAGGCTCAAAACCTTGTTCTGATTCGTCGGGTCGCCCAGTTTGATGCGAAGCCAGTCGGGTTTCGGCAGACGTTCCTTTTTCTTTTTGCTGACAAACTTTTGAATTAAAACTTTTTCTTCGATCATAAAACTATAAATTAAAAAGATATTCTAACATTTTTACAAACGCGCAACGACCTTGCCCTTGATATATTCACGTGTCACCGCGCCGAATTCGCGGCTGTCGTTGCTGTCTTCCGCGTTGTCGCCGATGAGCACGTAATGTCCGTGTTCATTAATGTGCGCAATCCGTTTGACGATCTCGCTGTTTTGCTCGACCGGATGTTTCGCGACGACAATATCGCCGACTTCAGGTTCGGCGCGGCGGTCGACCAGAACGACTTCGCCATCGTAAAGCGTCGGATTCATCGAAGTTCCTTCGCAAACGTATTTATGGCGCGTGCCCGTCAGAACCAACGCCATCTCGTAAAAACCCGCTTTCGGCAATTCCTTCATTTAATTGAAATCACGTTTGACAAACCGTTTTCGATTCACTAAATTCAGAATATAGACTTTTTAGTAAAGATTCAAGAAATGAGTAAAACACGTCTTCAAAATCAAATCTGTTGTTGCTGTTGCGGAAAGCATCGGCTGAGATTCGGCGTGGAAAAAATGTAAAAGAAAAGCGCGAATTTTATAAAAAATCAGCCGGTCGTGAAAGAAAAAACAAAACTTTCACGACCTTTTTGTTTTGAGAACAAGTTCAGGCTCCGAATGGGTGAAAAGATTATGCAAACTGCAATAAAAGAAGCGGAAGTGAGAAAAGATTTCAGAGCGGAAGAGATTTCAAAGAATTTTCTCGAAGCCACGGTCGGTAATACGCCGCTCATTCGTCTGCGCTCGGTGACGAGTGATTTGCACGCAAATGTCGAAATTTATGCGAAAGCCGAGTTTATGAATCCGGGCGGTTCGGTCAAAGACCGTGCGGCTCTGGCGATGATCCTGGCGGGTGAAAGTGCGGGCGAACTGACAAAGGAAAAAACGATTCTCGATGCCACGAGCGGAAACACGGGAATCGCTTATGCAATGCTCGGCGCGGCGCGCGGCTATCGTGTGACGCTCGCTTTGCCGAAAAACGCGAGCGCGGCGCGCAAGAAAATTCTTAAACTCTACGGCGCGGAGATCATCGAAACCGACCCGCTGAACGGAACGGACGGCGCACAGCTCGTCGCCAAAGAACTTGCCCGCAAACATCCCGAAAAGTATTTTTATCCCGACCAATACAACAACGAAGCGAACTGGAAAGCGCATTTTGCGACGACCGCGCCCGAAATCTGGTGGCAAACACACGGACAGATCACGCATTTTGTCGCAGGTCTCGGCACGACGGGAACTTTTGTCGGCACGACGCGCAGATTAAAGGAATTTAATCCCGATCTGCAAGCGATTTCAGTTCAGCCGAGTTTGCCGCTTCACGGTTTGGAAGGCTTAAAACATCTCGAAACGGCAATCGTCCCGGGAATTTACGACGCAAATTTGGCGGACAGGAATCTGGAAGTCGAAACCGAAGATGCGCAGGTGATGACGCGCCGTTTAGCCCGCGAAGAAGGCTTATTCGTCGGTGTTTCGGCAGGCGCAAACGTCTTTGCCGCACTTCGCATTGCCGAAGAGTTAAAGGAAGACGCGGTTATCGTCACGGTTCTGTGCGACGGCGGCGCGAAATATCTGCACGAAGATTTTTGGAACGAAGCGTAAAAAACGATTAGTTGTTCTTTGAAATTTCATCGCGTGTAGACTGTATGCAAATTGTTATCGGTTCGACTTTACATACCCGGCTTGACACGCTCAAAGTTAATCCTGTAAATTGCAAATTAGTTCTTTAACTGCTTTCCGATTGATTGAAAGCGCGTAAAGTGGCGATTTAAGGTTAACTTGCTCCACTTCAAAAAAACTGCTAAACAACTGCAAAGAGGATTTTATGATCGGCTCTCGTGCTTTTAATTAGCGCGGGAGCCTTTTTCAGTTTGGGATTTTGGATTTGGGGGATGGAATTTACCCACCCGTTACCGCAGGTGGTTCTGACAAAAAGATGAGCGAATATTCGATAGACACGAAACTTGTCCACGCGGGCGAAAGACGGCAAACGCCGACCGGAAAATCGGTTTCAACGCCGATTTATCCTTCGACGACTTACACTTACGATTCGATGGCGGAAATGGACAAGGTTTTTTCGGGCGAAGGCGGCGATTATGTTTATTCGCGCTACGGCAACCCGACCGTCAATGCGTTGGAAGAAGCGGTTGCGGAGATCGAGAGCGGGAAATTTGCGGTCGCGTTTGCGTCGGGAATGGCGGCGATTCACGCGGCACTTTTTGCTTGCGAGCTTGCGCCGGATTCGGTCGTTCTGGCTTCGCAAGACCTTTACGGCGCGTCGTTCGATCTGCTGAAAAAGATTTTCGGAAGTTACGGTGTGAAAACGAAGACGGCGGATTTTAACGACCTGAAAAATTTGCAAGCGCAGGTTGAAGAACTGAAACCGCGCGTTTTGCTGGCGGAAACCATCTCGAATCCGCTTTTGAAAATCTGCGATATTGAGGCGGTTGCCGGGATCGCACATTCAAACGGCGCGAAATTGGTCGTTGACAATACTTTTGCATCGCCGTTTTTGTGTCAGCCCGTTCGGTTCGGCGCGGATTTTTCAGTTCATTCGGCGACGAAATATCTGAGCGGACACGCCGACGCGACGGGCGGAATCGTGATCTCAAACGACGAATTCGACAAACCGACGCTCGATGGAATAAAAAAACTCGTCGGCGGAGTCTTAAGTGTTTGGGAAGCGCATCAAATTTTGCGCGGCATCAAAACGCTCGGACTCCGGCAGGAAAAACAATGCCGAAACGCGGCGGTTCTGGCGGAACATTTGTCGAAAAACGAATTTATCGAAAAGGTTTATTATCCGAATCTGGATGATAAAAAATCGGCGGATAAGGTTTTGAAAGACGATTTCGGCGGCGCGCTGGTTTCGATAAAGTTAAAAACCGACACGACGGATGCGGCTTGGAAATTTATGGATTCGCTCAAACTCTGTGTTCGTGCGACGAGCCTCGGCGACGTTTACACGCTCGTTTCGCATTCGGCTTCGTCGTCGCACCGCGAACTTTCGCCGAAAAAACGCGCGAGTTTGGGAATTGCGGACAGTCTGGTGCGAATCTCGGTCGGCATCGAAGATGTGAAAGATTTGATCGCCGATATTGAACAGGCTCTTAAAAATGGATAATTGATAGTTGATAATGGATAGTGAAAAAACGAAATAAATTATCAATTATCCATTGTCAACTATCAATTAAAACTATGATTTACATAACTGAAGAACATAAAAAAGCGATCGAAGCGCACGGCGAAAAAACTTATCCGTTTGAATGCGGCGGAATGTTGATCGGGCGTTTTGAGGCGGACGGGAAAAAGATCGTGACGGAAACTTTTCCGCTTGAAAATTCGAGCCGGGAAGATCAGAAAAATCGTGTTTTGATCTTGCCGAAAGACGTGATGAAAGCCGAACGTTATGCGCGTTCTTTGAAATTGGATGTTATCGGTTATTACCATTCGCATCCCGAAGACCGCGCCGTTCCGTCGCAGTATGACCTCGACCACGCGCTTCCGGTTTGGTCTTACATTATCGTTTCGGTGATCGGCGGAAAAGCGGTTGACGTTCGTTCGTGGCAGATGGAAGACGACCGCTCAAAGTTTAATGAAGAAGAATTTTTTATCGAAAATTAAAGAATTGTTCACGGGTGCACACGGCAAAAAAACTGAAAGATAACAAAAAAACGTGTGCATCCGTGAACGATAAAATTTCAATGGAGAAATAAAAATATGGCAGTAACAATTGTAATCCCAACGCCTTTGCGTCAGTTTGCGGGCGGACAATCGGAAATCGAAGTGGAAGCCGCAACGACGGGCGAGGCATTGGAGAAGTTGACGGCTCAATTTGCCGATCTGAAAAAACATCTTTACAGCGACGGCGGAAGTCTGCGAAATTTCATCAATGTTTACGTCGGCGACGAGGACATCCGCGATCTCGACAATCTCGAAACGGGAGTCAAAAACGGTGACGAGATTTTGATCGTCCCTTCGATCGCGGGCGGAAATATTGCGGCGGAAGCAAAAGCCGAAAAAGAATTGCCCGCGCTTTCAAATGAAGAAATTGCGCGCTATTCACGGCATCTGATCCTGCCCGAAGTCGGTTTGGAAGGACAAAAAAAGCTTAAAGCCGCGCGTGTTTTGATGATCGGCACGGGCGGCTTGGGTTCGCCGTTGGGTCTATATCTGGCGGCGGCGGGAATCGGGACTTTGGGCGTGGTCGATTTCGATGTCGTTGACGAATCGAATCTGCAAAGACAGATCATTCACGGCACGAAAGATGTCGGTCGCCCGAAGATCGCTTCGGCGAAAGATCGTTTGCAGGACATCAATCCGAACACGGACATCGAGGCTTTTGAAACGCGTCTGACGAGCGAAAATGCACTCGAATTATTTAAGGATTTCGACGTGATCGTTGACGGAACGGACAATTTCCCGACGCGTTATCTCGTCAATGACGCTTCGGTTTTGACGGGAAAACCGAACGTTTACGGTTCGATCTTTCGTTTTGAAGGTCAGGCGAGCGTTTTCTGGGCGGAAAAAGGCGCGTGTTACCGCTGTCTTTATCCCGAACCGCCGCCGCCGGGATTGGTTCCGAGTTGTGCGGAAGGCGGCGTTCTCGGCGTTTTGCCGGGAATTGTCGGCACGATCCAGGCGAACGAAGTCATCAAAGTTATCTTGGGCGCGGAAGGAATTTTGTTGAATCGTTTACTGCTTTTCGACGCTTGGAAAATGCGTTTTCGTGAATTGAAGCTCAAGAAAAACGCCGATTGCCCGATTTGCGGCACGAATCCGACGATCAAGGAATTGATCGATTATGAAGAGTTTTGCGGTTTAAATTTGCCCGTGGAAGAAAAAACTCTTGAAGAAATCAGCGCAAAAGAGTTAAATGAATTAATAAAGAGTAATCCCGAATTGCAGATCATCGATGTGCGCGAACCGCACGAATTTGAAATTGCGCGGATTCCGAATACGAAACTTATTCCGCTCGGCGAAGTCGTCAATCGGTCGAAAGAGATCGACCCGTCGCGTTTGAGCGTCGTGCATTGCAAAGGCGGCGTGCGAAGTGCGAAAGCGATCAACGCATTGCAGGAAAACGGTTTTACGGGACGACTTATAAATCTGAAAGGCGGAATCACGGCTTGGTCGGACGAGGTCGATCCGACCGTGGCGAAATATTAAGAAGGAAGATTATCTACAGATGAACACGGATTCACACAGATGTAAGAAGATTCAAGAAAACAGATAAATCTCTTTGGTTTTATCTAAAAAAATATCTGAATTTATCTGTGTTCATCTGTGGATGAAAATAATTAAGGAGAAAAATTATGTCATTGAGAATTGGAGATGATGCGCCGGATTTTACGGCGGATACGACGGAAGGCGAAATTAATTTTTACGATTATTTAGGCGACAGTTGGGGCGTTTTGTTTTCGCACCCGAAGGATTTTACGCCCGTTTGCACGACCGAGCTCGGCGAAGCGGCGCGGCTGAAACCCGAATTCGACAAGCGCAACGTGAAAGTCATCGGTTTGAGCGTTGACGCGACCGATTCGCATCACTTGTGGGCGAAGGACATCGAGGAAACGCAGGGAACTGCGCTCAATTTTCCCGTTATCGCGGACAAAGATAAAGCGGTTGCCGATCTTTACGATATGATTCATCCGAATGCGAGCGATACTTTTACGGTGCGTTCGGTTTTCGTGATCGGTCCCGACAAAAAGATCAAACTTAACCTGACTTATCCGGCAAGCACGGGCAGAAATTTTGAAGAAATCCTGCGCGTTATCGATTCGCTTCAACTGACCGCGAAACACAGCGTTGCCACGCCCGTAAACTGGAAAAACGGCGACGATGTAATCATCGTTCCGGCAGTTTCAAACGAACAGGCGAAGGAAAAATTTCCCGACGGCTGGAACGAGGTCAAGCCGTATTTGAGAATCGTCAAACAGCCAAACTAAACGGATTTTGGATTTTAGATTTTGGATTTTGGATTGGTTTTATTAAGCCTTTTCAAAATCCAAAACTTTTAATAGGGAAATCAAAATTTTTTTACTTTCGCTTCGATTTTCCCGAGAATATCTTTTCTTAAAATCGTGCCGAAACTGCGGCTGTCGGTGCTTTCGTTTGGATTGTCGCCAATCAGAAAATATCTGTTTTCGGCGGTGATTTCTTTAACTCGTTTGAGAATTTTGACGCTTTTTTTGAAAGGATGATCGGCAAGCACGATGTCGCCTATTTTCGGGTCGAAATTGAGATTTATCAAAACGAGATCGCCGTTTTTCAAAATCGGAAGCATCGAATCGCCTTCGACGCGGAAAATTTTATGCTTTGAAAAACTTTTCGCGTTTTCTTCATTCAATTCAATTTCCGGCAATTCATTTTTCATCAAAAATAAAAAGCGGATCGCAGATTTTTAATAAAATCCGCAATCCGCAATCCCAAATCCGAAATCGGTCTAGCTTGCCGTAAACCAGGGAACGTCTTTGCCTTTTGTTTCCCAGAAGATTCCGTGAATTTCCTTGATCGCGTCCATTAATTCGTTGGCGTGTTCGAGGCTTACTTCCTGTTTGCACGACGAACAAGCTTTCGCGGCTTTCCAGAAAATTTCGTGCAGATTCGGATATTTTTCCAAATGCGCCGGTTTGAAATAGTCCGTCCACAACACGAGAATGTGATGTTTTGCGAGTTCGGCGCGTTCTTCTTTGATCGCAATAAAACGCGTCAAAGTGTTGTGATAAGCGATTTTAGCTTTTTCGTCGCCGTCCGCCGGATATTTCAAATCGAGAATCTTTTTCGTCAATTGTAAAACCGATTCGGCTTCGACGCGTGCCTGTGACGGATCGTAAACTCCGCACGGACCGTCGCAATGCGCTTCGGCAACTTCAAAATTCATATTTTCAATCAAATCTTTAAACATTTCTTTCTCCTTGTCCTTTATAAATTAATTTTTTATTCGACAGGTCGTCCGCCCGCATCGATTCCTTCGACGCTTGCCTGGCGAATGACTTTAACGTGCAGATCGTCGATCAGACGCACCTGACACGACAAACGCGTGTGATCTCCCAGATCGGTTTTCGAGGCTAAAATGGCTTTTTCGGCATCGCCGATCTCGCCCGGATCGCCCGATAAAACTTCGACGCGGCACGTCGTGCAGCGCGCATTTCCGCCGCAGCGGTGAAGAATATCGACCCCGTTATCTTCCAGACATAAAACGAGCTTGCGTCCTTCTTCCGCTTCAAAAGCGACCATACCGTTGGCAGTTTCGGCAGTAATTTTCGGCATTTCTTTCAAAATTCTCCTGCAATCAAAATTTGTAAAACTTCTATAATTCGACTTTGGCACAAATCGGACGCAAATGGCAAGTTGCGGAAAATTAAAGTATTGTTTCACGGCAGAAAAAACTTCCGAATCATATTTCGAGTGTTTTCATAATTTGTTAAAGCGGCATTGAATAACTGCAAAGTGAGCAAAAATGAAGAAGACAGCGAAAATTATGATTTTTCTCTAAAGCAAAAAATGATTTTGTGGTAACACAATTTAATTTTATGACGACACAAAATGATTTTGTGTTAAGACAAAATAAATTTGTGGTAACACAAAATAAATTTGTGGTAATACAAAATTAAATTGTGTTACCACAAAATAGATTTGTGTCGTCACAAAATTACTTTTTTTCGGTTTCTTTTTTGTAGAAAACCTTTTCGAGAAACAATCCTGACGGCGGCGCGGTATATTTGGCAGGCGCGTTTGAAGGAAATTTCAGCAGTCGGGCAAACCCGTCGTAAGTTAAATTTCCGCGTCCGACTTCCGCCAGCATTCCGACGATTCTTCTGACCATTTTCCATAAGAAATGGCTCGCTTTGATGCGGAAAAAGATCAGGTGATCCTGCATCAAGATTTCCGCGCTTTCGACCGTTACGATGGTCGATTGTTTTTTCGTTTCGTCGAGCTCGCAAAAGGAAATGAAATCGTGTTTGCCGACGAGCATTTCGGCGGCGGTCTGCATTGCCTTTACATCGAGCGCGTCTTTGATCCACCAGACGTGATTTTTCGCAAAAGCGGTGCGGCGCGTCGATATTTGGTAAAGATACTGACGCGCCACGGCATCTTTGCGGGCGTGAAAATTGTCCGCCGCGTTCGTCACTTTCAGAATGTTGATGTCGTGCGGCAAAATATCGTTAAAGCCGTGCTGAATCTGTTTCGGCGTGACATTTACCCTTAATTCGGGAACTTTCAGATGCGCGACCTGTTCGATGGCGTGCACGCCCGCGTCGGTTCGTCCCGCGCCGAAAAATTCAAATTTCGACGCAAAAAGCTGACGCGCCGCGTCCTGCATTTCGCCCTGAATCGTCTTCGCATTATGCTGAATCTGCCAGCCGCGATAACGTGTTCCTTCGTATTCGATTTCTAATTTCCAAGTTGGCATAAAAGTTTTCAGATAGTTTACAGGAAGTTGCAGGAAGTTTTCAGATAGTTTATTAGAAAGTTTGAGAGGATCTTTAAAAATTAGTTGTTTGTTGTTCTGAGATATTGAGCAAGCGATAACGTCATTCTCGAAATTTCGGTCAGAATTTGATAAAGTTCATCGAATTCTTTTTGATTTATATAACTTAAACCAAACGCGATGTGCAGATGTGATTGGACTTCGGCGGCTGAACCGCGTGCGATGTTCAAAAAATTCGCAAACTCCGTATTCGTTCTGCGCCCGTGTCCTTCGGCGATGTTTGCCATAATTGAAACCGACGCTCGACGAATCTGGTCACGCAAGCCGAAATCTTTGGCAAATTTTTCTTCTGAAGTTATTTTGTAGATGAGCAAAGTTAAATCTTTAGCTTTTTGCCAAGCCTGAATTTCCTCGAATTTATTAAACTTAGCCATTTCCCAAAACTTCCTGCAACTATCTGTAACTTCCTGCAACTTTCTATAACTATTTTCCAATCACAATTTTCTCACGATGCTGATTGATCGCAACATAAGTTACTTCGGCTTCGGTGACGCGGACGCTTGCGCCGTGGCTGTCGAAGCGTTCGGCTTCGACGATGACCTTGATCGTGATCGACGTTCTGCCGATGCGGACGGTTTCGGCGTAAAAGCTGACGAGATCGCCGATAAAAACGGGTTCGTGAAAGATGACTTCCTTCATCGCAACCGTCACGAAACGGTCGTGGTTGGTTGCACGCACCGCGCCGACACCGCCGGCAACGTCGATATAGCTCAAGATCACGCCGCCGAAAACCGTGCCGTGTGCATTCGTATCGCGCGGCATCATCGTCAGCCGAATCGCCGCGTTTCGCAAGTGTTCTGTTTGTTCGTTTTCCATAATCCTATTGTAGCGCAAAAAGCGAAAATCCCTTTCCACGCCGCCTCACGCAAAATGCACGACGCAAGCCTCAACTTGCACGACGACAACGGCAACTTGTGCGATGCCAACGCCTACTTGCAGATCGGCAAGCTTACATTTCAAAGAAAACCCGTTACAAAATTATGTAAAAGCCGCGCATTGTTGAAAATTTCCCTTCCTGCAAAAGAGAAAAGCCTGTTTTTTTCAATCTCTCGGGTTTGAAAGATGCTTTTCCGTCCAGTTTTTGACGGCTTCGCGGAGTTCGTTTAGGTGTTCGTCGAAAAAATGACCGCAATTTTCAAATGAAACCAGTTCGGCATCGGTGTTTTTTGCGACTTTTTCGACTAATTTCCTGACATTCTCGAGCGCGCCGAATTCGTCGCGGTCGCCGTGAACGAAAAGAATCGGTTTGCGTAAATCTTCCAAATAATCGTAATCGTCGTATTTATCGACGGGCGTTCCGATCGAGATCAGGCGTTTCACTCTTTCGTCCGTCATCCCGACTTCCGTTCCCATTCTTGAACCGAACGAAAAACCCGCGAGCGTGATGTCGAAATGCGGGTAGTTTTTGCTCAGATAGTCCAAACAATCGCGCACGTCCTGTTTTTCCGCCTCGCCGTCGTGTTCGCCGTCCGACGCGCCGACCCCGCGAAAATTAAAGCGCAAAGTTATTAAACCGGCATCGACCAAACCCGCCGCCGCGCGAAAAACGACCTTGTTGTGCATCGTGCCGCCGCCCATCGGGTGCGGATGACAAACGAGCGCAACGCCTTTCGCTTCGCCGTGCGGTTCTTTCAAGATCGCTTCCAGTTGCCCGACCTCAGCCGGAATGAATAAATTACCTTTCGGATACATAAAAATAATAAGTTTCAGGTTTCAAGTTTCTAGTTTCAAGTTTGCAGAGTAAAATATCAAGTTTGCTGTTTCTGTCGCGTCAGAGCAGAGAGTTGGTTTTTATAACTTGAAACTAGAAACCTGAAACTAGAAACCGATGTGATTTCGTGATACTTTTTGAAAGAATTTATCTTTTTTTTAGCGCAATTTTAAGACTTAAATAATGGAAGAATTTATCGAACCGGGCGGGGAAACCGTTCCCGCGAAAGAAACCGAAAACATTACCGAAAAGCCGAAGGAACCGAAGAAAACCTGGCGGCAGTATTTTGAAACCGACGATGCCGTGCGGCTCGTTTATCTGATCTTCGGACTTTTTGCCATCATACTCGTGATGACGCTTTTGCAGTTTCAGACGAAAGCGATCTGTTGCGGCGACTGGGACGGCTATTATCACATTCGCTGGAGTCAGCTTTTATGGCAGAATTTCAGTCAGGGCAAATGGCTGCCGACGTTTGAATGGCTGCCTCTGACCGTGCTCAATCCGCAGGATTACGCCGATCATCATTTTCTTTTTCATCTTTTGCAGATTCCGTTTTTGTGGTTTTTTGAACCCGTCATGGCGGCAAAGGTCGCGGCGGTGACGTATGCGAGTCTGGCAATTTTTTCGGTTTACTGGATTCTTTACCGTTACAAGGTCGAATATCAGCTTTTGTGGCTGATCGCGATTCTGGTATGCGCGAATTCGTTTTATTACAGGATGAATATGGCGAAGGCTCCGCCGCTCACGATCATCATCACGATCGTAGGAATTTACCTGCTTTTCGAGCGCAGATACGTTTGGCTTGCGCCGTTGATGTTCGCGTTCGTCTGGACTTACAGCCTTTTTCCGCTTCTGCTTTTCGCGGCGGTTTTCTGGACGATCATTATCGCGTGGAACGAACGCCGTTTTGAATGGCGACCGCTTGCCTACACGGGCGGCGGAATGATTTTGGGAAATCTCATCAATCCGTATTTTCCGCAAAACCTGTTGCTTTTCTGGGAACATTTCTACACGAAATTCAAGGTCGGTTCGGATTTCGCGGTCGCGGTCGGCGGCGAATGGTATCCGTATACGGGAATGGAATTGATCTTGAATTTTCCCGTCGCCCTTCTTGCAATGCTCGTCGGCTACATTCTGTTTATGCCGAAAAACGGCAAACTGCCCGAACGCGCCACGTTTTTTCTGATGTTCGTGACGGTTTTGCTCGCGGCGCAGTTTCGCTCGAAACGCTTTGCCGAATATTTTCCGCCGTTTGCGATTCTTTTCGTCGCGTTCAGTTGGCAGGCGTTCAAAACGCGCGAAGTCATCGAATTGCCCGACGAATTCAAACGCGACATCGAACCGTTTCTGGATGTCGATCAGCCGACCGAAAAACAGCAAACGTGGAACATCGTCAGGCAAGCCGGAGTTTGGACGCTCGGCATTGCGCTCTTTATTTTCTTTGTTTACAACCTCGCCGGATTTCATCATTTCGGCGTGGACGAAAGCGGTCTGATGGAAACGATCAAAGGAAACGAAGCCGACGACCGCTACCAGCGTGCGATGAATTGGGCGACCGGCAAGGATGAAAAAGGAATCGACAACATTCCGGCGGGCGAACGGATTTTTAACTGTAACTGGGACGATTTTCCGAAACTTTTCTTTTTCAATACGAAACATTCTTACGTTTTCGGACTCGACCCGAACTATCTTTTCTCGGAAAATCCCGATCTTTATAAACAACTGGTTGACATCACGGCAGGAAAAGTTGATGATTCCGCGCCGGTCATTCGTGAAAAATTCGGCGCAAATTATATCTTTGCAGACGCGAAGGAAAACGAGGAAATGATTGCCAAAGCATTGGAAAGCGGTTGGGTCGAGATAGTTTACGAGGACGACGAGGCGCGAATCTTAAAAATCCGTCCGCAAAAAGGCGAAGCCCCGAAGGAAGCGATCGAAGACGACGCGCCGCCGACTCCCGAAGAGTTGAAACAACTCGAAGAAGAAGAAAGAGCCGAAAATACGAAAAAAGCAAACGCGAATGTTGAGGAAGAGAGTGAGCCGTAAGCGGTAAGCCGTGAGCAGAAAGAGAACAGGGTGAACGGTGAGTGGAAAGAGAAGATAAAATGGTTTTAAGGTTTGATTTTATGAAAAATAAATACAAGAAAATAAAATTCACAAAAATGTTGCCGAATTATATATTTCAAAAACTTCACGTTGCGGCTTACTACTCACTGCTCACGGCTTACTGCTTACTCTTTACTTCTTGCCAGCCGAACGCTTCGATCATGAATTCGCGGTCGGATGCGCCGCCTTTGAGTTCGGCAAATTCGACCCCTGCAAAAAGTTCGGTCGAAACCGATGTCGAAACGATGCGGACTGCTGATTTCGATTTTATCTATGTGATGAAACGCAAAGACAGTGGCGTGTTGACGGCGGAAGATAAAACTTTTATCAAGGAAAATTCGCCGCGTGAAACGAATCGGTTTTTGTTGAGCGACGAAGGAAAAGCCGTTGTCGCAGGATCAAAATATAAATTTTTACCCGAACATTTGAAGGCTTTGTCGTCGCGCTTCGTCATCGAAAACTTTTCCAAACCCGACGGCGAAACCGGCAATAATGCGAACACGAATGCCAATGCGAACGTAAAATTCAAATAAAAACCAATGTCCGAAAAAGAGAAAACAACCGCAAATCAGCCTGAAAAAAAACGCGAAAGAGCGCAAACGATCCGCCGCGTCGTGCTCGATTCTTCGTCGCCTTCGGTGCGTTCGATCGTGCGCGTCGTCATTATCACGCTCATCATTCTCGCGGTTTTCGATTTTTTCAAAGGCATCATCTCTTCGCTGACGAGCTTGTTTTTTATGCTCGTGCTCGCAATTTTTCTGGCTTATCTGATAAATCCTCTGGTAAAGCTGATTCGCGAACCTTTCAAGGCGCGCAATCTCGGAAAGTTTATGCCGCGCGCGTTGGCAATCGCTATTTCCTACTTGCTCGTTTTTACGGTTTTGGGTGTCGGCATCGGTTATCTCGCACCGCGCATTGCCGAACAATCGCGGACTTTCGGGACGAATGTTCCGACCTACACGACAAATTTGCAAAACAACCTGAACGATTTCAACCGCCGTCTGGACAGAATGCGCATCTCGGACGCGGCGCAGAAACAGATCAATGACAAGATCAATTCTTTTTTGAGCGAAGCCGGAACTTATCTGACCAACGTTGCGGGAGCAATTGCGATAAATCTGGTTTTATACACGCCTTGGTTTGTTTTGGTGCCGATCCTTTCCTTTTTCTTTTTGAAGGATGCCGATCTGTTTCGCATCGGCGTTTTGAGATTTTTCCCGTCGGGACGCTGGCGCGGGCGGGTCGATTCGGTGATGCTCGATGTCAATAACACGCTTGCCGCTTATGCCCGCGCACAGCTTATCTCGTGTTTTTTGATCGGAACCGTCTGCACCATCGGTTTTTACATTCTGGGAAATAATTACGCGCTTCTGCTCGGAATTTTAGCCGGCATCTTTGAATTCGTCCCGCTCATCGGACCGCTGGCAATCGGCATTATCGCGACGACCGTGGCGGGATTCGAGTCGGGTTCGCAAGCCGCCTGGACAGCGGCATTTCTAGCGGTTTTCCGCATTATTCACGATTATGTGACGTATCCGCGCATCGTCCGCGAAGGCATTCACCTGCACCCTCTGGCAATTATTCTGTCGGTTCTCGCGGGCGAACAGGTCGCGGGAATTCAGGGCGTTTTCATCGCCATTCCGATCGTTTCGCTGGCAACGGTGATCTATCGACACATTCTCCAACACAGCGGAAATCAGGGTTTGTTGGACGGAATTCTGGAAACGAAGGAGCCGACCGCAAAAGTTTAGCTTATGTCCTTATTTACAAAACTCGTGCTTATCTTTACCGCACTGGTCATTCTGGCGATGCTTGCCAATTTTCTGTTAATTAAATTTTTTTATTGGGGAGATAAAAAAGAAGCACCGAAGAAACTGAAAGACGACAAAGAAGATTAATCGAAAACGTTTTCGAGCAATTGCCGAAAACGTTTTTCATCTTCAAAAAATATCTCACTTTCAACCACAAAACACGGCAATTCAAACTTTACATTCTTCAATTTCACCGCATCCTTTGCCGTCGTCAGCAAAATTTGCGCACCGCTTTTCTTGGCGGAATTTTCAATTTCGGCGATGTCTTTCCGCGTATAAAAATGATGATCGGGAAATTTTTGCGCCGAAACGAGGTTGAAGTTTTCGCTTTTTAACTGCTCGAAAAAATTGTCGGGATTGCCTAAAGCGCAGAAAGCGAAAACGATTTGGGATTTGGGATTTGGGATTTGGGATTTTGTTTTTGCAGGGAAGTTTTTGAGGTCGGTCAGGTTCGAGATTTTATTGTTTGAAATGAAGACCGGACAATTCGTATATTTTGCTATTTCGATTTTTAAATCTTCGACTTTGTTCGATAAATTGGCGCGGGTGATGACTACCGCATCGGCGCGTTTCAGGTTTTCGAGCGGTTCGCGCAAAATTCCGAAAGGCAGTATTTTGCCGTTTCCGAAAGGGTTGGTGGCATCGACGCAGACAATGTTAAGATCGCGTTTCGCCTTTTGATGCTGAAAGGCATCGTCCAGAACAAAAGCCGACACGCCGAATTTTTCAACTGCAAATTTCGCCGCCGAAACGCGGTTCGCATCGGAAATTACGACTGCTTTTCCGCGTAATTTATTCGCCAGTTCAAAAGGTTCGTCGCCCGCAAATGCGGCTTCGACGAGAACTTTTTCGCCGTCGGAAACCAAGACACGTGACTTCGGATTTTTACGCCCGTAACCGCGTGAAAGAATGCAAACCTTTTCGCCTTTTTCCGCCAAAATCTCGGCGACAAGCGCGACGAGCGGAGTTTTTCCCGTTCCGCCGACCGTGATATTTCCGACGCTGACCGTTTTCGCGCCCAAAGAATGCGAAGCGAAAATCCCTTTTTCATAAAACGAGTTGCGCAAATTCTGAATTTTCCCGTAAAGACGGTCGAGCATAGATGGTTAATTGTAAATTGTAAATCGTTAATTGTTAATCGTGTTTGCCCGAACTTTATTTTTGATTTTTTTGAAAAGATAAGTAATTTTCAGTTGATATGAGCATCTGTCGGCACAATATGAGTATCTGTTACGCTATATGAGCATCTGTCAGAGTAATATGACCATCTGTCACGTGATATAAGTATCTGTCAAAGTAATATGAGTATCTGTCACATTATATGACCGTCTGTCAGACTGAGGAGAGCATCTGTCAGGTTTTTTCTGCATCTGTCAGGTTATATGAGCATCTGTCAGATATTTTCCGCATCTGTCAGATGCTTGCCGAAACAATGAACATTGTCTGACTAATGCACAAAAAGAACGCAAAATGAATTTTTATAACTGTATGGCTTGATCGCGCTTCCTTGATGTGTCGCAAAAAATAAAGCCGCAAAGTTACGGCTTCCTTTAACAATTAACCATTTACAATTAACCATTAACTTTTATTTTTATTCGTCGTTTGAATCAGTCTTTCGAGCTTATTTTGTGCCTGTCCGCTGTCGATGGATTGTTCGGCAAGCCGTGCGGCTTGCATCGGTTCGGGCGCAACTCCGCCGACAACGAGCGCGGCGGCGGCATTTAGAACGATCAGGCTTCGCGCTTCGTCGCGGCGTTTACTGCTCAGAACGTCTTTAATAATTTGCGCGCTTTCATCTGCCGTTTTGACGTGCAGATGATCGATCTTTCCGCAATTCAAACCGAAATCTTCGGGCGCAATGCGAAATTCGGTGATCTTGTTTCCCGTGATCTCGGCAACGTAAGTTTCACCCGTCAAAGTCATTTCGTCCAAACCGTCCGACCCGTGAACGATCCAGGTTTTTTCGGTTCCGAGCAAAGCGATCGCTTGCGCCATCGGCTCGAAAAGCGACGGGTGCCAAACGCCGATCAATTGTTTCGGTGCCTTTGCGGGATTTGCCATCACTCCGAGCAGATTCAGACAACTGCGAATGCCGAGCGCACGGCGAATGTCGCCGACGCGCTGTAAGGTCGGATGAAATTTCGGCGCGAACATAAAGCAAAGTCCCGTTCCGTTCAGCAGGGTCTGGGCAAATTCGGGTTCGCCTGAAATTTTAACGCCGAGTTTGGCGAGAACGTCCGCACTTCCCGATTGGCTCATCACGGCGCGGCTCGAATGTTTGGCGACGGCAAGACCTGCTCCCGCTGCGACGAAAGCCGTGGCGGTCGAAACGTTAAAGGTTTTCGCCGCGCTCGAACCCGTTCCGCAGGTGTCGATAAAATTTTTGTGACGCGATTTGATCCTGATCGTTTGTTCGCGCATCACCCGCGCCATTCCTGCCAGTTCGGTAAACGTTTCGCCCTTTGCGGTCAAAGCGACGAGGCAACCTGCGATCTGGGCTGGATTGGCGTTAAAATCCGTCATCGCACGAAAAAAAACGGCAGCTTCTTCTTCCGTAAAGTCTTCTCCGCGCATCAATTTACCCAGAAACGGAAAAAGCGGCGAGTCCGCTTTACTGTTCGTGGCGGACATCGGCGCGGAAAGCAGCCATTCTGTTTTAGACATCAACATAAATTGAAAGGCAAAATTTAAAAATAAATCGGCAAACTCGGAAAAGTGCGGCTTTTTTTCAGGCGGAGCTTTGGAATTTGTAAACAGTCGCAGGAAAACCGGTTACATATCTAATATCTCAAAGTTCGAGGAAGTTTTGCAAGAGTTTTTTGCCTTCGGTCGTTAAAATCGATTCGGGATGAAACTGCACTCCTTCGATCTTGAACTCTTTATGACGCAAGCCCATTATCAAACCGTCGGGCGAAGTTGCCGAAATTTCGAGGCATTCAGGCAAAGATTCGCGTTCGACGACGAGCGAATGATAACGCGCCGCGCGGAAACGGTAAGTCAGGTCTTTGAAGATGGTTTTCCCGTCGTGGCAGATTTCGACGGGTTTCCCGTGCACGGGCGCAGGGGCGCGGACGACTTTGCCGCCGAAAATCTGACCGATTGCCTGATGACCGAGACAAACTCCCAGAATCGGCGTTTTCGTGTCGGGATTTTTCAGAATGTCGAGCGAAACGCCCGCCTCGTCAGGCGTTCCCGGTCCGGGCGAGATCAGGATTTTTTCGGGCTGTAAATCTTTTTCGATTTCCGAAAGCGTAATTTCGTCATTGCGAAAAACACACATTTTCGCGCCGAGCTCGCCCAAATATTGAACGAGGTTGTATGTGAACGAATCGTAATTATCTATAACTAAAAGCATAAATTCTGTAGATAGTAGATAGGAGTTGGTAGTTAATTTTTTATGTTCTTGTTTTGAATTGCACGGATATAACTGCCGAGCATTTTACTTATTTCGTTTGCGTCCGCCAATAGTTTAGTCGAATCGCCAAACTGTAAGTCTTTCGCAAGAATCAGATAATAACGAGATTCTTCCAATGAGCCTTGCGAAATATTATAAAATCGAACTTTATCCGCCAAACTCAACTTCCTGAAACCTTCGGCGAAATTTGCCGGAACTGAAACTGCCGATCTTCGCAGTTGAGAAATTAAGCCGAATATTTCCTGCTTCGGAAAGTTTTCAGTGAATTTGTAAATCGCCAAAACCCACAAATGCGCTTTCTTCCACAACTCCACATCCTCAAAATTTTGCGAATACATATCTTCTCCTATCTATTCGCTCCTATCTACTAAAAGTCTTCCGCCATTTCAATCGCCTTGACGAGGGCGCGGGCTTTGTTGATCGTTTCTTCGTATTCCTTTTCCGGGACGGAATCGGCGACTACGCCTGCGCCGGCTTGGATCGAAGCTTCTTTATTTTCGAGCCGGATCGTGCGGATCGCAATGCAGGTGTCGAGATTTTCGGCATAATCGATGTAGCCGATCGCGCCTGCATAAACTCCGCGCGGTGTCGGTTCGAGTTCGTCGATTATCTGCATTGCCCGAACTTTCGGCGCGCCTGAAACCGTTCCCGCCGGAAAACACGCGCCGAGCGCGTCGAAACGGTCGTTTTCGTCCTTCAAACGCGAAGTCAGACTCGTGACCAAATGCTGAACGTGCGAATATTTTTCGATCTTCATCAGTTCCGCGACTTCGACCGAACCGA
The DNA here is from genome assembly GCA_021228405.1 of Pyrinomonadaceae bacterium. GTDB lineage: Bacteria > Acidobacteriota > Blastocatellia > Pyrinomonadales > Pyrinomonadaceae > JAJQRF01. The sequence goes on from JAJQRF010000009.1 coordinate 148,609, forward strand.
ATTCGGAAACACGTCCGAGATCGTTTCTGCCGAGATCGACGAGCATTATGTGTTCGGAAATTTCCTTCATATCCGAACGCAAATCTTCGCCCAAAATCCAATCTTCCGTTTCGGTCGCGCCGCGCGTCCGCGTTCCTGCGATCGGGCGATATTCAAGTTTTTTGCCGTGACAGCGAACGAGCATTTCGGGCGACGCGCCGATCAGCGTTTCCGCGCCGAGTTTGATGTAGAACATATACGGCGAAGGATTTGTCGTCCTCAGCGCGCGGTAGATATTGATCGCTTCGGCGGAAGTTTGCCGTTTGAATTTCTGCGACAGCACGACCTGATAAGCGTCGCCCGCGAGGATGTGATCCTTGATTTTTTCGACGGCTTCGAGAAAATCGTTTTTCAGCCAATTCGATGAAAACTGATGCGATTTTTCGCGCTTTTCGGCGTTGATCGAATGCGGGATCGGCAAACTGTTTTCCTGTAAAAGCTGTTCGAGCCGTTCGGTTTCTTCGCAGGCTTCGTCGTAGAGAATCCGCAGTTTTGCTTCGTCGCCGTTCGCTTCATCGGTAAAAACGACCGAAACGAGTTCGATGCGCTGTTTCAGGCGATCGAAAACGAGAATGTTTCTGAAAAACATCCACACGGCTTCATCGGTTTCGGGCGTTTTCCCGTTTGCGAGGGCTTTTTCAAACCAACGCGCCGAATCGTAGGCGAAAAATCCGACTGCGCCTCCGCAGAGCGGCGGCAGATGCGGTCGGCGGGCGAGCTTATTTTTGCCGAAATATTCGCGTAGATATTCGATCAGATTCGTATCGGCAAGCGTTTCCGTTGCGCCGTTTCTTTCAACCAACGTTTGCGAATTGCGCGAACGAACCGTCATCCACGGATTTGCCGCGAGAAACGAATAACGCGCGAGCTTTTCGCCGCCTTCGATCGATTCAAGCAGAAAAGACTGTTCGGCATTGCCCGCAATCCGCAAAAACGCGCCGACGGGCGTATGCAAATCCGCCAAAACACTGCGCACGACGGGAACGACGTTGCCCTTTTGCGCCGCTTCCAGAAACTCTTCAAATGTATCAGGTGAAAACTCGATCATTTACAGATAAATGGTAATTGAGAGAAAAGTAAAAAGTAAAAGGTAGAAAACAAAATTCGGATTTATATAGTGAAATAGTTTATTTACAGCCTGTTCGTCAGATGTCGAGGCAACTCGAAATGACTTTGAGAACTCTGATGCGGATGTCCGAAAGGATGAAATTTTTTGCGCCGCCCCTCTGTTGAGGGGAAACGCCGCACTTTCAAGTATCAGCTTGATACTTTAGAGTGTGGACTTGATACCCGAAAGAGGAAACCCCACACTTTCAAGTATCAGCTTGATACTTGAAAGTGTGGGCTTGATACTTGAAAGTATCAGCTTGATACCTGAAAGTGTGGGCTTGATACCTGAAAGTGTGGGCTTGATACTTGAAAGTATCAGCTTGATACCTGAAAGTGTGGGCTTGATACCTGAAAGTGTGACGACCACACTCTCAAGAAGAAAATTTCTACCTGTGAGTATGGGCTTGATACTTTTGAGTGAGAAATTTACTGTCGAAAGATGAAAACGGGTATCAAAAGACACTTCAAATATCTCAAGAACCGGGTTGAGTTTCATTTTCAGAAAATTATTGCCGGAGTTTTGCTCCTTTCAGGCGGGACTCTAAGTGTTTGCACCGATTTTTGAGGCATCTTTATAATAAAAACTAACGCAATTTATTTACTAATTTGCGTTCTGCCTTTACTATTGATTCAGCAGAATCAGGAGTCATTCTACTAATGTATAAAAAATTATTTTTGCCTTTGATTTTTCTACTGCTTGTCGAGTCTATTTTTCCGCAAACCGTCGAAACCAAGAAGGACGACGAATTTTCCGCTGAAACACGCAAACAGGCGGTTGAGTTTCTCCGTGAAACGGCAGGTGACGTAAATAATTTACGTTCGCTCGAAAACCGCATCAGTTTTTCGTCGGAGGTTGCTTCGATTATGTGGTTTAACAACGAACAGGAAGCGCGCGTGATGTATCAATCCGTCATCAACGATTTCAAGCAGTTGCTGTTTGAATATGACTCACAGCTTAATGCGATGGGCGACGTGAAAGAAGATTATTACGGCGGCGGTTTTCTCGGCGGCGAATTGAACGAGAAAGCGAAGCTGATGCGAAAACTGCAAAAGTCGGTTTCGGTTCGTCAGCAGATCGTGGCAAGCATTGCCGAACACGATCCGCAACTTGCCTTCGATTTTTACGATGCAAGCTTGAATGCGATCACGAATGCCGACCTGCGCCAGCGTTTTACGGGCGATGCTTATTTTATAACGCGTCTTTTGACGGAGATCGCGCAGAAAGACCCGAACAAAGCCGCCGAATTCGGTCGCAAAAGTTTGGCGAACGGCGTAAATTATCAGCATCTCGAACTTCTCAAAAAGATATACGCGAAGGATGTTGATAAAGGGGCGGAATTTGCTGAAGAGATGGCGAAAAAATTAAAGGATGCCAAATCCGAATCGGAAGAATATTATATGCTCGGTTCGGTCTTGCAGCTTGGCGCGGACAATTTTGCAAAAGCCAAAAAAGACAACAAAAAGCCGATGTTTACCGAACAGACTTTGCGCGATCTAACCGAGGTTTTGGCGCAGAATTTGTTAAAGAGCGAAGAACCGCGCGGAATGGAATATGTCGAACTGATCGAGAAATTTTCACCGTCGCGCGCCGTTCAGATTCGTGCCCGGCTTAACAATCGGATTTCCAATTCAAATCGCGGCGGTTACGGTGCCAATGTCGCGAATCGTGCATCACCGCCACCTCCAACATCGGTTCCGAAAGGCATCGCCGCAACCATCGACGAGGTTCCTTCCGAGGAAGATTTGACAAAAAATTTAACAAATCTTCAAAATAAGGATTTACCGAAGGAAGAGCGGGAAAAAATTATCGCAAAGGCTCGAAAAATTATTTCCTCGCTTCCGGGCAGACAGGCAAAGCTCTTTGCCCTGAGCGGTTTGGCGGCACAGGTTTACAGTGTCGGCGATAAAGATTTGGCGGCGGAGATTATGCGTGAAGCCGAGGGATTGGTCAATCTTCAGCCGAAAAATTATCAGGATTACATCGAAGTCTGGCTCTTGATAAACGGCTACTCGCAATCGGATGCGAACAAGGCTTTCCCGATTCTCGAAGACGCGGTTGCGCGTATCAACGATACGCTTAACGCATTTGTCAAAGTTGCCGAATTCATTGATGTGCAGGGCGATATTATCGACGACGGCGAAGTTCAGGTCGGCGCGTTCGGCGGTTCGATGGTGCGCGAGATCACGAACGGCTTGGGACAAACCGATTCGGTTCTGCGAAATCTCGCCAAAGCCGATATGGGCAGAATGCGGGCGATCACCAATCGTTTCGACAAGCCCGAAATCCGCGTTTTGGCAAAAATGCTCGTGCTTCGCGCCGTTTTCGGCGATCCGCAACAAAAAACGGAGAAAGCCGAAGATTCCGTCGGGGATTAGATTTGAGAAAGGAGAATTTGCTCGCCGAATATGCGGAATGACAGGGAGAGAAAGCAAAATTTTCCCTTGTCTTCCGTGTGTTTTGCGGACAGATTTTCGTTGTTTTGAATTCCGTGCGGCTTTCGTTAAAATTTGCTGAATGGAAAGAACACTGAGAATCACGGAAATTTTCCTTTCGATTCAGGGCGAATCTTCCCACGCCGGACGACCTTGTGCGTTCGTGCGTCTGACGGGTTGCCCGATGCGCTGTGTCTGGTGCGACAGCGAATATACTTTCACCGGCGGCGAGCGTTTGAGTTTTGAAGAAATCTTTCAAAAACTCGAAGATTTCGGCTGTAAACTGGTCGAGGTAACAGGCGGCGAACCACTCGCACAAAAAGCGGCTTTTCCTTTTATTACCGAACTCTTGGACAAAAACTACGAGGTTTTGATCGAAACCGGCGGCTACGTTTCGACCGAAAAAGTAGATGAAAGGGCAAAGATAGTTTTAGACGTAAAATGTCCGGCATCAGGCGAATCGGCAAGAAATCATTGGGCAAATCTGGAAAGATTGAATGCGGAAAAAGACGAAGTGAAGTTTGTCATCGCCGATTTGAATGACTGGGAATTTGCCAAAAAAATTATCGGTAAATACGATTTGGAGAAATGCACGAAAGAAATCTTGATCTCGCCTGTTTTCGGAATTGAAAATTTGCAGGAAATTGCTGAAACCGTTTCGCGAAGCGGATTGAAAGTGCGTTTGAACCTGCAATTGCATAAATACATCTGGGGCAAAGACGTGCACGGAGTTTAATTTTGATGATCGAATCCAGAATCCGGAATCCGGAATCCAGAATCGCGGTCGTGCTTGTTTCCGGCGGAATGGATTCGTGCGCGACTTCGGCAATTGCGAAGGCAGAAAACGATAAAGTTGCATTTCTGCATATTTCATACGGTCAACGAACCGAAACGCGTGAAAGAAAGGCATTTAACGATATTGCCGATTTTTACGGCGTGGAAAATCGGCTTGATATTTCAATCGAATACCTGGCAAAAATCGGCGGTTCGAGTTTGACCGATAAAACGATGGAAGTGACCGAAGCCGATTTGGAATCGAAGGAAGTTCCGACGAGTTACGTGCCGTTTCGTAATGCGAATATGCTTTCGATTGCGACGAGTTGGGCGGAAGTTCTCGGTGCGAACGCAATTTATATCGGTGCGGTTGCGGAAGACTCAAGCGGTTATCCCGATTGCCGACCTGAATTTTATGCGGCGTTTGAGAAAACCATCGAAACGGGCACAAAACCCGAAACGAAAATCTCGATAAAAACGCCGATCATCAACCTTTCAAAGGCAGAGATCGTGCAAAAGGGAATCGAATTGAATGCGCCGCTTCATCTTTCGTGGTCGTGTTATCGAAGCGAAGATTTCGCCTGCGGAACGTGCGATTCGTGCGCTTTGCGTCTGCGCGGGTTTGAACGTGCGGGCGTAAAAGACCCGATTTCCTACAAATCTTAAATTAAAGCAAAAATATACAAAAATGCCGCTCTTTGAATGATTTTCGGAGTTGCTGTGAAAGGTAAAAAAATGAAAAAAATCGCGTTTATATTAGCTTTCGGTTTGATATTTTCGATAGGAAACGGTTTCGCGCAAACGAAGACTGCAAAAACGAGATTTTCGTCCGTTTACACGGATTTGAAAAAAAACTGCAAGACCGTCAGAGGCGGTGAAGGTCAGGACGATGCCTTCGATTGCCGCGGTGTCGGCGGTTATCGCGTGGCGGTCTGGTATAGTGCGGCGGCGGAGATCGTCGCGGTTAATCCGCCCGACAAATCCGAGTCGATCTCGCTCGATACGCACGATATTGCCGCCGATTATTCAAAAAGGAAGATCGAATGGCGTTTGGCAAACGGAAAACCTTTTGCGGTCATCTTTCGCGTCGACAAATACGGCGACGAAAAGAAGAACGATTACGACATTTTCGGCAAAAAGATCGGCGAAGAATTAAAGGTCATCGGCTTGAAAGGCTTTGAGAATATCAGTTTTACGGTTGACGCAAAAACGCCCGACGCAAACGCCAAAGCGCGCGAAGCGGCTGACAATGCGTTCAGTCAAAAATAAAGATCAGTTTTGAAAATCCTCGCGCACGAATGAAAACAAAACGCCGTCGTGAACGCGGTCGCCGATCATCACTCTTTTTCGCAGGATTCCTTCATATTTCGCGCCCGATCTTTGAGCGGCTTTCTGGCTCGGGATATTTTCCAGCGCGGCGAGAATTTCAACCCGGTTTATTTCCAAATCTTCAAACGCCGTCCGCGCTAAAAGCCGTGCGGCTTCGCGGGCGATGCCGCGGTTTTGCTTGGAAACACGAATCCAATAACCGAGATTGACCAGACGATGCTGAAAATTGAACTGGTTGATGCTGACCGTTCCCGCAAATTTGCCGTCCGAATTATCGAAGATCGCAAAATTATATTCCGACGCGCTTTCCCAACAATTTTCACAATAACTCGCATATGAATGCGTTTCTTCGACCGTATAATTTTCGTGACACCAGGGCATCCAGCGCGTAAACTCACCGCCGCGCGATTCAAGACCGGCTTCAAAGATTTCGGAAACAAAACTTTGCTGAATCCTGCGCAACGTGACGTTTTTACCTGAAATTTCAGTCCTCATTTTTTGAAATTTCCTCACGTTGTTTTTCGAGTTCGGCAATTCGCGCTCTTAGTTTGTCGATCTCTGCGTCGATGTCTTCGGTTTTCGATGTTTGCTGACTGAGTTTGTGAAAGATCGGGGTCATTATTGTCAAAGCCGCGATGACGATGGACAAAACGCCGAGCGTGCGCGGAACAAGATCGCTGTTGAAGCCCTGCTCGAACCAGATGAGATAAAGCAAAAACGTCGACAAACTCCAAACCGCAACGTGAACCGCGTAACGCGACCAGAGAAATTTTTTGTCGAGCCTGGCGATCGAAAGCAGGGAAATATGCGAACAGGCAACGGCTAAGATCAAAGCCGACATAGCAGTTTTGACCGGAATTTCTCCGCCCTGAAAGTCGTTCCAGATGAAAATGATGAACAATATTGCCGCGACGGATGCGAAAAAGATTCCCGCATAAGGTAAAATCTTTCCGCGTTTTGCTTCGAGGCAGGCACCGCACGCCAAACCCAGAATGCTCGTGATCGTGATCGTCAGCGTCGTCAGCAAAATTTTCGTTTCAAACTCGCCGAAATCGCCGAAAAGAATCACGCCGATGCCGAGAATCGCGCTCAACGCGACGGAACCGATCAGCAGATACAAGAAGAATTTTTTCAGATTAATATTATTCATTTCACCTCGAAAATACACGAAATTCGGTGAAAAGAAAACTTTTTTATTAAAAATTAAATCTCCAACCGGTCGCGTCCGATCTTTAAGCCGTTCAGATTTCCGAGGGCAGCAAAGGCGATCTTTTCGGTTTGGAAAAATTCCTTTGCCAATGATTGCACTTCTTCCAAACTGACGGCTTCGATTTTTTGTAAGGTTTCTTCGATGGAAATTTGGCGACCGTGAACCATTTCCAGGCGTGCGAGCGTTCCGGCGCGGGTGGCGGAATCTTCCAAACCGAGCAAAATCGCGGCGGCGGATTGTTCCTTGATGAGTTCGAGTTCTTCTTTCGTGATGCCGTTTTGCACGACCGAGCGCATTTCCTTGAGCGAAATGTCCAAAACTTCGCCCGTCTGTTTCGGCGATGTTCCGGCGTAAACCGTGAAAATTCCGCAATCCTGATACATCGCCGCGCTTGCGCCGACACTGTAAGCCAAGCCTTTTTCCTCGCGCACTTTTTGCCACAGACGCGAAGAAGTGCCGCCCCCGAGCGCATTGGCGAGAATGTCCGCCGCATAACTCCGTTCGCTCTGCGCGTCGACAAAAGGCGCGGCGATTATCAAATGCGCCTGTTCGAGATTTTTCTTCTTTTTAATGATTATCGGAGAAGCGATGATCGGTTTTTCGTCTTTGGAATCCGGAATTTGTTTGGAATCTGGTTGTTGACCGAAAAACTTTTCCGCCAGTTCGACGATTCTTTCGTGTTCGACGTTTCCTGCCGCCGCAATTATAAGGTTTGACGCGTTAAAGGTTTCGGCGTGGTATTTTCGGGTCAGTTCACGGTTAAAAGTTCGGACGATGCGGGGCGTTCCGGCGATGGACAGACCGAGCGGATGATTCGGGAAAAGTTTTTCGTTGAAAAGCTCACCTAAAAAATCTTCGGGCGCGTCTTCGGTCATTTTTATTTCCTCGATGATGACCTTTTGTTCGCGTTTCAGTTCTTTTTCGTCAAAAAGCGGGTTTGCCAGCAGATCAGCCAACAGATCGAAGGCTTTTTCGAGTTGCGTATCGACGACCTTGATGGCAAATCCGGTTTCTTCGTGCATCGTAAAAGCATCGAGATTTCCGCCCAGTCTGTCCGTTTCGATCGCGATTTCGAGCGCGGTTCTTTTTTGTGTTCCCTTAAAAACCGCGTGTTCGATAAAATGCGAGATTCCGTTCAGTTCGGCGGGTTCGTGACGTGCGCCCTTGCGGAAAAAAAATCCGAGCGTAACACTGCGGACACCGGGCATTTTGTCTGTAAGGATGGTTAAGCCGTTTTCAAATCTGGTCGTCTGTATGTCTTCTTTCATCGTGATAAAGCAAACCTTTAAATTATCACGCGAGCAGATTCGATTCAATCAAAGAAGATTTGCGCGCGAAACAAACGAAAAGAGCGAAAAAAAACAGACGTTTTGGCGGTTTCATTTTTTCGTATCTTTCGTTTATTTCGCAGACAGTAATTATTTCCTCAATTCTTTATCGTATTGAAAAAGAGCGGGAAGGTTGCCGTCGATTGTCCGCGGTATTGCGGGCGGAAGCCGAACAGGATCACCTTGCCTTTACCGATGGTAAATTCGACGAGCGCGGCTTTTCCTGCCAGTTTTTCCGCGCCAAATGCCCAACCCGATAACAAAATATTTTTCGGGTCTTTCGGATAGGTTGCGATGATCTTGAAATTATTGACAAGCGCGAGCGGGTCGGTTTGAATTTCAAAGGCGGGCGAATCTTCAAACCACGCGATGGATTCTTTCGGCATATTTTGGGCAAGCGGGTGCGTCGTGTCTATCTCCGTTTGCAGGATCGAGCCGGGAATGTAGAAATCCTTGCGTGATAAACCTTCGGTCACATCGCGCACGGGCAGATTGAATTCGCGGATCGCAAAATCCGAAGCGCGGTTCAGGAAAACCAGAGTTCCGCCCGCTTCGGCAAATTTCCGCAGATTTGCCGCGCCGTCCTTGCCGATTCCGCCCGTGTATTCGTCGGGCATCGTTCCTTTCGCATAACCGTTCAACATCTGATTCGGCGACTGGTCGGGGAAAATGATCGTTTTTGAACTGAAACCGTTTGATTTGATCTCGGAATCCGTTAATGAGTCGTATTTATATCGCAAGCACGCCGACGACCGATCATCAATAACCCAGCGCGTCCAGCCTTCGTCCATTGAAGCGATTGAAGATTTATATATTTCCAGACTAAAGTTTTCTGTTTTTGGGCAGACTCGCAGTCCGTTGATCGGCGGAACTTTTTTGAGAACGGAAAAAACGGGTGTAACTTTTACGTCCATCAACAACGGCAAGGTGTGGGCGGTTACGTCGTATGGCGGAATCGGATTTCCGTTTTCGTCCTTCAGGTTCGGATAAGTTTGTTTTTCCAGCAGTGCTTTCGCAAAATTGCCGTAAGGTTGCGCCAGATTTACGTAAAAATCCGGGAGAGGTCCATTTGTAGACTCGGTTAAATCGATCTCAACACCGCCGCGCTGCAGAATATTTTTCAAATCGAATTCGGTTCCCGCAAACTTAAATCCCCAAATCTCGCCTTTCCTGCGTGGTCTGACGGCTTCCTTTCCGATGGCGTAAAATCTGGTAAGCCATTTCCGGCGGTTGTCGGAAGCGTGTTTCATCAGGGAAAACGCGGCGGTCGTCATATAGTTCGTAATATCGCCGATGCGCCATTCGCCGCCCTTCCAAACGGGGCGAAAGTTGGGCGATTCTTTTTTGGCATCGTAGCCGAGGTCGCCGCGTAAGTTTTCAAATTTGATGTTGGTCGGCGAAGCGATCTTTGCCGAAGCCGTTTCGCTCAAAATTCGCACGCCGCCGTGATAGTGCGAATAAGCGCGCGCGGGTGTCCAGGCATCATAGGTCGAATCGGTCGTAATGCCCGCGAAACCTTTGCCGCGCAAATCTTCGGCAATTGCGCTTCCGAGTTCGGTGTAGCCTTCGACGATCTCCTTCGGCACGTTCGGTTCGACGGGCTGCATATACGGCGGCAGGAAAAGACGCGCGCCGTTTGCGCCTTGCTGATGGATGTCGTGAACGATCTGCGGATGCCAGACATTGTGAATCTTATCGACCGTCAACTGCGTTTCGACCTGCGTAAAAGCATACCAGTCGCGGTTGTTGTCGTGTCCCGTGTATTTGTGGTAAAGCTCGGGCGGCGTGGTTCCTTCATAAGGTGTTCCGAGCGTTTTGTCATACCAGTTTTTAACGATGTCAACGCCGTCGGGATTGAGCGACGGCACGAGCAGGATGATCGTATTTTCCAAAATCTTTTTCGTTTCCGCGTCTTCGGCTTTCACGAGTTTTTCGGCAATGAGCATCGAGGAAAGCGTCGAACCGACTTCCGTGCTATGAATTCCGCAAGTAATCAAAACGATGGTTTTGCCTTGCCTGATGAGGTCGTCGGCGAGTTTTTGATTAGATTTTATCAGGCGCGGATCGGCTAATTTGGCGTTTATTTCTTTATATTTTTCGAGATTTTTCAAGTTTTCGGGCGTGGAAATCGTGGCGTAAACGAAAGGCGCGCCCATCGTCGTTTTGCCGATTTCCTGAAATTGGATGCGGTCGCTTGCCGCGTCCAGTTTTTTGAAATAATCGACGATGCTCGTCCAACTCGCCAATTTCCGGTCGTCGCCGGGCGTAAACCCGATGACATCCTTCGGTGCGGGAATATTTTGTGCGAAAACCGTAAAAGCGAAAAAGAGCAGAAAAGCGCAAAGGCGTAAAGACGCAGAGAAAGTAAATTTATTCATTTGGATATTGAAAACTCCGTTTCGGAAGATTTTTGATGATTTTAACGGATTTCCGCAGTTTTTGAAACAAACGAAGAACTCAACGGGCGAAACGATGCGTTCATCCGTCGAACGGCAACTTTCCGCGAACCGACAGACGAACTCAACCGCCCGACGGACGAAGCCATCCGATGCGCGGATGAGTTCATCCGATGGACAGACGAAGCCAACCTATCGACGGATGAGCGCAACCGATCAAAGGATGAACTCCGCGAAGCGGCGGATGAACTCAACCAATGAACAGACGAAGCCATCCGATGCGCGGATGAACTCATCCGATGAACAGACGAAGCCATCCGATGCGCGGATGAACTCATCCGGTGAACGGTTGCGTTCCCCCGTCATCGCGGGGGAACGCAACCGTTCATCGGGGGAAGTTTCAGGTATGCAATAAACGTCGAACAAACTTCAGTTTGTTCATTTCCGCCGCCAAACGAATGTTTGTCTTGTAATTCTTGAATTAGAAGGGCTAAACAGACAGACAAACTGAAGTTTGTCTTACCTTGAATTGGAGTCGGAGATTTTCTTACTACAAATTTTTAGCCGAAAATCGTTTTCGGTGCATCATATTTTTGCAAATTATTGCTCTCACACTTGGTTTGCTTGCGAATTTTGCGCGGGCAAGGTAAATTAAGCAAGATTTCAATTCTAAATTTCTTTCCCCAAGTAAAAGATTCTGGAGGATTTCGTTGATGAAAAATCCATTTTTGGAGAATTTCCGCTCTTATATTCCCGACAAGACGAGTTTACGGGAACTTTCGATCTTGCCGCTCGTTATCGGCACATTGCTCGGCATCGTTTTCGGTGCTTCTTCGCTTTATCTCGTTTTGAAAACGGGGTTGACGGTTTCCGCTTCGATTCCCGTCGCGGTCATTGCGATCACTCTCTTTCGCATTTTGTCGAAACTGGGTTTGCGCGATGCGACGATTCTTGAAGGAAATATTATGCAGACCGCTGGTTCGGCAGGTGAATCGATCGCGTTCGGGGTCGGCGTGACGATGCCCGCGATTATGATTCTCGGGTTCGACCTCAACCTGATGCAGTCAACGCTCGTCGCGGTTTTCGGCGGACTTTTGGGGATTTTGCTGATGATTCCGCTTCGCCGCGCGCTTATCAAGGAACAGCACGGCTATCTGAAATATCCCGAAGGCACGGCTTGCGCGGAAGTTTTAAAAGCGGGCGCGTCAAAGGAATCGCGCGACGCGTCGCAGTTGGTTGACACGAACGCAGATGACAACGCCGCTCTGCAAGGCGGAAAAATTATCGGTGTCGGCTTCGGTTTGGGTTTTATTTACAACGTGCTGATGCAGGTTTTCAGCCTGTGGAATCCCGAACCGCACAAGGAATTGTCCGACAAAACCATCAAAGGCGGCTCGATCTCGCTCGAAAACAATCCCGCTCTGCTCGGTGTCGGCTACATCATCGGACCGTATGTTTCGGGTATTATGCTCGGCGGCGGCGTGCTGTCGTATCTCGTTCTGATTCCGCTGATTAAATTCTTCGGCGAAACTGCCGCTTCGCCCATCGCACCCGAACTCAGCAAAACCATCGGCGAAATGGATGCCGGGCAAATCCGCGGCGCGTATATCTTATACATCGGCGCGGGCGCGGTCGCGGCGGCGGGAATCATCTCGCTTTGCCGTAGCTTGCCGACGATCTGGAGCGGTTTGAGATCGGGTTTGGCAGATTTGATGGGCGGCGGAACAAACGCCGACGGTTCGGGCGTGCCGCGCACCGATCAGGATATTTCGATGAAATGGGTGATCGTCGGCATTATCGGCTTGATCGCGGGAATCTTACTGCTTCCGCAACTCGGACTTTCGATCTTTACCGATTGGAAAGTTTCCATTGTCGGCGCGATTTTGATCTTACTGCTCGGATTTTTGTTCGTAACGGTTTCATCGCGTCTGACGGGCGAGATCGGCTCGTCGTCAAACCCGATTTCGGGAATGACGGTCGCGACGCTTTTAATTACCTGTCTGGTGTTTCTAGCTTTGGGCTGGACGACTGCCGACCCGTATTTCGTGACGGCTTTGTGCATCGGCGGCATCGTCTGCATCGCGGCATCGAACGGCGGCACAACTTCGCAGGATTTGAAAACCGGCTTCTGGGTCGGCGGCACGCCGCGCAATCAGCAGATCGCGATTCTATTCGGCGCACTCGCTTCGGCGTTGGTTTTGGGCTGGCTGCTGGTCACGCTCAATAATTCGGAAACTTATTATCACAAAGTTACCGATAAGGAATTTGCCGCCGAATTTCGCGTCAAGGAAGATCAGCTTTTCCGCGAGGGCGGCACTTTCAAGAGCGAACACGTCGTCAACGGGAAATACAAGGAAGTTGACCAAAACAATTACCGCGTCTGGCAAAACACCGATCCGGCGGCGGGCGGTGTCGGGAAATATCTGATCGACACACAGGGCAAACCCGTCTATCTCGTCGATCCCGGCATCAACGGTCAGGTCAAAGTCGATGAGGACGGAAAAACGCTGACGCGCTATGACGCGCCGAAAGCGACCTTGATGAGCTACATTATCAAAGGAATTTTGAATCAGGAATTGCCGTGGGGCTTGGTTCTGATCGGCGCGATGATCGCCATTATGCTCGAACTTGCGGGCGTTCCGTCGTTGGCGTTCGCGGTCGGTTTGTATCTGCCGATCTCGACCTCGACACCGATCTTCGTCGGCGGAATGATTCGCTGGATCGTCGATATTTACCTGCGTAAGAAGTTTGAAAAACAAAATCTGACGAAGGAGCAGATCGATGCCGAAACCGATAAATCGAACGGCGTTCTGATGGCTTCGGGCTACATCGCGGGCGGTGCAATTGCAGGAATTATGGTCGCACTTTTTAGTTTAGACTACGGATTTTTGAATAAACTGAAGGAGATCAAGGACGGCTGGGCAGAATGGGCGAAAACGGGAAATCCGTTTTTTGCAGGTCCGAACGCCGACTGGCTCGGAATGATCCCGTTTTTGATTTTAGCGATCATTCTTTATTTCGTCGGTCGTGAGATGATTCTTTCGGGCAAAAAGCAAGGCGAATGACCGGATTAGAAAATTATATTATTTTTGAGTTGTTTTGTGATATTATCGCAGAACAACTCATTCTTTTTTATAAGGAAACATTTCAAGATGCCCGATCTATCAATATTTCAGTTCAGACCGATACTTAAAATAATCTTCCTGCTTAGTGTTTTTTCATTCGGGCATATTTTCATTTATGCACAAACTGCCGCCGCGCCGCCTCCACCGCCGCCTGTTCAGATAAGATCAGTTGTCGCAGGAAATGGAAGCGGTGTCGGTTACGGTGACGACGAGGATGATACAAAAGTAACCGGCGCAACTATTCGCGGGCGCGTTTTTTATGAAGATACGAACCGTCCGGCGCGTTTTATCGCGATTGGTTTAATCAGCGATAGCGCGGAATTTTACAACAGCTATTCCACAAAATATGTCAAAACCGATGCGAACGGCGAATTTGTCATCAAAAACGTGAAACCCGGCAATTATCTGCCGATCATCAAAAGCGACGGCATTTTAACGCCCGAAGTCGTTAGAAAAACTGCGAAAGACGAATACGATCAGCCTTCCTTTGAAAAAGTTACGATCGACGGTTTGGGCGAAATCCAGGTCATGGTTCGTGCCAAACGCGGCGGCGCGGTCAGCGGTCGGATTCAATATGCCGACGGTGAATCGGCGGTCGGAGTAAAGGTCGAAATTTTGAAAAAACAGGGCGAAAGATACGGGAATGTTACTCCCGGTTACGGCGAGCAAAGCATCGGTTCGGCTGAAACGGACGATCGCGGAATTTATCGCTTGACCGGACTCCCGGCGGGAACCTATATCGTCCGCGTCATCGAACCTTTTTCACACGGTGTAAGCAGAGCACAATATGGTTACAGCCTTCGCAATCAAGAGCAGAGCAGTCTTTTGCGAACATATTATCCCGAAGGCGAAAGCTCGAAAAAGGCGAAAGAAATCGAAGTCGCGCCCGGTCAGGAGCAAACCGATATAAATATAATTCTGCCTGAAAGACAGCTTTTCGATTTGACCGGAAAGATCGTTTCTAAAAAAGACAGACAACCGCTCGAAAATTTTACGGTCAATTTTTACAAGCAGACCGACTTGGACACAGGACTGGTTTCAAATTACGAGGCAGGTTCGATAAATGCAAATAAATTGGGCGATTGGACGATGAAAAATCTGCCGAAAGGCAAATATAAAGTGACGGTTTCGCAAACCTACATTTATCGTCAGAAAGAATCGACCGAAAAACAAACCGAATATCCGAACGTTACGAGGGAATTTGAAATCACCGATAAAAACATTGACGACATCGTTTTTGAAATTCCTGTTGCTTCGAGTTTAAGCGGCACGATCGTGACCGAAGACGGCAAACCCGTGCCGCAAAATGCAGTGGTTTTCGCCTTTGATGAAAAAACTAAACAGAATTTCAGTTCGTTACATATCTACACGCAAAATAGCGATAATATAAAACAATCAGATAGGGGGAAGCCGTTTCAAATATCGAAAATGGTTGCCGGAAATTATAAACTTTCACTGTCGGGCAACGAATATTACGTAAAATCGATCACGCTGAACGGTCGTGATGTGACGAATTCTGCCATCGAAGTTGGTGAAAGCGAGGATTTAGGCGGTGTGCAGATCGTTGTTTCGACCGAAATGGGAACGATCAAAGGCAAAGTGAATAATTTCAAAGCAGGTATTGGAATGGTTGCCGTCGCGATAAGTCCGAAATTTGATGTTGCAGATTTGCGCGGAAATACATTCAGCGGGGCTGTCGGCGCAAACGGCGAATTTCAGATCAAGACTAAACCCGGCGAATATGCCGTGATAGTGTTCAGTTTTGAAAATCGTCCGCGAACTGCAACCGAGGCGGAAAGTTTTCTGCGAAAGGCAGTTGAAAACGCGCCGAAAGTTACCGTTAAAGCAAACGAAACTTACAATGTTTCCTTAGAAATGCCAAATTAGTAAAATTTCGTTTTACCTTTTTATATACGACACGCTATAATGTTTTCGGCGTGTCGTTTCCATTCCCCGAAAACACGCCTTCCATAGCGCGTAACTTCTTTTGTAACCTGCAATTCAATCTGCAAATTCTTTCTAAGTAAAAATCCCGGAGATATTTTAATGTTGGAAAAATCATTTCAAGTGAAATCTTTATTTTTAGTGTTTTGTGTTTCTGTTTTAAGCCTCGGTTGTGCGGTTCAGGCATCGAAAAACTCGCCGAACGAAAAGGCTGTTTTGAAAAACGCTTCCACGTCGGGCGAAAAGAAAACGGACGGCGCGGCGGAAAATCCGAAAGGCGCAAAGATCGAAATTCAACCGAATTCGCCTGCCGATACGGTGCGTGTTTTCTATAAAAATCTGCGCGAAAACCGCATTCGTGAAGCGATGTTCTTAACTAATCTGCGTCCTGCGATCGAAGGTTTGACGGATGCCGAATTAAAGGATTTTCAAATCGATTTTGCGGCAGTCGCGAGTCAGGTTCCGACCGAGATCGAGATCAACGGCGAGATAATTTCCAATGACAAAGCGACCGTCACCGCAAAATTGCCCGACAACGAAACCGGCAAACTCGAACTTCAACAACTCGAACTCCGCAAGGAAGACGGCTATTGGATAATTATGACGGTCGATGCCGAAACCGAAAAAGACATCAGAAAGGAAGGCAAAAATTACTTTTACGCGCTCCGCATCGAAACGCATCACAAAGAAGCCAAGTCGATGCTCAATAACATCGCCAAAGCGCAGATGGTTCACGCCTTGCAAAACAAAGGGCAGTTTGCCGATTTTCAAACGCTTATCGAGGGCGGACTTTTGACCGCCGACGTGCTTTCGGGGGATTCGACCGGATACGATTACGTGCTCAAAGTTTCGGACGACAAAAAGCAGTATTACGTCAACGCGACTCCGGTCGCTTACGGCAAAACCGGAAAATTATCTTTTCTCGCCGAATATGACGGAAAGACCAAAATCCGTCTGGATGAGAAGGATAAAGGCGGTCAACCGCTCAAAAAGTAAAGAAAATATTAAATTTATTGAGATTTCTGTTGAAATTTAAATCGAAACGCGGTATAAGTTGCTTTACCCCCTAGGTTTTTTCAATCCGACGAAAAAAAATTCCGAATCAAAAAAGCAACTGCAAATGATTAGAAAGCTGATTTCAAAATTTAACAGAACTTTTACTGAAAAGGTCGTATCGGTTCGCAAAGATTTTCACGTTCCGATCAAAATCTGGCTGGAACCCGACAGGCAGACCGGCAAACTCCAGATGCCGCTCGAAAACCTCTCGATCTCAGGTGAAACAAAGGATTTGAGCGTGACGGGAATCGCCTTCATCGTTTCTTCGATTCGTTTGAAGGAACATTATCTCGTCGGCGAAGGCAAAACTTTGAACGCCGAACTCGATTTGCCCGGCGGAAAGATCAGAATGCAGATCGTCGGACAGCGGCACGAGCAATTTGGCAAACATATTTCGACCGCAAAATTTCTGGTCGGTGCAAAGATCACGAAAATGAGCGACCAAGACCGCGAAGCCTACGAGGATTTTCTGCGCTACGGCAAGAAACGAATGAAAAAAAGTTTGGCTCTCGGCATCGACGAAAGCTGAATTTTCATACAAACAAATTAACGAAAAGCGTTGAGAATTTATTTTCCCGACGCTTTTTGTTTTGCCGTCTGCTTCGTGATTTAATTGACTAAAGAAAATATATCTGCCCACGAAATACTCGAAAAAAACGAAAGTAGGCATTTGATGAATAATTATCTTTGTTCTTCTTTTTTTCGTTTCTTTCGTGTATTTCGTGGGCAAAGACAATTCTGCGGATAATAAAAATTATGAGTAAAAAAGTTAGAATCGGCTTCATCGGGACGGGTTTTGCGCGGACGGTACAGATTCCTTCGTTTTTGAAATGTGAAAATGCCGAGATCGTGTCGGTTGCCAGCTACACCATCGAAAACGCCGAAAAGACGGCAAAACTGTTTGCGATTCCGCATTTTACCGACGATTGGCGCGAAACGGTCGCGCACGAAAACGTCGATCTCGTCTGCATCACCACACCGCCCGTTCTGCATTGCGAACAGACGCTTGCGGCAATCGAAAACGGCAAACACGTGCTCTGCGAAAAACCGATGGCAATGAGCGTTTCCGAGGCACGCGAGATGACCGAAAAAGCGCGTGAAAAAGGCGTTTTAGCATTGATCGACTTCGAGCTTCGTTTCCAGCAGGGCAGACAAAAAGCCCTCGAAATCATTCGCGGCGGCGAACTCGGCAAGATTCGCCACGCCAAATACAATTTCCGCGCCCCGCAACGCGGAAGCCTCGATATTCCGTGGAATTGGTGGTCGGACAAAACAAAAGGCGGCGGCGCGGTCGGCGCGATGGCTTCGCATATGATCGATTCGTTCTACTTCTTTCTCGGCACCGAAGCTGCGAGCGTTTTCTGTCAACTCCAAACACACATCAAACAGCGCAAAGACCCGGATAAGAACGAAATGCGCGATGTCACGACCGACGACGAAGCGATGTTCGTCTTTCGTTTCGCCGAAAACGAATTCACCGAAGATGCGACCGGCTTGATCTCGCTTTCCGTCACCGAACAGCCGAAATATCAAAACACGCTCGAATTTTTCGGCACGAAGGGCGCAATCCGCATCGAACATCGCGGCGAACTTTTCATCACCAGAAACGGCGAAAAAGACTGGACAAAGATCGAAACCGACCCCGGCACAAACGTTCCGGGCATCGGCGACACTGGCTTTGCACGAGGCTTTATGGCATTCGCCCCGAAGATCGTCGAAGCAATTTTGAAGGAAAAAACCGAAATCGAATTTGCCGCCAAGTTTGAAGACGGCTTAAAAGTCCAAAAAATAATCGACGCGGCACACGAATCAAACGAAAAAGGCTGTCTCGTGAAAATAAAATAGAACGAGGATTAAGCGAATCAGGCGGATAAAAGCGGATTACAAAACAGGCAGAAACGCGACCTCAAGGAAGCGTGTTTCTGCCTGAAAATACTAAGACATCATCTGCGAATAAAAAACTCTTTCCTACAAAATATCCGCGAAAATCCGCTCAATCAGCCAAATCCGCGTTCTAATCTTCCAATTGCTCTGGCGATATTGTCTGCAAGTCATCATGACCGAGAACTTTTCTCAAAAACCAAATCACACCGTCCGCTTTTATTTCTTTGGACATTTTAAACTCGTGTTCGATAGACGCATCAATGCCCGTCAGACATGCGAACGGCAAGCCGACTTTTAATTTTAATTTCGTATCGGAAGAATATTTAGCTTTATTGACTGCCTCGATTTGTTCTGCCGAAAGTTTGTTTTCCTTAACAAGCTTTTCATCGATCAGCGTGAAAAATTCATCGGTCAAATTTTTCAATTCGGCTGATTGCGTTTCGTTCAGCTTTTCAAACATCTCGTCCAGCTTTTTATATATCGCCTCGAAATTGTCTGATTGTTTGACCAGATTTTTGACCGTTGAATTTTTGATATTTGAATCAATAATGACGTTTCCGTTGATGTCTGAAATATTGAATACATTTGATTCTTTGTTTTCCATAGTTTCTGCAATGATATAAATGTCTTTCAGCAATTCTTTGATCGGAATATCTTCATAACTTTTACGGCATTCAATAGTGTGCTTTTTTCTTTTAAGCCTGTCTTGAAGCTCGAACAATTTATATGGTTCTAATTCCAAACTCTTTCTTTCGTTCTCGTTTAGATTTTTTAATTCAGGTTCGGACAATGATTCAAACTTTCCTTTCAGTTCCTTGCATTTGGCGCAGGTGCAGGGCACAAACTCATCAAATTTCAGACGGTTTTCAAACCAATCTCTGTCAATTCCATGTATCTCGTTTCTGATTATCGTGAGAAGCTCCTTGTTGTGAACGATATTTTCGCCGATCACTCTGATCGTGATTTGTTTCGATTGGTCGCGTTCGACGACTTCGGCGATCGAATCGTGATGACTGAGCAAAACGCCTTTGTTCCAGACGATTTGTTTGTCGTCTATTGAAACGATGTTTTTGTGAAGCCTGACGATAAGGCGCGGAACGATGCCTTTCGGCATAAACTTGAATAGAAACTCGGTGCGGATTTCGTTCATTTCTTCGAGTCTGTAATCTTTTTCAGGTTTATACGGCAAAAGAATCGGCACGATAAATTCGTTATCATTTATCTTGTAAGCAATTTCAAATTTTCCCTTCTGCATCAATCCGAGCAAAAGGTCGCAATCCTTCAAACTGTAGCCTTCCTTTTGCCACAATTCTTCGACATAATCCACTTTGAATCTGCCGTGGTCTTTCTCGATCTTGTTATCCTGCAAAACAACATAAAGCGAATCGATCACCCAATTCGGTTTGAGAATAAATTTGTTCCGCAGATTTATGTCCGTCTTATAATTCAGCGCAATGCCGAGATCGTGCAGGTAATCTCTTAATTGTTCCTGATAATCTTTATTCGTCAGCTTGAAACTATTACAGATTTCCAGAAACCTGTCTTTTTCGATATAAGCATTTTTATCTTTTAATCTTTCGATTTCCTTGCGGACATCGACCCATTTTTTCGGAAGCGGCGAACCGATCTGTTTCAAATTTGAGGTTTTTAGATGGATTTTGTTTTTCAGCGTTTCAAATCTGCCGTCTTCGTCCGTGTAAAAATTAACGCTTTCTTCTTCGATACATTCCAAATGTTCGCCGAATTGTTCTCTGAATTCGGTAATATTAAAAGTCTTCACGGGTTTTCCGCCATTTTCGTTCAGCACGACCAAAACGGGACAATCTCTGCCGAGCGTGGCGATGATCTCGAACCAGTAATTAAAATTCGGCAATTCTTTTCTGCCGTCTGCCAACAGCACATAGAGCGAACGTTCGGTAAAGAAATATTGATGCAGAACATACTGAATATCCTGCCCGCCGAAATCCCAGAAGTGCGCGGTGATTTCCTTGCTTTTGTCCTTGTGATACGGAATCGGTATTTTAGCGATCTCGATCCCGACGGTCTGCACCGAATCTTTCCCCTTCATTCCCTTAACCCATTTTTCATTGTCTATTATCTTTTGGGTCAAAGTGGTTTTTCCCGCTTTTGGTTCACCGACAACCAAAACCTTGGCTTCAAAAATTAATTCCTGTTTTTCTTTTAACTGTATGTAGTAATTAACTATTTGATCTATCTCATCTCTATTTAATGAAGCAAATTCACCTTTATCTTTGATCATTTTCTTGAGATTTTTCGGTATTTCCAGATTAGAATTTCCATAAATCTGAAGCGAAGTTAAGTTTTGCAAATCTTCGAGGAAATCTGCATCTGATAGATTATTGCCGCTTAAATCAAGCAAAGATAACTTTGTCAGTTCTTTGAGAAAATCCGCACTCCATAACTTATTATTTCTTAAATCAAGCAAAGACAATTTTGTCAGCTCTTTGAGGAAATCCGCATTCGATAAATTGTTGCCGCTTAAATCAAGCGAAGATAAGTTTGTCAGCTCTTTAAGAAAATCATAATTTGATAACTTATTGTTTCTTAAATTAAGCGAAGATAAGTTTATTAGTTCCTTGAGGAAATCTGCATTCCATAATCTATTGTCACCTAGATCGAGCGAAGACAATTTTGTCAGCTCTTTGAGGAAATCCGCATTCGATAAATTGTTGTCACCTAAATCAAGCGAAGATAAGTTTGTCAGTTCTTTGAGAAAATTCGCATTCGATAAATTGTTGTCACCTAAATCAAGCGAAGATAGGTTTGTCAGTTCCTTGAGAAAATTATAATTCAGTAAATTATTGCCGCGTAAATCAAGCGAAGATAAGTTTGTCAGCTCTTTAAGAAAATCATAATTTAATAAATTATTGTAACTCAAATCAAGGAAAGACAATTTTGTCAGCTCTTTAAGAAAATCATAATTTAGTAAATTATTATTTCTTAAATCAAGCGAAGATAAATTTGTCAGCTCTTTAAGAAAATCATAATTTAACAACTTATTGTTTCTTAAATTAAGCGAAGATAAGTTTATTAGTTCTTTGAGGAAATCTGCATTCCATAACTTATTGTCACCTAAATCGAGCGAAGATAAATTAATTAGTTCTTTGAGAAAATTTGCATCCCGCAAATTATTGTTTCTTAAATCGAGCGAAGATAAATTAATTAGTTTGGCGATTATTTTATAATCAGGTAATCTCGATGATCGTAATTTGAGCTTTTGTAAATGAACAAAATCTTGCAGAAAGTCAGATTCTAAAAGTAGCAAACTCGTAAAATCCAAAGCCAAACCTGTGATGTTTCCGTCTTTATTAATACTGTAATTTCTTACACCTTTATAAGGAAAATTGGGACTCAATCGGTGGAAAAACGAATAACTTGCAAAATTAGATTTTGCAATGAAAGAGTTTTCGGTAAAAAGATTTTCGAGGCTGACTTCGTTCAGCTTGATGCCGAGTGTTTTTTCGATATGTTTGATGCGTTCGAGATCGGTCATTTTTTTTTTCGGGAAACTTTAAATGCTAAGGAAACGGCAAACATTTGCGGTCTTTGGGCTAAATTGGGTTTTGCGCGTATTTTACAAATTTTTGTGCGGGATGTCTATAAATTTCTATTTATTTTTTTCCTTTGACGGCATATTGTTTTTTTATAAAAACGATAAATGCAGACAAAAAAGTATTGAATTTTATAATAAAAAGTTTTATGATGCTTTTGAATTTAACGTCAGTTTGAGATAAGACGAACAAGACTTGGGCGGAAACGCTTGCAAAGGTTTGTTGAAAGAAGGTTTTTTTACAAAAAAACTTCCGATTTATTTCACGCCGCTTCCTGCGACGTTAGCCGAAAACAGCCGCGCCTTTTTGCTCCGAATCTTTTGCGTTCATCTCTTACTACACATCAAACAAAATAAGGAAGTAAGCGTTGGCATCGTGCAAGTAGGCGGTGTCGTCGTGAAAGTGAGCGGTTGCTTTGATGAACAATGGTTAATGGTTAATTGTCTTTCACAATTAACCATTAACCATTAACCATTATTTCATATATTTGTCGAGAAAATCGGCGACTTGCGGATACAGGTCGAGGCGATTTTTCAGTTTGGCGACACCGTGACCTTCGTCGTCGTAGAGCTTGTATTGCACGACTGCGTTGCGGTCTTTCAGGGCTTTGACGACCTGTTCGGCTTCGGTGTAAGGAACACGCGGATCGTTTTTGCCGTGAATCACGAAAAGCGGGGCTTTGATCTTATCGACCTTTGCCATCGGCGAGATCGCGCGCAGGAAATCAATGTCTTTGTCGAGCATCCCGTATTCGACTTCACGCTGTCGGCGGCGATAACCCGACGTGTTTTTCAGGAAGGTTTCCCAATTGACGATGCCGACCGTATTGACCGCCGCCGCCCACAGATCGGGATAAAGCGTGATCGCCGCCATCGTCATATAACCGCCGTAACTGCCGCCCATCACGGCGATTCGTTTCGGGTCTGCACCGCCCGAAGTCTTTAACCATTCGACCGAGTATGCCAAATCCTTGACCGAATCTTCGCGTTTGCGAACGTCGTCGAGATGCGTAAAAGTTTTGCCGTAGCCCGTCGAACCGCGCACGTTCGTCGCCAGAATCGCATAGCCGCGCGACAGATAATATTGATAAAGCGGATTAAAACCGGGACGCTCCTGCCCTTCGGGTCCGCCGTGAACGCTGACGATGACGGGAATTTTTAATTCTGGAACTTCAGTCGAAGTTTTTCCATCTGTAATATTCAAAGTTCCCACAGACTTTGGCAAATCTTTTTGATTATTGTAACGCGGTATAAATTTGTAAATATATTGACCATTAGTGCCATTATTAGTAAGTTTTGCAATATTATTAGGAACATAATACCAAGCCGGAATTTCGCGTCCGTCGAAGGTCTTGAACTTTATCAACTGCGGTTCGACGAATGAATTCTGGTCGATTCCCGCA
The DNA here is from genome assembly GCA_021228405.1 of Pyrinomonadaceae bacterium. Lineage (GTDB taxonomy): Bacteria > Acidobacteriota > Blastocatellia > Pyrinomonadales > Pyrinomonadaceae > JAJQRF01. Next base: position 172,211 of record JAJQRF010000009.1, read on the forward strand.
CGGTCGCTTTTGGTGATCTGCGTGAGCGTTTTCTTTTGCAGATCGTAAAGCCAGATGTCGGCGTTGTATTTGGCGGAAACGAACGTGAACGCGAGCTTCGAGCCGTCTTCGCTGAAATTCATACCGCCGACGATGCCTTGTGCGGGAAGCTTGACGGTTTCGTTTTTCGCGTTGAAACGCGTAATGAGCGGTTTGCCGTCGGTTTCAAATTTACGCAGGAATAATTCGGAAAAGCCTTCGCGGTTGAGCGTGTAAGCCATCAAGCCCCGGCTGTCGAGCATTTCGATGTCGTCAACGTCCCAGTTCGTTTCGTCCAAAGTCTTAACTTCGCGGTTCGCGTCCGACCAATCGCTTTTCATCGCCGCATTTTTCAGACGCATCTGCGAAAGGCTGAAAAATTCGCGTTTGTCGTTCTGCGCGAAAACGTAGCCGTCAGCCGTAAAATGAACATTGCCGAATTGCGAAGAACCTTCGTGCGGTGTCAGCAAGGTTTCCTTTTTCGTTTCGACATCGATCAAATAAAGATTATTGTCCAAGCTCAATTCCGTTCCCGAACGCGAAATGATGATCTTTTTGTCGGAACTGTCAGCCGCCGCGAACGAATTGGAACCATCTTGTTGATAAATCAATTCTTCCTTGCCGTCCGCAACCGTCATCCGGTAAATGTCGAAATATTGCGGATTGCGTCTGTTCGAGGCATAGTAGACTTTCGTGCCGTCATCCGACCAATCGCCGAAATTATGGCGAATCTTCGGGCTGTTCGTCAGTTCCTTGATGCCTGTTCCGTCCGCCTTCATCCAGAAAAACTGTGTGTTTTCATCGCCGCCGCGCGCCTTTCCGAAAACGAGCGCGTCGCCTTTCGGCGAAAACCGCACAAAGCCGACGTTGTCTTCATAATCAGTAACTTGCTTGGGTTGACCGTTCGGCAGATCGATCATCCAAACCTGCGAAGTTCCCGTTACGTTCGTCAGATAAAACAGGCGTTTCCCGTCGGGCGAAAGCTGCGGCGAACTTGCCGATTTGATCGAAAGATATTGTTGAATCGTATATTTGTCCTGTGCCGAAACGGACAGACAGAAAGCCAACAAAACGAAAAGAATAGCGAATTTTTTCATTAGTGAATTCTCCGAAATTGATTTGTAAAAAGAAATGGATAACGAATTTCTTCATTATCCACTATTCGCCCGAATTTATCCAGAACGGCTATTTCACGTATTTCGACAGGAAATTCATAATATCGTCGCGCATTTCTTTCGTGATCGTATGTTCCACGTTTGGATAAAGCTTGAATTCGGCATTCAGCTTTGCTTGTTTATAAAGATTTTTACTGCTTTCCCAACGCTCGACAGGTGTTTTTCCGAAGAGCGCGAAGATCAAATCTTTGTCGGAATCTTCATAAGAATCTCCGAAAATTACCGAATCGTTCTCGTCTTTGTCACCCAGAAAAATAAAGAGCGGAACTTTGCGAAGCTCGTTCAGATTCAATTTTTTGCCCGAAACGGTTTTGAAATCTTCAATGCCGATCGGATAGCGCAGAGTTTTTTCTTTGTAAACTGCCGTCGGCGCGATTGCCCAACCACCGGGCGAACCGATCGCCGCCGCTTTAACGCGTTCGGGATGCAGGAACGCGAAGCGGTTGGCAAACATTCCCGAAGCCGAAAAGCCCGTGAGCAAGACCTTTTTATCCAATTTTACTTTTTCCTTTGCCCATTTTTCCCGGGCATCGTCGATCATTGCAATGAGCTGGAGATCGAGCCGTGCATATTCTTTTTTCGCGGTTGTCATCGTGTCGCGGTCGAGCGCGTGCGTGTAGATTTGCCAATCGGTTTCCGAACGCGGAAAAACCGGCGTTAGAACGGCGACTTTCATCTGATTTGCAAAGCCTGCATTCTGCGTGATGCGCTTTTTGACATCGGTTTCGTGAACGTTCAGATCGTCGGCGAGTTTTCCCGTGTTATTCGGAATGACAAGAATCGTGTGCGTTCGTTTCGCTACTTTCGCATCGCGAATTTCGGGCGGCATATACAAATAATAAGGATAAGAAAAACCTTTTTCGGGTTTGGCTTCGACCTTGATAATGTCTGCCGAATTTTGCGCTAAACTTGCGCCTGTCGTTGAAAATAAAATGAATAAAAATAAAAGAACGTTTCTCATAACAGCATTTCTTACGCCGCGAGAGCAAATCGGTTCCAATAAATTAAAAAAAAAGGACGGGAAAATGGTTTCCTCGTCCGTTTCGATGCGTAAACTAAAGAATTTAATTACATATTTATTTTTCCGTATTCGCCGCCGTCGGCTTGCTGTCCTGTAACCAAAGCTTTGACAAATCCCGCAAGCTGAACCAGCGTCGAGTTCGGTGAATCCCAATATTCGGCTTCCTCAATCGTGATCTTCAGCAAACAAAGCGACGGATCGTCCAACCCTTTCGGAAACCACGCTTTCAAAATCGGACTCCAGAGTTCTTCGATCTTGGCGCGGTCTTTGTTGACCTCGGCGCGTCCGAAAACCGAAACGTATGTGTTATCGTTCGGTTTTGAATAAGCCACGTTGACGCGGTTATCGGCTTCGATTTCCTCGACTTTGTGCGTTTCGTCGCTCGTAAAAAACCAGAGATCGCCTTTTTCGTCAACTTCCTGCGTCGACATCGGACGACTGCGAAACTTTCCGCCCGCGATGGTCGTCAGCATTGCGAAATCGATTCCTTCGAGCAATTCCTTTAATTTTGCGATTGATTCTTCTCTCGTATCGTAATTTTTCTGCATAATAATTTTCCCTCGTTCGATTAATCTGTTCTGAAATCAAACAGTTAAATTTAACAAAGCAAAAATTATTCCTTGAAAGTGAGGAACGCGGATTGGGCGGATTTAGCTGATAAAACGAATTTTCATAAATTTTACCCGTAGAATCTGCCCAACCTGCCCGATTTGCGTTCAGAAAAACTTTACGAAGTGTGATCGAGAATAATTCGCCAGCCTTCTTTGAATTTACGGAAATTCAGCGTAAACATTCCCGTCGGTTTGTCTTTTTCCCGAACGAGCGTGAATCTGCCGAGCACGACTGCCGAATCCTTACTCGTGACGGTGATTTCGAGTTCGGAAAAGGAAAGTTCGCCCATCAGAGCTTTTGAACTGTATGATTTTTTATAATTTTCAAGCGTCGGCTGCCAGCCTTTCGTCACTCTGTCGCCCGAAACGAAAGTCATCTGCGGCGAATTCCAATAACCTTTCATAAAGCCTTCGAGGTCGCCTTTGTTCCACGCCGCCGTTTGTTCGTCCAAAACTTTGCGGATATCGGATTTTATTTTTTCATCCTTTTGCGCGAACGTGCCGACCGCGCAAACGCCAATTAAAATAAGCATCAAAATATGTTTCATCATATGGATAATTTAGCAGAAAATTGCGGAATCAGGTGCAGAATTTTAAATAAAAATTGGCTTTAATGAAAAATTTAAGTATCATAAGTCTTTGTTTTAGCATCTTTTTATTGTGGAACATGAAATTTGGGTGTAAGACGATTTGACGAGTAAGGGAAGAATGGGAAGGTTTAACGAGAAGATTTTCGAAGCTGTTTCGGCAGGCATTATATGTCTTGACAGAGAATTGCTTATTACGCAATACAATCAGCTTGGCGCACGTTCAATCGGTGCGGCGGAAGGTGACGACTTAAGCGAAAAACAATTCTTCAACGTTGCCAGCGATAATCTTTTCGGCTTGCGCATCGCTTTTCAAAAAACTCTCGCGGACAAAAAAAAGCGCACGTTTTGGGGGCATCCCGTTCCTTTAAAAGAATCAAACGAAAAAACATTTTGGGATTTTACCGTCAGCGAGCTCGACGGCGGCATTCTTTTGTCGGCGGTTGAAGTGACCGACCGCGTCCAAGCCGAACGGAGCTTGCAGGACGCAATCGAAGAAAAACGCGAACTGATCGACGACCTGCGCGATGCTAATCGTCAATTGGAAGAATACAATCGGCTGAAAGCGGAATTTGTCGCGAATATGTCGCACGAACTGCGCACACCTTTGACGGCAATTATTGGTTTCGCCCAACTGATGCAGATGAAATTCGAGCGCGGCGAAGCCGTCAAAAATATCATCGGCGACGGTTTGGAAAGAATTTTACGAAACGGAAGGCATCTGCTCACGCTGATTGACGAAGTGCTCGACCTTTCAAAGATCGAAGCCGGACGCTTGACACTTCATCTCGATCATTTCGATCTGCCCGAGCTTATCGGCAATGCTTTCGGTTCGCTCGAATCGCTTGCCGTCGAAAAAAAATTGGAATACAAAATGGAAGTTTCAGGCAATTTTCCGTTCGTTTTCAGCGATTCGGCGCGGATTCGCCAGATTTTGACGAATCTGATCTCGAATGCGGTCAAATTTACCCAGGAAGGGAAAATCGAAGTGAAACTCAAACCGTTTAGCGACACCGAATGGCAGTTGAGCGTGAGCGACACGGGAATGGGGATCGATCCCGAAAATATTAGTAAGATTTTCGAGCGTTTTCGACAGGTTGACGGCTCATATACGCGTAAGGTCGGCGGTTTCGGGCTGGGTCTTTCCATTTCACAGCATCTTGCCGAACTGCTCGGCGGAAAGATAACGGTCGAATCGGAACCGGGAAAAGGGTCTAAATTTATTATGACTTTACCGTATGTCGCGCCGAAGGCGATTCGCACGCTTGCGCCTTCGATGAACGGTCACGACAATTCGACTGAGATTTCGGAAATTCTCGAAAATGACGAAGGTCGGCATAGCATTCTGGTCATTGACGACATTCCCGATTCGACGCAGATTCTCTCGCAAATGCTCATTAATGCAGGCTTTCACGTTGCTGTTGCACATTCGGGCGCGGAAGGAATTCGCATTGCGAAACAGATCAAACCCGATGCCATCACGTTGGATGTGATGATGCCGGGGATGGACGGCTGGCGCGTTTTGCAGGCAATGAAAGCCGATCCGCAACTTGCCGCGATTCCGGTCGTGGTCGTTTCGATCGTTGACAATAAACCGCTCGGCTACCGTCTGGGCGCGAGCGATTATCTGGTCAAACCCGTCGAGCCGAACAATCTTCTCGAAACGCTGAACGGAGTGATTCCGATTTCACATGAAGATCACGAAGACTATATTCTGGTGGTCGATGACGAACAGGGGGTCCGCGAACTTTTACTTGCCGCGCTCAAACAAGGCGGTTTTAAAACCAGAAGCGCGGCGAGCGGCGAAATCGCTTTTTCGCTCGCCCAGAAGCACAAACCGAAGGCAATTTTGACCGATCTGCATATGCCGGGCGGGATGAGCGGCTATGAACTGATCGCGCGGTTGCGTTCGCAAAGCGAAACGGCGCATACGCCGATCGTCATTATTACCGGCAAGGATTTAATGGAAGAAGACCGCCGTCTGGTAAGCGGTCAGATCGCCGATGTCATTCGCAAAGGCGATCTGATGTTGACGGATTTGGATGTAAGATTGCGAGAAACTCTCGCAGAAATAGGAGTTACCCCGACAAATGGCAATCATAATGTTGGTTGAAGATGCCCCCGATACACGTGATTTATTTAAAATGGTTCTCGAAATGTCCGGACACGAAATAGAATTAGCCGAAAGCGGTGAAATGTGTCTTGCCAAACTCGAAACCATTAAACCCGACGTGATCCTGATGGATATTAGTCTGCCCGGAAAATTAAGCGGTTTGGACGTAGTGGAAAAACTTCGTGCCGACAGATCGTATAATAAAACGCCGATCATCGCACTGACCGCTCACGCCATGGAAAACGACCGTATCCTATCACTCGCCGCCGGATGCGACGAGCATATCAGCAAACCCGTCTTTGACCTCGGCACATTTGCCGCCGTGGTCACGAAATACGCCGAACAGGGCAGAAATGTCTTGCAGAACCGTTAGAAACAATAATAAATTAAGAAAAAATGGAACTACGTAAAACCGCCGATGAACTGGCAAAATTGACTCCCGAACAGCTCGATCAATTACCGTTCGGCGTGATCGAACTTTCGGCTGACGGCACGATCCTGAGTTACAACGCGAGTGAAGCCGCACTAAGCGGGCGTAAGCCCGACAAGGTCATCGGACGCAATTTTTTTACGGAAGTCGCGCCCTGCACGGACGTTCGCGAATTTTACGGCAGATTTCTCGACCTCATCGAACATCGCGCCATTAATCACGAATTTGAGTTTACCTTCTCGTTTCCCGTTCCGGTGCAGGTTTTTATCACGATGCTCTATGAACAACACGAAAACACGGTTTGGGTAATGGTCAACCGCAAATAGGAAATATCCTTGAATAAATTTATCGAAGAACAACTCAGAAATGCCATCGAAGCCGGCGAGTTTGACAATCTCGAAGGCGCAGGAAAGCCTTTGAATCTGGATGCCTATTTCAACACGCCCGAAGATTTTCGCGTCGGTTATTCAGTTTTGAAGTCAAGCAAATTCGTGCCTGAAGAAGTCGAAAGATTAAAAGAGATCGGCGAATTGAGGGAAAAACTGCAAAATTGTAAAAGTGAAGAAGAAAAGCAGAAAATCAATAAAATTCTGAACGAAAAAAATCTTGCGTTGAGTCTTTTACTCGAAAGAAACAAACGCGGCAGATAAAAGACGCACGGAGAGCTCCGCGCGTCTTCCGCCCTTTCATCGAAACCGTTCCGAAATGCTTACGAATTAATATTCCTTTTGCTTATCGGTTAATGCAATTCCCATTTTTTCGAGCGTTTCCTTGTTCAGCGTGCCCGTCACCTTTACGCCGTTCGCCGCTTGAAATTTCTTGATGCCTTCGCGCGTTGGATCGTCCAGCTTCCCGGTTTCTTCGCCCGCATACATCGTGCCCGCCTTCAATTTTCTCTGGGCTTCCATAATTTGTTCCTTCGTCGCACGGAAAACCGGCTTTCTGGTTTTTGTCTTGTCCGTGCCGGAAGCATCGGTCGAAGCCATCTGATCGGGCGGTGCGGGAATCGCTTTTTGCGCGTCGGTTAGCGCGATGTTCATTTTTTCCAGTGTCGAGCGGTTCAAAGTTCCGGTTTGTTTCAAGCCATTGTCCCTTTGAAACGCTTTAACTGCCGTCCGAAAAGTATCTTCCATTTTTCCCGTCGCTTCGCCGCTGTATAATCCTTTGTCCTTCAACATTTTCTGTGCTTCCGTGATCTGTGCTTTGGTGGCGCGGAAGATCGGCTTTTTAGGCTTGGATTCAGTTGCCGGAGTTGAAGCCGCAGAAGTCGCGGTCGATGTTTGGGCATTGATTGAAAGGCTCAAAAAAGCCAATACGATAATGATTAACAATAATTTTTTCATCTCTTGCTCCTTGGGTTGGTAGATTTTGGTAGAGCATTCAAAAACAAAATCCTACGCAAAAAATAAAATTCCTGCGCATAAAAACTTTTTTTGTTGATGAATGTAAGCAGTATCTACCTATTTTTATTTTCTGTCAAGATTATTTTTATTTTGAATTAAACCGAATGAGGCGAAGAAGGTTTTATTATAAAAAACGCTTCTGCAAATAAAAAAAGTTCCGGCACTTACAATGCCGGAACTTTTCAGAAAATGCGGACTGTTTTTATTGCGTCAACTCAAAATCGATCCACTGGGTCGTGACTTTGTTTTTACTGCCGAGCGAATTTTCGGCAACTATTTGCAAAACATAATTTCCAGGAGCCAGATTGTTTCCCAGTGTAATCGCGCCGTCGCCTTCGATTCGTGTCAGATCGGACTGCTGAGTTAAATCCAGCGAAGAGGGTTTTCCTTCAAAAACCAGTTCTCCTTCACGATACAGCTTTGCCTGTGTCCTGATTTGCAGATTTGAAGCCGTATTTGAAAGATAGTTATACAAAATATAGGAATAGAACAAAATTGTCCCGCGCTGAAATGTTCTGGTTGCCGTGACGCTTTGCGTGTCGGGAACATCGGACACTTCAATGCCGTTAGCCTTTTTATCCCATTGCGCGGCGGTCAGGTTTTGCAGCATCATTCCTGAGAGAGCTACTTTTTCCTTTTCCAGATTCGGAATTTCAATGAATTGGCTTGCCGAGCCGACGCGGTTTCCTTCGACATCCCTGACTGCCAATCTCAACTGGTAAGCCCCCGCGTCTTTGACGGGAATTTTCATCGTGTAGGCAAAGCCTTTTTCCTTTATCTTTGCCAGATTTTCAGGTTTGATGCTGATCGTATAATTTTTGTTGAAACTGCCGACCACTTTTCCGCTTTCTCCGAAAGTATATGCGAATACGTCGAAAGAAACTTTTTTATTACCGTTCGGCTGGTCAACGAACTTAACATTTTTGCTGTCAAGGTGCATTAAGGCGCGAACATAACTGCCTTCTTTTTCATCATTCAGATAAACCGAAGTCAGGCGCATTTCAATATCACCCGAATTAAACGGAGAAAAAAGGGCTTCGACTAATCTTTCTTCCGGCGATTTTTCAAACTGCCTGATCTTTTCGTCGGGAAGCGCAATGAATCCTTTTCGATAACTGAGCTTTACATCATCGCGTTTAGACTTTATCTGCAAGGCATTATATTTGAGTTTCTTATAATCGAAGGTGTCGTCGTCCGGCTGATAACCGATCAGATAATAGCCTTTCTGATCGTTAAGTATTTTCGATACCGCAACCGACAGGAAATTCCCGTTTTTTGAGAATCTTCCGCCCGTTTTATATGCCAGATACGACAAACCGTCCTGATTATTGAAAAAGTTATCGCGCCGGTCTTTTTGGATGCCGTCAACGTCCTCGAGGCTGAGTCCGGTCGTATCGTCCGCCGTCGACAAAGAAGCGGGATCAAGCAGTCCGGCTGCCTGAATGCTGTTTATCACAACTCCGGCACGACTTGCCGAATCGATCAGATTGTCGATTGCCTGTTGGATGTTCGAGGTATTGCTCTGGTTAAATTTTACGTCGCGGTCATAGAGTCTGAACCCGTCCGAAAAAAGAATAACCGCTTTGCGTCCGGGCAGATTTTTCATTCCTTCGACCACGTATCTCATCGCGCCGAGCGTTCCGACGGAATATTGTCCCTGACGCGTTTCATTAACTAATTTTTCCAGTTCCTTGTCTTTATCATTTCCGCCGACACTCATTGTCGAACCGTTTCTTTGTTGTCCGTTCAGATAATCTTTCGTCGTCGGACGAATCGGCTCAAAACCGCTGATGCCGCTTCTCGACAGCGGACTCCAAGAGATTTTTTTGATCGCGGCATAAAGAATTCTTTTGTCGGATGTAAACTGTTGAAGCGCACCCAATCCTGCACTGGTGCGGATGATTGCCACCAGATCGTTGGGAAGCATCTGTTCATCGACGAATTTTTTCAGGGCTTCTTTGGTCGCAAACATACTGCTGAAAGATAAGCCCAGATCATCAACTACTAAAACGACCGTGCGGCGAATCTGTTCGGGACGCAGATTAAAACTGACAGGCGGCACGAAAGCTGTTTTCGGCTTTTGTTCGCTGACCGAAGCCGGCGCAAGCGAAATGTAAGAAAAGTTCGTGATTTTCTGAGGTTTTCCGTTTTCAAAAACCTCAAAATCATCGGCAGACAGATCGGTAATTTGCTTTCCGTCCTTATCGAGTGCGGTGACATCGATCTGCACGAGGGCGGATGAAATTTTTACGACATCGTCATCACTTGCAGGGGAAGAGTTCGGCTGAACGGTTTGTGCCGAAGCTGAAAGAGAGAAGATGAAAAAAATAAAGACAGCATAAATAGAATACTTCATTTTTTACTCCTTAAGTATTAATGGTTTAGTCCAAGTAATTTCGACATATAAAATATAGGCGATTTTATAAGGAAAGTCACTATTTTTTTTAGTTAAGTATAGATAATGATTAAATTTCAGGCGGTTTATTTTTGTTCGTAGATTTCCAGCTTCCGGTAAATCGTTTTACGTCCGATATTCAATAATTTGGCGGCGCGTGATTTGTCGCCGTTGGTATAATCGAGCGCGAGTTCGATCGCTTTACGTTCGATGTCGTCCATTGTCGCGGGAAATTCGATCTCGATATTGATGGCGCGACCTTCGCTGGCGGCTTTGGCGCGTTCCTGGCGGGCTTGCGCGTCGAGTTCAAAAGCTTTTTTGCTGATTGCTTCGGGTAGATCGTCGAGTTCGATCTGTCTGCCCGAAGCAATGATTACGGCGCGTTCAATGGCATTTTCGAGTTCTCGCACATTGCCGAGCCATTCATAATTGACGAGTGCGCGCAAGGCTTCTTTGGAAATTCCCGAAACGAAACGTCCCGTTTTTTCCTTGTAGCGTTCGAGAAAATGAAAAACGAGCAGATTAATATCTTCGATGCGGGCGCGCAAAGGCGGTAGAGTGATCGGAAAAACCGACAGGCGATAATATAAATCCTTGCGAAATCTGCCGTCTTCGATGGCTTTTTCGAGATCGACGTTTGACGCGGCAACCACGCGCACATCGGTTTTGATAACGTCGCTTCCGCCGATTCGCGTCAGCTCGCCGTCCTGCAAAACCCGCAACAGTTTGACCTGTGCCTGAAGCGGCATTTCGCCGATCTCGTCGAGAAAAAGCGTTCCGCCGTCGGCTTCCTCAAAACGCCCTTTGCGCTGATTTCGCGCATCGGTAAACGCGCCTTTTTCGTGTCCGAAAAGTTCGCTTTCGAGCAGTGTTTCGGGGATTGCGCCGCAGTTGATCTTGATATACGGCTTGTTTTCGCGTCCCGAATTGTAATGAATGAGATTCGCCAGCAATTCCTTGCCCGTTCCCGATTCGCCCTGAATCAAAACGGTCGTGTTCGTGTCCGCAACGTTTAGCGCAAGTTCGATGGCGCGCCGGATGGATGCGGCTTGACCGACAATTTCGCTTTGCCGCTGATGTAAAGCGGATTTCAGCCGCATTACTTCCGCCGAAAGCTGATCGCGTTCGAGCGCGGTTCCGATCTGGTCGGCAATTCCTTCGACGAGGGCGACATCGTGATCGTTGAAAACCGTTTCGCGTTCTTCGCCCCAGACGAAACCGAGCAGACCGAAGGCTTGTCCGGTGACGCGCACGGGCGAAACGAGCGCGGCTTTGCCGTTCAGTTGTGAATTGAAAATGAGGCGAATAGCAAAGGGAAGCTGTGAATCGATGATCTTCATCGTTTTCCCTTCGCGCAAAATGTCACTAAGTGCAGGAAACGGTTCGAGATCGAGTGATTGACCGTGTTCCTCGATCATCTTCAAAACGGCGTTCGGTTCGACACCTTCGGCAGATTTGAACGATGCGAGCGAGATCGATTTTCCCGCTTGATCCAAAACTCCGAGTGCGCCGTAATCCGCGCCGACAAGCTCGACGGCGCGTTCCAGAACCCTCGATGAAACTTCCTTAAAATCGGAATGCGAGTTGAGCGTATTGGCAATTTCGAGAAGCGCGTTGGTGCGGCGCGTTTCCAGTTCCTGAGTGACGTAAAGACTCGTGTATTGATAACCGATGGCAAGTTGTTGCGCGATGGATTCGAGAAACTGGATTTCTTCTTCAAGCCATTTACGCGGCGATTTTGTGTCGTGAAGTCCGAGCAGTCCGACGAGCTTATTCTTAAAACTGATCGGAACGATCAAAAGCGATTGAGTTTCCAGAGCTTTCGCGAAAAATTTCAATGTCGCATTGTCGTATTTCTCAATGTCATTGATCGCGATCGGTTTGGAAACGTCGAATCGTTCCGAAAGTTTTTCGATGTCGATCGGAATCTTGGTGCCGAGGCTCGAAGGAATGCTTTCATCCCTGCGCCATTCGTGGCTGATGCTAAGTTCGCTTTCAGAGGTTATTTGCAAAAGATCACAGCGATCGGCTTGAAGCATTCGCCCGATTTCCGAAACCACCACGTTTAAAAATCTTTCGAGGTCGATATTGGTCGGCAGATCGCGCGCAAGTCGATTGATGATGCCTTCGCGGGCTTCGTGCATTTTAATCTTGCGTTCAAGAGATAAGTTTTCGGAAAAAGGCGGCGTTTCGAGTTCAATTTTCATATCCGGGGTATTGAAAGAGCCAGGAGAATAAATATCTTCTTTAATCATCTGCATTTAAAAACATATGTCAAGTTGACACAAAACTAGCATCTGTGTTTTTTAGATGCACAAATGAAAAGGCAGACCGAATCTTTTTTCTCGATCTGCCTTTTTTCGCTTTCTATCTTATTGTTACGGATTGCCTTTTTTATCCACTTTCGGCGGCTCTGCCTTCGGGGGCGGCGGAGGCGGTATGGCGGCTGTATTGGATGCCGGTTTTGGTTCTCCGTTCTGTCGCGACGGGCGCGAAGTCGGCGGTTGCGGTTGTTGCGGCTGTCCGGGGATTTTTTGCTTCGCGCCGAAATCGACACGTTTCTTTCCGGCTTCGGCTTTTTCGAGCAAGGCTTCGGCTTGGAAGTTTGAAGAGTCGAGTTCGAGGGCTTTTTTTAAAGCCTTGACCGCTTCATCATACTGCGCGAGCTTGATCAAAATTGCGCCGAATTCGGTTTGGTATTCTGTATCTTCGGGTTTTAATTTGATCGCTTGACGAAGCGATTTTTCGGCTTCTTTATCTTCGTTCAACTTATTGTAAGCACGTCCGATGTTATAATGCGCCGCGTCGTTTTTCGGGTCTTTAGCAAGAATTTTTTTGTATGCTTTGACCGCATTTTCAAAGGCTTTTTCGGAATCCGTCTTTGCCGGTTCGAGCGTTTTTCCTTTCTTTACCGGGGTCGGAGTCGGGGTCGGGTTGATTTCCGCTTCCTGATTCCGGTTCTTTTCGGCTTCGAGTAAACCGTAAGCGATTCCCAGACGAAAATGTGCGTCGGCGAGATCGGGATTAAGTTTGATTGCCTGTTTAAGGGCTTCGATTGCTTTATCGGTCGAGTTGTTATCAAGCAATTTGATGCCTTCGGCGAGTGCCGTTTCCGCGTCTGTAAATGTCGGCAAAGGTGTTTCCTGCGCGGTAACGTTCGCATTGACATTCGTTTCGACAGTCGGCGTTGCCGTTGCATTCGTATTCGCGTTGCCGTTGTTTGCCGAATTTCCGGTGCAATTAGTCAGCGATAACGCCGACGCGGTTAAAATAAACGTGAAAATAACTTTTCTCATAAAAATTTCTGCAAATTGTTTTGTTAGATTCGGGGCAGGAATTTTGTAAAAATTGCGGCTTAGCCCGGGGGAAAGATAAACGGGCGACCTGCGAGAAGATGAACGTGCAAATGAAAAACCGTCTGTCCGCCGTCGCCGTTCGTATTTATTACGACACGATAGCCGTCTTCCGCAAAACCTTTTTCGCGGGCGATTTCGGCAGTGGTCAGCAGAAGATGTCCGAGCGTTTCCTTATGATTTTTTTCGGCTTTGGCGAGCGAATCGAAGTGTTCGCGCGGAATTATCAAAATATGCGTCGGTGCCTGCGGACTAATATCGTTAAAGGCGATGCACACATCGTCTTCGTAAACTTTTGACGAAGGTATTTGACCTGAAATAATTTTGCAAAATAAACAGTTTTCGCTCATATTCGGAAACCATAATTAAATCATAAACCTGAGTTTTGGACAAATATAAATGCAGGCAAAAAAAAGCCCCGGTTCGCCAACCGGGGCTCTTTCCCGTCAATCTTCCACACTTGGCGGGAGTTTAATAAGGAGACTTCAATATATGAACGACTCATCTAAACGATATTTATATCACAAAATTTTCAGAATTCAAGCATTTTTTTTGAAAATTTAATTATTCTGCCGACATTGCCATCGAACTTGTGATCCTTTCAATGTCTGCGCCGACCTCACCGAGTTTTTTGACGATGTTTTCATAACCGCGATCAATGTGATAAACGCGGTCGATCAACGTTTCGCCTTCGGCACAAAGCGCGGCTAAAACGAGCGAAGCCGACGCGCGCAGATCGGAAGCGATTATTTTCGCGCCCGTCAGTTTCGTTTTCCCGTGAACGGTTGCCGTGTTCCCCGAAAAATCGATCTTTGCACCCATTCTGATAAGCTCGGAAGCGTGCATAAATCGATTTTCAAAGATCGTTTCTTTAATGGTCGAAACGCCTTCGGCTTGCGTCATCAAAGCCATATACTGCGCCTGCATATCGGTCGGAAAAAGCGGATGCGGCTCGGTCGTTACATCTCTTGCGACCAATCCGCCCGAACTTTTTTTGACCAAAAGAGTGCTCGGATTGAGTTCGGTAATTTCGACTCCGGCTTCACGCATTTTTTCCATCACAGCCGTTAAATGTTTCGGTTCGCAGTTCTTGATTTCGAGTTCGCCGCCGGTGATCGCCGCCGCGACGATGAAAGTTCCCGTTTCGATGCGGTCGGGAATGATCGTGTGCTGTGCGCCGCCTAAAAATTCTACTCCTTCGATCTCGATGGTGTCCGTTCCCGCGCCTTTGATTCTCGCGCCCATCTTGTTCAACAGATCGGCAAGGTCTTCGATCTCGGGTTCCTGCGCGGCATTTTTGATAACGGATTTGCCTTTGGCAAGACTCGCCGCCATCATCACGTTTTCCGTTCCCGTCACCGTAACTTTTTCAAAATTTATTTCCGCGCCGATCAATCTTCCGTTCGGCGCGGTCGCGACGACATCGCCCGACTCCAAGGAAACGGTCGCGCCGAGTTGTTCAAATGCTTTCAAATGCAGATCGATGGGTCGCGTTCCGATGGCACAGCCGCCGGGAAGGGAAACTTTCGCCTTTCCGAAACGTGCGAGAAGCGGTCCGAGCGCGAGAACGCTGGCGCGCATCGTTTTGACGAGTTCATACGATGCTTCAAAAGTTTCGATATTTTTCGCCGTAACTTTATGTGTGCGAAGCTCGGGCGTTAAAACCGTCGCGCCCAAATCTTCGAGCAGACGGCGTTGCGTGATTAAGTCCTTAACATACGGAACATTATGCAGAATAACGGTTTCCGCCGTTAAAAGCGTCGCCGCCAGACAAGGCAAAGCGGAATTTTTCGCGCCGCTGATCTCGATTTTCCCATTGAGCGGTTTTCCGCCGTGAATCAAAAATTTGTCCATAAAATAGATATAGAAAAAATAGTAATGCTTTAGTAATGCTTATAGATGCAAATAGGAAATCTTATCACGAAGGTTTGAAATTGAAAAAGAAAGAAACAAATATTATTTTCTGACCGGTTTATAAAATTTTGCCAAAGTCGCCGGCGGAAAACCTACCCAGTAAAGACCTTGAAAAAGTGACCATTTTGTAAAAGTCCAGACGAAAGATTTATTTTCAAAGCGGCGCGAAGAGGTCGTAACGGGCAGGTTAATATGAATGAAACGTCCTCTTTTTTGTAATTTTTTGACAAAATCCAAGTCTTCAAAAAGCGGTAATGGTTTGAACCCGCCGATTTTTTCATAAATCGAACGCCGTGCAAAAATCGCCGAATCGCCGTAGATCAGATTTGCGTTGCGAAGGATCGGATAAAGTTTCGTCATAAACTTTGCCCAGCGTGTTTCGCCCGAAAAGATGATCTCGAAATTTCCGCCCGCAACTTCGTCGAAGCGCATAAAGGATTTGATTTGTTTGCCTGAACCCTGAACGGGGCGCGTGTCGGCGTGGAGAAACCAGAAAATTTCACCTGCGGCGTGTTTCGTGCCTTCGTGAAGCTGTCGTCCGCGATTGGCTTCGGCGATTTTTACCAATCTGATCGGTTTATTTTTCGGATAGTTTTCGATGATCGAAACGGTTTCGTCCGCGCTTCCGCCGTCGACAATGACGATCTCATCGACGTTCACAAGGCGCGAAAGTGCATCGAGCGTTTTCTGAATGGTCAATTCCTCGTTAAATGTCGGAATAATTACGGAAAGCTTCATTATTTAAAGTCGAAAATTGACTTTAATTATCACTCATTCGTTTTTAATTTTCTAGCTTTGATTTCAACTGCCGAATTTTTCTTTGATTTTCAGAAAGGGTTTTTCGATCAGGTAATAGGAAATGGCGGAAACGGCGAAAGCCAAGCATAAACCGACCGAAATCTGTGTCGGAACGGCATCGAAGGTTTTTCTGCCGAATTCGTAAAAGGCGTAATGCCAAAGATAAAGCCCGTATGAAATTTGTCCGATCCAACGCAGAAAACGAAGTTCAAGCAATCTTTTTACGATCGATTTTTTGCGTGTTATCAGCCAGAGCATCGCCAGACCGACACTCATCGAAAAGACCGAAAGCGGTCCGCAATAGAGAAATTTGTCTTCGTGGGAAAACGTAAAAAGCACGAGCAGTGCAGTTATCAATGAGATCAGGACGGCAACGCCGAAAAGACGGTTCGCATATAATTTTCGCGGTAGTAAACGCCACGTATGGATCATTGCCGCGGCGCATCCGATCAAAAGCGCGTCAATGCGCGTGTCGGTCGAATAATAGAGAACATTCGTATCGACCCCGTTCAAAGCGCGGACGGCTCTTAAAGCGATCAAGATCAAAATCATCGCCGAGGTGAAGACAAAAATCTGTTTTCGCTCACGTTTTTCGTCAAAGGCTTTATATAAAATCAGCGACCAAAGGATGTAAAACTGCTCTTCGATTGCCAGCGACCAGGCGTGATTGAGGTTGCCGGATAATCCGTCGTTGGTTGCGCTGTGCCAATTCATCAAGTAGGAAAAGGCAAAAAAGAAATTGTTGTTATTGTAAATCGCCTCGGCTTGACGTTCGGGCAAAATGACGTTGCCGAAAAAATAAAGCGCGATCAAAAAAGTCCAAAAAGCCGGAACGAGTCTGAAAAAACGGCGCAGATAAAAATTTTTCAGGCTGATCTGTCCTTCTTTTTCATATTCTTTCAGCAGGATCGAGGTAATCAAAAAACCGCTCAGAACGAAAAATATATCGACTCCCAGAAAACCGCCTTTGACATACGGATGCAAAGCGGGAATCAAACCTTCGAGGTGATAGATCATCACGGTTACAATCGCGATTCCGCGCAAACCGTCTAAAGCCGGAATGTATTTAAAGGAAACCGCTTGTTTCGCTTCCCGTTCATCTGCCGCGACGGAAACCGGCAAAACATTTTCATTGATGCGCATAGAATGTTAAAGGACTGATTGAGTTCTGATTTGATCGAGTTGGAAAGATTGAGAGAACGGTAATTAAAAGATTTACCGTTTTTTATATTAAATGATTTTTGATTTCACGGCAATAAATTTATCGTTTCGGAAAAATTCCGGAGCGAAAGGATTTTGCGGAGTCGGTAAATTTTGTAA
Organism: Pyrinomonadaceae bacterium; assembly: GCA_021228405.1. GTDB lineage: Bacteria > Acidobacteriota > Blastocatellia > Pyrinomonadales > Pyrinomonadaceae > JAJQRF01. The sequence goes on from JAJQRF010000009.1 coordinate 189,349, forward strand.
AATTGAAATCGGAGTATGTTTGAGAGCAATATTACGAACCCCGCCAAGCGCAAGGCGGTCGAACTTTTTAACCGGGCTTACGAAGCGCAAAACGATAAAAACTACGATGAAGCGATCAGGCTTTACAAAAAATCCGTCGAGGTTTTCCCGACCGCCGAAGCATATACGTTTCTTGGTTGGGCTTACAGTTTCAAAGGTGAATACGATCTCGCAATTGCCGAATGTCTGGCGGCGATCGCCGTCGATGCGGCTTTCGGAAATCCGTATAACGACATCGGCAGTTATCTGATCGCAAAAGGGAATTATTACGATTGCGTGCGCTGGTTCAAGCTCGCGATGCAAGCCGTTCGTTACGAAGCCCGCGCTTATCCGCATTTCAATCTCGCAACGGTTTACGAAAAACGCGGTAAGCTCATCGAAGCCGCCGCGCATTACGGTTTCGCGCTCGACGAACAGCCGAATTATATGCAGGCTTACAAGGCTTTAAGAAAAATTCAAGAAAAATTGAACTGAAATAGCCTGAATCCCGGTTAAGAAAAACTGCCCGTAGCCGTTAAAATTCACAGTTTAAGATTTATCTTAAACTGTGAATTACCTTCGAGCCGTTTTGATGCCATTCTCTTGAGCATAGAGGTAAAATTACCTCAAAATCATCAAGCAAAATAAAATTGTGTTAAGACAAAATAAAATTGTGGTAGGACAAAATGATTTTGTGTTAAGACAAAATAATTTCGTGGTAAGACAAAATCATTTTGTGATAGTGAAAAATTAAGAATTTTTACCTAAATTAAAGAAATGTGATTGAAAATCAGACTTGATCTTTCAAATGCCGGCACGATTCGTGAAAATTCGCGGACGGTTTTTCTCAACCCGAATTCACTTTATTTTAATTGATAATCTTCGCTCTTTTGTTTGTCCGTCAAGATGATGAACGGCGAAGCGAACATCAGCAGAAATCCTAAGCCGTGACCTTGTCCGTCATAAAAAAATCCGACCATCAACCCGAGCATCATCACGGTCAAACCCAATAAAAACCTGATACTTCCCGCAAGTGCAGGAGTTTCGCTGACAATATTTCCTTCAGTTAAGCAATTCATTTTATTTCTCCGTCCAAGTTTGATTTGAATTTTATTTTGTGCGGAAAACGTTTATCTGAAGAACGCTTTCCGCACGGTTGTCATTAAAAAATTTACCAGGGCAATTCTTCGCCGAGATGGATGAATCTGCCCGTGTAGCCGTCTGTGCCGAGCGTGGCGAGCGCAACCGAAGTTTTCGCGCCTTCTTCCAAAGACAGATCGCCGTTTGCGTTCATATCGGTCAGAACCGAACCCGGATGCGCGGCGTTGACTTTGATATTCGTATCCTTCAGTTCGTGCGCAAGATGCACGGCGTAACCGTTAAGCGCGGTTTTCGAGATGTTGTAAGCCGGAACTTTGTAATTGTAGATCGGCGATGCGGGATCGCTGTGCAAACCCAGAGAACCGAGAATACTCGACAAAAAGACGATCCTGCCCGCGTCCGCTTTCTTGACGAGCGGCAAAAACGTCTGCGTCACGGCGATCGTGTTGAAAAAATTCGTGTCGAACGTTTTGCGGAAAATATCGACCGTCGTGCGGCTTGCCGGAACCGGTGCGCCGTTTTCAAAGCCTTCGATCCAGATGCCCGCGTTATTTATCAAAATATCGAGTTTGCCGTAAGTTTCTTCGATATATTTCGCCGCCGATGCGTGCGTCGTTTCATTATCAACGTCCAATAAAACAAACTCCGCGTCGAATCCTTCGTTCCTTAGCTTGGTTTCAGCTTCTTTACCGTTTTCCGCGCTTCTTGCGCCGACCAAAACCTTGATTCCTTGTTGTCCCAATTGACGTGCGGTTTCAAACCCGATTCCACGATTTGCGCCTGTAATTAATGCAATTTTCTGTTCACTCATTTTCTTTTACCTTCCTTTTTTGTTTTTTTCAAAATCAATATTGATTCATTCCGCCGTCGGTGAAAATTTCGCTTCCGTTGATAAAACTACTTTCGTTTGAAGCGAGAAATGCGACCGCCGATGCGACTTCTTCGGGCTGTCCGATTCTGCCCAAAGGAATCAGCGAAACAAACGAATCTTTAAACTGCTTTGCCTGCTCTTCATCTTCCGCCAAACCGTTGATCGCAGGCGTTTCAATCGGTCCGGGACTGACGGCATTGACGCGGATTTTTTTATCCTTTAAATCCATCATCCAGCTTCGCGCAAACGAACGAACTGCGGCTTTCGACGCACTGTAAACACTGAAACTTTCAAACCCCGAAGAAGCCGCCGTCGAAGCGTTCAAAATTATCGAACCCTCTTCGTTAAATATCGGCAAAGCCTTTTGCACCGTAAATAAAAGACCTTTCACGTTGTTGCCGAAAATCGTGTCGAAATGCTGTTCGCTGATTTCGCCTAGTTTGGCGAATTCACCGCCGCCCGCGTTGGCGAAAAGAATGTCGATTTTTCCTTTCTTTTCCTTGACGATCTCGTAAAGCCGATCCAAATCGGCGAGATTTGAAACGTCGCCCTGCACACCGAATGCTTTTTCGCCGATTACGGCAATCGCCGCATCGATTTCACTCTGTCTGCGTCCCGTGATAAATACGAACGCGCCGTCATTTGCCAAACGCTTTGCCGTCGCTAAACCGATTCCACTGCTTCCGCCTGTGATTACTGCCACCTTTCCTTCCAAATTACTCATAAATTTATTTTCCTTTGCTCCGATTTCTACGATTGCATAATTCTGCATATATACAATCATCTATATATCAATCAAAAAAATTTTAGACTGCCGCCGTCAACTGCAAACGCTTTTGCAATTCGGCAATGTATTCGTTCATCGTTTCGTGATTTGCCGTAAAATATTTGAACTGTCCTTTTGAATGCGGCGTGATAAGATCGGCTTCGGTCAATTCCTTCAAGTGATGCGAAACCGTCGCCTGTGCCACTTCGACCGTCTGGCAGACACTCCCCGAACAAATTCCGCCCGCTTCGTTCGTCGCGATGGTCTGAAAAATATCAAACCGACGCGGATCGGAAAGGGCTTTTGCTACTTTTTGAAATCTTTTGTCGTCCATAATTACCTCGACAGTTAGATATATTGACAGTTGTCTATATGTCTTGTCAAGCGCAAATTGAAAAAAAGAAAAATCAGCCGCAGATGAACGCAGATGGACACGGATAGATAAAGATTACTTCCAAAAATTACATTCTTATCTGAGTTCATCCGTGTTCATCTGTGGATGAAAAAAGTTTTTCATTTCGTGCCAAATCTTTGTCTGTTTCTTTCGAGAGCTTTTTTGCGTTCGATCTCACGGTTTTTCGGCAGCGAGTTGGTCGTTAGGGAAGCCAGCAATTTCGTCGAAACGGCGAAAATTTCTTCGATTGCAGTTTCAAATGCCGCTTCGTTTGCGGCGGAAGGTTTGTTAAATCCGCTGATCTTACGAACAAACTGGGTTGCCGCCGCACGAATTTCCTCGTCGGTTGTCGGCGGTTCAAAATTGTAAAGCGGTTTGATGTTTCGACACATAAATTTGGTAAATAAAGGTAAGACAAAATGTAAAAAAGGGAAAGCTAAACTTTCCCTTTTCGTCCGAATTGATCGATCTAAGATTTACAAAGCGAAATTAAAACTCACGAATCCGGTCGCTTTCACGGGCTGACCGTCGCGCGTAAACGGTTTGAATTTCCATTTGCGAATCGCGTCTTTCGCCGCGCTTTGAAGCATTGAAGGTCCGCTTGAGTTTTGCACTTCGGCGACTTCACCGGTTTCATTGATGACAACTTCCACTTTGACGACTCCGGTTTGTCGAATCGTGCGCGCCGCCGGCGGATAAACCGGTTTCGCTTGTTTCGTGGCGTATTCGAGCAGGGAACCGACCTTCAAAGGCGAATTATCGGCAACCGTATTTCCGTTTTTTTCGGTTTTATTTTCGGGTTGCGGTTCAGCCGGTTTATTTTCGATCACACGACTACGTGAAGGTTTGGAAGTTTCTTCCTTTGGTTCTTCCCTCGTTTCATTGGAGATCGGTCTGGGATTTTCTCTGGTCGGTTCGGTATTTTTGGCGACCAAATCTTCGTTGGTCTTTTGTTCGGGCTGTTTGGTTTCCTTGACGGGTTTCGTCTTCGATTCTTTTACCGCCGTGTTCGGAACGGGATTAAAACTGATTTCGTTCGATTTGGCGGCAACGGTTTCCGGCACAGCGGGCGGATTGGTAGATGCCACCGTATTGGCGGAAACGGACGCAGTTTCCGTCGATGGCGTATCATTGACGGCATTCATCACCGTGCTTCGCGAACTCGCAAGCATTTCACGGGCATCGCCGACTTCTTCCTTCCAGCGTTTCGCGTCGTAATCGTCACGCGCCAAAATTCCGCGTGAATTCGTGGCTTCTTCCAAAAGTGCCATTGCATCGGCGGTTTTGCTCTTTTCCGTTCCGATCTTTTTCGATTGGTCGATCACGACTTCGAGCGTTTCACGCATCTTTTCGATGTCAACCGTCGCTTCGAGCGGCAAATTTCTGTCCTGCACCGAAAGTCCGAGCGAACGATAGCGGTCAAATTGGGTGCGCGCGCTCTTGACGACTTGCCCGGCGACCGCAAAATAGAACGGTGACGGGAACGGTTTGGCGGATTTTTGGGGATTATAAAGCTCGGTCAAAAAATCCTGGGCGCGTTTGTAATCGCCCTGCTCCAGATAGCTGTTCATCAGCAGAACATTCAAAACGCCGTGAACGGTATTATCTTTCGTTTCACGGCGAATATTTTCGAGTTCGTAGATGGCGGCGTTGTAATTTTTGACGGCAATAAAGGCTTTTGCTTTGGAAATACGCTCGCGCATAACTTCAGCCGAAGTCGGCGCGGCGGCAGGTTTACCAACCGCCGGCGCGGTCGGCACCGAGGCTGTATTTGAGTTTTCGGGCGCATTATCCTGCGCGATTCCCGATCCGATTCCGATCAATACCAATGTGGCGGAAGCGAAAAACCTTCTGACATTTAGCGGCATCTTTAGTCTCCTTTTTAATTCTTTTTCTGACTCAAATTTTCCGCAAAGGTCAAAGCGAACAACAAAGAAGGTCGCTTTTCACTCAGCTTAAACAATTCTTACATTATGCTTTTTAAAGCATTTTTGAGCAAATGCTCAATTTTTCGATAAACTCTTGATGATTTTTTTGCTGTAAAGGTTTGCGTCTTTCTTTATAACACTTTCATTTAGCGTGAGCAAGCGTTTATCGAGCATTACTGTTTTTCCTTCGATAACGACCGTTCGCACGTCGTCCGCTTTGGTCGCGTAAACGAGATGCGAATAAATGTTGTAAATCGGCGTTTGATTGAGGTTATCCATATCGACGATGACAATGTCGGCGCGTTTTCCGGTTTCGAGCGAACCGATCATATCTTCAAGATGAAGCGCGCGCGCACCGCCGATCGTTGCCAGCATAAACATCTGTTCGGCTGAAGCCGCTTTGGGGTCTTTCGAGAAAACTTTGTGCAGTTTTGCCGCCGTGTCCATTTCTTCCCAGAGGCTCAGATCATTGTTTGAAGCCGCACCGTCAGTTCCCAGACCGAGGCGCAAATTTTTCGCGAGCATTTGCGGAATCGGTGCAACGCCAGCCGCCAGTTTCATATTCGATTGCGGATTGTGCGCGATGCCGACATCGTAGCGTTTCAAAATGTCCAGCTCTTTTTCATTTGCCTGAACGACGTGCGCGGCGATCAGTTTATTGCTCAGAAAACCGATGCTTTCGACAAATTCGATCGGGCGGATTCCTTTGTGTTTTTGCTGGATAAATTCGGTTTCGGTTTCCGCTTCCGCGAGGTGCATCACGAGCGGCGCGTTCAGGCGGTCGGAAAGATTTTTCGAGATTTTCAGATGTTCCTCCGAAACCGTGTAAGGCGCGTGCGGCGCAACCGCCGGGATGACTAACTTGTTTCCCTGCCATTTTTTAACGAATTTTTCGGTGTAAACGACCGCCTCATCGAACGTTTTATTGTCGGGCGCGGGAAAATCGATCAGCGTCTGTCCGAGCACTCCGCGAACGCCGGCTTTGGCGGTTTCGTCGGCGATTGCGTCCTCGAAATAATACATATCGCAGTAAGTCGTCGTGCCGCCGCGAATCAGTTCCGCCAAACCCAAACGCGTTCCGGCACGGACGAATGCTTCGTCAACGTTTTTCGCTTCCGCCGGAAAAATATATTTTGTCAGCCATTCCTGTAGATCGAGGTCGTCGGCGATGCCGCGAAAAAGTCCCATCGGAATATGCGTGTGCGTATTTATCAAACCCGGAATGATGACTTTGCCCTTCGCATTTATGATCTGTTTCGGACGCGCATTCGGCGGCAGTGAACCTGCATTGCCGACTCCGACGATTTTCCCGTCGCGCACGGCAACATAACCGTCTTCGATAATCTGATGGTTTTCATCCATCGTCACGACAGTTCCGCCAACGATCAAAAGGTCGTAAGCAACGTGTTTTTTTGTTTGATTTTGAGCAAGAAACGACTGCGGAAAGACTAAAAGAAGGGTTAATAAAAGAATTAATATAATTTTCAACTTTTCCATAGTTGAATTTACTACAAAATTGTCTGAAAAATCAAAGACAGTGAATAAGACAAAACGAAACAACGATCTGCACGGATTTTACGGATTAAATAAATCAGTGAAAATCTGTGTAAATCGTTGTTTTAAGTTTGATTTTGATTTATTTCAAAAACTTCGTATCGAAAGCGCGCGGAAGCAGTTCTTTCATCGTGACGACTTCCGAGTTGCCTTTCAAATTGGCGAAAATTACGGGAACGTCGCCGCAGAACTCCCAGATTATCTGACGGCAGACACCGCACGGCGGCGTTAGTTCCTGTGTGTCGGCGACGACGGCGATTTCCGTAAATTCCTTTTCGCCTTCGGAAACCGCTTTCCAGATGGCAACGCGTTCGGCGCAAACCGTCAAGCCGTAACTTGCCGATTCGACATTACAACCCGTGTAAATTTTCCCGTTTTTCGTTCGCAGAGCCGCACCGACTTTGAATTTTGAGTAAGGCGCGTAAGCTCGCGTCCGCACTTCGCGGGCGGCTTCGATCAATTCTTTTTTTGTATTTTCCATGTAAAACTACTTTCATTTGCCCACGAAATACACGAAAATCACGAAATAAAGAAAAACCGTTTTGAATTCTTGAATTTTTTCGTTTCTTTCGTGTCTTTCGTGGGCAAATAACTCTTAGACCAAAATTTCCTTTTCCATCTTACCGTTTCCGCTGATCTCTTCGCGGATTTTACTGCAAATAAATTCGATGCCGATGTCGGTGTTCGCCCCTTCGGGAATGATAATGTCAGCGTGACGTTTTGACGGTTCGACAAACTCGAGGTGCATCGGGCGCACCGTCGCAAAATATTGCGCGATGACCGAATCGACCGTCCGACCGCGTTCGACAATGTCGCGCTGAAGCCGACGGATAAAACGAATATCGTCCGGCGTATCGACAAAAACGCGCACGTCGAGCAAATCAATCACCGTCGGTTCGGCAAAGATCAAAATTCCTTCGACGATAATAACGGGTTTCGGTTCGAGATGCTCGGTTTCTTCGCTCCGAATATGATTTTTGTAATCGTAGATCGGCATTTCGATCGACTGACCTTGTTTCAGACGTTTGAGATGATTGACGAGCATTCCATTGTCGAAAGCGTCGAGATGATCGAAATTCGCCTGATGCCGTTCGTCGAGCGGCATATCAGCCAGATTTCGATAATACGAATCCTGCTCGACCAGAATCACGTTTTCACGTCCGACCGTTTCGATGATGCGCCTTGCAAGAGTTGTTTTGCCTGAACCTGTTCCGCCGCAAATTCCTATAATCATTATATTTTTGAGATAATTCTTCTAAGCAGTTCTTTAAATATTTCGGCAACTTTTGCGCCTGTTTCCATCACTTCGGCGTGGTTTATGGCTTCGCCGCTTAATCCTGCGCCGAGATTGGTGATGCAGGAAATTCCGAGAACCTTCATCCCCTGATGACGCGCGGCGATGGCTTCGGGAACGGTTGACATCCCGACCGCGTCCGCACCGATAAATCTAAACATCCGGATTTCCGCCGGGGTTTCATAAGTCGGACCTGAAAGCGCGCAATAAATTCCGCGAAGCATAATCGGCGTAAGCTCTTTATCCAAGCCTTTTTCAAATCTTTCCTGTGAGATTTGTTTGCCTTCTTCGTAAGCCATTGCCTGAAATTCTTTGTCGTAAACCTGCGTCATATCGGGAAAACGCGGACCGAAACGTTCGTCGTTTGCGCCGCGCAGAGGGTTTACGCCCATCAGGTTCAGGTGATCGCGGAGCAACATCAGCGTTCCGGGTTTCATACTCGTCCGCAAGCTTCCCGCCGCATTCGTCAAAATCACTTTTTTGATGCCGAGCACGCCGAAAGTCCGCATCGGAAACATTACCTGCTCCATTTCGTAGCCTTCATAATAATGAAAACGTCCTTGCTGAACGGCAACCGATACTCCGCCGACTTCGCCGATTACTAATTGTCCGGCGTGACCTTCGACCGTCGAACGCGCAAAATGCGGAATTTCTTCGTAAGGAATGCGCACCGCATTTTCCAGATCGTTCGCAAATGCTCCCAAACCGCTTCCCAAAACCAGCGCAATTTCTATTTCTTTCCCATATTTCGAGCGGATAAACTCCGCCGCTTCCTGTGCTTTTTCGTAACTCATAAATAATAAAAGGAATTACTTTTTACCATAAACATTGTAGTTTGAGAAAATCACTTTTGGGAAATTTGCAAATGTGATACTTGATGTAGTATCATAACCTCTCGTTCAAGAAAATAAAAAACTACGTCTGATTTCTTGAGCGAATCTAAGGGAATCTACTACACCGCATTTCAGAATGCACTACAAGAGAGTCAAGTTTGACTAATCGGAGAATTGTGTCTTTATCAAAGACATTTGAAGGAGAACCATCCTAAAAAAATTAGAGTAATTCAGTAAATAACAAGCAAAATCTCGCCTTGTATGGATTGACGTGTTTTCAGATATTGTTGCGTATAAACGGATGGTGACTACTGAAAATTACTCTTAATGACAAAATGCAACATAACTGAAAAACTATGAAGAATTTAAACGAGGCTTTATTAAAATTAGAGAAAAATACTAAAATGCGAATCAGTAGTTGAAAACGAGTAGAAAGAAAGCAACTGCCAGTTTTCCCCAACAGTGGAGCATTAAAC
>JAJQRF010000019.1 GCA_021228405.1 Pyrinomonadaceae bacterium
CGTAACTATAACGGTCCTAAGGTAGCGAAATTCCTTGTCGGGTAAGTTCCGACCTGCACGAATGGCGTAACGATCTGGAAGCTGTCTTAACGAGGGGCGCAGCGAACTTGTAGTACCGGTGAAGATGCCGGTTTCCCGCATCTAGACGGAAAGACCCCGTGCACCTTGACTACAACTTGATAGTGATTTCGGGCAAATAATGCGCAGAATAGGTGGGAGGCTTTGATGTCAGGCTTTTGGGCTTGGCGGAGCCATCGTTGAGATACCACCCTTTGTTTGTTTGAACTCTAACCTAGAGCCGTAATCCGGCTCAGGGACATTATCAGGCGGGTAGTTTGACTGGGGCGGTCGCCTCCTAAAGAGTAACGGAGGCGCTCGAAGGTTGGCTCAGGCTGTTTGGAAATCAGCCGCAGAGTGTAAACGCATAAGCCAGCTTGACTGCGAGACATACACGTCGAGCAGGTACGAAAGTAGGAGTTAGTGATCCGGCGGTCGCTTATGGAAGTGCCGTCGCTCAACGGATAAAAGGTACGCCGGGGATAACAGGCTGATCCTGCCCAAGAGTTCACATCGACGGCAGGGTTTGGCACCTCGATGTCGGCTCATCACATCCTGGGGCTGAAGAAGGTCCCAAGGGTTCGGCTGTTCGCCGATTAAAGTGGTACGTGAGCTGGGTTCAGAACGTCGCGAGACAGTTCGGTCCCTATCTGGTGTGGGCGCAGCAGAATTGAAGGAATCTGTCCTTAGTACGAGAGGACCGGGATGGATCCACCTCTAGTGTACGTGTTATCGCGCCAGCGGTATCGCACGGTAGCTAAGTGGAGCATGGATAAACGCTGAATGCATCTAAGCGTGAAGCCAGACCTAAGATTAGTTCTGCCAGTGAGACTCGTGGAAGACCACCACGTTGATAGGTTGGAGATGTAAGCGTAGTAATATGTTTAGTTGACCAATACTAATTGTCCCAAGGCTTGACCATAAAATTTGTTTGCGCAAAATTTTCACAAAATTCTTCGCAACTTGTAGTTTTCATAAATTCATTTGTCATATCAAATTTACCGATTTTTACAGTTTTCCGGTGATTTTGTCAGCAGGGTCACACCCGTTCCCATCCCGAACACGGAAGTTAAGACTGCTTGAGCCGATGATACTGCATCTTTCAGGTGTGGGAAAGTAGGAAGTCGCCGGATTTACATTTCATAGCCCGTTCAGAGATAATATTCTGAACGGGCTTTTGCTGTGTCTGAAAGTCCCCTGCTTATGTTCAAATCCAAGAATTTTGAATTCTATTTCAGATTACTTTCCTACTTAACCGTTTTAGGCGGATTTATTCCGCTCTGGATTTCGGGAACTTTCGGAATCTTAGGGACGGCACTATTTATTGCCTTATTTATCGGTGCGTGGTTTCTGGAAGATACGAAATGGCAGATTTCCGAACGAATCGGAACTTTTCTGATCGTATTGGCACTGCCTTTATTTTATTTTGGATGGAAGTTTCGGATTTTCGGATTTTCCGGGACTGATGCAATGCTGGCAGGGATTCTTGCCAGATTGATTCTCTCTTTGACGGCGATAAAATTACTTCAGAAAAAATCGGACAGAGATTGGATATTTCTTTATATGATGTCCTTTTTCGAGGTGTTATTGGCGGCGGGATTGAGCATCAGTGCCTTGTATTTGGCGACATTTGTTTTCTATCTGCTTCTGATCGTAAGCACGATCATTGCGTTCGAGATCAGAAAAACATTTAGAAAAGTAAATGATAAGTCAAAACCCGAAACGCATCGGGTTTTGCTCAATCAACACGAAAAGACTATTCAGAAGCCGATTCGCACGTTGCCTTTGACAGCAATCGGGCTGATTATTTTCATATTGATTCTCGCAACGCCGATCTTTTTTTTATTGCCGCGAGTGAGCGGAGCAGGATTCGGGAGTAACTTTGATACGGTTTCGACTTCGACCGGGTTTTCGGATAGCGTAAATCTCGGTTCGATCGGAAAAATTCAGCAAAACGATCAGGTCGTGATGCGTGTGCGGCTCGAACAAAATCCGAATCTGACATTTATCAGGTGGCGCGGCGTTGCGCTCGATTATTTTGACAATAAAAATTGGCGGCGGACGGTTAACTCAAAAGAAGTTATCGGCAAAGACGAACGCGGATTTTTCAGGATTCCGCCCGTCAACGGGCGAAGCATTTTTGCAATTCAGACGATTTATCTCGAACCTTTGGACAGACCGAATCTGTTCACCTTGCCGCGCCCGGTTGCGGTGCAGGGAAATTTTTCCGATATTTTGCGTGACAGTGAAAGCGGTTTGAGTTTTAATCAGAGAGGTGCGGAGCGCATAAGTTATAAGGTCTGGTCGGATGTGAGCTTGCCCGATCTGCAAAAATTGCGGGCGGACAATAATCCTTATTCTGCCGACTACAAACGCTATCTGGAACTTCCGAAGATCGATGCGCGGATTCCACAACTTGCCGAGAACATCACGAGCAAATATAACAACCGTTACGACAAAGCAAAGGCAGTCGAGGAGTATTTGCAAACCCAATTCGGTTATACGCTCGACTTAAAAGCAGGCGGCGACGAACCTTTGGCTGATTTTTTATTTAATGTCCGTGAAGGTCATTGCGAATATTTTGCGACTGCGATGGCGATAATGTTGCGGACTCAGGGAATCGCAACGCGTATCGTCAACGGGTTTCAGCAGGGAGAATTCAACGCGACGGCGGATATTTACGTCGTCAAACAGCGTAACGCGCATTCGTGGGTCGAGGTTTATTTTCCGTCGGAAAACATCTGGGTTCCGTTCGACCCGACACCGTTTGCGGGGCAAAATCTGGAGTCGAACGCTTCGACGGGAATGCTCGGACAATTCAACAATTACATGGAAGCCCTCGAAACTTTCTGGGTCGAATATTTTGTTTCTTACGACAATCAGGGACAGCGTTCCCTGATGAATTCGGTCAAAAACGGTTTTGTCGAATATCAGGCGAAAACTTCGGACTGGTTCAGCGAAAAGCAGGAACAGTTTGCCGAATGGTGGAAGGAAGTGCGCGGCGAAAAAGGTTTCGAGTCGAGCCTGTGGGCGATCGGTTACGGCATCGGCTATTTCATTGCGTTCGTGCTCGGCATCATTTTGTTGATCTGGCTGTATCGGAAACTTGCCGGAATGAAAATTTTCGGAAGGATTTGGGCGTGGCTGAAACGCAAAAACGACGTGACCATCGTCGAATTTTACGAACGGATGCAGAAGGTTTTGGCACGCAAAGGTTTCAAACGCGAACCGCATCAAACGCCGCTTGAATTCGCCTTTGCGGTAAATATGCCCGAAGCCGTCAAGATCACGGAAAAATATAACCGTGTTCGTTTCGGCGAAAAAGACATCACGCAAATCGAAGCGCAGGAAATCGAAGATTGGCTGAAAAATCTCGAAAGTAAGGAAAAATAGCGGGGAAAAGTTTTCGTAAATGAACTTTTCCGGATGAATATGAACTTTTCACGCCGAATATGGCTTTTTCACACGGAATATGAATTTTTCCGGCTGAATATGTGTTTTTCACACGGAATATGAATTTTTCACGCTGAATATAGCTTTTTCAAGCCGAATATGGCTTCGTCCGAGGGACATAGCTTTTACCCGCCACAGTCGCCCGCTGCTGGCGCGAATGTTTTAGTTCAAAGCCTGAAATTTTCCTCAAACTGCTTCCGTTAACATTGGGAAGAACGCTCTAAATTCCGATTTTTCGGGCGTTTTGTGGTATTCTTTTAGTTTGGTTTTAGTTATGAAAAAAGTAGGATTTGTCAGTTTGGGATGTCCGAAGAATCTGGTCGATTCCGAGGTTATGATGGGACAATTGAAACAAGCGGGTTACGAGATCACGAATGATGCGGCGCAAGCCGAAACCGTCGTCGTGAATACGTGCGGTTTTATCGAATCGGCAAAACAGGAAAGCATCGACGCGATTTTGGAAGCGACGCAGTTAAAGGCGGAAGGCAACGCGAAACGCGTTGTCGTCGCGGGGTGTCTGGTCGAACGCTACCGTGACGATCTGATGAAAGAACTGCCCGAAGTCGATGCGTTTATCGGAACGAACGAACTCGGCAGAATTCTCGAAGCCGCTGACGAACAAGTAAATTTCAAAGAACTCGCGCTCTCGCCTATCGGCAACAAATCCGCGACCTACCTTTATGACTTTGACACGCCGCGTTTTCGCGCGACCGATTCATACACCGCTTTTATCAAGATTGCCGAAGGTTGTGATCGTCCGTGCGCATTTTGTTCGATTCCGAATATGCGCGGCAGTTTCCGTTCGCGCCGTTTCGGTTCGATCCTGAAGGAAGCCGAGGATTTGGCGAAACAAGGCGTAAAGGAAATCGTGCTCATCGCGCAGGATTCGTCGCGTTTTGGAGAAGATTTAGGAGAAGTTGACGCGCTCGCAAAGTTAATTCGTGCTTTGGGCGAGATCGAAGAATTGGAATGGATTCGCGTGATGTATGCCTACCCGACGCATATTTCCGACGCTTTTCTCGCCGCGATCAACGAAACTCCGAAGGCTGTAAAATATCTCGATATGCCGCTCCAACACGGTTCCCGCAATGTCTTAAAACTGATGAAACGCGGCGGCACACGCGAATCTTTGGAAAAACTTATCAAACGCGTGCGCGAAAAAGTTCCGAATATTACCATCCGCACGACCTTTATTACAGGCTTTCCGGGCGAAACGGAAGCGGATTTCGAGGAATTGATGACGCTTATAAAGAATTGCGAATTCGACAACGTCGGAGTTTTTACGTATTCCGATGAAGAAGGAACGCCCGCTTACGATCTGCCGAACAAGGTTGACGCGAAAACCGCCAAACGCCGCCGCACGGCTTTGATGAAAGAACAGGCGAAAATCTCGAAACGCAAAAATAAAGCCAAGATCGGCAAAACCTACCGTGTTTTGTTTGAAGGTTATTCGCAGGAATCCGATTTGCTATTTCAGGGCAGAACCGAAGGACAGGCGCAGGAAATTGACGGCTACATTCTCATCAATGATATGCCCGAAGATTTGAATCCGCAGATCGGGCAATTTTACAACGTCCGCATTACCGAAGCGCACAACTACGATCTGATCGGTGAAATCGTCTAAAAACATTGACCAAATTCCGGTCATAAACTAAACTAAGCGGGTCTTTCACAAATAAATTCACGAGGTTATTTTATGACTTTAAAATTAAAGATTTTCATTTTAACGATGATGTGCGGGTCGTTTTTGCTGGCTTCAGCGGCGTATTCGCAGGACAAAAACGGCGCGGATAAGGTTCCTGCGACACCTTCAACAGCAAAAAATGTAAAAAAGGATTTGCCTGAAATAACGGGTTGGGAAAAGAACGGATCAATGGATATGTCCGATCCGTCCGAGGATTATATTGTCGATTACCAATCGGAAAGCGCGGGCAGAGTGACGGTTTACGTTTATTCACGCGGTTTACCCGCGGTTCCCGACGGCATTAAAGACGCGCTCATCATCGACGAATTCAACGGCGCAAAGGGCGCAATCTTTCAGTTGGCGGAAGTCGGCATTTATACGGATGTCAAGGAAATCAAAAATGAAACGGTTACGTTGGGCGGAAAGCCCGGGAAAATTCAATCACTTCATTCAAATTTCACATTTAAAGCGAAAGGCACGCCGTTAGTTTCGGAAATTTTCCTTTTTGGCAAACAAAACAAATTCATCAAAATCCGCGCCACCCGTCCCAAAGATCAGGAAGCAAGCGGACAGTCGGCAATGGATACATTGCTTTCCGAGTTGGATAAATTCTTTTCAAATTAAACCTTTATCTGTTCGGAGTTCAGGATTTTTCCTGAACTCCGAACAACAACTGCACTTACCTGAAATCCTCGATCGTCATCTCAATAAAGATAAAAACTGCATCCGATTCTTCCTTAAAAGCGAAAAATCTTCTGTCATACTGAAGGTTTTCGTTTGTATCGCGGCGCGGAAAATGTCGGTGTCTTTACATTTATTTTTAAGGACGCTTTTTATTTTTGCCGGGTTGAAAGGTTTTATTGACAGTTAAATTTTTTGATTTTTTCGCAAGAAATTTATTTATCTGCGTCAGATTTATTGAAAGATAATTCTATCAAAGCGACCAGGAAGAAAATTCAGGGAGAAAAAAATATATGGCAGATGTTTATACAATGAGCGCGCAGGATAAAATCGGCGAGGCAATGCGGCGTTCGATTCCGTTATTACCGGCTGAGGCGCAGGAACAGGTTAAAGCGATGCTGACACCGACATCGCTGGCAATTGCCGCCGGAACACTTATCGTTTGGGCAGGTTCGCATTTTTTTGGTGTCGGTGAAATTGTCGACGTGATTCTATTGGTTGTCGGCGTGGCATTCGTCGGGCTCGGAGTTTTCAGCGGTGCGGGCGAACTTTATGATTTTGCGACCACCGCGATCAATGCCAAAAACGATGCCGACCTCGACAAAGCCGCCCGTCATTTTGCCAAAGCCGTCAATATTCTGGGCATTACGGTCATTACGGCGATCCTGCTCAAAAAGAGTGCTAATCCCGTTCTTCAGCGCGGAAAACCGACCGTTAAACCAATGCCGCGGGTCGGTGCACCGCCTCCTGCCGGAGTTCGCCCGACAATAACCCGACCGATCGATATTATACAGAACGGAAGACGAATCCTTGGCGACTGCGATTTTTGGGGAAATATCCGCGTCAGCCGAAACCAATCGTTGACCAGTCAAAAGGAAACTTTATATCACGAATGGGTTCACAGCGTTCTTTCCCCGCGTTTCGGTCCTTTTCGGCAAATCCGCGCACAGCTTAAAGCCAGTGCTTATCACCGTTCGGCATTGATGAAGGCAATCGAAGAAGCAATGGCGGAAAGCTATGCCCAACTTCGCGTTCACGGTTTGCAAAATATTCTGGTCGGCATTACTTTTCCATTAAAGGGCGGTTATGTGACTGTTTCGCAGTTGATGGCGGAAGGTATTGCCATCGGCAACATCACGCTCGGCGGAATGCGTTTCAATGTTTATCTGAAGGAAGGACTATGGACGGAAGACGGCAGACAATAAGTGAAGAGGAAGCCGTAAAAATAGCCGAACGGGTCGCGGAAGAAAACGATTGGATTTTTGTCGAACCTGTTTTGGCGACGTGGCATTCCGATTGGTTCGGCGGCGGCGGTAAATGGGAAATCTATTCAAACGCCGAGCGGCTCGGTGCAAAAGTGCGCGTCGTGATCGAATCGCCGAGCGGAAAAGTTTTGGAAAAAGGCTATATTCCGCGCTGACGTTCATCTCGAAAAATCATTCGGTGAAGATAAAAAAGGTTTCTGCGGAAGCCTTTTTTATCTTGAGTTTTTTCAAAACAAGGAATTTTGTAGAAAATTCCAATCCGTAATTTCTTCAACGATATAATCGCGTTTTTCGAGTTCCTTCGCAACGGTCAAACGGTGACAATTTTCCAATTTTTCGCAGGCACACATCAGCACGACATTTTCATTCCAGGATTCGATCACCTTTAAGCCGAGATCGAAATTATGAATGGTAATCTTATTTTCCTTGTAAGTGCGGTTCCCGAATGCGGCAACGTGGCGATATTTGTTTTTCAGCAGTAATTTCAAATAATCGCGCCGCCATTCAAAAAGTTTAGAGTAAGGCGCAAAACGAATATCCGCCAAAACTGCATCGTGTCTTTCAAGCATTGCGGGAAGATCGGCAACATCTTTTCCCGTGTAGCCCGTTGTGTAAATTTTATTCTTCACGTTTGAAACAATTTCGGGCAAATTCAGTATAATTAAGAAAATTTCTACAAAACGTCGAAAGAATCGCCGCGAATGCTTCGATTATCCATAAAATTTCGACTGAAACAAACATTCAAACTATGAGAAGATCGAACAAATTCAAAACTGCCCTTGTCTTTTTGCTTTTGCAATGCGTTTTGCTGACAAATTTTGCCTTTGCGCAAGCAGGTCAGCTGCCGAAAACCGAAGAAGCGAAACCGCTTCCGAAGCTCGAAGGCATCAACGGGCAGATTCAGGACGAAGGAATGAACCGGTCGCAGGTGATGCGGACGCTCCATTTTTTGTCCGACGTTTACGGTGCGCGCCTGACGGGGTCGCCGAATCACAAAGCGGCGGCTGATTGGGTCGTCAAACAAATGAACGAATGGAAAATGGACAATGCGGCGTTAGAGCCCTGGGATTTCGGTCATCCGGGCTGGGTAAACGAACGCGCTTCGGGTTTTATGCTTTCACCCGCCAAAGATAATCTGACATTTGAGGTCCTTGCTTGGACACCGGGCACAAAAGGTGTCGTGACGGGCGAAGCATTTCAGATGATTCTGCCCGAACGTCCGACACAGGATGAATTGACGGCATATTTTAACGAAGTAAAGGGAAAGATCGGCGGAAAAATGGTTTTGATGGGAAAACCCGCCGTGATTCCCGTTAATTTCAATCCGCAAAACAAACGCATCGACGACGAAACTCTGAAACGTCGGCTCGACCCGAACGCTACGCCGCCGCAATTTACCCCGCCGCCGCAACCAACACCGAAACCGAATCAATTGACGGGTTTGCAGATTGCCGAGCAGATCGATAAGTTTTTACTCGACAACGGCGTGCTTGTCCGTATCAACGATGCAGGGCGCGAGCACGGTCAGATTCGTGCGTTCAATAACCGCACTTTCGATGAAACGAAAGTCGTCCCGACCGTCGTGATGAGAAACGAGGATTTCGGACGCATCGCCAGAATTTTGAATGACGGAACGGCAGTTTCACTCGAATTCGATATTCGCAACAAATCGTTTCCCGAAGGAAAAACTTCATATAACGTCGTCGGCGAAATTGCCGGAACGGATAAAAAGGATGAAGTAATTATGCTCGGCGGTCATCTGGATTCCTGGCACGCGGCGACGGGCGCGACCGATAACGCCATCGGATGTTCGATAATGTTGGAAGCGGCAAGAATTTTGAAGGCTTTGAACGTAAAACCGCGCCGCACGATCCGCGTTGCGCTCTGGTCGGGCGAAGAACAGGGCTTGCTCGGCTCACAAGCGTATGTCAAAAAACATTTCGGTTCGTTTGAAAATCCGACGGCAAACTATAATAAATTCGGCGGTTATTTCAATATCGATTCAGGCACGGGACGTGCTCGCGGACTCGGCGTTTTCGGTCCTTCTGAAACTTCCGCGATCTTGCGCGACATCGTTGCGCCGTTTGCGGAATACGGCATTGCCGGTGCGGTCAGCGGAAAAAATCGCGGACTCGGCGGTTCGGATCACACTTCATTTAATAATGCAGGTTTGCCCGGAATCGGCGTGATGCAGGATCCGATCGAATACGGAACGCACACCTGGCATACAAACCTCGACACTTACGAACGAATCGTTGAGGACGACGTTAAAAAATCCGCCGTCATCGTTGCGGCGGCAGTTTACGCGCTGGCAATGCGCGACGAGCTTCTACCGCGCTTTAAAGCCGATGAAATGCCCAAACCCGTAGTCGAAAGATAGTTTGAGGGATGAAGGAAGAGGATAAAGTTTTTAGGCTTTATCCTTTTTCTTTTATGAATTCAAATCAAATTTGCGGAACATATCCACGATCCGAGGGAACACATCCTTAACTTGTTGGTGCATATTTTTGGCTCAACGGAGCACCTCATTGCCGAAAATTAATACGGTTTTTTCTTTTTTAGGGCAATAAAAAGAGCGAATGATGTCAATATAAACATCATTCGCTCTGCTCTATTTGTTTGGTTTATCCGTAAAACAACTCAGATAGTTTAATTCAAGTCTGAGAATGGCGTGTCTTGCGGCAATTATCCAATTAATAGACCAAAAGGCGGGTTTTTAAGAGAATGAACCCCAACCACCGCCCGGTGTTCCGAGGGTTACGCCCGCGCCGTAAAATTCGGCGTGACCGATAAAAGTATTGTCTTTAAAGAATGTTACCTGAAATCCCCCGGCTCCGGCACCGAGCGCGAAGGCTTGAAAGGTGATGCCTGACGCACCTTTCAATGATTTCGGATCGACATTGAAAACACCCTGTCCGCCGAGCGAACCGGTTGCGCCAAGCCCGACGACCATTCCTTTCCCGTCGAAAGTAAGACCTGTTCCATCGGAGAATTTAAAGTAACAGCCGACTTGCAGATAAAAAAAGACATAAGCAGCCGAACCGGAAGCCGAACTGCTTGTCCAGGTTTGTGAATTTACGCTGAGATTGGCGTTTTGAGCGGCTACATCAACATAATATTGCGTAATCGCTTTAAAGGTATCTTCGGCACGCATCGGTGTTTCGGCACCTGACGTGGAAGCATTGAGTTCTGTCGTTTGAGTTTCTTGACTCATAAAATATTATCCTCTCCTATATTTAGTTTGTTGATTTTTTGGGAGCACAGATGTGCCTTTAAGTCACAAGAGAAATTTCCACACTCTAGAGTTGAAATTAATTGCAGAGAATTAACGCTTGTGTTGAATGAACGCAGTAATTAAAACGTTTTGCCGAAACGGAGATAAAAAAACGAAAAAAAGGACAACTTTGTCCTCTTTTTCTGAAAGATTATTTTCTAAGTCTTTTTTATTTGAATGATTTAGTTCAACGAAACTTTTTTTGAAAAAAGTGGTAAATTTTCAGATCAAATGTAACTAATGATTTAAAATAACTGTTAATCCGCTACTGTCACACCGATTTTCGGGCAAATATTATTTAGAACGCAGTCGTTGCATTTCGGCTTTCGGGCGTTGCAGATGCTTCTGCCGTGCGAGATGAGCCAGTGCGGAAACATCACCCAATCTTTTTTCGGAACCAGTCCGGACAAATCCTTTTCGATCTTTTCGGGCGTTGTTTCATCGGTCAAACCCAATCTTTGCGAGAGGCGCGAAACGTGTGTGTCAACGACCACGCCCGAAGCGATGCCGAAAGCGTTTCCCAAAACGACATTTGCCGTTTTTCGTGCCACGCCGTTCAATGTCAGCAATTCGTCCATCGTGTTCGGAACTTCGCCGCCGAAATTCTCGACCAGTTTCTGCGCCGTCCCTTGAATGCTCTTCGTTTTATTGTTGAAAAAATTGATCGATTTGATGTCGTTCGCCAGTTCTTCCGGCGAAACATTCAAATAATCCTGCGGCGTTCGATATTTTCTGAAAAGAGTCGCCGTGACGATATTTACGCGCTCATCGGTGCATTGTGCGGAAAGAATCGTGGCAATGAGAAGCTCGAAGGCGTTCGTGTGATTCAGTGCGCAATGTGCGTCGGGATAAGCTTTTTTCAAGCGTTTAATTATTTCGTTCGTGCGTTTCTTTTTGTCGGTAATCATTCTCGAATAGGCTAAAAAAGAAAAGCGCAAAATGCAAATTTGAAACGGTTTCGGTAAAATCAAACTTTACATTTTCGGACTTCGGTTTTTGGCTTTAGGTCTTTGATTTATTTTTCTTGCAAAGACCAAGACCAAAGACCAAAGACAAAAGACCAATATAATGAAAGTTCCTTTATTAGATTTATCTGAACAAAATCAAAAATTAAGACCTGAGATCGAAGCCGCGCTCGGACGCGTTTTAGATACCAACGGATTTATTCTCGGTGCGGAAGTTGCCGCGCTTGAGAAAGAATTAGCCGATTATTGCGGCACGAAACACGCGATTGCCTGTGCTTCGGGAACGGACGCACTGTTGCTTGCGCTGATGGCGTTCGACATTAAAGACGGCGACGAGGTTATCACCACGCCGTATAGTTTTTTCGCGACCGTTTCTTCGGTCACACGACTCGGCGCAACGCCTGTTTTCGTCGATATTGACCCGCAGACATACAATCTGGACGTTTCGCAGATCGAAAAAAAAATTACCGAACGCACGAAGGCGATTCAGCCCGTTCATCTTTACGGGCAATGCGCCGATATGACGGAACTTCGCAAAATTGCGGAAAAATACAACATTCCGCTCGTTGAAGACGCGGCGCAGGCGATCGGCGCGGAAGAAAAAGGAATCCGTGCCGGCGCAATGTCCGAAGTCGGTTGTTTTTCATTTTACCCGTCGAAAAACCTCGGCGGAATGGGCGACGGCGGTTTTTTGACGACAAACGACGACGAACTCGCGCATAAATTAAATGCCCTGCGCGTTCACGGTTCGTTCGAGCGTTACTATCACAAATGGGTCGGTCTTAATTCGCGGCTCGACGGTTTTCAGGGGGCGGTTTTGCGCGTCAAGCTTCCGCATCTCGATTCGTGGTCGGATGCCCGCAAAGCAAACGCGGACTATTACCGCAAACTGTTTACCGATGCAGGTTTAACCGAAAATGTCGGGCTTCCGTTCGAGCGCGAAAACGTAAGACATATTTATAATCAATTCGTCGTCCGTGTTCCCGGAAAGCGCGATGAACTGCGGAAATTTTTGACCGAAAACGAGATCGGAACGGACATTTATTATCCCGTTTCGCTCCATTTGCAGGAATGTTTCGAGTATCTCGGCTACGAAAAAGGCGATTTTCCTGAAAGCGAAAAGGCTTCGCAGGAAACGCTCGCTTTGCCGATCTTTCCCGAACTCGGAAAAGAACAGCAGGAATATGTAGTGGAAAAGATCGCCGCCTTTTTTTCTTGATTAAATCGTTGAAATAGAATAACTTCAAACTGTGTCCGAACAAATTAAAGTCGTCAGTTCCAAAAACGCAAAAGTGCGGGTTTTATTAATTCTCGTGATTATTTTCGCGCTTCTTTTCGCGTGGTTTACAGTGCGTTGGCAGTTCGGCAATCTTTTTGCGACGCTGACCTCGCCCGCCGACCAGAATGCAAGGGAGATCGCCAAAGCCGCAAGCGGTCTTTCGCCGGGCGACCCCTGGACGAAATGGCTTGAAGCAAGCGTCGAAAAGGACGTTTTCACGCCTGAAAAGATCGAAAATTCGGTGAAGCTGTATGAAGATGTCGTGCGTCTTTCGCCGAACGATTACCGTTGGTGGATCGAACTCGGACGCGCTTACGAACAAGCGGAAAAGAACGATCTGGCGGAATCCGCCTTTAGGAAAGCGGTCGAATTTGCGCCGAATTATACCTATCCGCATTGGCAATTGGGAAATTATTTTTTACGTCAAAACCGCAGTGACGAAGCCTTTGCCGAACTGCAAAAAGCCGCTCTGAAAAGCCAGAGTTACCGCGAACAGGTTTTTTCGATGGCTTGGGATTATTTCGAGCAAAACGTCGAAAAGGTCGAACAACTGGCGGGCGATTCGGCGGATGCCAGAAAAACTCTCGTAAAGTTTTACGTCAACAAAGGACGTTCGGCGGATGCGGTGCGCGTTTGGAACACGCTTTCCGTGGAAGATAAACAGAAAAATCCGGCGACGAGCAAGCTTGTCGCGCAGGTTTTGTATGAAAAACGCTTTTACCGCGCCGCCGTCGAGTTTGCGCGCCAACTCGGAATCGATCCCGATTCAAAAGCCGAAACCGTCACGAACGGAGGTTTTGAAAAGGTTTTGACCGTTCCCGAAGACACTTATTTCGGTTGGAAAGCCGTTTCGTCGCCGTCCGACAAGATCGACATTAAAACCGATTCGGGAGTGAAAAAGGAAGGCGCACGGAGTTTGCGGATCAATTTTTCGGGTTATCAGAAACAGGATTTGTTAAATGTCTGGCAGATCACGGCGGTCGAGCCGAAGAAAAAATATCGACTTGTTTTTTGGCTGAGAACCGAAAATCTGAAAAGTGCGGGAACGCCGCAGTTGGAAATCGTCAATGCCAACGACGACAAAATGATCGTTTCCTCAAAGTCTTTTCCGACGGGAACGAACGATTGGCAGTTGATTTCGCTCGATTTTACCGTGCCTGAAAATTGCGAAGGGATAATTATTCGTACCGGGCGCGCTTTTTGCGGCGAAGGATGTCCGCTCGTCGGAACGATCTGGTATGACGATTTTGTTTTAAATTAAGCGACCGCAAATTTTATGACCTGGGCAAACAAACTGACATTTTTTATTCTCTGCGCACTGATCGTTTTAACGACGGTCGCCTACGGCACCGTCCATCAGCCGACGCTTGCCGTTTTTTACATATTTGTTGCGGTTGCCCTGATCCTCTGGGCGGTTGACGCGTTTTTGAGCGGTAATTTGAAATTCAGCCGAAGCCTTTTACAGGTTCCTTTATTGGCTTTATTTATTTTCGGGATGATTCAAATTATCCCGTTCGGAAGTTTGAGCGACAATGCCGGGTTGTCAGACATTGCGCGGACGATCTCGCTCGACCCGTTTTCGACGAAAACGACTTCGTTTCACATTCTTTCATTGGCGATCTTTCTTGCGGTTCTGCTTTCCGTGACCGTCAGCGCGAAACGTTTGCAGAAGCTCGTCACGGTTATCACGGTATTCGGATTTATTTTCGCTTTTTTTGCGATTCTGCAATCAGTTCTCAGTCCGAACAAGATTTACGGCGTTTACGAATCGCGTTTCGCTTCGCCGTTCGGTTCGTTCGTCAACCGGCATAATTTTGCGGCGTATATGGAAATGACGCTTTGTCTGCCGCTCGGTCTGCTTTTTGTCGGCGGAATCAATAAAGACAAGCGTTTGCTTTATTTTACGGCAATCGGGCTGATGGGCGTTGCATTGCTTTTGAGCGGTTCGCGTGGCGGTTTTATCGCTTTTCTGGCGGAAGTGATCTTTCTCATCATTTTGACCACGGAAACGAAAAGCTACAATCAGATCGCCTTGAAGGTAGTTTTGACGATCGTTTTGATCGCTTCGGTCATTTCCGGATCGTTCTTTGTCGGCGGCGATTCTTCGCTGACGAGATTGGCTGAAACGGCGGCTTCGGAAAATTTTTCGACCGACCGCACGCAGATTTGGAGCGTCACACTCGAAGTCATTAAAAATAATCCGCTTTTCGGCGCGGGAATCGGCGCATTCGGCGTTGCCTACACCAAATATGACACGAATAGCGGGCTCGAACGCGTCGAACAGGCGCATAACGATTATTTACAGGTTTTAGCCGACGCGGGTTTGGTCGGCTTGGCGATCGGATTATTTTTTCTGTTCCTGCTTTTCAAAACGGGCTGGAAAAACTCGAAAACCGAAAATATCTTTCGGCGCGGCGTAGTCGTTGGCGCACTTTCGGGATGTTTTGCTATACTCGTTCACAGCGTTTTCGATTTCGTTTTGCATACGACAGCGATCTCGGTTCTTTTTTTGACGCTCGTTTCGCTGGTTGTTTCGGGCGGAACGAATTACGAGGACGATCTTGACGATTTTCAGGTAAGACGGCACAAAAAAAGACGTTCGGCAACTGTTACGCCGATTGACGAAGTTCGTAAGAAAAAAGAGATCGAAGCCTGAAAAAAGCAGAAAACCGCCATATTTTCTTCTGCATCAAAAACTGATACTTTCCCCTGCACCTAAAAAATGAAAATTAAATTATCTGTAAAAGCGATGCTTGCATCGGCGGTTTTTTCCGTATTTTCGGCGGCGGTTTTGTATTTAAGCCCGACGGCAAAGGCAAACGTCAGCGCACCCGTTGCAATGGCTTCGGGTTCTTTTTCCAACATCGAAGCCGATGAACTGGAAATATTCGAGCTGGTCAACAGGGAACGCCGTAAAAAAGGCTTAAGCAATTTATACTGGGACGACGATCTTTCAAAAATGGCGCGAAATTATTCCAAAAAAATGGCACGCGGCAATTTTTTCAGTCATTACGACGAGGACGGCGAAAGCGTCATCGAACGCGCCGCAAAATCACGCGTCAGCGGTTGGCGAAAAATCGGCGAAAATCTTTTTTACTGCGAGGGAATGGATAATTATCAAAGCGTTGCCGTGAAGGGTTGGCTTCGTTCGGCATCGCATCGCCAGAATATGCTCGACCGCAGCTGGACGGATTCGGGCATCGGTATTGCCAAATCGAGAAACGGAAGAGTTTACGTGACGCAGGTTTTTATCA
Source organism: Pyrinomonadaceae bacterium (assembly GCA_021228405.1). Taxonomy (GTDB): domain Bacteria; phylum Acidobacteriota; class Blastocatellia; order Pyrinomonadales; family Pyrinomonadaceae; genus JAJQRF01. The sequence goes on from JAJQRF010000019.1 coordinate 15,913, forward strand.
AGCGTTGATAAGCCTGAAGAATTTCCTCATCTTAAATTTCTGTAACATTTTAAACTCAAAAACGGAAAAATTCGTTATAATGCGAAAGAGAGGAGGAATTCTTTTATGGATATTCTGCTTGATAATCCGATAGCTTCGATGTATGGACCGTATTTTCTGATATTTTACGGTTTCGTAATTTTCTTTTCGGTGATCGCGCTCGCGACTGCCAAAAATCAAGTCGATAAAACTGACAAATTAGCTCTTCCACCCGTTCCGCAACAAGTTGACCCATACGAGATCGCATATCTGCGCGGCGGTATTAACGAGGTCGCCCGCTCGGTCGTTTTCAGCCTGATGCAGAAAGGCTTTATCGAAATAAAGACCAGCGGCACGGACTCCGAAATAATTCGCATTAACAACGAAAATTTCGACAGTCTGACCGAGATCGAGAAAAATGCCCTGAATTGGTTTCACTCGAACCGCAAGCCCGTCGAACTCTTTGCTTCCTACGGTTTGGTCGAAACACTCGAACGTTACGGGCAAATGTATCAGGCGCGGCTCGAAAGTCAGCAGATGCTGACGAACGACGATCTGCGCAGTAGTTTCAAGCCGTGGAAATTGACGGTTTATCTGATAATTCTCGGGTTGTGTTTATACAAACTGCTCGCCGCGCTGGTAAACGGAAATTTTAATGTGATCTTTCTCATCATTTTCGGTTTCGTCGGAATTTTGATCGCCGGTTCGGTCGGCAAACTTCCGCGCCTGACGAAACTCGGAAAACAGTATCTCGAAAGATTACAGCTTGCCTTCGATTCGCTCAAAACCAAAGCGGCAAATCCGCTCTTGAATCAATCTTCGCCGACCTCGCAGACGGCGTTTGCCGGAGTTGACCCGATGCTTCTTTCCGTCGGGATTTTCGGCGGCGCAATTCTCGCGGGAACGGCTTACGACAGCTATAATCAGGCTTTCAAAACGGCAAATGCGCAAACTGCGACCGGCGGTTGCGGTTCGGCTTGCGGTTCGAGTTGTTCGAGCGGAAGCAGTTGTTCGTCAGGCGACGGCGGAAGCTCGTGCGGCGGCGGTTGCGGCGGTTGCGGCGGCGGATGTTCCTAAGGGATGAAAAAGAGGGATGAGGGATGAAAGAAAATAACCGAATCTCAAAGACCGAAGACCAAAGACCAAAGACCAGAATCGGTTTGGGTTTTCGTGAGCCGTTTCGCGCCGACATTTTTTTGAATCAAGATAAGATCGATTTTCTCGAAATCACGACCGACCATTACCTTGATGCCAAGCCTGAAAAGATCGAAGAATTAAAACTTTTGAAGGAACATTTTCCGCTCGTTCCGCATTCGCTCGAATTATCGCTCGGAAGCGCGGAAGGGATTGATGAAGATTATCTCGAAAAGATCGCCGAAATCGTCGAATTCGTTAAGCCCGAATGGTTTTCCGATCATCTCTGTTTTACAAGATCGGGCGGCGTGAAGATCGGTCATCTCGCGCCCGTGCCTTACACGGACGAATCTTTGAAGGTTTTTGTCCGCAATATTTCAAAGGTCAAAAAGCGGATTTCCGCGCCGTTTATTTTGGAAAACATCACTTACCTGATGCAGTTTCCGTCTTCGCAGATGCGCGAATCGGTTTTTATTTCAAAGCTTTTAGACGAAACCGATTGCGGGATGCTTTTGGACGTGACGAATCTTTATATCAATGCGCGCAATTTCGGGTTTGATTGGCGCAGATTTTTGGACGAAATTCCGCTCGAACGCGTCGTTCAGCTTCATTTTGTCGGGCTTCATAAACATAAAAATTTATTGATCGACGCACACGCCGATAAAACTCAGAACGAGATTTGGGACGTTTTCGGCGAAGTCGTCAAAAGATGCGATCTGAAAGGTGCGATTCTCGAACGCGACGAGAATTTTCCGCCTTTTAATGAGATTCTGGAAGAGATCGAAACTGCACGAAACATTATCAGCAATGAGTTTGAAGGAACAGCAAAACCTGTTGGCGCGGCTTTACACGGATAGCGACCTGCGTGAAAAATTCTTTGCCGAACCCGACAAGATCGGTTTCGATTTTAATTTAACCCGCCGTGAAATTGCCGAAATTGTCGAAATTGCGCCGCAGGAATTGGATTTTTTTGCCGAGTCGCTTTTTTGGAAACGTCTGCGCGAAGCGGAAAAATTCATTCCCTTGACCGTGAAAATTTTAGGTTGCGATTTTCCGCCGCTGTTTCGGCAGTTTTCACAAACGTTCAACCCGCAAACGGTCAGGAAACATCTCGAAGACGCTTTGGAATTTTGCCGGTTTTTGCAGAAAGGCGAAGTTTCGGAGATCGCCCTCAATGTCGCTTTGTTTGAAAGGACGAAAATCGAGTTTTTCGGTTACGGGAAACGCCTTGCATTTTGTAAACTCGCTTTCGAGATAGAACCTTTTCTTGCGGACAACCGCACCGAAAACCTGAAAAGAAAGCAAAAATTTGCCGTTTGGATAAAATTGGGTAACAAAACAAGACATTTCTACATCTGAAAGTTTACTTTGCCTTTTTTGATTGGGTTTATAAAATAGAGTTTATGTCTTTGTTAAAAATTGTCCACTATCCCGAACCCGTTCTGCTCAAAGTCGGGCGACCCGTCGAAGTTTTCGACGAAAAACTGGAAAAACTCATTGCGGATATGTTTGAAACGATGTATTCGGCGCACGGGGTCGGGCTTGCCGCACCGCAGGTCGGTGAATCTCAGCGTTTATTTGTGATGGATTGTTCGGGCGGCGAGGACGAATCGCGCCGCTTTGCGCTCATCAATCCCGAGATCGTCACGCAGGAAGGCGAACAGGTCGGCGACGAAGGCTGTCTGTCGTTTCCCGGCATTTATACGAAAGTAAAACGCGAAGTCCGCACCGTCGTGCGTTTTCAGAACGTTAAAGGCGAATTTAACGAGCTTGACGTAACCGACCTCGAAGCGCGTTGCGTTCTGCACGAAACCGATCATTGCGACGGCATCGTTTTTCTCGACCGGATGACCGCGCTCAAACGCGAATTTGCGAAACGCAAGATCAAAAGATTACAAAAAACAGGCAAATGGGATTAAGTGAAAATCGCGGCACGCCGCGCCGCGATTTTCTTTTTTACGGACAAATTGCCGGATCAATTCATCCGAAATAGTCTTAAAGCCTTTTATCGTTTCACTTCTGCGGATTTTTGTTGTAGCATACATCCACCCAAAAAAATAAAAGAGTGCCTTGAACGAAAATCTTTCGGTTTTTCTGAAAACGGAATTGCCTCGCTGTGATTCGGCAGACTGAAAGCACAAATTTCCAAAAGGAGAAAAAATAAAATGACGGGAACTATCTCCGTTTTGCTTCGCTGTGTCGTTTTCGGTTTGCTGGTCTTGTTTTCGGTTTCGATCATACGGGCGCAATCGACGATCTTTAATATTCCTTCCACAGATGTTTTGAGCGAAAAGACTTTTTATGTCGAGGGTGATTTTATTGCCCATTTCGATAAATTTGCGAAAGGCGGTTTTCAATCGTTCGGCTATCGGACGGTTTACGGCGTGAGAAAAAAAATGGAAGTCGGCGTTAATTTCTTCTACACGCGCAACGGTTCGACTTCGCCGAAAGAGCTTCAGCCGAATTTCAAATATAAAATTTACGAAAAGGAAAAATACGGGTTCGCGGTGTCGTCGGGCACAATGTTTTTCGTGCCTTTGAACAAATCCGCCGGAAGCCGCACGTTCGGGCTTTTGTATTCCAATGCGAGCAAGATCATCAGACAAACGCGGCGAACGCGTGTGACGGGCGGATTTTACACCGTCGTCGGCGCAACCCGCGATTTCGGCACGAAAACGGGCGCAACCGTCGGCATCGAGCAACCGCTCAAAGGCAGATTTACGTTTACCTCGGATTGGTATTCGGGTAAAAACCGTTTCGGCTATTTAGCCGCCGGTTTCAGTTACGCCGTCACGAAAAGACAGTTTTTCCAGATCGGCTACAACTTCGGCAATTCGGGACGCGGAAACAACGCACTATCGGCTTTTTACGGCTTTACATATTAAAAATCGCGTCAATTAAAGATCAATTATTAACCGATGCGTGCAGGGTCGTAACCGACGTGTGCAGAGCCGTAACTTTTTTGTGTAAAGTTTCAACTTATGTGTGCAGAGTCTTAAATGACGTGTAGAGGGTTTTAACCGATTAGTTTCGGCAATCTGCCGATAAGCGCAGAACTTCTGCCGATGAGTGCAGATGAGTTGCCGACGTGTGTAATGCTCTTGCCGATGAGTGCAGATGAGTTGCCGACACGCAAAAAACTCTTGCCGACACGTAAAAAGCTCTTGCCGATATGTGCAGACGACTTGCCGACGTGTGCAGAACGTTTGCCGACGTGTGCAGATGACTTGCCGACGTGTGCAGGGCATTTGCCGATTGGTTTTCTGAATCGAACTGCACGTTAAAATTTCTGCATAACTTTAAGACGAATCTAATCTTTGTTAAAGTGGAAGGAATAAATCTTTTTTAGAGGAAAATATGCAAACACAGAGAAGTTTAGACGAATTCAGAAACGAACCTTTTACGGATTACTCTTTGGCGGAAAATGCCGAAGCGATGCGGGCGGCGGTCGAGCAGGTCAGGAGCGAACTCGGGCGCGAATATCCGCTCATCATCAACGGCGAGAAGATCACGACCGATAAAAAGTTTGAGAGCATCAATCCGGCGGAAAAAGCGCAGGTCGTCGGGATTTTTTCGGACGCGGACGCGGATGCCGAAAATCTGACGGCGAAAGCCATCGAAGCGGCGACGAACGCGTTCGACGTTTGGAAAAACGTTTCGCCCGAAAACCGCGCCGAATATCTTTTCAAAGCGGCTGACATTATCCGCCAGCGCAAGCATTATTTCTCGGCTTGGATGTGTTTTGAAACAGGCAAAACGTGGGCGGAAGCCGACGGCGACACGGCGGAAGCAATCGATTTTCTCGAATTTTACGGGCGCGAAATGTATAAATGGGCAGGACCGCAACCCGTCACGCCGTCGCCTTTGCAGGAAACGAACGGTTTTGAATATATTCCGCTCGGGGTCGGCGCGATCATTCCGCCGTGGAATTTTCCGCTTGCGATTATGGCGGGAATGACGATGGCGGCGGTCGTTTGCGGAAACACGACCGTTCTGAAACCTTCGCCCGATGCGCCGACGATCGCTTATAAATTTATGGAAGTGCTCGAAGAGGTCGGGCTTCCGGCGGGAGTCGTCAATTTCGTCGTCGGTTCGGGCGCGGCGGTCGGCGAACAGATGGTGCAGAGTCCGTATGTGCGTTTCATCTCGTTTACGGGATCGAAGGCGGTCGGTTTGCATATCTACGAAGAAGCGGCGAAAACGCGCGACGGGCAAAAATGGATGAAGCGCGTCGTTGCCGAAATGGGCGGAAAGGACGCGACCATCGTGTGTGCCGATGCCGACCTCGATTCGGCGGCGCAGGGCGTAGTGCAGGCGGCGTTCGGTTTTCAGGGGCAGAAATGCTCGGCGTGTTCGCGCCTGATCGTCGAAGAAAGCGTGCACGACGAATTGCTCGAAAAGATCGTTGCGCTGACGAAAAACATCAAAGTCGGCAAGGCGATTGACGGCGAAACGCAGATGACGGCGGTTATCAATCAAAAATCGTTCGACAAGGCGACTTCGATGATAAACAAAGGTGTCGAAGAAGGCGGCTCGGTCGTGCTCGGCGGAAAAGGCGACGATTCCGAAGGTTTTTACATCGAACCGACGATCATCGACAATGTTGAGGCAGGTTCGACCGTCGAACAGCAGGAAATCTTCGCGCCCGTGCTGGCGGTCATCAAAGTCAAGGATTACGACGAAGCGTTGAAGGTTGCAAACGGCACGGATTACGGGCTGACGGGCGCGGTTTATTCGACGACGGGCGCAAATCTCGAACGCGCGCGCCGCGAATTTCACGTCGGAAATCTGTATCTGAACCGGAAATGCACCGGCGCATTGGTCGGCGTTCACCCGTTCGGCGGTTTCAATATGTCGGGAACCGATTCAAAAGCGGGCGGGCGCGAATATCTTTTGCAATTCCTGCAAGGCAAATCCATCGCGCAGAAAATCTAAGAAAGAATATTGCCCACGAAATATACGAAAGAAACGAAAAAAAGCAAAATAATTTATTGTTCTTTTTCGTGCTTTTCGTGTATTTCGTGGGCAGATTGTATTTAAATCGATTTATCGTGCGAAATCTCAAACGGTTCGCGTTCTTACTTTGTAATTGGAAGAATTACGTTTAAGATTTTGAACGGACTATTTATGAAATCCCCTGAAATTATGAAAAAAAACATATTTGCAAAATTTACTGCATTTTCGATGATCGTTTTGATGTCGTCAACGGCGATCTTTGCCCAGAGAACAAAGCGACCTGCGCCGCCGCAAAAGCCGAAGCCGATCGTGTTCGCGGTCTTGAACGACGGCAGAACTTTGGAGCCGATCGGATTGATCGACAAAGGCGCGTTGGTCGAAGCCTCGAACGGCAGTGACGACGCTGCCAAGTTGAAAAAGTTTTCGACGACTTATTACAAACCGAACACGACCTATAAACTGATTTTCGGCGGCGCGGATGCCGGCACGGTGACGGTCAAAAAGAACGACCCGACGGCGGAATGTTCGACCAATCAGGCGGAAGCGTCATTCGTTTCGGCGAAGGCGAAATTAAAGGGAATGGTGATGGGCTTGGCGACGAATGCGGCGGTTAAAAAAGCGGCGGGCGTGCGCCGTTTGCCGACGGCGGCTGAAAGAACGGAAATCGAATCGCTCGTGCGCTCGGAATTCATCAAAAACAAGATCGGCGACAATGTTGCGCGAAATCTGAAATATCACAATCTGACCGCGCTCGATGTCGATTCGGACAGCAAAGCGGAAATGGTCGGCTCTTTCTGGGTCGAAACCTCGCCGACCGAACGCGCCTTGCTCTTCTTCATCGCCGAAAAAGGCACGAACGGCAAATATAAAATGGGCTACAGCGAATTTCGCACGATCAAACAGGACGACGTGATGAGCGGCGAGATCAAATCGGTTGACGAAGGCATCTATCACGAACTTCTGCTCGACACGATGGAATACGACGGCGACACGACCGACGAAGTTTTTACATATATCCAGTCGTTTGAAGGCGCGAGCTTCAACACCTATTCGCGCCGTAACGGAAAATGGGTCAAAGCCTACGAATTTGCAAATTATCATTGCGGTTATTAGGTTCCGTTGACATTTATGCAGTTGCCGAATTTATCGCTGAAAGCGATCTGATTTGATAGCGCGGGTAGTAACCCGACGTAATTTGATATTACCCGTCGCGTCCCTTTCAGGGACGAATTTATCATAAAGATTCGATAATTCGTCCCTGAAAGGGACGCGTTTCTTTGGCACGACCGGTCGTCGGGTTGACCCCCGACGCTATCGAATTTGTCCGTTTCGCGGACGTATCAGGAAATGTCAACAGAACCTGGAAACTTTATGCAGAAGCCATAAACAATTAGAATTTTTGAACGCGGATCGAGAATCCTTTTAATCAAAACCCACACTCTAAAGTATCAAGCCCATACTTTAGAGTGTGGGCTTGATACTTTGAAATGTGGGCTTGATACCTTGAAGTATGGCGTTGATACTTTTAAGTATGGGCGTGATACTTCTAAGTGTGGGCGTGATACTTCAGAGTATGGGCTTGATACCTGAAAGTGTGGGCGTGATACTTTAATGTGAATCAGTAGTTAAAAGACAGACAAACCGGCTGATTGGTAGAATTTTCTTACCATGGAAAATCAACT
>JAJQRF010000010.1 GCA_021228405.1 Pyrinomonadaceae bacterium
ATACCAGACAAAATTCGACGGACGAAACACGCCGATGTCGGCACGACCGTCACCGTCGAAATCGAAACGTGTGCGGAACGGCATCACGGTGTTATTTAATCTTGCAACACCTAGTTTCGTGACGTTATTGACAGTGACAAACTCTCCGGCGACGAGAACTTTTCCGTCGGCTTGAAGATTAATGTCTAAAACCAACCCGTCGGCTGTAGCGTTAAAAGTTGAATCGCGCGAACCATCAACATTAAGTCTTGCCAGTCGTTGCTGCAACGTGCCACCGACATTCGTGAAAGAGCCGCCAATCAAAACCTTGCCGTTCGATTGAGCTTTGACTGTTTGAACAACATTATCGACGCTTTGCGCAAATCCGGTGTCAAGACTTCCGTCTGAATTCAATCTGGCGACTTTATTGCACTGCGGATTACCGTTAATACTCCCGAAAGCACCGCCGATAATGATTTTTCCGTCCGTCTGCAGGTCCACATCGTAAATACCCGCGTCGGCATCGGGGCTGAATGTGTTATCGAGTGTGCCGTCCGAATTGAAACGTGCAATCCTGTTGCGCGGAGAGCCCGAAATTTGTGTAAATTCGCCGACGATAATGATTTTGCCGTCCGGTTGAACCAAAACTCTGAAAACACGTCCATTGGGCGACTGATTTAAACTCGTATCCTGCGAACCATTCGCATTCAAACGCGAAAAGATCGGTGCGCCACCGAAAACCTCACCGACAATAATTATTTTGCCGTCCGTTTGCAATGCAAGATCATAGACAGCCGAGGATGCACTAAGGGTCGGATTAAAGCTCGTGTCGCGTGTCCCGTTCGGATTCATCCGCGCTACTACCGCATAGTTGCTGAATGACACCAGAAGTTTACCGTCAGGCTGTTCGACCAATTGATGAACGACAGGGTTAAAACCAAACTGTGTATTGAAAAAAGCGACAAATGAAGTGTCAACCTTTCCGTCGGGATTCAATCGTGCAAGAGATCGACTCTGATAACCGTTTATCGTTGAAAACTCGCCTGCAACATATATCTTTCCGTTAGATGCAACGGTCGTTTTGCGAATCTTTTGAGCGAGAGCTTTTTGAATGTAAAAATCCGGCACCTGCGAGCCGTCGGGATTGAGAGCTATATATGTAACTTGTAATTGATCCGTACTATAAAAAAAGCCTCCAAGCATTATTCTGCCGCCGCCGATGATTTCTGCCCTGATTCCGGCAACATTTTCGACCCTGCCTGTATAGTTAAAGGAAGTATCGAGCGAACCGTCTGCATTCAGACGCGCCACTTTAGGCTTGGTAACGCCGTTATAACTGTCAAACCCACCCGTAATTATGATCTTTCCGTTGGGCAATACTTCCATATCATTAAGGAACGCATTAACTCCCGAACCGCCCGCATTAAAGGTCTGATCGAGCGAGCCGTCAGGATTAATCCGGGCGATGCCGCCGACGAACACGCTATTTACAGTAGAGAAATTTCCGGCAATCAACAGCTTTCCATCGGGCAAAGCTACCATTTTACGGACAGGGTTGCCCACATTAACCTGCGAAAAACTAGTGTCGCGTGTGCCGTCGGCGTTATGTCTGTAAAGATAATTGAATGCAAACCCCGCACTGACGTAAACTTTGCCATCCGGCAATCCTAAGATGCTCCGCGCAGGCTCAAAATAAGGTTGATAATTGAACGTTTGGTCGGGAAAGCCGTTAGCATCGAATTTATAAACCGTTCCAATAAAGAAACTATCGTCCGGCTGAACGAAAATTTCTTCTCCATATTGCGGCAGAGGTGTTGCGATATAGTTAAAAGTCGTATCGAGTGAACCGTCGGGATTGAGCCGCGCAATATCTTCATATTGAGAGTTTTCAACTCTAAAATCGCCGCAGAGCAGGATTTTACCGTTAGACTGCAAGCCGAAATTAAAAACTCTGCCTGTTTCTAAACGCGGCGCACGAAAGGAAGTATCAACGGTTCCGTCAGGATTGAAACGGGAAATTCCTTGCGCGGCGATGCCGTTGTTGACTCCGAATTCATATAATGCGACCAGCAGTTTCCCGTCCGGTTGAGCTTTTATTATCGGAGTTTCGCTATATCCGGGCAGTTGATAGGCGGCGGCATTAAACCCCGTATCGATCCCACCTGCTGCCCAAATTGTAGTGGTTAAAAAGACCAGAAGTGAAATAACCTTTAACCAGGATTTACTTTTAAGAATCAAACTCATACTTTATTTCCTTTAATGATTGAAAGTTCGGGAGAAAAGCCTCTGCAGTAAGTTGTTACGACGAATTTATTTCTTACAAGTATCTGGTTTTTCGCATAATTTTGCAATAAAAAAATGAAGGACGATAAGATGCCGTCCTTCATTTTTTTTCGATTATTATTTATGCTCGATTTATCTTACTTTGAGCATCGGATCGCCCATCAAAGCCCACGATAAACGGACATCACGCCCGCCGACGATGACGCTTTTCGCATCTTTGATCAAATCGCCGATGCGCGGAATCGAACCTTCTCCGAGCTTCGTATAATAACGCGTTGCCATTACTTCCTGAATGTCGGGAGTCGTTAATCCCGTCGAAGCCCACGCCGCAACCGCACCGCCGTTCGGATATTTAACCAGATATTCCGCCAAACTTTCGCGCATCGGGTTCGGATCGACGAAATATCCGTTCAAACAGGTCAACAAAGTAAAGGTCGATAATCTGTTCGCGTTGGTCAATTGCGGAACGACGCTGTAACCGAAGAATGATGAATTCACCCAATCTTTCGCGTTTCCGTGTCCGGCATAATTGATGTTATAACGACCGGTATTCATATCGTTAAGCAATAACGTTTGCGGATTCGGCATTTCACGACCGACAAAAGTTCTCGTCACGTTTGCCGGAAGAACGGCGGCAAGTCTTTGGCTCACACCCTGAAAATCGTAGCCGTTCGGCAGATCGTAGGCGAACAAGAATCCGCGGTCGAATCCCGATGACGACGTATCTTCAAAATTCATCACTTTGCTCAGGATCGTCGTAACTTCCGACGGAGTTCTGACCGAAAGTCTTCCGACGGAGAGTTCGGCTAAACCGTCGTCGTTAAAGTCCGCGAGCGTTTCATCGCTTCCCGTTTCGGTGTAAACCGTATCGACCAACTTCGTCGGGATAAAGTTTAATTCGCCGAATCCTAAATAATTTTTCGGGTCAAAAGAGCTGTCGCCAACCAAAAGAACGTATTTCGGAGCGGTTTGCCAGTTGTCCTTTGCATATTGCAGAAAAGCGCGAATCGCCAGCGAGTAATTTTCGCCGTAGCTGTATTCGTCGAAAATATCCGCAATATCGACGACTTCGACGGTAGTTCCCTGTCCGCGGCGGTAATTCGCCCAATTTTCCGATACGCCGACAAAATCCTTATGCGAAATTATCACCAACTCGGCATTGTGCGCAGGCGTTGAAAGGGTCGAAGGAACGTTCGGCACAATTGCGAACGGTTGTTTGATCGCCGAATCTTCGACCGCATACATCACTCTTCCACGATGCCCCGGAAGCGTCACATTGTAGGTGCTTCCGTTTTGAATCGGCTGTAAACCCGTAATGAAAGTCGGTTGATCGGGAAATGAAAGGTCTAAAACCCGCACATTCGCCGACGAAAACCCGGTCAGAGTCGATTTTTTGTAATTATTCGTGTAAAAAGAAAGTTTGTTTTCCTGTGCCTGATAAAAACGGTTGTAGTTGACCTTGATCGATTCGACCATCGACGTTCCGACCGTCGATCTGAGCACCAGCGTGTTTACACCTTCACGCAGATATTGTGTGGAAATACGATAGTTGCCGTTAATCATAAACGGACCGACACCCGTGATCGGGTCGAGCGTTTCGCCGTTTAGGACGACGATGACGTTGTGCAGGGTCGAGGTCAATCCCTGCAGGTTCAAATCGACCGTGCATTTCGGATTATTAAAATCGATGCCGTCAAGATTGAAGTTGATGGTTGTGGTCACGAAGGTCGCCACAACGGGTCCGAAAAAATTTTCGCTTTCGCCGTTCAGCAAATTACCCGTGTAATCGAGCCTGTCTTTTTTGACGAAAGTTTGATTGTAATTCGTCCCGACGACATTTCCCAAAGGACGAAGAATGGTTGAGCCGATACGTTTCCCGGCATTTCCGCCCGCCACCAGATAGTAAACGTGCTTATCATTTTCCGTTGATTCGGTGCCGGTGCCGTAAAATTCAATAAATGTTCCGTTTTCACTTACGTTTATCGACTGTTCGACACCTTGCAGATAAAGTTTCCAGGTGGTCGGGTCGCTGTTAACGTTAAATCCGGCATTTTCAAGTTCGGTTCGTGTCACGCGGTAAAACCCATCGCTTTTCACGAAGATTTTCACACCCGGCATTGCCGCGATCATACGTTGCGTGTTGATGTCGGCTAACGACCCGTTGGCTTCGACGGTCGCTTTAATGTCCTTCGGTAAATTCAGATTATTTTTTTCGATAATTCCGTTTCGATTGTTGGCTCTTTGCAGGTAAAAATCCGCCGACTTGCCGTTGACTGTGCTCAAATCCGTTACCTGACGCGGAGAAATGATCTGCGAGGTTTGATTTTTGCCGTTAACGTCGATGCTTTGAATGTAATAGGTCGAACCCAAATCTCCGGTCGGGTCAAAGAATTCATAGCGGTTGCCGGAAGAATTTGCGGTGCCGTTCTTAAAAAACTCACCGCCGACAAATGAATTCGGAATCGCTTCGGTTTTTCCGTCCTTGATACGAAAAACGATGAAACCGACGGTTTTGGTTTCGACATTGGTTTTCCAATCGATCAAAACACCGTTACCGTCAAAAAATGCCTGCGGACTGTCAAATTCGACTCCGGTTTTGACGGTATTTTCGGCACGGCTGATGCGGGCTGATTTCTGGGCAGTTGCCGGAATGCTCAAGATAAACGCTAGACACAATACAGCAAATAAACTAATGGCTCTCTTCATACAATATAAACTCCTTCTCCTTTCGTGGGTGAACAGGCTAAAAAATTAGGGCAAATTAATTTGATGTTCCAAATTTACTATATTTTTGAACCTTTTGCCAAGAAAATTGTTTCAAAATATATAGAACTAAACTATGCCTTTTTTCAGAATCTCTTTTTATTAATTGACTTTTATCTGAGATTTTTTTGCAGTATAGCTGAAAATGAGAGTTATAAACTGCAAACTCAAAGGTTATTTCTTTATTCAAAGTGTAGAAATCAAATAAAAAATTCACCTTTCACAAATTTTTCGATTTTTCGATACTTTGGGCTGTCCGAAGCGCGGCGCGGACTTTTTTATCATAACAATTTTCGCTTGTCTTACACAATATTTTTGCTAAAGTTTCAATTATGTCTATGAAACTTCTGAAAAAATTCTTTGCGTTCTTTACGTTAATCTCCCTGCTTGGCGTTTTTATTCCCGCAAATGGAAAAATATTTGCGGCTTGGGCTGAACCTGTCCGTGCGAAAAATGCGATGGTCGCGTCACAGCACGAACTGGCTTCAAAGATCGGCGCGGACATAATGAAACGCGGCGGAAACGCGGTCGATGCGGCAATCGCGGTAGGGTTGGCGTTGGCGGTCGTTTATCCCGAAGCGGGCAACATCGGCGGCGGCGGTTTTATGCTGATTCGTTTCAAGGACGGACGGACGACCTCGATCGATTACCGCGAAATGGCTCCGAAAGCCGCGAACCGCGATATTTTTATCGGCAAGGACGGCAAAGTGATTTCGGGCGAAGGCGGTTCGACCGTCGGCTATCGTGCTTCGGGCGTTCCCGGAACTCCGGCGGGATTTGATTACGCTTTCAAAAAATACGGTTCGGGCAAACTGAAATGGTCGGAACTCGTTGCACCTGCAAGAAAACTGGCGCAGGACGGCTACGTTTTATCTTACCGGCTTGCCGAACTTTTCAAGGCGTATAAAAACAATCTCGAAAAATATGCCGACAGCAAAAAGATTTTCCTGAACGGCGGAAAATATTACGCGGAAGGCGATCTTTTCAAACAGCCCGAACTCGCGCAGACGCTTTCGCGCATCGAACAGCAGGGCGCAACCGAATTTTACACGGGCAAAACCGCACAGCTTATCGCCGCCGATATGAAAGCGAACAACGGCTTAATCACGCTCGAAGATTTGAAAAATTACAAACCGAAGGAACGCGTTCCGCTCAAAGGAAATTATCGCGGACACGAAGTCATCACAATGCCGCCGCCGAGTTCGGGCGGACTCGTAATGTTACAAGTTCTCGAAATGCTCGAACCTTACGACATCAAAAAAATGACGTATAATTCGGCGGAAAAATATCACGTTTTAGCCGAAGCCCTGCGCCGTTCGTTTGCCGATCGCGCCGAGTTTATGGCTGACCCCGATTTTGCCGAGGTTCCCGTTAATAAATTGCTCGATGCCGATTATCTTTCGGCTCGCGGAAAAACCATCGATCTGAAAAAGGCTTCGTCGAGCCGCGACATCGGACACGGTAAAATCATCGGCAACGAACCGATGGACACGACGCATTACACGGTCGTCGATGCCGAGGGAAACGTCGTTTCAAACACTTACACGATCAACGATCTTTACGGTTCGGCGGTGACGGCGAAAGGAACGGGCGTTTTGCTGAACGACGAAATGGACGATTTCGCGGCGCGCCCCGGAACGCCGAATCTTTTCGGGCTGATCCAGGGCGAACGCAACAAGGTCGAAGGCGGCAAACGTCCGCTTTCTTCGATGACCCCGACAATCGTGATGCAAAAGGACGGAAAACCCTGGTTTGCGGTCGGCGCGCGCGGCGGTCCGCGCATCATCACGGCGGTTTTGCAGACGGTCATCAATATGATCGACCACGATATGAACATCCAGCAGGCGATGGACGCGCCGCGCATTCATCACCAATGGTTTCCCGACGAAATCCGCGCCGAACCTTACGGAATGTCGCCCGACACGCAGAGAATTTTAGAATCGATGGGGCATAAATTTGGAAACGTCGGATATAACGCGAGCGCGACGGGTATCGAAATCGACGAAAAGGGTGTCCGGCTCGGCGCGATCGATTCGCGCAGCGACGGGCTGGCTTTCGGTTATTGATAAATGATCTTATTTTGAACGCGAATCGGGCGGATTTGGCGAATTTTACGGATTAAGCATAAAATAAATCCGTTAAAATTCGCCCGATTCGTCCGATTCGCGTTCCAATTTATAAGTTGATTTAAAGGTTATGTTCAAATTTCCCGAAAACATTAATGAAATAGTTGAAATTCCGATTCTTCTGCACGAAAAGGTTTTGCTTCCCTTTATGACATTGGATATTTCGATTAAACATCCGAAAAATTTACAGCTCGTCAGCGACATCGAATTCGGCGACCGTTATCTGGGGATGATGTGGCGCAAATTGAGAAAACCCGAAACGAATCTGCCGAGCGTCGGCGACATCGGCTGTATCGGCGAAATTACCGAAAACGACGGAAACGGGAAACTGAAAATCGAAGGCTTGGCGCGTTTCCGCGTGACCGAATTCGTCGCAACCGACAACCCTTATCCTGTCGCAAAAATCACATTATTTGAAGAAGAAGCGGGCGAGATCGAGATGGAAGAAGAAGATGCTCTGCGGGAACTCACGAACGAAACTTTTTTGAAACTGAAACAAGGCATCGGCATCTGGTTCAAAAACTTGGGTTTGAAAAGTAATTTTCCCGAAATTCAGCCGAATCCCTTTCCCGCTTCGTTTCTGAACGGGCAACTCTTCAGTTTCGGGCAGGAAGAACTTTACGAAATGCAGAAAATGACTTCCGCTCGTCAACGGCTCGAATACGCTCTCGAATGGATGACCGGCTTCGTAAAATCGGCGCAAAACGTCGCCAATAAACAGAAATTCCTCGTTCCCTACAAAGACCTTAGCAAAAACCCGAAGCTTAATTAATAAGGGATAAGTGATAACGGATAGTTGATTGCGGATAGAGAAAAATACTATCACTTATCAACTATCCGTTATCAACTATCCGTTATCACTTATCTAATCTTTCCATTTCGATATTAAAAATAATAGTCGGGATAAAATACTTATCCTTAGGGATTTATAAATTATCTTTTGGAATAAATGTTTTGTTCTGACGAATAATTATTCAAACATAAAGAGTAAATATTACATTCTTTATGTTTATTGATTTGTTCTTTAGAATAAATATTAAATTAACAGGGATATTATCTTGCATATATAGGTTAAATATTTTATTCTGCCGGAAAAATGTTTTATCCCGACTACTATTATTTGGAGTGAGAGTAATATGCCGAGAATTATTCCGCAAAGTAAATTTAAAAAGGTCGAGTTTTTGACCTTGTTCAAGACAAAGTTTCAGTCCGAAGGCGAGAGTTTGAGTTTTAGTTCGGATGAGATCGAAACCGCCGTGATTGCTTGTGAAACCATCATTTATTCCATAAAACTGGCAGATTTCGCAAAGGCATTTTCAAAGTCCTGCACCACTTTTAAGGAATCGAAAACGAAAGGACTAATCAAAACCGAAACGGGCGGAACAATACCGACTTTTTCCGCGCCCGAACCGCCTGCCGTTATCTATAAAGGAAACGCGGTCGGCTATTTGCAGAAAATTTTCAAAAGAATAAAGGCACAGCCCGATTATTCGGAAGGTGTCGGGCTGAATCTGGGCATCATTCCGCCGAAATCCGCACCGCTTAACTTGCGCGAAGCCGCGCCGAAAGGATTGAAAATTCAATCGTTGTCGAACAGCGTTGTGCGGATAGACTGGCGCAAAGGAAAATTTGACGGCGTGATCGTAAAGTCGCAATTTTTGGGCGAAATCCAATGGTTTGAAATCGGACGCGATATTTACTCGCCGTTCATCGACACGCGTCCGCCGCGCGAAGCCGGAAAACCCGAAGTCCGCCGTTATCAGCTTTATTATATGCTCGACGATAAAGCCGTCGGCGAACCATCCGCGATTTTGGAAACGGCAACAAAACCTTAATAGTGGATAGTGGATAGTTGATAGTTGATAGTTGATAATTAATACAATCCACTATCCACTATCCACTATCCACTATCCACTATCTTTTTTATCGAGCAGTTTGGTTGTGTTGTCGGTGACGCTGGTCGGGGTCAGTTCGTTGGTTTCACGCCAATTGCCTTGAGTCGGCGGAACGTAGTTGTTGACGGGAATCGATTGTTGCGGCGGAAGTTCGGCGGCGTTTTTCTTTTTATTCATCAATTTCTGCGCCGTTTCGACCACATTTTCTTCCAAAGTTTTATCATTCGGATTGCCCGATTCAAAGATCGCCGCATAGATCAGACGCAGAAATCCCCCGAGAAAAAAGATGATCGCGGCAAGCCCGACGACATCGGTCGAAAACATAAATATATTTGAAAGAACACCCAACATCGGCACTATAAACGCGCCGAGCAGGATCATTGCACCGCCTTGTTTCACGCCTCTTTTGCGTGCCGACGGAGCTTTGGGCGTGTTATCGTAAACCTGCAGCACACCGCCGTTGGCGACGATTTCCTGCATTCCGCTCATCAGCAGACCGCACCGCGAGCAAAATCTGGTTTGTTCCGAAATTTGTTCCTGACCGCAACGTGGACAAAACATATTAAAATTTTTCCTTATTCAATAATTTTGTAGTATCTTCGACAACGCTTCGCGGCTGAACGAGTTCGCCCGTATCGGGAGATTTCCAGGAACCTGCCGCCGGCGGCACGAAGGTCGAAACAGGCTGACTCTGTTGCGGCGGCAAGGCGTTCTGACTGGTTTGATAAATATTCTGCGGCGATTGGTTCGGGAATTGTTGCGGAAATTGCTGTTGATTATTTTGAAAAGACGGATTTGCCAAACTTTTCTCGCTTTTCAAAAAAATCAACGAACCGACCAGCATCAAAAAACCGCCGAAAACGCCGAGAATCGCCATCACGCCCGCCACCTCGTCCGCATCGACAATCCCGAAAAACGGAGTCAGAATCAGCACGAACAAAACGAACCAGAAAAGCGACAGGAAAACGCCGTGCTTTTTGGTGAACTTCTTTTTCTTGTTCAGATCAGCCAACTGCGGCAGAAAACCGCCGTGCGCCAGAAGCTCCGACACCAAGCCGAGCGGAAAACCGCAACGCGAACAAAATCTTATTTCGTTTGAAACCTGCTGTTGACCGCAGTTTGGACAGTGCATAAATTATTTCCCCGTTTTTACGAATTAATCGCGCAAGACTCAAAGGCTAACGAAACGCAAAACGAAAAAGTTCTCCAATCATACTAAAAATCCAACCCGAAATGAAATTTCAAAGCTCAGAGTCCCGCCTTCAGGCGGCTTTACGCCTGGGCGAAGCCGCCTGAAGGCGGGACTCTGAACTTTTTATATTCGCGGAAGCTTTTCATCGGAGATCATCTGAAAAACCGCAAATGCGCGTCCCTGAAAATGTTCGGCGCGGGAAACGGTTTCGAGCAGAATCTCGAAAATGGTTTTGATCTTTTCGGGCGCAGGCATCTGTTTTTTGAGGTCTTCGTCCGAAGTAAAAAACGTAAATCCCTTTTTCCGCGTCGCTTCGACTTCCGCAAGATATTCCCTGATTGCCGCAACGGTCGAAAGTTTTTCGGGCAAAGTCCATTCAAACGGATCGTCCCAAAGTCTGGTCGTGATGCCGCCGAAAGTCTGCTCGACCGCACCCGCCGAACGCAAAATATATTCGCCGCAGGAAAACATTGCAAACGATTGATGAAGCTCGCGCGGCTTTAGAAACAATTTCTCATCGGGAATCTTTTCGAGCAATTCCAAAGATTTCGACTGCAATTTATCAAACTGTCTTTCGTAAACTTCCAGTAAATTTTTCATAAAAAAGAACAGCAAGATTTTACCTTGCCGTTCGTTTTTTGTCATTCGATTGTAGAGATTCCAAATTCCGGATTCCGGATTCAGTTTGCCTAATTTGAAACCCGGAACTCGAAATCTGGAATCACTACCAATTTGGAGTTTGAAATCCGGAATCCGGAGTTATTTCCCGTTTCGCGTGCGCCGATCCTCTTCATACATTCCGAGTCCGTAGTTGCGACCGTTCCAGTTTACGCCGTTTTGAATTTTTCCTTTTACGCCGATCTGCGTTCCCTTGGTCGGGACGCTGTTTTGCGTGACGACCCAGATCGAACCCGTTCCGTCGCTGATCTTATATGCGCCGCCGCGAATGTTTGTCAACGGAATGTTGATGCCGTAGGAATCCTGCACTGTGCCGGCAACCGCGATCGATTTATTCAAATACTTCGACGGATTTGCTTCGATGTCTGCAATGCTTTTTCTTTCCGGACAAGCCGCCGCAAATGCGACGACCGCAATCAATAATGTCAACAAAACCGCTTTTGTTCCGTTCTTCATTTTTTTCCTCTCTGTTTCTAAATTAATAAAAAATCGGGAGAGCCGTTTTCAAACTTACAGATTCATTTACGCGAAAAAAGTTTGCATTTTATTTAAAAGAATTCGCATCACAATTGTTTCAGGCAGAGAGCTTTGCTATATTCCAATTTTATTCTTTAGGAGAACATTTAATGAAACATTTAATTTATGCGTGCGGACTTGCAGTTTTATTTGCCGCATTCAATATTTCCCTGTTTGCCCAGGAAAACCAGGCGAAGATCGACGATCTCAACAAGATCGCCAAGCTGACCAAATCGAAAAAGGACGAAGACCGCGAAAAGGCTTATCAATTGGGCAAGGAATTCATCAAAAAATACGATAAAGGCGACAACGACGAACAGGTAAAAAAAGTTAAGGAATTTGTCGATAGCTATAAAATGTCGGTTTTCAACAAAAAACTCGACGAAAACAAAACCGCCGAAGCCTTTGCTTTGGGCAAGGAAATGCTTGTCGAAACGCCCGACGATCCTTATCTGACGATGAGCTTGGCTTACAGCGGCTTCGATGCCTTCATCAACCGCAAGGATAAAACTTTTGCCGCCGAATCCATCGCTTATGCGCGTCAGACGTTGAAATCGTTCGAGGCAGGAAAGTTTCCAAAATCGTATGCTCCTTTGAAAGATCAGACGGAAGCGACCGCGCTGATGTATTACGCGATCGGAACGCTCGAAACCGAATCGAATCTGGACGACTCGGCTTTGAATTTTTATAAAGCCGTTCAATACGATTCGCAGTTCAAATCGAAAGCCTACCCGTATGAAGTGATTACTTATTATTACGAGCAAAAATATAATAAACTGGCGCAGGAATTTGTTACGAAACACGGCAGTAAAACGGCGGAAGATGCCGCGATGAAGGCAGATCAGGCAAAGCTCGAAAAGATTTTGAACAATATGCTCGACGCTTATGCACGCGGTATCAAATATGCCGAAGCATCGAAGGATGCGGTCGCGGAAAACTGGAAGAAACGTTTTGCCGAGGTCTATCAATTCGTCAATAAATCGGACACGGGCGCGGCTGATTTTCTTCTCAATCAACCGAACAAACCGTTGCCGAATCCGTCAGAGATTTAGTTTTTCCCGTCCATCCGGTAAGTTTTTTGTTTTCAGCCCGAAAGTTTAGGATTCAAAACTTTCGGGCTTTTTGCAGGCTCAGAGTCCCGCCTTCGGGCGGCTTAAATCGAAAATTCGCTTTATCGAACGCGGATCGGTCAGATTTAGCGGGTCAACCTGATTTTTTATATAACTAATCCGCACCGATTCACCCGAACTACCCGATCTGCGTTCCTTTATTCTGAGCCTTCTCTTTGATTTTTTTGTAGTTCGATACGAATTTCGCTTGTTTTAGATCAGCCTTAAAATGTAACATCTTAACTTTAGAGAAATAAAAAATGAACGAAGCGAAACCTGTCGTGAAAACTTCCTTTTCATTCAATTCATCGGTTGCCGACGACGTGTGGCACCCGAAGGACGGTGCGAAATCATACGAATGGTGGTATTTCGACGCGCTTTCAGACGACGGAAAGGAATCGGTCGTCATTATTTTTCTCGATAATTTCGTATTTTCTCCGCGTTATAACACCGCCGCGCAAAAAAATAAATCCGGCGGTAAAAAAGCTGACGCTTCACTTCAAACGCCGAAAACTCCTGCCGTCGTTTTCGTTTATTACCGTGACGGGAAACCCGTCTATCGGGCGATCAACGAATTTCCCGAATCCGATTTCAAAGCGAGTTTCACACAGCCCGAATGTCACATCGGCGACAATCACCTGGTTTTCAAAAGCGCGCCTTACGGTTCGGGTTATTTGATCGCGATCAACGCGAAACTCAGCAATAACCGGCGCATCGAAGCATTATTTGAATGGCTCGACATCGAATCCGATTTTATTCCCGAAGCCTCTGAACCGTCGAAAAGCTCGCATTACTGGAACCTCGTCGCACCGCGCACGGACGTTTCGGGCAGAATTTCGGTTTACGACAAAAACAGTAAGGAATCGGATGTCAAACATTTTCGCGGAACGGGTTATCACGACCACAATATCGACAACCGCTGGCTGCCCGAAACGGTGCGCGACTGGCACTGGGGCAGAGTTCACTATGCCGATGCGACCGCCGTTTTTTACCGCTACTGCGAAACGAACGACAACCCGCCGACCAATAAACTGCTTGTCGTCCGCGACGGCTTATTGACCGGACGCGAGTGCAGTTACGTCGAAGCCGAACATACGCGCGACAAATTCGGCATCCGTTACCCGAAACGCCTGCGTTTCGAGTCGGAAGACGCGGTGAAACTGCGTATCAATCATTTACAGATCATCGATTCGAGCTTTTTCTATTTGAGATTTCTGAGCGAGATGACGCTTTCACTGCGCGACGGCAAACCGCGTAAAAAGGTCGGTATCACCGAGTATCTCGCACCGAAGACCTTACGCTACCGTTGGCTCGACTGGCTGATTAATATGCGCATCGGACGTAATGGTAAAGGCTCGTTTTTGCCCTGATCGGACAAATTCCGGATTTTAGATTTCGGATTTTTAATCATAATTCCAATGATTTGAAATGAAATTCCAATTGTTTGCACTTATAATCGAGAAGATTCGATTTATCGAATCTGTTTTATTAATCCAAAATCCAAAATCTAAAATCCGAAATCTAACTGATGCAAGAAAACCCCGAACTTAATAAAGAGAATATCAATCGTTTTTTGTGCGAAAACTGCGGCGGCAATATGGTTTTCGACCCGAAAAAAGGCAAATTGGCGTGTCATTACTGCGGTTTTACCAAAGAAATCGAAAACTCCGGCGCGGCAATCGAAGAGCGCGATTTTTTCGCTTATCTCCGTCCAGAAAATCAGCGTTTGCAGAAGATGGCGACCGATGCGATGCAGGTTTCGTGCGATTCGTGCGGCGCGACGGTCGTTTTCGTTCCGCCGACGACCGCTAAATCCTGCGATTTCTGCGGCGGCAAGATCGTCGCACAGCCGAAAGCCGCCGATCCTTTGCTTGCGCCCGAAAGCGTTCTGCCTTTTGCCGTTTCGGAGCGCGACGCGCTTTCACAGCTTAACGCGTGGACATCTTCGCGCTGGTTTGCGCCTTCGCAACTGAAAACAATGGCACAAGCCGATAAAGCGAGCAGTGTTTATCTGCCTTTCTGGACATTTGATACTGACGCTTCGACCGATTACACAGGCGAACGCGGCGACGATTACGAGGTCAGGGAAACATATTACGAAAACGGCGAGGAGCGCGAACGTTCACGCACGGAAACGGATTGGTCGCATCGTTCGGGAAATGTTTTCAGACATTTCGACGACACCGCCGTTCCCGCGACGACCAGCGTTTTGCCCGCTTACATCGACCGTTTGAACTGGGATTTCGGCGAATTGAAACCCTATGAACCCGCGTATCTTTCGGGACATCTTGCGCAAACTTATCAGGTATCTCTGGAGGAAGGCTTTGAAAGATTTAAGCAGATCGCGCAAAACGTGATCGTCGGCGACATCAACCGCGACATCGGCGGCGACCGGCAAAGAATTCACAATATGCACACGAATTACTCGAATATCACCTTCAAACATCTGCTCGTGCCCGTTTACGCCGGGGCTTACAGATTCAACGGCAAGGTTTATCAGATCATCGTCAACGGAAAAACGGGCGAAGTTTACGGCGAAAGACCTTATTCGTGGCTCAAGATCGGTTGTCTGGTGACGGTTATTTTGATCGTGCTGATCGTAGTGATCGCGCTCATCTCGGCAACAAGATAAAAAGAAGGGATTCGAGATTCAAGATTCAAGATTTCAAATTTAAAGTCTAAAATCCGACTCTTAAATTTGGAATCTTGAATTTGAAATCTTGAATCTCGAATCCAAATCGCCCCGCGTTTGCTTGCAGATCAAAGTTATTTCCTGTTCTTTTCGAGCCTTGCCTGATTTAATTTATCTTCGGCAAAAGCGATGTTTTTCGATGAAGGAAATTCGGTTTTCAATTGCAGGAGATATTTTTCGGCATCCTTAAACTTGAAAAGTCTGGCATTTGCGACGGTCAGCATCGTCGTCATAACTTCCCGGTATTTTCCTTTCGGATATTCCTCCAGATAATCTCCCAGATATTTATTCGCAGACTTAAAATCTTCCGCCCCGTAATAGTTGGCGGCAATGATCGAGGCGATTCGTTCCACCTGTTCGGCATCCGATTTGAGGGCATCCGATTTAACGGCGCGTTTATAGAAATCGTTGCTTAACGTGAACATACTCTTCGAGCGGTAAAAATCGGCGATCTTGAGCAGAGCCTTGCCGTCTTCCTTGTCTTTTTCGATCACGGCGTATTCGTATTTCAGGGAACTGAAATCGGTAGGCATCAGAGCGAATATTTCATTTAGTTCGGTCGCGTTCTTTTTTGAAAAACCGAGCCTGTAAGTAATCATATTGCCGAGCGGATCGGCGAAAACGACGAACGGGATCGCACGGATGCCGTAACGGTTGACGACGCTTTTATCGTTGTCGAAATCGACCTTTACGGCGATGAAGGGTTTCATCGCGGAAACCACGTCGCCGAGAACCCAAAACTCTTTATCCATCATCTGGCACGGTTTGCACCACGAGGCGGTGAAATCCAATAAGAGCGGTCTGCCCGTTTCCAAAGCCAACGCCTGCGCCTTTTTGAAATCCTTTTCCCAAACGATCTGCTGTTCCTGCGAAAATGCGCCAACGGCTAAAAAAACCGAAATAAATAAAGCGGTCAGTAGTTTTTTCATAATGAATGTTGGTGTCTGCTCCGAATATATTAAATTGACGACAGCTATTTTAGAACGAAACATCGCTAAAAATGAAGCCTTATTTTGCGTGTTTAGGTTAAATCCGGGATTTCCGCGAAAATAAATTTACTTGTTCAAAACTTCGTCTATAAATTTTCAACGCGCCTCACGACGCTGAATTTGACGTTAACTGTGCGCATTTGATTCTATTTTTTGTAAATGTAAATCTAATCTGTTCGATTCCGGCATTAACTATGGAATCTTTACAGTTTCAAGTATTTACGAAAAGCTGTCCTTTACTTTTCCGGCTTACTTTTTGGTAAACTTGAAGTTGCCCGAAAGCAAAACTCAAAACAATTTCTTGCCGAATATTAATTATTTACTGCCAAGCAACCGATTTTGACTTTCACATCATCCTTTAGGGCGAAGTATCTATACAAACTATTCAAGGAAATTTTTCTATGAGAATCCAACTCTTTCTTGCGCTCTTTTTGCTGTGTTCAATTTCGATGCCCGCACAGCTTCGCTCTAAAACTAAAACGCCTAATCCGCTCCCTGCAAGGGTATTTGACGAAAACCCGAATGCAACTCAACTTCCGATCAAGCGTGTCATCCTGTATTCAAACGGGGTTGCCTACATCGAACGCCGCGGCATCGTGTCGGGAAATGCGGAGATAAATCTTTCATTTAAACAATCGCAGGTTGACGACGTTCTGAAATCAATGGTGGTTCTGGATTTGGGACAGGGACGCATCGGCGCGGTTTCTTACAATTCATCCGCGCCGCCGAGCGCGAAAATGGCGGAAATTCCCTTTTCGGTCGATGCCCAGTCGGGCGCGGCAACGGGAATTGCAGGCGTTCTCGCACAGCTTCAGGGTGCAAAGGTCGCGGTTGCGGGCGCAAAAGGCACAGCTTCGGGTTCGATCCTGACGATCGAAAAGCGGCAGACCATTTTTGAAACGAATAAACCGCCGGTGACGAAAACCTTTCTCGTCATTGCAAGCGAAACGGGCGAGATTTCGAGTTTCGATCTCGATGACGTGAAATCGGTCAAGCTTCTCGAAGAAGGAACGAAACGCGACGTGAACGAATTTGCGACGGCTTCGGCTTCGACCAGACGGCGCGATGCGAAAACCATTACCGTCACGAGTTCGGGAAGCGGTGCACGGGAAATGCTTATCAGTTACACGATCGCCGCGCCGATCTGGAAAACGACTTACCGCGTCGTTTTGGATCAGGAAGGCAAACCTTTCTTTCAAGGTTGGGCGATTGTCGATAATGTTTCCGACGAAGATTGGAAGGATGTCAAACTTTCGCTTATTTCGGGCTTGCCGATCTCTTTTATCCAGCCCATCCAACAGCCTTTCTACCGCTATCGTCCCGTTGTTCCGATTCCGAACGATCTGAAATTGAGTCCGCAGGTTTATGACGAAGGCGGCAATCTGCAATCCGGCAATGGTTCGGGGTCGGGTTACGGAAGCGGCGTATCAAATCAGTCGGTGCAGAATTTGCCGATAAACGGTAGAAATCAAACAAGTCTTTTACAACTTCAAGGGAGCGCGGCAAGCCAAAATTCGTTTATCGTTGACGGTCAGGAGCTTCGGTCGAATTATCGTTCGGCACAAGGCGAAATTTCCGTCAGTTCGGCTTTATCGAGCGGAACGTCGGGCGTTGAAACTGCCGCTTCGGGCGAAGAATTGGGCGATCTTTTTGAATATCGGATCGAACAGCCGATGACCGTCCTGCGCGACCGTTCGGCGTTGATTCCGATAGTGCAGACGAAAATGGACGGCGAACGCGCCGCGATCTATAACGAAGCCACGCGCCGCGACCGACCGATGGGCGGAATGCTTTTGAAAAATCTAACTCCGCTCACGTTTGAGGGCGGAAGCCTGACCGTCATCGACCGCGACGCTTACGCGGGTGAGGCTTTGATGGAACGGCTCAAACCGAAGGAACAGCGGCTCATTTCGTTCGCTCTGGATTTAGGCACGAGCGTGCGCGTCCGAAATTCCGCCGACCGCGAACCCGCAAAGCTGGTCAAGGTCGTCAACGGCGTTCTGGAAATTCATTTCTTCCAGACGAACGAAAAGATTTATCAGATCGAAAATCAGACCGACAAGCCGAAGGTTCTATACGTCGAATATCCCGTCCGCGAAGGCTGGACTTTGACCGACGACACGCCGAAACCCGATTATACGACCCAGCGTTATCACCGTTTCCGCGTCGAGTTGAAGCCGTTTGAAAAAACCGATCTGAAAGTCGGCGAACGGCAGGGATTAATGGAAACTTACGCGTTGACGAACATCACTCAAAACGAGATTCAGTTGTTTCTCTCGCGTAAATACATCGACGAGGCGATGAAACGGAAACTCGAAAAACTCGTTGACCTTCGCCAGCAGATCAGCCAGATCGAACAAAGAAAAGAGGCTTTGGAAGACGAAGAAGAAAAGATTTCCGCCGACCAGAAACGTCTGCGCGAAAACATCGAAGCCTTAGCCAAAACGCCCGAAGCGAAAACCCTCATCACGCGTTACATTTCAAAAGCGAACGATCAGGAAACACGCCTCGAAGCAATCGAAAAGGAAACCGCGCAACTTGAAGCCGAACAGCAAAAACTTGAAAGAGAATTGGCGGTCGAGATCAGAAACTTTGAAATAAAATAATGTGAGTGGATAACGGATAATGGATAGTTGATAATTACTTGCTATCAATATCCATTATCCGTTATCACCTATTTTCAAACTTTGATGTAAATCTGTTTGCGGTATAAAAGCCACATCCAGAAGAGGAAGAAAAGAATAAAACAAATCGCAAACATCAACGAAGCATTGATCGGCGACGCGACGGAAAGAAAAAACGTTTCAAAAATCCAGCCCTGCAACGAAGTTTGTTCGCCGTCTGCGCCCGTTACTTTGATAACGCCCAAAATCCGTGCAAATAATCCCGAAAAAATGTATAAAGCGAGCGCATTGACACCGAATGTCACGAACGGTTTCGCCCATTTTTTGTAACCTTGAATATCGACCAGCCAGTAGCAAAATCCCAAAAAGCAAAGCGCAAATCCCGCCGTGACGACCGTGTAGGAACTCGTCCACAAGGCTTTATTGAACGGAAAAAAGAAGCTCCACGCCCAACCGATTGCGAGCAATGTGACTCCGAAAAATAAGATTCCGCTGACCTTCTCCATATCACTTCGCTTCGATTTTATCCACGTCCCCGTCAGAACGCCTGAAAGTGTCGTCACGAGCGCGGGAAGCGTCGAAAGAATGCCTTCGGGATCGTAAACCTTCGCCTGTTTCCAGATATGATTCGGTCCGAAAACCTGCATATCAAGATAAGCGGCAAGATTGCAGGCTTTGTCGTCGATCGTCGTGACCGCACAGCCCGGAACCGGAATATTAGTCATCAGAAACCAGTAAACCAATAAAATCCCGATGCTGATGCCGAGTTGCTGTTTCCAGTTCGTATGCAGGAAAATGATCGAAACGATCGCGTAACAAACCGCGATTCGTTGTAAAACGCCCGGAATTCTTAAGTTTGCAAAATCGAAATAAGGAAAAAGATGCAGAAAAAGCCCGATCGCAAAGATCGTCGCGGCGCGCCGGAATATTTTCAGGTAAACATCGCGCGTGATGCCTTCCGCGATACGTTTGCCGAGGGCGATCGGAATTGCCACGCCGACAATAAACAAAAAGAACGGAAAAATAAAATCGGTCGGCGTGATGCCGTGCCATTCAGCGTGTTCGAGCGGGTCATAAATCGCGCTCCAAGTGCCGGGATTGTTGACCAAAACCATTCCCGCAATGGTCATCCCGCGAAAAACATCGAGCGACAAAAGCCGCGTTTTGACGATCTCTTCAGACATTTAATTGTTTTCCTTTTTTCTCAGACAGATTTTATTCATCAAAACACAATTCCGAAAAATCTCAAAATAAAAAAGGCTTTCTACCAGCCTTTTCTCGTCCTTAAACTCGTAATATGTGCCGTGTGATGACGGCTGTGCCAACCGTAAAGCGCGAGAAACTGCTCGACCGTCCATTGTCCCGAATCGGGATGAATTAACGGTCGCTGAAAATCTTCTTCCGTAAACGAATTGAGCAAAGTCATCCAACGCAGATGAATTCCCTGCAAAATATCGAGCGAAACCTGAACCGGCAATTTGTAATCTTCCGCCTGCGCCCAACGGTCTTCAAAATAAGGTCGAATAGTCGGATTATCCTCGGTTAAAGCAAGCTTGAAACGGCAGATCGAATTAATATGCGAATCGGCAACGTGATGCACGACCTGCCGCACCGTCCAACCGCCCGGACGATATTCCGTGTCGAGTTGTTCGTCGTTTAACCCTTCGACCGCTTTCGCCAAAGTTTCGGGCAAATCCGCAATAGTTTGTATGTTCGCTTTTCGCAGTTCAGGCGTTAATTCGATGTTTTTATCGAATTCGCCGATCGGGTAACTCAAATTATTCTCCGCCATCGCTCTGATAATCTCCATAATAATTTTCAAACCTGGTAAATTCCTTCAAAAACGCCAACCGCACCGTTCCCGTCGGACCGTTGCGCTGTTTCGAGATTAAAATATCCGCCACGCCCGCATTTTCCTCACTCGGTTTGTAATATTCCTCGCGGTAAATAAACATCACCACGTCGGCATCCTGCTCGATGCTATTGTGAGCAATAAACCCCTTAGATACAAAGTTTGCGTAATCTTTAACAGTTAGATCGAAGACTTCGGTTTCACCGTCGGGCGTAATAGAAATGATCTCATCCCAATAAACATCGCTTAGCGAAAGTTTGAGTAAATCATCAGAATTTATCGCTTTTGCAATTCTCAAAGCTCTATTGCGGCTGATATTTTGTTTATAAATCCGTGTTCCGCAATATCGCGTCGAAATCCGCTCGAACATTTGTCTGGTCGTCATTCCGTTCGTCTTCATCGCCGGAACGACATATTTTTGCCAAACTTCGTTGGGAATTGAATCCCGATTTGAATTAGCAGATGTTCGAGAAATAAAATTTTTAACCTTTTCCAATGATTGATTTTTATATGCTCCGACGGCTTTTATAGTTTCGATAAACTTTTCAATATCGGATTTTCCGCTCACGATCACATGATATTGCATCATTCCTTTTGCACCTTGCGAAATTTCTCTTAATCTCGCATTGATACCGATACGCAAAAGTAGATTTTGAACGTCTTCCGCCAATTTTCGACTGCTCGAAGCGTAATAAATTCCCGGATGGTGATTTGATTTTTCATTTACCCAAATACAACCGTCCGTTGCCCAAAGATGACGTAAAAATAGTGCGACGGCTTCGGTTGGCTGTGTAAATATTTTCGACGGAACGAATTTTTCGTGCGAACGCAACCCCCAAATGCCTAGTTCGTCGAGCCATTCGGCAACTGCACTGCGGACATTGTGCGTGTGGCGGCGCGTCGATGAAAGATAAACTTGAAACCAAGTTCTTTCTTGTTTGATCTTCGGTAAAACTTCATCGCCGAAAACTTCGATTGCCAGATTTGCAACCGTTTCCGCCAAATCTTTTTCGCGCGTCGTGTATTGAATCGAATGACGTGGCAAAGTGCAGCCGTCGCCGATCAGATGCGCGAGCAAAGCGATTTCGGCATCCGTCATCGTTTGTTCGTTTTCGTTTCTGATCTCACGCGGAAGCGCGATACGGTCGCCGATCTTGAATTCGTCGAGCCGCTTCCAACCCGGGAAACCGAAAAATTTGTGATTCGCCGTCGCACGAATTTCGCGCCCGAGCCGGGTTTTTAATTTGAAAACAAGCTTGATTCCCGTCGAAAAAGCGTTCGTCACTTCGGCTTTTACCAGACCCCAATTTTGTTCGTTCAAAGCCCAAACGCGGAAACCTTTTTTGCCGACCAAATCTTTGATCGGAATTTCTTCGCCCGTATCAGCCAATGTGATCAGACTTTCACTTGCCAAACAACCCGATTCACGAAGATCGGACATCATCGGTTTCGGCGGATTTCTCGCCTCGGGAGCACGCGAAAGCTGTGAAAGAGCAACGACCGGAACTTGCAGTTCTTTAGCGAGAGCCTTTAATTCACGCGAGATTTGCGATACTTCCTGCTGACGCGATTCCGAACGCTTTCCGCCCGACATCAACTGCAAATAATCCACAACGATCAAATCCAGTCTTTTCTGTTCGGCAACCAAACGACGCGTTTTCGCCCGCATTTCCATCACCGAAATTCCGGGCGTGTCGTCGATAAACACCTTCGATTCGGAAAGCGTCCCGATCGCCTGCGCCAATCTTCCCCATTCGTCACGCGTCAAATATCCCGTCCTGAAACGATGCGCGTCAACCTTCGCTTCCGACGAAAGCATACGCATCACAAGCTGTTCTTTCGACATTTCGAGCGAAAAAACCGCGACGACCGCCTTCTCCAAAATCGCCGCATTTTGGGCAATCGTCAAACACAATGCCGTTTTGCCCATTGACGGACGCGCGGCGACAATTATCAAATCGGTTTTCTGCAAGCCCGACGTTTTTTCGTCAAAATCTCTGAATCCGGTCGAAAGTCCGGTCAGTGCGTGCGACTCGCGTTTGGCATATTCCTGCACTTTGGCGAGAACGGTTTCGGCGATCGGTTGAATATGCGAAAAACCTTGCCGCGTGCGTTCGTCGGCAAGCGCGAAAATCATCGATTCGGCATTATCCAGAATGACTTCGGCATCGTCTTCTTCGGCGAGGGCTTCGCTCGTGATTTGATTGCAGACTTTTATCAAATTTCGCACGACCGATTTCGAGCGGACGACCTTCGTATATTCCTGCAAATCTGAAAAATGCGGCAGACCGTAAGTCAGATTCGTGATCGTCGCAATGCCGCCGATGGATTCGAGCGCGCCGTCTTTTTTCAGTTCTTCGCCGATCAGAATCGGGTCAATGCGTTTTGAAGCGTCAAAAAGCGCGAGCATCGCCTTGTAGATTTTTCGATGCAGAGGAGAATAAAAATCGTCGGGTTTGAGTTCTTCGATGGCTTGCGAAAGGAGAGCGTTATCGAGCAGAATTGCGCCCAGAATCACACGTTCGCTCTCTTCGCTGCTCGGCAAAGGACGTTCGAGAAATTGTTCGCGTTTGTAATCCGTATATTGAGCCACAATTTTTAATTAAATACTTTTTGACAGTCGGCTAACTCAAGCAAAAGCCGTAATTTCGGCTTTAACTTTGTCATCCGATGATTTTTTTGGAAAAAATTAAAGACTGCAAGTTCACCAAAAAACTTGCAGTCTTGATAATACTATTAACCTGAATTTCTGACAAAGAAATCAGATTAAATAATTTATGAATTAGCTTTCGCTTTCTTCGGTCGCCGTTTCTTCGGCGGCAGGTTCGTCTGCTTTTTCGGCTTTCGGTTCTGCAACCGCGCCTTCAGCTGTTACGGTGACGGGAATATCGATCGAAACTTCGCGGTGAAGTTTGACGCTGACGGTGTATTCACCCGTTTCTTTGATCGCGTCTTTCAAAACGATCTTGCGGCGGTCGATCTCGTAGCCTTTTGCCTGAATCGCTTCGGCAATGTCCATCGAAGTAACCGAACCGAAAAGCTGTCCGCTTTCTCCCGCACGGCGTTCAAAACTGAGCGCGATATTGCCCATTTGCCCGGCTTGCGCTTCGGCGGTTGCTTTTTCGACCGCCGCTTTTTTCAGAAGCGAAGCACGTTCCTGTTCGATCTGTTTGACGTTTCCTTTCGTTGCCAGAGTCGCCAGACCTTGCGGTAACAGGTAATTACGCGCATATCCGGCTTTCACCTTAACGACTTCGCCGCGACCGCCCAAGTTTTCAATGTCTTCTCTTAAAAGAATTTTCGTTGTTGCCATAATTTTATAAAAACCTCCTTGAGTTAGTCTGCGACAAACGGGATCAACGCCATTGCGCGCGCACGTTTGATCGCTTTCGCGATACGGCGTTGGTCTTTTGCGGTGATGCCCGAAATACGGCGCGGCATAATTTTTCCGCGTTCGGGGATGAATTGTTTCAAATAATCAACATCCTTCCAATCAACGTAATCAGGCACGACCTGACGCGGACGGCGGCGTTGAAAACGGCGCGGCATTTTTTCGATAAATTCCGAATCAATGCCTGTTTCAATATCTCTTTCGTCAATAAACTCTCTTTCGTTATCTGCCATTTTAACCTCCTATTGAATTACTGGGCATCTGCCGTTTCCTGCGCCGCGTCTTCCGTGTTGCGGAAGCTGGCGCGTTTCTTCGATTTATTTTCGCGTTTCAGACGTTTTTTATCAGCCGCTTTACGGTCTTCGTCCACGCGAACCGTCATAAAGCGAATGATCGTTTCATTAACGCGCATACGGCGTTCGAGTTCGGCAATTTCCTGTCCCGAGCCTTCGATCTCGAAAAGAACGTAATAGCCTTCTTTCTTCTTGTTGATCGGGTAAGCCATTTTACGCCGTCCCATATCGTCAACTCTGACGACGCTTCCGCCTTCCGTTTCGACTAATTTGCCGATTGCTTCATTTAATTTACCGATAGTTTCGTCCGATGTTTCAGGATCGGCGATAAACATTACTTCGTATACTCTATTTGCCAATTTCTTTTCCTCCTTTTGGCTCTCAAGCTTTATTTTTCGATAAAGCAAGAAGGTTTTGAGATTGTTTCATCTCTAGTTAAACTGCGCCATCGCTTTTTCGACTCCGTCCGAAACGACGGTACGAATTGCTTCGGCACTTTTGTCTAAAACTTCCTCGATCGTGGCGGCTTCCGTCTTTGAAAAATTTTCCAACACGAAATTTCGCATACTTGCAAGCGGATGTTCGGGCTGGATTCCGATTCGTAAACGGGTGAATTCATTCGTTCTCAAACAATTGATGATCGATTTGAGTCCGTTTTGTCCGCCGTCCGACCCCTTCGGTCGAAACCGAATCTTGCCGATCGGCAGGGCGAGATCATCAGTTATCACGATCAATTTTTCAATACTTCGATTCGGCTTTTTCAGCAAACAACTGACCGATTCACCGCTTAAATTCATAAAGGTCTGCGGTTTGACGAGTTCGACGATTCTTCCGCCAATCTCGCCGCGTCCGATCAGTGCGCGGCATTCTTCGCGTTTGACTTGCGTTTGCAGTTCCTGCGCCAGCTTGTCAATCAGCATAAAACCGAGATTATGCCGCGTTTTTTCGTATTGCTTGCCCGGATTTCCGAGTCCGACGATCAGCCAGTTTTTATCCGAAAGCGATTCCATAATTTGCTTCGATAAAATTTCTATCGAATATGCTTCCGAAAAAACTATTCCGCTTCTTCTTCGGTCGTTTCTTCGCCTTCGACTTCGGGTTCGCTCGTTTCGAGTTGCGGTTCGAGTTCGGCTTCGCTGACGATGACGATTGACGCAACGACCGTATCAGCCGGTTCGTGAAATTCCATTCCCGAGCCCAGCTTCAAGTCCGAAACGTGGAGCGATTCACCGACTTTCAGCGACGAAACATCGAGATCGATCGAATCGGGCGTTTTCGCCGGTTCGCATAAAACCTTGATTTCGTGAAGCGGCTGATTCAAAACCGCGCCTTCTTCCTTCAATCCTTCCGCTTCGCCAACGAGATGAATCGGAACCGTCATTTCGATTTTTTCGCCCTTTGAAAAACGACGTAAATCCGCGTGAAGCAACCTTCCGTGAATTGCATCGATCTGACGATCCTGGAAAATCACATCATCAACACCGACTCCGGCAACATCGAGCGAAAACACGGTATTGACACCTGATTCGGTTCTTAAAATCGCCGCTAAATCTTTTAAATCGGCAACCGCGGAAAAACTTTCTTGACCGCCGCCGTAAACTACGACGGGAATTTTTCCTTCGACACGCAAACGGCGCGAATCGTTTTTCCCACGGTTTTCTCTTTTTTCTGCTTTGACCGTAATTTTGTCTGCCATAATTTTTTAGTAGTTAGTAGTCAGTAGTCAGTATCCGGCAGAAATTCAATTTTATATTCTTCCCTTACTTTTTACTTACCACTCAAATTAAATAAATAATGATGAAACACTCGTTTCATCGTGAATTGATTTGATTCCCGTCGCCAACAATTTGGCGACGTTCAAAACTTCGATGCGTCCTTCATTCCGCAAAAGTTCGCCTTTATTGGAAAGCGGAATCGTGTTTGTCACGATAACTTTTTTAATGAATGAATTACTGATATTTTCAATCGCTCTACCCGACAAAACAGCGTGCGTGAAACAAGCGTAAATTTCATTTGCGCCTGACTTCGCAAGTGCTTCGGCAACTTTGCAAATCGTGCCGCCGGTGTCGCACATATCGTCGATAATCAGACAATTTTTGCCGTTGACATCACCGACGATGTTCATCACTTCGGCAACATTCGCTTTTTCACGGCGTTTGTCGCAAAGTGCCAAACCTGCATTTAATCGTTTCGCGTAAGCTCTGGCACGTTCTGCTCCGCCCGTGTCGGGCGAAACGACAATTAAATTTTCAATCGGGTTTTCCCGAAAATATTCGACCACGATCGGTGCGGCGTATAAATGATCGACGGGAATATCGAAAAATCCCTGAATCTGCGAAGCGTGCAGATCGATCGTTAAAATTCTCTGCGCTCCGGCGGTCGTCAAAAGATTTGCGACCAGCTTTGCCGCGATCGGAACGCGCGGACGGTCTTTTTTATCGGAACGTGCATAACCGAAATATGGAATCACCGCCGTTACTCTTTCCGCCGATGCACGTTTGAACGTGTCGATCATAATCAGCAGTTCCATTAAATTCTGGTCGGTCGGCGGACAGGTCGGCTGAACGATAAAAACGTCTGTTCCGCGCACATTTTCACCGATCTGAAAATTAAATTCGCCGTCCGAAAACCTGTCGGTCGAACATTTCCCAAGATCGCAACTCAATTGGAGGCAAATGTCTTCCGCCAACAAACGGTGTGCATTTCCCGAAAAAACTTTAATACTGCCCGGAACACTCATTTCGATTTTGAATTTCGATTTTGAATGTCGGATTTAATAAAATCCGGCAAAATCTCGTGCTAATAAAAAAAATAAAAACGAGCATTTTATTGACAAAATGCTCGTTCCGATAAATATAGAATAAAAAAAATGGCTGGGGCGGGAGGGATCGAACCTACGAATGCCGGATCCAAAAACCGGTGCCTTACCACTTGGCTACGCCCCAACAAAAAATTTTCTAAGAAACTGATCGGAAACGAACTAAAACACTTTTTCAAGCGTCGCACGATATTGATCGCGCGAAATAGTCGCTACGGCAAACATTCGCCAATGTTTTACATTTCTCAGGGCTTTAATAGTCGCTTGCCGTGTTTCTTGTTTGTCAAATACTGCAAAAACGCTCGCACCGCTTCCGCTTAAAAGTGCCTGAACCGCGCCGCATTCAAGTAATTTTCGTTTTACTCTTGCAATTTCGGGTTCGATCGCAAAAACGCTTGCTTCAAAATCGTTTTTCAATTCCGTCTGCCGCAGATCGAGCTTTGACGCTTCGTTTCGGCAAATTTTGAGAATACTTTTTGAGTCAAAATTTGTCAAGCGCGGTGCATTTAATCTCTGGAAAGCCTCGCCCGTCGGCACATCGACCGACGGCGTAACGATCAGTAAATTCTGTTCTTCGATGTCGTCAAGTTCAATGATTTCGGTCCCGCGACCCGTTCCGAGCAGTGTTCCGCCGTAAAGGAAAAGCGGCACGTCCGAACCGAGATTTTTCCCGATCTCGTGCAATTCTTCTAATGAAATTTCCAACTTCCAAAGTTTTCTTAATCCAAGTAAAGCAATCGCCGCATTGGATGAACCGCCGCCGAGTCCGCCGGGCGCGGGAATGTTTTTTTCAAGATGAATCTTTGCGCCTGTTGTAATCTTAAATTTTTCGCGTAAAACGTTAGCCGCTTTGATAATTAAATTCGTTTTATCGGTCGGGATTTTTTCAAGATCGCAGATCAGCGTCAGATCGTTCGCTTGCGCAAAAGTTAAATTGTCGTGAAGCGAAACGGTTTGGAAAACGGTGCAAAGTTCGTGAAATCCGTCCGCGCGTTTGCCGAGAACGCGCAGATTCCAATTAATTTTCGCAAAGGACGGAAGCGTAAAGCCGTTTTCGTTCATCGCCTTAGATTAAAAAAAGAAAAGGGACGAAGCAAATTTGCTTCGTCCCTTTTCCTGCCAATCTTGTGTAAACTTTTTATTTTCGCACCAAAAATACCTGCGTAAAATAATATGCGCCGTCGTTTGCGACCGCCACGCCGATGCCCGATTCCTTCCAGCGATTGTCAAGCAGATTTTGTTTGTGCGAAGCCGAAAGCATCCAGCGTTCGACCGCAAATTCGCAGGGATTTTCGTAACCGCGATTGAAGGCGATATTTTCGCCGATCGAGCTCCATTTGTTGACACCGAGTTTAGCGGCGCGATCGTTTACCATTTTCCCGTCTATCCCAACGTGACTGAAAAATTTGTAATTCGCCATATTCTGCGAATGAACGCGGGCGATTTTGGCAACATCGTCATTCCACTCGAGCGGCGGCAAACCCTGTTCGGCGCGTTTCTCATTGATGAGCGCAAAGACCTTTTTTTCGAGCGAAAACGTCGAACTTGTGATTTCGGGCTTTGTTTCGGTTTTCGGCTCGACCTTTGTCGGAACGATGCGCGGACGCGAAGGCATCACGCTTTTTTCATCGTCATTGAGATCGAATTTTATGTTGATCTTTTTATCGCTTGCGCCGAGTTGAGCGTTTAAATTTCCGGCACAAATGAAGATGAAAACAAAAATTGGAAAGAGTTTTGATAATTTTTTCATTTTAACCTCACTTCGACAGCCCGACTTTCCCGGAAATTTCCGGAGAATCGCGGCTTTGCGCCTGTTTATCTTGAGAAAAACAGTTGCCCTTTCGGATAAGGTGCAAACTTTCGTTCGCTTTATTTCAATTTGCAGTCATTTGACGAACGGAGATTCGTCATTAGTAAAAAATGGCTAAAAAGGTTTCTTTTCCATTTTTTTCAAAAATTAATTCCTGATATAAAATTGATATTTGAAACTGAATATTCATATGAAAAAATTTAAAATCATTGCATTAGTCATTTCGGTTTTTCTGGCTGTTTCCTGCAAAACTGAAGTTAAAACCAACCAAAATACGGCGGCTGAAAAGCCCGAAGTTCTCAAAACGGGCAAGCCGATCGTGACCGAAAACGGCGTTTACTCGATCGATCTGAAAACGAATCCGACCGAGGTCAAAGCCGGCGAAGACACGGTACTGACGTTTGAAATTAAAAGTCCCAAAGGCGAAA
Organism: Pyrinomonadaceae bacterium; assembly: GCA_021228405.1. Lineage (GTDB taxonomy): Bacteria > Acidobacteriota > Blastocatellia > Pyrinomonadales > Pyrinomonadaceae > JAJQRF01. The sequence goes on from JAJQRF010000010.1 coordinate 29,439, forward strand.
TAGTTACAAATTTCGAGATCGTTCACGAAAAACCGATGCACCTGCTGATCGTTTCGAGCGATCTCGAAGAGTTTTATCATCTGCACCCTGAAATTCAGCCCGACAGCTTGTTTAAAACCAATTTCAAATTTCCGAACGGCGGAAATTATCAGGTTTATGCCGATTTTACGATGACATCTCTGCCGCAAGCCGTGCAGGATTTTACGGTCAAGGTCAGCGGAAAGGAACGCGCCAAAGTCGAATTGAAACCCGATCAGAAATTCGAGAAAACGGTCGACGGCTTGCGTTTCGTAATGAAACCGAGCGGCGAATTGATTTCGGGAAATGAATTGATGCTCGATTACGAAGTTTTCGACGAAGCGAACAAACCCGTTACCGATCTCGAAAATTATCTCGGCGCAAAGGCGCATTTCGTCATCATCAGTCAGGATTTGAAGGAATTCGTCCACGCGCACCCGATGTCTGTCGACAACGTGAAATCCGAAGAACATTCGCACGGCGGCGGTCACGAAAACCACGAAAAAATGGCAAATCCGGCAAATTCAAACAAAGTTTCGGCGCACGTTGCCTTTCCGAAGGCTTCGATCTACAAAATCTGGGCGCAATTTCAGCGCGGAGGCAAAGTCATCACGGTTCCCTTCACGGTTGACGTGAAAGCCGGAAGCAAGGAAAAAGGCGTTGATATGTCGAACGTGAAAATTCCCGAAGGCGCAATGAAGATCGTCGTTTCCAAAGACGGTTTCGCGCCGCAGGAAATCACCTATAAAAAAGGACAGCCGTTAAAGCTCGCCTTTTACCGCGCCGACGACGACACCTGCACCGAAGAAGTTGTTTTCAAAAGCCTCAATATCAAGCAAAAACTTCCCGTTAATGAAGTCGTGACAATCGATATTTCGACCGAAAAATCGGGCGAACTGAATTTCGCCTGCGGAATGAATATGCACAAGGGCAAGCTGATAATTGAATAAAGTCGAACAAACTTCAGTTTGTTCAATTTTCCGTTTATAAAAGAAACGAATTTGAAATTGAACGGCTGCGGAACAAACTGAAGTTTGTTCGACACTTTTAGAAAAAATATGCTGACCGCAAGCGTTTTAGCCAGAAATCTCAATGTTCCGGTCTTTACGGTGCGCTATTACACGCGCATCGGTCTGCTTCAACCGCACAAACAAACGTCGAACGGCTACAAAATTTATCAGCCTTCGGACGCGACACGTTTGAAGTTCATTTTATCGGCAAAAGATTTGGGCTTTACGCTTGCGGAGATCACGCAGATTCTCGAAAAGGCGGAACACGGCGAATCACCTTGCCCATCCGTCCGCAAGATCATCGTGCATCACATCGAAGAAAATAAACGTAAGATTCGCGAGCTTCAAAAACTCCAGAAAAAGATGGAAAACGCCCTCAAAGACTGGGAAAATCTCAATGATTCGATGCCGAACGGCACTTCCGTCTGTCATCTCATCGAATCGGTCGCCGCCGAGCAATAAAATTTCCCGATGAGCAACGAAGATATTATGATGAGCAATATATTTTTCCGATGAGTAATACAAATATGCCGATGAGCAGTTTGAAAAACTTTCATAGTTCCTTCATCAGAAGAATTTTCATTTGAACATAGCCGCCTGAAGGTGAAACCAAAAACATTTAACTTTCCTGCTTGACCTGACACTTGCTGACAAGTTGTAGAATTGATTTGTGGAGAACATTATGGACACGAATCAAAGAAGCGAAACATTTACCGACCCGATCTGCGGAATGCAGGTTGCGCCCGAAACCGCCGCCGCAAAAATCGAACATAACGGCGAAATTGTCTATTTTTGCTCAAAATCCTGCTTGGAAAAATTCAAAAAACAGATCGAAACGCCGAAATTCCAACCGCAAATGGTTCAGCTCGGACGCAAAAAGGTTTCGGACGCGGATTTTGAAATGCACGTCGATCCCGTCTGCAAAATGCTCGTCAAACCCGAAACCGCCGCCGCAAAATTCGATTACAAAGCGAAAACGTATTATTTCTGCGCCGTTTCATGCCAAAACAAGTTTCGCCAAAATCCCGAAAGATTTCTAAATTCCGAAACGAAAGCCGAACCGATGTCCGCGTCCGAAGGTGTAGAATATACCTGCCCGATGGACCCCGAGATCGTGCAGATCGGTCCCGGCATCTGTCCGATTTGCGGAATGGCTTTAGAGCCGAAAACTTTCACGCTCGACGATAAACCCGATCCCGAATTCGTCGATATGAAACGCCGTTTTGCAATCGCGGCAGTTTTGACGATTCCCGTTTTCATTCTTGCAATGGCGGAAATGTTCGTCGATTTCAACGCGCTTTTCCCGTCGCTTCCGCATGGTCGCGCTTCGCAGATTTCGCTCTGGCTTCAATTTATCTTAGCCACGCCCGTCGTTTTTTATTGCGGACTTCCCTTTTTTGAACGCGCGCTGATTTCATTTAAAAACCGTGCGCCGAATATGTTCACTCTCATCGCCGTCGGAACCGGCGCGGCATATCTTTTCAGCGTTTCTGCTTTGCTCTTCCCGTCCGTTTTTCCTGCTTCGATGCGCGATTCGCACGGGATGATTCACGTCTATTTTGAATCGGCGGCGGTCATCACGACGCTCGTTTTGCTCGGTCAGGTTTTGGAATTACGCGCCCGTTTACAGACTTCTTCAGCAATCAAAGAATTGCTCGGACTCGCGCCGAAAACCGCAACCGTCGTTTTTGAGAACGAAACGGAAGCCGAAATCCCGCTCGAAGACGTGCAGATCGGCGCGGTTTTACGAATCAAAGCCAACGAAAAAATCCCGACCGACGGCGTAATTATTTCGGGCGAAACCGCGATTGACGAATCGATGATCTCGGGCGAACCGATTCCACTCGAAAAACGCATCGGCGACAAAATTTTCGGCGGAACGCTCAACGGCAACCGCACGATTTTGATGAAAGCCGAAAAAGTCGGCAATGAAACTCTGCTCGCGCAAATCGTCCGGATGGTCGGCGAAGCGCAACGAAGCCGTGCACCGATCCAGAAACTCGCCGATGTCGTTTCGGGCTATTTTGTTCCGGCGGTCGTGCTCGTCGCGCTCATTTCGTTTGTCGTTTGGCTGTTTTTCGGCAGTTTTGCCTCGGCGATCGTCGCGGCGGTTTCCGTTCTCATCATTGCTTGCCCGTGCGCTTTGGGCTTGGCAACGCCGATGTCGATTATGGTCGGCACGGGTCACGGCGCGAGAAACGGCGTGCTGGTCAAAAAAGCCGAAGCGTTGGAAACACTGGAAAAAGTAAACGTCGTCGTGGTCGATAAAACGGGAACATTAACCGAAGGAAAACCCGCGCTTTACAGCGTAATTACGAATTACGAATTACGAATTACGAATGACAATCTTTTACAAATTGCCGCGTCGCTTGAAAAATCGAGTGAGCATCCGTTAGCGAATGCGATCGTGAAAGCGGCAGATGAAAAAAATCTCGAATTATTGAAAGTCGAAAATTTCAGATCGGAAACAGGCATCGGCATTACGGGCGAGATCGACGGGAAAACTTATAAAGTCCAAAAACCAAAGTCCAAAGTCCAAAGCATTGAAACCTTGCTCAATGAAGGAAAAACCGTCGTTGAGGTGTTTGAAAACGAAATTTCGCTCGGTTTTCTGGCGATTGCCGACGAGATCAAATCTTCCGCAAAATCGGCGATCGAAGAATTGCATCGTAACAAGATCGAAGTCGTGATGCTGACGGGCGACAATCAGAAAACGGCGCGCTTTGTCGCCGAAAAACTCGGCATAGATCAGGTTTTTGCCGAAGTTGCGCCCGCCGACAAAGCAAATAAAATCAAAGAACTTCAAGCCGGCGGAAAAATCGTCGCGATGGCGGGCGACGGCGTGAATGATGCACCTGCGCTGGCGCAGGCAAACGTCGGAATCGCGATGGGAACGGGAACGGATGTGGCGATCGAAAGCGCGGATATTACGTTGCTGAAAGGCGATCTGCGCGGGATTTTGAAGGCGGTCACGCTGTCGCAAAACGTGATGAAAAATATCCGTCAAAATCTGTTTTTCGCGTTTATTTACAATCTTGTCGGCGTTCCCGTCGCGGCGGGCGTTTTATTTCCCGTTTTCGGCATCTTGCTTTCACCGATGATCGCGTCCGCCGCGATGACTTTCAGCTCGGTTTCGGTGATAACCAACGCTTTGCGCTTGAGAAATTTAAAGTTGTAAAATGGAAAGGCGTAGATTTTTTATTTCTCAAGGGGTTTGATTGAATGGCAAAAGCTGATTATATTCCGGCGTTGCGTTTCGAGTTTTTGACAAGATTTTACGATCCGCTCGTTCGTTATTCGACGCGCGAATTCGCTTTTAAGAACGCGCTTTTGAAACAGGCGAATCTGAACGAAAACCTGAAAATTCTCGATCTTGCCTGCGGAACCGGGACGCTTTCGATCACCGTCAAGAAAAAATTTCCGAAGATCGAGATCACGGGTTACGACGTTGACGATGAAATCCTGAAAATAGCGCGGCGCAAAGCGCGCATCGCACACGCGGAAATCGATTTCGAGCAGGGATTTTCCGACGATCTGCCGTTTAAAAACGAAACTTTCGACCGCGTTTTTTCGACGCTTTTCTTTCATCACCTGACGCTCGAACGCAAGCATCGAACCTTAAAGGAAATTCTGCGCATACTGAAACCGCACGGCGAATTTCACCTGGCGGATTTCGCGCTTCCGCGCAACAAATCGCAATTCGTCCTTTCAAAATGGATTCGTCTGATCGACGGTTTTGAAACGACACACGACAATCTGCGCGGTCGTTTGCTGGCTCTGATGCAGGAAAACGGTTTTGAAAAGGTCGAAAGAACGGGATATTTTAAAACGATCATCGGCACGATCAGGCTTTTTAAGGCACTCAAAAAATAAAATTATGGCAAAAATAGCATTGGCAATTCACGGCGGCGCGGGCACGATTCTGAAATCGGAAATGACCGCCGAACTAGAAAAGGAATACCGCGGCGGACTAGAAAACGCGTTGCGAACGGGTTGGGATATTCTTTCAAAAAACGGTTCGTCGCTAGACGCGGTCGAAGCGGCGGTCGTTGAACTCGAAAACTTTCCGCTTTTCAACGCCGGACGAGGTTCGGTTTTCACGCACGAAGGCAAAAACGAACTCGATGCGTCGATAATGGACGGAAAAAATCTTCGCGCCGGCGCGGTCGCCTTTGTGAAAAACGTCAAAAATCCGGTTAAACTCGCGCGGCTCGTGATGGAAAAAACCGAACACATAATGCTCGGCGGCGAAGGCGCGAACGAATTTGCCCGCCAGATGAACGTCGAATTTGCGCCCGACGAATATTTTTTCACCGAACACCGCTATTTACAGCTTATGAAAGCGATCAAAGCGAATAGGATTCAACTCGATCATGCAGATGAAATGGAAAATGACACAGAAAATCCAAAATCTAAAATCCAAAATCCAAAATCGCTTGGAACTGTCGGCGCAGTCGCGTGCGATTCAAACGGAAATCTCGCCGCCGCGACCTCGACGGGCGGAATGACCAATAAAAAATTCGGTCGCATCGGCGACACACCGATCATCGGTGCGGGAACTTATGCCGAAAACGCCACTTGTGCGGTTTCCTGCACCGGGCACGGCGAATTTTTTATGCTCGGCGCAACCGCTTTCGACGTTTCGGCGCGAATGAAATATAAAAATCTATCGCTTGAAGAAGCCGCGCAGGAAACCATCAATTACCAGACCGAAATTGGCGGCGAAGGCGGTCTGATCGCGGTCGATAAGCTCGGAAACATCGCTTTGCCCTTTAATTCCGACGGGATGTATCGCGGCTTTATTCAAGCGGACGGTATGATAACTATTTCTATCTATCGAAACTAATGGACAATTTCACGGGCAAAAGTGCAGATTTTCCCATCGTCGCATTTTTTGATGCCGTATTGGATAAAAATTCTTTGCGAAACAGGTTGACCACCGAGTAAAGCAGGTTTGAAGATGATTTTTTTGACTGCCCGAATGACTCTGTCTCCCATTCCATTTTTGAGAAACCCGAGCATAACTATATTGTTTACTGTTCCGTCAGCAGACAAAATAACCTGGATTTCCATTGTTTCGGGAGCAAAATTTTGAACAGCTTCAGGAGTTAATTCAGGGACGGGTAAGGCAGTAATTATTGCAGGTTCATCCGTTTCATATTTCCCGTAGTAATCTCTGGTTTCCTGTTGAGGAGTTTGTGGAGATAATATTGTTTTCAAATCTGCGGGCGATGTCTGAGATGAACACCTTCGGTCTTTGAACGAAAATTCAAATTGAACTTTATCGCCGCTTGAATATACCCGAAGTATAATTTTTTCATAATGCTCAATGTAGGCATTTCGCCACCCGTTCGGAACAGATGCGGTTTCACTACTTAAAAAACTTCCTCTTTGCAAGTTTGGATAAATTTTTTCAGCATTTTTTCGGACATCGAAACTTTTTCCGATCATTTTCAAACGGCAAATATTTCCGTCAGAAGCATATTCCGCAACCAGTAAAACGTCCTTATCCGCTTGAAATATTTCAGAAGCAGGTTGACCTAACAGTTCCTTTAAATCCGATGAAGTTTGTCCGAATACGGTCGCATAAACTGAAAAAACGAAAGCTAAAATAGAAACAGCACTTTTCATTTGCAAGTAACTCCTGTGATAAGAATAACTTTAAGATGAAAAGTGCTAATCAAGTGTTGGTTCAGCGAATTTTTTATTTTTCAGCCTGCGCCTTTAAAAATTCGTCCCGATATTCGTTGACGTATCCGATGTCTTTCGGCACCAGATCAGCCAGCGTCACGATGAGTTCGCCTTTGCGGGCATTTTTGATCGCGTGGCGAATCGCATCGCGGCTTTCGGGAATGATGCGGACTTGCGGTTTGTTTTCGCTTTGCGCGATTCCTTCCTGCAAAAGTTGGAACATTTCTTCGGGCGTTCGACCGCGCAGATAATTTCCCTGACGAATCACGATCCGGTCGAACGTATCGGCGGCGATTTTGCCGAATTCGCGGATGTCGTCGTCGCGGCGGTCGCCCGTGCCGTTGAGCACGACGCTTCGATGTTTATATGAAAGTTTCGAGATGAAATTCTTCAAGCCCGTCAAACCTGCCGGATTGTGCGCGTAATCCATCAAAACGGTTGCGTCACCGATCTCGACAAAGTTGAGCCGTCCCGGAGTTTGCGCGGTTCCCGCATTGAACGTCGTCAGCCCGACGCGAATATCCTCGAGCGAAACGCCGTGAATGAAACAGGTCAGCGTCGCCGCCAAAACGTTCTGGATCATAAATTCAGCGCGTCCGCCGTAGGTCAGCGGAATGTTGACGACCTTTTCGACGCGGACTTTCCATTTTCCTTTTAAGATCGTCACGAACCCGTTTTCAAAAACGCACGAAACGCGGTTTCGACGCGCCTGACGTTCGATGTTCGGATGGTTTTCGTCCATCGAAAAATAGACAACCGAACCGTCAACAAGTTCCTTCATCCTGTAAACGTGTTCGTCTTCGGCATTCAAAACGGCAAAGCCTTTTTTGGAAACCGCACGCGGCACGACCGATTTCACCCGCGCCAAATCTTCCAGCGTGTTGACATCTTTCAAGCCGAGATGGTCGGCGGCGATGTTCGTCACCACGCCGATGTCGCAATAATCAAAACCCAAACCCGAACGAATAATACCGCCCCGCGCCGTTTCCAGAACGGCAACTTCAACCGTCGGGTCTTTCAAAACGAGTTGTGCGGAAACGGGTCCCGTGTTGTCGCCCGAAACGATCTGCTGATTTTGAATATAAGTTCCGTCCGTCGTCGTAAATCCGACCGTTTTTCCGCTTCCCTTGATGATATGCGCGATCAAACGCGTCGTCGTCGTTTTCCCGTTCGTTCCCGTCACCGAGATGATCGGAATCCGCGACGGCGCACCCGGCGGGAAAAGCATATCGACGACGTGTTCGGCGACGTTGCGCCCGATGCCTTCCGACGGCGCAAGGTGCATCCGGAAACCAGGCGCGGCGTTTACTTCGATGATTCCGCCGCCGCTTTCGTCCAATGGTTCGCTCACGTTGGTGGCGATAATATCGACTCCCGCGATGTCCAACCCGACGATGCGCGCAATTCTTTCAAAAAGAAAAACGTTTTTCGGGTGAACTTCGTCCGTCCGGTCGATTGCCGTTCCGCCCGTCGAGATATTCGCGGTCGTTTTCAAATAAAGGATTTCGTCCTTTTCCAAAACAGTTTCAAGCGTGTAGCCCCTCGCCTTTATCAATCTTTCGCTTTGCCCGTCGATGTCGATCTGCGTCAGAACGTTTTCGTGCCCGTAACCGCGCCGAGGGTCTTCGTTGATCTTATCGACAAGTTCTTGAATTGTCGATTTTCCGTCGCCGACAACGTGTGCGGGAATGCGTTCGGCAACTGCAATAAGACGATTATTCACGACCAATGCGCGAAAATCGTTTCCGATCAATTGTTTTTCGACAATTATCCAACGCGAATATTCCTTCGCCTTGTCAAACGCAACTTTCGCATCTTCGAGCGAGTTAATGCCGACCGTCGCGCCTTTGCCGTGATTTCCGTCGAGCGGTTTGATGACGAGCGGAAATCCGACGCGTTCGAGCGTGACTTCCAAATCTTCTTCATCGCGAATTCGGTAGCCTTTCGGAACGGGCACGCCCATTTCGCCGAGCAGTTTTTTCGTCGCGCTTTTGTCGCCCGCGATGTCAACCGAAATCATATTCGTGTTCGAGGTCGTCGTCGCCTGAATCCTGCGCTGGTGAACGCCGTAACCGAGCTGGACGAGCGATTGATCGTTCAAACGGATAAATGGAATATCGCGCGATTCGGCTTCTTCGACGATCGAGCCGGTCGAGGGACCGAAACGCACATCTTCGCGAATCTCGCGCATTTCCTGAACGTCGTCCGCGATCAGCTTTTTGATCTCCTCGATCGATGTTCCTTCCGCCAGTGCCAGAAACAGACGAACGCCCGACCGCGCAGCGAAACGCCCGACTTCTTCTTCAAAATATGCAAAAACGACGTTGTAAATTCCCTTTTCGTTGGTTTCACGCGTTCTGCCGTAGCCGACATCCATTCCGGCAAGCGTTTGCAGTTCGAGCGCGAAATGTTCGATCGCGTGACCTGCCCACGTTCCTTCTTCGACGCGTTTCAGAAAACCGCCTTCTTCCTGATAACTGCATCCGTGCGTGACGATGCTCGGCATCACTTCGCGCAATCTGTCCGTAAAACCCTCGATCTTATTGGTCGGTTTATCCTCATATTCGCCAATGTCGAGGCGCATCACGATCAATTTCTTCCAATAACCGCTCCAATAGTTTGGTCCGCGTAACGTTCTGATCTCTTGAATTTTCATAAGTTATTTGCGATTTTCGATTTGCAATTTGCAATTTAACCGTTGTTTTTTGCTAAATTTTCGATGCCGCCATAATTTTCGTAATTTCGACGGCTTCTTGCAATTTATTCTCAACTAAATTTCTCTTTAATAATTCACTTTCTATAATTAATTCCATCCAGAATGCGCTTTCGTCTGCTTCTTCCGCGACGATTCCGGGTTTGGCAATAAATTCCGCCTTTGAACGTTCCCGGCAAGCCGCCCGATAATTCGCAGTAACCGATCTGTCCCCGAACGAATTAATTGATCCCCGATTTTTCGACCTGCAATGATAATTGGTAAAGCATTTACCAATTCGATAATTCTCAAAGCAAAATTTTTAGTTCCCTGTAAAAGTTCATTTTCAGTTATAAACTTAATTCCCCAAACTAAAGACAATCGCAAATTGCAAATCGAAAATCGAAAATGTCTATTCTATATCGGGTAACAAAAACTCATTCGGCGGCTGGAGCGGGTGGCGACCGAAATAATCGTAGATTAAGCCGTCGCCCAGAATGTGTAACTGCACGCCGCACACGCTGAACGCTTCGTTATCCGAAACTTCAGCTATTTCATTGAAGGTTATCTGCGAACCGTCAACGATAGTGACCGAACCTGCGCCGAAAACTTCCAGAATCCCTTCATTATCCAAAATGATCGCCGTATTTTCGTCGATCCCGACTCCGAGATTATACGGATTATATGAAACCGCCGTGATAAGACGCGAAATTCGTCCGCGCTCGGTAAAATGTTGGTCGATGATGATATTTTTCAAAAATCCGAGTCCGGGCGAAAGCCTGACCGAATTTTTGTGCGGGTGCGAGCTGGCTTCGCCGCGCACGATCATCGAAGCCGACATTCCCGCCGCGCCCGCGCTCGTTCCGGCTAAAACGACATTTGTTTCCGTGACCATTTTGCGCAGGATTTGCGAAAATTTCGTGCCGCCCAGGATCGAAACGAGCCGCATCTGGTCGCCGCCCGAAATGAAAACGCCCGTTACGCCGTCGAGCAATGCCTCGGCATCGGATTGGAAAACATCCTGCCGTGAAGTTGCGCGGAGGACGCGCGGATTTGCCACCCCCAGTTTGCGAAACGCCTGAACGTAAACGTCCGCCGCAAATTCGGGAAAGTCCGAGGCGACGGGCACGATCAGGATTTCGGCGTTTTCGCCGCCCGCAAGCTGGATGAATTTCTTTAAAATCCGGCGTTCGTTGTATTTATCTTCCGCGCCGCCGATTATCATTAAGTGACCGCCGATAATCTCGCGGTGAATTCTTTCTGTCATTTTGGTTTTTAAGTTATTGCAAAAGCGGAAATTGGTCAAGAAAAAAATATTCCGACAATTTTGTTGAATTGCATTAATTTTCGGCTTATCATCAAGCCGTTAAATATTTTCGGTAAAAGCTAAGTGTAAGAATACATAACAGAACTAAATTTTTCCAAATCTATGTATAAAAAAGTTTTGATTTTATCGGCGGCGGTCGGTGCGGGACATCTGCGGGCGGCGGAAGCGGTCGAAAAGGAATACAAAAGACAATTTCCCGAAACCGAAGTTAAAAATATCGACGTGCTCGATTATACGAATCCGCTTTTTCGCAGACTTTACGGCAAAGCCTATCTCGATATGGTCAACACGATGCCCGAAGTTCTCGGCTGGATGTATGATTCGCTCGATAAACCCTGGGAAAACGAACGCCGACGGCTCGCGCTGGACCGGCTCAACACACAGCCTTTCATCAGTTTGTTGAAAAAGGAAAAGCCCGATCTGGCGATCTGCACACATTTTTTGCCGTCGGAAATCATCTCGTGGTTGAAGGCGAAAGGAAAAGCGAATTTTCCGCAAGCAATCGTCGTGACGGATTTCGACGCGCACGCGATGTGGCTTTGTCATAATTATGAAAAATATTTCGTCGCGCTCGATGAAACGAAAATCCATCTTTCAAAGATCGGGATTCCTGCCGAGAAGATCACGGTGACGGGAATTCCGATCGATTCCGTTTTCGCCGAAGTGAAGGATAAAAGTGCGATGCGCGAAAAATTCGGGCTTGAAAAGGACAAATTGACGATTCTCGTTTCGGCGGGCGGTTTCGGAGTCGGAAATATCGAACATCTTTTGCAAGCCTTGAGCGATCTGCAAACGCCTTCGCAAATTATTGCCGTTTGCGGTCGCAACGAAGAATTAAAAACGAAGCTCGAAAAGTTCGCCAGGCAGAAGTTAAATAACGAACGCGTGACTTTCAAACCGATCGGATTTACGCGCGAAATGGACGAATATATGTCAGCGTCCGATCTAATCGTCGGAAAACCCGGCGGTTTGACCACTTCCGAGGCTTTGGCGAAAGGTTTAATTTTCTGCATCGTCAACCCCATTCCCGGTCAGGAAGAACGCAATTCCGATCATCTTCTGGAAAAAGGCTGTGCGATCCGCTGTAATAATCTGCCTGTTTTAGCTTATAAAATCGATGAATTGGTAAATGATAACGCGCGTTTTGAAACGATGAAGGCAAACGTCCTGAAATTTGCACGTCCGAACGCGGCACGGGAAATCGTCGAAAAAGTGGCTGAAATTTAGAGGAAATTTTGCCCACGAAATACACGAAAATCACGAAAAATAAAAAAGAAATTTATTTTTTCTTCTTCAACTTATCTTCGTTTCTTTCGCGTATTTCGTGGGCAAATCCTTTTACAAGGCACGTCTGCCCCGCCACGCCGAGAATCTGCGTAGTGAAAGAGCGATGCCCGTGTAAACCAAAACCGCGCCGCCGATGCAGGCGATAAATCCGATCAACTGCCCGATAAATCCGCCCGTTTCGCCCGTATGCGTAAACCGTGCCCACGAACGAAGCTGTCGCGCCGCATTTTGTTCGCCATATGATTCAAATTTTGCAACCTGCGCCGTTTTCGCATCGACGGTCAGCGTCGAACGCGCAAAAATATTCCAGTATTTTCCCTCATCGATCGTGAAAACCGCCGCGTCCTTTGCAATCGGCAAACGCAATGCGATCGATTTCCATGAGCCATAATTTTCCGCCGTTTTCAGCGAATCTTCAAGATTTTCGGGTAAAACGAAGGCTTGTTCGTTTTGCTGATTCGGCACGTTCGGCGGTTGTTGCTGTTGTTGTTGCGGAAGCTCGTTGCCCGTCAGGGTGTAGAGCAGATTTCCCGCCCATTGATACGAAATTATCACGCCCGTCAGCGTCAAAATTATCAAAACGAACGAAGTCCAGAAACCGATCGTGTTGTGCCAGTTAAAATCACGCGCTTTACCCGAATTGGTTTTGCGAAACCAGAGAATCTGCGCGAAATGTTTGCGCGTGAATTGACGCGGAAACCAGATGTAAACGCCCGAAATCGCCAGAAATAAAAACAAAAGATTCGCCGCATCATTCAACGATTTCCCGACCTGACGGCTGTTTCCCGACATTAAAAGCCAGCGGTGCAGATCGGTATTGAAACGGAAAAAACTACGCCAACCGCTCGCGCCTTCGCCCGTGATTGCACCCGTATATGGATTCACGAAAACCTGTCCTTCACGTCCGAGCGCGACCGTCACCGCCGCCGTTTTATCGTTGACAAAGGTGATTGCTGACGGCTTTGCGTTCGGTTTCGCTTCCAAAACCTTCCCGACAAGTTCATTGACCGAAAGCCTTTGCCCATTTTCCGGCGGTGCGGCAACGGCGCGCATATCACGCTCGGCAAATTCGACGATATTTTTCTCGAAGGAGAGAAGCGCGCCCGTGACGCACATTATAAATATGAAAATTCCGGCTGTAACACCCGCAACCAGGTGAAGCCAAAAAAGTATCTTTCTGAAAGTTTGCATAAATCCCGATTAATTTGAAATTGTTTCCAGCCCAGTCCTTTCTAAGAAACCAACCCGAGTTCAAAATATTTTTGTTCCTGTTTCAGCAATTCCAAATTCGCTTTCCCGTATAATTCACCAATGATTGCCGATAGATCAAGAAATTCTTGCGGCGAAAATGTCAGTAAAATTTCGCCAACGCTAAAATGAAAAGAATGACATTTTTCACAATGCCAGATATTCAAGTTTTCCTTTCTGCCGCAGTGTTCAGACGATTTTTTCAAATTTTCCATTTTTTTCATAAATGCGGACACGGAAAAGAGCTTTCACCGCATCCGCAATTCTTTCAGGTTACTTCTCAAAAATTAAACGTCGTTCTAAACGTCGTCGTGCGCGGCGCGGCAACTTCGATGCTCGAACCGACCGACGCGTTCACGAAAATCACCTCGTCAAACAAATTTTCGACATTCATCGCGAAATTGACATATTTATTCAGACGATAGAACAGAGCCGTATCGACGCGCACGAACGAAGGCAAAACCAGCGGATCGGGCGCGGCAAAAGTCTGCGCGCCGTTGCTTCCGATGCGTTTCCCCTGATAGATCATCCCGAACCCCGCACCGAAACCTTTCAAATAACCTTCCGCACGGTCGTAGCGCGAATAAAGATTGTATGACCAGCGCGGCGATTTTTCGGCTTGCGAATTCGGCAGGGGCGAACTCGTCGGCGGTTGACCGTTGACCGTCAAACCTGCCGGAAAGCCTTTGTAGATCGCGTCCAGATAACTCACGCCGCCCGAAACGCGTAAATCCTGCCTCACCTGAAATTCGCCCGTAAATTCCGCTCCTCGGGCACGACGCGTTCCGGCGGGAACGTAAAAACGGTTGCCGCGCGGATTTAGAACATTTACGTCAGATTGAACGAGCGCGTTTTCGATCTGATTCCGGAAAAGCGCGAAAGCCAGATTGACACGGCGATTCAGCAGATCGTATTTCGCGCCGACTTCAAAATTTTTACCTAAGGTCGGCGAAAACGTTCCGCGATTTCCCTGCACGTCTTCGAGATCGGGATCGGTCGGGTTAAAACTCGTCGAATAACTTCCGTAAACCGCGATTTCGGGCGTAACGTTGAAAACTACGGAAGCATTCGGCATTAGATCGCTTTTGCGAACCGTTCCGACCGCCGGGTCGTTCTGCCCGTAATTTGCACCGACTGTTACATTAACACGCCCGTCTGCAAGCGACGTGCGGTTTTGCACGAAAGTATTCCAGATTTTGTCGGTTCCCCACGCGCCGAAAGCAATCGGCGGAAAAGTATCGCGAAGCGGCGAAGCGGCAACGCCCGTATAAATATTGATCGGCGATTGCGCCGCCGGAATCGTGCCGTTTGCAGTGGTTGCACGCGACCGCAGATTTCTTTGGTAATACCCGATTTGCGTCGTATTTTTCCACCAACCCGCATTTTTCCATTCGTAGATCGCGTCGGCATTGAAATTGTTGTAGTCGCGCTGTGTGAGGCTTTTTGCCTGAATTCTCGAAACGACATTTTGCGTTTGCAAAGCGGTAATTTGTGCGTTTGATGTGACTTGCGGCGTGAACGAATTGATGTCCGTATCGAATGAAACGTATCTGTAAGCCGCATTAACGCGGATTTTTTCGGTCACGACACCGCGAAAATCCAAACCGCCCCAAGCCGTTTCTTCAATGCGTCTGCCGCCCGAAAGATTCACGTCGAGCGGCGAAAGATCGTTTTCGTTTATTTCGCGCAAACCGTCGTTCGTGCGAAGCGAAGTGGTCGGCGAAACGATGATTCCGCCGCCGTATGGTCGGAAATAACGCGTCCATTGCACGCTCGGCGTGAGCAAATAACGTCCTTCCTTATCCAATTTGATCGCCACCGAAGCATTCGCATAACGATTGCGGTCGAGCGTGTCTTTCGTGAAATAATTCATATTTTCGACCGTGAAAAGCGTGCGGTAGAGAAATCGGTCATTGCCGAAAATCTTTCCCGTCGAGTCGAAATCGACACCGAACATCGGACGCTCATCGAGCGAAACGCCGTTCCCGTTGTAACCGCCGCCGCGCAGATCGACGCGTGAAAAGTAATTTTCCTGCGGCTTTTTTGAAACAAGATTTATCAAACCGCCGGGCGAACCCGTCTGCCCGTAAACCAAACCCGCCGGACCGCGTAAAACAACCGCTTCTTCGATGCCGAACATACTCGCGCCGAAACCGCCGCCGCCGACATTAATTCCCGCGAAACCGTCGAGCCGCGTGTCGTCGGGCGACATTCTGTAACCGCGTGAATAAAAATGATAACTGCCGTTGCGGTAACTGTTTTGCGTCGTTCCGGGCACGTAATTCAAAACGTCCGAAACCTGTCTGAAATTTTGCTCCTTGATTCTTTCCGAGCCGACAACCGTCAGACTGCGCGGCGTTTCGTGAATCGAAACGGGCAGTTTCAAGGTGGATTCGACCGCGATTTCCGCGCTGTCCATCACGATCGTCACGGTTTCGCTCACCGCTCCCGCAGACATCGTCAGGTTTGAACTATTCATTTCGGCGTTGAGCACGATCTCGCGCTCGACCTTTGAAAATCCTTCTTTTTCAACCACCAGAAAATACTTGCCGAATGCCAGATTTCCGAACGAAAAATTGCCGTTCAAATCCGAAACCGTTTCAAAAACCGCACCTTTTTCATCGCGCAGAATTAATCGTGCTTCGGGAATGATAGCTTTGTTTTCATCGGTTACAATGCCCTGCAAAATACCCGTTCCGGTCTGGGCGGAAATCGAAATAATTGTAAATACGAATATAAATATGACGCTGGAAACGCGTTTCAATGTTTTCACTTCCTTAAAACTCCTGTTCGATTATTGGATAAAAGACGTGACCAATCGCCTGTTTTGAAACGGTTTCGCGGTAATTCTAAATTGCGGTTTGAATGTGCTAGAATTTGTTTGCACATTAACCGTTTCCGGTCTTCGCTGGACTGACGTTTTTTGTGTTTCAAGCCTTTAGCGTTGCCGCGCTAAAGGCTTTTCCGATTTTTTGCCTATATTATTAAAAAACTGAAACGATCGTATGTGCCAAAACCATCGCCGAAAGTATTAAAAAAATAAGTTTGTATTCAATAAATGCACGGCTTCGACCTGAAAAATAAGGTTTCATACGATTGTTTTTCTCTTTTTAATCACTGCTTATTGAAAATGACTTTCAATTTCGCTCATCCAGTTTCAAATTGTAGGTTGATTAACTCTAATGGTCAAGCCTTGCCGACATTTTTTTGATTTGGAAACGAAAAAGCGGAGAATTTCATCGAATTCTCCGCTTTTCTTTCTGAATTAAAGCTCAAATTTACAAAGCCCGTAAAAGCCAACCGTTCGGGTCGATCTCGTAAGCCGCATTTTGCGGAAGCGGCAGACTTCCCTTCCCGTTTTTCATTTCGATGCGCTTTGTCTGACCTGCGATTTTCACTTCGACAGACAGCGGAAACGGCATATTATTGGGCGTTTCCCAACTCAAGTCGAGTTGATTCGCTTTCTTTTCGACGTTCAGTTTAGGCAATTGCGGTTGACGCAGATATACCTCAAAAAACCAGTCGAGTTTCTTGCCCGATTCCTTTTCTGCAATGCGCAGAAAATCGTCGGTCGTGCGAAAATGGACTTGTTTGCCGTTGGTGATCTTTTCGGCATTCTTGTCGTCATAACACATTTTCAGCAAACTTCGGAAAAACGCGTCGTCGCCGAGGTAGCCGCGCAGACTGTTCAAAACCAACGCGCCTTTCCCGTAAATGTCGCCGTCGCCGCGCACGTAATCGGGCGGGATGAGATACATTTCGGTCGTCGTTTTCGGTTCACGCGGCGCGACGGGTTTCAGGTTTTTGGTTGCTTTTATCCGGTTCGGCAAACTCTCGATAAACGACTGTCTGCCGACCAGTTTTTCGGTGTAAAGCGCGTCCATAAACGATTGGAAACCTTCGTGAATCCAGAAATCGTTCCAATCGGGCGCGGTGACGAGGTTTGCCCACCATTCGTGACCGAGTTCGTGGAGCATCAAACCGTCAACGCCGTTTTTGTCGTATTTGAACTCGTTTCCGTAAGCCGTGATCGACTGGTGTTCCATCCCGAGATGCGGCGTTTCGGCGATGCCGAGTTTGTCGGCGCGAAACGGGTATGGTCCGAGATATTGCTCGAAAAACCTGACGTAATCCTTCGTTTTATTGATTAATTCCTGCCCTTTGTCGAAATGTTCGGGCAAAACGTAGAACTTCATCGGGATCGTATCGCCCGAAACGGATTTCATACTGTCTTCGATCAGTTTATACGGCGCGACGTTAAGCGCGATGTTGTAATTGGAGATCGGTTGCGAGATAAACCAGTTAAAGGTTTTCGTGCCGTCTTTGTTGTCCGTCACCGATTCCAGTCTGCCGTTCGAGGCGGCGGTCAGATTCGCAGGAACGGTGAAATGCAGATTCGTCGTTTCGGCTTTATCCGACGGATGATCTTTGACGGGAAACCAGAGGTCTGCACCGTCGTTCTGCACGGCGGTTGCAAACCACGGTTGACCGTCCGCCGTCTTCGACCAGACGAACCCGCCGACCCACGGCGGAGTCGGCGCGACCTTCGGTTTGCCGCTGTAAGCGACGCGCACATTGACGATCTCGTAAAGTTTCATAGCGCGCAGATACGAAATCTTGATTTGTTTATCCGTCCGCTCGAACTTCATCGGTTCGAGCTTTCCGTCCTTTTCCAGCTGCACCGATTCGACCTTAAAAGGCGTGTCGAGATCGAGCACCATCTTGTCTTGCAATCCTTTGATCTGTGCGCGGACGGTCAAAACGCCTTTGATCGTTTGCGCGGTCGGATCGACGCTGACTGCAAGATCGTAATGCTGAACGTCAAACGCCGCCTGTTCAGGCGATAACACACCGCCCGATTCGGTCGGACGCGCCGCCATCTGCCTCTGCCCGTAAACCGCCGTCGAAAATACGAATGCCGCCGCCAAACCGCCTGCGACTAATTTCTTAAACATAATTTCCCTTTTTCTCCCCTAATTGAATATTATTCCTGAAGGATTTTCAAAGATTATACCCGGAACAGCGGATAACCGATAGTGAATAACGAAAAGCGGATAACCGATAGTGAATATGACGGAAAATCATATCGGAGTAAACGGTTCAAGTGGTTTACGAAAACGATTACGCCTAAATTCCGGTATTCTCACCCCTCGCCAACGGAAGATTTGCTATAATCTTATGAAATAAATTATAGGTTTATTTTAATTCAAGATTGAAGTTTGATCGATATTTTTTCGCAAAGCGGGCAGAATACGGAACTGATTTATAATTATTGGAAATAATGGAATTTTGGTTATTTTATGCAATACGGGCAGGAAGCTGTCAGCGGGGTTTAGAATATGATTATTTTCAAAGACAGTAATGGCGAAGTAACGATTGCCGAGGAGCAGAACGGACTCAAAAAGATTTCCGTCAAACCGAAAAATAATGCCTTTATACCGTTCCGGGAATGTGCGACAAATTATCCTCTTGAACTGATCGAACTGATCTTTCAAACGAAGGGAGCGGATTATCTGTGCGACGAAGTTCTCAGGGACATTGACAGCAATTATGTTCAGCGCGATCTCGCAGAAGATTTGACCGCTTATTTTACCGCACAGGATTTCAAGGGCAAAAGGATTCTCGATTTCGGATGCGGCAGCGGAGCTTCGACGATGATCCTGGCGCGGATGTTTCCCGATTCCGAGATCGTCGGCATCGAATTAGAAGAAAAATTGCTGAAAATCGCCAAAGCCCGCCTCGAATTTTACCGTTACGACAATATCGAATTTCACACATCGCCCAACGGCGACGAGCTTCCCGCCAATATCGGCGATTTCGATTTCGTGATTATGAGCGCAGTTTACGAGCATTTACTGCCCGATGAAAGAAGAGCAATTATTCCGAAAATTTGGTCGGTCATCAAACCGGACGGTCATTTTTTCCTGAATATGACTCCGCACCGCTGGTTTCCCATCGAACATCACACGACGGGTTTGCCGTTATTAAATTATTTTCCGTCAAAACTTGCTTACTTTGTCAGCCGGAAATTTTCCAAGCGGACAAATCCGAACGAGTCGTGGGAAGTGCTCCTGCGGCGCGGCATTCGCGGGGCGACCGAAAACGAAATTCTCAAGACTTTAAAGCAAACCTCGAATACGCCGATCCTGCTCGAGCCGTCGCAAAAAAACCTGAAAGACCGAATCGATCTGTGGTATTCGCAACTGAATCAGAAGAATAAAGTCGCCCTGAAAAAAGCACTCAAAACCGTCTTGAAAACCGTCAAACTTTTCAGTGGTATGACGCTGGTTCCTAACCTTTCGCTCGTTTTCCGCAAGGAAAAAATACGGCTCAGAGATTAATAAAGTTAATTTACATCGAAAAATATCAAAAGTCCGATGCGGCAATCACATCGGACTTTTAACTTAGCTCTTTTCCGGCTTTACTCGGCTGTCAGACGTTTGCTGTTGTGAATTTCCTGCAAGCTTCTGACCTTGATCTTTTCCTGATTCTTTTTCGTCGCGATCGCTTCGATCAACGCTTCGGCTCCGGTCATCGTCGTGACGGTCGGAACATTGAACTGTAACGCAGATTTGCGAATCGCCTGTTCGTCGTAATGCGAGGTTCTGCCCAGAGGCGTGTTGATGACGAGCGCGATTTCGCCTTGTTTGATGTAATCGGCGATGTTCGGGCGACCTTCGTTGACCTTGAAAACGGTTTCGCATTCCAAGCCGACTTCCTGAAGGCGTTTGGTCGTGCCGTAGGTGGCGACGAGTTCAAAGCCGAGTCTGTTCAATCTTCGCGCCAGGATTACAGCTTGTCCCTTATCGGAATCATTGACTGAAATAAAGGCTTTGCCCTCCATCGGCAAGGTTAAAAACGCGCCTTCCATCGCTTTCCCGTAGGCTTCGCCGAAGGTTTCGCCGACTCCCATTACTTCGCCCGTCGAGTGCATTTCGGGTCCGAGAATCGGGTCAACGCCCGCGAATTTTTTGAATGGGAAAACGGGTGATTTGACGAAGATTTTCGGAACGGGCAAAACGTCGGGCAAGTTAAAATCTTCCAGCTTTTTCGCGCCCGACATAATCAACGACGCAATTTTTGCCAGCGGAACGCCCGTCGCTTTTGCCACGAACGGAACGGTTCTCGATGCGCGCGGATTTACTTCGATAACATAAACGCGGTCGTCCTTGATCGCCAATTGCAGGTTCATCAAACCGATAACTTTCAAGGCTTTAGCGAGATTTCGCGTGTAATGCCTGATGGTTTCGAGATGTTCCTCGGCGATTTTCTGCGCGGGCAAAACCGACGAAGAATCGCCCGAATGGATTCCCGCTTCTTCGATGTGTTCCTGAATTCCGCAGATGACGACCGCCGTTTCGTCTGCCAATGCGTCAACGTCTATTTCGACGGCGCGTTCCAGAAATTTATCAATTAAAATTGGCTTTTCGGGCGAAGCGTCAACCGCCGAACGCATATAATCGTTGAGCGTCTGCTCGTCGTAAACGATCGCCATCGCGCGACCGCCCAAGACGAACGAAGGACGCACGACAACGGGATAGCCGAGTTTGTTCGCAATCGCTTTCGCTTCTTCGGGCGACACGGCAGTGCCGTTGGCGGGTTGCGGAATGTTCAATTCCTGAAGTAATGCGCTGAATCGTTTGCGGTCTTCCGCCAGATCGATCGAATCGGGCGACGTGCCGATGATCGGAACTCCGGCGTGGTGCAATCTGTCCGCCAGATTGAGCGGCGTTTGACCGCCGAACTGGACGATCACGCCTTCGGGTTGTTCGGTTTCGACGATGTTCATCACGTCTTCAAATGTCAAAGGCTCGAAATAAAGTCTGTCCGAAGTATCGTAATCGGTCGAAACGGTTTCGGGATTGCAGTTGACCATAATCGTTTCAAAATCCGCATCGCGCAATGCAAACGAAGCGTGACAACAGCAGTAATCAAACTCGATTCCCTGCCCGATGCGGTTCGGTCCCGAACCCAAGATCATAATCTTTCTGCGCTCGGTCGGTTCGGCTTCGTTTTCTTCTTCATACGTCGAATACATATACGGCGTATTCGATTCAAACTCCGCGCCGCAGGTGTCAACGCGTTTGTAAACGGGCGAAATATTCAGGTTTTTGCGCCGTTCGCGCACCAATTCCTCGGTCGAATTCGTGAGATATGAAATGCGTCTGTCCGACAGTGCAAACTCTTTCGCCATCCGCAAAACTTCGCTCGGCACATCGTTCAGATTGCGTCCGTCGATGCGCGCCTGTAATTGCATAACTTCCTGCAATTGTTCCAAAAACCAGGGATCGATCCTGGTCAAACGATGGATTTCGGCAATCGAAAACCCGTTTCTTAAAGCGTAGGTCAGGTATGAAAAACGGTTGGAATTGGGACGCGCAAGCTTTTGCTGTAAAACGTGATCGGGAACGCCTTCGAGCCGCAGAGGTTTAACGGCTTCGAGCGAACGCAAGCCTTTGAAAAGAGATTCCTTGAACGTGCGTCCGATCGCCATTACTTCGCCGACCGATTTCATCTGCGTTCCGAGAACGTCTTCCGAGCCGGGAAATTTCTCGAACGCCCATTTCGGGATTTTTGTAACGACGTAATCGATAGTCGGTTCAAAGCTGGCGGGAGTTTTTCTGGTAATGTCGTTCGGAATTTCGTCCAGCGTGTAGCCGACCGCAAGTTTGGCGGCGATCTTCGCGATCGGGAAACCCGTCGCTTTCGATGCCAGCGCACTTGAACGCGACACACGCGGATTCATTTCGATGATGCGCACGTCGCCGTTTTCAGGATTGACGGCGAATTGGATATTCGAGCCGCCCGTTTCCACGCCGACTTTGCGGATGCACGCGATCGACATATCACGCAAACGTTGATATTCAACGTCCGTCAGGGTTTGCGCGGGCGCGACCGTGATCGAATCGCCCGTATGAACGCCCATCGGGTCGAAATTTTCGATCGAACAGATGATGACGACGTTATCGTTCAGATCGCGCATCACTTCGAGCTCGTATTCCTTCCAGCCGAGAATCGATTCTTCGATCAAAACCTGTGAGATCGGCGATGCCGACAACCCGCGCTCGACGATTTCCTCGAATTCTTCGGGATTGTATGCCGTTCCGCCGCCCGTTCCGCCCAATGTGAACGCCGGACGAATGATCGCCGGATAACCGATTTCGTCAACGATCTTTTTAGCTTCTTCCCAAGTATGTGCGAAACCGCCTTTGGCGGACGGAATCCCGATCTCGTCCATCGCTTCCTTGAAAAGTTCGCGGTCTTCGCCGACCTTGATCGATTCGACGTTTGCGCCGATCAGCTTCACGCCGAATTTGTCTAAAATTCCCTTTTCAAAGAGTTCGACCGAAAGATTCAAACCCGTCTGACCGCCGACTGTCGGAAGAAGCGCGTCGGGGCGTTCTTTTTCGATAATGGCTGAAACGGTTTCGACCGTTAACGGCTCGATGTATGTTTTGTCGGCAATTTCCGGGTCGGTCATGATCGTCGCCGGATTTGAATTGACTAAAATGACCTCGAAACCCTCCTGGCGAAGTGCGCGGCAAGCCTGCGTTCCCGAATAATCGAACTCGCAAGCCTGACCGATGACAATGGGACCCGAGCCGATGATTAAAATTTTCTTGATGTCTGTGCGTTTTGGCATTGATGTAATGAAAAGTTTTCAAAAATTATAACTCATAACCAAATCTTCCGAAAATATCGGTTCATCAAAAAATTATCCGCATTTTTTGATAATCCTGTAATTTTTCAGGCGAAAAAAACACAATTAATCAGAGAATCTTTCCCAAGACATCCGCGGCTGAAAATTAATCGTGAGCGCGGAAATCCTTCGGAAAGTTTTTTGAATCTGTGCGCTAAAAATGCACGTAATCTGATACAGGAACGGCTTGTGTTTTGAAACTCTTCTTGATTTTGCCGCTTAAGATCGCGACTCGGAACGTTTGAGTTGATGTTTACGACAACTTTTGTTTTTTTTGCGTTGGAAATCACAAAATACATATACAATATTCGGCTTTCCGTGTTATCGTTTTCCCACACAGCTCAAAACGCGGCTTTACCTGACTTTTTATTGAAAAAATTCTTAAGGAGAAGAACTATTTTATGGCTGAAAAAAAAGAATGGACGATCATGGTCTATATGGCTGGGGACAATAATCTGAGTGAAGATATGATTACTGCTCTCAAGGGAATGATGGGTTTCGGCGAATCGGCAAACATCAATCTGGTCGCGCTTTATGACGGATGTTACCCTTTTGCACCGATCAAATTTTATAATTTTACGAAAACGGCTCTCCGCACTTCCGCCCGGCGCGGAAACCGTGATCTCCTCGATGATTTTCAGGACGAACTCGAAGAAAAAACGCCGCCAAGCACCGATGCCGCGCGAATTTCGGCAACCGATGCGGAAAAAACACCGGAAACAAAATCGGTATTAAACCACGAACTTCTCAAACTGGAACATTTCGTTCCGTTGGTTATGAAAAAATTTCCGGCTGAAAAATATGCTCTCATTCTTTCCGGGCACAGCGACGGTGTGATCGGCAGGCGTTTACTGCCCGACGGCGACACCGACGTGAAGCTGAACCTCATCAGTCTGCGCAAAATTATGGAACGAGTTTTGGGCAAACTCGAAAAGGATAAAAACGGGAAACGCCGTAAATTCGATATTATCGGCTTCGACGGCTGTCTGATGGGAATGATCGAAGTCGGCTTCGAGATGCGTTCGATCGCCAAATATATGGTTGCCTCGCAAGGAAATATCCCGACCTCGGGCTGGGTTTACGAGGATATGCTTGCCGAATTAATCAGCAAAGAAGGCAAAATCGAACCGAAGGAACTCGTAATTTCGATGGTTGACAGCTACGTTGATTATAACGAAGATTTTGCGATCGGCGGTCGCTCGGTCAATATCAGCGCGTGCGATCTGCAAACACTTTACGGTGCAGACTCGATCTATCAGCAGATTTTGAGGCTCGCCAGACTGTTTCTCGATATTCTCAATCTGCCTGTCAGCCTCGAAAAGGCAAAGGAAAATTCCGAAAACGGCAACGGGGATTCCGCCGCGAAAGACCCCGAATTGACCGATGAACAAAAACGGACTTTTGCCGAAAATCTGGTCATCCGCGAAAAATTCATCGATTGGATGATCCTGAGCCATTACCGTTCGCAGACATTTATGCACAGCCAGGCGGTCGACGTGATCGATTTTACCTATAATATCCTGCTTCATTTCCGCAAATGGCAGGCTGAAAATGAAATTATCGGAACGATCCGCACGGAAGGCGGAAACAAAAAGAGCACCAACCGAACCGTCAATAAAATTCAAGACCGGATCGAAGAAATTTTCACGGAGTTCATCAACATCAACGAATCGATCAGAAAGGAAAACCAGGCTTATATTCTGCGGTCGTGTTCAATCGGGGCTGAATACCAGTTTTCGCAGGGCGTTTCGCTTTTTCTGCCGTGGTCGCGAATGGCTTACAATATGCTCAAAAACCGCTATTCTCAGCTCAATTTCAACGATGATGAAGCGTGGCTTAATTTTATCGATAAACTGACGGCACTGACGATGCGGGCTTTCCACGAAGAACCGCTTTTCAACGAAAACATCAGTTCGCTCTACGACCTGCCTTTTTCAAAGATCAGTCACCGCGAAGTCGGCGGTCGTGAGGTCGGCGGTCGTGAGGTTGGCGGTCGCGAAGTCGGTGGTCGCGAGGTTGGCGGCAGAGGCATTTCAGATGAATTTTATTTCTACTTTTCGCAGTTTAGAAACTATCGACCCGACGTGTTCAAGAAGGTTTATGTTGACCGGGACAGCTTTATTAAAAATACTTAAAACTTTGTTTCTTTTGTCTTTTTTCGTCACGCTTCCAACGATCTGTTTTACTTCAAACATTTATGCCGCAACGCCGAATGAAACTGAAATAAAACAGATCGAGGATGAAGCCGGACAATTAGCGTCGGTATGGAATGAGAATTCCTACCGGCGCGCCTTTACGCTCTTTCAAAAATCCGCCCGGAGCTGGCGCGAAAACGGAAATTACCGCAAATACGCCGAATGCTTGCGTGAAGCCGCCCGTTTGAGTATGAGTTTGAACGAACCGTCGGAAGCCTGGGAAATCCTGAATGAAGCCCTGCTTGCCGAACGAAAAGCCGGAAATGTCGGCGGCGAATCCGAAACTCTTTCAGCCCTGACACTGATCGCGCTCTGGAAAAAAGACCTCAAATCCGCTGAAAAACTGCAAAAGGAAGCGGTTAGTTCAAGCGAGATCAGCAAACAGCCCGCGGCAATTGCCAAAGCCGCTTTTGCTTCAGCCGAATTTTTTTACCGTAACCAGCGCAATCTGCCGTTAATGAACTCGTTGCAGGAAAAATCGCTGCAATTCTTCCGCGAAGCCGACGATCTTTCGGGACAATCGCAAACTTTAACGATGCTCGCATATACGGCAGTAATGAATAACGACCGGGCGAAGGGTCAGGTTTACGCCGCCGAAGCCATCGAACTGGCGCGCAAAAATAACAATCAGAGAGATTTGGCTTTCGCGCTCATCGCTTCGGGCGATGCACGGCAACGGATGGGAAACTGGGAAGAATCATTTGAGGCTTTTAAGGAAGCGGAATCGATCTATCCCGAAAATCTCGACCACACGGAAAAAGCCATTCTTTATGTCCGATTCGGTTTTCATTTCGAGGCTTTCGGCGACCTTATTCAGGCACGTTCGTATTTCCAGAAAGCCCGTGAATTATTCATCAAAAGCGGAAATTTATACGGAAATTCGGAATTAGCGACGCGAGTCGGGCAGATTTCCCTGCAATTGGGTGAAAAAAATCAAGCCCTCGCCAATTTTAACGAAGGGCTCGAAATCGGCTTGCAGGCAAACGATAAATATTCGATGGCTTATGCTTTTGAAAATATCGGCGAATTGTATTTTGCCGACGGCAACCAGCAAAATGCGCTCACTTATTATCAAAAGGCTCTGATTAATTTTAATACGATCGGCATCAAACACGCCGTCGCATCTGTCAAGGAAAAGATCGGGAAACTTTATTTACAGCAGAACAATTTCAGAAACGCCGAACGTTTTTTTAACGAAGCTTTACAAGTTCATCGTGAGATCAGCAGTAAAAACGGGCAAGCCTCCAGTTTCTACAATCTCGCGAAAATGTATCAAGCCGAACAAAATTACGAAGCCGGTCTGCAAAACATCGAAAATTGTTTGAAACTTACCGACAATATCCAGAATCAAACTGCCAACCGCAAACTGCGGCAGAGTTTTATGGCTGATATTTTCGACCGTCACGAATTGTATATCGAGCTTTTAATGCACAAGCACCGACAGTTTAACGATCGGAATTACGCGCTTTCCGCTCTGCAAGCGGCGGAAAAATCGCGGGCAAGAGCCTTTTTGGAAAATCTGTATTTTGCCGAAGCCGATTTTTTCAAAGATGCCGACGCGGATACCGTCAAACGCGAAAACGAAATCCGCGTTTTGCTCAATGAAAAAGCCGATATTCTGACCGATTTGTTAAGCCAGAACGCCGCCGCAAACGAAACAGAAAAGATCAGCGGAGAGATCAACGAGCTCGAAAACGAAATCGAGGAGATCAAAGCCAAACTAAAACAGCAAAGCCCTCTATATTCGGCAATAAAAAATCCGGCTCCATTCGATATTTCCGAATTTCAGCAAAATATCTTGGATGAAGATTCGATACTGCTGGAATTTTCCTTCGGCAAAAACGAAAGCTATCTGTGGCTTATTGAAAAAGATTCTTTCAGTTCCTACGTTCTGCCGCCGCGTCGGGAAATGGAAATTCACATCGGCAAACTGCGCGAATTGCTCAATTCGCGGGAGATGAAAAAGGATGAAACTTTGGAAGATTTTCAAAAAAGATCGCAAGAAGCCGAAATTCTGTATCAAACCGAATCACGCACCTTGAGCGATCAGCTTTTGGGACAGATCGCAGATAAAATCGCCCGTAAAAGATTGATCGTTATTCCCGACGGAAATCTTCATTATTTTCCGCTTTCGGCGTTGCCATTCCCGAACTCAAGCTCCGACGAACCGCTCCTGACCACCAACGAAACCGTCTATGCGCCATCGGCACAAACACTCTTGACGCTTGAAAAAAGTCGCCGGGCATATGAAACGCCGAAAAATCTCCTGATCTTCTCAGACCCGATCTTCACTGCCGGAGATGCGCGTTTCCCGGCTTTTGCCAGAGTTCCCGATTCAAACATCGAAACGGCGCAAAAGGAAAATTTCCGCTATGTCCGGTCGCTCAATTCGCTTCAGCGTTTAAGAGGTTCAAAAACCGAAAGCGATTCGATCCTCGAAATTGTCGGTTCTTCAAAGACCGACAGTTTTTCGGGTTTTGATGCGAGCCGTGAACAATTGCTGAAAACCAATGTCGGCAATTACAAGATCATTCATTTTGCAACCCACGGATTGACCGATGAAAATCGTCCCGAACTTTCCGGCATCGTGCTTTCACGCTTCGACGAAAAAGGTCAAAAACGCGATGAATTTTTTCGGATGCACGACATTTACGGGCTTACTCTGAATGCCGATCTGGTTGTCCTGAGCGCGTGTGAAACGGGTGTCGGCAAAGAAGTAAAAGGTGATGGTTTGATGAGTTTGAACAACGCTTTTCTGCAAACCGGCGCAAAAACGGTGATGGCAAGTCTTTGGAAGGTCGAAGATACGGCGACGCTTGAACTGATGAAAAGTTTCTACGCCGGAATCGCGAATGAAAATCTGACTCCGTCGCAATCGCTCCGCCAAGCCCAATTAAAATTGCGGCAAAATCCTCAATACAAATCGCCTTTCATCTGGGCGGCTTTTACCGTCAACGGAGATTTTAGAAATATTCCGAAAATCTCCGGCAACTTTGGAAGCTCAAATTATGTTTTAGCCTTTATTCCTTTGATGCTCGTCGGATTTTATCTTTTCCGTAAACGGAAACTTTTCTTTCGGCGTTCACGCTGATTTCAGTTAGTTTTAATTTAAAGAATTTATTGACTCGAAATATCGATTTAGCGAATATATATCTGATCCACTTTTACCGATCAACCGAATATATGAAAAGATTTTTTTATTGCCTCTTTCTCGTTATCGCTTTTTTTGCCTTGAATGTTCACGCGCAAAACCAGAAAGCCGCCGACTTTTACAATCGCGGACTCGACCTGCAAAATGCGGGAAATCTTGACGCGGCTCTCGCGGAATATGAAAAAGCGATTGCCGAATATCCGAAATATGCCGATGCTTACAACAACCGCGCAAATATCAAATATTCACGCGGCGACATTGAAGGCGCACTCGCCGAATACACGAGAATTCTGCAAATCGATCCGAAATACTCGATCGGCTATTACAATCGCGGCGTAATGTATCTGGAAAAACAGGATTTCGATGCCGCGATCAACGATTTCACAAAAACCATCGAAGCGATCCCTCAATACGCAATGGCATATAACAACCGAGGCAACGCCAGAAAAAGCAAAAAAGACTTTGAGGGCGCAATGGCTGATTACAGCAAAGCCATCGAACTTTTTCCGAAAATTTTTGAAGGATATTACAATCGCGGCATCCTGAAACAGGAACAAAACGACATTCAGGGTTCGATTCTCGATTTTTCGCAGGCGATAAAAATCCGTCCCGATTACGTCGAAGCGATCGCCGCCCGCGCCTATTCGTATAAACTCAAAAAGGATTTTGCCAGTGCGATCTTAAATTACAATAACGCGATCAAATTAAACCCGAACGAATCGACTTATTATCTTTATCGCGCGCTCTGCCAAATGGAACGCGGAAACAAAGATTCGGCTCTCGAAGATTTTAAGAAAGCTTCCGAACTGAACCCGACCGACCCGACCCCCTATATCAGTTTGGCAATGATCTACTCGGAAAATAAACAAAACGACCTGGCAATCGAAAATTTCTCGAAAGTGATCGAATTAAAACCGACGGAAACATTCGCCTATATGAATCGGGCGATCTTGTTTGAAGAAAAAAAGGAATTTGCCAAAGCGAGTGCCGATTACACTAAAACGATTGAAATAGACCCGGCAAATGCGCAGGCGTATGCTCGCCGCGGATTGATCGAACTCAAGCAAAACCGCCGGGCGGAAGCCCGCAAGGATTTGGAAAAAGCGATCCAACTCGACCCGAATTTGAAAAAGGATTACGAAGCCTTTCTGATCG
The DNA here is from genome assembly GCA_021228405.1 of Pyrinomonadaceae bacterium. Classification (GTDB taxonomy): domain Bacteria; phylum Acidobacteriota; class Blastocatellia; order Pyrinomonadales; family Pyrinomonadaceae; genus JAJQRF01. Next base: position 58,913 of record JAJQRF010000010.1, read on the forward strand.
AAGCCAAAAAGACGAAATAATAAAAAGAGGCTGAGTTTCTGTTAAAAAAACTCAGCCTCTTTTCGATTTACGGTAAATTACACCGTGATTGTTGTTCCGTCGAATTTCGTTAACGAAAATCCGTTGAAGACTTCGTTGTAGCAGCTCTTCTGATCTTTCAAAACGCTGATCGCAAGTGCCTCGCCGAGCAGCATCGACTCGGTTCCGTCCGAACGCCAATGAACGCCCGCCGTATTTCTTCCGAGCGCGACGTTGGAAGCGAGTTTATTGAGTTCGCCGCCGACCGTCAGAGTGTCGCCGCCCGTGTATGGAATCAGAGCCGTTCCGCTTGAATCGGGCATTAACGGGTTTTGAATGACTGTATTTTCATTAAACCAAGCCTTCAAAATAGTCACACACGCGCCCGCAACGGTAGCGTGTCCCGCGCCGTAAGCCGGATGCGTTGGCGAGCCTTCGGGAAATGCCATCGGCAGGAGCGCGTTTCCCGAAGGAAGATAGCCGCCGAGCCTCGAAGCCGTCGTTACGGAGTTCAAAATTTCGGGATGAACCGGATAATTTGCGCTGTGATAAGCCGTCCGGTCAACTCTTTCGGCAAATGCTTCGGGACGCAAACGGCGATGAACGAACCATTTCTGATTCCAGACGGTTTTCAGTGCGCGCGTCGAAACTTCGCATAAAAGCGTCGCAATATGCGGACCGCCGAAGGTTCCGAAACCGATCTGCGTTGCCGAATTGTTATACGGATTACCCGCATCACTCGGCACACCCAAACCCGCAATGATTAGAAATGCCTGAAAATAAGCTTGAAACAAAACGTCGATGTGAACCCATTGCCCGATGTCGCGCCCGTTTCTCATATAGCGAAACGTCGGGTCGAAAATGTCGGTCTGCGTCGGCGTAACGCCGTTTTGAACGGCTAACCAACTACTGAAATCGGTCATATAGTTCTGCCCGCCGTCGCCGACACCGCGAACCGTGCGAATTTTCTGATTCACTTCATTCGCGCCGAAAAAGCACGGTTGATAGAAAAATTGTGAAAGATACGGTCCGGCTTTATCGCCCGCCGTCACCCCCCGAAACAAAACACGCGGCGTAACCAGTCCGTTCGTGTCTTTTGCGCCTTTGAAATCCGCGCCGAATTGCGTCAGATCGGCGGCGGCGGCGGCGGCAATCGAATTTGCCTCGTAATCCGCATAAGGAACGTCGCGCAAAATCGCCATCCAGTAATTTTCCGCGATCTCAGCCGCAATCTCTTTGGTCGAAAACGCGGGCGGAGCTTTTTGAACAAAACTGAACGCGTCCGCGCCTTCCATATCGAACGCCAAACCGCATTGCGGATTCGTCAGCTTACGGTCTCCGCCCATCGGAATCTGCTCGAACAATGTCGGACTTCCCGTTTTCAAAGCATTTAACAACGCATCATACGCCGCCGGAACAACTTCACCGTTCGATTGATGAGGCAAGCCTTTTGAATAACTGCCGATCCGATTCGGATATTGCAGTTCGTCGCCGTTGTTGTCGCGTGTAAGATACATCGAAATCGCATTGAGATTCGCGTGCGCCGCATCTACGCGCAGGTTATAGCATTTGTTCGCTCTCTGCATCACGCTGTTCAAACCGCGTTGTGCCGAAACTTTGAAGGATTTTTCATCGGCAATCGGCGCAACTGTGCCGATTGCCGCCGCCGCAACAGCCGTTTTTCCGAGGTTTCCTAAAAACTTTCTTCTGTTTACATTTAACGAAGGTTCCGATTTTTGTCCATTTTCACTAATTTTCTCTTTTTTCATATTCTTTATTGGTTTACAGCACGATTTTTGAGAAACCCGAATTAACTGATTTCAAGAAAAATTGCCGGAATTACTTACAATTTTTCCGTCTATGGCGGAATTTTATTTTGATAGGGTAATTTTCCAAGTAAAACAAAAGGCTCGTTTTGTTGCGGGAAATAAAAAACGGCGCAATGTTTTTACTCGAAAGTATTAAAACACAGTTCCGTTTTTGCGACAAGAAAATTTTCCGCAATTTTCTTATTTATTTTTTCTTCAATTTTGAGTTGTAATTTTCGTCTTTTATGTAAGATCAATTAGTTGCAAATCCGACGAAAACAGGCTCGGGAATCAGCGCGATTCCAAATTTCTCGCGGACGTTTTGCTGGATCAGATTTTTGAGTTCGATTACATCTTCGGAGCCCGCTTCGCCAAAGTTCACGATCGCGAGCGGATGATTTTCGGAAAGTCCGATGTTCCCTTTTCTGAAACCTTTATAAAATCCTGCGTTTTCGATCAGCCACGCGGCGGGAATTTTGACGTTGTCGGCATCGACGGAAAAAAACGGGACTTCAACATTGAAAGATTCCTTGATTTTTTCCAGTTTTTCTTTTGAAACGATCGGATTTTTGAAAAATGAACCCGCGCTTCGTGAATTTACGTCGTTTTCGTCGATCACCATCGATTTCGCGCTTCTGATCTGCAAAACCGCGATCCGCGCTTCGCTTAAATCAGGCGTTTTGCCTGAAAAATGTTCGCGCAAATCTTTATAAACTATTTTGGGCTCGCCGTTTTGTCTAAGCAAAAAAGTAACGGCTAAAACGATGAAACGATTTTTCTCGGTCGAATTGAAAATGCTCGTCCGATAGGAAAATTTGCAATCCGCATTGCTCAATTCCAAAAGCTCGCCCGATTTGCGGTCGAAAACCCGCACCGTCGAAATCGTTTCCGCCACCTCCTGCCCGTATGCGCCGACATTCTGCACCGGGGTTCCGCCGATAAGTCCCGGAATTCCGCTCAAACATTCCAAACCTTGCAGATTTTTTTCAACACAAACTTTTACGAATTCGTCCCAATCTTCACCCGCACAGGCTTTGACTTTAACGATTCCGTCTTTTTCCGTTCCGAATTCGATTCCCCTTAAGGCAATTTGCAAAACCAAGCCGTCAAAGCCTTTATCCGAAATCAAAACGTTGCTTCCACCGCCGAGGACGAAAAGATCGAAGTCGTTTTCGACGGCAAATTTCACGGCGGAAACAACCTGTTTCTCGCTTTCTGCTTTGACGAAAAGCCGCGCCTTTCCGCCGATCTTTAATGTTGTGAAAGGTGCAAGCGAAATGTTTTCCTGCACCTGAATTGTTTTAGGCACTTTTATAAAAAATTGATTTAAATAAAACAAGCGAAAATCCAAGCTGTAGAAGCTCCTGATTTTCGCTTGCCGGTCGTTTCTATTTTGCGTTCAGCATCAAAACTTCGAGTTTTTGAGCTTCGCCCGGCGCAAGATTTTTCAATTTGTCGATTATCTTTTGCGCTTCCTTTTTATTTTTGTTGCGAATTTGCGATTCGGCTAAACCAGACCACGCCGCGACATAATTCGGGTCTTTATCGACCGCCTTTTGAAAATACGTGATCGCATTCGGAACATCGCCGTTTTTACGGTAAGCTACACCGAGTGCGTAAAGTGCAAACGTCCAATCTCCGCGTTTATCCGTAACCTGCTTCAAAACGTCGATTGCCGCCGGATATTCGGCGAGGTCGATATAAATACTTCCCAGATTTACGAGCGGTGCTTCGACAAATTTCGGATTCAACGAGATTGCCTTCAACAACGCAACTTTTGCTTTTTCAAGCTTCGGTTTGCCTTCCGCTTCATTTCTCGAAGCCATATCGATACGTCCCGCGCTGTAATATGCCCAGCCGAGATTGGTGTAATCAGCCGCGTTCGGACTTAATTCGACGGCTTTTTCCAGACTCGTGATCGCCGTGTTCCACTTGCAACGCACCGCTTTGCGCATATTTATTTCGCATTGTCTGCCGATTACGTAACCGATCTTGCTGTAAATCTCGGCGGTTTCATCCTTGCTGTAATTCGGGTCGCGCTGGATGAAAATGGTTGCCATATTATAATTGCTTTCGGCATTGTTGTAATCGGGAATCTGACGATAAGCGTCGCCGAGATTGACGTAAACATCGATGTTATCGTTTTTTAATTTCTTCGCGGCTTCAAACGCCTTCACCGAATCCGTGTATTTGCCTATTTCATAATAAATATTTCCGAGTTCAAAATTAGCTTCAAAATACTGCGGTTTAAGTTTAACGGCTTCACTGAACGCGATGGCGGCATCTTCATTCTGATTCAATCTTTGCAGTGCTTCACCGACCCTGAAATGTAATTCGGCATTGCCCGAATCGGCTTTGAGAGCCTGACGAAACGCAGTCAGGGATTCCTGATTGCGATTTTGTGCATAGCGAACCAATCCTAAAAAGTATTGCGTATCGGCATCATCGGGCGACACGGCAAGCGCGCGGGATAAAAACGTATCGGCTTTGGCGATTTCGCCTTTTTGGTAATAAAGAATGCCGAGCGGGACGTTGATTTCCGTCAAATCCTTATCAAAGGATAAAGCCTTTTCATAATTTGCAATGGCTTCGTCGTCTTTTTCAAGTGCGGAATAAACTTCGCCCAGTCCGAAAAACGCAACTGCGTTTTTCGGGTTATTCGTCAAAGCTTCTTCAAAATATCCTTTTGCCGTTTCGGGCTTTTCTTCCACAAGGAAAGAATTTCCCTTTAATGAAAGAGCTTCGCTCAAACCTGATTTTGCACTCGCATTTTTAGCGTCGAGCGTGACGGATTCACGGAAAAATTCGATAGCCTTATCCGTGTTTTCCTGATCGATATAATATTCCCCGACTCCTGCAAATATTTTTGAGGCTTCCGCTTTCGGCATCGAATTTGTGGCAGCCGGAATATTATTCGGATCGAACGACTTGGTTCTGGAACGGCGCGGCGTTACTTTGGCGATAGCGACAAATTGTTTCGTTACTTTTCTGGCGGTTTCAACCCGTTGCGCCTTCGTTCGTTTCACTTTTGCCGTCGAAACAAACTTTCTCGGCGCGGATTTAGCCGACGATCTGAAAACAAAGACGCTCGAACCGCCCGTAATGTCACTTACCGAAACAAGTTCCTGTCCTTTCACCGGTAAACTTCCGATAAAAAAGCTGAATACCAAAAAAGAACCGATGAATCCTTTCTGCCAACCGAATTTTTTGTGCATTATTTTCCTCTTCCAAGTTTTTACTACTTTCTCATTCGTAAAACAAGCCATTTCGACCAATGGCAACTATTTGATGACGATTTTTCAAAATGATTTTGCAGTTATATAAAAAGGCGGTTTGAATAATCAATACTCAAACCGCCTTTGCATCATCGATTCAATTGTTATTGAACGAAAGAGTTTTGGATGGGAAGGTCACTGTTTGCTCCGAACGTCAGTGCCTGAAATCCGCTCGTCGATCTCAGCAGATACCACGTCCCGTCGGCGGGGCGATACACGCCGACATCCGCTCGTCCGTCGCCGTCGTAGTCCGCCGCCACCGGTTTGTCGCCCGCTTGTCCGAACGTCAAAATCGTGTTCGTGTTGTTACTGCTGTTGTAGATCGCCCACAGTCCGTTTCTGAAGATCGCCGCATCCGTTTTCCCGTCGCCGTCATAATCGGCAGGAACTAATTTGTCGCCCGCCAAGCCCCACAATGCCGCCCGCAAGTGAACACCGTTCTGACTGCTTGCCGCATAAAACCACTCTCCCGTCGAAGGACGGAACACGGCAGGATCAGACTTGCCGTCGCCGTCGAAATCGCCGATCACGGGCTGATCGCCGACCGCACCGAACACAACCGAAGTAAAACTGCTGGTGCCGTTGATAAGCCGATACCAGGTGCGGTTTGCCGGACGGAACACGACGAAATCGGCTTTCCCGTCGCCGTCCACATCAGAAGGAAGCGGCACGTCGCCTGACTGTCCCCAGGTCGTCACGGTTTGCAGGTTATTGTTGGCGGAAGCCGCGTAAACCCAGATACCCGAAGAAGGACGGAAAATAGAAATATCGGTTTTGCCGTCGCCATCAAAATCGGCGGGAGTCAAAACATCGCCGCTTGCGCCGAAATATGAATAGCTGAATTGATAATTACTGCCAAGCAATTGATACCAGACAAAATTCGACGGACGAAACACGCCGATGTCGGATTGCCCGTCACCGTCGAAGTCAAACGGCGTTATCGATCTCAGCGGAACATTTTGCAGTCTTGCGATGCCTGTCCGTGTGATGTTCCCGATCGATGAGAAATTTCCGCCGATGACAGTTTTCCCGTCTGCCTGTAATGCCAAAGAAAGAACTGAAGAATTTGCGCCCTCACTTAAAAATAATTTATCTAAATTTCCATTAGGTTTAAGTCTGACAATGTTTTTTCGCGGATTGTCGTTTAATTTATCAAACGTTCCGCCGACAATTATCGAACCGTCCGAATGCAAAAGCATTTTAGATAAAACCGTCGTGTTTCCGCTCAAAGTGAAATTTGTCGTTTGAAACCCTGTGTCTGCGCTTCCGTTCGGGTTTAGTCTGAAAATCTGATTTGAACGGATCAAATATTTACCGTCCGGTTGGCGAATGATTTCGTTAACGTTGCCGACATTTCCGGCGTTAAACCCTGTGTCGGTGCTTCCGTCAGAGTTGAGCCGTGCTATGTTTGTCCGCGCAAATCCGTTGATACCTGAAAAAATGCCGCCGACGGTTATTTTTCCGCCTGATTCAATGACTATCGAACGAATTGCGGCTGAATTTAAGATAACCGAAAAGCTGTTATCCAAACTTCCGTCCGTATTCAGTCTGACCAAAGCATTTCTCGCTTGCCCGTTTACGTTCGTGAAAGAACCGCCGACGAGTATTTTTCCGTCGCTCTGAACGCTGACGGCATCGATTCCGCCCGTGAACGCGGCTGTAAACGTGTTGTCTAAACTTCCGTTCGCATTCAAGCGGGCAATATTCTGAATCGGCGTGCCGTTATAGCTCGAAATTATTCCGCCGATCAATATTTTGCCGTCGTTTTGCAGTGCAATGACCGAAACGACCGAATTCGGTCCGCTCCCCGTGTCAAATGTCGCATCAGCCGTTCCGTCAGGATTCAAACGTGCCAATCTTATATTGTTGACATTATTAACTTTTGAAAATGTTCCTGAAATGATGATCTTCTGATCGGTTTGAACAGCCAGAGTCTGAACCGAACCGACGGCGGCTAAAACGGGATTTCTGAATGTAACGTCGATAGTTCCGTCAACGTTCAAACGCCCGTATTGCGGAATATTTCCCGTTAATTGCCCGTAATAAACGATTTTTCCCGATGCGTCCAGACTCCAGTCATTCAGACCGATAAAGTTTGCCGCAAAACTGCTGTCAGCCGTTCCGTCCTGATTGAATCTGAAAAATACTCCATTGGCAAAATCGCCCTCAACCAATATTTTCTGATCCGGCTGAACACGAACTTTTTTGACGACACGCGAGATCGTCAACGGATAAGTCAACGAAGGATTAAACGAAAAATCGAGTCCTTGATTAGCATTAAGCCGTGCGACACCGTTTCGCTCAACTCCGTTCACGGTCGTAAAATAACCGCCAAAATCTATTTTCCCGTCGTCCTGCACGTCAAAACTCGTTACCTGCGGTCTTATCTGAAGCGTCAGATCGTAAGTTAGAACGGGCGACTCGAAAGCCGTATCTTTACTGCCGTCCGTATTTAATCTGAATAAAAATCCGTTTGTGTGTGCGCCGCCGATCAGCACTTTTCCGTCCGGCAAAACCTTAAGCTGTCCGAAGGCTTGTCCGCCGCGAATATTAAAATTCAGCGTCGCAAACGAAGTGTCGATGCTTCCGTCGTTGTTGAGCCTGTTCAGGTTTGCCACCGTGACAAACGGTGCGGCACTGTATTTAATGCCGTAAGCCCTGCCGTCCGGCGCAGCGGCTAAAATCCTGACCGCGCTCGAAACTCCCGTCACATCCGAATTAAGTGCCGAAACGTATGAATTGTCGAGGCTTCCGTCCGAATTGAAACGATAAATGCGCGGAAGTCCGTTATTCGTTCCAGCGACGATAATTTTGCCGTCAGGCTGGACGACGGCACTCGATATGCCTGTGAAAACAACACTGCACTGATTGCATAAAAAGGAATCGTCGAGCGAACCGTCGGAATTTAAACGAGCGATAAAAGGACGCGCAACGCCGTTGACGTTATTGACTTTGTAAATAAGAATTTTTCCGTCAGGTTGGAGCGTTAAATAGCCGCTTATATCCGTGTCGGTTCCGTTTGAAAGCGAAGTATTAAAGCTTTGATCGATCTGGTTCGACTGTGCCGACAGATTCTGCACAAAACCACAAAACAAAAGATTAGCCAAAAATATGAAAAGAGCAATTTTTTTTTCGGGAATAAATTTCACAGACATAGAGTTTCTCCTTTAAGAAGAATGAAAATTGACAGCAATCCGGCTGAAGCGGCTGAAGACCTTTAGATTATGTAGAAGACTTATTGGCTGAATTTACACTAAATCGACTTAGACGAAATACTATTCGATGCAAAGGCAGATTCATTTTTAATAGAAGCTATCTCAAAAATACAAAAAGTATCGTTAAGCAAGCGGTCTGCGACCGCGTTAACCGCTAATTTGTTACTTGAAACGCGGTCACAGACCGCTTGCTTAACCCTCAATTATATTTTTGAGATAACTTGTAGAAGGATTATACTTTCGGTCATTGACCAAAGTAAAGATTTTTTTGTTCTGCCCGCTCATTTATTTTTTGCCCTGATTGGAAGCAATAACAGTATTTTCAATTCAATCCGCCTCAACTCCTGACCAATGAAGATGGTTTCTTGAGCCGTGAACATCATCCATTGACCAATGAATCTCATTTCTTGAGCCGTGAATCTCATTCATTGCCCCGTGGACGGCGTTTCTTGAGCCGTGAATCTCATTCATTGCCCCGTGGACGGCGTTTCTTGGTCAATAAACCTAATTCATTAAGCCGTGAACGTCATCCATTGGTCAATGGATGACGTTCACGGCTTAACAAAAAATGAATATTTACTCGTATTTCTTGGAATTTAGAGAAATCGACTGTTTTTTTATCGGCTGATATTGTTCTTTCGTCTTTTCACCATAAAATTTCTAAGCTGACGAAACGGAAAGCGGTTGGCAAAACGGCGGAATTCGTCGTTGGTCTGCAATGAAAAAAGATAGCTTTGATGATTGTCGATCAACCTTTCAAGAATGTGCGGATTTTTATGCAGCGGAAAATCGCCGATCTCGACGACGAAAACGATGTGCGGAAGAATGTATGCGCGATACGAAATTCCCTTTTCATCCAGATAATTCAAGCTGTCGGCGATTCCGATGTAAGTAATGTGCGAATCGTGAAACATAATCGCGCCGTTTTCCGCCAGAACGCTCTGACAAAATTTGAAATCGCGCAAAACCGCCGCATCCGTATGTTCGCCATCGATAAAGCATAGATCGATCTTGTCGGGAACCTGCGAAGTCGAAATCTCGGAAGAATCGCCGTCGATGGTGATGATCTTGTCCATTTTTTCGGGCGCAACTTCGTTAAGTTTTTCGAGCATTCGCGCCGTCGAGTTGTTTTCGTATAAATAATCGATGCCGCGCGCGTCGGGCTGAATCGCCGGACGCTTATCGATCGAATAGATTTTCGCGCATTTATCGTCGAGAAGATGCGGCTGAATGCTCCCGCCGAGATACGAACCGATTTCCAGATAATTGTAATTCGGCTTTAATTCACGCGTCGCCGATTGAATTGCTAGAAGTGTTTTTTTGTCGGGTTCGGTCGATTGGCTGTAGATTTTCTCAAAAAGTTTCGGATCGAGATTTTCGATCAGGGCTTCAAAATTATTCATACTGAAATTTTCGCAAACATTAAGATTAAAGCAAAAATCGATCTGAAACAAAAACACTTTAATAATCTTTTCTGATTTGCAGATAAATAATCCGTAATCTTGCCCTTTTTTCACTTAGGGTATAAATTTAATTCTTACCTACAAACCGTGTTTCAGTTCTTTGTAAGGGACGCAGAATTTGGTCATTTTCCGATGAACAGATCGTTTTTGTATTTTAAATTCCGAATGGCAAACAGAAAACGGACACGGCGCAGGCTAATTCTAAATATAAAAATAAGGAGATTTTGCCGACTATGAAAGCATTTTCAACAGAAAACTTAAGAAATTTAGCTGTCATTGGTCACGGCGACTCAGGTAAAACTCAGTTAGTGAGTTCAATGCTGCACATCGCCGGGGCGACACAACGTTGGGGTAAGGTTGATGAAGGAACGACCGTTACGGATCATGACGAGGATTCCATCGAAAGAAAGGTTTCGCTCAACAACAATTTTGCACATCTCGAATATAAAGACACCAAATTCAATTTGATCGATACGCCTGGCTACGCCGCTTTCGTTTCGCACGCGCGTCCGGCTTGCCGTGTCGCCGATTGCGCGCTGGTGGTCGTTGACGGCGTGAACGGAATCGAAGTTCAGACGGAAAAAACGTGGAGTTACGCGAACGAGTTTCTGCTTCCGCGTTTTATGGTTATCAACAAGCTCGATAAGGAACGCGCCGATTTCGGTCACGCGCTCGACACGGCAAAAGAATCTTTTGCACGTTCGATCGTGCCGTTTACTTTGCCGATCGGTTCTGAAGAAAACTTCAAAGGTGTCGTCGATGTCGTTCATCAAAAAGCTTATTCGTTTGACGAAAACGGCAAAGCGACCGAAATTCCGATTCCCGAACAAGGAAGCGAACTCGTCCAATCGACGCGTGAACGACTGATCGAGATCGTCGCCGAATCGGACGACGAATTGATGGAAAAATACTTTGAAAACGGTACTTTGGACGAAGAAGACATTTATCCGAATCTGGCGAAAGCCATTGCGAAAAGCCGTCTGTGCCCGGTTTATGCGGTTTCGTCCGCCACGCTCGTCGGCTTGTCCATTCTGCTCGATCACATCGTCGAATTTGCGCCGAATCCGGCAACGCACGAATCCGAAAAAGGCTACGCCGACAATGAAATGACGAGCGAAAAGATCGCGCGGAAATACAACAACGACGAACCGTTCAGCGCGTATGTTTTCCGCACCATCGCCGACCCGTTTGCCGGCAGAATCAATATTATGAAAGTCGTTTCGGGCAAAATTGCGCACGACGCGACGGTTTTCAATTCAACCCGCGAAACGCCCGAACGCCTCGGCGGTTTGCACGTGATTCAAGGGAAAACTTTGGATAAGGTCGACGCGGCACAAACGGGCGACATTATTGCGGTCGTGAAGCTGAAAGACACGCAAACGGGCGACACGCTCTGCGACAAAGCCAACCCGATCGTTTATCCGCCCGTTCAATATCCCGAGGCGGCGATCGCGTTCGCTATCGAACCCAAATCACGCGCCGACGAGGAAAAGATTTCCGTCGCACTGCACAAAATTCTGGAAGAAGACCCGAGTTTGCACTTCGACCGTGACGCACAGACGAAGGAATTCATCCTTTCGGGAACGGGACAGCTGCATATCGAAACGGTTGTCGCCAAACTGCACAAGCGTTATCACGTCGAAGTCGCACTTCATCCGCCGAAGGTTCCGTATAAGGAAACGATCACGGCGCAGGTGGAAGTTCAGGGCAGACATAAGAAACAATCGGGCGGACGCGGTCAGTTCGGCGATTGCAAATGTATCTTTGAACCGCTCGAACGCGGCGGCGGCTTTGAATGGGTGGACAAAATTTTCGGCGGATCGGTTCCCGCAAACTTCCGTCCGGCGATCGAAAAAGGAATTATCGAAGCCGCGCAGGGCGGAGCGGTTGCAGGTTATCCGTTAGTGGATTTCAAAGTCACTTTGATAGACGGCAGTTTTCATCCCGTTGACTCGGACGAACACAGTTTTCGCGCCGCCGGCAGAAAAGCGTTTCGCGCCGCCATCGAAAAAGCCAGACCGACGCTTCTCGAACCCATTATGGATGTCGAAGTGTTCACTCCGCTCGAATTTTCGGGTGATATTATGGGCGATTTGAACTCCCGGCGCGGCAGAGTGTCGGGAATGGATATGCGCGGTAAACAGCAAGTCATCAAAGCGCAGGTTCCCTTGTCCGAAATGCTCGATTACCAGTCGAAACTGAACTCGATCACGCAAGCGCGAGGCAGTTATCATATGCAGTTTTCGCATTACGACCCCTTACCGGGCAATCTCGCCGGAAAAGTGGTCGAAGAAGCCAAAGCCGCCGGCAGAATCAGATCGCACGAAGACGACGAGTAAGTGATAACGGATAACTGATAACGGAAAATGGAAAATGATTAAGCTGAAATGGCGCAAAATCGTTTTCCATTTTTCATTTTTAACATTTAACTTATAATAAAAAGCGTTATGGAATTAGCAATTAAAAGATTTCAGTTCACGGTTGACGATTTTAATGCGATGACCGAACAAGGAATGTTCAGACCGACCGACCGTTTGGAACTGATCGAGGGAGAAATTATCGAAATATCGCCAATTGGAAGACTCCACGCTCGCTGTGTTGATTTATTGAACCATTTTCTGAACAAATATACTGCCGAAAATGTCATTATTCGGGCGCAAAGTCCGATTATTCTTGATGATTTGAGCGAACCGCAACCCGATATTTCCATTTTGCGTTTTCAGGCGGATTTTTATAAACAATCGCATCCCAAAGCCGCCGATATTTTGCTCATTATCGAGGTTTCCGATTCCACGGTCGAATACGATCGAACTTTAAAGTTTCCCAAATATGCCAGCGCGAAAATTCCCGAAGCGTGGCTGATAAATTTAGAAGCCGAAAGAATCGAAGTTCATTCCAATCCGAAGGAAAACATTTACGGAATGGTCAAAATCTACCAACGCGGCGAAGAAGTTTTGTCCGAAACAATGCCCGAATTGAAACTCAAAGCCGACGATATTTTAGGTTAGTTCTTAAAAATTGAAATTTGAAAGCGGAAAATGGAAAATGATTTTAAGCAATTGTCACAAAATCGTTTTTCATTTTCCATTTTTCACTTTTTTAGTAGTCGGACAAACTTCAGTTTGTCCCTTCGCGTTCGGATTCTCTGAACTTAAAGCGGCAAACTGAAGTTCTGTTCAAAATAAAACTAACACAAAAGTTCTGAAAGGGCTTTGCCCGCTGATGTGCGGAAAGACTTTGCCTTTCCGTAAATCGCTTTCTAAAGATTTGAGGCTCCGCCTCCGAATCAAACAGGATGCAAAGCCTCGGAAATCGGGAAGAATCTCCCGGAAAGACAAAGTCTTTCCGCACATCGGGCGGCAAAGCCGCAATTGTTAGATTTAATTTGAACTGAACATAAGTTCGCCGGACTTTTTTCGGCTCGAAATCGTTTTCTATTTTTCAATTTGGACTTTTTCGATAGCCGGACAAACTTCAGTTTGTCCCTTCGTGTTCAGATTCTCTAAACTTAAAGCGGCAAACTGAAGTTTGCCGGACTTTTTTCGGCTCGAAATCGTTTTCTATTTTCCGTTTACTCTCTTGTTTTCAACAAAAAATCTTGTAAATAATCCGATTTTCCACTAAAATCGTCACGAAGTTTTATGAAATAATCTAAATCTTGTGAAGGTGTCGCCATGCTCTCACGTAAAGGTCGCATATATTCTTTCGGTTCGCTGACTTTGGTTGGTTTAGTGTCGTCTTTGGTCGGCGTTTTAACACAATCGCCCGAAGCGGGTGTTGCGGCAGGTGCGGTCACAGTCACGGCGGCACAAAGCGGGATTCTTTCGATTCTGCAAGATAAAGGTTTCGACCTGACAATCAAACTTCTCGAAGCGTGCGGAGCGATCGGACTCGAATTAGGTGCCGATGATGCGCGGCAAGTCTTACTCGAAGTTTCAAAAAAGCTCAAAGACAATGACGGAGCGCAAAATCACGATATTGCAAAAGCCGTTCGCCAAGCGATTCTTTCCATTCTTGAAAGTGAAAAGGAAGAATTAACGGATAAAGACGACAAAGCCTCGATCGAACTAATACTAGAAACGACACAAGCAACCTGGGCTTGGGTCGTTTTGCTCGAACAAGATAATTTAGTAAGCATTTCCGAGGAAAAAATTCCTTATTTTTTTTCGGTCAAAGCTAATGAAATTACTAAAATAGAATCGCCGGTTAAAGAAAGTGAATGGAAACTTATTTTACTTGAAATTGCGCGTCAAAATGATTGCAATTTAACTGAAATTTCGCTCAATAAACTTGCACATTCTTTATATTCAAAATTTCCGCAATCACTCCGCGAAGTTTTTGTACAAGATTTTGCAAACGAAGGCGTTGCTTACGGCAAATTATTGCTCGCTTTGGTCAGCGATATAAACGCTTCACAGGCTGAAATTCTCGATGAAATTATCAATGTTTCTAAAAAACTGGATAAATACCACTACGAAAATAGAGAATGGTTCAAAGCACTTTTACAAGCGATCAAAAATTTATCCAATCCGCCCGATAATTCATCTAATCCGTCCAAAATTCCGACCAAACTTCCCGTTTCGCGGTTTCCGATGCGCGTTCAGTTTTTTACGGGACGCAAAGATGTTTTGATCGGCATCAAAGATTCGTTGAAAACGCACAAAACTGCCGCGCTTTGCGGTGTTCACGGGCTTGGGAAATCTTCGGTCGTGACGGAATTTGCTTATTTGAATGAAAATAATTACAAACATATTTTCTTTATTCGCGCCGTCGGTGCGGATTTCGACATTTTTATCGGCGAAATTGTCAGCGATCTAAACATTCCGACCGATGAACAGACTACGCCTGCTCAAAAACTGCAAATATTTCAACATTGGCTGGCGGAAAATGATAATTGGCTGTTGATCTTGGACAATGTTGACGACGTTTTGGCGATAAAAGATTGCAGATTCACCAATCACACAGGCGATGTGGTTTTTACGGCAAATAAATCAGATATTTATGATCTGGGAAAGCAAGTCAAAATTTTTAAAATGGCGACCGACGAAGCCGCTCAACTTCTTTTGCGTCATAAAAATAAAGATGCCTCAATCACATTGGAAAAGGTTTCAACCGTTGAAGCCGAAAATGCGCGAAATATTGCCGAACATTTTGGCAATTCACCGCTGGCAATGTCTTTTGTCGGTTCTTATTTGAATAAAAAACGCAAAACTTTTGCCGAATTTCTCGATAATTACCAAGATCGTGAGAAAAATCTTTTAGCAAATTACGAATTTTTATCGAATTATTTTGAACATTTCAAAGATGCTGAACGAAAAGCGGTTGCAACGGCTTTTTTGAATACATTCGGGTATATTACGACGGCAAAAAATGATTCCGAAAAAGAAACATTTATCGCTCGCGCGGTTGATTCCTACCTGAAAATCAGTGCTTTTGTTGCGCCTGAAAATATTCCCGAAGATTTCTTTATCGAATGTTTGAAAAAACTCGACCCCAAATACATAAATTTTGTCGAAGATGAAGATTTAATCGATGAAGTAAAGGAAAGACTTTACGAATTTGCCATTTTCGACCGCGATGTCGACCAAAAAACCTTTTCAACGCACCGTTTAGTTCAAGAAGTAATGCGTTTTAAACTAAAAAATGAAGAAGATCGTTTATTAGAGATCATTTCAGAAACTTTAAATGCAGTTGTTCCCTTTTTTGATTACACGAACAAAGAAAAAGTAGAACCTTATTTGGCACATTTGGAAAGTTTTATTGAATATCTGGTCAAGGCAAAAGAAAATTCAGCCGATATTACAAAATTGGATAATCAATCAACTAATGTGTTGAGTTATAAAATTGCTAGATATAACAAAGATTTTGGGCAATATAACACAGCTAAAAAATATTGTCTTATCTGCCGTGATATTTGTGAAAAAATTTACGGAAACGAACATCAAGAAACAGCATCGAGCTACTGTAATTTAGGTAATGTTTATTATTCACAAGGCGATTATCCGAATGCCGAAGAAAATCATCTTAAAGATTTAAAGATTTGCTTAAATATCTTTGGTGAGAATCATCCTTTGACGGCATCGAGCTACAATAATTTAGGTAATGTTTATTATTCACAAGGCGATTATCCGAAAGCCGAAGAATATTATCTTAAATCATTGCAGATTAAGTTAAATATTTTTGATGAGAATCATCCCGATATGGCAATGAGCTACATGGGTTTAGGTCTTGTTTATGATTCACAAGGCGATTATCCGAAAGCCGAAGAAAATCATCTCAAAGCATTGCAGATTAAGTTAAATATTTTTGGTGAGAATCATCCCTCGACGGCAATGAGCTACAATAATTTAGGTCTTGTTTATGAAAATCAAGATAAATTGATCGAATCTGAAGAATACTATGTAAAAGCGTTGGAAATTTATCGAAAGTTTTTGTCTGAAAATCATCCTTATATTCTTCAAGTAAAAAATAATTTAAAAATAGTGCGAGAAAAAATGGGAAAGTAATCAATTACGAATTTCAAATTACGAATTACGAATCGGATTTGGGTGATGATTGAAATTTTTGTTGGAGAATATTTTGAGGTCGGTGCATTTTGTTCAGAGTTCAAACTTTAGTTTGGAATTTTTCGGGTAAATTCAAACTGAAGTTTGAACTCTGAACGGTTTTTTCTGCACAATTTTTTATTTTTTTGGCTCTTTTTTTTGCTGAATTGGCACAAATTTTTATTTTTTGTGCCAATTCTTCATTTTTTTGTTGCAGAATTTCTTTTTTTTGGCACATTTTTTTAAAATTTGTGCCAATTTCTTCTTTAAATTGGCTAAAAAAATTGAAATTTGTGCCAATTTTTCTTATTAATTGGCACAAATTTTCTTTTTTTGTGCCGATTATTTTGCAAATTGTGCCGTAAATTAAGATTTTTTGAAAAAATTTTATCGTTAAATGATTTATTTCAGGGCATTTGTATTAATATAGTAAAATTTTGTTATAAATATAATGCAAAATTTAGTCGGGTTGGGTGTCATATAGAAAATGATCGAAAGAAAATGTTTAATTCCGAATGTTTTTGATTTCGGTTATGGCTTCCCCTAGTTCTTGAAAAGTTAAAGATAGGGTTTTTCGCAAATAATTTTGCAGAATTAAATGGAGAAACTTTTATGTCGAAGAAATATTATTAAATGACACCGATCGAATTGTCGGTTTTTATGACGAATTTGAATGCAATGGCAGAGGCAAAGAAAGCCGAACTCAGCATTTCCAACGCTTTGTTGTCCGATCTGACCGAGGGTAAAACGGATTTGGATGCCGGTATCGACGAACGGCAAGCAACGAAAGAAGCCGCTTCCGCCGCCGTGACCGGTTTGAAACAAAAATATAAACGGGCGTTAGCCGCGATTGCCGCGTTGAATAAAACGCTGAAAGGAAATAAGAATGCGCCCGCCGAATTGATCGAAATGTTGGGTTTGGATGTCGATGACAACAGTTTGACGGCGATCGTTCCCGTTGCGCCGACCGATCTGGTCGTTACGGGAAGCTCGAACGGCATAAATCTGCTCAAATGGAGTTCGGGCGGAAACAAACCGCGCACGACTTATATCGTCGAAGCAAAAATAGGCGATGCACCCGATTATGTTTTTGTCAAAGCAACCACGAAAACGCGCTTTGAACACAAAAATCAAACGCCCGGCGTAAAGGCTCTGTATCGCGTCAAAGCCGTTCACGGCGATCTCGAAAGCGATTGTTCCAACGAAGCCGTCGTTTATAACTAAACGGAAAATTATTCAGCTAAAAGCGCAAGCCATTTGGTTTGCGCTTTTTTATTATGTGCAGAAATGAGCCAAAAAAACTCCCCTCCTTTCAAAGGAGTGGTGGACGCGCTTCGCGGACGGGGTGGTTTTTATTTAGTAATAGCTAATCTTATTTGAGAATGCGGCGGTTTGATTTTTACTTTAATCAATCGAAATTCTAAACTTGCCGCAACCACCCCGTCGCGTTGCGACACCTCTCCTTTGAAAGGAGGGGAGCTTTGTTTTATTGATTTGATTTTATTTTTCGGTGTTTGGGATTTTGTTTATTTGCCGACGTGGAAAGTGCAAAAGTCCTTTGGTTCGCTTCCCTGTTTAAATGTTTGCGCTTTTTTGTCGGGACAATTTTTCGTCGCGCGCATTCCCGTCAGCGGACAGATCATTATCGTTAATTGTTTATCTGATTCGAGCACGGTGTTGTCGTCTTTTAAGTTCGGCGCGTTCGGTTGATTGCCTTTTTTGTTTTGTTCTTCTTCCCAGGTGGCAAAAGGTGTCGCGGTGGCTTGCGGTTTCGGTTCGCCGTTGTCGTCAGTCGGCTGTTCGTCGGTCGGGAGCAAAACTTTATTGGGCACTGTGCCCATTATAAAAAGCTCGACGCGGCGAAATTCGGCGGGAACGTCCGTGACGTAAATCTCTTTCGGTTCGGGATTGTCCAAAATTTCTTCCGTTTGAGCCGAATTTGTCGGTTCTTTGGCTTTTTTCTTTTCCTTTTCGTTCTCGATTTTTACTTTTTGGGCTTCCGCGTCGTCTAATTCGCGTATTAATTTGCCGTTGCGGGTGTCGATCTCGGCTTTTTTGATCCCGACGGGCATTTGCCAATCACCATTCCATTCGGGATGTCGTTCCAACGCTTCTTTCATAAAATCCGCCCAGACGGGCATTGCCGAATCCGAACCTTTCATTCCCAGATCGTCGCCGTTATCGAATCCGACATAAACGACGCAAACCAATTCGGGCGTAAAACCTGCAAACCAACCGTCGCGCGAAGTTCCCGTTTTTCCCGCAAAAGCCGTTTTGCCTTCCGTGTTGCGAAATCCCCAGGCTTGCGCTTCCGCCGCCGTTCCGCGATTTATCACGTCCTTCATAATGTCGTCCATAATGTAGGCGACATCGGGACGCAAAACCGTTTTCTTTTCCGTCGTCGGCGCGACGATGAGCTTTCCTTCGCCGTTCGTGATCTGCGTGATCGGCAAAGGCGACACTTTTTCGCCGAGATTGGCAAATGCCGTGTATGCCGTCGCCATCTGCAAAGGCGTTGCTTCCGCCGTTCCCAAAGCCATTGACGGATATGCTTTTTCGACTTTCGGAAGTCCGGCTTTTGCTGCCAGATTCATCACTTTGCCGATGTTCAACTGCATCGCAAGGTCAACCGTGATCGTGTTTTTGCTCTTTACGAGCGCGTCACGAAGCGTAATTTCCTTGTTTGAAAACGTATCGCCGTAATTGTTGGGCGCGTAAGTGTCTTGGTTGAACGTGAAAACTTTTTTCTCATCCTTGAAAATGCTCGCGGGGGTGTAAATTCCGGTTCCCGAATCATAAGCCGAATTGATCGCGGTTGCATAAACGAAAGGTTTGAACACCGAACCCGGCTGGCGCATCGCATCCGTCGCGCGATTGAATTGATTTTCGAGATAATTCTTACCGCCGACCATTGCGACGATCTCGCCCGTTTTCGGACGGATCGCAACGAGTGCGGCGTTCAGATTATCGGCTTTTTTGGGGAAATATTTCGAGAGTTTATCCAATCTTTTATTGACAATCTCATAAGCCGCTTTTTGCAGGTCAGGATCGATCGAAGTATATACGCGAAGATGTTTGACGGCTTCGGGATCGGAAACCAGTTTCGGCAATTCTTCGATGGCGTATTGCGAAAAATACGGCATTCCCTGCAAATCGCGCTGTGCCGAAATCTGATGAAGCGTTAATTTCGTATTTCTTGCTTCGTTTTGCTGTTCGGGCGAGATCGCATTCGCTTCGAGCATCGAAGAAAGCACCTGATTGCGCCGTTCGGTCACGCGTTCGATATTTTTATACGGATTATAACGATTCGGACTGCGGATTATTCCCGCGAGAAATGCCGCTTCCGATAAAGTTAATTGTGAAACGTCCTTGCCGAAGTAAACGTTCGACGCTTCGCCGACACCGTAGATCGAAACGCCCGATTGCTGTCCGAGATAAATCTGATTAACGTAAAGCGTAAAAATCTCTTCTTTGGAAAGACGCGTTTCCAAAATGACAGACATCAACGCTTCTTTGGCTTTGCGCGTCAGAGTCTGTTCGTTTGAAAGCAGAAGATTTTTGACCAATTGCTGTGTGATCGAAGAACCGCCTTGATTTGCGAGCGGTGAATTATCTTCTTCCTTTTCGTATCGCCGCCAAAGTGCGCGGGCGATACCGCGAATGTTGACACCGTAATGCTCGAAAAATGCGCGGTCTTCGGTGACGGTGATCGCTTTCACGAGATGCGGCGGAATGTCGTTAAAAGTGATCGCTTTGCGCCGTCCGTCGCCTTCTTCGGCAATCGAATTTAAGATTTTGGGTTCAAGTTTTGTTTGTTTGAGCGAATTTCCCGATTCTTTTTCAGAGATCGAAGCGACGGTTTTTCCGTCTTTTGAAAATTTGACCGTAATTGACGGAAAAACCTGCTTTCCGTCGATCTTTCCCGTAATTCCCGGTTCGATCTCGATCTGATTTTCGCTCGCTTGATAACGGCTTCGGGAAGCGTCGGCTTGATTATTTTTCTCGACGTAACCTGCCGATTTCAAATAAGCCGTCATTTCTTCAAGCGAGAAATTTTCGCCCGCGATGAGGTTTTTCGGTGCGGAATAAATGCCCGCCGATTGCGTGTAAACTTCGCCGCTCAAAAGTCTGCGGTCGATCTTGTCCGAATATTCAAACCAAAAATAAGTCAGCGTCAAAAACGCCGCGAGAATTGTAAAAGCCGCGAGCGAAATTGTCAGCGGATTAAAGAAAACGCGCAAAATTCTGCGCCAAAGCGGTTTTTTCGGTGCTTGAAAGGCTTTCACCGGATGCTTGTCGCGCCAATACTTCGGCGGTTTTTTCGGTTTTCGGCTTTTAACTGTTAATGGATTTGGCATTTTCGGTTTGTTGTTTTAGATTTAGTGAGAAATCTTTTCGAGGTGGTTGCCCGATTAAATTCTAATTGTTGCAGAGGGTTAATGTCTAGTCTTTTTGAAAGCAATGGATATTTTTAAAACAATTTCCAAGATCACGAAGCGCAGATTGTATAACGCATCAATCGCGATTTTGTTTGCACTCTGTTTCGGAGCGGTCGGATTTCATTATTTTGAAGGCTGGAATTGGATCGACAGTTTCTATATGGCGACCGAAACCGTCACGACCGTCGGTTACGGCGATCTGCCGCCGCGTTCGCGCAACGGGAAAGTTTTTGCAATGGTTTTTATGCTCCTCGGCGCGGGAACGGTTCTTTATGCTTTGACTGTTTTGGCGCAATCGGTTCTGCAATCGGAGCTCGTCGAAGCCCTCGATCTGAGAAGAAAAACTAAGGAAATGGATAAATTAAAAGATCATTTTATCGTGTGCGGCGCAGGTCGCGTCGGGCGGCGCGTGATCCGCAATCTGCAAAAGGAAAAACTTCCCTTCGTGGTCATTGAACAGGACGAAAGACGGCTGGCGGAGTTTGAAAATGAAAATATTCAAATTTTGATCGGCGATGCGACACTCGAAGATAATCTGATTCAAGCGGGAGTAAGACGCGCACGCGGACTGGCAAGCTGTCTGGCAGACGATGCGGCAAATGTTTATGTCGTTTTAACCGCGCGCGGAATGAATGAAAAGCTTCACATCGTCGCCCGCGCCGTCGAAGAACAAGCCGAACCGAAGTTGATTCGCGCCGGAGCGAGCCGCGTCGTCGCACCGACCATCATCGGCAGTCAATCGATGGCGCGCGCGCTTTTAAAACCTGCGATCGCTGATTTTATGGAATCGATCGTCGCCGAAACACTCGATCTCGTTTTTGAAGAAGTCGCTATCGGCAAACATTCTCCCTACGCAAACAAACGTTTGCGCGAAACGAATATCAGCCGTCAACTCAGCTTGATCGTGATCGCCATCCGCCGCGCCGACGGCGAACTTTCATTTAATCCGATCGGCGAAACCCTGATCGAAGAAGGCGATCTTTTGATCGTGGTCGGCAAGGCGGATTCAATGAAAATGCTGATCGAAATGAATAAATGAAACCGAATTCATCGTCCGATTTCATTTATTCTTCGATCTCATCACAAATTATTAAATCCGATTTCTAATGACGCTCATATCGTATTCCGGTTTTTCAATAATCATTCTTTGACTCGCGGGATAAGTGTTGTTATCGGCTAAATACCGCATCACGTTGTGAGCAAGCGTCCGGTCGAGCGTTTCGCGGTCGCTTCTCAAAGCATTCACCGCAATATTTCTTCCGATCTCGTTATTTCGATAATCCATTGCGTGACGCGCGGCGGTGTTTCCCGAAATCGTCACAAACGGCGGATCGTTTTCGTGTGCGTCGCCGAAAGCTTTCGCCCACCAAACGCCGTATTGAATCGCACGTTCCCAACGTTCCGCTTCCGAACCGCCCAACAAATTATCGAAAAATTCGCCGATTCTGCCGCCGCCGTTGACATATTGTTCTGTATAAGCCCAAAGTGCCAGATGTTTTACCATCAAAGCGTTCCAGTAAGCGTGTTTGAAAGCATTTTGTTCGGTGTCGTCCGGCGAATGCGTTCTGCCGTCGTCGAAAAGTGTGTTTGCCAAATGTTCCGCGATTTTCGCGCAATTATAACCGATTGCCGCCCGTGTCGGATCGGCAACCGCAAGTGCCGCTTCAGCAGGTCTGATTGCCATAATTTCAAATTCCTCTAATTATTAATTTTAACGATTGCTTGAAATGCAATCTTTTGGGGGGAAACATTGATTCAATTACTGCAAATTATTTTTCTCTGTATAATTGACAGATTTTTTACTTTTTTTTGCCAAAGTTTTCATTTTTTCGGCAAATCTCCGATTCAGGTTTTCCGCTCATTGAATTAGGCGTTAAAATCGGATGATATGAGAATTCTCGTTACGGGCGGCAGTGGTTTTCTGGGTTCGCATCTTTGTGATTATCTTAAGGCTGACGATTTTTCGCGGCGTTCCAATCTCGACATCTTAAATTTGCAGAATGTTCAGCTTGTCGAAGCATATGATGTCGTTATTCATCTCGCGGCGGAGTTGGACAAATCACCCGATTCAGCCGAAAACGTTTTTTTAACCAATGTCGAAGGCACGGTCAATCTTTTGCGGGCGATGCGCGAAAATACGGTTTTCATTTACGCTTCGACAAAGGACGTTTACGGGCGTTTTGCCGATAATTATCAGCAAGTTCCCGAAAATTGCCCGACCGTTTACAGCGGACAATCCGCGCTCGAATGGTCGAAACTGATCGCCGAAAGATACGTCGAATATTACGCTCACGCACGAAATTTCCGCTCGTGCATTTTCCGTCTTTCAACCGTTTACGCCAGAAAATCCCTCGGAAACACGCCGAATTTTGTGACGCATTTCGCCGATATGATAAATGACGGCGCACCTTTGCGGCTTCCCGCAAACGGAAATCCGCGCCGTGATCTGCTTCACGTTCAGGACTTTGCCAAAGCCTGCGAAGCTTTCACGGATTCGGTCATCAGGCACGGACTTTACAATCTCGGCGGCGGATCGAAAACCGCTTTGACCTTGCGCGAGTTGGTCGAAAAACTTGAAGAAGTTTCAGGACTTCAAGCCCTGATCGACGAAGAAAACCCTTTGTCTGCGCCCATACCGATGAATTATGTTTCCGACTTGAATTTGATAACTCAAGAATTGGATTGGAAACCCGAAATTTCCCTCGAAGACGGACTGAAAACACTTTTTTATACCTGATTTATTTGCCCACGAAACACACGAAAGACACAAAAAAATTAGTTTGTTTTTTATTTCGTTTCTTTCGTATATTTCGTGGGCTGAAATCTTTGCGTTAAAATATCTTAGTGAAAATTCTCGTACGCGGCACAAATTGGATAGGCGATGCGGTGATGACAATTCCCGCTTTGCGGGAGCTTCGGCGGATTTTTCCTTCCGCCGAAATTTCTCTGCATACGCGGAAATGGGCAAAAGGGATTTTTCAGGATGCTTCGTTTATTAATGAAATAATTGCATTTGACAAGTCAGGCTCAAAGATAAAAGATTCGCTCGTGCAATCGAAACAAATAAAAAAACGAAACTTCGATCTTTCGATTCTGTTTACAAACTCTTTTGAATCCGCGCTCGTTTACAAACTCGCCAACATCCCGCGCCGTTTCGGTTATGCAAAGGAAGGCAGAAGTTTTTTGTTGACCGACTCCGTTGCGATGCCGGATTGGAAAAATCAGCGGCACGAAGTCTTTTATTATTTGAATTTAGTTGCCGAGATCGAAAATTCGTATTTTCAACGAAAAACGATTTTGGAAAATGCGCCGAATGTAAATCTGGAAATTTCGGAAGAAAGAAAAGCAGAGGCGCGGACAATTTTGGAGAAGAACGGTGTCGATCTTTCAAAAAAGATCGTCGCACTCGGAGTGGGTTCGACAAATTCGCGCGCTAAACGCTGGCAGACCGAGAGTTACGCAAAATTAAATGACCTTTTGCAGAATGAATCGGATTGCAATGTGATATTGGTCGGCGCGTTTGACGAGATCGAAGTTTCCGACAAAGTTCTCAACAAATCCGAAAAAAAACCGATAATTCTGACGGGTAAAACCGATCTTTCCGAAGCGGTCGCGGTTTTGTCCGAAATCGATCTGCTTATTTCAAACGATATGGGCTTGGCGCACGTCGCGCCGGCGGTCGGCACGAAAACTTTAGTGATCTTCGGTCCGACAAACGAAAAAACGACACAGCCGCTCGGGTCGGAGATTATCCGAAAAAACGTCGATTGCGCGCCGTGTATGTTGCGCGATTGTCCGATCGATCATCGCTGTATGACGCAAATTTCTCCATCGGAAGTTTTTGAAAAAGCCCGAAAAATGTTAGTAATTTAATAGGAAAAATGCTGACCGGAACAAATCCAAATTCAAAAACTCGGAAACCGAAAACCAAAACCGTTTTCATCGACCGCGACGGAACTTTGATCGAAGAAGTAAATTTTCTATCGCGAGTTGATGATCTGCGTTTTTTTTCCTTTACAGACGAATCGGTTCGCTTATTAAAGGAAAACGGTTTTTTGATAATTGTCGTGACAAATCAATCGGGCATCGGACGAAAAATTTTTACCGAAGCGGCAATGCACGAGATACACGAAAAAATTCAAAACGATCTCACCGTCAAGCTCGACGGATTTTATTTCTGCCCGCATTTGCCGACCGACGGATGCACTTGCCGGAAACCGAATCTCGGAATGATCGAGAAAGCCTGTGCGGATTTCGATGTCGATCTGGAAAATTCGTGGATGATCGGCGACAAGATTCTCGATGTCGAACTCGGTTTGAAGGCAAATATCAAAACCGCGCTCGTTTTGACAGGCTACGGCGCGGGCGATCTGGAAAAGCTCGAAAAGAAACCCGATGTCGTTGCCGAAAATCTTCTCGAAGCTGTCAAAACCATCGTTTCTCAAATATAATAATGCCGTCAATTATTTGATAAACTTCGGCTTAAAAACCAATTCTCACCCGACAATCAGTATTTTTTCAATTATTTTATGTTCGATTTCAACGAAAGATTTCTAAACGCCATTTCAAAACAAACGACGCGCATTCAAACGCTTATCATCGGTCGTTTGCTGGTGATTTTTCTTCTGCTCGTCGCCAATTGGGTTTGGCACAGCGGCACTTTGAAACTTTCCTTCGACAATTTCCCGCAAGGACTTTTTCTCGTTTTTCTCATTTCCGTCGGCTTAACCATCGTCTATTTTTTCGTTCTGCGGCTCAGTAAAAGTTTCAATTGGCAGATCAGAATCCAGTTTTTTCTCGACGCGCTTTTGATAACGTGGCTCGTTTGGCGGACGGGCGATCTGACTTCGCCTTATATCACACTTTACATCGTTTTAATCAGCGTTTCGAGTATTTTTTTAAGAGCGCAGGAAACGCTTTTGACGGCGGCGGGCTGTGTTTTACTGTTCACTTCTCTCTCGATTTTAACGATGACTTCGGTCATAAATTCTCCGAACTCGGCGTTCGATCCTTCAAAATCCATTCAGATCATCGCCTTTCACGTCGTTGCTTTTCTGGTCGTCGGAATGCTCGCTTCGAGGCTTTCGGACAGGCACGCTTCGGGCGAACAACTCAAGAAAACTGCGAAAACGCTCGCTGATCTACAGCTTTTACACGAACGAATTATCGAATCGATTCGTTCTGGTTTGATTACGACCGACCTTGACGGCACGATTTACACTTTCAATACGGCGGCTTCGGAAATTACCGGGTATAGAGCCGATGAAATGCTCGGCAAACCGATTTCCGCGCTTCTCGGCGATATGGAAGCCGCGATCGCTTTATCCATCGAAACGACCGAAACAGGCGAACAACAGCCGCGTTTTGAAGCCGATCTGATGACTCCCGAAGGTTTCGTCGTGCGCGTCGGTTACGGGATTTCGCCGCTTTTCAGCGAGGAAAATGAAGCGACGGGCTTGATCGTTACGTTTCAGGATTTGACGGAAATCCGTTCGATGGAAGAAAACGTCCGCCGCAAAGACCGTTTGGCGGCGGTCGGACGCGTCGCGGCAGGTTTGGCGCATGAGATCAGAAATCCGCTCGGTGCGATGCGCGGCGCGATTCAGGTTTTGGAATCGACCACACAACTGAATAAAACGCAAAACGGCTTGATGGAAATTATTTTGCGCGAATCCGACCGTTTGAACAGCATCATTACGAATTTTCTGACTTATGCGCGTCCGCGTGTCAGTAATTTTTCCGAGATCGATGTCTGCGAAGCGATCCGCGATACCTTTACGCTTTTGCAGCACAGTCCCGACATCAAGGAACATCACAAACTCGAAACCGAACTTCCCGATCATCCGGTGATGATAAATGCCGACCCGACGCAGTTGAAGCAGATTTTCTGGAATCTGGCGCGAAATTCGATTCAGGCGATGCGCGACGGCGGAACTTTTTCGATCCGTTTGCTCGAATCTCAGTTAAATCGCGTCAAGATCGTTTTTGCCGACACGGGCTGCGGAATGTCGCCGCAACAGGTCGAACAGCTTTTCGAGCCGTTTTCAAATTCGACGACGGGCGGAACGGGCTTGGGACTTTCCATCGTTTACCAGATCATCCGCGACCATCACGGCACGATAAACGTCCGCAGTATGGAAGGCGAAGGAACGCTGATAACCGTCGAACTGCCCGTCGATAAACGCAATCAGAATGTTTCCATCGAGAAGGTGATCGATGAGATCGGCGAAAAACCGTTGCCGCTCGAAAGTTTTTTGCACGTTAAAAATAAATAATTTCAAGTTTTCTCTTGAATTAAAAATCAAATTTCGTAAAAATAGAAAAGGTAGAAAATCTTCTGCTGTTTTACCGAACTTCCCGATGCCCTTCTGATTTTCTAAAATTCGATGTCAAATTTACTGATCGTTGATGATGAACAAAGCTACCGACAGCTTTTAACGCTTGTATTTGAGAACGACGGACACCTGATTCGCACGGCTATGAACGGACGCGAAGCATTGCAGATGCTTCAGGACGAACCCGCCGACGTGATAATTTCCGACGTTAAAATGCCCGATATGGACGGCATCGAACTGCTTCGCGCCGTTCGTGAAACGTTGCCCGACACGGCGATGGTTTTGATGACCGCGTTCGCATCGGTCGAAACCGCCCGCGAAGCCTTCAAGCTCGGCGCGGACGATTTCATCCAAAAACCGTTCGATGTCGAAGAGCTGAAAATTATCGTCCGCAAGGCACTTGAAAAGCAGGTTCTGGTAAATGAAAACCGTCTTTTCAAACGTCTTCAACGCGAAAAAGGCAGTATCAAGAACATCATCGGAAACTCGGCAAAGATGCAGGCGATCTTTCAAATGATCGAAACCGTTGCCGAAGTTCAATCGACGGTTCTCATCACGGGCGAATCGGGAACGGGTAAGGAATTGGTCGCCCGCGCCATTCACGATATGTCGCCGCGCGCCGAAAAGCCCTTCGTTTCGATCAACTGCGGCGCATTTACCGAAACTTTGCTCGAAAGCGAACTTTTCGGCTACATCAAAGGTTCGTTTACGGGCGCGAACGCCAACCGCAAAGGACTTTTTGAAGCCGCGAACAAGGGAACGATCTTTCTGGACGAGATCGGCGAAATGTCGCCCGCGATGCAGGTCAAGCTTTTGCGCGTGTTGCAGGAACGCCGCGTGCGTCCGGTCGGCGCACACGAAGAATTGCCGATCGACACGCGCGTGATCGCCGCGACCAACCGCGATCTGAAGCAGATGTCGAACGACGGAACTTTTCGCGAAGACCTTTTTTACCGCATTTCGGTCATCCCGATTCATCTGCCGCCGCTCCGCGAACGCGCCGAGGACATTCCCGAACTCGTCGAACATTTCGTCAATAAATTCTGCGACCAGACGGGACGCAAAGTTTCGATCTCGCCGAAAACCGTGATGTATCTCGAAAATTACACGTGGCACGGCAACGTCCGCGAGCTTGAACACACGATCGAACGCGCCGTCGCGCTCGAACGCGGCGACGAGATTCAACCCGAACGGCTTCCCGAACATATCACGAACTATAATCCCGAACGCATCAAGTCGGAATTCAATTTGCCCAATGACGGCATCAATCTGGTCGCTCATCTCGACAATCTCGAGAAAACCTACGTTGTCGAGGCTTTGCGCAAGACCGGCGGCAACCAGACCAAAGCCGCCGAACTTTTACAGATGCAGGTCAGATCGCTCCGCCATTTGCTCGATAAACACAGCATCCGAACGCTTTCGGCGCAGATGCGCAACCACGACAATTAAAGTTTTTCGTTTCGTGCGGATTTTCGCGCACGATTATTGCATAGCCAAAAATCCGAAGGCTTCGACGGCTTCGGATTTTATTTTTTTCGCTCCCCAATTTTATGAAACCAAATCAAAATGGATTTTCTTTAATCGAACTGTTAATTGTCCTGACGATCTTAGGAATTCTCGCCGCGATCGCGATTCCGAATCTGATGGGCGCACGGCGCAACGCCAACGAAGCCACGGCGGTTTCCTCTCTCCGCACTATCGCTTCCGCCGAAACGACTTACCGGAGCACGCTCGGCAAAGGAAATTTCGGCAATATGAATGATTTGGTTGATGGCGGATTGCTCGATCCGGCTTTTTCTTTCGGCAGACGAACGGGCTATACCTATATTCTGACGAAAGTTGACGAAAGCGCGGCACAAGTTCCGATCTTCGATGTTTCGGCAGTTCCGATCAAACACGGGGCGAGCGTCGGCGGAACGGGAACGAGGAGTTTTTATACCAACGAATCGGGAGCGATCTATTTTAATTTTCTGGCGACCGCGCCTTTCCCGACCGGAAATCAGGATCGAACGGTCAATGACGGTGCGCCGATCAATAATTGATTCAGACAGTCCGGCTTTTCAGGAAAAACGAAAGAACAGGTTTCAAAGCCTGTTTTTTTTATTTTTCAACGGAAATTTCACAATCGTTCAAAATGACCTTAAATTCAATGTTTTTATGACAAATTTCGTCACTGAGCCAATGCCAATTACTGTAATCGAAAGTTCGTTTCAACCGCGATTTCTCCGCCGATAAATTTCTTAAAATACTGAAACTCAATAAATACAGGGCTTTTGAATCGATACGTCGCATTTTTCAGTTTTGGCACGGTTGTTGTTAAAGGTAATTGTGCCTGAGAAAAGGTAGAAAAAGACTAAACATAAAAATAGAAAAAGAAAAATTAGGAGATTGTGAATTAAAAATGAAAAAGAATCAACAAGGTTTCTCGCTTATCGAACTTTTAATCGTCGTTGTTATTATCGGTATTATCGCCGCTATCGCTATTCCGAACCTGCTTGCATCGCGTCGTGCGGCTAACGAATCGTCAGCTATCGCTTCGATGAGAACGGTAACGGGCGCACAAGCTACATATCAGTCGACCCTCGGCGGCGGCGAATATGCTGACGGTGTTGCTTTAGCATCGGGCGGATTGGTTGACACCGTTTTGGGATGCTCAACATCGGCGGCAACCGGATGCCGCAAGAGCGGATACAACTTCACCATCAACCGCACGGTCAGCTCGACAACGCAAGCTCCGCAGTTCGATGTGAAAGCACAACCCGAACAGTGGGGAACAGGTGTCACCGGATCGGGAACCCGTTCGTTCTACACGAATGAAACAGGCGTTATCTATGCGATCACCGCCTCAACGATCACAACCGCACCGTCAACCGACCGCGCCGGCACCAACGGAACGCCGATCAGCTAAACTTCGGTTTAATCTAAAGATCAAAAGCGGAATCGTGCAAACGGTTCCGCTTTTTTTCATTTTAAATTTACGAATGTGCGACGACGGTTTTCGTATCGGACGTATTTCCGACGGTTTGATTTTTGTCGATCAAAGTTCCCTTCATTTCGAGCGTCACGGCAAGCCCGTTCGGGTCGGGCGTTACCTGCAGAATGTAGGGCGAAGAAGTCAGCGTCAGCTCCGTCCACGCCGAAACGCCTTTCGTGCGGTATGAAAGCCGGAACGCGTCCTGTTTCTGCAAACTGAACTTGATTTCGAGCCTGTATGCCGATAAATCATCAACCTCGAAATCGCCCGTGAGTTCTTCGGGCGAAAGATTATCGCCTGTTTCGACATAGAAACCGAGATCGAGTCCGATCGCATCGGTAAATCCGTCCTGTAATTCGATGTATTCGATCAATTCTTTAAGTTGTTGTTCGATGCCGGGTTTCGCCGGAAGCGGCGGAATCACGAACGTCAACGCCGGCGTAGCGGGAAGCGGTTCGTTTTTATCGCCTTCAAACAACAGCCTGACAAACTCGGTGATCGACGTTTTCGTATCGGCAAGCTGTGCCTTGAGCAGTCGCCAACCCTGGTATGCCGCCGCCAGTTGTTCGAGGTTCGATAACTGATCGGTCGAAACGTTCACCACGGTTTTCCAGCCGTTCAATTTGCTGTTCATTTTAATAACCAACAGTTCAAATCCTTCCTCATCGAGCGGAATTACTTTTCTTATAGCCATAGATTCTCCTTAGTTTGGGTTTAAAATTGGATATTTAGAATTATATTTTAAATCACTTGTCAATACTTTCTGCATCGGTGTCGTGCGGTTCAAAAGAAACCGGTCATAAGAAGATAAGTGAACAGCCAAGCCCTGTTGAACTTTACGGCTTGTTTGAGATTTTGCAGATACGGATTAGAATCCTGCGGCTTCTGCAAAATTCCTGTAGAAGCCACAAAATTCCTGTGGAGCCTGCAAAATTCCTGTGGAGTCTGCAGGAATCTTGCAGAGGCTGATCGAATTCCTGCAGAGTCTGCAAAATTCCTGCAGCTTCTGCAAGATTCCTGTGGAAGCTGCAGGATTCCTGCAGAGCCTGCAAAATTCCTGTGGAAGCTACAGGAATCCTGTGGAGTCTGCAAAATTCGATCTTTTCCTTAAAACCGTTAATTTTCAATAAAAATGCCCGAACCAGTTTTTTTGTTCAAATCTAATACCGGGCAGACATTCAATTAAAAAGTGCTTTCGTCAATCCTGATCGGAACTGTGTTTTTTCAACTAAACTCTTGACAGCATTAATCACTTAGTCCAAAATTTTAATTGGGTCTTTTAGACGATCCGCCCTGCAAAATTCAACTCCGTAAACCAAATCCGACTTAAACAATGAATCAGGAAAATTCTGTCAGAATTTCGATTTCCAACACGATCAGATCGATTGCCCTAAATACTTTTCGCGAAGCCGTGCGCGACCGCGTTTTGTATAATCTCGTCGTTTTTGTTTTGCTCATCACGGCTTGCGCCATTTTCCTGGGCGATCTGACCGCCGGACAGGAACCGCGCGTGATCGTCAATCTCGGCTTGAGCGCGATGCTGATTTTCGGCGCGTTTATCTCGATCTTCGTCGGCGTGTCATTGGTCAGCAAGGAAATCGAAAAACGGACGGTTTTCGCCATTTTCGCGAAACCGATCGGGCGCGGCGAATTTATCGTCGGCAAATATCTCGGGCTGTGCCTGACCTTGCTCATCAACGTTCTGGTAATGGGCATCGGCGTTTCGCTCGCGCTCTGGTATGTCGAGGGCGGCGCGCTCGTCGGTTCGATCTGGGGCACGATCGTTTTGATATTTTTACAACTCACGATTCTGACCGCCGTCGCCATTCTTTTCTCGTCGTTTTCATCGCCCGCGCTTTCGGCTCTGCTCGCTTTTTTCGTTTTCGTGATCGGCAATTTCAGCGCGTCGTTAAAGGATTTGGCAACGCATTTAGGTTCGAGCGGTGCGAAAATCTTTTTCGGTATAATTTACTATTTACTGCCGAATCTCGCGCATTTCAGCTTTATCACCAATGCCGCCAACAACGAAACGCCGCCCGCCGCGATGCTCGGCGGTGCGTTTCTCTACGCCGTCGTTTACAACATAATTCTCATCTCGTTGACCGTGCTGATCTTCAGCCGCCGCAATTTCAAATAAATTTATGAAACAGACAATCATTTGCATCGCTTTGATCGTTGGCGGTTTTGCGGCGGTTTTCGGTTTGTCGAATTATCTCGAAGCCAACAAGCCGCCGCTTCCCGACAATTACGTGGACGGCGATCTTGCCTTTCAAGGCAAAAAAATGCGCGGTTTCGTCTTTGGCGCGGAAGGTCTGCTCGCCGATCTTTACTGGATGCAAGCCCTGCAATACATCGGCACGAAGGCGTTGAACAGCAAAACGAAGGTTGACATCGAAAACCTGAAACCGCTCAACCCGCGTCTTTTATATCCGTATCTCGACAACGCGACCGACCTCGACCCGAAATTTACCGCCGTTTATTTTTACGGTTCGATCGTGCTTCCGGCGGTCGATTCGGAACAGGCGATCAAATTTACCGAAAAAGGAATCCGCGACAATCCCGAAAATTGGCTTTTGTATCAACACCTCGGCTACATTTACTGGAAGCTCGGCGATTATCAAAAAGCCGCCGAAGTTTACGAACAAGGCACGAAAATTTCCGGCGCGGCTCCGTTCCTTAAATTGATGGCGGGAAAAATGCGCTCCGACGGCGGAAGCCGCGACACAAGCCGCTTGCTCTACCGTCAGATGTATGAAGAAGCAAAGGACGAAGCCCTGAAAAATAATGCTCTGCGCTGGCTCTTAAAACTCGATGCCGACGACGAAATGGACGCGATCCGTCACGCTTTGGAGAATTTCAAAAAACAAAATAACCGCTGTGTCAACAGCCTGACCGAAATTCTGCCGCAGCTGAGAAGCGTTAAATTGCCGAACAATAATCAATTCCGCCTCGATAAATCGAACAATCTGCTCGATACGACCAACGCCCCGTATCTGCTCGACAAGGAAAATTGCGACGTGAAGATCGATTACGATAGATCGCAACTGCCGAAAGTTCTTACGAAATGAAATCCGTAAATAACAAAAACTTGGTTTACCTGTCCGGCATCGTTCTGTGCGCCGCGCTCTTCGTGCTTCCCGTCTGGTTTTACGGCGTGCCGCGCAGTAACGACCTGAACCAGCATTATCAATTTGCCGCTTCGATCGAAGATTCGCTCAGAAACGGCAGTCTTTACCCGAACTGGGCGGCGCAGGAAAACGAAGGCTACGGCGGAATCGGACTCAGATTTTATCCGCCTGTCGCTTATTACGTTCTCGCGTTTGGCAAAATTTTGACGAACGATTGGTTTACGGCAAGCTGTCTGGCGTTTCTTTTCTGGACGATGCTGGCAGGTTTCGGCGTATTTTGGCTGGCGCGTGAATTTTCGTCCGCGAAAGCCTCGTTCGCCGGCGCGGTGATGTATATTTTCGCGCCGTATCACGCAACCGAGCTTTACGGCTCGTTTATGTATGCCGAATTTGCCGCCGCCGCCATTTTGCCTTTTTGCTTTTTATTTCTCACGCGAATCTTACACAAAAACGACCGCTCCGACATTTTCGGCTTTGCCATTTCTCTGGCAATTCTCATTTACACGCATTTGCCGCTTTCCGTCATCGCCTGTCTGAGCTTTGCGGTTTACGTTTTATTTTCGCTCAAAAGAGAAACCTTTCTGCCGATCTCTAAGAAACTTTCGTTCGCGTTTTTGCTTTGTTTACTCGCAAGTTCCTTTCAATGGGTCAAAGTCGTTTCGGAAATGAAATGGCTGAAACACGCGACCGAAAAATTTTCAGCAACCGATTTTTACGATTATCGTGAAAACTTTCTGCTCTCGTTCAAATATCTCGCAGGTTTGGATGCCGATATTCATCATCTCTGGTTTTTCGATCTGCTTTTCGCCGTCACGCTCGTTTTTGCCGTTCCGTTTGCGATCATCGCTTTTCGATACGCCGATGCCGAAAAAAAGAAAATGCTGAAAAACGTTTCGGCGTTGGCAATTTTTACCGTCTTTATTCTCACGCCGCTCAGTTTGTTTGTCTGGAATAATGTTTCGATCCTGCAAAAAGTCCAGTTTCCCTGGCGTTGGCTTTCGATATTTTCGGTCTGCGCGGTCATTTTCGTTTCCGCCGGATTCGATCACGCGCTCGAATTTGCCAAAACCAAAAAGCGTCCGCTTTTTTTGATTCTCTGCGGCTTTCTGTTCATCGGCATCGCGTTCAGCATTAATCAGGTCATCCGGCAAGCACTGTTTATTCCCCCGAACGAATTTACAAATCTCACGGCAAACATCATTTCGCGCCCGAATAACGAAGAATGGCTGACGATCTGGGCAAACAAGGACACTTCAAAAATAAAAGAAAATGTGCGGATAACCCGTAACAGCGATATTTTTGAATGGAAACCGACGGCGAAAAGTTTCCGTGTCGCAAGCGGAAACGAAGATTTTGCCCGAATTTCACAATTTTACTATCCGTTTTGGTATGCTAAGATCAACGGTGCCGACGCGGAAACGAAACCTGCCGACGACGGCGCGTTGCTCGTTAAAATTCCTCAAAACGAAGCAAACGTTTCGCTCGAATTTATCGAACCGCCGGGCACGAAAATCTCTCTTATCGTTTCCCTTTTGACTTTTATCATCTCGTTTTTCCTTTATTTTTGGACGAAATCTAAGTTTACGAAAAGTTTATGAGCTACATTATCGAAATCGAAAATCTGACCAAAGATTATGAAGTCGGCTTTTGGAAAAAGAAAAAAGTCCGCGCTCTCGACGGTTTGAACTTACGGGTCGAAAGCGGGCAAATCTTCGGATTTTTAGGCGGAAACGGCGCGGGAAAAACGACGACCATCAAGATTCTGATGAGTTTGATATTTCCGACCGCCGGAAGCGCGAAAATTCTGGGGAAAGACATTTCCGACACGAAAATACACTCGCGCATCGGCTATTGTCCCGAAAATCCGTATTTTTACGATTACCTGAAAGCATCCGAACTGATGAACTATTTCGGCGAGCTTTTCGGCTTTGATTCAGCGACGCGTAAACGAAAAACGGCAGAATTATTAACCAAAGTCGGCTTGGACGAAAAAGACTGGAACAAGCAACTCCGCAAATTTTCCAAAGGAATGCTCCAACGCGTCGGCTTGGCGCAAAGTTTGATAAACGATCCCGAAATCGTCTTTCTCGACGAACCGATGTCGGGACTTGATCCGATCGGACGGCGCGAAATCCGCGAACTGATCGCCGGACTCCGCGAAAAAGGCGTGACGGTTTTTATGTCAACGCATATTTTGTCCGACATCGAAGCATTGTGCGACAACGTGGCGATTTTGAATAAAGGAAAACTTTCCGCGACGGGAAATCTGAACGATCTTTTACAGCAAAGCGGCGAACGGCAATCTTTTGAAATAAACGTCAAAGGTGTGACGGCTGAGGCTTTAAAAAATGAAATTTCGCAAATTCCGGGCGCAAGCATCAATTCAAAAGCGAACGGCGCGAACATTCAGGTTTTAGAGGAAACCGACATCGACAAAGTTTTGCAGATCGTCCGCGAAAAAGGCGGAACGCTGGTTTCGATTCAGCCCGTCAAACAATCGCTCGAAGAACTTTTCGTCGCCAAAACCAATTAATTTTCGGTTCTGATCGCCGTCACCTTCCAGCGAATATTGGCACGGTCGTCTTTTTTGTCGAAACCGTCGAGCGTCAGAGCAACCGGAATCAATTGTCCGGGCGTTAAGACCGAATGTTGAACGGGCACGACCAGAATTCTTTTTTCTTTCAGAACTTCGTTTTTCTGCGTGACGACGGAAACGTTTATTTCCAATCCGTTAATGGTTCTATTGCCTTTATTGCGAATCGTGCCGTTGATCGCCATCATCACGGTTCCGAAAGCGGTCGGCGATTGCACGGTTTTGTCGAAATCCGTTTCGATAATTAAATCCTTCGTTATTTCGGCAAATTGCGGAGTCCCTTCGAGAAACGCGCCTTCCAGTTTCTGTGCTTTTTGTTCCTCGAACGAAGGTTGAAGCGACAACAACCCGAGTCCGACCGCGATCAAAACCGCCGCAATCAGGAAAGCGACCAAAAAATTCTTATTAATTCCCCGTTTTTCCTTTTTCTCTTGTCCGAATATTTCCATATCGATGTTTAGATGCCGATTTCTGTAAAAAGTTCCAATAGGTTATCATTTTAGGCGAAGAACCTTAAAATGTTTAATCCAGCCGCGAAAGAAATTCCATTGCAGCAATTTGTCGAAGTCGCTCTGCCCGTTCCTTTGCGCCAGACCTTTACTTATCGTCTGCCTTTCGGTTTGCACGAAAACGTCAAACTCGGTGCGCGCATTCTCGTGCCGTTCGGAAAACGACAGATCACGGGTTATGCCGTCGCGCTTCACACGGAACTTTCGGAAGAATTGGAAATCGAAACCGATTCGATCAAGGAAGTCATCGAACTGATCGACGAAGAACCTTTAATCACTGAAGAAATCTTAAAATTGACGCAATGGACGGCGGATTATTACGCGTCGGTTTGGGGTGAAATGCTCAAAGCATCGCTTCCCGCCGGAATCAATTCGACGGTCGAACAGGTCGTTTCGATCACGGCAAAAGGACGCGACGAGCTTTTAACCGTAACTTCCGCCAAAACCGTCAAAGTCCAGATATTGCAGAATCTCGCGGCAAACGGCGAAACTTTCACGAAGGAATTAGCCAACGTTTACGGCACTTCGCAAACGCAGCGCGCGATTCGCGAGCTTACCGCCAAGGAATGGATTTCGGTTCAGCATAAAACGCTTTCGGCAAACGTCAAACCGAAACGCCGCAAAGCCGTCCGTCTGCTCGCGCCCGAAAATCACGAAAACTCGAAACCGCTCACCGAAGCGCAGAATAAAGTTATCGAAACTATTCTGGAAAACGAAGGCGAAATGCTTTTTACCGATCTGCTCGAAACCGCCGATGTCGGCGCGTCTTCGATTCAAACGCTCGCAAAACGCGGTTTCCTGGAGATTTTCGTGCAGGAAGTTTTGCGCGACCCGTTGAAGGATGCAAAGATTCCCGACCTTTTGAACCTGACTTTGACGGATGAACAAGCGACCGTTTTAACCGGGATCGAAACGGCTTTACAAACGGAAAAATATAAGGCGTTTCTGCTTCACGGCGTAACGGGAAGCGGAAAAACAGAAGTTTACATTCGGGCGATGAAAACTGTGCTCGAACGCGGAAAATCGAGTTTGATGCTCGTTCCCGAAATCGCGCTCACGCCTGTTTTTTCGCGTCGGCTTCGCGCCGTTTTTGCGGACGAAGTGGCGATTCTTCATTCAAATCTTTCAAACGGCGAACGCTTCGACGAATGGCGCAGAATCCGTCAAGGCAAAGCGCGCATCGTCATCGGAACGCGTTCGGCGGTTTTCGCGCCGCTGCAAAACATCGGTTTGATAATCGTTGACGAAGAACACGACGGTTCGTATCGCCAACACGAAATGCCCTTTTACAACGGGCGCGATGTCGCCGTCGTCCGCGCAAATTACGCCGATGCGGTCGTCGTTTTGGGTTCGGCAACGCCCGCGCTCGAAACTTATCACAACGCGAAAAACGGAAAATATCATTACCTGCAATTGCCGAATCGCGTCGGAAATCGCCCGCTTGCGAAAGCTGAGATCATCGATCTGCGCGAAGTTTTCAAGATTCAGGGAAAAGATTCCGTGTTTTCCGCCGAGCTTGTTTCCGCCATCGAAGAAACGCACGAAAAAGGCGAACAATCGATAATTTTGCTCAATCGGCGCGGGTATTCACAGTTCGTTTTATGTCGAAGTTGCGGCGAAAATATTCGCTGTCACAATTGCGACATCACGCTTACGTTTCACAAACGCGAAAACCGTCTGGTTTGTCATTACTGCAATCACCGCGAAAAAACGCCGCGTTCGTGTCCAAGTTGCAAAAGTCAACATTTGTTTTTCTTGGGCGAAGGAACCGAACAAATCGAAGATATTTTGAAACGAAGATTTTCGCATCTGCGAATCGTGCGCGTTGACCGTGATACGACCGGAAAACGCAGAGAAATGGAAAGAGTTCTCGAAAAATTCAGCGAACACGAGATCGATATGCTCGTCGGCACGCAGATGCTTGCGAAAGGTCACGATTTCCCGAACGTTACGCTCGTCGGCGTAATTTCGGTCGATGCCGGACTCGCTTTGCCCGATTTTCGTTCAGCGGAAAGAACTTTTCAATTATTGACGCAAGTCGCCGGACGCGCCGGACGCGGCGATCTGCAAGGTCGCGTGATAATTCAAACCTATTATCCCGAACATTACGCCATCAAACACGCTCAAACGCAAAATTACGAAGCGTTTTACGCGCAGGAAATCGCGTTTCGTCAAAAATTGAGCTACGCGCCGTTCGTCGCTCTCGCGTCCATCTTGATAAAACATCCTAATTACAATTACGCCTTCGACAACGCGCAGATTTTGAAGGATTGTTTGCTGAAAGCCGACACGGAAAAAAATTGTCGAGTTTTGGGCGTTGCGCCCGCACCGCTTTCGCGCTTGAAAAACGAGTTTCGTTTGCAGATTTTGATAAAAGCGCGAAACCGCGCAAAGTTGCGGCAAACTTTAGACCTCGCGCTTCACGACGCGCAGGAAAGATTTTGCGATCTGAAGATTATCAGCGTCGAGATCGACCCGATGAATTTGTTATGATTCCGCGTCGAATTTTACTTGCAGATAAACATCGGAAACAGCAATTTCACAGCCGACCGATTCCATTTTGACAACTTCATCAGCGTTTTCATAAATCCGCAAAAGCCACTGATTCGGAGTTTGTTTGATGTAATGTTGAATAAAGATTTTCTTTTGTTCGACCAGAAGACATTCCTGCAAACTTTCGATCTTTCTGAAATCTTCGAGCTTTTCGGTGCGGTCACGAAGTTTTGTCGAAGCCGATAAAACCTCGATAATGACCGTCGGATTGAGCAAAACGTCGAATTCGTTGTCGGCAAATTCAGGCTCACCGCAGACGACCACGACATCGGGATAACCGTAATGTTCGGGATTCATCCGGACACGCATATCGTTTGCGTAAACTTCGCAAGTTTTCCCGCGTAATTGTCCGACAAATGCAAAGGTCAAATTAGTTCCAATCAAATTATGTTCGCGGCTTGCGCCAGCCATTGCGACGATCTCGCCGTTGATATATTTGTGTTTCTCAGCGGCTTCGCGCTCGAATGCGAGATATTCTTCGACCGTGTAATATTCTTTCGACTGGGCGAGATTGCTCTGACTCATACTTGAAATATTATTTGATTTTCCCGATTTTGCCAAGAATTTCTCAAGCTGTTAAGAAAAGTAAAAACCAACCTTTTTTGAACGCGGATTGGGCGAATCAAGCGGATTTAAACCGATTTTTATAAATATCTGCTTCTAAATCCGTCGAATCTGCCCAATCCGTGTTCAGCATCTTAAAAATCGAAAGGGCTGAAACTTCATCTCAACCCTTTGTTAATTTATTTAATTTTCCGAAGCCGTGATTTCGACGTTTCGCCATTGGATCATCATATTAAAGACGCTTTTCGCAAATTCGACCTTCATAAATCCGTGCATATTTACGCTTTGATCGGTGTAGATCGTTCTCATCGGCATTTGTCTGGAATCCGTCACGGTGATCGCGCCCGTGATGGTGATCGGGATGTATTTTACGATCGGTCTGCCGTAAGGAAACTGGATCGGGATCGACCAGTCCCCGGCGGTAATCGTCAAACCGCCGAGGCTTGCCCATTCGCCCAAACCTTGCGGAGTTCCGTTTGTAAGCCAGTTGTCAGTATAAAAACTTCCCGAAAAAGCCGCTCCTTTCCGGCACGGAACGCAATCGACAAACGGCGCATTGAAAATGCCGCGTGTCGCCTGACGATAAAATTCACCGCCGTTTTCGTCGGTTCCGCTCATCGAAAAGCCGCCGTAACCGTTCATTACGAGCGTTCGGTCGGTAACAATATTGATCGAATTGATGTTTACGGAACGATTCTGATCTTGGCAGAAGATGTTGGTAAT
The DNA here is from genome assembly GCA_021228405.1 of Pyrinomonadaceae bacterium. Taxonomy (GTDB): domain Bacteria; phylum Acidobacteriota; class Blastocatellia; order Pyrinomonadales; family Pyrinomonadaceae; genus JAJQRF01. The sequence continues at coordinate 99,055 of JAJQRF010000010.1, forward strand.
TGATCCGGCAACAAGGAATACTAGTAGGAATAGTAAAACTTTTTTCATATTTCCTCGGAAAAAAAATTATGACTTGGACTCAATTTAGGAATACAGCTAACTTGAGGAAGTTTATCCTAAATATGTCGAAAGTCAAAGATTTTCCTGAAATATTTTGATTTGTTAACAATTTTGCTGATGGGCGACGAAGATATTAGGGTGAGCAATACTTTTCTCCGATGAGCAAGTTTTTTTCACGACGAACAGCAAAATTATATGAATGAGCAATCAAAGATAAAAAAAGGGAAAGTTTTTTAATCACTTTCCCTTTCGTTTTTTAGTTTACCGCCTTTGAACTTAGTTCGGCTTGCCTGAATTTTATTTGCGAATAAATTTCCTGCAATGAAACCTTGCAGTTGATCGATTCGAGCGCGACGACATCATCGCGTTCGTTGTAAATGCGGTAAATCCATTGCTTGGCGTTTTGCCGCGCATAGTGTTCGACGCGCATTTCGTCTTGCTTGACGAGTAAACATTCCTTGATGCTGTCGAGCGCGAGATAACTTTCCAGCTTTTCGGTTTTGTTCGATGAATTGGTCAAAGAGGAGAAAACTTCGACGACGATCGCGGGATTCAACAAGACATCGTAATTGGCATCCGTAAAATTAGGTTCGCCGTTGACGATGACGACATCGGGGTAACAGATGCTTTTGTTCTTTAACTGAACGCGCATATTGTTTACATAAATGTCGCATTTATGTCCGTGCAGACGACTGCCGACGGCAATCGCCATATTTGTAGCGATCAAACTATGCCACCTGTTCGAGTTCGGTTTCGGCATAATTTTGCCGTTGACGAACTCTTTGTGCGACATATTTTCGCGTTCGACGCGCAAATATTCTTCTGCGGAATACTGTTTATTCCCTTCATTTAAAACTTTTTCACTCATAATACTGCTCCTGTTTTTTCGGTTTATTATTTTGAGGGGAGTATGGATTTAACAAAGGTTGGTTCTTTGCTGTAATGTTTTATTTACAAATCAAGTGTGGCATATCACAATGTAATATTTCAAGAATAAATATATGAAACTTTCCGAATTAGCCGAAAAAACTTTTGCCGTGATCGTGCAGGGCGACGAGGATTTAGAGATAATCTCCGCCGCCGGATTGGATTTAGCGAAGGAAAACGAAATTACCTTTCTCGCCAACCCGAAATACACGCCGCAGATCAGGGAAACGAAGGCAAGCGCGATCTTTTTGAACGAAAAAGAAGCTTGCGAACGCGAGGACATCGCCGTTCTGCGCGCGAAAGACCCTTATCTGGCTTACACCCGCGCCTTGCGAATCTTCAATCCCGACACGGAAATTATTCCTTCGATTCACAAAACCGCCGTCATCGACGAAAGCGCGAAAGTTTCCGACTCCGCCGAAATCCGCGCCAATGTCGTGGTCGGAAAAAACTGCGAGATCGGCGCGAAGGTCAAAATTTTTCCGAACGCGACAATTTACGACGGCGTGAAGATCGGCGCAAACTCCGTCATTCACTCGGGCGTTTCCGTTCGTGAAAACTGCGAAATCGGTGCAAATTGCATCATTCACAACAACACGACGATCGGTTCGGACGGTTTCGGCTATGCGAAGGACGAAAATAAAGCGTGGCTGAAAATCCCGCAGGTCGGGCGCGTCGTTTTGGAAGATGATGTCGAGATCGGCGCAAATACGGCGATAGATTGCGCGTCGGTCGGCGAAACACGCATTAGGAAAGGCGCGAAGATCGACAATTTAGTTCAAATCGGTCATTCCTGCACGGTCGAAGAAGATGCTTTGATTTGTTCACAAACCGGACTTGCAGGAAGCTCGGTCATCGGCAAACGCGTGATCTTAGCGGGACAAGTCGGCATCGCGGGACATTTAAGAGTCGGCGACGACGTTATCATCACCGCCAAAAGCGCGACGAGTCACGATGTCGAAAACGGGAAGATCATTTCGGGCGTTCCCGCCTTCGACAACCGCGACTGGCTGCGTTCGACCGCCGCCTTCCGCCGTCTTGGAGAAATTGCAAGAACGATCCGCGAGCTTGAAAAAAAGATCAAAGAATTGGTTGAAAGATAATAAATTAGGCAATATTTCAGCCCGATTTATTACAACGCTTTCAGACTTATCAGTAATCGGGAGTTGAGCTTAACATCGACGCGCCGATCTTTCGGTTCGGGTTTATTATCGGTTCGACCTGCCGCTTTCGCTTCGTTTTCGCCTTTTCCGACGACTTTTATTTGCGAGTCGGGAATCTTGAAATTGCTTCCGAGAATATCCCTGATGGCTTGCTCCGTATTTGACGCTCTCAAAGCGGAAAGCGTTAAATTACGCTCATCCGTATCGACCCGATCCGTGTGTCCGATGATCTCCAAACTGCTCGACGGCGTTGAAAAAGCGACCAATTCATTTGCACAAACTATCCGCAAAGCCTGTCGCGCATCTTCGGTCAAAACTGCACTGCCGAGGCAAAAATGCGTGTCGTTTTTCAGTTTGTAGTCCGCCGCATAATCGGTGATCGCAATGCTCTTCGTGGCATCGAAATCCTTGAAGGTCTTCGACCTGATCTTTCCGAAAGGCAAGGCTTTTCCGCCCGCTTTCGGAGCTTTGGGTTTCAGCTTTAAATCCACGTCCGTATAACCGACATCCATCGGCGGCAGATAGCCCGAACCGAAAATTTGCATAAATCCTGCCGCCGCACTACTGCCGAACGAAATGCCTATTTCACCCAATCGAATCGTTCCCGGAAAATCCGGTTCGACCCATTCGTGATAAGTTTCGGCTCTGCCGACCATTTCATCTCTGAACGAAACATCCAAACCGCCGCCGAAAAAGTGAACGCCGAAAGTTTCCTTCCATTTTCTGCCGTTTAGTTTTTCGATGGTGATCTTCCCGAAATAACCGCCGATAATGATCGCAGCTCCCGTCAATTTCAACGTGACTTTGTATTGGTGCATCGGAGCCGACGGGTCGGCATTGTTGTTGCTCGATCGCAAACCGAGATATTTTTCGATAGGTTTTAAAGTGTATCCGTTTCGGCTGTTGACATCGAGCATTATCTGAATCCAATCGAGTTGTGAACGCGTGATTTGCTTAAATTTCCATTTATTATTGGTCAAAATGGTCTTGGCATAAAACTGTGCCAATTCGAGGTCTTCGTCGTTTACGCCGTAAAATCCGTTCGTAAAAACGTCGGCTATATAGTAGCCCACTTTTGCCGCCGCCGATGCCATTGCACTTTTATCGGCATATTTTATTCCTGCCGGAGTCGAAAAATATTTCTCCAGTTGAGCCGCAACTTTATCAGTCGAAAGTCCTCTCACCAGATTCTTTATCTGTGCCAGAGTCAGCGGAAATTTTTCGTGAAGCCAAACGAGCTTATCAAAACTGCTCGTGTTCATTAAAGTCGGATTATCGGAGATTTTCGTCAGCGTGCCCTTTTTTCCGCTGAGTTCCCATTCGATTGTTCCGCTCTTCGGTCGGAAATATCCCCAATTCCCGCTCGGATCGCGGCGATCGAAAAATAAATACGAGCCGTCAGACTGCAAATCTCCGTAAAACTCCGTGAACGGTCTGCTCACCTCGTCATCGTCCTCGTGAAATATCCAGCCTTTCGGTCGCTGATCGGGATATAGAACCTTTGTTATAATTCCTTCGATATGCCGTCCGGCTTGGTTTATTCTGATCGTCCAATCCGTCTTGATTTTCCCGTTGATATTGATCTGATTTTCATAGTGCCCCGTAATGTCGATTTTCGGTTTGTCGGGTTTCGGGTCTGACAAAATACGTTCGACTTTCTGACAGACAACGCCGCCTTTCTGCGCCAGCGGCGGCGAAGGTCTTGCCATCAAGCCGCGAATACTGCTTTTTACCTGTCCCCAGAATTGCACGTATTTCTTTTCCGCGACCGGATTTTTTATGTTGCAGTAACCGCGTTCCTTCCCGTATTTGGCGTGAAAAAGCATTTTGGTCAGCGTTGCAATGTCGCGGATTCCGTGATGGATCGCCAGAATAATCGCATTGTTCCAATCTTCTTCTTGAAGCGCGTTCTGCACATCGGACGGAAGTGTGGCGAAAAACTTTTCCCAGTTTTTTCGGCAAGTTTCCAATTCGGGAGTTTCTCTTTCTGGCTTCATAAAATCGGAATTTCTCAAAAGAAGTCCGATCTCGCTTTCAAATCTCAATCTTTCTCGCATAAATTTTCACCTCATTTATACTTTTTGTTCGATCTTTGCCGTTTGCGGATCGCCGAGATCGATGCCCGTCAAGCTTCTGTATGCGGTGCGGTAGCCTTCGACCTTTCCTTCGATCAAATTTATCCAAAGTTCCAATTCGCCGCCGATTTCGATCTTCTCCTGGTCGATGACTTCGAGATCGAGCAAAATGTCCCGCGCATTATTGGCGCAATCGCGGTGCAGATTGTAGCGGTTCGACTCCGAAGGCATAATCTGACTTTGCTTTATCAAAATGTCGTAAGCCGCCGGAATATATTCGTAAGGTTTGTCGTATTCGGGCGGTATGCCGAGCGTGGTGCGCAGATCGCGAATCAAAGCCATTCCCGCGATCACCCAAACGATGCCGTGCAAGGTATGCGAATAATTTCGCCCGTAATCGAACGGGTCAAAGGCTTTTTTCAGCAGTCCGATCGTGTCTTTGATCGAAATCAAGGTGGCGACCGATGTTTTTGAAACCGGGCTGTTGATTCCCTGAATCGCGGTCGCAAGTCTTTTATCCTTGTAAAATTCGAGCGTCGTTTGGATGAATTTATGAAACAGATTCGTAAACGCGTCGTTAACGACCGTGTCGAGATTCAAACCTCTGCCTTCGTCCAAAATCCAGCCGATTCCGCGTCGATATGAAACGTTTCGATCTCTGACCGTCGAAGAAAGCCCGATCTTCGTTTTGCGAACCATCGACTCCAAAACCAGCGCGATATGGTCGTCTTTTCCTTTGTTTACGGCGGCATTCACCGAGCCGTTGGAAAGCGGAAGTTTGCCTTTGATCGCGTAATCGTCGAGAATCGCGCCGAGAATCTTAAAGATTCCCATGCGGTCGAAATAGAACAGCCAGACCAGATCGGCAATAAATAAACGGCGAATCTTTCCAAACCTGATTTCGTCCGTTATTTCGTATAAATGACGGCTTCCCGCGATCTTCACGCACGAAGGCGGCAGACACCAGAACGGCGGAAACTTCAACTGAAAACTTCGCTGATTGTTGACCGCTTCAACCCTTTCGTTTCCGCAATCGGTCGCTCTGACATTAGGAAACCATTTGCCGCTGCAATCCAATAATTTCGGGTCGATCAACTCTTCCAGAACAAAGTCTTCGGCGGCAACACTGTTGTCGCAAAATCTGAAATAATCCTTGAAATAAGCGGTTATTTCGTCGTCATTGGCATCGCCGACCGTGTTTATCAGGGACAATAAAACATCCGTGCATTCGGGCATCGGGACGCTGATCGGCTTGATAAATTTCTGGGCGCGCGAATTCGGAATTTCGGCTTCGCCGGTTAATCGCAGATTTATTTTTCTCTTCAAATCTTCGATTTCCGCGCTTTCGTTGTCCGCAGTTCCCAAAGCCGCCGTTCTCTGCATTGAAGGGATTTGTTCGCCCGTCAGCAAACGGCGAACGAGTTCTTCGAGAGCGTTTAACTTATCGTCCTGAACGTATGTTTTCTCGACGGCAGTTGTTTTTTCTTCGGCAGTAGTATTTTTTTCCTGATTCGATTCTGATTCTGTCTTAGGCATTTTTCATTCTCCTTACTTTTTCTTTTCTAAATTGTTTTTTTCACCGAGTTTTAATAACCATTCGGACATAATTTTGTCCATTTTTTCCTCGTCCACCTTTTTTTCGTCCTTGTAAATGCGAAATGCGGCAAGCTGGGCGGCGGGCGAAAGACCTTTCAGATTTATCTTTCCCTCCGCCGACCGTTTCAGCGTATTTTTCAGATTTGCCGGGGCAATCGCCGAAAGATCGAAAAGAGCCGAGATCGGTTTTCTGCCGAGTGTGCGAAATCTCGTTTTCAACAAAACTCTGCCGATCACGGGCACGAATTTCCGCATTTCACCAATCACACCGCGCATTTCAACGGGCGCATCTTTCAGCGGATAAAGTTCGAGCCATTCGCTTTCCCAATCGTCCCAAACTCCGCTTCCCCAAACCTGCCTGCACCAATCAAATGAAATCAGCGCGCGCAGATACGGCGGCGGATGCGGATCGCCCCACGAAATCCGAAAAACCTGATGCGAAGGCAAAGCCAAAATCTCCCTGATGGTTGCCGCTTGCGCGATTCCGCTCAAACAAAACGTCCAAAAGTCGGGACCGATTTCCGAACTCCAAAGCCTGAACGAATCCCGAATCAACCCGCTCGCTCCCGCATTTTTAAGGGCTTTGTTAAAGGCTTCGGGAATCGTCGCAATCAGATTCAGCCGGACCATCGCTTCGTGTCCTGCTTCGTGAAAAATCGATGTCAGATTGCATTTTTCCTTGAGCCGCGAATACGGAATCTGGATCAATGGAATCGGATTTATGCCGCGTCCGGGCAGATTCACGCCTTCGCGCAAGGTCGATGCGCCGAAACCGCGGTCGCAGTAAACGAGCGGCGGTTCGACGACCGACAACGCCGGATGATCTTTGCGGATGGCTTCGTCGGCGAGCACGTCGCAACCCGCGAGCATTCTCCCGATTTCCGAAAGATGCCTTTGCGTCAGTAGATCGGCGTAAGTATCAAAGAACGTGTAGGCTTTCGACATTTCTATTTCAATCTCGCCCAGACTTTCATTGAAATTTCTTGCCGAATCGATTTTCCCGGTCTGCGGCGAATAAAGCTTTGTGACTTTTTTCAGCCGCCGCATCAATCTGATCTCGACCGCCTTCAGTTCGGATTCGATCACGAACCATTGCCGCTCGGAAATGTCGTGCGCTTCAGGTAAAGCGACCGATTTACGCAGTTTCGACAAAGATTCGATTCGCAATCTGAGCGACGAAACGCGGTTTTTAAAGCTGGTTGTTGCCGTTTTCATCATTTTATTTCCGCTGTATCACGACAATGACTTCACCCGGTTGAGCATAAATGCGGCGCACTTTTTTCTTGTGAAGTCCGCCGACTTGCCGCCGTCCGTGATGCCGTCCGTGATGCGCCCGATGATGCTTTTTCACGGCTTTTTGGAAAGCATTTGTCGCCAACCGGCTGGCTTCGAGCGGGTTATCGACGTTTTCATTGATGTCCTGCGCAAGATTTTCAAAGGCTTCCCGCGCAACTTCGGCGTATCGGTTAAATGCGTCACGATTTGCGTCCGAATCCATTCCAGATTCAAAGCCGAATCCCTTCAAAACAGGCATCAATGCCGCTCCCGCCGGATGTGCGGAAAGCGCGGCTTTAAGTGCGGGTTTTATCAACGCGCCGAGATTTCCTTTAAGCAATCCGCTGACAGGTCCGAGCATCGATTTCAAAGCCTCTATCGATGGAAGATTGATTCCCGCTTTTTTCGCCAGATCGACTCCCTTTTTCGCGATCTTTTGCGCCAGTCCTTTTGCCTTTTTCAGAACTCCGCCGAGAAAGAATTCCTGCTCCATTTCGGTCAGCAGGTTGTCAACGGCTTCGTCAATCTCCGATTCCGATTCAAACTCCCTTTGCGACAATTCAAAAAATCGTTCGCCATAATCCGAATTATCCGTTTCGAGCCACTCATATTCGTTTTGCGGTTCTTCGGCGTATTCTTCTATTTCAAGATCGTCGATTTCGTAATCGTCCGATTCATAATTTTCATCTGTTTCGTAGCTTTCCAATTCGGATTCTTCTGTTGCTCCCGTATTTTCAAACTCGAACTCATCATCCATTTCGAGTTCAAACTCGGCTTCCATTTCCGATAGTTGCGATTCTTTAGCGTTTCTATACATTTCCGTTCTCCTTTTTTTGTAACAAGGATTGTGAAAACCGTTTTAATTTATTTTCGGTTATGTTAAAATCTCATCTTTACGGTTATCCGCCCTATACAATAAATTTCAGACCTGAAAATAGTCCTTTGTTTTCTGTTAGAAGATTCTTAGAAAATTATTAGGGAGCGTATGTCATTCAAAACAAACAATTTCGAGTTTGACGACTTTTCTCTCGATACGATTGAAAAAGTTTTATTGCGCAAAGGAAAACCTGTTCAGATCACTCCGAAAGCCTTTGAACTTCTGCAGATTCTCGTAGAAAATCATCATCATCTGGTCGAAAAATCGGTCTTGATGAATACTGTCTGGAAGGAAAGTTTCGTCGAAGAAGGCAATGTCACTTTTACCGTCTGGCAGTTGCGAAATGTCCTCGAAGACGACCGCCATCATCCGCGTTTTATCGAAACCGTGCCCAAACGCGGTTATCGTTTCATCGGCAATGTGCGGGAAATCCGATCTGAAAACAAGCCGCTTTCGGAAATTTCTTTTGAGCCGATTCCCTACAAGCCGGCAAATTTCCTGAATCAGGATTTCTTAAATACCGAACAAAATCTGAATTTTTCCGCTTTCCCGGAAAACGATCCTGATACTCAAACCGGTCAAACGACGATTTCGATTTCGGGACATAAAACTCTTTTCGGACGGACTTCCGAGATCGAAGCGATTGACGATCTGTTGAAACGCGAAGATGTCAGATTGATTTCGCTGACTGGAATCGGAGGTTCGGGAAAAACGAGTTTGGCGCGTGTCGTCGCCGAAAGATGCCGCGAATATTTTCCCGATAATATTTATTTTGTTGAGCTTGTGCCGATATTCGATGCCGATTTTGTCGTTCCCGCCATCGCGCAGACGCTCGACGTAAAGGAATCGGGCAACAAGTCTTTGCAGGAAACTTTGCAGAGTTTTTTGTCGAAAAGAAAAACCCTGCTGATTTTGGATAATTTTGAGCAGGTAATTTCAGCCGCGCCGATTCTTTCAAAGATCATTTCCGCAACTTCTTACTTGAAGATTTTGGTGACAAGTCGCGCTTCGCTCCGGCTTTCGATTGAAAACGAAAAGATCGTTTCCCCGCTCGAAGTTCCGTTCTTCGGGATCGATAAAAAGCATTTTGCGGAATTGGCGCAGTTTTCATCGGTGCAAATGTTTGTCGAACGGGCGCAAACGGTCAAGCCTAATTTCGTTTTGAATGAAAGAAATGCGCAGGACATTGGAGAAATCTGTGCACGTCTGGACGGGTTGCCTTTAGCTTTGGAGCTTGCGGCGGCGAGAATCAGGCTTCTCAAACCGTCGGCGATCCTGAAACGGTTGGAAAACCGTCTGCAATTGCTGACTTCGGGAAGCAAGGATTTGCCGGCACGTCAGCAAACCCTGCGCGATACCATCGAATGGAGCTACGAGCTTTTGACCGAGCAGGAAAAGAACATTTTCAGACAAGTTTCCGTTTTTGCGGGTGGATTTTACGCCGAAACCGTCGAAGCCGTTTGTGAAAATCCGCAAAACGGCACGGAAATTCTTGATGGTTTGGAATCTTTGCTCACGAACAATCTGCTTGTTCAAACGGAAGATATGGACGGCGAAACGCGTCTGTCGATGCTTGAAACAATCAGAGAATTTGCGTCCGAAAAACTTGCCGAAAATGCCGTGGCGGAAAAAACCATTCGCCAGCGTCACGCCGAATATTTTTTGAACTACGCGAAAAAGATCGAACGCGAAGTCGTTGGAGTGAAGCAGGTTTTTCTGCTTAATCAAATGGAAGCCGAGCGCGACAATTTTCGGGCGGCAATGACTTGGTTTCAGGATACTTCAAATGAAAACGAGCTGAAACTCGCCGCTTCGCTCGCGCCTTTGTGGTCGTTTCGCGGTTATTTGAGCGAAGGAATCGAACGTTTGAGCGCAGTTTTGGCAAGAAATCCTAACGCTTCGACCGCCGTTCGTGCCAAAGCGTCGGCGTGGCTCGGACAATTGATCTGGGTCAAAGGCGATTACGTCAAAGCGATCGAAGTTTGCGAAAACGCGCTTCGATTGGCGAATGAAATCGATTACCCGATCATTGCCGCGCTCGCCAATTTCATTCTCGGAATGTCGCATTGGTATAAATATAATGATTCGGAAACTGCAATTTCGCACCTCGAAACGGGTTTGGCACTTTACCGAAAGCTCGAATTCGATTCGGGAATCGTGTTTATGCTCGTCGTGCTTGCCGCCATCGCGCAATCGAAAGGCGAATTGCTCAAAGCCGAAGAATTTTTAAAGGAAAGTTTCGCGGCGGCTGAAAGAACCGAAAATAATCTCGCGCTTTCGATCGCCAAAGTAAACTACGGGCGTTTGGAAATCGCCAAAGGAAACCTCGAACGCGCCAAAGAACTTTGCCGCGACAGCTTAAAACTTCGCGGCGAGATTTCCGACCGTTGGGGTTTGGTGCAATGCCTCGAACCTTTGACGAATATTGCTTTGAAAGAAGGAAATGCACGTCACGCCGCGAAAATGCTCGGCGCGATCGACGTTTTGCTCGAATCGCTCGGCGCGTCGCCGCCTTTGATTCTTCGCGCCGACCACGAACCGAACATCGCCGCCGCCCGCAAATTTCTCGATGAAAAAACATTCGATGAATTTTTCAATTCAGGTCGCAAACTGGCAACCGCCGAAATCGTCGAACTCGCTTTCGATGACAGTTTCAGCAATGAAAATTCGTCCGCGCAATTATCAAACGACACGAAAATTGCTCAAGAAAACACAACGAAAACCGATATTCACACAAACACAAAAGGAGAATCTGAAATTCTTGATAAAAAACCGCCCGAAAGCAATTTTACTTTTATAATCATTGCCTCGGTCTTCGTTGTTATCTTGCTAATTTCGATTTTTCTCTATTATTTGCTTCGCACTTAAATTGAAAGTTTTGCCGAAATATTCTTTAAATATTATCCGAAACTCATCTGACAAATATTTTTTTAAGCGTTCAAAGTCCCGCCTTCAGGCGGCTTTATCTAAGCGAAAAGCATTCTCAAGGAGGGACTCTGAACGCTCTCCGATTATTTGTCAGGTAAATTCTAAACAAACCCGGAATTTGCAACGCAGAATCTGCATCTAAATAATATATTTTTGAATATTGCCGATTTTTTTGTCAGTATTGAATTGGAGATGAAATTTATGACACCTGAAACACAAAAAGAAGGAAGAATTTATTCTGAAAGCGGTTTCGACATTACGCCGTTGGATGCGGAAACACGAAATCATCTGGCGCAGGATTTGGATGCCGAAGCTTACCGCGTTTTGATCGACCACGGAACGGAAGCACCTTTCTGCGGAAACTTGACCGACAACAAAGAAGACGGAACTTACGCCTGCAAACTCTGCGGACTTCCGCTTTTTTCGTCGGATTCAAAGTTTAATTCGGGCACGGGCTGGGCTTCGTTTTATCAGCCTTTCGACAAGGAACATTTGAAAAACATTCGCGATACGAGTTACGGAATGGTCAGAATCGAAATCCGCTGTGCCCGTTGCGACGGTCATCAGGGACACGTTTTCCCCGACGGTCCGCCGCCGACAGGTTATCGTTACTGTCTAAATTCCGCCTCGCTCAACTTTTTCCCGAAAGGCGAAGAAGTCCCGCAGAAAGCGGAAATTTAGAGAGTAAAAGTTAAAAATTTAAGAGTGCCCTGATTCGTTTTCCGTCAAGGCACTCTTTTTTATTTATTTTTAATCTCAAACGAGTTAAAACATCTGCCCGCTATAAACGCGAATAAAGACGAATCAATGATAAATGCAATTGAAGAGCGGACTTAAATTCTTACACTTTAAATTTAGCTTATATCATTTATTTGAAAATTCGCTGACGGTTTCCTGCTCCGAACCACATTTATCAAATAAAAAACCGAAATTTTCAAACTATCGGGAAACAAAAGTATTTTTCGGTTGATAACGCTTATATATCTTATGTTTTTGCGCAGACTTGTTCGATTGGCGGAAAAACATCAGGTTTAACTGCAAAATATATAATTATTTTGCGTCACATTTTACAAGTCGAATTTAAAGTCTCCCAACTTGCCTGTAAATTCTACGAATCAGCTTGTTTTCGGGAACTTTTATTAATTAAAAATTCAGCTTGACTGTTTGTTTTCTGTGTTTTAAGTGCAGAAAAAAACAGCTTCGTTCATTTTGGTTGAAATTTAACCTTTGACCGGAAAAATTCGCTTTTCCGGTTTAACTACCCTTTTTTCGGCTTTTACCGTGTGGACATTTTTCGCCCGATTTCCAAATGTGCAGACGGTTTAAGGCTCGAAAAAGTTAAAGCAAATCAACCACCTGAGAAACAGAAGACCAGGGAATTCTTCCAACTAATCTTCCAAAATCTTTGGTGTCAACAAAAAACTTAGGAGCTTATAAAAATGAAAAAACAAACGATTATAATTACTTTGGTTTTGATGATGCTCGGCGCATTTTCAATTTCGGCAACGGCACAGGCAACGCACAGCGTTTGGACGAACGACAACGGATTGGTGATTCGTGACGCGCAAACGGGTTGTTCGTATCAATCGTTACGAGCTTTCGATATGGCGACTTCGTGGACGGAACCCGCGCCCCCGACTTACCCCGCAGTGGCGCATTTTCGCGGAGTTTCAAAGGCTTACGCTTATTCTTCGGCTTGCAACACGGATCATTTTTACGAATTTCGCTTAGTCCGCGCTTCGTCAACAACGGTCGATGATATTGTCGGACGCTGGAATGTCTATCGTGACAATGTTCTGGTCTGCAACGGATGCGCCGGAACCGCTTACGGTTTGAGCCAAGCGGCAGGTGTCGGAAATTATTACAAGGTTTACATTGACGATCCCGTTTTCGGTCCGCAAACGTGGCTCTATTCGGGCTATATCGATCAGCGTAAGGACTTCTAAACTTAAAGTTTATCCGTTGCTTTCGAGGAACGGTAAATAAAAAACGCGGCGTGTGAAGATATATAAAAATATCGGCAAATCTTCACACACCGCGTTTTTGTTTTGTTTCGGAGTCCGACAAACTTCAGTTTGTCGTTTGCTTCAGCAAAGCAACAAACTGTAGTTTGTTGGACAGTTTTATATTGAAAAACCTATTATTTTCTGTCTTTAAATGCGTCGTATAATTCCGTGTGACGACTGGTTAAAGGTAAAAGACGACCGTTGATAAATAAATATCTGACGTTCGTGCGCGGGTCTAACAAATCTCCGTCCGTGACCACGATATTTGCGATTTTTCCCTGCTCGATCGAACCGACTTTATCGGAAATTCCAAGAATTTGCGCGGGATAAAGCGTGACGGATTTGAGTGCGTCTTCCTTCGACAAACCGTAACCGCCCGCAACGCCCGCCTGATACGGAAGATCGCGGACATTTGCGCCGTCGTCGCCGGTCGAAATCGCAAATTGGACACCTGCCTTCTGCATTTTCGACGGTGCTTCAAATAAATAATCGTAAGCATCGTCGTCGCGCACGGGCAAGCTGAACATATTCGTGTAAACAACCGCGATATTGTTCTTTTTCAAACCGTCCGCCGCTTTCCAGGCTTCCTGTCCGCCGACGATGATTCCTTTGACCTTCATTTCTTCGACAAATTTGATGACTCCGCGAATATCTCTTTCGCGTTCAGCCGTAAAAATGATCGGTTTTTCGCCGCGAATATACGGAATCATCGCTTCGAGATTGAGATTGACTTTCGGAAACGGCAAAGTTTTATCCTTTGCGTAGGCTTCTTTCGCCAAATTATAAGTTTCGGCTTCTTTGATCGCTTTTTTAATGTCCTCGAGTTGAGTATCGCGGCGTTTTACCGCTTCGTTAAAATCGACGATTTGCGGTCCCGTGATCGGATTGAATCCGCCGAAAGTCGAGATGCGCGGAAAATTCATCACGAGCCCGAATTCGGGAACGAAAGACATTTCGGATTGCGTTGCACCGTTCAAATTAATGATCGCGGCTTGTCCTGCAACGATTCCGCCCGTCGGCATCGAAAGCACGGTCGTTATGCCATTAACGCGGGTCACGTTGATATGCGCCGAATGCGGGTTGATTCCCTTGATGGCTTTGGCATTGGCGTTGATATTTCCCGTTTCCGCCACGTCAACCGACGCATTCAAACCGCCCGAGATTTCGACGAGTCCCATATTCGTCGCCGCGTCGATCATTCCCGGGTAAACGCTCAAACCTTTTCCGTCGATTCGTTCCGCGCCCGAAGGAATCGAAACATTTGCACCGACGGCGGCGATTTTTCCGTTTTGAATCACGACCGTTCCGTTCTCGATCACCGCGCCCGAAACAGTCACGACTCTTGCGCCGATGATCGCAAAAGTTCCCGCCTTACCCGTTAAATTTTGCTGTGTCCCGCCGCTTTGCGCGTTGACGGTAAACATTGAACAGTAAGCGGTAAGCAGAAGAAAAGCGAAAGTTTTGAATAATTTTGAATTTTGAATTTTGAATTTTGAATTCATTACCGGTTTCCTCCGTCAGTTTGGTCTGCGTCGTCGCGGTCTGCGATGCGTTTTTCGCCCGGAACTTTCGGCGGAGTTCCGCCGCTTCCGGGTGCTTTGTTGGCATCCAATTTTTCGAGTTCGGTTCTTTCCTTTTCGAGTTCGGCACGTTTTGCAATATCTTTGTTGCGGTCGAAATAAACTTCGCCTTCGATCATCGTCGTTTCGACACGTGCATACGGGCTGAAAGGATGTTCGCTCCAGATGACGAGATCGGCATCTTTTCCGACTTCGATTGAACCCGTTCTTTTATCGATCCCGAGTTGTTTGGCAGGATTGAAGGTAATCATTTTCAAAGCTTCTTCTTCGGGAACGTTGCCGTATTTCATAACTTTGGCGGCATCGATGTTCAAGCGGCGCATCCGCTCGTCCGAATCGGAATTGATCGAAACCAACACACCGTTTTTCCAGAGAATCGCGGCGTTATACGGAATCGCGTCGTAAGCTTCGAGCTTGTAGCCCCAATAATCCGCAAAGATCGAAACGCCCGTTCCGCGTTTGGCGATTTCCGGCGCGATCTTGTAAGCTTCGAGTCCGTGTTGAAGCGTCGCGACTTTGAAACCGAATTCGTCCGCCAAAAGAAGCAGATTCAGATGTTCGTCCGAACGGTAGCCGTGCGCGTGAACGAGCCGTTTGCCTTCGAGAATTTCAACCAGCGGTTCGAGTTCCAAATCTTTGCGCGGCGGAACTTTCGTTTTTTTCGCTTTGTAATCGTCCCAAGCCTGTTTGTAATCCTTTGCCCGCAAAAAAGCGTCGCGCATCGTTTCGACAACGCCCATTCGCGTGCGCGGATAGCGCGGAGTTTGTCCCTGAATCTGAAAATTCGAGCGTTTGACGTTTTCGCCCATTGCGAATTTGATTCCCGGCGGCGCGTCCGCGATCACGAAATCCTCGACGGGTTTTCCGTATTTGAATTTGACGGTCGAATTTTGTCCGCCGATCGAATTTGCCGAGCCGTGCAAGAGATTTGCCGACGTTACGCCGCCCGCAAGTGCGCGGTAAATGGCAATATCGTGCGGATTTAGAACGTCGCGCACGTTCGTCATCGAAGTCACCGAAAACGAACCTTCATTGATCGCGTCGAGCATCGTGTGCGAGTGTGCATCGACGATTCCGGGCGTGACAAATTTCCCGCTCGCATCGAAAATCTGTGCATTTGCCGCCGCTTTCAGATTCTTGCCGATTTTCGTTATCTTGCCGTTTTGAATCAAAATGTCGGTGTTTTCCAGAGTGCCTTTCGCGGCGGTCATAACGGTCGCATTTTTTACCAAAACTTCGGTTTTCGATTGCGCGAAAACGATTGCCGGCGAAATCGAAACGATTGAAATCATTAACAGAAAGACGAATAATTTTCTCATCTTTATATATCCTTGTTTTTTCCTAACTTTTAATTTTCAACTTTTACTTTATTAACTCAAATTAAGGATTTTTCGTTCCCGAAAAAGGAATCGTGCCCTGCGGCGAATCGATCGTTCCGCTGATCTGGTTTCCCGTGACGGTTCCCTTCACGAAAATATCGAACGTCGTTCCGCCGTATTCGACGGTCGAAGAATACGAAAATCCTTCCGCCGTAACTTTACCGTCCTTGATCGGCGAAGTTCCGAGTTGTGTTTGCAGGGTTCCTGTCAAAACCGCGCCTTGCTGTGTCAAAGCCATCGTTCCCGTCAAGCTTTGTCCCGGAATATCGATGGAAATCGTGTAATTTCCGCCGACATTGGCAACCGCAGGTTGTGCGGTCGGTGTTCCGCCCGACGGTGTCGCAGGTTTCTTCGGCGGTTCCTTCTGCTCGAAAAGTTTTCCGTCAACGAAAACGTGCGTGATCGTTTTCTCCTTGCCTAAGATGTCGCCGCGAACGACGGTCAAATTAGCGATCTTGCCCGTTTCGATCGTTCCCAAACGGTCGGAAAGTCCGAGAATCTGCGCGGCATTCAGCGTCATTGCCCGAATTGCCGCATCTTTCGCCAAACCGTTTTCGACCGACTTTGAAGCGTTCGCAAAGAAATCTGAAGTCGTTCCGCCGCCTGTTTGAAACGCGAAATTTACGCCTGCGTTTGCTAATTTTGCCGCTGTTTTCGGCGTTTCGGCGCGCAAACGCAGAGTTTCGAGCGATTCGGGATCGGCTTCGGGCGATGCGGAAGCGGTTCGTTTCGGGAAATTCAGCGAAAGCAGAACGGGAACATTTTGCGCTTTTAACCGGTCGGCGACCTTCCACGCTTCCTGCCCGCCCGCGATGATCGCTTTTAGTTTAAATTCCTTCGCCAAATCCAAAGCGCGAACGATCTCGTTTTCCGAATTCGCATTTAAAACGACGGGCATCGAACCGTTCAGCACGGGAAACAACGCTTCCAAAGATTTATCGTCATCGGGTCGCTTCATTCCCTTCGGATTCGCGTCATACATTTTCTGCAAGTCCTGCAATCTCTGCGCGTCGAGCATCATCTGGCGCAAAGCCGAAAAGGTGCCGAGCAACGAGTTCGGATAACCGAATCCGCGCAGTGTTGTAAAAGTAATGTGCTGGGCAAAGGGCGATTTGACGACCATTGCCGAAACCGAATCGCCCGCGAGATTGATAACTGCCGATTGCCCGTTAAAGATGCCGTTTCTTCCGACGGTCAGAACGGTCGTAAAACCTGCGTTTCTGATCGCTTCAAACTGCGCTTCGCCCGCTTTCAGATCGTTGATCGTCATATCTTCGGGACGTAAACCCTCGGCATAATTTGAATTGGAAGTCGCGGCAGGCGGGGCTTGCGGTTGCGGTCCGCCGGCTTGCGAACGCGGCGCGGGCGCGGAAATGCCGACGCTCGTTAAAGAATCGATCAGCCCCGGATACACCGTCAGACCGCTGCCGTCAAAAATTCGCGCATCGGCGGGAACTTTTGCGTTTGCGCCGACCGCTTCGATCAATCCGTCACGAATTACGATTGATCCCTTTTCGATGTTTTCGCCCGAAACGGTCACGATGCGGGCGTTTGTCACCGCATAGCTTTGCGCAAAAGCCGAACCGACGAAAAGCGAACCTATCGCAACGAGGGCGAATAAAATAAACTTTGATTTCATAAACTTTTTTCGCGGAAGTGGAAAAGACAGAATTACAGAATTATAGCTTTGAAACTATCGAAAAATGTCTTTTCAAATTGTAAATTGGTAATGCTTTGAACTGATGTTACGGATTTTAGCAAATTAAGTTTCAGTTTGAAAAGACAAATTTCTGTTTACCTTTCGGAAATTTACATTTACCATTAAAAATATGAGCGCGATAGTTTTGTTCGACGGGGTTTGTAATTTCTGCAACGGTTCGGTGAATTTTATTATCGAACACGACAAGGCAGATTATTTCAGGTTTGCGCCTCTGCAATCGGAAATCGGGCAAAATCTTTTAGAGAAACACGGCATCGACAAATTTGAAACGGATTCCGTGATCGTGATCGAGGACGAAAAGGCTTACACGCATTCGACGGCGGCGTTGAGAGTGGCGCGAAAACTTGACGGGATTTGGAGTTTCTTCTATATTTTCCGTTTCGTTCCCGCGTTTATCAGGGATTTCGCCTACAAACTTTTTGCGAAATACCGTTACAAACTTTTCGGCAGACAAGATGCTTGTATGATGCCGACACCCGAAATTCGCGCCAGATTTTTAGGATAAGATAAGATTATGAAAGCAATTTGGAACAATCAGATCATCGCCGAATCGGACGAAACCATCGTCGTCGAAGGCAATCATTATTTTCCGCACGATTCGATCAAGGCGGAATTTTTCGCACCGAGCCAGACGCACACGGTTTGCGGGTGGAAAGGCACGGCGAGTTATTACGATGTCGTCGTCGATCAGCGAATCAACAACGACGCGGCGTGGTTTTATCCCGAAACGAAGGAAGAAGCGAAGAACATCGAAAATTACGTCGCTTTTTGGAAAGGCGTTGAAGTGGTCGAGTAAACAAAAAGGGGGTTCGAGTTGCTTGCCAACCATTTCGAGTCGGCTTCCAACGCCTTCGAGTTAGCTTCCAACGGGTTCGAGTTAGCTTCCAACTACTTTGAGTTGCTTGCCAACCATTTCAAGTCAGCTTTCAACGCCTTCGAGTTGCGATTTAACCCGTTCGAGTGGGCTTTCAACGCCTTCGAGTTGCAATTTAACCCGTTTGAGTAGCGATTTAACCTGTTCGAGTTGGCTCTCAACCTGTTCGAGTTGAGATTTAACTATTTCGGGATGCGTGTCAACGGGTTCGGGAAACGTTTTCACCGTTTCGGGGGCAAAGATTCCCACTTTTATTATTTTAGATTTAAGTTTTATGAATCAAACAACCTTTTCATCGCTGGAATACAGCCGACTGCTCGCGCTCTTTACGTCGCAGGCGCAAACGCCGATGGGCAAGGCGCGGTTTGAAAAGCTCGCGCCGCTGACGCATTTGCCCGAGCTTGAAAAACAGCTTCGAGCCGTTTCCGAAACCATCAAACTCAACGAGGAAAAGCAGGTTTCGTGGTCGTTCAGCGGTTTGGAAGACCCGGCGGACGCGGTCGCCATTCTGCGCATCAAAGGCGCGACGCTCGAACCCGTGCGGCTTTTGGAAGTGACCCGCGTCTGCAATCAGGCACTTTTTGCGCGTTCGATGATCGCGCCCGAAAAGGAATTCGTCCCGACGCTCTGGGAGATCGTCGCCAGCATTCCGCCACAGCTTTTTGCCGCGCTTGAAAAGATCAATAAAAAACTTCTGCCTTCGGGCGAGATCGACGATTCGGCATCGCCTGAACTCCAACGTCTGCGCCGTGAGATCAACGCGCAACGCGCACGTCTGCAAAAATCGCTCGAATCCGCGATGCGAAGCGCGGGCGATGCGATCCAGGATCAGATCGTGACACAGCGCAACGAACGTTACGTGATTCCCGTCAAAGCCGATTTTCGCGGCAAGGTCGGCGGCGTGGCGCACGGTTTTTCGTCGTCGGGCGCGACCGTCTTCATCGAACCGCTCGACGCGATCGAAGCAAACAACGAACTGCAAAACCTGAAAGGCAAGGAAGAACGCGAAATCGCGCGAATCTTGTTTTCATTGACCGAAGAACTCCGCGAACAGCTTCCGTCCATCGAACTCGCCGTTTCAGCCGTCGCCGAACTCGATTTTATCAAGACGAAAGTCGAATTTGCCCGCAAATTCAAAGCCATCGTGCCGACAATTTCCGACGACGAAACGCTCGATCTAGTTGACGCAAGACATCCTCTTTTAGAAGAAAATATTCGTTCGTCGTTAGTTGTTAGTGGTTCGTTGCAAAAACAAAAAACAAACAACGCACAACGCACGACGAACGACGAACAAGCCAAAGAAATCGTTCCGGTTTCATTCAAATTAACCAAACGCAATTCGGTGATGATTATTTCAGGCGCGAACGCGGGCGGAAAAACGGTCGTGATGAAAACCGCCGGATTGTTGAGCCTGATGGCGATTTCGGGCTTGCCCGTTCCGGCGCGCGAAGCAACGATTCCCTTTTATAAATCGGTGCTCGCGGACATCGGCGATCATCAATCCTTAAGCGCGAATCTTTCGACGTTTTCATCGCATATTTCAAATATCGCCGCGATGATGCGCGATTGTTCCGCGCCTTCGCTCGTTCTGCTCGATGAAGTCGGAACAGGCACCGACCCCGAAGAAGGTTCGGCGTTGGGCGTGGCGATCGTCGATTATTTCCGCCGCAACTGCGGCGCGCAGGTCATCGCTTCGACGCATTATCGGGGGCTTAAAATCTATGCCGCGAACGATGAGAACGTCATCAACGCGTCGGTCGAATTCAATGAGAAAACGCTTCAACCGACTTACAGATTGCTGGTCGGATTGGCGGGCGCGTCTTCGGGAATCGAGATTGCGCGTCGTTTCGGAATCCGCGACGACGTGATCGCCGTTGCACGTCAAAATCTCGATATTTCGGCGCGTGAAGCCGAAAATTATCTGCGGAAATTGCAGGACGAAACGCGCCAGGCTGAAGATTTGCGCGTCGCGCTCGAAGAAGAACGCGAGGCGACCGCGACGAAATATGCGATGCTCGACATCGAGGCGGGCAAAAAGGAAAAGGAACGCAAACGCCAGTTTGAAAAAGAACTCGCGCAGACCATCGAAAATTTCGATAAACAATCGCGCGCCTTTATCAGTTCGATCGAGGACAAAGCCCTGAAAAACAAACTCGAAAAGGAACGCATCGCCCGCAAAGCGGAATTAAATCGAGCGGTTTTGAATAAAGTCCAAAGCCCGTCGAAAGGCGGTCGCTGGTCGGCTTTCAGTAATCAAAATCAAACAACGAAAGACGAACGACGAACGACGAACGACGAACCGATCAAAGTCGGTTCAAAAGTCCGCACGAGCTTCGGAAACGTCGGCGTGGTCGAACGAATGGACAAGGAAGTTGCCGAAGTTCTGGTCGGCGGAATGCGTCTGCGCGAACGCCTCAAAAATCTGCAAGCTGTCGGCGAACCCGAAAACGATCAATCGCAATCGCTCGGCGAAAAGCTCCAAAATCAGGCGAAAGGCTCGAATCTGCGCCTTGATGCCGAAGACGCAAACGCCGAACTGAACCTGATCGGCAAAACGACCTCGGATGCCGAATACGATCTCGACCGTTTTCTGGACGAAGCCTATCTCGCCGCCCTGCCGCGTGTGCGCATCATTCACGGTTTCGGCACGGGCGCATTGAAAAATTTCGTCCATCATTTTCTAAAATCGCACCCGCACGTTTCCCGCTTTAACTTTGCCCCGCAGGATCAGGGCGGAAACGGCGCAACGGTCGCGGAACTGAAACAATAGTAGGGAGTTTTATGAAGAATTTCTTTGTAGTTTTTTTACTTGTTCTCTTTACAAGTATTTTTTGCTTTGCACAGACGGAAGAGCCGGAACAGCCTGAAGAAAATTGGCTGAAAGAATATAAAATTTACAATATGGATTTTATCAACTTTCGCTACGACCTGTATTCAAAAGGCGATCTCAAACGATTCAGAGAAATGCTCGATCAATTTAAGAGTGTCAAATCGAACGATAAATGGGACGGAACTTATATTGACGGTCAGGAAGTCGGGTTTACAACTTTTACGT
Source organism: Pyrinomonadaceae bacterium (assembly GCA_021228405.1). Taxonomy (GTDB): domain Bacteria; phylum Acidobacteriota; class Blastocatellia; order Pyrinomonadales; family Pyrinomonadaceae; genus JAJQRF01. The sequence continues at coordinate 120,570 of JAJQRF010000010.1, forward strand.
GGAATACGGAAGTCGGTTTTGTAGATTTTTATGTTTACACCTGTTATCCCGAACTACGGGTTTTAAATTACGGCAGAGTCGAAAATACTCCAAGCTACATTCAAATCTACCGTGAAAACTCAAAACCGTATGAGGGAATTAACAGCAAAAAATATATCAAAGTTAAATGGGGCGAAGCTCAGTTTTTGGTTGAAGAACCGTCGCTCTCGGCATTTGCCGAAAAAGCCGTCGGTATTTACGTCGAACCCGAAGAAACGGAAAACGGCGATAATCATAAATGGTATAAATATTTGTCGCGCGGAATGAAGGAAGATAAATTAAACGGACTTCCCGAATTTCCGGGCGAGTATAAACATTTAAAGCGTTTACCCGTTCAGGCGAAAATAATTTCGGTCGGAAAGAGAAAACTCGTCAAGGATTTTGAAGACCCGCTTAGTAGCGAACAATCCGCCGTATATGAAATCCGTTTAGATTCGGGTGAAAAAGCAGGTATCAGAAAAGGTCTAAAACTTTATATTGAAAAAACCGGAGAGGAAGTGAAAATAATCAGCGTCGGTCAAAACAATGCAATCGGAAAATTGGTCAGAAATATCGATGAGGATGGAAAAGATTCTTGTGTTGACGGTAATTACCGGAAAACACTTTGTCAAAAAATTAAACCGTCATTTATCGCCAAAAGCATTGTCGGTCAAATTTGGTATTAAACTATTTGAAACGGCGTAATGATCGCAGAATTGAAGCAGTAAAATTATTGACAAAATCCGGAATGATGCGGAAAATCACAGTATGAACGCAACGATCGGACTTATCATTGCCGAAAAATGTCGAGATCAGCGAGTTTGAGGTGAAATTGACAGTTGCCTCGAAGCTTTACGAGTTCGGCAGACTTTCATCGGGACAAGCCGCCGAAATAGCGGATTTATCATAACGTGCATTTCTCGAAATTATCGGCAAATATAATGTTCCGGTTTTCGGTTATGACGAAAACGAGCTGGAAGAAGATTTGCAAAATCAATGAACCGGGCGGTTATCATTGCCGATGCAAGTTGTCTGATCGTTTTGCAAAACATCCGCGAATTATCATTGCTTCAAAAATTATTCGGCGAAGTTTTCATCACTACAGCAACTCGGCATAATCTTACTTGCCAAGAAAAAAGGTCTGATCGATTCCGTCGAAAATTTATTGCAAAAACTCGAAAGTGCCGATTTTAGAATCCCGGAAAAATTAAAAGCCGGGATTTTGGATGAAAATTAATGTTTGATTTAAGACTATAAATAAGCAAACCGAAAAAGGCTCGACGACCAATATTTTATTGATGATCTGAAAAATCGCGCCCTCCTGGTGCGGATCGTGGAGAATCAAGGAAATTCTTTTAATTTAGAATTTTTCGCGTAAAATAGATTAGGAGAAATTAATATGCAAACTGAATTAATTGAACAAATCATACATTTACCGATTCCTGAACGAATCGAGATAATCGAGCGGATTTCAAGAAGTCTGCGTGAAGATTTGCGCGAAAGTGACTATGGAAATGATAAATTAGAACGCCGCAAAACGGCTTATGAACGTTTGCGCGGAATTGCCTCGGTTAAAGGAAAAACTCCGCCGACGGACGAAGAAGTAAAGGAAGATTACATCGACTATATTTCGGAGAAATATAAATGATGCGCGTTCTGCTCGATACGAATGTCGTTTTGGATTTCGTTCTTCAACGGCAACCATTTTTTATCGAAGCAGACGAGATTTTTTTTCGTTTGAGGAACGATGAATTTGAAGGTTTTGTTTCGCCGATCACGCCGATCAATGTTTTTTACACGACGCGAAAAGAAATAGATAAAACAACGGCTTTTATTGCAATCGAAGAACTTTTGAATTTAGTCGAAATTTCAAAAAGCAACAATCAAATTTATCAAACCGCGCTTTCAATCAACTTCAATGATTACGAAGATGCCGTCCAGCACGAATGCGCCGTTGCCGAAAATCTTGACGCAATTGTGACGCGAAACCCGAAAGATTTTAAGAATGGTTCGGTAAAAGTATATTCTCCTGACGATTTTCTCAAGTATTTGCAAACGATTTAATGCTCTACGACCAATATTTTATTGATGATCTGAAAAATCGCGCTGATTTGATGTTGAAAATTAATCTGAATCGAAGTTGGTGTTACAATTATTTTCGGAGGTAAACATAATGACGCAACAGCAGATAGTTCAGGAATTCAAGACTTATCCGAAGGCGCAAAAATCGGTTATTATCAGACAGCTTTTACGAATTTTTGAAGAAGATTTGGAAGAAAATACGCAAAACGGGAAAGAACTTTCAATCGCGGAACGCACAGCAATAGTCGATAGTTTACGCGGAATTGCGGCAGTCGAGGGCAAAACGCCGCCGACGGATGAAGAAGTAAAAGAGGATTACATCAACTATATTTCGGAGAAATATAAATAATGCGCGTTTTGCTCGATAACGATGTCATTTTGGATTTTCTTCTGCAAAGACAACCGTTTTACAGTTCAGCAAACCGGATTTTTATTCACCTGCAAAATAAAGAAATTCAGGTTTATATTTCGACGATTACTCCGATCAACGCTTTTTACACGACACGCAAGGAAAAAGGCAAAGACATCGCATTCAGAGCGGTTGAAGGTTTGCTGAAAATCGTCGAGGTTTGCCGCACGAATAAATCGGTTTTACAAGATGCCTTCACGCTGAATTTCAGTGATTTTGAAGATGCCGTTCAGTGCGCTTCGGCGATTGCCGAAAATCTGGACGCAATCGTCACGCGCAACGCAAAAGATTATAAACTTTCTCCGATAAAAGTGTTTTCTCCCGACGATTTTCTTCAACATTTGCAAACTATTTAATGCTCTACGACCAATATTTTATTGATGATCTGAAAAATCGCGCCGATCTGGTGCGGATTGTAGAAATGCACGTTCCGCTTAAAAAAAAAGGCGCGAATTGGTGGGGCAATTGTCCGTTTCACGGTGAGAAAACGGCTTCGTTTTCGGTCAATCCCGCGAAGGGTTTTTTCAAATGTTTCGGCTGTTTGGAAGAAAATGAATTGATTTGGACGGATAAAGGCTTAAAGCCAATCGGAAAAGTTTGCTATTGCGATAAAGTTATTGATCTAAATGGCAACTTAAGGTCAATAATTAATCTTATTCATAAAACTTCCGACGTTTTGCTTGGAGTTTCCACGGCTTTATTTCGTTATGACAAACTCTGGCTGACTCCCGACCATACGTGTTTGTTCGTTCGTCAGGAGGAAGCAATCGCCAACCTGCCCTATTTATGTCAAACCAAAGAAAGATTAAAATTTTATTCTGCTCGAAAACGCGCTAAACGCTCGATTATTTATAAAGACAAATTGAAGCTCACCGAAGGAAGAGCCGATGAAATGAAAATCGGAGATTATCTGGCTTTTCCTGTTATTCCCGAAATTTCACGTAAAAATAATCCTTTGAAAGCCAAAGGAATCATCAACCCTAAAAAAAATCGTGTCAACGGCTATCGAATCGAAGAACTCCCGGTTAATGAGAAGACAGCCCGACTTTACGGGTTATGGTTGGCTGAAGGCTCGGTCGGACGCGGATTTGTGCGCTGGACTTTGGGCGCGAATGAACTGCATTATGGCGATGAAATTGTTTCAATTCTCAAAAGCGAGTTTAATTTGACGGCATCGGTTTCTCATCACGGCACTCACAAAAATATCTGCGAGGTGAATTGCAGTAAAACGGATTTAGCCAACCAACTCATTCACTTTTTCGGTAAGGGCGCGTCAAATAAAAAAATCCCTGCCGAATGTCTTTATTGGACGACTGAGGTTCAAAAGGCTTTATTAAAAGGTTATCGTGACGGCGATGCGAACAAAACCGGCATTTCGCGCTCGACATCGCGTGAACTCTCTTATGGACTTTTTGCTCTGGCAATTCAAACAAAGGAATTTATATCTCTTTTACGAAACGACGAGTATATTGATAAAAACGGGCAAATTCACCGACAATTTTGGACACAATACCCGCGAATGCGCGAAAGCTTGCGCGGCTTTTATGAAAAAATTAACGATACTGAATATTACCTAACACAAATCAGCGATATTCAAGAGAAAAAAGAAACTGCCAGGGTTGTCGATATTACGGTCGAAGAAACGAGTTCCTTCACAACTAAATTGGCGACCGTTCATAATTGCGGAAAAGGCGGAAATGTTTATTCGTTTTTGATGGAACTCGAAGGTTTGAATTTTCCCGAAGCGATCAAACGTGCGGCGGAAATTTCGGGTGTTCCGCTGCCCGAACCGATCGACGATAAAAATTACGAACGCAATAAAAAACGCAAGCAGGAACAAAAAGCCGTTGCCGATCAGGTCATCGAACTCAATAAATACGCGCTCGATTTCTGGGAACATCATCTGACGGAAAACAATCCGCATTCAAAAGCGGCGCGTGAATATCTGGAAAGACGCGAGATTTCGGCGGAAACTATCAAAAAATTCCGCATCGGCTATGCGCCCGACAGTTGGGACGCGCTGATGTCGCTTTTGAAGGAAAAAGGCGCGGACGAAAAACTGATCGAAATGTCGGGGTTGGTTTCGGTCAATGAAGAAAAGAAACGCGTTTACGACCGTTTTCGCGGGCGCGTGATGTTTCCCGTGCTGAACGTTGACGGAAATCCGATCGCGTTCGGTGCGCGGATACTCGACCAGGGCGAACCGAAATACCTCAATTCACCCGAAACTCCGGCTTATATCAAAGGCGATCATCTTTACGGGCTTTTTCAATCGAAGGAAAATATCCGCAAGCAAAAATATGCGATTCTGGTCGAAGGTTATCTCGATCTGATCGCACTTTACCAATTCGGCATCACGAATTGCGTCGCAAGTTTGGGAACGGCTTTCACCGAACAGCAATCGAGATTGCTCGGCAGATTTGCGAAGAAGGTCGTTGTCAATTATGATGGAGACAAGGCAGGTGTTAAAGCGGCACGAAGGGCGATCGAAACTCTGTTAGCGGATGATTTTGAAATCAAAATTTTAGTTTTGCCGAACGGTCAGGACCCCGACGATTTCATACGCGCAAACGGGTTTGACGCTTACAAAAAACAACACAAAGACAACGCAACCACCTATCTCCAATTCGTTTTAGAAACTGCTGTTTCGACGCGCAATCTTTCCGTTCCGAAGCAAAAAGCCGAGGCTATCGAAGAAGTTTTGCCGATCATTTCGACTGTTTCAAATCCGATTCAAAAACGCGACTCGTTCGACCAGGCGATGACTTTTCTGCGGGTTGACGATGCGATTTTGAAGCGCGATCTGTGGCAATCGGTCAAGATCGGTTCAAAGATCGAAACTCAAACCGTCAAACAGCAAGTTGCCCGTGCCACGCAAGCCAAAATGACTGTCGCCGAACAGCGTTTGCTTGAACTGCTTATCTACGACAACGAATTGCGGGAAATAATTTTGCCCCAACTTGAGGAAACCGATTACGAGAGGCTGGCGACGGCATCGGTTTTTCGTGCTTTATTTGAAATTAAAACTAAAGGTTTGGAAATTTCGCTCGATAATTTATTGGAATCTGTCGGCGAAGACGAAATGGCGCAGGATTTTATTCCGGTGCTTTTGATGAGCGAATCGTTGCGCGACGGCGGCGAAGCGATCGACGAGGTTTTACACGATGCCGAAAATTGCGTGGCAACGCTTCGCACGATGGCGATCTCGAATCGCATTTTGGAGATAAGTCAGGAATTAATTCACGCCGAACAAACGGGAAACACCGAACTTTTGAATCAGCTCGTGATGGAACAGATCGAGCTGGCGCGAATGAAACGTGAATTACAGGGAAGAATTACGGTCAATTAGTATTTTCCGCGTGAAACTTTTCCGCGATTTAGGACGTTTAGACTATTTCTCATTCGAGATTAAACGGTTATTTGCAGGTTTTTATTAATTACGATTGGTATTTATTTAACAAACAACGCTATAATCAAAGGTTTAATCTAAATCTATTTTAGAACAATATGGCTGATTACGACGAAAAGGAAGATTTAATGGATCGCTTGCTTGCAATGGGCAAGCGGAAAAAATTCTTGAGTTTTGACGAACTCAACCGGGAAATTCCCGAAAATATGATGTCGCCCGACGAGCTTGAAGACGTTCTCGAACGTCTTGAAGGCGCGAACATCTCGGTTGCGGAATCCGATTCGCAACTCTTGGAACAAGCCGCAAATTTGGCTTTGGACGATGACGATTCGATCGACGACGACGATCTGGATTTGGATTTATCAGCCGGCGCGCTCGATAAATCGAACGATCCGGTGCGTCTTTATCTGCGTGAAATGGGAATCGTTCCGCTTTTGACGCGTGAGGGCGAAGTTACCATCGCACAGCGCATCGAACGCGGGCAGATTAAAACCCGCAAAGCGATCTCGCGTTCGCCGATCGCCGTCGAACGGCTTATCAAACTCGGCGACGAACTCTTAAAAGGCAAAGCGAGCATCCGCGATACGGTCACGTTTTCCGAGCAAGCCGATATTTCTCTGGAAGAAGACAAAGCCGAGGAATATCTGCGCTGGACGATGGAAGGAATCGAAAACATTCGCATAAATTACCAGAATGCTTTGAAGGTTCTGGACGAATACCTTGACGAACTGAAGAAATCAAAGGGCAAAAAGACGAAAAAACTGATGTCCTTGCGCCGTCAGACCGCGCGTTTACGGCTGGAAATCGCGCAGGAAGTCAAAAATCTGAATCTGACCGAATATGCGATGCAGGTTTTGATCGCTTCGATCCGCAAAGTTGTCGAAGAGATCAAAAAAGCCGAACGTTCGATCAGTAAAGCCGAGGAAAGACTCGAACGCAAACCGACACCCGACGAAAAGAAAGAACTTACTCAACGGATTGCCGATGCGCGTGAAGTCATCGCCAAGGTCGAGGAAAAATACAATCTGCCGCCGGTCGAAATCAAGCGCGCAATGCAAACCATTGATGTCGGCGAACGTCAGACGAACCAGGCAAAACGCGAGCTTGTCGAAGCCAACTTGCGTCTGGTCGTTTCGATCGCGAAAAAATATACGAATCGCGGTTTGCAGTTTCTCGATCTGATTCAGGAAGGCAACATCGGTTTGATGAAAGCGGTCGATAAATTTGAATGGCGGCGCGGTTATAAGTTTTCGACTTATGCGACGTGGTGGATTCGTCAGGCGATCACACGTGCGATTGCTGATCAGGCGCGCACGATCCGCATTCCGGTTCATATGATCGAAACGATCAACAAGCTGATTCGCACTTCGCGTCTGCTCGTTCAGGAACTCGGACGCGAACCGTCGAGCGAGGAAATTGCAAAACGGATGGACATTCCGGTTTCAAAAGTGCGAAAGGTTTTGAAGATCGCGCAGGAGCCGATCTCGCTCGAAACGCCGATCGGTGAAGAAGAAGATTCGCATCTCGGAGATTTTATCGAAGATCGTTCGATCCTGAATCCGGCTGAATCGGTTACTTTCTCGAATCTGCGTGAAATCACCGACGAAGTTCTCGCGACGCTCACGCCGCGCGAGGAAAAAGTCATCAAAATGCGTTTCGGACTTGGAAACACGGGTTCGGAACACACGCTCGAAGAAGTCGGACAGCATTTCGCCGTGACCCGCGAACGCATCCGTCAGATCGAAGCAAAAGCTTTGCGAAAACTCCGTCACCCGTCGCGTTCGCGCCGTTTGAAAGCGTTTCTCGAAGGCAAAGCGTAACAATTTGGAAATTCGGATTTCGGATTCTTTAAATGAGTGATGAGATAAATCTTGTCACTCGTTTTTTTGCATAAAAACTGGCAGAAACGTGACCGCAAGGAAGAGTGTCACACGATTTCAGATTTGTATTTCAGCCTGTTTTGCAAAAAAGTTAGAATATATTTTATGAATATTTCGGAACAGATTTTTTCGCTTATAATTCTTTCGATGATCGTCGCCTGTATCGCGTGGACGGTGACGCAGGAAGAGATTTTTCGTGAATGGCGCGAGGTTTGTTCGGATAAAAGCAAGACCTGCGGCAGTATTTTACAGCGCAAATTCTTTTATGTTTTCACCTGCGAATATTGTTTCAGCCATTGGGTAACTTTAATTATTTTGGTATTTACAGGTTTTCGTCTACTGCTTACCGATTGGCGCGGCTATGTTTTAGCTTTCTTTTTACTGCCGTGGCTGGCAAATCAATGGATGAGCATTTACAGGCGTTTGCGCGTCGGCATCAAGCACGAAAACGCACTCGCCGAAGAAGTCAAAGAACGCCTTGACAGTGAAGATTGATTTTGGATTTTAGATTGATCTCAAATCCGGAATCTGAAATTTATAACCCGTAAATCTTTAATTTGAACTCATCTCCGGCGGTGTAGATTTCCGAGTTTTTGTTTGAAAAATCTTTTGAAACGCGCATTACCATCGGCAATCCTCCGCGCGGGACGTTGGTGCCGTATTCGCGGCGGCTGAAGATCGAAGCAATCTGCGGATTTATCCGTTGGGTGATGCCGTAACGAATCGCGCGCGAAGCGGGCGGAACGAATCCGTTCGTGCGGCGCGGATTGACGAATTCGATGGAGTTATCGTAGATCGAAATCCGCGTCTGGATTTCGCGCAGGGCTAGATCGCGGTGCATCAAAATATTTGAAACGGCTTCCGTGACGGAATATAAATGATAATTTCCACGCGCTTGAACGGGATTTTCTCCATTTTGCTTGCGCGCTTTCGGCTTGAACTTGTGCAGATCGCAATAGCGGTTTATAAACTGCATAATTGCTTCGTAAAGCGTGTGCAGATTTCCGTTAAGTTCCTGTTGTTCGACAAGCTGTGCGTTGCCGTTCGTGCCCGAATAGCGCGCAACCGAAATCTTTGCACGCGGAATTAATTTCGCAACCCGTTCGTCTTTGCCGAATAGCAAAACCGCCGCAACAGTCGGGAAAAAATCATCGCCCGTGCCGATCGCCAGAAGCAAATCCTTTTTCAGAAAATCCGCCGTTTGATACAAATTTCTGCCGAGAAAGTCGTCCTTGAAGGCATCGGCAAAACTCCACAAAAGCGCGTCGTCGAAATCGTTTTCGGTCGCCGTCATGAGCGGAATATTTTCAAAGCCGAGCGGACGGATTTCGTCGAGCCAATCGGAGATTTCTTCGCGCGTGACTTCCCTTTTTTCTTCGCCGATGCGCAGATAAAACCTGCCTTCGCGGGTTCGATAAGGACGTTTTTTGCCTTCGACATCGAGCGTCACGAGCCGCCTTCCGCTGTCGAACGCGATGCAGTCGATGATCGGGACGACGGGCGGGACGATGTCTTCGCGGCAGATTCTGACCAGTTCTGCCTGAACTTCTTCGGGATTGGCAACGCCTTCGATGCGCAGTTGATCGGACACACCGAAAACGATGGTTCCGCCCGCCGTATTTGCAAGCGCGACGATTCCCTGCGCGATCTTTTCGGAATTGGAAAGTTTGACCTTGAGTTCCAGAAAAGTATCCTCACCGCCGCGAATCAGCCGTAAAAGCTCGGTGCGCGTGGTTTGCGGAGCGTTTTGGTTTAATAAATATTCCTGAAATGAAAGTTCGTTAGAGGCTTCAAACTTTTGGTTGTGACGAAATTTTCTACGCGGCATTGCTTGTAAAGCGCATAATTTTTGTTAAGGCGGTCGCGCTCGGTTCCGCCCGAAACATTTAATAGCAAAAATGTTTACGGGATAATTAGTGTCAGTTTCTATTGAAACATTCTGCGCCGAAAAAGTAAAAGAGTAGAAAAATCGGCAATTATTCACACCTTTTTTGGAAATTATCGTTAAAATGACGCGTCACTTTTCGTTTTCTTTTCCATTTTCGGTTGAATACCTGTAAGATATTCTGGTTTTCTATTAATTCCGGCTTAATTTCTGACAAAAAATATTGTGGACAATGAAATCACAATCGCTTATGTCGGGCTCGGTTCCAATCTCGGCGACCGTGCGGGCAATCTTTTGCTTGCCGTTCGCGGATTGATGGAGGCGAGCTTCGTCGTGCATAAACTTTCGCGGATTTACGAAACCGAACCCGTCGGGGTGGAAGGTCACGGCAATTTTCTGAATATGGTTGCCGAAATTCACCTGAGCAACATCACGCCGTCGCAGATGATGGCGCGGATGCTGAGGATCGAATATCTGCTCGGACGCAAACATAAATCGCTTTCCAAACCGCGGACGGTCGATCTCGACCTTTTGCTTTTCGGAAATTATCAATGCGAAACCGAATTTCTGACGCTTCCGCATCCGAAACTCCATCTACGAAGATTCGTCTTAACGCCCTTGAGCGAGATCGCGCCGCACGCCGTGCATCCTGTTTTGCAAAAGGAAATTCAGGAACTTTTGAAAAATGTCGCCGATAACTCTGCCGTTCACCGCTGGAGTCCGAACCCGCACACCGAAGGCGAACCGCTCGACGCAAAAGTGTTTCTGAACAGTTTGGTGCAGGAAACAAATTAACAGATAGTTGATAGTTGATAGTTGATAGTGGATAATTTGTTTCGATAACAAACGTATAATTAAAAAATTATTAATCCGAATAGTTATCAACTATCAACTTTCAACTATCAGTTAAAAAACTATGGCATATTTACAGCCGGACAAGCCGGAAAAAGTTTATTTACCCGCCATCCGTGCGGCAAAGGAAAAAGGCGAAAAACTCGTCTGTTTGACCGCCTACGATTACCCGACGGCGCGCATCGTCGATGAAGCCGGGGTTGACATCATCCTCGTCGGCGACAGCATCGGAAACGTCATTCACGGTTACGGAAACACGATTCCCGTCACGTTGGAAGAAATCTGCTCCGCCTGTATCGCCGTCAAACGCGCCACTGAACGCGCGATGGTCGTTGCCGATTTGCCTTACGGCACTTATCACGTCAATGCCGATGAAACCGTCCGCAACGCGTTGAAGTTAATGAAACACGGCGGTGCCGAAGCGATCAAGCTCGAAGGCGGCAGAAATCGCGTCGATCTCGTTAAAAGATTGGTCGATGAAGAAATTCCCGTCGTCGCGCACATCGGTCTGACTCCGCAATCGGTTTATAAAATGGGCGGTTATCGTGTGCAGGGCAGAACCGCCGAACAAGCGAAAAGACTGGTCGAAGACGCAAAAATGCTTGAAGAAGCGGGCGCGTTCGCCATCGTTCTGGAGCTCGTTCCGCGCGAAGTTGCCGAGATAATTACGAAAGAGATCGAAATTTCGACCATCGGAATCGGAGCCGGCGCGGAATGCGACATACAGGTTTTGGTTCTGCACGATCTGGTCGGGATGACCTTCGGTCGCCAACCTCGTTTCGTGCGAAAATATGCCGACGTGACGAAAGTAATGACCGAAGCGATCCAAAATTGGGCAAGCGATGTTAAAAACGGTGCATATCCGAATGAAAAAGAGTCTTACGGACTGACCGAAGAAACAAAAGCCGAATTGGACAAGATTCGCGGTTAAATTTTCTATGGAAATCATTAATCGAAAACAAAGAATCGCGTCTTTGACCCGCAAATTGCGGCGCGAAAATAAAACCATCGGGTTTGTGCCGACGATGGGCGCGCTTCACGAAGGTCATCTTTCGCTCGTCAAGGAAGCGCGTCAAATGTGCGACGTTGTGATCGTTTCAATCTTTGTTAATCCAACGCAGTTCAACGATAAAACCGACCTCGATAAATATCCGCGCGATCTGGCGGGCGATGCCGCGCTTTTAGCCGAATTTCAGGTCGATTACGTTTTTGCGCCTGACGAACGCGAGATTTACGGCGAAAATTTTTCGACCTTTGTTTATGTCGAAAATCTGACCGAAACGCTTGAAGGCGCGTCGCGTCCGGGGCATTTTCGCGGCGTGGCGACGGTCGTGACGATTCTTTTCAACACGATTCGTCCAGATTTTGCCTTTTTCGGACAGAAGGATGCACAGCAGGTTGCCGTCATCAAACGGCTCACGAAAGATTTGGGATTCGACACGGAAATCGTCGTGCACCCGATCGTCCGCGAGGAATCGGGTTTGGCGATGTCGTCACGCAACGCCCGTTTGAGTGAAGAAGAACGCGCCAAAGCGTCGATCATTTACAAGGCTTTGCGCGAAACGAAAATCGCTTTTCGCAACGGTGAACGAAATGCTTCAAAACTGGCTGAAATCGTGCGTCAAATGGTTGAAAGCGAACCGCTTGCAATGCTCGATTACGTTGCCGTCGTCGATAACGAAACGCTCGAAAACGTCGAGAAAATTGATGATACCGAGGTTTTGGTGGCAGTTGCGGTCAATTTCGGGAAAATACGTTTGATCGACAATATCATCCTCAACAAAAAGCAGTAAATTGGTATCAAACTTGCATCATAGTAAGTGCCAATCGGAAATTGGCTTTTAACAAAAATATGAAAAACATCAAAATCATTTTCGCGGCTTTGAGTCTGGTAATTGCAGCGGCTTTCAGCGTTTCGGCGCAGAGCGTGTCGTTTACTTCGTTGGGCGGTGAAAAGATTGATCTTGAATCGCAGAAAGGAAAAGTCGTCGTACTGGCGATCGGCGCAAGCTGGCTGCCGCTCTCTAAAGATCAGGCGACCGCGATCAACAAACTTTCGCGCAAATATAACGGGAAAGATGTCGCCATTTACTTTATCGCGACCGATTCCGCTTCGGCAAAATCGAAGAATTACGCGTCGAACGATCAGATTCAGAAGTTTGCCGATTCAAACAAAATTACTATTACCGTTTTGCGCGATTCGGACGGTGTCGAGTCGATCAAACGCTACAAATTAGACCAGCTTCCCGCCTTTATCATTCTCGACAAGGAAGGAACTTTGGCGGACGGACCGTTTACCGGGATCGACCCGAAAACAGATATTTCGGTCTTGCTTTCACAAAAGATCGATAAACTTTTATAATAAGAATGTTCATCACACTCTTTTCACGAGCCTTGAGGGGAAAAGGCTCGTATTTTTTTGTTTAAATTTATCGAATGGTAGCGATTATAATTTTCTGACCATTTCATAAACCAGACTGATCGGCAAACCGACGACGTTCCAGTAATCGCCTTCGATCTTTTCGATGAAAAGCGCGGCTTGCGCCTGCACTGCATACGCGCCCGCTTTATCCAGAGGTTCGCCGTATCGCACCAGAAACTCGATCTCTTCATCCGACATTTCCGCAAATTTCACGCGGGTGCGTTGAATCCCGACGGACGATTCGAGGTTTTGCGATCTGACAACGGCGATGCCCGTCAAAACTTCGTGCCAATTGCCCGAAAGCATTTTTATCATTCGCCGTGCATCTTCCAAATCGACAGGTTTACCAACGATCTGATTCTTTATCACCACGGTCGTATCTGCACCGAGCACGAGTTCATTTTCGTAGCGTTTGGCGACGGCTTCGGCTTTTTCACGCGCCAAACGCCGCACATAATCTTCGGGCGATTCGTTTTCGCGTTCGGTTTCGTCGATGTCGGCGACATCTTTCGTAAACTCCCACCCGACGGAAGTTAAAATCTCCGAGCGGCGCGGACTGCCCGAAGCAAGAATCAATTTTGGAATATTTATCATTTATCATTTATCATTTATTATTCATCATTAGAACAATAAACGGCTAAGGTTAAAATTTAATTGCTGTTTAATGATAAATGATAAATCGCAAATGATAAATGGATGAACTTTTTCGCGCATTGCCCGCGCTGCTCAGAGAATTAGACGATAACGAAACCGTCCGCGAAGCCGTCGTGTTTGCCGCGTGGCGGAAAATTGCGGGCGATATGCTGCGCGATCACGCCGTGCCGTTTCGTTTGGAGCAAAAGCGTTTGATAATCGCCGTTTCGAGCGAAACGTGGAAAAAGCATCTGCAACACCTTTCGGGGCAGATGATATTCAAATTGAATTCCAAACTCGGCGCGGCGTTCGTGACATATATCGATTTCCGGGTCGATGAAGCGACCGTCAAAAAGGAACGCGCCGAGTTTAAGAAAAGATTCGACGGAGAAATCTCCGAAGAAGCGGCATTGAATCAGGTCACGGCAAAAATGCGGCATTCGGCGGATGCGATCAAGGACGACCATTTGCGTTATCAATTTCTGCTTGCCGCCGGAAGTTGTCTGGCGAGAAAAAAACAGATTAACGAAAAAAAGAAACTCGAAAAAAGTTAATTTTTACGGTCTTTGCCGATAAACTCTAAAATTTTATGGACGTTAGAAAAGTAGCAAAATTAGCACATTTGGAAATCACTGATGAAGAAGTCGCGCTCTACACGCCGCAGATGACGAACATCGTCGCCTATGTCGAGCAGTTGAACGAACTCGACACTGAGAACATCGAACCGATGCTCGGCGGTTTGACGGCGGAAGGCGCGGCGACCGACACGCGCCGCGCAGACGTTCCGCACGAATCGCTCGGACAGAAAAATGCTTTGAAAGAAGCTCCGTCAGGCGTTGGCGGACATTTTCAGGTTCCGAAGGTTTTATGATTTTCAAAGTGAATTATTTTCACATTTTACTTTTTGCTTTTCCCCTGCTTTTCACGGCTTGCGGCGTGAGCGTTCCGAGCCTTGAAACGCCCGAATGCACGGAAGCAAAGCCGGGCGTGAAAAGTCTGTATTCATATCATTTCGACAACGATATGAAGCCTTCGGCGGAAAATCTGAAACGTCACGAGCGTTTTCTGAGCAAGCAGTTGTTTGCCGAATTATCCGCTTCAAACGAAACGGCGGTCGATTATTTCACGCAGACCGACAATTATCCGAAAGCCTTCCGCATCGGCGGTTGCAAAACCGTTTCAGCCGATAAAGCCGAGTTCGAGATGGTGCTTTTGTGGCGCGATGCCGACCGCAGCGAAGAGCGGAAGATCAACGTCGAAACCGTCAGGGAAAACGGAAACTGGGTTGTGAACAAGATCGGAAAATAATATTTTTTAGTAAGGTTCAGAGTCCTGCCTTCAGGCGGCTTTACCCAGGCGAATCGCCTTCCAAAGAAGGAACTCTGAACGCAATTCAGAATTTTAATCATTTTATGTCAATTCGAGAAAACATCGAAAAAACTATCAACAACGCCGAGAAGTTGAACGGCGAACTCAATTCTTTTCTTTCGATCGAGCGCGAATACGCTTTGAACCGCGCTTCGGAAGTCGAAAATCTTTCTGACGACGCATCGCTGAAAGGCTTTGCGATTGCGATCAAGGACAATATCTGCACGAAAGATATGCAGACGACCTGCGGTTCGCATATTCTGCATAATTACAAAGCGCATTACGACGCGACCGCCGTTCGGCGTTTGAAGGACGCGGGCGCGATCATCGTCGGCAAGGCGAATATGGACGAATTTGCGATGGGTTCGTCGAATGAATCGTCGGCTTTCGGAAACGTGAAAAATCCCTGGGATTTGGAACGCGTGCCGGGCGGGAGTTCGGGCGGAAGCGCGGTCGCGGTCGCTTCGGGCGTGGTTCGCGCCAGCCTCGGCTCGGAAACGGGCGGTTCGGTGCGTCAGCCGGCATCCTTGTGCGGCATCACGGGTTTGAAACCGACTTACGGCAGGATTTCGCGTTTCGGGCTGGTCGCGTTTGCTTCTTCGCTCGATAACATCGGGATTTTCGGGCAGACTTCCGAAGACGTTGCGAAAGTTTTGGGCGTGATCGCCGGACGCGATAGGAACGATTCGACCTCGGCGGACGTTGCCGTGCCGGATTATCTCGCAACGATCTCGGACGACATCAAGGGCAAACGCATCGGCGTTCCGCGTGCGTTGTTCGGCGAAGGTCTGGAAACGGACGTGCGCGAGGCGGTCGAAAATTCGATCGAAAATTATCGTAAACTCGGCGCGGAGATCGTCGATGTCGAGCTTCCGCACGCGAAATATGGCATTGCGGTTTATTACATCATTGCGACGGCTGAGGCTTCGTCAAATCTGGCGCGGTTCGACGGCGTTCGTTACGGGTTTCGCGCCGAAGGTTCGCACGAACTGCGCGAGATGTATCGCAAGACGCGCGAAGAAGGCTTCGGCGCGGAAGTCAAACGGCGCATTATGCTCGGAACTTACGTCTTGTCGAGCGGATATTACGACGCTTATTATTCCAAAGCGCAAAAGGTTCGCGCACTCGTCAAACGCGATTATCAGACGGCTTTCGAGCAATGCGATGCGATTCTCACGCCGACTTCGCCCTCGGTCGCCTTCAAGATCGGCGAGAAATCGGACGATCCGCTGGCGATGTATCTGAGCGATATTTACACGGTTTCGGCGAATCTGGTCGGAGTCCCGGGCATTTCGGTTCCCTGCGGGCTTTCGGGCGAAGGCTTGCCCATCGGTTTACAGCTTGTCGGCAATTTCTGGTCGGAAGCGACGCTTCTCAATCTCGGAAATGTCTATGAAAAAGAATTTCCGCTCGGTGCAAAGCCGAAAGTTTTTGCAGATTAATCTTTAATTGAATCCCTAAAAAAAGACCGCCGTTTCAAAATACGGCGGTCTTTTTTCGTTTTTCCAAGTATTTAGAGTAAAAAAGCAAACCCGAAACGGAATAAAGCGATGGCGTAATGCGATGGCGTGATGGCGTTTTACAACATTGTGATGGCGTTCTGTTATTCCGTGATGGCGTTTTATTACTCCGTGATGGCGTTTTATCGTTCCGTGATGGCGTTTTATCGTTCCGTGATGGCGTTCTGGTATTCTGTGATGGCGTTTTGTCGTTCCGTGATGGCGTTCCAGAACAAAACGCCATCACGGAACAATAGCGTGACGGCGTTTCATGATAGCGCGGGCAAGTTATTTCTTAAACTTTCGTTTTATTGCGAGAGATGGAGCAAGGAAATCTCATCGCCCTGATTCATAAAATTCAGATTGCTTTCGGGCAAAATTCTCTGCCAGCGGTTGCGGTCGTCGAGAATTTTGTCGATCTCGTGGCTCGGAATCGGGCGCGAGAAAAGGAAGCCCTGACCGTATTCGCAACCGAGAACTCTTAATTGATGAAGCTGATGAATGCTTTCGATGCCTTCGGCGACGACGTTTAATTTCAGGGTTTTAGCGAGCGAAATGATCGTGCGGACGATCTCGCCGTTTTCCGTGCCTTCTTCCATCGTGCTCACGAACGAACGGTCAACCTTGAGCATATCGATCGGGAAACGATGCAGATAACTGAGTGATGAATAACCCGTTCCGAAGTCGTCGATCGAGAGCTGAACGCCGAGCGCGCGAAGCTGTTTGAGCATTTCGATCGCGGTTTCGGCATTGTCCATCACCGCGCTTTCGGTCAATTCGAGCTTGACGCATTTCGGGTTTATCTTCGTTTCATCGAGAATCTGTTTGACCTGCTGAACCAGATCGGGACGCGCAAAATGTTTGCCCGAAAGGTTGACGCTTATCATCAAAAGCCCGTTGAGCGGATTTCTCTGCTGCCATTTCACAAGCTGTTCGCAGGATTCGCGCAAAATCCAGAGCGTCATCGGAATAATCAAACCCGTTTCTTCGCTGACAGGGATAAATTCGTTCGGCGGAACGATGCCGCGTTGCGGATGACTCCAACGCATCAGGGCTTCAAATCCGCGCAACTGCATATTTTTGAGATCGATGATCGGCTGATAGTAAACGATTAACTCGTTGCGTTCGATGGCGTGGCGCAGATCGGTTTCAAGCTGTAAAAGCGTGACGGCGCGGGCGTGCATCGTCGGGTTGAAAATCTCGTATGTATGCTTGCTTTCCTTTGCGTGATACATCGCAATATCCGCGTCGCGCAAAACGTCCTCGGCTTGCTTGTAAAGCGCGTTACCGAAGGCGATACCGATCGAAACGCTCGTGAAAATCTGTCTGCCTTCGATCGTAAAAGGCGATGAAATTTTTTGTTTGATAAGTTCGGCAAATTGCGCCGCGTCTTCGGCTCCGCTGATCTTCGTCAGGATTATCGCAAATTCGTCGCCGCTGAAACGCGCGACCAAATCCTTTTTGCCGACCAGATTCATCAGGCGGTGCGCGACGTGCAGAATAAGCTGATCGCCGACCGAATGCCCGAGGCTTTCGTTGATGGTTTTGAAGCGGTTGAGGTCGAGAAAAAGCACGGCAAAACGGTATTGCGGGTTGTGTTTGGCTTTCTCGATCTGGAATTGCAGGGTTTCGATAAATTTGTTGCGGTTCGGCAGATCGGTGAGCGTGTCGTGATAAGCGGCGTGACGGAAGCGTTCGCGGCTCTCGCGCAGGGCTTCGCTCGTTTTTTCCTGTTCGGCAATGTGATGCTGAAGTTCTTCGACGTGTTTTTCGGCTTGCTCGGCGCGTTCGCGTTCGGCTTGCTCGGCTTTGGCGGCGGTTTGTTTGACATCATCCACGTAACGGCGGTAGGTCATAAACAAAAGCGAGGCAAAACCGATCACGACCGCAAACAGAACCATATCGATCTGGTGCAGGGCTTTGACGCTGACCCCGGCAAATCCGGCTCCGGCGGCGTAGATGACCAGCGCGTTCAAACAATATTCATTCCAAACTTCCCAGAGAGATTTTTCGCTTTTGATCGAAATAAAGATCGAAACACAGATCGAATTGACCAGAAACTGGCAAAGTGCCATCGCCGTCAGCGTCAGCGCAAACTGCGAATTTCCCAGCGATTCGACCGTTTCGACCGGAACGGCAAACAGTAATTTCAGCGCAATGGCGGTTGCAAACGTGGTGACGGCGGCAATCGCGATATTCAAACAGATAGTTTTCGGCTTGATCGTAATTCCCTTGTTTCTGAAATTTAATGAAGTAAAAAGCGATTCTAAAGCCGCCAGCACGATTGCCGTTTCACTGCCGTAGATCAGCATCGAAAGAAACACCAAAGCATCCGAAATGGTCAGGTGTATCTTGGTGCGCGGCAGTTGGATGCGCAGAAAGGAACTAAAAAACACCGTGACGACCGACAAGGCGATCATTCCGGTATTAATTTTATCCAACGGGAAATTGTATCCTGTCCATACAAGGACAAAAACGCCCATCGGAATCATTATGTATGAATACAAATTGATTTTGCTGTCTTTATTTTTCACCCTATTTAATTCGGTTAAACGGGAACTTGTGATTTTTCTTGTATTTTGAAAGTCGGGGTTATGCTATGCTGAGTAATTTTTATCAGCCTTTAGTATTATATGCACAACCTTTCCTGTTTGCCAACAAAAAAGTTCAAATTAAATTTAAAAATGTCCTAAACAATGTAAAACAAGGCAGATATAAAAACCCGCCTTGTTTTATAATTATTTAATTTTAAGAGAATCGGTTCGATTACCGCATTCTTTGCGTGTTGTCGCCAAGCCAAGCCTGACGACTACTCTGCGAATTCGTGCCGTCGCTGACCAGCAAACCATCGCTGACCAGTAATCCGTCACTTACCAACAATCCATCGGCTATCGGCGTGTTGTCAAACAATCCGCCGTTTTCGGTAAACAATGCCGTCGAAGACAGAAACGACGTTCCGAACGTCAGTCTTTGATTTCCACTCGGTTCGCTTCCGTCTTCCAAAACCGTCCCGTCGCTGACCAGCAAACCGTCACTGACCAGCAAACCGTCGCTGACGAGCAAGCCGTCGCTGACCAGCAAGCCGTCGCTAACGAGAAGACCGTTATCGTAAACCCTCTGGTATTCGGTAATCAACTCCGTCCCCGTCAGGCTTCCGTAGTTGGGAAATATTCCGCCCGCCCATTGGAAATAAGTGCCGGAAATCCTGGAAGCGTGACGCGGCAGATTGGCACTCGTGCCGAGCGGTTCGCCCTGAGCCGTCGGTGTCGGCAAATCCTGACGGATAAATCTCGCCAGACGCACGGCACCTTCGATATTGAGTTCGCCAGCACCTTGTTCCAGGCTATTGAATCCGGCAAGCGGCTGTGCCGTGTATTGCAGAATCATTTTCACCATATTCGGCGTTAATTTCGGATTTGCCTGCAACAGCAGAGCGGCTGAACCCGACACGATCGGCGTTGCCATCGAAGTTCCCGAAAGATACATCACCTTTCGCGAATCATCCGCCGAATTGTTTACATTCAAACTGCTGTTCATCGCAACGAGCTTGTTATTTCTCGACTGTGCGCCGATGATATGATTTCCCGGAGCAACCAGATCGGGCTTGATGAGATTGTCGTAATGTCTTACGTTTGCTTCATCGCGCCAATAAGAACGCGTCGGACCGCGTGAACTGAACGTTGCGATTCCGTCGTCGCTTCTTTCGTTTGTTCCGAAAGAATTCGACGCGCCGACCGTGATAACCGAAGGATCGTTGCCCGGCGAATGGATTGCGCCGTAAAGCTTTTGTCCCTGCGCGTTTTTGCCGTTGTTTCCCGCCGCCGCCACGACCACTATGCCGACCGCCGTTAATCTGCGAACTGCGCGGCACAACGGGTCGTTCCGCCAAGTTTCGATGGCAGGTGCGCCGAGGCTCAGATTAACAACGCGGATGTTGTTTTGCGTCCGGTTTTCATAAATCCAGTTAAGCGAGTTGATCAAACTTTCCGAGGTTCCGACACCGTTATCATTCAACACTTTGAGATTGATGATCTTTGAATTCGGTGCAATGCCGCGATAGTTCGAGATGTATAACAGATCGCCGAGATCGAGCAATCTGCCGCTTCCGCCGGCGGCAAGACTTGCAACGTGTGTTCCGTGACCGAATTTGTCATATTTCGGATTCGCTCCGGTGCCGAAATCGACTCTTGCCACCACGCGGTCGTTGCCCGACGAATCGACGAATGAACGGTGGTCTTCGTAAACGCCCGAATCGACGACGGCGATTCCGATTCCCGTTCCGGTCACTCCGAGATTTCCCGAAGTCATTCTCATCTCGTAAATTCCGGTTGCCGCTTCGATGTGACCGAGCATACTGAGTTGGCGGTCGAGCGAAAGATGTTTCGCGCTTTGCAATGAAGCGATCTGTTCAGCCGCACGAACCGGCAGTTCGACGACCATCATCCCGAAATTTTCGGCAACCGAAGAGATCGAAACTTTATTGTCCTTCAAAACGCGAAGCAATTCGGGATTTTGCACGTCATCCGTTTGCAAAATGACTTTTACCGACGCGTTCGCATCTGAATTTTTCAGAATCTCACGCAGATCGGGCGACAATTTATCTCCGACAAATTCATCTTCCGAATTTGTTTCTTCGTTGAGATCGATCTTTCTAAGATTTTTCGCCAGCACAGCGTCTTCCGAAACCTGTAGTTTAAATTCATCGGAATTTCCCGTTGTGATGACTTTCAAATCGCCTTTCGTCAAAGAACTGCGAAGTTTTCCGGCGACCTTTTCTCCAAAGACCGCATTGTTTCTGCTTAAAGCATTAAAATCTTCGATATAAAGAAAGGCATTTCCTTTGTATGATTCGATTGCCTTGAAAACTTCATCCAAACGCGAATTTAATTCTTCGGGAGTTTTTGAATCGGTCACGATCTGAAGCCAGTTGACCGTCAGAAATCTTTTATTGCTTAATCCGTTTACATTGTCTGCCGAAGCCGAAGCAACTGCGAGATTTTCAACGGCGGCGTTTCTTTTACTCCCGTATCTGTCCGTGATGATAACGCCTTTTTTATCTTGCACCGCCAGCTTTGAAGCAAGCAGTTTTGTTTCTTTTTCCAAACCTTCCGTGAACCCGATAATTCCCTGTTCGGCTTTCTGCGAGAGGTCTTCGATATAAACTGAAACAGGCTGTGGTGTTGCCGCTTCTGTTTTTATAATTTTATTTGCCGAATTTTCCTTGTAATCCTGCCCAAAAGCAAAACTCGTCAGCAATAAAGCATAAACCAATATTGCCGAGGAAATTTTTGCGAACGATTTTTTTGCCATACCTTGCTCCTACTTTCTGTGAATCGAAAATATTTCGTTCGTTTTCCCGGCAAAATATGTGCCTCTCGGCTAAATCGTGCTTTTCCGTTACTTAAGTTTTTTCGCACCTTATATATATTTTTTTAATAACCGTTCTTCGTTCAGATTGACCGCACGTTTTCGCAGATTGACCGATTGGATTCTTCTGACAATAAAAAAAGGAGAAATGAAAATGCTTCATTTCTCCTTCATTTTTTGGCTCGAAAAACGATTATTTCGTGACTCCGACCTGGGTTAAAGCGTATGCGTAATCAAAGGCGATTTCCTTCAAACGGTCGAATCTGCCCGAAGAACCGCCGTGTCCCGCACCCATGTTCGTTTTCAAAAGCACGATATTGTTGTCGGTTTTCATTTCACGAACCTTCGCGGCAAATTTCGCGCCTTCCCAATACGGAACCTGCGAATCGTTTAACGAAACTTCGATCAACATATTCGGGTAATTCTGCGCTTTGACGTTATCATAAGGTGAATATCGGATCATATAATCCCACGCCTGCTTTTCGTTCGGATTGCCCCATTCGATCCACTCTTCGGTCGTTAACGGCAAGGTTTCATCGAGCATCGTATTCATCACGTCAACGAACGGAACTTGCACGATTGCCGCTTTAAACGTTTCCGGCGACATATTGACCACGCCGCCCATCAAAAGTCCGCCCGCGCTTCCGCCCTGGATCACCAAACGGTCGGACGCGGTATATTTATTGTCGATCAGCCATTTTGCAGAATCAATGAAGTCATAAAACGTGTTGAGTTTCTTGAACATTCTGCCGTCCTGCCGCCATTTTTCGCCGAGTTCGGAACCGCCGCGAATATGCGCAATGGCATAGATCATTCCGCGATCGACCAGACTCAGACGCGCCGTCGAGAAATTCGGAGTCATCGAAAAACCGTAAGACCCGTAAGCGTATAAAAGCATCGGAGATTTCCCGTCAAGCTTCGTGCCTTTTTTCATCACGAGCGAAACCGGAACCTTTACACCGTCACGCGCCGTTGCCCAAACGCGCGTCGTTTCATACTGCGTTTTGTCGTATCCGCTCGGGATTTCCTGCTGTTTGATAAGCTCGCTTTTTTCGGTTTTGAAATTATATTCGTAAGTCGAATTCGGCGTAATCATCGAAGAATAGCTGTAACGAATGACGTTCGTATCGTATTCGGGATTAGTTGCCATTCCCATCGTGTAAACGCTTTCGGGCGTAGCGATTCTGACCGCTTTATTCTTTTTCAGATTCATCACCTTCAAATATTCCAGACCGTTTTCGAGTTCGGAAACGACCGCGTGATTTTTGAAGAAGTCCAAATCCTCGATCTTTACATCGGGGTTGTGCGGAATGAATTCCGTCCAGTTTTTTTCCGAAGGATCGTTCGCAGGTGCGCGCATCACACGGAAATTTACGGCTTTATCGTTGGTCGTGATATAGAAATTTCCGTCGTTGAAATCGACCGAATACTCGTGTCCTTCGCGGCGCGGAGTAATAACTTTCCATTCGCCTGCCGGATCATCTGCCGCCAGATAACGATATTCGCGCATTGTCTTGGCGACCGAACCGAGCATAATCATTTTATGATCGCGTGATTTTCCGACTTCGATATTGAACAGAACGTCTTTTTCATCGTAAAGCAGTTCGTTTTTATCCATTCCGACTTCGTGCCGCCAGAATTTATCGGCACGTTTGTCCTCGGCATCTTCGGTCACAACGAAAATATGTTTATTATCGTTTGCCCAGGCGGTCGAAGTGACGCGTTCGATCCTCTCGGGCATCAACTTGCCGGTGCGTAAATCCTTGAATTGCAAAGTATATTGACGATAACCCGTGGTGTCGGTCGAAAATGCGAGAATGTTGCCGTCTTCCGAAACGTCGAAATCACCGATCGCAAAATATTCAAAACCTTTTGCCATCTCATTCTGATCGAGCAGAACCTGCGCATTGCTTCCGTTTTTATTTTTACTTCTCAAAAATACGGGATATTGCTTGCCGGCTTCGGTTTTCGTGAAATACCAATATTTACCCAATTTGTAAGGAACACTCGTGTCGTCCTGTTTAATGCGTCCGAGCATTTCCTGATAAAGCGTGTCAACAAGCGGCTGATGCGGCTTCATAAACGATTCGGTATAAGCGTTTTCATCATTCAGATAGCGCACCACTTCGGGATTTTTTTCTTTATTACGGTCACGCAGCCACGCATAATTATCAACTATTTCGTAGCCGTGTATTTTCAAGACTTTCGGGACTTTTTTTGCAACAGGCGGTTTCATACTATTCTGGGCAATAATTACGGCATTGCCTATAACTATAATAATCAGCGACATTAAAATGCCAAACAGCAATTTCATTTTTATAATTTCCTCTTTGTTGAAAGAATGTGCAGATGCTTCGTCTATTTTACACCAGATAAGGTTTTTTTGTTTCAATGCAGGGCAGATTTCCACATAAAAAAGGCAAAATGAATTTTCTCATTTTGCCTTTTTACTTTTTACTTTTTACTTCCCGATTATCTTTCGCTGATCGGTGCGTATTTTAGACCGCGTTCGCCGATGTATTCGGCGCGCGGACGGATAAGTTTGTTGTTTGAATATTGTTCGAGAATATGTCCCGTCCAACCCGAAATGCGCGAAACAGCGAAGATCGGCGTGTATTGATCGAGCGGAATTCCCATCAGATAATAGGTTGAAGCCGAATAAAAATCGACGTTCGGAAACATTCCTTTCTTTTCGTGCATCGCTTTTTCTATTCTTTGCGACATTTCAAACCATTTCATTTCACCCGCTTTTTCGCCGACCTGTTTTGAAAACTTGCGAAGCCACGTCGCGCGCGGGTCTTCGGTTTTGTAAACCGCGTGACCGATGCCCATAATTTTTCGTTTTTCTTCCAAAGCCTTGTCGAGCCACGAATCGACATTTTCCAGACTGCCGATTTCCAGGAGCATCTTCATCACGTTCGTGTTCGCGCCGCCGTGAAGCGGTCCTGCCAAAGCGCAGATGCCGCCCGTCACCGAACCGTAAACGTCCGCCAAGGTTCCGGCGATGACGCGTGTCGTAAAGGTCGAAGCGTTCAGCTCGTGGTCGGCGTGGAGAATCAAACAGATGTCGAAAATCTTGACTTCATCGGCTTCGGGCATTTCGCCACGGAGCATATAAAGGAAATTTGTGGCAATGTTTTGATCCGCTAAAGGTGCAACGACTTCTTTGCCCTCACGGATTCTTTCCCAAGCCGTGACGACCGTCGGAAATTGGGCGGTCAGTTTGATCGCGGCTTTGACCGCATTTTCGCGGTCGGTTTTGTGTGCGGTTTCCTTGTCGTAAAAGCCGAGCGCGGAAATCGTGGTGCGCAGAACGTCCATCGGCTCGGCATCTTTCGGAAATGTTTTCATCAGATCGACGATTTCCGACGGGATTGCGTAATTGGCGCGAATCTGTGAATTGAGTTCGTCTAATTCTTCCTGTTTCGGCAAACGTCCGTTCCAAAGCAGATAAATTACTTCTTCAAACGTCGAATGTTCGGCGAGGTCGTGAATATCGTAACCCTGATAAATTAAGATGCCTTCTTCGCCGTTGACATCGCCGATTGAGCTTTGCGCGGCAACCACGCCCCGCAGTCCGGCGGTCGCGGCGGTTGATTCTTTTGCTGTAGTCATTGTCATTTTCCTTAAGTTTATTAAAAAGTATCGTTAAATTGAATTTAACAAAACGGCTTAAAAGTGACAAGTTAAGCCGTTTTCTTCAAATATTAAATTGGCTTAACCAATAATTTAGTTTTTTTGTTTATTTGCAAAATTCCGGCGGCTGAACTGTTGACGGCGGAAATCTCCAAGCGTCCCGAACTGCCGAAAATCATTACCAATTCAGATTCCTTTGCTTCCGCATAAAATCTGCAAATTTTACCGATTACCTTACCGCCGATTTCGACCTTGAACTGATCGGGCAAATCTGCCTTTTGCAAATTCGTGACCAGATTTCCGAAACGGTCGATGTGAACGATCTTTGCTTCAAACGAATCGGCGTTTTCCCTATCGGCTGAAATATCTCTAAACTTAACCGTTTCCGTAATTTCCGTGCCGCACGATGAAGGATGAGCACCCGCTGAAAGATGCGCCGCAACGGGCGCGAAAATGTCGCGTCCGTGAAATGTATTGCTCACATTTACTGCGAAATATTCCGTGTTCGTGAGTTCAAAAACGTGAAATTTTTCGGTATTTTCAAAAACAAAACTCAACAGACCATTATCGGGCGCAATAAAATAATAATCTTCGGTTTCGACCAGAATCGCTTTTCGCTCCGAACCGACACCGGGATCGACGACCGCGACAAAGATAGTTTTTTTCGGGAAATTGAGATAACAGGATTCCAGCACAAAACTTGCCGATTCGATATTTTGCGGTTCGATCTCGTGCGAAATATCGATTATTTTCGCCGTTTCATCGATCGAAAGAATCACGCCTTTCATCGCGCCGACGTAATAATCCTGCGTTCCGAAATCCGTTAAAAGCGCGATGACCATAAAAAAATTATCCACGAAAAACCTCGAAGCGGCAATGCTTCGGGGTTTCGTGGATATACAAAGGGCGCGAGGCTCGGCAAAGCTCACACCTGAAAATTTCAATTACGAATTACGAATTAAAAGAAAATTTCCTGTCATTCGTAATTCGTAATTCGTAATTTTTATCTGATCTGTGTTTCGTAGGCAGTTTTGATTTTTAACTGCTGTTGTTTGTTCAAACGGATGTGTTTGCCGCGTTCGATGACGACCGCGCCGACCCCGAAAGCCGCACCGACGCTTGCACCGACTGCCGCGCCGACCGGACCGCCCGCGACCGCGCCGATCACCAAGCCCGTTCCGGTTGCCGCGCCGACCTTGATCGAATCGTCTTTGATCGAGCTTTTGCCTTCGACCGTTCCTTCCGCGTCAACGCGTTTCACGTTATCGCCTTTCGACGGCAAAACTTCGGTTAAAACCGCGTTGAAATTGCTCCAGCGGTTGTCCGTTAAAACGATGCGGTCAAACGACAAAAGCATTTCCGAACGGCGTTTAAGTCTGCCTGGTTTCGTGATTTTGCCGACTCTGCCTTCGATCACCGCGCCGCTGATCTCGGTCGGCGAAACGATGCGCGCCGTAAATTTGTCGCCTTCACGGTTGCGCTCGGTGCTCAGATCGTCAATCAATTCAACGATCAATTCCGTATCGGTCGGAATAATAATGATCGAATCGCCGTATTGCGGCTGATAGATAACTTCTTCCGGTTTATTTTTAATAACAGGCGGCTGATTGTTGTTGGTGTTGTTGTAATTTACATTGACGTTTTCGGCGACGTTCTTTTCAGGAATCGTCGGCGAAATAACGGTTTTTTCGGGCTGTTTATCAACAACGGGCGTTTGGATCGAACCGCGTTTTTTCAGATCGACAGGAATTGCCGCATCGAAAGAACGCTTTTCAAACCCGGTGTCGTAGCCGGATTCAAATCCTTGCTGATAACCGTCACGATAATCGTCGATTCTGCCGTATTCCTTATTATATGCACGGTCGGCTTTGCCGTATTCGGAATGCTTCCCGACATTTTTCACACTGCTTTCGATAGAATCGCGGTAGCCAGCCATATAGCCGTCGGAATATCCGGTACGGTATCCGCGCTGTAAAGCGACTTTTGCATCTTGGGCATTGATTGATTGAACGGGAAGAGTTAGGAAAGAAAATAAACTCAGGGAAAGACTTAGACACAAGCTCACAAAACTTCTGGTTAGCTTCATTTGACCTCCAATATGTAACTGATTCAAAAAACTAGAAATGATTTGTCCACTATGGTTTATACACCACTCCTTAAGAAATTACAAGAAGAATTTTCAAAATATGAAGTTTTTTTTATTTTTGGAACCTAAAAAATATCAACGAATGTCAAAATGACATCGGACGAACCGAATCTGTGTCAGAGCAAGAAAATCTCCGTAAAATACGATTTGAGAAATTTCAACCTACATCGAATGCCTGAAAATTTCGGTTTTTATAATTCATTTTTTATCCCGTAATTGACGAAAAACAAGTAGCAAAGAACGGTGCATTTGTGGCGTTTGCACTTTATTTATCGAGCTCTAAAAAAAAATATTGAGTTCGTTAATGTTGTTATTGTATACTTCACAACAACCCCAAAAACTTAACCTTTCCGCTGTATAAAATTTTGTTTAGATCGCGGAATTTCAACCAAACAAAATAAGGAGAAAATGATGTATATTTTACGTAAAGACACGTTGCCTTTTTTGGTGGCAATATTGGTTGCTGTTTTTATTTTTAACAGCGATGTTTACAGCCAATTAACGATTAATATCGGTACTACGGCAAACCCTGTCGAAAAAGCCCCGACCGGATACTTTACAGTAACAGGCACGCTCAGTACTACAAACAATGTCAATAAGATCGTTTTTTTCAGAAACGATGTTCCGTATCAGTCCTTTAGCGGTTCAAATTCACAGCCGTATATCGAGCAGAATAATCTGGGTCAGGACACATATACATATCGTGTCAGGGCGATTCTGTCGAACGGCGATTGGGTGGATTCCGACGAGTTGAAAGTGACTGTCGAAAGCAAAAATTTTATATGGATGGGAATGCCCGTTCCAACCGGAACCCCGACTTCTCCGATCCCTCCCGCAACCAACGGACCTGTCGGACCCAGTTCGACTTATGACCACACTAACGATGTCATAAATGCCATTACCTACTTAACTGCCAAAGGCGGCGGAACGCTTTATTTTCCCTGCAACGGCGGTTCGAGCAACTCACACCTAAGCATCTATAATATCAGCGATACGATCAACATTCCTTCAAACATAACTTTGCAGGGAGAAAGCGCGGAAGAAGGAATTTATGCCGGAGACTGCCGGATTTACTGGACTACCAATCCGGTCGTAGGCGGTTGTCCGAATACTCTTCCGGGAGCTGCGAAAACAATGTTTGATGTTACCCGCTCGACTACGGGCGTGCGTTTCAAGGATTTATGGTTGGTTTCGAGAATTCTCGGCAGAGATTGCGGAAGTAACGGTTCACCCGAAAACATCAGGGATCAGCAAACTACCGCGATCGCGCTTGCTGCCGCCTCGAACGGTCATATTCATGACGTGATCCTTGAGAATGTTTCCATTACCGGCTTTACTCATGGGATCAGTGCCACCGGATATTCGATCAGCGATGTCAAAATACGCGGCTTAAGACCGTTGGAAAATCACCGTCAGCTTTATATAAATACGACATATGCCTACGACTGGGACATCCAGAATTTCAATTTCACGGGAATGCTGCAAGGTCAGGGCGGAGTCGAGATCGTTCGCGCAGGTGTTCCGTCAGGTTATACGGGCATTAATCCGAATTTGAAGTTTTTACAGCTTAACTGCAACGGCAATACGAACAGAGCGACACCGCCCGCATTCTGTGTTCAGGTCACGCGCCACGGCGGTTTGTATTTCAAACAACTGCACCATGAAGGAGTTCCCAATGCGATCATCGTCGAAAACATCGCACCCGATACGAACAGCGAGCCGATCATCTTTGAAAACAGCGTTGCGACGGGCGAGTTTAAAGACCCGAGTATGAAGCTTTACTTGTTGGGCAACGGCGTTTTCGCGGCTCCGAAAATAGCTCCGCCGGGTTTGGACAACGGCAGGTTGAGATTTAACGAAGCCGGGGTCAACTCGACTCTGGTGGACTGCGGGGATGCTCACGGGGATTGGACGGATGTCGGCGGCACGAACCCGACCCATCCGCCTTATTCCGATCTGTGGATGTTGTTCACCCATACCGAAAGAAACCGCGAAAGTTTCTTCGGAAAAGTGACGAGCGGAAGCGGATTTATCGAGTTTCCGAAAAAACACACGGTTTGTCCGCAAGGAGTTTCGGGTCAGCCGAACGTGACGGACATCGGCGGCTACACTTTTAACAGCGGTGTGATGCCGACCGAAGCAGGAATTCCATACTCGAAAATACTGAATCAATCAAAATGTCCGAACCCGACCGATTGTGCGACCAATCTGCAATTATTGCTCAATTCACCGAACAATAATCACGGAACCGTGCTTATCGACGGCGTTCTGACCGTCGACCGCACGATCACGATTCCGAGCGGCAGACAGATCGTCGGTGCTCCGGGGGCGAAACTGATTCTCGACCTGCCGGGCAATACGACGTTGGGTTACAATCAGCTTTTCAGAATCGACCTTCCCGTTAATCAGGGAACGACTGCCCGTTTGTCAGGCGTTACCATCCGTAATCTGCATATGATGACCGCTGACCCGGATGCCGTCGGGCTGGCACTTATCGGCGAGCAAAACGCCGCCGCCGCCACTTCGTCCGATATGCACTTCAGCGGGCTGACATTTGAGGGCTTTACCAAAGGCATTGAGGTGAAGCGTTTTCCGGCGGTCGGAACGACCACATACGGCGAGCCGATGGTGGACGGCGTAAGCTGGAAACGCATAAGATTCGTGAACAACCAGACCGCCGCGCGTATTTATTCTTCCAACGTTTCCAACTGGAACGTGATGAATCTCTATATGGAAGCGAATACGCAGGACGCGTTCGGATGGCATCAGACGACTTCGGGAACTTCGATGCAGAACGTGGACTGCCGCGGCAACGACGGTAAAATTATGCTCCACTGCATCAAACTCGATATGTCCGCGACCTATCTGACAGGCTTTAAACAAAATCAATACGTCAAAAACGCGATCACCTTCGGCGAGAACGGCACGGTTTTCTCCGGCATATATCAATCGCCGCAGTTCGGCAACACGTTTTTGCGCGACAATGATTTCCGTTCGAGCGGTTCCGATACGGGACGCGTCAACCTCATCGGCAAGACGTTTATTACGAGCATCAATAATAAATATAAGAATTTTTATGTCGATCAGGGCGTTTATCAGGGCAATGTTTCGCGGCTGACTTATTGCGGCGACACCTACCCGAATAACGCGGTTTACCCCGGACTTGCCGACGATCACCAGAATTTCTACGTCGGCGTTCCGACCCCGACGCGGATTTCGTGCGGTGAACGTCCGAAACCGTGGGAAGACGTAATCAACTTCGGCGGTCAGGACGGCGACATCCCGCTCACGGCAAACATTCTCGACGATGTGCGGGAAGATATGGTGATTTATCGCCCGGCTGCAAATAGTCAGTTTATGATTTCAAAAACCGACGGCACCTACAGCGAAAGCATCGGGTTCGGAACAACCGGAGACATTCCGATGTTCGGCAAAATCCTCTCGACCTCGCCGCGTTCCCAAATGGTGGTTTACCGACCTTCAACACGGGAATGGAAGGTAAGAGAGCGGACTTCCTCAACCGAATATACGTGGATTTGGGGTTTGGCTTGTACGACCTCCTCGCCCAACTGCGATGTTCCGTTTATCGGAAACTTTTTCGATAACGACAACTTTGACGAGATCGGAATTTACCGACCGACCGACAAGACTATGTGGATTTTGAATCCGCGCACCGGAACTTACTATGTCTTCGGAAGAGTCAATGATTACGGCTCGACCATTTTGATCGGTGATTTTCTCGGGGCGGGATACGAACAGGTCGGTCAATATAGTAACGGTGTCTGGACGATTCTCGATCCGCGCACCAATGCAAACTACACGGTCAATCACGGCGCGCCGGGCGATGTCCCGGTCGCGGGTAAGTATCTGCCGGGTAATTGCACGCAGGTCGCCTTCTGGAATCCGGTCAAACAGCAGATTTCGGTCAAAGACCCGTTCACGAGTTGCGGAACACGGACAAAATTCCTGACCTGGGGCACGAATAACGAATTCGGAACCGGGCTTTATTACCAGGAAAAATACGACATTCCGCTGACGATCAAAACGCCTGACGGCACCATCGACCGCCCGGTTGCCTACCGCCGCTCGTTCGGACCTTTCCAGCAAAGTATGGCAAAGGGACAGTGGTGGATTCACGATAAGATCGTTCCGTAAACCGACGGACGGATGATCTCGAACGCGGAAAGGACGTGGAAAATTCCCTCGTCCTTTCCGCACTTTTTTTGCCCGCCGTTTTCCCTGCTTAAACTTTTTGTAATCGATCCCGCTCAATGTTAAAAGTTTGCCTGAGTTTTCTTGACAAAAATAACAACTTACTGCAAAAATACACGCATAAACGACAATTTATCTCTTTCCCGCTTGCGGAAAGTCAATTTTTAACCCGGAAAAGGAGACTTTTTACTATGCAAAACCGTATCGATGCCGTATTACCACCCGAAAGAACCACGCAGATGGTCGAAACAATTCGGGGATTTGAAACCGAACTGAACTTTTTAATCGATCTGGCACGAGAGGATATTGCCGGACTCCCGAAAATGGGAGATCGCGGACTTCCATTTGTGATGGATTCACTGACTCTCGGCGAACAGGACGACAGCTTTCTGCCGCGCTCGTTCGACATCGAAAAAATGCGGAGGGACGTTGCGCTTCTGCAACAGCTTCCTGCAATTATTGCGGCAGCCGAACATTTTCTGGAACTCGTCAAAGATACGCAAATGCTCGTCGAAAGTGATGCCTATGCCGCCGCGCTCGAAATTTACGCCGCCGCACAAAGAAGCGGAAAGGGCGAAGCCTTGACCGCATCGTTAAGAGCAATGGGCAAACGCTTTGACCGCAAGCCGAAAGAGAAGGAAGAACCGGAACCGCCCGCGAATCCGTAGAAATTTTACCGAAAAGAACACGGTTTGATACTCGAAAGTATCAACGCCACACTCAAGAGTATGGCGTTGATACTTCAAAGTATCAACGCCATACTTTAAGGTATCAACGCCACACTTCAAAGTATCAACGCCATACTCTGAAGTATCACGCCCACACTTTAAGGTATCAACGCCATACTCAAAAGTGTGGGCTTGATACCTTAAGGTATCAAGCCCACACTTTGAAGTGTGGTCGCCATACTCTGAAGTATCAAGCCCACACTTTAAAGTGCGGCGTTGATACTTGAGAGTATTAAATTTGTTGCCTGATAATTTAACTTAACCGAATCTGTTTTCTTTATTCATCGTTCTGACTGATCTTTCGGCGGATGCCAGCCTGCCGAAATCCATTCGCGCCGAACGGCGACGATTCTTTCGTCATTCATTTTTAATAAAGCAACTGTGCCGCGTCCGACGGGCGTTTTCCCGAAAATGATCGCTCCGTTTTCCTTCCATTCAAAATGTTCAGTCCAATTATCGGTATGCGGATTAAAAATAGGGTGAGCCGAATCGGTTTCAGGGTCGAAACATTCGCTTTTGTCGGATTTTGAATTATTACAATTTCCGCAAACCAGCCACAGATTGCTTTCATCCGTTTTTCCGCCCTTTGAAACGGGAATGTAATGATCGAATTGAAAAATGATCGGGGAAAAACGTTGTAGGATTTGGCAATATCCGCAACGAAATTTCGATTGTTTGCGGACGATGATCTTTATATTTTCAGGGATATGAGGTCGTTTCATTCGGAAGAAAGCGGTTTCATCAAACCGCGTTCAACGGCAATGCGGGTTGCCGTCGCTTTGGTCAAAAGCGCGTCGTTATAAACTTCCATCAGGTCATCGAGATACTTCTTTTCGAGTTTAGTAAGATCGCCTTCGCTGTTTTTTTCAAGCAGTTCGTGCAAAGTTTCTTGTTGAGATTCGGACAATTGCAGATTGGCAAGCGTCATAATCGCGGCATCGGAAAGTTTTTCAACGGAATACTGATCTGAAATCTGTTCGGGTAAGCCGGCTGATTTTTCGCTATCGGAAGTTTTCCCGCGAACGCCTAATTTCCCGTAAAAATTAACAAGTCCTTTAATAAATACTAAATTATCGATCATAACAGCCGTATTTTAACACAAAAAAAACTTAGTTCAATAAACTTTTCAAAGCCTGTCCGGTGTATGATTTTTTCACTTTAGCGACTTCTTCGGGCGTTCCGGTGGCGACGATTCTGCCGCCGCCTTCGCCGCCTTCGGGTCCTAAATCAATTATGTGATCGGCTGATTTTATCACGTCCAGGTTGTGTTCGATGACGATGACGGTGTTGCCCGTATCGACCAATCTTTGCAGAACGTCGAGCAGTTTGTGAACATCGGCGAAATGCAAGCCGGTCGTCGGTTCGTCGAGAATATAGATCGTTTTGCCCGTCGCGCGTTTCGATAATTCTTTTGCCAATTTGATGCGCTGTGCTTCGCCGCCCGAAAGCGTCGTCGAAGATTGTCCGATCTTGATATAACCCAAGCCGACATCGAGCAGAGTTTGCAGTTTTTGTTTGATGTTCGGGATATTTTCGAGCAGCGGAAGCGCGTCTTCGATGGTCGTGTCGAGCAAATCTGCAATCGACATTCCTTTATATTTCACGGCGAGCGTTTCGCGGTTGTAACGTGCGCCGCGGCAAACGTCGCAAAGCACGTAAACGTCGGGCAGAAAATTCATTTCGATGGTTTTCACGCCGGCACCTTCGCACGCTTCACAGCGTCCGCCTTTGACGTTGAAGGAAAATCTGCCCGTTTTGTAGCCGCGTTCGCGCGATTCGGGAAGCATCGCGTAAAGCTCGCGGATCGGCGTGAAAAGTCCCGTATAGGTCGCCGGATTCGAGCGCGGAGTTCTGCCGATGGGCGACTGGTCGATCTCGATAATTTTATCGACCAACTCCAACCCCTCGATGCTGTCGTGCGCGAGCGGTGTCATCGCCGATTTATACACGTATTTATAGAGCGCAGGATAAAGAATGTCCTCGACAAGCGTCGATTTTCCCGAACCCGAAACGCCCGTCACGACCGTCAGAATGCCGAGCGGAAATTCGACATCGATGTTCTTCAAGTTATGCGCCTTCGCGCCTTTCACTTTAATGCGTTTGCCGTTCGGAAGACGGCGAAATTCGGGAACTTCGATCTTTAATTTGCCCGACAGATATTTTCCCGTCAGCGATTTCTTCGATTTTTTGATGTCCTTCGGCGTTCCTTCGGCGATGATCTCGCCGCCGTGACTGCCCGCGAGCGGTCCGAGATCGACGACGTAATCGGCTTTTTCGATCGTTTCCTCATCGTGTTCGACGACCAGAACCGTGTTTCCCAAATCGCGCAGTTCGTGGAGAGTTTCGATCAGTTTCTGATTGTCGCGCGGGTGCAGACCGATCGAGGGTTCGTCCAGCACATACAAAACGCCGCGAAGCTGTGAACCGATCTGCGTTGCCAGACGGATGCGCTGACCTTCGCCGCCCGAAAGCGTTTGCGAAGCGCGGTCAAGCGTCAGATAGCCGAGTCCGACCGCTTGGAGAAACTTCATCCGTTCGCGTATCTCGCGCAAAACCAGCCCCGCGATCTTTTCCTCGCGCGGACTGAGCTTGATGCTTTCGACCTTTTCAAGCGATTCGTCCAGAGCCAGCGAAACGTAGTCGTAAATTCCGAGATTGCCGACCTTGACCGCAAGGCTTTCGGGTTGCAGACGCTTCCCTTCGCAAACGGGACAAACGACGGGCGCGACGAGTTCGTTGAGGGCTTCGCGGACGCTTTCCGACGGCGGCGTTTCGAGCCGTTCGCGCATCGAACGCAACGCGCCTTTCCAGTCCGATTCGTATTTGTAAGTTCCCTGTCTGAACGTCAGACGCTTTTTCGTGCCGTTCCAGAATGCGTCTTTTATTTCTTCAGGCAATTCATTAAACGGCAAATTTTGCAGACTTTCGGATTTTTTGACTTTGGACTTTGGATTTTGGACTTTGGACTTTGCTTTTGGTTTTAACCCACCCGCTACCGCAGGTGGTTCTGACTTTTGCGCGTCTTCCTCGTAGCGTTCGATGATCGCGGTCAGCGCGGAACTTAAAAACTTTCCGCCCGCCTTGTCGGTGTCGGCGAGAAATTTGATCTTGCTGACGATCTGCGACGTGTCGGGCAGAATTTTATCCTTGTCCATTTCCATCACCACGCCCAAGCCCTGACAGCGTTTGCACGCGCCGTAGGATGAGTTGAAGGAAAACGAACGCGGTTCAAGCGTGGCAATATTGATGCCGCAATTGACGCAAGCCATCCGTTCGGAAAAGAGCTTTTCCGCACCGTCGATGATCGAAACAAGAACCGCGCCGCCCGTCAGTTTCAAAGCCGTGCGGACGGATTCGGTCAGTCTTTCTTTCACGCCGTCCTTTATCAAAAGACGGTCAACGACGACCTCGATCGTGTGATTTTTGCGCTTTTCGAGTTTGATCTCTTCGTCTAACTGGCGCATTTCGCCGTCGATGCGGGCGCGCAAAAATCCGTCTTTATAAAACTTTTCCAGTTCCTTCTTAAATTCTCCTTTGCGACCGCGCACGACCGGCGCGAGAATCATCACGCGTTCGCCTTCGGGCAAATCCAGAATTCCGCCGACGATCTGTTCGACCGACTGACGCGTGATCGACGCGCCGCATTGATGACAGTGCGGAGTTCCGATCGATGAAAAAAGCAGACGAAAATAATCGTAAATTTCCGTGACCGTGCCGACCGTCGAACGCGGACTGCGCGAAACGGTTTTCTGTTCGATGGAAATCGCGGGCGAAAGCCCTTCGACCGAATCGACATCGGGTTTTTCCAACTGATCGAGAAACTGCCGCGCATATGCCGAAAGCGATTCGACATAGCGGCGTTGCCCTTCGGCGTAGATCGTATCGAAGGCGAGCGAAGACTTGCCCGAACCGCTTAAGCCCGTGATGACGGTAAAAGTATTGCGCGGAATGTCCACGTTGACGTTTTTCAAATTGTGCTGACGCGCACCGCGCACGGAAATTTGTTTAATGCTCATTGTGTTTTACGGATAAAATTTCTGCCTGTTAGCGAAACGAATATTTTATCAATTCAAAATGAGAAAGCAAAGCGCGTTTCGGATGAACGGATTTTCAAGGCACGTCTTTTGCACGTTCACCCGGAAACAACTTTTTGTGTTTTGATTTGATACGAAAAATTTTTAGGAAAGAATTGTGGCTGGGAAAAATAATATTTTGGTTGGCGCGATAATCGGCGCGAGTGCATTGGCGGCTTTGGCGAAATGGGGCAGGAAAAAACGCGAGATCGATTTTCAGGATAAGGTCGTTTTGATTACGGGCGGTTCGCGCGGTCTGGGATTGGTTCTGGCACGTGAATTTGCGAAAGAAGGCGCGAAAATAGCGATCTGCGCGCGCGATATGCAGGAACTCGAACGGGCGCGGCTCGACCTCGAAGCGCGCGGCGCGGAAGTTTTCGACGCGGTCTGCGATGTCCGCAATCAAGCGGATGTCGAACGCCTGATTCAGGATGTCGAAATGCGTTTCGGGCGCATCGATGTGCTCGTTAACAACGCGGGCGTGATTCAGGTCGGACCACTTGAAAATCAGACGCAAGCAGATTTTGAAAACGCGATGGCGATTCATTTTTGGGGACCGTTTTACACGATGCAAGCCGTCATTCCGAAAATGAAACGCAACGGCGGCGGGCGAATCGTCAATATTTCCTCGATCGGCGGGAAAATGGCGGTTCCGCATCTCGCGCCTTATTCGGCAAGCAAATTTGCGCTCGTCGGCTTATCGTCGGCGATGCGCGCCGAACTTCAGAAAGACAATATTTTCGTGACGACGGTTTGTCCCGGTTTGATGCGGACGGGCAGTCATATCAACGCGATTTTTAAAGGACAGAACGAACTCGAATTCGCGTGGTTCAGCATCGGCAACGCATTGCCCGTTTCATCGGTCAGCGCGGAATATGCGGCGCGTGAAATTATCGGCGCAACACGGCGCGGCGACGCGGAAGCGATCATTTCGATCCAAGCTGAGCTCGCCGCCAAACTCAATTCAATGTTTCCCGAATTGGTCGCAGAAATATCGGCATTGGCAAATCAACTTTTACCGAAAGCGGGCGGCATCGGACAACGCCACGCCAGCGGTTTGGAAAGCACTTCATTCGTTTCACCTTCATTTTTGACGACGCTCGTTGATAAGGCTTCGTATCGAAACAATGAACTGAAACCGAATGAAAGTATCAATTAAAACGAACAAAGGGGAGAATTATGGTTATGGAAAATACGAAAACTTTGGGAACTTCCGAAAATGCGGAAACGCAAAGCGATGATAAAAACAAAAAATCATTAATGGATTTTTTAACGAACACAGACACGAACGTGAGCCAGGTTGAAAGAGTCGTTTCGGGTGTGGTCGGCGGCGGTTTGATGGCTTATGGACTGCGGCGGCGCGATACTGCCGGAGTCGTGATTGCCGCGCTCGGCGGAATGCTCGGGCTTCGCAGTGCGACCGGGCATTGTCAGGTTTACGACGCGGTCGGCTACTCGACGGCGGACGAAACCGCAAACAAACCGACGCGGATTCACGTGCAGAGATCGGTCACGATCAATAAATCGCAAAGCGAACTTTACTCATTCTGGCGTAATTTTGAAAATCTGCCGCAGTTTATGAATCATCTCGAATCGGTTCAGGTGACGGGCGAAAAAACTTCGCATTGGAAGGTCAAAGCCCCGCTCGGTTATTCGGTCGAATGGGATGCGGAAGTGACGAGCGATGTCGAGAACGAAAGAATCGGCTGGAAATCGGCGGAAATTTCGGAAATCCCGAATTCGGGAACGGTCGAATTTCGTCCGACGACGAACCGCGGAACCGAAGTGCGCGTGACTTTGACGTATGAACCGCCCGCCGGAAAACTCGGCGCACTGATCGCAAAACTTTTCGGCGAAGAACCTTCGCAACAGGTCGCCGAAGATTTGCGCCGTTTCAAGAGCCTGATGGAAGCCGGTTTGATTATGAAAACTGAAGGTCAGCCCTCAGGACGCGAAAAAATCAAGGCAGATAGCAAAAATGACAACATTACTGCATCAGCTAAAACTGCTAATGCGTAAATTTTGAAATGCTTTTTGAGTCCCTTCCTGAGAAGGCTTTTTGTTTAGCGACTAACTGCCTGAAGGCGGGACTCTGAATTGATAGGAGTATTAAATGGCACACGAAATATCCGAGAAATTTATCGAAGCACTCGATGAACTCGAAAAAACCGAATCAACCGAAAAGATGGTTGCGCTTTTCGCGGAAAATTGTGAAATAGGCAATGTTACCTTGACGAACAATCTCCAAGGCACGGACGGTGCAAAAGAGTTTTGGACGAATTACCGAAAAACCTTCGGCGAGATAGAGTCAAATTTCAAAAACAAGATTTATTCGGAAAACACGGTCGCCCTCGAATGGACTTCGTGCGGCACGCGCGCGGACGGCGGCGAAATAAATTACGACGGCGTAAGTATTATGGAAACCGACGGCGAAAAGATCACGCGTTTTTATGCTTATTTTAATCCTTCCGAACTCGGTCATCAGATCGTCGATGAAAAATCGAAAAGCAAGGAGGCTTAAAATAATGACAACGAAAACTCTGAAAAAAGGCGATGCGGTCGAGTGGGAAACTTCGCAGGGCAAAACGAGCGGAACGGTCAAGAAAAAACTGACTTCGCCGACGAAGATCAAAGGTCATAAAGTTGCCGCTTCGGAGGAAAATCCCGAGTATCTGGTCGAAACCGACAAAACCGAAAAAGAAGCGGCGCATAAGCCCGAATCGTTGAAAAAGACAAATAAATAATATGACGGAAGACGACAAAGACACGCTCGGAGAATTCAAACGGCTGGTCAATATGACTCCGAAAAAACTCGAAAATTGGTTGGAAACCGCTGAATCGAAAAAAGTCGGATCCAAGGAAGACGGCAAAGGCGAATCGGTCGGTCACGAATCGGGCAGACATATTATCAGGATTTTGGAAAAGAAACAAAGCGATTATTCCGATGCCGATATAAAACATATCCACAAAGTCGTCGGTTATATCAAACGTCATTTGGCGCAAAAACCGAAG
This sequence comes from Pyrinomonadaceae bacterium, assembly GCA_021228405.1. GTDB lineage: Bacteria > Acidobacteriota > Blastocatellia > Pyrinomonadales > Pyrinomonadaceae > JAJQRF01. Next base: position 160,201 of record JAJQRF010000010.1, read on the forward strand.
GGCGATATTACGGAAACGAACTGGCGTTACAGTTTGATGAACTGGGGACACGATCCCCAAACATAACAAGGAGGAAATTTTAGATTATGAAAGCAGTTTGCTGGTATGGAAAACATGATGTGCGGGTCGATACGGTTCCCGATCCGTCGATTTTGAATTCGCGCGATGCGATCATTAAAATCACAACGACCGCGATTTGCGGTTCCGATCTGCATTTATATAACGGTTATATCCCGACGATGGAAGCGGGCGACATTCTCGGTCACGAATTTATGGGCGAAGTCGTCGAAACTGGTTCGAGCGTGACGAATCTGAAAAAAGGCGATAAGGTTGTCGTGCCTTTTACGATCGCCTGCGGAAATTGTTTTTACTGCAAAAAGGATTTATGGTCGGCTTGCGATAACTCCAATCCGAAGCCCGAAGCATCGGAAACGCTTTACGGCTTCGCAGGTTCCGGTTTGTTCGGTTATTCGCATATGATGGGCGGATTCGCGGGAGGACAAGCCGAATACGTGCGCGTTCCTTTTGCCGATGTCGGTCCGATCAAAGTTCCGAATTCCATCGAAGACGAAAAAGTCGTGTTCCTTTCCGACATTTTCCCGACGGGTTATCAGGCGGCGGAAAACTGCAATATTCAGGAAGGCGATACGGTTGCCATCTGGGGCGCGGGTCCGGTCGGACAATTTGCGATTAAATCGGCATTTATGCTCGGCGCGGAAAAGGTCGTCGTGATCGATCATTATTCCGATAGGTTGGAATTAGCGCGAGCGGAAAATGAAAACGTCGAAACGATCAATTTTGACGACAAGGAAGTTTACGACAAGCTTCTCGACTTAACGGGCGGACGCGGACCCGATTCCTGTATCGACGCGGTCGGCTTGGAATCGCACGGAACTTCGGTCGATTCATTGCTCGATTACGCGAAGGCGGCGGTTTTTCTGGCGACCGACCGACCGCACGCGCTTCGTCAGGCAATTTACTGCTGTCGCAAGGGCGGAACGGTTTCGATTCCGGGCGTTTACGGCGGATTTTTGGATAAATTCCCGATGGGCGCGGCGTTCGGCAAAGGTTTGACGTTCAAAATGGGGCAAACGAATATGCACAAATATCTGCGTCCGCTGCTCGATTCGATCGAGGAAGGCAGGATCGATCCGTCGTTCGTCATTTCGCATCGTTTGAAATTGAGTGAAGCACCGACGGCTTACGATCAATTCAATACACAAAAAGATACTTGGCGCAAAGTTGTCTTGAAACCGTAACAAGAAAAGGATTTGCCCACGAAATACACGAAAAGGACGAAAAAAGTGTAAATAATAGTTTGTTTTTTTTCGTTTCTTTCGTGTATTTCGTGGGCAAAATTACTTACAGAATCTCCCAAACCGCAAAGAGCGACACGACCGAAATCACGCTCCACAAAATAATTCCCTGCAAAAGCGGTCTGATGCCGACATTTTTCAGAACACTGAAAGAAAGACTCGCCCCGATCAGGAAAAGCGTGACGGTCAAACCCGTCTTGGCAAGATTGACGATGCCTTCAAAAAGGCTTGGCGGAACTTGCGGCGGCGCGTAAGTGCGGATGACCGTCGCGCCGAGAAACAAAAAAATAAACCACGGAATCATCTGGCTGATCTTAGTTTCGCCGTGTTTCGGGCGATACAAAAACGCGAACATCAGCGCGACGGGCGCGATCCATAAGGCTCGCGCAAGCTTTACGGTCGTCGCCACCTGCAAGGCTTCCGCGCCGTAACGCGCCCCCGCACCGACCACCGACGAAGTGTCGTGAATCGCAATCGCCGACCAGATTCCGAATTGGTGTTCGGTCAGCCCGAGCGCGTGACCGATGACGGGAAAAACGAACAGCGCGACCGAATTTAGAATAAAAATCGTTCCGAGCGACACGGAAGTTTCGTCGGCATCGGCGCGAATCGCAGGCGCGATCGCGGCAATCGCACTGCCGCCGCAGATCGCCGTTCCGCCCGAAATTAAATTCGAGGTTTTGCCGTTTATTTTTAACGCTTTGCCGATGATCCACCCGAGCGCGAGCGTCCCGAAAATGGTTGCAATAGTAAAAAGAACGCCGTCTTTTCCCGCCTTGACGACTGCCGAAAGATTCATCCCGAAACCCAGAAGAACGACCGAACCGCGTAATAAATAAGGCGTTACTTGGGCGGTTCGTGCAGGAAACGGATTGCCGATGACGAGCGACAAAACCAATCCGAGCGCAAGTGCCGACGGAGGCGAAACGAACGGGGTCAGACAAACGGTTATAAATAGAAAGAAGACGAGCTTTTGCCAAAACATAAAGTAAAACTGTAAAGCTATGTTTTCGATAGAGAAATGTCAAGATTCAAAGGCTGAAACAGTTCCAACTTTAAAACGGATACATTTTGCCGCAGTAATTTCAGACAAAATAAAGCCGTATGATTCAGAGATGAAAATCATACGGCTTTTTATTTGAACGGCTGACTTTTAATTAACGGACACGGCTCATATCGATCGGAATATAATTGTTATCGACACGGTTGCCGTTTCGGTCAACAAAATATTGACTGCTTTGCAGATACACGCTATCCATTGAGTGATCGTCGAAATCCGCAATCGGCGAACCCGTGTTGCGGCTGATCTGTTCGACGACCGCGCCGCGTCCCGGACCCGTAAAAATATCGCCTTGTCCGAACAAATTCGGAACCGGGTCCCAGGCATTGTAAACGTGACGATATAAAGGTCCGTTCGGGAAAAAACGTCCCGCACCGCCAAACGTCTGCACCGAAACATACGAACCCAATCGACCTTCGACAAGCGGAAGAATTTCCTGTTGAAGTGCGATTTCCAAAAGCAGACGATCTCTGTCATCAGCCCCGATCGCGCCCCGCAAAACGCTCTCGAAAAATCCGCGCCGTCTTTCGACATTTTCGATCAGCGGGCGCACTTTTGAACTCATTCTGCCGTAGCGGTCGAGCAGTAACCCGATGCCTTGCCGCAATCCGCGACTTGTAATAATTGCTCCCTGACTGTGCGCGACGATGTTCAGGAAAACACCGCTGACGCAGGAATCGTAAACGGCTTTTGCCAGTGTCCGCGTCGCCGGATTATTGCTCAAACCCGTTTTATCGCCCAGACATTGGACGAGATCGTAAATAATGTTGGTGCTTTCGCCGTCGCCGCTCTGGTTATAAATTCCCATCACCGCCGCGCCGGATACGACGCTGACGAGCTTTACCGTGTAGGCGTGTGCCGACATCGGCGTTCCGATACCATTGATATATAGAATTCTTTTATTCGGAACCGCATTCGCGGGACGGCGTTCACCGACTGCGGGAGTGATTGCCGGAACTTCCCAAAACAAGGTGTTCGGACTGTAGCCGCGCACCGTTCCCGGCGGATTATGTCCTGTCACGGGACCGAACGCGCCGGTAAACTCGCCGTCGGAAAACGGAATAACATTCGGGGGATTTAAGCGGATTTCATTTGGATTTGCTGCCATTTTTCTTGCTCCTTGATATTTTACATTTTACTTTGAATAAACCAGTAACATAAATATTCCGGGGGAAAAATAGTCTATGTTTTCTATAATTTTTCTGCGAAAGAATACGAATTTTACATTTATTGACGGATTTGATTTCATTTTTTGCAGATCGATTATGTAATCCTGCCGCTTCTAACCTCAGCAATTATTTCAAATTATTGACATTGACCGCACTAACTTTTATTCTCTTCCTACATCAGTTTTTTGTCGTCTTAAATTCCGGCTTTTTCCGAAAACAAACAAAATCGCATCTGGCAACGGAGATATAAATGAACTTTGGTTTCATCATAGATAATCGCAAGTGTATCGGCTGTCACGCTTGCACGGTCGCTTGCAAATCCGAACATCAGATTCCCGTCGGCGTAAACCGAACCTGGGTCAAATACATCGAAAAAGGCGAATTTCCCGACACGCGCCGCCTGTTTTCGGTGATGCGGTGTAATCATTGCGCCGACGCGCCGTGTGTCGAGATTTGCCCCGTGACCGCGCTTTATACACGTTCGGACGGCATCGTCGATTTCGACAATCGCCGCTGTATCGGGTGTAAAGCCTGCACGCAAGCCTGTCCTTACGACGCGCTTTATATGCACCCGGACGAACACACCGCCGCCAAATGCAACTATTGTTCGCACCGCACCGACATCGGCTTAGAACCCGCGTGCGTCGTCGTCTGTCCCGAACACGCGATCGTTTCCGGCGATATGGACAACCCGAACACTGAAATTTCCAGATTACTGGCACGTGAAACCGTTTCGGTCAGAAAACAGGAAAAAGGCACGAATCCGAAACTTTTCTACATCGACGGCGACCGCATTTCGCTGAATCCGACCGCGACCGAGATCGAAGACAATTATATGTGGTCGTCACAGGCAACGGGTGTCGGGCATTTTGCCAAATATGCGGAAGAACGCATCGCCAAATCGCCTTTGCAGGAAGAGATCAAAAAACAAAATTTCGTCCAGATCGAACCGCGTCAAAAAAAGGCGCGCAGAGTTTACGATGCGCCGAACAAAGGCGTTCTCTGGGGTTGGGAAGTTTCGGCGTATATACTGACGAAAGCGATTTCGGCAGGTGCATTCATTCTGCCCGTTCTGATGAGCTTTTTTATTTTCGTTCCGCCCGAAGTCAAACAACTCGGTGCGGTAATTTCATTCATTTTCTTAGCCGTCACGGGCGTTTTGTTAATTATGGATTTGGGCAGACCCGACAGATTTTTGAATGTTCTGCTCCGCCCGCAATGGAAATCGTGGCTTTCGCGCGGTGCATACATTATCACGGCTTACGGGGCAATCCTGACCGCCTGGATCGCCTTTTCATTCACGAAATACGAAAAAGTTTTGCAGTATCTGGAACCCGTCGGCGTAATTCTCGCGCTTCTGACGGCGGTTTACACGGCGTTTTTGTTCGCACAGGCAAAAGGACGCGATTTCTGGCAATCGCCGATGCTCGGATTGCATATGATTATCCACGCTATTATGGCTGGATTAGCAATCTTTTTAGTTGGATTGCCGATTTTAGAAGTAAATATGGGTTTCAGAATGGCGTTGATCTTCTTTTCGATGGCGGCTTTGGCAATTCATTTAATCACGCTTGCGATCGAACTAACCACGACACACACGACCGAAGACGCGCACAAAACCGTGCAAATGATTACAAAAGGCGAATTCGCCCGAAAATTCTGGCTCGGAATGATCGTTGTCGGAAATATCTTGCCGCTTTTATTATTTTTCACGGGACAAGTTTGGTTGTTTGTTCTGGCGGGCGTTTTGGTATTGGTCGGATTGTGGTTCGCTGAAGACATTTGGGTGAAAGCCCCACAACGCATCCCGTTAAGTTAGTAAGAAGACTGCCCGCTAATTTTCACGAATGAAAACGAATAAATCAAATAGAAAATATATGATTAGAATGTTTTATGAGTGAATTAATTCTAAAGGAAGAAAGCTATAAGATAATTGGAGCTTGTTTTGAAGTTTATAACCAGAAAGGGTTCGGTTTTACCGAAGCAGTTTATCAAGAATGTCTTGAGATCGAATTTCAATTGCAAAAGATTCCATTTATTTCACAACCTAAAGTTGAATTAGATTATAAAGGTAGAACTTTGAAACAATTTTTCATTCCCGATTTTGTATGTTTTGATAAAATCATCGTTGAAATAAAAGCATTGCCGTGTTTAGTCAAGGAAAATATTGCACAAACATTGAATTATTTGAACGCAACGAAATTTGAACTCGCTTGGCTCATTAACTTCGGTCAAACAAATGGACTTGAAAGAAAAAGAATCATCAATGACAGAAACAATTCAATTAAGCTGAGAAATGAAATAGAAAGTTGGAATTTTCAATAAATATTCAAAATTTGACAACTTTTTATTTAGTTTGAAATCAATTTCATTAATCATTATATTTTTTATGTTTATTAGTATTTATTCGTGAAAATTAGCGGGCAAAATATTATGCAGAAACACAAACCGTCATTCATCGAAACGATCGCCGAAAAGCTTGGCTTAATCGAAAATTTACACGCCTTTGAAGCGGAAGAGATTCCGCGCATTAATGAGCCGGGCGAATTGCAGAATTTTCCGCCGCCGGAGATGTGGGACGATTGGACGGAATATGAAGCGACGAGCGGAAACCGGCGCGTGAAAAAGAATTATATGATCGTGCCGACGATCTGTTTTAATTGCGAAGCGGGTTGCGGTTTGCTGAGTTATATCGAAAAAGATTCTTTGAAAATCCGCAAATTTGAAGGTAATCCGTATCATCCCGGTTCACGCGGGCGAAACTGTGCGAAGGGTCCGGCGACGATCAATCAGATCGAGGACGTTGACCGCATTCTTTACCCGATGAAACGGACGGGCAAACGCGGCGACGGCGGTTGGGAACGAGTTTCCTGGGATGAGGTTTTAGACGATATTGCGGGAAAAATCCGCGCCGCGCTTTTGGAGGAAAAACGCAACGAGGTCGTTTATCACGTCGGTCGTCCCGGTCACGAAGGTTTTATCGACCGCATTTTACAGGCTTGGGGCGTTGACGGGCATAATTCGCACACGAATATTTGTTCGGCAGGTGCGCGCGCGGGTTACGCTTTCTGGCAAAACTTCGACCGTCCGTCGCCCGATCACGCAAACGCGCAGTTTATTTTGCTGATCTCGGCACATTTGGAGTCGGGACATTATTTTAACCCGCACGCACAGCGCATTATCGAAGGTTTGATGAACGGTGCGAAAATGGCGGTGATGGATCCGCGTCTTTCAAATACGGCTTCGATGGCTGATTACTGGATGCCGACACAGCCCGGAAGCGAGGCGGCGGTTTTACTCGCGATGGCGAACATTCTTCTTAATGAAGATTTATACAACGCCGAATATCTGAAAAATTGGGTAAATTGGCGCGAAAGTTTGCATGAGTTAAATCCGTCCGCTGAAGTAACTTTTGAAAATTTCATCGCCGAACTCAAAAAGATTTACGCCGAATACACGCCCGAATATGCGGCGCAGGAATCGGGCGCAAACGCGGAAATGATCGTCGAAGTCGCGCGAAAAATTGGCGCGGCGGGCACGAAGTTTTCTTCGCACAACTGGCGGAGCGCGGGAAGCGGAAACTTAGGCGGTTGGGCGGTTGCGCGGTGTCTGCATTTTTTGAATGTTTTGACGGGCAGTGTCGGGACGGTCGGCGGAACTTCGCCGTCCGCCTGGAACAAATTCAAACCGAAAGGTTTTTCGGCACCTCCCGCGCAAAAATTCTGGAACGAGCTTCATTTCCCGCTCGAATATCCGCTCGCACATTACGAGATGAGCTTTCTGCTTCCGCATTTCTTGAAAGAAGGTCGCGGAAAATTGCAGGTTTATTTCACGCGCGTTTTCAATCCCGTCTGGACATATCCCGACGGTTTCACGTGGATCGAGGCTTTGACGGACGAATCGAAGATCGGCTTGCACGTTGCCCTAACGCCGACCTGGAACGAAACCGCGTATTTCGCCGATTACGTTCTCCCGATGGGACACGCTTCTGAGCGTCACGACCTCGTTTCCTACGAAACTCATTCGGGTTTGTGGATCGGATTTCGCCAGCCCGTTTTGCGCGAAGCCCTGCGGAAACAGGGCAAGGAAGTGAAATACACTTACGAGGCGAACGTCGGCGAAGTTTGGGAAGAAGACGAATTCTGGTTTGAATTATCGTGGCGCGTCGATCCCGACGGAAGTTTGGGAATCCGCAAACATTTCGAGTCGCCCTACCGCAAAGGCGAAAAGATTTCGATCGACGAATATTACCAATATATTTTTGAAAACACGGCAGGATTGCCCGAAAAAGCCGCGCTCGAAAACTTAACGCCGCTCGAATATATGCGCAAATACGGCGCGTATGAATTAGAGAAAACTTCCTACAACAAACATTTAACGCCGCTTTCCGACGACGAATTAAAAGATTCCGAGATCGACGCGGAAAACAATGTCGTCAAAAACGGCAAAAAGATCGGCGTTTTCGCAGACGGCAAGGCGCGCGTCGGCTTCCCTACTCCATCGCGCCGACAGGAATTTTATTCGACGACGCTCAAGGACTGGAAATGGGCGGAATACGCTTACCCCGTCTATATCAAAAGCCACGTTCACCCCGAAACTTACGACAAATCGAAAAACGAGATCACACTCGTGCCGACTTTCCGCCTGCCGACGCTGATTCACACGCGTTCGGGAAATTCCAAATGGCTCAACGAGATTTCGCACCGCAACCCGCTCTGGATTTCGGTCGAAGACGCGAAAAACTGGGACATCAGAACGGGCGAACTCGTCCGCGTCAACACCGACATCGGCTATTTCGTCAATCGCGCGTGGGTCACGGAAGGAATGAAACCCGGTGTCGTCGCCTGTTCGCATCATCTCGGACGCTGGCGCAGACAACAGGACGAAACCGCCAATCGCTGGGCGATGAATCAGGTGACGCTCGACGAGGTCGGCAAAGGCAAATGGAAAATGCGCGTCGTTGACGGTATCCGCCCGTCGAAATCCGACGACCCCGACACTGCACGAATCTTCTGGTCGGACGGCGGCGTGCATCAAAACATCACCTTCCCCGTCCACCCCGACCCGATCTCGGGAATGCACTGCTGGCATCAAAAAGTTTCGGTCGAAAAAGCCCACGACGGCGACCAATACGGCGACGTTTACGTTGACACCGAAAAATCCTTCGCCATCTACAAAGAATGGCTGGCAATGACCAGACCCGCTCCCGGACCAAACAACCTAAGAAGACCGCTCTGGCTAAATCGCCCTTTGCGACCTGTTGAAGAGATGTTTTATTTGAAGAAATGAATATCGAATGATTATGAGTTCAATTAATTTACCAAAAAAGATACTTGCCCGTCAGAATGAAATTACGCAGAGTTATCTTGCTGAATTAGATAAACATATTGCCGAAATTTTATCGGGCGAGGCGACTGAAATGTTTGAAATAAGGGATTTTGCGAAGATTCTGCACATTCATCCGCGTCATCTTTCCAATACCGTCAAGTTTGTTACGGGAAAGTCGCCTTGTTCTTTTTTTGAGGAGAAAATCTTGGATATTGCCAAAGAAAAACTCGCCTGTTCTAAAATGTCTATTTCGCAGATTGCTTTTGATTTAACCTTTGACCCCTCAAATTTTACGAAATTTTTCAAACGTTTTGAAGGTATTACACCGAAGGATTACCGCGAAAAAATTCTTTCGGAAAAATTCCTAAAAAATGAAATACTCACCAAAAAAACTGACGTAATCACCAACACTTTCACCTCGTCAAGTGCTATAAATTTATTGTTAATCCGAAAAAAGGAGCAATAAAATTTATGAAAATCAACAATAAAATTGTAATTATAACGGGCGGAAGCCGTGGTCTTGGGAAAAATTCGGCGTTGTCTTTGGCACAAAACGGGGCGGATGTGATTTTGACATACCGCAGTCGAAAGGAAGAAGCTGATAAGGTAGTTGCGGAAATTTCGCAGCTTGGTCAAAAGGCGACGGCACTCCCGCTGGATACGGGAAAAACGGAAACCTTTGACGAGTTTTTGGCACAAATCAAAGAGATTCTGCAAACAAATTGGCAACGGGAAAATTTTGACTTTTTGATAAACAACGCCGGAATTGATTCGGCAGCGATGTTCCCTCAAACAACCGAAGAAGCCTTCGATAATCTTTTTAATGTCCATTTCAAGGGCGTTTACTTTCTGACCCAGAAAGCCTTACCGTTTTTGGCTGACGGCGGCGGAATTATCAATTTTTCAACCGGATTGGCTCGCTTTTCCACTCCGGGTTATAGTGCTTACGCTTCGATGAAAGGCGCAATAGAAGTTTTTACCCGATATTTGGCAAAAGAACTCGGTTCACGAAGAATTCGGGCAAATGTCATCGCACCCGGCGCGATCGAAACTGATTTTACAAAAGAAGCATTTGAACACGCGGGAATAAAAGAATTTATCGCTTCGCAAACGGCTCTCGGCAGAGTCGGATTGCCAGACGACATCGGCGGAATCGTTGCATTTCTATGTTCGGAAGAAGCCCGTTGGATAAACGCTCAACGAATCGAAGTATCTGGCGGAATGTTTTTATAAGAGCAAAAAATGGTCAGCAATGTAAAAACGCTCGTATTTTATAAGTATGAGCGTTTATTCGCGTGATTCGTTGCTCTTATTTTCTTTTCAGATGATCTCGGAAAACTTGAAATTCTAATTTTTCAGGCGACGGCGTAATCGGTGAATTTGCGGACTTCGGGTTCGTGAAAGGCGAGGACGATTTCGCTTTTTTTGATTCCTTCGTTTTCAAAATCGAGGGCAATGCCGTCTTCCGTTCCGTCCCTTTGAATCCAGATTTTGCCGTCGATTATATCAACGTGGATTAAAATGCCGTGAACTCTTTCGTCGTTGTCCCAGCCTTCGACAAAAAGCATATAAGTATCATTTTCACGGTCAAAAATGGTGCGGCGTTTGATGTTGCCGTAAGAGTATGGAATGGCGGCATATTCTTTCAAAGTTTTTTCGATTATTTCACGGTATTCTGCTATTTTATCCATTTTATTACCTCTTCTTTTTTCGGTTCAAAGACCAACAATTTTACCCGCTGATTTTTCAGCAAAAGTTTCCCCAACGGTTCTTCAAAAATATCGAGATAGATTTTATGCGTAACCGCCAAAAACAAAATCCTTTCAGGTTCTCGAATTGCCAAAGCATCGTGATAAACAATGAATTGTCCGATTGCATTTTCAAGATCGTTCATCTCCGAACGGCTGACAAAACTTTTTATTTCAACCGCAATTTTAGATTCGCCCTTTTCTGCCGCAATCAATTTTTCCGCCCCTAAATCAATATACATATCCTTTTTGCCGATTCTGATTGTCAAAGGGTCATTCGTTATCTTCCAGCCGTCTTTTTCCAAAGCATTTCGCACGGTTTGATGATAAATATCTTTTGCAGGCATAGTAAAATTATATTAGCATCAATTTTTCAATGGAAAAAGATTGTTCATTCCTGTCATTCTCAAGCTAAAGTTTCTTTTCAAACGCACTTCAAGCAATAGCGTATTTAGTGAGTTTTCGCCTTTCGGGTGACAAAAACGCGGAGATGATTTACGTTTGGGCAATTAATACCTGAACAAATTTGTTCGATTCTCAAATAAATAAGCCTCAATTCATTCTTTTACTTAATTTTACAACCTTTCTATTTAATTTAATAAATTTTCTATTCACACGACGGAAAAAAAATAGTCGTGCGATTATTTTTTCCGTTCACACGATTATTTTTTATAATCGGACGATTATTTTTTCCGTTCACACGATTATTTTTTATAGTCGTGCGACTATTTTTTTCGGTCGGACGATTATTTTTTATAATCGCCTGATTATTTTTTTCCGTCGTCCGATTATTTTTTTCGTTAGTGTGAAAAAAAGTTCTTGCATAAATTACCATTTTTCTGCTACAAATGTCGTTAAACATATTCAATTATCTAAAAACTCCGCGAGTTTTTTTGTTTTTCATTTTTTATATGCGGCTTCTTAAAAGCAAATAATTTAGAAAATAAAAGGAGAATATGAATATGATTGTCAGAACACCCGAAGAACTTTTAGCAAAACTTGAATTGCAGGAAGAAAATGTGCCGAGATACAGAGTAGAGATCGGGGCGACGGCGGAAGATATTGCCGAGATTACGCGTGATAAGACGATTTTGCTTTATGTTGACAACCGCGCGAATGTTGTCGAGGCGGGCAAGAAAACTACCAACGGAATTAAAGACCACGTTTTCAACGGTGCCGAGAATGTTGCCGTCGTTCCTTATCCCGTGTTGCCGAATGATGAGCCGCCGGTTGAATTGGTCGGCGGGTGTTTACAGCGTTTTCGGGCGCGGAACAAACGGTTTAAGGCGGCGAAGGGTTATACGAAGGAGATCGGGGCGGCGATCGGGACGGAGGAAACGGCAGACCGAGTTCCGCCCGAAGCGGTCATTCCGACGCTCATTGCGACGGCGGCGCGGTCGGGTTATCTGGTCGCAGTGATCGTCGATAATCGGGGCGATTCGGCAATGTGGAAGATATTTGCACGGAGGTCGGGTTCGGAAGCGCGGCAGGAAATCGCAAGCGGAACGGGCAAAACCGCCGAGTTCAACATCACGCCGACGACCGCCGGACAACCCGAAAAGATCGAATTGACCGTGCGGCTTTATAAAAACAATCAGTCTTACGGTCAGGAATCGGATTCGGTTTATCTGACCATCACACCATAAGATTAGTGGATAGTTGATAACGGATAGTTGATAGTGAAAAAAGGTTTTACGTTATCCGTTATCCACTATCCGTTATCCACTATCCGTTATCAACTATCCGTTTTACATATGATGCTACGAAGAATTTTCTTTACACCTCACGAATGATGAAAGTATAATTGACCCGTTTAATTTTAACTTTTTTTTGCAGTCGAATGATCTCCTACCCGTTTGATCTGAATTTTCCAGAAGTCGGTAAGGATATTTTATGAACTCAAGCCTTTTCAAAGCATTCTGTTTTATTTTTTCGTTTCTAATTCTGACATTTTCGGCAAATGCCTTTCCGGGTGAAGCGGATACTTCATACAATCCCTTTATTTTACGGTCAAGAAGGTCTGCGCCGTTCGATATAAGATTGATGCGCTTCGCCCAGCAACCCGACGGGAAAACCATCATCGTCGGCAATTTTTCGGCATTCGACGGTTTTGCGGGAACGGGAGTCGTCAGACTGGACACGGACGGCAATGTCGATCCGACTTTTAATCCGCCGGAAATTTATAACTACGAATATTTTCCCTCAAACCGGAAAAAAGAAACGCTGATCTCGGGCGTGGCGGTGCAAGCCGACGGCAAGATCGTCATCGGCGGCGATTTCACGAAAGTCAACGGGGTTTACCGCCCGTCGGTCGCCCGTTTAAATGCCGACGGCACGCCCGACACGACCTTTAACGCCGCGCTTAGTGTAAATTTTACGGGCAGTATCTATGATGTCGGCGTTCAGCCGAGCGGTAAAATTCTGGTCGGCGGCAGCTTTTGCTATTCGCATCCGAATCTTTCCAGATGCGGATTGGTCAGATTAAATTCAGACGGAACGCCCGATACCACTTTCGCCGATATTCAGGGCGCGTGCCGATTCAGAGTGGCATCCGACGGAAAGATCGGATATTTGAGCAATTTCCAATCTTTTATGAAGCTGGAAGCGGATGGTGCTTTAGACAGCAGTTTCACGCCTCAAAGCATCGCGGTCACTAATCTGACCGAAATGTTCGACGTTTTGTTTGAAGACGACGGAAGTGTTTTGGTCGGCGGCACATTTGAATTCGTCAACGGCATATTCAGGCGTTTCATCGTAAAATTTCTCCCGAACGGAACCGTCGATACCAATTTCGGACCGACCTTTGCAGGCGAAATACAGGGCAGGGTCACGTCTTTTCTAAAACTGCCCGACGGAAAAATATTAATGGCGGGTTCTTTCAACCGAAGTTTGATTAGAATGACCGCGAACGGACAAATCGACACGACCTTTAACTATCAGGGAAATGACGGGCAGATAAATTTCATTGTCCCTATCCCGAACAATCGCTTCATTGCCGGCGGGCAGCTTTTTCCCTATTACGGATCTTTTTATAACCGTTTGGAACGTATCGGGGTCAACGGAGCGGTCGATAACAGTTATAATGTGATTCCGGCTGCCCAGCCTTTAGTGACTGCCGTGGCAAAACAAGCGGACGGCAAGATAATCGTCGGCGGCAGGTTTTCGGATGCAAACGGAGCACAGTCAAAAAATATTGTCAGATATAATGCGGACGGCTCGCGCGACCTGACATTCGGACCGTCGCTTCCCAGCCTTACCGACGCTTTTCAGATCAACGACATCAAGGTTTTAGCCGACGGCAAGATCATGATCGCGCCCGGCAGTCATCTGGGTTTGATAAGGCTCAATCCCAACGGCAGTTTAGACACGACATTCGTTTCCCCATACCCGCAAACTCAAAACTATACCGATCTTGCGCCATTACCTGACGGCAGTCTGATCGTTGTCGGAGGTGTCGGCTTGAAAAAGATAAGTCCGAATGCTTCAACTTTTAATTTGAACAATTCGTTTCAGCAACAATCGGGAGCCGCCGGAGTGTTAAATAAGGTCGCGGTTCAGCCGGACGGAAAGATCATCGTCGGCGGCGAATTTACAACGGTCAATTCCGTTCCGCGTTCACGCATCGCCAGATTCAATGCCGACGGCACGCTCGACACCTCATTCGATACGGCGGTCGGTGCCAATGCCACGATTACCTCGGTTAAAGTTCAAGCCGACGGGAAAATTCTGGTCGGCGGCACATTTACGAGCCTCGGCGGAAACACTTCGGTTCAGGGAATCGGTCGCCTGAACCCGGACGGCAGTGTTGACTCTTCATTTATCCAAACCGCCAATTACAGCGTTCATTCGATCGAAACGCAAGCCGACGGCAAGATCGTGATCGGCGGCGAATTTACGCGGGTCGGAAACGTTTCCAGAAGCGGATTGGCAAGACTCAATGCCAACGGTTCTCTGGATACGAGTTTTCAGGTCGGAAGCGGAACGAACGGAGCTGTTTTTGAGCTTGCTCTGCAAGACGACGGAAAGATAGTGATCGGCGGAGATTTCACCAAATATAACAATATTACGAAGATCGGCGTTGCCAGAGTGCTGAATAACGCGGCGCAACCCGTCCGCACACGTTTCGATTTCGACGGTGACGGTCGTGCCGACATCGGCGTGTTTCGTCCGTCGAATTTTGTCTGGTAT
>JAJQRF010000011.1 GCA_021228405.1 Pyrinomonadaceae bacterium
GGTTTAATGCTCCACTGTTGGGGAAAACTGGCAGTTGCTTTCTTTCTACTCGTTTTCAACTACTGATTCGCATTTAAATATCATATATTCTCAATGATGAAACCGTTCGGTTTTCCACTCCGGATTGCGGGCGCATCTTCAATGCGACGGAACGTTGTATTTTTTAAGCAAAGGCAAGCATTTGTTGCCGATACATTTTCCCCTACCTTCCTTCAAATACTTATTATATTTGGCTTCAGTCCATTCGTATTTTTTTACAGGCATAAAAAATCTTCCGTCTGAATTTATTTTTCAAACGGAAGAAATTATACAACTTTATTATACTGATACGACTTTATTATTATCGAACATTTATGTAGCGGAATAATAAAGTTGTATAATTTACCACCCGTAAGTTGTTGATTCTACGTTCCGCTTATTACTTTTTTCAAAAATAAAGTTGTATAAAAATTTCTTCATAAAAATTTAAGGTTAAAAATTAGGCGATTTTGAAATAATAAAGTTGTATAAAAGTTCTTATAAGAGCGTTCGAATTCGTCTAAGTTAGGAATCATTCGATTGCCTTATTCAAAAGCGTGAAGAAACGGACTTATATAAACGTCGTTGGTAGCAATCAAATCAAGCTACCATTTAATATCCGAATACTTTTTTTTGCGCGTTTCATTTGGCAATTTGTTCAATGTAACCTATTACATTGCGGTCGAGAATAAACCCAGCGGGTGCAATAAAAGGCGGAGGCAATCAATCTCCCATAACCAATGCGTAAATCGATAGACTATGGCGAAAATCAATCGACAATCTTCGTCGGGCTTTTACTATAAGTTCTGGTTCCTCAACCACAGGCGTAAAAATCTCGATGTTCTTTGCATCAATAGCAATACCGTATGTTTTTGCTTTACTATTATGAGCCGCAACGAAATTCTGCCTGTAAGTTGTTGACTTTACTTATAACTTCTCATTCTCTCAGAAGATAAAGTTGTAAAAAAAACTTTCTCCTTACATACAACAGCGTCAAAATCCGCAATTTTGTAGTAATTAAGTTGTAAAATATTTGAGTCCTAGTAGCGAAAAAAAGTAGAATCTGAAATTTTATCCCTTAAAAGAAAGGTAAGATTGCTATCTCATCTGTGTTTTCTTTTAATCTGCGTATGATACCAAGCTATCGAACTTAGTGCCAGACCGAAGTAAATTATCAAACGTAAAAAAATCATTCCAACAAAAAGTGCATGATATTCACTTTCAGCGTTTAGATTATCTAACATATAGTTAGTCGTTAATACTGAAAAGATAAGTGCTCCAGCGCAAATGACCAACAGCCATCGCGGCTTTATGGAAACTGTGTCTGAAGGACTTTTCTCAATGACTCGCCACTTTACCAAATATCTGGCGATCACTGTGTAAAAAGGAAGCAATAAAAAAATAATACTCAGCGGAAGAAAGTAACCTAGTGCATTTTTGCCAAATGCGACAAACGCAGGCTGAGTTTGAAAGGCAGCTTGAGTTACTGGTCGAAAAGGCAAAAATTGAATGGAAACTAAGACTGAAATAAAAACCGCTCCCAACAAAATTCCTATTGCCAGCAGAAAAGAGTTTCTCTTGTAATAAAGCCGATAGCTACTTACTACACACGCCGACAAAAATGCGGCACCGTTTATTAACATTAATATTAGTCCCCATACTGCCGCGACTCCTCCATACACATCAAATTCGTAAGCGACCTCTATAATCGCCGCTATCAGGAAAAGCAGTCCGTAAAAAAAGCTTGCCGGAATAATGTAGCTCTTATGGAATTTTAATATTTCCTGCCAGTTTTCAGATTTACTCTCTTCATTAGCGGCATTAATGTTTTCTGTTTGTGCCGACAGATCTTTAGCGATTTTCATTACTTTTGGTTCGCTTTCCAGCCATCCCGAAACTATCTCGCAGTTCAAACGATAACCTTTGCTCGTTTCCGCTTCAATTAATGAATCTTTCACGCCGATGCTTTTAAGCCAGTTGCTCAAGCTGCCTTTAGTCGTTTGAATATTTCGCAAATCCGTGTCGCTCATATCATGTTTAGAGCGCCAGACATCTCTCCATAATTCTTTGTAGCTAACCATATTAGGAGCTTTTTTAACTAAAGCGAGCAAAAATCTGCGATGAATCGGCGATGGAGTATGCTCTTTTCCTGTGTCAAGAACTTCGATATGTGATTCCACCAAAAACAACCGTATCCCGTTAAAATCATAAAAGTCAGGTCTATCGCGCATAATGGGCATCCTCAAAGAATTTTGTGCGATTCTCAAGAAATTTTGGGTTCTATTGATGCCTCCATTTTATTAGAAATAAATAAGCGGGGCAATTTTCGTTAAAGAAATATTACTCAGCACTGAAAGAAAATAAAAATCAAAGAGGTAAAAAATGAAAATTAAACAATCGGTTCTTGAAATTATGACAGCGCAGATGAAATTGAAAAGTTTACAAGCACTTCTCTTTCTATCACTATGCCTAACCTTATCAGTTTATGCACAGAACGATAATTACAAACAGGTTTTTGTCGATTCCTACTATATAACAGATGGGAAAGTAAGACAGACAGATCAACCATTGAATATTAACTATGAGGATAATGGAGCCTCAGGACAGCTCAACGCTACAAAACCAAATTTTCTTATTGCAGACCCAACTTGCGCAGGTGTCGTTTCACCGGGTAATCCGTATCCATGCTGCGATACCTCGGGCAATGCAGTAAGTTCGACTTCCGGCAACGGATTAGGAAATTGCACTTTTGCAGCATGGTATCACGCCAAGCGATTCTGGGGATATTCTATGCCGACTTGGGGTGGAAACGGAGCCAGCGATGCTAAATACTGGTTTGATAAATCAAAAGCCTCAGGTTTACCGACATCTCTGACTCCTGCTTTATACTCAATTGCTGTCAGTAGCACGATGTCAACTTCAGGGCACGTCGCTTGGGTTATGGAGATACGGAATAATGATGTTTTGGTTTTTGAGCAGTTCTGTGGCTCGGGTGTACAAGGTATAACTCAAACATGGCGACCTATTTCTACTTTTAATAAAGGTTTTATTTTAAGCCCGAATTCCGCACCAAGTCCGACTCTGACGCAGGCGACAAACGGTCCCATCTTACACTCAGGAAATACACAGCCGATAAGCTTTAATCAAACCAATGTTAATCCCGGAATGAGGGTAGTCGTTATTTTCCCTAACGGAAGCGGACGTACCACGCTTAAAGATGCCCAGCTAAGTCTGAGCGGTGGAATATTAACGACATATGTAACTTTAGGAACTGCTGGCACTTACCAGTTTCAAGTTTTTAACGAAAATGGAAAGTATTCGGGAATGACTAATGTAATTGTTAATTAAGATTTCCTTCAAAGTGAGCAACCCGCTAGTTTACAAAATCGGATTGCTCACTTGAATATTAGAAAATGGTATTAACTGAACTGACGAAAATATTATGCTGATCACGCCTGAAGTTTTAGATGAAACACTGGAAGATTATAATAATCCTGAAAATTTATTGAGTCAGGACGGAGCGCGTTTTCCTTAGGAGGGAACATTGTATGTTTTTAACCATGGTAGGTAGTCTTTGCTGATTCCTTTTCCTCTACCTTCCTTTAAGTATTTTTGAACTTAGATTCAGTACATTCATATTTTTTCACATGCATAAAAAATCTTCCGTTTGAATTTATTTTCAAACGGAAGAAATTATACGACTTTATTAAAATTATACAACTTTATTAAAATTATACGACTTTATTAGAATCGTACAACACTTGTAGCGGAATAATAAAGTTGTATAATTTACCACTCGTAAGTTGTTGATTCTAGGTTCCACTTATTACTTTTTTCAAAAATAAAGTTGTATATAAAGAACAGACTCGAAAGTTTATACTTAAAAAGCATTCTGTTTTTAAATAATAAAGTTGTATAAAATTAATCTCTTATAACTACTGTCGCTAATCTCTACTGCGAAGTAGATTTTTACTCACGCCACCAGACGATTTGTTACTGCAATACCGATGATAGATCGAGGATTTATACCACTACGACAATGATGTGCGTTTATTCTACGAGCAGTTCAAAAATGAGAAAGTCATCGTCGGATACGAAACGAGCAGCTACGCCCGGTGGCTTGAGCAGATGCTCTTTGAATTAGGAATTGAAGTCTGGGTTGGCAAGGCTGCCAAGATTTCCCGTCTTGGCAAACGACGGCAAAAAAATGACTGGCGAGATAAATAATACAGATCTTCGCTTCAGGGTACGCCCGGCTATGGGGACTCGAACAAAATAAATTACCTCTATCGTTTTAATTCATTCATTACTGCTAAATACTTAATACAGCCACGACAGTGTCCACATGCGTAATCAGAAATATTGCATGAATGAGACCACGCAAGAACTGAGTTTGGAATTCCCGAAGTCTTAATCAGCTCTGTGGTAGTAAGGTTTATTGCCGGTGCTATGATTTCTATATTACCTTCCTGAATTGCAAATAGGGCACCTATTTTGTCAAAAAAATCAGGACTGCTATCAATGAAAGAATCAGTTTTTACTGACCCAAACATCAGAGTTCTAACTCCGAGCGCAAGACATTTCATTCCAGCTAAAGTTAACAGTAATTGATTACGGAAAGCCCACCAGTCACTAGTTGGAGTATTTTGAAGTTGAGGAATTCCGGTTAAATCACCTGATCCTAATTGTCTACAATCAACTGAAATAATTTCGTGCTGAATATTGAGTTCTTGAGAAATAATACGCGACGCGCGTAGTTCACCTTCAGCACCTAATTGTCCATAATTTACTGTAAAAGCGATCTGTGGGCGTTTCCAAAACGCAAGAGCTACTGAGTCCATGCCTCCAGATAAGAGAATTCCTGTTTTCATCTTCAAATATTTTATATCTGCATAGTCGCCCAAACAGTTTGATAAATTGCCGAAACGAAATCATTAACTATTTGGCAACCGGTTCCCTGTATCATTGTTAAGTCTTTTTCGCTTGCACTTTGGACAAAAACGATAACAGGCTTATTCAGCGATCTTGCATAACCAATTTCAAAAATTGTTCCCGCATCCAAATTGTCTAAAACAGCAAATACAATGTCACTCCTAATAAGTCCATCGATATCAGCAGGAGCAACCTTTTCTGCTTTTCCATATCCTACATCATGAAAAGGAGAAAATACATTAAATCCCTCCTCTCGTAGATATTTCCGGGCTTCATCAATTATCCACCGCTCTGCCATAGAGAAAAAAGGTCCAGCTAAATATATTTGCTTTGGTTTATTTGGAAACTCATTTTTACGCTTGATAGGTTGATAGCTTGCAAGAGTCTTAAAATCTACTGGAAGGGGGAGTCTTCTAGTATCACAATAATAAGCTGTCGCTAGTGATGCCAGATGAGCAGATTCAAATGGATTTTTATTACACGATGCCCAAAAATGAGCAAAGACCGCAGTAAAAATGTCCCCTGAACCAATCGAAAATACTCTCGTAGTTTGGTATATCGGAACAGATTGGATTTCAGAATCAGTTATTACTAGTGCTCCTAAACCACCTTGCTTTACAACAACAATGTCTGCTGCTTCCTTTTCTCGCAGTTTATTGCCTAGAATTTCTGCATCGAATAAGTCACGTGGGCTATCCGTCAATTTTTGACACTCACTAATATTTGCGATGATGGCAAGCTTTTCTGCCGTTGATCCATTTGCCCTAAATAATTCTGAATTGTATTCATTTTGAGGATCGTAGGTAACTTTTTCGCCGTGCACAACAGCATCGCCTTCCAAAAAACCGTAGCGAATAATATTTTGGGCATTTACAGATAGTTTAGAGTTTTTTGCTATTTTTGGAATAGGAGGTTCAATTAAAGGATCAGACAAGCAATGATGATAATTAAAAGAAATGGTTTGAGGAGTTAATTTAATATCGCCCAACTGAAAATCAAGCGTAGTAGCCAAATGCTCGAGACGTTGTTTTTCATTTTCTCCAACATATGTTGTCAGATATACTGCCTCGTTGAGATGCGACAAAGCGGATGCTGCTCGCCCCCCTGACCCAAATAAATTATTCCAAGGCGGCTCAAGACAATTCTCCAAATACGTCCCTCCAACAATATGAATCATTTACCTTTCAGAATTGCATCAATTATACAAAGTCCGCTTTCTATAGAAACCACTTCTCCAAGATATTCGTGTTGACGCTGAATACAGTCAGTTAGCTGATACTCGATGACAGCACCAGCTCTTTCTTCTTCGTAAAAGACTTCTAAGGATGGGCTTCCAGCTTTTATAATGACTTTAAAGGTAAGTTTATCTCCGAGTTTGATTTTTCGTAAAACCTCATCATTGGTAGAATATAACTGTAGTGATTTGTATATTTCTTCACATTCCCTGCCTCTCGGAGTTCTTGGCGGACCTGAATCATTTCTAACATTATTTGACATACTATTTTATTTCTACATAAAACTTTACTGAGTTAATTTCTAAGGATCTATTTACCTTAATGAGAAATACCCTGCCGAATATAACGCAAAGCCATATTACCAGCAAGTTTCATTTCTTGCCAAATTAGGACATCTAACTGAGAGGCTTTAACGCCAATTCCTGTTGCCAACCGAAGAAAATCATCTTCCATTTCAAGATAATTTTTGGCTGGAGTTTGTTTTGCATTATAAAGATTCATTAATAATCCAGCACGATGAATATGAATATCAATTATTGCTACTTTATCACTGTGCAACCAATTTCGAGTTATCCACGAAGCTGTTTTATAACCTATCCCTTCGAAACCCATTAACCAAGAGCGAAATTTAAGAGAGTCTTCAGGTGCAGTTTCATGCGCAATTTTCTTTAAAGCATAGCTCAAATACTTTGATTTTTGTCGGGCAAAACGATAACGGACTCGCCTTTCGTTAATAACGAGTGGTTCAGCAAGAACTTTATAAATTTCGTCTTCTGAAGGAGTTATTTCAAGTATTCCTATTTCTTTTACCCAATGAAAGGCTGCCAACCCAACTTCTGATGGAATACCGTATCCGCCTAATATGCAAGCCGATATTTCCTCAGTTAGATTATCGCCAACTCTATAGGACTTTGGCTTAAAGTTATTTTGTTGTGTCCAAGAAAGAACTTTCCAACACGCCGGAGTAAACAAATGGGTGTAATTCCCCCAATATACCCCAGGAGTTACTTCTTCATTAGGATCAGGTAATTCAAGAGTTTCAACTCTATTATTTAGTTTTGTAACAATTCTTTGACTCATACCACTTTATAATAAGCAACATTTGAACTATCATAAATAATATCATATTATTATCTATGTCGCAAAACCATCATATTGCATAAATCAATCTCTTTATTAGAATATGGATTGTCGTGTAAATTAGGAACATCAAATTTGTTGCAAAATCAATGATTAATAAAGAAGTATCAGAAAGCGAAGAAACTCTGCGAGAAAGTTATACGCTCCCGAAGAAGGAACAGGATCGCTTAACAAGGATTCAAAATAAATTTTCTGGAATTAAACCGACAATAAAAAAGAGTGAGATAGTTCGCGTAGGAATATATAAAGTTGCTCATTTGGACGAGAAAGACGTTAAAGAAATATTAGAAGAAAAGCTTGGTAGATTATCAGTTGGTAAGCCAAAAAAGATTGCAGTTATTGAACAATCTACAACGTTAGCAATTACCGTTAATGATAAGCAATGGAAGGCAATTTCTACATTGTTTCCAGTATCAAAAAAATCACAAGGAAGACCCAGAGCAGAAAATCGTCAGGTCATCAATGGGATTTTATATATTTTCCGATACGAAACTCAAAGAAGAAATGTTCCAGAGGAGTACAGTTCCTATATGACTTGTCGTCGTAGATTAACCATATGGAGAAAAAATGGATTTTGGAAACAAATATGTAATTCTTTGGTTAATAATGCTTTTAGCGGACAAAAAAAAGAACTTGAAGGTATATTACTGAGAACATGGCTTATTGATACAAATTTTAAACTATAGTAAGCAATTAACTGTTTCAAAAATCAAAAAAATATTATATTTGTCGAATTCAGATTAACTATCATAGCAAATTTTAACGCCTTAATTATATATGTCTATTCAAGATTTAATTTACGTTAATAATATACAATTCTCACTAAATGAAATTGGGTTTAGTGGGTGAAACATTGTATTAAGCTTAAATTGCCATTAGTAATTGGTGCTACTTTTGCCAATTTTAGGTAGACAACCACTAGTCTAATTGTTTAGTATATCTATACAAACTTACAAAGTTTGTCAAGTTTCTTGAATAAAAAAGCTAAGACCTTGAAATTCAAAGCCTTAGCCTAGCTTATTCAGCTATTGAGATAGTCAAAGTTAGTGTAAATTTGTTGATTGTTAGTCTAATTTCTACTCTACCTTTGACACATCTAAAGTTCATCATAGATGAAACACCTCCTTTTTATTAAGGATGCAAGATAGTTAATGTTGGTAGCATTAACTATCTTGTTTAGCTTATACCTAAGCTAAACTCTTTAAAGGCAAGGAGAAAGCCTTGATCTTGATTTTTTGATTATAGAATTTATGAACGAAAAACACAAAAAAAATCCTGTTGTCGGTCAACAAAAAAAGACGCACTCAGAATTTGAATGAACAAAGAATGCTTTACGGCAGTTTTTCCAGACGAACCGCGCTCTTGAATCAGCTTTTCACGTTTCGCTTTGTGCATATTCTTTGCTTTGCCGTCGGTGAAAGATTCGTCAACTTCGATTTCGCCCTTTATTTTTTCAAAAGTTCCATTCTGTGAAGCGTATCTGAAGCGGTGAAGCATAAACTAAGAGGTTTTTGGTAATACCGATAGAGCCGTGAATCTGCAGAAAGCGAAAAATAAAATCATGTCAAAAGATATACATATCGTCCAGAATCTGACAGCAACTCATTTTGGAACAAAACAAGCTGTTTGTGTGCCCCTGAACCTCATGTAATGACACGCATTATTTAATGTTTAAATAATGTTCAAGATAAGGTCGTTGTGTTATGCTTTTACACTTAAAAATTATTCGATTTTGAAATAATAAAGTTGTATAGAAATTAATCTGCAAACATTAAATAAGAGTTTTTTTACCTTCTTTTATCTCTGATAATTCAGCTTTAGTAAACATCTCTCAAAGGCGGTTTTCCTATGCAACTTATTAGTGTTTCTATCCTACTTCCAAATACGTTAAACTAGGATGGGGTTCTCTTGAAACCTTAATAGACTATAATGCCAAAATTTATTTAATGATAGAGACGAGCTAAGCTAACTGCTAGAAATTTAACCCCTCTACTTTCAGCCAATACTTAATCAGTTAAATTAAAAATGTTACTAAAACCTTAACCATTTCCTTGATTTACAGCATTACTTGTGTATAATTTCTCGCAGATACCATAATTTACGGCGGTTTGAGTAAATCTCAGATTCTCGAAGGTTGAATTTCAACATGTAAGCGAAAATAATTCGTTTTTTACATTTTCCACAATTATGAATGGCATTCTAGAACATATTGCCGAAAAAACGAGTGGTAAAGCCTATAAATCTTTTCGCTACTGTTACGACAAAGAGGTAAATGTCCCGACAGTCGCGTATGACGATCACGAAACTTATATATTAAAACGCGGTCAGATTGCCGAAAGTGACAAAGATATTAAACAAGTTAAGAAACTTGCCGACTACGCCAAAGAACTCTCAAAAGTTAAACCTCTTTTTAGTTATTTTCTTGATGGAAGCCGCCGAGTATATAAGATTGATGATATACAGTATCAAAATCGGCTATTTCCAGTTTTAGGTGGGCAAATAGGCGTTGCCTGTTGCATTAGACCGAATCGTGAATCTTTTTCAGTTAAGGAGATCGAGCGATTACTCGTCTTATCACTACCATCATTATCTACGACCCGGGAAAAACATAGAAAGCAGTTTTTAGATAGATTGACAAAAGAAATTAATCAACATCCCCGACTTACAAAATTCGGTCTTAAGTTCGATGAAATTTTACAGTATAACTCTGACCAAGCCAAAAAAGATGTTGAAGAATATATGAAACGCGGAACAGCGACTATTCAAGACAAAATGACTGCTGTTGAAAAATCGACTGTTGCCCTGCTCACACAAAAAAGATTTCTTGATGTAGATAATTATTTGATAAAGGACGGATCATTACAATACTCAAATCCTCCGTCCGACATGCGCGAACTTGCAAAATATAAAGAAAATTTTAGACGAGTCGTCGGAGTCTCCAAATCATTCAATCCTGAACTGACTAAAGATATAAAAAGTCAAAGCAACGCCGCCAAAATAGCAAGTTTGGAAATGGGGTATCGAACAGTAGCTTATCGGTATTCGAGTGAAATGTTGGGAGATGTTGAATATGCTATTTGGTATGTAAGAATTAGAGAAAAAGCGCGTTCGGTGAGTCCGTTTGCAGGAGTGTTGAAACTAGAAAAGATTCTCGTTACCGACGACGAAAAGAAAAACGGAATAGACAGCGAGGAAATTGATCTCATTACCGCTCATATAATCAATGAGCGTAATCCCGTCTGTTACGGTAAAGACGAACGTTGGGCGAATCATTTATACCCAGTTTTTCTGACTGAAACTTTCGTTAAAAGTAAGTATTTAAGCGATTTACATTTTATTAATTTATTTTAAGGAAACTGCCCCATGAAAATAGGAAAGATCGTTGCGACCGAACGAACACCTTCCACAGTGGATGAATTTTACTTCTGGACGGATCAAAAGCTGATTTTAAAGCCGTTCGATGTCATAAAGGTAGAGCATATTCGTGAATCCGTAACATACGGCATAATAGAGGAAATTTCACACATTACAGACTCGAGCAGTGCACTCGGAGGGTATATTTCCAGTGATTTCGGTGATCTCGAAATTACTCCCAATATGACTCGCATCGGCATGAATTACGTCAAAGCCCGTGTTTTAGGAAATTCCAAAGACATATACACCCCAGTCTTCGATAGCAGTCCGGTTATGTTTGCTGATAGCAAGGATATTGAGCAGGCGTTGGGGCTTTCAGAAATAAAAAATCCTTTGCCTTGCGGTTATGTGGAAATGTATGAAGATAATCCCGTTTCCGTGCCGGTATTTTTCAATTCTCAATTTCTAATTGGACCAGACGGTGCGCATTTAAATATTTCTGGAATTTCCGGCTTGGCATCTAAGACCTCTTATGCCATGTTTTTGCTCAAAGCTATTCAGGATAAATATGCAAAAGAAGACCGAACCTCCGATGACAACAATAAAAACAGCGTTGCATTCGTAATCCTCAATGTCAAAGGACGCGATCTTTTATCGCTCGATGAACCCAATACTGATCTTAGTGTAAAGGAACGTTCTATTTACAAGAAGTTAAATATAGAACCGACTCCCTTTGAAAATGTGCGGTATTTCTATCCATTTTCATCCGACCCCTCAAGTGTTACATATGCTAAAGAGTTATTTGATAACCAGAAATATTTAGGCAAAGCTCACCAATACGCTTATACATATTCGCAAGATAAAAGTAAAATTGACATGCTTTTTTCCAACGTTGAAGATTCGAGCGGAACGATGGACTCCATACTGTCGATAATTAGTTCGGAGAATAGCGAGTTTGCAAGCATTACCGAATGGAGACGCTTTAAGGAAGAACTTGAAAAAAACAAAAAAAGAGATTCCGGCAGCGATAAGGAAATAATGGTCGTAAGTTGGCGTAAGTTTAGTCGTCATTTCAATCGCATTTATGAAAAAAGTTCGATTTTTGTCGATAATCTTGATCCAAATAAGGGCGAAATACGACTTGCCGACGAAATCGCCAATATTAAGAAGAACGACGTGTTCGTCATCGACATCGCCAAACTGGAAGATGATCTTCAGGGATTTGTTTTCGGCGATGTTATTAACTCAATTTATGATTTAAAGCTCGGCAGAAACGACGACCGCGATCCCGACGATATTCCATCGAAAATAATTATTTTCGTTGATGAGTTGAATAAATATGCCTCCAGTGACGTGCCGAAAAATTCCGGCGTTCTCAGACGTTTATTAGAGATAACCGAACGCGGGAGATCGCTTGGTGTCATTTTGTTCTCGGTCGAACAATTTAGAAGTGTAATTAACGACCGTGTTAAAGGTAATTGTTCAACGAACGCATATGGCAGAACCAATTCGACGGAAAGCACGAAAACAGACTATCGGCACATTCCGCAGGTTTACCGAACGATAATGACTAGATTTAAACCGGGCGAATATATTATTGACCATCCAGCATTTCGTTCCCTACTACATATAAAATTTCCGCGACCAGTTTATAAACAGCATTCAAATGGATAATCAAAAAAAGCCGATAATCGGCAAGTTTGTTATAGAAAATTTGACCACAGGCATGTATTCCGATTCGCGTAGCGTGTATCGCGAATACGTTCAGAATTCTGCCGACTCAATTGATAAAGCGATAACACAAAGGCTCATTGGCGAAAAAGACGGTGAAATTCACATCGAAATCGATGAATTCAGTAAAAAAATTTTGTTTCAAGATAACGGAACTGGAGTTTCGGTCGATAAGGTACAGGATTTGCTTCAAGATGTTGCCCAATCAGAAAAGGAATTGGGAAAAGATAAAGGATTCAGAGGTATCGGACGACTTGGCGGTTTGGCATATTGCGAAAAACTAATTTTTGAAACTTCTTTTTCCGGTGAGGATAGAAAATCAATTATGGTATGGGACGCTAAACGACTGCGCGATACTCTCGCCGACCGTGAAAAAAAGCAGGCAGCTGACGATCTGATTATGGCAGTTACTTCCTTTGAAACAAAACCCGAAAAAGTTGATGAGCATTACTTTCGAGTTACGATGTCAGGAGTTAGCAATCCAACGCTTTTAAATTTATCGGTCATACGAGATTATCTTCGATTTACGGCTCCTGTTCCTTTTGATAGTTCTTTTATCTTTCGCTCAAAAATCTATGAAGAAATGTACAAAGACGGAGTTAAAATTGATGAATACAATCTTTTCGTTAACGCTGAGCGAATTTACAAAGGATACAAAACATTTCTTTACAAAGATAATAATGGAGTACCGACCAAAATAGGCGAGGTAAAAGACGTTAATATCTTCAAAGAATACTCGAAGGACAATAAAATTCTTTTCTGGGGATGGCACAGCGTTTCCGATATTCAAAATCTTCATCTGACAAAAATAAACAAGGGTAGAGGGCTTCGTTTGAGAAAGCATAACATCCAAATTGGCGACGAATTTAGATTGGAGCGCCTGTTTAAAGATCCGCGATACAACCGATATGTTCTGGGTGAAATCTACGCATTCGATCCTGATTTGATTCCTAATGGTAGAAGAGACGATTTTGAAGCGAATTCGGTTTATAACGAATTACAGGAAAAGTTGAAACCGATCTGTGTTGAAATCGACAGACTTTGTAACCGAGCTTCCGACATTCATTCTGCAAAGCGTAAGATCGACGCTTTTTATGAGTTAAAGCAGTCAGTGGATGAAAAGCAAAAAAACGGCGTAACGAACCGAGACGATTTGATAAAGCTGGAAACGGAGTTGCGCCAGAAAAAGGAAGTCGCCGAAAAAGCTGAAAAAACATTAAATAAATTCAAAGAAATTGCATCTACTGATACTGAAACCCCCATTGCAAAGATTTTTAAGGAAACGGTGAAGAATGAGATTCCTAAAGTATATGAGGCTAAGATTGAAATTGATTACAAAAAGCCGATTTTCAGAACCGATAAATTAAGCAAGCTGGATCGTTCCCAGAGAAAGTTGATGTCAGAGGTTTACGCCATTATTCAAAGTGTACTTTCTCCAGATCTATCGGAGAATCTTATCAAAAAAATCGAAGAAAATTTCAAGTAGAGCAAAAGTTATGAAACGAAACATACTTCTTGTCGAACCGAATTACTCGAATAAATATCCGCCTATCGGTCTGATGAAAATCGCTACCTACCACCGAATGTTAGGTGACGATGTTCGTTTTTACAAAGGCAATATGCAAGATTTCATTATTGATTTGCTTTATGAGGATTGTGTTGAAAAATTGATGAACATTGATTCGGAAGTGCCGTGGCGAACACATAAAAGTGCAATTAAACGGTTTATCAAGCTCAAGAAGAACCAACTTATTTTTTTGGAAGAACTCGGACTTCAGAATAATGATTACAAAGAATTGATATTACGATGTTTGATTGATTTTGCCGACTATTATCGCAAGAAAAAATACATCGAAAGTCCGCGCTTCGACCGCATATATGTGACAACTTTGTTCACATTTTACTGGAAGATAACAATTGAAACGATCAATTTTTGTAAATACCTCGTAAAAGATATAAACGAACTAAAAATCGGTGGTGTTTTGGCAAGCTTGCTTCCCACAGAACTCGAAAACGAGGTAAGGATAAAACCGATTACTGGACTTTTAGATAAACCGGGAGAACTTGATCCTGAGATGTCAAAAGCCAAGAAAATTATCATAGATAATCTTCCTCTCGATTATTCTATTCTCGATGAAATTGAATACGAATATCCAACAAAAAGTGCATATTTTACATTCATGACAAAGGGTTGTACTCGCAAGTGCGCTTTCTGTTCCGTACCAAAACTCGAACCCGAGTACAAACCGAAAATTGAAACCATCGATAAATTTCAAGAGGTCAAAAAGAGATTCGGTGATCAGCAAAATCTATTGCTGATGGACAATAATGTTCTGGCATCGCCTAAATTTCATGAAATCATCGATGAGATAAAAGATATGGGTTTCCATAAAGGCGCGACTTACGTCGAACCTAATCAGTTAGAAATTGCGGTAAAAAATTTAGAAAGTGGCTTTAATGATAAAGGATTAACTCGGCGTGCTTTTCGTTTGATGAATGAGCTTATATCAAGATTAAAAGGTGATGTCGCGCAGAATTATTATGATATTTTGGCTGACAAGGACTTACTAAATCTTGACACCGTTACCAAAGAAAAAATTCTCGAAGTTTATCCACATATAAAAGATACATACGAGAAATACCGGAACAAAACTCCAAGATTGAGATATGTTGATTTTAATCAAGGGACTGATTGTCGATATGTAACGGAAGATTTGATGAAAAAAATGAGCGAAATTCCGATCAGACCTCTCCGCATTGCTTTCGATTATCTAGGACTGCGCGAAAAATACACCGAAGCCGTTAGATTAGCTGCCAAATACGGAATAAAGGAACTTTCAAATTATATACTTTATAATTTCAATGATAAGCCAGAAGAGCTTTATGAAAGATTAAAAATCAACGTCGAGTTAGGCAAAGAATTCGGTGTTGCAATCTTCTCTTTCCCAATGAAGTTTATTCCGCTATTCGGAGACGAAGCAAAGCACCGTCAACACACGGGAAAATTCTGGAACAAAAAATTTGTCCGTGCAGTTCAATCAATACTTAACGTCAGTAAAGGAATTGTCGCCCCGTATCATCCTAATAAAAAAGCGACGTTTTTTTATGAAGCCTTTGGAAAAGATTTGGACGAATTTTTCGAGATTCTACATATGCCGGAAACATATATCATCTATCGGCATTTGTGTCGTCATAAACTAGACTACACAAAAGTTTGGGAAGAAGAATACCGAAGCCTTTCTGTTAAAGATTTGAGAGTAGCACAAGAGATAATACGGAGCAACGATTTTTCAAATGAAAATATATTGAAGAAAAAACCGTCCAAAAAAGTTAAACATTTTATGCGGCATTACAGAATGATTAGCAGAAATTCAATTGAAGAGAACGATAAGGAATACAAAAAAATTAAAAAACTTTATGACGATATGATCAAAAACGACCAATTTATCGATCTTACACTAACTTATGATTTTGAAGCGACAGAGGATAGAAAGTTGAATTATGATTCACAACTTCCATTGATAAAGTATGCGAGAATTTGAAATAATCAAGTAATTCAAGAATTACTGATCTTATCTTAAATATCCTGCTAAATTGTTGCTTACAAAATAATAAATCAAATCCTTTTTACTTTGTTTTGTAATTGGAGAATCTAATTTTTTGTTAAAGCCAATTATTATTCTTGATATTTAAATGAAATATATACTCTTTTAATTCAGTAAGAATCGCTCCAGCCTTCTTTGAGTTTCCTATTTCAAAATAACTCAAACTGAGCCAAATTTTTGCTGTCAAATCTTCTTTGTCTGCTTCTAAAGCATTTTCAAGATGTATTATTGCTTGCTTGTAGTCGTTGTTATTGATAAAAACTTCGGCAATACGCCGATGCAGTAATGAAATGTTTGGGTTTTCAGCAATGATGGATTCCAAACAATTAACCGTTTTGTCGGAATCACCCTCTATTAAATGAATGATCGACATGCCGAAGTTCTGAGCCGTATTATTTGGATGGGTCTTAATGATATCGCTTAGGTTTTTCAATAGATTACTGGATCGACAAGCACACTCTAGTGAGAAATCATTTTTACCATTTGTTGCAATTTGTTCGGACATTTCAGATTAAGTTATTTCTGCCGTTTTGTTCTTTGTTTTTTAGTATTGGATTTATTATTAAATTCGACTAATTTGATATTGTTGCCGTGAATCCACGCTGTTTTATCATTTCCGAAAAGAATGACTTGATACCAACCGTTCGTCGGCTGTTCATCCGCTAAAAGAAATTCCTCGCCAAGTTTTGCTTCTTCAACAATATTACCGCTCAGGTTTGGCTCAAGTCGCAGATTCGCTCTTTTGACAATAATCTGCGCTGTTTTTCTGTTTGAAGATTTTGTCTTTGAATTGTTTTTCAAAGAATCCCCGCAGATTGCTTCGTGCAATCCTTCGCTGATCGAATCTGGAATCACATTCACCCATTCCGTATCGCTTTCTTTGCGAAGGAATTTGCCGGTTTGGCTGTAAAACAATATCTCTACAAATAAATATTTCTTCTCTCGACAATTCCATTCAACTAAGTTAAGGCGAAAGGTGCCGTTCCAGAAGATGCTTTTATTCCAGATACGAATATTATTGCCTGATTTCTGCCGAGAGTTTTTATCAATATAGAACAAAGTGCCGTCAGAACTTTTATTGACATAAATCCAACGATTTTCCTGTTGCGCCCAAACTGGTGAACAAGCAAGAACTGTAATAATTAATAAAAGCAAAAAGGTGAAAGTTAATCTCATATTTTTATTAAGTAAAATTCAAAAGGAAAATCTTTAGATAGACTATATTGAAATCAATAAACTATTGTGTATTAAATACTTCCATCGGATTTTACTTCTTCATATTTTCCATACTATTAACCGCTTTGAAATAAACCGAGCTGTGATATAAATTAAGATGAAAGATAATGCCGCAGACGGGTAAAACAAGTTAATGATCCGTCTTGTCGGAAATCTATTTTTAAGATTCTCGGCAACCTCGAACTTTTCAACATTATTAGAACAAGATAGTTCTAGTAATAATACTAATCTCTCAAAAAATCAAAGAAAGCACAAAGCTTTTTCCATTAGGAGGACAAACTAGTGGGAAGAGCGGCACGGCAATCGGCAAACAATCTGGCAGAAAAACTAAAATACATTCGTGAAGAACTGGGACTTTCGCAAAACCAACTGCTTGCAAGACTTGGTTTGAAAGAGGAAGACGGCTTATTCAGAAGCAGTATTTCGGGATATGAATTAGGGACCAGAATTCCACCGTTCAAAGTTCTTTTAGCCTACGGGAAGTTGGCAAATGTATACGTTGACGTATTAATTGACGATGCGCTTAATTTACCTGATAAAATCCCCAGTCAACAGAAATCAGGCGGAGTTTTGAAAATAAAACAAAATTCGTAACTACTCAAGCATAACGATAAAACCAATGATTTCAGTAGTTTTGACCTACTCTTTCTCTATTAGGTTTTCAAGTTCACTTGCATTTTCGACGAAAGTTATATATCTTTCTCAACACTCTTTAACTTTGAATTTTCAGGATGGAGTGCCGGATTGAATATTACCTACAGCACAATTCGCCGCCGCTATGACCAGGGTTTGGATTCTATAGTCCGGCTCGTCATCCAATTTGAAGACTGTATCGAAGATTTAAGTGCAATGCACGTCGGCTCACCGCAACAGCTCATTCGATCACAAGCCGCACAGATCAAACGTGTGGAACAAACCGTTAAGAATAAGGATGAAGAACTGGTCAAAGCCCATCAGCTCAACGTGCAACTTCAGTCATGCATCCGCGAACTTGAAAAGTCTCTGGAAACGGGTGTAGTCGTGCCGATCACGGACATCAAACGCGATTCGCATAACTCGAACCAGCCGCCTTCGCTCGATCTGCAGTGGGTCAAACCCAAACGAACCAGAAGCCTGCGAAAGAAGTCGGGTCTGAAGGTCGGCGGACAGTCCGGTCATCCGGGCGTAACATTAAAGCCGGTCGCTACGCCCAACCGTGTCGTCATATACTTGAACGATCAATGCCTGTTATGCAGTTCATCACTCACGGAAGTAGAGCCGTCACGCTTTTTCCAGCGGCAGTTTTTCGAGATCGAGAACGGAAGTTTGGCGATCGTCGAACATCGCACGTCACATAAAATTTGTCCGGCTTGCGGCAATCTCTCCAAAGGGCAATTCCCTTTTAATACGACCGATCCGGTGCAGTATGACACGAGCGTTATATCCCGTGTCGTGTATCTGCATCTCTATCAGCTTTTGCCAATCGCTAGAACGCAGGAAGCAATGCGCGATCTGTTCGGCTGTAATATTTCGCAGACTTCGACTCAACGTGCCGCCCAGCTTTGCTCGAACAAACTCATCAGACGCGAACAGCGCATCAAAGCGGCGGTTTGTGATTCAGCGGTGATCGGCACGGACGAAACCAGCATCAGGATCAATGGCAAGAATGACTGGGTTCACCTCGCCCAGACAGATTCGCTGACACATCTGGGTTCGCACACCAATCGCGGGAAAGCGGCATTCGACGCTATTGGCATTCTCAATCAATACAAAGGCATTTTGGTCGGAGACGGCTGTTTTCCCTACAAATGGTATCAGCAGTGCCGACACAGCCTGTGCAACGCCCATCTATTGCGCGATCTTACCTATATCGGCGAGTCCGAACCCAATCACGAAGGATGGACGACCGCGTTAGCGAAGTTACTTATCGAGATCAAGGAAGTGGTCGAAACGGCACGGAACGAATCGCAAACGGAACTTGAAAGTGAGTTGCACGTAAATTTTCTCAGCCGGTATTATGCGCTGACCGCCAAAGCGGAAGAAGCCGTGCGCGGTTCGCCCGAACGGAAAAGCACGGGACTGACCGCTCAAAGCCTCCTCGGTCGGTTCATCAAGGACAAAACGAAAGTATTGCGGTTTATGACGGATTTCACAGGTCCCTTCGACAACAATGGTTCGGAGCGCGATCTGCGAATGTTAAAGTTGCAACAGAAAATAGCGGGCTGTTTTCGCACGACCGAAGGAGCGACGACTTTCTGCCGGGTACGTTCATATTTATCTTCGGCGCGGAAACAAGGTCGAAGTCTGTTAACGGCACTTGAACACGCTTTAAAAGGCAAGCCAATAAAGCTAATCAGTCAATTCAACTGATTCGACCAAAATAGTTAAATTCTAAAATCATTAAATTATACAAATTCTTTTAAAGATTTTGAGATAATTTTCAATAATGAGGTTTATTTCATGCCGACCAATAAAGATACTGTTAAAACTCCAGATGTAAAAGAAGTTGAGGATACGAAAGTAAAGGAACAAAATACTTTGGGAAGTGATATTATCATCAAAGGTGAGACTCCAAATGATTCTATTTCCAAAGAAAGTAGCGGAAAAACATTTTGGGATTTAGTCTATTTTTTGTTGACCGACAAAAATGGTTTTATAAAATTAGTCGTCATAACTTCTCTTTCTGTACTAGTTATACTATCGCTTGGAGGATTGCTATATTGGAAGCTAGGTTCTAGAAACCTAGAAATAATTAATACCGGCGGCGGCGTTATTTATAAAATCGGGAATGAAGAACATCTAACATTTTTGTTGTCCGCTGCTGCTCCATGGGACTCACCAAAAGGATTTAAGGTAGAAAAAGGGGATAAGTTAAAGATTCAGGCTAGCGGTAGGGTAAATCTGGCTGTTCATCACTTAGTAGATGCTGCAATTAATGATACTTATCCTCCCCTTCTTTGGAGTGATCCCGACGGAATGCCGATTGATAAATTAAATGACAAAGACAAACTTAGACTTGGCGGTCTTTTAGTTGCCAATCAACCGTATGGAGCGCTAGTGGTTGGATTTAGTCCTGACTTGAATACCAAACCCTCATCTGAAAACATCAAACTTGTGGGTAAAAATTGGGAGGGAACAGTTGAGGTGTCGGGCGTTCTTTGGTTTGCTGTTAATGATATTTATCTTGACCTCAAAACTTTTGAATCAAACCCAGATAAAGATAAAGAATTTCAAAAAATGTATGAAGCTACTGATAAATCTGGAACAAGAACAAGTAAAAGGTCTTGGGAGGAAATAAGATCAGATAAATATTGGAATTTATGGTTTGATGATAACATCGGAGATTTTATGATAACAGTAACTAAGAATTAATTAATCAAAATAACTCAAGCTACCAATTAACGAAATAAAATCATTCATTCTAAGTTCGAATATTTGATAGCCAAGAAGAATCTTACTTTAGTGACCAATAAAAAAAGAACCACCTGAGTAGCTACTTTAATCTTGCAGAAACCGGCATCCGATCAATTATTGATAAAAGAGTCAATACGTCACTGATAAATTACTGTCCACATTGTCTATGTCAAAATACAGCGCCACATAACATCTCAACTGCACTTGGTGTTGTAAATCTGGCATTGGATTACTTGAAATATTGTTCTTTATGATTTATCTTTGGCGATTCTTTAAGGAAACGCCATAAACAATTAATTGAAAAGAAAGCTAGAGCTAATGTCCATAAATGTCGTGATTGCACTAAATTCTCGTTTCGCTGTCTCGTTTGTGAAGGTCAGTCAGAATTATTTTCTGAGCCGAGTCATTTGCAAGATGTCGTATGTTCCAAATGTGGACAACCAAGCTATGCCTACCTACTGCATTGTAGATGCACTTAAGTACTATAGTAACCAATTAGAAAAAACTACCTGAATAGTTACCAAAATTCTTGACTAAATAATCCCATAAAGCAGAAGCTGTTTATTTATAACAGATGCAAATCCTTCGATGGAATCATCATTAAAATGTTTAATTCTTTTGAATCTGAATTTAGTGGCTTGTTCCAAACTTTCCAGTACCCAATGACCGTTGTTGTCAACCATCTTTTTTACGATTAAAAAAAGTATTTGCTCAGCATCTTTTAAGATCGCTTTCTGCGAATTGAATTTAACTAAAAGGGTTGAAATTTGCCAGTTATCCAACCGGGAAATTTCAAGCAAATAAGCCGTTTCACCTTTAGCGGAAGTAATCGTTGCAATTGCGAAATTTCTTCTGATGCGACCATTTATGAAGCAGAATGGCAGTTCTCCGGGTAAATTGTATATTTCAAAATCGATCTTCAAATGTGGATTCAATTTTGCCAAAAAATTTAGTGTTAAAATAAAATCATTCAATCCTTGATCATCGAATTTTTCTACCAGTTTTAATCCCGCAAACTCGATAGGTCTCAATTCTCCGCCAAAGTACGACTCATCCACACTGAACTCCTTTTCGTAATCTTTTGCAGAGTTCGTATTTGTCGAATTCCGTTTCTTGTAAGTAAATATCTCTTCCGACGGAGTAAAATTTGTAGAAATAGCTTGTTTAATAATTTGCGGTAGTTTGGTAAAACCTAAAACTATTTTGGGAATCTCCGCTAAAGGTTGATTCGATCTTGTTTTGACCCTTTTTCTCTTATCGGCATGAACATATCGTCCATCTCTATTTAATGGGACTATTTTTTTGCCAATTCTATTTGTTTCGGTATTTCCAATATTGCCTCTGAATGAAAAGTGTTTGTATTTAACCTTCTCGAACGGAAAATTCGGCAGACCATTAACCTTTATTACTTCGTGAATCAGGCAAGAATTTGCAATTTCCGTTGATGTAAAAATCAGTTCGCATTGATTTTCTAAAGGTGGAATTGTTTCTAACGGAAAACCTCGAGCCAGTGCACTTATCGGATTCGCCGGAAAGTTTTCGATAGCCTTTGCGAAAATTCCATTGTAAACCTTATGCCAGCTATTTCTCGCAGTTTTATCGTAGGTCAGCCATAACAAGTGAGCGACCATATCATCATTTATAATCGACTGCGGAATATCTGAACTTAAATTAACGCGAAGTTCGCTGTCTATATTCTCTGCATCTTCAATTAAAGATTCCAATCCATAAGGTTTTAACAATTGATTGGTCATCGTTTTCGATGGTGCGAAAAAAGCTCTGATCATCTCCAAACAAGGCAAATAGTAAATCGTATCACCAACCTTAAATCTCCAAATTCTTTCGTTGCCTAATATTTTGTTATCGAGGAAAGAATAAAGTCGTTTAGGAATTTGAAAAGCACTGCAAAAGGAGCCGTTTTGCATATCGGGAACATATATTCTTTGGGCTTCAGGCTCGTAATCCGTCTCTAAAATACCGTTGACATAAAATCTTCCAACTCTTAAATTGGGTAACAATCCCCAAGCGAATTCGGATATTTCATAAGTTACGGGTTCATCGCCGAATAATCCTTGTTCTTCTTTCGCAGCGGAAACAAAGACCGCTCTGACAGTCCATCTTCCTTCAATATTTCTGTATGGGGAGCATAACCAGTAAAGAAGCATCCTTTTATGCTTCGGGTGATTCCATGGACGCAATGTAAGTTTAGCCAATTAACCGAGTTTCCTCCCGTGTAGTTTTTTCAGCGTTGCCTCTTTTATTACCTGCTCAATGCGCGTATATAAGCGTTCAGATGTCTTTATTTTCAAGCCCGCAAGTCTTATCACTTTCCAAGGAACAATATATTCACCGCTGGATTCAAGTTTCGTTACAGCCCACAATACACGGCGAATCTGAAACGCCTCAACGGTTTCGACTTGACCGTCTAAAAAAGCAGCGGTTTCAGGAAGCCTTTTAATATGCTTTTCCATTAAAGCTCTAAGACCGATCGTTTTCCCGACAGAACTTATAGTAACCCGAACAGGAGGATCCTTCTCAAAAATGGTTTTGACTGCTTTTTGTGTAAGTAAGAGAACTTCTTTATCCCTTTTCAACCAATCCACACGTTTATTATTGGGATTAATGCGCTTTTTCTTCGGTGAATTTTTATCGAGCCATTTCCTGTCATTACGGTAAAGCCAAATATATAATGCCGGGAGAGCTTTACGTAATTCCGTTTTGCTTGAACAAGGATTGTCTTTAGTTAGTGTTTTCCAAGCGTTGCGATTAACAGCCCGTTTATATGCCAAGTTGCTTGCCGAGTGATTGTTTTTTTCAAAATCGTCTTTTTTCGTTAAGGAAACTAAATTAAGACGTTTCGCATGATTAATAACGGTGTTCGTATCTACTTTCAGGGATTTTGCAGTCTTACGAAAGCTGTTTTTCTCTTTAATCAGCAGTTCGGTGAGTTTTCGTTCCCAAATTTTACCGAAAGATTTTATTTTCCCGAAGCTAAGTTTATTACTATGAGGAACTGAAGGATCGCTCGTAGAGTAAATAAAACCGCATTGACAG
Organism: Pyrinomonadaceae bacterium; assembly: GCA_021228405.1. Classification (GTDB taxonomy): domain Bacteria; phylum Acidobacteriota; class Blastocatellia; order Pyrinomonadales; family Pyrinomonadaceae; genus JAJQRF01. The sequence goes on from JAJQRF010000011.1 coordinate 23,699, forward strand.
GAAAATGTACCGATCATTTTTTTTGCATCGGACGAGTAAGAGATCGTGAGAGATTTAACCGTTCTTTCCAGGTAATGGTTTGAACTCCCGTTAAAACAAACCCAAGGACCGATTCCAAAAGGTTTTGAAGATTGATCGTTTGAGAAAAAGGAATTCACATCTTGCCCAAGAAATCTTATAAGTAATAAATGTCGTATCGGATGAAATGTTTTTCGGTGTTTTCTGACTATACCTGATAGCCAATTACTCATCTCATCACTTTCAATATTCGAATGAACAGCCGTTAAAAATTCCGTCCCGTAAAATTCATTAAACTCGCGCAAAAGTTCAAACTGAAAGACTCGTCCACTTGGAGCTGCCAAGCCTCTATCGATAAGGGAACTTTGATATTTTTTTCGATACCATTCGCCGATTCTCGATTCTAAAGGCGCGTTAAGTAAAAGCTCTACATCTTGCGCTAATAGAAGTAATTTATTAAAAGTGTCATTCGAGTAACTAACAGCCACAGGTTTGGACAAACAGTTGCTTTCATCGGCGGCATAGAATTCATGGCGATTTTCTCCCTTGATCTTGACTGTGCTGTTTTGCAGCAAAACTCGATGATCAGGGCAAACATAAATTCCCGGAATCTGGTGCAGACGATGCCAATAAGGTTCACCGTATTTTCTAACTTCTTCTTGTAAACAAACGGAACAAAAGCGAAAGTACCGATATATCGGCATTACTCCTGCCATAATTCCAACCCTGTTATGAATATCGCCTTTGAAATGGCTTCGCATTGAATTTAACACTAGCAATGCCCGCTCCGGCGGCAAGAATGGTGCGTATAACGGTAATAATGTGTGTCGTTCTATAAAACCTTCCACCGTATGTGTAGAAAGTGGCGGCAGATTTGAAACAAGACCTTCCAAGTGAGACGGTAAATCGTAAGTGGCTATTACTGTCTTCGAGCCGAAAAGATCGTCCAAAGCAGCTTTTGGGCTTGCATTTACGCTTCTCAAATAATAACGGGCTAAGGTGCTGTAGAGCAGTTCGTCAGGATACGGGGCAGGAAAAAAACTTACCATTATTTTATATGGCTAATTCCAGTAGCGGAGATTTTATAATCCCTGCATCTTTGAGACCGCTATAAGCGGGTCTTTGCGCTTTTTTAGCATCAGCAACTATTAATCTCAAATCACCTTGAACATATTTCTTCGACTGTTTTTTAGTAGTTTTCTTTTCATTTATTGCCGAATCTTTGGAAGTAACGTAATCGGTCAGAGATAGTCTGAAAGCTCTGTCGATCAATTCCGCTAAAGTGTCACCCGGTTTCTGTTCGGCGTAAACTTTTTCGGAAACCTGTTGCGCCGTTATCATTGGCACTTTTGCATCGAGAAGTCCGAGAATTATTTCATTTAACCCCGGAAGAGAGTTTGTGCGTCTTTCTTTGGTAATTCTGTCTCTGGCTTTCTCCAACTCCTTCTGTTGCTCAAATTCAATTTCCGCTTTGTATTGATTATAGAAAAGCTTCATATTCAGCGGCTCAATATCACTGTATTTTGCAATTAACTCTTCTTTATTAGAACGCAAAGCGTTGAGCATCGGGCGGACAAGCATCAGGCTGTCGGATGCCACTTGGCGTATTAGTGAAGGCGTGAGCTTCTCGATTCCGGTGGAAATAGCGCGCCACTGGGCAAGCATGTAAAGTTTTATCGCGATGTCCGTTACTCCTTGGCTTTCATCATAAAGAGTTTTGGAAAATTCCTCATTAAACGCCACAGGAATTTTCGTCCATTGATATTCGAAAATTTCTTCAATGAAAAACTTCCAGAGATTGATCGGTTTTGAAGCCGTTGCGGGATTAGCCACTTCCTCTTCATTAAACTTAAACCTATCCCAGTAAAAATCCCCTACGCCGGTTCCGCGACGCGCTTGACGGAAAGCGGATTGCAATACTTTTTGAGCTTTATTAGTCCCTATCATAGAAACGGGAGCGATGCCCTTATTGATGAGTTTAACGAAGAAGTTAAGCATTTTATCCGCACCACCGCTTTTAGCTTCACTCAGATTTTGAATTTCGTCTATAGCCAAAAGCCCGATCCCGTGAAGATGGCAGATAAGAACCATCTGTGCCAACATAAAATCCTCTGAATTTCTGGTAGAACCGAATTTTGCGTAATAATTTGTTCCCAACAGGCTGTCCACTTCTTGAAAAAACTCTCCGCAAAGACCTTTTAACGATCCGGCATGCGGGCATTCCAATCTGAGCCAGACGATCTGGTAAAAGTCAAAAGGAGCTCCGTTGTATTCGCGATGAAGAATAACTTGCGGATAAAGATTCAGAACGTTTCTCAACCCTGTTGTTTTTCCCACGCCGGAAATTCCGATTAGTGTAAATCCGGTAGGATCCGATTTGGAACTACTGAGATAATTAAGTAGATTCTGTCTTTCTTCTTTATTTTCCGAAGTCATCCGTTTTTTGATTTCTCTGAGGCGCATGACGTACTGCGCGTGCAGTGGATTACGCGATAAATATCCATGCCTGATGATTCGGGAAATTCTTTGTTCAAGGTCAATATGCTTGCTTAAAGGCTGAAAATAATGCGTCATCCTCATTACGCATTGAAGACGAACTTCGGGGGGTAAGGAACGATCACTTTCATTAAATAATGGATAATTTGTGACGGCATCGAGGTATTCTCGCTTACTCAGAATCTTTGGCAACGCCTCAATTAAAGGATTGCCGTTATATTCGGACAGGAGCTGTTTTTTGTAATTTGCAATATAAGCGACTTCTCCATGCGGTAAAATAATCCCGTCATCGTCGTTATTAATCATTTTTCTGCAACTCCTTTTTTCGCTTTCTGCTTTGGCTGAGTATATCAAGTTCGTCCGGGTAATCTAGACTTTCGGCTTTTTGGATTTGTATATCGGAATTTATCGGAATCACCTTAGCCTGTTTAGGAAGAGTTTCATTTTTATTAAGTTCAAAACCTTCGTTTTCACGTCGTTTCTCTTTTTCAAACCGACGGTTTTCGGGGATTTTAGCAATGCGCCCGGCATCGGTCAACGTCGGATCGAAAAATTTATCAGCGTCCTGTTCAGCTTCAGCAACGACGCTTCTTACAAACGCCGCATGATCAGCAAATTCTTGTTGCTTACGCGACAGATCGAAACGTCCTTCCGCATCTTCAAATTGATGAAGATACTCGATTTCACTCAGATCCATGTTCATGTACTTTTCTTCCGTCGGAAGCAAGTAACATTTTTCAAAAGACCGCCCGTCCTGCGACTTCAGATAAATATAATTCGGTTTCCTCTTATCATAAGCGATTCTTACTTTTTCGGATTCGCGGTTGTTGCCCTTTATAAACCAACCTTCTTTAAGTGCCCGTTCGCAACTATATCTCATTTTCTTGAAGACGATACCGTTTCTGTTGATTCTGCCAAAATCCTCCGGCATAAGATTAAGTTTGACCGTATCTTCAGGAAACGTATTTAAATATCCTGTGAGATTTTCAAGTCCCCATTGCCAGAGTTCATTGGGAATCGGCTGGACATCATCCGCAATCATCATTTCATTCCTGTCATATGACTTTAAATATTGCTTATTATGCCTCAGGATACCGTCTATGATTATTCTGGTAAATTGGTGGATATTGAGTTTAGCGTCCAACATATACTTAATCCCTCTTCTTTTATGGGCATCGGGAATAACTTGACCGGGCAGAAAAGGTTTGACTTTTTCTTTGATTGTTCTGAAATTTCTCTCGACGATTCCTTTAAGATCACCTCTTCCGACAGCCGCCGTTTCCACACGAACTCTCAAATTAGCCGCGAGAGGTTCCACATTTGCACCGGCTATCTCGCCTCCGTCGCCGAGAAGTGTATACGGCAAATGATGACAAGCCCAATCTTTATCGGAAATTGAAATTCCATACTCAGCGCAAAACTCAACCTTATCGGCAACGCAGTTTGCTAATGCCATTGATGCCCCAAGCCAAGAAGGTCCTTCTAAACCAATATAGAAACCAGCAATCAAACGACTGAACACGTCAATAATTATGTAGACGACAGGTCTGCCGATAATCCAGTTTGGATTATATCTGGAAACAAGGTAGATATCGGCTACTGTCGCATCGATCTCGAACCTGTAGCCCGGTCCGTGAACTTGGCTGGTTGAATTACCTAACAAAGGGCGCGACGTTAGAGCGTATTTGTTTTTTCCTTTTCTCGCAGTTATATCTTTTTCGATGTCCTTTTCCTTTTTATACCAGTAATGAAATTGGGCATAAGTAGGTTTTTTCTCCGGTGAGATTAAAATGGATTTCCTTACGTTAGCCTCATCAAAATAGAACTCTTCGAAAAAATACTCAGCGAGCATCAGATTGAAAACATCCTGCAAAGTTATTTCTTTCAAATCGCGGAAAAATTTGGAGATGGCAAGCCGGAAAACCTTTTTCATATCCTCATCTACATTGACTCCCTCCCCTATCCGGGGATCATGCTGCAATTTGCGTTTACGACCGCGCTTAACCTCCTTGGCGATTCTTTCCTGTCCTCCGGCTCCTGAATTCTTATAGTCCGGCAACAACGCGTTTTTCACCTTTCCGCGTTGCCAGAACCTTCGCATATATTTGTAAAGCGATCTATGAAGAACGTTATGCTCTTTCATTACATCTCTGAAAAGTTTATTTCTCTCTTTTTTATCAAATATCGCCGGTTCTTTTGAAGGATCCGCTAAGTCACAGATTATGTTCCATGCCCGATCTCTTAACTCTTTTTCGGCTTCGGACAAATCGCTATCTCTAACTGACATTGCCCACGGATCCTCGGTCATAATTTCGGCGTTTCCTAATTCGAGATCGCTCACTATAGAAGAGGCGCGGCAGAATTCAGGAAAACCTTTGTTGGTGCAGAGATCCATGACAAAAGCCGCGTCGTCGTTGCCGTTCAGATATACAATTCGCACAATCTCAGCCTTATCGGAAGAAGTCTTCAAGTATCGAATCAAGTTATTAACAGTCAAAGTTTTGCTCATGCCGCTTTTACTCCTTTTTCGCTCCGCGAAACAAATTTCAGAATTGTTTGCGCCGATTTAGTTACATTGATTTTTTGATTCATATCGAGAAGTATTTCCTTTCTGGCAACGAGATGAAGAAATACTTTCAGACAAGTCCCTGAAACCAGTCGCAATTCATTATCAAAATTTGAGATTGTTTCTACTATGGAGTTTTTTGACAATTTAAGCCTGTCTTTCAATAAATCGGCAATCAAAAGCAGTTGAGGCAGAGAGGTTTCCGCAGTCGGTTCCAAGTAATAGGCAGGATGCAAATACTCAATATTATTTGAAAGCACTACGGGAATTTCCTTCTCCGTTATGATTCCCCAGTCTATTCCTTTCGCCGCCCAATAACGTCTTTCTATCTCGAATTTTTCGATAACCCTCGTTTTATCCAGTTCTTCAGACGGTTTTACTGTTCGGGCGATGTCAAAAGTTCGCGCCCCATCGCGAACCGTAATCATAAAATCGGTCGTCAAGACAATAGGAAACTTGCTGTTTTTGTCTGTCGGGTATTCAATTCCCATATCGGAAGCTATATCCTGCGCTGTTTCCAATTGCAGAAGCGGATATTGTTCCCTAATATCAATTACCGAATCCGACCATTCCAAAAGATAAAAGTAATTGGTTTCATTATCGGACATGAAATGATGAAGCCGTTCTGTTTTCCATCCGGGATTGCGAGCTCTTCTTCCATGTGAGGGAACATTATAGGTCTTTAGCCACGGCAGATAATCTCTGCCGGTTCCTTTTCCCCTACCTTCCTTCAAATACTTTTTGTATTTGGTTTCAGTCCATTCGTATTTTTTTACAGGCATAAAAAATCTTCCGTTTGAATTTATTTTCAAACGGAAGAAATTATACAACTTTATTATAATGATACAACTTTATTATAATGATACGACTTTATTATTACGGTACAATTTATTATTATCTTATACTTACCCCTATTCGACCGTTACCGATTTTGCGAGATTTCGCGGTTGGTCAACGTCACAGCCGCGGCGGACGGCGATGTTGTAGGCAAGAAGCTGTAACGGAACGATTGAAAGGATCGGCGCGAGCAGATCGCTGGTTTCGGGCACTTCGATGATGTGATCGGAAACGACCGAGCTCATTTCGTCGCCTTCGGTCAGGATCGAAAGAATGATTCCGTCGCGCGATTTTACTTCGACGATGTTTGAATGCGTTTTTTCGTAGCGCAGTTCCGACGCTTCATTTCCCTTTTCGCGGGTGTTGACGATCACGACGGGAAGTTTTTCATCGATCAGTGCGTTCGGTCCGTGTTTCATTTCGCCCGCCGGGTAGCCTTCGGCGTGAATGTATGAAATTTCCTTCAATTTCAATGCGCCTTCGAGCGCGACCGGAAAATTGATGCCGCGTCCGAGGTAGAGAAAATCCTGCGAACGGAAAAAGTCTTTCGACAATTCTTCGATCGAATCGGCATCGCTCAAAAGATGTTCGATTTTGAGCGGTAGTTCAGCTAATTGCTGGGCGTGTTTTTTCGATTCTTCTTCCGAAAGTTTTCCGCGAACTTGTCCCAAATAAAGCGCGAAAAGATAAAGCGCGATCATCTGCGATGTAAAAGCTTTCGTGGAAGCAACGCCGATTTCGGGTCCGGCGTGCGTCAAAATCGTGCCGTCGGCTTCACGGTGAATCATCGAACCCTGCACGTTGCAAACCGCTAAAACCTTACAGCCCTGTGCTTTGGCTTCACGCATCGCGGCGATCGTGTCGGCGGTTTCGCCCGATTGCGAAATGACGATCAACAAATCCGTTTCGCGCAAAACCGGATCGCGGTAACGGAATTCGGAAGCGTAATCGACCTCGACCGGAACGCGTGCAAGCTGTTCGATCATATATTTCCCGGCGTGCCCGGCGTGCCACGAAGTTCCGCAAGCCGCAATTTTGATCGACGTTACGCCTTGAAATTCTTCTTCGGAAATGTCCATCGGATCGAGCCAGATTTTGCCCGTGTCGAGCGAAATCCGACCGCGAACCGTGTCACGAACGGCACGCGGCTGTTCGTAGATTTCCTTGAGCATAAAATGCTTGAAGCCGCCTTTTTCCGCCATGATCGGATCCCAGGTGATACGCTGTTGGATCGGCTGAACCACGTTTCCGTCAAAATCCGTCACGCGCACCGAATCTTTCGTCAAAACGGCGATTTCCTTTTCGCCGAGATAAAAAACGTCGCGCGTATGCTGTAAAATCGCGGGAATGTCGCTGGCGACAAAAAATTCGCCGTCGCCGAGTCCGATGACGACCGGCGGACCTTCGCGGACGGCGATGATCGTGTCGGGTTCGTCGGCGGAAATGATCGAAAGCGCAAAAATTCCGCGCAATTGCTGAACGGATTTTCTGACCGCTTCTTCAAAGCCGAGATTTTCCGAGTTGATAAATTCTTCGATCAGATGCGCAACGATTTCCGTGTCGGTTTCGGTCTTAAATTCGTGACCTTTTTCGCGCAGCATTTCCTTGAGCTTTAAATAATTTTCGATAATGCCGTTATGCACGACGACGATCTTACCTGAACAATCGCGATGCGGATGCGCATTTTCCTCGGTCGGTCGCCCGTGTGTCGCCCAGCGCGTATGCCCGATGCCGTAATTTCCGTCCAAAGGATTCAGCCGAATGCACTCTTCGAGATTGCGCAATTTCCCTTCCGCACGGCGCAGTTCGAGATGATTGGCATCATCGACGACGGCAATTCCCGCCGAATCATATCCGCGATATTCCAATTTACGAAGTCCGTCAATAATCAACGGCACGACCTGTTTATTTCCAACATATCCAACGATTCCACACATATTCTTTAATAGGTTTTATTTATTTTCTTTAAGGATGTTTTCTGCTTCTAAAATTTTAATTTGTTAACTCGATTGTGAAGAACTCTTGTCTTCTTCGCTTAAGTCTTTTAATACTCTGGCAGGTGCACCGACGACGAGCTTGTTCGGTTCGATGTCTTTGGTAACAACGCTTCCCGCGCCGGTCGATGCACCGTCGCCGACTTTGACGGGCGCGACGAGCATTGTGTCCGAACCGATCTTGACGTTGTTGCCGATGGTCGTCGCGTGTTTGTTTTTGCCGTCGTAATTGCAAGTGATCGTGCCCGCGCCGATGTTGGTTTTTTCGCCGATGGTCGCGTCGCCGAGATAAGTCAAATGGCTGGCTTTCGAGCCGCGACCTAAGATAGTTTTCTTGAGTTCGACAAAATTTCCGACCTTCGATTTTTCTTCCATTTTCGCCTTCCCGCGCAAATGTGCCATCGGTCCGACGGTGCATTCATTGGCAATTTCCGAATCGATTATCAAACAATTATCGAGAATTTCAACACCGTGTCCGATATTTGAATTCGTGATGCGCGTTCCCGGACGAATCACGCATCCGTCGCCGATGTTCGTTTCGCCTTCGATCGTCACGTTCGGATAAATCACCGTGTCGCGCCCGATGTTGGCGCGTTCGCTGATGTATGTATTTTTCGGATCGATGAACGTCACGCCGTAATCGAGCATCAGTTTTTTGATGACGCGGCGGCACAAAACTCTTTCCATATCGGCAAGCTGAACACGATTGTTGATGCCTTCGATCTCGAACGAATCGTTGTGATGATATATCGCGATGTCTTCGCCCGCTTCGCGCAAAAGGCTCGGAACATCGGTTAGATAATATTCGCCCTGCGAGTTGTTATTCTGAACATTTTTCAGCGTCGCAAAAAGCTTCCGCGTATTGAAACAGTAAATTCCCGAGTTGATCTCTTTAATTTTTCTTTCTTCTTCGGTCGCGTCTTTTTGCTCGACGATGCGGTCGAAAAGTCCGCCGTCGTCGCGCACGATGCGCCCGTAACCCGTCGCATCGTCAAGTTTGACGGTCAAAATCGTGCAAGCCGCACCGCGTCCCCGATGATTGTGATGCTGTTGGACGAGCGCGGCAAGCGTTTCGGCGCGAATCATCGGCACGTCACCTGAAAGAATCAAAAGCGTCGAATCCTGATTTTCGAGAAAACCGCGTGCGGAATTGACCGCGTCGCCCGTTCCGAGCTGTTCACTTTGCCAGACAAATTTCGCGTGGTCTTCGTCCAATTCCTCCAAAACCGCCGCTTTTACGTCTTCGCCCTGATGACCGATAACCGCATAGATCATTCGCGGCGCAAGCGCGGTCGCCGTCCGGCAAACGTGATTTATGAGCGGGCGACCGTCAAGGCGGTGCAGAACCTTCGCCAGATTTGAACGCATCCGTGTGCCGAGTCCTGCCGCCAAAATCAAAACATCGAGATTTGCTTGTTCGTTAGAAAGATTTTCCATAAATTCTTTTCACCGCTTCGCCGCTTCAAACCGTGACAACTCCCTGAATTTCCGCACTTTGGTGATTAGATGCAATTTTGTTTTTCAACTGTAAACCGCAAAGCATAACGACTTGCGCCAGTTTTTCGGGATGATGCCGAACCTTTTCGCCATCGTCCAATAGATTACCATAAACGATCTCTGTGCCTTCAATAATTTCGGGCGTGATCGAGCCGTGAACGCCGATCTGCTCCGCACCTTCGTGCGAATAAAGTTCCGCTTGATGTTCATTAATCGGGCGATTATTGACGACGACGTAATCGAAATTTATTTCCGCCGCATATTCGCGGACGATCTCGATGTGCTGGCGCGCCGTAAATCCGTCGGTTTCGCCCGGTTGCGTCATCAGGTTACAAATAAAAATTTTCGTCGCCTTCGATTCGGCAATCGCGCGCTCAACGCCTTCGACCAGAATCGGCGGCAAAAGCGACGTAAAAAGCGAACCCGGACCGACCGTAATCACGTCGGCTTCGTAGATCGCCGCTAACGCTTCAGGCAAAGGCTGACAGCTTTCCGGCTCAAGATACAGACGTTCGATAAAATTTCCGACCTTTCCGATATTCGTTTCGCCGCGCACGATCGAACCGTCTTTTAATTTCGCGGCAAGCCGCACGTCCGCCACCGTCGCGGGATAAATATGTCCTTTGCTTGCCAGAACTTCGGAAGAAAGTTTGACGGCTTCGGCAAAATCGCCCGTAATTTCGGTCAAGGCGGCGAGAAAGAGATTGCCCAAACTATGTCCGCCGAGGTCGCCGTCGCCGCTGAAACGATGATTGAAAACCTTTGAAAGAAGGTGCGAATCTTCGGAAAGCGCGACCATACAGTTGCGAATGTCGCCCGGCGGCAACATTTGAAGTTCGTCGCGCAGTCTGCCCGAGCTTCCGCCGTCATCGGAAACCGCGACGATCGCCGAAAGATTTCTGATGCGGAAAATATCGTTTTCTTCGGGTTTGACGTAGCGTTTCAAGCCTGAAAGAAGCGTTGAAAGCCCATTGCCGCCGCCGATGGCAACCAAATTCAAGCCTTCCGATGTTTGCGAAAATAGATGGTTTTTCATTTACCCGAATGGATTTTTAAGCACAATCTGACAGGAGGCAGGTGAAAAAAAATTTCAAGATCGGCAAGTATTCTTAACTTTTACGATATTTAATTTTGTCGGTAAAACTTTGGCAAGCGCGTTCGCCGAAATTGATTCTAACATTTTCGATTTGAACGGGCAATTAATTTTTATTGATTATTCTCATAGAAGTTTCTTATGCTTTTGCGTCGTTCAATCTATTTATTTTTATAATCAAATCGAGAAGCCGACTAACTTAAAGTATTTTATTTCATAAATAACGAAATGATCGGTAAAAGTTTTCGGGTTACGGCAAAAAAGGCTTGAAACGGCGGAAACTAAAAGTTATGCTGTAAAGGAAGCTATACAGGCAAATAAAGATACGGGAAAAAAGATGGCAAAATACGATGACGTAACGGCAGTTATTTTGGGCGGAGGTGCAGGTTCGCGGCTTTTTCCGCTGACGAGAGAGCGTTCCAAACCGGCGGTTCCGCTCGGCGGCAAATACCGTTTGATCGATGTTCCGGTTTCCAACTGCATCAATTCAAACATAATGAATATTTTCGTTTTGACGCAGTATAATTCGGCTTCGCTTAACCGTCATATTTCGCGCACTTATCGTTTTTCGAGTTTTTCGTCGGGGTTCGTCGAAATTCTCGCCGCCGAACAGCGCAACGACAGCCCCGACTGGTTTCAGGGAACGGCGGACGCGGTTCGCCAGATTATGCCGCATCTTCGCGGGAAAAAGGTCGAAACCCTGCTGATTCTTTCGGGCGATCATCTTTACCGGATGGATTACCGCGATTTTTTGAAAAAGCATTATGAAACCAACGCCGACGTGACGATCTCGGTGATTCCCTGCAAAGAATCCGAAGCGGGCGAATTCGGTTTGCTGAAAGCGGACGAAAACGGCAGAATCGTGGAATTCAAGGAAAAACCGAAAGGCGATGCGCTTCAGGAAATGCGCGTCGATACGACGAACTTCGGACTTGATGCCGAAGAAGCGCAACAGCGTCCTTTTCTGGCATCGATGGGAATTTACGTTTTCAACTACAAACGACTGGTCGAGCTTTTGGAAACGGATAACACGTGGGTCGATTTCGGGCGCGAGATCATTCCCTGTGCGATCGACAAATTAAACGTTCAGGCGCATCTTTTCGACGATTACTGGGAAGACATCGGAACGATCCGCGCATTTTTTGAAGCCAATCTCGATCTTGCCGCGCCGCTTCCGAAGTTTAATTTCTTCGACACGGTGATGCCGATCTACACGCGCACGCGCTATCTGCCGCCGTCGAAGGTTCATCACAGCGACATCGATAATGCGATGGTCAGCGAAGGCTGTATTTTGAACGGCGTGAAGGCGCATAATTCGATCATCGGTTTGCGAAGCCGTATCGACGAAGGCGTAAAGATCGAAAATTCGATCATTATGGGCGCGGATTTTTTTGAATCGCTGGAAGAATTGCAGGACAATCTCGATAACAACCGACCGCATATCGGCATCGGCGCAAATACGCAGATTCGCCGTGCGATCATCGATAAAAACGTCCGCATCGGCAACAACGTCAAGCTCCTCAATCAAGCGGGCATCGACCACAAAGACGGCGAAAACAAAAGCTATTACATCCGCGAAGGCATTATTATCATCCCGAAAAACGCGGTAATTCCCGACGGAACCGAAATTTAAATCATTTCGGTTCCCTTAATTCATCAACCATTCTGATTGCGCCTTCGATGTCGCCTTTGTAAACGATTTGTTTATTTTGGTTAATTACAAAAGTTGTCGGATAACCTTTCACGGCAAATTTTTCGGCTAAGTCTTCATCTTTGGTGACGACAACGGGAAATGTCAGATTTCTTTCCCGAATCATCTCAAATGCTTGATTAGGTTTATCTTCTTCAATCGGACTGTTTACCGCTAGAATCATCACCTGCGAATCGTCTTTATATTTGTCATAAATAGATTGTAATTTGGGAAACTTTTTGAAGCAGAGCCCACAAGTTGTTGTCCAAAAGTCGAGCAAAATAATTTTATTATTTAAATCATTTTCTTCTATCAAGTTCTTTTGTTCATTAAGAGCTTCAAACTTCGTTGGTAAGTTGTAAGCATGAACCTTTCCCGTAAATGTCCCAAAGTTAATCCTATGTATCCAATAATCCCATCCTTCAAAAAACATAAAGATTGAGAATAATATGCAAAGCGAAAAAGGCAAAATTTTTAATTTATTTTGAATTTGAACGAAAAGATAGCCTGAAATTATTCCAAAGATATGAAGCAAAAGTAAAGGTAAAGAAAAGACAGACCCCACAAAAAACCCGTATACTGTATCAATATGAGTAGTGAATTGAATGATAACTAAATAAAATAAAACCGTTTTGTGAGATATGTGTTTTTCAAGTTTTTTTAGACAGTAAATACTCCAAAAGAAATATCCCAAAAAACCAATCAATGAATTATAGTGAATTTTCCATTGAGAAATTATCACTATAAGTAAACTAAGAATAAATGAAAGTATTAGTAATTTTAGGAATATTTTATATTTCATTTTTAATAGCGAGAATTCAATAAGAACGAAATCGAGTTTGCAAACCCGATTTCGTTCTCAAGGAGTTGTTAATCTTCCATACAATAGGAATGACATTCTGAACCTCCAAGAATGCCACAACCATTTTTTGAAACAGCACAACTAGTAGCTGTACAGCTTTCTCCTATGCCGCATAGATAATTACAGTCACAAGCCCTCAATAAGTCATTATTTGCAACTACGGCTTTGTTTGTCGTGGTTCTATGAATACCGTAACCCATAAAGAGTGTAAAGAATTCTTCTCTAGTAAAGATTTCTACTCCCTTTGAAATAAATGTTTCAATAGCAATTGTTTCGCTGTTTTTAGGTTGTCCATCAACTATCGGGAAGTTTAATGAATTATCCGTCATTAAAGAAATGACTTCTGTAATAAATAATTTTTGTGTCAAAGAAAGATCAGAAGTTGCTAAGTAATAAATAAGTTGAGATTTCCAAAAAACGTTCTTTTCTGTGGGTGATAATTCACGAACCGTCTTCTTTCTTTCTCTTATTGGTAAGGAAAGAATATTTTCATATTTACGGAGAATTGCAATTTCCTTGCTTTTATCACCGTTCATAGTGGCAAAAATGTCATGAACTTCATTTGCTGGAAAAATCGAAAATGCCTTGTTTTGTAAATCTTGATTTTGTTTTTCTACAGCAACTTTTAATTCTGAATTCTCTTTATTATAAATTTCTGAGGAAACAATTGAAATTGCTTCTAAAATTAGTTGTTTTTGTTCTTTTGTTAAATTTGGACGTTTGACAAAATTTAGTGCAAGGTGAACTCGAAACACATTTGCCTTTTCTTGATTCGATAATTCAGAAAATTCCCTTTGTTTTTCACCATTAGGCAAAGACATAACTTTTATGTAATTTGCAAATGATTTATTATCAACCGAAATTGACGGTGGTATTACAAATTTTACGCTTGAGCAGGTTTTAGTCGGTTGATTATCCGTAGATACCACTTTATTTTGTGCCGAAACATTAATTGAAAACAAGCCGAGAAACGCGGCGGTGAAAAGCATCAAAAACGCTAAATTGTTTTTTTTGTTCATTTAAGTTAGCTCCTAATTTTGATATGTTTTTTGTTGAGTAAATAAAGTCGCGGTATTTGTAAATGCCTGAAACTTGGAAAGTGAAAACTTCGGGAGTTTCGGGAAAATTGACAGGCTCTATTTACAAAATGTTTTATACTACGAATTATTATAAAATAGCAAGAAATTTTTATTTAACTTTGGCAAATCCAGCCTTAGCGGATTAATGTTGCTTTCAAGGTCGATCAGTTATCTTTTTTCCCGATAACATAATTGTCACGCGCTTTGACGGCGACGTTTTCGCGGTTTACTTTGACCTTTATTTTCCGCTTTTTCCCTTTTTCGGCTTCGTCCTTCGGATAATAGCCAATGCTGTAAAACTCGCGGAGCTCGGCGGCGATGTCGGCAAAGGCTTTGGTCAGATTTCCGGTCGTGCTGGCGTAAAACATTCTTCCGCCAGTGCGAAAGGCTAATTGGTCGAGATATTCGTCGGCTTTTTTGTATTCTTCGGGAGTCGTGCCTTTGTCGCCCATCATACCGACGGTTTGCGTCGGGATCGGGAATGGAAGCGGACTTTTGGTTTTTGAAGGAATCTGTCCGGGAAGTTTTTGTCCCGAACTGACGGGTTTGTTTTTCATCGCCTGCACGTCCGAGAAAGTATCGTAGCGAATCGGGTAGATGAGCGCGTCGAGTTCGAGCGCGTCGCTCAGATTGTTCATATCGTGAGCGCGGCGGCTCGAAGTATCAACGCCGTCGGAAAAAAGAACGATCGCTTTTCTGCCGTCCATTTTTCTGAAACGGTCGTTTATCACCAAATCCATCGCTTCGTAAACGCTCGTGCCGAAATCGATCTTCGTGCTTTTGATGGCGCGGTAAATGCGGTCGCGGTCGTTGGTCGCTTCGGTCAAAAGGTGAACTTCTTCATCGAATGAAACGACCATCACCTTATCGTTCGGGCGAAGCTGGCTGATAAAGGAGATCGCCGCCGCCTGAATTTCTTCGGCTTTAAACTTTGCCGAAAAACTCATATCGAGCACGAGCGCGACCGTAAACGGCTGTTCTTCGTTGGAAAAAAGTTCGATCTGTTGTTCGACGTTATCTTCCCAAACCTTGAAATCTTCCTTGTTCAACCCGCTGATAAAGCGATTTTTGCGGTCTAAAACCTTGACGGGAATCGTCACGATGGAAGTATCGACTTTAATAATATCGTCTTCACTAAGTGGTTCGGAAACGGCGATGGGTTCGATGTTGGTCGTGTTTTCGTCTTCGGGTGTCGGTGTCGGAGCCGGTGTCGGTGAAGTTTGTGCAGGGCGTTTGTTGGCTTTTCCCGAATCATTCGTCGGCACACGGCGCGCTTGTGCCGGGATTAAAAGCACATTGACACCGATAAAACCTAAAAAAAGCGCGAAGACGGCAAGTTTTTTCATTTTTAGACCTCAGATGTGATTGTATGATGCTTTGAATAATAAAAAAAGATGCCGCACCTGTGGGAAGTTAAAAGTTAAAAATTAAAAGTTAAAAGTTAGAACAAATTCACAACTAATATAGAAAAAACCTCGGAAATCCGCCCATCCGTTTCCGAGGTCTTTTCTTACTTTTAATTTTTAACTTTTAACTTTTAATTGCTTCCTATTTTCCCGCAAATTTCTGGTTGTCGTTTGCGCCGACGATGTAGCTGTTTTTGGCACGGACGACCAGATTCGGACGCATTACGCGCACTTTGATGGAACGGCGTTCGCCGACCTGTCCTTCTTTTTCGGGGTAATAGCCGATCGAATATTGACGGCGAAGCTCTTCGGCGATGCCCGAAAACGCCGCGTCGAGATTCTGATTTGCTTCAAACGCTCTGCCGCCCGAATTTCGCGCCAATTCTTCCAAATATCTTTTGCCCGTCGCATATTCCTGACTGCTCGATCCTGCCGAACCGCCGCCGCGTGTCGGGTAATTGTTGCCGCCGATCACCACGCCGCCCAATATGTCGCCGAGAATGCCGCCCCAACCGCCGCCGCCTCTTCTGCGGCGCGGATACTGCTGAGGCGAACTGCCGCCCCAATTTCCGTTGCCCTGATACGTGTCGTAGCGGATCGGATAGATCAAAGCCTCCGATTCTTCGGCATTTTTAACGGTCGTTTGATAATTTGCGCGGCTCGAAGTCGTGTCCACGCCGTCCGTGAAAAGCACGACGGCTTTGCGTCCCTGTATGCTGCGAAGTTCGCGGTTGATCGCGTAATCGACCGCCTCGTAAAGCGATGTTCCGTCGCCGAAACGCGCCTGCATAATGGCATTTCGCAACGTCGAACGATTGCTCGTCGGTTGCGACAAAACGTTGATGTGCTCGTCAAACGAAATCACCATCACCCGGTCGTCGCGGCGCAATTGATTGACGAAACTGATCGCGGCATCCTGAATTTCGTTAATTTTATATTGCGTCGAAGGGCTGACATCAAGCAGTAAAACGACCGTGAAAGGCTGTTCGACCGATTGAAAAAGTTCGATTCTCTGCGGTGCGCCGTTCTCGAAAATCTGAAAATCCTTCTGCTGTAAGCCCGAGATAAATCTGCCGTCGCGGTCGAGCACCGAAACGGGAAACGTGACGAGATTGGTTTCGACTTTGATGATTTCGCCGTCGTCTTCGATGACATCGTTTCCGGCGGATGTCGTTTCGGTCGTCTGCGTCGAAGGCGGCGTATTTCCGCCTCTCAAAACCGGCGGACGTTTGGCGGAATTATTGATCGGCGTATCGTTTTGCAAAACAGGCGCATTTCTTTCAACCGAAGGTGTCGGCGAAGGCACGACTCGCGGACGCGTTGCCCGATTTGATTGGGCAAAAACCGATAAACCCGACACACCGACAAATAATAGAATGACAGCGATTTTTTTCATCTTTACAGGAATCTCCAATTGGATGTTCGACTTCGGGGAAAGCGCGATTCTTTGATTGAACTTTACGCTTTTTAGATGCCTGAAAAGTTGTTTCGGTCGATTATTGCTTATTTATACGCAAATTTGATCGGCAAACGTTCTGCACACATCGGCAAATGTTCTGAACACGTCGGCAAGCACTCTACACACATCGGCAGAAACTTTTCACACGTCGGCAACAGTTCTTCACGCATCGGCAAGAACTCTGCACACATCGGCAAGAACTTTATACATATCGGCAAAGACTCTGTACAAGTCGGCAAAGACTTTGCACACGTCGGCGGAAACTCTGCACACGTCGGCAAGTCTTCTGCATCAATCGGCGGAAGTCTTAAACTTATCTGTAAACTCTGCACACGTTGACTCTGTTCCAATCCGATAATCTGATGAAAAATAACCGGAAACTCGTAATTTTAATTAACACTTCTTTTATTTAATTCTTCCGTCGCAAGCTCGTTAAAACGTCTTCGTACCGAATTAATATTTACGAAAGGAAGCTCGCGGGCGTGGGTGCGGTTGGTCAGAAGAATGAAAACGCGTTCGGTTTCGGGTTCGATCCAGAGCATCGTTCCCGTAAAGCCTAGATGACCGAAACTGTCCTTTGAAAGCGCGTTCGAGGCGGTCGATTCGGGCGTTTCGGCAAGCTGAAAAGCGACCGAACGCGCTTCGTTCAGTCCTTTTGTAAAATTTGTGCGGAAAAGTTCGCAAGTTTCGGGTTTGAGAATTTTCGTGTAGTTCGGCAAAAACTGTTGGGCGATCTTAAAAGTTTCTTCAGCCGTCGAAAAAAGTCCCGCGTGACCTGAAACGCCGTTCATAAAATAACAATTCCCGTCGTGAACTTCGCCCCAAATTTGATAATCACGAAAAGGCGTAAACGGAAAATATTCATATTCGGTTTGATAACCTAATTCGATGCAAGTTTGCTTTTCAAATTCGTTTCCCATTTCACTTGCGGCGATCTCTTTTTTCAAATCCTTGCGTGGATTGAAGCGTGTTTGTTGAAGTCCGAGCGGCGTGAATATGTCTTTATGAGTAATGGTATTAAAGTAAATCGGGTAATCTGCATTAATTCTTTGAATCAAAAAACCAAGCAAAATAAAATTCAAATCACTGTAAACAACTTTTGCGTTCGGTGAATTTAATAATTCTTTTTGCGCGATTACCTTAATCAATATTTCCTCATTTGAAGAGGGAAGAACCGCACCGGAATAAAATGGCATCCACGCTTCAAATCCCGAAGTATGCGTCAATAGATTTTCAATCGTGATCTCGCGCTTTTCATCTGTATCAAATTCGCTGAAATATTGCGAGATTTTATCATTCAAATTTATCTCGCCGTTTTCGATCAACTTCGCGCACAGCAAACCCGTTACGAGCGGTTTCGTCAAACTCGCCAGATCGTAGATCGTATCAATCCGCGCTTTAATTCGTTCAGGTTCGACGACGGCGAAACCGAGCGCGTCTTGAAAGATTATTTCGCCTTTTTCTGCGACTAGATAAACCGCCGACGGGAAATCTTTTGCATCGATTCGTGATTGCAAATACTCATTTATCGAGTCGTTTTTCATAAGATAACAAGCTGAAAATCTTTCGTGGAACTAAGTTTTACCCTGACAAAACTCTTCTCAGGGTTCCCTAAACTCTTCTCAGAGAAAGCAAATTTTTCCTTACATCAGATTAAATTCAAAGAAGTTTAGGTGAACTGAGTCCATATCGAAGTGAATTTGTCTAAACATTCAAACGGCTGCGGTGCGCTTCGATCTTTTCTAAAACGCCCAACGCCAATTTCAAGGCGCGGCGACCGTCATCGGCGGTGATCGGCGGCGTTTTATCATTTATTACGCAATCCAAAAATGCGGAAATTTCGGCGCGAAGCGGTTCGATGTCGGCAATTTCGAGTCGATTGCTCGAAATGCCTAGAAGCGGATGCAGAGCGTTCGGCGCGAGCGACGTTAAGGACGCGAATTTCGTCCCGTAATCCAAAACGACATAGGAATTCGTTTGATAAAAGCGCGTTTTGCGAATCTTTTCCGTCCCGATGCGCGAGGCGGTAATGTTAGCGACCGCGCCGTTCGCAAATTCGATGCGGGCGTTTGCCGCGTCAACCTTATCCGAAATCACGGGAATCCCGACGGCGCGAATCTCCGAAACTTCCGATTCGACCAACCACTGAATCGCGTCGAGATCGTGAATCATCACGTCCAGAACGACATCGACATCGAGCGAACGATTCGGAAAAGGCGAAACGCGGTGAATCTCGAAATAAAGCGGATTGTTGACGTGCGGACGCAGAGCCACCATCGCCGGATTGAATCTTTCGAGATGCCCGACCATCAATTTCGCGCCCGATCTTTCCGCCGCCGCAATCATTTTATCGGCTTCGGCAAGCGTCATCGCAATCGGTTTTTCGACCAGCACATTGACACCTTTTTCGAGAAAAGCACAGGCGATCCCGCAATGCGTTTCGGTCGGTGTCACGATCGAGATCGCATCGACCTTATCGAGCAGTTCGCGCCAATCGGTGAAATAATCACAGCCGTTTTTCTCCGCGATATTTCGCGCATTTTCTTCCGAAACATCGCAAACGCCGACAAATTCGCCGATTCCTTCTTTTGCTAATTCAGCGTAGTTGCGGGCGTGATGCTGTCCGAGCGAACCGACCCCGATCACGGCGGTCTTCGGATTTTGGACTTCGGATTTTGGATTTTGGGTTTCTTCCATAATTTGAACGTATCAAAAATTTCAGTAATACTTAACATTTTCTGTTAAGTTTCGAGAAATGACAAAGAACCAATCCAAAATCCAAAATCCAAAATCTAAAATTGTCTGGCTTTTATTCGCGCTCGTCATCGTCTTTATCTATTTTTTCGGACTCAACATTCCGCTTCTCGGACCGGACGAACCGCGTTATTCGCAGATCGCGCGTGAGATGTTCGAGCGCGGCGATTGGGTCACGCCGAGGCTCGGCGGTTTCGATTGGTTTGAAAAACCCGCTCTGCTTTACTGGCTGCAAATATTTTTCTACAAGATTTTCGGCGTTTCCGAATTTTCCGCCCGTTTCGGCTCGGCTCTTTTCGGACTCGGGACAGTTTTCAGTTTATGGATTTTGGGAAGAAAGTGGTCAGCTGAAAATGCAAAAACCGAAGACCAAAAACCAAAGTCCGAATTCGCAAACTATCTGGCTTTGATCGCCGCTTCCTCAATCGGTTTGATCGCATTTTCACGCGGCGCGAGCTTCGACATTATCCTGACTTTTCCGATCACGGCAAGCCTCGTCGCATTTTTCATATTCGATCAAGCGACAAAAAAATCATTTTCCACTTTCCATTTTCCGCTTTCCATTTTCTACTTTTTCATCGGCGTTTCATTGATCGCCAAAGGCTTGGTCGGAATCGTTTTCCCGTTTGCGATCGTCGCATTTTACTATGTTCTGAGTTGGCGGTTGCCGAACAAGACGTTTATCTTCAGTCTTTTCTGGGGAACGATCTTGAGTTTGGCGGTCGCTTGTCTTTGGTATGTGCCGATGTATCAGGCAAACGGCTGGAAGTTTATCGACGAATTTTTCATCCAACATCATTTTCAGCGTTACACTTCAAACAAATATCAACACCCGCAACCTTTCTGGTTTTTCTTCGCCGTTCTGCCGCTGATGACAACGCCATGGATTCCTTTCTTTTTCGCCGGAATCTGGAAATTCTTCAAAATCCAAAGTCCAAAGTCCAAAGTCCAAAGTCCGAAAAAATTTCTGTTTCTCCCTTTCTCCGCTTCTCCGCTTCTCCTTTTTTCGTTCGCTTGGCTCTGCGTTCCGACCGTTTTCTTTTCGCTTTCGGGTTCAAAACTTCCTGGCTACATTTTGCCTGCACTTCCCGGCGCATTGATTTTGACAGCGATTTACATTTATGAATTTGTCCAAAAATCAGAAAAACGCGAATGGATAATTAAAGGAATTGCGCTGACAACTTTTGCCGTCGTCGCGGTTTTGCTCCAATTTGCCGTTATGGAATACGCAAGCCACGAAACCGTCAAAAACATCATTCAAACCGCGAACGACAAAGGATTTTCAAACGAAAAGATCGTCAATCTCTACACGGTTTCACACAATCTCGAATTCTACGCCCCCGACAGGCTTATCCGCGACCCTCACGGAAAACTGAAAAAATACGAAGATTTTTCCGTTTTGATAAAGGAAAATCAAGGACAGGTTTTAGTGCTCGCGCCGCTTAAAGACGTGCCGAACTTATTAAAGCAACAGGATTTGGCGGAAGTTTCATTGATCGCGGAAAACGGCGAATCAGCTTTGCTGGCGGTGAAAAGCCGAAACTGAACGATTTCAGGATGAAAGCGTTTCGGATTTACTCCGCCGCCCTTTTCAGCCTGTCCATCAACGCCATCCCGATGCCTTTTTCCGCGACGATTTCGCAGTAAATCTCTTCGATTCCCTGCGCATCGCATTCCCGAAAAAACGCAAAAACTTCGTGTGCGTATTCTTCTGCCGAATGACAGATTTTAACTGATAAAAAATCTCCTTCGATCTCACGCAAACCGATAAACGCCTTCGACTTTGGACTTTGAACTCTGGACTCTGGGCTTATCAAAACCACTTTCGCGCGCGGCGAATAATGCCGATGCTTCAAGCCCGGACTTCGTATGATCTCGTCTTTTTTGACCTGATAGATTTTTGTTTCAGGCACGATCTTCCGCAAATCTTCGAGCGTGACCGCGCCGCTTCGCAAGATCAGCGGGATTTCCGAAGTGCAATCGACCACGGTCGATTCCAATCCGATCTCGGTCGCTTCACCTTGTAAAATGCAGTCGATTCGTCCATCTAAATCCTCAAAAACCGCTTCCCATTTGGTCGGCGAAGGCTTGCCTGAAAGATTTGCCGACGGCGCGACAACCGGCGTTCTGCAATATTTCAAGAATTTACGCGCAAGCTCGTGTTTCGGCATTCTCACGCCGATCGTGTCGAGATTTGCAGTGGCGATCAGCGGAACTTTTTCCGATTTCGGCAAAACTAAAGTCAGCGCGGCAGGAAAAAATGCGTCAATGAATTTTTGCGCGTTCGGCGTGATCTTATCGGTCAAAAGTTTTATTTGTTCAAGCGTTCCGACGTGTGCGATGAGCGGATTATCATTCGGGCGTTGTTTTGCTTCAAAAATTTTACCGACGGCTTTTTCATCGAAAACATTTGCCCCGAGCCCGTAAACCGTTTCGGTCGGAAAGGCGACAATCCCGCCTTTTTTTATAAATTCCGCCGCTTTTTTTGGAGATTTAGTTATAACTGTCATTATTATTGTTAAAAATAGTTTATTTCCACAAAAAAATATGCTACATTAAAAATGTCTTCCACGACGCTTCACGAAATTCTGCAAGCTTCTGATTTAATCAAACGAAATTTTAGTCTTCCACAAGTAAAACTTTTGTTCGCCGAATATAACTCTGTTTATGACTAAAAATATTACCGCTTCCTACGATAAATTTAACAATTCCGTGATGATTGTGGAAGATGACCGGATCGTGGCAAGACTTTTGTCGCACACACTTTCACAGCGCGGATTCGATGTTCAGGTTGCCGACAACGGTCGTCAGGCAATCGAAAGTTTAGACCAAATTCGTCCGGCTGATTTGGTTTTGCTCGACATTATGCTTCCCTATGCTGACGGATTTGAGGTTTTATCGCAAATCCGTGCGCGCAAAGGTTGGGAAAATGTCCCGATCATTATGCTGACTTCAAAAACGCAGGAACCGACCGTTGTTCGCGCTTTTGAGAACGGTGCCGATGATTATGTCACCAAACCTTTTCAACTTGGAGAATTAATGGTCAGAATCAACCGTCTGATGAAATAGTTTTATGAAGAGAATTTTTTTATTTTCCAATCTTTTTCTGATTTTTCTTTTCGGTGTGCTGACAATTTCCGCGCAAACCGAAGCACCTTCGACTCAAAGTTCTGAAGCCGAAAAAGCGGCTGACGAACCGAAAGAGGAAGAAGAAAAAAAACCGAAATACGAAGTCCAGTTTCATTTTACGAATGAAACCCTGTCGCGCAATCTCGGAACGTGGCGCACGGCTTCGCTTTATGTCGAAAGAAAATTTTCCAATCGCCAGATCGTCTGGGCAAACTTTCGCGCCAGCGAACGCAATGCGACACGCGATCAGGAATTAGTGGTCGGAACGTATAAACCTTTCAGCCGAAAATGGGCTTTCACGGCGGAAGCAATGGTCAGCCCGACGCATCGTTTCGTCGGGAAATATTCGGTGATGGGCGAAATCGAAAAAGGTTTCAAGAACGGTTTCGTCGGACACGGCGGCGTTCGTTTTACCAAATACAATACGATCGACGCGACAACGGGTTACGGTCTGGTCGAAAAATACTGGGGCAACAACCGTGCGGCTTACACGCTTTACGTGACGAAAATAACCGATGCCGGAACTGCACCGACGCATCGTTTTCAATACACGCGATACTACGGCGAACGCGTCAACAGCATCGGTACGGCGTTTTCGTTCGGACGCGAACACGAAAATCTCGGACCGAATCTCGGAATTCTGCGCAGCCAGACGTGGAGCGTGAGCGTTTCGGCGCGGCATTGGATGACGAAAAATTTGGGAATCGTCGTGGACGGTTGGATTCACCGGCAAGGCGATATTTACTATCGAAGGGGATTAAATTTTGGAGTCCGCTATCGTTTCTAATCCGGTTGTGACAACAGCCTGGTGGGTGGGCGGTTCGTTTACCCTCCTTGCGCTTTTCTGCATTGCCTTTATGATCTGGCTTCGCAGAAGGAGCGAGTTTGTCAAAGAAAGGAGAGAAGCGGTTACGAAACAATGGGAAGAAACGCTTTACCAGCTTTCCGCGCTCGAAGAACCTCAAACAAAAACGCTGAAAACCTCGGCAAGACAGAAAAAGATCGAAGAGATCAAAGAAACCGAAAAGAATAATTTGCTTTTCAAATACGAAGAAAGCGGCAGGTTTGAGATTTCCGTTCCTTTGGAAATGCGCGATCTGCATCACTTTCTGCATCTCTGGAATTACGTTCACGAATCCCTGCGCGGACCGTCGAAAACCTACCTTAATCTGCTCGCCGATAATCTCAACGTCACCGAAAAAACTTACAAACTGCTGAGAAGCCCTTTTCCGCGTAATCAGCTTTTAGCGATTAACACTTACGGAAATCTCGGCGACAAATCCGCCTATGAAAAGGTTGAACCGTTCATTCATAAACGCGATCCGATCATTTCATTCTGGGCTTGGCGCGCGCTCTTTCGGATCGATTTTGAGGAATCACTGAACAAACATCTGGCACTGATCGCCGTCCGCGAAGATTGGTCGCCGGTTTACATCGCAAAAGTTATCAAGGAAGGCGATCCCGACGAGATTTCCTTGCCGCTCGTCAAGCTCATCGAGAAAAAATACGAGGAAGGCATCAACGAACGCACTCTTTCGCGACTTCTTTCGTATCTTTCGATGGCACATTCGATGGATTACTCGCTTCTCATCGATCGCATTCTCACGGAAAGCAAACAGACCGAGGTAATTATCGCCTGTTTGCGGCTCGTCAATTCGGATTATTTACTGCCTCGCGTCCGTGAATTGATGAAATCCGAACGTTGGGAGATCAGAATGCAGGTTGCGCTGACGCTCGGACGTTTGGGACACGCCGAAGACATCGATCTATTAATTCACGCCCTCAATGATCTTGATTGGTGGGTTCGCTACCGAGCGGCTTGTTCGCTCGTCACAATGCCCGGTATGACCGAGGAAAAAATTGCCGAATTAGCGGAAACGCTGCCGAATCAATTCGCACGCGACATTTTGCAGCAGGTTTTGTCCGAGATTCGCCTCTTATGCTTTATCCAGCCGTCGTCTTCATTCTTGTCCAAATAGTCCAATGGTTCTTTCTTGGCTATTTTATTGCGCTGAACGGAATTTATCTGGTTTTGACCCTGATTTCGCTCGGCGTATTGCCGCGTTTTATTCAAAAACAGGTCATTCACGAGTTTCCGCAATCGCAGACGGGCTTTGAACCGCCGATCACATTAATTGTTACTGCCTACAACGAAGAAGCCGTCATCATTCCGACCGTCCACGCGCTTCTCCAGCTCGATTATCACGAATACGAAATCCTGATCGTCAACGACGGCTCGAAAGACCGCACTTTAGAAATTCTCGACGAACATTTTCAGCTCGAACAAATCCCGATCGCCTTTCGTCAACGCGTCAAACATCAACCCGTCAAAGCCGTCTATCAATCGAAAACGCTTCACAATCTGCGCGTGATCGACAAGGAAAACGGCGGCAGTAAAGCCGACGCGTCGAACGCCGGAATCAACGGTGCGCGTTACGGACTTTTTATGCCGCTCGATGCCGACACGATTCTCGAACGCGATTGTTTGAAACTGATGGTTCAGCCATATCTGATGAATCCCGACACGGTCGGAGTCGGCGGCAATGTCAGGATTCTGAACGGTTGTCAGGTCGAAGGCGGAAGTCTGACAAAGATCGGTCTGCCGAAAAATTGGCTTGCTTTGTTTCAGGTTTTGGAATATACACGCGCATTTTTGAGCGGTCGCGTCGGTTGGAATTTCCTGAATTCTCTGCCTTTGATCTCGGGCGCGTTCGGATTATTCAAAAAGGAAGCCGTGATCGAAGTCGGCGGTTATTCGCACAAATCTCTCGGCGAAGATATGGATTTGGTGTTACGAATTCATCGTCATTTTCGCCTCAATAGAAAGCCTTATCGCCTCGATTTCGTCGTCGATCCCGTGTGCTGGACGGAAGCACCCGAAACCTTCGGCGTTTTGAAGAAACAACGCGTGCGATGGCAACGCGGTTTGTTCGATTGTCTGTGGGAAAACCGTAAACTTTTATTTCATCCGCGCAGTGGCGGAGTCGGTTGGGGTTCGTTCCCTTTTCTTTTGTTTCTGGAAGGAATCAGCCCGCTCTTCGAGGTTGCGGGACACGTTTTCTTTATCGTCTGCTGGTATCTCAGTTTAATAAATGCCGAGGGCGCGCTTGCATTTCTCGCGTTGTCTTTCGGAACGGGTTTTCTGCTTTCGATCTCTTCTATTCTACTCGAAGAAATTACCTTTCAAACTTACCCGCGCAAAAAGGATTTGCTGATCTTGATCTTCGCCGCCTTTGTCGAAAACTTCGGTTATCGGCAATTAATGTCCTTATGGCGGCTCGAAGGCACGATCAAATGGGTTTTGCGAACGAAATCGAGTTGGGGCGCGATGACGAGAAACGCATCGTGGGCGGCACCCGCCGCACCGACCGAAAAGGCAAAGGAAACGGCAATTGCCGCATTAAAACCGGCTGAAACCGAAACCGAAAAAGCAAAGGCGACCGAAACCGAAATCGTCTAAAATCGCTTTTGTCCTTTAAATTTATTATTTCTACTCTCTACTCGCTACTCTCTACTCTCTACTCTTAAATCTTACCCTTCCGCTTCCCGGTTGATCGCCGCTTCGCCGCCGATTTTGCCGGCGACACGCGCTAAAACTAAGATGACGATCACGCCGATCAAGGTTGCGATGATCGCATAAGTATATTTTGCCGACAAACTGTCGTCTTCGCCGAGCAATTGCTTCATTGTTTCCTTGATTGCGTCGTTCCAGGCGAGCGCGGCGACGAGTCCGAGCGCGGCAGAAGCAAGCGCGATCATCGATTGCAAGATCATCTTCGTAGTTTCCACTGATTTAGTCATAAATTTTCTCCTGTTTTCTGATTTTTCGGGCATAACATCAAACATTTTCAATAACTTTCTTCCAAAGTCAAATTAGCTTTCGTTTTGCATCGTCATTTCGTAAACTAAAATAAATGACTTTGGAAGAAAAATTAAAGGCTCTGCCGACGGATGCGGGCGTATACATTCACAAAAACGTTGACGGGAAGATTTTATACGTCGGAAAGGCGAAAAATTTAAAGAACCGCGTGCGTTCTTACTTTCAAAACTCGCGCAATCACGATGCCAAGACGCGCGAACTCGTCAAACGCATCGCCGATTTCGAGTTCATCGTCGTCGATAACGAAGTCGAAGCGTTAGTTTTGGAATCTAACTTAATCAAACTCCACAAACCGCGCTACAACATTCAGTTAAAGGACGACAAACAATATCCGCACATCAAAGTTACGAAGGAAGAATTCCCGAAAGCCGTCATCACGCGCCGCATTACGAAAGACGGCGCGAGTTATTACGGTCCGTTTCTTCCGGCGAACCTTGCGCGTAAAACATTGGACGTTATCAACCGCACATTTCAGCTTCGCACCTGCGACATCGAGATTACGGGAAAATTGCCGCGTCCGTGCCTGGAATATCACCTGAAACGATGCCTCGCACCGTGCGTCAAGGAATTATGTAAAAAGGACGAATACAACGAAGCCGTGCGCGACGTAAAATTACTGCTCGAAGGCAAAAACAAAGAGCTTGCCGACCAGTTAGAAGCGCGTATGTGGCAATTCGCCGAGAAACAAAACTACGAATTAGCCGCCAAATTCCGGGATTTACGCGGAACCGTTCTCGCATTAGCCGAACAGCAGAAGATGGCAAGCACGCCCGACCGCGACGTTGACATCATCGCCTATTACAGGGAGAAACAACGGCTCGCATTACAGCTTTTCACGATGCGCGAAGGCAAGATCGTCGGGCGCAGAGAGTTTTTCTGGGAAGATTTGGACGCTGAAGATTTCAACGCCAACGAGTTTTTGGGAGAAGTTCTCGCGCAATATTATTCGACCGACTACGTGCCGCTCGAAATTCACGTTTCGCAGGACTTCGACGACCGCGAGGTTTTGGAAAAAGCCCTCAGCGAACGGCGCGGACGCAAAGTAAAGATTCTCGACCCGAAACGCGGGCAAAAAGCCGAACTCATCCGCCTTGTCGAAAACAATGCGAAGATCGCTTTTGAACAACGCTTCCGCGTGATGAAGGCTGACGTGAAGGTAATCCTCGAAGAATTGCAGGAAATCCTCGAATTGCCCCAACTCCCCGAACGCATCGAATCGTTCGACATCTCGAACATTCAGGGCGCAGAGAACGTCGCCGGAATCGTCGTCTTTGAAAACGGAAAACCTGCCCGCGCCGAGTATCGCAGACTCATCATCAAGACCGTCGAAGGCGCAAACGATTTCGCCTCTATGAACGAAGCCGTTTTCAGACGCTACAAACGCTTATTAAATGAAGAGAAACCCTTGCCGAATCTCATCTTCATCGACGGCGGAAAGGGTCAGATCGCCGCCGCCGCCGCCGCGATGCAGAGTTTAGACCTCGAAATGATTCCCATCGTCGGTCTCGTCAAACCGCCTAAACATCACAACCAGATTTCTCACTTGTTGCGCTTCAACAACGAACACAACCCCGTCAAATTTGAAGCGGGCTTGCCCGTCTTTCGCCTCGTCCAGCAGATCAGGGACGAAACCCACAAAACCGCCGTCGAGTATCACCGCAAAAGACGCGAAATGCGCGATTTCACAAGCGAACTCACGGCAATCGAAGGTGTCGGCGAAAAACGCAAAATGAAGCTCTTGCGAAACTTAGGCTCGATCGAAAAGATCGCTCAAGCCAGCATTCAGGAATTGATCCCCTTCGTCGGCATCAAAACCGCCCGATTGATTCACGAACACTTTGAACGCCAACGCAAACTGGCGAAACGTTAATCGGATCGAAGGAAGTTTTTGACGGACGGGCTAATCGCGGATAGCCCATCTGTCTTTGATGATATTTTCTTGCAGGTTATTTTTAACGATCGTTATCTGTTCTTTGGTGGGATACATACTTCTCGATTCTTTCGTGTTGAAAAGCAGGTCTTTGATGATATATTTTCTGATTTCGTTCAATTCGGTTTTCTCTTTTTCGGAATCGGTTTTCTCGATCAGTTCGCCCAGTAATGAAATGATCGATCTGTCTTTGAATTCAGGGTATTGAATCGATAAAAATTCATTTTGTCTGCCGTTTTTAAATACTATCCACGTATCATAAATTCCTGTTTGAATGAATGTTTGCATTAAACGGGAATTTCCGAATTCAAATCCGCCCGAAGCGTCGGTTGCTTGGTCGTTTTGGCTTTTCATATCTTCCAAACTTCTCAGTAAACTATCGAATTGAAAAAATCGTGATTCCAATTCCGAATTGATCTTTTGCACACTCGCCTCTTTTTCCTTTATTTTCTGATTTCTGTCCGTAAAGTAATTGTAGGTAAATGTCACTGCTCCGACCAGTAGCGAAGTTAAAATCCAGCTTCCCAGAGATGTGTTAAAAAAATCCAATGTTTTTCTCAATGCCGATTTCGGCGGGGTCAGAGATTTTTTTATTTCTTCTCTAAAAAACTCCTCATTTTTTATGCGAATCTTATCTTTGGCTGATAACATTTTATCTCTCCGTGTTTAGTGAATAAAGAAATCATAATTTTGAATCATAAACGAATCCTTTCGCGGAATTCAAAAATTTACATATTTTTTATACTCATAAAACCGCGAAAATTCTCATAAGATTAGCCGCTAAACTCCGCTCATTGCTTTTCATCCGTCCTTTAATAATATTTTTTCTATAAAAATGTCTGTTTTTTCCCGATTTTGCCGCGTTATTTAAATAGAAAGAGAAATATTAATTATTCGTTCAAAAGATGTCTTGATTTTATTTTTAATTAATGTTACGCTGTTAGACAAATTCTTAAGCGGTAAACAATTTTGAGCAAGGTCGCACATATTTTAGTGTCATTTTGTTTGAGTTTTGTTTATTACAATTGAATCTACGTTCTTTGACATCAAAGATTTAGCTTTTAACAACCAATCAACAGACACTTGCAGTTAAACTTTAGTCAGTTAATGCGAAACAATACTCTTTTCGAGTTAAACAATAAGAAATTCGGGTAAAACATTGAATAATCCGAGTCAAGCAATGCTTATTTAGAGTCAAACATTGAATAATTCGCATTAAACATTAACCATCAAGACTCAAGCAACAAGCATTTCTGTTAAAGCAATGCTCTCTTCCACTTGAGCAATAGACGTTTTCTTTTTGGAAACGGACGATTCACGTCAAACATCAGTCATTAATACACGACCAGTAATTGTTAAAAACAAAACAATAGATATTATCTCCAAAGATTTGTTGTTTTCGATCTCTGCCATGACCGAAAATAAACGTTCTTTGCATATTTCAAGGCGGGTTTTACCACAAAAATCACGAATAGAGAGGTATCAAGGCAATGAATGCGATCCAGGAAGCTAAACTTACGATGTTTCGGACAATTGAAAAACTTTGCGACGATTTCCCTGCAATTATCGCGCTGATTCTCGCTTTAGTAACGGCAGTTGCCGAACTGAAAGCTCATATCGCCGAAATTCTCAGCCTCGATCAAGCGATCGGCACTGATTTAAAAGGCATCACCCGCGATAAAAGCATTCTGAAAAAAGAACTTGCTAAACTGGCTTCGATCATTGCCGGTGCGATCTACGCCTACGCGACCGTCATCAGAAACAACACGCTCGCACAAGAAGTAAATACCAATAACACCAAACTTTTAAGAACCAGCGACGATTCGCTCGCCCCGCGCTGTCAGGCAATCCATGACAAAGCGCAGACCTTACGTGCGGAACTTGCCGATTACAACGTAAATTCACAAACATTGACCGAGCTCCAAACGGCAATAGACAATTATCAAGCAGCAACTCCGAAACAAAGAACCGCCGTCACCGACCGCAAAGTTCAAAACAAACAACTAGCCACCGTATTCAAAAAAATCGACGAACTATTAACCAGACGAATGGATAAACTGGTCGCCACCCTCAGTTCCACTCATCCCGAATTTGTCGCAAAATACGAATCCGACCGCCAAATCCTCGACTCGCGCACCACCGCCACCCAACTAAAAGGAACCGTCAAAGACACCGCCGGAACCCCGATAAAAAACGCAACCATAACCGTCGTCGAACTAAACCTAACCACCAAATCCGACGCACAAGGAAAATATTCCTTCAAACCGATCCTCAACGGCAAATACACGATCAAAACAACTGCGGCGGGATTTAATGATGTCGAAATCGAATATGTCGAGATAAAGGTAGGTGAGATCAAGAATTCTAATATGAAAATGACTAATAAATAATCTAAAAATATTTTCAAAGGTCATTAAATCACTAACAATTATGGAGTTTTATGAAAAAAATAAGAGAAATTTGTGAAATACCAAAGTATCCTTTTAAACCATCCAATGAACTAGACAATCTAGCACTTGCTCTATTTGGTCAAAATTCCGACAATTCATTTGTTTTAAGCAGTCATTCTCCTGAACTCCGATATGGAATTAATGTAGATAATAAAGCATTAAAGCAAGCGCTAGCTTTAGATTATAACGACATTTATCTGCCGAACTTTAATCAGCTAGGACCTAATGAAAAATATGTTATTCATAAAATATTCTATTCCACTAACAACATTATCTGTATTATCGGTGGTATTGGGGTTGGAAAAACATCTCTATCAAAATATCTGGTTAATAAATTACTTCCGGAAATAATTCATAGTGCACCTAAGGATACAGCTAAATGTCCCGGTGTGATTTATTTTGACTTTAAAGCATTTGACGATAATACGTTTCCTAAACACACTCCTGAAATAGCTCTAAAGAGTTTTGCAAAAAATTTATCTGTTTTAATTGGAGCTAGAATTTCGATTGGAAAATACTTTTCAATTTTGTCGGAAGTAGGAGAGGTTTGGAATAAAATACTACAAAACCAATCTTTAGATGAACCTCAAAATCCTGCGATTAACTGGTTAAGGAATGAACTTCATAAAGCAGAATTGGAAACTTGGGGAGCAAATGATAAAGCTAAAATAATTGGTGGAAGACGAACTCTACGAGAAAAACTTGAAAACTCGGAACATAATCTTTTTTATTTTGCGGCACTGCTCAACTACATTAAAGAAGAATATTATACAGGTCATTTTCCTTGCCTGTGCATTATAATCGATAACGTAGACAGAGAACCTCCTGAAATACACCGCACGGTCGAGAAAACTATTAAAACATTTTCAAATCTTTGCGACGTAAAAGTTGTTTTTAATGTTCGACAAACGACATTTCATCAAGGTTCTGACAACTTTCAACAATTAGTAGATAAAGTGCCTTATTGCGGACCCGATCCGCTTGAAATTGTTTACTCAAGAATTGATAATTTTTTAAATAAAGGCTCGATTTATGAAAAATGTTTACAAACATATAAACCCAAAGAAGCCTTAGATGTATTCGGCGAAAAACTTAAATATATTAAGAAAAACTTTTTAGAAAATGATCGGTTCATTTACTTTTTTAATTCTCTTTGTGGACATAGTGTTAGAAAAGGATTAAAGATTGCCCAAAGCTTAATTGACAATTCTGTTTACAATCCAATTGATATTCCAACAGATGAAATTGCTTCAAATACTGATTCTAAACAACTAAGAATGGGAGACATTCTTCGTGCTTTGATGGTTAGAAGTAATGAAACATTTGAGTACGATGGTGTAATTGAAAATATTTTTCAAACTGATGGTTCGCAAAATATTAGCCATTTTATAAAACTCAGAATACTTAAAGCACTTCGTAAACCCGGAGATGCCGGATTAAAAATAACCCGATTAATAAAATTACTAGAACCATTTAATTATCCTGATCACCTAATAGAAGATTCTTTAGATGAGATGCTTTCGGATAACAAAAGACTTATTTGGACCGACACATCAACTACTGAAACAATATCAAGCAATTATCTCATTAAAAATAAACCTGATTCTAAGATTTTTATTAGTTCAATCGGTCTTGGATATATAAATTTCTTATGCAAAAACGTGGACTATATACAAGAAGTAATTATGGATACTGCTGTAGAAAGCAAGTTTATCGGTTCTAACTTTAACTATCACCGTATAGATGATCGCTTAACTTTATTATTACGTTTTTTTGAGTATCTTTGTAAGAAAGAAGAGGTTGAAATAAAAAGATATCTCAAGACCAGTAATCCGGATGATTATCACCGAGCATTTGGTGATAAAAATCTAATTTCTTTAGAAATAATGGAAGCTGTTTCAAAAGACGTTAAAGCAATCTTGGATTTCGTTTTTGAACATTCAAAAGGAAACTTTAAGGAAAATATAAAAGAGTTTGAGAAGTCTCATTCTGCAATGTATTATCTCAGAATCTCTGAAGCTACGAAAATACAAAGAACATTACTAGGAAATTAGTGCTAAATATTTTTCTAACTTTATTCTATAAACTTTAACTAAATTACAATAATGCCAATTTTAAGTAAAAAGATATTTAACTGGAGTAGATACTATACAATTATTATTTTTGTATTTACGGTTGTTTTTGTTCAACTAATAGCAGGTTTATTGTTGATAAAGTTTTTGCCTACATGGGAAGATCGAGGCGCTTTTGGCGAAATGTTCATAGTAGTGCACACACTTTTTGATGGTTTGGCGTTTGTAGCACTCGTAATTACAATATTGAACCAACAGAGCGAAATAAAGTCTCAAAACTTTGAAACTCAGAGAGTTATTATTGTTCAAAAGACATTAGTGGAAGTACTTGCGATCACAGCTCAACTTAATGCTCAATATTCTATTCTTGACTCAAGAAATCGTTCTCATGATCGATCGTTAGCAAACAATTTATCTAGAGAAGAATTAAATAATGAAATTGAAAGCATAGGTGAAATTGAAAAACAAATATCCACTTCCACAGAGATGTTAAAAATGTTATTAAGTGACATAAAAAAAATACCTACTGATTTAGAGGAATTAGCGTAATTTATTGCTAACTGATAATGTCAATTAGCCAATCGCTCGCGTCGCAGTCGATGACGAGGTGGATGCGGTCTTCGGTGCCGTTGTTTTCGACGCGGTGTTTTTGATAGAAGTCGAGATACCATAATTCGCCCGTCTGCATCTCTATTTTTTGGTCGTTGAGGTAAAATTCGACATCTTTGTTGGTGACGACGGGGATGTGCAGACGCAGACAGTTATCTTCAACGCCCATAAAATAGTCGCGGTGTTCGCGGATTCGTGAGCCTGCGCCGAGAAGCATAAAGCGGACGGCGGATTTGCCGCATTTTATCTCGTTTAAGACTTCGCGGATGTATTGACAGCGTTCGAGAATCGCGGTATCGGCATAAGGTTCTTCCGAATTGTGGTTGGGAAAGATTTGTTTCGTATGCCCGCCGACCGAACGAAGCGACGCAACGCTCCAGTTGCCCTCGTAATAGCCTTGATTGAAATGACGAATCCATTCATCGTCGGCAACTTTCGATAAATCGGCTTGAAGCTTTGCGGGATCGAATGTAAGCGGAAGTTTTTTGTAATCAGCCATCGCAAAAGAGCATAAAATAATTGAAATATTAAGGCAAATCGGAACGCGAATCGGGCGGATTAGGCAGATTTTACGGATAAATTTATTGAAATAATCCGCGAAAATCCGCCTAATCCGCCCGATTCGCGTTCAAATCGTTGTTTACGGATTGAAACCGATGTGCGCCGCGTTCGGATTGATGATGTCGAGGGCGCGTTCGATCTTTTCGACGGTTCCGAGCAAAACCAAAAGATCATTTTGGTGGAGTTTATACTTTCCGCCGGGGTTGATCTTGGTTTCACCGTTGCGGACGACGGCGATAAGCGTTGCGCCAGTGCGGTTTCTGAGGTCGAGTTCGGCAAGACTTTGCCCGACGATCGGCGAACCGCCTTCGAGCTTGACGGTTTCGGTCACGGCTTCGTGCAGAGCGGCGTTGAGATTGCCGATATTGACGGGTTGCAAAGACGGCGAGCGAAGCATCTCGTAACCCTGACGGCGCACGGCGGCGATCTGTCCTTCGATAATGTGACGATCAACGCCGTAGCATTGCAGAACGCGCGAAAATATCTCGATGCTCGTTTCAAATTCTTCGGGAATCACCTCGTTTGCGCCGAGTTCGAGCAGTTCGGTGATTTCCGTCGTGTAGCGCGTGCGGACGACGATGTGCATCCTTTCATTCATCTGCCGCGCCTGTTTGACGGTGCGCCGCGCCGCGTTCGGGTCGCTCATCGCCAGCACGAGCGCGTGTGCTTCCTCGATATGCGCGTGATGCAGAACTTCGCGCCGGGTCGCGTCGCCGAAATTTATCTTTTCGCCTTTTTCCTTCGCCTGTCTGACGGTTTCCATATTCACTTCGAGAATCGTGTAAGGCACGAGCACCGACCGCAAAACACGTGCGAGGTTGCGCCCGTTCAGACCGTAACCGACGATGATGACGTGATTTTTCAAACCGCCGCTCGATGTCAGGTGAATCTCTTCGTCGATCACTTCAATGTCTTTTTCGCGTTTGTCTTTGAATATCTTCTGGAAAAAATCGCCGAAACCGGGCGCGGCGGCGATCATAAACGGCGTGGCGATCATCGAAATAATCGAAGCCGCGAGAAACTTTTGATAATCGGCATCGTTCAATAAATCGAATGATTTGCCCGATTTTGCCAATACGAACGAAAATTCTCCGACCTGCGCCAGTCCCAACGCCGTCATCGCCGAAACTCTCTGCGGAAAGCCCAGTAATTGCACGACCGCCCAAATTATCAGGAATTTTCCGACGACGAGAAACGCAACCCAGAGCAGAACCGTCGAAATATTTTCGATGAGCGCGCCGACCGATAAAAGCAAGCCGATGGAAACGAAGAAAAGCGAGTTGAAAACGTCGCGAAACGGCAAAATGTCCGCCGTCACCTGGTGGCTGTAATCCGTATCCGCCAAAACCATCCCCGCGATAAACGCGCCGAGCGCGAGCGAAAGCCCGAATTGCGAAGTCAGAAACGAAATGCCCAAAAATAATAAAACGATCGTCAGGATAAACAGTTCGGGCGTTTTGAATTTGCCGACCTGTTTGAGCAAAACGGGAATGATAAACCAAGCCGCCGCGACGATCAGCACCAACGCGAGCAAAGAACCGCCGAGCGTTTTCACGATCGCGCCAAACGAAACCGCGTCTTTTCCGCCCAGGATCGGCACGAAAAGCATCATCAAAACAATGCTGATGTCCTGAAAAAGTAAAATCCCGACCCCGGCGCGTCCGTGCGGCGCGTCCGTTTCGCCACCGTCAGCGTAGCTTTTCAAAACAATTGCCGTGCTCGAAAGCGCGATCAGAAACCCGAAAAATACGGATTGATTGAACGAACGTCCGAACAGAAAGGAAACGCCGGCAGTTGCCGCGACCGTCAGCAAAACCTGAAGTCCGCCGCCGATCATCACGAGCCGTTTCATCTCCTTCAAACGTTTCAGCGAAAACTCCAAGCCGATCGTAAACAGCAGAAGCATTACGCCGATCTCGGCTAAAACTTCGATCGCGGCGAGGTCTTTGATAAGTCCCAAACCGTAAGGTCCGATGACGATTCCCGTCAGCATCAACCCGACGAGCAAAGGCAGTTTGAGCCGTAAACTGATGAAGGCGACAAAAACCGAAACGAGCAAAATAATTAATAAATCTTCAAATAAAGGCGGTGCGTGCATATTTTATAAAATCCTCCTTTTATAAATATTTCAATAAATACGATTAAATAGTTTCGCGTTTTCAGGAACGGAAAACGCGAAAGCCCACGACTATCTATCAAACAAAAGGAGGCGCACGCTTGCCGCGACTGCTTCCGGCGCGGCGTGATTTGAGAATGAGAAAAAGCTTTGCTTCATCGAACTGAAAACTATTTATTTTCGGCACGAACGAAATATTTCCGCGAACGCCGAACGAATTTGTCAGGTGCGGCGAAAATTTTCCGCTGTGCGATTCGGCGTGAAAGCTCGACCGTTCGTTTTCAAAACGATGCAGATTGAACTGATGCGGTATTTTATCGAGATTTGCGAGGCTTTCATTCGTTTCGGCAGAGGCAAAGGGAAAAGGAAAAAGCCTGATTCCTTCGCCGCTCGAAACCAAAAGTCCGACAAACACGCCGATTAAAACAAAGGCGCGAACGGCTTTTTGGGTTTGCGAAAAATAAAAATGCGGCATCCATTTAGAGCATAACAACTCAAAGCCAATTGAACAATAAAAATATTTTTTAAGCGTTCCGATTCCCTTCCTTAGAAGGCTTTTCGTTAAGGAAATGCCGCCTGAAGGCGGGACTCTGAACGCTTATCCGCGTTCTATTTCTTCCCAACTTCGCGTTTTAGGTTTAAGATTGAATTTTTCAAAGATGATATATTCGGACAAAACTTTATCGCAAAAACTGGAACGCGCCGAAGCGACGGCAAACGCCGATTTTATCGAAGCGCGCAGGGCTTCAAATCCCGCATCGGATGCCGAATGGATCGAAGTCGGCGGGGCTTATGCAATGTTCGACGGCGTTCGGTCGCCTTTGACGCAGACGTTCGGACTTGGGCTTTTCGACGAGATCACACACAAACATCTCGACACGCTCGAAGCGTTTTTCAAGGAAAAGGGCGCGGAAGTTTTTCACGAAGTTTCGCCGCTTGCCGATGCTTCGCTTTTGAATCTACTCAACGAACGCGGTTATCAGCCGATTGAAATGACGAGCGTGATGTTTCAGGAGATCAACGATGAAATGATCGCCGCTTTGCAGGTCAATCCGCAGATAAACACGCGCATTACCGGGAAAGGCGAAGAAAAGCTCTGGGCGAAAACCTCGGCAAACGGTTGGGCGACCGAAATGGAAGGTTTGGCGGATTTTATGTTCGAGTTCGGACAGGTCAGCGCGGCTTGCAAAAACGGTCTTCCATTCATCGCCGAATTTGAAAACGAACCGATCGCCGCCGGAATGCTTTTTACTGCGGGCGAAGTCGCGCTTCTCGCCGGCGCAAGCACCGTTCCCGAAGGCAGACGCAAAGGCGCACAGCTCGCTTTACTGAATGCGCGTCTGAAATTTGCCGCCGAAAAAGGCTGTCAGATCGCCATGATGGGCGCAATGCCCGGCAGTCAATCGCAGAAAAACGCCGAAAAAAAAGGTTTCCGCATCGCCTACACACGGACGAAATGGAAACTTGGATAACGGATAGTTGATAACGGATAACGGATAGTTGATAACGGATAGTTGATAACGGATAGTTGAAAAACATTTATCCGCTATCCGCTATCCGTTATTCGTTGTCCGTTAAACTCGTTATCCGTTAAACTACGGTTGGTTTGTCTGAGTGCGGAACGAAGCATTTTCGGCAGCGTGCTTCGTATTTGTCGTGTGCGCCCACTTGGACGCGTTCGGTCGATTCGGACGTTCTTTGCGAATAGTTCGCGGTGTTTCCGCATTTGACGCAGATGGCGTGTGTTTTTGTGATAAATTCGGCGATCGAGAGAAGCTGAGGCATCGGCTCGAACGGTCTGCCAGTGTAATCCTGATCTAATCCTGCAATGATGACGCGCTTACCGTTATTGGCGAGTTCGGTTACGGCTTTGATGAGTTCCATATCGAAAAACTGTCCTTCGTCGATGCCGACCACCTGCGTGTCGTCTTCCATTTTCGCCATCATTTCGGCGGCGGTCATCACGGGTTTTGAAACGTGAGTCATTCCCGAATGCGACGCGATCTGTTCAATTGAATAACGATCATCGATCTTCGGCTTGAAAACCTGAACCTTCTGACGCGCGATCTGGGCGCGTTTCAATCTTCTGATAAGTTCCTCGGATTTTCCCGAAAACATCGAACCGACAATGACCTCAATCCATCCCGCATCGCCGTTTTGACGCGACCGACGACGTTCTTCCGTATTATCGAAAGCAAATTCTTCAACCATTTTTTACGTTAATTTTCCTTAATTTCAGAGTTTGAAAACGCTAAGATTATCACAATTTGAAAGATGAGCCAAAACAGCTTTTCATAAGTGATAACGGATAACTGATAGCTGATACTTCAATCCCAAATTCGATCACATTTCTTTGTGAGCACGTTTCTGACTCATCACTCTCGCTTTATAAGCTCTTTTTTTACTCAAAAACATACCAAATGGTATGTCAACGCTCTGTGAAGTGCGAAAACATACGATTTGGTATATAAACGCTCTCCACAGAAGGTTGACGCACTCTACAGAAGGTTCAACGTTCTGTGAGGTGCGAAAACATACGATTTGGTATGTTTTCGCACCTCACAGAAGGTTCAACGTTCAAAAAAGTGCGTCAACGCTCTCCACGAAACGACGGATAAATGATAAGTGATAGTTAAATCTTTTCGTTATCCACTATCCGTTATCACTTATTACTTATCACGAAATTTGGCTGGTTTGCATTTGAATTTGCGTTTGCGTTGATGTTTTGAGATTTGTTTGAATTTTCTTCTTTCGATTCATTTCCGTCGGCTTCGCCCATTAATTTCAGAACTATCGAATCGATCGTTCCGACACTGCTTTTTTGGCGCGTTTCGTTGTTGACCATCACGGCAAACGTGATGATTTCGCCGTCTTTTCTCTGCGCGTAACCTGCGAGCGAATTGACGAATGAGATCGTTCCCGTTTTTGCCAGAACTCTGCCTTTTACTTTGCCGAATCTGCCGCCGAGCGTTCCGTCCGTTCCGCCGACAGGCAGAGAATCGGTAAATTCCTTCGCAAATTTGCTTTGCGCCGCGAAAATAAAGGCTCTTGCGAAAACTTCGGGGGTCACGAAATCCAATCTCGAAAGCCCCGAACCGTCGGAAATCTGCACTTCGTCCGCCGCAATTTTATGTTCGAGCAACCATTTTTTGACGAGTGCCGCGCCCGCGATGTCGTCGCCGCGCACGTTTTGCGGAAGCTGAATCGAATTCGGAACTTCCGCGCCGAATTTCTTGCCGATGGTGCGCAAAAGCAATTCGGCAATGATGTTGACCGAATGTTTATTCATCCGCCTGACGGCTTCGCCGAGCGTCTGGCTCTGCACCGAAGCGAGTTCCTGCGCCTTTGAAACGTCGAGCGCATCCGAAGATTTCCAGCTCCGCGTTTTCGTTTCGCCTTCGACCGAAATTCCTTTCTTTTCTAAAGATTCTTTGAGCGTTTTGGCAACCAAGCCCGACGGATTGTGCACCGACACGCGTGCGCCGAAGGCTTTCGTGTTTCCCCAAACGTAAAATTCATTGTCGTCGAGTCCGCGTTTGATGCCGCCCGCTTCGTAATTCGCATCGCGGTTCGCGTTATTTATCGGTGTCGGGTTGCCGACCGTGACGTTCAGATAATTGGTGTTGGCGCGTCCTTCGCCGTTTTCGACGTTGACGAAAGCCTGATTTTCGTTGATCGTAAGAGCCGATGCTTCCGCGCCGTAATACCATTGCAGTTCGTTCCACGTCCAGCCGTCGCCGATGGTGTCGCCGCGAAAATAACTGTCGTCGCCGACGATATTTCCCTTCACGCGCTTCAAGCCCTTTTCCTGCAACTGAACCACGAGATTTTCGAGCGATTCGGCATTAAAATCGGGTGCGCCTTCGCCGTAAACGATTAAATCGCCGTTCAACGTTCCGTCCGAATCGA
This sequence comes from Pyrinomonadaceae bacterium, assembly GCA_021228405.1. Taxonomy (GTDB): domain Bacteria; phylum Acidobacteriota; class Blastocatellia; order Pyrinomonadales; family Pyrinomonadaceae; genus JAJQRF01. The sequence continues at coordinate 64,106 of JAJQRF010000011.1, forward strand.
TCTGATTTTCGGCATAAATGCTCGTCTTCCAACGAAAATCCGCGCCGAGCCGGTCGAGCGCGACAATTGCCGTCAGGGTTTTCTGGATAGAAGCCGGATTGAAAAGTTTGCGCCCGTCACGCGAACATAAAACACGCCCGTCCTTCATCGAAACCGCGATCACGCCCCAACGCGCATTTGCCGACGGGCTTTTTTCGACGGCTTCGTTAATTTTGGCGCACAAAGCGACATCCTCGGGCTTTTGCGAAACAATCAGAGGATTCGACAAATTAATGTTCGGCGCGGAAACATCGAAAATTTCCGCCGGTTCGTCCGAAACGATTTGAGTATTTTGATTTACTTCAGGCTGATTTGAACGGCATCCTACAAAAAGGGAAAATGTAAGACATAAAAAAATTGCCGTAAAACGTCGCCCGGCAACTAAAAAATTAAACATCGCTTTTTATTCTACATATTCGGTTTTGATTTTGGAAAGCCGCAACCGCGCTTATTTCATTTTTGCGACAAACTCGTGAGAATCCGCGCCTTCGGGCAACATCGATCTGACCTCGTAACCGAGTTCGCGCAAAAATTTCAGGCATTCGGCACGAAGCGCGGGCGAGTGCGTGGAGAGAAAGATCGTCGGTTTCGCCTTTTGCAGGACATTTCTCGCGCCGTGAAATACGTCCATTTCCGCGCCTTCGACATCGATCTTCATCACGTCGGGCAGAAGCTTCATTTTTTCGGCGATCTCGTCCAGCGTGACGGTCGGCACATAAACCAGACTTTCGCCTTTCCCGTTGCCGTTTCCCTCGGCAAGATGTCCCATCGCGGAATTTTGTCCGAGCGAAAATGTTGCGATCGAATTTTTGTCCGACAGTGCAAACGGAAGAACTTTCACGTTTTTCGCTTTGTTCAGTTCGACGTGGCGGTGCAGAAACGTAAGATTGCTGATGACCGGTTCAAACGCGACGACGGTTCCCGTTTCGCCGATGTTTCTCGAAGCGAGAATCGAGTAATAACCGATATTTGCGCCGATGTCGAAAAAAATCTTGCCTTTCGTAAATTCGGCAAGCATCGTTTCCGTCTGCTCGGCTTCCATCATATTGAAATAGACCGACGCGCCGCCGCCTTCGCCAGCCATCGCGCCCAAAATAAACTTTGCGCCGCGAAGCGGTCCCGAAACAACCCTGTAAGCCCTGCGCGGTAAAATTTTCCCGAACAAAAATCTGCCCGATCTTCTTAAAAAACTATCCATTTTTGATTGAAGCCGAAGAATTCAAATAAAGATTATACATTCAACACGTTTTTCGGGAAAATACGCTTTTGAATTCATAAAAAAACCTTGACGAAAATAATCATCGTCAAGGTTCAGGAGTTAAATTTATGGTGATAACAGAATCCAATGCCTATTTATACTACTTTTTATTAAAAAAGCCAAGTCATTTTTTTTCAGGCGGTTTAAGATTGCTGTAGCCGTCCACCTGAAAACGCCATTTGCCGTCTTTTTCCCTGACTACAACCGTCACGAATTTGCCCTGTCCGCTTCCTGCATCCTTGCCGTCTTTATACTGCCGGATCGTGTAAATGCCGACATCGTAAGCCAGATTTTTATCTACTTTACGCTGAAAAATTTGGAAAGAAATCGTCATCGTCCGTCCTTCCGTTTTGACCCAATCGAAAAACGATTTGAATGTCGGAATAATCGCCTCGCGCCCTTGCAGAATATTGTCATCAGGCGGCAAATACGCGGCTTTTTCCGTGTAAAGGTTCGCCACTTTTTCGACATCTAAGGTGCGGTAAGCCTCGCTAAACGCTCTGTAACTTGCGTCGATTTCCTTGTGTGCCGAAACCCCTTTTTCCAATATTAATTCGGAATTTTGTGCCTTAATGCTAATTGAAAATAACAATAATAAAGATAAAGATATAAGTGTTTTCATTTATTATTCCTCGACTATTTTTCCGCAAGCAGCGCAAAAACTCGCTTGCGAAGTTCGCAAAGGCTTCCCGCAACTTTCGCAAGGTTCGCCATAAATTGAAATTCGGTGATGAATAATTGCATTGTGATTTGTTTCTATAAATTCTGTCAATTCTTCATATTTTTCGCACAAAGGTCGAAACCTTTCATTAATTGAACAGTTTTCCAAAGGCAAATCGTATTTTTGGCGAAATTCTTTCGTTGCTTTAATTCCGCCGCTGTATAAATCCGAAATCACTTTAAATTCATCTTCATCGAGCATCGGCACTTCCATTTTGCAACGCCAACACCACATCATTTTCATATTATTTTACGCGGCTTGTCCTTCGTTTCATAAAATCCATCAAAACGAATTGTGTCAGATTGTTCGGGTTCGCAAAATACGCCTTGCCGCGGGTCATTGCCGACATTTGCTTGACGAATTCGACAAGGTAATAATCATCGGCAAGCATAAACGTATTTATCATTATGTTTCCCTTGCGGCACGCCTGAACTTCCTTGAAAGTTTCCGCCATCACGAAGGGATCGTTGCCCATCGAGTTTTTATAAAGCAGACGTTTATCGTTTTTCACCTGCGAATAACGTCGATAATTGAAATATGCGGCGTTGTTCGTGTCGATGTAAGCGGCGGTCGGTTTGCCGTCGGTAATCATCACGATCTGCTTCATTTCCTTGTTTTGCGCGTTGAGAATGCGGCGCGCCAGCTTTAAGCCTTCAGCGGTGTTGGTGTGATACGGTCCGACCTGTGTCGTCGCCAATTTCGCAAGCGGCAACTCTTCCGCGCCGTCGTGGAAAAGCACGATCTTCAAAGAATCGCCCGGATATTGCGTGCGAATCAGATGCGCGAGCGCGAGCGCGACTTTTTTGGCGGGCGTAAATCTGTCTTCGCCGTAAAGAATCATCGAATGTGAACAATCGAGCATCACGACCGTCGCGCAGGATGATTGATAATCCTGCTGGTGAACGTATAAATCCTTGTATTCCAGATTGAGCGGAACGCCCAAACCTTCACGCGTGATCGCCGATAAAAGCGTCGCGTTGACATCAAGATTGATCGTGTCGCCGAATTCGTATTGTTTTGAACTGAGCGCGGCTTCGATTCCCGTGTCCAATTGCGGCGTTTCGTGGCGACCGATCGAAGATTTGCCCATCGAACCGAGCAATTTCTGCAAAGTCTTGTAACCGAGAAAATCCAAACCTTTTTCCGTTACCTGAAATTTGATGTTGCGCGGCATCGCTTCGCCGACCTCGCCTTTTCCGCCTTGTCCTTGCTGTTGCGGCGCGCGCGGCTGTTCGACTTCCTTAAGATCGAGATAACCTTCTTCGACCAATCTTTCGATCAATTGATTAATTAATTCTTCGAGCAGAGAGCCTTTGAACTTGCCGTCGTTTTCATCGAGCATTTGCCGAATGTCTTGCTCGTTCAAAATTCCCTGTTCGAGCAAGGATTTCAAGATCGCCTGCCGAAGTGCGTCGAGCGAATCGTCGATTTCGTTGCGCTGGCGCGTCCACCAGTAATCTTCGTTATAGCCCGAATCGAGCAATGAATCGGACAACGACTGCATCAGTTCGCCGAGATTTACGCCGAAAACATCGAAGCCTTTAAATTTTGAATAGCGAATAAACTTCATTCTTTTTACTCCTTGCCCAAAGCGAACTTGCCATCTTTTTCGCAAATGGCTATTCTATCAATGAACTTTCCCTATAATTACTCTTCCCGAAAATTATCGCATTTCTCTCTCCAATTTGAAATTTTTAAAATGAAGGATGGAACAAATATGAAAAAATTTTTGGTATCAATGGTAATTATGTTCGTTTTCGTGGTCACGCTTCCGCTCTCGGCTGAAGCACAAACCTGCCGGACACGAAAAAGCTATCGCCGCAGTAATGTCAGCCGAAACTACGGCAACGCGAATCGCGGTTATTATCAAACACGCGGTTACTCGTATCAACGCCCGAGCTTTTACCGCCGGCATCGTAATCTGATAAATGTCGGCATCGGAACGGGCGCAGGCGCATTGATCGGCGGACTGCTCGGCGGCAGACGAGGTGTCGGTATCGGCGCATTGGTCGGCGCGGGAAGCGGCGCGGCTTATACTTACGGAATCCGCCCGAAAAAACGCAGATACTAAAGCAAATTTCAATTAAAACTGAATAGTGAAAGCCTTGAAAATTTGATTTTCAAGGCTTTTTCGCTTTTGCACACGATATTGTTCAATCGTAACCGATATAGTATTTCAAATGAATTTCGGATTTTTGCCGTTTTCGACCGAACTGTTGAAATAGCAAAACTTGTCCCTTTTGGCACAGTGGTTGTTATGTATTAGGGCAACGAAAGCGAAAATGCTTTCAGAATTTATAAAGGGAGAAATTTTAGCAATGAAAAAATTAATCACGACTTTCTTAATGATGGCAGTAATGGCAGTAGCAATTCCGTTTATGGCGACCACCGCCAATGCTCAAACCAGACGTTATTACAAAAAACCGAACGTCTATCAACGTCACCGTAACCTGATTAATATTGGTATCGGAACCGGCGCGGGCGCAATCATCGGCGGACTGATCGGCGGTAAAAAAGGAGCGTTGCTCGGAACGGCAATCGGTGCAGGCGGTTCAGCACTTTACACCTACAAACTTAACCCGAAGACGAAAAAATATTACAGAGTTTATCGTCGCTAATCACAAATCAAGTTATCAGCCTTCAAACTTGGAAAGCCTTGGGAAATTTTCCCAAGGCTTTCTTTTTGCGGCAGAAGCCCGCGCGTAAGCAAGGGCGGGTTACATTACATTATTTCCGCCCTTGCTTACGCGCGGGCTTCTGCCGCATTAATTATAGCCTTCAATATCGGTGAAATCTTCGTAGATCATTCCGCGACGGTCGCGTTTGGCTTTGGTTGCGGCTTCAAAACCGCCTTCTTCGTTGCGCGAGATTTTGTTTTGCGCGTAAAGTCCTTCCAAAACGAATTCGCACGCCGAAACGAGTTTGGCTTTTTCGCCGCGTCCGAATTCGAGCGGCACGAGCGTCGAATCGATCAATTCGGGAACGCTTTCGAGCAGCATCACGCATTCTTCCGCCGAAGCCGTTTCGCTTAAAAGGATTTTGTTGCCTTCGTCAAACCAGTTCACCGTCGGTGCAAAGTCGATGCCTAAAAAGAAACCTTCAAAGATTACACCGCAAGCGCGTTTTATCAAATCTTTTGCCAGACGTGTCGCGCCGATCTGTTCGCCTTCGTATTCGAGTTCCATCTTGCCCGTCATCGAAGGAAGCGCGGCGTAAATGTCCGAAATTCGCGGCACAATTTCCGCTTCATCCGTAATTAAAGCACGTCTTTCGGCGTTTGAAATCGCACTTTCCAACGCCGTGATCGGAAACCGTTGCGAAACGCCCGAACGTTTGTCGATGCGTTGATCGTCACGCGCTTCAAATGCGATTTGTTCGATGGTTTCGGCGATAAAATCGGGAATCTCGACGCGAAAACCTTCAAAATCCGCGCGGTTTATCCACGCTTCCTGTTTCGTGATCGAAGTTCCGAGTCCGATGTCCTTCGGATAATGCGTCTGAATTTCCGCACCGATTCTGTCTTTTAACGGCGTGATAATTTTTCCGCGAGCCGTGTAATCTTCGGGATTCGCCGAAAAAACAAGCATCACGTCGAGCGGCAGACGAACCGGATAACCTTTAATCTGCACGTCGCCTTCCTGCATAATGTTGAAAAGCCCGACCTGAATTTTTCCTGCCAAGTCCGGCAATTCATTGATCGCAAAAATCCCGCGATTAGCACGCGGCAATAATCCGAAATGAATCGTCAGTTCGTCCGACAAAAGATGTCCGCCTTTCGCGGCTTTGATCGGGTCAACGTCGCCGATGATGTCAGCGATCGTCACGTCGGGCGTGGCGAGTTTTTCGACGAAACGATTATCGCGTTTGACCCAGTCGATCTTCGTTTCGTCACCGTGAAAATCGACCTGATGACGACCGAAAGCCGAAAGCGGAGCAAACGGATTGTCGTTTATTTCCGAACCCGCGATGATCGGCATTTCATCGTCCAATAATTCGGTTAACTGCCTGATAATACGGCTTTTCGCCTGCCCGCGTGTGCCGAGAAGAATGAGATTGTGTTTCGACAGAACCGCATTTATCAATTGAGGAATGACCGATTCTTCGTAACCTAAAACGCCTTCAAACAGCTTTTCGCCCGATCTCAGTTTTTTGATAAGGTTCGCCCGCATTTCGTCTTTGACCGAACGCGTTTGATAGCCGCTTGCTTTCAGTTCGCCTAATGTTTTTGCTTTTTCCATAAAAATACTATGTCCGTATTTTTATTTTCGCTTATTGAAACGATAATTGAAAGCAATAAGCGGAAGGAGTTTCTAAAAATTCGCCTAACACTATCTAAAAGTTTTTATTATCCACAGATAAACACGGATGGACACAGATTTTTCGGATTTATTTGAAAAGCTAAAATCGTTGTTGAGATTTTTTATCAGTAAAAATTATCCTTTTCATCTGTGTTAATGTGTGGCTAATTTTTCTTGTTTTATTTTAGACTTTAGAATCTAAAAAATGTTTGAGATATTCGAGAGTTTTTTCGGTCGCGCCGCGATTTTTATTCATCACTTCAAACGCATTTTCGCCTAGTTTTCGGCGCAGATCGTCGTCTTTGAGAATTTTGGAAAGTTCTTCGGCAAATTTGTCGGAAATTTCGTTTTCTTCCAATTTCGGAAGCTGAACAAGAGCATTTTTTTCGAGAAATTCCTTCACGACCGCCGTAAAATTCATCGTGTAAAAGCCCGTGACGATTGCTTTTCCGTTCAAAGCAGGTTCCAAAACGCTTTGTCCGCCGTGCGGAATCAGACTTCCGCCGACAAAAACCATTTCGGCAAGCGGATAAACCGCACGAAGCTCGCCGATCGAATCGAGCAGGATGATTTCCGCCGTTTTGTCGCGCTCAGATTCGCTTTGCGAACGCCGAACGAATGAAAAACCCGTTTCTTTGATGAGATTTGCAACTTCTTCAAATCTTTCTGGATGACGCGGAACGAGCATCAAACGCGGAAGTTTTTCGGGAGAATTTTTGAAAACCTGCTTGAAAACATCGAGAATCCATTTTTCTTCGGGCGCGTGTGTGCTGGCGGCGACAATCAGCGGCGCGTCTTCGTTCACAGCAAATCTTTCGCGGAAGATTTCCGTCAGATCGTTTGTTTCCGGCTTTTGGTCGAATTTGATATTTCCCGTCACTTTTACCTTCGACGGGCGGATTCCGAGTTGTAAAATCCTTTTCGCATCAGCCTGACTCTGCATCAAAGCGAGATCAAGCCGACGCAAAACGCGTTCGATAAAACTTTTGACAAACGAATAATTTCTGACCGATTTTTCCGAAAGTCTACCGTTGACAAGCGCGATGAAAACGCCGTTTTTGTTGGCTTCGCGGATAAAATTGAACCAAAGTTCGGTTTCCATTATCAAAACCGCTTTCGGTTTGAAATGTTTGAGCGCACGATTGACCGTAAACTTCCAATCGAATGGAAAATAAAAAACTTTTTCGGCAATTGTTTTGAATATATTTTCGGCGAGTTCCTGACCCGTTTTGGTCGTGGTGGAAACGACGATCCGATAATTCGGAAATTGTTTTTTCAATTCTTCGATCAGAGGTTTAGCGGCGTTCGTTTCGCCAACCGAAACGCAATGAATCCATAAAACGGGATTTTCATTTTGCGTAAATTCAGGCAAATAACCCATTCTCTGCCAAAATCCGGCGGCATATTTCGCCCTTTTCAGCAAAAAAATCGGCGACATAAAAATGAAGCCGACGGTCAGAAGAAAACTGTAAATTTGAAACATTGTAGTTTACGGGAAGTTTGCAGGTAGTTTTCAGAAAGTTCACAGGAAGTTGATAAAAGTTTATTTTCCTAAACTCTGCAACTTTCTGAAAACTACCTGCAAATTTTCCAAAACCTTACTTCACTCTTTCCATATAGCGCGCTTCGGCAGGATTTACTTTGATCTTTTCGCCTTCGACGATAAACGGCGGAACGTATAAAGTTACCCCGTTTTCGAGCGTCGCGGGTTTGTTCGAGTTTGAAGCGGTCGCGCCTTTCATCACGGGTTCGGTCGTGACGACGGTCAATTCCATCGAACTGGGAAGCGAAACGCCGATCGGTGTGCCGTTGTAAAATTCGACCTCGATCTTCAAATTCGGCATCAGCCATTGCGCCGCGTCGCCGAGCTCGTCTTCGGTCAATGAAACCTGTTCGTAGGTTTCCGTATTCATAAAGTGATGATGCGTTCCGTCGGAATAGAGATATTCCATCGCTTGCTGTTCGAGCACGACGCGGTCGAGCGTGTCGTTCGAGCGGAAACGATGCTCAAACGAGTTTCCCGTCAAAAGATTACGCAGGCGCGTCTGCACCATTGCGCGAAGGTTGCCCGGCGTGTGATGACGAAATTCCATCACTTTGCACGGCGCACCTTCAAATAATAAAACCATTCCTTTTCTGATGTCGTTAGCCTGAAGTGCCATAAATTCTGTTTAAATCTCCGTATGTTATAAAATTTTCGATATTTGCAAAAGAGTTAGTTTAATTTTTGTGAGGCGATTTTGTCTAGTCGGAGCGTTTACAAGATGCGAAAACCGCCGACAAATTCCGGCGGTTTTCAAACTAAAATTTGAACTCCGAACTTTTATTTGACCGAAACGTTCAATTTGTAACTTCCGCGCCAAGGGTCGGCTTTCATACATTCGACGACGATTATCTTGTAATCGCCCGCGACGGTCGGCGAAATTTCGGCGCGTCCGTTACAGCTTAAATCCCTGTCCATCACGTCTTCGCCCGATGGATCAACGACCGCGAGAGTTACGGAACGGTTTGAATCGACTTTCAAAGTCTGTCCTTCACGAACGCGCAAAACGTAAGTGTCTTTGCTTTTATAACCGTTCATCGTTCCCGTTACGACGGCTTTCGTCGCGCCTTTTTTGAAATAAATTCGCTTCGCAGGTTTGGCGAAAACTGCTGATTGCACGCCAAGAACGATTAAAACTAAAATACTCGCAATTAATTTTTTCATTTGCTTTTTTCCCTGATCCGGATGTATCGATCCGCTCCGTCTTATTTTTTGATCGGCATCGGCGGCGGTTCTTCGCCTTCTTTCGGCGGTTCGCGTCCGATGCTTTCAAAAATGCTGATGATCTGATCGTGCATTGCTTTTGCTTCCGTATCGTTCGGATTGAGCTTCAAACCTTTGCGGAAATCGCCGAGCGCGGCACGGTATTGCGCCGCTTTGGTAAGCGCAAAAGCGCGTTCAAAATAAGCGGCGGCAAGCGTTTCCTTCGCTTTTGCGTCGGTCGTTTTCGCTTTGTATTCCTTGTCCGCCTTTTCGATCTTGGCGGTCATTTCCGAAACGTCAACCGCTTGCTGATTCGGCGAACCGACCGATGTTTTGTCGCTTTCGGTTTTCGGCGGTGCGCTTTTTTCGGTCGAATGGCTCGAAACCAGCCCCGAATCGTTCATCGCGGGTTTGGTCGCCGCGACGGTCGAATTATTTACCGCATTTTGTGCCGAAGTATTGGCGGTTTGCTGATTTGCATTGCCGCATCCGATCAAAAATAAAGCCGATAAACTTAAAATCGTTATGTTTTTCATACTCAATCAATTTAACCAAAAAATATTCTGCGCTCAAACAAAAATAAATCACATTTCTTAACAGCGAAACACAAATAAATTCATATGAGCGACCACTTATTTCTCGATATAAGGGCGCGACTGAACGATGTAAATCTTGCCGTCCATAATTCCCCATTCGATGTCCTGTTCCTTTTTCCCGCCGAAAGTCGTGCGGATATTCAAGGCGATCTTTGCCAGATTGCGCGACTGCTGATCGGTCAAAACGCGTTTCTGCGTGTTGACACATTTGTCGGGCGATTCGACCAAACCGCCGTCCGGGTCGAAAACGAGCGAATTTTTCTGATCGGAAAGCGTCATCACGATCACCGAATTCGATTTCGGATTAAATAAAATCTGTTCGGGAATGCCGTTGTTGTTGACGACGTTCGAGTTGTGTCCGCAAACCGCGCTGATGTAAACGGAATTTCTGTTTTGCGCGTCGAACGGGTCTTTCGAGATCATCACGCCGCCGCGATCCATATCGACGCTCAATTGGATCAAAGCGGACATATAAACGCTTTGCTGATCGACATAATTTCTGACGCGTGCTTCATACGCTTCAAACTTCCAGAGCGAAGCCCAGACTTTTTTCACGGCTTCGATCAGTTTTTCTTCGTCCTTCACGTTCGGAACGCTCGAATAAAGTCCCGCGCCCGAAAAATTCGGCAAATCCTCGGCGTTCGACGAGCTCCGCACGAAAACCGACCTGCCGCCGAGCTGAGTTTTCCATTTTTGAACGATCCCGGCTTTTAACTCGTCGTCAAACTTCCCGTTTTGAATCGCCGTGCGGAGTTCTTCCAATTTCTGACGGCGGTAGCGCGGATTATGGATAAAGTCGTTTTCGTCCAGTCGCTCTTCGATGACTTTGTCGAAACCGTTGTCGCGCATAAATTTATCATACCAGTAAAACGGAACGGTGAAGCCGTCGGGCACGCTGAAACCGACCATTTTCGAGTTGAGCATTTCACCTAAGTTAGCCGATTTCGCACCGAAAGCAATACTGTCTTTTTGACGCATTTCTTTAAGCGGCGTGAGTTTTTTAACGTTCAAATTCGCCGGAGCATTGCGCGGCGCAACGCATTTATCGGGAAATTGTTTGCAGAAATCTTCGATTACTCCCGATTTTTCAACTCTCTTTATTTTGTAATCGGTCAGTTTTGCGTCGAGTTCGACCCACCACGTATCAAACTCCTTGAAAAGCTTGTCGGCATCCTTGATGTAAACGTTCGGCACGTTCCAGCCTTTTGCCAAAATATTGATATGCGAAAGCGGCGTTGAAGGTTTGGCAACGATGATGCCGCGCACAGGCGGCAAGCTGATCGGTAATTCCTTCAGAATGATGATCTCGTTGTCCCCGATCTCAACCGTGTCGTCCAGTTTATCGATGATGTGAATTCTGCCGACGGCTTTTCCGGTATTTAAGGCAAGATATTCCTGATTTTTGTTGAGCTCGTCCTGCGTCACGCGTTCAAAACCGAGATTTGACGATTCGTCTTCCTGGCGAATCGAGTTCGGTTTGTAAAATACGGGTTTGAAAAACGATTTGTTGATCGCCGTATTCGCAATCTTCAGATGTTCCGCTTTCGCCAGATCGCCTTCCCAGAGTTCCCAGGTCCATTTCTCGACCGTTTTCTGCCACGCAATCGTGCCGACGATAAAACGGCGGTCGTCGTTGTAATAAGCGGTTTTGTAAATGTCCGAACCAATCGGCACGAGCTTCATCGCGTAGAGAAAATCCTTGTGAAAACGGAATATTTGCGAATTCACATAATAGATTTTGTTCTTGTTGCGGCGGTCGATGATGAACATCGCGTGCGGCAGAGCATAGGGCGTGTTTTGATGATATGTGCGCCCGATCGAATCGAACGCGGCTTGCGAGGGAATTCCCGGCAAATAGGTTTTGTTCGTTTTCGGTTTATTCGACATCGCGCCGGCGGGTTCGCGGGTCGCGCTCGGCTTGCGCGACATCTGCGCGGCGGCAAACGAATTTCCGAAAACGATTGTCAGCAGTAATAAAAAACAACTCAGCGAAGTTTTCTTCATAATTTTATGGCGGTTCAGTTCGTTCGGCGAACGACTTTATTCTTTGTTTTTTCCAAAAATCTCTTTCTTAAAGAATTCGTATCAACGCGATTTTCGAGATGAACGTCGAGATCGGTAATGATGCCGTCGTTCAGATCGTAAATCCAACCGTGAACGCGAAGCGGCTGTTTGCGTTCCCAAGCGTCTTGAACGATGGTCGTTTCCGCAACGTTCAAAACTTGTTCGATAACATTAAGCTCGCAAAGTTTGTCCAGTTTTTCCGCGTCGTCTTCGATTTGCGATAAAATTTCCCCGTAAAGATTCGCGGTGTCCTGAATGTGCCGAAGCCAATTGTCGATCAGCCCGTGTCGCTGATTTTCGAGCGCGGCTTTCACCCCGCCGCATCCGTAATGACCGCAAACGATGATGTGTTTGACCCTTAAAACTTCAATTGCGAATTGCAAAACCGACAGGCAGTTCATATCCGTATGAACCACGAGATTGGCGATATTTCGATGCACGAAAACTTCGCCCGGCATCAATCCGACGATATTGCTTGCCGAAACGCGGCTGTCCGAACAGCCGATCCAGACGAATTCGGGGCTTTGCTGTTTCGCAAGGTCGGTAAAAAAATCGGGCATTTCCCGCCTGACCTTTTCAGACCAATTTTTATTGTTATCGAGTAAATGTTTGAGCGTCTTCACGATTTATTCCAAAAATATTTTACCTTAATATTAAAAATGAACTCAAAAATGTCGGCATTAATATTAAAAATGAACTCAAAAATGTCGGTAATTTTTTCGACAAGCGATTTCAACTGAAGTTCGATTTTTAAAGGATTTCGCCGCAAACGTTAAATTTTCAGTAGATTTTCAATCGCATCGCACGCCGTTCGCGTGCCGTGTTCCGATCGAACGATCTTCGCGTTTTCGATTGCACGTTTTTTGTAGTTTTCGTCGGAGAGAAGTTTGCCTAGTTCACGCGCCGCCGTTTCCGCCGTGTAATTGTCGCGTGAAATCGTCCGCGCCACGCCGAGACGTTCACAACGCGCCGCGTTATCGGGCTGATCGTGCGAATAAGGCATAAAAAGATGCGGAACTCCTGAGCGTAAAACCTGCGAAGTAGTTCCGACTCCGCCCTGATGCACGACGCACGCCGCCTTCGGAAAAACGAACGAATAAGGTGCGTAATCGAAACCGACGATGTTTTCGTCCAGAATCTTCGGCGGTTCGTTAAAAATCCCGTAAAGCAAAACCGCGCGTTTGCCCAAAATACGCGCCGCCTTTGCGCTTTCTTCAAAAAAATCCCGCGCATCCATCACCGCCGCGCTTCCCAACGTAAAAACGATCGGCGCGTCGCCGTTTTCCAAAAATTCCGTCAGACCTGCGGGCATTTTGCCCATATCGTCTTTGCCGTCGTAAAAACAAAACCCCGTCTGCAAAGTCGGCGAATGCCAGTCAGGTTGCGGTTTTCCGAGAACCTTTGAAAACATTGCCAGATTCAGTAAACCCGATTTTCCCGAAAAAAGCGGGTCGTGATTCTCGCTCAAACCGAGTTCGCGCCGAAATGCACGGTAATCGTCATACCAAGATTCGACATACTTTCGGGCGATCTTGAACATCGCGCCGTGAAACGCGCTTCCGAGAAAGCGGAAATGTTTGAGCCAAACGGCGGTCGGCGGCACGAACGGGTCGTAGGCGGAAAGAAAAGTTCCCGGCGCAAGATTGGTCGTTACCCATTTGATGCCCGTTTTTTCCGCAACCGACGCGCCGACGAAAACGACTTCGGTCGAAATTAAAAGGTCTGCACCTTCGACGGCTTTCATCAAATCTTCATACATCGGGCGCAGATTAGGCAGGATCAATTCGCGCAAAAGAGCTTCCGAACCGCTCTTTGCATCCATCAATCTTTTCGCCAATTCGCGGTTGGTCGGGTCGAGATGCGGGCGCATCGAGCAAAACCCGAAACCGAGCATTTCGAGTTTTTCGCGGTAGAAATCCATCGCCGCAAAAGCGACTTCGTGACCGCGTTTTTTGAGTTCGAGTCCGAGCGCGTTCATCGGGTGCATATCGCCGAGCGAACCGAAAACGGCTATTACGATTTTCATAAGGTCGATCTTTGTTCGTGGTTGGTGGTTGATTGTTCGCGGTTGGTGGTGCTTTGTTCGTTGATTCGTTCGTTCGCCGCAATGTCATTCAAAGCGTTCGGCGAATCAAAATTCTCACCATCTCCGTGTCCCTGCATTTCCGCGTTTCCTCGTTTTTCACGCGCCGCTTCGCGTTCGTTTAATCTGCCTTTGACCTGAAACCTGACGCTGATAAAAAAGCAGACCGCACCGACAACGGCGGCGATAAACGCACCGTCGCCGTTTTTCTGCCACAAAAAATAAGCGGCGATTCCTGCCAGAATCATCGCACTTATCCTGAAAATCATTTCCATAACTTTCAATTCTAGTTATTCGGAAGTCCGAAGTAAATCGGCACGTCCTGAACGCCGCCGAATTGCTCGGTAACGGGTCCGAACTGCGTAAACGACCAATTATACCAGACGCGCTGTGAAGGTCGGTAAACGACAACTTCCGCGCTCAATGCGTTGCGGTAAAAGCCGACCGCAAAATCGCCCGTCATTCCCCATTGAATCGCATTAAAAGAATTGTTCATACTTCGCAAAATAAACCAAGACCCGTCACGGAAAACCGCCACATCCGCTTTGCGGTCGCCGTCATAATCGGCGGGAACGGGTTTATCGGTCGAAATTCCCCAATTAATTGCGCCGAAACTCGAATCCGAACTTTTTAAGTAATACCAGGCTCCGTTTGACGGTCGGAAAACCGCCGCATCCGTTCTGCCGTCGCCGTCGTAATCGGCAGGAACGGGTTTGTCGCCGTTCGTTCCGAAATTTATCGCTTTGAACTGTTGTGTTTCCGTGAGCCAGATATACCAAGCACCGTTCGACGGGCGAAAAACCGCGATGTCGGTTTTGCCGCCGCCGTCATAATCGTTCGGCACGGCAATATCACCGTTAAGACCGAAATTCAACGTCAGCCATGTCCCGTTCGAGCTCTGCCGAACATACCACGTTCCCGTGTTTGCACGGAAAACTCCCGTGTCGGTTTTACCGTCGCCGTCGTAGTCGCCGGGTGCAGGTATGTCGCTAAGCGAACCTAATCCCCAATTGGTCTGACTGAAATCAGTGCCGGAAGCTATCGTCCAGGTTGCGTCTCTGTATGACCAATTGCCGTTATTCGGATTCCAGACCACCATATCGGTAAGATAATCGTTTCCGAAATTTGCCCGTGCCGTTTCACCGGATGTTTGACAATTGTTTTCACGAACCGACAATATGTCGTCCCCGAAAATATTTTTATGAGTGACCGATGTTTGGTTGAACTCAATAGCATCGGCTTTCCCGTCGGCATTGACATCCTCGAACAGATCAGCCCTGCGGAAATATTTTGAGTAATCGTTTCGAGTGAAATTGCCGTTGCCGTTGTTTACATATACGGAATAATTGTTTTCGCTGGTTGTAAATTCGATAATGTCGAGATTGTTGTCGCCGTTCAATTCACGCGCCATAAAAGAAGTCGAACGTTCGCCGTCGCGCACTGAAAGTTCGGTTTCGGCGAAAGTTCCGTTCGACTGTCCGAACAAAACAAAAGGTCTGGTCGGATAATATTTAACCGATAAAATATCGGCTTTTCCGTCATTGTTAAAATCTCTGACATCGGAAAAATTACCGGCGTTTGTAATTACTGCGCTTCCGATTTGAAAAGTGCCGTTGCCCATCCCTTTCATAAAAAAGTATTTGTAATCGCTACCGAAATAGGTCGCATAAACGATGTCGATTTTTCCGTCGCCGTCAAAATCGCCGACGGCTTTGGCGGCATTATTCAAATGATTTTCGGCGGTGTGGGCAATTACCGTAACTGCCGAACTAAACGAGCCGTCCGCGTTGCCCAACTGATACCTGATTTGCTGTCCCGTCGGATCGACGCTTACCCAATAAAGCCAATCCAACAAATTGTCGCCGTTTATATCAAAATAACCGAGTGTGCCGATCCATTGCGGATCGCCGAATATCGGCGTAAGTCCCGTTAATGTTCCGTTACCGTTATTTTTATAAATTCGGTTGCCGAACAAAAAATCGATCTTTCCGTCCGAATTGAAATCTTTTAATACTTTCGTTTGATTGGAAGAAAGGCTGACCGAGATCGGAATGTCGGTCGTGAAAACAAGCGGGTTATTCCAATCCCAATATCCCGTAGGTTTGCTCGGATAAATAAGAACGTCCTGTGTTTGAGTAGCCGAATTTTGCCGGAAATTGTAAAAATCCGAGGTGCCGTCGCCCGTCCAGTCGCCGGTTGAAAAAAAGCTGTTGTTTGAAAACGGAAGTTTACCGACGGCGCGGTGACTCGGCTTAAAAAATATACCGCATTGCGCCTGAGTTTCCGTGACAAAAACTTCTCCGCATACTGTAAAGATGAAAATCCAAAGAAATACAAAAATTTTTCGGGACATAAGCGACGGCTCCTTATAACAAAAAAAATGTTGGAATTGTGGGATTTTTTTCACTTATCTTATAACCCTTGAGCCGCAAAGTCTATAATTTTTTTTCGGCTTCCGGCATAACTAAAAAATAAGCGGCGATTCCTGTCAAAATCACCGCAAAATCTGAAAAATCTTTTCGTTTACTGCCGAAAATTAATCTTCCTTGATTTCCTCGCGCACGATCTCTTCGGGTTGGGTTGCGGGTTTGCGAAAACGTAATCTTTTCCAGAAATAACGCAAAACGAGATAGATCGGTAAAAGAACCAACAGCACGAACGGTAGAATTGCGATCAGAAACGTGATAAAGCCGAGCACGAAGCTCATCGCAAAATCGAAACCGTTGCGGATGGAATCGGTCAGACGATAGAAAAATCCGCCCGAATTCGGCGTAAACGCGGTTGGCGTTTGCAGATGTATTCTGATCGTTGAAAGACTCGCCTGATTTTCGAGAAAACGCTTGCGACCTTCGATCTTTTCGATCTCGCCGCGCACTTCGGCAAGCTGTTTCTGCACGTTCAGCGCGTCTTCGACCGAATTTGCGCGTTTCATTATTTCGAGAAACTGTTCTTCGAGCGCACGTTTCGCCTTCAAACGCGCTTCGATGTCGATAAATTCTTCGGTTACGTCCTGACCTTTGACCGTTTCGACGATCACGCGATTCGCGCTTTTACGGATTTCTTCGAGCGTTTCGGCAAATTTTTCCGCCGGAACGCGCACCGTCATCGTGACAATATCACGCGAAACGGCTTTCACATCGCGACTGCTTTGCGTCGATTCGACGACGAAACCGCCTTTGCTTTCGACAATCGCAGAAATTTTCTTC
This sequence comes from Pyrinomonadaceae bacterium, assembly GCA_021228405.1. Taxonomy (GTDB): domain Bacteria; phylum Acidobacteriota; class Blastocatellia; order Pyrinomonadales; family Pyrinomonadaceae; genus JAJQRF01. The sequence continues at coordinate 81,117 of JAJQRF010000011.1, forward strand.
TGATCTTCTTCGGGCGAATCAGTTTCAAGTTGAAGATCGGCGTTGCGGATGATTTTCCGTTCGACGGGTTTGACGGGTTCGGTCGGATTTTTATCGCCGGTTTCGAGCGAAACCTGATTTTGCGCGATCAATTTTTCGCTCGTATCTTCGCGTCCGCCGCCGCCGCCGCCCGTATTTCTCGCCAAATCGGGCTGACTGCTCGGCGCAGATGTTGAAATATCTTCGCTTTGCTGACTTTTTTCGGCACTTGCACAGGCGGCAAATATTACTGCCAGTAAAATAAGGACTGAAATTATTTTTGCTCTATTCATAATTTTCTCCGACGGAAATGCAGAAATCGTTTTTGCCCGCAAATAATCTTTTTTCGCCGGCAAATTTACTTTTTTCGCTCTCCGAGAATATTTATTTGCCGGCAAATAATATGTGTTTGCTGGCGGAGAAAGTTATTATGCTCTCCGGGAAAGTTCATTTGCCGGCAAATAAACTCTGATTGCTCTCCGAGAATGATTTTTTGCTCTCAAAATATCTCTGTATGCTGGCGGAGAATGTTTATTTGCACTCTAAAGTGATTGGTTTGCGAGCGGAAAAACTTTCTCCGCCAGCAAACACATATTATTTGCGAGCGGATTTTGCTTTCCAAAAAACAAATTAACCTGCTTTTTGGGCGACTTCCTTGAAGCTTTCACCGCGAAACAGTGCGCGAATTCCATTGAATAATCGTTTGAAGGCGCGAAAAACCTTCGGCGTAAACCAGATGAAAAAGATCGTGAAAAGGATCAGGACAATTGCAATGACGATCGGCGCGAAAACGGCAAGAATCGAACCGACAAAAGCGATCACGTCTTCGACGAGCGATAAAATCCAGTTTGAAACGGGTTCGGGCGAAAGATTCGCTCCGGCGCGAAGCGCGGCTTTCGTGCCGTGCGAAGAAAGAGCCAAACCGCCGCCGAGCAAAGTTGCGATCGTATGAACGCTCGTATCCATCTCATTCGTCGCCGCATATGCGACGACCGCGCCCGCCGGAACGCGGATAAACGTGTGAACGACATCCCAAACGCTGTCAACGTATGGAATTTTGTCGGCGAAAAACTCGATGAGATAAAGCCCGCCCGCCACGCCGATGATCCACCAATTATCCAGAACATCCAATCCGCCGGGAAGCTTCGTAAAAGCGAATTTCTGCAAAATTCCCAGCACGGCAACCGTCGCATAAAGATTAATGCCCGATGTCCAAGCCGTTCCCAGAGCCAAACTCAATGTCGAAAACCATTCCATTCGATTCTCCTCCTGCTGCTCGAAATCAGCATAAAACAAAACGCTTTTTTGTCCGATTTGTTTTGAGTTTCAAACATTTAATCACAAAAGGCGGAAAATTAATAAATTCCCGCCTTAAAATTCCTGAATTCTTAACCGATTTCTAATTATTCGGCAACCCGAAATAAACCGGAGCATCCTGACTCGTTCCCAATGTAACACTCAATTGCGTGTTTCTATTTTCATATCCGCGCCAGGTATTATTCGACGGACGATAGATCGTAAAATCTGCGTTGATCGAATTGCGGTAAACAGGAACGGGAATATCACCTGCCGTTCCCCATTGAATACCGATGGCGGAATTATCGACACTTCGCAAGACCCACCAAGTACCGTTGCGATAAACCGTTAAATCAGCTTTACCGTCGCCATCATAATCCGCCGGAACGAGTTTATCGGTAGAAATTCCCCATTGTTGGCTGACAAAACCTCCATCCGAGCTTTTCAGGTAATACCAGTAACCGCTCGACGGTCGGAAAACGCAGATGTCGGTTTTGCCGTCGCCGTCGTAATCGGCAGGAACGGGTTTGTCGCCGTTCGTTCCCCAATGAACGCCCAAAAATTGTTGCGCTTCGGAAGACCAGAAATACCAATCGCCGTTTGAGGGACGAAAAACGGCAATGTCGCTTTTCCCGCCGCCGTCATAATCGTTCGGGACGGCAATATCGCCCGTCGTTCCGAATTGTAAGGCAGTTAATGTTGAATTGGAGCTGTTAAGAACATACCAGGCACCTGTGCTGGTTCGGTAAACCGCGTAATCGGTTTTGCCGTCGCCGTCGAAATCTCCGGGCGCAGGAACGTCGCCCGACGCACCTGTTCCCCACTGAAAACTTCTGGCTGTTCCCTCGACATTGATGTAATTAGCATTTTTCGATGACCAAACTCCGTTAGTCGGATTCCACATCGTGAGATCGGAGTTTTCATTATCGTCAAAATCGAGCATTTTCGTTTCGCCGGATGCCTGACAAACATTTTCCTTTATCGTGAGCAATTTTTCGCCGAAAGCGTTGTAGTTATAAATCGGACTTGTGGTGCGTCCGTCATAGAAATCGTCCTTTCCGTCAGCATTGAAATCTTCAAATTTCCAGCCGAATGTCGTGAAACCGCTTGCCACCAGAGGCTTCGGGTAAACAGTTCGTGAAAATCCGCCCGCGCCGTTATTGATATGTGTCGCGTAGTCGTTAGTCCCAAATTCGACGACATCCAAGTTGCCGTCTCCGTTTAACTCTGCGGGAAGCAGAAAACTGCTGACGGCGGAAAGCGGCAGTTGTTGGAAAGTGCCATTCGCCTGACCGTAAAAAATACTCGTTCGGCTTAAAACATCGTCTTTGCCGTCGTTATTAAAATCTCTCACCGGATTTCGGAAAACTGTAATTTCTGCTGACGTTGCCGGTCCGACCTGAAAAACTCCGTTGCCCGTATTTCTAATCATCGTATAAGTGTTCGGACTTGGAGGAAAAATGATGTCTTTTCTTCCATCGCCATCGAAATCTCCGACGGCATTACTGGAAGGCGTGAAACCTGTCGTTATATTCGTTTTACTGCCGAACGTACCGTTGGAATTCTGCAATTGGTATCTTAAAGTAAAACTGGAATTAATACTCACCGAATACACCCAGTCGAGTAAACTATCTCCATTTACATCAAAAAATCCGACGTTAGAAGTTGAAACAAAGCCTCCGTCCGAATCGGTAAATGCCGGCGAAGCGACCAGAGTTGAGGTTCCGACATTGCGGTGAATTCGCATATCGCCGGGAGAGCCGTAAATCAGGTCAACTCTTCCGTCGGCATCCACGTCTTTCACCCAATATTCGCCGTCGCCTAAGATTGTTGTCGTATAAATTATCGGATTATTCCAATCCCAATAACCGTTCGGCTGGCTTGGATAAATCACAACGTCAAGCCTGAATGTAGTTTGATTTCCCCTGAAATTCCAAAAATCGGACCTGCCGTCTCCTGTCCAATCATCGAGTTTTGGTTCCCGGACAAAATTACTCGTGCCTAATTTGTTAATAACATTGTAATCAGACTTGAAATAATTACCGCATTGAGCCGATGCCGAAAGCGCGGAAACAATAAAAACCGAACTGAAAACGAAAAGCCAAACGAAACGCTGCAAGATAAGATTATTCTCTTTCATAAAATTCCCCTGATAAGATCAACTTTGCGGAAATTATAGTTTAAGTTCCGCTTCAAATACAATAAATTTCCCTCAAACACGATTGAATTGAGGGGTAAGTTAACGAGAACCGAGGGAGTAAAGTTGCGTTTCGTGATTGTAAGTTTTCCAATCGAACCAATAATCTTTTATCGCCTTAATTTTCCTGAGTTGCTTGCCTGTCATTTCGCCTCTGACGGCTTTGCCCGAAAAATCCCAAACACTGGCGGTTTCCGCGTCGACGATCTCTTTAGTGTCGGGTTTGATGAAAAATTCGAGCGTTTTGCCGTCAATTTCCCTTTCAAAACCGCGCACCGATTTCTGGTCTTCGGCGAGAATGATAATGATTTTTTTACCGCCGACCGTATCGAGAATCGGGTTTTGTTTCTCGATTGCCGAAAACGGATAAGCTTTTGAATTGCCGTTTATTTCCAAACCGACGACAAGCGTTCGCGGTTCGAGGGTTTTGTCCAATTCCTTTGAAATCCTGACGGGCATTTTTGCGACTTTGGTTTCCCAATCCGCTTCATATTCGTTTTCGGCAAGCTTTTCTTCATCGGGACGAAGAACGCGACCGTTCGGATTTTCCCGTTTCCAAATGCCGTAGGAAATTTCGTCGAAATCGACCTCGGCGAGTTTCTGTCCTTTCAGTTTTCCCTGAATAGCTTCGCCTGAAATCTGTTGCCACCACGAACCCGTTTCCTCGTCGCGCATTATGAAATTCTGGTTATTGATTCCCGCCAGTTGAAATTTTAACGTCTGCCCGTTCACGACGGACTGCCACACAATTCCAGTGTGGCAGAGCGTTCAGTAAGTCGCTGTGATCGGCATTCCGCCGACGACATCCTGCACGATGTGGTGATACGCCATCTGCCGAACGGGAAAAGCCGCCGCATCGTCATTAACCTTAACGGCTAAAACCATCTCGTCATCCGCGACGAAATCGGTTTCAGAAACTTTTGCAAATCGCGCATTTTCGAGCGGATTGAACATCCACTCAAAATGATTCTGCCGCGCAAACCAAGTGAAACCGAAAATAATCAAAAGCGGCACGATCAAAGCAATTTTGCCATACCAGCGTTTCGATTTTTTCCAGATAATGACGGCTAAACCGACCGCCGCGATCGAAAGAACAATCGTTAAGATCGGCGACCAGCTCCGTAAAAAATAGGAAATTTCCAGTTGCTTTTCGGTCTGCGCCGAAAATGGTTTGATGAACCAAACGGGTGTGAAAACCATCGCCGCAACGATCGCCGTTATCAAAAACAGGATCAACCAAGCCGTTTTATAACCGAGTTTCATAAAATTGATTTCAGCAAGAATATTTTACCTTTTCGATTATCACAAGCCGTTTCAGGATTTTTTGCCCTAAAAAGTCCTGATCTTTTACTCTTCTTCTTCCGCGCCGTCGCGTTTCACGCCGAATTTTTCAAGCCGATACTGCAACGTTCTGAACGTCAACCCCAACAATTTCGCCGATTTCGTGATGTTGTTGTCGGTGCGCTCCATCGCCTGCATTATCAAACTTCGTTCGACATCTTCAAAATTCACGCCTTCGGGCGGAAGTTTGAAAAGCGAATCGCCGCCAGCGGTCGTCGCCGCCGAAACGCCTTGATTAAGCATTTCGGGCGGCAGGTCTTCGAGCGTGATCGTGTCGTTTTCACAAAGTAAAACGGCGCGTTCGATGGCAGATTCGAGCTGGCGAACATTGCCCGGGTAAAAATAATTTTCGAGCAATTTCTTCGCGCCCGAATCCAACGTGACCTTTCGACTCGTGCCGCGTGTGTGTTTTTTCAGGAAATAATCGAGCAAAACAGGAATGTCGCCGCGCCGTTCGCGCAAAGCGGGAAGCTCGATGCTGAGAACATTCAGACGATAATACAAATCTTCGCGGAAACGTTTTTCCGTCGTCATCGCCAGCAAATCACGGTTTGTCGCCGCGACAACGCGCACATCGACGTTTATTTCACGCGTTCCGCCGACGCGCCGAATTTGTTTTTCCTGCAAAGCGCGAAGCAATTTTGCCTGCAACGAAATGTCGAGTTCGCCGATTTCATCCAAAAACAAAGTTCCGCCGTCGGCAATTTCAAAAAGTCCTTTTTTCTCGCCGACTGCGCCCGTAAAACTTCCCTTTTCGTGCCCGAAAAGTTCCGATTCGAGCAAATTTTCGTTGATCGCGGCGCAGTTTACGGCTTGAAAAACTTCGCTTGCACGCAGTGAATTATTATGAATCGAACGCGCGATCAACTCTTTTCCCGTTCCCGATTCGCCGCGAATCAAAACCGTCGAATTAGACTTCGCAACCTTCAAGATCAGCTTTTTCACCTTGTCCATTTCCGGCGATTCGGAAACGATTTCCGTGTCGAGCGTCGAAAGCTTGTTCAGCGCGCGCGAAACCGTGTCGAGCAATTTTTCGCTGTCGTAAGGCTTCTGCAAATAGTCGAACGCGCCGAGCCGCAACGCATCGACCGCCGAATCGACCGAACCGTGTGCCGTTAAAAGTATGACAATAATGGATTTGTCAAAATCCGTCAGTTGTTTGAGCAAATCCAAACCGCTCATTCCCGTCATTTTCAGGTCGGTCAAAACCAGATCGAAATGCCTGTCGGCAACAAATTTCATCGCCGCTTCGCCCGAGCTCGCCGTCGTCACATCGTAACCTTCGCCCGACAAGATCATTTCCAAAATTTCACGTTGCGATTTTTCATCGTCAACAACTAAGATTGATTTTCTACTCATTTATTTTTTTCGGAAACAACGATTTATACAGATTTTCGCGGATTATTTTTAAAAACAGGATTTAATAAATCTGTGTAAATCCGCGTCAATCGTTGTTTCAAACATTAAACTTTCGGTAATTTTACTACAAAAACCGTTCCTTCGTTCAATTCCGATTCGACCGAGATTTCACCGTTGTGAACGTCGATGATTTTTTGGACAATCGCCAACCCCAAACCCGTTCCGGTTTCTTTGGTCGAAAAATACGGCTCGAATATCTTTTCGAGGTTTTCGGGCGGAATCCCGTTGCCCGTGTCGCGTATCTCTATTTTGACGAATTGTCCGTCGGGCGAAATTTTCACGTTCAGATGTCCGCCTTTCGCCTCCATCGAGTGAACCGCGTTAATGAAAAGATTATTGAAAACCGACCGTAAAAATTCCGCATCAGCCAACATTTTCGGCACGTTTTCTTCTTCGATCAGACTTATCTTAATGTCGCACTCGGCGGCTTGCGCCTCAACGATCCGCAGAGAATCTTCGACGACTTTCCTCGCATCGGTCGGCTGTAGATCGGCTTTCGCCGGACGCGAATAATTTAAAAAATCCGTGATCTGATTATTGATCCTGCCGACTTCCGCTTTTAACTGCGCCGTCAATTTTTCAAAAGTTTCACGCTTCGTTTCGTCTTCGGGTTTGAATTTATTACGCAAATGATCGAGCGATAAGTTTATATAATTGAGCGGATTGCGGATTTCGTGAGCGATGGCGGAAGCAAGTCTGCCGACGACCGCCGATTTTTCCGCTTCCTGAAATTTCGCTTCGAGTTCGCGGTTTTTTGCCAGTTCGTCCGTCATCCGGTTAAACTGCGAAGCGAGTTCGCCCATTTCATCCGAACGGTTTGCGCCTTCGACGCGCACACAAAGGTCGCCGTTGGCGATCTGCCGCGCCGCATAGGAAAGATTGGCGATTGGTCGCGTAAAACGCCAGACGAGCCAGAAAGTTATGAGCGTCGAAACGAGCAAAATGCCGAGCGTATAGATGAGCGGACGCGCGGCGCGGCTGGCGGCGGCTTTTTTATCGTTTTCCAGAATCACCATCGCATACCAACGTCCCTGGCTGGTCGTGATCGGAATGGCATACGCTTCACCGTTGGTTTCCTTGTTTGCCGCAGTTTTGCGGTTCGGAAATTTTTCGAGGTCCTCGCCGAGTCTTTTACCTTCCATAAGCGGCGGCAGATTTTGCAGTTCGCTCAATTTCAAATATTTTATTTCGCCGTCGCTTCCGGTCGAAGGCAGATATTCGCCCGTCAGGTTATCGGTCACATCCCAATTATTGTTAATGATAATGATGTCCCTGATGCGTTCGGTCGTCTTCTCGTCATAAAACGGCTGACCTTCGCGTTTGACTAAATCCTGTAAATATTCGCTCGACGTGATGCTGTTGAAACCGAGCGTGATTCCGGCGGCGAGTGCCTTCGATTGCGCTTCGAGAATCTGGTTATTCTCTTCCTGTGTGCCGAGATTCAGATAATATTGAAAACTCAGCGTGGCGATCAGCATAAACGCTAAGATAATCAAAAGCTTACCGCGAAATGTATTGAAAAACCTCATATTCGGTTAATTTTAAGTTTCAAACTTAATCTTTTTCCTGAAGATATTTTTACCTAATTTTCCTTGCCGTTTTTCCAGTCTGAATGTTATAGTCTTGTTTAGCTTAAACGCAAATTCTTGGAAAACCAATAGAAATTTAATTTTACAGGAATTTCCGGCTCTCCTCGATAACTCGTCAAAAAAATAAAATTTTCAGAGGTAATTAAATATGCTGTTATGCCCCGAAAGGTATTCATCAAAGCTGTGTTTTGTGCTTTTAATATCCGTTTTCCTGCTCGTTTCAACCACGCAGGCGCAATCGAAAAAACCTGTTAAGGGCAAACAAACCGCAAGTAAGACTGTGGAAAAGACCGCAAAAGATGCCAAAAAAGATTCCAAATCTAAAAAGGAAACTGCCTCGGCAAAATCAAAATCCGATTCAAAATCGAAATCCAATCAAGCCGAATTAAACAAAAAAGACGCGAAATCGGCAAAATCGAACGACAAAAATTCTAAAAAAGCCCGCGAAGAAGCCGCGCGTTTAGCCGAAGCCCGACGCGTCGAAGAAGCGAAACGCCGCGCCGCCGAAGAAGCACGCCGTCAGGCGATTCTCGCGGAAAAACGCCGCCGCGAACAGATCGCCCGCGAAGCCCGCGCCCGCGCACTGGCTTTTGAACGCGGATTGCGCACCACGACCGTCGAAAATATCTCAAACGACATCACCGAAGGCGAAGATTTGCAGATTCGCCGCGCTGCGATCAACGCGCTCGGCAATCACGCCGGAACGGTCGTCGTGATGGAAGCGCAAACCGGAAAGGTTTTAACCATCGTCAATCAGGATTGGGCGATTCGCAACAGCTATCGTCCGTGTTCGACCATTAAATTGGTCACAGGCGTTGCCGGATTAAACGAAAACGTCATCAATCAGGATGGAATGGTCGGCAATTTTCGGATGAATCTCGACGATGCGCTCGCTTTTTCAAATAATTTGTATTTTCAAAAAGTCGGCGTAAATATCGGCAACAGCAGAGTTATCGAATATGCGCGCGCACTCGGACTCGGTGAACCGACCGGAATCAACGATCAGGGCGAAGTCGGCGGAAAGCTTCCGTATAACAACAGCAATGCGCGTATTTATTCGCACGGCGACGATTTTGAAGTTTCGCCTTTGCAATTAGCCGTGCTCGTTTCGGCGATCTCGAACGGCGGAAAGATCGTCGTTCCGCAGGTTCCGCGCTCGCGCGTCGAACAAGCTAACTTTCGCGGTTATCTGCGCCGACAGGTTAATCTGCCGATGAACAAAGTCATGGGCGTGATCCCCGGAATGATCGGCGCGGCTGAATACGGCACGGCACATCGCGGTGTCGACCACACGCTCGGAATTGCGGGGAAAACCGGTTCGTGCATCGGAAAAGGTTCGTGGCTCGGACTTTTCGCTTCGGTCGCGCCGATTCAAAACCCGAAATACGCGGTCGTCGTTATCACACGCGGACAGTCGGAACGCGGAAAATATGCGGCGGCGGTCGCCGGGCAAGTTTATAATGCGCTCAGTCCGCGTCTTTTGGAAAACGGAAACAAAAATCTGGCGTTGATTCCCTACAATCTGAAACCGAAAACACAGATCAACCTGAAAACGGCGGCAAAGATCGAGGAGGAGGACGAAGATGAGGACACAACCGCTGAAGAAGCGGAAGCTGACGCGGAAAAAGAAAAGATTATCGTCAAACAAACTCCGCCGAGAACTCCCGAAAAGAAACAGCAAAATACTGAAAATTCTTTTCCGCCCGTAGTGATCGAGGTAAAAAAATCGAACGGCGAGTTTACGCGACCGCGCATTGTCAACAATAAATAGCAATTAAATTCTTTATTTGCCGAAAAAGCATTGAGTTATCCGATGGATTCGTGAGATAATTCAATGCTTTTTTATAAAAAAAATACGCAACTTTTGCTTGACACATCAGCAAAAGTTACGTGATTATTTAGTTTTCTGTTTTGCAACAGGATTTTGTTTTCCGTAAATTCACGAATAACAATTATTTAATATCCGTGTCTTAAAAATAGCTTGCCGAAATTACAAAATCTTGCAACTTATTTTTTTCTGAAAACATCTGAACAGACGCAAAACGCTTGAAACTTTAACGAGTTTCAGCTTTGGGGAAAATAAAAGTTTTATAACAGCTTTGGAGGAAAAATTTTAATGAAATCAGTTTTTAGGTTCTCAGTTATCGGAGTTTTGACGCTGGCATTTGCCGGAGCAAGTTTTGCGCAGGACCCGTGTGCGGATATTGAAGCAAAACAAGCATTATACGGAGTTTTTACAACGAAATATCCGCTGAAACCGCTTGCGGATCAGAAAGAAGCATTGAAAGCGGCAAAATCTTACGTTGAAAAATACGGGAAGTGCGAAGATGATAAAGCACAGATCGATTATTTCAATGATTATATTCCGAAACAGGAAAAAATCGTTAAAGACCGTGAAGAACAGGAAGCCCTTGATGCACTGTATGCGCGTTTCAATGATTCTTTGAAAAATGCGAATTGGGACGGCGTTTATGCAAGCGGTAAAGAAATTCTCGCGCATCCGAAACCGGATTCAAAATTGAAGGTTGATATTACGATTTTGCTCGGCTCGATCGGTTTCGATGAAGCGATCAACAATAACGACAAATACAATGCTGAAACCGTTAAATATGCCCAGGACGCGATTCGTCAACTCGAAGGCGGCGCGGTCGGCGACAAATACGGGGTCGGCAATGCCGGTAAAGGCGTTATTTATAAAACAAAAGATAATGCACTCGGTTGGTTGAATATGACCGTCGGTTATATTAAATATTACCGCGACAAAAACCAGAAAGACGCGATTCCGTTTCTTTATAAAGCAACACAGCAAGCTAATTCGGGGACGAAAACCAATGCGCTCGGTTATGTAGCAATCGGAAACTGGTATACGAAAGAAGTTGAAGAAAGAGAAAAAGAACGAACTCAGCTTCTCGCCGATGCTAAAGCCGCCGAAGATCAAGCTAATAAAGCCGGAATTTCGGAAGAAGAAAAGAAAGCCGCAATCGACAAGATCAAAGAATCGACCGATAAAGCGAAAGCTGTCTACGCTTTACAGAAAGGCTATGCTGACCGTGCAATCGATTCATTTTCGAGAGCCTACAATGCTTATACCGATGCGCGTGATAAAGGTTTGAAGGACGATGTTTACAACACGATGAAAGAGCTTTACAAATTCCGTAACAACGGTAAGGAAGCCGGATTGGACGTTTTGATCTCAAGCACCAAGACAAAACCGATGCCGAATCCTTCATCGGAAGTAATGCCTGTTGTCGAAGCGACTCCGGCGGAAGGAACGACAACCGGAACTGCGCCGAAGGCATCAACGACAACGCCTGATGCAACAACCAACAAACCGGGCACGACCGCGAAACCCGCCGCAGGTGCAAAACCTGCCGCAACAACGACGACCGCGAAGCCTGCCGCCGCAAATGCAACGGTCAAACCTGCTTCGACCGCAACGACCACAACTCCTGCGAAAAAGCCGGCTCCGAAAAAGAAAGGAACTCGCTAAACTAATTTGAGGTAAAAACCTAAAAACAGGTCGGACATTTGAAATCTCAGATGTCCGACTTTCCTTTTTGCAACTTGTTTCTTAAAATTAGCCGTAATGTCGGAAAATGTTGCCAAGCTTGAAAATATCCTCGGCTATAAATTTCAAAACCTTGCGTTGCTCGAACGTGCGGTGACGCACCGTTCCTGGGCTTATGAAAATATTCCCGACGGCGATGAGGAAAAAATCCGTGAACAGCAAAACGAATCGCTCGAATTTGTGGGAGATTCAGTCCTCGGTTTGGCAATCGCCGAACAGCTTTATCTGCGAAATCCGAAATCGAGCGAAGGCGACCTGACCTTGATGAAACATCATCTGGTGAGCACGCAAACATTAGCAAAACTGGCACAGGAATTTAATCTCGGAGATTTTATCCGCGTCGGTCGCGGCGAGGAAAAAACGGGCGGCAGACGCAAACAGGCGTTGTTGGCTGATGCGCTCGAAGCCATTATCGGGGCGATTTTCTTTGACAGCGGTTATATCTCGGCGCGGGCTTTTGTCAACCGGGTTTTCGTCGAAGAACTAAAAAACGCGACACCGAAAACTTCGATTGACTACAAAACGCTTTTGCAGGAAACTTTGCAGGCTGAAAAACTTGCCGCGCCTGTTTACAGGGTTGTCAAAACCGAAGGTCCGCCGCACGACCGCACATTTTTCGTTGAAGCCGTCTGGCACAACGGGAAAGTTCACGGGCAAGGAAATTCGATCAAAGCGGCAGAAATGATGGCGGCAAACGAAGCCTTAAAAATGCTCGAAATTGCCAAAACATCGAAACAATAAGGATAAATTACCCGTATCAAAAAATATTTCTATGAGTAAAGAAGAAAAAGAAATTACAAAAACCGAAGAACCGAAACCGACCGGACCGCCGAAGAGCGCGTTTCGCGAGTATTTTGAATCGTTTGTCGTCACGCTCGTGATGGCACTTTTCGGAATGACCTTCATCATCCAAGCCGTCACCGTTCCGACCGGTTCGATGCAAAACACGATTCTCATCGGCGATTATCTTCTGGTCAACAAATTCATCTTTGCTCCCGGCGGAAAGCCCGTTCCGCTTCTGCCTCAAAAAGAAATCGAACGCGGAGATATTATCGTTTTCAAATTTCCCGGTTATCCGAAAGAAATGAATGTTTCCAAACAGAACAGGGATGATGCCGGAGTTCCTTACCAGACCAATTTCGTTAAACGCGTGATCGGCTTGCCCGGCGATAAGATCGAGATCAAAGGAACTGACGTATACATAAACGACAATCTTTTACCCGAACATAAGATCATCGGCGACCCGCCGTCAAAACACGCCGCCCTCGATACGGAAGAATTTGAACCGCGCCAGCCTGACCAAACCTACGACGTTTACTATTCGGAGGATTCGATCAAAGGCGCGCCCGCCAACCAGAGAGTTCCTTTTGCAGGAACCGGAAAGCCATACGTCGTTCCCGAAAACAGTTATTTTGTAATGGGTGACAGCCGCGATCAAAGTCTTGACAGCCGATTTTGGGGAGTTGTCAGCCGTGACCTCATCATCGGACGCGCAATGTTTGTTTATTGGTCATGCGACCGTGCCGCAAGCAGTGAAAGTATGCTCGGATGTATCACGCATCCGCGTTTTGACCGCATCGGAAAAGTAATCAAATAAGGTCGGAAACAACGATAAACGCAGATTTGCACAGATTTCTATTCTAAAATCAATCCGTGTAAATCTGCGTTTATCGTTGTTTCAAACAAAAAAATGAAGCTCAATTTTAGTGAAGAAGCAGAATCCGCCATCGAAAATAACCAACCTGTCGTCGCACTCGAATCGACTGTCATTGCACACGGCTTGCCGTATCCGCATAATTTTGAAACCGCCAAAAAACTTGAAAATACAGTGCGTGAAAACGGTGCGGTTCCCGCTACGATTGCCGTTTTCGACGGCGAATTCTGCGTCGGATTGAGCGAGGAACAGATTAATTTCCTGGCGACCGAAAAGAATATCCGTAAAATTTCGCGTCGCGATCTGCCGATCGTCACCGCCAAAAAGATGAACTGTGCAACGACCGTTGCGACGACGACCTTCATTGCTCATAAAGCCGGTATCAGAGTTTTTTCGACAGGCGGAATCGGCGGCGTTCACCGTGGATTTTCGGCAGACATCTCGGCTGATCTGCCCGAACTCGCACAAACGCCGATCACGGTCGTTTGTTCGGGCGCGAAGATTGTGCTCGATCTTCCGCGCACGCGCGAATGGCTCGAAACTCACGGCGTTTCCGTTCTGGGTTGGAAGTGTGAAGAGCTTCCCGCTTTTTATTCTCACAAAAGCGGTTTATTCGTCGATGAAAAAGTAGAAACTGCTAACGAAGTTGCCGAAATTGTAAATTCCCGCGATGAATTAAAACTTCAAAATTCGATTCTTCTGACCGTTCCCGTTCCCGGAAGTTTTGAAATCGATTCACAGGAACTCGAAAAAATTCTTGCCGAAGCCTTAGATATGGCGGATGAAAACAAGATCAGCGGAAAAGAGATCACGCCTTTTCTGCTCGCGCAAATGTCGGAAAAAAGTGCAGGCAAAACGCTCGCGGCAAATATTGCGCTTTTAGAAAACAACGCCAAAATCGCCGCGCAAATCGCCGTTGAATTAAGTCAAAGTAAGAAATAAGAAAGACGATTCACGCTTTACTTTTTCTCAAGCTTCTCTTTCAGAGCATCTAAACGTTTTTGCGCTTCCGGGGCTTCATTGGAGTTAGGATATTTTTTGACTAATTCTTCCCAACTTGCGCCGTTGTAGTGATAATTTTTCGTGCTTGAATTGAAAAAGAAAACAATTCCGAGTTTGCGGTATCTGTCCAAACTCACGAAATTCAGATAATAACTGTGCAAAGGTGCCCCCGAAGCCGCCATTTCACGATTGTTTAAGCGGCGCGTTGCGTTTTTTGAAAGCGTTGCGGCGGTTTCTTCGCACAGATCGCCGAAAAGAAGCAAGATGGCGGGACGGAGTATTGAATCGGGATATATTTCAAAAAACTGTTCGGCAATTTCGAGTTGGTCGAAACCGTTTGAAGCCTGTATCAAACGCGCCAGTCGTTCGTCGTCGCCGCGGCGAAATTTACCGAAAACGGCTTCGGACTGAATCCAACCCGATATTTTCGGCATTTGTGCATTCACACGATAAAATATTACGCCGTCGGCTTCTTTTTCGCCCGTGACCTGTATTTTTCTACCGCGCCGCATTCTTTGGACGGACTCGGCGAAAAGGCTCGGATGCGTTCGTAAAACCGCCAGACTTTCATCTATCACGACCGCCGAATTAGTAATCGGTTTGACGCTTTGGGCGACATTTGTTTTCGGTTTCGGAACCGCTCGTCTTTTTTGCGATTGCGCATTGAAGACAAACAAAACCATCAAAAAAAGCAAAGAAAGCGGAACTTTCATAATTTTTCTCCCTTGAAGTGCCGAAGTCAGAAATTAAAAACCGCCTTGAAGAAAATTTTCCGTTTATGCGTAAAATTGCTTTAAATTGTTTTGATTTGCCAAATATAAACCATCTTTCCAAAACTGTAAAGATTTGTTTGAGGGTATTTTTAATCAGCACGCTTATCAGGCTGATTTATCGGATCGAAGCGGATTTTTTTATAAAATTCATCTAAAAAACCTGCCTGATCCGCCCCATCCGCGTGCTGATGTAGTTAAAATTAACGCAGTTTCAGTTTTGCCTGATTTATTTTGTTCTGAATTCCGGCGTGGTGAAAATGACAGATGGCGATCGCAAGCGCATCGGCGGCATCGTGCGGTTGCGGAACGGTTTTCATTCGCAAAAGCAGACGCACCATTTCCTGCACCTGATGTTTTTCGGCGTTTCCGTAGCCGACTACGGTTTGTTTGATAAGGCGCGGCGCATATTCGCCGATTTCCAAACCCGCTTTTTCGCCGAGCACGAGCACGACTCCGCGCACTTGTCCCAATTTCAGCGCGACATTGACGTTGACGGCATAGAACGCTTCTTCAACGGAAAGCGCGTCGGGCTGATATTTTTCGATCAGTTCCTGCACGCCGTTGTGAATTTTGAGTAGACGCTTTGAAAATTTTTCGCGCGGACTCGACTTGATCGTTCCATAATCAACCAGAGAATATTTCAGTCCGCTTCCTTCGACCACGCCCCAGCCGAGAGTTTCACTGCCGGGATCGATTCCTAAAACTCGCATTGAACGATTGTATAACTTTTCCGCCCGAAACCGCCCGAAATTTGCCGCAAAGATAACCTGTTTTTTTTTGACGCAATTACGTGTAGAATGTTAACGGACTTAATTGACATTGGTCATCAAAAATTCCGCTTCCCGATGCTATAAAGATTTTCAAGATTAAAGTAGAATATTTCCCGATGAAAAATTCTAACCCCAAAGAATCCGTTCGAGTTTTGCTTTCAGAGATAATTGATTACGCCGGGCTTTTTCCGCCGTCACAGCTTTCGATGGCAGAAGCCGTCATCAATTACGCGACTTATAAAAACAGTAACTACAATTGGATGCTCGGCAGATTTGTCGTGCCGGCGGCGCGGCTCGAAGAATTTATCGAAAACGCGCAGGATTTTATTTCGCACGACACGAAAAGCGGCTGGCGTTTGTGCGTTTTGGCGGGCGAAGACATTTACGAAACGATGCGCCAGATCGAAGATTTCAATGCGCGAAACGCTTCGCGCGTTTTGTGCGACGTGCTCGAAGTGAAAGCAAGCACGACCTCAAAGATCGAAAATACCGCCAAAGTTCTGCCCGATTACGTGACCGCTTATTTCGAGCTTCCGCTCAATGAAAACCTCGGCGATCTGGTTTCCGCGCTCGCAATCAACGGGCAAAACGCAAAAATTCGCACCGGCGGCATCACGGCGGACGCATTTCCGCCGACTTCCGAAATAATTCGTTTTATCCGCACTTGTCTGGCGGCAAACGTAAAATTTAAGGCGACTGCCGGACTTCATCATCCGATTCGCTGTTTTAAGCCTTTGACGTATGACGCGAACGCGCCCGAAGGCACGATGCACGGCTTTTTGAATTTGTTTTTAGCCGCCGGATTTGCCCGCGCCGGATTCAAATCGAGTCTTCTGGAAGAATTGATGGAAGACGAATTTCCCGAAAATCTTTCATTCAGCGAAGGCGGCGTAACGTGGCATCGCGATTACATTTTGACGGTTTCGCAGTTAAAACACCTGCGCGAAGAAAGCGTCGGCTCATTCGGAAGCTGTTCGTTTGACGAACCGATCACCGATTTGCGCGAAATCGGGCTTTTGTAACATTCGCCATTTATCATTTATCATTTACCAAACAAATAAATTGATAAATGGTAAATGATAAATGATAAATGAAACACACGACCCGAACTTAAAAAGCTGGATCGAATCCGCAAACGATCCGAACACCGATTTCCCGATTCAAAACTTGCCTTTTTGTTTATTTTATAATGAAAACTCTCCTAATTATCCAGTTGAAGGCGTTATTATCGGCGATTATGTTTTAGAACTGACAAATGTTTTACAGCCTCTAAAAGATGAAAAGTTAATTGAGGATAATGATTTTCGTGAATGGATGCTTCAAAACACAATCAATCGGCGAATTGTTTTTACAGATAATGAAGAAGTTTCTCGGTTGCGAAAGTATTTAGTAGAACTTTTGCGAGCGGATTGTCCGAAGGAAAAACGCGAAGTTTTACAAAAAGGCTTATTTCCAATTTCGGAAATTAAATTTGCCGTTCCTGCTGAAATCGGCGATTACACTGATTTCTACTGTTCGATCTTTCACGCGACGAATGTCGGCGCGATGTTTCGTCCCGATAATCCACTGTTGCCGAATTATAAATACATTCCCATCGGCTATCACGGACGCGCTTCGTCGATCGTCGTTTCGGGAACGGATGTGAAACGCCCGAAAGGTCAGAATCGCACCGATCAGGACGCGCCGCCCGTTTTTATTCCTGCGAAAAATCTCGATTACGAAATGGAAGTCGGCTTTTTTGTCGGAAAAGGAAATAATTTGGGCGAATCAATTCCGATTGAAAACGCGGAAGAACATATTTTCGGGCTTTGTCTGGTCAACGATTGGTCGGCGCGTGACATACAGGCTTGGGAATATCAGCCTTTAGGTCCGTTTCTCGCAAAAAATTTCGCGACGACTGTTTCGCCGTTTGTCGTCACGTTGGAAGCCCTCGCGCCGTTTCGCGTTCCGGCGTTTGAACGTGAAGAAGGCGATCCGCAACCGCTCGATTATCTGAACGGCGAACAAAATCAAAAACACGGCGGATTTGACATAAAGCTCGAAGTTTACATCCAAACCGAGAAAATGCGCGCTGAAAGCATTGAACCGTTTCTGCTTTCACGCTCGAATATGAAGGATTTGTATTGGACAATCGGGCAAATGCTGACGCATCACGCCTCAAACGGCTGTAATCTGCAAACCGGCGATCTGATGGCGACGGGAACGGTTTCGGGACGCGAAAAGAGCGAACGAGGCTGTCTTTTGGAACTCACTTGGCGCGGAAAGGAACCGATCCGCCTTCCGAACGGCGAAGAACGCAGATTTTTAGAAGACGGCGACGAAATTATTATGAAAGGCTTCTGCGAAAAAGAAGGTTTCCGCAGAATCGGTTTCGGCGAATGCCGCGGACGAATTTTGCCAGCCGATTAACTTTATGGAAGAGCTGATTTCTGCGTTTGAAAGAATAATTAAACTTCTCGAAAATTCGGAAGATTCGATCTGGGCAAATTATACGGTGGATGAAGCCAAAGAAATTTTGCAGACCGAACTCGTAAATTACAAACAAACGCAAAAACTCAGCGATTCGGGCAAGTCCCGCATAAATTTTCTCTTTCTGCCGACAAGCGCGTTGCAGGAAATTTCGATGGACAACGGCTGGGGCGATCAATATGTCGAAATCTCAAACATTTTCGACAAATATCTTTGAGCTTCGGAAAGTTTTAGCCGCGAACAAACACGAAAGTTCGCGAAAATTATAAATCTTTTTTCGTGTCTTTTCGTGTTTGTTCGCGGCTAATTTATAAAAATCTAAAATTCGATACCGTTGGCGGTGATTTGCAGATTATTGGCGTTGCTGCCGAAAAGTCTTTCGAGATTTTGCTGTCCCAGACTGGTCAAATCCTTGCGGTTTCGGCTTTGTTCAAACGTTGCGATCGGCATTCCGCCCATCGTGATTAAAAGTTCGGCGTAAAGCTGTTTGTCCGCAGGTTTTAATTTCATAAATTCGGCATCTTTTCCCAAAATTTCCGCGACCTGCCTGTAAACCGCGACCGAATTTTCTGAAGCGAGCGACTGAATATCATTGGCGTAAAGATAACTGCTGACGATGTAATATGTCATCGCCGAAGCGACATCGTTAAAGGGCATTCCGAGCCGTCGATTTTCATCCGCAAACGTCGTTTCGTATTTGCCCCACATATATTTCACGATCTGCTGAACCTTTGCCGTGTCATTCGCATTCGCCTTTTGAGTTTCCGCCATTTTTTGCGCGAGCGGCGAATTTACAGCGCGTTGAAATGCGAATTGTTTTTGATAAACCGCCGACGTTTTCGGCGCGGTCGCAGTTTTTCCCTTTACCGCCGTTTTACCTTTCGTTTTGGAATTTCGCGCCATATCAGCCGCCATCTGACTGCCGATCTGACCGACGCGCATATCGCTCCAGATGCGGTTCGGCGTAATCACGGGCGCAATCGTCGGATTTGTAAAAACCTGTCCGAACGCGGGAGCCGAGAAAAGCAAACTCACAAGAACCGTCAAAAATCTCTTTTTCATCTTTTTTCTCCTTTGGAACAATTTCCTTAAATCATATTATATCGCGCCGAAAATTTAAATCTTTTCTTTTTTGAAGTTTACAAAAACCGCTTCGTAAACTAACTTAAATTCGTGGATAAATACGCCGGACAAGACCGCGGAAACCTCTCGGAATATGAAGAATATTTCGCCGGAATGGATGCCTCGATGCAGCAGAAAATTGCGCTGACGACGGCGCATTTCCCTTCGCGCGGATTGATCGCCGATATGGGTTCAGGTTCGGGAAGCGGAACTTTCGATCTCGCGCGGCTTTATAAAAACCTCGAACTCGTCGGCGTTGACATCAATCCCGTCACGGTCGAATATTCGCAAAACCATTACAAAGCGGAAAACTTAAAGTTTGAAGTCGGCGACATCGCCGAAAACGTTTTCGCCGAAAATACGCTCGACGGCATTCTCGATTCGTCGGTTCTGCATCACGTTACGAGCTTTAACGGTTTCGATGCCGCGCAGATCACGAAAACCTTAAAAAATCAGGTTGCCCAACTGAAAACGGGCGGCGTGCTGATAATCCGCGATTTCGTCGTGCCTGACGAAGCCGGAAAGCAAGTCTATATAGATTTGCCGAACGATGACGGCAAAGATTCGGGAAAAATCCCCGAACTTTCGACCGCCGCACTTTTTGAGATTTTTGCGCGTGATTTTCGTTCGAGTTTGAACTTAAATTCCTCGGTTCCATATCGAAAAACCGATTCGCCGAAACCGGACTTTACGCGTTTTCAAACTTCCCTGCGCTCTGCCGCCGAATTCGTTTTGCGAAAGGATTACCGCGATCATTGGTCGCCCGAACTGTTGGAAGAATATTGCTATTTTTCGCAGAAAGATTTCGAGGAAAATTTTCGCAAAGAAAATCTGCGAATCGTTGTTTCAATGCCGCTTTGGAATCCGTGGATTGTCGAAAATCGATTTCGGAAAAAGTTTTACTTGTCTGATTCGGAAGGAAATGATTTAACATTTCCGCCGACCAATTATTTAATTGTCGGCGAAAAAGTTAAGGATTCAGACGGCGTTCAATTAGCGGAAGTTTCCGCCCTTGCTGACGCGCGGGCTTCTGCCTCGATTGCCTACGAAAAACCGGGCGTTGGCAAGGGGACAAAAAGTTTTCTAAATCTCAAATTTTACAGGAATAAACAGACTGCACAAATCTACGAACTTGCTGAACGCCCAAATCAAACGATCGATCTTTTGCCCTGGTTTGAGAACGAAAACGGGCAGATTTTAATCCTTGCGAAAAAGGATTTTCCGCGCCCGATCATCAATGCAGACAACGAGCGAAAAAACCTGAATTGCGCTAATTATTCCGGCTATCTGACCGAACCGATCAGTGCGATCTGGGATTTCGGATTCGGGATTTCGGATTTGCAAAATTCAAAGACCGAAACCCGAAGAGCGGTTTTCGAGATTTTGAATAACCGCGCCGAGTTAGCTGAAAATGAAATTCTCGAAATCGGCGAACCTCAGTTTTACTATACTTCGGCGGGCGGAATCGATGAGCGCGCCGCTTCGTTTCTGGTTAAAATCTCGCCTTTTGAAAAACAGCCGCACGAGATCGAAAACTACACGCAATTCAAAAGTGCAGGCTTTGTCCGCGAGCTCGACGCACTTCAGGTTCTCCGCGCTTCGCACGTCGGCGGAATGTTCGATGCGCGGCTTGAGATCAGTATTTATCGGCTTTTGCGAAGATTGAACCGTTCGGCAAGCGCGTGGATCGGCGCGGCGGTTTCGCCGACAACGCAATTTTTTTCAGGCAAGATCGAAACCGGCTTCGAGGTCGAAAATCGCAAGGGATTTGAAGAGATCGGATCAGCCGAAAACTCATTTTTGAAACTCTGCAAAAGCGAATTTATCGAAACCGATTCAGCAAAAAATATAATTTCACGCGCCGAATTTGAATATGTCGTGCCGAAAAATTTCAGTAAAAACACGGTCGCGGCGATTCCATTCATCAAAACCGAAAACGAAATTCTCGTCGGCATTGAAACGCGCGATTTGCCCGCGCCGCAGAATTTTTCGGACAGTTCGCAACTTTTTTGCGTTCCCGCGTGGCGTTTGCCGTTTTCGATCGAACATAAATTCGAGATCGAGAACTTCCTGCGCGAACGATTTCCGAAGGATTTCAAAGTTTCATTAAACAAAACCTGGGAGCTCGGCGGCAGTTATTTTACTTCTGCCGGAATCACGCCCGAAACGGTTTATCCATTTGCGGTCGAACTCGATGCGAAAAGTTTGAGCGAAACCGATCTGAAATTCTTTCATCTGAACAAATTGCTCGAAAATTCGGAGAAGATTCAGGACGCGCATCTCTTGATATTGCTCAATCGTTTCGCACACAGTTTAGGAGAATTGACCGCGAAATAATCCGAAAGACACGACTTTTTCCAAAAATTTCCCTCGTGTTACCGGTGTCATTCGTGGCTCGATCTTTTTTGTGGCAAAATAGAAATGATGGATTTGATTCTCGATAAATTTCACGAAGAATGCGGCATTTTCGGTATCTACGGACACGCAGAAGCCTCGACCTTAACCCAACTCGGACTTTTTGCGCTACAGCATCGCGGGCAGGAGGCTTGCGGGATCGTTTCGAGCGACGGCGCAGACCTTCACCAGTTTCGTTCGCAAGGTTTGGTTGCCGACGTTTTGGTTGAGGACGAACTGCTCAAGCTGACCGGAAACTCGGCAATCGGGCATACGCGCTATTCGACCGCCGGAAAAAATACGATTAAGGAAGTTCAGCCGTTTTCGGTGACTTGCCAGCACGGACAGATCGCTGTCTGTCATAACGGAAACCTGCCTTTTGCCAATCAAAAACGCGCCGAACTGGAAAAAGCAGGCGCAATTTTTTCGTCAACTTCCGACACGGAAACCATTCTTCATTCGATCGCACGAACGCAAGCGAAAGACGTGATCGAAGCCGTTTCAAAGGTTTTGAAGGAAACCGAAGGCGCGTTTTCACTTTTGTTTTTAACGCCGCAATGTTTGATCGCCGTCCGCGACCCGCGCGGATTTCGTCCGCTCGCGCTCGGAAAATTGAAGGATGCGTGGTGCGTTGCATCGGAAACCTGCGCTTTCGATCTAATCGATGCGGAAACGGTGCGCGAGATAAAAGCGGGCGAAATGCTCGTGATCGATGAGAACGGGCTTCGTTCCTTCTTTCCTTTCGAGCAAAAGCCGGTTTCGGTTTGTTCCTTTGAACACGTCTATTTTTCGCGTCCCGATTCGATCGTTTTCGGAAAATCGGTCAATCAATCGCGTCATAATATGGGCAAACAACTGGCGGTCGAACATCCGGTCGACAATTTCGACAACAACGCGATGGTCGTGCCCGTTCCCGATTCGGGCGTGGCGGCGGCGGTCGGTTTTGCGCGTGAATCGGGCATCAATTTCCGCCACGCGATCATTCGCAATCATTACGTCGGACGAACTTTTATCGAGCCTTCGCAAAGCATCCGTTCATTCGGCGTGCGCCTAAAGCTTAACCCGATCAAGGATTTAATAAACGGTAAACGAATCGTTTTGATCGACGATTCGATCGTGCGCGGAACGACCTCGAAAAAGATCGTGCAGATGGTGCGTGAAGCAGGCGCGAAGGAAGTTCATATGCGGATTTCCTGCCCGCCGACGATTTCGCCGTGTTATTACGGCGTTGATACGCCGAGCAAAGGCGAACTGATCGCCGCGCAGATGACCGTCGAGGAAGTTTGCCGCTACATCGAAGCGGACAGTTTGGGCTATCTTTCGCTCGAAGGAATGCTCAAAGCGACCGGAATAGAAACCGATTCAGCCTGTGTTGCGTGTTGGAACGGGAAATATCCGACGTTGATCGCCAACGGAAAATCGGCGACCAATCAAATTTAATTCAATAAAAATAAGGAGAAATCAATGCGACATATTTTATTAGTTGCTGCCGTTTTTCTAACTGCTTTAGCAGTTTTGACGGCGTGCCAAAATGCCGCGCAGCCGAAAGCGGAAACAGCCAAAGCAAATACGAAAGCGACTCCGGCGGAAATCATTAAAGATAAAGACCCTGCCGATGACGCGCCGCGCATCGATCTGGCTGATGCCAAGAAGGATTTCGACGCGGGAAACGCCATTTTCGTGGACACACGCGCCGAATTTACCTACAAACAGGAACACATCAAGGGCGCGATCAACGTTCCCGCCGAAGCGATGGAACTGCGCTACAAAGAAATCCCGACGGACAAAAAGATCATTGCCTATTGCTCCTGACCGAGCGAACATACAAGCGCCGGTCTGGTTGCTAAATTGAAAGAAAAAGGTATCGGAAATGCTTTTGCGCTCGTCGGCGGAACTCAGGCGTGGAAAAACGCGGGTTATCCGATGGAAGGCGAAGCGAGTAAGAAGAACGATTCGACCACGAACGAGAACAAATCCGTGGACAAACCGCCCGTCGATAAATAACTGAATTAACTAAAAAAAAACAAAAGTAATGCCTGAAATATCGGGCATTGCTTTTTGCATAGACCGATCGCTCAAAAATTGACCGTCATTGGTCAAAATTCCTCTTTGGCGAGCAAAACCCCTCTACACAGACCGTTTGACCGAATTAATTGTTCTATAAATTAAAAAAAGCGGCAGAATAAAAGTATTTTTTGTGATTTTTGTGATTTTTTGCGCTATTTTCCCGTCAAAGCGTCACAGATTCTTTCCGCCGCGCGTCCGTCCCATAAAGGCGGAATTTTCGCGTCTTTTTTCTCGGAACTTTCCAAAATTTGAAAAGCGGTTTCTTTAATTCTTTCGGGATTCGTGCCGACCAAGACGTTTGTTCCCATTTCGATCGTGATCGGTCTTTCGGTGTTTTCGCGCAAAGTCAGACACGGAATCGAAAGCGCGGTCGTTTCTTCCTGCAATCCGCCCGAATCGGTCAAAACCAGCTTTGCGCCCGAATAAAGATTCATAAAATCCAAATATCCGAGCGGTTCGATCAAGCGAATATTTGAATTTGCGACCTTTTCTGCAAAGCCGAATTTTTCGATATTTCCACGTGTTCGCGGGTGAACGGGAAAGATGACCGGCAGTTTTTCACCAACCGAGATCAACGCTTCGAGCAAACCGCTGAAAACCTCTTTTTCATCGACATTCGACGGGCGGTGAAGCGTCAGAACGGCGTATTCTTTACCGGTCAATCCTAAATCTTCGCGCGTTTTCGATTCCTTTGATTTTTCGAGATTATAAAAAAGCGAGTCGATCATCACGTTTCCGACAAATTTTATTTTGTCGTCCGCACTACCTTCCTGTTTCAAATTTTCGTCCGCATCCGGCGAGGTCGTGAGCAGTAAATCCGAGATCGCATCGGTCAAAATGCGGTTGATCTCTTCGGGCATCGCCCGGTCACGGCTTCTCAAACCTGCTTCGACGTGCGCGATTTTTACGCCCAGTTTTGCACAAACAAGCGCACACGCGATCGTTGAATTGACATCGCCGACGACGAGAACCCAGTCGGGTTTTTCCCGCAAAACGATCGGCTCGAAAGACATCATAATTTTCGCCGTCTGAACCGCGTGCGAATGAGAGCCGACTTCGAGATGAAAATCGGGTTCCGGAATGCCGAGATCGCGAAAAAACGAATCGGACATCGCTTCGTCGTAATGTTGCCCCGTGTGAACGATGAGCGGCTGAAACTCGTCTTCACGCCGCCGCATTTCACGAACGATCGGTGCGATCTTCATAAAATTAGGGCGTGCGCCGACGATGTTTAAGACTTTCGATCTTCGATCTTCGATCTTTGATCTTTGATTATTATTTTCTGTTTCCACGGATTGTTTCTGCTGCTTTTCGCAAGTATGAATTT
This sequence comes from Pyrinomonadaceae bacterium, assembly GCA_021228405.1. Classification (GTDB taxonomy): domain Bacteria; phylum Acidobacteriota; class Blastocatellia; order Pyrinomonadales; family Pyrinomonadaceae; genus JAJQRF01. Next base: position 106,123 of record JAJQRF010000011.1, read on the forward strand.
AGTTTCGGTATCAGTTCATTGATGAGAGGCAAGAGTTTTTCGGTATTTTCCTGAGATAAAAGTTTTCTTTTGTAAGCGCGGCGCAACCAATGTCTTGTTTCATATAACGAGCCTCGCGCCATTCGTAAAAACCGTCGGTTATCTTGCGGAGTTCCGCGTCCGCGTCCTTCGGCGATATTTGCGCCGATACTGTCGGCAGAGCGAATAATCTGTTTCCCAACCGTATCTTGAGCCAGATTATTCCATTTTATAACTATTTCCCAAATCTCATCCGTGATTTTTTCGGAAAGTTTATAAATATCCGGATTTTCAAAGTTAGTCTTTTCCATAAATTCCCCAACTTATTAGTAAAAGATCAAAGATCAAAGATCATAGGTCACTTTTTCTTCTTGATTAATTTGAGAGGTTTCAGTTCAACTTTTGAATAAATATTTTTGAGCGGGATTTTGCAGTCTATCGAATCTAAGATCAATTTATCGTCCAGACTTTCCAACACTTCAAACGTCCATTTTCCGCCGCCGATTCTTGAATAATGCTCGACGCGAACGCGGTTTTGGGCGATCATCACGTAATCGCGCAAAGATTCGAGTTTGAAATAATCTTCCGCTTTATCGCCGCGGTCGCGGCTTTCGGTCGATTTCGATAAAACCTCGAAAATCACGAGCGGATTGAGCAAGGTCGTGCCGTTCGTGTCAAAATCTATCTCGTCGCAAACGACGCTGACATCGGGGTAAACGTAATGACCTTCGCGGATCAAAACCTTGATGTCGCTTCCGTGAACTTCGCAAGGTTTATCTTCAAGTTGATTTCCAACCGAACGGCTGACGTTTTGTGAGATCGTGCTGTGACTGCGCTTTACGCCAGCCATTTGAAAAATTTCGCCGTCCATAAATTCGTGTTTGCGTCTGGATTTTTCCTCAAACATCAGATATTCTTCGACGGTCATCGTTTTCTGTTTTTTGGCTAAGGCACGGCTCATACTTTTTCCCGTAAACATTTTAACTCAATTCATTTGGACGGCAAAGTTTTTCTTTTATCAGAAAAAAGAGAAAACGCTGAAAACCTCTGATAAAAAAGGATTCAGCGTTCTCTTAATTTTCGGTAAAATTACAAGCGAATGATCTTTGCCTTGCTCGTTTCGCGCAAATCTTCCTTCAAAGCATTGCGCGTATCGACGATGACTTTTGAAAGCTCGCAGACGCGTTTGTAATCAACGCCCGAATGCTCGGTGCAGATGACGATGCAATCGGCTGAAGTCAGTAATTCGTCGGTCAATTCCTGATTATAAAGCGGTTCGCCGTCGCCGATAGTGTAGGCGTGATCGAAAGTGACTTCGGGCACGAGCGCGTCGTGGTAGACGACTTCCGCGCCGCGTGAACGAAGCAGATCGATGACCGAAAGCGCGGGCGATTCGCGCATATCGTCGATGTCTTTTTTATAAGCCACGCCGAGAATCAAAACTTTCGAGCCTTTGACCGCTTTTTCTTCGTCGTTCAAAGCATCGCGCACAAGCCCGCAAACGTATTTCGGCATTCCCGAATTGATCTGCTCGGCAAGCGTGATAAATTGCGAATCGAAACCGTGCTGACGCGCTTTCCACGACAAGTAATGCGGGTCGAGCGGAATGCAGTGCCCGCCGATGCCCGGTCCCGGATAGAAAGGCATAAAGCCGAAAGGTTTGGTCGCGGCGGCGCGGACGACTTCCCAGGTGTCGATGCCGAGCGCATTGCAGACTTTCGCCATCTCGTTCGCCATTCCGATATTGATAGCGCGAAAAGTGTTTTCCCACAATTTACAGGCTTCGGCGACGCGTGCCGACGAAACCGCGTGAACTTCACCGACGATTTCCGCATAAAGCATCGCGGCAACCTCGGTCGAATCTTTCCCGACTCCGCCGACGACCTTCGTGATGTTGTGCGTCAAAAACTGCGGATTGCCCGGATCGACGCGTTCGGGCGAAAATGCGAGCAGAAAATCTTCGTCGAGTTTGAAGCCTTTTTCCTCAAACATCGGCTGGAGAACTTCATCGGTCGTTCCGGGATAGGTCGTTGATTCTAAAATAATCAACTGACCTTTGCGCATATATTTTTGAATTTCCGCACCCGAAGCCAGAATGTAAGACATATCGGGGTCTTTCGTTTTCCGAAGCGGTGTCGGAACGCAGATGATGATAACGTCGCATTCCGAAAGTTTTGAGAAATCGGTCGTTGCGGTGAGTTTGCCGTCAGCCAGACATTTGCGCACGTTTTCCGAAGGAACGTCAACGATATACGATTCGCCGTTGTTGATCGCATCGGCTTTCTTCGTGTCAACCTCGAAACCGATGCCCCGAAAGCCTTTCAAGCAAAATTCGACAATTAAAGGAAGCCCGACGTAACCGAGTCCGATGACCCCGATCACGGCTTTTTTTTCCGCAATAAGATTTTTAAGTTCGTCCTTAATCATTTTTTATATGTTTGATTACAAAAGATTTTCCATTCTGAATTAAGTATTTCGGAGAGTTTTTTCCGAAATGATTAGACTAAGTTAAGCCTCTTTGATAGTCAAGAATGTAAACATTTATTAATTCTTTTGTGCTACAATGTTTTGGCGTTTGAAGTTCAAATCATCCGCTTTTCACACTTTCCTTATCAAACTTAACTTTGCACCAATCTTTAAGAGTTCATATGAGTTTTGAAATAAATTCAACCAATCCGGTTGTCAAAGCAATTATCGAAGGAACCGCGCCGCGTCCGGCACAGCTTGCCGCCGCCCGCGGAATGCTGCCGATCTCTGCAACCGATCTGCTCGAAGTTCTGGTCGGCGTGGCGCGGGGAAACGATTCCGAATTAGCGAAGATCGCCCAGCAAACGCTGGTCGCCCAAGACATCAACGACATCAAAAATTCCTTCAATTCGGATGAAATTGCGCCGCAGGTTTTGGGTTATTTTGTCGAAAAGGATTTTTTTCCGAAGGAAGTTCAGGAAATTGCGATTGCCAATAAAAAAACGCCGCGACCTTCGCTTGTAGAATTTGCGCAAAACACGCGTCACGGCGAATTGCTCGAACTTGTTTCGCTCAATCAACAGCTTCTGATCCAAACGCCCGAACTCATCGAGGCAATCGTTTCCAACCCGCACCGCACCGCCGAAGCCGAACGCCGCGCCGCCGAAACGAAACGCGAATTTTTTGAAAAGGAACGCGGTGCACAGCAGATCGCCAACGAACTGCGCGCGCAGGGCAAGGAAGCCGCCGCCGAATTTATCGAAGCCGCCGAAGTCGCGCAAGAGTTTGAAGACTCGAGCCTGAGTTTGGATGATGCGGTCTTTCTCGCCGAATTTATCGAAGTTCCCGATTCGGAAGTCGATGATTCGTGGCTCGGACTCGATTATCTCGAAGACATTTTCGAGGAAACCGAAGAACAGCGTCTGGCGATCGTCAACAAGATCATCGGCGAAATGAAAGGCGACGGCGACGAAATTACGAGCGAGCGCGAATCGATGGTCAGCCGCATTTTGAAGATGGGTATGAAGGGTCGCGTCAAACTCGCGGCAAAAGGCGACCGCGAAGCCCGCAACATTCTCATCCGTGACCCGAACCGCATCGTCGCGCAAGCCGTGATCGGCAATGCGCGCATCACCGAACAGGAAGTCGAAAAGATCGCTTCGATGCGCACCGTTCCCGAAGACGTTCTGCGCCTGATCGCCATCAACCGGAACTGGACGCGAAATTATATGATTATGCACAAACTCGCCCAAAATCCGCGCACGCCGATTGCTAACGTAATGACGATCCTGACGCGTTTACAGCTTCGTGACCTTGCCGCGCTTTCCAAAAACCGTAATGTTTCCGATGCCGTCCGCCGTCAGGCTTTACGTCTTGCACAAGCCCGAACAGGACGATAGTTATTCATTTCAAAAAAAAAGAAAGTGCGGAGATTTCTTCGCACTTTCTTTTTGCCGCCGTGTTTTCCCTTCGTTCGTTCCGTTTGAATCATTTTGCGGTCGTCGCCGTTAAAATCGCTTCGGCAACTTTTTCGATCATTGGCGAAATAACGTCTTCGCCGTCCGAGTTTGCTTTTGCTTTTAATGAATTGCTGACTTTCACCGCACCGCCTTCAGCTGAAACGAGTGCGTATTCGAGCGTGAAGGTATCTTTCGATTTCGTGTTTGAAGACATATTTGCCGCCGAGTAGAGCGCGCCCTGCGCAACCTGTCCGGCAACCTGTCCCGCGACGTTGCCGCCTACGCCCGCCAGCGGTGTCGCACTTGCCAAAACCGGCGCGATCTTTTTGAACATCCCGAAACCGCCGCTGCTTTTCTTCTGGGTGACGGCAATACTCAGGATGTAATTACAGCCTTTTTCCTGCGCTTCGTTCGCTAAAGCCGATGCCAGTTTCGCTTCGAGCGGCACGAGTTCGATGTTTGAGCCTTGCAGATATTGGCTGACCAGATCGCGGATGCCTGCCGACATCATTGCACCGTCAACACCTTCGGAAAACTGTCCTTTCGGAAGCGGAACGCCGATGCGCACCGCCTGCGCCACTTCCGGCGCGGCTTCGGGTTTCTGCAAAACTTCCTGCGCGAAAAGCGAAGTTGCCGAAAAAATTGCGAATAAAAGTGTAAAAAAGCCGATTGCTCTGATTGATAAGTTTCTCATTATGATTCCTCTTTTGTTATAAAATCTCCGGCTCGCAAGCCTTCCTGTTTATCTAACGCGTCGAAGAATCGGAAAAAGTATCAGGCGGAAATAAAAAATCCTGCACGATATTTTTATTTCCGCCCGGCGGTTTATTTTTCGGCTGTTTTACTTAAAATATTTCACGCCATTCGAGGGCTTGCAGATTATATTTTCCCCATTTCAGAATTTTTCCGATGGGCAGGTTATTTCCCGAAACGCGAATTGCGAGTAATGCCCCGTAACCGCTTGCAGGTTTCGGATCGAGCCACCAACCCGCGCTTGCGTCCCAGACCTTTAATTGACGGTTCGCCGTTTCGATGGCGCAACCTTCGTGATAGATCAGATCGTCATTGACCCACGGAAGCGGTTCGTTTCCCTCGTTCCAGCTGTTCGTCCATTGACTGATCGCCACCTCGGAAAATTTTTGCACCACCTGAACGCGGTAGGTTTTGACGTTTCGCACCCTGAAAACTTCGTGCGAGATCGCCGCCAGCGCGCCGCAGTCGAGCGTGTCCCGGCGCACGGCTTCGCACCAGAAGATCGGGAAAGCCGATGCGCCCCATTTGAATCTTTGCCTCAGCCAGCGCGGTCCCGTGTAAAGACAATCGCCGTTAAGCTCGGAGAAATCCGTCGCCGTTATCCATTCGCGCGCGATCTCACAGCAAATTTTTCCGTGATGCGAAATCTGCGAAGGCTGCCAGTATTTCCATTTATCGAAAACACGCTTTTTCTCAAAAGCCGGAACGGCTTTTGCTACACTGCTCATTTCTAAATTTATTAAGTTATTACTACCCGCGTCCAAATACATAGCTCATACTCCTATCGTAAGCACCCGCGTCGCAGAAGACCAAAATATCGCCAACCTGCGCGTTTTCGGGTAATTCAACATTTGAAGCGACAATATCGTGTTCCATACACAATCTGCCTAAAAGTCTTGTTTTCCCTCTGCTGAGAGATTTCCAACTGCCGTTTTCCGCGTTTTGATACAAAATCCGGTGCGGAAAAAAGAAATACATCGGAAGTTCGGCAATCGAACCGTCAACGACGGCTTCCGTAACGGTTTCGGCGGAATTGCGAAGTTCCAAAATCTGCATCGCAACCGCCATCGTCGGCTGTGCCAGAGCTTTGCCGGGTTCGGAGATTATCCGCCTCACGTTCGGCAAAAACTCGGGAATCAGCGCGATCGCTTTTTTGAAGTTTTCGGCTGAATCCTTTTGCAAATCTTCGGGAAACCAACCGCCGCCGATGTCCAGAATCTCGATCAATCTGCCCGTTAAAGCCTCAATCGAATTGCACCAGCGCAACATCGATTCAAACAGATGCCACCAGTGCCCGACTCCGACATTACTGCTCGCCATATGAAAATGAACGGCGAATTTATATTTTTTCGGAATCCTGCGCACGGCTTCGATCAGTTTTTCAAAAACCTCGGGCGTATCGATCGGAATTCCGAAGCGCGAACGCACGTTCGGAGTGCGCAGACGCACGCCGAGAAAATTCGTTCTTGTTTTACCGTTTTCGAGTTTTTCGAGAACCTGTTCGAGTTCTTCGATCGAATCGCAGAAAATGCTGTAAAACTTGCCTTCGGGCAAAATTTCCTGCCGCCACCACTTGCCCGGACCGTTTAAGATGAGTTGTTCGGGTTTGAAACCGATCTGAATCGCTTTTTTGACTTCCAGAATACTGATGGTTTCGGCAAGAAATCCCGAATCAAGCGCAAGCTTTATCAGGCGTTCGTCGGGATTCGTCTTGATGCTGTAAGCGTTTGTGACGTTCAGTTCGTCCGAACTGAGTTCTTTGACCAGTTCGCTCGCGCTCCGAAAATTTCCGCTCGCCGTATTTTCGAGGAACAAGCTCGCAGGAGTTTGCATTTCGTGCAGATCGAAACTGTCGAGATCGTCGATAAAACTCGCCGGAACTTTCGGCGCGTTGAAAAAAGTTTTCCCGTTTTCTTCCGTAATTTCCTCGTTGAAAATATCGGTTTTATGTAAGCGGCTCGCAAATTGGATCAAGCCCGACGGATGTTTCAACGAATGTCCGATCTCTCCGCCCAAAGGTTCGGGAAGCGGCGAAAGCGGATATTCCGAACGAACCGGGATTTCCATCACGACGCGCGTAAATTCTTCCGCCAAAACAGGCGAAATCTGCTGACGAACTCCGGTTGCGCCTTCGACCAGAATCGCGGGCATATTTCTGCCCGTGATCGTTGAACCGTGAATCCAAGCCGGAAAACGCGGATTTATTTCCAAAAGCCAAAGCTGATTGTCCGCATCGCGCACCATTTCAAGTTCTGCACCGCCCGTCCAATCGAGTTTGCGGATAATTTCACGCAGAGGACGCAGAAAATCTTCTTCGACTTCGGAAATATCGCCCGCCCACGTCTTGCTTAATTCGGTCAGATCGCGTTTCCGCATCCGCACACAATCAAGCAATTTGCCCCTGTAAGCGGAGAGCGCAATCGATTCTTCATAACCCGAAACGTGCGTTTGTAAAAATAATTTCTCGGTCGCCCAGGCTTTCGATAAAATCCGCCGTCTTTCTTCAAACTCCATCCAGTTTCCGGCTCTGACGGCTTCGTAATAAGGACCTTTGAGCCAAACCTTCCAGTCGTGCTGACGGCAAAAAGCGTGTAAATCCCAATCGGAAATCTCCGTTGTGACAAACGTCGGAATCTTTACGGGCAAACCTTCGTGCGCGGAGATCGCAGGCTTTGCGATCTGTTCCAGAGCCGCCGCCGCCGGGGTCAGCAGATTTGGATGACCGTCGGGGAAAACGCGCGCAAACCACATTATTTCGAGATCGATGCTCGAAATCCAGAGTGCGCCCGAATCTAAAACTTTTCTTATCTCTTCGGCGTGTGTCGTTAAGTTTATCTCTTCCCACGGACGCTGGAGCCAGATGTCGTCAAAATCCTTCCAATGAATCCCCGAACAGCGATTTGAGTATTCGACCCCGATGAGTTTTGCGCCCGGAAACGCGGTGCGGAGAGAACGGGCGATGCCAACACCCGGTTGCGGGTTAGTCCCGCTGTAAAGTCCGCTGATATAAATTTTCATACTACCCTTGTTCTTGTTACTACCCTTAAAAGTTTCGCTTTTAACTTGTTCTCGCATTTTCAATTTGCGTTAATTTAATTAAATAGATTCCAATTAACCGCCTTGCTTTGCATATTAAATAATAATTTTAGTTTTGATGACAAGCCCAGAACGATGGTGTCGAAGCAGGATTTATCTTCGGCTTCGGAATTTTGGCGCGAAATTCGTCCGTAAATTTGCCGTCAATGCGGACGCTGAAGGTCAAACCGTCCGCCGCGTCACTGCCGTGATATTGATTCACCGTATCGAACCAAGCCGTGTATCCATCGACATATTTCCTCTTGTTCGTTTGCTCGTTGAGCATATAAAAAGGCTTTTTCAAATTTGTGCGAAACCATAAAAACTCGTGACAAATATCCGTTTCGATATGATCGCGATGTGCCGGCACCGCGCGCCTGACATCGTCATAAATAATTAACATTCTGCCCGTTGATTCAAAAGGAAGCGTTTTTACAAAATCCATCAAAAGCGTAAATTCGGTCGCATAAACGGTCGGATGCCAGACCTCGGTTCGGTCGAGATCGAAATAGCTGTCGGGCAATTCCGAGTGAGCGAGATAGATCATCCGCGAACCGGGAATGATCGGCGCGTTATTTTGCAAACAATACGGTCCCGTATAAAATTTCAAATCTTCGTGCGTTTGAATATGACGCTTGATTCTTTGCCTCATATAGCCGTCGAGAGAGCGCAGCCGTTCGATGTCTATAAATTCGTCAAAAGATTTGTATGAAGGATAAAAAATGCCTGAATCGACTTCCGAATTGAAATATTCCGTGTCGATCACGCCGCTTTCGGTCTTTGTTGTTACGGATGAAATCATAATAATGTTTACGGCTTTCTTATTTTTTACTGTTTTCTTATTAAACCGACCGACCGCCGATTTTCGATAAATCATTTAAAATCCCGACTTTTCGATACAAATCAAGTTAACGTTAAATAGAATTAAATAATCTGTATGAAAGCCGACAAACTTTGATTTTAGTGATCGGAAAGCTTCGTGCGCGGGCAAATTTTCCCGCTTTGCTTCGATGGATCAGAGTTTAGAGATTTTTACTTTTTTCAAAATATCGTCGTAACGTTCGTCGTTGTGCAGAATTTTTAACTTCGGTTCGGTTGCGAGCCAATTTGTCCACGCGCTGTATTCCGCGACGGTTTTTTCGAGGTATTCAAAAGCGGTGTCGATCTCGCCGACTGCCAGATGCGTCATCGCCATAAAATACGGCATTACATATTGCGTCTTTTCCGCTTCCTGCAATTTCGCCAATTGTTCCCGCGCTTCTTCGATCTTTCCCGCCGCCGCGAGTGCAAAGCAATAGTCGTAAACCGGAAGCATGGTCGAAGGCATCAGTTCCAGTCCTTTCTGACAGGTTTCGAGGGCTTCGTCAATTCGTCCGAGTTCAAGCAGAATGTTGCCTGACTGCAAATATCCCTGCGCAAAACCCGAGTCGAGTTCGATGATTTCCTGTGCTTTGGTAAGAGCTTCATCAAAAAATCCTGCCTGGTAAGCCGTCCAAGCCGTGAGCGTTTTGGCACGAAGCGAAAACGGGTCGAGCTGTTCCGCCAGCCGCACTTCTTTCATCCCTTCTTCAAATCGTCCCGAACCGACGAGAAGCGCGGAAAACCATTCGTGTGCAAGCGAATAATTCGGATTCAGTTCGAGGGCGCGGCGGTATGAAATTTCCGTTTTTTCCCAATCTCGTATACAAGAATAGTAAAGTCCGATGGCGGCGTGGGCTTCGGCAAGCTGATCGTCGATTTCGAGCGCGCGCGATGCCGCTTCAAAAACCTTTGGAAGGCTAATTTCGGGCGGAATCACGCCGTAAATCGACGACCAGGTGTAAAAATCGGCAATTCCCGTGTAAGCCAGCGCGTAGTCCGGATCGAGTTCGACGGCTTTTTGAAACAGCGTGATCGCTTTCCCCAAAGACTCTGGTGTGAACTGACTCCAGAAAAATCGCCCGCGCAAGTAGGCTTCGTGGGCTTCTGCGCTGCTCGTTCCGCGCTTTGCAAGCTGTCGTTGGTCTTCGCCCGTCAAACGCGGTAAGAGCGAACGCGTCACGCGGTCTGAGATCGAATCTTCGAGCGCGAGAACGTCCGTGTAATCTTCATCGAAACGCATCGCCCAATGCGTCGAACTTTCGCCGACATCCAACAATTGCGCCGCGACGCGGATCCGATTGCCGATGCGCCGGATATTTCCGTCAACCACGAAATCAACGCCGAGTTTTTTTCCGACCGCGAACGGCTCAACGTCGCTTTTCCCGAGATTCAGCACCGAACTCGTCGGGCGCACCAAAAAACGCCGCACATTTGAGAGCCGCATCGTCAGAGCGTCCGCCAACCCGAAACCAAGATATTCGTCCTCGCTTCCCGTATTTACGTTTGAAATGAATTTGAACGGTAGAACGGCGATCGATTTTTCACTGCCGCCCGTCGTCGTTTCCGAATTCGGCGGACGCGACTGCAATTCGTAGATCGGATTATTCGTTTTTTCGAGCAGTTTCAAATAGTGCGGGTCTTTGCGGAAACGGTCGAGTTTCGGTTCGATGCCGAACCAGATGAACCATTCGTTTCTTTCGTCGATCGCTTTTTCAAACCATTTCGCGGCTTCGCCGAATTCATCGAAGGCGGCATACGCCATTCCGAGAAAATAGGGTTTGACGTATCCTTTTGCCTCCAACTCCTTTATTTCGTTCAAAATCTGAACAGCTTCCTCGAGTTTTCCGTCAGCGATCAGCGCGTAAATCAGCATATATCGCGGCATCGCACTGTCTTTCCATAATTCGACCGCAAGCTGCAAAACCTCAACGGCTTCCGCCAATTTTCCGGCGTTTGTCAGACTGTTGCCGAGATGCAGTAAAACCTGCGGAAAATCGCCGACCATTTCGCGCACACGTCTTGCTTTTGCAATACCTTTTGAAAAATTTCGCACCTGATAAAGTGTCCACGAAGTCATCAGCATCGCTTTCGGCGCAAGCGGGTCGAGTTCTTCGGCGCGTTTGATTTCCGCGACGGCTTCATCGAAACGACCTTGCGACGCGAGAAAATTTGAATAACATTCGTGTGCAAACGAATAATTCGGACTGAGTTCGAGCGATCTTTTGACGAGTTTTTCGGCTTCCGCCCAGTTCCAGTCGTAAAGCAAAGTCGCAAAAGCGAGTTGTGCGTATGATTCGCCCGATTGATCGTCGATCTCAAGTGCACGCCGCGCCGCGGTTTTCGCTTGCGGAAAACCTTCGTTTGAAGGAATATGTCCGAAAATGCTCGCCCAGATATAAAAATCGGCAATCCCGACGTGCGGCAGAACGTAATTCGGATCGATCGCGATCGCTTCGCGGAAACATTCGACCGCTTTGTAAAGGTCTTCGCCCGTGAAACGGTTTTGCAGGTAACGTCCGCGCATATAAGCCTGATATGCGGCGGGCACGTTCGTTCCGCGTCTTTCGAGTTTTTGCTTTTCGTCGCCCGTTAATTGCGGAAGCAACAGATTAGCGACCTTTTCGGAAATAACGTCTTCGAGTTCGAGCACGTCGGTAAAATTTTCGTCAAACTTTTCCGCCCAACGCGTCGAATTTTCACTGACGTTCAAAAGCTGAACCGTGACGCGGATGCGGTCGCCGACACGCCGGAAATTTCCTTCCAAAATGTAATTGACCCCGAGTTCCCTGCCCGCTTCAAACGGGTTTGCCGTCACTTCCGCATAGCGCAAAACCGAGCTTGTCGGGCGCACGACGATGCGGCGGATATTCGTCAAACGCGCCACCAGTGCGTCAGCCAAACCGATGCTCAAATATTGATCGTCAGCCGACTGCGATTCGCCGAAAAACATCGATTTGAGCGGCAAAATCGCAATCGAACGCGTTTCGTTTACGCTTGAAACGCTCTTTGCGGTCGATTCAAAAAATTCGGCTTTGACGGGCAGTTTTTCGAGAAAATTATCAATATCCCCGGCAAATTCGGCGGCTGAAATGTAACGTTCGCCGGAGTTTTTCCGCAATGCTTTGAGAATTATCTTTTCCAGATCGAACTCGATTCTTTCGCCGTGCCTTTCCGCATTTTGCGGTTCGTTTATCTCCGATGACGGGCGAACCGCAACCGACGACGGACGAATCGGCGTTTCTTCGCAGATGATCCGCGAGGCTTCGTGCGGCAGTTTGCGTTTCAAATAATAAGGGCGATGTCCCGTAACGAGTTCGTAAAGAATCACGCCTAAGCTGTAAACGTCCGAAGCAGGCAAAATTTCGCCGCCGCAAACCTGTTCGGGCGAAGCGTATTCAGGTGTCATCACGCGCATTTGCGTCGCCGTCGGTTCGATCTCGGTGACTTCAAGTTCGGCATCGAAAACCTTTGCGATGCCGAAATCGAGCAGTTTCGGCTTGCCGTCCGGTTTGACGAGAATATTCGACGGTTTCAGATCGCGGTGAATCACCTGAATTTCGTGCGCGGCTTGCACGGCATCGCAAATCTGCTTAAAAATCTGCAATCTTTCGTTAATGTTCAGATGTTTTTCGTCGCAAAACCGGTAAAGCGGTTTGCCTGCGATATATTCCATCACGAAATACGGCAAACCGTCGGCGGTCGAACCGCCGCCGAGAAAATAAGCGATGTTCGGATGATTCAAAGCGGCTAAAATCTGGCGTTCGCGGCGAAAGCGTTTGAGGATCAGATCGGTGTCCATTCCGCGTTTAATTAATTTGACGGCAACTGTCTGATCGAATTCGCCGTCGGCGCGTTCCGCAAGATAAACCGCACCCATTCCGCCGCGTCCGAGTTCGCGTTTCAACTCGAAAACGCCGACACGCTGACCGATCATCGAATCCTGTTTATCTTCGTAACTCATTTTTGGAGGTGAACTGCTTGAAACGTAGAAATTTCAGTAGTTTATTTTGTCACTAGCCGGTGATGCGGTCAATCGATTTTCGTAATTCTATGGGGAAAATGAAAACTTTTTTCGTTTTTTCATCCAATTATTTTTCAGGCTGATACATTTTCCGAAATTCTTGCGCGTTTAGAATTGAGCGGCTGAAAATCCGCAATTATGAAAGGAGCGCATTTATGAAATTTATATCATTTTTATTCTTATTTTTATTCCTGGCAGTAAGCCAAACATTTGCCCAGAAAGTCCCTGCCGAGCTCGTCGGTGAATGGCACAACGGAAGCGTTTCGATGTTGCAGGACAAAAATCTGACGACCGGACAAACGACCGCTTCAAACGGTTCGACGTTTACCTATAAATTTTCGGCAAACGGAAATTTTGAATATATCGGCTATATGAAATCGACGATGTATGGCTGCACGACCGATCTTTTCAACGACAAACGCGGCAAGGTCGAGATCGACGGCGACCAGATCACGTTCATCCCGTCGAAAAACTACTGGAAAAATACTTACAGTTGTTCGCCGAAATCGAACAAGGAAAGAAATTACACGTTGGAACGTGAAACTTACACGTGGAGCACGAAAACCGACGAATACGAAAAGGAATATATTTGTCTGGCAAATGCCAAAGGCGAAACCTGCTTCCGCCGAGAAGAGTAATTTTTGATTTTTCGTCCTCTTTCCGTTCGGGCAAATCGAAAGATTTGCCCTTTTTATTGCTCGCTATTCGAGCATAAGTCCACACTAAACAATTAAAGAATCGATCTAAAGAATGAATCTTTATCTGTTTTTTGAGACTTTTTTTAATTTTATTGCGCGTTAGAAATTGAGCCGAAAATTATTTCGGCAAAACTATTTTGAGGATTTCGATTTTATGAAAAGAGCGGTGTTTCCGAACAAATTTTTAACATTTCTGTTTTGTCTGAGTTTATTTAACGGCGTTTCGGTTTTCGCGCAAAAACGTCCCGCTGCAAAAACAAATCAGCCTGTTTCGACAAAACAAACAGGAAAAAGATGCGCGGGCGGCTGGAGCGGAATCGTCACGTATAAAAAGACTCTCAAGGATTCGCTCGAATCGGACGAACCCGGAATCCGTAAAAACATCGACCGCATCAAGCATAAAACTTCGCGCGATTACAATTACACGGGTCGCGCCGTCGTTGACGGAACAAATCCGCAAAATCCCGCCGTCAGCACAAACGTAAATTTTACCGACAACGATCTGAATTGGGGACAGGAAAAAGTTTGGGATTCGTGCGGTTCGCGCGAAAGCGGACATTGGTTCATCATCGAAGGAACCGACGACCGCCAAACGCAGGCGCAAGCAAGCGGTTCGGCGGAATCTTTTAATTTGAGCGTCGATGAAGCAAGCGGAAATTATGCTTTCAGTTTGCAGTTTCCCGATGCGAAAGGCGTTTACAAACGCGAACAGCACGTCAAACGCAGCGGTCACTGCCAGCCGAGAAACAATGAGCCTCTCGATAAATCGGACAACGAACCGACCAAGATCAACGGCGAAAGTCTTTCCATCGATTCGCAAAAGGTCGATCCCGAAAATCCCGACGTTTTGACGGGAACGAAAGTTTGGGGCGACGACGGAAAAGGTGCTGTCCGAACTTTTATTTATGAAGTTTCGTGGCATTTTACGCGCTGTCCGGGAAAACTTTTGATTACCGATCTGAAATTCGAGCATCCCGATTTTCCTGATTTTGAAAACTGGAAAGAGATCGAAAATCCGAAAGGCACGATCGACGGAAACCGAATAAAAGTCAAGGCGAAAGTTTTGAATATGACGGCGGAAACGAAATACGCCGAGCTGAAAATCGCCGAAACCTACAAAGGCGACAAATACAACGGCGCACGTCCTGACGAACCTTTGCCCGAAGCCGAATCTTCTTTCCGCATCGACGCGGGCGAAGAAAAGGAATTTGAATTTATCTGGGATTCGGAAGGTCAGGCGTGGTTTGACGACGGTCGTCCGCATCTTTTCCACCGCATCAAAGCCGAACTCGCGGAAAACGGGCAGAAAAAAGACGAAAAGGAAAAACCTTTAAATATCGCCCCGAAACCGTTGGTGTTGGTTCACGGCGTTTATTCCGATCACACGATTTGGGAGCCGCTTTATCAAAATCTTCTGACGCTGAATCACAGTTATCAATGGAAAGCTTACGCCGTCGGTGCCGAACCGCAATTCGGCGTGATGCGGATGGGCAAATGGAACGGAAGCGATGCCAGCTTCAATTCCGTTTACGATAACGCCGATCAGCTTGCGAAATACATAAAACACGCGCAGGAAGATGCGAATGCGTGGCACGTCGATCTGGTTGCACATTCGACCGGCGGACTCGTGGCGCGGCTTTATCTGCATAAATCGATGCCTGTCAGTCCCGATGCGCGTCCGTTGGTAAAACATTTAACGATGCTCGGAACTCCGAACGGCGGCGTTCCCTGCGCCGATGTATTTGTCGGAAAGCTCGGAATGTTTCAAACCGAACGCTCTTTGCGCGAACTGACCAACGACGAAATGCTTCGTTTCAATCAATTCGTTGTCAATACGGGTGGCACGAAATTTTCGGCATTGGTCGGCAATTCCGTTCCCGTCATTTGCGGCGGTTTTGAATGGAACGACAGTTTTGTGACGGTCAAATCCGCCAAATTCGGCGTTGAAGATTTTGCATATTCAAACGATCTGAACTGGCAATTGGTTGATGCGAAAAATTTCGGTAATTTCGTCAAACCGCACATCGTGAGCGGACCGAAAGGAACTTATCCTTTCCCCGTCAAATCCGATCCGAACGACTTTGACCGTTGGAAAATGAACGGAAGTTTTTACGGTAATCTTAACGATAACTTTGCAAATGTTTCGTTGACGGACGAAGCGACGCAAAATCCGCAGAATTTCAGTAAAGAATTGAAGCTTGCGCCGAATCAAAGTCTTGAAATCGAAATTCCCGTCGAAGCGGCGGCAAATCTCGGCGTGACATTCGTGGCGGCGAAAAACATTTCGGTTTCGTTGATAAACGATAAAGGAATCGCCGTCAGCAAAAATTTATCGACCTCGGAGTTTGCCGCATCGCCGTTTCGGATGGTTTTTACCAACAAACCTGTCGTAAAATCCGTGTGGAAATTGCGCATCGAAAATTCTTCGGCAACGGAAGAAAAATTTGCCGCTTTCGCGTGGTCGGCAAGCGATCTGAAAACTATAAATAAATCTTTGGTCGGTGAATAAATTTATGAGATTAGAACCAATCAAAAAACCTTCGGGAATTTTTCTAAAAATCGCCTATTTCGTCAGCAAACAGCAATTCGGCAAAGTCTTAACGCCGATGAAGGTCATTTATGCGCGAAAACCTCAACTGCTGAATTTCGCAATGAAGATCGCGAAATTTGAAGACAAGCAGAATTCGCTTTCGACGGATTTGCGCATTTTCATAAAATACGCCGCCGCCGCGCAAAACGGCTGTTTATTCTGCACCGACATTGCGCTTGCCAAAGCCGTTAAAGAGAAAATCGGAACGGAAAAATTTACGGCTTTGCTCGACGAAACGAAGCACGATTCATTCACCGAAAAAGAACGCGCCGTTTTCAATTTCATCAGGGAATATGCGGAAACGAAAAAGACGAGCGACGAAGTTTTTAAGGCTTTGCAAAAGAATTTTTCGGAAACCGAGATCGTCGAAATCCTCGCGCTCAATGCTTTCGAGCAATTCTACAACGCAATGACGATTCCGCTTCAGATCGAATCCGACGAGCTTGAGAAACTCGCGGCAGAAAAATAAGAAGATTTTGCCCACGAAACACACGAAAAGCACGAAAAAAGGCAAAAACAATTTGTCTTATTTTTCGTTTCTTTCGTGTATTTCGTGGGCAAAATCTTTATAAAAAATCTGTAACTTTTCCCGTTTTCACGAAAGTTCCCGCCATATCGGTGAGCGTGTGGCTTGCCGCGCCGAGCCATAGACCTGCGAAAAGCCAGATAAAGACGTGTTCGCCGAAATTAGCGCGGGCAACTTCGCCGATTCCGCTCCAGGCTTTTGTAAATTCGATCAAACGCGGCAAATCGCCGCCCGTATAAGCGGCGTAAACGTATGCGCCGAGAAACGAAAGCAGTGTCAGCACGCCCATAAAATAAACGACGCGCAGAAACGTGCCGAAAACCAATCCGTGCGACCAGCGCGAACGATGTTTGAAAAACGCCTGATACGGATACCAGAGCGATTTGAAAATTCCCCAACGCACGTATTGCTTGCTCATCGTGTCGAGATCGGGACCGAACATCAAACCGCCGATCAGAAACGCGACCGCCACCAAAACCGAATTCGGGACGCTTTCGGTAAATTTCCAGGTTGCCGCAAAAACAGGCGCGGCGAAAAAAAATGTAACTGCGTCGTGTGTTTTCCCTGAAGGCATAATTCGATTTTGGATTTAGGATTGCGGATTTCGGATTTGCGACAATTCGCGACAAATCATTTTAACCAAAAGTTTCGTAATTTCAAATCTATTTGCAAAATGCGATTCTCTGTTTCGGTTGCTTGGCAAATTGCCTCGATAAATGCCGAAATAGTTTGTTTTTGCTACAATTTTCGTTTGGCAAAATATTTGCTTTTCTTGTCGATTGCATTTGTGAATTCGGGTTTTCGTCAAATCCCAAATCCGAACTCCCAAATCCCAAATTGAAATGAATTCTTTCTGGCAAAAATTAAAAACGACGCTCGCAATGATAAAGTTCGAGCATACTTTGTTCGCGCTTCCGTTTGCGTTTCTCGGTGCGGTGATGGCGGCGGACGGGTTGCCGACGCTTTCGCAGGTTCTCTGGATCACGGTTGCGATGTTCGGCGCGCGGTCGGCGGCGATGACCTTTAACCGCATTATCGACCGCAATTTCGACGCGGCAAATCCGCGCACGGCTAATCGTGAATTGCCGTCGGGCAAGCTTTCCGTTTCGTTCGCGTGGGCGTTCTTTTTCGTGTCGGTCGCGCTGTTTGAAGTCGCGGCTTATATGCTAAATTGGCTGACGTTTGCGCTTTCGCCCGTCGCGCTTCTGAGCGTTCTCGGTTATTCATACGCGAAAAGATTTACGAGCCTGGCGCATTTGATTCTCGGTTGGGCGTTGGCGATTTCGCCGACGGCGGCGTGGATCGCGGTGCGCGGCGCGATCGATTCGGAAGTTCCGCTTCTGCTTTCCCTGCTCGTGATGATGTGGACGGCGGGTTTCGACGTTTTATATGCCTGTCAGGATTTTGAATACGACAAAAAAGCCGGACTTCGTTCGATTCCGGCGCGTTTCGGCATCAAGGGCGCGATGATGATCGCCCGTCTTTTTCACGTTCAGGCGTTTATCGTTTTGATGTTTTTATATCTCGTTACCGATCTGGGCTGGCTCGCTTTTCTCGGCGTGGTCGCGGTCGGCGCGTTGATGATCTATCAGCATACGCTCGTCAAACCGAACGATCTTTCCAAAATGAACGCCGCTTTTTTCACGACGAACGCTTTCGTCAGCGTCATTTTATTCATTACTTTCGGCGGAGCGGTTTTTCTCGCAAAATTAAATTAAGAATTTTGCCCACGAAATACACGAAAGAAACGAAAAAGAACATAAAATTATTTTGCTTTTTTTCGTGCTTTTCGTGTATTTCGTGGGCAAATCTTCTTAAAATCAATGTGCCAGTTCGCGGATTTGATTAAGAATCGGCGGAATTGCAAATTCCTTCGTCTGCGCCAGATCGCCGATCATTTCTTCCGCCGCGAGGCTGTTGAGCGGGCGCGAATAGAAGAATCCCTGACAATATCCGCATTGAATCTCGCGCAGGAAATCGAGTTGTTCGGCGGTTTCCACGCCTTCGGCGACGACTTCCATTCCGAGATTGTAGGCGAGATTGATGATCGTCTGCACGATTTCGCCGTTTTCCTTTTCCGCGCCGATGCGGTTGATGAACGAGCGGTCAACCTTGAGCGTGTCGATCGGGAAATGATGCAGATAACTGAGTGATGAATAACCCGTTCCGAAATCGTCGATCGAAACGCGGATGCCCATTTCACGCAGTTGCTTGACGGTTTCGGCGGCTTGCTCGGCGTTGTTCATAATCACGCTTTCCGTGATTTCGAGCTTGAGATTATGCGCCTCGAAACGCGTTTCATACAAAATATGCTCGATCTGCATTATCAAATCCTTCTGCTCCAGCTGACGCGCCGAAAGATTGACGCTCACGATAAGCGGTTCGGCGAGATTATATTTATCCTGCCATTCGCGCATCTGGCGGCACGACTCGAACAAAACCCATTGACCGATGTAAAGAATCAAACCCGTTTCCTCGGCGACGGGAATAAATTCGTTCGGCGGAACCATTCCGCGTTCGGGATGATTCCAGCGAATCAGCGATTCAAAACCGATCATCACTTCCGAATCGAGCGAAATTATCGGCTGATAATGAAGCACGAATTCGCGGCGTTCGATGGCGCGGCGCAGATCGATCTCGAGTTGCAGTTGCGAAACCGCGCCGGCGTGCACCTGCGGGTCGAAAATCTCGAAACGCGCCTTGCCTTTCGTTTTCGCCCGATACATCGCCATATCCGCATCGCGCACGAGATCGTCGGGCGTATCGTAAGTGTTCGTGCCGAGGACGATTCCGATGCTCGCGCTCGAATAAATTTCCTGCCCGCCGATGGCGATCGGTTGCTGTAATTCCATCTGAATACGGTCGGCGATTTGTTCGACAAGCTGTTGGTCGGTGACGGATTCGAGCAAAACGACAAATTCATCGCCGCCGA
Source organism: Pyrinomonadaceae bacterium (assembly GCA_021228405.1). Taxonomy (GTDB): domain Bacteria; phylum Acidobacteriota; class Blastocatellia; order Pyrinomonadales; family Pyrinomonadaceae; genus JAJQRF01. The sequence continues at coordinate 125,523 of JAJQRF010000011.1, forward strand.
GCCGCGCGACCATATCCGAAGGACGCACAATCTTCTGCAATTTCTCCGTGATGCTCAAAAGCAGTTCGTCGCCCGCCTGATGTCCCATACTGTCATTAATGGTTTTGAAGCGGTCGAGATCGATGAAAAGTGTCGCGAAACCGTAAGTTTTGCTATGTCTTTTCCGCTCGATCGAACGCGCCAGACGGGTCATCAAACATTTGCGGTTGGGCAAACCCGTCAGCGCATCGTGAACCGCATCGTGTTCGAGCTTGGCTTCAGCGATCTTGCGTTCGTCGATGTCGGTCAGCGAACCCGCGATGCGGAGGGCTTTGCCGTTTTCGTCCTTGACCGCCAAACCGCGAATCAAAACCCAGCGATATTCGTCCTTACCGTGCAAAACGCGGTGTTCGTTCTCAAAATGATGCGTTTCGCCGAGCAGATGCGAGTTGAGTTCGTCGATCACGTTTTCCTTGTCTTCGGGATGAATGCGCTCAAACCAGCAATTCCGGCAGGGCTTTTTCCCTTCTTCGGGCGAAACGCCCATAATTTCCATCCAGCGCGGCGAATAATAAGTTTCTTCCGTGACCAAATCCCAATCCCACAAACCGTCGTTCGCGCCCTGCGCCGCAAGCACGTAACGCGCTTCGCTTTTCCGCAATTGCTCGTAAACTTCCTGCATTTCCTGCGAGGAAATTTGCAGTGAACGTTCGAGCAGATAGCGTTCCTGATCGTTTTCCGTGTAGAAACGGTCAACCCGGTTCAAAAATTCGCGCCATTGCTCCAAGGTCGGCGGAGTCTGCGCGTCCGTCCCGCATTTTTTAAGCTGTCTTTTTAACAATGAATGAAGCATATTTTACATTTTCGGACTTGCCCGATTTCATTCTGATTTTTTGTTGTGAAAACGAACGCGGATTGGGCGAATCAAGCTGATTAACCGAATTTTCATAAAATGTATCCGCGATCATCCGCGAATCTGCCCGAATCCGCGTTCTGCTATTCTTCGCTGATCGTCGTGAGCGTCATCGTTTGATTATGCAGATCGCAATGCCCGGTCGCATACGGTGAAATTTCGCCGTATGAATAAAACCCGACTTGCCTTGCCGACAAAGGAAGCTCATCGATCACGGCTTCGAGTTCTTCTTCGGCGCGTTCGCCCAAGATCAAACGGCGACCGACACAACTGATCGCAATCGAAAGCACGCTTTCCGCCGTCGATTCCGCGCCTTTTCCGTTCGTCATCAAAGCCGCTTCCGATGCGCCGTCGATCAGGCGGTCGAAATTTGCACGCATCAATTGAACGAGCGCGCCTTCGGGAACGTCGCCCGCAAAAGTCATCGATTGCTGTTTTTCGTCAACGCTCAGGATCGTGCGGACAATGCGTTTTTCTTCAAAAATGTTGGCGCGAAGCGAAAGCGGAAACAGCAATGCGGAAGCCGGAAGCTCGGCAACCAGATCGCCGAGATAATTTTTATAAAGCTGGAGCGCGGGTTTGCCGTCCAATTCAAAAAGCTGATTGCTGTTTGCCTTCGTAACTTTTCTTTCGGGACCGAAAATGTCCCAACCGCCTTTCGAGCCGTGCCCGATCCTGACCGAATCGCCGTAAAATCCGACCGCCGAAATAAAATTGCCCTGCGGTGCGCCGTCCTTCAAAACCCAAGTCCGCTCGAAACGGTCTTTGTCGCCCGCCAAACCGCCCGTGACGACGACGTTCGACGGCAAAACCGAATTCAAGCCTTTGACCAGTTCACTGCCGTTCACGTTCAAACCGTCGGACAAAACCAAAACGCCGCGCAGACTCGGTTTCAGCAAATCTTTCGCAATCTTTTCGCCCGCCGCAAACGATTCCTTAGCATTCGAGATCGGCGCAGTTGCCATATCAAGACAAGTTTTCTCAAACTTTACGACCGCACATACCAAACTTTCATCGTTGATCGTTTCGCCCAAAATCTCGCCGGCGGTCGAACAACCGATTATTTTTGAATCAGGATAGTTTTTTGCCAATTCCTGCAACGGTTGCGGATTGTCGATAAAGGAAGTTGCGCCGAAAACGACGACCAGCGTTTCGGGAGAATCAAGCTCGACGGAAAAGGGATCAGACCACGAAGTTTTTTCGCAATAAGAATATGTTTCGATTTTCATACAATTTCAACGGACATTTCGCCGTATTTGCTTATCGGCAAAAACACACGGAAAGTTAAATGATTTTTTTGTATTAAAATTAAAAAGCAAAAGCGTCAAATAAACTGAATTATTTGACGCTTGCCGATTTCAAATAGAATGATTTTTTTCCTAAAGTTTGAACGATAAAACTTCCTTCAAAACTTCATCGAGCTTGCTTTTGACCGCTTTTCTTTTTTCGAGGTCGAACGTTTTATCCGCTTCCGCTATTTCATTTTTGACCGCGTCGGAAAGCGTTTTCGTTTCGCCCGATTCATCCTTCAGAAGTTCGATTTCGGCTTTCAAGAAACAGGCGTAAACAAAACGCGAATCAATTGTCAGAGTTTTCAAAAACTTGCCTAATTTCAGCCAATGTTCAGCGTTTCCGCCGCTATTTGATTTTTTTTGCGTCAGCGACAAAGCGCGCTGAAAATCCGCGACGGCTTGCGCGTTTTTGCCCGCGGCGATGTCGGTTTCGGCAAGATTTATCCAAAGTTCGGCAGTCGTTTCGGCATCGTCGATATTTTCCGCCAATTTCAGCGCATTACTAAAAACCGTCTGCGATTTTTCGTAATTTCCCTTCTGAGAGTAAGCAAATCCGAGCGATTGTGCGGCTTGCAAAATCATTGCAGGAGCTGATTTTGAAGTATTTTGAGAATTTCCGCTTTGCACGAGAAATTGTTCGTAATGCTTCACGGCTTCGTCAAAATTCTTACGCTTGCTCAACATTTCACCGAGATAAAAATGCGCGTTCGGCTGATTGTTGTCGAGTTTGAGCGCGTCTTGCCAGGCTTTTACGGCTTCGTCTTCGCGGTCGAACTGCGCGGCGAGAACGCCGTAATTTATCAGCGAATTTGCGTCGGGTTTTAAGTGTTGAAACATCTTTTGATAATGCTTCAAAGCTTCTTCGTAACGTCCCGTTTTGATGAGCAAACGCGCCAGCGAATCCTGCGCCTGTCGAAACGCGGGATTGATGGCGACTGCTTCGGCAAGCAGGTTTTGCGCTTCGGAAATGTTTCCTTTTTCTTCGCTTATGAGCGCGAGTTTGAATTTCAGCGAAGCATCGAACGGATTGATTTGGGAAGCCGATCTTAAGTGCGCCTCGTCGTTTCCCTTCGCGCTGTAAACGAATTTCGCCTGGTCGATCAAAGCCATCAACAACAACGTGAAAACCGCCGCGATCTTTACGAAACGCGCCGAAAAACTCGAACCCGAAAACCACTTCCAAACAAAATTCGGCGAATCGGCGACGGTATTTTCCTTCTTTGTATTCAGCAATAAAGAAGCGATTCGCCCGTCGCGCAGCTTCCAGATCGCGCCGTCGAGGATGAAATGATGCAGATTCACAAGCGCGGTAATAATCAAAAAGCTCGTCCCGAAATCGAGCCTTAAGATGCGGCTTGCAATCCACGGAACGGGCAAAAACAAGGCGATTCCGCCGACGAACAAAACTCCGAAATAAGCCGAAAATTTCCAACCGATTTGCGCCGTATTTTCGCTTTGTTCATTCACTTTTTCGCGTCGCGCATAATACGTCGTGATCCAGATATATTGTGCCGAGTGCATCACGGCAAGAACCGCAATTGTCGCCGGATTTTGCAGAATTCCCGCGTTTGTAAAAAACATCATTCCCGTCGGAACCACGAACCAAACGATCTGCGTCGAAAGAATCACGAGCGGTGCAGTCATCGCGGAAACGCTCGTCTGTTTGATAAATTCACGAAAGCTGTAAATGCTTGAAAATGCAAATACCGCCAACGCCGCAGTCCATAAATACATCGCAATTTTCGTCGGAATCCCGAGCGAAATCACGTAATCGTCGCTTGCCGTTCCCGAATGAAACGCGAGAAAAAACATCAGATACGGCATCAGAAAAGAAATATAAAGCGCACGGCGCGTTTTCAGGTTTGTTTCGACACCGTTGCGTCGAGCGAACATCAAACCGATTCCGAAATTTTGTCCCGTGTAATGAAACGGGCTCCAGGTCAGGTAAAGAGTGAAAACGAAGGCGAGCAAATAAGTCGAAAAATGGCTGAGAACGACGAGCAAAGCAATGAGTAAAGTGATGTGAACCGTGAAGATTTTATACTTGGCGATCTCTTCCTTAGTGCGAAAAACGCGGTAGATCGTCGCCATATAATGCGGATAATTGAAAAAAAGTGCGAGCGCGTAAAAGATCGTGATGACCGTTTGCGGAAAATTTGCCGTCCCGTAAAGCGTCAACAGCAGAAGCGGCACAGACCACGCTCCGCAACCGATTATCAAATCCGTTTTCGGACCGTAAATCCATTTGGAACAAACATTTTCGTTTGCATCCGCGCTCCGCGAAACAGTTTCGGGAATTCCCGCAAACGGCAAAAAACTTTCGGCTTTTTTCATAAATCAGTTGAATTACAGGTAAGAAGGAGTTGATAAATTTGAAATGAATTTCGGGAAAAATAAATCGGAAGCCGAGCGGTTTTATTCAGCTTCCAATATTTAAAATACGCAGAATTTTGCCGACTTGCAAGCAAAATTCACGTGGGAATATTTTCCAATCTCTACAAATTTCTCTTTTCAAAGACGTTTTCAGTTTTCGCATTTTCCCGAATTCGGCTTTATTTTTTGCAAAATGCTTATGCCTCAACTCGGACGAAAAATCGACAATGCGAATAAACTCTTTATTTGCTCGCAGTTTTTGAAAATTAAATTTCGATTTTAACTGCCAATCTCAAGGCACGAGTTTTGCATTTTCAAAATAGACTATTTGGTGATAATCACTTTGATTTTATGAGAATTCCGACGCTTCAAGGCATTATCAAACGCAGACTTCTGGTAAATTTTCGCGCCGATGCGGAAAATATCCGAAAAATTCTGCCGAAAAAATTCCGTCCGAAACTGCACCGAGGAAATGCAATCGCAGGAATTTGTCTGATTCGGCTCGAACAAATCCGCCCGAAATATGCGCCCGAATTTCTCGGAATTTCGAGCGAAAACGCCGCACATAGAATCGCCGTCGAATGGAAAGACGAAACGGGCGAAACGCGCGAAGGCGTTTATATTCCGCGCCGCGACACCAATTCTTTCATCAATGTGAGCATCGGCGGAACGCTTTTTCCGGGCGAACATCACAAAGCCGAATTTGAAGTCGAAAGCGTCGAAAATGAAATCGATTTTGCGATGAAATCGGACGACAAAAAAGTTTCAGTCGCACTGAAAGGCAGAATTTCCGATGCTTTGCCGAAAACCTCCGTTTTTTCTTCGCTATCGCAAGCATCAAAGTTTTTTGAACCCGGTTCGCTCGGTTTTTCCGTCACCAAAGACGGAAATTATCTCGACGGCATCAGTTTGGAAACCAAAATATGGAAAGTCGATGCGTTTGAAATCGATTATGTTCGTTCGAGTTTTTACAATGACGAAAGCATTTTCCCGAAAGGTTCGATTAAGTTCGACCACGCATTAATTATGCAAAACATCGCCCACGAATGGCACAGCGCGGCGGGTTTTGAGTTAAAATAAAGGTATTTCAAACTCTTTTTGATAAAATGATTTAAGAGGTGATTTTTATGGACGCAGTTTTAGAAAAACCTGTCATCAACGAATTCGGAGTTTCGCGTTTCGTTTTGCAATTCGATCCGTTTATAAAAATGACGGACGATCAGTTTTTCGATTTTTGTCAGGCAAACCGCGATGTGCGGATCGAGAGAAACTCACAAGGAGAAATAATAGTTATGCCGCCGACGGGTTGGGAAACAGGAAATACAAATGCAGAAATAACTGCACAATTAAGGATTTGGTCAAAGCAAAACGGACACGGCAAAAGTGCTGACTCTTCGACAGGCTACGTTTTGCCGAACGGTGCAGTAATGTCGCCCGATGCTTCGTGGATTTTGAACGGAAGACTCGAAAAAATCCCGCCTGCCAAACGCCGAAAGTTTCTGCCGCTTGCGCCCGATTTCGTCATCGAACTTCGTTCTGCTTCCGATTCGCTCAAAAAATTACAGGAAAAAATGGAAGAATACATCGAAAACGGAGTTTCGCTCGGTTGGCTGATCGACGTAAAAAACAAAAAGATTCACGTTTATGAAGCAAATGCCGAAACGCAAATCTTAGAAAATCCGAATGAAATTTCAGGCGAACCGATTTTGAAAAACTTCGTGCTGAATCTAAAGGAGATTTGGGAATAATTGTCATCCGAAAAATCAGGAGTTTTATTATGATTTCGACTACTACAAAAAGAAGTTCGCGCGTTTTTTTCAATCCGTATGAATCGATCGAAGTCGATTTCGGTAAATTTCTGAAACCGATGAATGATGACGAGTTTTTCGATTTTTGCCAGCGTAATAAAAGTTTACGGATTGAAATGAATGCAGACGGAGAAATTATTTTTATGCCGCCGACGGGAAGCGAAACCGGAATTAAAAACTTTAAATTAACGGGAATGTTTTGGACTTGGGTTGAAAAAGACGGAAGCGGCGAAGGTTTCGATTCTTCGACCGGATTCGTATTGCCGAACGGCGCAAAGCGTTCGCCCGATCTTTCGTGGATGACGCTCGAAAAATGGAATGCGATCCCGAAAGCCAAACGAAAAAAATTCGCGCCTGTCTGCCCCGATTTCGTCGTCGAACTCCGTTCGGAAACCGATAATCTGAACAAATTGCAAGAAAAAATGACAGAATATATCGAAAACGGCGCGTCGCTCGGCTGGCTGATCGATGCCGCAAAACGCAAAGTTTATGTTTACCGCCCGAATGAGGAAGTTGAAATTTTAGAAAACCCAAACGAAATTTCAGGTGAACCGCTTTTGAAAGATTTTACGCTGAAGTTGAAGGAGATTTGGGAGTAGTTTTATGAAGTTAGCAAAAATTTTCATCGCGTTTACTTTTCTTCTGGCTTTTGCTGTTTGCGCTCGTTTAGGAATTTTTAATGCGTGAATTAACATTTGAAGAAATTAAAGAGGCACTTCGGTTGCGTCAAGGCGGAACGGCATTAGTTTACGAATATCAATTAAGTCATTCGTGGTTTGTGTTACGAATTACAAATCCAAAGTTAGCAGGTAATTTTCATTTAATCCTTGGTAGTTGTGACAGAATTGAATTTGATATTTCTTGGGGACAAGCAAATATTGAAATTGAAAAAGACGGTGAAAATTATTTAGTCAGAGATAGCAATCACTTATTTGTTAAGTGCGGAATCGTTTTAGGAAAATATAATGTTCCGCCTATTTGGTAATTTATAATTAGATTTTTAATATGCAATTTTCATTTGATACAAACTTAAACAAAATCGCCGAAAAGGTTGAGCGAAATGAGCGTTTGACCTTTGATGAAGGCGTTGCGCTTTATCAAACCGACGATCTGAACGCGCTCGGGAAACTGGCGGATTTCGTGCGGCGGAAAAAGCACGGGAAAACGACTTATTACAACGTCAATCGGCATTTTAATCATACGAATATCTGCGTCGCCGATTGTAAATTTTGCGGTTTTTACAAACGTGCGCGGCAGGAAGGAGCTTATACTTATTCGATTCAGGAAGGCATTGACATTGCGCGCAACGCCGTCAATGAAGGCGCGACCGAACTGCACATTGTCGGCGGTTTGAATACGAAATTACCGTTCGAGTATTACACGGATTTGTTTTCTTCGCTGAAGCGCGAATTTCCCGCGCTTCATCTGAAGGCGTTGACGATGGTCGAATTAGACTTTTTCGCGCGTTTTTATAAAATGTCGGACGAAGAAGTGATCGAACGGCTGAAAGCGGCGGGAATGGATTCGTGTCCGGGCGGCGGCGCGGAGATTTTTGCCGAACCGACGCGTTCGCGCATCTGCGACCACAAATGCGACGGCGAACGTTGGCTCGAACTCGCAGGAAAAGTCCATAAAGTCGGTTTGAAAACAAACGCGACGATGCTTTACGGACACATCGAAACGACCGAAGACCGCATCGATCATTTCGTCAAATTGCGCGAACAGCAGGACAAAACCGGCGGTTTTCAGTGTTTTATTCCGCTCGCGTTTTATCCGAACGGAACCGCGCTTTCATCGCTTCCCGGACCCGATGCGATGCTCAATCTGAAAACCATCGCCGTTTCGCGCCTGATGCTCGACAATTTCGATCACATCAAAGCATACTGGGTGATGCTCGGCTTGCCGACGACGCAGACCGCACTTCATTTCGGCGCAAACGACGTTGACGGCACGATCACCGACGGCGGCGAGCTGACACACGCTTATTCCGTCGAAGAAGGCGGCGAACGCAAAATGACGAAAGCCGAATTAATCAATCTGATCGAAAACGCAGGTTTTGAAGCGGTCGAACGCGACACGGTTTACAATCGTGTCGAAAGAGCGGCGGCTTAGATTTAGAGAAATTATGACTAAAACCATTTGGAATAAACTTCTGGCAGGGCTTGGTATTGCCGTTGTTTCAGCACAAATATTTCTTTTGGCTTACATATACAAAAAAAATGGCGGTACTACAGGTGCTGATCCGGTCACACCTACACTTCCATTTATTATTTCGCTGATAATTTCTCTATTCATTTTTGTCAGGAAAGGCAAAATTACAAATCCCATATTAAACCTGACCGTAATTATTGTAAGTTTATTTGGCTGTTTACTTCCATACTGGTTAGAAAGAACGGGCATTTTAGTTCAATATGACCGGTGGTTGAATAACGAAAGATTCATAAATATTGAAAATCTGGAACTACGCTTTTCGGGGTTTGTCGCCGTAGAATTGCTTGTATGTATAGGAGTAGCTATGGTTGTCAAATATCTGCCGCTGAATACCGGGAACCAGTTAAAATAAAGCTGATAAAATAATCGAAACCGGGCGTTGGATTGGAAAAAGAAAATGAGTGCGATACCGAAAACAAAAACAACGGTTGAAGAATATCTTGAAATAGAGAGAAATTCGGATGAAAAACACGAATACTTCAACGGTGAAATATTTGCAATGTCAGGCGCAAAGCGAAATCATAATGTAATTGCGTGGAACATTGGCGGCGAACTTCGGCAAAAATTAAAAGATAGAAAATGCGAAGCATATCCGGCTGATATGCGCGTTTTCGTTCCGAAAACCAATCTTTACACATATCCCGATTTGGTCGTCGTTTGCGGCGAACCGAAGTTTCAGGATAATGTTTTCGATACGCTTCTTAATCCCGTTTTGCTCATCGAAGTTCTTTCCGATTCGACCGAAAGCTATGATCGCGGAAAGAAATTTCAGCATTATCGAAGCATCGAGAGTTTGCAGGAATACGTTTTAGTTTCGCAGGATGAAGCGCGAATCGAAAAATATGTTCGTCACGGCGATGGATTCTGGCTTTTGTCGGAAGCCGTCGGCATCGATTCGGAAATCGAATTTTCCTCGATCGAATGTTTGATTAAATTGAGCGAAGTTTACGACAAGATAAATTTTGAAAATGAGTGATGCCCGTAAAAATCTGATCAGAATATTGCAAAACGCACACGCGGGCGAACTTGCGGCGGCGTATGCTTATCGCGGACATTGGAAATCGGTCAGGAACGAAAAGGAAAAGGAAGGCATTAAAAAGATCGAAGCGGAAGAATGGGAACACCGCGAAAATGTGCGGAAATGGCTTTCCGAATTGAACGCCCAACCGCGCAAATTGCGTGAAGCCGTTTTTTGGACGATCGGTAGAACTCTGGGTTTGACGTGTTACGTTTCGGGCTGGTTTTTCCCGATGTATTTTGCGGGCAGATTGGAAAGTCAAAACGTGCAGGAATATGTCACGGCGGCGGAATTTGCAAAGGAACTCGGGATGAAAGATTGCTACGAAGAAATGATGCAAATGTCGCAAACCGAAGGCGAACACGAAAATTTTTTCAGTCAAACGGTCGCCAAACATAAACTTTTGCCAATCACGAAATCAGTCTTTAAATGGAGTTAACCCGATTTTGGATTTTAGATTTCGGATTTTGGATTTGTTATTTTAACTCGCTATAATTTCATCGCGCCGTCCTTTTTCAAATGCCCAAGAAACGCAGTAAATTACAGAGTAAATCCGAGCTTTTCGCGGTGCGTTCGTTGCTCGGTGCGATCGGTGCACTGCCGCTCGAAACTTCGATGAGGTTCGGTAAATCGGTCGGCAGATTTTTTGCGAAACGTTTTCCGAAACTGCAAAAAACGGCGCGGAAAAATTTAGAGATCGCGCTTCCCGAATTGTCCGAAGAAGAAAAAGAACGAATCGTTTTCGGCACATTTGAATCGCTGGGCAGACATCTCGGTTTCGTTTCTCATTTCAGAAAATTCAAGCACGAAGATGTGCGCGGACTGGTCGAGATCGTCGGGCGCGAGCATTTCGACGCGGCGCACGAAACGGGCAAAGGCATTTTGTTTTTTACGGGACATTTCGGCAGTTGGGAAGTTTTCAACCTGCTTCCGCCCGCGTTCGGCTTCGATATGAATATTCTCGTCCGCCGCATCGACAATCCGCTCGTCGAAAATTACGTCGATAAAATGCGGACGCGTTTCGGTTCGGTCACGCTCGACAAAACGCGTTCGGCGCGGACGATGTTCAGGCTTTTGGAAAACGGCAAATTACTCGGCATTCTCGCCGATCTGAACGTGCAGGAACGCGAAGGCGTTTTCGTCGATTTCTTCGGCGTTCCCGCTTCGACCACGACGAGCATTGCGCGGCTCGCCTTAAAAACCAACGCCATCGTGATGCCCGCCTTCGCCGTCTGGGAAGAAACGAAACAGAAATACGTCGTCTATCTCGAACCGCCCGTAAATTATGCCGAAGGCGACAATTCCGAAGAAAATATCCGCGACCTGACACAAAAGATCACCAACGTCGTCGAAAAATACGTCCGCAAATATCCCGAACAATGGCTTTGGATTCACAAACGCTGGAACACAAGACCGAAAGGCGAAAAAGGTTTGTATTAACGGCGGTTTGAGGTGAAATCGAACTGCGCTCCGATCTTTCCAATGTAAAAAAAATGCTGCCCGCGAAAAAGCGCGAAAAAGAAACAATTAATCTTTCTTTTTTTCGTGTCCTTTCGCATTTATTCGCGGACAATTATTTTTTTCTCAACTAACCTTATTTTATCTTCCCAAAAACACTCGATTCCATTCTCTGGCAAATCCTGCAAAGCCTCCGTTTCTGAAGGCGAACATTGTTCTGACGGTATTCAGCGAAGCCGTCGCGTCGCCGTCGTTGCGGATGCCGAAGGGCAACCCGACACCTGCAAGCTGACGTTCATACGCGTCGATCTCGCGTTCGGCATCCGCCAACGTGCCGTCCGTGTAACTGTTCGGACCGCCCGCCGTGCCGTGCCGCGTGTCCGTAAAGCTGATTAAAATATGTCCCCAAGACCTTCCCGTTCCCCAACGGTCGATGTTTGCTTCGACCAAACCGTCGTTTGAAACAGTGATCTTTGTTCGATACAAAAATTCGACGATCGCGCACCAACTGAAGGCTTTTTCGTCGGTATTTGTGCCGTAATGGGTGTTGTCGCTGATGCGGTATAAAATATCGCCGAACTCGGACATTTTTATCGTGCCGAGCAGGTTCATACGGTCAACCACCAGCCATTCCGCCCTCGTTCTTAACTCGGCTTGCCGGCTGCTGCTGACATAATTATACGGATTGTATGGAAATCTTTGATGATTGTTTGACATTCGTTTACTCCTTGTTCTTATTCCTTGAAAATTATTGTTTTTCCCTCTCCGACCATAACCGTCCGCGCTTTCCAGAGCGGTAAAAGTTTTTAGCAGGGAGTTCAAAAAACGGTATAAATATATTTTTAATATTTCGTTGACGTAAGAAACCAAGATTTTTTGCAGGATGATTTGCCGGATACAGTTCGATATGAATTATGGGTAAGAAAATTGACTGCGAATTTTTACAAGTGACCCTGAATTAATAAACAGCGTTCAGAGTTCCGCCTTGAGGCGGATTTTCGCTAAATAAAGGAATTATAAAGAAGGAACCGTGAACGTTTAATTATTCCTTGTGTTTCAATTCCTTCAAAAATTCTTCGACATCGCCGAGCTTTTCGAGCGGAATATCCTTCATCAGCTTGTTTATTTCGGTCGTTTTTTCGCGGCGCAGAGCGTTCAAAGCGTGCGTTTCGGGCAAAGCCTCTTCACCTTCCTTTTCGCGCCATTCAAAAAAATCATTCGGTGTGCAGTTCAGCGCACGGCACAGCTTTTCGAGATTTTTAACCTTGATATTCGTCACATAGAAATTATAAATATTGACCGCTGACGACCGCGTAAACCCGTTATTTTCCATAAAGATCAACGCTTTTTGGATATTGCGAACGGTAAAAACTCTTCTGATATTGAAAACCAACATACTTTTCACCTTCCTCAGATAAACTAGATTAAATCAAATGAAGTAAAATTCTAAATTTTGCATTATAAATTCTAAATTAATACGTGATTGAAAAATGATTCGGTTTATTCCAAGATAATTTAGAATGACGAATTTAGAATTTAATATTGTTTCTTAAATCCAAAGTATTATTCAAAACATTCTATGTAAATACTAGTTGTATTTTCGATATTTTTTGAATAAATTGCATTTATTATGAATGGAATTACATTTATTTATGTCTAATTCATATATGTTTTTGTCTAAATTACATCTATTATTATGTTAATTGCATTTATTTTTATTGTAATTATATCTGTTTTTGTCTGAATCAGATTTATTTTTATGTAATTTACATTTATTTTGTTGGAATTTACATTTATCTTTGCAGAAAACATATATAATTTTGCGGAAAATACATACAAGATTAACTTATTTTCATACAATTCGGAATATTCAAGGCATATTACTTTGAGCAAAAACCGTCTTGAGAAGATATTTTGAAGGCGTTTAGAGTTCAAGATTAATCTTGTATTGCCAAACTAAAGTTTGAACTCTTAACATAAGGTTGATTATTTACAATTTAGGGCTTCGTTTTTGAACCATTCGACAAATTTCGGAATTCCTTCTTCGATCTTTTTCGTCGGATTGTAGTTTAAGAGTTCTTTCGCCTTTGAAATGTCGGCAAACGTGACGGGAACATCGCCGGGCTGCATCGGTTTGCGTTCGATGACGGCTTTTTTACCGAGATTTTCCTCTAAAAGCGCGATCAAAGTTTTTAATTCGACCGTTTCGGATTCGCCGAGATTGAAAATCTCGTAATTCGTCCGGTCATAATCGACCGCGGCGCGCACGCCCTGGATAATATCATCGATAAAAGTGTAATCGCGGCGCGTCTTGCCGTCGCCGAACATCGGGATCGGTTTATTTTCCCAGATCAATCTCGAAAATTTGTGAATCGCCAGATCGGGACGCTGACGTGCGCCGTAAACCGTGAAAAAGCGCAGACAAATGGTGCGGATGTCGTAAAGATGCGAAAAAGTGTGACACAAAAGTTCGCCCGCCGCTTTGGTCGCGGCATAGGGCGAGATCGTCTGCGAAATATTGTCGGTTTCGGAAAAAGGAATCTTTGAATTGATGCCGTAAACACTCGACGACGAGCCGAAAACGAATTGCTTCACGCCGAAATCCTTCGCCGCTTCGAGCAGATTCAACGTTCCGCAAACGTTGACCTGCGTGTAAAGTTTCGGATTCAGAAGCGAAGGGCGCACGCCCGCCCAAGCCGCGAGATGAACGACCGCATCGAATTTGTTTGCGGCAAAGATTTTTTCGAGCGTTCCGGCGCAGGTTATGTCCGTTTCGTATAGCCGAAAGTTTTCGTGGTCGGTGAAACCCGAAATGTTATGACGTTTGATCGCGGGCGCGTAAAATTCGTTGAAATTATCTACGACGGAAACGTTCCAAACGCCTTCGTCAAGCAGTTTTCCAACCAGATGGGAGCCGATAAACCCGGCTCCGCCCGTTACTAAAATATTCTTTTTCACTTTATTTTGATGAACTCAAGCTTCCGAAATTAATGAAGAAAATTAACATAATCCTTAAGGGCTTCGCAAAAACATTAATTCAAAAACCGCTGTTTCGCGTGAAAACGATGCAGAATCTCTTCTAAAAAACCTTCGTAAGTAAAGGTTTGCAGATCGTAATTCGGTTTGAGTTTGTGCATTAAGGGAAGCGCGATGCGCCACGCCATCCAGAGCCGCTGGCGTTCGGTCAAATCCCAGCGGCGGCGCAGAAACGATTCGACGACTTCGATCTCGCTTTCGCTCAAAAGCGCGACGTTCGTCTGAAAATCCGTCCGTTTCTGAACGCGCCGAAACGCCGCGTCGCTGATCGGATTTGAAAAGGTTTCGGCAAACGTCGGTGCTTCGTCCAGACGTTCACGAATCACGACCGTGCCCGCAAACATATCGCCGATGCGCTGGTCACGGCTGTTCAAAAAGATCGAGATCAACCCGACCGAATAGATCGGAAAACCGATGCCGGGAAGCGCGTCGAAAATCCGCAAAAGATTTCGCGCGATCGCTTCCCAGATCGTGATCGGGCGACCGTCTTCACGAATCACGCGCAGCTTCAACAATCTTTTTCCCGGCGTTTGCCCGTTCCAAAGCCATTCAAAAAGCATAAAATATCCCGAAAATATCAGAAATATAACGATCACCATAATTGCCAGCGTCCATTTCGGCATCTCGGTCAGCAGGTTATCAGGCTCATCGAAAGAATTTAATTTGATTCCCGTCAGGCTCAAAAATCCCCAGACGATCATAAAGATCGAAAGATATTGAATGAAATGATCGATGGCGACCGCCAGAAAACGATTTCCGATCGAAGCCAGTGCAAAAGCGAGCGGCACGCGTTCAGGCGTTTCGATAATCAAAGTTTCCTCGGTTTCGATGATTGGTTGCGACATTTTCGATTTAATTTACTGCAAACTTTCGACAAAAGACATTATCGGCGAAACGGCGCATTTTTGTAAAACGATTTTTCTGCTTGTCATCGAGTTTGACGTTTTCTATACTTAAAAACAGCGATTTTGCTTGTTCGGAGAGAAAAAGTCTTGCAGCCAAGAATTCATCAGGGAAGATTAACGGCAGAAGGTTTCAGATTTGCGATTGTGGTTTCGCGCTGGAACGATTTTCTGACATCGAAATTGGTCGAAGGTGCGCTCGACGCGCTCGAAAGGCTCGGTGCAAAGGAAGATTCGGTCGAGATTTTCAAAGTTCCGGGTTCGTTCGAGCTTCCGCTGACGGCGTTGAAAGCCGCGCAAAGCGGAAAATTCGATGCGATTATCGGCATCGGAACGGTCATTCGCGGTGAAACGCCGCATTTCGACTACGTTGCGGGCGAAGCCGCCAAAGGTTTGGCAGGTGCTTCGATGCAGACGGGTGTTCCGATTCTTTTCGGCGTGGTCACGACCGATACGCTCGAACAAGCGATCAACCGCACCGGCGTAAAAGCCGGCAACAAAGGTTTTGAAGCCGCAATGTCGGCGGTCGAAATTGTAAATTTATATAAGGAAATGGGCGGCGGAAAAAACGAACCGAAAGCTAAGGAAAAAGTTTTCCCGCACGTCGTTTGATAAGCAGTAAAAAGTTTTATGGGAACACGGCGTAAAGCGCGTGAATGCGCTTTGCAGATGTTATTTGCAGCAGATGTTGCCAAAACGCAAACGCGCGTTTTGACAGCCAATTATTGGAATGAACTCGGCGAAGAAGCACTCGACGAAAAGACACAGGAGTTTTCAAACAATCTCGTGATCGGAACGCTTCGCGAGATTACGGCAATCGACGACAAAATTCGCACCCGCGCCGAACATTGGCGCATTGAGCGAATGGCGATTGTTGACCGAAACGTGCTTCGTCTGGCGGTTTTCGAGTTTCTCTTTGAAGACACGCCGCACACGGTCGTCATCAACGAAGCCCTCGAAATCGCCCGGCGTTTTTCAACCTTTGAAGCAACCCAATTTATCAACGGCATTCTCGATGCAATCAAACACGATCTTGAAAAAGCCGCAAAAAAGCCTGACGGCAACGGAAAATCACACGCTTCTTCGCTTTAAAAATTTTCCGTCAAGGGAAAAATGAACGAACTGCAAACAGATTTTATCCGCCAAACCGTTGCCGAAATCGAAACTCTCGCCGTTAAAATTCAAACAGAAAATCCTTCTCCCGAATTTCTACAGGAAATATTCCGCAAGCTTCATTCGATCAAAGGAACGGCGCAGGTTTTCGGAATGAACAAAGTCGCCGAACTTGCCCATAAGCTCGAAGACGCGGCGGCTTCCGAACATTTTCAAACGATCTTGCCCGACGGTTTCGCATTTCTGAAAAAATCGCTCGAAAACGAAGCCTTTCAGATTCCCGATTCATTCAACCAAAAATTAAACGGCTCTCAGCCGAAGGCAACTCCCGAAAATGCAAAACTTTTTGAAAAAATCCCGCACCAATTTACCGCCCAGCTTTCCGAAAGCGAAAGATCGAAACTGAACTCTTTGCTCGAACACGGCAATTCTTTGTTTGTTTTTGAAATAGGTTTCGAGCCGCCCGAATTTCTCGAAGGATTTAAGGGATTTCGCCATAATTTGGAAAAGAAGGGCGAGATCGTCGCCTCGCTTCCGTGTCCGAAATTTTCTGCCGAAAGCAAGATCGGCTTTCAGATCATTTTTGCCACGACCGAAAATATTAACGAAACGATTGACAGTTCGCCTGCCGAAATCGTTTTTCAAACGCCCGAAGATCATTTTGACCGACTCGAAAAGCTGATCGCCCGGATCGTCGCTCACGGAAACGAGCTTGCCGCAAAACTCGTCAAACGCATTGATTTTCAGATACATCTCGACGCTCGAACAAGGTCGCCGAAAACCTTAAAATTAATTTTTGAAATCCTTTTGCATCTCGTCCGCAACGCCGTCGATCACGGCATCGATAAAAACGGGAAAGTTGAAATTTCGATAAAAACAATCGAAAATAAGTTGATTTTGCGCGTTTCGGACAACGGGAAAGGCTTGGATTTGTCGCAAATTCGGGCAAAGGCAATTGAAAAAAATATGATCGCGGAAAATGTCGATTTGTCCGCAGAAGAGTTGAAAAACTTCATTTTTCAACCGGATTTTTCAACGGCTGAAACGATTTCGGAAATTTCCGGTCGCGGAATCGGACTCGATGCCGTCAAAAATTTAGTCGAGAATGCAAACGGCAAGATCAGCGTCGAAAGCGTCGAAAAAACCGGAACGGCTTTCGAGATTTTTCTGCCCGGGATAATATGAAACAACGATTTGGACAAACTTTTACGGATTTTTTTTCGCTCGAAAGATTCTGTTTGTGTGCGTTCATCGTTTTATTTTTGACATTTTCCGTTATCGCTCAAGATTTACCCGGTAAAATTCGCGGCTACAAAGTTTTTAAAGCCGGGATCGCCGTCAAAAATTCGGTTGAAAAATCTGTAAAAACCGATAAATCCGAAGCTTTTGTCAAAATCGGTGAGCCTGTTTTGGCGGATGTTTCGTTGAGCGGAATCACTTTCGAACTTTTCGCCGAACTCGAATCCGTCGAACAAAACGGCACAATCGATTTTCTGATGTTTAAAGATTTCCGCGTCAACGGCTTGGCAGTCGAAGTCGAAGAATATAAAAATTCCTTTTCCTTCAAAAAAAATGAACCGCTCGTTTTGCCGAAACCTGCGCGTATCTTTTTATCAACTCCGCAAACTCTGCGCGGCGCATACAAAGAGATCAGAGATTCAAAAGACGAATGGCTCGTGACGGGCAGAGTTTTCGTGTTCGGAAAATTCAAAAAATTCGGTTTTTCGTTCAAACGCGTCATTCCCGTCGAAATAAATCTCAAGATCAAAAATCCGCTCAGACAGAATTTCTCGCAATCTGATTGATGAAAAAACACAAATTCGGTCAAAAAGAAAAACTCCTTTTTTCACACAAAATACACGATTTTTCTCAAGTTGTTCATTATCAAAAACTTAAAAGTTTTCGCCATTTCTGGCACACCCATTGCGAATATATACAGCGTCCGCAACGCTCGGCGGATGTGAATGTAAATGCTGACTACATTCTCGCTTGTTACACTTAGATTCTTTGAATCAAACCTGTTTTACTTTGGACAACTGCTTCACTTTACTCACGCGGAAAAAAAGGTCAGGAACTCGGCTTGACCTTTTTTTATTTTAAATTTCAGACATTTCCACGCAGACATTTACTAATTTAGCTTCATTTGCGATAAAATTATCGTTTGCACTCAAAGTGTAAAACTGAGGTTAATAATTGTGAGCGAAAAAGTAACGAATTTATCCGAATATATCACAGAAAATTTTGGCGCAAACGCCAGCTATGTTGAAGGTTTATTGAGCCGTTTCCAAGCCGATCCGAACTCGGTTGACGAATCGTGGCGCACGTTTTTCGGCGATCTGCTGAACGGCGGGCAAGCCGTCCAGAGTTCTGAGTCCAAAGTTCAAAGTCAGCCGACAGCGGAAGCGACGAACGGCGCGGCAACAAAGCCGACGACAGCGCAACCAGCAGCAATCGAAACGCCGAAACCGCAGCCGACCGTCGCGATCGGCGAAGATACGGAAATCAAACCGATCACGGGCGCGTCGAAGAAGATCGTCGAAAATATGGAGCAGAGTTTGACCGTTCCGACGGCGACTTCCGTAAGAAATATGCCCGTCAAGGTTTTGGTCGAAAACCGCACGATCATCAACGAACATCTGAAATCTTCGGGACGCGGCAAAGTTTCGTTCACGCATCTGATCGCGTGGGCGATCATCAAAGCAGTTAAGGCTTATCCGCAGATGAATGTCGGTTACGGTTTCGTTGACGGTAAACCTTCGCGGCTCGAACACGACAGCGTAAATCTCGGCATCGCCATCGATCTGGAAAAGA
This sequence comes from Pyrinomonadaceae bacterium, assembly GCA_021228405.1. GTDB lineage: Bacteria > Acidobacteriota > Blastocatellia > Pyrinomonadales > Pyrinomonadaceae > JAJQRF01. The sequence goes on from JAJQRF010000011.1 coordinate 144,437, forward strand.
AAGACGGTTCGCGCAATCTGCTCGTGCCGAATATCAAAAATGCCGACAAGATGAATTTTTCGGAGTTTTTCAACGCTTACAACGCGCAGGTCAAAAAAGCGCGTGACGGAAAGCTCGAAATCGCCGATTTTCAAGGCACGACGATTTCTTTAACGAATCCCGGAACGATCGGAACGGTTTCGTCGAATCCGCGCCTGATGAGCGGACAAAGCGCGATCATCGCAACGGGCGCAATCGAATTTCCCGCCGAATATCAGGCGATGATGCCCGCCGCGCTTTCGCAGATCGGCATCAGCCGCACGATCACTCTGACTTCGACTTACGATCACCGCGTTATTCAAGGCGCGGAAAGCGGTTTGTTTTTGGCGAAAATTCACGAATTCATCATCGGTCAACACGGATTTTACGACGAAGTTTTCAAGGATTTGGAAATCAATTTTCCGCCGCTTCGCTGGGCGCAGGACTTTAACCCGTCGCTTTTCGGTGCTGACAGAATGAGCGACCAGATCGAAAAACAAGCAAACGTTTTGCAGTTGATTAACGCGTATCGGATTCGCGGACATCTGCTCGCCGACATCGATCCGCTCAATATGACTTCGCATCACGCCGCCGAACTCGATCTCGAAAACTTCGGTTTGACGATCTGGGATTTAGACCGCGAATTTATCACAGGCGGATTGCACGGAGAAAAAACGGCGACTTTGCGTCGAATTCTGGAAATATTGCGCCGTGCTTATGCCGGAAAGGTCGGCATTGAATATCGGCACATTCAGAGCAAGGAAGAAAAAGACTGGATTCGTCTGCAAGTTCGCGAACAATTTGTCGATACGAAACCGCTTGCCGCAGAAACGAAAAAAGAGCTTCTGCAAAAACTGATCGAAGCCGAACAATTCGAGCAATTTCTGCATAAAAAATATCTCGGACAAAAACGCTTTTCGCTCGAAGGCTGTGAAACGATGATCCCGATGCTCGATCAATTGGTCGAGGGCGCATCGGCAAAAGGCGTGCGGGAAATTCTGATGGGAATGGCGCATCGCGGACGTTTGAACGTGCTTTCAAACATTGTCGATTACACGATGGCAGAGCGCATTTTCACCATCTTTGAAGGAACTTCGCACCCGTCCTTCCCTGCCGATGAAGGCGACGTAAAATATCACCAGGGCGCAATCGGCAAACGCCAGACGAAACACGGCGGCGAGATCACGATTCAGCTTTCGTGTAACCCGTCGCACCTGGAATTCGTGAATCCGGTCGTCGAAGGAATGGCGCGCGCGAAACAGGACGAACTGCGCAACGCTTTCGGCGAAGAACGCGAGGAAGCGATCAATAAAATTATGCCCGTTCTGCTTCACGGCGATGCGGCTTTTGCGGGACAGGGAACCGTTATGGAAACCTTGCAGTTGGCAAATCTGCAAGGCTATCGAACGGGCGGCACGATTCATATCGTCGTCAACAATCAGATCGGTTTCACGACTTCGCCGGAAATGAGCCGTTCATCCATTTATTCGACGGACGCGGCGCAGATCACGCAAATGCCGATCTTTCACATCAACGGCGACGATCCCGAGGCGGCTTACCGCGTGATTCAGATCGCGCTCAACTATCGACAGGTTTATCACAAGGACGTGACGCTCGATCTCGTCGGTTTCCGCCGTTTGGGGCACAACGAAGGCGACGAACCGAGTTACACGCAACCGTTGATGTATGCGAAAGTAAAAGCGCATCCGGGCGTTCGTCATCTTTACGCGCAACAATTGATGCGTGAAGGCGTTATTAGCGAAGACGATCTGAAATCAATGACGAACGAAGTCGTCGAAAAATATGAAGGAATTCTGGCGCGTGCCAAACAGATCGCCGCCGAAAAACCGAAAAAAGCGGCTTTGTCGCCGCACATTTCAGATGAAGACGGTTCGACCGTTTTCCCGACACCGATCTCAAGCGAAACCTTAAAAGCCGTTTCGGATAAAATTTCGCTCGTGCCGGAAACGTTCAACGTCAACCCGAAAATGGTCGGACAGCTTGCCCGCCGCGCGAAGATGGGAACGGGCGAAGTTCCGATGGATTGGGGATTTGCGGAAGCGATTTCGATCGGCTCGCTCGTTCTGGACGGAACTGCCGTAAGATTGAGCGGTCAGGATTCGGGACGCGGAACATTTTCACAGCGTCACGCTTCGATGTATGACACGATCACGGGCGAACGCTGGTCGCCGCTCACCGAACTCCGCAACGAACAAACTCCGAAAGCGCGTTTTTACGTTTACGACAGTTCGCTTTCCGAGCAGGGCGTTCTCGGCTTTGAATACGGTTATTCTGTTTCCGCGCCGAACGATCTGGTGATGTGGGAAGCGCAGTTCGGCGATTTCTCGAACGGCGCGCAGGTCATCATCGATCAATATATCTCGTCGTCGGAAGACAAGTGGCAACAGAAATGCCGTCTTGTCTTGCTTCTGCCGCACGGTTACGAAGGACAGGGACCGGAACATTCGAGCGCACGTCTGGAAAGATATTTACAGCTTTGCGCGGAAAACAATTTGCAGGTTTGCTATCCTTCGACTCCGGCGCAGTATTTCCACTTGCTTCGCCGACAGGTCAAACAGGAAATCGTGCGTCCGCTGATCGTGATGACACCGAAGAGTTTGTTAAGACTTCCCGCCGCGAGTTCGACGATTGAAGAATTGACGAACGGCGGTTTCAATCCCGTGTTGGACGATACGAAAGTCAAAGACCGTTCAAAGGTCAAACGCATCGTCGTTTGTTCGGGCAAAGTTTTCTACGATCTCGATGCCGGACGCAAAGATGCTGACGATGACCGCGTGGCAATCGTTCGCCTCGAACAGTTCTACCCGTTCCCGAAAACGCGTTTGCAGGAAGTTTTCGCTTCATATCCGAACGCGGCACAGATTTTCTGGACGCAGGAAGAACCGCAGAATATGGGCGGCTGGACGTTTGTCAAAGATCGCCTGGAAGAGATCAAAGGCGAAAAATCGTTGCGCTATGTCGGACGCGTCGCGTCGGCTTCGCCCGCAACGGGAAGCTACACGATCCATAATCTCGAACAGGAAAAACTCGTCAACGATTCCCTGCTCGAAGATTCGGACGAAGTTTCAGCGGCAAGCGAACCCGCAGTTTCCGAAAAACTCGCCCCGGCAAGCGCATAGTTTTTCAAATTCTCAAACCGAAAAGGCGGAAATTTCTTTGAAATGTTCCGCCTTTTTTATATAATTCTTCAAAAAAAATATGAAAAAAAGTGAAATCGTCTGGCTGACTGTAAAAATCATCGGATTATATTGTATTTACTCGGCGGTTACGAACATATTAACGTTTCTGAGTTCTTTTCTGTTAGCTTTGCAAAATCCCGAACTCTTCAAGAAATCGGTCATTATCTTTCTGCAATCTATCGTAATAATCGCTCTTTACGGGATCATCGGCAATTATTTGCTCAGAAACGGAAAGTTTTTATTTGATATTCTTAATCGTGAAGAACCGCCGAATACGACACTGGAAAACTTGAACGAAATTTCGATCAAATAATATCGAGCTTCGGAATTGATTCGGAAAACGGCAATGATTTGCCGATGATTTCCCTTATTTTTAACCGAAGCCGATCGGTCGTTCCACTTAGTGAAACGCGCCTAGAAATCGTTTCACTGTTTATTTTGTCGAGTTGCCGATTTTGCGGACAAATCAAAAAGCATTTTATTAATCAGATAAACGTCGTTCTGATTTTAGCCTATGTCAAAAAAATTTAATTTACCCGTATTTCTAACCGTTTTATTCGGAATTTTCGCGCTGATCGCTTGCCAGCCGAACAGAGTCAGCAGTGAAACGATAAACGATTTCACCGAACCGCAGCCGACCCCCGCTCCGTTTTCAAAATCCGCTAATAAAGAACCGATCAGGATCGTTGCGGTCGGCGATATTATGCTCGGTTCGACTTCGATCAACGAAACATTTCTGCCGCCGAATGACGGGCGCGATATGCTGAAAGACGTTAAATCACTGCTTTCGGCGGGCGATGTTACCTTCGGAAACCTCGAAGGTCCGATGCTCGAAGGCGGAACTTCCGCGAAATGTCCGCCGAAATCGACGCGTTGTTTCGCGTTTCGCGTGCCGACCAGATACGGACAATATTTAAAGGACGCGGGTTTCGATGTATTGAGTTTGGCAAACAATCACGCCGGCGATTTCGGCGATTTCGGAAGAGAAAGCACCCGCCAAACGCTCGACGAACTCGGCATCAAACACGCCGGAAGCGACAAGGAACAGTTTGCAATGACGATCGTCGAAGCGAAAGGCAAAAAGATCGCCTTTATCGGATTTGCACATAACAATATCGTGCCGAACGTCAACGATCTGAATTTTGCGCGTCAGCTCGTGACGGAAGCCACGAAAAAAGCCGACATCGTGGTAGTTTCGTTTCACGGCGGCGCGGAAGGCGCAACAGCGCAACGCGTTCCGCAACGCACCGAATTATTTGCAGGCGAATCACGCGGAAATCTGCCGCTTTTTGCACGCACGGTGATCGATGCGGGCGCGGATTTGGTGCTCGGACACGGACCGCACGTTTTGCGCGGAATGGAACTTTACAAAGATCGTCTGATCGCCTATTCGATGGGAAATTTTGCAACTTATGGGATGTTCAATCTGAAAATGGAAATGGGTCTGACGGCGATCTTTGAAATAAAACTCGATGCCGAAGGCAAGTTTATCGGCGGGAAGATCAACGCCGGAAGACAGGAAGGACGCGGAATTCCCGTTCTCGATAATTCGGGCGAAGCAATTTCCAAAATCCGCGCACTTTCGCAAGCCGATTTTCCCACAACCGCACCTAAGATCGCCGATGACGGCACGATTTCAAAATAATTCTAATCTTGCTTGTTCAAAGGCAAAATGACTTTTGAATAAATTGGTTTTTCCAATTATTTTAATAAAAAAGCGTTGAACTGATCGGTTTCGACGCTTTTTTATTTGAAATCTTTCGCAAAAACCTCTAAACTTTGTAGTTAATCCAAACAAAGATTTAATAAAAATCGAAAACCGAGGAAGAAAAATATGATGAGAGCAAGGTTTACTTTTTTTGCTGTTCTTTTACTGACTTTGTTTACGTTCCAAACAAACGCTCAGTTTAATACGCCGACGATAGACGGCACGATTTCGCCGAACGAATACGGCGTTCACACGGAAGGTCAAAACCAAAAAGGCACGAGCACGACGCAGACCTGGTATATGACCTGGGACAACACGAATTTGTATGTCGCAGTGACGAATGCGAATTTGGCGGAAGGTGCGGTTCTGGCGATCGACCGCAATCCGCTTTCACCGCCGAACGGCGGAACGAACGCGGACGGAACGCTCAACGCTTTGAATTACGATTCAACCGCGATCGGAACTCTGCCTTTCCGCGCCGATTTCCGCGCTTATTTCAAAGACGGTTATCGCGATTATCAAACGGCGAACGGCGCAAACGGCTGGAACTTCGGCGCGTCGGGCATTGGCAATTACGCTTCGGGCGCGGGAAACGTGCGCGAATTTTCGATTCCGTGGTCGACGATCACTGGCGGCAGTCGTCCCGCGTCGTTTTTGTTTGTCGCTTATCTGAGTTCGGGCGGCGGTTACATTTACGGACAGCTTCCCGAAGGCAACGGCGGCACGAATTCGCCGGGCAACTGGAATCGTTATTATGCCGTCGTCAATACGAACAACGGCACATCGACGAAACCTTTTTCGCTCGATCAGAGTTCGAGCACCGATACGGTTAATTTTCTCGGTCTGAAACACGATACCTTCGATCCATATTACCGTTCGCCATTCGGCGCGGTTCCGACGGGTTCGACGGTCAATTTGAAATTCCGCACCGATCTTTTAGACGTTTCCAACGTTTATCTGAAAGTTTACAAATACAATCCGCAAAACGGCACGACCGATACGGCACAGGAATTTCCGCTGACGTTTCTGGAAAACCGCACGGAAGGCGCGACGACTTACGCAATTTATCAGATAAATTATCCGGTTCCCGCGACACCTTCGATCATTTATTACAAATTCCGCGTAGTTGACGGCACGGCGCAGGCGTTTTACAGTGACGCGTATTCCGACGATCACGACAATCTCGGGCAAGGCGGCGACGGCACGGCAACGAGCGGGGAACCATTTTCGGCATTTCAGTTGACGGTTTACGATTCAAATTTCACGACACCCGCGTGGATGCACAGCACGGCGGTTTATCAGATTTTCCCCGACCGTTTCCGTAATGGCGACATCACGAACGATTGGTGCCGCAGCGGAAACACGACAGGATGTCCGTCGCTTTACGGCGGTGCGCCGAGCAGTAATATCATTCAGACGATCTGGAACACGCAGATGGTCGATCCGCGTGCGACGGGCAATAACAATGCTTACGGCGCACAATTTTACGGCGGCGACCTGAAAGGAATCCAGGACAAGCTCGATTACATTAAAGGTTTAGGATTCGATACGATCTATTTGAACCCGATCTTCAAAGCGCGCTCGAATCATCGTTACGACACGGACGACTATCTCGGAATCGCGCCCGAACTCGGCGGCGATGCGGCTTTTGCTTCGTTGAAAAACGCGGCGAACGCACGCGGAATGCGTCTGATTCTGGACGGGGTTTGGAATCATATGTCGCAGGACAGCGAATATTTCGATTATTACGGACGTTCGCCCGTTCTCGGCGCGTGTGAAAGTCTGGCTTCGCCGTATCGCACGTGGTTCAACTTTTTCAATAACAACACGCCCTGCCAGTTCAGACCCGATCTGACCCCGCCGCAGGTCGATTACGACGGTTGGTTCGGCTTCGGCGGGCTTCCCGTTTTGAACGACAATCTTCCGGCGGTGCGCGATTTCTTTTACCGCACGCCGACGACGAACGTCACGCAGTATTGGTATGATCGCGGCGCAGGCGGCTGGCGTTTCGACGTGGCGACCGACCTGCCGCACGATTGGTGGAACGAATACCGCGGATTTGCGAAAACCTACAAGCCCGACGGCGTTTTGATCGGCGAGATTTTCCCCGACGCGAGCCAATATCTCGCGGGCGATCAGCTCGACGGCGTGATGAATTACCGTTTCCGCAAGAATGTTTTAGGTTTTGCACGCGGATTCGATTGGGAAGACAACGACAACAACGGCGGCAATAAAATTGTCGGCTTAACGCCTTCGCAGTTTAACCGCGCGATGATGGCAATCCGTGAAGATTATCCGCTTCCCGCGCAACGTGCAATGCTTAATCTGCTCGATTCGCACGACACGAACCGCGCACTTTACACGTTGACCGTGCTCGGCGACAGCGGATTGACGCAGGCAAAGGAACGCCTGAAGCTCGCCGCACTTTTCCAATTTACATACATCGGTGCACCGATGGTTTATTACGGCGACGAAGCGGGCATCAACGCGCCTTCGACCGGTGTCAGCGGTGCGGGTTTGCCCGAGGACGATCCGTATAACCGTGCGCCGTATCCGTGGTCGGACGAAGCGGGAAATCAAAACGTTTACGGTCCGGCGGATACGAGCCTGATAAATTATTACGCGACGCTCGGCAATTTGCGCCGTTCGCATCAGGCACTGTCGACGGGCGTTTTCCAGACGCTTTTGATGGGCGACATCACGCCGAGCACGACGGACAACAACACCTTCGCGTTCATCCGCGCACAGGGCAACGATAAAGTTCTCGTCGTGATGAACAACGGCGCGGCGGCAAACACGGTGACGATTCCGGTCGGTGCTTATTATCCCGACGGCACGATCCTGAACGATGCTTTAGGAAACAGTTCGCTTTCGGCGGGTAAAAACGCGCTTGCCGCGCACACCGTCGTCGCCGGAAACGTGACGCTTACGGTTCCCGCACGAAGCGGCGCGATTCTCGTCAATCCTGTAGTAACCGCGGCATCCGTCACGGTCGGCGGAAGAGTCGTTGCGGCTGACGGTCAGGGCATCGGACGCATCCAGGTTTCGATCTCCGACAACAGCGGCAACATTCGCACGACGATGACGAATTCGTTCGGAAATTATAAATTCGACGAAGTTTCGGCAGGACAAAATTATGTAATTTCGGTCAGTCACCGCAAATTCCAATTTACCCCGCCGACCCGCGTTCTGTTCGTCAACGAAGAAATCCGCGATCTGGATTTCACCGCGCTTCCGTAAAATCGCAGAAATTTGTCCGTTAATGAAAAGATCGGGAGTTTATGAAAAATCATAAATTCCCGATCTTTTTCAGCCTTCTCAGTCGTTGCGAAGGCTGATTAATTTTCCTTCGCTCCTTTTTCACGCCAAAATTGGCGAACGCGCAAGCGGCTTACTTTTTCTTTTCTGTCTTCATCGTAAGATTTTCCGACGGCTTCAGCTGTCGGCAATCCCGAAACTTCGGCTGAAAGACTTTTTGCTTCGGCGGACGAAAGACCGAAAGCATTCTGTAAAAATTTAGTTGCTCCTGCGTTTGATTGAAGCAGAAAGATAAACTCCAAAAGCTCTGTAAAATCGAAGTTATGCTGATCGTAATCGTCGGGCGATTGCGACATCAGGAAAACCGACGCGCCTTTGCTTCTGATCTCGCGAATCAATCTTTCCAAAATGGCGTTGCGCTTTTTGTCTTTCAAAAAATGATGCGCTTCGTCAATCACGATGATCGTCCGCATTTCTCTTATGCCGTCCGTCACGTTTGAATCGGGCATCGCCATCAGTTCGCGGTAGATCGAGGTCAACACCAGACAAACCGTCAGTTCACGCAAAACCGTCAAACCGTGCAGATCGATAATCACGGTTTTATCGGTCAGATTCGCCCACAGATTTCCCTGCCGCGCCGTCGCAAAAATCCGAAAATCGTTTAACTGCCGCATTATTTCCGTCAGCGTGTCGAGCTTTCGATTGTTTGAATGATAATCCCATTCGACTTCCTGTTTGATAATCTCGAAATCGGGAAACGGCGGATTTTCGCCGCGCTGCGTTTCAAAACCTCGCAAAATCGCATCATAAAGCAGTTGCGCCTGAACCGTTCCAAGCCGTTTTTCGACATCGCGGATCAAATCCGCAAACTCCTGCGCCGCCACCCGAACGGCAGTTTCCGAATTGACGTTCACACGCGAAAACGGATTGACGGGCAAACTTTCTTCGGGCAAACGAACAACTTCCGCCTGTGTTGCTTCGACAAAACCGGCATCGTCCGCGACATCGCCTTTCGCGTAATCGAAAAAGATAAAATTGACCTTATTTTCGGATTGCCGACGAATTTGCGCGAGCAAATCTTTGACAAACTGCGTCTTTCCGCTTCCCGGCTTGCCCGTCACGGCAAGATAATTATTCGTCTGCCGATTAAATTCAACCGAAACCGCTTCGCCCGAATCCGCTTTCCGACCGATCTGCAAATCGAGCAAACCGCCGAAAGCCGGAGTCGTTTCGATCACGGGCGCGGCTTCCTGCGTCCGCTGTTCGAGTCCGGCACGTGTCAGTTCGACGAGATAATCAACATAATCGTCTTCCGACTTAAAACCGCTTGTATCGTTTTTGATTAAAACAAACCCGTGGTCAACGTGCGCTTTGAGTAATTGTAAAAACTCTTCATCAGAAACCGAATGATTATGACGCTGAACAATCAAAGCGCGAAACAACGGCGTATAATCCGTTCCGCCGCCGCTAAAAATCTGCTGTGTATCAATGGCGCGTTTATATCATCGGGAAAATCGTCATTGTTCGGTATATCGCCCGACAACAGCGAACGTCCAATAGCAAGGCGAATCGTCTTTCAGTTTCCCTTTCTAAAAGTTTCCAGTTTTGAAAAAAAAGTTTTAATTTCGCTCGTCAATTCTTTTTCATTGATATAACTCGCTAATTGCTGATATGTAATAGAAACTTTGAAAGTTGATTGCAAATAATCATTCAAAGTTGAAAAAAGTGCTTTCCCTGAAACTGCGCTCAAACGATAATTCAAATCGTTCCAATCGCTTTCAAATTTAGAGGATGTTTCGGCAATGATTGTTGACTCATCTTTACCTTTTCTCATTTTTAATTTATGACTTATTAATTGTGCAGAGGTTGTTGCTTTTAGATTTTCTGACAAAGTTTTAAGGATTTCTTCTGTATCAAAATCAGGTATCTTGTCTAAAACTCCTGAATTAACTTTTTCTTTTAATTTATTTTCTATAGCTCTGTGTATAGCAGAAGGAACCAGAAAGTAATTTTCAATCTCTTTTTTGTCAAGAATGTGTACAAGTGAAACTTCTTTAGTTAGTTTGTCCATTACAATTTGGACTTCTTCAATACATCTATAATCACGATCTAATAGAACAGCTATTTTTAATTCTTCTCCGAGTATTTGTGTGAATCCCCAATTTGTATGAATTATTCTTTCATGCTGAGTAAAACCTTCTAATGGTATTACTGTAATCTCTCCGCTTGAAAAAACCTCATCATTTTTAATAATCTTTGCGAGTTTTGTAAGTAATTTAAGGTCTTTTCCCTCAACGAATAAAATTCTTTTTCCTCTAGCAAGTCTGGTTAATTGAATGTTTTGACCAGACCCCATTAAATTTGAAACCCTCTGTAACTCATCTAAATCACTTATCCTTTTCGCAGACTTATTTGTTTTATCTACCAACAAAACTTCAGATGTTTCTACACTATTGATTATTTCAACTGAATGAGTCGCCAAAATTATTTTTGAATCTATATTTTTAAGTAACTCCAAGAGTTTGTGTTGTAAATCAGGATGTAAATAGATTTCTGGTTCATCAACTACCAAAATATCTGCGTTTTTTGCGTTTAGTAGATGAGTTAAAAGTTGGAGCCAAATTTGGAATCCGAATCCTGCCCAACAAACTTCTCTTGGAAATCTTTTTTCATCACAAAACATCACTAATTGTTTGGACAAACCACCACGTCTTTGAGGTGGAGAAATTGACATTCCTTTCCAGGTTTCTTCAACTATTTTTTTGAATTCATCAAATTTTTCTAAATTATGATACCAGTAACTCCTAAACAATCGCGGTGATCGCCTGCTTCCATACCATCTCTGAATATATTCTGCTTCAACTAAATCTTCGCTTATTTCAAAAGGTCCCAAAGTGGGAATAACCGAAATATTGACTGGAAATTCCGCTTTGAAAGAGGAAGAAGTTCTTGGTGGCTTTCTCGGCGTATCAAAATACAAATAGGTTTGATAATCTTGCTGAAAAAATAGTGTCAAAGACTGTCCTTGTGAAAAACTATATTTAATTATCGAAGGAGAATCTGTATTCAAATCGGTTTGAATATTCTCCAAAATAATTGGAATACTTGAATCTGGAATTTCATAACCATAAACGCCTGTTTCGTCAGGCAATCTAAGAAAGGTCGGATTTAGTCTTGAAGCAAATCTATATGCTCCTTGAAGAACTCGAACACCATCGAGAATTGTTGATTTTCCGCTATTATTGGGACCTGTTAAAACATTAAAGTCTTTAATAGTTACCGAAAAATCTTCCAATGCTTTAAAGTTTTTAAAGTGGATTTTAGTAATCATATGGTTCCTAAAAATTAAGTTTTGAAATAAATTTATGAATTAAAGGTATTTTCACGATGCCAACGAAGCATTGTCCGCGATGGGCGAAACGGTTTTTCTCTCGGCAAATAAATTTCCCTTGTTTCTAAACTGTGAAGCAAAAATGCTTCGTTTCCGCTTTCTTCAAAATTGCTCGAAACAATCATTTTGTAATTGTCATCAATCGAAAATAAATGTTTATCGAATGCCCAATGATGAAGCGGACAGAGCGAAATTCCGTTGCCGATGCTGTCGTCGTAGCTTTGCGCGAAAGGGAAAATATGCGCAGCTTCGACGGCAGTTTCTCCGTCAAGCGTAATGATTCGCAAACGGCAAGCGGCGCAAGTGTAATTGTAAAGTCTGATAATTGCGCGGCGAAAAGCAATGTTTCGTTTCGGTGTATCAGCGACGGTTTTGGCAATTTCCGGGTTTTCCTTTTCCGCACTTTCGAGCAAAAGATATTCGATGTTATTTATCTCACGATTATCGGCAATGACGGCGCGAAACAATTCCGTTTGTTCGCTGAAATAGACTTCGATAATTTTTTGACGAATTGTTCCCCGCGCATCGGCGCGATGAAGAAGCAAAAATAAATCTTCGTCTAAACTCGCAAATTCGACAATGCTTGCCAGATGCGTCATCGAATTCAGCTGCTTTGTCATTGCAAGTAATTTTTCATTTTCGGCTTTGGGATGAAGATGCCAGAATTTATCGGATTTTAAGTGAAAGAAAGGCAAAAAGATTCGCGGTTTTTCCAAACTCACAAGATGCCAATATTTTAAAAACGATTCGACAATTTGCGGCGAAGGCTCGATTCGATTTGTTGTAATTGCGCCTTCTTCAAACAAATCAATCAGAGCGAGCAGTAAAACAGGTTTGTGCGGCGCAGGTTTTCCGTGCGACCGATCAATGCGGAGTTTTTCGATTTTGTTTAGATAATATGTGAGAACGTCGGGCATTTTGAATTATGCGATTACGAGACTTTCAGATTCTTGACTTTTAAATGTGAATCAGTAGTTAAAAGACAGACAAACCGGCTGATTGGTAGAATTTTCTTACCATGGAAAATCAACTAA
>JAJQRF010000012.1 GCA_021228405.1 Pyrinomonadaceae bacterium
GGTTTAATGCTCCACTGTTGGGGAAAACTGGCAGTTGCTTTCTTTCTACTCGTTTTCAACTACTGATTCGCATTAAAGTGAAAGAAGTGAGAGGGTGAAAGAGAAATAAATACTCTTTCACCCTTTTACTTTTCACCCTTGCGCGTCGGCAAATCCGCTTCCTTCCAAGCCGCCGATCATCGAATAAACGTTCGTGTAGCCCATTTTTTGCAAATTGTCGGCGGCTAACGCGGAACGATAACCGCCGCCGCAATAAAGAATCAGTTCGGTCGCTTTGTCGGGATATTTCCAGACGATGTCGCGTTCGATCACGCCGCGACCGATGTGTTCGGCAACGTCGGCGTGTTCGGCGTTCCATTCTCTGTCTTCGCGAACGTCGATCAGCGTTGCGCCGTTTTTTAATCTTTCCTGTGTTTCCGCGAGTGTGATTTCCCTGACACGCGCCCGCGCTTCCGATGTCAGTTCCAAAAATTCTTTTGAATGTTCCATAATTTTTTTCCCGTTTCTGCCGAAATGTTACTTGACGATTCTTTTTCAATCTTAAGGACGGTTTCGGGAAAAATAAAATGAAAAAATTGGTTTTGGTTCTGATTTTAATTTGCGGTTTGAGCCTGGCGGGATGTAAAAAAGATGCGCAGGTCAATGATTTTATCAAGGAATATGCTTCGATCATCGATCAGGTTTCCGAGAAACTCGACGAAGGCGATTTCGACGCGGCGCGGAAGATTTTCGATGACCGCAAGGAAAATCTGCGCTCGAAATGGGAAAAGATAAAATATGCGCGGTCGTGGCAGATCGGCAAGGAAACGCTCAATAAAATGAATACCTATCCCGCCGAACATATCGACCGGCTCGTTAAAGCGGCGAACGACGCGATCAAGAAAAATCCTGCCGATGAAGAAAAGATCAAGGATTTGGTCAACGACATCACGAACACGGTCAGAAGATAAAGTTTCACCTATCGAATAAAAAACACGGAAAGCGGCTGAAGGTTTACAGCCGCTTTTTTTCCGGAATCTAGCTCATAAACGATTGAAGCGAGTTGAGAGTCCCGTCTTCAGACGGCAAATACTCAGCGAAAAGCCGCGTAAACGCGGGACTCTCAACGCTTAAATAATTATCTATGAGATGAGTGCTAATTAAAAAAACTTTGTAATTTCCCTGCAAAAAGAGTTATGATGCGGCGTTCTTCCAACATTAAGTTTTACAAAAAAGACAAATTAGGAGACAAATTGAATGAAAAAATTGACGGTATTTTTGGTAATGGTTTTCTGCCTGGGATTGCTCGGATGCAGCAAGGACGGCGATGTTGACGCGTTTGTCGCGGAGTTGGACAGCGTCACCAATGAAATGGCGCAGAAGCTCGAAGCGGGCGATGTCGATGCCGCGCAAACCGCTTTCAGCGCGAAAAAGGATGCGCTCAAAGCGAAATGGGAAACATTAAAAACGGCTCGCGGTTTTCAGGTAAGCGAAGCCGCGAAAAAGAAGCTCGAAGAAGGATTTAAGAAAAACACGACCACTCTGCAAAGCGGCGTGATGAAGGGTTCGATGAAATTGGCAACGAATAAGGGCGCAGTCGATAAAATGCAGGCTTTGATGAAGGATTATATGTCCGTTTTCGGGGTTTAGATAAATCATTTCAATTATAAAAAAGAAAAACATCGGAAGATTTTCCCGATGTTTTTCTTTTTGTCCTTTGCGGTGCATTTTCGCAATTTCTTAACCAAACTGGCGGGAAACGCATTAACTTTCTATAATAATAGTTTCGTTATTTTATAAACTTTTAATACACGAGGTTAAAACATTGGCAGAACAATTTGATGTAGTGATTATCGGTTCGGGTCCGGGCGGTTATGTCGCGGCGGTTCGCGGAGCGCAGGTCGGTTTAAAGGTCGCACTGATCGAAAAAGAGAAAGATGCGCGTTTGGGCGGAACTTGCGGGCTTCGCGGGTGCATTCCGACCAAAGCATTATTAAACGCGGCTCATCTTTATGAAAAAGCCCAGCATTTTGAAAATTTCGGCTTAAAGGTCGAAGGTTTATCGTTCGATTTTGAAAAGATTCAGGAATACAAAGCGGGCGTTGTGTCGAAAAACTCGGCGGGCGTTTCGTATCTGATGAAGAAAAACAAGGTCACGGTCTTTAACGGTTTCGGCAAGATCGCCGGAAAGGGTAAGGTCGAGGTCGCGTATGAAGACGGCAAAAAAGAAACCGTCGAAGCGAAAAATATCATCATTGCGACAGGTTCGGTCGTGCGTCCGATTCCTGGTTTTGAAGTTGACGGCAAACAGGTGGTCAATTCCGACCAGATTCTCGAACTCAATCACGTTCCGAAATCGATGGTCGTTTTAGGTTCGGGCGCGGTCGGCGTTGAATTCGCCAGCGTTTATTCGCGTTTCGGATGCGATACGACGGTCGTCGAATTGATGGACAGAATCGTGCCTTTGGAAGACGCGGAAGTTTCCAAAGAATTAGAACGCTCGTTCAAAAAACGCAAGATCAAATGTCTGACAGGCGTGAAAATGGACAAGCTCGAAAAAACGAAAACTTCGGTCAAAGTTTCGGGCAAAGACGCAAAAGGCAAAGACGTTTCGCTCGAAGCCGAAATGCTTCTCGTCGCGATCGGTCGAATGCCTTATCTCGAAAAACTCGGCTTGGAAAACACGAAAGTCGTCGTCAATCCGCGCGGCACCATTAAAGTAAATGAATATTGCGAAACCGACGAGCCGAACGTTTACGCCATCGGCGACGTGATCGATACGGCTTGGCTCGCGCATCTGGCAAGCAAGGAAGGCTGTCTGGTCGTCGAAAGAATCGCGGGCAGAAAGGTCGAACCGATCAATCAACGCCTCGTCCCGAACTGCACTTACTGCGACCCCGAAGTTGCGTCCGTCGGCTTGACCGAAGCGAAAGCGAAGGAAGAAGGCTACGACGTAAAGGTCGGCAAATTCCCTTTCTCGGCATCGGGCAAAGCGCGTATTTTGGGCGAAACGGACGGTTTCGTGAAGATCGTCGCCGATAGAAAATACGACGAAGTTCTCGGCGTTCACATCATCGGACCGCACGCGACGGAACTGCTTGCCGAAGCCTGCGTCGCGATGTCGCACGAAGCCACGGCGGAATCGCTCGCGCAAACCATCCACGCGCACCCGACCGTTTCGGAATCCGTCATGGAAGCCTCCGAAGGCGTTCACGATCTGACGATTCATATGTAAGATCGTTATTTAACTTTTGCTTGCATTTAAAGGTTGGTTGGATTTAGAATTCAACTGACCTTTTTTCATTACAAATAAACAGCTTGTTTTGCCTCCGAAACTTAAATTTCGGATTTTTGAATATTGGATTTTTTCAATTTTGCGGTAGAAAATTGACATTCACGACCCGAAGGTAAATTGAAATGAACTCGCAAGAACTTTCCCAACAACTCCGACAAATTGTCAATGCCTTTATCCGATTCGTCAAAGCCCGCCGCCGCGAAGAAGCCTCTTTCGGTTTAGCGGCAATCTTTTTCTACATCGGCTACAACATCATCAAATGGCTTCCCGAAGAATTAAAGGGATTTGTCGAATCTTTTCGCGGAAATCTATATATTCCGGCTATTTTCTACATTGCGGCAATAGTTTTTTTGATCTACGGCATTTACCGCATCTGGAAACTCGTTTACACACCCGAACTGCCGCCGCCGACCGACCGACCTTCGGCGATCAAAGGACCGCTTGCCTTTACACAGGCGGACGGCGAGCTTTTCCGCAAGCTCGGACGCGAAGAAGAACTCCGCAAACTGCTCGGCTATGTCGAAGACGATCAGGTGCGGATGATCGTTTTGATGGGCGCGTCGGGTGCGGGTAAGACTTCGCTTTTACGCGCGGGATTGACGGATATTATCAAGGGCAAAAATATCGAGTTTCATTACTGGGAAGCCGTTCCGACCGATTCGGGACAGGCTCTGCTGAGAGCGATCAAGGAAAATTGGGCGGAGAAAACGAAGAGTAATGCGGATAATTCACATCAACCGCTCGAATCTTTGGAAGATTTGGTGAATCCTTCATCCGACAGATTGGGAAACGGCAAACATATTATCGTGCTTGACCAGTTCGAGCAGCTGCACGGTCAGGCGGGCGGACAGATATTCAAACTTCTGCAAAAAGTAGCACGAAAGGCAAAACCGCCGCATTCGATCACGTGGATCATCGCCTTTCGCCGTGAGTTTTGTGCTGATTTTATAGATATTATATATCCTGAACAGGAAAAATTTGACCTGCCTATTATCTCTTTACATCAATTCACGGTCGAGCAAGCCAAAGACGTTATCAGTCAGCTTATCGCCGCCGCCGATCTACAGGTCGAAAACAAAATTATCGTTAATCTGCTCGAAGCCGCAACGGTCGATGGCGAAGTTTCATCGGTTGACATCGGCATCGGTTTGCTGATTCTTTCGGAACTCTCGGCGCGTCAGGGCGGCAAGACCGTGACCGAAGAAGATTATCATTTTGCGGGCGGCGCGGAAGGACTTTTAACGCAATACATCGGCAGATGTCTGGACAATTTTCCCGACGAAGACCGCGAAGCGATCATGAACGCGATGCTTGCCCTGCGCGATGCGGAAACCAATCAGCGCATTGCCGAAGGCAAGACCGCCGCCGAGATCATCGCCGAAATTCCTGCCGAACTTGGCGCAAACGAACGCCGTCTGAAAATCCATCTCGAACGCCTGACAAACAGGGATATGCGTCTGCTCGAATTTGCCGAAGCAAACGGCATTGACGACGAAAAGCGTTATCGTCTGCCGCACGAACGCCTGATTCCGGCACTAAACCGTTTGGCGGGACGTTTGATCGGCGAACTGGAAGAAACGAAGCAAAAATTTGCGGGTGCATTTGCGGCGTGGAGCAAAAACAAGGCTTCGCAGTATCTCTTAAAAGGCAAGGATTTGCGCCTTGTCGAGCGTTATCAAAGCCAGATTCCGTGGGGAAAAGAAGAATCGGCAAAACTGAATTTCCTAAAGAACAGCAGAAGGCATCGAATGTTCAGCAGAGTGTTAGCTGTATTGGTAATCATTTCGCTGACGGCAGGCGGCTGGTTAGCCAATTCACAATACCAACGCTACGACGCACAAACATACCTGCGCGACAACAACTATCCGCCCGAATTACATGATTACCAATCTCAACTGAAATCATTTGAATTAAACGGAGAATTTAATCCCAAACGCTTCCCATGGCTGAAATGCAATAATCTGGAAGAATTTTCGATCATGGTAACAGAATCTACCAATTCGCTCGACGGTTTAGCCGATATTTTAACAAAATGTCCTTCACTAAAAAAACTTTCGCTCGATGTCACCAGTAGCCAAGTAAGCGATTTCGGTTTTCTTGAAAAGCTGACCAATCTCAATCAACTTTCGCTCGATGTCAGCAGTAGCAAAGTAAGCGATTTCGGTTTTCTCGAAAAACTGACCAATCTCAATCAACTTTCGCTCGATGTCAACAATAGCCAAGTAAGCGATGTCGGTTTTCTCGAAAAGCTGACTAATCTCAACCAACTTTCGCTCGATGTCATTGGTAGCCAAGTAAGCGATTTTGGTTTTCTTGAAAAGCTGACTAATCTCAACCAACTTTCTCTCTCTGTCAGGGGTAGCGAATTAAGCAAGTTCAGTTTTCTCGAAAAGCTGACTAATCTCAACCAACTTTCTCTCAGGTTTATGGGTGGCAAATTAAGCGATCTCGATTTTCTCGAAAAACTACCCAATCTCACTCAACTTTCTATTGATTTTATAGGTAGCGAATTAAGCAAGTTCAGTTTTCTTGAAAAACTACCTAATCTCAGTCAGTTTTCTCTTTCTGTCAGTTATAGTCAGTTAAACAATCTCGATTTTCTTGAAAAACTGACCAATCTCAATCAACTTTCTCTCAATGTCAGCATTAGTCAGTTAAACAATCTCGATTTTCTTGCCAAACTAACCAATCTCACTCAACTTTCTCTCAATGTCATTGGTAGCCAAGTAAGCGATTTCAGTTTTCTTGAAAAACTGACTAATCTCAACCAACTTTCGCTAGCTGTCAACAATAGCAAAGTAAGCGATTTCAGTTTTCTTGAAAAGCTGACCAATCTCAACCAACTTTCGCTCGATGTCATTGGTAGCCAAGTAAGCGATTTCAGTTTTCTTGAAAAGCTGACTAATCTCAACCAACTTTCGCTCGATGTCAGCAATAGCCAAGTAAGCGATGTCGGTTTTCTCGAAAAACTGACCAATCTTAATCAACTTTCTCTCTCTGTCAGCTTTAGCGAAGTAAGCGATTTTGGTTTTCTCGAAAAGATGACCAATCTCAATCAACTTTCTCTCAATGTCAGCGGTAGCAAAGTAAGCAACTTCGGTTTTCTCGAAAAGATGACTAATCTCAATCAATTTTCTCTTAATCTTTATGAGAGCGAAATAAGGAATCTAGATTTTCTGCAAAAATTAAATGTTCAGAAACTCGAATTGGATAGTTTAACGACCGAGCAGAGGATGTCGTTGAAGACTATTCCTAAAAGCGTGTCGCATTTGAGGTTTTGAGGGGTGATTTTTTATTGGAATCGTCGGTTTGCAATGCGTTCCGCCGTTCAAAGGGCGTTCCGCGTTTGAATATGTTCGGCAAGATTCAAGATAAATCCTGACCTGCGAAACTTCGGCGACCGTTCCGCAGTTCAAAGGGCGTTCCGCGTTTGAATTTCGCTAAAAATTTCAAACTGAAGTTTTGTTCAAAATAAATCTAACATAAAAGTTCTGAAAGGGCTTTGCCCGTTGATGTGAGGGAAGGCTTTGCCTTTCCGTAAATCGCCTTCCAACAATTTGAGGCTCCGCCTCCGAATCAAACCGGAGGCGGAGCCTCAGAAATCGGGGAAGAATCTGTCGGAAAGGCAAAGCCTTTCGCACATCGGGCGGCACAGCCGCGATTGTTAGATTTAATTTGAACAGAACATAAGTTTGAACTCTGAACGCATTCGAGCAAACTCAAAATTGAGCAGTTTTGGTGCGGAATCTGCTTGTATGTAAAAAAAATTAAGTTTTTTTGAAAAAAAATTATAAGTTTTGTTCGTTTTTGGGGCGTTAGTATATGAGAGGCTACATTCGGTTTCTCAAAAAATTTTAAGAAAAATAAGGAGTATAAAAATTTAGAGATGAAAAATATAATCGTATCGAAAATGACGGCAACGGACTGGGAACGTTTTGACGATCTGCTCGACCAGATGGAAGCTTTGCTTGAGGGCAAACTTGCCGTTTTGGATGAAAACGGACGCGTCAGATACGGCTCGGTCAATGAGCAGAACAAACTTTTGATAAATAAGGTTTGGCAGTTTCGGCAGAGCAAACCCGCGATGAGTTCGCCCGATGTCGATTGGCAAGCCTTTGAAGAAGATTACAATGAACGCGAACGGCTCGAAACACGCGGCGACCGCCTTTCGAGCATCGCTTACCGCTTCAAGAGCACGAAAATCCTGCACGACTACGACAATTATCAGGACGCGCTCGATGATTATGCGTATTCGCAATACAAAAAAGGCTCGGACGCGGACGGATTTGCCGAAAAAACTGCCGAACTGAGGCAGTTTTTTCCGAAATCAGGCAAGGAAAAACCGCCCGAAGAAGGCGGAAACAATTAAAAAACCGCCTTCATTGCCGCTTACAATGATGCTGTCAGGTTAAATCACCCGTCGGATACGTCGGACAACGTATCCGATTAGGTTCAAGACCTGATTCTTTAGGTTCGGAACGTATCCGATTAGGTTCGGAACCTAATTCTTTAGGCTCAAGACCTAATCGATCAGGTTCGAGACCTAATTCTTTAGGTTCGGAACGTATCCGATTAGGTTCGAGACCTAATAAATTAGGTCTCGAACCTAATTTGCTGTATTTGGAAACTAAACGATCGAATAAAAAGTGCAAAGGATACGCCGCAAACCTAAAACACTCGCAGCTCGAGCCGGAAAACCGCTCTCCCAAAATGAAAAATCTGACTTTTTAAGCCCGGTAATCGATAAGAAGTAAAAACCGGGGCAATTGCAGAACAAAATTTATTATCTTTTCCGTTATTTTCGCAATTAAGCAGGATCGAAAGTTTTCACGAAATTTCAACTCAATCGTTTATCTTCTTTTCGATGCGCCGGTCGGGAATCAGCCAGATCAGGGCGACGAAAACGTAAAGCACGTCGGAAATCCATTGATTGACAAAAGCTAAAATAATCGCGGCGACGTAGATGACCGGCGAAATTTTGCCTTTGAGGTCGCTGCCGACGGCTTTTTTCAGCCGTGAATCTGCGCCTTCGGCGGCGATGATCGCGTTTTGCAGAATGTAGTAAGCGATTGCGGCGGCAAGCAGAACGATGCCGTAAACGGCGGTCGGAAGCGGTGCAAAATGATTTTCACCCATCCAGCCCGTCGTAAAGGGCACGAGCGAAAGCCAAAATAAAAGATGCAGATTTGCCCACAAAATCTTGCCGTTTATCTGTTTGGTCGCTTGAAGCAGATGGTGGTGATTATTCCAGTAGATGCCGAGATAGATGAAGCTCAAAATATAGGTAACGAAAACCCAGAAAAGCGGTTTCAACGCCGCAAAGTCGGTTCCGTGCGGAACTTTCAGTTCCAAAACCATAATCGTGATGAGAATTGCGATCACGCCGTCGCTAAATGCTTCGAGTCTGCCTTTATTCATACTTGCGTCTAAGCCCCGTCAAAAAAATTATCGTTCGATTGATAATAATTTATTTTTGTCGGCAAAAAAATCCGTATCTAAGCGTCTGTGAAATTAGCCACTTTTTTATTCTCCGGTTGAAGATTTAGCAGTTTTGAATTTTCAACCGTTTTTTTATTTAATTTAAGTTGAGGACGTAAAAGATTATGTTGAAAAAAATTATCGCAATTATAATGCTCGGATTGATGTTGTCGCTCGCGGTTTTTGCAGATCAGGCGGCTTGGATCACAAAGGACGAAGCGCAGAAAACCGCCGCTTTTTTGAAGGATAAAAAGCAGATCAAGCATTTCTGCAATCCGTGCGACGATAAATCCGTCACGACCGAAGACATCTCGACGGTCGAAGCCGCGCCGACGGGAACGCAGGATTACTGGGAAGTGTTGGTCAACGGCAAAGGCATCGACCTTGCCTATGTTTATTTTCAAACGAAAGACGGCAAATGGAAAAATCTCGCCAAAGAAATGGACGTTGAAGTTGACGACGTGCCGAAATTTTTAGACGAAAAAGACGGCGAATAATTCGCGGAAAATCACAATCAAAAAGCGCGGGTAAAGATTTGCCCGCGCTTTTTGTTATAATCTCAACTTTATGGAAATCCGCACCGTCAATGCAATGCGCTATGTCACGCCTCTGCGCGAAGGCGGAAGTTTGCCCGCGATCATCGAAGGCGACGACGACGGGCTTTACGTCCTCAAATTTCGCGGCGCGGGACAGGGCATCAAGGCTCTCATCGCCGAACTTTTGGGCGGCGAAATCGCTCGATTCTTAGGTCTGAAAGTGCCCGAGATCGTTTACGTCAATCTCGATGCAACGATGGCGCGAACCGAACCCGACCCCGAAATTCAGGATTTGATAAAGGCAAGCGGCGGACTGAATCTCGCGCTCGATTATCTGCCCGGCTCGATCACCTTCGACGCGCTGATCGAAAAGCCTTCCGCCGAAATTGCTTCAAAGATCGTCTGGCTCGATGCGTTTACGGCAAACGTCGACCGCACGCCGCGCAACGCAAATATGTTGCTCTGGCATAAGGAATTATGGCTCATCGATCACGGCGCGGCGTTTTTCTATCATCATAATTGGGAAAAGTTTCCGGACAATGCAAGCAATCCTTTCAAACAGATAAAGGATCACATCCTGCTTCCCTTTGCCGAAAACATCGCCGAAGCCGATGAAGATTTCAGCAAAAAACTTACGCCCGAAGTTTTGCGCGAGATCGTCGGGTCGATTCCCGATGACTGGCTCGAAAACGAGGCGGAAAATCGTGAAACTTATTTTCGATTTTTAACGGAAAGACTGAAAAACCGCAAGGAATTTGTCGGGGAGGCGATCAATGCAAGAAAACTGCTCGTTTGATTACGCCGTCATCCGCATTGTCCCACGCGTCGAACGCGAAGAGTTTATCAACGTCGGCGTGATTCTTTCCTGTCCCGCGAAAAAATTTCTCGAAGCACGGATCGAATTAAACGAAGAAAGATTAAAATGTTTCGCACCAAACCTCGAGATCGCAACACTTCGCCGTTATCTCGAAATTATCCCGAAAATCTGCGCGGGTTCTGACGAAGCCGGAATCATCGGCAAGCTCACGCAAAGAGAAAGATTTTACTGGCTAACCGCAACCAGAAGCACGATCATCCAAACCTCGCCGATTCACACCGGCTTTGCCGTCAACGCCGAAGAAATGCTCGAAAAATTAATGAATAGAATGGTCAGGTAATTGAAAAGCTGTTTAAGAAATGGAGGCGGCGGGAATTGAACCCGCATCCAAGAGTTGCGACCAGTGAAATCTACACGTTTAGTCGTGTTCACTTAAAGTTTCGCTTTTCGCAAGCAGGTGAACCGACAAGACCTTGCAAAAAGCTATCCTGACTGATGTTTCGCAAGCGTTCGCAGGCGGAGAACGCGCGCTAGCTTGAACTAAGTTATGCCTCAACCGGTCGCATCAAGCAGACTTCCGGCGAAACACTTGTGGTTAGTTTAAAAACTAAGCAGCAAGGGCTAATTCTTGATTAGCATTTGTGTTTCTTACAATGTATTAACGGTCTATCGTAAGCAAGCCCGACGTGCATCCAAAGATCTATACAAGCCCCTGTCGAAGCCTGTCGCCCCCATAAAAAGGAAGGTTAGTTTACAGCATTTTAGAAGCGAAAACAACGCTCTGTGTTGTATTATTTCTTCCTGCTTCTGCCGAACGAAAAACGCAGTCCGGTTGACATCAGAAAATCGTTTTTCTCGGTCAAGCTGACCGGTCGGCTGTTGTAACGGTTGCCGACGGTCAAATGCCAGCCGAGCCAGCTGTTCAGATCGGTTTGCAGTGAAGCGTCGAAAAGTGCGCGAAGATTGCCGAAACGCGAAAGATTCGGATAAACCACGAAACGATTCGTCAGTTTGACGCGTTGATTGAGTTTGAGTTTGGCTTCTTCGCCAAAGAGCATTTCGGCGGAATTACGCCTGATGCCGTTGGAAAAATCTTCAAAGTTATGCGTAAAACCGCCCGTCAGATCGAGCGTTACACGGTCGCTTTTGACGGCGTGATAACCTGCCCCGCCGCCTAAAACGGCGCGAAGATTTAATTTCTGCGGTTTGTTATATTCAAAATCGCCCGAACCGAAGCCGAACCATTTTTTGTTGATGTTTATGTCGTAACGTGCGCCCGTCCAAATCTGCGCCGCCGTGATGCGGTGTCTGCCGCCGGTCGAATTTCTGACGTGCAGTGCGTTTGCATATGCCGTAAATTTGTTGTCGGACGTTTCGCGAACGGCGCGAAATGCACCCGAAAGCGTGCGCGTGTCCGAATTTCCTGCCGTCATACTGAAACCAGCATCGAAAGTTCCGCCCCAAAAGTCGGTAAACTTATTGTCCTTGATGCGTTTTTGCTCGACTTCAAAAGTTTTTTGTTCTTCGGGCGTGCGAACGGTTTTGAGTTTATTCTTTTCGAGTTCGACGGATTTTTCTTCGGGTTCGGTGAGATAAAGTCTGCCGTCTTCGGCTTTTAATTTTGTTTCGACGACCTTACCGTCTTCCAGCGTCAGGCTGAGCGGTTCGTCGGAAATGACTTCGGCGACCGAAGACCATTTTATCTTGACGGTTCCGGCTGATTCGGTTTGAATCGTGATCGAATCGCCTTCTTTTTTGACGATCTTTCCCGTCAGACGATCTCCATTCGTCATCACGATTCGATCGGCAAAAACAGTCGAATTGAAAATTAAGACCGCCAGCAGGGACACGATGATTAATTTTGGCATTTTTATCTCCGCAGTTCGTTTTTTGTTATGAGAATGAGGAAACTAATAAATTAAGTTTATAAGTTTAACAAACTCACTGTGGATTTGTGAAGTTTTTTACAACCCGATGCCTTTCGCTTTAGCCAAACCGACCTCTGTTTTCATTTCGAGATAATCGACCAATTTCAAAAAATCCATGCGCGGATACGAATAACGCCCGACGGTTTTGAAGGCAAGCGACGGTTTATTGCCGTCGAAAAGATGAAAGCCCCAATAAAGAAGCTGTTTTGAAAAACGAATCGCCGCTTCTGTCGGGTCGATGTAATGCAAACGCGAATCGGTTTCGCTCATTTGTTTGAACTGCGTTTTCAAAACCTGATTCAATAAATTATTGCGGTTGTCTTCGTCGCTTTGCAGACTGTTTATCAAAACGAAAAGGTTTGCCTTCGTATTTTCGCGGCGGATCGAAGCCAAAGTGCGCTTGATAACATCGGCGTTTTTATTGATGCCGAGCGGATTTAAGGTCGTCGGAATCAGACAGTAATCGAATTTTCGGATGAATTCGACCGGGTTCGATTCAAATTCGGGATTGCAGTCGCAAATAACGATTTTTGTGTCCTGATAATCGCGTTCGTCCCATTCGTCCTTGTTCAAAACCGAAACGACCGAACCCAGATTTCCTTTGTTTGACGGAAGATAAACGCCTTCGCCGAGAAGTTTGCGTAAATTTTGCTGATGATCGAGGTCGATCAGCGCAACATCGTAGCCGTTGAGCGCGAAAGCTCCGGCAAGATGCGCCGAGATCGTCGTTTTGCCGACACCGCCTTTGCAGGTAAAAACGCCGATATATGTGGTTTTATCGCGTTCGTCACGGCGGTCGAGTTCTTCGCAGTTACGAATCAGTTTATGCTCGCGCAAAATCGCCAACTTCAGATTCGTGATCTTTTCCTCGCGCAGATAAGCATAAACCGACGGCGTAAAACCGCTCGTTGAAATGAGCAAACCTTCGCTGAAATTCTTTGCATTTTCAAGGCTGAGAAAATCGAGAAACTTTTCGACCTGTCCGAGATGAACTTTGGCGCGTTGATTGCGAACCTGAACGGCGATCTTTTCACCCGGCTTCGAGGCTTCGATGTCGTATTCCTTCAAAGTTTTCAACGTGACTTTTGCCGAAAACCCCTCACGGCGCAGTAAAAATAAAGCCATCCGTTCCATTTCGGTGGCTCTTTCGATGACAACTTCCCGCTTACGGTCTGAATCCGTCAAAACATCCAACAGTTCAGCCCAGCGCATTCCTTTTTGGGGCATTTTTAAAACTCTTTCGGGAGAAACTTCTTAACTTTTAGCTCAATAAATAAATATTACGTCTATCTTTATCGGGGATTTTCGCTAATAGTTTCTTACATTTACGTTTTTATTTATTATTTTTCGCCGAACGCTTCCAAAACCTCGTCGGCGTGTTCGTCTACTTTTACCTTTTTGAAGATTTTGACGATCCTGCCGTCTGCATCGATCAAAAAAGTCGTGCGGTTGATGCCGAAATATTTTTTGCCATACATATTTTTTTCGCCCCAAACGCCGTAGGCTTCGACGATTTCCTTTTCCGTGTCGGCGAGCAGATCGAAAGGCAGATTATATTTCGTGATGAATTTTTGGTGCGATTTTTCGTCGTCGGTCGAAACTCCGAGGATTTTGATTCCCTTTTCCTCAAAAATGTCGAACGAATCGCGCAAACTGCAAGCTTCCTTCGTGCATCCGGGCGTGTCGTCTTTGGGGTAAAAATATAAAACTACGCGTTTTCCTTTGAAATCGGACAGTTTGACCGCGTTTCCATTTTGATCTTTGGTCGTAAAATCAGGTGCTATATCGCCTTCGTTCAGCATAAATCTCCAAATTTGTTATGATTATTCCAAATTCCAGATTTCAAATTCCAAATTTAGGATTCATAATCTGCAATCTGGAATTTGAAATCTGGAATATATCTAAATTGTAGCAAATGAAAACGCTTTCGGAAAAACGAGCCTTGCAGAAACTGCGCAAACTGAAAAGCGATTTCCGCGATCGTATCAGGCAAAATTACGAACACCGCGCCAAATCCTGCGAAACCTGCGAAACGAAAGGCGCGTGTTGTCTGGACGCGCATTTCGTCAATGTTCATATCACCAGACTCGAAGCCGTTTTAATCAAAAAAGAACTCGAGAAACTGCCTTCCGCAAAGCGAAAAGAAATTTACGAACGCATTGAACACGCGATCGAAACCTACAAACTTTCCGCCGAAGGCGATACTTTTTCGCAAACTTTTGCGTGTCCGCTTTTTGAACAAAATACCGGTTGTTTGATTCATCCCGTTAAGCCGATTCCGTGCATTCAACACGCGTGCTACGACCGAAAGGAAGATTTGCCGCCCGACGAACTTCAGGAAAATGCGGAAGCAAAAATCGAAAAACTGAACGAACAAACCTACAAACAATTTTCACGCTGGCTGCCGCTTCCCGTTTATTTGACTTTACTGAATGACGGCTAAAGTATTTGCTTTTGACCTTTTAATTTCCCGCCTAAAAGCGTCAACGGAATGATCGGAATGAGAATCAGAATGTGATACCAGATCGGCACGTTATCGAGCATCATCGAATGAATAAAAGCACCGAAAGCAACGAGAAAAATTCCGAGCAAAAGCGGTGATTTGAAACTCTCCCTAGAAATCAAAGCCGCGATAAAACCCGTAATCAAGGAAAATATCGCACTTCGGAAAATGGCGACGATCATCACGCCGGTGTCTGCCAGAAACGGCGTTTTATTATTGATCGCCGCTTGAAAGTCTGCCTGATGTTTGCCATACCAATCCGGCGACAGCGCAACCCAGACGGCATCGCTTCCCAGTAAAAGAATTGTCCAAACGATAAAACCCAATATCGCTCCCAGAATCACTCGTAACATAAGATCACTCCTAAAATTTCTTTAATTTTCCGCCTAAAATCGTCATCGGAACCAATAAACCCAAAAACAGAACGTGATACCAGATCGGCAAATAATTCCAGTAAACCGATTGCACGAATGCTCCGAAAACCAAAAGTAAAACGCCGAGTCCGAGCGGAGCTTTTAAGTTTTCTTTGGAAATCAAAACCGAGATAAACCCTGCAATCACGGAAAAAATCACGCTTCTGACCAACGAAATCAGCAAAAGCGACGCATCGAGCGCGTAGGTCGTTTTATTGTCGATCGCCGCCTGAAATTCAAAGTAATTTTTCCCATACCAATCGGGCGAGAGTACTCTTAAAACGGCATCGCTTCCGACCCAAAGAAACGCCCAAACAAAAAATCCGGCGATCACCGCCAGAACTATTCTCAGCATAATTTTTCTCCTTTATTCAATGTTTTGTCCTAAATTTAAAATGTAGCCGTTGCAGTCTTTTATGCCGAATTCTCTCATTCCGTAATCGAAATTTTTGAGTTCGTAAACGATTTCGACCTTATCTTTCAACTTCTCCCAAAGCTCGTCCACATTTTCTACTTCAAAATAGATCGTTCCCGAAAAAACCGGATTTTCAAATTCGGGATTTTCATTCGACAGATAAAACGCGATCTCGTTTTCGCCGTTCCATAAGCTCATCCAGCAAGGCGCGTCTTGCGGATATTTTCCGCGACATCTAAAACCCAAAAATTTTTCGTAAAAATCGCTCGTTTCCTGAAGTTTTTTTGTCAACAACATCGGCGTAATTCTTTTTATCTTCATAGTTTTTCTCATTGTTAAGAACAAAAAAGGGCAAAGAAAGTTCCGATACTTCCCTTGTCCTTTCGTTGTTTTCGCCTTTTGCCTATTGCGAAATTAAGCCGCTTTTTTCTTTGAATCCGTTTTCGTTTCAGCTGTCTGCGCCGCTTTCGTTTTTTCGATGCGCGCCGACATTCTCTGATCGAGATCGGCGATCTGCTCCGCCGTCAGATGATAAATGTTCGGCTGATTATGATAGATTTTCGCGCCCGTGACAATGTCGGCACGTTTGAAACCGTTGTCTTCGGCTTTTTTAATCAAATCGTCAACCGTCATTTCGTTTTGCACGAGCGTCAAAGGTTTCTTTTCCTCGATAAATTCGGGAACTTCCGATTTGGCAGGCTTTTCAAACGCGAGTTCGAGTGCCTGTTCGCCGCGCATATGGTCGAGAAAATCCTTGAACGTAACGTTTCCGACCATTTCAAAACCGACTTCAAACGCCGGAGAATTTGATTTGATGATCTGGAAAACACGGGTGATTTCGCCGTCGCGTTCCTGAAGCGAGATTTCGACCATCACATCGACGAAATATTCCAACCCCGAAGCCGTCATCGGCAGAACGCGTCCGATCTCGTTATCTTCTTTCGATTCTTTACCTTTCGCCGGAATCTGGTCGGCAATCACGACGCATTTTCCGCTTTCAAAACAGAGTTTGCGAAGGACATTCTGCAAAATCATCTGATCGGCGGCAAGCTCTTCCGCCGAAGGTTGTGCGAGCGGATCGCCGGTTTTTTCGCGCACCGCTTCAAGCATTTCAGAATGTTTCGCGCTGAAATATGCTGCCCATGAATCGAGCGCGAAACAGCCGTAGTTTTGCTCCTGTCCTTCTCCGTTGATCGCCCATTCGATAAATTCCGGCAATTCGTCCGTTTCTTCGATTTCCAATGCGTCAAATGTCGCGCCGACACCGCGCAAAAGTCGCGCTTTGCGCTCGATGTCGAAAATACAAAGTTTGCCCAATCCGGCTTCGCTCATCGAGCGGATAAAATGACTTTTCCCAACGCCCGCACCGCCGCGAATCGCCATAATAAGTCGCTGTTGGCGCGGAATTCTGCTTAATGGATTGATCTTTGGTTTGTTTGGATTTTTCATTGTTGCTTTCTCCTGATCTCTAACTTAATGTCCAACTTTATTTTTTATTTGTTAAATGCCTACCGTCAAAGGCATTTTGTTTCATTGATGCAACAAATCTAGCACAAGTTGTTTCACGTTTCAAGAGTGAAACGCTATTTTTTTGAAAAAATTTTGAGATTAAAGTGTAAATCATTGATTCTTGAACAAAATAAAAGCGGCATAAATTTTATAACCGCTCCTAAAGAATTTCATTTTGTTTCAGTTTTTACCAGATTTTCGCCAATAAATCCGAAAACCAATTGCTTGTTTCGCCGACCGCTTCATTCGATTTTGGTGTCGGCGACGGTGACGGCGACATCATCGGACTTGGTGAAACCGTCGGACTCGGCGACGGACTTTCATTCGGACTCGGCATCGGTGAAACCGTCGGACTTGGCGACGGCATTTCCATCGGTGTCGGTGTCGGCGACGGCGTTTCCTGCGCCGAAGTTATCATCAGTGAACCTGCCGAAAATACTATACTTGCCCCAATTGTTAATACTGCTTTTTTTGTCATATTACCTCCAAACTTCTACTATGATTTCTGACTATTTTTTCAAGGGGTTGTCATTCACATTTCGCAAGCCTTGTGCCACGCAGGAAAGCTTAATTATTTCAGCATTTACGCTTTTTACCAAGAATTTTTCTTTATATTTGTTGCATAAAATCGATACGGCGCGAACGTATCGTTACGCGACATAAACAAGAAAAAGAGGCAAACCGCAACAGGTTCACCCCTTTTAATCTGCACGGAATCTACTGTTTTTATTTGATTTCGAGTTCGTATGGAAGCATCATCATCGCTTCGCCATGTTTCATCTGATCGAGAATCGAAGCATAACGCAGAGTTCGGCGCACGTCTTGGGGCATCGCTTCGATGATCGCTCTCTGAGTTTGTTGTTCCTTCGTTTCGACGGAAGTTTCGCTACTGCCGAAAATAGATTCAAAAAACGGACGCGCTTCAGGGTAAGCAATGCGGTGAACGTCTTTGTCGGCGGGCAGATTGGCAAGCTGTTTCGCGATTTCGATCGCTTTTTCCAGCCCGCCGAACTCATCGATCAGACCGTTTTCCTTAGCCTGTGCGCCCGTCCAAACGCGACCTTGCCCGATCGTGTTGACTTTTTCTTCGGACATTTTGCGACCTTTGGCAACTTTCGGAACAAAATTCGTAAAGTAAATATTGTTATTTTGTTCGACCATTTTAGCGAGTTCGTCGCCTTCCCATTTCGTGTCTTCGCGGAAAATTCCGGCGTTTTTGCCGCGTGTCGTGTATTGCGTGTTGACACCGACCCAATCGTAAAAACCTTTCAAAACGGGTTTGCCCATAAACACGCCGATCGATCCCGTTACGGTCGAAGGTTCCGCGACAATTTTATCCGCATTGCAGGAAATATAATAACCGCCCGAAGCCGCGACATCGCCCATCGAAACGACGACGGGCTTTTTCGCTTTGGCATTTTCGAGCGCATACCACATCAGATCGGAAGCAAGCGCGGAACCGCCGGGCGAATCGACGCGCAAAACGATTGCTTTGATCGAACTGTCATTCGCCGCATCGTTGACGGCTTTGACGATGGTATCGGAGCCGACCATTTCGCCGCCGAACGGACTGTTGTTCGAGCTTCCGCCCGTGATTGCGCCCGAAGCGTAAATGACGGCAACTTTTTCGCCGTTGTTCAAACCGAGCGAATCGGACGGAATTTCACGATATTCGCCCGCTCTGATGGTGCGGAGTTTGTCTTCCGCTTTGTATCCGAGCCGATTTTTCAGATCGTCGTAAACCTGTTCGCGATAGATCGCGTCGTCGATCAAGCCCTGCGTTTTTGCCTGCGGCGCGTTATACGGCGCGTTGTCGATGAGGGCTTTCACGTCTTCGGGCGATTTTTTGCGCGTTTCGGCAATGGTTGTAACCATTCGTCCGTAATAATCGTCAAGAATTGCGTTGATCGTTTCCTTTTGCCCTTCGGACATCTCCTTTTCGGTGTATTGGTCGGGCGCGTTTTTATATTTTCCGATCTTGACGAACTGCGGTTCGATGCCTAATTTGTCGAGCGAGCCGCGATAAAACATCGCCTGCGCCGCAAAACCGTTGACATACAGATCGCCGCCCGGCGGCAGGAAAATCTTTTCGGCGGCGGTGGCGATGTAATATTCGCGGTTCGTGCCGATTTCCATATAAGCGTAGACGGGTTTGCCCGAAGTGCGAAAATCCTTGATGGCTTCGCGCAACTCGTCCGCTTTTCCCCAACCGATGCCCGGAAAATCAATATCGAGCAAAACCCCGCCGACGCGCGAATCTACTTTCGCTTTGCGCAGTTGTGTCAGCAGACTTGTAAACGATTGTTTCTGCTCAACGCCGAGCAGACGCGCCATCTGGTCTTCGGGCGCGTAATCGGGCAAGCCTCCCGTGACCGATAAAACCAATACGCTGTTGTTCGGCACGCTCGGCTTGCCGAGCGATTCGGCAAGCAGTGCGATTGCGATAATTCCGACCAAAATAAGCGCGAAAACGATTCCGCCGACGATGAGAACTACTTTCCCTGTTTTTGACATTGCCATAACTTAAGTTTTTTTACTCCAAAACTAAAATAACACTTTCATTTTACGCTTGAATCCCGAAAAAGTTTAATATGCTTGAATTTGCACGATTCATAGAAACTATTTTTCTTGCATACTTTGCGCGAAACCGCTGTCAAAACAGCGAGCCTTGATTTTCGAGTTCTTTAACGTCTAGCACCGTTTGACCGAACATTTTTTTCAGGTTGTTGACGCTTGCGGGCGCGTGTCCTTCAAAGAAATTGCTGAAATAGATAAAAACGTCTTTTGCCGCGAGTTTTTCGATTTCGGATTTCCAGATTTGGAGCTTCGTGTCTTCGTGACGATAGATTTGGTCGAAAGCCGTCAGATCGCGCTCGCCCATAAAACGAACATATGCGAAATCGTTCTTTAATTTCGGGATCGCTTCAAAAAACATTTCGCGCGGAATCCAGCTTCCTTCGGTCAGGCAAAGCGCAACTTTGTTTTTTTCGAGTTCTTCAAACGTCCAATCGATCATCCACGAACGCTCGCGGAATTCGACGGCAAAACGAATATCGTTCGGAAGCCACGCGAGAAATTCGCGCAAAGCCTGTGCGTTCGGTTTGTTCGCCTCAAACTGCGGCGGAAGCTGAATCAGCACCACACCGAGTTTTTCCTTCAATTCCCTGATGCGCTCGCAAAATTCGTCCGTCATCACGAAAGCCGTTTCGCGCAAAGCGTGCGTGTGCGTGATTTCCTGCGGAAGTTTGAGCGACAACGTGAAATTTTCGGGCGTTTTTTTATACCAGCTTTCAATCGAAGACGCGGGCGGAATCGCATAAAACGTCGAATCGACCTCGATCGAATCGTAAATTTCCGCGTAAAGTTTGAGCATCTCGTTCGCCTTTGTGCCGCGCGGGTAAAAGATCGATTCGCCGCCCGCTTTGGTTGTCCAATCGTCGTAATTCCAGCCCTGACAGCCGATGACGATTTTGGATTTTGGATTTTGGATTTTGGATTTCATCAGATTATTTAGACTTCAGAACGCGGATTGAGCAGATTTGGCAGATTTACACGGAAAATCGTTTTGAAATCCGTTTTAATCCGCCTGATTCGCCAAATCCGCGTTCTGAAAATTCAGTTTCGTTTTTTAGAACGCATCTTCTTCAAACTCAAATATTCCAAATAAAAAATTATTTTGCAAAAATTTTGTAACCGGATTTAATTTTCGTTCGTCTTTCCAACTGAGAACAGCTTTTCAGGAACAATTTATGAACAGAAAACTTTCCGACGAAGAATTCGACCGTATCGCCAAAAATCTTTTGCAGAATTTTTCGCCCGACGATGAAATGCTCGACGAAATCGCCGATTCGCCGAAGCTCTGGTGGAACGTGCGAAACAGTATCGAACAGGAAAAAATGCGCCGTGAAAGAAATTGGTTTTTCGGTTTGCGCTGGCAATTTGCCGCTTTCGGCGCGCTGGGAATCATTCTTTTCGCCGGAATCGGCGGCGTGTTTTTGAATTTCAATTCAAACGAAACCATTGCCGGAGTAAAGGAAATCGAAGCTCAAAAGATCGAAAAAAACGCGCCGACAGTTGCCGAAGAAACGGAATTTTCCGAAACGGCGGAAAATGAATCGCCGCTGAAACCGGTCGCCAAAACGGAAAAAGCGAAAAGCATCTCAAAAAAATCACTCCCGAAAAACACAATTCAAACCAAATCTTCCGCGAGCGAAGTGAAGATCAAACAACCGAAAGCGGAAACTGTAAAGGATGAAGTAAAGACGGAAACGAAAACCGATTTTATCGCGCTGTCTTATTCATCCGCGACGGACAGCGGGCAGATCGTGCGTGTCAAAGTTCCGAGTTCGATGATGGTTTCGCTCGGCGTAACGACCGAATCGGAACAGCAGTCGAATCTCGTCAATGCCGAAGTCGTCATCGGCGACGACGGAATGGCGCGGGCAATTCGTTTTATCAAATAGATTTATAAAAAGGACGATTATGCGGTGTAATAAATTATTTATTTTTACAATTCTCCTGATTTCAGCGGCGAGCACGTTTGCCCAACGTCCCGAACCGCGCGGAATGCGTTGGTTTCAGGATTTCGATACCAACCGGAACGGCACTCTCGAAGCCGAAGAATACCGCGCCGCGACGGATGAGATTTTCAATGATCTGGACAGAAATAACGACGGAATGATCGATGCGGTCGAACGACCGAAAAATCCGCGCCCGCCGATGGAAGGCAGACCGCCGCGCCCCGAAAACGAACCGCCGCTTCCGCCGTTTTTCGTGATGGAAAGCCTTAAACGTCAAGGCAACATCGAACGCGCCGCATACGATCAGCGGGCGGAGGAGCAGTTTGCGCTGATGGATGCCGACAAAAACGGCGCGGTCACGCAGGAAGAAGCCGAAAAAAGATTTGCCGAAGTAAGAAATCAGATTCGCAATCAACCGCCGCCGCCGGACGCGCCGCCGCTCGACTCGCCAACCGCTCAATTCATCGGTGCGGAAATGCGTTTCGGCGATAAATTAATCAAAAACGCGCCTTTCTCAGCAGAAACCGTGATCGAGAGCACGCGCCGTTTATATGACGGTTCAACTATCGTCAAACAAACCAAAGGCGCGATCTACCGCGATACCGCCGGAAGAACGCGCCGCGAACAGCCGCTCGAATCGATTGGCGGTTTCAGTGTCGTCGCCGAGAACGGTTCGCCGCAAAAATTGATTTTCATAAATGACTTTTCGGCGAAAATACAGTATTTTCTTGATGCAAACCGCAAAATCGCGCGAAAAAATCCTTTGCCCGACAATCTCCCGCTTGCAGGCGAACCGAAAGACGGAAAAACCGAATCGCTCGGCACGAAAGCTATCGAAGGTGTAAATGTTGAGGGAACGCGCGTTACGGTTGAAATTCCGGCAGGACAGATCGGCAACGACAAGCCGCTCTCGGTCATTACGGAGAAATGGTTTTCGCCCGAATTGCAGATCGTTATTTTGTCGCGTCATCTCGACCCGATCGCGGGTGAACACGTTTTTCGGCTTGTAAATATCAAAAAGGGCGAGCCTTCCGTTGAACTTTTCAGCGTGCCGAACGATTTCAAGATCGCTCCGCCGCCGCGCCGTCCAAACTAAATTTTCGCAGTTTATTACGATAATTCGGATGGTTTTGAGTTCCTGCTTTAGCAAAAAATTCAGTTCTGAAGATGGGACTCAAAACGTCCGAAGGTTTGTCAAAAATCGCATTGGTAAAATTTTTTCCGCCGAATGATTGAGGAAACGCTCAAAATTAAACAAACCGTCCGCCTCGAAGCAAGTGCCGCCGAGTTTAGACAAGATTCTCCGCTCTCAGACGAAGAACTTGTCAAAGCCGTGCTCGAAGGCGACGAAACGGCGTTTTCTATGATCTTTGAGCGTTACCGTCGGCTTTCGATTCATCTCATCAGCCGTTTTTTCCGTCAGCGTGAAGAGATCGAGGACATCGTTCAGCAAGCATTTACGAAAATCTATTTTTCGCTCAAGGATTTTCGCGGCGGTCACGAAAAATCATTTTCCGCGTGGATTTCGCGCCTGACCGTCAATGTTTGCTACGACGAATTGCGGAAAAGACAAAAGCGTTCGGAAAATCTGTTCAGCGATTTTTCCGACGAAGAACAAAATTTATTGCACGGAATGGTCGAAGAAAATCATTCCGACGTTGAAAAGAATCTGGCTTCCAAAGATTTGGCAGAAAAACTCCTGTCAAAACTGGAAGTCAAAGAACGCGTTGCGATGACATTGCTTTACGGCGAGGATTTTTCCGTTGCGGAAGTCGCCAGGATTGTCGGTTGGTCGGAAAGCAACGTCAAAACCAAACTTTTTCGCTGTCGCCGACATTTGCGAGGTATTTTCGATAAATTAATCAAGACTTAACATCTTATGAAGAAACTAAAATTAGTCGTCATTTCGATATTTTTGCTGACATTGGCATTTTTTGAATTTTCGTCCGATTCAAATCTAGTGAGCGGACAAACCACGCTCAGTGCGCCGACGGGCGTAATTGCTTCGGACAGCGCATATTCAACTAAAGTCGGGCTTCTTTGGGACACGATCCGCAATGCCAAAACCTACCGCATTTTCCGCAATACGGTCAATGATTCCGCGACCGCAACCGACATCGGCACAACGCCCGCAAATACTTTTTTCGACACGACCGCACCGCAGGGACAAACGCTTTTCTACTGGGTTCGTGCCGAAAATCCGACGACGGTCAGCCCATTGAGTCAAGCTGAACAAGGAACGCGTGCAAACGGCGGAGTCGGCGGCGGCATTCAACCGCTTTTGCCGCCCGACGCGCCGCCCGCCAATCCGGTCACGGCAACCAAAGCATATCTCGGCAAAGCACTTTTTTGGGATGAACAGCTTTCTTCGACGCGCACCGTTTCGTGCGGAACGTGTCATTCGGGCGCGGGCGGCGGCGTTGACAAAAGAACGGCGACACAACGCACACGTTCGACAAATCCGGGTTTGGACGGAATTTTCAGCACGCCCGATGACGTTTTCGGTTCGCCCGGTGTAATGTCTAACAACCTCAACGGCGCGTATAACTGGTCGAGCACTTACGGCTTGCGCGAACAGGTCACGGGCAGACGCGCCATGCCTTACACGGATTCGGGCTATCCCGGTTTGCTGTTCTGGGACGGACGCGCCAATCAGGTTTTCCGCGATCCTTTGACGAATCAGGTTGTTTTGCAAGGCGGCGGCGCGCTTGAAAATCAGATTTTGGGACCGCCTTTAAGCGACACGGAAATGGCGCATTCGGGCAGAAACTGGCAGGATGTCGTTAATCGGCTCAACAACGCGAAACCGCTTGCGCTTGCTTCAAATATCCCGAACGGTTTGAAAAATTGGATCGACGGCAGAACTTATCCCGAACTCTTCGAGGAAACGTTCGGCACGCCCGAAATCACGCCCGTCCGCATCGCTTTGGCGATTGCCACACACGAACGGACGCTTTATTCCGATCAAACGCCGTTCGACCAACTCAATCAGGGCATCAATACATTTACCGCCGCCGAACAGCGAGGTTTGAATCTTTTCACATCGGGAGTGACGGGTTGCACGGCTTGTCACGCCGGAAATCTGCAAAGCGACGGCGGTTTTCATTACATCGGCGTTCGCCCGACAAATGAGGATACAGGCAGACAGCAAGTCACCAACAATATCAACAATGCCGGACAATTCCGCACGCCGATCTTAAGAAACGTCGAACTGCGCGGGGCATATTTCCATAACGGAAGATTCACAACCTTGCGCGAAGTGGTCGATTTTTATAATCGCGGCGGCGACTTCAATGCGCCGAATAAAGACCCGAACATTCGTCCGCGAGGTTTGGGCAACAATCAATTAAACGATATTGTCGCTTTCTTAAGCCGACCGCTGACCGATCCGCGTGTCCGCAACGAGCTTCCGCCGTTTGACCGTCCGCAACTTTACACCGAATCAGACCGCGTTCCGGTCATTGTTGGAACAGGCATCGCAGGATCGAACGGATTGGTTCCGACCGCGATCGCCATCGAACCGCCGCTTGCGGGAAATCCCGCGTTTACGGTCGGTTTGTCGGGCGCGCTCGGTGGTGCAAACGCAGTTCTCGTCATCAATGAAACCGATCCCGGCGCAACTGCAAACATTCCCGCAAGCGGAAGTTTTGCGCGTGTCAACGTTTCTCTGCAAGGCAACGGCGCGGGCAACGGTTTCGGCTCGGCAACTTTGCAGATTCCCGACAATGCGGCGATCATCGGCAAAACCTTTTTCGGACGCTGGTATGTGACGGACGCGGGCGCGGCAAACGGTGTCGCGGTTTCGCAAGCGTTCCGCTTTACGGTTTTCGGTGAAGCGACCGCGCCGAATCGGGCAAAACACGCCGATTTCGACGGCGACGGCAAGACGGACGTTTCGGTTTTCCGTCCTGCTGACGGCAACTGGTATATTTTGCGTTCCTCGGACAACAGCTTCAGCGCGACGAATTTCGGGCTGGCTTCGGATGTTATCACACCCGCCGATTTTGACGGCGACGGCAAAACCGATGTCGGCGTTTTCCGCAACGGTGCGTGGTATATTCAGCGCAGCCGCGATGGTTTGCAGGTCATTAATTTCGGTTCGGCAGGCGATAAGCCGCAACCCGCCGACTATGACGGTGACGGAATTGCCGATGCCGCCGTTTTCCGCGCTTCGACGGGAACCTGGTATATCCAGCAGAGCCGTGACGGATTCAAAGCGGTTACGTTCGGCAACGCGACCGACCGACCCGTTGCCGCCGATTATGACGGCGACGGCAAAGCCGATGTCGCAGTTTACCGCGACGGAAACTGGTATATTCAACGCAGTTCGGCAGGATTTACGGCGGTCAGCTTCGGACTCGCGGAAGACAAACCCGTTTTCGGTGATTACGACGGCGACGGTAAAGCCGACATCGCGGTTTATCGTCCGGGTTCGGGCGGTTGGTATTTCCTGCGGAGCGGCGACGGAAGTTTCGGCGCGGTCAGCTTCGGGCTTTCAACCGACGTGCCTTCACCCGGCGATTATGACGGCGACGGCAAAAACGACACGGCGGTTTTCCGTGCGGGAAACTGGTATCTGATGCAAAGTTCCAACAACGCTTTCAGAGCGCAAAGCTGGGGCACGAGCCAGGATATTGCGGTCCCGTCGGCGATCGTTCCTTAGGCAGTTAAACTGATTTCACCCCAACGAAACGAAAGTGTCGGATAAGTATAGCTTTATATTTTCCGACGCTTTCGCCCGTTTCGAGGCACCGATTACGAAACAAATACGGCGGAAGCTTATTTTCCAACTTGGCGGAAAGGTTTTTCCATATCGGCGGAAAGGTTTAGCAACAAAATGTTCAGAGTTTCAAAGGGCGTTTCGCGTTTGAATTTCGCCGCAAAGTTTCAAACGCGAAACGCCCTCTAAATTCCGAGCGCGTTCGTGCAAATTCCGGGAAAAAGACTCTTAAACATTTTCGCACACGATCAGGTTCACGATTCCGAAGGCTTTTTTCTTTACGTTCAAAATTTTCAAACCCGCGTCCTGCGCCAGTTTTGCGGTTTCCCGGTTAAAACAATCTGCGATCAATGCGCTCGTGAAAATGTTCAGAAAATCGAATAAATATCCCGAAATTCCCGGCGGGCGAACGTGTTCGAGCAGAACGATTTTTCCGCTTGGACGGACGATCCTTTTCAATTCGAGAAAAGCGTTTCCGGGTTTTTCAAGCGAACAAAAAACCAAAGTCGCAAATGCGGCATCAAAACTGTTTTCGGCAAACGGCAAAGTTTCCGCGTTGTTTTGGATAAAGTTGACAAAGTTTGTTTCTCCGTTTAGTTTTTCACGTGCTTTTTCGAGCATTTTACGGGAAATTTCGCTGGCAACAGCGTGTTTGGAAGGCGGATAAAAAGGAAAATTTGCTCCTGTTCCCGCGCCGATCTCTAAAATCTCGGCGTTTTCGGGCAGATGCGAAAGAGTTTCCCTGCGCCATTTTTCAAGAAATCTTTTCTCAAACGGAGCAAGCGCGCAATCGTATCCGTTGGCGAATTTGTCGTAGATCATTGCCTGAAAATTTTAACAGACATTTTACATTAGATAAGCGGAAACGGCAGGGAAAATAAGATTTGAAGGAATTTGTTTCGGCGGAGAGATTTCTTTTTCGGAAAATAAACGCTTATAATCAAATCTTTTCAAAGTCTTTACGTCTTTGTGGTGAAAATACAATTTATGGCTAAAAAAGGTTCGGTTTTAATTTGTGACGACGAAGAAATAATGCGCGATGTGCTTGAAACGATCATTTCGAGCGCAGGTTATAAAGTCGATCTTGCAAAACGCGGTGAAGAAGCCCTCGAAGCATACGGGCAGAAATCGTATGACGTGGTGTTGATGGACGTTTCGATGCCCGGCATCGGCGGACTGACCGCGCTCGAAGAGCTTATCAAGCTCGACCCCGAAGCCGTCGTTTTAATGGTTACGGCTTATGCAACCTTCGACACGGCAATTTCCGCGTGGGAAAAAGGCGCGACCGGAATCATCCGTAAACCGTTCCAAAACGAACAAATCCTTGCATTAATCAATCGCGGCATCAAAAAACGACGCAACGAAGAAGAACGCCAAACCCTGCGCCAGGCAATGACGCGCTCGGTCAAACGCGATGCGATCATCGGGCGTTCCGACAAAATGGAAAATGTTTTCCGCCTTGTCGAACGGGTCGCCCCGGCGCGTTCGACGGTTTTAATCACGGGCGAATCGGGCACGGGCAAAGAACTCGTCGCGAAAGCGATCCACGAGGCAAGTCCGCGCGCCGATGAAAAATTCGTCGCCGTAAACTGCTCGAACATTCCGTCCGAACTGCTCGAATCCGAACTTTTCGGACATACGAAAGGCGCATTTACGGGTGCGGTCGCGGTCAAAAAAGGTTTGTTTGAAGTTGCCGACGGCGGTTCGATCTTTCTCGATGAGATCGGCGATCTGCGTCCCGAAATTCAGGTCCGTCTGCTTCGCGTCATTCAGGAACGCGAATTTACCGCGCTCGGCGACACGACCCCGACCAAGGTCGATGTGCGCATCATCGCGGCAACGAACGTCGATCTGAAGGAAGCCGTCCGCAACGGGACTTTCCGCGAAGATTTGTATTACCGTCTTTCGGTCGTCCCGATCGAATTGCCCGCGCTTCGTGAAAGAAACGAAGATGTTTTGCCGCTCACACAGCATTTTATCCGCAAATATAATGAAGAAAACGGGCGCACGATCAGCGAAAATCTTTCGCCCGAAGTGCTTTCCCTGCTCGAAAACTACTATTTCCCGGGCAATGTCCGCGAACTCGAAAACATTATCGAACGTGCCGTCGTGATCGCGCCGACCGACGAAATCACCGTCGAATGTCTGCGTCCCGAAGTCCGCAATCCCGAAATTCTCGGTGTAATGATGAAAGAGAGCGAAGGAAAATCCGGCGACATCGACCTTTCACGCGGCGTAAATTTCTATGATGAAGTCCGAAAATTTGAAACCGATCTGATTCGCCGCGCACTCGACCAGACCGGCGGACATCAATCCCGTGCCGCACGGCTTTTAGGTTTGAATGCGACGACGCTCAACTCGAAGATCAAAACTTATAACATTCCGGCGAGAAACTGAATTTTATAAAATAAATCCGAAAATTTGGCTATATATATATTTTTTTGTATAGCGAAGCCGTCTTCCCGTTTCTTCCCGGATTTTTTTCGGCTTACGATAAACGGCGTATTAAATGTATCTATTAAATTATATAAATCGATAAAGAACTTAGCCGATCTCCGAGCATTCAAAGTTGATTGAGTGGCACAAAACTTGCTCATTTTCCTGTCCATTGTGGTATTCTTCCATACCAAACGCACTAATATTAGCTACATTAAGATACTTTGGAGGAGATAATGAAAAGACTTTTGTCTATAAGTTTGACAGTATTGCTGTTTGGGTTTTCCGTGCTTGCCCAAACCAGCCGAGGAACTGTTAGTGGTACGATAAGCGATCCCAACGGAGCAGTAGTTCCGGGTGCCGAAGTAACCCTGACAAACACGGCAACCACAGTTACACGCACAACGACAACGAACGATCAGGGATTTTACAGATTCGACGCAGTTGATCTGGGAACATACTCGATTCGTATCGCGGCGGCGAGTTTTAGTCCGCTGGTCAAAAACAATATTGTTGTAAATGCTAACCAAACTTCCGCCGTCGACGGAGAACTGACCTTAGGCAGTCAGGAAGTCGTGGTTGAGGTTACGAGCGACGCAGGCGCACAATTACAAACCGAAGCGGCTGTTCGCGGGGGCAACATTTCGACACGCCAGATCACGGAGTTGCCGATTGCCGCCAACCCGACGGCTTTAGCACTGACTTTGCCCGGTGTCGTCACGAACCGCACCGGAGTCGGGGTCGGAACTTTCTCGGTCAACGGTGCACGCGGACGTTCCAACAACTTTTTGATCGACGGAACGGAAAATAACGATATTTCCGTGGCAGGTCAGGGACAGCAGATCACGAACAGAGATGCGGTGCAGGAAGTTTCAGTCCAAACCGGAAACTATGATTCGGAATTCGGACGTGCCGGCGGTGCGGTCGTCAATGTCATCACCCGCTCGGGAACGAGCAATTTTCACGGCACTCTGGCGTTTCAGTATGACACGAGCACAGACGATGCCATTACCAGTTTACAATCGCGCAACCCGCAGGTTCTTGCACTCGGAAGACCTTTGTTCAATGATGAAAAAGTCTATTCGGGAACCTTCGGCGGTCCGCTTTTCCTTCCGAATATCGGCGACGGCGGTCCGGTTTTCAACACCAGCCGCGACAGAAACTTTTTCTTCGTAGGATATTTGGAAAATCGCTTCCGCTCACCGGGCGGTTCGACGACTTTGATTACCCCGACGGCTGCCGGACGTGCCGTCCTGCAACAGTATGCAGGAACTAATCCGCGAGTTGCCGAATATTTGACATTGACTGCCAATGCGGTCGCTCCCGTCGCAAACAGACCTGCCGTTTCGCTTGACCCGCTGAACACACCGGTCGTGCGCGGTTCGGTTGCGATCGGAGATTTCTTCCGAACTTTTTCAAATACGTCAACAACCAAACAGTTTCAAATAAGAACTGACCATAAACTGACGGAAAGCGATCAACTTACCTTCCGTTTCCTTTCCGATATTACCGACGCACCTCTTGCAACGGTAAATTTCCCGGGATTCGATTCAAATCAATCTAACCGATACTATAATTTCCTGATTGCCGAAACGCACGTTTTCTCAAGTTCGACAACCAACGAGCTGAGACTTGCATACAATCGGATCAAATTAGGATTTCCGCTTGCAGACCCGTCGGGTCCGGCGGCAAGTCAGCCGACGATCTCCGTGGCAGGTTTAACTTCGGTCGGAGCA
This sequence comes from Pyrinomonadaceae bacterium, assembly GCA_021228405.1. GTDB lineage: Bacteria > Acidobacteriota > Blastocatellia > Pyrinomonadales > Pyrinomonadaceae > JAJQRF01. Next base: position 30,286 of record JAJQRF010000012.1, read on the forward strand.
CCGACGAATATTCCTCAGGGTCGCACGGCAGACAACTACCAGGTTCAGGATACCTTTACGCATATTTTCGGCGATCATACGCTCCGCACCGGGGTCGATTATCTCCGTCAAATTTCGACACAGCTTGCACCGGCTGATATTCGCGGAACACTGACCTACACGGCAACCACCAGTTTCACGTCTCTGGCAAATTTCATTGACGATTTCGGCGGAGCCAGCGGCAGTGTGAACCGTGTTTTCGGCGATCCGACCTATAATCCGACCCTGCACCGTATCGCCGTATTCGGACAGGATCGTTGGAAATTTTCAAACGACCTGACGCTGACGATGGGTCTTCGTTACGAAAACTTCGGAACCCCGTTCAATACGCTTCGCACACCTGCGTTTACCGGATTATTTAACGTTGATCCCATCACACGCACAGGTCCGTTCAGCCAACCGAACCAGGTCAGGAAAGATAATAATAACTTTGCACCGTCAGTCGGTTTTGCTTATTCGCCTTCGTTCAGCGGAGGAGTCGGCGGTTTTCTCTTCGGTGATAAAAAATCGGTGATCCGTGCCGGTTACAACATCGGATACGATTCATTCTTTAACAATATCGCATCAAATGCCGCGGCTTCGTCACCGAACCAGATAGCGGTCCTTATCAACTCGACCGTATCGACCGCCAATCCGCGCGGATTGGGCAGTTTCAGCACCCGCCTTCCGACCGTCGCACCGACGACGGTTTCGCCGGCAAGTGCACAAACGCTTATCGATCCGAATCTGGAAAATCCTTATTACCAGAGATGGTCACTCGGTTTACAGCGTGAACTTCCCTTTGATGTCGTTATGGACTTGTCCTATGTCGGCTCGAAAGGAACCAACCTTTACCTGAACGAAGATGCAAACCCGTTGGTAAGACCGGAACTGCGCATTACGCCGCCCGGAGTTACGACAGGTTTGACGGGAAGATTGGATAATCTGCAGGGCGGTCGCACGATTCGCACGAATGGCGGAGATTCAAACTATCATTCGGGACAGTTGGAAGTTCGCCGCCGTTTCACGAATAACTTTTTAGTTACGGGATCGTATACGTTCTCGAAATTAATCAATAATGCCGACGAAGTATTCGCAGTCGGTATCTCGACGGCAACTTCGGTGGCTGCCATTCCCGCAGTTTTCGGCGGACAGAGAGGCGAAAGAGGTCTTTCGGTTGACGACCGCACGCATCGCGCGGCTTTCACGTATGTCATCGAATCGCCTTATTTCAGACAACAGGAAGGTTTTGTCGGCAGATTGCTCGGCGGTTTCCAGTTTAGCGGCGTGACAACTTTTGAGTCGGGCGTACCGTTTACGGTATTTAACGGCTTCGACGCAGACGGAATCGGCGGAAACAATGATCGTCCGACATTTAACCCGAACGGACAGCGCGGCGTTCGTGCCGTTCCGGTGGTTGATGCCAATAACTTTATTATCGGCTACATCAACCCCGAAATCGTATTGACCCGCAATGCCGCCGGACAGCCGCTCACCTTTGCACCGATCGATCCGAATACCGCTCAGTATATCGTCAATCCGGCTTACGTTGCCGGAGCGGCGGGCAGTGTGGTTCGCACCGGAACGCTCGGACGCAACACTGAGCGTTCGCCGTCGGTATCGAATACGAACCTGACGCTTTTGAAGCGCACAAGACTTTTTGGCGAAAGAGTATTTTTGGAAGCAAGAACCGAATTGTTCAATGCGTTCAATACTCCTAACTTCCCTTCGTCAGGAACGATTGCGAGCACGGCGAGTGCGTTGACGCAAGGATTCTTCCTTAACCCCGACACTATCTCTACAAGTGGCGGAGGTCGCGTTATTCGTTACCAGGTTAAATTAGTTTTCTAAACGGAAAATTCTAATTTATAAAAACAGAGCGGGCGGGACGGAGTAATAGTGATAATTATTTACTCCGTCCCGCCCGCTCTGTTTTCAGGCTGAATTAAACATAGCTTTTTCAACAGATGTTTTCTGGCAAAAAGAAGTAATTTTTCATAAGATAAAAAAGACCGATTTTAAGATGTCAGCCGAAACTCAAAACTCATACTCATTAATACCTCTGGGCGCAGGCGACCTGATCGACCGTGCCGTTCGTTTTTATCGCAACAATTTCTGGACATTTGTTTTGATCGCCGCGCCGCCCGTCATTTTCGGGACGGTGTTTTCGGTCGGCTGGACGATTCTCGGGCGGCAGATTTTCAACGTCGATTCAGGCGTGCAGGATGTCGAAGCCGTTTTCTACAATCTTTACAAAGGACTCGGTAATCTTGCCATCTGGCTCGTCGAATCAATGGTGACACTGGCGGTAATGGGCGGAGCGTCACGAAATTTCGTGCGTCATCTGCTTTTCGGCGAACCGATCACTTTTAAGGAAACCTATAAAAATACGTGGAAAAGGTTGCCCGGTTTGCTCACGGCATCGGCAATGATCGTTTTTTTGCTCGGTTTTGTCGGGATCATTATTTTTTACATCGGATTATTGGTCGCAATGCTGGTCGTGATGCTGATCGTTTACTCATTCAGTTTTTCACCGTTTCTGATCTTTGTTATTTCGCTGGTCTTTTGCGTGGCGATCGCGTTTGCAACGCTTTGGCTCTTCTTTCTGCTCGCATCGCGTTTCGCTTATATTCCGCAGATAATGCTCGTCGAAGGGTTGGGCGTTTTTGCGGCAATCGGCAGAAGCGCGTCGCTCGCGGGAGGAAACGTCAAACGGCTTGCCGCGCTTTTTATTTTCACCTTGGTGGCAACTTACTCGGCACTCGCGGTTTTATATATTCCGCTGGCGTTTTATGCCTGGGTGAACGGCGTGGAAATCTGGAGTTTTGACACGGATATGATTCCGGCTTGGTATGAGATCACGAATCAGGTCATTTCTCAAGCGAGCCTGATCCTGCTTTCGCCGGTTTGGATGGTCGGTTTATGTTTACTGTATGTTGACGAGCGCGTTCGGCACGAAGGCTACGATCTCGAACTGATGGCGGCGCGGCGTTTGGGTGAAATTCCCGCCGTTCCGCAAAGCTACGTCAATCCTTTACAGCCCGCGCTGGCACAGACGAGTTTCGGCGGACAAACCGTCAGCCCCGCGCCGCGAAACGATTCGTTTACCACGCTCGGATTAAAATAGAAATGAATTTTAACGTTTTTCCAAGCCTTAAAATCACTCAAAAAACGAAGCTTCTGGCGGTTGTTTTCGTGTTGCTGTTTTCGTTTCCGGCGTTTGCCAAAACGGTTTCGGAATATCGCCGCGGCGTGGAAAAAGCGGCAACGAACGTTGCCGAACTGATCGGTCATTTATACGACATTGAAGAAGAAATTGTCGACCCCGATGCGGTTTACGAACGTGCTCAGATCGACAAGATTCGCGCTTCATTGCCCGGTTCGGAAAGAATCGAATGGCAGGGAAACGCGGTCGAAACGGGCAATCAATGGCTGAATGAAAAACTCGATGCCTTTTTGAACGAAGAAGCCGATTCGCCGAAACGCAAGGAAATTCTGATGGGGATCAACGAGCGGCTTGATTCGCTTTTGCTGAAACTCAAAGAACTTGAAGCTCCGCCCGTAGCCGGACGCGCAAAGGATGAAGAAAAACAGAAACTTTCCGAGATATTAAAGCGCGAAGAATATCAGAAACCCGAAGAAAAACAGCAAAGTCTTTTTGAAAAATGGTCTGAGGCAATTCGGAAATGGCTCGAAAAAATATTTCCGCGTCCCGAGCTTCCGACCTCGGAGAGAAATCCTTCGAGCGTCGGTTCGCTGTCGTTGGTTTTGCAGATTTTGCTTTACGTGGTCGTGATCGGGATCGCGGGCTTTATCATTTACAAATTTTCGCCGTTTTTCATTGGTAAATTTAAGAAACGCGAAAAACGCGAGAAAAAGGAACGCGTCATTTTAGGAGAAAAGATCGCGGCAACCGAAGATTCGTCGACTATTTTCGACGAAGCTGAAAACCTTGCGCGTCAGGGAAATCTGCGCGACGCGATCCGGAAAGGCTACATCGCGCTTTTGTGCGAATTGAGCGACCGTAAGATGATCGGCTTGGCGCATTACAAAACCAACCGCGATTATCTGCGCGATGTCCGCAAAAAAGAAGAGATTTACGAAAATATGAACGGTTTGACCGCTTCGTTTGAAAAGCATTGGTATGGTTTTGAATCGCCCGACGAAGAGGACTGGAGCGAGTTTCGGCAGAAATATCAGAAAACCGTGAGCGCGAAACAGTAGGATTTTTACGATTTATAAAGTGAAACAGAAATTTCTCATCGCCGGAGCATTTATCATCCTGATCGTGGTTTTGATCGGGCTCAATGCCGCGTCTTACGTGCAGAAGGAAAAACAGCCCGACAGCGAACAAAATCCGAATCGTTCGACCTATAACGCGGGAGTGACGGGAACGCGCGCTTTTTACGATCTGCTCGCGGAAACGGGCAGAAAGGTCGTCCGCTGGCAGGAACCGCCCGACGCGCTTCTGAACAATAAAAAAGCCCCGAAAACATTTGTCATCACGGGCGATCTGAAACGCGAAATAACTGAACCCGAAAAAACGAAACTTCTGCAATGGGTTGCCGATGGCGGAAGATTGGTCGTGATCGACCGCGAACCGCCCGAAAATCTGCAAATTCCGACAGAAAACTGGCGGCTCAACTTCAAGCCCGAATCCGAATTAATACATTTCGGCATCGATCCGGCGGATACGAACCAGATGATCGCCAAGATCGACGCGGCAATTCCCGTTCAGCCGACAATGTTTACGAAAAACGTAAATTCCGTCCAGCCTTCGCGCTTTGCTTCGACGATAACCTTCGAGCGTTTTGAAACCAAAAAAGAATACGGAAACGGTATCGGTTCGGGAAATATGCCTTCGTATCCGGCTCCGAAGCCGACGCAGGGCTACGATGATGAGGATTATTTCAGCGAAGAGCAGTTGAAACCGACCCCGACTCCGAAACCGCCGCCTGTTAAAGCTCCGAAAGTTTTTCAGACGAATACGAACCCCGGTCAGAGCAATCTTCTTTTTCAGGAACGCCGGGATTTTCCGCCGCCGCCGCCGCCGCCGCCCGCGAAGAAAGTTGAAACGTCGAAGGATGGGGTCATCACCACGGAAAACAAACAACTTTCGGAAAATGAGATCATCACCGCGCCCGTTCTGCATCTGGCGAACAAAAATAAGAATCTGCTTGCCGACATTCCGCACGGTGCGGGAAACATTATTTATTTGTCCGACCCGTTCATCGTTTCAAACGGCGGTTTACGGCTTGCCGATAATGTGCAACTCGCCATTAATATTGTTGCCGCAAACGACGGATTGATCGCTTTCGACGAATATCATCAGGGATTCGGCGGAAATAACAACCGGCTTTTTCAATATTTCTCGGGAACGCCCGTGATTCCGATCTTTTTGCAGATATTACTGCTGATCGGGCTGATCTTTTTTTCGCAAAGCCGCCGTTTTGCGCGTCCCGTGCCCGACCCCGAACCCGACCGGCTTTCAAAGCTCGAATACGTTTCGGCGATGGCGGAACTGCAACAGCGCACAAAAGCCTTCGATCTCGCGCTCGAAAATATCTATCACGACTTTCGCCGCCGCGTTTCGCGTTTTTTCGGCGTGGACAATTTCACCGTCACGCGCAAGGAATTGGCAAACCTGATCGCCGAACGCACGAAGTTTGACCGCAACGAGGTCGAAGAAGTGCTGTTCAAATGCGAAGACATCATTCACGGCGAACGCACGAATAAAAAAGAAGTCGTGCAGTTGGCAAGCCGTCTGCGCGAATTTGAAGAAAAACTCGGCTTGCAAAGACAGAAACGGCAACGGAAAGTTGTTTGATAAGGTTTAGAGTCCCTGCTTCAGCAGGCTTTTATTTTGGTTAAAGCCGCCTGAAGGCGGGACTCAAAACGATTGCATTCGTTTCAAATGTGATCGCATTTTGTCTGAAAGAGATCGCATTTAACAAGCATGTGATCGCATTCGGTTTAAATGTGACTACATTTAACGAGAATGTGACCGCATTTACTCTGAATGTAATCGCATTTAGTGAAAATGTGATCGCATTTAGCGAGAATGTGATTGCATTTAACCCAAAAACGTCTGAATTTTTATTGTATTGTTGTAAATAAATGCCGATCTCGTCACTCATCATTTTAATAATCCTGTTTTTCATCACGAGCGCGGTCGGTGTGGTGACGGGAAGTAATTCGCTGGTGACAGTGCCGGTAATGTTTCAGTTCGGCGTTGACCCGAAGGTAGCGGTAGCGACGAATATGTTCGGGCTGACGTTTATGAGCATCGGCGCGACGATTCCGTTTCTGCGCGGAAACGTCATCGACAAAAAAAAGATTTCGCCTTTGATCCTGATAACGATGATCTCGTCGGCACTCGGCGCGATTCTGGTGATTTATATCACGCCCGCCAACATCAAACTGCTCGTTTCGATCGCGATGATCGCGGTCACGATCTTTACGCTCGTCAAACGCGATTCGGGAATCGCAAAAGCGGCGGAAGTTTCGACGAATGCGACGATTCTGACTTATATTCTGACATTCGCGCTCGGCATTTACGGCGGACTTTACAGCGGCGGATACGTCACGATGCTGACGGCGGTTCTGGTCGCTTTTTTCGGGATGACCTTTACGGAATCCGTTGCATCAACTAAACTTATCAATGTTTTTTCGTCATTGATCGCGTCGGCGATATTTATGTGGCAAGGCTTGGTCGATTACAAAATTGGCGCAATCTTAGCGGTCACGATGTTTGTCGGCGCATACATCGGCGCACACGTCGTGACAAAGATGAGCGACGTTTGGCTCAAGCGAATTTTTATTTCAACGGTCATACTTTTAGCGTTAAAAACGCTTTACGATTTTATTTAGTTAATCTGAAATTTAATGTTAAATTACACACCTTCAACGGTTGCACATATCAAAAACGAGCTCGGCAAAGTGATTGTCGGGCAGGAAGACATGATCGAACAGATTCTCGTCGCAATTTTGGCGGGCGGACACGCTTTGCTCGAAGGCGTGCCGGGAACGGCAAAGACTTTGACCGTGAAAACCATCGCGCGAATCATCGGCGCAAGGTTTTCGCGTATTCAGTTTACACCCGATCTGATGCCGTCGGACATTACGGGAACGAATGTTTTCAATATGCAGAATTCCGAATTCGCGCTTCGTCCCGGTCCGATCTTTACCGACATTTTATTAGCCGACGAGATCAACCGCACGCCGCCGAAAACGCAAGCCGCTTTGCTTGAAGCGATGGAAGAACGCCAGACGACGATCGACGGAAAGCGTTATAAACTCTCGCCGCTTTTTACCGTTCTGGCAACGGAAAATCCGATCGAATACGAAGGAACTTACCCGCTTCCCGAAGCGCAGTTGGACAGATTTTTGCTGAAAATTCTGATCGATTACCCGCCGATCGAAGCGGAATTGGAAATAGTTTCGCGCTGGGACGACGGTTTTAATTCGCGCCAGTTGGAAGCCGTCGACGTGCAGGCTTTGCCCGACAAGGATATGGTGCAAAATTGCCGCAACGAGATTTTAGCGATGCGCACCGAACCCGGTGTGCAGAAATACATCGTTGACATCGTGCATAAAACGCGTTCGCATCCGACGATTCTCTATGGCGCGAGTCCGCGCGCTTCCGTCGCTTTACTGCTTTGTTCAAAGGCTCTCGCGGCGATTCGCGGACGTGATTTTTCAACGCCTGACGACGTGCGCGACGTTGCGCTTCCCGTTCTGCGTCACCGCCTCGCACTCCGCGCTGAAGCCGAGCTCGACGGCGCAACGACCGATGCCGTGATCGCCGACATCATCAAAACCGTCGAAGTTCCGCGCTGATCGGCGGTTATTGATCGATTAAACTTTGGTATTGTTTTTGAGAATTGCGCGGCGAAGTTCTTCGCGCATTTCTTCCGTTTTACGGTCGGTGCGGCGTTTTTCCTCCGTGATGCTCTGTTCGCGGTTGTCTTTTTCCCTGATCTTGTTCGCTTTCGCGGAATTGGAAAGAGTGTTAAGGGTTACGTCTTCGCCGATAATGTCGGTGCTTTGATATGAATGAACGACCGATAACTGCAAAGACCGAATCAATTCGTCGATGATGCGGCGCGTGTCTTCATCCAACTTATGATTATTGGTTTGAATGATCGGGGTCATTTGAATACCGATGCCCGAAGTCGTCGAACCGCCGGTCGGTGCAGACGCGGTTGGTGCAGAAGGCGCGGGCGTGTCCGTTTCGGGCAATTCCGCCGCGGGTGTGATTTGCAGATTATTGGTAATCGTCATTTCCGTCACTGACGTGTTTTGCGCGATAGTTTCGATCGCGGCTTTCAGAACATCCTCGGAAATCTGAACGGAAGTCGAGGCTTCCTGTAAAACTTCCTTGAGCGAAACGGGTTCGGTAAACGAAACGGTTTCCGCCGCAGGATTATTCAAAAAGTCGGTCATGGGAGTTTCCGGCTCATTTGGAATCAAATTTTGGAGGCTTTCGATCAAAGCCATCAAATCGAATGAATTAATACTCAATCCCATAAATTCACCTTTTGAATTTCAAAAAATTTATATAATAACAAACCGGAGCCATTCAGATCATACAATCCAAACGCCTCCGGCTTGTTTCATCATCATCGGTTGCCCGCTCTACTAAAGACCCACTCCCCCTATACAAATAGTCTTTAACAAACTACTCCTTAGCCTTTAGCATTGTTGATGATATTCATTTTCGCATCGTGTGCGTTTTTAATCGTGTTACTGAGCATACTGATGGCTTCCTGTTGTTTAGCCTGCTCTTGCTGAATGCGCATCATCTGCATACTGCTTGCCAGATTTTCTGCGTTCAAACGACGTTGTTCGTCAAAAATTGCCTGTTGATCTGCCGGGATTTTGCCGGTTGCTCCTACGTCTGCCATAACTTTGTAATCTCCTTTTTTGTATTTATTTTAGTTTATTTGTTTTGATTCCAAATCAATGCCTTCATACTGATGACCACTCGTTTGAATGATCTCGTATATTCCCAAAACCATTGCTCGCGCACGGTTCGCTCCTGAATCGCGTTCGTTCGGGTCGAGTTCGATGGCTTTTTTCAGGTTTTCCACCGCTTCCTCCAAACGCTGCTGCCGGATGAAAATTTCGCCCAAATTGACATACGGCGCGATCTGACGCGGGTTCAGCGCAACGGCGGCTTTCAAATGTTCAATCGCCTGTTCGTCCTCTTGCTTCAGTGTCAGCAACGCTCCAAGAGCCGAGTGTGCCTCTGCGCTGTCCGGGTCTAATTCGACTAATCCTTCAAATATCGTTCTCGCTTTATCGAGATTTCCCTGCTGATAATAAACTGCCCCGATTCGCCCCATCTCCATAAACTCGTCGCGCGAGATGGAAAGTTTTTCACGAATTGTTTGATGTTCGTTCAGCATTTCTTTTCAAAATCTCTCTATGCCTGAATGTTCGTGTATTGCGAAATCGACAAACGATTCGACAAAAGCTGGTTGTTGTTGAATACTTCGCTCAAAGCTTTGAAGGCGTTGAAAATTTTTCCTAATCCGCCCATTTCGTTGCCGTTGCTGAATGCCTTCATTCCCTGGAACAAATTGCTCAAACCTTTGAACAAGCTCGACAAGCGGTTTCCGTTGAGCGGACTGCGCTCCGGCGCGAAAAGATTTGACGGCTGGTCAAATCCGCCGAGCGGCGGTTTGCTCGCCGCCTGATCGAGCGGGTTGCCCTTAAAGCTCGAAACCAGATTGAAAACATCTTTCGCAACTCCGAGCCAGTTGCCCGTCAGCGCGTTCAAACCCATCTGCACAAACGGAGCGATCTTGCCTAATCCGATCTTGTCTAATAATCCGCCTGCGACGCTACCTAAAAGTTTTCCTATTCCAAACATTTCTAATTTCCTCCTGTTTTCCGTTTCTTTGTTTTTCTATATTTTTTCCTAAAAAATTAGAATTGCCACTGGCTTGAACACGCGTGTTTTATTTTTTCTGTGTATATTATCGGAGCGGTTTTTGAATTGTTTCCTGTTTTTTGAAAAAATTTCGTTTTTTTTGATATTTAGCTTAATTCTCAATAAAAATCGGCATTCGGTGAAAGAAAATAATTATCCCAGAGGTGACTTTGGAAAAAATTTAAGTTAATTTTGAATTCAGTTATGATGCAGTTTGAACAGGAATGGATCAACGGCGCGATCTCGCTCGGCGCGGCGGCAGGCTGGACGGCGGACGAGATACGCCTGGTTTCCGAACTCGGCTTCGCGCTTGCCGAACAGGGTCGCAATCACGAAGCGATCACGATTTTTGAAGGTTTAATCGCGCTTGCGCCCGCGACCGCTTATTTTGAAGCCGCGCTCGGCGCGTTATGGCTCAGGGAAAACAATCCGGCGCGCGCGCTTCCGCATCTGAACTCCGCGCTTGCCGCCGACCCCGGCGACATTCCCGCCCGCGTCAATCGCGGCGAAGTTTTCATCCGTCTGGAAAACTACGAAGGCGCACGCAACGATCTCAACTACGTTTTAACCCAAAAAATCAAACCCGAAAACCAAAGCGTGCTGGAAAAATGTTTCACACGTGCGCGCGCGCTTCTTTATACAGCCGAACGATTTTCATAATCGAAGCAAGAAACGAAAATCGAAGCAAGAAACGAAAAGAACGGCTTAAATTTCGGTTTTTTTTGTGAAAATGTCTATTTTTCTTTAGAGAAAATAAATTTTGTCCTAAAGAAATATTTCATTTCTTTAGGACGAAACTATTTTTCCGTAAAGAAAAATAGTTTTTCTTTAAAGAAATAAAGTTTCGTCCTAAAGAAAAATAGTTTTTCTTTAAAGAAATAAAGTTTCGTCTTAAAGAAAAATAGTTATTCTTTAAAGAAAAATCATTTTTCCAACCCGAAAATTTATTTCTTTACGTCGAAACCTCATCTCATAAATAATTATCAGGCGTTCAGAGTCCCGCCTTCAGGCGGCAATTGTTAAGCGAAACGCCTTCTAAAGAAGGAACTCTAAACCCGCTTCAATCATTTATAAGATAGTTCCTGTAAAAATCCGCGTTTATCCGCCTGATTCGCTTTCAAAAAAGCCGGTTTCTGCATTTCTTAAAATATTTCGATATTTTTTTGAAAAAAACAGGAAACATTTTTCCATTGCCGACGATAACTCTGGATAGCCTAGATTGTCTTTCTGGTTTAGACGGTCAAATTCATTAAGGAGAAGTAAAAAAATGAGTGATATTTCCGCGTTAGTCGGACAAGTTTTCCAGCAGGGGCTTGAAAATCAAGTTCTCAAACAGCAAACCGAACCGCAAACATCGGGCAAACGTTCGTTTGAAAGTTATCTGCAAAAAAACGAGCCGATGCAAAAGGTAGAAACGCCGGAAACGCAAACTGTTTCCGACGCGAAAAAGCCGAACCTTGATGAAATCCAATCGGAACTCGAAGCCGCAAATCAAAAATACAAACAGGAATCGAGCAAACTCAACGAGATGCTTCCCGATTTTTTGCGAACTTCGCGCACGAGTCTGCTCCGCGAGGCTTACAGCCACAATCAGGGCAAATCGATTCCGTCAAGCGATCTGCGCGGCACTCTGGAATATGTCGAAAGTGAAAGCAAAGCCGTCGAATCGATTCTGCATTCAAACAAAACTTTGACGCAGGGCGAGCTTTTGGCTTTACAGGCGCGAATGTATCAGGTCGGTCAGCATATCGAAGTAATGAGCAAGGTCGTTGACCAGATGGCTGGCGGCATCAAAACGGTTTTGAATACGAATATTTAATTTTCAGATCAAAATGGCTGGCAATAATCTTAAAATTCAAACTCCGATCATTCCGCTTGCGGCACGAACTGACGAAAAATCCGTCACGAAAACGCGCGGAAATAAAACTTTCGATGTCGAAAGAAAGTCGTTTATAGTTGAAAAACAAGACGATTTCTCACGCAACGAAGCGGAGGATTATCGTTCCGGTTCATCCGAAGAAAATTGGTTGCGCGAACGGACGGTCGAAGAATTAAAGACGCTTATCAAAGCCATCCAGCTCGGCGCGACCGATCCCTGGCAACTGACGGATCTGATTTTTTATGCGCGGCATCCCGAACTAAAAGGCGTTCCGCTCACGTCACAGCATCAGGATTTGCTCGACGAATGGAATTCGATCAGCGCATTGCTCGTGCACCCGACGCTGAACGAGATCAAGGATATTATCGGCGCGGAAGAGCTGAACGGGCTGGTAAACGAAAAAGCCGATCTCGATCAAGCATTTTCAAAAGCAAGTAATTTTAAAATAAATGCGGGAAACCTTGACAATTATACGACCCGGTATGATAACGTAATTGCCAACGCTGTTGAATGGTGTCCGGGACTTTCTCCGGCGGTTTTGAAAAGTTTATTGGCGCAGGAATCGAAATTTCATCCGACCGTTATCAACAGTTACGGTTATGCGGGAATCGCGCAGTTCGGCAGAGTGGCGGCGCGCGAAGTCGGATTGAATGTCGGCATCGCGGGTTCGGCATCCGATGAAAGACTCGATCCTTCAAAAGCGATCCCGGGTGCGGCGCGGCTTTTGAACATCAAAGCGCAACGTTTGGGCGAAATCGCCTTTTCGCGTTACGGACAGCCGGACGGCATCGAATTCTGGAAATTCGTCACGGCGGCATACAACGGCGGCGAAGGAACGGTCGCGCTGGCGATGGGAAATGCGTATCGCGTCGGTTTAGGGCAAGCGCGGGCGCAGGGTTTGGTCGGCACGGAAGCCGTCAGTTTTGCAAGACGCTATGCGTCGAAGTGGGAAAATCTAAAGGTCGGCGGAACAAATTCACCGCTCGGACTTGCGGCGGCAAGGTTTTTCCCGAATATTGCAACGCAAAAATATCACGAGATCGGAAATTACCCGACGCAAATAATGGCACGCGTTTCGGGACATTTCCAATAATATCGTTGGGGGGCGATAGACATAAACTTACTGAATTTTTCGGACTTTTGTCTGAAACATTCGTAAGTTTTTGTCTTTTAAATCACAAGTGTTTTGCGTAGTTTTAAAGGTAGAAAAAGGCAGAGTAAATAACCTTAACTCTACCCTGCCTCTTCTGAGAATGAGGTTTACCGACTTTACATAAGGTTACTTCCAGAGAGATCGGCTCATCTCTACTTTTGCAGCCATAAAAATATTAAGCTAATCCCGTGCCGTAAATTACCTAATTCCCGATTTTTTTATAAACTGTTCATATCAGTAGATTTATTTTGTTTGATCGTAATTTGCCGAAGCTGTTTAATGAATGTGAGCCATATCCGTTTTGATTTTGTAACTATCAAAAATGATATAATCGCGTTGCTCAATTGACCCCGAATAAGACTGTATGAATCCTAGATTAGTAATCAATACGGGTTTACCCGAATCGCAAATAGTTTTCCTGAATATCGAAAATGGCGATTGTTTCACGCTCGGTCGAAGTGTGGAATGTGATTTGCCAATCGAGAATATTGCCGTTTCACGCCGTCATTGCACGATCACACGCGTTTCCGATGATTTTCGCCTTGACGATCTGAAAAGTCATAACGGCACTTTTATCAACGGATCGAAGGTTGAATCACAGATTTTGCAACATGGCGACCGCATCGATCTGGGGAATTTACAAGTGATGTTTCTCCTACAGGAAAATGAAGAGAATTACGGCTTCCAAGTCGAAATTGACGACGGTTCGCTCGTCACCAATTCAACTGTCAGAATATTTCCACACCACGATACGGCAGAGTTTTCGTCTGATCTGAATACGCTTGTCAAGCTCGGCAAAGCGATCAACGAAATCAAAAGCCGCGTTCTTCTTCAACGCCGATTTCTCGAAATTATTTTTGAATTCATTCCGGCTCGACGCGGCGCAATACTGCTTACCGACAGCGACCTTCACACGATGCAATCCGTTTCATTCACGGCAAAAAACGTCGTCCCGACCGAGCCGATGCAGTTGAGCAGAACGGTTTGCCGGCAGGTTCTCACAGAGCAGACCGCGCTTTTGAGTAACGATCTTCTAGATTCTCAACTAAATACCGCAGAAAGTCTGATTTCTTCGCAGGTTTCCGCGCTTTTGTCCGTCCCGCTCAGGATCGGCGAAAAAAAGGGATTGATATATCTCGATACGAACAAACCCGAAACTCAATTTACAGAAAATCATCTCGAACAGCTGACGGCTGTTTCATTCGTCATTTCAGCCGCCCTGACCCAGACCGAATCGCTCGAAAATCTGCGCGAAGAAAATGCGCTCCTGCGTCAGGAACGGCGGATCGAAACCGATATGATCGGCGAAAGCCCTGCGATGGAAAAGATTTTTGCCTTGATCTCAAAAGTTGCGCCGACCGACTCGAACGTCTTGATAACCGGTGAATCGGGGACGGGAAAAGAACTGTTAGCCAAAGCCGTTCACCGCAACAGTCTGCGCCGCGAGAAAATATTTGTTGCTATAAACTGCGCGACTCTGAGCGAAAACCTGCTCGAATCCGAACTTTTCGGACACGAAAAAGGCGCATTCACGGGCGCGGTTCAACAGAAAAAAGGAAAACTCGAAATAGCCGAAGGCGGAACGCTTTTTCTCGATGAGATCGGTGAACTGGCTTTGCCGTTGCAGGCAAAAATTTTGCGCGTTTTACAGGAACGCGAATTTGAACGCGTCGGCGGTTTGCATCCGATCAAAGCCGACATTCGCCTGATCGCCGCGACCAACCGCGATCTGAAAGAAGAAGTAAAGCAAGGAAAATTTCGCGAAGACCTGTTTTTCCGGCTCGATGTCATCAAAATAGCAATGCCGCCACTCCGCGAAAGAAAATCGGATATTGCGCTTTTAGCGCGCCATTTCGTCAAAGTTCACGCTGAAAAATGCAGCCGCAATGTCACGGGAATTTCAGATAAAGCGCGAATAATCTTAACCGCTTACGATTGGACGGGAAACGTTCGCCAACTCGAAAATGCCATCGAACGGGCAATCGTGCTCGGCTCGACAGAGCTGGTCGAACCCGAAGATTTACCCGATGAGATCATCGAATTTTCGCTTTCCGCCAAAAACCCGGACGGAAACTTTCACGAAAGAACGAAAGCCGCTAAACAAAAAATAATCAGAGAAGAACTGGAAAAATGCGGCGGCAACCATTCCGAAGCCGCCCGCCTGCTCGGAATTCATCCGAACAATTTGCATCGGCTGATGAAAAATCTGGGAATGAAAACCGACTAGAAATTCTCGAACAAAACAATGTCGTGGCGAATCGTGCCGCGTGAATAGACGATCTGTCTGCCGTCCTTTGACCAATCGAAGTTAAAAATGCGGTCGGCGGAAAAGTCGGTCAGCTTTTGCGGTTCGCCGCCGTTTAAGGGTTGGGTGAAAAGATTGGAAACGCCCGCCTCCGTCGAAATGAAAGCAACCGATTTCGCATCGGGTGTCCACCGCAGGATCGGCGGAAACTCGGGCGAACGGTCGATTTTATCGGCTTTGAGCGATTGCAGAAGTTTCCCGTTCTCAACCGAAACGATACCGAGTTTTATCTGCGAATTTTTATCCCGCACCAGACAGGCGATCTGTTTTCCGTCGGGTGAAATTGCCGCCCAATGCGCTTCAAAATCGGTCAGCTTTTGCGGTTCACCGCTTTCGATCGGTATTTTCCAGAGCGCAAAACCCTGATCGTTTCTCGAATAAATAACGGTTTTTCCGTCAGGCGTAATTTGCGGGAAAGACTCGCCGTTTTGTCCGCTCAACTGTTTGCGGTTTGCGCCGTCCGCGTCCATTCGCCAGATGTGTGAACTGCCGCCGCGTGTCGAAACAAACACGATAAATTTTCCGTCTGCCGAAACGACCGGGTAATCTTCGGACGATTTGTCATATGTCAGCGGTCGACGATTGATTCCGTCCGCGTCCATTTGCCAGATGTCACGGCTTCCGTTTTCGGAGGAAACGTAGATTATTTTTCCGTCAGGCGCGAAAATGAGTCCGTTTGTCCCGTCTGAAACACTTTTTTCGATCAACGAACTTCGTGCAAAATCATCGCCCGGCGCGCGGTAAATGTTTGAAGTTTTATCGTCTTTGACGGCAAGCAGAAAATTTCCGTCCGCCGAAAGACTGATGTTCGTGTAATCGCTCAGATCGTCGCCGATCTTTTCAGCGTTGTTTTCCTCTATCGAAATACGAAAGATTTGATATAAGCCCTTTCCCGCGTCCGCTGTCAGCATCAGTTCGTTCGGCTCCTGCGTTCGCACGAGCTTGCCGATTCGTGCCCATTTTTGCGAAGTCAAACTTCTTTCCGCGCCGCCTTCAACCGCAAACTCATTGATCGTCATCTGTTCTCCGTCAGCATTACGCCTTCCTGCCGCACAGATGATCTTTTTTCCGTCCGCCGACCACGTCAAACCGCTTCGTTTGGGAATCAGATAAAACTCCGGCTGTTTTTTTTCGGACACGGTGCGCTGATTTTGCCCATCCGCTTCGGCAATAATTATGCGGTCGGTTCCCGCTTCCGAATTACGGCTCAAAAAGGCGATCCGGCTTCCGTCAGGCGAAAATGAAACGCTCGAATCGACGTTTTTGGCGATCAACTGCGACGTTTCGCTGAGGATCGGAATTTTGAATAAATTGCCAACCCCGTCCTTACCGAAGATCGAGTAATAAACCGATTTGCTGTCGGGTGAAAAACTCAAACCGCTGTAACTCTTAAAGTCCGGCGCGATCAGGATTCTGCCGCCTGTTTCATCCGTCTGTCTGAGCCAAAGCCCGTGTTTTCCGCCATCTTCCTGAACATAAACAACGAATTTCCCGTCCGGTGAAATAACGGCATTTACGATATTTCCGTTTGCCGACAGGGGTTTGACGTTTTTCTGTTTGGGCGCGCCGGAGTTTTTTGCGAAATATTGAAAGATGAAAAATCCCGTGGTAATCATCAAAAATAAGGCACCGAAAGACGAAATAAATTTCCAGCGGGATTCCGTTTTTTCGATCACGGTCGGCAGATTTAATTCCTGTGCCGTTTCGACCTTATTTTCAAGCGTTAACAAAGATTTCGCGTTTTCCGGTGTAGGATGTCCCTGCGAGTTGCGGAAAAACGCGGCACTGTCGATAAACGAACGGCATTTCTTCAGTTCGGCGGCAAATTCGGCGGCATTTTTCCAACGTTCGTTCTTGTCTTTCTTCAAAGCAACTGTGACCGCATTTTCGATCTCGGCGGTGACACCCGGCGCAAATTCTTTTAACAAAGGCAACGGACGTTCGAGCACAACGGCAATTACATCGCTGATCGTCTTGCCCTGAAACGGTTTTTGTCCCGTGAGCATTTCAAAAAGAACGACTCCCAGACTCCAAATGTCGGTTCGTTCGTCAATGTCGCTTTGTCCCCGCAACTGTTCGGGCGACATATAATTAACCGTTCCGATTATCATTCCGGCTTTGGTCTGAATAAGCGAAGCGGTCGAAAGTTCGGGGTTGAAATTTTGCGCGCTGTCAGACGTAAGAAGTTTTGCCAAACCAAAGTCCAGAACCTTTACATAACCGTCAGGCAGGATCATCAGATTTTCGGGTTTGATGTCGCGGTGAATGAGATTTGCACGATGCGCCGCCGTCAGAGCGTTTGCGGTTTGAATCGCAATATCCAGAATCTCACTGAGCGATAGAACATTTTTGGAAATCTTCTCACGCAGGGTTTCTCCCTCGATCAATTCGGTCACAATGTAATGATAATTTTCAAATTGTCCGAAATCGTAAACCGTCACGATATTCGGATGGCTGAGTGCGGAAACGGCTTTCGCTTCACGCCGAAAACGGTCGAGATTTTCTTTACTGTCGTTTTTTTTGAGAATCTTGAGCGCGATCGTTCGTTCCATCTGAGTGTCGTAGGCGGCATAGACCTCTCCCATTCCGCCGGCACCGAGCATTGTGCGAATTTCATAACGGTCGATCTTTTTTCCGGTTGTGAGAATCATTTCACCAACTTCGTTGTGATTTTATATCAAAAATTATATTTTAACTATCATTTTTGATATGCATTTACGCTTTCCAACATTTATTTTCCCTTAATTTTCAATCCGATTGAAAATGGCACACGCATTGCGGTTCGCATCGATCGAATCCGACTAAAAAACTGCCCGGCGGCTGATTGACGCGATTCGACGATCAATTTTTATCTAATATTAAAGAACAGGAGAAAAATTAAATATGCCAAATACCGCGCAAGGTTATTGTGAAGAGTTTTGTCGTTCGATACACCCCGAGGGATTTAGAACCGGAAACTGGTTCGGCAGACTTTTAGCCTTTAAATATCAGATACTTAATTTTTTCGGAACGGATTATTCGGAAGAAGAGTTTCGCACCAAAATAAATGACGGTTCGATCAAAATAATCAGTATTTCCGAACCGAACATCACTAATGCCAGTTTTGGAGATGACATAAATTCTCCGGGAACGATCAATGGAACTTTCGCTATCGAAGCCGAAGTTGACGGTGTCAAACACGCCGCGACTCTTACCTTTGAACACGAAGTAAAATGGTCTATTCATGCTACGAGAACGACTTTATCCTGAATCACGAACCGTTTTTCAAAACCAAACTACAATTAAGGCAAGCGGTTTTATTGTAACTGTAGTTTGGTTTATACGAATTTACTCATCACGCTCAACTTCGTGCGAAAATCCGAATTTTTCGCTTCCGCCTTTCCCCGCACAATTTCCCGGATTGGCAATACAGTAACGCACAATTCCCGCCTGAAGCTGTAGGGAATAATTAAGCGAAACGCCTTCGGGAGTGATCGGTTCGCCCGATTTCACGTTCCGAAAATAAGAATTGAAAAATCTTTCATTACAAGGGTCTTTGGTCGTTTCTATTTTTTTATATACCGGCAAAATTTCCGAGCCGGCGTGACAGGCAAGACACGATTGACGCGGGTTATCGACCGGACCGTTTAATCTTCCGCCGCAACCGAGATGCTGTTTAAGATCGGTAAAAATAAAGTTTTCCCGCAATTTTTCGGACGGCTGATCGAAATTTACGCCGGGATCGTTTCCGAACATCAGCCCGACAGGTTCGACCTTTTCCCAGTCCGATTTGGCATCGGTGCGTTCATCAAAGACGCTTTTCGCATTTTTGTTATAAATGAATGTTCCGAACACCCAACCTGTCGTTCTATCGGCACGATGATCGCGGACGGCGACATCCATCTGTAAAAGTCTTAAGCCGGGAAAGCATTTTTTGAAATTTTCATCGTTTTTCAGACAGTTTTGCTCGTTGAAAAATGAATTGTCCTTTGAATTGCGGTATTTGTAGCGATTCGTGTCGGCATTCCAGATCAGCCTGCTTCCGGCAAGATTCGGGGCTTCCGTATCGCTAGCGTTCGTGAAAAGTAATTTAATAACCACGGTTCCGTCGGGAAAATCCATTTTCCCGATCTTCTCCAGATCGGGATATTTTGACGAATCACGTTCGTGAACGGTCATTTCCTCCCAAACCTTCGCGATAGTCATTGCGCCCTTCGCATTGTAGAATGCGACTCCCCAATTCTGCACGGGCGAGGTATCAGGACAGAGTTTTTCTTCGCTGTCCTGAAAATTAGCGGGCGAAGACGGACACATTTCTCCGGGATCGGGCGAATCCAGTTCGGCTCGGCACGAACATCTTTCAGCCGTCAATCCGTGTAAAAACTCGCGTGAACCCGAATTTCTTTCCGCACCCGTCTTTTCGCGGTAATTGACGTGAAGCCAGGGCGCGTGAAACCAATCGCGGACTTTATTCGTTTTCACGTTCCAATCATTTTCAATATTGCCTTTATAAGCATATTTTAAAACTTCGACAATATACCGTTTGGCTATTTTTTTTCTTTCCGCGTAAGGTTTTGAAACGTCAAAGATCATCGCGAACTCTTTCTTTTGCCATTCCTGTGATTCGGAAACAGGAATTCGCGGATAATCCTGCTTTAGCTCAAATATCGGAAACTTCTTCGGATCGTTCCGATTTTCCCTGCGCCACCAGTCGGGCGGTGCATATTTGTCACTAAAACTCGGAAATAATTTTGGGGGAGAACCGATTTTCAAAACATTGGATTGATATTTTGGTGAAGACTGATTTTCGCTTAAAAAGTTACAGGCGGAAAGACACAATACCGCAGATACGAAAAGCGCGTAAAGCGTAATCGTTAAAAGCTTTCTTCTCATCAGTTTACTCCTTGAGATAAGAGCCGGAAAAGCATCTCGCCGGACATCCGGCAATTCCGATACAAAGATTCGACATTGGTATTTTCACCGAAATACTCGAATGGATTTGATTTTGATGGTATTTACGACTCAACCGGAAAAACCGAAAACTTCTTAAAGTTATCCGTGTTTGATCACTTACCGATAAAGTCCGATGAATCATCACGGCTCTTGATTTTTATCTCATTTATATATGGATAAAGTCGGCAAAACATTACATCATTTTTTCACTTACGCCTTCAGAAATATAATACTGCCCGAAGTTCTATTATATTTTTTTATTTTCTAAAATATCATTCAAAAGCTCGATCTGCTTTTGCTGCATCTCAACGAGCTGAAGCCATTTTTGTTCGCGCAGATCGTCGAGTTTTTCGTGCAGAAAACGTATTTCCAGCTCGGCTTTCATATTTACTTCGTAATCGTGTGCCGCGTCGAGCCGATCGCGTGCGGCTTGACGATTTTGCGACATCATAATGATCGGAGCCTGCAAAGCCGCGATCATCGAAAGAAAAAGATTCAGTAAAATATAAGGATATGGATCGAAGGAACGATTGAGCAAAATAAATGAATTTAGAACAACCCAACTAATTAAAATGCCGAGAAAAATAAAGATGAACGTCCAGGAACCGCCGAAAGCCGCAACTTTATCCGCCACTCTTTCGCCGAAAGTGCGCTCGTCGTCGGCTTCTTTATTGATGTTTTTGACGATCGATCTCTTTTTTACGAGCGAAGCGATAACCCTTTTTTCAATTTCGTTAAGCTTTTCCAATTCCTTCAATAACAGTTCGTGCGTAGAAAGTTTTTTTTCGGATTCCATTTTTTACCTCTGAAATTAATTTATCAGCTAAAATATTTCAGATTAACGCTTAATTTTCAATGTGTTTCGGCTCCATTTTGAAGAATCCGCCGTTGCCCGAGATCATTTTTTTGCTACAATTCCAGAAGTTATCTGTTGAAATAACTTCAAAAATCCAAATGGAACAAATTACTGAATCAATCGAAACAGGGTTTTCGGCAAAAGACCTGGAAAAAAGCGATGCCGAACTCGTCAAACTCTGCCGCAACGGAAGCGAAAACGCGTGGAACGAACTCGTCGAACGTTATCAAAGATTGATCTTTGCCATTCCGCGCCGCGCCGGATTGTCGGAAGAACAGGCATCGGACGTTTTTCAGGAAGTTTTTATGACGCTTTTTGAAAAACTCAACGAGATCGAACAACCCGAAAGAATCCGTTCGTGGCTGGTCACGACCGCTAAATTCAAAACCTGGGGAACGGTGCGCGGCGAAAAGGGATTCTACACGCCCGAAACCGAAGACGAAATGGAACAGGAAATGGCGAGTTTGCCCGACAAATCGCCGCTTGCCGACGATGTTCTGGTCGAACTCGAACAGCAACATTTGATTCGTACCGCGCTGAAAGAATTGGAAGAACGCTGTCAGAAAATTCTTTCGATGATCTATCTGCGCGATTCAGCGGCAAGTTATGCCGAAGTCGCACAAGCTATCGGCGTTGGTGAAACGAGCATCAGCCCGCTGAGGTCGAGATGCCTGAAAAAATTGGGAAATATTTTGACGAAATAATTTTTTTTAATCTAATGTCTTTTTTCCCCGCAACTCTGCACTGTAAGGATGTGAGGCGTTAAGAAAATTAACTTAACTGGTGAAATGAAAAATTACGAAGAAAACTTAATGAACAAAATCGTTCACTTGATGCAGACCGACAAATCGGTTGATGCGCCGCAGGATTCGATCAAATGGGCGAAAAACATCTTCCGTTCGCGCATCGCCGACCCGAAAAAATCGCTCGTGCAAAGAATTCTGGCAGTTTTGCAGATGGACATTTCGCCAAACAAGGCAGTTTTTGGCGAACGCTCGGGCACGGCTTCGCAAGTCCGCCAGATGCTTTTTGAAGCGGGCGAAACGAGCATCGATCTGCGCATCACTGAAACGGAAAACGGTTTTAATCTGCGCGGTCAGATATTGGGCGAAGGTTTTGCAAATGCCGTCATCGAAATCAACGAAACCGAAACGACTGCAAACGAATTGAGCGAATTCAGCTTTACAAATTTAATCGGCGGCAACTATACGCTGACACTCAAAAATAATGCAACCGAGATCGTGGTCGAAAATCTCGAATTAAAATAAGTTTGCTACGCTAAGGGGGAAAAACGGGGTAGCAACTGAAAGGCGAAAGGCTTCAAAACCTTTCGCCTTTTTTATGCGTTTTAAGCGATAATATAAAAATATGTTTCGCCGAAAACTCGCCGAAAAACTTATTTCTGCACAAAATAAATCCGAGATCACCCGCTTGCTGAGAGAAAACGAAGATTCGGCAGACGAAAAACTCGCGCTCAGGTTAAAGGAAATCTGCTACGAATCCTGGACGAGCGAGCCGACAAAAGCACAAAGAACCGCGCAAATACTAAAAATTCTCTGCGAATTAAATCCGTCAAAATCGATCAGAGCAATCTACTTTTGGATTTCGGGAATTTCCAAGATCACCAAAGGAAAATTTGTTCCTGCAATTGAAAATCTCGACAGATCAGCCGCGACATTCAGGCAAATCAAGAACGAACGCGACGCGGCTAATACGCAAATCCCGAAACTGCTTGCGCTTGCGCTCATCGGGAAATACGAGGCGGCAATCGAAACGGGAAAAAACGCGCTGAAAATCTTTGAAAAGTTCGGAGATGAACTTTCAGCCGGAAAGATCGAAAAAAATCTCGGCAACCTCGCCGCCCGGCAAGGCGACGAACGAACCGCTGAAAAATATTATCTTTCGGCGCGCCGAAGATTTCTCGAAATCGGCGATAGAACCGAACTGACGATGAGCGACAATTCGCTTGCAAATACTTACGCCGAACTCAACGAATTTCAGAAAGCGGAAAAGTTCTATGCCGCCGCGCTCGAAAATGCGCGCGGCGCAAAAATGTCCGTGACCGAAGCCGAGATCGAAGCAAGCCTCGGAAACCTCGCCCGTTTTCGCGGGAAGTTTGCAGAGGCGTTAAAGCTTCTGGAACTTTCGCGCCGCAAATATGAAGAACTGAAAATGCCGCATCAAACGGCGATCGCCGAGCTTGAAATCGCCGACATTTATGCCGAACTGAATCTCGCGCAGGAAGCCTTTGAAATTTATCAGAGAGTTGCCGACACGCTTCAAAAATTGAAACTTCAAAACGAAGAAGCACGCGCGCGCGCCAATTTCGGGCGGGTTGCGCCGGCTTTGGGCGAACTGAAACTGGCGCGAAACCAATTGAAAAAATCTTCGCGGCTTTATCTTTCGGAAAAAAACAAAACGGGCGCGGCAATTGTTAAGCTTTCCGAAGCAAAGCTGGAATTTTCGGCGAATAATTTTCAGAAATCTTTGAAGATCATCGAAGAAGCCGAAAAACTTCTTGCCGGAAGCGATTATTTGCGGCACAAACTGAATTTGCAAAACTTAAAGGGTGAAACGCTCGCTAAACTCGGAAGATTTGCCGAAGCGGAAGATTTGCTCGAAAAAACTTACGCGCAGTCGATGAGAAAAAATCAGCCGCAACTCGCGCAAACCGCGCTCAACTCGCTCGGCAAGATCGCTTTTGAAGGCGACGATTCGGAACGTGCGGAAAAATATTTCAAAAAAGCCGTAAAATTGATCGAAACGCTCCGCGCACCGCTTGCCGCGGAAGAGTTTCGGATGGCTTTTTTATCCGATAAACTCGCGCCTTTTGAAAATCTCGCTAAAATCTATCTCAAACAAAACAAAACGGAAAAGGCTTTTCTGATGATCGAACAGGCGCGTTCGCGTTCGCTTGCGGAAACCCTCGAAAACGGCGGAGTTTTCGATAAAAACAACGTCGCGCCGAAACTTCGGCAAAAACTCGAAAACGTCCGCGAAGAACTGAATTGGTTTTACAGCCGCCTGAATCGCGCCGACGAATCGGAGATCGAAAAACTGCAAGCCGAAGCATACAAACGCGAAAAGGAAATCGGCGAGTTGATGCGCCAGATCGAAAGCACGAGCGAACGAAAATTTGACCAAAACAAAGCATTTAACTTAAAAAATCTCCGGCAGAATCTCGGCAAAAAGAAAGTTTTGCTCGAATTTGTCAGCTTTGAAGGCGAAATTTCGGCGTTTGTCATCAATGATAAAAATTTCGAGTTTTTTCCCGCGCTGATCGATGAAACCGAGGTCATTTCCCTGCTGGAAAATCTGCAATTTCAGTTCGGTGCGCTTCGTTACGGCGTAAAGATACAGGAAAAATTTGCGCTCGAACTGAAAAAACGCGCCGATTTTTATTTGCAGAAATTATATGAAAAACTGCTTGCGCCGCTTGCACAGCATTTTGAAGCCCGAAATCCGGTCATAGTTCCGGTCGGTGCGCTCAATTACGTTCCGTTTCACGCTCTATACAACGGCGAAAAGTATGTCATCGAATCGCGTGAAGTCGTTTATTCACCGAGCGCAACGGTTTGGAATCTGGCAAATAAAAAATCTTCCGACAACCCGAAAAATGCCTTGTTGATCGGTTTTGCCGATGAAAAGATTCCGCTCGTCAATCGTGAGATCGAAACGCTCGAAAAGATTTTCAAAACGGCGAAGGTCTTGCAGGAAAAAGACGCTAATTTTGCAAATTACAAATTAAACGCACCGAAATTCGACATTCTGCATCTTGCCTGTCACGGACAGTTTCGCGCCGAAAATCCCCTGTTTTCAAGCCTTCATCTGGCTGACGGCTTTATCACGGTGCGCGACATTTTCACCCAGAAACTCAAAGCCGAACTCGTCACTCTAAGCGCGTGTGAAACAGGTCTGAATAAGATTTTCGCGGGTGATGAAATTTTGGGGTTGACGCGCGGTTTTCTTTCGGCGGGCGCAAAGTCTTTGATCTTAAGTCTGTGGACTGTCAACGACGAAGCGACGACGATCCTGATGACGGAGTTTTACACACATCTCCGGCAAGGAAATTCGATTGCCAAATCACTGCAAAAAGCGCAAAATTACTTTATCGTGCAAAACTCGCACCCTTATTTCTGGTCGCCTTTTGCGCTCATCGGAAAATAATTTTTTAGAGGTGTCTTTTTTCCGAAACGGGACGCACTGTGTGATTGCTGAAAAGCAAAATAGTTTTAAGAATTGGGGAAATTATGAAAGGTTTATTCGTAAAATATTGGCAGAAAGTGTTTTTTTTGACGCTTTCCGCTTTTATTCTTTTCAGCAATGTATCTGCACAGGGCGGCGATTTCGTTTCCAATCAGGTGATCGTGCAACTGACAAATTCGACAGATCTGTCCGCCGTCGCCGCACAATACGGGCTTAATCCGGCTCCGCTCGGACAAGTTGCCAATCCGCCCGTTTATCTTCTGCAAATCACGAACGGACAAACACCCGCGCAAGTCGTCGCGGCAATGGCAAATGATGCGCGAATTATTTACCGCGAAGCGAATCGGAAACTTTCACAGGCGGAAAGAACCGGGCTGAACTGGACGCAGGGACGAAGCTGGTCAATCGGTCGTTCGTGGTCGATCGGTGGAAGTGTCAAAGGCTATAACGGGCAATGGTTTCCCGACACAATCCGGCTCGAACAAGCCTATGCCGCCGGCGGAACGAAAGGAAAAAGAGTTGATAATAATCAACCGATAGTTGTTGCCGTTCTGGATACGGGAATCGATCTCAATCATCCGGCTTTTGAGGGAAAATTGGTTCCGCAAGCGGATATGTGGGATTTTGTCGACAACGACAATGATCCGAGCGAGGTTGGCGTTTTGCATCAAAATCCTTCATTCGGACACGGAACGCACGTTTCGGGAATAGTTTCGCTGACCGCCCCCGATGTGAAAATTATGCCTTTGCGGATTTTAGACCAAAACGGCGAAGGCGAGCTTTGGCGAATCACGGCGGCATTGATCTGGGCGGCAAATCATAATGCCGATGTCGTAAATTTAAGCGTCGGATATCCGCAACAAGTCAGACTTTTGAAAGATTTGCTCGATTGTGTCGATGTCGGAACAACCCCGACAGGAACGACTTTTCCCGAAATCGGGACACGGCGTTTAGCGGTTTCGGTCGCTTCGGGAAACGGCGGAAATACTATAAGAGTTTATCCGGCGGCAGAAGTTGCCGATGGAATGCTTTCCGTCGCGGCGATAAATAGATATGACAGATTAGCGTCTTTCAGTTCATATGAAAGAGGTTGGGTTGACGTGACTGCGCCGGGTGAAGACATTATCAGCACTATTCCGGGCGGACGTTACGGAATGTGGTCGGGAACTTCGATGGCGGCTCCGATCGTTGCCGGAATTACCGCTTTGACAAAAGCACGTTACCCGACAACCTTTGCCACTCCGCACGACCTGCTCGATCACGTCGCGCATACATCCGTCGATATGCGCTATAACGCTTCGCCCTGGGGAGAAGTGCGTTTGCACAGAGTCGATGCCTTATGTGCCGTTACGAGCAATCTGGATTGCCCGATTCCGACAACGCCCGTTACCAATGCCGGTTTTGAAAATTTTCAAATAAAATAATTCCGTCCGCAATTGCTTTCAAAAAGCCGATCTGAAAAGGTCGGCTTTCTTTTTTTTCACAAAAAAATAATTTTTCTTACACTTCGCTGTCTTTTTACTTACTTTCTTTGCACTGTCCGTCTGAGACCCCTTGATTTTAAGAACGAAATCTTAAAACCCGAATTTAGAAAATTCAAAAGGAAGGATTAAAACAAAATGCGAAAAGATAGAAAATACAATCATATTTGGAAAATTGCTTTAGTTTTCATAGCGGTTTTTGCTTGGGTAGCGATTCCGTTTTTAACACAAGATAAAGTTTCGGCAGCGGGCGACGTTCCGCCGATCCTGATACGAACGGCTAATTTAGCCGCGCCTTCGGGCAGTATCAATCCCCACGGTGCGGCTGAATATCAGCTTTATTCGAACGGCAACCGCGAGCTCGAAATCGAGATCGAAGATGTCAGTTTGGCAAACGGAACGGTTTTAGGATTTTTCGTTGACGGAAACTCGGTCGGCACGATGGCAGTCGATACGCAGAGAGCGAAATTAAAACTCCGCACCGAAGACGGACAAACGGTTCCGACCACGAATGACGGTTCGACCGTCGAAGTTAGAAACGGTTCGACCGTTCTGGTAGCAGGCGTTTTAGGCGGCGGCGGACCGAATCCGACCCCAACCGCGTCGCCTTCAGCATCACCGACCGCGTCGCCGACAGGTTCACCGACGGGAACTCCGACAGGAACTCCGAGTCCTTCGCCGACGGGTTCACCGACAGGCTCGCCGTCACCTTCGCCGACAGGTTCGCCAAACGGTGAAAGCGAAATCTTCGCTTCGTTGCGCGGAACGGTCAACGGCGCAGTTGCAAACGGTTATGCGGCTTATGAAATTCACAGCAGCCGCCGCGAATTGGAAGCACGCATCAGACAATTAAACTTGCCGGGCGGCACCGTGTTGACGTTTATCGTTGACGGTGTAACCGTCGGTCAGGCATCCGTTTCGGGCGGCGAAGTTCGCTTGAGATTGCGCACGGATCGCGGCGAAACAGTTCCCGTTGTCACGGTCGGCACGCCGATCTCGGTTCAAAGCAATGGTGAAACGATTCTTTCGGGAACATTTGCAGGTTCGACCGGTCCGACACCTTCACCGACAGGTTCACCGAATCCGAATCCGTCACCGAGCCCAAGCCCGAGTCCGGCGGCTGGCAGATATTTTGAAGCACACGCGACCGGCGCACAAGTCACACCGCCCGTGACGACGAACGCGACCGGCGAAGTCAAGATTTTCCTGAATGCCGACGAAACACAAGCGACGATTTCGGGTGAATTTCACTTCCTGTCGAGCGCACAAACAGGCGCGAAAATCGAAACGACGGTCGGCGCGACACCTTTGATCTATGATCTCGGCGTAGTCGGCGGCACGAACGGACATTTTGCAACGGCAACGATTCCCGTCAATGCGGCACAAGTTGCCCAGCTTCGCTCGGGTTTGTGGGTCGTCACGATCTCAAGCGCGAACAATCCGAACGGCGAAGTTGCCGGAACCCTGATTCAACACGGCAACAACAGCGACTTTGACGGCGACGGCAGCAACGATCTGGCAGTCTTCCGCGCTTCGACCGGAACGTGGTATTCGCAGAACACGCAAGGATTCAGCTCGCTGACCTTCGGCACGGCTTCGGACAAACTCGTTTCCGCAGACTTTGACGGCGACGGCAGAACGGATGCGGCAGTTTTCAGAAACGTCAATAACTCTGGTGTTTGGAACATCAAACGCAGTTCGGACGGCGGCGTGACGGTTGCTCAGTTCGGTTTGGCGACAGACATTCCGGTGCGCGGCGATTTCGACGGCGACGGACGCAAAGACTTAGCGGTTTACCGCCCGTCGAACGGTGTCTGGTATGTTCAGAACAGCAACAATACCGGCTACTATATCGTTCAATTCGGCAACTCTTCGGACAAACCGATGCCGGCGGATATGGACGGCGACGGACGCGATGATGTAGTTGTCTATCGTGAAAGCACGGGCGATTGGTATTGGCTGAACAGCCGCACGGGATCGTTCAGCGGCGTTCACTTCGGTCAAAACGGCGACATCCCCGTCACGGGCGATTTCGACGGCGACGGCAAAAACGATGTCACGGTTTTCCGTCCTTCGACCGGAGCATGGTATACGCTGAGAAGTTCGGACGGCGGATTTCAGGCAGTTGCGTGGGGATTGAGCACGGACGTTCCCGTCGCAGGAAATTATGACGGCGACAACAAAACGGACGTGGCGGTTTTCCGTCAATCGACAGGCTACTGGTATATCCTCCGCAGTTCGGACGGCACGCTTCAATCAGCGGCTTTCGGAACCAACGGCGACATTCCCGTAGTTGTTCAATAGATTAAAAAAAGGAAGGCAGATCGCATCCTGACCTGCCTTCCTTTTTTTAGTGCAACGGGTGCTTAAATATAAAGCATCCAACGATATGCTTCCGGCAATTATACCGAATTGTTAATAAAAACCCAGGAAGCACTTATACTGGAAAACCCGGCTGCTTGCCCTCCTCGCAGTCGGGTCTTTTTTTATTTTGGATTTTAGATTTTGGATTTTGGATTGAATCTTAAATCTTGAATCTACATCCGCGCCAGAATCTTCTTAATTTGTGCAATGTGTTTGCCTTCGTGACCGCCGATCAGTAGAAGCCATTCGTGCGAGGTCATTTCGCCGAACGCGGGATGCGGAAATTTAACTTCGGTTTCACCGACCGACTCGAAAAGCGGGCGCAGTTCTTCCAGTTTTTGACGGTTTTCGTCCATTTTCGCGAAAGATTCGGCGACGGTTCTCGTGCCCGTCGGGTGAACGCTTTCGGGGGCTTCAAACTTTCGACTGCCGCCGCCGGTAAAATTTTGCAGAAATCCTGCCGAAATCTTTGCGCTTCCGTCCGATGTTTCGCCGAGTTCTTTGGCTTTGTTCAAAAGTTTCGTGCAAATCCGCACGATTCCGTATTCGACCGTCGCAACGTGTTCGACAAACTGTGCAATCGTCCATTTTTCGCCTTCGGGCAATGAATTAAGCTGTTCGTCGCTCAGGCTTCCGATCAATTCCTTAAATTTCGCACGAGTTTTATCGTTCGCTTCGTAAATATCCGAAATATTCTGTTGATTCATAACTATTTTTTCTCTCTTTTGGGAAAACAACTGCTTTGAAAGCGTTTCCAAAAGCTTCTCCGCACTTGCAGAACGCTTCTGCACACTTGCCAAAGGCTTCTGCAACTCTGCAAAGGGCTTCTGCAACCTTGCAGAAGGCTTCTGCAACTCTGCAAAGGGCTTCTGCAGGTGTGCAAAAGGCTTCTGCAACTTTGCAAAAGGCTTCTGCAACCTTGCAGAACCATCAATTCATTACTGCTAATCAATCGAAAAAGCGGTAAAAACCGCTCATTTTCCCAATGAAACGGCTTGCGGACTCAAGATCAGACGATGCCAGCGCAGATAACTGCGGACGCTTTCGGCATCGTTTTTCATCAATTTCACATAGCCTGTCTGAAAATAAAGCAGATCGTCCGCCGTCCATTCGAGCAGAATGATCGGATTAAACGAAACCAAAGACGCTTCTTCGGGCAAAACCGTCGCGCCTTGCGTATTAGTATTCGGCGCATTCGTATTAACAGAATTTGCGGCTTCCTTTTGAATCAACTGCTGATCGTAAAGCTGTGAGGAAGTCAGCAAAGGATTTCGTAAAGGAATCGCGGCTTGCGTCGGGGAATTGCCGATCGCGTCGTAAATTCTGATCTGTCTTTCATTGCCGAAACCGACCGCAACTTTTGACGAATCGGGCGACCAAACCGGACGCACCGAGGTCAAACCGTCGTCGAGAAGCCGCTGTCGCCCCGTTTTTTCGACGAGCCGCGCCCGACCGAGCGGCATAAAACTTTCGCCTTTCGAGTCCGCCTGATACTGCAAAAACTGCCATTCCTGAATCGTTGCCGCAAGCGAGGCAAGCATCGAACTGTCAGGCGACCAAACGTAATAAAAATAGATCAGCCCTTCGTTTTGCGTGATCGGTTTGATGCCGTCGCCTTCAGAATTGCAAATGTAAATCTGCTCGGTGCGAAACGTCAAAACGCCCGTCGGCGCAGAAGGTGTCGGAGCGGTCGGCACGGTCGTGTTCGTTTCGGCGTTTGCCGTTTCCGTGTTCGCATTCGCTTCGACATTCGCGTTCGCCGAATTTGTACTTGTATTTGCATTTGCGTTTGCGGTATTTGTGTTTGAATTGGCGTTCGGATTCGGGGAAGCGTTCGGCGTTGCGCCGTTTGACCCGGCACGAAGCATTGCAACAAATGCGACGTTCAGCGAATCGGGCGACCAGAGAATCGTGTCGGGAAAATGAACCGCCATCGTGTCGGGCGTGATCTTCCGCAAAAACTTCCCGTCCGGCGAATACATATCCAGACGAAATTCCGACTGCACGTCGTCAACCTTGTGATAAATTGCCAGCACGCGCTTTTTATCGGGCGAAAGAATCGTCTTATCGAGCAATTCCTGCGGGCGGTTTTGGTCGAAATCCGTCTGCACCGCGCCGTTTCGCTCTTCCGCCGCATCCTTTTTTTCATCGGTCGGCGCGGGAACGTCCGCTTCGTAACGGTAATTCAAACGCAGAGCCGGAACGTCGCGCATCGTCAGGGGCGCGACCGTCGGCGATTGGAAAATATTTTTTTGACAACCGCCGAGCAGTAAGAAGCTGCTCATCAAAGCGGTCGCCGTAAATTTTCGTAAATACATAAAAACTATTTTAATTCGGCTTTTGTGTAATCCTCGTAAAGCCGTTTCTGCGCGTCGGTCGGATTTTCAATTTCAACGATTCCGTATCCTTTGCGAATGTTTTTGCCGAGCGTAAATTCGACCTCGCGCAATTTATCGAAACGGAAAAGCGTCAGATTTATCTTGTCGCCCGGACGTTTTTCGTTCAAATAACTTGATAAAAACTGCTGATTTGCGCGGTAGCCGTCAACCGCCACGATCTGATCGCCCGTGTTCAACCCCTGCTCGTAAGCGGGCGTGTCCGACGGTATCGAACGAATCGTCAAATTGCCGTTCTGCTCCGCCAGGTCCGCACCGATATAAGCACGATTCAAACCGCTTTCATCGACCGCCAGACGCAAGCCGAACGGATTCAGGAGCGCGTCGTAATCGATCTCTTCCGTGCCGCGCACATATTTCGTAAAGAAATCGTCGAGGCTTCTTCCAGCCATCATTTCGGCAACTTTCTGAAAATCTTCGGGCGTGTAATTTTTGTCTTTTTTATAAAATTCGGCGTAAAGATAACGGAAAACATCGTCCAGAGATTTTGCGCCGTTCGACGAACTGCGAATCGTCAGGTCGAGCATCATATTCACGATGTCGCCTTTGTCGTAATAGGAAATCTGGTTGTTAACCGCGTTTTCGTCAGGACGGTAATACTTGATCCAGGCATCGAAACTCGCTTCTTCGAGCGAAGTTTCAAATCTGCCCGGACGATTTTGCAACTGCTGAAACATTCCCGCTTTGCCGTTCAGCATTTCCTTGTCGCCGATGATTCCGGCGCGGCGCAAAAGCACCGATTCATAATAGGAAGTTGCGCCTTCGGCAACCCACAACAGCTTCGTGTAATTTTCGTTTTCGTAATCGAAAGGACCGAGCGCATCGGGACGAATCCGTTTGACATTCCAAAGATGAAAATATTCGTGCGCGACGAGTCCGAGAAAATCGTTATGACGCGA
Source organism: Pyrinomonadaceae bacterium (assembly GCA_021228405.1). GTDB lineage: Bacteria > Acidobacteriota > Blastocatellia > Pyrinomonadales > Pyrinomonadaceae > JAJQRF01. The sequence goes on from JAJQRF010000012.1 coordinate 62,712, forward strand.
TTGCGGTTTGAAACCGAAGCGGCTCCATTGCAGAGCGGTCGAATTTAAATGTTCAAGCCCGCCGCCGCCGCGCAGATTCACGATAAAAGTGTAATCGTTATACGGAAGCTCGCCGAAAATCTTGTAACATTCCTCGATGATCTTCGCCGTATCGGTGGCAATTTTGTTCATATCGTAATTGCCTTCGCCCGAAAAAATATAACGATGCGGTTTGCCCTGAACCGTAAAATTTACTTCCTTGTAATCGCTGACCTCGAACGGCGAATCGTATAAAATATCGAAACTTTCAGCGCGAAACGTGTTTTCCTGCCCTGCGACCTTTGGCAGTCCGGTCGCTACCTTCCAGTTTTTATACGGTGTGACCTTCACCGTCGAAGGCGTTTTCAATTGATCTTTAATGAAAAATAAAAGCGCGGCGGGCGTGAAAAATGCGTGCTCGTCATTCAATTCGTTGGTGCGAACCGTCAGTTCGTTCGAGTAAACCTTATAACTCGCGGTAATGGTTTTTGCGCCTTTCGTTTCGACCGTCCACGTATTTTTATTGGTTTTCTGCCAATTCAGATTATTTCCGCTTGCGTTTTTGACGGCAAAATCCTGCACGTGACGCGCATATTCGCGGACGAGATAACTTCCCGGTGTCCACACGGGCATTTTTAATTCCGTTTTGTCCGGCATCTGCGCCCAATCGATCTTCATTTCGACTTCCAAAAGATGCGTCCAGGGTTTCGGCATCGAAACCGTAAAATTTATTTCGGGCGGCGTAACTTTTACTTCGATTGTCTGTGTTTTTGTCGTCTTTGCTCTCTTCTTCTGAGCCGGAGTTTCTTGATACATAGAAAAAATAAGCGCGAAAATAAATAATAGCAGAACTTTTGTTTTCATAAATTTATGTGTATTACTTTTGCCGTTCAGGTCAAATTATCGTTTGATTGTTTTCAATTCTACTACGAAACAATTATTTGCTAAAATTTCATTTATGGGATTGCCGAAGCTCAAAACCAAGATCAGCGTGGAAGATTATCTCGAAGGAGAAAAAATCAGTCCGGTCAAACACGAATTTATCGAGGGTGAAGTTTACGCAATGGCTGGCACGACGATTCGCCACAATATCATCGCCGGAGAGATTTACGCCCGTTTGCTTGTAAAATTAGCCGATTCAAAATGCCAACCATTTATGTCTGATGTTAAAGTTCGTGCCAGCGCAAAGACTTTCTATTATCCTGATGTAATGGTTTCGTGCGAAGAAATCAATCAAAATTCGCTTTTATGTGAAAAACCGATCTTGATTGTCGAAGTCGTTTCGCCTTCGACCGAACATATCGACCGCCGTGAAAAACTGCTCTTTTATCAACAAATGCCGAGCGTGCAGGAATACGTCATCGTTGACCAGAAAAAGATGAATATTGAAGTTCACCAGCGGCAAAATGACGGTCGATGGATAACTTATTTTTTCGATGAAGCCGACGACGAGATCGAATTTCAATCCGTCGGTCTGACTTTGCCGATCACCGATATTTACAGGCGTGTTCGCTTTAACAAATAATGCAGTCAGAAGCACCAAAAGAAAAATTCTTAACCAAACCTCTCATTATCATTTTTGTTACCATCTTTATCGATCTGGTCGGATTCGGTGTGGCAATTCCCGTTTTGCCGGAATATGCCAAAAATGAATTCGGCGCGTCGCCGTTCGTGATCGGCTGGCTGATCGCTTCATATTCGATTATGCAGTTTATCTCAACGCCTTTTCTCGGACAGCTTTCGGATAAATACGGGCGGCGACCCATTTTGTTCATCTCGCTTCTGGGAACTTCGACGGCGGCTTTAATTACGGGTTTGGCTTCGACGCTTCCGCTCCTGTTTTTCGGCAGAATCTTTGACGGCATCACGGGCGGCAATATTTCGACCGCACAAGCCTACATTGCCGACATAACTACGCGTGAAAACCGCGCTAAAGGAATGGGATTGATCGGCGCGGCGTTTGGTCTGGGCTTTATTTTCGGTCCCGCGATCGGCGGAATTTTGAGTAAATTCGGCACACACGTCCCGTTTTTCTTCGTTTCCGCGCTGGCGTTTACGAATGCTTGTCTGCTCTATTTCATTCTGCCCGAATCCCGGAAATTCACCGAAAACGCCGAAAGAAAAGGTCGCTTCGCCGAGATTTTCGACGGTTTCAGAGAATCGCGTTTCGCTTTGATGACGGTGATCTATTTTCTTTTGATCGTCGCCTTTTCGATTATGACGACAGTTTTTTCGCAATACACGATGTATCGTTTCGGCTACACGGCGGTTCAAAACGGTTATCTTTTTGCGTTCGTCGGCGTGTTGGCGATCTTGATGCAAGGCGGATTTTTTGCACGTTTGGCAAAGATTTTCGGCGAAGCGTGGCTCGTCGTGATCGGTTCCCTGCTTTTGTTTTTGAGTTTTCTCGCCGTTCCTTTCGTCAGTCCGGCGGCGGGCGGTTTGACGGCGTTGCTGGTCGGAACCGCTTGTTTTTCACTCGGAAATTCGCTTGCGTCGCCGGCGATTACAAGTCTGGCATCGAAGGAAGCGAACGACGAAGCACAGGGAAAAACTCTGGGAATTTTGCAATCGGCGGCAAGTCTTGCCCGCGCCATCGGTCCGGCAATGTCCGCATTTTTGCTTTACAGTGCAAGCGCGCCGCAAAATATCGAAGACTTCACGCTTTTCCGCACGTTCTGGACGGCGGCAGGAATTATGTTTGCGGCAATGCTGTTTTCGGTTTATTTTCTGAAAGGCTCGAATCGGCGGGAATTTGCTTAAGAGTCAACTAACGGCTCGTTGGATTTTTTCTTGTTTGTAAGCGACCGGAAAAACAAGCCGGAAAACCGTTCCCGTTCCCTTTTCACTTTTCGCTTCGATGGTTCCGGCGTGTTCCTGCACGATTCCATAAGAAACCGCCAGCCCCAACCCCGTTCCGCTTCCGACTTCTTTGGTCGTAAAGAAAGGATCGAAAATCTTGGTCAGATTTTCCTGAGAAATGCCTTCGCCCGTGTCGGAAACTTCGATGATGATTTCATCTTCGTTTTCAATGAAAGTTTTCAGCGCAATCGTGCCGCCGCCATACATCGCATCACGCGCATTCAGGATCAGATTTGTGAAAACCTGCTGTAATTTTCCGCCGTTTCCCTGAATCTTCGGCGGTTCCGAAAGGTAATTTTTAACGATCTCGATCTGCGATTTCCGAAGTTGTGGTTCGAGTAACTGGAGCGTATCGTCGAGCAGTTTATTAATGTCTATCTCCACAAAATCCGATGCGTTGCCGGTGCGCGAGAAATTTAAAAGATTGCCGACAATATTCGATGCGCGATCCGTCTGACGTTGCATTTTCTGCAAAAGCGCGTGTTTCGGATCGGTTTCGGGAATCATTCCGAGAAGCATCTGCGTGTAGCTCGAAACGCCCGTCAAAGGCGTGTTTACTTCGTGCGCGACACCTGCGGCAAGCAGTCCGATGCTCGAAAGTTTTTCGCTCTGTTGTAAAGTTTCTTCAAGTTTGACGCGTGACGTGACATTTTCCAAAACGACGATCGCTCCCGTTTGATCGTTTGAAACCGAACGCAACGGTGCAACTGCGACATTCAAAACCAACGATCTGCCGAAAGCATCGCGTGTCAAAAGTTTGTAAGCATTACGAACTTCGGTCAGATGCCAACGAGATTTGCCGAGAATGTTTTCCAGGTTCAATGCAAAACTTTCGTCGAAAATATCTTCGATATATTTTCCGACCGCCGCTTCGCGCTCTAAACCGATCATCTGTTCGACCGTCGAATTACAGCGCGTAATGCACCCGTTTTCATCGACCGCCAACAAACCGACGTTAACGGATTCAACGATGGATTCGTTAAATTCCTTCAAAAGCGCGAGTTCCTCGGCGCGTTTTTTCTGTTCCTGATACAGCAAACTGTTTTCGATCGCAACCGCGATATAACCCGAAACCGTTTGCAAAATGTCTAAATCTTCCGAGGTCAAAAGCGAACCGTCGGAAGCACGTCCGAGTCCGATCACGGCAACCATTTTGCTTCGCACGACACACGGCACAAAGTAGTGAAGTTCCTGACGGATAATCACTTTACCGTTGCCGTTGCCGTTTTCGTTACCGTTTAGATGAATCTTTTCGATCTCGGTAAACTCATCGGCACGAACGATTCCTTTTTCGGCTGATTTTTGCCTAATCATCTGCCGAAAATCGTTCGGGATCGGAAAAGCTTCGCTTAAACCGAGCGATTTCGCAAGTTTATATTGTTCGGGAAAATTTTGATCTTCGATAAATACGGCAACTTTTTCAACGTCTAAAACCTGTCGCAATCTTTCCGACAAAGCAGTTAAAAGCGGGTCGAGCGCAGTCGTTGCCGAAAGCGTTCTGCCGAAATCGAGCAAACCGTTGCGCAGGTCATAGCGTTCGCCGTAAAAAAAACGGTCGGCGCGTTCCTGCAAGTATTTTTTCAGCGGTTCGCTCAAAAGCACGATCGCCGCCATCGCAATTATCGCGATCAAAGCCCGAAGCGTGATTTCCGTCGTCGAAAGATTGTTGCCGACCGCCAGAAAAACGAGTCCGAGCGCAACCGCCCCGATCATCATCGCAATCGCCACCGTCGTCATCGCATAAACGAGTGCACGGCGGACGACCACATCAACGTCCATCAAACGATAACGCACGACCGAATGACCGAAACTTAAAGGAATCAGCGCAAGCGGCAGGATCGTTACCGCCGAGGTGACGGTATCTTCGGGAAGATAAACAAACCGCTTAACGATTTGAAAAATCGCAATCGGAAAAACTGCCGCAATCGTTCCCCACATCGCCCATTTCAAGCGTTGTCGAACGAGCGGTTGTTTGTTCTTAAAAAATCTCCAGACCAGAAATCCTGCACCGGTGGTCGTTCCGATCACGAAATGATACAGATTTGCTTGATAGAGCGCGGCAAAAAGATTGAATTTATCGACGAATCTGCTTAATGATTCAGAAAATGCGGCATTCGGGAAAAATTGCGGTATGAGCGAAATAAAGACTATCGAAAGAGAAATAACGCTCGCCGGAACGTAAAGTAAAATCGTTTTCCAGCGCGATTCGTCGAAAACCTCGCTTCTGACCGGGTAACGTGTGCAAAAATGCAGAAATAAAGGGACGAACAGGGCAAAGGCTATTTCATCGAGAAGCTGAATCGCCAAATCCAAATCTTCGCCGAGCCCGATGGCTTTATAACTTAAAAAAACGAACGCCGCCAGACAAACCGTCGCAAAATGGATGATAAATGGCGAATGTCCGCCTTGCTTGAGTAAAACGAAAAGCCCGACTCCGAGCCAGATCAAACCGACAACCGCCAGAAAAATAAGTGAAGAATTCCAACGCGGAAGCGCGTCGATCTTTCTCAGATCGGCGTAATAATAATTGTTGGCAAATGAATAGGAAGGTCGCTGGTAAAAATAAGTCAAGTGCCCGTCAACGCCGGCGACTTCGAGAAACATCAGAACGTCCGCGGGCGAAGTGATCTCTTCCGTGTTATCGCCTTCAAGACCGATTCCGATGAGTTTATCGCCGGAAGCGATTCCGGCGCGTGCCGCCGCCAAACCGGGCGTGACTTTACCCGCATAAACTCCGTCTTTCTTCTGAATCCATTCAACGCCGTCGGTCGGCGGAAGGCTGTGATAAGTTCGTTGCGAGAGGTTCAATGCGCCGCCGACAAGAAACAATACGCTTGCCAGCAACCATATTAAACTCCAACTTGTCAGCAACTTTCCCTTCATGGCGGTAAATGAGATAAACTCAAACGTTTTTCGGATGCAAAATGTGTTCCAATATCAGAAACGATTTCATCTTTTACTAATTTTCGTATTTAATCTGTATTTCAGATAACTTTACAGTCATAAATTATTAATACGACTGGATTTTCATTCAGTTTTTTGCTTTACAATCCAAGTTTTTGGAGTTTTTGAAAAACAAAAAAAGCAGCCGCGTAAAATTTCGCGTTTGCCGCTTTTCTTCCAACAAAAACAAGACCTGAATTTTAGAATCTGACAAGAATTCCGCCGCGCAGAATTCTGCCTTGAGAATTAAGTTTCAAGCTTCCCTCTTCGCCCGTCACTCCGGTTTGAAAATCAAATAAGTTTCTTGCATCCATTATCGCTTCGGCGCGAATCGGCAAGCCCAAAGTCGGCAAAGATTGCGTTACTAAAATGCTCAGGCTCGGGTCGTAGATCGCCAATCTGCCCTGAAAAGGATCGACGGCAAAAACGGTTGCCTGCGGCGATAAACGAAAAATGGTTTTGATGCTCGTTCCGGTTTTCAGATCGGCATTGACCTGTCCGTAAAAAGTCTGGAAAAAGTCGTTTTCAAAAACTTCCGCCGGATTTGTGACGGCTTTTTCCGAAATCTTCTGCCCATTTCCGAAAGAATAACCTGCCGATGTCGAAAAACGACTGGTTAAGCGACGATTGTAAACGATCCTGATTCCCTGCGATTTGCCTTGTTGATCGGCAACAAAATCATTGAACTCTTCACTGCCGACCGAACTGAACGGCAAACGCATCAGACCGACTCCGCGACCGAGCGTGGTGTCGAAAAAAGCATTTGCCTCGACGCTTGATTTGTTGTCTATGATGCGTTCGACCCCAAATTCCAGGCGGCGGCTCTTGTTCATCTGCGGCTTGCCTTTTTCAACCACAAAATCTTCGATCACAACAGGTTCCTGAAAAGCAATCGAGGTGCCTTCGAGGTCGATGGCATTTGCCCAGTTTTTTTCTTCGGTTTTACCTGTATAAGCGGTGCGGAAGCGCGTTTTATTATTTATGTCGAACTGCAATCCCAGGCGCGGACTGATCGAAAAATCGTTTCCGGCACCGAGAAAGCGTGAATAATCCATCCCAAGAACGAGAATTACGCCATCTTTAACCTTCCATTCATCCAAAGCCTGGATGGAAAACTGTCCGAGTTGTTTTTCCTGATTATTGACTTCGACTTTTCCAAATTTCCCAACTGATGAAGTGATCTGAAACTGATGATTCTCGTTTGCCCGAATTTTGGCTTTTGCTTCAAAAACCTGCGGAGCGTTTTTCGTTCCGGTCTGCGCGGAAATAATTATCTCCGCATCTTCGCTAACCGGCAAAAGCGTGGCAAAATTTACGCCCGTGTAATTTTCTTCACCCGAATTTGCAAAATAAGTCTGAACAACGCTTTGACCTTTTCGACCTTTTTCTTCCGTTTCGGTTTCGGCAACTTCAACCGCTTCTTCGACTGTATTTTCATCGATCGGCGCATTGCCTTCCTTATTTTGGTAAACCGAACGGCTGGCATTTGCGGCGCGAATCCGCCATTTTGAACTGTTGCGGTCAAGTCGTTTTTCGGGCAGAGTGTTTCCGCTTCCCGAACGTTCGAGTTTGAAGCCGTAACTTAATTCGGTCGCACGATTGACCGAAACCTCGCCGAGCGTGACCGGATTAAAGCCTTGTGCAACTGCCAGAATCGTATAAGTTCCGGGCAAAATTTTTGCCAGAAAACTTCCGTCCGAAGCTGAACGAACTTGTTTTAGAAGCTTTGAAGTTCCGACCCGAAAGATCGAAACGTATGCGTTCGAGATCGGACTTCCGCCTTCGTCGCGCACGATTCCCTTGATTACGCCGAGATTTCCGTTTTTTACCACGACAACTTTCGCCTGTGTTTCAGGCGAAAGCAGAAAAACCGCCGAAAAAACGGTCAATGCAACAAAAATCGGCTTTAGAAAACTTTTTGGGGTATCAGAAGAAAACATCTAAAAAGCGACCTCCAAACAAATTCAAGGGGAGAACTTATTTTCAGGAGAAGCTGAAATTCTATCCTAAAATCAGACCAAAAACCAATGAATATAAAAAGTCGCTTTTACAAGCAACTTTCGTATTTTCTTTTGTAAAATCAAATGTGTCAAGCCTGTAAAGACACCTAAGTTTGGTTATGTGATGCCTCACAGAAAACAAAGGTTGTCGTATCGGAGAAGAATTTTCTCTTAATTTTCGCTCTGTTGCACAATAAACTTGACAAACTTTTTTGAAAAGCTAGAATAAAAAATTGCTTTTCGAGTTTGAAAACTTAGTGCGGAGATGTGGCTGAGTGGCTGAAAGCGGCAGTTTGCTAAATTGTTGAGGATCAAAAGTCCTCCACAGGTTCGAATCCTGTCATCTCCGCCATCTGATTTTAAGTAGCCGGTAATCAGCAGTCAGTAGTCAGTAGATTTTTCTTCTGAAAACTGATTTTTGATTATCGGCTAAAATTATTTTAGCGATTATATTTACATTGCCGGTCATAGCGTTTCAGTGATTTTTACTGACTACTGACCACTGACCACTTTATATGACAATCAGAGTTCGTTTTGCTCCAAGCCCGACGGGTTATTTACACATCGGTTCCGCGCGGACTGCGCTTTTCAATTATCTTTACGCCAAACACGTCGGCGGAAAATTTCTGCTTCGCATCGAAGACACGGACATCGCACGTTCGACCGACGAATCGACGCGTTCGATTCTCGAAGGTTTGGAATGGCTCGGTTTCGCGCCCGATGAAGAGATCGTTTTTCAATCGAACAATGCCGACAAACATCGCGCCGCCGCTTTAAAATTATTGGAAGAAGGCAAAGCATATCGTGATTTTACGCCGAAGGAAGATCGCGGCGACAAAAACATCAAAGAAGCGATCGTTGAAAAAGCCCGCCAGAATCAAGGCGTAAAATCGATGCGCGACAATCCGTTTCGTGATTTGTCGAAAGAGGAAAGCGACCACCGCGCCGCGAACGGCGAACCTTTTGCAATTCGTTTGAAAGTTCCCGAGTTCGGAAAAACTTCCTTTGAAGACGGCGTTTACGGTTTGACCGAACGCGATTATGCGGAAATCGAAGATTTGGTTTTGCTTCGCTCGGACGGTCATCCGCTTTACAATCTCGCGGTCGTTTGCGACGACATCGAAATGGAGATCACCGACATTATTCGCGGGCAAGATCATTTGACGAACACGCACAAACAAATTCTCATTTATCAGGCGTTAGGCGCAACGCCGCCGCGTTTCGCGCATTTGCCGCTGATTCTCGCGCCGGGCGGGAAAAAGTTGTCGAAAAGAATTCACGGCGAGATCGTTTCGATGACGACTTACCGCGATCACGGTTTTTTAGCCGCCGCCTTTCGTAATTTTCTCGCACTTCTCGGCTGGTCGCCGAAAACCGAACAGGAAATTATGAATCTGGAAGAGCTCGTCAACGTATTTTCGCTCGAAGGAATTCATCGCAACAACGCGATTTTCAACTTCGACGCAAATAATCCGAAACGCTGGACGGACGATAAAGCCTTATGGATGAACGCCGAATATGTCCGCACGATGCCGATCGGCGAACTTTTGCCGTTCGTCAAAGCTGAATTAAAATCGGCGAAATTGTGGCGCGACGAATACGAAGACGACGACAAGGAATGGTTTGAAAAAACCGCCGACCTGATTCGTCAGAGATTTTTCACGCTCAAGGATTTTTCGTCGCAGGGACGTGCTTATTTTTCGGAAGATTTCGATTTCGACCAAGCCGCGATCGAAAAAAACCTGAAAAAATTTCCCGATCTGCAAACTTGGCTTCCCGAACTTGCCGAAAAATTTGAACCGATGGAAAGTTTCACGCACGACGAGATCGAAACGGTCGTCAAACAATTTACGGAAGAAAAAGGCGCAAAGCTCGGCGTGATTATGAACGGTGCGCGCGCACTTTTGACGGGTTTAGCCGTCGGACCTTCGATGCTCGCAATTTTTGAAACGCTCGGCAAAGAAAAATCCATTCTCAGATTGAAAAGCCAAGTCGCTTGGAATTTATAATTTCAAGGAATCATTAAAATTATGAAAGTTGCATTCTCTTTAATCATTGTTCTGCTCTGCTATTTCAACTTCAATGCTCAATCTAAAAATATTGATAAAGATGAGTATGAAAAAGCATTTAAATTTGCAGTTTCGGAAACTAATGCTGTCTATCCGCATATTTTCGAGGTAAAAACCAATTTCGTTGAGGCAGGAAAAACTGTTCGCACAGTAACGGAAACAAATGAAAATGAGGCTCCGTTGCATCATCGAATCAAAGTAACAATTCTTGAAAATGGGAAAGAAACGAATAAATATCAAATAAACGTCGGGGCTGGAAATGTCTTTTGCAGTGATGACGGAAGAATTTGGAAACCATCAAAATATGAATGTGATAGTCAGAGGATGATTTATGGTCCGAGAAATCCTGAAACCATTGAATATAGCGTAATTGAAAAAAAGTTAGCCGGAAAATCTGTCAAAATTTATCGTAAGTATTCAGTATTTGCTCCAACAAAAGAGGGCGAAAAAAGGACGTTTAGTGAAGAAATTTCAACAATAGATTCGCGCGGATTTTTTATAACGGTTGAAACTTCTCAAGGAACTCTTGATCCAAAAGCAGTAACACTAACCAGAAAGCAGACTTGGACTTTGAAAGCTAAAATTAAACCGATTGTTTCTCCAATAAAGTAATCAATTACGATCTTTCCAGAAAAAAGACACAGCGAAATTTGATATAATTTTGCCGTGTCTTTTTTATTAAAACCGATTCTCGCGCGTAATGCTTTATCTTCGACTTACGGCAAAAATATTGCGATTAATCCTTATCAAGGCTGTGTTTTTGCGTGTGAATTTTGTTCGGCGATCAAGATGAATTTCTTTACCGGACGCACGACGGAAAAATGGGACAAAACGGGTTGGGGCGAATGGATCGATTACAAAACCAATCTCGTCGAACTTCTCGAAAAAGAACGTGAAAAAGTTAAAAAATCGAAAATTTATTTCGGCAACGCGACCGATATTTATATGCCGATCGAGCGCAAATTGCGGCTCGTTCCGCCGATTTTGGAATTTTTTATCGAAAATCCGCCGCTCGAATTGGAAGTGCAGACGCGCGGAACTTCGCGTGATGTGGCTCGTGACATTCCGCTTTTACGGCAACTGTCGAAAAAGACTTCCGTGCTTGTCAGTTATTCGATTCACACCGACCGCGACGACGTAAAACGAATTTTCGAGCCGAAAGCACCTAGTTTGAACGAAAGAGAAAAAGGTTTGCGGCTTTATCACGAAGCCGGAATCGAAACGCGGCTTTCGTGTATGCCGATCTTGCCTTTGAATCCTGAAAACTACGCGGAAAGATTTGCGCCGTTTATCACGAAAAGAGTTTGGATTGCCTCGATGAATCATAAACAATTGACGCAAAATTTATTCAGAAAACATTTTCCCGAATGGCTCGATGAACGTCACGTTGAAAAAGTGATGCGGCAAACCCGCGAAGCCTTTGAAAAACGCGGCGTAAAATGTCATTACAACTCAATCACGCCCGATGCCAAAAAAGAACGTTGGGAAAAACGTCGGACAAAAATTCAAATTACGAAATCTGCTAAAAAACCGAAAGCGGATGATAATCAGCCGTCGCTTTTCTAAAAATCGTTTTATGAACGTATAATTCAAGCGCAAGTTTTCCGAATTCGGCTTGTTCTGAATATATGAAAAATATTTTTATAAAACTGCGTTTTTTTTTGATTTTTTCGATATTTTTACTTTCGGTTTCGGCAAATTTTGCCCAAACCGACAAACTCGCAATCGCCGAGCAAAGCTATGACAAAGCGGTATTTTTAGCAGATGAACATTCGGCGGCATCGCAGCGTTTGGCGTTGGAAAAATTTCAGTCTGCGCTGATATTGTTTCGTGAAATCGGCAACAAAACGGGCGAAGCAAAAACGCTTTTTCAGATCGGAACCATTCATTTTACGCTTGGCGAAAGCGGCGAGGCATCGAAAAATGCAGTCGAAGCGTTAAAGATCGCGCAAAAATCGGACGAGAAATTTTGGGAAGCAAAATCTTTTAATTTACTCGGTTTGATTTACGGAAATCTCGGAAATTACAAAAGTGCGCTCGAATTTTTTGAAAATTCTCTCGCGGTTTTCAAACAAATCGACGATTTCGATGAAGCTGTTCCCGTTATCAACAATATCGGCAAAGTTTATGAAAAAACGGGCGATTACGAAAAAGCTCTGGCTTTTTATCAAATTCCGCTCGAATATCTCGAATTCCACGAAGACGAACTTTCGATCGCTCTGACGCGCGACAATATCGGCGGCGTTTATTTTCGCAAAGGCGAAAACCTAAAGGCTCTGGAAGAAGAAGAAAAAGCACTTGCAATTTACCGCAAGTTCGGAAACATCGCACGCGAAGCCAATGCTCTCAATAATATCGGCGCAAATTATTTAAAACTCGGAAATTCACAAAAGGCAATCGAATCGATCAATCAGGCTTTGCCGCTTTTGCGCGCAACCGGAAATAAACGAACCGAAGCCGTCGCATTATCAAACTTAATGGCGGCTTGGAAAATCTCAAACAGTCCCGAAACGGCGATTTTTTACGGTAAACAAACCGTCAATCTTTATCAGGAAATGCGCCGCAACGTGCAGTTTTTGGACAAAGAAACGCAGAAATTTTATCTTGATTCAATTTCTGCAAATTATCGTTTTCTGGCTGATCTCTTAATTGAAAACGGCAAATTCGCACAAGCCGAACAGGTTTTGCGATTGCTCAAAGAAGAAGAATTTTTCGATTTCGTGAAGCGCGACGCGAAAGAAATAAAAACGCTGAATCAGCGCGTAATTCTGAATGACAAAGAAAACGAATTGCTCAAACGATACACGGTTTTAGCGGATAAAATCGTGGAAATCGGCGAAGAATTTCAAAAACTCGAAAATAAAAAACGGATTCTTTCGCGCACGAACGAAACTCTTTCAGCCGAAGAACAGAAAAAATACGATGAATTTTCCGCGCAGATCACCGAGGCGAACACAGCTTTCAGACTTTTTCTCGACAAAGAATTAATCAGAGAGATCGGTGCGGAAAAGACGAAAAAGATCGAGATCGACCGCGACCTGCAAAACAAACTGAAAAAATGGGGCGACGGAACGGTTGCCGTTTACACGGTCGTGACGGAAAACCGCTGCCGCATTATTTTGACTACGCCGATCGTTCAAATCGACGGCAAAACCGAGATCAAAGCCGCCGTTTTGAATAAGAAAATCTTCGATTTCCGCAACGCTCTGCAAAATCCGACGCTCGATCCGCGACCGCTTGGAAAGGAAATTTACGACATTTTACTGAAGCCGATCGAAAAGGAATTGAACGCCGCCGGAGCGAAAACGCTCGTGTGGTCGTTGGACGGCAGTTTGCGCTACATTCCGCTTGCCGCGCTTTCGCCGGACGGTAAAAATTATCTCGTCGAAAAATATCAAAACGTCATCATCACCCCGAAAACACGCGACGATCTTTCCGACTCGAACGCCGAATGGAAGGCGTTGGGAATGGGCGTTTCCGAAGCGCAAACCGTCGTTTATCCCGACCTTCCCAATGAAAGGATCGATGTCAGCGCGTTGCCGTTTACGAAAAACGAACTAAACGCGATCATTCGTGACGAAACGAATCCGAACGAAAACGGCGTTCTCGACGGACGCAAGTTTTTCGACAAGGATTTTACGCGCAAAAATTTTATCGATTCGCTCGCGCAGGAAACAGCGGACGGAAACCGGAAATTTACGGTCGTGCATCTCGCCAGTCATTTCCGACTGGGAAATAATTGGACGGATTCGTTTTTGCTTTTGGGAAACGGAAAATTTTTGACGCTTGAAGAATTGAGCAGCTCGCCCGAAATCGATTTCGGCGAAGTCGAGCTCGTCACGCTTTCCGCCTGTAACACCGCCTTCGGCACGGACGCGAACGGCAAAGAGATCGATTCGCTCGCGGAAGCGATTCAAACCAAAAGCGCAAAAGCGGTTCTCGCCACGCTCTGGGAAGTTTCGGACGAAAGCACCGCTTCACTAATGAGCAATTTTTACAAATTACGCAAGGAAAATTTCCAAATAACCAAAGCCGAAGCAATGCAAAAAGCGCAAAAACTGCTGATCGAAGGCAACTCGAAATCGCCGAAACCCGCGCCCGTCATTTCCGCTGACAAAACAAATCCGCCGAAATTTACGACCGAAAAAGATTGCCCGTTCGCGCACCCGTTTTTCTGGTCGGGTTTCGTTTTGATCGGAAACTGGCGATGACTCGATTTATCTTTATTCGTTTGAAATCACGCGGCTTTTGACGGGTGACGAAAGCACGATCGAAGTCGTCGTGATGCCATAAGGGACTAATTTATCGATCAGATTCTGCAAATGTTCGACGTTTGCGACGGCGACTTTCATAATAAAAGAATCGTTTCCCGTGCCGCGATGACATTCCAAAACTTCCTTTGAATTTTCGACGACTTCGATAATGCGCGAGTAATCAACGCCCGAAATGCTCATCCGAATAAAAGCCGTGATCGGTAAACCGACTTTTGCCGTATCGATCTCCGCCGCGTAACCTTTGATGATTTTCGCGTCTTCCATTTTGCGGACGCGTTCGATCACCGCAGGGGTCGTCAAGCCGACGCGCCGACCGAGTTCGGCAAACGAAATTCGTGCATTTTCCTGCAATTCCTTTAAAATTTTCCAGTCAATCGAATCGATCATAATATTTTTGAACGCGGATTTGGCTGATTTCAGCGGATAAATCATAAAATAAAAATCCGGGCAATCTGCCCGATTTGCTCGATCCGCGTTCAATTATTTGTGTCATTTTAATTTTGCTTTAGATCGTAAAGTAAATATACAAAACAAACTTAAAATCTAAAGTAATCTTACCATACAAACTAAAATCACCTATTCAAATAAATTATCGTTTCGATTAAGATACATAATAAGCGGATAACTTATCTTTATTCCCGCAGATCGTATTTTTGACGCAAGGAGTTTTTACGAAAAATGCTGAATGAAACTGCCGCAACGCCGATCGGAGCCGACTTTAAAATATCGAACTACGCCGTCACCGACGCAGACTTGCCGGGTTTTACGGATTTGAAGTTTGAACATATCAACGAACTTCATCTTGACCATCCCGGCGCAAACGATGTCGCTTACCGCGAACGTCGCGATTACATCGCGAAATGTGCGAAAAGCTTCCGTGAAACGGGCAAGATAACGGACGTTGAATACACGCCGCGCGAGCAGAGAGTCTGGCGTTACGTGGCGGAAGAACTGGAAGAATTACAGCAAAAATACGCGAGTCCTTTCTATCTTCGCGCGAAAAAAGATTTAGGTATTACGACCGAAAAAATCCCGCAATTATCGGAAATGAATCGCCGTTTGAAGGAGTTGACGGGCTTCCGGCTTGCGCCGATCGAAGGGCTTGTCGAAACGCGCGGATTTTTGTCGTGGCTTTCGTATCGCGTGATGCTCTGCACGCAATACATCCGGCATCATTCGCACCCGGCATACACGCCCGAACCCGATATCGTTCACGAAGCGATCGGACATATTCCGATGTTTACGAATCCGAATTTTGCCGACTTTTCCCAATTCATCGGACACGGCGCACGAATCGCTTCGGACAAACAACTCGAAGAATTAGGACGGCTTTACTGGTTTACGGTCGAGTTCGGAATGGTCGAACACGAAGGCGACATCAAGGCTTACGGCGCAGGACTTCTTTCATCTTTCGGCGAATTGGAACACGCGTTTTCCGATCAGGTCGACCGCCGCAAATTCGATCTCGAAGAAGTCATCAATCAGGATTACAGCTATTCCGATATGCAGAAGATTTTGTATGTCATTCCGAGTTATGCGGAATTGAAGGAACAGACGCGTAAGTATATTGAGAGTTTTTAGCTGACAGGAAGTTTAAGAGGTTTAGGGAAATAATTATGACAGACGAAAAAAATCCATTAGGTTTGAAAAAGATACATCACGTCGAGTTTTACGTCGGCAACGCGAAACAGGCGGAGTTTTATTATCGCAAGGCGTTCGGCTTTTCGCGCGTCGCTTATTCGGGACTCGAAACGGGCAACCGCGAAACGACGAGCTATGTGATGCGGCAGAATCGCGTCAATTTCGTTTTGACCACGCCGCTCACGCCCGATCATCCTTCTGCCGAACACATCAAACAACACGGCGACGGCGTGCGCGACATCGCGTTTCTGGTCGAAGATGCGGACGCGGCATTTAACGAAGCGGTGAAACGCGGCGCGAAACCGTATATCGAACCGCACGATTGGCAGGATGAAAACGGCAACGTCCGCAAAGCCGCGATTCATACATACGGCGACACGATCCATTCATTTATTTCGTATAACAACAACAACGGACACAATTATTCGGGACCTTTTCTGCCCGGTTTTACCTCACAAGAAGTCGAAGGCGAAGAAGTCGGCATTCAACTGGTCGATCACATCGTCGGCAACGTCGAACTCGGCAAAATGAATTACTGGTGCGATTTTTACCGCGACGTGATGGGATTTTCGCGCTACATCACTTTTGACGACAACGACATTTCGACCGAATATTCCGCGCTGATGTCGATCGTTATGTCGGACGGCGGACACAACATCAAATTCCCGATCAACGAACCGGCGGAAGGCAAAGGCGGCAAATCGCAGATTCAGGAATACATCGATTTTTACCGCTCGGCTGGCGCACAGCACGTCGCGCTTTTGTGCAAAGACGTGCGCGAAACGGTTGCGAAATTACAGGCAAACGGAATCGAATTTCTGCGCGTTCCCGACACTTATTACGAAGAAATTCCCGAACGCGTCGGCGCGATCGACGAAGACATCGAAGATTTGAAACGCCTCGGAATCTTGGTTGACCGCGACGACGAAGGTTATCTTTTACAGATTTTCACTAAACCCGTCGAAGATCGCCCGACCGTTTTCTACGAAATTCTCCAACGCAAAGGCTGTAAAGGTTTTGGCAAAGGAAATTTCAAAGCATTGTTCGTTTCGATCGAAGAAGAACAACGCCGACGCGGAAATCTTTAATTGGTTAAAAATGCAAAGTTAAAAGTTAAAAACACTTACTTTGATTTTGCATTTTTAATTTTTAACTTTGCATTAATTATGACACCGACGACAAGCGAAGAAATACTGAAATACAACCGCGGATTCGGCAACGAGTTTGCGACCGAAGCGGTGAAGGGCGCGTTGCCTGTGGGAATGAATTCGCCGCAGAAAGCACCGCTCGGGCTTTATGCCGAACAGTTTTCGGGAACGGCTTTTACCGTTCCGCGCGTTCACAATCGACGAACTTGGACGTATCGCATTCGCCCGTCGGTGCTTCATAAACCGTTTACGCGGATCGAAAACGATCTGATCGTTTCAAATTTCAATGCGCTCGAAACTACGCCGAATCAACTGCGCTGGAATCCTTTGCCGATGCCGCAAACGGAAACGGATTTTATCGACGGAATGACAACGATTGCGGGAAACGGCGATCTTTTTTCGCAAGCCGGCATCGCGATTCACATTTTCGCCTGTAATAAATCGATGACCGAACGATTTTTCTACAACGCCGACGGCGAAATGCTCGTCGTCGCGGAGAAAAACCGCATTCGTTTTTTGACCGAACTCGGTATTTTGGAGATCGGTTCGGGCGAAATCGCCGTTATTCCGCGCGGTTTGAAGTTCCGCGTCGAGCTTCCCGACGGCGAAGCGCGTGGTTATATCTGCGAAAACTACGGCGCACAGTTTCGTCTGCCCGATCTTGGACCGATCGGCGCGAACGGGTTGGCGAATTCGCGCGATTTTGAAACGCCCGTTGCGTGGTTCGAGGATAAGGAAGGCGATTTTGAATTGGTCGCAAAGTTCGGCGGAAATCTTTGGAGTTGCGAGATCACACATTCGCCCTGCGATGTCGTCGGCTGGCACGGAAACTATGCGCCTTACAAATACGATCTGCGAAGATTCAACACAATTGGAAGCATTTCCTTCGATCATCCCGACCCTTCGATCTTTACCGTTCTAACTTCGCCTTCGGGCGAAACGGGCGTGGCAAACTGCGATTTCGTGATCTTTCCCGACCGTTGGCTCGTCGCCGAAAATACGTTCCGTCCGCCGTGGTATCACCGCAATTATATGTCGGAATATATGGGTTTGTGCTACGGGCAATACGACGCAAAGGAAGAAGGCTTCGTTGCAGGCGGCGGTTCGCTTCATAATTGTATGTCGGCGCACGGTCCCGACCTCGACGCGTTTGAAAAGGCTTCCAATGCCGACCTGCAACCGCAAAAACTTTCGGGAACGATGGCGTTTATGTTTGAATCGCGCTACATCATCCGCCCGACGAAGTTTGCGATGGAAACTTCCGAATTACAGCACGAATATTTTGAAGTCTGGCAGAAATTAAAGAAGAATTTCAAAGCGTGAATTGATTAAAACAGAGAAAAGCGGAGCGTTCTTATAAGAGAGCGTTCCGCTTTTCTCTGTTTTTGCCTTTCAATTAATGCACTGCTTATGGTTTTGCCTCTGATTCGGTTGTTTGATTTGCCGATTTCTCCACGATTGTCCTTGAAAACGATAATAACTTTTTGTCGAGCAAACGGCGCGATGTTGTTCCGGATAGGATTGAAACCATAATTAACGAATCGGTCATAAGTTTGCACAAAAATAGGGTTGCGCGGGGATATGCGCGGGAGCAATTACGAATTTCAAATTACGAATTACGAATTTTTCAAATATTTTACGGGATTTTTTGAAATTCGTAATTCGTAATTCGTAATTGCAACTTACGGGTTGACCGTGACATAGACGATGTCCGAAGGCTGTCCGTAGTTTTGGTTTTTCTTTTTCAGCTGGACGCGGGCTTGAAATTGTTCGGGCTGTCCGGGGACGGTCGGGGTAATGACGACATCGACCGATTTGCCGTTGGCGGTTTTGACCAATTCCCAGCTGACCGCGCCTTTTCGCAGGATGAGAACGTCCCACATATCCGCGTCGCTTCTGTTGGAAACGATAACTGAAAACGTATAACCCGTTTGCGCCGAATCCGTCTGAATTTTGGGTTTAACGATTCCGGGAACGACATTGTTTGACGCGTCGATCAGATCGAGCGCGAGTTTTGCGGCTTCGGTGGCGGTCTTTTGACGCTTCCAGAGCTGGTCGCGGTCGCGCGAACGTTTCTCGATTCCCGCAGATGTCGGCGCGGTCAGCGAAAGCGTCGGCGCGCTCATCATTTCCCCGACGGAATCGCCGTCATTTCCGCGAATCAAGGCGCGTTTAATGCCGTGTGCCGTCGTTTTGTATTCATTGACGAGTTCGCAAAACTCCATAATTGCTTCCATATTGTCGCAATCTCTGCTAAGTTCGGCGATGTCGGCGGCACTTGCTCCGACTTCCGCTTTAAATTGTTCGATCGATTGCTTCTGAATCCGTAAATGATTCAAAAGCCCTGCATCGCTGTCATAATCAGGCATTTGGTTTATCCTCCGTTAGAATTTATTTGCATATTAGCATAAGTTTTTTTGATTGCAACAACATTTTTACATCAAAAAACATCCGCGGCGGATCAAAAACCATCCGTGACAAAAGCAAATTCATCTGCGACGAAGCCGATCGCAAGTCAGACAGAGCCTGTCGGAGTTCCGACGGATCAAATCGCAAGTCAGACGGAGCCTGTCGGAGTTAAGACAGAGCCGATCGCAAGTCAGACGGGAACAATCGCAACTGCGACGAAGACTGCCGGAGTCGGTTTTGAATTTGTCGCAGTTGATTTTGAGTTTGCCGGAGTCGGTTTTGAGTTTGTCGCAGTTGATTTTGAGTTTGTCGGAGTCGGTTTTGAGCCCGTCGCAGTTACTTTAACGCAAAAGGATTGGTAAAAACTTAAACTAATTTCCTTTGAACGTAAACTTAACAAAAAAATTCTGAAAGGATTCTGTCCGTTGATGTGCGGAAAGGCTTTGCCTTTCCGTAAATCAAAATGATCGGTAAAAACTTAAACTAATTTTCTTTGAACATAAACTTAATAAAAAAGTTCTGAAAGGGCTCTGCCCGCTGATGTGCGAAAAGGCTTTGCCTTTCCGCAAGATTATTCCCGATTTCTGAGGCTCTGCCTCCGGTTTGATTCGGAGGTAGAGCCTCAGATTATTGAAAAGCGATTTACGGAAAGGCAAAGCCTTTCCGCACATCAGGCGGCAAAGCCGCGATTGATTTATTTTTAACAAATCATAAATTTGAGCTTTGATTTACGGAAAGGCAAAGCCTTCCCGCACATCGGGCAACAAAGCCGCGATTGCCGGATTTAAATACTACAACAAAATTAAGTTAGATTGAATAAAAACTCCCCTTCTTAAAAAAGGAGGGGTGACGCGAAGCGGCGGGGTGGTTAGTGCAAGTTTAGAAATTCGAGTGATCGATCTTGCAATCAAACCACCCCGTCCGCGAAGCGCGTCCACCCCTCCTTAAAAAAGGAGGGGAGTTTTTTGGTTTCATTTAATATTGTGTGAATACTTAAGTAGTGAGGCAAAATTATAAATATTAATGCGCGTTTAGAGTCCCGCCTTCAGGCGGCTTCACCGCAACGAAAAGCCGCCTGAAGACGGGACTCTAAACTATAAATCTATTTTGCCCGACTACTTATTTTGAACAGATCATAGTTTGAGCTTTGTTTAGGTTATTCAAACTAAATCTTGAACTCTGAAGGCTAAAAATTTCAAACTAAACTTTGAACTCTGAAGGTTAAAAATTTCAAATTAAACTTTGAACTCTGAACTAATCGGGAAATTGAAGCTGTGCGATGATTTCCTTCATATATTGCTTGCCTAAATCCAGATCATCGGGTTTTAAGGAAACCGCGCCGACCACGGCGTGACCGCCGCCGCCGTATCTTTCGCAGATTTCGGCGATATTGTGCAGACGCGGACGCGGCGACCACGGATTCGAGCCGACGGAAATCTTCGTGCGGAATTTGCTCTGCGTGAGCGAAACGTTGTAGGTCGTTTCGGGGAAAAAATAATACGGGATAAATTTGTTGTAGCCTTCGATGCCGTCTTCGGTGAGGTCAAAGCTGACCACGCCGCGTTCGTATTTCGAGCGGGCTTTGATAATCTCGACGCTTTTCCAGTGCAGTTCGAGAATCGGCGCGAGTTTCGCCTGAATTTCTTCGCTTTCAATGATCTCGTCGAGCGTTTTTTCCATCAAATCCCTGATAATTTTCTCGACAAACTTTTCGTCCTTTTCGCCTTCGATGACCTGCATCAGCTTTAACGCCGACGAACGAAGCTCGACGCATTGCGCCGGTGATTCATAAAGCGCGCCGTCGATGATATGCGCCCATTCGATCAGTTCGGCAAGGCGTTCGTCTTCAAAACCGAACTTTTCCTTGGCGATTCGCGCAATAAATTCGGCGCAGGACTTGCTCTGCGTGTCGAGAAACTTTTTGCCGCTCGTGTCGGCTTTGAAATGCGCTTCGTCGGCTTCGGACAAAAACGCCGATTGGTGATGATCGAACCACCACGTCAGGCGGTCGTCGGGGCAATATTTGAAATCGACGATGGCATTTTCGTCGCCGTCGAACTGATCGCAGTCAAACGCATTGCCGGCGCGGTGCATCGTCGGCGTGTAGAAGATTTCCGCTTCGTTATCGACAACGGTGCGGTAAAATTTGCTGAAAATCGCGGCGGAAGAAACGCCGTCGAAACAATTTCCGTGATAAAGTATGCGAAGTTTCATATAATTTTCAATGCCTTTCGAGGCAAAACATTTTAGAGTAGTTGGCGAAAAGGTTTTCGTCAAGCAAAGTTATGAATATTCGTTTGGCAAACGCGTCGGATGCCGCCGATCTCGTCGAATTTAATCAGGCAATGGCACTCGAAACCGAAGGAAAAAGGCTCGATTCGCAAGTTCTGAAAAGCGGGGTCGAAGCCGTCTTTCAGGACGAAAAGAAAGGCTTTTACGTCGTGACCGAAGCGGACGCTGAAATAGTCGGCGGTTTGATGGTTACGTTTGAATGGAGCGATTGGCGCAACAGCTGGTTCTGGTGGATTCAGAGCGTCTATATTCTGCCCGAATATCGCGGTCGCAGTATCTATCGTCTGATGTATGAATTTGTCAAAAACAAGGCAAATCAGGAAAAAAACGTCTGCGGTTTCCGCCTTTACGTCGAAAAGGAAAACGTCAACGCGCAAAAAGTTTACGAAAAACTCGGAATGGAAAGCTCGCACTATCTGATGTATGAAGAAATGATTTAAAAGAAAAAAGCCGTGGATTTATCTGAGTAATAAATCCACGGCTTGTAAAACATTTAAAGAGCAAAATTTGAAAGTGAAAATTGTAGATATGAGTTAAGCAGATATAAATGTTCACCCTATAAAGAATATGAAATGCACTCCCAAGTTTTGCTCTTCAAACTTCAAATATCATTCCGCACTATGTATCGGCGGATAATAGAAACTACCAAATGTTCTCAAAGTTTCAGGATCAAAATGTCTTCGCGCCCCGCAACCCAAACACACTCTATAACCCGTTTTTCCGCGTGAAAAAGGTCGGCTCAAATCCTGGTGCCCGCACCCGAATAGTTTTGCAAAAAAGCCGACCTTCTCACCGAAAAAATTGTTGTCAACCGCATTTTCTTCCACGCCTAAACGATTTTGAATAAAAGTTGCTGACATGACCTACCCCTTGCTCGTTCTAAATGCCCTTGTTCGTAAAAAAACCTAAAAAACCTAACTTCCGCTTGCCCGTTTGATACCTCACGAATATTAGTTACCGGAGATGCTTTACTTATTAGCAACCACCGTGCCATAAACCAAAAACGTGCCTGTTACGATTTAACTGTTGAAATATATGAACTTTTGCAAATCATACGTTTTTCATACAGGTGTCTTTAATACATACATTTTTTATTTAAAGTTTTGCCGACTGTCTGATTTTAGTTCACTGTGAATCATTTTCGGTTTGTGTTTTAATAAATCTATGAATAAACTCAGCGAAGCGGAATTTTCACGTTTGTGCGACGGAATTTATCAAGACCGTAAGATAATCTGGAAACATAATCCGGTCGGCACAAAGGAAGAAATCCTGCTCTGGATGCTGATGAGCGTTTTGGTCAGCTATCTCAGTCTTTCGGAAATGGAAACGCCTTGCTTTACGGGAAAACCTGATTCGGAAACATACAAACAAGCAATAATTTTTATTTTGCGGGATAGAAAAACCGAAGATTTTGATGCGGAGAAATATCTCGCTGATCTGGTAAAAGAATGATAATCGAAACCTTTGTCTTAACGCCGTTTCAGCAAAATACGCGTGTTCTGGTCTGCGGAGAAACGAAAAAAGCGATCTGCATCGATCCCGGCGCGGAATCCGGCGAACTCGTTTCTTTTTTGAACAACAATAATTACGAACTGCAAGCCGTCACGCTGACGCACGCGCATCTCGATCACGCGGGCGGCGTAAAAGCTCTGCACGAAAGTTTTCCGAAAGCGGAAATTTTACTGCACAAAGACGACGAAGATTTGTATTACGGACTTCCGCAACAGCCTTTGATGATGGGTTTGCCGCAGCATCAGTTGAAAGCACTCGGTTTTGAATACGACCCGCCGCCGAAGCTGACGCGAAATTGGGAAGACGGCGAAGTTTACGCGGTCGGAAACCTGCGTTTCAAGGTTCTTCACTGTCCAGGGCACACGCGCGGACACGTCGTTTTTGCCGAAGAAACCGAGAAAAAGGTCTTTGTCGGCGATTGTCTGTTTGAAGGCTCGATCGGCAGAACCGATCTTCCCGGCGGCGATTACGATCAATTGATAAATTCGATCAGGAAAAAAATTCTCACGCTCGGCGATGATTTTATCGTTTATTCGGGACACGGAAACGAAACGACCACCGGCAGAGAAAAACAAACGAATCCGTTTCTGACGCGCTCAACTCCGACGTTGCGCGGACGTTTTATTTAAGGTCAAAGAAAAAAAGGAAGGGTTTTGAGATACGAACTCTTCCTTTTTCCTTCTTTTACTTCTGCTTTTCGACAATATCCTTCTTCAATCCGCCGATCGCCGTCAAAACTTCCATTTTTTCCTTTTCAGGCACTTTGAATTTATTCAGCGTATCCGTCAGATGCTTGACGCTGATATTCCATTCTTCTTCGGTAATTTCCAAACCCGTGTGAACGGTTTTCATATCGCGACCGTTGTATGCACAAGGTCCGCCGGTTGCCATACAAAGAAAATCGATGACGTGCTGTCGCAGTCTTTTGGTCGAATCATCGCTCAAACCGATGAAAAACTTGCCGAGTTTCTTGTCGTTAATTAATCTGCCCGCAAAATCGTCAGTCACGGCGGCAAGCGCGTCATAACCGCCGAGTCGTTCGTAAAGCGGCTTTTCCTTGCCCACCATTGTCTGCGCCGAAACGGATAACGAACCGATCAGGACGAACGCGAAAAAAAACAAAACAGGGGTCGTTTTTCTATACAAATAAAGTGATTTCATTTTTTAGCTCCTTAATAAATAGAATCTGAAATAGTTTTCAGACGAATTTTCGAGCTTTACCGAAAAACGGATTCACTTTTTTCACGAAAATATTTACGGCGTGTTATGCTTGAAAAAATTCTTAAATTTCAAATTACTCGGAGAAAAAAATGCGAAAATTTTTGTTTGGTATCTTAACCCTGGTTTCCTGTGTTTCGCTCGCTTCGGCGCACGTTTCCCTGTTGAATGATGTCCATAAGCACTCGGATAAACAACAAACCGTTATCAAAACGGAAAAAGTGAACGGAAACGTTTACGTGCTGTTCGGACAAGGCGGAAATATCGGCGTTTCGTCGGGCACGGACGGGATTCTGATGATCGACGATCAATTCGACCGTCTTGCCGAACAGATCAAAGCCGCGCTGAAAACGCTCGGCTCGGAAAAACCGCGCTTTCTTTTTAACACGCATTGGCACGGCGATCACACCGGCGGAAATATGATTTTCGGGAAAGACGCGATCATCGTCGCGCACGAAAACGTCCGGAAACGTCTTTCGACACCGAATTCGGGCGGCAGAGAGTTCAAACCGCTCGATGCGGTCGGGTTGCCGATGATTACTTACGGACAAGGTTTGTCGATTCATTTCAACGGCGAAGAAGTTCGCGCCGTCCATTTTCCGAGCGGACACACCGACGGCGACACAGCAATATTTTTTACCGGCTCGAATGTCGTCCATCTCGGCGATGACTTTTTCGCAGGAAAATTTCCCTTCGTCGATCTCAACAGCGGCGGAAGCGTCGAAGGTTTAGCGAAAAATATCGGCGAATTGATCAAGCTAATTCCTGCCGATGCAAAAATAATTCCCGGTCACGGACCGATTTCCAACGTCAACGACTTGAAGAATTATCATCAAATGCTCATCGAAACGACGACTTTGGTAAGGGATAAAATGAAAACCAAAACGCTCGATGCGATCAAAAAGGAAGGTTTGCCGGATAAGTATAAGGATTGGGGAACCGGTTTTATCAAAACCGATGCCTGGATCGAAACGATCTATAAAAGCTATTCGCCCGAAGCGAAGAAATAAATTACGAATTATCAATTACGAATTACGAATGAAGGAAAACCAAATTCGTAATTCGTAATTTGAAATTCGTAATTCTAAGCTACTGTGACTTCTTCAGCCAGATAAACGTCTTGAATCGCGTGAAGCAGTTTCGCGCCTTCCGCCATCGGACGTTGGAAAGCTTTGCGACCCGAGATCAAGCCCATTCCGCCGCCGCGTTTGTTGATAACCGCGGTGCGGATTGCGTCCACCGTATCGCTTTCGCCTTTTGATTCGCCGCCCGAATTGATAAGTCCGGCGCGTCCCATATAACAATTTGCAACCTGATAACGAACGAGGTCGATCGGATGATCGCTCGAAAGTTCGCTATAGATTTTCGGATTCGTTTTGCCGTAACTGCTTTCGACGTTCAGCATATTATAGCCGCCGTTTCTTTCGGGCAGTTTTTGTTTGATGATGTCCGCCTGAATCGTCACGCCGAGATGATTTGCCTGTCCGGTCAAATCAGCCGAAGTGTGCATATCGCCGTCCGCGCCTTTGAATTTATTGTTGCGTAAGTAGCACCAGAGAATCGTCGCCATTCCAAGCTCGTGCGCGTAGGCAAACGCTTCGGAAACTTCCGTGATCTGACGCGTCGATTCGTCCGAACCGAAATAGATCGTCGCACCGACCGCCACCGCCCCCATATTTTTCGCCTGTTCGATCGTGCCGAACATCACCTGGTCGAACTTGTTCGGGTAAGTCAAAAGTTCGTTGTGATTGATCTTGACGACAAACGGAATTTTATGCGCGTATTTGCGGGCGACCATTCCGAGCACGCCGTAAGTCGAAGCAACCGCGTTGCAACCGCCTTCGATGGCAAGCTTGACGATATTTTCGGGGTCGAAATACGCCGGATTAGGAGCGAAACTCGCGCCCGCACTGTGCTCGATCCCCTGATCGACGGGCAAAATCGAAAGATAACCCGTTTTCGCCAATCTGCCGTTATCGAAAAGCGTTTGAAGTGAACGTAAAACATTCGGATTCCGGTCCGAATCCAACCAAACCTTGTCAACGAAATCCGCACCCGGAACGTGCAGACTTTCCTTCGGAATCTTCGGCGTGGAATAGCCGAGCAGACTTTCCGCGTCCGCTCCCAAAAGTTCCTGAATCTTACTGTAATTTACAGCCATTTTATTTCTCCTGAAAATTATAGAATTTTATAAAAACAAATGATTTTGCCGAGATTATAACATAAAATATTTTTTCTGCCTTATCGAAATAATTCTTTACTTTGTGCTTCTATTTTTTGTAAAATAAGCACGAAAATTAATACAAATTAATTATCAGCCCCGTAAACCCGAAAATTTAAGGACTTAGCCCGCATCTTATTTATGCGGTGGACATTATCGTTAGTATATTTTTGAGGCATTAATGAAATCCTTGCTCTTCCGAAAGCATTACTCGATGCTTTTCGTTTTCTGCTGTCTATTTATATTCTCACACACCGTTTTTGCCGATGAAACTTATTGGAAGCCCGTCACCCCGGCAGAGCTTCAAATCAAAACTCCGCAGGTCGAACCCGATGCCGATGCCGAAGCGATCTTCTGGGAAGTCCGCCTCGATAACAAAAAAGCCAACAGACTTTCATATAAACATTATGTCCGCGTCAAGATTTTTACCGAGCGCGGGCGCGAAAAATTCAGTAAATTCGATATTCCGTTTCTGAAAGGAAAAAAAGTCGAGGACGTTGCCGCCCGCGTTATCAAACCCGACGGTACGATCATTCCGCTTTTACAGAGCGACATTTTTGAACGCGAAATTGTGACGCTCAGAAAGATCAAGATCAAGGCGAAATCTTTTGCGGTTCCGGGTATCGAACCCGGCGTTATCGTCGAATATCAATACCGTGAAATATTTAAGAACGATTCGGCAGGCGGCGAAAGAATGATTTTCCAGCGCGATATTCCGCTTCAAAAAGTAACTTATTATGTGCGTCCGTATGAAAATATGACGCTGATTCCCAAGTTTTACAATATGCCTGAAGCCCGTTTCGTAAAAGCACCGACTGAAGAAGGTTTCAGTATGATTACGGTCGATAATGTTCCTGCCCTGAAAGAGGAACCTTATATGCCGCCCGATGACGAAGTCCGGCGTTGGGGATATTTATCGTATCAATCTTTCGATTCGCTTTTTCAATGGAGCCGTGTCAGCCAATATTACGGAAGTTTTTTGACGGAAATATTTAAACCGAACAAGGAAATCGAGCAAAAGGCAGTTGAAATAACTTCCGGTGCAGTTACGCAGGAAGACAAACTCCGAAAGATTTATGATTTCGTGCAAAAAAACATCAGGAATATCACCTTCGATCCAAGGCTGACCGACGACCAGCGTGAAAGTGTGCAATTTAAGGAAATAGTTCAGGTTTTGAGAATGCGCACGGGAAATGTGCAGCTCATCGACCTGCTTTTTGCGGCATTGGCAAAATCCTACGGATTTGAAGTTAATCTTTTGCTGACCGGAGACCGCAGTGAAAATTTTTTTACGCCGGAAAAATATAACAATCCCGGATTTATCAATCCGGCAGGAATCGCTGTCAAAGTTGACAAGGAATGGAAGTTTTTCAATCCTGGTTTACCGTTTCTGCCTTATGGAAAGATGGTTTGGTATGAAGAAAACCTAAACTCGATGCTTGTCGGCGAGAACGGTTATATCTGGAAACAAACGCCGCTTTCCGACATTTCAACAACCGTTGTGAGGCGTAACGCGAAATTCAAACTTACCGGGGAAGGAGCACTTGAAGGCACAGTGAAGTTTTTATACGCGGGACATATGGCGATCAACCGCCGCCGCGAAGTTTATATGAGTTCGCCGGAAAAACGCGAAGAAGCCTTTAAGGAAGAGATCAAAAAAAATATCAGTGCCGCAGAAATATCGGAGTTTGCCATCGAAAACTTTGAGGATAACGAAAAGCCGCTGACTTATTCCTTCAAGATCAAAGTTCCGAATTATGCCCAGAAAACGGGCAAACGGCTTTTCGTCCAACCCGGTTTTTTTGAATACGGAAGCACTCCCGTTTTTTCATCTTCGACGCGCACGAACGACATTTACTTTCCGTATCCGTGGTCGGAAAAAGATTATGTGGAAATAGAATTGCCGACAGGCTTTTCGCTCGACAATGCAGATGCGCCCGGAGATGTCGGCGACCCGGCTAAGATCGGGCAATTGAAAATTGCGATGAGTCTTGATAACGCAAAAAACACTTTGAAATATCAACGCACTTTTCACTTCGGCGGCGGCGGCAATATTCTTTTTCCCGCTTCGTCGTATCAGCCCCTGAAAAGCTTGTTTGATTCGTTTCATAAAGCCGATACGCATACGATCACGCTGAAAAGCAGTAGTCCTGAAACTAAACAGTAAATTTTTAAGAAAATAAGCCATTTTCTAATCGAATTGACTGAACATATCAGCCGATTCTTTATATTCCAGAGAGGTAAATTAAATTATGTATTATCCCGCCAAGCAATCCGTTTTGCTTTTTCTTTTTTGTCTGATTTTGCTGTGCCCGCAAAATCTTTTTGCCGGCGACGAGTGGCGACCGGTTACGCCTATCGAACTGCAAGCCAAAACTCCACAGGTTGAACCCGATGCCGATGCCGAAGCGATCTTCTGGGAAGTCCGCGTCGATGACACCAGTGCCGATCTGGTGATGAATCACTACATCCGCGTTAAGGTCTTTACCGAACGCGGACGTGAAAAATACAGCAAGATCGATATTCCGTTTCAGAAAGGCATCAAAATCAAAAATATTATGGCTCGCGTCATTAAACCGGACGGATCGATGGTCGAATTAGCCAAAGCCGATATTTTTGAACGGGAGATCGTGAAAGCGGATAAAATTAAAGTAAAAGCAAAATCTTTCGCCGTTCCCAATATCGAATCAGGTGTAATTCTTGAATATCGCTATCAGGAAATCCACCAGAGCAGTTGGGCGAACAATATGCGGATGTTTTTCCAACACGATATTCCCATCCAAAATATTACCTATTATTTCAGACCCTCAAACAACGGAAGGTCTTTGACCTTCAATATGAAAGAAAACTTTGTCAAAGATAAAGATGGCTATTATAAAGCCTCATTGACAAACGTTCCGGCGATCAAAGAAGAATCGCAGATGCCGCCCGAAGACGAAGTTCGCGCCTGGTCATTGATCTATTATTGGAATCAAAAAGACGACAATATGGACATCTGGGCGACGATCGGCGGTGTGATCGTGCAGGTTTGGGATGTCAAAGATACGCTCAAACCCGCCAAAGACATAAAAGCCGCCGCCCAGCAAATAATTGCCGGAGCGACCGCGCCGGACGAACAGCTTGCTAAATTATTCGACTTCTGCAAAACGAAAGTAAAAAATATCACCTACGACACGCAGTTGACCGAGGAGCAGAAAGACGAGATAAAACCGAACAAATCGGCTTCCAATACTTATAAAAAGTTACAGGGAACGGATGAAGACATCAATGAGCTTTTCGCTGCGCTTGCCGCCTCGCTCGGCTATGAAACCAGGCTGGCTTTCGGCGGGGACCGAAGCAAGAAGTTTTTTAATCCGACTCAGACGCACGCCTCCTTTGTCCACTTTTCGGCGGTCGGCGTGAAGGCAAATAACGAATGGAAATACTTTGATCCGGGCAATCCGTTTGTTCCTTACGGAATGCTTGCCTGGCAGGAAGAAGATACTTCCGTCCTGTTGCTCGGTTATAAAGATTTTATGACGGCAAAAACTCCGTATTCAAAAGTGGATAACTCGCTTGCGAAACGCACCGGAAGATTCAAACTGCTTGAAGACGGAACACTCGAAGGAAAAGTCAAAATCGAATACACCGGACAGCTTGCCTACACCTATAAAATGGATAACTACAAGGAATCGGCGGCAAAACGCGAAGAGATGTTGAAGGATTCTGTAAAAAGCCGTATCAGCACCGCAGAAATTTCTGAAATAAGCGTGGAAAATGCCGCCGACAGTGAGAAACCTTTTGTCTATCAATATACCGTCAAAATTCCGAATTATGCGCAGAAAACCGGAAAACGGCTGTTCCTGCAACCCGGCTTTTTTGAGTATGGCGTAAGTCCGATGTTTTCCACGGCAACCCGCCAATATCCCATCTTTTTCCATTTTCCATGGTCGGAAAATGATGATATTGAAATACAATTGCCGAAAGATTTCTCATTGGATAATGCCGAATCGCCGGAAAAACTTGCCGATCCGAGCAGGATCAGCTTACTGGATATTTCAATCGGGATCGATAAAACAAAAAATGTATTAAAATATAATCGGTATTTCTATTTCGGAAATAACGGGAAAACCCTTTTCGGCAAAGAGGTATATCAGCCGCTGAAAGGTTTGTTCGATGCTTTCCATAAAGCGGATACCCACACGATCACGCTTAAACAAGCTGGTAATTAACCGGAGAGGATAAGCGTAAATTCGGTTTACGCTTATCCGTCCGTCTTTTATTTATTGGAGATTTTAGAATATGTATCCTCGTTTACTAACTGCGATTTTTTCAGTTTTGTTTTTAACCGCAAACTTTTACGCCGGAGATGAAATTCCGGGTTGGATGCACCAAGCCGGTCAATTGCCCGTGCCGGCTTATGACAAGGATGTTCCTGCGGTAGTTTTACACGATGAAGAGCAAGTCACGCTCGATTCCGACGGGAAATTGGTCACGGTTGAAAATTACGCCGTCAAACTAATCAACCGCGAAGGGCGCGGATTTGCCAAGGCAGTCGCTTATTATCTCGTCAGTTCGGGCAAGATTCGGGATATTCAGGGTTGGCTTTTAAGACCGAACGGAAGCGTCAAATATTACGATAAAAAAATGATCGTCGATGCGATCAGCGATTCCGACGACGTTTACAACGAAGGAAGAGTCAAAATAATCGATGCTTCCGATGACATCGAAGTGGGCGGAATTTTCGGATATACCGTAATCTCGGAAGATACGCCGCTTTTTTATCAGGATATTTGGAGTTTTCAAAGCAGACTTCCGACACTCGTTTCGCGCTACAGTTTAAATCTGCCGACGGGTTGGAAGGCTTCGAGCATCACCTTTAATACGGCGGAATTAAAACCGCAGGTCAGCGGCACCAGCTATACGTGGGAAATGCGGAATCTGATGCCGATTCCGCCCGAACCTTTAAGTCCTTCAGTGGGGAACATCGCGCCGCGCATTTCGGTCAATTACGCGCCGGAAAACAACGCTAAAACCGTCAACCGTGCGTTTGCAAATTGGACGGATGTTTCGCGTTGGGCAACGGAAATGCACACACCGCAGGTAATAATTACCGACGAAATTGCCATTAAAGCAAAAGAGTTGACGGCAAATGCCAAAACCGAACTCGAAAAGATTCGCGCCATCGGAAATTTTGTCCAGAATCTACAATATATTTCCATCGACATCGGAGTAGGTTACGGAAACGGTTATCGTCCGCGTTCTTCGGTTCAGGTTTTGAACCGCGGTTACGGCGATTGTAAGGATAAAGCAAATTTAATGCGGGCAATGCTTAAAACGCTGAAGATCGAAGCTTACCCGATCGCAATTTATTCGGGCGATCCGACGTTCGTGCGTGAAGAATGGGCTTCACCGCGCCAGTTCAATCATTGCATTATCGCGGTTAAGGTCAGCGACGAAACGAACGCACCGACCATCCTCAATCACGAAAAACTCGGTCGGCTTTTGATATTCGATGCGACCGACTCCTATACGCCGGTCGGCGATCTGCCCGATTATCTGCAAGGCAGCAACGCGCTAATTATTGCCGGGGACGACGGCGGGCTGGCGAAAATGCCGACCACGCCGCCTGACACCGATCTTTTGGAACGCACCATTGAAGCCAATCTGACCGAAATGGGCGAACTGAAAGGAAAGATCAGCGAACGCACGAAAGGTCAGGCTTCGACGGCTTTTCGCCGCGAAATCCGTGAGCTTTCCGCCTCCGACTACAAAAAAGCCGTCGAAGGCTGGCTGACCCGCGGCGCAACGGGCGCGCAGTTAGTGAGTATGACTCCGAAAGACCGGGAAAGTGAAGCGGGTTTCGATCTCGATGTCGAATTTTCCGCGCCGCGCTACGGTCAGCTGATGCAGAATCGCTTACTCATTTTCAAACCCGTCATCGTCGGCAGAAGAAACGCCGTTTTTCTGACCGAAGCAAAGCGGAATAATCCGATCGAGATGGATTCAAATGCAATGAGGGAAACGATCATCTTCAATCTTCCGGCGAATTTTACGGTCGATGAAGTTCCCGATCCGGTGAATCTGGAAACGCCTTTCGGAAAGTATTCGACAAAATACGAAGTGAAAGACGGTAAACTTCATTTCAGCCGCTTCTTAACGACAAAGCGAATGACGATTCCCGTTGACAAATATGTTTCCGTCAAGGATTTTTATGCAAAAATTCTTGCCGCCGAACAAGCTCCGGTCGTCCTTTTGCGCAAATAGTCTGCCCCAAAATACTAATTGGAAGGAGCGATTTTCAGATCGCTCCTTTCTTATTCAATTCGGTTCTGAACAGTTTCATCAGAGCCTTTTCCTCTGCTTCTTCCTGAATCTTTCTGATCTTTCGCTTTTTTCGCGGAACAAATTCATCGATCGTAATTCCTGATTCGTAAGATTTGATGATCTTCGGATGAATGTATGAACTCCGGCAAACGGTCGGCGTATTGCCGAGCTGTTCGGCGACTTTTTTGACCGCATTGAGAACGTTCTTCTTCAAAAGTTTTTCGTCATCACAGCAACCGATTTCCGCCAATTCGAGCGCGGCAAGCAAAGTTCCGCCCCACGTTCTGAAATCTTTGGCTGAATATTCGGGTGAAGTCGCCGCCTTTAAGTAATTATTGATGTCGGTCGGTTTGATCGAGTGCGGTTTGCCGCTGTCATCCAGATAATGAAACAGCTTTCGTGCTTTTCCGATCGATTTCAAATCCTTCATCAAACCTGCCAATTCTTCGTCAACCAGAACTTTGCGGTGTTTGATGTGATGTTTGCCGACGAAACTGAAGATCAATTCGCCTTTTTTGCCGATTTCGAGATGGCGATTCTGTAAGGTCGTAATGCCGAACGTCTTGTAGTTTTTCACGGATTTTTCCGTGCCGACGCGAATATAAAGCGAATTTATCAGGCGCGTCATCACGGCTAAAACCTTTTCACGCGGAAAACCTTCGAGCGAAAGATGTGCGTTTGTCGTTTGACGAAGCTTCGGCAGAAATTCGCCGAACTTTTCGATCTTTGCAAATTTTTTCTGCTGTTGCTTTTCGGCAAATTTCGGATGATACAAATATTGAATTCTTCCCGTCGTATCCATCCCGACGGCTTGCAAACTGCTCGACGCGGCAGGCGAGATACGCACATATTTCCACGCCGGCGGAATAACGAGCGATTTTATTCTTTCCAGAATCTTCTCATCAGTAACGTTTTTGCCGTTTTTATCTATGTAATGAAATCCCTTCGTTTTTCCGCCTTTACGCCGAATCCATTTCGCACGCTTCCCTTTTTCGATGTTCTGTTTTGCTTTGTGTGTGTCAAAAATCGGTGTGTTTTTTATCATTTTACTTTACCTTTTGCCCTATATTTTAAGTATATGAAACGCTTATCATCTTTACAATCTTTTTTCGTAAAATCCCGATAAATACTGGATAAAATTGTATTTTTCGATTGTTTTCGTGAAACGAAAATGCTATGATTTAGACAACTTGTTTCACAGATGCAACATCTAATCAAACAAGAAAGGACGAGGAGAAAATTATGACCGAAACATTATTTGAAATGAACGAACAAAGCGAAATTCAGAGCAAAAAAGATATGATTTTGTCGCTTTTCAAAAACGGTACGACCGAGATCGAAGCGATTGCGGCGGTTTCAGGCGCAAAGCCGAGCTACGTCGGATCGGTCTTGCAGAAAGAAGGTTTGATCGACAATTATTTCGATCTATACACCTCGACAGGTTATCCGATGAATGTGTATTCAAAACATTTTCGCGGCAAGCTCGGCTTTAAAAACGTCGAAACAGCAAAACGCGGTGTCGAAACCTTGGAAACGGCTTATCGCTATTTCGACAAAAATCAAGACCGCGCCGGGCAACATCACACGCTCGAAATGGGTTTGACGATGCTCGACCGCGCCCGTTGGACGGGAAAGTTGGAAGAAGCCGAAGTTTACCGCCGCTGGATCGTCGGCAAACTCAGCAAACCGCTCGTCGAAAACGCCAAACCGATGGCAGTAGAAGTGAAGAAAGCGGAAACGGAAATCGAAGAAACGAAAGAACCGCGATTAAAAATTGCGGCTTAAGGATAAGCATTAAATTGCTGTGGTAGCTACTTTAAAGGTTAATTAATGAAACCACAGATTTACACGGATACCCACAGCTTCATTTTGTAATTTTTCAGTATTAATCTGCGTAAATCTGTGGTTTCAATTTTTCTTTTTATTTACAAATGAGGTAATCAATGGGTTTAGAATTGGTCGAAAGTCCTGTCAGAAGCAATGCTTTAACGATCGGACAGGCAACGCTCGAAGACGTAAATGCCGAACAGAGTTTGCGTCCGAAATCGCTTGACGAATACATCGGACAGGCGAAGATCATCAATAATTTACGGATTTTTCTGAAAGCGGCTCTGCGGCGCGGCGAAGCGTTGGATCACGTTTTGCTTTTCGGACCGCCGGGATTGGGAAAAACGAGTTTGGCGGTGATTGTCGCCAACGAACTTGGCGCAAATTTGAAAACGGTGCACGCTCCGGCAGTCGAAAAATCAGGCGATCTGGCGGCGATTTTGACGAATCTGGAAGAAGGCGACGTGCTTTTCATTGACGAGATTCATCGTCTGCGACCGCAGATCGAAGAAATTCTTTATCCCGCAATGGAAGATTTCCAGCTCGATCTCGTCATCGGACAAGGAACGGCGGCGCGGACTTTAAAACTGGATTTGCCGAAATTCACGCTGGTCGGTGCAACGACACGCGCCGGGATGGTTTCCGCACCGCTTCGCGGACGTTTCGGAATCGTTAACCACTTAGATTTTTATCCGCGCAAGGATTTGGAAATCATCGTGCATCGTTCGGCGGAAATTTTGAATGTCGAGATCGAATCTTCGGGTGCGACCGAGCTTGCGCGACGTGCCCGCGGAACTCCGCGAATCGCCAATAGACTTTTACGGCGCGTTCGTGATTACGCCGAAGTTTTGGGCGATGGAAGAATTTCGGGAACGATTGCGCAGAAAGCGTTGGATTCGATGGAAGTTGACCGTTTCGGGCTGGATGAAGTCGATAGAAAACTTTTGACGACGATCATCGAAAAATTTGACGGCGGACCGGTCGGAGTCGGGACGATTGCGGCTTCGATCAGCGAAGACCGCGAATCTATCGAAGAGATGATCGAACCGTATCTGATCCAGATCGGCTTTCTGAACCGCACGCCGCGCGGCAGAATCTGCACGGCGGCGGCTTACAAACATTTCGGTTTCGACCCGCCTGCATCGCAGGAAATTCAGGCAATGGCAAGCTGATTTTGATAGCTGCAAAAAGGCACAAAAAGCTCAAAGAAATGCTTTTTGCCAATTAAAAAAGAGTGAATAAATTTTGTCTATTCACTCTTTTTTGCGTTTTTTGTGCCTTTTTGCGACGACTTATTTCTTACTCGACCGGATTTCCTTCCGCATCCAAATAGCGAATCGAGCTTCCCCAACCTTGAATTTCTTTAAGTTTGGGTTCGATAACCGATTTGTCGCCGACAATCAAAACCGCCATCTGATCGGGCGTTAAGTATTTATTGGCGACACGATTTACGTCTTCGACGGTTACTTTCTGAATGTTTGAAATGTAATCGTTGAAATACGAATCGGGCAAACCGTAAGTAACGAGATTTGCAAGCTGTGCGCTGATCTGTCCGACGGTTTCAAAACCTGCGGGGTAACGGCGGATCATACTTTGCTTGTTGTATTCAAGTTCGGCTTGCGTGACGGGAATCGCGCCGCGAATGCCGTTCAATTCCTTCATAAATTCGACGACCGATTCCTTCGTGACAGCCGTTTGAACGTCAGCCGAAGCCTCGAAAGGACCTGCGCCCTTGCGGAAACTCCAACCCGTTCTTGCGCCGTAAGTGTAGCCTTTATCTTCGCGGAGATTCATATTTACGCGCGCCGAAAACTGTCCGCCAAGAATCGAATTCATCACCTGGAGCGGGAAGAAATCGGGATTATCACGCGCAACGCCGACCTGTCCGATGCTCACGACCGATTGCGCCGCGCCGGGTTTGTCAACGACGTAAATTCCCGGCTGTTTGAAGGTTACTGCGCCCGGCGTTTCGAGTTTCGGAACGTCGCCCGCCTTCCAATCGCTGAAAGCCTTTTCGAGTTTTGGCAAAAGCGTCTTTGAATCGGCATCGCCGACGACGATCAAAGCGGCGTTGTTCGGGCGGTAATACGTCGAATAAAATTTTTCGAGTTCGGCTTTGGTCAAGGCTTTGACCGATTCTTCGCTTCCCGTCAGAGCCTTTCCGTAAGGATGATCTTTGCCGTAAAGCAATTTGTTGTAAACCACGCCCGAAATCGCATTCGCATTGTCTTTGCGCTGAATGAAACCGACCAGAGCGCGGCGGCGAAGCGTTTCGAGTTCGTCAGACGGAAACGTGGGATTTTTGATGACATCAGCGTAAATATCCAATGCTTTGTCGAGATTTCGCGTCAAAGTCTGCATCGAAACGGTTGCCGAATCCCAACCCGAACCTGCATTGACACTCGCACCGATCGTCTGCAACTGATTTGCGATCTCGACCGCCGAACGCGTTTTCGTTCCCGAAGTCAGCAAGTTCGCCGTGAACGAAGCCAAACCTGCACGATCTTGAGGGTCAGCCGTTCCGCCGGAATTCAGCACGAGATTCATCGAAACTATGGGAAGTTCTTTCTGTTGAACGATCCACACATTCAAACCGTTGGAAAGTTTCTGCTTTTCGATGGCGGGCAGATTAAATTTCGGATCAGGTTGCGGTTTCGGCAGATTTGCGGAGTAATCCTTTTTGTCTTCCGTCTTTTTCGCTTCGGTCGAAGTCGGCTGATTTGCCGCCGAATTTCTTTGCGAAGCGGCTTTATCCTTACGCGGAACGAAGCTCATCACCAAACGATTGTTCGTCAAATAAGTGTTCGCAACGCGCTGAACGTCCGCCGGCGTAACTTTACGGTATTTGTCGAGATCGGATTGAAAGAGATCGGGTTTACCGAAAAATGTCGCGTTCGCATTCATCGAATCGGCTTTGCCGAGAACGGTTTGCAATCCGAAAATGGTTTGCGATTCGATCGCGTTGTAAGCGCGTTCCATTTCTTCAGCCGTCGGCGGTTCTTTTTTGATGCGTTCGATCTCGGCGTTAATTTCCTTTTCGATCTCGTCGAGAGATTTCTGCGGACGCGCCGTTGAAGAGATTTGGAATTGTCCGGCGATTTCGCGCGTCGAATGAAACGCTCCGGCATCCTGCGAAAGCTGTTTGCCGTAAACCAGATTGCTTTGCAGACGCGAACCGCGACCGCTCGACAAAATCCTGCCGAGAATATCGAGCGCGGGTTCGTCCGCGCTTCCCTGCGGAACGGAATGCCAAACCATATACAGACGCGGAAGCTGAACGGAATCTTCAAAAGATTTGCGGATTTCGCCGTCGAGTTTCGGTATCGGCGGATTCGGGCGTGTGATCGCCGCACCCGTCGGAATCACACCGAAATATTTTTCAACCCATTTCTTCGTCTGTTTCGGGTTGATGTCGCCCGCGATCACCAGAGTCGTATTGTTCGGCACATAATATTGACGGAAAAACGCTTTCACGTCATCGAGCGAAGCCGCGCTCAAATCTTCGAGCGAACCGATCGTCGTCCAGCTATACGGATGATCTTTCGGATACATAATTTCCGCGATCTTCTCGAAAGCCGTTCCATACGGCTGATTGTCAACGCGCTGGCGGCGTTCGTTTTTCACCACGTCGCGCTGATTATTGAGTTTTTCAAGCGTCATCGCGTCGAGCAAACCGCCGAGGCGGTCGGCTTCCATAAAAAGCGCGAGTTCCAGAAAGTTTGACGGCACGACCTCGTAATAATTCGTTCGGTCGGTATTGGTCGAACCGTTGAGGTTCGCGCCCGCTTCCTGCAAAGGCTTGAAATAATCGTCGTTATAGTTTTTTGAACCTTGAAACATCATATGTTCAAAAAGATGCGCGAACCCCGTGCGCCCGACGACCTCATTTTTCGAGCCGACGTGATACCAAAGATTTACGGCGGCGATCGGCGTTGAATGATCTTCGTGCAGAATCACGCGCAGACCGTTTTTCAATTTAAATTCGGTATATTTGATCGGCGGCAGTTTTTCGCCATTTTGCGCAAAAACCCTATTTGCTGACATAACAAATGCTACTAAAAGAAATAAAACGAAAAATCGCTTCATTGACATCGAAAACTCCTTCTTTAAATATTCAGATAAATAGAAAAATAGGTTAAGACGGCTTATTTTTCAATGAACCGCCATAACCTGAGATTTGTTTGGACTTTTATACGTTTGATAAGCGATTAGGTTTCAAAACCGCAGATCATCGGTATTTTTTCGCGTTCAGAAAAGCTATTCCATTTCCGATTCGTCAATATCGAAGTTTGCATAAACTTTCTGCACGTCGTCGTTGTCGTCGATCGCGTCGTAGAGTTTGAGCATTTTTTTCACGTCGTCGCCTTCGAGCCGGATATAATTTTGCGGAATCATCGAGAGTTCCGATGCCTGCGGTTCAACTCCGGCGGCTTTGACCGCGTCGAGCACGGCGTGAAAACTTTCGGGCGCAGTGTAGATTTCAAAAACTTCGCCTTCATCCTGCATATCGTCCGCCCCGGCTTCGATGGCGATCTCGAAAAGTTCTTCTTCGGATTTTGCTTCCTTATCGACGATAATCAAGCCTTTTTTGTCGAACATCCACGCGACCGAGCCTGATTCGCCGAGATTTCCGCCGTTTTTCGAGAACAGGTGCCGAAGTTCGGCAACCGTTCGATTGCGGTTGTCGGTCATCGTTTCGACGAGCATCGCCACGCCGCCGATGCCGTAGCCTTCGTAAGTGATTTCTTCGTAATTCACACCTTCAAGCTCGCCCGTTCCGCGTTTGATCGCACGGTCGATCGTGTCGTTCGGCATATTGACGGCTTTCGCGTCGGCGACGACTTTACGCAGACGTGCATTCTGATCGACATCACCACTGCCGCCGACTCGCGCGGCGACCGTGATTTCCTTTATCAATTTAGTGAAAATCTTCCCGCGTTTGGCATCTAACGCGCCTTTTTTATGTTTAATTGTGTGCCACTTAGAATGTCCTGACATTTATTATTTTACCTTCTCTATTTAAGTTTCAGATTCCAGACTTCAAATTGCAAATTCCAGATTTGTCGATGAGATTTGTTTTTTCTTTTTGGAATTTGGAATCGGAAATCTGAAATTTGCAATATATCACGGCGTTTTTTCTTTCGGCAAACGCGCAAATTTACATTTATTTTAGCGTTTCTTCACGGCAAATTCATTTCGGTCAGGTTTAATTAAGCAAAAACAATGAAAAGAGATACAAGTATTTTGGTTTTATGTGCATTATTTTTGATTGCCGACGCGCTTTGTTTCAATGAAACGATTCGATTTCG
The DNA here is from genome assembly GCA_021228405.1 of Pyrinomonadaceae bacterium. GTDB lineage: Bacteria > Acidobacteriota > Blastocatellia > Pyrinomonadales > Pyrinomonadaceae > JAJQRF01. Next base: position 102,761 of record JAJQRF010000012.1, read on the forward strand.
GCATATTTTGGAAAACCTGCCTTTCTTAATTTTGCTGTTTTGCCAGACAGTTTCGGCGTTTTTGGGTGCGGGTTTGGCTTATTTCATCGTAAAACGCAGATTTTCCAGACGCTTCACGCTAAACTTTGGATTTTTTCAGCCGTTACGCCGGATATTTTTATCTGTTTCGACTTTGAAGTTTGTCCGCCGGTGATCTCGATCTCGGATTTTGAAACGCCGAAGGTTTTCGCAAAAAGCCTGACTAATTCGGCATTTGCCGCGCCGTCAACGGGCGGTGACGCAATGCGAACCCGCAACGCGCCGTCGTGTTCGCCGACGATCTCGCTTTTCGACGCGCGCGGCACGACACGCACGCTGAAAATTATCGAATCGTCTTTTTCCGTTATTTTTAATGTCACATTTTTTTTGAACACGAATTGGGCGAATCGGGCGGATTAAACCGATTTGATCTTATGGAAAAATCCGAAAAATCTGCCGAATCCGCCAATCCCCGTTCCGATTTTTTATTTACAACAAAACACCTGCAACCGCGATTTTCAGAAAGTTAAGCAACAACAAAACGATAATTGCCGAAATGTCGAAAACACCGAGCGGCGGGATCATTCGGCGAAACGGTTCGAGGATCGGATCGGTAACTTTTCGCAGAAAACGCATCACCGGATGCGTAAAAGACAGGACCCACGAAAAAACGATGCGAATCACGATCAGGAGCGAATAGATCGTCAGAAATCCGACCAGAATATGCCCGACGATAAACGTAATGCTTGAATTTCTCACGCCGAGTGTAATGCCGTCGATCATTCCCAGAACGCCGGCGAAAAGCTGTAAGGTGAAATATCCGAGCACACACGCAACCAGGATCGAGATGAGCGGCGCAATACGCGTGTCGATCCGAAATTGGGCAAGAACAACCGCCGCCGGATGAACGATGCGGTCGGTCGCCCTTTTTAATTTAAACGCAAATCTGCCGACCGCCCCGAACGGGTTCGGGTCTGTATAATTAAATATCAGGCGTAAAACCATCAGCAAAACCACGATCATCACGATAAACGCGATGAATCCCTGAATGACCGGGTAAAGTAACTGTCCAAGCATCATAATTTCAGTTTCCGGTTTCAGATTTGAAGTTTCAAGTTTTCTTTATCGATTAGATCAAACCTGAAACTAGAACCCCGAAGCCTTATAATTTCTTTCGCCGAAGATCGCCGTCCCGACGCGCACGAGCGTTGCGCCTTCTTCGACGGCAACTTCAAAATCGTGACTCATTCCCATCGAAAGCTCGCCGTTCGGGATGATCTCGTCACGAAGCTCGCGCAGTTTTCTAAAAAACGGGCGAACCATTTCGACATCTTCAAAAAACGGCGGAATCGTCATCAAACCTTTCAACTCAACACATTCGCAATCACGTAAAAATTCCGTCAATTTTGGCAAATCTTCTTCTTTGATGCCGTTTTTCGCCACTTCATTTGCCAGATCGACCTGAATTAAAACTTTTAATTTCGCACGCTTTTCCTCTTTACAGATACGTTCGAGCCGCGCTGCAAGTTCGACCGAATCGAGCGTATGAATCACGTCGAAAAGCCTGACCGCCTTACGCGCCTTATTGCCCTGCAAATGTCCGATCAGGTGCCATTCCACCGCCCCGCGCCCGATCTCGTTTATCTTCGCTTCGGCTTCCTGCACCTTGTTCTCACCCAAAATTTTCGCGCCCGCCGCAATCGCTTCACGCAAAACCGCGCCCGGATGAGTTTTTGAAACCGCAACGAGCTTTATTTCGTCCGCATTTCGTCCCGCCCTGGTTGCGGCTTCGGCAATTTTATTGTTTATTTCGGCTAAATTTTCACGCAAAACGTCTTGCATAACTTCAAATATAACAAATCCGCCGGATTTTTTGAGAAATTATCCGCAGATGAATGCGGACAAGAAAAGATTCTACCGACGAAATACACGAAAAATACGAAATTAAAAACAAAAAACTTCTAAATAACTTTCTTTTTTTCGTTTCTTTCGTGTATTTCACAGGGAAACATATCAAAAAAATCTTCCTTCATATCTGTGTCTATCCGTGTTCCTCTGTGGATAAAAAACAAAAAAGTTCATCTGCCTTGAATTTTTCGCGCTAAATTCGTATTATCGAAATTCCGACGCGGACGTGGCGGAACTGGTAGACGCGCAGGTTTCAGAAGCCTGTGGGCTTAAGCCCGTGATGGTTCGATTCCATTCGTCCGCACCAAATTTTAAGAATGAAAGTTGAGGGATGAGGGATAAAATTTCCTCATCCTTTTCTTTTTAAGTAATCAAATGCGTCACGAATTTCTCGAATCGATCAATAAAAATCAGGCGATTTTCGGTGTCAAACTCTCCGGCGAAATTATCGAAAGGCTCGCCGATTATTACGAACTCATCCAAAAACACAACGAAATTCTGCATCTCGTTGCGCCTTCTCCAGCGGAAGAGTTTGCGACGCGTCACATTCTCGAATCCTTAACCTTACTCGAATATTTGCCGAAAAATGCGCGTTTTGCCGACATCGGAACGGGCGCGGGACTTCCCTCGATTCCCTGCCTGATCGTCCGCCCGGATTTGCACGCAATACTTATCGAATCGAAACCGAAAAAGGTTAAATTTCTCGAAGAAGCCGCCGCCGCACTGAATTTAGGAGAACGCGCAAAGATCGTCAACAAACAATTTGAAGAAACTCCGAAGGCGAATATTTTCTTCGTGACTTGCCGCGCCCTCGACAAATTTACCGAAAAACTGCCGAAAATCCTGAAATGGTCGGGCAAAGCCGATCTGCTCTTTTTCGGCGGTGAAAATTTGCGCGAGGCATTGGAAAAGGAAAAGATCAGGTTTTCCACGAAATTGATGCCGCTTTCCGAACAGCGATTTCTCTTCACGGCGAACTTTAGAAATCAAACCAATCCGTTAGATAAAAAAAGTATGAAGCGCATTTTCAGAACGAAATAATTTTTTCCGCGCGGCTGAAACTTTATCGAAAGTCGCGGCATCATAAAAATTCAGTAGTAAAAACGCCGTCTTTGGGAGATTCAGATGACTATTCGCTGTTTATTTTTCGCGCTCGTTTTTCTTTCCGCCGCTTTGTCCGTCGATGCCCAGCCGCAAACTTCCGAAACCGCCGTGCGGGTTTTGCGCGAAATCGGCGGAAGAGATTTTTCCTGCACGACCGACAGCGGCGTAATGACGAAAGCAGGTTTTGAAAAACTCATCTCCGACAAGCAATGCGCCGACCTGAAAAGCAAACTGAACGTAGATTTTGAAAAGGAATCGCTGATCGGTTTCCGCGCAGGCAGTGATTGCCATATGCAGGCTTCGGCAAAAGTTTTTCAGAACGACGCGGCGAAAAAATACGTCGTCAAAGTCGATGTCAAATACGGCGGTTGCCGTGCGGCGGGTAATTATCAGGGTTGGCTCGTGGTCGAAAAATTAAAGCCCGGTTACACGGTCGAATTTACGGAAAGAAACTTAAAAAAGATTTACACGGAATGGCTCGAAAAAGATGTTACTTATTTTCCCGCCAAACCTTCTGCGGAAAATCTTGAAACCAAACAGATCGATCTGAAAGGTTGTATCCAGACAAATGTTGTTAACGAATTCGTCATTAAAACGCAGTATCAATATTTAAAGTCGCTTCGCAAAGATGCGGGCAATTACTGGTGTGTGCAAAATCTTGCGCCGATCGATTTTGAAAAATATTCGCTTCTCGGCATCGGAATGACGACCGATTACTGCACCGTTCCGCGCGGACTCGAATATAAATTGAGTAAGGACGCGGAAAACAAACAATATCTTTTCAGCGTCAGCTATCTGCAAGCGGAACAGCTCTGCCGCCGATTGGGGCATTACGACTTATGGCTTCTCGTTCCAAAGCTCGAAGAGGATTATTCGGTAAAATTCGATTTGCAGGAAAGACCAAACTGATCCCGGATCTGAATAAATCTTGAATATTTAATCTTACAGCTTCCCGCGTTTGTGAAATAAACCTGATTTTATATAGAATCTTCACGATGCCTTTGACAAACGATCCATTTACGAATGCGGTTGCGGCTTCGGCAATTGCCGGTTTCGGCGCAACGACATTAGGTGCGGTTCCGGCTTTTTTTCTCAAACGTCTAAACGAAAAATTAAACAACAATCTGCTTAGTTTTGCGGCGGGCGTAATGCTTGCCGCGACCGTTTTTTCGCTTCTTTTGCCGTCCATCGACAACTCAAAAAAGCAGGGCGCATCGACGACGAGCGCGGTTTTACAGACGATAATCTTTCTCTTTGTCGGCGGTTTCACACTCTGGCTCATCAACGAATTCATCCCGCACGAACATTTCGGGAAAGGTCACGAAGGCGGCACTCAAGACGCGCGCAAACTGCGTAAAATCTGGCTTTTCGTAATCGCGATCGCCATTCATAATTTTCCCGAAGGGCTTTCGGTCGGCGTGGCGAACGGGACGGGCGAATTCGGCGTTGGTCTGGGCGCAACGCTCGGCATCGGTCTGCAAAACATTCCCGAAGGTTTGTCGGTCGCCGTCGCGCTTCATTCGCAGGGCTACTCCAAAAAATACGCGTTCGGCATTTCGGCTCTGACGGGTTTGGTCGAAATCTTCGGCGGCGCGGTCGGCGGTTCGGTCATTTTACTCTCTTCGCACGTTTTGCCGTGGGCATTGGCGTTTGCCGGCGGCGCGATGCTTTTCATCGTCAGCGACGAAATAATCCCCGAAACGCACCGCAAAGGTTTTGAAAACGGCGCGACCTTTTCGCTCTTTGTCGGCTTCGGTCTGATGATGTTTCTCGACGCGGTTTTCGCGCAGTAAATTTTAATAGAAATTATTGAGATAAAAGGTTAAAATGACAAAATAATGGGACTTGCAAAACTCAAAACCAAAATCAGCATTGAAGAATATCTCGACGGCGAAGAGTTGAGCGAAATTCGTTATGAATACATCAACGGCGAAGTTTACGCGATGGCTGGCGCGAGCCAGAATCATAATCGAATTATCAGAAATTTTCTTACTTCGTTATCGAATCACCTGCAAAATTCCCCGTGTGAGCCTTTCAGCGAAAATATCAAAGTCCGGGCGGCTGAAGAGGTTTTTTATTATCCCGATGTGCTGGTAACTTGCGAAGGCAATTTTTCAAATCCTTTTTATGCCGAACAGCCTGTTTTGATTATCGAAGTCATTTCGCCTTCGACCGCGCAGATCGACCGCCGGGAAAAACTTCACGCTTACCGGCAAATGCCGAGCGTTCACGAATATGTCGTCGTCGAACAGGAAAAAATCTCGATCGAAATTCATCGCCGGCAGGAAAACGGCAACTGGATCACGTATTTTTTTACGCGCACCGATGAAGATTTCACGCTCGAATCCGTCGATCTTACTTTGAGAATCGATGAAGCTTACAAACCCGTGAATTTTTAATTTCATACCGAATCCACAGATCAGGCAATTAAACGTTATCAAAACAAAAAGAACGGTGATCGACCGTTCTTTTTGTTTCGTATTGATCTTGAGCAGATAGAAAGGCGGCGACTGCCGGGATTTTTGCAGTCCGACGGGCTTGCGCATCGTTCAAATGGAGCTAAAAGATGCAGTTTCGGGGTTCCGAACCGCAAAGATGGAGCTTTTTGCTCCAAAATCGCGGCTTTTTGCTCCTCGACCGGGGTTCCGGGCACCACCTTTGCCACTTTTTGCTCCGCTCGTGGAGCAAAAAGCTCCATCTTTGCGGCTTTTGGCTCCTCAATCGGAGCAAAAAGCTCCAAACTTCCTGCTTTTTGCTTCATCACCGGAGTTCAGAGCACCAACTTCGCGGCTTTTTGCTGTCTGAGCGAAGCCCGAAACTCCAATTGAGGAGTTTTTTGCTCCATTCGGTTCGGATTTAAAATTAAAAATCCGAACACGTTCGGCATTCGGATTTCCGGTCGTCCGCAATATATTTCAACTGCTCCGGTCGAATTCTGGTTTAATTCGATGCGCTGATCAGATTTTGCAGAAGCGTCAAAATTTCCGAATCGACCTTATCGGAAAAAGTACCGACCTTGACGGAAACGTTTTTCCCGTTGGCGATCTTTTCGAGGATCGGTTTTTTGACCTCATACAAAAGCCCTTCGCGCACACTGTTTTCACCCTGTTTCGAGAACCTTTTCGCTTTGCCGAGGTTTATTTTTATCTTATCGACGGTCACGATCAGCTCGTTGTATTTTAGAAAACGAAAATCTCTCGATTCCGAATCGACACCGACGAGATACGCGTTTTTTCTGCCCGCGTCCTCGTTTCCGTCATAGTAAAGATACGCGATCTGAACCGTTAAAGCCTGTCTGCCGTCATCTTCGGGCACATTCAGCTTGAACATCGGTGTCGCAACCATCCCGAATTTCAACGAAGGCTCGTAGCCGACGAGCAAACCGCCGATGTTCTGAAAATTTGCGGGCAATTTGATGCTCGTTTCGGGTGCCGCCGCCAGTTTTTGCGACTCGGAACTTAATTCGCGGCGAACGACGATCTTTTGCGGTTTCGTGGTTGTGCCGAATTGTTCGAGCGTCGTTCTTTCTTCTTTGGCAATTTCGCCCTGCTGACGGCGTTTTTCATCCTCTTCGGCACGAAGTTCCCAAGCCGGCTTCAGATTTTCCACGCTCCAAATGCCGCGTTTTTCCATTCTCGCCTGTTTTTCATTGTCCTGATAAGTGCGGCTTTCAAATTCGCTCTGCCCGGTTTTTTCGGGCAAAGCATACCAAGCCGCGCCGTCGCGGATCATTTGATTGCTGATGTCAACGCCGTTAAGACTCAATAATCCGACCGTGTATTTCGGCGTTACGCGCAACGGTTTGAACTCGACCATTTTGCCGAACGTCAGCGAACTCAGATGATTTTTTACTTCCTTTGAAAAGGTCTGCTCGGGTCCGGGCACCTCGATAAACTGCAGAACTGCCGTCACTTTTCCGGCGGGAAGTTCGATCACAACGGTTTTTCCGTCAAGCACATCAACGACTTTTCCGAGAAATTTACCTTGCGAAAATGCCGAATTTGCCAACAAAAAAGTCAGGCAAACGAGAAGAAATACCTTTAAATTTTTCATAAATTTCAGCGTGTTTCAAGATTATATTCGCGCAAACGGCGATAAAGCGTCGAAGGAGAAATGCCGAGAAGCTCCGCAGTTTTACCGCGATGCCAACCCGTCTGGTCGAGCGCGTTCAGGATTTGCTGACGCTCGATGTCGCGCAGATTGGTCGGCGAAACATTTGCGGGCACGTTCTGAAACGTGTTCGTCACGTTCGTCTGCGGTTCGCTGTAACTGAACGAAACCATCGTTTTTTCAGAATTGTGAACGACTTCCGGCGGCAACTCCTTGGTCGTGATCTTACCGTTATCACAAAGCAGAGCGGCGCGTTCGAGGCAGTTTCTCAATTGGCGGACGTTTCCCGTCCAACTGTAGTTCGTCAGCGCGTCGATGGCTTGCGGCGAAAGTTCGGGCGCGTTTACGCCGACGACTTTGTGCAAAAGATGCCGCGCGAGCGGTTCGATGTCTTCACGACGTTCGCGCAGAGGCGGAATGTAGATTTCAAAACTGTTGATGCGGTAGAGCAGATCGGCACGAAAAACGCCTTCGGCAACCGATTGGCGCGTGTTGCGGTTGGTCGCGGCGACGAGCCGCACATCGACCTCGACCTTTTTCACGCCGCCGACGCGGAAAAACGCCCGCGTTTCGAGGGCGCGGAGAAGTTTTGACTGCAATTGCGACGGCATTTCCATCACTTCGTCAAGAAAAAGAGTGCCGCCGTCGGCGATCTCGAAAAGTCCGAGCTTTCTGGCGCGCGCTCCCGAAAACGCACCCGCTTCGTGTCCGAAAAGTTCCGATTCGAGCAGAGAATCCTGCAAAGCGGCGCAGTTCAGGTCGATAAAAGTTTTGTTTGTCCGGCGGCTCAAACGATGGATCGCCTGCGCGATCAGTTCCTTTCCCGTTCCCGATTCGCCCGTGATTAAAACGGAAGTATCCGAAGGAGCAACGCGTTGGACGAGCCGCAAAACTTCCTTCATCTGCGGCGATTCGGCGACAATGTCGGGCAAATCTTTGTTGGTTGTGCGTTCGAGCTGGGCGCGAAGCCGCTGATTATCGATCTTAAGCTGTTGTTTTTCGGCGGCTTGCGTGACCAGCGCGGCAAGTTCGGCGATGCGGTATGGTTTGGTGAGATAATCATACGCGCCGAGCTTCATCGACTCGATCGCGGTTTCGACCGTTCCCTGCCCGGTCAGCAGGATCACTTCGGGCGGATTTTGCGATTTTTCACGCAAACGCCGGAGCAGGGAAATCCCGTCGAGGCGCGGCATATTGATGTCGCACAAAAGCACATCGAAATCCTGCGTTTCGAGTAATTCCCACGCCGCTTCGCCATCCGAAGCCGTTTCAACTTCGTGCCCCTGCCGGCTCAGTTCCTTCTGAACCACCAGCCGCAGATTTTTTTCATCGTCAACTACTAAAAGTTTTGCCATAAATTTGGAGAACAAATCTTATTTTGAAAGTTAAATTCCGGTTAAGATTTGTTGGGGAGAAAAATGGAAAAAGTCGTTCCTTTTCCGATGTTTGAACGAACGCTCAAGCGTCCGCCGTGTTCGGTGATGATGCCGTAACAGACGGCTAAACCGAGTCCGGTTCCCTTGCCGACTTCTTTGGTCGTAAAGAAAGGCTCGAATATCTTCGACATATCTTCGGGTGAAATCCCGACTCCGGTGTCTTCGACTTCGAGAATAATGCGGGTATTTTGCGGGAAGGCACGGAAAGTGAGCGTTCCGCCGTCGGGCATTGCGTCGATCGCGTTTGTGGCGAGTGCGATGACGGCTTGCTGAATTTGTCCGCTGTCGCCCGTAATAAGCGGCAGATTTTCGTCAACTTCAAATTTGAACTGAATGTTGTCGCCGCGCCGCTGATGCGAAATTAAATTTGCTGACGATCTTAAAACATCGCGCACGTCCATCGGATGGCGGTTTCCGGCGCGAACGCGGCTGAAATCGAGCAATCCCGTCGTGATCGATTTACAGCGAAAGGCTTCCGATTTGATTAAACCTAAATATTCCTTCAAATCGTCAACTTCTTCCGATTCGCCGAACGCACCTTCGGCAACTCTTTGTTCCAAAGCCTCGGCGCAAGCCGCGATCGTCGCCAGCGGATTATTGATCTCGTGAACGACCCCGGCGGCAAGCCGACCGACGGCGGCGAGCTTTTCGGCGCGTCCGACGGCGTGAATCGCTTCGACGCGCACCGTCACATCTTCGCCGACCGTGATAACGTGCGTGACTTCGCCCGATTCGGCATCGCGCATCGGAACCTTGCTGACGAGCCAATGCGTCGGCGTTCCCTTTTCGTTGACGGTTTGCTGTTCGATGCGCTCGATTCTGCCCGTCCGAAATGCACGTTCAAATTCCTGTTTCAAACGTCCCTGCGGATATTTCGCCAAAACTTCAAAAACGTTGCGCCCGATGACGGCATCGCGCGGCATTCCCTGCACACCGTTTTCGCGGTGACGATTCCACGTCACGATTCGATAGTCGCGGTCGATGACATAAATTGAAACCGGCAAAGCATCCAACACGGCTTCGGTGAATTTGCGATGTTCTTCACGCGCCAGGCTGATCGAAGTATTGATCGCCGTTTCGTAATGCGACGAAAGATTGACCGACATCGCCGCCATCTGAGTTGCGGCATCGATCAGACGCGCTTTCACTTCACTGAAGTCTTCTTTTTCCTTAAATCCCACCAAAACCGCGCCTTTGACCGTTCCGTTGATGTGAAGCGGCGAAACGTATTCGAGCTTGTGAACGCGGTCTTTCAGCAAAAATTCTTCTTCATTTTCCTGCAGATACGAAACTTGCGGCGGCAGAAAATCGTGCCATTTTTCAAACTCTCTTTTCCGCAGAAACTCCTTCCTGACTTCGCCTTTTCTGTCAAACGCACAACTTATCAAGCCGATATTTCCGAGTTCCATCACGAACGCCGAGATTTCCGCACCGACCCCTTGCAGAATGGCTTCCGCAACGCGCAGTGCGGCTTTTTTCGGATGAACCGTGAACAACAAACGACGACCGAGTTCGGAAATAAATTTTAATTCGAGCGAACAATCATTCGCTTCACCATCAGGCAAATGCACACGACCGTTTCGCTTGGCAGTTATCGGGGCTATCATTTCGGGTTTATTATGTAATCGACAAACTTTCGTGGAAAATCTGTCATCAGAGGAGATGAACCGGTTGAGTTTTGAAGGAGAAACCTTCTATTTAATTTAATCGGATTTTATATGTTTTGTCAATGTTTAATTCTCTCGGAGTAAAATTTGACACTCCGCATTTTTCTGTTAAAAATTGAGTTATCAGATTATGAAAAACAATTTCCTGTGCCATCTGAAAAATTTTACTCGTCTGACGTTCGTTTTCCTGCTGTTTTCGGTATTCTTTACGGCAAAACTCGACGCGCAGGAAGTTGTCGATAAAACCATCGTCACCGTCAGCGACGGCGTGCGAACCGAGCTTATCACTTATTCCGATCTGCTGTGGCAGATCGCGTTACAGCCGAACACGCCGCTCGCGCCGCCGAGTTCTCAGGATTTGAAGATCGCGCTACAGGTCGTTATCAATCAAAGACTTTTCGCGCTCGAAGCCGAAAGATTGCCACGCGCAACTCCTTCCGAATCCGAGATCGACGCGAAAATAAAGGAAGTTCTGGCTTATTTCCCTTCGACCGCCGAATTTGAAAAACGTTTGAAGATCGTCGGGTTCAGTTCGGTTAAAGACGAAAACTTTCAGCGTTTGATGGCGCAGCGGGTGGCTATCGATAAATATCTGGATTTTCGCTTTCGTTCGTTTGCGGTCATTACCGCCGAGGAAGAGAACCGCTATTATCGTGAGATATTCGTGCCGGATTTCAGGAAAAGATTTCCCGGTCTTTTATTGCCCTCACTGGATGAAAAACGTGCCGAGATAAATCAAATCTTAATGGAAGACAAAGTTGCGGGCGACATCGAAGATTTTCTCGATGATGCGAAAAGACGCGCCGTGATCGTGCCCTTGAGCGAAGTTTAGTTTTACAAGGATTTTATCTTTAGGCTTGAAACTTTTTCCTGCATTTCAAGTATTATTGCTTTCTCTATTTATCAGAAAAATTTTAATTTATCGGAGTATTAAATGAAAATTAATCCAAAAAATTATTTGGCGAAAACATTTTCGTCGGTAATGCTTGTTGCGCTCTTAACTGTTCAAAGTTTTGCGCAAACTGCCGTTCAGACAAAATCCGCTCTTTCCGCAACGGAAACGGAATTGACGGAAAAGATCACCATCGCTTCGATCAAAGAAGCGACTTCGACGCTTTCCGCGCCTGATATGGAAGGTCGCGGAACGATGCAGCGGGGCGGCGATAAAGCGGCAAACTGGATTGCCGCACGGTTTCAATCGCTCGGTTTGAAGCCGCTCGGTGATAAAGGCTCGTATCTTCAAAAGATCGATTTTAAGGAAACGGTTTTTACGCCTGAAACTTCGTTGAAAGTGGGCGAGGAAACCTTGAAGGTCGGAGCCGATTTCGGAATTTTGCCTTTCTCGGCAGGAAATAAATCGGCAAACGGCGAAATGATCTTTATCGCTTACGGGATCGTGGCGGATTCAATCAAACGCAACGATCTGCAAGGTGTCGATGTTTCGGGCAAATTCGTCGTGATGCTGGAAGGTCCGCCTTCATACATTCCGAAAAAAGACTGGAAAGCCGCCAAAGCCGACCGCATTTTTATTCAATCATTGTTTATGAAAGGCGTTGCCGGGATCATTTTTATCGGTCACGGCAGAGAAGAGCAAACGCCGGATGAAATGGTCGATTATTTCAGCCGCCGCCAGATTCAGATGCCGGACGAAGAAAACGGACCGTCGCAGATGCCGCCGATTCTTTATGTCAACAACAACGCGGCGGGCAAACTTTTCAAAGCCTCGGGCGTTTCCCTGCAAGATGCGCTTGCGCAAGCCGAAAAAAACGATTTCAAACCGATCAAATTAAAACAGCAGGCAAAGGTCAACATTAAACTGAAATCGAGCAAAGGCACTTCAAACAATGTCGTCGGTTATCTCGAAGGCTCCGACCCGAAATTAAAGGAAGAAGCTGTGTTGTTCAGCGCGCATTACGATGCTTACGGCATCGAAAACGGCAAGATTTATCACGGCGCGGCGGACAATGCGCTCGGCACGGCGGAAATGCTGGCGGTCGCCGAAGCGTATTCAAAAATGAGCGTCAAACCGAAACGTTCGCTTGTTTTCGTCGCGGTGACGGGCGAGGAATACGGACTTTACGGCTCGAAATACTGGGCAAAAAATCCGACGTGGAATATTAAAAAAGTTTCGGCAAATCTGAATCTCGACGGCGTTGGCACGGAAGTTTACGGTCCCGTGAAAACGATGGTCGGTTACGGCGCGGAACATTCGACGCTCGGCGCGATGCTCGAAGATGTTTCGACGACGCTCGGCATCAAAGTCGTCGGCGATCCGGTTCCCGACGAAAAAGTTTTTTACCGTTCGGATCATTATTCGTTTGTCGAACGCGGAGTTCCGGCGTTGATGCTGATGGGCGCGCCCGAAGGCGATATTCAGGTATCGATGAAGCGAATGAAGGAATGGGAAAAAACCGCTTATCATCAACCGGCTGACACGATCCAGGAAAATTGGGCGTGGGAAGGTGCGGAAACCGTTGCGGAAGTAATGGGAATCTTGGGCTGGCGCATTTCCGAAATGAATAATATGCCCGCGTGGATTTCGACTTCGCGCTTTGCCAAGCTCGAACGCGGCAATACAAAGGAATTGCCCGAAGAAAATTAATTCCTTTTCCAAATAAAGACAAAAATAGCGGCAATATTTGAATATTTGCCGCTTTTGTCTTTTTTTTCGTCAAAACGCGCCGATTTTCCCGAAATTCGTTGTTTTCGCATTTCGTTTTGTTTTATCATTAGAAATCTTTTTCCAGAAAGGCTTCCGAAATGAAAAAACGTATTGCTTTACTCGCGCTTTTTATCGCCGCCGTTTTTATTTTTCAAACGAAAACGGAAAAAACCGTCGTTCATTCGTCTGAACCAACCGCGTTCCAAAACCTGCAACCGCAAACCGCAAAAGCAACTGCCTTCGCCGTTTCGCCAAAGGTCAGCGAAATTGCCCTGCAAACGCCGAAAGCTGAAATAAAAGGCGCGCCCGAGATTCGTTTCACCTCGGAAAATCAGATAAAAATTTCGCCGACCGCAAACGCTTTTTATAATGAGGATAGTGCGTTGGCGAAATTTTCGGCGTTGCCGATGCCGCGCCCGTCGCTTTCGTTTGAAGGCATTATGAACCGCACGAACGGCGAGATTTTCAATTTTTACTATCTTCCTTCGGACACGAACGGCGATGCCGGTCAAAATCATTACGTGCAGACCGTCAACGCGCTGATGCGGATTTACGACAAACAAGGCAATCCGGTCACGCCGCCTTTCAAGATGAGCAATATTTTCGCGTCGCTCAACACGCAATGCGCCGAAAGCGACGACGGGTCGCCGATAGTTTTATACGATTCGCTCGCCGACCGCTGGCTTTTGAGCCAATACTGCAACGATTTTCCGCCGTTTCGACAGATGGTCGCGATCTCGCAGACGGGCGACCCGACCGGCGCGTATTTTCTGTATGAATTCGTGATGCCGAACTTCAAATTGAACGATTTTTCAAAATTCGGCGTTTGGACGGACGGCTATTATATGTCCGACGAACAATTTGTCGGCAGTGATTTTACGGGAATGGGCGTTTTTGCGTTCGACCGTCAGAAAATGCTCAAGGGCGACGCTTCGGCAAGCTATATTTATTTCGATCTGGCGATTCCGCCGACGATGACGCGTTTGGGAAATCTGCTTCCGTCCGATCTCGACGGGCTGAACGCGCCGCCGCCGAACGCGCCGAATATTTTCGCGGGCTATACCGCGACCGAATACGGCGCACCGCAGGACGCGCTCCGGCTTTTCGAGTTTCGCGCCGATTTTCAAAATCCCGCCAATTCGACCTTTACCGAACGCGCCGACAGCCCGCTGGCGGTTGCCGATTTCAACCCGACATCGCTCGAAGGGCGCGCCGACATTACCCAACCCGCACCGGGCGACCTGCTCGACGCACAATCAGACCGACTGAATTTCCGCGCCGCTTACCGCAATTTCGGAACGCACGAATCGCTCGTTTTGAACCAAACCGTCCGCACCACGCCGACGAGTTCGATCTATCGCGCCGGAGTCCGGGTTTACGAGCTTCGCCGCACGAATAACGTTTTTACGGTTCACGAACAGGCGACCATCGGCGATCAGGAGCATTCGCGCTGGGTGGCGAGCGCGGCGCAGGATAACCAGGGAAATATTGGTGTCGGCTACAGCAAATCGAACGAATTTTTCAAGCCTTCGATAATGTATTCGGGCAAATTGGCAAGCGAACCGCAGGGCGAATTCCGCGCCGAAGAATTTTTGCAGGAAGGCAAAGGCGTGCAGACGGCGTTCGGTTTCCGTTGGGGGGATTATACGGGAATGACCGTCGACCCCGTTGACGACTGCACTTTTTGGATGACGAATCAGTATTATTCCGAAGCGAGTCAAGCGGAAAGTCCTTTCAGCTGGCTGACGCGCATCGGGAGTTTCAAATTTGCCGAATGCACCGCCGCGCCGCGTTCGGCGATCACCGGAACGGTAACGAACTCTGCAAGCGGTCAACCGATCCCGAACGCCTTCATCACCGCGTCGGCTTATTCGCGTCTGACAACTTCAAACGGCAGTTACGGCAATCTTTTCGTTTTGCCGAACACATATTCGATCACGGCTTCGGCAAAAGGTTTCAGATCGAAGACATTTACCGTAACCGTTTCAAACGGGCAAACGCTGACGCAAAACTTCGCACTCGATCCCGTTGCCGTTTTGGAAAACACAGCGGCGCAGATCACGGCGGAAAGCTGTGCGCCGAATAACGCGGTCGATCCGGGCGAAACCGTGACGGTGAACATCACGTTCCGCAACACTGGTTTGCGTGACACGCAAAATCTAACCGCAATTTTGCAGGCGACGGGCGGCGTTACGAATCCGTCCGCACCGCAAAGTTACGGCGTTTTGAACGCGAACGGCGCAGGCGTTGCGCGTCCGTTTACATTTACGGTAAGTCCGAACCTGCCTTGCGGCGCAAATGCCGTTCTGACCTTTGCACTTTCGGACGGCGCGGAAAATCTCGGAAATCTTTTGGTAACTCTGCCGACCGGCGCAAAACGCATCGCCTTGCAGGAAAATTTCGATTCCGTCACCGCACCCGAACTTCCAAACGGCTGGACGACTTCCATAACGGGCGGACAGCAACTCTGGACGACGAAAACGACGCGCGTCCAGTCCGCGCCGAACGCCGCTTTTTCGCCTGCGCCGATTCAGGTCGGCGTTAACGAACTTGTTTCACCCGTTTTCGCGGTTACGACAGCCAATGCCGAAATAAGTTTCCGCAATTGGTATGATCTCGAAACGACGTTCTTGCGAAATCGTTTGTATGACGGCGCGGTTTTGGAGATCAAGATCGGTGCGGACGAATGGCAAGACATCGAAACGGCGGGCGGCGTGTTTCGGCAAGGCGGTTACGACGGCGTTTTGGAAGCCGCGTTTCAAAATCCGCTCGGCGGCAGACGCGGTTGGTCGGGTAAGAGCGGAATCGATCAAACAGCCGCGTTCGTCACTTCGAGAGCAAAACTTCCCGCTTCCGCCGCCGGACAAAACGTGCAGTTTCGCTGGCGCGTCGGAACCGATCTCGGGACATTTCGCGAAGGCTTATATTTCGACGATCTGATCGTCACGGACGGCAGCGTTTGCGCTTGCAACGTTGCGCCGACGACCGCCGCGCCGTTCGATTTCGACCGTGACGGGAAAACCGACATCAGCGTTTTCAGTCCGAGCGACAGCGCGAACGAAGCCGACTTTTTCGTGCGCAACAGTTCGACAAATTCCAACACGGGCACTTCCTGGGGAAGCGTCGGCGATAAAGCCGTCAACGCCGATTTCGACGGCGATTTCAAGACCGATTTCGCCGTTTTCCGTCCGTCGAACGGAACCTGGTATATTTTGCAAAGCGCGGATTCGACCGTCAGGATCACGCCTTTCGGACTGGCAACGGATAAACCCGTTCCCGCCGATTTCGACGGCGACGGCAAAGCCGACATCAGCGTTTTCCGTCCGTCAAACGGCGTTTGGTATCGCTTGAACAGCGCGAATAATCAATTTGCCGCCAACGCCTTCGGGCAAAACGGCGACATTCCCGTAAACGCCGATTTCGACGGCGACGCAAAAAGCGATCTGGCGGTTTTCCGTCCTTCTAACGGCGCGTGGTTCGTGCTGAAAAGTGCAAATAACGAATTTTCCGCCGTAAATTTCGGCACCGGCGGCGACAAACCCGTGGTCGGTGATTACGACGGCGACGGCAAAGCCGATTACGTCGTTTTCCGTCCGACCGACGGAAACTGGTATCTTCTGCGAAGTCAGCAAGGCTTTTCGGTCGTCAATTTCGGTTTGAGTTCCGACAAACCTCTGCAAGCCGATTTCGATGGCGATGGAAGGGCGGACATCGCCGTTTTCCGTCCGGCAAACAGATTCTGGTTTTATCTGAAAAGTTCGGACAACAGCTTCAACTGGTATCCGTTCGGCGCAAACGGCGCAACGCCCGTGCCTTCGATATTTGTTGAATAAATAAAATAATTTTCCCGCGAATAAATGTAAAAAACGCGCAAAAGAAAAAACTTTAATACTTTCTTTTGCGCGTTTTTCGCGTTTACTCGGCGATATTGTTTTTGAAAGCAAAAAAGCCTTCGTTTACAAGATCAAAATCGCAGGTTTGATCTCAAATCCGTAAATCAGTAAAACGGCAGAAACGACAAAATATGTATGAAATTCATACTTGAAATGGGAAAAAAATTCTCGCTTTTGCGGGAATCGTGCCTGATTCCCGAGAATCTCGCGCAGATTCCTAAGAATTCCGGAAAGGTTCTTAAGGATTTTACAGAGATTCTTAAGACTTCCGCGCCGATTCTTCGGAGAGTTTTGCGGATTCCTTTGAGCTTCGGAAAGATTCTTTTGAATGTTTGGCAGATTCGTGAGAACGGGCGAAAGGCTCTTGAGAGTTTTAATCGGATTCCCAAGAGCGGCTCACCGATTCCCGAGAATCAGCCGCCGATCCATCGGAATTTCCCGCCGATTTTATCGATTTGATTGTAATTTGAAACAGCAAGCGGGAATCTATGACCACGATTGATAATTGATAAATATATTCTTGCTCTCCGCTATCGCTTACTCTCTTACAACCAATTTCCGTTTTGCTTCGACGAGCAGACCGTCGCGGCGCGAAGTTACGACGATCTCACGTTCTTCGCCCTTTGCCGATTCGCTCAAAGCGCGTTTCGGAACGTATGTGACGACATAGCTCGAATCGATCATTCGGGCGACCAGCGCACCTTTTTCGAGCATTTCTTCGCCGTCTTCAGGCAAAATAAATTCGCCGTTCGTGTTTTCCGCCAATGTCTGCAACGCTTTTTCGCTCGTTTCCAAATCTTCCTTGCGCTGTTTCAATTTTTTCATCATTGCGCGGTCGAGATTGATCGTCGGACCGATCTTCGGCGCAGTCGCAACGTCGCGCGCGCCGTTCGGCAGTGTGGCGGCGATTTCGGGTGGAATCGCTCGCGGCGGCGGTGTTTTGGAAATCATTTTCGTGCGCGGCGCGATGTCGGTCGTTTCCATTTTCGTGTAGCTGATGACGTGAACATTGATGTCGGTCGCCAGCAATTTCCGCATCGCCGCCGCTTTTTCTTCCGTGCTTGCAAAACTGTCCGTGCCGTCCGAGATCAGCACGATATGTTTGTTGTCGAGCGGATTTTTCCGCAAAAAATCTTCCGCCAAGTCGAGCGCGCCGACAAAAGCCGAACGTTTGCCGAAATTGGATTTTTTCTTGATCGCTTCGACGATCTGCGCCTTATCGCTCGTCCATTCGGCGAGAATTTCGGCTTTGTCTGCATATTGCAAAACCGCGATCTGATCGCCTTCCTTCAACGCATTGACGACCGACAAAGCCGCATTTCGTGTCAGTTGTAAACTCTTTTTCTGGCGCATCTCGCCGCCCGTGTCCAGCACGATCAGAACATTGGCGGGAATTCTGCGAACGCTCGAAGCCTGATGAAGCGTGTTGTTTTCGGTGATGACCAAATCTTCGGCTTTCACGCCGTTGAAAAATTTTCCTTCTTCATCGAACGCGATGACGTTCAGCTTTACTTCCTCGGTAAAAATCTTTTCCGTGTCGTCGTCGGTTTTCGGTGTCGGTGTCGGTGTCGGTGTGTTTCTGCCCGATTGAGCATTGGCAAAACCTGCAAAGATAAGCAGAAACAAAGGAAATAAAAATTTGATTCGCGCAGACATAAAACCTCTCAACTTTCTAAACTGTTTTTATGATGCCGTAAAAATTGAAAAAGTATGCTTTTTTCGTCGGAAGAATTTTGTAAAGATTCGGTAAATCAATCGAGTTTCGGATTTTCCTCGACAAAACGGATCAGGTTGGCGACATATTCGCGGAAGTTCGGGCACGAAACGTTGTAAGGCTTCAAAAGCGTTTCGCCGACTTTCGTATCGTAATTCTGCTTGACGTGAAAGTAAGGCACGGCGGAGTTGGGCAAGCCGCTGATCTCGGACGAAAAAGGCGTGTTCATAAACTTTTCGAGCAAGGTCGCAGGTGGTGTGATGACCGATTCCTTGCCCGTAAAAACTTTCGCGATCTCGTCGAAAAGTTCTTCCGTGTTGAGCGGCGCAGGATCGGCAAGCGCGACGGTTTTGCCGATTGATTCCTTATCCTTCGACAAAACCGCCATTCCTTCGACCACGAAATCGACCGGCACGAGATTGAGTTTCACATCCTTGTTTCCGACATTGATAAGGCGAAAAACCGACGGAAATTTCTGCAAATAGAGGATCAGATAATAAATTCCGTCATATTTCGCCGTTTCGCCCGTTTTTGAATCGCCGACGACAACCGAAGGACGAAAGATCGTGACGGGAAAATCCTTCTTTAATTCTTCGGTTTCGAGTTCCGCCAAATATTTCGTTTCCTCATAATAATTGCGGAATCCCGCATCGTGCACGAGCTCCGTTTCGAGAATTTCGCCGCCGCGTTTTCCGGCGATGTAACAAGTCGAAACGTAGTTATAACGCCGCAGACCAGGCAGTGTTTTGACAAATTCATTGACGTTTCGTGTGCCTTCGACATTGACGCGATAAGCTAAGTCCTTCTGGACTGCGAGATCGTAAATCGCCGCGAGGTGAAAAACGTCGGTCGTTTCGCGGCGGACGATGTCGAGATCGCTTGCCGAAATTCCGAGATTGTCGAGCGTGATGTCGCCTTCGATCAACGCAAAATTTTCGAGCGGAGTTTGCGTATTCCGGGCGATCTTTTCGACCGCATCTTTGGCTTTTTCGACAAAACTTTTCTGCACCAGAAGATAAAACTGCACGTCCGCTTTCGCCAGCCGCGCCACCAATCTTTCGGCAATAAACCCCGGGAAACCTGTCAGAAAAATCGTTTCGGAAAAACTCATAATTAAAGTATAAATGAATGATGATTCATTTTAAAAGACGATGTCGCGGAACATTTCCATTTCAACGAAAAACGCCGCTAAATACGGCGTTACGTGTAAATTAGTGAGAAAAGTTTTGGCAACTTTCCCGTTAAAACTTCACATCTTTTTTGGCTTCCTTCGGGCTGTTCGGCTTATTAAAAACGGAATCGGGAATTTTCTTATTGTATTCGATATTTTCAAAATTGATGCGCGACGAAGGCGCGCCGTTTGAAAAGCGGTCGATGATAAAAGGTGCTTTGATGCCCTGTATTTCGATAAATTGTGCGTAACGGTCTTCTTCGGTAGTTTCCTCGTTGTCGGGATTTGTCATTTTATAGATCGCCTTGACGGGCAAATTTTCGTCGGAAAACTCGAATTCAACCGTAAAACCGTCCTTATAGACAAGTTTAACGGCATCGTTGCGCTTTCCGAGCGTCGCCGGACGTTTGCCGACGTATGTCAAAACGCCGTCCTTTCGCCAACCGCCGCGCAAAAGATTGTCGAGACTGACACGAATTCCGCGTTTAAAATTCTCGATCTGCGCCGCATTTTGATCTCTTATCATTTCCGCGCCGCCGTCGAAAACCCAACCCGCATCACCGACATTCGTCTGCACGGTTTTCACTCCGCCGCCTTTAAATTCCGTGCGTTCCTTGTCGGGAAAAACGAGAATATCGACAAACGACTGAAACGAAATCACCGCGCCGTCGCGCATAACGCTGAACTTTCCGCGGCTGATCTGCGATTTTATATTCAAATAATTTTCACCGCCGAGTTTTTCGGCGGCTTTTTTGATGATCGCTTCGGCTTTTTCGTCCGTTTTTTGAGTTTGAGAAAACGCAATCGACGAAAAGACGAAAACCAGTAAACAGAATTTTATTGACTGAAAGAATACAGAGTTGAAATATTTCATAGTAAAAAGGCTTTGGTGAGATTTTACACCAAAGCCTTTGATACGAAAAGTAATTTTCGAGTTGTATCCGCCTAGTTCAAACTGAAAGCATCAACCGGTCTGACGACGATTTCGCCGTCTTCCGCGTCAACGATAAAGCGCATCGCGGCTTTCCATTGATTCGTGATCGGGAGTTTTACTTTCTGATCGATGTAGCGTTTTAGGAAACGCGCACCGTAAGCCGGACTATAACCTTTTTCGGTCAGAACGTTCAGAGCGTTTTCGGTGATTTCCACCGATTTTCCCTGCCGTTCCATATTGCGTTTTACTTTTGCCAGGTAAAGTTTTGCGATTTCGCGAACTTCATCCATCACGAGCGGTGAAAAGACGACGATCTCATCGATGCGGTTTCTGAATTCGGGCGAAAATCTTGTTTCCGCCGCTTTCATCACATCGCCTTTGATCTCTTTCATCTCGCCGCGTGACTTCATCCCGAAGCCGAGCGGTTTTTCATATTTCTTGAAGTTTTCCGAACCCAGATTCGAGGTCATAATGACGATCGCATCCGAAAGATAAACCTTCTTGCCGCGTCCGTCCGTCAGCCAACCTTCGTCAAAGGCTTGCAGGAAAATGTTCATCAGATACGGGTTGGCTTTTTCGACTTCGTCCAAAAGCAAAACCGTGTATGGATTTTCCCGAAGCTGTTCGGTCAAAATTCCGCCGCGTTCACTTCCGACGATGCCGCGCGGCATCCCGATCAGTTTTTCGATGCCGACCGTGCCTTCGCCGTATTCGCTCATATCGATGCGGATCATTTTCTCTTCGTCGCCGAACATAAATTCTGCAACCGCTTTCGCAAGTTCGGTTTTACCAACGCCCGTCGGTCCGAGAAAAAGCAGAACGCCGTCGGGCGCGTAGTGATTTTCTTTCAAAGGACCTTTGTTCAAACGAAGTCTTTCCGCTACGGCACGAACTGCTTCTTTTTGTCCGATGACACGATTTGCCAACGCATCTTCCATCACCGAAAAACGGTCGGAGGTGTCGCGGTAGATCATATCCTGCGGAATGCGCGATTCCTGCGAAATAACCTGGATAATGTGTTCGGGTTTGACCACCATCGATGAAGGTTCGTTGATTTCGACCTTGACTGAAGCCGTGTCGAGCCAACCGATCGCTTTATCGGGCAAATGCAGATTGCGAATGTATTTCGGCGACATTTCCAAAGCCGTATTAATCGCTTCGTCGGAAATCGTGACCGAATAATTTTTCTCCAGACGCGGTCTTAAACCGAGCAAAATTTCGCGCGTTTCAGCAATTGAAGGTTCGTCAACTTTAACTAAACGAAAACGTCTTGCAAGGGCTTCGTCTTCGCCGATGTATTCCTTGTATTCGGTCAAAGTCGTTGCGCCGATGATTCGCAGTTCACCGCGTGCAAGCGACGCTTTGAACATATTTGCGGCATCCGAACTCGTTCCCATCGCCGCGCCCGCACCGATGATCGTATGCGCTTCGTCGATGAAAAGAATGATGTTTTCCTTTTCCTTAACTTCGTCGATAATGCCTTTGATGCGTTCTTCAAACATTCCGCGAAGCATCGTTCCGGCGACTAATCCGCCCATTTGAAGCTGAACGATATGCGCGTCGCGCAATCTTGCCGGAACTTTTTCCGGTTCGAGTTCGATCAATCGTGCAAGTCCTTCGACCACCGCTGTTTTGCCGACACCTGGTTCACCGACGAGCATCGGCGAATTTGAGCGTTCGCGGTGCGAAAGAATTTCGATCATTTGCAGAATTTCCTTTTCGCGTCCGATCGTCGGCGGAATCTTGTCCTGTCTTGCCAATTTGTTCAGCGAAACGCCGAAATGCTTCAGAAATGAAGGCAGTTCATATTTTTGGCGAACTCTTTCTTCTTCTTTTTCGCGTTTGCGGATGCGTGTCCGCGCCGTTTGTCCCACTTCTTCGGACGGCACTCCGAGATTTTGCAGAACTTCATTCAAAATGCTTCTTTCGTCATTGGAAAGAACGTAAAAAATATCACTTCCCTCGATCACGCGGCGACCTTGCGAACGCGCTCTGTCCATCGCTTTTTTGAAAACTTCGGTTGTTTCAGGAGCGATCTTAAAACCTTTCCCAAGATGCTGACGACCGGTTTCCATACGTTTTTCGATCAAAAGTTTGACCGAACGCGGATCAACCGCCAAATCGCGCATTGTTTCGTTGAAAAGTTCTGCTTCTTCATTTGTCAGCGCGTGCAGAATATGTTCGACTGAAACATAATTCTGATCGCGCCGCTTCGATTCATCCAAAGCAACTTCCAAAACACGCCGTCCGCTCTCGCTGAACTTATCCTTGTATGCGTCAATGTCTGCCATAATTTTCTCTCAAATAAATATATTTCTTTGATGCCGAAAACCGAAAATTCTCTGCCTTAATATAATATCACTTTGAAAACTGCTGCGGTGAAAAAAATTGTCGATGATTAGTCAAAATAATCATTTACATTTGCAGTTTCGTTTTCAAACTAATCTCTTCTTCCGGCTTGCGAGAAAGCGATCTTCCCAAAATAAAACAAAAGCATTTTGTCTTTTCACGATAAAATGCGTTCTCTAAATTCTTTGCGAATGATGAAGTTCAGGGGAAAACGCCACTCGCCTTCATTTTGGAATTGCTTTATTTCTTTAAGGTTAGCGGAAATTTACGAAAATCTCCGTCAATCTTATCGGCAAAATTTAAAACACCTGTAATTTTTTTCGCTTGCCCTCTGCAAACAGTTTCAAAACCGCTTCGCAAAAGACGAAATACTTTGAGCACCAATTTCGGAAGAATTTGTTCCGTCGTTTATAAAAATCCAAACCCGACAAATCCGCACAAAAATCGATGCTCTAAGCGATTTATTATTTCTATTTTTCTTCAACTTCAATGTCGTCGAAACTTTTCAGTTCCACACGATCGTAAATCTCAGTTACGCTCAATTCGCAATCTATCGAATCGATCCGTAGAACATCGGAGATTTCACTCAAACTTTGATAAAGCCAGTTTCCGTCAGGTTGTTTGCTGAAATGTTCGACGAAACAATAATCCTGCGCGATCAAAATGTAATCGGTCAGCGTTTCGTTTCCCATACGATAACGCAGAAATTTTGTGGCGCGGTCATAATCCGCCGTCGATGGCGACAAAACTTCAAAAATCACTTTCGGATTGGTCAAAACGTCTTTCTTCAAATCGTGAAAGCTCGGTTCGCCGCAAACAATCGTCAGATCGGGATATGAAAACAAGCTCGCCGTTGTCGTCCGAACTTTCATATTTGCCGACAACGCTTCGCAGGATTTCCCTTTCAATTTCAGACGCGCTTCGCCGCTTAAATTTATACAAATGCGGCTATGCGAAAGAATTTCGCCAGCCATCGCATAAATTTCGCCGTCGATGAATTCGTGGCGCGAATCGCTTTCACGCTCGAAAGCCAAATATTCTTCGGGCGTAAAATTGGTTTGAGTTTTCAGCTTTGCCAAACCCATAAACTATTATTCGCCCGCTGTTTGCACTTTTCCTTTTCCAACCTGAACACGTGCCGGACGCAGTAATCTTTCGCCGAATTTATATCCACGCGAAAATTCGCCGACGATCTTACCGTCGTTTTCCGCATCGGTTTCGACCATTTCGACGGCTTCGTGAAATTCGGGATTGAAATCCGCGCCGATCGACGCGATCGGTTCAACGCCGACGTTCATCAAAGCCTGTTCAAACGAACGCGCCGTGCCCTTTACACCGACCAGAAGATGCTCGAACGAAGAATCCGTTTCGCTCGCTTTGACGGCTAAATTGAGATTGTCCAAAACCGGGAGCAGAGTCATCACGAAATTTGCCTGACCTTGCTTGGCACGTTCTTCGAGCGTTTTCATCAAACGTTGGCGCATTTCGGCGGTTTCTTTTTCGAGGTTGTTTTTGACTTCTTCAAATTTTGCCTGCACGCCGACGAGCTTCGCTTCGGCGGCTTCGCGGCGTTCGGTTTCGGCTCTGAGTTTGTTTTCCAATTCGGTTTCGCGCATAGATTTCACGTTCCGGTTCGGCGTTTCATCTTCAGAATTAACTCTTTCGCCTTCCGAATTAAATTTGCGTTTGTCGAAAACGGGAATTTTCTCGCCGTTCTCGTCTAAAATATCTTCTAAAATATCTTCGTTGTTAAGATTCTCTTCGTTCATTTTCTTTTTACTAAACCAACTCATAAATTTTGATAAATAATTTGCATCTTTCAGTCTAACAAACCATTTACCTTTTGGGAAAAATCAGCCACGAACAAACACAAAATTCCACGAAAGACAAAATATTTTACAGTTTGGCACAAAAATCTAACTCATTTTCGTGCCTTTTCGTGTTTGTTCGTGGCTAATATTTCCTACGCCGAAGCCGCTGCCGTTTCGGGCGTGAATTTCAATTTACCTTCGTCCGCCGTGACGCGAATCGTCGAACCGCCGCGGATTTCGCCGTTGAGCAATTTGATCGCCAGCGGATTTTGCACGAGCGTTTGAATCGCACGTTTCAGAGGTCGCGCACCGAATGTCGGGTCGTAACCTTCGTTTGCCAACACTTCCTTCGCCGATTCTTCCAAAACGATCTCGATTCCGCGCTCTGCCAGATTCTGACGCAGTTTTTCAAGCTGAACGTCGATGATCTTCTCGATCTCGGATTTATCCAACTGTCCGAAAATCACGATGTCGTCGATCCGATTCAAAAATTCGGGTTTGAAATGCGACCGCAAAACGTCGAAAACAATATCCTTGACAGGCGTATCGACCAACGAATTTGCGTTCATAATCTCACGCGAACCGAGGTTCGAGGTCATTATCAAAACGGTATTTTTGAAATCAACGACGCGTCCTTTCGAGTCTGTCAGCCGTCCGTCGTCCAAAATTTGCAGTAAAACGTTGAAAACATCCGGATGCGCCTTTTCGATCTCGTCGAAAAGAACGACCGAATACGGACGGCGGCGCACGGCTTCGGTTAATTGCCCGCCTTCGTCGTAACCGACATATCCCGGCGGCGCGCCGATCATTCTGGCAACCGCGTGTTTTTCCATATATTCCGACATATCGAGCCGCACCATTGCGCGCTCGTCGTCGAACATAAATTCCGCCAATGCTTTGGCAGTTTCGGTTTTACCGACACCCGTCGGACCTAAGAAAATAAATGAACCGATCGGGCGATTCGGGTCTTGCAAACCTGCCCGCGCCCGGCGAACCGCATTTGCAACCGCTTCCAAGGCTTCGTCCTGCCCGATCACACGCTTGCGCAGATTCGATTCCATTGAAACGAGCTTCTGCATTTCGCCTTCGAGCATCTTGGAAACGGGCACGCCCGTCCATTTTGCAACGACTTCGGCAACATCCTCTTCCGTGACTTCTTCTTTCAGGAAAACGCCGTCCTTCTGCAAATCGGCAAGTCTGGCTTGCTCGTCGGCGATCTGTTTTTCGAGCGACGGGATCGTGCCGTAACGAAGCTCGGCGGCTTTTTGCAGATCGCCTGCGTTCTGTGCGCGTTCAAGCTCCATTCGGGCTTGTTCGAGTTGCTCTTTGCCGCCGCGCATTTTCTCGATCTCGTCTTTTTCCGACTGCCATTTCGCTTTCATTCCGCCCGATTTTTCTTTCAAATCGGCAATGCGTTTTTCGATGTCGGCAAGACGCTCCTTCGCCTTTTCGTCCGTTTCACGCGAAAGTGCCTGTTTTTCGATTTCAAGCTGTAAAATTTCGCGTTCCAAAACGTCGATTTCAACTGGCAAACTGTCGATTTCGATACGCATTTTCGAGGCGGCTTCGTCGATCAGATCAATCGCTTTGTCGGGCAGAAATCTATCCGTAATGTAACGATTTGAAAGCGTTGCGGCGGCAACGATTGCCGAATCGGTAATGCGAACGCCGTGATGAACTTCGTATCTTTCCTTCAATCCGCGCAAAATCGCAATCGTGTCTTCGACATTCGGTTCGCCGACGTAAACCTGCTGAAAACGTCTCTCCAACGCTTTGTCCTTTTCGATATATTTCTGATATTCGTTCAAAGTCGTCGCGCCGACGCATCTCAGCATTCCGCGAGCAAGCGCGGGCTTCAACATATTCGACGCATCGATCGCACCTTCCGACGCACCTGCGCCGACGAGCGTATGAAGTTCGTCAATGAACAAAATTATCTGTCCGTCGGATTTTTCGATCTCCTTTAAAACCGCCTTCAAACGGTCTTCAAATTCACCGCGATATTTCGCTCCCGCAAGCATCGCGCCCAGATCAAGCCCAACAAGTTTTTTGTTTTTTAGAGTTTCCGGCACATCGCCCGAAACGATTCTCTGCGCCAAACCTTCGACAATCGCGGTTTTACCGACACCGGGTTCACCGATCAGAACCGGATTATTTTTCGTGCGGCGCGACAAAACCTGAATCGTGCGGCGAATTTCATCATCGCGACCAATCACGGGATCAAGCTTTCCTTTGCGTGCTCTTTCCGTCAGATCGAGTGCGTATTTCTCCAAAGCCTGAAAATTTTCTTCCGCATTTTGATCGGTAATCCGCGCACCGCCGCGCATTTCGGTGATGACTTTTTCGAGGTCTTCCCTCGTTATTCCGTTTGAACGCAAAACTCTTCCGGCATCGCCGTTTTTTTCGGCGACAACTGCCAATAAAAGATGTTCGGTCGAAATATATTCGTCCTGCATCTTTTCGGCTTCTTTCTGCGCTTCCTGAAAGATCGTGTTGATGCGCGAAGAAAAATATTGCTGTCCACCCGAAACCTGCGGAAATTTGGCGATTGCCGCTTGAACATCGGTCAAAATCGATTGCGCGTTTGCACCGACCTTGCCGAGGATCGGACGCAGAGTTCCTTCCTTCTGCTCAAGCATCGAAGCAAGCAGATGTTCGGGTTCAACCTGCTGATTTTGATTTTTTTCGGCAACGCCGATCGCTTCCTGAACCGCTTCCTGTCCGCGAATTGTAAATCTGTCGAATCTCATTTCTTAAATATAAACCTAAAAATAATTGCCAAAATAAAACAAGATAGACAGGATGAACAGGATTTAGGAATTTATCCTGTTTATCCTGTCCATCCTGTTTAAATTTCCTTTTAGCCGTTTGCGGCGTTAGCTTTCGTTTCGATGGTTTTCGGTTCGGCAGCCGCTTCGCCCGTGATTTCTATCTTGCGAGCTTTTGTTTCTTCGCGTTTCAACAATTGAACGCGCAGAACGCCGTTTTTGAAATCTGCCGTCGCGCCTTCCGCCGTAACGGTCTGCGGCAAAGTGAAAGAACGGGTGAACGCGCCGTAACTGCGTTCGACGCGATGATAATTATCGCCTTCATCCTTTTTCTCGAACTTGCGTTCGCCGCGCAGTGTCAGAACGTTGTTTTCGATCGAAACATCAACGTCCTCGCGTTTCATTCCCGGCAATTCGGCTTCGATCACCAGATTTTCCTTGTTTTCAAAAATATCGACTTTCGGACTCCACGCGCCGCTCGCGAATCCTTCTTCCGAACCGCGCGAATAATTTGTCATAAAAAGCCGATTCATTTCATCCTGTAAACTTCTAAGCTCACGAAAAGGGTCATATTTTATAATGCTCATATTTTCCTCCAAATAAAATGATTTTTGTTTTTTTAGTCAGACTAAATATTAATTAATTAGTCTATAAGCATAATAAAACTTGAGTGCTACCTTGTCAAGTCTGAAAATAAGCGGTTTTGAATTCACAAATAATTCACAAAAATCTCTTTTTCAGGTGACACTTTACGCGTTTGTCAGTTATATTTAGTGTCGCAACTTACCAAAATCACAGCCAATTCTTAGCGATTGTTAGAAAAATGTTCCGATAGATTTGCGGCTGTTTTATAAAAATGAAAATTCTTCGTGAAATATTTTCGCCGCTGTTGGCGGTTTTGCTGGCTTTTGTGGTCGGCGCGATCATTATTTTGCTGATAAAAGACAATCCGGTCGAAACCTACAGCATTTTGCTGGCAAATTCATTCGGTTCGGCAAAAAATATCGGCTACACGCTTTTTTACGCAACGCCTTTAATCTTTACGGGACTGGCGGTCGCGGTGGCGTTTCGCTGCGGACTTTTCAACATCGGCGGCGAAGGTCAGCTCTATGTCGCATCTTTCGCAACGGCTTGGGTCGGGGTAACTTTCGGCGGCACGGTCGTTGACGTTTTCGGCGCGAAACAAGATTGGTCTTGGATGAGTCTGCCGGGTTTTCTGCTCGTGCCTTTGTGTATCTTAACGGCAATGGTCGCGGGTGGAATCTGGGGCGCGATTCCCGGTTTTTTGCGGGCGAAGTTCGGCTCGTCCGAAGTTATCAATACGATTATGCTGAATTTTATCGGCATCGCTCTGGTAAGTTACTTCACGCAATATCATTATAAAGTTCCGGGCGACCCGATCCTGCAAAGCGCGCCGATCGGCGAAGCGGCACAAATTCCTCAACTCCACGAATATCTTTCGTTTATTCCGAAAGACGTTCCCTTAAATTTTGCCTTTCTGATCGCAATTTTGATGTGCGTTTTGGTTTACATCTTTTTGTGGAAAACGAAATGGGGTTACGAGCTTCGCGCGGTCGGACAAAACGCTTCGGCGGCGGAATATGGCGGAATTTCGCCGCAAAAACAGATCATTACCGCAATGACGATCTCGGGCGCGCTTGCCGGAATGGTCGCTATCAACGAAGTTCTCGGCTATCGGCACAATTATTACGACGGCTTTTCGGCGGAACTCGGATTTTTAGGAATCGCGGTCGCACTTCTCGGCAGAAATCACCCGCTCGGCGTTTTCATCGCGGCGATCTTTTTTGCGATTCTGATGCGCGGCGAAATCTTCGTTGACGCTTTTACGCGCTACGTTTCCAAAGACATCGGTTTGATCTTACAGGCGATTGCGATCTTATTTGTGGCTTGTTTGCAAAAATATTCTAAAAAATAAATTATGTCGGAATTATTGACTTTATCATTGTTTTTCTCAGCCATCCGTCTGGCGACACCATTGATCTTTGCGGCACTCGGCGGGATGTTTTCCGAGCGTTCGGGAATTATCAATATCGCGCTCGAAGGCTTGATGCTGGCGGGTGCGTTTACGGCGGCAGTCGCGACTTTTGAATTGAACAATCCTTATCTCGGTTTACTCGGCGGCGTGGTCGCAGGCGCGTTTTTGGCGTTTATTTACGCGGTTGCCGTTATTAAATTTGAAGCTAACCAGGTCGTTGCGGGAACGGCAATAAACTTTCTAATGCTCGGACTTCCGCAACTTATCAGCGGCGCGGTTTACGATTCTTCAGGTTCGACACCGCAGATCGCCAAGGAATTTCTTTTACCGAATTATTACAACAGCGTTTCGCTCGCTTCGATCATCGCGTTTGCGCTCATTCCTTTGTGTTGGTATGTGATGTATAAAACGCCGTTCGGTTTAAGAATCCGTGCAGTCGGCGAAAATCCGGCGGCGGCAGACGCGGCGGGAATAAACGTCATCCGTCTGCGCTATACGGGCGTAATTTTGTCGGGAATCTTAGCGGCGGCGGGCGGCGCGTATCTGTCGATCGGACAATCCTCGCTCTTTACGCGCGGAATGACGGCAGGACGCGGTTTTATCGCGCTGGCGGCGTTGATCCTGGCAAAATGGAAACCCGTTCCGGTTTTATTTGCGTGTTTGTTTTTCGGATTTATGGAAGCTTTGACGATTCCGCTCGGCAACATCAAACTCGCTTCGGGCGACCCGATGCCGGTGCAGTTCATCCAGATCATTCCATATGTTCTGACGATCATCGTTTTGGCAGGATTTATCGGTCTGTCACGCGCGCCTAAAGCTCTCGGAATTCCTTACAACAAAGAAAAATAATTGATTAATCCGGGCGAAACAGGTAAAACTTAATAATTATGAAAACGATTACAAGGGGTTTTAACTGTTTCGCATTTTTAATTCTTTTCGGATTGAGTTTTTCAGGCTGTAGCGTTTCGATCAATCAGCCGCAAACTGCAAATACGAACACGGCAAACGCGGCAAATTCCGCCGAGGTATCGAAACCTTCCGGCGATTCGGCGATTGCGAACAAAATTTCGGAAAACAAGACGGAAAATTCCAATTCCGCGCCAAGTTCTTCGGCAACGCCCGACAAGGCGGAAGGGCAAAAAGTCATCGACAAATATATTGCCGGAGTCGCAAAGGTTTCCGGCGGCGAAGAATACAAAGAAGCCAGAAAACTTCTCTACGGCGACATTGACGGCGACGGCGACGAAGATGCGGTCGCACAATTCACCGTCGAAGGAATGGGCGGCGGGAATAATTACAGTTTTGAATTGGCGGTATTCAAAAACGATAACGGGAAATTAACCGCAATTACAGATGAAGTTGTCGGCGGAAAATTAAATCGCAATGTCGAACTGAAACGAATCGAAAAAGGTGTGATTTATCTCGACACCAAAGAATACGACGAAGACGACGGTGCTTGCTGTCCGAGCATTGAAGGAAAAACTTCCTACATTCTTCAAGGAAAAAAACTAGTCGAAAAGAAACAGCCGAAATAATTTTATCGACCGGCTTCCAATTTTAAGTTTAATAATTGATTAAGCGAAACGCCTTGCCGCATCGCTTCCAACGCGAGCTGACGGTGCATATATTCAGGCATCCGCAAGACCAATCGACCGCTGAAAGAACGTTTGCCGAAAGGTTCGGGAATCGGTTCGTCGGATTCCTTCAGATCATTCAAAACAAAGCCGACAACATCTTTAATTTCGCGCAACGCTTCTTCCTGCGTATCACCGTGTGCGGCTAATGAAGGAAATTCGGCAACACGGGCAACGAAGGCTTCGTCTTTTTCAGACCAGCCGACGCTGTAAAGATAATGTTCCGCTTTCGGCAAACTTTCTTTTCCGCCTTTTTTGACTTGTTTTTTAGTCGTCTTGTTCATTTTTCTTATCTTCTTCAAGTTCCTTTAATTTACGCAAAGCGTTAAGAACTTGGCTTACTTGATAAGGTTTTGCGTGCTTATCTTTTCCCTTTTGCAAGTTGATACGCGGATCGCCTTGCCAGGGAGTTTTGAATATATGATGACTGCCGTTTACACGATAGTTTCCAAAAAATTCTTCACAAATTTTTAATAACTGAGAAAAACGCACTTTAATGTGAATCAGTAGTTAAAAGACAGACAAACCGGCTGATTGGTAGAATTTTCTTACCATGGAAAATCAACT
>JAJQRF010000020.1 GCA_021228405.1 Pyrinomonadaceae bacterium
CATCATCGTCCAAATACTTCAAGGTCGAGCCCAACACTCCGAGCGATAAAACTCCGATCACTGCCACTAACCACCATCGGTGTTTCAGTTTTCCGAGGATTCCGTTTCTTGATTCCGCCGAGGCGGTTTCAGTTGAATGGGTGCTTTCGTACGATTTTTCCGACGTTTCTTTTTTCGACATAATTCCTTAGTTGATGATTCTTGCGTCACAGACCGACAGTTTTGCCGCGCGCCAAGTATTTATATTTCTTTGATAAAATCTTAATAAAATCTGTAAAATGACATTTTGTCCGCAGTGAATTAAATGTTTACGACTCGGAGCAGAGGTAGAAGCTTTACTCTTTGACGAAATAATTCGCAATGAAATTCAATGAAAGATTGATTTGAAGCAGGAAATTGGAGTAAGATGCCACTTGCTAAGGATGACCATCTTGGCGCATTCATTCCATATTTGCTTCAAGATCAACCGAACTGCCTGAAGGATAACTGGTAATTATCTTTCAGGCTTTTCTTCTTTTATATTTATCAAGACCGATTTCAGGAATCGATCCTCCCGAGCGGTTTTCAGAAAACAAAAAAGCCGAATATCAATTAATTAAACTACTAAAAGATATTCAGCTCGCCGATATTCCGTTTGAGAAACCGATAAAATGCTAAACTCTTCGCTGCATCGGCAGAAAGATAACTAAATAAACAGCGATCGCGGCAAACTTCCGACATTCTTATACTCCGAATTCTTTATTTCCGATTTCCGAACTTGGGAGTTTTATGTTCCGGTTTCTTTTGAACCAAAATAAAGCGGATCAGCAAATTCATTTTTAAGCCTAAAACAAATATGAAGCTTTTGCTCAAACTTCACTTTTTCACTTAAGTTCTAATCTTTCCCAAAAAAAGTCGGTTGTTATTCGCTAACTTTTGATCGAAAATGTTTTTCCAATTTCCCCTTTCCAACATTTTCCAATCACTGCTGTAAATTGCTAATTGAAGGAGAATTTAGCACACCTTAAATCTCTGTGTCAATAATTTTATTTTTTGTTTTACCGCTCATCGAAAACAATCCGTTTTCATTATTTATTCACCCGTCGATATGCGGGCAAACTCCTCTAAACTGATTCACACACTTAGTTTTAGATTTCTGCAGACATAATACAAAAGAGTTCCGACCGTAAGTTGAAAATTAAATCAAAGAAAATAAATATTTCATCTAAATTGGTTAATTTTATACTTCCGCAGAGGCTATCGAAAAAAATTCTCCTTTTATGAAATGTGCCATTTATTATAGAATCTGTGTTATAAACGATATTGGACAAATTAGTATGAGTATAACAGATGATTGATATTGATTAAGAAAAATTTTTAGGTTTATACATATCTGTCAAAACTAGTTTCGCTTAAATTTGCCTAACAATATTAATTATGACTCTTATTATGATAAGTCTGATCATTTTCTGAAAGATTTGCATCTATGGAACTTGATAATAAAATACGAATAGACTTTGAACGAACGGCTGATGATTTTACTAATGCTCAATTGCCTGAATACCCTCTAACTCTAATATATCTGGCAACTAAAGATTTATTCACTGGTAACTTAAATAGTATAGAAAACAATTGGATTATATTAGTCGATTATCAGCGAAGGCTGATAGAAGCAACCTTTAAAAGACTCAAACGCGAAGGATTTAACCAAATAAATAAAAATCGCAAAAAAGACCTGGCAGAAATATCGAACAGATGGGAAATTGGTTTGATTTGTTTAGAAAATTTGGCGAACTTGTGTGTCAGGAATTTAACCGAAATTTTAGCGCAACGATCAATTCTCTATGAACGCGAAGGTAAAAATGAAGAACATCTTCGGGCTTTAAAACAAAGAAATCTATTAATTTCAACAGTAAATTTTAATTTTGAAAATGATGAACGAAATTGCTTGAGTCCAACCTTTTTGAAGCCGGAACTAACCAGATGTAATAACCAGACAAATGTTCCTTCACCATACGAGAATATTACAAATGATAAACTTCCCGAATTGACCGAACCGGTTCCGGAACTGCCAGCCTACGGTCTTGAGTATATAACTAAAATTATTTACGAATTGGTCAACGGTGATCCGGCATTCGCTTTTGAAATGTGGGGCGGACTGCTAGCTTACCAATATATCTTAACTGATTTATATATTGAGGGTTTAAATGTCCAACCGGGCAATCAAATTTCTCAATTTCGCCAAATCGAGCAGGAAACCGAGGAAGCTCTGCTGATGAGGCACGAAACTATCTCAAAACAGCTAGATAAGATGTACGTTTCGTATTTGAGCAATCTAAGGCGGAGTCTTAACTATTTGATAAGAATTCACATTGATTCTCCCGCAAGAGCGGTTCCCTATATTGAACGCCTCTTTCAATTGGAAAATTTTGAAAATGGTTTGCCTGAAGATACAAAGTTTGAACTCGTCAATTTGCTTTTTACCAATAAGAATCAAGCAGTCTATCAGCAACATTTTCAGTCAATTTTGGCAAAACTGCCTGAAGCTATAAATTTTTCGGAAGCTACGCTCAATTTTTCCCGGTTGTTGTATGAGCTTGAAAACTTAATCAAGGTCAAACCTTTAGCTACCGCTTCTATTCTTACCCGGAGTAAAAATATCTGCTCCTCTTTTGCGGAGTCACTGAAAATAATGACCGGAGCCGAAAGTGAACTGCTCATCAGTATTTTCAAAAGCTTGCAGGAACAACGTAATAATCTCAGAGAGGAGGATTTGTCGAAAGATCAGGCAAACCTCGTCTGGTCGCTGTTTTATTTAAACAAAACTTTGCGCCTGCGAAGGAAAGTTGCGCCATACGAAGGTTTTCACGATATTTATGACTTTTACAACACTATTCGTTGCCACCGCCAAATTCTGCGCGACCCGGAAATTTTCGGCGAGTTGCAATCAGCGATCCGTGAAGCTTATAAACTAGGACAGGTGTTGTTTGCCGAAGATCATCTTAATGAAAAGATGCGTTCCAATCCACGTTTACGTGGTTATTATTACTCGCGTTTGGGCGAAATTTGTCGAGCATATGCTCAGTTTGATTGCGGCTCTTCCGAATCTGATTATACAACCGTTTTAGAAACCGGTATCAAAGCTTTTGAGCGCAGTTTAGAAGCTAACGACTTTCTAAATGCTCATGATCTGCTTTTCGTTTATCCGCGCATGGGTGAATGTCTGGGGCGGTTGCGTCGTTACGACGAAGGCATAAAGTTTTATTTTGAAGTTATCAAACTGACCGACAAAACGCCGACCTTACAAACCTGGGAAGCGTTTAAATATATAGGCGTATATTCTCATCTGCTGGCAAAACAGCTGATTTCCAAAGACAAGCAGACCGATTTCGAGTGCTATTTTCAAATGGCAAAAAGCTATTTTATGCAAGCCGCGCACGTTTGGGAACCGGAGTTGGATATTTCCCGGGAAGTTGCGACCGATTCCAGAAATATGATGCTTCACGCACATATGGCGTGGATGTATCTGGATTGGGAAAAATATTCCGAAGCGGAGAGCCAGGCGCGAATGGGCATCGGTCTTATTGCCGACAATACAATTAGAGAACACAAAAACTATTATGATCTGGTTAACTATATTTTGGGTGTAACCTTAATCCGGCAAGATAGATTTTCTGAAGCAATTCAGATTTTGGAAAATATTATCCAAACCGGGATCGAAGCACGATACCGGACAAAATCCCTTCTGGCTCTCAAAGATGCTTATCTTTTAAACGGCGAGAATTCAAAAATATCTCAGATCAACGCCGAACTCCTGAATACGAGCAGGGAGATTATGGACGAAGATGTTTTGAGCCTGTCGCAAGAACTTGAACAAGTCTTAGCTGACTTTGCCGAGATGAAAGAATACATCAAGTGGTGCGAAAAACTGCTGGAGAAAGGTGAAACCAGAGCATTAATCGCGGAACTGCCCTCGCTGGTTAAAGTTTCACAGCGTTTAATGCGGAATAATCGACCCGATCCGGTTCTGCTGTGCCTTCTCGCAGATGCTTATCTGGAAGCGGGCAAATATGAGGCGGCACTGCAATCCAGCCAAAAAGCCTTAAGAGCAGACGGGAGCAAAAAGAACAAAGGCATTTGCTGGCTGAAAATAGGAGAAATTCTACTGCGCCAGAACAAATTTGCGGAATCAGCCGAAGCTTTTGAAACTTCTTATATTAACGGCGAAAACATTAGTCCGTTGCTGAAAGCGGCTAAGGCTCGCACCTACGCGCGCGATTACGAACAGGCACTGAAACATTTTGAAACTATTCGTCAATCGAATTATGACAAGTATCCGGGCATCACCGCCACGGAAAACGCCTCGACACTTTGGCATAAGTTTAAAGACCCGCGACCTGATATTGGCGGAAATGAGGACGATGTTGTAAAAGCCTGCGAACTGTGCACGAATGCTTTAATGGGCAAATGGGGCTTTGCCGGCGATATTGAGGCGGCGCGTCAATTAGTGGTTATGGCGACAGTTCATCAGAAGGCACGAACGGCAATCAGGAAATTACTGAGGAAATCTCCTGCGGTCGTCCAAAAGCAACTGCTCAGAATGCTGTTGCAAACCGGTATCTATAGCGAAAGCTTTGTCATTACTGCCATTAGTGTGCTTCAAAAACATCCTCTGCGCAGAGGTATTTATTCGATTTCCTCGCCACAGTGGTCGCTCTTTAATCTGATTGCGAAATTTGTCTTCAGCGCGTGGGTCAACAGTTATATCACCCAACCCCGCGAAGCCTCCGATTTTTTTATTAGAAGAACGATAAACGCTTTATTGGAAAAAACCACTAACCCGATATTTTGGTCGTCGTTGTTGGCGAGCAATAAAAATGCGATGTCGTTTCACGTAACCGAGCAGGTTTTCAAAAAATTATCGATGATTTTGTCTGAAAACCGTGGAAATAAATCAGAAAGTCATATCGATTATCTGAAGAACAAAGCTTTGCCGACGCTTTACATTTATCTCGAAACCCAGTTGCTCGGGTTGGTCACACCAGCTTACGGCGGGCGCGAAGCGACTTGTTTGATGTTGGATGAGATAATCAAAGTGGCAAACTCTCTGCCAGTATCTTCCGGTTACAAAAAGAAAATCAACACTAAGGTTAGCATTGACAGATTGGATCATTCTTACCCGGTAGGCGAATTTCAGGGCGAGGTCGTCGCGACAATGATAAATCAGCTTGCCGGTGAGCTGGTGCGAACGGTGCTGCCGTCCGAGAGCCTCAAAGAAATGGCGTTGCGGCTGGAGGAAAGCGATAATTTGATTTTGGTCAAACTCCGAATCGCCGTTTCCGATTCTTTTTCACCTGAAACCAGCCACCAGCTGCTCAAGGCGATTGAGTCGATACCGTTCTGGGAGAAATGGAAGAAGTCGACCGCTTTTTTGCTGCCGAAACCCATCTCGGTCACGATTAGGAACGAGCACCGCGACTTGTTGGTTTGTATACCATTGTGGGCTGCCGAAATGCCGAAAGACGAGCAGTGGAAATGGAATCAGTTTTATTCGCACGTCGTCAGAAATTCGACTGAAAAACTCAAAGACAGGGTTTATCACCTAAAAGCCTTCGAGTATATCAAAGAAGTCCTACCGTTAAACGCTGAAAACTTGACAGCATACGTCTTTGCTCATTTGGACGGTTTATTTGTCGAAACTTATAAAAGCTCGAGGTCGCTGCTTGAAGCTGTCCCGCATACCATCACAAGCACTTTGGCATATCTCAGCGACGACAGCGGTGATGTCGCAAAATCCGACGCGGCAGCACTCGGTGTGCAGATTCTTTACAAAAAGTTTCTGCAAATCAGCACGATTCATGATAAAGAATTTGATTTATACGATCTTTTGCGTGAAGTAATGGACGACAGCCGCATTTTTTACCCGGACATTTCTTTTGAAATTCCGGAAAATCAAAACAGTGTGGCGATTATCTTAGGCAAAAGAGGAAGTTTGGTGACGGCAATCTGGGACATTATTCACAATGCCGTAAAAGCTCTGAGAAATTTAGACGATGATCAACCGAAACGGATAAAAATAGTTTTAGCTCACAAACTCGACGGCATTGAAGTTCACATTTCCAATACCGGCTCTATCGAGTCTGATCCGAATACTAAGAGTTTCGGCATCGGCAGTAAAAATGTTGAGTATGTGGTTTGCACACAGCACGGCGGCACGGTTTCGCACGGACCGCTCGACGAATCCAAGACGTTTAGATATCAATGGCAGATTTTCCTGCCGTTTGCTCCGATGAGCAAGAGGAAACGATAAAAAAGATGCCCCGACGAATAAATATTGCAATTTTGGACGACAAGCCGGAACACGCAGAAATGCGGCAAAACATTATCGAGAGTCGCACAAATTGGACGGCTTTTGTGAAGACCGAAATTTTTACCAACGCCGATGATTTCATCGAAGCCTGTGACGATCAGGGAAAATTCTTCGATATTATCTTTACCGATGTTTTTATGCCAAAAAAAGGCGCGCCTTACGGCACGGATTCACCGGAGGAGGGCGCGATTCGGATTAAAAAATGGCTTAAACAGAAAAGAGATTCCGACGAAGAATACAAATACGTTCAGTTACGCTGGATTTCGCGCCATTCGCACGTAAGTCCTTTTATCCACGAACACATTAACATCAAGGATTATTCATGGCTACAATGGATTTCGCATCACGATAAAGAAACTTTTGCGACCATCGATTTTCCGAACGCCGTTGAAACCGCAATTTATATGGCACTGGCAGGAAATGTCGATGTTGAGAAACCATCGAATATTATCTTTGAGTCGCCGGCGATGATGAAGGTTATTGATTTGGTCGAGAGAATTGCGCCGACTGAGATGACGGTTTTGATTACCGGTGAGTCAGGCACCGGAAAAGAACTGATCGCACGGGCGATTCACGAACGTAGCGCACGGAACAAGGCGCGGTTTCTGGCATTCAACTGCGGAGCGGTGCCGCAAAGTCTGCTCGAGAGCGAATTGTTCGGACACCTTAGAGGCTCTTTCACCGGTGCCGCCACCGACAAAAAAGGATATTTCCGCGCGGCTGAAGGCGGCACCCTGTTTCTGGACGAAATCGGTGATATGTCGCTTGCCATGCAGGTCAGCATACTGCGCGCCTTGCAACAGGGCGAAGTGAATCCTATCGGTTCGAGCATCGCCGTGCCCTATAATGCGCGAATCATTACTGCAACGAATCGCGATTTAAAGGAGGAAATAAAAGCGGGGAGATTTCGCGATGATTTGTTCTATCGAATCCAAACGATTGAAATCCGGTTGCCCTCATTGCGTGAACGCCCGGAAGACATCGAACCGCTGGCACTTCATTTTTTGCAGAAATTCGCTCAAGAATACAACAGGGGTTTACTGACTATTTCAGGTGAAGCGATGACTGCATTAAAAAGTCATCATTGGGAAGGAAACGTTCGTGAACTGGAAACCGTCATGGAACGTGCCGCTGTTCTTACGGGATTCAACGGCGAGGTGAGAATAAATAACTTACCGCCGGTGTTACAGACGGACAAGCGTAACGAAAGCCATTTAGGTGTTCTGACACCGGATGAACTGTTATATTACAACGCTTTGAAGCAAAATGATTTCAACATTCTGAAAACTGCGGAATCGTTGAATAAAACGCGACAGGCGGTGCATAAATACATTAATGATAAGAACGGTTCCGGATTTATTCATCCGACGCTTCGCAGACTTTATCAAGACGGTGTGGAAATGAAAAAAATACGCGCCGAAGCAGTCGTCAAAAGCGAGCAAAAAACAATCCCGCCACCTGCATCGACTGTTTTGGAGAGTGACTTTTGAAGCGGGTTGACGGGTTGGCGCAGGTTGACTGAATGAGGGTTGACGGTTGACACTAAGTTTGTTTACAGCCGCCCTAAAAAATTGCGGCTGTAACCGCAAAACATTGGGATATAAGAAGATATGACTTTAGCTGTAATTATTAAAAAGTGATTTTTTTTTCGGCATACGAGTTGTTTTAGATAGGGTAGGTCAACGGTTCGTCAGACGCAAAACGACGAAACAATGTCCGATAAAAATCTTAAAACACTATAAGGAGAAAGTATGTCAAAAAAATTAGTAATATGGATAGCTTTAGTTTTAGTTCTTGAGGCAGTCAGCAGTTTTTACGTTGCAGCCCAGGAACAGGTTGGAAATCAAATGCCTGCGGCACCTGCCACAGGATCGATTATCAACTACCCAACGCCGGAAGGGGACAACAGCCAGATCGGAAATCAAGATTTTCCAATTCCCGATAAAGGAATCGCAACTCTGATTGAAAGTCTGACCGAGGGGCGCACGGTTCGCGAAATCACACGCATCTTCTGGAACGGTGCGTTGGTTGAAAATCCGGCACTTGCCGAAGGTTTGTTGCGGCTCGCCGGAAACTACAATCCGGAAGCCAGAATTCTTCTGATTAAGGGAATATTAAACGGTCAGAAAGTTATCGAAGAAGTTCGTTTTCTGGTGCTCGACGAAGAAACCGTGATCGTTAAACGCGACATTTACCTTGACGGAGCCTCGGCTGATTTGTCGATCGGGCGCAGTCTTCCTTTTTCATTGGACGAAAATGCTCGGGAGTCGAATGCGGCAGTCGCCGCGCCGGTTGTTTACTCGATGGGTGGGGTGACAAACAGCTCGTCGGGCATTTCAAACGGCAGAGTTTCTATGTCCTGCGGCGCAAGTTGGAACGGAAACTTCGTAATTAATGACAAGCCGAGTGTCTATCAGATAACCATTAACGGAAACAATTTCGGGACGACTAGAGGAACCGTTACTATTGCCGGTCGCAACGCGCCGATCTTGAGTTGGTCGAATACAACTATTAAAATTGATCCGACACTCGACTGGTGGGCATCGCCGATGTCAGCGGTTTTAAGGATTTCGACTGCTTCGGGAACCTACTTAAACTGGGGAATTGATGTCGTTCCGGCAATTAGCTCGCGCATCTATGGGCAATGTACTTATCACGTTGCTTATCAGCGGAAACAAATGGGGATGCAGCCGTCGCCGACCGCCTACGGCGGATACACTGCGATTGCAGGCAACTATATTCCGCGCCGAGGCGATCAGTATCAATGGGGCAGTGGAGATCATACCGGAATAGTAACGGCTGTTTCGGCTCCGGTTTCAAGTTCCGGCGGTATCAAAACCTGGAATATTACAATCAGCGAGCAAAACGCCGATTGCCGCAACGGTTTGAAGACTTACACAGCGCAGTTTCAGACTAAAACAGTAAACGGCATTACGACAGTAATGATTTATCCCAAATCATCAGTTAGTTCATACAGTGGAGCTAAACTCTATTATCCTCCTGTTTATTAAATTAAGTGAAATCAATCAACAAGAGGTATTAAAAGGCGCGTGAATTTAACACGCGTCCTTTTCTCTTTAATGTTGAGAATGAAAAAACTGCAACAATCTTTATCGCGGACGAAAGCGGAGTATCGTGCCTCTGCAACGATATGACGCAACTCTTCGAGTGAGTTCCCGTCACCGCAGAGGCATCTCCGTTAGATCGACAATCCGACTTCTCCTTCCAGAACCTGTTGGTCGAGGCGCGGACGTTCGCCCGGCTTCCACATTTTGGCGATGTGTGCCACGCGGTAGCGTATCGGTCCCCCACCCGGGCTCGTGCTGCGGCTGATCGGTCGCGGGATACACACGAACTCGGTTCGCATCTTATCGCCGGTCAGTTGCACCTTCGCATAGCCGTGTCCGCCCATATCGACAAACTCGAGATGCGGTGCAAGTTGCGGGTTCGAGAGAGCTCGTGCACTTTTGAGGTCGAAGTTTTTCGCATATTCAAGACAAGAACGAACCCCATGCCTTAGCAACATATTATAAGTCCAGTCCGGCTTGCTCCCATCCGGGCGGTCGGCAAGAAACAATGCACGGAGCGGATGATTTTTGGGTAAGCGATGTTCAAAGGCTTCCATCGCCCCCGGGCTGACCAGCGACGCGCCGACAAAGCTCAATCCGACGGGTTCAAATTTGCGCGGCGGGAGCTCGGCGGCGGCGTATCCAGCCCAGAAGCTGTGCCGGTCTCCGGATACAATGGCGAAGCCGGTTATCTTTGCATCGCGCACGACATCGTAAATCTCCTTGCGCTCGGCGTATGCCGCGCCGTAGTCGTTACTACCGACCATCGCGTAAGTGTCCGCATCCCACGGATTCTTAATTGTTCCGGCGGGAAGATTTTGAGGGTCTATGCGCTGGTCGAGAGCACCGTATGAATTACCCCAAATCTTCCAGGTCGCTTTTGACTCACGCAACTTTTTTTTGAACCATGCTTTCTGTTCGGTGCCGAGGATGGTGCGCGGCGGCTTGTCCTTGCTCGGGTTTGAGATGCGCACGTCGCGAAAGTGAAGTTCGGCGGGCGGCTTTCCGCCGTCGAAGCTCCGTCCCGCGTCGAGAGCGATCATTGCCTCCTCGGAAAACATTCCGTTGAATGCAGGATCGTAGATTTTTCCAACCTCTTCGGCATCGGACGGATCGTCGCCACTGAAGCTGTGCTGGTCGGTAATGAGAAGGTCGAGATGCTTTCCGTAGCGGAGTGTTCGATAAGCAATGAGGCTGCGGATCGCGGTCAGATTATTTGGCTCCAGCCCCAGCCCGTTTTCGTCCCAGTTGTCGATCTTAACGTTCCTGACCGCGACCGTCCCGAATTCGTCGAGCGAGCCGCTTGGCGGTGACACACGAGCCGGAATATATTCAAACCAGGCTTGGTTGGCGGCGACCTTAACAGTTTGTCCGGGTTGCGGAGGACCGCCTGCCTGGACGATGCTCTGGCGACCCTGCCACGAGAACTCGTGATTGTCCCAGATGCAGACGAACGGAAATCGGGCGCGGGCATCCTGAAGATCGGGGTCGGCGAGATAGCCTTTGTAAACAGCGCGATAACCGTCGACGGTCAGCGGATAATGGAGGTTTCCGGTCTTTCCCCCGTCAAGGATACGCGCAACTTCGTAAATAGTGCGGTCGTAACGGGTGTTTCCTTCTTCGGGATATTGAACGACCTCATAGATGAAGTCGCCAAGGTGCAATACGAAGCCGAGTTGGTCCTCAGTCCGGGCGCGTTCATCTTCAAAGATCATTCGGCGATAAGCGTTGAGTTTTCCTTCGTTGATGTCCTGACAGCTGACGAAGGCAAAGTTCACAGTCCGCTTATCGTTCGGACGCGGCGCGGTGATAGTGCGACCGATGCGGCTGCCATTGCCGTCCGCGTCGGCGAATCTATACCAATAAACTCGCGCCGGTTTGAGTCCGCCGACGAGGACTCGGGTCGTCCAATCAGATGCCGACGAAACCGGCGCGCGCGCCTTTGCCACGACTCGACGAAATTCCTCATCTTCTGCGACCTCGACCGTCAATACCTGGCGTTCGCCTTTATCGAAGGGTCTGCGCGTCCACAGGATAATGCTGTCGGGCGCGGGATCGCCCGAGGCAACGCCTTCCGGGAATAGGTCGCGTCGCTCCCGCCAGCTCATCTTGGAACGCCCGCTCGCCGGTCTGCACAATGCTAAAGCCGCCCCGAAGAACGCGGCTTGTTTTATAAATTCTCGACGGTTGATTCTACTCATATCATTTTTCCAAAAATCTTTTCCTAATCGCGATCACTAAAGTTTGATTATCAAAATTTATGTAAATATTTTGATAAATTAGCTCTTCCGGGTTTCCGGACAGCTTGGTTTACCAAATTTATTAACTCAAAAGTAGCAAAATATTAAAATATAAATTCTTTTTTGTGACAAACGGAAGATGAGAGGGATGAAATTGATTAAATGATCGTCATGACAAATTTCTATACGGAATGGATTTATCCGCTCTTTGTCTGGGCTTCTCTTCCACTTCAGAATCAGCCGAATGGTGATGGTATTTATTGGAAATTTTTTGACGACAATCTTCGTAAAAACGTCATAAGAAGTGCCGAAACCAAGTTGAAATTGCAAAGTATTCTGACGGAATATTTACCGGAAATACCGTTGAATCAGCGTTCTGAATACAACAACCCCGCCGCCATTTTGAACACGGTCGCAATCGATAAAGTCCCACTTGTTCGACTCATCGGCAGGTTTTTGAGTCTTTGCGAACTTGAGAGAAAGGTTATGAAAGGTGTCGTCGCCACTGCCAGAGCTTTGCTATCGAGGTTTACCTGATCGCTTTTGCGTTCATCCGCAGATTTGATTATGATAATCCGTGATTTCGGATATTCATACATTTGGAATTGCCGTTCCGGGTCATTCAACACTATCACGTATCACATAAATTACGTGTTCCGACAATACACTACAAAAAAATAATCAATAACAATGAGGAAAAATAATGATCTACTTACAAAGCATTTCTGAGGATGTCAATGCAGAAAATTACCTGCACGGACGAATGGAAAATCTACTGGGCAACTTTCCCGAAGATCAGCGTAAGATGTTGATTCAAGGCTTTGCCAATCCGTCCGCCGACGGCATTATGCCGCACTTTGTGCTTGCCGATGAGGTTGCCGGCGCATCGGTAGAGATGACATCGGCAAAGAAAATGATCGCCGAAGCATTGCCGCTCGCGGACGG
Organism: Pyrinomonadaceae bacterium; assembly: GCA_021228405.1. Classification (GTDB taxonomy): domain Bacteria; phylum Acidobacteriota; class Blastocatellia; order Pyrinomonadales; family Pyrinomonadaceae; genus JAJQRF01. The sequence goes on from JAJQRF010000020.1 coordinate 12,603, forward strand.
TGAAGAAATTGAAAGCGAAGAACTCTTTACGCTGATGACGAACCGCTCCGAACCGCAAGCGGCTCTTTTATTTTTGCGCCAAAAAACGAATCTTGCACAGATTTTTATTAATGTTCCCGGCAAATTTGCAGTAACCGAACAAATTACTGCGAACGAAGATGAGTTTGCGCCAACACTTGCGGACGACTCCGACGCGCTGGTTGCCGCCGTTCCCGTCTGGGCATTGGCACTCGCGAAGGAACTCGGGCAAAAACTGTTGTCGATGATCGGCACGGCAATTTGGGACAAAGTGCGCAAGGACGTTCTCAAACAAACCGATCTTCCTTCATACTTTGAGCAAGTTTATGCCGAAATCCGGACGATCGTCGCTTCCGCCTTTCAGGAAAACTATATCAAGGAAGTCAAAGACCTCGCTTTCAAATTCGCTCAAACGATCGACTACTACAATAATATGGGCAAAAAAGAAACCGATTTCCTGATCGTTAAAGATACGAGCTTCGATCTCATCACGAAATCCAATGCGCTCGGCTCGGCGGGAGCGTTCCACTACGCCGAAGCGACCATTTTGCATATTATGACGTTGCAGGAAGGCTATCGGCGGCTTGCCGACGAAGGCGCGAACCCCGAAGACCTGGCAAAAGCGAAAAAATACATCGCCGAAACAGCCGCCGAGTTTGCGCTCAATGTCAGAGCCAAGCGCAAAACACTGCTTGACGAACGTATGGCAACGATCAGCAGTGCGCCGTTCGCCTACTTTAAAGACACGAGCAGTCCCCTGCCCGGTCGAAAAATCGCCGGTGTCAGAGAGGGAGCGCACGATCCCGACGGCAGTTTCGTGTATGCCTGCGCCCCCGTTCAAAATATGTTCAGGGACGAAACGACCGGGTTCTGGAACAGTATGTATTTTCATCTGTTTGTCGAAGCTTTTGAGGACTTTAAGCATTCGTGGAAATGGGTCAATAATAATTTGCAAAATTATCGTCAGGCAATCGAAAATCAAACTTCGGAGGAACTGAAGCCGCTTCTGAATGTCGCGGATCGGCTCGATAATCTCGCGAAACCAACTTCTTTGTCTTAAGAACAGGATCGCCAACATCAAGAAATGCAGAATGGGTCTAACTAACTCCGCTTGACTTGATTTTTGAATTAACACCTTCTACTTTCAGCCATTACAAACTATGGTGAAACCGGCAGAAAGCCGCGCAAAGCAAGATCGCACATTTGAGATAAAAAATGTGCGATCTTGCTTTTTATTCGCTTTGGGTTAAATACCCGGTCAGCTTGCTGCGGCTTTATAATGGATGAATGAGTAAATTCATTCATAA
>JAJQRF010000013.1:0-11802 GCA_021228405.1 Pyrinomonadaceae bacterium
GGACGGCAAAGTCGACATCGCGGTGTGGCGCGGAACGGAATCCACGCCGGGTGCCGGAGATGTCGGCAGATGGTTCATCCGTCAAAGTGCGAACAACACCGTCAGACAGGAAAGCTGGGGAACCTCAGGCGATATTCCCGTTCCCGCTTTCTACAGACGTTAGGCTATTCTTCGGAAATGTAAATTACTATTTCGGCTCAAGTTTCAATTTATTAAAAGCATAGAACAACAACACAGACACAAAAGAATAAGACAAGAGATTATGAAGATCAGATATTATTTTGCGGCAGTTTTGATTTTGGCATTTACCGGAGCTTTAAATATTCTGGCAACCGTTTCGCCTCAGCATACCGAGAACACGAAGAACACTCCCGATCAAACCCTGCGGTCGAATGCCCGCATCAATCCTTCCACTCTGGCATTGGAGTTCTCGATCCCGATCGCCGATTTTCCGGGTCGTGCCGGAATGAATATGCCGCTCGTTTTCAATTATTCGTCGAAACTGTGGCGTTTCGAGCTGATCGGGGGCGGTCAAACTCCGATAGCGAATTATACGACCAACGTTCCGCGTTATGCCGAAAAATCCGCCGCCGGCTGGACTTCGAGCTTCGGCACGGCACAGATCGAATCATATGAAGAAACATATGATTGCAACGGCAATCCGCTCGGCGAAGCACCCGTTAGAATTCCGCCGCCCTATTCGCAAGGACAGTATCCGAACGGTGAGGAACCGCCGCCCGGAAATTGCGGGAACGGCATCTTTTACATGAACCGCCTGCGCGTCAAACTGCCGGACGGGTCGAGTATTGAATTGAGAAAGGATGATGCCATTCACGATCACGCCCTTGAACCGGTCGATTGGACGGGATCATATCTCGCAACGGACGGTTCGCGGACGAGAATGGAGCTGACCGCTTCGGGCGGGATTCTTTATCTGCCCGACGGTTCGCGCTACCATTTCGGAAGCGATCATATCGGAAATCTTTACGAAGACCGTCACGGCAACCGCATTTCGTTCAATTCAACGACCCGCACCTGGATTGATACCCTCGGCAGAAGTTTCATCTCCCCGCTTCCGCTCAATCTGGCGGCGCAGGAACAAACCGCCGGAACGCAATCCTTTAGTATTCCGGGTCTGACCGGCACGAGTCAGCGACAATACCAGCTGATCTGGAAGAATCTCGGCGACACAGGCGTTTTGCTCGACCCGACCGAACAATTAACTTATGCCGGAAATCAACTCTGTCCGGCGACAACTTCAAACGGAGGCGGACTATTTATCGGGGGACTTGAAACAAGAATCTGTGAAAGCGAATTCTTCAATCCGGTCGTGTTGCGTGAACTCATACTGCCGAACGGCTCGAAATACAAGTTTCAATATAACCGTTACGGCGAAATCACGAAGATCGAATATCCGACCGGAGCTTCGGAAAAATTCGAGTTCGGACAAGTTCCGACCTTAAGCTACCGCCGCGATTTCGTGCAGGATGCTTCCAACCGCGGCGTGCTGAAACGCTGGGTCAAAGAAAACCCGAATGCAACAGAGCTTTACTGGAAATACGAACCGATCAAGGAAACGAATCGGCTCCGCATCCGCACGACCGCGCCGGACAACCAGACGATCACCGAGCAGTATATCGAAAGCAACTGGTCGCACGATTTTCCGAATACGAAAACGAAATGGGGTTTCGACAATCCGGCAGCCGGCAGACCGTATGACGAAAGAGTTTATTCGGGAACGACACTTCGCAGCCGGAAGCTGACCGAATACGAAACGAGCGGACCGCTGCCGGGCGGAGTTGCCTCGGCAACCCGCGATGCGCGTGTCAAACAGCAGATCTCAGTCGTTTTCGAGCCGGCAAACCCGGACTGGGCACTGGTCACGTTGAATGTGAACACCTACGACACCAACGGCAGTCCCGATCTGAGAGCGTTCTCCGCGATGAACCTCAAATCGAGTGTTCAATACGGCTACATACTCGTGCCGGCAGAGTCGGCGAAGAGCGAAACGATCGGGCAGTTGGCATACAGATTCAACGGCATCACGCCGGAACTCAAGACCGAAACCGATTACAAATACGACACTCCGAACGTTCCGCAGTATGTCAGCGCGACGAACAGCGTGCTCGGCTTGGTGAGCGAGGTCAGAACGATCAAACCGTCAACGAACACGGTGGTTGCGAGATCGCAGATCGATTACGACGAAGGCTTATATGTCGAAGGAGCAACCGTCACGACCGCTCCGGGTTGGTTGAACCGCAACAATATCTATAAGGGACTTCCGACGACGAGCCGGAACTGGTCGGATGTTGCCGCGAACCAGTATATTACGACGCATGTTTCCTACGATCAGTTCGGTAATCCGAAAAAGAACTGGGACGGGCGCGGAAACTTTTCGGAAATACAATACACGGATAACTATGCGGACGGCAACAATAGCCGCGATACATATGCACTGCCGACCAAAACCATTTCCTATTCGGGAGCGAACGGCACGGGAACTGTGTTTGAGTCATCCGTAAAATACGATTTCAATACGGGACTGCCGAGATTTGTGACCGATCCGAATAATCAAACACTCGAAACCAAATATGAAGACCCGCTGCTGAGACCGACGAAAGTGATCGCACCGAACGGACAGCAGACCATCACCGAATACGGCACACCCGATACGAACGGACAACTTCCGGCAAATCAACGCTTCTTGAAAGTTAAAACGCAGATCGACGAAACGAAATGGAACGAAGGCTACACCTGGTTCGACGGTTTGGGCAGAACCGTCCGATCGCAGTCGGTCGCATCCGACGGAGATGTTTTCGTCGATACGCAATACGACATCATGGGAAGACCGTGGAAAACCACTAATCCATACCGGAATGGCGAAACCGTCTATGAAACCGAAAACTTCTATGACGAGATCGGCAGACCGGTCAAGGTCAAAACGCCCGATCAGGCGGAAGTCGAAACCTTCTATTCACTGGCAACTTCAGGACAGAACATCGGCACGGTCGTGACGGTCGAAGATCAGGCGAATAAACAGCGCAGAAGTATTACCAACGCGCTCGGACAGCTAACCAGAGTTGACGAACCGGATGTCAATAACGGCAATCAACTGGGAGCGATCGATGCCCCTTTGCAACCGACATATTACGATTACGATGCGCTGTCGAATCTGACGAAGGTCAGACAGGGCGGAACGTATGCAAATCCGCAACAGCAGCGAACGTTTGCATACGACAATTTGTCCAGATTGCTGACGGCAAACAATCCCGAATCGGGCGCGATCTCTTATGTTTACGATGCAAACGGAAATCTGACGCAGAAAACAGATGCGCGGCAAGTTGTGGCGAATTATTCATATGACGCATTAAATCGTGTGACATCGAGAAGCTATGCCAACGAGCCGTCAGGACAGCGGACGACTTTGCCGGTCACATATGTTTATGAAAACAATGCGATCGCGTATTCAAAAGGCAAATTGACCAAAGTGATCACCGGCAATGTGAACAGCCCGTTCGCCGTCACCGAATATCAGGAATTCGATTCGATGGGCAGGGTCAAAAGATCGCAACAGACGACCGACGGCACCGCTTACAATCCGATGGAATATACTTATAATCTGTCAGGTGCGCTCGTCGAGCAGAAATATCCGAGCGGGCGAGTGGTCAAAAACACGCTCGACAACGACGGTGATCTTTCGATAGTGCAAAGCCGAAGAAATCAAAATGCGGGACTCGTCGCTTACGCCAAACACTTCACCTACACGGCGGCAGGTGCGGTTTCTTCGATGCAGTTCGGTAACGGGGCGTGGGAATCGACCGTTTTCAATTCGAGACTTCAGCCGACACAAATCGCGCTCGGTTCGGTGCAGAACGGCACGAACAAACTCAAACTCGATTTTACCTATAACACGACGACCAACGGCACACCGAACGCCGACAACAACGGCAACGTGCTGAGTCAAACGATCACGACACCTTCTGAAACGAGATTGGGTGTCACATACAGCGCGTTTACGGCAGTTCAGACTTACCAATATGATGCACTCAACCGCATTAAAGAAGCCGAAGAAAAGATCGGCACTAATCAGCAGTGGAAACAAACCTTCATTTACGACCGCTACGGCAACCGCACCTTCGATGAAGGAAGCGTTAGCGGTCAGTATAAAACCACGACATTGCCGAGAAACTGCGGCACGGCTCCGAACTTAGTCTGTGCCAAAGATAACCCGCACGCGATCGCGTCCAATAATAAACTTCAAGGCATCGAATACGATTCCGCCGGAAACACCAGAACCGATCTCGACAACCGCAGATTCACCTACGACGGTGAGAACAAACAGATCAAGGTCGAAACGACTGACGGTAGCGGCAATGTGACGGGAACGCTCGGCGAATATTTCTATGACGGCGACGGCAAACGCGTCAAGAAAGTTTCGTTTGAAAGCAGTCAATGGATTACAACTATCTTTGTTTACGAGGCATCTGGTAAAATGGTGGCGGAGTATTCGACTCAAACTTCGACAACGCCTCAAGTCAGTTATTTGACAAACGATCATCTCGGTTCTCCGCGAGTCAACACGGATGCCGTCGGAAATGTGACGGCAAGACACGACTATCAGCCGTTCGGCGAAGAAGTCCAGAGAGCAAGTCACGGCACGGATCAAATCAGGCAGAAATTTACCTCATACGAACGTGATAATGAAAGCGGCTTAGACTACGCCCAAGCCAGATACTACTCGAATCAGCACGGACGCTTTACATTGGTTGACCCGATAATGATGACGAAGAAACGGCTCAGAGACCCGCAATCAATAAATCTTTACTCTTACTCAAGGAACAATCCATTAAAGTATGTTGACCCAACCGGCGAATATTTTGTTGGGGCAAACGGAAAAAGGGTAGGTTTCAAAATAGACGATAAAGGAAAAATCGTTTTAGGGAAAAATGCTTCTGCTGATCTAGTTCGGATGGCAAAGTTAATCAATAAAGCCGGAAGCGAAATTGCAAGGGCACAATTTGCTGAGTCCGCGACTAACGAAACTAAAAATCACTTCAAAATCGTAAAGGGAGAAAAGAATAATGACTTACTTGGGCTTCACCAAGCACACGATAAAAACGGGAAGCCGTTAAAATGGGAGGCTGGGGCTGAGGGAACAGGCAAGTTTGACGGACAACCCGCATATATTAAAGATAAAGATGGGAATATGGTTTATAAAGAAGTCACGATTACTGTCTTTGAGGGGAATATCAAAAATGACATTGACAATATCAGAAGTTCTTACGGCGACCCTAAAATAACATCCGATGAAGCGATGGTTGGCACATTTACCCACGAAACCGACCATAATACGAACCAAGAAGCTATTGATGCCATCAGAGATAGACATGAAGGCAGACCGAATGATCTCGATGTTGAAAAACCGGCAGAAGAAATTGAAGAACAAACTTATGATGAAATTAGAAGAAACAGAAAGCCTTAAGGGTTTGAAGGAGTAATTATGAAATTTCTCTTTGGAATAATAATTATTATAAATGCTATTTCAATCTGCGGAGTGTGTCAGGAGAAAGGAAGCAACGTGAGTAAAAACAAAGTTGTTTCCCAAAATATTGATTCAGAAAAATGTTCTGAAAACCCTGATGCTTTATACAACAGGCAACAGATTCTCGAACAACTCGCGGAAATTCTTAATGTTTCTGTGTTTGCGGATAAAAAATATAATTATGAGTTTTCAGTTGAAGATGAAAAGCCAAAAAGGTTCTTCATTTATGATTTGACTGAAACTTCAAACAAGGGAACCTCGCTAGACTGTGTAAAGCTGAAAAATAATCACATCTATCATTTTGCTCCTATTAAGAAACGATATTCTTTTAGCCATATTGTTGTTTTAGAAAATGGAAATCTTAAAGTGTTTAAGTCAATAAACTGCAAAGGCAAGGGTGATATTTTGGAAGACGTGATAAATTACGCCAGCGCGAAACTAAAGGATGATAAGAATAAAGACGAAATTCTCAATCGAGTAAGAAATTACAGAAAATACGGCATATATTATTCGGTTGATGCTCCAAATCTTCAATGTAAATCATCTTGAAATTGCTAAGGAAAGTTAGAAAATAAAGATATTTTCACATCTTTTTCTCAACTCGAATCAGCGAGATTCTGCCGTTGATAACAAGTACGATCGAAAAATGTAAAATTTAAATTTCATTTTACAAATTCGGACAAATCATCCGGGCGTGCCGGGTAATTTGCTCTTGACGTATTCGATCAATTCGGCGAATTCCTCTCTTTCTTCCGCACTTAAAAGTTCGCTTTCCAGCAAATCGCCGATCTCGTAGATATAGCCGGAATTATTGCCCGGAATGCTGGTCGTTTTGATGAACCCGGCATCGGACAATCTTTTAAGAGAACGCCGTGCGGTATCATCCTTGATGACATCCTGAAAAATGGACGAATACGCCGCCATCATATTTCCGACAGTCATCTGCACCAACCCGCGTATGTTTCTTTGCAAGTAGAGCAGACTCAAAATATACAATTCCTTGCCGGGAAATTTACGTTTAATGGCGATCAGAAGCGGCATTTCCGCGGACTGCACATTTGTTGTGAAGGAGTTGAATAAGGTTTGAGTTGCTTCCCGAGTGGATGTCGGAGGCACCGCCGTCGTTTCCCTTTTCAACGAGATTGTGTTTTCATCCTTTTGACTGCGGCTTTCACTCTCCGCGGATATTTCACCCGGATTGACAATTATCGGTAATTCATCGGACGTTTGACTTATTTTGCTCGTCGCTTCCACTTCTTTCGATTCAACGCTCGCTCCGATTCCGAGTGTCGAAGCTATTGCCGCCGCATTATTCATCGGTTTGATCGAAATTTTGTTTTTATTTGCCATTTTTTGCCCTGCCCTTTTTGAATAATTCTTTTTCCAGTTTTTCCACTAAAGTCCAATAATCTTTGGCGGCATTGCTTTTGAAATTAAAATTTTCGTAATCGAAAATCGTTTGCTGACTGACTTGCGCTTTTTCGATGTCGGCGGAAAAGCGAATGTCCGGGAGAAGCATATTCGGAAATTGTTCCTGCAGAGCTTGTCTGACCCCTTGGGCAACCAGCAGTTGGTCTTTTTTTACGCCGTCCGCTCCGGTCGTCAGTTTTACCTTAGTCGGAAGAAAACCGATTACCTTAACTTTTACGCCTTCTTCACCTAATATTTCACGGTAGCTTGAAAGTCTTGTCAAAACGTCGCTTAGTCCATCGTATCCCCATTGGTCGAGTGTCAAGGGAATTAAAAGATAATCAGCCAGCATCATCGTGTTGGTAGTTATTTCCGACGAATCGGCGTGACAGTCGATGATGCAAACATCATAACCTTTGAGGTTGGAAAATAATCTGGCAAGTTGCCTTTCGCGTCCGACTGACTCGGCTGCCAAAGCATTATTGGCAGCGTGGATTTTGACATTTCCGCCGAGCAAAAATAAATTTTCCCTGACTTCCCTGACCATTAATTCAAAGACCTCATCAAACGGTTTTTTCTTTTTGAATACTTCATCGTGCAATTCGAGTAAAGTAAAAAATTCTTCGTTTTTATCAATGCCTAAGCCGGAAGTTGCATTGCCTTGATGGTCAAGGTCCAACACTAAAGTTTTATAGCTTTTTTTGGCGAATCCGCGTGCCAAAGTGATAGCTGTTGTGGTCTTTCCTACGCCACCTTTGAAATTTAAAACGGAAATATAAGTCGGGTTATTCATAAATTTTTATCGGGGAATTACGATTACTCACGCAGTTAAAGTATTACTTTAAGACTGTTGTTGTCAAGCTAATAGAAATTACTAATAAAGTCTAAATTGTAACTTGTATATTAAACCGTAATGAAAACAAAATTGCGGAGGGGAGGGGGGGTGGGGTGGGGATGGTAACGCAGGTGAGGTCTAAGAGATTTTGAAATATGGGAATTATAATCAAAATGGTAATATTAATGTAAAAAAAACATACAACAAAAATCGGGCAAAGAAAATGCTAAAAAGGATATTTTTTGGGGAGTGCATCATCAATTCGATAAGATCAAGTCTACAGATTTCAATTTAAAACTTATTAAGAATTATTTAAAATCGCCTTAGCCGTAAAGAGTTTTTTTACCAAATAAGAAATTAACCGATGAAAGGAAGATTCACTTGATAGTGATTATTTAAAGCGAAGATAGTATAATACGGCGAAAAGGGCAGGGGAAAACTCATTAAAAAAAACTAACACCGCTAGGAGCGACCGTTTGATATTGAAAAATGATCCATTGAAAAATGAGCTTAAAATATGCTTTCAGTAACTGGGAAAAGATAATTTGACGATCCCGCGTGGAGTTTCTCCAGATAGCAAAAAGGAACAGCGCACCGTGACCGACTCTTTGAAAAAAAATGGAACTGAAGCCTCGAATAGCAGGATTTTTGTTATTTGAATTAATAAAAATAGATTAAGAAAAATGGATTTAACGCAAACGATTAGGGTAGGCAATTATTTACGTGAAAATCGATTTAACCGACGCTCGCGATAATTGACTGCCGGGCAGGAGGTTGTATTATAAAATGCTTTTCAAGCTTCTGTCATTGTTAGTTCGCTGCAAACTTACCGAAACCGGATCGCCGTATATCTACTAAAAAATATTAATATACGGCGATCAAGGTTCATCCTAATTCAATTTTAAGTCTGCCATTAGAATTAGAGTTTTTTAATCTTTTGAAGATTAATCGATAACGTTTCATCCATCCCAAAGTAGAATTTACTATTTTTAGCAAAATAAATTTTGGTGGCAAGTCTTCCTTCAACGTATAACTCTAAATACCCCTTTCGGGCTGTGTCGTGCCGATCGTGTTTCAATTCAAGATTGGTTCAATTAAAAGAACAACGTCAAGCGCAAGCGGACGTTATCAGATCGTGTTTCAATTCCAGATTGGTTCAATTAAAAGCTCCGAGTGTGACGAGTGTCCACAAAATTGCTTTAATAGTTTCAATTCCAGATTGGTTCAATTAAAAGAAAGAATTTCCACACCGGAAATCGAAAGAAAAACCTCGTTTCAATTCCAGATTGGTTCAATTAAAAGCCAGACGCAAAAAACCTTTGAGGATCGATTCTCTGTTGTTTCAATTCCAGATTGGTTCAATTAAAAGGTCCGAGTTTTTCCCAACTTCCTTCGGCGATCCACGGTTTCAATTCCAGATTGGTTCAATTAAAAGATATTCCAACTTTGCCGCGTGAAATCGTTTCTAAGTTTCAATTCCAGATTGGTTCAATTAAAAGGACGATGAAGATTACTCGCTGAAAACGCTCGAATGGGTTTCAATTCCAGATTGGTTCAATTAAAAGGACCGCTCCCATCTCGACTAACTCTTTCCAATCTTGTTTCAATTCCAGATTGGTTCAATTAAAAGAAGAACCTTAATGAGTCTTTCCGAAGGTCATCAAGATATTCGTTTCAATTCCAGATTGGTTCAATTAAAAGGACATAACTCTCTATTTTATCACAAAGTCGCTATTGTGTTTCAATTCCAGATTGGTTCAATTAAAAGAATATTTCGAGCGAAACTACAAATCCCGCAAGATCAGTTTCAATTCCAGATTGGTTCAATTAAAAGAACCGTCGGCGGGATTTGTCCAGGTTCCCAAAGTCAGGTTTCAATTCCAGATTGGTTCAATTAAAAGAAGCAGAATCAGAATAAGCGTATTCGCCGATATGTTGTTTCAATTCCAGATTGGTTCAATTAAAAGTTTTTCGTGAGCCGATTCGACGCGCTTTTGCGACGTTTCAATTCCAGATTGGTTCAATTAAAAGAAGCTTTGCCGACGAGCGTTTCGACTTCATCGATATTGAGTTTCAATTCCAGATTGGTTCAATTAAAAGGATGTTTTCAAGGCTTGAGCCTGATGTTTCGGGTTTCAATTCCAGATTGGTTCAATTAAAAGCAACTCCATTTCCCGAAAACGAGAATGTCAGACGGGGTTTCAATTCCAGATTGGTTCAATTAAAAGCGCCCGACCAAATCCGAACCCGAAAAGATTGAAACAAGTTTCAATTCCAGATTGGTTCAATTAAAAGCACATACACCTTCGTCGTTTACCTTGACGAAACGGGGTTTCAATTCCAGATTGGTTCAATTAAAAGCTCCGCACGACGCGCAAGCGCAGATCGATAATTGCAGTTTCAATTCCAGATTGGTTCAATTAAAAGATGCTCACGGCGCGTTTCCTTGCCGTCAATAATGATGTTTCAATTCCAGATTGGTTCAATTAAAAGCGTTTTCCGTGCTTCGTATTCGACCTGACTTTGAAAGTTTCAATTCCAGATTGGTTCAATTAAAAGATCACCGCAACACTTCGGCAAGCTCGATCACGGCACGTTTCAATTCCAGATTGGTTCAATTAAAAGAAGAAAGTGATATTGATAAAAAGGAAAGTTGATATTGTTTCAATTCCAGATTGGTTCAATTAAAAGTTCCGCAAAACTGATCGACTCCGCAACCGTTTTCATATGTTTCAATTCCAGATTGGTTCAATTAAAAGTCGTCTTCATCATCGACGACCTTCATATATGCGCCGTTTCAATTCCAGATTGGTTCAATTAAAAGCATCGCTTTATTAATCGCCGTCGTCGTTATTTTGTGTTTCAATTCCAGATTGGTTCAATTAAAAGCTCAATTTTTTCAACTTACGTTAAACCGCAACGGACGGTTTCAATTCCAGATTGGTTCAATTAAAAGTGAAACAAAACGGAGAAATGTCATCAATAGTGCTTAGGTTTCAATTCCAGATTGGTTCAATTAAAAGGTGTCGTTTTTGTAACTACCGATTGCATCATCGGAGTTTCAATTCCAGATTGGTTCAATTAAAAGCAGGAAGAAAAGCGTGATAATATGCCCGAAGGTTTGCGTTTCAATTCCAGATTGGTTCAATTAAAAGCAATTCTTCTTCTACTTTTTTCCCAAATCAAAACACCGTTTCAATTCCAGATTGGTTCAATTAAAAGACGCTTTCGGGCTTTGGCGAAACTTGCGCCCGGGTTTCAATTCCAGATTGGTTCAATTAAAAGTTCTTTGCCTCGGCAATGATCGGCGCAAGGTCGGCTTCCTTGATCTTGTTTCAATTCCAGATTGGTTCAATTAAAAGGAGATTGAAGCGGTTGACATTCAAGTGATGTGGTTTCAATTCCAGATTGGTTCAATTAAAAGTCAACGATGATTCCGCCTGCTTCGCAGAATCCCAAAGTTTCAATTCCAGATTGGTTCAATTAAAAGGGTCTTTGGGCTAAAAGACAAGACGCAAGCGAAGGAGTTTCAATTCCAGATTGGTTCAATTAAAAGCCGAATACAAAACAATCGGCGCGGTCGTTTCGTCGTTTCAATTCCAGATTGGTTCAATTAAAAGTGATACGAAAAACGAAACGATGATCGAGGGAATTGCGTTTCAATTCCAGATTGGTTCAATTAAAAGCGCGGAGAGCGGCTTTTCTCTCGACGGTTTGCAACTGTTTCAATTCCAGATTGGTTCAATTAAAAGTAAAACCGTTCGGCAGTTCGTCCGAAAGTTTATGTTTCAATTCCAGATTGGTTCAATTAAAAGGATTTAACGCTCTGACCGAATAAGCGTTAAAATCCTTGTTTCAATTCCAGATTGGTTCAATTAAAAGATTGGGTTCGCGCGGTGTTCGAGGTCGGCGAGGGACGTTTCAATTCCAGATTGGTTCAATTAAAAGCTTATTCGGTCAGAGCGTTAAATCAGGCGATCAAAAGTTTCAATTCCAGATTGGTTCAATTAAAAGG
>JAJQRF010000013.1:11902-127809 GCA_021228405.1 Pyrinomonadaceae bacterium
GTTTCAATTCCAGATTGGTTCAATTAAAAGGCTCTGTTTTTGGCAGAACATTTGTTGATTTTATAGAAGTTACATTTTTTATTCAATCCTAATTTTGGTGTTGCTGTCGTCAGGCGGGAATAATGCTGAAACTACGGTAGGTTGACGACATCCGCTAAATAAAGAAATTATGCGATTTAGCCGATGTCGTCGATTTTAGGAACTGATGTTTTGATGATGTTTTCGGGGCGGTAAATTTGCGTTGACGACGTTTGAAGTTTTACCACCAGGCGCGAAAGCCTTTGTATTCTTCGACTTCCGTCAAATGTTTGACTATTTTATAGCATTCCAGTCTGATCAGTCTTTCATAGCTGACCTTTCTTTTCAGACGGCGATGCTCAATGGTTGTTTGAAGTCTTGCATCCCATTCCTTCAAAACTATCTTACGTCCCGACTCCTTCAGATAACAGCAATTCAAATCCTGGGCGAAATGTTTTTCCGAAAGCTGCCCGTTATTAAAAAGGCGAAAGATCAGTCGGTCGGCTAAAACTGGTTTGAATATCTCCGCAATGTCGAGTGCCAGCGAAAATCGGCGGAATCCCGGTTCGTGCAGAAAAGAGATCGTCGGATCGAGTTGACTGCGGTAAATTTGCGTCAAAACGGATGAGTAAACCAAGCCGTTGGTAAACGAGATCAGCGCGTTGACCATATTGTCGGGCGGACGGCGAACGCGCTTTTTGAATTCGACATCGCGCTTGATGATCTTCTCGAATGCGTGATAATATGCCGCCCGCGCTCTGCCTTCGCACGCCATCAGTTCGTTGATGGTCTTGACCGCTTCGAGCCGCAAAACTTCCGTCTGGACGACTTCGGTTTCCTTCATCAATTCGGCACCGCGCGAATCACGGTAGCGCAGATTCCGCAAAATATTGTGTAGTGCCGCACCGATTAGTTCTTTGGCGATCTTCAGCCTTTTCAGATTTGAACTATAATGTTTGACCTGTTTGACGAGCAGAAATCCGGCTTGCAGATATTCGCGCGGGTAAAACGAACCGCTGTAAAATCCGTAATAATTAAAAAAATGCACGGGAATTTTCTTTTGCGCGAGAAAATTCAGCACCCGCGAATTCAGTTCCAATTCACGAAAAGACCAGATCGAATCGACATCTTCGACCGGAATCGTCCGTTTTTCTTTAACTTTAACCGGCGTTTTCGTTTCCGTATCACTTTCATTCCCGAATGCTTTCACCTGATCGTCAACTTGCGTTTCGAGATTCAGGTCGCCCAGAAAATCTTCGCCGATATTTTGTCCGATCGTTGCCGAGATTGCTTCGATAAAGTCGCGGTCAAGCTCGCCTTCGACCGAATTTCCGGCTGTTTTATCGTCTTCGTTTTTTCCCGAAAGTTCAAATTGAAGAGTATTGTCTTTACGGCGCAATCTGCCGGAACGAGTCAGATAGTAATGTCGTGCCATTTTTTTGAGCCTCCTATAATTTTTTGCAGTTTCTGGTATATATATTCCAATAAATTTAGATAAAAACGGTTACAGATAAGTTATGAAACATATCTCTCCGAAAAAGAACGAAAGGGATATAGGCAAAAAAGAATCAATGGGAAATGAAAAAAGAAAATAAATTGTCAAAGAACCGAAATTATGAGAAAGGCTTTATCCCCAACATAATTCGGCAAAACTGCAAGAACGGCAGATCTTCATAAATTCGACTGCGGGCGGTCTTTCATTTGATACGATATTCTCCATCTCATCTATTGCCGCGATCAAACGGGATTCCTTTTCGGGCGATAGTTCGACTTCCTTTGTTTGCCGCAGTTTCGGATAATCGATCTGCCCGGTCAGACCTTCGACTCCTTTTTGTTTCAGATAATAGATGTAATAAAGCAGTTGAAATTCGTGCGCCTCTTCCATACTGTCGGACAGTTTGACTTCGTGGATTACGCCGTCCGCTTGCCAATCGAGCACGATCTTGCCGTCGATCGAGATTTCCTTTTTCTTCCGTTCGTAAGAATTTTCGTGAACGAGTTTGCCCAACTTCACACGGTCGGATTCGGTTTCCATCTGAATCCCGTGATGAAACCACCACAGTTTCTTCCGGCAGATAAAATAATATCCGACCTCCGTTCCCGTAAATTTTGTCAGGTGTTCATTCATCTTAACGAAATATTCACGACTCTTCTTCAAATCTCGGACGTAAATATCTGACCGTTTCAATCAATCCTAATACCCAATTGCTGTCTAAATCTTTAAATAAAATTACTATCATCCAATTTGTCAGATGCTAAACCTTTATCTTTTGAATAAGCTAAAGTAACTATGTATTCACGTAATTTTTCATTTTTTTGAATAGCTCCCATCTTTTCTGCTTTGAAATATTGTCCTCGACGAATAGGAACAAGCAAGGTCCTAGCTTGGATAGATTGATTTTGGTTCATTAAATCCGTAAATTCGGTTAATAAAGACTGTGGTAAAACTTCGACCTGAAAATCATTTTCGTCAAATATTGGACTTTTCCAATCATTATGCGTTCCGGCAATAATCTCATTAACAAAATTTGCAATCACTTTGTTTTTCAATGCGTTTTCAAATTCTTGTTGTGCTGCAAGTGAATAGCCGTTTTCATAGACCTTATCAACGATTTCAGTTAATTCCTGCTCTGACAATTCGCCTTCTATATTTCTCAATAATTCAACTGTTTTGTTCGTTGTTTCTTCATCGTAAAGATAACCATTTGTCGGTTGGGAAAAGATGAAAATATCGGCGCAAATTAAATTGTTGTTTTCATCTTTTTGGCTTCCGCTTCGATTAACTCTGCCTAGTCTTTGACCGAGCGCATCTGCCGGAGCAGGTTCGCTGTAACCGCGTTCGTAATCAATATCGAGCGAAACTTCGACGGCTTGTGTAGCTACTAAAATCGGAGTTGCCAGTGAATTTTCCTTAATTTTATTTCTGAGTTCGGCTTTTTCATTTTTATTCAATTTTCGCGTGATTTTTTTCTCGATTTCAGTTCTATCTCGCCCATTAAAACGCGAATGTAAAAGTGTTACATTGCTAAATCCGTATTTTCTAACTTCATCATAAACTTGCTGACTTGTTTTTACGTGATTGCAGAAAATAAGTGTTGATTGTCCAAAATTCCTAATTTCGGAAACAATTGTCGGCAGATTCTCAAACAAATTTCCTTCGCAGACATTTATTTTATGTCGTTTCTTATCGGTGATTTTCCTGTCTTGTTCATCATTCGGATTCGGTTCGATAATGTGAAGTTCGTCAATTTCTAAATTTTCCCTGATGATTTTCTCTAGAAATTTCGGGATTGTCGCAGATGTGAAAAGGATTTTGGTGTTAAATGGCTCGCTTTTCAAAAGTTTTGCGGTAGCTAAAGTCAGTCCTGTAATCAAAGGTTCAAAAGCGTGAACTTCATCATAAACGATACAACTATTGACAAACTCCGCCAAGCCCGTTTCCCAACCGCGTCCACGCAATGCAAATCGTAAAATTTGATGCGGCGTAGAAATGCGAATCGGATGATACATTTCCTTAGCTAAACTTTTCAAGTGTTTTGCCTGTCGGTTTTTCACTTTCAGACTCATTTCGTCTTTTTCCATTAAGCGAAACAGATAATCGGCGTTTTTGTGATGTAAAACTCCGACATTTTTTTCATCGAAGATTTCACTAAATCGCCGTGCCATTGCATTGATACTGGCAGTAAACGGCAAAACGTAAAAGAAACGTCCGTTTTCAGATTGATTTCGACAAACCCAAAGTAAAGCTGCAAGCGTTTTTCCCGCGCCCGTCGGAGCTTTCAGAATGGTATTTCCGATTGTCTCGGATGCTCTGATTTGATAAGGCAAAATAGAGTGTTCGCCAAGTTCTTTTTGTTTAATTTTCGCTTCTAAATCAATCAAGTTTGGAATGTCTAAAATCTCTGGGTGATCTTTTTCCTTGCGGTCATTTGCGGAAGCCAAATGATCGCTCGTTATCAGTAATCCGCGCAAAAGACTCGCCTGCCAACGATTTTCTTTAGAAATGCGTTTAATTTGTCCGTTTCTGCCTAAACTACGATCAAGCCAATCATCTGAAATTCCTAAATAAAGCAATTCATCAGTAATTTCAACTTTCGTCCAGTCAAAACTGAATTTCTCTGCTAAATCTTCGAGAAAATCTTGGAAAACCATCCAATTTTCCCGCAAATGCGTAAGCATTTCTTCCCATTGTGCCGTTTCATTTGTGTAATAAAAATTTGGCGGTAATTCTCCCGTCGGCAAAACGCTTTTTTCATTTGCGCCGTTCTCGAAAGGAATGTCCTTATGATGTGTAAGAATCGCAAATAAAGCTGTTTCCTCAAGATTTGGATTTAAGATACAAGCCAAAGCTGTTGAAAGAGTTTCGTGACGATGTCCCCAACCGCCGCCAGCACGAATAGTTGCTAAATCAGTTCGGAGCATTTTTTGAAAACCGCTTGCCGCTTTTCCAATGTCGTGCAATGCGCCAACTTCAACTAAAATCTTCGCAAGTCTTTTTCGTTCGTCGGTTGGAAACGGCAAACGATCACAGATTTTTTTCGCATTTTCGGCAACATTGACCGAATGACGGAAAAGACTTTCGCCTTTGCCGTCATTGTCAATGTCTTCATCTACGCTTTTCGCCCAAAGAATGTCGTGAGATTGATTCATAATTATTACAAAATAGAATGCATGTAAACTGCTTTGGAATCGTTTATTTTGAAAAGATTACTGCGCGAAATGTTTGAAGCATTTTCATATTTGACCGCAACAAATTTTGAAGTTTTGCCGGTGCATCTGGTATGACCTCGTTCGTCGTTATAAAAATACTCAGGCAAATTTAAAATCTGCCCGCCTATATCATTTTGCGGAAACGGCAATAATGTGCCGCCGATTTTTGCTTCGCCAACGCTTTCAGCTTCGATAATTTCAGTATATCTTCTTAACCCGTCTGAATTCTTAATCACTTCAATCCAAACTAAATCTTGCGAACGCCCAAGCGAAGGCACATTACGCGGATTTTCAAAATATTCCTGAAAATCTAAATTGTCCAAATAAATATCAAGTGCCGGATTAAGATGAAACTGCCGTTTGACTATGCCTTTTTCCTGTGGCGAAAGTTTATTACTAGACATTTTCAGCCTTTGCGTGGTTTCCATATCAATCGCCAAACCCGAACTTTTGAAAATGTAACCGATTCGCGTTTCGTGCGGTTTGATTTCACGCGCCGCCAAATTACCGATAAAACCGAGAATTGTGCTGTAAGGCGGAACAGGCGCAGTCAAACCTGTTCCCGAATACAGCAAAGGCATCCGAAACGTCGCTGTCCAACCGACGATTTTGGCGTGTAATAATTTCATTTTTACCTCGCGTCTTAACCGACTTTTTCAAGTTCGGCGGTTAATTGGTTGACTGCTTCAATAGGACTCGACAAACGCACAATATCGCTTTTTTCTTGAGCAAAAGACTGCAAGTCGGTTTCATTAGTCGGATGTAAATAACCTTTTCTAATTCCGATAAACACGTGCGTTGTCAAACGGTTTCGATAGTCGTTGATAATATCTTTAAGCGCATCGAGTTTAATGACAGGCTGACTTTCTTTTTCTTCAAACAAATCATTAAAGATCAGATTCCCACAATTCAATCCGGCGACAACAATCGCTTTTGGCGTTACGTCCGTTCCAAATTGCGCCTGCTTCGCGCCGCCGCGCAAAACCGCTAAAGCTTTCAAAATCATCGTTGCCCGTTCGCGCCGTTTGTTATCGGTTATTTCATAAATTCCCGTTTCAGTTTCACGAATCGTGCCGTCAGCCGCGTATTGTTTGACAAAATTCTCATCAAGTTCGATGCGGTCGCCATCATTTCGGAAAACGCCCAAGCGCGAATAGTTTAAGCCGAAGATTGCCTGTAACTGCGTGTTATAAAATTTTGTTTTATACGGCAAAGGCGAACCTTCTTTAAGATGAACAAATCCCTCGTCATCGCTAATCGTCGCGGCTTTGCGGATTGACTTCAGAATCGAAGAACCAAACGGCGACGGACGCATTACGGCTTTTGTTTTTTCGGTTTTCGGTTTCGTTTTTGTTTCTTTGTTTTCGTCTTCCCGTTCGGCTAATTCAAGCATTTCATCTTCAGTCAAAGTTTCAGGTATTTCAGTTTCCTTACCTTGACCTTTGGCGGCTCGCATATAACCGAAAATATCGTCTTCGGCAAATTCAACCGGATTCATTTCCGTTCCGATTTTATTAGTTGTTCCTTTCGCGCTTTTGTCCAACGCTTTTAATTCAGTTCCCGGTTCGTTCGGATTTTCTTCTTGAAAAGTCATCCGTAGCCAACGCCGCCAAGCCTGAGCCGATACATATGGAACGCGAATTCCTCTGCCGTTTTTGTCATAATCCAAAAAAGTTTTCGGAATCACCGCGTTTCTATCTTCGCCCGTATCAAGTCCCGCACCGTTCAAAAACGCGCCTTCGGCTTGAATTAAAAATGTTCCTGCAATATGTGTTAATTTATTTTTGCTCATAATTTCCTTCAAAAATGTTTAGAAATATCTGTTAAATTTGTCTGAGTAGAATCTGAGCTTATAATAAATAAGGCGGCGAGGGCTAAGTCTTTTTCAACTTAGCGGAGACGGTTGAAAGCCATCTTTGATACCTCGCCATAAACGGAATGCGACGAGTAAAGGGCTTCCAAATCCATCTCGTCGTTTTTTTATTGATTTTAAGAAAAGAGTGCTGGTTCAATTAATTTTCAAGATTAACCAGATATTTCAATACCGTTGCACTCTCTTCACAAAATCTCATTGCCTCAATCAATATTAATCAGATAGGCAATAACGAGATTCTACAAAGTATTTTTTTAGTTAGTCAACTCAATTCATTACTTTTCTCCCGATAAAGATTTCCTAATTCCAATCTAAATTGAAACAGCAATTCGCCAACCGCTAAATTTCCCCATTCATCCCGGCAAAAAGTATCCCAATCCTCATTTGAGTAACCTTCTTTAAATTCACTCAAACCGCCAAACCATTTTCGTAAATCAGCAACGGTCATTTTTCCTCTCGAAAAACCGTTTATAATAACTTTTTTAATCCATTCAAGACCTTTTTGTTTGTCAACTTTGCTGTGTTCTGCAAATTTCCATTCAAAAACATCCTTCGCAAATTCTTTTACTTTCGGATTTGTGAACATTACTATTTCTTCTCCTGATAAATTGCTTTCTAAAATTTTTTCCTCGTCAAAATTCAACGTGCCGTTTTCAGCGTGATGAAAATAAAACCAAAATAAATCCCAACCCTTATTTGTACGCCGAATTGCTTCACCTTTAGGCGTTTCGTTTGGTTCATATGGTTTCCAAATTTCCAAAGCACGTTCAATTGTTAAATTTTCGATGCTTTGTAAATTCGCTACCGGAAAAAGTGCGACATAATTATCGAGTTTTATTTTTCCTTCTTCGGCAAATTCGATCAGCATTTTTCGCAAGCCGACGCGAATTTTAGGGTCTTTCACCAAGCGCGGATTTTCCTTCAAAATTTGTTCGTAAAACTTTTTGCGGTTCTTGTCATTTTCAGCTTCGCTTTGAAGTTTTTCGTGAGCCAACTTTGCAAAAAGTTTCGCGCTGTCGAGCGTAAACTGCGTTCGCTTCAAAACTTTTGTTTGATAAAGGTCAAACAATCCAACCGTTGCAATTTGTGATTTTGCTTCGCCTTTTTTCGCTTTTTGAGGATAAAAACCTAAATATTCTCTCTGCTGTTCAATCGCTGACAACAGATGTGTTGCGGGCTTTTTCGGGTCTTCGCGCTGTAAGATTTTTTCGAGTTCGGTTTTGTGCTTCAAGCCGTCCCAAAAGAATTGGAGCGAAGGATTCGGAATTTCAAAAAAATCACTGTCAGCACTTTGTCCGGCATTGCTGAATGTCCAAATGTTAAGCGTTACCGTTTCCGGCAAGTTGTTTCGTTTTCTTTGATAATTAAATTGATTGATCGTTTCAAACAAAAGCTGTCCTAAAGATTTCTTCGATTTTCCGCTTTTGGCTTCATCACTTGAAAATGAAATTGATAATTTTTCATTGACCGGAGTTGTGTCCAGTTGAGAACGATTCCGTTCATAAATACTCTGAGTTAAATCCTGCGTGAGAATTGGCTCGGTAAATTGAAAACAAGCTAATCCACGATTGAAAACGCCCGTTCCGAGCGGCAACCAATGAACCGCCAATAAACAAAGCGGACAAATTTTCGGCGCACGACTCGCCGCCGGTAATGCTTGCGCGTCGTTCCCGATACTTCCCGCCAACGGAAAATAATCGCGTCCGATTGAATCTAAATTCTGCGTCGCTTTTCGCTCACCACACGATTCACACAAAATTTCATTACCAGAAAGTTCGCTTTCTTCATTTTTAATTAGTTCGCTACTTAGTTCTTGCAACTTTGCGACATAGTTTTGCCAACCCGAATCTATTTCATCGAGTAAACCGTAGTTCTTTGACTTGTTCATCGCTTTATTATTGCTAGGATTAACTAAAGCAGAGTTTGTGCCGACAACCATAAAAAAAGATTTAAGCTGCCGATTCGCCCGCGCTAACCATTTCGCAAAACCGTCTTTGCTTTCAAATGCCTTTTTGACATCTTCAACTTGCAAAACCTCTTTCGGCTCGCTGCCTAATTCTCTGGCAAGATGCGCTTTAATTGTGAAAATTCCGGTATCTACAAACGGATTTCCCGTTAAATTTATTTCCATAAATTTCTACTCCTTCAAACTTCCAAAGCACGTTCCAGTACCGTTGCCGATGCCGACATTCCACGCAAATTGTATGGCTTTGTTAGTGCCTTCAATGATGATCGGGCAGACGCTCGTTTTGTGGTCGATGTTTTTGATCCGCACGAGTTTTATTTTCGGGCTTTGAAATTCTCGGTCAAAAGTCACTTTTACCTGTCGGTCGGTTTCGGTGAAACGTATTTCTTTAGCTTCTTCGTTGGCGACGCTCATTTTGTGAAGCAGAGTTTTGGTCATCAGTTCGTCCGCTTCGAGTTCGTTAAAAAGATAATGATGCGGCGGTTTACCGTTTGCCGGCATTTTGCCTTTAACAAAAACCGGGCTGGCGACTTTGAAACGGTATTTTTCGCCGAAGTCGGGCGTAATTTGTTGTTCGATCCGTGTCACGCGCATTCCACAGAACATTTCGGGATCGTTCAATGCGCCGTGAACGAGTTTTTCGGCAAATTCGTCCTCAAAGAAACTAACGAACCATCTTGCGCCGTTTGAAAAGTCGAGCCGGTTGCGGACGCGGCGGCTTCCGTCGAGCCAGGCAAGCGAATAAAGACTGATCTTGTCGTGCAGATCATTGTTTTCGAGCCATTTGTGAAAAACTCCGGTC
The DNA here is from genome assembly GCA_021228405.1 of Pyrinomonadaceae bacterium. Lineage (GTDB taxonomy): Bacteria > Acidobacteriota > Blastocatellia > Pyrinomonadales > Pyrinomonadaceae > JAJQRF01. Next base: position 21,272 of record JAJQRF010000013.1, read on the forward strand.
AGCCGATGCTGATAAGCAAAAGGCACGGGTTTGATGTTCGGCGATAAAGTAAAATGTAATCTCATCTCGGTTTTCAGCAATGATATTTCAAAGTTTACAACTACTAAATGTCAAGGTTTGGGCTGAATCGGAAAAATTATCCGATTTTTTCAAAAATATTTTCTAAAAACTCTTCAAACTTTCTATTAAAATCCGGTTTATATTTTCATGGACTTCTTTCGGTGAGATAACTTCGATGTCGGGAAGCCAGCCGAGTATGAATCTTTCCAAGCCGCGACCGCTTGCGACCGTCATTTCGATGACGATGGTTTCGGGCGATGCGCCGCGTTTATGTTTGCGTTCGATTATTTTTTGCGACGGATGAAAACTGCGTTCGGCAAAGATGCGCGCTGTGATGCCTTTTGCCTTCAGTCGCACGGTGACGGGTTTGCCGTGAATTCCGTTAAAACAATTGTCGCGTAAATAACTGCTAAGATCGAAATCTGCGGGGCGGATAAAATTTTCGTTCGTTTCGATCAAATTGGAAATGCGTTCGACCGAGAAAACGCGAATTTCGCCGTGGGTCGCGTCGAAAGCGATCAGTTTGAGCGTTGCGCCGTCCGGGTCGAAATAAACGCTGTATGGCGCGATCCTGCGTGAAGAATCACGGTCACGGTTTAAGGAATGATAACGGATTTGGATAACTTTCAGTCGGACGGCGGCGAAAGCAAGCCGGTCGATCACGGCGGCGTGGGCGGAAAAGTTCTTCGCCGGGATGATCGCCGAGCCGTAAACCTTGGAAAGTGCGTCGAGATTGGCTTTAACCGAACGCGGAAGTGATGACCGGACCTTGCCGATCAGTGAATTTGCCTGCGCTGAATAAAATGAGTTTCCGGCAGTAATGCCGATACCGGCAATCGCTTCCTGAGCAAGCAGCAGCGTTGCCAGTTCTTCGATCTCGATCTGCGGAAAGTCAAATTTGAAATCGTCGGAGAATTTATAAAAAACCTCTCTGCCGCGTTTTTCTTCGATGATCGGATATTCGAGTCCGAGTGCGTCGAGATCGCGGCAGATGGTTTTATGATTGACCCCGAACTCACGCGCCAGTTCCTGCCGCGAATGCGCCCGCCGGATGAGTTTGAAAAGAATTCTGATGAGCCGCTCGGTGAGAGCCTGACGATAACTCATAGTTTGCCTTGATAAAGAATTATTACGAAAAAATGTGCTATGTTTATAACATAATATTTATAAATTACAAAGATATATTTAACAAGCTTTTGTATTGGCATTACCCATAACGATCTGAATGTCGGCGCAAGGCTTTTTCTAAACACTGTATTATGTATGTATTGATCGTTTACGATGTGTCGGTCGAGCGCGTGAGCAAAGTTCATAAATTTCTCAAACAGTTTCTGCACTGGCGGCAAAACTCGGTTTTTGAAGGTGAATTGACCGACGCACAGATCGAAAAGGTAAGGAACGGTCTGAAAAATATCATTGATGCCGAAGCCGATTCGATCCTGTTTTATATTGCCCGCGACGAAAAATGGCTCAAGCGTGAGCATTTGGGGAAAGACGGCAAGTCTGTGACAAATCTGATATGAAGGCAACCTTAAATGGATAGATTTCTTACGATTCTGCAAAGAGTTCGTAATTTTTCAAGCATTTTGTATATCCTCGAGAATCTGCCGATCTAAATTATGTAAACACAAAGTGCTTTGTGCCTGGCTCATTTCGTAAATCAGATAGGAAATAATATTTGATTATAAATAGGAATATGCACCAAACCCATTCATAAAATGTGTCACGCAATGATAAATCATTTTCTAATAACAGCTTATGTATTAAATCTTATTTTCAGCCTGCGACATATCATAAAATTTCTCTTTTATGATATACTTTTCTCTCAAAACAGGACAAATTTCACAAAAATATCAATAAAAACCGCGATTCTACTGAGTTTTATTGAACAGGTTGAAGAAAAATGGAGAAATTAACGGTCATTCGCATTCCCGAATCCCAAATCTTAACCCCAACGGGTGAATTCGATACCCGTCTGAACGGTCGAATCGTTGCACAGTTCATCAATAAATCGAATTCCGAGCTGACGCGCAAGAATTATCTTTCCAATCTGCGGCAGTTTATGTTGTTCTCCGGTAAAAAAGATGTCTTGGATGTGCAGGTCGAAGATATTTTAGCGTGGCGTGAATCGATGGAAAAACGCGAACTCGCCCCCCATACTATCGCAACCAAGCTTGCGACCTTAAGTGCGCTGTTCGCTTACTTCAGAGATTACGGCGTGATCAACCGCAATCCTGCAACCACCAAAATGGTGCCGCGTCCTGCCCAGCCTTTGCAGAGTCCGAAGGGAAAATCGCTGACCGTCAAAGAAGTCCGTTATCTGCTTTACACGATTCATCGCAACAATCCGATCGATCTGCGCGATTTTGCGATCATTTACTGCATTTTACGGCTGAGTTTGCGAGTTTCCGAGATTTGTCATTTGCGAGTTTCCGACATCAAAAAAGACGGAAAGCATTGGGTGATCGATTACCGCTCGAAGGGCGGACGCAAAGAACGTCAGCCCTTACCAAAGGATGTCAAAGCCGTCATCGACGATTATCTCGAAGCCGACCGCGTCAACCGTAAAGATACAAAGACGGGCGGCGACAACACTTTTATCTTTCAAGCCGAATTCACCAGAAGAAACTTCGGCGCGCCCGCACCGCTAACGACCCGACACATCTGGCACATCGTCAAACGCAAAGGCGAACTCGCCGGACTCGGCAAACTTGCACCGCACGATCTCAGGCGCACGGCAATTACCAAAGCCTTTCAGCAAAATGTGCCGGTGACTTCAATCTTAAATATGAGCAAACACAAATCGGTGGAAACTCTGATGATCTACAACAAAGGACTGGATAACTTGGAAAATAATGCCGTTCACACCCTCAATTACGACTCCGATTAATCAATGGGAGATGAAATGTTTAACTTAATCAGCACATACTGGGACAGATTTCAGTTATCTCGGTTGTCCCCCAATTCCGAATCCCGAATTATTGAACCAATACATCGACAGTTATTCTTAACTCAAGCTAACGTGAAAATATATAATTCATATCAATTCAAAATAAATAAAGACGCTAAAATTCATTCGACGCAACGGCGGGATTGCCGAAAACTTTTTCGACGATGACTTTTTGACCGGATTGATGCCAAGTCTGTCGAATGTTGCTTCGCAGACTTTCAAGGGCATTATCATTCGATTTATTTAACATTTCGGCGGTAAACTGCTTCAATTTCGATTGTTGGTTTTCGAGAATGAAAATCATTCTTTCGACCGCCGCTTCGATCGGCTGTTCGAGATTCTCAAAGTCATCGAGCGACGTGGGAAAAGCCAGTTTTTCGTTAAAACGGCTAAATGCCATCGTCAGAGATTCGCCAATTTGCTGGCGATAAATCTCGCTCAAGACAGCTTGGCTGTCGTTTTGAGGAAGCAGAAAACCAAGCGGGGTTTTCAGGGCGACGGCTTCGAGTGTTGTCGTGATGCCGGGTGCGGTCAGTAAAAAACGCGACTCGGCGAGCTTTTGTAAAAATTCCGGCTTCGGTAGAAATCCGATTTTTACAGATGACCGCGAAAACCGCATTTTTAATTGTTCAGCTAAAGTTTGGTTGACACAGATTTCGATTTCTTCAAACTTCTCCGACGCTTCATCGTCTATTATTTTTGAGAGTGTGGCAACGTATATTTCATAAATTTTTGAATTCACATATTGATTTGAACAACCTGAAAAATTGACGAGCAGGCGATTTTTCCGCTCGTTTACCGGTATCAGGGAATAATCGTGCTTGGGCAGTATGCCGATTGGGGGAACTGAGATTATCCGAAGTGTTTCACTCCATTTTTCGATGCGCGCGGGTGTGGCGAGATAATCCTGCACAAAATAAATTTCCGCATTTTCCGCTCCTCTGGGCGGCTCGCGCCACATCCACACTAGAGAATCGACGAAATAAAGACTGCCGAAACTTTTTCGCCAGAGCGGGAGCAAAGGTAAATTCAGCACGGAAAAAACGGCATCGTAATTTTTCAGTTGCGGAATGATTTTTTTGACTTGAGCGGAATCGTCAACTTCCGCCTCGATCAGCAAATCAAATGCTTTTGAAAGCTCGGCAAATCGGAGGGTGAATCGGTCGCCGAAAAAATGCGTTTCCATCTGCGGCAATCGGCGTTTGATTTCTCCGGCAATCGCCGCGGCTTTTGAAACCGGACCGAAACCGAAGCTTGAAGACACAAAGGCGCATTTCGTTTTTTGAAAATCTCCGACAGTCATTTTTTCATTTTACAGCCATATCAGCCGAAATCTTCTCTCAAATCGAGCAAAATCCGCTTATTTCGGCGAAAGATAACCGTTGAATAAATACTGTGCAATCTCCGAAGCGTGATTACGGGAAACGAATTCCCGGGCTTTTTGCGAGAGTTTGAGTCGTGCGTCAGCGTTTGTGCACAAAGTTTCGATCAAATCCTTTATTTCATTTGTTAGCGACGGTTCTTCAAATAAAAACGCCGCACCTTTTTGCGCGGCGCGGCGGGCGCGCCTCAGTTGATCGTCAGCCCATTTACGTTGCGGAAAAAAGACGGTCGGAACGCCCGTGAAGAGAAGCTCGTGAAAGGAATTGTAGCCTGCCGCAGAGATCGCCGCGTCAAAGCCCGGCATCATTTCAAAAGCGTTTTCGTCGGAAAGCCAGACGACGTTCGGCGCGTAAATTCTGCTCCCGCCGTAAAGTGCGCCCGCACCGATGACGATGCGAACATTAGAAATCCGTGACACTAGTTTATAGAACCGGGAAATATCGGTTTCGGCTTGCAGGTCGCCGCCGCCGCCCATACTCAGATAGATCAAAAATTCATTCTCTTTGACGTTTAGTCTGCGCCGCACCGTTTTTCGGTCAAGCAGTTCGCCCTTTTCACGGCACAGAACCGCGCCGAAATATTCGGTTTTACTTGCGATCTCTGACGGGATTTTCGCGTCGAACGAGGCTTCGCTTTCGGGAACGATGATCGATTCATACCGCGCCAGATTTTTGTAAAAGGTCGTGCGGTCGAGATTGTCAAACTTCAAAGAACGGTGAATAACCGCAGATGCGCGGCAAAAGCTGAGATTTTCAAGAAGTTCGTCATAGTATCCGGCGGGAAAGGTGTCGACCAGCAGTAAATCGGGCTGAAGAATTTTCAAGGTTTGCGCCGTCCATTGACGGGCAATTTCGGCAAATACTTTCGTTTCGATCCCCGATTTTGCCAGGGCTTCGCGCGACGGCACCTTAAAAGCGGCGAAGTTTTCCGCAAAAAGTAAATGCGAAGCCTCACTCGATGTCAAGAAAAAAATTTCGAGCGGCGCGGATTTTTCATTGGCGATGCGACGCAGATGACGGGCGATCGCCGTCAGGCGTTTCAAATGCCCGATACCGCTTCCGTTGACCGCGTAACAAACGACCCGCATAAACAGATTTTACCAATAAAAATTAAAAAAGCTTTATTTTGAAACCAGACGGCGCAGACGAAGCGCACTTAAAATCGTTTTGCCGGTTGCCGCCGTAAAATCGAGCGATAATCCTTTACCGCCGTTCACACGTATTTTGAAAGTTTTGGAAATCGCGCTCAAAGGCGTAGATTCACCGCGCAGATCAAAATTTTCAAGTAGTGATTTACCGTTTGCCGAAACATTAAAAACGCGTTCACCGACCTTGCCGATAAACGGCTCGGCAAAACGTAATTCGATTTCATACTCGCCGTCCGTTACGTCAAAGCGGTAACCCGAAAATCCTGTCCGAAAAGTTTGATAAAGCGGGTCGTCCGACGTGTTCAGAATATTTAGCTCGATTCTTTTGTCAGCCGTTTCCGACTGCCCGACAAATCCCCAATCGCCCGTTGTGTAGGCACGGTCGGCTTCCCAAAGCGTTCCCTGATCGTCGAGATATTCGGCTTCGCTTCCGACCTCGACCGCCAATTCGTCGATCGCCAGTTGATTGCCATCTTTATTTTTACGATGTGCTACGAAATCGATTTCCGCTTTATCCGCGAAGACTTTTCCGTCTTTCAGCCCGCGTGCTTCGAGGCGGTTTATGCCGCGCTGTAAGTTTGCTTCCCAAACTATCGTTCCCGCATCTCCGATCTGCTTTTTACCGAGCGATTTCCCGTTCAGAAACAGTTCGACTTCGGGCAGATTCGTGTAGATTTTGATCGGTTGTTTTGTATCCTTTTCCTGTTTATTACTAAAAAATTCCGCCCGTTTGCGCCATTCGCGCGCGGCGATGTGAAGAACGGGCACAGGAGTAAATTTTGCCTGATAAAAATAGGCGATGTCCTTCGGTTCGCGGTCAAATTTGTAAATTCCTTTTTTGTTGACGTGCGGAACGCTTTCGCCGCGTGTTTCCGAACCGAAATCGAAAGTATTCCAAACCGCAAAGCCGCCCAGATACGGTCGGGAGATCATTTGCCCGACATATTTTTCGTGATGGTTTTGCGCCCATTCGGTCGAATAATCCTTCATTTTCGGATTCACTGAATGAATGCGGCTGTCGCTGTCCGCGCCGTATTCGCTGATGAGCAAACGCCTTTGCGGAAAGCGGCGGTGATAATCGTCCAAAAAACCGCCCAAATCTTCAAGCTGTCCGTAATACCAACCGAAATAAAAATGCCACGCGACCACATCGGGTATCGCGGTCAAGCCGGATTCTTCATTGACATCGTTTGCCGTATATGGACGATTAAAAGAGATTACCGTCAGGCGATTCGGGTCTTCGCGTTTGGCGGTTTCTTCCAGAAGCCGCGCCAATTCGACCGTTTTCGGGACGTAATCTTTTTCCTTTTTTATCCGCAGGAAAATCTCGTTCATATAGCACCAGAAAACGAGCGAAGGGTGATTGTAATGCTGGCGGATCATTTCCGTGAGCATTTGCACGGCGGTTTTCGTGTAAAGCGGCGAAGTGCTGATCTGCCGCAAAATCGGTGCTTCCTCCCAAACGATCAATCCCAAACGGTCTGCCGCTTCCAACACTGCCGGATCGTGCGGGTAATGGGCGAGCAACACCCAGTTCATTCCGCTCTTTTTGATGATTTCGAGGTCTTTTTCGTGTATTTCGTTCGGCAATGCGTTGCCCAGTCCCTGATAATCCTGATGACGATTTCCGCCGACGAGCTTGAGCGGTTTACCGTTTAGAAAAAAACCTTTTTCTGCATCGAAATTGAACCAGCGAAAACCGAGCGGATTTTTGACTGCGTCGATCAAACGGTTGTCTGCGTCATAAATTTCGGTCGAAACATTGTAGAGGTAAGGCGATTCGGGCGACCAGAGATTCGGCTTTTTAAGCTCGGTAATCATCTGCTCGAAATTCAATTCTTTCTGCGGGTCGATCTCAATATTCGATTCGGTTTCGCCAACTTTGACGTTTTCTTTGTTGAAAATCGTGTTTTTGACCTTGAGTTTTTGCGGTGCCTGAGAATCGTTGATTATTTTTCCGCGAATTCTGACCGATGCCTTTTCATCGGAAACCAGCGGCGTATCAATGTATATTCCCGAAGAAGCATAATCCGTCAATGAAATATGAACCGGATTGACGGCAATTAAATAAACGTCGCGGTAAATGCCGCCGTAAAAATTGAAATCGGCGGTCGCAGAAGGCGGAATATTGTCGGTTGGCTGATTGTTGACGCGCACGGCGATTATGTTTTCAAAATCGGGCGCAGTGCGAATGATAAAGTCCGTGATGTCAAAGACAAATGCCGTATAACCGCCGATATGATTGCCCGCAAACCTTCCGTTTACAAAAACATCGGCAACTTGCCCGACTCCTTCAAAATATACAAAAAGCCTTTTACCGGCTAATTGCCCGTTGATCTTGATCTTTTTTCGATACCAGCTCGGACCCTGGCGATAACCGGGAGTTTCATCAAAAGCGTCTTCCGCGTTCCAGGTATGAGGAAGATTCAAACTTGCCCACTCCGAATCGTCAAGACCGACGCTTTCCGAACCGCGTTTATTCTCGGCGGAAAATTTCCAATCTCGATTTATGGAGATTTTCGTTCTGGTTTCAGTCTGAAGTTGTTTGGCTGACTTGTCTTGTGAAAAAATTTGAAGAGTAAATGCAAACTGAAAAAGAAAACTAAAAGTGATTGCAATTAATATTTTTTTCATAATGTTCGGCTTAGATAAATTCATCCGCCCCAACTCCAACAAAGTGGATTTCGCTAAACAATAATTTTCTATCTCTTTCTCCTGTTTATGCTCTAGATTTCATAGAACGATACTTCGATGTCACACCGAGCGGTTTCGTTTCGCCTTCGATGCGCAGTTCCAAAACATCGTCGGCAAGCCGTGAAAACGTCTGCGTTGTCGTTTGCTCATTATAACTCAAAACCCGGTCGCTCTATTTGATTTATTCAATCTGATTTTATTTTAAGCAGCTAAATAATGTGTTAGATTCTTAACATATTTTGGAACTCTTTATCTATATCTTGCTTGAATCTCTGAAACATTGCTTGTTCAATCTGTCCGCCATTAATCAGATTTTCATAAAATAAATCATTAGTGCTCCACTCTTTTGGTAAGATTGATGCCGGATGAATTCCAAACTCCCAGTTTAATCGCCAACAGGTAAAAAAACTTGAATCTACAATTTCAAAAAAACCTCCGAAATGTGGGCGCGGATAATAATCAGTTTCTTCTTCGCAAATGTAATACCAAGGTAAACCTTCGCGAAAGATAATTCCATATGGAATATACTCTTTTCCAATTTCTAAAGGGACCTCAGATAAGTGCAAATGTTTGCTAATTGCGATTAAAATATCAGAGTCAGTAATTTTTGATACCTTATTTAAGACACATTTAAGAAGCATATTTAACCTTCCAATAACAATTCTATTTTAGGGAATTTCGCCTGTGCTATGCTTAGTAAATTTGAAGTCCATTAATTTTCCTGTTGCAGGATCTCTGACGTAATGAACAACTGAATCGTTACCGTTTTCAGATTTTACTTTGTATTCCCATTTTTCCATTCCCTTAAAATTCGGGTCTCCTAAATTATCAATGATTTTTTGCCCTGCACCATTTTCAGCAGCTTCTAAAGTCATTTCATCTTGTAGACTTTTCGGCACTCTACTCCAACACTTATTAGTATTATGAGTCAGCAACCTCAAATCGCCGACAAAATAGTTATGATTCTCGGCAACCGTGAAGTTGTAAACTCTTGCTTCACCTTTTGGTCGAATCGAGAGAATCTTCACCCATCTGCCCTGCGATGTTCTGATCTGATCGCCCGCTTGCAGAAAGAACGGATGCTCGCTTGTGACACCGATCGGCTTCGCTTCACCTTCGACTCTTAATTCCAGCACGTCGTCGGCAAGTCGCGAAAACGTCTGCGTTACCTTTTTAATTATCTATAAATAAGCGGAATGTTTTCAATTTGACGCTCCAAATTCCAGTTTTTAGGTTTTAATTTTTCATTGAACCATTTTCCCCCCGCTTGTATCCATTTTTCTCTCATTTTACGAATTCCATATAACGAAGAATCTTCATATCCGAATTCGACACCACAGCAATCACAAATGTCGAAAGTAGGTTCGGTTCCGCTCTCTCCCCAAGGAAGTTGCGTTTGAAGGAGTCCGCAAACTCTACAAAAATAATTATCGTTCATTGTGCATTAAAATAATCTAAATTTGTTGGATACCCGTGTCGAGCAGGATTTGGTCTAAACATTGTAGCTGGTGCACCTCCACGTCCAACTCCAAAAGTATTAGTTGCGGCATCGTAAACCAATACATCTCCATTTGCCCTTGTTTTTGTAAGCGCACCAGTCGGAGGAGAGTCAATGAATTCTTTGGCAGTTTCTGCATATTCTTTCGCATTATTTAATTCTGGAAACTCTGCCTTATGATTTTTCCAATGCGAAAAAGCATTCTCTACTGATGTCTTACTATTTGTAGAAGTCCAGCACGGACCCGCATTATGAGTCAGCAACCTCAAATCGCCGACAAAATAGTTATGATTTTCGGCTACCGTGAAATTGTAAACTCCTGCTTCACCCTTCGGTCGGATCGAGCGAACTCGTGCCCATCTGCCCCAGGAAGTGCGAATCAAAGCACCTGCTTGCAGGTTGACCGCTTTAATTTAATGCTAATTTTTTCAATAAAAGATTAAGTTCCATCTTCCCACACTATTTCAAGATTTTCGTCCTTAAAGTATTCTATCAATGATTCAAAACTATCTACCCAATCGTCAAATCCTTCATCCAACCCGCCAACAAAATTATGGTTCTTACAATAAAAGATATAAAAACCTTTTGCCTCTGACATATCAGGTTCTACTTTGACATACCAGCCTTTTTCACTACCTCTTATTATGCGCCCGATTTTTCCGATAGTTATCATTAATTCTCTCCACATTCTAATAATTAATAATCGGGACGTGATTATTAACAGCAGGTTTACTTAAATTAGTCGGACTAAATTTCTCGTAATGAACGTGCGGTACATTTGGAGAATGCGCCCCTCCAATTGAACCGGGATCCATACGAAACTGACGCAAACCATCATCACTTCTGTAAACACCATTTCCCAAATCTTTATAGTTTGGTCCGAGAAATTCTTCGGCTGTATCAAGTGCATCGTTCGCATCTAAGGTATGTTTACTTGTTATGTTCTTTTTCGTAGCATTAACGGTTTCATCTATAACGTCAAGTCCAGTTTGGCTACAGCCGGCATTATGAGTCAGTAGCCTCAAATCGCCGACAAAATAATTATGATTCTCGGCAACCGTGAAGTTGTAAACTCTTGCTTCACCTTTTGGTCGAATCGAGAGAATCTTCGCCCATCTGCCCTGCGAAGTGCGAATCAAATCACCTGCTTGCAGATTGACCGCTTCCAGCCACTCGCCATCTTCACCAGAAGTGTCGCTTCGGGTTTTCAGATTCGATTTTCGTTTGACAAAGAACGGATGCTCCGATGTGACACCGAGCGGCTTCGCTTCACCTTCGATTCTTAATTCCAGCACATCGTCGGCAAGCCGCGAAAACGTCTGCGTCACCTTTTGATATTCTTAAGGTTTACCAACCTTAATGAAAATGAAATTAAGAAATACCTGAGTAGAGTTGTCCGCATAAAGAAACATAAACTTCAATATCTGAAACCTCTAAATTTTCTAAAGTATCCTGACCGCCTAGAAATAGTGGAGTCTTGTATCCTACACATTTGTTGAATTCCAAAGGTATTTTTTCCTTATTTTTCCATTCATTAAAAAAATTTGAAGCTAATGCGGCATCAGAGTAATCAATAAGTTCTCGTTCCAAAAATCCTTCAAAGTTTTCGGGAACTTCAAGCATTTCTCCTGTTCCCGGTTCAAGAATGGTCACTAAAGGCTCATTATTTTCAACTCTTGTAAAGTCAAGAGAAATCTGCCGTCCAAGCCAATCATAAGCAAAAACAAATTTTCTCCCCCACTTTTCCCAATCAGAAATCCATCCGTTGGGCGCATTCCAAATTAACAAAGACGGGTTTGTTTGTGGAAGTAAAAATCTAATTAACCCACCTGAATATGAACTTCTTGCCGTTTGAGTAAGAAACTCAAAGTAACTCTTAGGTAATTGCTCATAAATAGATTTAATACCGCTGTGTTCAAGTGAATTATTATTCCATCCTATTGATTCAGCATCAGGTTTAAATTTAATATTAAAATTCTTAAACATAATTATCTATTCGTTATGGTCACACTGTTAATTCTAGTTCCAACTGTCAAATCTTTTAATTGAAGTTGTATTTGTTTGCCTAAAGAACGATTAACACTTGAATTTAATGGGGACATATTGCTAACTTCATCGGCACCACCTAGTTGTAAATCTCTAATATGATCTACGTCAGATCCGCTGGGAACTGAATTTCCGGCGTTTTTATACCGAGTGGAGGCTGATGTACTGCCTCGGTTCGGAAGTGTTTTAGCTAGATCCCCGCTTTCTGCTAAATCGTTTAAGGCGGCTACTTTACGATCAGCTTCTGCAATTTGTTGCTCTGTCCAACCAGCTTTGTACTTAAGATTAAGATCACAGTTATGAGTCAGCAGCCTCAAATCGCCGACAAAATAGTTATGATTCTCGGCAACCGTGAAATTGTAAACTCTTGCTTCACCTTTTGGTCGAATCGAGAGAATCTTCGCCCATCTGCCGTGCGATGTTTGATGTGATCGCCCGCTTGCAGATTAACCGCGTTATCCTACACCCTAAAAGGGTTTTAAATAAACTTGAACACTTCGAAATTTAAAGAAATGATTTTCATTAGACCTACACCATTCTATGGCATTTTTACCGGCTACAACATTTTTGGGAGCTTTATTCAAAATATCAGCCGAATCCAAATCAACTACAATCAAATTTTTTGAAGTAATTTTATTTAGACTGTTCCATAGTATTTTTATAAATTCAAACATTTCTTTTGCTTTATTTTGATCTTTACTTATATCAACCGATAAAAATCCGGAAGCAATAAAATTATCTTTCTCTAGTTTTGAAGTCGGGTCGCGATTGCTAGATTTTTGAAAGTAAGCAAAAGTCGTTTCACCATACTCAATGTTTGGGAACAAGTTCTTGTTCCATATCCTAATAAAATCACTATCACAATGCTCAATAGACGATTTTTCAAAAGGGGTTTTTGTTGTTTTATCGAACCCATCTATAAAAGCGATATTAGAAGTTGTTTTATTAATTTCTTTAGAAAACAACTCTTCATCAATTTTTGTTAGAAAAAAGTCAATTCGTTTCTTCATTGCGGTTTTTTGAGCAAATAAATTGGTTCTCCTGTTTGCTGATAAATTCTATAAGCATTGGTTAATTCTCGATCAGTAGGAATACCTGTCCTTTTATAATAATCAACTGTGTTTATTCTAACCCGACTGCCATCAGGAGCTTGAAAAGTTAAGTCAGGATAAGAGCCTCCTTTCGTGCCGCCATCTAATGGTTTAAGATACTCTTCAGGTATTTTATTACCTGAAATCGCATCTCTTCCGCCACCCACATGTGTATAGTCAGGATTATCTTTGATGAACTGATCTCTAATTCGATCAAGCTGATCTCTAGTAGCTTTGTTCCCCCTTCTTCCGCAGTTATGAGTCAGCAGCCTCAAATCGCCGACAAAATAATTATGATTTTCGGCTACCGTGAAGTTGTAAACTCTTGCTTCACTCTTTGGTCGGATCGAGAGAATCTTCGCCCATCTGCCTTGGGAGGTGCGAATCAAATCACCGGCTTGCAGATTGACCGCTTCCAGCCACTCGCCATCTTCCTCCGCAGACGTATCGCTTCGGGCTTTGAGATTCGATTTTCGTTTGACAAAGAACGGATGCTCCGATGTCACACCGAGCGGTTTCGCTTCACCTTCGACTCTTAATTCCAAAACATCGTCGGCGAGCCGCGAAAACGTCTGCGTTACTGTTTGATATTCATTGCGTCCCGTCTGCTCATTGTAACTCAAAACCCGGTCGCCTTCTCTGATCTCTTCGATCGGTTTCTGCCCGTCGGCGGTTTCGACTTCCGTTCCCGCCTCGAAACACAATATGCAGTTTTTCGCCAGCTTCGCCGCATCGTCGGTGTAATGTTCGGCACCCTCTTTCAATGCCTTTTTGAGTGCGTGTTTACCGCCCGATTTAACAATCCCACCGACACCTGTGATAATATCGACCGCCACCGAGGTCCATTCGCCGGCTTGATACCAGCCCGAACATTGCAGGCTCGGATCGTCGATCCCTTGCCACTGCCGGATATAGCGCGTGATTCCGCCGCTCGCATTATCGCCGAAACCAATCACGAATTCGATCGGTTTCGCCATTGCATCGATCACGGCTTGCTCGGCGCGCCATTTCTTTTCCTTCGCCGCTTCCCAAATGTTTCGCAGATCGTCGCGCCAATCCATTCCTAACGGGTCGCGGCGGGAGATCGGGTTGCCGCCCGTATATTCATACAGATTACTGCCCGCCGCCAAACCTTTCGGGTCTTCCGAAATAAATCTGCCCCGCGCCGGGTCATACCAGCGGGCGCGGTTGAAGATCAACCCGGTCAAATTATCCTTTTCACGTCCGGCATAACCGAAACGGGTCAGCGATCCGGCAAGATTGCTCTCTCCGTAAGGCGTATAACGCTGCCATTCGACGACTGTTCCGGCGGCGTTCGTCAAACCTTGCGTCGAACCGATCTGATCTTGCAGAAAATACAGATCGCCCGTCGCCTGACTTCGCATCCGCAGTTTATTGTCAATGCCGCCGCCGTTCAGGTAATCGACCTGATTTCCGTTCGACTCCTGATCCTGCACCACGTCCAGACCGTCATACAAGAACTTTGTAATGTTGCCGTCAACGGTCGTCGAGGCTCTGCGTCCGAGTGCGTCATAGCTGTAGCCGACAGCCTGACCGTTCGGCAAGATCGCGCCAGCCAATCTGCCGCGCGCGTCCCAACTGTATGTGGTTGCGCCTTGTGCATCGCTTTTCGACGTATTTTGTCCGCGCGCATCGAAAGTGTAGTTGGCATTGCCGAATTGCGTGATGCGGTTTGCCGCATCGGGCTGACCCGCCGTTTTTGCCGTCGGCGAAAGATTTGCCGAATTCAGCGTCGTGACCTGGCTGATCTCGTCATTGATATTGTAGGCAAAACGATAATCTTCCAAAGTTCCCGAAGTTCCCGTATGTGTCATACGTTCGAGCCGATCGACGACATCGTAATTGAACGTCGTCGTCACACCGTTCGGACGACTGAGATTTGTCAGCCGCGAAAGCGTATCGTAAGCGTAGGTAAAATCCTCTGCGCCCTGCGTGATCTTCTGCAATCTTCCGGCTGAATCGTAGAAATAGCCGACGGGCAATGTGTTCGGCACGGTCATCGATTCCCGCTGTCCGGCGGCATTATAGGTATATGAAACCGTTCCGTTCGCCGTCGTTTCACTCGTCACACGGTCGCGTGCATCATAAGTCCACGAAATCGAACCGCTTTGCGAATCGGTGACTTGCGTCAGGCGGCTCAACACGTCAAACGTATAATTAACCTGCGCGTCAGGGTAGTTGATCGCCGTCGTGCGGTCGAGCTCATCGTATGTATAAGTCGTGCGTCTGCCGAGTGCGTCGGCTGTTTCGGAGATTTTTCCTGCCGCGTTGTATTTAATGGTCGATGTTTCGCCGAGCGGATTGCGAGCCGTCGTAACGCGATCCATCAGATCGTAAACAAAGGTCGTCGCAAAACCTCGTTTGTCTTTATAAGACACGAGATTACCGCGAAAATCGTAAGTGTATTTTATTTTCTCGCCGCTCGGGTCGGTTGATTCGATAATTTGTCCGCGTGCGTCATAAACGTATTTGACCGTTCTGCCCGATGCCGCCCGCGCCGAAAGTAAATCGCCCTCTGAATTGTATGTAAACGTTGCGGCACGGTTGAGCGGGTCGGTCGTTTCGATCAAACGGCTTCCTCCGTCATACTTCATCCGCCATTGCCGCCCGAGTTGATTGGTGACTTTTACCAAATTACTGCGCGTGTCGTATTCAAAAGTAGTCGTTGCACCGCTCGGATCGGTCGTCGAGATTATCCGGTTCGCCGCGTCGAAAACGTTCGTGGTTCGTCTGCCGAGCGGGTCGATCGAAGCCGTCTGGTTGCCGATGATGTCGTATTCGTATGTCCAACGCGCTCCCGTGCGGTCAACGAAGGCGGAAATATTTCCGTAATCATCATATTCAAACCGCGTCGATTGCCCGAGTGCATTTCTCACTTCCGTCGGTCTGCCGAAACCGTCGTAAAAATTTTCAAAAGTTTGGTTTTTAGCGTCCGTGTAGGTCTTCAGATTGCCGTTCGCGTCATAGGTCATCGTCGTTAGCCGACCTAATTTGTCCTTGACGCTCGTAATGTTGTTAAACTGCGGCTCGTAGGTTATTTCAACCGTTTTGCCGAGCTTGTCCGTGACGGTCAAAGCATTTCCTTTCTCGTCGAAGGTTCTGCTTTCCACACAGCCGGAAGCTCCGACGTTTCTGATCGGAAAGTTTCTGAAATCTCTTTCGGTTCTGGAAATCTGTCCCAACGGATCGACCGCTTCGATGACATAGCCGTTGCCGTTAAAGCGTTTTGAAGTTTTTCCTCCCTGCGGACTGGTGATTTCGGTTTTTACGACCAAACTTCCTGCCAGTTCGTAGGTATATGTTTCAACTCCGCCGTCTGGAAACTGCTGACGGATAACTCTGCGTTGCGGGCTATATGTGATCCGTTTCACCATCGTGTTGTTCGGATAACGAGCCTCGGTCAGCAAATTGTTGTCGTCATAAACATATGTGGTAAATCTTCCTAAAGGTTCTGTTACGTTTGTCAGTCTGCCGCGCGAATCGTAACCGTAATTCCAGGTTCTGCCCTTGGGATCGGTAGCTGAAGAAATAAAATTGTTCGCCCCATAGCTCAAATTTATAGAACGTCCGACCGCATCGGTTATCCGGGTCAATTTTGAGTTTGAATAAGACAAACTCGTAACATTGTCATTACGGTCGGAAATTTTGTCGAGCCGATAACCGTTTGACGTGACCCCGTCGGGAACAAAATATAAAGTGCTGCCGTCAGCACGCCGGTAACTGACATTTCCGTTTGATGCCTTCACGACCACATCGCCCTGAAATTCCATGGTTTGACCGCTTTTGAAATAAACATTTCCATCGTTCAAACCGCGTCCGGCATAGCTGAACATTCTGCCCTGCGTATCTTCGGGGGTCAGCAGAAACGCAAAACCTGTTTCCTGTCCGTTGCTGTTAA
Organism: Pyrinomonadaceae bacterium; assembly: GCA_021228405.1. GTDB lineage: Bacteria > Acidobacteriota > Blastocatellia > Pyrinomonadales > Pyrinomonadaceae > JAJQRF01. Next base: position 38,060 of record JAJQRF010000013.1, read on the forward strand.
TTCCTACCGTAACGGTCATTTGGAAATCGTAACCGCTCTTGGTTCCCAGTCCGAAAAGCCCGCTAACTCCCCGGTTGCCCATCTCGCTCGTATAAGTCCGGTTTAATGCGATACCGCCGCGGCTTCCCAAAACTCCGATGTCGGTGTTTGATTCGATCTTCATTCCGGTCGAGAAATCGACCGGATTGTTTCCGCGGTTGCCGCCGCCGCACGGGTCTCCATCACCGTTTCCTCCACCCGGTCCGCCGCGCGGATTTCCCTCGGGTCCGCCGTCCGCAAAATACCATGAAAAATTGGTGATGCCATACGGACTTCCGGTCGCAGGGTTGATTTCGGGCTCAATTCTTTTTCCGTCCGAACTCACTCTTCCGTAGCCGTAGATATACCACTGCACATTATCGTGATCGAAGGCATAAAGCGGAAATCTGGTGTCAGGCTCGGCTCCTAAAGAATTCGGAAAAACGACGGGCATCGGAACGTCTGAAATCGCTCCGCCCGGCTGAATCGTAAATACTTGCGCGGTTGTCGCATCCGTTGGCAAAGGTGTCGGGGTTCTGTCGATCGGCAGAGAAGTGATCGAAACCCTTGTCACGGGCGAACCGTCTCTGTTTCTTAAATTCGCGTTCGCCGGAATTGTTACCGTCATATCCGGCACTTTCGGCGTTTCCACAATGGTCGTTTGTCCCGGAACTATCGTTACCTCATTTTGAATATCGATCGCGGGAAGGTAGAAAATATACGGCACTTGATTAGCTTCTCCGGCGACGATGTTCGCAGGTTCGGTAATCACCGGATAAGTCCGGTTCGGTGCATTTGCCGTGCGTCCGTCTATTTGCAAAGGTCGTGCAGTTCCCGCCGTTACGCCCGAAAGCGTAAACGTCCCGGACGAATCGGTTGCCGTGCTGATGCCGTCCAAAGAAATCGTCGCACCGATGACGGGTTCGCTGTCGGTATTCAAAACCCTTCCGGTCAGCGTTGTCTGTCCTGCTGCGATAATACTCAATGAAACATTGGCTTCCTTTACTACTTCGTGCCCGTCAATTAGAGCAGTTGCTTTAACGGTAAAAGGATAACTGCCCGAAGAAAGAGGGGCATTAGCCAGATTCAAGTGAAGCGTCGAACTGCCTCCTGAAGTGATTTGCTGAGGCGCAAAACTTGCGGTTACGCCGGACGGCAGGTTGGTCGCCGAGAGTTGTGCCAGTTGGGTAAATGATGCGTTCGGGCTATTCAGATATACGATGCCCGTCCCGTGCGTCCGCTCGACGGCTTGGATGGTTGACGGCGCAACCGTTATCTGAAATTCCTGCGTATCATCGACGACAAACTCCTGAGGCGATTGCGTATTTCCCCAGGCGGTTGCCAGTTCAATAAAGCCGGTGACCGCGCCGTTCGGAACTAAAACGTTAACTTCGTTCGGGGTGGCTGAGTTTACCAGAGCATTCAGCCGATCGTTACCCGACCCTTTAAAGGTGACAAGCGGATTTGTGTTACCAACCTTTAAATCGGTTCCGAGAAGTCTTACACTCGTTCCGACTTGTCCGCGCCGCGGAGAAAAATCGGTAATGATCGGAGCCGGATTTTGCTGGACGGTAAAATCTTCCGCACTCGTCGTGCTACCGTCGGCGGTCGTCACGGTAACTCTGCCCGTCGCCGCCTCAGCGGGCACAACGACCGTCAACTGCGTGACGGTCGCGCCTGTCACTGCGGCATTAACTGTTCCGCCGCCGTTTTTGGCAAAAGTGACAATGTTTTTATTAGTGCCGCGCCCGTCGAAATTTTCGCCGTAAATTGTTATCGTGTCGGCAACTCTGCCCGAATTCGGGGAAAAAGAAGTGATCTGCGGCGGCAGACCGATGCGCCGCAATGTCCGATTGCCCGTGTCGGCAACGAAGATCGCACTCGAACGCCCGATTGCCACACCGCGCGGTAAATTGAAACGGGAAACACTTCCGTTACCATTTACGCTTCCGCGTTCACCCGCACCGGCAACGGTCGTTACCGCCGACGGCGAATTACTGACCGACAGATCAGGCGACACGGCACGAATCAGTGAATTGATCGTATCGGCAAGTATCAAACGTCCCGTCCCGTCAACCGCGATACCCGTCGGTTCGGCAAATCTTGCTTCCGTCGCCGCACCGTCGGCAAAACCGCGTTCTCCACCCGTTAAGGTCGTCACCGCCCCGCTCGAATCGAGTCGTCTGATACGATGATTTGCGCCGTCGGCAATGTAAATATAGACATTATTTCCGTCAACCGTGATTCCTGCCAAACCGTTAAAGCGGGCGTTTGGCGAATCCGTTGAACCGACCGTGCCGTCGCCCGCAATGGTCGTGACGTTGCCGTCAGTATCAATTCTTCTAACCGCCGAATTTCCGTTATCGGCTACAAATATCACGCCGGCATTATCAACTGCGATTCCGCGCGGGTTGTTAAATCTTGCCGCGGTGCCGTTTCCGTCTACAAATCCGGCGGTGCTCCCGCCCGCGATCGTGCTGACCGTTCCGTCAGGTAAGATTTTGCGAATTCGATTGTTATTAGTGTCGGCAACATAAAACGAGCCGTCCGGCGCGACTGCTACGCCTTGCGGATTGTTGAATCTTGCCTGCGCTGCCGTTCCATCCAGATAACCGGCGGTGCCGTTACCCGCAAGCGTTTGAACGCTCCAACTGCCGTTGGTTTGCTCCGTTGCCACACGGATGCGATGATTGCCTGCATCGGCAATATAAACGGCATCATTTCCGCCAACGGCTAAACCAGCCAGATCGCTGAATTTCGCCTGCACTCCGGTTCCGTCGGCAAACCCGCTTTGCCCGGCGTTTCCGGCAATTGTCGTGACATTGTTTTGAGAACTGCCGGGCGGCGCGACCGGCGCAACGACAAACACGTCGTTAAGTAAAACTTCTTCAGTTTGGTTATTCGCCAACTGCGTGACGACACGCACATTACGCGGCGCAAGGGCGGCTTTCGGATTAATTAACAAATCAGCGGTTGCGGTGGTCGGTCCGGTAACGCTTATCAAACCAAGATCGCCTTCGGGGGCACCTCCGACTGAAATTTCCCCTCCGAAGGAAACACGCGTCTGCCCGGAAACCCAATTCGTATTTCTACCTGTAAGTGTGACCTGAATCGTTTGCCCTTGCAGAGCGCGATTCGGATTAACCGCGTCAAGCGACGGGACGGCAGTACAGCCTGTTCCGTCCGAGGCACAGGTATCACCCGTTACCGTTCCGCCGTTCAATGTGAAAAAGTTTGCCCAGACGATTCCACGCACACTGGCGGTCGAACTGTTCAAAGTCAAAGTTCCGTTGGGAACTCTCACCGATGCGTTGATTTCGCAATTTGCGTTGACATTCGCAGACGTTCCCAAAATGTTGAGTTTGACATCCGAAGGAAGAGTGTTCGCGCCGAGCAGAAATTTTCCTGCGTTTAGATTGATGGATTGGCGCAGGTTGATCGCCGTCGCGCCGGTCGATTCGATTCGGCTATTGTTGTTAAGCGTCAGAGTGTTGCTGAAATTATAAGTTCCGGCTGAAAAGCGAAGCAAGCTATTGGAATTGAGGGTGATCGAGCGGTAGTTTCCCGGCGGAACACTGATCGTTAAGTTGCTGACATTAACCGTCAAATCGGCGAGTGTCTGCCAATTGCCGATGTTCGCAATGTCGGTTGGACTGTTGATAAAAACCGAACGGGTTCCGGTGGGGTTCGGCACGGAAGCCGGAATATCAGCAGGAAAAGCTATAGGATCAGCCTGTTTGTGAATTTTGCCGCTGATCGTGCCGCCGTTCATGGTCATTCGGTAATTTGTCGGTGTGGTTGCGCCGCCGTCGCTGACAATGCCGCCGTTCGTACCGCCGTTAAAGGTAAAGGACGGCGTGCCAGGAAGTAGGATTTCCGACATCGCGATACCGCTGTTGACACTGAAATTTTCGCCTGTCTGAAGGCGCAGACTGCCGACAATGTTTCCGCTGTTGAGCGTCGGGCGGCGATTCGTGACGACCGCCGGAATGATCGGTTGATTTGGCAACGTCGGATTTCCGCCTGCCTTACCGGGTAAGGGCAAAAACAACATTTGCAACAACATTGCGTAAATTATTGTGCAGATGATCGGGCATTTTGCATTCGATGACGTATTAGTCATATTGTCATTTCGGTTTCGCATAATTAATCAGCTATATCTTGCTTACAACTTATTCAATTCATTCAAACGAAAAATTCGGCGACATCATTTATAAATTCAAAGAAATTGATCGTTTTGTCGACGTTTGATGCCTTTCTTTAGTCCGACTTCAATACTCTTTCCGACCCGGTCAGACATTATTGAGAACCGGGTCCGCCGATACAGGTTTTCAGGAAAATTAAATCCTGAACTTCACCGTCAGGAGCAACTTCTATTCGGTAAGTGCCGCTTTCGGGTAGGGTGACATTGCAGATGCCTGCATTGATCGGCGCGGAAATCAAAGCTGTTCCGTCCGGGTTATAAAGGGTTATCGTCCCGCCCGTAAAACTAAATGTTGTTTGAATTTGATTAGGCGAAAAACTGAATTGTTCGTCCATTGTGCCGTTGTAAAAATAACTTGCGCTCGGCACTGCCAAATTGGAAGTTTGCGGCATTGTATTATTCTTTTCGCCTTTTTGTTTAACGGAAACTTTCTTTTCCGTGTTTATCCCATTCTGAAAACCTGCCTGTATCAATGAATTAAAATAAGTATGTATATATTCAAACTGGGTGTTCGAGATGAAAATGTTAGCGTCCAGACCGCGAAGCGTTATGCTGCCGAACTGATTGGGAAAATTCGGCTGTAAATAGATCGTGTAATTTCCTGTTTCGGGCAGATTGTTCACGTCAATAACGGCATTTTCATCGAAATTGCTCAATGCCAGTAACTGACTGCCGCTCGGTTTCGTGATGGTCAGTGTAAAGCTGTAAAAATCGGTTGTCGCGGCTTTAAGATTAAATCTCTGTCCTTGATTTCCCGCAAAGATTATACGGAAAGGCTGACCCGGCAAGTTAGAATTAAACGTTGCCGGCGGGTCGTTAATAACGAGCGTCCCGCCGACTTCGTTGAGAAGATTCAATGAAAACGTGGCGGAGCCGATTGCTCCGAACAAAGGAGCAAAACGAATTGTGTAAACTCCATCGACCGGCGTGGAAAACTGAAAAAATGTTCCGCTGAAAAAAATGTCGATAAAGTCTGACGTTAAAATACTTCCGTCCGGTTTGATGATGGACACCGTACTCGGTCGGGCAGTCGCATTTGAAACCTGCAGAGTAAAGTTTTGCCCGGCATTCGCGGAAAATGTCAGACCTGCCGTTTCATCTCGCCTGAACAGATCAACCCTCACGGGAGTTCCGTCAGTTGGAATCGTTAAAGGTTCAAGGCTCAATGAAACACCGCCCGTTGCCGCCTCTGAAGGATCGAAAATAAGCGTAAAATCTCCGGTCAAACCGTGTAGAACTTCCGGCAAGGAATTAATCGGGTAAATCAATTGACCGTCGGAATTTCGCACCAGACTGATTGTGTAATCATCAATAGTCAAACTCGGCGCACTTAATCGGTAACTTGCTCCGGTCCCGGAAAATTGAAGCCGCGCGTATTGACCCGGATAAGAAATGGAAGCACTTGCAGGTGTGCCGTCCGATGGCAAACTGACGGAAACATCTTCAAATTCAAACAGAGAAAAATCGAAATTTCCTGTTTGATTACCGTTTGTGCTAAGACTGACAAAGTATGTTCCGCTTTCAAATAATTGTGTCCGGTCAATAAAAATCCGCCCGTTTGCAACTGAATAAGTTTGTGAAATTAACAGGTTGCCCGAAGGACTCGAAACCTTCACATTCAATGAAGTAAGATTCGCGTTTTCAAGCAAAATGCTGATATTTTTATTGATCGTTCCTTCAAAACATAACGAAACAGGCTGACTGCCATTAACAATACTGAAATTTTGCGGCGCGCTGTTAGGTAAAATACTGCCGGGTAAGGGCAAACTCAATTGTTTTTCGGCTGTCCCGTTAGCATTTGACACCCGTACCGTTCCGCTGGAAAAATCAACCGGAACCGAAACTATAATTTCGTTTTCAGTGGCAGAAGTTAGCGTTGCCGCAAAGCCGTTGAAAGTTACCGAATTTTGAGTTAAATCGGGGATGAAGCCGCTTCCCGAGATAGCCACGCTGGAAATTGTCGCTGAGGCACAATCCTGACGATTAAACGTAATTGAATTAATTGAAACGATCGGGTTATTCTGCCGCACGATCGAAATGTTGTTGCCTGCTGCATCATATTCATAAACGGTTGTTTCTCCGTTTGGCGCAATGACCGCTTTCAGACGACCGTTTTCGTCGTAAACATATTGAGTAGTGCCGCTTTGAGCGGACGCGGACAAAACTAAAACTATTATCAGCCCGAAGATTAATAAAATGTTTTTGAATGTGTTCTTCATTTTGTTTTTCCCTGATCGTTTCTTTGAAATCATCTTTCGGCGGCGGCATCTTCACCTGTAATTTCGGCTCTTTCAGGTGATTCGGAACTATATATTTTGCCCGGCACGCGGACATCCGACCATTCAGGATGCGCCGCGTAAAAGCGGTTTGCAACCACATCCGACTGCGGGTCATCGCGCCACAATAAATAGTTTTTCTGTGCTTCTTGCGCTTCTTTAATTAATCCCGAACCTGCGAAAAGCGGCGACAGGAATTGATATGCGCCCGCATCGGTCGGATCGATGCGGTTGATCGTCAGAAAAGCAATCCGCGCTTCGTCAAATCTGCCGAGTCGATACAGCGTCTGTCCGAACTGACGCTGAACCTCGCGGTCGTTCGGATATTCGAGCGCGAGTTTTGCCAGTATTCCGGCGGCTTCTTCTGTTGCCCCTTCGCTGCGTCTGACCAGCGCAAAGTAATATTTCGCACGGTTGTTTTCAGGTGCTGTCGCTAACGCTTTTTCGAGCAATTCTTTGGCTTTGCCGAGTTGTGTCAGTTCGGGACCGTAGCGTTCCGTCTGGAGTTCGGCAATCGCCGCATTGACGAGTAGATTCGCATCCGACGGGTCAACTTCGCTCGCTTTGCGAAAAGCTTCGGAAGCCGCTCCATACTGCATTTGCCCGAGTAGCCCGATGCCGTAATCATTCCACCGGCGGGCGAGCAGTTTGACTGCTTCACGCGCTTCTTTCTCGTCCGCAAGACGCACATTTTTCTTGTTTTTTTCTCTACCCGCTTTTGCCGCGTTCGTCTTCGGCAGGTTTTCAACCGCAATCAGACAAGCTTCGCTTTTCGCCATTTCAACGGTGGGATTCGGCATCGCCTCTTTAAATTTACCGGCGACATAATCTGCGTATTCTTTGATAAAACGGCGGTAATTGACCTTCGCGCGAAGCACTATTTCGGTTGACGGAATATCCGTCGGAACACGAAAACGATAACGAACCAGATCGGAACGCCCCGGCGGAATGAATGCGTCATATGCTTTTGCCGTGCCGAGCCAGACTTGATGACGTGTAAACGGCTTACCGAGTTCATCTAGGAGAACAGCTTTATAAACGTGTGCTTTTTCATCCAAAGTGCCGTCCGCTTTGATAAACCCGCTGTGAAAAATCTTTTTGCCGCTCGTTTTTTCAAACGCTTCAAACTCGACCCACGGTTCATAAAGATCGCGTAATTCAGGCGGAAAACTGTGTGCCGCGCCGCGATTGAAAATTACTACGTCCGTGACGATTTCCTCACCTACCGACAGAACAACCGAATTACTCGTATTTTGTATAAGCGGCGCGATGAGTTCGCCCGTTGCAGTGCGGCGAATCGCGAAGATGTCCACGCTTAAAACATTATCTTTCAGAAATTTTTCGGTCAGTTCGGCTTGTTTTGTATGACCGTAATAAAGCGGAACGGCAGTATTTGCGCCGAGCCAGCGGTGTGATTTGATTTTTCCGTCTTTTGTTGCCGCATCTATTGCAGATTCGGTCGACGGCATATGGCAGGAGCGGCAATCGAGCCGTTTGTCTTTCGCATAGAACGGAAGCACGGTTTCGCGCGACGCGCCCGACTGCTGCCATTCGTCATAGGTTGAATAACCTCGAATGAATTTATAATTATTTAGTTCGGGCGGCGCGTTCGATTTATGACACGCTCCGCAAAATTCCGGTTTTTTCAAAACCGGATTCATAACGGCGCGTTTATGGTCGGAAATATTTTCTAAAATTTGTTTGTCGGTCGCTTCATTTCCGATGGCGCGTCCCGTTTCGTCGAAAAGCAGATACGGCTGGCGGATGGTGTAGCTGCTCGTGCCGAGCGGATTCGCTTCCGTGATCGAATGACACACGGCACAGCTCACGCCTTCATCGTCGAGCACCCGTGTTTCCTTGCTGCCGGTTACTAAAGCCCCTGTAAACATCGTCGCGGGCGAATGACACGACTCACAATGCTGGATAAATTCAATACCGCGTTTCTTCTCCAAAATATTGACGCTTGCTTTATAAAACGGTTCGCGTCCCGCGTTACGGTGCAAAGACTCCGACCATTGACTGTGCGTTTCTTGATGGCAGGAACCGCAGCGCGCCGACGGAATGAATTTGTCGCTTGAAATATAACCGCCGGTTTCGGTTTTAGAATTGGAAGGGCTGAAAATTCTCGTCGGGTTTGGCGGAACAGGGCGCATCCGAAGGTTATTCGATTGCGACGAAACAAAAGTCCCCGCGCAGAGAAAGACGAATACCCCGATTATAAAGAGTTTTAAAACACTGGTATTTAGGCGAAAACGTGTAAGCATACAACTTAGGCAAAAACCGCTTTTCGGGTGCTGTTGAAGTAAATATATTTACTTGCAGAGTTAATCGAGAATACTTGCAAGTGAAGTCCGTTCGGGGTAATCGGAAATTCACTAAACCTGCAACAACTTTGACCGCCTTGCTCAAGAAATCTCCAGAATAAAGAGAAAGTAAAATTTATATAATTAAAGATGAACGAAATAAAGATAAATTAGTTTTCGGTATTTGTCAAAATATTTTGCCGCTATCTGAGAGATTTTCGGAACGGCGAAAACTAACAATTATAGAGTGCATTTTCCATAAGTTCCTGATATTTTTTGTTCGCGCAACGCTCGAAAATATCTTTAAATCAAACACTGACCGGCAACCGTAGTTCCAGGGAAAAACTTGCGGTTTCTATGGCAGAAGACCGCTCAAGCGACCGTAGTTCAAGGGAAATTGCGGTCGAGCCGACCTGCATAAACAACCGTAGTTCAAGGGAAATGAGTCGCTCGCAAGCAGTCGAACTGACCGTAGTTCAAGGGAAAAACAATGGTAAATCGTTCGCCTACGACCGTAGTTCGAGGGAAGAAACACCGTAGTTCGAGGGAAGAAACACCGTAGTTCGAGGGAAGAAACACCGTAGTTCGAGGGAAGAAACACCGTAGTTCGAGGGAAGTCACTGATCTTATAAAAACTGTGCTTACAATAATTTAACTACTTCCAAAAGTGTTTCCAACAGTATTAGACATATTTTAAACAGTATTAGATATATTCAGACAGGCAAAGCCGCGCAGAAATCCAGCAGATCGTGACCGGAAACAGAAGATTGTTGTTGTGATTTTGTTTCATCTATGCAAAAATCTTTATCTGAACGAATACATTTAAGAATCACTCGAAAAGATATGTGAACAATCAGCTTAGGCAAGATTTCTGAAACGTCAGGAGCGATCTATGAAACGCAAAAAAAAGGAAGCGGCTGAACTCAAATTGCCGTTCGATCTTCCCCCCGCGGACAACGCCGCAAAAATAACAATGAATTCATCTGCCGAAATGCAGGAGGAGAACACGAATAAAATACCCGATTCACACGTCAGCAACGATTCGGAAAGCCTCGAATTAACCGAGCCCGAATTCGTCCGTATGGAAAAGAACATCGCCGCTTTCGGTTTTTTTACTCCGACCAGCAAACGTTCTAAGGATGCGCCGCCGAAGATTATCAAATTCACACAAATCATTGACGGGAACCGTGCCGAGGCGAAAGTCACGATTGCCGGCAACACGCTTTACGGGATGCCGACGACCGCCGATCAGGACAAGTATCTCGCCTTTCAGAAAATTCTTGAACGAATCAAGCGCGAAAAGGGAAAAATCGAGAACCCGATCGCCTTTACGAGTGCCGAACTTCTGCAACTACTGGGGCATTCAGATGGCGGGGCGAATTTCCGCGAGGTCGAAGAGTGGTGTGACGTGATGGCATCGACCTATATTAAATCCGAGGGCGCGATGTGGATCGCCGGTAAGCGGAAATTTGCCTCCGACAGCTTTGTCATCTTTCAGCGTGTCCGTCGGACCGGGCAGGAACTCGAAGACGGCAGCGTCGCCGACCGCAATTATATCTGGTTGTCGGACTGGTATCTCGAAAACATCAATTCCTATTACTTGCTGCCGATTGATTTCGACACGTATAAACAGCTAAAAAACAATATTGCCAAGGCACTCATCCCGCTCTTACAAATCTGGCTCTACGCAAGCCGCGAACAGGGCGTTTTCGAAAAGCGTTACGACGAAATCTGCCAGATTCTCAACATTACACAGTATGCTTACCGCTCGAAGATCAAGGAAAAGCTCGCCCCCTCGCTGAACGAACTAATTCGCCAGGAATATCTCTCGTCGTGGGAGGTCGGTGAACTGAGCGGGGAAGCGGGCTACAAGTTGGTGTTTTATCACGGCAAGAAGTTTTACCAGGATCAAGTCAAGCGGCTACGCAAGGCACAGCTCCTGGATCGGCACGAACTGACCGAAACGACCACCAAGGCGGCGGACACGGCACCGTCGCGCAAAAAAAATTCGTCCCGAAAATTATCGCCCGCCGAAAATAAATTGGTCGGACATCTCACCCGTGACTTTTCAGTGTCAGCGAAAAAGGCGCGCGAACTCGTCCTCAATTTCGGCGAGGACCGCGTGCGCCGGCAGATCGATGCCTTTCCCTTCCGCCGCGATTCCGTCCAAAGCATGGCGGGCTTCCTGATCCGGGCAGTCGAACAGGATTTTTCGCTACCCGAAGGCTATCTCGAATCGCTCAAAAAGAACGAGCGTGCGGCGGCGGAGAAAAAACGCGCCGAGTTGATCGCCGATTGCCGATTCTGCGACGAGAGCGGTTATCGAAACCTAAAAAGCGATCGGGATCCTTTCTACGGGATATTGCACGAATGCACGCACGATGCCTCAACCGAAGAGCAATTTGAAGAACATACTCTTTGACGGAACGCCGATCTTACCGAATATAACGATATTAGGAACTGCCCCAGACAAGCCCGGATGTAAGCCTATCCGACTTTTAATCCGAATTCGTCCCCGATCAAAATGCTTAATTCCGCCAAATTCAATTCATTTTGCGCGTCTAATCGATTTCTCAAATACTCGTGCATCTCCGCAGTCAGACGCGGCTTCCTTTTATCGAATCAATCTTTATCTGATCGATGCCAAACCGATTCTGCTGTGCCAGGCGGCGCGTCACCGCCGAGAAGAAGGGTGGCGGCTGCATTTTGACACCCGGCAATTAGGCTGACCGCTCCGTTGCCGAAGCTTTGACGGAATTTTTGAGTTTTCAGACGATGATCGGCGATGCCGGTTATGGCGGCGCAAAACGGCAAGCCGAAAGGTTTGCAGAAAACCAAAGTTTGTTGATGACAAAACAGGATGCCAAGAAAAGAAAACGCCGGTTGCCGCCGGTCAGACGACGCATTGAAGCTTCGTTTTCTATTCTCCGGCATCAGTTCATTGATCGGATATTTTCGCGCTCGTGGATTGGTTTATGGAACACGATTCTTTTGAAACTTTTGTTCTTCAATCTTTTTCGCTAATCCAATGCGCGACCGGAGTTGATTGTTAAAAGCTTGATGGAGTGTGTTTCGGGGTCAAACTTGATTTATAAAATGCAAAATGTTATTTGTATTTTAACTCTACGAAAAGGAAAGACCCCTTGGAGAGGCTCATCCGAAACAGAAGTTGGTTGGTCGATAGGCTGAAATAGGTTGAGACGTGATGCTACGAAACAGTGTAAATTAAGAGCTGACAAACCTTGTCAGAAGCTGGATGGTACCGCCGCCCATCGTGGTTCCAGCGAATACAAAATAATTTACAGTAGGAGTTGTTATGGCATCAACAACCAATCAACGCATTTTTATTAAAGACATTAATCAATTTGTCGGGCAGGAAATCTTCATTCGAGGATGGGTTTTCCGTTTGCGTCAGCTTTCAAAAACGTCCTTTGTCGTTTTAAAGGATTGTTCCGGGGAAGTTCAGTGTGTAGCAGATACGGAACTGCTCAAGGATCAACGCCTGAAATTAGACGATGCGATTGAAATTTCGGGACGTGTGCGCCTTGAAGCTCGTTCCAAACTGGGTTACGAAGTAGATATTGTTAGCGTCAAAATTCTTAACCCGTCGTCGAATAATCTTCCTTTTAATACTTCTTCAAATATCGAATCAGTCGGTCCTGAAACTTTGCTGGACTATCGCCCTTTAGCGGTGAGAAACGAAGCGGTCGGCAATATATTTCGGATACAGGCTGCCCTTCTGAAATATTTTCGGGAATATTTGAACAGTCAGCTTTTTACCGAGATCATTACTTCTAAAATAGTCGCTTCCGGCACTGAAGGCGGGACTAATCTGTTTGAAATAAAATATTTCGACCGTGTTGCGTATCTTGCGCAGAGCCCGCAATTTTACAAGGAGCACGGGGTTGCGGGTTTTGAGCGGGTTTACGAAACGGGACACGTTTACCGAGCCGAACCGCACGCGAGCAGTCGCCATCTGACGGAATATTACTCGCTCGATTTTGAGTTGGGTTTTATAAACGGACCCGAGGACGTAATTCAGATCGAACGGGAACTTTTGACATATATTTTCGAGCGGATCAACAGCGAACACGCGGACGTTCTTAAAAGTTACGACCGCCCGCCGCTGCCTTCGATGCTCAATGTGCCTATCTGGGAGTTTGACGAATGTCTTGAACTTCTCAAGAAGGAATTCGACAGAAACGATCTGATAGACGATCTGGACCCGGAAGGCGAACGGCAATTATGTAAAATCGCCGAAAGAGAAACAGGTCTGGCGGCGGTTTTCGTCATCGGCTACCCGCTTGAAAGCCGTCCGTTTTACACTGCTCCGCGCGGAACGAACGGCGCGGCGAACAGTTTCGATCTTTTGTATAACGGTTTGGAAATAACGACCGGCGGGCAAAGACTCCACCGCCGGGAAGATTTGGAATCTGCGTTGTTGAACCGCGGCATCGAGCCTGTAAACTTTGAATCGCATCTCAAAATGTTTGAATTGGGAATGCCTCCGCACGGCGGATTGGCAATCGGTCTGGAAAGGCTGACAATGCAGGTTTTGGGACTGAGCAATGTCAGACAAGCGGTTCTTTATCCGAGAGACAGATATAAAGTTACGCCTTAATTCGGCATCGGGCTTTAGACGAAAACGCGCTGTTGGAACACGTTGGATTTGCAGAAAACCGGGAGCCTGAGTCGTTTTTGTCTAAAGCCCGAAGTTTATGTTTCCATTTGAGAAACGGATCGAATTTGAATGGATTGTCCCGTGCGGATATGTTTCACGATCTGAATGGCGACCGTGACGGCGAGAAAAGTGTAAAGCGTGCCGCAAACGGCTATTGTATTAAAAACTCCTATGTATGTGGCTAACCAACCGTTAAGCAAAACGCCGCACGGGGTCAACCCCATCAAAACAAGGACATAAAACGACATCAAACGTCCGCGCACTTCGTCCGAAGCCAGTAATTGAATCATTTTATTTGCCGAATCCAATTGAACAACCTGCGCAAATCCGATCATAAAAAGCAATGCCGCCGATAGTTCAAAGGAGTTTGTAAACGACAACAAAATCAAACCCGCGCCGAAAATCACCGAGCAAAGCAAAATCCAATTTCCGAGCCCTTTGATATTACTGTAGCGGGCAAAGGAGAAAGCCGCGATCAACGCGCCCGCTCCCATCGACCCGATCAAATGACCGAGTCCGTTTGCTCCCGCGTTCAAAATTTTGTCCGACAAGATCGGCAGAAGAATCGTAAACGACATTCCGACAAAACTGAGAAGCGCGGTTAAAAATAAAAGATTGCGGATTATCGAATGTTCACCCGCAATTTTGAAGCCTTCAATGACGTTATCGATAATCGAACTGCGTTGCTTTGTTTTATTTTCCGTTATTTTCTTCATCAGTAAGATCGCGATGATCGTCGGGACAAAGCTGACGGAATTTATAAAAAAGCACCAACCCTCGCCCCAGTTGACAATGATGATTCCGGCTAAGGTCGGACCGATGATACGGGTTAGATTTATGAGGAGCGAATTTAAGGAAATGGCATTCATCAAATCCTTTTTTTCGACAATATCAGCCAAAAATGCCTGATGTGTCGGAATATCGAAAGCATTGATGATGCCCGTAACAGTCGCGAACAAAAAGATTTGCCAAACCTGCAAATTTTCGGAAATCGTTAATATTGCCAGGATGAGCGAAGAAATTACCGCTAAAGTTTGCGTGACGAGCAAAATATTCCGGCGGGAAAATCGGTCGGCAAGTGCGCCGCCGACAGGTGCCAACAAAAAAATCGGGATGTTTCCGGCGAAACCTAAGAATCCGAGCATTACTGACGAATCGGTAAGTTTGAGCAAAAGCCACGATTGCGCAACCCATTGCATCCAGATTCCTGTCAGCGAGATAAAAAATCCAAAGAATAAAAGACGGAAATTTCGGCTTTTTAAGGAACTTGTAAAGGCAGAAACCTCGATTTTATCGACTGCTTTTCGGAGAAATTTCCGTTTATTGGGCATTTTTTTTGTCCTAAGGATTTAGGCTGATATTTTAGATTTTATTCCAACGACTAACTGTAAACCGCAATTTCCGCGTGATGATCTTTGCAGGAAACATTTAGCTTGTTTCGGCTGAATTACGTTTTATCAAACAAAGAATAATTCCGACCAAAATGAGCGCGGAACCGATGCCGCCGACCAGCGAGGCTTGTTCGGGAATGATAAAAGCCCCGATCAGCCATGCCAGAACGGAACTTATCACTATCATCCAGGCTCCCCAAACGCCTAACCTGCTCTGCGGCTGATCTAAATCCGATTCGTCCATAACTTCCCAGTATAATAATCCGAGCGATTCGACACGTTTATAAATCAAACGAAGAAAAATAACCGCAAAAAGACCGATCAGAAAATCCTGAACGCCGATCAGATTAACCAAAAAGCTGAACGGAACAAGACCGAGCAGGTGCATCGGAAACGAGATTATTACGGCTGTCGAAAATGCCGCTCCGAGGGCGACAAAAAAATATAAAAACCAGTAACGCGCGGAGTTAAACCTAATATCGCGTTTGCCGTCGGAGAACGGACTGAGTCGCGTCCAGAGCAAATAAGGAGTGATTCCGAGGACAAAATTTCCGATAAATCCGAACAACTGGTTGATCGAAAATTCACCCGTTACCAGCGAACCGATCACCGAACCGATCGCAATTCCCCAGGCTCCGGCAGGTCCGAACATCAGGCTTAAGGGGATTGGAAAAATCTGGCTGATCGGGACGATTGAAACTGGCGGCGGAAATCTTAAAACGGCGATGCTGGCGGAGTATAAAGCGGCGACAATTGCTGTTAAAACAATCATCCGGGTATATTTCCAGAGGGCTATGGAACTTTTCACACGTTTTTAATCCTTATCTGAAACTCAAAAATATCCGACGCAATGGTTTAATCTTTCAAATTATTAAACCTATTGTTGCCGATGCACTCGTTTTTCAAAAACGCTGTGCAACAAAATATTGATTTTATTCTAAAATCAGAGGAAATTTTATCGGATTGTCGGCTATAAAGCAAGATTTTGTCCGCAGACCTGAAAAGGCTGATAAAGGCATTCATTTGGAATTTAACTTGATGTAAGGTTTGGCAGTTTTTCAACATATATAGATGAGATAAAAATTCTGACTAAAATTATTCCCGGATCAGGTAAAAATTTAGGGATTCAATAGCCGGATTCCGAAACAATCGAATATTAATCGGCAGGAACTAAGTAAATGAGATCAATTAATTCAAAATTTTATTTTCGACATTTGGCGGCAGCTGTTTTTTTATTGAGCACACTGTTTTATTTACCTCTTTTCGGACATAACACGAAAGTGGCTGAACCGAAAGACGGAGCGGATAAGGAACCGCCTGTTTCTGATGTCGTCAAAATGCAAGCTGTTTTGAAACAACTCAATTCGGCAACGAAACAAAAAACTGCGGCTCTTTATACTCTCATCGGCGAAAAAAAATTTTACGTTTTTTTGATCGCGTCGGAGGGAAAAGTGAAGGTTTTTGATTCGTCCATAAACAAACAGGATTTTAACGAAAAGCTCATTCAGCTATACGTGCTTTTACAGAAATCGGCTTATGATCCGAGAATTTTGAGCGAAGAGCTTTATAAGATCATCTTTCCGCAAAAGCTTGAAGATGAGTTGAAAAAGGAAAAGATCGAAACTTTGATGTGGCAACTGGACGGGAATCTTCGTTATATTCCGGTGGCGGCTTTGTGGGACGGTGAGAAATATCTGGTGGAAAAATATCAAAACATCGTATTGACACGTGCCGATTCGCAAAGATTATTGGAAAAAACCCAACCTGTCTGGACTGGAGTCGGTTTTGGAACTGCCGAAGATCAGCAGATCGATCTTTTAAAAGATAAACATACCATCGAATTTAGGGGTTTATTCGGGGTCAGAGAAGAGTTATCAAATATTTTTATTACCGATAAGAGGGATCAGGGAATCCTGAAAGGCGAAGTTTACGCCGATAAAAATTTTACGAAAGACAAATTTTATGAAGCCTTGAAAAAACGCCGTCAGGTTGTTCACATCTCTTCACATTTCAGATTTTATGAAGGAGATTCCGCTCTTTCATTTCTGGTTTTGGGCAATGGAAAAGCCCTTACTCTTAATGAAATGAAAGAGCAGAAAGGTCTTTTTGAAGGTGTCGAGCTACTGACGCTTTCAGCCTGCGAAACGGGTGCGGTTTTGCCGAATGCCGACGGACGTGAAATCGACGGTTTTGCTGAACTGGCACAAAGACTCGGGGCAAATGCTGTGATGGCGACATTGTGGCAGGTTCCCGAATTCAGCACGTCCGATCTGATGACGAAATTTTACTCGAACAAACAAAAAGGAAAAATGAACAAAGCGAAGGCTTTAAGACTCGCTCAACTTGGTCTGATTCGCGGAACAATTCAGAGCAAAACAAAAAACGGAGCCGAAGAAAACCTCAAGGGAGATGAAAGCCGGAAAGATACTTACCTTAAAATTTACAACAAAATAGATAAAAAATATCGCCCTTTCTACGAACCGCCTCCCGGAACAAGTTATGCACATCCGTATTACTGGGCTCCGTTTATTCTTTTCGGAAACTGGAGATAAATTTCCCGGACAAACAATCGATTATTAAATAACTTAAAAGTTCAAGAATATATGAAATATCGAAATTCATTCAGCAAATCTTTAGCATTTACAATACTGATTTTTGCAGGTTTTCACTATTCGTTTGCCCAAATGAACAGGTCGGATAATGAAGAATTGAAACCGGACCAGACGCTTGAACGGGAAATGTCCGGGAAGCAAACCGATGTTTATAAGATCAGCTTGCAGAAAGACGATTTTCTGCAAATTCAGGTGATGCAAAAAAGCGTCGACGTTTTGCTCGAACTGATCGGTTCGGACGGAAGCAGTTTAGCCAAAATGGATAGTCCGAACGGCACGGAAGGCTCCGAGATTTTGTCTTATATTGCGGACAGGTCAGGTAAATTCACCCTGAAAGCAACGAGTTTTGATGAAACGGCAAAAAAGGGAACTTATACGATACGGCGGGAAATTCCGCGCAAAGCAACTGCGGCGGATAAAAAAAGAGTCGAAACCGAACGTTTGTTTATGGAAGCAATGGCACTGCGCGACATTCCCGATCAAACCGAAACAGCCGTTAATAAATTTGAAGAAGCTTTAAAGGGTTGGCAGGAATTAAAAGACGATTATTTGAGTGATCTGACTGCTCAGGAAATAAAAGATATAAAATTTTTATCTCAAAGATTGCCGATCGGAAAAGAAATAGAGCTTGAAATAAAAGACGGCGAGCGTCATACATTTGTCGTTCAACTCAAACAAGGGCAAATATTAAAGATCGAAGGAGAAGAAAAGGGAAGCGATATACTCCTTGTGCTGTATCGTGTTGCAGATGACCGAATCCTTAGTTCCGTTAGCTTCAGTTCCGGTTATGGACGGGAGGTTTTGACATATGAAACGGAACAGGAAGGTAATTATTCCGTGCTTATTATTCCCCAACAGGTAACTTCCGGCAAAAGTTACAAAATGATTGCCAACCTTCTGGAAAGCAATCCTAATGTTCAATCGCAAATAAAGGCGGAACAACTGCTCGTCGAAGGATTGAAATCAAGCAACAAAGGCACTGTCGAAGATTCACGGGAAGCTATTGAAAAATGGAAACAGGCACTGGAAATCTGGCAAAAATCAGGTGATAAATATTGGGAAAGTTATATTCACAATTATCTTGGAACGATTTACGCCTCATTCGGTGAAAATCAAAAGGCGTTAACGTCTTTTGAAAAATCCTTATTTCTGAGCAAAGAGATAAATGATAAAAATAGTCTTGCCATAACGCTCAATAATATAGGTTTTATCTTTAACTCATTAGGCGAAAAACAAAATGCTCTGGAAATCTATAAAAAAGCATTGGAACTCAGAACCGCAGTCGGCGACCTCGCCGGACAAGCGACGACCCTGACGAATATCGGGAGCGTTTACAACACTCTCGGCGACAACCAGAAAGCTCTGGATTATTTCAACCAAGCTTTTCTTTTAGCCAAACAAATCAACGATAAAAAGGGAATCTCGGCTCTGTTGACCAATCTCGGCAAAGTCTATTCTGATTTAGGAGAAAATCAAAAGGCACTGGATTATTTTAATCAGGCATTGCCGTTGTTGAAAGAATTAGGCGATATTCGTTCGGAAGCCGTAACTTACAATAATATGGGCAAGGTTTATTCCGATCTGAGCGACAAGCAGAAAGCTTTAAATTATTATGAGCAAGCCCTGACTTTACGCCGGAAGATCGGAGATAAAAGCGGTGAAGCTACCACCCTTAATAATATTGCACAGATATACGCCCTTTCAGATGAAAATCAAAAAGCCCTCGAATATTTTTTTCAAACTCTGGAAATCAGGAAACAAACGTCGGATAAGTTCAACGAGGCTTCGGCACTCAACAACATCGGCAGTGTGTATCAATCATTGGGAGAAACTCAAAAAGCATTAGATTATTATAATCAGGCATTTAACCTCAACAAACAGCTTCAAAATCCGAAAGGACAAATGACGAGCTTGACGAATATCGGGAGCGTTTACAACACTCTCGGCGACAACCAGAAAGCTCTGGATTATTTCAACCAAGCTTTTCTTTTAGCCAAACAAATCAACGATAAAAAGGGAATCTCGGCTCTGTTGACCAATCTCGGCAAAGTCTATTCTGATTTAGGAGAAAATCAAAAGGCACTGGATTATTTTAATCAGGCATTGCCGTTGTTAAAAGAATTAGGTGACATCCGTTCGGAAGCGGGAACTTATAACAATATGGGCAAGGTTTATTCTGATCTGAGCGACAAGCAGAAAGCTTTAAATTATTATGAGCAAGCCCTGACTTTACGCCGAAAGATCGGCGATAAAAGCGGTGAAGCCACGACCCTTAACAATATCGGAAATATTTATAGCGTTTTTGGTGAAAATCAAAAAGCCCTCGACAATTTTAATCAGGCTTTTTCGATAGCCAGGGCAATAGGTGCCAAAATAATTGAGGCTAAAGCACTTGGCAATATTGGTCTGATGTATTCCTATTTCAGTAATCCTCAAAAAGCACTGGATTATTTTAATCAAGCCTTGATCTTGAGCAACTCAATCGGCGATAAGTCTGAAGAAGGCACGACCATTAACAATTTGGGGACGATCTCTAATTCGCTTGGCGAAAATCAAAAAGCCCTCGATTATTTTAATCAAGCCTTTACCATATTCAGCCGGATCGGAGATAAGCAGGGCAGTGCGGTTGCCTTGAGCAATTTGGGAAAAATTTATCTTGATATAGGCGAAAGCGATAAAGCTTTGTTATATCAAAATCAATCTCTGAAAATCAGAAGAGAGATCGGCGACAAAACCGGCGAAGTCGCTGCACTTAGCAATATCGGGAGTGTTTATAACAGTCTGGGAGAAAGTGCCATTGCACTAAAGATTTTTGAAGAGGCTTTAGAATTAAGCCGAAAAATCGGAGATAAACGAAATGAAGTTTTTCTGTTGAATAATATCGGCGGCACTTATGAATCATTAAAACAGGAAACAAAAGCTCTTGATTTTTTCAGGCAGGCATTGGAATTAAGTCAAAAAATCGAAAACAAGGACTTAATCGCCACCGCACTAAATAATATCGGCAGTGTTTCCGATACTCTGGGAGAACGGGCAACCGCACTTGATTATTTCAAGCAAGCACTAAAGTTGAATCGTGCCATTTCAGACCGAAAAAGCGAGGCGATCTCATTGAATAATATCGGATACCTGCTTACTTTGCTCGGTGAAAAACAAGAAGCTTTGAACTATCTCAACCAGACTTTTCTCCTGAGCAGAAGAGTTGATGATAAGAAAAACGAAGCTCTGGCTCTTAGCAATCTGATGCTTTTTTTGAATTTAAATAATCAACGGAAACAGGCAATTTTCTTCGGGAAACAAGCTGTGAACCGGATGCAGAAACTTCGCGGTTTAGCCCGCTCGAATCGAATTGAAAATGCTACTCAAAAATCCTTTCTCAAAAGTATCGAGTCGCATTACACTTATCTCGCAGAATTATTGATCGAACAGGGCGAATACGATTTGGCGATAGAGATTTTGAATCTTTATCAGGATCAGCAGTTTTTCGATTTTAATTTCGATCCTTCCTCGCCCGTCAAACAGATCAAACTCAATGTTCGTGAACAGGATTTCGCCGCTCGTTATGAAGCGGCGGCTGATCGGGTTGCGCTTATCTCATCGCAGATAGAGGAAATCAAACGGCAAGCCGGAGAGTTTCCCGAAGATGCGGAAAGAAAGAAATTGGAGCAACTCGGCAATGAATTGAAAACAGCCGAAGCGGAGTATCTGAAAGTGTTCAGGGAAGCGGAAATCACACTCACCGAAAAGTCCGGAGGAGAGCAGAAGGCAAAAGGAGAATAAATTCTATCAATATTCTTTTATCGATTCTAAAACTCGGATTCAAAATATCATTAGTTTTAACGTTAATGATTTTTGTAGGTTTTCGCGCTTCCTTTGCTCAGAATGATAACTCGACCGCAAACGTTAAAAATAACGTGCTTTCCATCTCTATCGGAGAAACTGTTGAAAGCGAAATAAGTGGCGGCGAAAAGAATTCATACTCCATTTATCTCAAACAGGGACAAATATTAAGGATTGATTTAGAGGAAAATGGTATTGACCTTGTCGTAATACTTTACAAAGCCGAAAACAACGAAATGATTTCAAGAGCAGATTTCGGCTCAGGATTTTTGCGTGAAGTTTTAACCGGCAAAATTTCAACAGACGGTGACTACAAGGTGGTTATAGAACCTCAACAGTCTGTAAAGAAAGGCAAATACAAAATACTTATCAGCGTCAGAGAAAACGAAAACCTGAACGATATTAAGCAAATAAAAGCAGAAAGGTTAATGTCGGAAGGCTTTACACACATAAACAAAGATACGGCGGATGGAGCGAAGGAAGCTGTAAAGCTATGGACGGAAGCACTAAATATCTGGCAGGAATTGAATGAATCTTACTGGATAAGTTATACGAAAAATGCTCTCGGTGCGGCTTTTTATTCATTAGGGGAAAATACAAAGGCATTGGATTTTTACAATGCGGCGTTAGCAAGCAATAAAACCGCCGGAAACGATAGTTTAGAAGCTACGATAGTGAATAATATCGGCGTGGTATTTTCAGATACGGGCGAAAGAAATAAAGCTCTGGAAAATTATTTTAAATCATTGTCGCTTAAAAGAAAGATCGGCAACAAAAACGGAGAAGCCACAACTCTCAATAATATCGGGGAGATTCTTTCCGATACTGGAAAAAAAGAAGAGGCTTTGAAGTATTTCAAAGAATCGTTAACTGGCAAAAGAAGCCTCGATAACAAGGAAGGTGAAGCCATCGTTCTCAATAATATCGGGGGAGTTCTTTCTTCGCTCGGCAAAAAACAGGAAGCTTTGGAATGTTACGATCAGGCTTTAGAAATAAATAAGAGCATTGATAATAAAAGCGGACAGGCAACTGCGATCTTTAACATAGGAGCGGTTCAAAATACATTAGGGGAAAAACTGAAAGCCCTGAATCTTTACAAACAAGCTTTGACCCTCTACGAATCTGTAGATGATAAGCCCGGAATTTCCCTAACAAAAATCGGTTTGGGTGAAATTTATTTTTCATTCGGAGAACGCCGGGAAGCCTTGAAATATTTTGACGAAGCCTTGCAAACTGCCGCATCCGTCAATTACAAAAAAGCCCTTGCTTTAGCCCTCAACAATCTTGGAAGCGCGCATTCGGCTCTTGAAGATAAAAAGGAAGCATTGAAATATTACAGTCAGGCTTTAGAACTGCTTCGATCTTTTGAGGATAAAAAGGGCGAGGCGAATGCGCTTAACAACATCGGGTCTGTTTATCTGGATATGGATGATGTTTCCAGGGCGGTAGATTTTTTCGCACAATCTTTATTAAAGAGTAATGAGATAGGTGATCGTCAAGGACAAGCCGTAACGCTTGGTAATATGGCTTATATCTCCAGTATTTGGGATGAAGATCGAAATGCCGCTCAGTTTGTCAGTAAATCATTGGCACTGTTAAGAATTACCGGGGATAAAAACGGAGAAACCCTGTTGCTAAGTAATTTAATGTTCACCTGGAATAAGCTTGGCAATCGGCGTTTAGCGATCTTTTTCGGTAAACAATCGATCAATAAATCTCAATTGCTTCGCGCCTTGGTTCGTTCGTCCGAGATTGACAGCGCGACTCAAAAATCCTTTCTTAAAACAGTTGACGACAGATACAGATTTCTTGCCGAACTATTGATCGAACAGGGCGAATACGATTTGGCGATAGAGATTTTGAATCTTTATCAGGATCAGCAGTTTTTCGACTTTAATTTCGATCCTTCCTCGCCCGTCAAACAGATCAAACTCAATGTTCGTGAACAGGATTTCGCCGCTCGTTATGAAGCGGCGGTTAATAAAATTGCCCGAATCGTTTCGCAAATAGACCAAATCAAAAGACAAGCCGGAGAGTTTCCCGAAGATGCGCAAAAAAGCAGTTCGGAGCAACTCGGCAATGAATTGAAAACAGCCGAAGCGGAGTATTTGAAGTTGTTTAAGGACGCAGAACTGGCATTCGCCGAAAACCGAACAAAATGAGCCGGATTTCAGCAAATTTATTCGCATCTGATGCAAAATTGAACGGTGAGTTTTTTCAAAAATCCTGCGCGAAAGCAATCACCTGTCACAGGCAAATTTGGGCAGCGGAGAGCCGAGATCGATAAGCTTCCGGCACAGTATTTTAGTCCGCTCGGTCTGCATCGCCTTATAATTTGAAGTCGCGGCAAGCGTTAATATTTTAGATAAAGCCTTATTCTTTCTGCCCATTTTCATAACTTCGGGAAGTGCCAAAACCTTTTCCATTTCCTGCGCGGATTCGGCGTATAGTCTGTAATTTCCCAATATCAAAGCTCGCCCGCTGAGTTTGAAAATTTCATCCGTTTCATCTTCGAGCAACTTTAATTTCTCATTCAGAGATTTTTCTTTTTCGGATAAAAGAAGTATGAAATTTCGGATTTGAGGTTCTTTGAGTTTAGTTTTTTTATCACCGGGTTCGGTCAGTATAATATTAAAACTGAATTCACCGACGGCTTGCGCCTCTTTTAGCTTTTTCAGCAACCCGGCAGATTCATACATTCCCTTGGAGCCGTCGATTTCCTTCTCGTGGTAAATTTCTTCTCCCAGATCGATCTCGACGGTCAGCTCGAGTTTGACCGAAGGTTCGAGCGGTTTCCATCTGATCGAAAAATTCTGAAGTCGAAGAGTTTCAGATTGATTTGGATAAATAATAATATCTTTTTCGGATTTGGGTTCGCCCGCGATTCGTCCGCTGGTGGCTTTACAGGGAAAATGAAGAATGAGGCTCCAGGTATCCTTTATTTTGTTGTCCGGCATATTTTGACAATAGGAGATTTCCAATGCCCTGCAACCTTTGCCTCGATCGCATCTGACGCTTTGACCTGCAAATAAACGCTCTTTTTTTACCAAAAGTTTCGTATCTCCGTCGTCACCCGTTTTTATTTCCGCTTTACCTTCCAGACGGGTCACGACCGCAATAGGTTTCTTTTGCGCATTTACCAGGTTGATTGTAAAAACTGTTAACAGTAAGCTTATAAAGATTTTCATTTCATTTTCCCGTTTGTAAAAACATAAAAATTCTATTCGTAAACTTTGAATATAGAAAAGGTGCAAATATCACCAACAAAAAATCGAGCCAGAGAAGATTGTAAATCCTGACGATCAAAACTCCCGAAAAAAGAATTAGCGCAATAAAGATCAATAAAAACACCAGTTCCCATCTTTGATTTGATTCGCCCTTAAACCACTTTTCAAAGCGGAAGATAAAAAGCCCGGAAACCAACAATCCGCCGGTGAGAAGATTTGCGGTTATTGCAAACCAGGATTTTAGTTCATAAATCGGATCGCTGACCAATGTGTAAGCCGCCATTGTCGGAATAAAAACTCCCGGCACAACATCATTTCTACCGATGATTACATTAGTCGCAGCGGTTTTTCCGAGCTGAGTTTTTCCGATTATTACTATTTTATCTCTGAACTTGTTATATGCCTGTAAAACAGCTTCTTTCGTAAGCGCAGGAATGGCGGTGCTTTCCATTTGTTCGAGTTTCGTATAGTTTACGGGCATCAAAGCCTTTTGGCAGGAAATTTCATCGCCGTTTCGTTCAGTCATTCGGATTTGGCGCAGATTTTCTTCAGCTTCATAATCTTTAAGCAGAGGTTTGAGCCAGAATGGAGGTTGCGGCTTATCTTTAAAAACATTCGCCGGAGCCGCGCCGATTGAATAAAGTTTCGGGTATTCTCCGCATTTGATCCACATCGGAACTTCACTCAAATTCTCACACCTTTCAGTTTCACAAAGTGTTAGATCGGCGGCAAGGTCCTGATATTCAGGCATCCCGAGCCAGGTTTCCGGTTCCGCGTTAAATTCACTGACTCCTAAAAAAACAGGATTTCCTTTGTTCCTTTGTTCAAGAAGATAATCGAAAAAATCAAAATCACCGTCGTTTCTGAGTGACGGCGGTTCCTGCGGTTTAGCAGAATCAGACCGCGGAGTAAAATTGATATTTATAGCAACTGCTTTCGCCCCGCTTTCAAAAAGTCCCTCGACAATTTCTCGTAATTTATCGGGAGGAACCGACCCGTTTGAACTTAAAGGCAAATCGGAAATATCCAGAACCACGACCGGAAGTTCAGTGGTATAGGAACCAAGGGAAACGGATTGTAAAAATTCATAAGTCATTATGTTTGTCTTATGTCCAAAGTTACTCTGATCGAACAAAACTTTGAGGAAGATCAACAAAACAACTGCTAATGTTCCGAAAAACAGAAAAAGGAATGCCTGTCGTCTGACCTGCTTACCGAAAGCCGTTTCGGGTTTTTCGCCGGTAATTAAAACCTCTGTTTCCGCGAAATTAGTGCGAGGTGGAGAATTTTCTTTAACCGGCGGGTTATTTGAATCTTCGATAGTGACCTTTTCTATGAGTTCGTTGAAATTTACGTTTAGCTGAAGAGGTTTCAGCCGATGTTCGGCGACTTTTAACCAAAGCCGCAGGGGAATTTCTTTATCCGATGTTCGGTGTTTTTTATTATTTAAGACCCGCAGATCACTGCGAAGCTGGTCAATCGGGTCGTTGCCGACCTGCTTAAGAAAATTTGCACTAAACTGCTTATTGATCTCATTCAAGAAATGTTTGCGCTCTGCCTCATTATATTCGAGCAAACCGTTCACAAAAATTTCTATGATTGCGTCGATCTCTTCTTTGTCCAAATAGAAATTTCGATAGATCATATAGTAGTTTTCAAATACTCTGTGATGATTTGATCTGTTTCCACACTTCGGCTATTTTTTCGTCTGTTTGCGCAAGTTTATTCAAAGAAGCGAGGATAGAATGAATTTGAATGCCCTGATTGATATAGCCGAGTTTTCTTCCGTTAAACTCCGTCTGTTTGGGAATAGCCGCCCGGTGAAGTCCGATCACCTGCCACGAATCATTAAAGACGGGCGAACCGGAAGAGCCGCCGAGTGTGTCCGTGTAATAGTGAAGCAAAGGATATTCGGCAGAGTAAACAAGATTATTTCTAAGCGCGATCCGCTTTGGTCCGCCGCCGGGATGCTGAATGATGTTTACCGCCAAAGGTTTGACCGCCTTTCGTTTGTTCAATTGGCAAGTTTTGGGCAAAACTATTTCCTGATTTAAGACAGGCAGAAGCATAACGTCTTCCAATGTTTCCGACAATTTCAGAATCGCAAAATCCTTGTCGGAATCTTTATTGAAAGCGATCAATTCACAGACGCGAATATGCTTTCCCTGAAGGTCTTCACTGTCGAAAAAGAATTGCGCTTCCGAATTTACCACCTGTTTTTGCAGGTCTTCCTCGGAAATATTATCTTCCCATTCAGCCCGGTTTTCGATAACGTGATAATTTGTGATGAGGTAATTATTACTAATCAGCCATCCCGTTCCCGAACTGATGAAATGAGTTCCTTCGTTCGTGAGTCTTCTTTCCCCTTTTTCAAAACGCGGCACCAGGATTTTAGCAACACCTGCAACCCTTTCCGCGCCTTTTGAAAGAAAGGCGACTTCCTGAAATTCATCGGTTTCGCCTGTGATTATCTCTTCGATTTCAAATCTTGGAATATCTGCATCTCTGAGGATCACTTCGGGCGTTCGGCAGACCTGTTCGATCTTAGTCAGTGCTTCCTGAATGATATTAATTTGGGTAAACGGGTCAAATAGACGGAGCGCGTTATTCAACCATTGTTTAAGCGGAATGCTTCCATCGATCAGGCGTTCGACGCGATTTAACGTCATCAGGTCTGAGGCTAATTGTCTATTCGGATCACTGCCTACGATTCTCAAATGATTGCTGACGAACGTTCTGTTTAAACCTCTCATTAACAGTTTTCGGGTCGTTGCATCATATTCAATATCGGTTTCCATAAATGCGTCGATAACATTATTTTGTTCCTCAAAAGTCAGATATTCGAAAGGTATCAATTTTTTATTCTCCTACAAGTTCTCTTGAATTTTTTTACGCAAATATATTTGAGCCGGCATATTTTCTCAAATCGGGTTTCGATTAATTTTTTGGTTTATTAAAGTTATTTTTGTCGGGTATTGCAACCTGGTTTTGAATTGCTTTCATAAACCTATCGTCAATAACAGCAAATAATTATATAATATTTATTTCAAACTGAATCTTCCGGCAAAGAGTTTGTTCCGGTTGTATAAATTTTACGAGCGGTTTTTTTATTAGCTCTCGTTAACCTACAATAATATATGTATTTGGAGCTTGAAACATTACAAAATACCGGAAATTTAAAATTGATCCGGTTGATTAAAGAATATGTTTATGATAACAAATCAAGAAAGGCAGTCACTAAACCCAAACCGATGAAGAAAACGCTTCAGCCCCGAAAAGAAGATTTCGACGCATTTTTAAATTGGCTTTCACCGGATTCGGAAGAAGCAGGGAAGGAGTATGAGCAAATCAGGAAAGGTCTGATCAGATTTTACGACTTTCGCGGGTGTTCAGACCTCGAGTTTTTGGCTGATGAAACAATAAACCGGGTGATCTGGAAATTTTCTTCCC
Organism: Pyrinomonadaceae bacterium; assembly: GCA_021228405.1. Classification (GTDB taxonomy): domain Bacteria; phylum Acidobacteriota; class Blastocatellia; order Pyrinomonadales; family Pyrinomonadaceae; genus JAJQRF01. The sequence continues at coordinate 66,062 of JAJQRF010000013.1, forward strand.
TCGACCTCTCTAAAAATACCAGGAAGATCACAATTTTTTATAATTTCGGTTTCTATGTTTTCCGTGAATACATCAAGCACTTTACCGAAAAGGAAGTTCAGCTCGATCCCGATTGGGAGGTCGAAGATAATAATCCGCAATATCCCGAGGATTCTGACAATAACGGCTTAAATTGCCTTGATAAATGTCTTGATAAATTATCTCCAAATGAAAAAAGACTCATCCTGACGTATTACAGCGAAGAAAAATCCGCGAAAACTCTGGTCAGGAAAAATCTCGCTAACGAATTGAATATCAAATTGGAAACTTTACACGTCAGAGCCTGCCGCATTAAGGAATCTTTGAGAAACTGTGTGGAGGAGTGTGTGAAAAAGTGAGCTTGTAATGAATCGCTGATAAATCTCATAATTTATAGGAGTCTTTTGTGTATATGATCGAGGAAGTGGAAAAATTAAAGCAATATTTACTGGGGAATGTTTCGGAAGAGGAGAGCAGAGAAATCGATCTATCGCTTATCTCCGACGACTCACTGACGGAAAAACTCCTGATTGCTGAAAACGAATTGATCGAAGATTTTCTCGAACGAACGCTTTCTGCAAAGGAAATCGATTTGTTTCACAAAAATTTTCTCATCACTCCGAAAAGAAAACAAAAAGTGATCCATCTCGCCGAACTGAGAAAATACGCGAAAAATTCAGTTAGGGAAAACTCGAAATCAGCTTCCGCTTTGGTGCAGGAAAATCCAAAGAAATGGTTTCGGTATTTGATTCCGGCTTTTGCAGTTACCGGTATCTGTCTGGTTTGCGGATTGATCTGGATGTATTATTACAGGACTTCAACCTCTCTAAATCCTTTGGAAGCAGAGTATGCACAACTTAACAAAAAAGGATTGGATAAGGCGGAAAATGACAAAACGCTAAAGCGCATAAACTTAAAAACCTCGATAAATCGGAGCTCAGGTAAAAAAAGCAGTTTTACGGTAAATAGTCTGACGGATAAAGTGTTGTTTAATCTGGAGCTTCCGGCGGGCACGAACCCTGATTCGTCATTTAAGGTCGAATTACTTAGAAATCAGGAAAAAATATTCACTCTGAACGAACTTCCGGTCTATAAAAATCCGAACGGTGAGGTATTAACGTTTCTTCTTCCCAAAGAAATATTGGAAAATGGAAATTACATCATCAAAGCGACCAGCAATCAGGAAAGCGTTCAAATCATATATTTGTTTCTTTTGGAGTAATTATCGCTTGAGCAGATATTTATAGCCCGTGTAAGTTCCGAACAAAGCGAAGATCACTAAAATTATTAACAGATAACCGGTGTAATTAAAACGGGTGGAGAGGCGCGGTCTGTTCTGAAAATCCCCGTAAACCGTAAAAGCCGCCCAGTCGATCGGCGATCTGGACTTTTGATACATATTTATTTGTGCGGTGCGTAAGGCTTGCGAAGGCGTAACCCGTTCGTTTGCCAGTGATTTGTAAAAGTAAGACATCAGTTCCAGCGACGCGAAATCATCAATTTTCCATTGGCTGGCGATAACGGTTTTTGCACCAGACTGCAGGAAACCGTTCGTTAAACTCATCAATCCTTCGCCTTTGATCTCCTTTCCGATTCCCGTATCACAAGCACTGAGCACGACAAGATCGGTCGCGAGATCGAGATTGTAAATGTCCTGTAACCAGATAAGCCCGTCACGCTTGTTGCCCTGTTTGTCGTATTGTGAGAGAACGATTCCTGAAAGCTCGGGTTTTTCTTCATTTAATAAGCCGTGAGTCGCCAGATGAATCACCTTGTAGTCTGCAACATTTGTTTCCAGAAATGTTTCCCGATTTGCCGAAAACCCGGAAATGACCATAGTTTTTTCTGCTTTGAAATTTTGCAGGATAGTGTCAGGCTCGGAGCCGGAAGCTTCCAAACGTTCCAGTGAATTCAGCGCATTCATCGAGCGAAAATTGCTCCAGATGGTTTTTGTTTCGGTCGGGTAGATTTTGTTGATCTTACTTTCTTCGGCTTGCGAAAATCTGGAGTCGTTTTTTGAAAAAACCGGATCAGCCAGCACCAGAAAATCCTTTGAAGGCGTGTTGGCTGGAGTATGCGTTTTAATGAAATTTAGAGTGGTAGCGGACGGTTCGTAAACGATCTCATTTTTCAGCAAAAAAGGCTTGTTGACTGTAAAATCATTTTCGTCACCCGGTGTCGGTAGAGCAAGAATCGGGAAAAAGTGCAGTTTTCCGTCAGGAACGATAATCAATTTTTTCTCACCTATTTGCCCGGCGAGTGCACCGAACAACTGATTGCTTAATATCTGCGCTCTTTTCCAGTATTCCGCTTCCGCTTCCGCTTTCTTTTTCTGATAGTTTTGAATTTCCTCGTTATCTTCGGATTCGGGCGGCAAAAGCAATTGCCGAAGTCGGTCGATCTGGTCGTTCAATGTCTGGCGGTCGGGTAATATAAAGACGGTCAGATTATTTTTGCTTACAGCCCAAACATAACTCGCTTCCTCACCGAAAGAAAACTCTAAAAGCAATGTGTTTTCGTCTAAAATATTTTTTTGAAACTCACTAACCTGAAATTCGGGCGGATTTTTTATTACCGAATAAAGCGGGCTTTGCTCCTTCAACAGAGCTTCCGTCGCTTCCAGTTGATTTGTTAAATTAAGAATTTCTGCATTTAATTTTGAAGTTTCGGCTTCGGAACCGTTGGTTTGCAGATTTTGTGTAAGCATTTCGGCTTTCACATTGAGCAAAGAGCCGATTTCACGTTCTTGTTGGATGATCTTCGGATCAGCGTCTTTTATAACGCCGGACATCGTGAGGCGTAATTTTTCAAGCATCGAGCGCGAACGGGATTTTTCGTTGGCTTGAAGAGCTTCCTTTTCAAAGTTCTTACCGGGAAATTGCTTGTGAAGTTTCATCAGCAAACCGATATAGAATTCATATCTTTTATACGCATCGGCAAAATAAGTGCGGGTGAGTTTGGAATTATTGAAGTTTGAAGAGATTTCCTCGGTGATTTTGATCGATGCTCTGATGGCTTCGAGGGCTTGGTCGTATTCGTTTTTAAGAAGGTTTTGTCTTGAAATATTGTAAAGAACGTTCGCTTCGGCAAATTTATCGCTGGTTTCGCGGCTAGTTTTCAATGCGGAATCGTAGTAAGCCTGTGCGGTATCATACTGATTTCGACGTTGATAAATGGTTCCGAGATTGTTTTCGATCAACGCCCTGTCTATTTTGGATTCAAATTTTTTGAGAACTTCGAGAGTTTTTCGATAATATTCGACCGCTTCATCGTCCGTCTGCTTCTCAAAATAGTAATCGCCGATTTGTTTGTAGGTGATCGCGATAAAGAATGTATCTTTCAGTTTTTTGGCGACTGCCTGAAGCTCGGAATAATAATTCGACGCATTCTGTTCGTTTCCGGTGACATAGCTTAATTTCACCAAACTCGGAAGAGTTGCCAACTGTCCCTGCGGGTAATTATCTTTTTTGAACAGAAGTAAAGCCTCTTCGCGTTGTGCCAGAGATAAATCCCATTCCTGAAAATCTTCGTAGATGTTGCCCATTCCATTGTGCAGACGGGCTTTCTCGATAAAGTCCATATCTTCGGGAAAACCTGCTTCGGCAAGGCGATAGGCATTTAACGCGGATTGTTTTTCGTCGATCGTGGAATATATGTTGCCCAGGGCAATGCGGGTGACGGACATTCCACGGCGGTCTTCGATCTCCTGAAACTTTGCATAAGCGAGATACAAGGCATTTAAAGCACTTAACGGGTCGTTGATCGCCATCAAAAAATAGCCGTAATCAACTAAGGTTTGGGCATTGCCGCCGATGTTATCCGTTTTTGCCCAGAAGTTTAGAGATTGTTCGTAAAATTGTGAGGCGTTGGAAAAATCACGCTCGAAATAATAATATTCAGCTGCACTGCTCGAAGCCGTCGCGTTGGAAATCTGATCCTGAGTTTGAGAACTTAACGCGAGTGCTTCATCGATAAGGATTTTACTTTCCTTTTTATTGCCGATCTTTAAATAAAGTCTGGAAAGCGAACTGAGAGATTTGATTTTCCCGTCGATGTTTCCGCTCGTTTGATCTATTTCCAGGGCGGTTTTTACTTCCGCAAAAGCCGCCTCATTGTTGCCGAGTAAATTTTCCGCCTGGGCGATCCGGCGAAAACATTCCGAGGCTTTCCGGGGATCGTTTATTTCCTTCCAGATTTCGGCGGCTTGCCTGTAAAGATCAACGGATCGCCGCATCGAACTGCCGTTCCAATCTTGAAATGCTCTGCCGGCTTGGGATTCCAGATTCAGCGCGGTTTGTTCGCGAGTTTCAATAATCTGCGCTTGAATCAGGCTCGTCAGGCATAAAAAGATCGCCGAAAATCCGATTTTGAGAAATATTTTAATCGGCAAATTAAATGAATTATTCCTTTGTATCATCAAATTTGACTTCATCTGTATATCCATTTATTTCCCAGTGCATCTGAAAGTTTTTGAAACGTCCGAAGTAAAACAGATATTCGCCGATCTCTCCTTTGTTCCAGTGCGGATTATCCTTGTTCCAGTGCGGATTATCCTTGTTCCAGTGCGGATTATCCTTGTTCCAGTGCGGATTGTCCTTGTTCCAGAGCGGGTTCTGCTGATTCCAGAGAACGCTCTTTTTACTGAAATCGTCCAGCATCGAAGTTTGTCCTTTGGCATTTTTTCTCAATTTTCGGACAGTGACCTGAGTAACATAATTTTCCAGAAACTTGTTCCAATCCTTGCCGACTCCTTTCGGATTGTTAACGTCTTCGTTATAACTGCCGTCATCATCTTTTCCCTGATTAAAGATCAAGCGTTGATATTTATCCTGAGTGAGGTAATAGGTAACATATGTCCACGGAAAATAAAGAGAAATCCCGTTGGAAAACTGATACTCTTCGCCGCTGTAGCCGCATTTTAAGACGCAATCATCGATTGCCTTGATTACGTCTTTGGATTTTTCCGCAATTGCTTTGAAAAATCTGGCGTTTTCCGTATTTTCCATATACTTGCATTCGATAATTAACCGCTGGCAAAAATCCTTGAGGTCGATACATTGTTCGCGCATATAGGTTTGCGCCTCAAAATGACTTTGGAGAATGATTTTTTTCAATTCCTGATAAACGGCAATATCCCGATCGGTTAATTCGCCGGCGTTTATCTTTTCAACCAGGTAAAGATGTTTATTAAGCTCTTTGGCTAAATCATTCAAGTTTTCAGCAACGGGATCGATCTTTGCCAAATCCCAGGAAGCAATGTCGACCGACCGACCGCCTATCGCGAGATTTTTGTATTGCGTGATAAATGCTTTCACAAAGCCCCGGGCGGCGGCTTTGACATATTCGGCGGTCGGTAGGATAGGCATTTGCGATTCCCTTTGCTCTTTGCTGAAAGAGGCGACAAATTCCTTTAACATCGGCGCGTAACTCCAACCGGAATTCGGAAGACTTCCTTCGGAGGCGACCAGCGTTTGCGCAACATCTCTTAATTCGTAGCCGACTTCGAGCATACTCATAACGCAACTGTCGAAACCGAGAATGGCAATTTTTTCCTGCGGTTCGAGATACTGACTGTTAATTTGTTCCAGAGTTTTCCTGAACGTTGACAAAGTCATAAAGGAACCCGAAGTTTCATCCCTTAAAAAACTCGTTCCGTGAAATCCGAAACTGTGTGCTGAAAAAATAAGCGCATAGTTTTTAGCGGTTCGCTTTCGTTTTTTCAAACACCAGTGGACAAAATTGAGAATGGAATAAGCCGAAGCCGAATCTTCCTGAGAAGTGAAATGTGTTTCAGCTTCTACACTTTTATGAATGCGGTCATTTTTTTCAATCGGATGACGGTAGGTTTCCGCTTCGGAATAATCGATATAATGCGTCGGAGCGGTCAGCGAACTGCTGTCGAAATATGCGAGCAGATTTACCTGATCCTGTTGATTTAAGCGTCTTAAATCGGTCGAAGAAATCTCCAGTCCTTCAAGCGAAAAAGCCATATTTTCGCTCAAATTATTATCCCCAGCCATATAAACCATTATCGTCCATTCCTTCATTTCCAATTTTCTCCTGATTGTGTCTTTAATTTACTAAAGTAACATAAGCCTGATAAAGCGTGATAAATAAAAATATTTACATACTTAAACAAATTGTCGTTTGCAAAATATTGAAAAAGTAATTTATAGAATAAAACTATGCCGTCAACTCAGGTATTAAGCTCTTAAAAGGCTTCCGGCTTACTCTATAAAACTCGATCCCGCTAATAATTAATGAGAATAAGCCGCGCTTCCTTACAATAAATTATGATTCCGCCGAAAAAAATGAGTATAAAGTTCTGCAAGCTGACTGAAATCTCAGTCTGCAACAAACCACCGTTGAGGTGACAATTTCCAGGTTTGCTATTTTCAGGCATTCGATCGGCGAAATTATGCGGACGGGACGGGTGAGAAACATCGAGCCATATTTTCAGAGGCGCGAAATATCTACTCTTGACTTTGGTTTCCAGTTATGAAGAATATATAATTTTTGTTTCAAACGATTATTTATGAATGAGCTTAACGATCAAATCAATCAGATAAAAAATCAGTTTTTCGACCAGTTGCAGGAAACGCGAACGGAAGCCGAATTATTTCAGGTCGAGAAAAATTTTCTGGGAAAGAAAAGCGGACCGGTTACTCAACTGCTCAAAAAACTCTCGGAACTGCCGCCCGAAGAAAGACCCAAGTGGGGACAATCTGTCAACGAACTTAAAAAATTACTGGAACTCGAACTTGCGCAAAAAAGACAAAATCTGGTCAATACGGATGAGCCGCAGTTGTGGTGGGATTATACCCTCGATAAATTTGCCGTCGGGCGCGGACACTGGCATCCGATCAGCCTTGTGCTGAAGGATATGGTCAACTTTTTCGCCTCGATGGGCTTTGAGGTGGCACAAGGTCCGGAAGTGGAAACCGAGTTTTATAATTTTGATGCGTTAAATATTCCGTCCAATCATCCGGCGCGCGATGTTTGGGACACTTTCTACTTAAAAACGGGTGAAGTTTTGAGAACGCACACCTCAAGCGTGCAGATCAGAACCCTGATGCAACGAACACCGCCGCTCCGGGTCATCTCGCCCGGACGTTGTTTCCGCTATGAAGAAGTCGACGCGACGCATCTGGCGGTTTTCAATCAGATGGAAGGGCTGATGATCGATAAAAATATTTGCCTTTCCGATTTGAAGGGAATCCTTCACAAAGCGATTGAGTTTATCTTCGGAAACAGCTTAAAGACGCGTTTTCGTCCGGCTTTTTACCCCTTCGTCGAACCCGGCTTAGACCTCGACTGCCAGTGTATTTTCTGCGGCGGAAGCGGATGTTCGGTCTGCAAGCAAACCGGCTGGATCGAGCTTATTCCCTGCGGTATGGTTCATCCTAACGTTATTAGAAACTGCGGACACGACCCGGAAGTTTACCGCGGCTTTGCTTTCGGAATGGGCTTTGACCGGATCGTGATGTTGCGCTACGGCATCAACGATATGCGCTTGCTTTACAAAGGAGACCTTAACGTTCTTTCACAGTTCTAGGGTCGGTCATCTACGGCGAAACGATAAGATATTGTAACTTTTAACGCTTTTTTGAGGAGTAAAAATTTTGTTAATTTCTACGGAATGGATTAAGGATTTTGTTGAGTGGGACTCTGATCTCAAATTATTGCAGCAATTATTGAACAATCGGGTAAGCGAAGTCGAGGCGGTCGAGTCTTTCGGAGCGGAAAAGGACTTTTCGCAAATAGTTGTAGGTCAGGTCGTTAAAATCAATTCAAACGAAGGCACTGATCTGGCGGATGTAAATATCGGCGGGAAAACAATTCAGGTTCCCGTGAACGGCGACGTTGTTGAAGGAAAAAAATACGCCGTTGCACTTGAAGGTGCAAACCTGCCCGTCAGCCAAGACTTGGTAGAATGGCTCGATTCAAGTCCGGCTGAAAAGGGAATTTTTTGCAGTGAGCGCGATTTGAAACTCGGTGAAAGCGGAGCGTTGGTCGTCATTTCCGATGATGTCGATGTTTCAACCGAAGTTTATAAAGCGTTGAGTTTGAACGATACCGTTTTTCATTTCGACCTCGAACCGCATCGACCCGATCTTTTTTCACATTTGGGATTTGCCCGCGAAGTTGCGGCTTTACACGGCACTCGAATTAGAAATTTGCAGACCGCGGAGCTTCGGTGGGTTAACGAATCGGAAGGTCGGCAGTTCAAATTAAATGTTGAAGCTCCCGAACTTGTTAACCGTTATGCGGCGGTTAAACTTAAGAATGTTCAGGTCGGAAGTTCGCCGCAATGGATAAAAAACCGTCTGAGAAGTGTCGGCTTGCGTCCGCGCAACAACGTTGTCGACATCACTAATTACGTGATGCTTGAATACGGACAGCCGCTTCACACCTTTGATTATTCACAGATCGGCGGACAAACAATTACCTTGCGCCGTGCCCGCGCCGGTGAAAAGATGACGGCACTCGACGGAAAAGAGCACACTCTGGACGAAGAGGTTTTGCTCGTGGCGGACAGTGAAAAGGCAGTTGCCATTGCCGGAATTATCGGCGGTGAAAACAGCGGCATCACGGATGCGACGACCGAAGTTTTGCTTGAATCGGCAAACTTCAATATGACGAGCGTTCGCCGCACGTCGCGGACATATGCGGTTCGCACGGACGCTTCACTGCGGTTTGAAAAAGGTCCCGATCCTAACCTGGTCAGAGAAGCATTGGAGCGGGCAGTTTTGCTTTTGCAAAAATATGCCGGCGCGGAAGTTGAAGGCGATGTGCTCGATTATTATCCGAAAACCAACGAGCCGAAAAAATTATCCGTATCGCTTGCGAAATTAAACGATTATTTGGGAAGTGATATAAGTTTGTCCGAAGCCGAAAAAATACTGCACGGACTCGAATTTCAAACCGAGCCGGTTGATTCGCAAACCATAGTTGTGTCGGTTCCGACCTTTCGCCCGGACGTGAGTATTTTTGAGGATATTGTCGAAGAAGTCGGGCGGATTTACGGTTACGATAATATTCCTTACACACTGCCGTCGGGAACGATCAATCCGGTGATCGGCGACGAAAATACCGTTTGGCAAAATTTCTGCAAGAGTGAACTCATCAGATGCGGTTTCACGGAATTGCGCACCGATCCGTGGATGGGAAGCGAGGATGTGGAGAGTTTGGGGCTTGCTTCCGATCGGCTTCTTGAAGTTCAGAATTATATCTCTTTATCACAAAATTATCTGCGGACTTCTCCGTTTCCTTCTCTTTTGAACGTCATCGGGGAAAGTCTTAAGAAGCACGACTACATTAAAGTTTTTGAATTAAGTAAAACCTACGAAAAGCAGTTCGATGACGAACTCAAAAAAGTGTCGCCCGCCGATGAAAAATACTTTTTGGCTGGAGCCGTAACGCTCGGAAACAAAAAGTTTAAGGAAGGCGACGAATTCTATCACCTGAAATCGGCGTTGAATTTTCTCTTCGAGAGCGGAAACATCGATGACGTGCAAATCATCCCGGCAGTGGAGGAAAAGAACGAACTTTTAACCGCTCACTGCGGCTCGAATCTTTTTGAAAAAGGAGCCGATCTGGAAATACTGATCGATGGAAAAGCGGTCGGATCGATGGGTTATCTTTCAAAAGCCGTTTCCGCTAAATACGGAATCAAAGCGGTAACGGTCGTTTTCTTTTTATCTTTTGATCGTCTGGTCGGTTATTTCAAGCCGTGGCGACGTTACCAACAGCCTTCAAAGATGCCGTCCGTCCATTTTGACATCAATCTTTTGGTTGACGATCGCACGTTGGTCGGCGATTTACAGCAGTTCATTAAAGATGAATTGGGCGAAATACTGGTCAAACTGCAAACGGTGGACGTTTATCTGAAAACGGGCATCGACGGGAAAAAGAGCGTAACCTTTTCACTCGAATTCAACAGTCCGACTCATAGTCTTCTGAAAGAGGACATCCAGAGAAAACTGGACGGTGTTATCGAGAGCCTTGCCAATCGGTTCGGCGCGGAATTACGCTCGAAATAAAGTTGCGTGGGAGCCTTTCAAACTTAAATTTGTTACGGTTTCATATGATAAAGCATTCGCGGGAACGGGCTGGCTTCACGGATATGTTCAATTCCGGAAATCCATCGGACGCACCGTTCGATTCCCATCCCGAACCCCGAATGCGGAAACGTTCCATACTTGCGCAGATCGAGATACCAATCAAAAGCCTCTTCGGGCAGATCGTGGTTGTGAATGCCTTCCAAAAGCGTTTCGTGCGAGGTCATTCGCTGACCGCCGCCGATAATTTCCCCGTAACCTTCCGGCGCGAGCACATCGACGCATAAAGCTTTGGTCGGGTCTGCGGGATCAGGCTCCATGTAAAAAGCCTTCACTTTTGCCGGGTAACGGTGAACCATCACGGGTCGGTCAAATTGTGATGCGATATATGTTTCATCCGGCGAACCGAAATCGTTTCCATACTCGAAGGGTTTTTCGATTTCACCCGCTTCAAAACCTTTTTTCAGCATTTCCGCCGCTTCATCGTAGCTGATTCGCGGAAATGGAGATTTGACGGCTTCGAGTTTGCTCAGGTCGCGTTCTAAAATTTCGAGTTCCTGACGGCACCCGGCAAGAGTGTTTTGGACGATCTCCGTGATAAATTCTTCCGCCAAATCCATAACGCCGTCGAGGTCCATATAGGCAACTTCCGGCTCGACCATCCAAAATTCGGTCAAATGACGGCGGGTCTTTGATTTTTCCGCCCGAAAAGTCGGACCGAACGAATAAACCCGACCGAAGGCGGCGGCAGTCGCTTCATTGTAAAGCTGACCGGATTGGGTCAGGTAAGCGTTGTTGTCAAAATAACCGACTTCAAAAAGCGTCGATGTTCCTTCGCAAGCGGCTGGTGTTAAAACCGGAGTATCGACTAGCGTAAAATCTCTCGAATCGAAAAAGTTGCGCACAAAGCCGATTATTTTCGAGCGCAAACGCATCAGTGCAAACTGACGACGCGAACGCAGCCACAAATGCCGATTGGTCATCAGAAAATCAATGCCGTGTTCCTTCGGCGTGATCGGATAAGGTTCGGCTATCTGGACAATTTCGACATCGTTCACATCCAATTCGTAAACGTTAGGCTTTTTCGGGTGTTCGCGCACTTTTCCCGTGACCACGACGGACGATTCCTGGGTCAGATTCTTGAAATCTTCCCAGACTTTTTCAGATACGTCGTTTTTGAAAACGACTCCCTGAATGATACCGGAACCGTCACGGATTTCGGGAAACATCAATTTACCGCTTGAACGGATATTAAAGAGCCATCCTTTGATCTTTATCTCTTCTCCAACGTGCTTTTTAGCATCATTAATATAAACTTGATTCATTATTTCTCCAATTATTTTGTATGGCGTTCGGTTTTAAATCCTTTGACAGACACGTTTACCATTAAAGCAAAACGACCTTAACGAAACAACCCGCTAAAGCCGCTTTATCTGCGCAAAACGCAAACTGCCTGAAAAAACTCTCAAAAGCCGACAACTTTGATTACCGAACAGTTATAACGCTTTCAGTTTATCGTGAAAATTAACCGTTTTTGACGGAAAACTATTCGGCTCCGCCGTTCTTTTTGTAATATAAAACCCCGATACCGCCCCACGGTCCTTCGAGATCGTTGTCCACTCTAAAGGCAAGGTCATCGTCAATATCGATGAATTCAAGATGCCGGTAATTCTGTTTCACTTCGTTCCAGAATCGATGCGAATGACAATTCAGACGCGGCAAAGTTTCGACGATGTCGTGGAAAACGACAAATCCGCCTTCTTTGACAAGCGGCGCATACATATTGAAATCCTGCGTCACACCTTCATATCGATGATCGCCGTCGATAAAGAGCAAATCGATTTCACGCGAACCCAAAATTGAGCGCAACAGGTCTTTGGTTTCTTCGGCATGCGAATCTTTCAGTAAAAATTCGAGTTGCTGACCCGGTTTTCCCCAGGTTTTAAATCTTTCCGCATCTTCCGCGCTGTAGCCTTCGCCATAATCGCCGCCCGGCAGGTCGATGCTGACGATCAGCGCGTCTTTTTCCGCGAGCTGACACCATAGCCAGAACGTTCCGCCCCGGTCGGTTCCGATCTCGACTATCGTATTTAGTTTTTCCTTTTGCACAAGGCTGACCAAATCCGTCAATTCGGAAATCTTTTGCCCCGCTCTGCGAAACACGGAGATTTCTGCTAGTTTCGATGCTGTTAATTGTTCTATTGTACTTAGTTTCGACATATTCTTTTCCTGATTTTGATTTTCGGTTTTGACTTACAAGTTGTGTTAACTGCCGTAATTTCCTTTCACTGTTGATTTTTCTGCCAGTAATCGATTCGTTCCATCAGATAATTATGCGCGGTGATCGGCTCGGATTGTTCTTCGCCGTTTCTGCACGAATCGATACAAACCAGCTCGGCTTCGGGACGCGGATGAACGAGAAATACGATCGAGATTCGATTAGCCTGCGCATCTTTCGGTTTTACGACCTGGTGCATTGTCGCCTGTATTTTGTTATTGGTAATAAGCGAGAGCATCTCGCCCGAATCGACGATTATTTCACCCGGCGCGGCTTTCACGTCCAGCCACGAACCATCCGGACACTCAAATTGCAGTCCCGAATTTGTTTCACCGATCAGCATAGTGAAAAAATTAATATCCTTGTGCGGCGCGGCGCGGTAGGTCGAAGTTTCCATATCGACCAGACTCGCAGTGGCGGGATAATGCAGACAGCGCACGACGCAATTTCCTTCTTCGACCAATTCTTCAAAATGATTTTCGGGAGCTTTGATAGCTTCGCCCAAAGCCGCAAGCAAAGTTTTTCCGATCTTGTCCGATTGATCGAACAAATCCGAGATCACCGGGCGAAACTCGGGAACTTCCCGGGGATAAACATTTTGCATCTGCGCCGGAATCGATTGAAGGTAGGAAAATGAATCACGCCCCATATGCCAGTATTCCTTTGGATCGGGCGCGTTGTTTTTGATCGCCTGCTTGATACCGAACCCGGTGTATCCGCGCTGACCGTTCGCTTCGGGAATGTTGTAATTTTCCTTGATTTCCGTCGGCAATTCAAAAAAACGGCGGCTGGTTTCCACCGAGCGCGCGATCAGTTCCGTGTCGAGTCCGTGATCGGTAAGAATAAAAAAACCGTATTCTTTGAGCACAGCCAAAAGGTCGGCGGCAAATTTCCGGCGTTCGGTTTCATCGCCGAACAGATAGTCGTTTAATTTCAGTTTTTTTATTTCATAAGAAAACTCTTTCGGAATCATTGAACACGTCCTCCGTTTTCATTGATGTGTCTTTCAAAATCCGGTCTCCAGTCCGGTGCGTTCCATACATAGGTAAATGACCACGGACCTTTATCGTAAAGTTTCAGCCCGAAGTGCGCGGGATTTCTCGTAAGCGGCGAACCTTCGTCGATCTGCAGCATATTATGAACGCCGAATATCTTGTCGGGATAACGTTTTTTCCACGAAAGCCACCAGTTCATCTGTTTGTGAGCCTGTTCGATCGTTTCTCCCAGAACGCCGTAGATCATATTGATGACGATTGAAATATTTGCCGAAACTGCGGCATCCAAAACCGATTCTATCGTTGTCAGCGGTTCGATCTTGCCGAAAAATTTCTGCGAGTTGAGATGAATGGTTTCGATACCCATTTCCAGCGTCCGGCATCCGTTATCGTAAAGACTCTTCATATATTTCGGGGTCATACTGCTGTGAACTTTGGTGGTCGCGCTCCAGCCGAGCGAAGAGTCCAGCGAGGTAACGACTTGTCCGAACTTGCTCATATCCGCAACTGTCAGCAGGCTGTCCTTGACCGAAATAAATGTAGGCGAAAGATTGAGCAGGGGCGAAACGAATTTACGCGCCATCGTTTCGACCTCGACTTTTTCAAATTCTTCGACGACGGGATAAGTGCAATAAGTGCAGCGTCCGTAGGCGCATCCTCTTGCCAACTGAATCGGAAGCGTCAAATGCCCGTTTTGATAATATGCCAGTTCTTCCTTATCGAAGACAGGCGCAAGGCGATTTTCCGGTAAAATGCCTTCACTGCGCATCCATCCTTTCCCGGCGCGAAGCAAGCCTTTAATATTCAAATCTTCGTTTCTCGCTAGTCTTTTCAGAAGCTCAACAAGCACGTCCTCGCTGTGTCCCGGTGCAAAAAAATCAAACGAACCGCCGTAGCGGGAATCTTTTGAAATTTTCGATGCCAGCAAAGTAATGTGCGAACCGCCGGCAACGACCGTTGTTCCTTTCCAGAATTTTTTGCTCAGAGAGGCGAAGAGCAGTGCCATCAACACTTGCGAAGGACCCATTATCGAAATTCCGAGAACGGCTGGCTGAGATTTCTTTGAAAATATATGTTCTCTGAAAAACTCTGTCCAAAAACCTTCCTGCATTATATTGTTCAAGGCAGTTTCAAGTTCGTCGAATGAATGCGGAAGAGATGAATTGGCATCATCGCAACAGGGAACACGTTCGGGGTCTATTTCGGGCAAACATAACGAATCGGCAAAATGTTCACGCGCACGGTCGATCTGTCTTTCGTCCGTATCGTGGTCGCCGACGGTTTTTGAATGGTTTTCTTTAATATTTTTGAACCTGTCCATATAAAGGATGTTAAGGTCCATCGTATGGATTTCAAATCCTTCGTGTTCGACGTGCGACTTTAATGTTGCAGGTCCCAGAAGCGGGTTTGAAGTATTCGGAGAGAAAGGCGGCGTAATGATTAAACAGCTAGGAGTCATTGTTGTAACCTCAATTAAAAATATTAATGTAATCTAAATTTAGTAGTCTTTTTTGCTAATTCGTTTGATGAGCAGACCAAACCAGGGGGAAGTTTTCGCCGCGAATCAGACTGCCGTCAGGCACTTTTATATTGTCTTGCTTGAGAGTATCAAATTTCTCCAGATAGCGAAGATGCTTCGGAAAAAAGTGCATGATATACCCAAGCCTGTCTTTGTCGGAATCATTGTTATAACTGCCGTGAATCAAAAGCGGGTGATGAAAGGTGACATCTCCCGGCTCCAGAATCAATGGAATTTTGACCGATCTGTTTTTAGCTTCTTCAGGCAAACAGGCGAAAATATATTCCAATTCGTGGTCGTCAGCCAGATAACGATTTTCCAGCATTCCGAAACGATGACTTCCGGGCACGACATACATACATCCGTTTTCCTCGGTTACTTCGCTCAACGCGCACCACGCCGTAACCATATCCGGCGCGTCGGTATGTTGCCAGTAAAAATAATCCTGGTGCCAGGCGACCGGACCGCCTGTTTTGGCAGGTTTGTAGATTACCTGATCGTGCCACAGTCTTACTTCCGGCGTGTCATTCATCAAAACAGAAGCAATCTCTCCAAGTTTAGGATGTTTAATAAATTCGGCAATTAGGGGATTTGCCTGGTAAAGTTGTTGGATTTGAACCGTGACGCGATTCTTCAGTCGCTGTACATTACTGCGAGATCGAATTCCGTCATCGAAACCGTCGATTATCCTCAAAACGGCTTCCTTCATATTATTTACGTCTTCCGGCTCAAGTAATCCGCGCAAAATCAGAAATCCGTTTTCCCTGAAGAAAACAATTTGCTCGGGTAGAAGTTCTCTCATAGCCTTTTACGGATGCAAGAATATTTAATTTTTCAAGCTGTCAAACTCTTCGGAGTTCTTTCAAGTGTTTTTTATTTTTTCAAGTATAAATTATTAAACGAGTAACGGCTAAAACTTTGACTTTGTATATGTGAAAAACTTTTACCGCCGAACGATCAATCAGATTAATAACCAGGATTTTGGTTTTATTCCGCTGTGATTTTGTGTAATTTAATCACCTGTTTTTCTGTAATCAGTCTTACAGAGAATTTTGCATAATATAAATAAAAAAATCGCAGGAGAACATTTTAGTTTTCATTATGCTGTTTAGTCAAATATTTTTAGCAGGAAATGAATTTAAATGTTTCAGCGGCAAAAATTATTTATAAATTTCCCGGTTTTCCACACTTTCCCGAAATAAACTTCATCGAAAAAATGCACATCTTTCTGTCAAACGCTTAAATTTATCGATTCGAGCAAGCCTTGATAATTATAAATTCACCGATAATTTCATTTGAACAAAATTTTATGTTAAATCAAAACAATATCATTTATAATCAGTTTTTAAGAAACAAAACAAATAATCCGAAATGGGAAAGTAATTTAGTTAAAATGATTGTTTACCGAAAACAAAGAAATAAAGTTACCTGCGGTATAGCTTCTTTCGGGTTTAAAAACGAGATTCAGTTTCGGGCATAGCTATTCCGAATGACATAAATTTATGAGTGGATTCAATCTTATTCCGTTGAGGAATTGGGGATTTAATATTAAGAAACCTTTCGTTATTGCCGGACCTTGCGCGTGCGAATCAGAAGAGCAAATGAGGGAAACGGCGGAACGCCTGAAAGATCAGGGAGTTTCCGGGTTGCGAGCGGGAATCTGGAAACCGCGGACGCGCCCGGGAATGTTTGAAGGTATCGGCAAGGAAGGCTTGAGCTGGCTGGTCGGTGCGGGAAAAAACGTCGGTCTGCCGGTTTCGGTTGAGGTTGCCACGGGAAATCACGTCGAGTTGGCACTAAATGCCGGAGTAGATATTCTCTGGGTTGGAGCAAGAACTACGGTCAATCCGTTTTCGGTTCAGGAAATAGCTGATGCGTTAAAAGGAGTTGACGTGCCCGTTTTCGTAAAAAACCCGTTAAATCCCGATTTACAGCTTTGGATTGGCGGTTTGGAGAGAATCCACGTCGCCGGGATCAAAAGACTCGGCGCAATTCATCGCGGTTTTTCCTCATATGAAAAGACTAAATATCGTAATAAGCCAATGTGGGAGCTTCCGATAGAACTGCGGCGATTACATTCGGAAATTCCGATCCTGGTAGACCCTTCGCATATTTCCGGCGAACGAACCTTAGTTGCTTCGATTGCACAGAAAGCATTTGATCTCAGTTTTGACGGATTAATGATCGAAGCTCACCGCGACCCTGACAAAGCCTGGAGCGATGTAAAACAGCAGATAACGCCCGAGAAATTGGGGGAAATAGTCAGCAACTTGATTGTCAGAAACGAAACTCCCGGTCACGATGCCGAAGACGTTTTATTAACGCTCCGTCAACAAATCGATCGGATCGATAATTACCTGCTGGAAATTTTGGGTGAAAGAATGGATATTGTCCGCAAAATCGCCGAATTTAAGCTCGAAAACGGCATTACCATTTTACAGACGAACCGTTGGAAGGAAATTGTCGAAGATCGCGTAAAAAAAGCCGACCAAAAAGAACTTACACAAGAGTTTGTAAGAAAAATGATGGAAGTAATCCATAAAGAATCCATTCGCCAACAAAGTAAGATTATGGACAACTCTAATTTATAAAAGCTTTATTGAATGGAAATGATTTTTGCGCTATGCGTCTGATAATGCAATAAAAATCTATTGAGGAATTAAAATAACCGTGAAACTGCCGAAAAGACAGTTACCGAACGATTCTGTAATTACTGATATACAAGTAAAACATTCGATCATCTTTGATAAAAACGCCAACCGATCCTATGCCGAATATGACTTCAGCTTTATGATCCAATCTTTGCTTGGGAAGCGTTTTGTGTAGCCGGATGGAGAGAAGTGGGGACTTCTCTCCATCCATTTTTTTTAGTGCATAGATGGCGTGTCATCTCCGGCTATTAACGGCGAACTACTGCTGAAAGTCGAATCACTCGTCAAAGTTCCGTCACCCATCAAGATGCCGTCGCTTACCAGAAGCCCGTCACCCATCAGAATGCCGTCGCCCATCAAGATTCCATTGCCGAAAGTTTGGCTATAATCGCAGAACATCGTTCCGTCGCCCATTAAAATACCGTCACCCATCAAGATACCATCACCCATCAGAATGCCGTCACCCATTAAAATACCATCACCCATCAGAATGCCGTCGCCCATCAAGATGCCGTCACCCATTAAAATTCCTTGTCCATAGACTTTTTGATAATCGGTGATGAGTTTCGTTCCTGTGGCGTATCCCTTATCCAAAATTATCCCTTGCGACCATTTCACGTTTTGTCCGGCAATGACGGATTCAAAGATCGGTAAAGTGGTTGACGTGAGCATACGAGTCCCGAGCGGTGTCGATGATGTCAAATCCTGCCGAACATTTTTCGCCAAACGGACTGCACCTTCGATATTTAGCTGTCCCGCACCCTGCTCCAGCATATTGTAACCGGGTAATTGCTGGGCAGAATACATCATCAGCACCTTCACCATATTCGGGGTCAGTTTCGGATTCGCCTGCAACATCAAAGCCGCCGCTCCGCTGACTATCGGCGTTGCCATCGATGTGCCGCTTAAATACATCAATCGCTTTCGGTCATCTAAATTGTTGGCGGCTAATGTAGGGTTTTCTCTTAAAAGCAACGCGTCTTTCGCCGATGCCGAGATGAGTTTGTTCCCGGGCGCGACGAGATCGGGTTTCATAAGGTGGTCGTATTGTTTGATACCGAGCGAATTTGTCCAGTAAGAACGTGTCGGACCGCGTGAGCTGTAAGTGGTAATTTCGTCGTCGCTTCGCGCATCCGTTCCGAAAGTATTGGTTGCCCCGACGGTGATGACCGACGGATCGTTTCCGGGCGCGTGAATCGTGCCGTAGAGTTTTTGACCGCTTCCGCTTTTGCCGTCATTTCCGGCGGCGGCAACAACGACAATTCCGGCGGCTGTCAATTGACGGACGGCGCGGCATAACGGGTCATTGCGCCACGATTCGATAGCGGGCGCACCGAGGCTCAGGTTTACGACCCGGATATTTCGCTCGACACGTTTTGAAAGCACCCAATTCATTGCTTCGATCAATTTTGCGGTCGAACCTCTTCCGGCGTTATCCAACACGCGAACGGCAATAATATTCGCTTCAGGCGCAATGCCCTGATAATCTTTCAAAGCATTTATCGAATTGTTATCTCCCGGCTTGCCGCCGCGTCCGGCGGCAAGCGCGGTCACGTGCGTGCCGTGACCTAACTTGTCGTCGATCCCGCCGGTGACAAATTCTTTATGGTCAACCAGACGGCTTTTCCCGTCCGAACCGACAAACATCTGATGGTCGTCCCAGATCGCCGAATCGAAAACTGCGATCCCGATTCCTCTGCCGTCATACTGACTGTTTCCGGTTTGTGAACGCACCGTCGCCGCACCGGTCGTCGTTTCGATATGTCCCAGAAAATTCGTTTCGCGTTCCAGCGAAAGATGATTCGCTCCACGAGCCGCGGCAACCTGCTCTGCCGCTATCAAAGGCATTTCGATAATCAGCATATTCAAATTTTCGGCTTGAGTTTCAATGATGACATTATTGCGTTGTAAAACCGCCATCAGCTCCGAATTTTTAATGTCGTCGGATTGTAAAATGACTTTTACCTTTTTGCCCGGTTCCGACTGTGCCATCAACGCTCTTAAATCGGGCGAGATTTTATCTCCGGCGAATGAATCTTCAAGACCGTCACCGTCGAAAAGATCGACCTTCTTAAATCTATTCCTGAGCTGTGAATCGGCGGCAATCTGTTCGCCGTATTCTTCATCGGTTATCGAGCTGATAGCCCGGATTTTTCCTTCCGCCAGATAACTGCGCAACACGGCAGCGATATTGATCCCGTATGACGGATTTGTTTTTGAAAACGCTGAAATGTCATTAAGATATAAAATTACACCGCCCTTGAAATTTTCTATTTCCCGCAGAGTGGCAGCGGTTAGTTCCGTTATCTGCGCGACATTTTCGGCATCAGCTATAATCGCACTTAAATTTAATTTGACGATCGTTTTATTGCGCAGATTTTCCGGTGCCGTTCCAGCCTCAATTCTTACCGCCAGATTTTCAATTATCCGTGAGCCTTGCTTTTGGCGGTCGCCCATCAGCACGCCTTTTTTATCGACCGCCGACAAAGCGGCTTCAACCTGAAATGTTTCAGATCGAAGGCTTTCTGAGAAATTCAGTTTGCCTTCTTTCGCAAGCGTTACAAGATTTTGGATATACTTCGATTTGAATTTCACGGCATTATCCCGCTTGGATGCCTTTATTTCGGCACCGTTCAAGGAAACGTTTCGAGCAAAAGAAGCTACAAGAAACGTTTGCGAGATTAACGCAAATGCCGTGATTATCGTAAAAAACTTTTGAATTTTCATATTCCTGCCCCTGATCTGTTTATTATTTAAGCCCTTAATCTAACGCCGATCATTAATCAATCCTTATGCCATTGATAAAAATAATTAAAATCCCGGCAATTGCTGGTTTATATTTTAATTCTAAAACCGCCGATTTAATCTTCGGTCAAATTGAACGACCGGTCGTTCAAAAAGACTTAGAGAGCCAAATTGACCGATTGGAAAAAAATGTCTTTTTCAGGACTGATCGAATCGTTTCAAATCTATCGAAAAGTTTTGATTTTTTCGGCTTTTACAGCGTGAAACAAGGGAAAATCAAGGTGTATAAAGCTTATTAGCCAACCGCAAAAGGTGACGATTTATGTGATGGTTTGACTTTAGGTTTGCCTGATTTATGACAAATATTGTCAATTTATTTTGTTTAATTAATTGATAATTTTCCGAAGCGAATTTTATGTAGTTGCTTACAAAGAGGTTAGTTTGGAAAGACATTTCATTTCATTTTACTGGCATCTTGGTTGCTTTGTTTATCTCAGCCAGCGAACTAGTCTCTTGAAATTGTTTCTTAAAGTTTTCTCAAAATGCACTCAGAAACGAAAGAAAATTTCTCCCATGCTTTTATCTGGATAATAATCGTCCTCGGCGCGGTGTGCGGCGTATTTGCGATCGCAAATTTTTCCGCGCAGAGTTTTACCGTTGAATATCTGATTCTTACCGTATGCACTCTCATTTTCGGTTCGAGAATCATCGTCCAGATTCCGCGCTCTAAAGGTCGAATCTCGGTTTCCGACACTTTCATATTGCTGTCGATGCTTCTTTTCGGAGGCGAGGCGGCAATTTTGCTTGCCGGAGCCGACGCGTTGATTTCTTCCCGGCGCGCGACCAAAAGAAATCTCTATATTGCTTTCAATACGGCTGTTTTTCTGCTTTCGACCTTCTCGACGGTCTGGATATTACAGTTTTTTTTCGGACCCGTCGAGAAACTGGCGTTTGAAAAATTCAGCTCAAAATACCTGATGGTGCTGACTTTGATGGGTTCGGTGCAGTATGTCGTCAATTCAGGACTGGTCGCTATCGGTGTCGCTCTGCGCGCCAATAAACCGATTTGGAAAATGTGGCGTGAAAACTTCTTATGGACATCGATCACATATTTTGCGGGAGCTTCAGCCGCCGGAATAATTGCTAAAATGAGCATTTCGCTCGGATTATATGCGTTTATCGCCATTGTCCCGATCATTGCCGTCATATATTTTACATACTGCACTTATCTCAAAAATGTCGAATCCATTTCACAACAAGCCGAGCAAGCGCAATTGCACGTCGAGGAATTAAATAAACACATTGCCGAACAAGCAAGAATCAGTAATGCTTTAAAGGAAAGCGAAGAGCATTTCCGCACGGCATTCGACCACGCGGTCGGGATGGCGTTGGTAACTCCAAACGGTCAATGGAGTGAAGTGAACGAATCGCTTTGTCTGCTTCTGGGTTACAAAAAGGAAGAACTCAAATCAAAGAATTTCAGGTCGATCATACATTCCGAAGACCTTGGCGAAACGCTCGTAAAAATTCAGGAATTGCTCGACAATCTGATAAATTCCTTTCAGATGGAAACCCGCTTTTACAAAAAGGATGGTGAAATAATCTGGTGTCTTTCGAGTGCTTCAGTCGTTCGCGCGGAAACCGGCGCGGCGCGGCATCTGGTTTTTCAGATACAGAATATTTCCGACCGTAAATTCGCCGAGGAGCAAATTCGCTACGCGGCTTTCCACGATTCGCTGACCGGTTTGCCGAATCGCACGCTTATCTCCGACCGGATGAGCATTTCGGTCGAGCGTGCGAAAAGATCGACCGATTACAAATTTGCCGTGCTGTTTATCGACCTTGACCGTTTCAAAGTGGTTAACGATTCGATGGGACACGAAATGGGCGATAATCTTTTAATAGAATTATCGAAAAGACTAAAACTTTGCGTGCGTGACGCTGATACCGTTGCCCGTCTGGGCGGCGATGAATTCGCCGTTTTACTCGACGGAATACAAAATGAACATACGGCGGTCGAGATTGCCGTGCGGATTCAGGAACATCTCCGCCAGCCGTTCGATCTGGACGGACAGGAATTTTTCACGAGCGCAAGCATCGGAATTTCCTTTTCGACCTTAGGCTACAACAACCCTGAAGACGTTCTGCGCGATGCGGACACTGCAATGTATCGCGCCAAAACCAACGGTAAAGCCCGCCATGAAATCTTCGATGTCGGAATGCACACCCGCGCCGTCGAGTTATTAAGATTGGAAACCGAATTGCGGCAGGCAATCGAAAAGGGAGAAATAGTTCCTCATTTTCAGCCTATCGTTTCGCTTCCTTCGGAGATTGTGAGCGGCTTTGAAGCCCTCGCCCGGTGGGAACGCCCCGACTGTCGGCTCATCTCACCGACCGATTTTATCCCGCTTGCCGAAGAAACCGGATTGATCGTTTCTTTAGGAATGCAGATTTTCAGAAAATCCTGCAATCAACTGTATCAATGGCAACAAAAATTTCCGCACGAAAAACCTCTGACGATGAGCATAAACCTTTCCGCAAGACAGTTTGCTCAAAAGGATTTAGTCGACGAGATCAGTAAAATCATCAGTGAGGCTCAAATTGAGCCGGAGTGTATCAGGATAGAGGTTACGGAAAGTGTCGTTATGGATAATGCAGTGTCGGCAATCGAAACTCTTAAAAATTTAAAGTCGATCGGCGTTCAGCTTTCCATCGATGATTTCGGGACGGGATATTCAAGCCTGAGCTACCTGCACCGTTTTCCTTTCGACATTCTAAAAATCGACCGCTCTTTTGTGAGCCGTATGGCACTTGATAAGGACAGCCGTAGTATTGTCGAAACGATACTCGCACTGGCTGGTAAACTGGAAAAACGGGTGGTCGCCGAAGGTGTCGAAACAAAACTGCATAAAGACCTGCTGTCTGCGCTTTCCTGCGATTACGCGCAAGGTTATCTGTTTTCCAAGCCGCTTAATTCATCCGATGCGGAAGAATTTCTTAAATCTCAACTCGGACATTCTGATGAAAATATAATTGGACCATCTCACGCAAATATCGAAGATTCAGCCAGCTTATACGCAATGTAAGAAACATTTCCTGCCTTAAAGGTTTCACGTTCAGCCATAATATAAGCTAGAAAATATCAGTTTTTTCTACAAATAATTTAATTGACTGAATGAGAAAAGACTTAATGAATTTAGAAAGGTTATCAGACGCACCTCTATTTAAATTGGGAGATTTGGTTGAGATTACTGAATCAATGAACAAAAGACCACTGATCCAACCTTGAATAAGCAAAAAAGCAAACTATAATCGTGTCTTATGACACGGCAAAACAAAAAAAACGGAATTAAGTTTGAATTAGCGGAATCCGATAAATCCATCAAAACAAAAAAGGTAGTTCTGACTTCGGCAGGCAATTTACAACTTACAGTAAAATATAGACTTGAAGAATTTTTGGTTCCTTAACCTCTTTAACCTTTTATTTAACCATTAATATAAAGAAGATCATCTTAAAGTATTTTCAGAACTTACAGATTATGATCTTCGGCAGAATTTTCGATATGAAACGCGTCGAGAGTTCTTTGATTGATCGAAGTTGGCGCACCGGTAAGCGGATCGATTCCGTTACCAAGTTTAGGAAATGCGATTATTTCACTGATATTCGATTCTCCCGCCAACATCCGAACCAACGCGTCCAAACTAAACGTTGCTCCTGCGTGGGGCGGAGCACCCGACCTTAAGGCGTGAAGTAATTGCCCAAAATAATATTCGATCTCGGAATCGTTCAAACCTTCCAAACGAAACATTTGCTTTTGTAAATCTGCGTTGTGAATACGCACCGAGCCGCCGCCCATTTCCTGTCCATTACACACCAAAGCATATTCACGACCTAAAATCCGCTCAAAGTCCGGCTCCGTTTCAAAAACTTCTTCGACCGATTTTGGCGCAGTGAAAGATTGATGTCTTGATTTCCATTTTCCACTTGCAACGTCCTGCTTAAAAAGCGGTTGGTCAATTATCCAAAGAAACATCCAGTCGTGTTTCCATTGTTTCAAATCTATATTTTTGGCAACTTCCTTACGACTGGCGGCAACGGCTTTATTTATTATGTCACGTTTGCCAGTGACCATCAGAACGAGGTCTCTTTCCTGAATTTCAGTTAAATAGCAACGCCATTCAGAATCGAAAAGATTGAAAAAGGAATCTGCCGATTTGTATTCGTTCGATGCGGAATCCGTTGAGAATCGAGCGATTTCCTTAAAATCTCCATTTAACAGAGATTTTAAGGCAAGGTCTTTACAAGTTTCTGCGACCCGTTTCGGGATTCTAATCAAATAAACGTTAGGATCGCTTTCTATTTCAAAAAATCCCGGTAGAGAAAGCTTGTCGATATTGATTTCCGAAAGCTCGATCGCAAACCGCAAATCAGGAGCGGTAGTTCCAAATCTGGTTAAACTTTCGTGATACGTTATGACAGGATTGGATTGATTAACTGAAAATTCGGGTTCGACCGTCGTTACTATGTCTTTGAACATTTTCTCGACCAGATTCATAATGTCCGCTTCGGTCGCAAAGGCAACCTCAATATCGAGAGCCGTAAATTCCATCTGCCGCCGTGATCTGGGATACGAATCGTGAAACAGCTTGCAAATTTGAAAATATCTTTCAAATCCGCCAACCATCAGAATCTGTTTTAATTGTTGAGGCGATTGACGCAGAACATAAAATTTTCCGGGATGATTTCTGGTCGGGACGATAAATTCTCGCGCCCCGCCGAAGGTTTCCTTGAACAAAATGGGAGTTTCGATTTCGAGAAATTCGCGGCTGACAAACCATTGGCGGATAGCTTGAAAAGCACGACTGCGGAGTTCGATGTTTCTCTGCATTCGCGCCCGACGCAGATATAACCAACGATGCTTTATTTTAAGACTTTCCTGAACAGGCGAATCGGTTACAACCTCAAAGGGCAAACTTTCGGAATTATTTACAATTTCGAGCGTGCTCACCTCGATTTCCAATGCCGATTCGGTTTGATTCCTGTTTTTCGGCGTTGGTCGCAGACGCACGATACCGTTAACAATTATGACGGCTTCCGGGTTTAATTCGGAAACCAGATTCATTGCTTCGTTTCCGGTTACTTCGGAGATAAAGGAAAGCTGAATGACACCCGAAGCATCTCTAAGTTCCACAAAAGACAACTTTCCTAAATGCCTGATGACATTTACCCAACCGCCGAGCGTAACGTCGGAATTAACCGTATCGACCGAAATCTGGCTGATCTTGTGTGTGCGAATCATAGATTTTTCTCTTAATCTCCGTTGATCGTGAAAGAGAACGTTTTCGAGAAAACAGTCCAGCCGTCTTCTCTGCATAAAATTTCTGAATCAACGAGAGAAAACGGTAAATTTTTCGTCAGTAAAATCGTATCTCAGCGTAATTAAAGGAAAATTTCTTCGGTCTGAGAGCGAAGTATGTATGACAAACTTTTCAAAACGGGAACATCAAAAGACCGACAGGGGATATACGGCAAAGAATCAAGCTATATGTGAAACTGCCGGCTCCAAATATATAATATTTCGTTTAGTGGTATCAAGTTCGCAAAGAATCCCCATCGGAATTGTCATTATCGGGTCAGTGTGCGAAAAATCAACCCCCGAAACAATAGGGAAGTCGTATCCCTTTGTCGCTTCCTCAAGAATCATTTCAAGCGAGTCATCTTCGGTAAATTCGATCGTAGACGGAAAGCGTCCGATCACAAGACCTCTGATGTTTTCATAAACTCCCAAGTGCCGCAAATGTGTAAAGCAACGATCTATTTCGCCGACGGAATAACCGCCGCTTCCTTCGAGAAAAAGAAGGGAATCATCAAATTGCGGCAGATATTCCGTTCCGGCTAAAAGCAAAACGGTAGATATTTCGCCGCCAATCGAAATTCCTTTGACATTTCCGGGTTTATGGATAATCCATCCATCATTCTTTTTCCACTCTCTGGGACCGAAATTTTCTTTCTGAAACCATAAATCCTCCGCCCAACTTTCCGACGCTCCAAGAGTTAGCCGGTCTTGACCTGCAATGAGCAGGGCATCGAAACATTTTTCGGTATATTCGGGCAGTTCCGTTTGGCAAAACGTCGAAAAAACCGGTCCGTTAAACGTAACCAGCCCGGTTTTCGCATAGATAGCAAGACTCAGGCTCGTAATATCGCTAAACCCCATCAGGATTTTAGGATTGCGGCGAATCGCCTCGTAATCCAGATAGGGAAGCAGCTGATGCGAACTATATCCACCGATGCCAGCCATAATAGCTTTTATGTCCGGATCATTAAACATTCGATTCAGTTCATCGCTTCTCTGGCGAACCGTCCCGGTCGTATGCCCGTAAACGGTGTGAACATATTGTCCCTCAACTACTTCAAAACCCTTATTTTTTAACTTATCGACGGCATATTGCCATAGCTGCGGTGCAATCACATTAGCCGACCATCCCGGGCAGACGACCCCGATCTTATCGCCGGGAGAAAGACGCGGAGGTTTTATCCTTTCTGGGTGCATAGGAAAATTTTACGGTTCGAGAATATTTCTGTCTGCCGTAATTTCGGGTTTATGATTCCTTCTCCAAATGGTTCGTCCACTTTTGGACGAGAAGTTTTTGAACCGCAATCGAAATCGGATTGGTTTCGCATCTCGGCTCATTCGGGTAAAGCTCCCACGCTTCCTGTTCCTGCAACCCGATCCACGCGTCCTGAACCTGAATTTTTTTCAGAATCAACGGCGAAAAGAGCGTCTGGAAAGGTTTTCGGAAAAAACGATTCACTCCGCTCGATTTGATATACATCGTAATGAAGGCTTTGACGTGTTTCTCGTTAACGGGTAAAAAATATACCCAAACCTTGATTTTTTCGCCGACTTCCGCCAGGTGGTGCGGATAAAGATAATGAACCCTCAGCGATTCGACGACTTTTTCGTTTCCGCCTTCGCCGAGAATGCTTTTAAAAAGACGCGCGGCTCTGCCTTGCGTGCTGATGATCTCATATTCGCCCAGAACCGAATTTTCCGAGGCTTGAAGATTAAGGAGTTTAATATCCGACCACGGCTGAAATTTTCGGTGAAGATGAAAATGGTAATAATCCATCCCGTTGATTATGCCGATCGAATAGTTATTATAAAAATCATTATCCAAGCAGAAAGAAAACCATTCCTTATTTTCGAGTGAAGAAGTATCGGGAACAGGAACGGTGTCGGCAAGCTCCGCATCTCCGGGAAATATCCAAACTAAACCGTTTCGGCAACGCACCGGATAACTCTGCAGTCTGACATTAGGCAGTTTTTTATCGGAAGTCCAGTAAGGAATTTTGGCTAATTTCCCATCGGTTTCAAATTCCCAGCCGTGATACGGACAAACGACCTTGCAATCTCTGATCTCGCCCGTGTGCAATGCGACCTTTCGGTGAGCGCAACTGTTTTCAAGCGCGTGAACCTCGCCTGATTGATCTCTGAAAATGAGTATCTGCTTTTTCCAGAAAACCGCCGGCAGGGATTTTCCTTTCGCCAACTCGTTTTCACGCAGAATCGGATACCAGTAATTAGGGTCAACCCCCATTTGACTGAGATTTGCCTTCACGTTTACCTCCTTCGGTATATTGTCCGGGTTGAAACCGGGTTTCTTTCAATTTTAACTTTATTCTATTTAACATAACAGCATTTTCATAATAATCGGAATCTATGGATTGCGGCGTGATACTGCCGTTTTGAATCCGCCTGATGAAGTTTGATAACTGATAATGATAAGAAGTCTTTAGAGGAACATCCAAGTTCCACGCCTGTCCGTTGATTTCACCGGAAAAAAGAACTCCGGGAACCTGCGAATCCGAAACAACGGGCAAAAAAGGATAGCGAAGCAGAATCGTTCCTTCTGTTCCCCTGATTTCGGCACTACAGGCGAAATTCTCCGCACTTAAACTGCAATAAAATTCCGTTTCGATATTATCCGAACTTACCAATTTGCAATCGATCGATGTGTCAACTCCTGATTCCGCATATTCGGCAGACGTTTCGAGAACCGTCCATTCATCATTGCCGGAAAGCCATCGGAAAAAGTCGATGCAGTAACAGCCGACATCCATCAGCGCGCCGCCGTCGAGTGACGGATCGAGTCTTATATCAGCCAAATTTCTTAAATCCCAGACAAATTTAATATTTATACCGGTAAGCTCGCCGATAATGCCCGCCTGAATATTTGCGACCGCTTCGCGAATCGAAGGATGATAGCGGTAGTGCATCGCCTCGGCAACATATAAATTACGTTCTTTTGCCGCTTTTTTTATCTCAATCGTTTCAGACGGATTTGAACTGAACGGTTTCTCACAGAGAACGTGCTTTCCGTATTCCAGTGCCTGCCGCGTCAATTTACCGTGTAGGGCGTTAGGAACTGAAATATATACGGCATCCAATTCTGGGTCGGCAAGCATTTCCTCGTATTTTCCGTATGCTTTCGGGATTCTGTGAAAATGACAATATTCCTGCGCGACCGTTTCTTTTCGAGATGCCACGGCAAGAAGTTCGACATTTTCAGTGTGCGGCAATACCTGGTGAATACACCGTTCGTTAATGCGGGCAGTCGAGATAATACCGAGCTTTACCGGAAACATAGATTTTCGCAAAGATTTCAATTTAACAGTTCAGGTTGCGCGTCGGGTTGGCTCGGCGCACCGATCAGCACTCTTTGAAGCCATCGGTCATTTCCGTCAAAACGCGGTGAGTAAGCGGTGCGTCCGTGAACTACGTGGCGGTTGTCGATAACTACCAAATCTCCTTTATCAAGTTCGATAACGACCGAATTATGCAGGATTCTGTTTTTCAAGTCCGCTAGGATTTCCTTGCTCTCTTCATCGATGGCGGTCAGGGCTTCCGCGTAATGCAACCGCCTGATGCCGTTTTCATATGATTCTATCGGCTTTGGAACCGTGTGATCGATTCCTTTTTCGCCCTGAATTTCAAAACAGAAAACAGGAGATGCCAGTATTTTCCGCGCCGCATCATTCATCGAATCGATAATACCTGCCAGATCGCAAAAAACGGTTTTCACGTGGCTGTGCGGGTCTTTTTTCAAACACAGAAGAAGTAAATGCGTCGGCGTGTTCGGACGAAAAGCCGTTTCGGTGTGCATTTCCAGATACACGGAATTGGAAGCGCACTGAACTTGTTCCAACTCGCGGATCGGATACAGATTTTGGATGTATGCTCCTCGATGCCAATCGGAGAAACCTATCGGTTCTCCGATCATCGAGGCACTCGTCAGCAGATATTTTTCATAACCGACAACCTTATCCGACACTTCGGCATAAGAAACCGTCGGAGTCGGTTTCGATGAAATATCGATCGGCATACCGCGAATCAGCAACACGCCTGAACTACCGGGATTTTCTTTAAAGTTTTCGAGTCCTTTCCTGACGCGAAAGGGAAAACTTTCCGTATTTAATTTGGCTTTGAAATAAAATTCGGCGAAACTATCTCCATACGGATCGCCGCTGATCTCATTCAAACCGTTTACGATCTGACGGCGTTCCTCTTCGGTCAGAGATATTGTCTTTAACATAATTTGACTCCGTTCTCTCCGCCTTTTTCGATCAAGCCAAACTGAATACGCCTGAAAAGACGGGAAGATCGTATTTTCTGATGATTTCGTTAAATCCGACGTGAACATCGATCAATTCGTCCAGATCATAAACGAAAGGTATATCCTTTTGCTTGACGACGAATGGAGTCAGGACGGTCGGCGAAGGAACGACTCCGATCTCTGCGATCGTGTCCAGACCGAACAATGTTTCGTTTGACGGTTCGATTCCGGCAAGCAGACAACTGCCGACTCCCTGCCGTCCGAAAACGGAGATCGCATCCTCGAATATATTCACGTAATCGTCAAATGTATAGGTGCTTTTGAAGCCGTGAATGTATTGTTTACGATAATCGCTGTTGACGATCTCGACCCCGCTGTTAAATCTCGAAATTCCCGAATCTTTCAGTTGATGCAGAAAATCGATGCGTTTTTCGCGGTCGTTTCTGATGCTCGGCGGAACGACCTGCGAAACGTAGATTCCTTCGTTATATCCGACATCTCTGAGGGCTTTTGAGATCGTGCAATGGCGTTCAAGTTCCGTGTTTTCATTGGTGATGCTTCCGGTGCAGAGCCAGACAATATCGTATTTGGTTCTGAAATCCTCCTCGTGACTATGCACGTAGTTCATACATTGCTCGAAATTAGCCTTATAATTTGTCGAGCCGCCGCCCTGTAAGGAAAGGACTTCCCATTCGTTTTCCTTGAAACAAAAATCACAGGAATAAGCGCAGTAGGTATGGTAATCGAAGACAAAGCTTCTGATCCCGTTTTCGCGCAGTGTGCCGAAGTTATACATTCCCGTCGGTGCTCTTTCGGGGTCTATGAATTGTGAGCAGGCAACCTCGTGGTGCTGTCCGTTTATCCAGGCTTCAAGACTTTCCCCATTAAACATAAAGCCGGATTCCTGATTGATGCGAACAGTGACTTTCTTGAGAAAATCGGGTCCGCTGATAATAATTTCTATTCTGGGAATGACCTGCCCGAAGATCGGAAATTTAATATCGGTTGTGGTAAGCTGAACGCCGTCACGAAGCACGCCGAGCCGGAAAACTTCTTCTAAACGCACTTTATCGGTATTAGCGAGTTGCATATTAAAACCCATACCGCGTTTTTCTTGTGTCTGCATATATTTTCTCCTTTCAAACTGAGTTTAAGATTAACTATGTTGCCAACTAAAAAATTTCGGGAAAGTTTCGACCGTAAAGGCAATTTACCTGCTTTACAATTGAAACGCTTGTGGCAAAGGAGTTGGGAATCTGTCTAGATGCAAGCCCCTCTACGATTGTTTGTTCAAACTGTCCGGCAATTGAACAATTTGATTTTCGACGGACAGGAAAATTTTCATTTCCTGTCAAAGAAATTCAGTTTATAACCTTACCAACACTGATCCTGTTTAACATCCGAACGGCATTTTGCCCCATTATTTTTGCTTTATCCGCTGCATCGAAATTTTCAAGCCGCGCGCTCCAGTCACGAACGGGAGCGACCGAACCGCCGGGATGCGGAAAATCCGTAGCAATCAGCAAATTGTTTTTGATCGAATGCAGTCTGTCCACATCTTCGGACAAACCTAAACTGAAAAAGAAGCTATCCGTGTTTTCGAGATAATGTCTTGGCGGGTTTTTCAATATTTCAATGTTTTTTGATGACTGTAAAACTTCATACGATTCGTCCGAACGGTCAAGCCAGGCAGGAACCCAACCCGCGTTACATTCCAGAAAAGCGTATTTGATCTTCGGGAACCGGTCCGGCAGTCGATTGTCCATCATACTCGAAAGACACATTTGCGCCGCCAGAATTTCATTGACGTGCGTAAAAAATCGACCGTTTCCTTCAATTCCCAACGGTTTTCCCGCAGGAATATTGAGTTGGTTCGGAATCGCGACTTTATGTAAATGAACCACTAAACCGAGGTCTTGAACTGCCGCCCAGAAATCATCGAAATCGGAATGAAAACAAGTTATCGAATCAGGCGCGGGCAAAGGCAGCATAATGTTTTCAAAGCCCTCTTTTTTCAGCCATTGCAAATCTCTGATGGTTTCCTGCTGATCGTAAAGACAGGTCTGTGCGACCGGGATCAGACGTTTTGCGTCCGCTTTTGAAAACTCCATTATCCAGCGGTTGTAAGCCATCATATGAGCGCGGATATAATTCGGGTCAAAATCGACTTCCCGCGTCCAGATCAGTCCGAGCGAGGGAAACAAAATCGAAATATCCAATTCTCTGTCGTCCATCCATTGCAGTCTGGCGGTCGGGTCGTAAGCGGCTGGATGACAGGAATCACGATACGATTCGTAATAATCCAGATCGTTGAGAATATCCCAGTTGACGGATTCGTTTTCCTTAGGAAAAGGAATGCCGCCGAGCCGCCGGATTCTTTGCGAAGGTTTGCCCTTGATAAAAAGTTTGTCGCCGTCCTTTTCATCCCTGACAATCCTCAAAGAATTCTCTTTATACACGGGGTCTACGTAGTCGGACCACATTGTAGCCGGCTCCATTATGTGACCATCAGCATCTACAACAAACAAATTATTCATAGTGTTTTTAATGAGATCAAATCAATTGAACCAATATTCTTTAATGATTTTTCAAAACAGAAAACAAGCAGATTGTTCGACAATTTTCATTGCTGAAAATTGCCCGAAACACCGAACGAGCAAGAATCCGGTTTACGGATCATCGTTCTTCGGCAAACTTTCAGACATCTATTCTCTACTTGCGCCTTTAAATTAATTACTTCCGAAACACTAGTTGCGAATTGACTTTATGTTTAATGGAAGAATTATAAACAAAAAACGTTATTACTTTGTCAACTTAATCCCTGGAGGACGTTTTGATATGCCGTCGTATAATTTTCCAGACGTTTATCCGAAATGAGGCGATTTTCGTTTGTCTTATTGCGATAGAGCCGCGAGGTCAGCAATAATCTTTGCAGCCAGCGATCGGTGCCGTCATAGTTCGGTTCATAGGCACTCCTGCCGTGAACCATATGGGAATTGTCAATAATGATGAGGTCGCCTCCTTCAAGAAAGACGCTGGTAATGGATGAAGCCACTTTTCCCTTCAATTTATCGAGCACTTCCTGAGATTCTTCGGAAATGGCAACCAGATCGTGAACGTATTCAAAAACATCTTCACCGTTGCGGCTCGTGATGATCGGCATCGGCAACGTGTATGATTTGCCGTTGATCTGAACTGCCGGGTTATCAGTTTCAAAGGCGAAATAGGGTTTTTTCAATATTTCGCGCTCGTCATCCGATAACTCGCTGATTATCTTTTCAATGTCGCACACCTTCGTGTTAGCCCTGCCGGTCGGGTCGCCGCGCAAACAAAGCAAGGCGATATAATCGGGCGAAAATTCGCGGAAAGGCGTTTCGGTATGCACGAGAAACTCGACCGCATTTGAACCGAACTGGACTTCACGATGCGATTTGATCGGGTATTTATTGTGAACCAGATGTCCGGCATCCCACTCGCGAAAGCTGAACGGCTCGGCGATAAGAGTTGCCAAAAGCACCAGATAAATCTCAGAACGTAGATCGTGCAGTGTTATTTTGGCGAATGGTTGATCGGGGGTCGGCGGCAGATCGTTTCCGAGCGGCAGTCTTTTTATGATGACGGCACCGCCTCGTTTCAGGTTTTTGATATGCTCGATCTCACGACGAATTCTTTGGGGAATTTTAGCCTGAAGTTTAAGAATGTTCTGATAAAAGGATTCAAAATCCGAATAAGGATCACCTGAAATCGATGATGTTAATTTGGTTAACTCACGTTGTTCCTCGGTCGTTAACGTTATTGTTCTGATGGAATTCGCAGAAACTAACTGATCGTCTAATACGCTTTGCATAACATTATACCCCCAGAAAAAGCCAATTATCGGTTGATTGTTCAATTTAGGTAACAAAATCTTTCAAGTTGAATTTGATTTTATTGACTAAGGATTATACTCGGATAAATTAGTTTTGTGCAACTAAATTTTTGCGCCGAGTGTCATCGGAGTAAAAAAAATGAACTATGATCCGAGCATTTCATTTTTTCTGTATTGCGTGAATAATGAAATAAAACTTTCCTAGACATTTTATAAGGTTTTTGGCTATATTCGATTTATCGGATTATAACCGTCCCCCTTTGGAGTTTTTCTCTTCCCGTTTAATGTTTATTTTGAATTGAAACGCTCGTAACTTAATTTATCGAACGATCGGATTTTGCCGGATCGTTTGCTTTGACAGCCTGAAAGACGAAATCGAACATTAAAAATTCGTAATTGCAGGTAATTGGAATTTGCGACCGAAAGGTTTTGCAAAGCGCGTCGGGAAAACGGTCTTTTGATAGAAACTGATAAGGCGAAAAAGTAAATAAAACTTGCCTTTATTCATTATTTTTTTTCTAAAAAACTTTACTAAAATATATGTTCGGAGAAATTAATACTCTGTTGGTTGATACCTCAACCGGCGATGACTTTTTAACCTTGAACGGG
The DNA here is from genome assembly GCA_021228405.1 of Pyrinomonadaceae bacterium. Lineage (GTDB taxonomy): Bacteria > Acidobacteriota > Blastocatellia > Pyrinomonadales > Pyrinomonadaceae > JAJQRF01. The sequence continues at coordinate 100,424 of JAJQRF010000013.1, forward strand.
AAAGCGGTCTGGTCGGTGAAAAACCGCCTTGAAATGGAAGGTCTGCAAAAACTTGCGAAAGTTTTCAATTCCGAAATTAAAATCGTCACCGGAAAGCCCGGAAAAGCAGATTCGGGAAGGGAAGAAGTCGTCGGACTCGGAAGCGAAGTGAGGGAAGCCGGACTTTTGTATGCGCATCTCACAAAACGAAGATTTCGTTTGGCGGAAAGTGCGGATGAAGTGATCGGCGGCGAAATTCCGGCGGTTCTCGTCACCAAAACGCAATCGATAAACGGTGAATTACTCGAATTTTTGTATAAACGGAGGGCGGGTATCAAATCGGTGCCGGGTTTGATTTTTTCAGACAATCAGGAAGATTTGCGCAAACAGGTTCTCCTCCGTTCAGCCGCCGCCCATCTGAGCGGCAGTCTTGATTCCATTCGCATCGAATTTCATCCGTCGCTGGATTTCAATTATAAAAAATTCGCAAGTTATGAATTTTTCGGCGGGGCGGCTCCTGTAGGCGACGTTCGGTCGGCTCTCGGACGCGGTTCGGGATTGCTCGTAGTTTCGACGCATTCTGACGGTTTTGACGCGTATCTGGGAAAAAATCTGACGCTCTGTCCGATCACCAATACCAAAATAAAATCCGGAATTTCTGCCGATCTGGTGTGTCAATCGACCCGGTTTTGTCATCGACAACAAATGCCCGTGCCGGAGTTTCTGAGTTCAGACAAATTACTGCTACCCGAGGACATTTCCGCGCGGATTCTTATTATGAGCATCTGTTACGGACTGCGTTTCCAGAGCGGGATCGTTGATACGCAATGGTCGCTGGCGCAGAGATTTGCCGACAGCAACGGACTTGGCGCGATAATCACGACCTGGGAAATTGCGATCACTAACGCCGATCAAAACGAAACTCTTTCACAGGACATTTCGGAAGGAATGCCAATCGGAGAAGCTCTTGCACGTTTCAATAAATCTCCTGAAGCAAAAAAATTCGGAAGATACCGCCTATGTCTGATCGGTGATCCGCGACTAAAACTGCCGACGGCTCATCTCGACTGGACGATATTTCATAAAATGATAGCTCAACGTAAAGGGAACAAAAAGACAGACCTTATCAACATCCTGTCCGATCTCGCGCCGTCACGAGCCGAATTTTTCGACGTGTGTATGTCATATCTCGTCAACCGCGTTCATAATGAGCACACGCTTTCGTTGGTAAAAAACGCATTGACCAAGATCGCCGCTTTTAACGAATCCGTGCAAAAAAGATCGGCAAAAGCGGAAACGGAACTGCGCCGCCGTGAAATGCAGGAATCAGTTTTGAATTATTTAGTGAACCAACACGGCGAATTTCATCCGTCCTGGATGCCGCTCGGAGATAAATATTCGACCGGCAAAGTTGCTGAAAAATGCTGGATTTGTCATCAGCCGCTCAACGTTACAAATATAAATATTAAGTTTTTCAGGACTTTCCGCAGAAAACTGGCGAAATGTCCGAATTGCGGAATTATCAGAGATTCGCCGGCGCAACTGGGTTTGGAATTATCTCTGAATGACAGAACTCTTAAATTCGAGCACGGACTGCCGCCCGATAAATCTACCGCCAAAGTTCTGATATTAACTTCTAATATTTTAGCGGAAAATAAAGTATGGGATTGGGAAACGGATGAAAACGGCAAGCTAAAGCCAGAATTCGAGATTCCCGAATTCTCCAGCCCGAGTTTTGTAACTATTTATGTCGTTGCGGCTTGGAGCGAAAGTTATACGGTCTTGAAAATATTAACGCGCGCCTTTCAAAATAACCCGGAAGCTTAGGGTGAAAAAACGGTCACTGCTGGAATTTCAGCAGTAACCGTTTTGAATTCAGCCATCAGCCCACGCATTATTGAGCGGTGAATAACAAATTCTTGTTTGAACCGTCATACGGGTCGGGAATTACTCCGTAGGTTGCCGTCTGTTTAATAAATTGATCGACTTGCGCGGGTGTCGCCAGCGGATTGCTTTGCAAATATTGCGCGACAACTCCCGTCACGAACGCGGTCGACATCGACGTTCCGGTTTTTATGGCAGTCGCGCCGGGACTTGCGTTGCTGGCTGACAAAATGAAAACTCCGGGCGCGTAAATATCGACCAGATTTCCATAGGCGGCGTTCACGTCGCGTTTGTCCATCCAATCCGAACCGCTGACGGTTATCACCTGCGGAATCCGTGCCGGAGAGTGAAATTTTGCATCCTGCGCGATATTGCCCGCCCCGGCAACGACCGTAACTCCGAGATTAACCAGTGCTTTGATGCGTTCCTCGATCTGAACTGTCGCGTTTGTCACCAGCACGCAATCGTTGCCGCATCTTAAATTTCTCGCGAAACTCAGATTCACGACCGCCGGTTTGACGTGATTAAGCAAAACCCAATCAAGTCCGCGAATCAGTGCATCGTCGTTAATAACGGGCTGCAAACCGCCCTGCGGGTTTTGCTGGCAAGTCGCAACCTTGACCGCGAAAAGATTAGCCTGTTTCGCCACGCCGTAAGTTGCGCCGCCGATAATGCCCGTCACGTGCGTTCCGTGGTCGTCGCAGGCACTCCAGAATCCGCCGTCAAAGGTCGCATCGTAGGCAAGCTGGGCGCGTCCGCCGAATTCGTTGTGAAAGACATTCACGCCGTTGTCCAAAATATAGACATTCACGCCGGCTCCCGTATTGTTGTATGTAAAAGTTCTGCTGAAAGGCAGAAATCTCTGGTCAATTCTATCGAGTCCCCAATTGGAGAAGTAATGATTATTGCCGATGGTCTGCGTCGTTGCGTGAATGTTCACCGCCAGCACGCTGACTAATCCGATCAAAGATAAAAGCTGTAATGTTAATTTTCTCATTGTTTGTTTTCTCCTTATTTTTAAGAGAATTTTCGTTCTCTTTCGATCCCGCAAAAGCCTTTCCTTTGCGAGTGTTCAAATCTTACGGACAGGCGAATCCGAAAGTCATAAAAGAACCTTGAAATTTTTCTAAAAATTTTCTTTGAAGTCTTTTTAAGAAGAATCAGGACTGGAAAACCAGGGGTTTTTCGGAGAAACAAATTCCGTTTGAAAACGTATGTTAGTGCAAACCGAAAAGATCATTTTGCTGATGCGGCGTTTACGCTTTTGGAATTGTAAAACTTCCTCAAAAGCAAAGTTTATCGGGAGAGGGAATTTTGAAAGCGGTGTGGATAAGCAAGCGATAAATTTATACCAGTTTGAAGATTTCAGCCTGAACGTTCCGCAAAAATGTTTATGGCGCGGCAGTATGCTGGTTTCGCTGACTCCGAAAGCTTTTGATACATTGCTCGTTCTGGTGAAAAATCGCGGCGCGGTCGTTGAAAAAAATACACTCTTAAATGAAGTTTGGACGGATACCTTCGTCGAAGAAGCGACACTTGCACAAAACATTTCGACTCTACGAAAAATTCTCGGTGCTTCGACGGAAAAACCGTTTATCGAAACCATTCCGCGGCGCGGTTATCGATTTGTTGCCGAAGTCAGGGAAATTGTCGATGCCGAGCAGGTGTTTATCGAGAGAAACGGACGCGCAGTTTTGACGGCGGTTCCGCAAATGAACGGTGCCGATAATTTACAAATCCCGTCCAACGGGAAAAACGATTCCGTCGGAAAGTCTGCCACAAATTCGATCATTCCGGGATTTTCCAAGCCGAACCCATTATTTAATGAAAAAAATAAACTTACTGCTTTAATTTTGCTGACTTTTACGGCATTAGGCGTTTTGACAATTCTTTACCTGCGGTTAAATCCTCGCTTTGCCGATTCCAAATTCAGGGAAACGCGTTTTACCAAATTGACTTCGGGCGAAATCATTTTTCGCGGTGCAATTTCGCCGGACGGAAAATATCTCGCCTCGGTAAATCGGCGCAACGGCGGCGATTGGAGTTTGCAAGTGCGGCAGATAAGCAATGAAACGGCGGTCGAGGTCATTCCGCCGACTTCGATGGAATTTATCGGCTTAACTTTTTCACCCGACAGCCAGAGCATTTATTACACGATTTATCCGAAAGAGCGGCGACCGGATGGAACCTGGATGGGCACGCTTTATAAAATACCGCTGTTTGGCGGCGTGCCCGAACAATTGCTTAACGACATCGACAGCCCGATCACTATTTCACCTGACAATCGGGAATTCGCGTTTTTACGAAATAACCCGGAAAAAAACGAATCGGCAATTATCATCGCGGGTTTTGACGGCAGACCCGAACGAAAACTGGCAATTCGTTCGATGAAAAAAGGCTTTTCCGTTTCCGGTCCGGCTTGGTCGCCAGATGGAAAAACTCTTTCCTGCGGTGCAAACAGCGGCGGCGGTTACGGTTCCCAGATGGAATTGTTGACGATTGACACAGAAAACGGGGAAACAAAATCTTTGGTTTCAGAAAATCTACAATGGATCGGAAAGACCGCCTGGTTCAATGACGGAAGCGGCATCATTTACCCGGCTTTTTTCTCAAATTCGCAAAATCTGACCGACCAAATCTGGATTGCTTCGTTTCCCGACGGCAAGACGCGGCTCGTTACCAACGGGATCGAAGGGTTGAGAGGAATGAGCCTGACTTCCGATTCCAATTCTTTTATCACGATCAGAGCCGCCCGCAGTACGAGTTACTGGATTCACAATTTGAAATCTGCTGACGATACGCCGCAAAGAATAAAGCAAAATTTTTCAGAGATCAGCCTGGTTCCGCAAAATATCGCGCTGATGCCGGATAAAAAAATTCTCTTTGATTCGACGAAAAACGGCAATTCCGATATTTGGGTGATGAATCAGGACGGGAGCGGTGCGCGACCATTGACCGGCGACCCGCAAGCCGATTATTCGCCGGAGGTTTCGCCTGATGGGAAATTGATAATTTTTCTTTCCAACAGAAGCGGCGCGACAAATCTCTGGCGGATGAACGCCGACGGAACGGACGTTAGAAAATTGACCGAATCGGCTTCCAATATTTTCCCCGGCGTTGCCACTGACGGGAAATTTGCTTATTACTCGCAAAGAATCGGCGACAATGCCGCGCCGACTCTCTGGAAAGTTTCGCTCGAAGGCGGCGAATCGGTTCAGCTAAACGGAAAAGCCGCACTTAATCCCGGAATTTCGCCCGACGGGAAACTGATCGCCTGTTTTTACGCCGATGCGGAAAGTGATTTCGGGATGAAATTGACGGTAATTTCAATTGAAAACGGCGCGCCCGTCAAACAATTTAACGTGAGAGCGTTGGGCATCACTTCAAAAATATTCTGGTCGCGGGACGGTCAAAGTATTTTCTTTCTCAAGAATCAGGACGGAATTTCAACCGTTTACCGTCAGCCGCTCGCTTCCGATTCGGCGGTTAAGGTTATCGAATCGAAAACCGATACGATCTTTCGATTCGGTTTGACCGCCGCCGAAGATTTTATCGTCTATGAAAGCGGTAGCCTGATTCAGGAAGTGATTTTAGTCGAAAACAGAGGGTAATTTCGGGATTTTGTTCTCAAAACCGGCAATGTTTCAAGCATTGGCACTTTACCAAATCCCGTTCAAAAACCGACATTAAAAACGACTCCTGACAAACGTTTTCCGTCAGGGCAAATATTTAATAATCTCGCGCATCTCAACAATAAAATTTGTAGCTCTTCTACAAAAGTGCATCGTTTATATTTTCTGCAAACGGGCTGAAAACCCGTTGAATATCTTCCGCTATGAAGGAAAAAACTAATTGCATTTATCGCTTTAACGGCTTTCAATTGGAGATCGACGAAGGCGTTTTGAAAAAGGGCGGGGAAATTATCCACCTCACCCCGAAAGCCTTCGATACTTTGGTCGTTCTGCTCGAAAATAAGGGCAAAATGGTTGAAAAGGAATATCTGCTGAACGAAGTTTGGGCAAACACTTTCGTCGGTGAAGAAACACTCGCGCAAAACATCTCGACCCTGCGTAAAACTCTCGGTTTAATGGAAGACGGAAAACCGATGATCGAAACCGTCTATCGACGCGGTTATAAATTTGTCGGTGAGGTCAGTAAAATAGTCGACCGCGAAAATCTTCAGGTTGCCGAAACCGTTTCGGAAAATCAAAAATCAAGTATCCTCAAATCTGACGGGCAAAATCACCTTCGTTTCCTTTCAACTGCGCTCCTGGCGGTCATTCTTATTTTGAGTTCGATCGCTCTCGTCCTTTATTTTCAAAAACAAAATCCCGAAAACAGCAGTTCGGCTCCGGTCAGTTCGATTGCCGTTTTGCCGTTTCAAACGGTCGGCGAACGAAACAGCGAGGAAAAGATCGGGTTTGGAATGGCTGATGCGATAATCACGCGCCTGAGCAAACTGCAAAAAATTCCCGTCCGCCCGACGAGCGCGGTCTTTCGTTTTAGCGACAAACCCGCTTCGAGCGCGGTCGCCGCCGGGCGCGATCTGGGCGTGGATACCGTTTTGGAAGGAACGATTCAGCGCGACGGCGAACGCTTTCGGGTAACGGTACGGCTTATAAATGTTGCCGAAGGAAAACCGCTGTGGGCGGAAACCATCGATGAAAGGGAATCCGATATTTTTTCGCTTCAGGATTCGATCTCGAACAAGATCGCACAGTCGCTCACGTTAAAACTTACGCCCGAGCAAAAGAAAATTCTTACCGAACGCCCGACAAACGATCCCGGAGCTTTTGAAGCGTATCAAATGGGTGTTTATTTTTGGAATACGCGGACACAGGAAAATCTGCAAAAGGCGCGAACATATTTTGAAAAAGCAATCGAACTCGACCCGCAATTTGCCGAAGCTTACGCGATGCTGGCAGACACGCTTAATCTGATCGGTTATTATTCGCTTTCCAATCGCGACGAACTCTACAAGGAAGTTTCGATCAATGCCGCGAAAGCATTGACGCTGGACAATTCGGTTGCCGCCGCCTATCTCGCCCTGGCGAGCGTTCATCTTTACGAAAACGACCTCGCCGCGGCGGAAGATTATCTCGAAAACGCCGTCGAGCGCGAACCGTATAATTCGACGGTTCACGTTCGTTATGCGTGGGTTTTACTGCGTCTGGGAAAAACCGACAAAGCCGTGAGCGAGATGCGTTTTGCGCAGGAATACGACCCGCTTTCGCCCGTCAGCAACGGCGCGCTTTGCAATCTGCTGACTTATCAGGAAAACTTTGCGGAAGCCGTCAAAGTTTGTCAAAAAGCCGTCGAACTTTCGCCGAATACCGCCGACAATCGTCTGGCATTAGCGAACGCCTTATTTTTCAACGGAAACGTCGAAGAAGCGATCAAACAAGCCCAAATCGATGCCGCGCAAGGCGAGGAGAAAGATTCCGCGCTCGGCAATATCGGTTATTTTTACGCCCGCTCGGGACGACGCGCCGAAGCTGAAACTATCTTCAATCGACTAAAGGCGAATGCCGAAAAGCAAAACGAACTATTCAAAGACCTGACGCTTATCGGCTACGCGCTCGGAAGAAAGGACGAGGCGTTCAAATACTTCAAAAGGGCTTATGAAAAAAAGGTTTTGTCGGTTTTATTATTTAACCGCGATCCCGTCTGGAAAGAAATTCGTCAGGACGCGCGGTTTGCCGAATTGATGGAAGAGCGTTAATTGAGTTTCATTTCATAAAAAAGAAAGGCGGATTTACGAAACTGTAAATCCGCCTTTCTGATTGACGCATCAGGGTCACTTGAACACATTCTGCCAAGCCGCGCCTTCCATTATCGTGTAGACGTGTTTGGTGGCGGGCACATAAACGGTCAGCGCGTTTCGGTGTATCACCCAAATTCTGATGCCCGTCGCATCTCCGACCGCCGTATCGCCGCCGCTGATCCTGCGGATGCCTTTGCCAAGATTAAACGTTTCCGGCTTTTTATTGGCAGTTGTGTCAGGTGTCGACGGATTTTCCGACGATTTGCCGCTGTGTGTGTGAAACAAGTCGGTCGTATTGCCGGAAAATTTGAAATCGTGCGATTTGCGTTTGTTGCTCGTGTAAACCTGATGCACCTGATAACCCGGCACATTATTGACCGAGCCGATATTATCTATCCGAAAACCGGCTTCGATGTCGGTGTTTCCAAATCCCGTAATCTTCACTGCTTCCCTGATCGACTTGATAACTTCGGGCGTTATCATATTCTGCGCTTCCTGAAATGCCCGCGCGTGCGCCGCCATCTGGAAGATGGAAGAATACATATTTCGCCCGGTCGGGTCGGTCGCATTTACAGGATTATTCCTGACATACGAATAAAGATTCCAGCTTTGCGGATTTTTCGGATTAAAATCTCTGCCCGGATCGACGCTCATAAATTTACCGCCGCGTTCGAGGTAGTATCGGGCGTGCATATAATCGAGCGAAAAGACATCGTTATCCTTTTCGTGCCCGGTAAACCTTAACCTTGAAGGCGATTCGCCGTTAAAGGTTTCCGTCAGACTCCACGCGCTGAAAGTGCCGTTGGCATTCTGAAAAGCCCCGCCGGTTTCGCCGAATGGAAGGTAGCTTATCGTTTCGCGGACGGCAGTTGTCGCCACGCTCGAATTGTCCGTGACAAGTCGCGGAGAACCGAGATGATCGACGTGATAATGCCGTCTGCCGTTCGCGCCCGGCAGTTCCGCCGCGAGCAGTTTCGTGCCGCGGTAAACATAATCTTTCTGCCAGAACCAATGCCCGACGGCACTGCCGCCCACAATTTTATACTCGCGCAAAACTTCATTCTTTAACCCGCGCAGGCTGAAAAATTCCGTGTTGTCCGAATGGTCGAACGGCGTGCCCTGATTGTCGATAATCCAGAAACGCTCGTCGTTCGGACCGTAAAGATAAGTCCAGCGCGGAGTCGTTTGATTGGTCGAATCATAGACGGTTGAGATCATATTCAGATCGTCGTAAGTGTAGGTCGGCGGTAGATTTTTCAGTCCCAGAACGTTTCCGGCGGCATCGTAATTAACGTCAAGCCGATTCGTTGCCGAGAATGTATTCGTGACGTGATCGTTTCGCAAAGTCTTGCTCGACCGCGAAACGTTGTCGTAAGTGCGGATCCGCATAACGTTTCCGAAGGAATCATACTCATACTCTTGTTTGAGATTTTTCGCCGCCGTTCCGAGCAGTGCCGTGCCTTCCTTCAGACGATTTGCCTTGTCGTAAAGAAACCAGTCGTTGCCCGCCGTCGTGACGTTTCCGGCTCCGTCATAGCCGTAAGCACCCGTCGTCCAGAGAAGAAGCGAACCTTTTTTCACCGAAATTTCGCGTGTGCGCGGCATATTTTTCGGGTCGATCGATTCGGTATCGATCATCCCGTTGCCGTGCGTGATCGAACCGACGGTTTGATTGATGTTGTAAGTGATCGAAGGCGCGTAGGTTCCGGCAGTCGTATTATTCTGTCCCGCCCCGCCGCCGACGTTGGTTAAAAAGTTTCTCGAATAGCCGTAATTGACCGACCAGGAACGTTGCTGTCCGCTGTTCGTGCAGTCGGGATTGGTGCATTCGGGATAAGACTGCGCCGCCAGATTTCCAAGCTTGTCGTAGGTAAACGTCTGCCTGAAAGACGGTCCGTAGGGAAACGCAATATTAGTTCCGACCGAACGTTCGCTGAGGCGACCGCCGATGCCCGAATATTTATACGATTCGCCGACGGCGATCTCGATCTTCGCGGGCGGCGTGGTCGAAGTCCATTCATAAGGATTTATCACGTGGTTATATCTTTTCGACGTTTCCAGTTTTCCTTTTGAAAATGCTCCGCCAGCACCGTTGTTGGCGGTCGAATATGTAAATTCCTTGAACGTTTTGCCCAGATAATTTTGGATTCTCGTCGGTCGTCCGGCGAAATCGTATTGATAATTAAGCGCATTTACGCCGTCCCACGACGAGCCGATATTGTTCATCGTGTCATAACCAGAATACTCCGACCAACCGCGTTCAGGATGCGCTTCGGCGGTCAGATTGCCGCGTCCGTCATACCTGAACGAGCGGCACTGAACCGTTCCCGAACCCGAACACGCCCAGCCGATCTTGCCCAGCACGCCGTAGCCGTAAGTCGTTTTGATCTTTGCGCCGTTCGTGCCCGATTGTTCCTCGACCTGCGTTAATTGACCGAACTGATCGTATCTTTCCCAGCGTTCGGAAAGCTGTTCGACAACGGCGGTCGAAACGAGTGAAACGGAACCGCCGACCGTCATATTTTCATAAATCTCGCGCTCGCCTTTGAACGCACGGTTAATCACTTTATTATCGGGAAGCACGATCTTAGTCGGGCGACCGAAAGCGTCGAAGTTTAAGAAATCGGTTTTCTTTTTGCATTCCGAATTCGGGTCGTTCGGCGCGCAGTTTCGCCACAAATCTTCGTCGAGCCATTCCGATTCGTTAAGCTTCCAGCCCATCGCATTAAATTTCCGGTCACGCACGGAAAACTTGCCGTCCGGCATTTTTACACGTTCGATCGTCAGCCTGCCGAGCTTGTCGTAATTATACTCTTTCTCGGTCAGAGCCGCGCCCGATTGAAGCCGTGTGGCATACTCGAAAACCTTGATCGTCGGACTCTGTAGGGAAGTCCCGTCACGCGGGTCGATGTAATTAACAAGCGTACTGTTAGCTTCGTATAAAGAGCCCTGTGTTCCCTGATAAATATTCGTCACACGTCCGAGCAGGTCATAACGATACTCGGTCGGATATTCCGCCGTGTCGCGGCTGGTTTTGACAAGCCCGCTGCTACAATCGATGTCGTTATCGACGTTTTTGAACATACTGCCCGCGTATTGCGCCGTTTTGACGATGCCGAGTTGACTGCCGCCGCAAGCCGGATAACCGTATGTGATCCGGTATTCAAAAGCAGGATTATTGTTAAGATTTTGCTTGTCGCCGCCCGATTGATCTTCGATTATCAGATTTCCGGTCGGACTGTATGCGTAAGTCGTCAAAACGTCGTGTTCGTTCGGAACGGGTTCTTCGTTCGTTCCGGCAACTTTTGTATATACCCGTTTACGATTTAATAATCCGTTATTGCCGAATTCGTAATCTTCCCGAACCGCCGTCGAACTCGATGAACCGATCACGCGGTCGCGTTTTATGATTCTGTCGTAAAGCCCTGTGATCCACGGTTGCTCAAGCGGAATCGGGATAAAATTATTACCCGGCACCGGCTGATTTGTGGTCGGATCGACGCTGAACGAACCGCCGCTCGTGTAATTTGTTTCGACGCTTGAATAATATAATTCGGTCACGGTCGGCAGGGTAACGTTGTTGAAATTGCTGTATCGTTCCGTTTTCCGAAAACTGCCGAGCCCGTTGAAATCGCTGTTGATTATTTCATCGAAGGTTTCGCCGTCATCGTAAAAATATGTCGCGCTGGCGGCAAGCCTTTGATTCGTGCTCGACGAACTTCCGAAACCGTCCGAGCGGATAAATTTGTCCATATCGTAGCGCACATATGTTTCTCTTTTCAGCGCGCCGCCTTTGTCGAAGGTTTGCGTCGAAAGGAACAGCGGTTTGCTCGGCGTGCCGTGGTCGTATCTGATCGGCAAACCCGGTTCTTTACTGAGCGGCAGACCGTAATCGGCAAGATGCGGCTGGGTCAGACTGCGCCCGTTGTTCGCGTTTGCGCCCTGCGGATGCGGGTAGACCGAATAATAATATTTCGTGAAATCGCCTTCGGGTGTCGTGACCGTATTGACGATATGATGCGCTCCGCACGGTTCGCCTGCATTTGCGCGATTGCATCCTGCCGGCATCAGACCGAGCAACGGATCATATTTCCAGACGCTTTCTTCGGCAATGACGGGTTGTTGCGTTTGCGGGTCGAGTCGTTTGAAAATTAAACGGCGGCGGCGAACTCCCGGCGCAAGCCGCGAGGCAATGCGTCCCGTGCTCGCGGCGGAGAAAAAATAACCGTATCTTTGTCTTTGACCGTTGGGCAGGATCAGATTTGACAGATCGTCGCCTTCGACTTCGTAATCCCATTGAATTTCCGCACCTGTCGGCAACGTCATCCTGCGCAAGGCACCCGGCGCAGTTATGTAAACGGATTCGCTCAAAGGCTGATAATAACTCTGCGCCTGATCGTCTTGATCGATCGGCATCGCGTATTTCATCCCGCCTTCGGGCAATTCTATCGAAGTCAGATACGGCAAATTTATTTTTTCAGCCATCGAGCCCGTGCCCGTGTTGTAGCCTTCGATCTTATCTTTTTGCGGATGCGGGTTTGCGATCAAAGTTGTCGTTTCAAATTTGTCGGCGGCTTCTTTCTGACTGAGTTCTTCGGGTGTTTCGCCGTATTTCAAAGTATATTGCGCCGTTGCCCCATTGATCGCCTGCAATTTGATGAATTTTATAAGACTCGTATATTGACCCGCCGGTTTCGTAAATTCGATCCGGTGAGTGCGCCCGATGCTATCGCGGATGAGCATTAAATTATCCTTCAACTCATCTGCCGGACCGGGCGTTCCGTCATCGTCATCAACTGAATCGTAGTAATCGAAGGTAACTTCGTTGCCAAACTGATCTGCTATTTTCACGAGTTTGTCTTCATTGAACGGAATCCCGTAAGTCGTTCCGTTTTCGGTCATTCCCGCATTTCGTGTGCGAAGCCACTGAAAATAATGTTTTTCGCCGTTCGGAAAATACAGGACGTATGAATAGTTGCCGCTTTCGTAATAAGCGGTTTCGGGGATCGGATTGCGCCACATCCGAATGTATGAACTGTCGCGGGTAAAATAATAATTCGGCGTGTCGCCCGCCGAATTTGCGGGTTCGCCGTCGTGGAGCGTCGGATAAAACTGGTGTTCACTGCCATCAGGCGATTGATAAGTTTCGTAAAGTCTTTCGGTATAATGCGGTGCGACGGTCGTTACGTCGGGATGCGGGCGAAACATTTTACCAAAGTTCAGTTGCCATCCGACCCCGGCATTGCTCGCTGGATTGATCGAAGGCATATTGAAGCAATCGGGTCGGTCGGGCGTTCGCGCGGGCACGTCTAAAACGCCGAAATCGAGCAGAACGGGAACTTCGTAAACTTCCTGCAACTGCTCCAAAAGTTCGCGGCAGAAAGTGTTTGCATCAGGATTGTTCGGATTTGCCGACGGACAGGTGTATGGTGCTCTTTGAACCGAAAAAAGCGCGGAAAATTGCTGTGTGACAGTCGTTTGAGTGCTTCCTGCCGTGCACTGCTGTTCGTTCGACCAGATAAACGAATTGTAGACGAGATTAAACGAATAGCTTAAATTCCCGCCGACCTTATAAGGCTGTCCGAGCGGAATGTTAATCACCAGATTGCCGTTAAAAGTATTAATATGGTCAATGTCGAAATCGTTATATGCCCGATTTGCATTAAAACCGCGTTCCTGGTTGACGTGTTGGCTCTGCGGATATAAGTTCGCCGCCGCTAAAATAACAGTAAAAAGTGCCAGTAAAAATTTTTTCATAATCTCTTAAACTCCTCGATCGCATTTTTTTGTGTCAGAATTATTTCCGAACTGAAACAAATTATTTAGGTAAAGGTCGCGGGAATCTTGAAATCCATCAAAAATTTCTATGAAATTTCTTTGAAAAGCTTTGAAAAAGACGAAAAATACTGTGAAATACGCTGAACGGAAAGTATGAAGCGAACCTTACGTTCGGTAAGGAATTTTGTAATTATGAACAAAAATATCTGATGTTCCGGGAGGCATTTTTTATCCCGACTTGCTTTGATAAAAAAGTTTCGCGGTAACAAAGGCTCGCACTTCGGACTAACAGTTAAATTAACTTGATTTCCCAATCAGTCATCACTTTTTTGGTCAGAAATAAATCCTGAATTTACCATTATTGAAATCGTCATCTATCTCTTTGTCGAAGTGAAGCAAACAGTGAAATTAGCCGTATACTCATTGGGCAAAGCCTCCCGGATTCACAGATCGAAATCTCCGTTTTCCGGCAAGTTTAACGGATGGAAAGAGCGGTCAGGAAAAAAAAATATTGACAACTATTTGAATGTATGTTAACTTTCGATGTGTTAGACAATTTCACGGATTCGCCCAGTGTAAATTAGCCTTAAATTTTCCCAAATCCTAAGACTTTTTACGAGGATACCGATACGACATCGGCTAGTAAAAGTGTGTCTGTTAATATCTGGGGGAGAAAGGTTTTCAGCAAGTAAACATTCATATCTCGCTGATCATAGGCAATCTTAAAATAAATAAATAGTCCGACAATTTAAAATTAGCAGTAGTTTCGCTTGGCTCTTTTTGAGCAATATTTTATGTTATTTTGCCAATGATCGAAATTAAGTCCGATCAAAATTGATTGACTTATTTCTCGTTCCCCCAAATTCAAAGAAAATTTGATTTTTTGTAACGCCGCTGAGGTTTGATCGGCTTGCGAAAAATATCATCAAAAATTTGGCGATTTCGCCTGTCGGCGAACCGTTTTCCAAATTGCAATATAAGTGTGCCTGTGGTGATCGCAGTGCCTGCTCGGTGAAACTGTGCCTTTTTTACGAACGGCTAATTTCGAGGGGAGCAATTTAACCAGTTAAAACAAAGGTTTTAAGTTTGAAAATTTCAAAGATGATCTGCTTACCGTCAGGTCGGCTTCGCTCGCCGATATAAACAGATCAATTCTTTTACATATGATTTATTTTGAAAAAAAATCTCAACCTGCGCGGATCAAAGCGATGATCCGAATCCTTTACAGACGATCATTTCGGTCGTGAAATATTTGTAAAACTGCCGCGTTGCCGTGAAGATTCCGGCAATATAATGATTTCAAATCAGGCGGATTGCTGTATTCGAGAAGGTTAAAAATTGTCCGATATTTCAAAACTTGATAATTGACAGTTTAAAGATATTTAGATTGAAAATAATGTGTTTGGTAAAGACAGCCATAGACGAACTCTTCCGGGAAAAGATTTCGCCCGTTCGGATCGGCTTCCAGAGCGCAACATTATGACAATCTGCGTTAATGTCTGATTCAAAAAAAGGCACGAGAAAAAAGAAATGCCTTGAAAATTATTGATTGCGGAAATTGATTTAAGAATTGAAAGACTCAAATCTCCCGATTGTTGAATCTTCCACGCCGTTAATTAATCAGACCTTAAATGAAAGAAATCTGTAATAACTTGCAGATTACTTTTGGTGGAATTTATGCAGTATGTAAAATTCCGTTAAAAGTATAACCAAACAAAAAACACATAAGGAGAAAAAAAAATGGAAAGAGTACTTAGTTTACAAACATTGTCGGAATACAACGATCCGGTTGATGGAGGATGGAGCACGTGGAGCAATGGATGTTCCAGTGACACAACAGCTTGTTCTTCCGCCAGCAACAATTGCGGCGGTCCGTCAACCAGAGAGTGGTAATTTGATTAAGGGATTCTTGTTTTCCGCAAAAAATCAAGAATCCCTTCGCTAAATTTACTGATTTAAATAAATTCTAAAACCCAAAAAAGGAGAAAAAAAATGGAAAGAGTACTTAGCTTACAAACATTGTCGGAATACAACGATCCGGTTGATGGAGGATGGAGCACGTTCAGCAATGTTTGTTCGAGCGATACATCGGCTTGTTCTTCCGCCAGCAACGGTTGCGGTGGTCCGTCAACCAGAGAGTGGTAATTTGACTAAGGGATTCTTGTTTTTCCGCAAAAAATCAAGAATCCCTTCGATAAAACCTATATCTTCAACTAATACATAAACAAATAAAAGGAGAAAAACTATGGAAAGAGTACTTAGCTTACAAACACTGTCTGAATCCAATGATCCGGTTGGAGACTATCCGCCGTGGAGCACGATCAGTATGATGTGTTCGGGTGACAGTATGAATTGTTCTTCCGCTAGTAACGCTTGCGGAAGTACGGTAAACAATAACTGGTAGTTTGATAAAGAAATTCTTTATTTTCTGCGGAAATAAAGAGCCGTTGAACATCAAGAATTTCTTTCTTATAGAACTACTGCATTTAACTGCTTCCGAAATAAAAAAATAAAGGAAAAAAATGGAAAGAGTGCTTAACCTGCAAACACCGATCGGCAAAGCAACGGCGATGAACAAGCTGAAAATCGACAGTTTCGTCCCGCCGAAATGCCCTCGATAAGGTTAGCGGTTACGGTGCCGACACCTTTGTCAACAGAGAGAAGGCAATAGATATTCAGCGTTCATCAAATCCGGATACTAATACCTTCAAACTGTCTGTCAGATTCATAAGAAACGGTTATTAGCCGTATTCCCATTAGCCAATTTCGAGTGAAAAATAGTTTTTATGTTAAACCTAATTGCCAATGATGATTTTTTTGAAAGTTTTGATTATTACCGACCGAACGAGAGCGATTATCTTTCCGTAGTCAAAAAATTGCTTCCCGATGACTGGTCGTTTCATCGAAACGGAACCTGGTTCGGAGTTTCCATTCCTGCCGAAGTGGACAAGCCGTTGCCTCTCCAAGGATGGAAGATACATATTTCCTCTTCGGTTAAAAATGCGGTCGAAATACTCGAAGCGGTCGTTCCGATCTTTAGAAAAGATAATATTCATTTCAAGTTCAGCCTCGACGAAACCGTATTAACCTTAATGAACAGCAAAAGATACGGAAGACAGGGCGCGGGCAAGTTCATCACCGTTTATCCGTTCGACGATGAACATTTCAAAACCTTGATCGAAGATTTGCATCAGGCGACCAGATCGTTTGAAGGAGCTTACATTCTGTCTGACAGACGATATAAAGACAGCAAAGTTGTCTTTTACAGGTATGGCGGACTTCGCGCTTTGACGAAATTAAACGCCTCCGGCAAAAAAGATCACACGATTCTTTCGCCCGACGGGAAACAAGTCATCGATGAACGGGTTCCATACTTTCGGGTTCCCGAATGGACGAAAGACCCGTTTGAAGATACGACCAAGGAAACCGCTGTCGCTAAGGAAGCAGTGCCTTCTCAAATTACTCTCAAGGAAGGTCGCTACATTGTAAAAGGCACGTTGGGACATTCAAATGCAGGCGGAGTTTATATCGCCGAAGACACGGAAACATCGCAGGATGTAATCATCAAAGAAGCACGTCCGTTCGTCGTCGCGGGCGAAAACTCAGTGATGCTGCTTGAAAAGGAATTTAGATTGCTTTCGCTTTTGGACGATGCCGAATTCGTTCCGAAGGCGGTGGATTTCTTCATGGATTGGGAACATTCGTTTCTGGTAATGGAAAAGATTCCCGGCTTAACATTGGCAAATTTCTCCGTCAGCAAAAAGCTGGCGATCAAGGTCAAAGCCACTTTGGAAGACGTGAAAAGCGGTTACGAAGATTTTCAGAAGATTTTTTTACAGCTTGCGCGGCATCTCAAGGCACTTCACGAAAGAGGCATCGTATTTACCGATTTTTCACCGAATAACGTCGTTATAAATCCCGACACTCTGGACGTAAAAATGATCGACCTTGAAGGCGCATTTGAAGTCGGGGTCGATAAGCCGGTGCGGTTATTTACGCCCGGATTCGTCGCTCCCAATCAGAATATGGGAGAACAGGCAAATTTTGACAGCGATTGGTTTTCCTTCGGGGCGATAATGCACCATTATCTCGCAAGCATCAATCAGGTGTTATCTATCAATCCCAAGATCAGATACACGTATCTCAAAGCGGTCATCGACGACATCGGATTTCCCGAAGAGATTTATACATTAATTATCGGTTTGATGGAGAAAGACCCGAAAGATCATCCGAGCTATGAAACGATAATCGAAACTCTGGAAAAAGACAGAGTTTTACGCGACCCCGAATTTCGTTTCGATAAGGAAGCCGTCGATCAAGCCATCGCCACCGACATCGATCCGATCTGCAATTATATTATGGCGAATGCGGATTTTTCGCGCACCGACAGATTATTTCCGGCAGACGCGGAAATTTTCAATACTAATCCGCTGAGTCTTTTTCACGGTGCGGTCGGAGTCGCCTACTGCCTCAAGAAAATGACCGGAAAAGTGCCGGATAATGTGATTGACTGGATATTGGCGAGAAACAAAAATCCTGAACTTTATCCGACCGGACTTTATGTCGGTTTATCGGGAATTGCCTGGGGAATGTTGGAATTAGGACTGGTTCCCGAATCGAAAAGCATCCTGCAATCTACATTTGACCACCCGCTTTTATATACGTCCGCCGATCTCGGCGACGGAGCCGCCGGTTGGGGAATGACGAATTTGAAGTTCTTCCACGAATTGCAGGACGAATTGTTTTTACAGAAAGCTCTCGAAGCGGGAGAGTTTATTACCGCCAACTTGTCCGAAAATGAAAACGGTTGTTTTTGGGACGCGGACAAGACCGGAAAAAATATTCATTTGGGCTATTATTTCGGCAGTAGCGGCATCAGTCTTTTCCTGCTGTATCTTTACTTAGCCAGCAAAAAGGAAAAATTTCTCGATTACGGCATCAAGGCTCTGGATTTTGATCTGAACAATGCGACCGTCAACAATGAAGGTTTCAAATCGTGGAAAAAAGTCGTCGATCAGGGACGAATTGTTTATCCGTATTTCGGAGAAGGCAGTGCAGGTGTCGGAAAAGCGGTCGTAAGATACAGCCGTCTGCTCGGTGAAGAAAAATACCGCAAAACCATCGATGAGATTTTTCTCGACACAAACCGAAAATATGCGATCTATCCGGGTTTGAACAGAGGACTGGCGGGTTTAGGCGATTTTCTTGTCGATCTTTACAATTTAACGAAAAAACAGGAACACCTCGACGGAGCTTACCGAATCGCCTCGGGAATTCTGCTTTCCAAAATAAAAAGGGAAGCGGGAATTGCTTATCCGGGTGAAGGATTATTGAAAATTTCCTGCGATTATGCGACGGGCAGCGCGGGCATCGGGCGATTTCTTCGCCGGCTGACGTGTGTCAGTGAAGATGCGGATTTTACGGTTGACGGCTTATTTCAACAGAATTCGAGTGCGAATGTATGAGTAAAAATTCAAGTTTCTCGCCATCAACGGAAGTTTCCGGCAAACCGGACGATAAGACACCCAAAATCAGCACGAACTGGTTGGGTTCACTGAAATATGTCGTCAAAGGCAACGAGGGCAAATTCGCACTTGTGCTGATCTCAAGCGTTCTGGCAAACGCTTTCGTGATGGCTTTCAGTCCTTTCGTGATGAAGTTTATTTTCGACGAAGGGATCATTCGCGGAGATTTCAGGTCTTTTATTATCTTAGCCGTCGTTTCGGTTTTGGTATTTACGCTTTGGAGAATCTGGGTCTATCTTAATCGCCTTTACGTTCAAAAGCTTAAAGTGGAAATATCGGGTCAGATCAGTAAACGGCTGATCTCCAAATATTACGAAATTTCGTATAATGAGGTTTCCCGTAACGACAGCGGATACTTCGTTTCGCGCATTTACGACGAAGCCGCCTCGACATGTCATCCGACTATCGATACTTTTATTTCTTTGTTTTCGAGCATTGCGACCTTGATTGTCGCAACCTTCGTTGTGTTGGCGATGTCGTGGCGCGCTTCGCTTTCGATCGTCGCGGCGTTTCCGCTGATCTATTTAGTTACCAGAACATACGCGAACAAGATTAAAAATCTATCGAAAGACGAAAATGAAAAGCAAGCCGTATTGAAAGGCGTAATCACTAAATCGGTAAATTCCTTTAAGTTTGTAAATGTTTTCAACCTGAAATCGACGGTTCTCGAAAAGATCGGAGGTTACTACGATAAATATGCGGAGGCGACGATTTTGAGGTTTCGGAGCGCGAGCAAATACGAAACGATCAACGGCACGTTGATGTCATACACGGAAACTATCGCGACCATCGGAGCCGGATATGAAATTCTGGTCGGGAGAATGACCTTCGGCTCTTTTATGGGTTTTATGCAGGCTTACTGGGGTGTCATCGGTTCGGTCAGAGGGCTTTTCGGCTTGATTCCCGAACTTTCAAGACTCACCGGCGCAGTCGAGCGATTAATGGAATTTGAACAGAATCCTTCCGAACGAAATAACATCACCGAGTCCGATTCTCTTCAGTTAAATCAGATGTCTTTCAGTTACGGGCTGAAATCGGTTTTGGAAAACATTACGATCAATCCTGCGAAGAGCGAAAAAATTCTGGTTATCGGGTCGAACGGTAGCGGTAAAAGCACTTTCGCTCATATCGTTTCGGGATTTTTATCACCTACCGAAGGAAAGGCGAAAACGTTTCCTTTGTCGCGAATCAGCGCGGTGATCTATCCTTCCGAATTTATCCCGGGCACGGTCAGGGACAATTTCAGCTTTATCGATTCCGCTTCCGAAAAATTCAGATTCAACGAGATCGGTGCAAAGTTCAACCTTCTTTCAAAGCTCGACAAAGACCCTTCGGAATTATCAGCCGGACAAAGAAAGAAGCTGGAAATAATGATGGGACTTGTCAAAGAATCCGATCTTTATATTTTCGATGAACCTCTGGCGGGTATCGACGTGGAAAGCAAAGAGAGAATTATGTCGGAAATCTTCAAGTATACGAAAGGCAAGATTTTAATAGTCGTGATGCACGGTGACGAACAATTTCACCACCATTTCGACAGTGAAATTAACTTGAATAAAGACAAAGTTTTTTACAGGAAACTCGAAAACCGGAAGCTGGCGAAGGTATGATGATCTATCGATGTTAAAATTAAATTGAAATTTTCAGGAAGTAATATGAGAAACAAATTTTTTTTGACCGCTTTTATGTGGTTGGTCTTTGGCAGTTTATCTGCAATCCAAGCCCAGACCGCATCAACCTTCGCAAACTTTTCCGGCAAAATCTCCGCGATCAACATTGAGAGCGGAGAAATTACGCTTTTAACCGCCGAAAATGTGAGTTTTACAGTCAACACTAAAAATGTGACCGACATCAGACAGGTTTCTGCGGGGGCGACGACGTTGCAGGATTCGGCGATCATTTCGGTCGCGCAAATTTCCGTTGACGACAGAGTTTTGGTGAGAGGAAAACTTTCCGATAAAAACGTGATCGCCGCGAAACAAATAATCGTAATAAAAAAGGATGATCTGGAAAAAAGAGAAGCCCTCAAACGCGAAGACTGGAAAAAGCGCGGAATCGCGGGCACGGTCGTAAAAACCGATGCGACGAATAAGAAAATATCCGTTCTGATGCAGGGACAAACCCAACCGATCGATATTTCCTTTCCGAACAATGTCGTCATTCAACGTTATCAAAAGAACGCCGCGAACCTCAATGATTTTAAGCCGAGTAATTTCGAGGAAATCAAGGAAGGCGACCAGATCAGAGTATTAGGAAATAAGAGTTCCGATGGTTTGCAGATGAATGCGGAGGAAATTTTCGTCGGTTCTTTCAATACGCGTGTCGGAAAAGTAGTTTCCATCGATCTTCAAAACAATGAACTGAAAATCGCGGAACCGTCCAACAAAACTATCTCGGTATCCGTAAACCCTGAGTCGATCATCCGCCGCGTCACGCCGGACACCGCCGCAAACGGCAAAGCCCGCACAAATGAAGCGAACGGAAAAATAAATCTGACGGGTTTACAGGAAAATCTGCCGAAAATTAACCTGGCTGATATAAAGGTCGGCGAAATAATTGCCGTTGCAAGCTCTTCCGATTCGGGAGCCGAAAAAATATTGGGTTTGGTAATGGTGACGGGAATCGATTCCTTGATGGGTCAATCATCGAAAAAGTCGTCGAATAAAACTTTCAATCTGGACGTGTTTTAGGGTGAGTTTGCCTGGATAATCTCGCTATAGTCGATCCGGCAATTCGACCCGTAAAGTTTGTAAAAGAGGAGCATTTAAAAACTATAAGAATCGTTATGAGCAATTTGATATTTAAATTTAACGGGAGCTTATTAGGACTTTCACTTATTTTAATGCTGATTCTGGCAAATGCGGCTTTTTCGCAGGAGAAAGCAGGTCTGCTCAGTGGTAAAGTGACCGATGAACAGGGCAATATCGTGGTTGCCGCAGAGATTTTCCTGACCGGGAAGAACGGAAAAACGCAGAAGGTTTCGAGCTTAAATAACGGAAATTTCGTATTCAGCAATGTGTCGCCCGGAAATTATGTTCTGGAAGTCAAAACGAAGGATTTTGATTTGTTCAGGGATGAAAATATCCTGATCGAATCGGGAAAAACGGTGAATTTCGACGTTCAATTAAAGATCAAGCCGATCACTGAATTGGTCAAGATCGAATCGGAAATCGGTGCCAAAGCCGACCCGAGCAACACTTCGGATTTGAAGTTGAGTGAAAAGGACGTTGAAGAACAGCTTCCCGACGATCCCGACGCGCTGGCTAATGCTCTCAAGGCGATGGCTCCGAGCGGTCCGGGCGAACCGCAAATTTTCGTTGACGGCTTCGAGAGTTCAAAACCGCCTCCGAAGCAAACGATTCGTGAGATTCGGATCAGTTCCAACACGTTCACCGCAGAAGATGACCGCCCGAGCGGAGCGAGAATTCAGATTTTCACAAAATCCGGATTCGATAAGCTTCAAGGCGGCGTGTTTTTCAACTGGAGCAATGACAAATTAAATTCGCGCAATCCTTTTGCCAATGAGCGTCCGCCTTATGCTTACAGGCAATACGGGATAAATCTGGGAGGAAAACTGGTTCCGAAAAAGGTTTCTTTTTTTACCAGTTTTCAGAAATTGGATGAAGACCAAAGCGGTATTGTGACGGCGCGAATATTGGATTCGGCTTTCAACTTTGTTTCTTTAAATTCATCATTTACGGTTCCGCGCCGCGACATTTCAGCCAGTGCGCGGATAGATTGGCAGATCAATGAAAAAAATTCCCTCAATACGCGCTACAGCTTCAACCGTGCAAGTATTAATAATATCGGGATCGGCGAACTGACTTTGGCGGAAAGAGGATACGGTCTGCGAATGACGGGGCATCTTTTTCAGTTAAGCGAAACGATGGTTATAAACCCTCAAACCGTCAACGAACTCCGCTTTCAATTCATTAACACCGACACGAAAAAAATCGATAATAATCCGAATATCAGTATAAACGTGCAGGAATCGTTCTTAGGCGGCGGAGCCGGACAGGGAAGAGCTTTCAATCGCGACAATCGTTTTGAACTTCAGAACTACATCACCACCAATTTCTCGAAACATCTGCTCAGATTCGGTGTCAGATTGAGAGGAATTCAGATAAAGGATACCGCGCCGACCAATTTCAACGGCAGTTACACTTTTACCGGCGGGCTGGCTCCGCTTTTGGATAACAATAACGAAATTGTTCTGGATTCAAACGGACAGCCGGTAAACATACAAATTACGAGTTTGGAACGCTACAGACGAACCCTGCTTCTCAGAAGTTTGGGATTTTCCCCGGCGGCGATCAGGCTTCGGGGCGGCGGCGCAACCCAATTTTCGGTATCGCGCGGAAATCCTCAGGCGGACGTTAATCAGTTTGAATTCGGCGGTTTTATTCAGGAAGAATGGAGAATCAAGCCGACTTTGAATATTTATCTCGGGCTTCGCTACGAAAACCAGAATAATATCGGCGATCATTCCAACTTTGCTCCGCGAATTGCGTTTGCGTGGGTTCCGAAAATAGGAAAAGAACAAAACACGACGATTCGCGGCGGCATCGGGTTATATTACAACCGTTTTGAAACGCCTTATCTTCTGCAATCCAGACGTTTCGACGGTATTCAACAAGAGCGGTTTATCACGTCCGTTCCTTCATTGGTCGATTCCTTTCCAAATCTTCCGTCGTCCGAACAGTTGTCGGGTTTCCTGAGCCAACAGAGTGTTACCAGGCTTGCCGACAACACGCAGGCGGGCAGAACCGTAGTTTCGTTGCTCGGTCTGGAACAGAAACTTTCGCCCAACAGTATGGTTACGGTCGGATTTTCGTATTACCGCGCCAGACACAACCTGAGAGAGCGTAACATAAACGCACCTTTGCCTGGAACTTATATTGTCGGACAAAACGGGAGCGGAATTCGTCCTTTCGGAAATGTCGGCAACATTTTTCTGATCGAATCCAGTAACGATTATTTTCAGAACCAGTTTTATATAAACTACCGAAACCAGATAAATCCGAACATTTCGCTGTTCATCAACTATTTGTTGTCCGACACGAAAGACGGCGGAGCGATCGGCAGTTTTCCGGCGGATTCATATTCACTCGAATCGGAATGGGGACGTGCTTCCAGCTTCAGCATCAGGCATCGGCTATATTTGAACGGCAGATTCCAAATTCCCAAAATAAATTTGATGATTAGTCCGCAAATCGTCGTATTTAGTCAGCGTCCGTTCAATATCACAACGGGAATTGACACGAACGGCGATCAGATATTTCTCGAACGTCCGGCGTATGCAACCACGGCGAGCGGGGTAAATATCTACAATACCGCATTTGGAAGCTTTAACATTAATCCGTCCGCCGGACAGGAAATTATTCCGAGAAATATCGGCAGAGGTCCGGCTTTCTTTTCCTTTAACACGTCGGTCAGCCGGACGTTCGCGCTTGGAAAAAGCATCAAAACCGATCGCGGCTCGGACAGACCATATCGATTAACTTTGTCGGCTCAGATACAGAATTTATTCAATAACGTCAACCTGGCAACTCCGGTCGGTAATTTGAGTTCACCGCTGTTTGGATTATCGACAAGCACGGTCGGACCGTATGGATTTGAAAACGGGAGTTCGGCATATAATCGAAGAATCGAAGCCCAGTTACGTTTTACTTTCTGAACACATACAAATTTTCAGCTTTTCTCATTAGCTGTCTGAAAGTTTGTAAATAAAATTCGAGGTCGCGCGACAGGTATCGGAAATTTGTCGTGAACAATTAATTTTATATAGCCGAAAACGGTCGGACGGCGGCAAAATTTTGTTTGCCCAATAATTATTACTATGTTAGTGTTTACTGATTAAGTTAATTCGATCAATTATTACCAAAATAATGGTTCACACCCTGGAATTTAATCAACTGTCATTTACCTACAACCGGACTGAAAAACCGGCACTCAAAAAAATAGAAGCACAGGTCGGCAAAGGGGAATTCGTCGTTCTGATGGGAGCAGGCGGTTCGGGAAAATCAAGTCTTTGCTACACTCCGAACGGCGTTATCCCACATCTCTTGCGCGGCAAATACAGCGGCGACGTTCTCTTTAACGGCGCAAGTGTCGCGACCAAAAAAGTTTGGGAACTGGCGCGTTCCGTGGGGCTCGTGATGCAGGATTTTGAATCTCACCTGTTTTCTTCGAGCGTTGAGCTTGAGATGGCTTTCGGACTCGAAAATTTGGGAATGAACCGAGCGGAAATCGGGCGGCGAATAGCGGAATATCTGAAAATTATCGGGCTGGAACACAAATTACACTTTGAACCGTCCAGTTTGTCCGGCGGACAAAAGCAGAAACTCGCGATCGGCGGGGTTATGTGTATGGAGCCGGAACTTTTAGTGATGGACGAGCCGACGACCGATCTTGACCCCTTCACCCGGACGGAAATCCTTTCATTATCCGATTTGGTGCGGGACAGGGGAGCCGCGCTTATTATTGCCGACCACCGTTCCGAAATTTCCCTTAATGCGGATTCCGTGTGGCTGATGAAAAACGGCGAGATCGTAAAGATGGGCAAACCTGTCGATGTAATGACGGATTTGCGGCTTTTACAAGATTGCAGGGTAATGCCGCCGCCGATTTTGGAATTGATGGACGCTTTGGATTTTCCGAAAAAAATCTGGACGGTTGACGAAGCGGAATCAGCGTTAAGAGCACAAATCAAAATAGGCGGGCGCAGTTACGGCAACTCATTAATAAATAAACCGCCGATTTCGGAAAGGTCGAATCCGATAATATCGGTCAGGGAACTCAAATATGTTTACGATTATAAAAAAGTTTCCGGCTTAAACGATATAAATCTGGACATTTACGAAGGCGATTTTCTGGCGATAATGGGACCTAACGGTTCGGGCAAAACTACTCTCGCAAAGCATTTTAACGCCTTGTTAACGCCAGCCGCCGGACAAGTTTTGCTGAAGGGAAAACCGATCGATTCATATACGAAAAAAGAGATCGCTTCTCAGGTCGGTTACGTTTTTCAGAACCCCGACAATCAGATATTTGCTCCGACCGTTGTTGATGAAGTCAGCTTCAGTCTGCGTCAACTCGGATTTGAAGAAAACGTTATAAAACCCCGAGTCAAGGAAATTCTTCAAATAGTAGGTTTGCAGGAAATGGAAGAGGAAGACCCGGTGCGCCTGACCAAAGGACAAAGGCAGCGATTGGCAGTCGCCTCGGCGATGGTCACTCAACCTCCTGTATTAGTGCTTGACGAACCGACCAAAGGACTTGATTACCCGCACAAGGTCGAACTGATGAAACTCCTGATGAAATTAAATAACCAGGGACATACGATCATTATAATTACTCATTCGTTTTGGATAGTTGCCGAATTTGCAAGCAGAATTATCGTGTTGAATTCAGGCAAAAAGGTGCTCGAAGGGCAAACCCGGGAAATCTTCAGCCGTGAAGGTGAGTTGGAAAAAGCGGGATTGGGCACTTCTCCGCTGGTCAGTTTAAGCAATCGGTTGGGATTAAACGGCATAACCGTCGATAAAATGGTTCAGGAATTGAAATCATATGAAAATTTTCGGGTATCTTGACGGCGATTCTTTTATTCATAAGCTCGATCCGCGAACGAAAATTATCGGATTGTTTGCCGTTAGCGGACTTTTGTTTGTTTTCAATCATCCCGCGTATGTTTTCATTTTATTCTGCTTTGCATTGCTTATCAGTTTGACGGGCGGAGTTTTGAGCCGCATTTTTCGACTGATAATACCACTTTCGATACTCGCGATCGTTTCAATGATTACGTGGCCATTTTACTTAAAGGGCGGAACGGAACTGTTTTCGATCGGCGGAATAGTTCTGTCAAAAGAAGCTCTTTTGTATGGTATCGCGATGGGCTTCAGGTGGGCTGGAGCAATTGTCCTCGGAATTATATTTTTATCGATTACCAGACCGGATGATTTTTATGCGGCGATGATCAAATTAAAAATTCCTTACTCAGT
The DNA here is from genome assembly GCA_021228405.1 of Pyrinomonadaceae bacterium. Lineage (GTDB taxonomy): Bacteria > Acidobacteriota > Blastocatellia > Pyrinomonadales > Pyrinomonadaceae > JAJQRF01. The sequence continues at coordinate 127,354 of JAJQRF010000013.1, forward strand.
CGCTTTTGTGACCTCGCTGACCTTTCGGCTTGTGCCGTCGTTTATCGGTAGCGGGGTTGAGATCAAAGAAGCGCAGGTGTCGCGCGGTCTTGATCTTAATTCAGGAGGGATTTTCAGTCGGGTGAGAAAGTGGATGGTTTTGGCGGTTCCGCTTTTTATGAATGCCATCCAGCAAACTACCCGGATGACCGTCGCTCTCGAATCCAGAGCCTTCGGCTCCCGGACGACGCGGACGTTCTACCGCAAATATGAAATGAAAAGACGCGATTTTGCAGTTCTCATTATTTCTTCGCTGATGCTTTTGCTTTGCATATTTTTAAGAGTGAACGGATTCGGAGTTCTTTTAACTGATCGGCTTTGAATATCGATCAGAACGGAAAATAAAATACCCCGCAGCAAGCTGACGGGGTATTAAAACAGCTTGAGTTGACCGTTTGATTCAATCTTGCCTTGTTG
>JAJQRF010000014.1 GCA_021228405.1 Pyrinomonadaceae bacterium
CAACAAGGCAAGATTGAATCAAACGGTCAACTCAAGCTGTTTTAATACCCCGTCAGCTTGCTGCGGGGTATTTTATTAATGAAAAATTACGCCGCCTTTTTATTTAAAAAGCTGAACGGAATTATCTTTTTATCAACGGTAATTCCGTTTTTTGTATTCGGACAAAATTCCGCGCCGTCGAAGGTTTGGGTTGCCGACAACGGCGACGGGACTTATAAGAATCCGGTTCTCCACGCCGATTATTCCGACCCTGACGCGATTCGCGTCGGCGACGATTTTTATATGACGGCTTCGAGCTTCAACGCCGCGCCGGGATTGCCGATTCTTCACTCGAAGGATTTGGTGAACTGGCGTTTGATAAATTACGTTTTCGCGGCGCAGAAACCGCTCGATGTTTTCGACCGACCGCAACACGGCAACGGCGTTTGGGCACCCGCGATGCGTTATCACGACGGCGAGTTTTACATTTTCTATCCCGATCCCGATTTCGGAATTTATATGACGAAAGCCAAAAATCCTGCCGAAGCTTGGTCGGAACCTGTGCTGATAAAAGCGGGAAAAGGGCTGATCGATCCGTGCCCGTTGTGGGACGACGATGGGAAGGCGTATCTCGTTTCGGCTTTTGCGGGAAGCCGCGCGGGATTTAAGAGTGTGCTCGTCGTTTCAAAAATGAGTGCGGACGGCACGAAATTGCTCGACGACGGCGTTCTCGTTTTCGACGGGCACGACGCGCACCCGACCGTCGAAGGTCCGAAATTTTACAAACGCAACGGGTTTTATTATATTTTCGCCCCGGCGGGCGGCGTGGCGACGGGTTGGCAATTGGTTCTTCGTTCAAAGAATGTTTACGGACCTTATGAAGAGAAAATAGTTCTCGCGCAGGGCAAAACGGACATTAACGGACCGCATCAGGGCGCGTGGGTTTCGACGCAGACGGACGAGGATTGGTTTCTGCATTTTCAGGACAAAGGCGCATACGGTCGCGTCGTTCACCTTCAGCCGTTGACGTGGAAAAACGATTTTCCGGTGATCGGTGCGGACAAGGACGGCGACGGCACGGGCGAACCTGTCTTGAGTTACAAAAAGCCGAACGTCGGCAAGACCTTCCCGATCGACACGCCGCCCGATTCGGACGAGTTTAACGGCGAAACGCTCGGACTTCAATGGCAATGGCACGCGAATTTTCAGCAGTCGTGGGCGTTTATGTTTCCTGCGAAAGGCGTTTTGCGGCTCAATTCGGTTCAGCAGACGGATAAATACAAAAATTTATGGGATGCGCCGAATCTCATTTTGCAGAAATTTCCCGCCGAAGAATTTACGGCGACGGCAAAAGTTACTCTGACTCCGCGCTTCGAGGGCGAAAAGTTCGGACTGCTCGTAATGGGCTTGGATTATTCATACATCGGCGTGACGAACAAAAGCGGCAAACTTTACATTGCCCAAGCGGGCGCGAAGGATGCCGACAAGGGAAGCGTCGAAACGGAAAACGTGCCGTTCGCCTTGAATGAAAAGACCTTCTATCTCCGCGTCAAAGTTGCAAAGGGAGCAATGTGCAGTTTCAGCTTCAGCACCGACAACAAAATTTTTACCAACGTCGGCGTTCCGTTCAAAGCCCGCGAAGGCAGATGGATCGGCGCGAAAGTCGGGTTCTTTTTCAATCGTTTCGGCAAATTCAACGACGCGGGCACGGCTGATGTCGATTGGTTCCGGGTGGATAAGGGATAGTTGATAGTGGATAGTGGATAGTTGATAACTGAATAAATGTTTTTTCACTATCCACTATCAGTTATCAACTATCCACTATTCAGCATTTTATTCAATAGCGACAAAACGCGCCGCCGCTCCGTAAATTTGCGAACTCGTTTTATTTCACAGCGAGTCCGCGCTGAATCAGAGCGAATCCGCGCCGGGTCAAAGCGAGTCCGCTCTGTTTTTATGCGGATTTTGAAAACAGAGCGGACAATTCCGTTCGCGTATATTCGCTTAATTCGTTGGAAAATGATTCGGCTTTCGGCGGGCTTCGGCGATATTTTTATAATGGTTCAATCGACTGAATTGGCACACTTTGCGTTTTCGTCTTTTCGATGCTTGGTGTTACATTATTCGTGATTCAGTTCGCAAACTAAATGTTTACCACATTTCAACAACATATCGTGCAGGAGCAAACGCGCCGTCCGGGTTCGCCCGTCGAGCTTCAATGGCTGTTGTCGGGCGTAATTCTGGCTTCAAAATTGATTCAGTCGCAGGTGCGCCGCGCCGGTTTGATCGACATTCTCGGCGCAGTCAATGAAATAAATCCGCAGGGCGAGGTTCAGCAGAAGCTCGACGTTTACGCCAACGAAACGCTCATCAAATGTTTCGGTCTGCGCGAAAGCGTCGGCGTGATCGCGTCGGAAGAAAACGAATTTCCGATCGCCGTTCACCCGAATTCGCCCGAAGCGCAATACGCCATCGTCTTTGACCCGCTCGACGGTTCATCGAATATCGACGTTGCCGTGACCATCGGCACGACGTTTTCCATTTTGCGCCGCCCCGAAAACTGCGACACGAGCGACACGCTGAACTGGGTCTTACAGCCGGGCAGACAACAGGTCGCGGCGGGTTACGTGCTTTACGGTTCTTCGACGGTTTTGGTTTACAGTATGGGAAACGGCGTGCACGGTTTCACGTTCGACCCTTCGATCGGCTCGTATATCCTTTCGCACGAAAACATCAAAATGCCCGAACAGGGAACTTATTACTCGATCAACGAAGCCTACAACGAGATTTTTCCGTCGAAATACGTCGAATATATCAAGCGCGTCAGGAAAGGCGAGCTCGGGAAGTTTTATTCGTCAAGGTTTATCGGTTCGATGGTCGCCGACTTTCACCGAACATTGCTCAGAGGCGGGATTTTTATCTATCCCGAAACGCCCAATTACCCGAACGGCAGACTGCGTCTGCTCTACGAAGCCAACCCGATCGCCTACATCGCCGAGCAAGCGGGCGGAATGGCGACAAATTCAGTCCAGCCGATTCTCGACATCCAGCCGCACGAACTCCACCAAAGAACGCCGCTCGTCATCGGCGGAAAATCCGAAATGGAAGCGTTCATGAATTGCATACAAGATTGAACGCGGATCGGGCAGATTCGGCGGATTGACACAGATATTTTTTATTGAAAATCCATGTTTATCTGCCCGATCTGACCGATCCGCGTTCGGAAAACTAAACTTCCGCCGTGTCGATCTGCGCGGGTTCGAGCCTCGGCGCGAGCAGGTGAATGACCAGAAGTGCAATTAAATATGCCGATGCTGCCATTGCGAAGATCGGCACGTAACTGCCGGTTTTATCGAGAATGTAGGCGACGAGCTTTGAGATGAACATTCCGCCGACCGCACCCGCCATTCCGCCGATGCCGACGACTGAACCGACCGCCTGTTTCGGGAACATATCCGATGCCGTCGTGAAAATGTTTGCCGACCAGCCCTGATGCGCCGCCGCCGCGATGCCGATAAGCAAAACCGCGATCCAGAGGTTTGACGTGATCGAAGCAAAAACAATCGGCACGACCGCCAACGCGCAGATGAACATCGCCGTCTTGCGCGATTTGTTGATCGTCCAGCCGCGTTTGATAAAAAATCCCGAAATCCAGCCGCCGCCGATCGAACCGACATCGGCAATGATGTAAATGATCGCGATCGGAATCCCGAACGTTTTCAAATCCAAGCCGTGTTTTTTGTTCAGAAAATCGGGAAGCCAGAAAAGATAAACCCACCAGATCGGGTCGGTCAGGAATTTCCCGACCGCAAAAGCCCACGTTTGACGGTGCGGAAAAAGCTTCGACCAGGGAATTTTTACCGCCGGTTCGACCGGATCGCTTTGAATGTATTCGAGTTCGGCTTTGGAAAGTCGCGGATGTTGTTCGGGTTTCTGATAAAAGATAAGCCAGAAAACGAGCCAGATAAATCCGATCACGCCCGTGATGATAAACGCTTCATACCAACCCCACGTCGCCGCGATCCAGGGCACTAAAAGCGGCGTTGCAAGCGCGCCGATGTTCGTTCCAGAATTGAAAATTCCCGTCGCAAATGCGCGTTCCTTTTTCGGAAACCATTCCGCTACGGTTTTGATCGAAGCCGGGAAGTTTCCCGCTTCGCCGATTCCCAGGATAAAGCGCGCCACGATGAAACCGATGACCGAAGCCGAAAGTCCGAGCGTCGAGGAATCGAACCCGACCGCGACCAGCAAACCGATCACCGCCACGCCGAGCGGAACCGCCCACGCGTGCATCATCGCGCCGATGCTCCAGACGATGATCGAAAGCGAAAATCCTTTTTTCGTCCCGATCCTGTCCATCAGATTTCCGACGAAAAGAAGCCCGATGGCGTAAGCCGTCTGAAAGGCAAAAACGATCCAGCCGTAATCGATCTCCGTCCAGCCGAACTCCGCTTCGAGCGTCGGTTTCAAAATCCCGATAACCTGACGGTCGATGTAGTTGACAGTCGCGGCGAAAAACAAAAGCGTGCAGATGATCCAACGCTGGTTGCCGACCCTGGTCACAATCCGATCATCTACCGCCGCTGTGACGGCTGATTCAAGCGCGCTCGAACCTTGTCCGATGGGCGCGGAAACTTCATTTTTGGTCGTTTCAGTCATAACTTAAATCCTCGAAATAGTTGATCTTTGCAGTCTTAAAGCGAAGTTTCGGCATTCTTCGGAGTTCAGACTTTAGTTTATAAGTTGCTGAAGTTTACAAACTGAAAACTGAACTCCGAAAGCCTTTTTCCGCGTTAACGGAAATTTATAATTCCAAAATATTCGGCAAAGCTATATTTTGCCCGTTCACATTAGCCGAAATTTGTGGAAAGTCGGCGGATGTCGTAACGATCTCGAAGCCGTTCGCGGTCAGGATCGCGGTTTCTTCGATCTTTGTTCCCGTCACGGTAGGATTCCAGGCAAAAGCCTGATTTTCGACAACGATTTCCGCCGAATTCGGATGCGCGACCCAATCGCGCGTTTTGTAACCGATCGCGCCGCCTTGATGATGCTTGTTTATTTCGCCCGCAAACCCGTTTTCGGCGTAGGCTTTATCGATCATCGCGTAAATTTCCGCACCCGTTGCACCGATTTGCGTTGCCGCCAAAGCCTCTGCAAAAACGTCGGCGTTTGCGGCGGTTCGCCGTTTTAGCTCGGCAGGAATTTCACCGATGCAGGCGATTCGCGAAAGTGAAGCGATTAACCCGCCGCGCTTTCCGCAAACCGAGATCAGCAAAAGTTTTTTCCAAACGTTTTCCGTCGGTATCGGATGCCGGAAATTTGCGATTCTTTCATCCGCCCCGACAATCGTAACGACCGAATCAATATTGAATTGCGCCAATTCATTCTTCGTTTTTCGCGCGATTTCGATTTCGGATTCGCCCGCGTTTATTTCTCCGAAAACTTTTCCGAGCGCAACTGCCGAATCTTTTCCTAATTGCCTGTAACGCTCGATCTCTCCGTCAGTTAAAGAATACCGGCAACGCGAAATCAGATTTTCAACCGAACGAATATTCGGATTTAAGAGCAGATCGGTGACTATTTCGCCGTTGCTTGTGCATAAAGATTTTGCTTTTTCAAAAATCAGGTTTCCCGACGCTTTTTCGGCTTGCCACGAAAACTCGATCGGCTCGAAATCCTGCGCGGAAACTTCTTCCGCCAAAATTCGCGGCATCTCGATATTGTTCACTAAAACGAATCTTTTACCGTCGGCGCGGACAAACAGAAAACACACGCCGGTTTCCGTGCTTGCGTTGATAACGTTCGATTTTCCGCCCGTCAGCCAGGCAAAATTATGCTGTGAATTAAGCAAAACCCCGCCGAGATTTTCAGCGGAAAGCATCTGCACAAGGCGTTCGGTTTTTATTTCGAGTTCGTTTGACACTTATTTTTATTTGCCCACGAAATACACGAAAGAAACGAAAATAAGACAGAAATCTTTCTTTCTTTTCGTATTTTTCGTGTATTTCGTGGGCAAAATCCTATTGATTTACGCCGCTTGCCAGAAAACCGCCGTCAACGACCAAAACTTCGCCCGTTACGAAACTTGCCGCATCCGAAGCGAGAAAAACCGCCGCGCCCGCAAGCTCTTCGACCATTCCGAAGCGTCCCATCGGTGTCCGAATCTGAAATTCCTTGCCGCGTTCGGTCGATTCCAACAATTGACGATTCAAATCGGTTTTGAAAACGCCCGGCGCGATCGCGTTGACGTTTACGCCGTGTTTCGCCCATTCCACCGCGAGCGATTTAGTCAAACTCGCAACCGCCGCTTTCGATGCCGCGTAAGCCGCAACTTCAAACAATGCCACAAATGTCGAAAGCGACGCGATGTTAATAATTCGCCCGTATTTACGCTCCAACATATGCCGCCCGAAAACCTGACAGGCGCGAAGCGTTCCGGTCAGATTCGTTTCGATGATGTCGCTCCAGTCCGTTTCGTCAAAATCGAGCGTCGGCGCACGTTTCGTCCGTCCGGCGCAATTGACCAGAATATCGACCTTGCCGAATTCGTTAAGGCATTCATCGAGCAAATTTTGCAGGGAATTTTTATCGGAAACGTCCGACGTGACGCGCAAAGTCCGGCGACCGCGTTCTTCGATCTCTTTTGCCGTTTCTTTGACTTGCTCACTGCGGCGCGACGAGGCAATCACATCCGCACCGGCTTCGGCAAGTCCGTGTGAAAGCGCACGTCCGATGCCTGAAGTTCCGCCGATAACGACGGCGGTTTTTCCGCTCAAATCTAATTTTGCATAACTCATAGATGCGTAAACTTTATAAAACTATCAAGAAAGATTATATAAAAGGTAATACCATTCAGCAGGTTTTTATGTAGTGTGTAACACCATTGTCGAAATTGTCAAGCTAAAAAGTTTTACTTTATTGCAATAATTTAGTAGATTATTCAGTAAACCTGATAAATTGTAAAATTTAAATTTGCAATAATTGGTTAAACCAATTAAGATTATAAGCGTTTCAACTTGTATTTATGATGCCTTCAAGTAAAAAAACAGCAAATCGCCGCGAAGCGGGGAAAAATATTTGGCTCGGATTTACCGATGAGCAGGCGAAAATTCCTTCCGAACGGGCAAAATACTCCTACGAAATTTTACCGACGGAAGACGCGGTCGGGCAAGCAATGTTTGACGAACTGATCGCCTATTCAAAGGAAAAATCGGGCGATATTGTTATTATCCTGCTCGGCGGTCGCGGCGCACAGGCGATGTATAAAATCATCAATCGTCTTTCGCAGACCGGTGAGATCGACGGGCTTCTCGGACGTTTGCACGTTTTCACGCAGGACGCGCTCGCGCCGATGCGGATGAACAACGGGTTGAGCTTTGTGCGCGATTTTGAGCGTCTTTTGGGCGAACGATTTTTTGCCAAGATCAAAAGTTTTACTCCGATGATGACCGAAACAGACGACCTCGAAGGCGAACTTATCAAATATCTCGACAAACTCGAAGCTCTCGGCGGAATCGATATTTTCTTTCTCGGTCTGGGACCCGAAGCCGAAGCCGCTTCTCATCTTTGCTATATCAAGCCGGACTCGGGCGCAAAGTTTAACGACATTGCGGGAATAATTCCGATTTCGGAAAGCATTCTCGAGCATCACATCAACAAATTTAAGGTTGGCGGAAGCGCGGTTTCGACTGCGGATGAAACCGAATGCCGAAATGCGAAGAGCATTTTAACGCTTGGTCCGGCGGCAATTCTCGGTGCGAAAAAAATCGTGCAATCGATCGTTGACGCTTCGACCGCACCTGCGAAAGTGCCGAGTTTTAAGCGTTTGATCGAAACGGAATTGTCGAGCGACGAAGCCGAACGCGCCGCGCAATGCAACGAAAATCCGGGTTTGTGGATTCGTCTTCATGAAAACGTCAAAGCGTTCATTTTGCCTGACGTTTTAGGGAAATAGTTTTGGAAAAAGTATGTTAGACACTTACCAAAAAACGGGTGTTCCGATCAGCGATTACGCGATTATCGTTAATCCGTCCGACAACGTGGCGGTCGTAAAAAACGAAACTTCGCAAGGTTTGACGGTTATTTTGCCGAATCAAACCGTTCTGACGGTCAGAGAAGCCGTTCCGCCCGGACATCGTTTTGCGACGTGCGAAATTCCCGCCGGAGAATTCGTCCGTCAATACGGGCAACCGATCGGAACTTCACTCGGCATCGAAAAAGGCGAATGGGTCACGCACGACAATATGACGAATGACGTTCCGATTGTCCGCGACCTGTCCGAAGAACTTCACAATGAGCCGCCCGAGTATCTGGAGATCGGGGAACGCGGAACTTTTATGGGATTTCGGCGCAAGGACGGACGCGTCGGGACGCGCAATTTCGTTTTGATCGTGCCGACTTCGATGTGCGCGAGCCACGAAGCGACGCAGATCGCGATGATGTCGGAGTTTCTCCATTACAAACGCGAAAAGTTTCCGAACGTTGACGGCGTGGTGGCGATTCCGCACAACAAAGGATGCGGCTGTCAGGATGGTTCGACGCTCGATGTGATGATGCGGACGCTTTCAAATTACGCCGATCATCCGAATGTCGGCGGCGTGATTCTGATCGATCTCGGCTGTGAAAAAACGAATCTTTCCTATATGGAAAAATATCTCACGAACCGCGCCAAACCGATCGAAAAACCGTTTTATAAGATCGGTATTCAGGAAGCGGGCGGAACTCAGGCGGCAATCGAGCAAGGTTTGAAATATGTCGAAGAAATGCTGCCCGAAGTTAATCGGTTAAACCGCGAGGAAGTTTCGATGAGCGAGCTCGTTCTCGGCGTGAAATGCGGCGGTTCGGACGGTTTTTCGGGCATTTCCGCGAATCCGAGTTTGGGTTACGCGTCCGATCTGCTCGTTAAAAACGGCGGAACGGTTTTGATTACCGAAGTTCCCGAGTTTTGCGGCGCGGAGCATATTCTGGCAAATCGTGCGAAAGATTACGAAACGGGCAGAAAAATCTATGCGATGGTCGATTGGTATAAGGATTACGCGTCGAAGTTCGGCGCGGTCTTGAACCAAAATCCGAGCGCGGGAAATATCAAAGGCGGACTTTTGAACATCACCATCAAATCTCTCGGCGCAATCGTCAAAGCCGGAACGACGCGCATCGAAGATTGTCTGGAATATGCCGAAACGCCGACGCAGAAAGGAATTAATCTGATGCAGGGACCGGGTTACGATCAGGAATCAACGCCGGGTTTGGTAGCGTCAGGTGCGACCGTCGTGATCTTTACGACCGGACGCGGCACGACGATCGGAAACGCGATCGCACCCGTTATCAAGCTGGCTTCAAACAATGAAGTTTTCCAGCGAATGTCCCGCGACATCGATATTTCCGCGGGAAATGTGATCGAGGGAACGGAAAGCATCGCCGAGGTCGGCGAGAGATTATTCGGATATTTGAAAAAGGTTGCGAGCGGCGAGATTTTGGCGAAAGCCGAAGAAAACAAGCATCGGGAATTTCAGTTCTGGGCGGAAAAAACGGTATCATTATAGAATCTTCATAATTATTGATTATGTAAAACTATGAAAGATCCAAATGGTTTTCAGTCTGATATTATCGCGGCGGCTTCGGGTTTTTCCAACACGGCAAAAAAGGGAAGTTTGCTTTTACGTTTGATTCGCGCATCGCAACCGATCACGCGAACGGAGATCGCAAATCGGCTTGAGATAGACAAAAGCACCGTTACCGAAAACGTCAAGCCGCTGATCGCGGCGGGAATTTTGCGGGAAGAAACGGTCGAAGCCGACCTGTCACGCGGACAGGGACGCAAGCCGCGTGCGCTTTCGTTCGTTGACGATCAGGATTATTTTATCGGTGTCAATCTGGGAGTTCGCACGTCGCAGGTCGGTTTGACGACACTGCACGGCGAAATTATCGAAGAAGATGATTTTGTCACGCCGACCGATATAAAAAGAACGTTGCAGATGGCGCGTGAACGAATTGAAAATTTGATCGCCAAAAACGCCGACAAAAATCTGCGCGTCATCGGGGTCAGCGTTCCGGGTTTGACGGATACCGAAAGACGCGAACTGGTTTACGCGCCGAATGCGAACTGGCGAAACGTCAAAATTGCCGAAGCGTTCAATATTTTGCCGGATGTCCGCGTTGTGGTGGAAAACGATGCGACTGCCGCCGCGATGTATGAAGCGCGGATGAAAATCCGCCATTCGACGGACGGGCTTTTGAGCAATTTTATTCTCGTCCGTTCGGGAACGGGAATCGGGGTCGGACTCGTGATCGGCAGTGAAGTTTATCGCGGAACGGGTTTAGGTCGCGGAATCGCGGGCGAATTCGGACATATGACGATCATTGCGGGCGGCAAGCCCTGCGTTTGCGGAAATCGTGGCTGTTGGGAAAAATATGCTTCGGCGGCATCGGCGGCTTCGCTTTACACTGGCGACCGACCGCTTCGACCGAGCGAAACGATGCCGCGCTTTGTCGAGATCGTTTCAAAAGCGGAAAACGGCGAGATTCGCGCCCAGCGAACGCTTGAAAAGGTCGGCGATTATCTCGGTATCGGCATTGCCAACGTGATTATGGGCATCGGGATTCCGCGTGTGATTATCAGCGGTCGGCTCGTTTACGGTTGGAAATTTATCAAAGAGCCGCTGTATGAAGCGATCAATCGAAGCATTGTCGGAAAACTCGAAGGCTGGTCGGTCGAAGCCGGCGAACCGGCGGGTGCGGCGATCGGCGGTGCGTTGGAAGTAGCGATCGAAGATTATCTGGCAAACGGATTAAATGTTTAGTTTTACAAAAAATAAGGGTTAGTTTATGAAACAGCAAATAGCTTTGGAAGAAATCAGACGGGAAACGTGCGTGGTGAAGGAAACGCACACGAACAAGGGCAGAACGATCAGCGTCACGCCGAAAAACACGGCGACGCGTCATCTTCATTACGGGCGCATCCGGCTCGATGCGGGCGATGCTCCGCTTACTTTTGAAAATCAGACGCACGAAACGGGTCTGGTTTGTCTGAACGGTTCGGCAAAGATTTCGACGGGCGGACAGACATTGAGTTTGAACCGTTACGACGCGCTTTACGTTCCGCGTGATTCAAAGATCGAAGTTTCGACCGAAGACGGCTGTGATCTGGCGGAGATTTCGGCGGAAGTCGAGAATCTTTATCCGTTGCAGTTCGTTTCCTTTGAAGAAGTCCGCCAAAATCCCGCGCTTCATTTTATTGCGGGAAAACCGCCGACGGAGCGCGATCTGAACATTCTTCTGGGCAAAAACATTCAAGCCGGAAAAATTATGGCGGGCGTGACGTTTTCATCCGACGGAAACTGGACGAGCTTTCCTCCGCACGAACACGCCGAAATGCTCGAAGAAGCGTATCTTTACATCGATATGCCCGCGCCGCAATGGGGAATTCAGATGGTTTACACCGATCCGAAAAATCCCGAATTGATCGAAGTCGTGCGCGAAGGCGATGTCGTCGTGATGCCGAAAGGCTTTCATCCGAACGTTGCCGCGCCGGGCGGACAGATCAATTTTTTATGGATGATGGCGGCGAACACGGAAGTCGAAGACCGCCAGTTCGGTGTCGTCAACGTTCAGCCGGAATATGCTTCGGGCGGTTCGGGATTGGAGGCATCGCAAAAATAAATACCGGCGGAAGGTAACGAAACAACCGCAGTTTTGAAACGGAAAACTATTCCTTATGATTCTCGACAAATTCAAGCTGGACGGCAAAATCGCATTCGTCACGGGTTCTTCGACCGGATTGGGGCAGGCGATGGCGGTCGGTTTGGCGGAAGCGGGTGCGGACGTTGTTTGTCACGCGAGTAAAACGGGCGGCGCACGCGAAACGGTTGAAAAGATTGCCGCGCTCGGACGCAAAAGCGCGGAAGTTGCGGGCGATCTGTCGGATAAAACGGTTCCGGCGAAATTGGTCGATGAGATCGTCGAAAAATTCGGACGCATCGACATTTTGATAAACAATGCGGGAACTATTCGCCGTGCGCCCGCCGTCGATTTTTCGGAGGAAGATTGGGAATTCGTTCTTGAGGTAAATCTTTCGGGCGTTTTTCGTCTAAGCCAGGCGGCGGCGAGGAAAATGATCGAAAACGGCGGCGGGAAGATCGTCAATATCGCTTCGCTTCTGTCGTTTCAGGGCGGGATCACGGTTCCGGCTTACACGGCTTCAAAATCGGGCGTGGCTGGTTTGACGAAGGCTCTGGCGAATGAATGGGCGAAGCACAATATCAACGTCAACGCCATTGCGCCCGGCTATTTTGCGACGAACAACACGGCGGCTTTGCGGGCGGACGAAACGCGTAACCGGCAGATTTTGGAGCGCATTCCCGCCGGGCATTGGGGCAAACCCGAAGAATTGGCGGGCGCGGTCGTCTTTCTGAGTTCGGCGGCGAGCGATTATCTGCAAGGTCACATTCTCGCGGTTGACGGCGGTTGGCTCGGTCGCTGAAAGACTTTATCGATTGAAGCAAAAAACTCCGTGAACGGAGCAAAAAGCTCCAATGTCGGAGTCTTTTGCGGCAAATATGGAGCAAAAAGCTCCAATGTCGGAGCAAAAAGTGGCAAATGTGGAGCAAAAAGTGGCAACAACGGAGCAAAAAGCTTCATAGTTGGTGTTAAAAGCACCTCATCCGCGGTTGCTAAGACCGGGACCGGAGCAAAAAGCTCCATCATTCGAGTTATTTGCTCCGATCGACGCAGTATCGAAAGAAAAACGGCAGAAGCCGAAAATAAATGCCGAACGATCTCATGTTCGGAAAGTATAAGATTCAAAATTCAAAACTATGTTGAAGATAAAATCGAAAGAAGAATGTCGTTGGGACATTGTCAGCCTTGGTGAAGTGATGCTCAGACTCGATCCGGGCAATAAACGGATTCACACGACGCGTTCGTTTGAAGTTTGGGAAGGCGGCGGCGAATATAACGTTGCGCGCGGTTTGAAGCGTTGCTTCGGTCTGAATGCGGCGGTCGTGACGGCTTTGGCGGATAATCCCGTCGGTCGTTTGGTGCAGGATTTGATCTATCAGGGCGGCGTTGACCAATCGCACGTCAAATGGGTGAAATATGACGGTGTCGGCAGAACCGTCCGCAACGGGATGAATTTTACCGAACGCGGATTCGGGGTTCGCGCCGCTTTGGGTTGCTCGGATCGCGGCAACACGGCGGTTTCGCAGTTGAAAAAAGGCGACATCGACTGGGAAAAGATTTTCGGCGAAGAAGGCGCGCGCTGGTTTCATACGGGCGGAATTTTCTGCGCTCTCTCGGAAACTACGCCCGAAGTTGCAAAAGAAGCAATGGAAGTGGCAAAGAAATACGGCACGATCATTTCCTACGATCTGAACTACCGCGATTCGCTCTGGAAAGCGATCGGCGGACAGGCAAAGGCGCAGGAAGTCAACCGCGATCTGGCGCAATATGTTGACGTGATGATCGGCAACGAAGAGGATTTTACCGCTTGTCTCGGATTTGAAGTCGAGGGACAGGACGAAAATCACTCGAAACTGGACGTTGTAAATTTCGAGAAAATGATTCGCAAAGCGGTTTCCGAATTTCCGAATTTTCAGGTCGCGGCGACGACGCTCCGCAATGCGAAAACCGCGAGCATCAACGATTGGGGCGCGGTCTGCTTTACGGGCGACACGCTTTATCAGGCGACGATGCGCGAAAACCTGGAAATCTTCGACCGCGTCGGCGGCGGCGATTCGTTCGCTTCGGGTTTAATCTACGGGTTTTTGTCGGGCGCGGATGCGCAGTTTGCGGTCAACTGCGGCGCGGCGCACGGCGCACTCGCAATGACCACGCCGGGCGATACGACAATGGCATCTCTGGCGGACGTTCAACGCGTGATGAAAGGCGGCGGCGCAAGAGTCGCTAGATAAATACAAAATAATCCACAGATGAACACGGATTCACACAGATAAATCAGGATACTTTCAAATAATAATCTTAAAAATCTGTGTCTATCCGGGTTCATCTGTGGATAAAATAAAAATATGAAAAAATCTGAAGTTATCCGAAAAATTACGGAGATCGGCGTGGTTCCGGTGGTTCGCGCAAATTCGGCGGACGAGGCTATGCGGGTGATCGATGCGATCAGAGCGGGCGGCGTGCCGATTCTTGAAATTACGATGACGGTTCCGGGTGCGGTCAAGGTCATCGAGCAGGTTGCCGACAAATTCGGCAACGAGGTCGTGCTCGGCGCGGGAACGGTGCTCGACCCTGAAACGGCGCGGGCTTGCATTTTGGCGGGCGCGACGTTTGTCGTCAGTCCGGCTTTGAATCTTGCAACGATCGAACTTTGCCAGCGTTATTCCGTGCCCGTTTGCCCGGGCGCGCTGACACCGACCGAAGTTGTCACGGCGTGGCAGGCGGGCGCGGATTTCGTCAAGGTTTTTCCGTGTTCGGCGATGGGCGGCGCGAGTTATATCAAAGGTTTGAAGGCTCCGCTTCCGCAGATCGAGCTGATCCCGACGGGCGGCGTTAACCTGAACACGGCGGCTGATTTCATCAGAGCGGGTTCGAGCGCGCTCGGCATTGGCGCGGATTTGGTCGATCTGAAAGCGTTGCGCGAGGGAAACGCCGCGAAGATCACCGAAAGCGCGAAACAATTCGTGCAGATAGTCAAAGATGCGCGGACAAGTTAATCAGTTTCGGAAATTATAATAAAAAGAGCGTGTTTTATGTCGAAACACGCTCTTTTTCGGATAAAAGCCGACGTATAAACCGCGCTGATTAATCTTCAAACTCACAGACTACCGTTTGAGTCAGCTGATTCGGTTATCGACTATCAGTTTTCCATTTTTTACTTTCCGTTTTCCATTTTTCCCGTGTTTATCTGATTGTCATTAATTCATTTGATTGAATCAAATGGCGCGTGTCGTTGATGGCGAGAACGCGGGTGTTGTAGCGTCCGCGAATCTCGAAACGGTTGATGCCGCAATTGGCGGTGACGAGCCACGGCGTGGTTTCGGTGCGACGGTGAATCGCGCCGAGCAGGTAAAGCGTCATAAAACAGATCGCGCCCGTGTGCGAGAAAATGGCGACTTTTTCGCCGCGATGAATGACAAAAATCTCGCGCAGGGCGGCGGTGGCGCGGCGGAGAAGATGTTTGTAGCTTTCGCCCTTCGTGATGACGTGATGAATGTTTCGATTGATGAGCGCGTAATAATCGTTCGGATATTTCTGTTTCGATTCGTCAAAAGTTAAGCCTTCCAAAACGCCGACGTGACGTTCGCGGAAGGCATCGGTTTTGATGATCGGCAGATCGAGAAGTTTGGCAAGCGGTTCGGCGGTTTGCACGGCGCGGAGCAGATCGCTCGAATAAATCGCTTCGATCTTTTCTTTGGCAAGCGCGTGCGCGGTTATTTCAGCCTGTTGTTTCCCGAGTTCGGACAAAGGCGTGGGCGAATGTCCGCCAAACCGCCCTTCGGCATTTCCGGCAGATTGTCCGTGTCTGACAATATAAAGTCGGGTAACAGGCATATTCGATTTTGGATTGCGGATTTTAGATTTTGGATTTTATCTTTAAAAAATCGACATAGAATTTTACTCTTTTGTCGGAAAATTATTTCAAATCCAAAATCCAAAATCTAAAATCCAAAATTGTTAAGCCGCGACGCTTTCGGCTTTCAGTTTCTCGGTTTGATAATGGGTTGTCAAAGCGTTGACAAATTCATCGAGCGCGCCTTCCATCACGAGATCGAGCTGGTAAACGGTCAAGCCGATGCGGTGATCGGTGACGCGGTTTTCCTTGAAATTATAGGTGCGAATCTTTTCCGAACGGTCGCCCGAACCGACCTGCGATTTGCGTTCGGCAGACTGCGCTTCGTGAACTTTTTGCTCTTCGAGTTCCTGCAAACGTGCACGAAGCACGCGCATCGCTTTTTCGCGGTTTTTGATCTGCGATTTTTCGTCCTGCATCGAAACGACCACGCCCGTCGGCAAGTGCGTCAGACGCACGGCGGAATAGGTCGTATTAACCGATTGTCCACCCGGACCTGATGAGCAGAAGGTGTCGATCCTCAAGTCATTCTGGTTGATCTGCACGTCAACTTCTTCTGCTTCGGGTAAAACCGCAACCGTAATTGCCGAAGTATGAATGCGTCCCGCCGTTTCGGTCGCGGGAACGCGCTGAACGCGGTGAACGCCCGATTCGTAACGCATCTTCGAGTAAACCTTATCGCCTTCGATGACGACCGAGGCTTCCTTGATGCCGCCAACGCCCGTGTCGGAAACGTCCAGAGTTTCAAATTTCCAGCCCTGACGCTCGGCGTAACGCGCATACATCCGCAAAATTTCCGCCGCGAAAAGCGTCGCTTCGTCGCCGCCGGTTCCGGCGCGTATTTCGACGATCACGTTCTTTTCATCGTTCGGGTCTTTCGGCAAAAGCAGGAATTTCAGTTCTTCTTCGGCGGCGGGAAGCTTTTCCTCGATCTCGGCAATTTCGAGATTCGCCATTTCGCGCATCTCGTCGTCTTCCGCCATTTCGAGCAGTTCCTTCGCGCCCGCAAGATCATCCTGCATCTTTTTAACTTCGCGGTATTTCGTGACGATCTCCTCCAAAGAACGATGCTGTTTCATCGTTTTGGCGTAAACCTTCATATCCGACATAATTTCGGGCGACGAAATCTGCGCCGTCAAATCTTCGTAATTTTTTTCGATCTGTGCAAGTTTTTCCAACATAAAATTATTTTTCCGTTCGGAGTCCCGCCTTCAGGCGGCATTTGTTTTATTTATAATGATTGTAAAATTGTCGTTAAAGCCGCCTGAAGGCGGGACTCCGAACGCTAGACAACAACTTCCAATTCTCTTTCGCTCGCGGGCGCAAAGGTCGCTTCGAGCGGCTCGAATTTGAGCGATTCCTTCAATGATTCGATGGCAACTTCCAACTGTTCGTCGTCGGGTTCCTGAGTCGTGATGTTTTGCAGCCAGATGCCCGGAAGCGTCATTAATTTAAAGATCGCGCCCGATTCTTTTTTCGCGGCGTAGCGGATAACTTCATACGAAAGTCCCGCCACGAGCGGCATCAGCGCGATGCGCACGAGCAGATTCAGCCACATCGCTTCAAAGTTGATGACCGAAAACAGCACGATCGAAACGAGCATCACGACCATCAAAAACGACGTGCCGCAACGCGGATGCTGACGCGACATCGGACGCGCATTCGGAACGGTCAGATCAAGACCTTTTTCCCACATAAAGACGGTTTTATGTTCTGCACCGTGATATTCAAAAACGCGGCGAATGTCCTTCAAAAACGACATCGTAAAGATCATCACGATAAAGAACAACATCCGGATCAAACCGTCGATCAGATTGAATCCGACCCAGCCGCCGAAAGAATCGAGCTTGATTTTCCAAACGTAAGCTTTGATGAATTCGAGCCAGCCCGCGTCAGCCGCGAGCGTCGGCGCGTTTGCCCAACCGAGCGCGATAAACAAAACATTCGTCAAAACGAGCGGCGCAACGACGAAAAGCAAAATGTTGAAGCCGAGCGCGAAGATGATCGAACCGACCGCGCCCGCCGTCTGCGCTTTGTCACTTTTTTCCTTTTTCTCCGGCATAATCACTTTGACCGGGGCTTTCAGAAATTTTTCATCAACCGCGCCGTTAACCAAAACGGCTTCGGTTTCAAGCTCCTTCGCTCTTGCTTTTTCGCGTTCTTCGGCTTCGATGTCTTCGTGCGCGACCGCCGCCGAAAAATTGAGGGCTTTCACGCCCAGAGTCATTGATTGGATGAGCGTTGCGCCGCCGCGAATGACGGGCAAATTCATCCATTTATACGTGTCGCTCCATTTCGGGAGTTTTTCCGCCGTTTTCACGATCGTGCCGTCCTTTTTACGGCAAGCGATGGCATACGCCGACGGAGTGCGCATCATCACGCCTTCCATCACCGCCTGACCGCCGACGATCAGATCGCGTTCCATCGCTAAAAGAACCTGTAAAAAAGAAATTTTGCGCTTATTTTGTTTTGACTTCATAGTTTTTAATTGACGATCGGATGCTGTTTTTCGTTGCTCTCCGTATCTTTATCGCCGCCTTTCTTTATAAAACTAAAATGCCCGTCACTTTCCAAACTCCCGGTTTCGACATCTTCGATCCGTTCGATCCCGTTTTGGCGAAGCTGGCTCATAATTTCGTCGTAGGTAATCATCTCGCTTTTCATATTTTCGCGTAAAAGACGACCGTTTTCGATTACTTTCAAAGTTTGCGGTTCTAAGATTCGGGCAAAAAATTTCGACTTAAAACCGAGCCAATCAAATAAAAAATCCCAAAGAACAATGGTCACGATCAACAAAACGGCTTCCGTCACGGATTTTGAATCGCCCGCCATTCCGTTCTGCGCGGCATCGGCGATGATGACGATCACGAGCAGATCGGCAATTCCGACCGAACCTGCCTGACGGCGAAAAATGCGTAAGATCGCATACATCACCAGAAACATAATCGAACCGCGTATGAAAATCTCGAAAAGAGATTCGTGCGGAACGAAAACCGATTGCCAATCAACTTCAAAGAATTTTTCCATCTCAACCGCCTTGCTCAAAAAAAACTAAAAAAAATAACGCCGCGCTTTTTTCCTTAAAACGTTTCTCTCAAATGATTTTACACCAAGAGCGAACGGCGCGGAATCTGCGTCGGCGTTAGATTTTTTTCAGCTAGTATTGGTTGATAAAAAAGTTCAACTCGTTTCTGTTATTTACGGGCGTAACGCTTGTTAAAGCGGTCAACACGTCCGGCGGTGTCGATCAATTTTTGCTTTCCGGTAAAAAACGGATGACAGTCCGAACAAATTTCTATATGCAGGTCATCTTTCATCGTCGAACGGGTTTTAAAGTTGTTTCCGCAGGCGCAGATGACGTTGATTTCGTTGTAATTAGGATGAATTTCAGGTTTCATTTTCTCAATGGTCTCCTTTTTTAATGTATGACAAACTTCAGTTTGTCCGTTATTTTATCTATTTTCAGTTTTAGAACAAACTAAAGTTCGTTCCACTTTCACGTCCGAAAACGCAAACTGTAATAATAAGCGTGTGTAAGATGAAACGTCAAGCGAAAAGGTTGTTATGTAAATATTTGACAAAACTTCTTTTCTGATAGCTTGCTTGATATTATTTATTGAAATATAATGCGCCTTACAAGTGCGCCTTCACAATTTATGTAGTTTCAAGACGGCGTAATAGAAGTATTGCTCCTGAGAGATTTGTGAAATGGATAAAGTTCTTGAAGCTCTAGATAAATTGTTACGAACTTGTATCGAGTTTTTTGGTGTTAATTTAACGATTTTTTTTATCTTTGCTATTCCGATTTTATTATTTCTTTATAGAATTTATACAGATTGGGTAAAAAGAAATGAAGTAGATGCCGCAATAAAAGCAAAGGATGAAACAATTCAAGTTTTGGCTGAACATAACCGAGAATTACGCGTATTACATTTGACGCAATTAGGATGGGATAGTGCTTCAATAGAAGCAGTTGTCATGAAAAATACCCCGAAAGATGCTATAGAAGCAAGAGAGATGCTTCAAAAAAGTAAACCCAAAAAAGGAAAGTAAGCATCATAGTGTTTCTGGAGGTCGTTATGACTGTAACAGTTTTTATATTTTTAATCGCACTAGTCTTCATTATTTATCAAATACTAGCAATCGTTTTAAACGTACGTGAGATTCGTAGATTGCGAGATATAAGGTATCAAACAAAAACACAACATTCCTTCGGTGTTGCTAGACAAAACCTATTATTATTAGTTGCTAACAAAAAAATCTCAGATGACTCTATTACTTTTTTGTTTTTCTATTTGCTTAATACGAATATTATGCGTTACCCAGATAGATACAAAGAGTTAAGTAGAATGTTACGTGAAGCATTACTTACAGATAAGCCTAATTCAACTGGTTCCGGGATTTCTGATTTGTTAAAAAAAGAAAGTGAAGATTGGGATGAGGAAGTAAAAAATATTATTACTCAAAATATAGATTCAATGACTTTCTTAATGGTTTCACATTCTCCCGTTTTAAGAATGGTTTGGGTTTTAGCGAAGTTATCCCATAAAGTTTGGTTGAAAGACAAGTATCATGGAGTTATGTCGAAAGTCGCTAAGTTAATATCAAGAAATGATAAGTCATTAGTCACTTTTGCAGAGGCTAGAGATGAATTGTCCTCTTTAACAGGCGTTGTATAATGAAGGTAAAATATCAAAGTAAATAAAAGTGTTCTCTAAATTAGAGAACACTTTTTTTAATTAATTGATCTCCATCTAGTAAACTTTCCAATCTTTGCTCTTTGATTCCGTAGAAATCTTTGATTGAATTTATTTGTTCCGCAATCTTTTCCGTGTCGTCTTTTTTGGCTTGTTTAGTGCCGACGATCATATTGTTTTTCGGCGTGTGTTCGGTTGAGATGAACTCGAAAAGTTTGGTCGAATAGCCGCTTTTTTCGAGTAAAAGCGCGCGCAGTCCGTCGGTGATCGATTCGGCTTCGCGTTCTAGCATAATGCCGTGTTTGAAGACGTTGCGAAACATTTCGGGCGGTTTGATTTGCGGGCGGATTTCCTGATGACAGCACGGCGCGACGACGATCAGATCGGCTTCGGCTTTGATTCCTTTGAAGATCGCGTCGTCGGTCGCCGTGTTGCAGGCGTGGAGTGCGATGAGGATGTCAACGTCTTGCAATTCGTAATCGCCGATCCAACCGTTAACGAATTTCAAATCTTCAAATTCGGACGCTTTCGCAATGTCGTTGCAAAGTCCGACGAGTTCCTGTTTCGTGTCAATTCCCGTGATTTTTACGTCCAGACCGCGAATATTCTTGAAAAAATCGTAAGCCGCAAACGTCAGATAACCTTTGCCCGAACCCATATCGACGATGTTGAGCGATTTTTTGTCTTTCAGATTCGATTTATCGAAAAGCGACGAAAGCGTTTCGACGAATTTATTGATCTGCCGCCATTTGTCCTGCTGTTTATCGCGGATTTCGCCGCGGTCGGTCGTGATGCCGAGAGCTTTTAGATAAAAGGCGTTCGGGTTGACCTGCACTTGTTTTTCGCGGTTGTGTTCGAGCGTCGGTTTGGTTTTAAACGTCGGTTTCGCAACATTTAAACGTGACTTGTCTTTTTTGCCGATGTCGAGTTGAAAATCATTTTCGGTCGTGAAAAGATGCCCGCTGAAAAAATCTTTTCCGAGCAGTTCGCGGATGATTTTCGTGCCTTCGGTGAAGTCGTGATTTTTCGCCGTGTCGCGCATATCGTAGCGGTATAGAAAAAAAAGCCGCGTGCCTTTTTTCGTTTCGACCAGCCGCAAAAGCAATTTTTGCAGATGCGTGTCTGCGCCTTTATAATTACCTAAAGTCATTTTCACGAAAGTTTCTTCGTGCAGACTGCGGGCGAATTCGCTGATAAATTTTTCGACGTTTTCGATTGACATTTTTTCAAACCATTTTCCCGCGAAAAGCGCGAAAAATACGAAATGAAGGCGGGCGAAAATCGTTTTGTTGATAATTTTTCGCGTTCTTTTGCGTGTTTCGCGGGTAAATAAATCTTAGCAAATATGATTAATAAAGACGATTATCTCAAAGACGTTTTGATAATTTTGCGCGAAACTTTTGAAGGTTCGCCCGCAGGTCAGCCGAGCGCGTATCTCGATCGCGGAATCGGCGTTTTTTCGACGCTCGAATCGCTTTCCGCCGAGCAGGTTTCCAAAGCATCCGGCGGCACAACGATCGCCGCGCAGACCGAACACACGAAATTCTATCTCGACCGGTTCTGCGAATTTATGACGGGCAGAACCGAAAAAGTGAATTGGGAACAAAGTTGGCTGATCGAAACCGTTTCGGACGAAGAATGGAACGCTTTGCGCGAAGGCGTGAAAAAATCCTACGAAAATTTATTGAAGATCATTGCCGGGATCGAAACCTGGAATCTGGATAATGTCGGCGACCCGATCGCGATCATCGCGCACACGGCATATCATCTCGGCGCGATTCGGCAAATCGCAAAAGGAGTTTGACCACGAAGGAACACGAAAATGCACGAAGAAGAAAATCCGTTAACTTTTTTGTGTTTTTTCGTGAATGAAAGATAATAAAAATATGAAAAATAACTTGTTTCATCTGGCGTTTCCAGTGAAGGATTTGGAAGAATCGCGGCATTTTTACGGCGAGGTTTTGGGTTGTGAAGAAGGCAGAAGTTCGGAATGCTGGATCGATTTCAATCTTTTCGGGCATCAGATCGTCGCACATCTGGCGGAAAATGCGGGCAATCTGCATCATAACAAAGTCGATGCCGACCACGTTCCCGTGCCGCATTTCGGCATCGTTTTGCCGCCGGACGAATTTCACGCTTTTGCGGAAAGATTGAAGTCGAAGGGCGTTGAATTCGTGATCGAACCGAAAACGCGCTTTGCGGGCGAAGTCGGCGAACAATCGACGATGTTTTTCCTCGATCCGAGCGGTAACGCGCTCGAATTCAAAGCTTTTGCCGATTTTTCGCAGGTCTTTGCGAAATAAATCAGCCGCGAAAAAACACGAAAGAATACAAAAAAAGAAATACAGATAAGAAGTTTTTGTTTGATTTTCGTACTTTTCGTGTATTTCGTGGGCGGAAAAATAAATGAAAAAAACTGAAATTGTTATCATCGGCGGCGGTGTGGTCGGGGCGAGTGTCGCGTATCATTTGACGATGCGAGGTGCGAAAGACGTTTTGATATTGGAACGCGGAACCGCGCAGGGAAGCGGCTCGACGGGAAAGGCGACAGGCGGCGTGCGGGCGCAGTTTGAAACGGAAATAAATATCAAAATGTCGCTTTACTCGCTCGATTTTCTGGTAAATTGCGGTTTCGATTGCGCTTATGAACCGCGCGGCTACTTATTTTTTGCGACCGATGAAAAGCAGTTCGATTATGTTCGGCGAAACGTCGAATTTCAGAAAAAAATCGGCGTAAAGGATGTTGAAGTCGTCGATAAAAAAGAGATCGAAAAAATTTGTCCGATCCTGAACACGGAAGATATTGTCGGCGGAAGTTTCGGGGCAAACGACGGTTTTGTAAATCCGCTCGCGATTATGCGCGGTTTTACGGAACAAGCCCTGGAAAACGGTGCGAAAATCCAATTTGAAACGCAGGTTTCCGCAATCGAAACAGAAGGCGGAAAAGTCGTTGCAGTCGCCACGAACAAAGGCAGGATCGAATGCGAAAAAGTTGTTATCGCGACGGGTGCGTGGGCACGTGAAATTGCAAACACGGCAGGAATCGATCTGCCCGTTTCGCCGCAAAAACGTCAGATCGTTTGGGCAAAATCGGAAAAAACATTGCCCGAAAATCTGCCGATGGTGATCGACATCGGAAGCGGTTTTCACTTTCGTCCGGCGCGTGATTTTGTCGATCACGCGGCAAATTCGGACAATACGGAAGTGCTTTTCGCTTATCCCGACCCTGACGAGCGGGAATCGACCGACACGGATTTCGACGAATCATTTATTGGAAGAGTTTACGAAAAGGCAAAACATCGTTCGCCGTTCTTGTTCGATACGAAGATCATCAGGGAAAAATGCCGCGCCGGATTGTATGAAAACACGCCCGATCATCACGCGATTCTTGGCGGTTGTGATGTTGAAGGATTGTATTTCGCCAACGGTTTTTCAGGGCACGGCGTGATGCACTCGCCCGCGACGGGAAAGGCTCTGAGTGAAATAATTCTGGACGGCAAAGCGTCATTTTTAGACGTTTCGTGCCTGAGTTTCGACAGATTCGCAAAAGGCGAACTACTGCACGAAACGGCGTTTATTTAATTGAACTTTCATAAAGAAAGGCGGAAAAAATCGCTTGAAAGTTTTCCGCCGATAAAATTATTCGCCGAAGACCGAACCCCACGGACCTCTGAAGGTCAGCTTGCCGTTCTTTCTTTCCAAAACGCCCCATTGTGAGATGTTGCCCCACGTAATGTCCAATTGTCCCATTATCCACCAAACGTCTATCGGCGCAACGACGTTGTTCATTTCCCAAACGCCCGCAGCTCTGACTATTTCGGCGGTGAGCGTGGCACAGTTTTGCGTGAGAGCGTTGTAAGACCGGTTGCGGTGGTTATTTTTATCTGCTTTCGGGTAGGGCGGCGCGTTTTCAAACAAATTATTGGCATAATGAAAAGCATCCATCACTCCGCCATTCTCGATTTTGAAACCGAAATATTTATCTTTGCCCACGATAAAGTAGTTTTTGGCGTTATCCCAGGAAACTCTGGAAAATCTGGCACCATCTCCCGACGAAGAATTGCTCCCGTCTGCGCCGCTCTGGTTAAATACGATGCTCGGATTGCTATTACCAAAGGCAACGAAAGCGTGCCCCCAACCTTGTTTTTTGATCAAAACATATAACGTCGTATACATATTTCCTTCCCTCGAATTAATTATCAAATTTTTATTCAGATATATTTTTATAGACCAGATCGGAGAAAAGATTTTGCCTAATAGTTTATGTTTTTAAGTTAAATTTTTGTTAAATTTAATAAAGAGGCAATATCGAAAAACTTAAAAATCCGGTAAGTGCCTAAACCGAAAACCCATTACCGATTTAATCTGTAAACAGCTTTACGGACTTCGTTTTCGATGAGATTTTTAATACTATTGACCAATGAAAACAGCTTTAATTCACCATCCTATCTTTCAGAAACACGACACGGGAATCGGGCATCCCGAAACGCCGAAGCGTTATGAAGCCGTCATGCACGCGCTCAGAGCGGATGCGGAATTTTTCAATTCTTTGCTCGAAATTCAGCCCGAACAGGCTTCGCAGGGGTTGATCCAGGCGGCGCATACGAAGGAACATTTTCGGCGGGTCGAAGGTGCGTTTGAAAATGGTCTGGAAATGCTCGATGCGGACACGGTCATCTCGATGAAATCTTTCGATGCCGCGCTTTACGGGGCGGGCGGCGTGTGCCGTGCGGTCGATGCGGTGATGAGAGGCGAGGCGAAAAACGCATTTGTCGCGGTTCGTCCGCCGGGACATCACGCGACCGCCGAAACAGCGATGGGATTTTGTCTTTTCAATAACGTCGCGGTCGGTGCGCGTTACGCGCAAAACATTTACAAAGAGATCGAACGCGTGGCGATCATCGATTGGGACGTTCATCACGGTAACGGAACGCAGGGAATTTTTTACGACGATCCGAGCGTTTTCTTCTTCTCGATGCACCAATATCCGTGGTATCCGGGAACCGGTTCAAAAGGCGAAACGGGTTTCGGGCGCGGCAAGGATTACACGATGAATCTACCCGTCAAAGCGCAGACGAAAGCGAACGAACAACTCGCCATGTTTGAAAGTGCGATTGCCGACATAAACCGAAATTTCAAGCCTGATCTGATAATGATCTCGGCAGGTTTCGACGCGCATCTGACCGATCCGCTCGGACAGCTTCGGCTTGAGGATAAGGATTACGCGGCGATGACGAAGGTCGTCAAAAACTGGGCTGAAGAGGTTTGCGGCGGACGCATTGTTTCCGCGCTCGAAGGCGGTTATAATCTCGAAACACTCGGCGAAACCGTGAAAAATCACGTTGCCGAATTAAATGCGGACGATTTATGAAATTTTGAAAAGTTTTGTGATAGACTTTTCAAAACGCCCAACGAAGTATTAAAAGTAAAGGAGAAAAAGCGATGCCGGATATTGAAATTCCGTGTGTGCAATGCAAGGAAGTTTTTGTTTTCACCGAAAAGGAACAAGAGGTTTTTTACCAACGGAATATGATGCCGCCGCAGAGATGTCCGAAATGCCGCTCGAAAAAAGCCGGCACGGGAGAAAATGCGCCGAAGAAGTTTGAGATCGTCTGCGACAATTGCGGAAAACACGATCAGGTTCCGTTTCAGCCGAAGGTCGGACGCGCCGTTTTGTGCCGCGAATGTTATAACGCGAGCAAATCGCGCGTAAGGTTCGCTTAAAGTTAATTCCAGATTCCAAATTTCAGATTCCAAATCAAAGCGAATCTGGAATGAATCCGGAATTTGAAATCTGAGATCCAAGAAATGAGTTTTGAAACCGTAAGATACGAATTTAACGAAAACGTGGCGACGATCGTTTTTAATCGCCCCGAAGCCTTGAACGCACTTTCATTGCAATTGTCGCAGGACGTTCGGGCGGCAATCGAAAAAGCGATCGCGGATAATGCGCGCGCCGTGGTTTTAACGGGCGAAGGTCGCGCTTTTTGTTCGGGCGGCGATCTGCGTGAAATGCAGTCGATGTGGCAGAAAGAAGGTCGCATCGAAGCTTTTCTGGAAGCACCTCTAGAGGCTTTGCACAACGTTATTTTACTGATTCGCGAAACGCCGATTCCGTTCGTCGCGGCGGTGCAGGGCGTTTGCGCGGGCGCGGGAACGAATTTTGCGCTTGCTTGCGACATCGTTTTTGCGGCGGAAAATGCGAGTTTTAACGAAGCTTTCGTCCGCATCGGACTTTCGCCCGATTGCGGCGGTTCGTTTTTCCTGCCGCGCGCGGTCGGCGAAAAGCTCGCGGCAGAGTTAATGATGACGGGCGATACCGTTTCAGCAGAACGTGCGTTAGCGATCGGGATGATAAATCGCGTCGTGCCGCAAAATGAATTGATGACGGAAGCGACGGCAATGGCAAAACGCCTCGCGCTTGCACCGACCGCCGCGATCGGTCGCGTCAAACGAATGCTCAACGCTTCGTTTTCAAACGATCTTTCGCAACAACTTACGCTCGAACACGAATGCCAGATCGAATCGGGAAAAGGTGCGGACTTTAGGGAAGGTGTTCAGTCCTTTTTCGAGAAACGCGCCCCTAAATTCACAGGCTCTTAAATTTCTTTCCCGATCCGTTTATTTCAAATTTGCAAAAAAGATAATGCTGTTTAGCGAAGCCGTCGCGGAAGCCGAAACAGCGCGCCATCTGGAAAGCGAACCGCGTGGTTTGGCAGTTTTGACTTACGCTTACGCCGCCGACGGTAAACGCGCTGAAGCCTTAAAAACATTCAACGAACTTAACGAATCAGCCCCACAAAAATACGTTTCACCGTTCAGCAAAGCCATTGCCTTGCTCGGTCACGGGATGCACGGCGCGGCGTTTTCCGGACTCGGAAAAGCCTACGGAGAACGCTCGGAAACAATGGCGATCATCAGCGTTTATCCGCTTCTCGAAAATGTCAGAACCGCTCCGCGTTTCGTTAAAATTCAAAGGCAAATCGGCAGATTGCCGCATTAAGTTAATTTGCTATTAAAAAAAATCTAAAAAAATCTTGACCTGATTTTGGAGAAAGTTGTAGTATAAAAACTCGCTTCCGGCGAACCGTCGAAGCAAAAATTTATGAGAAGGACGCAAATTTCAAAAACGATCCGCAAGCCGCGAAACCGTTCGCGCTTTTCGCACGTTGTCAAAAAAGGAGATTGGATGCTTCCGTCGCTTTGCGCGTTTTGCGTTTCGGTTACTTAAACAAATTGTCATCTTGCAGGTAAAAGCCGTCGGGTTTGAAGCCTGGCGGCTTTTTTGATTGATCGGTCTTTGGTCTTCGGTCTTTAGTTGTTGGAAAAATATTTTTCAAACGCGAAGACCGAAGACCGATGACCAAAGACCAACGTCTTATGAATTTAACATACACTCAACTGTTAAAAACAAATCGTAATTTCCGCAATCTTTTGTGGGGGCAATTTGTCAGTGAAATGGGAAATTGGTTCAACTTTATCGCGGGATTGGGCTTGGTGCGGCTGGTTTCGGATGCTTCGCCGATGGCGGCGGGAATTTTGTTTGTGGCACGTCTGCTTCCTTTTGCGATCTTTTCGCCGATCGCGGGAACTTTTGTCGACCGCTTTTCACGGCGGCAAGTGATGATCTGGACGGATATTATTCGCGTTTTTGTCGCGCTTTCGTTTTTGCTGGTGACGAGCGCGGAAAATCTCTGGATCGCATATCTGGCGACGTGTCTGTTGTCGGGTGTCGGCGCGTTTTTTGAAGGTGCGAAAAATGCCGCCACGCCGAATATGACGGGCAAAGAAGGTTTGCTGGCAGGAACGGCACTGATGTTTTCGACGCGGTTTTTGCTGATGGCTTTAGGCTCTGCGCTCGGCAGTTTGGCGGCGGCTTATTTCGGCTACAAGGTCGCGTTCATTATTAACGCGATCTCGTTTGCGGTATCGGCGTTTTCCGTCTGGCTGATTCCCGAAGAAGCAACGAGAGAACGTTTTGAAGATGAGAAAAAACGAAACGGCGAAACGGAAAGAGAATCCTTTTTCGATGAATTGAAGGAAGGTTTTCGTTATACCGTTCAGAATCGTTTTGCGCTGACGATCTTGATAATGAACATCATCTGGGCAACGGGCGGCGGAGCGATCCAGGTCGTTTTCGAGCGGATGGGCGGCGTTTATTTCGCCCAGAAGGATTTATGGAAACCCGATCTGGCGGTCGGGATTTTATGGACGGTCAGCGGGGTCGGACTTTTTCTCGGAATGATGGTCGCGCATCGCACCGAAGCGATTTTACAGCGTCGCAACAGTTACATTTCGTTCATCGGCTGGACGTTGGTCATTCACGGGGTTCTGTTCGCCGTCGGCGGCGTGATGCCGAATCTTTGGTTGCTGGCGTTTTTTACGTTCGTTTCACGCGCCATCGTCGGGGTTGAATACGCCGTTCAGGAAACGCTTTTCCAACGCAGTTTGCCGGATTACATTCGCGGACGAATCTCGACGCTCGACAGGGGCGCGGAAATGACGATGTTTTCGCTTTCGAGCTTTTTTTCGAGCGAAGCGATGTATTACATTTCGCCGCAGTTTTTAACCGTAATTTCGGGAATTTTATCGGGAAGCGCGGGCATTGTCTGGTTTATGCGCGAACGTAATCAGGAAGAAAAAAGAAGCGGAAGTGAAGAGGAATCCGTTGCTGTTTAAGGTTGAGTCTGAATGAAAAATTCGGCGGCTTTCATTTGAAACGATGCTCATATCAGCGAAACGATGTCTTTATCACTCGGAATGATACTTTAAGCGGTTCGAGAAATGAATAAAATCCGTCAAATATGCAAAAAGAATGTGAAAGATGCAATTATCAAGCGAAAGATGCAGTTATCAGGTGAAAGATGCAGAAAACGGATGAAAGATGCTTTCCGTAATGTGAAAGATGCTCATATCACGTGAAAGTTGGTCATATCAGTGTGAAAGATGCTCATATCACGTGAAAGTTGGTCATATCAGCGTGAAAGATGCTCATATCACGTAAAAGATGCCTTCCGCAGTCCGAAAGATGGTTATATCAGACGAAAGATAGCTTCCGCAATTTAAAAGATGCCGAAATAAATGAAAACGGATAATGAACAAACGATTCACTATCCGTTTTCCGTTATTCGTTATCCGTTTCCCTTATGCCGTGATTATGACGGCTTTCGTGCCGGTTAATTCCGAAAAATCCTTTGTATAGATCGTGTCAACACGCCGAATATGTCCGATGGTTTCGACGATGTCCTGCGTCGAGATAAAACCGTCTTCGACGTGTGCGATCGCCCACGATTTGATGTGCGAAGCGGTTCGCAAAGTTTCTTCCAAAAGCCGTAAATACTGCGATTTCGTTTCGATCAGAGTGCCGAGCCGTCCGGCTTGTTTGATCTCGGTTTCGTTCCAGAAATCGTCGCCGCCGCGAACGAATTCCTCGCGCCAAGCCGCCGCGCCGAGATAATTTCTCTGCGTCAGATTATGCGCTTTCGGTAGACGCAGAAACATCAGATCGGTGTAGTTTTCGGCAATAAATTCGTAGCCGTTTTTATTTGTGCAGGTGTTATTTTGCCCGTTGTTGACGGGATTCGGCAAAATGCTCCACAGGCGGCGGAAAACGTTCGAGAGCGGCTGGCGGAGTTCGAGCGTTTCTTCCGAAAAGGACAAAACGTAATCGCCGACGCTCATCGCCAGACTCAAAGCGATAGCGCGCGAGGTCGGCGTTGAAAGTTTGTCGATGTTTTGGCGGATATTGTCGAACCACCACGAATCGGTTTCGTTGAACCAATTTCGCAAGCTCGGATTTTGCAGTTTGTAGCGCGGAACATAAACGTCTTCGAGCGCGATGTTCACGTCGTCGTCGTAAAGTTTCTCGCCGTTGTTCTGAATCGCCGCAACGGATTTTGCCCACGCCGATTGCGTCAGATCGTTTGCCAGAACGCGCACGTCCCATCGTTTCAGGTAATTGCCTAAATTCGTGTCCGACGTGAAGGGCAGGGCGACCGATGAAAACTTCAAACGCCGCAAAACGTTGAGTTCAAATGCGAGCCAGCCTTTCGGTGTCGTGTTCGTTGGAATCATAATCAAAAATTAGTTCGTGTATGGATTGGTTTCTTGCCCGGCAAACTGTTCTTGCTCTTTTTCGGCGTAAGACTGCAATTCGGGAATGTCCGTGAGCGATAAAAACGCTTTGACGACCTTCGGATCGAATTCGATTCCCGACCATTCGACCAGATAGCGTTTCGCTTCCGCTTCCGAGATCGGAACGCTGTAAGGGCGTGCGTCGGTCAGCGCGGCGTAAGTGTCCGCGACGCGCAAAATGCGGGCGGCAAGCGGAATCTGGTCGGTTTCGAGCGCGTCCGGGTAGCCTGCGCCGTTCCACCATTCGTGATGCCAGCGAACCAATAATTGAACGGCGCGCGAAAGACCGCGTTTGGCGGCTTGCTGTTCGCCGATGACGGTGTGACGCTGCATATCGATGCGCTCGTCGTCGCGCAAAATGCGGTTGGCGTGAATATATTCGCGTTTCATTACCAATTCGCCGATGTCGTGAACGAGCGCGGCTTGGTTGAGCGCGAAACGGTCGTGCGAGGCAAAGTTGAACTTGATTGCCAGCGCGTCCGCAATGACCGCGATGCGTTCGGCGTGCGGATGCGCGTAGCCTTCAAAACGGTCGATCGTTTCCGAAAGTTTTAAGAGTTCCTGATCTATTTGGAGTTCCTTCGCAAAAATACTTTCCATAATAAAAAGTTGCAGAGCAGTAGTTTACGCCTTTCAGTCTGAATCTGAAAACGTAAACTCGAAATTTGCCGCCAAATCCGCCTATTTCTTCGCCAGATCGCTCAATAAAATTTGCGCTTCTTTATTTTCCGGCTCGATCGCCAAAAGACGGTTGAGTTCGCCTTCGGCGCGTTTGTAAAGTTTGTATTGAATGAAAAATTCGACGAGCATCAGGCGGAAGGTCGTATTATTCGGGTCTAGTTTGATCGCGGTCTGTAATTCCTGCTCGGCTTTGTGCCGCTGTTTTTCGATGTATGAAAGAATTTTCCCGTAATAGGCGCGAAAACGCGCCACGTCGGGCGAAAGATGCGCGGCGCGGGCAAGATAAGGCATCGCTTCTTCGTAGGCTTCTTCCATCAAAAGGTCGAAACCCTTGTCGAAGTTGTCCGTCGCCATATCCTTCTGTTCTTCTTCCGAGAATTTTTCTTCCGAGATTCCGGCGGCTTTCATTTCTTCGCGCTTCGCCAGTTCCTTGCGAATCTTGAAATCGTAACTTTCGCGCGAATCCTTATTTTTCAGCGTGTCGTAAGCCTGTGCGAGCTGTGCAAAAGCGTCCTGGATTTGCTGAAAGACTGCGGCATCGGTGCCTTTGTGGAAATGGTCGGGATGAAAACGTTTCGCGAAATTGAAATACGCCGCTTTTATTTCCGTAAAATCGCATTTCGGGTCGATGTCGAGAATTTCGTAATAATTCGTCGATGCTTTGATCTGCGCCAGATATTGATCGAGCGTCATTTCTTCCGCTTCTGCGGGTTCTGCTTCGATGACGGTTTCGATCGTTTCGGGTTTACTCGGCAAAGTTTCCAATTTAAGCGGCGCGGGTTTGAAAACGGGTTTTTTGAGTTCGATCTTGGCTGAACGAATCATTTCGACGAGCTCTTGCGAAAAAAGCGAATCCCAGTTGCGGCGCACGAGAAAGCCGCCAAGCCACAAAACATAAAGAATCTGCAAGGTTTTCGCTTCGGGCAAACCGCTCACCGCTTTGATCTCGTCGAGCGTCAAAGCCGAATTTGCAAAGCGCGACAAAATAAACGCTTCGTGCGGATTCGGGCTGAAATTGTTTGAAAAAGGCGGCGCAAGCGTAAACGTTTCGGCTTTGCCGGAAAAACGTTCGAGCGTTTCGTTCTCGAATAAAGTATGCGCGAAATCGAACAAAATTTTTCTCGTGTTTATCTGAAAACGAATATTTTCCTTGATCCTGACCAGATGACTGAATTGCCAGTCGCCCGTTTTCCAATTTAACGCTTCGCGCAGAATATTTTCGATCTGATGTGCGAAAAGTCCGTCCATCGTTTCCTGCGTGAACAGGTTTTGCGCGACCAGATTTTTCGCAAATTCCATATCGTTGACGAAATTAGGATTTGCCTTCAGCACGAACTGGTCGATCTTTTTTTCGCGCAGTAAAATGTCGAAAAGCCGTGACGAACGCGCATTTGAAGCGGCGAAAACTACTTCGCCGCCGCTGAAATATATAATTACTTTATAATTTTCGTGAGCGAGCCGAAGCGAACCGTCGAATTGAGCATCGGCGATCTCCGCCAAAAGCTCGGCAAGCGAACGCGATTGAAGATTTCCTTTGATTTCCTGATTATTGCGCGGAGTCATTTTTTGTAAAGTTAGATTTTGTAAGAATTCGGCTCCAGGGGAATCGGGATTCGAGCCATTAATATCATAACAAATTCGGACGAAAAAAGTTAAGAAAAATTTATCATTCAAAATTAATCGTTTATCATTAGAAAGATGCTTCACGATTTTAATTTAGCGGGAAACAGAAGGCGGCTGTGGCAGCGTGTCGGCGAAAGCTACGAACACGTTTTGATGAAGGCTCTGGGCTATGCGATGTTCGTCGGAAAATATCCGCATCTGGAGATCGAAACAAAGCTCGGCTTGCGTTATACACCTGATTTGATAGCCTTTAGCGAAAGAAACGATTACGCTTTCTGGGGCGAATGCGGGCAAAATTCGATTCGCAAAACGCATTGGATTTTGAAACACACGCGCACCGAAAAAATGGCTTTGTTCAAGATCGGAATGAACACCGAAACGCTTATCAAACAAATCCGCGAAGAAATTCCGCCAAAATATCGCGAAAACGGGAGATTGATCCTGATAAATTTCGTAAAGGAAATCGTAAAATTGACAGAATCGAAACAAATTGAGAAAGTTTCAGCAGATTGGTTCAGCAGATTTGAAATTTAAGAGATCAAGGAAAAATATCCACAGATGAACACGGATAATTTTTTGATTTTAGTTGTGTCAATCCGTGTTCATCTGTGGATTTGATATTTTTTGAGCATAATTTATTGATGAAAAGACCCGAAATAGATATACGCGAGATCGAAACCGTTAAAGAGATGGAAGACTGCATCACGATGCAGAAAAAAGTTTTCGGTTCGCCCGAACTGGAGATTTCACCCGTGCGACATTTGATCGTCGCCAGATACGCGGGCGGTTTTACGCTCGGCGCGTATCTGGACGGAAAACTCGTCGGATTCGGACTCACCTTGCCGATGTTTCGCGGTGAGGAAAAAGCATTTTATTCGCATATGACGGCAGTCGAGGCAAATCTGCAAAGCCTCGGGATCGGCGCGAAACTGAAATGGGCGCAACGCGACCGCGCTTTGGCAGTCGGCGTGAATTACATCAAATGGACGTATCAGCCCGTTTTGGCGCGAAACGCTTTTTTCAATATCGAACGGCTCGGCGCAACGATCAGCGAATATATGCCGAATTTTTACGGCACGGGCGCGGAAGCGAACGAAGTTAAAAAACAGGTCGAAGAAGTTGACAGCGACCGTCTTTTTGCCGATTGGAATCTGAATTCGCCGAAGGTCGTCGCGCTTTCCAACGGCGAAGACTACATCGAATCCGGCGAAGTCGTGAGAACGATCGAAATCCCGCCGAACTGGAACGAATTTGTCGTCAAGGAAACGAAAAAAGCGATTGCCGAACAGGAACGCATCAAACACGAATTTCAAACCGCCTTTGCCGAAGGCTTGATCGTGCGCGGCTTTGAACGAAGCGAAACAAACCCGAAATATTTACTTTATAAAGAATAAATTAGCCACGAACAAACACGAAACTTCACGTAAACTGCTTTAATTATTTTTGTGTTCTTTCGTGGCTGAAAATCTTATGTCAATTTTCGATATTCACCCAGACATTTCTCAAGCCGAAACGCTGTCGTCCGAATTTTACACGGACGAGAAATATTTCCGCGAATCGAAGGAAAAAATCTTTGCACGAAGCTGGCAACTGATCGGAACGACGGACGAAATAGACAATCTAAAACCTTTTACGATTCTCGAAAGTTTTCTCGACGAACCCGTTTTATTTACCAAACAAGAAGGTAATCTGAACTGTCTTTCAAACGTCTGCACGCATCGCGGAAAAATTCTGGTCGAAGAAGCGTGCAAAGCAAACGGCATTCGTTGCGGCTATCACGGCAGACGATTTGACCTTTCGGGAAAGTTTCTTTCGATGCCCGAATTTGAAAACGTTGCGAATTTTCCGACGGAAAAAGATAATTTAACGAATATTCCGTTTGATATTCTGGGAAAACTTTTGTTCGTTTCCATCAATCCTTTCGCCAATTTTAACGAATCTTTCGCGCCCGTAATTGAACGGTTAAGTTGGCTCGATTGGAAAAAACTGCAATCTTCAAAACCGCTTTCACGCGATTATTTCGTCAACGCACACTGGGCTTTGTATTGCGAAAATTATCTCGAAGGCTTTCACATTCCGTTCGTTCATCAGGGCTTAAACGAGGTCATCGATTACGGCACTTACGCGACCGAAGTTTTCCGGTTCGTGAGCTTGCAGACGGGCTTTGCCGATACGGGCGAGAACGCGTTCGCTTTCGATGGGAAAACCGCCGCGCTTTATTTCTTTGTTTTTCCGAATCTGATGCTCAATTTTTACCCGTGGGGCTTGTCCGTCAACATCGTCAAACCTTTGCAGAAAGATTTGACGAAAGTTGTTTATTTAACTTTTATTTCCGACGAAACAAAGCTCGGCACAGGCGCAGGCGGCGACCTGCACCGCGTCGAACTTGAAGATCAAACGGTCGTCGAATCGGTGCAAAAGGGAATCAATTCGCGCTTTTACGATAAAGGCAGATATGCGCCCGAAAAAGAACAGGGAACACATCATTTTCATCGCTTGATCGCGGAATTTATGAATTGATTTGATGGTAATACTTTAGTTATACTTTGAACTATGAAAACAGCCGTTTCAATTAGGGATAATATTTTTCAGAACGCGGAAAAATATGCCAAAAAAGCCAAAATTTCACGGAGTAAATTATATTCCGACGCACTTGAAGAATATCTGGCGAAACGCAATGAAGAAGAACTGATTGCTCAAATAAACGCAGTTTGCGAAGAGGTGGATACCTCGCTCGATCCGGCAATCCGCGAATATAAAAACCGCGTCTTGAAAAGAGAAAAATGGTAGGCGAACGCGGAGAGATTTGGTGGATTGATCTGGGCGAACCGCGCGGCTCCGGTCCGGGATTTGAACGTCCGGCAGTTATTATTCAATCCGACTTTTTCAATCAAACAAATATAAAAACTTGTATCGTTGCCATAATTACATCAAATTTACGATTGGCAAAACTTGCCGGAAACGTGCTTTTATCAACCAAAGCAAGCGGATTGAAAGAAGAATCGGTTGTAAATGTGTCGCAAATATTTACGGTTGATCGTGAAGACTTGCTTGAGTTTGTCGGCACGCTTTCCGAACGCAAAATGGAACAAATTGACAAAGGTTTGCGCCTTGTCCTTTCTTTATGAATCTTTTTGAACACGCCGAAGATAATATAAAAAACGAGATCGAAAATTTACGCGCCGAGATTAATCGGCACAATGAACTTTATTACCAGAAAAACGAGATCGAGATTTCCGATGTCGAGTTTGACGCGCTGTTAGCGGAACTCAAACGGCTCGAAGAAGAAAATCCGCAGTTTATCACGCCCGATTCGCCGACTCAGCGCGTCGGCGGTCGCGCCGAAGGTTTTAAGCCTTTTACGCATCGCGTTCCGCTGATGTCGCTCGACAATTCCTACAGTTTGGAAGATTTGAAGGCGTTTGACGAACGCTGTCGAAAACTGGCGGACGGGCGCGAATTCGATTATGTTGCCGAACTCAAGATCGACGGTTTGAGCGTTGCGCTTCATTACGAAAACGGTGTTTTGATTGCAGGTGCGACACGCGGCGACGGACAAACGGGCGACGATGTTTTGAGCAACGTCAAAACGATTCGCACGATTCCGTTGAAGCTGAACGGCGATTTTCCTAAAAGCGTCGAAGTTCGCGGCGAGGTTTATATGGCACGTTCGGTTTTTGAAAAGATAAATGCCGAACTCGAAATGCAGGGCGAGAAAACTTACGCAAATCCGCGCAATTTCGCTTCGGGAACATTAAGACAATTGGATGCTTCGATCGTTGCCTCGCGTAAACTGGACATTTTCCCGTATGATCTTTTGAGCGGTGCGTCGAAACTATTTGCAACGCATTGGGAAAGTTTTTTATGGCTCGAAGAAAAAGGTTTTACGACAAACCCGAATCGCGCGCTTTGCAAAAATTTTGACGAACTCGCCGCATTTATCGAAAAAATGCAGGGCTTGCGCGATTCGTTCGATTACGAGATTGACGGCGTGGTCGTTAAGGTAAATCAAACGCGTTTGCAGGACGAATTCGGTGCGACGACGAAAGCACCACGCTGGGCGATCGCCTACAAATATCCCGCGATGCAGGCGACGACACAGCTTAAAGACATCGAAGTTCAAGTTGGCAGAACCGGAGCTTTAACGCCTGTTGCTCATCTGATACCCGTTTTGCTTGCCGGAACGACTGTTGCGCGGGCTTCATTACATAACGAGGACGAAATCAAACGGCTTGGTCTGAAGATAAAAGATTGGGTGTTGATCGAAAAATCGGGCGAAATTATTCCGCAAATCTTGCAGGTGATTGAATCGAAACGAACGGGCGTAGAAACCGATTACGAATTTCCGACATCCTGCCCTGCTTGTGGTGAAGATGCGATTCGTCCCGTCGGTGAAGCCGTAACGCGGTGTTCAAACCCTGATTGTCCCGCCAAAGTGAAGGCGAGAATTTTATATTTTGCGTCCAGAAAAGCGATGGATATTGAAGGGCTTGGCGATGTTTTGGTCAATACTCTGGTTGATTTGAGAATGGTCAAAAACGTTGCCGATCTCTACGATTTGAAGGTCGAAGAAATTTCCGCACTTGAACGAAAAGCAGAGAAATCTGCATCAAAACTCATCGAACAGATCGAAAATTCCAAACAGCGCGGACTGCAAAGATTGCTTTACGGTTTGGATATTCGTCACGTCGGGGAACGCTACGCAAAAATTCTCGCACGGCATTATCGGAACATCGAAAACCTCGCAAACGCATCGGTCGAACAACTCGACGACATTCACGAGATCGGTTCAGCCGTCGCCGAAAGCGTCTATCGTTTCTTCCGAAATCCGAAAAATCTGGAAGTGGTCGAAAGATTAAAACTCGCCGGCGTAAAAACCGAGATCGACGGCAATGCAAATGCGCAAACAAACGAAAATTTCAACGGCAAAACCTTCGTTTTAACCGGAAAACTCGAACAATTCACCCGCGACGAAGCCGCCAAACTGATCGAAGATTTAGGCGGCAGAGTTTCTTCATCCGTCAGCAAAAAAACGGATTACGTCGTTGCAGGTGCGGACGCAGGTTCAAAACTCACGAAGGCTGAGAGTTTAGGCGTAAAAGTTTTGAGCGAAGACGAATTTAGGGAAATGATTGGTTAAAATTTTTATTTTTTGGTCTAATATAAAGTTAAAGTTATCGAGCAAAAATATGAACAATCTTTTTAATGCGAATTTGGCGGAAAGTTGAAAATCTCAAATGTTATAATTGGTTTTCGAGGTGAAAGTTATGCAGACGGTCGGGTTGAGCAATGTTCAGAAAGAATTGCTGAAACTTTATGCGAATGATGTTTCGGATGAGAGTTTGCTGGAAATAAAACAGCTTCTTGCCCAATATTTTGCCGAAAAAGCGGCTTCGGCGATGGATGAGTTTTGGGATGAAAACGGTTTGAATGAACAAACGATGATCGATTGGACAAATGGACACGACCGCGCTCAAAATCGTAATTGATACGAATATTTTTATTGCGATCATTGGCAGAAAATCGCCCTTTCGCTGGATTTTTGATTGTCTTATTAACGGTAGAATAAGGCTTTGTGTTTCAAACGAGATTTTGTTTGAATACCGTGAAATTTTAGCTCGGAAAACCAACGAGAAAATTGCCGAAAATGTAATCGAGTTTTTGAGCATTTCACCGTTCGTCGATAAAGCCGAGATTTATTTTAATTTTCAATTAATTGCCGAAGATGAAGACGATAACAAGTTCGTTGATTGTGCGATTTCGGCAAATGCGGAATGTTTAGTGTCAAACGATAAACATTTTCGGGTTTTGAAGACAATTGATTTTCCGAAAGTCAGGATTCTAAAACTACAAGAGTTTGAAGAAAAATATAAAGAAAAATTAACAAAATGAATAATCTTTTTAATGCGAATTTGGCGGAAGTTGATCCGATTATTTCGGAGGCGATTGATAATGAAACGGCGCGGCAGTCGGGCGGGTTGGAATTGATCGCGTCGGAGAATTTTGTTTCGGAAGCGGTTTTGCAGGCGATGGGTTCGGTTTTTACGAACAAATATGCTGAAGGTTATCCGAAAAAACGTTATTACGGCGGGTGCGAATTTGCCGATGTCGTCGAGCAATTGGCGATCGATCGGGCGAAGGAAATCTTCGGTGCAGAACACGCAAACGTTCAGCCGCATTCGGGCGCGCAGGCAAATATGGCGGTTTTTCTGGCTTCGCTCGAACACGGCGACAAGATTCTCGGGATGAATCTTTCGCACGGCGGACATCTGACGCACGGGCATCCGATGAATTTTTCGGGCATCAATTTTGAAGTTTCCGATTACGGCGTTTCTAAGGAAACCGAAACGATCGATTACGACGAATTGCAGAAAATTGCCGAAGAAAAACGTCCGAAAATGATTATCTGCGGCGCGTCGGCTTATCCGCGCATTATTGATTTTGCGCGAATCGGCGAAATCGCCAAATCGATCGGTGCGATCGTGATGGCGGACATCGCGCATATCGCCGGATTGGTTGCCGCCGGGCTTCATCCTTCGCCCGTTCCGCATTGCGAATTCGTCACGACGACGACGCATAAAACTCTGCGCGGACCGCGCGGCGGGTTGATTCTTTGCCGCGAAGAATTTGCGAAAGCCGTCGATAAAGCCGTCTTTCCGGGCGTTCAGGGCGGACCGCTCGTGCATATCATTTCGGCAAAAGCGGTCGCATTCGGCGAAGCGTTGCGCGAAGAATTCAAAGCTTATCAACAGCAGATTTTGGACAACGCGCAAGCACTTGCGGATGAATTAAAAAATCAAGGGTTGCGCATCGTTTCGGGCGGAACGGACAATCATCTGATGCTCGTCGATGTTTTCGCGGACGGCAAGGGAATTACCGGAAAAGTTGCGGAAAAAGCGTTAGACGCGGTGCATATCACGGTCAATAAAAACACGATTCCGTTCGATCAAAATTCGCCGTTCGTCGCGTCGGGAGTCCGCCTCGGAACTCCGGCTTTGACGACGCGCGGGATGAAGGAAGACGATATGCGCGTGATCGGAAAACTGATCGCCGACGTGATCCGTGAACCCGAGTCGGAAGAAGTTCAAAACCGCGTAAGGAAAGATGTTGCCGAACTCACGGGGAAATTTCCGCTTTACACGCATCGCGCGGTCGGCAACAAAACGGACGCGATCTCGGCTAGTTAAAAAGATCATTTGCCTGCGAAACACACGAAAAAAACGAAAAAAGAAAAGCTTTTATATGGTCGTTTCTTTCGTGTGTTTCGTGGGCGGAAAACCAAAGTGCGAAAGACGCAATGTTAAATTATGATTGAAAAGGTTTCCGCTCTTTGCGTTAAATGTTTGCTCGGTTCGATCTTTGCGTTTTTGCTTTCGTTGAGCGTTCCGGCACAGGGCGATTCGGACGGAAAAATTAAAAATTTTGAAAAACAGGCGGCGTTGGCGGAGTTCGTCACGGACGGTTGCACGTGGTTTCCCGACGGAAATTATTTTGATTGCTGTGTTCAGCACGACCGCGAATATTATGCGGGCGGAAGCCGGAAGGCGCGTTGGCATTCGGACAAAAAACTGTTTTTGTGCATTGCCTCAAAGCCGAAATTTTATAACAAATTCGTCGCGCCGATCGCGTGGCTCGGCGTGCGCGTCGGCGGCGTGGCGTGGCTGAATGCGAGTTTTAGCTGGGGTTTTTCACGAAATAAATCTTATTTGGAAAAGGTAAATAAGAAGAAAAACATACCTGCGAAAAGCACGAAATGAAAAGTTAATGGTTAATGGTTAATTGAGAAGAAGTAATTAACCATTAACCATTAGTCATTATATTTCTTATGAGTAATTTATCAGACATCGGTTTCCCGGTGCGGAGCGAGCAGGACGTGAACGAGATGATTATGCTGGTCGTCAATCACGTTTCCGAGGTGCGCTGTCCGAACGGATTTTATCTAAAGTTTTCCGATTCTTCGGGCGCGGAGATTTGGCTGCAAGGAAATTACGATCAGGAGTTGATCGGGTTCAATCCACATTTTTCCGGCAAAAGCCGCCGCACGATTTCCCTGACGCAGGCGATCGGGCGCGATTCTTCCGATCTCGACGGCGGTTTTCACGCGTGGGCAAATCCGACGGAAGAAAATACCGCATCGGGCGAATATCCGTTCGTTTTCAATGTGCCCGATTTTCGCGCCGTTCAGCTTGACGAATTTCCGAAAACGGTCGAATTGCAGTTGACGGCGTTTGCTTCAAACGATTTTAAGTTGTTCGCAAACGAAGCCGATTATGAGAACACTCAGGACGGCGAACTGAAATATGCTTCAAAATCATTCGTTCCGAGCGGACTTTTCGCCTTCAATGAAAATGAAGCGGTCGATCTGAGTCTGGTTCACCCGATCGGTATTTTGTCAGGCGAGATTAAAAATTTTGAATTAAAGACGAATTCGCTGACAAACGAAAAGTTTTATCATTTCCTGGTTGAAACAGCGGGCGGTGAGATCGACGTTGTGGCAGACGCAAATTTAATTAAAGAAGAACCGCAAACCGGCAGCGTCGTCAGCGGTCAATTCTGGCTTTCGGGAAAGATTCTGTAGTAAAAAATAAGACAAATTTCAGTTTGTCTATCTGCATAATCATTGAAAAACTTGAAGGAAAAAAAGAAAAGTCCTGAATCATTGAGGACTTTTCTTTTTTTCCGGTTGATTTCAAAACTATCGTTCGTCGGCTTCGGCTTCGAGTTGTTCGAGCACGTTGCGGGCATCTTCCGATTCGTATTCAAAGGCTTGCTGTTCGAGGGCGGCAAGTGCGATGTCGGCGTAGAGCGGATCATCCAAAACGGGAATGAGCGCAGTTGTCGGCAGCATCGAAAGCGTTTCGTAAGCGACGGCGCGGATTTGCGGTTTATCGGTCTGGCGGATGATCTCGGCGATCTCGGCGGCGGAAAATCTTTCGCTCAGGGCATCCGAAAGCAGGTCGAATTTGGCGTAATCGTTTTCCTTCAAAAGTCTTTCTCCCAATTGGATGAAAACTTCGGCTGATTCGGTTTGCGCCTGAAGCACACGGATAACCGTGTCCGTCATTTTGCGGAGTTCCGTTAGTTTTTCCTGATCGTTATTCTTTTGGGCTTCTCTGGTTTGTTCGTCCAAGGCGGTTAAAAGCCGGCTGAGTTCCCAATCTGATTGCGTATCGTAAGAAAATTTCTGTGTCGGCGTGGTCGGTATAGCCGCACTTCCACTTTGAAGCGCACCGACAATCATTTTTTTTGTCACGGGGCGCAAACCTTGCCAAACACTTTCGACTCGCGCACCGAAATCTTTAATCGTCATTTC
The DNA here is from genome assembly GCA_021228405.1 of Pyrinomonadaceae bacterium. GTDB lineage: Bacteria > Acidobacteriota > Blastocatellia > Pyrinomonadales > Pyrinomonadaceae > JAJQRF01. Next base: position 41,957 of record JAJQRF010000014.1, read on the forward strand.
AACAATTCAAGTTTGCGCTCACGCGGTTTTCTTGTCAAGCATTCTTGCTTCCGTTCGCGTTAAAACTTCGTTGCGCGCCTCTTCGTCCGCGTCGGCGGGCAACACTTCGACGAAGGCGAAGGGCGGTTCGCCGAAATTTCTCAACTCCCACGCCTCGCCGTGTTTCGAGAGCCGCGAAAACCAAGCCGCGTTCAGTTTTGAAGAAACCAGTTCACTGCCACCGAAAAGTTTCTGCAACTGATCGGTCAGACGGGCGCGCAGTTCGTCAGAAAGCAAAACACGGCGTAAATTCCAGCCGTGTTTTTGGTATAAAGAAAGAATTGCTTCGATGTTTTCAGGTTTCATCATTTCGCCTTGTTGCTCTGCGGAACGCCGACGCTTTTGTTCGAGTTCGTCGTCATATCCTCGGTTCTCGGCAGACGCGGAGCCGACGTGAAATTGCCCATTTGGTTCGTGTTGACAATAATCATATTGTTGGCGTTGGCGGCTTCCATTTCGAGCGTTGCGCGTCCTTTGCCCGGAAGTTTATAAGTGTTTGCAAACAAATCGCCGACGGCAAGTTTCCATTCGCCGTCTTCGGCAATAAAGGGAACGTCTTCCCACTTCGATTCCTTGATGTTGTAAACTTCGACCGCGCCCATATTGTCCTTCACGCGTTCATCGCGGATTTCGGGAAGCGACGGCGCGAGCGTGGTTGCCATAAAGCCGTTTTCGAGAACCTTTTCGATCGGCTGATTCGTGCGTTTTGAATGAGCGTCGGCAAAACCGAGCGTCGATTTGCTCATCGAGGCTTTGATGCGGTTGGTGTCTTTCGATTTCACGGCTTCAAACAATTTTTTATAAGCATCGGTCGGCGTGCCGTTGACATTGACCGAACCGTTCGGACTGCCCGAACCTTTGCATCCGAAGCTGAGAACGGCGAAAGCAAGAAGAAAAAGCGCAGGGATAATTTTTTGATTGACTACAAATTTCATAATTTCTACAAGATAATTTCGTTATTTTGTCAAAGTATAAATTAAATGCGCGAAAAGTGAAAAGAAAAGAACGAAAATTGGCTGAATTCACTTTTTTGAATAGCGAACGCGGATTTGGCAAATCAGGCAGATTTAAGCGGATTTCTATAAAATATATCCGCGCTAACCCGCCCGCTCTGCCCGATCCGCGTTCAAAGTTTTGAAAAGTTCGGAACTTTTCCCGTTTAGACTTATTTGCTTACCTCACTAAATCCTCGAATATTTCACTTTTCGGGCGGATAAGTTTATTATCATAGCGAAGAAATTCCTTGAGCTTACCTTTTGAGAAATATGAAATTTTGCCCAAACTGCCGAACGCAATACTCTGATGATTCTTTGCAATTTTGTTTGCAGGACGGCACGCCGTTGTCATCCGTGAACGATTCGTCCGAACCGCCGACCATCGCTTTCGGCGAACCCGAAACCATCGTCAAAGCGCGGCAGGTCGAACCGATCCGCTTCGAGATTCCCCAACAGAGCCGGCAAAATTTTGAAACGAACCGTTCCGTTACGACAAGCGATTTTCAGCCCGAACCGAAAAGATCGAACACGTTCAGGATCGTTCTGGCGACGGCTTTCGTGATGTTTTTGTTGTTCGGGGCTTTGGCGGCGGGCGCGTATTTTCTGTTCCTGAGAAAACCCGAAATCGCCCAAAACAATGCAAACACGGCAAATCAGAATGCGAACGCGAACACGAAGCCGAACGTCAACAAATCGCCTTCGCCGACCGCTACACCGTCGGTAAACACGAACGCGAACGTGGTCGCGAACGTCGATAAACCCGCGATCTCGGCGGCGGAAAAGGAAAAGATAAAATCGAACGTTTCGGAGCGGATCGACACCTGGAAATCTGACGGCGAATCGCTCGACCTTGAAAGCTATATGCAGAATTACGCGCCGACCGTCGATTATTACAACAAAAAAGGCATCACCCGCGCACAGGTATACAGCGACAAGGAAAAAGCCTTTAATATGTATGATTCGATTAACGTGAAAATTACGAATCTGACCGTCAAACCCGACGATGCGGGCGAAACCGCGACCGCCGTTTTCGATAAGGAATGGCAATTCGAGAGCGAAGACAAATATTCGGCGGGCAAGGTTCAGCAGGAACTGAAACTTAAAAAGGTCAATAACCAATGGCTGATCGCTTCCGAACGCGACCTGAAACTTTATTACAAAGAATAGTAAAAGGCAGAAACCCGCCTGAGAGAAGTAAGCGGACAAACACTTTATTCTCCTTAAAGTCGCTGAAAGCGACAAATAATATAGCATAGGGTTAAGCGAGCAACGCGAGCGCAACCCTATGTCGAATGAGAATAAAAGTTTCGACGCTGAAAGTGTCGAACATTGCACCGAAAGATATTGCTCACTTTCAGCGAGCGGTCTTTTTCGTGATTATTCGTAGAGTTTCATTCGCTGCCGCTCATTTCACCCTACGCTATATTATTTGTCACTTTCAGTGACTGGTGTAGAAATTCGATTTTTGCTTTTAGCGGAAACTTTTCGTGAAAACGCATCGTTTTTAACACACGTTGCGGTTTATCGCTTGTAACTTAATCTTAAAACCCTTAAATTAATTGAGATGAAAGTTTGCCCCAAATGTAATTCGTCCTACTCCGATGAAACGCTGAATTTCTGTTTGGCTGACGGTTCGCCGTTGGTCGCGGCTGGCGCAACGGCTGGCGAATTTTCCAATAGCTGGCACGATTCCGAAACCCTGCGCGATCAGCGTGTGCACAATACCGACAATGCGCACAACACGATCCCGATCGCGCCGGTGACGACCTTTTCGCTGTCGCAGGCAAAGACCGAAACGTTTCAGAATCCGTCGGAATCTTCGGGCAAAAAACTTTATGCCGTGCTCGCGGGCATCGTCCTGCTTCTGCTCGTCGGCGGCATCTGGTGGTTTTACGCGGGCAAAAACACGGTGGCGGTCGGAAATGAACGGAACGGGAATAATTCCACGTCGCAAAGTCCGCGCGTCATTGTTCAGTTAACGCCCGAACAGGATGCACAGGTTAAAAAAGAGATCACGGATTTTATCGAATCGTGGCGCAAGACCAACGAAGACCGCGACATCGACAAACACATCGACCACTACGCCAACACGCTCGAATATTTTTACAAGGAAAGCGACATCAACCGCAACAAGGTGCGCGCCTCGCGCCAACAGGCTTACGAAACATTTGCGACGATGACTTTGCAGGTCGATAAACTGAAGATTTCGCCCGAATCGGAAACGTCCGCCGTCGCCGTTTTCGATAAATCGTGGACGTTCAAAAACGACAAAAAGACCACGACCGGCTCCGTTCAGCAGGAATTGCGCATCAGCAAACAAAACGGCAAATGGCAGATCGTCGGTGAAAAGGATTTGAACGTTTATTTCATCAACAACCGCCTGAACGAAGAAAACACGAATAACGGATAAGTGATAACGGATAGTTGATAGTGATAAAATAGTTATCCGTTATCAACCATCCGTTATCAACTATCCACTATCAACTTATGTCAGAGATTTCGATTCGACCCGCCACTAACGCCGATTGTGCCGACGTTCAAACGCTCGTTTTCGGCATTTTAGAGGAATACGGCTTAAAGCCCGACCTCGCGGGAACTGACAAAGACCTGACCGACATCGAGGCGCATTACATCGAACGCGGCGGGCTTTTTGAACTGCTCGAAACCGCCGCCGGCACAATTGTCGGCACGGTCGGACTTTACCCGGTGAACGAAACGACCGTCGAGCTTCGCAAAATGTATCTTTCGCCGAAGCTTCGCGGTAAAGGCATCGGCAAACAAACCCTCCAAAGAATGGTCGAAAGATCAAAAGAATTAGGCTTCAAAAAAATCTATCTCGAAACCGCGAGCATTCTTAAAGAAGCCGTCGGGCTCTACGAAAAATTCGGTTTTACGCCGACCTGCGAAAAACACACTCCGCGCTGTGACCGCGCCTATTTTATGGACATCGCTTAGAACCTAACAACAGTCCGCCCGCCTGCCTCTGCCCGTCTTGAAAAAATAAAAAATAATGTTAAAATCATCTCCAATACCGACGATATATTAGGGGAATAGCAACCGCACTTTTAACGAATTGACGGATTTTCGTCATTTCCGCAAAAGTTTGCTGTTTGATATTCGACAAACGTATATCGCCGCGTATGTATAGTCTAGCCATATGAAAGACGGTGATTTTATCGATCACCGTCTTTTTTTTATCAAAAAAAATAAGGAGATCATTTAGTTATGTCAGAAGTCGGACACGCCAAAAACGTGGCAAATTTTGAAACTTTGATAAATATCATCATCGCGCTCGGATTGCGCTATCAGCCGTCGAATCCGGCGATTTTCCTGACGGCTTTACAGGTTTTGCTGAACGATGCAAAGGCAAAAATAACGGCGGTGTCTGCCGCCGATGCCGAAGAAACGAACGCCGCCAAAACGCGCAACGCCGCTTTTGAAGGTCACTTAAAGCTCGCCACACGCGTCATCAACGCCTACAACGCGAGCAGCAGCGACGAACTCGTGAGCAGTAATCTGGCAGGTTTTATGCGCCGGCTTCGCGGCGAACGCAAAGGCGAAAAACCCGTCGATGATCCCGCGACACCCGGAAACGAATCGTCAGCGGCGCATTCGGTTTCACACCTCAGCTACGACAATCTCGCCGCCACCTGGCGCGAACTGATCGAACTGCTGAAAACGCAGGCGGGCTACAAACCGAACGAAGAAGACCTGAAAATCGCAAACCTCGAAACCTACGTCGCCGACCTCGAAGCCAAACAAACCACCGCTAAAAACGCCACCATCGCCTCACAAAACGCCCGCACCGACCGCAACGCGGTTCTTTACGACGAAGAAACGGGCATCATCCCGATCGTCAAAAAAATAAAGAAATACGTCAAATCGATCCCCGATTCCGAAGCCGTGATGAAACAGATCACCGCGCTGAAATTCAGAGAGGTGAAGTAGTAAAACAAAAAAAAACGCGAAACGGCGTTCAGAGTCCCGCCTGAAGGCGGCTTTGCCCAAGCGAAAAGCCGCCTTCAGGCGGGACTCTGAACTATAAATTTATTTTGTTTGACTATTTAAGCCGTTCGTCTTGAAAATCAAGACTATCGAATATAGAGTAGCAATTGGCTGGCTAAACGTATGAAAGAAACTATCACCATCAAGAATTTCGGCGGTCTGAAAGATGCCGTAATTCCGCTTAATTCGATCAATATCTTTATCGGCAAACAAGCCTCAGGCAAAAGCGTCACCGCCAAATTGATTTATTTTTTTAGAAAAATCTTTGAAGATATTTTCGATGGACTAATTGACAACAAAAACTTAAAAGAAATAAATGAAATAATCGAAAAAAGATTTAAGAATTATTTTCCGGTAGATACTTGGACAAAAGCAAACTTCAAAATTGAGTATAAATTAGGGGATAGAAATAAGTTTTTAGTTGATGATAGGTTAGTTTATGACAATTCCAATAAGTCAATTATTGTAGAAGGAAATAAAAACGGCAGACTAACAATAAATTATAAAGAGATTATTAGAGGGTTGGAGTTTTTTCAGAGAACTTTTATAGAGGCTTTTAAAAAAGAGAGGTTCCATGAATTTATGCAACCACAACCCTCAGACGATGAAAACATAAAAATATTAGGGTTGATAGCCTCTTCTAATCCTAATTTAATGGCTAAGCTGACCTTTCAAATAATTGCTGGTAGTGGAATTCAATCTTTTTGTCCCCAGATGTTTATTCCGGCAGGTAGAGCGTATTTTGCTAATATACAAAGTTCCGTGTTTTCGATTCTTGCAAGGGGTGAATCTATTGATCCTTTTGTTATTGAATTTGGCACGTTTTATGAAATTTATCGAAAAGTTGCTCTAGAGGCAGATGATAAAAATGGGGAGTTGATTACAAAGTTTATAGAAACAATTCTTGGCGCAGAGTATTATGTTGATAAATCGGGAGAATATTTAGTTCATAAGGATAAAAGAAAAGTTCCATTATTGTATTGCTCTTCAGGGCAGCAAGAGGTTTTGCCTTTGGTTTTATTAATGAAATATTTAAGGGCAGTATTGGAAAACAATGCAGCTTTTTCTATTTATATAGAAGAACCCGAAGCTCATCTTTTTCCGTCTTCTCAAAAAACTGTTGTCGAAATGATTTCGCACATTCACAATCTTTCAAAAGATAAATCTCAATTATTTATCACAACGCATTCGCCGTATATTTTGACGGCTTTTAATAATCTGCTTCAAGCGGGGTATTTGTTGGAGCAGGGAGCGGATAAGGAAAAACTTTTTAAGATCGTGCCTGAATTCGAGGTTTTGAAATGCGGTGAATTGAATGCTTATGCGTTTCAGGACGGCGGGGTTGTCAGCTTGATCGATGAAGAAACGGGCTTGATCTCGGCGGATATGCTCGATCAGGTTTCCGAAGAAATCGCCATCCAGTTTGACGAATTGTTGGAACTCGAAAACGCTTGACTCTCAAAATATGGAAGAATGCACCGAAGAAACGAATAATCCGATAATCGTGCTTGAAGAAAAAGGTAAGAAAATGACCTTTATTAATGAACACCGTCAAACCGTCAGAAAAATTAAGGTTGACGGTTGCGCGATCAAGAAAGGAATCAGATGCGATTGGCTTGTCATCAATGAAGCGGATTGCGAGCATTTCGTCGAACTCAAGGGAAGCGATTTGCGTCACGCTTGCGAACAGTTAAGGGAATCGATCATACAATTGAGCAAAAACGCTTATAAATCGGTAAAATTCGCATTCGCAATCGCCGGTAAAGTATCTCCTAAATTGAGAACGAGTATTCAAGTCGAGCAAGCTAAATTTAAGAAACGTTATAACTGCAAGTTGGAAGTGAAAAACACTCCGTTTACATCAAATCTGTAGCGGCAAAAGATAAATTATAATAAGTAAATCTTTAATTCAGACCTACCGACTCTGAATTACGACCTGCAATCTTTGAATTCAGACCTGCCAAGTTTGAACTGACACCTGCAAACTTTGAATTTGCATCTGCATAGTCTGAATTAACGCCTGTCGGCTCTGAATTGCGACCTGCAATCTTTGAATGGCAACCTGCAAGTTTTGAACTGACACCTGCACAGTCTGAATTGCGACCTGTACACTTTGAATTGCGACCTGCCATTCTTGAATTGCGACCTGCCGATTCTGAACTGACACCTGCCAGCCTTGAATTGATGACTGCGATGTTAAATTTTGTTGTGGCAGTGCAAATGTCGGCGCGGTTCGATTATAATTTAACTACTGCCCCATTATGAAAGCTTTAAGATTTATCGGAAACGAATTGAAATTGGAAGAAGTTGCCGTGCCTGCGGTTGCGGGCGAGGCATTGGTGCGTGTAATTCGGTCGGGAATTTGCAATACCGACGTGGAGATCGTGCGCGGTTATAACGGATTTTCGGGGACGATCGGACACGAATTCGTCGGTGTGGTCGAAGAATGCGCGGACGCGCCGGAACTCGTCGGGAAGCGGGTCGTCGGCGAGATCAACGCGGGTTGCGGCGTGTGCGAGCAATGTGTGAAAGTCGATTCGCGGCATTGTCCGCACCGCACGGTGCTCGGCATCGACCGGCGCGACGGTGCACACGCCGAATATTTGACGCTTCCTGCGCGCAATCTGTTCGTCGTGCCCGATAATGTTTCCGACGATCAGGCGATTTTCACCGAACCGCTCGCGGCGGCTTACGGAATCCTCGAACAAGTGACGCTTGACGACAAGATGCGCGTTGCCGTGATCGGCGACGGCAAGCTCGGTCTGCTGTGCGCGATGAGCCTTGCGCCGCAAAACAAAAACATTTCCATTATCGGCAAGCACAAGGAGAAAATAGCCGTCGCCGAAGCGCATCACGTCAAAGGAATCCTGTTGGAAGACGTGGACGAAGCGATGCACCGCACGTTCGATGTCGTGATCGAATCGAGCGGGAGCGACGCGGGCTTTGAAACGGCTCTGGATTTATTGAAACCGCGCGGAAAAATGGTGCTCAAATCGACCTTCAATGGTCGCGCCTGTATCGAAATGTGGCGCATCGTCGTGGACGAGATAACCGTCGTCGGTTCACGCTGCGGACGTTTCGCACCCGCCCTCGAACTGCTCGCGCAGGGAAACATCCGGGTCGAATCGATGATCTCCGCCGAATACCCGCTCGAAAAAGGTGTCGAAGCGATGCGGAAAGCGACCGAAAAAGGCGTGCTGAAGGTGGTTTTGAAGATGTGAGGTAAGAGTGGAAAGTAGCGAGTAGTGAGTAGAAAGTAGAAAGCCGAAAGAAATATCTACTCGCTACTCGCTACTTTCTACTCGCTGATAATTTTCCTCGTCTTTCCGCCCGCTCTTTTGATATACTCACAGATACGCAGAAAATTGCGGGAAATCGAAATAAACGGGAGAAGTTTTAATGTTTGAGTATCGGAAAAAATGTGCGGCTTTGGCTTTCACGGCTTTTGCGTTTTTAGCTTTGGGAACGGATTCGTCGGCGCAGGTGACGGGAAGCGTCGAAGCGTTGAAAAATACGACCACATCTCCCGAAAGATTGTCGGCTTCGTTTGCGGAAGTGACGAAGATCGTCGAACCCGCCGTCGTGAGCATCGACACAAAAGGCAAAGTGCCCGAAGTCACGGCGAAAAGCACCGACCCGAAGGAAGACCCCGATGAGATGCTCGAAATGTTTCGCCGCCAGCTTCAGCGTCCGTCGCGTTCGGTCGGAAGCGGTTTTATCGTCGATAAAACGGGCTATATTTTAACCAACGCGCACGTCGTCGATGACGCTTCGCGCATCACCGTCAAGCTCGATTCGGGCGAAGAATATATTGCAAAAATTATCGGCACGGACACGGAAACCGACCTTGCCGTTTTGAAGATCGACGCGGGAAAGGCTCTGCCGTTCGTCAAACTCGGAAACTCCGATAATGCGCTGGTCGGCGATTGGGTGATCGCGATCGGTTCGCCGTTCGGACTGGCGCGTACCGTCACGGCGGGAATCGTTTCGCAAACCAAACGCGAAACGCCATACGGTTCGGCGTTTCAGAAATTCATTCAAACGGACGCGGCGATCAATCGCGGAAATTCGGGCGGTCCGCTCGTCAATATGGACGGCGAAGTGATCGGCATCAATTCGCAGATCGCGACTTCGACGGGCGATTATAACGGCATCGGTTTTGCTCTGCCGTCGAACGAAGCATCGAATGTTTACAAACAGATCGTTCAAAACGGAAAGGTTCGGCGCGGCTATCTCGGTGTCGTGCTCGATTCGGTCAAAGCCGAATATGCGAAAGTTTACGGTTTGCCCGAAGCGAAAGGCGCGATCGTCACCGACGTGCGCGACAAGCAGAGCGCGGCGGCTCTCGCAGGTTTACAAGCCGGCGATGTCGTGATCGAATTCAACGGGCAAAAGATCGAAAATGCACAGGATTTGATCGGAAAAGTTGCGGCGACTTTGCCGGATCAAACGGTTAATTTATCGTTCCTACGCGAAACAGGCGAAAAGATGGAGCGCAAAACTACGACCATCAAGCTTGCGGAACGACCTTCAAACGATAAAGCTCCTGAAGAAAGCGAACGCAAGGTTCTACCCGTCAATGGTGTCAGGGAAGAATTAAAACCGTTCGGTCTGACGCTCGCGGAACTGACCCCGACATTGGCGGCGACCTACAGTCTGCAGGGTCAGAAAGGTCTGGTCGTGAAGGAAATAAATCCGGCAAGTTTTATCGCCGACGTGAAATCTTCGACCGGCGACGACGCACTTTATAAAGGCGATCTGATCCAGCGCATCAATCGCATTGCGGTGACGGATTTGAATGCTTTTAACGAGGTTGCAAGAAATCTGAAAAAAGGCGATGCCGTCGTGCTTCACGTTTTGAGCAACACGCGTATGACGCGCACACCGCAACTGAAAGTCGTCCAGTTTACGGTTCAGTAAAAATACTTAAAATTGAAAAAAAAGGAAGCGATTTCAAGCAAATCGCTTCCTTTTTTCCTTTGACCTCAGAGATGTCCGAATTTATAAGAACATAAGTTTCGATTTACACGGATTGAGCGGTAATGAAACTCGCGTTAAAATTTAGTTTTACGTTCTATCGGAAATTTTATAAGGCAAATTATTAATAAAAATATGGCAAAAGCAAAAGAAGCAAAAGATAAATCAAAGAAAGCGGATAAAAAATCGAGCAAAAATACGACTACCGAAACGGCAACTTATTACAATTATATCGGCGGCGAGTGGGTAAAATCTTCGTCGGGCGAATGGTTTGAAAACGTAAATCCGGCGGATACGACCGACATCATCGGACGTTTTCCGAAATCGAATGCGGACGACGTGAAAGCGGCGGTGGCGGCGGCAAAAGCGGCGGCGACGCGTTGGCGCAGAACGCCCGCCCCGAAACGCGCCGAGATTCTTTTCCGTCTGGCGCAGATTTTAGAGCGCAACAAGGAAAATTTTACCCGCGATATGACGCGCGAAATGGGCAAGGTTTTGAAGGAAGCCGGCGGCGACGTGCAGGAAGCGATCGACTGCACATACTACACGGCGGGCGAAGGCAGAAGATTGCACGGTTTTACGACCCCGGCGGAAATGCCGAACAAATTTGCGATGTGCGTCCGTCAGCCGGTTGGCATTTGCGGACTCATTACGCCTTTTAACTTTCCGATGGCGATCCCTTCGTGGAAGTTGATTCCCGCGCTCGTTTGCGGAAATACGGTCGTTATCAAATCGGGCGAAGACGTGCCGCTTTCGACGATCAATCTCGTTAAAGCGTGTGAAGAAGCGGGAATTCCGAAAGGAGTTATCAACGTCGTCAACGGGTTTGCCGAACCGGGCGAAGCGTTGGTCGATCACGAAGATGTGCGTTTAATTTCGTTCACTGGTTCGACCGACACAGGACGCATCATCGCCGAAGCCTGTGCGCGAAACAACAAGATCGTGAGCCTCGAAATGGGCGGCAAAAACGCGATCATCGTGATGGATGATGCCGATATTGACAACGCCGTCGAAGGTTCGCTCTGGGGTGCGTTCGGAACTTCGGGACAACGTTGCACCGCTTCGAGCCGCTTGGTCGTTCACAAGAAGGTTTATAAAAAGTTTTGTGAAAAGCTGGTCGAAAAAGCGAAGAAATTAAAGGTCGGAAACGGACTCGATCCGAAAACCGAAGTCGGTCCCGTCATCAATCAACAGGCGATGGACAAGATTTTGAATTACATCGAAATTGGCAAGACGGAAGATAAAGCAACGCTTGCCTGCGGCGGAAATCGGCTGACGAAAGGCGAATATAAAAACGGATATTTTATCGAACCGACCGTTTTCACCAACGTCAAGCGTAATCACCGCATTGCACAGGAAGAAATTTTCGGACCTGTCACGGTCGTCATTCCGTTTGAAACTCTCGACGAAGCGATCGACATCGTCAACGACGTAAAATACGGCTTGTCATCGGCGATCTACACGCAGGACGTGAACCAGTCGTTCTACGCGATGCAGGAACTTTACACCGGAATTTGTTATGTAAATTCGGCAACCATCGGTGCGGAAGTTCACCTGCCGTTCGGCGGCACGAAGGGAACCGGAAACGGACACCGCGAAGCCGGAACGCAGGTTCTCGACATTTTCAGTGAATGGAAGGCTCTTTACATCGACTATTCGGGCAAACTGCAAAAGGCGCAGATCGATGAAGTCGAAATATAAAAAGTGAAGAATTGTTTCGGTAAAACGAAATGTTTTTCGGTTTCCAATGCCCGCGAATTTTTCCTGAATTTCGCGGGCATTGGTTTTTGAAATGCAAATAGCGGTTAAATTCGGGTAAGATAGAAAAAAGATTCAGCGTGATTTTACAGGGGAAAAATGAAAAAATGTCCGAAATGCCAGGTTGCTTACTATGATGACACGCTTGTTTTCTGTCTTGAGGACGGGACGGAATTGCGAACCGTGAGCGGACAGTCGGCGGTTGCAACGGAGCAATTTTCGGTCGATGAAAAGAGCATCGAAACGATGTTTATCGGCGAGGCTTCCGAATTGCCGAAAACAATCGCGGCAAACGACGGAAACACGCTCAAGCAAAACATACCGAATCCGACACAGATTTCTTCGTTAAAAGAAAAAGCAGTTGAAAAAGGCTATCGCACGCTCGAACTCGGCACGCTCATTTTTGCTCTGGCGCATAATTGGTGGCAGTGGCTTTACGTTGACCGTCAAAATTACGGTTCGGTTTCCGCCTTTTTGTTTTCGGCGGATTTCGTAATCTGGTTTTTACTGCTTGCAACGGGCGCGACCGCCGGACTTTTGACTTTGAAATTTTCGCGCAACAAGACATTTGCCTACTTCGGCTTGGTTATCTTAGCCATCAACTTCCTTTTACTGATCGTGCCGCGAAAATAGATTTCGCTCAGATACAAGAAATGCTGATTACAAAGAAAACAGCTAAAAAAATGGCTGATGCCTTTTCTAATTTGAAAAAAACTGCGTAAAATCGGAAGATATAGTTTTTGATTATCACAGTATAATTTTTTGGAGAATTTAATAAAAATGAAAATCGGATTACCGAAAGAAATTAAAGATAACGAATATCGCGTCGGGCTTACTCCGGCAGGTGTAAATGCTTTGGCAAATGCCGGACACGAGGTTTTTGTGCAGAAATCAGCGGGCGAAGGTTCGGGATTTTCGGACGATCAATACGTGCAGGCGGGCGGAAAATTGCTCGATACGGCTGACGAAGTCTGGGAAACGGGCGATATGATCGTCAAGGTGAAAGAGCCTGTCGCGCCGGAATATCCGCGGATGCGCGAAAATCAATTGCTTTTCACCTATTTGCACCTCGCGCCGGAATTGGAATTGACGAAACAGATGATGGAACGCAAAGTCACGGGCGTGGCGTATGAAACGATCACCGACAAACGCGGAACTTTGCCGCTTTTAACGCCGATGTCGGAAGTGGCGGGAAGAATGTCGGTGCAGGTCGCGGCGACTTACCTTGAAAAAATGAACGGCGGTAAGGGAATTTTGCTCGGCGGCGTTCCGGGCGTTCCGGCGGCAAATGTCGTCATCATCGGCGGCGGCGTGGTCGGCACGGAAGCCGCGAAAATGGCGGTCGGACTCGGCGCAAAAGTTACGATCATCGACATTAATCTTGAAAGATTGCGTCAACTCGATGACATCTTCCTTTCAAAAGTTCAAACGCTCGCTTCGTCGCGTTACGCGATTCACGAAGCGATTTCGCACGCCGACGTGGTGATCGGCGGTGTTTTAGTCGTCGGCGCGGCGGCTCCGAAACTTGTTACGCGCGATATGCTGAAAGACATTCCGAACGGTTCGGTGCTCGTCGATGTGGCGGTCGATCAGGGCGGATGTTTTGAAACGACCCACGCCACGACGCACTCGAATCCGACCTTTTACGAAGAAGGCGTTCTCCATTATTGCGTGGCAAATATGCCCGGCGCAGTTCCGCGCACTTCGACCTTCGCATTGACGAACGCGACCTTGCCGTATGCTTTATCTTTGGCAAACAAGGGCTTTGAAAAAGCGATTGCGGACGATGCGGGATTGAAAGAAGGTGTCAACACTTACGCCGGAAAATGCACTTACGAAGCGGTTGCGGTTTCGCAAAATATCGAATACACGCCGCTCGATTCGCTTCTCGGAAGCACAAAAACGGCTGGAAACTAAAGCAATTTACAAATAAAAGCGATAAAAGCGGAAATGCGTTTGCAAAAATGCGTTTCCGCTTTTGTCTTTTGTCTGCTCAAGAATCGATGCAAAAAGGCAAAAATGACAAAATATGTATGAAACTCATACTATTTTGGGAGAAAAAATCTCATTTTTTGGGGAACCGAGCTCGGTTCCCAAGGATTCTGCTTTGGTTCCTACGAATTTCGGCAAGGTTCTTAAGAGTTTTACAAGGATTCTTGAGAATTTTGCGCAGACTCTTCGGAATATTTTGCGGATTCCTCGGAGTTTTTAAAAGATTCTTCGGAGTTTTTGAAGGATTCTTGAGAATTTGCGAAAGATTCTTAAGCTTCTGAAGCAGATTCCTGAGAATTTTCTGATAACTCTCAAGAATCAGCCGATAATTCTCAGGAATTTTCTGCGGTTTGAACCGTATTACGTTTGGATCGTTTGCGGAATCATTATCTGCAAAGTTTTAATCAGATTCTTTTTCAGATTCGAGTCTTTGAGCAAAAAAGCGTTGGCGAGTTGGGCGGAAGTATCGGAGCTTTGATCGGCAAGCCCGCTTAAAATAACGATCGGTGTTTTATTCAGCTTTTCGTCGGCGCGAATCATCCGGCAAACGTCAAAGCCTGAAAAATTGGGCATAATCGCATCGACCAGAATCAGATCGAATGAGTTTTCCTGAATTAACGTCATCGCTGTCAAGCCGTCTTCCGCCGTTGAAACATCGTAATCCGCCTGATTTAAAACGACCTCGACAAAACGCCGCATCGAAGCGTCGTCCTCGGCTAACAAGATTCTTTTTTTCGCACTGTTGACCATACAAAAGTAACAAGGAAAATACTTCCGTCATTTCCCAAATTCTTGATGTTATAATATTTTCGGGGAAGTTGGGATAATTTAGTAAGGACAGTTTTAGAATAAAAACTTGCCAACCTTTTGTCAAAGAACTTAAACTAAACGTTTTATTTTTATGTATGAATTTGCAGTAACGCCCGCCGTCACGCAATTGCGCCGGGCGGGAGTAATTATCACGGAAGTCGCGCCGGAAAGCTTGGCGGAAGAATTGGGCTTGGAAACGGGCGATAGAATCGTGAAGGTCAACGGGCGCAGTGTGCGCGATTATCTCGATTTCCGCTTTCAAACCGCCGGCGAAACCGAATTCGATTTTCTCGTCAAAAAAACGAACGGCGAAACGTGGGACATCGAACTCGAACGCGAAGAAGGCGAAGATTTCGGCTTGATGTTCGAGCAGATCGTGCCGCGCCAATGCGCGAACGAATGTCTTTTTTGTTTCTGCAAGGGAAATCCCGAAGACGCGCGCCCGTCGCTTTTCGTGCGCGACGAAGACATTCGCCTGTCGTTTCTTTACGGAAATTACACGACGCTTTCTTCGATCACGGACGACGAAATGAAACGCATCGTCGAACAGCGTCTTTCGCCGCAATACGTTTCGGTGCACGCGACCGATCTGAAAACCCGCGCTTATCTGCTCGGAGTTGACGAAAAACGCGCCGACATTTTCGATAAACTGAATTTCCTGCTCGATAACGGCATCGAAATTCACGCGCAGATCGTTCTTTGCCCCGAAATAAACGACGGCGCACAACTCGAAAAAACCCTGCGCGATCTGGCTTCGCATTATCCGCGCATTGTTTCCGCCGCGATCGTGCCCGTCGCGCTGACGCGCTACAACACGGACGAAAGATTAACTAAAGTCACGCCTGAATTTTGCCGCCGAACGATCAAAGAAGTCGAAAAACTGCAAAAGGAATTTCGTAAAAATCTTGGTGTCACATTTGCTTTTCTCGGCGACGAAATTTACCTGAAAGGCGGAATGGAAATCCCTTCGCGCCGTCATTACGGCAATTATCCGCAGATCGAAGACGGTGTGGGAATGATCCGCTCGTTCTTGAATTCGTTCGGGAAACTGATAAAGAAAGTCCAAAGTCCGAAGTCAGAAGTCCAAAGTCTTGCAATCGAAAATGTCAGAACGCACAAATTGGCGATCAAGCCGAAAAATAAGACTCAAAACTCAGGACTCAAGACTCAGGACTCACTTTTCGGCACGATTTTGACGGGCGAGATGTTTGCGCCGATTCTTTCGGAGCAGGTCGAAAAACTGAATGCGGTGTCAGGCTCGAAATTAAAGGTTTTGGCGGTTCCGAATACATATTTCGGCGGCGATGTTTCGGTCGCGGGACTTTTGACGGGACAGGATTTCGTTGCCGTCAAAGACAAGATCGAGGGCGATTTCGTCATCATTCCGAAACACACGATCAAATCCGACGAACCGATCCTACTTGACGGGATGCAGTTTGACGATCTGAAAAAACAATTTCCCGTTCCGATCTATAATCTGGATATTCAGGAATTCATCGAAATGATTTTGGCGGAAAACTAAAGTGAAATTTTGAAAAACAGAGCGGATCGGCACGGATAAAATTTAGATGAATTCGTGACGATCCGCTCTGTTTTTTTTAAGGTTTGAGTTTATTTCGTAAATCTGTAAACGATAATTCCCGTGACTTTGACAGGCTGATTGCTCAAAAGCGTCGGTGAAAAGGTTGCGCCGCGGGCGGCTTTTTCGGCTTCGCCTCTCAGCAGGGGATGACCGCTGACGGCGTTTGCCGAAATCACTTTTCCGCTTTCATCGACCGTGATCTGCACCTGAACTTCACCGCTTGCATTGACGGCTTTGGCGGCGGCTGAATAGACGGGTTTCGGCAAATTTTTGGCTTGCCCGTTCATCACGCCGCCCGATTTGACGACATTTTTTCTCGGCGCAGGTTCGACGGGTTTTTTAACGAGCGGCGGCGGCGGAACATTCTGAGGGAGAACCTTTGATTGATCTGAATTGTTCGGTGTTTCGATGCCTGTTTCGTTGCCCGCGCCGTTGCGGTCGGAGGCTTTGACGGATGAAACCACGCCGTCCGTTTCGATCTGTTTTGAAATTACGAACGGCGCATTCGGACGGGCTTTCTGCGTGTTCGGCACGGTCGAAATTTCCTTCGGCACTTTCGGCGATTCATCAAGCCGCAAAGTGTTTGTTTGCCTGGTGATTACTTCGCTTTGTATTTTCGGAGCGTTTTTCGGCTGATTTTGTTCGGGCGGTTGCGGTTTGTTTTCGGGAATCGGGACCGGCGCAACCATTGTTGAGATTTCAAACTGATCGCCGCTCATCGAAATGTTTTTCGCGAACAAACTCCAAAGCACACCGCTGAAAGCCAGACTGACGACCAGAACAAAGGTTGTTCCCAAAAATTTGGCGCGTTTCGCCGTTTCCGTTTTGTTATTTTTCGATTCTACCAATTGATCCAACATATTCTTTTTCTCCTTTTCTGTGCGGTGCCAAACGCTTCGGGAAACAAGAAAAATTCACCCGCTCTTCAAAGACAAAACCCGTCTTCGGTAGTTTTAGACACCGAAAACGGGAATTTGTTCCGCAAAAATAAAATAAATGATGAAAGAGTAAGCCGGTAAATTTTCGTTTATTTGAATCGGTCGCAATTTTAAACTTTCCCGTTTTTGACCGCGATGATTTCCGCCGCGATCGAAACGGCGATCTCTTCGGGCGTGTGCGAATTTATCGGCAAACCGACGGGCGTGCGGATTCGGGCGAGCTTTTCCTTGTCGAAGCCTTCTTTTTCGAGCGACGAAAGCAGGGTTTTCATTTTCGCTCTGCTTCCGAGAACACCGAAATATTTGAAATTTTTATCGAAGAGCGCACGAATCACGAGCTCGTCGAATTTGTATCCGAGCGTCATCACGACGACATAAACATTCGCGCCCGATTCGATAAAATCGCCGATCTTTTCATAAGATTCGATGATTGTTTTCTCGTGAACGAAATCGTTTTTCGCTAAAGTATTCAACTTTTCGCGATCATCGAAAAGTGAAAGGCGAAAATCCATCTTTGTCATAATTTCCGACAGCGCAAGCGCGCAATGTCCGCCGCCAACGATGAAAAGTTTGTTCTTAAAGCCGAGAATTTCCTCATACATAAACTCTTTTTCGCCCGTTCTTGAAAAGCGGAAATCAGGTTTTCGAGTTTCAACTTCACAAATTCGGAATTCGTGATGAGTAATTCGTAATTGAAGCGGTCGAAGATTTTCGAGCGTGAAAATTATGATTTCAACCGTTTCCAGATGTGAATTATCCAACTCGAAAAGAATCACGGTTTGCTTTCCCGAACAGATCATCCCGCTTGCATTTTCAGCATTTTTCCGATGAATTTGCTCGACGATTTCCGAACTGATTTTGAATTTTGAATTTTGAATTTTGAATTTTGAATTTTCGGCAAGCGCAACTTCCATCACGCCGCCGCCGATACTTCCGCGCATTTCATCGTGCGAAACGATCATCTTGAAACCCTGTCTGCCGGGCGAACTTCCCGAACTTTCGGCGACGATCAGCAAAATCAGCGATTCTTTTCGTTTTAGTTTATCAGCCGCAAATTGCCATAATTCGAGTTCTTTGCTCACGAATAAAATCTATCATAGAGCATCACGGAAACATACAGAAACAAGTTTGATGCTGCTAAAGAAACAAAAATCGCCATACGGAAATTTCCTATTCAACGCAGTAATGAGCAAAATCTTGCGGATCAGATTTTTGTTGACTCCGGTTTTGATTTAAAGCTATAAAAATTCGTTACACTAAATTTAGTAGTCTATTCAATTCAAAATCAGGGTTGCCTGGTTTGACATACGCAGGTTTTGAAGAGGAGTAAGTAAAAGATGCCGAAGAAAATTATACATACTGAGAAGGCACCGAAATCACTAGCCGGATATAGTCAAGGTGTCGTTTCCAACGGCTTTGTTTTTGTTTCGGGGCAGGGACCGTTTGATGCCGAAACGGGAAATGTTGCGGGCGAAACGATTCAAGAGCAAACTCGGCAGTGCCTGAAAAATGTGGAAGCAATTCTGCAAGCCGCCGGAAGTTCGCTTGATAATGTCGTCAGCGCGACGTTTATTCTCGACGATGAAAACGATTTTCCGGGATTCAATGAAGAGTGGGGACGGTGCTTTTCAATCGACCCGCCGGCGCGTCAGGGAGCTAAACTTCCGATACGACCGAAAGGAATGAAAATTTCCATTGCCGTTATTGCCGAAGTACCGGAATAGTTTGATAGTAAATTGTGCTTAGATTTTTAGCCTGGTGTGTTACAGTTTCAAATTACATTATCTCAGCCGCTAATTTCCGAGTATAAATTCATCAAAACTTTTTCCGGCGTGAACGGCGCGTCAAATTTCACGAAATTCTGTTTGTTAAAAGCCTTAACCGCTTCGCGGATGGCGAAATACGCGCCGATGCCATACATCAAAGGCGGTTCGCCGACGGCTTTTGAATTGAAAACTGCCAAGTTTTCGCGCGAAGTTTCGAGCGGTAAGATTGCGATTTCTTTAGGAACGGAATAAACGTCGGGAATTTTGTAAGTCGAAAGCGCGTTCGAGCGCAATCTGCCGTCCGAATCATAGAAAACTTCTTCCATCGTCATCCAACCCAAACCTTGCACGATGCCGCCTTCGATCTGTCCGAAATCAACGCTCGTGTTCATCGAAGTGCCGAAATCGTGACAGCATTTGACGTAATCGACCTCGTAAATTCCGCGCAGACAGTCGACCGTCACGCCGACGATTGCCGTTCCGTAAACGTGATAAGCAAACGGATGACCTTTAGCGATCGACCAGTCGAAATTGATCCCTTGCGTTGCGTAATGCGCGTGTTCGCTCAGATTAACTCGGCTGTTGTAGGCTTCGTTGACCACCAGAAGCCAATCCAGACTTGTCGGTTCGCCGTTATAAAAGACGAATCCGTTTTCAAATGAAACGCCGCTTTGAGTCCCGCCTTCAGACGGTTTTCCCGCCGCGTTTCCGTTGGAAGATTCGACTCGGTATGCGCCGTCTTTCAGCATTTCCTGCGCGACGGCTTTCAGTCTTTCCAGAATCGTTTCGCAAGCCATCTGCGTGGCGCGTCCGTTGAGATCGGCGGCGGCGGAAGCGGCAGTCGGGCTGGTATTGGCGATGCGCAGAGTGTTCGTTGTATGAACTTTGATGCGTTCGATCGGTTGGGAAAAAATTTTGGCGGCAACCTGCGCAATCTTCGTGTTAACGCCTTGCCCCATCTCGACCGCGCCGGTCGAAACGGCAACGGAACCGTCCGTGTAAACGTGAACGAGCGAACGCGCCTGATTCATCGGCGTTTTCGTAAAGGAAATCCCGAAACAGATCGGCATCAGCGCAATGCCTTTTTTGACGAATTTGTTTTGCGTGTTGAATTCGTCTGCTTCTGCTTGCAATTTTGCAAAATCGTATTGCTGATCGGCTTGCGTCCAACTCGCTTCGGCTTCCGACTCGGCAATTTGTCCGTAAGGGAACTCGTCGCCGCTTCGGATGAGATTTTTTCTTTGAATTTCATTTTTTGAAACTCCCAATTTTTCCGCCGCGTGGGCGATTGCCGATTCGATTACGAACATTCCCTGCGGTCCGCCGAAACCGCGAAAAGCCGTGTTCGGCGGCAGATTCGTTTTGCAGGAATAAGCGGTCGCCGATACATTCGGGATGAAATATGAATTCGTGCAGTGAAAAAGCGTGCGTTCGAGAACGGGCAAAGACAGATCGCAAGCCGCTCCCGCGTTTTGATAAAACTTTGCTTGATAGGCGACAATCTTCAAATCTTTGTCCAAACCGATCCGGTAATCAGCCGAATAAGGATGCCGTTTGCCCGTCATCCGCATATCTTCCATCCGGTGAAGCGCATATTTGACGGGTTTTTTCGTCAATTGTGTGGCAACGGCGCAAAGTGCTGACCAGGCGTTTGCCTGATCTTCTTTGCCGCCGAAACCGCCGCCCAAGCGAGTTACGTCAACTTCGATCTGGTGCATCGGAATCGCCGTGACACGCGAAACGGCGCGTTGCACCGCCGTCGGTCCTTGCGTCGAAGAATATATTTTCAAACCGCCCTGTTCGGTCGGAATCGTGTATGCGCCCTGCGTTTCGATATACAGATGCTCTTGCCCGTTGACATCGGCGCGACCTTCAAAAACGTGTTCGCAGGTCGCAAAAGCCTTTTCCGCGTCGCCTAGTCTGAAATGTTTCGGCGGCGCGATCAATTCGTTTTTCGCCTGTGCTTCGCGCTCGTCGGTGACGATTTCGAGCGGGTCGATCTCCGCCTTGATGAGTTTTGCCGCCGCGTGCGCTTGTTCTTCGGTTTCCGCCAGAACGAGCGCGACCGGCATTCCGCAAAAATGAACTTCTTCGTCTGCCAGAAGCGGTTCATCGGGCAAAATCCCGCCGATCTGATTTTCGCCGATCAAATCTTTCGCCGTGATAACTCTTACGACACCGTCCGCTTTTTCCGCTTCGGAAATATCGACGTTTTTCAATTTCCCGTGTGCGATCGGCGAATCATAAACACAAGCGAAAAGCGTTCCCTGCAAAAGCGGAACGTCATCCAGATAAACCGATTCGCCGCGAACGTGCGATTTTGAATCTACATTTTTCATTCGTTAATCTCTGACGATAAAGGTTTCCCAACCGTCGTAATTGCCGTTAAATTCCTGCGCTTTTTGCCATAAATACATTACATATTCATTGACGCTTTCATAATCTACTTTATCAATTCTTGATAGCTGTAAAGAGAAAGGCGAATCGCCGAAATTGGTTTTGTCTTTGTTCACAATTTCAAAATTATTTCCTTCAATCGATTTTAAAAAGTTTTCCCTGTCATCCCCGGTTTGAAAATATATCCAATGATCTACTTGCCTTTCCTTCTGCAAGTTGTCGCCGTGACTTTCAATATTTTCAACGACTCGACCATTTTGAATAACCTGCATTTCAAACGGTGAAGGATATAGAACTTCAAAATAAGCACGCCAATCCTTTTCTTCTTTAATACTGTATTCAAACCGGTAATCAGGAAAATTGTGTTTTAATTTGTCGATCGTATCTTGAATTTTTTCCGAGGTGCTTGAATAAAAATAACTTAAAATTTTACCGCCGTATTTTAATCGTCCAGCATAAATCGAATCAAATTCTTTATTAATTGATTCTATGAAATAATCTTCAATTTTATTGAGAACATCACTTTCTTCGTTTGAAGAAAGTCCATCTTTTCCCGGATTATTCATAAAAGTCGTAACAGTTATGAGATAAGATTTTGACTCGATCGGAGCCATATTTGTATAGCCCAGATCAACCAATACCGAACCGATTTCATCTTCATTGCAGGTGCAAAAATAAACTGCCCAATCCTCTTGATAGTTTTCGGTTTCCATATAATTTTTTTACTGAATATTCGCTTTGAATAATTCAACAAAGTGCGCCGTGAATAATTGTCTTAAAAGCAGTCTTTTGTATTCCGCCGAACCGCGCACGTCCGGGATCGGCGAAATTTCGGTTTGAATGATTTCGTTTGCCTGCGCGATTGTTTCCGCGCTGATTTCTTTTCCTTTCAAGAATTCCGAAGTTTTTCGCAGGTAAAGCGGCGTGGCGAAAACTCCGCCGGCGGAAACGTGCGCGTGTTCGATAACATCGCCCGACATTTTCAAACTTATTGCGGTGTTGACCGAAGCGATGTCGAGATACGTTCGTTTGCAGACCTTTTCAAAATTGAAATGCGTGAAGTCTTTTCGGAAACGGATTTTCGAGATGAATTCATCTTCCCGCTTTGCCAGTTGTTTGTAGCCGAGATAGAAATCCTTGAGCGGAAGCGTGCGGGTCGAAGATCGTGCGTCCGACAATTCGATTTCCGCGTCCAGAGCCAGAAACCAGGCGGTCATATCGCCGATCGGCGAAGCATTGACGAAGTTTCCGGCAAGCGTCGCCATATTGCGGATCGGCGTTGACGAAACGAGCTTGAGATGTTTGTAAAGATTCGGAAAAAGACGATTGAAAACGTCTGATTCGAGCAGATCGGTAACGACGACCGATGCGCCGAGTTCGATAAATTCGTCGGTTTCATTGATAAATCTCAAAGCCGCACTGTCGAAAAGATTTTCCGTGTCCGCATAAACCATTTCTTCGGGACGCTGAACGTAGAGATCGGTGCCGCCGCTTAGGAATTTTGGATTTTGAATTCCGGGCTCCGGATTGCGGTTGGAAGAATTTGCAATTTGGAACCTGGAATTTAAAATTTCCGATAATCTTTCTTTGATGTTCGCAAAATATTCGGGAACGATTTCGTTTCCGATTGCCGAATGAATCTCCGCATCACCGTTTCTGCGCGCCGCCGTGCCGCACAAACTCAAAGCCGCGCGTTCGATGGATTTATAGCCGGTGCATCGGCAGATGTTGCCGTCGATGGCGGAAATTGCCGCCTCGTTCGTTTTCGGCGTATCGTCGATGCAGAAATTTGTCAGCGACATCACGAAACCGACCGTGCAGAAACCGCATTGCGTTCCCGATGTTTCGACCATCGCGCTTTGCACGGGCGTAAGCCCGCCGTCATCGCGGTTGATACCTTCGACGGTGACAATGTGTTTGCCGTCCGCGTTTGAAATCGGCATCAGGCACGAAGTCATCGTGCGGTATTTCAATTTTTCGCCCGCCAATTCACCGACCAGAATCGTGCACGCGCCGCAGTCACCTTCGCGGCATCCGATCTTCGTGCCTTTCAGGTTTTTGTGATAACGCACAAAATCCAAAACCGTCGTGCCTTTCGGCAGTGCGGTTTCGACGCTCTGATTATTCAAAATAAACTTAATCATAGATAGCTGATAGTTGATAATCGATAATTGATAATGTGGAAAATTATTATCAATTATCGATTATCAACTATCCATTAAAATTAAAACTTTCTAATTAAGATCACGCCCGACGTAATCAAAACTGCGCCGAGGACGCGCCAGAGGTTGAGCGGCTTTTCGGGAACGCCGAGCCATCCGAAATGGTCGATTATCAAAGTTACGAGCATTTGCCCGCTGATCGCCAGCCCGAACGAAAGCGCGACACCGATGCGCGGCACGATCAATGCCATCACGGAAACGAAAAACGCGCCCAGAAATCCGCCGATCCACGCCACCAGCGGAGCCTCCTTCGCGTTCACCATATTTCCGAGTGGAACGCCCGTCAAAACCATATAAAGAAAAAGCGCGACCGTGCCGACCGCAAACGAAATAAACGCCGCCGTGATCGGGTTTTGCGTGTAAAGCGCGAGCTTGCCGTTAACGGTCGCCTGCGTCGGCATCGCCATTCCCGCGAGAATCGCCAGAATGATGAAAAAATAATTATTGAAAAATGAACTCATTATCTACGCTTGGTAAATTTTATAAAAATTATAGCAAAATCGAATTTTATTGAATGAAAACTCGATTACAAGATGTCTGAACTCGATTACAGGACAATGAAACCCGATTACAGGATGTCTAAACTCAGTTTACACTTCTCTAAACTCGATTACAGGATGCCTGAACTCGATTGCAGGAAGTGTAAACTCGATTCGAGGTTCTCTAAACTCGATTATAAGATGTCTGAACTTAGTTTTTACTTCTCTAAACTCGATTCAAGGTTCTCTAAACCCGATTCACACTTCCTAAAACCCGGTTCGAGGTTCCTGAAACTCAATTGAGGGAAGCCTAAACTCTTCTCAAGCTTCCTTAATTGAAGTTTAAGGAAGCTTAAACTCTTCTCAAGACAGCCTAAGCATTAAATAAAACCATTGAAACTGATAAGTTTCGTATAAAGGTTCCCAAAGAGGACAAATAGGACAGCGTAGGGTTTCGCTACGCTATCTGATTTGTCGCTTTCACCGACTACTAAAGAATCAGTTTAATATTCCGTTTTATCGCTTTTGTTTGCCCAGTTTTCAAAAACCTTCAAGCCTTCTTCGCGCAGGAAACTGAGGGTTTTAATATGTCTTTCCTCAATCGGGCGTTCGATTTCCTCGTAGATGAATTGATCGTCAAAATCGATCTTTGCCGCGTCCGATTTGTTGCAGGCGTAAAAAATCCGGTCGGGACGCGCCCAATAGATCGCGCCCAGACACATCGGGCAGGGTTCGCAGGAAGTGTAGATGACGCAACCGTCGAGCTGGAAGGTTTGCAGGTTTTTGCAAGCGTTGCGAATCGCAACCATTTCGGCGTGAGCGGTCGGGTCGTTGGTCGAAGTTACTTTATTATTGCCTTCGCCGACGATCTCGCCGTTTCTGACGATCACACAGCCGAAAGGTCCGCCGTCGTTGTTATCAATCCCTTTTTGCGCCAGTTCGATCGCGCGGCGCATAAATTTTTCGTCTTGTCCGGTCATTGAAAATCTTTTTACTGCTTCGGTTTTACCTTTATTTCAAACAATTTCTTCCATCTCTTTCCGGTCACGAAAAGACGGTCTGAGGCTTCGTCGTAGGCGATGCCGTTGAGGGTGTTTTCGCTTTCGCGGTTTACGTCGTCGGGCGAAATACTGCTGAGATCGATCCAGCCGAGAAGTTTTCCGCTGTTCGCATCGATCCGGGCGATGTAATTCGGTTTGCCGAGAACCTCCGGAGATTCCGAATGCCAGATATTTGCCCAGATTTCGCCTTTGATGAATTCGAGTTCGTTCAGATTCATCAGCGGTTTGCCGTTTTCCTGAAAGACGCTGATCGTGCGGACGGTTTGGAAATTTTCGGGATTGACGTAGCGGATAACGTGCGTGCCGTCGCTCATAATCAGATTCGTGCCGTCGTGCGTCAAGCCCCAGCCTTCGCCCGCATAATTAAGCTGTTTCAGCAATTTAAAGTCTTTATCATAGACAAAAGCCGTCTTTTCCTGCCACGTGATCTGATAAAATTTGTCGCCGAAAAACGTCATTCCCTCGGCAAAATATTCTTCCGGGACATCATATTTCTGCAAAACTTTTCCCGTGTTCAATTCGACCTTACGAATCGTCGATTCGCCTTCCTGCCCGGTGCTTTCATACAGAAAACCGTCGCGGAAGATCAGCCCTTGCGTAAAAGCCTTGCTGTCGTGCGGGTATGATTTGACGATCTCATAGGTATAGACAGGCACGGGTTCGTTGGTTTTGACGGTTGTTGTATTGACCGCATTCGTATTTGATCTGTTCACGGTGTTGATACTCACGTTCGTATTCGGTTTATTGGGCGCGGTTTCGCAAGCCGCTAACGCAAAAATGCAAATAAATAAAAGATAAAAGCGCATATTTTTCAGTTATCAGTTATCAATTATCAGTTATCGGTTGCCGATTATATAGGCGTTTTTTGATAACTGATAATTTTTTACTGTTTCAAAGCTCGTTCAATTGCTTCACGAAATCCGTCGGCGGAAAGACGGCGGACTTTGGCACCGTTGACAAAAACGGTCGGCGTTGACGAGATGCCGTAACTATTGCCGTCTTCGATGTCTTTACGAATTTCCGACGCGGCTTTTTCGTCGCTCAAGTCTATCTCAAATTTTTGTAAATTCAAACCTAACTCCGTCGCATATTTTTTCAGCGAAGCCGTGTCGAGCGCGTTTTGTCTGCCGTATAAAATCTCTGTGTATTCAAAAAATTTGCCCTGTTTATTGGCGGCGTTGGCGGCAAGCGCGGCTTGAAACGAATCTTTGTGCATCGGGAGCGGAAAATCGCGCACGACGAAACGAATCTTCGCGCCGTATTCGGCAATGACTTTTTTCAAAACGGGATGCGTCGCGGCGCAGGCGGGACATTGAAAATCCGAGAACATTACGATCGTGACAGGCGCGGTCGCGCTTCCTTTCGACGGGTCGTCGTCAACCGAAATGTTCTGCACGACGGGCGCGGGTTCCTTCAGCGCGAAATTTACCTTGTATTTCGTAAAAAGCGTTTTCATCAACGCACTTTGCAGGGCGAAACGTTCTTCGTCCGAATAATCGCGCATTTTGTTCGTGATCTCCTGCGCCAGCAGTTCGCCCGCATCGATATTGCGGGCTTTTGCTTCGGCTATTACAAGGTCGCTGTAGATCGTTTCTTCAAGGCTTTCCCTGACCGCATCGAAAATATCCGCACGAAATTCGTAAAGCGCGAACTTCTGTTTTTCTTCAAATTCCTGCGCCGGGATGGTTTTCGTGCCGATCGTCGCCAAAACTTCCAAAGTTTTCAGATCAGGCGCATTCACGTCTTTGCCGAACGTGACCTTATATTTCGTTTTCAGCGAATCGACCAGAGTCTGCAAGGCTTTTTGTTCGGGTTCGCGGTTCAGAAAGGCGACGATCTGCGGCTTTACTTCGGCGAGGGTTTTCTCGCCGAAAACACTACGGTTTGCTTCATAAACGGCTTGGATTTGAGCGTTCGACGGCGCGGGAATTTTGGCTTTCGCTTCTTCGACGACCTTTTCGACCGGAACGTTTCGCGCCTTTGCGTCGGCTTCAAAAAGCGCATCCGCGACCATTTGCGAGAGCAGATTCGTGCGCACTTCGGCAATCGTTTTCGATTGATTTTCCCAAACCTGTCGGGCTTCGGGCGAAAGGTCTTTAGCGGTATAGTTTTTTCCGTTTGCCGTTGCCAGAACCTCGTCGGGCTTTTGGGCGAAAAGCGTCAATGACACCAGAAGGACACAAAAAAGCGTTGTAATAATTTTCATAACACAATAGAAATCAATCGGCGAAATGCAACAGATCGTCCGAAACCCTGACGGCTTCCGTTTCGGTCGGTGCGCCGAAAATGTCGGAATGAAATATTTTCGCCAAAATTTCCGCGCCGTCAACCACGCGCGGCGCAGGACGCGAAAAATAACTCGTCGCATCCAAAGCCCAGACTTCGCCGTTTTTAACCGCGGGAAGCTCGCGCCAATTTGACGGGAAACGCGTATTTTCGAGCTGGCGCAAAATGTCGTTCGTATAATAGCCGCACGGGATCAATACCAAAACATCAGGCTTTGATTCGTAAATTTTCTCGTAAGTTGTCGTGACGCTTTTTTCCCCGGCTTTGCCCATCAGAGCGATTCCGCCCGCGATTTCGACTTGCTCGGGAACCCAATGTCCCGGCGCAAACGGCGGTTCGAGCCATTCCAACATAAAGCATTTTGGATTTCGGATTCTGGATTCTGGATTTGAAGCGTCTTTTAACTTTTGGCGGATATTATCTAACCGATTTTGCAAATTTTCGACGACTTCGGCGGCTTTCTCCGTTCTGCCCGTCAATTCGCCGACAAGCTTGATGTTCTCAAAAATATCCGCGATCGTATTCGGTTCGAGCGAAACGACTTTCGCATCGGCAACATACATTTTCGCCGCTTTTTGCACGATCTTATATGAAACGGCGCAAACGTCGCAGAGTTCCTGTGTCAGGATCAGGTCGGGATTTAATTCCTGCAATAGATCAGTGTTCAGATCGTAGATCGAACCGTGCCCGTCGAGCTGTGAACGAACGGCGTGATCGATTTCCTTACTCGACATCGTTTCGTGCGAAATACGGCTTGCCGTCAGATGCGGTTTTCCTTTTATTCCAGGCGGAAAATCGCATTCGTGCGTGATGCCGACAAGTTCGTTTTCCAAACCCAAAGCACATAAAATTTCGGTCGTTGAAGGCAGAAGCGATGCGATTTTCATAATAATTTGCCCGTCAAAGATTATCACACCGAAGCGTGCAATAAAAAAATGTTCGGGCGGGCTTTTCTGTGGTTTGGCGTTTTATTTTGCTAAAATCGAAAACGGAGGTTTTTTTTATTAAAATGTCTGATCTACGTTTTACGGGCACGGTCGATCATTTAGCGGTCAACTGTGAAAATTTACAGGAATCGGTTGCGGAATATCAAAAACTCGGCTTTACGGTCGAAAGTCTTTATGAAGATTGGGCGATGCTGCGCGATGCGAATGGTTTCGGGATCGCGCTTTTGCCGCCCGATTCAAAACATCCCGAACATATCGGTTTGAGAGTGGAAACAATGGCTGAACTCGAAGCCGCCGCCGCGAAAGAAGGTCGCCCGATCAAGCCGCACCGCGACGGAACTTTTTCGTTTTACACGAAAGGTGTGGGCAAGGGAAATGTCGTCGAATTGGTTTATTATCCTGAAAACTACGGGAAATAATATTTTAAGAAAAAGTCGAAAAACAACGAAACGGGAACTTTTTCGCCGATTGGTTCCCGTTTTTTTTAGATTTTAAGCCGATCTTTAAAAAATTCTGTTCACGCCCGGAGTCGGATATGCAAAAGATTGCGCGGTTGTAAAAAATTCGTCGCTTGTCGGTTCGGTTTTAGTTTTTTCAAGTTCGTCGCGCGACAAGGTTCCGCACAGTCTGCCGTTTTCATCGACAATAAAAACGCGGCTCGCCTTTTTGATCTTCATCAGATTAAGACAATCGTCGAGATCGGAAGATTCCGGCATTTTAACGATGTTCGTGTTCATCGCGTTAGCGGCGGACATATCGCGCGGATTGCGACCTCTGCCTAAAATCTGGTAACAAATGTCGTGTTCGGTGACGACCCCGATCGGGATGCCGTGCGCGCGGCTTTCAACGACCGTGACATAATCGCAATCATTTTGCGACATCAGTTCATAAACTTTTGTTAAAGACGTTTCTTCCGTGCAAAAGACGGAATTATTATTCATAATTTCCTTGATGAACATAATTTTCCCCTTGTTAACTGTTTTCAATAACTCAAAAATACCTGCGTATGCTTTCAGCACACGAATTAATTAGTTGCTTGTTTCTGCCATCGTTTAAGCAATCGGCATACCAGAAAGCAAGGCGATCGGGCAAATGTTTAAGTGTAAAAACTTAGCTTATCCGGCAATAAAAATATATTATTTCGGCGGCAGAGCGTGAATTATTTCGATACTTTCCGGCGACAAATGAACTTATGAAATTAGAACGCGAATTTTACCTGCGCGACGACACGATTCAGATCGCAAAAGACCTTCTCGGCAAGCTTCTGGTCGTCCCGACCGCCGCAAACGAGCGGGTTTCGGCAATGATCGTCGAAACCGAAGCTTACCTCGGCGCAATCGACAAAGCCGCGCATTCTTACGGCAATCGGCGCACGAAGCGCACCGAAACGATGTTCGCGATCGGCGGAACCGTTTATATCTTTTTTATCTACGGAATGTATTTTCAATTCAATGTCGTGGTCGGTGAAAAAGATTCGCCGCACGCAATCCTGATTCGTGCCGTCGAACCTGTCGAGAACTGCGAAATTATGCGTCAAAGGCGCGGAAAAATGCCCGAAAAGAATTTAACCTCAGGTCCCGGAAAACTCTGCATCGCCTTAGGCATCGACAAAATTTTTAATAACGAAGATTTACTCGGCGAGAAGGTCTGGCTGGAAGATTACAAAACGCTTTCCGCCGGAGATATTTCCAGCGGAAGGCGCGTCGGAATAGATTATGCCGGAGAATTTGCGGAAAAACCGTGGCGGTTTTGGGTCAAGGACAATAAATTCGTAAGTCGCAAATAAGAGTTAATCAAGAAATTTAAGCTTTACGCTAATGACCTAAATATTTGGTCAAAACGGGTTTCAACTCATCGAAATCGACCGGTTTATCGATCAATTGGTTGCATCCCGCCTTCATCGCCTCGTCATAATAAAGACTTCCGTAAGCCGTGATCGCGATGATCGGAAGTTTTTTACCCTGTTCAAATGCCCTGATCGCTTTTGTTGCAGTCAAACCGTCAACGCCCGGAAGAGAAATGTCCATCAAAATCAGATCGGGCATCATCGTTTTTGCCCGATTAACTGCCTCAACTCCATCTTTTGCTTCAATTACCTGATAACCGTAAGCTTCAATCAAAAACTTCATAAAGTTTCTGGTATCTTCATAATCTTCTACAATAAGAACTCGTTTACTCATAAAACACCCTTGTTCGTAATATCTTTGTAAGACTTTCTATGTATGAAATCATACAAGAAGTCTTTCCGCAAATGACCTGCAAATACAATACCAAAGAAAAATTGATATGAAAAGATAAATGTTGTATCGTAGTTGATACATCGTTTCACGGCGCAAATCGTTTTGTATATATAAAAGACTTCTATGGAATGTTCGGTAACTAAAATCTATCAGCCGCTACACGCGCGGAAACTGTTTCGTCCGCTCATCCTGAACCGTGTTGCCGCCGGATTTCCCGCGCCGGCAGACGACTACATCGAAGGACGGATCGACCTTAACCGCGATCTGCTAAGACATCCGCTCGCAACATTTTACCTGCGCGTGACGGGGGATTCGATGGAACCTCTGATCCAATCGGGCGCGCTCGTCATCGTTGACAGGATGGCGGAAACCTGCGACAAAAATATCATCGTTGCACGGCTCGGCAACGAGCTTTGCATCAAACGTCTGCGCATCTTGGACAGCGGCGAGATTCTGCTTTGTTCGGAAAATCCGAAATACCAGCCGATCATCATTCAGCTCGATGAAGATTTTGAAATCTGGGGAAAAGTTTTGCACGCAATTCATACGTTTTAGACATTCATTCAGGCGAAAAATTAAAAATCTTGCCTTTGCCGAAAGAAAAAAGATAGACTGTTAAAAATCGAACGAACGAATTATTTGCGGATTTAACTGAATTTAACTCGTTTTTGATTGTAAAATATACGGGCAAGGGGAAGGGAAATGAGAATTAATTTAAAGCCGGTTGCGGTGCAGGTTGCCGTCGTTTTCGGTGCATCGAGCGGCATCGGAAGGCTGACGGCGTTGGAAATGGCAAAGCAGGGCGCGAAGGTCTGCGCGGCGGCGCGCGGTGTCGAAGGTTTACAGAGTTTAGTCCAGGAAATTGAGAATGCGGGCGGTGAGGCGTTTTATGTCGAAGCGGATGCGGCGGATTTCGGGCAGGTCAAAAACGTCGCCGAAAAATGTCACGAACGCTACGGGCGCATCGACACCTGGGTTCATTCGGCGGGCGCGTTTCTTTTTGCGTCGGTCGAACAGAGCGACGCGGAAGAATATAAACGCGTCGTCGAAGTTAATCTGCTCGGGCAAATCTACGGCGCGAAAGCCGCTTTGCCTTACCTGAAGAAAAACGGCGGCGCGTTGATTCACGTTACGAGCGTCGAAGCCCGCCGAACCGCGCCTTACCAGTCGGCTTACGGCGCGTCGAAACACGGAATTCACGGTTTTCTGCAGGTTTTGCGCGTCGAACTCGCGCACGACCGCATTCCCGTTTCCGTCACGGAAATTCTTCCGGCGGCGATAAACACGCCGATCTACGAAAAAGGACGCAACAAAATGCCTTTCAAAATGCGTCCCGTTCCGCCGATCTATCATCCCAAAATCGTAACCGACGCGATTCTTTACGCCGCCGAAAATCCGGTTCGTGAAATGGTGGCGGGCGGGGCGGGCTTGGGCGTGGTTTACGCGGAAAGATTTTCGCCGACGGTTGCCGATTATTTTTCCGAAACTATCGGTTTTATCGGTCAGGACGGCGGCGAGAAAAATTCTCCCGAACAGTTTCAGGACAATCTTTTTGAACCTGTCACAGGTTTCGACACGGTCGAAGGAAATTTTTCGGACGAACAATTTATGAGCGACCCTTACACGTTCATAAAAACGTCGCCGCGTGTGAAAAACTCTCTGCTGATCGGTGCGATCGGCGCGGTCGGCGGATTTCTGGCGTATAAATATTTGAAAAGAAAATAAGACATTTGCCCGCGAAACACACGAAGGGAACGAAAAGGTAATTGTTAATGGTAAATGGTTAATGGTTAATTGAAAGACAAACAATTAAGGACGAACGATTACTCTTTTATCAAACTTTCGTCTTTTTCGTTTCTTTCGCAGGCAAATAAAAAACAAGGCGGGAAAATGGAAAGTTTAATCAAAAAAGATGCACAGGCTTTGCGGCGCGAACTGCAAAACGGAACGGGTGAAGACTTAAAGAAACGGCGCGGTATCATTGCGCTTTCGCTGTTGGGCATCGGCGCGATGACGGCGGTGACGCTTTTGCAGACGGGAATCGTCAAACATCTGCCCGATCCGCCTCTGCCCGATTTCGATTCGGACAAGGTAAATTCTTCGGATACGGCTTACGCTCTGGGCGTGCCGGACGGCGCGGTTTCGCTGGCGAGCCTGGCGGCAAACATTCCGCTTGCGTCGTTCGGCGGCGCAGACCGTGCCGAAACGATGCCGATCGTTCCGCTGGCGGCGGCGGCAAAAGCGGCGGTCGAAGCGGCGGTTGCAGGCTGGTATTTTTACCAGATGCCCGCGAAGGAGAAAAAATGGTGCGGATATTGTATCGTCGGTGCGGCGGCGAACATCGGCATCGCGGCATTGTCGCTTTTTGAGGCGAAAAAAGCGTGGCGAAATTTGACGGGTAAATAGCGGGTAAATAGATGGAATACAAAACGGACGAGTTATTAAAAAGCGCGCGGCTCAATGAAAACCACAGTTCGGTCAGCGCGGCGGAACATAATTTCGCAGACGAAGGCAAAGCCTCCGAAGCGTTTTCGACCGTCAAACAGATGCTTTTGAGTATCGGCGAATGGAACGAACACGCACTGCTCTCTTCGTTTGCGCTTTTCGACCGCGCCGGGAAAGAAACGGCTGGAAACGATTTTTCGGTCGGAAATTTTATGCGTATTTCGCTCAAAGGCGCGATGAAATATGACTGGGTAAGGCTCGCCGCTATTCACGAAGCGGAAAACGAATTCGTGCTGACCGTCAAACCGACCTTTGACCCGACGGCGGAAAATCGCGGCGAAAAAGTGATCTCGCATTTTTTTACCGGCGAAGCCGAAAATAATTTTTGTCTGGTCAGAAAATCGCATCAGGTCGGGATTTACGTGATCGGTCTGCACGAAAAGATGAATTCGACGGAAACGGATAATTCGCTCGAAACGATTCGGAACGCCGCCGTTAATTTGGGTTCTTACCTGGGGATTCAGACGAGCGAGTGGGAAAAGTTTTGTCATCATTTGCTCGATGATGCGGCGGAAAAAGGGAATATTTAACTGCCGATGAGTGTGTTCAGAATCCCGCGCTCAGAGTCCCGCCTTCAGGGGGCAATTGGCTGAGGAAAAGCCTGCTGAAGCAGGGACTCTGAACGCTTAAAAATAATTATTGATCTAAAGTGAAAAGTTATAAATATGATGCAGTGGTGATCGGGGCGGGACCGAACGGTTTTGCGGCGGGGATATTACTGGCGCAGAAAGGCTTGGCGGTCTTGATCGTCGAAGCGAACGAGGAAGTCGGCGGCGGCGTTCGTTCGGCGGAACTTACCTTGCCGGGGTTTACGCACGATGTTTGCTCGGCGATTCATCCGCTGACGATCGCTTCGCCGTTTTTTCAAACTTTGCCGCTTGACGAGTTCGGTCTGGAATTCGTTCAGCCCGGCGCGTCGCTCGCGCATCCGCTCGATGACGGGACGGCGGTTTTGCTGAAAAGATCGGTCGAAGAAACCGCCGCCGGTCTCGGCACGGACGGTTTGAGTTATGAACGGCTGGTCAAAATCCTTGCGAGAAACTGGGGCGTTTTGGCGGAAGACATTCTCGCGCCGCTCGGCGTTCCGCGCAACCCGTTTTTTATGGCGGCGTTCGGGCTGAAAGGTTTTGCTTCGGCGAAGAGTCTGGCGGATCATTATTTCAAGGAAACGCGGGCGCGCGCGATGTTTGCGGGAAACGCGGCGCATTCGATGATCCCGCTCGAAAGCGTTCCGAGCGCGGCGTTCGGGTTGGTTTTACTGCTGACGGCACACGCGGTCGGCTGGGGATTTCCGAGGGGCGGCGCGAAAAATATTTCGTTCGCTTTGCGCGATTATTTTCTGAGTCTGGGCGGCGAGATCGAAACGAATTGCGAGGTCGAAAACATCGATGAGCTTCCCGCATCGAAAGCCGTTTTGTTCGACATCACGCCGAAACAGATCGTCAGGATCGCGGGACACCGTTTGTCTGAAAGTTATAAAAAACGGCTTGAAAAATTCAGATACGGCGCGGGCGCGTTCAAGGTGGATTTCGCCTTGAGCGAGCCGATCCCGTGGAAAGCTGACGAATGTTTTGAAGCGGGAACCGTGCATCTCGGCGGGACTTTTGAAGAGATCGCCGCGTCCGAACGCGAACACGAGCAGGGGAAAATCTCCGGAAATCCGTTCGTCCTGGTCGCCCAGCACACGCTTTTCGACGCGACCCGCGCGCCCGCCGGAATGCACACGGCGTGGGCATATTGTCACGTGCCGAATAATTCGACCGTCGATATGACGGAGAGCATCGAAAACCAGATCGAGCGGTTTGCGCCCGGATTCAAGGATTGCATTCTGGCAAAAGCCGTCAAAACGCCCGCCGCGCTCGAACGCTGGAACGCCAATTACATCGGCGGCGACATCAACGGCGGTGCGGGCACGCTTTCACAGCTTTTCACGCGTCCCGTTATGAAATTCGACCCCTACGCGATACCGTCGAAAGGCTTGTATATCTGCTCGTCATCGACTCCGCCGGGCGGCGGCGTGCACGGAATGTGCGGTTATCACGCGGCGAAAAGCGTTTTGAAAAACGAATTCGGAATGAAATAATTTCCTGCGAATAAAAGCGAAACGGTGCAAAAACAGGTAAAAAATAATAAAAAAGCCGACCGTGAAACGATCGGCGGTCGGCTTTTGAAAAATTAATTTTCGCCGGTATTTTCAGGCGGCTCGGCAGACGGCTCCGGTGCTTTCGGCTTTCTCGGCGCACGTTTGACGTGACGCGCGCTTTGCCACTGCGAAAGCTTGACGGGGTCGTCGAAATAAACGTTGTGCATAATCGCGTCGAGCTTGGTTGCGGCATCGATTCCGCGTTCGATCTGCGCGTCGATTCCCGCCGTTGCACCGATCGTTTCGAGTTCGGCGGACGCTTTTGCTCCGATTGCGGTTTCCAAATCTTCAACGTCCTGTTCCAATTCATTGGTATGTGCCTCGGAAATTCCGAAACGCGCAAAATCGGCGGCAAAACGTCTTGCTTCTTCGACAAATGCGCGGGCGGCGGAAGCCAGTATTTGATAATTGTTTTCGTCGGGAATGCGAAACAGGCGGCGCAAACCCGCATCGTCAATATTCAAAGCGCGGGCGGTGCGCGAAAATCTCTTCATTTTTCGGCGCATCGCGGCGGCGATCACGCTTTTTTGTTCGACGGCGCGTCCGCTTGCGCCCGAAATCTGTTCGGACGCAAAATTTTGAAGCTGTGAAACGATTTGCCGAATAATCGCAAACTGCGTTTCGGCTTCGGGTAAATCTCTGTAATCCGCCGAATTCGCCTCATCAAACTGAACGATGGCAATAAACATAGTTTGAATATTAATTTCTCTGTCAGTCATATTTTTTCTCTCCTTAATGACAAAAAAAGTTACTCCAACTGAAATTTATCAAATCGGCAAAAGAAGTTTACTCATCGGCAAGCCATCTCAACACGTCGGCAAACCGTCTGCACACGTCGGCAAGTCATCTCAACACGTCGGCAGATCAACTTCACACATCGGCAGATCAACTTTACACGTCGGCAAATGATCTCAACACATCGGCAAGCCGTCTGCACACGTCGGCAAACGGTCTGCACAAATCGGCAGAGCAATTTCACAATCCGGCAACGCATCTGCACGCATCGGCAAAAGGTCTGCACCCGAAAACACCAAGTCCGATTCGATAAATACTGATTTTTACGATTAAATTTGAGTTAATTGACACGATGTAGGAGCGTTAGATTCGTTGCGTTTTCAGTAATCCTCGCGGGAAAGAAACGATTACATTGTGAATTAACTTCCACAAACCCACCCTTCGGCTCGTTCCTATTGAATCCAATACCAGTTTTTTTACTCCGCTTTTAAACAAATGTCAAGAACTGGTTTTATTTCTACTGATTTCTAATTGTAGTTTGTATTTTCTGAATGCTTTGGTCAGCAATTTTTTTTTGCTCAATAGTAACATTAGGATTATTTCCTACTCTTTGAAAAGTCTTGACTGCATCTTTAGGTTTTCCTATTAATACTTGTGCGTCACCTAGTTTTAATTGAGCATCGACTAAAGCAGGATTATTCGTAGATGCAGTAATTTCTGATAGTTTTTTGAATATTTTAACGGCTTTGCTTGCATCTTCCGCATTTAGATATTCGTCGCCGATTCTAGTAAGAAAATCTATTTGTGCAGGAGTCGAAATTTGTCCGTTTCGCTCATCTAAATACTTTTCCCATGCCTCATCAAAACCGTTTAATTCACGTCTTCTTTCAAATCGGCTTTCCGGTAATGTTGGGTCAAATTGTTCTGGATTTTTTTTAATATATCCTTTTACTTCTTCAATAGGGGTAAATGTAATTATTGTTCCATCTGATTTAGTTATTTTTCCTACTTGAAGTTCTTGTTGACGTTTTTTATCTTTGGCTAATTCACTTGCCGTAATTACTTCACCAGACATTTCAGAATAATAAGCAGCATCAGCTTCTAAATTTTTTCCTGAAAGATATAATCTTGCAAATCTTGTTACAACTTTACATCGTCCTAAAAATTTTGTGGCGGTATCTGTAATCTTTTGTAATTCACAACTGGCTTTGGATCCTCCATAACAAACAACTTCACCAATTTGCGGAACTTCGCACGTATCTGTTGTTTGACCGTGTATAGAAAAGAAACAAAAAAGGATTACGAAGAAGCACTTTAATCTATTGAAAGCAAGTAATTTCATAATATTTATTATTTTCATCAAAACGTGCACTATAAAGCCCTTTCGATGTAGCTCCATTGAAATGAAATTGAAGACTTTGAATAATATCTAAATGATTTTCCCCTGAATATGTTTGTTTGGTTATGAGGCTGTTCATCGCAGAATTATTACAATTCGTAAACATAACTTTGGGATGACCATCAATATCGGCAATATATTCAATCGCACCTTTAAGTTTTATATCAAAAGTTATGGGGACTTTTTTTATATTTTTAATTAGTTCTGGTGAAGATGTTTTTTCAATAATAGTCGTCACGGTTGGTGTCGGAGATGGTTGACGATTTTCATTCTTTGTGCCGATTGATATATCCAACGTTGATAAAAAACTCAAAACTATAGATACCAAAGCTAAAATGAAAAGATATTTCATCATTGCATGAATTAGCTCTGCTCCAAGTACTTGGTTTAGGCGTGGAAATATTTTAAGTCTAAGAATTGCCAAAAAAACCAATAAAAGAACACCGATTGTTAAACCGGCTATAGCGAGTTGATTTGGTGGATTTTTAAATATGCCAAGAATTCCTTCTTCTGAGAATAAAAAAGCTAATTGGATATTAAAATTTACAAAAAAATCAATCCCTTTTTCTGTTTGCATATTAGGACATTTTCCTTAATTTCTTGGGTTTTTTTGATAATTCTTTAGCGAATAATTTAAGTTACTTCTTTGAGCAAGTCAAGAAATTGTGCAAAGTGGCTGAAAGCGACAGATATGATAGCGTAGGGTTAAGCGAGTGAAACGAGCGCAACCCTACGAATGTTGGCAAAAAAGGATGCGACGCTGAAAGCGTCGGACATTTTGCGCGGTGTGTTCGTCGCCTTCAGCGACGGGAATTTGCGGGGCGGTTTTTTCCCGGGGTTTCGCGGTGCTTCACCCCGGGCTATATTCTCGGTCGCTTTCAGCGACAGATATAAAAATCCAAAATCCAAAATCCAAAATCTAAAATCCAAAGTCGAATCATGCTTTCTTGCGGGCGTGTTTCTGCCTGTATGGTAAGTCTTTTTTCGATAATTCCGATCTGAATTTTCGGTGAATGATTTGACCGATTCGGGAAGAGTTTAGTAAAGTTAGAAATTTTTGAACGGCTGTTGGGAGAAGCGGGAAGTTTTTTATTGTTTCAAGGTTGGTTAGGGGTTGAGGGAAAAATGAATTTTATCGGGATCGATTTCGGCACATCTAATTCGCTCGCGGCTTTGGGCGGGACTTTTGCGTCGTTTCCTGACGGCAAAATTTCCAACCCGACGGTGATCTATTTTCCCCAAAAATCGAAACAGCATTACGTCGGCAACGAGGCGATCTATAAATATCTGGGCGAACTTGACGAGCATCTGCCCGTCGGACGCTTGATGCTGAGTATCAAATCGCTTCTGCCCGAGGCTAATTTCGATTACACGAACGTGACCGGGTTCGGTCGGCAAACGCCCGAAGATATGGCGGCGCGGTTTATCGTCAAAATGAAGGAATATGCCGAAAAGCAGTTTGCGGTAAAGTTTGACGGTGCGGTGCTCGGTCGTCCCGTCGAGTTTAACGAATTGGCGGAAACGCGGCTTGCAGATGCGGCGCGGCAGGCGGGATTCAGGGAAGTTTCGTTTCGGCTCGAACCCGTCGCGGCGGCACTTTCATACGAGCTGACGACGAGCGTTTCGGGAACGGTCTGCGTGGTCGATCTCGGCGGCGGCACGAGCGACATCTGCATCATCGAAACCGCGCCCGACCGCGTGGAAAAGGCTGACCGCGCCAGCGACATCAAGGCGGTGAGCGGCGTAAATCAGGCGGGCGACGAGCTGAGTTCGCGGATAATGCGCCAGAAACTCGCGCCGCGTTTCGGTGCCGGTTCAATCTTTCATTCGCTCGGCAAAGAGCTTCCTTTCCCGATTCATCTGATCGAACGCATCTCGAAATGGCATCGCATCAATATGCTCAAAGATCACCGTTTTATCGGCGATATTCTCGAAATTAAACGCACTTCCGACCGTCCCGAAGACATTGCGCGGCTCTATGAACTGATCTCTTACAATTACGGTTACGAACTTTTTCAAGCCATCGACACGGCGAAAAAAGAACTTTCGGCGGCGGAAGAAACGCGCATCAGATTTCGCCCGCTCGATCTGCGCGAACATCTGACGCGCGAAGAATTCGAGGTGATCGCCCAGCCCGTCTGCGACCGCATCAAAGATGCGATCAATGAAGCTCTGCGCCGCGCTTCGCTTTCGGCTTCGGCGATAAATCGCGTCCTCGTCACGGGCGGAACTTCGCAAATTCCTCTGATCTATCGAATGATCGCGGAAATCTTCGGCGAGGAAAAAATCCTGAAAATGGATTATTACAGCTCGGTCGCAAGCGGTCTCGGCACAATCGCGGCGCGGTTGAACAAACAAAACTAAAATCTGAACTTTGAAGGGAAAAGCGAATTCTTATTGTTTTGGAAACTTGACTTCGCGGTAGATTTCTTCGAGCGCGACCGTGCAGTTGATCGATTCGATCACGAGTTTTTCGGCAGGTTCGGCAAGAAAACGAACTTTCCATTCCTTTTCATCGAGCTTGATAAAATGCTCGATTCGCATCGTGTCCTGTTCGACGAGAATATAATCGGTAAGGCTCGCAAGCGATGTGTAAGCATCGAGTTTTTCGTTGCGGTCTTTGAGTTTGGTCGATTTTGAAAGAATTTCGATAATGACCGTCGGATTAAGCAACACGTCGCGTTTGTTGTCCTCGAATCGGCGTTCGCCGCAAACTACAACGATGTCGGGATAATAGTAATTTCCTTTTTTCGCTTTGACGCGCATATCGCTCGAAAAAGCGCGGTAAGTTCCTTTCTTTGTTTGCGTCCAAATTTCGCCGAAAAGATTTGAGGAAATTACATTATGGTTTTCGCTTGCGCCAGCCATTGCCACGACTCTGCCGTTGATAAATTCGCTTTTTTCAAACGCGTTACGTTCGATGCGAAGATAATCTTCATCGGTCAAACGAACATTTTTGTAAGCAAAGTTTCTCATAATGTTTATACCAGCCGACTTTTCACACACAAACAACGGTTTTTCAATTTAAAAACTCTTGCGGTTTGTCGTCGATCTGAACGGGCGCGTCGAAGGCGGGCGTTTCTTCTTCCAAGCTCCAGACTTCAAACAAAACGGGCGGGCATTCCATCACGAAACGCGACGGTTTTTGCAGGACGGTTTGGCGCGAGTAATCGACCATCATCAGCGGATAAGTGAGATAAAGTTCGTCTTTGGCGCGGGTCAGGGCAACATACCAAAGGCGGCGTTCTTCTTCTTCCGAATCGATCTCCTTTAAACTGCGGGGCGAAGGGAATTTGCCTTCCGCCGTCCAGATCATAAAGACGGCTTTCCACTCCGAGCCTTTCGCCTGATGCACGGATGTTAAAGTTAAAAGTTCGTCTTCTTCGCCGCCCTGGATCACGTCTTCGCCGGCAATGCCTGTCGGTTCTTTGAATCGTTCGGTCGAAAGCAAGGCTAATTCGCTCAGAAAACTCTCGGTCGAATCGTATTTTGAAGCGTATAAAACCAACTGGCGCAAATCTTCCAGCCGCGCTTCGGCGTTCTCGAAGGTTTCCTGCAAATGCTGTTCGTAACCGTTCGTTAAGATCAACTCGATCTGTTTGGCGGGATTATTGCGGTTTTCGTCGGTCGTGAGAAGTTCGAGAAGTTTTACGAATTCCTGCCACGATTGTTTTTGGCGAAGTTTCGGCGAAATATGTATTTGCGTAGCAGAAGCCCGCGCGT
The DNA here is from genome assembly GCA_021228405.1 of Pyrinomonadaceae bacterium. GTDB lineage: Bacteria > Acidobacteriota > Blastocatellia > Pyrinomonadales > Pyrinomonadaceae > JAJQRF01. Next base: position 82,956 of record JAJQRF010000014.1, read on the forward strand.
GAGCAAGGGCGGGGTTCGGACGTTCAAAAACTTCCAAATCGGTAATCGGCTCATTTCCGCCCTTGCTCACGCGCGGGCTTCCGCTTTCTTCGGCAGTCGCTTTAAGTAATGCGAATGGGTTTTCGGCGTAGGCAATGCTTTCATATATCCGATTTGCCGTTGCGTTTCCGACCGACGGGATCATTTTCAGAATCCGTTTCCACGCCAGTTCGTCGCGCGGATTGACGATGATTCTTAAATAGGAGATCACGTCCTTTAAATGGGCTTGCTCGAAAAATCTCACGCCCGATTGAACACGATACGGAATGTTTCGGCGCGTGAGTTCCAACTGCAATTCCAGACTGTGATAATGCGAACGATACAAAACCGCGATGTCTTCGAGCGATACGCCTTCGTCGCGGAGTTCGAGAATTCTCGACGCGATGAACGCCGATTGCTGTTCGACGTTCGAGCAGGGAATCAAAGCGGGTTTGAATTCGCGCGATTTCTTGACGGCTTGCAGAATTTTCGGAAACTGTCGGCGGTTGTTGGCGATCGACACGTTGGCGAGTCCGAGTATTTCGGGCGTTGAACGGTAATTCGTTTCGAGCTTGTAAACTTCGGCTTCGGGATAACGGTTCGGAAATTCGTAGATGTTCGTAAACTCCGCGCCGCGCCACGCGAAAATACTCTGCGCGTCGTCGCCGACGACCATCACGTTGCGGTGTTTGACGGCGAGCAGGTCGATGATTTCGGCTTGTAATTTGTTCGTGTCCTGATATTCGTCAACCAGAATATGCTGAAACTGTTCGGTGTAAACGTCGGCGATTTCGGGCTTTTCGATCAAAAGACGTTTCCAATTCAGTAAAAGATCGTCGTAATCCATTACGTTTCGTTCGCGCTTCCGCTCTTGAAAAAGCAGATCGACGCGGCGGATTTGCTGTGAAAGCATCTCGAAATACGGATATTTTTTGATAATGACATCTTCGATCGGTTGATCGGTGTTATTGGCGTAACTGATGATGTCCTGAATGACTTCGGCTTTCGGGAAACGTTTCGCCCTGGTGTCGATTCCGGCTTCATCGATGCAGACATTGATAAATTCCTTCGCGTCTTCCGAATCGAGAATCGAATAATTTGACGAATAACCGATGGAAACGGCGTGTTTGCGCAGAATAAGATTGGCAATGCGGTGAAACGTTCCGCCCCAGATGCGGTGAACATTCTGCGAACCCGTCAGATTTTCGACGCGTTTCAGCATTTCCCGCGCCGCCCGGTTCGTAAACGTCGCCAACAAAATCCTCTGCGGCGAAACGCCTTGTTCGATCAGATAAGCGACGCGGTAAGTGATCGTGCGGGTTTTTCCCGTTCCCGCGCCCGCGACGACCAAACTCGCCTGTGGTTTTGCCGTCACAACGCGAAATTGTTCGGCGTTCAGCTCCTCACGATAACGGGTGAGCTTTTCGGGCAGAGAGCCTTGATCGCGTTTGATGACGTATTTTTTCATCGGTGAAACGATAGCTTACCACAGATGAACGCGGATAAAAATTCTCTGCCCCGATGCGCGCAATTATTTACTTTCCGTTGCCGGAAGCTCTTTGTTTTCTTTTGTCCAGAGCACGGCAAGGCGTTTTCTCGATTCGAGTTTGGCTTCAAAATTCGGAGCTTTTTGCGCCAGCGTTTCGAGATTTATCAAAAATTCGGGTTCGTGAAAAAGTTCGCGGATTTCGGCTAAGAACGGTTGGATTTTGGCGTAAACGAAAATATGTTCGGTGCCCGAATCGAAAAACATTTTTTCGTCGATTCCACCGTTCAGCACGAACGATGAAGCCATATCCCAATATGAAGTTATCATCCGAAAATTTGCGCTGGCGCGTTCGCCGCCGCGAAAAAGCGCAACAATGTCCATTGCGGATTTCGGCGCAAATTCCGAAAAATACCATTTTCGCGATTCACGCATCGCGGCATCGCGGCGCAGTTCGTAAAGTTTCAGAATAGCCATCACGTCATTGTGTTTTTCCATTATTTTTCTCCTGTTTTTCGTTCAGAGTCCAAACTTCAGTTTGCCGTCGGTTAGCTGAAAACGCGATGAAGCGTGAACTCTGAACGAATGTTTGATTATTTACTGAATTCGAGTTTTGCGATCAGTTCCTTGAAATCACTTTCCTTATAATATTTGCAAAATTGCAGATTTTTTTCGGCTTCTGCCGATTTGCCGACGGCAAGTTTAAATTGTTTTTCGGCAGTTTCAAAATCGTGCCGGAGTGCGGAGATCACGCCGAGATTGTTGTGCGCGTCCGCCGCCGCGATGCTGTCGAATTTTATCGCATTCTGAAAGGCAATCTCCGCCGCGTCGAAATTTTCCTGTTTCAAATAGACAAAAGCGAGGTCGAACCACGTTTCGCCGTTTTTGCGGTTGATCTCCAATGACTTTACAAAAGCCTTTTCCGCTTCGCTGAAATTTTTCAGTTCAAAATGCGCCATTCCAAGCGCGTAAAACGCTCTTTCGTAATGCGGATTCAGCAAAACGGCGCGTTCGTATTCCGCGACCGCTTTCAAGGGATTTTTTGATTGATACAAACAAACGCCGATGTTGAAATGGATTTTCGCCCGAAATTCCTTCGGTTCGTTTTGCGAGATTCCCGCCAGTTTTCGATAGATCGGCAAAGCCTTTTCAAAATCCTTCGCGTTCGCCTTTGCGGTCGCTTCGTCGAAAGTTTGTTTGATCTCCGAAGTTTGCGCGGAAGCCGAAATTGTCAGAAAAACGATAAAGATAAAAGATAAAATTCGCATAAATTAAAAACTCCTTTTAGACATTTTTCCCAAGTCTGAAAGGAGTTTAATAAAAAATGCGAAGCAAAATCTTTCTTGCGTTTGCGGTTTATGTTCTGAAATTGCTCAAAGAAGATTTTGCCTGCGAAATACACGAAAAGCACGAAAATAAAACAAAATTCATCTTATTATTTTTCTCTTTTTTCGTTTCTTTCGTGTATTTCATGGGCTAATTTCTTATGCAAGTTTTAATTCGCGCCACGTTTTCGGTGTGTATTTCGTCAGTTTGCGGAAGATCGTCGTGAAATGGCTCTGGTTTTTAAATCCCGTTTGCAGACTTATTTCGACGATCGGCAGATTTTCTCTGGCGAGCAATTCTTTGGCGCGTTCGATGCGTCTTTCCATCAGATATTGTTGCGGAGTTTTTCCCGTCGATTTGCGGAAGGCGCGGGCGAAATGAAATTGGCTGAGTTCGGCGATCTCGGCGATTTCCGCCAGACTCAAATCTTCTTCGAGTTTGGCATTGATAAATTCCTGCACGCGGCGCAGTTTATAGCCCGAAAGCCCGCCGTTCGTATTTTCATGAACAAAATTGGCATTGGAATAATTTCGCAAAAGATGCAGTGTCAAAGTTTGCACGAGCGAATCGGCATAAAGTCTGCCCGCCGAATTTTCGGGATTCGATTCATTTAACAGCGCAAGCCCAAGTTGCTGAATGAGCGGGTCTTGATTTTTATAAACTTCCTTAAACTCGAAATCCGCGCTGAAACGATTTTCAACCGCCGTTTTTTTGACAAAATCGGGTGCGAGCAATATTCCCATATTGTCTAAAGGCGCATTCCAGATCGCGCCGACGGGCTGACCCGCAGGCGTGATGCAGATATTTCCCGCGCCCGCTTTGGTGCAGACGCGTTTTCCCGTCGAAGAACTTTTCGTCGTGATGAGCGAACCCGAGATCGTCACGTTTATCTCGTGTAAAGCCGCTTCATGTTCAAGCATTTCGCCCGCCAAAACCTTCGCGCGATGAACTCTCGCGCCGTTCAATTCGGTATGCTGGCGAAATAAATAATTGTTCGTATTTATCTTGGATTTCCATTCGATCTGCATGAAAGTTATTTTTAGTCCGTCTGCATCAAAAAAGCAAGTATCGAATTCAAGGATTGAGATTTTCAGCCGATAAACTTATGATTGATAAAAGCTGATTTTCAGCAAAATAAATAATGAAAAGCGAAAAAATAAAACAATTTTCAGTTTCGATTTTGGTTGTGCTGTCGCTTTTCGTGTCTTCGATTTCGGCTTGTTACTGCGCGCATCACGCGGAAAAAGCCGAATTGGAAACGCCTTCGTGTCACGGCAAAACGCACGAAGCCGAAAAACAAGATGATGCGGCACAAACAAACGATGCCGATTCTTTCAACGTTTCGTGTGAATGTTCGACGGAAGCCGCGCCGAAGGTTTTTGCCAAATCGGAAAACGTCAAAATCGAAAAGCAAACGGCAAAACTTGCTGATTCGATAAATTTTGAGATCAAAGAAGTTTTGCAGAAAAACTCGGTTGCGAAAATCGAATTTTCAAAGCCTCTTTATCTCTCGGATTCGTTCTACAATCTAAAATCTCCGCGCGCTCCGCCAACCGTTTAAACCCAAAAAAATAAACGCAAAATCAGCCGTTCGGTTTGCCTAAAACCGAACGATTTCGACTGTGTTTTCCGACACGGTCAAGGGAAGTTTTTACAGATCGAAAAAAATGATCTGTGTTGGAGATTTTTAAATGAAAAAAGTTATTTTATCAGTATTTTTCGTGCTTTTGTTGAGCGCAGACTTGTTCGCACACGAAGCCTTCACGCTTGTTTCGAGCGAAAGTAAGACGGTTAAAGAAACGGAAATTGCGAATTTGGAAAAATCGCAAACGGTTGGGAAAAAAGAAAATTCAAATCTTATTTTTACGGAAAAGGAAATCCGTCTTGTCGTTTTGACCGGACCTGAAGACGATATGCTTTCATACCGCGTTCAAGGCGTGCGAAATCCGAATTTTGTCGTGCCGTCGGGGGCAACTTTAAAGATTTTGTTTGTAAATTCCGATGCCGATATGCGTCACGATATTCGTTTCGGACATATTGCGGGAGAATTCGGAATCGCACCTGAAATTGCCGAAACTGCGGGAACGCAAAAGCTTACGGCAAAATCCGAAGACGGAGTTTTTCAAGCAGAAGAAATCGTCGTCAAAGGTTCGGAAAACGGCACATATAAATATTTTTGCTCGGTGCGCGGTCACGCCAAAGGCGGAATGTGGGGAAACATTTTGGTCGGAACTACTTCGACTGAAAATCTGCAAACTGCGCCGAAAATGAAACACATCCATTCGGACAACGAGGAAGAAGAACACGATCACAGTAAAAAGAAGGAAAGCGGAAATAATGAAAAAAAGCCTAAAGATAATGGCGAAATGAAAGAAATGCAAGGTATGAAAGGAATGGATCATTCAAAAATGGATCATTCCGATCAAGCCGATCATCAGATGAGATCGACGGTAAATCTCGCCGATCCGATGTCGCGTGCCGGTTCGGGAACTTCGTGGCTGCCCGATTCTTCGCCCGTTTATGCGTATATGAAAATGTTCAAGGACGGCGGAATGTTTATGGCACACGGAACGGCTTTTTTGCGTTATACGAGCATCGGTTCGACGCGTGATGTTTCGGTCGCGGGAAAGGGAAGCCGCCAAAGATTCGATGCGCCGTCGATGTTTATGTTGATGTATTCAAAGCCATTAACGAAAAAATCGCAGATCGGTTTTCGGGCAATGGTCAGTGCCGATCCGCTCATTGAACGCGGCTACGGTTATCCGCTTTTATATCAATCGGGCGAGCTTTACCGAGGCGAGCCGATTCATGACCGTCAGCATCCGCACGATCTTTTCAGCGAACTTTCCGTTTCATATTCGTATAAATTCGACGAGAAAAATTCGATGTTTTTCTACGCCGGACTGCCGGGCGAGCCTGCGCTCGGTCCGCCTGCTTTTATGCACAGACTTTCGGCGATGGACAGCCCTGACGCGCCGATTTCGCATCATTGGCAAGACGCAACGCATATCACTTGGGGCGTTGTCACGGCGGGATTTCAGCATAAAAACTTAAAATTTGAAGCAAGTGCGTTCAAAGGAGCGGAACCGAACGAAAACCGTTGGGATTTCGATAAACCGAAACTCGATTCTTTCAGCGGTCGGCTTTCCTGGAATCCGAACAAAAATTGGGCTTTTCAAATTTCACACGGATATTTGAAAAATCCGGAACCTGCCGAACCCGAAATAAAAATTCTGCGCCGCACGACAGCTTCGGCGATTTTTAACAAAAAGTTTGCCGACGACCGAAATTTTTCGAGCAGTTTCATTTGGGGACAAAATTATGCGGAACGCGAATATACGAATTCGTTTTTGTTTGAATCGAATTATCAGTTTCAAAAAAATTTGATCTTCGGCAGACTTGAGCGCGTCCAAAAAAGCGGTCACGAACTCGTTTTAGACGAAACGGACGAACACGGAATCTACAATGTCGGCGCGTATTCGCTCGGATACGTGCGCGATATTGTGCGCGATAAAGGCATTGATCTCGGCATCGGCGGACAGGCGACGCTTTATCAAAATCCGTCGTCGCTCATTCCGTATTACGGCGGCACGAATCACGGCGGATTTCAATTCTTTTTGCGTTTTCGTCCGAGCTTGATGAAGTAAGTTTTATATGGTGAGCGGTCGAAGAAAATTAAATTCCGATTTTTTTCTACCGCTTATCTTTTTGGAAAGCCGTTTGTTATAATCTTAAGTAAAGTTTTTATAAAAATAATTGGAGAATAGATAAAATATGAAATTTCCCGGTGGTTTCGATATGAATTCGATGATGAAACAAGCCCAGAAAATGCAGGAAGAAATGGGCAAACAGATGAAAACGACGGTCGTTGACGCATCCGCCGGCGGCGGTGCCGTTTCGGTCAAGATGCGCGGCGATTTTGAAGTTTTGGAACTGACCATTTCGCCCGATCTCGTCAAGGACGGCGACGTTGAAATGATTCAGGATTTAACGATGGCGGCACTCGGCGAAGCGCGCCGCAAGGTCGAAGAAAAACTCAAAGGACAGCTCGGCGGAATGCTTCCTCCGGGACTTATGTAAATTAAATTTTGGATTTTGGATTTTAGATTTTAGATTATTCGGAATCTTTTAGACAAGCATTATTTGAAGTGATTTAAGGCTTCAATCCAAAATCCAAAATCCAAAATCCAAAATGTTAGAATACTCAGAACCCGTCGCTAAATTGATCGACGAATTCAAACGTTTGCCCGGAATCGGGCACAAATCCGCGCAAAGATTGGCTTTTTACATCTTACGCCGACCCGAAGCCGAGGTCGAAAAGTTTGTCGAGGCTTTGCACGAAGTCAAAGAAAAGATCGTTTTCTGTTCGGTCTGCAACAATCTGACCGACGTAAATCCGTGTATGTATTGTTCTTCGCCGACACGCGACCGTGCGCAGATTTGTATCATCGAAGAACCGTATAACCTCGTTGCCATCGAAAAAACGCGGAGTTATAAAGGTTTGTATCACATTCTGCACGGGAGCCTTTCGCCGATTCGCGGTGTCGGTCCCGACGAATTGATGCTTGCCAATCTTTTTCCGCGTCTGATGCCCGACAACAACGACGGCGTTGAAGTGCGCGAAGTCATCATCGCCACAAATCCGACGACCGAAGGCGAAGCGACGGCAAATTATATCGCGCGTTTGCTTAAACCTCTGGGCGTTCGCGTGACGCGAATCGCAATGGGAATGCCGGTCGGCAGTGATCTCGAATTCGTGGACGAAGTGACAATGGACAAGGCGATGGCAAACCGTCACGAAATGTAAAAAATACGAACAATTTTTTATAAGAAAAAGCCTGAACGATCGACGTAAAAACCGTTCGGGCTTTTTGATGCTGAAATTATCAAACATATCATCCTTCCGATTTCAATTTAATTGATTGACAATCGGACAAACTCCTTATTTACTGTTATCTATGAAAATGCACGCCCGTCCTTTTCATTTCGGCGAACGTCTTCTGCATCGGCAAGGCTCGTTGGTTTTGTGGCTGATTCAGGCGGTTTTCAGCATCGTGATGTCGCTTTTTTTTCGGCGCATCGAACTCGTAAACTCAAATCTGATTCCGAAAGACAAAGGCTTGGTTTTCGTAATGAATCATCCCAACGGGCTGATCGATGCCGCGCTTGTTTTTGTCGCTCTGCCGCGTAAAGTTTCGTTTCTGGCAAAATCCACGATATTTAAAATGCCTGTGCTCGGATTTCTTGCAAAAGCGGTCGAGGCTTTGCCCGTTTACCGTCAATCGGACGCAAAGGAGGATATGGCGAAAAATCAGGAAACTTTCCGCCGTTGCCGCGAACTTTTAAAGAAAAGCGGCGCGATCGCCATTTTCCCCGAAGGCGTTTCGCATAATGAAACAAAGCTTCAGCCTTTGAAAACAGGGGCGGCACGCATCGCGCTCGGCGCGGTTTCGGTCGGCGAAAATCCGAACGCGGTCGATCTGCACGTCGTTCCCGTCGGGCTTTACTACACGAACAAAACCGATTTTCGGAGTGAAGCGATGCTCATTTTCGGCGAATCCTTTCCCGTTTTGCCCGCGGCATTGAACGATCTCGGCGAACCGTTGCGCGAAGACGTGAAATCGCTGACGCAGAAGATCGAGGACGCGCTTTTGCAAGTGACGATCAATGCCGAAAACGAAAACGAACTCGAATCCGCGCATATTGCTCAGGAACTCTTCGCTTCGGTTTACGAAACGAACGATCCGGCGCAGACTCTGGCGGATAAGTTCGAGTTTTTGAGAAGTTACGTTACCGATTCCGCGCTCGACAAAACCGAGAACGAGCGAAGCGAAAATTTTGAAAAGCGTTTGGCGGATTATGACCGCAAACTCGAAAAGCTCGGCATCGAACCCGAAAATCTCGCGCTTCCGCAATATTCCTTCGGTGCGGCGGCGAAATATTTTTTCAAGCGATTCTGGTTTCTCGTCATTTTTTCGCCTTTGGCGATTATCGGCGCGATCCTTCATTTTCCCGCGTATCAGGTAGGGAAATTGCTCGCCTATATTTATGCAAGAAATGAATCGAGAGATATTGCTTCGACCGTGAAAGTTCTGGCGGGAATGGTTTTAATGCCGCTCACGTGGATAATTTTAGCCGTTATTTTGTATTTTTATTTCGGCTGGAAACTTGCCGTTGCTTCAATTCCGCTTTCGTTCCTGTGCGGCTATGTTGCGCTTCGCACGCTCGAAGAAATTGACGAAATGCGCGGCTGGATCAAAGCGGCATGGCTTTTCCTGAGCGGAAGAGAAAAATTTCTGCGGCTTTTGGCGGAAAGAAGGCGTTTGTATGAAACCGTGAAAAATAAAAAGTAGAAAATAAAAAAGGCGATTCGTTTTGTTGGACGAATCGCCTTTTTTATTTTGAAATTTAGCGTACATTAACGAACTTTATGTTCTTCCGCATCCGAAGCGTTTTTGGATGCGCGCCATTCTTCTTCCGTATCGTAATAATTAACGTCGAAAGAAAGCAGACTTCTGACGGGAATTCCCTGAATCTCGTTCGGTGCGTCTTCAAATTTGACGATGGCACCACAGCCGATCACTTCCGCGCCGAGCTGTTTGACCAACTCGAAGGTTTCTTCCATCGCTTTGCCCGAACGCATAATGTCGTCAACGATGATCGCCGGATAAACGTCACCTTCGCCGATATACTGGCGAAACTGGCGGTTCCCTTCTTCGACCTCCGCCCAGTAAATCTGGTCCGCCGTCAATGCTTCACGCACGCCGAAAGCGACGACAATGCCGCCCGGACTCGGACTGATGACCGAAACCTTCGGCAGATGGCTCGAAATCGCTTTTTCCATCCGAAACTTTCTGCTCAGACCGACCGACATTTCGCGCGCGGTGTTGTAATAACGAAACGCCAGCGGCATCTGAAAATAATGCGAAGCGTGTTTACCGTTCGGATAAACGAAATGTCCTTTGCGGTATGCGCCCGTTTTTTGAAGAATGTTCATTACCGAATCGCTTGTCGGAATTAAATCAACCATTTTTTTCTCCTTGTTGTGTTTAAGAATTGCTAATTTGAAATTTTAATCGTCAGAAAATTATTAATCAAACTTCGTTTTTCAAAACTTGCTCGATCAATGTCCGCTGAACCCGGCTCATCTTTTCGGGTAAGTTGTCCAATTCAAACCATCCTGCGTCGGCGATCTCGTTGGTTTTTATACGAATTTCGCCTTTCGCCGTAGCGCGAAAGAGAATCTCGACGTGGCGATTGATGGTGCGGACACGAAACATCTGCACATTTTCGAGTTCGAGACCCGTTTCCTCTTTAATTTCGCGCCTGATCGCTGTTTCGGGCTGTTCGCCCCGTTCGATAAATCCGCCGGGAATCGCCCAACTCCACTTCGGTCGCAAAACGTGGTCTAAAAGCAACACTTTATTGTCTTTATCGAAGATCACGGCGGCGACCGAAACCGTAAATTTCGCTTGCGTCAGCCTGATCGCCTGCATTCTTGCGAAATATGGTGTAATATTCCAGACAAAACCTACGAGTTTTTTCAGCATCAAAAAAAATTGCTTCCCCCTGGAAAGGAAATTCCCCCTTAAAAAGACAAATTAATCTGGAAAGATAACGGCGTTGAACTTTTTTTAAAGTTGTAGGAGAGATTCACCCCTTTCTCTTCTTCTGTCCGAAATTAACAATATAACTTTTCCAGCAGCAGATTCAATCGGAGTATTTATGTTAAGAAAAATCCCAAAAATTTCCGCGTTGTCAGCGGCTCTTTTGCTGACAATCTTTTTTACGATAAATTCATTTGCCCAAAGCAATTCTTTACGTGACGATCTCGGCAAATCGTTCAAAAAATTCGACATCGTGCAAATGAATGAAACCCCGCGACAGGTGACGACAAACAAATCCTTCACGATCGAAGCCGCCGGGAAGAACTTTCAATTGAATTTAGAGCCGAGAGATTTGCGTTCGCCGCGTTATCGTGCGGAAGACACGGGCGCAGACGGTGTTCGGCAGGTCGAGAAAACTCCGGTCACTACTTTTGAGGGAAACGTTTCGGGTGAAACGAATTCGCAGGTTCGTTTGACGATCGACGAAACGAAATTTGAAGGCTATTTTACTTCAAACAATGAAAGATTTTTTATCGAACCCGCAAGTAAATATTCGAGATCGGCAACGGCAAACGAACTCGTCGTTTACCGTTTGCAGGACGTTGCGGCGGAAAGAAGTTTTGCCTGTCCGCTCGACCTTGCCGAACGCATCGAAGACGGCAAGAAAATGGTTTCGATTGATAATGCTTCGCTTGCAAACGGTCTGCGAGTCGTCGAAGTTGCAACCGAAGCCGATTTCGATTTCGTCCAGTCGGCGACGAACGCGAGCGGCGCAAACGCCAAGATTTTGAGCATTTTGAATATGGTCGAAGGCGTTTACGAAGCCGAGTTGAATCTGACCGTCAGCGTCGTTTTTCAGCACACCTGGTCAACGGCTGACCCGTTTAACGGGGCGACAAATTCGACGCTTCTCACATCTTTTCAGAATTATTGGAATTCAAATTATCCGTCTGCCCAGTATCCGCGCGACACGGCGCATCTTTTTACCTACAAACCGAATGTCCGCGCACAGGGTTTTGCTTATTTGGGCGTGGTTTGCCGTTCTCCCGAATTTGCCTACGGTTTGACAGGAAGAGTTTTTACGGACTGGAATTGGGAACAAGCCAATTTCCTGATCACATCGCACGAGATCGGGCATAATCTCGGCGCAAATCACGCCGAAGCCGCACAAAGTTGTGCAAATTCGTTAATGAATGCACAGCTCGGCGGCGATACACAGCTTTCGTTCTGTTCATTTTCGAGAAACGAGATCAACAATTACGTGAGCACAAATAACAGTTGTTTGAATGCGCGGAGTTCGGCACGTTGCGATTTTGAAGGCGACGGAAAATCCGACATTGCAGTTTGGCGACCGTCGAACGGCTATTGGTATGTCAGCCAAAGCGCGGGCGGATTCAACTTTTTCGGGTTCGGACAGTCGGGCGATAAGCCCGTCGCGGCGGACTACGACGGCGACGGGAAAACCGACGCGGCGGTTTACCGTAACGGAAACTGGTATCGGATGCGAAGCTCGGACAATACGTTTGACGGTCTTGGATTCGGACTTTCGACCGACATTCCCGCACCTGCCGATTTCGACGGCGACGGTAAAACCGATGTGGTCGTTTTCCGCCCGTCAAACGGCGGCTGGTTCTGGCTGAATTCTTCAAACGGCAATCTCGGATCGAGCAATTTCGGCACGAGCGGCGATGTTCCGGTTCCGGCTGATTATGACGGCGACGGCAAAGCGGACGTGAATATTTTCCGTCCTTCGACGGGAAACTGGTATCGTCTGAACAGCAGTAACAATTCGTTTTTCGCCGTCCAGTTCGGACGCAACGGCGACAAGGCTTTCGCGGGTGACTTTGACGGCGACAGCAAAGCGGACGTTGCCGTTTGGCGACCGTCCGACGGCGGCTGGTATGTTTTGAAAAGCTCTGACGCTTCGCTTTTCGCGCTTGCCTTCGGTGCTTCGACCGATGTGCCGACACCGGGCGATTATGACGGCGACGGCAAAACCGACGTTTCTGTTTTCCGTCCGTCGACTGGTTACTGGTATCGCTTCAACAGCAGTAATAATTCGTTTGCATCAGCCGCCTTCGGCGCAAGTACCGACATTCCGGCAGAAGCTTTCTAACGGCATTAGAAAATGAAAAAATTAAAAAGAGGAACGTTTGTTCCTCTTTTTAATTTTTACAAGCTAAACTTTTGCCGCAACGATTAGAGAAAACACATTGTAATCAAAGCATCTTTATTATTCGGATGTGTTCAGAGTTCAAACTTCAGTTTGAACTTGGCTGATGTATATTCAAACTGAAGTTTGAACTTTGAACATAAATCGTTTTTCAATAAGTTAAAATAAAAAAGGCACGATTAAAAACCGTGCCTTTTTTATTTTCATTCAAACCTGACTATTGCAAAACTGCGTCGTCAACTCTGAAAGTCGTAATCAAGGAACTGTCGTTCGTGGTTCTGAATTGAATACGAACCGTTTGTCCTTTGTAAGCCGCCAAGTTCAGCGATTTCTGTGAATAAGTCGTCGAAGAAGCGGTCTTATTCAAATTGCTGTAAGTTGCGGGCGTTGCCAAGAGAGTTCCTGCCGTATTGCGGACTTCGACGAACAATCTGTCGTATTGCGTCGTCGTTGTCGTTTCCGCCGAAGTAACATTCAACCAGAAGGTCAATGTTCCCGTTGCGGTCGAAGGAATCGCTACTTGCTGATAGGTTTGTCCGGTTACATTGATTGCGTTTCCGAAATAGATATAACCCGTTCCGCTGCGCGGCGATGCGCCGTTTGCGGTATAAAGTGCGCCTGTTCCCGACGAAACCCACGGCGAAAGACTCGTTTCAAATCCGCCGTTGACCAATAAATTGGTTCCCGGCGGCGGGGTCGGGGTCGGAGTTCCTGCGCCCGGGCAAGTTCCCACGCCGACAGCGCACCATGCTTGTGCAACGCCGGTTGCTTGCGCACTGCTTGCGCCGAACAAATCGTTTGCCGCGTTGATCGTTGCCGTTCTTGCCGCCGCAAAATTCGTGCTCGCCGTCATATAGGTCGTCAAAGCGCGATACCAGATTCTTTCCGATGCGCTTGTGCCGATGCCGGTTACGGAAATTCCGCTGACGCGGTTCGTGCCGCCTGCCGCCATCAAATAGAAAGCGTGGTTGGCAATTCCCGAATTGGTGTGAACGCCGCCGCTGTCAGCCGTTCCCGTGTAGCGGATGCTGTAATGATCGGGATCGCCGTAGGTGAACGGACTGCTCATCGAACGAAGCGCGTCGCCCGGTGTTCCCGGCGTGTAGCAATCTTCGCCGATCAGCCAGGTGTTTGCAGTAACTGTTCCGCCGTCGGCTCTCAATTCGACCATCGCGCCGAAAATGTCGGATGTTGCTTCATTGAGCGCGCCCGATTCGTTTGCATAAGTCAGGTTTGCCGTGTATTCGGTTACGCCGTGCGACATTTCGTGTCCCGCGACATCAACCGTCGTCAAAGGTGAGAACGTCGTGCCGTCGCCGTCGCCGTAGCTCATCTGATTGTTGAACCAAAAAGCGTTGTTGTAGCGACCGCTCGAACCGAAGTGAACACGTGAAACGACGAGCGGAATTCCGCCGACTGCCGAAGTGGTCGTTCCCGGACCGCTTGCGCCGTTGATGCCGTTGCGTCCGTGAACTGCCTGATAATAATCGTAGGTTTGTGCCGCACCGTAATGCGCGTCAACGCCAGCGCGTTCGATGGTTGCGTTCCAAACATCGTCCGTTCCCGTATAGCGCGACTGGGTGCCGCCCGTTCCGGTATTTTCGTTACCGGTCGAGTTCATATTGAACGTTCCCATCCGGCGCGTGGTGTCTTCCATATAGAAAGTTCCGCCCGAATTGGACGTGTCGATCGTCACCGTTCCGCTGTAAAGCGATGAACCCGTGCCGGTTTGCAGATTGTTGTATTCAAATACTTTTTCGCCCGTTTGCGCGTCGATGAAAGTCACGGGAACTGCCGTTTCTTCCGAACCGTCGATGCGCGGCGTGGTGACGCGGTAAACTAAATGATCGCGGTCATCTGCACGGAAAACCCACAAATCTGCGGTCGGGTCTTGCGACAATTTTGCTCTGCCGCGATATGAATCGACCACGGCTCTGATCGCGTCTTTTTCCGAAAGATTCGGTTGTGTATTGACCGCGATTGCTTCTTTCAAAGCGTCTGTCACGGTCGAAAGTGCGCCGTCCGCTTTTAAGTGAACGATGGCTTCGCCTTCCCAAACGGGAACGCCGCCGACGGTCTGCCGAACACGCGTATGCGCCATTTTCAGATTGTCGATCTCGACTTTCTGAACCTGAAATTCGTCAATATTGCCGATCGCTCTCTGCGCTGCCCTGTCGCGCAGAATGCCTAAACTGATCTGTTTGGCATTTTCGAGTTCGTCCTGCGAACCCGTATTGAAAATATTTTTGCTTGCCCCGGTTTTATTGGTCATCAAAAAGAAAACTGATGCCGCCAGAACAAATAATGCTGAAATACCTAGAAATTTTTTCACGCTCTTTTTTTTATCTCCTTGGGAAATTTAATTTTTTTGTTTGCTGATATGTATCAAGCCGTTATGAATAAAAGCACAAACTCAGAGATAAAACTTTTCCAAGTTTCAAGTAAATAGGATATAAATTATTAACTGAATTGTCGGAAAGAACGAAAATTTTTCCCGATACTTCTAGGGGGAAGTGTTAGAGATTTTAACATTAAAAATTCTTGTGTCAAGTATAAGCAGACAAAATAACAAAATAAACGGCAGTTATCTGCAAACGACCGGAATCGGCGAGATTTTTTCGTGGGACGAGGTTTCAGAAATCCACAAAATCCGCAACGGGATTTACCAGCGCGGCGGCAAGCTGATTTCCTTATTAACCGACTTCGGAAAAATAAATCCGTGTTATCCCGACTTTCACGGCGACACGGAAAATACTATCTTTTACACCGGCGCGGGCAGACGCGGCGACCAGAAATTGGATTCGTTCAATCGTGCGCTTTTCAACGCGATCGAATCGAAACACGCCGTTCCGCTTTTTAATAAACTGAAGGTCGGGAAATGGCAATTTATGGGATTCTGGCAAGTCGCGGAAGGCAGATATATCTACGACGAAGCGCAGAAAAGAATGGTCTGGAAATTTAAGTTGGAGCGGGCAGAAGCCCGCACGTAAGTAAGGGCGGAAATTACAATGGTGGAAATCAGAAAAGCGACGGAAAACGATAAGAACGAAGTTTGGGAAATCATCAAAGAAGTGCTCGCAAGCGGCGACACATACACTTTCGCCCCTGATTCGCCGAAAGAGAAAATGCTTGCATTTTGGTTTTCACCCGACAAAAAAACTTACGTCGGCGTTTGGGAAAACGAGATCGTCGGGACGTTTTTCATTAAGGAAAATCAGCCCGATTTGGGAGCGCACGTGGCAAACGCGGGTTATATGGTTTCGTCAAGGGCGAAAGGGAAGGGAATCGGGAGAAAAATGGCGGAATTTTCTTTTGAAGAAGCGCGGAAAGACGGCTTTAAAGCGATGCAGTTTAATTTTGTCGTGAAATCGAACGAAAACGCGGTCGGATTATGGAAAAGTTTAGGCTTCGAGGTCATCGGCGAAATTCCCGAAGCGTTTCAGCATAAAGAATTAGGACTGACGAACGCGCTCATTATGTATCGAAAATTATAACTTTCATTTTTTACTTTTTATTCTTATCATAAACATTTTATGACTATCGAAGAACAACTTTCATATTTAAGAAAAGGCGCGGTCGATCTGCTTCGCGAAGAAGATTTGCGCGTAAAACTCGAACGTTCGGCGAAAACCGGAAAACCGCTTCGCATCAAGCTCGGCGCAGACCCGACCGCGCCCGATATTCACGTCGGGCATACGGTCGTTATCCGCAAGCTTCGCGCTTTTCAGGAACTCGGTCACACGGCAATTTTTCTGATCGGCAGTTTTACGGGAATGATCGGCGACCCGTCGGGCAAAAACGCAACCCGTCCGCCGCTTTCGCGCGAAGAAATCGACGCAAACGCCGAAACTTACAAAAAACAGATTTTCAAACTGCTCGACCCCGAAAAGACCGAAATCCGTTACAATTCCGAATGGCTCGACAAATTCAACGCGGCGGACTTTGTCCGTCTTTGTTCGCGCGTCACGGTCAAACAAATTCTCGAACGCGACGATTTTGAAAAGCGTCTACGCGAAGAAAGACCGATCTCGCTTCACGAACTGCTTTACCCGCTCGTGCAAGGTTACGATTCGGTCGCGCTCTCGTCGGATGTCGAGCTCGGCGGAACCGACCAGAAATTCAATCTGATGGTCGGGCGAAATCTGCAACGCGAATATGCGCAGGAACCGCAGGTGATTTTGACTACGCCGCTACTCGAAGGTTTGGACGGTGTCAATAAAATGTCGAAATCGCTCAACAATTACATCGGAATCGACGAAGCCCCAAACGAAATGTTCGGCAAAGTGATGTCGATTTCCGACGATCTGATGTGGCGTTACTACGAACTTTTGACCGACTCAACGCCCGCCGAGATTGAAAAAATGAAATCGTCGGACGAAAATCCGCGTAATCTGAAAGTGAATCTGGCAAAACTCATCATTAAGGATTTTCATTCAAGCGAAGCGGCAGAAGCGGCGGAAGCCGATTTTGTCGCACGTTTCGTCAAAAAGGAAATTCCCGACGAAATCGAAGAAACACAAATTTCGGCAGGAAATTACAATCTCGCCGACCTGCTCGTGCAAACAAATCTCGCTCCCTCGAAAAAGGAGGCGAAACGCCTGATCGAACAAGGCGGCGTAAAATTGAACGGCGAAAAAGCTACGGCTTCGGGTTCGGAAATTGAATTCAAGGACGAAATTCTGCTTCAGGTCGGCAAGCGCAAGTTTTTGAAGGTGAAAACTTCATAATTTTAGAAATCCTTAATAATTTCGTATCCTAAAAATATGAATAGCGACAAATACACGATCGGATTGGTGCAGATGGCGATGTCTGCGGATATTGACGAAAATTTACGGCGGGCGGGCGAATTCGTGCGCGAAGCGGCGGGCAAAGGCGCGAAAATCATTTGCTTGCCGGAAATGTTTCGCTCGCAGTATTTCTGCCAGCGCGAAGACGTTGATCTTTTTAATCTCGCGGAAACGATTCCGGGAAAATCGACGATGACCTTGGGCGTGATCGCACAGGAGTTGAAAGTGACGATCATCGCGCCGCTTTTTGAACGGCGCGGAGTCGGGATGCACCACAATTCGCTTGCCGTGATCGGCGAAGACGGCGAAATTGTCGGAATTTACCGAAAAATGCACATTCCCGACGACCCGGCTTATTACGAAAAATTTTATTTCACGCCCGGCGATCTCGGATTCAAGGTTTTTGAAACGCCGCAGGCAAAGGTCGGAACGCTCATCTGTTGGGATCAATGGTTTCCCGAAGGCGCGCGTTTGACGGCTCTGCGCGGTGCGGAAATTCTTTTTTATCCGACCGCCATCGGCTGGCACCCCTTTGAAAAAGATGAAGTCGGCGCGTCACAGCAAGACGCTTGGCAGACGATTCAGCGTTCGCACGCGATCGCCAACGGGCTTTTCGTCGCCGCCGTCAACCGCGTCGGGCACGAAGTTTTCACGGAAGGCACGGACGGCATCCAATTCTGGGGACACAGCTTTGTCGCCGACCCGTTCGGTGTCGTTATCGCACAGGCAAGCTCGGATCAGGAAGAGGTTCTGGTCGTCGAGATCGACCGCGCCCGAATGGAAGACGTGCGCCGCAACTGGCAATTTTTACGCGACAGACGCATCGAAAACTACGGCGATTTACAGAAAAGATTTATAGATTAAACGGAAAGCGGAAAATGGAAGGTGGAAAATTAAAAACGATTCCATTTTCCATTTTCCGTTTTCCATTTTCCATTTTATGAAACAAACTCCATCAGAAGCGGGATTTAAGTTTCCTGCCGAATGGGAAAAACATCGGGCGACGTGGATCGGCTGGTGTTCTAACAAAAACGATTTTCCGGGGAAAATTGCGCCGATTCACTGGGTTTACGGCGAAATCACGCGCAAATTGATCGAAGCGGGCGAAACTGTAGCGATTCTCGTTCAGGACGAAAAACACGAAGCGAAGGCGCGAAATATTTTAACGAAGGTCGGTGCGGATTTTACAAAAATCGAATTTTATCAAATCCCGCACAATCGCGGTTGGATGCGCGATTCGGGACCGATGTTCGTCAAAAACGATGCCACGCAGGAAGTCGCCGTTATCAAATTCAAATTCAACGCGTGGGCGAAATACGACGATTGGAAATTGGACAACAAAGTCGCGGTTAAATTTGCCGAAGAGAAAAACCGCAAGATTTTTCACGTCGAATACGAAAACAAGGAAGTCGTTTTAGAAGGCGGTGCAATTGACTTAAACGGAACGGGCACAATTTTGACGACCGAAGAATGTTTGCTCGATTACGAAACACAAACGCGCAATCCGCATCTTTCGCGCGAAGATTACGAGAAAGTTTTCGCCGAAAACCTCGGCGCGACGAATACGCTCTGGCTGAATAAAGGAATCGTCGGCGACGACACGCACGGACACGTTGACGATTTCTGCCGTTTTACCGACGAAAAAACGATCGTCCTGGCGGAAGAAAAAAATCCTTCGGACGCGAATCATCGAATTTTGGAAGAAAATCGCGAACGGCTTCAAGATTTTGAATTAGAAAACGGTGAAAAACCCGGAATCATTCGTTTGCCGATGCCCGCGCCTTTGATCTTCGACGGGCAAAGACTGCCCGCAAGTTACGCAAATTTTTATATTGCCAATGAAAGCGTTCTGGTTCCGACCTTCAACGACGCGAACGACCGCCTCGCGCTCGGCATTTTGAGCGAGCTTTTCCCGACACGGAAAATCGTCGGGATTCACGCCGTCGATCTCGTCTGGGGCTTGGGAACGCTTCATTGTCTGACTCAGCAAGAGCCGATTTAAAGGAAGATTTTGCCCACGAAAGAAACGAAAAGGACGAAAAAGAAATAATTGTTAATTGTAAATGGTTAATTGTTAATTGAAAGAGATGGAACGTTTTATGATTCACCAAACTTTCGTTCTTTTCGTGTGTTTCGTGGGCAGAAAATAAAACTTTCCATCTATTGCCGCTGAAATTTCATCATAACAGCCGATAACAAAAACGTCGGTTTTGTAAAATTGGATTTTAGCGGTTATACTTTTCGGCAGTCTTACCAAATTCGTATTACCCCTAAAATTCGTGTGAAAGAGATGAAACTTGCGGGAGAAAAAAGGGTAAAGTTGTCTAAAAGAATCGGTAATTATGTCGGTTCGCAAACGCCTCTGCGCGATCTGGCGGGAAATTTGTCGAGATATGCGCGCTATGCCATCAATGAGGCGAACAGTCTTTCGCTCGAAAAGATCAATATTAAAATTGCGCGTCTGCCGAAAAAGCTCGACGGTTTCCGGCTGATACATCTTTCCGACATTCATCACAGCCCGTTTACGAATCTCGAACATATTGCGCGCGCCGTCAAAATCTCCAACCGTCTGAAGCCCGATCTCTTTGTTCTGACGGGCGATTATGTTTCGCACGAACCCGAATACATCGAGCCTGTCGCCGAAGTTTTGGGCGGATTGAAGGCGGAATACGGAACTTTTGCGTGTCTCGGAAATCACGATCACTGGACGGACGCGGAGTTTGTCACGAAATCGTTTCGCGCCAACGGCATCAGCGTTTTAATCAACGAAGGCATTCGTTTTGAAGCGCGTGACGCTTCGTTCTGGCTGGCGGGCGTAGATGATTATATGGTCGGGAAAACCGATCTGCCGTCGGCTTTGCGCGGTTCTTACGCGGACGAGATGAAGCTTCTGCTGGCGCATAATCCGATCATTTTCCGGCAAGCGGTGCGTTACGGCGTTGACCTCGTTTTGAGCGGACACACGCACGGCGGACAGGTTAAGATACGCGACACGGAAAAGAAAATTTTCGCGCGCCGCAAACTTTCCAACGGTCTGCACGAGCGTAAAGATTCGCAAATTTATATCACACGCGGCATCGGCACGGTCGTTTTGCCCGTGCGTTATCAGTGTCCGCCCGAAATTTCTCTGATCGAACTCACTTGCGCTTGATCGGCAATGTTTTATTATTAATACTTCGACTTTTTAAAATATTGGCGAAAATATCCGAAAAATGGCTTCAAACGTTGTCACAATCCCAAATCTCCTGACTCTTCTGCGAATGGTTTTGATTCCCGTTTTTGCGATTCTTCTGTATTACGGATACAGCGGAACCGCGCTCGTCGTGTTTTTGATCGCGGGAATTTCCGACGGCGTTGACGGTTTCGTAGCGCGGCGTTTTAATCAGGAATCGGCACTCGGCACGATCATCGACCCGATCGCCGACAAACTTCTGATGACGACCGCTTTTATCATTCTTACCCTGCCGAATATTATGCCGCAGACGAAGCATTTGCCCGTTCCTTTCTGGGTTACGGCTTCGGTCATCGGGCGCGACGTGCTAATCATCACGGTCGCCGGCGCGATCAATATTATGACCGGATTTCGCGGTTTCAAGCCTTCCTATCTCGGCAAAATGAGCACGCTCGTGCAGGTTGTCGCTGTCACGATAATTCTTTTCGCCGCCGTTTACGGCTTCACGTTTTTTCTCCCGACGGTTTACACGCTCGTCGTGCTTTTCGCCTTTCTTTCGGGCGTTCACTACATCTTTTTCGTTGCGAAATTGATGAAGGAAGAAGAAAAATCGCCGAAACAGACCGAACAATAATAAAGTTCAAGATTGTGTAAATAACGTGAATCCGGGATCAGGAAAAGTTACCCGCGAATCACGCGAAAGGCGCGAAAAAAAATAAGAAACCCGGATTTTACAATCTTGGACTGACGATCTGCGCGGGTTTCGCGGGCAAGATCGAATGTAATTTCCAGAATAGTTGAGAGTCCCGCGTTTACGCGGCTTTCCGCTGAGTATTTGCCGCCTGAAGGCGGGACTCTCAACGCTTAAAATCATTATTCTAAAATCTGGTCACGCTCCCTTGCGGTCGCGTTTCCGCCTGTATCGGTCGTTCCCAAATGTGACATTAAACCGAACTTTTATGACATTAAACAGATCGATTGTGATATTGAACCGAACTTTTATGACATTAAACCGATCGGCTATAAAATTAAACAAATCGGTAGATACATTTTACAGATCGGCTTTGATATTAAACCGATCAATTCTTGTATTTCACAGATCGATTGTGATATTTAACTGATCGGTTATAACATTTCACCGAACTTTTGTGACATTTCACCGAACTTTTTCTGCTTTACTGAAAATATTTCAGCCATATCAAAAACATTGTCTTTCCATCGGTAAAAACTGCACTGTAAAACTGCATTTCTACTTTTTCAGAGGGAACATAATGGGAAAAACATTTTATCTACCGCAATCATTAATCACGAAAACAATACTTATTCTGGGAATTTTCACAATTCTTTCGACAAATTTCGTCAACGGACAGGAAACGCCGTGCCTCGATCTGAGAAACGGGAAAATCGAATTTGTAAAACTCGAAAAAAAGGGTCTGAAAAATACTTGCCGAAACCGTCGGGAAAATCCTTCGGTAAGAAATCAGGGCTTTGGCGAGATCATTCTTTCGGGCAATATCACCCATCAAAACGGCGTGCGGATGAGCGGAATCACGATGACGCTTACGGATTTGGGCAACCAGACCAGCCGCACGGTGATTTCGGACGAAACGGGAAATTATCGTTTCGACAACATCCCGTTCGGCGCGCGCGTCGAACTTGCGCCGTCGCGTGAAGGCTACAATTTTTATCCGCCCGCCGTGATCTTTGAAGGAATCGTCGAAAGCGAAGTCTGGAATTTTATCGCGGTCGGTCCGCCGCCCGAAGAACCGCCGCCGCCGCCGGGAACGCCGATTCTGGCGTGGTCGAGTTTTTATAATCATTCGTCAAATCTGAACGACTGGAACGCGATGTTCGGACGCGACGCGCAGGGCAACACTTATCTCGGCGGAACCTCCTTCGCCAGCGAAAACGGCGGAACCGACATCACGCTTTCAAAGCTCGACGTAAACGGCAATCTGCTCTGGTCGCAAACCTTTGACGGTTCCGCTCATTATCACGACGGTCTGAACGAAATCGCGGTCGATGCAGGCGGAAACAGTTATCTGACAGGTTATACATACAGCCTTCCGACGAACGGAAATCTCAACAGTTACGATTATGTCGTGCTGAAATACGACCCGAACGGCAATCTGCTCTGGTCGAAAACTTACGGGAAAACGAACGGCTACGACGATTTTCCCGCTTCCTTAAAGATCGACGGCGCGGGAAATGTCTATGTTACGGGCTATTCGTGGGACGAAAACGTTTTTGCCGATTATGCGACGATCAAATACGACACGAACGGAAACCGTCTTTGGGTGAGCCGATTTGCAACTAATGTCGGCGAAGCCGCCAACGATCTGGCAGTCGATGCGAACGGAAACGTTTATGTCACGGGCGTGGCACAGAACGGCTTGCAGGGCGGAAGCGAAGATATTTTTACGATCAAATACAATTCAAACGGTCAGATGCTCTGGCAAAATCGTTATAATTCGCCGGACAACGACAGCGACGAAGGTTTTCAGATCAAACTCGACGGCGCGGGAAATGTGATCGTGATGGGCGAAAGCTACGTCAATTTTAACGCCGAAACCGTCGTGCAAAAGATCAACGGCGCGGACGGAACGAATATGTGGGTCAGGCATTACGTCGTTCCCGACAGCCTCGAAGGAAGCGTTCCGAACACGATGGCGGTCGATGCGGACAGCAACATCATCGTGACGGGAATGACCAATCTTTCGCAGGATTTTTACGAAGTCGATACATTTATCACGAAATTCGACGCAAGCGGCAACGTCGTCTGGCTGAAAACTTACGACGGTCCGGGCGATGCGGATTACGACGGCGATGCAAAAGTCACGCTCGATGCGGACGGCAACGTTTACGTCGGGTTGACTTCCGAAGGCTTTGCCAACGCCGATATGCAGATCATCAAATATTCGCCGGCGGGCGATGAAATATGGAAATTCCGTTACGGCAGTCCGTATTTCGATCTTGACGCTTTTACCGATTTTCGCGCTCCGGCTTCAAAAAATACGATACAGATCGACGCGGACGGAAGTTTGTATATCGCCGGAGAGTCTTACATTCCCGATCAGGGCACGAATCTGGTCGTTTTCAAACTCGACCCCGAACCGCAACTGCGCGCCGTTCCGTTCGATTTCGACGGCGACAAAAAAGCCGACATCGCCGTTTACCGTCCCGAAACGGGAAGCTGGTATTATCTGAAAAGCTCGAACGGCTCGTTTACCGCGATCAATTGGGGCGTTGCGACCGACAAACTCGTTCCGTCCGATTACGACGGCGACGGAAAATATGACGCGGCGGTTTACCGCAACGGGAATTGGTATGTGCTGAAATCTGCGGACGGAGGCTTTACTTCAAACAGTTTCGGACTGCCGACCGACACGCCCGTTCCGTCCGATTTCGACAACGACGGACGCGCCGATCTGACCGTTTTCCGACAGGGAATCTGGCATACGCTCCAAAGTTCCGACAATTTATACAAAGCGAAACAATTCGGCTCGGCATCCGACCGCCCGATTCCTTCGGACTATGACAGCAACCGCCGCAGTGATGTCGCCGTTTTCCGCAACGGCTCGTGGTTCGTGCAGTATCAAACCGAACTTCCTCTGAACTCGATTCAATTCGGCAGTCAGACCGACAAACCCGTGCAGGCTGATTACGACGGCGACAAAAAGACCGACTACGCCGTTTTCAGGCAGGGAAACTGGTATATCTGGCAAAGCAAAACGAACTCGATGAAATCGATCCAATGGGGATTGGCAACCGATATTCCCGTTCCGGCTGATTATGACGGCGACGGCAAAACTGACGCGGCGGTTTACCGCAACGGGGGTTGGTATATCTTACGAAGTTCGGATAACGGCTATAACGCGGTCAGTTTCGGACTCGGCACCGATATTCCGATTCCCTCGGTTTATTCGAGATAATTTTGGTCAAAAAATAAAATCCGCCGCCTACGTTTCAAACGCAAGCGGCGGATTTTTGTCGTTGAAGTTTATCAAATTATTATCTTTCAGGCGAAAATATTTTGTTTATATTTAATTGCTCATATAAAGTTGACAAAGACACACTCACATCTTATAATTTTTCTTGGCTCAGAAAAGCCGGATTTTTTATAATCGGAATTATTTTATTTATTGGAGAATTTAGAATGAGCAAAATAATAGGTATTGACTTGGGAACGACAAATTCGGTTGTCGCCGTGATGGAAGGCGGTGAGCCGGTCGTTATTACAAATGAAGAAGGCGGACGCACGACTCCTTCGGTCGTCGCGTTTACCAAAGACGGCAACCGTCTTGTCGGGCAAGTCGCCAAACGTCAAGCCGTCACAAATCCTGAAAACACTTTGTATTCGATCAAACGCTTCATCGGTCGCCGTTTTGACGAAGTCGGCGGTGAAATGAAGCAGGTTCCCTTTAAAGTGGAACGCGCAGGAAACGGCGACGTGAAAATCGACGCACAGGGCAAATCATACAGTCCGCCGGAAATTTCCGCGATGGTTTTGCAGAAATTGAAAAAAGCGGCGGAAGATTATCTCGGCGCGAAGGTCGATAAAGCAGTTATCACGGTTCCGGCTTATTTTAACGACGCACAGCGGCAGGCAACGAAAGATGCAGGTAAGATCGCCGGTCTGGAAGTGATGCGTATCGTCAACGAACCGACTGCCGCCGCACTTGCTTACGGTTTGGACAAGAAAAAAGACGAAATGATAATCGTTTTCGACTTCGGCGGCGGAACGTTCGACGTTTCGGTTCTCGAAGTCGGCGAAGGCGTGGTCGAAGTTAAATCGACCAACGGCGACACGCACTTGGGCGGCGACGACGTTGACGAAGCTTTGATCAAATGGATCATCGACGAGTTCAAAAAAGATCAGGGAATCGACCTGACAAGCGACAAAATGGCGTTGCAGCGTCTGAAAGAAGCGGGCGAAAAAGCGAAGATCGAGCTTTCGAGCGCGATGGAAACCGAGATCAACCTGCCTTTCATCACGGCTGACGCTTCGGGTCCGAAACATCTCGTGATGAAACTGACGCGTGCGAAATTTGAAGCATTGATCGAACCGCTTCTGAAACGCCTGATGCCGCCGGTCGAACAAGCGATCAAAGACGCAGGTTTGACGGCGAAAGACATTCAGGAAATCGTGCTTGTCGGCGGTTCGACGCGTATCCCGAAAGTTCAGGAAATGGTTAAGGAGTTTTTCGGCAAAGAACCGAACAAAACCGTTAATCCCGACGAAGTCGTTGCGCTCGGCGCGGCAGTTCAGGCGGCAGTTCTCGGCGGTGAAAAAACCGACATTCTCCTTCTCGACGTGACACCCTTGACGCTCGGCATCGAAACTTTGGGCGGTGTGTTTACGCAAATGATCCAGCGCAACACGACGATCCCGACGCGCAAATCGGAAATCTTTTCGACCGCTTCGGACAACCAGACTTCGGTCGAAGTCCACGTTTTGCAGGGCGAAAGACCGATGGCGGCGGACAACAAAACGCTCGGAAAATTCCACTTGGTAGGAATTCCGCCGGCACCGCGCGGCGTTCCGCAAGTCGAAGTAACCTTCGATATTGACGCGAACGGTATCGTCAACGTTTCGGCGAAAGATGTCGGCACGGGACGCGAGCAAAAGATCACGATCACTTCATCGAGCGGTTTGTCGAAGGAAGAGATCGACAAGATGATGAAGGATGCCGAGTCGCACGCGGGCGAAGACAACAAGCGCAAGGAAACTATCGAAGCGCGCAATCGTCTGGACGGTTTGGTTTATTCGGTCGAAAAAACCTTTGGCGAAAATAAGGACAAACTCGACGCGGCGGCTTCGGGCGAACTCGAATCGGCAATTGCCGAAGCGAAAACCGCACTCGCGGGCGAAGATTCGCAAGTGATGAATTCGGCTTTCGACCGTTTGCAGACGGCTTCGCACAAATTGGCGGAAGTTCTTTACAGCCAATCGAGCGCACCGGCTGACGCATCGACCGAAGAACAAGCTTCTTCAGCGAGTGCAGGCGGCGACGGAGGAAGCACGACGAGTTCGGCGGACGATAACGTGATCGATGCCGAATATGTCGATGTCGAGGACGAAAAGAAGTAAAGCAAAATAATTAAGGCAAAAGGCAAAACTCTCAATGCCTGAAATTAAATCAGCCGTTTGCCTGTAAAATCTTGCAGGCAACGGCTGATTTTGCGATACTTCAACAATTGTTTGTAGTTAGTTGTTCGTTATTAGTTGATAAAATTACAATGAACAACGAACAACCAACCACTAACGAATAACTAATGGCAAATAAAGACTATTACAACATTCTCGGCATCAAAAAAGACGCTAAAACGGACGAAATCAAAAAAGCGTATCGCCGTCTGGCGCGTAAATATCATCCTGACGTGAATCCGAATGATAAATCCGCCGAGGAAAAATTTAAGGAAGTTCAGGAAGCCTACGACGTTCTTTCCGACGAGAAAAAACGCAAGGTTTTCGACCGCTTCGGTTATTACAACGACAATCTCGATCCCGATTCGCCGTTCGGCGCAAGTGCGGGCGCAAGCAGTAATACGGGCGGTTTCGATTTTTCGGGATTCAATTTTGAACCGGGCGGTTCGGGCGGAAGTTCGTCCAGTTTCCGCGACATTTTTTCCGATCTGTTCGGCGGCGGAAGCTCGAAACGCGAACCCGAACCGCCGCGTCCGATGCCGAAAAAAGGCAAGGACATCGAAATGCCGCTCGCTTTGAGTTTTGAAGAATCTTTTACGGGATTGACGACCAATATCACGGTCAATCGTTCCGAGCAATGTTCGCGTTGTCAGGGCGCGGGCGATACGGGCGGTCCGGTCGTCGTATGTCCGACCTGCAAAGGCACGGGACAAGTTTTGAAATCGGGCGGACGTTTGCAGTTTTCGCAGGTTTGTCCCGATTGCGAAGGCACGGGCAGACGCAGACAGCCGTGTTCGCAGTGCAACGGCAAAGGCGTTACGCCGAAGAGCGAACAGGTCAAAATCCGCATTCCCGCAGGTGTCGATACGGGGTCGCGGGTGCGGATTCCGAAAAAGGGACAAGGCGGACGTTTGGGCGCGGAACCGGGCGATCTGTTTATTTTAACGAACGTCGGGAAACACCGATTTTTCACGCGCAAAGGCGACAATATCTATGTCACCGTGCCGATCACGATCTCCGAAGCCGCGCTCGGAACGAAGATCGAAGTTCCGACCGTCGAAGGAAAGGCGCAGTTGAAGATTCCGGCGGGAACCGAATCGGGGCAAAAATTCCGTCTGCGCGAACGCGGATTTCCTTCTCTGAGAAATCCTAACTTACGCGGCGATCAATTCGTCGAGGTTCAGATTCATCTGCCGCGCGTCATCAGCGAGGAAACGAAGGAAATTTTACGTCAATTTGAAAAAGCGAATCCCGAAAATCCGCGCAAGGCGATGGGATTGGAGTAATTCAGGATTCAAGATTTAAGACTGAAAAATCTTGAATCTTGAATCTCGAATCTTGAATATGAAAAAGAAGACGAAAACATACACGATCAGTGCGGTTGCGGAACTTTACGAAATCCATCCGCAAACTTTAAGGCTTTACGAGCGCGAAGGATTGCTGAAACCTTCGCGCTCCGAGGGCAATACGCGTCTTTATACCGATACCGACCTCGAACGTCTGGAGGTCATTCTTTCACTGACACGCGAGCTCGGCGTAAATCTTGCCGGGGTCGAAATTATTCTCAATATGCGCGCCAAAATGGACGCGATGCAGCAGGAATTTGAAAGATTCTTCACATATCTGCAAAGTCACGCCAACCAGTTTTCGCAAAAGACCGAAATCTTTTCTTCATCGGAAGCTTTGATCCCGATTTCACGCCAGCATCGAACGATTTACGAAATTGTCACCGAAGAAGACGGCGAATGACCCGAAGTCCTTTGAGTAAATAAACTTTTTGCATTATAATCCTTTCCAATTTGAGCTAGTTTAATCAGTTCAATCATCAGCCCTACGAAATTTTTAGGAGAAAGAAATAATGCCAAAATTGTTTGGAAAACTCGTGTTTTCGGGTTTTTTCGTGCTTTGTTTAGTAATATTGTTTTCCGCCGATGTCTTTTCCCAGGACCTTGATGATGTAACAATCAGCGGAAAAATCGTTGATTCAAATAACGCGCCGATTGCCGGTGCAACTGTGACCGCGACGCTCGTTTCAACCAATGTCGAACGAAACGTGACGACAAACGAGGACGGTTTCTATCGTTTGATCGAGCTCGCGCCCGGAATTTATAAAGTTAAAGTGTCCGCATCGGGCTTCGGTGCCAAGGAAAGAGTCGATCTGCAAACACTTTCGGGGCAGAATTTACAACTCGATTTTTCGCTTTCGCCCGCCGATGTTCAGGTCGAGCAAACCGTCACCGTGACGGAAGAAGATGCGCCCGCCGTTGACACGACCCGAACCGTCGTCGGCGGAACGGTCGCCCAGCGAGAGATCGAAGAACTGCCGAATAACACGAGAAACCCGCTCGATTTGGTCTTTACGCTCGGCGGTGTGACGGAAGAGCCGCTTTCGACGCGTGATCTGTCGGAAGATCGCGGTCAGCGCGGTTTGTCGACACCGGGAACTACGCCTGAAGAAGCCGGAACGTTTGCGCTTGCGGGCGGAGCGGCTTACTCAAACAACATCACGATCGACGGTTTGGATAATAACGACGACCGTTCGGCTTCGTTCAGATTTCAGCCTTCGATCGATTCGGTGGCGGAAGTCCAGATCATCACGAATCAGTTTTCGGCGGAATACGGTCGCGCGTCGGGCGGGCGCGTCAATCTGCGCACGCGCGGCGGCAGTAACAAATACCGCGGTCGGGCTTATTATTTCTTCCGCGACGATAATTTGAACGCCAATACCTGGAACAATAATCGCCGCGCCATTACCCGTCCGCCGCTTACCGATAATAATCCCGGCGTGACGTTCAGCGGTCCGATCCTGAAAAATAAATTGTTTTTCTTTAGTTCCTACGAATACGGCAATATTCAGGATACGACGATAGCCGATGCGTGGGTGCCTGTTTCAGGCGGAAACCCGAACTTTACATTGCCCGCGCCGACGAATCTTTCCAGAGCCGTGCAGGTTTCGGCAACGGTCAACGGCGTTCCGACGACGGTGTCTGTTGCTCCGTATATCGAACCGGTCGACACGCCCGCCATCAAGCATATTTTTTCAACGCGCGTCGATTGGAACCTGACCGATGCCAACAATTTTACATTTTCCTACCAACTCGGACGTTCCAACGATTTGCGCGCTTTCAGCGGAACGAACCGCATCGCCGCTTCGCTGATCGGCAGAATTCGCGATACCGACGGATTCAATGCGACGCATAACTACATTGTTTCGTCAAAATCCGTTAATCAGCTTCGTTTTCAGTATTCGACGCTTCGTCCGCGGTCGAACCAAAGCTCGGGCGCATTAACGCCTGCCTTGCTGGTGACGTTCGTTCCGCCGGGTGAAAGTTCGCAAACGCAAGTTTTCGGTTCGACGACGAATTCGAGCGACCGTAAAGAGAACCGCTGGCAGATTCAGGATACTTTCAGCTACATTTTAGGCGCGCATTCGCTTCGCTTCGGCGGCGACGTTCAGCGCGTCAATACCGAATTCATTGATCGTTTCGATGCGACGGGAACTTACCGCTTTACCAATTTCGTCTTTTTCAATGCCAATTCGGTTTCGAGTTTTCAGCAGAACTTTAACAATACTTCGACCGTAAAAAACACCTATTACGGCATTTTTGCGCAGGATGATTGGAAAATTCGTCCGAATTTGACGATCAGTTACGGCTTACGATATGAAAATGAAACCGTGATCGATGATAAGAACAATTACAGCCCGCGTTTTGCCGTCGCCTGGAACCCGTTTCCGAAAGGCGATAAAACGGTTATTCGTTTCGGCGGCGGAATTTTCTATAACCGCGTTTTGCTTCGCACGATCGACGATTTCACGGCGGGTTCACAACAGCTTCGTTTCGATTCGGGAAGCCTGAACGTGCCGACCGGAACGACGATCGATGCAACAACTGTCAGAAACTTTTTAAGCGCGCAGGTTCCGAATCCTTTGACGCTTCAGACACTGGTTCCGGTAAATGCGACGCAGAGCTTTACGGTCGCTCAATTGTCGCGTTCGAGCACTGCCTTTCGCAGTCTTTCACCGGATTTGAAAATTCCTGAAAGTTATCAGTTCAATGTCGGTTTTGAAAGAGAACTTTTCAAAGGCATCGTTTTTGAAACGAACGTGACATACAACAAAACCGTCCGTTTGTGGCGTGAATTTAACCCGAATGCCCCGGTTTTACCTGCCAACACGCCGGATCGAAACGGCGACGGGCAAGTTAGTTTTACCGATTATCTGCTCGGTATCACGACCGGCAATACTACCTTTGAAGCAGGTCCGCTGACAGACACGGTCGGGATTCGGGCTGTGGCGGGCGGAACCTGCACGAGCAGTGCGGTCGCTTGCGTTGTCAACGTAAATACCCGCAACAACAGCTCAAATTGTTCGACCACGGCGGTGACGAATAATCCGATCTGCCGTTCATTTGCAGTCATCAATTTGTTAAGACCGCTGTTTTCACAGGTCGGTGCGACACAGCTTGAAGAAGTTGCTTCGATCGGCAACAGTCAATACATCGGCGCGACTTTTGAATTGCGCAATCGTTACAGAAGATACGGCTACGGGTTCGGCGGTTCGATGCGGCTTGTTTACACTTTATCGAGTTTGAAGGATGACGGAATTGTAAATACCTCGGAAGCGACGATTCCGGGCGACTTTGCACGCGAATGGTCGCGCAGTTTGCTTGACCGTCGTCACCGGATCGCGTTTACGGCAACTTTCGATACACCCAACTGGCTCGGCGGTATTCGTCTTTCACCGCTTTTCCGTTTCGGTTCGAGTTCGCCTTTTAATATTTCATCAGGCGGTATCGACCGCAGTTTGGATGATCTGAGCAATGACCGTCCGAATTATACGGGCAGTTTATCGGACATCGTCTGGCGAAAATTCGATTCGGCATTCCCGACCGCGTTGGCAAGCCAGTTTACCCTGGCACCGATCGGCAGTCCGGGAAATTTGCCGCGCAATGCCGGAAACGGTCCGAAACTCTATATTTTCGATCTGAGCGTCAGTCGTGAATTCAAGTTCAGCGAACGTTTTCGTCTGCGTCCGAATATCGAATTCGGAAACATTCTGAATATGACGGTATTCAGCTTCGGGTCGAATTTCATTAATTTCGACCTTCTGAACAGTACCAATGCGACCACGATTGCCGCCGCTCAAGCAGGCTTTCTGGCTCCGACGCGAACCGTCCGTCCGCGACAGATTCGGGTCGGGATGCGATTTGATTTTTAATCGTTTTTTATGAACGATTTCGGCGAAGTCATTTTCAGTAAATGACTTCGCTTTTTTCTTTGGCGAAATGAAAAAAGTTGCTGACGAAAGAGGTGAAATATGATAGTTTTAAATATAGTTGAACACAGTTGTTCCGATCATATCAAAAACACTCCCAATTTTTGTCCAGAATGAAATCCGAGTTATGAATGAAGTTTTAGAAAAATCGCTTGATACGTCGTTTTCGCAGGTTTCGGTCGAATCCGTTTTGCTCGATGCAGACCTTTTCGTGAAATACCGTTCGCCTGAAAAAGCGTTTGCTTTACTGCGCGAATCTATTGAAAGAAGTCCGCGTTCGGTTGCTCTGCGCGAGAAGATGCGCGAGATTTGCGTTTCGCAGAAAAATTCCAACGAAGCGGCGCGGCAGTGCCTCGCGCTCGTCAGTTTGTATATCGGGCGTGAAGAATTCGACCTTGCCTACGACCGTTTGCAGGAAGCAAAATTGCTCGATCCGCGCATTTCGGTCGCGCCCGGACTCGAAGCGATTCGCCGTGCGCGCCGTCCCGAATTTGCCGCCACGCGTGAAAAAACGCCGCAAAAAGTCCGCACCGATGTCACCTTTGCGGGAAATCTTTCTTATGTGAGCATTTTCGATGCGGTTCAGGTCATCGAAAATTCGCGGATGACGGGTTTGCTCGTCATCAAATCGGACATTCATCTGGCAAACGTTTCATTTAACGAAGGCAAGATCGTCGATGCTGAATGCAACGGCAAAAACGGCGTGACGGCTTTCCGCGAGATCATCGAGATCAGCAATGGAACATTTGAATTTTCAACGACGGACAACGAATTCAAGGTCGTTATCAACGTTTCGAGCAACACCAACTTTTTACTCGACGTGCTCACCGAACTCGACAATGAACGCGCCGAAAAGCAAGGTTTGCGAAGTATGAGCGACGAGGATTTTTAAAATCGAACAGCCGCAAAAAGGCACAAAAGACGCAAAATAAAAAGCAGAAAAAGAGTTTTGAGATACGAGATTTTTACTTCGTAAATTCAAAATTCTTTTTTTTGTGTCCTTTGCGCTTTTTCGCGGTTATCCAATTCCTCGGTTTCATTTGACTTAAGCCATTGAAAACCACAAAATATAGTGCTTAATCTTTCCCCGAAGACACTATAGAATGTTCAAACTTCAACGGCTCGAAATTACAGGCTTTAAATCTTTTGCCGATTACACGGAAATAGTTTTCACCGGAAACGGAATCACGGCGGTCGTCGGACCGAACGGTTGCGGAAAATCCAATGTTTCGGAATCCATCGCGTGGGTTTTGGGCGAACAGCGGGCGAAAGCCTTGCGCGGTTCGGAAATGAAGGACGTTGTTTTTCAGGGAACGCGCAGTCGTAAACCTTCGGGAATGGCGGAAGTGGTTTTGCATCTGGTTCGTGACGAAGAAGCGTTTTTTTCGACGGATGAAGAAGATTTGAGCGACATCGACGAAGCTTTGAGCGATCTCGATGAAAATGCCGTTCAGCTCGAAGATTTTGAGCCGCAGGAAACAGTTATCAGTGAACAGGTAACAGTTGTCAGCGAGGAAATTTCAGAACAAACGAGCGAAATCGAAGTCGAAAAAGTTCAGGCTTTGCAAGTCGGTTCGGCGCAAACGATCGAGAAAAAAGTCAAAACGAAACGCCATTGGCGACCGCGTTCGTTTGCGTTCGATTTCGCTCCGAACGAAGCGATCTCCGTCACGCGCCGCCTTTATCTTTCGGGCGAAAGCGAATATCTTCTGAACGGAAAGACCTGCCGTTTGCGCGACATTCAAGACCTTTTCGCGGGAACGGGTTTGTCCGGCGCGCATTACGCGATCATCGAACAAGGTCGCATCGGGCAGATACTTTCGGCGAAACCATCAGACCGCCGCAATCTGATCGAAGAAGCCGCCGGAATTTCCAAATTCCGCACGCGTCAACGCGCCGCCGAAGCGCGTCTCGAATCAGCAAAATCAAATCTCAACCGCATCTCCGACATCGTTTCCGAGATCGACAAACAGGCAAATTCGCTGCGCCGTCAAGCCGCCAAAACGCGCCGCTACAAGATTCTGCGCGAAGAGTTCCGCGTTTTGCTGAAACAACTTTTCACGGCGGAAGGAAAGTATTTGTCGCAGTTGGTAGACGAGTTGGAAGAAAAACTCGATGCGGCGACGTTGATCGAACGCAAACTTTTTTCGGAAGTTGCCGAAAAGGACGAAGCGTTTCGCGAAGCGACGCAGAAGGCGCGGACGGCGGAGGAAAATCTTTCGGAAATCCGCCAGAAACATTCGGAAAATGCGCTCGAACGCGACCGCGCCAGCCGCGAACATCGTTATCAAAACGAGCAAATCACGAATCTGCAAAACCGCTCGACCGTTTTGAAAGGCGAGATCGAAGCGACCGACCAGCGTTTGGCGTTGCTCAAAGCCGAGATCGAAAGACTCGCCAAAGACGAGCAGAAGGAACGCGCTGAAGCCGTAAGCAACGAAAAGGCTCTGCGCGAAGCCGAAAATCTTTATCAATCGAAGGTCGCGGACTTGCGAAAGATCGAAACCGAACTCGAAAAAATGCGCGGCGAATTGATGCAGCATACCACCGCCGTCGAGCGTTTCGCGGGAATCGAACGACAGCTTGAAAACAATCTCGAACGCTTGAAGGAACGCGCCGAAGGTCTGAAACGCGAAGGCGTGCGCGCCGGAGAAACTTTTGAAGAACACCGCGCCCAAGCCGCCAAACTCGGCGAAAGTTTGACGGAAGAGCGCGAAAAACTCAAAAAATTACAGGCTGAAAAACAGGAAATTCAGCTTTCGGCAAGCGAAGCGCGAAACGAATTGAAAAAAGCGGAAGAATCGCTCAGAAACGTGCGGAACGAATTTTCGCGCAAGAAGAACCGCCTCGAAACCTTGCAGGAATTGGAAGAAAAACGCGCCGTTTACGCGCCGCAGGTACAGAAACTTTTTTCTGCCGAAACGAAGATCGGCGCGAAGTTTCTCGGAACTCTGGCGGATAAATTCAATGTCGAAGAGCGTGCCGAAAAAGCGGTCGAAAATCTTTTCGGCAATTATCTGCAAGCCGTTCTCGTCGAAACCGAAGCCGATGCGCGGAAAACCTTCGCTTTTCTCAACGAAAACAACATCGGGCGGATTCCTGTTTTGGTGGCTGTAAGTCCAAAGTCCAAAGTCCAAAGTCCAAAGTCCAAAAAACAGAATTCAAATATTGCCGAACTAATCGGCGTTTCCGAAGATTTTGCGGCGATTCTGAAAACTCTTTTTCCGCGTGAAATGTCGGCGGAATTGGTTGAAAATATCGAGGAAGTCAAAGACAAAGCAATTGGCGTTTTTATCGATGTGAACGGCAATCTGCTGGTTGACGGGAAACTTTTCGTCGGCGGAAAAGCGAATGCGAACGAGAAAAATAATTCGCTTCTCGCTTTCAAACGTGAGTTGCGCGAGCTTGAAGCCTTGACGGAAACGCTGGCGAAAGATGTTGAAGTTTCAGAAAAGGAAACCGAAAAATCGCGGAAAAAACTGAGCGAAGCCGAGGAAAGGATCGTTGACGTTCAATCTTTGATTATCAAGGTCGAACGCGAAATGCACGCGCTCGAAATTCAGGAAAGGTCGGTCAGGCAGGAGATCGAACGCGCCGAACGGCATCAGAAAGTCGTCGCCAACGACGCGGCGCAGATCGAAAAGGAATTGGCGCAGATCGCCGAACGGCAGACGGAAGCAAAAACGAACGCACAGAAAGCCGCGAACGCGAAGGACGAAGCGGCGAAAAAGGTTGAGCAGATCACGCAAAGCTTGAACGAAGCGCGGTCGAAAGCCGAAGCGGAAAACGCGGTTCTGAATGAAAAACGCACGCTGGCGGCGACTTCGAGCGAGCGTCAGCGTTCGGCGCAAGCGGCGTTGCGGCGCGTTGAAATTGAAGAAAGAGAGATGGCTTCGCGGTTAGCGCGGCAAAATCTCGAAACCATCGAAGTCGAAAATTCGATCAAGGCTTTGCGCGATTCGCTCGCGGAAATCTCGCAAAAAATCGCTTCTTCGGACGACGAACAGGAAAGCGAGAAAATCGAACTCGAAACGGCAACGGTGAATTTGAAGGAGGCGCGGGAAACGGCGGACGCGATGAGCGCGGAGCTTGCCGAACTCAACAAAAAATCCGCCGAAGCGCGCAACGAACGCGCCGCTTTCGAGATTCGCCAGACGGAAGCGATCACGAAACTTAAAAACGTCAACGAAAAATGCGCGCAGGATTTGAATCTATCGCTCGTCGAACTCGTCGAAAACGGCGAAATCGATGAAGATTTCGATCTAGAGAATGCGCGGAAGGAATCGGAAGATTTGCGCGAAAAGCTCGAAAATTTCGGCGCGATCAATATGCTTGCGCTCGAAGAATTAGCCGAAGCCGAAGAGCGTCTCCTGTTTTTGACTTCGCAACGGCAGGATATTATCGACAGCATTGCGGCGGCGGAAGAGGCTCTGCGCGAGATCAAAGAGCGTTCGCGTGAGCGTTTCAAGGAAGCGTTTCACGCGATCAATGCGAACTTTGTCGAATTTTTTACAGAGCTTTTCGGCGGCGGTCGCGGCGAGATGATCTTGCAGGAAGCCGAAGACGTTCTGGAAGCGGGAATCGAGATCGTCGCACAACCGCCGGGCAAACGTCTGCAAAATATTCTGTTGCTTTCGGGCGGCGAAAAGGCGATGACGGCGATCGCGCTCGTGATGGCAATCTTTAAATATCGTCCCGCGCCGTTTTGTTTGCTGGACGAAGTCGATGCGCCGCTCGACGAAGCGAACGTCGGGCGTTTTGTCGACAAGATCGCGACGATGGCGGAAAAGACGCAGTTTATCGTCATCACGCACAACAAACGGACGATGGAAGCGGCGCGTGCGCTTTACGGCGTGACGATGCAGGAAGCCGGAGTTTCAAAGGTCGTTTCGGTAAAATTTGAATAATTTTTAAGAATTTGCCTGCGAAATAAACGAAAATAACGAAAAAGATAAAATTGATTTCTTTGCAGACTTCGTTTATTTAAAGGTGATAATTGTGTCGAATTTGAATAAAATTTGCGATTTTACAAACTTTTGTGGGAAACTCGTCATCAAAGGAGTTTAATTTCCGAACCGGATTAATCTGAAAATGACGAAAGTAATCAAAATTTTTTTGTTCGCAAGCCTGATCGCGGTTTTTTCCGTTTCCGCTTTTTCACAAACGAAACCGCGCAAACCGAAGCCGAAAACCGTGGCGAAAAAAAACGTGAAGAAGACCGAACCGACCGCGCCCGAACCGGTCAAGAAAAACGAGCGACCGGCGGACGAAACGGCTTCGGACGACACTGCGCAACAGACCGAACCGAAAAAGAACAACCGCGACGGGAAAAACACTGAAAGACCGTCGGCAAAGAAAGCCGCGTTTGAACCGACTTATTTCTACACGTTTTCACAGCCGAGTTTTACGGTTTCGGAGATAAAGATCGAACACGACGACAAGGGTAAAGGCAAGATTTCGTTTATGAAAGGCGGTTACGACGAGCCTGTTTCCGACCCGCTCCAGCTTACCGCCGTCACGCTCGAAAAGATAAACGCGGCTTTGAACGCGCTCGATTTTCTCAACGCGACCGAAAGTTATCAATACGACAAGGATTATTCGCACCTCGGCAACATCACCTTCAAACTGAAAAGAGATTCACGCGAACGCGAAACGAAATATAACTACACGACCAACAGGGACGCGAAAGCCCTGATGGACGAATACCGCCGCATCAGCAATCAATACATCTGGATGTTCGACATCAATCTTTCGCGCGAAAATCAGCCGCTCGAAGCACCGGGTTTGGTCGATGTGTTCGATTCTTACCTGCGCCGCAACGAGATTTCCGACCCCGTTCAGATGATCCCTTTCCTGAAAGAACTCAGCAACGACGAACGGATGCCGCTGATCGCCCGTAACCACCTCGCGAAACTCGTCGAAAGAATCGAAAAAGCCGGGAAAAAATAAAACCTTCGTTTACTGTAGCTATTCTTTACAAAAATGATACGGATTTTATAAGGTATTGCGTTTAAGTTAATATTTAGCTATCTTTATACGCAGGTCGCCCCTGCGTCCTTTTTCAGGAGATAATCAAATGACAGCCACCGTCGGTTTTGCCGAGATTTCTACGCATATTTTAATCGAAAACATCATTGCTGAAATCAAAGAGCAGTATTTGGCGGACGATACGCCGTGGATTGTCGGATTTTCGGGCGGGAAAGATTCGACAACTCTTTTGCAACTAACCTTTTATACTCTGCTCCAATTACAAAAAGAAGGAACGGAATTACATAAAGAAATCCATGTTCTCTGCAACGACACACTGGTTGAAAATCCGGCAGTCGTGCGTTGGATTGACGATACGCTCGATAAAATTCGCGCGGCTGGCGAAGGTTACGGTTTTCCGATCAAAGTCGTCAAAGTTACTCCGATCTTGGGCGATACTTTTTGGATTAATCTCATCGGCAAAGGTTATCCCAGCCCGAATCGCTTTTTTCGCTGGTGTACGGAACGAATGAAGATCAATCCGACGAATAAATATATTCAGGACACTCTCGGCGAAAACGGCGAAGCGATTATTTTACTCGGCACACGCAAAGCCGAAAGCACCAACCGCAAGGCTTCGATGATGCGTCACGAACGCAAATATTCCCGGCTTCGCAAACATCAACTTCCCGGCGTTTTCGTTTTCGCACCGATTGCCGATTTGACCGATGACCACGTTTGGACATATCTTTTACAAGTTCCGAGTCCGTGGCAAGGCGACAACCGCAAACTTTTCACGCTTTACCGAAATGCTTCGGGCGGCGAATGTCCGCTGGTTATCGATACATCAACACCGTCGTGCGGAAATTCGCGTTTCGGCTGCTGGACATGCACCGTCGTTGACGAAGATAAATCGATGGAAGGTTTGATCGACACGGGCGAATATTGGATGGAACCGCTTCTGGAGATGCGTGATTGGCTCAAAAAAATCCGCGACGACGTTTCGATGCGCCGCCATTATCGCCGCAATTTGCAGGACGGACTCGGACCTTTTACAAAAGAAGCGCGGGCGATGATTCTCAAACGGCTTCTGACCGTGCAGAAAGAAATCGAAATTCCGCTCATTACAAGCGAAGAACTTTCGGGAATTCAATGGATTTGGTATCACGATTTTCACGATGCGCCGAGCGTTACGAAAATCTATTACGAAGTTTTTGGAGAAGAACTTGCGATGAACAAAGAAATCAACGAACGCCGCGCCCAAGACCGTGCCTTGCTTGAAGAAATCTGCAAAGAACAAGGTGTGTCGGTCGAACTCGTCGAACAACTCCTGCAAATCGAAAAAGACAAAAGCGGTCTGATGCGCCGCAACAATCTTTTCAAAGATATTGATATGGCGTTGAAAAACTACCTTAAATGCGAATCAGTAGTTGAAAACGAGTAGAAAGAAAGCAACTGCCAGTTTTCCCCAACAGTGGAGCATTAAAC
>JAJQRF010000003.1:0-89543 GCA_021228405.1 Pyrinomonadaceae bacterium
TTATGAATGAATTTACTCATTCATCCATTATAAAGCCGCAGCAAGCTGACCGGGTATTTAACCCAAAGCGAATAAAATAGCAGGCGTTTCGAGTCCCGCCTTCAGGCGGCTTCAACTAAGCAAAGAGCCGGCTGAAGCAGGGACTCAGAACTTTTAAGAAATTCGTTACTTCTTTGAACCTTCCTGATTTTTTGCGCCGTTCGCGGCGACTTCGAGCCGCTGTGCCGCCTGTGTCTGGACGAGATGATCGTGCATCGCCTGACGCGCTGCATCGACGTTGCGCTCACGAATCGCACGGTAAATATGTCGGTGCATTTCGGCTGATTCCTTCAAATCCTTAGCGCGTTTGACGGTTTTACTGCGGTATTCAAACAGGATTTTAGCGACCATATTCATCAGCGCGGTCAGGATGCGGTTTTGCGACGCGGCGGCGACCGTTTGATGAAAACGCATATCGTGGACGAGAAATTCTTCGGGCGCGTCGAGATTGGCAAACATTCCCGCGATCTCTTCCGCCATCTGCGTCATTTGTTCGCTCGTCGCACGTTCGGCGGCAAACGCGGCGATGCTCATTTCCAGGCTCAGACGCGCCTCGAACATTTCGTCCGAAGTAAATCCGTGCAGAGCCGCCATCAGTTTCAGCGAACTGCTGTCGAGCGTCGGCGATTCTTCGACTTCCGTGACGAAAGTTCCCGCGCCCTGCCGCGACTGCAAAATTCCGACCGTCGCCAGCGAACGGATTCCCGCCCGCAACGTCGGACGCGAAACGCCGAGAAGCTTTGCCAGATCGCGTTCGGGCGGCAGACGATCTCCGGCGGAAAGCTCGCCGCTGTGAATCATATCACGCAGACGCGTGACGACTTCCTCCGCCGTGTTGCCGCCCTTTTCGGTTTCGATAGTTTTGAAAATATTTTTTTTCAAAGCCTTTTCCTGTCCTCTACAACTTAGTCAAAATTATGTTTCGCAGTCTATTACAGACAGTTGTTTATAGTATCTTACATACTCGGATTTGTCGAAATTTTCACCGCACATTCGCTCAAACTCAAATGTTTTTTAAAACTTATCGCTTCGCCCGTCCGCTACTTTTTCGGCGGTTGCGGCACGGAAAATATTTTAATTAAGATGAGCGAAAACGTTTTGCCTTTCGTGTTGATGCGCTGATGCGGCGTGCCGCGCGGAACCACGATCAGATCGCCTTTTTTGATGGTAAAAGTCTGTCCGCCGATAATTTTGTCGGATTTCCATTCGCCCGCCGTCGCTTCCTTCGGATTTTCCAAACTTCCGCCAAGTGTCAATTCCGCCGAACCTTCGAGCACATAAAAGACATCGTCCGAAGCGTCGTGAACTTCCGCCTGCGCCTTGTTTTTCTTCGCGTCGTATTGAATCGCCACACGCAGCTGCATTTCCGAATTGTCGATCAAATCTTCGGTTTTGCTCACTACGTCTTTCGTTTTAACATCAACATCGATCGAATGCAAAGCCTTTTCAATGTCGCCAACCTGCTGTTTCGTCTTGACGACAAACGGACGAATCGGCTTCGACGGCTCACGCGTTTGCGCGAATGAAACGATTGAAAAAAGAAAGATAAAAATTCCGAGTAAAATTAATTTTTTCATAAATTTGTCGGGGCGACGGCTTGTCCTCGCCCGATGCGTCGAAAGACGCAAATAACGTTTCAAAATATTTAGTGTTGATTTTACGCGAAACGCATTTTTCGCTTCGCTCAACGGGCGAGGACAAGCCGTCGCCCCTACATTATTTTTTCTTCGATTGTGCAAGAAGCCAGCCGCTTAATTCCTTCGCCGCTGTGTGATTTTGAAACAAACCGTTCATCTTGCGACCGTCAACATATTCGTTGTAAAGCCACGGATCACCGAGCGCGAAAACCGTTCCCTTGCCGTGTTTGACGGTTGACATCACGACATCGCCGTTCCATTCAAGAAGGGATTTGGCATTGCCCGAAAGTTTCTGCGTCGAGATTTCCTTTAAGAAAAGCTCGCGCGCATTTTTGAAGATCGGGTTTCCTTCGGGCACATTTACGCGACCTTGTTCGTAAACGTCGTTTTTGACGAGATTTTTGTTGTCCTTGTTGAACGAAATGCCGAATTTTCTCGCCAAAATGTTCCAATGATCGAAATCCGCGTTCCCGAAATCATTGCCGAGCATCAGCAAAACTCCGCCTTTTTTCACCCAATCGGCGATCACTTTCGCGTCCGCTTCCGTAATGAAATTCGGCTTTTCGGTTTCCTTTTCCGTGTCGGGATCGACGATGATGTAAACGCTCGCATTCTTTAAATTCTCTTTGGTCGGTGTGGATGAAAGCGTGTCGAGCGTTGCGCCGTAAGATTTGAATTGTTCGCCGAGCGCGTAAAATCCGGGATGATTTTTTTCTTCCCATTTGTAATGCCAAACGCTTCCGTCTTTGCGGACTTCGTGATTAAAATAATCGTCGAGCAGAACCGTTTTGCCCGCGCCGACGCGTTTGCCGTTTTCGAGCGATTCCATTTCGACTGCCGCCATCACCGCCGGACCCAAACCTTTCGCGTCGTTGATGCGGATTTTTTCCGACATATAATAATCGAAACTTCCGTCGCGGTAAGGATTTCCGCCCAAGCCCGAAACCGAAACCGTGCCGTGCCAATCAAGATTGTCGTCCGCCGTTTCCTTGATAAATTCCTTCTGAATTCCCGTCCAGCCCGTCCGCGCCGTCTGCAAGTATTTTTCGGGCAAAACGCCTTGCCGCACGCCTTTTGCCAACGCGTAAACGAACATCGCCGACGCGGAAGATTCGAGATAGTTCGGCTTTCGGTCGGGCAGATCGATGATGTCATACCAAACGCCCGATTTTTTGTCCTGATATTTCGTGATCGCTTCGGCTTCGCGGTTCAAAATCGCGACAAGTTCGGCGCGGCGCGGATGATTTTTCGGAAAATAATCGAGCACGTCGACGAGTGCGATTGCATACCAGCCCATCGCGCGTCCCCAAACGTGCGGACTCAAACCCGTTTCCTTGCTTGCCCATTTTTGCTCTTTCGATTCGTCCCAAGCGTGATAAAGCAAACCCGTTTTCGGGTCGCGGGCGTGTTTTTCCATCCAGACGAACTGATTTGCGATGTCGTTCCAGTTGTCTTCGTTCCAAACGACCGAATATTCTGAATAAAAAGGCTGTCCCATATAAAGCCCGTCGAGCCACATTTGGTAAGGATAGATTTTTTTATGCCAGAATCCGCCTTCCTTCGTGCGCGGGTGAGTTTTCAATTGACCGCGAATCTGTTCGATGGCGCGTTTGTATTTTTCGTCGTTCGTGACGCGGTAAAGCGTCAAAAGTGCGCGTCCGGGCGTAACGTGGTCGATGTTGTATTCGTCCGCGTCATATTTCAGATTTCCGTCTTTGTCGAACCAGAAATCCATTCCCGATTTGATAAAGTTGAAATATTTCGGATCGCCCGTCGCATACCACATTTGTTCGACGGCTTTGAGTTGAACGCCTTGCTCGTAAGTCCACGAACGCGGAATTCCCGCCGGATTTCCGTCGTCAACCCAAATGCGGTTCATTAAAGTATCCGTCAAACGCGCTGACAGCGTGGCGTTTTTTTGTGCAAACGCGGTCGTCACCGACGCTATTATCAAGACAAATAAAATTAAGCCCTTGTTCTTTTTCATAAGTTATTTCTTCAAAAATTTTCGCAGTTTGATCTTTTGTCTGTCGATTTCGGCAACCGCGAGTTTTGCCATTTCTTCCGCGCCTTTTTCGTTAAAATGCGTATTGTCTTCGATACCTTTCGGATAATTCGCATTTTCGCCCACCTTTAATTGCAAAAACAATTTCCGTGAATTTTCCGCGCCATAGTTGATTAAAAGTTTCTCGCTCAAACGGTGCATATCGATCTGCGGAACTTTCAACCCGGCGGCAACTTTGCGAACTGCGTCGGGATATTCGCCGTGCGTGTCAATGAAATTGCCGTTTTCGTCAAACCGTCGGCGCATTACGGGCGTGAGCAAAACGGGATTTGCCTTTTTCGCGCGAACGTCCTTCACCATTCGCATCAGATTTTCGCGATATTCTCCGTTTGCCGCCGCGCCGACATTCGGTTTATCGAGTTTTTCGTCGTTGTGCCCGAATTCGATGAAAAC
Source organism: Pyrinomonadaceae bacterium (assembly GCA_021228405.1). Classification (GTDB taxonomy): domain Bacteria; phylum Acidobacteriota; class Blastocatellia; order Pyrinomonadales; family Pyrinomonadaceae; genus JAJQRF01. The sequence goes on from JAJQRF010000003.1 coordinate 4,135, forward strand.
GTAATCGCCTTTTTTGAGTTTGTCGACGATCACCTGCCAGCGACCTTCGGCAATAAAGCTCTTGGTCGAGCGTCCGTTCTGCGCGTGATTCTCAATTTTCACTTTCGACTCGTCAAAATGTCTTTGCAAAAATTCGCCCCAACCCGTTTCAGGACGCTTATCTTCCGCTTTCCGCGCCATCGTCGAATCTCCAGCGAGATAGACGACAATCGGCGATTTTTGCGCTGATGCCGAAACGCTTAAAAAAAGAATCGAAAATACCGTGATTAAAAACTTCATTTGATTTTTTCTGCCCGCGAAAGACACGAAAATCACAAAAAGCATTGTTTTTGATTTAATTTTTCGTTTTTTTCGTGTCTTTCGTGGGCAAGTAATTCTTACAATTTGATTAATTCATTAATCTTGATCGGGCGCGATTGTTCGATGCTCGTCCGCGCCGCGATTCCCGTCAAACAAGACATCGCACCGGCTCTCGCGGAAGGTAATTTCAGATATTCGGGAACTTCCGCATTTTGAAATATAACCTTTTGCAAACGGTCGTCGCCGCCGTAATGCGCGCTGCGAATGTTCGGCATTTCCAGTTTTTCGCGTCTTTTCGTGAAGTTTTTCGTCAAGTAAGCTTCCTGAACTTCTTTTACTTCCCAAGGCTGACGTTCGTAATCGCGGATGTCGAGCCGACCTTTCGTGCCGTTGAAGGAGATTTGATAGCCTTCGTAAGGCATCGCGGCGTTGAGCGAATAATTCATCGAAACACCGTTTGAATATTTGACGATTGCCGACATCGTATCGTAAATGTCGCAATCTTCGCGGAAAACACAGCCGTCGCGGTAATAGCCGTCCACCTCTTCCGCTTCGGCGTAAAGCTTCATCAAACGTGCATCCTTCGTCATATCCCAATAAAAATTGCAGTTCGATTTGTGCGGACACGTCCGGCAGTTTACGCCGCGGAACGAATTGGCTTTGCCGTAAACGTTGAGCTTCCCGTAAGCCGTAACTTCGGTCGGATCGGCATTCAGCCACCAGTTCACGAGGTCGAAATGATGCGTCGCTTTGTGAACCCAAAGACTTCCGCCGCCCGATTTCAGCCGATGCCAACGCCGAAAATAATCCGCGCCGTGCGAAGTGTCCAGATACCACGCAAAATCGACCGATGTCACGTCGCCGATCTCGCCCGAACTGATAAGCTGTTTGATCTTTTCGTGTTTCGGCGCGTAGCGGTAGTTAAACGTCACGATCAGCGGATTTTTATATTTCTTTTCCGCATCCAAAACCGCCTGCGCCTGACTCGCTTCCGTCACCATCGGCTTTTCGGTGATAACCTTGATGCCTTTCGCCAACGCTTTCGTGATGAATTGATGATGGGTCGAATCGACGGTCGTGACCATCAGAATTTCGGGCTTTGTTTTCGCCAGCATTTCATCGAAATTGGTAAACGTCGGGCACTCAACGCCGATCAGTTTTTTTCCCGCTTCGACGCGCTTCGGATTTTTATCGCAAAGCCCGACAAATTCGATCTCGTTCTTGAATCTTTCGGCGATCTGCACGCCCCACATCGAAGTCGCCCGATGTCCCGTTCCGATGATCGCGTAACGTTTTTTCGCAGAAGTTTGCGCCAATATATGTGACGAATTCGCCAACCACAAACCTGCGCCCGCAAACGACGCAGATTTCACGAAATCACGACGATTGATTGAATTATTTTCTGACATAATTTTAAGAATTATTGTCCAAAGATGAACACAGATAAATTTGATGATTTCTTCAAATATCTTGATTTTATCCGTGTCTATCCGTGTTCATCTGTGGATGAAAATTTACCCTAAACTTTCGACCACTTTACCGTTCATTTTGACGTTTTCGAGTTTCAAACCATTTACATTCTTGACGATGTTTGCATTTTTGACGGTCGCAAAATCACAGTTTTTCAAGACAATATCGAAGAGCGGCGCGTTAGCAAGTCCTTGCAGGTCAACGGCTTTGTTGCAATCACGCGCTTTCAGATTTTCGACAACGAAATTTCTTACCATCGGGATATGTTCGCCTTTCGCGCCTTCTTCGTAATTAAAATCGATCTCGATCGCGGCGCGTGAAACCGTGCCGATGGTGATGTTTCGATAATAGAAATTTTCCAATTTTCCGCCGCGCGAAGCGTTGTTTTTGACGCGGATCGCCGTCCACAGATCGGGCGAATCCATCTGACAATTTTCCGCAAAAACGTTGCGGACATTGCCCGAAATCTCGCTTCCGACCGTCACGCCGCCGTGTCCGTCCTTGAAAATGCAGTTGCGGATAATCACGTTTTCGGTTGGCACGTTGATGCGCCGTCCGTCGTTGTTTCTGCCGGATTTGATGGCGATGCAATCGTCACCCGTGTCGAAAAAGCAATCTTCGATCAGCACGTCTTTGCACGATTCGGGATCGCATCCGTCGTTGTTCGGTCCGTGCGTGGCGATGCTGACTTTGCGAACGGTGACGTTTTCACACAAAACAGGATGAATTTCCCACATCGGCGAATCGACGATCTTCACGCCTTCGATGAGCACGTTTTTGCATTTATACGGCTGAATAAACTGTGGTCGCAAATACGATTTTTCACCAAAAACTCTTTCGTTCAACGGCACGTTGCGCGTCATCATATCGTAGAGTTTATCGCGGTCGGCGCGTTGCGAAATTTTCGACGGGTCGCCGCCGTAACGCGGATTTCCGTGCCATTTCCAAAAACCTGCTTTCCCTTGTCCGTCCAAAGTTCCTTCGCCCGTGATTGCTATGTTTTGCTGTTCATACGCATAAATGAGCGGCGAAATGTGCATCAACTCCATTCCTTCCCAGCGTGTATGAACGATCGGCAGATAATCTTTCGCGTCGGTCGAAAACTTGATCGTCGCGTTTTTTTGAACGTGCAGATTGACGTTCGATTTCAGATGAATCGCGCCCGTCAGCCATTCGCCTTGCGGCACGACGACGCGACCGCCGCCTTTTTTACTGCATTCTTCGATGGCTTTCTTAAATGCTTCCGAGTTAAGCGTTTTACCGTCGCCGACAGCACCGAACCTGGTTATCAAATAGTCCTTTTTCCTGAATCTCGGCGGTTTGATCCGTGCCAGAATCTTCGGATATTCGGTTTTCCAAACATCCGCCGAATTTTGAAGCGGATCGCTCGAAAAGTCCCCGTTTCCAAATACGTTCTTTTGAGCGATAACGAGTCCCGCACCGCTCAAAATCAACGTTTTTACAAAATCTCTGCGATTTATCATATTTTTCAGACTTCCCTTTTTCGGATATTTCGCGCTTTGAGTCCCGCCTTCAGGCGGCGAAGTTTAAGCGAATAGCCTGCTGATGCAGGGACTCAAAACCTTCAATATTTTTGAGATTGCTTAAGCTTATTTAATTATCGGCAACAAAATCCAGTTCGCCGATATTTTCGGTGACAGTGACGACGCGCGACGGATTAGCGAAATTGTAACGGCGATTTTGAACCGTGACAACGTAAGTCGAACCCGACGGAACTTCGTCGAAATTGTAAACGCCGAAAGAATTTGTCTGCGCGATGCGCGATTCGCCCGTTACCACATTTGTCAGCACGACCTGAACGCGGCTGATGCCCGTTTTACCGACCAACACGCGCCCGCTGACCGAAGCCGTTGCCGCCGTCGGCGCGAACAAACCTTGATTTACATAATTTTCCAGATAACTGTAACCGTTTCCGTCAATTGCCGTTGCGTCGTTCGGATCGTTCGGGTTCAAACCGCGCGCGATTTCCCAAGTATCGGGAATTCCGTCCTGATCGGTATCGAGCGGCACAGGCGCGGAATTTAACAAAGGAAATCCGCCGACTTCGGTTTGCGAATTTATCATCGCGCCCGTTTCGCCGTTGAGCTGCGAAATCATTCGATTGTCAACCGCATCGCGTGTGCGTGATGCGCCGGCGGCGGCGATCACATTCGTATAAGCATTTGCCGCCGTTTGCGCGTCGATCTCAATTGCCGAATCCGTTGTCGGATTTCCAGCCAGATCGAGCGGCGCGGATTGTTGCGTATAAAGATTTGCGAACATCGCCCAGCCCGTATCGGTTCCGTCGCGAACGCCGTTGACGTTGCTGTCAATGACGTTTCCGCTTTGATAAATCCAAGTGTTGACGCTTCCGCCGTTAAAGGCGCGGGCGCGTTTGCTCAAAGGCGTGTTCGGTCCGGCAACGAGATAGTTTCCGACATAATTTACTTTCGTGATTCCTTCGGAAGCATTGCCGCTGTAGCTCGCGTCGGTTCCCCAATCGTAGATCACGTTATTGACGAAATCGAGCGTAATATCGTCGCCGACGCGCGGATTGCGGTTGAAATGATGCGAAAAGAAATTGTGATGATACGAAATGCGACCGTTTCCGAAACGAATCAACGCACCGTAGCCGTGACGTTCAAATCCCGTCCCGTCATCGGTCAAATGGCACGACAAATTCAAACTTTCCGAGATGAACGACCATTGCACGCTGACGCGATCCGAATCGGTCACGGACAAACTTTCGTCAATGCTCCACGAAGCCGAAACGTGATCGATCATCACGTCTTTCGAGCGCGTCACCCAGAGCGAATCGCCCTGCATCGCCGGACAGCGAATATCGCCCGGACGAAAACGCATATAACGGATAATGACGTGCTGTGTCGAATCGACGATCACGCTTCTGCCCGCGATCGTGATGCCGTCACCCGGCGCAGTTTGTCCGGCGATCGTGATAAACGGTTTATTGACGCGCAGATCGGTGTTCAAGCTGATCGTGCCCGAAAGATCGAAAACGATCGTGCGCGCTCCCGTCGCCGTCGTGATTCCGTCGCGCAAACTTCCTGCGCCCGAATCGTTGAGATTCGTCACGTGATAAGTGTCGCCGCCGCGCCCGCCGATGCTGTATGCGCCTGCGCCCTCGGCGGGCGAAAACGCTTTGACGGTCGATTTTATGTTCAGATTTGCGGTCGCGCTTCCCGTGTAATTCGGGTCGGTTACGTTCACCGAAACCGCGTAATTTCCGATTGCGGAAGGAACCGTAGCCGAACCGTTATAAGTTGCCGCAACGCTCAAACCGGCGGGAGTTGTCGCAATCGTGACGGGTTTCGGAGTTCCGTTGAAATTCTGCGTCAAAGCGGAAAGCGTCACCGTTGCCGGTGCTTTCGAGATCGTCAAAGTTGCCGTTGCCGAACCTTGATAGATCGTGTCATTGACCGTTGCGACGACCGTATAAGTTCCCGCATCGGTCGGAATTGTCGGACTTCCGTTGTAAGTCACGTCAACCGTCAAATTGTTCGGATCGGTCGCCACGGTTGCAGATTTCGGAATTCCGTCATAAACCTGCACCAGATTTGAAAGCGAAACGATTGCCGTCAATTTTTCTTCGGGCGTAAAGCCGACAATATTTGACGGGTTGCGGTAAAAATCCAGTTCGCTCTGCGACAAAGGATTACTGCAATCATTCCGCGAGATCGGATGCCGTTGCGAACAATCGATCGGTGTCGTTCCGTCAAGCGCGCGGCTGTTTGCTTCCCAGTAACGAATATTCGGATAATTCGCCGCATCGACCGTGTTCGTCGGATTGTCGAAACGCCAGCCGACGGGCAAAATGTGCGAATCCATCAGCGAATCGATCAAAACGACCTGACTGAACGGAAAATCGTCGGGATCGATGCGCCCGAAATAGCTTCCGTTTGTCACGCCCGAAGCTTTGGTGAAACGGCAATTGACGTAAACGTTTCCGTTGTTTCCCGAACCGTTGCGAATCTGTGTGTAATAGCCGAGATTTTCACGCATCATTTTGAGTTCGGTATTTTTGAAGAACGTATTGCCCGTTCCCCACATAAAATCAACGTCGCCTTCGACGTAACTATTTGTAAAATATGCCGAACCCTGTGTCAGTATCGTGTCCTGAAAACTCAAAAGATTAACGCTGTTGACGGTCGTTCTGAGCGCGTATGAGCGAAACGCTTCGGCTTGCGAACCGCCTTGCGGAGTCGAATTTTGCAAAGTGATATTTTCGAGATTGAAATCGTTCGCGCCCGTATTGACGTTAAACGAAGGTCGCGTTGTAGTGTTCGGGTTCAAATTGTTATTGTTCGGATATTTTTGAATCGTTCCCGCACGGCTTTCGCCTTTGACGGTTATCAAAGGTTTGGTTGACGGAATATTCACGATCTCCATATAACTGCCGTTTTTGACATTGATAATTACGCGTTGAGCATTGTTCGCGGGAACGAAATCGACCGCGCCCTGAATCGTGCAGAAATCGCCCGAACCGTTTGCATTGACCGTCAAAACGCCTGAACCTGCGGTCGGCGCGGCGGCTTTGGTTGTGAAGCGAAACGTATTTGCGTTTGAAAAACCGACATACGGAACATTCGATAAATCCGTCAAAACGCCCGTGTCCATCACGACATAATAAGTTTTGTTATAAGCAAGCTGATTGTGCAGATAGATCGAAGCCGTGTTGCCGTTTATCAGGATCGGCAAATATCTGAACAGCGTTCCGCCGATGGTTTTCGTCTGCGGATTGAGCGCGAGATCGATCGTATCGAAAAGCGTTCCATTGTCTTCGTAAATGCGAATCTGTCCGCTCGTGCCGGGCTTCGGCGTTTGGTTGAAAGTGATGTTCAAAATCTTGTCGACGCAAACCCCGCTTGTATTATTCGGTTCAAAAGCCGTCGCCGTCATTGCCGAAACGACCGTTAAACGCGCCGGATCGCTCGAAATCGTGCCGCCGCCGTTTGAGATATTGACTGTATAATTCGCCGTATCGCTCAATTGAACGCTCGCAAAATTCAAAGTCGGATTCGTTTCGCCGCCGAGCGGACTTCCTTCCTTAAACCATTGATACGTCATATTCGGACCCGTCGCCGTGACCGAAAGACTTGCCGGAGTTCCGATCACGGCGGTCGTATTTTGCGGTTGTTGGTTAATGACGGGCGGCGGATCGGTCGGACCCGAAACGACGGTCAAATTTACCGGATCGCTCGGTGTCGTGCCGCCCGCATTGACGACATTGACCGAATAAACGCCCGAATCGGTCGTCTGAACATTGGTAAGTTGTAAATTTGCGGTCGTCGCGGTCGGATTTGAAGCCGAAACGGGATTGCCGTCCTTCAACCATTGATAAGAAATCCCCGTTCCCGTCGCACCGACCGAATATTGAACGTTTGCGCCGACCGAAACCGTCTGGCTCGGCGGCGCGGGTTGCGTCGTGATCGTCGGCGCGGCAGGGGTTAATTCGACCTTGAACTGCTTGTATCTGATCGCGGTTGCCAGTGCCGAACCGCCGATTCTGAGCAGAAAATAATCGAAACTCGCGTAAGGCGTTGTGCTGACCTCGGTGCCCGTGTGCGTTTCATCAACGCCCTGACCGACCGCACGCGCCGAAATCTGTGTTTCCGTCGCGCTTAAGCGTGTCACCGTGTAGGTAAATGTGTAATCACTGCCGCTCGCAAAAGCCAATCTGGTCGTCGGGCTTCCCATTCCGCTGATCGGAATTAAACCGGCGGTCGTCGCCATCGAATTGAAAATGTTATTCGTTGTCGGCGAGGTCACGTCGCGCCTGTAAAATGCGGCAAACGGTCCTGCCGTGTTCGGAAAAATCTCGGCGGCATAACCTGTATCGTCGCCGAACGCGGCGTTATTCAATCCGCCGGTTTGATTAGTCGTCAGACGCGTTCCTTTTGAATCGAGCAAACCGAAACGGATTCCGCCCGAACTCGTCGCGTATGTCAAAGACAAAACGGACGTAAATTTGATGCTGTCGCCGACGTTCAAGGTGACGGGCGAACCCGAATTCGTAAAATGCGCCCAATAAGCGTCCGAGCTTGCCGAATTGATCGCAAAATTGACCGAGCCGACCGCATCCGTGCGCGGATTATTTCTTGCCGAATAAAGTGCCATCGAATTGTTCGGCAAATCCTGATTGGAACTGCTTCCGTCTGCAAAAACATCGTCTATCACGGTGATCGAAGCCGCTTTTGTAAAGAGAAAAAAAGTTGCGCCGAAAAGAAAAAACACGGCTGTAAACATTGCGATCGACTTTCTGTATCTCATCATTTTATCTTTCTGATACGCTATTTTTTAACTTTTGACTTCCACTTCGGATAGTCTTTTTCCAGCAATTCGCGCGGCGCGGAAACATACCACGCATAACCGTTACGCCGTTCGGCTTCGATTTCCGAAACGTCGTATCTGATGACCGCATCGCGCCCGATGAAGATCGGTTTCATCGTTTCCGGTTCGTAAAACCGCGCCCAGATCGGCGGCGCGTTTCTGTCTTTGACGACGACGTTTCCGCCGTTTCTGCGTTCCCAGCGAATGCCTTTTAACTGATTATCCTTAAACCATTTAACTGCCGCTTCGACGGCTTCGATCGTTTTATGATTCGGATTGTTTACGAGCATTAAAAATCTCACGATGCCGACCGATTCGCCCGCCGTTAAAGCGATCGGCTCAAAAGTTCGCGCCGATGCAGGTTTCAGAGTTTTTTCGTCGTATTGTTGCGCCCAGATCGTTTTTTTACCGTTCACTTCGATCTGTGTTTCGAGCAAGACAGGAATCGCTTTGGCAACGGCTTTTTCCGCTTTTGCGCGTCTTTCTTCTTCAACGAACAAATAATCTTCTTCTTTTTCGGCAATGCCGCGCAGAACCTCTAAAACGCCGGTCATCACATCGTCATTGAAGGTAATATGCGTGTAATAACCTTTTTTGAGCGGGTAAAATTGCGGAAAACCGCCGTTTTCGTATTGCGACGAAAGCAGATAATCCAACCCTTTGAAAAAGGCTTCTTTGTGTTTCGGAAAATTGGTCGGCGGCGTGGATTTCCGCAAACTTCCCGAAATTACCTTTGCCAGAAACGCAAGCTGTGAATAAGTCGCGCCGTTGTCGATGGTCGTTTCGGAAACGTTCGACTTTTCCCGACCGAGCTTTTCACGTTCGGCTTGCGTGAGCATTTTGCTCATCTCGATATTTTTTTCCCAACCGACGTTATCTTTTTGATATAAAACGACTTGATCGGCTATTCGCGCCGCTTCGTCCGTTTCATACCAGAGTTTCTGCTGTCCGAAAACGTCGCGCCACGCAACCAAACGCCAATCGGGTTCAGTTTTTTCAAGCCATTTGTCACTTGATTTTTTCGGATTCCAGCCGTCTTTTCCCTTCAAAAAATTTTCAGTTTCAAACTGTTTCGCTTCGTCTTTTGAAAGTTGATGAATCCATTTCACGCGCTCGTTCATTTTCGCGCCCGCGCCTTTTGAATCGAATTCGGCAAAATACGCGGTTTTCTCGTTCGCCGCATTTCCCCAATTGTTCCAGCCTTCGGCGCGGATGTGCGCGTCCATTTCCGTATTCAAAAAGTTCGCCCGTAAGCCCGCCACGGACGCGCCAGAAACACGCCTTTTTCGACGTTTGCGCCGGTTAGTTTCGAGTTGATGAAAACGAACCCGCTCGGTTCGTCCGCCCCGAAACGCATCGGCGCGGCGATGTAACCGTCGCCTTTTGAATGAATTAAGCAATTATCGAAAACCGCCGCCGCTTGTCCGAAAATGAAATCGACGTGTCCTTCGATGTAGCAATTTTCAAAATATTGCCGCCCGTTCTTGGCATAAAGCGTGTCCTGCCAACCCAAAAAGCGGCAGTTTTTGAAGATCAATCTGTCCGCTTCCGATAAAACCGCGACCGCTTGCGAACCGCCTTGTCCGGCGTTTGCTTTGAAATCGAAGGCGTTTTGAAAAGTGAGGTTTTCCGCGTGAAAATCGTGTCCGCCGACGTAAAAAGCGTAAGCCGCCGAAGTCGTTCCGGCGCGTTTGTTGTTGATGTCGAAGCTCAAAATCGTTTCGTCGCGCGATTCGCCGACGAAGGAAATATACGGTTTGTTTGCGGGAATCCTGATCTGTTCGTCGTAAACGCCTTTTTTGATAAAGATCGTAAAGCGTTTTTTATTATTTTCGGGAACTCTTTCGATCGCTTCGCCGACGGTTTTGACATTGCCGCCTCCGTCTTTGGCGACGATCAGATCGGCTTTTGCAAAAGAGAAACCTTCGGCTTTAACCGACAGAACGGCTAAAACCAAAAGCACAAAAAGATTCCCGAATGTAATTTTTTTCATTCCTGATTCTTGATTCTTGAAAAACCGGACTTAATCCTTGCAGATAGAACAATCCCTTATCGGTTTTCACGTCCTTAAGAACTACAGATTTTTACAGTTTTATAAATTTGACGGCAATTAAAATTAATCCGGTAAAAAACATCTTAATTGGTATAACCAATTATTGCAAGTCGCATACTAAGATTCACAAACTAACCCAATATCAATTACTTTTCTATTATAATTTGAACATTTCACCCATAAATCAACTTATTAAACCCATTTTCAGTAAACCAATTATTTTTATTACTAGCGATGGTTTAACCAATTAGGATTTTGCGTTAAAGTCCGAAACCGATGTTTGATTCATATTCATCGCTCATCCAAAGCATAAAAAGAGGGTTTCTGAAATTTCAGAAACCCTCTTTTTTATCGGTTTTCATTTTTCTATTCTTCGTCTTCCCTGAGTTTTTCGAGAACCGAAAAATCTTCGAGCGTCGTCACGTCACCCGCAATCGTTCCGCCCGCCGCGATCTCGCGAAGCAAACGGCGCATAATTTTGCCCGAACGCGTTTTTGGCAACATATCGGTAAAGCGAATGTCGTCGGGTTTCGCGAGTGCGCCGATCTCGTGCGCGACGTGTGCGCGAAGTTCGGCTTTGAGTTCTTCGCTTCCCGTGCGTCCGCCTTCGAGCGTCACAAATGCCGAGATCGCCTGACCTTTCAGATCGTCGGGACGACCGACAACGGCGGCTTCGGCAACCATTTCGTGCGAAACGAGCGCGGATTCGATTTCCGCCGTCCCGAGCCGATGACCACTGACGTTAATCACATCGTCTACACGTCCCATAATCCAGAAATAGCCGCGGCTGTCGCGCCGTGCGCCGTCGCCGGCAAAATAGCAACCCGGAATTTCCGACCAATACGCTTGTTTGTAGCGTTCGTCGTCGCCCCAGATCGTCCGAAGCATTGACGGAAACGGATGTTTGATAACGAGATAACCGCCTTCGTTCGCCTTGACGGGTTTGCCCGATTTGGTGACGACATCGACGATAATTCCGGGCAAAGGTCTGGTTGCCGTGCCTGGAACGGTCGGCGTGGCACCGGGAAGCGGCGAGATCATAATCGCGCCCGTTTCCGTCTGCCACCAGGTGTCGACGATCGGACAATTTCCTTTCCCGATGATTTCGTGATACCACATCCACGCTTCGGGATTGATCGGTTCGCCGACCGTTCCGAGCAAACGCAGGCTCGAAAGGCTGTGCTTCATCGGATATTGTTCGCCCCATTTGATAAATGCGCGAATCGCCGTCGGCGCGGTGTAAAAGATCGTGATGCGGTGACGGTCGATCAGTTTCCAGAAGCGGTCGGGTTCGGGAAAATTCGGCGCGCCTTCATACATAAAAACGGTTGCGCCGTTCGCCAGCGGACCGTAAACGACGTAGGTATGTCCCGTGATCCAGCCGATGTCAGCCGTGCACCAGTAAACGTCTTCGTCCTTCAAATCGAAAACCATTTTCGACGTGTAAGCGGCTTGCGTTAAATATCCGCCCGTCGTGTGCAAAATGCCCTTCGGTTTTCCGGTCGTGCCCGACGTGTAAAGAATAAAATGCGGATGTTCCGAATCGAGTTGTTCGGGTTCGATCTCGTCGGGCGCGATCTGCATCATTTCGTGCCACCAATGATCGCGTCCGGGACGCATTTTCACGTCTTCGTTGCCCGTTCGCTTGAAAACTACGACGCTTCTGACGCTCGGCGTATGGAGCAGAGCTTCGTCAACCACGTCTTTTAATTTGATCTCCGAACCGCGCCGATAACCGCCGTCAGCCGTCACGATCATTTTGCATTTGCCGTCATTCACGCGGTCGCGGATCGCTTCCGACGAAAAACCGCCGAAAATCACCGTGTGCGTTGCGCCGATGCGCGAACAAGCGAGCATCGCAATCGCCAATTCGGGAACGAGCGGCATATAAAGCGCGACGCGGTCGCCTTTCTGCACGCCGAGCTTTTTCATCACGTTCGCAAATTTGCAGACTTGCCGGTAAAGCTGTAAATAGGTCAGAGTGCGGATTTCGCCGGGTTCGCCTTCCCAGATGATCGCGGCTTTATTTTTGCGCCACGTTTTCAGATGACGATCGATACAGTTATAGGAAATATTGATCTTTCCGCCGACGAACCATTTCGCGTGCGGTTCTTCCCATTCCAAAATTTTCGTCCATTTCTTGAACCAATCGAGCGATTCGGCTTGTTTTGCCCAAAATTCTTCGGGATTTTTTGCTGCGTCGGCATAGAGTTTTTCGTATTCCTTGAAAGATTTGATGTGCGCGTCCGCAGAAAATTCCGCAGGCGGCGGAAAAACGCGGTTTTCGGTCAAAGTTGACTCGATTCCTTTGGTTGATTCTGTTCCTTTTGCTGATTCCGGCATAAATTATTCCTCTAAATTATTCGATTATAAAAACTTTATCCTTATCCAAATTACCTTTGCGGCGCAAAATTTCGCGCTGGATTTTGCCTGATTTCGTTTTCGGAAGCTCGGCAATAAACTCGATTTCCTTCGGCGTTGACTGCGGCGAAAGCTGTGCGCGAACGGCGGCGGCGATCTCTTCCGCGAGTTTTTGCGAGGGCTCGAAACCTTTTCGCAAAACGATAAACGCTTTGACGTGTTCGGTCGTCACGGCATCAGCCACGCCGACCGCCGCCGATTCAAAGACTGACGGATGAACCAAGATCGCGCTTTCAACTTCAAATGGTCCGACGCGCTGCGCTTCGCACGTTATCACGTCATCGTTTCGCGCGACGAACCAGAAATAACCGTTTTCGTCACGCTTTCCGCGATCCCGCGTGATATACCAGCCCGCACGAAAACAGGCGCGGGTCGCTTCGGGAAAATTCCAGTAACCTTTGAAAAGCGAGGTCAGATTCGGCTTAACCGCGATGTCGCCGACTTCGCCGACGGGCAATTCGCGTCCGTTCGCGTCGATGATCGCCACGTGAACACCTTCGACCGCCTTTCCCATCGCGCCGCGAAGAATCGGAACGCTCGGGCGATTGGCGATGATCTGCGAACCTGTTTCCGTCTGCCAGTAATTATCAAAAACCTGCGCGCCGAAAACCCGTTCCGCCCAACCGATGACTTCGGGATTGAGAGGTTCGCCCGCCGAATAAATACGGCGCAGACTGAATTCGCGTTTGCGCGGCAGATCGCCCATTTCATTTCGCAAAAGGCGAAGCATCGTCGGTGTCGTATAAAGACAAGTAACCTGATGTTTTTCGAGCAGTTCGAGCCACTTCTGCGCTTCAAATTCGCCTTCGTAAACAAGGATCGGAAAACCCAAAAGCCACGGCGCGAAGATGCCGTAACACAAACCCGTCACCCAACCTGCATCAGCCGTGCACCAGTAAAAATCGTCTTTTTCGAGATGCAAAACGCTTTTCGCCGTTTCGACCAGACGCTCGGAGATCGCGTGCCGATGAACCACGCCTTTCGGAAGCCCGGTCGTGCCCGACGTGTAGATCAGAAAACAATTGTCGTCGGGTTCGACAATCTCGGCTTCAAATTCGGCGGAAGCATTTTTCACGCGTTCATCGAAATTGTAAAAATCGTCCCTCGTTTCCCAATCGCCGACGACCAGAACTTTTTCGAGCAGAGGCAGTTTTTCAAATATCTCTTCGATCTTTCCGACATTTGCCGTGTCGGTCACGATCATTTTCGCGCCCGCGTCTTCCAATCTCTGACGAATCGCTTCCGCGCCGAAATCGGCAAACAAAACGCCGACCGACGCGCCGAGTTTCAAAACCGCCGGAATCACCGCATAAAGTTCGGGCGTGCGGTTCATCAAGGTGAAAACGCGGTCGCCGAAATTTACGCCCGAATCCTTCAACACGTTTGCCGTTCGGTTTGACAGACGTTCGAGATCGAAAAAGGAAAACGTTTTTGAATTTTCGTTCACGCCTTCCCAGATCATCGCGGTTTTCGAGCGGTCGGCGGAATGTTTTCGCAGGGCGGCAACGGCTAAATTCGCGTTTTGCGTAAAGACTTCAAACCTTCGCGCCGCATTTTTTTGACCGTTGCTGTCCGCCATCACATTATGTTCATCCATTGAGGCAAATATAACATTTCAAATATTTTTTGCCCAAATCCCGACTAAAATTTTCGACCTTCATTTGTTCCGAATCTTTTCAATCACTCTTCGAGCGTCGAAAGATCGCCCGGATCGGTTCCTATTTCCAAGGCTTTCAGATAACGGCGCATAATTTTGCCCGAACGGGTTTTCGGCAAAGCCGCCATAATCGAAATTTTTGAAGGCGTGGCGATCGGTCCGAGTTCGCGGCGGACGTGTTCGACCAGGCTCGCCGTCAAGCTTTCGCTCGCCTCGTGACCGCTTCGGAGTTGGACAAATCCGACGATCGATTCGCCTTTAACCTCGTCGGGAATGCCGATCACGGCGGCTTCGGCAACTGCCGGATGCGAAACGAGCGCGGATTCGACATCAGCCGTGCCGATGCGGTGTCCGGCGATGTTCATCACATCGTCGGCGCGACCGAGAACCTGTATGTAGCCGTCTTCGTCCATCACGGCGACATCGCCCGAAACGTAACAGCCTTCGATCTGTTTCCACATTCGCTCGTAACGCGGCGCGTCATTCCAGACCGTCCGCATCATCGACGGAAAAGGTCGGCGAAGCACCAAACGCCCGCCGACGTTCGGCGCGACCTCGTTTCCTTCCGCATCAACCACGGCGGCTTCGACACCCGCGAGCGCGATTCCCGCTTTTCCTTCGCGCATCGGCATCGTGACCGGCGTTCCGATGGTCGGCGCGCCGAGTTCGGTCTGCCACCAATTATCGACGCAGTAACCGTGCGCACCGTCGCCGCAAAGGTGAGTTTGCGCCCAACGCCACGCTTCGGGATTGAGCGGTTCGCCCGCGCAGGCGATGACTTTCAGGCTCGTCAGATCGTAGCGTTTCGGCAATTCTTCGCCGAAACGCATAAAAAATCTGATCGCGGTCGGCGCGGTAAACATTTTCGTCACGCCGTATTTTTCGACCAATTCCCAGACAATTCCCTGATGCGGAAAATCTATCGCGCCTTCGCGGAAAAGCGTCGTCGCGCCCGCACACAACGGCGCGTAAACGATGTATGAATGTCCGACGATCCAGCCGATGTCGGACGTGCAGAGAAAAACGTCCGACTTGTTGACATCGAAAAACGTTTCAAAATGATAAGTCGTGCCGACCATAAAACCGCCGTGAACGTGAACCACGCCTTTCGGTTTTCCGGTCGTGCCCGACGTGTAAAGAATGAAAAGCGGGTCTTCCGCGTCCATCGTTTCGGCTTCGCATCGGTCGGGAAAATTCAACAGATCGTCGAAATCTATCTCGCGTGAACTGACAAATTCGATCTTCGGCAAACGGCGCGAAAAAACGACGACTTTTTCGACGAATTCGAGATCGGCAACCGCTTCATCCGTAATCGTTTTGAGCGGAACGGCTTTTCCGCGCCGAAAACCGACATCGCCTGTAATAACGATCTTCGCCCGCGCATCCTCGATGCGGTCACGAAGCGAAGCGTGACCTAAACCCGCATAAACGACCGAATGAATCGCGCCGATCCGTGCACAGGCAAGCATCGAAACCACGCCTTCGACCGTCAGCGGCATATAGATCACCACACGGTCGCCTTTGCCCACGCCAAGCGATTTCAGACCGTTCGCAAAACGATTGACCATTCGCAAAAGCTGATCGTAGGTGACGAGCCTTTCGCTTCCGTCTTCGCCGAGCCAGATAAAGGCAACGACATTACGGCGGTCGGATTTGGCGTGACGGTCGAGCGCGTTGAGCGTGATGTTCGTCTGCGCGCCCGTAAACCATTCGTGATTTACGCCGTCAAACTTTGAAACCGAATCCCATTTTTTCGTCCAGACGAATTTCTCCGCCTGTTCCGCCCAAAAAGCGTCAGGATTTTCTTTCCATCTCGCATATTCGGCTTTCGCGTCCTTCACAAACGCGGTTTCGGCGACAATTCGCGGCGCAAGATATTCGTTTTGTCCAGTCGTTAGCTTTTCAATCGTTTCGTCTGTTTTTTCGGTTACGACGGTCATATTTTTCACCTCATAAATTACTATAAGTGAATGTTCCGGGAATTTCCGATTTCGGATTTCAGACTTTAACCAAAACCAACTAAAATCCAGCTCATAAATGATTGGCGCAAGTTTAGAATCCCGCGTTTACGCGGCTTTTCGCGCAAGCTTTTGCCGCGTAAACGCGGGATTCTGAACGCTTAAAAATTATTTATGAGAGGTGTTCCGGTTAAAATCCGAAACCCAAAATCTAAATCCAAAATCGCCTCACGGAATCATATCGTCCGCTTCTTCGCCGGCTTTTTCCGTTGCTTCGAGTTCGTCTTCTTCGACCTTGATCTCTTCCCAGATGCGGTGTCCGTGAGTTTCCTTCAAGAGAATCGAACCGACCACGAAAGTGATCGCGGCAATCGTCATTGGATAATAAAGTCCGGCGTAAATGTTGCCCGTATTGGCGATAACTGACAAACCGATGAGCGGCAAAAGACCGCCGAAAACACCGTTGCCGATGTGATACGGCAATGACAAAGCCGTATAGCGAATCTTGGCGGGAAACGCTTCGACCAGATAAGCCGCGATCGGACCGTAAACCATCGTGACCCAGAAAACCTGCACGAAAATCAGCAAAATCAATTGCCAAGCGGCTGGTTTTGAGATGAGTTCGTTAAAACTCGTGTATGGCAAAGCTTTCGGAGCCGCCACGAGATTTCCGGCTTCGTCCTTCGCTTGCGGCGTTAATTTGATCGCGCCCGTCACTTTATCTTTCTGCGAAGATGCCGTCACGACATTTGAACCCGCAACCGACTGCATCGTTTGATAGATCGGAATATAAGTCAATGCGGCAAGCAAAAGCCCTGCCATAATGATCCATTTACGCCCGATTCTATCCGAGAGCCAACCGAAGAAAACGAAAAACGGCATTCCGAAAAGCAGTGCGATGGCGATGATGTAGTTTGCCGATTTTGCATCCACATTAAGAATCGATTGCAGAAAAAACAGCGCGTAAAATTGTCCCGCATACCAAACCACGCCCTGTCCCGCAGTCGCGCCGAACAGCGAAATCAAAACGCGTTTCAGATTATCCCATTTCGTAAACGCTTCGACCAAAGGATTTGCCGAAGTCATTCCGGTCGATTTGACGTGCTGAAAGATCGGCGATTCCTTCATTCGCAAACGAATGTAAAGCGAGATGACAACGAGCAGAATCGAGATCAGGAACGGAATTCTCCAACCCGCAAAACCTTCCGTTTTACCAGCAAACTGGTCGGCTGACATCGTATTCTGGATAATCAGGATCACCGCCAAAGACATAAATAATCCGAGCGTTGCCGTGATCTGAATGAACGACGTGTAAAATCCGCGCTGATTGTCGGGCACGTGTTCGGCGACATAAACCGCCGCGCCGCCGTATTCGCCGCCGAGCGCAAGCCCTTGCGCGACACGCGTCAGAAGCAGAATGATTGGCGCGGCAATGCCGATCTGCGAATATGTCGGCAAAAATCCGATGATCGCGGTCGCGCCGCCCATAATCAGAAGCGTGACCAGGAATGCGTATTTGCGACCGACAATATCGCCGATGCGCCCGAAAAACAACGCACCGAACGGACGCACAATAAACCCGACCGCGAATGTCGCCAGATAAGCGATGTATGCGAAAGTATCATTTCCCGGCGGATAAAAAAGCGGTGAAATAGTGGCGGCAAGTGAACCGAAAATATAAAAATCATACCATTCGATCATCGTCCCGACCGCCGACGCACTGATGACCTGCCATATTTTGCTTTTCGACACTTCGTCGTTATATAACGCGCCTAAATCCTCTGCTGATGTTGCCATTTGATTGTTCTCCTTAATATTTTCCTCTGCTTTTTTTCTTAGAAATTGAATATCGTCGCAAACTCCGAACGGATATTATGCGTTTCACGCGACGGGATGCCTCTGAACAAGGGTAACGCACCTGCCTGATTGCTCGCCCTCGTGCGGAAATATGAAGCTTCGTATGCAAATGTTATAAACGCATTCATCTTATACTGCAAATTCGCCATAAAAACATCGCTCTTTCCGCGCCCCGCGCCGAGCCGCCGCACGTCACGCGCAAACGCTTCGTCGTAACCGTAATGCAGATACGCCGTCCAACCGGCGTTGCGACCTTTCGGATCGGCACCGAACAAACGCGAGAGCGGCAATCCGAAATTTATAAATCCGCCTTGTCCGCGAACCGATCTCTGCGGTGCGACGACCGCCCGCGTTCCGTCAAAACCGAAAACGACCGTCGAAGAACCGTCGATCGAAGTCGCACTGGCGGTTCCTGTCAAACCCGCCGTGTCGTTGAAAACCGAAAATAATTGCCCGCCGAAATACGCGCGCAGATCGGCTCCGTTATAATATTTTCCGATCAACGTGAACCAGCGCGTCGGAAGCTGAAATTCGCCCGTGTAGCCGTAGCGTTCCGATTCGACTTCCGCACCATTGGGAAAAGCTGACAAAAATGCCGCCGGAACGTTTGCCCGCGTCACGATCGCGCGGCGTTTGCCTTCCGTCCAGCTTGCAATGAGTTGCGCCGGAGCCACGCCCGCCGCTTTGTCGAGTTGAAACTGCAAAACGAAACGTCCCTGCAATTCGGGGCGGTTCGAGTCAACGCCCTGCCGTTCGCCGAGTCCGAGCTGGTCAGCCGGATTCGACGGCGTATTTCCGAAAAACGGCAAAACGAGTGCGAATTCGGGTTGAAAACGCACGTTGCGGTTTTTGCTTAAAAGAAAATTCACACCTGTGCGGACTTGCGGAGCGCGCTCGTAAATGTTGCCGTAAGCGAGATGAAATCCGGTCGTTTCGATGGTGTTCGGCACGGTCGAAGAGCCGAACGGTGTCCAGTCCTGACCGAACAAAACATACGCCGCGCGTTTGTCGTCGAAGGTTTTATCGATTCGCACCCAAGCCAGACGAAGGCTCGGCTGACTCGAACGAATCGAAGAAATATTACGGTTATTCGAGCGCGTGAAATCGCCTTCAAAATCGATTTCGACCTTGCCCGTCACGGTCAGTTTCGGCGATGGGTCGAGCCATTCAAAGTTTGCGCCGAAGCGGAATGCGCGTGTTTTCAGGTGAAATTCGGGCGCGCCGTCAGGTCCCGAATCCTGCAAAAATCCGGGCAGAGGGAAATCGTTTCCGGGCGGATTCGACGAATCCCAGACAAGGCTCGTTTTGTAAAATCCGTAAAATTTCACTTTCGCGCCCGAACCGAGCTTGAGATCGGGAATCAAGCCGTCGCGTTTTGCGCCTTCCAACTGTAAAACGCGGATCGGAGCAATTGCCGGAATCACCGCCGGAGCGGTTTGCGCCGCGACCGAATTGACATTAACGGAAGCCGCCGCCGTTTTCACGGCTGTTTCATTGTTTGCTTTCAAGGAGGAAACATTGACGGCTTCCGTCGTTGCAGGCGGCTGAATGACGCGTATCGCGTCGAGTTCCGCCACCGTAATTAAGCCTTTTTGTAAAAGCAGATTTGCCAAACGGTCGCGCTGTTCGGCAGGCGAACCGCCGCCGAGCATTTTGCCTTCCGTTTCGTTGAGCAAACCTTTTTTGATAAGCAAAGTCACGAGCGGGTCTTTGATCTCGCCCGTTGCCGTTTCGGTCGGTTTTGCCGATTCATCTTTTTTATCGGACTTTTTGTTTTTGTCGTCACCGTTTCCGCCGGACATCACCTGCGCCATTCCGATCGGCACTTTACCGATTTCCTGCGCCGGAATTAATAAATTTCCTGAAAATAAAAAAACTGCGACAGTTAATAACCGCAAAAAAACTCTCATTAATTGAGTCCTCTCTTTATTAAAAAGTTTCCGCAAACCTGAGTTCGCCTGTTTAGCTGTTAGATTTCGGGTTTTGATAGCTGACTTTTCTGATAAACAAGAGATGTGCCAAGCAGGATTGAAAAACGTTTCGAGCGTTTTACCCGATGAATTACAATTACTTAGCGGTTTTTTGGAATGATTTGAAGAGGCAATGGAACCGTGACGTTTTTTCCCGTTGGGAATTTTTTTCACAGTGATTTTGGGAATATTTTTCCCATCATTCGTTTTCGTCGAATCCGTATTGACGAAGTTTGTTGTAAAGCGTGCGGCGGTCGATGCCGAGAAGTTTTGCGGTTTGGACGCGGTTGCGGTTGGTCGCGTCGAAGGCTTGCAGAATGTGCGACTTTTCGATTTCGGCAAGCGGTAAAAGTTCGCCCGTTTCCGCGTTTTTTTTGATCTTTGAACCAAGAATCGGCAGATCGCCGACATCGATCACTTCGCCGCCGAGCGCGGAAATGTAAGAAACGACATTTTCCAATTCGCGAACGTTTCCCTGCCAATCGTGCGCGATGAGCATTTCCATTGCTTCAGGCTTAATCTTCGGCATTTCGTGCGGATTTTCAGCACGTTTTTTGAGCAGATGCAAAATGAGTCCGGGAATGTCTTCGCGGTGTTCGCGCAGAGCGGGAACGTTGATCGGGATGACGGCAAAACGATAATAAAGATCGCGGCGAAACGTGCCTTCTTCGATGAGTTTTTCCAAGTCCTGATTTGTCGCCGAAACGATTCGCGCTTTGAAATTCAAATCTTTCCGACCGCCGACGCGCCGGAAATTCCGTTCCTGCAAAACGCGCAAAAGTTTTGCCTGCACCGCAATACTCAAACTTTCGATCTCATCGAGAAAAAGCGTGCCGTTTTCGACCGTTTCAAAAAGTCCTTGTCTGGCTTGGTTCGCGCCCGTAAACGCGCCGCGTTCGTAGCCGAAAAGTTCGGATTCAATTAAAGTTTCGGGAATCGAAGAACAATCGAGCGCGACGAAAGGTTTATCGTTTCGCAGACTTCCTTCGTGCAAAGCGCGCGCGACGAGTTCCTTTCCCGTGCCCGTTTCGCCCTTTATCAAAACCGTATCGTTGAGCGGCGCGACGCGTTCGATAATTTGACGAAGTTTTTTCATCGGCTGGCTCGTGCCGATGATCTTTCCCGTCGGACTTTCCTTTTGCGAAAGCTGTTGTTCGAGATCGGCGACGCGTTTTTCGAGTTTTCTTTCCTTCAAAGCGCGGCTCAGACGAAGCAGAACTTCTTCCATCTGAAACGGTTTTGAAATATAATCCGTCGCGCCCTGTTTGATCGCGCCGACTGCCGCTTCGATCGAACCGAACGCGGTCATCAAAATAACGATCGCATTTTTATCGAATTGTAAAATCTGCGCAAGAAGCTCGTTCCCGTCCATTCCGGGCATCCGAATGTCGGACAAAACGAGGTCGATATTTCCCTTTTCAAACTTTCGCAACGCTTCCGCAGCGTTTTCCGCCGTTTCGACTTCGTATCCTTCGGCAAGCAGAAATTTCCGCAAAACTTCGCGCATTTGCTCTTTGTCGTCAACAATTAAAAGTCGGGCGGCGGTTTCGGTCATAGTTTGCGTTTATCTGATTTCGATATTAGTTTAAGATTGATACGCGAAAAACGGCAACTTCATTTCTATGAAAAAATCTTCTTTGGAAAAAGTCATCAAGCGGCAAAATTTGTCGGACGGGAAAAATCCGTTCATCAATATTCTGCACGATCTGCCCGATGCCGTGATCCTGTTCGATGACGGCGGCGCAATTTTTTACGCCAATCCGCAAGCTGAAAATCTTTTCGGTGCGGTTAAGTTCATGCGCGATATTTTGCCCGCCACGTCCGTTTTGCTCGACGAAGCAAAGTTTCATAAACACTTGAAAAATCTCGAAAAATACAAACGCCGCGATAGCTTTGAAACGCAGATTCTCAACAAAAACGGCGAGATAATCGAAGCGACCGTTTCCGAAACCGCGATTCTCGACCAGAACGGAAAACTTTGCGGATTTTCCGCCGTCATCAAAGACATCACGCAGACGAAGGAAAGCGAAAAACGTATTTCGCGCCGCGACAAACAGCTTTTCGCGCTCATCGACGTTGCCGAAGCCATTACGCAGATGGACGGCGTTGAGTCGTTTCTGCAACGAACGCTCGACGCGGTTTTGCGCGTTACTTCGCTAACTTCGGGCTGTGTTCACCTGCTCGACGAAGAAGAATCGCTCGACCTCGCGGTGTCGCAAAATTTGTCCGGTTCGGCAATCGAAATGCTCCAGAGATTTGAACTCGGCGAAGGTCTGATCGGAAGTTCGGCGGTTTTGAACGAAACGCTGATCGTTTCCGACACGACGAATGACCGCAGGTTGGCGCGTCCCGTTTCGACCGAAAAAATCGGTTCGCTCGCCTCCGTTCCGCTCGTCGGACGCGAAGGCATCGTGCGCGGAATTATGACGCTTTTCCACTCCGAACCGCGCATTTTTACGGCGCACGAATCGAGTATGCTGACCGCGATCGGCAAACAGGTCGGCGTTGCGCTCGAACAAGCCAGACTTTTACAGCAAGTTACCGATTCAAGGCGCGAATGGGAAGAAACTTTTGAAGCGATGACCGACGGCGTTTCGATTCACGCGCCTTCGGGCAGAATCCGCCGCGCCAATTCTTCGCTCGCGAAAATGTTCGGAACGAACGCCGAAAATCTGGTCGGAATCCGCTGTTGCGAACTTTATCACGGCTCGAAAAAACCGCGCGCGAATTGCACGATCATGCGCACCGTGACGGAACGCTTGCCGCAGAGAGTCGAACTTCACGATGAAAATTTGGGCAGAGTTTTGCGCGTCATCACCGACCCGATCATCAGCGAACGCGGGCGCATTGTCGGCGTGGTCTGCACGACGCGCGACGTGACGGACGAAAAGCTTATCGAACGCCGTTTGATTCAGCAGGAAAGGATTTCTGCAATCGGCGAGATCGCCGCCGGAATCGCGCACGAGGTCGGCACGCCGCTCAATATTATCTCCGCGAATGTCGAATATCTTTTGCGCGGAAAATCGCAAACGCCCGAAGAAGAATTGCAGGCGATCAAGGAACAAAGCTCGAATATTACGAATCTCGTCCGCCAACTGCTCGATTTTTCGCGTGACCGTTCGCCCGAATTTGCGCCCGTCAATATCAATGAACTGATCGAAAAAACCGTCGGTTTGTTAAATCATCAGCTTCAAAAATCCGAGATTAAAATTCATATGAATCTCGCAAATTATCTCCCGACAGTTGACGGCGATCCGTCGCAGATTCAGCAGATTTTGTTTAATCTGATTACGAATGCACGGCAGGCGATGGAAGTCGTGCCGCTTTCCGAACGTCCGCGCATTCTGAAAATTTCGACCGACAGCGCGCTGATGCCGACCGAACGTTTTCCGCATCCGCACATCGTTATCAAAATCTCCGACAACGGGCGCGGCATTCCTGACGATGCTCTGCCGAACGTCTTTAATCCGTTCTTTACTGCCAACAAGGAAGGCGGAACGGGTTTGGGTTTGGCGATCAGTTACCGCATCGTGCAACGCCATTCGGGAATAATCATCATCGAAAA
The DNA here is from genome assembly GCA_021228405.1 of Pyrinomonadaceae bacterium. GTDB lineage: Bacteria > Acidobacteriota > Blastocatellia > Pyrinomonadales > Pyrinomonadaceae > JAJQRF01. The sequence goes on from JAJQRF010000003.1 coordinate 27,734, forward strand.
CAACCCGAATTTCGGTGTCCTCGCAAAGATCAAACTGCCTCTGCAAAATACGATTTAGCAAGGGTTTGCCTGAAAGCGGAACGCTGAACATTTCACACAAAAAAAGGTTGGAGAAATAATCTCCAACCTGTAATTTCATTCATTATTTTTCAATTTAGAATGAATATCTTAATCCAAACTGCATTCTGCGCGGGTTGCCCTGAATGCTGGTATAGATTTTTCCGAAATCGGATGCCGCCGCACCTGTTTCAGGGTCTTGCGTTAAGCCGTAGGTCGAACGGGTCAAATTATCGGCATTAAAATACTGATAGTTTGCGACGTTAATGACTTCCCAGCGGAACTGCAATTTATGACCTTCACGCCACGGCATATTGAACGATTTGGAAAGTCCTAAATCCAGCGTCGAGTAACCCGGCTGACGGAAATTATTTCGTTGCCCGGTTTCACCCGGTCGCGCATTGCGGAACGAATTATATGCCGCTTGCGGGTCTGCAAAAGCATTCTGCGTTGACCGCACCGCACCGAAAGTAACCGGACGAATCGCGGTTCCGTTCGATTGCACGTTCCAGTTCGTCGCCCATTGCGCGGCATCGAACGGCGAGGAAACCGGAAGCCCCGTATTCCAACGGTAAATACCTGCCAACTGCCAGCCGCCAAAGAAGGTTTCGGCAATCGGATTCATATCGCCGAAGAATTGTTTTCCTTTACCGAACGGAAGTTGGAAAACAAAATTGGCGTTGACAACGTGGCGGATGTCGAAATCGGAATACGCATAGTTATCGCTTTGACGAAGCGGATTCAGCAAAAACTGCGAACCGTATGAACCGCCGGTTTGAAGACCTGAAACATCGTCGAAAGACTTTGCTAAAGTGTAGTTCAAGTCGAAGGTTAAGGTGTTGCCGAAACGCTGTCTGACGGAGAAAGCCGCGCCGTTGTAATCGGAATTGCCGAACGAACCGAACGAAGAAAACGCCGCATATTGCGGATGATAAAACAAATTCGGAGTCGTCCCGAGATCGTCGATCAACAACTGGATATATGTCCAGTCGAGAATGTCGAAACCGTCTCTGGAAACCAAATTATAAATCTCCTGCGTTGGTGTCAAAGCGTTATTTCCCGAATAAACGCCGCCGATGTTCGGAAACAAATTCTGGAAATAAGGAATGTTCGCAACTGCCGTGACCGGCGTATTTCGAGCGCGCAGGTCGTGCAATATTCCGGCTGCCGTATACCAATCCATTCCCGAAGTGCGGTCAACCAGATTATTCAAAGCCATCACGTCGCGCGCACCGAGTAAGTTTCTGGCTTTACGCCCGATATACGAAGCTTCGACATACATTCCGAAAGGAAGCTGGCGACCGAACGATACATTCCAACTGTAATGCGTCGGGGTCGTGATCGTCCCGTCAAGCGAGGATTCGATACGCTGCGGACAGTCTTCGGTTCCTGCCAGACAACCCGGCGTTACTTCGGTCGAAAAACGCTGAGTCGGTGCAGGAATTCCCGGAAGCGAACGAACATTTTGTCCGAACCCGGTAAAAAGCGGTGCCGGATTGGTCGTAATATTGTAGGTATTTGCCGAAATGGTGCTCGACGAGGTAAAACCGATCGAAGATAAACCATCGAAGCTGACGGCTAACTGCTGACCGAAATGATCGTTCGTGATCGCAAAACCGCCGCGAATGATCGAATCGCCTTCCTTGCCGAAAAGGAATTTCAGATATTTATTTTCAAAGTTCGGCGACCAGGCGGCTGCCAGACGCGGTTGCAGATTGTTCCAATCCGTGCTGTAAAAACCTTGTCCGTCATTCGCGGGACCGGCTCTTTCAAAATTAACCAGATCGTTCAGAGGAATTCCCTGTTTTGCGGAAGCAATGCGACGCGCGAAAAGTTCTCCCAATCTTTCACTCGGAACTACCTGAAAACCGTTCTTTTCGTAAACCGGACGGCTCACGCCGTAACGAAGTCCCATAGTAAGCGTCAAATTGCGATAAGGTTTCCAAATATCCTGAAAATAAGTGTCGTATTCCTGCGTGGCGAATTCGCGTTCGGTCGGAGTTCCCGCTTCCAAAACGGAGCCGTCAAGGTCGAACGTAAAGTTTCCGCTGTATTGCGAAAAACGCCCGATCAACGCTGAGGAGGCATTTTGAACCGTGGTTCGCTGTGACGACGGAACGGTATAGCCCGCCGCGCTGACTGCCAGATCAAGGATGCGTCCCGATTGCGAGTAATATGAAGGATTGGCGACCGCATCATCATATGCACTGGCGTAATCGACCCGTTTATTATTTATCAGGCGAATATTTCCACCGAACTGGAAAGTGTGATTTCCTTTGATCCAGGTGAAATCATCCGTAATGTTGTGCGTCGGAGTAACACGGCTCAAAGTTCTTGCATACGCCAGCGGTTGGTAAACAAATCTGAAGTTTATGGAATTTTCACCCGAATCGCCCTGCGTGCTGAAAGCCTGACGGGTTAATCCGTAGCGGAAATTATTGACCATATTGTTGCTTACCGACCAATCGTGTCCGACCACAAAACCATACGGATGATCCCAGAGCGCGCCGGAAGGCGTGTCCGGAAATTGTGAGGTTCCCTTCAAAAGATCATATTGATAATTGGCACGAAAATATGCCGTTTGTTTTTGATTGATGATGTAATCGAATCTCGCGATATGCGTATTTTCATCCGTGCTGGTCGCGGCGTTAAAGCGGAAGCCGCCCGTGTTCAATCCATCACCGACCGAAGTATCGTTTGCCGTGTATCTTGACGCGGCACCGGCAAAAACGGATACGGCTGCCGGATTTACTCTCACAATCGGAAATACGCTCGTATTCAATTGCGTAGTTGAAATTGTGACCAGATGCGGCGCAATACATCCCGGAGGTGAATTTCCCGGTAAACAAATGATTTCCCCCGGCAAACCGCCGATAAACTTTAATTCTCCGCGCCCCAGACTCGCGAGGGGAACGTCGCGAACGACCGACTCTCCTTTTTTCTCCCGCTGTCCTTCATAAGTATAGAAAAAGAATAATTTATCTTTTTTGATCGGACCGCCGATCGCGCCGCCGAAAATGTCACGCGCCAGACTGGGACGCGGTGCTCTTTCCTCACCGACCTTTGCCAACCCGTCAATTACGGCTTGATCGGTGGCAACATAACGTCCTGCCGCATTGTTAAAGAAATCATTCGCAGAAAAAGCGGTCGGACGGTAAAAATAAAACAACGCGCCTCTGAAATCGTTCGTTCCGCTTTTCGTGATGAGCGAAACCTGCGCGCCCGACGAACGTCCCTGATTTGCGTTGGCGTTCGTCGTCGTAATGCGAAACTCTTCGACCGATTCGGTGGTCGCCCGCAAAACCGTGTCCTGGCTGGTTTGAAACTGTTCACTGCGACCGCCTGTCTGCTGGTCGTTAATGTCGATGCCGTCAAGCAAAACGTTCGCCTGATCGCTTCTGCCGCCGGCAACGTAACCTTCTCTCGTGACCGAAGGCTGTAAACTCAACAGATCGGCGACTCTTCTCAAATCCGTCGGCAGTTGCGTGATCTGTTCCGGCACAAAATTATTACCAAGACTTGCATCTTGCGTATTAACGACCGATTCGATCGAGTTAGCCGTTACATCCACAACCGCGCTGACATCACCCGGTTCAAGCGCAATATTAAAAACAATCGGTGAATCAACTAAAATTTTTACTTCTGCGGCAACACTTTTCTTAAAATTGGCGGCTTCGACTTCAATCCGGTAAGTTCCCGGTGCAATCGAAGGAAAATTGTAAGTGCCCTCACTGTTTGTGGTAAGCGTGCGACTAAATCCATTGGCGGGATTCAAAAGTTTCACACTTGCCCCGGCAACGATAGCACCGTTCTGATCGGTCACAGTTCCGCTGATACCGGAAGTTCCTGCTTGTGCGAACAGGTTCCCGGAAACGAACAAGATAACCAACATCGATGCTAAAGTTAAAAAAAACTTCTTGTTTAGAATGCTAGATCTCATAGCTCCTCCTAGTTATTTAATATAATTGCTTGATAGAGTAATCAGTCAGTTTTTACGCATTTTTTGTTCCATTAATAAAATAAAAAGCAAAGTGTCGGTAATTAGTGCCGATAAACTCACTTTCTCTAATCTTTTATCCGCAAAAATAACAATTACTTTGGATAAAATTCATTTTTTTGGTAAGGTTTTCCTGAATTTTATTTTTTTCTAAACTTTATAAGTAAGCTGAAATCTGCTTTACAGCCGTCGCTCCCATACCGACCGCACTGCTGATCGTCGGCGCGGTCGGATTTGCCGCGTCGCCGACCGCAAAAACGTTTGCGATGCTCGTTCGGCAACTGCTGTCTATTTCGATATAGCCGTTTTTATCCAGATCGATCTGTCCCCGGAAAAGTTCGGTATTCGGCTCGATCCCGATCCTCAGCAAAACCGCTTCGATTTGTAAATCGCGCATTTCACCGCTTTTCCGGTTTTTCGTTCTGACGGATCGAATCGCTTCATCGCCCTTTATTTCGACCAATTCGGTTTCGAGTAAAATCTCGACTCTGCCGTTTTTTTCGACCTTTTCGATAAACTCTTTTCTTCCGCGAAATTCATCGCGCCGATGAACGAGATAAACCTTTTTCGCTTTTTCCGACAAGATCAGTGCATTTTCCAACGCCGCATCACCGCCGCCGACGATCACGACGTTTTTATTTTCGATCTTGTCCGCGTCTTTTTTACCCGATTCGATGATTCCCCTGCCGCGAAAAAAATCTTCGCCCGGAATATTTAATTTTCGCCGCCTGACACCGGTCGCAAGAATGATGAATTTTCCCGAAAACTCTTCGCCGTGCGTCAGGGAAATTGTTTTTTCCGCTAAATTAACTTTTTCTACTCCTGCCGTCAGATGTCGGGAAAAGTTGCGTTTTTCGGTCTGTTGCAGAAAGATTTCGGACATTTCGCGCCCGTTTTTCGCCGTGATGCCGAGATGATTTTCAATCGCATTGTATGTCCATAAAAGCTGTCCGCCAAATTCCTTTTCCTTTTCCAGAAGCATAGATGAAAGTCCGAGGTCATCGCACCACAAAGCCGCCGAAAGTCCTGCCGGTCCGCCGCCGATGATGACGACATCAAATTCGTTTTTCTCAACTTTTTTCATTTAAATTCAAATTTTTCTGGAAATTACGAGTATTTGCCAATATATACTAAATTTTGTCAATTTGCAGGTGTCAAATTTTGTCACTCAGGCAGATAACAATCCTTGTCAGTTTAATTTATACCTTACATCGTCTTTTTCAAACCTCTATAAAACAAGAGTTTATTAATTATTTTTGATATTTTTAACCGAATGGCACTTGTCTTGCTTTTGAACCTTCTTCGGATTTAGGCATAACTTTAAATGCCTGCTGAACATTCCCAACTTTCATTACAATATTTGTCCAAACTTAATAAAACCCAAAGCTATGAGATTAGAATTTGAGTCGAATGTATCAACGCCGTCGTTAAACGAAAACGGAACGGCTGATAGTGTGTCCGAAACTGCTTCTTCCCAAGTTAAAAACCTTCTTCACGACGGAATCAAAGCCGCGCAATCAGGCAATCGTGTCGAAGCGCGTCAATTGCTTTTGCGTGTCACCGAACTCGACGCGCAGAACGAAAGCGCGTGGTTGTGGCTGGCTTCGATCAGCGAATATCCCGAAGAACTACTGATCTTTCTCAACAATGTTCTGGACGTTAATCCTAACAATCAGCGTGCTTTGGAATGGATGAAGGCGACGAAATCACTGCTTGCCAAAACGTTCGTTCAGCGCGGTGTCGATGCGCACCGGGAAGACCAGAAAACCTTTGCCAAACAATGCTTTTTCCAGGCTGTCGGTCACGACGACCAGAATGAAATGGCGTGGCTGTGGCTCGCTTCCGTTTCGGATGCGCCGGAAGAAAAGAAATCGTATCTCGACAAAGTTTTAGCTATCAATCCTGAAAATGAAGACGCGAAAACCGCGCTTCAAGCAGCACACGTCGGCGTTGCCCAAAATCTCGTCAAAAAAGCCAACACTTTAGCCGCGACCGGAAAAAACGACGAAGCCGCCGAGTTACTCGAAGAAATTTTCCAGAAAGCCCCGAACCTCGAAGACGCGTGGCTTTTAAAGTCGCATCTCTCACCGAGCTTTGACGAAAAATTCCAATGCTTTGAAAAAGTGATCGAACTCAATCCGCACAACGAAACCGCCCTCGCAGGTTTGGACGCATTCCGCACGATCACGCAGATCGCCGCGCCGCAAGTTTATTTTGCGGAAGAAGAAACCGCCGCCGCCGAAACCGCCGTTCAGGAAGATTTTTCACAGGAACCGACCGCGCCGAGCTTCACGGAAGAAGATTTTGCCCCCGTCGAAACTCAAGTAGAAGAAGCGGTTGAAGAAGTTGCCGAATTTTCGGCGGAAACGGTTCAGGAAACCGAAACTGTCCGGGAAGAAGTTCAGCACGCGGAAGAATTTGCATTCGACAATTCGCCGACGGACGAACTGGAGCTTCCGCAGGCTTTGGTCGCCGCGAATCCTTTTGAAAAAGTTTCGGAAGAAGAAAAAGCGATTCACGAAGAAGTTGACGCGTTTTTCGATGCTTTGGAAGAAGTCAGAAAAACCGACGAACCCGAAACTCGTGAATCTGCTGACGAAGAAGTTCAACAATTTGCCGGAGAAACTGAAGCCGTCGAACAGTTTGAAGAAATTAATCTCGAAAATGCCGACGCACAGCCGGAATCATTTACACCCCAGCACTCATACGAAGATGCCGAAGAGGAAGCCGAAGAATTCGTTCAATTTTCGGAAGGCGTTGAAAACGACGACTTTGAAATTGCCGAAGAAGCGGTCGAATTAGAAGCATCGGAACCTCAACTCAACTCACATCATTCCGAACCGACGGAAAATCTCTATTACGCGGAAGAATCCTTCGACCAGCCCGCAGAAGAAGTTCACCACGAAGAAAAGGTCGAAGAAACCGCACATTTCGGCGAAGAAGCCGCTCACGAAGAAGCCTCGCACCCCGAATTGCACGCCGAAGAAGTTTCATTTGAAGAACCGGCGGCGCAATCGCAAGCTGACAATTATTCCTACCAAAACTTCACGAATCCCGTTTCGGAAGAAACCGCCGAAACGGTCGAAACCGAAGCTACGGAAGAAATTCAACCCATCGAATCGCCTACCGAATTTTACGAAGAAGCTGTCCCCGATTCCGCCCCCGAACAATTTTTTGCGGAAGAGGAAACGCCTGTTCACACCGAAGAACCGCAAGCGGAGTTTGCAGAAGCTCAATTTGAAGAAGTTCACACGGAAGAACCGCAAGCTCAATTTGAAGAACAAGTTCAGCCGGAAGAAGTTCACGTTGAAGCACCGAAAGTTGAAACGGCGACTTGTCCTTATTGCAGTACGGAAAATGAAGTTCAGGCGTTTGCCTGCGGTTCGTGCCGCGCGGTCTTATCGCTCTCCGACCTCGAAGTTTTGCTTTCAAACAACGACGCGAACGAAGTTTTGCTTCATCAAGCCGTGAGCCGTATGGAACTGGAGAAAAATCTGCGTCCGTTCGATGCGGAAGAGCTTCTCTATCTCGGCATCGGCTACATCAATCTGAAAAATCTGCGTCAGGGCTTCGCATATTTGCAGGAAGCCGCGCAGATGCGTCCCGACGATTTCCTGCTCAATTCGCAGGTCAATGCGTTGACGATTCGCGTTGCCGACATCAAGAAACAGGAAGAAATTCAGGAAGCACAGCCGAAAGGCAGAACGATTCTGGTCGTTGACGACAGCGCGACGGTTCGCAAACTGATTTCGGGCAAACTCGAAAAATGCGGTCACGAAGTCGTTTGCGCCGTTGACGGAATGGACGCGCTCGCGAAATTGAACGAGATCGTTCCCGATCTGATCTTACTGGATATTACGATGCCGCGTATGGACGGTTATCAGGTTTGCAAGCTCATCCGCAACAATCAGGCGACCAAAGATATTCCGGTCGTGATGATCTCCGGCAAAGACGGATTTTTCGACAAAGTTCGCGGACGAATGGCTGGCACGACCGGATACATTACGAAACCTTTCGGACCCGAAACATTGATGAAGGCTCTCGACGCTTACATCAAAAACGGAAGTAATTAATTTGTAACGCAGGCATTTCGCCTGCGTTGCTCTCTCGATTCAAGAAAAATCTGACGGATAATAATATGGCTTCGATGTTTGAATTTACCGAAATGGCGGAATCGCTCTTTATCGAAGAGGACGATCTGTCCAATACCGAAAAGTTTGTCACTTTTTATCTGCAAGAGGAACTTTTCGGCGTTTCAACCAAAAATGTCGCCGAAGTTACACGGATTCTGCCGATTGCTTTTCTGCCGAATTCACCCGAATGGCTTGCGGGAATTGCCAATCTGCGCGGCGAAGTAGTTCCCGTTTTGAATCTGCCGAAGCTTCTCGAAAAGGAACCTTCGGAAACCTCCAACCGCGCTAAATTCGTCGTCCTGCAAGCAGGCGATTCCGTTTTCGCCTTTGTCGTCGATAAGTTAAGCGAAATAGTTACTTTACAATCAAAAACAATCGAACCCATCCAAGAAATAAACTCACCGAATATTTTCGGAAAGGCTGAATATAAATCGAACACGCTCTTTTTGATCGATGCCGACCGAATCACTTCTTCACTGGTTTTAAGCTAATCGCTCCCCAAAACTATCCCGGAGAAAAATATGGCTCGACGTTCTGCCGATTCGCTGCTAAATTCCCTGAAAGGTAAAATCTGGCTTGCCACGAGTGCGCTGGCTTTTTTGATCTGCACTTTCGGAATGCTGGCATACCTGCTCGTTTCATTTATCGTCAGCGAAACATTTTACGCGGTTTTCATACCGTTTTTGTTTTTGTCGTTTATCGTGATGATCTTCGGTTGGTGGCTTTCCAACGAAGTCGTCAGCCCGATCGAAAAAGTTTCCCTGCTCGCCAAAAGTCTTGAGCGGAGCGCGAGCATTTCATTGCCGAAAACATCCGGCTCGACCGAAACGGACGAGCTTTTGCAAACTTTGCACCGCAACAGTCAACAGCTTCAGGCAATCGTTTTCTTGATGGACAAGGTTGCGAGCGGCAATATCAATGTCACGCTTACGCCTCTGCAAAATTCCGATCGTTTGACCAATTCGTTTCAGAAACTTCTCAGCAAAGTTTCCGAATCGATCAACGCCAAAACCGAACTTGAAAGACTGCAAGCCGAGGTTCAACAGATCACGAACGAGATTTCGCGCGTCAGAAAAGGAAATCTGAACGCCGACATTCAATCCGATTTTCCGCAAACGAAGGAAATCTCGGAAACCTTCCGTTATCTCATCGGCAATCTCAACGTGCTTTTGACCGAACTGAAAAAAGACTCGACGCAAGCGAAATACGCCGCCGTTCACGTTCAGAAAACCATCGAATCGATCATCCGCGAAGACGAAGCTAAAGTTCAGGAAATGAATCAGGCATCGTTCGCGCTGAAACAGCTTCCGAATACGGTTCAAAAAATTTCCGAAGAACTTTCGGGTTCGATCTCGTCCGCCAATCAATCCATCGAAAAAGCCCGCAAAGGCACGGAAACCGCGCAGGAAAATCTCGAAGCCGTGAGCGGTCTGCGGAAACAGCTTCAAGATGCGATTCGCCGCATCCAACGCCTTAACGAGCGTTCGCACGAGATCAACAAGCTTGCTAAAACGGTCGAAGATTTGGCGCAGAGAACCAATCTGATCGCGCTTAACGCATCGCTTCAAGCGGTCGAAAATCAGGAAGCCGGACAGGGTTTTATGGTTTTAGCCGAAGAAGTCGAGCGGCTTTCCGTGCGTGCGGAAAACACGAACCGCGAGATTTCTTCGCTCAACAAATCGATTTCCATCGAGATCAGCGAAGTCGAAAATTCCCTGCAAGCGACCTTCAAGGAAGCCGCCAATCTGTCGAAATTTGCGATCGAAACGGGCGATTCACTGAGCGAACTCGAACGCTACGTCGGACAGTTCGTCAATCTGCAAAACAAGCTCGCCGCTTACACGGGCGAACAATCCGTGGACACGGAAAAATCGTTCCAAATCTTTATCAAATCGATTTCACTGACCGAACGCGCCGTCGAAAATCTCAAAGATTCGACCGCCGACATCGTTCATCTTTCGGGCTTGATGGAAAAACTTCAATTCGCCGTCGAAGGATTTGAACTGGCAGAACCCGTCGCCGAAGAAACTACCGCCAACGGTCCTTTGAGCGAAGCCAAACGCGAAGAAACATTCAGCAATTTTTCTGATACTTTCGAGCCGAACGTGACTGCCTAATTTTTGAGGAGAAATTTTTATAATGCTGCAAAATCCTATCTGGAATCTGATCTCGAAACTGTTTTCCCTGCTCGCAGTTATCTTTCTCATTCTCGGCGCGTGTCTGGTCGGCGCGTCGTATTTCGGTTTCACGGAAAATAAACTTTCAGGCGTTTTGACGATCACATTTGCCGTCATTATGGCGGTTTTCGCGCTAGTCGAAACGAATTTGACGAATCTGAAACTCAAACGCGACCTCAAAGAAGGCACCGAGATCGCGCATCAGATCGCGCAGGGCGTGCCGTTCGAGGAAGATTCTTCGAGCGAATTGCTCGATTCGTTAAAGGATATTTCGGGATATTTACAGGAAAAAAGCGCGATCGCCCACCGCATTGCCAACGGCGATCTTTCGCAGAGCGTCACGCTTCGTTCCGATTCGGACGCGTTCGGTCAGGCTTTTCAAAATATGATCGAAAAACTGCGCCCGATCGTCCAAACCGAGGAAAACCGCGACCAACTGCAAAAATCGATTATGAAACTCCTGACGGAAGTTTCCGAAGTCGCCGCCGGCGATTTGACCGTGCAAGCCGACGTTGCGCCCGAAGTTACGGGCGCGATCGCCGAAGCGTTCAACTCGATGACGCTCGAACTTCGTTCATTAATCAAACAGGTCAAAGACGTGACGTTTCAGGTTTCGACCTCGGCAAACGCTATTAACGACACGACCGAACAGCTCGCCGCCGGAAGCGAGGCGCAGGTTTCGCAGATTTCGCGCACGACCTCTTCGATCTCGAATATGGCTTTGCAGATTCAGGAAGTTTCCGAAAACGCGTCGCTTTCCGCGCAGGTTGCGGCGGACAGTCTGGGCAATGCGCGTTACGGCACGAAAGCCGTGCAGGACAACATCAACGCGATGAATTCGATCCGCAAACAGGTGCAGGAAACGGCAAAACGCATCAAAAAACTCGGCGAACGTTCGCAGGAAATCTCGCAAACCGTCGGGCTTATCGACGACCTTTCCGACCGCACGAGCTTGCTCGCGCTCAATGCTTCACTGCAAGCCGCCGCCGCCGGAGAAGCAGGTTTAGGATTCGCCGTCGTCGCCGAAGAAGTCGAACGTCTTGCCGAACGCTCGAACCGTTTGACGCAACAGATCGCGACGCTCGCGCAGACGATCCAAGCCGAAACGAAGGACGTGGTCGCTTCGATGGAAGAAACGATTCACGAAGTCGTCGTCGGTTCGACGCTTGCCGATAAAGCCGGACAAGCTTTGGTCGAGATCGAACAGGTTTCGACGCGTCTTGCCGAACTTTTGCAGTCGATCTCCGAATCAGCCAAACATCAGGCGAAGAGTTCGGAAGATATTTCAAACGCGATGGCAAATATTTCAAAAGTTACCGAACTGGTTCAGACGGGAACGAAACGCGCCGCCGATTCGGTGAAAATGCTCGTTCAGCTTTCCGACGAGCTTCGCGGTTCGGTCGCGCCGTTCAAACTGCCAGACGAACGCAACGTCCGCAAATCGATGCCGACGAATACGAGTTTGTTTTTGAATTAAAAGGCTCACATTTTTTCAATAAATCTTCCCGATTCGCAAAAAATCACGATGGATTCCGAACTTTTACAAGCATTTATCGAAGAAGCCGAAGGTTATCTGCCGACCATTCGCGGCGGTATTCTGGTCTGTGTTCAGGACGGAAAATCGCACAGCGAACTCGAAACTTCACTCAAACAGATCGGCACGATCAAAGGCGCGGCGGCGATGATCGGTCTGGAAGAAATCGCCGAAATCGCCGTTTCGCTCGAAAAGGAACTCGAACCGATCTTTCTCAGAAAAGAACAGGTTTCCGACGAAACTCTGCGCAGTTTGCTCGACAAGCTCGCGCTGATCGAAGCGTCTTTGATGACTTCGCGGCTGAATATGGGCGAATTTGCGCTCGATTTCAGCAATTTTATCGAAGAATCTTTCGAGCATTTACAGATCACGCCGACCGTCGTTGAAGAAAAAGAAGAAGTTTTTGAAGCCGAAGCGGTCGAAGATTCGTGGGACGAAGAAGATTTTGAGATCGACGAGGAAATGCTCGAAGTCTTTGCGATGGAAGCCGAAGACCTTTTAAAGAGCATCGCCACCAATCTCGAAATTCTCGAAAATCAGCCCGACAACCGCGAAGCCTTGATGGAAATCCGCCGCAACGCGCACACTTTCAAAGGTTCGGCGGGCATTGTCGGTTTGAAAAAACCTTCAAAACTCGCGCACCGCGTCGAAGATTTGCTCGATTTTCTCGCGGAACACAACATCAAATCCGATGAAAAGATTTTCCTGCTTCTGCAAAGCGCGAACGATTGTTTGAGCGCGTTGACGAGCGGGGAAAATACGCCGCAGATAATGAAACGCCTGGAGCGAATCTATCACGATTTCGACCAGATGATGCTTTCATTGAACGCGCCGACGGCAACGAAGGCGATCCTGAAATCCGCACAAGCCGCAAATGCTTCGTCCGCAGGCGGTCTGATGTCGATTCCCGCCGATCCGCAACAGCCTGTTTTTGCCGAAAGAAAATCGAATCAGAGCGGACAGCCGCAAGCATCGAGGTCGGTCGTCCGCGTCGCGCTCGACCGTCTTGACGATCTCGTGAAAATTGTCAACGGGCTTGTTATCAGTCGTTCGGTGTTCGAGCAAAGACTTGCCGAATTCGACCGTCAGATCGATGAACTTCATCACAGCACGCGCCGTCTTCAGCGTTCGACCAACAAGCTCGAAACCGATTTTGAAGCCGATATGCTCGAAGCGAAAAGTTTCGTCACGCACGCCGCGCCAGGCGGTTTTCACGGTTCTTCACGCGGCTTGAAAATGAAAGCGTCCGCCAGCGAATTCGACACGCTCGAACTCGACCGCTACACGGATTTTCACCAAACTACCCGCGAACTCGTCGAAACGACGAATGACGCTTTTTCGATCAATCTCGCGCTCGACGGGTTGCGCAGTAATCTCGAAACGCTTTTCGACAATCAGCGTCGAATGATCGAAGAATTGCAGAACAAACTTTTACGCATCCGCATGGTGCGCTTCGACACGCTCACGGCACGGCTGACCAGAACGATCCGCGTCACTTGCGAAGAAGAAGGCAAACAAGCCGATCTCGCCATTTCGGGCGAGAATATGGAAGTCGACACGCAGATTCTCGACACGCTCGTCGAACCGCTTCTGCATCTTTTACGCAACGCCGTCGCGCACGGCATCGAACCGCCCGACACCCGCCGTCTGCTCGGAAAACCCGAAAAAGGCAATATTCACCTGCGCGTTCACAACGAAGGAACGCATATCGTTTTGACCGTTTCCGACGACGGACGCGGCATTTCGGCTTCGGCGTTAAAGGAAAAAGCTGTCGAAAACCGCTACATCACCCGCGAAGACGCATTGGCGATGATCGACGAAGAAGCCTTCGATCTGATCTTTCTGCCCGGTTTGACGACTGCCGAAAAACTCAGCCAGGTTTCGGGTCGCGGGGTCGGGATGAACATCGTCCGCACGAGCGTCGAACGCAGTCAGGGCACGATCAATATTTCGTCCGAACCGCAGAAAGGCACGACCTTTACAATCAGAATGCCGATGTCGCTTGCCGTCACACGCATTTTGCTCGTCAAAGTAAACGAACATTCCTTCGCGTTTCCGCTCAAGCTCGTCAAACAGATCACGGAAATTTCCGCCGAATCGCTCGAAAAAGCCAACCGCGACAAATTCCTCCAACTGGGAAGCGTCAAATATTCGCTTTCGCATCTGAACGATCTGCTCGATATGCCCGTTCAGACCTTCAAAAACCGCGAAAGCTACCCGCTTCTTTTGCTCGACAATACCGATTCGCCGCGTGCTTTGCTGATCGATGAGATCGTCAAACCCGAAGAAGTTTTAATCAAACCGCTCGGTTATCCGTTGCAAAATATGGCTGAAATGCTCGGCGCGACAATTCTCGGCGACGGCAACGTGGTTCCCGTGCTCGATCTTTTCTATCTGCTCAATCAGAAAAAGCCGAAGCTCAGAAAACCGCGCAAGCTCGTCGATGAAGTTATTAAAACCAAAACGGAAACGAAGGTTTTGATCGTTGACGACAGCCCGAGCGTGCGTCATTTGAACTCGAAGATCGTCAAAAATGCCGGATTCAAACCGATCATTGCAAAAGACGGGCTTGAGGCTCTGGAGCTTTTGAACACGTCGAACGAATTGCCCGACGTGATTCTGACCGACGTGGAAATGCCGCGTATGGACGGTTACGAATTGCTCAATACGATCAAAAAGGACGGAATTCTGCAAAAAATCCCGGTCGTGATGATAACTTCCCGCGCCAATAACAAACACCACCAAAAAGCCCTCGATCTCGGCGCGGACGAATACATCACGAAACCTTTCGACGACGCAAAACTGGTCGAAACGATCAAAAGACTCGCCAAAGTTTAACTAATTTATAATTCCTGTCGCTTTCAGGCGTTATTTAAGGAACAAATTTATAAACAATAACTCCTGACACTTTCACGGGTTTACCGGCTAAGGTTGTCGGTGAAAATTTTGCCTGTAAAGCCGCCCATTCAGCAACGCGATGAAATTCGCGCGCGCCTTTGATCGCACAAGCCGAAAGCACTTTCCCGTTTTCGTCGATCAAAACCCGCACGGACACTTCACCGGTGAGCCTTTTTTCCCTGGCTTCCGCCGGATAGGGAGGCTTCGGCAGGTCAAGTGCCTTCCCGTTTATCACGCCGCCTTTTATTTCCTTCGCTTTATCTTCTTCATCCTTAGTTTTTTTGACGGGATAATATCTTACCCGCATCTTTGCCTGCTCTTCCAAACGATCCAGCTTTGTGTATAAACAGTCAAGACTGTCATAAATGCTTTCTCCCTGCTCGCTGAGTTTGTTGTTTTTCGCGCTTAATTCCAAAGCCCGCTCCATCAAAGGCTCGGCTTTTTCATATTGCGTCTGAAATTGATAAATCTCCGCCAGCTTCGATAAGGCGTTTGCCAGATAGGACGAATCCGAACCGGTGCCCTTTTCACGCAGTTCGACGGCTTTGGAAAATCTTTGTTCGGCACTGACCAGATTACCGCCAAGTGCGTCATACGTTCCGACGGCTTCAAACATTTCGGCATACAATTGCTCATCTTTCGGCGAAAGCGGTTTGTTGCTTTCATAGATCGAAAGCGCGTTCTCAAAAGATTGTCCGGCATCTTTTTTCTTTCCGAGCTGTGCCTGAATATAGGCAAGATTTCGCCACGGAGAAGCGATGGAAAGATGATTTTTACCCAACTTTTTCTCCGAAAGCGAGATCGCTTTCTTTGCTAAGGGCAAGGCTTCCTCATATTTTTGAGCTTCGTAAAGCTTAACAACTTCAACATTGAGAGATTTAATTTCATCATTTGAATTTGTTTGCTGTGCTGAAACGAACGTCAGACAGCATAAGATCGTTAATGCGGTGATTAGATTTTTCATTCTTATTAATTCTTATTTTTTCGGCGGATTGCCCGGGCGAATCTCGATCTTACTCGGCAAGGCGCGTTCGTTCATTTCCAACAGATCGACGACCACCTGCGCAATGTCTTCGGGTTGAAGTTGCCACGACTGCTCTTCGCTCGGCGTGTCGCCGCCGAAATATGTGTTGACCGAGCCGGGACAAATCGCCGTAACCTTTATTTTGTCGGCGCGGACTTCCTGCATCAAGGCTTCGGTAAATCCGTTCAAACCGAATTTCGAGGCGTTGTAAGCCGCCATTTTCGGATGCGCGTTTTGTCCGGCGAGCGACGAAATATTGATGATATAACCGCCGCCGCGTTGTTTGATGAGCGGAATTGCGTGATGGCAAGTGTAGAAAACTCCGAAAAGGTTCGTTTGCAGAATTCGTTCAAATTCGTCTGCCGACATTTCTTCGACCGTTTTGCCGATGATGCCGATTCCCGCGTTATTTACCAGAATATCGACTCCGCCGAAAACTCTCACGCATTCGGCGAGCATCATCTCGACCTGTGCTTCGCTCCGCACGTCGCACACTTCGCCGTCAACCGCACCGAGCGCGGACAATCTTTCCAGAGCGCGTTTGAGTTCAAATTTATCCCGCGCACAGATAAAAACCTTCACGCCTTTTTTCAGCAAACCTTCGGCGACTGCATAGCCGATTCCTTTCGTGCCGCCCGTAATGACGGCGATCTTGTCCTTCATAATTTATTGTTTTTAGATTTTATTGTTTTCTGGATTTTTTCGGATATTTGAGTTTCGGTGATTCCTTTCTGCTCAATTCCTTCCAGAGCAATGTCAGGCTTCCATCGGGTTCTTTTCTGACCACGCGGAAGGCGACCGTCATATCGATTCTTCTATCGCCCGCCAAAAGATCGAAGAGAAAACCGCGATAACTTCGATAAAGACTTCCGCGATAAGCGATCACGCGCAGGGCGTATGTGTTGTTTTCGACGGCGGGCAGAATTTTCCGGTAATGATAACCGTCAAAACTTATGCCTCTCAGGATTTCAAACGATTGTTTCGAGGCTTCGGGACTCAATTCGGACGGATTATAAGCGTTCAGAAAACGAAACCCCTTTGAATTGATGTCGGTTTTTTCCAGATCGACATCGCCGAGATTAACGAGAATTCCCTGCGACAAAAGCCCGTCCGTCACGAAATTATTGTTTTTGATGCGCACGTCGGCGAGTATTTCCGAAGTGTGCTCATCTTCCCGAAATGAATAAAACGAGCTTTCGGGAATCGCATTCAGACAGGTTTCGTCAACTCTCACCACCAGCGCGCTTTCCTGACAGCCGAGATCGGGCAAAAGCCTGAAAATCCCAGCATTTTCCTGCGCGAGAAAATTTGCATACTTAGCAAGATCGTCGGCTTTCGGCTGAAGCTGTCGTTTCTGTTCCTTGTTCGGTTTCTTGCGGATCGGGAATAAACCGGGACGATTCTGCAAACCTCTGCGCGGACTTCTTCCTGCCTGCGGAACCTGCCCGGTAACTTCGCTTGCAAAAATAAACAACACACTCAAGATCAGTATTCGTCGAAATTTCATAGCTGATTTCCCGTTTCCCCGAAGCCCTTTTGTCAGAGCTTTGACTTTAGAATCTCGTTGACAACTTTCGGATTCGCTTTGCCTTGCGATGCTTTCATTACTTGCCCGACAAAGAAACCGAAAAGCTTTTCGTTGCCGCCGCGATATGCGTTTACCTGATTTTCGTTATTTTTGATTATTTCGTCAACAATTTTTTCGATCGCGCCCGCATCCGAAACCTGCTCAAAACCTTTTTCCCTGATGACATCGGCGGGCGATTTGCCCGTGTTGAAGCTTTCGACAATGATTTCCTTCGCCTGATTGTTGTTGATCTTGCCTTCGTCGAGCGTTTTGACGATCTCCGCAAAACTTTCAGCCGTCAATAACGATTCGTTCGCCCGCTTTCCCGAATTGTTCAATTCGCGGACGAATTCGGACAACATCAGATTCGCCGACGTGCGCGGATTGCCCGAAGCCTGCGCCGCCGTTTCGTAAAACGCGGCAATGTCTTTGTCGCCGATGATCTGCGAAGCGTCGTCGAACGACAAATTATATTCCGCCATAAAACGGTCGCGCATCGCATCGGGCAATTCGGGCATTTGCGCCTTCATCGTTTCGATAAATTCTTTGGAAACGACGAGCGGCTGCAGATCGGGTTCGGGAAAATAACGGTAATCGTGCGCGTCTTCCTTTGAACGCATCACGCGGGTTTTATTGTTTTTCTCGTCCCACAAACGCGTTTCCTGGCTCACGCCTTCGCCCGCTTCGTGCGCCGCGATCTGTCTTTCGATCTCGTATTCGATCGCCTTCTGCATAAAGCGCACCGAGTTCAGATTCTTCAGTTCGACCTTATTGCGAAACTTCTCTTCTCCTACTTTGCGCACCGAAACGTTCGCTTCACAACGTAAGTTTCCTTTCTCCATATCGGCATCACTCGCGCCGACCCATTGCAGAGCGCGGCGCACGTGATTGACATAATCATACGCCTGCCACGACGAACGGAAATCCGCTTTCGTGACGATCTCTCCGAGCGGAGTTCCCGCCCGGTTGAGATCGACGTAGGAATATTTGTCCGTTTCGGGCAAACCTTCGTGCACGTTTTTCCCCGCATCCTCTTCGAGGTGCATCCGCTCGATGCGGATCGTCATCGGCTTGAAATCCTTCGCGCGTCCGTGCTCGTCGCGCTCGGCGGTCATAATCACCAGTTCGCCGTCCGACGAAAACGGTTTGTCATACTGCGAAATCTGATAACCTTTCGGCAGATCGGGATAAAAATAATTCTTGCGCGAAAAGATCGACTGCTCGTTAATATTCAGCCCCAACGCCAACGCCGCCTTCGCGCCGTATTCGACGACCTTTTCATTCAAAACCGGCAGAGCCCCCGGCAACCCCAGACAAACCGGACACGTATTCGCATTCGGCTCGTCCCCGAAACTCGTCGCACAACCGCAGAAAATCTTCGTTTCCGTCGCCAACTGCGCGTGAATCTCCATTCCAATAATCGCTTCCCAGCCTTCTTTCATAAATGTTTTTTCTTTAAATCGATGCCAAACTTTCTTCAATAAGTGAATTTAAACTTTTTCCTTTGAGCTTTGCTTTTCTGTATAAACGATTATACAGTTCCGGCGAAATTTGCAGAACGACCTTGCCCGAAAAAGGTTTATCCGGCTCTTCGTTTCGGTCGCGGCAAAACTCCAGATAATCTTCGACTGAATCTTCAAACGCTTTTTTTAATTCTTCGACGGAACTTCCCTGAAAGGTAATCACATCGCGGATATTGATGACTTCACCGTGAAAAACCTCGGTTTCATCATCAAATATCACGGTCGCTTCATAATCTTTATATTTCATCTTCTTTAACTTCTGCCTCCGTCAAAAATCTCCGCATTGAAACAACCGCCCCTTTATCCGTTTCTTTGCGCGGATGCAGGCGATGAAAAACGGCTCTGACACCATTCAACGCAATGCGGATTCTCGAACCGCGTCCTTCGCTTAATTCCGCACCCAAAAGCAACCAACAATTTTTCAACATCGCTCCATAAAATATTCGACCGCACCGGATTTTCAAAAATATCCTTCAAGATTTGATGATGCTTTTTGTTCACAGGCTACCTTTCCATAAAATAATAAACGCGGATTAAAGTTTAATCATAATCCGTGTTTTATTTTAGCATTCAAAAGAATTAAGTTTCATCAAAATAAAGCACTTCATCAATCAACATCTGTCTTCATATCTATTAAGATTTAACTTCACCATTAATTATATTAGGCTTTGTAATAGATAATTTGCTCTGAGTCGTATTCCACATAATGATATTTTCACCTCCATTTATCTTCATTTCCTTAGAATGTTCCATTTTACGACCGACAATATAATTTGCCCACATTCTGGTAAGAGGTTTGATGAACCTCATATTCAAGCCAATAAATATTATTGCCCAAAGTAATTCTCCAAGAATGATAAAATTTAATATATCGGCGTGTAGTAATGGATAAATTAAAGCGAGTATCAAATTTACAAAAAAGAATTCACGTAGAATTTCCGCGTCGTTCTTTGCAATATTCACACTTGCTTCGTTAAATTTGACATCTCCGCCTTCGTTAAAATCATGTATTTTTAATTCTGTATTTGAGCCGTCAACAACAAAATTAAAGACGACACTTTTGTCTTTAACTAAATGCCCGATATTAAAAATTCTCTCAAATGATTTCCTGTCAAATTGAACTTCATTAACCTCAGTTACATTTATTTCCGGTTCAGGTTTCGGGTCTAGATAATTTTCGAGAATTACCAAATCATTTGGAAATTCAAAGCGTAATTTTTCATCTTTAACAACAACTTCTCCGGTATTTCTCACCTTACACATTATAAATGACAGATTATTAACCTGATTGTGATTGTATGAAATCCCGATTCGGTCCTTAATTGGAGTTTCGTCTTTTGTAATCACGCCTTTTCTTTCTATTTCATATGATAATTCTTTTTCTTCCCTTCTTTCTTTTCGGCGATTTGAAAGATAGGTCGAAATAAACCCGAGTATTGCACCGAGTATTGCACCGATTAATACCAAAATTAATTTATCTATAAAATCTTTATTTTGGGTATAAAACAGCGGATAATCATCGCGTTTAATGACCGTAACCGAATCATTTTGAGCATAAATAATCATTATCCCAATCCACATAAAAATTGTGAAAAATGGAATGATTTTTTGTAAAAATTTCATATTTTTCCTCAAACTATCTAACAAAACGAACCTTTTGATAAGTTCTTTTTCTGATTCATATATTTAATTTTCTACTAGACTCGCGTGCCAGTGGATGATGTGTCCGGTTTTTATGTCGAGTTCTTCTTTTTGGTAGGGCGCATAGCCTTCTTTTTCGATTTTCAGGGTAAATTTGCCGTATTCGACGGGTTTGAACAGATACTCGCCTTTGGTGTTGGTTTTGGTTGATTTGCCGAGTTCGACGATGGTTATGACTGCACCTTTGATCGGTTTTTCGTCTGCCGCATCTATCACCGAGCCTTTTAACTGGGTGACGGTGGTGTGCGAGTCGGTGATTTCGCGGGCGGCGAGGTAGGCGTTGTAGAAATCGGGATGCGTCGTGCGGAAGTTTTTTACTAATCCATCCATTTGGTTTTTCAGGAGGTCGTTGCCCTGTCTGAAAAGTTGGACTAAGTTTGCGTTTTGGGTGCGGCGGCTGACAATCGCCGTGCGGGTGTTCGGGGTTTTGGAGGCGTATTCACCGATCGCGGTGTCGAACAGTGCGAGTTTTTGCGGAGTGATGCCGTAATCGCGGAGCGCGTCGATATTTTCTGCGGCGCGGTCGTGGATAATGCGGCAGACCGGCGCGAGGGCTTCGTCCCGCATTTTCGATAATTTGCTTAATGAATATTTTACTTCCGCTTTAAGGGTCGCGTTTTTGGTTGCCGAGGCAAATGAGCCGATGATGTCGGCAAAATCCGAGGCGGTTAAAGCTAAACTATTTTTGGCACTGGCTTTGTCGGCGGCGATCCCGGTCAGATTTACGTCGGCAAGTTGTGTCGTATTCAAAATCGAAGCAATAACGCTCTTAAAAACTATAATTAATGAAACAAGCGCAGGAACGGCGGCGACAATGCTTGCATTATCGTCTAAAATTTGTTCGGTCGTTCGGAACATCGTAAGTCTGGCTTCTTGTCTTATATTCATAACTTTATTTTCCTCACTTTTTTAAGTTGATTGGTTGTTTTTTTATAAAAATAAAGAAAAGATTTGCTGTTTTGTCCTTTGTTTCGTGCGAAAACAGCAATACTTCCGGAGATAAAGATGATTTCTATAAAAGGTGTTTGAAAAATCCGTAAAACGTCAAAGAAATTTTCGTTTGTGTACCTTCTTAACCGAACGAACCTTTGTTTTTTGAAGTGTTCGGCAAGCCGGACGGACAAAAAACTGAAGTTTGTATAGTTTTCTCAAACGATTTCTTCGGTGTTTACGGCATCAGAGCCGCCGAAACGGATGATCTATTGCTTGAAACTACCCATTACTCGACAAAATTTACCTTTTGAATCGCCGGCAAAGGCGATTCCAAAGCGGACAAAGTGAATTTTTTAATGAACAAAGCCGATTTCTTTACCGACGAAGTGAATTTCTTTGGCGGCAAAGTGAATTTCTTTACCGACAAAGTGAATTTCTTTACCGACAAAGTGAATTTCTTAACCGACAAAGTGAATTTCTTTACCGGCAAAGTGAATTTCACGGCTGTCATTGTCGATTTCATTAACGAAAATCTCGATTTCATAACCGACAATCCCGATTACGAAGCCGACAATTTGCATTTCATCTACGACAACGGCAGTTTCGCGCCCGCTAATTCCTTTTTCCTTAAGATAAATTGCGATTTCTTTATAAATAAAGCCTAAAACTACGATGTCAAAGATCAAATCCTTACGGCAAAACCCCGAAAATTCGGAATAAATTATCGTAAACGGGGGTTAATGCTTTAATGATTTGATTGAGGTTAGCATTATTTTATTTTTTGTGTCAATAAAAATTTTGTTTTTATATATTGACACGGCTAAATCGGCAAAATGCACGGAATAATAGTTAATAACGGAAAGGTATCAGTTGATAACGGATAGTTGGCAACGGATAACGGGTTTTTGAAGATGTGCCGCGTGTTTTCTTGTTTGAGGTCGGGTTTGGAAATGGACGGAATGAGTGGGAAAGTGCAGAGTCCCTTCTTTAGAAGGCTATTCGCCGACGATAGCCGCCTGAAGGCGGGACTCCGGGCTTTTATCTGCGCGGCATCGGTCTGATGACCACGTTCGGGCGATTGAAACGCGGGTTGGTTTGAATGTTTGTAAACGACCAAAGACGCGTTCCGTTGTCGTATTGCGGATAAGAACGGCGGAAGAAACGATTCGTCACGTTGAGATCGGGAAAACCGTAGGATTGAAAGCCGTAACCGTAGCCGGGCGCGTAATACGGTTGATTGTTTAACCGATTATTGTAAAAGTTTTGGCGTTGGACGGCTTCATACTGCTGACGGGCGGCATCGATTTGCGCTCTTTCGTATTGTTCGGCGCGAAGACGGGCGGAGAGTTCGGCAGTTTCGCGTTTGCGTTCGGCTTCGCGGCGTTCAAGTTCTTCGGGCGACGGCATTCCGAGCCGTTTATAGTTCTCGCGATACTCACGTTCCGCTTTCACACGCGCCTGCCGATACTTTTCAAGGTCGGCGTTCGTCACCGTGCGCGTTTGCGCGAAAGCCGAAAGCGTCGAAATTAAAAATAAGATCGAAAAAATCAAATACTTCATATATTTCACCTCTGTTTTTTTCTGATGATAGCACGGCGATTTCGATTTTGTGAAGAAAAAGCATCGGAACCACGGATTTTCACGGATAAACACGGATATATTTTTGATTATTTGCGGTTTCAATGCTTTTTCTGCAATCGTTTAAGCTCTCCGACAATATTTTGTTGGATTAAATAAAAACACCCCTCCTTTGAAAGGAGCGGTGACACGAAGTGTTGGGGTGGTTGTCATGCGATTAATTATTCAATTGATTAAGCTTGAAATGAAATCACCCCGTCCGCGAACGCGTCCACTCCTCCTTTGAAAGGAGGAGTGTTTTTTTTGGTTTTATTTAATGTTGCGGGAGTGTTTAGTCGTTAAAAGCCGAAGCTGACACCGATTCTGCCGTTGATTCCGGCGGTGCGGAAGCCGTTTTCGTAATATTCGTTGTCGAAAAGGTTTTCGATCGTGCCGAAGATGCGAAGATTTAGTTTTTCAGAGCGAAACGGGATCGTATAACCCGTTGTCAGATCGGCGCGGCGGTTTCCGTCAAAGCGGTAAACGTAAGTTTGAAACGTGCTGTTGCTAAAGATCGGCGCGAGATAACTACTCGTAGCGAGGAAATCGAAATTTACCCACAAACGGTCGAAACGCTGATTAAACACAAGCGTAAACTGGCGTTCGGGAATGCCGAGCGTGGAAAGATTCGGGTTTCCCGTGACCTGCGGGACGCGTTGATCGCTGTTCGTGTAGGTGTATGACGCGAAAATATCGGTCGAGGCGGTCGCTTTCACGTTTGCGCTGAACTCTGCGCCGCGGGCGATCCCGCCTTTCGTGTTTAGGTAGCCGCCGAAAGGTCTTACGGTCGTGCCGATGTTCGGAACGACGTTGCCGAAACCGATGGTGTCGATCAGTTTCGTGTAAAAGTAAACTGCCGTGAGTTTCGCTTTATTGTTAAAGAGATTTTGTTCGATGCCCGCATCGTATGCGATGGATTTTTCGGGTTTTAAGCCGGGGTCGCCGAGCGCAACGAACGAAGGTGTGCCGAAACTGCTGTAAAACGTGCCGAATCTTTCATAGAGCGACGGCACGCGGTAGCCGTTTCCGACGTGTGCGCGGAGTTTTGTTTTCGTTTTTTCGACAAAATACGAAATTGCGCCGTCGAAGGTGTAAGCGTTGGGCGGATTTTCGAGCGTTACGTTCGAGTAAGGAGCGTTATTTAAACTGAAATCAGGCGTTTTTAAAGTGAAAATTTGTGCGCGGAAACCGCCCGCAAGCTGTAAGTTGCCGTCGAGAAGGCTTACCAAATCCTGCGCGTAAAATGTGTTGCTCGATTGTTTCGCGCGGGTGAAAAAGTTTTGCGTTCCGTTCGGTGTAAAACCTTCGTTGCCGAAGTTTTCCTGCTCAAACTCGTAGCCGAACGTGATTTCGTTATAACGATTCGGCGTAAAGTTAAAGTTTCCGTTCGCCGTCTGAATCGTGCCGTCGAAACGCGCATCGGACGCGCTTTGAAAGCCGGTGCCGAGCACTCCGTTTTCGTTTCTGCGCTCGGTTCTCAAGCCCGAATAAAGTCCCCGGAAAACCAACTTACTGTTTATTACTTGTGTTAAGACGATTTGCCCGTTGAAGAAATTCGATCTTTGAAAGTTGTCGGGGTCGTTTGCGTCGGCGGTGAAATTTACTTTCGGATTTGCATCGATTATTTGAGCATTATTGTTCGGCAACGTGCCGAAGGTGTCGGGGCTTGAATTTAACTTCACGAATGCGTCGGAGAAGAAAAACCGCGCGGAAATGTTTGTGTTTTCAAACGGATTGTATTCGACGCGCGATTGAAAGTTCGTATTGTTCGCGTCGTCGTCTTTATCGATTCCTTCGGTGTAAGCGGTGCGCGACACGCCGACATTAAAGCCGAATTTGTCGGCTCCATACGATGTGTTGCCGCGAAAACGCGATAATCCCAAACCGCCGAACGCTCCGCCGACCTGTCCGTGCCATCCGCTTTCGGGTTTCGGCGTGATGAAGTCGATCGTGCCGCCGATCGCGTTCGTTCCATACAAAGAACTGCCAGAACCACGCAAAACTTCGACTCTGCTCACGCTTGTTAAAGTGAAATCCGAGAGAAACGGCGAAGCGTCGCCCGTAATGGCGGAAGCATCGCGGAATCGAACGCCGTCGAGCAGAATTGCGGTGTCCTGATTGCGAAGTCCGCGCGTTTTAACCGTCGCCGTTCTGCCGAATCCGCCGAGTTGTTGGACGCGAAAGCCCGGAATCGTGCGTAAAGATTCGACCAAAGCAAAATCCGCACGGTCGCGCATTTCCTGTCCGTCGATAACGTTGACGGTTTTAGAAACTTCTTCGAGCGTTTGTTTTGAATCTGCTGAAACTGTGACTGTTTCAGAAATTTCGCCTTTGTCATAACTTATATTCAATTGAACATTTTTAGTTTGTCCTTCTACTAATGTGATCTGTTGTTCATCTTGCAAAATAACATCACTTATATCTGCACCTGCGAAAATCGAATAGTCACCACTCGGAATATTCTCAAATCGAAAGTTTCCTTTATTATCTACGACCTTATTAAAACTTTTAGTTTCATTACTCTTTGAGGTTAAAAAAACTGTAATTTTCATACCATCTTTAAATGGTTTCCCTTTTACAATACCTATGACTGTTGCGCCCGTTTGCGCGAAGATGCCGATTGCTAAAAAGCAAATTAAACTTAATATTTTTATTCCTTTATATATGTTCATTATTTCTCCTGTTTCCGCCCAGCGCGGAAAGCGGGTCAATTGCCTCAACAAACGGCGCAAAGTTCCAGACTTTTCATTTATCATTGAACATTTATCATTTATCGGACGGCTCCTGATAATTGATAAATGTTCAATGATAAATGTATTCACTGTTGCGTGGGCAGTGCCGTGATCTCAACGGACTTCCTTTGCGGCGTTTGCCGTAATCAATTACGAATTTCAAATTACGAATTACGAATGAATGAGTATCTTTTTATAATTCGTAATTGATAATTCGTAATACTAATAAATCGCCGTGACACGGCGTTTTTTACTTAACGGATTTTCATCCAGTAAAACATCGACGTTGAAAACGTCCTTGATATTTTCTTCGGTCAAAACTTTTTCCGCTTCGCCTTTCGCGTGAATTTTGCCGTCTTTGAGCAAAATTACTTCGTCCGCAAATTCCGAAGCCAGATTCAGATCATGTGTGATGATGACGGCGGACGAATGACAACTTTTACAGCGTTCGCCGATCAAACGGATCATCATCGCCTGGTGCGCCAAATCCAGATTATTCGTCGGTTCATCCAGTAAAAGAATCTGCGCCTGCGTCGCCAAAGCCCGCGCCAGCACGACGCGTTGCCGTTCGCCGCCCGAAAGACGGTTCATCTGCCGCGCATCGTAATTTTCAAGATCGCACATTTCCAAACATTCACGTGCGATCTGCAAATCCTTTCCGGTTTCCCAACCAAAAGCCGTTCCGTGCGAAAACCTTCCCGCCAAAACGAATTCGAGCACGGACACGGGAAACTTCGTTTCCGTTTCCTGCGCGATGACGGCGATCTTCTGCGCGATCTCGCGGCGCGAATATTCATTTAAAGGCTTTTCATTTAAAAGAATCGAGCCTTTTGAAACGGGCAAGCTTCCGTTCAAAGATTTCAAAAGCGAAGTTTTCCCCGCGCCGTTCGCGCCCAAAAGCGCAATAATCTTCGATCTTTCGAGCGCAAGCGAAACGTCGCGCACGACCGTTTGCGCTTCGTAAGTTATCGAAATATCTTGAACTTTCAGCATTGATTTTTGCCACGAACAAACACGAAAAAGCACGAAATAGAACTATTTATTTTTTGTGTTATTTTGTGTTTGTTCGTGGCTAATTTTTTCTTAACAAATAAATAAACATCGGCGCACCGATCAGCGCAGTGATTGCACCGACCGGCAATTCGCGCGGAGCGATGGCGACACGCGCAACCGTGTCTGCCAGCACGACGAAGATCGCGCCCGCCATCGCCGAAAACGGAATCACGAGCCGATTATCACTGCCGACCGTCAACCGAATCAGGTGCGGAACGATCAAACCGACATAGCCGACCGAACCGCTTGCCGCGACCGAAATTCCGACGAGTGCGGACGCAGTTGCAAAAACTATCAAGCGGACTTTGCCGACCTCAACGCCGAAATCGAACGCATCGCGCTCGCCAATCATCATTAAATTAAGTGCGCGCGCTTGCGAACTCAAAAGAATCGTTCCCAGAATGACGCAGACAAATGTCAGATAAAATCCGCTTTTTGTCGCTTGCGAAAGATCGCCGAGAAGCCAGAACGTAAAACTTCTGAGCTTTGCCGCATCAAGCAGAGATGTCAGCAAAACGATGAGCGAAGAAAGAAAAGTCGTCACGATCACGCCCGACAAAACCAATCTTTCGACGTTCATTCCCGTCCGTGATCTCGCCATTTGATAAACCGCAATCGTCGCCAAACCTGCCCCCAAAACCGCAAAAACGGGACGCGCAAATTCGATCTGCGCAAAGAAAACAAACGCCAGCATCGTCCCTAAAGCCGCGCCGTTCGACACTCCGAGCAGATACGGTTCCGCCAAAGGGTTCCGCAGAAGCGACTGCAATCCTGCGCCCGCTACCGCCAAACTCGCGCCGACACACGCGCCGAGCAAAACACGCGGCAGACGAATATCGAAAAGAATCACGGCTTGCGCATCGGTCAACTCAAGAAACGACAATCTTTCACTGCCGAAAAAAACCGCCAAGCCAAAAGCAATACCCAAAAACATCAAAAGAACAACGCCGAAACGCAGACTTTTAACTTTTAATCTTGGGCTCCGGGCTTTCATTTATTTATGCAGAACTTCCGCAAGCTGTTCCAACCCGTCAACCAAACGAAGCGACGGACGCGACAAAAGATCGGCGTTTATTTTGTAAACTTTTCCTTTTTTGACGGCATTGGAGTTTTTGAAAACTTCGTTCGGTTCCGTATTGTCGGGACTTTCGGAAAGAATCAAAACGTCGGGATTAAGCGCAAGCGCAGTTTCCTTGCTCAATTTCGGATAAGCCGTCGGCACGTCCTTTGTCACCGAAACGCCGCCCGCCCGCTCGATTATTTCCGTCAGAAAGGATTCCTTCCCGACCGTAAAAAGAGGTTCGTCGGAAATCTGCACAAAGGTCTTCACTTTCGGTTTATCCATCACTTTTTCTTCGACTTCGAGAATTCGCGCCTGTAAAATATTGAGTTTTTCGCCTGTTAATCCCGGCGTTCCGAAAATATCACCGAGCTGGCGAAGATTCGTCATCACGTCGTTGAGCGATTTCGGATTCATCACAAAAACCGTGATGTTTTGCGCTTCTAGCTGTTTGGTGAAAGTTTCGATCTGCGATGCCGTCGAAACGAAAACGATCTGCGGTTTTAAAGCGATGATCTTTTCCATATTCGGATTGATCGTGTCGCCGACTTTTTCGATCTTCTGCGCTTCTTCGGGATAATTGCAGTATGTCGTCACGCCGACCAGCCGATCTCCCGCACCGACCGCAAAAATGTTTTCCGTCAAATTCGGCGCAAGCGAAACAACGCGTTCGACCTTTTCGGGAATCTTGATCTTTCTGCCGAGATCGTCCGCAATGTCGCGCATCTTGTTTGCATTTTGCGCCGACAGATTTGAGATTTCGCATCCGAACGAAAAAAGAAGAAACGAAAGAAGAAAGAATGTAAAAATCTTTGTTTTCCGGTGTTTCACTGCCAGATTTTCTCTATTTTTTAATTTCCCAAACATAAAAATGCCCTGCTTTTTCGCTTTGAACAAACGAGAAAACAGAGCATTTGATTTTTAAGATTAACAAAGAACTATGCTGACCTCGAATGTTTTGACGCGAAACACTCATACGGTTAAACGTCTTGAAATGCGGTTTTCTGACTCTGACAGTGGCGCGACCGTGCGGGATTTTCACCCGGCTTTCCCTTGAAAATTCCTTTAAAAGAATCAATTTCAAGCGTCCAAATAAAAAAGATCAAAATACGACACCAAGTCAAATGGTAAAAAGCAAACTATCACGCTTTTATGTCCAATGTCAAAAGAATTTTGGAAATGGAAAGCGGCTCAAGCGGATTTGACGGATTTAAAGAGATTTTTGCCCGCGAAATACACAAAAGACACGAAAACAGAAAGAATAATTTATTTTTTTCTTTTTCGCTTTCTTTCGCACATTTCGCGGGCAATATTCCTTAATTTCTAAAATTTGCATCTGCGCAATCTGCCCAATCAGACCGATCCGCTTTCAAATTCTCTTCCAAATCATTTCCCGACCGCTTTTTTATCCATTCCGAAATAAACCTTCTTGACGGCACGAATCGTGTTGGCGTGAATTTCGACCGTATCGTTTATGTCTGCCGCATAGCCGCCGCTCATCGTTGTCACGATCGGAACGTCCTTTGTTTTTGCGAACTCAAGCACCATTTCATCACGTTTCATTAATCCTTCCTTCGTCAAAGAAAGTCTGCCGAGCCGGTCGTTTTCAAACGGGTCTGCGCCACCGAGATAAAAGATTATGTCGGGATCGTGCAGAAAAATTCGCGGCAAAGCCTGTTCTAAAGTTTCGAGAAATTCCGTGTCGAAAGTTTTATCGGGCAATTCGATGTCGAGCGTCGAAACTTCCTTAAAAAGCGGGTAATTTTTCGCACCGTGCATTGAAAACGTAAAAACTTCGGGCGAATTTTGAAAAATAAAAGCCGTTCCGTTGCCTTGATGAACGTCGCAATCGACGATCAAAAATCTTTCCGCCAGTTTTTCACGCTGAAGCACGCGAATCGCCACGGCAACGTCATTTAAAACGCAGAAGCCTTCGCCGCGATCAGGGAAAGCGTGATGCGTTCCACCCGCAAGATTTGAAGAAATTCCGTCCTGCAAGGCAAATCGCGCCGCATTGATCGTTCCCGAAATCGCGTGAAACGAACGCCTCACAAGACTTTCCGACCAGGGAAGTCCGAGCTTACGGATTTCCTTTGCCGTTAAAGTCCCGTCAACCAACCGCGAAATATAATCTTCCGTGTGAACGAGCAATAAATCTTCCCTTTTTGCAGGTTCGGGCGCGACGATCTCATTTTCCGCCAGAGTTCCTTCCTTAAGCAGTAAATCCTTTACCAATTCAAACTTGCGAATCGGAAAAACGTGTCCCTCACCGATTTCTGCGTAATAGTAAGGCGAATAGAAAAGTTTGTAATTCATTGCAAATTTCAAATTCCAGATTTCAAATCATTCGGTTTCCAATATTTAACTGGTACCGATTCACTGAAAATTGTAAATGAATCAATTTAGAATTTGAAATTCGGAATTTGAAATCCGAAATATGCGATTCGGAATTTAAAAGGGAAGAGCGGCTTATGCTCGGGAAAACATAAGCCGCAATTTTTTTGGCGGAAGGCTCAACTGTAGGCAAAGCGGAGCGGATAGGCAAAAGGCGGATTTTTTACGGGCAGGTTAATCTGTGCTGACTAATAAACTCTCCGCATTTGTTTATTTCGTCGGCACGAGAATCTTTTCATTGGGGCGACCCATTCCCATCTTTCGGGCTTCGCGCTCAATCGCGCGTGCGTCGCTCTTTAAATCATGAATATCTTCTTGTAAAAGCAAATTTTCATTTGTCAAAGTTTCTACTTGTTGAGCCAGTGTTTCATTTTGACTCATTTCGTGACTCATTTCCGAGTATGCTCGAAAATTGATTGTCAGACAAAGCATAAAAGTTATTGAGGAAACCACTGCAAAACCAAACCATTTCGGCGTTGTGTGGATTTTGCTTTTCGCACTGCCGATCTGTTTTTTTTTCGACACTGCGTTTCTTTTCGGTTTCGTCCAAACCGTATAATTATCCCAGTAAGTATTTGCGACCTTGCTCAAGTAACACCTCCAAATCTTGCTTATTTTCGCTTTCCGCGTAAATTCTGACGAGCGGCTCCGTGCCTGATGGACGCATCAGCATCCAGCTTCCGTCTGTGAAAATGAACTTTACGCCGTCCATTCTGTTTATATTTTCAACTTTGCGTCCGCCAATTTCTGATGGTTCGCGTGAAAGTTTTTCCTTTAGCTTATCGGCAATTTCCGAATTAAGTTTAACCCCGATTCTTGCTGAATAAAGTGTTCCGACGCGATCTGTTAAAGCGTTTAACTGCTCGGTCAGACTTGCTCCGCGCACGGCAACCGCTTCGACTGCCAAAAGACAAGCTAAAATTCCGTCTTTTTCGGGATAATGTCCTTTTATCGAAAGACCGGCGGATTCTTCTCCGCCCAAAATGATTTCGTCTTTATTTATCAATTCGCCGATAAACTTAAATCCGACCGGCGTTTCATACAATTTCAATCCGCGGTTCTCGGCAACCCGGTCAATGAAATGTGATGTTGCCACGCTTCGCGCCAAACCTTCTGTCCAATTTCTCGATTCGGCAAGGTAATCCGCCAAAATTGCGATCAATTGATTCGGTGCAATAAATTCACCGTTGCTGTCAATAACTCCGAATCTGTCGCCGTCGCCGTCGGTCGAAATTCCAAGCGTTAAATTCTTCGATTTAACCGTTTCACGAAGTTCGCCGAGATGATCTTCGCCCGGTTCGGGAGATTGTCCGCCGAAAGTCACATCACGCCAATCGTGTATCGTTTCGACATCCAGCCCGTATTCGCGGAGAATTTTATCCAAATATCCGCGTCCCGTTCCCCAGAGCGCGTCGTAAGCATATTTACCTTTGGCTCTGGCAATCGCGTCGAAATTTACTTTAATTTTCAAATCGTCCAGATAATTCGGACGAGCATCGTATTTTTCAATCGAGCCGCCTGCTTCTTCGTTGGATTCAGGTTTGTTTTCGATCAGATTTTCAACCTGCTTCGTGATTTCCGGCAATGCGGGCGCGCCGTCTGCCGTTGAAAACTTGATTCCCTGATATTCCGGCGGGTTATGCGATGCCGTAAAATTTATGCCTCCAACCGCTTTTTCGCTCCTGATAGCATGAGAAATCGTCGGTGTCGGTGTCGGGTTTTGACAAAGCAAAACCTGAAACCCTTCTTTTTCAAGGATTTCGGCGGCAACCTCACAAAACCTTTCGCCCATAAAGCGCGAATCGTGTCCGACAATTATCTTGCCGTTGTTTTTACCGTCTGCTTTCAAATAACCGCTTATCGAGCGTGTAACCAATTTTACATTTTCAAAAGTAAATTGATCCGCTATGATTGCTCTCCAGCCTGATGTGCCAAAGCGTATAGACATAAGTATAATTCAAGAAATTCTTATTTCTTTTTCTGTCAATTTGTAAATCTAATTTCTTTTGGGGCTTGTTATTCAACTAAATGAAAACTAGCTGAATGTGCTTAACAAACAAATCTAACTGGATATTACTTTTGTTTTCTACCGATTATCTCGATAAGGTGAAGAGAATTTAACACAATAATATTCATAAGTAAAGATTTATTATTTACACATATTCCCTTTATTTGCAACGTTTTGCATTAAATCCTTCAAGTAAGAGTTAAGACATCTGCTTAAAAGTGAACAACAGGTGAACAAAAATCCGATTAATAATTTTAACTCGTATTTTCCCGAATAGATTCATTAATTTAACAGGTCAATAAATAAATTGAACTTGTCCCCAACTGTGTAAAAATTAAGCATCGGCTTAAAAGCATTAAACCAAATACATTACCTGAAATTGAAAATAAATTGTAGAACAGATCATTCTACTGTGTCAAAAACTGCTTTAATAATTATCCACAAACGTCCTGTGTCGTAATGCCACACACTTTTCGTTAAAAAAATATATTCCTTTTACAGTAAACCCTTTAATATCAGACTTTATTCCTCAATAGTTGTTAAGGCACAAATCTTGCTTATGATTAATGGCAGTTATTATTCATCAAACTACATCCAAACCTTTGAATTTATTATAATTTTACTGCAAATTGCTTAAAACTTTTATTGTTTGGAGTAATTTAGAGAGAGAAATATTAAGGTAATTATGAGAACCATAAAACATTTTGAAAAAGGACTGACTTACGTTGCGGGCGGAATATTCAATGCAATCAAATCGGTCAACAAATATAAGCCGAATCCGTCATTTACGCCGAAATGGGCTGATAAACCGATTCAAAAATCGTGGGAAAAATCAAAACCGACGCTCGGATTTCCGCGCACGACAGATTCGCTTTGCCCGAACTGTGTCATTGAGGCACGCGAGGAGATTTTAAGCAATCAGCGCGATGTTTCGACGTTGATAAATGATAAGGTCGGCGAGATCAAAGCGCAGATCATCGAACGCGACGGACAAATCTGGATGATTAAGGATTGTCCCGAGCACGGACATTTTGAAGATTTGATGGCGATCGATTCGGCGTTTTTAAAACATATCGAAACATTGTTTCCGGGACGCGATAT
Source organism: Pyrinomonadaceae bacterium (assembly GCA_021228405.1). Taxonomy (GTDB): domain Bacteria; phylum Acidobacteriota; class Blastocatellia; order Pyrinomonadales; family Pyrinomonadaceae; genus JAJQRF01. The sequence continues at coordinate 61,243 of JAJQRF010000003.1, forward strand.
GCGTTCGCACAATGACGAAAAACTGCACAATCACGGCAGTTCGACGATCAAATACGGACGCGGCGCGGTTTTAACGGTCGATTTGACCAACCGCTGCAATATGATGTGCGACCCGTGTTTTATGGACGCGAACCAAGTCGGTTTCGTTCACGAATTGAGCTTTGAAGACGTGAAAGAGATTCTCGATAACGCGATCTCGATCAAACCGCGCCGTCAGATGTCGGTGCAGTATTCGGGCGGAGAGCCGACGCTTTCGCCGCACTTCTTGGAAGCGGTTCGTTATGCGCGCAAAGTCGGTTATAACTCGGTGCAAGCCGCGACGAACGGTATCGAATTTGCGAAATCGAAAGAGTTTTGCCGTCAAGCCGCCGAAGCAGGTCTGCGTTTCGTTTATTTACAGTTCGACGGTATCGGCAACGATGCCAACTCGCACCGCCAGATCGGTAACTTGTTTGACGTAAAACTTCGCGCGATCAACAATCTGCACGAAGCAGGCGTTGACATCATTCTCGTGACCACGCTCGTCAACGGCGTGAACAACGATCAGGTCGGCACGATCATTCGTTTCGCCCTGGAAAATCCCAAAAAGATTTCGTTCATCGCATTCCAGCCGGTTTCGTTTACTGGACGCGACGAGCACATCACCGAACAACGCCGTCTGCAACAGCGTTACACGTTGTCGCACCTGGCGCAGGACGTGCAGAAACAGGTCGGCATCACCGAACCGACGCGTGATTGGTTCCCGCTTTCATTAATGGGTGCGTTTGCCGATTTCGCCGACGTGGTTCACGGTCCCGAATCGGAATGGGGACAAGTTTCGTGCGGCTGTCACCCGAACTGCGGTGTCGGAACGGCGGTGATGATTAACAAGGAAACCAAAGAAATGGCTCCCGTTCCGCAATTCCTGAACATTCAGGGTTTGGTCACGGATATGCAGCACATCACCGACACGAATCGCGGCAAATGGTTCTCGAACATTATGATGGGCTTGGCGTTGTTGAAAAATTACAACCCGTATGGCTCGCCTGACAGCTTAACGTTGGGCGGAATTTTGAAGAAATTCGATAAATCATTCGGTTTGTCGGGCAAAAACTACGGAAAGGTTTCGGGCGACCGCACGATGGAAGACATCGAAAAACGCCGTCAAGACCCCTGGAACTTCCTGTTCATCGCGGGAATGTGGTTCCAGGATTTGTTCAACTACGACTTCCGCCGCACGGAAATGTGCATCATTCCCTACGGCACGCAGGAAGGCGAAATTTCGTTCTGTGCTTATAACACAGGCATCGGATGGAGAAACATCATCGAGCATATGCACCAAAACGCGACGGTTGCCCAGTGGTATAAAGATCACGGTCGTCACGAAATCTTCGCACGCGGTAAAGAAGTCCCGATGGCGGACAAATCGCACGGTTTGGTCTTGAACGAGATCGACCTGCAACGTCCGAACAAGCCCGATATGGAAGGTCCGAAGACCGCCGCCGAAGAAATGCAGATGATGCGCAAGCTTTATCAGCAGATGGTTCTCGAAAAGAACAACATCAAAGGCGAAAACCTCGTCCAGATCGGCGGCATCAAACGCGAAAAGAAAGACAAAACCGAAGCCAACGCATAAGTTTCATCTTTTAACCAACAAAACCGAAAGCCTTGCGGATTCATTCGCAAGGCTTTTTCATTCGGCGGAAACCCGTTCCAACTCGGCGGAAGCCTATTCCAATGTGGCGGAAGCTCATTTCAGGTCGGCGGAGCCTTATTCCAACTCGGCGGAAGGTCATTCCAGCCCGGCGGAAGGTTATTCCAACTCGGCGGAGCCTCGTTCCAACATGGCGGAAACCTATTCCATGTCGGCGGAAGGTTATTCCAAGTTTAAGCAAACAGCTTTTGTTTGAGATTTATGAATTTCTTGAACAAATAAACTCATAGATTTTTTTGACGACTTCCTTTGTGGTTTCCGGTAAATGTTCATATTTGATTTTCGGCAATGCCTTTTCACAAAAATCGACTTTGGTTTTGATCGTGCCTGAATCCGCTTTATAACCGCCTTTGCGTTTCGGATTTTTTTTGAGCATCGTATCCTCAATAAATTTTCCTAAACTCTCGCTTTTATATTTTTCGTAAGCGTAATCTTTGATATTTAATTCATCGTCTTTTTCATACTCTTCAACAACTTCTTTGATGACTTGATAAGGCAATAAATTTTCAACTTCCCGACACGGTAAAATAATTAATCTGTCGCCTAAAAATTTTTCCAAATCTTCTTTCCGCTGTTCCTTTTTTTTACCGTCTTCATCAATAATTACAATCGCTTTCGCACAAAGCCGCTTAACCTCGATCGGCTTTTTTTCGTAATCTAAAAACGACCAATGCGTAATATTCGCGCCGCCGTATTCGACGAACGAATAATGCGTATCTTCTTCTAAATTCATTTTCAATTCGTCTTGTTCGGACAGATAAGCCATATAAGAATCAAGCATTTTACGCAGATACCAACGGTCTGTAATGCCTTCAACCCAAATCGTCGCATTGACCAAAAACACGGAAGAATTACGAACGCCTAAAAGTTCCAAAGAACTTTCGCATCCCGAATCTACCGCTTCAATAGAAAAATCGGGCGTTAATTCGTCTTCTTCCGTTTCGCCCAAAAGTTTTCTAAAAGTAAAGATCGAAACGTCTTTTATATCGATCGTAATATCGAGAAAATGATTGGAATGAGTCGTCATAAAAAATGTATGACGTTCGAGCGAAGCATAAAAATTCAAAAGTTTGCGCTGTAATCCCGGATGCAAAAACATTTCGGGTTCTTCGATAAAAAAGAAAGTCTGCTCCTGCATCACAAACGGCAAAAATGACAAAATAATCGCCGATTGAATGCCGTCACCCAAATCATAAATCGGTCGTTCCTGTTCATTGCCTATTTTTACAATGACAACTTTTTCTTTCTGATTCGGTATCAGCGCAACCGATTTCCCTTCAAACAATTTTTCAGAAATGAATTCCTGATATTTGGAAATCAATTTTCTGTCAGAATTATTTCCCAATAATAAATCCGTAATTCTTTGATATAAAGTTAGTCCTGTAAATATCTCAGGCGTAGCAGTTGTTGTAGGTTCAAAATAATTTTGAACTGTTTTCTGTAAATAAAAATCTGTATGCGAAGGTTCTAAATGCCGCAAACTCCTTAATATTGGAATATAAACGGCATTAAATTTAAATTCATTAAATTCCCTTGCCACTTCATCTAAAATTTCAATTGCTTTTCTGCATTCTCTATCAAGTACGTTTTTTATTTCGACTCGATCATTAAATGAAATGGTGTGGTAATTACCAATTCTATTCTGCTTTGAAGAAATCTCTTGAATTCCTAACCAATTAAGGAAAAATGACCTTAATTGGCTGACTATATCTGTTCCAATTTGCGTTTCGCCAGAAAAATTATTAACTGTTCTTTCGAGTTCACTTTTAATTATAGTCCCATCAAAACTTTGAGCATCGCCAAATACTCGATCAATGTTTTTCTTTATTATTTCAATTCTATCTTTTGCTTCTTGAACTACATCAGTTTTAACTATTTGATTTGTCTGTTTTGCTATATTCCGCATAAATCTACTTTTGCCAGAATTGTTTGAGCCGACAAAAATATTGATTTTGGAAACAGGCTCTAAAAATTCGGCTTTTTCGCCGTCGGTATTTTTATATGCGTCGAAAGATTCGGATAATTTTATCGCGGTTACGTTTATCATTATTTTGTTGAAGAAAATCAATAAATGTCATCGAAGATGACCAATGCTAAAGCCCGGCGAGTATCGCCGGGAAACTCATGTTGATTTCATCCGTCGCTGACGGCGACGAATATTTAACGGTAAATTATTGCTCGCCTTCAGCGAGCGATCAATTTTTCGGATTCTAACCCGGCGATGTGCGTCGGGAAATTTATATCAATTTTAGTGGTCGCTATTTATCGGTAAATTATTGCTCGCCTCCAGCGAGCGGTCGATATTTTGGAATCTAACCCAGCGATGATCGCTGGGCTTTATTATTTATCGCCTTTGGCAATTTTGCCATTTATCACCTTTGGCGATTTTGCCATTTATCGCCTTTGGCGATCTTATTTATTGGTTTTGGTGATTTCATTCATTGTCTTTGGCAATCTTATTTATTGGTTTTGACGATTTCATTCATTATCTTTGGCGATCTCATTTATTGTCTTTGGCGGTTTTATTTACCGCATTCGGCGATTGGAATTGCTTGCAATTAAACTGCAATTATCTTACAAATCAATTAATCCCAGACATATTTTTCATCATATTCGAGTTCGTATTTTTTCAATAATGCCCTAAATTCTTCTTCAAAACTTTGTTTGTGATGGTGTTCTTTCTGTTTTTTGATGTAATTGACCACCATCAAAACTTGTGATTGTCCGATGGAAAATGCGCCGTAGCCTTTTTGCCAATAAAAATTTGCAAATTTTGTATCTTGCTTTTTTACCCAACTCGAACTATCGCGTTTTATGTCGCCAATCAGATCGGGAACGTCTGTTTTCTTTCCGATAGAAACGAGTAAATGGATATGATTTGCCGTTCCGCCTGCCGCGATCAATTTTGAATTGTTGTTTTTAATGATGCCGCCGATGTATGCGTATAAAGAATCTTCAATATCGGAAGTTATCAAATCGGCGCGATTTTTAGTCGAAAAGACGATATGAATCAAAACTTTAAATAATGAATGCGGCATTGTTTATTTGAATATTGCAGAATTTCGGCAATGACGATTTGTGATTTTATACGAATAATAATTATCGCCCACGACGACGAATTTTTATGTCGCCAACAGCGATGAATTTTTATGTCACCAACGGCGATGAATTTTTATGTCGCCAACGGCGACGAATGTTAAAGCCCAACGAGAATCGTTGGGTAGTTTGCGTTTTTACGTTTCCGTCGCTGGAGGCGACGAACATTTGCGTTAATATGTTGCTCGCCTACAGCGAGCGATAAATTGATTCGATTTTCCCAGCGATGCTCGCTGGGCTTTAACATTTGTCGCCGTTGGCGACTTTTTCCGGCGATGCTCGCCGGGCTTTAACATTTGTCGCCGTTGGCGACTTTTATACCTACGATTGCAATTATAGCCGTTGCCGTTGGCGACTTTTATTTCTACGATTGCAATTATATATTCATCGTTTTTACCGACTCATTAAATGCGCCAATATTTATAACATTGACGCATTTTCTATTCCCTTTTCTACGGCTTTTTGAATTTTATTGCCACGAGTTGTTTATACTGCGGGCTTTGTGCGCCGAAGAGGGATTTGACGTATTTTTTGACGAGTGTGGTCAGGGCGATGATGCCGTCGGTGTCGTTGTAAAGTATTTGGTCGCGGGCGATGCGGGCGGCGCGGGCTTCGTTTATCGCGTTGACAGCGGCGGTGTTTTTCGCTTTCATATCGGCGAGCAAGGCTTCGAGCGCGGAGATTTTCAAGTCGTCTTCGTTCACATTGTATGAACCGCTTGCCGTAAGCAGACCGATGAGTTCCTCGAAATGCTCGATGCGGTTGTCAAAACTCATTTGCGAAGCCGAAATACTTTGTTCCGATTCGTCGATGTCAGGAGTCAAAGGATCGTCAACTGCTTTTCCGCTTGCGCGTCTGCCCTGTAATTTACGTGCAACGGTGCGGATGTCGCCGGCAAAAAGCGCGTCGTTGACGCTGACCTCGGCGGCACTGACGATACGTGTGACCAGCGTTTTGAGCGGATCGAAAACTGCCTGACGCGCATTGATGGCAAGTGTTTCCGCCGAAGCCTTCGGAATGACCGAATTCTTGGCGGTTTCAAAAACAGGAAGTTTTGCGGCTAAGGCGGTATGTTCGATCATCGCCTGAGAAGGTTTATAAACCGTCCCGTAAGTCGGAATAATCGAAACGTAACTCGCATAGTTTGCAACATTTTTGGCATGACCTGCTTCATTCATAAAATATATTCTCCTTAGTTTATTTGGTTTATAAAATAGCCTGTCGGAAATATGTCGGTGAAAACTATGCGTCGAATTGCGGCACTCTGCGGATAATTGGGGAAACGGGAGTTTCGTTTCCAATAGTTTCGGACATAGGGGATCACCTCAAAAAATAATGATTTATATTAAAAACGATGTTCAAAATATAAAACATTTATATTTTTAAAGTCAAGAAAGAAATTTTGAGCGAATAATTTTTAGGGTTGAACAAGCGGCAAAATTTGCGATATTCGATGCGATCTGCGGGCTGGCGCGGTTTTACCGCTTTCGTTTATTGACAACGAAGCGGTTGTTCTGTGCTCACATCCGTTCGTTTAATCAATAGAAATTTTTGAAAATAAGGACATTCAAATACGATCAAATCCGCTCGGATCGAAGTAATAAGGAGAGGCGGAAATGCCGCAAGATGTAAAATTGTCAGATCCATTTCCAAAATGCGTCGAGAAATAATTTCGGAACTTTTTTAAATGAAAGATGTCTAAATCTTATAACGATCCCGCTTCGTCGGGAATGTGATGCGCGATCATTATTGACGGATTTCTTCGGGCGAAATTGGTGATATGCAAATCCGCGGCAAGGTCGGTTTTTTATTTTTTATTCTGCACGAGTAATTAATTTTTCTTGATTTACGCAGGTAAAGGTTTATAATTCGTTCAGTTCATATTTCGAGGAGTTTTTATCAAATGCGTCGTTTTTTTCTCGCTTCGGTTTTGCTTTTACTGGCTTTCGTGCCGTTTTTTTCTCAAACCGCCAAAACCGCCGACCTGCTTCAGCAAATGATCGATCTGCCCGCGCCCGCGCCGCCGGGTCAGGAGGATGAGAGCGCACCGAAAAAAGACCGTCCGGCGGATTTTCTGAGCTATAAAAATGTCCCGCCCGACGATGCGCCGATCGAGGATTTGACCGATTACTGGGCGAGTCAGACGGGCAGTCCCTATTCGCTCAATTTCAACCCGACGGCATCCGAAAAAACGATCGCCAGACTCCTTGATTACTGCGAGGAAAATCCCGAAGAATTGATGAAGTTTCTCTCATCGTTCCCGCCGAAACGCGAAGTTGCCGAAAGAGTAAAGGCGATCTACGACAAGCTGATGAACGATAAGGAATCGTCGAATTATGAAGCTTATGAATTTTCGCAAATCCGCCAATGGCTCAAGGACAACAGCACTTTTTACCTCGACGAACTGCTCCGCGACGCGCAAAAGGTCAAGGATACGAACGAATATATTTCAAACGAAGACCAGGCGACGCTGAGGTCGCTGGCACGCGTCGATTGGGATTCCGCAAGCCCGCTGATTTCGCGGCTCGAAACCGATTCGAGTAATCCTTTTTCGCAGATTATGGCGAAATGGGTTTTGTATCAGCACGCGCTCGACGAAAAAGACACGAGCGACATCGACAAATACCGCCGCGATTTGCAGGAAATCGTCGAGGACAAGGAAGCACACTGGCGCAAACGCGATCTGGCAATGGATGCGCTGGTTGCGGGCGGCACGTGGGAAGGTCGCGACGAATGGTATCTTTCCCTGCTCGAAGACGAAACCCTGCTGAAGATTCAGGACAACGGCAACACGGGTTTGACGACGCTCATCTCCGCCGAACCGCCCGACAAATGGATCGAAAAAATGCTTGAAGCGGTGAAAAGCGATAAATTGTCCGTGCGTTCCGCCGCCGTCCGCAACCTGATGAATCAGTTTTCCAATGAGAAAGAGATCGCCCGCGCGCTTTTGCCCTGGCTGACCAATCCGAATTGGGCAAAATCTTCAAACAACGGCGAAAGACAACGATATATCAACGCCCTCGGCGAGATCGATCTGCCGGAAAGTATCCCGGGTTTGATCGCCGTCCTGACGAACGAAGAAGATCAACGCACGAATGCGGCGCGGGCTTTGACAAAATATAAGGACACAAGGGCGATTCCGCCGCTTCGCCTCGCGCTGACCGAAAGCAAAGATGTCGAATCGCGCAATGTTTTCATCAATGCCCTGATCGCTTGCGGCGGTTTTTCGGACGATGAATTGATGAGCGCGCTCGAAGCGTATGCCGAGTTGATCTCGACCGAAGAAGGACTTGAGAGAGTTTCATCTCAATATGTTTACGTATCAGACGAAGAAGTCAGGTATCGACCGCTTCCGATGCAGATCAGTGTCGGGTTAATGGTTTCCGGGCTGAACGAACCGGGCGAAGGCTTGGTTTTACGCGCCGTCGAGCGGCTCAGAATTCTGCGCCGAACGAAACCTGCGGTCGCCAAATCGCTTGCCGAAATTATGCAGAAATGGCAAGGTCGCGCCATTTATATCGAAATGCTCCGGCAGATCAAAACGGGCGAAGCGAATCTCGATCTGATCGTCAGTGTATTGTCGAAACGGAAGAGTTTGCGCGAACAGGTTCCGCTCGAAATTTCGGGACTGCACGGCGCAAGCGGGCTTGCCCGTGCCGTCGGAGCGTGTCTTGCCGAAGAAGAGATCAATTATCTGAGCATTCTCGGACAAACCGACCGAAACGCGCAGATCGCGCTTTTCGGTTGTGCCCGCCTGCTTCGCGCCAGACTTCCGCTCAATGAGGTCAGCGGTTTTCTGAAATCGGACGATAAACTGCTCGTGCTTGCCGCTGAACGCTATCTCGAATCGCAGGACAGCGCGGCGGCGCGCAATCTGGTGCTTGCCAATCGTCCGAATCAAGCCTCGCTGCTCGGCGCGCGCCAGGCATTTTTTACGGGAAATCAGGTTTCCTATAATGGGGAAACTCTCAGCTTGCTTTTTGAAAGCGTCAACGGCATCGGTTTTTGGTCGCCGGATTCTCCCGCTTTCAACAAGTCCGAACAAAAGCTGCAGAAAGAGATCAGAGAAGATGTAAACCTGACGGCGGTTTTCGGCGTTTTGCCCGAAGCCGCGACCGGACAGCAAATCATCCGGGTTTATAAAGACCGTATCGTTTACAGTTTCTACGAAGATGCGGCGCGTTACCGCGAACGCGTTCTGACATCGAAGGAATACGAAGATTTTTACAGGTTTCTGATCGAAAACAATATTGACGGTCTGTCGAGTTCAAATGGTTCGTGCGAAGACTGTGTGGCGAGCGAATTTGTTATGTTCGGCAAAAACGGCGGGCGGCGCATCTTTGTCGGTTCGACCTACACCGCACCTGCGGCTTTCAAAAAACTGTTGGAAAAATTTGAAGCCTTCAAAAAAAGCGATTTGAAACTTCGTTATCTGCTGGCTGATAAGATCAAAGGTTTGGAAGTTTTACTGGCAAACGATCAATTCCCTGTTTATTCGGTCTGGAAAAGGGACGACGATCTGCGTTTTCTGGTCGAGGACAAAGCCCGCGGCGAAGAGATCGAAAAATCCATCGTCGCACAACTCAAATCGGAACTGCCGGCGGACGAAAATGCTCAGAACTATCAATTGCTGGAAAAACGCCGACAGGAAATAGCTTTCGCGCATTTCGCGTGGCGCAAGTTAGAGAACGGCAAGCCCGGTCGGATCGTTTCACAGCCCGACGAAGCACAGTTTTTACGCGATGAAACGCAAGCGGGCGAGTTTCCCGAGATCGCAACTTCGGCGCGCGCCTGGCAGGTGCGCACGAAAAACGGCGAAATCCACGCGGGCAATTTTTACGACGGCGGTTTATACCGCATCGTGCCCGGTCAAACGCCCGTCAAAATAAAGGACGGCAAATATATGTCCCCGATCGTCACCGCCGACGGCAGATGGGCGATCGCCTCGAAAGGCGGGGAAGAATGGAACGATCCGGTTAATATCGTCCGCATCGATCTGCAAACGGGCAGGGAGTTTCCGGTGGCGGTTTCGCCTGCCGATGCGTTTTATCCGCTTGCATTTGTCGGTTCGCAAAACAAAGTTCTGCTTTACCGCACAAAAGGAGTTTATAAACGTTATCGTTTTGCTTTTGAAAACCGCGACGACGATGAAAGCGACGAAGAAATCAATACGGTCGAAGCAGTTCCGAGGCTTTCGGTGAGAGAAAAGCAAAAACCGAATCCGAGTCCGAAAACGCCCGAATTTTATCTGCTGGACGCGAATACTGGCACGGCGCAGTTAGTCAAAGGCGAATTCAGACCGCTCAGGCAATTGACCTATCGACCGCTTCAGCCGACGGCAAATGCAAATGAATTTTGGGCGGCGATCTACAATTCGCAAACGAAAATGACCGAAATCGGCAGATACAACGAAAAAACTTTTGCGTTTCAGGCAGTAAAACAGATTCCCGACATCAGCTTAAATAGTATGGATATTTGGGTTGACGAAAAGGAAGCCAAAATCTATTTCGTTTATCAAGGTCATCTGCTCGCTCTGCCGCTGGCAAACTAAGCACTAAAACATTCCATCGGCGGGAATTAAATCTATCGTCTTTTATTTCCCGCCGACACCGAAATGCTTTTTGTTAAATTGAACTCAGTGTTATTTTTCTATCAGTTGGTTATTGAAAAATCCAAAACGATCTCGCCCGAAATATCACCTTCCGTCGTTGATTTGATGATTTTAGCCTGATTTACGAACATCTTTACCTCGGATGAATTGCGTTTATAGATTTCCTTCGCAAAGCTCTTTTTGATCTGATTCCTTATTTCGTTCGGGACGGGTTTAGTGTTTGGGAAATTCGGCTTTTCAACTCGTTCGGGAAGATTGTTTTCGGCAACCCGAAACATTACTTTTGCCGAGATTCTTCCGCTAACCGGAGTAACTTTCGGAAGCCCTTTTTCAACCATTCCCGATAAATTGTTCCATTTCATTTTGGCAATTTTAAGCCTTATCTTTTTTCTTATTTCTGCAATGATCGCGGGAGAAATCCTGCCGCCCCTGAATTTATCCCGGCTTATCCCGATTCCCAATTTTTTCCCGATCCTGTTCAGCCGTTCGGTATTAATGTTTATTTTTTCAATGGGCGAATCGGAATTAAAAAGATTTCTTATCTCATCTTCAATTTCAAATTCATCAACAAACTCCGCGCTGAATTCTTCAGCCGTCATTAAAAGACATTCTTTTATTTCCTGATGTTTCTTTAGCTGATTGCTTTGCGAAATGACGACCGAATCATAAACTTCCTCGATCAGTTTCGCCGAAAATGCCGACAATTCAAGATTTATCTCTTCCATATTCGCCCTCTTTTTCCGTCGATTCCCGCCTATTTTACAATAATGGCTTCGATGCTGACCTTTCCGCTGATGTTAATGTTCGTTGATGTTGACTGACCGGTTGAAGACGTGTTCGTGCTGACCTTAACCTGACTGTAATTAAGGTTGGCGGCAATCCCGAGACTGTTTCTCAAGCCGGACAGAACTCTCTTTCTGCCGAAAGAAGCGTTCAGATTTGCCCCGAAATTTCTATCGCTCGTATCTTGCGAAACCTGATGCCGGTATTCGCTTTCCCAGGTCGAAAACATCAGATTTGATTCGACCAGAATCTTACTGAACTGCAATTTGGAAAATCCCATATTTACCATTTCTTTGAGAATCGAATACTTATTTGAAGCGATTTTCTGTGCGATGGCATCAAGCAAACTCCCGATGTTGGAGTTAGTATTGATCGTTCCGGCATTCAGCCCCAGTGCCGTGTTCAATGTTTGTATGTCGGATGCCTGATTGTTAGCGTCAAAAACTATCAGGTCCGTTTTTTCGATATTGTTGCTTTTCGGCAGTAAAGTCAGAGCCGAATTTCCGCCTTTGAGAAGAATCGTTCCGAGGAAATCCTGAATTTCTTCCAAACTTATCTCGCTTTTCGTGTCGTTGATATATTCGGTCAGGGTTTTGGAAACATCCTTGGTAAATTGAGAATACGCCTCCATTTGTTTGATTTGTGCCGCAATCACGGCATCGAACGTTCCGTTTAATAACTGCGCGACGAATTCGGGAAATTTGATTCTTTCCAAGCTCGCCGCCTGATCTAATGTGTAACTCATATTTTTTTCTCCATTTCGTAAAATTGCACAAATTTCCGTGCTTCAGTAATGTGTGATTTATAAACGCAAAACGTAACGCGAAAAAAAAATAATTTGTCGTGTGCGGGTTTTGCCGTTATGATGTTTTTTGTGAAACGCATTTTATGACAACACTTTCCGCCGCATTACTGCTTTTTCTCGTGATCGATCCGCTCGGAAATATTCCGATGTTTATGACGACGCTGAAAAAGGTCGAAAATTCGCGCCAGCGAAAGGTTGTCGTGCGCGAGCTGATGATCGCGCTTTTCGTGTTGGTCGGATTTCTTTTTCTCGGTCAATATCTGCTTCAATTACTGCATCTGAGCGAAACGGCTCTGACAACGGCGGGCGGCATTATTTTGCTGATAATTGCGATCAAAATGATCTTTCCGTCGCATAATTCGGGCTTACAGCAGGATGTCGAAGGCGAACCTTTTATCGTGCCGCTGGCGATTCCGTATGTCGCGGGACCATCGGCAATGGCGACCGCGCTTCTGATGATGAGCCGCGAACCCGAACGCTGGCTCGATTGGCTTTTAGCCGTCTTTATCGCCTGGTTCGCATCGGCGGTAATTATCTATTTTTCAAGCTATTTTGCCCGCTTTTTAGGTGAAAAAGGTTTGATCGCGATCGAAAGACTGATGGGAATGCTGTTGATTACGGTTGCCGTGCAGATGCTTCTGACGGGCATCGCCGAATTTGTCGGTAAATCGCTGGAAAAAGTTCCGCAATGAAATTTTCGCGCAATCAGTTAATCGGCGCATTTATCGTTTTCAGCCTGATTTTACTGATCGCGCTGGCTCGCTTGGTTTCCGTAAAATAGTTTTTCAATATAAGAAACCCGCCGTTTGATGAGTGACTTGAATAGTCGGGTAGAAATCGAGCGAAACGTTTTCCGTCCCTTCGATCAGTTGCAGGGATTTGACCTCTGATGTCGTCATAGAAATGCAATCGCCCGACGACGGAATCTGAAACCGAATCTGCGCGCCCGTAAAAAGCTCGAAGTGATTCAAAAGAATTGCCGTGACCGCCATTCCGCGAATCGCGCCGCCGCTCAAAATTCCTCTTTTTGCCGAAATGTCGGTCAACGTAAATTGATAAGTGCTGTTCAACGTCCGCAAGATCAAAGTGTCGCCGTCGTAAAGCCGATTGTATGAAATTCTGTCCGACGCATTGATGTTTTGAATGCTCATAATCTTTCCTGTTTTTCCGAAATAAAAATGGGTTTGTTGGATAACAGAAACAAGATTAATGCGAAAAAATAAAAAAATCACCACCTGTTCGGGTAGTGATTTTTTAATATCTTAAGTTTATTTTCCGTTAAAGTTTTGGCTTATCTCTCATTTCAAACACCAATTTTCCACCGTTCATAATTTCGGAATGCGTGATGTATCGGCGATCGATCGCCTTTCCGTTCAATAAAACCTTGCTCACATAAACGTTTTTGTCCGATTGATTTTGCGCTTCGATTGAAAGAGTCTTGCCGTTTTCGAGCTTCAAAATTGCCGTTTTGATCGCCGGACTTCCCAAAGAATATTGATCGTTCCCAGGCGCAACGGGATAAAAACCGAGCGTTGAAAACAAAAACCAAGCCGACATCTGACCGCAATCGTCATTGCCGCCAAGCCCGTCGGGTGTCGGTTTGTATTGATGTTTGAGAATCATCCGCACGCGTTCCTGCGTTTTGTGCGGCGCGTTTGTCCAGTTGTAGAGATACGCGGCGTGATGCGCGGGTTCGTTGCCGTGAACGTAGCCGCCGATAATGCCTTCGCGCGTGATGTCTTCGGTTTCGGCGAAAAATTCGTCGGGCAGATTCATCGTGAAAAGCTCGTCCATATATTTTTCAAATTTTACTTTTCCGCCCATTTTTTCGATCATCGCATCGGGATTATGCGGAACGTAAAGACTGTAATTCCAAGCGTTTCCTTCGATAAAACCTTGATCGTGCGTTTGCAGTGCGTCGAATTTTTCACGGAATTTTCCGTCCGACATTTTCGGGCGCATAAAGCCGACCGACGAATCGTAAACGTTTCGCCAATTTTCCGAACGCTTTGAAAATTCGTCGTAAATCTCTTTCCGGTTCAACTTTTGCGCCGCCTGCGCGATCGCCCAATCGTCGTAAGCGTATTCGAGCGTTTTGGAAACCGATGACGAATTTTTGTCTTCGGGAACGTAGCCGAGCTTCATATAAAATTCGAGTCCGTCGTAATATTTCGTCCGCGCCGTGTTTGCCATCGCGTCGAGTGCTTTGTTTGCGTCAACGCCTTCGATATTCCCTTTTACAATCGCATCCGAAATCACGGAAACCGAATGATAGCCGATCATACACCAATTTTCATTCGCGTAATGCGACCAAACGGGCAGCATTTTATGCACACTCTGGTCGTAGTGCGCGAGCATCGAATTGACCATTTCGCGGTTGCGTTTCGGCTGAACGATGTTGAAAAACGGATGAAGTGCGCGGTATGTGTCCCAAAGCGAAAAGGTCGTGTAGTTCGTAAAATTTTTCGCCGTGTGGACGTTTTGATCCAAACCTTTATATTTCCCGTCCGCGTCCATATAAACGGTCGGCGACAAAAAAGTGTGATAAAGCGCGGTGTAAAAATTTACCAGATCGCCTTTATTTTCGGCGGTTACGGCAATTTTTCCGAGTTCTCTGTTCCATTCGTCCTGACCTTGTTTTTTGATCTTTTCAAAATTCCAGTCGGGCGTTTCGGTTCGTAAATTAGCAAGCGCGCCTTCGGTCGAAACGGGCGAAAGCGCGAATTTCACCTGGATTTTCTCGTCTTTTTTGGTGGTGAAATCGAAATATGCGCGGATTTGTTTCCCTGCCGCTTCGGGAAAGTTTTTCGTTTGATCGAACTTGCGCCAGAAGCCTTTGTAATCTTGTTTTTCGTAATTTTTGAAACCGTAATTTTTGAAAGGTTTGGAAAATTCCATCGCAAAATAAACGGTTCTGGTGCGCGCCCAGCCGTTTGTTTGACGATAGCCGACAATCGTGTGATCGTTTTCGACGCGCACAAAAGTCCAGACGTTTTTGTCGTCGTAATTATAAATTCCGTGCATTAAATCGAGAATAATATGCGAATTTTCGGATTCGGGAAAAGTATATTGATGAACGCCGACGCGCGTTGTCGTCGTCATTTCGGCTAAAATTTCGTCGTCTTCGAGCAAAACTTTGTAATAATTCGGCTCGGCAATTTCGGTCGAATGCGAAAATTTTGAACGAAAACCGCTTTTCGGATCGTCCTTTGTGCCCGGTTCGAGATTCAGTTCGCCGACCGTCGGCATAATCAGAAAATCGCCGAGGTCGGAATGTCCGGTTCCCGAAAAATGCGTGTGCGAAAATCCGACGATCGTCGAATCGTCGTAGTTGTAGCCTGCGCAGTATTTGTATGCGTCTTTGTTGTATTTTCCCGAAATATTATGCGGCTGTTGGTCGGTGTCGGGCGAAAGCTGAACCGAACCGAAAGGCACGGTCGCGCCGGGAAATGTGTGTCCCATTTTCTGCGTTCCGATCAAAGGATTGACGTATTGAATGAAATTTTCCGATTTTTGCGCCATTAAATTTAATTGGAAAGCGAGCAGAACGAAGCCGATTAATAGTTTTTTCATTTTGATTTTAAGAAAGATTTCGATTGATAATTTTAGATGATATGTGAAACGAACCGGAAAACAAAACGATTCGTATTAAAGAAAATGAACGACGACAATAATTCAAACGAAACTCAAATTTCGATCCATATTTTCAGCGTTTCGGCGGCTTTGGTCGGGGTTTGCCTGACGGTTATCGGAATTTTTCGCGCCATCGGCGAACTAAAATCCTTCAGCACTTTCGGAGATAATGTTTTAGCGATCGACGCGCTTATTTTCCTCGCTTCGTGCATTTTTGCTTACAGTTCGCTCCGCTCGGCAGATTTGAAGAAAAAACACAAACTCGAAAAGATCGCCGACGCGCTTTTTATTTTCGGGCTTTCATTAATGGCGGTCGTTTGCACGATCATCGCATATACTTTTATATAAAGCTTTGACTGATAAAAAACCAATCTATTCAATCGTCGGACCGACGGCTTCGGGTAAAACCGGGATCGGCGTGGCACTCGCACTTTATCTCGGCAATGCGGAGATAATCAATTGCGATTCGGTGCAGATTTATCAGGGAATCGAGATCGCGACCGCAAAACCGGACGAACAGGAAAAACGCGGTGTTCCGCATCATTTGATCGATTACGTTTCGCCGCACGTAAATTATACCGCTGCGGATTGGGCAAAAGATGCGACCGAAAAAATTTATGAGATCGAATCGCGCGGAAATATCCCGATTCTTGTCGGCGGAACGGGTTTTTATCTGCGGACGCTCAAAAATCCATTCTTCGAGTCGCCGAAAACCGATGAAAAATTGCGCGAAAGGCTGAAAAGCCTTAAAGAAAAGAAGGGCGCGGAGCATCTTTACAAAATTTTACAAAAGGTCGACAAGAAATCTGCCGAACGATTGTTTCCGCGTGATTTCGTCAGGGTTTCACGCGCTCTCGAAGTTTATTTTCAGACCGGCAACAAGATTTCCGACCTACAGCCGAACCGTGCCGAACCGCCCGAATTTGCCGAAAGAATCAGGATTTTTGCACTCAATCCGCCGCGTGAACTTCTTTACCGAAAGATCAACGAACGCGCCGAACTGCATTTTATGCAAGGTTTGGTCGAAGAAGTGAAACATCTTCGCACACAGGGCGTAAAAGATGACACCAACGCGCTCGGCGCACACGGTTACAGAAGGGTTTGCGAATATTTGCGCGGCGAACGCTCTCTCGAAAGTGCGGTCGAACAAACCAAACTCGATATTCGTCATTATGCGAAACGGCAGATGTCCTGGTTTCGTCATCAGGAACAAGTTTTCTGGCTCGACGGATTCGGAGATCAGGCGCAAACTCTGAAAACATTGCTCGGGATTATAGATGAATAAGCGTTTGTGAAATATTTCTTGTTAGATAAGAAATATTTGTTATAATTCTCATACAGTTCCAAGTCTGTGAAAATAAAAGGGAAAAAGATATGGATAGAACTACAGCCCAAAACATCCAGGACGCATTCTTAAATTCGGCAAGGCGCGAAAGAGTTTTGGTTGCGATAAATTTGATGAATGGTTCGACGCTCTCAGGGAAAATTAAGAGTTTTGATAAATTCTCGGTATTGTTGGACACACACGGACAAGACGTTTTGATTTTCAAGCATGCGATCTCGACGATCTCGCCCGATAGAAAGAAATCTGAATAATAAAATATTTTGAGCGGTAAATTTATAAGTTTTGAAGGAATAGACGGAAGCGGCAAATCTACCCAGCTAAGAATGCTTGCCAGCGAACTGCGCGTTCGCGGATTTGAGGTTTTAACCACGATGGAGCCGGGCGGAACACCGCTCGGTCGGCGTTTGCGCGCGGCTTTTTTGGAAACCGAAGAAAACGTTGCGCCGCTTGCCGAGCTTCTGCTGTTTGCCGCCGACCGCGCCCAACACGTTAATTTCCTGATAAAACCTGCACTTGCCGAAGGAAAGATCGTGATTTCCGACCGCTATGCCGACGCGACTTTTGCTTATCAGGGCGCGGGGCGCGGATTTTCCGAGGAAACCGTCAATGCCGTCATCAAGCTCGCGACCGACGGTTTAAAACCCGATCTGACTTTGTTTTTTGATGTTCCGGTTGAAAAAGCGATTATGCGAACCAATGCGCGAACCGATGAAGAAACTCAAAAAAATCGGATGGATTCGGAAACGATCGAATTTTATGAAAGAGTCCGCACGGCTTATCTCGGCATTGCCGAACGCGAACCCGAACGTTTTATCGTCATCGACGGAGATGCTTCGGTCGGTGAAATAAAGGCAAAAATTCTGCCGATCATTTCGGATTTTCTGGAATCCGGCAATAATTAAAAGATGTTCGCAAAACTCATCGGAAACGATCATATAAAAACTGTTCTGCGGCGGATGATCGATAAAGATCGGGTTCCGCATTCGTTTCTTTTTGCGGGCGAGGAAGGAATCGGAAAAAAGCAGTTTGCGCTCGAACTCGCCAAATCATTTATTTGTCAAAAGCCGCAAAACTCGGAAGCCTGCGACAAATGCCATTCCTGTAAACGCGCCGACAGATTCGCTTTTCCGAAATCCGACGACCGCGACGATCATAAAAAAGTGATCTTCAGCGAATTTCCCGACATCGGGCAAGTCATCGCCTACAACAAAAACATTCTCGTTGACGCGATCCGCGATCTCGAAAAGGAAGCAAATTTTCGCCCATATGAAGCCAAAGGGCGTTTTTTCATTATTGACGAAGCCGACAAAATGAACGATGCGGCTTCAAACGCACTCTTAAAAACGCTCGAAGAACCCGCCCCGACGACTTATCTGTTTTTAATAACTTCGCGTCCCGACGCGCTTTTGCAAACGATTCATTCACGTTGCCAGACGCTTCGTTTTGCGCCCGTTGCGGCACGGGAAATCGAAGATCATCTGCTCGAAACCAAAAAATTTTCGCCCGACGATGCCGAACTTCTTTCGCTTCTCTCGAACGGCAGTATCGGTCACGCGCTGACGCTCGATTTGGCAAAATTCCGCGAACTGCGCGATGCGATGCTCAAGGTTTTGCAGAGTTTGCTGATCGAAAATAACCGCGCATATTTATTAAAAACCGCCGAAGAATTGTCCGACACGAAAAATAAAGATAACTACGAACTTTCGCTCGACATTCTGCAAACGCTGATTCACGACATCTGGAAGATCAAACTGGAAGCGGACGAATTTACGATCGTCAACCGCGATTACAAAACGCAGATCAAATTGCTTGCCGAAAAAGCCGATGCTAAACGGCTTGCCAAATGGCTCGCGGAAATCGAAGAAATGCGTCAGCTTTTCGCCGTCAATCTTAATAAAAAGATCGCGACCGACGCGCTGTTTATGCAAATGGCTTCGTCATAGTAAAAAAATTCTTTTATTTTCAATAAATTCCGCCTATAATTTTCAATATATTTCTTACAAAGAGGTTGCAAAATGAAATTTTTACCCGTTCTTTTTGTGTTTTTAATTATCTGCTCAAATAATGTTTCAGCCCAAACGCCAAAAATGCTGACAGGCGGGATTCTAAATGGAAAAGCGAATGCGTTGGTAAAGCCGCAATATCCGGCGGCGGCGAGAGCGGTCAATGCAAGCGGAGCCGTTAAGGTCGAGATTTTAATCGATGAAAAAGGAAATGTCGTATCGGCAAAAGCCGTCAGCGGACATCCTTTACTGCGCGCCGCCTCTGAAAAAGCGGCACTCGAATCGAAATTCGCACCGACTTTTCTTGACGGTGAACCCGTTAAAGTTTCGGGAACCGTCGTCTTCAACTTTGTCGGTCAAATCAGACCGAAAACCTTTAGCGAGATAGGTTTTGCGTTAGGCGTTTTAGAAAAAGCCGAGGTCGCTCCGGGCAATATTTCGATCTTTGAAATTTCCGATAATCTGCCTGCCGGCTGGACGGAAGAAAAGGAAAAACTTTTCGAGTTTTACAAAAAGCCCGATCCTGCGCCCGTCAAATCGGAAAAACAAACGGGTTTGCAAACAAAATCGGCTCAAAAAAAATCGGAAGACTTCGCCCCTAAGGACAGCGACCGTGCATCTGCCGCAACAGGTATGACCCTCAAAGCCGAGCCAGCAACCTCAACGGCACTCGTCGAGCCGGATCAATATTCGCCCGAACGTGCGAAAATCAGCGCGGAACTTTCCGCGATGATGGAAAAACGACTGCAAACCGAGCCGGATAAATTATGGAAGTTTAAAGCCGGAGCAACTCTCGGCAAAATCTCGGCACAGAGCGCAGATGCAAACAAAATGAAAGCCGAAGCATCGAATCTGAGCAAGCTTATTGCGACCGCACCGGGCGACATTGCTCCCGTAAAACTGGAAAATATGGGCAAGTTGCTGGTTATGATTCAAAGCGATAATATTGCCGAAGAAGGAAAAACCGAGATCAAATCGTTGGTAAACCTCCTTAAAGTGCTTTAAGTGCAGATGGAACAAATTTTGGAAAAACCTGAAGTTAAATCTTCCAATGCCGGACGGATTTTAGCCGCCTTGGGAACTTTGGCAGTTTTTTCGGGGGCGGGCGTAGTTTGGTATTTTAACCCGTCGAACGTCAATTTTCTCCCCGTCTGTCCGCTTTATTCGATGACCGGAATCGCGTGTCCGGGATGCGGTCTGACGCGCGGATTTCACGCGCTTTTTCATGGCGACATTTTGACTGCGCTCGATTACAACGCGATGATTCCGATTTTTTCTCTGATTTTGGGATATTTCTTTCTTTCGATGGTTCTGGTTGCCGTGCGCGGGCGCGGACTTTCGATAAATTACCTGAAACCGCCATTGGTCTGGACTTTTCTGTTTCTGACACTCGGCTTTGCCGTCTTGCGAAATCTTCCCTATTATCCTTTTTCGATCTTATATCCTTAAAAAAAATCCGTCCGCGTGAAATGTCATCTCACGCAGACGGATTCAATAATAATTCTTTCGTTTAAGTGATCTGGACGAGCGGCTTTTCTTCTAAAAGAGATTTCGCATTGTCGCCTTCCTGCCTTAAAATTTCTACTTCCTTAACGAATTCTTCGACAATATCTTCGCCCGAAACCTTGCGCATCGGAACGCCGTTTTTGAAGATCATCCCGACGTTTCTGCCGAAGGTTACGCCCAATTGCGAATCGTGCGCTTCGCCTGGACCGTTGACGGCACAGCCCATAATTGAAAGATGAAGCGGTTCTTCGACGTGCGCCAAACGGCGTTCGACTTCCGTCACGATCTCGACGAAATTATCGACATCGAGCCGTCCGCAGGTCGGGCAAGCCACGACCGTCACGCCGCGTTTGCGGAGTTCCAAAGATTTCAAAATTTCCCAACCCACGCGGACTTCTTCGTGCGGTTCAGCCGCCAAAGAAACGCGAATCGTGTCGCCGATGCCTTCGTGCAACAAAATGCCGAGTCCGATCGCCGATTTGATCGTGCCGCCGAACGCGGTTCCGGCTTCGGTCACGCCGAGATGAAACGGATAATTGACTTTTTCCGCCATCAAACGATATGCCGCAACCATTCGGTTTACGTCCGACGCTTTGAGCGAAATGATCGTGTTTGAAAAGCCCAAATCTTCCAGAATCCGAATGTGACGCATTCCCGATTCGACAATTGCTTCGGGCGTTGCCGTGCCGTATTTTTTGAGTAAATCCTTTTCGAGCGAACCGCCGTTGACACCGATTCTGATCGGGACTTTCTGCGCTTCGGCGGCGCGGACGACTTCACGGATGCGGTCGATCGAACCGATATTTCCCGGGTTGAGCCGCAGTTTGTCGATTCCCGCTTCGAGTGCCATCAGCGCGAGCTTGTAGTGAAAATGAATGTCCGCAACGATCGGAACGTTCGTGCGTTTGCGGATTTCCTTCAAGGCAATCGCCGCGTCCTTATCGGGCACGGCAATGCGGACGATCTCGCATCCCGCCGCCGTCATTTCTTCGATCTGTTTGATCGTTCCGTCCACGTCGGTCGTGTCGGTTTTGGTCATCGACTGAACGACGACCGGCGCACCGCCGCCGATCTTTATGTCGCGCACCATTACTGCTTTTGATTCTCTTTTCATAAACTAAAAAAGTTGCAGGAGTTTCAGATAGTTTACAGGAAGTTGCAGATAGTTAAAAACAACTGCCTGGCTTCCATAAACTTTCCGTAACTTCCTGCAACTATCTGAAAAATTTCTTAACTACTAAAAAAATCTCGAAATATCGAGGAATAATGTAAACATCATCAACAGCATAATCACGGCTAAACCTGCCAGTTGGATTTTTTCCCTGACTGCCATCGAAAGCGTTTTTCCGAACCAGGACATCACCTTTTCGATTCCGAGAACCATGATCTGACCGCCGTCGAGAAGCGGAATCGGCAACAAATTGAATACGCCGAGGTTCAAACTGATAAGCATCAGCATCGGAATCAGTCCGGCGAAACCATCCGATTTAACGACTTGCGAAATCTGCTGAACGATGCCGACGGGTCCCGCTAATCCGGCATCTTTAACCGAACGCTGTCCCGAAAATAATTGTCCGAAAACCTTTCCCGTCAGGCGCAAAACCTGCCAGTTCGCGTTCAATGCAAAACTTGCGGCTTGCCCGATCGAAGCAGGTTCACGCGTCGTAATTTCAGCCGTGCTGAACCCGATTCCGATACGATAAACGCCATCCGTTTCGTCGAGTTTCGCGTTCGTTTGAATCTCTTTGGTTTCGCCGTTTCGCTCGATTGTCAGTTTCGCCGGAGCATCTTTATTTTCACGGATTTGCGACGTTAATTCCTCGCGGTTGCGAACGGTCGTTCCGTTAAAAGCAACTACGCGATCACCTAGCTCCAAACCTGAAGCCGCCGCCGGAGAATCTTTTGAAATCGAGCCGACTTTGATCGGCTCAACACCCATATCAGGCTGAAAACCGACTTCGCCGATCTTGTTTCCGCGCTCTTCGACCGTTTTCGGCGTGACCGTTAATTGAATTTTCTGACCGCCGCGATCAACCGTCACGGGAATCGCCTGTTCGGGCGAAACGAGCGAATCCATCCGAATTCTTTCCCAGGTCGGGTTTTCCATTCCGCCGAAATTAACGACCCGGTCGCCTTTTTGAATTCCCGCCGCTTCCGCCGCGCTTCCCGATTTGACGACACCGACAATCGGCGCGGGCATCGAGGGAATTCCGTTCGTCATCGCAATCGTAAACGGAATCGCCAACGCGAGCAAAATATTCATAAACGGTCCGCCGACCATCACGAGAAATTTCTGCCAACGCGGACGAAGTTCGTAAAGTTCCGATTCGGGAACTTTTTCGCCTTCGGATTCGCCGCCTTCGAGCGGCGCGGTCGCTTCGTCGCCGTGAAGCTTGACGTATGCGCCGAGCGGAATCGCCGAGATGCGGTAATCGGTGTGACCGATCTTAAATCCCGCGATTCTCGGTCCCAAGCCGAAAAACGAATAGGCATCGACGCGCATTCCGAAAAGTTTTGCAACGATGAAATGTCCGAACTCGTGAATGTTGATCGCAACTCCGAGAACGAAAACGACGGCTAAAATTACTAATAAAATATCGGGCATTGTTTGTAGATTCCTTTAAGTCAACTTGGGTTTAGAAACAAAATCACCAGCCCAAGTTGCAAATAAAAGTGTAAAACTATACGGCGAGTTTATCAAATAAAACCCGAGTTGCGCTAAAAAGAATCGTTTTAAGTTAAACAGTTATTTTGCCGTTGCGGATTTCTCCAAACTCGTTGCGGCACGCTCCCGCGCCCACAAATCGCATTCCAGCACAACTTCGAGATTCGCCACCGCAACAGCTTCGTGTTCGTTCATCACGCTTTCGATGATGCGTGGGATGTCCGAAAGCCGAATCTTTTCATCTAAAAAGGCTTGGACGGCGATTTCGTTGGCGGCATTCAAAACGGCGGGCATCGTTCCGCCGATCTTCAGGGCTTCGTAAGCCAGACGCAAACACGGAAACTTTTCAAAATCGGGCGATTCAAAATTCAGTTGCGAAATCTTAGTGAAATCGAGCGGGTCGAGGCAATTTTCCTTGCGTTCGGGATAGGTCAGGGCGTATTGGATCGCGTGTTTCATATCGGTTACGCCGAGCTGTGCGATGATCGAACCGTCAACCATTTCGATCATCGAATGAACGACCGATTGCGGGTGAACGATGACGGAAATCTTGTCCGCTTCAAAACCGAAAAGCCATTTCGCTTCGATGACTTCCAAGCCTTTGTTCATCAATGTCGCCGAATCTATCGTGATCTTATCGCCCATTTTCCAGTTCGGATGATTGAGAGCTTCGGCACGGGACGCGTTTTCGATCTCGGATTTTGATTTCGTCCGAAAAGGTCCGCCCGAAGCGGTCAGGATCAATCTTTTTACTTCTTTAACGGATTCGCCGCGCAGACATTGATGAAGCGCGTTGTGTTCCGAATCGACGGGCAAAATCTCGGCATTGTTTTCACGCGCCGCTTTGGTCATCAGTTCGCCCGCCATCACGAGCGTTTCCTTATTTGCCAGTGCAATCCGTTTTCCGGCTTCGATGGCGCGAAGAGTCGGCACGAAACCGACTGCGCCGACCGTTGCGGAAACGACTGTTTCGGCTTTTTCGTGCGTGGCGACCGCTACCAAACCTTCTTCGCCAACTAGTATTTCCGGAATTCGGCATTCGGCATCTGAAAGCTTTTCGCGCAATTCTTCGGCGCATTCTGCATTTTCGCAAGCGACCAGTTCGGGCTTGAATTTAATGACCTGTCCGGCTAATTTTTCGACATTTTTTCCTGCGCCGAGCGCGACGACGCGGAAATTCCCGAGATGTTCGACCGTTCTCAAAGTATTACAACCGATTGAGCCGGTCGAACCTAAAATGGAGATTGATTTCATAAAATACCACCTCAAAGATTAGCACAAACAACCCGAAAAGTTTCAATTTTGCCAGTGTTTTATACCGGATCAGGCGAAATTGATTGACATAACTTTACACAATTTATGCCAACTATCGCGGAATGCGGCGCGTCATATCCTGCGGACAACGAAATTACTTCGATTGTCGTTTTAATTTTACGAACGAGGGAGAAATTATCATGAAAAAATTCTTAGCTTTATCATTACTTTTAGGTTCGGCAGTTGTTTTCACACCGTCCGAAACCAGAGCGGCGGAAACCGCTTCAAACACTACGGCAGTTAATCTTAACGAATCGCCGCAAATTCAGAATCGCCGTTGGAATCGGCGCGGAGTGCGGATCGTCAACCGGACGCGCATCGTCCGACGCGGTTATGCAACCTATCGCGAAACGATTCAAACGCGTTATCAGCCGAACGGCAGGGTGACGACCAGAGTTATCAGCCGTGTGCGGATTCGCTAACGAAAGGCTTTACTCCTTAGACTCCGAAAGAATGACTTAAAGCGGGATTCTACTCTTCTCTCCCGCTTTTTTTATTTTTAAAGGAAATGTCTTTCCGGCTTATACTTTACCGTTTAATTTCAGACGTTTACACTCGCTTACATTTACTTACCCGAACTCACAAATCTGCGATGAACTTCCCTTTTACGGCTTGCGTCTGAGTGTCATACAAATTCGATACGAATTTGTATGAGCTAAAAAAAGGAGAAAAAATTATGAAAAAATTAATCAGTTTATCAATGCTTGCCGCTTCCATCGCTTTTACGGGAACTTTCGCTTCGGCGCAAACTTACGATCGACAAAACAATCGCCCCAATCAGAATCAGCCGGTCTTTCGTGACGGCAATGACCGCAACAACCGGGAAAATGACCGAAATAACTGGGAATACAATAACGGAAATTGGCACGGCAACCGCCGCGTTAAAGTAGAGATGCAAACGCGCATCGTCAAACAGGGCAGAAAACTTTTCCGCGAAACCGTCGAGATCAAACATTTCCCGAACGGCAGAAAAGTTACAACGATTATCAAACGCGTCAGAATCGATCGCTAGTTCAATAAACTCAATCCAAAAGCAAAGACTGTTCAAGACATCCTGAACAGTCTTTGCTTTTTCTCCGGCACACGCATTATTTTCTCCAACACGTCTATTGTTTTTTCCAACACACGTATTATTTTCTCCAACACATCTGTTTTTTTCTTCAACACATCTATTATTTTCTCCAACACACGTATTATTTTCTCCGACACGCGTATTATTGTTTCCAATACGCTCAATATTTTCTCCAACACGTTCGATTTTATTTCCGACCAGCGTGTTTTTAGAATCAATACGAAAAGTTCAAAGTCCCGCGTTTAAAGTCCCGCCTTCAGGCGGCTTTACCCGAACGAAAAGCCGCCTGAAGGCGGGACTCTAAACGCGGGACTCTAAGCGCGGCTTTAAGATGTTAATTTCGTTTTTCTAATCCGATTTTTTCGATGATTGTTCGGCAAATGTTTGCGATGCGTCGAGGTAATGCGCTTTGTTTTTGTTTTCGGCGAGATATTCGTTAAATTCATTGGTTTTCCCGCGCGGAACGCTCAGGGTTTTCCATTCGGTCGCACGCAGATGTTTGGCGAGAAAGGCGATCTGCCCGACGTGATAGGAAATATGCGAAAGCGAACGGCTCAAGGCTTTCGTGACGGTAAAATCTTCAGTGCGGATTTTGACCGTTTTGCCGACATCTTCGACCGTCAGAGATTCCAACGTATCGAAAAGCGTCTGCCAACCGGTTTCCCAAACCGTCATCACGCTTTCGCGCGTATCCGTTTCCGTGACAAACTCCGAATCGCGGTCGCGGTCAGCCTTTTCGCCGTCACTGTCCAAAAAATCGGCAAACCGCGAACGCAGATTTCCGCCGATATGTTTCGCGATCATCGCCAGCGAATTCGATTCGGCATCGATCAGAACGAAAAATTCATCATCCGAAACCTGCACCAATGCGCGTTCCGCCAGTTTTTTATAATTCCGAAACGTTTCAAGCGTTTCCGCCAGATAATTTTCAATAATTTGTTCGTTCATTGTTTATTTATTATCAATCATTACAAATATATATTCTCTAAAAATCTCTTCCAAATCTTTTCTGATCGAATGAATTTCGGAAACTGTCAGATTGTTAGCTTTTTTCCTTCTATCGCGTCGCTCATTTTCAGATAAATTTGCCAGCATTACAGAATTATAAAAGTAACCACTAGCTTCACGAACTCTCGCATCAATGTATTCTAACTTCTCACAAATATTTTTTTCAAAAAAAATACGATTCTTTATTAGATTTAAATGAAATACCTCTTGCTTATCTAATAAAAGTTTAAGATTATCCCTTACGAAAGATTCTCTTTCTTCTTTCGTTTCAGGCATAATTTGAAAATCATTCGTAACGTATATCAAAATTCCTTCGACTTCTGACAACAATCCATAAATTTGCTTGATTGCTTCTGCTTTTTGTTGATGTAGTAATGAATATTTTGTTTGAAACTCATAAAATTTCGTCTGAAAATCGGATTGAATTTGCAGCTTATAACCTTCCAGTTCTTTATTTAATTCCTTCTTGTAATCTTCTATTTCCTTACTCAAATCTTTTTTGTAAGTTTCAAGTTTTTCACTTACTTTTTCCTGATAATCCGCCGTCTTTCTTGAAAGCCAATAAGCTAAAAGAATCTGAACGATAATTGCAGATAAACCGACGATGATGCTCGGAGCTAAAATTGCCAACCAATTTATTTCTTGAGAATTTTGCATACTTCCCTACTAAATTTGCCGTTTAGATTTTGTCGCTGAAAGCGATAAATAATATAGCATAGGGTTAAGCGAGCAATGCGAGCGCAACCCTATGCAGGTTTGCCGAAAGGTTTCCGACTCTGAAAGAGTCGAACATTTGAGCGAATAATTTTGCTCACTTACAGCGAGCATCTTTTTCGTTTACTAACGTAGGGTTTCATTCGCATTCGCTCATTTCACCCTACGCTGTAGTATTAGTCGCTTTCAGCGACGAAAAACGAACTTTCAATTTAGAATGACTGTAAATTTATTTCCCCACTAAACTTACATCCTTAATCTTCTTTCCTTAATTCACGGCGCGGATTTTCAACCGAAAGAAAGCCGCGAAATTTTGTGCGGAGAAGTTTTTCGACGTTTGAAAGATTTTCGAGCCACGATTCGATCTGCAAAGTGTCGGTATTTCGACTATCGTTTTTGAGCAAATTCTCGAAACGATTCATACAATTGACGAGCAGATTGATGATCTCAAGGCTTTTTTCGCAGGTTTCCTCATCGAGCAGAATGCGGTTTTTGTGAAAATTCTGATTAAATTCCTGGCATTTCTGTTCGGTTTCGGCAAAATGTTCGGCAATCGTTTTGCCCGTTAAAGCCAAACGCGACCTGGCTTCGAGCGGCGAAAGCAGAGCGTTGCGGAAAAACGTCCGCATCATCGCAAATTTTGAGTGAATTTCAGTGATTAATTGGTAAAGATTGAGAACGGCTTCGGCTTCGCGCTCGTGAAAAAGCGAAAATTTCGTTTGAAATTCGTAGTTTTGCGCTTGAAGCTGAAACTTGTAGCTTTCGAGCTCTTTTGAAATCTCTTTTTTATGATCTTCCAGCTCTTTGCCGATCTCTTTTTTGTGATTTTCCAGTTTCCGGGCGATCAGCCAACCCGCTACGAACGGAACGATCAAGGCTGTCAGACTCGGCACGAGAATTTTTGCAAATTCAAACCAGAAAAGGTTTGTTTGGGAGTTTTGCATCATAAAAATCCGTTTAGTTTTTATGATTATTTTACTCCTTTTTACAGCTTTCCGCATTAAGCAGAAAGGAGCCTAACGTTCGGAGTCCCGCCTTCAGGCGGCAAATACC
>JAJQRF010000003.1:89580-516543 GCA_021228405.1 Pyrinomonadaceae bacterium
AGCGAAAAGCCGCCTGAAGGCGGGACTCTGAACTCGCTTCAGTCATTTATGAGATAGATTTTAGTAAAAACGATTCAAAAAAGAATCTTTTCCGCAAGCGATTCTCTTTCGACGGATTCCTGTTCGCCCGTCTGCATATTTTTGAACGAGATTTGAACTTCGGAATTTTCGTTTTGCTTTAACAGACACACGAACGGGACTTTGATCTGTTCGGCATATTTCATCGGTTTCGCCTTTTGGCTCGCTTCGGGATAAACGAGAACGCGCAGATTCTTTTCGCGCAGTTCGGCAGCGAGTTTTAAAGATTCGCCGACCAGATTTTCGTCAAAACAAGCGATCATCACATCAGCCGAATCGATCGAAAGTTTACCTGCCTTCACCAATTCGTCAAACATTCCGCGTTCTTCCATCACGACGAGAATGCGTTCCAAACCCAAACTGAAACCGCAAGCCGGAATCTGTTCCTTCCCAAACATCCCGATCAACCCATCATACCGCCCGCCGCCGCCGAGACTTCCCGCCAAATCGGGAACATTAATTTCAAAAATCGCGCCTGTGTAATATGATAAGCCGCGAGCTAGATTTGGATTAATTTCTACTCTTCCTTCTGCTGGTGTATTTTTAACTAAACTTAAAATTTGTTTTAGAGATAAGAGTGCTTCTTGTCCAGACTTATTTTCTCCCATAAACTCAGTTAAGTGTGTAAAAATGGCGGTATTCAAGACTTCTAACTCTTCCGCGCTGAATCCTCTTAATTGTGCTTCTGGAAAATCAAGATATTTATCAATTACTATTTCTGTTAAATTGGCAAACTGTATAAAAAGTTCTTTTGTCTTCTCTTTAGTCAGAACATTTCGATTTTCGAGTTCTTGTAAAACGCCTTCATTACCAATTTTGTCGCGCTTATCAAGGGCGATGAGAGCATCTGAATATTTTTCCTCTTGAACTCCACAAACTTCCAACATTCCACGCAAAATTTCTCTATGATTTAAGTTAATTATAAAATCTTCAAATCCCAATCTCTGTAAAATCTCGCTCACAGCCGCGCAAAGTTCGGCTTCGACGATCATTGATTTTGAGCCGATTGCGTCAACGTCGCATTGGTAGAATTCGCGGAAACGCCCGCGTGCGGGACGGTCGGCGCGCCAGACGGGTTGGATTTGGTAGCGTTTGAAAAATTTCGGGAGTTTGTCCTTGTAATTGGCGACGACTCTTGCGAGCGGAACGGTCAGATCGTAACGCAGCGCGAGATCGGAAAGACCTTTTTCGCCTGCGGAAACGTCGAGCTTTTCGCCGCGTTTGAGAATTTTGAAAATAAGCTGATTCCCTTCTTCGCCGTATTTGCCCATCAGCGTTTCGAGATTTTCGACCGACGGCGTTTCGAGCGGTTCAAAGCCGTATTTCTGATAAACTTCCTTGATAACGCCGATGACGTATTCACGTTTGCGAATATCCGCCGGTAAAAAATCGCGCATTCCCCGCGCCGGTTGTGTGTTGCTCATAAATTAATTTACTGCCTACGAAATACATGAAAAGGACGAAAAAAAGAAAAAAGAATATATAGTTTTTGTTTTATTTTCGTTTCTTTCGTTTATTTCGTGGGCAAATCTTTTTCTTTTTACTTTTTCAGATTACTTTCCGCAATCGAAACGAAATTATCGTAATTATCGGCTAAATCCTGAATGTCATCAAATATGAAGCGGTCTTCGTAGAGAAAATTTCCGTAATTAAATGCGGGAATCGCAAATTTTACCTCGTCGTAAAGCTCGCCCGTCGCTTTCGCAAAGGTTGCCTCGACACCGAATTTCATAAACTGATTTTGACGGATTTCCGCCGCGTGATGCGCGGTCAGGATCGCAATCGTAACGATTTTTTTGACGTTTCCTAAGATTTCGACCGCTTGCCGTCCTGCAATCGTGCCCATCGAAACGTGGTCTTCGGTATTGGCGGAGGTCGGGATCGAATCGGCGGACGCGGGATGCACGAGGACTTTGTTTTCCGAAACCAAAGACGCGGCGACGTATTGCGGAATCATCAACCCCGAATTGATGTGCTGATCGTCGTAAACCAGAAACGGTTCGAGCAGATCGTTCGTCGCTTTATCGACCAGTTTATTGATCTGGCGTTCGACGATATTACCGACTTCGGCAATCGCCAGCTTGAGATAATCGAGCGCGAGCGCGAGCGGCTGACCGTGAAAATTTCCGCCCGAAATGATCTCGTCCTCATCGACAAAAATGATCGGATTATCGACGACGGCGTTGATTTCGCCCGCAAAAATCTCCTTCGCGTGATTCAGGGCGCGAAGGCTTGCGCCGAAAACCTGCGGGATACAGCGGAATGAATATGCGTCCTGCGGTTTTACTTTGAGTTTGGCAAGCGCGTCGAATTTTCCCGCGAGAGTTTCGGGTTCGATCCCGATATAAGTCGAATTTTCGGTGAACGATCTGATCCAACGCGCGACTTCCGATTGTTCGGCGTGATTGCGGACGGCGTGAATCTTTTCGTCAAAAGCGGTTTTTCGCGCACAGTAGGCTTCGAGCATCAGCGAAGATGTCAGCGTCGCAAGCTTTAACAGACGCTCGAATTCGTAGACCGCGAAAACGCCCAAAGCCGCCATCACGGTCGTGCCGTTGTTGAGCGCGATGCCTTCCTTGTAACTGAGTTCGATGGGTTTTAGTTTCTTTTCCTTGATCCCGGGAAGCGAAAACATTTCGTTCGTTTTAAATTCCGTTCCCTGAAATTCGACGTAGCCTTCGCCGATCAGTGCGAGAGCCATATGCGAAAGCGGGCACAGATCGCCGCTTGCGCCGACCGAGCCTTGTTCGGGGATGAGCGGATGAATTTCGTGATTGAGAAAATTCTGCAATTGGCGGACGGTTGTTTTATGAACGCCCGAAAAGCCTTTCAAAAGCGTGTTCAGACGGATGAGCATAATCGCGCGGACGATGTATGTCGGAAACATTTTCCCGACTCCGCACGAATGCGAACGCAGGAGGTTGACCTGCAATTGTTTGGCGCGTTCGGGCGGAATGATCTTTTCCGCGTTCGGTCCGAAGCCCGTCGTGACCCCGTAAATGACCTCTTTATTTTTTACTTTGCCGTCGATATAATCGACGCTTTTCTGAACTTTGTCGAGATTTCCGAGTTCGACCTGAGCGTATTTGCCGTTTTCCCCGAGCGCGATTTTCACGACTTGCTCAACCGTCAAATCGTCGCCCGTAATCAATATTTTTTCCATTTCGTTGTTAAGAAGCCGTCAGATTTCAGATAGCTAAAGTCCAATAAAAGTATCCGAAAATAAAAAGGCAGTCAAACAAGACCGCCATTTTTATTAGCTGAAATCAATTTTACACGAATTTATTTTTTATTCATCCATAGTTAACAAATCGGCGATATTTTCTATTCGCAGAGATGAATTTAAGATTTCTGCGCGCGAATAAACACGAATAATTCGCGAAAAGGAAATGAACCGAAACCCGTATCATTGAAATAATGAGTTTAGCCGCCTGACAGATGCTCATATCGGATGACAGATGCAGAAAACACGTGACAGATGCTCTTATCACTCCGACAGATGCTCATATCACGTGACAGATGCCTTCCGCAGTCTGACAGATGCTCATATCACGTGACAGATGGTCATATCAGTCCGACAGATGCCTTCCGCAACGTGACAGATGCTTATATCACGTGACAGATGCTCATATCGGATTGAAAATAATTTGAAAAATTGTGTTGAAATGTCGAACAAACTTCAGTTTGTTCACTTCCAAGACCAAAAGAAGTTATATTTTTCAATGATTTCGATGGTTATGCGGATAGACAAACTGAAGTTTGTCTGACTTTGAAGGTATTAATACATTCCGGTCAGAGTAATGTAGTTTTGCCAGAATTTTTGCAGGTTTTCGATCTCTTCGCCGGACAATTCGCGTTTCACCCGCGCCGGCGAACCGAGTACGAACGAGCGTTCGGGAATGACGGTGTTCGGCGTAACCAGACTTCCTGCCGCGATCAACGAATATTTTCCGATCCGCGCACCGTCCAGAACGGTTGCGCCGATGCCGATCAAACTTCCCTTTTCGATATAACAGCCGTGAAGCGTGACGCTGTGCCCGACCGTCACTTCTTCCTCGACGACGGTCGGAAAATCATTGCGCGAAACGTGGATGATCGTGCCGTCCTGAATGTTGGAACGCGCGCCGATGCAAATGTAATTGACATCGCCGCGCAAAACGCAGTTATACCAGACGCTCGCCTGTGCGCCGATCTCGACATCGCCGATAATCACCGCATTTTCAGCGATGAACGCGCTTTCGTGAATTTTCGGCGTGATATTTTGGAAAGTTTTTATCATTTTTCAGTATTAAAATTTTTGCACATTCCGATTTATTCAGGCAAGCAAATTGAAAGTTCGGTTTCGTTCGTGGCAAACTTTTAGAACTGAAAATTAAATCTTGCAGTAAAGAAAATTTCAAATTATGGCAAAAAAACCGAAGATTCTGGCTTTCGCGGGAAGCCTGCGTGAACACTCCTACAACAAACGCGTTTTGAAAACGGCGATCGAAGGCGCAAAACGTGAAGGCGCGGAAGTAACCTTCCTCGATCTAAAGGATTATCCGATGCCGATCTACGATGAAGACGACCACAAACAACACGGTTTCGACGAAAACGCGCTCCGTTTTCAGGAGATTTTAAGCGCGCACGACGGGCTTCTGATCGCGTCGCCCGAATACAACGGCTCGCTTCCCGGCGGACTGAAAAACGCGCTCGACTGGGCTTCGCGTCCGAGCGATAAATTTAAAATGGGCGAAGTTTTCAGGGGAAAAGTGGCGGCGATCATTACCGCTTCCCCCGGAAGCTTCGGCGGTATCCGCTGTCTGGTTCATCTGCGCGGGATTCTTTCCGTCTTGGGCATCAACGTTCTTCCCTCGGAAATCGCGGTTTCGTTCGTCAATAAAATGTTTGACGGCGCGGACGACGCGATGACCGACGAAAGAATGAAAAACTTGCTCGAAAATCTCGGCGCGTCGCTTGCCGAAATGCTCCGAAAAACTCACGGCGAGATCGAAGTCGTGAGCGATACGAGCAGTTAGCGGCAAAATCGGTTCTGCATTTTCGGAGGTGATATTCACTTTACAATATCGCCTCATTTCAAAATTTACACATTTTCGTAAGAGTTTTAAGCCTATCTGCAAAATTTTGATTGACGTTCGGTCATTTTTTTGCTAAAAGAAAGTGTTCATTCTTTTATAATTTTATTCAGAACTGGCGAAATCGTCTGGTGTTGGGAACGGTATTTTCCAAACGCTTATCGTAAACTTTGAAAAATATATACAGTCATAAATTGGTTCGCGGTAATTCATTCAGATACGATTCGTTATTGATAACTCCTTTATCCGTCCTTATTTTTAAGGTATTAAATCTAAAACTGCTTCTAAAAAGAAGTCGAATTATTCCCGTTTTTAGCTTTGAGGAGGGCTTATAAATGCAAAAAAATTACAAAGCAGAGACTCGTAGAAGTCTTCTGCTGAGTTTAGTTGTTTTGGGATTGTTTGCGGTATTAGCGATTTTACCGTATCAATTCCGTTCGGAGGCGAACAGTACGAAAGGAAAAGGTCTGATCCAGCGCACTGAAAGCCACGATAATGGTTTACCGAATTATGATATTCGTGAACAAAAAAGTGAAGAAGTAGCTGACGCGTTGGTCAGATTCCGCGAAAAAGCCGGAAAAGACGCATCGGCAGTTGCCGCATCGCGCGAAGATTTCGTCCGCGGTGAAGAAGCGTTGAAACAACGCGTTCCGACTTTGAAGGTCGAATATAACAATGACATTCGCATCCCCGAAGTTATTGCTCCCGATGTCGCAAAGGGTCGCAATTTCCTGACGGGCGCAAACAACGGCAAACGCTCGGAAGTTCTGCGCGAATTTGTCAAAGATAACAATTCACTGGTCGGCATCAGCGAAACTCAGGCAGATGCCTTGAAAGTGACGGCTGACTATACGAATCCCGACGGCAATCTTTCGTTTGCGCATCTTGAGCAACGCATCAATAACATTCCCGTTTTCCGCGGCGAAGTTAAAGCCGGTTTCACCAGAGCCGGCGAAATCGTCCGCGTTATCAACAATCTGGCTCCGGGACTCGATTACGCAAGAGTTTCGACCGAATTCGGCGATCCGCTGAACGCGGTCAGAGCCGCCGCCGGACATATCAATGTCGACACTGCCAAATTGGACTTAACGCGCAATTCAGCCGCTTCGGACGATTTGAAAGTGACCTTCGGACAAGGCGACTGGGCAACCACCGCCGAAAAAATGTATTTCCCGACCGAACCGGGCGTTGCTGTTCCGGCATGGCGCGTTTTGGTCTGGTTGCCGAACAATGCTTATTACGTCATCGTCGATGCCGAAACGGGTATGATGATGTGGCGCAAAAACATTACGGAAGATCAAACACAAGCGTCAACCTATAATGTTTACACGAACACCAATGCGATGATTAATGCGGCGGACAGCCCTGCTCCGTTGTCGCCCGGACCCGTTGACCCGGCTCTCGGCACACAAGGCACGATCATCAGCCGCAATAACGTCACCCGTATCGGTAACGAATCGCCTTATACCTTCAACAACAACGGTTGGATCACCGACGGCGGCAATACCACCGACGGTAACGCAGTTGAAGCAGGTATCGACCGCGACGGCGTAAACGGTGTCGATGCTCCGCAAACCGGAAATCCGACCAGAACGTTTACCACGACGGGTCCGGCTTGGAACCCGCCGCCGGGAAGCCCGACACCGGGCGACGATCCTTTGAGCGCACAGGCACAACGCGGTGCGGTCATCCAAATGTTCTACGTGATGAACCTTTATCACGATGAACTCTATCGCTTAGGCTTTACCGAACAGTCATTCAACTTCCAAAACGACAACTTCGGTCGCGGCGGAGCGGCGGCTGACCGTGTTTCGGCTGAAGGACAAGATTCATCGGGAACAAATAACGCAAACTTCTCGACCCCGGCAGACGGCGGTCGCGGACGTATGCAGATGTTCCTCTGGACAGGTCCGACCCCGGATTATGACGGAACGACCGATGCCGACGTTATCATTCACGAAGTAACGCACGGAACATCGAACCGTTTGCACGGCAACGCGGCAGGTCTTTCGACGAATATGTCGCGCGGTATGGGCGAAGGTTGGTCAGACTTTTATGCTCACGTTCTGTTGAGCGAACCGACCGATCCGGTCAACGGCGTTTACTCGCTCGGCGGCTATGCGACGTTCCAGATCACGGCAGGCTTTACCGGAAACTATTATTACGGTATCCGCCGTTATCCGAAAGCACCGATCGCTTTCACGGGCGGTCCCAACAACAAACCGCATAACGCATATACATTCAGCTATATCAACAATGACTGTAACACCCGTTTGAACAACACGAACTTTGCATTTGCCAGAGGTCCGATCGGTGTTACGACTTGCGACCAGGTTCACAACATCGGTGAAATCTGGAGTTCGGCTCTGTGGGAAGTTCGCACGCTTTTCGTGGCACGTTTGGGTTGGGCGGTCGGAAACCGCAAAGCTCTCCAGCTCGTCACGGACGGTATGAAACTTGCTCCGATCGGTCCGACGCTTCTCCAGGAACGTGATGCGATCATCGCTGCCGCGACTGCAAGTTCAGCCGCGCCGGAAGCAGCCGCAGACGTTACCGATATGTGGAACGGATTCCGCGCTCGCGGAATGGGCTTCTCGGCGAGAGTTACCAACGCCGGATCAGGTGCTAACGATGCGGTCGTGGTTGACGGCTTCGATTCGCCGAATGCTTTAATCACCGATCCGTTTACGGTTAGTGATGCAACAGGCGACAATGACGGCTACCCCGAACCGGGTGAAAATCTCGTCTTGACCGTTCCTGTTACCAACACGACCGGCTCAACCGTCACGGGTGTTAGCGTTACGCTCACCGGCGGCGCAACAGTCAGCTACGGCGACATCGCCAACGGCGCAACTGTTACCAGAACATTCAACTATACGGTTCCGGCAGGCGCGGCTTGCGGAAGCCTCCATGTAGTTACTTTCAGTTTGACGAGCGCAGTCGGCACGAACACCGGAATTACCCGCAGTTTCCGCCTCGGCAGAGCTAACGGAGCATTCAACACTGCAAACATCGTCATCAACGATAATGCGGGTGCAACCCCGTATCCGTCAACGATCAATGTTTCGGGCATTTCGGGACCTGCCAACGTTCGCGTTGCATTTACCGGATTGAATCATACCTTCCCGGATGACATCGATATGCTTCTCGTCGGTCCCGGCGGACAGAAGATGGTCATTATGTCAGACATCGGCGGCACGAACGATTGGGTCAACACCGACATCACTTTGAGCGATGCGGCGGCGGCTAACTTGTCCGATTCGGGTGCAAACCCGGCGGGTTCGTATAAACCGACCAACGTTGACACGACGACGGATGTCTTCCCGGCTCCGGCACCTGCTTCGCCGTATGAAAATCCGGCTCCGGCAGGAGCGGCAACCTTCGCTTCCGTTTTCGGCACCGACGGTGCAACAATGAACGGAACGTGGAGCTTGTATGTCCGTGACGACGTAGGTATCGATACAGGTAACATTTCAGGCGGATGGGGACTCCTGTTCAACTCGCCCGACTTTATCTGTGAATTGGCACCGACCGCAGGAAAAGCGAGAGCGGACTTTGACGGCGACGGCAAAACCGATCTGTCGGTCTTCCGCGGCGCGACCGGCGACTGGTTCCTCCAACGTTCGACGGCAGGTTTTGCGGCGGTCAACTGGGGTGTTTCGAGCGACATCATCGTTCCCGGCGACTACGACAACGACAACAAGACCGACACCGCTGTTTTCCGCGGCGGCAACTGGTTGATCCTGCAATCGTCGAACAACACGCTGTCGAGCGTCACCTGGGGTACTGCGACCGACAAACCCGTTCCGGCAGATTATGACGGCGACGGCAAGACGGACGGCGCAGTCTTCCGTTCATCGAACAACACGTGGTATATCCTGAAATCGTCGGGCGGCACGTCGTTCATCCCGTGGGGACAAGCGGGCGATGTCGTCGTGATGGGCGACTTTGACGGCGACAACAAAGCCGATCAAACCGTCTTCCGCGGCGGACAGTGGATCACGAACAAATCGTCGGGCGGGGTTTCGATCACCGGCTGGGGATTGGCAAGCGACAAACCTGTTCCGGCAGATTACGACGGCGACAACAAGGACGATCTGGCGGTCTTCCGTTCATCGGACAGCACGTGGTATATCCTGAAATCGTCAGGCGGCACGTCGTTCGTTCCGTTCGGAATTTCGACGGACATTCCGGTTCCGGGCGACTATGACGGCGACGGCAAGGACGATCAGGCTGTCTACAGAAGCGGCACGTGGTATCTGAACCGCTCGACGGGCGGCTTCGCATCGGCGGCATTCGGTGTTCCGACCGACCGCACCGTTCCCGCCGCTTATATCCCGTAAAACCAAAACGAAGCTGAATTTTGCTTCAATAAAAAAAGGCAGACATTTATTGAATGTCTGCCTTTTTCCTTTTTTGACTATCCGATTTGGTCTTTCTATTCTCAAATTATAAAATGACAGAATCACTGCTCCCTCGAATTTTGCATAAATTCACATAAATATACTTGCAGGTCTAATGAAACAATCTGATAAAAATGTCGAAAACGAATATTCGATAACTTTTGAGAAGCGAACCGAATATTTGTATGTTTACGTCACGGGTGAACATGATACTTTTGAAATTTCTTACAATTACTGGCGGAAAGTTGCCGAATTTTGCAAACAAAACGATTTCAAAAAGGTCTTGATAGAAGAAGACATTCCCGAATCCGGTTCGATGGCTGATGTTTATAAACTTGCAACGGAACTTCCATTGATGGGATTTTTGGGCGTGCGCGTGGCGTTTGTCGACCGCTATGCGGAACAGCAAGACTTAAATGAGTTCGGCGAGCTCGTCGCCGTTAATCGCGGACTTTTCGGAAAAGTTTTCAACAATTTCGAGGAAGGAGAAAAATGGCTGATCGCCTTGCCTTAAAAGTTCTTCAAAGTTCATAAGAAAAGCAGAAATTAACCTTATAAGTTAAACGCGGATTGAGCTGATTAGGCAGATTGTTGCAGATTAATTTTATAAAAATCCGCATTTATCCGCTCGATTCGCACAATCCGCGTTCAAATTTTAGTTTTTATTAGTCCAAACTGGTCAGGGTCAGCGGCGAGCTTGAATTTATACCGTTCAGCGCATTTTTCAGAAGCGGAACGATGCCTTCGGCTTCCATATATTCTCTGCCGAGCAGTTTGCGGAAACGTCTTTCTTTAGCTTCGCCGGTCAATTCTTTGAGCATTCCGCGACAAAAAGCCGTGACCAGTTCTGGCGCGAATTGTTTTCCGGCGTTTCTCTGTAAATCTTCGATAACTTCATTTGCAACACGGCGGCGTTTGTAAGGGCGGTCGGTCGTCATCGCATCGAACGAATCGGCTAAATTTACTATTTTGGCAATATACGGGATTTCCTTATCGATCAATCCGTCGGGATAACCGCGCCCGTCGAGCCGCTCGTGATGATACTTGGCGGCAAGCGGAACGTCCGTATAAGGATGATGAATCGGGAGCAAAATTTCATAACCGACGGACGGATGCTTGTTTAATTCGGCTGACTCTTTGGCGTTGATGCGATACGGCGCGTTGATGATATTTCGTTCGACCGTTAATTTTCCGACATCGTGCAGATAACCCGCGACCGCCGCTCCTTCGACCTCGTTTTCGTCCCAACCGAGTTCTTCGGCGATGATTTCCGAATATTTTCCGACGCGCACCGAGTGCCCTTCGGTGTATTTATCTTTGTAATCGATAGCGGCGGCAAAGGCTTTAACCGTGTCTTTATAGGTCATTCGCAGATCGTCGTAAAGCTTGCGGTTTTCTTCGGCGCGGCGTTCGAGTTCCGCCATCAGATTGCGCTGTGAAATACCGACACCGATATGCTGTGCCATCGCGCAGATGATTTCCTTATCATATGAATTATAAGGCTCGCCGTTTGCTTTTTCGCCCAAAAGCACGACACCGACGATCTCATCGCGCACGATCAAAGGCACGAGCAGTTCGAGCTTGCGGTTTTCAAAACTGTGATCGTAAATCTGGAAAAAAGGTAGAACTTTTGCTTGCGAAACCTCGATCGGAAACAAGCCGTTCGTCAAAAACTGTCGTTCGTCTTCGTAGCAAAGCGACAAGCTCAATGGAAATTCCTCACCCAAACCGCGCATCACGATCATATTCAGTTCGTGCGCGTAACGCGAATAACGCGCCACGCCGCCGCGCATAATCGCCAGACTTCCGAGCAGAAGATGCAATGAAGTCCGCATCATTTCCTGAAAATTCTGTTTGTGCGCGACCTCGTTGCCGAGTTCCGCCAAGGCTCCGAAGGTATGGATAAGTTTTTTCTGATTTTCCATTATTTAGCTGAAATAAAATGAAAAGAACGCCGCAAACTTTTCGTTCGAGGCGTTTTGATTTTAATTCAAAGTAACGTGGTTGGTTAGCCCGAGCATTTCAAATAGCTGAATTGTGTCGCTGTTCACATCGGAAAAAACGACATCCGCTCCGGCATCGGAAGCGGCATCGATCACGCCCAGCAAGATCGATACTCCGATGCTGTTCACGATTTCCGTTTCGGAAAAATTAACGACCAGTTTTTTACAGCCTGATTCGAGCTGGCGGCGGCATTCACGCTCGATCTTTTCTCCGGTCAATTTGTTTAAATAGTTGTTGGCAAATACAGTTGCCGTTTCACCTTCGCTCTGGACGGGTATCTGAATAGTTGTTTCCACTTTATTTGTGCTTTCTCGGTTAGATTTAAGACTCGAAAGCTAAAGTAATCCTTTAAGCGGATTTTGTCAACTAATTTTGCAGATATTTCGTCATCGAAATGCGCGTTCCGTCATCCATCTGCTCGAACTTCACGTCGTCCATCAAGGTTTTCATCAATTTCAAGCCCCAACCGCGTCTGCCTTCGTCGGGACTTATTTCGTGCGGTTTTTTATTACTAAAGCGCAAACCGCGATTTGAAATCGTGATAACTATTTTGTCGTTTTCGACCGTAAATTTCTGATAAATCTTACGGTCGGGACTCAAAGAATGTTCGGTCGCATTGATGCAGGCTTCGACCAGAGCGGTCTTGATCTGATTGATCGCTTTCGGTGTAAACGAATGACGGCGGGCGATTTCTTCGACCGTCTGCGCGGCGATCATTTCCGTGTCTTCGCCCATCGGCACGACCATTTCATATTCGTTCGCTTTGAGTTTTTCGCCGAGAACGTCTTTTGCGCCGAGATAATTTATTAAAAGTTCGATCTGTTTGCGCGACGAACCAAACGCGTTTCGATTTTTCAAAATGTCAATCGCTTCGGGCGAAAAACCTTCGGGCGCAACGAGCCAAATCTTGTAATTGAGAAAATTGCACATCAGCGCGACAATCTCCAAACGGTCGCACCAAAATTCGGTTAATTCTTTGTTCGCTTCGAGTTTTGAATCGATTTCGGCGGCAATCCAGACGGTTTCGTCTTCGTCCGTGTAATCGCATCTTTGAAATCCGAGCGCGACCGCCGAACGTTCCTTTTCGATCGAATGTTGGATTTGCGGATAAAAAGCGACCGTGTTTGCCGTGTAAACAATCTGCGGCAAATCGATCTTTTCCGTTTCACCGTTTAAGGCTTTAAAGATTTCTTCATCGGTCGCGCCTTTCAGTTCGTCGCGGAAACTGCTGTAATCGATCAAAGAAAACGGGATTTGCTGGCAATTGAAAACGGTCAGAAGCTCGCGCAGACCGATTGCCGAATTGCGGCGGTAATATTTCGACATCAAAATCGGTGCACGTTTAAGAAAAAGCGAAAGCATTTCGCCGACCGTTAAAGCGCGGTTTTCCGACATAATTTCGAGCCTGAAACGCGCCGTCACGTAATCGCTCAAAATATCGTTGTCGCTCATCGCTTCGACCATATTCGTCGTGACGCGAATCATCTCGTTGGCGTTCAAAAAGTTCATCGCACGGTAAAAATTAGCACCGTTGAAACCGACGCGGGTTTGCCACGAATCGATCGGCGTTTTTTCTTTTTCGAGCGTCAGCGAATCATACAAAAGTCCGAGAATGTTGCGTTGCGTTTCAGCATTCGGCGAAATTTCCTCAAAAACGCGCTCGAAATGTTTGCTGATCCTGCCGCCGAAAAGTTCGTTCGCATAAATCTGCTGAACGCGCTGAAAACTTTCCAGACTTCCGCCGTTTTGACTCGCGGATTTTACCAGATATTCGATAAAAGCAGGATTTCCCTGAAACTGCGTCGCGACCAGATCGCGCGTTTGATTGTTTATTTTAACGTTATATTTTGCGGCTAAGGTTTCCGCCAAAAGTCCCGCGTCGGAAAACGAAAGCGGCGAAAGCAGTAAACTTTCGTAATTTTCCTTATTTTTGCCGAACAGAAAACGCCGTCTGCCCGATAGAACGAAAGGAATGTCGGCGCGGCTGAAAACATCCTGAAGTTCGCCGATAAAGTTCGTTTCTTCGGAAAAATGTGCACAATTGTGGAGATCGTCGATCATCACAAAAGTTCTGACACCGTGCGCGGCGGCGCGAAGCGGTGCACCGAGTGCTTGACGAATCAGCGTTTGCTCGTCATTAAGGTAATTTTCGCCCTGGTAAGTTTCAACCAGACGGTCGATCCAAACGCCGTCCGAAGGCAACGCGATCTCGCTTAATTCGTTAATGTCGCCGACAAAATTATTGATTCCCGCATCCTGACGGCGAAACGCGACGATCTGCGTGAGAAAATCGTGCAAAAATCTCAAAACGCAGTGAGTGACGCTGTGATCGGTGCTTTTGACGGCAAAATAGATCGGAAGGATCTCGCCGTTTTCATAAAAAAGCTGGTCGTAGGTTTGTTTGAGAAGCTCCGAAGCACCCGACGAAGGGGCGGATAAAAGCAGAAAGCCGCGACTTGAGTTTTCGCTTTTGGCGTGCCGCAAAAGCACGTCCAGTTCCTGCGTTCTGCCGATAAATTCTTCGGCGGAAACGTTTGCCAGATTTTTTCTACGCTGTGATTCAATCATCTTTGTTCAGACGGTTTCCAGCCTTGCGAAAAGCAAAGCTTCGCCGTCAAATCTCTTTAAGAATGTTGGGAGTCCTATTTGAAACTTTTCATTATAACGAACCTTAAGGTAAAACTGTCCGTTTTTTCGGTTTCTATTCTTAGAAACCATTATTCGCGCTGAAATTCCCGTCTAATTTTTCGTAAACCTGTACATTATTTCTGCCTTTGCGCTTGGCTTCAAACAAAGCCTTGTCCGCCGCCAGAATCAAGGTCTGCGGCGAGTTCAGTTCATACGAACAAGTGGCGACACCGATGCTGATCGTGACCTTGCGGTTCGGGAAAACCGTTTCGTCGATGCGCTGACGGATGCGTTCGGCGATCGTTTCGGCTTCTTCACCTGTCGTTTGCGGAAGCAGGATCGAAAATTCCTCGCCGCCGTAACGCGCCGCCACGTCCGCGCCGCGCAGATTGACGCGCATTTCGGAAGCGACGATCTTCAGGGCTTTATCGCCTTCGGGATGACCGAAAAGATCGTTATAAGCTTTAAATTCGTCCACGTCGATCATCATAAAACTCATCGGATAACCGTGACGGTTCGAGCGTTTGAGTTCTTCCGTCAAACGTTCTTCGAGATAGCGGCGGTTCAAAAGTCCGGTCAGAACGTCGGTCACGGAAAGCTGTTCAAACTCTCCGGCTTTATCCTTCAGCAGTTCGCGGTCGATCGCAACGGCGATCTGCGGCGCGATCGCCTGTAATAATTCCAGATCGAATTCGCTGAAAGTTCCGCTGTCGGCGCGGTCGGTAAAATTGAGCACGGCAATTTTGCGTTCGCCGAGCGAGATCGGGTAACTGATGAAAGATTCGGTTCGGTATTTGCGCGGCGCGGGCGAAGTGTTAAGATCGGATTGACGCATATCCGCGACGATCATCGGTCTGCCTTCGCGCAAAACTATCTTGGCGACGCGTTCGCCGATCTTTTCGAGCTTCGTTAAATCTTCAACGACACCGACGGCGGCTTTCGCTTCGAGTTCGTCCGTTTTTTCGTTATAAACCAGCAAAGAGGCACGTTCGGCTTTCAGCATTTCGGCGGAGATTTGCGTCAGCATCAGCCAGAAATCTTCGGAGTCTATTTTTTTCAGATTTTCGTTAAATTTCCCGACCGATTCGCGCATCAGATCGCGCTGTGAAAGTTCCTCGCGCAAACGCAGAATCTCCAATTCCGAGGCGACCGTCTGACAAAAACGCGCAAGTTGTTTTTTACGCGCACGGTTTTCGATGTGATCGCCGACGACGAGCGCGCTGCGGACTTCGCCGCCGACCGCGATCGGGAAAAGATTTATCGTCTGCGTTTCGCCGGTTTCTTCGTGCGGTTTGCGTTCGCGCATTTCGAGCGAAGATTCGTTTCCGGCGGCTTCCAAAAGACGTTCATCATCGGCGGGAACAGCGATCTGCACCTGACGTTTTTCAAGACTGCCGATAGCGAGCACCGTAACCAGACGGTTTTCCTTTCTTTCGAGCCAGATCATCGAAGTCAGCCCGTAACGTTTGGCGAGAAAATCCAAAACGGCGATGCAAGCCTGTCGGTATTCCAACTTTAACAGCGAACCGAAAAGCGAACGCCACGAAGCGATCTCTTCGGCTTCTTCGCGGTTTTTGCGGGCTATTTTCTCGTAATTTTCGGAATTATCGGCGGCGTTTTGCTGAAATTCTTCGACC
This sequence comes from Pyrinomonadaceae bacterium, assembly GCA_021228405.1. GTDB lineage: Bacteria > Acidobacteriota > Blastocatellia > Pyrinomonadales > Pyrinomonadaceae > JAJQRF01. The sequence continues at coordinate 105,406 of JAJQRF010000003.1, forward strand.
AGACGCGCGATTTCTTCGGCTTGCGAAACGGCGTTTTCCTTTTTTCCGGTTTCGGGTTCCGCATCAACGTCTTTTAGTTCTTCGACGCTCGTTTCCGTTTCATCACCAACGGTTTCGGTGTTTTCGGTTTCCGCAACGGGCGGCGCATCTTCAATATTCGCAAAATTTCTTTTCGCTTCATCGTCCAGTTTGCCGATCTTGATCGCGACTTTCTCGGCGGGCTGTGTCGAGCTTCCCAGAAGCACATTGTCGAAAAATTTTGTCGGCGGAAAATCCGTCCAATCGCCTGAAATAGCGCGTTGGGTCGCCTGCCGGTAATTGTTCGCTTTGAGAAAGTTTCGTCCGACGATGGCGACGAGCGATTTTTCTCCCGCTTTAAAAGGAACTGCCAGACAATTTAATCCCGCATAACATTCATAGCTGACGGTTTCACCTGCTTCGTGCGCTTTTTTAAACGCTTTGCCGCAATATTCGGCGCAGTCGGGTGCAAACTCTTTTGAAGAATAAAGCTCGCGGCACATCGAGTTATTGTTCGCTTCCGCCGCCACGAAATTGTTTTCATCGACGACGGAAATCGCCAGCCCGCTTTCGTCGGCAAGTTTTTCAACCATCGATTTCTGAGTGTTTTTTCGGCTATCGCTCATCTGCTTTTGAGTAAAAATCTCTTTCGGGTAGATGCGGCTCGCGCATCCGCCGTTTGTATAAGAGATTCTGCATATACTTGCTTAATATATTCAATCGGTTTCGATTTTCAAGAAAAAATATGCAGTCAATTTTTCTTTATCTAATTATGGCACAGAACTTGTTTTCATTACTATGCAAACACTGTGCTGAACGAAAACGAAACAGTTAAGTTTCATTGTGCAGAAAGGATTAAACATTATATGAACGAGAAATTAAACGGAATAAAGGTAGCAATATTGGCAACGGACGGATTCGAGCAAAGCGAATTGTTTGAACCGAAGAAGGCTTTAGAAGAAGCGGGCGCGGAAGTTTCGGTCGTTTCGCTTGAAACGGGCGAGATCACCGGCTGGAACGAGAAAAACTGGGGCGATTCGATCGCGGTCGATCTGACGGTCGCAGAAGCAAACGCGGCGGACTTCGACGCATTACAGCTTCCGGGCGGCGTATTCAATCCCGACAAACTGCGGATGAACGAAAAAGCCGTCGCCTTCGTCAAAGCGTTTTTCGAGGCGGGCAAACCCGTCGCGGCGATCTGTCACGCGCCGTGGACGCTGATCGAAGCCGGGGTCGTCAACGGCAGAACGGTTACTTCGTGGAAATCTTTGCAGACCGATCTCGAAAATGCGGGCGCGAAATGGGTCGATCAGGAAGTCGTCGTCGACAACGGCTTGGTGACGAGCCGCAATCCGCAGGACATTCCGGCATTTAATAAGAAAATGATCGAAGAATTCGCCGAAGGCGTGCATCGCAAACAGAAAACGGCGGCGCAATGATTTCATACAGGCGTGTTTCGATTCATATCATTCGGATTCATACAAAAATCGCAAACACGCCTATTTTATTAAGTTTCAACGCGTGGCACACAAATTGAAACAGACATTAATAACGAGCAAGGGGTAGGTAACACAAACGAACAAGGGAAGGTATTAAATTTATGAACAACGAATATACGAATGCAAATACGATCGACAACGATAACGTGATTTCGACGCTGAACAATTTGATCGAAACCTGCAAGGATGGGCAGGAAGGCTTCAAACAATCGGCTGAAGGCGTTCAGAATTCCGAATTGAAAAAGGTTTTCTACGAATACGGTCAACAACGGGCACAATTTACGGGCGAATTACAAAGTTTGGTGCGTGAGTTCGGCGGCGATCCCGAAACATCGGGTTCGACTACGGGCGCATTGCATCGCGGTTGGATCAATATCAAATCCGCAATCACGGGACAAGACGATGCGGCGATCTTGAACGAAGCGGAACGCGGCGAAGATGTTGCCAAAAATGCCTATAAATCGGCGTTGGAAGAATCGCTTCCGGCAAATGTTTCGCAGATCATCCAACAGCAATACACACAAGTTCAGGCGGCGCACGACAATATTCGCGCACTGCGTGATTCTGCAAATAACATTGAGAACTCGGCTTCTCAGGGTTATGCAGGCTATTAGTCAGACACGACTCTTTTTCATTTTTTTTAGACTCCGAAAAAAGGCTTGATTTCACCAAGCCTTTTTTATTTTGGATTTTGGATTTTGGATTTTGGATTTTTAATCTTGAATCTGAAACTGTATTTAAGGTCGGACAAACTTCAGTTTGTCCCTTAACACAGCCCATCCAAAATATCGAAAAAACCGCGCCGCCCGTTCAATTGCGGAAAGAAACAAACTAAAGTTTTTTCGACGCTTTAAAGTATCTGATAAAATGCGACCACGAAGAAACGCGTCAAACAATTCAAGACTCACAACTCACGATTTAAGACTCAAAGTTCAGAATTCCAATCCAAAATCCAAAATCTAAAATCCCAAATCCGATTGCATTTCCACGCGATTTTTGTTAAATTTCCTGTCAAATAAATAATTAATAAACAGTTTGCGACAATCTTAGCCATAATTTTCGATTGTCGTGATAAAACATTTGATTTTTTATTTTAAATAATGGTCTTTGACATCAAAAAGATAGCTTTCGACATTTAAATAATCGAATCCGACATTTAAATAATTCGACTCAGCATTAAAAAAATCGAACTCAACATTTAAATAATTCAAATCAACATTTAAATATTCGTTCTCGACGTTTAAATAATTCAAATTGACGTTTAAATAATTGAATTCGACATTTAAATATTCGTTCGTGACATTTAAATAATTCAAATCGACACGAAAGAAATTCAAATCGACGTTTAAATAATTCAAATCAGCATTTAAATAATTCAAATCGACGCACAAATAATCTTGCTCAGATTTCAAACTTTAGTTTGAAAATCCAAAACAAGCCATATTTTTAGTTTTATTTCGGCTCGCAGAGCATTTTTTTCTTAATAACCAATGTTTTCTTAATTAAAACCTAAGAAATATAGCCTATCGGAGGAAAATAAAATGAATGTAAAAATATTAAACAAACGTCAGGAAGCAAAACTTAATTCTTTCGATCTCCTGATCGAATATTTCGATGAAAACCCTTTGATCGTCAATGAAAATGCCGCCTTTAAAGCCGCCGTTGAGGAAGTAAAGCCGCTGATTGCCGAGGTCAAAGCGAAAGCACCGGAAAGTGCCGCCGTGACCGAAGGCATCACGACCGGCAAACGCAATTTGAAGGATGCGGTTGTCAATAAAACTGCGGCAATCGGCGGTTCGATCTACGCTTTTGCCGCTAAAAACGGCAATGATGAAATGAAAGCCGCCGTCAGTTTTACCAAAACCGAACTGAAAACGCTGAAAGACGGAGAGCTTGCCCTGCGCTGTCAGGCACTGCATGATCTGGCACTCGCAAACCGCGCCGAACTCGAGCCTTTCGGCGTAACGACCGCCAAATTGACCGAACTGCAAACAGCCATCGACAACTACGCGCAATCCGTCCCGAAACCGCGCGCCGCGATCACGAGCCGTTCCGTGCTGAAAGCCGAAATCAAACAGCTTTTCGTCCGCCTGGACAGCATTTTCGATGAACAACTGGACAAATTGGTCGAAAATTTCACCGAAACGCACCCAAGTTTTGCCGCTAACTACCGCGCCAAACGAAAAATAATCGACCCGCGCCGAAACAAAAAGAAAAACGGCGAAAACCCGATCGTCAGTCCGCCAACGTAAAAAAATATGAAATAAAAGCGGAAAAAATCAACCCGAATCAGCGCGGACAAATATTTGTCCGCGCTTTGTCTAATCAATAGATCGAACTTAAAATACAAAGACAAAATTGCCATTTTTCTTAAAATAAATGAATAAAGATGAAATATTAATTGCACTTCAGAAAGAAGTCGAAAACTACAACAAAATTATCGCAACCGATAAAGGAGATTGGATCGTCAAAGGTTTTATTGACATCTATAAAAACATTTACACGATCTCGATCGATACGAAAGTTGTTTCAAAAGTTATCGAACTGCTTCTCATACCCGCGTTTGAGTCTTTTGCAAAGAGAAACGATCTAACACTCGAACTGCCTCCGCAACAAAACTTTTATCCTGATCTTACCTTTATTTCAAATAAATCAGGTGAAAAGTTTGCGGTCGATATTAAAAGCACTTTCAAAGACGCAGGTAATAAAATTAAGAGTATGACACTGGGGGCTTTTACGGGCTATTTCCGCAACAGAGAAAGTATGAAAAATACTCTCTATCCATACGGTTCTTACTCGGCACATTTGGTTTTAGGCGTGATTTACTCTCAAAATGAATCGGTTCAAAACGAGAAAACAATTTACAGTTTAGATGAAATTGAAAATATCGAATCGGTCATTAAGGATTTCAGATTTTTCGTTCAGCCGAAATACAAAATTGCTTCGGCAAGTCCGGGAAGCGGAAACACTAAGAACATCGGTGCCGTAAACAACTTAGAAAAATTGATTAATGGTGAAGGTATTTTCGCGGAGTTGGGAGAGGAAATATATGATGATTACTGGATGTATTTCCTTACCAAAGATATGGCAAAAACATTAGATATTCCCAGACCTTATACAAACTTAAAAACTTATTTAGAGTATAAACAGCGCGGAATTGATATACTTCAAGAGCATAAAGAAGAGATTGAACAACTTGATGCAGAAGCCGAAGCAAACGAAAGCGAATCAGAGAGTGATGAGTAAAATAATAGTTCCGCCAATCAAAAGTCAGGGTATCAAAACCAAATTAGTTCCCTGGATAATGGAAGTTGCGAAAGTTGTAAACAAGAAAAGATGGATTGAGCCTTTTCTCGGAACAGGTGTGGTTGCCTTTAACTCGGGATTTCAGGAAGGAATCCTGAACGACATAAATCCGCACATCATAAATTTCTATCGGCAAGTTCAGAACGGAGAAATAACGCCGTTGAAAGCGAAAAGTTTTTTGGAGATCGAAGGTAGAAAACTTTCGGAGGCAAACGAGGAAGGTTACGAACATTTTCGTTATATACGCGACCGTTTCAATCAGGATTTCGATCCGCTCGATCTGCTTTTCCTTTCGCGTGCGGGTTTTAACGGAATGATGCGATTTAACAGCAAAGGATGTTGGAATATTCCTTTTTGTAAAAAACCTAATCGCTTCAATCAATCTTATATAACTAAAATCGTAAATCAGATTGCCAACGTGAAAAATGTTATTACCAACAAATGGGAATTTAAGAATAAAAATTTTACGGAAATTATTTCGCTGGCAGATGAAAACGATATGCTCTACTGCGATCCGCCTTATTTTGGAAGATATGTTGATTATTACAACGGTTGGACAGAGCGCGATGAAGAAATTTTATTTGAGATGCTTTCACAAACAAAAGCAAATTTCATACTTTCGACCTGGCATCACAACGATTGGCGGGAAAATACGATGATTAAAAAGTTATGGAATAAATTCAATATAGTTACGAAAGATCATTTTTATCATTCGGGCGGTAATCTCGAAAATCGTAAATCAATCGTTGAAGCTTTAATCTGCAATTTCGAGATTAAACGAATTAGTCAGCATAATCACGAAGCCGCCAACAAAAAACAATCTGCTCAAATTTCATTATTTCAGACATTCAACTAAATGATTTTTCAGACCGAAACCGAACGTTAAGAAAGAACAGTGGATAGTTGATAACTGATAGTCAATAACTGATAACTGTTTTTTCACTATCCACTATCAACTATCAGTTATTCTCTATATACGGATGTTCGGGCGAAATGCGGATGCAGGCGGCGAAATGGTTCGGTTTGATTTCGGTTAATTGCGGGACGATCTGCGAACATTCGGCAATCGCAAACGGGCATCGCGTGTGGAAATGACAGCCCGACGGCGGGTTGATCGGCGACGGCACATCGCCTTTCAGGATGATGCGCTCGCGCTTCGCTTCAACTTCGGGGTCGGGCACGGGAACGGCTGAAATCAACGCTTTCGTGTAGGGCATCAAAGGGTCGGCGTAAACGTCTTTGCCGTTTGCGAGCTCGACGATCTTTCCGAGATACATCACCGCGACGCGATCGGACAAATGACGGACGGCGCGGAGGTCGTGCGAGATGAAAAGATACGTCAGATTTTTTTCCGATTGGAGCTTTTCCATCAGATTCATAATCTGCGCCTGAATCGAAACGTCTAAAGCGGAGATCGGTTCGTCGGCGACGATGAATTCGGGATCGACCGCGAGCGCGCGCGCAATGCCGATGCGCTGACGCTGACCGCCCGAAAATTCGTGCGGATAACGCTTCACGAAACGCCGCGACATCCCGACCGTTTCCATCAATTCCTGCACGCGTTCTTCGACCGAAAGACCGTTGGCAAGATTAAAAGTGCGAATCGGTTCGCCGATGATCTGCCCGACGTTCATTCGCGGATTTAAGCTGGCATACGGGTCTTGAAAGATCATTTGCAGATTTTTCCGCTGATCGCGCATCGCCCTTTGTGAAAGATGCGCCAAATCCTTGCCGTTATAAAAAACCTGTCCGCCCGTCGGTTCGGTCAGCCGCAAAATAGCCTTGCCGAGCGTCGATTTCCCGCAACCCGATTCGCCGACCAGCCCCAAAGTTTCACCGCGCCGAATATCGAGCGAAACGCCGTCAACCGCTTTGACAACTTTTTTACCCGAAGCTTGAATCTTCACATCGTTCGCTTCGGAAGGCTCGGAAACAGGCATCGCACCGCGAAAACCGCGAAAAGTTTGTGCAATGAGCGAGCCTAAACCCGCACCGCCTGTTTTATAATGAACCTTTAAATCCTGAATCGAAATTAAATTTTCCACGTTAGTTTCCGTCATTTTGTTTTTTTAATTCGGCAATTTCTTTTTCAAGCTGCTCGATCTTGTTTTGTGCAATTCTTTCCTTCGCTGCGAGTTCTTGAATGGTCGGCAAAAATTCGATCTTTTCGTGATCGAAAAACTTCAAAGTCAATCCGTCGTCAACCAATTCGAGATTCAAAAGCGGACTGTAAACGCGGTTGTTCTTCGTTTCGACCGCTTCATATTCGCCGTTTTTCAAATGATACGCCATCAAAGGATTCGGCAAATAGCTTCGTTCGGGATCGTAAACATAATATTCGCTTACGCCGAGCCTTTCGTATAGTGCATATTTGACGCTGATGTCTTTTTGCCAGGTGCTTTCGGATGCAATCTCGAAAATGATCGAAGGCGCAACTTTTTCCTTCCACAATTCATAAACGCGGCGCGGCGTGTTTTTAACCCCGAAACAAATCATCAGATCGGGCGCAACGAATCTTTTCGGCTCACCTTCTTCGTAATAAAGCATAATATCGCCCGTCACGAAAACGTCCTTCCGCCACGCAAAAAACAGTTCGAGCATCTGCGCCAAAGTATTGATAAACCAAAAATGAATCGAATTTTGCCCCATTTCAGTTCCATCCGTTTCGGGATAATAAACGTCTGCTTTCTCAGGCGGATAATAAATCGGCGTTTTTTCCAATCCGGTAAAAACATCTATACTCATAACTTCTCTCTTTCAGCCACCGATTCGGCGTAAACTTCCTTTGCAAAATGGCACAAAGAACTGTGATTTTCGTTGATCTGCACAAACGGCGGATATTGCGAACGGCAAATGGCTTCGGCGCGTTCGCAACGTTCGGCAAACGGACAACCCGGCGGAAGATGCGCCACGTCGGGCGGAAGTCCGGGAATCTGATAAAGTTCTTTTCCCTGCTCGTGCGCCGGATCGGGAACCGATTTTAACAAACCTTTCGTGTATGGATTGGCGGGAGTCGCAAACAATTCCTTCGTCGGTGCTTGCTCGAAAACCTTTCCGGCATACATTACGATGATCTTTTCCGTCATTCCCGCGACCACGCCGAGATCGTGCGTGATGAGAATCACGCTCGTTCCCATCCGTTCTTTCAAATCCTTGATAAGCTCGAGAATCTGCGCCTGAATCGTGACATCCAAAGCGGTCGTCGGTTCGTCGGCGATCAATAATTCGGGATCGCACGACAAAGCCATCGCGATCATTACGCGTTGGCGCATCCCGCCCGAAAATTCGTGCGGATAATTGTCGATGCGGTTTTCCGCGTCGGGAATTCCGACCGTTTTCAGCATTTTTATCGCGTGTTCGCGGGCTTGCTCCTTCGTGTGTCCGAGATGCAGACGCGTGACTTCCATTAATTGCGTCGAGATTTTCAGAAACGGGTTGAGCGAAGTCATCGGGTCTTGAAAGATCATCGCAATGCGTTTGCCGCGAATCTTGCGGACATCATCAATTGAAAGTTTGCGCACGTCGATGCCGTTGAAAATAATGTCGCCGCCGACAATCTTTCCCGGCGGTTCGGGAATCAGGCGCATCACCGAAAGATTCGTGACCGATTTCCCGCTGCCCGATTCGCCGACGATGCCGAGCGTTTCGCCCTTTTTCAATTCAAACGTGATGCCGTCAACCGCCTTTACCACGCCGTCTTCGGTCTGAAAATAAGTTTTCAGATCATTAACCGATAAAATTGTCCCGTTAGTTTCGATCATTTATTTGCTTGTAACCAATCCTGAAAATCCGATAAAACTATAAATTGCTGTTCCGTCTGACCGCGTTTGAGATATTCGGTCAAAACTCCGCTCGTTAAGATCGGCAATTCTTCGCTTCGTTCGATCTCTTTGTATTCGTTCGTTTCCTGCAATTTGAAAATCTTTAATCTTTCGCCGTTATATTGCCAAAATTCGGAAATGCCGAAATCCGCATAAATCCGAAATTTATCGTCCGACGGATGATGAACGTCGATTTCGCCGACAATATCAGGCGCAAGTTCCAACTCTTTCGGCACGTAATCTTTTGTTTGATGAATATCGGCTTTGCTCACGAAAAACGAAAGATCGGGTTCGACACCGTAATGCAGACGCTCGGAACGCATCGTCGCTTTGCCTGTCGAGATAACATTTATCCGCAAAGCCATTCCTGCAAACCGAATGAAATCATAAAGTAAACTCGTCAATAATTCGTGTAATTCCGTAACAGGCATAATTGTCAAAGTTCCTCGGTCATAGGTTAAATGAACGGGCGAAGATTCTCCGATCTCTTCCGAAATTTCTTCGTAAGTGTGCCAATCAATGCCGACATACTGCATCGGATGTTTCAGACTTACCAACGCTTCTCTCGAAAATGTGACTTCTGCCGTAACCATAAATTATTTAACTTCTTTGCACTGTCTGATGCCCGAATTTTCGACGATGTCGATCACCGTAACGGTTTTCTTGCCCTTGTAATTTGCGTAAAAAAAGCTCACGCCTTTATATTCCAAACCGTCCTTGTTTTTACCGTAGATTCGGTAAATGTCTTCGAGCGTGCTTTTGCCCAAAACTATTCCTTTTGCGGTCTTGACCTGGAAAGGAGCACGCATTTCGATGTCGAAAATTTCCTTTTTCGTGTCGGCTTGGCACGAATAAAACGCTAAACCGAGTTTCGGGTAAACGATCGCAGTCGAATATTTGCCGTATTTTTTCGTTTGATAACTTTTTCCGAACTTTTTGATAACATCCGCCGCCGTCGATCTGCCGACGCGGATTCCTTCGATGCCGACTCCTTCCTTTGCAACCTTTATTTTACTGCTTGTTTTATCCTTCGATGTGTCTTTTGGTTTGCTTTGCGCTTCGGCTGAAACTACAAAAAAACAACTCGCCAGAATCGTCAAAGCTACTGCAAAATAGCTTTTTTTCATTCAAATCTCCTGTCATTATTTATTTCAAAAATCAGGGGCATTCAATTTGTAAAACTCTAGAACTTGCGCGTCTGCGGATCGAGCGCGTCGCGCAGTCCGTCGCCCAAAAAGTTGAGCGAAAAGAGCGTCAGAGCCATCGTCACGCCCGGGAAAATAAGTTGCCACGGGTAAATGGCGACGTTTTTGATGCCGTCCGCCGCCAGACTTCCCCACGAAGCGAAAGGCGGCTGAACGCCGATTCCCAGAAACGACAAAAACGCTTCCGTGAGCATCACGCTCGGAATCGTCAAGGTCGCGTAAACGATCACGGGACCGAGCGTATTCGGAACGAGATGACGGAAAATAATCGCAAACGTCGAAACGCCCGTCGCCCGCGCCGCCATCACGAATTCCTGATTTTTCAAACTCAGAATCTGCCCGCGCACGACGCGCGCCATCGTCAGCCACGAAACCAGCCCGAGTGCGAAAAACAACAGAAATATCTGGCTCAATCCCTGATTTCCTTCGCCGCCGATCTTGTCCGACAATATTTTTATCCATTCGGGCATATTCGACCCGCCGAAAACCGAAAGCAGAACGATGACGATCAGAATATACGGAATCGAATAGAGAATATCGACGATTCGCATCATCAGATTATCGATCGAACCGCCTAAATATCCCGCGATCGCACCGTAAGAAACCCCGACAATGAGCGAAACGATCGTCGAAATGATGCCGACCATTAGCGAAATCCTGCCGCCTTGCAGAACACGCGCTAAAATATCGCGTCCGGCATCATCCGTTCCCATCGGATGTTGAAGCGACGGCGGAAAAGATTTAACCAGTTCATTTTCGGGCGGAATGTAATAATAAGTATATCCGGTTGCCCATCTGATGATTGCCGGACCGATGATGACCGCGATTATCATTACGATCATCACGATCAAACCGAAAACCGCCAGTTTGTTTTTCAGCAGACGCTTCCACGCATCTTTCCAAAGCGATGTTCCTTTTACCGTTGTTGTATTCTCTGCCATAAAATCTACTCGTAGCGAATGCGCGGGTCTAAAAATCCGTAGGAAATATCGACCAAAAGATTGAAAACCATAATCAAGATCGAAAGAAAAGCAACGATGCCGAGAATCAAGGGTTCGTCGCGGTTCAAAACGGCTTGAATAAAAATATTGCCCAATCCGGGAATCGCAAAAACCTTTTCGACAACAACCGTTCCCGCCAGAAGTCCGGCAAGCGCGGGACCCGTAAAAGAAACGACCGGAATCAACCCGCCGCGCACCGCGTGCCGCAACAAAACGGTTTTCTCGTCCAAACCTTTCGCACGCGCCGTGCGAATGTAATCGGAACGCAGAACTTCGAGCATTCCCGCACGTGTCAAACGTGCAATGTAAGCCGCGTAAATCGCCGACAAAGTGATGACCGGCAAAATAATTCCCGACAAACTCCAACGCGCCGGCGGAAGCCAGTAAAGCCAGAGCGAAAATATCAGAACGAGAATCGGACCCAGAACGAAATTAGGCACGGAAAGTCCGAGCATCGCAAGCGACATCGAACCGTAATCGAATCCCGAATTCTGCTTGAGCGATGCAATGATCCCAGCCGTCAAACCGATCGCAAGCGCGAGAATGTAAGCCAATAAACCGATAATCGCCGAATACGGAAAAGACCGCCAGATCAGTTCGTTGACCGTTTCGCGTTCGTATTTCAGCGAATTGCCGAAATCGCCGCGCACCGTGTTCCAGAGCATAATCCCGTATTGCTGATACCACGGTTTGTCGAGTCCGTATTTTTTCTTGATATTTTCCTCGATCGCGGCAGGTAATTTTTTCTCGCCCGTGTAAAAGTTTCCGGGCGCGATGCGCACCAAAACCCACGTCAGCGTAATGACCAGCAACGCCATCGGAATTATCAAAAGTAATCTGCGAATGATGAAACTTAGCATTATTTTTTCCCTTTATTACTTTTTCCGTTTCCGTCGCTGAAAAACTTTTCCGCCATAAAAATTACGGCGTTAAGACGTTCATCAGTTTCCCGTAAACGATTATCGGTTTCCTTTTGAGATTCGCGCAATTCTTTGATTTCCGCAGATATTTGCGCGATATTTTTCCCCTGTTCGACGGTCGAGTTATACAAATTAAGCGAAACTCGCTCCAATGTTCCGAGCCGTTTTTCGGCTTCTTTATGGGCTTCTTGAAGTTTTTGAATGTCGGCTGAAAATTGTGCTTGATTATTCAAGATAAACTCCATAGTTCTTTCCAGTTTTTCATCATCCATAAAATTATTCTCCCATTGTCGCTTTCAAGGCTTTGAGTTGCGCTTCGACCTGCGGATCGGTGACGTTCATAATGTTTTCAACGTCCGTATCCCATTTGTTCGGGTCGCGTTCGATATAGACGAACTTCCAGGCGAAAAGCGTTCCCGGATTCGGATAAAGTCCTTTGACATAAGGTTTTTTCATCCAGTTCGTCGCCGTAATCATAAGCGGCATCGAGGGCAATTTGTCCAGAACGTAATATTCCGCCCGCGCCATTTTTTCATAACGCTTTTGCGGGTCGAGTTCGGCGTTCGCATCGTCGAGCATTTTGTCGTAGGTCGCGTCCTGAAAACCCGAACCGCCGTCATTTTGTGCGCCGTATTGCAAGCCCAGAAACGTGTATGGGTCCATATAGTCGCCCGACCATAAACTGATCGCCATTCCCTGATATTGCAAAGCGTTTCGATGCGGTAAAAAGGTCTTAAATTCCATATTCTGGAGCGGAACGGTGATTCCTATGTTCTGTTTCCATTGTGCCTGAACGAATTCGGCGATTTGGCGGTTCGATTCGTTGGTGTTGAAGGTCAGAGAAACTTTATCGGTCGGAAAAGCCGGACACGAAAACGTGTTGCCGCTTTGCTGGACGGGAAAACCCGCTTCGCCGAGCAGTTTGCGCGCAAGTTCGGGGTTGAACTGCTTCTTTTGTTTTTCCCAATCTTCAGGCGAAATCTTCTTCTCCTGCCTGATCTCTTCGCCGACTTTTGCCATCGCTTTGTCGTAATCGGGGAAAATTCCCGAAGGCGATTGATAATAGAGCGGCTTCGAGGTTTTGCGGAATTGCGCCAACGATTCGCGGTTGACCGCCAGACTGAAAGCCTGACGCACTTTTTGATTATCGAACGGCGGTTTCGTCACGTTAAAGCTGTAATATGAAGTCGCATTTTCGGGCAAATTCATATATTCGTCCTTGTATTGCCTGACTTCCTCGACCCACGAAGCCGGCACGGTGTGATTCAGAAAAGCATCGACCGAACCCGCTTTGTAAAGATTTAACTGAGTTGCCTGTTCCTCGACCGGATAAAATTCGATGCCGTCGAGCCGCACATTTGCCGCATCCCAATTATTCGGGTCACGCTCGACGATCAAACGGTCATACGGAATGTGCTCTTTAACTTTAAATGAACCGTTCGTCACGATATGTTCGGGTCGCGTCCAGTCATTTCCCCATTTTTCGATGACGTGCCGCGGCACAAGGCGGAAAAACTGATGCGTCAAAAGTCCGAGGAAAAACGGCGCGGGTTGGCGCAAAGTGATGCGGACGGTGTAATCGTCAACCGCTTCGATGCCGATGTCCTCACCTTTGACGGGAACGAGCGAAACAGGCACGAGTTCGTCGGGAAAAGATTGTTCGAGCCACACGCGATTTGCATAGAACAGCTTGCCGAGCGGTTTCTTTTTGGTTTTGGCTTTCTCGGCGATCTTCGCTTCGTCGGTCATCTGCGCGATCTCTTCATCGATCTTCTGATTTGCCGTTTCGCGTTTCTTATTTTCCGCCGCGACCGCATCAGCCAGTTTTTTGGCGGTCGGCGACCAGTTTACCTGCGCAAACCAATCCTGCGCGAAAAACCAGTTCGCGTCCGCCGCTTTGTTCAAACCGTCTGCCAGAGTTTGTTTCGCCGCGTCCGAACACGCCGCTTCGGTGGCGCAAGCAAGCGCGTCGGGCGCGATATTCGCGCTCAGATATTTTGTCAGCGGATCGCCCGCGCTTTTAATCTTATTCGCCAAAGACGGCGCATTTTTCAGATCGGCAGTGGTAAATTTGAAGAATTCCTTTAATTTCGGATCCGGTTCGACGGTTTGAGCCTGTTTGAGCGGACTTCCGTCGATCGTCAGACGGTCGGGCGATTGCAGAAAGCGGCGAGTATCGGTTTCGGTGCCGAAAGGAGTTGGCGTTTCCGGCGCGGCGGGAGCTTCGGCAACGTCGTCCTGCGTGATGAATTTACCGTTTCGCTCGATGAAAACCTGACCGCCGTTAAAGGCTTCGGCGTATTTGATAAAATACCCGAGCGAAGCCGTGCGCGAAGCCGTTTCGGGATCGAAGCCGCGCCGGAAACTGTAAACGAAATCGTTCGCGGTGATCGGCGTGCCGTCGCTCCATTTGCCGTTTTTGCGCAGATTAAAAATAAATTCGTCAACTTTCGGCGAAACTTTCCAGCTTTCGGCAAGCGACGGAATCGGCTGTAAGGTTTTTGGATCGTATTCGACCAATCCTTCAAAAAGCGCGCCGTAAATGCGGGCTTCGGGCTGACCCGACGAGATGTGCGGGTCGAGCGATTCGCTTTCCGAGCCTGAAATGTAGCGCAGGACGTTATCCTTCGGAAGTTGTGTTTTTCCGAAATAACGATTGTTTGCCGAACTTGCACAGCTTATTAAAAAAGACGATAAAAGAAAAATTGCCAAGATCGAACGAAATCTGTAAAAACCAATCCGCGCCATATATTCGATGCTCCTTTTGCCGAAACCTTCAATAACTGAATGACAGATAAAACTTCTGGAGAGAAAGTCCGAAAACTTATTTTTGCTGCCCTAAAGTTATCACGTTATAAGTTTTATACGCAAGAAATTCAGGTTCGGGTTTTATTTTTTAGGGATTTGGCTTACAAAAAACGAAAGCTTCGGATTTTGTGTTTTAGGATTCGCTTTTCTTGTTTTTCGGTTGCCAGTTATTATCGATGCGGACGGTTTTGAGCGACGGAGCATCGAGAGTATTGATGTCGAACCCTTGAATATAGGGTTTGACCAATGAATAAGAAGTCGGGAAATAAAGCGGGATCGCGGGAAATTCGACGATCGCTTCTTCTTCGGTCAGGATGAGATTTCCATCCCCGGTTTCGAGAGTTTCGCCGCTCAGATGTTTTTCTTCCGCCGCTAACGGCGTTAATTCATCCAGCGGTTTTTCAGCCGGATTCGGTTTCGGGTTCACACCTTCGCCGGACGGCGGATTCGGCATTTCCGTTTTGTTTTCCTGGTTATTGATCTTCTTTTGCGGTGCGAAAATAGCGATCATATTTGCCGTTTCGTCCGAGGTCGGAAGCACGATTCCGCGTCTTAAAAGATCGTATTCGCCGCTTTGTCTGACCGTTTCGATCTCGCTGTTTTCCTTGACGACGATCTCGGTTTCGACGTTGAGATTATCTCTCCACATTTTCGCCACCGAACGCGCGATTCTTTGCTGAACGTCGTTGCGATTGACGACCAGAAACACTTTCGGAAAGTTTTCGCCTTCGGGAAAACCTGCCGCCGCCAAAAGATTTTTGGCTTTTTCGACATCCTGCGTCAGTTTCAGGTCTTTGTCGTGAAACGGCAGAAAGTTAAACGCGGGTTTGGTCGCGCCTTCCATTTCGCCTTCGGTCAGGCGTTCGCGCTGAATCGAGATGGCGAGGGCTTCGCGGATGCGCCGATCATCGAACGGGGCTTTTTTGCGGTTGAATTCGTAAAAGTTCAACGCGCTGTGCGTCGTGCGCTGAAAGTCGTCAAACGGTTGTAGAAGTTTCAGCGCGAGCGGCTCGAAATTCGCGTTCGTGATCGCGTCCAGATCGCCTTTGCGATACGATTCGAGAGCTTTTTCGGCATTTTCCGCGGGCACGAAACGGACTCTTTCGAGTTCGACCTCATCCTTGTTCCAGTAACTCTCGGAACGGTCGAGCGTGATGCCGTCCGCCGCGAACGACACGATCTTAAATGCGCCGTTCGTGACGATGTTCGCGTTCAGTTTCTCCGCTTCAAACTCTTTTCCGTCGCCGAATACGGGACGAAAGATCGGGTGCGCGACCAGACGCGGGAAATCCTTGTCGGGTTCGATCAGGGAAACTTCCAGCGTAAATTCGTTGACGGCTTTGAAACCGTATTCGACTTTTGCCTTCGTTTCGTTTTTCGGCTTTTGCGGCGGTTCAAGCGGCGCGGCATTGGCGTTGGCGATGTTCGGCGTTTCCGTTTTCGTCACGTTTGCCGATGAATTTGCATTGCTCTGATTCTGCAACGCCGAAAGATTCTGCAAGGGCAATTGACTGAAAAGGGATTCGGTGTTCGCATCGGGCAGTTTTATTTTCTCGCTTTCCTTTTCGGACGGCATCCCGACGATGTTTTTCAGCAGACTGCGATGCGTGATCTTTTCGTTCATTGCCGCGAGGCGTTTCCACGAACGCACAAAATCTTCCGCCGTGACCGCTTTCCCGTTCGTCCATTTCGCATCGCGGCGCAGTTTGAATGTCCACGTCCTGAAATCGTCCGAGGCGATCCATTCGGACGCGACCGCCGGAACCGCCTGTAAAGTTTTCGGGTCGGTATCGGTCAAGCCTTCGTAAACGGCGCGGACGAGATCGGACTCGGGCGCGGCGGAAGCCAGCGCGGGGTCGAAACTTTTCGGCAGTTTGCCGTTGCTCCAACGAAATTCCTTTTTCTCGGGCGGCGCGGTTTCGGCGTAGAACGGCTCGGTTTTCGGCGTTTCGAGTTCACTGCAAGCGGTGAAAAAGACAACGGAGAACAAAAGTGAAAAAGCGAAAAAGCGAAAAAGCGAAAAGGTGAAATTCGGTGCGAAAAATCTCTTTCCCGCCCTTTCGCCCTTTCGCCCTTTCGCCCTTTCATCTTTCATAAGTTTTATAACACTCTCAATTGCTCAAAGATTTCAATAACTTGCCGCCGCGTATCTTCAAAACCCTTTGACGTGTCGATCAGATAATCGGCAAACTTTTTCTTTTCTTCCTGCGGCATTTGGGCGTTGATGCGCTTTAATGCTTCGGCTTCGGAAAAGCTGTTTCGCTTAATAAGTCTGTCTAATTGTATCGCGAAATCGCACCAAACGACAATCAGTTTCGTAAATCTTTTGTAACCGCCCGACTCGATCATCAGAGCCGCATCGACGATCGCAATGCCGTCGGGTTTAAGCCTTTCGCACTGCGCCAGCCATTCGTTCTGCGCCTCGAAAACGAGCGGATGCACGATCGAATTCAACAGCAGACGTTTTTCTTCGTCCGCAAAGACAATTCCAGCCATCTTAACGCGGTCGAGTTCGCCGTTTTCCTGCAAAACTTCCGCGCCGAATTTCTCGATAATCAATGCCAAGCCTTTAGAATTAGGCGCAACGACCTCGCGCGCCGTCTGATCGGCATCCAAAACGAACGCGCCGAGTTCGCGAAACACCTCGCAGACGAACGATTTCCCGACCGCGATCGAACCTGTCAGACCGACTTTTAACATAGAATTTAAGTGAGAACTGATAACTGATAACTGATAACTGATAAATTAAATCATTCGTTTTCCACTATCACTTCTCAGTTCTCACTTCTCACTTCTCTTAAGTGTCGTTTGGCTAATTTTTCGACATTAAACTCAGCGATTTCGGCAAGCGTCAAGCCTAATTCGTCGGCACAGGCGGAGATATACCAGAGCACGTCGCCGAGTTCGTCTTTCAGCCTGGCGCGGGTTTCGTCCGTAACCGTGCCGCCGTGATCGCGTTGGATTTTCTTGACAATATTCGCAACTTCGCCCGCTTCGCCCGCGAGTCCGAGCGTCGGATATTCGAGATTGCTTAAACGATTCGGATACAAAGCCGTCTGCTTGGCTTCCGATTGATATTCTTCAAACGATAATTTCATAATTTGCTGATAGTTCCCGCAACGATCGAATGATTTTCCAATCGCGGGAAACGAAAACTTTTTACGCACCGATGATTGCCTGAAAAGATAAAGCGATGATCGAATTTTCCCAAAGGATTATTCAATAATCCCGAAAGATTATGCTTTACGCTCACGAGATTACTCAATAATCTTGCAAGATTTGCCTTTGCGCTCACGAGTGCAAAGCATAATCTCACGAGATTTGTCTTTACGCTCGTGAGCGTAAAGCGTAATCTTTCGAGTGCAAAGCATAATCTTTTGAGCGTAAAGACTAATCTCTCGAGCGTAGAACATAATCCTTCAAGCGTAGAAGATAATCTTTCGAGATTATTCAGGTTCTTTTTATACTTACGTTTTCAGACGGTTAAAAGCCGTTCTTCGCCGAAGGCGCAAATAGCCGCGTCGTTGACGGCGCGGTCAGCGTTTTTAAGCTCACAAAAGGGCGTTTCAACGTCCTTTTCTTTCGGCTTAAGCCGTTTGCAAGCACGTTAAAACGCGCTCTTTATTTTTATTTTCAAACCGACCGCGCCGTAAACGGACGCGGCTATTTGCCGCGAAGCGCGGAAAACCTGCTTCAATGGACTGATTAAGATTTCAATATAACCTTATAATCAAACGACAAAACTTTGTTCGCCCTTAACGCAATCTTCGCATCTTCGCGGCTTCGACCGTGTTCTTCATCAGCATTGCGATGGTCAGCAGACCGACACCGCCGGGCACGGGCGTGAAATTTCCTGCCTTCGCGTGCGCGTCCTTCGGATTCACGTCGCCGACGATGGTAAAGCCGCGTTTTTCGATGGTGTTCAGACGTTTTCCGAGTTCCGTTTCGTCGAACATTTCGCTTGCCGCGTCTTTGTCCGAAAAATTATTGATGCCGACATCGATCACGGTCGCGCCTGTCTTAATATGCCCGGCGCGGATAAAATTCGCGCGTCCGACCGCCGCGACGAGAATATCTGCTTGCGTGGTGATCGCGGGCAAATCTTCCGTCCGCGAATGGCAGATCGTGACCGTCGCATCTTCCTGCAAAAGCAGCTGCGCCATCGGCTTTCCGACGATGTTGCTCCGTCCGACGACGACCGCGTGTTTGCCGCGCATCGGAATGCCGAAGCGTTTCAGGATTTCGATGACTCCGGCGGGCGTGCACGGAACGAGTGCCTTTTGACCTTGCGAAAGTTTCCCGACATTGACGGGATGAAAACCGTCAACGTCCTTTGCGGGATCAATCGCTTCGAGAATTTCCTTTTCGTCGATATGTTTCGGCAAAGGAAGCTGAACCAAAATCCCGTCAACGTCGGCGCGTGCGTTCAATTCTTCGACGATTTTCAGCAAATCTTCCTGCGAAACGTCCGCCGCAAGATGCCGATGCCCGGAAACGATGCCCAATTCCTGCGAAGTTTTGACCTTGTTCCCGACATAAACCGCCGAAGCCGGGTCTTCGCCGACACGCACGACGACCAAACACGGACTGATTCCGTGATCTTTCTTCAGCCGTTCGACCTCTTCCGCAACTTCGCGCTTGATGGATTCCGCTATTTCTTTTCCGCTTAAAATTTTCGCTGACATAAAAACAATAATTTTACGGAAATTCATTCGGATTGTCAGTTTTACATTCGTGAATTAAAAAATTAGGCAAAAAACGGATTTCGATTTAGTCTGTAGAACATAAGTTTCAAAGATTCGTTTTTTAATGCAAAGGTTTCGTATGTCGCGTTTTCAAAAAATACTCACGTCTTTTTCTATTAGTCTGATCTTTTTCATTTCGGCACCGCAAGCCTTTGCATTTCCCAATTTCGATTTCGACGGAAAAGCCGATTTCGCGGTTTTTCGCCCGACCGATAAAAACTGGTATTCGCTTTCGAGCGAACTGAAAACTTTTGCCGCCGTCCAATGGGGCGCGGAAAACGACCAACTTGTGCCCGCCGATTACGACGGCGACGGGCTGACCGACGAAGCCGTTTACCGCAACGGAAGCTGGTTTATCCGCAAAAGCCGCGACGGGGAGTTTTTTTCGGTAAACTGGGGCGCAAACGTGCAGGTTCCCGGCGGTTACGTCGCCGACGAACCCGTTGCGGGCGATTTCGACGGCGACGGCGTTTACGACATCGCGGTTTTCCGTCCCGCCGACGGAACCTGGTATGTTTTGAGATCGACGAGCGGTTTCAGCCAGAATTATCCGCTTATCTTTAAATGGGGAAAGCTCGGCGACATTCCCGTTCCGGCTGACTACGACGGCGACGGCAAGACCGATCTCGCCGTTTTCCGTTACACCGAAACGCGCTGGTATATCCTCGAAAGCCGCACGGAAAAACTGCACGCAGTTCAGTTCGGCAGTGTCGGCATCGATCGGCTCGTCCCGCACGATTATACGGGCGACGGCAAAGCCGACATCGCCGTTTATCGTCGCGGAAACTGGCTTATCCTGAGAAGCGACGACAACCGCGTGGAAAATCAATTCTTCGGCGAAGCCGGCGACCAGCCCGTTCCCGCCGATTACGACAACGACGGAAGCACCGATTTCGCGGTTTTCCGCAACGGCGACTGGTTCATTCTAAACAGTTCGGACGGCGCGTTCGCCTCGATCAGATTCGGGCAAGCCGGCGACATTCCGCTCGCTTTTCTCGACGCGAAACCGAGCATCGTCGGCGTTCCGTAAGATTTCAAGTTTTGGAACGCGGATTCGGCAGATCGGGCGGATCGACGCGGATTTATTTCAATATTTAATAGAATCAGCGCAAATCTGCCGAATCCGCCCGATCCGCGTTCCTTATCTTTCAACTTTCGAGAGTCTTTTACAGGCTCTCTTTTTTCTTTTCGAGATAAAAGTTAAAATTTAACTGATGAATGGATTCAAATTATTTTTGCTGTCGATTGTGCTCGCGGCTTTTTCAGTTAACCTTTTCGCTCAGAAAACGCCATCCGAAAAGATTCTCCAAGCGGTTGAAAAGAGGAATTATCAAGCCGCGCTTACGGAACTCGACGCGCTCAAAAAGGCAAATAAAAATCTTTACGATCTGAACAATTACGACTATCTCGCCGGACGATTATACGAAAAAACGGGCGATTTCGCGGCGGCGATGGCAAATTATCAAACCGTCGCAAATCGAAACTCGATCCTCAAACAATACGCGCTCTGGCATCTTTCGCAGATCGCGCGTTCGAGCGGAAATCTCCTGCTCGAACGCTTGTATCTCGAAGAAATCCGCCTTTTCGCGCCCGACAGTCTGTTGATCGAAGCCGTTAAAACGCGCATTCCGCGCAGTTATTTTGAAAGCCGCGAATACGAAGCCGTCATCCGTCTTTTGAACGATCAGCCGAACGCCGGAAACGTTTCCGCAACTCAAAAACCGCCCGAACCGAACCCGAACGAAGTCCGCTTACAGCGCGAAAATCTCGTCTTTCTCGCGCAAAGTTATCTGCAAAGCGGAAAAGCGAACGAAGCCCGCGAAGCGTTTACGAAGCTGACCAACAATCTGCCGAATCCGGCACAGCCCGACGATTACGCGCTGGCAGGTGCGAAAGGTTTGGATATGCTCGATGTCGGAAAGGAAAATTTCGGGAAAAAAGCTCCCGCTTTGACGGATTTCGAGCATCTTCGGCGCGCGCTGATATATCAATTCAACCGCGATTTCACCGACGCGCGGATTCACTACAAAGCCATCATCGAAAATCACCCGACGAGCGGAAATGTTCCCGACGCGACTTATCAGATCGGGCGCGGTTATGTGCAGATGGGCGAATTTGTCGAAGCGATCAATTGGTTTGAACGCGTTTTGGAACAATTTCCCGAGCATCCCGTTTCAAAAGACGCGCTCAGTCAAGCCGCTTCCGCCTATTCACGCGTCAACAAACCGAAGGAAGCGATCACGCGCTATCAAAGATTCATCGAAAAATACGCGGATGCCGAAAATCTCGACCGCGCTTATCTGAACATCATCGACATCAACCGCGATAACGGCGAAAACACCGACGCGCTCAAATGGACGGCGAAAACGCAGGAAGTCTTTAAAGGAAAACTCCCCGAAACGCTCGCGCTCTTTGCGCAGGCGAAAACGCATATGGTGCAGAACGATTGGCAAAACGCGCTCGTCGATCTGGATAAACTGCTCAATGTTGCCGATCTCGGCGGAACCCGTGTGCCGGGCGGAACGAACAAAGCCGAGATAACTTTTATGAAAGGTTTGGTGCTCGAAAACCTCAAGCGTTTCGGCGAAGCCCTGGAAGTTTATCTCTCGATTCCCGACGGTCGCAACGAATATTACGGCTGGCGGGCGACCGAAAGATTGAAATTGCTCGCCAACAATGAAGAAGTGAAACCGCTCATTTCGCAAAAACTTTCCGAATTGACGAAAAACATCGAACAGCGCAACGCCGAAGCACAGCGAAAAGCGGCGCAAGCCGTTCTGCGTTTGAACGATAATGCGGACATCCGCGCCAAGATGCTCGAAATAATCAAAAAAACTTATACGACACTGCCCGAATATCAGAAGGTTCCGAGTTTCAAATTAGTAGAATTCGGCAGAAAGGAATTAAAGGAAAAGAAAACCGAAAAGTCTTCGGAAAACATTCATCGCCAATTAGCCGACGAGCTTATCTTTCTGGGAATCTACGACGAAGGAACGCCCGAACTCGAAAAATCATTAACCGCGAGCAACGAACCGCGCCCAACGAACAACGATTTGAATTATACGCTGGCGGTTTTCTACAAACGCGGCGAAATGGCGCATCGCGCGGTCGGATTTATCGAGCCGCTCTGGAAGAATATTCCCACCGATTACGCGGTTGAACTGATTCCGCGCGACCAAGCCGAACTGCTTTACCCTGCGCCGTATGTCGATTCGCTGATTCGTTACGCGCCCGAAAGAGATGTCGATCCGCGTTTCGTGCTTTCGATTATGCGTCAGGAATCGCGTTACCGCGCCGACGTAAAATCCTACGCGGCGGCGCGCGGTTTGATGCAGTTCATTTCGACGACCTCGAACCGCATCGCCAAGACGCTCAACCGTGACGATTTCAAACAAGATGAACTCTATAATCCGCCGACCGCGATTCTTTTCGGTTCGCAATATCTGGCTGATCTTTTCAAACTTTTTCCGAACCAGCCGCAAGCCGTCGCCGCCGCCTATAACGGCGGCGAAGATAACGTCAGGCGTTGGATGCTCCGCTCCAAATCGGACGTGGCGGACAAATATGTGCCCGAAATCGTCTTTTCGCAGTCAAAAGATTATGCTTATAAAGTGCTGGCAAATTATCGCGTCTATCAGTTAATTTATGACGAAAATTTACAACCGAGATAAGCGATTTTGCTTTTAGGAAAATTGCAATTTTAATTTTTTATTCATAATCTGAAAAATATTCAACCTAAATTTATGCGTTATTTAATTACATTTTTAACTGCAATTCTTTTATTGTCGGCTTGCCAGAAAACGCCAACGCCGACCGCGTCGGAAAACGCCAAACGCTATCCGTTCAAGGGAAAGGTAATTTCGGTCGATAAGGTCAAGAAAAAAGCGAAGATCGAACACGAAGAGGTCAAAGGTTTTATGGAACCGATGACGATGGATTTCCCGATTCACGAAGACTGGGTTTGGGACGACCTCGTTCCGGGTGTCGAAATGGAAGCCGAACTGGTCGTCGACAACACCGGAAAAGACCCGTATTGGCTCGAAAAGATTCGCATTTCCGCCGCGCCGAATGCCAATGTGCAAGTTCCGCCGATCAACGAAAATTTCGCGCAGATCGGCAAGGAAGTTCCCGCGTTTTCATTGACGAATCAGGACGGGGAAAAATTTAGTTTGCGCGATTATCGCGGCAAAGCGACGGCGATCACGTTCATTTACGCGCAATGCCCTTTGCCCGACGCGTGCATCAGAATGTCGACGCATTTTTCCGATCTGGCAAATAAATTAAAGGACGATGCCGAATTGAAGGACAAAATCCGGCTCGTGAGCGTTTCGTTCGATCCGGCACGCGACACGCCCGAAAAATTGAAGCAATACGGACAAGGCTATCTCGGCAAAGACGCGAAGCCCGATTTCACGATCTGGCAGTTAGCCGTCGGAAACGACCAGGAAGTAAAAGCAATCGCCGATTTTTTCGGGGTTCGTTATCAGGTTGACGAGCAGGACAAAACGCAGTTCACGCATTCGCTCATCACGGCGGTCATTTCGCCCGAAGGAAAAGTGACGAAGATTATGAAAGGAACCGATTGGTCGCCCGACGATCTTTTGAAGGAATTGCAATCATCGATAAAATAAAACAAATAATTTCGAGAAAAGGAAGAAAAAATGCAAAATTGTAAACATATCAGCGAAATCAAAGATGTTACGCCGAGTGCCGAAGGCTGTGAAGATTGCCTGAAGACCGGCGGACGTTGGGTTCATCTGCGTTTGTGCGAAATCTGCGGTCACGTCGGTTGCTGCGATTCGAGCCCGAACCAGCACGCGACCAAACATTTTCACGCAACCGATCATCCGATCATCAAATCCTTTGAAAAAGGCGAAGATTGGGGCTATTGCTACGTTGACGATATGTTTTACGAAACGCTTCCGAAAATTTAAGAAACTATTAACCACAGATAAACACGGATGGACACAGATTTATAAATCAGATTTACTGAAAATGAATAAATGTTAGTATCATTTTCTTATCCGGGTTTATCTGTGTTCATCTGTGGATGAATTATAAAGTTATGACGAAAATTTTACTGCAAACGACGATTCCGTTTACCGAAAACGATTGGCACATCGGCAGATTTTCGCTTTTGCACGAACATCTTGCTTCGTTAAAAGACAAAAACGGCGATGCGCTTTATGAGATAGTTGCGCGTGATATTGAAAAGGACGAAGACGGCAACGATCAGGTTCTGAGCCGCCTCGACGAATCCGACTTCGATGAATTGTGGCTTTTTGCGGTCGATGTCGGCAACGGTCTGACGAAAGCCGATTGCGCCGGAATCACGAAATTTCGACAGCGCGGCGGCGGGATTTTTTCGACGCGCGATCATCAGGATTTGGGTTCATCGCTCTGCACGATCGGCGGCATCGGCGCGGCGCATTATTTTCATTCCAAACAGAACGATCCCGATATTGAGCGCAATTGCCGCGACGATCAGGACACGCGCAACATCGATTTTCCGAACTATCATTCGGGTGCAAACGGCGATTATCAAACGATCAAAGCGGTCGGTGAAACGCACGAGCTTTTGAAAAGAGTGGACAGTTCGGCAATCGAATATTTCCCCGCGCATCCGCACGAAGGCGGTGTCGGCGTTCCCGCCGACGGCGATGCGGCGCGTGTCGTCGCTACCGGAAAAAGCAAAGTTTCGGGAAACGATTTCAATTTGATCGTCGCGTTCGACCGAAAAACCGATAAACACGGAAATTCGTGCGGTCGCGGAATCGCCGAATCGAGTTTTCATCATCTCGTCGATTATAACTGGGACGTTGCGAAAGGCTGTCCAGATTTTGTCGAAGAAGCTCCGGGCGACGGATACGAAAAAAATCCGTCCGCGCTCGAAGACATCAAAACTTACGCGGCAAACTTGGCAAAATGGCTCGCGCCTGAAAGGTAAGTGATGATTTTTGCCCGCGAATAACCGCGAATGAACGAGAATTTATGTTTGTTTGAAAAGTTCCATTATTGCTTTTATTTGTGTCTATTCGTGTTTATTCGCGGGCAAAATTTTTATGAATAGCTTTTCGACTTCAATCATTTTAATAATCCTCTGCCTGTCTTTCGCGCTTTCGGTTTCGGCGCAAACGGTCACGAAAATCGACGGCGCGGGTTTACGCAAACTTTTACCGAATAAAGAAAACAAGAAACCCGTTTTGCTGAATTTCTGGGCGACGTGGTGCGGTCCGTGCCGGGTCGAATTTCCCGAACTGGTCGGGATCGATAAGGATTTTCGGACGAAAGGTTTGGACGTAAAATTAGTTTCGGTCGATAATTTCGCGCTTATCGATTCGGTCGTTCCCGAATTTTTAGTGCAATACGAAGCGACACGGATTCCTGCCTTTCTGCTCGACATTCCGAACGATTCAGAGCGTCTTCGCGCGATTCGCCGCATCGCGCCGCCCGTCCGCAATGGCATTCCACTGACCTTGCTTTACGACGCAAACGGCAAGCTCGTCTATCGCAAAAGCGGGGTCATCAACGCTGTGACGCTTCGCGCCCAAATCTCAAAAGTTTTGGTTAAGTGATAAGTGATAAGTGATAACGGATAACGGATAGTTTTTCGTTCTCACTTATCAACCCCTTTGCGGGCATTGCTCGTTTCGGGGACAGCAAAGGGCAATACTTGTGCGGGCAAAGGGGTTGCCCTTTGCTCACAATAAAGCATTTCGAGAAGGCTTTCAACGCGTTTTTAATTTACCTGAAATCTGCCGTAAATTGCTGTAATTTAAGGAAAATACTTCGACTAATTTAAGGATAATGAAATCTTATTTATACAAACGGACGTTTTTGTATTGAAGTAACATTGAAAAAATATTATGTTTTAATCAAAGATTTTTTGGTGTCCTTAAGACATTAAACTTCAAACCCGTTGAAAAAATCAAAATCAAAGAGGAATCGAAACAGTTGAAACCGACAGATATTAAAGACCCTGAGTATTTTCATAAAGTGGTTGATTGCCAATATGCGTGTCCCGCGCATACGCCCGTGCCGGAATATATCCGTCTGATCGCGCAGGGGAAATATACGGAAGCCTATATGATTAATTGGGATTCCAACGTTTTTCCGGGCATTCTGGGCAGAACCTGCGACCGTCCGTGCGAACCGGCTTGCCGACGCGGACGCGTCGAAGAAGAACCCGTTGCGATCTGCCGTTTGAAACGTGTCGCCGCCGACAATAAAGACGAAGTCAAACACCTGATGCCGCAGGGACCTTTCGCGCCGAACGGCAAGAAAATTGCGCTGATCGGCGCAGGTCCGGCTTCGCTGACCGTGGCGCGTGACCTTGCGCCGCTCGGCTACGAGATTCATCTTTTCGACGAACAGATCAAAGGCGGCGGGTTTATGGTCAGCCAGATTCCTTCGTTCCGTCTGCCCGTTTCGGTTTTGGATGAGGAAGTAAATTACATTCTCGACCTCGGCATTTACACGCATTTCAAACATTATGTTGACAGTTTGAAAGGCGTTTTGGAGAAAGATTACGACGCAATTTTCGTCGGAACGGGCGCACCGCGCGGCAAGGATTTGCCGAAATTGCCCGGACGCTGGGAAACGGATGGGAAAAATATTCACATCGGTATCAACTGGCTCGCATCGGTCGCGTTTGAACACACGAAAGCGATCGGCAAAAAGGTTCTCGTCATCGGCGGCGGAAATACCGCGATGGATTGCTGTCGAACTTCGCGCAGATTGGGCGGCGAAGATGTCAAAGTCGTCGTGCGTTCGCCGTTCGCGGATATGAAAGCATCGCCGTGGGAAAAGGAAGACGCGATGCACGAAGACATCCCGATCTTCGACAATCACGTTCCGAAATCTTTCGTTGTCGAAGACGGAAAACTAAAAGGAATGACTTTTGAAAAAGTCGAAGCGAAATACGACGAAAACGGCAAACGTTCGCTCGTTCCGACGGGCGAAGCGGACGTTTTCTTTGAATCCGACGACGTTATTTTAGCTATCGGGCAAGACAACGCTTTCCCCTGGATCGAACGCGATTGCGGCGTGGAATTCGGCGAATGGGATATGCCGATCGTTGACCGCGTAACTTTTCAATCGACGCACCCGAAAGTTTTCTTCGGCGGCGACGCGGCTTTCGGTCCCGAAAACGTCATTACCGCCGTCGCTCACGGACACCAGGCGGCGGTTTCGATTCACCGCCTGTGTCAGGGCGAAGACGTGAACGACCGTCTGCCGCCGACGGTCAATCTGCACAGCCAGAAAATGGGCATTCACGAATGGGCTTACGACAGCGACATCGCTCACGACAAACGCTACATCGTCCCGCAAGCCGATAAGTCGATCACGCTCAAAGACCGTAAAAAGGAAGTCGAACTGGGTTTCGACCCTTTGACCGGATTCAAGGAAGCCGAACGCTGTCTGAACTGCGACGTGCAGACGGTTTTCTCGGAAGTAAAATGTATCGAATGCGATGCCTGCGTCGATATTTGCCCGACCTCGTGCATCACGTTTACGCACAACGAAGAAAACGAAATGCAGTTGCGCGAAAAACTGAAAGTTCCCGCGCTCAATCTGAAACAGGATTTATACGTTTCCGACACGCTGAAAACCGAACGCGTAATGGTCAAAGACGAAGACGTTTGCCTCCATTGCGGTTTGTGTGCAGAACGTTGTCCGACCGCCGCTTGGGATATGCAGAAGTTTTTCTATAATGTCACGAAAACCTACACGGGTTGCGGAAAATAAATTCATAGAAACTATTTCGTTAATATTTGAGAATTATTTATATGGAAGATTTTATTTCGCCAAAGCTTTTGCTTAGTCTGAATTTTCGAGAAACTTATTTAGAAATTTCTTCAACCGATAAAGACTATCAAAAACTTTTTGATTTTGGAGGACAGATTAGTGTTCTATTTGATAAATCTGAAATCAAGAATGATCCAAATACTGTGGCAATACTTGATGATTTGCTTGGTGCTATCTATTGCTTGATTCTAGCTAAATATCATAATTTCAAAGATAGAAGTGATCAAAAAATTGAAAATGAAGTTATACCAACGAGAGCAGAACAAATCAAAAAGGGTGATGTAAGAATCGAGGGCGCATGGATCGCTGGTTGGCATTTCAATAGTTCACTTTTTCGGATTGCAGCAATTTATCATAGACTCTTGAAATTAATAGAAGGTAGTACAAGCAAAGATTATAAAGATAAACTTTTAAAAAATGTAAAGAAATCTTATAAAAATTGGACAGGAGAAGATTGGTCAAAAATTAATACAGAAGCAATTCACGAGGAAGTCAATACACTCAAACATGGAATTCAAGGCTTATATTTTGCTAGAAATGTAACATTTCAGCATGCTCTAACAAGTATTAGCGATTTGCTTAAACTTATTGAAGCTTGGAGTAATGCTAACCATAATTCCAACTGAGGTTGAATACTTAGCAATTTTCTAAATGAGCGAAACTAAAATAAACGATTTTGTAGTCAGATTTGCCAACGTCAACGGGACGGGTTCAGCGAGTGCGAACGCGCTTTTCACGAAGGCGGTTTTCCGGATGGGAATTCCCGTCACGCCGAAAAATATTTTTCCGTCGAACATCCAGGGCTTGCCGACGTGGTATGAAGTGCGCGTTTCGGAAAAAGGTTATTTGGGCAGACGCGAAGGCGTTGATTTTATGGTCTGCGTCAATCCGCAGAGTATGAAAAAAGACGTTGCGGACGTGAAAGCAGGCGGATATTTCTTGTATGACAGCAGTAAACCGCTTCACGCGCAATACATCCGCGAAGATATAAATTATATCGGCATTCCGCTGATGGAGCTTTCCAACAACGCGTATTCCGATGCGCGGCAACGCCAGCTTTTCAAAAACATCATTTACATCGGCGCACTCGCCGCGCTTTTCGACATCGAATTCAGCGTTTTGGAAGATCAGGTCGGCGAACAGTTCAAAGGCAAGGAGAAACTCATCGAACCGAACATCAAGGCTTTGAAAATGGGCGTTGATTACGTGCACGAAAACTTTGAATATCCGCTTCCGATCCGGCTCGAAAGACGCAATCTGATCGGCGACCGGATTTTGATGGGCGGAAACACGGCGTGTGCGCTCGGCGCGATCTACGGCGGCGCGACGGTTGCCGCGTGGTATCCGATCACGCCTTCGACTTCCGTGGTCGATTATTTTACGAAATACGCCGAAAAATACCGCATTGACAAGGAAACGGGCAAAAAGAATTTCGCCATTGTCCAAGCCGAAGACGAGCTTGCCGCGATCGGAATGGTTCTCGGCGCAAACTGGAACGGTGCGCGGTCGTTTACCGCCACGAGCGGTCCCGGTCTTTCGCTAATGAACGAATTTCTGGGTCTGGCATATTTTTCGGAAATCCCGACGGTTTTGATCGACGTTCAGCGCACCGGACCTTCGACCGGAATGCCGACGCGCACACAACAATCCGATATTTTAGAAGCCGCCTACGCTTCGCACGGCGATACGAAACACGTTTTGCTGTTTCCCGCTTCGCCGCGTGAATGTTTTCAGATGACCGCCGCTTCCTTCGATCTTGCGGAAAAACTGCAAACGCCCGTTATCTTGATGACCGATTTGGATTTGGGAATGAACGACCATATCTCAAAGCCTTTGACGTGGGACGACGCGCGCAAATATGATCGCGGCAAGGTTTTAAGCGCGGAACAATTGGAAAAACTGGAACGATACGGGCGTTATCTGGACGTTGACGGCGACGGAATTCCCTATCGGACGATTCCCGCGACGCACGACACCAAAGGCGCGTTCGTAACACGCGGAAGCTCGCGCGACGAATACGCCGTTTACACCGAAGACAGCCCGACCTATCAGCGCAATATGGATCGGCTCGCCAAAAAATTCGAGACGGCAAAAAAACTCGTTCCCGCGCCTGAATTTTTGCAAAGCGGGAACGCTTCAAAATACGGCGTGATTTTTTTCGGAACTTCGACCTACGCGGCGGAAGAAGCCGTCGAACTTTTGAAAGAAGAAAACCTCATCCTCGACGCAATGCGCCCGAAAGCGTTCCCGTTCGGCAAAGAATTCGTCGATTTCGTCGAAGCGCACGAAAAAGTTTTCGTCATCGAACAAAACCGCGACGCGCAATTCAAAAGTTTAATGATGATCGAACTGGGAATTAATCCCGAAAAATTAATTTCAATCCTGAATTACGACGGAATGCCGATCACGGCTGATTTTATTTTTAATCGGATTAAAGAGAATTTGTCATAACTTTTTGAAAGGAGCATTATTGATATTTGAGTGTTTGAAGTCATCAGCGACATCAAAAATATTGAAATAATCGCCATCGGAAGCAGTATTCGGGACATCGAATGGTTGAGAAAAACTTACGGAAGCGGACGTTGGCGAAAGCTGAAAGGCTTTGCACGAATTCGTTTTCTCGATGACGGTGAAGAATTCGATGCCGAAATTCATTGGTATGAAGCGCACGGCATCGGAAAAGTTGAAATGAAAATCAAAGAACTTTTCGATTAGAAAATTATGGAAGAGAAACCCCAATTTGCGATTTGTGTCAAAAATGACGATTATCCGGCTTCGCTACAACTATGGAAAGTTTATCGTGTTTTACCGGATGAAAAAGGCGCGAAGCGCAAAATGATTCGCGTCATTGACGAATCGGGCGAAGATTATCTTTTTTCGGCAAGCTATTTCGTTACTGTCGAATTGCCGCAAGAAGCAGAATCCGCACTTTTAGCTTTGATTTAATTGAAATGAAGAAGCAATATGATTTTTCAAAAAGCGTAAGAGGCAAATTTTATTTTCCCGATGCCGAGTTTAATTTAACTATCTAGAACCTGAAATTGAGGAGTTCATTCAAAAACCGGCACCCGAAGAAAATGTCGAAAGAAGCCAGATCGTCAATCAGCTTTTGAGAAAAGACAAGGAAATTATTGAGATTTAGTTTTGATCTATAATTACGACAGAATGCCGATCACGGCTGATTTTATTTTTAATCGGATTAAAGAAAATTTAGCCTGAAATAAATGTTCAAGGGTAAACGAGGTAATTATTTTTGGATTCAATGGGAAAAGACAAATCTTTCTGACTTACTTTCGGCGTTTCCTGAAATCGTTATTAATAAATATTTGGTTAATACATCTTTTGACAGCGGTTCTTTGACGCTTGGCGATGAAGAAATAAAAAGTGGTTGGCGCAAATATCAGCAACTTGCTTTGAGTCCGCCGATTACTAATGCCTCTGACATTCCCGGTTATGGTTACGACGAGTGGTATGTTTTTGAATCACCAAAGACTTTTGAGAATTACGAAGTATTTATAAATTATTGGTGTTTTTCGCTTGAAAATTTCAATTCTGAAATCCGAGAATCATTTTGGCGACAGATCGAACAGATAAATCCCGAATCGTTTCTTGCTGAAGGAGATTATTTGGTTTGTGTAACGAAAAACGAGTCGCTTTTTGAACGAATTACTAATTGGAAATAAGAAAGAATTTGAAACTAAAATTTTATGTCATATTTACGTTCTAAATTTCGCCATCCGCATTTGCCTAAAAACGATCTGGGCTACACGGTTGATTATTATGAAGGCTCGCTTTCGACACTGTGCGCGGGTTGCGGACACGATTCGATTTCGGCGGCGGTTGCGCAGGCTTGTTTTGAATTGAACATCGAGCCGCACAAGGTCGCAAAGCTTTCCGGCATCGGCTGTTCGTCGAAAACGCCCGCATATTTTTTGAACAATTCGCACGGTTTCAACTCGGTTCACGGGCGAATG
Source organism: Pyrinomonadaceae bacterium (assembly GCA_021228405.1). Taxonomy (GTDB): domain Bacteria; phylum Acidobacteriota; class Blastocatellia; order Pyrinomonadales; family Pyrinomonadaceae; genus JAJQRF01. The sequence goes on from JAJQRF010000003.1 coordinate 137,511, forward strand.
CCGTCGGTCGCGACGGGCGCGAATCTGGCGAATAAGGATTTGATCTATCTCGGCGTTTCGGGTGACGGCGATACGGCTTCGATCGGGATGGGACAGTTCGTCCACGTCGTGCGCCGCAATCTGAATATGGTTTATATCGTGATGAACAACGGTTGCTACGGACTCACGAAAGGACAGGATTCGGCGACGGCGGACGCGGGCTCGAAAAACAAATCGGGACACGTTAATCTTTTTGAATCGATCGATCTGGCAAGTTTAGCGATCGAACTCGGCGCAACGTTTGTCGGGCAGAGTTTTTCGGGCGATAAAGACCAGCTGATTCCGCTCATCAAAGCCGCGATGTCGCATCAGGGCTTTGCATTTCTGAACGTCATTTCGCCTTGCGTCACCTTCAACAACAATCCCGGCTCGACCAAATCCTACGATTACGTCCGCGAACATATGGAAGCGACTTCGACGTTCGATTTTGTGCCGCTCGCAAAAACCATCAACACAAGTTACGACGAAGGCACGACGATGGATCTGACGATGCACGACGGAACCGTGATTCATCTGAACAAAGTGTCGAAAGAATGGAATCCGCTCGACCGTTTTTCAGCCATCAACGCGATGCAGGCGGCAAAATCGAAAAGCGAGATACTGACAGGTTTGCTTTATATGAACGGCGACCACAAAGATTTACACGCGCTTCTCGACACGAGCGACACGCCTCTGAACAAACTGACCGAAAAAGATTTGTGTCCGGGTTCGGCAATTTTGGAAAGTATAAATGAGAGTTTGCGGTAATTGGTTTTAATGATTGATCTAAGAAGCGACACAGTGACAAAACCGACGGCGGAGATGCGCCGCGCGATGGCGGAAGCGGAAGTCGGCGACGATGTTTACGGCGAAGACCCGACCGTTAATCTTTTGCAGGAAAAGGCGGCGGAAGTTTTCGGGAAAGAAGCCGCGCTGTTTGTGCCGACGGGTTCGATGGGCAATCAGATCGCCGTTAAATTGCACACAAAGCCCGGCGACGAAGTTATTATCGAAGAGCGCGGACATATTTTTAATTACGAAATGGGAACGCCGGCAGTCGTCGCGGGCGTGATGATTCGCCCCGTGCGGGCGGCGAACGATAACGGAATGCTGACTTGGGCGGAAATCGAATCGGCTTTGCACATCGATCAGCCTTATTACGCTTGTCCGACGGGATTGATTTGTTTAGAAAACACAAGCAATTTCGGCGGCGGAAGCGTAATGTCTGCCGAACAAACCGACGAAATTTGCGAAAACGCGCATAAATTAAAATTGCCCGTTCATCTCGACGGCGCACGGATTTTCAATTCGGCGGTCGCGCAGAATGAAACGGTTGCGAATCTTTCAAAATCGGTCGATTCGGTGCAGTTTTGTCTTTCAAAAGGCTTGGGCGCGCCCGTCGGTTCGATGCTTTTGGGGAAGAAAGATTTTATCGCGGAAGCAAAAGTTTGGCGTAAACGATTCGGCGGCGGAATGCGTCAGGTCGGGATTCTCGCGGCGGCAGGAATTGTTGCTTTGGAAGAATCGCCGAAACGTCTGCACATCGACCACGAAAACGCGAAAAGATTAGCCGAAGGCGTGGCAAATCTGAAAGGAATCTCGATCGATGCGGAAAGAGTTCAGACGAACATCGTCATCTTCGACGTTTCCGAAACAGGTAAAAATTCAGTGCAGATCGTCGAAGAACTGAAAAAGGAACATATTTTTGCAATTCCGTTCGGCAATGCGATTAGGATGGTCACGCATTGCGACGTTTCAAGCGACGACATCGAAAAAACACTCACGGTTTTGGATAAAATCATTCAAGCTTAATTCAAAAAACTGCCATTCAATAAAAAATAAGCCGCAATTACTTAATAGTTGCGGCTTATTTTTTATGTTTTCAAATAGTTTAATTCAAAGGAATCCCGCTGACCGTTCCGAAGGTCTGGGCAAATTCGTTTCCTTCGGCAAATGAATCTCTGATCTCGGAAACGAGCCGTTTGATAAATTCTTCGGGATTATCGATGCCGAGTTTTTCGGCAAATTCCCTGCTCAGATTTTCGAGTTCCTGTTGCGTCATATTGTCGTGAATGCGCCCGCCGATCTCGTCCGTGATCGCGCCGAGCAAACCGCCGACCGCCGGATTTGCCGGAGCGTTTCCAGCCGTTCCGCTGACGACATTAACGACAAATCCGAACCAGGCAGTTCTTTTCGCCGCTTCATTCGGCAATGAATCGGCGTAATCCTTAAAAGCCGCGCCCGCCAAACCGAAAAGATGTCCCATCACGTTCGCCGCTTCGTTGCGGCTCAGAGGCGTGTTGCCGTCTTTACTCAAAAGTTTTAAGTAGTTTTGATCGTTATTTTCGATTGCCGTCGAAATTTCTCTCATTTTCGAGCCGAGAAACTGCACGACATCGTTTGCTTTTGATGAAGGTTCGCTCGAAAAGACGACCGAACGGAAAAAGTTTTCCAAACCCTGTCCCTTGAGAAAATCGATGCCGTTCGTATATTTTCCGTCGCCGTAACTCGATTTCAGGATCGAGTTAAAATCCTTCATAAAAATATCTGCCAAACCGTCTTTGAAATTCGCGTCGCCGTTATACTTTTCCGCCGCGTCGCCCGTCAGATTTCGCGTGACGGCGTTGAAAACGGCAACCCGCGTGTTCGGCAAAGCAAACGAATGCGTCGAGAGAGTTTTCAGCAAAGTGCCGACGTTGTCGAAATTTTCCCGCGCCTGACCGTCGGGCGGCAAAAGCCACTGATCCAACTTCATCGCACGGCTGAAAAGTTCCTGCAAACCGCTTTCGCCGAGCGAATAACGCAAGCCGTTCAATTTTGCGGCTTGATTATAATCGGGTGTCGAAGCGATCGTGTGCGTTGCCATCGCAGCGAGAAAATCTTTCGCTTCATTCTGATTTTCGCCGTCGACATTCAACGGCAAATTTCCCGTCGCCAGATTTGCCGTCGATTCGGCAAACATATTTTTCAGGCTCAAACCCGCCGAATCGTTGCTGACATTGGAAATCGCTTCCGTCAAAAACATCGCCGCGCCTTTGTGAATACTGCCGTCCGTGACGGCGACTTTGCCCAAGAGCGCGTCCATATCGCCTTCGGTCAAATATCCGCCGCGATTCAGCGTTTGCAATGAACTGCCAAGCAAATCTCTTTCCCGTTCACCTGCGGGCGGGAGGCTCGAAACCGTATCCTGGATCAATTCGGCAGTTTTGTCCGTGCCGAGCGTTTGATAAAAGCGATGCAACCATTCGGCATCGTCCTTGTGCTGGTCGAGCGCACGGTAAAACATCGCCTGCGCCATCGGACCGTCGTTGTCTTTGATTTGTTCCGCCGTCAGTTCGGGAACTTCCGTTCCGGGTGTCGTAAAATAAGCCTCCGCCGCCGGAACGCCTTCAGGTGTCGTAAAGGTTTTCGGCTTTGAAGCCGTTTGCCTTGTTCTTTCAGCCGCCGCTTCCGCCCGATCCGCGCTTAACGGTCTGAAATTGGCTTCCAAAGTATTATTCAATTTGAAACGCGCATAATTTTCGCTCGTGCGCCGATCGCCGATCACCGAATTGCGGTTATCCGCCGAATGAATTTCCGTTTTTTGAATGACATTTTTCGGTTTTTCGACTTCCGATTTTGCACTTTGTTTGTTTGAACTGACACCTTCGATTTTCATAAGTCCTCCGACGTTCCGATTTTTATTTTATTTCTAAATTAAGTTATCGGCTTGTTTTGCAAACTGTTTCGTCTTTTTTCGGCACAATTTTAAAGTCCGATTTTAGACATAAAACATAAAATCAAATAAACTTAAATCCGATGATAATTGCCATTGACGGACCTTCGGGCGCAGGAAAATCAACGCTCGGGAAAATGCTTGCCAAGAAATTCGATCTGCTTTACCTCGACACGGGCGCAATGTATCGCGCGGTCGGATTGGCTGTTTTAAATGCCGGAATAAGTTTTGAAGACACCGAAAAAGTTGCCGAGATCGCCCGGAATTCAAAAATAAAACTCGTCGGCGAACCTGAAAATCTGCAAATTTTTCTGAATGATGAAGACATTACGACCGAAATTCGCACGAACGAAGTCGGACAGGCGGCTTCGATCGTTTCGACGATTTCGGAAGTCCGGCGCATTTTGGTCGGACATCAGCGAACCTTGGGCGAAACATCGAAAAACGGTGCGGTTTTGGACGGGCGCGACATCGGAAGCGTCGTTTTCCCGAATGCCGACGTTAAGTTTTTTCTGACCGCCAAACCCGAAGCGCGCGCGCGTCGGCGTTATGAAGAAGATTTGGAAAAAGGTCGTGCCGTTTCATATGAACAAACCTTTGCCGAGATCAAAGAGCGTGACGAACGCGACGTTTCGCGCAAAGATTCGCCGCTGATGATCGCCGAAGATGCCGTCGTCATCGACACGAGCGAGCTCGATCTTTCGGAAGTTTTTGCCCAGATGTTGCAAATTCTGCAAGAAAAATCTTCAAACGCCGCGTCGAATTTGACTTAAAACTTTTCAATAGTTAAGATTTCTATTCGTTCTTTTTATGCTCCCGTAGCTCAGTTGGATAGAGCAACAGCCTTCTAAGCTGTGGGTCGCACGTTCAAGTCGTGCCGGGGGTATTCAATTTTAGATTTTGGATTTTGGATTTTTGATTGTAAGATATATATCGGATTTGGGTTGAATCCAAAATCGGCGATCCAAAATCCAAAATCAGAATATGGCGGCTATAGTTCAGTGGTTAGAGCGCTTGATTGTGGTTCAAGATGTCGTGGGTTCAAATCCCACTAGCCGCCCCATTAATTTCCTTCCATAACTTCCCCGCAATTCATTTGTAATTTACCGCCTAAAAAACATATAATCATTTGAAATTTTTGTATTTTTATTTCAAACCAATGCACTGTATATTAGGGCATTTTCAAAATCCATTATGAAAACTCTGAAAATTATCTTTTGCTCGTTATTAATGCTTTTTGCGGTCAGTTTCGTTTTCGGTCAAAAATCGAAAAAAATATTCGTCGAAAATGAAGTGTTGGTGAAAATGAAAGGCGGTGTTTCCCTTTCGGCAATGACCAATGCCAGTAACAAGCTCGGTGCAAGCCTGGTCGAAACGCTCGGCGACACGGCTTGGGTAAGAATAAAATTGCCCGATAATTTGACGGTTGAAAATGCACTTGCGGAATACAGGAATTTTGAAGAAGTCGAAGCGGTTCAGCCGAATTTTTACTATCATTTGCTCGTCACGCCGAACGATCCGCAGTTTACCAGTACGGGAATGTGGGGATTGGCGAAAATTTCCGCGCCATCGGCTTGGGATTTCACGACGGGAAGCTCGGCGGTCGTGGTTGCCGACATCGATACGGGCTTGCGCTACACGCACGACGATCTGGCGGCAAATGCGTGGACGAATCCGGGCGAAATTCAAAACAACGGCGTTGACGATGACGGAAACGGCTTCGTCGATGATTTTTACGGGTGGGATTTTTTCTATAACGATTCAAATCCGATCGATGACGCGGGCGGACACGGAACGCATACGGCAGGCACGATCGGGGCGGTCGGAAACAATCTGGTCGGTGTCACGGGCGTAAACTGGAACGTCAAAATTATGCCGATCAAAATTTACAGTCCGGTCGGCACGGATTCGACCTCGGCAATGCTCGTGAATGCTTACAACTACGTGAGAATGATGAAAAATCGCGGTGTGAACATTCGCGTGACGAACAATTCTTACGGCGGTTGCGGCGAGGCTTGCGGATACGATCAGGCAACCAAAGACGCGCTCGATGCAATGGGCAACGCGGGAATTTTGAATGTTTTCGCCGCCGGAAACGATAACCGTAATATCGAAACAACTCCTTCATTTCCGGCAAGCTATACGAGTCCGACGGTTTTGTCGGTTGCGTCTTCGACCTCGACCGACGTGCGTTCGAGCTTTTCAAATTACGGCGTTGTGAGCGTCGATCTTGCCGCGCCGGGTTCATCGGTTTTGAGCACCTATGCCAATTCAAACACGAGTTACGCGACTTTGAGCGGAACTTCGATGGCGACTCCGCACGTCACAGGCGCGGCGGCACTGCTTTCGGCATATAATCCGTCGCTTTCGCCCGCTTCGTTAAAGGCGACGCTGATGAACACGGTCGATCCTTTGTCGAACTGGACGAGTTTCGTAAAAACCGGCGGCAGATTAAACGTCGCACGCGCTTTGCAAAATCAAACGGTTTGCACGTTTTCGTCGCCCGATGCGTCGAAAACCATTTCGAGAAACGGCGGAACTTTTACGATCAGCATCAATGCTCCGCAAAACTGCGATTACGAAGTAAAAAGCAATGTAAGTTGGATCACCGTGACAACTACCGCTCCGTTAAGCGGAAACGGAACGGTTTCGTTAAATGTTGCGCCGACTCCGAAAGCAAGCCGTTCGGGAACGATCTCGATCGGCGGACAGGTTTATAAGATCACGCAACTTCAATAACCAATTCAGGATTTTGTTATTTGAATTGTTCGGTTTTTTTTATTTTTTGTAAAAGTTCGGCGGCTTTCCAACTTTTATTAATTTGGGTGCGTCTAAAGCTCTGACCAGTTCAGGCGGACTTTTACAAGAAGGAATTTGTCGAAGATACGATTTTCTATTGCGTTTTCTTGCATCGTAAACGGAAGAAGTAGTATATTTGACATTCTTAAACTTTTTGGCGTTGCTTCGCCCAAACCTTTTGTAAAATTTTTAAGAAAAAGGATATAGAAATAATGAGAAATATTTTGACCATTAGCGGCAAATTCAGTGTGCTTTTTGCCTGTATTTTAGTTTTAACGGTTTCATCGTTTGCCCAGCTTAGTTTGCGTAAGGCACTGGACGTTGATGCCGACGGAAAAGCCGATTTTACGGTCTTTCGCCCGAGCAACTCCAATTGGTATACATTGAAAAGCAGCAATGGCGGGTTCGTGTTTCAACCGTTCGGTTCGGCAAATGAAGATTATATGGCACCCGGCGATTTTGACGGCGACGGCAAAGGCGATGTTTCGGTTTGGCGCGACACGAACGGCGGCTGGTATCGGATCAATAGTTCGACAAACACTTTTACGGCAGTAAATTTCGGCACGACCGGCGATGAACCGATCGCGAGAGATTACGACGGCGACGGCAAAACCGATGTCGCCGTTGCCAGACGCACAAACGGCGCGATCATCTGGTATGGACTGAGAAGCACGGACGGAAGCCTGATCGCCGCTCAATTCGGAAACTCGACCGATTTTACTGCACCGGGCGATTATGACGGCGACGGCAAATTCGATTTCGGCGTTCAGCGTCCCGGCGCAACCGCTTCGGCTCAGGCAACTTTTTACATCTTGAAATCCAGCGACAACGGTTTGATCGTTGCATCGTGGGGATTGAGCAACGATCTGGTCGTTCCCGGCGATTATGACGGCGACGGCAAGACCGATATTGCGGTGGTGCGTGAAGGCGCAACTTCGGCAACTCCGTTGGGTTGGTATATTCTGCAAAGCTCGAACGGCGCGTTGAAAGCCGCCAATTTCGGCAACACGGGAACTGATCTGAACGTTCAGAACGATTATGACGGCGACGGTAAAACCGATGTCGCAGTCTGGCGCGACAGCAATTCGACATTTTATGTTTTGAAGAGCACGGACAACGGTTTGATCGTAACCCCGTGGGGCGCACCGAGCGATTTCCCGGTGGCAAGCTACGACACCCATTAATTTGCTGACAGGTCAAAAAGTAAAAGGTTGAAGACCGTTTCAAGTCTTCAACCTTTTTGTTTATTTAAATTTTGTAGTAATTTTCTAATTTCGATGGAAAATTTTTCAGAAACAGTCAAAAATGCTTTTCCGCAAAAGAAAATTGTCATTGTCGGCGATCTGGTTGCCGACCAGTTTTTGCGCGGCACGATTGCGCGTGTTTCGCGCGAGGCTCCTGTCTTTATTCTCCGCCACGACGAAACAGAAACGCTCGGCGGCGGCGCGGCAAATGCGGCGGTCAACGTTGCCTCGCTGAATGCCGAAGCCGTTTTGATCGGGTTGGTCGGCGAAGATTTGAACGGGAAAGCCCTGCTTGAAAAACTGCGTGGCGAAAATGTAAATTGCGATTTTGTAGTTGCATCGGAATCCTTTCAAACGACGACGAAAGTTCGCGTTCTGGCGGGACAGCATTATGCGGCAAGACAGCAGGTTATTCGCATCGATTACGAAAATAAGACCGAAATCTCTGCCGAAATCATTGAAAAATTAAAGGCAAATCTGATCTCGTCAACTGAAAACGCCGACGCGATCATCATTTCCGATTACGATTACGGTGTCGCCAATTCGACGATCGCCGAAACTGCCGGAAAAATTTCCGCTGAAAAACGAATTCCCATCTTGATAGATTCGCGTTTCCGTCTAAGCGAATTTTCCGGGGCAACGACCGCTACGCCGAACCAGGATGAGGTCGAACAGATTTTGGGCAAAGATTTTACCGATGACGATTGCCGCAAACTTTGCGAAAAATTAGGATTCGATTCACTGCTCGTGACCTGCGGAAATAAGGGAATGATGCTTTTTGAAAAGGACAAAACGCCTTTGCGCATCGAGGCAGTCGGCGCGAAGGAACCGGTTGACGTGACGGGTGCGGGCGACACCGTGATTGCGGTTTACGCGCTCGGACTCGCTTCCGGCTTGAACTTTGCGGACAGTGCCGGGCTTGCCAATCACGCGGGCGGAGTCGTCGTGATGAAAAAAGGAACGGCTTCGGTGACGAAAGACGAACTGCTTGCGTCAATCGAAAAATACAAATTTCCCGGACATAAAACTCAAACCTTATGAAAAGTTTTGCAGAGATCGCAAACCGCGAAGATTTAGTGGAAAAGGTTGCCGAATTACGCCGATCTGGTGCAAAGATCGCGTTGGCAAACGGCTGTTTCGACCTTTTTCACGTCGGTCATATCCGTTACCTGGCAGGCGCGAAAGAGCTTGCCGACATTCTTATTGTCGGTATCAATTCAGATGAACAGGTCAAAAAATTAAAAGGCGAAAACCGCCCTTTTATGCCCGATAAAGAACGCGCCGAGATCATTTCTTCGCTTCGTTTTGTCGATTGCGTCACGATCTTTGACGAACCGACCGTCACCGAACTGCTTCGCGCCGTCAAGCCCGATTTTCACGCCAAAGGAACCGACTACACGGTGGATTCCGTCCCCGAACGCGAGATCGTCCGCGAATACGGCGGACAAACCGTCATTGTCGGCGACCCGAAAGACCATTCTTCGACGGATTTGATACAATTAGTAAGCGGTAAGCCGTGAGCAGAAATAAAAGGTTCAATAATCCGTGTAAATTTAACAACTGCTCGCGGCTTACCGCTCACTGCTCACTGTTTTTATGTGGAAATCGCGCACGAAAACCGATTTGATGATCGAAGTTTGGGAAGCACTCGACTGCGAAAATATCGGCGAAAAAGAGATCGTCGCCATTGAAGACGCTGTTCGTGAGCGTTTTGGCGCGAACGCAGTCGATTCGCCGATGAAAATTGCGCGTTTGCTGGCTGACGAAGGTGCGGAATTACGTCACGCGGAGATTCTCGCGCTCGATGTCGAACGCCGACTCGAATCGCCCTATGACGCGATGTTTCGGAATATCTTAAAGTTTTCCGATTTCAAGCAAACCTTAATTTCGCTTCGCCAACTCGAAAATCTGCGTCAAAAGTTTTTGCGCGAAAACGACAAGGAAGGCTTACGGCTCGTGCGCGAAACGGCTCTGAAGGGCAAAAACCGCGCTCAGATGGTTTCACAGAACAAGCGTGTCGATGCCCGAAAACGTGCCGAAAAAGCCGAAATTACCGAATGGTTTTCGATCTGGCTGCAATCGCCCGAAGTTTTTGAAAACTGGGTTCGGCTCAGACAAAATTCAAAGGATTTTAAAGATAAGTTTGAAACAACGATCGACGCGGATTGAAACGGACTTTTTTTTAGTTTATTAACTCTTTGAAAAAATCCGTTCTAATCCGCGTCGATCGTTGTTTCAAATCTTCCCCAAATATGCGTCGTTTTTTTGCTCCGAAAGAAAATTTCAATTCCGAAAAAGTTTTATTAAGTAACGATGAAACAAAGCATTTACGCGATGTTCTGCGTCTGCGCGCCGGTGAACAAGTGCAGGTTTTCGACGGTGAGGGAAAGGAATTTCTGTGCCTGATCGAAAGCATTTCCAAAAAGGAAACGGCTTTGAAGATAGTCGAAGAGATTTCGCCTTCTGCGCCGAAATCCGTTTTGAATTTAACGCTCGCGGTCGCGCTTTTGAAGGGTGAAAAATTCGATCTGGTCGTGCAGAAAGCCGTCGAGCTGGGCGTAAATATCTTTGTTCCGCTCGTGACGAAAAGATGCGACGTGAAGTTCAAAAACGCGCCGGATTTTAATAAAAAACTCGAAAGGCTGAACCGCATCGCGCTCGAAGCCTGTAAACAATCGGGTCGTGCCGATCTCATGAGAATTTCCGGGTTGGTTGATTTTCAAAAGTTTATCGAATCAGCCGAAGGCGCGAAGGTTTTGTTTTCCGAGCGCGGCGGCGCAGGTTTCGCGGATATAGAACCCGCCAAAAAAATAACCGCCGTCATCGGTTCTGAGGGCGGTTGGGAAGATTTCGAGATCGAAGCGGCGCAAAGTAAAGATTTTCGGATAATCACCTTCGGCGGTAGAATTATGCGCGCTGAAACGGCGGCGATCTCGGTCGCCACGATCTTACAGCATCGCTTCGGGGATTTGAATTGAATAAAGAATCTGCCCACGAAATACACGAAAATCACGAAAAAAAGAAATTCACTATTCTGTTTTATTTTCGTTCTTTTCGTTTATTTCGTGGGCAAAATCTACTTAAAGATCGGTTTTTCTAGGCGCGGCGGGACGATAATAAGCGTTTCCGCGCGCCTTCATTTCGGCTTTTTTGCCGAGCGTGTGAATGGCTGATTCGAGCAATTCGTTCGTATCGATCAGGAAATTTGCCGTTCCCGTGACCTCGACTTCGCGATCTCTGAATTGGATAATCATATAATTTTTGGTCTTTTTCAGGAGCCCGCCGCCGATTCCCGCGCCGAAAACCGGCACTGCGCTGATGGCTCTGCCCGTTCCCGACTGAACTTTTTTCGAGCTTGGCGACACGATCAGCATCGTTTCATAGGGAATTGCGAACATTTCCTTTTTGTCTTCGCCGTAGAAAACCAGACGTTCGTTCACATCGTCAAATTTGAGCGTTCCGTGCGCTTTTCCTTCGTAGCCGAACATTCCGCCTTCGTAGCGCGCCTCAAAAGATTCGGGCGCGGGCTTTACGTCAGCCGCAGGTTTTGCATCGGAAGTTTTTTCCGGCGGACGCGGTTGCGCGGAAACTGCCGAAGCAAACGAAAACAAGCCGAAAGCAAGTAAAAATAATACTTTTTTCATAATTTTTATCCTGAAGTTTTGGAAATTTTTATCGAAATTTTGAATCTCAAACTTATAGACGCATCCCGCCCATAGTTCGTTGCCAAGCCAGCGTTTGTTTTAAAACGCCGAGCCGCTGTTTGTCCGATTCGGAGCAATCGAGCGTCAGTTGGGCGATGATCGCTTCGAGCAGTGGAACGGCGAAAAGTCCGGCGTGGGCAACGATCTGTGAGTAATAATGTATTTGCAGACAATCGTTTTCGTCCGTGTGAAATTTTTTCACTTCGTCCGCTTCGATCTTGAAAACTTCCTGTCCCGCCGGAACGACGCGGCGCGGCACACCGTGCACGATCTTTCCCGTTTCGTCTTTTACGCCGAGCAGTAAAATGCCGACCAGAAAGCCCTGTTCGTTCAAATAATCGGGGCTGAATGAACCGAGTTCGGGTTTCGGCGAAAGACGCGGACCAAAGCTCGCATAATCGGGGTTGACGAGCATCGAATTGTAAATAACGCCGACGATTTCTTCGCGCTCCATCGGCAGATTGACGAACTGGGCAAAACCGTAATCTTCAAACGAAGGCGGATTTGCCGCGTCGAGTTCGTCGATGATCTGCGCGACGTAATCGATATGAGAATTAGATTTAATGATCTTTGCGATTTTCATTCGGTAAACTATTTTCTGTTGAAACTACGGGCTTCGGAACGCCTTTCCGGAAATCTATCCGCAAAAATCGGGTTCCGAAACCGCATTTTTCTGCTTCGACCCCGAATGTTCCGGCTTCAAACTTCAATCTTCGCGTTCGGAACTCCGCCTGATGAGTTTTGAACTTAAGTCGTCGGGTTCCAAACCAGACAAATGCGGCTTTTTACCTCAAAATTGCCGTCCGAGGTTCGGCACGACATACAAAAGCCACCAGAGAAGCATTTGCACGGACAACACGACAAAGCTCAGACCGATACTTATCAAAGCGAGTTTCTTACCGCCGAGCTTCGGATGCTTGACGGCGACGGCATAACCGAAACCGCCGACCACGAAAGTGAACGGGATGAACAAAATTCCCAGATAAGGAACCATCGAATAAACCAGACACGCCCAAGCCGTATGCGCGACCTGATTTTCATTTTTTTCAAATAAATCCTCTTGTGTTTCCGTTTCTTCGACCTCAAATCCGAACGATGTTCCCTGCAAATTATAGGACGAGCGCAGATTATCGAGCGGTTCGTAATCTTCAAACAAAATCTTTCCGCAAGTATTGCAAAACCTTGCGCTTTGCCGCATCACTTCAGCACCGCAAGCCGAACATATTTTCTTCGCGGAAAGCGGGAAAACCGACGCGGAAAACGACTGACGGGTTTGCGACCGTTTTTCATTTTCCATTGTCCGTTTTCCGTTTTCCATTATCTTCTTCTGCCTTTGCTCGCGTTTTTGCGCGACACACTGAAATTCAGTTTTTCACGATTGGCAAAGTCTTGTAAAGCCCGAAGAAAAATTTCGCGGTCGCGGACGGTGATAACGGCGGTTTGGTCGGCGGTTTCGAGCGGATACGGATAACCCAGACCGATCACGCATTCGGCGCGAACCGTGTTCAAAACTTCTTCGAGCAAACCTTCCTCGTAAACCCACGCGGGAATGTCCAAACGCGCGGGCGCATTATCCGAGGTCGTTTGCAGATAAACGAAACCGACGAGCGATCTGCCCGTTTCAGGTTCGATAAAAGCCTTCAAGCCTTTGCGGTCGGAATAGCAAAAACACGTGCGGTCGCCCCAGTTTTCAAGGATCGGCGCAAAATTTTCGATCTCCGAATGCAGGATCGTCGCATCGTAGAGCGTTTTTTTGTCGGCGTTTTGTTTATCTGAAAAAGCGTCGAGCAAATGGATCAGATCGCGCGAAAAACTGCGGTCAACGTAGCCGACGAGCGGAACTTTCGCGTCACGGGAAAGCCTCACCAGATTAACGACGGCACGAATAAAACTATTTTGCAGATCGGTTTGCGGAAGCGAAAAAGAAACGAGCAGAGTGTTGTCGAAAAATGCCAGCGGCATTTTTTCGCCGCGTTCCTGCCAGCCTTTTTTCCTGCTCAAAAACTCCGTCGTTTTCTGCACTTCCGCGTGAAAGCGTTTTTCACCGACACGCGTTTCTGGGTTCATCGGCTCTTCCTGCAATTCGAGCAAAACCTTCGGCGAAAGAATCTCGAAATAAGCATTTTTCTCGTATCGCTGTGCGTCGTTATGCGGATTTTCAAACCAGCCGATCTGAATCGCACCGACGGGCAAAGACGTATCTTTTTCCGCGTAAATCTGGCTTCCGTCCGCCGCAAAGGTCGTGCGGTTTTGCAAAATTTCATTCGCCCAAGCGCGCGCTTCTTCGTGATTTTTCCACGTTTCGGAAAATGAAAAAGTGAAATTATCGTTTTTCAATTCGTCCGCAGGAATCGCCCCGATGTTTTCGTGACGCGCCAGCTTTTCCTGCAAAACTGCAAATTCGGTCTGTTCGAGCCGCCGCAGAGCGTCGAGATAAAACGCCAGATCGGTCGCCTGTTCGCGGGCGTAAAGCTGAAAATCTTCGCGCTGTTGATGAAGCTCGCTCGTGAGCAATTCGCGGTAAAGCATTTTCAAATTGTAATGCAAAAAGGCTCGAATTGAAATCGTTCAATCAAGCCTTTTATTGAAAAATAAAGTCAGAACTATCTGCGGTAGCGGATGGGTGAAATCTTAATTTCTCAATCTTTTACCTGTAACCCGTCCGCTACCGCAGGCGGTTCTGACCTGTATGTCAAAATTAATGTTCGACGCGCAAGTCTTTTCCGGTCATTTCTTCGGGTTTTTCGATGCCTAAGATTCCTAAAATGGTCGGTGCAATGTCTTCGAGTGCGCCATCCTCGCGGAGTTTCGTTCCGTTCGCGTGTTCGTCGACGAGATGAAACGGGACAGGGTTTGCGGTCGGCAAAGGATTCGGTTCGCCCGTCAAAATGTCCGCCATTTCCTCGCAGTTTCCGTGCGACGAGGTGACGATTGCCACGCCGTCGATCTCACGGATTTTTTCCAGAATTCCGCCCAAACAAGTATCGACGTATTGCACGGCTTCGATGGTTTTTTCGAGATTTCCCGTTTGTGCGACCAGATCGGGTGCGGGCAGATTGATGATAAAAACGTCATTTTCGCCTGCATCCAGACCGCGCAAGAACTTGTCGGTAATTTTGAAACTGCTCATTTCAGGCTGAGTTTCATACGTCGCAATTTTCGGCGAAGGCACTAAGATGCGTTGTTCGCAAGGGTGTTCGACTTCCGCGCCGCCGTTGAAAAAATAGGTCACGTGCGGGTAACGCTCGGTTTCCGTGACGCGGCAATTCAAAACGCCGTTTTCGGCGAAAACCTGCGCGAGCACGTTCATCTCGGATTCGGGACGAAACGCGACCGGCAGATTGAAACTGCGGTCGTATTCGGTCAGGCAAACGGCGTGAATGATCGGTTTGCTCAGTGATGAAATATCGTTCGGGTCTTGGACGGCAAGCGATTTGACGAGCTGGCGCATCCCGTCCGAACGGTGATTGAAGAAAAAGACGACATCGCCGTTTTTGATCGTCGTTAAAGGCACGCCGGGTTCTTTTTCCAAAACGATCGGCGCGATAAATTCGTCGGCAATTCCGCGCAGGAACGAGCTGCGAATCGCCGAAACCGCATCCGAAGCACGTTCGCCTTCGGCGTGGACGAGCATCGTGTAAGCACGCGCCGTGCGTTCCCAGTTCTGGTTGCGATCCATCGCGTAATAACGCCCGCAGAGCGTGGCAATGCGTCCGAGCCCGATGTCCGCCAGTTTGATCTCGATCGCTTCGGCGTAAATGTCCGCCGTGCGCGGCGCAACGTCGCGCCCGTCCAGAATGCCGTGCAGAAAAACGTCCGTAAAGCCTTTGACCTTTGCCATCCGCAAAAGTGCGAAAAGACTTTCGGGCATCGAATGGACTTCGCCGTCGCTCATCAATCCGATCAGGTGAATCGTCGAATTATTCGCTTTTGCAACCTCGAAGGCGTTTTCCAACACTTGGTTTTCAAAAAATTTTCCCGTCGCCACCGCCGACGCAATCCGTGAAACGTCCGTCTGCACGATGCGACCCGCGCCGATGTTCAAGTGTCCGACTTCGGAGCTTCCCGCCGAATCGGGCGAAAGTCCGACGCGCATTCCCGCCGCCGAAATATTCGTTTTCGGGTATTTCGAGCAGATTTCATCGTAATAAGGCGTATGCGCGAGCGCGATGGCGTTGCCTTCACGTTTCGGTGAAAAACCCCAACCATCGACAATTATCAGCGCGAGCGGTCTTTTATTTCCGTTGTTCATACTCGTTCCAATCGTGACGTTCCAATTTTCGTTAATATTGCTAAACATTTCTTGATTCAATCAGCTTTGACTTAACGAAAACCGGCGAACACATCTAATTTTAGTTTGTAAATTTGCTGCCTGACCGGACTTCCTTTTCGATTATAAACCGAAACGTAAAATTAGTAAGCATTCGGCGCAGGTTTTTCCATCCAGCGTTCGGGAAATTTCAATCCGTGAAAGCCGAATTGTTCGTAAAGCGTATGTGCGTCCTTCGTCGCCAAAATCCAACGGCGTAAGTTTTGAAGTTCGGGATACTCGACGATCGTTTCCATCAGCCATTTGCTCAAACCTTTCCCGCGATATTCTTCCAAGATAAAAACGTCGCCGAGATAAGCAAAGGTCGCAAAGTCGGAAACGACACGCGCAAACCCTATTAGATTTTCGCCTTTATACACCCCAAAAGGCAAGGAATTTTTTATCGCCGTCAAAGTTTGTTCCTTCGTGCGCTCCTTCGCCCAGTAAGATTCTTCTGTCAAGAACCGCTGAATCACTTCGATTTGCAATTTTTCGCGCTCGGTGCTGATCGTAAATTCGCCTTTTTGCCATTCCATAAAAGTAGTTTAACGGAATTACGGAATTAACGGAATTTTAGATTGCGACAGGAAACGCAGTCGGAATTTTATTGACTTCAAAGCAAAAACCGAAGTATAAAAAATGTCGGTATAACAAAATTAGAATTCGATTCAATACAAAGTTATGCCTCTGTATTTTATTAAACGTATGAAATTATTTTAGGACTTGCATCCTCTTTTTCGTGAAAGCCATTAAAATTATGCTACGAGAATCAATCTTACTTATAACTTTACTTTTACTATTCGCCAGTGTAATCCTTGCACAACAGACAAAAGCATCTTGTGAAAACGAGTATTCCGAGCCTTCGGTCGGTGTAACTTTTTGTCTTCCTTCGGAATGGATAATTATCAAAAGAAACAATGAACCATTCAAAATAGCTTACGGTAAAAAGAGCAACGGGGGTTATCCGACAATAGTTATCCGGTTCGACTCATTTAAAGGGAAATTGACTGAATACGTAAATGAAGGAATTAAGTATTTTCAAACCAAAGCCAAAAAAGACCTAGGTATCACTTCAATAGAGATTGAAAGCAACGAGGAATTTACTGCGGGCAAATTAGTCGGTCATAAACTCGTTATTAACAGTGTAGATAAAAACGGCTTTAATTTTAGAACTATACAATACGCGTTTAGTGGTAAAAGTGACACAAAAATTGTCCTCACAGCGACAGCAGCACAAGCGGATAAAGCCGAATCAGATAAAGTTTTTGATGATATAATTAAGAGTCTGAAGTTTGAGAAATAGGCATATTAGGGGTTCGGCATAATTAGTGTTTTTTAAGCATTTTGCTTATGGTCAAGTAAAAAACAACTCAGGGCTTGAGAATATAGCAACCACCCTTTGTTTACCGCTTTTTTAATCTAAGCAACGCAAATGCAATAGGCAAATAGTTGAATGATTTTTCTTTTGAAAGCGCGATGATTGCGGGCTTTTCGAGTGGTTCGGAAAGACGGCAGTAAGGTTTTGCAGGCTTGCAGAGGCTTTCTGCAACGTTGCAAAAGGCTATTGCAGACTTGCAGAAGGGCATTGCAGGCTTGCAGAAGCGTATTGCAGAGGTGCAGAAAGCCTCTGCAACCTTGCAGAAGGCTTCTGCACCTCTGCAAAAGTGTCGTTAGATGGTTCGCGCTCGTTGAATTTTGCCGTTACAACCGAAACTATTCCGTTTCAAACCGCGCTTTGCAGTTCGGGCATTCGATCAGTTTCTTCGTTCCGCTCAAGGGAATGGTCGGGATGATGAAAAAGAGCGTCAGAAAATTCATTCCCGTTTTTTCGGTAAAAGATGAAACGATATTGCATTGACTGCAACGAATCGGGGTCGTCGTTTTTTCGCTTCCCCAGGTGAAATATTTTGTGCCGATAATAAAAAACATTGTGTGATTTTACTTTATTTCGCGGAAATTCAGAAAGAAATTTTCGACTTCTTTCGGTGAATGCAAGCGGATTATCTTCTTTTCTTTTTCAAAAATTTTCAGTTTTTCTTCGATCTTCGGCTTCTTCTTTTTCGGGAAATTCCAAATCCAGCCGAGAAATTCTAGGTCAACTTTTTCATTACAGCCGACCGTCATATCGGGACGGTTCGTGTTGTAGTATTTTATCCAACGCTTCAAAGCGCGGTAAACGCAGACCGTGCGCGGCAGGTCGAGAAAGATCGCCGTGTCGCAGTATTTCAGACGCATTTCCAACGTGCCGCCGAAATTTCCGTCCATAATCCATTCGTCTTTTTCAAGCTTCGTTTCGAGCTTTTTTTTCCATTCGTCTTTTGGCAGTTCGACCCAGTTCGGTTGCCAATAAAGTTTGTCGAGATGCAGAACTTCGATGCCCGTCAGTTCGCCCAAACGTTTTGCAAAGGTCGATTTTCCCGCACCGCCCGAACCGATGATGATGATTTTTTTCATTGCCGTGCGTGCCATTTTTTAAGCAGTTCGCTTTCTCTTTCCGCCGAAATTCCGGCTTTCAGTTCGTCTTCTACCGAATTTCGCCAATTAAAAGTCGTGCGGATCGTGTCGTCCAAAGCGTAAAAATTCAATCCTTTTTCCAACGCCTTATCGATATTTACCGAAAGAAATCCCTGCCAATCGGCATCCGACCCGTGCAGATAAAGCGGCATTTCGCTCCACACTTCGACGTTTTGTTTCTTCAAAAATTCCTCGCTGACCCACGTAAATTTCGCATCGCTTTGCGTGACGTTTTTTATTTCTTCGAGAAATCTGCCGAAGCTTAAATTAAAAGGTTTTCCCGTCACGTTGAAAATCCCGTTTTGATTTTCTTCCGCCATTTTGATCGTCCATTTCGCCAGATCGCGCGCGTCGATAAATTGGATAAAGCGTTGCGGATCGCCGGGCGCAAGAACTTCGCCGCCCTTCGCGACGCGCATCACCCAATACGAAAAACGATCCGTCCAGTCGAATTCGCCGACGATCAAACCCGGACGAACCGTAAGAACGCGTTGCGGCATCGCTTTTTCGGCTTCGCGTTCGCACAAAACCTTTAACGCGCCATACATTTCTCCCAAGACAATGCCCGTCACTTCGTCTTTTACATCTATTTTTTCAAACTTTTCCCTTTGTTCGGCGGTGAGTTCGGCAAGCGGCGCGTTTTCGTCGGCATTTATCTCTCTGAAATCTTTGTAAGCCGAAATGCTCGAAATAAAAATATATTGCCCGACCGACTCACGCAGAAATTCTACCGAAGTTTTAACGCTTTGCGGCAAATATCCGCAGGTGTCGATGCAAACGTCGAAGCGGCGACCGACGAGTTTTTCCAGCTCGAAATTCCGGTCACCGTGAATTTGCTCGACATTTCCGAACGTTTCCTGCGAAAACCGCCCGCGATTAAAAAGCGTGAGTTCGTGACCGCTCTCTGATGCCGCTTCGATCAGATGCCGCCCGAGAAATTTCGTTCCGCCGATAATTAAAATTTTCATTTTTCGAGTTTAGTTTATCGTTTTCGCGCATTTCAAACGTAAATATGTAGTTTTGACAGCAAATTATGTATATTATTAGCGTCTGTTTTTCGCTGTATTCAACCCAAAAACTTAAGGAGAAAATAAATGGTCATTAAACAAGGAATGAAAGGGACTGCGGTTGCGGATTGGCAGAGTTTTTTGAAATCGCAGGGATTCGCGGTCAAAGTTGACGGCGATTTCGGAAAGATCACAACTGCCGCCACCAAAGAATTTCAAAAGGAGCACGGATTAAAGGACGACGGCATAGTCGGCGAAAAAACCTGGGAGGCGGCAAAAAACGCCGGGCACGAGCCGAGCAAACCGAAGGAAAACGGCATCACGGCGGAAATGTTGCGGAAAATATTTCCCGGTACTAAAGCCGAACTCCGCAATCGATTTCTCGCTCCGCTCAATCTGCATTTACAGGAATACAAAATCACTTCCAAAGCGGAAGTCGCGGCGTTTCTGGCAACGGGCGGCATCGAAACCGATTATCTGCGCACAACGGTCGAATATGCTTCGGGCAGAGCCTATGAAGGACGCAAGGATTTGGGAAATACGCAAGCCGGCGACGGTCCGAAATTCAAAGGACACGGTTTTTTCCAAACGACCGGACGTTATAATCACAAACGCGTGACGCAGGCGACTTTTGCAAAGCTCGGAATAGATTTTGAGAAAGAGCCGCGCCGTCTTGCCGAAATCGACATCGCCGTTGAATCCGCTCTGATCTTCTGGCGCGATAACGATCTATCGAAATGGGCGAAAAAGAAGGATTTCTTCGGCGTTTCGGGTAAAGTAAACCGCGGCGACGCAAAGAAGAAAGCTCTTCATTATGAAAAACGCCTGGCTTTGTATAATAAATGTATGAGCGTTTTGCCTGAAAAGATTTTCAGCTAGTTTGAATTGACTTTGAACGCGAAGCGGGCGGATTCGGCAGATTTTCCGGATAAATTTTATAGAAAATAAACCTGAAAACCTGCCTGATCCGCCCGGTTCGCGCTCTCGTTTTTTACGTTTTACCCTTTGATCTGGTAAAAAGCCTTTCTGCCCAGAAACCTTGCCGAAGCGTCTAAATCTTCTTCGATTCTGAGAAGTTGATTGTATTTTGCGATGCGGTCTGAACGCGACAAGCTTCCCGTTTTGATCTGTCCCGCGTTGGTCGCAACGGCTAGATCGGCGATAAAGCTGTCTTCCGTTTCGCCCGAACGGTGCGAGATAACCGCCGTCATATTGTTGGTTTTCGCGAGTTCGATCGCGTCGAGCGTTTCGGTCAGCGTCCCGATCTGGTTTACTTTAATCAGGATCGCATTTGCCGCGCCGGTGTCGATTCCCTTTTGCAAAAATTTCGTATTCGTCACGAAAAGATCGTCGCCGACAAGCTGAACTCTCTTGCCGATGTTCTGCGTGATCTTCGTCCAGCCGTCCCAGTCGCTTTCCGCCAAACCGTCCTCGATCGAAATGATCGGATATTTTTCCGTCCATTCCGTCCAGTAAGCGATCATTTCGTCCGATGAAAGAACGCGTTTGTCCGACTTTTTGAAGACGTAATTCGTGCCGTCGAAAAATTCCGAAGCCGCCGGATCGAGCGCGATCATAATATTTTCTCCCGCCTTGTAGCCCGCTTTGTCGATCGCTTCGAGAATCGTTTCGATCGCTTCTTCGTTCGATTTCAGGTTCGGCGCGAATCCGCCTTCGTCACCGACGCTCGTCGCATAACCGCGAGATTTCAGAACCGATTTCAAATTGTGAAAAATCTCCGCGCCGGCGCGTAAAGCGTCGCTGAACGATTCAACTCCGACGGGCATAATCATAAATTCCTGAAAATCCACGTTGTTGTCGGCGTGCGCTCCGCCGTTGATGATGTTCATCATCGGAACGGGCAGAGTTTTCGCGTTCGTGCCGCCGATATAGCGGTAAAGCGGCATTTCCTGAAACGCCGCCGCCGCGCGTGCCGTCGCCATCGAAACCGCCAGAAGCGCGTTTGCGCCGAGATTCGATTTGTTTTCCGTGCCGTCCAGGTCGATCAACGTTTGATCGATCAGCGTTTGGTCGAGCGCGTCCAAACCTTCCAGCTCGTATGCGATCTTTTCATTGACGTTTTCGACCGCCTTCAAAACGCCTTTGCCCAAATATCTGCTCTTGTCGTCGTCGCGCAGTTCGACGGCTTCGTTTTCGCCCGTCGATGCGCCCGAAGGAACCGCCGCGCGTCCCGTCGTGCCGTCTTCCAAGATAACTTCCGCTTCCAAAGTCGGATTTCCGCGTGAATCCAAAATTTCCCGCGCCCAAACTTCTTCGATTAAACTCATATCGTTATTAAAAAACTCCTGAAATAGATTTTTATTATAGCTGTCATTAAATTTAACTTGAAACGGGCTTTAAAACAAAAAAGCAAATCCGAAAGACAGCTGAAACCTTTCTGAATTTTGCCTTTTTAACTTTTATTTTTTACTTTTCGTTTTTTTCGGTTTTCTCCATTCGCACTTTCAAGACTCTTCGTTTATCGACTTGCTGAATGTAAAACGTATGCCCGTTAAACGGGACGGTTTCGCCTTCGTTCAGAATCTGTCCGGCTTCCGCCATCAGAAATCCGGCAATGGTCGTGTAGCCTTCGGAAACGGGCAAATGCAGACCGAGGCGTTTGTTCAAATCTCTGACCGCCAAACCGCCGTCCAAAATATAGCTTCCGTCGGGTTGCGCCGTGATCTGTTCGTTAACTTCCTCGTCGTGTTCGTCCGAAATATCGCCGACGATCTCTTCCAGCAAATCTTCGAGCGTGATGATTCCCTCGATGCCGCCGTGTTCGTCAACGACAAAGCCGAAATGAAATTTTTCCTTCTGCATCTGGCGCAAAACGTCTTCAAGACGCGCCGTATCGACGACGTAAAACGGCTTTTTCAAAACTCTTTCGAGCTTGAACATCCGTTCCTTGACGAGCAAATACTGCATTATGTCCTTGCCGTGCAAAACGCCGCGCATATCGTCGAGCGAATCGCCGTAAACGGGCATTCGCGAATATCCGTATTGGCGAAAAGCCTTTGCGATCTCTTCAAGCGTGGCGGTCGCGGGAATTCCGACGATTTCCGTGCGCGGAATCATCGCTTCGCGGACGGTCGTTTCGGAAAACTCGAAAACCTGATTGATAAGACGCTGTTCTTCTTCATTCAAATGACCGCTTTCCTGCGAACTTTTGACGAGTTGGCGGATTTCGTCTTCCGTATAACTCGAACCGTGTTCGCCCGAAGGTTCAAGCCCGAACAGGCGAACCGTTTTCGTGCCCGTCCAATCGAGCAAACGAATCGGGTAATTGAAAATCTTGTAAAAAACAAGTAAAGGAAGCGCGACGAGCAGAGAAACCCGCTCGGAAAGTTCGAGAGCCATCGTTTTTGGCGCAAGCTCGCCGAAAACGATATGCAGAAACGTGATAAGCGAAAACGCGATGATAAATGAAATAGTATGCGCGAGCGTCGGCGAACTGATAAATTCCGCGCCCGTCGCGTTTCCCAAACTTATCAAAAGCGGTTCGATGACCTTCACGATCGCGGGTTCGGCAACATAACCGAGTCCGAGCGAAAACAATGTGATGCCGAGTTGGGTCGCGGAAATGTAGGCGTTAAGATTATTCAAAAGACCGAGCAGTCTTTCGGCGGCTTTGTCGCCTTCGGCGGCGAGTGCTTCGATACGCGATTTTCTGACGGCAACCAGCGCAAATTCGCTTGCTACGAAAAAACCGTTTCCCAAAACGAGAAAGATGACCAATAAAAAATTTAAGAGCGTTGAAACGATTCCCGGAAATTCCGGCACGCCTTCGGTTTCGGCGAAAAAGAAAAGTAAAGATAAACTGGCAGGATCAGACATTATAAATTTTCGATTTTAGATTAACTGTTTGCGATTTTATTTCGCGTTTCTCTCCCAAAAATAAATTCTGCCGCTTCGTGCGGCTCAACAATTTTTAGATTATAACACATCAAAAAAGGAAAATTTCCACCTTTATTATTCATTTAACCATTCGGAAATGAGCAAAATCATAATTTTTTGCCGAACAGTCCGCCTGAAAATTTCGTCTTCGCATTAACAGCTATCGAAAATTACAAAAGCATTGACCGTTTTGATTAGATTTTATCCGTCCGCAAATTCCGCTTTCGTCGCGTCAAAGATCGTGACAAATTTGCTTTTCATTTCTCCTGATCTTTCAGAATTTCCTTAAGAATATTTCGCGTCGCTTCGGTTACGGGAACGAGCGGCAATCGCAAGTTTTCTTCCAAAAGTCCCATTTCCTTCATCACGAATTTACACGGCGACGGGCTGGCTTCGATGAAATTCGCTTCCATCAGCGGCAGGATTTTGTAATGAATTTTCCGCGCCGCCGTCCACGCGCCGTCCAAAGCTTTTTCGACCATCGAAGAAGTTTCCTTCGGAAATTCGTTCGAGCAGACCGAAACCAAACCGTCCGCACCGATCGCGATCAAAGGCAAAGTCGTCGCATCGTCACCCGAAAGGACTTTGAAATTTTTCGGACGCTTCGCGATGATCTGCATGATCTGCGAAAAATTGCCCGACGCTTCTTTAGTAGCAACGATGTTCTCGAAATTTTTTGCCAACCGCAGACAAGTTTCGGCGGAAATGTTTGAAGATGTGCGCGAAGGCACATTGTAAAGCATAATCGGGAATTTTTTGACCGATTTGGCGATCTCGGCGAAATGGCAAAACATTCCTTCCTGCGTCGGTTTGTTGTAATAAGGCGCAACGACGAGCGCACCGTCCGCGCCAAGCTCGCGCACTTTCCGCGTCATCTCGATCGCCGCCGCCGTGTTATTGCCGCCCGTTCCCGCCACGACCTTTGCGCCGAATTTATGCGCGACCTCGACCGTCATTTTGATAACGTGAAGCTTTTCCGCTTCTGACATCGTGACGGCTTCGCCCGTCGTTCCGCACGGAATCAGCAATTTCACGCCGTTCTTTACCTGCCGTTCGACCAGCGAACGAAAGCAATCGTCATCAATGCTTCCATCTTTATGAAAAGGCGTAACCAAAGCCGTTCCGCAACCGCGCATCCAATCAATTTTCATCGTCATAATCAACTATTATTTCCTAAAAAAAGGTGAGAACAGATTACCATAACCGATAATTATTTCTAATCTGACTTATTTGATTTTGTTGTGGTTGTTTTCAAACTGCACTTAAATCTCGTCCGTTGCTTCGGTAAATTTGCAGAAATACTCATCAATTTGTCAGATAAACTCGTTTCCGCAAACCTGACAAAAATTCATTTTCTCCAGAAAGGTTCTGTTGTATCTGAATTTTTGGCATACGTCACAGTATTTTGTCCTTTTTATGCTCAAAAAGAACAATAAAACTCCGAATCCGATAAAAGCCAAAATCAATAGGGATGGGAAAAATTGAAATATGGGCAAAAGTAAAAATATTGCCAAATTTATCGCTAAAGCAATCGGAAAGAACTTTTTCTGAAATTTCGCATTTTTATTGAGTTTTAAAATAATCCCCTGAATAATTAAGGCAGAAAAAAATAAAATTCCCCAAATAATTATGAATGATTTTTCGCTCATAAATTCATCCTAAAATCTCATCCATTACTTCGGTAAACTCATAGAAACCTTTTTTCCCCGCAATCCATTCTGCCGCGAGAATCGCGCCCGAAGCAAAGCCTTCACGCGAACGCGCCGTGTGTGTAAGCTCAACCGTGTCGGCATTTCCGTCAAATCCGACGATATGCGTCCCGGGAATATTTCCGGCGCGTGTTGCAAGAACCGAAAAATCTTTCGTGATATGCCGCGCAACGATGTCCTTCAATTTCAAAGCCGTTCCGCTCGGCGCATCTTTTTTGCGCGAATGATGACGTTCCTCGATAAATGTTTCGTAATCGGCGAATTTTGCAAAAAGTTCCGAAGCGAAATCAGTAATCCGGTAGAACAAATTCACGCCGACCGAAAAATTCGCGCCGAAAACAAACGCGCCGTTCGCTTCTTCGACCAATTTTTTGACCGCATCTTTTTGTTCGTTCCAACCCGTCGTTCCCTGCACAAGCGGAACCTGCGCCAACAAACAAGCGCGCACGTTTCTTTCAACGGCTTCGGCGACCGAAAAATCGATTGCCGCATCGATACCTTTCAATTTTTCGGCTAACACTTCCGCGCTTAAACTTGCATCCGCTTCATCGATGACGACTGCGATCTCGTGATTTTTATTTTCGGCTAAAGTCTTGATGAGCTTTCCCATCGCGCCGAAACCGATCAATGCTATTTTCATAATTTTCAAACCACGAAGTAACACAAAGCGGACACGAAGCAATTTCAAAAAAAACTTCGTGCAGTTTTTATGTTATTTCGTGGTTAATAACTTCTTCACCAAATTTACATATAATTCGACCGCCGTTTCCAAATCTTTTTTCAGCACAAATTCGTCTTTCGTGTGCGCGACGAGGATCGACCCCGCGCCGAGTAAAAGCGGTTTACCCCAATTCGTCAAATAAGGAATGTCGGTCGTAAAACGCACGGTTTTTTGATTAAAACCTTCGACGGCAAGCATTTTGATCGGTTCACTGCACGATAAAACTTCGATCTTTCCGCGATCTTCGACGATCTCTTCGAGTAAAGTTTCAATCGTGTTACGCGGTGTGGTCAGGCGGACGGCGATTCCGGCTTCGGCGCGCGGCGGGATGACATTGAGCGCGATTCCGCCTTCGATGGTGCCGATGTTGACGGTCGTTTCGCCGAAAAATTCATCGTTCGGAAATTCGGTTTTAAGAACGTCCTGCAAAATATCGATCAGTTTTTCGATCGCCGATTCGCCCATTTCGGGATAAGCCGAATGCGCCGCTTTGCCTTCCGTCAGGATTTTCAGACGAAACGTGCCTTTCGAGCCGATCGCCAGATCGTTGTCGGTCGGTTCGCCGTTGATGAGATATTCGCACTTTGCCGCCAAAGGATGTTTGTTCGCCGCTTTTGCGCCGATCGAAGACGTTTCCTCTTCAACCGTGTAAAGCAATCCGATGTCGTTGATTCCTTCTTTTCGCAAATTTTCCGCCGCGATTATCTGCGAAGCTATAATTCCCTTCGCATCGCACGCACCGCGACCGTAGATTTTTTCTTCGTCTTCTGTCGGCGCGATAAACGGCGGAACCGTATCCAAATGAGTCGATAGAAAAACGCGCGGAGTGTCGTTCAAATAAGCGATAACATTGTTCTGATTTTCCGAAACGGCTTGCAGTTCAACCGTCCAGCCGAGCGATTCGAGATAATCACGCAGAAAAAATCCAACCGCTTTTTCATCACCCGAAACCGACGGAATATTCATTAGACTTTTGGTTAATTCAAATAGATTCATTTACTTTTTATTATGATTAAAATACAATTTTAAGCGTTCGGGCGATCCTTCCCAAAATTTGAATTTATAATACCTTAACCGGAAAATTAATTCTTTTCGCTTATATCTAAACCTGCAAAAATCAACTTATTACTCTTTTAATTCGCTTATGAAAAATCAAAATCTCAAGAAAATTCTGATCCTGTTTGTTTGCAGTTTTGGCGTTTCAATGTTGACTCACATCTTTTCTTCAATGATTAGTAAAATTTCTAAGAATGATATTATTCAAACCGTCGCCGTTTTTGCGTCGCTTGCGCCGATTTTGATTTTTCCCTTTTTCGCAATTTTTGCGATCAAACCGATTTGGAAATTCACCGAATCTTATTTTTGGCGGTTCGTAATTTTTACAGGGTTTGCTTTTTTTCCAATAATATTTATATTCGTTCTTATTTTAATTCTTATTTTAATGGGAGATTTTCACCCGATTATCGGATTGTAATATTCAGTTCTTTTGATTGAAAAACTCGTCGTGCAGTTTCTTTATCACTTCTTTGACTGCGTTTTCTTCAACGACGAACGTCATATTTACGCTCGATGCGCCGTGTGAAATGAGCGAAATATTGAAATCGGAAATCGCCGTAAAAATCTTTGCCGCCACGCCCGACGTGTCGCGCAGACCGCTTCCGACGACGCAAATAACGGCTTGATCGCGTTCGATCTCAACGGCGGCGATGCGTTGCAAATCTTTTACGACGGCTTCCAGCGAATCGGTATTATCGAGCGTTAATGAAACCGAAACTTCCGAAGTCGTAACGACATCGATCACCGTTCGGTGACGCTCGAAAATCTGAAAAATCGCGCTCATAAAACCGAACGCGCCGAGCATTCGCGCCGATGTGATGTGCAAGATCGTGATGCCTTTTTTGTAAGCAATCGATTTGACTAAACGAGTCGTTGTCTGCGACGAAGGCAGAATCATCGTGCCTTTTTCGGCGGGCTGATGCGAATTGCAGACACGGACGGGAATTTGCAGATCGACGGCGGGCTGAATCGTTTTCGGATGCAAAACTTTCGCGCCGAAATAAGCGAGTTCGGCGGCTTCTTCGTAAGAAAGAGTTTTAAGCGTTCGCGCTTCGGGACAAATTCGCGGATCGCACGTTAAAACGCCTGTCACATCCGTCCAAATCTGGATTTCACGCGCTTTCAAAGCCGCGCCGACGAGTGCCGCCGAATAATCCGAACCGCCGCGCCCGAGCGTGGTCGTTTCACCGCTTCGGCTCGCCGCAATAAATCCGCCCATCACGGGAATTTCGCCCTTGTTGATCGATGATTGCAGTTCAAGTTGGATGAATCTTTCGGTTTCGTCCCAGATCGGCGCGGCTGAACCGTATTCGTCGTCGGTCACGATCAGACGGCGCGAATCGGCGTGTCGCGCATTCAAATGCTTCGCCTGACAAACGAATGTTAAAAGACGCGACGAAAGCTGTTCGCCGTAAGAAACAACCGCGTCTTTGAGCATCGAAAGCGGCAGACTGCGGCGCGAAACTCTTGTCAGCAAATCTTTTAATTCATTTTTTGCAAAATAAAGTTCGGTTTGAAAAGCCTTTTGTTGAGCTTCGTCGGTCAGTTCGACGGAAACTATCGTATGACGCTGAAAATGCGGTTCGAGCGACTCGATGGCACTTTCAACATCGCCTTTTTTGGCAGTTTCAAAAGCAAAAAGAAGCGCATCCGTCACCTTCGACATCGCCGAAGTGACGACAACGGGCGAATTTTCCATTTCGCCCGCGACAATCTCGGCAACCCGCGCAAACGCTTCCGCGTCCTGCACGCTCGTGCCGCCAAATTTCATTACCGTCGGTTTTAGATCATTCATAAACAAGAAAAAGCCAGCCGCAGAAAATGCACGACCGGCTTTTTTTCCGAAAAACGGAAATTTACAAAAACAGCCGTAGCACTCCAACGAATTTTCGTTGACAGTCTAGCGGATTTAGCCGCTATAACCAACCTGAAACCTTTGAAGAAGTTTCAAATTTCGGCGATTTTTCCCTTTCATTCGTTCATCGAAAAGTCTTCAAACCCATCCGAACGATTACTTTTGAAAATCGCACCTCTACAAATAAGATTTTGAAATAGCAACTATCAATTTTACTGAAAGCGCGAAATTGTAACGCTAAACTTTGCGAGTTTTTTTGTCAAGTTTGCTTTGAAAATTGGAAATAGATTTCATTTGCCGTTTATTTCCAGAAGTTACATCTTATTAAATAGACAATCGAAACGATAAATATTTTTGTTGTTTTCTATAAGTAAATTCTGTTATAGTAAAGATTCATTTAATTTATCGAAAAAAAGGTAGGAAAGGACTATGAATAACTACGATTTTGACAAATATTTTCCGATGCAAGGAACTTGTTATCATTGTGGACGCGATCTGCGCCATCATACACTTGAAACCATTTGCCAACGCTTTTCGTCAGGCGAATCAGTCGGTAAAATTGCCGAAGACCTTAATGTTCCGGCACAGGCTATCGAAGTAGCCATTGCCAGAAATTCCAACAGCCCATACGGTAAAACAATCGCACCGCTGATGCGTGCCGCCACTTAACAGGCTTAATTTTTGATAATACAACAATTTACGAACAAACAAGAGGCTTGCTGAAGCCTCTTTATTTATTTAAAATCCGATCATCGCGCTTTTCTAAATTGAATTTTACCTTTCCGCTGTTGTAAGCTTGCGCCAACCGTTTTCAAAATCAATTCATTTGGAGCTTTCTATGTTAAATCGCCTTTTTGCCGCTGTTTTTCTGTCTTTTTGCTTTACCTTTACGCTTTCGGCGCAACCTGCAAAAGACATCGTTTCGACGCGTGAGATGGAACGCATCAATTGGATGGAATTCAAAGAAGTCGTGCCGTCGAAAATAAATACCGTTCTGCTTTCGACCGGAACGCTCGAACCGCACGGCGTTATCAACAACGGCGCAGACAATACCGCACCGTTCGCCATTGCCAAAACTATCGCGCCGCGCGTCAATGCGCTGATCGCGCCGACGCTTCCGTATGGAATTACGGGTTCGATGGAAGCATATCCGGGCGCGTTTCAGATCACCGAAGCGGCTTACCGCCCGTTCGTCAAACAAATTCTCGAAGGTCTGGCGAAAAATGGGTTCAAAAACATCATCATCCTGAACGGTCACGGTGGCGGACAAACTGCCGTTTTGCAATCGGTTGCGGCGGAAGTTGCGACCGAAAAAAAAGTGCGGACTCTGGTAATAAATTGGTGGTCGTTCGCCTCGGATGAAACGAAGGAAGTTTTCGGCGAAGACGGCGGACACGCCGGATTGAACGAAACCGCTTTTATTCAGGCAGTCGATCCGACGCTCGTTCATCCCGAAAAATATACGGGCGCAGAAATGACGACCGCCTATCCTGCCGCCGGAACCTGGTCGGCGGTTCCTTTTCCGTCCTCGATCGGACTTTACCAAAAAAATCAGGGCTACCCGAAATTCGATCAAAAAAAAGCCGACGAATATTACAAAAAAGTCACCGATAAAGTAGCAAATTTAATCACCGAGATCGTTAAAAAATGGGATTTAGCCGGACTGTAATTCATTAAAAATCTTCCAAAGTTAATTTTTTTCAAAAAATCTGAAACCTTTCGGATTTTTTTGTCGTTTTCATTTCTGACCAAAACGTAATTTTGGTCAGAAAGCATAAAAATATGAAATCTTCTGCAAAGCAACAAAGCACGAGAGAAGCGATTCTCGATGCGACCGACCGTCTTTTAGCGCGATCCGGTTACAAAAAAATGACGATCGACGATCTGGCAAAAGAAGTCGGCATCGGCAAAGGCAGTGTTTATCTGCATTTTTCGAGTAAAGAAGAATTGGTTTTATCGCACATTGACCGCATTATCGACCGTTTGCAGATCAAGCTTTCCGCCATTGCGGAAGAATCTGCAAAACCTTCCGCGCGTTTACGGAAAATGCTGGAAATGCGCGTTTTGCATCGCTTTGACGGCGTTCAGCATTACACGCAAAGCCTGAACGATCTGCTTTCGGCGATTCGTCCGAACTTTCTGGCGCGGCGCGAATCGCATTTTGAGAACGAAGCGCAGATTTTTGTCGCGGTGATCGAAGAAGGACAGCAAAACGGCGATTTTGCCGAAGGCGATGCGCGGAAAATCGCCGAGTCGTTGGTTCTGGCGACAAATTCCCTGCTTCCGTTCAGTTTGACGACACAGGAATTGGGCGAACGGCGCGACATTGAGGAAAAAACCCGTCAGATTGCGAATCTGCTTCTGCAAGGTTTAATTAAACGCGAATAATTCCGTCATTTCCAAACATTTTTTTAATTTAAGTCATAAATTTCAAAGGAGTAACAAGCAATGAAAAAAGCAATCATAAAAATAGCGATGGCGGCGATTTTAGTGTCGGCATTTGTTTTAGGCACAGACAACGTTTTCGCACAACAAGGTGCAAAACAAGCCGATATGACGATAGATTCGGCGACCAAAACGGCAACGATCGAAGCCGCTTTGAAGGAATTGAACGACCGCTACGTTTTTCCCGAAGTTGCCAAACAGATGGAAACGAATGTTCGGCAAAGAATCGGCAATAAAGAATATGAAGCAATTACGAGCGCGGAAGCCTTTGCCAAAAAACTGACCGAAGATTTGCAATCCGTCAGCAAAGACAAACATTTGCGCGTTCGTTATTCGGCGCAGACGATTCCCGTCAGAAAGCAAAACGGAGAGCCGACCGCAGAGGAAAAAGCGGATTATAAAAATTATATGAAGCGCATCAACTTCTCCTTTGAAAAGGTCGAAAGAATGCCGGGAAACATCGGCTACATCAAACTCAATAATTTTTATGAACCCGAATTAGGTGCAGAAACCGTCGCGGCGGCAATGAATTTCGTAGCAAATACCGACGCGCTGATTTTCGATCTGCGCGAAAACGGCGGCGGCGATCCGGCGATGGTCGCGCTCATCTGCTCATATTTTTTTGGCGACAAGCCCGTTCATTTAAATAGTCTATACTGGCGCGAAGGCAATAAAACGGAAGATTTTTATACAAAACCGAATGTTTCCGGCAGAAAATATACCGACAAAGACGTTTATGTTTTGACGGCAAACCGGACATTTTCGGGGGCGGAAGAATTTTCAAATAATCTGAAAGTCTTGAAACGCGCAACGATCGTCGGCGAAACGACGGGCGGCGGAGCTAATCCGGGCGGAATGTTTCGTTTGAACGATCATTTCGGAATGTTCGTTCCGACAGGACGTGCGATAAATCCGATCACGAAAACGAATTGGGAAGGAACGGGTGTCGAACCCGACGTAAAGGTGGCGAAAGAGATTGCCTTAAAAACGGCTTATTTATCGGCTTTGAACAAAAATCTGGAAAGAAGCAAAGACGAAAATTTCAAAAGCGGTTTGAAGGAGTTAATTGAAAAAAACCGCAAAGAACTGGAAGAAATGCAAAGCAAAAAGTAAAAACCCCCGATAAAAAAGGCGGAAGTTTGTATGTTATGACAAACTTCCGTCTTTTTGTATTTCTTTTTAATATTTACCGTTTCCAATAATTTTTAATTTTCAGATCGAGCATCGGAAACGCACAATATTCGACGGTTCTGCCTGATTCGCGGAGTTTTTCGACCATTTTGATCGCGGCATCGGCATTGCGCGTATGGACGATAATAGTCGAGGCGCGCTGTAATTCCTTTTTTTCGGTCAGCCATTCGGCGATCGCGTAACCTGTTCTGCCGAAATCGTCGTGATTGTTCGATTCGTAATGTTCGGGCAAAAGATCGTGATCGAGAAAAATTGCGTCGTATGATTGTTCACTCAAAAGCTGTTTTGCTTCTTCGACCGTTTCGGCAATGAAAACTTCGTCGCCTTCAAATCTCTTTTTAAACCAGCGGTGACGGCGGCGGTCGTCGTCGAGAAGAAAGACGGAAATCGGTGTGCGTTCCGCTTTGAACTCGGCTAAACCGAGTTTTATCAACAAACTGCGAAAAATACTCATAATTTGATTCTGTTTACAGATAAAGAATATATCACAAGCCGATGTCCGCAAAAATCGAACCGAAAAAATTTCCCGCCCGATGTGAATTTTTTGTTAATTCATAAGTCTTGTGTTTTCAGTAATTTTACTTTTTCGCGTTTTAAGTTATTTATAAAACCCTTGTATTTATTGACTTTTAAATCATAAAATAGAACTTGAAATCATTTGGATGAGTGCTATAATCCAAAACACGGTTCAAGATTTTTGCCTGAATCTCCGACAAAAGACCAAGGGATTTACGGAATAAACCTATACAAGAGTTCGCCTGAATGCCGCAAGAAAAATTAAAATTCCCGACACTTTTCGCTGTTCCGAATGCGCCTCAGTCTGCGCCTGAACACGAATTTTACGACGACTTGCCGGAAGATGTCGGTGACGAACCGGAGGTTTGTCCGAAATGTTACGGCGCGGGAATGGAGGTCGTCCCGGGCAAAGGCGCGCGTCCGTGCGAATGCCGCAAGAAAAAAACTCAAAACAAACAATTAGACAAAACGCGGATTCCGAAACGTTACACGGAATGTCATTTTCACAATTACAAAGCCTTCAACAAATCGCAGGAAAGCGCGTTTCGTTTCGCTTCGCAATTGGCGATGCAATATCCGGCGGTCGAACGCGGACTTCTCTTTATGGGGTCGGTCGGTGTCGGCAAAACGCATCTCGCGGTTTCGATCCTGAAAGGTTTGACCGAACGCGGTTTTAATTGCTTATTTTACGAATCGGGTTCGCTGTTGAAGGAAATCCAAAATTCTTACAACGCCAACACGCAAACTTCCGAGTTAAAGGTTTTACAGCCGATTTTAGATGCGGAAATTCTCGTTTTGGACGAGATCGGCGCGACCAAACCGACCGAATGGGTGCGCGACACGATGGCAAATATCATCAACACGCGCTATAACGACCGCAAACTGACGATCTTTACGACCAATTATCTGGACGACAAACGCAACGCAACGGAAGAAACGCTCGAAGAAAGAATCGGCGTTCGATTGCGTTCACGGCTCTACGAAATGTGCAAAACCGTCCCGATGACGGGCGAAGATTTCCGCCGCACTTTCGACCACGTCACGCCGATCAAGAAAAAATAGTTTTTTGCCCACGAAATACACGAAAAGGACGAAAACTTAAAAGTAAAAGTTTAATGGTTAATTGAGTTCCAAATTCAATTAACCATTTTTTTTCGTATTTTTTGTTTCTTTCGCAGGCAAATATTTTATTTGGCTTTCTATGTGTGAACGATTTTCGGTTTGTATTTGTCGTAAATTCGATAACCGAGCAAAATTGCGAGAATAAATGCGAAAAGAAACGGGTATTTCAGATCGGATTTGACGATCATCCAGAAATGGATAACACCGAGAATTGAAATTAAATAAGTCAGTTTGTGGAGTTTTGCCCAATTTTTTCCGCCCAAACGCTTTATCATTCCGTTTGTCGAAGTCACGGCAAGCGGGATCAACAGAAAAAAAGCGAGCATTCCGACCGCGATAAATGGACGCTGCCAAACGTCGCTTACGATTGCGGGAAAATTAAAGTTTTTGTCGAAAATGCTGTAAGTTACGAGGTGTAAAAATCCGTAAAAGAACGCGAAAAGTCCCAGCATCCGGCGAAATTTGACCAGTGAATTCCAGCCGTATACTTTCCGCAAAGGCGTGACTGCCAGAGTTATCATCAGGAAAACGAGCGTTAAAACTCCCGTTGTGCGGAGAAAATATTCGACCGGATTTGCGCCGAGATTTCCGCGAATCCCGTCAAACGCAAGCAAAGCGAGCGGCACGACGGAGTTGATAAATATTAGAATTTTGTTGAATTTTACGTCTTGCATCTGATGGTAATTCTTAGTTAGTTGTTCATCATTCATTGAGTTTGTTGCAATGAACGACGAACAATTAACCACGAACAAATCTAAAAATATTTCTTTAAATCCATTCCTTCATAAAGCTGTGCGACTTCTTCCGCATAACCGTTGAACATTAAAGTTTCGCGCTGACCGAGTTCGCCGATGCGTCTTTCGGTCGCTTGCGACCAGCGCGGATGGGCAACTTTCGGATTTACGTTTGAATAAAATCCGTATTCGTTCGGCGCGGCAATGTTCCAGGTTGTCGGCGGCTCCTTATCGGTCAGCATAATTTTGACGATCGATTTGATGCTTTTGAAACCGTATTTCCAGGGCACGACCAGACGAACCGGCGCACCGTTCTGATTCGGCATTTGTTTGCCGTAAAGCCCTGTCGCCAAAATCGTTAGAGGATGAAGTGCTTCGTCGAGGCGCAAACCTTCGACATACGGCAGATCGATCCCGGCGGAATAACTCGACTGCATCGAATTTCTGCCTTCGGGTAATTTTACGTTTGGATTTTCTGATCTCGAACCGCCATAAAACGTTTCAAACGCAACATATTTCGCGTTTCCCGTCGGCTCGACCGCGTCCAGAATTTTCTTCAACGGGAAGCCGACCCAAGGAATCACCATCGACCAGCCTTCGACACAACGGAAGCGATAAATGCGCTCTTCCTGCTCGAATTTCAGCAGATCGTCAATATCGAAAACCTTCGGCTTGCCGACCAAACCGCCGACCTCGACCGTCCACGGACGTGTGACAAAATCCTGCGCCGCCCGCGCCACTTCGCCTTTCGAGGTGGAAAATTCGTAATAATTATTATAGGTCGTAATGTTTTCAAACGAAGTCGGCGTGTCTTCAAGGTTAAAATTTGTCGGTTGCTTAACGTCTTCGATCTTTGCCGTCACGACTTCTTTCGGCGGCGGCGGATTGAAAAATTTGTAAATCCCTGCGGTTGCAAAAGTAGTCCCGGCAAGCGCGGCGATGCGCATAAAACTTCGCCTGTTCAGGTAAACATTTTCCGGCGTGATCTCGCTCGATTTTATCTCTTTCGCCATAAATATGTAATTCGTTTCTTATCGAAACTTAGTTTCGTTTTCAACAGAATTCCTTAATCAATTCAAATTATTCCCGAATTTTCTTTAATAATAAAACATTTTAAGTTAAGATGCCGTTATCAAATCAGATTTCGCATCCGAGGAAAAAAAATGTGTGTTTTGCGTTTATTCGCTATTTGCTGTTTCATAGTTTTTTCAGTCGTTTTTTCATATTCCCAGAACGTTTCGCCGACCGAATCGCAATCCGAAAAGGAAAAGAAACAGAAAGAACTCGAAAAACTCGTTTTGGAAATGGTCGATCAGGCAGTCGGTGAGGCGGCAACGCTGAAGTTATCGCAAAATCGTGCCATTATCTACACTTTGGCGGGCGATCTTTACTGGAAATTTGACGAAAAACGTGCCCGCGAGCTTTTTCGCAATGCCGGAAACGAGCTGATAATTCTGAATAACGAAAATGAAAAAGAGAAAAAGGAAAACGATGATCCATATGCGATGATCTTTGAATTTACGGGCGCACGAAACGAAATTTTGCCGATAATTGCGAAAAACGATGCCGATCTCGCGCTCGAATTGCTGGTGCAGACCCGTTCGGCAAAATTAACGGAAGCGGTTGCCAAAGCTTCGCAGCCGAACGCCAAACAAAATCAGGGAATGTTCAATTTCGATCCTGAAGATTATCGCGTTCGTCAGGAAATCTCGCTCGAACAACGGTTTGCGACGCTTGCTGCCGAACAGAATCCCGAAAAAGCCATCAAACTCATCAAGGAAAGTATGGCGAAAGGGTTGTCGGAAAATCTGTTTCCATTGCTCCAGAAAGTTTATCAAAAAGACGAAAAGAAAGCGGCATCTTTGGCGGACGACATCATCGAGCAGATCGTCGACACGGATTTGATGAAAAAAGCGATGGATTTGGACGTAACGATCAGATTTCTGCAATATGCGAACAGTCCGGACAAACCCAAAACGGCTGGAAAAAAGGTTTTCAGTTTCAGCGATTCGCAATTGAAGGAAATTGCCAATAAACTTTTCAATACGTTTATGCAACCGACGACTTCATTAGATATGATGATGAAATTGTCTTCTGTGATGGGTAATCTGGAAAAGATCATTCCCGAAAAAACCTCCCTTCTCAAACAAAAACAAACCGAAGCAATGAAAAACCTGCCGCCCGAACTGCGGCGTATTCAGCAACAGGAAAAACTCTGGAATCCGAATTCCACGCCTGAAGAAATTATCGCTGACCTCCCCAAATTGAACGAATTTGAGAAAGCAAGCGCGTATCAATCGCTGATTAATAAAATCTCGCAGATCGATGACGAAGCGCGTGCCAGAAAATTGATCGGAGAAATTCCCGATGAAAAAACGAGAACAAATGCGACCGAGGCATACGAATCAGCCAAAATAAGCCGTGCGGCGGACGAAGGAAAGCTCGACGACGCTAAAAAAATGATCGGAAATCTGAGTAAAAAGAAGACTCAGATTCAAAAACTCGTTGCGTTGGCGATGCAGTTTCACAAAAAAGGCGGCGAAAAAGACCTCGAAACCGCCGCAAATTTGATGAAGGATGCGAAAGCACTCGCGAATGAATATCCCGAAGACGAAGACGAACTCAACGATCTGATGGAGATCGTCAAAGGCTATGCGCTCATCAATCCGAATGAAGCGTTTCGGATTTTCGATCCGATCGTCGATCAGATCAATGATTTCGTGCAGGCTTCGGCGATTTTGAGCAAATACAACAAGCGCAACCGCAATTTCAAAAAAGGCGAGCTTTTGATGACAACGAACGCCTACTCGTGGGACGGGCTTCTTTTGTTCAGATATATAAACCAAATCCAACTGCTCGGAAAAGCCGATTTGAATCGGATGAACGTGTTTTCAGACAAATTTCAACGCAGTGACGCGCGCACTATCGTAAAACTTTTTGTTGCACAGGGTTTCCTGAAAGACGAGAAAAAAGAAAAAGACGCTTCAAACGATCAAAGTAACGAAGGATTCGTCATCAGTTTCTAAACTTCGATCCGATTATTTTTCAATTTCAGCCGTAATTTGCCAAATCTTATTTGTTAGGAAATTACGGCTTATTTTTTGACCGACCGGGCTCACGAAAGAAAAATAAAACTCTATAATTCATCTTTTGCTCTTTTCTTGTGCGATAACCGGACAGGAATTCAGTTAAAATTTGTCACCACGCCGAACAAAGCTACTGATAACTCTATTCATCTTGGCTAAAATTTGTTTAATTTTAGCCAACAAATATCTTTCTTTATTTATTTAAATCGGTATAATGGATATAACAAACACTCCCTGTTTGTCCCTCGAAATATATGTTGCCAAAAGACCATACTTTAAACCAAGGACGCTATCGAGTAATAAATCAGATCGGGCAGGATGAAACCGGAGCCGTTTACGAATGCTTCGATGAAAACGTCAAAACAAAAGTATTGCTGAAAGAGATTTCGTTCAGTTCAAAAAAAGTTATTCCTGCCGGAGAGCTTGAAAAACTGCGGGAAAATTTTACCAGCAAGGCGCGCAAACTGCTCGAACTAAATCACGAATCGCTTTTGCGGGTTTCAGATTTTTTCTCGGAAATCGACCGTTTTTATCTGGTAATGGAGTTTGCCGAGGGAAATAATCTGAACCGGATTCTCGAAAAAGCAAAATGCTCATTCGCGCTTTCAAACGTGCTGAACTGGGCTGACCAGCTTCTTTTCGCGCTTAACTATCTGCATACCCAGCCGAAACCGCTTTTTCATAACGCGGTCAAACCGCAAACTCTGCGTTTGACGACCGAAGGAAAACTCAGGATTTTCCCGATTTGCATTTCCGCAAACACCGATCTCGGAAATGGTTCCGCCTCGTCAAACGATGCGATCGATTCAGCTTGTATCAGTTATCTGCCGCTCGAACAAATCTGGGACAGGCTCGATTCGGCTTCGCAGACCGTGATCTCAAAAAGCTATGATGAAAAATCGGAAAGAGTCCTGCTGATGCCGCCCGACGCACGAAGCGATATTTACGCGCTCGGCGCAACGCTTTATCATCTCGCGACCGGACAAGCCCCGATCGATGCCCTGACGCGTTCGATCGATCTTTTGGAAGGAAAAGCCGATCCTTTGCCGTCTTTGTGCAAACTCAACCCGGCGGTTCCGCACGAAGTTTCCGACGTTTTGATGAAGGCTCTGGAGATCAGACGCGAAGACCGTTTCGATTCGGCGGTCATTATGCGTCAGGTTTTACGCACTTCTTTGCTCCGCGCCAGAGAACGTCAGGCAAGCGAGCCGAAAAAGGTTGCCGTCGTGCAGAAAGAAACCATTGCCGAAACAAAAAATTTGCCGGCGGAAAACGTCGCAGTCAAAGCGGAAAATCCCGTTTCGCCGAAACCGCCCACCGAAACCGTTTCGCCGTCGGAGATCGAATTGATGAAACAGCGTCTGCGCGAAGCCGAAGAAGAACGGCGCAAAGCCGAGCAACGCGCCGCCGAAGCCGAAAAACTGCTTCTCGCGCAACAGGCATTACAAAATGCCGAAAAAGTTCAGGATTCGCCGAGAACTTCCGAAACAGCGGAAGTTATTCACGAATCTTTCGAGATCATCGAGGACAAGGAGGAAATTCTCTCGGCGGAGATCATTTACGAAGCCGAACCCGAAACGCAGGTTGAGAT
Organism: Pyrinomonadaceae bacterium; assembly: GCA_021228405.1. Taxonomy (GTDB): domain Bacteria; phylum Acidobacteriota; class Blastocatellia; order Pyrinomonadales; family Pyrinomonadaceae; genus JAJQRF01. The sequence goes on from JAJQRF010000003.1 coordinate 176,744, forward strand.
CGAAGAAACGCCCGTTGCGAAAGTTTCGCAATCCGTTTCAAATGTCGAATCCGACGAATTCAGTACTCTTTTTGCCCAACCCGAACCGAAAAGCGGCGTGATGACGAAAGTTGCGGGCGTTGGTTTGGTTCTGGCATTGCTCGGCGGCGGCGCGTGGGGATATATGAACTATTTCGCCCCGAAAAACGCCGAAACAAATCAATCGGCAACGACCGGTGCGGTGCAGACTTCATCGGTGCAAACGCCTTCGCAAACCGCCGTAAACGAAAAACCTGCGGCGGATAATTTACCCGCGCCTGCGGTTTCGCCGACGGTTGAAGCCGCACCGCAGACGGTTGCCGACACGATGCCGCCAACCGCCGAAACGTCCGACCCGACCAAAACGGCAAAACAGCCTGACCCGAAAGAAAGTAAACCCGCAAGCAAACCGAAACCGGCGGTTCCAGCCGTTGCCGATAAGGAAAAGAAACCGTCGCTTGCTTCGTCTAAAGCACCGGAGCCGAAGAAAAAACCCGTAACGATGGACGATCTGCTTAATGAAAATTAGGCATTTGTCCATCCGAATTTGATCGTTGCTGTAAGAAACTTCGCCTGGCGGAGTTTCTGAATTTTCTTTGAAATTACTGAGGACAAAACAATGAACTTTCCTACTTTCCCCCGAAACAAATTTGCTTTTTTGTTTCTGCCTTCGCTATTTTTGTGTGTTTCCGTGCTGTTTTCGCTGACGTTCGTATGGCAGGAAAGCCGCGCACAGCAGTCGAAACTTTCATTATCGGATATTTTGATCGCGCTGAGATCGAAAAAAGTATCGCTTGCCGAGCGTAATCAGATCGTCACGGAAGCGGTCAAACAACGCGGTGTGACGTTTGCGTTTACGCCGGAGATCGAAGCCGAACTCGAAGCCGCGGGCGCGGATAAGGTTTTGCTCGAGGCGATCAAAAAGCAAAGTCCGGCGGTGAAGCCCGCGCCGACTCCGACTCCTGCGCCGACTCCGATGCCGACACCTGCGCCGACCCCGAAACCGCCCGATTGGGAAACTTTTCAAAATCAGGCGAACGATTTTTTCGTGAAGGGCGATTTTAACGCGGCGATCACGAATTACGGCAAGGTTATCGCGCTCAACAGCAAAGAACCCGCGCCTTATATGAATCGCGGCATCGCGCATTACAACCAGAAAAATTTCGATTCGGCGATTGCCGATTTCAGCAAGGTAGTCGAACTCAATCCGAACGATGCGACCGCTTATTTCAAGCGCGGCGATGCTTTTGAAAGAATCGGGAAGGTGCAGAAGGCGGTCGAAGATTATCAGAAGGCGGTCGATCTCGAAGCGGACAACGAGCTTGCGAAAAGCTCGCTCGAACGTCTGCAAGGCACTAAAAAAACGATCATCGTCGGGCAGACGAAACCCGAAACGGCTGAAAAGACCGCTGAAAAAACGGCGGAAAATATCGTCGATGTCGGTTCGTTAAAGGAAATGGCGGTGAAACTGGCGGTTCCGCTTTATCCTTCGTATGAACGTCTGCGCCGCACGGAAGGCGTGGTGACGGTGCAGGTGACGTTGGACGAAAACGGAAAAGTCATCGAAGCGACGGCGACATCGGGTCCGAAAACTTTGCGCCAGTTTGCCGAGGACGCGATCAAAAAATCGAAATTCAATCCCGCAAAAGTCAACGATCAGCCCGTCAAATCGCGCGGCTACGTCGCCTATAATTTCAAAGTTTCGTAAAGAAAAAGTTCAGAGTCCTTTCTTAAGAAGGCTTTTCGCTAAACCAAGCCGCCTGAAGGCGGGACTCGGAACCTTTCGCTAAACCAAGCCGCCTGAAGGCGGGACTCGGAACTTTTGCAACACAGGTATTTTGCCTGTGTTATTTTTTTATTTTCAAATTTCTTTTTTGCTGTTATATTGTCTTTCAGCGAGGCGATTATTTATGATTTCACGAACGTTTATCGGCAAATTCATTGTTTGTTTGAGCCTTTTCACGCTTACTTTTCAAAGCGTTTCGGCGCAGAAAAAGCCGCAACCGCTAACGCTTGACGAGATTCTCAACAAATTGTCGGTCACTTCGCGCACGGACGAAAACCTCAAGCAAATAAACGCGCAGATCGTCAAAGAGATCAATAAAAGAAAGGTCGGGTTTGAACCGACCGCAGACGACGAACGAAAGATAAAGGCGCGCGGCGGCAATCGGGCTTTGATAAAAGCCGTCAAAGCAAACTTTGCGGAAACACGTTCACCCGCCGAAACAGACTCGAAATTGGCTCTCGAGCTTTGGAATTGTAATTCCAAAACCGATCTTGCCGACAGAAAGCAATGCCTGCGGATTGCTAAAAAACTCGCTCTCGATTTTAAAGACGAGCCTTTGACAGAGCGCGAAAACAAGGACCTCGAAAACTATATTCAAAAAACGGAGGAGTTAATTAAAAAAACAAGCGCGCCGAAAAAGGCGGTGAAAACCAGCGACGCTGAAAGTTTTCCGAATCCCGCTTTGCCTCCGTTTGTCGAACAAATCGCACTCTATGCTCAATTTATCGCTTGCTATCCCAAAACCGATCTGGAAAGCAGAAAATTATGCGTCAAAATCGCCCGCGAATTTTTTGATAAATTTAAGGACGATGCCGAAGTTAAATCGCAAATCGATTATTTCAGAGAATACATTCCGTTTGCCGAAAAAGTGATCGCAAAAGGCGAAGAGCTGGATAAATCGATCAGGGAATTTAACGCTTGCTTACCGAAAGAAGACCTCGAAAGCAGAAAATCGTGTCTTGCACTTGCCAAAGAATTACTCAAAAAAGACGAAATGGCACAAAATGTCGGCTCGTTAAAACGAACGATTCAAGAATTGGAAAAAACGATCGCAGAGATGAGTAAAAACCCGTAACCGCTTCGCAAAACTTCACTAAAAGTCCGATTTGTATCAATCCGAACCGGATTTTTATATTTTCTTTAAAAAAGTCTTTATTTTTTCGTCAATTTGTTGAATAATGTGGTCACGAATTAAAAAATTGCTGACTGCATCGCAGGTTCGGCTGAAATTTATTTTCAGACCGGAACCTGACGATTTGGCTTCTTTGATAATACAAAGATCGAATAAAAATCGTTCGGGAATTTGAAGAATTTACGCGGAATCAGACAAAAACAGCGGGAATTTAGCAAATTCCGCGGGAAATCGGCAAATTCCGCGGGAATTTGCTGAAAACAGCGGGAATTTGTCAAATTCCGCGGGAATTTGCCGATTTCCCGCTGTTTTCAGCGATTTCCGTTCGTATTCAAAAATAAAACAATAAAAGGAGTTAATTTATGAGATTTCCTAAAACGGAACCTGAAATCATCGCGCTTGCACAGCAAATTGAAAATGGTCTGAATACAAATGCGAATCTGGCTGATTCGCCCGTCGATAAAGCCGTTTTTGCGTCTAAACTTGCCGGCTATCTGGCAAAACGTAACGAAATCCTGACGCTTTCGGCGGAGTTGGGCACAAAACACATCGAAAAAGACGATTTGCAGGAAGATTTGACCGAATCTATGCAGAGAGTCATCGGGTATCTGGAGAGCAAGACGAACAACGACCCGGAACAGCTTGCCACGATCGGCTGGATCGTCGATGCGGTTTCGGGCGCAAAACAGCCGCCCGGTCAGCCGCGCGCGCTGGAGATCGTCAGACAGACGGACGGTTCGATCTTTCTGGATTGGAAAAATCCGACCGACGGCGGACGCGTTGCGTCTTACCGCGTCGAACGCCGCGAACGTCCCGCCGGAGCGTGGGAAACCGTCAGCGCAACCAATCTGACCGAACTGCTTTTAATAAATCAGCCGCGCGGAAAAGAACTCGAATATCGCATCGTCGCCTTCAATTCAAACGGCGATTCGACCCCGAGCAACACCGTCGCCGCTGTCCTTTAATAACGGAAAACGGATAGTGGATAACGGATAACGGATAGTGAAAAATGGGTAGCGGAAGTAAAAAACGGATAGTGAAAAACGGGTAGCGGATAAAAATTAATTCTCGTTATCCGTTATCCGTTATCCGTTATTAGTAGTTTCCCGCAACGATATTCGACTTGATTCCGCTTGCTTCCTGCGCGATCTTTACGCCGACCGACGCGCCGATGCGGGTTGCGCCCGCTTCAAACATTGCGCGCGCGTCGTCGATGCCCTTTACGCCGCCCGAAGCCTTTACGCCTAAGCTGTGCCCGACCGTGCGCCGCATCAAAGCCACGTCGTCGGCAGTCGCGCCGCCCTTTGCAAACCCGGTCGAAGTTTTCACGAAATCCGCGCCCGCATTTTTCGATGCCAGACAAGCGCGAACCTTTTCCTCATCGGTCAAAAGCGCGGTTTCGATGATGACCTTCAACAAAACGCCGTTTTCGTGCGCGGCTTGGGCAACGGCGCGAATGTCGTCTTCGACCGTGCAATCGTCGCCCGATTTCAGCGCGCCGATATTGATGACCATATCCACTTCCCGCGCGCCGTTAAAGATCGCCCGCCGCGCTTCGTAAGCCTTCACGTCGGGCAAGGTCGCGCCCAAAGGAAAACCGATCACGGTGCAGACGGGAACATTTGAGCCGCTCAAAAATTCGCTCGCTTTTTTCACCCACGCCGGATTGACGCAAACGGACGCAAAGCCGAACTGAATCGCTTCGTTGCAGAGCTTTTTAATGTCCGCTTCGGTCGCTTCGGGCTTGAGCAAAGTATGGTCGATCAGGCTCGCCCAATCGTGCGCCGTCGCCGTTTCGCCGAGGACGATCCCGATGCGCGACGCGCCCGCGTCAACGATTCTTTCAACATCCGCGCGGCAAAACGACGGACAATAAGCATCGTCGCCGATTTTCGCCAAAACGAGGTCGGTAATCTGTTCGACAAGTTTTTCGTAGTTGCCGTTTGTCATAAAATAAATATTAAACCAATTTCCAATCTTTCAAAACTTCCACTAAATCCGGCAATTCTTCCTGCCAAAGCCAATCCGTCTTTATCCAGAGCCCTTCGATCACGCGGCTCTCGAAAACTCCGTCATTATTGATGGAAAGCATTTTATATTTTCCGTCGGTATCGAAACCGTAAAAAATCGCCGTTCGCCGATGCGGATCGATTATCCAATATTCATTTACGCCAGCCGCTTCGTATTCGTCGAATTTATCAACATAATCCCGCGTAATGCTTTCAGGTGAAATGACCTCGATCACCAAATCAGCCGCGCCGTCGAAATATTGTTTCTTCACACGATCGAAATTTTTTGTTGAAACGAAGAAAATGTCAGGCTCGCGTCCTTTCGTTTTATCGCCGAAAGTCATTTTCATTTGATAAGGTTCGCCGTGTATCTTGCCGAGTTTTTTAACTTCAACGAAAAACCTCAAAAGTGCTTGTAAAAAACCTTTCAAATCGTCGTGCTGTTCAGTTACTGACATATTGCTTACAATTTCTCCGTCAACATATTCGGCATATTGCCCGTCGTATTCGCGCAAAAATTCCTCGTAAGTCAGCTTTTGCGGAACGAAACCGGAAGGCATATTTGGAATTTCAAGATTTGTCTGCGGCATAAGATTTTACACTCCGAAATTTGCGTTTATTTTACGCTGATTTTCTGCTTTAACACAATTTTAGCGCGAATACTGATTTTGAATCGCATCGATTTTTCCGACGCGTTTTTTATGTCTGTCTTCGGTCAGATCGGTCGAAAGCCATGCTTCGACGATCTCTTTTATTTGATTGAAATCGTTTTGTCCGCTTCCCAATGTGAGAACGTTTGCGCCGTTGTGTTCGCGTGAGTTTTTCGCCAAAGCGACCGAATAACACGCCGCCGCACGCACGTTCGGAACTTTGTTCGCCGTCATCGCCGAACCGATTCCCGCGCCGTCGATGATGATCCCGACATCGACCGATCTTTCGCCGACGGCTTTCGCAACCGCGTGTGCAAAATCGGGATAATCGACCGCGTCTTTCGAGTTCGTGCCGAAATCGCGGACTTGCAAACCTAATTCGCCCAAGAATATTTTGAGTTTTTCCTTGAATTCAAAACCGCCGTGATCGCATCCGACCGCAACCGTTTGAACTTTCAACGAACCGCGTCGAGATTGTTTTCTGATGAGCTGAATGTTTTTTTCACGAATCAGATCGCTCGCCAGCGGCGTAAATTTCGCGTTTTCCGAAATGCGAAGCTTTGCGCCGAAATCCAATCCGCGCAGATCGTCTTCGGTAATCAAATTTTTTGCCGATTCGTCGCGGTCAAATTCCTTTTCAGCCTTTTCCTTGAGCGAATTGACGACGACGTGTTTCGGATAAATTTCTTCCTTTTTCGGTTCGTCTTCCGGCGGAACGTTTGCCAAAACCTGCTTTACCAATTCACGAACGCGGTCGCGTGTATCTTTTTCCATATCCTGCAATGATTCGATCTCTTTCAAGTTCGAGCTTTGAACTTTGAATTGAATATGTGTAAAAATATCACACAAATAAACGAAAAACTATGTCAACCGAATTTACCAATCCGAACCTTAAAGTTTTGTATTCACCCGCGGAAATCGCTCAAAGAGTGAAGGAACTCGGCACGCAGATCACCGCAGAATATGCGGGCAAAGACCTTGTGATGATCGGGATTTTAAAGGGCTCCTGCATCTTTCTCGCCGATCTTATCCGCGAAATAGATTTGAAACTGACCATCGATTTTATGGCGGTTTCGAGTTATAAGGACGATACGGTTTCTTCGGGCGACGTGGAAATTTTAAAGGATTTGACGAACCCGATTCGCGGAAAGGATGTAATCATCTGCGAAGATATTGTCGATACGGGTTTGACGCTTTTTCGCCTTACGGAAATGCTCGGTTCGCGCGGCGCAAATTCCTTAAAGATCGCCACGCTTTTGGACAAACCCGAACCGCGCATCAAAAAAGATTTGAAGATCGATTATTGCGGATTTCAGATTCCGAACAAATTCGTCGTCGGCTACGGCTTGGACGCGGCGAATCGCTACCGCAATCTGCCCTTCATCGGGGTCGTTAAAAATCCGGCGGAAGCATAAATTTTAAAAATCATCGAAAACAAGCCGTTTTCGCATTGACCTTAACGGCTTTTTTCCATATAATCTGATATTTTCGACTAGCGGGCAAATTCTTGCCTTGCGCGAAGGAGATAATATAACAATGAGTTACGCAATTATCAGAACAGGCGGAAAACAATTTCCCGTAAGCGAAGGCGAAACCCTGCGCGTGCCGACCATCGATGCCGAAGCAGGTAAAAAGATCGACGTTGAAGCATTGGTTTTAGGCGCAGGCAAAGACGCAAATTTCGGCGGCGCAACCGTTTCGGCAACCGTCGTCGGACACGGACGCGGCGAAAAAGTTATTGTTTTCAAAAAGAAACGCCGCAAACAATACAAACGCAAACAAGGTCACCGTCAAGGTTACACGGAAATCAAAATTGAAAAGATTTAGTCTGGAGGAAAACGGTCTTTGTTTTTTGGTCTTTGGTCTTTAGTTTTCTAAATCCAAAATCCAAAATCCAAAATCCAAAATCAAGATATGGCACATAAGAAAGGTGTAGGTTCATCAAGAAACGGACGCGATTCACACGCGCAGCGATTGGGACTTAAGAAATTCGGCGGCGAGCACGTTCTCGGCGGAAACATTTTAGCGCGTCAACGCGGCACGAAATGGAAACCGGGCAAAAACGTCGGACGCGGTAAAGACGATACGCTCTTTTCGTTGATCGAAGGTTTTGTCAAATTTGAAGATAAAGGTCAAAAAGGCAAATTTATCAGCGTTTATGCAGAAGGCGCGGCAGAACTCGCTCCGAAAAACGCATAAGTTCAGGCAATTGTTTTTGCAATTCAAATATTAAAAAAGCACTTCAAAAAATGAAGTGCTTTTTTCTGTGCGGAGTTGGGGAAATTTTTCACTCCTGCGCCGTAAAATCGACGTTTACGGCATCTTCATTAACGGTCAGAACACGCGACGGCTGATTGAACGCGTAACGTTTTGAACTGACCGCAATCACATAAGTTGCTCCGGCTTCGGCATTTTCAAAGCGATAATTTCCCGCCGTTGTCGTCTTCGTCGTTCGCACATTCCCGTTCGTATCGCTCAAGGTCACAATCACATTCCCGATTCCGTTCCCATTTGCGGTCAAAACGCGTCCGCTGATCGAAACATTCGACGAGGTCGGCACAAAAACCAACAACGAATATTGCCGAACTCCGGCAACGCCATCCGTATCTGCCGCCCGCACGGTGAAATTATAAGTTCCCGCCATTGTCGGCAAGCCCGAAAGCAATCCGTTCGTTGAAAGCGTGATTCCCGGCGGCAGACTTTGTCCCGTAACGGGAACGATCTCAAAATTCGTCGGCGCGAGATCGTTTGTTTTCGTTGAAAATCCGTTTTGGGCAAAATTTGTCTGCCTGGTCGCCGAAAGCTGTTGATTATAAACTTGAAGAGTGTTGGCGTTTGGAAGCGAAGCCGGCTCGAACGTGATATTTGCCTCGAACGCGCCGATGTCAACCGCCGTGCCGATCTGTCTGGGCGTACCGCGTTGGTCGGCGATAAGCGAAAATGTCATACTCGGCGCACACAAGTTATTGACCACACAATTCGTCCCGTTATTTATTGCGGGCGAATTTTGCAGTAAAGCCCGCGTCGGAGTCGTGCCGCCGTAATTTCCCAAAGGTGCAAGCAACGGATTGATCGGGCTGGCATTAGTCCCGACGAAATCCAGATTCGTGTTCGGAGTTCCGGCTTCGATAAAGATCGTTCCCGCATTGGAATTTTTGCCGATCAGATTTCCTCCATTGCTTGTCACCGTGCCGCCGGCGCGGAAAATGTCATTGGTCGTGCCGCCCGCGATGATCGAATTGCCGATGGCGACATTGACAGCTTCACTGCTCAAATAAAGATTGCTGAATCCGCTGTTTCCGGCAATCGTCGAATTGCGGATAATGACGTTTCCGCGAAGATAAAGGACACCGTAACCGCCTGCGGTTTCGGTGTTTCCGCTAAAAGTGGAATTACTGATTTCAGTGATCCCGTTTCCGCCGTAAAAAACCGATGACTGCGGTGCGGAATTATTAAAAAACGTTGAATTGGAAATGCGGCAGGTCGGGGCAAAACACAACAAAGCACCGCCGATCACGGAAGCATTGTTGTCGCGAAACACGACTTTGTCGAACGTCGCCGACGTGCCGTGTATCTCGATCGCGCCGCCCTGATTATTGTTTGAGCCGCCCGTGCCGTTGCCGTTGGCAAAGGTCATCCCGATAAAATTAATGCTCGCCGTCGAAGCGGAAAAATTTTCAAAAAGCGAAGTGGCATTATTGCCCGAAATCGTCAGTTTATCCGCGCCCGGACCGATCAGCGTCAGGCTTTTCGGAATCACGATCAGGCTGTTGAGAATGATCGTCTGCGGCGCATCGAAAAGCGTCGAAAATTCGAGATTGCTTCCGCTTACTGCCGCCGCGACCGCTTCCCGCAAAGAGCAATCGGCATCGCAAACGCCGTCGTTCGTGTCGTTGGTTTTCGTGACCGTCAGGCTCAGAAATTCAAACGCGCCGATGTCCACACTGGTTCCCGTAATGCGCGGAAATGCGGCTCCGCGCTGGTCGGTGGTCAACGGAACGGACGAAGTATTCAAGGCTTCGCCGTCCGCGCCCGCATTTCGCGCCGGACTGTTCGGCGCGAAATTATGCGTTGCCGTCAAACCGCCGTAATTGCCGAGCGGATACAGCATCGGGTCGGTTTGAATGCCCGAACCGCCGCCGCCGACACCGCCAAGTCCTTCGATTCCCGTTTCGATGATATTTGCACCTTCGCGTAAAATAGTGCTCGAAAAATTATTAAAAACGTCCGCGCCGAAGTTTGCGGTATTGTCGGCAATGATCGTATTTGCAAGCGTCGTGAAAATATTACTGCCGCCGAAGGTGTAAAAACCGCCGCCCGTGTTCGCTTTGTTTCCCGCGACCGTGCAGTTGCGAAGCGTCATATTTCCGTTATTGCTCGAATTGACGAAACCGCCGCCGAGATCGGACGCGTTGTTTCCGCTGATCGTCACGTTCGACATTCGCACGGTGCTTGCCGCGTTGTATATTCCGCCGCCTCGCGACGCATTATTTCCGCTGATCGTCGAATTTTCGATGCGTGCAGGATTTACGAATACAAGAGAAAACGCGCCGCCGTTTGACGAAGTGTTGCCGCTGACGGTCGTGCCGGACATAAAAAAAGTGCCGTTAAAGAAATTGACCGCACCGCCGCCCGCGCCCGGATTGGTCGCAACATTTCCCGCAATGCGCGAATTTGTAATATTTAAACTACTGCCGTTGACATTGATTCCCGCGCCGCTGTCAACCGAGGTGTTATTGACAACATTTACCGCATCGAGATTGAGCGTTGCGCCGCTGAGAAGCAAAATTCCGCCGCCGCTGCCGATTCCGCTCGTCGTGACATTGCCGTTTCTAATCGTCATATTTCGGATCGTGACATTCACGCCCGCCGGTGCATCAACCTCAAAACCGCGTCTGTTCGCACCGCCCTGCGCGTCAACGATGAAAAGATTCTGATTACTTCCGTTGATCGTTAAATTGTCGGAAATATAAGGCAGGTTTGAATTTAACAGAACTGTGCCGAACAAAGTTACATTGATCGTATCCGCGCCGCCCGCTGTATTCGTTTGCGTGATGCAATAACGCAGATCGCCCGTTCCGCCCGCTCCGCCTGAACCTGCGCCCGTGTCGGTCAAAACATTTACCGTGCAAGTTGCCGCCTGTAAAAAAGTGGCGGCAAACAATAAAAATCCGAAACATAAAACCGATTTGATAATTCTCTTTCGCATAATTCTAAATTTTGTTTTTCCAGGAGAGTTGTGTTCGCTTGCCGTTAAATCGAAATTATTCGAGCTACGGCAATTTCTTTTATTTTTCAACTTCCTTTTCAGTTATTACCCTTGATAAAATTCGGCGCAGTTCCAGCAAATTTTCTTTTACTACGAAACCGAATGCACCCGCTTTTTTTGCGGCTTCGCGCATCTGAGCATCGCCGTGTTTGGTCACGATGACGATGTGCGCGTCGGGAAACGAAGCGAGGATTTCACGTGTTGCCGTCAATCCGTCCGTTTCGCACATTTCGACATCCATCAAAACCCAGTCAGGCTGATATTTTCGATAAGCGGGCAAAGCCTCTGCCCCGTCTTTGCACTCGTTTATTTCTTTTGCAAATTCGCCGACAACGTGCCTGATCGTCCGACGCATCACGGAATTGTCATCAACAATTAAAAATGACATCGATTTTTTCATTGGATTTCGGACAGTCGAATTTAAAAGATTCAGCTTCGTGTCTTTTCGCTCGACCGTCCTTTTCTAATTTTTTTTTATGAAATTCGTTGCTTAATGCGGAATGTCATTTTTGGTTGTTTGCGCCATCAAAAAATAAGTCGTGCCCGAATAATTGCCGGAAATCGTTCCCGGCACGACTGCACCGTCCTGATAGTGATAAGTCGCGCTTCCCGAATACGGAATCGTAAATTCGCGTTGCTGTAGGATCGCCGTGCATTTGACATCTTCATAAGCCCCCGCATTGACGGGAACTTCCGCCGTGATCGTGTTTGTTTCCGATTCGGTCGCTCCCCAGCTATAGGTGTGCGTTTCACTTGCCGAGATAGTGACGTTGCCTTCGTCGAGAACAGGCACAGCGGTAAATTCGACCGAAATACCGACCGTGATGCTGTCCGAAGCAGACCAGCTCGAAGTTTCCGTATAAGCTTTTGAATAAGTCAACGTTCTGGTTTGAGCGGAATCGGTCGCGTTATAATTATCGACCGTCAAAGGAATTTGATTCGGGTCATTTACATCAACCGTCGTGCGCGCATTGAGATCGTAATTTACGCTTGCTTCGACTTTGCTGATGACGGGAACGTTGTCGTCGCCCCAGATGACTTCGCCGCGCGGTGAATAAACCACGAAATTTCCGTCACCCTGCATCACCGCCACCGAACCCCAATTTCGTGAATCGCCGAGCGGCACCCGCGCCTTTCCGTCGTTCAATCCCCACAGCCAACCGCCGCGACTTTCGGGCGTTCCCCTGTAAAGACACAAATTTCCGTCGCCCTGCATGACCATAAAAGCAGGTTCGTCGATCGTCGTGTTCGTGTGATAAACAAAGCCGTGATTGTTGTCGGGTCCCGAACCGTGAAAAACGACAAAATCGCCGTTATCCTGCATTATCCCGTAATATAAGCCGTTGTATGAAACCAAATAATCGTTCGGTCTGAGAACTTCCCCGACCATTAATCTATCTCCGCGATTTCCCATAATATCTTTATTGATCTCCTTTTTTTAACTGAAAAATGAACTGTATTTTTCGTGCAAAAAGAGAATAACAAAGCGGAAATCCGCTGACATCGGTATTGATGCCTAATTTCGGATAGGTAATATTGCCTATTTTTTCGGTTAGATTTTGTTTTTATTGTTGAGCGCGAAGGTCAGCAAAGCATTTTTGCCTTTGAGGTCGAGTTTGGAAGAAATATTGGCGCGGTGGTGATCGACGGTGCGGGGACTAACAAAAAGTTCTTCGGCGATCTCTTTCGTCGTTTTCCCGTTTGCAATAAGCCGCAAAACACGGCGTTCGGAAACGGTCAAAGTGTCGAGCGGCGAAGAATTTCCGTTGCGTCGGTTCAGTAAAAATTCCGATAAAACGTGGCTGAAAAATCTTTTCCCCCGCACAACTTCCTTGATGCAGTTGACAATATCGGTCGCCGCGCTGTCTTTGATGACGAAGCCTTTTACGTCCGCGTCGATCGCCGCATTAAAGATCGCTTCGTCTTTGTGCATCGTCAGAAAGATCGGCAAAGTCGTTAAGTTTTTCGTCTGAATCGTTCGTGCAACGGTCAAACCGTCGACTTTCGGCATATCCGAATCGAGCACGACGATGTGCGGCTCAAGCCTTTCTATTTCCGAAAGCGCAATTTCGCCGTTGTCGGCTTCGCTCACGATCTTCATTTCCGAATCGCTCTCGATGACGGCACGCAGACCGCGCCGAAAGATCGGATGATCGTCTGCGATGATAATTCTGATTCCTTCACTCATTGCTTTTCCCGACTTTTACGATTACGTTTGTTCCCTTTCCGTTTTCAGATTCGATTTTATATTCGCCGTTTAAAATTTTCACGCGTTCGGCAATTCCTTCTAAACCAAGACCGCTTTCCGAAGAAGTTTTTGCCGCTTCGACATCGAAACCTTTGCCGTCGTCGCGGCACGTAAAAATTAAAATGTCTTGCTCTAGCTTTACCGAAACCCAAGCATTTTCAGCGTTACTGTGTTTGATGACGTTATTTATACATTCCTGCACGATTCGATAAAAAATGATTTCGTCGTCTTTCGATAAAAATCCGTCGATCGCTTCTATTTCATAAACAAACTTAATCGCCGCCGAATTTTTGATATTTTTCAGCATATATTCGAGCGTGTTTGTCAGTCCGAGCCGTTCGAGTTGATAGGGACGAAGATTGTGCGCGATTTCGCGGACTTCTTCGATCGCCAGCGACGAAGTTTCGGAAACTTCCGTCAAATATTGCCGCGCCGCATCTTTTTCCGTCAGCGAATTCAGTCCGAACAACGCCCAGTTTTTTATCGCCAAAAGATATTGCCCAAGCGAATCGTGCATTTCCGAAGCGATTCTTTTACGTTCCGATTCCTGCGATTCGAGCAGTTTGCGCGAAAATTCCTGCTGGATGAGCTGACGGCGTTTCAATTCGCGTTCGCGCAGTTTGAAAACCGTAAAAACAATAAAAATCGCCGATAATGAAGCCAGCGCAATGAACCAAGTCTTTTTCCAGAACGGCGCGTTGACGACGATTTTCAATCGCACGCCTTCTTCATTCCAAACGCCGTCCGAATTTGCCGCGATGATGTGAAACGTAAACTCGCCCGCCGGAAATGACGGAAAATAAAGCTCGCGGATATTGCGAACGTCCGTCCATTCTTCGCTCAAACCTTCGATCCGGTAACGAAATTTCACTTGCTCGGGTTTGATAAAGCTGATTCCCGTATACCTGATCTCAAGATTATTCTGATTCGCCTGTATCGTGATCCCGTCACGAAAATCGACCGCCACACGATCTATCAAAACATTTTCGATCTGCACAGGCGGCGGTTGCCGATTGAACGAAACCTCGTTTGGGTCGACGACCGCTACACCGTCCTGCGTTGGAAACCAGAGTTTCCCGTTCGTCGTTTTAATTCCTGCGGGTTGCCGTCCGCCGTTCGCCTCGGTGTTGAGCATTCCGTCCGGTTTGCCGTAAGCGATCGAATTGATCTTGGCTATCCTCCCTTCGGCAAAATCTTCCAATTCCTGTCGGTTGACGCGGTAAATTCCTTTGTTACAGCTTATCCAGAAATTGTTTTTGTCGTCTTCCAAAATCTGGAAAACGCCGTTGTTGAAAAGCCCGTTTTCGATCGTAAAATTAATAAATTTCCCGTCCGCAAAACGCGACAAACCGCCATCGTATGTCCCGATCCAGAGCGTTCCGTTGTTGTCTTCATAGAGCGCACGGATACGATTGCTCGCCAAACCGTTTTCGGTCGTAAAAACGGAAAATGAAGCCGTATTCGTTTCATTCTTTTCTTCCAATTTTACGAGTCCGCCGTAAGTTCCGAGCCAAATCAGTCCTTTTCGATCCTGGTAAATTATCTTGACATCGTTCGATGGCAAACCGTCCGCAGTCGTATATGTTTTGAATAATCTATCGTCACGAAGTTCATACAGACCTTTGTCGGTTCCGAGCCGCACAACGCCCGCTTCGTCTTTGTGGATCGTCCAGATTATCGAATCATTGCCGAGCGAGTATTTTTTCCACGCGCCGTTTTCAAGCCGATAAAACGTCCCGTCCGTCGAGCCGAGCCACAAAATGCCGTTTTCCTCTTCATATAAAGCCGTCGCCGAAACGATTTTGTCTTCGTTGTTCGTAATCAAAGCATCGGTAAAACGACCGTCGCGATAAACGCTCAAACCTTTGGTCGTCCCGGCATAAACATCGCCGTTGCGGGTTTGTAAAATCGGATAAACTTCCGTCGCCGCTAAACCGTCCGCGGTCGAAAGCGACCTGATAAATTGTTTTTTCAAAAGATTCAGCCCGCGATCGGTAGTTGAAATCCAGAGATTATCTTCACGGTCACGAGTTATTTTATGAAGCAGTAAACTCGACAGTCCGGTAGATTTTCCGAGTGTCGTAAAACGTCCGTCTTTATAATGAACCAGCCCGACCCCGGCGATCCACGGCATTCCCGACGTAAACCAAATCGCCCCGTCGTTCTCTTCGAGTTGCGGCAGTAAGCAAACGTTCGGCGGCACGCCTTCTTTTTCCGTAAACTTCGTGATTTCACCATCTTTCAAACGGTAAACGCCGTTCAGATCGCTAAACCAGAGATTTCCTTTGCGATCTTCAAAAAGCTTGACTCCCGTAAGTTTTTCGTTGTAAGCCCTGATCGGAATCGGGTAAAACCGCTGTTCGTCGTTTGCCGACTTTTCCCTGATTCCGTCTGTATCGAAAAACCAGATATTTCCTGAGGGACTGCGGTAAAATCTATTGTTATTGGGAATTTCCGACTCGGGAACAGGAAGAAATTTGCCGTTCCGGAAATAAGATTTTCCTTCGGCTGTCCCGACATAAAAATTTCCTTGAACATCGCTACCGAAATCGGTCAATTTATTTGACGGCAAACCGTCGGCAACAGTGTATGTCCGAAACACGCCGTTTTGATAAACCGTCAAACCGCCGTCTTCCGTTCCTGCCAGTAAAGTGCCGTCCGCTTCGACACGAAGCAACAAAAAACGGTTACTTAAAATTTCAGGGGTGTTATTTTTGTCATAAACGACAAATTTCGAGCCGTCATATCGAACCAAACCGTCAAAAGTCGTGAGCCAAAGATAACCGTCGGGCGTTTGCACGACATCACGCACACCGTTTTGCGGCAAACCGTTGTCCGTCGTGAAAGAATCGAGTCTGTATTGTGCCGAAATTGTGTAAGAAAAAATAATAACCGCGAAAGCTATGAAGCAAATGAAGCATTTAATGGTAAATATTTTTTTCCTAATCAATTTTCCCATCTCATCTTTCCCTGAATCTTCTTCTATCTCTTCGGGCATCGCATAATTTTTACACAAAAGAGGTGATAATTATCAATTTCGCGGAAAATTTAATATTATTTCGGTAGATAAAGTGATATTTGAGTCCAGTTTCAATAAAAATTTCATCAAAAAAATATTTTTTTTCAACTTTTTTCGGTCGATTCATTAAAGATTTGCACAACCCTTTTTCCAGAAGCGGCAAATCTTTGATTTATTAAATCGCCGGTTTGATACATTTGGAAAGTTTTCCACAGCTTTTTCCACAGGCAAGTTCAAAAGTTTTCCACAGAAGGCTTGGTTTTTAAGCCTCGAATACTTTGAAAACTTAAAGTATTTTCTACTTGACATCAAAGAAAACGGGTGTAAAATCCATCTACAAGTCAAAAATGCTACGGTATTTTGACCGGCTCAGGGATAGGCAAGCGGAGCGGTGACGCACCGATTTGAGAGTAACGAACAGACGGAAAAGTAGTTACTATTTACGCCCTGAATCGAAGCCGAAAGGCTTTGCTCACGAAAGAGTTGAAAAACTTTTTCAGAGTTTCCCGGATAAAAACAGGAAACACTTTACGGCAAGGAACCACCGGAAAGAGAGCAAAAGCCGCTTATCTTGCGAAAGCAAAATAAGCCTCGTTGACGGGAACGTAACCGTCGGTGGAGGAAAAGCCACCACAAAAAAAACCTATCGGCACAGTAATTCGAGAGAAATACGAGCAAAATGTGAAAACAATTTGACGTGCTGACCGGAAATATAGCTCGCCGCGAGCGTTTTCGGGATACAAAAAACAGGCAGATCGAACGTGTACATGCGAGATTTGCCAACCTTAAAAAGTTGAAAGCTTCGGCGATCAAAAATTTAAGGCATAAATTGAGAGCCGTTTTGAGAAATCGAAACGGCTCTCAGTTTTTTTACGTATAGAAAATGCTATTTTTGCAGAACGCGGATGAAGCGGATGAAATGAATCAAACAGATAATTTTTCTTAAATATCCGGTTTTCTCGGCTGTCTTTTACTCGTATCTCAAAGCGTCAATCGGGTTTAATCTGGCGGCTTTCCAAGCGGGAAGCAGTCCGAAAATCAGTCCGAGCCCGACAGAAACGACAAACCCGGCAATCGGTGCCCATAACGGAATGTAAGTCGGCAAAATCATCTGAATCAGCAAAGCGAGTAAAACGCCGATGACGATTCCCAGGATTCCGCCCAAACCTGTGAGTGTCGCGGCTTCGATCAAAAACTGCGTGACAATGTCCATCTTCCGTGCGCCGACAGCTTTACGAACCCCGATCTCCTTTGTGCGTTCGGTGACGGAAACGAGCATAATGTTCATCACGCCGATTCCGCCGATGAGCAAGCCGACGCTCGAAATTGCGACCATCAAAATAAAAACGCCGCTCGTGATCGCGCCGAATTGTTTGATGATCTGATCGGATGTCTGCAATCCGAAATTGTCGGGTTTATCGGACGGAACATTACGTTTTCGACGCAGAATGTTGCGAACCTCCTCGACTGCTTCGTTCATTTTTCCGGCTTTTGCCGTGATGATGATAAAGCAATCCTCGTTTGCCGGATAGAGTTGTTTGATGGTTTTGAAAGGCAGATAGACGGCTTTGTTTTCGTTGTTCGGGTCTTCCGCGCCGACGAGAAAAATCTCTCTTTCCTTGAGCACGCCGATGACTTTGTAATTGCGACCTTCGATCTGAATTTCCTGACCGACGGCGTTTGAATACGGAAACAAAGTGTTGGCGACATCGATCCCGATCACGGCAACTTTTCCGCGGCTCGCTTCCTCGTCAGCCGTAAAAAACCGTCCCTCTTCAAGCGTCGAAACGCCCATCTGAAAATAATCGGATGCCGCGCCCTGAACCGTGGCGTTGGTCATTTCAATTTCTTTATTACGAACATTTACACGCTCGGAAAAAGGTCCTTGCACGAAATCCACCGGCGACATAAAAGGCGAAACGAAGTCACAGTTGACGCATTCGGCACGAATTGCATCCGCATCTTCTTCCTTCAAGGGTTTGCGCGTTCGCTCTTCCATCGAAGGATTGAAATTAAATCCGGGATCGAATTTGAAGGCGTAGATCGAATTTGTGCCGAAAGATTCGATCTCTTTTGCAACCCGCGCGTCGATTCCCGAAACGAAAGCCGCGATGACGATTACCGTCGTCGTGCCGATGACAACGCCCAAAATCGTCAAAAACGAACGCAGTTTGTTGACGCGCAAAGTGTCCAACGCCATCAAAAGATTTTCGTAAAATTTGGAATGAAGAAAACGCATTCAAAAGTTAAAATTTAAAAGCTGAAAATCAATCGGCTCTCAAAGCCTCGATCGGGTCTAACCGCGCCGCTTTCCACGCGGGATAAACGCCCGAGATCAAGCCGACACTGCTCGAAACAAAGAGCGCGATCGTCACCCAGACAAGCGGCAGTGCGGTCGGAATCGAAAAGGCGACGGCAACGAGCTTGGCGATCAAATAAGCGATCAAAATCCCGATCGAGCCGCCGAGCAAAGCAAGCAGAGTCGATTCCGCCAAAAACTGTTTCAGAATGTCGAGTTGTTTTGCGCCGATGCTCTTGCGGATGCCGATCTCCTTTGTCCTTTCCGTCACCGAAACGAGCATAATATTCATAATCACGATGCCGCCCACGACTAACGAGATCGAGGTCACGCCGATCGCCACGACCTGAATCGTGCCGAAAATCTTATCGCGCAGTTCGTTGATCGCGTTTGGCGTAACGATGCCGAAGCTGTCCTTTTCGCCCGAAGAGAGTTTGCGCCGGACGCGCATCAAGGTGCGTGCTTCCTCGATTGCGTCCTCATACGTCGCGGGACTTGCCGAAGTCACGGAAATGTTGATCGAACGGCGTTTGCCGTAGATCGAAAGAAACGTCGAAAGCGGCATCGAAACATACATATCGCGCGACTGTCCGAACGCCGAGCCGACCGCTTTGCCGACCCCGATCACCTGAAACGTGCGACCGTCGATCTTGATAATTTGCCCGAGCGGATTGCTCGTCGGAAAAAGTTTTTCGGCAGTTTCCGAACCGATAAAACAGACGTATTTTCTGAGTTCTTCTTCGGCATTAATGAAATATCGCCCGTTGCTTGCTTCGATCTTCTCGATGTCGGCGATGTTCGGTGTCGTCGCTTTGATCTGAACGTTCAAAAGCGTTTTATCGCCGAATTTTATATCACCCGTCGAATCGGAGCGACCGCCGACTTCCTTAATAAAACCGCCGCGTGCCTTTAACGCTTCGAGGTCGTCGATCGTTACTTCCTTGTTGCGTCTGCGCGCCGCGTTCAAAATCTCGACACTCGAAAAATCTTCTATCGAGAATCGCTGAACGCTGAATGCGTTCGTCCCGATATTGGCGATTTTTTCATCGACGTAAGCGTTAAAACCTTCGATCAGGGAAACAACTACGATAACGGTCGCCACGCCGAAAATAACGCCGAGAAGCGTCAGAAATGAACGCAGTTTATGAGCGAGAATCGCAGCTAGGGCTAACTTTAGAGCTTCATAGAACGACATGAATTTTACCTGAAATCTCTTAATCGTAACACGACATTTTATATAACGACGATCCGGTGATTTTGTTCCATTTCAACGATTTAACCGTGGCAATGGAACTATTAAATATTTTTCATAAACTTATTTCGGCTGAAAGGAAATCTTAGATTCGGCAGACTTAAAAAGCAAGCTCGTGCGCTCGATAAAAATTTGTAATGCGATGGCGGATTTTGCCATCCATTTCGCAAAAACATACAATTAAAGTTTATGTTTATTGATCGTGTAAAAATCAGAGTCAAAGCAGGGGACGGCGGAAACGGCGTGACGGCTTTCCGCCGTGAAAAATTCGTGCCGCGCGGCGGACCTTCGGGCGGCGACGGCGGTATTGGCGGAAGCGTCTGGCTCGAGGCAAGCGAAGGCTTAAATACTCTACTTCACTTACGTTATAATCCGGAACACAAAGGCGAACGAGGGCGGCACGGCGAAGGCTCGAACCGTCACGGCAAGGACGGCGCGGATGTGACCGTCAACGTTCCCGTCGGAACACAGGTTTTCGATGCGGAATCGGGCGATCTCGTCTTCGATTTCACGGAAGCCGGACAGCGATTTCTCGCCGCAAAAGGCGGCAAAGGCGGTTGGGGAAATCAGCATTTTGCGACCCCGACGCGGCGCGCCCCAAAGTTTCATTATATGGGGCGACCGGGCGAGGAAAAGGAATTGCAACTGGAATTGAAACTCATTGCCGATGTCGGTCTGGTCGGATTCCCGAACGCGGGAAAATCGACTTTGATCTCCGTAATTTCCGCCGCAAAACCGAAAATTGCCGATTATCCTTTTACGACGCTCGAACCGAATCTCGGGGTGGTCGATCTCGGCGATTTTAATACGTTTGTCGTCGCCGATATTCCCGGACTTATCGAAGGCGCAAGCGAAGGCGCGGGACTCGGCGACCGATTTCTGCGCCACGTCGAACGCACGAAACTGATGCTCCATCTGGTCGATGTTTCATCGCTTTCGGGACGCGACCCGGTTTCGGATTACGAAATTATTAATCGTGAACTGGCAAATTATAACGAAGATTTGGCAAATCGTCCGCAAATTGTCGTCGCGACAAAGCTCGATGCTTTGGACGAACCCGAAAGATTGGAAAATCTGCGGAAAAGAGCGGCGGAAGACGAAAAACAATTTCTCGAAATTTCGGCAGTTACGAATCAGGGCACGAAGGAACTAATCAGCGTCGTGGCGAAAAAACTGGAAGAAATTCGTGAGGAAGAAGCCGAATCGAAGATCGAGATAAATCCCGAAGCGGCGGAAGAGATTTTCAATGATTAAAGATTTGTTCGATATGCGGATGAACGACGGTTCGCGGCATTTTGCGGATTTGCCCGAAGCCGTTTTTTTTGATGAGTTTGCCGATCACGTCGAAAAGCTCGAAGGTGCTGAGATCACCGAATTTATCACGGACGGCGTGGTTGAAATGTGGCTCGATTTCGATTATCGCGGGTATAAGTTTTCGGTCAATAATCAATTCGGCGATTACTGGTTTTTTGTGACCGACCCGCATTGTCCCGACGAAATTCTGCTCGAAATAACCGACCATTTCCGCAAACTTTTAGAGAAATGAAACGAATCGCATTTTACGGCGGCAGTTTTGATCCGCCGCATATCGGACATCTGGAGATCGCACAGAAATTGATCGAACAATTTTCTCTCGACGAATTCGTTTTTATTCCCGCTTTTCACGCGCCGCATAAAAAAGACCGCAAACCGACCTCGGCGTTTCACCGTTTCGCGATGCTTGCACTGGCGACGAATGATCTGGAAAATGTGACGGTTTCAAAAATGGAACTTGAACTTCCCGAAAAGCCTTACACGGTCGAAACGCTTTCGAGATTGAAAAACGAACTGACGGAAACCGAAATTTTCTTCGTAATGGGCGCAGATTCGTGGCAGGATATTTTGACCTGGCGCGAATGGGAAACGGTTTTGACAATGGTCAATATCATCGTCGTCACGCGTCCCGCTTACGAGATCGGATTTTCGCACGTCACGGATGCGATTCGGGAAAGAATTATTGATCTTCGCGGAGTAGAAAACGGGATTAAATCCAAAATCCAAAATCCAAAATCTAAAATTTTCATCACCGATGCGGTGCAGATCGATGTTTCGGCGACTGAGATCAGACAGCGAATCAAAGAAAAAACGGGCGGTTGGCTGAAAGATGTGCCGGATGCGGTTGCAAAATATGTCGAAAAATACGAACTTTACATTTAACATTCACAAATCGGCATTTTTCGTCTGTTGATTTCTTTCGATAAATGATAAATGATAAATGTCTATTGAAATTATGGAAGAATTACAAGAAAAAACACTGAAACGCGAAAGCGTTTTGATCGAAATAGAACAAAATTCAACGCCTTTCGCCGAATTGGACGAAAACGTCCAGCTTGCCCTGCGTTGTGCCAGCGACAAGAAAGCGGTTAATCTCACCGCGCTCGATCTGCGCGAAATAGCGAGTTTTGCGGAATTTTTTATCATCGCCAGCGGCTTAAATCAACGTCAGGTTCAGGCAATCTCCGACGAGATCGAAGAACAACTGAAAAAACAACTTAATTCAAGACCCGTTCGCATCGAAGGCTATACTTCCGCCGAATGGGTTCTGATGGATTACGGCGATTTTATCGTGCATATTTTTGAAAAAGAAGCGCGCGAATTTTACGATCTGGAAAGACTCTGGCGCGATGCGAAAAAGGTCGAGATTCCCGCAGATATTTAGCGGCAGTGGCAGTCTTCAGCATCCGTTTGCAGGTGCAGTGAAAGTTCTTTACAGATTGATATAAAACATTAATACCGCCACTGCTCCTGTTCCTGCCACTTTTACAACTATGAAATTTCGTTTTCTTTGGATCGGTAAAACAAAAGACAAAAATTGGCGGGCGTTGCAGGAAGAATATGCAAAACGCCTGTCTTTTTTTGTGAAGTGCGAGTTTACCGAACTCAAAGACAGCGCGGCGCACGAAACGAAAGAAATTGAAGGCAAACGATTTTTAGAAAACCTGAATCAAAGCCTCTTCGTATGTTTGTTGGACGTTAAGGGACGCTCGATTTCATCGCAGGATTTAGCTAAAAATATTGAAAATTGGCAAAATCGCGGGTTGAAAGAGATAGTTTTTCTGATCGGCGGAGCCGAAGGTGTCGCGTCTGAGGTTGTCGAAAGAGCTAACTATAGTTTATCCTTATCGTTTCTGACTTTTACACACGATATGGCTCGTGTGGTTTTGTTGGAACAGCTGTATCGAGCATTTACTATTATCAAAGGTTTTCCATATCAAAAATGAGTGAACTTAATTTAGAAGAAATCAAAAAAAGCCTGCTCGCCGAGCGCGAGACGCTTGTCAATAAATTGAAAGATAACGATCTTTCGATAGATGATTCGGAAACGCCCGATCCGGTCGATCTGGCGGTTAGAAATTATTCAAAAAACGTAATGTTGGCAGTTTCCGAAAACGAAAGCCGTCAACTGATGCTGATCGACGAAGCCCTGATGCGTATCGAAGACGAAGAATACGGAGATTGTCTGAATTGCGAAAATCCGATCAATCCGAAACGTTTGGCGGCAATCCCCTGGGCGCGTTATTGCCTGAGCTGTCAGGAATTAGTCGAACAGGGTCTTCTGGAAGAAGATTAAAGGCGGAAAAGTGAAAATCGAGAAAGCCCTAAAAGTAATTTGAGTTTTTCAAAGGACTTTCAGGCTTTTCCGCGTTTTTGCTTTTCTGTTTTTATGTTTCAAACTTTTCTCGATTCCCTACTTTCTCTTACCTTCCCGCAAGCCTGTCAAATTTGTGAAAACAGTGTCGAAAATTACGCTGACGGCGTAGTTTGCCGCGGATGTTGGAAACGAACGCGAATCTTTTCCGGCAACGAAGTTTTGTGCGCGAAATGCGGTGCGTTTCTGCTCGAAGGAAAATCCGTCAAAACTTTTTGCCGTCTTTGCGATGAACATTTTTACGACCGCGCCAAAGCCGTCGGGATTTACGAAAAAGCTCTCGCCGCTGAGGTCATCGAACTCAAAAAGGTTCCGCATCTTTCAAGAACCCTGCGCGAACTCTATTATTCAGCCTTTGAAAATTCGGATTTTCACGATGCCGATCTGCTCATTCCCGTTCCGCTTTCCAAAAAACGTCGCATCGAACGCGGGTTTAATCAAGCCGAAGTTTTAGGGAAGTTTTTGGAAAGAAAAACCAAGATAAAATGCGACAACAAAACGTTGGCTCGCACAAATCATACGCCGATGCACCGTGCCGCGATGGACAGAAAAGCGCGTGAAATGACCGTCGAAAAAGCTTTTGAAGTCACGCGTCCTAATCTGGTCGAAGGGAAAAATATTGTTTTGATCGATGATGTTTTCACGTCGGGCGCGACCGTTTCGGCGTGTGCGGAGATTTTAAAGAAAAACGGCGCGGTGCGGGTTGATGTGCTGACGATTGCGAGAGCGGTTTAATCAATTACGAATTTCAAATTACGAATTACGAATTAAAAGATATTCTTCAATTCGTAATTCGTAATTGATAATTTCGTAATTTACAGTTTACGGTCTGTCATACGCCGGTGCGGGCAGATCGCCCGTTGTGCCGAAAGCAACTGCCGCGAAAGCTCCGTTCGAGCTTCGGAGGCTATACCAGTTTCCGTTACGGAACACGGCAATGTCGTCCTTGCCGTCGCCGTCATAATCGCCGACTGCGGGAACGTCGCCCGTCGTGCCGAACGCGGTTGCAACGAAAGTTCCGGTCGCGGTTCGCAAGCTATACCAGTTTCCGGCGCGGAAAACGGTGATGTCGCTTCTGCCGTCGCCGTCGTAATCACCCGGAACGGGAACGTCGCCGGCTTGTCCGAAAGCGACTGCCGCAAATCCGCCGCCGCCGCTGTTCAGACGATACCAGGTTCCGTTCGACGGACGGAAAACGCAAACGTCGTATTTGCCGTCGCCGTCGTAATCGTTGGCAACGGGAACGTCGCCGTTCGTGCCGAACGAGGTCGCATTGAAAGAATTATTCGAGCTGTTCAGACGATACCAGGTTCCGTTTGACGGGCGGAAAACGGTCACGTCGGCTTTCTGGTCGCCGTCATAGTCGCCCGCCACGGGAATGTCGCCGTTCACGCCGAAAGCAGTGGCACCGAGCGTATTGTTGCCGCTCCGCAGATAATACCAGGTTCCGTTCGACGGACGGAAAACGCCGACATCGGCGATGTTGTCGCCGTCGTAATCTTCGGGCGCGGGAACGTCGGTCGCGCTTCCGAAGTTTTGCGCCGAGAACGAATTATCCGAGCTGTTCAGGATATACCAGCTTCCTGCCGACGGGCGGAAAACGGACGTATCGGTCTTGAAATCGCCGTCGAAATCCGCCGAAGCGTTCGAGCGAACGATCTTGTCGATCGTGCCGTTGTTGAAGCAGACGTAGATTTCGCCGTCCGAATCTTCGCCGAACGAAACGACGCTTCTTGTTCCATCGACTAGCAGAGTTTGCGTATTATTGAACCAATACCAGATTTCACCCGAACAATAATCGGCGTAAGTGTATGCGCCGTTCGGCAGTGCGCCCTGCGTTCCGCGATAGACGTAGCCGCCCGTGATCGAACAGCGTCCGCCCGTGTGCGTGTAGGTGAAAATCGGCGGAACTTGCGTGATCGGCGAACCTCCGCCCGCGCAGAGGCTCGGATCGAGATTGGTGCACGTATTTCCTTCGTAAACGCGCCAACCGTAATTGCTTCCCTTCGTGATGATGTCGAATTCTTCGATGTTATTCTGTCCGACATCGCCCGCCCAAAGCTGATTCGTGCCGCCGCGGTCAAACGACCAACGCCACGGATTTCTGATACCGATCGCGTAAACTTCGTCCGCACCGGCAACACCGACATACGGATTATCCGCCGGAACCGTGTAAGCAGGTGTTGGCGGATTTGCGTCGAGGCTCGGCGTGATTCTCAAAAATTTGCCGAGCAGATTGTCGATATTCTGCGCGCGCGCGCCCGGATCGTTTGCCGAACCGCCGTCGCCCATTCCGATATACAGATTGCCGTCGGGTCCGAAATCGATCATTCCGCCATTATGATTTGAGAACGGTTGGGCGATGGTCAAAATCACGCGTTCCGTCGCAATATCGGCGGTCGTGTTATTGTTTGAAGCGGTGTAACGCGCAATGACGGTCGCGCCGTCGCCGACGCGGGTATAATTAACGAAAAAATATCCGTTCGTCGCAAACTGCGGGTGAAACGTCAAACCCAAAAGCCCGCGTTCGTCGCCGACCGAAACGGGAACCGTGATCTTGGAACTCAGATTGATAAAATCCGTCGGCGCGGTCGCGCCCGGCTGTAAAACGCGGATTACTCCGCCTTGCTGTAAAATAAAAAGCCGTCCCGTTCCGTCGTTTGCCGAACGAATCAAAACCGGACGCGATAAACCTGTCAAAAAAGGCTGTAATTTCGGCGTTGCGGGCGAACCGCCGCCGAAGGCATTGATCGTCAAAAAGATAAAACTCAATGCCACTACTGCCAAAAACTTAATTTTCTTCATTTCAAATCTCCCAAACTAATTTCTGCTCGGACTTCCCTTCGCATTTATAAATTGCCGCCGCCTTCGGCTGAACCGAAGCATTTCACAGATAGCTGTAATGATACCGCAAAAAGCGAAGAGAGGCTGAATTCTAATTTATTATATTTACCGTTTGAAGTTGTTAAAGACTATCTCTGATTGTAGCGATTTGCAGAAGATAAAAGCAAGAAAAAACTGTTGATTTAAGGAATATACAAACCTGCGCCGCGACAAAAAACGGCACACTGCATTAAAAAATCATATGCCGCGATGATTGCAGTCCGCACCTGGACATTTGCAATCTGTTCGGCGGCACTTGCAAACTGTTCACAGGTATTTGCCGATTGTTCGGCGGCATCTGCGATAAGTGCGGTGATGGTTGCAGAAGGTTCGGAGGCATTTGAAAGTTGCTTCGCGCTACTTGAAAGCCGCACTTTTGCCATATCTTCTGTTTTAAATTCGTTTCTCACCGAAATTGAGTTAATATTCTCCCACTATGAAACGACTGACCGCTATTGTTTTTCTGTTTATTTTTTTGACGAATGCGTTCGCGCAAACGGCGGACGATCTTGCGAATTATAACGAACCGCCGAGCAGTTTGCGCGGCGTGATCGAAAAATACCGTGCGGATTACGGCATTCTGGACAGGTTTTATTCGGCGCGTGAATCGGCAAATCGGCGGGCGCGTTTCGCGCAGTTGAACGCGGAATGGCTTGCGCTTTTGAGTCGGCAGAAATTTGACGCGCTCAACCACGATGAACAAATCGATTATCTGGTTTTCGAGAATTATTTGAAGCACGAACAGCGCGAATCGGCGCGAAACGAAAAGCAATTTGCGGAGATTTCGGCGTTGCTGCCATTTCTAAAAACTATCACCGACCTCGAAGATGCGCGGCGCAAGCTGGAAACGGTCGATGCCGCGAAAACCGCCGCTTTGCTCAACGAGCTTAACAAAATCGTCGTGCAGACGCAGAAGGACATCGATGCGGGAAAAATCGCCAAACCGAAGCAAACCGCCGCCAACCGTGCGGCGCGGACGGTCGATTCGTTGCGCAGAACGTTGAAAGGCTGGTTCGATTTTTATAATGCTTACGACCCCGATTTTACGTGGTGGAACGCGGAAACCTACAAAACTCTCGACGCTTCTTTGCAATCTTACCGCGTATTTTTGCTCGATAAGCTCGTCGGCATCAGACCCGACGACAAAACGACCATCATCGGCGACCCGATCGGGCGCGAGGCACTCATCGAAGAACTGGAATTTGAAATGATTCCTTACACGCCCGAAGAATTGGTCGAAATCGCCAACAAGGAATTTGCGTGGTGCGAAGCGGAAATGAAAAAGGCTTCCGCCGCGATGGGTTACGGCGAAGATTGGAAACGTGCGCTCGAAGCCGTCAAACAAAAATACGTCGCGCCGGGAAAACAACCCGAATTAATTAAAAATCTTGCGTATGAAGCAATCGAATTTGTTGAGAAAAACGAGTTTGTCACCGTTCCGAAAGCGGCGCGTGACGGTTGGCGCATGGAAATGATGTCGCCCGAACGCCAACTGGTCGCGCCGTTCTTTCTCGGCGGCGAAACGATTCTCGTCGCTTATCCGACCAGCACGATGACGCACGAGCAGAAATTAATGAGTCTGCGCGGCAACAATCCGCATTTTTCGCACGCCGTCGCGCATCACGAACTGATTCCCGGACATCATCTCCAAGGTTTTATGATCGAGCGTTACCGCCCGTATCGGCGGCAGTTTTACACGCCTTTCTGGATGGAAGGCTGGGCTTTGTATTGGGAATTTCTGCTCTGGGACAAAGGTTTCAATAAAACGCCCGAAGATCGCGTCGGCGCGCTTTTCTGGCGGATGCACCGCTGTGCGCGAATCATTTTCAGTTTGAATTTTCACCTCGAAAAAATGACTCCGACGGAAGCCGTCGATTTTCTCGTCGAACGCGTCGGGCACGAACGCGAAAACGCGCTCGGCGAAGTCCGCCGCTCTTTTTCGGGCGATTACGGACCGCTCTATCAGATCGCATATATGATCGGCGGTCTGCAATTCTATCAGCTTCATAAAGATTTGGTCGACACAAAAAAAATGACCGACAGACAATTTCACGATGCGATCTTAAAGGAAGGTCCGATTCCCGTCGAAATGGTCAGAAGCATTTTGACGAAACAAAAACTGACGAAGGATTTCAAGACGAATTGGCGTTTTTATAACGGTTTGAAGTAGGAAGAAATCTGCCCACGAAAGACACGAAAGAAACGAAAATAAATAAATGTTCCTTCTTTTTTCGTGTCTTTTCGTGTCTTTCGTGGGCAACAATTTCTTAAAATTTTACGCGTCCCATTCGGTGATGACTTTGCCGTTGATGGCGTAATCGACACCTTTGATCGACGGAAATTGTTTGAGCGTCGCTTCGATCGGTTTCATCACGAAATCCGCCGCCGTGATCGCCGTGTCGAGATAACATCCGGCTTCGGGGCGAAAATTGACGATCGCCGTGCCTTTTTTGATCTTGATGCCGATGAAGTAATCCGCGAGCGGTTTTGCTTTATCCGGCGAACATTCTTCGCGTCCGGTCACTATGTCTTTGACCTCGTAAGTTGACATCAAACCCAACTTTTTTTCGTCCGCGTTCACGCCTTTGAGCAATTCACGGAGTGCGGTGTCGGCAACCGCGCTCGTTTTTTTAACGGTGCGCTCGACCTTGACGAGTTCGACTACGCCTTCTGCATTATCCTTCGGAAAAAAAAGGCTGATCTTCATTGTCCCGGCGGTCTGCGCCTGTGTCGTTTGCGCGAAACCGAGCAGAAAAATGCCGAAAAGCATTGCGATCAATGTGTAAAATTTGCGATTATTCATAATATTTTTCACCTTATAAAAAGCTAATGAATCGAAGTTTAAGTCAAAAAACAAAAATTTTCATCACCTGTTCGGGTAGTAACTTGAAACTAAATCGGAATCTGCGCGTTTGTTGTTTTTGAGTTTTTGGACGCAATTTTAAAAAATCGAATGAAAAATTTATACATCAGAAAATGGGTAGTTATTACGGTGTTTTTGCTGTCGGCAAACTTTCACGGGTTTGCACAGACCGCGAAAAAAGCTGTTGTTGAAGAAAGAAACGTCCGCGCACAGATGGAATTTCTGGCGGGTGACGCTTTGCAGGGACGCGGCAGCGGGACGATCTTTGAGCGCATCGCGGCGGAATATATCGGCTCACAGTTTATGCAGTTCGGGCTTGAACCGGCGGGCGAAAAAGACGCTTCCGGGCGGCAGACTTTCGTGCAGAGCGTCGAAGTTGCGGGCAGAAGTTACTTGCAGGAAATGAAGGTTTCGGGCGAGCTCGCAAATTCGTTCGCGATGGGAAAAGACTTCGCATTTTTCTCCATTTCATCTAAGGAAATCGTCGGAGAATTGCAGAAATTAAAGGTCGGCGAAAAGGCGAAAAGCGGTGCGGTCGTGTTTTTAATGATCGATGAAAACGCCGAGTTCGCTTCGTTGCAGGAAAGCCTCGGGCAATTTTTCCGTGACGGCGCGGCGGCGGTTTTTATGAGTGAAAACAAACGATTCACCGACGATTGGAAGGAAATCAACGACCGCAAACCCGCGCTCGGTCGGCGCGGAAGTCTGGCGGCGACGACAAAAAGCGGAACGGAAGCATTGTCGAAACTGGCGGACGGCACGCGGATCGAGATGCGCGGCACGTTTTCCGAACCGCAAAAAGGCGCGACGTGGAACGCGATGGGAAAGATCACAGGAACCGATCCGAAACTTGGCTCGGAAGTTATTCTCCTGACCTCGCATTTGGATCATCTCGGCATTCGTCCGAACGCACCGGGCGACGACAAAATATTTAACGGTGCGGACGACGATGCTTCGGGAACGGTCGCGGTTTTGGAACTTGCAAGAACTCTCGCAAGCGGTAAAAAACCGAAGCGGACGGTTTATTTCGTCTGTTTCGGAAGCGAAGAAGCCGGCGGACACGGCGCGACTTATTTCGTTAACAATCTTCCTTTCCCGAAGGAAAAACTGATCGCCAATCTCGAATTTGAAATGATCGGTCGCCCCGATGCGAAGGTCAAAGCCGAGGAACTCTGGCTGACGGGCTATGAACGCTCGAATCTCGGAGCGGAATTAGCAAAGCGCGGTGCGAAACTGGTGCAAGACCCCCATCCCGAAGAGAATTTCTTTCAGCGTTCGGATAATTTCACGCTTGCCAGACAAGGAATTATCGCGCACACGGTTTCCAGTTTCGGTCTGCACACCGATTATCACCACGCCAGCGACGAAGTGAAAACAATCGATTTCGTGCATATGACGCGCTCGATAAACTCGATGATCGCGCCGATCGAATGGCTCGTCAATTCGGATTTCGTGCCTGTCTGGTATGAAGGCACGAAGCCGTAACAAATTTTGAAACAACGATTGACGCAGATTAGCGCAGATTTCAAAAGAATTATTATCTTATATGTTTCTCTTTTTATAATCCGTGAAAATCAGCGTCAACCGTTGTTGCTCCAACCCTGTATCAAATCCGTTCACATCCCGCGTTTCGTTTTGTTACGAGAAATCAATGGATGATCGTCTAAATTGCTGTTCTACTTGAGTTTTGCGGTCTGGCATATTCATTGCTCAGATAATATTTCAGAAGTAGCAAATATTTATATTTTGGAGAAAAAATTATGGCAAAGATGGCAGTTACAACTCCCGACGGTGAACAACAGATTGTGAGAGAGGACACAGGCAAAGCGTATCGCGGCGTGATCTGGGCATTAATCAGCATTTTCGCGATTGCGGTGATCGGATTAATAATGTTTTTCGGTAGTGCGTTGCTTTCGGCGACGGACGACACACCGACGCAAACGCCCGCGCAGATTGAACAAAAGCGGCAATAGTTTCTATAATAGGATTTGTTTTTATTCGCGTTTTCTTTTGAAGAAGGCGCGAATTTTATTTTTTGTAATAAAATCTGAACTATGTTGATTTTAGGCATTGAAAGTTCCTGCGACGAAACGGCGGCGGCGGTCGTGCGCGACGGGCGCGAGATTTTGTCATCGGTCATTTCTTCGCAGATCGAGCTTCACCGACCATTCGGCGGGGTTTTTCCCGAACTTGCGGCAAATGCGCATCTCGAAAAGATCGAACCCGTCGTGAAGGAAGCTCTGGAAACGGCAAACGTCACTTTCCGGGAAATCGACGCGGTGGCGGTCACGCAGGGTCCGGGATTGATCGGTTCGCTGTTGGTCGGCGTGAGTTACGCAAAGGCTCTGGCGTGGGGTTTGGACATTCCTTTTATCGGCGTAAATCACATCGAAGGACACGTTTATTCGATAGTTTTTGAAAATCCGGCGGTCGAATATCCCGCACTCGCGCTGATCGTTTCGGGCGGACACACGAACCTTTTTTACGTTCCCGAAGAAGGAAAATATAAGGTCGTTTCGCGGACACGCGACGATGCGGCGGGCGAAGCGTTCGATAAGGTGGCGAAGATGCTCGGACTTTCTTATCCGGGCGGTCCCGTCATCGAAAAACTCGCCCGCGAAGGCGATGCGGACAAGATCAAATTTCCAATCGCGAAGATTTCGGACGGACGACCCGATTTCAGTTTCAGCGGTTTGAAAACCGCGGTTTCACGTTACATTCGTGAAAATAACGTGAAACCGCTCGCAGAAAACGAAGAGCCGGATCAGCAAATAAAAGACATCTGCGCGAGTTTTCAGGCGACCGTTATCAAGAGTCTGTTGAAAAATACGGCGAAACTTGCCGACGAACTTCATCCGAAAACCCTGATCGTCGCGGGCGGTGTCGCGTGTAACGGCGCGTTGCGCGAAGCATCGGAAAAGCTCGCTGAAAAATTAAATGTTCCCGTCTATTTCCCGTCGAAACATCTTTCGACCGACAACGCGGCAATGATCGCGGCGGCAGGACATTTTCATCTCAGACAAGGTGAAACTTCGCCTTTGGAAATGACTGCTGACGTGACGCTTCGATTGCAAAATCTTGAAAACGAGGATGCGCAACTCAAAAGTAAAAAGGTTCGCTATCGTTTGTAAGATCAGTTCTAAGCATTACGGCAGTCCACGTTACGCCAAACATATCCGGAAAAATTCAGGCACCGTAATGCTTCGATAATTTTTCTTCCTTAACAATTGATTTATCAAAAGCAATTTTGAATAAATTTATTTTTTCATTCCTGTCTTTTTCCCGCATTTTCGGAAACTGTAGGAATGTAACAAGGTCGGACTGGATATCCGAACCTGCCCAAATTAAGCAAACAATAAAGATTCCCCGTGTTGATGCTGAAGCCAGAGTAGCCGGAGTGTATCTATTTTCCTGACCTGTTACGAGATTTATCCCAATTTTCAAATTCAGGAGAAAACAGAATGTATCTTATAAAAACAACTTCCGACAAATCGAAAAACTTCTGCGCGGAATCTTTATTGTTTGCGGTCAAATCAGTCGCGGCGGCGGTATCGGTCGCTCTGCTCGTTTTATTTATGTTTGTCGGCGCGAACGCGCAAACCGCAAATATTTACGGTCAACTCGGCAACTTTGACGTGATCAATCATACCGGGCATCACAGCCACGGTTTCGAGATCGAACTCGAAGGAATTCATCCCGAAGACGTTTTCTATTCATATTCCTATCAACGCTACGGCGCGGCGCATATTACGGCAACCGCAACCGGAACGCTCGTGCGTTGGGAAAGTCCCTACAGCGGCGGCGCATTTACGGCAACGACGATTCCGCACGCGCCGAACACGCCCTTTGCAGGTTCCTGCTATATGGGCGGCGCAAGCTACGATTCGAGCGGATGCGAACATTTCGGCGTTTCATTGCAGGCGACACCGACCAGAACGCAATACCGCTGGCTGATCGAAGATGCCGCCAATCCGGGAACTTTGATCGGTGTCAATCCGCCGCTGGCGATCGTTTCGCCCGTTTACACGATCATTCCGCCCGTCAGAGAAGGCGACGCGCCCGAACTCGAAGCGGAGATCGAAGCTCCCGAACCGGCGGAAGCTCCCGAACTTTACGGCAACGCTCAATGGGTCAAGGTTTTCAAAACCCAACTGAACCGCGAAGTTTCGCTCGACGAATTGATTACGATCAACGAAGTCGTTCCGCAAGGCGCGGCACAGGTCGAAACCGAATGGGAACTGATCCAGGACGAACCCGCCAGCAACAGCAACGGAAACCGCCGTCAACGCCGTAATCAGGGTGCTTTGAACTTTGACACGCGCTCGGTTTTACGCCGTTACGAAGTTTATGCCTACACGGGCACATACGATCCGGTCACGCACGAAGCATTATGTGCCGATCTGGTTTGTAATGCTCCGGGCGAAGGCGAATTGGGAGAATTTCAAAGCGCGCAGATGGCAGCCGTAAACTTGAGCGTCAATTCGGTTTCAATCGCCAAGACAGGCAGTGGAACGGTCGAATCGGCAGACAGATTGCTCAATTGCGGAACGAAATGCACGGCTTCATACAATCTGAACACTGCCGTTACTTTAACCGCAACTCCGGCGAAGGATTTTCTTTTCACGGGTTGGGGCGGAGCCTGCACGGGAAATATTTTAAGCTGTATCGTGACCCCGACCGATGCCGCTAACGTGATCGCAAACTTTGTCCAGACGTTCAGCGTTTCGGCTAAGACTTCGGGCGGAAAAGGTGCCGTCACATCTCCGGCAGGGATCAACTGCGGAAAAACCTGCTCGGTAAAAGTCGCGCGCGGAACGAACGTTGCTTTTACGGCAACGCCCGAACCCGGATTCCGTTTCGTCAACTGGACAGGCAGTTGTTCGGGAACCGCAACAACCTGCACGATACCGATCAATAATATTGCCTCGGTGCAAGCAAACTTCGCTAAAAACTAAGACCGTCTGAAAGCTAAAGAAGAAATGCTGAAAACGCATTTCTTCTTTTATTTCCCCTTCCTCATCGAGGGTATTGTAATTCCCGATTTTTTTTGATTAAATCTTATAGTAATCAAGAATTTACACACATTCACGATCACAGGGATTTTATGAAACTTGCTCTTGAAAAATTAATTCCGACAGCTTTTCTGTTGGCTATCGGTCTGCTTGTCATTCTCGGCTTTTTTTCTTATCAAAGCGTCAAAGCGACCAATAACGCCATCGAATGGGAAATGCGGACACAGCAGGTTTTACAAGCACTCAACGATTCGCTCATCAATCTGGTCGATGCCGAAACGGGCGTGCGCGGTTTCGTCATCACCTCGAACGAAACATTTCTCGAACCTTATCTGAAAGCCGAACAGGACAGCAGTCAGAATATCAACCGCTTACGCGAATTGCTCAAAGACAATCCCGAACAGCTTCAACGCCTCAATAATCTCGAAAATCTTTTCAATGAAAAATTAAGAATTTCAAAACAACATATCAACACGCGGCGCAACGAAGGCGAAAAAGCCGCCATCGAAACCGTTTCCGCCGGGGAAGGAAAAGCGGCAATGGATAAAGTCCGTGCGGTCGTATCGGAGATGAAATCGGTCGAAACTTCGATTTTGAGAGAACGTGAAAAAGAATTAAAGGACAATTTTTCCCGCGCCTCGATCTTTCTTATCATCGGCGGAATCGGCGGAATATTTTTGCTGACATTGGGAAATGTTCTGATCTACCGCGAAAACAATAAGCGGACGCTTGCCGAAACCGAATTAAAAAATGTCAACCGCGACCTCGAAAAACGCGTCGCGGAACGCACGAAGGAAATCGTCGAAGCCAACGAAGCCCTGCGCCACAGCGAAGAATTCAACCGCAGTATCTTTGAAAGCAGTCCCGATTGCGTAAAAATTCTCGATCTCGACGGCAACCTGATCTCGATGAATAAAAACGGAATGTGCGTCATGGAAATCGACGATTTCGCCCCGTTTATCGGGAAAGACTGGAAAGAATTCTGGCAGGACAAAGAAAAACAACTCGTATATGAAACGATCGCCTCGGCACGAAAAGGAACGGCGGGAAACTTCGTCGCGATTTGCGACACGGCAAAAGGCACGTCGAAATGGTGGGAAGTGACGGTCGCGCCGGTTTATAACGGCGAAGGCGACGTTGTTCGCCTGATCTCGGTTTCACGCGACATTTCCGAACGCCGCGCCGCCGAAGCCGAGCGCGAAAAATTGCTCGTCAGCGAAAAAGATGCGCGCCGCGATGCCGAAACCGCCAACCGGATGCGCGACGAATTTTTGGCAACGGTTTCGCACGAGCTTCGCAATCCGCTCAACGCGATGCTCGGCTGGGCGCGGCTTTTACAGAAAAACCAACTTGACGGCGACGCAAGCCGTAAAGCGGTCGAAACAATCGTCCGCAACGCCGAATCGCAAAATCGCCTGATCGAAGATTTGCTGGACGTTTCACGCATCATTGCCGGAAAACTGCGGCTCGATATTGCCACCATCCAGCCCAATGATTTCGTTCAAGCCGCCATCGATGCGGTAAAACCTGCGGCGGAAGCGAAAAACATCAGGATCGAAACTTCTATCGATGAAGATTTGAACAATATCAGCGGAGACGCGAACCGTCTGCAACAGGTTATCTGGAATCTGCTCTCGAACGCGATCAAATTTACGCCGAAAAACGGCGAAGTCAAGATCAGCGTCGAAGCTTTGAATTCGATGATCGAGATCAATATCAAAGACGACGGACTCGGGATTTCGCCCGACTTTCTGCCGCACGTTTTCGACCGTTTTCGTCAGGCGGACGCTTCGACGATCAAGAAATTCGGCGGGCTCGGGTTGGGTCTGGCAATTGTCCGCCATATCACCGAAATGCACGGCGGAACGGTCGAAGCTTTTAGCGAAGGCGAAGGAAAAGGTTCGACTTTTACGCTCAAACTTCCGATTCTGGCAATCGCGCTCGAAGCCGAACAAGTTTCGTCTTCAAAAGAGATCGAAGCATCTTCGTTCGTCGGAAAAACCGGCATCGACTTGAACGGACTTTATATTTTAACGGTCGATGACGAACCCGACACTTGCCAGCTTCTCGAACAGGTTTTGACGCATTACGGCGCAAATGTCAAAACGGTAATGTCAGCCTCGGAAGCCTTGAGCGAATTTGTGCAGAAACAACCCGACATTCTGATTTCCGACATCGGAATGCCCGAAGAGGACGGCTATTCGTTAATTCAAAAAATCCGCGCTATTCCCGATAATAAAACAAAGAAAATGCCCGCCATCGCGCTCACCGCTTTCGCCCGACCGCAAGACCGTATGAAAGCACTCGCCGCCGGATTTCAAACGCACGTTTCAAAACCCGTCGAACCCGACGAGCTTGCTACGGTGATCGCAAGCTTAACGGGCAGATTGTAGTCTTTAATTTCAAATTCGACAGGCTTTTTTCAACGAATTGCCGTCTAAAGGCACGACTCTGAACGCTCGAATATATTAATGCCTGATTTTTAATTTCAAGCTCCTGAAATTCAATTAAAAGATCGTCACAATCATTATTAAGCTCCTAAAATTGATTGTTAAGTTCCTAAAATTCATTTCCAACTTCCTAAAATTCAATTTTAATTTCCTAAAATTCAATTTTAATTTCCTAAAATTCAATTTTAATTTCCTAAAATTCAATTTTACGAACGTTTTTTTTATTTTTAGGGTCAGTCCGGATTAAATTTCGTTCAGAAAGCTCACGCCGTCTTTTAATTCCAGACCGAAATTTTCGGCGACGGTTTGTCCTATGTCCGAAAGGCTTTGACGCGTTCCCAGGTTTACGCCTTGCTTTGCGGTTTTGCCGTAAACCAGAAGCGGCGCGTATTCGCGGGTATGATCCGAACCTTCTTTGGTCGGGTCGTTGCCGTGATCGGCGGTGATGATGAAAAGATCGTCTTCGCGCATCGCGTCGAAAAGTTCGGGCAAACGCAGATCGAAATCTTCCAACGCCTTCGCATAACCTTCGGGATCGCGGCGATGCCCGTAAAGCATATCGAAATCGACCAGATTCGAGAAAATAAGCCCGCGCGAATCTCTGCCTAAAGCATTGATCGTTTGATCGATCGACTGATCATTGTTTTTCGCCGTCAAATCTTCCGTCACGCCCAGACTGTCATAGATCGAAGCGATCTTGCCGATACAGATCACGTCAAAACCGTTATCCTTCAGCAAAGGCAGAAGATTATCGGTCGGCGGCGGCACAGCATAATCGTGGCGGTTTTCGGTGCGTTTAAAGGTTTCCGCCGTTTCGCCGACGAAAGGACGCGCGATCACGCGACCGACCTTGTCTTCGCCGTCGAGAATTTCACGCGCAATGTGGCAGATTTCGTAAAGTCTTTCGATCGGGATAACTTCTTCGTGCGCCGCGATCTGAAAGACCGAATCAGCCGAAGTATAAACGATCGGTTTTCCTGTTCTGACGTGTTCTTCGCCGAATTGTTTGATAATCTCCGTTCCCGAAGCCGGAACGTTTGCTAACACGCCGGGAACTTTCGCTTTTGCCGTAAATTCATCGATAATGCGCGGCGGAAAACCTTCGGGAAAAGTCGGAAAGGCTTTTTTCAGAATAATTCCAGCCATTTCCCAATGTCCCGTCGTAGTATCTTTGCCGTTCGATTTCAAAGTGCATTTGCCGTAATTTCCGAGCGGATTTTCGACCGCTTCGAGATCGGCAAGCGGACGAATATTTCCCAAACCCAGTTTTTGCAGATTCGGAATATTTACTTTTCGCCGTTTCAAAATATTGCCGAGCGTATCCGCGCCCGCATCGCCCCACGCCGCCGCGTCAGGCATTTCGCCGATGCCCGCACTGTCCAAAACCATCAAAACTACTCGTTTAAATCTCTCGTTCATACAATTATCATAAAAAAAATAACCCGCAGATGCACATAAATAAAACGATTTTCAGCTTTATTTACTAACGAACGTCCACGGAACGCATTAATTTATAGACGTAAGAATCGAAACGGTAGTTCACTCTTCAGCCGATTTATAAATTTACCCTTGAAAACACATTTTACAGACCTTGAAGCTTAAAGTTTTGACCCTTATGCCCCAAAATCTTGCCTTTGAAGCTTAAAATTTTGACCTTAAAGGTCAAAACTTTGAGGAATTTTCCCAAAAAAGTCATTAATTTAATAGTATTTTGATTTTTTCAATTAGTTTGCCGGTGCGGTATAGCCTTCGCGGGCACGGATTTGTGCTCCGGCAGGAACGCCTTTGAGCTCGATCTTTATTTTGCGGTATGTGCCGTCGCGTTTTTCGTTCGATGAATAATATCCGAGCGAATATTTCGTGCCGATCTCATCGGCAACGGCTTTAAAGGCATTTCGCGCATCGCTCAGATCGGCGGCGGGAAAAACCTTTCCGCCCGAAGTTTTGGCGAGATTCTGCATTTCCGCATTTGCCAGATCGTATAAACTTTTGCTGATCGCGAGCCGTTCAAATTCGCCCAGGTCGCAGAAATTCGTCGCTTTTTCCATCTTCGCGTTTTTGAATTGACGATAATAACGCCGAATCTGCGCCTGTGAAAAACGAATCGCCGTTTCGCAATCGCCGAGCAGATTTTCCTCGAAGAAATCGCGCGTGTTGACCTGGATGAAATAACTTGTGATTCCCGCTTTACCGAATTCTTCGCGCACTTCGTCAAAGCTTGCGGCACTGGTCGAATCAACGCCGTCGGTCAGCGCGACGAGCGCACGGCGACCGCGAAATTCGTCTTTCGGTTTATCGCTGAAAACTTTTTCGACAACCTGCATCAAGCTGTCGTAATAAGGCGTTCCATTGCTGGTTTTAACTTGTTCGAGCGCGGTTTTCAGTTTGTTTCGGTCGTCCGTCAGATTGCTCAAAACCTCACTGATCGCAGTTGTCTGATTTTCTCTTTTTTCGGCTTTGTAAGCGATGATCGAAACTCTGTCGCCCGCACGAAGCGAGGCGATAAAATTTGCGGCGGCGCGTTGGATAAGCGCGAGATCGGAGCGCGTGGAGCCGGACGTGTCGAGCAAAAGCGCAACCTCGAAAGGCGCGGCGGTCGCGGCAAAATCCGAAATGTCCTGAAGTTTGCCGTCTTCGTAAATGACGAAATTAGACCTTTTCAGATTCAGCAGAGGCTTGCCCGTTTTGTCCGTAACGATGATCGGAACGTCAACGACCTGCGTATCGATCCGCAAAACTTCGTCTTCTTCCTTGCCGTTCTGGGCAAACGCAACGGCGGAAATCCAACCGAAAATCATCAGTAAAAGGAAAATCTTTCTCGCTTGCATTCTAAAAACCTCGTTTGTATTCGCCATTGTAGCAAAAATTATCATTCCGAAACATTTATTTAAGGCTTTTCTGTATCAATTTTTCGGCAACTTATGTTACTATTTCCGAAAAGTCATTTTTGATTTGTTTATCAACTGCATATTCTGTTCGGAAAGCGTAGTTCCTTCGTGCGCTGAAACCGAGAATATACATATAAAATTTAGAGTTATATATTTTTTGGAGAGGAGTAAAATGAAGAAAAATTTTGCCTTTGGCATTTCATTTGTTTTGGCTTTAGCCGCCTTAACATTTTTTAGTAGTAACGTTTCAGCCCAGGGACCGTTACTGGTTGAAGATTTTAATTACGGAGCAGGCAGTCTGCTGATTAACAACAACTGGACGGCACACAGCGGTGCCGGAACGAATCAGATTGCGGTGAGCGCGCCCGGATTGACACTGGCAGGTTATCCTTCATCGGGAGTCGGCAATGCGGTAACTTTGGCATTGACGGGCGAAGATGTCAACCGACCTTTCGCCACACAATCTACGGGTTCGGTTTACGCCGCCTTTATGGTTACGGTCAGCGATGCCACGCTCGATGCCGCCGGCGGATATTTCTTCCACCTCGGTCCCGATCCGGTCGGAACGACTTTCAGAGGAAGAGTATTTGTCAAGAAAGATGCGTCGAACAATCTCTCTTTCGGTATCTCGAAAGCGGCAACGGCGGCGGCTGATATTGTTTTCACGCCGTTCAGCTATTCGATCAATACGACTTATTTGATCGTTGTAAAATACACCATCGTTGACGGCGCAACCAATGATACTGTGAGTATGATCGTCAGCACGACCGTTCCGGCAAACGAACCGGCGGCAACGGTCACGGCAAGCGATGTGGCAACGCAAACCGACATTGCTCCGGGCACGGTTTCCTTAAGACAAGGCGCAACGGCGACCAGTCCGGCTGTCAGAGTTGACGGAATCCGCGTCGGCACGACGTGGGCAAGCATTACGCAAGCCGCCGCGCCTGTTCAGGCACCGATCGATTTTAACGGCGACGGAAAAACTGATTATGCCGTGGTCAGAAATACGGGCGGCGGTGCGAACGGACAAGTCACGTGGTTTGTAAATCAGAACGGTTCCGCCAACAACACCGTTACGCCGTGGGGCATCGCATCCGATTTCTTCGTGCCTTTGGATTATGACGGAGACGGTAAAACGGACGTTGCCGTTTGGCGAGCGGGCGCACCTTTTGCGGCGGCATTTTACATTCTGCAAAGCTCGAACAATACGCTTCGCGTCGATGTTTTCGGTCAATCACTCGACGATCCTTCGGTCACGGGCGACTATGACGGCGACGGCAAGGACGATCCGGCAATTTACCGTCCGGGAGCAAATTCGGGCGACCCGAGCTTCTGGGCTTTCCGTGCTTCGACGACCGGCGTTATCAATATTCGTCAATGGGGACAAGCGGGCGATTTTCCGGCTCCGGGCGATTATGACGGCGATGGAAAATACGACTTAGCGGTTCAGCGCAATGCGGGCGGCGGTCAGGCACGCTTCTGGTTCTACCTTTCAGGAACTTCAAGCATTTCTTCAACTGTTTTCGGAACACCGACCGATACGATCGTTCCGGGCGACTATGACGGCGACGGAAAAACCGATATTGCCGTCACGCGATCGTCGGGTGGTGCGCTTGTTTGGAGCTATCTGCCGAGTTCGGGCGGTTCTTTCGTATCATTCACCTGGGGATCGAGTTCAACCGACTTTACCGCTCAGGGCGATTATGACGGCGACGGTAAAATCGATGCCGCCGTTTGGCGACCGAGTGCCGATCCTGCCGCAACGTATTTTTACGCACGCGGATCGAGCAACGGCGGTTTATTCCTGACCGAATGGGGACAAACGGGCGATTATCCGATTGCCAACTACAACCGCCATTAATTTACGAATTGATTTCGTGAAAGCAAAAAAGGCTCGGAAATTTTCCGAGCCTTTTTCCTTTATCAGGTCGAACAAACTTCAGTTTGTTCAAAAGCCGTTCATTTTTAAATGAATCTGTTTTTAACCGAAGAATGAAACAAACTGAAGTTCGTTCTACTTAGTTCGCCGGTTCGATGTTGATGCTGAATTTCTTCAATTTATCTTTGTAAAATTCATAAACGGCAACATATTGAGAAATCTTTACTTCTTTTCCGTCGCTCATTGTCATCAGTTCTTCCAAACGATATGTCAAAACTTCGCGTTTTTCCTTTTTGCCTGTTTCGTCAGGCTTTCCTTTTGCTTTGATGACCTTTTCCTTATCGGTTTTTTCGGCGACACCGAAAAGAAGCGATTTTGCCGATTGTTTTTCACCGACGAAAAAGCCCGATTCGGTCGCAAACGAATTAACTTTATTAAGCTGAAAATGTCTTTCACGGTAATTTTCGCCGACCGAAAAAACTTCTGCGCCGACGATCAGATACGGATTTTTTTCGGAAGCGGCGGTCAATTTCAAAACTTCCGTCGCGTATCCGTTGTAAAAATAGTAAACCGGACGATTTTTTTCATCGCGCCGCGCCGTGTATTTTTCGAGAAAGGCTTTGCCCGATTCTTCGTCATACAAACGAACTCCGGCAACCGTCATTTCGGGAGCGTTTTTCGTTTCCTGTGCGTTTACGGAAAAAACTGCCGAAATTAAAAACAATAAAACTAAAAAAGACAGAAACGTGCTGTCTGAAAATATTTTTTTCGATAATGCTGAATTCATTTTTTTCATAATTTTTGAAGTAAAATCTTTCGGGGGAAGATTTGCGGGAGTCACTTCTCTTGCGTAGAAATGCTTTTTATATTTTACAAAAATTTCCGGTCGAAAAGATAGATATATTTCGTGCTTGAAAAATGCCGAAAAAAAGTGCATTTTTCGGCATTAAGATTCATAATCAAAATTATAATTTTTCAAATTTCCCGAAATTCAAATAAGGAACGAACTATGGCTAAGAAAACTTTAACTATCGAAGGAATTACTTTTCCGAAATTTTCAAAAGGAAGCAGTAAACGCAATTTTCGTCTGATGTTCTACATCGCATACAAGGGCGATGACGGCAAAAATAAAACGGTCATCGTTACCAAACCGTCAAGCGGTCAATGGCAGTGGAAAAAGCAAGATAAGGATTTCTATTTTCCCGAAGCCAACGATCTCGGCGATTCGGTCGAACTCGATGCGGGCGTGCTGAGATTTGCCGATAAGGGTTTCAAGGAAGACGATTACAAGATCACGGAAATCGACGGCAAACTTTCGTCCATCACGGTTCAGTTCGTTGACGTTTTCGATTCTTCGCCGTTCGATTTCCTGAAGCAGAAAATTTTGCCGCAAGTGCTTGAAGAATTAAAGAAAACGGGCTTTAACCCGATCGATCTGCTTCCGCTTCCGGGCGTTGTCACCGGAATTGTAAAAGATAAGGTCAAGATCGAAGATTTAGCCGCAAAGGTCGAAGATTTCTTGAAACAGGCAGGAAAGGACAAACTGCTTCACCGCGTCAGTGCGAAATACAAAAAAGGCGATTCGCTCACCGTCAGCGGCGAGAAAGAATGGGAAGAAGGCAAAACGGGCACTTACGCTGTGACCATCGGAATCGAAGACTCCGCAGAGTAAAGCATTTAAATTCTGATAAAAACATCCGCTTGTCTTTTCAAACGGTCTTCGAGCGAATCGCAGACGGCTTCGCAAAGCACGAAAATGCTTTGATCGGCAATCGAATAATATACCGTGTTACCGACTTGTCTACGTTTGACGATTCCCGCATCCTGCAATATTTTCAGATGTTTGGAAACGTTCGGCTGGCTGGTCGAGATCGCGTCCGTCAGTTCGCCGACGCTTTTTTCGCCTTCTTGAAGCAAATGCAGAATCCGCAAACGCAGAGGTTCGGATAAAACCTTAAAACGTTCGGCGATCAAAGCCAATGCTTCCGTCGAGAGTTTTTTACTCATTATATATTCGTATATAAGTTTACGGTAATATTACAGGTCAAAACAGAAGCGTTCGGACAAATTTGCCGAACGCTTCTGTTTTTCTATTTAATTAAACGTATTTTTCGACGGCTTTCGCGATCGCTTCGCGTGAAACCGCGCCGACGATACGTTCCTGTTCCTGACCGTTCATAAACACGATCAGGGTCGGAATTCCGCGAATCCCGTAACGTTGCGGAACATTCATATTTTCGTCAACGTTCATTTTATAAACGCTTGCCTTTCCTTCGTAATCTTCCGCCACGGCTTCAACGGCGGGCGCGATCATCCGGCAAGGTCCGCACCATTCCGCCCAGAAATCAACCAAAACCGGTTTATCCGAGCCTAAAACATCCGATTCAAAATTTGAGTCCGTGACTGCTTTTGCAAAATTTCCCATTTTAATCTCCTAAATAATATTGCACTATAAAATTTCTATAGCTTTATGTTTATATTCTAACTTTTACAGGTTTATTTTACCAAACTTGCCGTCAGATTGATCTGCGTCGCCGCCAGAGCTTTGCTGACGGGACAAGTTTCCTTCACCTTCGCGGCGATTTTCTGAAACTCTTCGTCTTCCAAGCCTTCGACTTCGGCACGCGTTTCCAGATCGATGAATTTGATGGCAAAACCCGCGTCATCCTTACCGAAATCAACCTTCGCGTCCGTATTTATTTCTTTGGCTTTATGACCTTCTTTTTCCAAAGTCGCCGACAAAGCCATGGTATAACAACCTGCCAAAGCCGCGCCGATCAGTTCTTCGGGATTCGTTCCGGGTTCGTCCCCCATTCGCGTGTTGAATGAAAACGAACCTTCAAACGCGCCGCTTCCGAGCGACATTTTCCCTTTTCCGTCCGTCAAACCGCCTTGCCAATTTGCCTTTGCATTTCTTTTTGCCATATTTTCACCTTCCCTTTTTAATATTTTTCTAAATTACTTTTTTTCGCTAATCATTCTGGTCAGCGTGATTGCGGGTTCTTCCGCCGCAAATTTGTTCACTTTTTCAAAAAACTCCAAGAAATAAGGTTTCTGAAAATGTTCGTCGAGTGCCGCTTTGTTTGCCCAGGTTTCGTGCCAGACAAAAACCGTCGGATCGTCGATCGACTGATGAATGTCATAATTCAGACAGCCTTCTTCGCTTCGTGAATCTTCAACGATCGCCAAACCCGCTTCTTTAGCCTCTTCGACCGCATCTTCTTTAACCTTCAAACGTGCAACCAGCACGATCTTTTCATCGCTCATTTTGTTTTTCCTTTAGTTAAGATCATTTTCCAAAACGATTCTATAACGAGCCTTGCCGCTTTCCAAACGCTCGAAAGCTTCGTTGATCTGCGACATTTTATATTTTTCCGTGACGGTTTCGATATTGTGCCGCGCACAGAATTCCAACATTTTCGCGACGACGCTCGGGCTTCCTGTTGCCGTTCCCGAAACCGATTTCTGTCCCATAATCAATTGAAAAGAAACGATCGGAATCGGTTC
This sequence comes from Pyrinomonadaceae bacterium, assembly GCA_021228405.1. Taxonomy (GTDB): domain Bacteria; phylum Acidobacteriota; class Blastocatellia; order Pyrinomonadales; family Pyrinomonadaceae; genus JAJQRF01. The sequence goes on from JAJQRF010000003.1 coordinate 221,596, forward strand.
GAGCGTCGCACCGACAACGTGCAGTTTTCCTTTCGGCGCAAGCGCATTCAGATAATTCTGCCAATCGAGCGAAACGTTCACGGTCGAAAGAATCAGATCGAATTTCCCTCTTAGTTTTTCGAGTTCCGCCGAATCGCGTGAATTTACGACAAAATCTGCGCCCAAACCTTTCAATTCATCGGTTTTCGACAGATCGGACGTAAACGCCGTGACTTCACATCCCCATTTATCGGCAAACTGTAACGCCAGATGTCCGAGTCCGCCGATACCGATCACGCCGACTTTATCCGTCGGTTTGATGTCGAGCTGAACGAAAGGATTGAAAACCGTGATGCCGCCGCAAAACAGCGGTCCGGCTTTCGACATATCGAGCGCGTCGGGCAATTTAACCGCCCAATCCCAGTTACAGCGAACGCGGTCGGCAAATCCGCCGTGTCTGCCGACGATCGTGCCGATCAGATTCGGGCAATTTATCTGAAAACCCGAAAGACATTGTTCGCAATGTCCGCACGTCGAAGCGTTCCAACCAAGCCCGACCTTATCGCCGATCTTTAAACCTTTGACATTTTCACCGACGGCAACGATCTCGCCGACCGCTTCGTGACCGCCGACAAACGGATATTCACTCATTCCCCATTCATTGTCGCGCATCGAAAGGTCGGAATGGCAAAGTCCGCTGTAAGCGACTTTTATTTCGACTTCTTCCTTGCCGAGTTCGCCCGCATCGAATTCAAACAACTCAAATTTTCCTTTCGGCTCGTGCGCCGCATATCCTTTAATTAAATTGCTCATAATAATATTCTCAACAAACTGTAACAAATTTAGTTACAATTGATTCTATCGCCTGAAAACTAAAAAGTCAATTCATTTTCTTACGGTTTCGATCTCACACGATCAGTTTACGATAAGAACCGTTTTCGATGTCGTCCAGAATCGAATGATATGAACCCGGCGACCAGCGCAGATTCGCTTTCGCTTTGGTCGCATCCAACTGATTGTTAATCGACAGGAAATCGAACATTTTCCCGAATTGTTCTTTCGCCTTTTCCGCCGAAATGCTTCGCGCTTTTACATCCAAAAGCCGCCCGACGGCTTCGTTCATTTCCTTCATCGAAACGCTTTCCGCCGCCACATTATACAAACCTTTCGCGGTGCTCGTGTCGAGCGCGAGAAAATAAAGATCGGCGACATCGTTGATATGAACCGCCGAAACCTTCTGTTCGCCCGATTCGACATAATTTGCCGTTCCGACCGCTCTCGCCTGATTTATCACGAACGGCACAAACGAGCTTCCCGACCGACCGTAAACGAAAAGCGGCAAACGCAAAACGATCGAACGAATGCCTTTCGAGGAAAGCTGTAAAACGTCCCGCTCGGCTTCGCCGCGAAATTTGCGCGGACTGTTTTCGCCGAATGGATAATCTTCGTCGGCTTCGTTTGAACGCGTATCGCCCAAAACTGCCGAGCTCGATGTAACGATTAAAGGTTTGTTCGTTTGGCTCAACGCTTCGCCGAAAGTTTTGATAACTTCGCGGTCTAACCTGACGGCATCGTTATAATCTTCAAAATTATGACTGAAAGCCGTGTGAATCACCGCATCCGAAGCCTGCGCCGCGTTTCTCAAAACGTCGAAATCGTTCAAATCGCCAAGCACCGCTTCGATTTTCTTTTCGTTCAGCTTCGCCTGCGACTCGTCATTGCGCGCCAGACCGAGCACTTCATAGCCGCGCCCTTTCAACCTTTCCGCCACCGCCGAGCCGACATAACCTGTCGCGCCCGTCAAAAATACTTTCATAGTTAAATGATCTTCGGTTTTCCAATCCGAAATCCAAAATCTAAAATCTAAAATCCGTTAATAACCTTGCGAACCGAGAATCGCGGACGCTTCCGGAATCGTCAAATTGCGGTTGTAAATCGCCGTGTTCGGTTGTTGATTTTTTCCGCCTTCGCGCAAACTTCCCGTATCGTAAGCCGCAAAACCGATCTCTTCGATCAAATCTGCAACGGTCTTTTTCGCTTCCTTGTCATCGCCCGCGACAAAGATCACGCGTCTTTGCTCGATCGGCAATTCCTTATTTCCCTGCGTTTTCAGATGCTCGAACCAAATTGTATTAAAAGCTTTCACGATTTTCGCGCCTTTCAGATGTTCGGCTAAAAGTTCGCTCGAAGTCTTTTCGTCCGAATCGAGTTCGGCGATCTGCCCGTCGCGGTCGGGATAATAATTATTTGAATCGATCACGATTTTCCCTGTAAATCCGTCCGGCGAAAGCTCGTCGATCTTGCCGAGCGGAATCGACACGAAAACGATTTCCCCGAAATCTGCCGCTTCTTCCGCCGTGACAGCTTTTGTGTTTCCGCCGATTTCCGCAACCAAACCTGCCAAAGTTTCCGGCGAACGCGAATTTGCGATGGCGACCTCGTGTCCTGCTTTTGCAAACAGCTTTGCCGCGTTTCCGCCGATATTTCCTGCTCCGATAATTCCGATTTTCATAGTTTAATTCCCTTTGCTCAAAAATTCTTTCCTTTGCGCCAAAACCGCTTTTCTGATTTTCCGCAAGCTATGCAACCAGCGGTCACGATTTTCGGCTTTATTTATTATATATTGTTCAACTTCCGCGTGCGGCAAAATGAGAAAAGTTTCTTTTTCCAGAGCTTTAACGACCGCGTCGGCACATTCTTCCGCCGGGATCGCCTCCGCCATCAGAAAATTTTCCGGTTCGCCTTCCGCGCTCGCGATCAGATTCGTTTTCACGCCCTGCGGACATAAACACGAAACGTAAATCCCTTTTTCGGCAAATTCGATGGCAAAACTTTCCGCCAGCGCGACCGCACCGTGTTTGGAAACGACATACGGCGTGGCAAACGGATGCGTCAAAAGTCCTGCCGCCGATGCCGTAATTAAAAATGCGCCGAAGCCGTTTTCGATCATCGCGGGAAAAGCCGCCCGCGCCAGATAAAGGTGCGACAGAACATTGATCTCATAAATCTTCTGCCAAACGTCGTTCGCAACTTCCAGACTTCCTTCCGCGCCGCCGATTCCCGCATTTGAAGCGATAAAATCAAGCCTTCCCGTTTCATTCAGAATTTCCGAAACGACCGATTTGCAATTCGATTCGTCCGCCACATCGAGCCGGAACGCCTTTCCGTTTACCGACCCGGCAACTTTTTCGGCATTTTCAAGATCGATGTCCGCCACGAAAATCTTCGCCGCGCCTTCTGCGAAAAATCTTTCGCACAAAGCCTTGCCGATTCCGTTCGCGCCGCCGGTGACGAGAATGATTTTGTTCTTTACGTTCATTAGATTTTCTTCATTTATAAAAATCCTTTTCCTTTATTTTACTGAGAAAAATCCTCAAACGAAATTTCCCGTGTGCTTTTGCCAGCCATAAGCAAGCCTCTGATTATTTTCCGCCTTAGATTAAAAAATGAAACGCTCTATGGCGAAGGCTCAACCTTCTGTGGAGTGCGTTGACGCATCGTAGAGAGGGAAAACATACGATTTGGTATGTAAAACCTTCTCTGGAGTGCGTCGATGCTCTGTAGAGTGCGTCAACCTTCCAGAACGTGCGTCAACGCTCTGTGTAGAGCGTTTATATACGATTTGGTATGTTTTCGCACTCCACAGAGCGTTGACATACCAAATCGTATGTTTTTTTTGTAAAAATAATGTCCCCGAAAACGACAAAACAACATTTCAGCCCACTTTTAGAACTACTTTTCCCGTCGTCTTTCGGTTTTCGATCGCTTCGTGCGCTTCTTTTGCCTTTTCCAAAGGAAATTCCGTGATCTGAATTTTCAAACGCCCCGCGCCGAGATGTTCCAGTAATTCTTTGGTAAAAGCGATTCGATTTTCGACCGATTCGTTCATTAGCCAATAACCGCGAATGATGTGATTTTTCGCCATCAAACTCAAAACGGAAACTTTGAAATCTTCGCCGCTTGCCGAGCCGTAAATCCACATCGTGCCGTGTTTGGCGAGAACTTTCAGGTTTTTCCCGACAATATCGCCGCCGACCATTTCGATCAGCCAGTCAACGCCTTTGCCGTCGGTCGCCTTCAAAACTTCGTCCGTCCAGTCGTCTTCCGTGTAATTTATCGCAAAATCCGCGCCGAGTTCGGCAACCGTCTGCAGTTTTTGCTCGCTCGAAGCCGTGCCGATAACCTTCAAACCTTTGTGTTTCGCAAGCTGGACGAGCAAAGTTCCGACACCGCCTGCCGCCGCGTGAATCAAGATCGAATCGCCCGCTTTCGTGCCGTTCAAAAGTCCGAGTGCGGTCAAGCCCTGCACGAGCAGAGCGGTCGATTCGCCGAAACCGAGCCCGTCGGGAATCGGAATCACCTGATTTGCTTTCGCCGTCGCAAATTCGGCATAACCGCCGCTCGAAGTCGTTGCCAGAACGCGCTGTCCGACTTTCAAATTAGATACGTTTTCGCCCAAACTCTCGATCGTTCCCGCCGCTTCATAGCCGAGCGTGACCGGCAGTTCGGGCTTTGTCAAATAATTGCCCGCACGCATCATCGTGTCGGCATAATTAATGCCCGCCGCCGCAACTTTTATTAAAATTTCGCCCGCATTCGGAATCGGTTTATCGATTTCTTCGAGCGATAGTTTATCCGCTCCGCCAAGTTCGTTTAATCTGATTGCTTTCATAATTTTTTATTTTATCAAACCGCAGATTGCGCAGATAACCGCAAATTTATTTTTATTTGATTTTATCTGCGTTTATCCGCGTCCGTCTGCGGTTAATTTCTTCTCGTTCTCATTGAAAAGTTCGGAAATGATTTCATACGAGCGCAGACGTTTTTGCTGATCGAAAATCATCGCGTTGACCATAATTTCGTCCGCTTTCGTTTCGTCTAAAAACGCTTCCAGTTTTCGTTTGACGGTTTCCTTGCTTCCGATGATCGAACCGCCCGTCCGCGAAGCGACGAGAGCTTTTTCCTGCGCGTTCCAGATCGAATCCATATCTTCGACCGGCGGCGGGATTTTGCCCGGTTTTCCGCGCACCAGATTCAAAAACGATTGATACTGCGAACTCGCTAAAAATTCGGCTTCTTCATCAGTTTCCGCCGCGACAATGTTCAGAGCGACCATCGCATAAGGCTTTTGCAAATTTTCCGAAGGCTGAAAGGTCTGCCGGTAAAGCTTGAGCGACGGCAAAGTATATTCGGGGGAAAAATGCGCCGCGAACGCGAACGGCAATCCTAAAACTCCCGCGAGATGCGCCGAAAAACCGCTCGAACTCAAAAGCCAGATTGGAACGTTCAACCCCGCGCCCGGAACGGCTTGAACCTTTTGATTTTCGACCTTTTCACGAAAGAAAAACCTTAATTCTTCAAGTTGTTCGGGAAACTCCTCGCCGTCGTTCATTAGATTTCGGCGCAAAGCCAAAGTTGCGGGACGATCCGTTCCGGGCGCACGTCCGAGTCCGAGATCGATCCGATTCGGATAAAGACTTTCGAGCGTTCCGAATTGCTCGGCGATCACGATCGGCGCGTGATTCGACAACATAATTCCGCCCGAACCGACGCGGATTTTCTCCGTATTTCCCGCCACAAATCCGATCACGACCGAAGTCGCCGCGCTCGCAATTCCGGGCATATTGTGATGCTCGGCGAGCCAAAATCTGTGATAACCCAATTTCTCGACCGTCTGCGCCAGATTCAAAGTTCTCTGAAACGCATCGTTCACCGTTTCGCCTTCAAAAACAGGCGACAAATCCAAAACCGAAAACGGAATTTTTGTAATACTGCTCATAATTCCTCTTTAATTATTTTTACCCCAAAACCGCTAACTCTTCCTCATTTGCAATCACGGTTTCGTTTTCCTTTTCCTTCAATTTTTTGTTCAGCATCGTTGCGATAAAAATACTGAACAGAATGATTACGATACTGAGATAACCGGTTTTCTCGTAGTTTTCGATTCTGTTGTCGGGCAACTTGACGACGATCAAACCTGCCAGAACCGAAGCCATTCCAACGAATAACTGTTGGACGGACGAGTTAAAACTCATAAAACTTCCGCGTCTTTCGGTCGGCACGACGTTGCTGACCATCGCCTGCGCGGGAATTATTCTGCCCGTCGAAATGACGAACCACGCACCCGTGATGCAAAGCACGAAATAAAACGGTATCGCCGGCAGATTCGTGATCAACGCGATCAGCGGCAAACTCGTCAAAGCCATCAAAACAAACAAGATATATTTTCCGATGCGGTCGGCAAGCCGTCCGATGAGCGGCGAAGTAACCATCGTCAGCGCGCCGCCGACCATATAAACAAGCGGCGTTTGCGTCTTGGAAAACCCCATATTGAATTCCATAAACGGATTGATGAAAGGAATTATCATAAAATGTCCCATCATCAAAAACGCTGTCAACGCAAGTGCATACAATTGTCCCGGACTGCGAAAAACGTCGCCGAGCAATTGCAAAGGATTTACTTTTTGACGATTTTCGACGAGCAGATGCGCGTTCATCTGCGGCAGAAGTTTAAGCAAGAACGGAACGAGCAAAACGCCCAGAATGACGACAAAGAAGAACGGCGCGTGCCAGTTGAAAAGATTGGCGATATAAAGTCCGAACGGAACGCCGAAAACCGAAGCCGCCGAAAATGCCGCCATAATCATTCCCATCGCCGCCGCACGTCTTATATACGGCACGATGTCGGCGACGATCGACAAAACCTGTGCGCCGATCAAACCGCCGAAAAGTCCCGCGACGATTCTCGATATGAGTAAAATTTCGTATCGAGGCGAAATCGCACAGCAAAGCGTTCCGAGCAAAAATCCCGCGTAAGCAAAAAGCAGAACCTTTTTTCGGTCGAAATTGTCCACAAAAAACGCAGCCGCAAATCCCGAAAATCCTGCGCTGAAAGTGTATGCCGCAACGAGCATCGAAAATTGCTGTGAGCTGATGTCAAAATACGGCATCAGATAATTTCCGAGCGGCATCATAATCATAAAATCGAGAATGTGCGTGAAATTTAAGATCGTCAGCAACAGCAATATAATTTTTTCTTTAGATTCCATTTCAAAACTTCGTGAAATTTCAACGATCCAGCCACTAAATCATTTAACATTTCGTGACTTTTTCGCGGTTGTCCGAGGCTACTCTTATTAAACCGATTTCGCTTTCCGCAAATCTATCGCGCGTCCGTATTGTTTCGGCACATAGCGCAAATTTTCGCCCAGTTCCTTCGCCGCCGTGAACGGGAAATAAGGATCGCGCAAAAATTCGCGGGCGATCAGAACCGCGTCGGCTTGTGTATTTTGCAAAATTTCTTCGGCTTGCTTTGCTTCCGTAATCATTCCGACCGCACCTGTTGCGATGCCCGCTTGTTTCCGAATTTCCGCCGCGAACGAAACCTGATAATTCGGCGCAACGGGAATTTCCACCTCCAAAACATTGCCGCCCGTCGAAACGTCGATCAGATCGATTCCGATTTTCTTTAATTCTTTGCAGAGTTCAATTGACTGTTCCAAATCCCAACCGTTTTCCGTCCAATCCGTCGCCGAAATTCTCACGAAAACAGGCAGACTTTCGGGAACAATTTCGCGAACTTTCTTTGAAACATCGAGCAGTAAACGCATCCGATTTTCCAAACTTCCGCCGTATTCATCCGTTCGTTTATTCGAGATCGGCGAAAGAAATTCGTGAAAAAGATAACCGTGTGCGGCGTGAATCTCGATGACTTCAAAACCCGCTTCAACCGCCCGGTTTGCCGCCGCAACAAAATCGTTTTCGACTTTTTCGATGTCTGTTTTTGTCATTTCGCGCGGTATCGGATAATCGTCCGCAAAAGCGATTGCCGAGGGCGCAACCGTTTCCCAACCGCCGTTGTTTTCTTCAACTTTTTTCCCGCCGTGCCAAGGTTCAGCCGTCGAAGCCTTGCGTCCGGCATGGGCGAGTTGAATTCCCGCAACCGCGCCGTTTTCTTTAATGAATTTCGTGATTTTCTTGTAAGCTCCGGCGTGTGCGTCCGACCAAATTCCCGCGTCCGACGGCGAAATCCTGCCTTCGGGCGAAACGGCGGTCGCTTCCTGAATTATCAATCCCGCACCGCCCACCGCACGGCTTCCGAGATGAACCAGATGCCAATCCGTCGGCATTCCGTCTTCGCTCGAATATTGGCACATCGGCGAAACCCAGATGCGGTTGCGAAATTCGACACTGCGAATTTTGTATTTTTCAAATAATTTACTGTCCATTAACTTCCCTTTTCATTTCAATTAACCGCAGATAGACACAGATAAACGCAGATTTTTTAAATTATCTTTTTAATTTGCGTCTATCTGTGCAAATCTGCGTTTAATTTACCTTAAAAATATTTCTCAAATTTACCGACTGAAAAACTCTTTTCACCTCAACACGCGGTTTGCCGAAATTTATCAGCAAACACAAAGGCAAATTCGTCGCCTTCAAATAATTCAAGCATTGCGCCAGATATATTTCGTCAATTCCTTTGACCGCTTTCAATTCGACTATAACTTTATTTTCAACCAATAAATCAGCAATATATTCACCGACCACGCGATTTTTATAGTAAACACTTATCGGATGCTGCTGTTTTACATCCAAATTCTTTTCGATCAATTCAAAAGCCAACGCGTTTTCATAAACTTTTTCTAAAAAACCGTTTCCAAGCGTGTTTCCAACCGCATATGAACAGCCGATAATTGTTTCACTAATTTTATTAGGTTCGTCTTCACTCATAAAAAATCAAAAAATCATCTGTGTTCATCCGCGTAAATCTGCGGTTAATTTTCCTACGTCATCTGCTTCCAGTCTTTGCCCGCGACTTCGTTCCATCTTTCACGAATCCCTTCAAATTCTTCCGCCGAAAGTTTGCCTTCGGCGACATATCCCGCGTTTTCCTGCCAGCGGTTCGGCTTGGTCGTGCCGACGATCATCGTGTCGATGCCGTCGATCGAAAGCGTGAATCTTAAAGCCGTCGCGGTCGCTTCTTCCATCGATTTTTCGAGAAATCCGTATTTCAATTTTTGGATGCGATGCCAGTATTCGTGATGATACGAATCGGGCGGCAATTCTTTGTTGCGCCAGACGGCATTGGCAATCGGGCGTTTGGCGATAACGCCCAAATCCTTTTCTTTCGCAAATTTGATAACGCCGTCGATCGGCGACTGGTCGGCGAGCGAAACGGAAGTTTGCAGACTGTCGAAAACGTCTAATTCGATCGCGTATTTTGCATCGTCGTTATCGCCCGAATAGCCGATGAACCGCGTGTAGCCTTTTTCCTGCGCGCGTTGCAAGCCTTCGATGCAATCGCCCTGACGCAGAATTTCCGCCGAGCAACTGTGCAGTTGTGCGATGTCGAGATGATCCGTTTTCAAATTTCGCAGACTGTTTTCGATCGTTTCCAAAATTCCTTTTTTCGACCAGTCTTCGCGCGTAAAAGCATCGAGCGCGCCGCATTTCGTCAGTAAATAAAATTCTTTTCGTCTGCGTCCGACGGCTTTGCCGATCAACATTTCCGAAGTTTTATAAGCCGCCGCCGTGTCGATCACGTTCAAGCCCGCATCGAGCGCGGAATTTAGCAATTCTTCAACGATTTGCTCATCTTTGCCGTCCCAACCGATTTCCGCGCCGCCGAAGCCGAGCACCGAAAATTCCATATCCGTTTTGCCGAATTTTCTCTTTTCCATAATTTTTACTTAACTTTACAAATCAAAAATAAAACAGGTCGTCGTGCCGTGTGCATAAAGCTTGCCGTCTTTGTCCAAAAGTTTGCCTTCCGCCGAAGCGATCTGTCTTCCGACGTTAACGACTTCGCCGACGGCTCTTAAAATTCCCGTTTTTTCAAAGATCGGGCGCACGAAATTTACTTTTATCTCGATGCTCGTCGAACCTTTTCCCGCTTCGAGTGTTGAATGAATCGCGCACGCCATCGCCGAATCGAGCAAAGTCGTGATAAAACCGCCGTGAATTGTGCCGAGCGGATTGTAAAAGTTCGGCTTTGCCTTTCCTTCAAAAACAGCGCGTCCGTTTTCGATCTCATTTAACAGAAAATCGAAATGCTCGCCGATCGGCGGCGCGGGAAGCTCGCGTCCGACCATTTTCCGGAAAACGTCCAAAGGCTTTTCGGTTTTCCAGATTTCCAACGGAATCAATCCGTATTTTATATCCGTGTTTTCACTCATCTTTTAATCAAAAATTCCTGTCGGAAGCCCGTCGATACTAGTTACGTTTTTCTCACGCCAATATTTTTCAATCCCGTCTTCGCCTTTATTTTCCGCCCAATCGAGCAAAGTCGTCCGATCTTCCTTGTATTCGTAAACGGGAATTCCGAAACCGCAAGACGTTTGCAAAGATTCGACGTGAAGCACGATGATCTGACGCATTCCCGCATAATCATCGAAATTTTTCGCCAGATCGTCCCATTTTTCCGAGTTTTGATGAACAATCTCGCCTTTTCCGTAAAGCCGCAGAATGAGCGGTGCGCCCGAAAAACTGCACATCATTATCGTCAGCCGCCCGTTTTCGCCGATATGTGCCGCCGTTTCGTTGCCGCTTCCCGTCAGGTCGAGATAGCAAACCGTCTTTTCATCCAAAACGCGAAACGTATCAATACCTTTCGGCGAAAGATTTATTCTGCCGTTTGCAGGTGCGCTCGCCGTAAAAAACATTTTCTGTTCGCCGATAAACTTACGAATTTTGCTGTCGATCTTGTCAAAAAATTTCGCCATAATCATTCAAACAAAAACGGAAAGCGGAAAAACAGGAATTTTTCGTTTCCGGCATTTTCCGTTTTCCGTTTTCAATTTTTCGTTATTTCTGAAGTTCGGCTTCGACTTTTTCTTTCAAACGCGAATCTTCCGCCGTCACATCGGGCGCAAATCTAGCGACGATCTCGCCGTTCTTTCCGACCAGAAACTTCTCAAAATTCCATAAAACCTCGCTCGGCGTTGAACGCGACGAACCGAAACCTTTCAATCTTTCTTCCAGATTGCCGTCATTTACGTCGGTTTCAGGTTTAGTTTCGGTTAAATAATGATAAAGCGCGTGCTGATCGCCGCCTTTGACTGAAATTTTTGAGAAGAGCGGAAATTTGACGTTGTAATTCGTGTCGCAAAAATCTTTGATTTCTTCTTCCGTGCCGGGTTCCTGTCCCATAAAATTGTTGGCGGGAAAGCCCAAAACTTCAAAACCCTGGTCGTGATATTCGCTGTAAAGTTTCTGCAAACCTTCATATTGCGGGGTCAAACCGCATTTCGACGCAACATTGACGACGAGCAATACTTTGTTTTTGTATGCTTCCAGATTCGTTTCTTCGCCGTCAATCGTTTTAACGGGAATTTCATATATTTCATTTGCCATAAATTAGTTTCCTCTATTTAATTTTTGCTTCCGCTCAGACTTTTTTTAAGTCTTCGACCGATTTCACGATAAGTTTTTCTAAAACGGATTCGTCAACATCGCTTAACTTCTTGATATACAAACAGCCCTTCCCGGTTTTGTGTTTGCCGAGTTTATCCAATAATTCGCGATTTCGTTCGTTGTCGTCCGTCAGGTAAAGCGTAATGTTCTGTTTACGCGGCGAAAAAGCGATTTCCATCCAATCGAGTTCTCGCCCCGATTCGTATTTCAGGAGTCTTTTGCCGAAACCGACGATGTTCGATCCCCACATTTTCGGCTTTGCGCCCGTCGCTTTCTCCATTATTGACGAGATTTTCAGACAATCGGCAAGAACTTTTTCGTCTTCGATCGAATTCAAAAAATCCTCAACGCTCACTTCCGTTTTTTTGGTTTTAAGTTCCGTTTTCGCCATTAATCGTGCTCCTTTCTCGCTATCATCAACCCGTCGCGAACTGCGAAAAGAATATTGCTCACGCGTTCGTCCGCCTGAATTTTTTTATTGAATTCGTTCAGTGCGAGGGTACTTTCGTCGTTATATGTTTCCGTATCTAAAACCTGTCCGCTCCACAAAACATTGTCCGCCATAATGATTCCGCCGATTCTCATTTTCGGAAAGATCATATCGTAATAATTGGTGTAATTCGGTTTGTCGGCATCGATAAAAACCAGATCGAACGTTTCGTATAAGCCGGAAATTATCTGCGCCGCTTCGCCCAGATAACTTTCGATCTTGCTGAAAACCGGAGTCCGCGCCCAGAATTCCTTGGCGATCGCGTTTGTTTCGGGCTGAATGTCGAGCGTGATGATCTTGCCGTCCTCGCTCAAGCCTTCCGCCAGACAAAGCGCGGAATAGCCCATATAAGTCCCGATCTCCAAAATGCGTTTCGGTTGCAGCATTTTGCTGAACATCGCCAGCAAACGACCTTGATAAAATCCCGAAAGCATCGATTTATCGGCGCGTGTGCTGTAAGTTTTCTCCAAAAGTTCGGTCAGCAGATCGCTTTCCGCCGATGTATGCTGTTCGGCATAAGCCTGTATTTTTTCGTCAATCATAGTCTAAAATTTTTCGCCGCGAACGCCTTTTACGAAACTCCGTCTATTTTCGATTCAAACCGCAAGCTGTATAAGTGATTCTGGCTGTTGGTCAGTTCGAGAATGTTTTCGCTCTTGTCTTTTTCATATTGAACGGCAATTCCGCGAATGTTTTCGAGCGTGTCGGTCATCGTTTTTTCCTCTTCACCGTCGAGATAACTACGTGTGATAACAACATTTGAAACGTTGTCGTTTTTTTCGACCGAAGCTTTTTGAAAATGTCCTTCCTGTTCTTCTTCATTCATTTCGCCGTTTCTGAAAATGTGGAAACGCGCACGGCGGTCACGGTTTCTTTCTGAAAATTCTTCTAAAAAATCTTCCCAATTACTGTATTCGATTGCTTTACTCATAAACTTCCCCTTTTCTTATTTTTAATTTCAATTAATATTTGATAACGATCTTACCGAAATGCGATCCGCTTTGCATATATTTCAAAGCGTCCTGAATTTCGGAAAAATCAAAGGTTTTATCGATTACGGGTTTGATGTGATTTTGCGAAATCAACCGATTCATATCTTCAAACATCTGCCGCGAACCGACAAAAATTCCTTGCATTTTGATCGATTTCTGCAAAATCGAAACGGGATTAACCCCGTCGCCCTGCGATAAAACACCGATCACGGCGATATGTCCGCCCATTTTCACGGCATTGATCGATTTCGCCATCGTTCCCGCGCCGCCGACTTCGACGATGTGATCGACACCGCGTTTTTCGGTCAATTCCGAAACGGCTTTGTCCCAATCCTCGCGTTCTTTGTAATTGATAAACTCATCCGCACCGAGTTCCTTTGCACGTTCAAGCTTTTCGTCGCTCGATGAAGTAATAATCGTTTTTGCGCCGAAATGCGAAGCGAACTGGAGCGCGAAGATCGAAACGCCGCCCGTGCCCTGAAGCAAAACCGTGTCGTCGGGTTTCAGACCGTCCGAACAGAAAAGCGCGTGGTAAGCCGTCACCGCCGCACACGGCAAAGTTGCCGCTTCCTCGTATGAAAGATGTTCGGGAATACAAACCAGACCGTTTTCGTCAAAGGCACCAAACTCCCGCAAAACGCCGTCAACATCGCCGCCGAGTGCGGTTCGCGCTTTTTGAAAATCGATTGCGCCGTCGATCCAGCCTTGCATAAAGATCGGCGTGACGCGGTCGCCGACCTTCCATTTCGTGACTGCGCTTCCGACCGAAACGACTTCGCCCGCGCCGTCCGAAAGCGGCACGCGCGGACGTTTCAGATTCGGATTATACCAACCGTTTACCATCATCAGATCACGGTAATTCAGTGATGCCGCGTGAAATTTCACGACGACTTCCATTTCCTTCGGTTCGGGTGTTTCGCGGTTCGTCAGTGTCAGATTTTCAATCCCAAATTCGTTAATTTCGTATATTTTCATATTTTTTACTGCCCACGAAATACACGAAAACAACGAAAAAAAGAAAGAATCATTTTGTTTTTATTTCGTTCTTTTCGTGTGTTTCGTGGGCAAAATTTTCAACTAATTTTCACCGATGTCATCGAAATTGAAGCCAGATCGATCGCATCGTTAAAAATCTCGACTGTTTCGTTTTCGTCCACTAAAGCCAAAACGTAAAGCAACGGCAAATAATGTTCCGCACTCGGAACGGCTAAAGCCGCATCGTTTCCTAAACTTTCATATTTAATTAGTTTGTCGTGTTCGCCCGATAAAATCAACTTTTTAAATTTATTATTTGCGGAAGCCGCCCAATCGTAAACTTTTGAACTTTGAAAATTGACCATTCGCAGATTGTGAACCATATTTCCGCTCCCGATTATCAAAACGCCTCTTTCGCGCAAAAATTTTAATTCCTTTGCCAGTTGGTAATGCTCTTTCGCGGATTTGCCGTAATCCAAACTCAACTGTAAAACGGGAACGTCAGCATCAGGGTAAAGATGTTTCAGAATCGTCCAGCTTCCGTGATCCAAACCCCATTTTTCGTCGAGTGAAATCACCTCATCTTTCAAGGTTTCGGCAACTTCTTTTGCCAGCTTGGGATTTCCCGGAACGTCGTATCTCGCCGCAAAAAGTTCGGGCGGAAATCCGTAAAAATCGTAGATCGTGCGCGGCGTTTTCATTGCGGTAATCTGCGTTCCGCGAGTTTCCCAATGCGCCGATACAACGATGATCGCGCTCGGTTTCGGCGTTTTTTCAATCGCTTTTTTCCAACCGCGTGTGTAATCGTTTTCAATAATTCCGTTCATCGGGTTTCCGTGTCCGATGAAAAAAACAGGCATTTTTATTTCCTGTTTTTCAAGATTTCTTAAGTCTTTCATTGATTCGCATGTCAGCGGAAAACTCGAAAGCCGCAAAATTGAAGACAGAAAGATTTTGCTTTCTTCGGATTTTCCGCCGACAATTCAATTATTTTTTACGCGGACTTTTCAAATTCAGTCTGATGACGACATCATCACGAATCAGATCGTCGGCTTTTCCGGCGTAAACGATGCCGAAATCTTTGCGATTGATCGAAAATTCGCTTTCAACCGCCACGTCCGCATCCGTCACGGTGATTTTCGCCGGAAACGTGATAGATTTTTTCTGTCCGTGCAGATCAAAATCGCCCGTCACCGTATAATTTCCCGCGCCTTTTGCCGAATCCGCGACGATTTTTGTCGAGGTGAAATTCGCTTTCGGGAATTTTTCAACGTCGAAAAAGTCGGGCGATTTCAAATGCCCGGTCAATTTTTCATCGTCCGCAAAAGTCGAATTCATATCGATGTCAACCGAAACACTGCTTTCTTCGGGTTTCGCGTTGACGAGATCGATCGTTCCCGTAAATGCCTTAAATCCGCCGTCGTGTTTGCCCGTCACTTTTGAACCCGTAAATTCAACCTTTGAATTTTCCGCCGTTAAAGGCAAAGCATCGCCTTTCGCCGCCGGTTTTGCGGTCGGCGTGCTCGCATTTGCCGTTTGCGTCGTGGAAGCCGAATTGGATGTTGCCGAATTTGACGTGACGGCTTTCGTTTTATTTGCCGCCGGGTCTTCGCACGCCGCTAAAAATAAAGATAAAGATAAAGCTCCGAGAGCCAGTTTGTTCATTCAAATATTCTCCTAAATTTTTCCTGATATTATTAATTGACTGCCCTTTGCTCTTTCTTTTTTGTCCAGTTTTCCAGTAAAATTTCAAACTCAGCCTGCAACGATTTTTCCTTGTCCGCCAGATACCAACGCTGAATATTTTCCATCATCAAAGGCTTTTCCAGACCGCGGCTTTTCATCTCGTGGAATAAATCCATCGCCGCTTGCGGTCGCGGTCCCCAGTTTCCCAATTCTTCGAGCGTTTCGGCATCGAGCGCGATCAGCTTCGGGATCGAACGTCCGCCGTTCGTCAGATATGCGTCCATCAGCTCGAGATTTTCATCGCGCAGAACGTAGCGCGTTTCGATGTTTTCGCTTTCCGCCGCGATTTTTTCGATTGTCGGAATATTTTGCGCCGCATCGCCGCACCAACCTTCGGTGATTATCAGCCAGATCATTTTACGATCGACATTTCGCGCTTTTTCAATGATCGAATCGGTCAATTTCACTGTTTTTTCAAGCCGATGAATGCGCTGACGATTCAACTTTCCGTAATTGAACATCGCCTCGGACTGAACGGGTCCGGTCGTTTTGCCGTCAAGCAGGAGATCATCGATCAGCTTGATATATTCGGCATAAGTCATTGAATTTTCAATATAATCTTTCATATCTTTAACACAAAACGACATTCAGCCGCCCGATTCGGGCGGGTTTTATTCGTTGATAAAATAATTCAAAACTATCTCAGTTTTTTTTCTGCAACAGATTGTCCAAACTCCAAACACCGCCGCCGGCAAAAAAGAGATAGAAATAAACGAAACAATACAGCACCGCGAGTTCGCCTTTATTTACGATCGGTAAAAATCCGCCGGAAGCGTGCGCCATAAAATACGCAACCGCCATCAAACCGCTCATAACAAAAGCCGTCCAGCGCGTAAATAATCCGACCGCCAGCAAAATGCCGCCCGCAAATTCCAGAATTCCGGCAACCAGCATCAAACCTGCCGCCGCCGTAAAACCGTCTTTCGGCGGATAATTGAAAAGTTTCTGGGTTCCGTGCCACAGCATCAAAAATCCCGAAATAAAGCGCAAAACGCTCAAAATGCGCGGCGACCAACTGTTTAAAAATTCATTCATTATTCTTTTTTTGACTCCTGCGATTGATTTGAAAAACTACTGAACCAATTTTAATAAATAATTGCTGAATTGAAGAAACCACAGATAAACGCCCATGAAAGTAAAAGTGATTCTTCCGAACAGCGGCGATTCGATCGCGCTCTGACATTTTTCACAATTATTAAAAATCTGTGGTTTCATTTTACACCTTCCCGTTCCCGTAAAACTATTAAAATCAGACTCTGACGATTAATTCTTCCTTCGGGAAACGAACTTTCGGCAGATTTGCCAGCCAATCGCCTTCCGCGTTCCTGTAACCCAAAGCCGCAACCGCAACCGCCGAATAATCCGTCAAACCTAAAATTTCGTTAAACTGTGCCGGATCGAAACCTTCCATCGGCGTTGCGTCGATGCCTAACAGTGCCGCCGTTTGGAGCAAAAAGCCGAGTGCGATATAAGCCTGACGCGAATTCCAAACTTCGATATATCCGCCGTCAACCGCTTTTTGCGCCGAACTTTTCATCACGTTTTCATAATCCGCCAAATCTTCGCGCGAACCGCCGCGAACTTCGACGATTCTATCGACATAATGTTCGATGTCCGCATCGGTCAAGGTTTTCTTATACGCAAACACGACAAGGTGCGAAGCATCCGTAATCTGCGGTTGTCCCCACGCCGCCGGTTTCAGTTTTTCCCTTGTTTCCGGGTCGGTCACGACAATATATTTATACGGCTGAAGTCCGAAGCTCGACGGCGCGAGAACCAAAGATTCTTCCAAAGTTGCCCAATCACTGTCAGAAATCTTTTTCGCCGGGTCGTAGCTTTTGGTCGCATAACGCCAATTCAGTTTCTCTAAAATATTTTCACTTTTGATTCCGTTATCACTCATTAATTTTTCCTCTCGATTTAATAATTCTGTAACTTATTTTGATACAAATAAACTCAAAAAAAATTGCTATGCCGGATGTGCCACCATTTCGATCACGTCGCGCAAAGTATATTCGCCGAGCTTGCATTCGATGGTTTTGTCAATTTCCTTCTGCAAACCGCAAAGAATCGCCTCGATGTTTTTTCCGACGGGACAATCTTCGTTCGGTTTGTTCGGATGCAAGGCAAAAACCTCACCGCGACTGACTGCCTTATAAACCTCGGAAAGTTTTATCTCTTCGGGTTTTCGCGCCAGAGCCGTGCCGCCGCAAGCACCGACGTGCGAAACGACCAGTTTTGCTTCCTGCAAACTACACAACAAACGCCTGATGACGACCGGGTTAGTATTGACGCTTTTCGCCAAATATTCTGACTTCACGCGTTCGTCGGACTTACCTGCGACCATTGCCAAAACGTGTACTGCTATTGAAAATTGACTATTTGCCGCCATAACTGTAACAAGTATAGTTACAAATCAAAATCTTGTCAAGACTTCTGAACAACTAGGTAGATTAAATTTATAAAATTCGTTTCGTTCTGTCCGTATCATCTTCATCGATTGAGGGTTTCTCACTTTCCGGCGGTTCTTCAACGGGCGAAGAAGGTCGGCTGTCGGGCGGAAGCGGAATATCTTCATCGGTCTGTTCGATGTCGTTATTGATTCGCTCCTGATCCGCTTCGCTGTGGTTAATTGTTTCGTCGCCGTTCTGGACGGAATTTACATCGGGATTCTGATTTTCTTGCATAAAAAAACTCCAAAATAATATTTGAACTCAATCGACAGCAAAATTTATGCCTTTGAGTTTTTGGAACTTATGGAGTGGTTTTCACGGAAAAATGTATTGATTTAAGCCGATTTGCGGAGGCATTTCCCTTGCAGTTCAGCCAGAGATTGTTCGGAAACGATCGGGAAAACTCGCACATTGTCCTTTAATCTCAATTTTGCGGCGGTTAACGAATCACAGATTATGATCGAGGCGTTTTCCAATCCTTTTTGCCAATTTTTCAGTTTAGCGTCTTTTAAAATCAGACATTCCGCTTCGATTCGGGCGGCGATCAGGAAGGTTTTCGACCAGACAAGAAATTTTTTCCAGCCGGAAACGACCGCGATCAATTCATTTTCCGACGGTCTTTGTTCCCCGCTCATCGCTGACGGAACCGAATGAGCCTTAAGGAAAACGCTTGTTTGTCCGTTTCTCAAAAATTGCTCGATCTTCGTTTTTTCGCCATACATTCCGACGAAAATTGCTTTTGATCTGTGATATTTGTTCTTGAATTCTTCAAAATTGATGCCCGTAACTTTTATGTTGAGCTTTGCGCGAATTTCTTCCGCAACGATTTCTCTCAGGTCCGCGTCGGATTCGACCAGAATAATTTTTTCGGGTGTTTGATTTGTGAAATTATGACGAATGCTTTTTTTAATTTCCTGCGCCGTAAAGCCCAGATCATATAAATTGCCGATAAAATCAGCGATCAATTTATCGAGATGCAATTTATCCTGAAAACCGTCCGTGCGATTTTTGCAGACATAAAATCCGCTTCCCTTTTTGAACTCGAGCCAGCCGTCGGCTGAAAGTTTGCGGTAAACCGCGCTTACCGTGTTTGAATGAATTGTAAAACGCCGGGCAATTTCGCGGGTGCTCGGAAGTTTTTCGCCGATCGGCAGATCGCCGCTGACGATGCCGAGCGCAATCTGCGTCAAGAGTTGTTCGCGCACGGGAATTTCGGAGTTTTTGGAGAGCCAGATTTTCATTTTTGCAGTTTTCGCAAATTGTAACCGAAAAGCTTTGAAAACTCACTTTAAAATAAAAAAAGGACGCAAAAATTTGCGTCCGTAAATTATTTTCATTGGATTGACTATTTAGCCGGAATCTTGATTTCGCGTCCTGCGCCTAAAACCGAGGTTGGAAGCAAGCCGTTGAATTTAGCGACTTCCGTTGCATTTGCGCCGTAGCGTTGGGCAACTTTCGCAACTGTGTCGCCTGCCTGTGCTTTGACAACTTTGATGCTGTTTGCAACGGGCGAAGCGGTCGGCGAAGTCGGACGTGAATAATTTGTGCTGGCAACCTTATTTCCCTGCGGAACAAAAACTTTACCGCGCGGAATCTGCATTCCCGGATTTGCCGCCATCAGATCGGCAACGCTCACGCCCGTTCGGTTCGAGATCGTTTGCCACGTTTCGCCGGCGGCGGAATTTGCCAGATTTGAATTGCTGAGTTTTGAAGCCGGAGCGCGTCTGAAAAGTGCGACAACTTCGTTTGCCTTTCCTGCCGGAACGCGCACAATATACGGCTCGGGCGGAGTCATATTCGTGCGAAGTTCGGGATTCAGGTAACGCAGATATTGAACCGATGTATCTGAAGCCTGTGCAATCAGATTCAGGCTGGTCGAAGGCGGAATGCGGATTTGGTCATACATCAGCGGCGGCGCGGGTCGAACGTGTCCGAAACCGTAGCTTTGCGGATTATTTGCGATTAGGATCGTTGCCAGAATATTCGGCACGTAATTGCGTGTTTCCTGCGGCAGATACGGATAAGCCGCCCAGAAATTTGCAACTCCGGCGCGTTTGATGGCACGGTCGACGTTTCCTTCACCACAGTTATATGCGCCCATCGCCAATTCCCAGTTTCCGCCGTAACGGTTTGCGAGGAATTTCAGATAACGAGCAGAAGCGCGGGTTGCACTTTCAAAACTGTTTCTTTCGTCAACGTAAGCCGTCTTGCGAAGTCCGAAACGTGCGCCCGTTCCCGGAATAAACTGCCAGAGTCCTGAAGCCGCCGCCCAGGACATCGCGGTCGGTTTCCACGCACTTTCGACTTGTCCGAGCCACGCGACGTTTTCGGGAACGCCTTCTTCCTTGAAGATTCGGCGCGCCATCCGCATAAACATACCCGAACGATAAAGTCCGGTTTCCATCGTTGCACGTCCGCGTCCGCGATAGTAAGCAATGAATTGCTGAACCATCGGGTGCATTTGGAAGTTAAAACCGAATGATTTGTTGGCGATTGCCGTCTGAATTACGTAGTATTGCTGTTGACCTTCGGGCGTATTGACAACTTCTTTTTCTTCTTCGGTCAATTCAAGTTTTGCAAGCTCGTCAAGCGGCGAAGATTCAAATTTTTGTTCGTTAAAGCCGATCTGCGGTTCGTCCGACGGAATCCCGTTAACCGCCGAAGCCGTTACGATGTTTCCTGCTGACGGATTTTGTTTGTTCAGCGACGGACGCACCAATGTCGCGATGTCATCAGCCAATTTGTTGTCGATATTCCACGAACAAGTTGCGGAAAGTCCGCGAATTTGCGGAACTTGCGCGTCGGTCGGAAATTCGATGCGGTAGATCGTTTCGATCAACTGATTGTAGCAATCACGCGCCCGCACATTGTCCTTCGAGGTCAGATTGATGCCCGACATCAGAAAGACTTCGACTGATTTGTTGAATTTTTCAGCGGCAACGGAGCGTCGATTGTCCTGTAAACTCAGCAAACCTTCTTTAAAAGATTTGCCCGCGTCATCAGTAATTTGCCTAATACGAGCTTCCGCTTCGGTAACTTGATCGGGCTTACTGTTATTTCTTCCGCTTGCGCTTGAACTCGTAATTTGAGCAAAAGCAAAAGAATTCAGAATTAAAAATATAAATGCAGTAAAACTTAAAACCTTAAAAACGGTTGTTTTCATTAAGTTCGTCTATACTCCTTGTTTTTTTTCAGGGTTAGGGCGAATGTTCGTAAAACGACCTAAAACTTAAATAGAGCGTCAAAAAAATCTAACGCTGCTCATCAGGAAAAGTTCCTTTATGTTGTTTGATGTTCTGAAAAAGGACAGCAAAACCTTTCTCAACTT
The DNA here is from genome assembly GCA_021228405.1 of Pyrinomonadaceae bacterium. Classification (GTDB taxonomy): domain Bacteria; phylum Acidobacteriota; class Blastocatellia; order Pyrinomonadales; family Pyrinomonadaceae; genus JAJQRF01. The sequence continues at coordinate 242,974 of JAJQRF010000003.1, forward strand.
AACATAGCCGAAAAGCCGTGTCAAAACTTAAAACCTCCGTAAAATCTGGAGTTTAGTAATATTGACTGCTAAAAAACCTTTCTTTTCAACTATTTATCCTTAACCTTTTTTCGCCGAACGCGACTTAACTTTTTCCGTGTTCGGCTTGTTTTCGAGCAACGCTTCGGCAAACACTTGTCGAACGTTTTCTACAAATATAAATGTCAAATCGTCCAAAACTTCCTGAGGTAAATCTTCCAGATCGCGTTTGTTCGGTTCGGGAAGAATTACTTTTTTGATATGTGCACGCCGCGCCGCTAAAACCTTTTCTTTGACTCCGCCGATCGGCAAAACGTTGCCGCGTAAAGTTATTTCGCCCGTCATTGCCAGTTCTTTGCGGACGGGTTTCTGCGAAAGAACCGAAACCAACGCCGTCGCCATCGTGATTCCCGCGCTCGGTCCGTCCTTCGGAATCGCGCCTTCGGGAATGTGAACGTGAATGTCGTAATTGTCGAAATCTTCGGGATTGATGCCGAGATCAATGGCACGGGCTTTCGCGTAAGAATACGCCGCTTGTGCCGATTCCTGCATCACTTCGCCGAGTTGTCCGGTCAATTGCAGTTTGCCTTTGCCTTTTGTGCGCAGAGCTTCGATAAATAAAATATCGCCGCCGACCGCCGTCCAAGCCAATCCGGTGACAGTTCCGACCTGGTCTTTTTTCAAAGCGTGTTCGCGGAAAATCTTCGGTGCACGCAGAAAATCGGGAATGTTGGCGGCAACCACCTTGACCGGCTTAAAGTTTTCTTCGAGTTCGGCTTTTTGACGTGCAACTTTGCGGCAAACCTTGCCGATCTCTCTTTCAAGCTGGCGCAGTCCCGCTTCCTGTGTGTATTCGGTCACGATTCTCGCGATCGCTTTGCGGTCAAATTTTACATCGTCTTTTTCAAGCCCGTTTTCCTCGATCTGCTTCGGAACGAGATGACGTTTTGAGATTTCGAGCTTTTCCTCTTCCGTATAGCCCGAAAGACGAATAATCTCCATACGGTCGCGCAGAGCGGGCTGGATTGTGTCCAGAACGTTGGCGGTCGTCATAAACATCACGTTTGAAAGATCGAACGTCACGCCGAGATAATTATCACGAAACGACGAATTTTGTTCCGGGTCGAGAACTTCGAGCAGTGCCGACGACGGGTCGCCGCGAAAATCCGCGCCGACCTTATCGATCTCGTCGAGAATCATCAGCGGATTATTCGTTCCCGCCTGCTGAATTCCCTGAATGATTCTGCCCGGCATCGCGCCGACATACGTTCGGCGATGTCCGCGAATTTCGGCTTCGTCGTGCAGACCGCCCAAACTCAAACGAATGAATTTGCGGTTCAAGGCGCGTGCAATCGAACGTCCGAGCGAGGTTTTTCCGACTCCCGGCGGTCCGACCAAACACAAAATCGAGCCTTTCGGTTTTTCGATTAATTTGCGGACGGCAAGAGCTTCGACGATTCTTTCCTTCACTCTTTCCAGTCCGTAATGATCTTCGTCGAGAATTTTTTCGGCTTTTTTCAGATTCAGATTATCCTTTGAAGATTTCGACCACGGAAGCTCGGTCATAATGTCGAGCCAATTGCGCAAGGTCGCCGTTTCAGCCGTGTCGGGGTGCATTCTTTCGAGCTTTTTAAGTTGGCGAAGCGATTCCTCCTCCGCGCCTTCGGGCATTTTCGCCTTCAGGATTTTGTCGCGATATTGCTCGATCTCTTCAAAAAGTTCGTTTCCTTCGCCGAGTTCCGATTGAATTGCCTTTAACTGCTGACGCAAGAAATATTCGCGCTGAGAACGGTCGATGTCGGCACGTGCCTGCGTGTTGATTTCCTGCTGAACGGTCAAAACGTCGATTTCCTTGCTCAAAAGATCGTTGACCTTTCGCAAACGCTGAATCGGGTCGTAAATATCCAGAACGCTCTGCGCGTCTTCGACTTTTAGTTCGAGATTTGAAGCCGACAGATCAGCCAATCTTCCCGCATCTTCGAGATTTGCGATGATCGCCAAAACTTCGGGCGAAATGTTTTTTCCGAGGCTCGCGGCGCGTTCCATCGAACTGCGGACATTACGCACGAGGGCTTCTACTTCCAGCGAATTTTCCGGCGCGAGCGGTTCGGAGATCGGCGAAACGTTGGCTCTGATGTAATCGCTTCCAGGCGTGACCGTATCGACTTTGGCGCGTGAAAGTCCCTGAATCAAAATACGGATTCTGCCGTCGGGCAATTTGAGCATTCGCATAATCACCGCGACCGTTCCGACCGTATAAAGATCGTCTTTTTCGGGGTCTTCTTTGTCTACATCTTTTTGTGAAACGAGCAAGATCATCCGATTCTGGCTCAACGCTTCATCGACCGCCTTGATCGATTTATCGCGCGAAACGAAAAGCGGCACGATCATAAACGGATAAATAACAATGTCGCGCAGAGGCAAAACGGGCAGCTCGGAAGGAATCTGCATCATCGGCTCAACGACATCGCCGTCATTCAAACTGGCTGAGAAATCTTCTATATCGTCCATATTAAATATGTTAAGTAAAAACACACAAAAGGGCAAAAGAGGAAAAGGGAAGTAAAAATTAAAAAGTTAAAAAGTTAAAAATTAAGCTCTCTGATATGGTCGGAAATTTTCTTTTCAACCGGCGCAAATAGTGTGTCTAAATTCTATTTCTTCCTTCAAATTAAAACCGCCGTTTACCGATCAGGCAAACGGCGGCGCGGAAACAAATCTATTTTTCGGCTTTTTCAGATTTCCTTTTTCTTCGTTTTCTTGTTTTTTTCGCCGCGCGAACGGACGAGATACTTGAGTTCGGTCATAAATTCCGAAACGTCTTCAAACTCCAGATAGACCGAAGCGAAACGGACATACGAAACTTTATCCAGGGCTTTCAGACGTTTCATAATGATCTTGCCGATGTCGTTCGTCGAAAGTTCGCGGTCGGGCGAATCCTGTACGGCTTTTTCCACTTCGTCAACGATAGCTTCGAGTTGCGCGGCGGAAATCGGGCGTTTTTCGCAGGCGCGAAGCAATCCGGCAAGAATTTTGTTGCGCTCGAAAGTGGCGCGTTTGCCGTCTTTTTTGACGACCATATAAGGAATTTCGTCGATGCGTTCATATGACGTGAAACGCCGTCCGCATTCGAGGCATTCGCGGCGGCGGCGAATCGAATCGCCTTCCTTCGATTCGCGTGAATCAACTACTTTGTCTTCCAAAAATCCGCAAAATGGACATTTCATAAATTTTCGATTTCAGATTTGCGATTTGCGATTTGAAAATCGACCTTCTCTTTTTGACCTTCGATCTTCGTTCTTTGGTCTTTGGCTTCCGAACTGCTGTTCGGTGCTTCGGATTCGATCTCTTCAACCGCATTTTCGCTGGTCAAAAGATGTCTGAAGCCAGAAACACTAATATCACCGCGCAGAAAATAATACAACCCGAAAAATATCGCGGGCGCAAAATAAACAAGGTGCATCGCGATCGAAGCCGCCGCCGCTTTTTCCTTCGGAACATTCAAAAATATCAAGCTCGCCGCCGTCGCCGTATGAAATGCGCCCGCCGCACCGCCCGGTGTCGGAATCACCGAACTGAACGCCGCAAAACCCATAATAAAAAGCGAATCGGTAAAAGTCAGCGGCAGATCGAACGCCAAAAGCACGAACCACGTCGGCAAAGCGATTGCCAGCCAGAGCGTCAAAGTCCAGAAACTGACGGACAAAATCTCGCGCCAATCGCGCAAAATGCCGAGTGCGGCGGCAAGTTGTCTGAGCAAACTGAGAAAGATCGCGCGAATTTTAGCCGGAATAAATGATTTGTCCGTGATTCTTTCAAAAAAGCTGATGGTCGGCGCGGAAATTCTTTGAAAAACGATCAAGGCGATGAAACCGGCAATTGCGCCCGCAAGCATCAGATTTCCGACAAATTTGATGTAGCCGAAATCGGCTTCGCGCCCGGCGGGGGCGGTATAAAAAAGCAGATTGATCGCAAAAAAACAAATGATCGAAGCCAGATCGAAAATTCGTTCAACGCCTAAAGTCACCAACGCCGCCGAAGGTCGCACGCGTTTGTCGCGCATCGGCAACCACATCGGACGCACGATCTCGCCCATTCTGCCGATCAGAAATACTGCTGTGAAACCGACCGTCGTCGTCGCAAAAAGTTCGCGCAAGTTACTCGGCGTGATCGGTTCGAGCAAAACCTGCCACCGTTTGGCGCGCAGGAGATAGCCGAGACAGATTATAAAAGTCGCCAGAGCCAGATAAAAGGGATTTGCCTGTCTGAAGCTTTGCGAAACTTCATCCCAATTGAGATTTCGCCCGAAAAACCAAAAGATAAAGGCGGCAAATAAAAATAAAAGTATGAATTTAATGTATTTACGCAAATTATTACTACCTGTTTTTGCCAATAAAAATTTATCGATCGTTATTATTTGATATGAAAACCGCATAGATTACAGTTCTGTTAAATATGCGGTAAAGACAAAAGATTAGCTTATTATTTTGCAAAACCGCAACAACTTCGGAGAAAAGTAACGCTAAAATATACATCATCCCGTTTAATTAACCGAATTTCGCTGTTAATATTTGGTTGAGAATTAATTAAATGAACCCGATCAGCAAAATTGTCTGGAAATTTTCCGCCCAAGCCCGAAAAAAAAGGGCGCAACTCTTTCGCCGCTATTTTTCCATCGATGAAAACACGAAAATTTTGGATTTAGGTTCGGAAAACGGCACGAATATTTTCAATGTTCTGCAAGATACTTCACATAACCCCGCCAACGTTTACATCGCCGACATCAACCGAAACGCCGTCGAAGAAGGAAAGCGCAACTATGGATTCAACGCCGTTTTGATCGATGAAACGGGAAAATTGCCGTTTGCAGACAAGTTCTTCGACATCGTTTACTGTTCGTCGGTGATCGAACACGTGACGGTCGTAAAATCGGACGTTTGGACGTGGAAAGACGGCAAGAAATTCAGCGCGGAATCATGGAAACATCAGAAACTCTTTGCCGCTGAAATCGTCAGATTAGGTAAACAATATTTCGTCCAAACGCCTTCAAAAAACTTTCCCGTCGAAAGTCATACGTGGCTTCCGCTCGTCGGATATTTGCCGCGCAGACAGTTTCTTCCCGTTTTGAAATTGAGCAATCGTTTCTGGGTCAAACAAGCCGAACCCGACTTTAACCTGCTCGACGCAAACGATTTGAAACGTCTTTTTCCCGATGCGGAAATCGTCAAAGAGAAAAAATACGGACTGACGAAATCGATTATGGCGATCAGGAACGACTAGCGAATCAAAGAAAATACACGAAAGAAAAATATAGTTCGCATTACTCGCTAAACAGTTCGCAAGATTCTTCAATGTGAACCGTTTATTTAAGACCGATTCGGCAAACGCATTGAAAGCATCGGACAGTCTTTAGTCTTTTTCTCGTTCCGCCCTTCCGTAAACGATGGCATAGCAAATCGCCGATTCATTCGCGTTGGCATAAAAAAATCGATTTTTATACAATAAATCCGGGTTATCTATTTTCTTTGGAACTTTTCTTTTTTTTGCCTCGTAACCAATCATTGACAAGGCGTGTTTTTGAGCTTTGTTGCTTTTGGCTAAAAGGCATTTGCTTGGTGGAGATACATCGTTGGAAGCACTTAAAGTAGCGGAAACAAACGGCGCAGAACTTGTGCGTCGGGCGCGTGCCGGAGACGGCGCGGCGTGGGAAGAAATCGTCCAGAATTATTCGCGGCGCATTTTTAATCTCGCCTATCGCTTTACGTCGAGCATCGAAGCGGCGGAAGACTTGACACAAGAAGTTTTCATCCGTATTTATCGAACGCTCGAACAATACGATGCCAAGCAGGGCGATCTTTCAAATTGGCTGATGCGGCTGGCGCGAAATCTGATTATCGACGATTACCGGCATCGCCAGCGCAATCCGCAGAATACGATGGCGGACGACGTTGACGACCACAGTTATCATCTGCGGGCGGTCGGCACGTCGGCGCATAAGGAAATGGAACGGCGCGAGCTCGCGGCACAGGTTCAGGAAGGAATTGACAAGCTTCCGGCAGATTTGCGAACTTGCGTGATCTTGCGCGACATCGAAGAAATGACTTACCAGGAAATCGTTGACGTTTTGAAGATTCCTGAAGGAACGGTGAAATCGCGCATCAATCGCGGTCGCATCGAATTGGCAAAGATTTTGCGGCGGATGAGAGTCGTCGCGATCTGATCGAGGCAAATAAGATGAAAATTAACGTCATTGTCGGGAAAGTATTTGAAAAGGATTGAAATTTGGTCAAAGGATTTTTTTTGTTATGAATTACAGCGATGAAAAATTAATCAATTGCTCGGCGTTCGAGGAACTTTTAACGGATTATCTCGACAAAACGCTGGACAAACAAACGCATAAGGCAGTTGCCGCGCACGCTTTGCGCTGTCCGCTTTGTCACGCGCTTTTGAATGAAGTCAAGGACGCGCTCGATGTTTGCCACGAACTTTCCGTGCCGAAAACGCCGATGACCAAACTCGAAGCCCGCATTCTCTCGATGACAATGCCCGAAACGGCAATGTCCTGCGCCGAGTTTGAAGAATATTTGACCGATTATTTAGACGGATTTCTGCCTGCGACGCTTTTTCACCGTTGGGAACGCCACGCCGTTCTGTGCGATAGTTGCACCGATTTGCCGGGCGAAGTCGTGCGTTCGATCGCCGCTTGCTACACATACAAAACCGAAGAACTACCGCTTCCCGCAGGTTTACACGACAGGATTCTGCAATCGACCATCGGCACGACCGAAGCCAAAGCCGTTAAAGCTTCGTGGACTTCGCAGGTCGGCGAATGGCTGCGCGGATTCAGTTTACCGATTCCGCAGCTTGCGCCTGTCGCAATGATGCTGCTTTTCGCGTTTCTTGTTTTGAGCCAGACGGTTTCGGCGGACGGTTCACTGAGCGGCGTTTACCAGAAAAGCATCGAATTAGCCGAACAAACTTATAAACAAAGCACGAGCGTTTGGAGCGGAAAGGATAATTCCGCCGAACCGCGCCCGAATCAGGAACCGATTCAGGGAACTTTTGTAAATAACGAGGAAAATAAGTAATGAATTGTGCATATCACAGCCATAACGCGGCGGTCGTCAATTGCAACGGATGCGGAAAACCCCTGTGTCCGGCTTGCGATCATCGCATCAAAGGCTTCCCGTTCTGCCAGGACTGCATCGTTGCAGGCGTAGAACTTTTGAGAAATCACAATCAATCCGCTTACGCTCCGTTCGTGAAGGCGCAAACGTCGCCTTTTATCGCAACTGTTTTATCTTTCGTCTGTCCGGGATTGGGCGCGGCTTACAACGGGCAAACCGGAAAGGCTCTGGTTCATTTTGCGGTGACGGTCGGACTTTTCCAGATGGCGATTATGACCGGCGTGCCTGTTTTTGCGTTCGGCGTTCTCGGAATGTGGCTCTACGCGGCGGTCGATGCTTGGAAAACCGCCAAGCTGATCCGCTCGGGAATCACGCCCGATATTGCCGAAGATATTTTGGTCAAACGATTTTCGGGCAATCCGAAGCTTTGGGGAATCGTTCTAACAGTTCTCGGTTCCCTGTTTTTCCTGCAAGCGTTTTTTAATCTGAAAGGTTTGATTCGCGGAATTTTGCCGGTTTTGCTGATCGGTCTGGGCATTTATCTGTTGCGCGATTACGTTTTCAAATCGAAGGAAACCGAACAAAATTACCAATCGGCAAACGCTCCGAACTTTGTCAGCGCGTTGAGCGAACCGAATTATAATCGCGAAAATTTCGATGCGCAGGACGATTATTCATCGCAAACGCGGGTTCGTTTCTGGAAAAACAGATAGATTTTTTTGAAAAATTTAGTATTATGGAAAAGAGGCGGTTTTAAGGCTTTTATAAAGCAAAACTGCTCTTTGACGAAATTGACCGTTTTAATTTTAAGGAGTTTACGAAATTATGACTTTTATGAAAGCCGCCGGAGTCGGTGCAACAATTTTAGCGATCTTGGCTTTGGTTATCACTTTATTGAAACAGATCATTGCTTTTATAGGCTTTCTGACATTTGCATTTAAGGTGTTGATCGTCTTAGCTTTTGTCGTGGTCATTGTCGGAGTCGGTTTCGTAATCTTCCGTAGTTTTCAGCAAAGCAAGAAAACACAAAGTTAAGGTTTCGGAAACGATTTCTGAAGCATAAGTTAATTCGGCTGTCGGACGAAAGGTTCGGGACAATTTGCCTTTTCCGACAGCATTTGTTTATTATTAATTCAATCGGATATTCAAAAATTAAAAGCTAATTTTTTAATATTACCCCCTGAAATAGAGGAGCATTTGTTGTTTTTAACAACAAACTCTTTGAAATAAAGGATTCGCGTTTAGTCGTTCGCGGCTGTACTTGCGTGATTCCGTGTGTCGAAAAGTTTTATCTTCGGCGCGAAATCATTTAAAGGAGCTTATAGCGGAATGCAAAAAAACGACAAGTTTTATACTTTTCTTTTATCGCATACTACAAAATCAAAAATTTATATTCGTCGGGTGGAAGTTTCCAGAAAACTTTTTCACTCAAGTATTTTAGGTATATTTTTTATAATCGGAATTATTTCTTTGGGAGCTTTGGCAGTTTCCAAAATTGATAACGTAAACGCCAAATCAAACGAAACTGCTTCGGCAGAAACCGTTCTGAAGGCACAATCAATCGAATCAACGCCCCAGAATCAACCAATCGAACAAAAATCGATTAATTATTCGCGTCCGGCAGGAACAGTTAATTATTCGATCAATAGCGGCGGTCCGGCTTCGCCGTTTCAGCTGACTTTAGTCGAAACGGAAGAAGAAGAATCCGCAATGGAAAACCAGATTCGCCAGATTCAGGCGACGAGCAATCCGAGTTTCGTGCCGACGATGTGGGCGCATCTCGGCAAGATCAACAATGAATTCGGTTTCCGGCGCAATCCGTTCGGCGGTCGAACTTACGAATTTCACGGCGGTTTGGATATTGACGGCGAACGCGGCGACAACGTTCTCGCTCCGGCAAACGGCGTTGTCACCAAAGCCGGCTGGCAAGGCGGTTACGGCAATTTGATCGAGATCGACCACGGCAACGGTCTGACGACGCGTTACGGACATCTTTCCTCGATTCAAATCCAGATCGGCGATGCCATCCAACGCGGACAAATTCTCGGTGCAGTCGGTTCGACGGGACGTTCGACCGGTCCGCATCTTCATTACGAACTGCGTTTGAACGATAAACCGATCAATCCGCGCCGTTTACTTCCGCCCGAACCGGCAGAATTAAAAAAAGGTTAAGGAAGATCGAAAATTTTCATCCAATCCTTGAGCGAGTCTGTAAAGACTCGCTTTTTTGTGCTTTACGCAAATTAAGATAGAATCTTAATTAAAGTTATATCTGTGACTTAAAAACTATAAAAAAAGGAAGTTAATATGCGCTTAAAAATCAAATTTTTAACAACATCCGTTTTAGCGTGTGCGATTCTGCTGTCGTCGGTTTCGTTTGCAATTGCCGCACCCGAAGAAGGAATGTTCACGCCCGATCAGATCAGCAGTTTGCCTTTGAAGAAAAAAGGCTTAAAGATCAAACCAGAGGAAATCTACAATCCGAACGGGGTCGATATTTCAGATGCCGTCGTTCGTTTAAGCATCGGCTGTTCGGCTGAATTCGTTTCGCCGAACGGTTTGATCCTGACCAATCACCACTGCGGTTTCGATGCTTTGGTTTCTGCCTCTTCGACCGCCAAGGATTACGCCAAAGACGGCTTCAAAGCCAACAATATGCAAGGCGAGATCGAAGCCAAGGATTACAGCGTTTTCGTAACGAACCGCGTCGAAAACGTCACGGCTCAGATCACGAAAGGCACGGAAAATTTGGCGGGTGAAGCAAAGGCAAAAGCGATTACGGCAAACATCGAAACGCTTCAGAAAGCGGAACAGGCAAAAGTTCCCGAAGGCACGACCATTCGCATTCAGGCTTTGAACAGCGGATTTTTCTATTATTTGTATGAAACAATGGAGATCAAGGACGTGCGCGTCGTTTATGCGCCGCCGCAAAGCATCGGATTTTTCGGCGGCGACCCCGACAACTTTGAATGGTCGCGTCACACAGGCGATTTCACATTCTTACGCGCCTATGTTGCGCCCGACGGCAAATCCGCGCCTTATTCGGCAAGCAACATTCCCTACAAACCGAAAAAATATTTAACGGTTTCGTTGGACGGCGTTAAGGACAACGATTTTACGATGATTCTCGGTTATCCGGGCGGCACGACACGTTACCGTGAAAGCCAGTCGGTCGAATTCTCGCAAAATGCCAATTTCCCTTTCCTCGTCGATTATTTGAAAGCCTGGACAGCAGGACTCGTCAAAGCGGGTGAAAACGATGAAGAAAAACGCATCAAACTGCAAGGCGAAATTTTCAGCTTGAACAATTCGATCAAAGCATTTGACGGCGGCGTGATCGCAATGAAACGCGCCGACATCATTTCGCAAAAACGCGCTCAGGAAGCACAGCTTGAAACTTGGATCAATGCCGATCCCGCGAGAAAAACAAAATACGGCACGGTTCTCGCAGACATCAAGCGTCTTTCCGATCCTTATTACGCGACCGGACTCCGTGACCGCATCCTGCGCACGATTCCGAATCCGGCATCGGCACCGACCTTTTCGTGGGTAGTTGACGCGATCACGAGCGTTCAGCAAGGGAAGAAGCTGGATGACCGCAAACGCGGCGCGATCACGCAGAGTATGGCGGCGCGTGAACCGATTGTCGAACGCGAAGTCATCAAATACAACCTGAAAGCGATTTCCGATCTGCCCGACAATCAAAAATTCAAAACGGCGGAAATGGTCTTCGGCAACACTAAAGGAAGAGAACGCCGTGCCGCCGAAGATGCTTTTACGGCTTCGATCATTGATAATCCCGATTTCGATTCGACCGAAAAAATCTTCAAGCTTTACGATATGTCATTTGCTCAATTGCAGTCGAAATATCCGAAACTGGTTGATTTTGCAGTCGGTTTGGCAGGCGAAAGAGCCGCCATTGCCGCCCGCACAAAAGCATTCGGCGACAATATCGACGCGCTTCGCGTAACTTATCAGCAAGCAATGGCGGAAATGCGAAACATCACGCCGTATCCCGATGCAAACTCGACTTTGCGTTTCACTTACGGCAATGTCAAAGGCTATGCTCCGCGCGAAGCCGTTTATTACAACCCGTTTACGACCTTGAAAGGCGTACTTGAAAAAGACACGGACGTTGACCCGTTCGACGCGCCCGACCAGCTTCACGAACTGCAAAAATCGAAGGATTTCGGCAGATTCGGAGCCGGCGACACGGTTCCCGTCAACTTCCTGACGACCAACGACATCATCGGCGGAAATTCGGGGAGTCCGGTTCTGAACGCACGCGGCGAACAGATCGGAATCGCTTTCGACGGTAACTACGAAGGCTTAGGAAACGATATTTTCTTTGACCCGAACTACGGCAGAACGATCGTCGTCGATATTCGCTACGTTCTGTTCATCACCGAAAAACTCGGCGGCGCAGGATGGATTTTAAACGAAATGTCGCTCAAAGGCGGAACGTCGGCAAAAGGAAAAGGTGCGTAAGCTTTGAGAAGAGTAGTAAAAGTGAAAGAGGAGAGATTTTTTCTCCTCTTTTTACTTTTTATGTCTGCGATAAGGAAATAACCCACGCAATGGGAAAAAATCGTTCGCTATGACGAAATAACCATCGGCAGTGAAAAAAATAAATGAACAATGAAATAAGCAAACAGCATCACAACTTTTTACCGATTATGCAAAAAAGTGTAAGTTGATTCTCGGCTCACACTTTTTGAATTTAGCTTTATGAAAATAAAACTATTGATTTTCATCTAATTTTAGAAAAACATCCCACGCCCAGCGTCCGACCATCCCGTCTTGCGTGTTTCGAACTATTGCCCGATACCTAAATTCATTGCCATTTTCATCTACTTGACGAGAACGTTTGTAATCCAATTCAAATGCCTTGACGTTCAGCTCCCTCAATTTATAAAGTTCTTCAGGTTCGGAAATTCCTGTGTGATTCGCATCTTACCACAACCGTAAACTGGAAAATATTGAATCAAGTTTAGTTATCTTACCATCACCGTTGCCACCATTTTCCGCCTTATCATATTCAGCTAAGGCAAGGAAACCATTCTTTTCCGGTGAAATTGGTTGCGGAGTCATATTGCCGAACAACTCCGAAGCATCATCAATCATTCCGTTATTGTTACGGTCTAATACAAGCCACGCATCATCAGAGCCAAATGAAGTCCATGACATTCGATGCGAAATACCGTCACCATTAAAATCGAACATTACTCCATTTGCAGGATTAGTCAAATCAAAACCATCACCATCTATGTCAACAATTATCGGGGTTAGAATACAGCATTCATCAAGACTGTTTGAGGTGTTTCTATATGAGTCTTTTTTATCTGCAAGCCCATTTCCCTGACACGCCGGATTACATTCCCAGTTACCGCCACCTGTAGTCTGCGCACTGCACATAAGCCCTTCGGCTCTTGCAGTATTCCATAATTCTCCCCCTGTAATCGTTGCTGAAGCCCCAACCCCACTACCGCTTACGCTCAAATTCACACTTACGTTACAATTTGAAAGTATACATCTATTAAAACCAAAGCCTACGGACTAATCACAAGAAACATCCTGATTCCGAGATCCGGTATTTCCTCGTTCTTGTTCAGCACGCTTTCCCACAGGATAATAGATTATCGTCATGGTCGGTTTCATTATCTCCGTGACCTTGGTCACGAAGCTGTACATAACAACGTTGCTGATTGGATGCAATATAAGAGCATTGAGGTCGAAATCGCGACCGACCGAAATGAGAACCTCCACCAAGATGATATTGATGATCCGAACTGTAAAATTGAATATCAGCTAGGTTTGAAGTGATACTAGGATTACTTATTGAAAGATTTGCATCCGATTCCCACGCATTACAGGCATCTATTTCCCAAAATTCTGCCAGCGTAGAAGCAATACAGCACTGCCGTAATTCTTTAGAATTATTGGGACAATCAAAGCTTCTATTATCTGCGTAAATATCTTTTCCGCTGGAAGTTAAAAATCTACGTATTTTGGCAACAAATTTTTCATTATTATGGATAGTTCCAATTTGATTATCGGATTTGTTAATTATTCCATATGGTAAAACTTGTTCTTTCCAAACTTGCGTTAAATTTCCGCCCATCCCTGTAATAGTATCCCAAAATTCAAGTTTCGGATTATCAGTAGAACCGTGATTGAGAGCAAGAGCCTTGTATTTACGATTTTTCCCCTCAAATACAACATCTACATCAAATGAAGTGTATCTTTCAACATCATAATATGTTGCCGTTTCCATTTTAAGAACATCGCCAATTGTCCAATTCCGATCAAAAGCTCTTGCATACTTACCGTGAATCCACTCGGCTTTGTAAACAACTTGTTCATCTTTTTGCTTCCCGTTTACAGTATTTTGTATTAAAGAACGAGTTAATTGAATAATTTCTCCGCTTGGCTCACTTATCATTTCGTTATAGAGTTTCTGTTGGATTTCTACGATATTACCACTCTTGAAATTAGATAACCTAAAAACTAAACCACCTTTCTTATCGAAAATATCTTCCAGTTTGCTGCCTTCACGGTATTGAGCGACTGCATTATAAACCTCAAGTTTTCGATAAGTTAACAAAATGAGTTTCTTTTCTACCTCTAATTTTGAATTAGAGTTTGGTTGAGAAACAGAGATGGTCTTGTTTGACAACTCAACTTGTGCGTAGCCAAAAGAAACCAAGACAAATAAAATAGTTATTAGCATTAATAAATTGATTTTCTGTTTTTTCATTTCTCCAATCTCCTTATTTTTAAGTTAATTCTCTTATTAACTTAATGGTAATTTACGTGATTTCCACATTGAATTTATTTAGTAAATCAATCATCAGTTTGTTTTTCGACCTGTAAATAATTCTCGTTCAATTATGTCTTTGAATTCATCAAAGTCGAGCCTTCCTACATAAATTCTGTCATTGATGATAAATGACGGCGTAGCAGTAATACCAAGCTGTTTTGCTTCTTTTAGGTCATTCAACACAGCAAAACGGGAATTTTCAGATGTAAGGCAAGAATCAAATTTTGATAAATCCAAACCTTTATCACGGGCAATTTTTTTCACAAAATCACTTGATAAGTCGTCGGAGTTAAATAAGCTGTCGTGAAATTCCCAAAAATATCCTTGAGAATTTGCACAATGTGAAGCAATTGCAGGTAGAATTCCTTGTTTATTAATTTGTAAAGGTAGATGTTTATAGATAAACCTAATATTTTCTCCATATTCCATCAAAACCTTCTTAATGATTTTTTCAGATTCCTTACAATATCGACAATGAAAATCCGAAAATTCAATGATAGTTATTTTAGCGTTTTTAGCTCCCTTTGATGGAGATTCTAGATTATCGAAATTTTGGGATTCCGACTGTGGCGACTTCAAGAGAATTCTAATCTTGGCTTTCGCTTTTAAATTTGAGATAGCTTTTAGGTAAAGCTGCATTCTGGCTTCGCTTTCTAAATCAAGTCTTAGTCTTTCTTTTACCTCGTCGGGACTCATCGAAGCAAAGTATAAAGCATTTTTAAGATATTCTTTTTCTACTGCTTCATCAGGAATTTCAATGACTCCGCGAGTGAATTCCTTCCTCAACGAGGCTACTGAAATATTTCTGCGTTTTGCTTCTTTTTCAAGTAAGATTTTTATAATGAAATTGTCTAGTGCAACTTTGCGAAGAGCGTAAAGTTGTTTTTGGTCTAACGCTAAATGTTCCGAAGGACTGAAAAGTTCAACTTCGGCTTTCGTTATATTTCGACCGGTTACAATTGCAAGAATTTCATTTTGGGGTTGAGAATAAACATCAAGAGTTAAAGTTCCAAACTCTGCTATCAGAATGAAAATAATTATAAGATTGGGAATACTTACAAAACGAGAGAAATACTTCATTCAATTCTCCTTTCCGTTCTTTTGGAAGATAGTGACAGTTGCTAAAAAAAGATTTAACCTTTCAGAAAGCAAAACAACCGTTCAGATTCACGAAAGCAAAAGATTTACTTTTGAAAGAAATTGTTTGTTTTATAGTCTAAATAATTTTGACCGTGAAAATCAGTCTGTCAATTTGCGAAAGTGGCGCATACCGCACTTATTGGAAGAACAATGACAATTTACAAACGACATCTGATTTTTTATTTTTTTGTTCCGAACAAAATGTTTATCACACGAAAACAGAAAAGGCAAGAAATGTTGAAAATTTTTCAATTTAATAGAAAACTTTGAGAGTGCAACTTTATAAATATCATTGATATAAAAACCAGACTTTTGCTGAGTTCTACCTCTGACTTTTTTGATTATTTAGAGTTATTTTACAGGTCACTCAGAACAATTTAATACTTCAACTGAATGGAATTCATTCCGCGCAAAATCGCCTTTTGTCGGCGGACAACGCGTTTCGGATTCTTTTTCGGATTAAAAACGTTGAGCGGCGAAGGAATCATTGCCGAAAGGTATGCGGCTTCTTGCGGAGTCAGGTTTGAAGCGGATTTTTTGAAATAAGTTCGCGCGGCGGCTTCTGCGCCGTAGATGCCGTCGCCCCATTCGATGACGTTCAGGTAAAGTTCGAGAATGCGTTTTTTGCTCAGTTCCCTTTCGAGAAAATAAGTAATCGCGGCTTCGCGTCCTTTGCGCAGAAAATTGCGGTCTTCGGAAAGGTATAGATTTTTCGCAAGCTGTTGCGTGACGGTCGAAGCACCGCGTTTGAACGAAGGCATCGGCGGAATCCAATCGTTCGGGTCATAATCGCCTTCGGCTTTCGCTTCCTTTTCGCCTTCTTTCACGGCTTCGTCCCAAGCTTTTTGAATTGCGTCCCAATCGAATCCGTTGTGCTCGAAAAACCGTGCATCTTCGCCCGCGAGAACGGCGCGTTGCAGATTCGGCGAAATCTGCTCGATCGGCTGCCAGATCATATATTTTTTCGGCTCCTGCCCGTTTGCCCGCGCTTCCGACAAACGATATTCGATCATCGAAGAAGTCGTCGGATTTTCGGTGCGAAGTTTGCCGATGTTCGGAAACGTAATCACTTCATACGCCGCCCAAACCAGCACCGCACCAATCAAAATCAGAGTTAAAACTTTTGTCCAATACCACATACGATTTTAGATTTGGGATTTCGGATTTTAGATTTCCCGAATTATAAACGCCAATTCAAACAATTATGTTCTAAACAATCCGAAATCCCAAATCCCAAATCCCAAATCAATCGGCTTTGCCGATCATATTTCCGACTATCTTTCCCGAACTCATCACGCCCGGCAGACCTGCGCCGGGATGCGTTCCCGCGCCGACAAAATAGAGGTTCGGAACGTCTTCCGATAAATTGTGCGGACGCAGCCAAGCCGATTGCAAAAGCGTCGGTTCAACGCCGAACGCATTGCCGAGATAACTGTTCAAAGTGTCTTCAAAATGTAGCGGATCGATGTGCGTTTCGCTAACGATGTGCTTCCGCAGATCGGGCATATAACGCGTTTCGAGATATTCGTAAATCTTTTGTTTATACGGCTCGGCTTTCGTTTTCCAATCTATTTTTCCTTCCAGATTCGGAACGGGCGAAAGCACATACCAGCAATCACAGCCTTCGGGCGCAAGGCTCGGATCGGTCGCTGTCGGGCGGTGCAGATAAAGCGAAAAATCTTCGGCTAAAGTCTTATCGACAAAGATTTCATCGAGCAAAGGTTTGTAGCGATTGCCCAAAATTATTTCGTGATGCGCCATATTTTCGTATTTTTTATCCGTTCCGAAATAGATCACGAAAAGCGACATCGAATAAGTCATTTTTTTAACTTTCGCGTCCGTGTATTTTTTGCGGAATTGCGCCGGAATCAGGTCGAGATACGTCCGCGCTACATCGGCATTTGCGACGACGGCATCGGCTTCGACAAATTCGCCCGACTTTATTTTCACGCCTTTCGCTCTGCCCGTGTTCTCGTCGATGACGATCCCGGAAACTTCGGCTTCCGTCAGAACTTTGCCGCCGATGTCCTGAAAACATTGTCCGAAACCTTTCACCAACGCGCCCGTTCCGCCCATCGCAAACCACACGCCGAATTTTTGCTCCAATTCGTGAATCATCGCGTAGATCGAGGTCGAAGTAAACGGATTTCCGCCGATCAGTAAAGGATGAAACGAAAACGCCTCGCGCATTTTTTCGTTTTTGAAGAACTTTGACGCAAATTTATAAACCGAACGATCCGAACGAAGTTTTATCATTTCGGGAACGACCTTGACCATATCCCAAATTTTCGTAAAAGGTTTGTCGATCAGTTCAAACCCGACACGGTAAATCTCGTCCAGACTGCGCGCAAATTTCTTGTAATTTTCAACTTCGCGCGGGTCGATCTTGTTGATCTGCTGGTAAAGCGTTTCCTTGTCGTCGTTGTAATGAAAAACCGTGCCGTCTTCCCAGCGAATGTTGTAAAACGGGTCGATCTTGACGAGATGAACGTAATCACTCGTCTTTTTTCCCGCCAACGTAAAAATCTCGTCGATCAGCCACGGTGCGGTAATGATCGTCGGTCCGCCGTCAAACTTGAAACCGTCCTGCTCATAAACATATGCACGTCCGCCGAGTTTGTCGCGCTTTTCGACAATCGTTACCTGGTGTCCCTGTGCCTGCAAACGAATTGCTGCCGATAATCCGCCGAAACCGCTACCGATTACTACTATTTTCATTTGATTGGTTTTTTAATTTATTATTTTCGCTAAATTGTTGAAATTACAGATTAAAAAATTCAAGAGAAAAAATAAAATCGGAAAACTGCATATTTTCGCAGATATGCAAAAGTGCGGATAATTTTTGCAAAAATTGTCGTCAGTTCGACGAGTTTTCACTTTTTCTCCCCGCACAGATTAAAAAATATTTGACGTTAAAAAAAAATAAACTCCAAAAAACACTTGAAGACTGCGTGTTCGGTATGCTAGATTTAAAAGTGTGATTTGTCGCAAGAACCCGCCCGACAAATTGCCAATCAATATCACAAACGTTAAACTTACCGCGTAGTTACTAAACCGAAAGAGAAAATCCAATGGCAGAAGCGCCCTTTATTATACACGAACAACCGTTTCAGAGAATCAAAAGCGTCTTGGCGCGTTTATGTGTCGAATGTGCGGCGCGTGTTGTGTTTTTGGTTGACCGCGACGGTCAGCCGATTGCATTTCACGGCGACATCGGCGATATGGACACGACGAGTTTTTCCAGCCTAGCCGCCGGCAACGTTGCCGCGACGACTTCGATGGCGAAATTGATCGGTGAAGATGTTTTTCCCGCAGTTGTTCACGAAGGCGAACGCGAAAGCATTTTCATCAGCGTTATCGGAAGAAGTCTTTTGGTGGTAGTATTTGACGAACGTTCGACGCTCGGGCTCGTCAAGCTCCGAACGAAAAAAGCCAGCCACGAAGTCGCTTCCATTTTGGACGAAGTGGCGAAAGATTCGGCAAATCATCGGTTGAATAACAATTCTTTCTTTGCCGAGATTACCGACGAAGATATTGATAGTCTTTTCAGTTAAACAAAAAATATTATAAAATTAGCAAAGCTATGACATTCATTAATTATGCGTCCCGCGAGATTAATTGCAAAATTGTATATTACGGTCCGGGTTTGTGCGGTAAAACCACAAATCTTCAATACATTTACGACTCGACCGCACCGCAGGCAAAAGGAAAATTGATCAGTTTGGCAACGGAAACAGACCGCACGCTGTTTTTCGATTTTATGCCGCTCGAACTCGGAACGGTTCGCGGCTTCAAAACCCGTTTTCACCTTTATACCGTTCCCGGACAGGTTTATTACGATGCTTCGCGCAAGTTGATCCTGAAAGGCGTTGACGGCGTTGTTTTCGTCGCCGACAGCCAGGAAGAACGAATGGATGCGAATGTCGAATCTCTTTACAATCTGGAAGAAAACCTGCAAACACAGGGTTATAATCTGATGGACTTGCCGTATGTTCTCCAGTTGAATAAACGCGATCTGCCGAACGTTGTTCCCGTCGATGATCTCGTCGGCGAGCTTCAGCGCAAGAACGAACCCGTTTTTGAAGCTGTCGCAATGGACGGAACAGGCGTTTTCGATACTCTCAAAGCCGTCGCCAAGCAAGTTTTGACCGAACTCAGAAAAGGTTAGGAATAATTACAAAACCGCAAAAGCCGTTGAGTTTCAAAACTCAACGGCTTTTTTTCGATTCTAAACAAAAAAAGCTGTCAGTAGCGAAACCGGACAGCTTTTTATATCTTAATGGCGGAGCCGACGGGGCTCGAACCCGCGACCTCCAACGTGACAGATTAAAATTCTGCGTACCAGATTTCGCTTAAATACAAGTGAAATCAAACAGTTATGAATTTTTAGCAACTAGGCTTCGGCATAGTTGCTTTATTTATACGGAGTTTTTGGGGCACATTTTGGGGCACATTTTGACACATCTATATTTTGCGTTTAACTCTATAATCTTATATATAAATATTTTTGCACTAAAGATTAAAATCTCCTTCAACAAATTAATTAAGAGGCTTTTTATACAATTAATGAAACATTAAATTAGAATTTTGCGATATTTTTTATTTTTTAAACACTTAATCTAGGGTGGTTCCCCTCAGTTCGCAATGCGGGTTTCTTTATTCATCCTGAAAGCGTAACACTCTTTGTTCATAAAACAATTCGTGATAGTTAGTGCTTTGACCAATTAATTTTCGGGTGAATGTCCCGTCAGCGGAGCCACCGGAATAGTCCAAAATAACGAATTCTCAATTTACTTAAATGTTTTTTTATATTAGTATTGCGAAAAAATGGGCTCTTGAGCATCTGAAATTTTATTAATGCTAGCGAAGTCACACATATGACAATCTTTTAATTGCATCAATGGTAAAAAGAACTGCCCCAGCGTAAAAAGTCAAAATCATAGTTAAATAGACCGGGTACGGATGTTCGATTAAGGATTTGGGCCAGCTAAAATGATCACAATCCACTTTTGCTTTAACCTCCAAATATTTTACCGCTAAATATTGATAATAAACTCCCGCTCCAATTGACAATAAAAAACATGCCCAAGAAGCGACGAGAGTTTTATCCAGCGGCATTGGAACACCGGGCTTTAATCCGAAAACTTGCTGAATAAACACAACGGAAAGTGCAAGTCCTGCACCCGCAAGTTGCGTATAGGTTTTAGCATTATCTATAAACAAAGTCATAATTTTGAACTCGTTTTCTAAAATGCTATTTTGTTCAAACGATTTATCTTCTTCTTCAAGTTTCATATTTTGGTTCTTATAAAAAGTGGTTTCTTTTAAAGTCTAATAAGTTTCTAAGAAAGTTTATCGGAACAGTCTAATGTCTGCCGATTTTACCCGTCTGTTTCATTATTGACTAATAGTTCATCTCATAAATATTTTTAAGCGTTCCGAATCCAGTTTTCAGGCGACTATTGGCTAAGGAATGGACTTGGAACTCACTCCAATGTTTGTGATATAAATTCTAATATAATTCCAGTAAGTATATTTTCATTCTTTAGAATATGCCTTTCGACGCTTAACTACCGCCAATAATATAATAATAACTAAAAGTGCCGAACTTATTAGCCACACTGCTGAAATTTGCATAAAACAAGGCAACTTTTTAAAAGGACTTTCAGGCATCGAGGTTGAAATTGAGGATCGTTCAAATACCCACACCTCTCTTTTAGTTGGCAAACCATTAGACGATAATATCAGACCGGAAGGGGGAATTTGTCGCACAATTGCTTGTTGACTTAACCAGCTATTTATCGGCATTAGCGTCGAGCAGTCCGATGTTAATTTAGACTCATAGAAATGCATTGGAATCACAACTTTTGGAGATAACCGATCAATTATCCGCGCTACTTCTGACAAAGTCAGTAAATGCTCAGATTCATCAACAGGGAGCAGTAAAACATCAATCTTTCCTAATTGGTGTAAAAGATTGTCGTCTATATTAGCATCATTATCACCCCAATGGCAGAAACGAATACCGTCTATTTCCAGCACAAAAATTATATTTCTGCTCCCAAACTTTTCAGATCGAGCGTGATGACCGATAATACCTCGAATATGGTAATCAGATGCCTTTATAACTCCCTCTTTATCTAAAATTAAACCGCTTTTTACTCGATCAATCGCGTTGTGGTCGTAATGAGGATGTGTAACTAGTGTAATGTCGGTATTCATCTCAGGAAATTGTTGATCAAACCAATGTGTCCATATCGAATTTCCATAAGGATCAATCAAAATTTTTGTCCCACTACTTGTGGTCCATTGAAATGATGCATGTCCTATATGAATAATATTTACACCAGCATTCATTATCGAAGGCATTAGGATTATTAAACATATTATAACAAGTTTTTGCATAAATGCTTGTGACTTAATAAATACGCGATTAGTTTCCGTTTATCACTTTTTCGGTTTAATACAAGTCGTTATTTGAAAGAGATGTCCCGGCATGATTTGATCCCCCATTAGTTGGAATCCCGTCTGCGACAGAATCTTTGGTAAGCCTTCTTTCTGCAATTCCTTGAAAGTGAGTCTTTCCTTTCTTTCAGAAATAATTCTAAATAAAGCCTTCTGAATTAGTTTTCCCATTCGACTTTCAGCAATATAATGTTCTCCAATCAGTAATCTGCCGCCCGGCTTCAGAATACGCCGGGCTTCTATCAAAATAGATACCACTTTTCTAAGCGGCATTTCATGCAGAGCGGCAACGATTGTCGCAACATCAAAATACTCGTTTGGAAAGTCAGTTTTTGACGCATCCATTATAGTAAAAGTAAGATTTGGCATTGGTCCTTTTGTTTTAGCTTGGGCGATCATTTGAGAAGATAAGTCGATGCCATAAACTTCTCCGTTCGGCTGAATAGTTGTCGCTAAAACGGCGGTCAAATTCCCCGTGCCACAACATAAATCAATTATCTTATTATCTGATGTCAGTTTAAGTGCGGAGACACATCTTTTATAAAATGCACTTCCCCCTTTGACTAGTCTAAGGACACTCAATTGTGCGTCATACGATTTAACTAGTTTCGGATTATTGTAAAAATCACGCCAGTTGGTGTCGTACCAATTTTTCATTCCATCGTTTTCAGATTTAAAGACATGTCGATCAGGCATTTCCAGGGGCGGAATTATTTTTGTAACAGAGCGTAAAAAAATATTAACAGGAGTCAAAAGTGGACGAACGAAAAAGCCGTAACACTGATAATTCCAAGTATGCGCTCCCAACTCTAATTTAGTTAACATTCCTGTTCTACCAAAACATATCTCTCTGGCTCCTCGTTCAATTGCCCGCTCAATTTTAGTTGAAAGTAAAGTACGATAGATAAGCGAAACATTTTTGTCATACTCCATACCGCTAAAAAGGGAATAGTAAACATTGTCGCTGTGTAAATTTATAGTATAGCCAACAATTTTATCAGATGTCCTTAAAGTAATAACGTCAAACTCATTGCCAAAATTGTCTCGAAAAAGATTGAAAAACTCATTATTTAGCTCGCGCGTCCTGAATTTTCTAGGAAGATTAGTTAAAAAGGTTGGAATAGTCTGCAGAGAAAATTTCTCTGATGTCGGGGGAGCGCTTCGCGCCACTTTTATATATAATTCATAAAGGCGGTCGTTTATACTGCTTACATCCTTTTCGACGTATACTTTTATTCCTTGTTCTTCTAACTTTTTTCTTGCTCCTGTAATTTTTTTCTTGTATTTACCCTCCATATCCGCCAAATATTCCGAGAAGGTCTTCCAGCGGTTAACTTGATCAATTCCGACTGCTGGTTCGGAAGGGATGTGGAAAAATCCGTTGCCGGTAAAAATTTGGTCAGGTGCGTCCATATCTCTTAAAATCACGCCTGAAATGCCAAGGTCTTTAAGTGCTTGTTTTAGAATCTTCAATAATTGAGGAAGTAATTGGTCGCGTTGTCTCTTATCAATAGCAGATATTCCACAATCTCCAGTAATAATCGGGTTGCCACATATCGCGTATTTCATTTTCAGTAAAGATTTATCTTTACTGTATTTTAAAATGGGGAGGTCAGCTTGATTATTAACAAGATATATTAGTGCCACAGGTTTATCATTGTTACTGACGACAACATAATGAACCCGCGAACCATCAAGGCTTTTTTCAATAATACGAGAAAAATTTTTGTTGATGAGGCAATGACTTTCCGGTGCCAGTATTTTGATTAAATCGTCGTCTATATCTTCAAGATTAATAATGATTTTGTAGGTTAAGACTTCGATCTGTTCGTTATATATGTCTTGAGAATCAAACTGGTGATTTACAACTAACTGGGAATCCTGCATATTTTTCTACCTCTTTAGGAAGAAAATTACACTTTTTATGTAAAAAGTCAATAAAAATTAAAAAATCTAAACATTGCCAATTGGAACATCTGCAGTAATTTCTGGTAGTTTTTTAACATTACATACATATCATTTTCAAATACTTTTATGAATTCACCCCCGCCTTATTTATTGATTGCGGGAATACCCATTGTAATTTTAGGCGAATTTCTATTATTGAAGGATCATAAAGCAAGCAGTTTAAATTTTGCAGTCTCCTGCTTCTTCAAGATCACTTATATATTCAAAAAATTATTTATAGCGGAAGTGAATTGGGTTTGATCGGCATCTCCTTTCGCAAGGACAAATCGTTATGCTTATTTATTTTAGTAATAAAATTGTTTCAAGTACGAAACAGGCTGTCCACCGCTAATTTGGGGCGTTCCGCTAAATTAGACGATATGTAATGAATCAAAAGACCCTTAGTGTAAAAAGTACGGATGCGCTTTTATTAAATTGAACAGGCAAATAATCTCTTTTCACGCAGGAAGTAATTAGGTTTTTATAACGACTTCGACAACTGGCGAAGAATAGTTAAAAATGCACAATTCACATTGCTAGAAGACGCAGACGATGCACAGTTTAGAGTAAGGATGAAATAATTATGGATTTCTTATTTAAGTCTATATCTTTTGTAAAAAACTATTGAACAAAAGGTAAAGTAAAACACGCCAAAAAATTTTCTGGCATTTTTTTAACTTTAAATCTATATACTTTGTAAAATACCTTAAAAAAGGGAGATGCCGCTGATGTGGAATTTTCTTAAATTTAACTTGTTATCAATGGGCGGAAGCATATTGGTACTGCTCAGCTTATTTTTATTATTGTTTCTGACAAGCAAGCCGAAAGAAGAACCGAACACTATATTACTTTTTCTACTGAATACTGTCGGACTGGTAGCCATTTTAACTCTTTTTTTCTCTATCGTCGGCACCATTGCCGATTGTTGGAAAGTGTTCATAAAAGGCGAAGAAGTAGAAGGATTCCAATGGAAGCATACATCCAAATCCGCACCTCTCTCACCCCCAACTATACGAAGGAAACAAACGTGGCAAGACTTAGCCAAAGAAAATCTTGCAAAGAAATCATCCTCTCAAATTACCGAACCATTACCAACTCACCAAAAACAATCCGTACCGAATGATCCATTAGGAATCAGATAATTATGCAAACCGTTGAAGATTTAGGAAGAAAAGCAAAAGCCAAATATCCCGACTATCGGGATATGTCCGATCTTGAAGTGGGAAAACGGATAAAACTGAAATACCCCGAAGCATATTCGGATTTTATCGAAGTCGAAGCGATGCGGGCACAGTCCCGGGCGGAATACGAAATTGATAGAAACACAAGTCCCGTTAATTCGACTATATTATTCTACGCACTGGGCACCGTTTTACTGTTGATTTCGATGTGGCTGTTTTACAACGTCAACGACTATTCAGGCTGGAACATTTTTGCCGTATTGGTAATTTCCATTGTCCTGTTCATACTCGGTATCAATGTCTTCATAGCCGGACATAAAAACCGTCAGAAAGAATACGAATTTGCCAAGCAGAAAATTGATGACCGTCTGGCATTTGCAGCAAAACAGGAAGAACTGCGGAAAACCATTGCCAATCGTTCGGTCGAGGAAGAGGAACGCCAAACTAAAATCGCCCTGCATCAGTATGAACGCGGACTGATGATGACACGCCTGCGAAATGAAATGCTGATTACGGAAGCTGCCAACCGCGAATTATTAGACACCGAAACTTATATTGCAATACGGATGATGCACGCCCAAGCAGAAATTGATCTGCGAAAAACGGCGGCGGAATTAAAGATAGACTTGGAATACAAGAAAGAGCTTCAAAACTTGCAACTCATTGCCAACAGAACCGAGGCTGAACTTGATATAGCAATGGCAGATATTAAACTCTTACTTCCCTTTCATGAAGTTTCGACACTTAATACCCAGTTAGCCGAGCTTTCACTGCAACTCGAAGAAGCGGAAAAACTGACGGATTCCGAATATAAGAAACGTGAAATCAAACGCATCACTGAGCAAATGCAGACATGGAGGAAAAAAATCCGTGAACGGCAAAAGAGATTACTTTAGAGAGCTGACAGGACAGATAAAAAAGGATGTCTTCAGGCGCACAAAACACCCGGAAACCCGCGATTTGTTGTTCAAACAGACTCACTCTAAATACCCGCTTCGCTCATTAGGAAGCGGTATTGACGGCGAATTATTCATCTCCGAAGAAGAACGGATTGACCACTGCCATATCTTAGGCACGACCGGCGAAGGCAAATCCAAATTCATCGAATATTTAATCAGAGAGGATATTCGCCGGGGCAACGGGGTCTGTCTGCTCGATCCGACCGACCGCGCCGAAACCGCCTACAACATCTTAAAATTCTGCATTGAACAAGGTCACGAAAAAGTCTGCCTGATTGACCCACACCTTGAGAAAATCACTTGCATTCAGCCCTTCCATAGTAAATACAAGGAAGCGACCGTTGCCAACGTAATGGACACCATTAGAATCCTGTTCAACTCGAAAGATGCTGCCGAAACTCCGGTTATTCAGAAATATCTGCCTGCCATTGTCAACGTCCTCCATAACGCCAAAATGACACTTCACGAGGCAAAATACTTTATGGAGTATAAAAGATCGGGCTTCAGAAGAAAGCAAATCTTAGAGGCTTCTGGAGAGTTTGACAGACACCGCCTGATACTTGAGGAATCCTTCGATACGTATTTTCGATTTGACAAGGATATTGGCTCGTCAACCCGTAGATTAGAGCCGTTTTTTGATTCTCGACTGGATTTGATGTTTGCAGCCCCCGGAATAGATTTTGCTAAAATGATTAGCGAAGGCTGGGTAATTTTAGTCAATCTGTATGCCGGACTCGGATTTGAGCCGATTCATTCACGGCTTCTCGGCACGACCGTTATCAACGAAATTATCTTTGCACTTGATAGACTTCGCAAAAACGATTGGAAAGGCGTTTACTATCTCTATGTTGATGAAGCCGGACGATACGCCAACCGCAATTTAGCCGATCTTTTGGCATATAAGCGTAAATCCGGCTTGCGCGTAACTATTGCACATCAGTATTTCGCCCAATTTGAGGATAAGTATATCCTTGATGCCGTCAAAAACCTTACGAAAATCAAGATCATGTTTCATACTCCGGGCTATCAAGATCGGCTTGAAATGATCAAAGCCTTAGGTTATGGCGGCGATATTCCGCACACAATGGCGACCTATGCGAATCAAAACCTACCCAAACAACAGGCGATCATTAAGGTCGGAAAGGACTCTCCAAAGAGAATTAAAATTCCCGATGTCCCTGATCCAGACATTAAATATGATGTCTCGAATTTCCTGAATAACGAATGGAATTACACCAGACCGCAAATTTACGAAATAATCAACAACCGATTTAACAACCAACGCTATGCTCGACCGCAGACAAAAAATACGCGAACTTCTCATGCTCGAACCGCGCCTGACCGCCGTTCAAATCGCCAAACTGGCGTACCCGACAAACGAACTGCGGGTAATAAATGGCAGAGCGTATCCGAAAACGTACCAGTCGGCACGAAACATGCTGATGCGGATGGAAAAGGACAAGGACATTAAACGGCAAGCGTTCACCTTTTCGGGCGATTGGTTTATGTTGCCGGAAACCGAAAAGAAGACAAAATGGCGGTATGCTCACGAAGTCGCGTCAGCCGATTTATTCACCGCCCTTTACCGATTTATGGAGGCGTGGAGTTTCGAGCCTTACCTAGGCAACAAGCGCGCCGACCGGGGAATGAAGTTTAACGGCAAAACCATTTATTTCGAGGTCGATTTATGCACTGAATCGATTCGGATACTGGAAGAAAAAATCGACAACTATCTACAGCATCAAGGTAAATTTAATGTCATCTTTTCCTTTCTCGGTGAATCGAAAGAAGTCACCAGACGAGGCAATTTATTACTCCCCTACCTGCAAAAAATCCGGCACGGAAATCAGTTTGTAATCGCCAATCATACCCAACTTCTTACGCAACCATTAGGTCAAATTCTGTATTCTCCAAAAGACGAATTATTATCTCTCAAGATGTTATAAACTGATGTTATACAAGTGTTATAAGCCTTATAATCCATCAACAAATCAAACATCAACAGAATCAAGCAGTTGCGCGGCTTTTGAAATGATGACTTATCTGCTTGCGGATAATGTAAGAAATCTTTTGTCGTTTTACAGTCCGGCTCGCTCTAGCTCGCCATAAAGTCGAAGGTAAACGGGCATTATCACGGTTAGCTGTAAAGGTTTATTTTTGTATTTGTACCTTCGGATTTCCATTTATGTTAAAAGGAAATCCGTCTGTTGATCGTGTTGATCTGAAGTGGTGTGTGTTGCCGATAATGCCGGAAAGGACAATTCGATTTACGGTAAATCGTGGATGGTTCTTAGCTAATAGCAAGAGAACCGGAACGTAGGAATACCATTCGTCTCGCTCCGCTCGCCGTTGGCTTTGCAAGCCAACGTTTTTAAATTACTTTTTGAGTTTTCTATCCAGTCCGGTAAACGGCATAAATGCCGAAATGAGTCGTGCTTGGGTCTGTGACACCGAGAGACTCCCGACTGCTTTTTGAGAGACCGTAATTAAGTGAAAGGAGTTAGTATGAAGGGTAGCGGATTATATATAAGAGTCAACGGTAAGTTTGTCGAACTGCCGAAAAGAAAGAAGAAAAGAATCGATTGGAAATTTGTTCTGTTGTGGGTTTGTTTGCTCTTGGGAGTGTTGACGGAATTCGTTTTGCACCAGTTGTAATCCTACGTTTTGTCTGTGACCTTGCACTTACAGGTCTCTGAATTGTAGCAGTCGGACTCCCGTGTCAAGACCGCTCGCGCTACTATTTCGGCAATTATACGTTTACGGACAGCCATGCCCTTATCTCCGTATGTAGTTCATTTTATAATCAATAGGGGGTCGTCATTTAAAAGCGATTATTTGAGCCTATAAATAATGCTTTACAATTTTAGCGGTTGTGCTATAGTAAATATGAGTAAGTTTTAGTCGCGCAGTAGCACTAAAAAATATCAAACGGTATAGATAAGCACTCATCTAACAAATCTGCGCCATTAAACTTCCACAATAATCTTCAAACAATTTTAAAATGAGGGAATATGTCTGTTTGGGTATATACCCTATTTTTACAAGTTTAGTAACTGTCACAAGTTGCTAAAATGCCGTAACTAATTCGTTGGTTAGGGTTTATCTTTCTCAGTCAATCGGTAACGATTGGTGAGTTTATTAACGACCGAGCGTTTGTGTAGCCGCACAAACGCTTTTTTCTTGTCTGGAATAAGATTTTATGTCATAATAGCGACCATCCAAATAGAATTATTGTCGGCTAACAATAATTCTAGACGTTTTGGATAATACTGTGATTAAGCGTAATTACAGTCGTTAATAACTTAAATGAGAAAGATTCTTAGGTTGAAATCAACGGATTTACTTTTCCGCTCCGCATTTCCTAGCATATTGCTCCTTTAGAATCTTACTTTAAATCAAAAAAGTAACCATACATTCTATATGTAGTAGGAAAAAAAATATGAAAAATATATTTTGTCCGGGTTGTGGTGTAAGCCATTCTCGGGAACATTCGTTTTGCTTAAATTGCGGAACTGAAATCAAATTTGATGTTATTCCGTATGCTGATAACCAATATGTCTTAAATGTTATTCCCCCTTCCGGTGAGCCTTCAATGCCAACAATTGAAATGACTCGATCAGTTACGGCTCATCAAACGGCACAGCCTTATCGTTCTGGGACAGCAACAAAAAGACCCCTTTCAAAAGATAATGAAAACTCAAAGAAAAATAAGTCGTGGCGACGAATACCACTTGTCATACTTATTTTACTCATTTTTGGTGGCGTAACCTTCACGATTAACGTCTATCAACGTAATGATAAATCACTCGCACAATCACAGCCGCATGGAACTGTAAATACTCCTACGCAAAAGCCCAAACCAAGTCCTGTCGTCAAAGAGGATGAGGACTTGCCGCCTGAATTTGAGAAAGCACACACCGTACGTGTCACCGATTCAAAAGGAAAAACCGGTGAAATTGGTGTTGGTATTTTACTGAAAGGCAATTCTTGGGAAACGGGTAGCAGAACGTACGTTATCGGACTTGGAGATTTGTCGAAGCGAGGCAAAAACGCATTTAGTACGGAATTTCAAAATAAAATACGAAGTTATCCTGAGGTAATTCCAGTCGGAACCTCAGATGCCCGAAAAACGCTGACAGGCGGACAAACAGAGGAGATTGACAGATCTTATGACCGCTTATCAACTTTGTTTTCCGTGACAAAACAAATCCGAAATGATGAGGCATCAATAAAGGCACTTAATTTGGGACAATGGGATACTACAAAATGTCCCGGAAATGTATCGTATTTGCAACAGCGCCGGATTATCTTTATGTGGCTTGTCCGAAGTGACGATGGCTTTAATTTGAAAGAAGGGGTGCAACAAGCACTAAAAGCACTTAGCCCCGGAGAACCAATCTATCAAAATATGCTGGAGTGCTACACAAATTTTGATCTGAGCTAAATGCGGCGTTACATCTTTGCCAAATGGATCATAGGGTTAGTTGCAATTGGAAACGCTTTTACGGCTATTACAGCAAACCCTATGAATTCTTTTTTGATTTTTACGAATCACTTTCCGAATGAATTGTGTTATATACGCAGGTGATGTGTGATCTACCACGCTCTATTCGCTCATTGTGGTTATGAGATTATGCGCAACTGAAAACTGCGTTAGCTTTGAAAGATTTGCGACTTCGACTTTGGTATGAGTGTCGGTTACGACATTCAACCGTTTATTCAGTCGCAACTTTGCAGGTATCTGGTCACAGGTGAACGTCAGTAAAACAACGCGCTGAAACAAATTATTGTTTTCCGTTGTAAACCATTTTCATTTCCTTTTATAAAGCATGTTATTAACCTCGTAATGATCCTGCCACCTAAATGTCGGGTCAATCCGGTATGCACCGAACGACACGGTTATTTTGCCTTCCCATTCAATGGGTTGCGGTTCAGCCGTTCCGCTTCTGAAAGTTCGCGCGGCGGTATTTCTTCACCTTCGACCGTAAAAGTCGGCTCATTTTTGATCACCGCAAACCAGACGTTGTTTGGTGCGCCTTGCTGAATTGCCGCCCGGTAGAATTCCCCGCACGAATCAGGTGGGACGCTATCCCGTCTCTGAAAGTCGGATGTGACCCTAGCTGATTCTCTGTTTTCCGCACCTAATCCGTGTGCGGAAATTAACCTGTAATCTGATTTCTTCGCGGTTTACAATTTCACTTTTCCAATAAGTGTGTAACTCTTTTTTTCAATTCCTCGACAAAAGTATGCGTTCCCTTTTTCACGACACCTTGCGCGCCGATTTTAATTGCCTGTCGCTCGGTCATCGAGACTGAGCCGGTCACGAACAAGATCGGTGTTTTCGTATCAAAGTTTTTAATCAATAAAGCCAGCTCCAAGCCGGTTCCGTCAGGCAAATGATAGTCGAGCAGATAGAGATCGAATTTTTTCTGCGTGGAAAGCCGCAGGGCATCTGCCATACTGTAGGCATTAAGAACTTCGCAGTTTTCTAGGATTGTTGAAATCAGTTCGCAGGCATCTTGGTTGTCTTCGACACACATAATGCGTTTTTTGCTCATAAAAAGAAACTCCTCTTTTTCAATAAGCAAATAAATTGTTGGAAGAAATGATTATTGAAGATTTGAGTATGACAGCTATTGAAGGGCATCGCAAATAATTATATTTTTTAGAAGTCAATCGCCAAAGCATTGCCGGATACAGTGCACGTAATTGAATGACATTCAGGTGGTTCAAGTATAGTATTGCCCTAATAATCTCGGGCACATTTCATTGAGATCAGCGTCTCATCAATCTGCATCGAATCGTAGAAAAAACAGTCAGAAAAGTAATATCTAATAATATTTTTTGCGTCGAAAGAAGCTAAATAATTATCGGCGGTATCTGTTGAGATAAATTTAATGCGGACATTTAACCCTTGCTTGATAACCAGTTGAGAGGAATTCTCGTGAATAGCGGCAGCTAAAGAACTAATGAAAAAGGATTGTTTTCGGTGAGCGTTAAAACTATAAATAAAATTATTGACACGAAGATTTAAGGTATGATAGCTTTTTTATAAGTAAAAATTTACAACAGCGATTAGAAAAATGTTCAGAAAGAAAAATAAAAAAAACATTTTTCGATCAAAATTTAGCAAGCAGCAACCGACTTATTGGGGAACAATTAAATAGTGCGTGACAATGTAAGATCAAGAACTTCACATTGTCACGCTTAAATTGGATTTGCCGATCTGCTTTGTTCCGTGTTTGAAGAAACCATTGAACAAAACTCCCAATATCGGAAATCAGGATAAAGAACCTCGGTATTGTAAGAATGTCGGAAGTTTGCCGTGATTGCTGTTTATTTTATTATGTTTCTGCCGATTTGGCAGGAACGTTTCGCATTTTACAGGTCATTAAAGCGGAAATTAAGCAAGCTGAGTATCTTTTATTAGTTAAAAGGATATTCGGCTTTTTTGTTTTTTGAAACGGATCAAGCAGATGGATTCTTGAAATTGATCTTGAAAATACGAAAGAAGAAAAGCCTGAAAGATAATTAGCAGTTATCTTTCAGGCAGTTCGGTTAATCTTGAAGCAAACATGGATGCAGGCATCAAGATGCAACCCCTCGACAAATGGCATCTTACTCTAATTCATTGCTTTAAATCAATCTTTCCTTGAGTTTTATTGCGAATTATTTCGTTGAAGAGTAACACTTCTGCTACTCCGAGCCGGAAACATTTTATCCGCATTCCTTTAATTCTTTAGGGCATTGCGGATGAAACGTCATTTTTACAGATTTTATTAAGATTTTATCAAAGAAATATAAATACCTGGCGCGCGGCAACAACCGCCTGCCTGTGCCGCAAGGATCATCAACTAACGAAATTATGTCGAAAAAAGAAATGTCGAAAAAATTGAGCAAAGATACCCCTTCATCCGAAACCGCCTCGGCGGAAACGAACAACGGATTAATTTCAAAGATAAAGCAACGCTGGTGGCTGATGGCGATGCTCGGGTTGTTGTCGCTCGGAGTGTTAGGCTCAACGCTCAAATATCTGGATGAAGATGCCAAGGCTCAAATCGCCAAACGCAGTGCCGCCACGCCTTTGAAACCGCACGAGGAATCTTTGCTCAACGCGGTCAATCCGTTTCTGCCCGCGCCTTCGCCAACCGCCACACCGCAACTTACAAAAGAATACAT
This sequence comes from Pyrinomonadaceae bacterium, assembly GCA_021228405.1. Classification (GTDB taxonomy): domain Bacteria; phylum Acidobacteriota; class Blastocatellia; order Pyrinomonadales; family Pyrinomonadaceae; genus JAJQRF01. Next base: position 275,810 of record JAJQRF010000003.1, read on the forward strand.
TTATGCCGGTTCGCGCCTGCTCGCCGTGGAAGATGCCAATGCCAACGCTTCGGCACCTGCCGATCTCGCCATCTGGCGACCTTCAACCGGTTACTGGTGGGTGATGGGCAGTGCGAACTCTCAGCAGGTCGGCGTGGCGTGGGGCGTTTCCTCGGACAAGACCGTGCCGGGCGATTATGACGGCGACGGCAAGACGGATTTTTCGGTCTATCGTGCCGACAATCCGGCAACACCCGAAAACGAATGCGCGAGCGGCTGCAATTGGTATATTCAGAACAGTAGCAACGGTGCTTTGACGGCTTACAACTTCGGTCTCAACACGGACGAACTCGCCCCGGCGGATTACGACGGCGATGGGCGCACCGATCCGGCAGTTTACAGAAACGGCACTTGGTATATTCTCAAAAGCTCGGATGCGGCAATGCTCACAGTCGCTTTCGGCGCGGCGGGCGATAAACCCGTCGCGGCGGATTATGACGGCGACGGGAAAGCCGATCCGGCAGTCTGGCGCGACGGCACTTCTCCGAATTCGGCGAACTTCTACATTTTGCGCAGCAGCAGTAATCAATTCCAGTCTCAACAGTTCGGAACGACGGGCGACGTGCCTGTTCCGGCGGACTATGACGGCGACGGCAAGGCGGACTTCGCACTGAGACGCGGCGCGAGTTGGGTATTCATCTATAGCACAAATGCAAACAACACCCAAACGACGATTGCGTGGCAATCAGCAAGCGACAAAGCCGTGCCGAACGATTACGACGGCGACGGCAAAGTGGACATTGCGGTGTGGCGCGGCACGGAATCATCGCCGGGCGCAGGCGATGTCGGCAAATGGTTCATCAGACAAAGCAGCAAGATCAGCACGGCACAAGAAACCCGACAAGAATCGTGGGGCACAACCAATGACATCCCCGTCCCCGCTTTTTATCGGCGTTAATTATTATTAGGGCAAAGAAACAAAATTAAAAAATATGAAGAAACCAATTATTTATCCAGAGATCACAAAAATGTTCAAATTAAATGATATAAATTTTGTCTTCGTCAGAAACTCATTATTTGTTTTCACAATAATTTTCATTTCAGTATTTACGATTTTTGGTCAATCGCAGTATCAAGTGCCGCAGGGTGCATCGTCCGCCAATACGACTCCCGGAACGCCGTCGGGAGCTTATCTTTTAAACGGATTTGAGTCTGTCAATCCATTCTCGGGAAAAGTTAATTTTTCGATGCCGCTTTTTAAGATCGGTGGTCGCGGCAGTGCCGGGTATCCGATTAATCTAACGATCGAGCGCAACTGGACGATCACACACGATGTGAACGATCCTAATTTTTATCAGGAATCTTCGGAATTGTATCCGATTACGCACAGATACACTCCCGATGACGGAACGGGATTTGTCGGAAATCAAAGCACCAGCACAATGCCCGGTTTTATCGGTGTGTTAAGAGGAAACCGCATCGGGCGAAATCATTTATATAACTTATGCGACAATCTGCCTTGTTACGACATAACGCTGACAACCTTAACATTTATTCAACCCGACGGAACCGAAACCAATTTTCGGGATGTTCTAAAAAGCGGAAAAGCGACCGCATCATATGATACAAATTTGTCACGCGGCACCGATTGGGTTTCCACTGACGCATCGGGCACAACTTTTAAATCGGATACGACAATTTCAGATATTCGTCTCAAAGGGCAAATGCAGGACGGATTTTTCTATCCGAGCGGGGTTCTAACTTTGCCGAACGGGACGAAATACAGAGTCCAAAACGGACAGGTCACCGAAATCACCGATGTCAACGGCAACAAGGTTGATCTCAATACGGATTCGCTTGGAAGAGAATATACAAGCTCAATAAATTATAATCCGAGTCCGACCGTTGATTTTGAAAGAGTTTTTAATCTCAAAGGAATAAATGGAGCGAACCGCCCGTTAAAGATCAATTACTCGCATCTTCAGCACAGCCTTTCATCCGGTTTTGCTCTAACCGATTTGTGGGAATTGTTTTCCATCTTCAGACCCGAAGGAATGCCGAATTCTCCATACAATCCGGTCGTCGCCAGTTCCGTGGTTTTTTCGGATAATTCAAGATACGAGTTTCGGTATAACAATTTTGGTGAACTGACGGAGATCATAATGCCGACCGGCGGACGCATCGAATATGTTTGGCAGTCGGCACCCGGTGTTTTCGGAACGCAGGAAGAACCGACCGTCACTCCCGCTTCCAGAGTTCCGCCGGATGATAAACCAAATTTGAAAGTGTATCGAAGAGTCGAGAAAAGAAGAATTTATGAAAACAATCAACTGCAAAACGAAACGATTTACAGTCAGCCCGTCTATTTAGCCGACAATACCAGTTTGGTCACGGTCGATACATATGCCAAAGAAAATAACACTCTAGTGTTAAAGAGCAAGTCCAAACATTATTATTTCGGACAAGCCGTTCCCGATCTATCTTTGGGCTATTCTCCATATGAACAAACTTATCTTTACGGCAGAGAATTAAGAACGGAAGTTTATGATTCGACCGGAACGAATATCGTTCAAAGAAAACTACAGAATTGGTATCAAACGCCGCCGAGCTGGTGGACTGAAAGCGCGGCAACCGCACCGTCGAATGATACGAGGCTGGGAGGCACGGTTTCAATTACATTTGAAAACGGGAAAGCCTTGGCAACTTTATCGAAGAGCGTTTTTGACGAAAGCGGTCACAGCGACCCTTCGTATTTCTCTCATCTTAACGTCAAAAGAACCGAGAGTTACCATTACAAGAGTTTAGATTTTAACAGTGCCAAAACAGCGGATTTTCAAACTATCGCCGCATTGTTTACGACGGCTGATCTGGCATCGGTGTCGGAAACCGATTATTCATATAATGCTGATTACAAAAATCGCGGAATACTCGGACTTACAACCGAAACAAGAGTTTTGAATCCGTCGAATCCTTCCGATATTTTATCGAAAACACAATCTAAATACGACGAAGCGGCATATCCTTTGATCGATCCGGGCAGTGCGACCGGATATGAAACGCCGACGGGTGCGAATGCCGAATTACGCGGAAACGTGACCACCACACGGACGTGGGTTAAGGAAACCGATACGTGGCTCGAAACACACGCTCAATATGATAAATTCGGTAATCAGCGAAAGGCTTGGGACATCAGCGGCGATCCGAGCCGATTTACCGAAACCGAATATAGTGCAGATTATCAGTATGCTTACCCGACGAAAGTGATCACGCCTGCCCCAAGTGACGGCGTTCACGGCACAAACCAAGGTACGTGGTCGGAAACAACGTATGATTTCGACACCGGACTTACATTAACAACGAAAAACGAATTCGGGCAGATTGTTGCTACAGAATATGATTCAAATCTTCGTCCGATCAGGGTTTACGGTCAGAATTACGCGACTCCCGAAACACAGACAATTTATGGTCAACCGGACTCTTCCGGTCAGCTTCCTGCCAATCAGCGGTTCATTAAGGTCAGAAAACAGGTCGATGAAACGAATTGGGATGAAGCCGTGACTTGGCTCGACAGTCTCGGCAGAACCGTTTTAACGACGGCGACCGACTCGCAGGGAGAAATATCGACGCAAACAAAATATGATTCGTTGGGACGTATCGAGATGGTCACGTCACCTTATCGGCAGAACGATCCGATCTATTGGAGTAAAACGAGATATGACGAGTTGGGAAGAGCGGTCGAAACCTTTGCGCCGACGACCGATCCGGTCAATAATCCCGGCACGAGTAACGGTTTGACTTCATTCGATATTTCGACGGTCAGCGGATACGTCGGCACGGTCGTCACGACCAAAGACGCGTCGGGCAGAAAATCACGCTCGATCACGAATGCGCTCGGACAACTCATCAGAGTTGATGAGGCGACCGCCACCGGCGGAACTGCCGATGCCGACCTCGGAACACTGGCTTCGCCGAATCAGCCGACCTATTACAAATATGACGTTTACGGGAAAATGGTGAAAGTTCAGCAAGGTGTCCAGAGTCGGTATTTCCAATACGATTCACTCGGACGGATGATCCGTGTTCGTCAACCGGAACAGCAGGTTAATACGAATCTTCCTGCAACTCCGAGCGTCGAAAACAACACTCAGTGGACGGCAGGCTCTATTTACGACATATTTGGTAACGTCATCCGCACGACAGATGCTAACGGCACTAATACGATCAGCGAATACGACAAAGCGAATCGTATAATAAGACGATGCTATACAAAGCCGAATATCGTAACCACGGCAACAAAATGCGATCAGCTTTCAAGCGGTCAGAACGGGCAATTAAGCGTCACGACCCCGCCCGTTGAATATTTTTATGACGGCTACGGGTTGGATACCGTGCCGCCGGCGACGAACAATTATGCGAAAGGAAAGCTCACGAAAGTCGCGTCGAGCATTTCCGAAACACGTTACACAACATTTGACCAATTTGGCAGACTTCTGCAATCACAGCAGATCACGGATGGGCGCACTTTTACATCGGGTTATCAATACGATTTTGGCGGAAGGCTCGTTGAAGAAACATATCCGTCGGGACGCGTGGTTAAAAACTTGTTTGAAGCTGACGGTGATCTGTTGAAGGTCGAGAGCCGGAAAATCACAGCAGATGTTTTCCGCACCTTTGTTTCCAATTTTTCTTATACCGCTTCGGGCGGCATTTCGCAGATGAGATTGGGCAATGGGCGATGGGAAACGGCGAAATTTAATAATCGTCAACAAGTGACCGAACTCGGACTCGGAACGTCGGCGGCAGACACAAGCCTTTGGAAAGTCGCTTATGGTTACGGCGAACTCGATGACAATGGGAATGTTGACCAAACCAAAAACACGGGCAACATAGCCAAGCAGACGGTTAGTTTCAATGGACTTGCACAACCGTTCGTCCAAACTTACAAATACGATTCGCTATACAGAATCACCGAAGCGAAAGAAACGTCTAATAATCAAACCAACTGGACGCAAGGTTGGAGCTATGACCGTTACGGCAACCGCATCGGATTCACTCAGAATATCAACGGCGTGACAAGTAATCTTACTCCGACGGTTGATGCCAATACCAACCGTTTTACCGCCGGACAAGGTTTCGTATATGACAAAAACGGCAATATTACGGCAGATGTTGATTATACGGAAACCAGAAGTTTCACCTTCAACGGCGATAACAAACAAGTCGAAATTCTCAAGAACGGCGCGGTTATCGGCAAATACTTCTATGACGGCGAAGGCAAGCGCGTCAAAAAGACAACCAATCTAGAAACGACTATCTTCGTTTACTCAAGCGGAAAACTCGTTGCTGAATACTCAACCAAGCTAGCAAATAACCCGTCAACGAACTATGTGACGACCGATCATTTAGGAAGCCCAAGAGTCATCACGAACGAACTCGGGCAAATAAAATCCCGACGCGACTTTCTCCCATTCGGCGAAGAATTGGGAGAGAACGTCGGAAGCCGCACATCCGCCCTCAAATACGGCGCGGCGGATGAGGTCAGACAACGCTTTACGGGTTATCAGAAAGACACTGAAACCGGCTTAGACTTTGTCGAAGCCAGAATGTATCACAATCAGCACGGTAGATTCACGGCAGTTGATCCGCTACTAGCATCGGGTAGATCAGATAATCCGCAGACGTTTAATAGATACAATTATGTTGTAAATAATCCCATTGTGTTAATTGATGAGAAAGGTCTATATCCTGTGTATTTTCTTGACAGGAATGGGTCTAGAACCTACTCGATAGTTAAAAAGACAAAGGAGTGGCAACGTTACGAAGGACCCGAAGATAAATTTATTTCAGTAGCAGAGGATTTAACAAAGGGTAAGTTAATTAGCGTAACAAAAAACAGAATTACCGTTCATTCTTTCAGTTTTGGGAGCGATGAAAATGCAAAGAGAAGTGCAGAAAATTTCAATGAATTAGATTCAAATCAAAAGAAATTAATAGCTTCTCTTGCAATGAATTCATCTCAGAAGGGTAAGCTAGTCGCGGTGCTTGCAGGGGGGGCTGTATTGGTTGGCACGGGAGTAGGGTTTTACCTGTATGCTGCCGGTGCAACTACTGGAACATTAATTAATCTTGGGATTGCTGGACAGGAATTTGCAAAAAGAAATCCACAAACGGTTCAACAACTTGGAGATTTTCTAGCAAAGCCTGCTCCTCAAGGTCTTATTCTAAACTTAGGCGGAAATGTTAGTGACAAAGCTGCAAATAATATTGTAAATATAAATAGCTTAGTAAATTCTACATCAAGGTCGGGCAGCGAAATACCAAATTTAATTCAAGGAAACGCTTCTAACATTCAAAAACTATTTGAATCATCTCAGTGGGCTGGTCAGAAAGTAGGAGTAATTCAATCCAGTAATTTTACTGGTGTCAACATGGATTGGAACCGATTTGCTCAGGGAGCGTATAATATCTTAGAAAAAAATGGTCAAATAAGGCTTGGGTTACATGGAATCTCAGCAGAAACCATTAACAATACTATAATTCCTGCGCTTCGTAATGCAGGATTTACAAATGTAAATGTTTATAACAACACTTTTGTTACGGGGCTTAGATAATTAATGTATAGTTTTTCAACAGTTAACGAAAATCTTGGAGTTTCAACTTTGTATCATTCATTTAATGACAGTGCGCTTTGTATTGTTATCGAGAAAAGTGAGTGGAATTCATCACAAAAAAAAGATAAGAGCGGGTTTGATAAATTATTGCTTGAATCTTTTCAATCAATAAAATTGGAAACATCTATTAGTAAAATTCCGACAGAGTTTGCCAATACATTAGATTCCCTTCTTCGAGAGCAGAATATAAAAACTGGACAAAATGAAAATACTGTAAATTTTACAGGGGTTGCATTAACAAAAAATAAGATTTTTGTTTGTACCGCAGGTGTTTGTCGGATTCATCTAGTTAGTAAAAATAAATTATTGCGATTTAGTAAGGATCACAATTTTGTGAACGACTTTTTAGATGCCACGAATCAGCAACTAAATTTAAACTATGAGAAAGACTCTTCCTTATTTCTTTCACAAACCAGAATGTTAGGAAGTATCAATCCCGATAATAAGCCGCCTGAAACAGTTCAATGGGAAGTGGAAGACAGTTACAAAATTTTGATTTGCTCAACAACATACCATCAATTTCGGAATCCTATTGAATATGTGGATTCATTCTTAAGCTCAGATTTACTAAACATGAACGAAAATGAAACAAAAATTGGTGGTTTTTTAGCCATTATCAAAAGGACAAATGAGGACTATCTTGAATTCTAGAAAAGTAAAAGAGTTTAGATGCTTTTACCCGAGAAGCGTTTAATGTTATGGAGAAAGGAGCTAAACTTTCTCTGAGTATAGATGGGGCAAATAATATCCAAGTAATAAATAACCAAATTATACCAGCACTTCAGAAAGCAGGATTTTCTCAAGTATGTGTCTATGAAAATCTGGTTACTGCTGTCAGGTAATATGACATTTTTTCATAACTGTTTGAAATAGTGACAAAGACGACACTTTATTTTATTGACCCGACCTGTCGTGATTTATTGTGTTACTGCAAGTTTGATTTGAGCCAGCTTAATAATGATTCACCCTATCGAATATATTAAAAGAAGACAGCGTCTCCCACACCGCTGTCCTCCCGTTGAGCAATGAACATTTAATCATCGCTCATTTTGCCGCTCCACAAGGCGCAGAATCGGCAAATCAGTTGCTATTTTTAAGACCGGGTAAATATCCTGAACACCGCTTCATTGAGTGTTCCCGGTTTTGATACCCCTTGAGCGTCAGATGCAACGTATTCAGTCCTGTTCATCGTGTAAATCGCCTTTCTGCTTTCAAGTTCGTCAGAAATCACAGGAGTTCGTTAAGATTCGGGCTTTTTCCGAGTGATCTGAACAAACTCCTGTGCATCGGCATTTCATTAGTTTCGTATCATCACGGAATATAAGCACTCGCTAGCGGCAAATCACTGCTCAATCCGAACTGCACCGCAGAGAACGAGTTGCCGCTCCCGCTTCGCAGCGAATAAAATACGCGGTCGGACGAACGCCACACCGCGATGTCGGTCTTGCCGTCCCCGTCGTAATCCCCTGCTACGGGCTTGTCGCCCGAAGTGCCGAAATTCGTCACGGAAACCGCTCCGTTTGCAGAGGTGCGGAGCCACCAGTTGCCGTCCGCCGGTCGCCAGACGGCAATGTCCGCTTTCCCGTCGCCGTCATAATCCCCGCTTACGGGTTTATCCGTCGAAATGCCGAAATTGACCGCTCCGAAACCTTGTGCGCTTTGGAGGAGATACCAGTTGCCGCTTGACGGGCGAAACACTGCCAGATCGGTTCTGCCATCGCCGTCATAGTCCGCCGGAACGGGTTTGTCTTCCGCACTCCCGAAGTTCTGCACCGAAATTTGATTATCGCTGCTCCGCCGAATCCACCACGCGCCGTTCGAGGGACGGTAGATCGCAATCTCGGCTTTCCCGTCGCCGTCATAATCCGCCGGGACGGGAATATCGGTTGTGAGTCCGAACGAAACCTGCATGAAGCCTGTCTGCGACCCCAGCAGATACCACGTTCCGGCGCGGAACACCGCAACGTCGCTCTTACCGTCGCCGTCATAGTCCGCGGGCACGAGCCGATCATTCTGCAAACCGAACCGGATGCCTGCAAATCCGGCTTGCGACTCCAGCAGATACCAGATGCCTTCCGACGGGCGGAACACGCCGTAATCGGTCTTGCCGTCGCCGTCGAAATCGAATGGTGCGGGACGCGTGGCTACCGCGTCGCCCAAGTATCTTGCGACCGCAAAATCCTCAAAGAAGGAGGCGGAGGCGTTCTCGCTCTGCCCGATGACCACGATTTTCCCATCCGCTTGAAGCACGGCATCCCGAACGCGGTCGTCACGGCTTCCGATTGCCGTGATGATTTTGCCGCCGATCCCGAAGGTCGTATCAATTGCGCCGTCCGCATTCAGCCGCACGATTCCGAAATCGGTATCGCTGCCGCTGGAGCTGTCGCCTGTCACGACGATCTTGCCGTTCGTCTGGACGTTGACCGTCTCCCCCGTCGAGATAACCGACCCGACCCGCGTCGTCACGATGCCGCCCGTCCCGAATGAGAGATCAAGCGTTCCGTTCGGCTGGTAGCGCACCACCGCCGTGTTGCTGTTCGTATTGCCGCTGTCATTGCCCGCCGCGATGATCTTGCCGTCCGCCTGCAATGCCAGATCGGAGACCGTCCCGTAGCGGTTGTCGCTGACCGAAGTGACGACCCTGCCGCCCGTGCCGAAGGACGTGTCAACCGCCCCGTTCTGAGTCAGGCGGACGAGCGTGAATTTGTCCAAACCGCTTTGCCCGACAATCACGACCGAACTGCCCCCGACCAGAATCCGTCCGTCCGTTTGGAGGGCAAGCGTTCTGGCAAGACCGCCGGAATCGCCGACCGCAAGAACCGCCCTGCCGCCCGCCCCGAATGTCGGATCGAGCGTTCCGTCCGTATTATACCTAACCACGGCGAACTTGGAGTTGATTGATGTCAAATCGGTAGAGCCGGCAACAAGTATTTTGCCGTCCGGCTGAACGGCGGCGGCTTCTGCCAATTCATCCCCTGCCCCGACGGGCGTAATGACCTTACCGCCGAGACCGAACGCCGGATCGAGAGTTCCGTTGGTCAGATAACGGACGACCGCAAAATCACGGGTACCGCCGTTAATAGTGAATCCGGCGACGATGATTCCGCCGTCGGACTGGACGGCGACCGCATAGGCTTCATCTTGGGTGCCGCTGCCGATGGCAGTCAAGACCTTCCCGTTGCCGCCTGTTCCGAATGAGGTATCAAGCGAGCCGTTCGGATTGTAGCGGACAAGAGCAAAATCGTTCTGTGCGTAGCCGACAACGATCAGCTTCCCGTCTGACTGCACGGCAACCGCTTGGGCGAAGTCCCTGCCGTTTCCGACCGGAGTCGTGACTTTGCCCGCGCTTCCGAAACTCGGATCGAGATCGCCGGGTGCCGCACTTACCGCAATGCCTCCCGAAAAAAGTAGCAGAGCGGATAAGAACAGGAAAAGTGCGGCTCTCTGAGAAACCGCCGAAAATAATGAAAATTTGATACAAAAAAGACTGGAATAGTTTTTCACGGGTTTTCCTCCAAGATTTATAGGTGTATGTCAAAAAATTTACGGACGACCAACAACAAAAGGTTGTTATTTATCTCTATCAACTCGTTCGTAAGATGACGTGCTCAACCGTCATTTGCTATGCTAAGAACCGATTTACCAATCTCTTTGATAGCGTGACGAAAAGACTGCTTATCATCTCGAAAACGGGTTTGCTATCGTGATTCAGAGAGCCGCGCATCTCTACCAAAAATCGGCTCCACATTTCAACATCGCGCTAAGGTCGGTAAATACCGACCTTAGCATCGCAACCTTACATCAATTAGAATTTCAAAGTCAAGTCTGCGGTAAAACTTCGTCTGGAGGTAACCGTTAATGGGACGTGCCCGACGAAAAAAACCGGAGCGACTTGCTGAAAAACTATTGGCTATCCGCATACGGCTCGGATTAAGCCAAACGGCTCTTAAAGGAAAAATTGAAAGTGATGACTATCCGATTTATAAGGGCGATATTTCTAATTATGAATTGGGCAAAAGCGAACCTCCGCTCGTAATTCTTCTTCGATATGCACGATTAGCAAATGTTATTGTTGACGTTTTAATAGATGATGAGAGTAATCTGCCATAGAACGCTACTTTTATGGTTTTTCGACAACCCCAACCTGACAAAATCTTATGAACAGCAGATTCGTGTCTCACATATACCTTGACAAGTTTATATTTTTACTATAATAGAGTTGTTAGTATATATTATACGCAGTTAAACAGTTTTAGAGGTGAAAATGGAAACAGGCAAGGTAAGACTATCTAATGAAGTTGATGTGAATTTCTCACGACAAAAAACTACTAGAAAAAATGGAAAGATGCTTAGCAATGATAAAACCAATTTTAACTTTAGTTTTAGACTCTTAATTGGGATAGCTTTGATTTTTAGTGTGGCGTTGCTGACTTATATTCTTGGCGATTCCCGTCACGAAACTAATAAGTCTCAAGCTACCCCTGCAGAAAACGCGAAAAACGTTACGTTCGACTCGTCATCACACAACAATTACAGCCCGACGATAACTGATAATTCAACCAATTACATTTATCCTAGTAATAGTGTGGTATCTATTGATAAATCAATGAATAAAATCAGTCCGAATCCTGATAACACTGCACGACCAGAACCCCGTCAAACTGAAACAGGGGTCACGCCCCCTCTCGTGCGTCAGTCGTCTCCTTCTCAAAAACCGAAAAACCGAATCCCTTCAAATTCTGCGCCAATATTCAAACAGGAACCGTTCAAACAAAGCGCACCGCAAAATCAAACTAAAGTGATCGATTTCACATTAGACGAGTATCTGATAAAAATGAATGATCTTGCATTGCGCGGAAGAAAAGCCGCTGATATTGAACAGTCACTTAGTGATTGTATTAGTCGTCAAAACAAATGGTATCGGCAGACTTTGCCGCTTTTGAAAGATTTTCAACACTATTTGCAAACAAATTATGAGCCGAATTATTTTTTGGTTCGGGATTCTGGAATTGAACAAGTAACAACTGATAAAGTCCTTAACGCTGAGCAATGTCGAGAACTATTCAGTATACAAGGATCCGTTTTAATTTCTCTTTCAAAAACAATTCGTTTGAATCTCAGTGATAACCTGCCAAATTCTTAAATCGAGTTTTTCAAACTTAATAGTTTAATCATCTCCTTTTCGTGATTTACGAAGTAACTAAATTGAGTTCTCTCAAAAAAGACATGCTTTCATTTTTGGAAAGATCAGCGTATCGAAAGCAGATTTTGAGCCTGCCATAAGTTTATTTAACAAAGAAAATGCGTATTCCGCTAACTATCGTCTGAACCTCGCTAATATGTCAATGAAAGTAGTAACAAAGGCAGTATGTCATTCAATAAAGATATATCCATACGTTATTTTTTAAATGGTAAGACATGGTGAGAAAGTTGCTCAGTTTTGCCTCCTCCTCAAATTGCTGAATGGATTTGAGCTTTTTAAACTTCACTTCCTAGCGGTAGCTCTCCAAATAACTCGGTCACATAGATTTTCTAAAACCAACATATATAGATTTCGACTAGTGAATGATGGCTTAAATAGATTTTCCCATGAAACAGCTTATTTCAATAATTTTAGTTGTTTTATGAAAAATGTATTTATTATTTTTATATGTTGAGTTGTCAAGTATTTCACTTGATACCTACAAGCACATTTTCTATATCCTCAGTATCAGGAGCAACTTTTGAAGCATAGCCCTCTTTTAATTTTTTCAGTTCATCTTCTGTTAAAATTGTTCCATCGTATAAATAAAGCAACAGAAGTTGAATTATTATAACTGATTCCGTAAGCATTCTTGTTTCTTTCGGATTCCATGCAACAAAGTGCCAAGGCTTACTGTCTAAATTGAAGTTAACTGTATTAAATTGTTCAAATATTTCAGTAAATTTTTGTCCTTTTCGATTATGAATAATTAAACTTGCCTTAACTAAAGGTAAAAAGCCAATTGGACGGAAAACTAAATTTCCTCCGGTTTTGCTGTCTCGAAAAGGCTGTGCCGGGTTTTCCGTTGCAACGACAAAATCAGAAATAAAATTCAACTGTGTCTTAAATGCATTCCAATAATTAATGCAAAATTCTTGAAAAGAGTTTATTTCTTTTTGATCAGGACGAAATTTTAAATACTTTTCTCGACTTTTTGGGGTAATTTTTTTATTAAAAAGAGTTTCGTAAAAAGAATTAAACAACTCTATATTTGCTTGATACAAAGTTATTATTGAAGTAATTGCATCTTTGTTATTAGACGGGATTGCTTTTTGTTTTGTAACTACTACTCTCTTGCCTGTAAATAAATCATACTCCTCAAGCAAATATCTTGTGGTAATTGCTACTATATCGTCTTCATCTAAAGCTATTATGTCATCTAATTTTACAGGTTTTGCATATCTATTCAAAGTTGTAAATAATCTTCTTGTTCTCCGCATTCCCGACTCATCATTTTTATGTCCAATAAATATTGTGGCAATTCTTTGGTGTTTAAGTTCCGGTTTCTCCTTTAAAGCTGCTTTTATTCCTTCGACTCTATGCTGACCGTCAACCGGAAATATTTTATGGACTTTTGAGAATTCTAAAATTCCCATTTGATAGGTTTCTCCTCCCTCATATTTAAATTCTATTTCTCTCCAATCTGGATATTCATCATATACGGCTAAAACAAGTGAGTTGAAAAATAGTTCGGACTGATTTATTACATATTCTTTAATGCCAATGTAGTTTGTACTAATACTCCGCTGGATTAAATCTCGTAAACTTTTAGATTTATGCAATTCATTATCAACCTTGGAAACAAAATTGCCTACCTCTTCAAAGGTGAGTGTTGTTACATAATATGTCCAATCCCCCATGTGTGCTCTCAATGCTGGTATTCTCATAATTCAAAAGCCTTTACTGCATCCCGAATTTCTTTTTCTGGAATTTCGTCGTTAAAAGGTAGTAAAAGGGAGTTAATTAGTTTTTTCTCAAAATCAATTATTTGATCGTTATCATCCAATGGCATAAAGCTCAAATATAGTTCATTTGCCCAGTAATGAAACAAGGTTGAAATTTTAGGACGTTCATCTTCTCTTGAGAATTTAAGAAAATACTCTTTACATCTTTTCTTAAGATTTTGGTTTTCAGTAAATTGCGCTCTTCCTATATATGCAGGAAATTCTGTTCTGCCAGGAATTACCGGACAATTTATGGAAAACATATAAAGTCCACCTTTATTATTTGGGAGAAGATTTATATCTGCATTAAAGTCTGTAGCATCTTCATTAAGATACTTTATTGTTTTCCAGTTTGCCAAACTCAAATTTATTGCCGACAAATCATATTTTTCCCACATCAATGAGTATAATTTGAATGGGACAGTTCTAAGTTTAACCTCTTCTCCTAAATTAAATGCAATATTTAACATAAAACTTTTCTTATTATTCTTATTAATATGAACTTTTATTTATATCTAATAAAATCTTCACGTCTTCGTTATGCCGCAAGCAAAACCCCTAAATGTTCCATCATAACCAATTATAAGTTCATTATTTTGCTAACTAAACGCGAAAGATTAGTTCTAGTAATCGCAACTAGGGATCATTCAGTTTGCAAATTCACAGCGCATTTAACTTACTCCAGTACAATTGAATGTTATAATTATTTTCGTCAATTATTTCAATGATAAACCTATGCAAATTTTAGGAACTGATGATTACAGAATTACCTTAGAATCATATTTATCAAATAGTAACGAAAGTGTTTTTATTGTTTCTGCATATATTACCAAAGAAGGAATTGATTGGATATTATCTAGATTACCCCCTCTCATTGGTTGTAATGTTCTAACTCGATGGGACTGCTCCGATTTAGTTTCAGGAGCCTCAGATATAGAAGTTTATAATAGACTCAAATCCTATGGTCATAGTTTATATATTCTTCCTGATCTCCACGCAAAAGCTGTTCTCATTGATAAATCAAAATTATTTATAGGTAGTGCAAATATTACTAACTCAGGATTAAGCCTTATTACTCAGGGAAATCGTGAAATCGGAACGATTCTTGATCCGTCAATTCAAGACATTGCATGTATTGAATCTTTATTTTTGGAAAGTATTCTAATTGACGATATATTATTCCAAGATATTTTAGAAGAATTAAACAGATTCGCAATAGATAAAAACAGAAGTTATCCAAAATGGTCTGAATCTTTACTTAAAAAATTTCAAAAACCGCCCGAAAAATTATGGGTTGTTGAAATGCTTTGGTGCTCAACTCCAAAAGATTTGAATTTTGGTGATTTAACTCCTAATATAAAGCACGATATTAGATTACTAGGGTTGAAAAAGACAGACACACTATCCAATGAATTGCTCAAAGAAAAATTAATTGCAAGTAAATGTTGGCTATGGTTGGAAAACAGAATTAGAAATACTCCAAAAAAAGAATTTTATTTTGGTGAACTTTCTGCCGAATTACATAATTCATTTCTTGATGACCCAAATCCTTATAGAAAAGATGTTAAAGGGTTGTTGAGTAATTTATTAAATTGGGTAGGAATTCTTTTAAGTGACATAGTCGTGGTTGATAGACCACAGCATTCTCAAAGAATAAAATTAATTAGCTAACCTACTTTTCATTCATAAAATCTTCTGCGATTCTACCCCATTTCCAACGTGCATCTCTGGCATTATTTTTTTGAGTACCATCTAATGCTTCATCCTCATATCTTGCCCAAGCCATCAATAAAAGTTTCAAACCATCCTTTGCTCGACTAAACTTCCCTCTTATCTCTTCTAATTTCATTTCTTCAGCTTCCTCATCAAGCACTTCTATAAGATGAGAGTATGCTGGATGATTAACGTTTAAAGAAACAATCATTGACCCACCTCGGGATTGAACGTCAAAAAAAGCGGGGCTATTTACATTCGCTTTAGAAAAAGTATATTTGTATCCTTCATCAACAGTCTTTGCGGCAAGTTCCTCAGCGGTAGTTTTAGCCACTCCCTCATTTATCAGCCCTTTTGCAATTTCATCCTTTCTTTCTTCCGGCGGATTTTTTTCTTGAGTGTCACTTTCTCCAGCGTGTCCTTCTTCTTGTCTTTGCCGGGTAACATCAGTAGCTTTTTTCTCAGGTTGGGTGCTGTATCTCTTTTTTGACCTTATACCTTCTGTTTGAGTTTTTATTAACGCCTTCATCTGTAAGATGTTTTTACGAATATGATTAGCAATTTGCCAAAGAGGAAGACGGGGGTCTTCATCAGCAGAAAGTATATCCTCAGTTATCTCTAAACTTTGGTTTTCATCTAACAAAGATTCAAGGTCAGTTTTAGCTAATTCTGAAAAATTTCTTGCCGATTGCTTATTGTTTGTAACCCCAAATAATTCATCTAGAGCTGGACCGAAACTAACCTCAACCCCCCACCACCTATCGGTAGTATCATACTGATTTGACCAAGTCGTATCTAAGTCCAATTCTCTTTCAGCCCGAACGATTGAAACTCCAAGATTTTTTGCTGCGTGCTTACCATGAGGTAAGTCGCCTGGATTTCTCGTTCCAAATCCAACTCTTGCTTTCTCTTTTGCAATTGAAAATGTAATTTTGACTGGATGATCTTTACCTCGAAACCTAATCTGCTTATGCATCTGCTCACCCCAATTTTGAAACATTTCTTCGCTATTAAATGGAGTTGGACAAGAAGTGGTCTTCATCAAATAACACGGATCATTTGGTTCTGCATATTTGTTTATGGAAATCTTTTTAGTATTTCCGTCAAAGGATGACAATCGAATAATTATTCTGCTATCACTAAGAAAATATCTATACATTCGTCCTATTAATAACTCAGAGTTATCAATAATTGTTTGTGCTGTCCGCCATAAACACTTATCAATCTTTGACCAAACGACTAAAGTTCCCGATTTTGAAAAAGAATCACCTACTTGTAACCATTTATCGGGGGCATTTTTATTAATCGGCTGCGGAACTTCTATTAAACTTCCAGATTCAATTTCATCGAGGTCTAAATAGCTATAAAGAGCATCCTCAACACCATCTTGCCAAGACCAAACGTCAACTCTCCGACACTGAGAAATAGAAGAACTTGGAAGACCCATGCCAAATTTACCGATTCCTGATTGTTCCGCAGGACTGAGGTGAGTGCCGTTACCAAATTGCAGTGCACGTCTTAAATCACCAATGTTCATTCCTGTTCCATTATCCAAAACTGCAATCTCTTTAATTCTTGATCGCTTCCGCTCATGGAGCATTTCTATTTCTTCACAACACAATAATTCTATTTGTTTTGCTTTGGCTTGAATAGCATTGTCCATTAGTTCGGCTATCGCATACGCCGCATTTTTATACCCGTTATCTCGCATTGCTTTGACAACCAAATGCGTCGGTACAATGTCGTGTCTCGTCATTTAATCCCTCCAAACATCTTCCCAATTTGTAAAAGAATCTGAAATATCATTAAACCCAGGGAGTTCTTGATCTATTACCGTAATAATTTCTGCAGTTTCATTTCCTCCAGCTTTTATTCCTCGTATTGCTCTTCCAATCATTTGGCTATACAAAACCAGAGAACTAGTTGGTCGAGCAATTACTGCTGCACTTGTTTTAGGAGCATCGAATCCAGTCGTTAAAACCCCGAAATTACAAAGAATTCTAGTCTCGTCTGATACTTGCTTATACTCTTCGATAAACTTCATTCGAGCATATGAGTCAGTTTGTGATGTAATTGAATAAGCTTTTAGTTTTCTTGCTCTTAAAACAGACGCAATAGCATCTGAATGTGCAACTGTTGTAGCAAAAATCAGAATTCTTTTGTGTATCTTTGATAATTCTTCAGTCGCGTGAATAATTTTTAGATTACGTTTTTCATCATCTGCTAATTTATTTAATACGCTATTAGGTATTTCAAAGCCTTCTTGAATTTCTTTTATGTCTTTTTCGCTTAAATTAATTCCCCCTTCATGCATGAGAGACTTAAATACTGGTCTGGCTAAATAACCTTCACTAACCAAATAATCAACAGGGGTGTCATACCCTTTTATAGCTAATGTAACTTTCTGTTTTTTAAAAAATTTAGCTAGTTCTTCATCTGCTTTAATATCATTCCAAGTTCTGCCTGGGGTAGCAGTCAATCCTAAAAGTTTTGCGTCAGTGTTATGCACAAGCAAAATTTCAAGCAACATTTGGTAGGTTTCGGCAATCGCTGAATGAGCTTCATCAATAACCACTAACTTTGCTTTACTACCAAGTTTGATAATTATACTCTGTTTAGTTTTTACTGAACTATAGAGTTTTGAGAGTCCAGCCACTACAAAACCATCTTGAATTTCTTCAATATTTAGCTCTCGGTTTCCCCAAAACCTGTGCAGTTTAATCTCACGATCACCTAAATTTTGCCATGCTCTCTCAAATTCAGTTGCCGCTTGTTCACATAGTTCTTCACTTTGAGCTAACCAAATAACTATTGTTGGCTCATTTGATCGGAAATGGTTAGCAATAATATTCATAGCGGTTCGAGTTTTTCCTGAACCCGTTGGCATATGTAAAATAGTTCTGTAAGGTTTTTTTATTAGTTTTCGATAGACCTCATTAGCCGCAATACGCTGATGTGAAAATAATGAATAATTACAAAACACTGTATCTAAAGCTATTTTTTGTTCTATTTCTTCTGTTAGTGGAATACTTAACTCAAAAAAATCAAATAAGGCTTTCTCTTTTACTGATCCTTTTTGAATTGAGAGATTTTTTAACTTTTCATAAACATTTCCCTCAGCCTTAATCTTTAAAATATTAGCAAGTGTCCTAGCTTCTTTCAGCTTTAATAAGTCAAAAAGAGATGCTCGGTATTTTTTTGTTCGTAAAAGTGTTGGAGGTTTTTTAAGTTCCAATAATATTTTTTGTAAATTAGAAGGTGTCGCCAGCTTTGCATCAAGAAGTGTCAGTAGCTTAAGTACTGTAGGATTAAGCAAACTTTGCAATATCTCGTCGTCTGCTCGGGATATTAAGTCTTTAATTTGCATATATTATATAAAGATTACTTTATAAAATAAGGACTTCTAAAATCCTATCATTTATGAATTTTCTCAATATTTATATAAGACATTAGATTTGTCTTTAAGTGCATTTTCAGATCATTATTGCGTTGATTATATAAAGGTTTTGTTAATTTATCGTATAGATAAACCATTGCTAAAACTACTTATAGTGAAATTATAAAAGTAGTGCAAATTGTATTAACTCCATAAACCATTGTAAACCGAATATGCAAATTTATATGAGTTTAAATATGGCAAATATTACATGCTGTATCATCATTTTCCGCATCCAAAACTTCTGCTAAAACCTCTACTAGAGGACGATTTGGCTTTGCTCTTTTTTCCCGACTCATGGCTTTTTCATGATTCGCTTTTATTTCAGCAATTCGGCTTGGATGAGCAAGGTCTTCCAAGCTTTCACCCTCTGTCCAAGTAAATTTACTTCCAGTTTCATCACCTAGTTTCTCAAACGATTTAGCTTTCTCATACAATTCAGGGTGGTTTTCGAGTAAACCTATCCACTCAGATTTACGCTGAAAAAAACAAAAATAGCATCCTGATCTAGTACGCCATTTATAATAATCAGGCATCCCTACACTACTTTCTTCAAGAATGCGAATAACATCATCACGATCAATACCGTCTTCCTTGAATGGATAAAGAGGAATAATATTTTCTTTTTTTGAGATATAACCATCTCTGTCTTCATCAGCGCGAATCCCAATATAACTATAAACTAAATCGCTTCCTACATATCTTTCAAAAGGTTTAATTTTTAGCTGAATTGTACACCAACGCATTCTCGGACTAGGAAGATAATTGCCATGTACTTGTAACCAGTATTGAAACCCTTCTCCATCTGCAATGGATAATCGCTCGATCTTTTTTCTTAAATAAGCTTCTAATTTATAAAGATATTCGTAAGTTTCTTTAAGTTCTTCCTTTGTATCACAAAAGACATATTCCATATCTACATTTTGTATAGGTGTGTTAGCTATTTTTCCTAGTCGCTCCCGCCAGTATTGGCGATTACTCATATAAATAGCTAAGGCAGAGCTGTCCTTGCCGCCAGAAACACTTAAAATATGTCTTACTTTTTTAGAAACTTGATTACTCATTTATTACCTAACAACTGATTTCGCATAAGTGATAGTATTTCCAGTATTATTTACTGTGTTTTTATCTGTTGCAAAATCTTCCATGAAAGATTGGCTAACACTATTAATCTTAATTCATAATTCCCATTAAGATTAGCATCTTCAAATTCTTTTTCTAAAGCAACTTCTAATTTTTCAATTATATTTTTTTCATTTGGCTTAATCGTCAGAACTTTTTCCTGCTCTTCGTCTCCGAATTTCGTTAAACTTAATCTAATAACTTCACCTATATTTATATTTTTGGAGATTTCTTTTTGTTTCAATTCAAATGCCAAAGATTCAAAATTTACGTAACTTCTAACAATTTCTGCCAAATTTATTTCAAAAATGGAAAAATCCTCATCATCCCATGACGCTATCCTTTTATTAACAACTAACTCACCTAAGGACTCTAGCCAACTACGAAAATCAGCATTTGGGTCTGTGATTCTTAAAATAAAACTCTTTAACTTAGGAGAAGAAACGTAGTCTGCAATAACTTCTACTTTTTTAGCTAATTCTGCTCGTCCTTTTTCCCCTAGTTCTTTAATATTGAAGCTGCCAAAAAGCATTGCCTCTAAGTCTCTCAAAAGTTCATCATATATACGCTTTATCTCTGATAAACTGTTTAATAATTTTTTACAGAACTCACTTACTTGCGTTTCAGAATAAGCTTGCTTTTCATTAAATTCTTTTAAGCCAAAAGCTTCTGGCAATTGCTTAAATATCAATGTATCCGGCTCACGCGCGGAAAACAGTGCATGTCTGACTTTCTGACTTTCAAGAGATAGTCGTCTTGTATTTCGGGTAAATTCGTCCATTTCCCTTGCGAACTTAACAAGCGGGCGAATTATTGTCAAAATATCAAACTGTTTTTGTTTTGAGGTAACTTCTACAGGCAATAGTTTATTTGCAAGCTCTTCTATTACTTGAGAACGAACTCCTTCAATTTTACACAATTGGAGTGAAAAAGTTTCTGGTGACCAATAAAGTTTTTCAAATATAGGCAAATTTAATTTAGGTACAAACGAACCATTTTCATACAAAGCCAATTCAGAATCATAATGTAACAATACTGCTCCAAAAAGTGTTGGCAAAACACCTTGTTTTAATCCAAACGGTGGCTTCTTCAATATTTCAAAGAGTTCTGCAACGGTCAGTCTATTTCTTTCTGTTTTTTGCAAAAACTTCTCAATTTCCTTCCAAACCGATTGAATTCCTTTATCCGCATTATAGTTAGGAGGGTAAAATCCATATCTACCATTCTCTTCACGATGAATAGTGGTTTCTTGAAGAAGCGAGAAATATATGCTCAACTGCGGAGGGTAGCCTTGAATGCCAAGTTGGTATTCGTTTGAGTTCTTAAGCATTGAATCAAACAACGACTTTCGAGCGGAATTTGCTGCCCCAGAAAGATTTCGTCTATTAATCAACTCATTCTTTAGAATTGGCGTTTTATAAAAAACTGAATCACAAACTTTTGACAAAAACTCTTGCAAACTTTTTGTGTCCGAAATACCAGTATTATCATTTTTCCAAAACCATTCACACTGCTCACCGGATTTCCCACTTTGTAACTGATTAAGCCATTTTTGAACAGATTTTTCGACATAACTTAGTCTAGCAGTTAGTTCATTCCGAGCTGTTCGATCGTTTTGCAATTCAGGGGTATTTTGACGAACCCAATTCCAACAATCAACAGCATAAACAGCATCATTTAAAGTTTCTAGGTCTTTTGGTAAAGCAACAATAGTCTGACTATTAGTTTTTATTTCTGCTTTTTTTATTTTATTAACAATTTCATTAAACTCTTCTTGACTATTAGTAAAAACATAAACAATTTGACCATCCGCCTCGCTAGGAATTTTGCTACAAACCTCCTCAATGTTATTTATATTTGCATAGGCTGTTTCAAAAAAACGTAAAGTCCCTGTTTGATATGAATGCCTTTTAGCCACAATTGGTTTAAGACTGAAGTTTTTTTCTAATCGCTCATTCAAAGACACACTCGGATCAATTTGCTGTGTCGCCTGCCGAAAGCGCTCATCTAAATCAATATCGCTTCCTTCCCAAATCGCAAAGGTATCATTGAAATTTCGTTTAATGATGACTGATTTTTTAATAAGATTTTGAAGAGAATTTTCAATTTCTTTTTCTTCAACTTTGTCGTCACGTAAAGCAAACTTTAGTATTTCATCAGAACTTTTGAGTTTCCCAATATCCCCTAACAAATTTAATAGACCTATCGTTTTTATTATGCGAAACTCCAATTCCGTAGAATTTATTAAGCGATTTAAGGCCGTATCAATTTCAGCCCACTTTCGCCCCTGTGACCCAGCATAAAGGGAACTACCCATTGCTGAAATCAAATAGTCGTATAATCTATCCAACTGAATGATTTCCCGATATTCTTTCGTCCATTCAGCGGTTTCTAAAAAACCTGTTAGCCCAAAATAAGTCTCATTTGAGGTTAAAAATGCAAATAATGAACGTTCATTTTGCCCAAAACGCCTAAATACTGGTCCAAGCGTGATAGCTACTGTTGGATGTAGTGGTAAACATCCTTTTAATAAGCTAACGGCTATTTCTTTCTTTAGAGATCCACAAATTCCTAATTCAAAAGCTTCTTGAGCGAGATATTCGCCATACCTTTCAAATTCTTCTACTTCAGAAGTTTTGCCAGACAATTCAAAAGCATCTTTTAATATATGCAAAACTTGTTCATTAGGCTCTTGAAAGGGCAAGTCTTCAAAGCGTCCTTGTATTTTTCTCCATTCATCGCGTTCTCGCCGTCCAAGTTTTTCAACATACCGTTCAAATGCTTGATGAAGAATTGTAATTAAAAACAGATTTTGTTTTGAATTTTTTGTTGCCTCAGCTAATTCTTGTAAAACGAATACATCGCTTTTAGTAGGATGTAGAGCAACATATTCAAGAAGTTTTCCCAATTCATCAATTACTAACAAAACACCTGTTTTTTCATTTTTGTTAGTAATCAAAACAGAAATTTCATTCAAAATTTCTATTATTTGCCTACCTGTTATCTCTTCTTCTTGTAACGAGCTAACTCTTTTGCTTAATTTTATTGATAGTTTTTTGTTATCTGAGGCTTCGATTGCTTGAAGTATACCTCGTAAAATAGCTTTTGCTAGCGGCTCCCTAGAACCACTAACTAAAATAGGAAAAAACTTCGGGCTAGAGTTTATATCTGCAAATAAAGTATCTTCATTTTCATAAAGAGTCTGCCAAAAATTGAAGTCTGCTCCCTTTATTAATTTTTTTAATAAAGATAGTTCTTTTGCTGGTTTTATTCCAAATAGCTTAGACACGAAAAGTGCAAAAGTCGATTTTCCTGATCCATAAGGACCAGTCAATGTCCAAGCTCTAGAAGGAAAAGGATCTGAGAAAGATTCAACAATTCTTTTTAAAGATTTCTGAACTGTTGTAGTTAAAACATATCCCTCCATCGGAGTTTCCGAATAAAAATCACGCTCTAAATTTACTGAACGACCAAATCGAGATTTGACGCGAACGATTTGAGATAGCTTGAATGATGAACTTTTAAAACTACTTTTGATAATAATAACTCTCCAACCAATAAGATGAAAAAATTTCCTTTTGCTTATAAATTTGTTTTAATCCCGCTGTTTCCCCAAATGAAAAGACTCCCTGACTTAAATCATATATATTCTCTAATCTTTGCATAATTGACTCTTCATCCAGTTTAAATACTCTTCCCGGGCTTCCCGAATCATAAACAATTTTTTCTATTGCTAATGATTTGTTGTTTTGATAATATTTCTTCCAAAACTCACTTAAGGCAAATAAAAAGATTTCTTTTTGCAGAGAGGTTTTTTCTCCTCGCTGAAATTGGAATAGTTTTCCATCTTCAAAATCAGCTACCTCTTCAATAATGCTTATTTCGGTTAAAGGACAATCAAATGAATCATCAAAAACTGTATTTTTAGATAATTTAGAGTGAACATAAGTTCTGACGCAACAATCTATATCACGTGATAAAGTGTTTTCAGAAGGTGGTTTTGATCCTCTTTGTTCAAGCCATTTTGTAATTTCATCAGCTATTTGCTTTTTAGTAAATTCAATCGAGTTGAATACATTAAACAGCCAATACCAAGTTGTACATTGCTCAACATTTGAAGTTATTAACCAGTGTAATAGCCACAATGTAGCAGGATCTTCTAAAAAAGGATCTGATCCGTTTTCCGTTAATAATAATTTGCCTAAAGGAGTTACCGCATAACCTGATTTAGTACTTGGTACTCCAATTTCTGACTGTATTAAGTTAGTTACAATACACCAGTGTCTTATTGAATTGACCATATTCTTGCCAACCCCAAGTTCAATCATCGCTCGTTGGGACGAGAATACGTGTGGATTTAAGGCAATGGCATTGACTCCTTTTGTCAGCCAACCGTAACGAAAGCTAAATGTTTCGTGACCTGAAAAACTTGCAATTTGCATAAATCTTCCTAAATCAAGGATTAACGCGAGTTAAAACGAGATATTTTCGGGGAATATCTAACCTAGAAAGTGAAAATAAATGAGAATTTTATCATATGTAATAATAAATGATAAGTAACCATCAAATAAAAATCAGTCCAAAATATAGCGATTCTTGAGTAGATAGAATTTAAAGGTAAAAACACTACTGCAACCGAGAGAGTCTCATATTGAGCAATGAGGTCTTTCCGCTTTGACTTCTTACTCTAAATGACTGATTCTTGCTTCATCTTCATTAATATATTATGTATTACACAGCTTTTTCTTAAAAAAGACACACTGGTATCTATTAAAGATCAGTGTGTCAAAATAGCTAAGATTAGCTAAAAGAATGATTAATATTTGATCGTCTGCCGATTAACCAACGTCTGAAACGCGCCAACGCTTCAATGACCGTGGCAACAAACGGCGGTATTCCAATCGGTATTATCGTCTCCATAACGTCCTCCTTAAAACGGCGAGATATGCGATGCAAGAAACTTGCCGAGCCTCGCCGCCGCTTCAAATTGCTGCACGGGTTTGAGCTTTTTGAAGGTGGTCGTAAACGCGTTTTCGAGCGTCCAGAGATTATTCCCCCGAAACTCCTCGAACGACGGTTTGATAAAGTATTCGCGGTGCACCGAACGAAGCAAGGAAATCGGAAATTTCTGCTCCAGAAATCCCTGATAGATCAGGCTTCGGGCGTTATCAATCGAAAGCAGCGTGACTTTCTTGCGCCCGATCTGGTCACTCACTTCCCCGATATTGCGCTGAATCCGGTCAACCGCCACCGAGAGCGCGTCCAGCAGATTGAAGTTCTTCGAGTGCTTGGCGAGCATCGGCTGGAAATCCCCGGTCAGCATTTTGTTCTCGCAGACCAGCACCCGGTAGCCTGCCACCAATCCGACCCGCATTGATTTGTCGTTGGCATTCCGCAGTCCGATCGCAAACCGCACTCCCGAATACTCAACGTCCAGTTCGACCAGCCCGAACAGTTTCATCCCGTCCGGCGAAACCGCATATTCTTCTCGCACGACCGACAGCCGGCGAAACGAAAGCGATTGCAGAATCTGGTCGACCAGTTGATGATGCGGGATCGGTTTGAACGTGTCGGTTTCCTCGGGGAGCGGAAGATGTTTTAACGCGTCACGGTTAATGAGCGTCGTCGAGTTTCCCGCAATCAGAGTTCCGACCTGCCCGTTTCCCGCCGTTGCCGCGACACCGACAGGTGCCGCGATCTCGGGGACGCGAATCCCGCCGTTGGTGCCGCCGGTTACGGAAACGGGAATCTGTTCCAGAATCTCGTCTGATACGACGGGGTCATCTTCGAGCCGGGCGATGATGTCCTCAAGATCGTCCGGTTCTTCGTCATCGGTGAAATCTTCATTGAAAACATAGTCATCCTCCACGTCTTCGATCCCGACCGGATCGACTACGGGCGGTTGCTCGTGTTCGGCACGCTTGCGCGCGACCGCTTCACCGATACAATCGGGGTGATAATTGCCCCCGTTCCACGCGATCTGCATGGTCGCTAAAATATGGTTTTTGCATAAATCACAATTCATAATGTTATCCTCCTATTTTTTGGTTGTTGTCTTGGTTATTGCTTTTCGTTCCATCAGGACGACATTGCCTGACAGTCTCTTGAATTCGGCTCGTCCTTCCTCGGACAAGCTCCATTCGCGCTTAATGGTTTCAATGGCTTCCTCCGGCGTTTGTGCGCCGAAGAGGGTATGCCACGCTCGATGTTTACTGGTTCGCACCCTTGTCACATTGCCGCAAAATCTGGGATTGATCTTCAATTGGCGGCAACGGGCACGGGGCACGATATGATGGCAATCGTATTTGCTCATGTTCCTCCTTAAATAAATCGTGCAAAGATCCGTTTCACACAGGGGTCGCAGAAACGTTCCGTTTCTCCCACGGGAATAAAGTAGTCATGGCACTCCTCACAGGCTCGATAGCCGTGTTGTGCCGCGCATTCCAGACAGACTCCCCCGCCTGCGGGCAGTAATCTGCTCTCCGTGTAATGAATCCTTTGCTTACAGTGCTGACATTTTGAAATGTTGACATCCATTCATGTTTCGATTCCTCCTCTACTTTTTTGTATTTTGTTTTGATCAGGGAGCAGTTTGATTTTTGTTTCGGAAATAAATTTTCAGCCCTTTTACTGCCTGAAAATTTATGCCGTCGCAGTGCCCGAAACGGCAGTTTGCGGCGGTTTCAGACAGGTGTTGCAAAAGCCGCTTCCGGCATCCAGACAACAGCTTTTACAGATAACCAGCCCGCACGAATCGCACTGAATCCAGTTCCTGTCGGGTGTTTCCTCACACACGACGGTGGCAATGCCTTCGATCTTCATTGTCCGCACCTCAACGGCACCGACGAATAATTTCCGGCACTGCGGACAAGTGTCCGAAGTTTCCTGAGCCATATCGTTTCCTCCTTTTTGGTTAAAATATTCCCTTGCGGATTCCTGCCGAAAATGAAATTCCCGGCAAGAAAAAACAAAGGAACACTTCACCCGCCCACGCGGTTCTCTGCCGATGACGGTTAGTCGGAAACAGCGGAAGCGGAAGAAGGAGAGCTTACTGATGCGGTATCCGGCGGCAGGGTGACGGCACTGAACGGGCTGGAGATTTTCCCGTCGATCATCAGTTTCAAATAGATATGGAAATTGGGCAGATTGGTAAAATCGGATTGTTTGAAGGCGGGCGCGAATTCCTGCGCGAAGAGTTCGGCATCGACCGTCCCGATCCTGAAAATAATCATTGTTCCGACATTGCCTAAAATGGCATCCTTGATGGACGGCTCTAACTGCGTCAGGTATTGGTGCGCCAAGACTAACGACAGGCGGTATTTTCTGAGTTCACTAAGCATCAGCACGAGGCTCTGGGTGGTGAAATTGTGAAACTCATCCAAGTAAAGCGAGTAATCCCGTCTCGCCTCTTCGGGGATATTGGCACGGCTCAGGGCGGCAAGATCAAAGCGCGAAATGAGGAGCGAACCGAGCAGGTTGGAAGTATCCTCGCCGACGCTTCCCTTGGCAAGATTGACGAGCAGAATCTTGCCCTCGTCCATCATCTTTCGCAAGGACAGCGGCTTTTCGGGTGCGGTCAGTATTTTTTGCAATAAAGGATGCGCGAGAAACGCGCCGACCTTGTTCTGAATCGGCGAGATCGCTTCCGCCCGCAGGCGTTCCGGGTATTTATCGAACTCCTTGACCCAGAACTCTTTGATCTGGCGGTTTTCAATATGCGGCATGACCTTTTTGCGAAAGTCCTTGTCGGACAGGATTGTTAAGATGTCCGCCAGATTGCTGTCCGGGTAATCGAGCAGCGAGAGCAAAGAGTTTCGCAGGATGTATTCGAGGCGCGGTCCCCACGAATCGCGCCAGAGATGCTTGAACACCTGAATCAGTCCCGAACACGCGAGCGGTCGTTTATCCGCCGGGACATTCGCCAACGGGTTGAAACCATACGGCTGATTCGGGTCGGCGACATCGAAGTCAACGAGATCGTCACGCCGCGACCACGGGATTTTTGCCTTGACCCTTTTGACCAGATCGCCGTGCGGATCGAGCAGGGCGAAACCGAAGCCCTTGCGTATGTCATCGAGCATGAATGATTCGAGCAGCGTCGATTTCCCTGTTCCGGTCTTGCCCATGATGTAAAGATGGGCGCGGCGGTCAGCGCGTTTGATGCCGAAAGCCGTCAGTTTGTCGCGGAAATTGGTTTTGGCAAAGATCGAGATTTCTGATTGAGTTTTAGAGTTATCTGCGTGGGGAAGCATTTTTAAGTTTCAGTTGTTAATAAAGGCTTGCATTATTTGTTTCGTTGTCGGTTCGGACATTTCCAAATTGAACGCCGAATTATCAATCAAGATATTTGATTCAGTAACAAGATCCTCGCGCGTTTTCTTGATAAAGAGATGTTCGTCGAGCGAAATCGTTACGGGATTTTTCGGCGACTCTCCAAGTTTGAGGGAAAGGACGACATACTTTAATTGCGGGTACTGCGACATCTCGCTTTTCAACTCATTAATAATCAAATTTACCGGGTAGGCGATAAACAGCAGCGTTTCTTCGGTTGTAATAACGATGATCCCCGGCTTATCCGAAGGAAGCTGCTTGGCTTTCTTCCCTATCTTCATACGCGCCCGGTGCGTTTCATAAAGCGGTATCGGCGGACTTTCTACCAAGTCTCTCATCCCGCGCGTCTCAGCCCAGGCTTTGGCTTTGGAATGATCGTGTTTCGGCGAGATGGCGACTTCAATTTTATTTTCGACAATCAATTCATGAAATTCGTTCGTTTCGTGTACTTTTTCGGCAAGGCTTGTTATTTGCGGAATCACCTCATCCAACTCTTCTCTTTCGAGATGTTTCAGGATATTCGCATAGGGCAGTACATGCCGATGGATTTGTTTATTTCTTTCCCTGTCTATGTCGATCACAAGTGAAGCATCCATAATCCGGTGAATTAGGAACCAGATCGTGTCAAAACTATTGCCGGATGTAATCTGTTTCTCACTTTCACGAAGCCGCGATACCTCAACAAAAGTTTCTTCTCCGTTTTCAGGATTAATAATTTTAATGTCCGGCTCTCTCGGTATTTCCTTACCGACGACATTCACGATCTTAACTTTCGGCTCAAAGATAATGGTAAAGCCTGTCTTTTGAAACTTGTAAGCTGTTTCAACGACTGTGGAGGCTTCCTTAAATTCGTCCGAATATTTCGCCCGTCTAAGCCGTGTCACCATCGTGTCGAATCCGGTTGATCTTTCAAGACATTGAAGCGATTCGGCAAACCGAATTAATCGCAGACGCGCCATCGGTGCCGAGTTGGCAAGCTCGTAATAAAACGGGTGCCGATTATCAAAACACTTTTTTAGAAAAGTTTCGCCGAATAGCCCGCGTAAGTATTGGAGGGCTTGAATCGCCCGTGCTTTCTCTGAAACGGACAATTCGATTAAATCGAGCTGTTCTAAATATTTGTCCCAGTCGTAATGATCTTCCGGCTTGTGAAAAACAGCATGTGGATTTGGTTCATTCATCGAATTTACAATTTTATTTGATTACTATTATACTAACCGCCATTTTTTAGCGAAAGTCTGCGCTTTGCGAGTTTGACGTATTCGGGATTGAGGTCGATGCCGATAAACTTGCGGTTGAGTTTTTTGGCGGCAATAGCAGTCGTGCCGCTTCCGAGAAAGGGATCAAGAACGATTCCGCCAACAGATGATCCGGCAAGGATCGGTGTTTCAATGAGCTTTTCGGGGAAGACCGCAAAATGATTTGATCTTGACATTCCGTTGCCAATCGTCCAGACGCACCGCTTGTTTCTGCCCCGCTCCAAGATTTCCTTTTGGCTTTGTTTCATTCTCTCTAACGATTTAGCAACTCTGCCGAGCGATTTCCGATACCGATGATTCTCATACGGGTCTGAGTATCTGCGTTTTAATTCATTCGGATTCTTAAGCGGCTCGAATTGCCGTTTGAAATAATACCTTCGCTGTTTGACGAAAAAGAACAGTTTTTCAAAATCAACCGTGAATCGATCCTTGACGCTCTGCGGCATCGCGTTCGGTTTGTGCCAGATGATCTCGTTCCGCAGAATCCAACCTTTTTCGATCATCTGAAGGGCAAACTGCGCGGGAATCAGACATAAGGATTTGGCGGGGATTTCGAGGTCGGTTTTGAGCTTCGGGATAACGGCTCTTGCAGTCAGAGCATCAAAGATGTTGTTTTGCGGTTTGTTGCGCTGCCCGCCCTTTGTCTTATTGGCGTAAGTGTCGCCGAGATTTACCCAGCACGTTCCCGATGGTTTTAATACCCGTTTTACTTCGTCAAAAATGAGAATCAGTTTATCAAGATATTCTGTAATCCTCGGCTCAAGCCCGATCTGACCGTTCACGCCGTAATCGCGCAATGCCCAGTAAGGCGGCGAGGTAATCACGCAATCAATACTTGCGGCAGGAATGGTTTTGAGAACTTTGAGGCTATCGCCGCAGACTATCTTATTGATGAATGCATTGATCGGTTTATGAGTTTTCTGTTTAGGTCGTAGCATTTGTGTTTATCGTTTATTAATCGGTTTCCATTTGGTAATTGCAATTTGCAGGGAACGCCCCGTGTGGCGAACTTCGATATACCCTCCTGCTTTTAAACTTTTAAGCCAGCGGCTGATCGTGCGGGAACTCATTCCCATATCTCCGGCAACCGTCGAAATCCGGCGAAAAAGATTTCCGGTCGTGCGGTTGGCAAAGGTAAGCAGATACAGATACAGCCAGACTGAACTTCCCATCGCCCTGAAATGTTTAGCGGTCGGATCAACCGTAAGCCCTCTCCAGAGCGGTGTCCACCAATCTGATCTTGACGATGAAAAAGTTTTCGGTTTTGCATCATGAGAAATGATTTTTCGGGGAAGGTTTGTTTTGTAAGGCATGAATGAAAATAAAAAATTACGGTGACTGATTTCACCGTAACACTTCACACATATCGAAAATAGCGGGAAAAAGTTGCCAAATACGGCAACTCAGCCGCTTCCGACTAAGTTATCCACTACGAGGCGGCACTTTGTTTATTACTTTCGTTAAATACTTTTTTTAGAAACCGATACTTTTCATTTCGGACGTTATTTGAAAACAGAATTAGCGATTGAAACTCCTACTCGGAGCAAAAACAGTCATGTCGGAGATGACAGGATTCAGCCGAAGGCAAGACTGATTTTGTCGGCTGTGGATAAAGTTGCGAATTTTCCAAGCGATTTTGCAGACAAAAAAATGAGCCTTTAGAAAAGCTCATTTTAATCATTTTAAATCTATATTTGTTTTAGTTTCAGATTCTTCAGAGTTTGTTCGACAGCAATCAAGCGTTCCTCATGCTGGACTAGAGTTTTGGCAAAACTGTCGCTATCTTCTTTATCTCGTTTATTGAGAGCGGCAAGAGTTTGATTTATTTCTTGCAATGTAAATTTTACCAAACGAATATCATCTTGAAATGCTGTAACATCAGTCTTCAGATTGCTCATATCGGTCTTTAGCTCGCTTACAACAGTTTGCAATTCACCTATATTTTCTTTACTTGCCAATTGCTCTAAATCTTCTTTCGTGACAAATTTTTCTAATTGTTGGTCAAAATACTCTTTAGTAAGTTCCATGTAAGGTAGGAATTAATAGCATTAGAATCGTAACAAATCGACCGAATTCGTCAAGGGCTATTTACGATGAGTTGCCACATCTGGCAACTTTTTCCCGCTTTTCATACCTTGCGGCTATTTGCTAAAGTCTGATAGTGGTTTTAATGCGTTAATAGAGCCACTGCCTGATCGCTATTGTAATAAAATATGGAGATTGCCTTTTCGCTTCTTCCGTCTTTTTGGGGTAAAGTTTTTTCTTTTAACTTTTCTTGTTTTCAATCTGGGCGGATATAAAAAGTATTTGAATAATTGTTGATAAAGTTTCCCTAAAGTTCGAGCCGCTTCCCGTTGCGGGCTACCAGAGGTGAAAGGCTGTCTTGTTGCGATAAGTTGAAACGGATATTCCGGCTTAACTAAAACATTTTTACCATCAATTTCACAGTTCGAGAAAATGGTTTTAACCGTTTCTTGTTTTTTCTCGGGACTTCCCGATTTATAGGTTAAATAAGCCGAATTTACCAGTTCGAGAAATGCTTCCAGTTTTTTCTCCCCAGCGTCGGAATGAACTTTTAGATTGGATAGTTTCTCTTTGAATTCCCGTTCTTCCAGTAAGATTTTATTTTTTTTGTTTATATAGGTTTCTTTGTCGAAAACTCCGTCCACATATGCATCGGCGATTTTCGACAACCGTTCGGCTGATTGTTCAAGTAAAAGTTGTAACCGCCTGTATTCGCCCTCGTATTCCGCCTCGCTTATTTTATTTTGTTTGAATGTCTGCTGTCTGAAATATTCATATTCCAAATCCGTCAGTTCCATCGGTTTGAGAAACTTGAGAACTTCTTTATCTATCGCATCCTCTCTGACCGTTCCTTTCGTGCAGTTTCGGGTGTGGCAACGGTAGTAAACTTCGCCTTTTTGTTTTTCGGCAATGTAAAAATTACGGCATCTGGCGCAGAAGATTTGTCTTCTGAACACAAAAAAATGCTTCTCGGTCTTGGGGATGTTTTTACCCTCGAAAACGCTCTGCACGGTATCGAACAATGCTTTTGAAACAATCGCTTGATGTTTTCCGACGAACATCTCGCCCGTTTTTTCGATTTTGACAATCCCCGTATAAAAAGGGTTATGAAGTATCTTTGAAAGCCCGTTGATGGTTATCTTTTTGCCCCAGCGGTTACGAAGTCCTTTTTTATACATCACATCCGAAAGAGCAATGAGACCGATATTCCCCTTGGAATAAAGTTCAAAGGCTTGTTTGATGAGCGGTGCTTGAATCTTATCAATCTTTTTCGGATTCCCCTTTCCGGCATCCAGATACCCGATTCTGGCGGGAAACGGGTAAAGTCCTTGTTTAAGCCGCCCGTAAATGCCTTTTTTCGTTTCTTCCCGCAGATTCCTGATAAAATCGGAAGCGACGACCGCTTGAATATCCGCCGAGAGTCTGCCGCCGCGCGAATTCAAATCCAGACTTTCAGCCGCGAAATGAATTTCGATGCCGAGATCGGTCAAAGATTGAAAATCCGCCCAGTCCTTGAGATTTCTGGCTGTCCGGTCGATTTTATGAATGATTACGCCGTCGGCGCTGCCGCGCTTCAAGGATTTCAACATCTCAATAAAAACCGGACGACCTGATTTGGCGGCGGTTTCTCGTTCTTCAAAATATCTGGTGATCTTTAAGCCGAATTTTTGAGCGTATCTTTCAATAGCGGCTTTCTGTTCAGTCAGCGAAGTTCCGAGCTGCCCCTGCCGCTGGGTCGAAACGCGGATGTAGGAAAAGTATTGCTTGGTCGGCATTTGGCTTATGAGGTTAAATGGTAGTGCCGAGAGAAGGTCCGCCGTTACGGGATTTATTTCTCTCTTTTCTCAGCATAGCCCGCCTTTCGAGTTCGGTCAAAATTTCCGGGCGCGACTCGCAAACTTCCTCGAACACTTCTTTGACCACCGCCAAATACCGCAGAAGCCTGTATTCCGCTTTTTTCTGATTTTCCGGCGACAAATCAGGGTATAAATCGGCGATGGTCAGGTCACGGTCGAATTGTCGGTAATCTTTTTCGGACATAATAAAGCGGGACGTTCTTAAAAATAACGCTTGATTATAAAGTGTTTATGCAGTGATGTCAGACAAGTCCTTTAAGGAAAACTATACCGACGGCGACTGCCGAAAACAAGAAAGCATAATAATCGTTTTGCCATTTGTTCGGTCGATTCCAGTATCGTCCGAGTTCGGGATAAACCGAGAGAAGCGTTTCAAACGCTTTTCTTTGAGTCGGTTTACCGATTTTGCATAATTCGGATTTGATCTGCTCAATCGTAATCTCGGCAAACTGCAATTTTTTCCGGCGGCATTCAAATTTGATTCGCTCGACAACTTCATCGAGAACAAGCGATAATTTCTGATATTGACTGACGGCTTTTATGACAACCGCATTGATCGAAAACTCCTGAAAAATTTCCTTCAGAATCAAGGCTGTTTCTTCAAGCACATTCCTTTCCGATTTATGATGCTTGATCGTTTTGACTCCTATACAGAGCAAATCAAACCCGGAAAACACTGCGATTCCCAATTCCCGTGTGCCGGGGGCGATTGCCAATGTTAAATTGTCACTCATTGATTAAAGAGAAAAATCACTTTTTCAAGGGACTTATTATAATAATTCAGTTTGTCAATAAATAATTACCCGTCAATGCTCTTTTCGCTTCGCTCGTCTATCAAAACCTTTATGTGACGGCGAACAATATCCGAGATGTTCGGGCTGATTATGGACTGGTTCATAGCCTCCTGATACGAACAGTAATCTGCCATTGTGCCGATTTCAAGATCAATTTTTGATGGCGAACCGGAGTTATTTATCACCTTTCTTAATTCCTCCCGGCATTGCTGATAATGGCGACTGAAAAGTTTGTGAATCGGGAAGCCGTAAAGAATTGACAGTTTCATCGCCTCTCTCAAACTCGGTATTCTTTGACCCGTTTCATAGCGCGAGATTTGGTGAATGGTTTTATGCCCGAGAAGCAGAGCAATTTGTTTTTGTTCGTAGGCAAGATGTTTTCGCCGCAGAGCCAGCAGATTTGAGTTTATTTTCGACACGTTTATTTTTGTTAATGGTGATTTTGGTTTTAATGCGTTACAAACAGCGTATCAATAGATGAACTGCCAAAATAGCGGTAAAAAGTTGCCGATAATGGCAACTTACCCGCTGTTTTCCGCACGGATTAAATATTTTGTGGATAACTTAATGTCGGAAGCAGATATGTTATTTGCAATCAGGTTGCGAGAGCAAAGTAATTGAGTGCAAGTATAATTTTCTACTAGGTTAGGAAAATTTATACCTGTCAACTCACTAGATGAAAATATGATATAAAAAATGTCATCAAAAAATCTTAAATTCTGTTCATCCGCTAATCCTGAAAGAACTTATATTTTCCTTATTTTTTCTTCATTTTTTCTTCATTTACACTTGCTATAATTTATTCATAGAACTGAATAAACGTGTGGGATTATTCATATAAAAACATTCCGCAAAATTCACCTTATTTAAGACAATTTTTCAATTAATCTAAATTACCTGATTGCGAGCAGTTTATTTCTACATAAAAAAAGCTCACGGAAAGAATTTCGCGTGCTTATGCCTATCATAAAAGCCATCTCAATTAATTGACTTCCTCGAAAGGAGGAAAAATGAAAAACAAATTACCAACTGGTGTATATCACCGCAACAAAAACAGTAACCAATTATGGATTACTTACCACGATGAGAACGGCAAAAAGATAAAAGAATCGGCACATACGACCGATCCGAATATCGCAAAAGCTTTCCGAGACAAACGGCTTTCGGCAGTCGCCGAAAATAAATTGATTCCGACCAGACGATATGAAGCCATTACAGTCGGCGAAATATTGGATTTCTGGTGGGAACGGCACGGGCAGTTCAAGCGCGGCTTTCATTACAAGATGGAACGGCTTGAGAAGTTCAAAAAGATAAAAGCGCGGAAATTTGCGCCGGAGATAATTGACGACTTTTTGAAAGAATTGTCGAAAACTCTTTCGCCGTCGTCGGTCAATCATTACCGGACTATTTTGAATTCTGCGTTCAATTTCGCCATCAAGTGGAAAAAATACGACGACAATCCCGTGAGGGTTATCCCCCAAGTGCCTGAACGCGAGGCACGGGACAGGTTTGTCGATGTTTCGGAACTCGCGGCACTGCTCGAACAGTGTCAGCAGGAAAAAGATTTTGAACTGCAAGGATTCATTATCTTAGCGGCTTGCACGGGATTGAGAAAAAATGCAATTCTTTCCCGCAAATGGAGTGAGGTTCAGCTCGATGTTGATTTTCCTTATGTTCATCTGCCGAAAAAAGACAGCAAAAATAAGCGATCAAACCGTTTGCCGCTTCCTAATCTGTGTGTGACCGTCTTGAAACAGCTTCCGTCTTACGGCAACCACGAGTATCTGTTTCCTGCCCGTCCGAACATCAGGTTTAAGGATGTGAGTAAATTCCAAAAGCCTCACGCATGGGACATCGGAAAGCGATTTCGGCGTATTTGTAAATTGGCGAAGATCAACAATCTACGGATTCACGATCTGCGGCACTTTGCGACGACAATGCTTTTTATGGAAGGCGTGGCTGATGCGATCATCCGTAAGATGACCGGACATCGTTCGGACGAACTTGAAAGATACAAGCATTTCTCGCCGGAGTTCAAAAAACAAACGACGGAACTCATTGCAGGAAAATTGCTTGAGGAACTTGAAGGCACAAATTGGGGTACAGGGAAGAAAAATGACAAAAGCCGTCAAAACGACGGCTCGGAAACTACTGATAATAAAGACATTAATGGCGGAGCCGACGGGGCTCGAACCCGCGACCTCCAACGTGACAGGCTGGCGTTCTAACCAACTGAACTACGACTCCGCGAAAATTCAACTTTATAAAAACTAAAATTGAATTGTAAATTTTCAAAACCTGATGGGCACGAAGGGACTCGAACCCCTAACTTCCTCCTTGTAAGGGAGGCTGTCTACCATTGACGTACATGCCCGAAAACTTTTACGTTTCTCAAACGTCAATTTTTCTCAAAAAAACGCGCTCAAATTTTCATAAGAGCGAACTGTTATCCTACGAAAAACGAACAGCTTCTGTCAAATGCCAAAGACAATTTTTTTGAATTAATTTCTTCTCTGTAAGATCGGCTTTATCTGAATCTTCTCATCCTTTGAATTTTCGTCAAAAGTCAGAACCGTTCCGCCGAAACCGACGGCAAATCCTTTCTTTCCGATGAAATAAACTTTTTCGAGCTTATGCGCCGCTTTCGAGTTTTCCGATTGCCAAACGTTTCCGCCTGTCTTCGTTCGCAAAATTACGCCGTCGTCGCCGACCGCAAAGCCTTCCGCGGAATTAAGAAAGAAAACGTCGTTCAAATTTTTCGTAATTCCCGATTGCTGTTCGCGCCACGTTTTGCCGCCGCTGATGGTTTGAAAAACTTTTCCGTCGTTGCCGACCGCCCAACCGTTTTTCTGTCCGGCAAAATAAATGGCGTTGAACTTTGCGGTTTTGTCGCCGAAAACGTTTG
Organism: Pyrinomonadaceae bacterium; assembly: GCA_021228405.1. GTDB lineage: Bacteria > Acidobacteriota > Blastocatellia > Pyrinomonadales > Pyrinomonadaceae > JAJQRF01. The sequence goes on from JAJQRF010000003.1 coordinate 312,867, forward strand.
CCTGGTTCCAACTCGAACCGGCATCGGACGTGAAAAGAATCGTGCCGCCTGCACCGACGATCACACCGTTGGATTCGTTGTTGAAAACCCCGTCAAAAAGCAGATAACGCGTCGGCGACGAGGCTTTTTTCCATTCGTTTTCGGTCTGCGCGAGCTTGTAAAAAGTTCCCGCTTCGCCAAATGCGAAACCCGTTCCGTAAGCGTCAAACAAAAATTTCGTGATTCGTCCGCGACCCGTTTCACCGAATTCGGTCTTTTCCCAATTTTTTCCGCCGTCGTTGGTTTTCAGCAGATACGAAGGCATTTTTGTTCCCAAACTGTAAACGTTTCGCTCGCACAAAAGCCAGCCGTTATTTGAATCGGCAAAAAAGATTTGCAGAATGTTGTCGTCGGTAAATTTTTCGGTTTGCGACCAGCTTTTTCCGCCGTCCTCGGTTTTCAAAAACGTTCCGTTACTGCCTGAAATCCAGCCCGTCTTTTCATTCAGAAAATAAATGTCGCGCAGCCACGCAAGCGTGTTTGAATTTTGCTTCGTCCATTCGGCATTCGCGCTTTGGAAACAAATCAGGCAAAGCAATAAAATAAAGATTTTTTGAAATTTAGCCATCGCATTGAAATCCGGTTCAAGCCGCTTAGAAACCCGCGCCGAATAATAATCTGACGACGCTGAATTTTCCAGCCGTTTCGAGCAATTTGTCCATTGTAAAGCCTTTGCCCGACACAAAGACCTGATCGCCCGGACTTAAGTAGATCATCGGAGTTTTTCCGGTTTCCATCTCGGTCAGATTGATGTCCTGGCGCGAAAGTCTGCCCTGCGCGTCGAATCGGAGCAAAGCGATCTTCTTTTTATTTCCTTCTTTGGTAATTCCGCCCGCTTCGAGAATCGCTTCGTAAATGCTGACTTTTCTGTCCATTACGCGGATGCCGGGCATTGCAACTTTGCCCATCACGCTGTAACGAACCGACATCGCTTTCTCGAGCGTAACGGTAACTTTCGGGTCGATAATATATTCGTCGAGCTTTTTCGTAATCTCTTCGGCAACTTGTTCGACGGTTTTCCCGCCGACCAGAACGCCTTCACGGATCAGAGGATATGAAATGCGCGCCGTCGGCGGAACGGTTTTGCTCATTACGCAATAATCGGGACATTGACCGAAAACTTCGACCGAGATGACATCGTTCGGACCGAGCCGGTATTCCTTTAGATAATTGTTGTAATAAGGCAAAATTTCGGCTTCTTCTTCCGTTGCTGCGACAGGTGCAGGTGTCGGCGACGGCTGAACGGTCGGCGGATTTTCACTTTTCACTTCCGTTTTCTTTTCCGTGTTTTCAACTGTCGGCTCTTCCGTTTTGGTTTCGGGCGTTTCCAATTTGACAGGCGGATTTTCCGTCTGTGCCAATGAAACAATCGCCGACAAACATAAGATCAATGCCAAATTTATGAAAATTTTTACTGCTTTCATCTTTTTCTATGCTCCGTCATTCGGATAAAACGACTATCGAATCGGTAATTCCAAATTTCGCGAATTTTGTTTTTTTATAAAAACCGCGTTTCAGATTCAGTATCGTAATTTATAGTTGCTAAACGAATTTGGAATTTTGAATCTGAAGTTTGAAATAAATCCTACCTGCCGCCTTTTCCGAATAAAACCGTCTTTACCGTTTCAAAAACTATCACCAGATCGAGCGCAAGCCCTTGATTCTTGATGTAATACAGATCGTATTGCAGTTTTTGCCGCGCATCTTCGACCGACGCGCCGTAGGGATATTTTATCTGCGCCCAACCCGTTAACCCCGGCGCGACCAGGTGCCGATGCTCGTAAAAAGGAATTTCTTTTGCCAGTTGTTCGACAAAATGCGGTCTTTCCGGTCGCGGTCCGACAAAACTCATTTCGCCTTTCAAAATGTTCCAGAACTGCGGAATTTCATCGACGCGAATCTTGCGAATTATTCTGCCGACACGCGTTACGCGGTCATCGTCGGCGGTTGCCCAAACCGGCTTGCCGTCTTTTTCGGCATCGGTGCGCATCGAGCGAAACTTGATGACTTTGATGATCTTGCCGTTTTTGCCGACGCGTTCCTGTTTGTAAAAGACCGAACCTTTCGATTCGAGCCGAATCAGGATCGCCGTCAAAAATGCAATCGGCAACGAAATTATTAAACCGATCAAAGCCATTCCGCGATGGATGACCTCGCGAAATGCGGTTTTCAAACGCGTGTCGCGGCTTCGTCCGGCAAAGATCAGCCACGAAGGTCGCAACATATCGATATGAACTTTGCCCGTCACCCGCTCGAAAAACGATGTGCATTCTTCGATCGAAACATCGCCCGCCAGACTCATTTTCAAAAGCGTTTCGGTCGGAAAAGTCCCGCGTCTTTCACGAACGGCGATCACGATGCGGTCAACTTTTTCGCTTTTGATGATCTCGCTCAATTCGTCGGTTTTGCCGATGATCGAAGATTCGCCGATTTTCGTGTTCGGCGCGGCTCCGTTTTCAGTCACGAAACCGACGATTCTGTAACCCGCATCGCGTCTTTCCCAAACCGCTTCCGCCGTGTCCTTTGCGGCTTTTCCCGTTCCGACAACGAGAATTTTCTCGCCGATCTCGGGATGTCCGGTCAGATAATGAATCGCGATTCGCCAACCCAAAAGCAAAACCAGAACGATCACGACCGAATAGATCGAAACGCCGCGACCGATCATCAGCGGCGGCGCAACGTAAAATAAAAGCGCAAGCAGAATCCACGCGATTCCCAATGCCTGAACGAGTCGGAGCATCAGTTCGCGGCGGTTGCCCATCACCGTGTAATCGTAAAGATCGTAAAAATAAAGAACCAGCAAACAAACCGCAACCGCAATCGTGACCTTTCCCCAACCGCGATTTTCGTTTAATTGAAACTCCGAACCCGAAACGCCCAGACGCAGAAACATAGCCAGCACGATACCGCCGTAAATTATCGCGGCATCGGCTAAGATCAGCCAGATTGTGCGAGGACTGAATCGTGTTGCGGGCATTTTACTTTAATGGTCTTTGATCTTTGATCTTCGGTCTTAGTTTTTTCCTACAAAGACCAAAAACCTAAAACCAAAGACCGCTTTCTAATTCTTTTTGTTGCCGTAATAGCCGTAATTATAATGACTTTCGGCAAGAACGTCTTCAGATTGGTTAAGCACCACGCCGAGCATTCGTTCACGCGGAAGCGTTTCGAGAACGCGGTCGAGCGCGGCATATTTCGTTTTGTTGGCGCGCACGACGAGCATTGCACCGTCGGCGTGATTTATCAAAACGGTTGCATCCGTGAAAATTCCGAGCGGCGGCGCGTCAATAATGACGAAATCGAACATTTCACGCGCTTCCCGCAGAATTTCCTTGAATTTCGGACCCGAGATCAATTCGGTCACGTCGCTGCGTGCTTCGCCGCCGGGTAAAATATGCAATCCGGCGGGTTCGAGTTTGATGATCGAATCTTTCAGTTTCGACTTTCCGGCTAAAATGTCGGAAAGTCCGCGATCGGTTTCGATTCCGAGATAATCGGCAAGCGAAGGCATTCGCAGATCGCTGTCGATTATCAAACATTTCACGCCGTCCGTTTGCGCCAAAAGCCACGAAAGATTCAGCGCAGTGATCGTTTTGCCTTCGCTCGGATTGATGCTGGCAACGACGATCGACTGCAACTTCTGTTTCTGGCTTTTGTGCAGAACGTGCGTTCGCAGACTGCGGTATTCTTCACAATAGGTCGAATTCGGTTGAGTGATCGCCACCAGTCGAGGCTCGACGCGCTCGGCTTCAACATTCCATCTGACAAACTCAGGCAGAGTTGTTGAAGTCGGGCGCGTCTGGCTGACAGCGTTCAAAGTTGCCCCGGCAGTATGTGTCAGATTCATCTCAGGGAGTGCCGTCCCGACGATTGCCTCTGACTGCCCATTGAACGCCGAACTTGGGGTTCCGATCTTAAAACTGTCGTCCGTAAACATTTCCGGCGGCGTATTGACACGGCGCACCTTTTTTTCAAAAGGCACGACCAAACCGCTCACGTTTTCTTCTATCGCTACGTTCGTTTCTTCGGACTGTTTTTTCTGTAATGCTTTAAGAATACTCATTCGATTACTCCGTAATCTTAGTAGTAAGTAGGAAATAGGAAGTAGTGAAATTCCTATCTGCTAATCTACTGTTTACTATCTACTGTTTAATAAAATCCGCCGACCTCTTCGATTTCCAGACTGATGTCGTCGTCCAGATCGTCAAACCGCGAATGTTTGGCGTTTGTGTGCCCGTTTTGCGTTCCGTTGCCGTTTCCGTTCGTTTTCGGGGCTTCGGCTTGAAACATTTTCGGCTTCGCCTGTTCGACACGCGCCTGGTTGTTCCACAATTCTTCGCGCGCTTCGGCGGTCAAAACTCTGCCCTGCGGCGCAACGGTATCCATTTGTTTTTCCGTCTGTTTCAAAACGTCGCGGCGCGGCAGTAAATCCAGATTGTCCGCAACTTCTTCGACGATCTGCCGACCGATGATCGTTTCGCCCGCTGCGTAAGCCGCAAGCATCGAATTGTCGCAAAGATTGTTGATCTGACGCGGAATGCCTTCCGAACATTGGAAAAGAAAATCGATCGCGCCCGGCGTGAAAATGTTCGGCTGGTCGCTTCCCGCGATCAAAAGACGCTCGGTGATGTAACGCTCGACTTCTTCGACGTTCGGAAGCGAGTGCATTTTACAGCGAAGCGCGACGCGCTGTTTTAATTGGCGCAAATTTGCCTGATTGAGCTTTTCGCGCAATTCGGGCTGTCCCGTTAAAACGATTTGCAGATGTTTCGCATTGTCCGATTCAAAATTGAGCAGAAGACGGATTTCTTCCAAAACGTAATCGGAAAGCTCGTGCGCTTCGTCGATAATCAAAACGGTGCGCAGTCCGCGCCGATGCCGTTCTTCCAAAACTCTGCCCATTTCGTTCAGTAGTTCGGCTTTGTTCGACCAATCTTTAATGCCGAGCATCTGCGTGACGTGATGATAAAATTCGTCGATCGAAAGACGCGGATTGAAAACATACGCGGCTAAAACGGACGAATCCAGACGGCGTAAAATCCAGCGGAGTGCAGTCGTTTTTCCCGTTCCGACCTCGCCCGTCAAAACGATCAAGCCTTTCGCATTTTCCAGCCCGTAATACAAACTCGCCAAAACCTCGTTATACGACGGCGTAAAAACAATAAAACGCGGGTCGGGAGTCAGCGTAAACGGTGTATCTTCTAATCCGAAAAATTCTCTATACATTTCATCTCTCCAAAAACTTCAGATTTCAAATCGTAAATCTCAACACAAATCCGAAATCCCAAATCCAAAATCCCAAATTTCTATGAAACCATTCGTTCAAAAATTCTTGTTGCCTGCACAACCAAAGCGATCAGCGGAATCGCGCCGACGGCAATTGCCACGCCCGCGATGACCTTCAGCCAGTGCGAACGTTTCAGCCACATTTTTTCATCGTGCGAAAGCAATGGCGGAACCGAAGCCAAAACCGGAAGTCCCGTATAATGTTTGGCATCGTCGATATTCTGAATCCTGAAAATACGCGGAAGTTCAAAAATTCCCGCCAGAAACAAACCGAGTGCCAACCCGATTCCCGCACCTACCGCCGTCAGCATCAAACGTTTCGGCGCGACCGGCGATTGCGGAAGATTTGCCGCATCGACCACGCGAATCGTTTCGCCCTGCGCGTTCGATTCACGCGAAACCTGAAGCGAAGCATCGTTCGTTTTTTTCAAAAGATCGTCGTAGGTAGTTTTCGCCGATTGATAACGGGCATTGACGCTTTCGAGCGCGACTTTGACGTTCGGAATCGTGTTGATCTTCGATTCGAGAACGGCGATTTGTCCCGCGTTTTGCTGTAATTCCTGATCTTTGAACTGAAGCTGTTGTTCGATCTGCGTGATCTGACTTTCGGCTTTTTGCCGTTCGATCATCAGATTTTGCTTTTGCAGTTCGGCTTTGCGCGAACTCGATTGATTCGCTTCCTTGACGCGTTTTTCCGTATTTGCCGAAAGATTCGTCAATTCTTCGTTTACTTTATCGATCTGCGTTTTCGTATCGACAACTTCGGGATGCTTTTCACGATAAACGGCTTTCAGTTTTTCGAGTTTGGCGGTCAATTCGGCGCGTTTCTGAATAAGTTGCGCATACGCCGGAGTATCCTCGACCCGTGCCGCCTGACGCGTTGCGTCCTGCGTTTCCTTTTCCCCGAAATCTTCGATCAAACGCGCCTGGCTGTTCAAAGAGCGAACGCTTTCCTGAAGGCGACCTTTTTCGGTAATCAGCGTTTCTTTTTCTTTCGAGATCGTATCTTCACGTGAACGCAAACCTTGCAATTGCGCGATCAAGCCTTGCGAAGACTCGGGCAGAGTATCGACATTCTGCATCATTATGCCGAGCCGTTCCTGTTCGATCTGGTCGAGTTCCGATTTTTTCTGGGCTTTCTGCGTTTCGAGAAACTCACGCGTTACTTCCGCCGTCTGCGTCGATGCAATGACTTGTGCATTGACATATTTACTGGCGATTTCCGCCGCGACGTTTCGTGCGGATTCGGGCGTGCGGTCACGATATTTAATGCTGAAACCCGCAACTTTCGTTTGATCTTCGCTTTTTTCGACCTCGACGATGATGCCTTTGTGCATTTTTTCGACGATCAGTTCCATCGGCATTCCGGCGTTTCTTTCCAATTTGAAAAGATCGTATTTCGTAATCATCGGTTCGAGCGAATTGCGGCTCAAAACTTCCTGATTGATCGTTTGCAGACGTTGCGAAATATCCTCGTCGGTCAATGATTGCACGACTTTTTCGGAAATCGTCGGCGGTTTGATCGTCAGCAAAGTTTTCGATTCAAAAACGCTCGGCAATTTGTAAACGACATAACCGATTGCCGCCGTCATCGTGATAACAGGCAGTAAGATCAGCCATTTCCGCCGTTTCAGCATCTGGAAAATCTCGCCTGCCTTTCTTTGTCTGAATTCAATGCTCATCTCTTAATTACCCGATTTAATTCTGTCTTTTCCAAAAACTTCCGCTTTTTCCGCCTCGTTTTGCCGACCGAAAAACCAACGCAAAACGATTGCAAACCCGATCAGTGCAAATCCGAAAACCAACAAACCGAGATATTCGGGCATCACGCCCAAAAGCAAATTGTTGTTCGTCATTTCGGCTAAAATCATTTCCTTAAAACTTCTCCAATAAATTAAAGCGTCGCCAAAAGATTTTTCGCATCCTGCGTTTCCTTCTGGCTCAAATTCGTCGCATTTTGCAGTGAATTTTCAACTTCTCTTTTCGCCGAAGCCTTGTCCCCGGCGGATGCCAAAGCCGTTCCCAAACGCAGACGATAACCCGCGTTCGGAGTTTTCCCCGCCTTTTGCGCTTCGGCTTCGTCCAAAGAAACCGCTTTTTTCAACTGTTCGACCGCGGGCAGATACAAACCTTTTTTGTAATAAACCCAGCCGAGCGTATCGTAAAATCCGGCGGAGTTTTGCTGTTGGTTGACCGATTTTTGCGCCAAAACCAAAGCTTCGTCGAGATTTCCGCCCGTTTCCGTCAAAGTCCACGCCAGATTATTAGCGGCAATCGGCGAATCGGGCGCGATTTCCAATGCTTTGCGGTAATGTTTCTCGGCTTGCGGCTGATTTCCGCGCGCATCTTCAAGCATTCCGAGCAAAGTGTAAACCGATGCCGAAGGCTTTTTCTCGACAATCTTTTGATATTGCGCGACCGCTTCGTCAACCTGATTGCGCGAAGCCAGAACCGCCGCGTATGACGAATAAGCCGGAAGATAATTTTCGTCCGCCGCCATCGCTTTTTTCAGTTCGTCTTCTGCCGAAACCGCGTTGTTTTCGGCGGTAAAAACATTCGATTTGAGAAAATGCAGAGCGGCTGAAACATCGTTTTTGCCCTGATTTTCCTGAATCGCTTTGTCGATGCGCGAATGAGCCTGAGCGGTCTGTTTTTGACGGATCGAAATGTTGACGATTCCATTCAGCGCGTCGAAATTCTGCGCGTCGGCGTTCAAAGCCTTTTCATAAAGAGCGGCGGCTTCGGCTAAATTTTTCTCGGCGATCGAAACTTTGGCAAGATTGACGAGCGCGGCGGATGAATTCGGCGAAAGTTTGACGATTTCCTGCAAATCGGCTTTGGCTTCCGCCAATCTGCCGAGTTCGAGATTTGCCAGACCGCGCGCCGATTGTGCGCGAACCCGCAATTCCTGCAAATCGACGGCACTCATTTCGGCGGTCGGATAGGAATTTTTCGCAACATTGAAAAGCTCGTTCGCTTCGAGCAAAGCGTTATTTGCCTGTCCCGCCGAAAATGCAAGCTGGATTTTCAGCAATTTCGTTTTCAAAAAATTCGGATGATATTTGTCGAGATCGCCGATAAACGCGCGCGCCTGATCGTTTTGTCCGAGCGCAAGCCGCGCCTGTGTCATAAAGAAAAGCGCATCCTTCTGGCTCGGCTGTTTTTTCAGAATTTCTTCCAAATCCTTGATCGCGTCTTCCGCTTTGTTTTCCTGAAGGCGAACCCGCGCACGAAGCATCAAGGCTTCCGTATCGTTGCCGTTCGAGCTTAAAAGAATCTCGACCTGTTCGTTTACTTTGTCGTTTTCCTTGCGGTCGAGGTAGATTTCGCCGAGCCGGTAACGCGCCCGCGCATATTCGGGAACATCGTTCAGAATTTCCTGAAAAATGCGTACAGCATCGTCGCCGCGTCCGATTCGTGCATAAAAATCGGCAAAACGCAGACGGCTTTCGGGGCTGTTTTCCTCGATCTGAACTAAATTTTTGTAGGATTGTTCCGCTTTATCGAATTGTTTCTGGCGGACGTAAAATTCGGCAATCGCTTCACGCGCTTCGATATTGTTCGCTTCAACGCCGATCGCTTTGTTGAAATTTTCTTCGGCTTCGTTCGCACGGTTCGCATAATCCAAAAATCTGCCGTATTCGACAAAACCGAGCGCGGCGTTCGGATTTGCCGAAATGCCTTTTTTGAGCGCGTCCTCGGCTTCGTTCGCCTTGTTCTGCGTCATAAAATAACGCGCTTTGCTGACGTATGATTCGGTTCGGTTCGGATTTAATGAAATCGCCTTATCCAGAACGGCGACGACTTCCGCTTCAGGCTTTTTCTGCACGGAAAGAATCGAAGCCTTTAAGATATGACCTTCGATAAAATTTGCGTCGCGCGAAAATATATCCTGCACGGTTTGTTCGGCTTCCGTCACCAAAGGAGGCTGAACGAGCAGAAAATAATTGCCGAGCCGCACTTTCGCGTCGAGATTTTCGGGCGCAAGCTCCGTCGTCTTGCGAAGTTCGTCAACCGCTTCGTAAAACTGTCCCAAACTTTCATAAGCGCGTGCCAATCCCCAGTGCGCACCCGCCGAATCCTTGTCGATGTCGGCGGCAGCACGAAACTGCATAACGGCTTCGTGAAATTTGCGTTTTTGCAAAAACTCTTCACCGCGTTTGATATATGCGTCTTTGGATTGACTACAGGAAGATAACAGCAGAACGGCACCGCATAACGCGGTCAGCAGGATAAAACGGATTGAAAAAATTTGGCACTCTCGACAATACATTTGATTTTAAAGACAGTTTTTCCCGAATTTGCTTACTTTTCAGATTTTGGAAATCGGGGCAATGATTTCAAAATTTTCCAGGTAAACATTTGGCGAATGCGTTTTTCGTAAAGGGGCAATCTCTGCGAAAAACTTTCGGAAAAAATTAATTGTCAAAATTAAGTTTAATCTTTGCCGCTTTTTAGCAGCTATCAGAAAAAACTTTCAATCAATCGTAAATTTCAGAAAAATTTACTTTTTGCTTTCTATACGGTTAATTTCCGCAAAATTAAGCGATTGTTCGCTCAATACGGAATCAAAAATTAATCAAATTATTTTGGGCAGACGTTAGAATAACACAAGTTCGTTTTTTTACAAACAAATTCTATTCGGGAACATAATCGGAAAGTTTTTCGGCAAGCTGTGCGGAAAGGTCTTTGGCGGCTTCGGTCGCTTCGGCTTCGCTGTTGCCGACCGAAGTCATCACACGCACCAGGGCGCCGTCGGAACGGCGGCGCAAAACGCTGTCCCAGACCGTGTTTATCTTGTCGCGGTATTCGCTCGGCTCGATACGTCCGCGACCCTGATACCAATAGATCATCACTTCCTTGTAAACGCCGTTTTCGATGATGTAGCGGTTGGCGTTGAAGGATTTACCGTCGGCGGTCTTAATTTCGATGATCTCGGGTTCCTTCATCACCCAACCCGCGCCGGGCAGACAGTTCTGCGGTGAATGATACGTCGCGCCCGTTCGTTGCGAAGCGTAATAGCCGACGTAAATATTCGCCAAACGACCTTTTGAATCGAGAAATTCGCGCATCGTGTAATCGGAAACGCGAAGCACGCTTTCGGTTTGTTCGCCGAAACGAATCTCGCTTCCCTTTTGCCGCCAATCGCCGAGCGTTTGCGGCATTTCCGTTAAATCTTTTCGCGCGATCTGCGTTTCGCCGCGCTGTTGAAGCCAATTTATGAAAATGCCGCCGCAAACGAGTAAGGCAACGAGAAACCAATATTTTGAGTTTGAATTTTTCGACTCGATCTCTTTCATTAAAAATTACTTTTTCGCGGGCTTCAATTCCCACAAAACATTGACGATCACCCAACGCCCGTTCGATTTGGCGATGTGCAGATAATCGATCCAATCCGACGCGACGACTTTCACGCTTGCCGCGTTTTCGTAAACGTCCAAAATGGTCACGTCCTTCTGCTGTTTTTCCTTCGGCGTATCTTTTCCACCGCCGCGTTTTACGGCTTGCACGAGAGTCATCGCGCTCATCTGGTCAAGCCGGCTCTGACCTTTATCGTTCGTCCGCACGATGCGTTTCGCAAGATCGGGATGCAGTGCGCGCTCCATTCGTTCGGCGTTTCCTTCATACCAGCCTTCGATGTAATCGAGCGCGGTTTGCGTGATCGCGGCTTTGTCGGCATCGGAAACCTTCGTTTGCGCGTTAAGCTGAAATGCCAAAATCGTCAGTAAAAATACAAATAATGTTGCCTTTCTCATTTCGTAAAACTCCTTTTTGCTTAAGATTTTGTAGGTTTTACGCATTCAAGGGAATTTTGTTTGCGGAAATTTTACGGATAATGAACTGCAAACAAAAATTCAGCAAAATCAGTAAAACGAGCGCAACGACGTAAACCATCCAGCCGAGCGAATCGTGCAAAGTTCCTTCGATTCCGGATTTGCCGTAATAAAACGTCAGCATCGCGGTCGCCGTAACCCGCGCCGCATTCGTCAAAACCGCGATCGGGATTGCCGAAAACATCAAAATTATCGTGCGCCAGAAATCGAAATTCCGCCGGAAAGGTCGGTCGTTTTCGGATTTTTCACGCGTAAAATAAGCCAGAATCAGCGCGAGCGTCACGAGCGTCATCAAACTCCGAATACCACTGCAAGCTTCGACGACTTCGAGCGAGATCGTCTGCGTCGCACCGCCCGGCAAAATTTCGATGACGTTTCCCTTGCGAACCGTCGGAACGTGAAAAAGACGAATTCCCCAAACCGCCGCCTGCGAAGCCCAGATTTGAAGCGGAAACGCGATCTTATTGAAAATAATCTGCGGGATCGGGATCGAAAGAAGCAGTAAAACAAAAGGCGTGGCGAGAATTTGCAAAATTTTCGCGCCGAAAAAGTAAATAACGATTCCGGCGATCATCAAAACCAAAGAAACTCTCTGCGTGAAAAGCTCCGCACCGAGCGTTCCGCCGAGAAGCATTAGAATCGAAAAGATGATGATGCTTCCGCCGAAAAATATCTGCGGTTTTCCGACAAGTTTTTTCACCTCATCGAATTCCGTCCAGACAATGAACCCGATCACGAAAGGAACCAGCAATCCGTGCGAATAGTTTTCGTCCGTCCACCAATCGCGCCCGAGCTTCGTCAGGACATTGGCATACAAAAAAGCCAAAGCCGCGCAGATCAAGGCAGGTTTCCAAAAGATTTTAAGATTTGATTCGGACGAATTCATTTACAAATGGCAGGAAAGACGGAATCAAACATAATTTCCGCGACAAAAGCGATTATATCAAAAGAATTTCCCGATTTGTTACAAATTATTTTTTCCTTTCAAGAATAAAATCAACCAAATCTTTCAAAATCCGTGTATCTTTTTCGATCTTATTCAGCGAATTGATCGCCTCAAGGCGAACTTTTTCGGCAAGTTTGCGCGTTCCTTCGATCCCGTAAAAGGAAGGATACGTCGATTTTTTCGATGTTAAATCCTTTCCGGCGGTTTTTCCCAGAACTTCGGTCGTTTGTGTAATGTCGAGCAGATCGTCGGTGATCTGAAAAAGAAGTCCGAGCGACGAAGCGTATTTTGTAATTGCGTCCAATTCGTTTTCGCTTGCGTCGGCGATAATTGCACCGCTTCGAGCCGAAATGCAGATTATCGCGCCGGTTTTGTTGCGGTGGATTTTTTCCAAGTTTTCGATCGAAATCCGTTTGCCTTCGCCATCCAAATCCAATTGCTGACCGTCAACCATTTTCGCGGCTGAATCGGCGAGTTCGGCGGTGAGTTTTACTTTGATCTCCGCGCCCAGATTTTCATCTTCGGCAATCGTGCGAAACGCCATAGATTGCAAAACGTCGCCCGCGAGAATCGCCGTCGCTTCGTCGAATTTTACGTGGCAGGTTGCGCGCCCGCGCCGCAGATCGTCGTTGTCCATCGCGGGAAGATCGTCGTGAATCAGCGAATATGTGTGAATCATCTCGATTGCCGAAGCGGTTCGCAAAAGTTTCGCCTCATCCGCGCCGAAGGTTTTGCCGACCGCCAGAACCAACGCCGGACGAAAGCGTTTTCCGCCCGCAAAAACGCTCCAGCGGACGGCTTCGTAAAGTCGTTTCGGCTCGAAATTGTCGGACGGAATGAGCTTGTCGAGCGTTTCGTCAACGATCCTGCCTGAGTCCTCGAAAAATTCTTTTAATTCTTTCATTCATTGAAATTATTGAATATCGATGAAGAATTTTCAATTTGCGAATTTCAGACTTTTGATATTCGCTTTTCAATATTGTAGATTCAATTTTTATGGCAATCACAAAAGAAGAATTTCGTGCCGCGCTCGGCAGATTTGCAAGCGGCGTGACGGTCGTAACGACCAAAGACGATTCGGGAAAACTTTTCGGCATCACGGTTTCCGCTTTCTGCTCGGTTTCGCTCGAACCGCCGCTTATTCTGGCCTGCATCGAAAAACGCGCCGGAAGCCATCACGCTTTTCAGCAATCGAAAGCATTTGTGGTCAATATTTTGCGCGAAGATCAGCAAGCGGTTTCAAATCATTTCGCATCGCATCTGGAAGATAAATTTGTCAACGTCGAATATGACACGGGAATCGGAAATCTGCCCGTTTTGAGAAATTGTCTGGCAAATCTCGAATGCCGTCTGCACGATTCATACGAAAGCGGCGACCACACGATATTCATCGGTCAGATCGAAAAAGCGACCGTCAGCGAAGAAAATCCGCTCATCTACTGGCACAGCAAATATCGTGAACTTAAAGACTAATCGGCTTCTAAAATCCTCTTCAGATCATCTTCGTTCAAAGTGTAGGTTTCGTTGCAGAAACCGCACGTCATCGACGCGCCTTTGTCCTGTTCGAGCATCAGGCGAACTTCCGTCTTGCCGAGCGACGAAATAAGCTGAAAGGCGCGTTCGTATGAGCAATTACATTCAAACTTCACGTCTTTTTCGCCCAGAATCTCGTAATCGATGATGCCGAGAGTCATCTTCAACAAATCCTCGGGAGTCGCGCCTTCCCGGATCGAATCGGTCAGTTTCGGCATATGCAGAATCGTATCTTCGATCATCACGGCAATATTTTCGTCCGAACTCGGCAGCATTTGAATCATCACGCCGCCCGCGCAGGTCACGTAAGGCTCTTCCGCCTGAAGCTGAATTCCGAGCAGAACCGCCGACGGAATCTGTTCGGATTTGAGCAGATAATGAGCAAAATCTTCGCCGATGTCGCCCGATTCGATGGGAACCGAACCGATGTATGGTTCGGGACGAAAGCCGACCTCGAATCCCGCTTCGCGAATCACATAAAACATTCCTTTGCCGATAATGCCCGTCACGTCGAAACTTCCGTCACTGCGGAGCGGAAGCTCGGCAACGGGATTTTTAACGTATCCGCGCACTTTGCCATCTCCGAGGGCTTCGGCTACAATTCCTTCTACCGAACCATTTGATTCGATTTTCACGGTCAGGCGGTCAAAGTCTTTCAGACTTGAACCTAAAAGCAAAGTCCCCGTCAAAACGCGTCCGAGCGCGGCTGTCACAGTCGGTGATGTTTGGTGTCTGCGAACGGCTTCGCGCACCGTATCCGTCGTAATTGCCGCCATTACGCGCACCGTTGCGTCAGCGGCGACACCGTGAATAAGTTTGTCCATAGATTACAGTTTCGGAAATTCGGGCATTGAAAGTCAAATATCTTTTTCACGCAATTTTTTTTAATTCGGATGAAAAGATTTTCGCGCCCGTAAAACCTAAGAAATCACATTAAGTTACGCATCATTTGGTTTGAGATTTTAAGGTGAGCACAATATATTGTGTATTTTTCTATTGACAAGCGGATTCAAGTTCGGTTATATTTCATTTCGCTCAAGCGAATAAAACTACGTCTGATTTCTTGAGCGGAATCTAAGGGAATCTACTGCACCCGCATTTCAAAATGCACTACAAGAGAGTAAAATTTAACTAATCGGAGAATTGTGTCTTTAATAAAGACATTTGAAGGAGAACGAGAAAAATATGAGTACAGTCTTTGAGCCTGTCGTGTCGGGCGAGTTTGTCGCCAAAAACGGAAAAACGAACGGAAACGGGAATGGAAACGGCGCGGGAACCGCACGCAAACGCGAAGTAAAACCGATCGGGTTGAACGGTCAGAAAGTCATCAGCAAACGCTATTCGCTGAAAGATATTAACGGCGAAGCACTCGAAACCTGGTCGGACATCGTGCGCCGCGTCGTCGGTCACGTTTCAAAAGCCGAGATCGATCCCGTCAAGCGCGATTATTTCTATGATTCGATGATGGAAGTAATGCTCAACCGCGAATTCGTGCCGAATACGCCGTGTCTCGTTAATGCCGGAAAACCGAAAGGACAGCTTGCCGCCTGTTTCGTGCTGAACGTTCCCGATTCGATCAGCGGAATTATGGAACACGCGCAAAACGTCGCGATCATTCACCAGACCGGCGGCGGCACGGGAATGACTTATGAATTTCTGCGTCCGGCGGGCGCAATGGTCAATTCGACACGCGGCGTTGCTTCGGGTCCGGTTTCCTTTATGAACATCGTCAACGGCACGACCGAAGTCGTCAAGCAGGGCGGCGTTCGGCGCGGTGCCAATATGGGCATTTTGAGCATCAAACATCCAGACGTTCTCCGATTCATCCACGCGAAAAATGACCAGCACAGCTTAACGAATTTCAATATCTCCGTGACCGTGACCGACAAATTTATGGAAGCGGTCGATAAGAAGGAATGGTTTCAGACCGAATTTGACGGCGAAAACTGGAATCAGAACGTTTTCGACCCCGTAACGGGCGCGGAATATGCCGTCTATCGCCGTCCGAACGGCGAAACCGTTACATTTGCCGACAAGCTCGCTTTTGAAAATGCCGATCTTTCCGATTGCACGCTTGAAAATCCGCCGTCAGCCGGAATGGTTTACGCGCCGGACATCTGGAATCGCGTCGTTGCTTCGGCGCACAAATACGCCGAGCCGGGCATCATCTTTATCGATCAGGTCAATCGTCATAATCATATGATGAATTCGATGGGACCGATCCACGCCTGCAATCCGTGCGGCGAGCAGATGCTTCATTTCAACAATTCCTGCAACCTCGGATCGATCGATGTTGCCAAATTTTACAAAAAAGTCGGCGACGGTACGAACGCGGACGAATGTGTCGATTGGGCGCGTCTGGCGCGGACGACGCATCTCTGCACGCAGTTTTTGGATAACGTCGTCGATGCCGGACATTTCCCGCTTCCCGAAATCGATGATGTTGTGAAAAGAACGCGTCCCGTCGGACTCGGAATTATGGGCTTTGCCGATCTTTGTCTGGCATTGAAAGTCACTTACGGTTATCAGGATTCGATCGAGCTGATGGAAAAAGTGATGGGCTTTATCCGCCGCGAATCGTGGATGGCTTCGCTCCGTCTGGGTGCGGAAAAAGGCGTTTTCCCCGAATTTGAAGCGAACCGCGATGCTTACGCGAAATTCCTTTACGAAGAGATCGGCGTTCCGCAGGATATGCCGCTCACGCCGCGCAATTACGAAGTGACGACGATCGCGCCGACCGGAACGATCTCGCTCGTTGCCGAAACATCGTCGGGTATCGAACCGAATTTCTCTTGGGCGTATGTCCGCCGCGATACTTTGGGCGAACGTCATTACGTTCACACTCTGGCGGCGCAGGCTCTCGGAATCGATGTCGATCAATCGGACGAAAAATCGATCAAAGAAGCGGCTGAATATGTCGTCGAAAATCTCGACAAACTGCCGCCGTATTTCATTTCGGCGATGGATATTACTTCGCATCAGCACGTCAAAGTTTTGGCGGCGGCGCAGAAACACGTTGACAATTCGATCTCGAAAACCTGCAACGGCGCGAACGATGACACGGTCGAATCAGTCGATCAGCTTTATCGAATGGCGAAGGATTTGGGTTGTAAAGCCGTCAGCTATTACCGCGACGGTTCGCGCGACGGTCAGGTTTTAACTTCGATGAAAGCCGAGAAAAAGGAAGAGGAAAAAGCAACCGTCGAAGAACCGATCGCCGAATCGAACGAAGTCCAAAATCCGAAAGCCGACGTTCAAAGTCTGCATATCGAACGTCCGCGCGAGCTTCAAGGCTCGACCTGGCGCATTCCGTTCGACGGCGTAAATCTTTACGTGACGGTCAATCACAACGGCGAACAGGTGCTCGAAGTTTTCGCAACGGGACCGATTTCCGAAGGGGTCGGATTACTTGCTTCGCGGATGCTTCGCGGCGGTTTCAAAGTCAACGAAGTTGCACGCAGTTTGAATAAAGTGACGGGAACGCACGCGGTCTGGTTCAACGAAAGACTGCTCACTTCGCCCGAACAGGCGATTGCCGAATGTCTGCTTTTGATCGACCGTCGTTTGAAAAATATGCCGACCTCGGAACGCCGTATCAGCAAAGCGGCGGCGGCTGAAGTAACGGCTTATTCGGAATCGAAAATGTCGAGCCTGATCGGTGAATGTCCCGAATGCAAAGGACAACTCGAACACGCTTCGGGCTGTGATTTCTGCCGCGATTGCGGATATTCAAAATGCAAGTGAGTTTTAGATAACATTTATTTTCAACTTAAAACAGCTCTAATCTTTTCGGATTAGAGCTGTTTTTTTATGCTTTTATATTCGGCAACTTCAACTATTGCGGTTTCGGCGATTCATTCGATGCGCCGTTGACCGGCAGACGAATGAGAAAGGTGGTGCCCTCATCTATCCGGGTTTCAAAAGTCAAAGTTCCGTTATGTTTGTTAATTACGCGGTGCGAGATCGCCAAGCCTTGCCCGGTTCCCTTGCCGACTTCTTTGGTGGTGAAAAACGGGTCGAATATCTTTTCACGGATTTCTTCGGGAATGCCTTTTCCGCTGTCGGCGATATAAATTTCCGCCCAATCTCCGTTTCGATTTGTTCTGATCGTTATTTTTCCCTTCTCCGAGGGGTCTTTTCCGACCACATCTCCGATCGCGTGCGCCGCGTTGATTATCATATTCAGCACGACCTGGTTGATCTCACCGCCGATGCAGATAACGGGCGGCAGCATCTCGTCGAAATCGGTTTCCAGTTCCGCAACATATTTCCACTCGTTACTGCTCACGGTGATGGTGCTTTCGATGCACTCGTTGAGGTTAACGGCTTTCATTTCGCTGGTGCCGGGATGCGCGAAAGTTTTCATCGACTGGACGATGTGAGTGACGCGCTGAACGCCTTCGAGCGACTGTTCGAGCGCGGTCGGGACTTCTTCGATCAGAAATTCGACATCGCATTTTTTCAGAACTTTTTCAGTTTCGCCGAGCAACTCCTGATCGATAGTTTCCGTCCGGCAAGCGGCGAGCAGTTTATTATATTTTTCGATGGCAGTAGACAGGCTCTCGAAAGCCTCCTTAAGAAAAAGCATATTGTCACCGACATATTGAAGCGGCGTATTTATTTCGTGAGCAATTCCGGCGGCTAATTGCCCGACGGATTCGAGTTTTTGCGATTGTCGAAGCTGTTCCTCAAGATTTCTCCGTTCTTCGTTCGCGGACTTTATATCGGTAATATCCTGAAACGAACAGAGAAGTCCGACCGGTTTATCCTCGATATTACGAAGCGGAATCCGGCTCATTTCCAGCCACATAGTATTTCCGTTGTATAAAGTAAGCGATTCGACCGTATGAAACTGTGCGATACCTGTTTCCAAAACCTGCCGGTCGTATTTGCGATACAGATCGGCTTCTTCTCTTTTGGAAAAAAAATCATATTCATTTTTTCCGACGATTTCCATAACATTATCCAGCCTCAGCTTATCCAGCATCACGCGATTACAGCCGAGGAAATTTAGATCGAGGTCTTTCCAGACAATATGTTGAGGAATGTTGTCCATCACCAGTTGAAGCATTTGCTGTGATTCGCGCAGTGCGACAAAATGGTCGGCGGCTTCCCTGAGGCGCAGTCTTTCGCTTTCGGCTTGTTCGATCTGCGCTTGTTCGGCTTGTTTCTGTTTTAGTCTGATCTCTGTAAAGTAGTGATTATAGGTGACATAAAGCAAGCTGATTATGACGGTTGCAATAATTATCACAAAGTCGCTGGAATTTTGAATGAGCGTATAGATCAATCCGGCAAAAACCGCGCTGGCAATATAGATCGGGAAACTGCCCAGACATTTTTCGACAAACGTTTTCCGAAAGCTACTGCCCGATTTGAGCGCACCGCCGAGAGCCGTAATGAAGTTGTTGGCGGTGAAATGAACGATTGCGATCAGTCCCAAAAGCGCGAGAAAATCCGCCCAGCTGGTCGGCACTTTTTTGTGACCGACTCCCGAATTGTAAAGAAGAACGGCGGCATACGTCGCGGCTGTCGAACAAGCCATAATGCCCGTATTTTGCAGAATGGTGGAAAATTTATGAAAAACGCCCTGTCTTTTCAACCTGAACGAAGTGCAAAACGCTTCGACTCCCGCCAAAAGCACGGCGGCTTCTCCTCCATAGAGCAAAAGCGTCAGGAAAATCAAAGAATCTCCCATTAAAAAATGGACTTTTGAATTGGGAATTTGGATTGACAAACGCGAAGCAAACAAAATAGTTATCCCGGACAGAATAAAAAATCTCAGATTAAGTTCGTCAAAAGGCAGATTATATAAAGCGATCAAACAAACTGTAATACCTGAAGCAATAATGCCTGATAAAAAATACCCGGGTTTGTAGTTATACGTATTTTTGAGCGGGACTTCAGCTAGTTTCAGCATATGGAGAAGGGATGTTCCGAGTGTGGAAGGTTTCCAGCCGAAGCATTACTCCGGCTGGAAATTTAAGCAGGTTTAAGATTAATCGCCGAGAATCGTCCCGTCCCCGAGAATCGTTCCGTCGCCGAGGATGGTTCCGTCTCCGAGAATCGTTCCGTCGCTCAGAACGAAATCGGAATTAAATAAAATACCGGACTGGCAGAATAAATCTCCCTCGGTCAAGGTTTGATAACTATCGCCGAGGATCGTTCCGTCGCCGAGGATCGTTCCGTCGCTGATAATAATGCCGTCACCTAAAATCGTTCCGTCACCAAGAATCGTTCCATCGCCGAGAATTGTTCCGTCACCTAAGATCGTCCCGTCGCCGAGGATCGTCCCGTCGCCGAGAATTGTTCCGTCACCGAGGATCGTTCCGGTATTATAAATAAGCTTATAGTTTGAGATCAGGCTCGTTCCGGTGATGGTAACGTGATCGGCGATAATTCCGCCTGACCATCGAAAACTGGTCGTACCGATAGTCGAAGTATGATCCGGCAAAACTCCGCTCGTCAGCATCGGCGTATCGAGCGGGGTCGAATTGTTCAAATCCTGCCGAATCGCTTTTGCCACGCGAACTGCGCCTTCAGCATTTAATTCGCCCGCGCCCTGTTCAAAATAATTGAACCCGGCAAGCGGTTGAGCCGTGTATTGCAAAATCATTTTCACCATATTCGGAGTCAAATTCGGATTTGCTTCGAGCATCATCGCCACCGTTCCCGCCACGACGGGCGCAGACATCGATGTGCCGCTCTGACTCATCAACCGCGTTTCGTCGCCCGTTCCGCCTGAAACCAACAGCAAAGGATTTGCCGTCAGAATCGCATTTGTCCGGGAAGCCGCCGATACGAGTTTGTTACCCGGCGCGACAAGGTCGGGTTTGATCAAATTATCGTATCTTTTAACGTTGTCCGAATCTATGTAGAACGAACGCGTCGGTCCGCGCGAGCTGTAAGTTGCAACGGCATCGTCGTCGCGGTCATCGGTCGCAAAACTGTTCGACGCGCCGACCGTTAAAACCGAAGGATCGTTGCCGGGAGAATGAATCCCGCCGTAGATTTTGTTACCCGAAGTGTCTTTACCGTCGTTTCCGGCGGCGGCGACCACAACGATTCCGGCATCGACCAATTGACGCGCCGCATTGCAAAGCGGGTCGGTTCGATATGATTCGGCGGCTTTGGTTCCCAAACTCAAATTAACGACCCGAATGTTATAAGTATTGTGATTCGCCAGTACCCAACTGAGTGCGTCGATCACTCGCGAACTAGTCGCCGCACCGTTTTCGTTCAACACGCGCAGACTGATGATATTCGCGTCGGGAGCAGTGCCGCGGTAATCTTCCAAACCGCTGGTCGTTTCGCCTTCACCGCCGGCGGCAAGTGCGGCAACGTGCGTGCCGTGACCGTTCTTATCTTCGACACCGTCACCGACAAAGTCTTCTTCGTGAATAACGCGATTGTTCCCGTTTGCGCCGAGAAAGGATTGATGCGGGGCATAAACTCCCGAATCCAAAACGGCGATCCCGATATTACTGCCGTCAAATCCGCTGTTTCCCGCTTGTGCACGGGAGGCGGTGATGCCGGTAGTCGTTTCGATATGTCCGAAAAATTTAACTTCTCTGTCGAGCGAAATATGCAGATTCTCATCTTCATATTGAGCGATTTGAAGAATAACGTCGCCGGAAACTTCCAGTGCCAGCATATTGAAACCGTCGATCTCTTTCTCGATCGAGGCTTCATTAGCTTGCAGAAGCTGACGCAGTCCTGGATCGTCAATATCCGTCGCCTGTAAAATAACCTTATATTTGGCTATCGGTTGCAGGTTGGCAGACTGCATGGCACTGAGCAGATCGGGCGAAATCTTGTGATTAAACGAAAAATTTTCGTCTGGCACGGATTCTTCTAAAACTTTTTCGCTTTGAAATCGATTAGAAATTCCGCTGTTTAATCCTAAGGATTGTGAAACTCCGGGTTCCGCCGCGAAAGCGGTTAGCCGAAGCGAAAAGATTAGTAACAAGATAAAAGAATGGACCCTTTTTTTCATTATTTTCTCCTAATTTTTGGTATTGATAAGAATAAATCCGATCATAATTTTTAAGTGCAAAGATCATCCCTTCCTTGAAGGCTGTGAAAGAATATTAAGTCCTTGGTAATTCAGATAAATTCAGGAAATAATATTGCTTTCTCGTCTTGAAAGAAATTTGATTCGGGTAATTACCCTTTAATTATTGACTAATATGTTGACCCGTATTTTGTCCGCGATCACTTTGGTGCTCGCCAGATTAACGAGCCGTGTAATAAGCGATAAAGTCACCTCCTGACCCGAGGCAAGAAGCAAAGTTCCCTCCCGTGAAACCAAAGGTTCGGCTAACGTCATTCCCGGCTCCAGCGTTAAAACGCTGATTTCGGAAGTGACGAATTCTTCGACGCGGTCGCCGATAATCTGTCTGAAAGCTTTAAGAACTCCGGCATCATACCAACCGTCGCGGCTCTCCAATTCGCTGAAAACATTGCCCGGGATGTTGCCCGAGTTAATTAATCTGTCGTAATCGAAAACCACCTTTAAAATGCGCGATCCGATCTTTACCCGTTCTGATTCGACGGATAAAGATTTAACTTCGATTCGGTCATTGAAGCGTCGGTTTTGATTCGCGACGATCTCGGCGATGGTTTCCATGCGCGGAATCCGCGTGATAAGATCGCGTCCGACCTGCGGATGACGATAATATAAGTTGAGTTCCGCTTCGGTGACGGATTTTCCGTCGATAATTTTCTTGAGAATCTCTTCCGGCACACTGATGCAGCCGATCTGCGAAAGCATCGCGGCGATCTCGACTTCCCACGGATTTTCGATCTGAAGATGTTCGGCGACCTTGCGGGCTAATTTTTTGATTCGCGAAGAGTGCGCAAACGCCGTTTGATTTGTGATCGAAAGCATATCGACCAAAACCTGCAAGCTGTTGTTTAAGGTATGTTCGAGAAGTTGCTTTTCCGCCCTGACCAGACGATATTGCTCGACGGCGGCACTTAGAGTTCTCTCAAAAACGTCGGGCTGGCAGGGTTTCGTCAGAAAACGAAAGATGTTTCCCTGGTTGACGGCATCGATCGCGGTCTTTATATCGGCGTTGCCGGTGAGCATTATTCTGACGCTTTCCGGAGCGATTCCTTTAACGCGTCCGAGAAGCTGGATGCCGTCCATAACCGGCATTCTCATATCGGAAACAACCACGGCAAAAGGACCTTCTTCGGCAATTAAACTCAATGCTTCGATTGCTCCTGAAGCAATGGAAATGTCGAATTTGTTTCTGAGCGTGCGTTTATATGCGCTTAATATGTTCGGTTCGTCATCGACGCATAATATTCTGTTGTTCATTGTAAACCCCCTTTCTCGACTCAATTTGCTTAATTTCAGTTTCCTTCCGGATCGGAATATTTTTCCAACCAGACCGGAAACTTTTCCGCCAGTCCCAACGTCGTCAGATATTCGTGATCGAATTCCGGTTCGGACATTTCCGGGTTTTGCGAACTCGTGTATTTATTGATCGCATTGGCGGCGTGGACGGCGGTCAGCGCGCTAAAAGAATTATTCAGGGCTTCGCGCGGGCAATGATGATAGGCGACCGCTTCGACGACATTTTTCGGCAATCCCCAGATGCCTAAAAGATATGCGCCGACATCGGCGTGCGTGGCATCGAAAATTTCTCTTTCGGCTTCCGCTTTAGAAATGTTTTCCTGAACCTGCAATTCATTGACGCGGGCAAACTGCTCCGGCAAATTGGCGGCTAAGATGACCTCACCGATGTCGTGAAGCAGTCCGGCGGTAAAAGCATCGGTGGCAACCTGCGAATTTACGCTCCGGGCAATTTTATTCGCGATTGCACCGACATTTGTGCTGTGCGACCAAACGTCGGCAAAGCGGATGCCCGAAATTTGCTGACCTTCAAACTGCGAGATGACGGCTAAACCCAGCGTAAGCGAATTGATCGTATCCAGCCCCAGATAATTGATCGCTTCTTTCGTATCGCTGATCGTGCGTCTGGAAGAGAAAAACGCCGAATTGACGATCTGGAGAATCTTTACCGTCATTCCAATATCTTTTTTTATGATCTCAGCCACCTTTTGAGTGGACGGTTCGGGATTTTTCAGCTCATCCTTGAGCGCAAAATATAAATCCGGCAAACTCGGGACGTGCGGCATCTGTGCCACCAACCGCCGCAAAACGTCATTGTTAAGAATACTTTGGAGCGAACGAACGCTTTCGATCGTATGTTTTAAGATTTCCGCGTCGCAAGGCTTTGAGAGATACTGGTGCGCCGCTCCGACCGACTTCATCACCATCTCTTTTTCCGAATACCCGGAAAGAATAATTCTGATGATCTGCGGATATTTGCTCCTGACTTCGGTTAAAAGCTGTGCTCCGTCCATCCGGGGCATTCGCATATCCGAAACCACGACTTCTATATTTTGTTCTTCGAGCAGACCGAGCGATTCTTCTCCGCTGTTTGCAAACCACATTTGCCATTCATCGCGCATCGGACGAAGCATTCTTTGCAATCCCTGCAAAATCTTCGGCTCGTCATCCACAAATAAAATATTAATCATACATAATTGCTTCGACCGAAAAACCATTTAACCGCGATTTTCCCGTCAGAAGCACCCTTCCGAAAAGTAAAATTAACAACAAATATTATTTTCTTTCCTACTAATTTATTTCTCCGGTTTCCCGGCGACCGCGAGATAAGAGCATTTTCGATCTTTGCTGAGTTCTTTTTTGAGTGTCATCATTTAAAAAACCGAATTCCTGTAAGTAACTTTTAACTCATTTAGCTTATCGGAATTTTTTGGATAAACTTAAGCCCTTATCGAAAAATTAAAAATACAGGCATTTTCAGCCGCCGCTGTGATGACTAAAACCAACCGGATTTTGGACTGACGAAAGAGGAAATCTCTAATAGATTCGGGGCGATATTATATTTCATCGAACTGTAAATAATTTCGATAAGCTATCTCAGACTGGAAAAAACTTGCTCTGAAATGTGCGCATATGAAATCAAAATCTTCACCGATTTTTTTTTTGACGGTTTTCATTTTCCACACTAACGCCGCGAGGTTTCCGATCATCTCAGAGATGATTCCTTGTAGTCATTTTTCAGAATCGAATCTTTTTCGTAAAATCAAACCGATGAGCAAAACAAACAGACTATCCCGAACCGCAGTTTTCTTTATTTCCACGATTGTTTTTCTGGGAATAAATTTCGGAACGTCGGCGCAGGACACCAAACGCGACCGCGTTATTTTAAAGCCGACTCCAACGCCGAAAACTTCTCCGACTCCGAAAATTTCACCGACTCCGACTCCGAAGCCGACGGCAACACCGACACCGCAGACGGCTCAAACGCTCGAAAGCTTGCAATCGAAAATCCGCCTCGCGCTTTCGCGTCCCGAACTCCGGCGCGGAACAGTCGCTATAAAAATCGCTTCGCTCAATTCGGGAAAGGTTATTTTCGAGGACAGCGCGGAAAAATATGTGATGCCCGCCTCGAATATGAAAAGTTTTACGGTGGCGACCGCCCTCGAAAAACTTACGCCGAATTTTCGTTTCGTGACGAGCGTTCTCGCGAATTCAAAACCCGACGAAACAGGTACGGTCAAAGGCGACCTGACGATCTTCGGGCGCGGCGACATTTCCCTTTCGACCGCATTTTACGAGGGCGATTATTTTAAAGGTCTGGACGCTTTGGCGGATAAGATCGTGCAATCGGGCGTTAAAAAGATCGAAGGAAATCTCGTCGGCGATGAAAGTTATTTTTCGGGAAGCGCGATTCCGTCGGGTTGGGAATGGGACGATCTGCAATGGTATTACGGCGCGGAAGTTTCCGCCCTGCCGCTTAACGACAACGCGCTCGATCTGACGGTCAAACCCGCTTCGTCCGCCGGTTCGCTGTGTCTGGTTCAGCTTCAGCCGCTCAACACGGTCTATCGCGTCGTCAACAATTGCCGCACCGTCGCGGTAAACGCCAAACGCACACTGACCGTCAAAAAAGACCTCGATCAAAATCTGCTCGAAGTTTACGGAAATCTGCCCGTCGGTGATAAAGGCTTTGCCAATTATCTGACCGTTTCGCACCCGTCGGAACTTTTCATCTCCCTTCTGAAACAAAGATTACAGCAAAAAGGCGTGATCGTAACGGGACAAACCCGCGTTATCGGCGCAAAGGAAAAATCTTTGATGACTGTCACGACGACTGCCGCGCCCGTCGAGATTACCAAACTCGAATCGTTTCCCTTCAGCCTGATCGCCGCGAAAACGATGAAACCGAGCCAGAATCTTTACACCGAAACGATTCTCTGGACGCTCGGCGAACAAGCCAAAAATCTGAATCTGCCGAATCTCCCCGCCAATAATCCGCTGACCAACGCCGAGGCGACCAGCGCGGATAAGGGCTTGTTTGTCGTGCAGAACTTTTTACAGCAGATCGGAGTTCCCGACGGCGGCATCATTCAATACGACGGAAGCGGACTTTCGCGGCACAATCTCGTCACGGCGGACGCGCTCGTGCGGCTTTATACGTATATGGCAAAGCAAAGCCGTTTTTCGCAGGCGTGGCGCGATTCGCTGACCATCGGCGGAGTTGACGGAACGCTCAAAAACCGTTTTACGGGCACCGTCGCCGCCGGCAACGTGCGCGGGAAAACCGGCACGATCGATCAGGTTTCCGCGCTTTCCGGCTATGTCACGACCGCCGCGGGCGAACAGATCGTTTTCTCGATCATCGTCAACGGCGTGACAAATACACGCACGCGCACCGGCACAATGGACGAAATCGTGCTGAATCTGGCGAGTTTTAACGGAAAGATAGATTGAAGAAGATTTGCCCGCGAATAAACGCGAATCAGCGCGAAATAAAAACAAAAGAAATCAAAATGAAAGCAATTTGAAATATTTTCTTTTTTTCGTGTCTATTCGCGTTTATTCGCGGGCAAATCTTTCTCGGTTTCAATATAAAAAAGCGGAAAGTCGAATGATTCAAACTTTCCGCTTTTAGATTTTGTGTTGGATTTTTGTCTACCAACGACCGCCGCCGCGATTTCCGCCGCCGCCGTAGCCTCCGCCGCCGCGATTTCCGCCGCCGTAGCCGCCGCGTCCGCCGCCGCCGCCGTTTTCACGCGGACGTGCTTCGTTCACGACCATATTGCGCCCGTCGTATTCTTGTCCGTTAAATTGCGAGATCGCGCTCGTTGCACCGTCTTCCGAAGCCATTTCAACGAATCCGAATCCGCGCGAACGTCCCGTTTCACGGTCGAAAACCACGTTTGCCGATTCGACCGAACCCGCTTGTGCAAAATATTCCTCTAAATCTTCGCTGGTCACGCGAAATGATAAATTTCCAACGTATAATTTTGTGCTCATTTTCCTTAATTATCTATATTTTATCCAAGAGAAGCTGAAAGGCAGGTAAAATGATGGAAGAAATTATCTAAAAACTCCCGATTAAAACAGCGACGCACCCGACTCAAAAAAAACAAAATGCTTCAAAATCCACTACCAAACTCTCCAACCGAACCAAAGCCGCCGCATTTTAATCTTGTTACGGACGCGTCTAACGAGAC
The DNA here is from genome assembly GCA_021228405.1 of Pyrinomonadaceae bacterium. Taxonomy (GTDB): domain Bacteria; phylum Acidobacteriota; class Blastocatellia; order Pyrinomonadales; family Pyrinomonadaceae; genus JAJQRF01. Next base: position 340,065 of record JAJQRF010000003.1, read on the forward strand.
ACTCTGAGAGCAAAAACAGTTGTAAGTATGCCTTGATTTTAAAGGCTTCGCAAGCATTTTTTTTAGAAACGAATTAATTTTTCTGTAAAACCTGTTAAATAAAAATAATTACCCAGTTTTTTGCATCTAAGCAAAAGTTTTAGTCGAATATATATTACAAGGGAAAATATGCTTAAAAATACTGAAATAACTGCGTTTACGATTTATCCGTTTTCAAATGATTCGACCCTTGTCAGAACGGTCGAAAAGGTTGCCGATGCACGTCTTCCGACAGAATTCGGCGAGTTTCGCATCGCGGGTTACAAATCTTTAACAAGCGATGAAGAATTTGTGTGTATTTACAAAGGCGATTTGAAGGAAAATGCGGCAACGCCCGTCCGCATTCATTCGCAATGTCTGACGGGCGACGTTTTTCATTCGACCAAATGCGATTGCGGTTTGCAATTGAAATGTGCAATGGAAACCATCGAGAAAGAAGGTCGCGGCGTGATCGTTTACCAGCAACAGGAAGGTCGCGGAATCGGAATCATCAACAAGATTCGTGCTTACGCTCTGCAAGACGAAGGCGCGGACACGATCGAGGCGAATTTGCGTCTGGGTTTGGACGTTGACGCGCGCGAATATCATCAATGCGTCGAGATTTTAAGAGATTTAGGCGTTCGCAAAGTCAAAGCAATGTCCAACAATCCCGAAAAACTTCAGGCAATGCGCGACGGCGGTCTGGAAATCGTCGAACGCGTCCCGATCGAGTTCAAACCGTCGAAAGATACCGAAAAATATCTGAGCGTGAAGAAATTTCAAATGGGACATCTTTTAAATTTGGTCAGTTAATTTTCTGCCTGCGAAAGAAACGAAAAAAGCGAAAAATAAGAAACAATTTTATTTTCGTTTCTTTCGTTTCTTTCGCAGGCAATCTTCTTTATTTCTCTTTCAAAACATTCAAAATCTTCTCGTGAATCCCGCCGAAACCGCCGTTCGACATAACGGCGACGACATCGCCTTCCTTCAATTCGGGCGCAAGATGCTCGACGATGGCATCGGCATCGGGATAGGCAAACGCGGGTTTGCCTTGCAGTTCGATGTCTTTGACAAGCTCCTGAACGTCCAAAACCTTGCCGAGTTCGGACGCTTTTGAAGTGTTGTAAACGCCCGCAATTATCACGTAATCGGCGTAAGCAAAGGCTTTTGAATAAGGTTCCTGAAAAACCGCCAGACGCGACGACCACGAACGCGGCTCGAAAACGGCGATCAATCGTTTGTCGTGATATTTCTGCCGTAAAGCCTTCAAAGTTTCCTCGACGGCGGTCGGATGATGCGCGAAATCGTCGATCACCGTCACGCCTTTTTCCACGCCGCGCACTTCCATCCGGCGTTTGACCGATTTGAAGGTATCGAAGGCTTCCTGAATCTTCTCTTTTGAAATTCCCCAAGCGTCCGCCGCGATAATCACCGCAAGACAGTTTTTGACGTTGAATTCACCGATCAGATGCGTTTCAAATTCGCCCCACGAATGAGAATCTTTGAAAACCGTAAACCGCGTCACGTCGCCCGAAAAATCGATATAGCGCGCCTGCCATTTGGCATCGTCCGAAGTTCCGAAAGTTTCGATCTGCGTGTGCAGTTTGCCGCTCATTTCTTCCAAAACCTCCCTTGCGACCGGCGAATCGATGCCGACGATCAAACGCCCGTTCGACGGCACGAGATTCATCAGACGCGAAAACTGAAACTTGATCTCCTGAAGGTCGCGGTAAATGTCGGCGTGGTCGAATTCGACATTGTTGACGATCGCGATTTCCGGCAGGTAGTGCATAAATTTCGGCTTTTTATCGAAATAAGCCGTGTCGTATTCGTCACCCTCGATAACGAAAAAATTGCTGTCCGTCACACGAAACGACGCGCCGAAATTCTGCACGATGCCGCCGACCAAAAACGACGGATCGAGTCCGCCCGTTTCCGTCACCCACGCGGCAATGCTCGTCGTCGTCGTTTTCCCGTGCGTTCCCGCCACGACCAGCGAACGCCGTCCGCGAATGAATTCCTCTTTCACGATTTCGGCTTGCGAACGGTAAAGCAGTTTGCGGTTCAAAACTTCTTCGAGTTCGGGATTCCCGCGTGAGATCGCATTCCCGACCACCGTGCAATCCGCACCGATGTCGGCATTTTCCGCTTTGTAGCCCGTAATGACCTCGATTCCCAACTCTTCCAACTGCGTTGACATCGGCGGATAGACATTCTGATCCGATCCCGTCACCTTGTGCCCGCGCGCTTGCAACATTCCCGCGAGTGAAGCCATCGCCGTCCCGCAAATTCCAATTAAATGATAGTGCATAATATAGTTTAGATAATTGCCGTTTCAAGATAAAAGCCTTTAGCGTTGATCGCACTAAAGGCTTTTATCTTTTGGATTTTATAAACAATCGCAGGTTTATTCAACCTGCGAATCTTCTATTTATTTACGGCAAAAAAGCCGCAGGAATTGCAACATCTCCGCTCTTTCCCCAAGTTACCGCAGAAAAACTGTCAGACGCGCTTTGCAGTTGATACCATGCTCCGTTTCTGAAAACGGCGACATCGGTTTTGCGGTCGCCGTCGTAATCGGCGGCAATCGCGGTGTCGGTCGAGGCTCCGAAATTAACGGCTGAAAAACCTTGCGTTGAGCGTAACTGATACCAAGTTCCCGTTGTCGGACGGAAAACCGCAAGATCGGTTTTGCCGTCGCCGTCATAATCCGCCGCTGCGGGCAGATCGCCGACTGTGCCGAACTGCGCCGCGTTAAAACTGCCGTCCGAACTGTTCAGCCAATACCAATTTCCCGTAGCTTGGCGAAACACGGCAATATCGTCACGGTTATCGCCGTCAAAATCCGCGATCAAAGGCGCGTCGCCGTTCATCCCGAAATTAATTGTGCGTGCCGTTGCGGTCTTACTTTGTTTGATAAACCAGTTTCCCGTCGCCGGATTAAAAACGGAAATATCGGCTTTCCCGTCGCCGTCGAAATCCGCCGGACGAGGTAAACTATCCGAAGTTCCAAACCGTTCCGCGACAAATCCGCCGTCCGAGCTTCGCAGATAATACCAGTCAGCCGTTGCAGGACGAAAAACCGCCGCGTCTGTTTTCCCGTCGCCGTCATAGTCCGCCGGAACGATCAGATCGCCCGTTTGTCCGAACGAAATTGTTTTGAACGAATTGTCCGCGCTTTGCAGAATATACCAGTCGCCTTCACGAAACACGGAAACATCGGCTTTGCCGTCGCCGTCGAAATCGAACGGCACATTGCCCGGAACGACCGCATCGTCGCCCAAGATACGCGCGATTGCAAAATCGTCATTATCTCCGTTATTTGCTCTGCCCGACACAAGGATTTTCCCGTCAGTTTGCAATGCCAAACCATACGCTTCTTCCCTGTTTCTTCCAAAAGAAATTATTGTATGCCCATTTCTTCCGAAACCTTCATCCAACGTTCCGTTCGAGTTAAATCTTGCCAACACAAAATTGGAAATAGGATATGTTCCGACAAATCCGCCAACGAAAAGCTTTCCGTCGGGTTGCAAAACTATCGGACTTAAGCTCGGAACACTGCCGCCCAAACCTAAATCCGTATTGACGATTCCGTTATCTCCGAAAGTAGTATCGATTGTTTTGTCGGCATTATATCTGGCAACCGTCATATTAAAAGGCGGAAACTGTGAAAAACCGTTAATCAATATTTTCCCGTCCGGCTGAAGTGCAGTTCCCTGAATAAATATCTCGTTATATTCCAAATTCCAGTTGCTTCCCGTTTCGGGCGAACCGTCGGCATTGATGCGAATCCAGGCTCCGATCCCACTGGAGTGTCCGCCGACAATTATCTTTCCGTCGCTTTGAAGTGCAACTGAAGTTCCAACCTGATATGTTCCGGTATCCGTTTCCCCGGCATAAACCGCACCGTTTCCGCCGCCGAAGGACGTGTCGAAACTGCCGTCGGCATTAAATCTGACGATTAAAAATCTGACATTGGCACTGTTGTTCGGTCCGAAACGAACGAAACCGACCGCGACAATTTTTCCGTCCGGCTGAATGATGACATCGTTAAACTGGCTTTCCTGTCCGAAGGCAAAATTGACATAGCCGTTTCCGTTTCCAAAGCTTGTATCTAAAGTTCCGTCGGAATTATAACGGGCGATCAGTGTTCCCCTGAATAATTTATCGCCGACTAAGACAATCTTTCCGTCAGGCTGAATTTTCATCCCGAAACTTCGTTCAGTTTCGCCGAAATCGGTTACGACCTTGCCGCCTGTTCCGAATGAATTATCGAGCGTGCCGTTTTCGTTAAAGCGTGCCAAAAGAAAATCCGATAAAAACCCGTTTACGCCGTTTTCAGAGTATCCGTTGACCACGATCTTGCCGTCCGTTTGAACCGCAACCTTCTGTCCGATCTCGGTTCCGCCAAAATCGAGCATTGCTTTGCCGTTTCCGTTAAAGGTCGTGTCCAAATCGCCGGGCGTAGCTTTTGCAGCTTTGTTGAGGAGAAAAACCGTCGAAAATAAGATAAAAATGATGATGTATTTGTGTAAATTGATATTGTATCTGAGCATTTTTCCTGTTGTTTTGAATGAAATGATTTTTGAGAATCTGCTGAGTGACCGGAAGAAGTTGAATTGTGTCCGACCAATCTAATGGTAATCTTTTTCAGTTCTGAAAATCAATGATTTTACGGAAAAAATGAAGGTAAATCCGCCGAACATCTTTACAAAATTAAATTAATAAACGAAAATCTACTCGCGGTCTAAATAAAAATCAGAACAAACAAATAAGGAGAAAACTTTATGAAGGTTTCACGGCGTGATTTTGCGAAAATCATCGGGACCGCAACGGTCGGTGCATCTGCGGTTTCGGCTTTCGGGGCGGAAAAAGGGACAAACGAACAACCGCTCATTCAACAACAAACTAGCGCAGGCAAATTTCCGAACGGATTTTTATGGGGCAGTGCGACGGCTTCGTATCAGGTCGAGGGCGCATTCGATAAAGACGGACGAACTCCGTCGATCTGGGATACTTTTTCAAAAACACCGGGCAAAACCGTCAACGGCGCGACGGGCGACGTTTCGACCGATCATTACAACCGCTACAAGGAAGACGTGCAGTTGATGAAAAATCTGGGTGTCAAAACCTATCGTTTTTCGATCTCGTGGTCGCGCGTTTTTCCCGACGGAACGGGCAAACCGAACCCGAAAGGTTTGGATTTCTACAACAAATTGGTCGATGAGCTTTTGAAAAACGGCATTCAGCCTTTTGCGACGCTTTACCATTGGGATTTACCGCAGATTTTGCAGGACAAATACGGCGGTTGGGAAGGACGCGAAACGTCCGAAGCCTTTGCCAATTACGCGGGCTACACGGCGGAAAAGCTGTCCGACCGCGTTAATCATTTTTTCACGATCAACGAATTCGGCGCATTCGTCGAACTGGGTTATCGCATCGGGATTCACGCGCCCGGATTGACCTTGCCGCCCGCGCGTTTCAACCAAACGCGGCATCACGCCGTGCTCGGTCACGGACTGGCAGTGCAAGCAATTCGCGCGAAGGCGAAAAAAGGCACGAAGATCGGACTTGCGGAAAATATGACGATCTGCGTTCCGGTCATCGAAACGCCCGAACATATCAAAGCGGCGACCGAAGCGACGCGCCAGATGAACGCGCAATATATGACCGTCATTCAGGAAGGCAAATATACCGACCTTTACCTGAAAAAAGCCGGCAAGGACGCGCCGAAATTTACCGATGCCGAACTGAAAGCGATTTCGAGTCCGCTCGATTTCGTCGGCATCAATATCTACACGCCGCAATACATCCGCGCCGACGGTTCGGAGCAGGGTTTCGCCGTCGTTCCGCATCCGCCGTCGTTTCCGCATATGATCTCGCCGTGGCTTTTCGTCGGACCCGAAGCACTTTACTGGGGACCGCGTCACGTCAATAAGATATGGGGCGCAAAGGAAATCTACATCACCGAAAACGGCTGTTCGTCATCCGACATTCCGGCGGCTGACGGCAAAGTTTACGACACCGACCGCGTGATGTATCTCAGAAATTACCTGATGCACCTGCAACGCGCCACGAGCGAAGGCGTTCCCGTCAAAGGTTATTTTCTGTGGAGCCTGATGGATAATTTTGAATGGGCTGACGGCTACACGAACCGTTTCGGTCTGCACTACGTCGATTACAAAACGCAGAAACGCACCCCGAAACTGAGCGCGGAACTCTACAGGGAAATCATCGCCCGCAACGGACTTGCTTAATAGTTGATAACGGATAACGGATAGTTGATAGCTGATAAATTACATTGAAAAGTCAGTTATCCGCTATCCGTTATCCGTTGTTTCAAATTTTGTATCGGGATTTACGTCAAATCAGTCATCTTTGATGACGAAAGAATAAAGCTACAGGTGAAGAGTCAAGCGCAACCTGTAGAAAGAATTTCCATAAATCATCAAAGCCCGTGAACACGGGCGGCAGAAACTCTGTCGCTATCTTCGATAGCTCGGAATTCCGGTTGCAACTTTACCCCACACTTGCGTGTAGGGCTAAACGCTGTCTTCATCTTCGATGACTTTTAATGCAAAAACCGACCCGGCTTTGCACCTGAACCCTAAAATTTTAAGCGGTTTAAGTGCAAATTGTTCAGAGTTCAAATTTCTGTTTGGACTTCTTAGCGAAATTCAAACTGAAATTTGAACTCTGAACGCCTTCGAGTAACTTCAATTCATTGATTGAGTGCAAATTGTCTTTTTTAACGTCAGTTCGGGATCAGGAAGTTTTAGAACTCATCTCATATATAATTTTTAAGCGTTGAGAGTCCCGCGTTTACGCGGCAAATACTCAGCGAATAGCCTTCTAAAGAAGGGACTCTGAACTTGCTCCAATCGAAATTCTGAAAATTATATTCGATCCTGCCCGCGAAACACGCGCAGATCGTCGATCCAATATTATAAAATCCGGGCTTCTTATTTCTTTTTTTCGTGTCTTTCGCGTGTTTCGCGGTTAAACTTTCCTGATCCGAACTGACGTTTTTTTTAAGCATTTTTTGGGCAAAGCCCTTAATCCGTTATTGCGTCAAGTTCATACTACTTTGCGTGGAATAGCGTTAGCTTTGCGCGACATTTCAATGTCTTTGCGTGGAATAGTTATTGTTTTGCGTGAGATTTAATAAGTTTTGCGTAGTATTGCAGTAGTTTTGCGTGAGATTTAACCTGCTTTGCGTGGTATCGCACATTTTTTGCGTGGGATTGTAATAATTTTGCGCGGGATTGCATACTCTTTGCGTGGAATCGCATACTCTTTGCGTGGGATTGTAAAATCTATTTGTTTTATCGTAAAATCTTCTCGAAAATCTGGAGGTTTAAGCTATGTTAATCTTTAATCCGAAAAGGATTTTTGCCCTGCGCGGTGTCGAAAGTGCTTCGGGAATGCTCGCCCGCAACGGTTTTCTGCCGTCAACCGCGACGCGCTTTCTGCAGGCAGACACGTCGCTCGTCAAGATCAGAAGCATCGAAAAGGTTTGCGTCCTGATGAACTGCACGCCCAACGATCTGTTTGAATGGAAGCCCGACAATAAGACGGTTCTGGCGGAAAATCATCCGCTCAACACGCTCAAGCGCGAAGGACAAATGAAAAATCTCCGCGAACTGCTTCAGGATATGCCCGTCGAGAAGCTCGCGGAAGTGGAAAACTTCGTGAATAATCTGAAAAAAGAAGAAACCGCGCCGTAATTATTATTTCTTTTTGAGTAAATCCAGCAGACGGTCGGGATAATCGGTCATAATGCCGTCCACGCCGACATCGAGCAGACGTTTCATATCGTCCGTTTCGTTGATCGTCCAGACGTGAACCTGAAGATTCAATTTTCGGGCGGTTGCGACGAAATCCTTGGAAACGATCTGCAACGCGCCGAGCCGTTCGGGAATCTGCAAAACCTGCATCGGCGGCGTATAGGTTTCGCCCAAGCCGACTTTATACAAAGCCAGAAACTCGCTCACTTCCGAAGGCGTTGCGGACGTGGCGACTTCCACGCATTCGGCGCGAAATTCGTCGATTGCTTCCTGTCTGAACGAACCGACGATGACTTTATCCGTCATTTTCCGCGCACGAATCATCTCGCAGAGCGGTTTGACGACCGACGGCTCGGCTTGTTTCGGTTCGACGTTAAAATGTTTGTCGGGAAGCGCGTCGAATATCTCTTGAAGTGTCGGAATCGTGATGCCTTTGCCGCGAAACGGGAAGGTCTGCCCGCCGTCGCGCGAAAAAAGATAGCCCGCATCGAGTTTTTTGAGGTCGGCAAGCGTAAAATCATTGATCTTTCCACTGCCGTTCGTGGTGCGGTCAACGCGTGAATCGTGCATCACGACAAGCGCGCCGTCAGCCGTCGAATGAATGTCCAACTCCAGCACGTCAACGCCCATTTGCGCCGAATATCGAAAGGCTTCGAGCGTGTTTTCGGGAAAAAGCCCGCCGCCGCCGCGATGCGCGAACACGAGCGGATGCGCTTTTTCGATATTTTGAAAGATCGCTCTTTCAACCGCCGGTTTTCCAGTCCGCATCGCCAGATAAATATAAACTCCCGCCAGAATCACCATCACGCCGAGCGTGAAATAGCCGAGAAATTTCAGAAATTTACGCAGAAAATTACGCATTTAATTTAAAGCCGGAACGCGGATTGGGCGAATCAGGCTGAGTGAAACGGATTTCATAAATAATTATCCGTGTAAATCTGCCGAATCTGCCCAATCCGCGTTCAAAAAACCATTTACAAACTACTTTCCGGTCAATTCGTTCGCTAAATTTTCCGCATCGTAAAGCTTTCGCAAGGCTTCGAGAATTCCCGCGCTGTGAACGGCAACGGCGCGTGAACCTTCTTCCTCTTCGATATACCAGTAACGGTTCGAGAGTTTTTGAATGTTGCTGTCGAAATTGATGCCGACGAATTCGGCGTTGCGATTAATGACGGGCGAACCCGACATTCCGCCGATGGTGTCCGCCGAATAAACGAAATTCAGCGGTGTCGAAAGATTCAAACGGTCGCGTCTTTCCTTGTATCTCGCCGGAAGATCGTAAGGCGGTTTTTCACCGAAACTTTCGGCGCGGTCGTAAAGCCCGAAAAATGTAGTCTTATACGGCACGAGCGTGGTGTCTTCTTCGTAACCTTTCACTTTTCCAAATGTGATGCGCAGATTGAAATTCGCATCGGGCGCGATCGTTCTGCCGTAAACCGCAAAACGCGCCTTCGCGATCTTTTCGCCCGCGCGCGCATCGACGCTCAAGATTTTTTCCTCGTTCCAAGCGCGAAGCTCGCGGATGATCGGTTCGACTCTGCGTGCCAATGTCACCATCGGATCGGTCGATTTCGCAATCGCGTCCGCGCCGCCGTCGAGCAGTGCTTTTCTTTCCGCAATGTCCTTCAATTTCGTTTCATTGACGGCGCGTTTGACGACCTCGGAAACTTCCGCGTCGCCGATCGCGGCTTTGATGAACGGATCGTTTACGCCGAGCGTTTTCTTCGCTTCTTCGAGCCACGCAGTCAGCAGAAATTCTTCCATTTCGGGATAGATCGGTGCCGGTGAAAGCAGATTTGCTTTGAAAGATTCAAGCCGCGCATCGCCGAATTCGGGATAGCGTTCGTTATTCGGCTTTTTGATCTCATCGCCGTAACGCACGAGCGACGAAGCGATCGTGCCGAGCCGCGACGCGGAAAGATTAGAGAACGCAATGCGATTTGCATATTTCGGAAGTTCTGTGTAAGCATCGGAAATCTGTTTCCAAGCCGGCGCAAGCTCTTTCTCGAGCGCGGAATTTTTCGCCAAACCTTCTTTCAGAGCTTTTTCTTCCGCTTCTTTTTTGGCGAACATACGCGGATTCATCAAGCCGTCCTGCTGTCCCGTCAAACGTTTGAGCGAGTTATTGAACGAACGAATCGCGCCGCTCGCCTGTCTTGCCTGTTCGGTTCCGCGTTTTGAATATTCTTCGAGCGCATCGAGCCGCGAAGTCCAGACCTGTTTCTGCAAAGGATTGCCGAAATCGCGTTGATAAGCGAGTTGTGCAACCGTCAAAAGCCGCGCCGTCGAACCCGGATAACCCGTCGCGATAACGAATTCTTCATCCTTCGGTCCGGTTTCCGACCATTTCAGATATTGCGGAGTTTTCGCGGGCTGACCGTTTTCGTAAACACGCAGGATCGTGATGTCGAGATCGTGACGCGGAAACGTGAAATTGTCGTAATCTCCGCCGAAAAACGCGGCTTGTTCCTCGGGCGCGAAAACAACGCGCACATCGGTAAATTTTTTGTTGCGGTAGAGCCAATATTCACCGCCGTTGTAAAGCGAAATGACTTCGCTCTTCAAGCCCGTTTTATCGGTCGATTCCTTTTCGATCACCGAAATTGCGGCGCGGCGTTGCGCGTTTGCGTCCTTGTCGGTCGCGCCCGCTTTCACGGCGGATTGAACGCGCTCGGTCACGTTTTCATACGACACGAGCATATTCACTTCCAGATCGGCGGTTTTCAGTTCGTCCGCCCGCGTCGGCGCGTAAAAGCCGTTTTTTATCAAATCTCTTTCTTTGGTCGAGAGCTTGGTCAATTGTCCGCTCGCCACGTGCTGATTCGTTATCAGCAAACCTTCGGACGAAACGAAACTGCCCGAACCGCCGTCGTTCAAACGAACCGAAGCCAGACGGACTTTTTCAAGCCATTCGGCACTCGGTTCAAAATTGTAGCGTTCTTTCCATTGCTTCAGAGGCGGATTGTCAAACGTCCACATTCCCTCATCCGCCAGCGTGAGCGGAACATTTATCAAAAAACTTGCCAACAATAAAAAGACTGATATTTTTTTCATATTTTTGCTTATCGAAATTTCTCAAAAAATAAGATGCTTTTTACTTCAAAGCCGTGCGGATTTTTTCCATCGCGCCTTCTAAAATTTCATCTTCGCGGGCGATGCAGATGCGCATATGTGCGTCCCACGTATCGGAATCGGCAAACGCACTGCCGGGCGTTGCGCCGACACCGTTCTGCATCAGCAATTCGTTGAACTTGATCGCGTCCGTAAATTCTTCGGGAATGCGCGTCCAGATGTAGAATGCCGAACCCGAATCGTAATTTTTGAAACCGAGATCGGTTAAGGCTTCGCCGACGAAACGGCGTTTTCCTTCAAACTTTTCGCGCAGATCGTTGTAATAATTTTCCTTTGCCATCAAAACACGCGCGAGCGCGGCTTGGAGCGGCGTTGCCGGACAGACATTGACGATGTTCGCGACGTTATTGATCGGCTGAATCAGATTTCCCGGTCCGTAGGCGTAACCCAAACGCCAGCCCGAAATATTCCACGATTTCGAGAAGGAATTAACGGTTACGGTTCTGTCCCACATTCCGGGCAAAGAGGCGATCGGAATGTGCGGATTTTCGCCGTAAACGTAATGCTCGTAAACTTCATCGGAAACGACCATCAGATCGAGTTCCTGCGCAACGTCGGAAATCGCTTCGAGTTCGGTCTGCGTCATCACTTTTCCCGAAGGATTTGCGGGCGTGCAGACGATGATCGCCTTCAAAGGAAATTCGGTGCGATCTTTCAATTCTTTACACTTCGCCAGCAGTGCGTCTTTTGAAAAAGACAGATTTTCATCAAGTTCAAACGCTTCCGTCTTTCCGCCGAACTCTTCCAGGATTTTACGGTGATACGGGTAATAAGGTTCAAAAACGAGCGCAGATTTTCCGCGCAGAAACGATTGCGCGATGCCGATCAGCGCACCCGTTCCGCCGTTAGTAATCATTACTTCAAACGGTCGCGCGTCAACATTGACGGAAATGCCGTTATATTTTTCGATCTTTTCCGCGACGGCTTTACGAAGATTTGCGTCGCCTTCCGAACCGCCGTAATGATTCTGGCTGGCGGCAATGATTTCCGCCGCTTCTTTCGCCAATTGCGGATCGATCGGAAGCTCCGATTGACCTTGAACAAGATTGCCGCTCGGCGGCACGAGGCGCGTGATCGCGCGAATATCGGGTTTGACTTTCGTTGGTTTTGCTTCTGACATAAGTCTATAAAATATCAGTTTTGCGCGAAAATTTCTAAAAGCGAGAAGAAAATTAACAGGGATGGCAGGATAAATAAGATAATAAAGAAATTATAAAATATCCTTGTTAATCCTGTTATCCCTGTTAATCTCTTTCTGTTAAAATCAACTTATGAAAGCAGTTGAAACCAAATCGCCGCCGACCGTCAAAACCGATCTTTTCGGCGGACATTTTCGCTCTTTTCGCAAAGATGCGACCGCATTTATCACAAAAATGTCGAAGCTCGGCGACGTTTCGACCTTCAAACTCGGCAATATTCCCGTTTTTCTCATCAATCATCCCGATCTGATCCGCGATCTGCTTATCACCAGTCATCACAAATTCGTCAAAGGTCGCGCTTTGCAACAGGCAAAAAGACTCGTCGGCGAAGGGCTTTTGACGAGTGAGAAGGAATTTCACCTGCGTCAACGCCGGATGATTCAGCCATCGTTTCACCGTGCGCGAATCGCCGAATACGGTAAAACGATGATCGGATTCGGCGAAAAAATGGCGGACGAATGGTGCGACGGTGAAACCATCGATATTGATAAGGAAATGATGCGTTTGACGCTCTGGATCGTCGGCAAAACCTTGTTCGGCGCAAATGTCGAGGACGACGCGAACGAAGTCGGGCAAGCGATGACAACGATCATTTCGATGTTTAATTTCATCCTTTTACCTTATTCCGAATACTTGGAAAAACTCCCGCTTCCGCCCGTCAAAAAACTCAAAAATGCACGAAAAACGCTCGATGAAGTAATTTACAAGATCATCGAAACACGCCGCAGTTCGGGCGAAGACAACGGCGATCTGCTCTCGATGTTATTAAACGCGCAGGACGAGGAAACCGGCGGCACGATGACCGATAAACAAGTGCGCGACGAATGTCTGACTCTCTTTCTCGCCGGACACGAAACGACCGCCAACGCAATGGCGTGGACGTTTTATCTTTTGTCGCAAAACACGCAGGCGGAAGCGAAATTTCACGCGGAACTCGACGAAATTCTCGGCGAAAATGCGGTCACACCCGACGTTTACGGAAAATTGAAATACACCGAACAAGTCTTCGCTGAATCGATGCGGCTTTTTCCGCCCGCGTGGACGATCGGAAGACTCACGACCGAAACGCACGAATTTGGCGGCTACGAAGTTCCGCCGAAATCTCTGGTTCTGGCAAGCCAATACGTAATGCACCGCGACCCGCGATTCTGGGAACAGCCGGACGAGTTTCTGCCCGAACGTTGGGAAAAGCTTTCGATCAAGGAAGCGGGCAACAAATTTATTTATTTCCCTTTCAGCAAAGGCGTGCGAAGCTGTATCGGCGAGGGTTTCGCGTGGATGGAAGGTGTTTTGCTCTTAGCCGTCCTCGGCAGAAAATGGAAACTGAAGCTTGCCGAAAAGCAAAAGATCGCGCTTCAGGCGATGGTCACTCTGCGCCCGAAACACGGCATCAAAATGATTCTCGAAAAAAGATAAGATTTTTGGAACGCGGATTTGGCAGATTCGGTGGATTTTACTGATTTTTTTAGAATTTTATCCGTGAAATCTGCCCTAACTGCCAAATCCGCGTTCCAATTATTTTCCGCGCATAATCATTTCCGCCGTCATTTTTCCCGACAGCAGAACGAGCGGAATACCGCCGCCCGGATGCGTTGCACCGCCCGCGAAATACAGATTTTCAACGTCTTTCGCTTTGTTCGGAACGCGCAGAAACGCCGAAAAAATCCCGTTTGAAGAAATGCCGTAGATCGAACCTTTGTTGGCACGATATTTCGTTTCAAAATCCGTCGGCGTAATTATCCGCTCGAAATCTATCGAGTCGTTCAATCCTTCCAGACCGAATTTTTCGAGTTTTTTTACAATTAAATCGCGGTAATTTTGCTTTTCCTTTTCCCAATCGACTTTTGCGTTCGTGTAGGGCGCATTTATCAAAACGAAGAGATTTTCGTGATCTTCAGGTGCCTGGCTTTCGTCGGTGCGCGACGTTGCACAGATGTAGATCGTCGGGTGCGGCGCGGGAATTTTTTCCTTGAAGATCGCGTCGAATTCGGCTTTATAATCATCCGAAAAAAAGATGTTGTGATGCGCCAATTGACCGAATTTCTTGCGCGTTCCGAGCAGTAAAACGAAACCGCTGCACGAAGGCTCACGCGCTTCGATCTTTCGGTTTTCGACGGGCAGAAGCTCGCGGTAAGTTTCGACCGCGTCGGCGTTTGAAACGATAATGTCCGCCGCAAAAATCTCGCCGCCGACCTTTACGCCGACCGCTTTGCCGTTTTCGACGACAATTTCTTCGACTTCCGATTCGGTGTAAATCTTCACGCCCGATTCGGTCGCCAATCTTTCGAGCGCGCTCGGAATCTGATACATTCCGCCGCGCACATACCACGCGCCCAAACCGAATTCGACATAAGGGATCAAGGCAAAGGTCGCGGGCGTTTGGTATGGCGACGAACCGTTGTAAGTCGCAAAACGATTGAATAATTGCCTTAATTTTTCGGATTTGAAATAGTTTGCGTTGTGTTTGTCGAGCGTTTTCAGCGTCGAAATCCTGAGCAGATCGGGCAGGTTTTTCGGCGTGAGAAGCTGCGGCAGATCGTTCAGGCTTTTTGCCAGAAACGTTCTCTCGGAGATTTCATATTTCCGCTTTGAATCGGCTAAATACCGGCGGAAATTTTCAACGTCCTGCGGTTCTAGTTTTTCGATCTCACTTTCGGTTTTTTCTATATTTTGCGAAGCGTCGAACGCAGTTCCGTCCGTCCAAAAATATCGGCAGATCGGTTCGAGCGGCAAAATTTCCAGATAATCTTCAATGCGTTTTTCGCAAAATTCAAACAAATCTTTGAGAACGTGCCGCATCGTCAAAAGGCTTGCACCCGTGTCGAATTTATAACCGTCGGCTTCGACAATGTTCACCTTTCCGCCGACGGTTTCATTTTTCTCCAAAACACTGACCGAAAATCCCGCCTTCGCCAAACGGCAAGCCGCTGAAAGCCCGCCCAAGCCCGCGCCGATAATGATAATTTCCTTCACATCAAAACATTAACATCAAAAAGAGAATAGCCGCAAAAAGGCACAGAAAGCACGAAAATAAAGAAATTTTTATTCTGCGTTTTCTGTGCCTTTTGCGGCTATTGATTCTTAAAGTTTTTTGACGAATTTGCGGATTCTTTCGAGCGCGGTTTCGATCTGTGTGTATGATTTGCAGTAGGCGATGCGGACGTGATTTTCGCCGCCTTTGCCGAATGCGCTTCCCGGCACGACGGCGACGCGTTCTTCATTGATAAGTCTTTCCGCGAAGGTTTCGTCGTCCAATCCCGTTTTGGCAATTGACGGGAAAGTGTAAAACGCGCCTTTCGGCTCAAAGCAATCCAAACCCATTTCATTACAGGCGGAAACGACCAGTTTACGGCGTTTGTTATATTCGGCGTGCATTTCCTGAACGAAAGGTTCGCCGATTTCGAGCGCATTTAACGCCACGAATTGAGAAATTGTCGGTGCGCTCATCACGTCGTATTGATGAATTTTCCCGAAGGCTTCCATCAATTCCGCGTTTGCGCAAACATAGCCGACGCGCCAGCCCGTCATCGCATAATCTTTTGAAAACCCGCCGAGCAAAACCGTGCGCTCCTTCATATTCGGAAGCGCGGAAAAGCAGACGTGTTCCGCGCCGTAAACGAGGCGGTCGTAAATCTCGTCGGAAATGACGAGCAGATCGTGTTTTTCGGCAAGCGCGGCAATTTTCAAAGCGTTTTCACGCGAAAGAACCGCACCGGTCGGATTGTTCGGATAGCCGATAAAAATCGCCTTCGTTTTCGGTGTAATGCGCGGTTCGATCTCTTCCGCCGTGATCTCGAAGTTGTTTTCGGCTTTGCATTGCACGGTCACGGGAATGCCGTCGGCGAATAAAATTTCGGGTTCGTAAGCGACAAAACACGGGGTCGGAACGATGATCTCGTCGCCCGGATTGCAAATCGCACCGAAAACACAACGCATCGCTTCGCTCACACCGACCGTGATGACGATTTCGCCTTCGGGATTATAAGAAACACCGTAAAGATTTTGGAGATGTTCGGCGAGTTTTTCGCGCAGTTCCATCAAGCCCGAATTTGCCGTGTAATTTGTCACGCCGCGCAAAACCGAATCGAATCCGGCTTGAAAAAGCGGTTGCGGAGTCGTGAAATCGGGTTCGCCGATGCCGAGCGAGATCACGTCGGGCATTTTCGCGGCAATTCCGAAAAAGCGGCGGATTCCCGAAGGCTTTACTTTATAAATGCGGTCGGCGATAAAACGATTTTTTTCCGTGGATAATTTCGGTGTCATAAAAACTATAAGCAATAATTTGCGCTTGCATCATTCAAACTGATAGCAAACTAAAAAGCTAGATTGTGCCATACCGTTTGCAGAATTGAAATTTGCCGAAACGGATTTTTCCAAAAAGCCTTTCGATTCGCAGATTTCGGTAAAATAGTGCTAAAATCCAAGAGTAAGAAAGCTGATTAAATCTTACTCCCAACATATTTATCTGAAATCTATGAAATTTTGCCCGACCTGTCAGAGAGAATACGATGAAGAGATTTTGCGTTTTTGTATGAAGGACGGCACGCCTTTGCTCGAAAAAGCCGCGCCGAATTTTATCGAAATGCCGAGCGAAAGCATTGACTCAGCCGAGGACGATTTCGGCGAAGAAACCATCATCCGCCGCAAACCGCCGACCAATCCGATTCCGCCGCCGCCGCCCGCGATCGAAGAAACTTATACCAGAAACTCCGCCGAACGTATCGTTATCCCGACGGTTGAAGAACAACGCGATCAGCAGGTCAGAACCAGAAGCGGCGGAGCGTATCAACCGCCGCCGCCGCCGAAATCGAACACGGCGAAAGTAGTTTTATTGACGATTCTCGGCACGATTTTCGTGCTCGGCGCAGGCGCGGGCGTTTTTTGGATGTTGCAGAAGGACACGCCGACCGCCACAAATACAAATACAAACACGAATCTTCCGAATATTGACACGAACACGACCACCAATCTCAATATCGGCAATTTCGATTTCAATACCAACACCAACACGAACATAAACTCGAACGTCAATACAAATCTGAATGCCAATTTGAAAACTCCGACCCCGACTCCGAAACCGAGCCCGAGTCCGTCGCCAAGCCCGTCGCCGACGGCAAATGCGAACGTCAACGCCAACGTTTCAAACAGCAATATAAACACAAACTCGGCAACTCCGCGCCCGAGTCCGACCGCTTCGCCGCGCACGTCGCCGACCCCTTTGCGAACGCCGACTCCAAACAGCGCGCCCGCAAATCGTCCCGTCAATTCGGGCGATCTGATCGGACGCGCCATAAATCTGCCGAAACCCGCTTATCCTTCGTCGGCACGGGCGGTTCGCGCTTCGGGTTCGGTAATAGTCCAGCTTTCGCTCGACGAAAGCGGAAGAGTAATTTCAGCCAGAGCAGTGAGCGGTCATCCGCTCCTGCGCTCTTCGGCGGAAGCTTCCGCCCGCCAAGCCAGATTTTCGCCCGTCCGCGTCGGAAATCAAGCCGTTTCTTCAAACGGAACTCTCGTTTACAACTTCGTCGCCAACTAAGACACGCCTTTCGACCTGTCCCAGTTTCCCTGCAGTTTTCTGATAACTACGATCTGTCCGCCGTGATGCGAATTGTGCTGAAAAATATTTGAAAGCATCGTCGCCCAAGTCCTTTCACTCGATGCGGAAACCGTTTCGTCAAACTTTGCCTCGTCCGCCGCTCCGAGCACAACGCGCCATTCATTCATAATCGCTTCAAATCTTGTGATTTCAGTCTGCCAATCCGCATCCGAAACATTCTCCGCCGCTTCAAACGTCGCGTCGTTGTCGGCTTTCGGATAAACGTAATCGATTCCCTTAAATCTTTCGAGATAAGCAAAATTGTAATAATTCAGATGCGCCAAAATCTCCCAAATCGAATTGTCGAGATTTTCAGGTTTCCAAGCCGCTTCTTCCGCCGTTAGATTGTTCAGCGTATTTTTCAAAGCGACAAACCAGCCGTTTTCGTCGTAGGAAATTGCAAATTGTTTTAGAAAAAGTTCTTTCTGCGTCATTTTTTCCTCCCTTTATTCGTAAATAAATGAAAAAGTTCGTCATCGTAATCAATACAAAGACGAACTTTTTCTACTTGCTTATTTGTAAATTATAAAAGTTTCTTTGCCTTTTTGATGACATTTTCGACCGTAAAACCGTAATCGCGGAAAACGTCTTCGGCAGGTGCGCTTGCGCCGAATTTATCGACGGTCAAAGTGTCGCCTTCGAGTCCGACGTATTTTGCCCAACCTAATGAAACTCCGGCTTCGATTGCCAGACGCGCTTTCACGTTTGACGGCAGAACGGATTCTCTATATTTATCCGATTGTTCGTCGAAAAATTCCCAGCAAGGCATCGAAACAACACGCGTCGGCGTTCCCGAAGCATTGAGTTTTTCGCGCGCTTCCATCGCCAGTCCGACTTCCGAACCGGTCGCAATGATTATCAATTTCGGCTCGGTTCGCTCGCCTTTTTTGGTTTCGGCTTCGGCTAAAACATACGCGCCTTTGTGCAAACCTTTAGCATCGGCATATTTTTTGCGGTCGATGACGGCGACTTTTTGCCGCGAAAAGGCAAACGCGGTCGGTGCGCAATCCCGTTTCAAAGCGGCGCGCCAGGCTTCGCGCGTTTCGTGCGCGTCACACGGACGAATAACGGCAAGGTTCGGAATCGCCCGAAGCGCGGCGAGATGTTCGACCGATTGATGAGTCGGTCCGTCTTCGCCGAGTCCGATCGAATCGTGCGTGAAAACGAACAAAACCTGGATGTGCGAAAGCGCGGCGAGGCGAATCGTCGGACGCATATAATCGGAAAACGTCTGGAAAGTTCCGCCGTATGGAATCACACTTCCATACAAAGCCATTCCGTTCATCGCCGCGCCCATCGCGTGTTCGCGGATGCCGTAATGCAGATTTCGACCGTTGTATTTGCCGAATTGGAAATCGGTCGAATCTTTTATCATCGTATTGTTCGACGGCGCGAGGTCAGCCGAACCGCCGATCAGCTGCGGGATTTTGTCGGCAATCGCGTTGATGATCTCGCCTGAATAAGCGCGGGTCGCTTTGGCTTCAACACCGTCGAATTTCGGCAGGGCTTTTTCCCAACCGTCGGGCAATTCGCCGCTTCGCGTGTCCTTCAAAACAGTCCCAAGTTCGGGAAATTCCTTTTCGTATTTTTTGACCAAAGCCTCCCAATCTTTTTCCAACTTCGCGCCGTTTTTGACGGCTTCGCGGAAATGCGCCTGAACTTCCTTCGGAATGTAGAAAGTTTTATCTTCGGGCATTCCCAAGTTTCGTTTCGTTTCCTTGACAGCTTCTTCGCCCGGCGCGTCCGAGTGGGCTTTCGACGTGCCCTGTTTCGGCATTCCGAAGCCGATGATCGTTTTCACGCGAATGAGTTTCGGTTTGTCCTTAATTTTTTGTGCTTCTTTGATCGCTTTTTCGATCGCCTTCAGATCGTTTCCGTCTTCGACAATCGAAACGTGCCAACCCGCCGCTTCAAAGCGTTGCGTCACATCTTCGGTAAACGCGAGATCGGTCGAACCGTCGATCGTGATATTGTTGTCGTCGTAAAGATAGATGAGATTGTCGAGTTTTAAATGTCCTGCCAAACTCGCTGATTCGTAACTTATGCCTTCCATCAGATCGCCGTCCGAACAGATGCAGTAAATAAAATGATCGATGACGGGAAAACCTTTTTTATTAAACAACGCTTCGAGATGCTTTTGCGCGATTCCCATCCCGACACCGTTCGCAAACCCCTGACCCAACGGTCCGGTCGTGATCTCAACGCCCGGCGTTAAGATATTTTCGGGATGTCCGGGCGTTTTTGAATGAAGCTGACGAAAATTTTTCAGTTCCGAAAGCGGCAGATCGTAGCCCGTCAAATGAAGCAAAGAATAGATCAGCATCGAACCGTGTCCGGCGGAGAGCAGAAAGCGGTCGCGGTTGAACCATTTCGGATTTTTCGGATTGTGGCGCATAAATTTCGTCCACAAAACATAAGCCGTCGGAGCCATTCCGAGCGGAAGCCCCGGATGCCCCGAATTCGCCTTCTGAATCGCATCGAGCGATAAAGTTCTGATCGTATTGATACAAAGTTGGTCTAAATCTGTTTTCGTTTTAGTTGCGGTTGTCATAAATTTTTATTTTCAAAAATTAGATTATAAAACTGTTCGTGTCTTGTGCGCGCTTTTTGGTAGATCGCCTTTCGTTTTTTATCAAATTTGAATTCGCGTCCTTTCGGCGTTTCCAGCGTTTCGATGCTTTCTATTTTGCCGATTGTTTCGAGCGCAAGCAACACTGCGCCGCGCGAAGATGCTTCGTGCGTGTCGGGCAACGACATATTATGCTGTAAAACGTCGGCGATGATCTGCGTCCAGACGGGCGATTCGCGCAGTGCGCCGCCCGACGCGATGATCGTTTTCAGTTTGCAGACTGAATTGATCTGGTCGTAAATTTCGGCGAAACGATACGCGACGGCTTCGAGCGCGGCTTGAACGATGTCGATCGTGTCGGTCGCGGATTTCAATCCCAGAACCGCGCCGTGCGCTGTTTCGTGATAGCCCGTCGAGCGTTCGCCCGCGAGAAACGGCAGAAACGTCAAACCGTGCGCGTCGGGTTCGCGTTTTTCTATCTCGTCTTCGGTGCAATCGTCGTCGTCGGTCAGGCGAAAATTATCCTTCAGCCAACGGTAAAGCCCGCCGCCGTCCGACAATGCGCCGCCCATAATCACGCGTTTGCGGTCGATCCGGTAACACCACAAGCCGCTCGGAATCCGCTTCGGCGCATCGCCCTGAAATGCCACGCGCATCGCGCCCGAAGTTCCGATCATCAGCGCGGCTTTGTCTTTTCGCACACAGCCCGCGCCGATATTGTTTGCCGCGCCGTCGCCGATTGCGAGAAACCATTTGGCGTTTTTCAGCCTCGCCCAACGCTTTTGATATTTGGAACTCAGTTGAAATGTCTGTGCGTCCGTTTGGACGATTTCGGGCAGGTTTTCTTTTTTCAATTTGAGAAATTTCAACAATTCCACGTCCCAATCGTTTGCGCGAATGTCGAAAATTCCTGTCGCCGAAGCCATCGAAACACTCGAAACCGCTTCGCCGAAAAGTTTCAGCGCGACGAAATCGCTGAACGAGAGCCATTTGTCGGTTCGTTTGAAAACTTCGGCAGATTCCTTTTTCAACCAAAGAAGTTTTGCCGTCCAAAAGCTCGAATGGAAACGCGCGCCGGTGCGGTTATGGATTTCCGCTTCGTTCAGTTTTTCCCTTAAATGAGAAACATATTTTCTACTGCGCGTATCCGCCCAACCGAAAACCTTCGTCGTCGGTTTGCTTTTTTTGTCAACTCCGACCAGGCTGTGCCAGAACGACGAAGCGGCGACATATTCGATCTCGCCTTTTATTTTTGCGGATTTTTTCAAAACGTCTTCGATTGCCGTTTCGATCTGTTTGAAGGCTTCGGGAGCGTCGATCTCCGCGCCGCCGTCTTCGGTCGCGGTCAGAGTTCGTTCGTTTTTAACGAAACTTTCGGGCAAAACATTGCCTTTTGCGTCATAAAGCGCGGCGCGCACGCTCGAAGTTCCGATGTCTAAGGCTAAGATCAGAGATTTCATTTTTCCGTAAAATTAACGTCAAGTTTAAATGAAAAACCGCCGCGAAGAAAGAACGATTTTTCAAATAATGCCTTGAAAACCTTTTTAGGTTAAGATATGGCTGACGAACTCGAAGTAAATATTATTAAATTCATTTTCTTTATCCGTGTTCATTTGCGGATAATTTTTCGGAGGTTTGAACGAGATGAAATATTGCCGGAATTGCGGAAATGAAAACGCCGACACGATGAGCTTTTGCGGGCAATGCGGCGGGCGTTTTTCCGAACCGCACCCAGCGACGTGGAACCAGGGCGACATTCCGACGGCTTCGTTTGGCGAAACGCCGACGACGGTGCGCCCGCGAAACGTGGAAACGGAAACGTTTCAGCGTAATTTTTCCGCTTCCGTGCCGCCCAAAAGCAACAAAAAACTGTTCATCGTTTTCGGCGGCATCGCGGCTCTGGTCATTTTGCTCGGCGGTGTGGTGATTTTCGGTGCTTTGTTCGTATTTTTGCAGAAACCGTCCGATCCGGGTCAGCCGCAAGTCCCGCTTCGTGCGAACAATAATTCCGTCGTGCCGAATGTTTCAAAGCCGCCCGAAGCTCCGCAGGTTTCCTTTACCCCGCCGACCGAACCGACCAGAAATGGAAATTTTACGGTTTATGCGAATGCGGGTTGGCAATTGTCCGACATCGACACGGTTTCGCGGGAAACTTTTACGACTTCCGTGGTCGGAAAGATCGATCTCGACGGCATCAAAACGGGCGTTTCGTCAAGCGGCGTGAACGATGCGAAAACGAAATCGCGCCGTCTTTATCCCGAATATCCGACGGGCGCGCTCCTGATGCGGACGCGTTATGCGGACGGAAAGTTTTCAAATATTGCGGCGGTCACGGCGGGAAGCGCGACGGGACAATGGCAAAATTATCCCGGCGAACGCGGAAAGATAGAATTTTGCATCAACGACAACACGCCCGAAAAAAACGGCGGACAATTTACGGTCACAGTTAATTTTATCGACGCACCGAAAGACGCAAAATAAACGAATTTACAATTTTCGGGAACGCGTTTGATTGAAAAATCGGCGCGAAACGGCTTTTCCGCCGCGCTTTTTCTTCTGACGGAAGGGTAAAACATCTTGCTAATTGCGACGAACACCTTGCAAGTAACGCCAAACAGTTTGCAGATACCTCCGAACGGCTTGCAAGTGTCGTGGTGCGCCGCGCAAGTGCCTCGGTGCGGACTGCAAGTGCCGTGGTGCGGACTGCAAGTGCCTCGGTGCGCGTTTTTTTGTCGTGGTGCGGCTTGCAAGTGCCTCGGTGCGGATTGCAAGTGCCGTGGTGCGGCGTTTAGCGTCGTGGTGCGGGATTTATTTAACGCGGTGCGGACATAAATCGGCGCAAACACACCAAATCAATGTGCCTGCGCCGATATATCGAACTGAATTCCAAAAATTACTTCCCGCCGAAGGTTTTTTTGAACCACCAGCGCAAGCCCACGAAAAGAAATCGGTAATCCTTCAGAAATTCGGGCGGTTTTCCTTCAAAATAATGCCCGATAAACTGGAAAATCCAGCCGACGACAAACAATCCGAGCGCGATGCGCCAAAATCCTGCGACAAAGAACGAAACCGGAATCAGCAACAGCGAAACCGCGATCATCGGAATCCCGATCTTATGCGTCAACTGATTGATCGGATGCTGATGCGATTCGGAATATTCCTCGATCCATTCATCCCAACTTTTTCCGCCCATCATAGATTTTTTTCTCCTTTTCGATTTTCCGCGATTTTACAACGAAATCGGTTTCCGGGCAATTATTTTAACCGCAACAGTACGAAACGGAAATATTCGTATTTTGCAAAGGATTTATTTTTTTCTTTTCTTCCCAACTTAAATCCGAGTTCCACCACTGTTTATACGCGGGAATGACAATCGGAGCGGCTTTTTCGTCAAACCATTTTCGATAATCTTCGACGGTGGTAAATTTCGGAAGTTCGACACTTTCACGTGAAAACCCAACCGAGCCTTTGCCGAGATGTTTATTGCTCCGAACTTCTTCGAGAAGCATAAGTTTTCCGCCGATATTCTTCTCGTCTTCCAACTGCTTTACTAAAGTTTCGACAATTTTCGGTTTGACATCCTCTTGAAGATTTTCAAAATACCCGATTCGATGACTTTCAGCGTGTAAAACATACAGACCAACAATGGCTGAAATTTCATCCCTATCATTTGAATTTGAAATTTTATCGATCAGAAATTCGCTTACCTCGGTAGGAAGATAATTGTTATGAATATCTCTGCGGGCAGGAGAATAGAAATCGAGAAAAACTTTTTTCGACGGAGTTATTTCATAAACTACCTTGAATATTGCAACATTTACCGGATGCTGGGGAAAAAACCACAAAAATACGCATCCGACGGCTAAAGAAAAGAACAAAAATATCGAAATGAGAACGGTTAAAAATATTCTGAATTTTGAGCGGAACATCTTTTTACTTCCTTTGAAAAGCTTTCACGAACAGAACGTCGGCAAGTTGCATTTTATCCGTTAAATTAAAATTCTCCAAAAAATCGTGCGGCATAAACGCGTCGGCATCTGCGACCGATTCGGGAATTTCCGTGACCAACCATTTTTCGATCACGTCGGCAAAATTTTTATAAGTTTCCGCGCCGCCGATGATATACAGATCGCAGTTCAAATATTTCGCCAACGCGAGAACTTCTTCACGGCTTCGCACAAGCAAAACATTCGGCTGATGTGCGAGCGAATTTGAACGCGAAAGCACGATATTCAAACGCTTCGGCAAGGGCTTGCCGATCGATTTCCACGTATTGAATCCCATCACGACCGCGTTTTGAAGCGTCGTTTCCTTGAAAAATTTCAAATCCGCCGAATAATGCCAGGGCAGTTTGCCGTCCTTTCCGATCGCAAAATTTTGCGCGATTGCCACAATTCCGATTATTGACATAGTGAAAAATTGATAATTGATATTTGATAATTAAGTGGAATCTTCAATATAAGTAATCGTGCAAAATAAAAATCGAATCTGCGCTTAAGTTGCGCCTTTAGGCGGCTGATCTGTAGCGAACATTCTGCTGAAGCAGGAACTCTAAACTTTGAATTTATTTTGATAGGTTACTTAATTGATATTTGATATTTAAATGGAATTTTCAATTATCCATTATCAACTATCAATTATCTTAGCTCCCTTGTAAACGGCAATTTCCGAACCTTTTGCCATTAAAACGGAATGCGGCTCGGTGTCGGAAAGAAAATCGAACTCCGCGCCGTAAACCTTGCCGAAATCAACGTCGATTTCCGCATAAGTTACCTCGAAAATTTCCCATTTCGGATGTTCGACCTTGTATTCGTCGGTGCGATTCGTGCCGCGTTTCGTGTAGCCCCAATAATGTTCGATGATGAATTCGCCGTGTGAATTTTCCGCCGGAACGCCGAGATTTTTACCCGTTTCGACCAAAATACTACTCCTGCAACCGTCTTTTTCCCACGTGTAGCCGACTTCCTTTTCCGTCCGCGTGTGCGACATTTTCCAGCATTCGTAAGGTTCGCCGTAAACAATGTCGGCAACCTTTGCGATCGCCAAACGCGGCACGATCTCCTTCACGAAACAAACGCCGCGCTTCGTTTCCGTTTCGGTTTCACGTTTGACGTAGAAACGCAGATTTACTTCCTCAAAATTAACGTGAAAAGGAATCGGAACGCTCAAAACGCGCGTGTCCAAAAACATAAAACCGACCAGACTGACAAAAAGTTTGTCTTCGTGAAAATCGAACGAAACGCCTTTCGGCAAACGTTTTTCGAGCAGTTCGGGCGCGACTTCATAATTCGCCATCACCAGATCGTGCCATTTTGCGGTCAGAAATTTTTGCATATTTTTTTTGATTGAAGCGCAGCCAGTTTGCCTGCGCTTCAATCTATAAAATCAATCTTTTATCGCCGGCGCGTCGTGTCACGCGTTCACGGTCGAAATATTCGAGCAAAGGAATCGCGTATTTACGCGAAATTCCCGCCATCTCTTTGAATTTCGGAACATCTATAAGTTTGTCGGATGAACTCTGGGCAAACGTTTTCAGTTTTGCAATCAGATTATCTATCTCATTTTTGGCAAAGTAAAATTCATCGGTGATCTTGACCAGCTCGCCCGAATTTATCAAAAGCTGAAAGACTTTTCGGGCGTGATTTTTGTCCGATTTCGTGCCTTTGACGGCTTCGAGCAACGCCTCATCGAGTTTCGGAACTTCGAGTTTAGCCGTTTTATAGACCGCCGAGAGCCTCTCGCGCAGAATTTTTTCGTCGTTCGAGAGTTCGAGATTGTGCGAAACGGCGCGGACGAAATCTTTTTCCGCGATTGTTTTCTTTTCCGTTTCGAGCGCGGTCAGAATGCTTTTGAAAATCTCGTTCGGCAGATGCGAAAAGACTTTTTCGCGCAGAGTTTCGCGCAGAATCCCCTTTGAAAGCGGTTCTTTTTTATGAAAATTTTCGATCTCCGCGAAAGTTTTCGCCTTTAAATTCTCAAACGGCGTTCGCGCAACCAGAAAACTTTCGGCTTCGATGACAGCCTTTTTCACAATATTTTCCCTGACTGCTTCCTGCAAAATATCGCTCCGCCAACCCGTCCGTGCCCGCAAATCCCTAAAAGTCTGTCCGTTTTCGTTTGCCGTTTCGAGATAAAATTTAATTTGTTTCGCCTTGTCCGACGCGATCAAATTAGTCAGATACTTTCTGACATTTTCCACGTCTTTACGGCGATGCTTGGCGGGCAAATTATCCAGAATCTTCCCTCCCGCGACCGTGATCTGCGGCGAAAACGAACGCAAAATAAAACGCTCTTCGGGAATACAAACGACAGGAATTTCCAGGCGTAACTGCACGAAATCTTTTTCTCCCTGCTTGATTTCATTTGCTACATTAAGAATTTGGACACGCGCCAGAGCCTCGACCGTTCCGAGGTGAACGCGCACGCGCTGACGCGATTTGAGAGATTTCTTCGCCGTCTTTAAAACTTCGATCACGGCATCGAAAATCTGCGTCGGGCGCAAAATTCCGACTTCCGCCAGAACCATCCCTCGCGTGATCTCCGCGTGTTCGATGCCGCCCAGATTAACCGCGGTGCGCTGTCCCGAATGTGCCGATCTAACTTGTTTTCCGTGCGTTTGCAATCCGCGCACACGCACTTTTTTGTTCAGCGGCAAAATTTCCAAATCTTGTGTTTCGTGAATTTCACCCGAAATCAAAGTTCCCGTGACGACCGCGCCGAAACCTTTGACGGTAAAGCTTCGGTCGATCGGCAAACGCGCGATTGCTTCATTGTTGCGGTGCGGCATTTCGGCGGTAAGCATTTTGAGTTTTTCCTTTAACTCGTCGATTCCCTCGCCCGTTTTCGCCGAAACCGCGACGATCGGCGCGTTTTGCAAAAACGAATCCGCGACGAGTTCGGCAACCTCCAGATTTACCAGTTCAAGCAATTCGTCATCGACCAAATCCTTTTTCGTCAAAACGATCAAACCCGCCTTTGTTTCAAGCAGACGGCAAATCTCGAAATGTTCACGCGTTTGCGGCATCACGCCTTCGTCGGCGGAAATCACGAGCAAAACGAGATCGATCCCGCTTGCGCCCGCAAGCATATTCTTGACGAATTTTTCGTGACCCGGAACATCGACGAAACCGATGCTTATTTCGCCGAGATCGAGTTCGGCAAAACCGATGTCGATCGTGATGCCGCGCTGTTTTTCTTCGGGCAGACGATCTGCGTCGATGCCCGTCAACGCCTTGACGAGCGCGGTTTTCCCGTGGTCGATATGTCCTGCCGTGCCGACGATTATATCCATAAAAAGAAATGAAATTTTAGCATTTTTTCAAAATAAACTCAGAAATCTCAACGGTCGATCAAATCGGTTGTGCGGTCAAAAGCATTTAACTTCTTATTTTTAATAATTCGCCGTTGTTCGGTAAAATTGAGAAATGACGGATAATCCAAAAATGATTCGCGTTTTGCTGATCGAAAATCAAACGCTCACGCGCATCGGAATCAAAACGGTTTTGAACGCGAAAGACGATCTCGAAATAGTCGGGGAAGCGGAAACGGGTGCGGAAGGTTTCGCGCTTTTCAAACAATTGAATCCCGACGTGACGATTTTGAGTCTTCGTTTGCCCGATTCGTGTGCGATCGACACTTTAGCGAGTTATTTTGAAACCGACAAACGCGCGAAAATTCTCGTTCTCGCAGATACGGCGGGCGATGCGGAAATCAGCAAAGCTTTGAAAAAAGGCGCGGCGGGCTACGTCTGCAAAGACATTTCGCCCGACGAGCTAGTTAAAGCGATTCGCGTCGTGAATGCGGGCAAAAAATACATCCCGAACGACATTGCCGAAATTCTGAGCGAAAATCTTTTTCAGGAAGAATTGACCGCGACTGAAACCCGCATCTTACAGCAGATCGTCGCCGGAAAATCCAACAAGGAAATCGCCTACAACCTGAACATTTCCGAAAACACCGTCAAAACACACGTCAAAAACGTCTTTGAAAAACTCGGCGTTTCAGACCGCACTTCTGCCGCAACTTTAGCAATAAGACGTGGACTTGTCAGAATTCATTTATAACCGCAAAAGGCACAAAAGATGCAAAGAAATATTTTTGTGCTTTTTGTGCATCTTTGCCGCTATTCTCTCACCCGAAAGTATGAGAAAAAGTTCATTGCAATTGATGATTACAGACTTGTTTTTCTTCGGTAAACTGGAAACATAGATCGGAAAATGAAAGATTTTCCGAAGAAACATTGAGGAGAAAAGATATGATTAAAATCAGAAGAAGCAAAGAAAGAGGACACGCAAACTACGGTTGGCTCGATACAAATTACACGTTTTCATTCAGCAATTATTACGATCCGCGTTTTATGGGTTTCCGCGATCTGCGCGTGATTAACGAAGATTTCATCGCGCCCGATCAGGGTTTCCCGACGCACGGTCATCGCGATATGGAAATCATCACGTATGTGATCGCCGGTGAACTTTCGCACAAAGATTCGATGGGCAACGGCACGACGATCCTGCCGAACGAAGTTCAGCGAATGACCGCCGGAACGGGCGTTTTGCACAGCGAATACAGCTCGCCGACCGACAAAACGCATCTTTTGCAGATTTGGATTTTGCCCGAAGAAGAAAATCTAACGCCGGGCTATGAACAAACATATTTCGCACCCGAAGACAAAAAGGGCAAGCTCAAGCTCGTCGCTTCGCGTGCCGGAACGGACGGTTCGGTGACGATTCATCAGGACGTAAATCTTTACAGTTCGATTCTTGCAAAAGATGAAGAAGTTTCACATGAACTCGCGGAAAATCG
Organism: Pyrinomonadaceae bacterium; assembly: GCA_021228405.1. Lineage (GTDB taxonomy): Bacteria > Acidobacteriota > Blastocatellia > Pyrinomonadales > Pyrinomonadaceae > JAJQRF01. Next base: position 369,168 of record JAJQRF010000003.1, read on the forward strand.
TCACGCCTGGATCCAGGTCATCAAAGGCGAAATTTTCCTGAAAGGCGACGTTTTAAGCGCAGGCGACGGCGCGGCGGTCAGCGAAGAAACTCTGCTCAAGATCAAATCGCTGGCAGACGAAACCGAATTTCTGCTGTTCGATTTGAACTGATTTTCCGAACGCGGATTTGGCGGATTTGGCGGATTTTACGGATATTTATTAAATAATTGTCCGTGAAATCTGCCTGACTCGTTTTATCCGCGTTCTTTTTTTGCGTAAAATCTTCTCGTGAACCAAAAATCTGCAACGCCGAAAGACGCTTCGGCGGTAATTTTAATTAAAGACGGCAAAGTTCTCTGGGCACAGCGCAATCCGAATTTGAAATTTCTCGGCGGCTGGCACGCTTTTCCGGGCGGAAAAACCGAAAATTCGGATGCGGAGATCGAAGTCAGAAATTGCAAAGATAAAGAATTGGAAAGATTTATCGTTTCGGCAGTCCGCGAATGTTTCGAGGAAGTCGGTGTTTTGCTTGTCCGCAACGGCGAAAAATTGACGAAAGGACAACGCGCTTCACTTCACGACGATCTGATCTCGGGCAGAAACTCGTTCAAGGAAATTCTCGACCATTGGGGACTTTGGATCGATGCGGAAGATTTCGTTTACACGGGCTTTTGGACAACGCCGCAGTTTTCACCGATTCGTTTCAAAACGCGATTTTTTATCGCAAATTGTCCCGAAAAACAAACGCCTTACGCCGCGATTACGGAACTTCAAGACATCGAATTCATCACGCCGAAAGACGCGCTCGAACGTTGGGAAAATTCCGAAGTTCTCATCTCGCCGCCTGTTTTGATTTCTCTGCAAGTATTAGCGGAAGAAGAAAATTTATCCACAGATGCACACGGATTCACACACATAAAGAATGATTCTGAAAGCAAAGACCAAAAGCCGAAGACCAAAGACCAAATTTTATTGGAAAAATCCGGAAATCTCGACGGAATTATCGCTTATCTCGAACTGAATCCGCACATCATCGTTTTTCCATTGCGCACCGAAACGCTTCCGCCGGCGACGCACACGAACTGTTTTATTGTCGGCAATAAAGAATTTATCGTGATCGACGCGGCTTCAAAGGATGAAGACGAACTTGCCAAACTTTTTGAATTGATTGACTCAATGATCGAAAACGGCGCGGTTTGCAAAGAGATCGTCGTTTCGCATTTGCATCCCGACCATTTCGGCGGAGAAACCGTTTTACAGAAACATCTGAAGGAAAAATTCGGATTGGAAATCTCTCTCTCCGCACACAAGGTCACGGCGGAAAGTTTGCAGGGAAAAGTCGTATTTCAAAAATTTATCGCGGACGAACAAATTTTCACTTTGAAGGACAAAAACGGAGAAACTTTTGAAATAAAAGCACTACACACGCCCGGGCACGCGCGCGGACATCTTTGTTTTTATGATGAATCGAAATGTTTTTTACTGTCTTCCGATAACGTCATCGCGACGGGTTCGGTCGTCATCGCACCGCCCGAAGGCAATCTGGTCGACTATCTCGCATCGCTCGAAAGGATGAAAAATCTGCCGAATCTGCGCTTTCTTTGCGGTTCGCACGGTTCGGCGATATTTAACGGAACGGCGAAGATCGAAGAATACATCACGCATCGGCTTGAGCGCGAAAAACAGATCGTCGAAGCAATTGAATCAGGCGCGAAAACTCCGGGTGAGATAGTCGCAAAGGTTTACGTCGGATTGGACGAAAAACTCGTTCGTTTAGCTGAAAAATCGGTCGAAGCGCATCTGGAAAAACTTCGAGCAGAAGCCCAAGCGTAAGTGCGCGGGCGGAAAATTTACGATCTTTAAATGAAAATGGTGCGTCCGCCGCGCACTTACGCTTGGGCTTCTGCCTTTAAAACCAGACGAAACGGGAAAATTCTTTTTATCCCAATATTTTTCAGGTTTGCCTTTTCCGCCAATCGCGCTAACTCGTCAGCTTTGAACGAACGCAAAACCGACAGCGAACCGTCTTCCGTAACGAGTTTGGAAATGCGAAATGTCTTACAGAAAACTTTGTAGGAAAAATAAGCGAACGGATGCCGGTGCAGATCGATGACGAAAATTCCGCGCCGTGAAATGCGATTCATTTCCGTCAAAATTTCGACTATTTTTTCATCGGTAAAGTGATGTGTGAAAAGCGAGCAGATCGCGTAATCGAAGGAATTTTCGGCAAACGGAAGTTTTAGAGCATCGCCGCGAATCGAATTTATTTCGGCAAAATCCTTTGATTCGCGCAAAATCGAATCAGCGGAAATTTCGTTCAATTCCAAACCGTAAAGCCGCGCTTTGCGATTCGTTTTTCGCGCAAATTTAGCGATTTCACGCAAAAATTCGCCCGACCCCGCGCCGACATCGAGCACGGAAAATTCCTTTAAATTTTTCTTTTCTATTTCCCGGAAAAGCGACTTTTTCAGAGCGCGAATGTCGCCGAGAAAGCGGTTGATAAAACTTATCTCGCGCAGAAATCGCTTGTATTCTTCGGTCGTGTAATCGCCCGTGTCGATGCGTTCGAGTTTTTCACTGCGCGTTTGAAACATAAAAATAAGAATAGCAAATAGAAAAAAAACCGTCTTTCAAAAAGGCGAAAGACGGTTTTTCTTTTTTTGCTTTGGAGGAGCACTTAACTCAGAAAGCCCTTGAAATCGGCAGGTTTTGCCGTGTAATTCGGGAAAAGTTTGGTTAAATCCTTCGCGCCCATTTGTTTCTGGGCGACTTCGGCGAAAACGTCGCGGAAATCGGTCGTGACGGCGAGATCGCGTCCTTCGTTAAGCTGGTCGTTTTTCAAGCCTTTCCAATCGCCGTAAACTTTACCGCCTTTGACGGTGTTTCCGAGAACAAACATCGCGTTTCCGTGCCCGTGGTCGGTTCCGCGTGTGCCGTTTTCCTTCGCGGTTCTGCCGAATTCCGACATCGTTAAAAGCACGACATCGTCCATTCGTTTGCCGAGATCGGTCGCAAAAGCGGCGATGGATGCGCCGAAATCGCGCAAAAGATTTGCCATTTGTCCGCGCGCGCCGCCTTCGTTGATGTGCGTGTCCCAATTGTTCGATTCGGCAAAAGCGACTTCAAGCCCGACACCTGCTTTTATCAACTGCGCGATCTGGCGAAGCGAGTTTCCGAGCTGTGTATTCGGATAAACCGCACCGTTTTCGGGTTTATATTGAGCCGGATTCGCTTCCTTCAAAAAATTAACGGCTTGGAAAGTTTCCGCGCCTGTTTCCGACAAAGAATCTTTCGCGCTTTCCTGCCAGATTCCTTCAAAACCGCCCTGCACCGCTTTCGTGTAAACGCCTGCTTTGATCGCAAAATCTGAAAGATTCGTCATCGAAACCGACGGCGCGCGCCCGTAAAGCGAGCGCGGCAAGCTCGAAGTCATCGAAACGGCGCGAAACGGTGAAACCTCCTTGTCGGTTTTCGCTTGCAGAACGCGGTTCAGCCAGCCGTCACGCGTCGATTTCACGCCCGGCGTTGCCGATTCCATATAATCCTGCGCGTCGAAATGAGAACGCGTATTGTCGGGCGAACCTGCCGAATGAATGACCGCCAACTGTTTCGATTTCCAGAAAGATTCGAGCGGTTTTAATGCCGGATGAAGTCCGAAATAGCCGTCGAGATCGACCGCGCCGTCCGTTTTGCCGGGTTGTTGAATCGCAATCGTGCGGCGCAGATTGTAATAATTGTCGTCGCCGTAAGGCACGACCATATTCAGCCCGTCGACCGCGCCGCGTTGAAATATCGTGACCAGCACTTTTTTCCTGCCGAAGCCCTTATTTAACGCGGCGGCGTTGGCAAATTGATGTAAAAAATCAGGTGCCGCCGCCATCAATCCAAAACTTGCGAGCGAGATTCCGCTTGATTTCAAAAAAAATCTTCTATCCATTATTGCTACCTCTTAAAAATACCCGTATGAATTTGCTGAAAATTTGTCAGCCAATTTATTAGACGAAATAAAACGCGATTTGGTCAGTTTTTATTTTTCCGCTGTTGTCGTCAGCCGCGTTTCAGCATAAACTTTAGACAATTCCGGCGATTTTAGGAACCAGATATTATTCGAGAACGATGAAAGAGAAACTTATAAATTTAATACTTGAAAGATTAGATAAAGAAGCGGAAAAGGTCAGTGCGGATTTTGCCGCCGACAAAGGATTGCCGACGCGTTTCACGGCGATCGACGAGCTTTTGCCCGAAGATATTGCGCGTAAAATTTATGCCGCTTTCCCGAATCCCGACGAAATGCGTCTGATGGACACCTTCCGCGAACGCAAGTTTACTTCCAAATCTCTCGAAAAATTTGACCCTCTCATTTCCGACATAACTTTTGCATTCCAGGACGAACGCATCATTCAAAAGGTCGCCGAACTAACCGGAATCAAGGATGCGAAAGGCGATCCGCATCTTTACGCGGGCGGCATCAGCGCGATGGTGAGAGGACATTATCTCCAGCCGCATCTCGACAATTCGCACGATATGGAACAGGAAAATTACCGCGTGCTGAATTTGCTTTACTACATCACGCCCGACTGGAACCCCGAAAACGGCGGAAATCTTGAACTCTGGGATGTCGAAGTCACCAAACCCGTGGAGATTCCAAGCATTTTCAACCGTCTTGTTTTAATGGCGACGAACGATAAATCGTATCATTCGGTCAATGAAGTAAAAGTTGACGGTATGCGTTGCTGTATTTCCAATTATTATTTTTCGCCACATTCGCCGAACGGTTACGAAACGACGCACGTTACTTATTTCCAAGCCCGTCCCGAACAGAAAGTCCGCCGTATTTTTACGAAGGTTGACAGCGATCTGCGAACGGCTCTGCGAAAAGTGAAAAAGACGGGTTTCAGCAAAAAAGACGTTTACGAAGGCGAAAAGTAGATTTTTATCAAAAAAAATTAGACTTCGTGCGCTATTAGTTCTATATTATCCGCAAGCATAATTTGGCAAGGAGTTAAGAAACTAATAATGAAACGAGTTCTCTGCGTTTTCACGATTGTTCTGGGTTTAAATGCGATTTCTATTTTTGCCGCCGGGCAAAAGCAAAAATCTCCCAATAAACTTTGGACGGAAATAAGTGAAAATTCCATACGAAACGACGGTCGCGAAAGACTGATCGTTCCCGACTATTACCGTGTCTTTGCGCTCGATAAAGCCGCACTGAAAGACATCTTAAATCGTGCGCCGTTCGAGTTTACGGACGAAGCGCGAAACGTAAATCTGCTTTTGAGTCTGCCTCTTCCGAACGGCGTTCTGGCGCGTTTCCGCATCGAAGAATCGCCGGTAATGGAAGAAGGTCTGGCGAAAAAATTCCCCGAAATCAAAACTTATCGCGGTCAAGGCATCGACGATCCGACCGCTTCCGTCAGGTTCGATCTGATGCCGACGGGTTTTCACGCGATGATTCTTTCGCCGCGCGGAACGGTTTTGATCGATCCGTATGCGAAAAACGACACGGAAAACTACATCACTTATTTCAAACAGGACGCGACCCGAACGGAAGATTTTGCCTGTCATTTCGACGGCGAAAAGGAATTTGAATCGATCTATAAAAGCGATTCGGCTTACACGCTTCCCGATACGTCGAACGTGATTTCAGGCACGACTTTGCGGACTTACCGTCTGGCTCTAGCCGCGACGGGCGAATACACGGCGGCGGTCGGCGGCGGAACGGTCGCGGGCGCACTTGCCGCGCAAGTTTTGATAATGAACCGCGTCAACGGCGTTTACGAACGCGATCTGGCGATCAGAATGGTAATTATCGCCAATAATAATCTGATAATTTACACCAACGCCGCAACCGACCCTTACACGAACAACAACGGGACGACGATGCTCGGACAAAACACGACGAATCTTAATGCGGTCATCGGTTCGGCAAATTACGACATCGGACACGTTTTTTCGACCGGCGGCGGCGGCGTGGCGACCTTGAACGCGCCTTGCAGTTCAAACAAAGCGCGCGGCGTGACGGGTTTGACAAATCCCGTCGGCGACGCTTTTGCGATCGATTATGTCGCACACGAAATGGGTCATCAATTCGGTGCAAATCACACGTTTAACGGAATCGTCGGAAGTTGCGGCGGCGGAAACCGCAGTTCGGGTTCGGCTTATGAACCGGGCAGCGGCATCACGATTATGGCTTACGCGGGCATTTGCGGAAATCAGGATTTAGCGCGAAACAGCATCGACACTTTCCACGTCCGCAGTCTGGAAGCGATCACGGCTTTCAGCACGAATGCCGCAACGGGCGGTTCGTGTTCGGTCAATACCGCGACGGGAAATACTCCGCCGACGGTTTCAGCGGTCGGCGGCACGATCTTCAATATCCCGAAACAAACGCCTTTTGCTCTGACCGCCACGGCATCTGACGCAAATAACGATTCGATCACATACGATTGGCAGGAATACGTCAACGGCGGCGCAACGGGAACGAGCACGATTCCGAATTCGGATGCGGATTCAACGGCGCGACCGATTCTGCGACCGTATCTGCCGACAACGAGCGCGACGCGACTTTTCCCGTCATTGCAATATATTTTGAACAATGCCAACGTTCCGCCCGCAACTTTCGATTGCGGACGCACGACCGCTTGTTTGACGGGCGAACTGCTTCCGTCGATCGGGCGCACGATGGCTTTTCAGGTCGTGGCGCGTGACAATCGCGCAAGCGGCGGCGGAATCAACTCCGCAACCGTCAACGTCGTGATTGACCCGAACAGCGGACCGTTCAGCATCACTTCGCAAAACGCGCTTGCACCGTCTTTGGTCTGGATCGGCGGCTCGAATCAATTGGTCACGTGGAACGTCGCCAACACGACCGCTTCGCCGATCAACGCGGCAAACGTAAAAATCTCGCTTTCGACCGACGGCGGGCAAACTTTCCCGACCGTTTTGCTGGCTTCGACACCGAACGACGGCTCGGAATTCGTCACCGTACCGAACATCAGCGCGAGTCAGGCACGTTTGAAGATAGAAGCGACGAACAATATTTTCTTCGATATTTCCGACATCAATTTTTCGATCTCGGTCGTTACGGCGGCAAATGCTTCGATCAGCGGAAAAGTGGTTTCAGCCGACGGGCGCGGCATCAATCGGGCGCAGGTTTTCCTGACAAATTCGGCGGGCGAAACGCGAACGGCGACGACGAATCAATTCGGTTTTTACCGTTTCAGCGAATTGCTCTCGGGCGAAACATATATTTTGAGCGCGAAAAGCAAATCGTATCGATTCGGAACTTCCACCATCTTCCTGAACGAAAGCCTGGAAAATTACGAGATCACGGCTCTGCCGTAAAGCGGAAAGCAGATAAAAAAGAAAAGACTTTGCAACGAACTGCAAAGTCTTTTCTTTTTATTTGAACAATCTTTTAATCGATAAAAATTTCGTCTACAAAAATAAACGCATCGAAACCCGCACCGGGATGCCACGCAGGAATTTTGCCTAAATTTATAGCTTTCACGCGCACGTAGCGCGCTTTGGCCGGTGCGATGTTTTGAAAATAATCCTTTATCTGCGGTTTCATATCTTCGGGCGCAACGTCCGTTTTGATCCCGGCAATTTTCGTAAAATTTTCGCCGTCGTTTGACGTTTCAAACTCGATGCGCGTCGGCATCCAAATCCACGGTCGCGCATCCTGCAAAAACCCGCCGCCGACGCGTTTGATCTCGGTTTCGCGTTTCAGATCGATCACGGCAACAAAATCCTGATCTTGATAGCCCTGCCATTCGCCCGAAGCGAAATTGAGCGTTCCGCGAATGCCGTCGATCAAACCTTCATCGCCGCCGCCCGTGTATTGCCGATTGTATTTTGACAAAATCTTTACCGTCCAATCGTGCGGAAGCCTGGTAAATTTCGCTTCGACAGGAAAACTTTTCGCCCCTTTTTTATTGACGGCAACGGCTTTGACCGTCGCCGTTTTATCGACTGTAAAAGGTCTTTTGTATTCTGTTTTCGGTTCGCCGCCGTCAATCGAATAAAGAATTTTCGCAGTCATTAAATTTACAGCCAAAGGATCGGTCGAATTCAAACGTAAAGAAACCGTCGTCGAATCCGTAAAAACTCTGTCCTTTGCTTCGATCGTCGGAATCGCGACAAATCCCGTTTCGCTGATCGCAGTTTTTGAAAACTCGCGCGGCTTCCAAGCCAATTCAGCATCGGTCATATTAAATGCCAAAACGCCGCCTTTTATAATGTCCGAATGCTCGAAAAACGTCTTTGAATGTTCTTTCCCGTTGAGTTCGACCGATTCGACGTAAATATTTTTGTTTGAAACATTCGGAGCTTTGATCGTAAAAGTTTTACCGTTTTCGAGATTGATCTTCGCTTCCCTGAAAAGCGGCGTGCCGATGTCGTAACGCGGAATCGAAGGTGCGACCTGATAAAAACCGAGCGCACTCATAATATACCAAGCCGACATCTGCCCGCAGTCTTCGTTTCCGATCAAACCGTCAGGCTGATTTTTGTAAAATTCATTCAGAATTCTGTGAACCAATTCCTGCGTGCGCCAGGGCTGTTCGACATAATTAAATAAATAAGCGATGTGGTGCGAAGGCTCGTTGCCGTGTGCGTATTGCCCGATAAGTCCTGTAATATCAGGCTGTTCGCGTCCCGTTAATTCATCTTCGGTCGTGAAAAGCTGATCTAATTTTTTCGCAAAATTTCCTTTTCCGCCTTGCAGTTCGATCAAACCCGAAACGTCGTGCGGAACGAAAAACGAATAAACCCAACTGTTTCCTTCCGTAAAATGAAACGTCACCTCGTTCGGTTGAAAAGGCGAAACAAAACCGCCGTTTTTGCGCGGACGCATAAATCCCGTCTGAACATCGAAAAGATTTTTGTAATATTGAGCGCGTTTGAAATATTTCAGAGAATCAGTTCTTAACAGCTGTAGATATTTTTCGTCGGAATACCAGCCAAATTTCCCTAACCTTTTTTCATTTATTTCTTTATTAGTTAATATCTGCGCCATCTGTGCGATGCAGAAATCGTTGTAAGCGTATTCAAGCGTTTTAGAAACGCCTTCGTTTTCGTCTTCCATCGAAATGTAGCCGCGTTTTTTGTAAGCCGAAAGTCCGAAATGATCGAGTTCCGCCGAATGTTTTGCGGCTATATAAGCCTTTTCATAATCGAAACCTTCGATGCCTTTCGCCATCGCGTCGGCAATTACGGAAACGGCGTGATAACCGATCATCGTGTCGGTTTCGTTTCCCGCGAGTTCCCAAACGGGCAATCTGCCGCCTTGTTCGTATTGGCGAATAAAAGTATTGATAAAATCCGCCGTTCGCTTTTCATCAATAACCGTGTAAAGCGGATGCGCCGCGCGAAATGTGTCCCAAAGCGAGAAAACTGTGTAGTTTTCGGATTTCTGCGTGTCAGTAGCCCGACCGTTAGGAAGGGCTTTGTTCTTTGAGTCGTTTGAGCCCTTGCTTACGCGCGGGCTACTGACACGATTTTCGTTGAGATTGTGGATTTTTCTGTCCAATCCGAGATAGTTTCCGTCAACGTCCGAGAAAATATTCGGCTGAATATTCAAATGATAAAGCGCGGTGTAAAAATTTGTCATTTGCTCATCGGTTCCGCCAGAAACTTCGATCTTTGAAAGTTCTTTATTCCATTTCGCTTTGGCATCATTGCGAATTTTATCAAAATTCCAACCGGGAATTTCCGCCGCTAAATTCTTTCTCGCGCCTTCGATGCTGACTGGCGAAATGGCGACTTTCAAGAGAATTTTTTCGTTATCAGAAGTTTGAAAGCGAAACGATGCTTTTATGTCGTTTCCTTCGTAAACAAGCTGTTTTTGTTTATTTTGTTGCCAATCTGTCGTTTGAAGATTTTCGCCCGTTTTAACAACTGAAGATTCAAAAGGTTTGGAAAATTCGGCGACGAAATAAACGATTTGATCTTTCGCCCAGCTCGATGAACGACGATGACCTTCGATACGATTTGTGCCGGCAATTTTCATTTCCGAACCCAAAACCTTATCGCGCCATTTTAAGTCAAGAAATATATTTGCCGTTTTGCCTTTGGGAAAAGTGTAACTATGAAATCCGACCCTTTCGCTCGCCGTCAGTTCCGCCGTGATGCCGTTGTCTAATTTCACCGCATAATAACCGGCTTCCGCTTTTTCGTTGGTATGCGAAAAGGTCGATTTATAATCGTAGAAGTCCACGCTTTCACCGACATTCGGCGCGAAAAGTATGTCGCAGTAATCGGGAATTCCCGTTCCGCTCAAATGCGTGTGCGAAAAGCCGTAAATTATTGAATCGGAATAATGATAGCCCGAACTTCCGTCCCAGTTGTCGAGGCGCGTGTCGGGCGAAAGCTGAACCATTCCGAACGGAACCGTCGCGCCGGGAAACGTGTGCCCGTGTCCGCCCGTGCCGATGAAAGGATTGACGTATTTCGTGAAATCCTTGGTCTGCGCGGAAAGATTAAAGTAAAAAGTAAAAAGTAAAAAGGCAAAAATAAAACCCTTCTTAAATTGTTTGATGGCACATTTATCTCGTTTCATACAAAATCTCTTTTCCGCTTTTGATCGTGCGGTTTCCTTTGTTTTCCAAATCCAGAACGACGATCGAATTTTTGCCCTTTTTGAGCCAGCCGACCGGAACGTAAAGCGATTGTTGCGGTCCGATTTGCCAGAAACGTCCGAGGTGATGACCGTTTACCCAAACGTGACCTTTGCCCCAGTTTCGCATATCCAGAAACGTGTCGCCTGTTTCATTGAGCGAGAATTCCCCACGAAAAAAGACGGGATTTTCGACCGACTTTTTCGAGAATTTTATCTTCGACAGATCATCGAAAGGCAGTGAAAAGATTTCCCAATTCTTTAACTCTTTGCCGTCGAACGAAACTTTTTCGGTAATGCCTTTGCGGTCGTAAATAAAGTCTTTGCCGAAGTTTATGCGTCCCATATTTTCGACCAGCACATCCAGAACGTCGTCTTTTTTCGCGTTGAGATCGATCGATTGCTCGCGCAAACGGCGGTCGAGTTTGCCGACGAAATTTCGATTGACGAAAACGTGTGAATAATCGCGTTGTTCTTTGAATTCGACTTTGCCGTTCACGTCTGAATCCAGTTTCCGGCGATACAAAACGAAACCGTGATTTTGACCGAAAGATTCCATCGGCAGAGGATTTTTTGAGCGAACTGCTTTCGGCAATTTTATGCCGTCGAAAAGATTTGCGGATTCATTCAATTCAAACGCAGGTATTTCGATAAATTTCGTATCGTCAGTGACTTCAGGCAATTTTTCATTCTTCAAATACCGCTTCATCACTCCACGAATCGCGTTATATTTCGGCGTTGTTCGTCCGCCTGCGTCCAAAGCCGAATCGTAATCGTAATCGGAAATGTCAGGCTCATAAGGCGAACGCCGCGAATAATTTGCGCCCGCCATATAACCGAAAGACCAGCCGCCGTGAAACATATAAAGATTGAACGAAATATCGTTTTGAAGATAAGATTCGACACCGCGCGCGACAATTTCCGCTTCGACTTTGTGGTGTTTTTCGCCCCAATGATCGAACCAGCCGATCCAATATTCGCCGACCATCCGCGGAACTTTACTGCGAAAATCTCTGAAATTTTTGAATTGTTCGCTGATATTATCGTCTGCGCCGAAATTTATGACCGATGCAACGTCGGGCAATGTTCCGCCTTTCAAAAGCTTTTCCGAAGGTCCGTCGGAAGTAAAAAGCGGAACGCTGAAACCTGCTTTTTGAAGGCTTTCCCTGATCGCCTCCATATATTCGTGGTCGTCGCCGAAAGAACCGTATTCGTTTTCGACCTGAACCATAATGATATTTCCGCCTTTGTGAATTTCGAGCGGCGCAAGACGTTTGCCGACCTCGCGCATATATCGTTCGTTTGCGGCGAGAAACCTTTTGTCCTTCGTGCGAACCTGCATATCTTTTTCGCGCAAAAGCCACGGCGGAATTCCGCCGAAATCCCATTCGGTGCAGATATACGGACCGGGACGCACGATCATTAAAAGCCCTTCTTCTTTAGCAATTTTCGCGTATTCGACAATATCTGAATTTCCCGAAAAATCGAATTTTCCCTGCCGTTTTTCGTGCAGATTCCAGAAAACATAAGTCGTGATCGTATTGAGTCCTAACGCTTTCGCCTTTTTGAAACGATCGCGCCAATGTTCGCGCGGAACTCTTGGATAGTGCATTTCACCCGAACGAATCAAAAAAGGTTTCCCATCGAGCATAAAATTTTCGCCCTGAATCGAAAACGTGCGGTGTTGCGCAAGGGAAAAGCCCGCCGCCAGGAGCAAAATTGCCAAGATGATAACAGTCTTCATATTTACTCAGCTTTTTTGAAAACGACCCGCTGTAAGGAATCGATAGAATATTTCGTAATTCCTGCCGTTTCGCCGATTTTTTTCAAATTCATTTCAAATTGTCGCGTTTTTCCATCCATTTTCCGCGTGTGAAATCGGGAAATTTGATCGGCATCGAACCTTTCGCGACCGATTCGGCAGACATCGGAAACGGAGCCGACCAAGCCGCGCCGTCGTAAACGTCGAGGTCGGGAACCAAACCTTCGTTAAAGCCCTGCACGATGCGCCAAGCCATTACGAAATCCATTCCGCCGTGTCCCGCGTTTTCAGCTTTTTCACCCAATTTTTTCCAGAGCCAATGTTCGTATTTGTCCTTTACTTTGCTCAAATCCGTCCAACGATGACTGCGTTCGCCCGTGTCGATGTAGAGTCTGCCCGGAAAATCGGTGAAAGTTCCTTTTGTGCCTTGAATATGGTTGTGGCGCGTGTATGGTCGCGGCGTGGAAACGTCGTGTTGAAGCATTATCGAAACGCCTTTTGCCGTTTTTATCATCGATGTGTTCATATCGCCGCAAATATATTTTTCACGCCATTTCGGGCTTTCTTTCGGGACGGTCTTTGTGCGGTAAGCGTCCAGAGATTTCGACGGCGACGACATCGAAACGAGATAATCGAACCGATCTCCGCGATTGATGTCGAGGTAATTCGCCACAGGTCCGAGTCCGTGCGTCGGGTAAAGATTTCCGTTCACTTTCGTGTGCCAGCCTCGCCGCCACAAACCTTCGCTTCTGCCTTCGTTGACGATCCAGCGCAGATCGTGAATATAGGCGGCTTCGGCGTGCGTCAATTCGCCGAAAACACCGTCCCGCACCATATTTAAAACAAGCAATTCGTTATAACTGAAACAACAATTTTCGAGCATTATGCAATGCTTGCGCGTTCTTTCGGAAGTATCGACGATCTTCCACAAATCCTTCATCGTCGTTGCCATCGGAACTTCCACGCCAACGTGTTTTCCGGCTTCCATCGCGGCAAGTGCCTGCGGCGCGTGCCATTCCCAGGGTGTGGCGATGTAAACGAAATCAATGTCGTCACGGGTGACGAGCTTTTGAAAAGCGTAATCGCCATCTGTGTAAAGTTCGGGCGATTTGCGACCTTTTTTCTCGATGACCGCTTTGCATTCTTCGGCATTTTTCCTGACGTTGTCGCAAAGCGCGACGATTTCGAGATTGTCGATACCGAGAAAATCATTGACCATCGATTTTCCGCGTTCGCCGCAACCGATGATGCCGAAACGCACTTTTTCCCTGCGCTCGAACGGAACACCGATCATCGTTTTTGAAACCGCTTTCGGTTCGTTCGCCAAAACTTCCGCACTTGTCAAAGATGCCGTAATGCCTGCCAAAGCACCCGTTTTCAACAAATCGCGTCTTGATATTTTGCTCATATTTTTCTGGTTTTTAATTGTAAAACTCGCTTCCGTTCAAGCGGCGCAGAGCCTGACCCTTCAGACCGAAGCGCAGATTCAAAACCGCATCGCCGCCCGCCTGAAAATATTTCAGACGAACTTTGTAGAAACCTTTTTTCAGCGGAACAATTCCCGAAGCCGTCATTTTTCCGTGAAGCCCGTCGAGATCGACGATCGCTTCTTCGCCGACGATAAAAACCGCGCCGTCGTCGGAATCCATTTCAAATTCGTAAAGCCCGTCTGCCTGGATTTCCAGAAATCCGTCAAAGATCACGCCGAAAGATTCCTTTAATTTGTCGGTTTTATCGTTAAATTGCTGTAATGAAATAGATTTCGTCATACCGCTTTCGGTTGCTTCGGCAACGTCCAATTCTTTGACCGTTTTGAACGAATTTTTGTAAAACGCAAAATTGACGACGTTATTTTTTTCGAGCGGTTTGGCAAAAGGTTCGAGCGGCGGACGACGCAAAAGCGTCGCTGAATAAACACTGCTCTTTCGTTTGTTAGGTAAAATTACGATAGTTTTCAGCTCGCGTTTTTCGTTTTGAGCGAGCGAAACTTCAAACGCGCCTTTATATTCCGTTCCGTTTTCGTCAGGTGCGGTTCCGTCCAAAGTGTAAAGAATTTTCGCGTTTGCAACGGTCGGTTTCAATTCGATTTTCGCGTTGCTTTCATTACTCAAAACGATATTTTGTAAGCCTTCGGGCGCGGGAATGCGGTAATTGACGTTTTGCCTGTCGAGTTTCGGAAAATGCGCGGAAAGTCTTTGTTGAAAATCCGTATAATTTTTGCGTTCATTCGGCGACCAATTCACTTCCGCAAGCGCGATCATTCTCGGAAATGCCATATATTCAATATTTTCCGGATTTTTCAAAAACTCCGTCCAGATGTTTGCCTGCGCACCGAGAATGTATTTTTTCTCGTCTTCGGTCAAATCTTTCGGAATCGGGTCGTAAGAATAAACCTTTTCGAGTGGAATAAATGAGCCGATGTTGAGCGGTTCGGTTTTCGGGTCGCCCTGCCCGTAATCAAAGTAAAGAAACGTGTTCGGAGTCATAATCACGTCGTGTTTCGCCTTTGCCGCATCGATTCCGCCCTTCTCACCGCGCCACGACATAATCGTCGCATTCGGCGCAACGCCGCCTTCCAAAATCTCGTCCCAACCGATTATTTTCTTGCCTTTGGAATTGATGAACTTTTCGATCCGGCGAATAAAATAACTCTGAACTTCGTGTTCGTCTTTCAGATTTTCCTTCGCCTTAAGTTCCTGAACGAACGCCGATTCCTTCCAGAAATCCTTCAAAACCTCGTCGCCGCCGATGTGAATGTAAGGCGAATCGGGAAAAAGCGTGATGGTTTCCGCTAAAACGTCTTCGAGAAACTTGAATGTCGATTCGGTCGGGCAGAAAACTTCCTTGAAAATTCCCCACGTCGTCTGCACCTTGTATTGATAATTTTCCTTACAGCCGAGTTCGGGATAAGCGGTAAGCGCGGCGGAAGAATGTCCGGGCAATTCGATCTCGGGAATCACGTTGATTTTCCGCGCTTTGGCAAAGGCAACAACGTCTTTGATCTCTTCCTGCGTGTAAAATCCACTGACCGGAACGCCGTCGCCGACATAAGGATCACGATTTTTTTCTTTCTGCGTTTCACTCCGTTTCGAGCCGATCCCGGTCAGCTTCGGATATTTTTTGATTTCGATACGCCAGCCCTGATCGTCGGTCAAATGCCAGTGAAACTGATTAAATTTATACTGCGACATCAGTTCTATATATTTTTTGACGAACGAAACAGGCATAAAATGACGCGAAACGTCCAGGTGCATTCCGCGATAGCCGAAACGCGGTTCGTCCGCAATATCAACGGCGGGAATTTTTGCTTCTCCCTTAAAGTCGGGCGGCAAAATCTGCATCAACGTTTGAATCGCATAAAATTGTCCCGTTTCATTTCCGTAAACCAAAACGCCTTTCGGAATAATATTTAAGCCGTAACCTTCCTTCGGCATTTTATCAACGGGAAAACCTTTCGAGATAAAAATGATCGCGTTTTCTTTCTGCTCTTTGTTCGTAAATTCGAGCTTGAAACCGTAATTTTTCAGTAACAGATCGTTCAAAATCCCCGCCGATCTGCGTCCCGCTTCATCCGTTGCAACGATCCTTGTTTTCAAATTGAAATTAAATTCACCCTTCAATTCGGTTAAAGATTTCGGCTGGGGAATAATGTTCAGTTTAGTATTTTGAGCAACTGTGAACACACTCAAAAACATACAAAAAATAAAAGCCAAAGTTAGATTTTTCATAAAGACAGATAGGAAATTTGCCTGCGAAATACACGAAAACAATTCGTAAACGGTTAATTGTTTTTCTGCCAACTAACCCTTTACAATCAACTATTCACCAAACTTAGTTTGTTTCGTAGGCTAAATTGTATTTTTAAAGCAATTCAAGAAAATCGGACAATTCCGACGGTATTTCTACGCGAAAGTTCATTTTCTCATTTGTTTGCGGGTGCGTAAAACTCAGGCGTTCGGCGTGGAGAAAAAATCTGCCTAAATGTTCGATGGCTTTGCGGATCGTCAGATTAAAAACGGTTTTGTCGCGTCCCGCGTTGTAAAGCTCGTCGCCGACAATCGGGTGATTCAAATGCGCAAGATGCACGCGTATCTGGTGCGTTCTGCCTGTTTTTATCTCGACTTTCAAAAGGGTAAACTTTTCAAATCTTTCACGCACGCTCCATAAACTCACGGCGTTGCGTCCGTGTGCGCGAACCGCCATTTTCGTGCGGTTGTGTTTTTCACGTGCAATCGGCGCGTCAATCGTGCCGTTTTCTTCGTAAATTTCACCGTGAGCGAGCGCGACATAAGATTTGTAAACTTCACGATTGCGAAACTGTTCGCTCAGTTTTTCGTGAATCTCGTCCGATTTGGCGATGACGATCAAACCCGAAGTGTCTTTATCCAAACGATGCACAATGCCGATGCGATTTTTGATTCCGGATTCCGGATTCCGGATTCCGGATTCCAATTCGGATATGTTTTCGCTTTCCAATTTGGAATCCGGAATCTGGAATTTAAAGTGATATGCAATCGCATTTGCCAAAGTGCCGTTCGGAACGCCCGCGCCGGGATGAACGACCATTCCTGCGGGTTTATTGATAACCGCCAGAAATTCGTCCTCGTAAACAATGTCGAGCGGAATGTCTTCGGGTGTGAAACCTTCGACGATCTCTTCGGTCAATTCGACTTCGATCTCGTCATTTTCACGGAGTTTGTAAGAAGATTTCGACGTTTTCCCGTTCACCAGAACATCACCGTCGTCAATTGATTTCTGTATGCTCGAACGCGAACGTTTCTCAATATTTTCCGCCAGAAAAGCGTCAAGACGCTTTCCGCTTTGTTCCGGTGCGACGACAAAATTTAACGATTCTTCACTCATATTTGCGGTAAAATTTTACGATTTTTTATTTTACCGCTTCGCCAAGTAAATGAATAACAGACATTTGCGATTTGCCGAAAGCCTTTTTCTGCCATTTCGGGAGAAGCTGATCGATCAGCAGAAAAAGCCCGATGCCTTCGTCCTGCGACCAGTATTTTCCGCCGCGCCGGATGAGTTTCACGGCTTCCGTCCGATTCAACCCCTGATCGATCGCCGACCGGTAAGCCGCCCAATTTGCCGCGCCTTCCATCGTTAGAAAAATTTCCTCGACCTCTTCGTAAATTGCGTTTTCATTTATGTAAAAACGGCTTCGACGCGATTTTACCGCCTCAAAAACAGACTTCGCCAGTTCGCGTTTTCTCTTCAGATCGTCTTCGGCAACGGCTTGATACAACAATTCGTGTTCTTTCTCGTAAGCCTGCCGAAATCCGTCATTTTTCGCGAAAGTATTTTGAATAATATCGTCGTCAAAATTTTCTACTTCCTTCAACTTCTTTTCCAATACATCCAATTTCGCGTGATATTTTTGATGAAAAATGTGCGTCATTTCGTGAACGAAAACGCTCCGAACCAGCGCGTCGACGTTTTTTTCTTCCTTCAAATGCGGCGCATTTTTCCAGATCGACGGCATCGCCGAAACCAGAAATGCTTTTTCCGCGTTGCCGTAATTCGACGCAAAACTTATCAATTGCGCCGGAATTTTGCCGTTTTTGGGAAGTGAAATTTTTCCTTCGTGCTTTGACGCGAAAACTTCGTAAGATTTTTTGTTGAAAACGAGTTTATCTTTTATTGAATTCTGTGCGGAAAATTCGGAAGCGTCGGGATTTATGTTCCAAACGCAATTTTCATCAAAAACAATCAACCACGGAAGTTTTTGCGAAGAAATATTTAACGAATCTGTGCGGACTTTTTCCCATATAGCGACCGTCTTTTCGATCCAGATTCGATCAGTCGTTTGCAATTTGCAAACCGAACCTGCAAAAGTTTGCTGTAAGTTCGCCGACCACAAAATAATCGCGGCGACAACCAGCGATCTACTGAAATTACGAAAAATAAAAGACAAAAAAATAAACGGCATAAGCAAACCTCTCGTTTCCTTACGCCGATATTTTCGTTCAAGTTCCGATGTTTATTGAATTACTTCAGTTTTTTTTGCCGATTTAAGCCTGATTATCATAAAAATAACCGCTCCGAACGCAACCAGAAGGCTGATGATCTGCGAAGTTGAAAGTCCCGTCAGAGTCGTCAGACCGAGAATATCGCCGCGCGGATCGTCGCGGAAAAATTCGATGGTGAAACGCACGATACCGTAAATTATTCCGTATGCGATCAAAACCTGACCATCGAAACGTTTCTTTTTGTGCAGATAAACCAGAATAAAGAAAACGATTATCATCGTCAGCGATTCGTAAAGCTGTGTCGGATGCAGATGAAGCGGTGTGATGCCGTCGTCGCCGTAGATCGGAACGCCCGTAAATTGGTGCGCTTGTTCGGTAAATTGAACGCCGAAAGCCGAATCGGTCGGTTTTCCCCAACAACAGCCCGCCGCAAAACAGCCTTGCCGCCCGAAAACTTGTCCGAGCGCAACGCCGGGCGCGAAAGCGTCGGCAACTTTCCAGAATGAAAGTTTATAAAAACGGATCAAAAAGACGAGCGCGAAAAATCCGCCTAAGAAACCGCCGTAATAAACGCCGCCCGACCGCAGAAAATCGAGCGAAAAGATATTAACGTTCTCTTCGGTAAAAAACATCAATATTTTCGAGCCGAGAAGCCCGCCGATGATCGTCCAGAGTCCGAGATCGTAAATCCGTTCGCGCGGAAGCCCGTCACGTGCCGCGAGTTTTGCCGCGACGACGAGTGCAAGCATCAAGCCGACGGCAAGCAAAACGCCGTATGTATTGATGGGAAAATTCCCGATTCTAAATAATTCAGGATACATTGTGCTTGTTAGTTGTTCGTGGGTGTTTGTTCGTTGTTTGCCGTTTCATCCGCCGCTTTTTTCTTTGATAAAAACATATCGATTATCAAAATTCCCGCACCGATGACGATTGCTGTATCGGCAACATTGAAGGTCGGATAATGCCAGTTTCCGAACTGCACGTCGATAAAATCAATTACGAATCCGAGCCGCGCACGGTCAACGACGTTGCCGACGATTCCGGCTAAAAGAAGCGCGAGAGCACCCAGAATGCGGTCGTCCGAACGCGGGGTTTTCCAGAAAAAATAAAGCACCAGAGTTGCCGCCACGAACGCCACCACCGAAAGTCCCCAACGTCCGGCATTGCCGTGATCGTCGAGCATCGAAAAGGCAACGCCCGTATTTTGCGCGTAAGCAAAATTCAGAAACCCCGGAATTACTTCCTTTATATCGCCGAAACGAAGCCGCCGAACCGCCCAGGCTTTCGTCGTCTGGTCGATCATAAAAACCGCGCCCGATGCCAGCAAATAGCCCAATTTCCAGAAAAACTCTTTTTTATTCACAATAAATCTCTCAATAAAAAATGAATCCACAGATTATCACATCTTAGATACGGATATAAATCAACGCGGTTCGTATCTATTTGTAAAGTTTTCGTGGATTCGCCTGATTTTTAATTTAAATTACGCCGACGCGCTCTGCCGAATCTGGCTCAAAGCCTCGAAACAGCGTTCGCAAACGGTCGGAAATTCGGGAAATTCGCCGACGCGAACCGAATAATTCCAACAGCGTTCACATTTTTCGCCTGCGGCTTTTCGGATTTCGACCTTAAACTCGTCGCCCTCGTGAACTTCGACCTGCGAAACGATGAAAATGTAACGCAAATCTTCGTAATAAGGCAGTAAAAATCGCGTCGTTTCCTTGTCAGCGGTCAGGATAACTTTTGCCTCCAAGCCCGAACCGATCAATTTTTCGTTGCGCGATTCTTCGAGTTTTTTCAAAACTTCGTCGCGAATTGCGAAAATCCTTTCCCAGTTTGCAAGCAGAGTTTCGTCCTTCACGCCCGCCACTTTCGGAAAATCGGCAAGATGCACCGACGACAAAGTTTGTGCGGGAAGATTTTCAAAAGCTTCGTCCGCCGTAAACGTCAAAACCGGCGCAAGCAGACGGCAAAGCGTGTCCGTGATCTGATAAAGCGCGGTTTGCGCCGAGCGGCGTTCGACGCTTTTCGGCGCAGAAATGTAAAGACGGTCTTTCAAAATGTCGAAATATCGCGCCGAAAGCGTGACCGTGCAGAAATGATAAAGATTTGAATAAACGACCTGAAAATCGTAAGTTTCAAAACCTTTCAGGACTTTTTCGGTCAATTCGTCAAGACTCGCCAGAGCCCAGCGGTCGAGTTCCTGCATTTCCGAAAGCGCGACGGTATCCGTGTCGGGATTGAACCCGTCCAGATTTCCGAGTGCGTAACGAAGCGTGTTTCTGATCTTGCGGTAAGCGTCTGTGACGCGATCCAAAATCTCTTTTGAACAGCGCATATCTTCCGTATAATCGACCGCCGCCGCCCACAGACGCAGAATTTCCGCGCCGGATTGTTTGACGATCTCGTTCGGCGACGTAACGTTTCCGAGCGATTTCGATTGTTTGCGACCTTCGCCGTCCACAACCCAACCGTGCGTCAAAATCTGCTTGTAAGGTGCTTCATCGTGCGCGGCAATTCCGCACATCAAGCTTGAATTAAACCAGCCGCGATATTGATCGCCGCCTTCGAGATAAACGTCTGCCGGGAAACGTAAGGTTTCGCCGCGCGTTTCCAAAACGGCAACGCAGGACGAACCCGAATCGAACCAAACGTCCAAAATATCCGATTCCTTCGTAAAATTCGCGCCTGAACATTTCGCGCATTTGTAGCCTTCGGGCAAAAGCTCGGCGGCTTCGCGGTTATACCAGGCATCGGCGGTTTCCTTCGCAAAAATGTCGGCGACGTGATAGATGACGTTTGCATCGATCACGACTTCGCCGCAATCGTCGCAATGAAACGCGACGATCGGAACGCCCCAAACCCGTTGACGCGAAACGCACCAATCGGGACGACCTTTGAGCATATTCGCCATTCTGCCTTCGCCCCACGTGGGATGCCATTTTACTTTTTCGACTTCGCGCAAACCTTGCGAACGCAGAGATTCATCGCCGCCGTTGTCCATCGAGATAAACCATTGCGGCGTGGCGCGATAGATCACGGGTTTGTGCGAACGCCAGCCGTGCGCGTAACGGTGTGAATAATCTTCCGCGAAAAGAAGCGAACCGTTTTCGCGCATAAACTCGACGATCTTCGGATTTGCCTTGAACACGAATTCGCCCGCAAAATGCTCGACTTCCGCCGTAAATTTTCCGCCGTTATCGACCGGGCAATAAACCGCAAGCCCGTAACGCTGACCGATGTAAAAGTCGTCCGTTCCGTGTCCGGGCGCGGTGTGAACCAAACCCGTTCCGGCGGTTTTGTCAGAAGATTTCGCATCTTCGTCGCCTGCCGTGTTGTCGCCGAGAGTGACGTGTTCGCCCGTCATCAAAAGCGAATCGCGCTCGATCCAAGGATGTTTTGCAACGAGTTTGTCGAGTTTTTCGCCTTTGAATTTTGCGATTTCATTACTCGCATCAAAACCGATTTTTGCCGCAACTTCCTTAACCAAATCGGTCGCAAAGATCAAAACCTCATCGCCGACTTCGATCGCCGAGTAATCGAAATTCGGATTGACCGAAATTCCGAGATTCGCCGGAAGCGTCCACGGCGTGGTCGTCCAGATCACGAATTTCACGTTTCTGCCCGCCAGCGCAGGATCGACTGTGCTCATATCCGATTTCGCCGGAAATTTCACATAAACCGAAGGCGAAACAACGTCTTTATATTCGACTTCGGCTTCCGCCAACGCAGTTTGATCGTAAACGTCCCAATAAACCGGACGCGCACCGCGATAGACGTAGCCGCGTTCGACATATTTTCCGAAAAGACGCGCCGTTTCCGCTTCGTATTCGTGCGACATCGTTAAATACGGATTTTCCCAATCGCCGAAAACGCCCAAACGCCTGAAATCGCGCGTTTGATTGTTCATCGCCGTCGAAGCGTGGTCGCGGCAGATTTTGCGGAATGTGTTCGTCGGAATATCATCCTTATTTTTGCCTTTTTCCTTTAACTTGCGTTCGACGTAATTTTCGATCGGCAACCCGTGACAATCGTAACCCGGCACATACGGCGCATTGAAACCCATCATCGAACGCGATTTGACGACGAAATCTTTCAGAATCTTATTGAGCGCGGTTCCGATGTGAATGTCGGCGTTGGCATACGGCGGTCCGTCGTGCATTACAAATTTCGGCGCGTCTTTACGGTTTTCCAAAATCTGCTCGTAAAGCTTTGCGTCGTTCCATTTTTGCAGACGTACAGGTTCCGATTGACCGAGATTCGCCTTCTGCGCGAAATTGGTCTTTGGTAAATTAACGGTTTTCTTCAGTTCTAAAGGTTCAGACATAAAATTGTTAATGGTTAATTGTTTGCGCTTTTAGTCAGAATTGCAAAGCTAAAATTTTATCATTCATTTCATAAAAATCCGCAATCGCAAAGCTAAAATCCAAAATTAAAAAGTCCCGAGTTTTAATTAACTCGGGACTTTTCAGACAAACTTCAAGCATCGGCTCGACTGTTCAAGTAAAGTCCCTGTTCGTGCTAATGCTGATTATTAATGTAAATCTCATAAAATATTCCAATTCATTTATGCCAATAATTTCTGATTTAGTCAATGCAAAATTAAATGAAGCGAACTTCTCCTGAAGTTTTCATCGCCTTATCTCGCCTCGCATTGCCACTTATATTCGCGGGTTGAAAATTTGGGTATCGTCACATTGTTCACTACCCAGTAATTGATTCTTTCAACATTTAAATATGCCATGCAGTTCATATCCAATGTTTGATCGAGAATCGGCGGCGCGTTCGGAAAATCACTTTCACGCTTCCATAATCTTATTCTTAAATATTGAGTGTCTGCATTTCTCGAAAAAGTTATTCTCCTCTGCCCGTAATACTTGTTTAGATAAACTGAAGGCACAGTATAAATCATCTCCAGAGAACCGACGACCCAATCATATTTAACTCCGTCAATATTAAGATCGGCGGCACCTCTGATCGGGAGATAGCCGATTCCCGTTGACGTTCTGACAATCGATAAAGGAATTTCGGTTCCCGAATCGCACGGCAGACGGCAACGCCACCAGCCCGGATCGAATTCTCCGCGTATCGATGTCGAACTGATATTATCGCCATTGACCGAAACGTAATTGGAATCAGGATAAGACGGCTCGATAACTAACGACTTAATTTTTACGTTTTGAGCCTGTATGGAAATTATCAGGAAAAATGATATACAGAAAAATTTCAAGAGTGATTTCATAAATTAACCTCTGCTTACAAATTAGACTTTCCGTAATTATATTTCTAAAAAGAATTTATTACCAATAATTTATCGAAATAAATCTAATTTTCATTCGATCAGCTTATTAACTTTTTGCTCGACGATTTCACGAATCCTCGCCAGATTTTCTTCCGAATCGGCTTCAAATCTCAAAACCAGAATCGCCTGCGTATTCGAGGCGCGAACCAAGCCCCAACCGTTCTCAAACAAGATGCGCGCACCGTCGATCGTGATGACCTCGTTCGTTTTCGCAAATTCTTCGGCAATTTTGGCGACGACTTCAAATTTTTCCTCATCAGCACAATCAACTCTCAGCTCGGGAGTTGAAAATGTTTCCGGCAAATCCGAAAGTAATTCCGATAAGGTTTTGTCGGTTTTTGAAAGAATTTCCAAAACTCTCGCACCTGCATAGGTTGCGTCGTCGAAACCGTAAAATTTGTCGGCAAAAAAGATGTGTCCGCTCATTTCGCCCGCAAGCGCGGCGTGCGTTTCCTTCATCTTCGATTTGATGATCGAATGTCCGGCTTTCCACATAATCGGATTTCCGCCGTGCGCGGCGATGTCGTCGAAAAGATTTTGCGAACATTTTACTTCTGCAATGATCGTTGCGCCCGCGTTTTCCTTCAAAATTTCCCGCGAAAGCAAAACCATCAATTCATCGCCCCAAATGATTCTGCCCGTTTCATCGACAACGCCGATGCGGTCGCCGTCGCCGTCGAAGGCGATTCCCAAGTCTGCGCCTGTTTTCCTGACAGATTTGATGCAGTCCTGCAAATTTTCCGTGACGGTCGGGTCGGGATGATGATTCGGAAAGTTCGAGTCGGGTTCGGTAAACAGTTTGACAAGCTCGAATCCTAAACTTTCATAAACGGGAACGCCCGTCACGCCGCCCATTCCGTTGCCGCCATCAACGACCACCTTTAAGCGTTTTTCACCTAAATTTATCTTCGATTTTATGTCGGCTTCATATTCCGCTAAAACTTCGATCTCTTCGGTCTTACCTGCGCCTTCGGCAAATTCGCCCGCCAGCGCGATCTGTTTTATTTCCTGAATCTGCGAACCGAAAAGCGTTTGTTTTCCCAGACAAATCTTGAATCCGTTATGATCGGGCGGATTGTGCGAACCCGTAATCATCACGCCGCCGTCAACGTCTTTGGTAAAAACCGTGTGATACAAAACCGGGGTCGGAACCCTGCCGATCAAAACCGCGTCGCATCCGGTCGCGTTGAAACCTTTGACGAGCAGATCGCGAAAACGCGTGCCGCTCTCCCGCGCATCGTAACCGACGGCAATGCGTTTTGCGCCGTTTCGTTTGAAAAAAGTGCCCAATGCCAAACCGATCTTTTCAACCGTTTCGTCAGTTAGTTGCTCACCGACGATCCCGCGAATGTCGTATTCTCTGAAAATATTCTGATTCATAAGTGTTAGTTAATGGTTAATTGTAAATGGTTAATGGTTAATGGTAAAAAAGCGTTTCGCATTTTCCTTTTTGCGAAAATCTATATACGCCGAAAGACGCAACTAACAATTAACCATTTACAATTAACCATTTACTGCACTTTTGTTATACTTTCCATTTGCAATCGGGCAACAATCGCCCCTTAAAAAGCATCGAAAGGTGCGTCTGACACAGAAAATTTTCAAATAACCGGTTATGAAAAATTTGTTTCGCTTTATCAGTTTCCAGTTTGTCTTCCTGTTTGCGGCTTCGGCAATTTTTGCGCAAACGCCGACCCCATCGCCGACTCCGAATCAGAACGAAGTTGTCGACACTTCAAAGACATTCGAGGTTCGTCTGCCCGTTACCGTTACGGGAAAAAAGGACGCGCTCGTTTCGGGTTTGCAGAAAGGCGATTTCGTCGTGCTTGAAGACGGCGTTCCGCAGGAAGTCACGTTTTTCTCCGACGAAAAAACGAATCCGTCCGTCTATGTCGGTGTTTTGATGGACACTTCGGAATCGACGAAAGGAAAAATGCAGTTTTCAAAAGAAGCCGCGCGAAATTTTATCTACACCGTCACGCGTCTTCGCAAGGATAAAGCCGCCTTTATGACCTTCGATCACGAAGTGAAACTGGTTCAGGATTTTACCGATAAACTCGACCTGCTCGACAAAGCCGTTGACCGCGTTAACAAATTCGGTTCGCAAACCGCGCTTTACGATGCGGTCTGGGAATTTTCCGACCAGAAACTCCGCAATGCACCGGGCAGACGCGTGATCGTTATCATCACGGACGGCGACGATACTTTCAGCCGCGCCGAATTAAGAGATGCGATCGACATTGCACAGCGAACCGAAACCACTGTTTTTGCCATCTCTACAAAGGAAGCTTTTCTCGGCTCGGTTCCGGGAGTTGAAGCCGGAACGATCAAAGACAAAGGCGATAAATATTTGACGCAACTTTGCGAAGAAACCGGCGGCGAAGCATTTTTTACGGGCGATATGCTGGCGTTGGAAAAAGCCTTCAAAGCAATTTCGGAGGAGCTTAAATCGCAATACATCATTACTTATCGCCCGGCAAATCAAAATTACGACGGAAAAACGCGGAAAATTCAGGTGAAGCTGACCGATAAGGAAAAAGCGGATAAATACAAGATTCGCACGAAAAACAGTTACCGCGCGATCAGGGACAGCCTGAAATAGTTTTGCAGATTCAGAGAGTTTTTTATTATGAAGTGGAAAAATAAATTATTGGTTTTAACATTCGTTTCGTTATTTATCGGCGTTGCGCTTTTCGGTTTCGATTTTACGAACGCCCAGCAAATGCCGGCGAATAGTTCCGCTTCACCAACGCCGACCCCGACACCTGCGGACGACGAAATTCCGATCGAAGACGACGAAGTTATCAAGATCGATACCGAGGTCGTCAATGTTCTGTTTACGGCGCAGGACAAAAATCGGCGGCTTTTGACCGATCTGAAACAATCCGACGTGCGTCTGATCGAAGACGGGCAAACTCAGGAGATCGTCGCTTTTTCACGACAGGTCGATCTGCCTTTGAGTTTGACGATCCTGATCGATACGAGCGCATCGCAGGAACGCACTTTGCCCGAAGAAAAAGCGGCGGCAACGTCGTTTCTGGAATCAGTGATTCGTCCCGCGAAAGACGAAGTTGCGATCATTTCATTCACGGGCGAAGCCACGCTCGAACAAGGAATGACAAATAATATGAATCGCCTGCGCCGTGCGATCGAGCGTGTCGAATTCGTTCCGCCTTCGGGTTATGTCGGCGGCGGCGTGATCGTCGGAACTCCGCCGATCTCGGGAAGAAATCAGGCGACGCAAGGTTCGACCGCGATCTGGGATGCGATCTGGGTGACGGCGGCAGAAGTTCTCGGACCTGCGCCGGAAAAAACGCGCCGCGCCATCATTCTGCTTTCCGACGGCGTTAACACTTACGGGCAGAAAAAGCTCGACGAAGCCGTGCAAGCCGCGCAGAAAAGCGAAGCCGTCATTTATTCGATCGGCATCGGCGACAATTTTTACGACGGCGTTGACGAAGGCGCGCTTCGCAAAATTTCCGAACGCACCGGCGGACGCGCATTTTTCCCGCGTGACGAAGCCGAACTCCGACAGGCTTTTCGCCTGATTCAGGAAGAAATGCGTTCGCAGTATTTGATCGCCTATGAACCGACCAACCAGAAACGCGACGGTTCATACCGCAAGATCGATATTCAATTGACCAACGCGGAAATGCAGAAGCAAAAAGTAAAACTCACGCACCGCGAAGGTTATTTTGCAAAGACCGAACCCAAAAAGTAATTTTTGACGAATAATGGATTAACGGATGGCTGATAGTGATTTATCATTATTCGTCATCCTTTTTTCGTTATGAACCATTATGAATTCGTTTCGATCTGGCATTTTGACGAACCGCTCGAAAAAGTTTGGGAAGAAATAAAAAACTCCGAAACGTGGCACGAATGGTGGAAGGGCGTTTTGCGCGTCGAGGAATTAAAAAGCGGCAATGAAAGCGGTGTCGGGAAAATTGTCCGTTCAACGTGGAAAAGCGCGTTGCCGTATAAACTTATTTTCGACTCCGAAATTATGCGCGTCGAAGAATTAAAGCTCATCGAAGCCCGCGCGTTCGGCGAACTCGAAGGCATCGGGCTTTGGCAATTTTCCGCCGAAACTCCCGGCAAGACCTGCGTTCGATACGATTGGAAAGTCCGCACGACAAAATCGTGGATGAACTTTATCGCACCGCTTGCAAAACCTTTTTTCCGCTGGAATCACGACATAATTATGAATTGGGGCGAAGAAGGTTTACGGAAAAGATTGCAGGAAAAGAGGTAGAACGCGGATTTGGCGGATTCGGCAGATTTTATCGGATAATTTTTCAGATAAAATTTCCCTTTCTTTCAAACAAATTTCCTCACCTGATTCAAATATCTGCTCTTTACAAATTTATTTCCAAATCAAAAAATCCGCGCTTATCCGCCCGATCTGACCAATCCGCGTTCCAAACTATCCCAAAATCATTTTCGCATCTGTAAACTCTTTGTTCGCTGTGATAAATTTCAATTGATGAACACGGAAATTAAAAATAATGTTCTGAAATCATTGGCGCGTCTGCTCGGCGAAAACAAATCGGAGATCGTCGCGGCAAACAAGCTCGACCTCGCGCATTGCCCGAAAGATGATCTGGTCATTTTCGACCGTTTGAAGGTTGACGAAGCAAAGGTCGAAAAGATGATCGCATCGGTCGAGAGCGTCATAAACGCGCCCGATCCGGTCGGGAAAATTATTTCTTCGCACACACGCGAAAACGGGTTACGCATCGAAAACCGCACGGTTCCCTTCGGCACGATCTTGATAATTTACGAAGCGCGTCCCGATGTTTCGATCGAAGCCGCGATCATTGCCTTAAAAGCCGGAAACAAAATTTTATTAAAAGGCGGCAAGGAAGCGCGAAACACGAATCTTTGCCTGGCAGATTTGTGGCAAAAATCTCTGGAAGAAAACGGCGCGGATAAGTATTTCGTCAAATACCTCGATATTTCGCGCGAAGAAACGCAAGCATTAATAAAAGGCGAAACCGAAAAGTTCGACATCGTGATTCCACGCGGCGGCGAAACCTTGATCGATTTCGTTTTGAAAAACTCGAAATCGCCCGTGATCGTTTCTGGGCGTGGAAATAATTTTGCATTTGTCGATGCCGAAGCGGATTTTGAAAAAGCACTCGCAATCATCCTTAACGGCAAATCGCGTTTGAGCGTCTGCAACGCGCTCGACAAAGTTTTGCTCGACGAAAAACTTCCCGACTTGCAAAACAAGATCGATGCAATTGTCGAAGCGTTACACGCCGCAAGTATCGAGGTTTCGGGCGATGCGTCCGTGCATTACGCGAATCCGTCCGTGCGTCTTTTCGGTGATGAAGAAACGTTGTTTGAAGAATTTTTGTCCGCCAAAATGGTCGTCGCAGTCGTTGCGGGTATGGATGAAGCCATCGCAAAGATAAACAAGTATTCGGGAGGACATTCGGCGGTCATCATTACGGAAAACGCCGAAAAAGCCGCAAGATTTATGCACGAAACGGACAGCGCGGCGGTTTATCACAACGCTTCCGTAAGATTTACCGACGGCGGCGAATTCGGACTCGGTGCGGAAATCGCCATTTCGACACAAAAACTGCATTTTCGCGGACCGCTCGGCGCAGAACATCTTTTAACCAACAAATGGTTCGTCTTCGGCGACGGGCAAATCCGTAAGAGTTGACAGAGTTGCAGAGTTGACAGGGTTGAGAGTTAAAAACATTCATCCAACCCTGTCAACTCTGCAACTCCTGTCAACTCTGTTAACTCTTAATCAATGAAAAAGAAACTCGTTCTAAAGATCGGCACATCGACCCTAACAAACGGCACGAAACTTATTTCGCGCGGCAAGGTCGAAGACATCGGGCGGCAGATTCTCGAATTGCACGGTGAATTCGACATTATTCTCGTTTCGTCGGGCGCGATTGCCGCCGCGCGTCAACGGATAAATTTTATGGACGAAGGAAGAGTGATCGAATCGAAACAAGCTCTCGCCGCCATCGGTCAGCCTCTTTTAATGCGTATTTACAACGAAATCTTTACCGATTTCGGTATTCGCGCCGCCCAATGTTTGATGACCTACCGCGATTTTGAAAACGAAACGTCGCGCCTGAACACGCTCAACACGCTCAACGAACTAATCAAATATTCCTACATTCCGATCATCAACGAAAACGACACGACCGCCGTCGAAGAAATCATTCTCGGCGACAACGACAAGCTTTCCGCGCTCGTCGCCGCACTGTTAAAGGCTGATCTGCTTGTCCTTGCAAGCGATATTGACGGGGTTTTCGACAAAAATCCGCATCTTCATACGGACGCTAAATTGATTTCTGAAATTAAGAACATCGAAGAAGCCCGGAAGCTTGTCGAAGAACGCGATTCGGGACTCGGCACGGGCGGAATGAATTCAAAACTGGAAGCCGCGATCATCTGCCAGCGCGAAAATATCGAAACCTGGATCATCAACGGCGGAAAAAACAATTTCGTTATTAACGCCATCGAAGGAAAAGTTCCGTTCACCAAATTCACTAAATCTTGAAACTTTTCAGATAGTTTTTTGCCCACGAAATACACGAAAATCACGAAAATAAAACAAAAGATATTTATGTATGATTTTAGAATTATGCAAGACAACTTTCGGAATAAGTGACAAGTGAAAAGTAATAAGTGATAGTTTTTACTTGTCACTTGTCACCTTTCACTTATTACTTATTCCGAAATAGTTTGTATTTCACTCATCTGAAAATTGTTCTAATTTTTTGTTTTTTCTTTTTTCGTTTCTTTCGTGTATTTCGTGGGCAAATTCTTAATCTTTCTTTCTTTATTTCCAAAATCAATATTCGACTACTTTATCTTCCGTTTTGTTTCCCTTGACCGTGATAAAAAAAGCTTTGTTGTATTCGTTGTCGTCGAGGGCTTTGTATTTTTCCTGTTTGATGAGCAGATTTGCCAGTTCGGGCGTGGTCGTATTATGCCCGACGACCAAAACGCAACGCGCTCTTATTTGCCGTAATTGCGCGGCAAACGCTTCCAGTTCGCCGTAATCGTAAAACTGCATCTGCAAACGGTAATTCGGAACGATGCTTTCCGCCGTCGGAGTTGCGGTGGCAATTGTGCGTTTAAAAATGGTCGTAAAAATATGCGCCGGACGGCATTCCTTAACCAAAGCAGATAATCTTACTGCCCGTCGTTTCCCTTCTTCAGTTAATTCGGGATTACTTTTGCTTGCGGTCGGTGAAGTATCCTTTTCCGCGTGCCTGACTAAAATAAAGGTCGTGTTCTGCCCGAAAACA
Organism: Pyrinomonadaceae bacterium; assembly: GCA_021228405.1. GTDB lineage: Bacteria > Acidobacteriota > Blastocatellia > Pyrinomonadales > Pyrinomonadaceae > JAJQRF01. Next base: position 400,100 of record JAJQRF010000003.1, read on the forward strand.
TTAAGGCTTGCCGATAATAAAAAACAAAAGAAAAATGCCCTCAATCTCATAGTTTTTCGATTATAGTTGATGAAAATTCAATATTGAAACAGTAAATTGATAACGAAAAGAAATTTGCTTGTAAAAAGGATAATTCTTTGCAAATCGGAGCATATTTTTTCTTGCCCGGTGTGTCTGATTTATTATCGGGTGTGCTTTCCGCATAATTTTTTAAATACAATTTGCTTTCTGGTGTATATGATTTATTGTTCGGTGTATATGATTTACTGTGCGGTGTATATTTTTTACTATCGGGTGTATAAAAAAAATAATTCGGAAAGCACACCTGATAACAAATCGTTACTTTCCGAATCGTTTTTGTAAATTCAAGGATATTTATTTAATTATTCGTTTATCCGCCATTGTTATTTCCACTCTTGTTCCCGCTGTTTTTACTTTTCGACTGCGGAATCAGATTGCTTCTGAGCCTTGCCGCTTCTTTCGCCGCCGGAGTATCTTTTCCGAGTATTCCGATCACAGCATCGAGCCTTGAAGAAAGTTTTGAATAAGTTCTCTTTTTATTGGTTTGAACCTCTTTTGTCTTTTCTTTTCTCGCCGCTGTCAGATTATCGCGCTCATTTTCGCTTACGACAATCGAAGTTTTATCGGCATTGGTTTCTTCATCCCAACCCGTAACATCCAACCCTTTCGCCTTCAACTCAGTTTTCGCCGTTTGAAGAAATTGCACAAACTGTTCACATAAACCGATTGTTTCAGTAGTAGAAATTGACATCTCAAATAACCTCCAAATAAATAGAATTAAATTTATTCGACACCAATTTACGCCTTTTTGTTTTTTAAGTCAATACTTTTTTTAAAATTTTCGTAAAATTATTTTTTTTCCAGAATATGCAGATATTCGGTGGTTTCGGTTGCCTTATGATTTCTGTTTTCGGTTTTGTCGGCTTTGAATCTCTGATATTCGGTAGTTGCTAAATCGTATCTGCCATATTTCTCCATAATCTTTCTAACTTCGGTTTCAGACATCAACCCTTCGTTGTTATAACTCAAAAAGATGTGTTTGAAATTGGCATTTTTAATTAAATCTTCAAAAACGAGTGAAACTTCACGTTTTTGGCAATAGCGTGAGCGTTGATAATCTCTCAATCCCGTTTTTCCAGTCGGAACAAAATTATCATACAAGGCAATCGTATTAAGTAAATGATAATTTGAACCATATTGACGCGCATTATAAGGCGGATCGAGATAAAGCACATCTCCTTCTATTTCATTAATTAAAATATTTGCATCTTTATTATAAACTTCGTGCTTGGCTTCATTTATCGCAAATTCAGCCCCTTTGAGTATTAACGGTTTTTGTGCGGATTTTTTCAAATGTTTAAGAAAAGCACCGTAAACGCTTGCCGTGTTTGCCACGGCATCGGCATCTTCGAGTAAACTTGTCAGTAAAAAATAATATTGCTTTCTACTTATATAGCCGACATTATGCCATTCTTCGATTTCCTGCCGAATAGCATCAATTTTTTTACCATTTTCATCACTGAAATATTGTCTTTCGCTTCCAGAACCTAAACAATAATGATTGTAAATAAAACCTTCGACCCCATCGAGAGAATTTAATTCATCAATAAACTTTTTCCATTCAATTTCTTCGTGATTTTCGATGTAGTTTTTATTTAAGACATAGCTGTAAAATTCAATATCATTAGCAATAATCTTCTCCGATTCGGTTTTAAAGCTACGCGCAACCGCCCCCGTTCCCGCAAACAAATCACAGAAAACCTTATCTTTCATCTCGCCGACTTTTTCTTTAATAGCGAATTTGATGAATTTAGATAATTTATATTTTGAACCTATATAATTCATTTTAATTTTTGTTATACAACAATATGACAAAACAATTTACTCTATATGTCTTATTACCTTGATTCTTGTGATTGTATTCAAATGTAACTTCTAAAGGTTCTTCTAAATTTGTTCCGTCAATTATTTCCGCTATCCTTTCGATTGCTACATCTTCATCTAAATAAACTACCAATAATCTATTATCTGCTCCAAATCTTCCTTCACCTTGGTATTTATAGAGATATTCGGCAACTTTTTTAGGATGTTCGATTGCATAAGATTTCCAATTTTCCCTAAAATCTCTTTTGAATTCATTCGTCGGACTTTTTGCCACTTTTTGATCAAAAGAAATTCCATTGATAAAAAAATCTACTGATCTTCTGTGATTTAGAGTTGGTAAAATATTTTCATTCTTTTCAAATATCAAAGTTTCAATAAAATCATTTCTGACTGTGTTAATTTCTTTTAGTCTTCTATATTTTACAGCGGCAAGTTTTACCTTTTCATCTTTTTCGTAGCCAGATATATTTTCTGAATTAAGTCTTTGTACAAAACCATCAAAATCTCCCTGAGAAAATGACCAAGCTAAATCTCCGAGATGAATATTTTCCCACTCATCGAGTAAAATATTCATCGTCGCATAAGATTCTTTACCAGAGTTATATTTAGATGTTGTTTTAAAGATTTCTCTGATTATCTTCTCGCCTATTTCAAAATTCCAATGCTCTACAATTTTTGCCCAAACTTCGTTTGTTTCCAAAGCAAGAAAAGTTTTCCCTTTATTAATACCTCTAAGAATTGTTTTAATTGGCAATTCAAAGTTATTCGCTTTTTGCATTTCTAATAAAAATGCGATTGCCTGTTCTTTGTTTCCAAGAATTTTCTTAGCTATGTCAGTTGAGAAATTTGATTTTATATCCATAAGAGATTTTAGAATTATTTCTTAAATACAAAAATATATTCGTGTTTGAAAATAAAATAATCGCTATTTAAGGCTCGATATTTCCAGATATTATTTTGTCCGATTTTTCCGCGATTTCCTTCGATGTTTTTTACGATAATGCCTTTTAATTTTACATTGAAATATCGTTTTATCATATCCATACAATAAAACGATAGAGGTAAAACTTCGCCTTTTTTGTAGACATCTCCAACGACAATCGCAAAATATCTGTTTTTGTCTAAAAACTTCAAAGAGTTTTCACAGATGATTCTAAATTTACCGATAAATTCTTTTAAGTTTCCGATTTGTGATAAATCGTCTTTGTTATCGGTAAATTTTACAATATCTAAATATGGCGGGTGTATTAATACAAATTGAACGCTTTTTGTAAAAAAACTGTTGAAAGCATTAGTTGTAAATTCATCAACGCTTTCAGCGTCTAAAGAATTACATTCCTTGATAAAAAAATCATTTTTGAATGCACTCGTAAGCATTTTTTCTTGGACGTAGCTTACGATTTTCGGATTTATATCAAACCCAATATAACGACGGTTTAACATTTCACATTCAAACAGGGTTGTCCCGCTTCCCATAAAAGGTTCAAAAACAGTTTCCCCTTTCTTTGTATAGCGTCTGATTAGCTGATTGGGAATTTGCGGAATGAAATTGCCGTGATAAATGTTTTGATGTTTTCCGCTTTTATCTCTTTCATTTATCAACCAAAGCGAATCCGTTTCAATTCCGCAAGTTTTCCATTCTGCAAGGTCAATATCGTTATATTTCATACGAAGTGAAATATACAAATATTTTATCAAGATGCAAAGTTTTCTTGAATTTTGTCTATGAGATCATTTCTTTGTCTGATTTGCCCATTCGATGGTGGGGTCGAGCCATTCTGATAAAGGGTGAAAGATGATGCCGTGTCCGGTGCCTAATTTTAGTTCGATCTCTTTTGATTCGGTGATGTTTTTCGAGGCTTTGAAAAATTCGGCACAGCTTTGCGCGCCTTTGTTGTCTTTGTAGTCGTAAACGGAGAGCACTCTGCCGTAAAGGTCGGGCTTTTCCTGTGCGAGATAGCCTTTTCCGCAAGCGGCTAAGAGAACGAAATTTAAGTTTTTGTCTTTCAGATCAGATGAAATGCGGTGCGCGATAACGCCGCCTTTTGAACCGCCGACGACGGTGATGTTTGCGGGTTTTACGCCGCGTTCGAGAAGCGTGTTTATTTGTTTCCCGATCTTTGCGGCATACTCGACCGCGTCCGTGTCTTTCGGGCGAACTTCGCTGATAACGACAAAACCGCGCGCGGCAAGCGCATCGAGAATCTTGCGGTATTCGTAAGCACCGAATTCGGGACTGACCGCTTTTTCGCCTTCTTCTTCGACGATTTTGCCGTGTAAATAAAAAATATATTTCGCATTTACATCGGCATTTTCAGGCACTTCGGCAAATATTTTCGGCGCAGAACTTTGCGGAGTCGGCATCGGTTTATTGATGTTCGACACATTCTCAACCGAATTTTGCCCGCTCTTTGTGCAGGAAGTAAGAGATAAAAACGACAAAGCTATGATGAAAAGCAGTTTTTTTGTATTCATTTAGCGTAATTATAAGGTCGGATAAGTTTTTATCCTATCGGCGATCTTTTTCCAAACCTGTCCTTTTTCATAACTCATTGCGTCTTTATCTAATTCATAAACGCCTCTGAAAAGATACATCATTTTACCTTCGGAATTCCTGTCACGAGTAAAAGTAACAACAATATAATCTTCGTCCGGTTTTATACTGTCTATCTCTTCCTTTCCTTTCTCAGGAAATTTACTTTTTGAGATGATTACTGATTCATCGGAAGAAATCGTATTTTCCCAATCTTTATTATCATAAAGTTTTGGAAACCAGAGTCTTTTTTCGCGTTCTTTCGGATGTCTGAAATATGATCGCCGTGAGGCTATATATTTTTTCCCGAAACAACTTGCCGCTTCCGCAATGGTTCTGAATTCGGCATTATCGTTCACATCAATAAAACCTTTCTCGATATAGTATTGAGTATCTCTTTCCATAATTTTTTCCTCACATTTATAGAAATATTTTGCTCAAATTTAACATGCTATTTGTAAAAATGTTAAATTTTTAGATCGTCAATGTTTGTGACGATAACGGCGGAATCTATATTTTGAAAATCGTCCCAATCGTCGGTCAGAGGTTCGGCGTTCGCGTATTTGGCGGAAGCGAGAATGATTGCGTCGGGCAGTTTTATTTTCTTTGTTTTGTTTTTGCGGTAGATGATTGCTCGATCGGCGATGTTTTTATCGAAATCGATGAGCGTGAGATTTGCAAAGATTTCGTCGGCAATGTCTTTTTCAAGCTGATTTGTAAACTCGAAAGCATAAACTTCCGCGTAAGAAATTGTCGAAGCAAAAAATTCGTCGTATCTCGAAAACATTTCTTCGACATCGATCATTTCTTTCGATGCGAGAATGATGACGTTGCTGTCTAAAATTGCTTTAGTCCCACTCATCTCTTAGTTTTCTTTGCCCTTCGACGGGGTTTTCAATCTCTGCAAAAAGATTTGCTTTCTGCGCTTTTTTGAACGCCGCAAAAAGTCTGTCTTTTTTCGCTTTTTTACCTTCGGGCGTTTCAATCATAACGGTAATGTGAGCCGTGACGTTTTCGTAATCTTCAAACTCCTTCGGCAAATGTATCACGCCGTGTTCAATTTTTGCTGTAAATTCAAGCGAGTTCATACAAATCAAATTAACTCAAAAGCATTATTTTTACAATTAGTTTTCAGATCAAACAAACATTTTGCCCGGATTTAAGATGCCGTTCGGGTCGAAGACTTTTTTGATGCCTTTCATTATCGAAAGCGTCGGTTTGTCGATGGCGTAATCCATATACGGGGCTTTGACGTAGCCGATGCCGTGTTCGCCGCTGATCGTGCCGCCTAAATCTACAGATAATTGAAAAGTTTCTTTGACGCATTCACGGGCGCGGGCGACGGATTCCAGGTTGTCGCGGTCGCAGAGGAAATTGACGTGGATGTTTCCGTCGCCGGCGTGTCCGAAATTGGCGACGAAGGTGTTGTAACGTTTGCCGATCTCCTCGATTCTTGCGACGAGTTCGGGAACGCGAGAGCGCGGAACGACGACATCTTCGTTAATTTTCAAAGTTCCGAATTTCATCAGGCTCGGAGAAATTGCGCGGCGCACGTCCCAGAGTTTGTCTTCGTCTTCCTTCGATTTGGCGCGTAAGATGTCGAATCCGCCGTTTTCGCCCAAAATGCGTTCGATCGTTTCGGCGTTTTTAGCGACTTCTTCCTGCGAACCATCAACCGCAACCAAAAGAATCGCGTTTGCGTCCTTCGATAAACCGAACGCATAATTTTGTTCGATCGCTTCGATGCAGTATTTGTCGATCACTTCCATCGCCATCGGCAGGATTCCGACGGGCGTAAATTTCGTCAAAACTTTGCAGGCTTGCTCCATCGTTTTGAAGCTGGCGCGAACGGTCGAAGTGGTTTCCGTCATCGGCAATAATTTCAGCGTCGCTTCGGTGATGATGCCGAGCATTCCTTCGCTGCCGCACATCAAACCCGTCAGATCGAACCCGACGACATTCTTTTCGGTCTTGCCGCCCGTTCTGATAACTTCGCCCGTTGCCGTGACGACTTCCAAACCCAAAACGTAGCGTTTCGTGTTGCCGTATTTCGGCGTGCGCATCCCGCCCGCGTTCTCGGCAATGTTGCCGCCGATGTAGGAATCTTTGTAAGAAGCCGGATCGGGCGGGAAAAATACGCCGTGTTTTTCGACGGCTTGCTGTAACGCAAACGTGGTGATTCCGGGCTGACAGGTAACGTATAAATCGTCGGCGTTTATTTCGACGATTTTATTCATTCTGTCCGTTCCGATGACGATGCCGCCGTCAAGCGGAACCGCGCCGCCCGTGTAGCCGACACCGCCGCCGCGTGCCGTGACAGGAAAAAGATATTCATTGGCGAGTTTGATGATCGCAACCATTTCGGCGGTCGCTGCAGGAAAAACGACGGCTTCGGGCGGAAATTTTTCCTTGACCGCATCGCCGCCGTAAGGTTCGACCTTTTCCGCGTCAACCAACACGTTTTCCGCGCCGACAATATTTTTTAATTTTTCCAGAACTTCAGGTTTTGAAGCATTCGTCGTCGCACGACCTTTTGAATTGAAATGAATAGATGAATACATAAAACTTGTAAAAAGATAGGATTTACAAGATCAATTTTCTCTAATCCCGTTTATCCTGTCCATTGCCGTTTCGTAATTAAAAGATTAAAAATCGCCTTGCAGACCGAAAGTTTCGGTGCGGAGTTCGCCGTTCGAGCTTTGCTGAATGAAGAAAACTCTCTGCCCGTTGACAGCGCGTGTCACGGCGGCATCGGTTTTGCCGTCGCCGTCGTAATCGCCGAGCTTGACGACATCGGAACTCAAGCCCCAACGAATGATTTGCACTTGCCCGTCGGACGAACGCAAAATATAGAAAACTCTTTGCCCGCTCTCGTTGCGGATAACGGAAATATCTGCCGCGCCGTCGCCGTCCCAATCCGATCTGCCCGTAAAAAAGGCATCCGAACTCAATCCCCATTGGACGATTCTCAATTGATTGTTTGAACTCAGTCTGGAATACCAAACGCGCTGTCCGTTTTCGCTTCGAGCCACGGTCAGATCGGCTTTTCCGTCGCGGTCGTAATCGTTCGGCGAAGGAACGTCGCCCGATTGTCCGAAATTGTCGTAGCGAACCGTGTTTGCCGCGCTTTCGATAATATACCAGGTTCCCGCCCGAAAAACGGCGAGGTCGAAAGCCGCGTCGCCGTCATAATCCCCGGCGGCGAAAAAATCTCCTAAACTCGAACTTCCCCAACGCGTTTCTTCGAGCGTGTTGGTCGAACTTTTGAAAACGCGCCACAAAACTTCGGCGTTGTAACGCGCCGTCGAAAAATCTGATTTACCGTCGCCGTCGAAATCAACCGTTAAGGAAACCGAATCGCCTGTTTCACCGATCTGTTTTTCGGTCAAATTTCCGTTCAGGCTCGAAAGTGTGTAAAAACTTCGGTTCGATGTGCGGTAAACCGTCAGGTCGGTGCGCCCGTCGCCGTCGAAATCGTTGTATGCACCGTTGGCAACGTGAATTTGTCCGCGAATCTCGGCGGCATTTTGATTGTTGATGTAGAAATAAGTTCGGTTTGAACGTAAATCTGCAAGTCTTTGCGCGTTTAAGGTGACGTTAAAAGAAAAAGTTCCGCTCTGTCCGCCGTTAGGTAGAATCGTTGCCGCTAACGATGATCCAACGCCGCCGACAGGCGCGCCGAATCCGACTCCGACGGCTCCCGCGTTGGCTGTCAGATTTTCGTATCGGCAGTTGGCGGAAAGCTGTGTTTCAGCGGCATCGAGCGTTAAAACGCAAACACCTTTGCCCGGCGAACTGCTCACGGGAACGACTTGCTGTCCCGACAGATTGGCAATAAATTTCTGCTGTGCCTCGGCGAAATTCGTAAAAATAAAAAACAATCCGAATAAAAAAACGATTCGTAAAAAATTTCTGTTCATAAAAATAGCTGATAAAGAGATAGATTCATTCAATCATACCCAAATCCTCAAAGATTTGCTAAACTCTCAAAAACCACGCATTAACGAGCGATTTTCAAAAAGTAAGTTCAACTCACACGGCTTGTTAAGGTAAAAATTCCAAAACGAAAAGGTGAAAATTTAATAATGACTGATAAAAAAGACGATTACGAATTTGAAGAAGAATTGAGAACCGATCTGGACGACGAAACGCCCGACAAACCGAAAGGAATCGCTTTGCACACGAAAATTTTGATCGGTTTGCTGATCGGGGTTTTCGGCGGATTGTTCGTAAACTGGAAGTTCGGCGGCGATAATGCAAATCTCGTTTGGTTTATCGAAAACTTTACGCGTCCCGTCGGGCAATTGTTTTTGAGTTTGCTTTTGATGATCGTCGTGCCGCTCGTTTTTTCGTCGCTCGTCGTCGGCGTGGCGGGAATCGGCGATATTCGGAAATTAGGACGCATCGGGTTGAAATCTTTCGGTTATTCGCTCGTTATCTCGACGATTTCCGTCGTGATCGGCTTGGGTTTGGCAAACACGATCCGACCGGGCGAAAGAATCAGCCCCGACGTGGCGACGATGCTCAAGGAAAAATTCAGCGGCGGCGCGAAATCCAACATCGAAAACACGATCAGCATCGGCGCGGCATCGAAAAGTTTTGTCGGAACCGCCGATAAATACATCGTCAAGATCGACAAGATCGCCAACGAAACGACGCAGAATCCCGAAGAAGCGAAAAAGTTTGCGGCGGACGCGAAGGATTTTTCGGCAAAAGCAAAGGAATTTTCGGTCGAAGCGCAAGCGTCTTTAAAAAACTCGAAAACCTTTACCTCGGCAGCCGACAGTTTTGCGAAGGAAGCCGATAAAATGGCGGCGCGAACCGATATCTTGTCCGAAGTTGCGGCGGATTTTTCAAACGAAACGAAACGGTTTTCAAGCGACATCAAAAAAGCCGTGGCGAGCGAAGACACGGCTCTGATGTCGGTCGTCAAAACGATCGTGCCGAGCAATGTTTTCAACTCGATTTCGGGCACGAGTCCGAATATGCTTCACATTATGTTTTTCGCGCTGATCGCCGGAATTGCGATTACGCTTTTGCCCGCGCCCGTTTCCGCGCCGTTCGTAAATCTGATGGATTCGGTCTTTGCGGTAACTTCAAAGATCATCGATATGATTATGAAGTTTGCGCCGTATGCCGTTGCGTGTCTGATATTTAACAACATCGCGCAGTTCGGGCTGGAACTTTTGCAATCTTTGGCGTGGTTCGTAGCGACAGTTTTATTAGGCTTGGGTTTGCACTTTTTCGGCGTGTATTCGCTTTCGGTCGCATTTTTGTCAAAGATAAATCCGGTCGAATTTTTCAAACGAATCCGCACGGTCATCGTCACGGCTTTTTCGACTAGTTCATCGAATGCAACATTGCCGACCGCGCTGAAAGTTTCCGAGAAAAATCTCGGCGTTCCGAAGGAAATCAACAGTTTCGTTTTAACCGTCGGCGCAACCGCAAACCAAAACGGAACCGCACTTTACGAAGGCGTAACGGTTTTGTTTCTGGCACAACTCGCAGGTTTCGATCTTTCGCTCGGACAGCAGTTGATGGTTGTTTATCTGGCTATCTTAGGCGGCATCGGAACCGCCGGAGTTCCGTCGGGATCGATTCCTTTCATCATCGGAATTCTTGCAATGATCGGCATCGATCCGGCTTTAATCGCAATTATTTTAGGCGTTGACCGTATTTTAGATATGTGCCGCACGACCTTAAACGTCGTCGGCGACATCACGGCGGCAACTTACGTGGCGCGTTCCGAAGGTTTCGAGCTTCTTAAAAACACGGAAAATGTTTGAAACGGCTTTGAGTTTTGGCGTAAATTTATAAGCAGAGGTGAAGTTTATGATGAATTTTCAGCCGCAACCGCGACGGCTTCGTTTTAGTGTCGATGAATACTACAAAATGATCGAACTCGGAATGCTCAAGGACTACGAGAAAGCCGAAATCATTGACGGAGAATTGATACAAAAAATGACCATTGGAGATAGACACGCCGCAACTGTTAATAACTTAAATCGTCTTTTTATCAAAAATGTTTCCGACGATATTTTGGTAAGCGTTCAAAATCCGCTTCGGCTTTCCGATTTCGATGAACCCGAACCGGACATTGTTTTGGCTGATCTGACAAAATACGACGGAAAACGTCATCCGCGCCCGGCGGAAACGCTTTTGATCGTCGAGGTTTCGGATTCGACGCTGAAATACGACCGCGACACGAAACTTTCGCTTTATGCCGAAGCCGAAATTCCCGAAGTTTGGATCGTCAATCTGAAAAACGACATCATCGAAGTTCATCAACAACCGAACGTCGGAATTTATCAAATAGCAAGTATTTACAAGACCGGCGACCTGGTAAAATCATCCGTTCTGCCGCATTTTACAATCGAAGTTGATAAAATTTTGGGTTAAATAAAAAGAGTTCAAGGAGGGTTTTAATAAATGTTTCCAATCGGCGACGACAATTCGGACAGGACGATTACGCCATTCGTAAATTACATTTTCATCGGCATCAATATTCTCGTCTTTGTTTTTCTGCAAGGTTTGGGCGGAAATGATGCGTTTTCTTACGCGTTTTCGCTTGTGCCGAAAGAAGTGACGACGGGCGTTGATATTACGGGCGTTCAGGTAATTCAGGATTCGCTCGGAAATGTCGGGAAAATTCAGCATTACGCAACGCCTTTGCCCGTCTATTTCAACTTCCTGAGCTCGATGTTTATGCACGGAGATTTTATGCATATTTTCGGAAATATGCTGTTTCTTTTTATCTTCGGCGACAACATCGAAAATCTGCTCGGACATATCCGTTATGCGGCTTTCTATATCGTCTGCGGATTTGCCGCCGCATTCGCGCAGATTTTTATGGACGGAAATTCGATTATCCCGATGCTCGGCGCGTCGGGCGCGATTTCGGGCGTGCTCGGCGGTTATCTTTTGCTCTTTCCGCAACGTCAGGTGCGGGCGATCATCTTTAATTTTTTGACGACCGTTCCCGCATTCGTCGCGCTCGGCATCTGGATAGTTTTTCAGATCATACAAGGCTATTTTGCCGATCCGGGCGCGGGCGGAGTCGCTTACGCGGCGCACATCGGCGGATTCGTGGCGGGTTTAGCTTTGGTTAAAGTTTTCGCCATCGGCAGAAAGATATAAAGAGAAAAAGACTGCCCACGAAAGACACGAAAATTACGAAAATAAAGACAGAATAATTGTTTTATTTTTTCCTTTCTTTCGTGTCTTTCGTGGGCAAATCATCTTTAAATCTCAATCGAAAAGCTTCCGTCCTTTTTCGATAAATTCGGATTGTAAAACGGATCGTTTTCACAAATCTTTTGCCATTTTTTCGTAAAAAATTCTGTTTCCCCGGCGGTTGGATTTTGTTCAAAATTCAGCCGCTTTTGCTTGTCGGTTCTTATCATCCGGGCATAGGGCGTGAAAACGATGCGTAAACCTTTTTCGCGCAATTTCAGACAAAAATCGGCATCGAAAAAACGCTTCGGAAGATTGCGAAAATCAAAACCGCCCGCTTCCTCAAACAGATTTCTCTTGACGCACAGACACGAAATGGAAACCGCCGAAAAATTTCCCGTCAACATATTTCGCCCGATATTTCCGAGTTTATCGACCAAAAAACCGCGATGCGCCGCGCTGACGGTTTCGTTCGTTCCCATGATCAAACCGCCTTGCAGAACGGTTTTTTCGGAATCGATAATTCTCGCCCCGACCGCGCCGATTTCGTCCTGAACGGCAAAACTCACCACTTCCTTCAGCCAATCTCTTGTCAAAGGTTTCAGGTTTGCATCAACAAAACAAAGAATTTCACCCGTCGTTTTGCTGACCGCCGAATCGAGTTTTTCGGCATCGGCATTTTCGATAAAGATCGTTTCGAGATTTTCGTAATCGGTTTCGGAACGAATTTTTTCAATCGTTTCTTTCGCCGAATCAAGCTCGTTTTCCGAATAAAAAATTAAACCGATTTTCGGTAAATTTTCCGGCAGATCGTAAATAACGCGGTGATAATTCCAAATCGAACGCACGACTTTGGCGCGTCTTCCGATTCTTTCGAGATGCAGTCGAATCGCTTCGCGGGCGCGTTCGTGCGCGTAAGGTTTTTCGTCGCCCGAAAGCGCGACCGAACCGCGAATTGCCCGCCAATGATACAAAATTCGCGGAATGTGACGAATGTTTTTTTCGGGAATTAGTTCGATCGCGCGAAGTGCCAGATCGTAATCCTGACTGCCTTCCGCACCGATCCGAAAACCGCCCATTTTTCGCAAAACCTGCGTTTTATAAGCCGAAAGATGCGTAATTAAATTTAAAGAATAAAAGAGTTCTCGGCTGAAATCAGGCTTGAATTTCGGTTCGTAACGCTTGCCGTTTTCATCGATCATATCTTCGTCGCTGTAGATCATTTCCGTTTCTGGAAAATTGTTAAGCTCTTTGGCGACATAAAAAAGCGCGTCTTCCGTGAGTTCGTCGTCGTGGTCGAGAAGAACACAAAATTCGCCCGCTGCAAGCTTTAGGGCAGAATTCGACGCGGCGGAAATGTGACCGTTTTCATCGCGGAAAACGACCTTGATGCGTTTGTCTTTTTTTGAATATTCATCCAAAACTTTTCTGATGTGTGCACCCGGACTTTTATCGTCGGCAATGCAAAGTTCCCATTTTTCGTAAAGTTGGTTCGTCACCGAATCGACGCAGATACTCAGCCATTTTTCTTCGACGTTGTAAACGGGCAAAATTATCGAGATCAGCGGTTGATGTGAAAAATTTTGAATTTCCCGTTTAATTTCCGCACGTTTCGCGTCGTTGATTTGGTTGAGTTTTATCCATTTTTGGTAATTTCTACTTTCCCGAAATTCAAAAAGAAGCGATTTTAGCTGCTGCTCGATGCCCTTCCAGCCGTCTTCTTTTTTAATCTTGAGCGCGGTTTGGTATTTACCTTTTAATTTCTTCAGATAATTCATCTATTTTTTTACCAAACGCATTTCCCAGTTCGGATTTATCGGAATAACGACTTCACTTCCGACAGCGGCATTATTAAATTCGGCGGCGTGTTTTTGAAATTCATAATCGACATACGGCGGATATTTCCAATCAACACAAATTCCGGCTGACGAGAGCAAAAGCAACCCGATCGAAACGTATTTCAGCCATTTGAGCGGCGAATTTTTCGCCAGCCAGAAGAGCGAAAGCAGAAAACAAAAATTCGGAATCAGCCAGTAACGCGAACCGATTGCGGCAAACCACATCACCGTCCATTGCGGCGCATCGCTCGAAACGGCGGGCGAAATCAGTGCGGAAATGACAATGAGTGCGGCGAAAATTATTAAAAGACGCAGTTCGATTTTCGATTTCAAAAAAGTGTAAATCAATAAACCGAATCCGCCGAGATTTATCATCGCGGAAACTCCGTCTTTCCAGAAAGGATGCCGCAAAGTCCACGCGAAACCTTTTTCGCCGATGATCGAGCTGACGAACCAATGTCCGCCGACGATCTTCATCAAAAGTTTGAGGCTTGCACCGAGCGGTGCGCGGGTCGGTCGCTCGTTTATCATCAGCGAAATGCCCTGCACAAAGCATCCGCCGAGAAGAATTATCAATAAAATCAGCACGTGTTTTTCGCGCCCGAACCAGTATTTGACCGTCGCGATCGGCAAAAGCAAAAGGCAAAATGGTCCGCTCAAAGCCGAAACTGAAACGATGAAGTAATCGAAAACTTTTGAAATTTTGTCCGCCGACGGTGTGGAAACTATTATCAAACAACTCAAAAGAGCGAGATGCCACTGCACGTTTGTCAGATTTGCGTGTGTTTCATACGAATGAGGCAAAGCGAGATAAATAAAGGCGGCAAAAATACGCGAAACCGTATCGGGCAGAATTTTTTCGATACGCTTTGAAAGCAAAAAGAAAACGACCGTGATTTTCGCGGCAATGGCTGAAAAATTGAAGATTAACGGCGCGTATTCAAACGGGAAAAACTGGCTGATCGCGGCAACGATTCGTGAAATGGTTTGAAAATATCCGGCTTCGGAAGTAAAAAGTGCTGTGGAAATACCGTTATTGTAAGCCTGCTGAAACCACATTTTGCCGTCTTCCGCCCAAAATTGCGGATTCAAAACCGCATCGGGACGACGGCTGAAAATTATCAGAAAAGCGGTAATTGAAACCAAAGCATAAGACAAATAGCTTTGATTTAAGTATTTTTGCAGTTTTTCCATTAAAAATGAGTTTCGGTTTCTAGTCAAAATCAGATTATGGCAAAGCAGACTGCATTTTCCAAGTAATTGCTTTTTGTTTTAATCTTAAATAAATATGGAATCCGAATGCCGCATTTGCGGAAACGACAAAAACAACCGAATTCACACCGCCCGCGAAATGATGTTCGGAACGCGCGAAACTTTCGATTATCTCGAATGCGGCGCGTGCGGAACGATTCAGATCGTCGAAATTCCCGATTTGCGCCGACATTATCCCGAAAGTTATTATTCGCTCACTTCTGACGAACAGCTTTACATCGAAAAACATTTGCGCAGACGCATCGCGGCGCGTTTGGCGGGAAATTATTTTATGAAAGGCAAAAATCCGTTGGGAAAGTATCTTGCCGAAAATAAGGAGTGGTTGCGGTTTAATTTCGCACATTCTTTGCGTGAGCCTTTGCTCGGCATAGATTTTCAATCGCGGATTCTCGATTTCGGCTGCGGCGACGGTAAGTTGTTGAGAAACCTTTATTTTTACGGGTTCCACAACCTGACGGGCGTGGACGCTTTTATCGAAAAAGACATTTTTTATCCGAACGGCATCAGGATTTACAAACGAAGTCTGGCGGAAATCGATGCCGAATTCGACCTCATAATGCTTCATCATTCTTTCGAGCATCTTCCCGATCCGCTCGAAACTCTGCGGGAAATTCATCGGCTTTTGGCTGACGAAAAGTTTTGTCTGCTCAGAATTCCCGTCGCCAATTACGCGTGGAAAAAATACGGCATAAATTGGGTTCAGCTCGATGCGCCGCGTCATCTTTTTCTCTACACGGAAAAAAGTCTGCAAATCCTGGCGGAGAAAGCCGGATTTACAGTCGAAAAGATCGTTTACGATTCGGAAGAATTTCAATTCTGGGCAAGCGAATATTATGCAAAAGACATTGCGATGAACGATCCGAACTGGTTCAAACTGGATTTCGAGAAAAGTCTTTTCACCAAAAAACAATTCGACGATTGGAAAGCCGAAGCCGAAAAGCTGAATGCTGAAAATCAGGGCGATCAGGCTTGTTTTTATTTACGAAAAACTTAATTTTAAGGCTTCAATATCAAACCTTGTCCGGTCGGCAAAGACAGAATCGGAACTCCTTTTTGCGCGGCAAATTTATCAAAAGCTCTTTTTTGTAGAATATGTTTTGCCCAACCGTAATCATCCAAAACGATTGCCGCGCCGCTCACGAGCTTTTCCCAGAAAAATTCGGCGGCGGCGATTTCCGGCTCGACACAATTCATATCGATTGACAGAAAAGAAACTTTTTCAGACTTAACCTCGCACAGAGTTTCGGGAACCGCGCCTTTGACGATAACGACATTTTGATAACCGCCGAAAGTCTTTTTTACATCTTCATAACATTCGGTGTATTTATATTCGTCGATGCCGTATGCTTTTTCTTCCGCCGAAATATATTCTTCCAACAAGCCTTCAAACGTATCGAGCAAATAATATTTTTTATCTTTTATCCGACCGAAATCGACATATTCGATGATCGAACGCGCAAAACCGCCGCGATTTACGCCGCATTCGATAAAATCGCCTTCCAATTGCAAAGCTCTCGTGACCGCCCAAAACAAAATATGAACCCGCCAGTGAATCTGTCCTTTCCACCACGAATCTAAATTTTCACCTTTTTGATAAGCGCGTATGAAATTTTCATCCTTAATAAAATCGCAGTTGTGAATTGAGATCAGCCCGTCCTGATTGTAGGTGACATTTTCCATCTGAAAGTAAGATTGCGGATTTTTCAACATTCGCAACGAATGAAAAACTCGATTCGGCAAAAGTTTTTCTGCAAATTTACTTAAAATCATAATTAACTTTAAATGCTCCGGTCATCGATACCGAAAAATATTCTCTAATTTTTTCTGAATTCCGTTTCCCATTTCAAGATCGGACGAACGGCTCCCGGAATCAGACCCGTGTAATCTCCGCGTGCCGAATCGCCTTCGATGCTGTCGATCACGTTAAAACTAACCGCATCGCGCTCGACCAGATGAACTTCCAACGGCTGAAAAGTGGCAATTATGACGTGAACGAACATACTGCCTTCCGCTAAAAGATTTGCAGGAATCCAGGCTTTACTGATAAAAGTTCCCTTTTCCCGCGGTCGCTCCTGCCAATTTTTGTCCTGATCGAAGGAAACAAAAACACACACGCCTTGCTCATTATACAAATGAAACGTCGGACGCAGGATTGTTCCCGCCTGTAAAATTTCGTAAGTTATCTCGATTGCGACCGTGTTGCGAATATCGACCGAAGAAACGGTTTCGCCGTCTTCGTTACAAATTCTTACGCGTTTCAGCCTCGTAATATCATTGCCGGGCGATGTTTCCGGATTTTCCCAGCATTTCTCCGCGCCCGTCTGACTTTGTTCGTGCAGATATTTACCGATGACTTCGTTTGTTTCGCCGTCAGCAACTACATTGCCGCCTTTCAGCCAGATGACGCGTTTGCAGAGGCGCGAAATCGACTGCATATCGTGCGAAACAAACAAAACCGTGCGCCCGGTTTCGCTGAAATCGCGCATTTTATTAAGACATTTCTTCTGAAAAGCCAGATCGCCGACCGCGAGCACTTCGTCAACGATCAACACTTCGGGGTCGAGATGCGCCGCCACCGAAAAAGCGAGCCGCATATACATTCCCGACGAATAATGTTTGACGGGCGTATCGAGAAATTTTTCGACCTCGGAAAAAGCCACGATCTCGTCAAATTTTTTTTCGATCTCGGCGCGTTTCATTCCGAGAATCGCGCCGTTCAGATAAATATTTTCACGTCCTGAAAGCTCGTTGTGAAAACCCGTCCCGACTTCCAAAAGGCTCCCGATGCGTCCGCGAATCTCGATTTGTCCGCTCGTCGGTTTTGTAATGCGCGAAAGAATTTTCAAAAGCGTCGATTTTCCCGCACCGTTGTGCCCGATGATGCCGAGCGTTTCGCCGTCTTTAACGTCGAAATTGACATCTTTCAAAGCCCAAAGTTCGCGTTTTTTGTCGCGTTTCGGATTTTTGACAAAACTCATCAAAGCATCGCGCAGGGAATTGTGCGACGCACCGCCGAGCCGGTAAAGTTTTGATAAATTTTCGACTTTTATTACCTTCATTGGTCTTCGGTCTTTGGTCTTCGTATTTTGATTTTTTCCAAGACCAAATACCCTTTTATATTAAATCCGCAAAATCGTCTTCCATTCGTTTGAAAACAAAGAGCGACAGCAAAACCAAAATCAGAATCGAAGCACACGAAACGCCGATTATCTGCCAATCGAAATTTGTGCCGAAAAGTGCGGCGCGAAAGCCTTCCAAAATCCCGACCAGCGGATTTATTGCAAAAACAAAACGCCATTTTTCCGACAGCATCGACGACGAATAAAAGATCGGCGAAACGATCATCCAAACCTGTAAAGCAAACGGAAGCGCAAATTTAACGTCACGAAAACGCACATTCAAAGCCGAAAACAGCGTCCCGAATGCGACGGTTTGAACGATCGCCAGAATCAAAAAAAGCGGCGCAAGCAAAATCTGCACAGTCGGCACGGTTCCGTAATAGATCATTAAAACAACAAGAATTATCAGGCTGAAAAACAGATCGGTAATTCCTGCGAGCGTCGCCGCAAAAGGCACGATCAGGCGCGGAAAATAGACTTTCGTGACGAGATTCGTGTTAGAAACGAAACTGTTGCTCGCCATCGTGATCGAAGTATGCACGAACAGCCAGATCATCAAACCGCTCAAGGCAAAAAGCGGATAAGGAACGTCTTTCGTATCGAAACGCGCAAAATTGCTGAACAAAACCGTAAAGATCGCCGTCGTGATGACCGGCTGTAAGATCACCCACAAAACGCCGATTGCCGTTTGTTTATAGCGGATTTTGACATCGCGCCACGTCAAAAAATACAGCAGTTCGCGGTAAGTCCAGATTTCTTTTAAATCCAAACTTAACCACGATTTTTTCGGTCTTATAAGAGTTATTTTTCCGCTTTCCGCCGACAGTTTTATTTCTCCAACTCCTGCATTAACTTAAAATTATGAAACGTCGCCGCCAATGTCACGGCAGTGCCGTTCGGATGCGAAAGATTATTTTCGATGATTTTTATTTCCCTGTAACCATTTGTCGTCAGCAGATTTATCAACGAACCGAGCGACAGCCAGAAGGATTTTTTACTCATTCCGCTCAAAGGGTCTAAAATGCCGCCTTCACGATAAAATTTTCCGCGCCAGCCCTCGCGCATTTTCTTTGCCTTTGCTTCTTCGGAAACCTGCGTCCAGATAAAAATATTCGGGCTGATCGCCGAAAGTTTCGGAATCAATTCCCACGGACGCGGCAAATGATAAAGTAAGCCCGAACAAAAAACCGCATCAAATCTGCCGAGCTTCTGAAAATCGAGTTTTTCAATATCAGCTTGCACAAATTCGACTTTTTTATCGTCTAAAATGCTTTGCACGAACTTGGCTCTTTCGATATTTATCTCTCTTGATTCGATTGCCGTAACTTTCTCTATCTGCGGACTTTGTGCCAAAGCGAAACTGTGTCCGCCTTCCAGAGAACCCAATTCGACAACGGTTTTCACATTTGGAAATATCTCAAAAAACTGCTTGATTCGCGCATCATTCATCGCGTCGAAATTTCCGCCGAACTTTTCGCCTTCAATGTGAAATTGCGTGATCCAAGGCTTTCTTTTCTCAAATTCCGCTTTTATATCTGCAAGATCATTCATAATTTCTTTATCTCCAATCTGAATATTTATTCCGCATTTTTTCGCGCCAAAGCTTGCGGCGGTAATTTATGATGCTCATCGGCACGAACATTCGCGCCGAAAATTTCAGGATTTGCGCAATCGAATCTGCGCTTTGCCAACTTTCTCTGGCAAGCTTTAAGGCTTCTTTTTTCAAGCCTTTATGCAGAAAATCGCCGGCGTAACGAAATTTCACTTTACGCTGAACTTCTTCGATGTTCGATTCGTCGAGCGCGAGTTTTTCCTTGTTTCTGTCCTGCGCCGCCAAAACTTCTGCGAGCATCAGATTCATATCACCGCTGACATTCCAGCCGTGATGCCGCCAGACGGAAAGCACTTGTTTATCGAACAAAAACTCGCCTTCATCGCTCAATTTTATGTAAAATTCATAATCTTCGAGCCGCGAATTTTCGTTCCAGCGATAGTTTTCCAAAAGCTTCCGCCGATAGAAAACCGTCGAGCTGATCGGCGCAATTCCCAAACGGAGCATTTCACGCGCATCGGTCGGAAAATTCCACCATTCCGCCGAACTTTCAAAAATATTGTCGTCCGCATCGAGAAAAAGCGCGTTTCCGTAAGCCAAAACCGCCGTTTCATTACGGTCTAAAAGTTTCGTGCGTTCTTCCAAAAATCGCGAAAGCCAGATGTCGTCCGAACCGATATAAGCGAAATATTCGCCCGAACTTTTTGCAAAACCTTCGTTCAAAGTCGCGCAAAGTCCGCGATTTTCACGCACGATCAACTCTGCATCGAACGGGCAATCCTTCAAAACTCTTTCAATGATCTTCGGCGAATCGTCCTTTGAACCGTCATCGATCACGAGCAGTTTTTTCGGGCTGAATGTTTGATCGATGATCGATCTCAAACATTTTTCGATAAACGGCGCGTGGTTGTATGACGGCACAAATGTAAAAACTTCATTTTTCGATTCGTAGTTTTTCATCGTTCAAATCAATAGAAAATGAAAACATATTTGCCCGCAAATGTCATTTATCGTTTAATAAGTCGGGATGAAGATTCTGCATTTTCTCGACACGGTAAATCGCGGCGGCGCGGAAACGCTCGTCCTCGACGTGTGCCGAAACGCGGAAAAATCAGGTATCGAAATATTTTTTGCCAACGCCGGCGGCGGCGCGCTCGAAGAAGACTTCAGAAATTCGGACGTGAAGTATTTTCGCCTCAACCGCCGCCTTCCATTCGATCCTCTGCTCGTTTCCGGGCTTCGCAAAATACTGCGCGAAAACGGGATCGACATCATACACACGCATCAGGCAGTCGAAGGACTTCACGCGGTTGCGGCGGTTTTCGGGCTGAAAACGAAAGTCGTTTTGACGCATCACGGCATCGTTCCCGACAAAAAAAATCTGCTTGCGACCAAGTTTCTGCTTAAACGCGTCGCACACAATATTTTAGTCGGACGCGAATCGAAAAAAACTTACGAACGCGACTTCGATTTTCGTTTTCCCGAAAAAACGTCGGTCATTTACAACGGCGTTGACGAAATGCGTTTGCGACCTTCGAGAAAGAACTTTCGTGAAGAAATAAAGATTTCAAATGACGCTCTTTTGATCGGAATGGTCGGAAATTTTTATCCCGAGCCGCGTAAAGACCAGATGACCTTGTGCCGCGCATTGCCGAAAATATTTAACGAAATGCCGAATGTTCGATGTGTTTTCGCAGGGAAAATATTTGACGGCGCGGAAGATAAATTTAACGGATGCGTGCAGTTTTGCGAAGCTAACGGGATTGCCGAAAAAGTTCATTTTCTGGGCGCACGAAACGACATTCCCGACATTCTCGCCGCGCTCGACGTTTTCGTTTGTTCGTCGCTTGCCGAAGGTTTGCCGATCGCCGTCAACGAAGCGATGCTGACGCAAACGCCGACCCTTGTTTCCGACATTCCGCCGCTGCTCGAAGCCTCGAAGAACGGCGAGTTTTCCGAGGTTTTCAAGACTCAAAACGCGGAAGAGTTGAGCGAAAAAGTTTTGAATTTATTGAAAAACACAAAATTGCGCGAAGACTTGGGAAATCGCGCACTGAAATTTGCAAAGGAAAATTTCAGCATCGAAGCGCATCTGAAAAATCTCAAAAATCTTTACGAGAAAATTTTAGAAAAAAAATAGAAAGCAGATTTGGCAGATAAAAACGGATTTATTTTAAAGAATTATCTGCTAAAATCCGCCAAATCTGCCGAATCCGCGTTCCAATTCTTACTCTTTCCCGAACAGCAATCTTTCCAAAAACTCGCGGTCTTCGTATTTTCCCTGTTTGCCTTGACGGACGATCACCAAATCCATCGAAGGAATAATATAAAGCCTTTGATTAAGTGCGCCCGCCGCCATATATAAATCTTTTACGCCCGAAACTACGCCGTTTTGACGAATATTTTCCATATTCGTGCGCGCCTGGATTTGTCTGCCCTGCGGGTCGATTCCGGCATGATTGAGCCAAAAAGTGATGCCGTAAGCCTGATTTGCTTTCGAGCCGATGACGAGTTCATCGAGCAATTTCTTTTTAATAATCTGTTTGCCGTTCCATTTTCCGCCATTTTTCAGAAAAAGTCCGAATTTTACCCATTCACGCACCGTCAGGCTTGCGCCTTGCGGAAGCAAAGGATCGCCGCCGATTTTGCGCCAAAAACCGACATTTAACCCGATCGGTTTGAGAATTCTTCTTTCCAGATAGCCGTAAACGGTTTCTTTTTTCGGCGCGAGCTTGCGTTTCATTACTTCGCCGAAAATCTGGAAAGGAACGGGACCGTATTCAAATTTATTTCCCGCCATAAAACTGATAGGCGACTTTACGGCTTCCGCATAGGTCGGAACTCTGCCGATCTGTCCAGCATCGATTCCGCTTGTTAAAGAAAGCAATTGGCGCAGGGTGATGTTTGCTTTCTGCGAATCGTTTTTCCATTCCGTGATCGTGTCGCTTACTTTTTCATCGAAACTTTTAACGAGTTTATCCTCGATCGCGGCGGCAAGCATCACGCCCGAAAACGATTTTGTTCCGCTCGCCAAAAGCCACGGTTTTTCGGCGGAATGACCGTTTTGATAATCTTCAAAAACGATCTTATCGCCTTTCATTACAAGCACCGAAAGCCCGTTCGTTTGCGCGGAATATTCAGCCGCGAGTTTGTATCTTTCCTGCTCGGAAAGTTTTTTGTTTTGGGCTTTTACCGAACAGGAAAACGCAAAAAGAAGCGAAAATGAAATGATTGCTGAAAAGATATTTCTCATAAATTTAGACAAAAAAAGAACGCGGATTCAAAAAATTCAGTAGATTTTTGCAGATGATTTCTATCAAAAAAAATCCGCTTTAACCCGCCTTATCCGTAAAATCCGCGTTCAAATAAAAGCAACTACTGACGTTGGAAATCGGGAGAACCCAAAATCAAACCGACCACCTTAAATACTTCGGCGTTTCCGCTCGGCGCGAGCAGACGGGCTTGTCCGCCCATTCCGCGTCGTCCGCCGCCTTGTCCGCCCTGCATTGCGGGCATCGACATTTCCATATCGTCCGCATCAGCCGCGAGTTTCGGTTCGATCAAAGGCTGTTCGATCTGTTTCATCAGCGTTTGTTTCGTGGCAGGCGCAATGTCGCCTTCGAGAATTTCACCGACCGCTTTTTCGAGAATCTGATCTTTTGAAGCGGCTTCAAAGTTTTTCAGATTTACCTTTGCTTGCGGAATTCTGTTCGATGCGAGCGCGACGGCAAAGTTCATTCTTTCCAAAAGCGCGCCCGTGTTCACCCAATCTTCCGCCGTGTCGGGATAGCCTGTCGGCGCGATGTATCCGTAAAGCGGTTCGCCCATTTTATTTAACATCGAAATCAAAGCCGGACTCGTTTTCACGTCGGCATCGAGCGTGCGAAGCGAACTGACCATCAATTCAAACGGCGTTTTGATCTTTGCGCGGTAATTTTCCGGCGCGTAAAACTCTTTATCGTTGAAAAGCGTGCGTAAAGTCGTTTTGATGTCGCCTTTCGATTTATTGAAGGATTCGGCAACGCGGTTGACCAGAGCCTCGTCCGGATTATCGGAAACGAATTTCACGGCAAGCTTGCGGGCGATAAATTTCGCGGTCGAAGGATGCGAAACGAGAATGTCGATCACTTTCAAGCCGTCATTGATTCCGCCTTCGTTCACTTTTTGCCCGAGAACGGTTTTCGTGCCGTCTTCGTGCCATTTTTCGTTGAAATAAAATTCGCCCGATTCGATGTCGTCAGGCACGCCCGCCATTTTCTGCAAACGCGCAAGTTGTTTGTTGTCCTTGCCTTGAATATCATTGGCAGCGGCTTTGCGATAACCGCGCGGGTCGGCGATCGTCCAGCCAGTAAAGGCTTTCGCAACTTCTACAATGTCCTGCTGTGTGTAACCGCCGTCAACGCCGAGCGTGTGAAGTTCCATCAGTTCGCGGGCGTAATTCTCATTGATCCCGCGCTGATTTTTCTTCTGATTTTCCATCGCTTTTTTCGCCCGTTCGATGCGCTGATCGATCTCGGCATCGGTCAATCCGCGATTTCGCATATTTTCGCGCATTCGCGGGGTCAGCTGACCGCTTTGCAAAGCTCTCTGCAAACGCCGATTTCCCTGCCGATTCCCGTTCATTTGCGTGTTCGGCGACATACTCTGAAAATTGTCGAGATAAAAAAGCATCGCCGGATGCTGTGCCGTTCCCGTCAGCAAATCCTTGAAATTTCCGAGCGCGTTTTTGCGGATAACGTCGCGTTCATAAGACGGAATAAACCATTTGACCGCTGCTTTTCCCGCGTAAACGTTGAAATGATTGAGCCAGAAATCGGTCATTGCTTCCTGCAACTGATACTCGGAATAAGTTGCGCGGATGATGCGCGAAGCCTGCATTTGCTGAACTATCTGATTTGCCGGACGCAGGTTGTATTCCTGATAATATTCGCGCAGTTTTTGCTGACGTTCCTTTCTTTCGTCGGCGGTCATCTCCGCATCGTTTGCCGCGTTCGGCATATTTTGCGCGTTTTGGGCGATGTTGCGTTTTCCGCCTTCAAGCTGGCGAATCAACGCGCCGGGATTGGGATATTTGGCGAAAATCTCCGCCGTTTGCATATCCAGAACCTCAAGATTCTGCAAACGCGCCGCCACTTGCGCGCTGTCGCTCGAAGGCGCGTTCAATTGCTGTTCGATGTATTTCTGCAAGCCCATCGCCTTCACGCGTTCGACATCGCCCGGACGTGCGCCGAAACCGAGCCGATTGAGAACGTGCAGGATTTTTTTATCTTCCGACAAACCCGCCTTTTTCGGAACCGTGTCGCCCGCACCAAATGCCAGAATCGGCGCAAACAGCGTAAAGATCATTAAAAATGCTGTTATTTTATAAAGTGGAGAAAATTCCCGTTTCATCATTTTTTACCTCTGAATCTATGATCGCTTTGAATAATTTCAAAATGTTTCCGTAAAGTTAGACGCAGACAAGCCGCGGTTGGGCGAAAAAATTTATCGTTCTTTGTTCAAGGCGGCTGAAATATCTGCGAAAAAACTACCGGTTTTCAAAGGTTTGATACAACGAATTCACCTTAATTTCGCATCAAAAATTTCGTAATTCGTTCCAAATGAGTTAAAATGTCCTGAGTTTACCATTGAAGATTTTAAGACAATGAAAATAAATAAAAATTCGCTTTTGCTTTCCCTGATTTTAGGTTTATTTCTCGCATTTTCGGCGTTTTCCCAAACGACTTTTAGTGATGCCAATGCCGATTACACTTTCGATCTGCCGAATAACACATGGGAAATGACGGTCAAGCCGACCGCGATCAGCCCGAATGTCGAATATGTTTACGGCGACCGTCGCGACGGACATTTGAAGATTCGCAAACTTTCCCTGAGATCGGACGATCTCATCTCAGACCTGATCGAACGCGAAGAACAAAAGATACAGTTCTTAAAAGGTTATGTCGCGGGAAAACAGGAAAATTTCAGCGGCACGTTCAGCGGCAATGTTTTTAACTACGAATATCTCGATTCGGGACGCAATATGAGCGGCAGACTTTATTTTCTGAAAGCCGACGCTTCGACCGTTTATGTTTTGATATTTACGGGCGAACGCGACAAGCTTCGCTCGATCCGCAACTACACGGACGCGATTGCCCGCTCGTTTGAATTGAAAAAAGCAAAGTAAAATTTGAAAATCGACAAATCGAAAATGTGCTTTCCGAATGATCGTGAAGCACATTTTTTATGCCTGGAATCAACTGATCTAAAAACTTTCTTGATCGATCCGCGTAAAAGTTTCGAGATAAGAAATTGCTTTTGATTATTGATTGTGTAAATATTCAGTTTTGCGATGGCAATTTCTTTCCTTTTTAATGACTTTCTTCATTAAGAAACGATAATTTATGAGAAAATTTCAAATTCAAAAGTTCTTTGTTTTTGCGGTAATTTGTGTGTCGGCATTTTCCGTTCCGGCACAAAATTCCGCTCCGGCTTTAACGGCTGAAGATTATGCGCGGGCGGAAAAAATGCTCGCTTACAATACTGCGCCGCTCGTTGACCGCGCCGGAGCGCGTCCGACGTTTCTACCCGACGGCAGATTTTGGTATCGCGTTTTGACCGCGACCGGAAGCGAGTATGTTTTGATAAATCCGGCGACGGGCGAACGCAAAACCGGCACGGATATGGCAAGCCTCGGCATCACGGGCGCACCGCCGCAAGCGGTTTTCCGGGGAATGGCGATGGGCGCGACTTCACCCGACGGCACCAAAGAAGTGTTCATCAAAGACTGGAATCTGTGGGTGCGCGACACGGCAACCAAAAAGGAAACGCAGTTGACGACCGACGGCGTGAAGGATTTCGGCTATGCGACCGACAATGCGGGATGGACGCACAGCGACCGCCCGATCGTCGAATGGTCGCCCGATTCGAGGAAGATCGCCACTTTCCAGCAAGATCAGCGCAACGTCAGCGATATGTATCTGGTGACGACGAACGTCGGCGCGCCGAAGCTCGAAGCGTGGAAATATCCGCTTCCGCAGGATAAGGAAATCATCAAAATTCACCGCGTTATCATTGAAGTCGATTCGCCGAAAGTGATTCGTTTGAAAATGCAGCCCGATGACCGCCGTTCGACGCTTTGCGACGATATTTCGTGTGATGGCGGATTTACCGACAACGAATGGAGCGCGGATTCGACCAAGCTCGCGTTCGTTTCTTCGGCGCGCGATCATAAATGGGCACAGCTTCGCGTTGCCGATGCCGCAACGGGCGACGTTAAGGATATTTTTAAAGAAACGGTTGCAACGCAATACGAATCGGGACAAGGCGCGGTCAATTGGCGTTATCTGCCCGCCTCGAACGAATTTATCTGGTATTCGGAAAAAGACGATTGGGGACATCTATACCTTTACGACCTGAACACGGGAACGCTGAAAAATCAGATCACGAAAGGAAATTTCGTCGTCACGCAGTTGGTCAAAGTTGATGACAAAAACCGCGTTCTTTATTTCAACGCCAACGGGCGCGAACAGGGACGCGATCCGTATTTTTCGCATTTTTACAGCGTCAAATTCGACGGCAGCGATCTGAAACTTTTAACGCCCGACGACGGACATCATCAGGTTTCGCTTTCGCCCGACGGAAAATATATCGTCGATACGTATTCAAAACCCGATGTTCCGCCGACGACCGTTCTGCGCGATATGAACGGGAAAACCGTTGTGACGCTCGAAAAAACGGACGTTTCGCGTCTGACCGCGACGGGCTGGAAACCGCCGATGCCGATTTCCGTCAAAGACCGCAACGGCAAATGGGATTTATACGGCTTGATGTTTACACCGACGAATCTCGATCCGAAAAAGAAATATCCGGTCGTTAACTACATTTATCCCGGACCGCAGGGCGGCGGTGTGGGTTCGCGTTCGTTCGCGCCGTCGCGTTCGGATCATCAGGCGTTAGCTGAATTAGGTTTTGTCGTCATTATCATCGACGGAACTTGTAATCCCGACCGCTCGAAATCTTTTCACGACGCTTGTTACGGAAATATGGCGGACAACACGATCGACGACCAAATCGCCGGAATCAGGCAGTTGGCGGCGAAATATCCTTATCTCGATCTGAACCGCGTCGGCATCTGGGGACATTCGGGCGGCGGTTTTGCGACGGCTGACGCGATGTTCAATCACGGCGATTTTTACAAGGTCGGCATTTCCGAGTCGGGCAACCACGACAACCGCAATTATGAGGACGATTGGGGCGAAAGATACATCGGTTTGCTGAAAGGCGACAATTACGAGAAACAAGCAAATCAGGTTTACGCCGCGAATCTGAAAGGCAAACTCCTGATCGCGCACGGCGGAATGGACGACAACGTGCCGCCGTATAACAGCTATCTGGTAATCGACGCTTTGACGAAAGCCAATAAGGACTATGATCTGATAATTTTCCCGAATGCGCGTCACGGTTACGCCGCGGACAGCTATTATATGATGCGCCGCCGCTGGGATTATTTCGTGAAGCATCTTTTGGGCGCGGAACCGCCGAAGGAATACAAGTTGGTTCCAAAACAAGACCCGCGAATGATGGGAAGATAGAAAAGTTCTGAGTCCCGCGTTCACGCGGCAATTCGCTTGAGAAAAGCCGCGTGAGCGCGGGACTCAGAACTTAATATAAACCTTTGCGCCGAAAGGCAGAATATAGCCTCTTGCGTTTTTATCAATCACGATTTCAGCTAACTTACGCGCCGGATTCATACGCATTCGGCGCGTTTCTTCGTTTGACAGTGAAGTTACCACGCGCACGTCGAAATTTTCCGTTTTTCGGAGTAAACTCCACGCCGTTTGCCCGTTTACCTCGTAATTTTCGCAAAGGATTTCAGCTAATCTTTGCGAGTTTTCCGATTCAAACCATTTGAGAAAATCGTTTCTGCCCAAACCGTCGGCGCATTCGGCTAATAAAATTATCTGTCCGCCGTCCTTGCAGGCTTGTGCCGCGCTTTCTAAGGCTTTGTGCGCTTGAACGAGGTTTACGTCGTGCGGAAAGCCGCCGCAGGAAACGATGACGACATCGCGTTTTTCGTTGATCTCGACGGTGTTTTGCTCGGCGTAAAACTCGCAAGCAGTTTCGTGCGACGCGAGCCAATCGCCGCAAAACAGTTCGACGGCTTCGCCTTTTTCGTTGACGACGGCGTTAAAGGCGAACGACGGTTTGATGTTTTGCGCGACTGCGACAAAGGCTTCGTGAACGGCGTTTCCTTTTAATTTCGCTGTTCCGACACCTTCGCGGCGCGTTTTTGTTTCGCAATCGAAAGCGAGTTTGTGCGTGGCGGCGATGGTTTTCTCGGAGGCGAGTCCGGGACAGATGAGCTTGCGTCCGCCCGTGAAACCGGCGAAATAGTGAAACGAAACGCCGCCGACGAGAATGACGTGATCGTATTCGGTCAGGACTTTGTTGAGTTCGACGGGCGCACCGTTTATTTCACCGAAATTTACGAATCTGTCAGAATCGAGTCCTGCCAGCGACATCCAATCCTTCGCGTTATGTTCGAGCGTTTTGATGCGCTGAACGATGAACGGCGTGAGGATTTCGCGCTTTTCATCTTCGGTCACGCGGCGGTGAATGCCCGTTGCGAAGATGATATTTATCTCGAAAGGCATCGTGCCGTTGGCGATCAGGCGGCGGACGAGCAGATTTACGATCTGTCCGCAAGCCGTCTGCCGCGTCGCGTCGGGCACGACGATCAAAACGGTTTCATCGGGCTGAACGATGTCTTCGAGCAACTTTGAATCGATCGGTGCATCGAATCTCGCGCCTAATTCGACATCGGAAAGCGGCGCGGATTCGTGAAATTTCCCTAAAACGTCAAACTGTGTTTCGTCGAAATCAAAAGGAATGACGGTTTTCCCGTATTTGAGCGCAATCGTCGGCATAGCTGTTATTTTACAAATGCCGATTCATTTCGCGCAATCATACTACTTATTTATAAAAGTAAGTCAATATATCAATGCTTGTTTTTGCATCAATTAGTGATTCATAGCTTTCGTTTTGACCTTTATTTCCGAACCGAAACAGTTTGCGCCTGAAAAACACGGATGCTCTTTCGCGTCCGAATCTTCCGACGTTTCCATTTGAATCGTGAGATGGTCGATGCCGAATTCGTCGTGCAGTTTCGTGCGGAGCGTTTTCAGCAGTTCGGCTTGCGAAACTTCTTTTTGATGAATGATGTGAACGCTCAATGCGTCCATTCCCGAAGTGATCGTCCAGACGTGCAGATCGTGAACGTCCGCGACAAATTCGGTCGCGCGGATCGTTTCTTCGACGGCTTTCAGATTAATATGCGCGGGCGTGCCTTCGAGCAAAACATTGACCGATTCTTTTATCAGATTCCACGCGCTGAAAATTATTATCAAGCTGATGAGGATACTCGTCACCGCATCAGCCCAAATCCAGCCGAACGCATAGATCAAAACGCCCGCCGCGATCGCCGCGACCGAACCGAGCGCGTCACCCATCACGTGAAGCCACGCGCCGCGCATATTCAGATCGTGCTTGTCGTCCGAATGAAGCAGGTAAGCCGCCAGAAGATTGATGAAAAGTCCGCCGACCGCAATCGCAGTGAGTTCCGCGCCCTTCACTTCGGGCTTGGTGTAGAAACGTTCGTAGGCTTCGTAAATGACGAACAAGGAAAGCAGAACGAGCGCGATGCCGTTGATAAAAGCGGCGAGAATCTCAAGACGGTAATAACCGAAGGTTTTCTCTGCCGTCGCCGGACGCGATGCAAACCAGATCGCCGCGAGCGTCAGCGAGAGCGCGGCAACGTCCGTCAGCATATGCCCCGCATCGGCGATCAGCGCGAGCGAATTGGTCAGCCATCCGCCGACAAATTCGGCGATCATATAAACGCCCGTCAAACCGAGTGCGAGCTTCAGATTCCGCAAACTTTTTGCCGAACGCCGCTCGTGCGAATGATGGTGATGATGGTGATGTGCGCCGATAAAAAACTCCTTCCTGCTTAAAATTTCTGAACCGCCGTCGCCGTCTTCAAGGATAACGCATACGTTGTTTTATTTCCCCGGTCGTCGCTGACCTCGACAACCGTTTCGGAAAGCGACGAAGAAACCTGAAGCATAAAACTGCCGTCAGCCTGTGCAAACGTTTCGCGTCCCTGAATGCGCACCGTCGCGCCGGGCTGAGTCTTTCCGGCGATACGGTAGATCGTTCCGCCGACCGGCTCGATCTTCCATTCGCCCGCCTGGATCGTCTGACTGCCGCCGCGTTTGACGACGCTGAACTTCCACGGTTCGCACCAATCGCTCGTCTGTCCCGAACCCGACGTGACGCGCACCCGCCAGTAATACGTCCCCGGCGGAACATCGCTCAAAGTATAATTCGGATTTGCCAACGGCTGTTTTTCGAGCAGAATCGCGTCCGGGGCAAAATAAGGCGATTTGGAAATCTGCAACGCGTAATTTGCACCCGTCACGGTTTCGGAATTCTGCCAGCGAAACGCCGCCGCCGCGCCGCGCCCCGAAGTATCGAGCAATTGCGATGAATTATCGGGCGAAACGGGTTTCGGCGCGCCGATGATCTTTTCCTTTGCATTGAGCTTGCCGTTGTTGACCGAGGCAAATT
Organism: Pyrinomonadaceae bacterium; assembly: GCA_021228405.1. Taxonomy (GTDB): domain Bacteria; phylum Acidobacteriota; class Blastocatellia; order Pyrinomonadales; family Pyrinomonadaceae; genus JAJQRF01. The sequence goes on from JAJQRF010000003.1 coordinate 431,102, forward strand.
CGTTTTCCTTGATAACGGTCGTTTGCCCGCCGACGTTCGTTTCGACACCGCCCCGGCTGATGCGAATTTCGCCGCCGTTCGTCGCCGGATTCGTATTAAAACTCGCGTCCGTCTGCGGCAACAGACGATTTTCCGATTCCATCACCTCGACGACGTTTTTCGTATCGGCGGGCTGATCTTCGGTTTTCACGTTGATCTGCCCGTCATCGAGCGCGACACGCACATTTTTCCCGCCGAAAAGCGACGAACTGTCGCGAATCACGACCGTCGAATTCGGACGGATAGCGAGCGTCGAACCGTCGATCATCTGCACGGTTGCGCGACCGTCGCCCTGCGTCTGAATCGTATCGCCCGCGAGAACATAAGTCGTTTTCGTGACGAGAATCGTTTCCCGCGTCTTCGCACGAATGATCCGGACATCGCCTTCAAAAGACATCAGTTTACCCGCGTCCTGCGGAATGTTAGTCGCCTCGGTCGCCGCCAGAAACCAGTCCTTTTTCCACGCATACCAAATACCGCCGATCAGCGCGCTCAGAAAAACGACGGTAAAGACGGCACTGTAGATCGTGCTGCGTTTGATGTTCCACCAATCAATATAAAATTTGCGGTATTTGTTGTTTTCCATCAAAGGATTCCGCGGGAAGTTTATGTCGCTTTTTTCTCAAGCCCTTCCGTTTCCGCTTCCGTTTCCTCTTCTTTTTTCGGGGGAAAGATCAACGACAGAATGATCGAAACAGCGATTGCCCCGACGACGGTTGCCAGCGAAATATTGATAACGGCTTGTTCGTAAACGTGATTTCGGTAGTTTTGCAAAAATACGGCAAAGCCCGAAGTTCCGCCTTCGCCTGTTACCATTATCAAACCTTCGACCAAAAGAGGCAAGAGCATTTTTACACCGATAAAGGTCAAAATGAAAGCCAAGCCGTATTTGAGCAGGTGAAATCTGTCCGCCAGATCAGCCAAAAGGAAGAAAAACGTGCGGAGTCCGAGAATCGCAAAGATGTTTGAAGTGTAAACGATAAAACGGTCGGTCGTGATGCCGAAGATCGCCGGGATCGAATCGACCGCAAAGACGAGATCGGTAAATTCGACCACGATCAAAACCATCAAAAGCAGAGTTCCCGACCGCACGCCGTCCTTCACGGTAAAAAATTTATCTTCGTCGTAATGCTTTGAAATTCTGATAAATTTCGTGACGAATTTGACGATCGCGCTCTCGTGCGGCTCGAAATTGTCCTCGCTGTCCTTGAACATACTCAAGCCCGTGTAAACCAGAAACGCGCCGAAAAGATAGATGATCCAGTGAAACCGCTCGACGAGTTCCGCGCCCGCAAAGATCATTATCATACGCATCACGAGCGCGCCCATAATGCCCCAGAACAAAACGCGGTGCTGATATTTTTTCGGAACTTTGAAAAACGTAAAGATGAGCAGAAAAACGAAAAGATTATCGACCGAAAGCGAAAGTTCGATGAGATAGCCCGTCAGGAAAAGTTTCGCGTGTCCGATGCCGAACTGATACAAAATGAAACCGTTAAAAGCCAGCGCAAGCCCGACCCAAACGATGCTCCACGCAAACGTTTCCTTTCGTGAAGGAATGTGCGCCTTGCGGTTGACGATGCCGATGTCAACGAAAAGCGCGATCAAAACAATGGCGAAAAACATCGCCCAAACCCAAAACGGATATTCGATAGCATTCATAAATTAAAGAAAAAGTTTAACTGCAAATCCGTGAAAGACGAAATTACAAGGCGGAAAAGATCATTTCGCGCCGGCGAATAAACTCTTGAAATCTTCGGCGGCGGCGGGTTTTACGTTGGAAATCGCCATATTTTCCTCGACGTGATAAGTTTTGCTCATCCCGATCAGCGCGGTCGTCAGATTTTCCGCCGAACGCGTAAATTGCACTGCCGTCAGCGCATCGGTCGGCAGATTTCCCATCTTTTCACGAATGTTTTCGGGCAAACCCTTCGCCAAACGCCCTTGCAAGATCGAAGCACTCGCCATCACGGTCACGCCCAATTCCTTCGCCGCTGCAAACGTCGAAAGCAATTTTCCCGCGCATTGCTGGTTCAAAAACACCAAACCTTCGGGCATCACCATATTGAACGGAAGCTGGATAAAGCGGAATCCGTGACCGCCGCCGCCGATCTTTTGGGCAATATTGACCATTCTTTCGAGCGAATGAAACGTCTGATCCTGCGGCGAAAGACGAAATCCGTTCCACGTCGCCACGCCGTAAAACTGCAATTTCCCTTCCGCCCGATTTCGTTCAAGCAGTTCAAAAGCCTTCGCCAGTTTCGCCTCGAACGAATATTTATCGACTTCCGACAATTGCGATTCGGGATTGTGAATGTAGAAAACGTCAAGCGCGGAAAGCCGCATATTTTCGAGCGATTGGTCGAGCTGACTTTGCAGATATTTCGGGGTCATAATGTGACTTCCGCCGATAATGTCCTCAAATTTCGCAATGCCTTTGGCAATAAAATTCTCTTCAAAATAAGCCTGAACATTGCGCGGCGGCTCATTGTCGAACGGCAAATATCCGCCTTTCGTGCAGATCAGAATCTCATCGCGCGAAAAACCTTTTTCGGCTAAAATCTTCAATGCTTTGCCGATGTTCCGCTCGCTTCGCTGAAAACGGTAATTCGCCGCCGTGTCGATCACGTTGCCGCCGAGTTCGACGTAACGCACGATCGCATTGACGTAACTTTCGTCGGTCTGTGCATCGTGATTCCCGAGATAAGTCCCGATTCCGACCGATGAGATCGTGAGATTTTGCGCTTTGCGATAAAAATCTTCCCTGATTTCGGGAAAACGGTTTCTGAATTTTTCGGTTGCTTCGCCGGTCGCCATTTTTTCAGTCATACTTTTAGGAAATCAGATCATCTTTTCGATTATTTCGATAATTTTTTGTAAACCTTCCGCGTCCGTTTCGGAAAAATCGTTCAGCTTATCGCTGTCAACATCCAAAACGCCGAAAACTTCGCCCGATTTGTCGAAGATCGGCAGAACGATCTCGGATTTTGAAGCCGACGCGCAGGCAATATGCCCGGGAAATTCGTCAACATTCGGCACGATCACCGTTTGCCTTGTCGTGTAAGCGTATCCGCAAACGCCTTTGTCGAAATCGATGCGCGTGCAGGCAAGCGGACCTTGAAACGGCGCGAGAACCAATTGATTCTCTTTTTTCAAATAAAATCCGACCCAGAAAAATCCGAACGCTTCCTTTAAGACAGCCGCGATATTTGCGAGATTTGCGATGAGATCGGTTTCGCCCGAAATTAACGCATCGATCTGCGGCGCGATTTCGCCGTAAACCGTTTTTCGGTCTGCCGTTTTTGTAAATGCCAAACTTTCAGCCATAATTTAGAAGTTTAGCCTTTCAATAAAAGGCTTGCAATTTATTCAATATGTCTTTTTCCGATATGGAAAATTTCTCGAAAATTCTTTCAATTGCAATCGGCGGCGCGCTCGGCGCGGTTGTGCGTTATCTCATCAACATTTCACCGCTTTCGCAACTTTTCGTAAAATTTCCCTTCCCGACATTTTTCATAAACGTTACGGGTTCGTTTCTGATCGGATTTTTGCTGATTTTACTGACGGATAAGTTTCAGATCAACGAAAATCTGCGAATGGCGATCATCATCGGTTTTCTCGGGGCTTACACGACCTTTTCGACATTTGAAATGGAAATCTTCGGACTGATTCGTGAAAAGGAATTTCTGACGGCTTTCATTTATCTTATTACGAGCGTTTTGGTCGGCTTTACCGGCGTTTCGCTCGGCGTTTGGCTGGCGAAAAAGTTCTGATAAATCATTCTTCAAAATATAAAAAAGCGGCTGATTTTTCAGCCGCTTTTTCCAATGGATTATTCTGTACCTTCATTGCAATCGCAGTAAAGCGTATCGGTAAAAGCACTTCGTTTACCGGATTTCACAAATGTTCCGTCGCATAAATAACCCGTGTAGCCGATGACCGTTGTGCGCGAAGCATTGCTGAAATAAAAAGTTTTCTCCGAAAAAACGCAAGCGTTTTTTGATTTCTTCAAGAATGAATTAGCCGCAAAAGTTACCGAAAAAAGCATTAAAACAGCAATCATTACTGCCAAGATTTTATGTGCCGAAATATAGTTTTTAATTTTTAACATTTTGATTCTCCTGTGTTTACAACGTGAAAAGGCTTCACGTTCGGGAAATGGTTAACGGAAGAAATCAAGAGATTTTTCCGCTCGGTTAATTGGTTAAATAGGGGAATGCCAGAAATTATTTCACTAAAACCGTATCAGGTCAATATCAGTGAGTTTATCTCAAAAGATTTTCGCGGGCGGTTTTAACCGTCTTCACGGCTTCTTCAATCGTTTCGCCGATTGCCGTCAAATGTCCCATTTTTCTTCCCTTTCGGGCTTCGGATTTGCCGTAAAGATGAAGCTTGACGTTCGGATTTTGCAAAGCATTCGCCCAGTTCGGTTCCTGTGTTTCCCAGATGTCGCCGAGCAGATTTGCCATCGCGCAGGGTTTGTAAAATTCGGTCGAGCCGAGCGGAAGCCCGCAGACGGCGCGAAGCTGTTGCTCAAACTGCGAGGTAACGCAGGCATCGAACGTCAGATGTCCCGAATTATGCGGACGCGGCGCAAGCTCGTTGATTAAAAGCTTTCCGTCCGCGCCGAGGAAAAATTCGACGCACAAAGTCCCGACGTAATCGAGCGTTTCCGCGACGCTTCGCGCAATTTCGACCGCTTCCGCGAAAACTTTTTCCGAACAGACCGCCGGTGCGAAACTGATGTCCAGAATATGATTTTCGTGGTCGTTTTCGATCACGCCGTAATGTGCGAAATTTCCCTTGCGGTCACGCGCGCAAACGACCGAAACCTCCTTTTCAAACTCGACGAACGCTTCCAGAACGGCTTCGTTTCCCTTCAATTTTTCAAAAGCGTTTTCGACTTCGCCGACGGCTTTTATCCTTTGCTGACCTTTACCGTCGTAACCGAATCCGGCGGTTTTCAAAACAGCAGGCGTGCCGAGCGATTGCACGGCGTGATAAAGATCGTCGAGCGTTTTGATATGGCGAAAAGGCGTGTGCGGAAAGTTGTGTTTCTTGAGAAAAGTCTTTTCGCGCAAACGGTTTTGCGTCGTATGCAAAATCTCGCCTTTCGGATAAACCTCGACAAATTCGGCAGCGGCTTCGACGGTTTTCGACGGCACGTTTTCAAACTCGAACGTCACGACATCGACGCTTCGCGCAAACTTTTTCACCGCATCCAAATCTTCATATTCGGCGGACGTTTCAAAATCGGCAACCTGTCCGGTCGGCGTGTCGTTGTCGGGCGAAAAAGTGTGGACGCGATAGCCCATTTTTCGCGCTTCGATGGCAAACATTCGCCCTAATTGTCCGCTTCCGAAAACACCGATAGTCGAGTTTGGCAAGATTGATCTCATACAAAATTTGAACAGATTTTACAGATTTGAAAGCTACATTTTGAACGCTGAAAGCCTTTGTTGCAAATTTGAGAAGCAATCTTTTTAAGAGAATTTAACCCGATTTTTATAATGAGCGTTTCGTTTCGACTAATTTTCGATCCCGACTTCGACTTCCTCGATCGGTAGAATCTCTTTCAGAACTTTCGGCGAAATTGCCACCAAAAATCCGCGTTTTCCGCCGTTGATATAAATCTTTTCGAGATCGAAGATCGTTTTTTCGGCATAAACGGGCATTTTTGTTTTTGTGCCGAACGGCGAAGTTCCGCCGACGAGATAACCCGTCAGCCTATTGGCTTTTTCAGGCGTTACGGGAGCGACGCTTTTTATTTTCAAAATCCTTGCAAGTTCTTTCGTTGAAACGACTAAATCGCCGTGTTGGAGAACGATCAAAGGCTTTTTTTCGTTCGTTTCAAAAATCAGAGTTTTCACGACCGCGTGTTCTTCAACCTTCAAAACTTCCGCCGAATGACGCGTTCCGCCCTTTTCGACGTAATCGAAAACGAACGGCTCGAATTCGACTTTTTTCTCACGTAAAACACGAATCGCGGGGGTTATCGGATAATTCATATTCTAATTATTTGCCGTAAAAGTGGATTCCTAAAACAACTGCCAATAAAACGATCGCGCCGACATCGATCAGCGCAACTTGTTTGATTTCAGATGAATAATCAGGAGCGGTAAAGGTCAGAAAAATAAAAGCGAATTTGCTGATGAGCGCAAGCGAAACCGCTAAAACTCGAAAATCGGTCTTAAATGCCGCCGCGATCAGAGCGATGCCGACGATCGCCAGCAAAACGCCGCGATGCCGCATCAAAACGGTTAAATTCTCGCCTTCAAGCGGAATGCCGTAGAGTTTAGCGGTTTTTGACGGATCAAAAAATACAATTACCGGCAAAAGATTAATTATTCCGACAACAAACAAAAGAATCGAAGTAATTTTGTCCGCCATAATTTTCAAATCTCTTTGTATCGAAAACACGAAACGAGATGATCGTTGACCATTCCAGTTGCTTGCATAAAGGCATACATAATCGTCGAGCCGACAAAATTAAAGCCGCGTTTCTTTAAATCTTTGCTTATTTTATCTGAAATTTCGGTCGCGGCGGGAACTTGTTTTATGTTTTCCCAAGTGTTGACGAGCGGTTTTCCGCCGACGAAATTCCAGATGTATTTGTCGAAACTTCCGAATTCTTCTTTGACCTGCAAGAAACATTTCGCATTGCGGACAGCCGAAGCGATTTTCAAACGGTTGCGAATAATTCCTTCATCTAACAAGAGTTCGGCGCATTTTTTGTCGTTGTATTTGACAATTTTTTCCGCGTCGAAATCGTCAAAGGCGTTGCGGTAATTTTCGCGTTTCGCCAGAACCGTGTCCCAACTCAAACCTGCTTGCGCACCTTCCAAAATCAGAAATTCAAATAATCTCCGGTCGTCGTGAAGCGGAACGCCCCATTCGGTGTCGTGATAATGAATCGCCAGATCGTTTTTCGCCCAATCGCATCTTTTCATATTAATAAGAGTTTATTTTTCCGCATTTAACCTTTCTTCGCAACATCCAGACAATGACGGAGAAACTTTGCCAAAGAAAAATTTTCCAACTCATTCAGTAACTCTTCTGCACGTTCTTGATTGTCCGAAACATAGTTTGTCAACACATCCGTTACTGCGGAATTGCCCGCATTTATTCTTAAAATCCACAACAAACGCGGCACAAACGGGGCGATGATTTTCGGAGATTTAACGAGGCGAAGTTCATTCAAAAGCAGATCATTCGGAATCGTTTCAAAATACTCTTTAACATCGTCCTGAACGGGATGATCTTGCGGGTCGGCTGAAAAAATTTTGCCGAGGAGAAGCGAAATCTTCTTTGGTAAACGAATCAATTTTTCCTCGTCATTGTTGCCGCTTCCATACCTTTCGGAAAGGTCAGTCCATTTGAAATATGCCCTGCATTCGGGGCATCGGCGAAATTGTTCGTCTAATTTTGATCCGTGAATAATGGTAAGTTTGTAAAAGGATTCGGGAAATTTATAATCTCGTCCTGTGTTGACCGTAAGTTCAGCGGGAAGAGTTTCACAAAAAGAACATTTTTCAAATTCTTCATTTTGTTCAATAATTTCAACCTTTTCAGATTGCGGCACTTTTTTTACCGATTCTTTTTTTTCGTAATTTTTGAGAATTATTTGAATAACGCTTTGAGCAAGTTCACCCAAACGGCAATCCGTTTCTAATCCGCCGATATAAGAATAACTTTGATAAACGTCTTTACGGGCAATTTTTTCTAAAATCGGAATCAGCGAATTATCGGCACAAGAGCCTTCAAACTGTAAATCTTCCAAGGTCTTTTTAATAAGATAGGTGCTGTTGCTTTTTAATGCGTCCGCCGCCGGATTTTCGGATTTCAATCCGGCGTTTTCGGTAATGTTTTCAATCGCTTTCAAGGCTGAATGAGCGAAATTCGTTTCTTGGTTAATGTCGGCACGCGGAAAACCGCCCGCGCCGTTGTCGTCGAAATAATAAAACGAGCGTTTTCCGGCAACTTTTTTCAGAACGGGTATCAACTCAACATAATCGCAAGTGCCGTCTTCCAAATTAACAATCACTTCGGCAATGTCGTCGGCACAATGGTCAGCGATACCTTTCTCCAGTTTCTCGATTGAATGTTTCTTGTCGCTCTCGATACTCACGCAGATATTATTTACAAACGATATTTTCCCGTCAATCTAACTTAAAGCGGAATTTTTACGAGAAATACAATCAAAAAAACCAAGCATTCACGAATTGAAACTACTGTGTTTCAATTCCATTAAATATTTTTCAATCAATTGTGACGGCTTCAAACCGCTGAAATCATTATGTGCTTCGACTACCGAATTGCATTTCAAAATATCTTCGGCGGAGTTTACGGTCGTGATGCCGATCGATTTCATTCCGGCGCGGTGCGCGGCTTCAAAACCGCCGAATGCGTCTTCAAAAACGATGCAGTTTTTCGGCTCAACGCCGAGCATTTCGGCAGATTTCAGGAAAATCTCGGGATTCGGTTTGCCTTTCTTCACATCGGCGGCGGTCACGACTGCCTGAAAATATTTCCGCAAATCTAAACCGTCCAGAATAAATTCGACGTTCATATCAGGCGCGGCGGTCGAAACGGCGAGCTTTATTCCGAGTTTCGTCGATTCTTCGAGAAATTCGGTCACGCCTGCGACCGTTTTTCTTTCGGGCAGAAATAATTCCTGATAAAGCGTTTCCTTCCTGCGACCTAATTCTTCGATTCTTTCATCGGAAATTTCGCCGAAAACGGTCGGCAAAATTTCGCGGTTGGTTTTTCCGGCGGTTTTTACGAGAAAATCGTGAGCGTTCATTTCAATTCCGTTTTCCGCGAGCATTTTTCCCCACGCTTCGGTGTGAAAATACATATTGTCAACGAGTGTGCCGTCCATATCGAAAATGAACGCACGTCTTGTAAAATCAATCATTTAAGTTACTTTTTTCTAAACTCTAAACAGTCGGAATTTGTTCGACCAAAATCTCATTTCCAGCTTTGTCGTAATAGGCGCAGGTCATTTTTTCGAGATCGAGCGTCCATTTTTCGATGCCCGTTTCCGCCGCGTCAAGGCAAAACGTCGGGTAATCCGTCTGTCCCTGTTGATGCGCTTTCAAACGCCGCGTAAATTCTTCCGAAAGGCTCTCGTTTGAAACGTCGAGCGTTTTATAAAGTGCTTCCGCAACTACTTTTTCACCGTCTTTTCCGAAATATTCGGCGTGACCGTCGCTGACATAAACATCGCTGCTGACGATTCCCATTCCGATCAGTTCCTGAACAAGACGCGGAAAATCCGCGCCGCTTTTCACTTTCGAGTTCGCTTCAGCGATTTTTTCGAGTGTAAACATATTTTTTAATTTTACCGTTTTTTTGCGATATATAAAGTCTTCTCGATTACGCAGTGAGTCTTGCCTTCCTTGTTTTTGAGTTCGATATTGTAAACGCGGTCGATAGATTTTGAAGTTTCGAGCAGTTGTTTTATTTCCGCAAGTTCGTTTTCATCGATCAGAAAATCAGCAAAAAGCGTTTCCTTGCCCGGGCGTTTGAAACGGATTTTCGCGGCTTTGTCCCAGACGACATAATCTCTGCCGAGATTTTTTATGAGCATAATCATGTAGATCGGGTCAATTCCGGCATACATACTTCCGCCGTAGATCGTCCCGACATAATTGCGCGTCCGCCACGAAAGCGGAATTTTGATGCGGATTTCGCGGTAATCGTCGGCAATGTAAGCAACACGTGCACCCGTTCCGCGATAAGCAGGGAAAAAATTAAATTTGATGCGCTCTAATTTTGTTGCAAACGATTCGGGCATAAAGACTAAAGCGGAAAGCGAAAAATGGAAAATAGAAAAAAAATTTCTTCTTAATTTTCCACTTTCCGCTTTCCGTTTTTCATTTTCCTTTGAAGTTTCCTTCTCTTCTTTCGATAAACGACTGAACGCCTTCTTTTGCGTCTTCGGAATTGAAAAGTTCGAGAATCTGCGGCGTTAAATGTTCCTTCGCTTTCTCAAAGCCGTGCGTCTGCACCATTTTCGACGATTTGATCGTTGCGCGAACGCCGAGCGGTGCTTGTTTTGCAATGCGTTCGGCAATTTCGACGGCTTTTTCAACGTGTTTTCCGTGTTCTGCGATTTCCTGCACAAGCCCGATTCGATATGCTTCGTTCGCGTCAAACTCGTCGCCCGTCAGAAGCCAACGCATCGCATTTCCCCAACCCGAACGTTCGGGAAAACGCAAAGTCGCGCCGCCGAACGGGAAAATTCCGCGCTTAATTTCGATTTGCGCAAACGTCGCATTTTCCGACGCGATGCAAATATCAGCCGCCAAAATCAGTTCGATGCCGATCGTCAGACATTTTCCCTGCACCGCCACGACGAGCGGTTTCGTCCGTTGGCTGTAAAGATTGAGCGGATCGACCGAATCCGCCGCAAACTTCAAACCGCCGTTGCTTTCCATAACTTTCGGTGCAACGTTCGCCAAATCCAGTCCCGCCGTAAACATTTCGCCTTCCGCCCAAAGAATGCCGCAACGGATTTCGTCGTTATTTTCGAGTTCGGTGTAAGCCGCCGCAAGCTGTTCGAGCATTTCAACGTCGAAAGCATTGCGTTTTGCGGAACGATTCAACCCGATCAAAAGAACGTGTCCGCGCCGTTCGACCGTAATTTTCTGTTCTGTTGCAGGTGCCATAATTTTTTATTTTTTTGCCTGCGAAAGAAACGAAAAGAACGAAAAAAAGAATAAAAATTTTTGCTTTATTTTTCGTTTCTTTCGTTCCTTTCGTAGGCAAATCTCTTTCTTTTCACTTCGGAAAATTTTCGGCTTGCGTCACTCTTTCCGCTTGCCGAAAATGGCGTTTTTCGTGTTCGACGATAATTTTCAGCCCGTCGCCGAATTTGTAGGTCATCAATTTAATGAACGGCGAAGTAATGATCGTTTTTTGCGGATCGGCTTTTTCGCACTTCTTAATCTTTCCGATAAGTTCATCTTGATGCGCGGTGAATTTTTCGATAATTCCCGCCTCGATCTCGCTCGGCGGAACAATCTTCTGCGTCGGGGCTTTAATTTTCCGTTCGTCTTTTTTGAGCGAATTTATCAATAAATTTCCGCCTAAAGACGAAAGCGGCGACCAATTTTCCCAGAAGGAATTTTTTCGATCGCCGCGCGCAACTTTGTCGAATTCATCGAAAAGCAGTTCGTTCGATTTAATTAGATGATCGAAACATTGTCCGACGCTCCAACTGTCCGCATCGACGCGCCAATTAATTTGTTCCGCCGAAAAACCGCCGAAGTTTTTGCGGACATCTTCTGAAATTCGTTCGAGTTCGGAAATTATTTCGTTCATTTTTTTATTTTAGCCCACGAAATACACGAAAGATACGAAAAGTGCAAATAAATTTTTCTTCTTTTCGTTTTTTTCGTGTGTTTCGTGGGCTAATATTTTCCTAGTTTCTCAAAGGTTTACCCGTTTTGAGCATCGCCGCGATGCGTTCCTGCGTTTTGCGTTCGCCGCACAAACTCAGAAATGCTTCGCGTTCGAGGTCGAGCAGATATTGTTCGGAAACGGTTGTTTGATGATTAAGATCGCCGCCGCAGATGACCTTCGCCACTTTTTTACCGATAAGCTGATCGTGTTCGGAAATGAATCCGCCTTGCTTCATCGTGTGAAGAGCAAGCTTGATCGCCGCTTGTCCGGCTTCGCCCATTGCGAGAATGTCGGTTCTTTCAACCGGTTGAACATAACCGGCTGAAGATAGATTCAAAACTTCCTGTTTCGCATCCGCGATCAGACGGTCGCCGTTCATCGAAACCGCATCCGACTGGCGAAGCAAGCCCCAACTTTGCGCTTCCTGCGCCGAAGTTGCCACCTTTGCCATTCCGATCATCTCAAAAACCTTCTTCAAAAATGCGAGCGGATCGGCATCGGGCGTGCGTTTTGCGGCATCCATCGCGCGAAGCGTCAATTCCTTCGTCCCGCCGCCAGCCGGAATCAAACCGACTCCGACTTCGACCAAGCCCATATAAGTTTCGCCCGCCGCACGGGTTTTATCGCCGTGCATCGAAACTTCACAACCGCCGCCGAGCGTTAAGCCGTAAGGCGCGGTCACGACGGGTTTCGGCGAATAACGCAGACGCATCACGGCATTCTGGAACTGGCGGATCATAATATTGATGTCGTCCCACTCTTCTTCCTGCGCCGCCAGCAACAGGAGCATAATGTTCGCGCCCGCCGAGAAATTTCCGCCCTGATTTCCGACGACCAGACCGACGTGATTTTTCGCAACTTCGTCAATTGCAAAATTTATCATCTGCACGGTGTCGCCGCCGATGGAATTCATCTTTGAATGAAATTCCAGACAAGCCACGCCGTCGCCGATGTCAACAAGAGATGCACCCGCATTTTTCTTGATAACGCCGCTTCTGTCCTTGACCGATTTCAGCACGATCACACCCGCTTTGTCGGGAATTTCCTTGTAACCGCCGCTCACCAGATCGTAAAAGGATTTCGTGCCGTTTTCGTATTTATAGAAAGTTTCCGCGCCCGCATCGAGCATTTTCTGAACGTTTTCGGGAATGCTTTGCCCTTCCGCTTTCATCCGTTCGACCGATTCGCGCACGCCGATTGCGTCCCACGCTTCAAACACACCGATTTCCCAGCCGAATCCCCATTTGATCGCGTTGTCGATCTCAACGATCGTGTCGGCGATTTCGGGAATGCGATTCGCCGCATAACGCGAAACGCGCGTCGTCGTTTTCCACAAAAATTCGCCGACCTTATCATCGCCCCAAACCAATTTTTTCACGCGTTTCGGCAAATCTTCGATTCCCTTTGCCGCGTCCAGACTCGGAAATTTCGTTTTCGTCTGCGGTTTGTATTCAAAAGTATTCAGGTCGAGTTCTAAAATGACGCGCTTGCCCGTTTCATCCTTCGATTTCTTAAAGAAACCGCCGTCCGTCTTATCGCCCAAAATCTTCCTGTCGAGTAAAGTCTGAATCATTTCGGGAAGCTTGAAAACGTCGCGGTCTTCGTCTTCGGGAACTGCGGGATAAAGATTGTTCGTGACATGCGCCGTCACGTCCAAACCGACGAGATCGGATGTTCTGAACGTCGCCGACGAAGCGTGTCCGATTGCCTTGCCCGTGATCTGGTCAACTTCGGTCGGCGTTAAGCCCATCGCGATCATTTCGTGAATCGTCGCCATCATCCCGAAAACGCCGATGCGGTTGGCGATAAAATTTGGACGATCTTTCGCCGGAACAACGCCTTTGCCCAAACGCACGTCGAGAAATTCGCCCGTTGCCTTCGCAATTTCCGCATTCGTGTCGGGTGTTGAAATAACTTCGACCAATTTCATATAACGCGGCGGATTAAAGAAATGCACGCCGACAAAATGTTTCTTGAAATCTTCCGAAAAAGGCTCGGCGATTTTCTCGATCGGAATTCCGCTCGTGTTCGATGCGATCACCGAACCCGCTTTGCGGTGTTTTTCGACCTCGGCAAAGAGCTTATGTTTGATGTCCAATCTTTCGACGACCGCTTCGATCACAAAATCGCAATCCTTCAATTTGCCGATGTCGTCCGTAAAATTGCCCGTTTCGATCAGGCTCGCATTGTCTTTCAACATAAACGGCGCGGGCTTCAACTTCTTCGCCGCTTCAAACAAAGATTTCACGATCTTATCGCGCGAAGCCTTATTGTCTTCCGCATCCGGCGGCGCAATGTCGAGCAGCAGCGTCGGGATGCCCGCATTTGAAAGATGTGCGGCAATCGCCGCTCCCATAGTTCCTGCGCCTAAAACGGCGGCTTTTCCGATTTGTAACATTTTGATTTTTTCCTCTTTTCAACAGATTCCAGCGAAATTTAAGATGAAAAGATTATAAATGAATGAGTATTCATTCAGCAAGGAAAGCAGACTTAAATTTTAGGTTGAAAACCTGTCTGAATATTTTTTTATTGCCGACCGTTACGTTTTCAAACGAAACCGCACATATAAACAAAGCACGGTATTTGTAGCTTTCAAATGACAAAATTTAGGAGAAATAAAATGAGATCAACATTAATATTATTTTTAACGATTACCGCATTTTTGTGTTTTGGAAACATAATTTACGGACAAGGCGGCGAACGAGCAGTTGAAAAAAGCAAATTGTCGCCGATTGAGATGCAACAAGAAGGAAAAGGCATTAGAGCCTGTTGTCCGAAGATTTGGGAGGAAAGTTTCGGCAAATATTTTCGAGTTCATCAATTACCGGGCAAAAATATTACGCAAACCTACGGAGTAGAATTTTTACCTGACGCGGCAATGGATACGCAAATGAAAGCTTATGCTCCATACGCGGGCACTTATGCTCCGGCGGGATGGACTGCCAACTCGGTTTTGCTTGTCGCCGAAATGCGAAAAGTTGCAACCCCTTTGGGGCTAATTCCGACATCGGCAGATTTCAATGTCGTGAACTCTGCTCCGAGTTCACCGAATGTTGTTTGGACCGATCTCGCCAAAAGTCGCAATGAGCATGCTTTGCGCGGATGGTGGACGAGTCCGGGTTCAGGAATCTGGAACGGTCCTTACGGTGCCGGAAGCTGTGCAACCGTCCCGTGGGAGCGAACTTACATGGATGGAATTTGTTCAAAAGCGACCGACAACCATATGACACCAAACGCATGGTATGTGATTAGATTAAAGCTCCAGCTTGCATCTAAAAAAAATGGCGTTCCGGATAAATGGCGGCAAGATGATATTAGTTGTTCGATGCCGAACGCACGTTTTGTTGCGATAGCCGTGCGATCCGCTTCCTTTAGGATGGCTCCTAATACAACTATATCTCCTAAAGATGCGGAAAAAATCCTTAAAGAGTCATCACAAATAATTGAAGTGAATTAAGTTGTTTCCTGATAATTGTTGAATTGCAATATCAAAGCCTGAGCATACCTCAGGCTTTTTTTGTAGTTTCTTAAAGTTGCATTTCTGCAAACCCGTTTGATATTCGTGCGAAAATCTTCCTGTCCCGTCATACCCAACGGCTCAAATTCAGGAAAAGGAAACGGTTTTTTCATCCCTTCAAAAAAGATTTCTCAACTTAGCAAAATCGGAGAAGCATCATCTTCAAATCTGCTGTTTAATGAATCACGTAACTGAAAAATTCAAAAATCTTTTTCAAAATCAACAACAAACGGAGGAATGAAGAAAAAAATGAGGAAAAATAATTTATTGGTATTGGCGTTGATCGTTTTGTCGTTAGCCGCGTTCGCAAACGCACAGACCGTTCCGGCAGGAGACGATCTCTGGATCACGGATTCGACGAGCACGTATGACACGCTTGCTCTGCCCGCAGGATATTTCGGCGCAGGTTCGCAAGCCTACAACGGAACCGTCAATTTCGTCGGCGACCCGTCGAGCGGAAACAGACACGATACGAAAATTTCGCGCACCAAAGCCGTCAGTCTTGCGACCGGAAGCGGAACTACGCCGTTAGTCGTCGGTGAATTGCGCCTGAAAAGCGTCGCACCGATCACGGTCAGATACGACGACGGAAGCAGTCAGCAATGGGATGTTTATGTTACGACATCACCGACGCAGGCATCAGTCGGAAGTATGACGATCAGCGGAAACGCTTCGGGTGGAGGCTTTGATTCGACGCTGGACATTATCCCGAAATTCAGTTTCGTATTGGTTTCAGGACTCGGACCGATCGAAAAAGGAAGAGAAGTCAGAAATCTCGATTTCGGCTCGCCGTTCGTTCAGAAATTCCTGCAGGAACAGGCTCGCATTTCGAGAGACCGCATCAGTAAAGGAATCGGCACGGAAACCGATGAAGTGATGGCGGCGGCTTGTCAGGTCGAACCCGTTCCTGTCGATCCGAAACAGCAAACCCCGACCACGCAATTACCGACCACGACGGATGCCGCCGCGCCGACCGCAAGTTGCGGTGTCAGACTCAAAGGAAACGGTTCCTGGGGATGGAACAACGGACGTTTTTGCCCTTTCCCGTTATCGGAATTGGCATTGTTGGCAAGACACGGAGTTATTCCTTTCGGATGCCGTTAAGCTTAAATATTTACCGAACAAAAAAAAGAGTATTCGATCGAATACTCTTTTTTTATTTGTCCGATGTGATTTGTTTCAAACCTTCGATCAGTAAAAATGGAAGCACTGTCAGAATCGGCGGATCGGTCAGACGCAACGGGCGAATGGTAATGTTCAGATCGCCTTTGACCTTATCTTTTTTGACAATGACGGGCGTTTTCCCGACTCCGACGAGAAGTTTTGACAAATCCATCAATAAATAATCGAGCGGTTCGACCGAACGCGGCAAAGCGGCGACGAGCAGATAATAAGTTCCGTCGGGAACCGCATTGATCTTGTATTGACACGCCCGCGTCACCAGAGTTCCGCTGACCGGACTCGATTGCGGAATCATCTTTTCAAAAAGACCGATAAAAATTAAACCTTCAAAATTTTCGGGCGCGCGCAGTTCCCCGCTGATAAAAGAATCCGGGACGGCTTCCTTCCAACCTTCGCGATAGAGTCCTTCCCAATCGAATTTGCAAATCTCACTTGCAAAACGGCGCAGTTCGGTCGGCGGCAAACCGACCAATTCCGTAAATCTTCGCGTAAAGGTTCCGAGGCTGTTATAGCCGACCTCAAAACAGATGTCCGTCACGTTCATCTTTGTCGTCAGCAAAAGCCGTTTCGCTTCCTGAAGCCGCATTGCATACAAAAATTGCGACGGCGGCAAGCCCGTTACATCGTGAAATATGCGGTTAAAATGAAACGGACTGAGATACGCGATCTTCGCCATTTCATCCATATTGATAGGCTCGTTCAGATTTCGGCTGATGTTCGTAATCACTCTTTCAACCGCTTTTTTCCGGTCAACGAACGTATCCTCACGGCATTGTGAACTATAGATATTTTTCATATTTAACCTCAATAATTCTGAAGCGCGGCGCGCAAACTCTGCGGTATATTGGTTGAAACTATCGAATCACCTTCGCGCTGCATACAGGCGATTTCCTGTTCTCCGCGCGCCACCATTTCGTCATCGCGCCAATATTCAAAGATCATCGCCACGCGATTCTGCCTGATCTCACCGAGTTTCATCCGAATCGTCACTTCGTCAAAAGCGTTGAGTTCATTGAAATATTCACACGAAACGCGCGTCGTGACCATTGCGAAACCATCCTTGAACAAATCTACAACATCGGCGGCTTTTTCCCGCAGAAACATCTCGCGGCATCTGCCCTGCCAGCGGACAAAGTTTGCATAGTAAACGTTGCCGACGAGATTGGTTTCTTCAAAACCGACGATGTGTTTGTATTCATAGCTGTTCATACTTTCTCCGCCAAAAAAGTGCAAACCGTTCCCGCTTCAATATTCCGCACACTCGCCGAATATGAGGTCAGCCGAAAATTCTGATACTCGAACGTTATCCAGCCGTCATCCGTTTTCTTTGAAAAAACGGGTGTTTCGTGAAAACCGGCAACGGCTTTCTGCAAACATTCCTTTGCCGTCCAAACTCTGGTTGCCGAAGTATGAAAATCTTCCGAGGCTTCGGCAGACACGGTTTTGGCAAGCTTCATTCCTTCTGCGCCGAGTAAATCCGCCCAAACTTCCGCGTCGCGCCCGACGACCGTTTCAATATCGCAGGTCACGACTTTTTTCCCCGTCACCGCCAGCGTCAGGAAATCGGTATGCGAAGCCGAAACAAATTCGCCGTTCGGGGTTTCGGGCTTTCCGTCGCTTCGATAAACGATCTCGGATTTTCCGCCGAGAGCCGCTTGCATCGCTCTCAAACTTCGCTCGCGGCGCGGCAGGATAACTTCCCGTTCGAGCGCAACGGAAATATCGTTGCGTTCTAAAATCTCCGCAATTTTCCTTTCCAGGTAAACCGCCAGAAGCGGTTCGACCCAGGCATCTTTAAAGCCCGAACCGCTCACGAGTTGAAGCCGCAAACCTTCCCAGGTTTCAAGAATCTTTCCTTGCAGATCGAGAATTTGCAGATCGTATGTGAAAATATTTCCGTCCTGCGAACGCTCTTCGGCGTGAACCAGACGCGGTTGCGCGGACGAACTTTCCAAAACGCTGATATTTGCGACGTTGATCGGCAAAAGAGTCGCGTGCGGAATGCAGGCTTGAATGGCGTGAATCGCCGTATCGCGCATTGCCGGATCGCCGAGCAAAACTTTTTTCGGCAAATACTGGCTGAACCAACGGCTATTCTCATCAAATGAAATTTCCGCCAGACATTCTTTCGATTTGAGATATTTGTAATTGTTCAACCGGCGGAAACGCCCGCGATGAAACAGGATTTTGCCGTAAAGGTCTTTCTGCGGATCGATCTCAACCTGCGAATCGGCGTGACCGTTAAGTTTGTAATCAGACGTTTGTTTCGCCACCGCAAAACTGCAAATTCCGTGAAAATGATCGATCTGAAAATCCGTTTCCGCACTGCGGATCGAAACTTCGACCGTTTCCGCATCAAGAGCGATCGCCAGAATCCTGATCTTCAGCGGTTTACTTTCAGCTACAACGATCGGGCGCGAAAAACTCACGTTCTTAAAAACAGGCATCTTTTCGGTTTCGAGCAAAGCCGAAGATACCTGCGACATCGCCTCCAACCCTAAAACCGCCGGAAAAAGTTTTTCCCCGCCGACCTCGTGATCTGCCAGATAAAGATCGTTGGTGGTCGAAAGTTCAACGTCGACGATCAATTCGGTTTTCGGGAAATAAATCTTCGGCTGTTCCAGAAAACGCTGAAACGGCAGTTCGGGTCGCTGAATGTTGAACGCGGGAACATCGCGGAAACGGCTCATCACGACAAAAGATGTCGGCAGATTTTCCGTTTCCAGCAATTGCAGAAACATCCTGATGCCTTTGTCTGACGGAATCGGTGAAATTCCCTGACGAATCAGCGAATCCAAATCCGCGATGCGCGTTCCCATTCCGATCCCAGCCCATACCGACCACTCGAAAGCGACACAGCGGCAATGCGGATTCGCGCTTTGAAATTCTTCGG
Organism: Pyrinomonadaceae bacterium; assembly: GCA_021228405.1. Lineage (GTDB taxonomy): Bacteria > Acidobacteriota > Blastocatellia > Pyrinomonadales > Pyrinomonadaceae > JAJQRF01. The sequence continues at coordinate 450,142 of JAJQRF010000003.1, forward strand.
TAAATTGCGATAAAAGTTCGTTTGCCAAACCGTAATCACTCTCGCCCGCCAACCCTGTCCGCGCAATGATCGAACCGAACGTGACGAAAAGTTTTAGCTGTTCGGCAGGAATCACCGCCGTCAGGTTTTTCGCGCCGTCGAGCTTTACGGCAATAGTTTTCCGCAGTTTCGCTTCATCCGACAAAGCGATCAGTTTCGGCTCGTTTTTCGCCGCCGCGTGCAGAATCGCCGTAATTTTGCCGAGCTTTTCGGCGGCTTTTCCGACAACCGCGCGAACGGCTTCCGCATCGGTCACATCGACCGCATAATATTCGTGAGCGATGCCCGAAACGAGGAAACGCTCCAGATTATTTCTAACTTCGCCGTCAGCTTCGGCATCGGAAGTTCCGAGCAGAGCGAGCTTCACGCCCGTTTGCCGTGCTAATGCCAAAACACATTCGGCGGTAATTCCTTTTGCGCCGCCCGTCACGATTAAAACATCGTCGGCAGTCAGTAGTTTTTTGCCTTGTTCTGATTTTTCGGCATTGATTTCAAGCGGTCGGACTATTGGAATAAAGCGTTTTCCGTGCTCGTCATAGCTTGCTTCCGTATAATTTCCGCTTTCATTTGCGACTTCATTCAATAGTTTCCCGATCAACTCTTCCCGCACGGGTAAAGTTACGACCCGAATCGAAATTTCGGGATGTTCGAGAGTAAAACTTCGGGCAAACCCGGAGAAACTTTTTTCGTGCTGAACGATAACGAATTTTTTCTTCTTGTCTTGGATAGCTTTTTTCGCGCCCTCGAGCAGAAGCGCGGAATCAGACGCGGAACGAACACAGACGATCACGCCCGAACCGTTAAAACTCCGAAAGTTTTCGTGGATTTTTCCCGTCAAAGGATAATCCGCCGGAGCGATTATTTGCCAATCGCCAATGCCAGCCGTAATTTCATTTCCGGGCAAATTCCGTTCGATAAATTCCGTCTTGAACGGACGAACCCAGGTGTCGATTCCGCTCATCAAGTCCGTATTTTCGGCAGGATTCCCGTCATTTCCGCTTTCCTTCAATTGTTCCAGGGCTTCGGAAATCTCGGTCACGGTCGCGTCGGCAAAAGCGGTCGGCACGAGCGGCGGCGGCGCGCCGATCAGTTTGGCGGCTGAGGTCACGATCTGCCCGACCGTGATCGAATTTAGATGCAGATCGCTTAACATTCGGCTTCCGATGTGAACGGCTTCGAGCGGGAGTTCGGCGCGGTCGGCAGTCAGTTTGATAATCAAATCTTGTGTCGTAAGCGTTGTTTCTTCTATGATTTGAACCGTTTCAACCGGTTTCGGTTTTTCGATCTTTAAAACGGGAATCGAAGTTGTTTCGGGCAAAGGCGCAAGCTCGCACGGATTGACGAAAAATTTCGGCTTCCAGTCGAGATTAAAAGGTTTGGTAAATCGTTCGGCAAAGATCGCCTCCTGATTTATTTCCTGACCGAGCACGTAAGCCGCGCCGACGGTTTGCAAAAGCCCGCGCAAACTCTGACTCGCAGATTCGACCGCAATCGCAGGTTTTCCGCTGATCTGTTCGACCAATCCGCATAAAATCTTGCCCGTTCCGACTTCAACCCACAGATCGATCCCGCTTTTTTCGGCTTTTTCGATTGCTTCGGTAAATAAAACGGGACTCGTTATCTGTTTGCAGAGCAGTTCGTGCAAATTTTCGCGACCATCAAGTTTTTCGCCCGTGACGGTCGAAATGACCGAATTTTGAAGCGGCTGAAAATGTTCATCCTGAAGTTTTTCAGCCATCACCTCGGCAGATTTTGCCAGCAAAGGCGAATGAAAAGCGTGTGAAACAGGCAGTTTAACGGCGGCGATATTTTTACTTTTTAAATGATTTTGAAATCTTCCGATAGCTTCGGCTTCGCCCGAAACGACCGTTTGACGCGGCGCGTTCAAACCCGCGATGACAATATTTTCGTGATCCTTTAGCAAAGATTCGACTGTTTCCCTGTCAGCCGCAACGCTCAACATTGCACCGTTCGTCGCACAGGTTTCGGTCATCGCCCGACCGCGAATTTCAGCAATGCCGATCAGCGTTTCCTCATCGAAAACGCCCGCCCAATGCAAAGCCGTCAGCTCGCCCAAACTATGTCCGATACCGACTTGCGCCGTGATGTCGAGCTTGTCCAAAATCCGCAAAGCGCAGACGGAAGCGGTCACGATGGCAGGCTGAACGATATGAGTTTGCACCGTATCGCCTTTGTCTTTGAAAGCGGCTTTGGAATAAATTTCACGGACGGATTCAAACCTTCTCAACCACGATCCGCCGTCCGCATTGATCGGCGAACCTTGTCCCGAAAACAGAAATCCGATGCGCGGCGTTTTTTCGGCAATTCCGAAATAGACGTTGCTTTCGATAACTTGCACCGCTTCCGCTTCGATCCTTTCGATCAGATTTTGAAGAATACTTTGGAGTTCGGCGGGTTTGGAAGCGACGAGCGCGCAACGAAACCTTCCGCGTTCGGCGTTACGTGCCAGATGCGCCGCCAGATCGCCGAGTTCGGCAAATGAAAGTCTACCTGCGAAACTCGCGAGATGATTTAATTTCTGCAAAAGTTCGGCGCGATTTTGTGCGTTCAAAAGGAAAATTTCCGCGTCCTGCGCCGTCGAACAAAGCATCTTTTCCTTGTGCGTGAGTTTCGTTCGCGGAAATTCACGCTCTCTTTCCAAAACGATGTGCGTATTTATGCCGCCGAAGCCCATCGAACTGACGGCGGCGCGAAGCGGCAGTTTATTGTTCCAAAGTTCGGCGGCTCTCAAAGTGCGGAAAGAGTTACCGATCTCGCCGTGCGGCATTTCGCAGTTTGTCGTCGGCGGCAAAATCTCGCTTTTCAAAGCCATCAGAGCTTTTATCAATCCGGCAACACCCGCCGCCGCTTTGGTGTGACCGATCAGAGGTTTTATCGAACTGATAACTGCAAACTGTTCGGCATTTTGACGAATTCCCGCCAAAGCCCTTAGTTCGGTCGTGTCGCCAACCGTCGTTCCCGTTCCGTGACCTTCAAAATACGCGATGCTTTCGGGGTCGATTCCCGCGCGGCGGTAAGCCCTCTGCATCGCAAGCATCTGACCTTCGACGGTCGGGCGCGTGATGCCGCCGCTGCCGTCCGAGGAGATTCCCCAGCCTTTGATTACGGCGTAAATCTTTCTGCCTTCGCGAAGCGCGTCTTTTTCACGCATCAACAGCACGAAACCGCAACCTTCGCCCGGGAAAAAACCGTTCGAGCGGGCATCGTAAACCCGCATTTCATCGGTCGCCAACGCGCCCGTCTTGGCAAAACCGATTAGCTCGAACGGATCGAGGCTCAGATCGACTCCGCCCGCCAACGCTACGTCCAGATCGCCTGTCACCAGAGACGAGCAGGCATTTGAAACGGCTAAAAGCGAGGACGAGCACGCGCCGTCGATGGAAAAACCGCCGCCTTTCAGATCGAAATAATTACAGATTCGTCCCGCGATGGTATTTGATAAACCTCCCGCGAGCGATTCTTCGGTGATCGGCGGAAAAGGTTCTTTGTAAACATCTTCGAGTCTTGCCAGAATATTCGGAATTTCTTCGGCACACGCATTTTGTTCGCGCAGAACCGACTCGACCATCCGGCGCACGAACGGATAACGCAGACGCATCAATGCCGCTCTCGAAAATTCTCCCGTCAGCGTATTGCCGAGAAAAACGCCCGTCGTTTCCTTCGGCAGAACTTCGGCGAAACCTGCATCTTCAAAGGCTTTCGCCGCCGTATCGAGTGCCAGCCAGTGCGTCAGATCAGCCGAACGAAAACTACTGCCCGAAATCTTGAATTTCACGCGGTCAAACTCAAATCCCTCGATCACCGCCGCTTGAGTTGAATAGATCGTATCAGGCGCGTTTCGGTCGTCGGAGAAATAATCTTCCAGACGAAGCCTTTCCGCCGGCATCCGGCGAAAAGCACGTCTTTGCGAAAGAACATTTTCCCAAAGCTCCGACGGCGTGCGCGCATCGGGATAGAGACAAGACATTCCAACAACTGCGATTGACTCAACCATATTTAACCTCTTCAAATCAATTAGTCAGTTCGGTTCGCCCGTATAAACTACGAACCGAACTCAAACTTTAAGAAACAAAATCAAACGGGCGCGACCTCGATGCCTGAAACTTTTTCGGGCTTCTCGACAGTAACGCGGTTAGCCAAACGTGATTCCGCAAAAAGAATCGCTCCGCGAATGATGCAATTTATCGTCAACGCAAAAAACAGCCCGAAAACGATGTGCGAAACCATTAGCATTCCGTAAATAAAGGCGTTTCCGAATCCGAAGATCAATTGTCCGCTCGTGCTTTCAGGCGTAGTGGCAGGATCGGTCACCATATAAAATGTATAGAGAATGAACGCAACGCCCGTCATCGGGAGCAAAGCGGCGGTAAGCTGGGCATCGAAAATGAAATGCCGTGCAAACGCCTGAATCGCAAATCCACTTAACCACGCGGCGATCAAAGGCAGACGTTTGGTAAAAAGAAAATTGAGAAGTGTTCCGGTGCAGATGATAATAGCGGGAAATATCCAATCGCCGTAACGGTCGAGATTTTCCGTAAACTGATAGGGCGGCGAGATTCCGACCCAGCTAAACAGCAATAAGGTCACGGTAATTCCGAAATTTGAAGGATTCAGAAAATGTCTGCGACCTTTGCCGACGGAAACCTGAAAAAGAGCTTTGGAAGCAAGCGCGACGGAAGTGGCAAAACAAACGACCCAGAGCCGGTCGTTGGCGTATGTCAGCATCGAAACGGCTAACGCCGTAATGTGTCCCGGCAGGAGGAAATCGATCAAATTCATCAGTCCGCCGCTGAATTTATAAGGACGGTCTGCCGTTTTTGCCGCGATTATTTCGAGAAAAATCTCCAAACTGTAAGCCGTCATCAAAGCGACCACAGGCTGTGCATAGGATTGCTCGAATCCGAAGACGAAATGCCCGAGCAAATTCAGCACCGTGATCGCGATCCCGAAACGGCGCAGACCGCCGATTCGCCGTTGAACTGCTTCATCCCTTTGTATATTTATTTCTGATTTGTTTTCCATATTCTTGACCCTCTTTATTCCCTTAAACTTTTCCGAGCAGGATCGTGTGCCAGCCTGCTTTCAGATTAAATTCCTGTTGGCGCAATTGCCCTTTTTCATCGCGCCACCGCACCTCGACCGCCAGATTCGCGTCCGGCGCAAACTGTCCCAAACCGAACTGCACATCAGGGCTTCTGCGTCCAGCGTGACCGTTTCCGCCGTCAACAAAGCTGACCTGCGATTGTCCGTTCGGCATTTTCACGGAAACATACGCTCCGATCGCCGGACGGCTCAGATTTGTGTTTTCGATCGGTAAGCGAAGCCGTAGCCCCAGAAAACTGTTCGATTCACGCGATTGATTGAGATAGAAGAACGAAGAATCCCACTGATTGGCAACGGCAAAATCGATTTTCCCGTCGCCGTTCACATCCGCCGCCGCGATTCCTCTCGAAACCTGTTGCCGATTGATCTTCAGTTCTCCCGAAATATCGTAAAAACGTCCGTCTTTGGCGCGGGCGTAGAACGGATTGTGATCGTGACCGCTCAGATCGTCGCCCACTTCCAAACGATGCCAATTGTTCGGATTGCTTAACAATTGGTCATTGCCCATCGCAACTTCGTGAAGTTCCGCCCACCGATTCGTTTCTCCCTTCAGAAAACCGACCGCCTGCACGATCTCGTTTTCACCGTCGTTATTAAAATCAACGATCTTTGTGTCCCAACCCCAACTGCTTCGCGAAACGCCGAAATCTTCGCCGTGATCGCTAAACGGGGCAATCCCGTTTTTCAGTTTTTCGGGACTTCCGTCGTTCAAAAAAAGCAGGTGACTTTCTTCCAGAGCATATTCGTCGGCAATGTTGCTCACGAAAAAGTCGAATCTGCCGTCGTGATTGACATCGGCAAAATCAACGCCCATTCCCTTAAAACTGTCGCGTCCGACAATCTTTGAATTCGGTGTGGTAAAGCCTTTTTTGCCGACGACGGACGTGAAGCGGATTTCGCCGGGTTTTGAGCGATTGTATAAAAGGTGGTCAGTGCCGAAATCGTTGGCAAAATACAACTCAGGCAACAGATCGCCGTCAAGATCGCAAGCCGCGATCGCCAGTGCCCAGCCGTGTTTTAAATCGCGTTTTTCTTCGGGCGTAGCCGCCTCGACGTAATCTTCGACAACCTGGTAACTGACCGAATCTTTTGCCGCCCCAGTCCAGCGCAGAATCCGGCTCTGCCCGCCATTCAAAGCGCGGCTCATCGAATGTTGCATCGATTGACGATTAGTCGTATTCACGTCCAGAATTTCCGCGCCGTCCTGAAAATAATTACCGATAACGATGTCGGGATGACTGTCGCCGTCGAGATCGGCAACGGTCGCCGCACCCGAAAACCAGCGTTCGCCGGACGGAACGATTTCCTGCACGATATAATTTTCAGCCGCCGGACTTTGCGTTTTGGCGAGATACATAAGCGGTGTGCGTCCCCAGTAATAAACCAGAATGTCCGTCAAACCGTCTTCGTTGTAATCGTTCGGAAGACAGCCCGTCGGAGCCATCGTTTTATGATCGAAAAGGTTTCCCGCGTTGAGCGTGAAAGGCTTGAAGCGTTCGCCCGTCGTCGGAGCCGGAGCGATCATCACATTATCGGTTCGCGGATCGATCTTGCAAATGTCGTTCGGCAATCCGTCATTGTCCAGATCGTTCAGAGCAACGCCCGCGCCGACCGACGAAATCCATCCGGCAATATGTTTCAGGCTCGGCGCGACCTCTCTGATCGTGCGTGTTAGAGGAACGTTTTCTTCCGGCAGTAAAAATTCCTGAAAACTGAATTGTCCGGCTAACTCGTTGCGCTCCGCCGTCGAAATAGACGGTTGCCGCGCCATCAGGAAAAGACCTATAATTACCGTCACAGCCGCCAGACGAACCGCATTCCGCTCTAAAAAGTTTTGTTTTTTCTTCATATATAAATCACCTCCGGGGAAAATTCCTGTTGAATTCGTTGCCGCCAAATCTCATATTTCGGCGTTTTCAAATCTTCTGTCAGGGGAAGATTTTTGAGCGTTACATCCGTTAAAAAAGCCGCATCTTCGATTGAAAGTCCGCAGATTATGCGGCAGGCGTTTCCCGTGTGCACCGTCGCATTTTCGGCTCGAAGCCTGGTTTTCGCGGCAAAAGCCACGCCCTGCGCGACGAACGGAAGATAAGACCGTGAAAGACTTTTCAATCCCTCCAACGCTTCGGTTTCGACACCGCCCGCGTAGCCGCAAGCCAACCCGATCCCGCTCCACAAATCCGCCCGCATTTGTTCGGGCATCCGTAAGATCGTCTGCGAAATATGCTCGACGCTTGCGCCTTCGACAAACCACAGACTTCGCCCTAATCCTTGGGCAAAAGCGCGCCCGGCATAAGCGGGAAGCCAGTTTAACGAGATTTCCGAATGATAATAACGGCGCGGATAAAAATAGCCTTCGTGAAAACCGAAACCGTCGATCGCCAGCCATTTGAGCAGTGAATCCAATTTGGAAATGCTCTGCACGATGCGGCGGCGCGTCCACCACAAACGCGCCAAAGCCCAACCCGCACCGACGTGAACCATATAGATATGCTTGTCGGCTTCGCCCTCTAAAAACTCCGCCACGCGGTCTTTTTTCAGAGCCGACAAACGGTCGAGCAAAGTCAGCGACATTGCCGCGCCCTCGAACGCAAATCCGCGATAGACTTTCTCCGTATTTTCGAGTTTGCTCTCCAGATCGGGCAGATCATCTGCAAACAACGCGGAATGATAGCCTTCCAGAAAGTTCGCTCCTACTTTTTCCAGATGATCGACAACGTCAGGCTCGGCAACCCGAAAACCGCGTTTTTCAAAACGGGTTTCTGCGGTCGGAATGCTGAAGGCAAGACGACGCAAAACAGTCGGTAATTTAGATTTCATATGTCAGCAACGAAGGGGGAAACCCGCACGGAAAAGAAAGATTTCCGTCAAGTTTTTATTAATTAAGAATTAAACGAAAAAATGCTCTTCCTTTTAACTCTTAACTGTCGGTTATAGTTGCCTTTAGATTGCTGAATAAGGTAGGATTCATATAACTGAATGATTTCCCCTGTGTATCAACAATCGCAGGCGTTTTCATCAATCCGGCAAGTAGCTGCAACTGCTTGTCGGATTTTGCTTTAAAGAAAAATGGCTGCTCCAAAAGGGCGAAAAAAAAATCGTGTCCTCCCAGTCGGATTACACGATTAAAACTGTGAATGTCTATACCTTTAAGTTATTTTTTCGGCATTTTTCACAACTGTCATTTGAAAAATGCACAAACTATAAAGTGTAGAAACAATCCTTTGGGAGAAATTGGCTTAAATTTTCATTAATTAAGCCGACTCCGTATAAATTATTAATGAACTTATCGGAAAAGTAATGCTTAATTACCACAAATCTAATCTCTAGATTCGGTATTTGTAATACTTGCTGACTGACGTTAGCAATGCAATCAAAAAATTCGTATTGTAAGGTTACTCTTAAAAGATTTATTTTGTCAATAAAATTTTCTCGAATTAAATAAATTTATTGCAAACCGGATAATGCGGAGGTGATGTAAGTTAATCCGCATCACCTCCGCATTATTTTTTATTCTGGTTAAAATTATCGAACCAAATTTCCCGTAAGTTTTCACTCGATGTCGGCAGGTTTGATGTCGGGCGGAATGAAAGAATTATCAAATAGATCGTAAACGGGCACGGGATTTTCCAACACGCCTGTTTTTATTCCCATATCGTGAATTTTTTGCAGTTCGTCGAGTTTCGGCGTGAGCATTCGGTAACTGACGCGGTCGGGCGGCTGATTCAAAACGTAATTGACCAGTTTTTCATCCTGACGGAAATAAGGAGCCGCGATCTGTGCCGCTTTGTCGCGATTAAATTCCGCCCATTCGCCGCTTTCGGCGATTCCGCGCACTAAATCTTTGACGATTTCGGGATTTTCCCTGATTAATTTTTCGTGGACGACCAAAACGCAGGAAATAAATCCCTTCCAAATATCTTTCGCGTGATACAGAACGCGTCCCGTTCCGTCAAGCTCGGCTTTCGCGGCGTGCGGTTCGCCGACAAAATACGCATCGATTGCTTTTGAAGCAAGCGCGGCGGGCATATCGGGCGGCGGAAGCTCGACGAATTTTATCTCGTCGGGCATTACGCCCTGATCTTCCATCAGCTTGCGGATGACCAGATATTGATTGCTGTATTTGCTCGGGATCGCGAAAGTTTTACCGCGCAGATCGCGCAAATCCTTGCTTTTGTCTTCTTTGCGCACCATTACCGTCGAGCCGTCACGGTGCCCGAGATAAACTATTTTGACGGGAACGCCCTGTTCGCGCAGTTTCATCGCCAGAGGCGCGATCATAAACGTCGCCTGCAATTTGCCGCCTTTGATGGCTTCGGTAATAGTGGGAAAATCCGTAAATCTCTGCGATTCGAACCGAACCGCCTTGCTGGTTCTGGACGCATAGTCCGTCACCGGGCAAGTGAGATGTCAGGTAACGGGCAAAAATCCGACCTTGAGCGTCTGCGCCGAAGTTTCGACCGTTTGGGCAAGCCGCCACGGTTTAAATCGGAAAACGCTCACGACCGCGATAAATACCAGAAATCCGAGTATCCATTTTTTTAGAAAACCGTAGTTCATAAAGTCACCGCCGTTTGGCTAAATAAAGTTTCTTCTCCCGTTTCCTTTTCCCTGTAAATTCCCATCAATGCGAAAATCCGGTTGACCGTCGAGATCACTTCGGGATCGGTCAAAAATCGCGGAGTTTTCGATTCAAGCCTGATTTCTTCGACTACTCTCGTCGGTCTTGCCGAAAAAACCACGATTCTGTCCGCGAGTTGTGCCGCTTCTTCGACATCGTGCGTGACGAGAATCGTCGTGCGCGGAAACTCCTTGAGCATCCGCACGAGTTCGGCGCGAATATTCAGTTTGGTGAGGTAATCCAACGATGAAAACGGCTCATCGAGCAAAAGAATGTCAGCTTCGTCGGCTAACGCCCGCGCCAGCTCGACGCGCTGTTTCATTCCGCCCGAAAGCTGATGCGGAAAATGCCCGGCAAAGTCCGTCAGCCCGATGATCTTCAGCATTTCCGCCGTTTTTTCCGCGCCGTCTTTACCTAAACCGAGTGCGATATTTTCGGCGACCGTAAGCCACGGAAACAGACTGCTTTGCTGATAAACCATCCGCAGATTTCCGTTGCATACGACCTCGCCGCCGTCCGCCTTGAGCGACCGCGAAAATAAATTCAAAAGCGTCGTTTTGCCGCATCCCGAAGGACCGATGATGACGACGAATTCGCCTTTTTCGACCTCGAAATTGAGGTCGGAAAAGATTTTCGTCGCGCCGAAACCGAGCGTCACGTTGTTTAAGTGAAGCAGACTATTTTTCATAACTCCAACTGATCCTCGGATGTTTCGACAAACTCGTTAAAATGCGGTCGAGAATAATTCCGATAATGCCGATCACGATCATTTCGACGATCAGCAGATCGATCCGCAAACCGTTCCGCGCATCCCAAACCGCGTAGCCGAGCCCGTCGCGTCCGGCAATCATTTCCGCCGCCACGACGATCATCCACGAAATGCCCGCCGTGACGCGCAAAGCCGTCACCAATTCGGGCAAGATCGCGGGAAAAGTGACTCTGAACAGAGTTTGCGTCGCCGTAAAATTATGGTCTTGCGCGACGCGGAAATAGATTTTCGGGATGTTCGCAATTGCCGCAACGGTCGCCAGCACGAGCGGAAATGTAACCGTGATAAAGATTAAAAATATCGCGGGCAGATCGCCGATTCCGAACCACAGGATCGCAAACGGAATCCACGTCAGCGGTGAAAGATTTCTGAAAAAATTGACGAATGGCAAAAACGCGCCCTGCCAAATCTTGTGATGACCGAGCCACAGCCCGAACGGAATCGCCGTCACGACTCCGAGCAAATAGCCGAGCGAAACGCGAAACAGCGAAGCGATAATGTCTTCGATCAAACGCCCGCTTTTTATTTCCTGCAAAGCCGCTTTCAAAACGGTCAGCGGCGACGGAATAAACGTCGGATTCGCACCCGAACCCGCCGCGATTAGGCTCCACACGAGCAGGATCACTGCCAGAATGACAAGAAAAAACAGGTATTCTCTTCCATTGCTCGAATTGTTCATCATTGCAGAAGATCAGCGGCACCATTGCCCGATTCGTCGAAAAATCGAAAGATTCCCCGATCAATTTGCTAAATAAAGTCGGATCGCTTTTAAGTTTATATTAAACAATTATCACTGAAACCTTTCAAAAGTAAAACTGCAAATTTAAGACAACACTGTAAGCGGAGCGAATATTAAAAATCAATATGTATAAGAAAAACCGGGCGGCAGAGAGAAGTTTGCAGACAAAAAAAGGCGGTTGGCACGTTCGCCAACCGCCTTTTTCGATGCGGAAAATCCTATAATTTCGTGATAATGATCTGTGCCCTGTAACCGTTCGGGTCGATGCGGACATTATTCGCAGGATACGGCGTAACTTCGCCGAGTTTGATTTCGTAATTATCGAATTTGACCGTTTTCGGTTCGAGATTCGTGTGCAGTTCAAACGTCTGCGACTTGCCTTTGTTGTTCGTGACTTTGATGACAACCTTCGCATCACCCGCCCAAACGCAAACAGCGTCTTCGGGACAGCGCGAATCTTCGACGGAAACGACCTTGACCGTCAATTTACTCTTGGAAAACTTCTGCTGTTTGTTGATCTTGACCGTCAACTGCTGCGAACTCTGCGCCTGTGCCGAAACGACCGTGCCGAAAACCAACGTCATCAATAATGTTAATAAAAATACTCTCATAAAATTTTTTCTCCTTGCCGCAAACCGAAAAACTTTTTCGATTTGCCGATGTTAGAATGTTTCAAAACCCGCAAAGTTGCAGTGTAAACCGAAAAAGCGGTCGCAAAACCGCCTTTTTATACACAAAAAAAGATAACTTTACAATACTTTACGGAGTCAGCCATTTCATTTCCAGTTCGCCTTCCGCGTTCCACGTAAACAGCGAACGCCGATGCCCTCTTCTATCCAACTCCATACAATCGATTTCGTCGATCGTCGAAACAACCACGACAAAATTTTCCTTGCCGTGTTCGGATTCTTCGGGTGTCGGCTTGCGGTAGTTCAGATCGTCAGGCAAACCCGTCGTCGGCTTTTTGCTTTCCTGCGTCGGTGCTTCGCCGATGTAGCAACGCCGCGAAAAAAGTTCGGTCGCCTGCCATTGTTCGTCGGTCAGTTCGTCGTTTTGATGAATGCTCGCCGTCCCTTTGATGCGCACCTGCAAACGTTCTTCGGAGTTGTAAAAAAGCCAGTAAACATTCGGATTGGCTTCGATCTGCGAAACTTTCGGCGAACCGAGATGCGAATGAAACGCGATCCGTGCGGGCTTCCGCCAAAAACGGCGAAGCACGACCGTCCGCAAGCTCGGCGCATCGCCGTCAACCGTCCCGAAAACCGGAAGATGAAACGGATGCTTGCGGTCGATCACGCCGAGATCGAGATTTCTCCAGACCTTTTTTAAGATTTCACCGTGCGAAATATTTTTATCCCTGATGCTTTTGTCTAACATACCAAAACTTTTCCGCCGATGAACAAGGAAACGAACGCGTCCGTTTCCTTGTTCATCCGTGAATAATTTTACGCTTTGATCTTATCGATGATCGCGTTTGCAAAGTCCGCCGATTTTGCCGTTCCGCCCAAATCCTTCGTGCGGATATTGCCTTCGGTATAAACTTCGTTCAGCGCGTTTTCGATCTTTATCGCCGCCTCGCTTTCGCCGATATGATGAAGCATCATAATGCCCGACATCAAGATCGCCGTCGGATTTGCGATTCCCTGTCCGGCAATATCCGGCGCAGAACCGTGAACCGCTTCAAACACCGCGCCTTGTTCGCCGATGTTCGACCCCGGCGCAAGTCCCAAACCGCCGATCAGCCCCGCACAAAGGTCGGAAACGATGTCGCCGTAAAGATTTTCCAGAACCATCACGTCAAACTGTTCGGGACGCATTACGAGCTGCATACAGGCATTGTCAACGATCTTGTCGTCGGCTTCGAGTTCGGGAAAATCCTTCGCCACGTTGTAGAAACATTCGAGGAAAAGACCGTCCGAAAGTTTCATAATATTGGCTTTGTGAATCGCCGTAACCTTTTTGCGTCCGTGCGATCGGGCATATTCAAACGCATATTTTGCGATGCGCGTCGAAGCCTTTTCGGTAATGATCTTGATCGATTCGACCACGCCCGGCACGACGACGTGCTCCAATCCGGCATATAAATCTTCCGTATTTTCACGAACGATGATGAGATCGAGTTCGGGATAGCGGCACGGAACATTCGGCAACGCACGCACCGGGCGAATGTTCGCGTAAAGGTCTAAAGCCTTGCGCAGTCCGACATTTACGGAAGTGAAGCCTTTCCCGACCGGCGTTGTCAAAGGTCCTTTGAGCGCAACCCTGTTTTTTCTGATCGATTCGATGGTCGGTTCGGGAATCGTCGTTCCGAATTTTTCCAAAGCCTGCGCGCCGATGATGAAGGTTTCCCATTCGATGTCAACGCCGGTCGATTCGATGATTCTGACCGTTTCGGAAATAATTTCGGGACCGATGCCGTCGCCGGGAATAAGCGTGATATTATGTTTCATTAATTTATCCTTTGCCTTTTGTTCTTTTTTGATTGCTTTTTTCATTATAAAATCAAAGATTAATTTACAACGGACGGCAGGCTTAAAACAACAAAAGAAGCAGTTATTTAATGAATTCAGAAGTTTTAATTATTGGCGGCGGCGTGATCGGTTTGTCGATCGCCCGCGAAATTCACCGAAACGGCATCACGCAGATCACGATTCTCGAACGCGGAAAAATCGGACAGGAATCGTCCTATGCGGCGGCGGGAATGCTTGCGCCGAACGCGGAAACCGGCGAAGCGGGAATTTTCACTGATTTCTGCACGGAAAGTTTGAGTCTTTACGCGCAGTTTGCGGAAAATCTGTTTGCGGAAACCGGCGTTGACATTGAACTCGACCGCCACGGAACGCTGTTTTTGTCTTTCACCGAAAAAGATTCCGCCGAGCTTTTGCACCGTTACGAATGGCAGAAAAAAGCAGGTTTGAAAGTTGAACATCTTTCGGCTCAGGAAACGCGAAAAAGCGAACCTTTCGTTTCGCCCGACGTGCGCGAATCCTTATTTTTTCCGAACGACTGGCAGGTCGAAAACCGCAAATTGCTCCACGCTTTGCGAAAATACGCCGAGTTGAACGGCATCGAAATCCGTGAAGATGCCGAAATAAAAAATATTTTGAGCGAAAACGGCAAAGTTGTCGGCGCGGAAACCGAAAATGAAAAATTCCTTGCCGAAAACGTAGTTTTGGCGACAGGCGCGTGGACATCGTTTATCAAAGCGGAAAATCTGCAAATGCCTGTCGTAAAACCGATTCGCGGGCAAATGATCGCGTTTCAAACGGCGAAACGTTTGTTTGAAAAGGTGATCTACAGTTCGCGCGGTTATCTCGTGCCGCGCGCCGACGGCAGAATTTTGATCGGCGCGACGGTCGAAGATGCCGGTTTCGATAAGAATATCTACGATCTCAGCACCGAAATTTTGCGCGAAGCCGCGATCGAGATTGCGCCGAGTCTGGGAAATTTGCAAATATATGAAAACTGGGCGGGATTGCGACCTTTTGCGAATAACGGTTTGCCGATCATCGGAAATCTCCCGCACGCCGAAAATCTTTTTATCGCGACGGCACATTACCGCAACGGGATTCTGCTCGCACCGCTGACGGCGAAAATTATCGCCGAAAAGCTCGCCGCAAATAGAAATTCCGAATATCTCGAATTTTTCCGTCCGCAACAAGCCCGCTCAAACGATTTGAGTTTGAATATCTCGATTTAATTTTATGCGTAAGTTTTTAGTTCCGATCTTACTTTTACTGACCTTCAGCGTCTTTTCCCAATCGGGTCGGGTCGTGCCGAACACGCCAACCGATCAGGCAATTACGGATGAAACGAAAGCGAAAGAGGCGACCGTCAAAGAACTTTTCGACGAAGCGAATACTTACGCCAAAACGAAATTTGCCGAATTTGAAAAGAAAAAACTCGTGTTCAGCGATGCGTTATACAAACAAACCATCAGCGAACGAAAACAGCTTGCGGCAAAATATGCGGCGGCAGTTTTGAGCCGCAAAGATTTGGCGGGCGAAGATTTTTATTATCTCGCGATGCTTCACTGGATTGCCGAAAATATCGACGGAATGGCGGAAAGTCTGCAAAAATTTATTGCGACGGAAAATCCTTCCGCCGAAAAACTTCAAACTTCGCGCTCTTATCTGGTCATCATTTTCGCCCGTCAAAAAAAATTTGATGAAGCGGAAAAATTTCTTGGCGAATACTTAAAGAATGATCCCGTCAAGGTCAGCGAACGTTCACAAATGGAAAGCGAGCTGGCGAAAAATTACCGCGATGCAAAAAATTTAGCGAAAGCCGCGCCGCACGCCGAAGAAGCGTTGCGCGCCGCGAAAGCGTCTTTTCAGGAATCGATTTCCCGCGCCAAAGGCTTGGACGAATTGCTCAATGCCGGCGCAGCGGTTTTCGACATTTACCGCGAAGCCGGAAATCAGCCGAAAGCCGATGCCGCCCTCGAAGATTTGCTGAAAACCTCGACTTTTGTTTCTTCACCTAATTTTTACTATTACGCCATCGATAACCAGATAAAATACAAGATCGAAACCGGACGCAAAGCCGAAGCGTTGCAATATTATCAAAATGCCCTTCTCAAAGTCGCCAAGGATTTTCCGCAAGCGGGTTCCCGGGAATCCATCCTAGAGCGTCTAAAACGGCGCGAAAAACATTATAAATTACTTGGCGAAAATGCGATCGAGCTTTCCGAGGTCGCAAAATGGATGCCGAACTCGCCGAAAACCTTTGCCGTTCTGCGCGGAAAAGTCGTTCTTCTCGATTTTTGGGCGACCTGGTGCGGACCGTGCATTCAAGCGTTTCCGCATCTCATCGAATGGCACGAAGATTTTAAGGATCAGGGATTTGAAATTCTCGGTTTGACGCGATTTTACGGTTTGGTCGAAGGCATTTCGGTCGATGAAGAAAGCGAGTTGAAATTTTTGAAAACCTTCAAGGAAAAGGAAAAACTGCCGTATGATTTTGTCGTGGCGAGAGGTCAGGCAAATCAGATAAATTACGGCGCGACGGGCATTCCGACCGCCGTTTTGATCGACCGCAAAGGGGTTATCCGTTACATCGAAAGTGGGACGAGCAATGCGCGGCTCGAAGAAATCAGGCAGGTTATAATGAAACTTTTGGCGGAAAAGTAATTATTTTTTCCGCCGGTGAATCGTAAGTCGCAAACCCATTTGAACTTAGACGAAGTTTTTATTTACAATTCACCAATAGGAATGGCAAAAAGTCTTCGTAAATCAAAAACTCAAAATTTTTACGACCAAATCGCAGATGTTCACAATCTGGCGATGAAGGTGAACGGCTATCGAAATTCGGTCGCCAAGTTTCTCAAATCGCTCGATTTGAAGCTTGACGAAAATTCGATGGTCTTAGATGCGGGAAGCGGTACGGGCATTATCACGCTCGGCTTTCAGAGTGCGGGTTTTCGTCCGAAAAAAAGCATCGCCCTCGACCTTTCATTCAACTCGCTGAAAATCGCCCGCGAACAATTCGAGAATGATAAAGAAACGGACGAAAGCAGGATTTCGCCTGTTCAGGGAAACATTCTGAATCTGCCTTTTGCCGATGAATCCTTCGATCTGGTCTTGTCGTGCGGCGTTTTGGAATATGTTCCGCTCGATGCGGGTTTACAGGAAATGGCGCGCGTCCTCAAGAAAAATGCCCGCCTCGTAATGATTCCCATCAAACCTTCCTTCGTCGGCGTGGTTTTGGAAATGCTTTACAAATTTAAAGCGCACCCGATCGAAGATGTAAAGGAAATTTCACATCAATATTTTAACATCGTCGGTAATTACAAATTTCCGATCACCGAACCTATCGGCTGGTCGAAAATGATCTTTCTCCTAGAGAAGAAATGAGATTTTCAGCCTGCGAAATAAACGAAAATAACGAAAGTAGAAACAGAAATCATTTAACTCCATTTTTTTCGTGTCTTTCGTAGGCAAGTTACTATGAAAAAACCTTTAATTATCGCGCATCGGGGTTCGAGCGAACTTGCGCCGGAAAACACCATTGCCGCGTTTCAAAGAGCGATTGACGATGGCGCGGACGGCATCGAATTTGACGTGCGACTGGCAAAAAACGGCGAAGTCGTCGTTTTTCACGATTCGACGCTAAACCGCGTCAGCAGTATGACAGGTCGCGTGCTCGATTTCACGGTCGAGGAACTGCAAAAGATCGACATCGGTTCGTGGTTCAACAAACGATTCCCGAACAAAGCGAACCCGCAATTTTCAAATGAAAAAGTCGCGTCGCTCAAGCAAACACTGGAATTTCTCAAAGATTTTCGCGGACTCATCTATGTCGAGATCAAATGCAAGGATTCGGAAACCGGACAAATTTCCGAAGCGGTTTTCAATCTCATCAAAGATTCTCACCTGTTGCCGCAGATCATCGTCAAAAGTTTTCAGCTCGAAGTTATCCCGACTGTTAAAAATCTCGCCAAAGAAATAAAGACCGCCGCGCTTTTCGCGCCGAAAATTATGACGATCCTGCGCAAGGAAAAGCGGCTCGTCAACATCGCGCACGATCTCGGCGCAGATATGCTTTCGGTTCATTTTTCGCTTGCTACGAAAAAACTTATGAAGAAAGCCGGGAAGAAAAATCTGCCCGTCACGATCTGGACGGCAAACCACGAACGCTGGGTGAAACGCGCCGTAAATCTGAATCTTTTCGCCGTCATCACCAATAATCCCGCCAGACTTTTGACAAAACTGAACGAAAAATAAAAAAAGGCAACGCGAAGCCTACATAACCTTCGCGTTGCCTTTTTCGTTTCCTGATTTTCAATTATTGTTTTGGTTTTGCAAACAAACTGTCTTCGACCTTCACATCGTTCTTAACTTCGGTAACGGTCACTAAAATCTCGAACTGCGGCATCACGGTTCGCAATTTATAGGGTATTTTGATGCCGTCGATGTCACGAAAATCTTCGTAATAATTTGTCGTTGCCATTTTTCCTTCGGGCGTGACCGAGGTGGCATCCGTGCGCACGAGCAACCCGCTTTTCGTGTTGAAATACATAGTTTCCGGCGGCAGACCGTCAGCCGTTGCGATCACCACGTAAGCGTCGCTTTCCCCTACTTTTTCAATGCCTTTGACTTCCATTTTCGGATAAAACTTTTCCAGATTAACTTCGCGGTAAAAACTATTGGCAAGTTTTGTCTGCAAAAGTTCTTCGCCTTCCTTATCACGATTTCCCTGAATCGGATTGATCGTCCACGCGGTTACGCCGTCGAAAGCTTCAATTATTTCGCCGATTCCGCCGAGATTCAATTTCGTGTAGCTTTTATTCGGCGCGGCTGAATAAACTTCCATCGTTCCTTTTAAGCCCATCGGCGAAAGAACAATATCGCCTTTCACCTGACGCGTTTTGATCTTTTCATTCGCGGCTTTTCCGCCGATTGCGGCGACGTATTTATCCAGAATTTCCTTGACCGTCGGCAATTTCACTGCCGGAGCCGGTTTCGTTTCGGGCTTTGTTTCGGCAGGTTTTACAGGTTCGGTTTTCTGTGCGAACGTATTGATTGAAAACGCTAAAATTCCCAACAAGATAAACAATTTAAGTTTCATACTATTAATTCCTTTTTTAATTCAAAATTTGTTTCACGGCTTCTTCGATCTGCAAATCGCGCCCTTCGAGCAAAGATTTTCTCGTCGTTTTTACTTCCGTATCGGGCACTACCCCGCGACCTTCGATCAAAACGTTCTTCGGCGACTTGTAATCGGAGATCGGGTATTGAAAAATCGCTCCTGTCGGTAGTGTATCAAAAACCGAGAGCAAAACCGCGCCCGCACTCGTTTCGCCGATAATTTTTGCGCGTCCGATTTCCTGCAATCCGGCGGCAAAAACCTCGCTCGTCGAGCCCGACCCGTGATCGGTAAGAATGACGATTTTGCCTAAAAACGGATTTGATTGCGGATAAGCGATAAAATTTGTCTGCGAAGCGCGTCCGTTCATCGAACCGAGCGAAACTTTTTCCTTCGACAAAAATCCGGCAATGCCCGGAGCCATTCCGCCGACTCCGCCCGGATTTCCGCGCAGATCGAAAATAATTCCCTTCGCATCCGAAAATTCGCGGATCGCCTCACGAATTTTCGGCATCTGCGGAACCACCCAGATATTAAAACGAATATATCCGATATTTCCGTCCAGACGTTTCGATTCAAAGATCACTTTCTGCGACGGGAAATTTCCCAGAGCTTCGCTTAGTTCATATTCCGCGACATAACGCGCAACCGAAAAAACCTGCGGCTGATCTTTCGCGTCCAAAACTTCGATCTTTACAACGGTTCCGGGATTTCCGTCCAGATAGCTTGCCGCAACGCTTTCGCGGTAAATCTGTTTGGTCTTTTCGCCTTCCTTTCTTTCCGCCAGAACTTTTTCGAGCGGCGCGAGAATGTCCGAAATACTTTTTCCGTCTATTTTCGTAACGATAAAACCTTTTTTGATCCCTGCTTTTTCGGCAGACGATCCCGCTTCCAAACGATTGACCACGAATTTCCCGTCGATCATTTTCAATCCGATCCCGGTAATTGCACCGCCGAATTCGGCTGTTTGAATTTGGGCGTTTCTCGGGAAAATCCCGAAATGCGAAAGTTTCAGTTCGTCGAGCATCTGCCGCAAGACCGCATAAAATCCGTTCAAATCCTTCGCTGCGGCGGCTTTCGGTTCATAAATCTCACGCATTTTTTTCCAATCAACGCCGCCGAATGTCGGGTCATAATGCTTTTCGTTGATCGTGCTCCAAACCTTTTCAAAAGACTGGCGGCGAAGCTCGGCTTCATCGGCTTTTTCAAGCGGATTGACGATTGCCGTCGTTTGCGCCGTGATGGAAACGACCGCCAATAACGCGATCATTAAACTAAAAAATATTTTTCGTGACATACTTAACTTGCTAATTTCAGGATAATTTTTTCAGTTTTATATACGCCAAAACGTTTTCGTCTGTTTCAATTTTGCAGAGCGGAAAAGTAAGGCTAAAATTATCACATTATAAGATATTTTTTCAGGACGACAATTTTACGATGAAATTTTACGAAAATGTTTTAGGCTTGATCGGCAATACGCCGCTCGTCAAAATCAATAATTTAACGAAACAATACGGCATCAAGGCGCAGGTTTACGCCAAGCTCGAAAATCTCAATCCCGGATTTTCCGTGAAAGACCGCATCGGCATTTCAATGATTAACGATGCCGAAGAAAAAGGAATTTTAAAACCCGGCGGAACGCTGATCGAAGCGACTTCGGGCAACACGGGAATCGGGATGGCTCTGGTCGCGGCGGTGCGCGGCTACAAATGCGTGTTCGTGATGACCGACAAAGTTTCGGTCGAAAAACGCCGTTACCTGAAGGCGGTCGGTGCGGATGTCGTGATTCGTCCGGCGGCGGCAAAATACGGCACGCCCGATCACTATGTCGAAACCGCAAAGCGCATCGCGCGCGAAACGCCGAATTCTTTTTATCCCGATCAATATAATCATCCCGCCAATCCGCTCGCGCATTACCGCACGACCGGACCGGAAATCTGGAACGACACGGAAGGCAAAATCACGCATTTCGTCGCTTCGATCGGAACGGGCGGAACGATCACGGGAACATCGCGTTATTTGAAGGAAAAAAATCCGAATATCAAAGTTATCGGTGCCGATCCTTACGGCTCGATCTTCAAGCAATACAAGGAAACGGGACAAGTTCCCGAAGCCACGCCGTATCTGGTCGAAGGCATCGGGCAAAACATTCCGGTCGGCAACGCGGACGTGAAGATCATTGACGAGATCATCAACATCACCGACCGCGAATCTTTTGAATTGTCGCGTCAGTTGAGCAAAAAAGAGGGCATTTTCTGCGGCGGTTCGACGGGAACGATCTTCGGCGGCGCGCTGAAAGTCGCGAAAGATTTGGACGAAAACGCGGTCGTCGTTTTCATTGTCTGCGATACGGGCGAACATTATTTGACCAAACATCATTCGGACGAATGGATGAAGGAAAAACTTTTGCTCGAACCGCAAAAAATTACGGCAGGATTGATCGTCGAAACGAAAAATTCGGGTTCGCCGCACGAACTGATCTTCGTTTCGCCCGATGAAAACGTCGAAGCCGCGCTGACGATGATGAACGAGAAAGGTGTAACGCAGATTCCCGTTTTGAAAGAAAACGTTTCGGTCGGAAGTCTGCGCGAAAGTCTGATTTTGACAAAATTGATCGAAAACCGCGATCTTCTCAGTGCCAAAGTCAGCGAAATTATGGAAAAAGGCTTCCCGGTCGTTGATGTTGATGCGCCCGCGAATGAGATAAAATCCAAACTTCGCAAATCACCGGCGGTTTTGATCGAAGATTTCAAACGGATTACGGGAATCATCACGCGTTCCGACGTTTTGGATTTACCGAATTAATGAAACCGACGGCGATGAAAAGATTAAAAATTTGCCTGCAAAATGAAACTAAACGTAAAATAATGCGCTTTTTGTAAATTTTGCGGGCAAATTTTTTGACATTCATTGTCTGACGTTTTAGATTTAATTTTTCCGTAAGAAATTCGTCTATTTGGAAGAGGTTAATGCGATGAATGAAAAATTCAATGTAAATAATTCTTCGGACGAAGATTGGACAATCTCGGCTCCGAACGAAAATCTTCCACCAAACCAAACAATAATCGAACCGATCGAGGAATGGGGTATGACCGGAAAACTTGTTTCCCCGAACAAGAACGACGGTTGGAAAATGCCCGAGCCGGAATTTCGCAAATCGGACGGCAGTTCGCCCGAAGAGATTATTGAAAATTCGGTAAAACAGGAGTTTCAAAACAGTCAGCCGATAGTGACCGAACACTTTCCGCCGAATTTATCGGCTGAACCGAAATTTGAATTTGAAACGAGTAATTCTGTCCCGATCTCACCGCAAGCCGCCGTCCCGGTGTCTGCCGCAATCGAAGCTCAACCAGATATTTCCGAAGCCTTTGCCGCCGCCGAAATCGAAACTCCGCCTATGCCGCCGAAAAAGGAAAGAAGTCAGGCAATGAAAATATTTCTTGCCGTTTTCGGAATTCTGGCGATGTTTGCTTTCGCCTTAGTTTTTTTGACGGTTGTCTATTTTCTGTTTTTTTATAAAGCCAGTATCGAATAGAATTGTAAATTAGTAGGCAAATTTTTCCGATTTATCTCGTCTGAAAATTGCTTTAAGATTTTTGCGAAAAGTAATATTCTGATTGTGCAGGAATTTAATTTCATAAAATTGAAAGAAACAAGAAATTTGCCTTAAAAATGCCGAATGCGAAACTAAAATTTGAAGGACGCGAGATTATGATGAAATCGGGTGTGACGACTTTCGGTCGCACTGCTGACAACGCCGTAGCGTTTCCGCACGATTCCAATATCTCGCGTTATCACGCTGAAATCGAAAAACGCGGCGACGAATTCTGGGTGATCGACCTCGACAGTAGCAACGGCACAACCGTTAACGGCAATAGAGTCAGAGGCGAAATGCTTCTCCGTGACGGCGACCTTATTTCTTTGGGCGGAACGAGTTCCGTCGTGATCGAGATCGTCGAAACCGAAAAGCCTTCCGCGACCGTTCCGGCAACTGACGAAGCGGCAAAACAGGAAGAACAGGAAATAAAAGAAGATACGGAAGCCGTTTCAAAATCTTCGCCGATGCTGAAAATCGCCGGAGCCGCGCTCGGATTGGCAGTGATTTGCGCATTCGGCACGGGAATTTTTCTTTACACACGCGGCGGTTCGGCTTGCGATGCGCGCGCGGTTATCACGAAACCCGAAGCCAACGACACGATCAGCAAAGAAACCGAAATCGAAATCGATCTCACCAACGGCGGATGCGTTTCGCGTGCGATTTTTACCATCGACGGCGTTGAAGTTGCAAGTTCAAACGAAAAACCTTTTACCGCCAATCTCGACCCGAAACAGCTTGCCGACCTGTCGGACGGATTTGAACATAATCTGCAAGTCGTTCTCGAAGACAAGAACGGCAATAAAATAGTTCAGCCGTCACTCGTTGCGCTCGCTTTTGAAACGCGCGAGATTTCGACACCGACACCAACTCCTGAAATCGTCAAAGCAGACGCGACCCCAACTCCGAAAACATCTTCGGGTAAACAAGTTTCGCTGATCGAAGTTCAGGAAATGTCGAAGCGTCTGGTCAAGCAATTTTCGGGAAATTTTGCATATAACGTTTCAAACCCGCAATTTTTGGCGGAAGTTCAGAAAAAAACCGCCGAATATGCGCAGGAAGGCTATTTCGACCGCGCCGCCCAATATCGTGACGCGATCAATTCGGCTTACGTGCGCGAGCAAAATCTGGATGCACCGCTCGGATTCGTACTGGCGATGAGCCGCAGTAAATTCGTTCCTGCGAAACAGGGTAACGCCGAAGGCTTGTGGCAAATGACAAACGAATTTGTCACGGCAAACGCTTATAACGGGCTGTGCGGCGCGGAAACACTCGGCGATCCGTTGCAAAACTGTGCCGCAAAATCGTCCGCGCTTTATATGAAAGGCTTGGTTTTCGGCGTTTTCGACGGCGATGTGATCTATAGCGCGGCGGCTTTCGGTAAATCGCCGATCGACGCGGGAGCCTTCAAAGCGAGTTTGCCGGCAAACCGTTCGGACGTTTGGAATTCGATCAAAACTCCGCAGGAACGCGAACAGCTTGTCCGATTTTTTGCCGCCGGAATCGTCGCCGAAAATCCGCAGAAATTCGGACTCAAAAAAGACAAACCGCTTTCGGAACTTTATCGTGTTACGATGTAAAACTGGAAAGTCAGGAAAGTTTAAGAAGTCCTGAAAGTCAGGTAAGAAAAAACGATTTTGACATCCAAGACCTTCAGGACTTCTTAAACTTCCTAAACTTCCTGACTGATATATGCGAGAAATTTCACTGACATATCCGACTCCCGAAGGTTCGCGGGAAATTTCCGTCCCGAATGGAAAAACATCGTTCGGACGCGGAAGCGATGCCGATTTCCGGTTTGAAGATAAC
Organism: Pyrinomonadaceae bacterium; assembly: GCA_021228405.1. GTDB lineage: Bacteria > Acidobacteriota > Blastocatellia > Pyrinomonadales > Pyrinomonadaceae > JAJQRF01. The sequence goes on from JAJQRF010000003.1 coordinate 474,425, forward strand.
GGGCTTTCACGTCTGAATTCAACGATTTACCGTGAAGGGGACCGCGTTTGGGTGGTTGATGAAAATTCGACGAACGGAACTTTTGTCAACGGCGCAAAAGTTTTAGGAAGCGGAACACCTTTGAATAACGGCGACACGATCAAAATCGGAAACTCGACGACTTTGAAGGTTAAGATCATCGAACGGCAAGCGCAAAAATCTGCCGCGCCGACCAATCATCAAAAAGCGAAGACCGTTGCGGCTTCGGCAACCAGTCCGATCAATTTCGTTCCGATTGCGATCATTGCCGTCGCGTTTTTTGTCGTGAGCATCTCCGCCGTCGTCATCGGATTTTCGGTTTTCAGCAAAAACAACGCTGAAATCGCCGAAAATAGCGATAATACTTACGAAGATTCTCCCGAGATAAAAGAATTTAACGACAACAAATCGCCGACTCCGACACCCAAAACCGACACGCCGAGCGGAACGAAGCAAGGCGTTTCCGACAACACGAGCCTGACGAATTCGCCCGAATCGTCAAATACGGAAAATAACGTGAATACGCCGAGCGGAAAGAAATATCTCGAAATGTCCGACGGCGAAAAACGTCAATATGTGGCGGTAAAAGCGATGCGCGTCGCGCAGGTTATCGGCAATAATTCGAGCGAACAAATCCCGCCTGCCGCAATCGACAAGATCAAAGGTTTTGTTGATGCTTACGCCTCGCGGGTGAAGGTAAAGCCGCTTGCGGGTTGTCGTTTCGGCGACAATTTACAGGCGACTTTTGAACGCGCCAGTAAAAACGCGCCGTTCATCAACCGCGCTTTTAATGCGAAAGGAATCGACCCGCGCATCGGCTTGTATCTGGCGATGATCGAATCGGAACATTGCGTTTGTCTGCAAAGTCCGACCGGACCGCTCGGAATGTTTCAGTTTACTTTTGCGACCGCCAAGCTTCATTACGAACCGAACACGGGCGTTATCAAAGGCGCGTCGATCTCAAACCCCGACGACCGCTGTTTGCCCGAACCTTCGGCGCGCGCGGCGGCTTCGTATATGAAGGCTTTGACAGGACGTTACGGCACGGGACCTTCGAGCGTTCCGCTGGCAATCGGAAGCTATAACAGCGGCGAAGGCGGTTTGAGTACGAATCTGCAAAAAGCTCTCGAATCGGGTTCCGGATTGGAACGCGATTTCTGGACGCTCATCTCGAAAGGCGAGATTTTATCAAAACAATTTCAGTCGGAAAACTTCAAATACGTTCCGAAATTCTTTGCCGCCGCCATCATCGGCGAAAATCCTGCGGACTTCGGACTTAATTTACAGCCGATTTCGACTTATACTAAATAGAGTAGCGAGTAGCGAGTAAATTTCGATTATATATTTGCTCGCTACTAACCAATCTCTACTCGCTACTCATCCATATGACCGAACTTTTTCTCAAATTTACGGACGAAAACGGTGCGGTGAAAAATGTTTCCGTCAATTCGGAGAATTTTTTCGTCGGCAGGATTTCGACTGCGGATTTGAGCATTGCGGACGGCAGACTTTCACGCGAACATCTGAAGATCGAACGTTTCAGCGATATTTTTGTCGTTACCGATCTGGGTTCGAGCAACGGAACGACAATTAACGGCAGAAGGCTTGACCGACCGACGACTTTGCAAAATGGCGATGTTTTAAATCTCGGCGGTTTGGAGATAAAAGCGGAGATAATTTCCGACAAAGCTTCAAACGCATCTTTCGGCAGTTTTGACGATGATTTTGCCGAACCTGCGCCGAAATCAGCGGAAAAATCCACGCCTGCCGAAATTGCGCCTTCGCTCAATCAACCGAAACCGCAAACCGTTTCCGCGTCTGCAAATCCGGGAGCGTTTCCGAAAAGTTTTTTCTACATCGCCCCGGTTTTCGGGCTTATGGTTTTACTCATTGTCGTCGTTTCGCTCTATGTTTTCGGCGGCAAAAAAGAAGTTGCGGTGAGCAACTCGGATTTCATTTACACAAGTAACACGGATGAAGCGGACGAGTCGAAAAGTTCAAAAAACTCGAATGAAGATTCAAATGAAACGAACGAAAAACCGCCGCAAAATTCATCGGTGGAAAATAATTCGGCTGCGAGCGAAAATTCAAACGAAGATTCAAACGAAAATCCGGCTTCGCCGACTCCGACTCCGGCAAATTTAAATGACACGGCAAAGATCGAGCAAAATTCGGCTTCGTTTTTAAGAAAGATCGCGCAAAACAATCCGAAAGCGTTTTTGACGACCGAACAATCAAAAATCGTCGGCACGAAGATAAAACAATTCAGCGGCTCGTCGGCGATTGCAGACAACATCAAATCGGCGCGGGCAAACGCTTCGCAGATTCAGGCTCTGGCAAATTCCAAAAACTTGAAACCGCAGTTTTTAGTCTGTGCGGCACTCGCGAAGCTCGGGAATAGTCGCGGAAACGTTTTGCAGATGGCACAATCGATGACCGGAAGTTTCGACAAAACCCTGATTCATATCGGCAACGAGCTCGCAGACGACGCGCTTTTGATGATCGCGGTTTCCGACCGTTCGGAAGTTATTCCCTTCCGCAATATGTTGCAGGAATTATCGAACGAATTTCCCGAAAGCTCGCGGACGATCCGCACGATCTGGTTTCTGAAACAGAAGGGAAAGATCACCGATGCGGAATACGAATTTGCGCTGAGATTTCTGGCAATCGGGACAATTACGCAAAATCCGAAGGATTTTAACGTCAACGCCGAAGAATTAAAGTTAAATTAGTCGGATTTTTCAAAAAACTTATTTTAAGTTTGCCTGCGAATCAGGAATGCGAAGGAACTTTTTCCTGTTTTCGTATCTTTCGCATTCTTCGCAGGCATTTATTCTTTAACCACAAAATTATGCAAAACGAAGATTGGGTAACTGGAAATATCGGTTTAAATATCGGCGGAAAACCTCTGAATATGCAGGTTACGGTTCCGGCAAATCCTGTCAAACCGCACCGGATGCTGCCGATTTTTCACCAGATGACGAACGCTTTCGTCGACATCAGTGTGCAAGCGATCGAAGCGAGCGGCAAAAAGATTTCCTGCAAAGCAGGTTGCGGTGCGTGCTGTCGCCAGCCCGTTCCGCTCTCGGAGATCGAAGTTTACCAGATCGCCGAACTCGTCGAAGCGATGGAAGAACCACGCAGAAGCGAAATAAAAGAACGTTTTGCCAGAGCGGTTGTTCATTTTCAAAGCATTGATTGGTTTGAGAAAAGAAACAAATGTGCGGAACTTGCCGAAACCTTATCACCCGATGAAGCAATGAATGAAGTTTTTAAAGTGATTCTCGAATATTTCGAGCAAGGAATTCCCTGCCCTTTTCTCGAAGACGAATCGTGTTCGATTCATCCGTCGCGTCCGGTCGCCTGTCGTGAATATCTGGTCACGTCGCCGGCTGAAAACTGCTCTGCGCCGACGGCGGAAAGCGTCGATGTTATCGATCTTTTGGTAAAACCTTCGGAAAACCTTAAGTTTGTCGGACGCAGTCGAAATTTTAATAAAATGGCATCGATACCGCACATTCTCGCACTGGAGATCGCAGATCAATTTCCCGAAAACTTTATCGAGAAAAAGGGCGAAAGATGGCTGGCTGATTTCTTTCAAATGCTGACACAAAGAGAAATACCGAAAAAAGGCGTAAAATCTAAGCCGAAGCCAAAAAACCGACCGAAAAAAAGACGGCTCTGAAAGATTACGATTAACAATTAAAGATTCGCCTTTGGTGTTTACTAATTTCACCTATCGTTTTACTATTGACTTCTAACCAGTTATGAGCAAATACCGCAAAATTGTTTGGAATGAAGGAATGCTTCTATCGCCGCATCACTTCCAACAATGGGACAATTATCACGAAGAACTTCTAAATTCACGCGTCCGTTCAATTCTGCCTTTTGAATACGGCATTTTGGATTTGCAGATCAACAACGAAGCGATCGCCAACGGAAATTTTCAGATTACCAATTGTCACGCCGTTTTGCCTGACGGTTTGATGATAAATGTTCCCGATGCCGAATCCGTGCCCGATCTGCGTCCGGTCGGCGATCATTTTCCGCCCGAAGCCGAAAAACTCGGCGTTCATCTGGCGATTCCGGCGCGAAAAACAGGCGAAGCCAATTTTCAGGCAAACGGCGCGAAAGCAACGGGAAATTTAAGATTTTTACAGGAAGGCGCACTCGTCAAAGATGAAACGAGCGGCACGAACGAACAACCGCTTTCATACGCGAAAAGCAATCTGCGGATAATTTTCGACGACGAACTGCGCGACGGTTTTACCTCGATAAAGATAGCCGAACTCGAACGCACGCCGACCGGACAATTAAAGATTTCCGAAGAGTATATTCCGCCGACCCTGAAATGTTCCGCGTCGCTGTGGCTCATCAATACGACACGTCAACTGGTCGAAATTTTAATCACGAAAAGCGGCAGTTTAGGCGAACAGCGTCGACAGAGAAACGCAAGTCTGGCGGATTTTACTACGTCGGAAGTCGCGGTTTTCTGGCTTCTGCACACGATCAATTCGGCAATTCCGACGATGGCGCATTATTTTCGTTCGCCGCTTCTGCATCCCGAAAAATTGTATCTCGAATTAGCCGAACTCGTCGGAAAGCTGATGACCTTTTCGATCGAACATCATCCGAAAGACATCGTAAAATACGACCACGACGATCTTTATTTTACGTTTTTCAATCTTTCGGCACAGTTAAAGGAATTGCTCGAAACCGTGATTCCGAGCCGTTGTGTGCCGATTCCGCTCGAAAAAACGCGCGATACGCTTTACGTCGGACGCATCGAAGACGAACGATTGCTCAAAGAAGCCTCGTTCTATCTCGCCGTTCGCGCACAGATGCCCGAATCTAAACTCATCGAAGGCGTTCCGCGCGTCGTCAAAATCGCTTCGCGCGACGTGATCGATTCGGTCATCGGTTCCGCACTTCCGGGCGTGGTGCTGACACACGCTTCGCCGCCGCCCGCGCCGATTCCGACGCGTGTCGGGTTTCGCTACTTTTTACTCGATTCGATCGGTCCGTATTGGAACGGAATCAAAGGCTCGAAAGTCGTGGCTGTTTATGTTCCAAACGAAATTCCCGACGAAAAACTGGAAATGTATGCTGTGAAGCCTTAATTGTTGAGAGTGTTTTATGTATTTCAACTTAGGAAAAAGCTCAAAAGGCGGTAAGTTTTTTTACTTTGAAATCGAAGTCGGACCAAATCCGATAAGTTTTGAAGTTTATATGAAAAAAATCTTTGCCGTGATCGGACTGCGAACTGACGCGTCCATAAAAGCCTTTGACAGATTTATGGGACAGGCTTATTTCCAATATTTGGTCAATAAATCGAGAAACACTCCCGAAATCGCCAAAGCCGTAACTAATCCGCAAGGGAAAATAATCAAAATAACCGTTCAGGTTTTTCCCGCTATAGTTGAGAAATTAAAACGATTCGGTATAGATTTACTGACAAACAGCAAAGGCAAAACGATGTTCAAAGGTTATGCTCCGAGTTTCAGTAATAACGTAAAAAAATATCAGGATTTCACACCCGCTCCCGAAACTCCCGTTTCGCAATGGACAACTCTTCAAAAACTCGATGCGGTCATCAGACGTGCCGCACTTTTATTGCCGGAAGATGTCGGGAAAGAATTGCTGAAGTTGCTTGAACCGCTGGCACTGGCGGCAATGGCAACCGTACTGGTAGTTTGGGTTGCCGCGCATTTTTTCATAGCCGGCGAAATTGCAGATGTCGTTCTACTGATTCTCGGCGGAATAATGCTTGGGGTTGCGGCTTTTCAGGCAGGGGAGCATTTATATTATTTTGCATCTAAATGCATTAACGGGAAAACAGAAGAAGATTTAGATGAATCTGCGAAACATCTTTCGGAAGCAATTGCATTGATTGGCGTTCAGGCAGTCATGGCGTTGCTTTTGGCAAAAGCTCCGAAGGTTTTTCGAGAACCGAAAGTAAGAATGAATCAAACACAGCCGTCGGTTCCCTTAACGATGAAAACGGTCGGCGAACCGCCCGTAACTCCGAATAAACTTTTTTATGAACCTAAACTGACTGAAATACCGAGTCAATTTCCCAATGGTCCGAGCGGCGGTCTGACAAATCAGTGGGGCGACATTACTCTGTTGGTTACGAAAAATGTAAAAGACGTTAATGCGACAAGGGTTCACGAATTAGTTCACCGTTTCTTGATTCCTAAATTACAGACATTTCCTAAGCTAAGACAGTTTAGTGCCGTTTTGAAAAATCAAGGATACCTTCGTTCATATATTTTACGTTATTTGGAAGAAGCTCTGGCGGAAACAGTCGCTCAGTTAGCCGTTAACGGGTTAAAGTGGCGAAATTTTATTGCGGGAATAAAATTCCCCGTCGGTATGGCAGGCGAAAGTTGTTACGTGACGACGGCAGCAATGGCAACGGAAGCCAGAGGGATTTTACTTGGTCCGATAAATGTCGGAGGAATGATCTTCAATATTTATTATGCCGATTCAAAAAACTAAAAACAGGTAATGCCGCTATTGGCGATCGGAAATTTTTTGTCTGACCGAAATGGATTTTCTAAAATCATTAAAAAAAACAATTCTCGGAATTCTTGAATCAAATTCAGGAGCTACAAACGTTTATAAAGCGGTTGACGAAACTCGCGGCAAACTAAGTTCAAATGAAGTTTTAGAAATAATCGCACCGATGATCGCCGAGGAAAATCTTTCCTTGGCGAAACGGCAAACATCATTAATTTCACTGCCGCCCGCTTTACAGGAAGACGAAAAAACAGGAAACCGTCATTGGCTTGTGACAGTTTTATATGAGCGGTTGAATGGAAATTTGCTGAATGAAAATGAAAGAATCGTAAATTTCTGGCTTACTGTTCAAGACGAAAGCGGGGAAATAGGTGAAAAAATATATCCGCATTAAAATCGTCTGCTTTTTCAAATTTTCCGCCGAAAGGCAATTTTAATCATTACACTCGTCTTTAAGTTTTGCAAATTATATCTTTTTGAAGTTTTTCGGCTGATAATTTTGGTTTAGTATTGAAAAACTGTAGATTTAGTATCAATATTTGAACTATAAAGAAATTATTCTCCGAAAGCGTAAATTAATGACACGAAACCATTAAAATTTACGCATTAAAATTGTCGGAAACCTAAATTTTATGAGCGAACAGGTAAATAAAAATGATTTAGTTGCTTTTGCGGGACCGATCTTTGATCTGATTCTGCGTTTGAAGGCAGGAATCGTCGCGCCTTCAAACGATCTGCGCCCTAAGGTTGCGGGACTTTTGGAAGAATTTGAACGGCGCGCCGAACGCTACCGGTTTAATCATAAAATCATCCAGGTTTCCAAATTCGCGCTCGCTTCGTTTGTGGACGAAACCGTTTTGACGAACAATTTTCCGCTTCGCGACGAATGGGAAAAATATCCCTTACAACTGGAATATTTCGGCGAACAGCTGGCGGGAAATAAATTTTTCGATAAGCTTCAGGCGATGCTGAAACAGATCGAAGTGACACAGGATGCGGTTGAAATCTATTATTTTTGTATGCTTCTCGGTTTCAAGGGAAGATACGCAATTTACGAGAAAGACAAGCTTTTGGCGATTATGCAGTCAACCGCAAATGCGCTCGTCAAAGTCGGGAAAATTCGCCCGGTCGAACTTTCGCCGCATTGGTTGGCAAACGATCAGCCCGAGCCGCCGAAAAAGAAAGGAATGCCTGTTTGGGCAAAAATCAGCGCATTTGGCGGTCTAGGATTAGCGTTTATAATTTACTTGATAATGTTTTTGATGTCGCGTTCGTTTTTACAGGACACGGTTGAAAAGTTGCAATTATAATTTGAGTTTAGACGGTTTCCCCTCAAAAAAAGCATTTATTTAGTTTTAAGCGTAGTAGAAATTTTATGAGTTCCTGGCATACTGACCAACTAAAATACGCATTCGGAATCGGCGGATTTATGTCGTTTTACGGCGTTGTCGGATTGATCGTGATGATGCTTCCTGCCGAAACAGCTTCATACAATACAAAGATCGTCGTCATTGCGCTGGTTCTTCTGACAATGCCGTTTGCTTTGATTACGGGTTATGTCGCCACGCGGCGCAGTAGGAAAAAAGCGGAAAAAGAACTCGCCGCCGCTAACGAAACGGCTGAAACGCCCGTCGCTCCGGTGCAAAATCTCAATGCTCCGGTTTTTGATTCGGGCGATTTGGACAAATCCGCCGAAGAGGTCGTTCAGTTCTTAAAAAGTTCAAATCTGGGAACGGGCGGAAAAGACGCGGTTTATTCTTTGCCCTGGTATATCATCGCGGGAACGCCGAGAGCGGGAAAATCTTCGCTCGTTATGGGTTCAAATCTGAATTTTCAAACCCTTCCGAGCCAGCGTCAATCCGAACAAAAATTCGTTCGTCCGACCGGAAATGTCGATTGGCGAGTAACGAGCGACGCGGTTTTTGTCGATACGGCGGGACGTTATCAAACCGAAGGCGTTGACGGCGACGAATGGAACGGACTGCTCGAAACGATTAAAAAATACCGTCCGAATCGTCCGCTCGACGGCTTTTTGCTGGTCGTTAATACCGAAAGGATTTTGAAGGCGGACGAACGCGAAGTCGAAGAGATCGCCAAAACGATGCGGACGCGGCTCGATGAAGCGATGTCGCGTTTGAAGGTTCGGTTCCCGGTTTATCTGGTTTTTTCAAACGCCGATTCGATCGAAGGTTTCCGCGATTCTTTCTCGACTTCAAAAAACGAAGGAAAAACACTGGTTTGGGGCGCGACGATTCCGCTCGAAAAATCGGAAAACGCGCAGACGCTTTTCGACGGCGAATACGAAATCTTGCAAAATTCGATTATGAAACGCCGTTTGATGCGTTTGAGCGCGCCTTTTCCGCCGGTTCGCCAGCTCAGAATTTTTAATTTCCCGCTTCATTTCGGTTCGGCGCGGCGCAAGATCGGATCATTCGTCAACGCGCTTTTCCGTCCGAACCCGTTTGCCGAAAATCCGTTTCTGCGCGGTTTCTATTTTACCGCCGCGCCCGCCGGAAAATCGGCGCAAACGGTTGGAACAACTTATTTTACCGAAAGATTGTTCCGCGATGTCGTGTTGCGCGACAAGGATTTGGTCAGCACTTTTCTGGCGCAACGCCAACGCGCCCCGATCTTCGGTTGGTTTGTAACGATCCTGAGCGCATTACTCGTCACGGCGTTGCTCGGGCTTGCAGGATTTTCGCTTTATAAAAACAAACAAATTCTCGATCAGGCAAAGGAACAGGGCGAAAAAGTTTTGACGATCGTTAAATCCGATGCGGGCAAAAATCCTCTCGCGAAAAACGAGCAGGAAGCCCGCCGTGAGATAAATGCGACCGAAGATTTGCGTGAACTGATGGTCAAGCTCGACGATTACGAACGCAACAATCCGCCGTTTTATATGCGTTTCGGGATGTATTCGGGAGATCGTGTTTACAAGGAAAATCTTCTGCCGATCTATATGAGTGTCGTCGAACAGCGGTTTAAAATCCCGACCGTTCGCCGCGTCGAAGCCGAATTAAGAAAATTTGCCGCGTCCGCCCCGGTCGCAAATCCGGCGCAACTGACCGAAGCCGAAGAACAAAATCTCGGCAAACATTACGATCTGTTGAAGGCTTATCTGATGCTAACGGGCGAATTCAAAGGCAAAGCGGAAGCCAGCCATCTTTCCAACACTTTGAAAGATTATTGGACGGCGGAAGCCAAACTTCCGCCCGATCTGAATCTGACGGCGCAACAACAACTCGATTTTTGGGCGAAACAGGTTAACCGTGACGATGCCGATTTTCGTTTTCCGCGCATCTCGCCGGACGGTAAACTGATCGCCGATGCGCGCAAGAAATTACAGGCATTTCCGCCGAAATATCGTTATTTGGCGCGCAAGGTTTCGGAAATTTCCAAACAAGTTGATGATAAAGTCGGACCGACGACGACCGAAGCGATTCTGACGCGCAACGGTGCGGACACTTCTTTTCTGGAAGGAAATTACGCAATTCCGAGCGCATATACGAAAGAGGGCTTCGTTTTGATGAAAACGGCGATTGCCGAAGCCAACGAAAAACTCAGCGAAGACGATTGGGTAATGGGCGAAGAAGGTAAAAATACGCTTGCTCAATCGACCGATGCCGCTGACATCGAAGCGCGTTATTTCCGCGATTACGCCGATAATTGGCGTAATTTCATCAAAAATATCAACGTCAAACCGTATAAATCGAAGGAAGACGCGACCAACGCTTTACAGGCTTTTTCGTCCGCTAATTCGCCGATGAAAATTTTGCTCAACGAGGTTGCGAAAAACACGAATCTTTCAGCCAAACCCGTTGCGGCAGGTTGGTGGGATTGGATCAAGAGCTTTTTCCCCGGACAGGGCAAATCTTCGACCGATACGGGCGGCGGAACACAGGTCGAAAAAGAATTTCGTCCGCTCTTTACGTTCATCGGCACGAAGGAACAAGCCGAAAACGCGCCGATCGAAAAATATACGAACGAGATCGGTAAAGTTTCCAATCGTTTTACGGGAATTTCGACCGATCAGCTTAAATCCATTGCGCAGGAATTGGCGAATGATAAAGACGACACTTTAAAACTTCGCAACAGCGAAACGGCGATCACGAATTTAATCAAAGGATTTAATGAAACGCCCTCGGCGCAGGAAGTTGCGACGCTTTTACAGGAACCGCTCAGCAATCTGAAAGGACTGCTCGGCGCAGATGCGAAATCACAGCTTTCCAAAGCGTGGACGGAACAGATTTTACCCGCCGCAAAAGAGATCGAAAAAGGTTTCCCGTTTGAAGACGGACAAACCGAAGCCGATCTGACGAAACTGACGGCATTTTTGAATCCGACCGATGGCAAACTTTCAAAATTTTATGACGAACGTTTGAAGAAATATTTTGAAGAATCGAACGGTCAATTGAAAGTTAAAGACACGAGCGAAATTAAATTCTCGGACGAGTTCGTCACTTATTTAAACAATGCGTTCAATCTGCGGAAAGCACTTTTCGGCACGAATCCGACTCCGAAGTTTGAATATGAATTTCGCCTGAATGCGGTCAAAGACGCGCTGATCGAAGTCACGATCGACGGCACGAAGATCGTTTCCGAAGGAACGGCATCGAGCAAACTCAGTTTCCCTGCCGGAACGTCGGTCGAAACGGGCGTATTTATGAATTTTGCTTCGACCAGCGGCACGACTTCGACTTCGGGAACGGCAACTGCGCCCGCGTCTTCGGCGAATACAAGCGCGCCGCCTGCGGCAAATACGAGTAAATTCCTGCAAAATTCAAACAGCAGTTCGTCTAATACAAGCGATTCACTGAAATTCCCGGGAAATTGGGGCTTGTTTAGATTTGTTGACGCAGGTTCGCCGCAGAAACAGCCGAGTGGAGAATATCTCCTGAGTTACAGTTTGGGCGGCAAGAAAGTCACGGCAATCGTTAAACCGAGCGGCGGCGATCTGTTCGACAAAACGATTTTCAGACAGATGAAAGCACCGCAAAACTTTTTGAAGTAAAACTGAAAAGTAAATTATGAACAATGCAAAATTGCAATTCGATGAAGGAAACTTGAAAGGTGCGGTCGAATCCGCTCTGGCGGCAGTTAAAGCGAATCCGACGGACACTGCCGCACGAATTTTCCTTTTTGAACTTTCGTGTTTTTCAGGCGACTGGGAACGCGCCGCACGTCAGCTCGACGTGATCGGACATCAGGATGTGAATGCGATGATCGGCTCGAAAATCTACACGGAAAATTTTGAAGCCGAACGTGCGCGGATGAATCTTTTCGCACATAGTTCGCTTCCCGAAACTTTGATGCCTTTGCCCGGATACGTTAAGGATTTACTGAAAGCGATCGATTTCATCCGTCAGGGCAATACCGCCGAAGCAAAAAATCTGCTCGATGAAGTCGAAGAAAAACGTCCCGCCGCGCCTTGTAAAGTGAATGGCGAAGATTTCGGCGATTTTCGTGACTACAACGATTCGACAATGTGCGTTTTTGAAGCGATCGTCAAAGGTTCTTACGTTTGGCTTCCGACCGAACAGATCACCGGAATCAATTTTCTCGAACGAAAATCTCTGCGCGACGTATTTTGGTTACAGGCAGATGTCGAATTGACCAACGGAACGCGCGGCGAAATGTTTATCCCGTCGCTTTATGCAAACAGTTGGAAAAGCGAAAACGACGCGATCCGGCTCGGACGCGAAGTCGATTGGCGCGATGCGGGCGACGATATTTTTGTCGGCGAAGGAACAAAGCTTTTCTGGATGGACGGAAATGCAAGATCGATTTTGGATATTCAAACCATCGAATTTTTGCACGACTAAAAAAAATCTACCGCAAAAAGATTAAAAGTGTTAAAATTGGCACATTAGTTAAAAATTTTACCCGAATAACTTTCAAATATACGGTGTCGGGAAAACACCGAAAGCAATTTTTCAAATGAGCGAAGAACTGCAAAAACCGCCTGTTATCGATGTCGAAGCCTTGCTTCAGCCGATCTCCGAAGACAATCCTTCGGGTGAATATCTGCGCTATTCAGGAATTTACGATCAGATCGCCGAAGCGCGCCGCGCCGATGAAAATCTTAATCAGGGCGAATGGCAAACCGAACTGAAAGTCGCCGATTTTCGTCAGGTGGTCAGCCTTGCGACCAATGCTTTAACCGATCAATCAAAAGATTTACAGATCAGTGCGTGGCTCTCCGAAGCGGTAGTCAAGCTACACGGCTTCGCCGGTTTGCGCGACAGTTTGAAACTTCTGAGCAGTTTGCAGGAAAGATTCTGGGAAACGCTTCATCCCGAAATCGACGAAGGCGATATGGAAGGACGCGCCAACGCAATTTCGTGGATGGACGCGCAGGTGTCTTTTGCGATCAAGGAAACGCCGATCACGAGCGGTTTGGGTTACAGTTTTTTTAATTGGGAAGACTCAAAACGCTTTGATATTCCCGACAATCTCGACACGCTCGATTCCGCCGATGCACAAAGATTTCGCGATCTGCAAGCGCAAGCCGAACGTGAAAACCGCGTCACGGGAGAATTATGGCGCAGAGAAAAACTTCTGACCAAACGCCAGTTTTGCGAGGAAACGAATTTTACGCTCGAAGAATGCTGGACGGAGTTTAATGAACTGAACCGTGTCATCGAAGAAAAATTTGACCGCAATCAGATGCCGGGGCTGACGAATTTGAGAATAGCGTTGGAAAATATTCATCAGCAAGTCAAAAAACTTCTCGAAGAAAAACGTCTGGAAGAGCCCAATGAAAACGACACCGCGACCGAAACGGAGGTTTCGGCGGACGGTGAAACGGCGGCGGCGACTACCGTAGGCGGAGTTGCCACGGTTAGCGGTTCGATTCAAAACCGCAAGGATGCGTTGAAACGGCTTGCCGACATTGCGGAGTTTTTCCAAAAGACCGAGCCGCACAGCCCGGTTTCGTATCTGGTGCAACGCGCCGTCAAATGGGGCAATATGCCGCTCGACGGTTGGTTGCAGGACGTTATCAAAGATGAAACGGTGCTTTATCAGCTTCGCCAAACGCTCGGATTGGCGACATCGAGCGGAAGCGAAAATTCGGAATATTAATGTAAATATTAATGTATAGAGATTATAAGTTTTTTAAACATCAAATCTAAAATAAATTATAGAAAGGAGATAAGCTAATGCCTACGAAAGAGAGTCTGCAACATAAAATAGACCGTGTGCGCCCTCCACGCGTCCAAATTACATACGACGTGGAGATCGGCGGCGCGATCGAATTAAAGGAATTACCGTTTGTGATCGGTGTCATGGGCGATTTTGTCGGAAAACCCGAAGAACCGCTTCCCGCGCTGAAAAACCGTAAATTTGTCGAAATCGATCCCGACAATTTCAATCAAGTCCTTTCCGGCATGCAGCCGCGTCTGGCTTATTCGATTGAAAATAAATTGCAGGACGACGGAAGCAAGCTCGGTGTCGAATTAAAATTCAACAGCATCGAAGATTTTGAACCCGATCAGATCGTCAAACAGGTCGAACCGCTTCGCAAACTGGTCGAAGCCCGTCAAAAACTTGCCGATCTGCGCTCGAAAATGGACGGCAACGAGAAATTGGAAAATCTGCTCGAAGACGTTATCTCCAACGCTGATAAACAAAAACAGTTGAGCGATGCGCTTGGGCTTGAAGGAGCAAAGGAGGAATAAAAAATTATGGCAGATAATGCACAACAGCAACAAGAAGCCGCCGTGCAAACTACCGAAGTTCAGGAATCGAGTATTCTTGACCGTATTTTGACCGAAGGCAGAATGGCGCGTGACGATTTTCAAAAAGAACGCGCTAAGGATATGATCGCCGAATTCGTCAATCAGGTAATGAGCGGCGAATTGACCATGACCAAAAATATGGACGTGGCGATCAACGCGCGAATTGCCGAAATCGACCGTTTGATTACGGCGCAGATGAATGAAATTATGCACCACGAAGACTTTCAAAAACTTGAAGGTTCGTGGCGCGGACTTCATCATCTCGTCAAAAACAGTTTGACCGGAACGCAATTGAAGATCAAAGTTATGAGCGTCACGAAAAAAGACCTGCTCAAGGATTTTGAACGCGCTCTGGAATTTGACCAATCGACGCTTTTCAAAAAAATCTACGAAGAAGAATACGGAACGTTCGGCGGTGCGCCTTACGGGGCTTTGATCGGCGATTTCGAGTTCGGCAATCATCCGCAGGATATGGCTTTGCTCGAAAACCTTGCCGGAGTTGCCGCCGCCGCACACGCGCCGTTTCTGAGCGCGGCTTCGCCCGATCTTTTCGGTTGGGACAACTTTACCGAAATGACCGAAGTTCGCGACATTTCCAAGATTTTCGACCGCACGGAATATATGAAATGGCGCAGTTTCCGTGATTCGGAAGATTCGCGTTATGTCGGTTTGACGCTTCCGCACGTCCTCGGACGTGAGCCATACGGCGCGGCGACCCGCCCGACCGAATCGTTTATGTTTGAAGAAGACGTGGACGGGAAAGACCACAAAAAATATTTGTGGAGCAACGCCGCTTACGCGCTCGGCACGCGTCTGACCGAAGCTTTTTCGATGCACGGCTGGTGCGTCGCGATTCGCGGTGTCGAAGGCGGCGGACTCGTGCAGGGACTTCCGACGCACACTTTTGAAACCGACGAAGGTGAGGTTGCGATGAAATGTCCGACCGAAGTCGCCATTACCGACCGTCGTGAAAAAGAATTCTCCGACAATGGATTCATTCCCCTCGTCCATTGCAAAAACACCGATTACGCCGCGTTTTTTGCGACGCAATCATCCAACAAAGCGAAAAAATACGATACGGATTCGGCAAACGCCAATGCCCGCCTGTCAACGCAATTGCAGTATATTTTCGCGGTTTCGCGGTTCGCACATTATCTGAAATCGATGATGCGCGACAAGATCGGTTCGTTTATGTCCCGGCAGGAATGCGAAATCTTCCTGAATCGTTGGATAAATAATTATGTATTGGAAAACGACGTTGCACCGCAGGAGCAAAAGGCGAAATATCCTTTGCGCGAAGCGCGGATCGACGTTGCTGAAGTTCCGGGAAAACCGGGTGCATATCGGGCAGTCGCATTTCTCAGACCACACTTCCAGTTGGACGAACTTTCCGTTTCACTGCGTTTGGTCGCGGATTTGCCGCCGCCGGCAAAATAAAGTTTTTCCGCTTTTTGAAAAAAAAATCGAAAAAATTTTATTCCTTTTGGCAAAAGCCGGTTTTTGTTGCGTCTTAAAATTTGTGAGAGCAAAAATTCTCGGAAACGGAGCGAAAGCCGGTTTTAGAAGTTGTTTCATTAACAACAAATAAATCAAAAAAAAATAAAGTAACTTAGAAAGGAGCAAGAAAAAAATTATGGCAATGGATGATTATTTAAAGATTGATGGTATCGAAGGTGAAACGGAAGCTGTTGGATTTGAAAAACAGATTCAGCTTGAAAACTGGGGCTTCGGCGCACAGAACACTGGTTCGTCGCAGTTCGGAACCGGCGGCGGAACGGGTAAAGTTTCATTGCAGGACTTCCACTTCAGTTTTACAAACGGTAAAGCAAGCCCACAGTTATTCCTGGCTTGTGCTGTCGGTAAACACATTCCGCAAGCAGTTTTGACCTGCCGCAAATCGGGCGGTGACGGAAAACCCTATACATATTTGAAATTTACTTTCAAAGATCTCGTCATTTCGCATTTCCAGACCGGTCACAGCAAGCATTCGGATTCGCTTCCGACCGATTCGGTTTCGTTCAACTTTACGAAACTTACACACGAATATTTCCAACAGAAAGCAGACGGTTCGGTTTCATTAACCAACACAGTCAATTTCGACATCAAGAAAGTCGAAGGCACGGGAGCTTAATTCGTATAAAGTTAAATTTTTCGTCTGCCGCTTTTCAAAAAAGCGGCAGACATTTTTCCATTTAAATACCGATTTTCAAACGATAAATGTCACGTATAGATAATGAAATCCGCGTTACGCCTTCACTGATCGATCGTTTGATCGATTTGGAGCCGAAACAATCGCAGGAATCGCCGAAATCTCGTTCGACATCTTTGCGGGAACTGAAACAGGCAGTCCGCCGCGATCTCGAATGGCTATTGAATACACGTTGCCACACATTTGATTTCGACGAAAGACTTGAAGAAGTCAGAAAATCCGTTCTCTATTTCGGACTGCCGGATTTTACCGGGGTCAGCATCAAAAATCACAACGAACAGAAGCGATTAACACAGGCAATCGAAGCCGCGATCAAATATTTCGAGCCTCGTTTCATAAACCTGAAAGTTATACTCGAACCTTTTAATAATACGGATCGCCAGTTAAAATTCAGGATCGAAGCCAGTTTGGACATTGAACCGACTCCCGAACCCGTCGCCTTCGACACCATTCTCCAACTCGGCAGTGGAGATTTCGCCGTGATCGAAAAGTAATTTGTAAACTTTCAGTTCAATAACCCGTTAAATCTTTTGCCGTTAAATTTCGGTAATTTTTACCTGATACGCTATAATTTCGAGTAATGCGCGACGAACTTTTAGGACATTACGAACGTGAACTTATTTTTCTACGCCGAATGGGTGCGGAATTTGCGCGGAAATATCCGAAGATTGCCACGCGTCTGCTTCTCGACGAAGAAAAGATCGAAGACCCGCATGTCGAGCGAATGATCGAAGCCTTCGCTTTTTTGACCGGTCGAGTTTCGCTCAAAATCGACGACGAGCTTCCCGAAATCACCGAATCTTTTCTCAATGTCCTTTATCCGCATTATCTTGCGCCGATTCCCTCGATGGCGATCACGCAATTTTCATACGGTTCTCCGAACGACAAGCTGACCGCCGTGCAGAAACTTCCGCGCGGAGCCAGACTTTATTCGCGTCCCGTCGAAGGAACGCCTTGCCGTTTTCGGACAGCTTTCGATGTTCAGCTTGCGCCGCTTGAACTCGTTTCCGCTGCACTCGAATCGCCCGCGCCGAAGGATGCGCGCGGAATGTATGCGGACAGCGCAATTCGTTTGAGCTTTAAATGTTACGGCGACTCGAATTTACACGAAATGCGGATGGGCGCGACGGGCGAATTGCCGGAATATTTGCGTTTTTATCTAAACGGCGATCCGCAACTTGTTTTTCCGCTTTACGAGATCATTTTCAATCACGCAAAGGCAGTCGAATTTCGAGCGACCGAACCGCCTATCAGCGGAAAAACGCTGATGATGAAAACGCCCGTTATCAAAAAACTTCCCGATCCCGTAATTCTTACGCCCGATGTCATCAAACAGGTCGGATTCAGCGAGAACGAGGCACTTCTTCCATATACGAAACGCTCGTTTATGGGTTATCGTCTGCTGACGGAATACTTCTCTTTTCCTTATAAATTTCTGTTTTTCGACGTTTACGGTCTGGATCAGGCAATCGGCAAAAAATTCGGCAGTACTTTTGACATTTTGATTCACTTGAAGGACATTACGCCGCCGATCGCGCCCGTCACGGAAGATACTTTTCGGATGGGATGCTCGCCGATCGTCAATCTTTTCAGCCAGATGGCTGACCCGATTTATCTTTCGCAACAAAAATACGAATATCACATAATTCCCGATGTGCATCGCCAGAAAACAACGGAAGTTTATTCGATTGACGAAGTTATCACGACCGATCCGCGCTCGAATACGACGCGCGAATTTTCGCCGTTTTATTCTTTGCGCCACGCTTACGGCGAGCAGATGGAGAAATCCTTCTGGTATGCGATGCGCCGCCAATCGCAACGCGCCGACGACGAAGGAACGGAAATTTTTATGTCGCTCGTAGATATGAATTTTAATCCGAGAGTTCCGGCGGTCGAAGTTTTGAACGTCAGAACGACCTGCACGAACCGCGAGCTGCCCGCCAAACTTCCGTTCGGCGGACGCGAAGGCGATTTCGAGATCGAAGGAACGGCTTTGCTTTCACGCGTTCGCTGTCTGACCAAACCGACCGAAACGATTCGTCCGCAACAACGCCGTTCACTGCAATGGCGTTTGATCTCGCATTTGAATTTAAATTATTTATCGATCGTCAACAGCGATAACGGAACGCCCGAGGCTCTGCAGGAAATTTTACAGCTTTATAATTTCGACGATTCTTCCGTCAAACGAAAGCAGATTTTGGGAATCACCGGAATCGAAACGAAAAAAATCGTCAAACAGATCGGCGGACATATCGGCGCGGGTTTCGTGCGCGGGCTGGAAACGACCTTAACCTTTGACGAGGAACAATTTGTCGGAAGCGGAATGTATCTTTTCGCGTGTGTTCTGGAAAGATTTCTGGCACTTTATTCGTCGGTCAATTCCTTTAATCAGGTCGTTTTGCAAACCGAACAGCGCGAAGGAATCATTAAACGCTTTCCGCCGCGTGCGGGCGAGCAGGTTTTATTGTAAATCTTCCGAAAATACGAATTTTTTGAAATAAGAAATTGCTGTTTTTCTGAGAATTTCAGCCGTTTTGTGGTAATCTGTCATTAAAAAAACATCGTGCCGAAAAAACCTTTAAATCAGGAACTTTTTGACGAACCTTACCGGTTTGAATTTTTTCAAGCCGTGCGCCTTCTCGAAAAGATTTTTCCCGAAAGAAAAGCCGTCGGGGGCGAGGCGTTGCCGCCCGACGAAGTCGTGCGTTTTCGTTCGCGCGCCGCGCTGGATTTTCCGCCTTCCGAAATCTGGGAAATACAGGAAACATTTGACGAAATAACCGAAAAGCAAAAGATCGAAATGTTCGTCAGTTTTATGGGAATGGTCGGCATAAGCGGTGTTTTGCCGACGCATTACACCGAACTCGTGATGGAACGCGTCCGTTATCGCGACACGGCGATGTGGTCGTTTTTCGACATTTTCACGCACCGCACGGTTTCGCTTTTTTATCGTGCCTGGGAAAAATATCGTTTTCCGGTCGCTTATGAACGCGGAAACGACGATTTCACTGCGTTTTTGTTTGATTTTGTCGGTTTAGGCACAGACAAACTTCGCGGCAGAATGGATTTGGAAGACGAATCTCTCTTGCCATACAGCGGTTTGATCGCGCAAAAACCGCATAACGCCAATTCGCTCGAAAATATTCTCGGCGATTACTTCGGAACTAAGGCAAAAGTTCAGCAATTTTTCGGTCAATGGTTGGATTTAAACGAAGAAAGTATTACAAAATTGGGCGCGGCAAACAGCAATCTGGGTGTCAGCGCGATAATCGGGACGCGAATCTGGGATCAACAGTCGAAATTTCGCGTTCGTTTAGGCGCGATGTCCTTTCAGCAGTTTCAATCGTTTCTGCCGAACGGCTCGGCGCATAAACAGTTAAAGTCAATTATCAATTTTATGGTCGGTTTGGAATTGGATTTCGATGTGCAGCTCGTTCTGGAAAAGAAACAGGTTCCGAGCACGATCCTGACGACCCGCGCCAAACGCAAACCGATGCTCGGCTGGACTTCGTTTCTAAAGACGAAACCATTTAAGCAAGACGACGAGCAAGTAGTTTTACAAATGCAATAATATTATTAAGTCGTGTAAGGAGAAGGAAATATGAATGTAAATTTAAAGTCATTGGTCGGTAGATTAAACGACACCTGTCGAAATGCGCTCGAAGGCGGCGCAGGATTGTGTCTTTCGCGCACGAATTACGATGTCGAGATCGAGCATATTTTAGCCAAACTGCTCGAACAGGACGACACCGATCTGCATAAGATTTGTCATCATTACGAAGTTAATGTTGACCGTTTGAGTAAAGACGTGAGCGTTGCGCTCGACCGTTTGAAAACGGGAAATTCGCGCACGCCCGGACTTTCCGACCGCTTGCCGCAATGGTTTCAAAACGCGTGGCTCGTCGCTTCGGTCGATTTCGGCGCGGCGCGGGTTCGTTCGGGACATCTGCTTTTGTCCTTGCTTTCAAACGATTCGACGGCGCGCCTCGCCCGCGACATTTCCCGCGAATTCTCGCATATTTCCGTCGAATCTTTATCGACTAAATTACCTGAAATCACGGCTGATTCATCCGAAGCTCGCGACGCGGTCGCGCTCGGCGAAACCGCTTCGTCGAACGGCGGCGCGCCTGTTGCAACGGGCGTTCCGGGCAGAACTAAAGCATTAGACCAATACACGGAAGATTTGACGGCAAAAGCCGCCGCCGGAAAGATCGACCCGATTCTCGGTCGCGATTTCGAGATTCGTCAGATCGTCGATATTTTAACGCGCCGCCGCCAGAATAATCCGATCCTGACAGGCGAAGCGGGGGTCGGGAAAACCGCCGTTGTCGAAGGTTTCGCGCTCAGAATCGCGCAGGGTGACGTTCCCGAACCGCTCAGAAACGTCGCGGTGAGGACGTTGGATTTAGGTTTATTACAAGCCGGCGCGGGCGTGAAAGGCGAGTTTGAAAACCGCCTGAAATCGGTGATCGACGAAGTTAAAGCTTCGCCGCAACCGATCATTTTGTTCATTGACGAAGCGCACACGATGATCGGCGCGGGCGGTCAAGCCGGACAAAACGATGCGGCAAACCTGCTGAAACCAGCACTTGCGCGCGGCGAACTGCGAACGATCGCAGCGACCACGTGGGCGGAATACAAAAAATATTTTGAAAAAGACGCGGCATTGGCAAGACGTTTTCAGGTTGTCAAAGTCGAAGAACCCGACGAAGAAAAAGCGATCGGGATGATGCGCGGTCTGTTGGACAAAATGGAAGAGCATCACAATGTCCGTATTTTGGATGAAGCAATCGTCGAATGCGTCAAGCTTTCAAATCGTTACATCACGGGTCGCCAGCTTCCCGATAAATCGGTTTCCGTGCTCGATACGGCTTGCGCGAAAGTCGCCATCGGACAGGGCGCAACGCCGGGTTCGGTCGAAGACGCAACACGCCGAATTCAAAATCTGACCTCGGAAATAAATTCGCTCGAACGCGAGCAAGTAACGGGCGCGGAACACGACGACCGACTTGAAGATTTGAAGAAAAAACGCGCCGAGACCGAAGAAACCCTTGCGAAACTCAATGAGCAATGGGAAAAGGAAAAAGATTTAACGAATCAGATTCGCAACATTCGCTTGAAGCTCGAAATGTCGCGGCTCGATTCGACAACCGGCTCGGATGAGTCGGCAGTTGCAACGGAAACGGTCGAAACGTCTGAATCTGCCGTTGCCGCAACTGCAGAAAGCGATTCGGCAGTTGGTGACGGAACGGCGGCGGCAACGGCACCGGAAACCAATAAACCCGTTGATACGGAGTTCTTAAAATCCGAACTGAAACGCCTGAATGCCGAATTGAAAGAAATTCAAGGCGAAGACCCGCTGATGTCGCCGGTTGTCAACGGGCAGATTGTTGCCGAAGTCATTTCGGGTTGGACGGGAATTCCGATCGGCAAAATGGTCGCGGACGAGATCAACGCGGTTTTGAATTTACAACAAACATTGGGTGAAAGAGTTCTCGGGCAAGATCACGCGCTCGAATCTATTTCACAGCGCATTCGCACAAGCCGCGCAGGTTTAACCGATCCGAAACGTCCGATCGGTGTTTTCTTATTGGTCGGAACTTCGGGTGTCGGAAAAACCGAAACCGCGCTCGCGCTTGCCGATTCGCTTTACGGCGGCGAACGCAATCTGATCTCGATCAATATGAGCGAATACCAAGAAGCGCACACGGTTTCGAGTTTGAAAGGTTCGCCTCCGGGATATGTCGGCTACGGCGAAGGCGGTGTTCTGACGGAAGCGGTTCGCAGAAAGCCATATTCGGTCGTGCTGCTCGATGAAGTCGAAAAAGCGCATCCCGACGTGATGGAATTGTTCTTTCAGGTTTTCGATAAAGGCGTTTTGGAAGACGGCGAAGGACGCGAGATCGATTTCAAAAACTGCATCATTTTGCTGACTTCAAACGTCGGAACGGACACGATTATGAAACTTTGCGCCGATCCCGACACAAAACCCGATCCGGACGGATTGGTCGAAGCGGTCAAACCCGAACTCGTCAAAGCCTTCAAACCCGCGCTTTTGGGTCGGATGGTGACGGTTCCCTATTACCCGATCTCGGACGACATTCTGCGGCTTATCATCAAACTCCAACTCGGCAAGATTCGTCAGCGCATTTCGGACAATCACGGAGCGCAGTTCACTTATGACGATTCGGTGATCGATACGGTCGCCAAACGCTGTACGGATGTCGATTCGGGCGCGCGAAATGTGTATAACATCCTGACAGGAACGCTTTTACCGGAAATGTCGGGCGAAGTTCTGTCACGAATGGCAAGCGGCGAAGGAATTAAGAAAGTTCACGTTTCGGTCGGCGAAGGCGAAAATTTCGTTTACGACATCAGCTAGAAACAATTCGGAAAAAGTTGCGAAAACAATTAGTAGGAAATTTTGTTTCGCAACTTTTTTTAAAATTCTCGTCTTTATTGAGTGCTTTGAAAGTTTTTAGAAAGAAATTTCCTCCGAAGAAATCTGGTATATTAATTTTTCAAAGCACTCAATAAAAGGTTGGTAAAAAAAAATGGCAACAACGCAAGACGGCAGATTACTAAAAATCACAACTCCATTGGGAAAGGATGTTTTGCTGATCAATAAATTATCGGCAGAAGAAAGTATTTCCGAGCTTTTTTCGTTTGAAGTCGAACTGCTTCACGACGAGGGAGGCGAAGAAGGCTACGAACCGCACGTGGTCGATATTAACGCTTTGCTCGGGCAGAACGTGTCGATAGAAGTCAAACAGCGCGAAGGAACGACACGCTATTTCAGCGGTATCATCAATCGCTTTTCGCAAGGAGTCCGTCACCGCCGCTTTACTTTTTATCGCGCCACCATCGTCCCGAAAATCTGGACACTGACGCAGATTCGGCAAAGCAGAATCTTTCAGCATAAGAGTGTTCCCGATATTTTGAAGGAAGTTTTTCAGGGGTTTGAGGTCGGCTATGAAATTCAGGGCAGTTTTAAGCCGCGAAATTACTGTGTCCAGTATCGTGAATCCGATTTCGATTTTGCGTCGCGCCTGATGGAAGAAGAAGGAATTTTTTACTTTTTCGAGCATTCCGACGGCAGTCATAAAATGATCGTTGCCAACACGCCGCAATCGCACCGTGATTGCCCGTCGAAAAACCAGATCAAATATTTCCTGAAACCCGAAGAGGAAAATTTCCCGACGCTTATCACGCGTTGGCGCACCGATTACATTTTGCAGACCGGAAAGGTGACTTTTTGGGATCATCATTTTCAGTTAACGACTAACAAGTTGGACGCACAACAGCCTTCGCGCTTCAACGTCGGCGGCAATCAAAAGCTCGAAGCCTACGATTACCAAGGCGGATATTCTCGCAAATACGACGACATCGACCGCACGGGCGGTGAACGCTCGGACTTAACCAACGTTTTTCCCGACAAACAAAGAACCGCCGAAAATGCGATGCAATCACTCGACGCACAATATAAAACCGCCGACGGAAGCGGAAACTGCTGTTCGATGACGGCGGGTTATCGGTTTAACCTCATCAAGCATCCAACGGCTGAGGTGAACGGACAATACATCATCACGGCGATCAGGCATCAAGCCGAGCAAAATCCCGAATATGTTTCCGACGAAGAAGTTCAGGAACCGTATGTCAACGACTTTAAATGTCTTTCGCACGGTGCGGGCGCGCCGCCGTTTCGACCTGAACGCAAGACCGAAAAACCCGTCGTGCGCGGAAGCCAGACGGCAATGGTCGTCGGTCCGGCGGGCGAAGAGATTTTTACGGACAAATACGGACGCGTCAAAGTTCAGTTTCACTGGGACAGACAAGGCAAGAACGACGCGGACAGTTCGTGCTGGGTGCGCGTCGGCACGCTTTGGGCTGGCAAACAATGGGGCGTGATTCACATTCCGCGCATCGGACAGGAAGTAATCATCGACTTTATCGAAGGCGATCCCGATCAGCCGATCATCGTCGGTTCGGTTTACAATCCCGAAACGATGCCGCCTTACACTTTGCCCGACAACAAAACGCAAAGCGGCGTGAAAAGCCGTTCGAGTAAGAACGGAACGCCCGACAACTTTAACGAATTTCGTTTTGAAGACAAAAAAGGACAGGAAGAAGTTTATCTTCACGCCGAAAAAGACTGGACGATTATGGTCGAACACGACAAAAATCAGATCGTCGGTCACGACGAAACGCATCTCGTTAAACACGACCGCACCAAAACGGTTAACAACGACGAAACGACGACGATCATTCATAATCGAACCGAAACCGTCGGAAGCGGAAGCGATAAAGAAAAGATCACGATCAAAGGTTTTCGTGAAGAAATGGTCGAGAAAAACGAATCGATCACGATCAAGGAAGACCGCAACCGCGACGTGATCGGCGAACATAAAACGAGCGTCGGCAAGAACGAAACGAACAGCGTCACGAAAGACCGCAAGGATAATGTCGGCGGAAGCTATACGCTCTCGGTCACGAACGAAATTACCGAATCGGCGAAAAAAGTGACGATTTCCGCCGGTGTCGAACTCGTTTTGAACGGTCCGGGCGGGCAGATCAAGATCGGCGCGGACGGCGTGACGATCACGGGCGTTCTGGTCAAGATCAACTAAACTTTGCGGAGTCTTTAAATGCAGCATATCGTTCAGGAAATAGTTGATACTTTGCAAAATTTCATTGCTGACGAACAGCTTTCTCTGATGCTTATCGAAGCCAAAGAGGAAGAAGCCGCGCTCATTTTAAAGACCTTTGCAATGGTCGAAGAAGACGAGCAATCGCCCGACATTTATCTGACCTTTGCCGACGATTTTCAGGATACGCGCCGCTATGTCGAACTTATCATCGAACGCCAGCGCGAACAGATCGAACTCGTCAACGCCGAACTCGAAAAGGAAGGCAAACCGCTTATCGAACTGCTTCCCGCCGGGCTTTCGGAAAGAAATCAGCCGAGCCGTGAAAGATTGATCGATCTTTTCCTGCATACGCGCAAGATCGTCGAACCCGAACGCCTGATAATCTGGACATTTTATCCGCTTGCCGATGTTGAAAACGAAGATTTTTATATGAATCTTTTTGAAGAGATAATCCGCAAAACGATCGACGGCGGGATCGAAGGCACAAAAATTATTCTGCGCGACACGCCTTCAAACGCTTTCCGTGAAAGATTCGGCTGTGCACCGGATAATCCGAAGGTTTTCTGTTACCGTCCCGAAGTCGATTTTCAATCGGTGCTGAAAAAGATCGAGTCACAGGCGAAAAATAAAGACCTTCCGCCCGAAGAACGTGTGCAGAGCGTGATGCTGATGGCGGGCGTTGACGTTGCCGAAAAACGTTTTGACGATGCGCTCATAAAAAATGCACAGGTTTTAAAGCATTATCAAAAGACAAAGCAAAAGCAGAACGAATCCGTCGTCCACAATAATATCGGCGATATTTATTATTTGCAGGGCGATTACGTGAAAGCGCAGGAAAATTACGAGAAAGCGATCACCATCGCCGTCGAGGAAAAATCTCAGCCGCTCGTTCTTTACCAGGGAATGAATGTCGGAAATTCGCTTTTTATGCAAAAGCGTTTCGACGAAGCGTTTCCCTATTACGAATCGTCGGAAAAACTTGCCGAAGTCAACAAAATTCTGATTCAGCAGGTGCAGGCATTGGAACGGATGGGCGACACGCGCCGCGCACAGGAAAAACCCGACGAGGCGATCGAGATTTACAATAAAGCCGCCGATCTGTGCCGTGAAAATAAATATAAATACGGCTTGCAGGGGATTTTACAGAGGCTTTGCGAAGTTTACGCGGAAAAACGCGATCAGGAAAAACACGACGAGTGTAAAAAGGAATTAGACGAAACGCAGGATGAATTAAGAAAAATCGATCCGCATTTCGTGAACGAAAAGTAAGAAATTATGGCAAACGGTGACGGTCCGGCAGGACCGATTTCAGCAGTTCAGGGATTTGTCGGAAGCGTGGTCGGCGCAGTGACCGCGCCGGTTGACGCGCTCAATCTGGCGGTCGCGCAGGCAACGCTCGAAGTCTTGAAATTCTTGCCGAAAATGCCCGCCGCGCGTCTTTACACCGACCTCGTTTTCCAATTCGGTCACAGCCATCCGCACCCGCCGTCGTTCGGCATCCCGATTCCGAGCACGGGTCCCGTTTTAGCGTCGGGATGTATGAGCGTCTTAATCAACGGTCTGCCTTCGGCGCGCAACGGCGATCTCGGATTAGCGGTCTGGTGCGGCGGATATTTCCCGATCTTTGAGATCATCACGGGTTCATCGCACGTTTTTATGGGCGGAGCACGCGCCGCGCGGCAGGTGATGGACGTAACGCTTCACTGTCTGCCCGATCCTTTGGGCGGAAAATGGGGCATCGGCAAACTCGACATTGCCATGGCGGTTTTCGGGGTCGGGATGAGCGCGTTAAGTGCCGCCGCCGCCGTTGAAGGCGCGATCGTGGCGCAGGAAGTTGCGAGCGAATCGCAGGGAACTGCCGATGCTGAAGCCGCCGCCGCCGCCGCCGCCGCCGCCGGAGTCGGCGCAGGTGTCGCCGCCGCACAGCTTGCCGCCGATGCCGCCGCGACCGCGATGGGATTGTTAATGGGCAAAGACCCCGGAGTCGGTTTCCCGTTCGGAATGATTACGATGGGAAGTCCGAATGTGCTTGTCGGCGGATTTCCGATGCCCGGCTGGATGACGATCCTGAAAGGTCTGGGCAAACTTCTCAAACCGATCATCCGTAAAATTCAGCTTAAACTTCCGCCCGGCAAAGCCCGCAATGCGCTCTGTCCTTTGACGGGTCATCCGGTCGAAATCGTGACGGGCAGAATGTTCACGACGCAGACGGATTTTCAGATCGACGGGCGGATTCCGATCAGTTTCGACCGTCTTTACGATACTTCGGCGACCGATTACGAAAGCGCGCTCGGCTGGGGCTGGACGCATCCGTATGACCAGCATCTCTGGGAAAGCACGCGCTACAATTGTCTGGTTTTACGCAACGAAGAAAACCGGCAGGTTCGTTTCGACAAACTAAAGATCGGCGAAAGATATTTTCAGCCTCTCGAACGGCTCTGGCTCAAACGCACGGACGAAACCGAATACGAACTTTTCGACTGCAAAAACGGGCTTTTTTACAAATTCGGGCAAGTCGTCGAAGGCGATTTCAAATCGGAAAGGAACGCGCTTCGCTTAACGGAAATCTTCGACCGTAACGGCAATCGTCTGCAATTAAAGCACGAAGGCGATCTTTTGACCGAAATAAACGGCGGCGCGGGCGATTTCGTCACGTTTCATTATCACGATTCGGCGGGCAGAACGCGCCTTTTCGAGATTCGTCATCATTTGAAAAACGGTCAGAACATTAGTTTGATGAAGTTCGGTTATAACGGCGATTCCGAGTTGATCTCCGCCGCGAACCGGACTTACGTGCCGTTCACATATAATTACGAAAATCACCTGCTGACGCGCGAAACCAACCGCAACGGTCTGAGTTTCTATTTTGAATACGACGGCGACGATCACAATGCACGGTGCATTCACACCTACGGCGACGGCGGAATTTACGAACGCTGGATAACTTACCTGCCGAAGGCAAAGATCACCAGGGTTAAAGAAGGAACCGGCGCGGAAACGATCTATCATTATAACGAGCTTGATCTGGTCACGAGGATTTTCAATGCCGAAGGCGGGATTTATCAGTTTGAATACGGCGAATTTGGCGAACTTTTGAAGGAAACCGACGAGGTCGGACGCGTTCGCACTTATACATACGACGAACAATTCAACCGCACTTCGGTTACTCAGCCGGACGGCGCGAAACTCGAAATAGTTTTCGATGAATATTGTCTGCCCGTTAAATATATCGATGAAGTCGGCGGAGAATGGATCGAGGAACGCGATGCGGCGGGCAATCTTGTCGCCGCGATCACGCCGCTCAATGCACAGCGCGAATACGAATACAATCGTTTCGGCGACCTCGTCAAATACCGCAACGCGCTCGGCGACGAAACGCTTCTGGAATGGACGGAAGGCGGTCTGATTGCTTCCGTTATCAAACCGCTCGGCGGCAGAACGGATTATCTCCGCAACGGGCGCGGACTGATCGAAACCGTCGTCAACGATTTTACAAAACTCAAATATCAATACGCCTACGACGATGCGGGACGCATCAAGCGAATCACCGAAACGAATGCGCGCGGCGAAATGATCTCGGTCGAGAAATTCGAGTATGACGACCAGGACAATCTCGTTTTATACATCGATTCGATCGGCAGTAAAACGACTTATAAATACACGGGCTTGGATAAGATCGCCGAAAAGACGAACGCTCTGGGCGGCACGCGAAGATTCAAATACGACATCGAAGAACGCGTTACCGAACTCATCAACGAACGCGGCGAAAGTCATTTTTACGGCTACGATCTGATCGACCGCATCGTTTCCGAAACGCGTTTCGACGGTGCGAAAACCGTTTATCAATACAATCAGGCGGACGATCTCGTTTATCAGAAAGATGCGCTCGGACGCGAAATATTCTATCGTCACGACGAATGCGGCAGAATCGTCACGCGCCTGCGCAACGATGCCACGAGCGTTCAATATGCTTATGATCCGTGCGGCAGAGTGATTTCCGCCCGCAATGGCGATACCGAAGTAAAACTGACCTACGATGCCGACTGGCGAACCGCTTCGGAAACGCAGAACGGGCAGACCATCGTTTACGAATACGACGGCGAAAACCGGCGCACCGCCCGCAAATTGCGCGGCTTGGAAAACGTTTCGGGCAACGTCGAATACGGCTACGATGCCGAGGGCAATCTTTCGACGGTGAAGATCGGCGGGCAGGAAATAAACTACCGGCGCGACGTTTTAGGCAGATTGACCGAAAAGATTTTGCCGAACGGTTTGCAGGAACGCTTTGATTACGACATCAACGGATTTTTGCAGAATCAGAAGGTCACGGTCGGCGGCGGACGCGAGATCGTCAAACGCGGCTATGAATGGAATGCACTCGGCAACCTCGTCGGCATCAACGATTCCCTGCGCGGCGCGCGGCGTTACCGTTACGATTCGCTCGACCGTCTGAGCCGTGTCGAAAGAATCATTTCCGACCAGAACGTGACGCGTCCCGAAGACAAACAGAATCTGCCGAAAACGGGCAGTGAAATTCCCGTCGAAAAACGCATCTGGCAAGCCGACAACAGCGGTCTGGAAGCCGGACAAACACGTGAGATCGAAGAATTTCAATACGATGCGGACGGCAACCTGACCGAACGCAACAGCAACGTGCGCGGGGTGCGTCAATTTTCCTACGGTCGCGGTGATCGGCTCGAACAACAGGACAAGATTCGCTATATTTACGACGCAGTCGGAAATCTCGTGCAAAAACAGCTTGCCAACGGCGAATCGATCCGCTACGAATACAATGCCGATAATCAATTGGTCGGCGTTTCGAGCGAGGCGGGCGGAAAAGTAACATTTCGATACGATGCTTTTGGTCGCCGAACCGCGAAAATAACCGACAAAGGCACGACATCCTTCCTTTGGGACGGCGAAGTTTTGCTCGGCGAACAAAAGGACGTTTTCTGCGAATACGTTCACGAAAAATTTACGCCGATCGCTAAATTCCAGAATTTTCAGGTTCAAACCTATCACACCGACTATCTCGGCACGCCGAAGGAAGTCAGCGGCGCGGACGGAAGCCTGATCTGGCAGGGAAACTACGACGAATTCGGCAAGGTTTCCGAGGTCAAAAAACAGACTGAACAAAACCTTCGTTTCCAGGGACAATACGAGGACGCGGAAACCGGGCTTTACTACAACCGCTACCGTTATTACGATGCCGATTCGGGCAGATATATCAACCAGGACCCGATCACCGTTCTCGGCGGTCTGAATTTTTACCGTTACGGCTTAAATCCGCTGATGTGGACAGACCCGTTCGGCTTGGTCAAGAAGAAAAAAGCTGAAAAAGTTCCCGCGAAACCCGGAATTTACATTCTGACCGACCCCGACACGAATGAATCTTATGTCGGACAGGGCGTTGATATGGAAAACAGATTGTCGCAGACCGATCATAAAAAAGCGCAGGAAATGCTCGACCGCCCGAACGTCAAGGTGCAGGTCGTCGAGGTCGATCTCGGCACGGCAACGACACAGGCGGACAAGAAGCGCATCCTTTCGCGCTATGAACAAGAGCAGTTTGAGTTCCAGGAGAAAAAAGGATACACGATGCTGAACGATCCGAAATGTCCGCCCGAATCGGCGAAAAAACGAGCGCGCAACGAAGGCGTTATTGCAACGCACGGCGCAAAGAAAAAACGCAAGAAAACGTGCTAAAATTGCTCGGTATGGCAAAAATGAAATTTATCACGCAGAGAAGACAGACTTTTTTTCAGGCGGAAAAAGAGTTTCGTTTCTGCACGGGCGCAAAGAAAACTTACGACGAAAATTATCGTGAAGACGGCTACGGCTTTATCGAATGGGACGCGCAAATCTCCGGAATCCCGGTCGAAAAAGTAAAACTGCTGATCGTCGAACCCGGCAAACCGCAGATCAAAAAAGCCGTCCTTCCCGCTTTCGTGTTCGGTCTTTCAAAGCTCGAACACATCGTTTTCGACATCAGTTTTCTGAAAAACAAACAAGCTGAAAAACTTCCCGCTTCACTGCGTTCGATGATGCTTTCGCGCCGCCTTGCCTTCAAGGACATCGTGCAGGATTTGGTCAAAAATAAGGTCGAATGGCAGGACGGCACACGGCTCGAAAATCTCGAAGCCCTTTTCATCATCGCCGATGAGGAAAAAGAAAAGATCACGACCAGGCTTTCCGCCGAAAATCTGCCCGGCTTAAAATATCTCGGCTTCAAATTCACGAATAAGAACGAACTCGAAACCTTCAGCCGTTTCAGCGACCTGACCGATCTCGAACTTGGCGATTTGCGCGATTTCCCGCTCTTTGAACACATCGCCCATCTACCGCTCTACTCGCTCGACCTGACGGGCACGGGTAACAAATTTGACATTTCAGGCTTAAAAAATCTGAAAACGCTCAAATATTTACGGCTTAACGGCATCCGCCCGGAGATCGACTGCAACATCTTCACCGAACTCCCCGAACTGACCGAACTCGTCGTCCTCAACTCCAAAAAAATCCTCAATGTCGAAGCTCTTTTAGACTGCCGAAACCTGAAAAGCATCAACTTCCTGGATTGCGCCGACCCCTTCAAAAAAGGTATTAAAGATAAATTCAACGAAGACAATTACGAGATTTTAGAGATCAAATACGCGTGAACGAATAACAAAACTTCAATCAATAAGTAAACTGTCTGAAGTCTTCTCGCCTTACGATTATTGCGTCTGTTCAGCTTCCGCGAAATAAACGAAACAGTGATATAAAAGATTAACCAAAACATCTTTCAGTTTTGCTTCGATTTGTGGCAAAATCGTAACCGATATGCGAATCACATTTCGTTTAGGAGAATTGTTCTGCGGTCCGGGCGGCATTGCGCTCGGCGCGAGAATGGCTTCTGAAACAAACAACCCGACAAATTACCGTATCTCTCACGTCTGGGCGACGGATTACGATAAAGACACCTGTAAAACATACAGCCAAAACATCTGCGGCAAGGAACATTCAAAAACCGTCATTCACGAAGACATTCGCACTCTCGACATTAAAAAACTCGAAAAAATTTCAAATATCGACGCGCTCGCGTTCGGTTTTCCGTGCAACGACTTTTCCATTGTCGGTGAACAAAAAGGCATTGACGGCGTTTTCGGTCCGCTTTATCAATACGGCATCAACCTTTTGTAAATTATGTCCGACAACAAACACGAAAATTATGAGATTCTCAATCTGATCGGTTATGGTTTGGCAAAATTCGATATGGATTTTGTAAAGCAGTTCGGCTACAAAACCAAAACCGATTTTTACGAAGAAATGGTTCGGTGCGGGATCGGCGAAACCGTCGGCGTGATAAAAAATAGACAGGATTTATTTGACCCGTTTTTTCCAAATGCCAGAAAAGGCTGGTGGCAAAAGGGCGATGCTTACATTCACCGCAAACATTTTATTGATTCGCTTTTCGGCAATTACGATACCAAAGGTTATGCGGACATCGTAAAACTTTACCTCAAAGACAAATTTCAGATCACTGAATTTACAACCGCGAAAGCTAGCCCGATTATTAAAAGCAGTTTCAAACAACTTCAACTTACCGGACAAGAAGCCGAATTATATTTCAAAACGAATTACGAACAAATCGAAACTTTCAAAGGCGGCTTGCTCGATGATGCAAGAATACTTGGCGACGGTTACGATTTTCAAATCCAGATCGAAACGGATTACTTTTTAGCGGAAGTCAAAGGCATTCGCAAAAGTTACGGCGCATTCAGAATGACCGAACGCGAATTTATTTGCGCGAATGAATATAAAAACGATTATGGTTTAATCATCGTCAGCAATCTCGAAAACGTGCCGAAAATGACGGCGGTTTTTAATCCGATTAAGAATATCGTTTTAGAAAAAAACGAAAGAACGACGCAACAGATTTCATATCACTCAAAATCCATGAGTTGGTAATTTAAGGAGGATTTTTAATGTATATTCCGCAAGATTTTATAGAACTGATAGATGTTGTGCAGAAATGCAATCAACTCGGCGATGCTTTGGAGAAAATTAAACAGCTTGCCGCACAAACCGACGAAAGCAACTTCAAAATTCAATCTGATTCAATCAACGCCGTTTGTAATGCGGCTTTAGAAAACAAACCAAAAATTCTTTCCAAAACGAAAGGTGAACTATTAGAAGATTGCGAATATCACATTGAATCAATTCTCAGCGGAGAGTTTTACGAACAATTTGAGATTTGATTTAAGTCGCCAAAGGCGACAAATATTATAGCCCGGCGTGAAACGCCGGGTATGCAAACCGAAAAGACCGTCGCTAAAAGCGACGAACAAAAAATATGCCGCAATCGGCATTTAAAATGCTCACACATATTGTTTTTTCGACGAAAAATCGCGCCGAGCTGATCGCGCCTGAAATTGAAACGAATTTGTTCGGATGTATTCACGGAATTGTCGGAAACAACAGGGCGAAATTGATAATTGCAGGCGGCACTGCAAATCACGTTCATTTATTGATTTCATTGCCGAAGAAAATCGACCTCCCCGAACTAATCGGCGACATCAAACGCGACAGTTCAGGTTGGATCAAAAAACAAGACGCAAGTTTTTATAATTTTTATTGGCAGAAAGGCTACGGCGCGTTTTCGATCGGACAATCGCAAGTTTAAACCGTCATTAATTACATCGAAAACCAAAAACAACATCACGCCGAACAAGACTTTAAGGACGAATTTCGTATTTTGTTAAAAAGATATGAAATCGAATACGACGAACGATACGTTTGGGATTAAACCGTTAATTTTTAAGCATAAAAAATACCATTATTATTTCAACAATAAACGCGCATTTGTTCGACGCTTTCAGCGTCGGAACTCCCGTTTGCAATACCCGGCGATTCTCGCCGGGCTATATTGTTGGTCATCTTCGATGACTAAATGTTTTTTCCTAACTCAATTGTTCGATAAAGAACAAAATCATCTTGCCTTAATTGCCTGTCGGCACGAAACGATCTTTTCGCTTTACGATGCGGCGAACGACCGCGAACGGAGCCGTTTTCTCGAAATAATTTCAAATTTCGAGGCGCAGATTCTGCAGGAATGTTTCAAACTCGATAAAGATTTAATGAAAAACTTCGGCGGTTGGACGGGCGAAATGATTATTACGGGCGAAAACTCCGAAATTATTCATCACGAACGCCCTGTTTCGGATTAAAAGAGATCACAACCCAAATACAACCATATCTTACAGGAATACATTCAAAGGAGTTTGGAATGCAATCGAAGTCGTTAAGAACTCGATCGAAGACTTATTGAACACACTCGAAGTTGAAAAGATTACAATCGAAGCCGTATTAAAAACACTCAAAGCTGAATGGAACACATTTAAAGAAACGTGGAACACATTCAAAGTTGTATGGAAAACACGCAAAACCGCAGTGAAAACACTCGAAACTACATTGATGACACTCGAACCGCTATGGAAAATTATTGCAAGTTTATGGAAAAATGTTGTAAGATTTTCGGCATAAATCGGAGGTGTCGAGATGTTAGTATTTAATCCGCGAAGAATTTTCGCTTTGCGCGGCGTTGAAAAGCCGACTTCTTTTTTGGTTAAACACGGGATCGCGTATTCAACGGCAATCAAATTTATGAAAGCGCACAGTTCGATGTTCAAAACGAGCTATGTCGAGATGATCTGTGTCGGGATGAACTGCACACCGAACGATCTTTTCGACTGGTATGAAGATTCCAAAACAAAACTGCCCGAAGGTCATCCTCTAAAGGCTCTCGAACGCAAGGAAAAGATAAAAAATATCAGCGAAATGCTCAGAGATATGCCCGTCGAAAAGCTGTCGCAATTGGAAGGATTGATAAATGAACTGAAGAATAAGTGAGAAGTGAGAGGTGAGAACGGATAATTGATAACCGAAGAATAAAGTTTTTCACTATCAGTTATCCGTTCTCACCTCTCACTTATTTTACGGGTGCGTCATATCGACGGGAACAACCCATTCGTCAAACTGTTCTGCGGTCAAAAGCCCGAGTTCGAGCGCGGATTCTTTCAGGCTGATGCCTTTTTTATGCCCGTTCTTGGCGATCTTTGCGGCGTTGTCGTAACCGATATGCTGATTCAAAGCGGTCACGAGCATCAGCGAATCGTTGAGATAATAATCGATCTTTTCGCGGTTCAGTTCGATGCCCGAAACGCAGAATTCGACGAAGCCTTGACACGCGTCGTTCAGTAATCTAACCGAATGCAGGAAATTATGGATCATCACGGGTTTGAAAACGTTGAGTTCAAAATTTCCTTGCGAACCCGCAAAACCGATCGCGGCATCATTTCCCAAAACCTGCGCGGCAACCATCGTCATCGCCTCCGATTGCGTCGGATTGACCTTGCCCGGCATAATCGAGCTTCCCGGTTCGTTTTCGGGAATCGTGATCTCGCCAATGCCGCAACGCGGTCCCGATGCGAGCCAGCGGATGTCGTTGGCGATCTTCATCAATGAACAAGCGAGCGTTTTCAATGCGCCCGAAGCAAAAACGACTTCATCGTGCGCCGAAAGCGCGGCGAATTTGTTCGGGTGTGCGCGGAAGGGCAAATTCGTAAGTTCGGCGATCTTAGCGGCGGCTTTATCGGCAAATTCGGGATGCGCGTTCAAGCCCGTGCCGACCGCCGTTCCGCCGATTGCCAAATCGAGCAGACCGTCGAGCACCTGATTCAAGCGCGTAATATCTCTTTCAACGAGCGAAGCCCAACCGCCGAATTCCTGCCCGACGGTGATCGGCGTTGCGTCCTGCAGATGCGTTCTGCCGATCTTGACGACATCCTTAAATGCTTCGGCTTTCGCGTTGATCGCGTCCGCAACCGTCTGCACGGTCGGAATCAGTGCGTGGAGTCTTTCGGCGGCGGCGATATACATCGCGGTCGGGAAAGTATCGTTCGACGATTGCGACATATTCACGTCGTCGTTCGGGTGCACGGGCTTTTTCGATCCCATCTCGCCGCCCGCGATCTCGATGGCGCGGTTCGAGATGACTTCGTTCGCGTTCATATTCGTCTGCGTTCCCGAACCCGTCTGCCAGACTCTGAGCGGAAAATGCGCGTCCAACTTGCCTTCGATCACTTCGTCGGCGGCTTGCACGATCAGATCGAGTTTTTCTTTCGTTAAAAGGTTCGATTTCAGTTCGTGATTGGTCAGCGCGGCGGCTTTTTTCAAAATTCCCAATGCGCGGATCATTTCACGCGGCATCGTGTCAAAACCGATGTTGAAATGATGCAAAGAGCGTTCGGTCTGTGCGCCCCAATATTTGTCCGCTTCGACGGCGATCTCGCCCATCGAATCCGTTTCGATACGTGTTTTTTTATCTGTTTGTGTTGCTTCCTGCATAGTATTAAAAAATTCTAAAATAAGATTGCTGTTCGCTATATGCTTGATTATACTTGTGAAGTTCCAAGTCACAAAATAAAGAATAATCAGAAAATACAGAGAAGATTCTATGAAATTTAAGTTAAGCATCCTGATCGCTTTCGCGGCACTTTTTATCTTTTTCGGCAACACGAACGTTTGTTACGGGCAGACGGAACCGATTGCGGGCGGTTACGGCGATGCCGACGTGACGGATGAAAACGTCGTCGCGGCGGCAAAATTTGCGATCAGAAAACAAAGCCGGAAACAAAAGGCGACGCTCGCTCTGGTCGAGATAAAAACCGCGAAAATGCAGGTCGTCGCGGGTTTGAACTACGAAGTTTGTATGGTCATCAGTTCAAAAGCGAAACTCAAAAGCAAACCCGTTGAGCAATTCGTCAAGACGGTCGTTTACAAGAACCTGAACAACTTCTATTCGCTGACGAGCTGGAAAGTTTTAAAGAAACCCGAAGAATGCGCGAATTAATGTCATAAAGGTGTATCATTTACTTGATGAAAACTTCCGTGTCACAAACCGAATTCGCCATCGGGCGTTACACCGACGCATCTTTTCAGCGCGAACTGAAGGATGTTTTGGCGGTTGAAGAACCGCTTGAGATCAGGCTCGGCGTTTTTGAAGACGGGAAAGTTGTGCATAAAAGCGTTTCGATCACGATGCGCACGCCGGGCAATGATGACGAACTCGCCGCCGGATTTCTTTTCACGGAAGGCATTATTCACAGCCGCGAACAGATTTCCGACATTATTCATTGCGGCAAATCGCCGAAAATGAATCTGCCGAGCAACACGGTGCGCGCCAATCTCCAAAAAGATGCCGTGATCGACTTCGGCAAACTCTCGCGCAACTTCTACACGACTTCGAGTTGCGGCGTGTGCGGCAAATCTTCGCTCGACTTTCTCGCCGTCAACGCCGAACCTTTTACAAATACGGATTTTCCGCAGATTTCTCCCGAAATCATTCACGCATTGCCGCAAAAACAGCGCGAGGCGCAGGAAGTTTTTGAAGAAACGGGCGGATTGCACGCCGCCGCGCTTTTCGACGTGACGGGCAAACTGCTCGTTTTGCGTGAAGATGTCGGACGGCACAACGCGGTCGATAAACTGATCGGCAGATGTTTTCTCGATGGACGGATTCCGCTCGACGACAAAATCTTAATGCTCAGTGGTCGCGCCAGTTTTGAATTGGTGCAAAAAGCTTTGATGGCGAGAATTCCGGTCATCGCGGCGGTTGGTGCGCCTTCGAGCCTCGCGGTAACGGCGGCGCGGGAGTTCGGTATGACGCTTTGCGGTTTTGTGCGCGACGGTAAATTCAACATCTACGCCGGCGCGGAAAGATTTGTCGGATAACTTCCTTTCTTTCTTATTCAATAATAATGCCGTATTTGCCAAGCAGTCCGGCGATGTTTTGCGTCGAAAACTTCGCTTTGGCGAGGCGATTGGTTTCCGGGTCGAGCGCAAAATTGAACGACGTTCGCAGATCGGCTTGTTCAAGGTTCGTATAATGGAAAACGGCGCGTGTAAAGTCGCATTTTTTGAAGACGGATTTCGTTAAATCCGTTTCGGAAAAGTCCGTTTCGATGAGTTTGCAGTTGTCAAAGCGTGTATTTTTCAGTTTTAAGGACTGAAAAGACGAAAAGTTGAGCACACAGTTCTTAAATTCGACCTCGAGCAAGAAGTTGTTGCATTCGTCAAAGCGCAAGCCGAGCATTTTGCAGTTTTCAAACTCCGCTTCCCTGAACGATGTCTTTTGCAGTTTCGCCAAACTCAGGTCGCAATCCTCGAAACGGCATTCGGCAAAGACAACTTCGGAAAGGTCGGCGTTATTGAAATTGCAATTGGTGAACACGCAGTTTTCATATTCGGATAAGCTCAGGCTTTGTCCAGCAAAATCTTCGTTTTGAAACTCTCTATTCTGGAAATAATTGGACATTTTCGGCTTTTTGCGCGTATTCGATAACAAAGCGCGGAATCGGCGGCTCTTCGTCGCCTTGCATCACTTCAAAATATGTCTGTTTCAGACCGTTTTCGTCAAAGCGCGAAAGGTCCCGGCGTGATAACGCCCAGGGTAATTCGGTGGGCGTTTCGTTGTCCTCGCGTCCGCGCGTTACGACCACGAGCTTGCCGTATGGAAATTTGACGAAGTTGGCAATTGCGTCGATAACTTTCGGGCGCATTTCGAGCGGAAGCGGCTGAATCGTGTAAATTTCCAACACGAAATCGAATGCCTGATACCATTCCTTCGGCGGGTCGAAAAGATCGGCGGTGAAAAATTTGATGCCGGTCTTGACGTGCAGACGCTTTGCCCATTCGATGGCGGTCGGCGAGATGTCGAACGCCGTCACGTTGAAGCCGAGATCGTGCAGATATTTTGCGTCGTCGCCCAAACCGCAGCCGACGACGAGCGCGTTGCGTCCGTCGCCCTGCAAATTCGTTTCTTCGGCAAAACGCACGAAGAATCTGTTTGGTTCGAGGTCTGCCCAGGGAATCTGTTCGTTATCGCCCGCCGCCTGTTTGTAAAGCGCGTCAAACCAGCCGAACGCGTCGCCTTCACCGGCAAATTCGGCGGCGAGATTTCTCACTTTTTCGCGTAAAATTTCTTTATCGTCCATTGTTTTATTGAAATAAGTATATGATTTCTTCAAACAAATTCAAAAAAATCAGACTTATACGTCGGAAAGAATATTATGCGGTGTTTTTCTTTCTGAATCTACCTTCCTAATCTCGTTTTAAAATACTTATTGGAACTTACAGCGCGGAAGCAGAAAGAACAGTGGTAAGGCTTAAGAATGAATATTTTTTATTAAAAACGGCGCACCCTTTAAATCTGC
This sequence comes from Pyrinomonadaceae bacterium, assembly GCA_021228405.1. Classification (GTDB taxonomy): domain Bacteria; phylum Acidobacteriota; class Blastocatellia; order Pyrinomonadales; family Pyrinomonadaceae; genus JAJQRF01. The sequence continues at coordinate 513,813 of JAJQRF010000003.1, forward strand.
ACCGCTCTTTTTTCTCTTCAAATGGTGATTCAATAAATCTTACGGATTTGCCGCGTATTTTTTGCGGTCGGTTTTCATTTTTCACCTTGACTTACTCCCGATATGAATTTAAGTTAAGTTTGAAACTGAATTCGATATTCAGTAAAGTTCGGCGCGTTTGTGCCGATATGTTCGTAGCCAACCTTTAAAGCCGTGAAGGCTCTTTCTGTCGATATTTCAAACAAAAATTCCAATTAACGAATTAATTGTTTAACTCCCGCGAATCCCGGAAGGATTCGGGTTCATATTTTATAAACGGAGAATCAATTGTGAATAAATTTAAGAACTTAATTACCCTTTTTGCTTTATTTTTCTTGCTCGGATGTCTTTCCGTCTTTGCCCAATCGACCGCTTTTTCGTATCAAGGCAAATTGAACGACGGCGCATCGGCGGCGAACGGCACATATCAGATGGAGTTTGAACTCTATGATGATGCGGGTGCAGGTTCGCAGGTCGGTTCGACCGTGACGAACAACAATGTAATGGTCACAAACGGCATTTTCAACGTCGAGATCGATTTCGGCGCAAACGCCTTCACGGGCGGCGCGCGCTATCTGTCGGTGAAGGTGAAAAAAGCCGCCGAGCCGACGTTCACGACGCTTTCACCGCGCCAACCGATCCTAAGCACACCGTATGCGATCCGTTCGCTCAACGCAACCAATGTCGAAACGACGACCGCCGGAAACAGCGTCGTAAATGCGATCAACGATGCGGCTACGAATATCACGATCAGCGACAGCCGCTTACCGTCGAACCTCGTGCGCCTGACACCGTCAGCAACACAAACGGGAAGTTCGACTGATAATTCGGACGCGGTCTTAAATGTTACGGGCGCAAAAGACGACGGCAACGGAAACTTAACTAACCTCAGCAACTTTCGTTTCAATGTTGACGGCGGATTTTTCGCATCGGGAACGCAATCGACCGGATTTGCACCGACCAGCGGCGCAGGTTCGAGAATGATGTGGTATCCGGGCAAATGGGCGTTTCGTGCCGGGAAAGTTGACAGCTTCGGCGCGACTTATTGGGACGAATCGAACATCGGTATCGGTTCGGTCGCGTTAGGCGAAAACTCGCGTGCGTCGGGCAACAATTCGTTCGCGGCAAACCTCGCGACAACGGCGAGCGGCGATGAATCGGTCGCACTCGGCAACAACGGAACGGCTTCGGGTGCCCGATCCTTCGCCTTTAACGCAACCGCTTCGGGAGTCGGCGCAGTCGCCATCGGTTCGGGTGCACAGGCAACTAACGACGATGCGCTCGCGCTCGGACCGAGTTCGATCGCGGGCGGTTTGGCTTCGATCACTATCGGACCGAGCATTGCCAACGGCTCTTTCGGCGTTGCCATCGGTTTGCAGAACAAAGCCAACGGCAATTTTTCACTCGCACTCGGCAAAAATGCCGTCACTTGTTCGGTTTGGAATTGTCCGTCCGGCACTGAAAAACAAGGAGCGGTCGTCATCGGCGACGGCTGTGCGGGTTTTTCGTCCGATGCCGTCACAGCCACTGCCAACAATCAGGTCAATATGCGCGGTTGCGGCGGATTTCGCTTTTTTACCAATCAGGCTTTGACTTCAGGCGTTGAACTCGCTTCGGGCGGCGGTTCGTGGAGTTCGCTTTCCGACCGCAATATGAAGGAAAATTTCGTCACGGTCAACACCCGCGAGATTCTGCAAAAGGTCGTTACGATGCCGGTCACGACCTGGAATTACAAATCGCAGGACAAAACGATCCGTCACATCGGCGTAACGGCGCAGGATTTTCACGCAAAATTCGGGGTCGGCGAAAGCGATACGAGAATCGCGACGATCGATCCCGACGGCGTGGCGTTTGCGGCGATTCAGGGTTTGAACGAAAAGGTCGAAGAGCGCACCAACGAATTGCAAAAGGAAAACGAAGCCTTAAAAACACAACTTAAACAACAGCAGGCAACCATCGACGCGCTCAAAAAACTTGTGTGTGCAACCAATCCCGAGGCGGAAGTTTGCAAACAATAAATTTTTTAATTCGTCCGACCGTTATTTTTTATACTAATTTAATTTGAGAGTCTGGCGAATTAATCATAAAAAAGGAAAATTATGAAAAGAAAATTATTTGCATTAATGAGTTCAACCGCATTCCTGTTTGTTTTAACGGTTGCGGCGGTAGACGCGCAAGTAGCTTCGGGCGGAAATTACTCGCTCCGGCAATCGGTCGTCGGCAACGGCGGCGGAACCAGCACGGGCGGAAACTACTCAGTGCAAGGAACTGCCGGACAAGCCGCCGCCGGAACCAATATGTATAGCGGAACATATGTTGCGCTTAACGGTTTCTGGAACAATCTGCTCGCTCCGACCGCCGCTTCCGCCAGAATCGAAGGTCGCGTTTTGGATTCCGAAGGAAACAGTTTGCGAAATATCGCGGTGATCCTGACGGGCACGCCGCTGACCACACCGCGCATCGTGAAGACAAACAGTTTCGGCAACTACGTCTTTGAAGATGTCGAGGTCGGACAAACCTATGTCATCAGCATTTCGAGTAAAAAATACGGTTTCGGTCAGCCGAGCCGCGTCATCAGTTTGCAGGAAAATGTTTCCGACATTGTTTTTCAATCGGGTTGGGAAAATTAAATTAAGCTAAAATGTGAATCAGTAGTTAAAAGACAGACAAACCGGCTGATTGGTAGAATTTTCTTACCATGGAAAATCAACTA
>JAJQRF010000004.1 GCA_021228405.1 Pyrinomonadaceae bacterium
TTTAATGCTCCACTGTTGGGGAAAACTGGCAGTTGCTTTCTTTCTACTCGTTTTCAACTACTGATTCGCATTTAAGAAAATAGAAACCAAAATAGAAACCAAAACAAAAAAGACGGCTAAAATTTGCCGTCTTTTCCTTATAAACTAATGGTGATCCGAGAAGGACTCGAACCTTCGACCCAATGGTTAAAAGCCGCCCAATTTGCAATTTCGTAAGTTCTTTGTTTTCTTCTAAATCGTTCAACCTCATAGGTTTCTGCGTTTTTGTATAAGTTGCATATTTCTCATTTTTTGCTAGAATTGCACAACAAGGTGTGAATAGAAGTGTGAATTTTCGGAGTAAAAAATGATGTCAAATGAAGTTCAAAAAGCGCGTAACGAAACTAAAACAATCGGTGTGATTATCCGAACCCGTCCTATCAAAGACGAAAACGGAAAAATCGTTTTGGATAAGGACGGAAAGCCTAAAACCGAAAAAGTTTTTTACGGTAGAATCGTGCGGGTTGAAAACGGAAAGAAAAAGCAATACACCAAAATCGCTAAGAATGCTACCGACGCTCGAAAAGTTGCGCGTGACCTTGCCAACAAATTCGATGATCGCGGAAGTTTGGGTTTTGAAGGTGACAAAATCAATTTTCAAAAGTTGGCGGCAATTTACAAGGAAAAGGAATTGCACGCGGCAAAGTTTCACGGTGAAGGTGAAAGCCGCCGTAAGATTTCGGGTATCAAACATCATCAGCACGCGCATAGATGCTTGGACGTTTTGAGCAATTATTTCATCAATCGAAAAATTACCACGCTCAATGCAAATGACATAAACGAGTTTAAAGCTCATAGGCTTTCGACTCCGAAAGAAAACGACAAACCGCGTTCTATTGCGTCTGTAAATCGTGAGCTTGAAGTTTTTCGTTCGTGTTTGAATTTTGCCGTTCGTCAGCAATGGCTTAAACAAAATCCTTTCCGTTTGGTAAAAAACGCAGTCAACAAAGCTGATGAAGTTAAACGTGATCGAATTTTATCTTTTGAAGAAGAAATGCGGCTTTTTGCGGCTTGCGGAAAACGTGAAATAACTTACACTCGCGGCGGTCGTTTCGGAAACCGTGAAACGACTTACAAAGAAGATGATGAGCAAGCCAATAAGCGAAAACATCTGAAACCGCTTTTGATTACCGCTTTAGATACAGCGATGCGACGCGGTGAACTGTTTGAATTGAAATGGAGTGACATTCATTTTGCCGATGGAATTATCAAAGTCAGACAAACGACAACAAAAACGGGAAAAAGTCGAACCGTTCCGATTTCTCCGAGAATGAAACAGGAATTATCAAAACTATCCGAGCAAAAACAAAATGACGATGATCTTGTTTTCGGCGTAAATGACACGATTAAGAAAAGTTGGAAAAGTTTAATAAAAACGGCACGAATTGACGGTTTAAGATTTCACGATCTTCGACACACGGGAATAACTCGTTTGATTCGCGCCGGTGTGCCGCACGCCGAAGTTATGAAAATTTCGGGTCATACACAAATGACAACTTTTTTGCGGTATCTTTCGATTACACCCGAAACTTTGAATAGTGCCGCAACGATGTTGGCGAACTATCAAGCTCAATTTTTAAAGCCGCAAATTGAATCTGTCGAAATTTCAAACGCAGTGAATTAACCAATGATAAAAGCAATTATTGATGATGTTACGGTAACTTTCGAGAATGGAGTTTGGACAAGTTCAAATAGCAAATTACTTGAATATTTGAATTTGGCAACTGCAAACGAAATGCTTTCCCCAAGTCAAACTTATTCCCCAAACCTCACAAAAGAAGAATTAGCGGCATTTTGTGTGATTCGTTTCTTAGATGGTGAAATTTTAGAAATGCCTGACAATTCCGACGAGTATGTAGAAAACCGAGTTTATTAAAATTCAATGGCATCGTTTTGCCGCTAAATTCCCCGTTTAAACAGGTAGCATATTCTGACGCGACAATTATCATTCGTAACCTACTAAAAACGCGTCAAAATGCCGATAAACCTTAATGATGCAGAATGCAATACGCAAAACTCATTATCTTTGTATAATACATTCTAAATAAATCAAAAATCTAAAATTATGGGAAGTTGGGCAACAATTTATATAGGTGATTATTCGATTGATACTGAAAAAAACACGTTAAATTCTTATTACCTAAGTATTTTTCAAGAATCCGATTTACAAATTACAAAATTTGATACCAGTAAAACCGAAGAGTTTTCTAAACATTTTATAATTGAAGAGATTGAAGAAGATGAACTATCTTCTTTGGAAATCGTTAAACTTGTATGTCCAATCAGCATAGTCCGAGATCGTCTTAATCTTTTAGGTTTTACAAAAACTGTTTCAGAATTATGTTTTCAAGCTGGCTTAAAAATTGCGACACATTCAAAACAGGAGGATATAAAGCTTAATTCTCAATATACTTTACACGCAAATTCTGAGTTCATCCTTAATCGCCTATCAAACGAATACGAGGTTTTGAAGTCACTCACACTTGAAAGTTGGACAAATGCCTTACCCATTGTTATGGAACTAAAACGTCAATCACGTTCAAATTATCAACACAATTATGAAGAGCATTCAGCATTAGTCAACTATATGTTTGATGATATGTTTTTTGGATTACCTTTGGGGGATTATGGTGACTACCGCCATTTGTTGCGATTGATCATTGATGCTTTTAGTGAAAGTGACGAACTTATTTATGATTTAACTGACCTTGTTTTTGGTGGTTGGCTCGATATTGAATATCTATTTGATAACTCTGACGAATATATCAGTCCAATTCACGATGTGTCACATAGAATAATCGTAATAACCGAAGGAAGCACCGATGCCATAATACTGGAACGATCATTAAAACTATTATTTCCTCATTTAGCTAATTACTTTCGGTTTTTAGACTTTAAAGGAACAAATATCGCGGGTGGTGCAAGTGCGCTTGCACATACAGTAAAGGCATTTGCCGGAGTTGGAATTGTAAACCGAATTATTGCCCTTTTTGATAACGATACAGGTGCTGAAGATGCCCTTAGAACTTTGAAAGGTATAAATTTGCCACTTAATATTCTAGTTTTACGTTATCCAGAAATTGAACTCGCCAAAAATTATCCAACAATTGGTCCAACTGGAATTGCACAAATGGATGTGAACGGCTTGGCTGGAAGTATAGAACTTTATTTAGGGGATGATGTCTTAAGGAAATCAGATGGAAGTTTAATACCTGTTCAATGGAAAGGTTATGTTCAGTCATTACAAAAATATCAAGGTGAAATTATTTCTAAAACAGACGTTCAAAATACATTTTGGGATAAAATAAAGAAATGTGAAGACGACCCATCTTTAATTAATAATTACGACTGGAGCGGTATAAAAGACATATTAAATCAAATGTTCACTGCATTTCATAAAATTGATGAAGATAATATTTTAAGAGCAATTTCAGAAACAGTTCAAAGTAGATTCGATTGAATCATTATGCGGTTTTCGTATATTTGTTTAAGTGTGATTTAAGTTTTGATAAACTTAAACATCAGCGAATTTTTATAATAATTCACTGATGGGTTGACCCAAAAATGAAAGCCAAAAAAAACCGACTTGAAAAGTCGGTTTTTTTATTTACTCGTCGTTTTTTAGAAATGGTTTCGCACGAGTTTTTAGACCGAAAAGCGCATTGTCCAGCACAGGTGTTTGCCGCTCAGAAACGGGGCGCAAACCGTAACTTTGGGCAATCGCAATCGCATCCGACGCAAAACGTCCGATGTCAGAATTAAGTTCGATTGCTGAAATTTTTGTCAAATTTTCGATGGCATTTTCCGCTGCGATTTGACCGCCGCGAATGGCATCCAATATTTGAATGACGCTTTCAATTTTTTGTTTTGGAGTTTGTTGATTGCTCATTTTTTGACCTCAAATTGTATGGAACTAAAAGACTGTTTATGCCGATTAATCTATTTTAGCAAGTTGTTCTGAATTGAAATGATGCCGCAAAGCACGATCGAAACTTGCCAATATTTCCTTATCAGCTATTTCACTGCGAACGACAAAAGTTAGCCGTTGTATCATTGCAAAAACTTGCTGAATTGGAATGAATTTATGATGTGAAACCAAACATTCGACTTCAGCTTTCACAAATCGTGCGCGACGATCCAAAAGCGGATTTATTTCCTTCCAAATTTTTACCGATTCCTTGACACCTGACGTTTGTAACTGTTGCAGAAAACCAATAATTTGCAGATCGACCAAAGAAATTGATTCACGCAAATCAATTAAATTTCCATCTGTCATAATTTCAGCGAAAAGCCCTACCAAACGAGTTGGTAAATGCCTTGAAAACAATCCCGATTTAAAATTTGGATGTGCAATGCCGCGCAAAGATTTACCGCCGTGAAAACGGCATTTTGACGAACCAGAAACCGCGATATTTCGGCATTTTTGGCGCGTTCGTTTCGATTGTGCATTGCATTTTCGATTATTTTTAAAACTCATAATTTTCCTTCAAGAACAAACCGAACGTTTGAAAGGTTGATTCAGTTCGGTAATGTGTTTCGTGTTTCAAGCTCGCTTTTTTTGGCTTGTGCGTCAGCGATTTGCCGTTCAAATGATGCGAGCGAATTTTGCAGTTTTGCGATTTGCGCTTCTTGAGATTTGATCGCCGTTTCAGCTTGGGCAAAGGCGTTCAGTAAATCCGCCATTCGTTCGACAGCCGTTTCCCAATCCGCACGAGCTTCGGCGTGTAAAGCTGAAAACTTCTCCTCGATTATTGCAAATAATCGAATCTCTGCACGACGAGAAAGCAAAATTTTTTGCCGTTTTTCACGATTTAGAGTTTCAATTTGCGCGAACTTAGAATCAATCTCGTTTTCGTGATCTGTGGTCAAAATTTCGCGTTCAAGACCCGAAATTTCACGTGAAATTTCTTCAATCCGTTCGTTCATCAAATTGACCGAGTTTTGAATTTCACGGATTAGTTTATCAAAATTTTTCATTTGCATTTTCCTTAATTTTTGGAACAAAAGACGATGTTTGCGAAACCGCGTTTTCGATCTGCTTCAAACTATCAAAAAGTTGGATTCTCGCACGTTTGACATCTCGATAATTTGAATCAGATTCTCGAAAACCGTAAGCAATTAAGCTGTTTTCGAGATTTTGCAATGCCGCAACTACCTGTGCAAACATTTCAGTTCCGCCCCAAAAGCCGTTCTCGATAACGGTTCGCGCTGTTCGATTTTTTGTGCAATCTGCGTAAATTGTGCCGATTTGTTTTGAAAGTTCAGTCATAGCTTTTCTTCAAGCTTTTTTCGAATTGCCGCGTAATCACGCCGCCCAAAGATTCCCGTTGAATGTTGACCCGTCGGAATATCGCCGACTTCGTTTGGTTGATTTTGTTTGCTAACAGGTCTTGCCTTTTTTAGCCAAGAGAGCAAATCTTGGCGCAAAGGCGATTCGTTAATTCCTTGCGCTTCTCGCCACAATTTTAACCGTTGGAATTCTAAGGCAATATCAATATTTGGGTAAGCGGTCGTGATTTCACTCATCCATTTTTCAGAAATATCCTCGCGCGCGCTCGTCGTGTGTGTATTTTCTATTTCTTTAAAACATTCCTTTGCTTTTCTTTTAATGGGGTCAAAATTTGACCCCTCAAAATTTGACCCCTCAAAATTTGACCCCTTCCCCTCTATATCTTCTTTATTTTCAATAGTTAAACTGTCTTTTGAGCTAATCAGAATACAATATTCAAATGAATTGCCGTTTTTTCGCCGCGAAAGCAATTTTTTTGAAATCAATGATTTGATCGCAGAGCGCACACTCGTTTCTGACAAACCGCAATTTTTTGCAAGTTGGCTGTTTGCGAGCCACACCCATTTTTTGTTCCAGCCGATGGTATATCGTGCAATCAAAAGATAGATTTTTAGCTCAGATTCGCTTAATTTTGTTAAATACACATCAAAAACGGAATTTGGAATTTTCGTGTGTTTGAAAGCCATTTTTTACGCCCCTTGCTTTGGGTCGTGTGTCGCCGCGCCAAGCTAAATTCTGATAAATCAAACTTCGTTTTCTGCCAACAAAATTGCGACGCTCGAACGCCGAATCAATAGACGCGTGCCGAGTTTGTAACCACGCAGTTTGTCTTGTTGAATCCAGCGTGTGATGCACGATCTGTGGACGCGCAGAAATTCAGCGGCTTCGGTAGCGGTCATCAATTCATCTTTTGGCGGCAGTTCAACAGCAACAGTTTTTTGTTTTTTCATAATTTTCAAAGTTTGGCTCTTAATTCACTCCGCGCCGCCAAACAAAAAACGACGGAGTAACTCACTTCAAAAAAAGTTACTCCGTCGTTTTTTCTAAAATTTGTGTCGCCGAAAAAACAATTCAAGCGTAACAAATCATTCACGGTTGTGTCAACCCTTGAATCTCGCTAAACCCTTACAAAATAAGAGCTTCCTCATAGGAAGTCAGAATGCAATATGAATCGTTAAATTTTTGGAAGGTGTGAATGCAGGTGTGAATTAGGAAATTAAACAGAAAAAAGGCTTTTCAGTCATAACCGAAAAGCCTTTGTTTTCTTAATGTTAAATGGTGATCCGAGAAGGACTCGAACCTTCGACCCAATGGTTAAAAGCCATTTGCTCTACCGACTGAGCTATCGGACCACGTTGTCAAAGCTGAAATTTATTTTCAACCTCAAACCGAATTTTTGATTTTACATATCGAAATTTAATTTTGCAAGTGCAAAGTGAAATTTTTCTCAAATTAATTTATTTTTTGAACCAGCCTTCCATTATTGAATCCTGCAAAATAATAGTTTGCTCACGTTCGGGACCGGTTGAAATCAAACCGATTTCGACACCGATCGAGTTTGAGAGAAAATCGACATATTTTCGTGCTTTTTCGGGTAAATCTTCGATATTTGTCACACCGAGCGTTTCGCTTCGCCAGCCTTCGAGCGTTTCGTAGATCGGTTTGATCTTTGCCAAATCCATCGAAACGGCGGGAAATGTGTCGATTCTTTTTCCGTCGATTTCGTAACCGACACAGACTTTTATTTCTTCGAGCGCGTCCAGAACGTCCAGTTTTGTGAGCGCGACCGAATCGAAACCGTTTAATTCGGCGGCGTATTTCGTCGCCACGGCATCGAACCAACCGCAACGGCGCGGGCGTTTTGTGACTGAACCGTATTCGTTGCCGCGTTGACGGATAAGATTTGCCGTCGTTTCTTCGTCATCGAGCATTTCGGTCGGAAACGGACCTTCGCCGACGCGCGTGGCGTAGGTTCGGACGATTCCGAGAACGCCTGAAATGTGATGCGGCGGGATTCCCGCGCCGACTGCCGCACCGCCCGCAGTCGGATTTGACGACGTAACATACGGATAAGTTCCGTGATCGACATCGAGCAGCGTTGCCTGTGCGCCTTCTAAAAGTATCTTTTTATTTTCTTTTTTCGCTTCCGACAAATAGTGCGAAGTTTCCGAAACGAACGGGCGCAATCTTTCGACCAGCGGCGAGATTTCGGCGAGAATTTCCTCGGCGCGGAGCGGTTCGCGTCCGTATAAAACGATGATTCGGTTCGCTTCTTCGAGATTTCGTTCGATTCTCAATTTCAAAAGTTCGGGAACGAGCGCGTCGGAAACGCGGATTCCGCGCCGTCCGGCTTTGTCTTCATACGCGGGACCGATTCCGCGCAAGGTCGTGCCGATCTTTTCATTCCCCAGACGCTCTTCCGAAGTGTGATCGAGCGCGCGATGATACGGCATAATCAAATGCGCGCGGCTCGAAACCTTTAATCTTTCGGGCGTGATCGAAATTCCCTGCGAAGTCATCTGATCGACTTCTTCAAAAAACGCCTTCGGATCGATGACCATTCCATTTCCGAGCACACACGCTTTATCTTCGTGAATGATTCCCGACGGCAGAAGGCGCAAAACGAACGCTTTGTCGCCCACATAAACCGAATGTCCGGCGTTGTGTCCGCCCTGATAACGCGCGACAATATCGAATCTGTCGGCTAAAAGATCAACGACTTTTCCTTTTCCCTCGTCGCCCCATTGTGCGCCGATGATGACAATAATCATATTTTTATCAACTAATTTAAGATTTCTTTCACTGTTCGATCACAAAACTTTTTATCCGCGTTCCTTCTTCGGCTTCGACATTGAGAAGCGTCGAAACATTCTGTAAATTGAATGGCGGTTGATCGACAAACACCGCCGAATCGAAATGCAAACGCACATCGGGACCGTGCGGAATGTCGAGATTCGGCACGATTTCGCGTTTCGGATTCGGAAATTGTTCGGTCACGATCAGATATTTGTATTTTTTGACGTTTTGCAGAATCTTGACGATCTCCGCGTTTGAAAGATGCTGTAAAACCTGCCGGATTAAACAAAGCTCGCCTTCGGGCAATTCGTCTTCGATGATGTTTTTGCAGTAAAAACGCACCTTTTCATTGCCGAACATCTGATTGTGATGCTCGATCATCGCGGGCACAATGTCGATGCCGACATATTCCACATCGTTCGTGACGAACTGCGAAGCAACGCGAAAATCGCCGCAACCGAGATCGACAACCTTGCCGATCTTCTTTTCCGCAATAAATTTACGAATCGTTTCGGCATAGATCACGGCGTATTCTTCGTTTGAACCGTTTCCCGAAAAAAATTCGCCTTCCTTACCGCCCCAGATATTTTTTTCGTAGATTTCGTTAAAGGTTTCGGCGACCGATTTTTCGGCAAAACGGCTCTGCTCACGTTGCGCGATACGCTGTCGGCGTTTCAACAAAACGCTTTCGGGAATGATCGATTTTATTATTTGTTTCAGCATTTATTTTTAATCCACAGATGGACACAGATAAACACAGATAAAGACCGGATTTATTTTTATCAAATTATTTTTTATATCTGCGTTTATCTGTATTCATCTGCGGTTAAATTCTCTTCAATTATCTTCTCACAAGCTTCAAAAACCCGTTCGGGCGAGATCGCCGTCAGACATTTGTTTTCAAACGGGCAAACTTCCAGATAGCAAGCTTCGCATTCGACTTTTTCGCGGAATATTATATGCTTTTCGCCGAAAGGTCGCCAACGTCCGCCGTAATCTATCGCCGCAAACACGGCGACACAAGGCGTTTCGACCGCTGCCGCAAGGTGCATCGTGCCCGTGTCGTTGCCGAGATAAAGCGTGCAATGCGCGAGTCCTGCCGAAGCTTGTCTGATATTCAATTCTCCGGCGGCATTTGCGCCGCGATTCCATTTCTGAATTAGTCGATTCCCCTTTTCGCGGTCTTCTTCGCCGCCGAAAATGACGGGAAAAACGTCGTATTTTTCGATCAATCCGGCAACGACCGCTTCAAATCTTTCTTCCGCCCAGATTTTCGATTCCCACTTGCTTCCGGGCGCGACCGCAATCAATTTTCTTTCGCGAAAATCCGCACCGCAATTTTGTTTCAGCCAATTTTCCGCGAAACTTTTTTCTTCCGCCGTCAATTTCAGATCGGGCTTTGCCTTCAAATCGAAATCGAATTCGCCGAGCGGCAAGCAATTCATCAAAAACAAGTTTTCCGCTTCGACATCGGGCAGAGGTCGCGGCGCGTTTTCGTCCAAACGGTTTTCGGCGACGTAGCTTGTGCCGTAAATATTTTTGATTCCGCTCCAGCGGAAAAATTCTTCATCGCGCCGCGCCGAAGCCGCCGCACGGTTGCGCGTCATCAGATAAAAAACCGCGTCGTAGCCTTTCAAACGCAACCCGACCAACAATTTCAAACGGACGACCGCCGTTTCAAAACGCGAAAGATCGTTCGGATATAAAAGCCATTTATCGATCAGACCTTTTTCAGGCAAAACGCTTTTCGCCATCACGAATTTTGAATTTTTGGAGTTAATATTCGTCAAAAGCGTAATTTCCGCGTCGGGAAACGCCTTCCGGATCGCCCAAAACGCAGGCAGTGAAACGATCGTGTCCCCGATGTGACCGATGCGGTAAATTAATATTTTTTTGAAATCTGCTGTTTTGCTCAAACGTAGAGTTTACAAGATTCCGGCTTAGATTTGAAAAACTGAAAGTAAGATTTTTCCCCACGAAAGACACGAAAAAAACGAAAAAATGTAAATCATTGATTCAATTTTTAATTCTGCGTTTTTTAGTAAAATCAGCATTTATCAAGAGAACCTATCTGTAATTCTACTTTTCTTCTTTTCGTTTCTTTCGTTTTTTTCGCAGGCAAATTGCTTATTCTTTCTTCTTTTTTTGTGTCCTATCGTGTCTTTCGTGGGCAAATCTTTCTATTTTCCCGTAATCATCCGATACAACCCGACGTATTTCCGCGCGGCGTTTTCCCACGAATTATCGACCGTCATTCCGTTCCATTGCATTTTCCGCCAAGCGTCCTTGTCGTAGTATGCAAAAAGGGCTTCGTAGATTTTTTCCAAGAACTTATCGGGCGAATAATCGCGGAATTTAAAGCCGTTGCCCGTGCCGCTGACGGCATCGAAATTCTGCACCGTATCATCCAGACCGCCGACCGCGCGGACGATCGGAATCGTGCCGTATCTGAGCGAATACATCTGGTTCAAACCGCACGGCTCAAATTTCGACGGCATCATAAACATATCCGCGCCGGCTTCGATCTTGTGCGCCAAATCTTCGTTGTAACCGCGGAAAACGCCGACCTGATTCGGCGCGTAATCGCGCAATCTTTGCCAGAAATCTTCATATTTCTGTTCGCCCGAACCGAGCGAAACGATATACGAACCCGTCGCCAGAATCTCGCCCGCAACCGCCATCATCAGGTCGATTCCCTTCTGCGCCGTCAAACGCGTGATGTTCGCAAAGATCGGTCGTTCCAAATCGACAGGCAATGAAAACTGTTCCAAAAGCTGACGCTTGCATTCGCGTTTTCCCTCGATGTTCCAGGCGTTATAATGCGCGCCGAGATAAGAATCCTTTTCAGGATTCCAAACGTCGTAATCGACACCGTTCGTCACGCCGATCAATCTGTCGGCACGCTCACGCAATAGCCAATCCAGCCCGTAACCTTCCTGCGCGGTCTGAATCTCGAACGCATAACGGTTTGAAACGGTCGAAAGCAGATCGGACGCGCTAAGTCCCGCCTTTAACGCCGACGCGTGACCGTTAAACGCGAACGCGTTTCTTTCAAAGTCAGAAGAAAACCCGAATTTCCAAAGCTCGCCCGCATCGAACGCGCCCTGATACGCGAGATTGTGAATCGAGAAAAACGTCCGCGTATTGCGCCAATAACTTTCCCAAAATCTTAAATGCGCGATCTCGACCGCCGCAAAACCGCAGTGCCAGTCGTTCAGATGCACGACATCCGGCGCGGCACCCAAACGCCGTATCAATTCGAGCGCGGCGTGATTGAAAAACGCAAAACGCTCGTAATCTTCCCTGTATCCATATATCGAATCGCGGTGAAAATATTCGGGCGCATCGATCAAAAACGTCGGCGAACCGTTCGCTTCCGAATAAAAAACCTTCGCGCGAAACCGCTGCCCGCGCCAATCGACCCACAGATCGTCGATCGCCGTATGCCACAGATATTCGCCTTTCGTCTGTAAATAACAAGGCGTAATCAAAAAAGCATCAACGCCGACCGACCGCAAAGCCTTCGGCAAAGCTCCCGCTACATCACCGAGCCCGCCCGTTTTAGAATATGGAACCGCTTCCGCAGAAATAACCGCTACACGCATTTTTATTTTTATTTTGTCCAACGAACTTTAGTTGGTTCAGACCTTTTTTATTTTACAAGCGGAACAAACTAAGGTTTGTTCGACTCTTTAATTCAGTTAAGTTATAGATTTCTTTCCGATAATCAATCTGACCTTTTGCGGGCGTTTTGTCAAGATACTGAATTCTCTGCCTCAATTCTTTGCTTTGTAAAACGCTTTTACCTATAATGAAAAAAAAATCTATATAAAAATATGTTTAAGGTCGGTCAACAAATAGGCATTTACACGCTTCTTCGCAAACTCGGTCAGGGCGGGTTCGGAGAAGTTTGGCTGGCAGAGAAAACATCGGAAAGTTTTCGCACGTTTTCAAAGAAGGTCGCGCTCAAATTGCCGCACAGCGAACAGGTCGATTTCAGTTCGATCGAAAAGGAAGCGAACCTGTGGGAACAGGCGAGCGGTCATCCGAACGTTTTGCCGATCATCGATGCCGACGTGATCGACGGGCAGATCGTGATCGTCAGCGAATTTGCGGATGGCGGTTCGCTTGCCGACAAACTTTCCGCTGTTGGCAAAATTCCGACCGAAAAAGCGGTCGAATATATGCGCGGGATTTTGAGCGGCTTGCAGTTTCTCCATTCCAAGGGCATCATTCACCGCGACATCAAACCGCAGAACATTTTATTGCAGGGCGACATTCCGCGCCTTGCCGATTTCGGCATTTCGCGGATGATGAACACAAATACCCTGAGCGCGACGATCGTCGGCACGGATGCCTATATGTCGCCCGAAGCACTCGACGGCGAACGCAGTGTGCAGACCGACATCTGGTCGGTCGGGGTCGTGCTTTATCAAATGATCCAGGGCAGACTTCCCTTTTCGCAAACGCACCGCTCGGAACGGATGTTTGCCATTTTAACCAAAGAATTTACGCCGCTTTCGGCAGAGGTTCCGCAGAGGCTCAAGGAGATAATTGCCCGCACGCTCGCAAAAAATCCCGCGCAACGTTTTGAATCCGCGGCGGCGATGAACAGCGAATTGCAAAAATTCAATACCGAACTTTCGCGGCTGACGAATTTTCCGACCGAAGTAATCCTGAATTTCGAGATCAAACCCGAAAAACCTGCCGTCGACGTTTCGCTTCCTGCCGCTGATTCTCCGCTTTTATTAAAGGAAAATGCGCAGATCGTCACCGAAAAACTGCAAACGGCTGAACCTGTCCGCTTTGCCCCGGCACAGTTCGATTCGGTCGCAGTTTCCGATTCTTCGCTAAGTTTTGCACCGACCGTCGATACGGTTATTTCAAGTGATCGAAAAGTCAACACTCCGCCGCCGATAGACGCGGTACAGCCGCCGCCCGCCAAAACCTTCCCGATCAGCCGCCATTTTATTTTCGGCGGTGCAATCGTTCTGCTTTTAATGTTTTCGGGCATTTTGCTCGGGGCGCGTTGGCTGATGAACCCCCAACAAAAACCCGCCGCAACCGAATCCGGCATTTCCGACGGTAGTGAATCGAAGATCGAGAACAGCATCGAAAAAAACTCCGTAACCGTCGAACCCGGACAAAACGAAACACAAAACAACCCGTCAACCGTTACCCCGGCAAACTCCGCCGCGCAACCAGTCACCGACGAAAACCCGACTAAGCAAACGACTGCCGCCGAACGCGAATCTCAAAAAGCAAAACCCGTTTACAATAAATCCGGCGAACCGGTCGAACCGCCGGCTCCAAAAGTTCAAAATGAAAAGCCGCCGCCGCGAAACAAACGCCGAACAACTGCAACGGGCACTAAAAAACCCGACACCAAACTCGGAAAAGACCGCCTGTTCGACCCCGATGCACCAAATTAAAGAAACCTGCACATAAGGTCGAAAAAGCGGGCATCGATCTAAATTCATTTCCGCAGTTTCTGTGAAGTGGTTTCAGTGAAAAGACTTTTATCTAACGCCTTCCCAGTTTTCTGATAATTTTATCTGCAAAAGATTCGGGCGTTTCACGGCGTAAATCTATGAAACCGACTGACGGCAAAAGTCCGGGCAATTGCGTTTCGTCAAATTTTGCCGGCAGAATATATTCTCTTTTTTCATTTAAAGCCGTTACCAGTGCGCTTCGTTTTTCGAGTTTTGTCCAAACTTTTTCCGCGTAATTTTCGGAAACGAACATTACCACATATTTTGAGCTTTGGCGGTAAACCGCATCCAACTCTTCGATCAAATCCTTACCCCAGAGATACACCGTTATATCGGCATCGGCATCGTAAAATACGGAAATATTTTCCCGGCGCAGAATTTCATAAACCTTTTCGACAAATTCTCTGTCTTCGCCCGCAAAACTAAATGCGGCATCATACTTCATTTCAAGTAATTCGCGGGCAAAGTTTTTCAATCCGGCTCTTCCTGAAGAGAATTTATAACCGGCTTTACCCGCTTCTCTCCACAGCCTTTCAATTTTATCTTCAAAACCATTCAGCATCTCATTTACATCGATTTCCTCGTCCAATTCGGGAAAGTAATGTTTTTTTATGCGTTTTTCTTCCAATTTCAAAAGTGAATCATATGGGATCAGTCCTTTTTCGTGCTGAACATATCCTTTTACTTGCAGGTTCTTCATAGTTTCG
The DNA here is from genome assembly GCA_021228405.1 of Pyrinomonadaceae bacterium. Taxonomy (GTDB): domain Bacteria; phylum Acidobacteriota; class Blastocatellia; order Pyrinomonadales; family Pyrinomonadaceae; genus JAJQRF01. The sequence goes on from JAJQRF010000004.1 coordinate 14,325, forward strand.
TGGATTTTATCGAATTGCCGCCGGATCATTGAGAAAAAACCGCGCCGGGTTTCCATTTTCCCGTCTATCCGGATCGAAATTATCTTGTCTTCCAGATCGGCTTTTACGAGTGCGCGGTTGTCCTTTCCGTTGGTCAGCACAACGCCTTTTCGCCAATACGTTTCATTATCGACATATTCGTTCATATTGACGATAAATCTCGTGATAAAGCTCGCGGGTTCGATCTCGTAATGATACTGAAATCCCAAGCCTGTTTTATCGGATTCCCATTCGCTCAAATCGGGTTGTTGTTTCGGCAGGAGATCAGGGACGAGAAACAGTTCTTCATCTTTCAAAGGAAAGCAACGCTGAAACCTGTGCATCATTTGAACGATGAAACGATGTTTATGCCTCGGGTAACGGCGATTGTCCAGTATCTTTTCAACCATCTCCAGACTCAAAACACCGTGTTTATCGTCCAACATTTTCGAGGTCAAAATCTTGTAAACGCCTTCGGTGATCCATTCGGGTTTAAGAACGTTCGTATCGTTCAAACGTCTGTCGTCACGAAAGTTTAAGACCACGCCCAGATCGTGCAGAAACTTTATCAGGGTTTCGCGGTCTAAATCATTAATCACGCCTTCTTTTTTACAGATTTTCAGATAATCTTCAAAAGGTATGTAATTTTCCCTGAGATTTTCGAGTCTTTCTTTGACTGCAAACCATTTCTTTGAGAAAGGGTCGAAAACGTGCGGTATGTTTCTGATCGCTTTCAGAATCAACTGTTTCAACCTTTTAATATTTGTCCCGCGTTTGCACGAAACCTTAACGATCTCGTAGATATTCGGATATTTTTCGCGTAAAGCGCGTTCGTCCAGGCTCATTTGATGTTCGTCCGATTTATTGCAGACGATTATCACGGGCGAATCGCCGCCGAGATTCTGAATGACTTTCAGCCATTCTTCCAAACGGTTGCTTTTTTCATCGCCGCGCGAAGCCAGAACCAGCAGATACAAACTCCGTTTCGTGAGAAAAAACTGATGTGTCGCGTGCGTGATCTCCTGACCTGCAAAATCCCAGATATTGACCTGAATTTCACAATTCTTTTTGACCTCGACATTCCATTTGTGAATATCGATGCCCTCGGTTTTCCCTTTCGTGATAAATTCATTATTTATCAGCCGGTGCACGAGCGCAGTTTTCCCGACCTCGCCTTCACCGAGCAAAAGCATTTTTATCTCATTTAGCGGACGATCTTTCCCGGCTACATTTTCAAAATAATAATTAAGTATAATCTGCGGCTCAATAACATTTTGTATTATTTCAGGTGGGATATTTAACTTCACATTGCCCTGAAGAGAAAGCACTCGCAAATCTTTCAACCAGATGATCTCTTTCGGCAATTCGCTCAATTGATTGTTTCCAAGAGAAAGCACTCGCAAATCTTTCAACCCGATGATCTCTTTCGGCAATTCGCTCAATTGATTGTTTCCAAGAGAAAGCACTCGCAAATCTTTCAACCCGATGATCTCTTTCGGCAATTCGCTCAATTGATTGTTTTCAAGAGAAAGCTCTTGCAAATCTTTCAACTTGATGATCTCTTTCGGCAATTCGCTCAATTGATTGTTTTCAAGAGAAAGCTCTTGCAAATCTTTCAACTCGCTGATCTCTTTCGGCAATTCGCGCAGTTGATTGTTTGCAAGATAAAGCAGTCGCAAATCTTTCAACTCGATGATCTCTTTCGGCAATTCGGTTAGTTGCAAATCTGATAAATTAAGTTCTTTAGCAACATCTCCTGATGTTTTCCATTCAGTTATTCTTCTAACTGCCTCTTGATAGCCTGTTGAATTGTTTTCAGCCATTGTGATCTTTCCTTTTTTTGTTGAAATCGGGTAAAGCTTTGTTTGTGTGGGATGATTTTATATCGGGTTGGCGGGGTTTGTAAATGAATATCTGTTTAACAATTCGGTGTTTTTGTGTAATGTAAAATTTTTATTAAAAAAACTCTTGCTTTTTTTGGCGAAATATTTTAAATTGCTCGTGAAATTTGCAATCCGCAGATCGAATATTTAGGCGCAGGTTCCCGCGTGTGCGAATCGGTTTCGACGGCTTTACGGATATTTCTTCCGCAACTGCAAAAACCCCTTTTCCCGCTCCGGCAACGACGCGTTTCTTCTGCGTTTTACTTTTTCATTAAACAATCGGTTTCTTCGAGTTTTCATTGTGATTTAACTTTGAAATCCGTCAATTTAACGTGAAATGTAACGATTTGGCGTGAAATATGACAATTCGGGGTGAAATATGACGATTTTATCGTGGAATTTCAGGATTTAGTATGAAAATCCACAATTTAGTATGAAAATTCAGGATTTAGTATGAAAATCCATAATTTAGGATAAAAACCGAGAAATCCGAAAATTTGGATAAGAAAATTACTTTGAAAAACTCTTAATTAACCGAATTACCCGAAAAAACCATAAAAATAAGGAGAAAAATCAAATGAACGATGCACAACGAAGAAAGATAGACAAAGTTGATCGTGAAGAAGTTTTTTTCACGGAAAATGCCGCCGACTTTTCGGGAAATGCGCTGGTTGATAAATATACGCCGCTCATCAATACCGAAAAAGCCAAGATTCTCGCGTTTGATGCACTTCAAACGTCGGGTTATGACGACCGCCGACAGGCTCAGGAAATTTACGAGAACCGCCGTGACGAGCTGATCGATATTATCGACCAATACGTGCTTGCCGCCGATATTGTTGACGACGAGATCGAAGGAACGGCGGCAAAGTTCAGAAAGCCGTATCCGCGCACCGATCAGAATCTAATTGCAAAAGCAACCTCGTTTGCCGCCGATGCTTTGCCGATTCGCGCGGAACTCATCGAAGCAGGTTTACCTGCCGAATTATTTACGGAGATCACCGCCGTCCGCGACGCTTTTCAGCAAGCCGCGCTTGTTCACGACGCGGCGGAAGAAAAACACGCCGAAGGCACGGGCGGAATGTCGGCTTCGTTTCGTTTGATAATGGATTATTCAAGAAAACGCGCCAAAGCCGTGAAAATGAAATACCGCAATAATCTTGCAAAAATGGCTTCGTGGCAGGTCGCTTCGCATCTTGACCGCGCCCCGAAACGCCAGCCGAATCCGCCTGCCGGACAAGGTTGAACAGCGTTCGGAGCCGCTTCTTCAGAAGGCTTTTCGCTAACCAAAGCCGCCTCAGGGCGGAACTTTGAACTGAATTTCGCTTCGGAAAAAACCTCGCTTTTTAGGGATAAGCTGAAGTTTTTTCCGGGGCTTCGGGACGTTGATACATTTCGCGTCCCGAATTTTTTTCCGGGTCAAAAACCGAAACGCCGATAAATTTCGGATTTGCCGTTTGCTGAACATCCGATCTGCAATCGCTTCACTCACCCGTTATCGCAGAGGGTTCCCGGATATGAAAAAAAATATTTACTTTTTCAGCTTCTTCGGTTATGTTTTTATCAAACAATCTCTATTCCTTTTATTTATATGAAAAAAATTATCCGTTTCGCCGTTTCCGGTAAAATCCTGCGTAAAATGTCGCTTTTGTTTTTGATGTTCGCTTTTTGCTTCTGCTTTTTCGGGGCGGAAAATGTGAGGGCGCAGAGCGTGCCGCCGTCAAGGGAAGAAGTGCTCGCACGGCTCGGCGTAAAGAGTTTCGACGAACTGCTCGGCGGTTGCCCGGCACAGCCGATCAGCTTCGGGCAAACCGTCGCGGGAGCTTTGACGACGGGCGACTGCACCGACGACCAGACGGGACAGCTTTCCGACGTTTATATTTTTACGGGCGCGCAGGGGCAAACCTTTTCGAGCACTTTTGCTTCGGGCGAATTCGATACTCTGCTCTTTGTCTTCGATCTGACCGGCAATCTGGTCGGGTTTAATGACAATATCGGCAACGGTTCGACCAACTCGAAGGTTCCGACATCGGGCACGATCACGCTTCCCGCCACCAATCAATACCTGCTTTTCGCCACGTCTTCACTGCCGACGGGACGCGGAAATTATTTTATCGATCTGCAAACGGGAACGCAGGCGGCGTGCGATTATACGCTCGTTTCGACTTTTTTCAACTTCGAGGCAAACGGCGGCACGAGCAGTTTTACGGTCTCGCCGAATAATCCCGCGTGTTCGTGGCAAGCCCGCACGCATTCGCCGTGGATCACGACGACGGCAAGCGGAACGGGAACGGGAACAGCCGGTTTTTCGGTCGGCGTGCTGAACGAACCGCAAGGCAGGGACGGCGTGATTCTGATCGGCGCGCGGGTCGTGCAGATTCATCAAAACCCGCTGAGTTGTAATTATTCGCGGTCGCCGGTGGACATCGAGCTTCCCGCTTTTGCAGGTCAATACAGCTTTACGCTGAACGCCTCGAACCCGCTCTGTTCGACGAACGTGACGACTGCGACCCCCTGGATCACGGTCCTGAACCCGAACGGAACGGGCACCCGCACGATCAATTACACGGTCGCGCCGAACACCGTTCCCGTCGCGCGAAACGGCACTTTCACGGTCGGTTCGAGCCAGTTCGGGATTCTGCAATGGTGGCGCAGAACGCCGATCTCGTTCGATACGGGCGGACAGGCGAACATCTCGCTTTACCGTCCGAACGGCGGACTCTGGATCGTCAAAAGAAACAACGCGACCACGGGCGAACCGTCCAATACGGATACGATCTACGCGTGGGGACTCGCGACCGATAAACCCGTTCCCGCCGATTTCGACGGCGACGCGCGCACCGATTATGCCGTCTTCCGCGACGGAAACTGGTATATCATCGAAAGCCGCAATTTTACCTTCCGTTCCGCTTCGTTCGGTCAGGCGGGCGATCTGCCGCGACCTGCCGATTTCGACGGCGACGAAAAAGCCGACATCAACGTTTTCCGTCCCGCAAGCGGCAGTTGGTTCAGATTGAACTCGACCAATAATCAATTCGTCGGCGTAAACTTCGGCGCAAGCGGGGACAAGCCTCTGATTACCGATTTCAACGCCGACGGCAAAGCCGAGATCGCCGTCTATCGTCCGTCGAGCGGCGCGTGGTATTGGCTCGACAGCGTGACGGGCGCGTTCAACGCCGTCAATTTCGGCATCGCTTCCGACATTCCCGTTCCGGCGGATTATGACGGCGATTATAAAACCGATGTCGCCGTTTACCGTCCGTCGAGCGGCGCGTGGTATCGCTTTAATTCTTCAAACGGTCAGTTCGTCGCCGTTAATTGGGGTACGAACGGCGATATTCCCGTTCCCGCCGAATACGATCAGGACGGCAAAGCCGACATCGCCGTTTTCCGCCCGTCGAACGGAACCTGGTATCGGCTCAGAAGCGCAAACGGTTCGTTCGACATCTGGACATTCGGCACGGCAGGCGACATTCCGCTTCCGGCGGCGTTCCAATAAGTCAGTTATCAATTACCAACTCAAAAAAGGCAAACCAGAGAAATCTCTCAGGTTTGCCTTTTTACTATCTACTTTCTACTAACTACTCTCTTACGTCTGCATCGAAGCAAGGAAATCAGCGTTGGTCTTGGTCTTGGACAAACGTTCAAGCACGACTTCCATCTGCTCGACGGGCGAAAGCGGATTCAGAACGCGGCGCATCACCCAGATGCGGTTCAAATCTTCCTTGCCGATCAGCAATTCTTCCTTGCGCGTTCCCGAACGTTGCAGATCGATCGCCGGGAAAAGACGTTTGTCGCTCAAACGGCGGTCGAGATGGATTTCCGAGTTACCCGTTCCCTTGAATTCCTCAAAGATAACGTCGTCCATTCGCGAACCCGTATCGATAAGCGCGGTTGCAATGATCGTCAGGCTTCCGCCTTCTTCGATGTTGCGCGCCGCACCGAAAAATCGTTTCGGTCTTTGCAGTGCGTTCGAGTCGATACCGCCCGACAGAATCTTGCCCGACGGCGGCACGACCGCGTTATGCGCTCTGGCAAGACGCGTGATCGAATCGAGCAGAATCACGACATCGCGTTTGTGTTCAACGAGGCGTTTCGCTTTTTCGATGACCATATCCGCGACCTGCACGTGGCGCGTCGGCGGTTCGTCGAAGGTCGAGGAAATAACTTCGCCTTTGACCGAACGCTGCATATCCGTAACTTCTTCGGGGCGTTCGTCGATCAGCAGAACGATCAGCGTGACTTCGGGATGATTTTCCGTGATCGAATTGGCGATCGTCTGAAGGAGCATCGTTTTACCCGTGCGCGGCGGCGCGACGATCAATGCGCGTTGCCCTTTGCCGATCGGGGTCACGAGATCGATGACGCGAGCCGAGATATGGTCTGAATTGACTTCCATCTTGAGCTGTTCATCGGGATAGAGCGGTGTCAGATTGTCGAAGAAAACTTTTTCACGCGCCTGTTCGGGTGCTTCAAAGTTGATCGCTTCGACCTTGATGAGCGCGAAATATCTTTCGCCTTCCTTCGGCGGACGAATCTGACCGCTGACGGTGTCGCCCGTGCGGAGATCGAATTTACGAATCTGCGACGGGCTGACGTAAATATCGTCGGGTCCGGGCAGGTAATTGTATTCGGGCGCACGCAGGAAACCGAAGCCGTCGGGCAGAGTTTCCAAAACGCCTTCCGAAAAGATCAATCCGCTTTTTTCGGTCTGCGCCGCGAGAACTTTAAAGATCAATTCCTGCTTGCGCAATCCGGTCGCGCCCTCGATGCCCATATCTTTGGCGATGTGCGTCAATTCACTGATCGACTTATCTTTCAACTCCGCCAAATCGAGAGTGCCTTCCGGCTTGATATTTCCGTTATGGCGGTTGTCGTTCCGCTTTTCACGTCCTTCATTTTTTGTCGGTTCTTCTTTTTTAACTTCTGTTTTAACTTCTGTTTTTTCCTCTGTTTTTTCCGGCATTTCTTCCGGTTCGGGCGTGAAGTTCTCTTCTTCGGACTTCACCGCCTTTACTTTTTTAACAGTTCTTGTAGTTTTGGTTGCCATGTTTTTTTCCGTTTGTATAAATGATCCAGGGATTAAGTAGTTCTTGACCCTTCAGAGTTTCAAAACGACGCAAATTCAAGTTCATAAATGATTTGAAATTCTAAAGTGGAGAAATTCGTATGGAAAGTTCGTAGTAATGCCAATGACTAAGCCCTAGAGCTTTCTCTAAAACCCTCTGAGTTTTTAGGGATGTTTATTTATTACTACATTTAGAGAATTAAATCAACTATTATTATCAAAAACTTTGCAAAGATGCGCCTATTTCAGCCCAAAGCGCGTCTTTTCCTTTTCCCGTGACCGCCGAATAACTGATGATCTTGCTGTCCGGCAATTTTTTTTCAATCTCCTTAATTGTTTTGTTAAGTTGGTTAGAAGAAAGTTTATCCGCTTTCGTTGCTACCACAATGAAATTTTTATGATGAAATTTCAACCATTCGTTCAGTTGAATGTCGAGTTCGGTCGGGGCGTGACGAGAATCTACTAATTGTATAGATAGCACAAGTTCTTCACGGTTGGCAAGATAATTTTCCGCCATCTTGCCCCAATCCTTGCGCATCGCCTTGGAAACCTTTGCATAACCGTAACCCGGCAGATCGACAAAATAAAAGCTCTCATTTATCTCGAAAAAATTGATGCACTGCGTTCTGCCCGGCGTATTCGAGGTGCGCGCCAGCCCCTTTCTTTGCAGTAAGGAATTTATCAAACTCGATTTGCCGACGTTCGACCGCCCCAGAAAGGAGATTTCGGGCAAACCGTCGTCCGTATAGTGCGTTTCGTTAAACGCACTCTTGATAAACTCCGCCGAAGTTATCTTCATAACTTTAAGTTTCCGATTTCGGATTTAAACTTTCAAGTTGCGGGAACGTTTTATCTTTTAATTTGCCCCGCCCATTGAACCGCACACGAAAACTTTTGATTAGAAAGCGTTCATTTTTTCAAAAAAGACCGAAACTTTCGGATTCCGGTCTTTTTTTTCACTATATTTTTTATCTTTTAACCCTCGACCTACTCTGATTTTTCTACCCCGCCTTCGGGATCGCACTCACAATATGCCGTCGTGTAATACGGTGTCGGCGTTCCCGCCTGACCGACCTCGCCGTCACAAAACCAAATTCTGACTCCTGTCGAAGTGGTCAATGTCGCATCGGTATAATACCGACGCGATTGATACCACAGGCAGTAACTGTTTTGTTTTTCCGTTTCATTCGTTTTCGCGTATGAAACCGCCCCGAAATAAACAAAACAACCGACCGCCAAAACCGAAAACAATGCCGCAACGATCTTTGCGGACGACAAATACCCTCTTAATTTTTTCATAGAATCCTCCCTTTTCTCGTAGTTGAATGGAAATGGAAATATTTACCCCGAACCGCCGGATAAACACAGTTGAATGTTGCGATATTTTAATTAAATGCTCTTTATATAATTTTTGTCAACATTTTTTTCTTTAGATCGTGACATTTTTTATATTCCTCATAAAAATATTAAAAAAGCAGATACTTTTAATATTCATTGCACAGTAAGTATTAAATTAATATTGACAATAAAAATAAATGAGCGCATTATATTGCCATTCACTGAATCGGCATTTTTATTTCGGAATTATTCTTTGCATAGAATTATTCGTTTTCAACCATCTTCCGAAGCCCTGAACTCAAAAAGTTCTCCGCTTCTCAATTTTAGCCAAACCGGACTTGCAGTTTAGGTTCGCAAAATTAGGAGCAAAATAATGCAAAACAAAATTGATGCAACACTTTCCGCCGCCGACCGCGACAGAATTCTTGAACTTATCGATCAAATACGCGATATACTGCCATTTCTGGTCGATCTATCGATCGAAGACCGCCAGTCACTCGTTAAAATGGGTGATAGCGGTCGCCCATTTGTGGAAGAAGCTTTGAACCTTGTCGAACAGGAAGATTCTTTTATGCCGCGTTCGTTCGACAAAACGCAGATGCGGCAAGACAACGATTTCTATGAAATGATGATACCTGTTCTCGTTCAGTTGACACAGCTTTACGAAGCCGTCAATGACACGATGATGCTTACGGGAAGCGACCTGATAATGGCAGGGCTCGACGTATATCGTAATGCCAAAAATAACGGTAGAGGCGCAAATCTCGATAATCTCGTTCCGCTTCTCGGCAAACGATTCAAAAGCAACCGGAAAAAGGACGACGGCACGGGCAGTAACAGTCCGCCCACTTAAATTTTTGGAGCAAAAAGCTCCATATTTGCGGTTCCGAACTCCGATGATGCAGCTTTTTGCTCCGATTGTGCAGTCTTAGGCTTCAAAGTTGGTGCTTTTTGCCCCGAAAGTGCAGTTCTTAGCCACGTTAGTGCGGCTTTTAACGCCAATATCGCAGTTCTCAGCCCCGATTTCGGTGCTTTTTGCTCCATCTTTACAGTTCTCAGCCCCGATTTCGGTGCTTTTAACGCCGCCTTTGGAGTTAAAAGCACCAAAGCTGGAGCTTTAGAGTAGTAAAACTTAACGGCTTTGCCCAAAAAGTGCTTGATCGGAGATGTTCTTTCAGCCGCGTGAGCGGCGGAAATCTTGATCTTAAGCACTTTTGGGCAAAGCCTCCGAACGCCGACCTTGCGATCAGAGCGGGAGGCTCTTAACAGGAAATTTCTGAAAGCGATATTAAAAACAAAATCATAAATAAAAGAAGGAGAATATTAAAAATGGTAAAAATAGCGGATATGCCGAAAGGAATCGATGTTTCCAAACATCAGGGAAATGTTGACTGGAATCGTGTCAAAAACTCGGGCTTTTCATTCGGTTTTGCGCGGGCGATCGATGACAAAACGGGAACGACCGCCGACCCGTTCTTTAAACGGAACTGGGACGGAATGAAAGCCGCCGGACTTTTTCGCGGTGCATATTATTTTCTTCGCCCGAAAAGAAATGCGGTCAACTCGGCAAATTTATTCGTTTCGATCGTCGGCTCGCTCCAACCGGGCGATCTTCCCCCGGTGATCGATGTCGAGGTCGATGACGGGGTCGGGTCGCAAGCGATTCTCGACCGCGTCGCGCAGTGGATAGATATTGTCGAAAATGCCCTACAGCGTCAGGTTCTGATCTACACGTTCACTTCATTCTGGCGCGATACTTTGAAGAATTCGACCCGTTTCAGCGACCATCCTCTCTGGGTAGCGCATTTTACGAGTGCCCCTCAACCGAACTTTCCCGATGCCTTTAACACCTTTTCCTTCTGGCAACACAGCGAGAGCGGCACGGTCAGCGGAGTAAACGGGAAGGTCGATCTCGACAGGTTCAACGGGTCAATGAACGGATTGCGCGCCTTTGCCGGAATTAAAGACACGAATTAATGAGCGAGGCGTGAGATGGTAAGATCGAATGATTGATTTGAAGAGAATCTGAAAACTTCCGATAAATAAATTTCAGGTCTGAAATGCAATATCGAATCGATACCGGATTATAAAAGCGGTTAGTTGTAAATCAACTAACCGCTTTTGTTTCGTTACTCAAGGTTTGCCGAAATTTCCGGCGGTGTCTGGTTGCCAGCCCAGATCGGCGGCGGTTCGATGATCGTTTCGGTCTTTTGCGGTTCAAGGGCGAATTTTAAAACTTCGTCAATCGAATCGACCGTGTGAATCGTCAAATCTTCGCGGACTTCTTCGGGGATGTCGGCTAAATCCTTTTCGTTTTCCTTCGACATTATGATCGTTTTCAGCCCGAACCGATGCGCCGCGAGGAGTTTTTCCTTCACGCCGCCGATCGGCAGGACTTTGCCGCGCAGGGTGATTTCGCCCGTCATCGCCACGTCGTGGCGGGCGGGTTTGCCCGTCAAAATCGAAACCATCGCGGTTGCGAGCGTGATGCCCGCGCTCGGTCCGTCCTTCGGGATCGCGCCTTCGGGAACGTGGATGTGCAAATCTTTTTCGTTGAAGTTTTCGTGGTCGATGCCCAATTGTTCGGCGCGGGTTTTGACGCAGGTCAACGCGGCGTGTGCCGATTCCTGCATCACTTCGCCGAGTTTTCCGGTCAAACGAACGTTTCCTTTGCCTTTGACGAGCGTGGCTTCGACCTGTAAAACGTCGCCGCCGACTTCCGTCCAGGCTAAACCATTTACCAAACCGATCTCCGATTTACGCGCAATGTCCTGTTTGCGGAAACGAATCGTGCCGAGCAGTTCGCGAACCTTTTCCGCATCGATGACGGCGCGGAAATCGTCCTTCAGATCGGAAACGACGAATTTTCGCGCGATCTTTCGCAGACACGAACCGATCTCTCTTTCGAGATTGCGAACGCCCGCTTCACGCGTGTAGTGACGAATGATTTCGAGCACGCCGTCGTCGGTAAAGCGGACTTTTTCGGGGTCTAAGCCGCAGCTTTCCGCCTGTTTGTCGATCAAATGGCGTTTCGCAATTTCCAGTTTTTCGCGTTCCGTGTAACCCGACAGATTCAAAATTTCGAGACGGTCGAGAAGCGGCGCGGGAATCGTGTGCAGAACGTTGACCGTCGCAATAAAGAAAACGTTTGAAAGATCGTAGTCAACGTCGAGATAATGGTCGCGGAAGGTCGAATTCTGTTCGGGGTCGAGCACTTCCAGAAGTGCCGCCGACGGGTCGCCGCGAAAATCGCGTCCGAGTTTATCGACTTCGTCCAGTAAGATCACGGGATTCGTCGTTCCGGCGCGTTTCATCAACTGCACGATCTGTCCGGGCAATGCGCCGATGTATGTGCGGCGATGTCCGCGAATTTCGGCTTCGTCGTGAACGCCGCCCAAAGCGAGGCGCATAAATTTTCTGCCCGTCGCTTTTGCGATCGATTTTCCGAGCGACGTTTTACCGACCCCCGGCGCGCCCGCGAAACACAAAATCGTGCCTTTCGGATTTTTGACCAATTGACGCACCGCCAGAAATTCGAGAATTCTTTCCTTGATCTTCGCCAGACCGTAATGATCTTCGTTCAAAACGCGTTCGGCTTCGCCCAAATCTTCGATCTCTTCCGAGCGCGTCTGCCAGGGAACGTTGATGAGCCAATCGAGATAGGTGCGCGAAACGGTCGATTCGGCGGACATCGGCGGCATCGATTCGAGCCGCGCAAATTCCTGCAAAGCCTTTTCCTTCGCTTCTTCGGTCATTCCCGCTTCTTCGATTTTCTTCTTCAGTTCGTCAAGTTCGGCTTTGTCGTCCTTGCGACCCAATTCCTTATGAATCGCCTTGATCTGTTCGTTCAGGTAATATTCGCGCTGATGTTTGTCCATCTGCTTTTTCGTGCGTGCGTGAATGGTGCGGTCGAGCTGGCGTTTTTCGATCTCCTGTTCGAGAATTTCGCAGAGTTTCTGCAAGCGTTCCTGCACCGAGAACGTTTCTAAAAGTTGCTGTTTTTCGTCCACGCCGATACGCAGGTGCGAACTCATCGAATCGGCGATCTGCGCCGCCGAAATTCCGCGCAAACTCGCGTGCAGGGCATCCGTGTAGGCATCGGGCGATACGCGCAGAAATTGTTCGACGAGATTATGAATTTTCTGCAAAAGACCGTCGGTTCTGTAACCCGATTCGTCGATCGACTGAACTTTGCGGACGTGCGCGTAAAACATTCCGTCGCCGTCCTGTTCGATGCGCACCGATTGACCGCGTTCGCGTCCTTCGACCACGACCTTGATCTGTCCGTTGTCCTGCCGTTGGGCTTGTAAGATTCTGCCGATCGTGCCGGTCGTGTAAATCTGATCGGCGTTCGGCTCGTCGATCGTCGCGTCATGCTGGGTCGCCAGAAAGATATTTCTTTCGCCCGTCATTGCCTGCTCCAAAGCACGCACCGAGCTCGGTCGTCCGATCTTAAAAGCAACCTTCGTATATGGAAAAATGACTACATCGCGGATAGGAACCATCGGATAACGCTTGATGTCCGACGGCATTTGATCTGAAAATTCTTGCATATTTTTAGGAAATTAAATCGTGAAACAAAATTTAGAATCAGGGCTTAACTTAATTTACTCAAAAATCGCCGGCAATTGCAATCCGAACGCGTTTGAATATCTTACTTTTCACCTTTGTTCGCATTTTATATATGACTATTAAGTCTGAGATTTTAATTTTTAAAATACATTTCGTGAAATTTTCCGTTTTTTTTCGACAAAAAAGGCGGAAAGTTTTCCTTCCGCCGTGTCAATATTGAATTGTGAATTAATTTTCGGTTTATGCCGCTTCGTCCAAACGACCGATGACATCGAAAACGGGCGTTTTGCGTTCGATCATTTCCTTTGTTACGACGATTTCCTTGATCTTTTTCTCCGACGGCAGATGATACATCGATTCGAGCAGAATTTCTTCCATAATCATCATCAAACCGCGCGCGCCGACCTTGCGTTTGTGCGCTTCTCTGGCAATCGCCTTTAACGCGCCGTCGGTAAATTTCAAGCCGACGTTATCAAACTCGAATTTGCGCTGATATTGTTTGACCAGCGCGTTTTTCGGTTCGGTCAAAATCTTGATAAGTGCCGCTTCGTCAAGTTCGCTCAAGGCTCCGAGCACGGGCAGACGACCGACAAATTCGGGAATCAAGCCGTAATGGATCAAATCTTCGGGTTCGAGTTTGTTAACGGCTTCGTTGTGCCGTTCTTTACTGGATTTGATGTCGGCGGAAAATCCGAGCGATTTGTTTCGGTAACGTTTTTCGACGACCTTGTCCAACCCGATGAACGCGCCGCCGCAGATGAACAAGATATTCGTCGTGTCGATCTGAATAAAATCCTGTTGCGGATGTTTGCGCCCGCCGTTGACGGGAATGTTCGCGATCGTGCCTTCGAGAATTTTCAAAAGTGCCTGCTGAACGCCTTCGCCCGAAACGTCGCGGGTGATCGAAGGATTGTCGTCCTTGCGGCAAATCTTATCGATCTCGTCGATGTAGATAATTCCCTGCTGGGCTTTTTCGACATCGTTCCCGGCGGATTGAAGCAGACGAAGCAGAATGTTTTCCACGTCTTCGCCGACATATCCGGCTTCGGTCAGGCTCGTCGCATCGACAATGCAGAACGGAACGCTCAGGATTCTCGCGAGCGTTTGCGCAAGCAGAGTTTTTCCCGTTCCCGTCGGTCCGATGAGCAGAATGTTTGATTTTTGAAGTTCGATGTCCGTCCGGCGTTTCGCCATTTCCAGACGTTTGTAATGTTGATAAACAGCAACCGAAAGACGTTTTTTCGGTTCGTCCTGCCCGATCACGTATTCATCCAGAAATGCTTTGATCTCCTGCGGTTTCGGCAGTGCACTGCGGACGGTCGCCGTTTCGGTCTGCTCGTCGTCATTGATGATCTCGTTACAAATATCAATGCACTCGTTGCAAATGTAAACGCCCGGTCCGGCAATCAGCTTGCGAACGTCGTTTTGAGATTTGCCGCAAAATGAACAGCAAAGAAGTTCTTCCGGTCTTCTGAATTGTGGCATAAAAAAGTTTGCAGAAAGTTTGCAGAAAGTTCGCAGAAAGTTTGCAGAAAGTTGAAGTTTTTTTGTTTTTAACTAGTGCAACTTCCGTTAACTTTCTGCAAACTTTCTATCAACTATTTATCTCTGTGTTCGATAACTTCGTCGATCAAGCCGTATTCCTTGGCTTGGATCGGCGAAAGAATTCTGTCGCGCTCAACGTCTTTTTCGACTTGCTCGAAAGGCATTCCCGAATGATGCGACAAAATTCTCGAAGTCATTTCGCGCATCCGCAGAATTTCTTCCGCCATAATGCGCACGTCGGTCGCTTGTCCCTGCGCACCGCCCGACGGCTGGTGAATCAGGATGCGCGAATGCGGCAGAGCGAAACGTTTTCCTTTCGCGCCCGCCGTCAAAAGCAACGCGCCCATCGAAGCGCATTGACCGATACAGATGGTCGTTACGTCGTTTTTGATGAACTGCATCGTGTCATAGATCGCCATTCCCGCCGTGATCGAACCGCCCGGACTGTTGATATACAGGTTAATATCGCGTTCGGGGTCTTCCGCTTCGAGAAACAAAAGTTGCGCGACGATCAGATTAGCGATCGTGTCATCGATCGGCGTTCCGATAAAAATGATGCTGTCTTTTAATAATCTGGAATAAATGTCGAAAGCACGTTCGCCGCGCGAAGTCTGTTCGACAACCATTGGAACTAAAGCCATATTTCTCCTCTCTATGATTCCTAATCGGGTAAAAGTGAAATTAGTTTATGAATTTGTTCAATTGAGCGATGTTAAGTTGTTGATAAAACGGTATGAACTCCGTTTCGGTTTTCGATTTTACAACTTCCCGCTCAAAATGCAAGTTCAAAACATCTGAAATAAATTATTCTTCCTTCGCCGCTTTCTTTTTATTTTCCTTATCGTCCGATTTTTTCGCGGCAGATTTTTTCGGTTTTGCTTCGGCTTCATCGTCGGATTTAGCTTTCTTTTTCGCGGGCTTTTTCTCCACTTTTTCTTCCGGTGCCGCCGCTTCTTCCGACTGTGAATCAGCGATCTGTCCGACGCTTTCGTCAACCCATTCGCCTTCGGTCACTTTTGCGTGCGAAACGAGGGCTTCGATCGCTTTGCGGGTGCGCAGATTGTTTTTGACGTTATCCGTTCCGCCCTGCTGATTAATTAATGAATTGCGGACTTCGTCGGGCGTGACGCGGTAATAATTTGCCATCTTCTGAATTTCTTCTTCGACTTCCGCATCCGAAACCTCGACGTTTTCGAGATCGGCGACCTTTTCAAGAAGCATCGCGCCGCGCACGTCGCGTTCGGCTTGGGTTCTCATCTGGCTGTAAGCCATTTCGATAAACTCTTTCTGAACCGTGTTCAGATCAACGCCGCGCTGTGCCATATCCTGCGCGAAATTATTCAAAAGATTTTTCGCCTGCGAATCGATCAAAACGTTCGGTATCTCGAACGGGTGCTTTTCGATGAATTTTGCAATTGCGTTATTTCGCAAACGCGCGTCGGCATCTTCTTCGGCGAATTTCTGCAAATCTTTGCGCATTTTCTTACGCAAATCTTCGAGCGATTCGTAACCTTCATCAAGACTCTGCGCCCATTCGTCGTTCATTTCGGGCGTTTCCATCGTGCCGACCGATTTAACTTTCGCTTTGTAATTAACGGTTTTGCCCGCGAGTTGCGGCGAAGAAAAATTTGCTTCATATGCAACCGTGAATATCTTTTCCTCGTCTTCCGACAAACCGACCAGATTTTCCGAGAAGGATTTTTCGATGGTTTCGTCGCCGATCGGGATTTCAATGTCGTTCGCGATGATCGGTTCGGCATCGGGTTCGCCCTCGAAGGTTCCTTCGAGATCAACGATCACGGTGTCGCCTTCCTGCGAAGGACGATCTTCGACGGGAATCAAAGCCGCCTGTTCGTTCAAACGGTTGGCGAGCAAATCTTCCAACTGCGAATCTTCGACCGGACGCACGCGGCGCGTCAGTTCCAAACCTTTATATTCGGGTGTCGGGATTTCCGGCATCACTTCGACGTGGACGTGAATCGAAACGGCTTCCGTGCCGTTGAGTTTGACCGTATCGGGGTTTTCGAGATGCAAATGCGGTTCGGTCAACGGGTGCAGGTCGTTTTCTTCGATTGCCGCCGTTACTGCGTTCGGCACGATTTCCTGCAAAACCTCATTGCGGATTTCTTCCTTGAAACGCATCCGCACCACGTCGAGCGGTGCAAAGCCTTTGCGAAATCCGGGAACGTTTGCCGCTTTAGCATATTTTTGGCTGACTTTATTGTAAGCTGCCTTTACGGTTTGTGCGTCGATCTCGACGGTCAATTCTTTCTGGGTTGAAGATACTTCTTTTACTTGTGCTTTCATTTATTAAAATTAATAGTCATTACCTGCAATTTCGAGGTAATGACTAAGGTTCACGTCTCCACTTTTATTTTCAAAACGTCTTAAAAGTAATATTTTATAACTGCAATCAGATAAACAAAATAGTCGTTGTAATAAACTCTTGAATAACTAAACAATCATCAGCAGAATATCGAAATTAAAAGCAATTGTCGAGTTTGGATTTTTTTCACGAACGCGCTTTTAATTTCCTTACGAAAATAAAAAAACGGATTTCGCAACCTTCGGAAATCCGTTTTTCAGATAAATTTTAATCCCAGTAAACTGTAAACCGATACCTGTCGGGACCGCCTTTAGTATCGCTGATCTGGATGACGGTCGTCCAGTTGTTGCGGCGGTTCGGCTGTTGAATGACCTGAACTCTGCCGCGTCCGTCCCTTTTATCGACTCTTGCCTGTGAGCCTTGCCGTCCGGCGCGACCGTTAAAATTATAATTGGAATCGAAATATTCCCTGCCCGAAATGTGCTGAATCCGTGCATTCCGGTTGCGAATCCTGATCTGGATGACATCATCCACCGTTCCGCGCCAATCCATCGAACTGTCCTGGGCTTTGACATTTTCCAAACTGCCGAAAAAGAAAAATGCCGCCGTCACAGCAGTCAAATAGAAAAACTTTCTTAGTAATTTCATACGAATCCTATCTCCTTGTTCACTTAAATAAAAAAAACTTCCTACCCAGATAAAATTTGCCGTAAATTTGAATTACAACAATTTTAGAAAGAACTATTATTTTTGGTGCTGAGAGCGAGACTCGAACTCGCACGCCTTACGGCACTGGCTCCTAAGACCAGCGCGGCTACCAATTACGCCATCTCAGCCTTTGCAAATTTGCAAAAAACTCGCAGATTTGAATTTATCTAATTTACAAACGATTGTCTAGCAAAGTTCAGAGTCCCGCCTTAAGGCGGCTTTTCGCTAAAGAAAAAGCCTTCTCAAGAAGGGACTCTAAGCTTTTTTATTATTTCTTTTCGTTCAAGAGTTTGCGTCGATACTCTTCCAGCGCGCGGTCGGTGTCTTGCAGATCGGCGATTGCAATGGGCGTTTTATCTTCCAGTTGACGGCTCGGTTTTTCCTTTTCAAAGAATAATTTATAACCGCCGTAGCCGATGCCCGCGATGACCGCGACCCAGAGCAGAAGCCACAAGATCGCCGAAATTATCCCGAACAGCCAGAAACCGATGATAACGACCGCGATAACTCCGATAATTGCCAGAATTGTTTTGATAATGTCCATATAAATCCTTAGCTATTTTATCACAGGCTACTTTAAAATCTGTTCTTTACCGATTAGGTCAACATTAACGAGAGTTAGGTATTTAAAACCTAGACTTAGGTGAAGAAAACCTACACTTAGGTGAAGAAAACCTACACTTAGGTTCTTTAAACCTAGACTTAGGTTTTAAATACCTGGACTTAGGTTCTTTAAACCTAGAGCTAGGTTTTAAATACCTAAAGTTAGGTTCTTTAAACCTACACTTAGGTTTTGAATGTCTAAATCGAGAATTTGAATCTCGATTACTATATTTCAGATGATTCCTTTCGATTTATCAAATATTCAATTGCCTCTATGTCGAGTTTGGGCTTTTGTCGTATAATCCGATTTTACTATTTTCGATATTTTGAGGAATAAATACTTGAGTTTGCAAAATGTAACCATCGGCGCGGTTGCCGAAGCATTAAATGCCGAATTTTCGGGCGATAAAGACAAGACCGTTTCGGATGTGACGCACGATTCGCGTCAGGCGCAGACAGGAACCTTGTTTGCCGCGATTCGCGGTTTGACGATGGACGGGCATCGTTTTATTGACGACGTGATGCGGCGCGGCGCGGTCGGCGTGATCTCCGAATCGGACGCGCCCGAAGATTTTGAAGGCGCGTGGCTGAAGGTCGCCGATGCCCGCGAATCGCTCGCCAAAGCCGCCGCCGTCATTAACGGAAATCCTTCGCACGAACTAAAACTCGTCGGCATCACGGGCACGAACGGCAAAACGACGACGACGTATCTCTGTTTCGCGCTTGCCGAAGCGAACAATGAAAAAGCCGCGATGCTCACGACGGTCGAATACCGTATCGGCGAAAAAAGCGTGCCCGCGATCCGCACCACGCCCGAAGCCTCGGACACGAACCGCTTTCTGCGCGAAGCCGTCGACGATGGATGCAAAACTGCCGTCATGGAAACTTCGTCGCAAGCCATCGACCTGCACCGTTGCGACTGGCTTCGCTTCAAAGTCGGGATTTTTACTAATCTGACCCGCGACCATCTCGATTATCATTTGACGATGGAAAATTATTACGCCGCGAAAAAGAAACTTTTCGACGGAAGTTTGGGCGAAAAACCTGCCGCGAGCGTGGTCAATATCGATGATGCGTGGGGCGCAAAATTGGCGCAGGAATTAAAGGAAACGGGTCAAAAGGTCGTCACCTTCGCGCAAAACAATGAGGCTGATCTGACGGCGGAAAACATTGAAATATCGCTCGTCAGCGGCACTTCGTTCTTATTGAAAACTCCGCAAGGCGAACGCCAGGTAACTTCCCCGCTCGTCGGGAAACCGCACGTTTACAACATTCTCTCGGCAACCGCCGCCGCGCTCGAACTCGGTTTCGATTTGGATTTATGCGTGAAAGGTTTGGAAAAATGTATCGGCGCGCCGGGACGCTTCGAGCGCGTCGAACACGACGGAAATTTCGCTGTTGTGGTTGATTACGCGCACTCGGATGACGCTTTATTGAATACTTTGAAAACCGCGAAGGAATTGACAAAAGGCAGGATCATCACCGTTTTCGGCTGCGGCGGCGACCGCGACAAAACGAAACGCGTCCCGATGGGCGAAGTCGCGGGCAGAAACAGCGACCTCGTTATCGCCACGTCCGACAATCCGCGCACCGAAGACCCGTTGAAGATTTTGGAAGAGATCGAAGTCGGGCTGAAAAATACGAATTGCCCGTATCAGGTAATTTCAGACCGGCGCGAAGCGATTCATCAGGCGATCTTCAAAGCCAAGGAAAACGATGTCGTCATCATCGCCGGAAAAGGTCACGAAACTTATCAGATCGTCGGCAACGAAAAATACCACTTCGACGACCGCGAAATAGCAATCGAAGCGTTAGATAAGATAAAAGAGGAATAGCCGCGAAAAGGCACAAAAGACGCAAAAAAGAAAAACAAAAAAGGTTACTGAATTATTCAATCTTGAAATTAGTAACCTTTTACTTTTTAACTTTGATTTCTTTTCTGTGCTTTCTGTGCCTTTTCGCGGCTATTCTTTCTTATTCAACCGCCGGTGTCAAAACCAATAAAACGCGTCGGTTTTTGGCGCGGTTGGCATTCGTGTTGTTTGCCGCGATCGGGAGATTTGCGCCCATTCCTTTGGCTTCAAAACGATTTTCGGCAATTCCGTAGGTCGTCATTTTTCCGACGATCGCCTGTGCGCGTTCCTGCGTTAGAGTGTTTAATTCTTCGGGCGTTCCCTTGTCGTCCGTGTGCGATTCGACCGTGATCTTATAATCCGGATTGCCCGATAAAATCTGTCCGATTGCCTGTAATTTCACATCTGCCGTCGGCGCAAAACCGCTTTCACGGATTCCTGACCAGATATTTTCGGGCAAGGTCAGAATAATGCCGTTTCCGTTCGTTCCGACCGAGCCGTATTTTTTCAGCGATGCCATCAAAACAGGCTGATTTGCCAGAATCGCATTGATTCTTTCTTCCTTGCGGCGTTGTTCCTGCTCGGCTTGGCTTTGCGCTTCGATCTGGTTGATGCGGTTTTTGTAGCCTTCCGATTCGACCTTTGTTTTGCCGAGTTCTTCACGCGCTTTGCCGAGTTCGGCGCGTAGGTCTTTGATCTGATTTGAATAATTCAAAGCATCGCGTTCGGCAAGCTCGCGGTTGCGGATTTCTCTTGCCAGTTCAGCTTTCAGATCGTCGATCTGCTGTTGCGCGTCGGCATAGCGTTCTTCGGCTTGTCTTACTTCCGCGTCCTGACGAGTTTTTTCGTTGCGCTGATCGCGGGCTTGTTTGCGCGTGTAAGCCGTATTTTCGGCTTTTACCGCCGCCGAAATCGCCTGCCGCGCCGTGATGTCAACCTGTTCCTCGGGACGGTCGGCTTTCCACGCATTCTCGGCATTTTGCTCTAAAGTGACGGCTTGCTGATATTCTTCCGACGCATCGCGTTCGGCTCCGGCAAATTTCGCCAGCGCGATCGCTTGTTTCGCCTGTAAAATGGTCGAAGGCGTTTTTGAATAATCCAATTCGGCGATCTCAGGCGTGCGCGCATCGCGGAAAAAGTCGGACGAATTGCCGAAATACTGAATCGCCCGCGTCGTCGCGAGAGTTCTGCCGCTCGGCGCATACGGGCTTAAATTTTCGAGCATAATCGCCTGTGACGGGCGCGAAACGAGAAAGTGCGGTTCGGCGGTGATAATCAAAGCAAACGTTTGAAGCGGCGTTGTGACCGAAATCTTTGAATCGAATTCAAAAAATCCGCGGCGTTTGATCTCGCCGAGATTGTTTATCTGACCGTCGGGCGAAACCGCCCATAAAACATAAGTCGCGTAACCCGCGCCGAGCTCGAACGGGCGCGGCATTTTTGAAACCGAAAGTTCGATCTCGGTTCCGTTGCGGCTCGTGCGTTTGATCTTGGCTTCGCCCTTCATCCGCGGAAAGCGCGTCGTGCCGCGAAACTGCGTGTAAACGACTTCGTCCAACGGATATGTAATTGCCGTCGTCTGCCGTGCAACGTCAACCTGTCCGAAAGAAAATACTGCAAATGATAAAATGAATGCGAAAATGAATATAAATTTGATTGGCTTTGAATTTTGCATAGTTCTCCTGAATCAGCGGTGCTTTTGAAAAGATGCCATATTTTATTTTCGAGTTGCAAACGTAAGTGTTTTGGACTTTGTTTCAGTAATTAAAGTATATTCTATCATTTATTGTCCGATGAACGATTTTAAAAGACTGCTCAAATATCTGCGTCCGCACTGGACGACTTTCGCAATTGCATTGATCGCAATGGTCTTCGTTGCCGTTTTTGAAACGGCGATCGCGGGTTTGCTCGTGCCGATCCTCGAACAATTCACACCGAATTCGGTGAAAGGCGCATCGACGGTTTTCGATCTGCAAAAATTTGTTCCGAAGGACAGTTGGCAAAAACAATGGATCGCCATTTCGATAATGCTCATCCTGTTCACCGCCGGAAAAGCCGTCGCCGAATATTTTTCGTCTTACCTGATGGCAAAGATCGGACAAACCGCCGTTTTACAACTTCGGCAGGAACTTTACAATCATCTGCTCAAACAATCAGCGAATTTCTTTGAAAAACAGCGCACGAATTATCTCGTTTCCAGATTGGTAAACAGTTGTTCGGCGATCGAATATGCGGTTTCCGCCAATATGCGCGACGTTTTGCGCGAAAGTTTTATGCTGATCTTTTTCATCAGTTCGGCGTTTTATTTCAATTGGCGTTTGATGCTCGGCGCGTTGATAATCGCCCCGATCATCGGCGGCTTGACCTCGAAATTCAGTAAAGCCTTACGCAAGCTCGCCGAAGAATCTTACGAAGGCAACAAACTTTTGACCGACACGGCGCAGGAAACGCTGGCGAATCAGACGATTGTGAAAGCATACATCGCGGAAGAACGCGAAAAATCGAGATTTGCGAAAGTTGCGAACATCATCGCCCGCGCCAATCTGCGTTCCGGACAGATTGCCGCAACTTCGCCACCGACCATCGATATTATCGGAACTTCGGCGATCATCGTTCTGTTTTATTTCGGTCTGCGCGAGATAAATAACGGTGTGATGGACGCGCCGCAATTTTTCACTTTCCTGTTTTTCCTTTTCAGAAGCTACGACCCGATGCGGAAAATTTCGCGTCAGCATAATGAAATCTCGAAGGCATTTGCGGCGGCAAAGGACGTTTGGAATATCTTGGACGAAAACGAGATTTTGCCAGAAAAACCGAACGCCGTCGAGCTCAAGCCTTTGCAGGAAAAGATCGAACTTAAAAACGTTTCGTTCAATTACCAAAACGACGAAAAGCAGATTTTGAAAAACGTCGATCTCGAAATCCCGAGAGGCTCGGTCGTCGCGCTCGTCGGCGAAAGCGGCGGCGGAAAATCGACATTAATCAAACTTTTACAGAGGCTTTACGACCCGACGAACGGCGAAATTCGCTGGGACGAAACCGATCTGCGCGATGCGAAAATCCTGTCTTTGAAAAAGCAGATCGCGCTTGTCACGCAGGAAACCGTGCTTTTCAACGACACGATCCGCTACAACATTTCCTACGGAAAACCCGACGCGACCGAAGCGGAAATCGCCGAAGCCGCCCGCATCGCTTTTGCAGACGATTTCATCGAAGAATTGCCGAACAAATATGAAACCATCGTCGGCGAACGCGGGATTTTCCTTTCCGGCGGTCAGCGTCAGCGCATCGCGATTGCCCGCGCCGTGTTGATAAACGCGCCCGTTCTGATTCTGGACGAAGCGACTTCCGCGCTCGATGCCGAAAGCGAAAGATTGGTGCAAAAAGCATTGGCAAATCTGATGAAAAATAAAACGTCCGTCGTCATCGCGCACCGTCTTTCGACCATTCGCAAAGCAGATAAGATCGTCGTGATGGAAAAAGGCAGAATAATCCAAGCGGGAACGCATCACGAATTGCTCGAAAAAGGCGGAACTTATAAAAAATTATACGAACTGCAATTTGCAGAAGACGAAGTTTTAGAGAATATTTAACTTATGAAATCAATGACCGGATTCGGACGCGGCGCGGTAAACAGCGAAAATTTTGCCGTCAGCGTCGAATTAAAAACAGTAAACAATCGCTTTTTAGATATAAATCTGCGGCTTTCGGGCGAGCTTCAACAGCTTGAAACGAACATCAAACGCCAGATTACCAATCGCCTTTCACGCGGTCGCGTCGAAGTGAATCTGACCTACGAACGCACGAACGAGATCGTTTACGAACTCAATCGTCCGATGATCGCGGGTTATCTGGCGGCGATGAAACAGATGCAGGACGAATTTTCATTGGCGGGCGAACCCGATCTGAACGTCATTGCGCGTCTGCCGAACGTTTTACTGCCGAAAAAAGACGATCTCGAAGAAGATTTCGTCAAAGGTTTTGAAGATGCGGTCAATATCGCGCTCGACGACCTCGAAAAAATGCGCGAAAACGAAGGCGAGATTTTGAAAACCGAACTCGAATTCCGCCTTTCCGAGATCGAAAACCGAATCCCGACGATCAAAGCCGAGTCCGACAAGGTTTCCGACGAATATCTCGTTCGTTTGCAGAAAAAGGTTAATGATTTTCTCGCAAAATCAGATTCGCAAATCGAACTGGATCAGGGAAGGTTGGCGCAGGAAGTCGCGTATTTAGCCGACCGAAGCGATATTTCCGAAGAAATTCAGCGGTTAAAAAGTCACATCGAACAATTTCGCGCAATTATGAGCGAAACGAACGATGTCGGGAAACGTTTGGACTTTTTAACGCAGGAATTAAACCGCGAAGCAAACACGATCGCGTCCAAAACCAACAATTTAGTGGTCAAAGAAAATGCGCTTGCCATCAAAAGCGAGATCGAAAAGATTCGCGAACAAGTGCAGAACGTCGAATAATTGATAACGGAAAACGGAAAATGGAAAATTAATATTGATTCTTAATATCAACTTTAAAGTTTGATTTAAGCTACAAATTTATTTTCCATTTTCCATTTTCCATTTTCCATTTTATGAAGGGTAATTTAATCATCATCAGTTCACCGTCGGGCGGCGGGAAAGGGACTTTGATACGGGAGATTTTGAAAATCGTTCCGAATATCGGTTATTCGGTTTCGATGACGACGCGCCAGATACGCGACGGTGAAGTTGACGGCAAAGATTATTTTTTCGTCACTAAGGACGAATTTCTCGATGCGATCGGGCGCGATGAATTTATCGAATTTGCCGAAGTTCACGGAAATTTCTACGGCACATCCGTCAAACAGGTCGAAGCCGAAATTCTGAAAGGCAACGACGTAATTCTGGAAATCGACGTGCAGGGCGCGGCAATTGTCCGTAAGAAAATGCCCGCAAGCGTCGCGATTTTCATTTTGCCGCCGTCGTTTGAAGTTTTAAAGGCGCGTTTGACGGCTCGCAATACTGAAACGGCGGAAAATCTGGCGTTACGTCTGCGAAATTCGTATGATGAGGTAAATCAGTTTGAACATTTCGATTATGTCGTTATTAACAACGAGATCGAACCTGCCGTCAACGACCTGAAAAGCGTGATTTTTGCAGAAAGATTAAAGAGAGATAGACAAACCGATACGATTCAAGGTATTTTAGATAGTTTCGATGTGTCGAAATTTTAGATATATTAGAGATTGGAGAAAATAGGAAATATGGTTGAAGAAACCGGAGAAATTTTAGAAGAAAACGAAGAAGTTGAAGAACAAGCGATTCCCGACATTGATTCAAAATATCGAATGATCATTCTCGCGGCACAGCGTAGTAAGCAACTGCAACGCGGCGCGATTCCGCGCGTTGACGCAGACATCCGCAAAAACAAACCGACCCGCGTTGCAATGCGCGAGATCAAAGAACAGAAAGTCAATTTTGAAATTTTAGACAACTAAATTTTGCTGAAAAATTTTGTAAAATTGCCGTTTGTATTTTGCTGACGGCAATTTTCTGTTTTTAAATTTCGTTCCGCTTGCAGAAACTTTCCGCTACTTCCCTCGCTTCGATCTCGAACGGGATGTTCAGATAAGCACGGTGACGGCTTGCAAAATCGAGTTTGGTTTCTTTTTTCAGGTTGTTGCGGTAATCGCGCAGATATTTATATAGAAACTTAAAAAAACCTTCGCGTTTGTATTGCAGAACGTGTGCGATCTCGTGCGCGACGAGATTTTCGGGCAAGCGCGGCTTATCTTTTGAATTGAACGAAACGAGTTCGGGCAAAATGAAAATCCGTGCGCCGATGGTGATTCCCTGAATTTTCATGGTATGAGTGATTAATTTTGAAAATCTACCTGTATAAAAACAGATCGGCGGCAAGACAAATTTTTCATCATTTAAATATTCCCTGAAAAATTTTTCGAGTTTTCGCGCCGAGCTTTCCGCAAGTTTCATAAGAAAATAAGAGCCGCTTTTGCAAACGGCTCTTATTTTAACATTAAACTAACTGCGGTTGATATTCTTTCCGGCATTGCTGATCGCGTCGCCGACGGCATCGACCGTTTCGGAAACTCCGCGCTTAAATTTGCCCCAGGTTTCCTGTGTTTCACCTTCGGCTCGCTGAACCTCGCCCTCGGCTTCCAGATCGCGGTCGTTCGTCGCTTCGCCGACCTTGTCCTTTACCGCACCTTTGACCTGTTCCCACGTCCCTTTGATTTCGTCTTTATTTGGAATTGCCATAAATTTTCTCCCTTGTTCGTTTTATATATTGAATTAATTTAATACAAACCAATTCATACAAAAAGAATCTGTGCAATTCTCAAGCCAAATCCGAAATCTGAAAAATTTGAAAGTAATTTCCCGGAAATTATCATTCGCTAATTTTCATTTTTCCATTTTTTCCAAATCCGCCTTGATCGTTATTTCGCTCCCGGTGTTGAGCATCATCGTTCGATCCCACGTGATGAATCCTCTTTTCTTGATTGAGATTTTGTGTTCTCCGCTCTTCAGTTTTATGGTCGAAGGAGTATTTCCGACAAACATCCCGTCGATCATAATCTCCGCGCCTTCCGGGTCGGATTTTACTGCAACATTAATTTCGGTGCCTTCATTTCCTGCCGAACCTGCCGAATTAAATGTCTGTGAAATCGTTTGAGTTGAAACGCCGAGTTTCTTCAGATCGAATGAAATATCGCCCGCAACATAAGCGGTAATTTCAGTTCCTTTCGGAATGGTGATGTCCTTACCTTTCATAAATAGGAAAAGAGGTGCCGCAATCGGGAAAAAGATTGCCGTGGCGACAATGGCTCCCGTCATCGTTCCCGTACTGCCTTTCCCTTTTCCTTCCCTTGTTGCCCGGAGCGGTATCTTATCGCCGGAAACCAGCCGGATCGAATCCAGCACGATGTCCAGTTTTCCGGCTTTGCCCATTCTTCCTTTCGGCTTCGCATTTGTAACGGAGCCCATCGCCGTCGAACCTCTCGGAATTATGGTAATATCACCGACTTTGACATCTTCCATCACATCGAAATCTACGGATTCGCCGATTTTTGCATCGGCGGAAGACATCGTTCTGTTTAATCTTAATTTGACTGGAGTAGCATCCGTTAGAGTGACTACGTTAGTTTGCGCCTGCGCAGATCGGGGAAATAACAAAAAGCAAATGCCATTTTGCAAAATAGCAATTGCAAGCAAAATTGAAAGAGATTTTTTCATTTTATTGTCCTCTGATTTTTAATTTAATTTTTAAGAAATTGTCACAAAAGGCGTTTGACAAAAATTTATAAGTTTGACGGGGATCAAATACAATTGTCGAAATTTTGCTTTAATTTGTTTTATTCTCAGGGTTTACCGACTCGATTGAGATTCGGTGCGCAAAGTTCCGCCAAGCATTTTTCACCTCATACATATATATGAGAAAGTTCGGCGAAACATTACATCATTAATTCGGATAAGATAGATCAATGGTTGAGAGTTTCGTTTTAGGAGGACTTTTTATTCATGAAACCGGAGATTTTTATTGTGCGCAGATTGTGTTAATGCCACAAATTATTTGGAAAATATTTGGAAAACAAAAAAGGCAGAGCGTTTTCGCTCTGCCTTTTCATTTTGCATCACATTCCCTTGTAATTGGGACCGCCGCCGCCTTCGGGCGTGACCCAGTTGATGATCTGATACGGGTCGGCGATGTCGCAGGTTTTGCAGTGGACGCAGTTTGAAAAATTAACCTTCAATTCCCTGCGTTCGGTTTTCGGATTGACTTCCATTTCGTAAACCGCCGCCGGACAGAATCGCTGGCACGGATTGCCGTATTCTTCGGCACAGCGCGTCGCGCAGATTTCCGTGTCGAGAACGTGCAGATGCGAAGGCTGATCTTCGTCGTGCGCCACGCCCGCGTGATAAACGTCGGTCACTTTGTCGAAAGTCAGTTTCTTGTCGAATTTGACGTTCGTATAACGGTCGGCAAATTTCTCGTTGTTGAAATCTTCGAGCTTCGCCATTCTTTCGTGTCCGGCAACGTGATGTTCCATCGGCATAAAGCCCCACGCGTAACCGCCCGTGATGAACTGCAATCCGCCGTTGACGAGAGCCATCCAGCGACCCGATTGAAACGACGCGTGAAAATTGCGGACGGGATAAAGCTCATCGTAAATCCAGCTCGTGTTTACTTTTCGCTCGAATTCCTTGAGCGTCTTTGAAGTAAAATCGCCCTGCTCGAACGCCGAAACGATTGTTTCAGCCGCGAGCATTCCCGATTTCATCGCCGTGTGAATTCCTTTGATGCGCTGACCGTTCAAAAACGAAGCGCAATCGCCGACGAGCAGAACGCCGTCCGCGTAAAGTTGCGGCATCGTCCACCAACCGCCCGCGTTGATGGTTTTCGCGCCGTATTTAATCATTTTGCCGCCTTCGAGAATTTCCGCGATGGCGGGATGCGTCTTGAATTTCTGAAATTCGGCGTGCGGGTCGATGTTCGGATCGACATAATCCAAGCCCGTCACGTAACCGATGCTCAGAATGTTGTTCTTCATCCCGTAAAGCCAGCCGCCGCCGTAGGTCTGCGTGTCGGACGGAAAACCGAGCGTATGAATGACCTTGCCTTCCTCGAATTTTCCTGCCGGAAGTTCCCACAGTTCCTTTACGCCGAGCGAAAAAACCTGCGGTTCTTTGCCTTCGTTCAAACCCAATCTCTGCGTCAACTGCTTTGCCAGACTTCCGCGCGAACCTTCGCCGAGCACGGTAACTTTCGCCAGCAGATCAACGCCCGGCTCGAAATTTCCCTTCGGATGTCCTTCCTTGTCGATTCCCTTGTCGCCCGTGCGGATGCCGATCACGCGGTCGTTTTCGTCATAGAGAACTTCGGACGCGGGAAATTCGGGAAAGATGTTGATTCCGGCTTCCTCGCATTTTTCCGCGAGCCATTCGCACATTTTGCTCAAACTGATGATGTATTTGCCTTTATTTTTGAGCGGCGGCGGCACTATCGGCGCGTTGAGCAGCTTGTTTTCGGTCAGATACCAGAAAGCATCTTCGGTCACGGCGGCATCGACGGGACAACCTTGTTCGAGAAAATCGGGCATCAATTCGCGGAGCGCGATCGGGTCCATCACCGCGCCCGACAGGATGTGCGCACCGACGAACGAGCCTTTTTCGACGATGCCGATCTCAAGCTCGTCGATCTTTTTCACGCCTCGCTTGATTCCCTTTTCGACGAGTTCGTTATGTTCGGCGACGGCTTTTTTCAAGTAAAGAGCCGCCGCTAAGTTTGCCGGACCCGCGCCGACAAACACCACGTCCATTTCAAGTTGTTCACGTTCGATATTCATATTTTTATATTTTGCAGTTTGCGGTCAAGAAAAATGAATGACCATTCAGTTTTATCAAAAGTATAACAGATTGTTTATTGAAAACTTAACTAATTGAATGATTTTGTTAGAATCATTATGACAAAATCTTAAAAGCGTCACAAAATTGCCCGTGAGAAAAATAATTTTCATCAGCTTGAGCCTTTGCCTTTTACTGTTCGGATGCCGTTCGGCAAATCAGGTCAACCCGCGTTTAGCGAGCGAAATGCCGCCGAAATTTTTGTGGGCGTGGGAACGCGCCGAAGATTTGCGTTTTCTCGACGCGAAAACTTACGGTGTCGCGTTCTACGCGCAGAGGCTTTATCTGCAAAACGACGAAGTGATTTTCAACCCGCGCCGTCAACCGCTTCAAGTCAACGCGGACGTTTACCTGATCGCCGTGACGCGCATCGAAACCAACAAACAGGGCGGCAAACGTCCTTCGTTCTCGGAAAATCAGCTTAATAATCTGGTCGATCTCGTCAAAAGAACGCTCGAACGCCCGAACGTCCGCGCCGTCCAGATCGACTTCGATGCCGTCGCGTCCGAACGCAAATTTTACCGCCGCTTTATCAACGCGCTCAAACAGACGCTTCCCGAAAACACGCCCCTGACGATGACCTCGCTCGCGTCGTGGTGCGTCGGCGACGCGTGGTTTAACGATTTCCCCGTCGATGAAGCCGTCCCGATGGCGTTCGATATGGGCGCGGACGACGAAACCATCAAAACCTTTCTCCGCAACGGCAACGACTGGAACGAACCTTTATGCCGGGGCAGTTACGGCTTCTCGCTCGAAGACGCGTTCGATTTCACCCGCCGACCGAACCGCCGCACATACTATTTCAAATCGAGCGCGTGGACGAAAGCGGACATAGAAAAGCTGAAATAGTGGTAAGCGGTAAGTGTTCAGCTGACAGAAAAAATAAAAATCCCCGGTTTTTTTTTGCTATAAATAAATACCACTTACCACTTAAGCACTCACACAAAATTAAATGAAACCAAAAACTCCCCTCCTTAAAAAAGGAGGGGTGGACGCGCTTCGCGGACGGGGTGGTTTTATCTCAAGCCTAAACTGTCGAATTGCCAAACTTGCACCAACCACCCCGCCGCTTCGCGTCACCCCTCCTTTTTTAAGGAGGGGAGTTTTTATTCAATCTAACTTAATTTTGTTGCAGTGCTTACCACTTACCACCGCCCACTGCCCACTGCTCTTAACTCTTCAATTCCGCGAGCAGGTTTTCGATGAGCTTGAGCTTTTCGGCGGGAATATCCTTGACCAACTGCTGTAAATTTTTGTTTTCTCCCGTATTCAATAACGCGTTGAGCGCGTGCGAATCAGGCAGGACGGTGTTCGCGTCGGGTTTCCATTCAAAAAGATCGTTCGGCGTACAGTTGAGCTTGATGCAGAGCCTTTCGATGTCCTTTATCTGCACAAAACGGCTCTTCGACTCTAAAAAACTGCTCGCTTTCGGATAACTAAACCCCAAACGCACGAGAAAGTTGGTCGCTTTCTCGATCCCACGCATTGCAAATACCTTTTTCGGATTGAATTTCAGCATATTTTTAATGTCAGACTTAAATATTTATACATTATACTGAAATATTTTAATAACAGACTGAAATATTTGAAAGACAGACTGAAATATTTAAATAGTAGACTGAAATATTTGAAAGACAGATTGAAATAATTGAATAACAGACTGAAATTTTTGTGACTCAGACTGAAATTTTTATAACGCAAACTGAAATTAATCCGTTTACTGTGAAAAGCTTTGCCCGATCACTTAAATATTTTTTTTAATGTCCGCTTTCATCGAAATTTTCTTGACATATCGGGCTATCTATTTATAATTTTATTTAACTTTAACCGACTAAGCAGCAGACAATTTTTTTAACTTTTTATTTGTTAGGAAAGAGGTCTGTTTTTTAGTCGGTTTTTTTATTTAAATCTATCGAATCCTAATAAATGCGAGGTAAATAATGAATAAATTACAGATCAGGCAACTGAACAAATTTCAGGCGGTCGAGGCATTTATGACTGCCAACGAAGCGGATTTTCCGAAGGAATCGTCCGCCGGTCGGACGGCAACGGCATTGACCGCCGTCATTTCCAATATCGAAACACACGCGGCGCGCAAAGATTCGGGCGAAATTTCTTCAAACGTCGAGATCAAAGCCGAAAACTTTGAAAAACTCGACCGTCTGATGCGCCTGATAACCAAAGCGGCACGCGCCAATGCGGACGAGATTACCGGCATCGAAGAGCTTTACAGGCTCGACGGTGGTCGCTCCGAAGAAGCCAGGCTCGCCCGCGCACGGCATTTTTACACCCAATCGGCGGAACATAACGACATATTTATCGAAAGCGGTCTGGAAACAACCTTCCGCGCCGATCTGAACGCGCTGATAACCGCCGTTTCCGCCTCGACCGACGAAACCGACACCGCCAAATCCGAACGCGGCGGCGCAGTCGGCGCATTGATCGAAGAATTCCGCAAAGGCAACCGCCACTGCAACAAACTCGACAATCTCGTCAAAATAAAATACGCCGAAAACCCCGAAAAACTAGCCGCCTGGCTCATCGCCTCGCACCAACGCGCCGCCGACAGCGAAGACGAAGAAGAAACCCCGCCGACCGAAGGCAGAACGCCTTAAATACAATTCAATTTAAGTAATTCTCGAAACAAAAAGAGCGTGTTTGATCAGACACGCTCTAGCAAAATCCACATTTTCAACTTTCTCACCTCAAACAATCTAGGTGAAACGATTGAACTTGGCTAAAATCTACTTGTAATAGCATTAAGAGTTTTGGCAAAATTCACTTTTTAGAATATCTTAATAAGCAGTGTCAGAATTAATAAATACATCACAAAATCAATTTCAATTCAGGATTTTGAAAGGTCAAAATTCGTTTGATGGTTTCAAAAGTCAAAAACCTTTTTTAAAGTGGGCTGGCGGCAAATCGCAACTTATTTCATCATTATTTCCGCTTGTTCCGATCAATTTTTCAAAATATATCGAGCCTTTCATCGGCGGCGGCGCATTATTTTTTGCGATTAATCATCATCGTTCAATTATTTCAGACTCAAATGAGGAATTAATAATTACATATAAAATGGTGCGAGATAATGTAAGTAATCTAAATTGATTCAACTTAGTATGAACTTAAAATTCAACGTCCAACTTGCTTCAAATTATACAAATAACTCACAAATCGCTCGAATATTGACTGAAAATTGGGTTAAGGAAAATTCTTATTGTCCGAATTGCGGTGAAATTAAAATTCATAATTATCCAAATAATCAGCCCGTTGCTGATTTTTTTTGTGCAGTTTGCAAAGAAGATTTTGAATTAAAAAGTAAGACAGGTAAATTAGGTAAAAAAATCGTTGACGGAGCTTATTCCACAATGATTCAAAGAATCACGTTAGACGGAAATCCAAATTTCTTTTTTTTGACATATTCAAAAAACGATTTGAAAGTTAATAATTTTCTGATAATTCCGAAACACTTTTTTCAACCTGAAATTATCGAAGAAAGAAAACCTTTATCACCAACCGCACGCCGAGCCGGTTGGATTGGATGTAACATTGATTTAGAAAAAATTCCGAATCTTGGAAGGATTTTTTTAGTAAAAAACTCCGTCATCACAAATAAAAATGATGTTTTAGAAAATTGGCACAAGACTATTTCTTTACGCAAAAAATCTATTGACGCAAAAGGATGGACACTTGATGTCTTAAAGTGTTTAGATCAAATTAAAACAGCCGATTTCACACTTGATGATGTTTACAAATTTGAGCAGGTTTTAAGATTAAAATATCCTGAAAATAATTTCATTAAAGACAAAATCCGTCAGCAACTTCAAGTTTTGCGCGATATGAATATAATCGAATTTACAACAAGAGGTAAATATCGGAAATTATTAAAATGAAAACATTTGAAATTCAAATTACTGAAAAACTGGTTAAGTCTGTTAAAGTAACGGCAGATTCGTTGGAAGATGCTGTGATTACAGTTAAATCAAAGTATAAAAATGACGAAATCACACTTGATTACTCTAATTTCCAAGATGTTACCTTTGAGTCAGTAGACTTTGAATCGAAATTTAAAAGTCTTGTTAATGAATTGATCGAATTCGTCTTTAAAGCTGAAAAAAATAACTTAACTTCCAATAATTCCAATCAAATTTTACTCAAACTTGAAATACTAAGAGAGTTGAATTCTCACTAATTTTGAATTAAACGAAGAAAAAGGTGTAACGAGAGATGAAATAATTAAGTTCATTTTACAAGTTTCTGAAATAACTGCTGATTCAATGGCTCCGAGAAGATTGAGTTCGGTTGTTGCTTGGCTTGAAAAACTCGAAATCATTGTTAAATCCAACAACAAATACTTTTTATCGCTTGAAAGAGTCAATCAAGACGTTAAAATTTTAGAATTTACAGATATTAGTGAGCCGATTTTACCAAGATCAAATGATTTGCGTGAATATGAAACCGTTAATATGAGAATGGTAAAAGCGCGTGAAGATATAATTATCTATCAAAATTCGGCGGCAGTTGATAGGGCAGATAATGCACATCGAAAACTCGTCAACTTAGTTGCTAACCGAATAAAAAGCGCGGGTTCAATTCCCAGATTCAATAAACTTATTGATTTAGCAACGAAAAATAAAGATGACGATTACATTTTTGAAATGAAGTCATTGACTGAGGCAAATGCCAAAACCCAAATCAGATCAGGTTTGAGTCAACTTTACGAATACAGATATTTGCAGAACTTACCAGATGCTAAATTGGTTTTGGTAATCGAAAAATCTCTTCCCGATAAAAATAATTGGATGATTGAATATTTGGAAAAAGATCGGGATGTATTTTTGCTTTGGGACGGCAATGACAATCTTTTCGGAACTAATCATGCAAAAGAGAATTTGAAATTTCTTAATATTGCTTAACTCCGTATTAAATAACTTCATTTTGCTGTAAAGACTTTTCTGAATCTATATGTTATCGAATTATGTCAGTCTAAAAGTCTTTGATTTCGATATAAAACAAATCATCGAACAATCACGCGAAAGCGCGGTGCGGTTGTATGATTTGGTGCGGGTGCAGATGTATAGGCAAAAATCTGCGAATTTGCGGGAAACTTTGAAAATTCAAATCATAACAAATTGTCAAGTGAAGAAACCAACCCGCGT
Organism: Pyrinomonadaceae bacterium; assembly: GCA_021228405.1. Taxonomy (GTDB): domain Bacteria; phylum Acidobacteriota; class Blastocatellia; order Pyrinomonadales; family Pyrinomonadaceae; genus JAJQRF01. The sequence goes on from JAJQRF010000004.1 coordinate 48,796, forward strand.
TTGACGGCTTCGGCGATTCCGTCAGCCTTTCGTAAATTGGCGTTATTATATATTTCCAGATACATTTCCAATTCACTTTTTTCGACTGCGTTTATCAATCCGCGTTGTTTGAGGTCAGACAATTCGCTCATTCGATTGGCTTGTTCTTTAGGCAATTTCAATTTTGCCAATGCCAAAACATCCTCATCCGACCAACTTGCCACCGTTTTCGCATAATCAGATGTTTCCGCCAAAAAATCATCCCGCAATTTATCCGCGATCACTTCTTCAACGCGCCGATGCTTTTTCTCCGCCAATTCGGAAATGTTTCGATAGATATTTTCAGGTAAATTTAGCGTTACTTCCATAATCGGCAATTTTAACACAAAAATTGTTCCTGACATTATTTCGGTTGGCGGATTTTAAGGGCAGTTAAATTCCCGGCTTTTCGAGCGTTTGCTGATAACCAAGGATGTCGAGAGCGTTTTGGCGACGGCGCGGCGCGAGAAAATTCCTTCCGCGGCTAAAGACATCAAAGATTCATCTTATTTTGGAAACATACTTGGTATTTATTCATTTTCTTCCGTTTCGGTTTTCTTGTGTTCGAGGTTGTCTTTGGCGATGGCGTAGAGGGCGGATTTTACCTCGAACGGGGTCAGGGTCGGGTATTTTTCGAGCAGAAGCGCGATGATGCCGACGATGTGCGGGCAGGCGAAGCTGTTGCCCGTCAGGTTGCGGTATGCGCCGTTGAGCCACGCGGTGCGGATGTTGACACCCGGCGCGGTCAGTTCGATGACTTCGCCGTAGTGAAAGCCGAATTTGAACGGGTCGGTTTCTGCGGATTTGATGACCGAGATGAGCGACGACGAAAAGACCGACGGGAACGACGGGTGCGGCAGGTTGTTTGCCGCCGCGACGACGATACAGCCCGCCTGATAAGCGCGGTCGAGCAGATCGTGGAGCGGAGCGAAAAATTGCGGTTTGGTCGTGCCTAAGCTTAGATTGATAACGCGGTAACGCTGTTTGATGGCGTATTCGAGTCCTGCGAGAAAGGCTTGACCGTCGCCTAAGCCGCCCGCGCCGAGCACTTTGATGCTGTAAAATTCGGCATCGGGCGCGATTTTATTGATGATGCCCGCGCAAGCCGTGCCGTGTCCGGCGGAATCGCCCGTTTCCGAAGGGTCGAAGACGATGCGCTTGTTATCAGGACGCGCTTCGACCGAAAGTTTGACCTTGCCCGCCAGGTCAGGGTGTGCGATGTCGATTCCGCTGTCGATCACCGCTACACTGACCCCTTTGCCGGTTCCTTCTTTCCAATTTTCGTCAATCTGAAAATAGGTTGACATTGTTGTATGAGCGTTCGATTCGTAACCCGATACCGTTATCATAAAAAATTAATAACCCAAAAAGCTCGTTTCGTGTTTGTTTTCGGAAAAGCGTAAGACCGCTTCTAAAATCTCGCGGCACATCCGGCGTTCGGCATCGCCGCGGCTCGCAAGCTCGCGGACGAGAATCGCCAAATCCATCATTTCCTTGTGTTCTTCGGATTCGCGCAGGTTCAAAAGCCATTTCCTGATCTCGGAAACATCCGAATTCTGCTGGTCTGTCATCATCTTTTCGCCCAACTCACGAAATAATTTGGCGGATTCGTAAGCATTGATGAGCGGCGAGATCGATTCCGCAAAAAGCGCGGCTTTGTCCATTTCCTGCGGTGTAAAAGGTTCAAAGGGCGGTTCGCCGCAACGGTTGACATATTCCAGAACGCCGATCACGTCGCCTTTATGACGCAAAGGCGTGGCGAGAATGGTCTGCGTCGAATAACCCGTCGTTTTATCGACTTCGGCGTAAAAACTCTCTTCGCCGCCGACATCCGCGACCGCCATCGGCTGTCCCGACGACATCACGAAGCCCGCGATTCCCTTGCCTGCCGGAATCTTGATGCCGATCAGTTGGTCGGCAACCGAACCGATCGCGATCAGAAACCGCAGATCGCCCTCGTTGCCGTCGCGGATCAGTACGCTCGCTTCGTCGGAACACATCTCGGCGGCGGAAATCTGCAAAATATTTTCGATGGATTGCGTCAAAGGCTCGGTCAGGATATTGGCGACATCGACCGTTTCAACTAATCTGCGTAATTTTTCGGCAGAAATTAAATTTTCAGTTTCCGGCATATCCGACATTTTCGCTGAAAAATTCGTCTTTATCAAACACGCACCTTAGAAATAAATCAACAAAAACTCCCCTCCTTTTCTAAGGAGGGGAAGCATCCGTTTTTTGGATGCGGGGTGGTTGGCGCACGTGAAACCACCCCGTCCGCGAAGCGCGTCCTCCCCTCCTTAGAAAAGGAGGGGAGCTTTTTTATTTTTTATTTGCAACCGCGATTTTTAGATGAAATTACCGAAAAAATCAAAATTACATTTTTGTTAAACATTTGTGTGGAATCATTCCGCGATTAAACGTTTCCTGTTGGCATATTAATTTGGATTTGACCGGTGGAACGCTCGTGATGCTTGCGCTTGAGGTGTGTTTTTTTGTAACATTCGCTCAAACAATTTAGTTCATCAGTTCGGAGTTTACGCGGTTGCGTGAAAAAAGCTCTCTTTTTTCGGACTAAAGTTCTTTGAAAAATAGATACCGCAAAATACGGCTTTGCCGCCCGATGTGCGGAAAGGCTTTGCCTTTCCGTTATGCCTGTCATAGATTTCGTGGCTATGCCTCAGAAGAAAACGATAAAGCCTGTGGATAGCCTTTCCACACATCAATGGGCTAAACTCCGAAGTAATTTTTTTAAGGTATCTATTTTTCAAAAACGAATGTTTGAACTTCCGAACGGAGGCGTTGGCTGAGGCTTTGAGGAGATTTTCGTTTATGAATAAAGGATTGGTTCTGTTTTTATGTTTGTTTTTGGCGATGCCTTCTGCTGTTTTTGCGCAGGTAAAACAGGAAAAGCCCGAAAAACAGAAGTCCGTTTCTCAAATTCCGAGAACCGACCCGTTCCAGATCGGTAAGGGCAAATTTTTCTCGGCTTCGACCAAATCCGCGCCGCCGCAAAGCAGTTTTGAGCCGGCACAAACGAGTTCCGACGAAATCTCCGAAGACTTTGCCGAAGCTCTCGATATTATCCGCAAAAATCACGTCAGCGGGAAAAAACTCGATTTTAACGAAGTCACGAAATCTTCCGTGACCGCGATGCTCCGCACGCTCGACCCGCATTCAAATTATTTCGACACGCGCGAATACGAAGAACTGCTGACCGATCAGCAAAGCGAATATTACGGCATCGGCGCGACCATCGTAAATTACGAACGCGGCGGCGAGGTGGAAACCTACGTCGTTTCCACTTTTCCCGAATCAGCCGCGAGCCGCGCAAACCTGCGCTACGGCGACAAGATCGTTGCCGTCAACGGCGAAAAAATGACCGACAAGGATTCGGAATATGTCCGCGATAAGGTGCGCGGCAAGCTCGGTTCGACCGTCCGCATCCAGTTTGAACGCGCCGATACGAAACGGCTCGAAACCATCGAACTCAAACGCACACGCGTTCCGCAACCGTCGATTCCCGACGCTTATCTTCTGCGCCGCGATGTCGGCTATGTCGATATGACCGAAGGTTTTAATTACACGACCGCCGAAGAATTGACCGTCGCGCTCAGGGAACTGCGCGAGCAGGGGATGAAAACGCTGATCCTCGATCTGCGCAACAATCCGGGCGGAATCCTCGAACAAGCCGTCAAGGTCGCCGAAAGATTTCTGCCCGAGGGAAGCACCGTCGTCACCCAACGCGGACGTTTCCGCATCGACAACCGCACCTGGAAATCGACCAACCGCAACGCCGAAACGATGCCGATGGTCGTGCTCGTCGATGGCGGCAGTGCGTCGGCTTCGGAAATCGTCGCGGGTGCTTTGCAGGATTTCGACCGCGCTTTTATTATCGGCGAAAAAACGTTCGGCAAAGGTTTGGTGCAGAGTATTTTCAATTTGCCCTACAGTTCGGGCTTGACGCTCACGACGGCGAAATATTACACGCCGTCGGGACGTTCGATCCAGCGCGATTATTCAAAGGGAAATCTTTACGATTATTTCAATCACAAGGAAGATGCGACCGCGCAGACCGGGCAAAATCATCCCGTTTCATACACGATGATCGGCAGAAAGGTCTACGGCGGCGACGGGATTATGCCCGATGAAGTCGTCAAGGAAAAAAATCTCTCGCAACTTGAAGCCAATCTGCTCGACCCGCTTTTCTTTTTCAGCCGCGAACTCGTTCACGGACGCGTCAAGGGTTTTGAAAATTACAAAATGTCGGGACAAGTGCGTTACGGCGAACGGATTCAGCCGAGCGATTCGCCCGTTACGGACGAACTGATTTCCGCCTTTAAAGCATTCGCGGTCAAGGAAAAATTAGTGACCGCCGAAAAACTCGATAACGAAAATTCATTCATCAAGACCCGTCTGCGTTTTAATTTGATTATGGCGGCTTTCGGCAGTGTTTCGGCAAATCAGGTCTTGATCGAAGACGATCCGCAGGTCAGCAAAGCCGTCGAAGCCCTTCCGCGTGCCGAACAGCTCGCGCTTTCCGCGAAAAAGGCGAACCGCAAACAATATCACTAAAGGAAACAAAGAAAAAACCGCCGGGTCGCATACCCGGCGGAAAAGAAACAGGAGGATTTAGAAAGCTAAAAGCCGAAACGCAAACGTCGCAAATCTTAACGGCTCGACTGACAGCCTATTTAGAATGATGCCGCCCGCCTAAGGTCGGTTGCTCACACGCAAAATATTTTTTTAACTTCTTCGCTCAAACGGGTAAATTTCAGATTAATTTGAAAAACTGCGCCTTGCATAACGATGCTAAATATCGGGATCATAAATTTTCAAGGCTTACAAAAAAGCCTGCCTGAAGTTTTCAGGCAGGCTTTTTTCAATTAGATTCGGACAATTTAGAAAAGCAATCTGAATCCGAATCTGACCGTTCGCGGGTTTTGATACAGGAACGGTAATTTGTAGCGAACGTCGCTCCGGTCGGGTTGCGAGGCAACGCGTGCTTGAATGGCGGTCAACAAACTTCCGTCGGTGTAACCGTTAGCATACTGAACCTGTGACAAACCGAGTGCCGTCGCGTTTACGGGTGCGGTGCTCGGATTGACCGTCGTGTAAATGCCCGTTACCGTATCCTGATCGAAAAGATTCGTAAAGTTCAGATCGACCGCCATCGTGAAACGATTATCGCGTCCGAATCTGTAACGATGCGTTACGTTCAGGTCTGTTTGCGAAAATACGGGACTGCGTCCGAGATCGCCGCGCGCGAGGAAAATCTGCGGGGTAACGGTCGAAGCACCGTAGATCGTGGTCGTTTGCGGAGTTCCCGACGTGACCGTTTGGAACGCCGCAAATTCGGTCGAATTTGTTTTATTTCCCATCCAATCGAAAATATACGCCCCGTAAATATTGAAAACGTGCGGTCTGTCCGTCTGCAAACGACCGTTATCGGGTTCGCCTTTGGCGGTAAATCCGATGAACGGCAAGTCGAAAGCGCGGCTCACGCCCGGCGAAGTACGACCGTTGACGAGATGCGGTTCGTCCGAGCTTGCCAGTCCCGAATAGTTTCCATACAAACGGCTGTAAGTGTAATTCGCATTGAAATACCAATTATCCGACAAACGCTTTTCGAGCACGAATTCGAGTCCGTCGTAGCGTCTTTGCGGTCTGGTCGATTTGTTGTATCCGAGTGCCTGCAAAGTTTGCAGATGCAAACCACTGCCCGGATTTCCGATAATATACGCTTCGCTTCCCGCCGCGTTGACGATACCCGCGTCCTCGACCGCTTCGTCAACGTTTTTGTAGGTGTAACGGGTGCGGAAAACGTAATTCTGGCTCAGTTGATGCTCGATGCCGACCGTAAATTCGGTTTGCTGGAACGGTTTCAAATTCGGATCGACCGCACCGCCGTTCAATGCCGAAGCGTTCGGATCGTTCGCGTTGACGCGAAGATTTTTCTGGCAACGACTGCGGGCACCGGAAGTAATGAATCCCGAAGCCGGGCAAACGCTCGGTCCGGTGTAACCGTTCAGGATGTTGAGAATATTGAAGCTGTTCGCGGTGTCGCCCGGAAACAGTTCAAAATAATCTTCAAGGAAAACGTCGCCGCCGAACAAACCGCGCGGAAGCTCGAATTTAACACGGTCGAAAAAGCGTCCGTAACTTGCGAAAAGTTTGGTTTTGCCGTCGCCGAAAAAGTCGTAAGCAAAGCCTAAGCGTGGTGCGACCTTGTCATTCCAACTGAAATTGATGGCACTCGGAAATTGGTTATACGAAGGAAGATTTTCCTTTTCGATACGAACGCCGAGATTTAAGGTCAAACGACTGAACGGCTGATATTTGTCCTGAATGTAAATACCCTGACTCAAATTCGACGCTTTGCCGTTCGTTCCCGTTCTTCTGAACGAAGCCGAACCGACCGCGCCGGGCGTATCAGTGACCGCGCCGCCGAGCAAGGTCGAAATAGGCGTTCCATAGTTAAAGGAAATGCGCCCGATCGCGTTGTTTCCCGACTGAACGTCATTGAAAATCTTATAGCGTTGATAACCGCCTTTGAATTCGTGCCGTCCGCCGAAATTGGCGATATACGAACCCGAAAATTCGTAGGAATCACGAACCGAAACGTCCTTCACGGTAATCGTATTCGCGCCCGTTGTCGAACACGGGAAATTCACGTTCGGAGTTCCGCAACTGAAAATCTGCGTCGTGCTCGGCACGAAATAGTTACCGTTCTTTTCATTCAAAAATCCGCGGCTGTAGCGACCGTCGATCACCAAATTGCTCGTCGGCGTGTAAACACCCGAAAACGTCACGACGTTTGAATTCTGCCGTCCGCCCTGTTTGCTGGTAAACTGATTGCCCGTCAAAACGCCGATGGTGCCGCCGTAGTTTGCGGTCGGAACGTTGTTGAAGCCGATCGCCGGCGAAGCCACGTTCGTGAACGAAGTCGTCGGAAGGCTTCCACGGTCGACGACCGGGTTCCAGAGATAAGTTCCCGTAAACCTCAAATTGTTGAACGGATTTGCATCAAGGCGCGTGAAAGCATATTCATAAGTTCTCTTTCTCGAATATGTTTCCGTCGTAATCAGGGTTCTGGTCGAAGCAGGCAGATTTGTGTAATACGGAACCGTCACATCGGTTTGAAAAACCTGCGGTGAATAGCTCGAATAAAACCAGAGCCGATCCCTAAAAATCGGACCGCTCACGTTGGCGGTCGGAAAAACGTTCGTTCCGCCGCTTTTCGCGGGGTTAAAATATTCCGCCGTTTGCACGAAATTGTTTGCCGCTACTGTTCCGGTCGTGAATCGGTTAAGCAACGGTCGCGGGGTTCCCGCAAATTTGGCAGGTTCAAACTGGAGTCCGACCTCGCCGTGAAATTCGTTTCCGCCGCCGCGCGTGACGACGCTCACCACGCCGCCCGTCGCTCCGCCGTAAGCCGCTTCAAATCCCGATGATTTGACTTGAACTTCCTGCACGAGCTGGGTCGGAATATTAAATGTTTCGTTCAGAGTTCCGGTTCTGTAATTTGTTACTTCCTGTCCGTCGATCACGAAAACGTTTTCTCCGCCTGATGCGCCGTCAACCGAAAATCCACCCGAACGGCTTTCCGGGCGCGTTCCCGGAACGGTTTTCAAAAGACTCGTAAAGCCCGTTCCCTTCGGAAGAAGTTCGATCTTTTGCGCGTTGATCGTGGTTTGAATCGCGTTGTTGGTCGTATCGACCGGCGGCGCGTCCGAAACCGAAACGTCGACCGTATTGACGCTTCCGCCCGGATTGACGGTAATTTCGAGTTGTGTTGTCTGACCGATCGCAACCGTCACGTTTTCATAACGCGCTTCGCCGAATCCGCCTGATGCCGTTGTCACGACATCGTAAGTTCCCGGCGGAACCTGAATAACTCGGAAAAAACCGTCGCCGTTCGACGTGATCGTGCGTTTGAAGCCGGCTCCGGTTCCGGTCGTGGTCGTTCCCGTCGCCACGGCTTTCGCACTGGTGATCGTAATCGAAACATTAGGCACAAAAGCACCTGCCGAATCTTTTACTGTCCCCTCGATATTTCCGGTTGTTTCTTGTCCGAACACTGTGGCAGACAGACAAAATACCAACACAAACAAAAACTTAATAAAAATTAAATTTTTCATCTTTTGCTCCTAATTAAAGTTTTTCTCTTTTGTAGTGTAAAAATAAGTTGTTCGCTCACTTCTACGGACACAACCGAAAATTAGTTTCCAAACCAATTAATTTCTTTTATACCAATAAAAAGAAGATTGCCTTTGAATATTTTGACCAACGGGCAACTGATTTTGTCGATAATGATGTGTTATGCCGAACTAATGAACAACAAAAATTTCTGATGTAACATAACACAGAAGTTACATTTTTGTTAAGCAAAATCGGGAAATTCTTGAAATTTGTGCGGAAAAAGTTTTTTTATTTTTGATATTGCAGAATTACGCCGTTGCCACCGACTGCGTAACCGTATTTTTTGGTCATATAAAGCCCGTAAAGACGATCAACCGTGCGGCTTTCCTGCTTGACCCAGCTTTTGCCTTTGTCGTTCGAGCGCAGGATCGTGCCGTCGTATCCGACGATCCAACCGTTTTTGTCGTCGGCGAAATCGACGCGCATAAAAGTCGAAGCGAATGAAGTGCGGACACTTCGCCAGAAGTTTCCGCCGTCTTCGGTTCTCAGGATCGTACCTTTACTGCCGACGGCATAGCCTTCTTTTTCATCGCGGAAATCGACATTGTAGAGGTCTTTGTCGGTTCCCGATTTTTGTTTCACAAAGCTCGCACCGCCGTCGGTCGAGGCAAGAATCAAACCGCCGTCGCCGACGATCCAGCAATAATTATCGCCGACAAAATCGAGGTGATAAAGCTCGGTCTTGGACGGAACCGTGACTCTGACCCACGATTCGCCGCCGTCCTCGGTGCGCATCACGAGCGAATCGACAACGTTTTCGCCTTTTCTATCGAGGATTGAACCGATCACGATACCGCGTTTTTTATTGGCAAAACGGATGCTCAAAAATTCGGGTGAACCGTTCGGAAAATCGTTCAAACGATAGATTCTGGTTTCACGCCAGTTTTCACCGCCGTCTTTCGTGATGAACATTTTTTTTCCCGCGACGAGATAGCCGTTGTCATCGTTGCGAAAATAGATTTCGTTAATGCTTTCGGTCGTTCCGATGTCTTTTTTCTTCCAATTTCTGCCGCCGTCGATTGTCGAAGCCAGATAGCCGTCGTCGCCTGCGATCCAGCCTTTGTCGGACGAAGTGAAATAAACCGTGATCAGATCGCCGCTGGCTTTGACCTTGTTGGGAACCCAGGAAGTTTGTGAAAAGGCGGAAGAGGCAAAAATTGAAACTATGATAAATATGAAAATTACTCTTTGAAAAAATGACATCTTTTCTCCTTATGACGATTAAAAATAAAAAAGGTGAATTTGACCTAAAATACAATTTTTTAGGTCAAATGTCACCTTTCTGATGTCGAAAAGAGGCTTTCGGTTTTATCCGAAATCTATTTCGTGATGCGGTAAACCCTGCTGTTCCAAACGACGACGACTTCTTCGCCGATGGCAAGATATTGCGCAAGTTCAGTATTGCTTGCGGCGAGTTTGTAATACTCTTCGCTCGCAAATTTGATATTTACTTCGGGTAATTTCGCCTCGGTTTTGAAATCCGAATCGACCCAGACATTGCTTTGATTAATGAAATTTTTGTTTGCGACAAACTGGTTCGCGTTTGAATTTCTAATCAATATTTGCTCATCCGCTTCCTGTCCTTCGACTGAAACCGTTGCGTTCGATTGCATAGCGTTTTGCTGAACGCTCATTTGCACTGCCCCGGCACCGCTCTTTGCGACGACTCTTTTCCCGCCTTCGCGCATCATCAAATCAGCCGCTGGCGCGCTTCGGGCAACGTTTTGAAGCGTTCCGTCTGTGGCAAGATAGGAAGTGTAAGGCGTTACGAGTCCGTATTTCGTGCCGAGTTCGACGACTTCATCGCGTGTTTCCTTCGTTTCACCGTTGTTTCTGATCTGTTCGAGCAACCAACCGACTCGGCGCGAAGCCCACAAACGCGGTAAAAAATCGTTCTTTTCGGCGCGAAGCGGAAAATCGAGATCATCATAGCTGAAAGTCCGCGTTTGATTGTTCGACTTTCCCTTCAGATGAACCGTGATATTTTGCAGATCAGCCGAATTTTTATATCTGCCGATGATCGAAATCTGCATTCCTTTAAAAATATCGCTCAATTTTCGCGGATACATATAATCAACCTGTGCACCGCCGAAGTCGATTTCGAGGTCGGACAAAACGGGCGAACTAACTTTCGCAAAAAAGTTGGAAACTTTTATCTCCAAATCTTCCTTGGGCTGAACGTAATCGGAAATTCCCGCGTTTTCCGAACCGAGTTTGTCCAAAAGCGTCGTATTGACATCGTAACCGAAGCCGAACGGAAACATTCTGACTTCGACATTTTTCACTTTTTTGAAATTTTCGATGATCTTATCGGCGTTTGCCTCGCCGACGGTCGGCAAACCGTCCGTCATAAAAACGATCATTTTCGGACGCTCGTTCTTTTCAAACTGTTTGACCGCCGCGATCAGCGAATCGTTAATATTCGTTCCGCCGGTCGGTTTCAGATTTTCGACAAATTCTTCGCCGCGTTTCCTGCCCGAATCGTTCGCCGCAATCGGTTTCGCTTCCATTAAATGTTCCTCGCCCGCAAAATTTATGATGTTGAAACGGTCGCCTTCGCGAAGCGTCCGAACACCGAAAAGCAAAGCCTTGCGCGCTTTTTCCATTTTGCCTTCGTCCGCCATCGAACCCGATGTGTCGAGCACGAAAACGATGTCTTTATTAACCAGTTCCCTTTCGCTCAGATCGTCTTTCGGTGAAAGCTGAAGCAGAAAAAATCCGTCCTTGCCGGGTTCGCGATACGTCAAAAGCGACATTCCGAAATCGTTGTTCGAGAGTCCGTAGAAAAGCTGAAAATCATTCTCGTTCGAGTTTGTTTCAAACGAAACGACCGCCGAAACCTCGCCTTTCCGGGAAACTTCGACCTGATGCGACGGCGAATAAATATTTCGCAACGCTTCCTTTCCGACGATCTCGATCCTTCCCGAAACCGTTCCGAACTTTTGCGGCGGCATATTTCTTCTAACCTCGTCGCTCGTTTGCCGCGCCCAGAGATTTCTGCCCGTTCCGAGCGGATAACGATAAGCGACCGTGCCCGATTCGGCTTTCAGAACCTGTGAATAAGTGATTTCGAGTTTCTTGTCGGAATTGGGCGGAATCGGGAAGATCGATGCCTGAAACAAATCCTTTCCGGCATATTCCAACAATCCCGGATCGCGTTGGCGGCGCACGATCTCGTCGTAAATCCGCCGCGCTTCTTCACGACTGCGCACTTCGCCGACGAGCTTTTTACCGTTTTCCCAGATGGAAAACTCGACGATCGAAGCCGTTTCGGGAATCGGGAAAAAATATGTTCCTTCTAAAGTGTATTGCGTGTCGTTGCGGAAAATCTGCTCGACGTGCGTGGTCGCAACCTGTCCGTTTATTTTCGTATCGAGTTTGATGGATTTGACGGTAAGAACGTTCGGTAACGGAATCGGTTGCGGAATCGGGCGCGGCGGTCGGCAAGGTCTAACGTCGCAAATTATTGGAACAATTACACCTTGTGCGTGCGCCGAGAGAGTAAAAAACAAACCGACGAACAACAAACCGAGAGAGTTTGCGAAAAACTTCAACTTCATAAATTTTCTCCTAAAACATGTTTCAAGCGTGGAATTTGGTTACTTTACGCTTCTATGACGTTTTAAGGAACGTTTGAAGTTGCTTTGGCTTGCACGATTTTTCCGGATTATTCCAGCTATCTATTGATTCGCTTCATCGGCTAAAGCGTCGTCGATGTCCTTTTCGAGTTTAAGACGAAGTTTTTCGACCAACTGATCGGCTTTTTGGACGTTCGCCTCAAGATTTGCCCTGGTGTTCTGGATTTCGGTCAAAAGATTTTGCAAATTTGCCTTTTCCGATTCGAGATTTTTCTTCCGCATTTCACGCAACTGCTCGGGACGAAGCGAACCGGCAAAGGCAACCTGACGTTCGATCACTTCAGGGCGAATGTCATTTTCGATGTTGTCCAGACGATTTTTGATCGCGCTTTCCTTTTCGATCATTTCAAACATTTGCTTGCGAATGGTTTCGGCGCGCTGTTCGGCGCGGGTGAGAATGTCGAGATTCAGTAAAAGGCGTTTTTGTTTTTCTTCGTAGGGGTCTTTTTTGGCAGATTCCAGATTTTTCATCCGGGCGTTCAATTCCTTGACGCGGGCGTTCGTTTTATCGAGTCCGTCATTCGCGGCTTCGTTCGTTTGAGTTTGATCTTGCGGAATCTGAACGACCTGATTTTCATTCGGATAATCGTCGGCGCGGCTGATTATTTCGGGAATCGTTTCAGCAGGAGTCGGGAAAGGTTGAGCCTTGACCGTTCCTTTTTTGTTTTTTCGGGTAGTTTGCGCCGCGCTTTCAGAAAGAAAAACGGTCACAAAACCGATTGCCAACAAGTTTGCGGTGATGAATAATTTGATCTTTGAAGTATTTCTCATTTCTCTTCCTGTTTCCCGTCTGTTTTTTCGACCTTGATTCTTTTTTTCGCAGGTTTGTCGGGAATCAGGTCGCCCGTGAAAAATTCGACGACATTTTTTGCCAACCCGACGACCGGAATCGCGTCAAGTCCCGAATTTATCACGCCCTTGACCACGCCTTTTTTCTTAATGTCGTAGCCGACAAAACCGATCGCCATTGCCGTTCCGACGTATGGAACCGACTTTCCGATTCTTCTGGCTAATTTCCAGCCGCCAGCCTCTGCCAATTTACGCTTTAAACTTTTCTTATTTTCAGCCATAGTCAACATTATAACTTGCTTTAATCTGATGACAACAGCATACTTTTGTTTGCACGAACAATTGCGGCAAAAGTTCCAATTTCAAAGAAAATATGTCCTTAACAATTTCAAATCTTGTCAAAAGATATGACGATCACTGGGTTTTAAGAGATGTTTCGTTTCAGGTTGAAAGAGGCGAAGTTTTCGGCATTTTCGGTTCGACTGCCGCCGGGAAATCCACTCTGATCCGTCTGTTGTCAGGTGCTGAAAGATGCAGTGGCGGAAACATCACATACGATACGAAAGATGTCACGACGCTTTCCTGCAACGAGCGAAATTTTCATTTTCCAAGACTTACCAATACATCGATCTGGGAAAAACTCTTCAAATCGGACAAAAGACCCCAGATCGCGGACGGTGAAGGACAGGTCGTGGCTCTCGATCAGGCTTTGGAAAATGCCGACAGCGTGTTGCTTCTCGACGATTCTTTCTGCTATATGGACAGGCTTTTGCGGCACGAAAATTACCAAAAATTGCGGCGGCGCGTGAAAGAAAAAAATCTTATTGTGGTCATTGCCTCAAACGATTTCGAGGAAGTTATGCTTCTGTGCGACCGCATCGCCGTTCTAGCCGAAGGAACCGTCAAACAGATCGGTACGCCGCGCGAAATTTATGAAAATCCCAATTCTTATGCGGTTGCGCGAATTTGCGGCAGAAATAATATTTTTCAGGCTCGCAGACTGACTTCGACCAAAGCCGAACATCCCGAATTTCAAACCCTGATCGGCGAACATCGTCTTTCAACCCAAAGAACCGAAAAAGTCCACCTCGGTGCGATCAATCAGAACGTTTGCCTAATGATTCGCCCCGAACATATTTCGATCTCGTTCGGCGCGTCGTTTCCCGAAGATAATCTTCTAAAAGCCCGGATCGTCGAAATCCGCTTTCACGGCGCGACGACCTTGATCGTTCTGGATTCCAACGGGTTATTGCTCGAAGCGTTGGTTTTAAGATTGGTCGGCTTAAAGATCGGCGACGAATGTATGGTCGGACTTCCGCCCGACAGAATTTCGGTCTTAAAAGATTAAACTTTATCAAGTAGAAAAGGCGTGAAAATTCACGCCTTTTCTGCTAGTTGTTTGTATTTAATCGAACAATTCCATATTTGGGAACACCATTCACACCTTTAATAAAACCGTAAACCAGAATTTTCCCATCCGGCTGAGTTACAATCCCGGAAAAATTCGGAAAATAATATAAAACGTAATTGGCTTGAATATTATAGTTTAAGCTTGGATCAATAGTTCCGTTGCTGAAATAACGTTTAATTTCCGCATTTTGAACGCCTGCAATAAGAGTGATAATTTTACCGTCCGGTTGCGGATATATTTTATTTACACTACCGATATTACCCTCGAATTTAGTTAAAACTGCGCCATTTTTATCCAGTCTGGTGATTCCTTTTACCGATTTATTAAAGTTATTATTAATATTGGAAAGTTCTCCGCTGATTAAAATATTGCCGTCTTTCTCTATTACGACATCGTAAAGATCACTTGGTCCGATGCCGCTGGTGCAAGCGTTGAAATTTTGGCTGAAAACAAAAGTTATGTCCGCTGTCCCATCCGGATTTATTCTTGGAAATAATCCGTTTTCATCACTGCAGGGGGAAGGTCCCAAAGCGGCGTAAATCTGTCCGTCATCCGTTATAACCGACTTTCTGACCATATTGTTTCCCCAGGCTTTGCGGAATGTCGAATCAAAACTTCCGTCAGGATTAAGTCTGATAATTTTCTCCAAATTATAATAATCGAAATAAGAAAATTGCCCGGATAATAAAATTTTCCCGTCTTCATAGAGTTGAATGTCATAGATCGTGCTAATACCCCTTGAGGTAAATCCACTATCCCAGCTTCCGTCAACATTCAATCTGATCAAATAATCGGTATAAGCGACTAAAATTTTCCCGTCGGGCTGCACTTTTACGACCGTTATCGGGACATTTACGTTAGGGTAGTTAAAAACTTTAAATGTTTTATCTACCGTTCCATCCGAGTTTAATCGTGCGACTCGCATTTTTATATTACCTTCAATTTCGTGAGGCAAACTAAATACTCCCGCGATGATGATCTTCCCGTCTTTTTGAATGTCTGCCGCAATTATCTCCGCATTTTCGCCTCTAAAAGCCGGAGAAAAAGTTTCATCGATTCCCGTGTCCTTCAGTTCATCATTTTGTTTTATTTTCTGATTCTGTTTTGTAGCCTGAAGGCTTCTTCCTTCATTTTGAGCGAATATATTTAAGGTAGCAAAGGCTAATAGAACAGTTGTTGAAATAAGATTAATTGCAGTTAATTTAGATATTATTTTTTGCATATTTTTTGTGATTCGGCGAAATGCCCGATAAAAGTAATCAATTGTTGCTGTTAAATCTCACTATTCCCTGCCTGGCTAATCCGTTAACTTCATTTATTTGTCCAAATACCAATACTTTCCCGTCTTTTTGCAACAATACGCCTGAGCCAAACGGAAAATAACCGCCCGTGAAATTTATTTCATTCCTGAACGAATGATCTTTTTTTCCATTTGAAAAAAATCTGACCAGATTTGCACCGTCCTGAGCCGTTCCGTTTTGGCTCAAAGCAATTATTTTCCCGTCTTCCTGAAGATAGATTTTTGTGCCGTAAAGCGGTTGAAGATGCTCAAATGTATCAATTATGTCGCCGTTTTGATTCATTCTGTAAATTCCGTTGATCGTTTCATTCCAAAGTCCCGAATTGTTTGTAATTTTTCCGCTAATCAGCAAATTTCCGTCTTTTTCGATGACAACGTCGGTCAGATCGCTGACTTCCCAGGCGTTTTTATATTCTTCGGACGTTTTGCTCCAGCGAAACGTGGAATCAAACCCGCCGTCAGAATTCAATCTCGGAAATAAACCGATCGAAGCCCAATTTTGATTAGAAAGAGCCAAATAAATTTTCCCGGCGGTTCCGATAGCTGATTTATTAACATTTACCAATCCGCCGCCGTTGTTACTTGAAAAAGACGTATCCAAAGTGCCGTCACCTTTCAAACGGGCAACTTTATACATCGATTGACCATTGACGATCTCAAAGTAGCCCGAAACCAGCAATTTGCCGTCAGGATAAATTTGAATGCCGAAAATATCGATCAAGCCGAACGAGATAAAAGTAGCTGAACTAAACGTATTATCAATAGTCCCATCCGTATTTAACCTGATAATTCGCCAATCTTTTGCAACCAATATTTTGCCGTCCGATTGTAATTTAATTACCGAGATCGGACTTTCGGAATTCCAACCGACCGGTTCCTGAAAGAGGAAAGTTTTATCGATCGAACCGTCCGTATTCAATCTCACAACGCGGTCTGACATCTCGCCGGATGGTTCATTGATCAACTTAAATTTTCCGCCAATTAAAATTTTTCCGTTCTTCTGAATAGCCGCCGCAGTTATCTCAGCATTCGGCTGTATCTTTGGCGAAAAAGTGTCATCGATTCCGCCGTTTTGAAATAATTTTTCTTCTTTTTTCGCCTGTGCTTTTTTTGGATGAAAAGTAGTTTCTTTTTCCTGTGAAAATGAAAAAGAAACCGCTAAAATTAGTAATAAATTAATGGAAAACAGGTGTTTTAGTCTTAGATTTGAAATCATATTTTGCTTTTACTGTTTTTTGAGTTTTATGGTTCAGGCTCAGACTCTCATTTAATTATAGTTTTAATAACTGTAAAGTTTCAATTGTTTTTAACTATGTTCAACCTTATCTTGTCTGTCCGTAATCGTCGAAACACCGAAAAATTATTGA
This sequence comes from Pyrinomonadaceae bacterium, assembly GCA_021228405.1. Classification (GTDB taxonomy): domain Bacteria; phylum Acidobacteriota; class Blastocatellia; order Pyrinomonadales; family Pyrinomonadaceae; genus JAJQRF01. Next base: position 65,518 of record JAJQRF010000004.1, read on the forward strand.
TTCATTTAATAAACTCTTAACTTATTTCACCGAATTCACGTATAATCTCCGCAGTTTCAAATTTACAAATAAATTGGAGTTTTAATATGAATCGTTTCAGAGTCGTATTTCTGAGTTTTTTGCTGTTTGTTCCCGTCTTTGTTTACGGACAAACGAGCGATCCTTCGCTTTTGTCGATAGAGCGAATTTTTAATTCCGATGATTTCAGCGCGAAAGGTGTCGGCGGACTTCGCTGGATGAAATCGGGCGATGCTTATTCAAAGATCGAGCCTTCACCAACCATTCAGGGCGGCAGTGAACTCGTCAGTTACGATGCCGCGACAAATGCGCGGACGGTTTTGCTTTCCGCCGAAAAACTTATCCCGAAGGGCGAAACAAAACCTTTGCCGATCAATGGCTACGAATGGTCGACCGACAATAAGCAAATGCTGATCTATACAAACTCGAAGAAAGTTTGGCGTTTGAACACGCGCGGCGATTATTGGGTTCTGGATTTGGCGAGCGGAAATCTGAAAAAGCTGGGCGGCGACGCGAAACCTTCGACGCTGATGTTTGCAAAATTTTCGCCCGACGGAACGCGTGTCGGTTATGTTCGGGAAAACAATATTTACGTCGAAAATATCGCCGACGGAAAGATCACTCAATTAACGAATGACGGTTCGCGGACATTGATAAACGGAACTTCGGATTGGGTCAACGAAGAAGAATTTTTCCTGCGCGATTGCTGGCGTTGGAGTCCCGACAGCAAATCGATCGCTTACTGGCAATTCGACGCGAGCGGCATCAAGGATTTTCTTTTGATAAACAACACCGACGACATTTATCCCGTCATCACGCAAATTCCTTATCCGAAAGCCGGAACGACGAATGCGGCGGTGCGCGTCGGCGTTGTCAACGCGGACGGCGGACAGACGAAATGGATGAATACGCCCGGCGATCTGCGCCAAAATTATATCGCAATGATGGATTGGACGGAAAACTCGAACGAGCTCATTCTCCAACATTTGAATCGTCTGCAAAACACTCTGCAATTAATGGTTGCGGACGCGAAAACGGGGGCGGTCAAAACTGTTCTGACCGAAAAAGACGACACCTGGACGGAGGTTTTTATGCAGAAACTTCGTTGGCTGAATAACGGGAAAAATTTTCTCTGGATGAGCGAACGCGACGGCTGGCAGAGGATTTACAACGTTTCACGCGACGGAACGAACGTAAAACCGATCACGACGGGCAATTTCGATGTTGTCAGTTACAACGGAATCGATGAAGCGAACGGTTGGGTTTATTTTGTCGCATCACCCGAAAACGCAACACAACGTTATCTTTACCGTTCAAAAACGGATGGCAGCGGAACGGCTGAAAAAGTCACGCCCGAGGATCAGAAAGGCTGGAACGGATATAACATTTCGCCGAATGGAAAATGGGCTTTTCATACTTATTCGGCATTTACGACCGCGCCGCGTTTTGAGATCGTCAATCTGACGAACAAAACCGTCGTCCGCACGTTGGAAGACAACAAGGATTTGCAAGCGAAAATAGATCAGGTCAAAAAAGGACCGCAGGAGTTTTTCAAGATCGACATCGGCGAAGGAATCACGCTCGACGGCTGGATGCTCAAACCGCCCGGATTCGATCCGTCGAAAAAATATCCCGTTCTTTTTTACGTTTACGGCGAACCTGCCGCGCAAACCGTCACGGATTCGTGGAACGATACGGATTATTTGTGGCATACGATGCTTTCACAGCAAGGTTATATCGTCATCAGCGTCGACAATCGCGGAACACCCGCACCGCGTGGTCGCGCCTGGCGGAAAAGCATCTACCGCAAAATCGGTGTGGTAAATGCCGCCGATCAAGCCAACGCCGTCAAAGCGATCTTGGCGAAATCCCCATTTATCGACAGTTCACGAGTCGGCATCTGGGGTTGGAGCGGCGGCGGCGTTTCGACTTTGAGCGCGATGTTCAAATATCCCGAAATTTACAAAATGGGAATGTCGGTCGCGCCCGTCGCCGACCAACGGCTTTACGACACGATCTACACCGAACGTTATATGGGAATGCCGCAGGAAAACGCCGAATTTTACAAACAAGGCGCACCGATCAATTTTGCGAACGGCTTGAAAGGCGATTTGCTGATCGTTCACGGCACGGGCGACGACAACGTTCATTATCAAGGCACGGAAAATCTAATAAACGAACTGGTCAAACTTAATAAGCCGTTTCAAATGATGGCTTATCCGAACCGCACGCACAGCATTTCCGAGGGAGAAGGCACGACCGTTCATTTATACAATCTTCTGACCGATTATTTAAACGAACATCTGCCAGTCAATAAATAATTTTCAGATTTCCTGAAAATCGACTCCGCGATAAATTTCAGATAAGAAAATGTTCAATTCGACCGAATTAAATTCAATGATTTCTTCGGCTGAATTGAACATTTCTTTTATCCAAACTCCGTCTTCGTTTTTACGGTGAAATTCAACCGACATTTTGTCTTGAGCAATGATAGCGTATTCCTGCAAAGTCGGAATCTGCCGGTAAACTTTTAATTTTTCGCGTTTATCGATCGATTCGGTCGAAGGCGAAAGAACTTCGATAATTAAAATCGGTTCTCGTCTGAAATATCGGTCGGGCTTATCGCACGCCACGAAAATATCGGGGTAATAGAAAGTTTCGGAATCGGCTTGCAGTTTCATATCGGTCATAAAAACCTGACATTTGCCTTCAGGATTTAATTTCCCGTCAATCTTTTTAGCACAATTGAATGAAATCCGATTATGGCGGTCGCTCGAACCAGCCATCGCATAAACTTCGCCGTAAATATATTCGTGGCGAATTTCGCCGTCGTTTTCGCCGATCAAATAATTTTCAACCGAAAGATAAGGCTTTAATTTCGCAAGTCCCATAGCATTTATGAATTTATCACAACAAGTCGGATTTCGCTCATTTCTTCCATTGCGAAACGGACTCCTTCGCGCCCGAAACCCGAATCTTTTACGCCGCCGTAAGGCATATTGTCAACGCGGAAGGTCGGCACGTCATTGATTATCACGCCGCCGTATTCGAGATTTTCCGAGGCAAACTGCATATTTTTCAGATCGTTCGTAAAAACTCCGGCTTGCAAGCCGTATTTCGTCCGATTTGCAATTTCAACCGCTTCTTCAAACTCGGTAAATTTTTCGATAACTGCGACCGGAGCAAAAATTTCTTCCGAAACGACGCGCATTTCGGGATTCGTATTGGTCAAAATCGTTGCGTCCAGCATCGCGCCGGCGCGTTTGTTTCCGCAGAGAATTTTCGCATCGTTTTGGACGGCTTCCTCAATCCAACTCTGCGCTTTTTTCGCAGCGTTTTCGTCGATCATCGCCGAAAGTTCGGTCGTTTCGTCGAACGGATTTCCTTTTTTGAGATTTTGCGCGTTTTCGACAAATTTTTCCGTCCATTTATCGGAGATTTTTTCGTGAACGAGCACGCGCTGAATCGAGATACAGACTTGTCCCGCATAGCTGAACGCGCCCATCGTCGTTTGTTTGAGCGAATGCTCGAAATCCGCCGTTTCGTCAACGATCACGGGCGCGTTTCCGCCAAGTTCGAGCGTCACCATTTTTTTATTCGCCTTCGATTTTATCTGCCAGCCGATTTCCGCACTTCCCGTGAATGAAATCATTTTCACGCGTTCGTCCGAGTAAACCGATTCGATATATTTCGTATCCATCGGCACAATTTGTAAAGCGGATGCTGGCAAACCGCTTTCGAGAAAAACTTCGCCCAAAAGCAAAGCCGTCAGCGGCGTTCGCTGGCTCGGTTTGATGATGATCGAATTTCCCGAAGCCAGCGCGGGCGCGACCTTATGACCGACCAGATTCAACGGAAAATTAAACGGCGTAATGCCGTATATCACGCCGCGCGGAATGCGTTTGGTGTAGCCCGTTTTCCCTTTTCCGGTCGCAATCGTGTCGATCGGAATCACCTCGCCGACAAATCTTTCTGCTTCGCCCGCCGCCCAATTAAAGGTTGCGATCCCGCGCAGGACTTCGCCGAATGCCGTTTTTATCGGCTTGGCGGCTTCGCGCGCGATCATTTCGGCAAATTCGTTCTGCCTTTTTTCGATGCCGTCGGCTATCTTTCGTAAACCTTTGGCAATCTCGAACCGTGAAAGTTTCCGCATTTCCTTTGAGGCTTTTTCGGCATACACTATCGCTTCTTCGTTTTCCGCTTCATTGGCTGAAAAAACTTCGGAAATCGTTGCGTTTGAAAAAGGATTTCTTATCTCGATGCTTTCTGAAGCCGTTCGCCAATCGCCGCCGATCAATATTTTTTTGGTCATAATTTCTCCGTATAAATAAAACCCGAAGCGGGATTATTTTTTTGCTTTTTACTTAACTTCTAAGTTAAACTTTTGCAGAATTTGAAGCAAATAAATTATTGAGGAGAAAATCGATGAAATTTTTAAAGATCACGTTAGTTTTGACGACATTTATGCTGTTTGCAGTGGCTTGCAGTCAACCTGCGGCAAACAATTCCGCCGCCAACACAAACACCAAACCGAATACGAACGCGAACACGACCGCCGCCGCCAACACCCAGCCGACAATGGCGGACGAGCTCGCCTCCGCACGAAAAAATTACAAGGAAAAATGTGCTTCGTGTCATAAAGAAGACGGTTCGGGCGGCAAAGTCGATATTGAAGGAACGATCATTAACGCCGAAAATCTGACGACCGATAAAATGAAGAAAATGGACGATGCAAAATATATCGACTACATCGAAAACGGCATCAAGGACGAAGGAATGCCCGCCTTTAAAGGTAAGCTGACCGATCAGGAAATCAAGGACATCGTAAAATTTATCCGCAAGGAATTTCAAAAACAGTAGCCCGAAATTTTCGATTGTAAGTTTGCAAAACACTTAATGGCAAACTACAATCAAATCTGCCACGCACCTGTAGCTCAGCTGGATAGAGTATCTGGCTTCGAACCAGAGGGTCGCAGGTTCGAATCCTGCCGGGTGTATCAATTAAATCAACAAGTTAGAGGCGCGAATAACGCCTCTTTCTTTTTGTCACACCTAAATTCACACCTAGAATTTTCAAAATATCAATTTCACACCTTTATTTTGTTTCTAGTTTTCTGAATAAATCTTGCCAAAAGTTTTTTTCATTCTCGTTTTCGGCAGATTGAACGAATTCGGAAACTTGCTGTATGATTGCTTTTCTTTCCGGCGGTTCAGCTTTGGTAAATTGATCGAAAACTTTTTCGGTCTTGCTGTCTAATTCCGTTTGTTTCGGGTTATGCTTGATTTGTGTTAAATTTTTCATATTGGTTAATCTCAATTTATTTTTGGGGTTAAAGAGAGGCTTTCCAAAACTGCGAATTTTGGAAAGCCTTTCGTGTTTATGCCGTCTGACGTTTCAAACCTTGCCGATAGATGTTTACGGTAGCTCCGGCGACTATGTGATAACAAACGAGTCCTTTTTCGCTTGCCTTGCATTCGCATTTTCCGAACTTCTCGCCGTTTTTTACATCAAAGCTAACGTGATAGACGTTATCGTTATTTGACGAATAGACGACGAACAAACGATCTTTGATAAATTTCACTTTGGGTTTCAACTGTTTGCATCTTTCGACTGCTTTTGCCGTGTTTTCTCTGGTCAATCTAATCATTGGTTTTTCCTCAAGTTTTATAAGTGTTTAGTTGTTTCCAACTAAGATATATTCTACTTAAAGTAGAATGATAATGCAAATTGAGATAGTTATTTTGCTCTACTAAATGTAGAATTATTTTTAATCTTGAGTTACACTTAAAATTGGTTATGGAAGGAAAAGAATTAAAACAAAAACGCGAATCTCTCGGATTAACACAAACGGAACTTGCCGAAATCTTAGGTGTGAAAATGAATACTGTTTACAGATGGGAAAGCGGCATTTTAGATGTTCCGAAATCAATCGAACTTGCAATGGAAACTGTTGAAAGGAATCATAAGAAATCAAAATCAACCTAAATTTTCAATTGGTTTCTTTGCCTTGTTTTCAAGATTGATTTATTAGATAATTCCGTAGTTTCACAAAGAATCAAATTTTAAGATTACCAATTTTAAGAAATAGGAATAGTTTTCTCGATTGATTCCACAAAATATTGGTTTAGCAAATGACACATCTTTATCAGATACTGAGCGAGAAAATAAAGCTTTGGCGCGAAAATGAATATCAATCTGAATTTCCTGTTATTTCAGAGATTTTTGACTATGCCAGAATTGCCGATTCTGACGAATTAAGATTTCTTCGAGCCGCTCAGTTGAAGGCTTTAGAGGTTTATTGGTATTTACGCTTAATTGAAAAAACTCCAAAAGTTTTTAGTCTTTACAACAAACTGTTTTCAGCCAGAAGCCAAAAACTTACAGCTTTAGGTATAGACCGCACAAAGCCAGAAATAAGCGATATTTTAATTGATTTCGATGAAAATTATCTGTTTGAAAAAATCCGCACTGATGACGAATTTGTCAGCCGAATGAAGTTTGAGGCAATTCGTGAAAGTATGACTTTGGATTATCCAAGTTATATTTTGGCTTTGGCGATGGGCGCAGGAAAAACAATTCTGATCGGAACAATTATTGCCACAGAGTTTGCAATGGCGATGGAATATCCAAAGATAGAAAGCGAACAACAATTTATTAAAAATGCTCTCGTCTTTGCGCCGGGCAAAACCATTCTAGGAGCGTTAAGAGAAATAGCAGACATTCCGTTTAATAAAGTGTTGCCGCCACGTCTTTATAAACAATTTGCGGCGAACTATAAACTAACTTTCACGCAGGACGGCGAAAAGAATCTGCCAATCATACAAGGCAGTAATTACAATATAATTGTAACCAATACCGAAAAGATTCGGATTCAGAAAAGCACAGGAGCAAAACGCGGCGCAAATGCCAACCAAATAAAACTATTCGACACAAAGGAAAAAGAAGAAATCGAAGTTGCAAACCTGCGATTGCAAGCGTTAGCAAGTCTTCCAAATCTCGGTATTTTTTCCGACGAAGCGCACCACTTAAACGGGCAAGATTTAACCAAAGATTTGAAAAAGGTTCGTAAAACCGTTGATTATTTGCACGAAAACACAGATGTAATATGCGTGATTAATACAACGGGAACGCCTTATTATGAAAAGCAGCTACTGAAGGATGTTGTAACTTGGTATGGATTATCCGAAGGAATTCGTGACAATGTTCTAAAAGACGTTGAGCATAACATAAAATCCTACTCATTCGACGGAACGCGAACGAATGAATTTTTAGAGTTAGTTTTGCAGGATTTTTTTGAAAACTATCGAAATGTTCGATTGCCAAACGGCGCGTGGTCAAAGATTGCTATCTACTTTCCGCAAGAAGATGATTTAACCGAACTTCGCCCAACTATCGAGCGAAAGCTAATTGAATTAGAAATTAACATAACAACGATTCTGAAAAACACTTCAAAATCAACTGCCGTAGAAATCGCAGATTTTGACCGTCTAAATGATCCGAGTTCACCGCATCGTGTCATTTTGCTTGTCAACAAAGGAACGGAAGGTTGGAATTGTCCTTCACTTTTTGCAACCGTTTTAGCTCGTAAATTAAAAACGAGCAATAACTTTGTATTGCAAGCAGGAACACGTTGTTTACGGCAAGTGGTTGGTAATAAACACAAGGCAAGTATCTATCTTTCAAATGACAACGTAAAAGTTTTAGATTCACAGATGCAGGAAACATTTGGCGAATCCTTGAAAGATATTCAGGAAGCTAAATCAAATTCAGTTAAAACTACGATTACGCTTAAAAAGTTAGATATTCCGCCGCTTGTAGTTAAGAAAATAATTCGTCAGATTGTTCAGATCAAAGATGCCGAAAAAGTTAAATCGAGCCTCAAACTTACGATGCCTCAAATTGAAGTTGATCGCCCGAAAATAACGGTTAATACGTTTATTACTCAGCAATCGAAGATTTCAAAGAATGTATTGCGGCAAACGACGGAAACCCCAATCGAGCTTGAATATGACACAATCGATTTGTTTTTATTATCAAGTGAACTTGCGGCAAACTTTCATCTTGATAATCGTTTTGTTTATGAAAGTCTGCAAGCGATTTACCAAGATGAAATCGAAGTTCCCTCTAGTCATCGCTCGGAGTTGGAAAATCAGATAACCGAACAACTTTCGATTTATGAAACAAAGGAATTTGAGGTAGAAGAAGCGTTAGCTTTGGTTAAATCAGAAGGTTTTGACGTAACCCAAGATGGCGATAATATAATTTACACAGCACAAATTTCTTACCCGAAGGCAAAAGAACATTTAATTTTGGCGATGGAAACTGCCGCTAGAGATAATCCAAATAATTTTGGTTTTCACTATACGCCTTATAATTTTGATTCTTCACCCGAAAACGATTACTTTACTCAGATGATTGCAAAGTTAAACGCCAAACCAGAAGAAATAGAAGATATTTATTTTATTGGCGGCACGTCTTCGATCAGTAAAACCGATCTTTATATTGAATACAAAGGAAAGGATGGAAAGTGGCATAATTATTTTCCTGATTTTATTGTCAGATTAAAAAATGGCAAGTTTTTAATTGTCGAAATCAAAGCAGTTCGGGAAAAAGACGATGAAGACAATGGCATTAATGGCACAAAAGCAATGGCAATGCGTAAATGGGAAAACCTCAACCCTGAAAAACTAAAATATCAGATTATTTATTCTGATGACACAATTCCTTTTGACGAACTTTCGAAGAGTCAGGAACTGCTCGCAAATTTATAGGATTTGATTTCAAATACGATGGCAAAGACGAAAGAAGAAAAGAAAACTACAACAGCAAAAGTTGAGAATGCAAAAGGTCGCCCGATGCTTCATTGGGTCGGTAAAAAGACAATTGACAGTGTTCATTCTTATCCTGCACAACTTGTAGAGCAATATGCTTGTAACGAAACGGAAGAGGAAACAAACCTCTTATTTCACGGTGATAACAAAGAAGTTCTAGCCTATTTGCTTACAAATGGTTATAGAGGAAAAGTCGATTTGATTTATATTGATCCGCCTTTTGATAGCAAAGCTGATTATGTTCGTAAAGTTGAATTGCGTGGAGTAAGAAACGCCGAAGAATTTGAAGCTGAGCGACAGACTATTTTTGAGCAGTTACAATATTCAGATATTTGGGCTAATGATAACTATTTACAATTTATGTTTGAAAGATTGATTTTAATGAAAGATTTACTATCAAAAAATGGAAGTCTATTTCTACATTGTGATTATAGAAAAGTTCATCATTTACGGCTTGTTTTAGATGAGGTTTTTGGAGAGGAAGGATTTGTTAATGAAATAATCTGGCTTGCAGAAGGAGGCGGAGCATCAGGACTTAGATTCGGAAGAAAACACCAAACAATTTTATATTACTCAAAAACTAACAAAGATTCTGATAGAGTTTTCAATGGAGATGCTGTCCGTGTTGCTTATAAAACTGAAAATATTGGACCTCAAACATATCATTTTGATTCTAATACAAAAAAAAGACCCGGATTCAAAGATGGATATACTTGGACTCCAAATGAAAACGGTAAAGTTCCAACCGATGCTTGGTTGGATTGCTTTTTAGCTGAATCTGAGGGGATACCCTTAGATGTTTGGTTTGATGTAAAAGGTTTATATGGACCTTCTGGAGAAATTATGAACTATCCTACCCAGAAGCCTATTTCTTTACTTGAAAGAATAATAAAAGCTGCTTCTAATCCAAATGATGTGGTTTTTGATTGTTTTCTTGGTTCAGGAACAACCGCCGCAGTCGCTCAAAAACTCGGTCGGCGGTGGATAGGTTGCGACATCAATAAGGGGGCGATTCAAACCACAAGCAAGCGTCTGCAAAATATTATTGACGAACAGCGCAAAACTTTACAACAACCCTCTTTGTCACAGAGTGATGAGAATACCGATGAAAAGTTGAGTCCTGTTCTTTCGTTCAAGCATTATCGAATCAATGATTATGATTTAAACATACAGCACAACGAAGCATTTGAACTTGCGCTTGAGTATGTCGGCGTAACGCGCAAACGAACAGACAGCTTTTTTGAGGGCGAACTCGGCAAAAAACTCGTTAAAGTTGTTCCGCTCAATCATCCCTGCACATTGCTCGATATTCAAGCGGTCGAAACCGAACTTAAAAACCGTCCCGAAGAAGATCGAGATATAACAATGATTTCGCTAGGCAAAGATTCTAATGTTGATAAGCATTTAGCTGATTACAACAAACGAAATGCCGTGAATAAAATTGATTTGATCGAACTACGCACCGATGAAAAATATGGCAATTTCCTAATCCATCAACCAGCTTGGGCAGATGTCAAAATCAAGCGAATTGACGACGGCAAAATATCGGTCAAGGTTGATAATTTCAATTCGCCGACAATCATCCAAAGATTGAAATTAGATGAAACGATTTTCCGCGAAAGAGTGACGGATTTCCGCGCAATGATTGATGTTTTGTTAGTTGATACAAATTACGACGGCAAAGTATTTAATATTTGTTACTCAGATGTTCCGTCAAAAAAGACCGATATGATAAACGGCAATTATGAGTTACCACTTTCAACTGAAAGTAAGTCCGTTGCAGTGAAAATTATTGATATGTTAGGTGAAGAAGTTTTGACAGTAGTGTCTATTGTCTAATTCAAACCGAGCTTAACTTTTTAATCAAATATTAAAGTCAGATTTATTTTACGGTTTGCAAACAAATACTTAATCAGCGACTGCATTTTCTTTGGCTTCTTTGAGTATTTGTTCTTGCTTCTTTTGCACGTCTTTTTCTCTCATTTTCTCAGAAATTTCAAAAAGATCGTATATGTTTTTTCTGATTTGCCACCAAGCTATAAATACTAATGTTAAAGTTCCAATTGCAAAACTGAAGCAAATCGCTGATGTAAATTGGCTACCAATAAAACCTACTGTAATTTGCAGAAAGGAAGTCCCTAAAGCCATTATCACAGCGACTAACAAAAGTTCAGCTAAATGTGTAATCGGATCATATATTTTTATTTTTTCATCTTTAAATCGATCTCTTGCAAATTTTTCAATGTAAACATCTTGGTCATAAAGTTTGTCTTTCAATTGCACTATAATGAATGTTTTTAGAGTTAGTAAAAAACTGCCTAAAGTGAGAAAGCCTGTAAACAAAGGGGTTTGTAATTTGTTATTATAAACAGTATTGAAATCAACGAAGAAACTATTCAAAATTAGACCTAAAACGATTGAAAAAAATAAAATGCAAATAACTGTAACTACTGTTTGTTTTGATTTCATATAATCACCTTATCACTTTGATCTAACCCTGTGATTGGCAAAGTTTCCTTATAAATCCGAATTAGTTCTTTTATACTTTGCGAACTATTCACAGATTTGTTTCTGCTTTTATCATTAAATTTGAGATTTTTCATCCATTCTTCAAAGTCTTGCTCATAAAATACTTCCACATCATTAGCAGTTGTATAAGCAGTTTCAATGTCGCCAATATTTCCTTCGATTCTAAGGTTTTCCGGTTGTTCCTCATAAAAAATTGAAGAAATAGAATTTTTTATCTTTTTTAGATTCCATTTGTCACGCTTATAAAACAAAAATTGTTCAACTCTTCGACTTGCTTCTTCATTCAACTTACGATAGTGCGGTGCTTGAACTTCATAATGCGATGTTTCAATTGTTACTTTGTTTATTCGGTCAAATTTTTCCAAATATTCTTCAAATGATCCTTGCCGAAACAATGCTGATGTTACTAACCAAGCCTGACGATTATTTGTATCTTTTTTGAAATTATTAAATCTATGTCCTAAGTATTTAGCAAAATATGTCCAACCAGATGTTTTTGAATGCGATTGAAACAAACCTTTTCTTGTGATTGTATTAATCAAAAAGAAATTAAAATCACCGTGATAGACATTTTTGTCAGTTATTCGATGCAATACGGTTTCAATCTCGTCTTCCGTTAATTTAACTTGAGGGAAAATTCTTTCTTCTTTCAAATGCAATAAATAACCTCCCCAAAGCATATCGGCATTTTCAATTTGATCTACAACAAGAATCCTATCTTCTTTTGTATAAGAAACTTCTTTTTTCAAATATCGTAAGAAGTCATAAATAGTTACATCTTGAAAATCTAGCGCAAAACCAGAAGTTTTTACTTTCATTTAGCGAGAGTCCTGAATTATTAATATTTATTGGAACCCGCTCAATATGACAAAATCAAAAATAAAAGTCAATCAATTTACTAACATTGTTTCATATCTAATACAATATCCCAAGTGAGCAATTATTTTCTTGTTGTTGAAATTGAGGAAATATTTCAAACTAGCGACCGTTTGCGCGTCAAAGCTACCCGTAATCTGAAAAACTCTCAGGAAGAACCTAGTTTTCCGTTAATTGCTTCAATAAATCGTTCGCCTTTTTCGCCGATTTTGAGCGCAGATGGTTTGCTTGCGCTTCTTTGTGTTCGGCTTCGGCAAGATGTTTGCGAATCTTTGAAAGCGTTTCACACGCGTTCATAAAACGCTTTTGCGCTGAATTTAATCTCTTATCCCAATAGATGCCGTGTTCGAGTGAATGCCGATCTTCCAATTTGCCTGTGTAAATCGTTTCTACAAAATTCAACCGCAAATGACACAGAATCACTTGGTCGATCAACATCTTTTCGATCAATGACGAATCTTTATATCCGAACGAATCACGCTTTTCGCTGATTTGCCTTCTCGTCAATTCCTGCATTAACGCCGATTTCGAGATCGCTTTTATCACCGTATTAAAAGCAATTTCCGACATTTCGTTAGCTCTCACCAAAGCTGAATTTTTATCCAGATACCGTTTCAATTCCGCTAAATGTTCCGGCTTCGGATTTTCTTTGTCGGTATTTTTGATTAAAGATTCATAGCGTTCGATTGCTTCATCTATACGCTTATTCACTCTTTCTTTTAAATCTGTGTCTTCTTCATTCGTTCGTTCTTTTGTCATTGCGTTTTCTTCTCCATTGCCTCTTATGCTGATGAAATCCGTTGGTTAAATAGAATCCGTCGATAAAAACTTTGATGATGTCGGAAAACGAATCGAGCGCGTCGTTCAGTTCGGCTTCTTCTGCTTTAATACAATCCCTCAAACTTCCGTATTTTCTTTGCTCTTTCCGATCTTCGTTCAGCCAATGAAGCATCAAAGCAATATCGCCTTTGCCCGCATAAACCGAGCGAACTTTGTCGCCGATTCGCTCTTTTTGATAGTAATAATAGTTGTTACCGCGTTTTTCCAAACCCATAAAACCTCATAAACTTAACTTTTTCACGGTTATTTCAAGCTAAGTGCAACAAAACAAAGACTTACATCAACATAAAATTGTGCTACATCTTTTTACTTGCCCCGCTTATTTACAACCCGCTGTTTCTGCTTCAACCGCTCTTTTCAACACATCGAGATTCATTCTAAAAGTGTCGATTTTGTCACGTTGTTATTAAGTATTACTCTAAAGCAATAACACCGATCTTTTTGCACTCTTTCCAGAATCTTTGGCAAGTCCGATGCGACAATCCGTATTTTTCAAGGTAAGCATATTGGTTGCCGTATTGACCGCGCAAATAAAGAAAAGTTAGTAATCTTGAAGCATCATTGTAGCTTCGATCTTTGAACAATAATTCAAAGTTTTCTAAGCAATTCGCCGTCATACTTTCAAAAGCTAATTTTCCCTTAGCCTTAGTTAAAACCGCCTCAGAAACTTTTTTGTTAAGTATGTTATTTGCCGTGTAGTCTTCCAGATTCAATTCGTTGGCTAATCTGTAAACTGCACTTTTACGAAATCCGACTTCCAAACGTAAAATCCCTTTAGCTTTTTCCTGTTCGCTTCGATCATTCCCGTTATCCAAACGCTCTTGATATTTGCCGTAAAGTTTATATTCTTTCGTCAATTTGCCCTTTTTAAGAGAGTTACGGAAATAAACCGATGATTGGTTATAAAGAACTCTCTCATATTTCGGCAGCTCAAACCTCGAATATTTCGCAATAATCGGAAGTATCAAATGTTCGCCAAAGTTAAAATCCTCAGTAAAATCAACCTTTGTCACACGTCCGCTAAAAGCATCGAAATCCATTTCCGTATGTTCTGCGGTATAGATCGAAAGCAATCTCAAGGCTTCGTTCATCTCGCTCTGATTAACCAAATGCAGATTTGAACCGAATAGCCATCTACCCGCCGAAACTTCGGCACGAATGAACCAATGTTCACGCGTGTTATCTTGCGAAACAGTCAAACGCGGTTTTCCATTTCCGGCATTAAAACTAAAAGCATTAATTTCGCCGTAATTGAAAATCGGTTTCCAACCGTGTTTTTTAAGTGTTTCGGGATTCGGCGGACGTGCGTAAGTTCTTGAAACTTGAAAAGTATCAATCATTCTCAAAACCTCCGTTTTTTCCGTTGCCGCTATTTCACCGCAAACGCTTCACGCTTGTTTTGATCGAGATATTTTTCAAGGTCTTCTTGAAGAAAGACAACTTTTGACGCAACCCGCCGAAAAGAAATTTTTCCGGCTTTGCGTTCACGCCAAAGTGTTATTTCAGAAATTCTTAAATACTCGCTTGCTTCTTTGTTAGTATAAATTTTTTGATTTGACATAAAGCTACTCCATAACAAAAAGCCAACCGTTAGACGAAAGATAACTCGATTACTAAACGGTTGACTGCTTTATGCAAAATTGAAAAGTTGACAGATTAATACTGATACAGCCGAATGAGCTATCTTTGATTGTTTTAAGTTTTTAAATTATTTTTCTAAAAGAATCCCTTGTTTAGAGCGATTCTCCGTTTATTAAGATAATCGTTAGCAAACTCTCTGGATAATAAAATATCCTCAGTAATCGTCAAATTGAATTGATGAACCGAATTTTATATGTATTTTCCAAAATTGTCAATAGTTTTTATAAAGCTTCAATTTATTTCTAATTCAAAAAATCATTTTCAATTTGTTCGTGAATTTGTGTCTGTTCTTCCATTGGCTGTATTGGTTGTAAATTGAAAGCATTCAATTTTTCATTTATTTCTTGCGCCATAGAAAGATCGGTTGCAGTGTAATGCTTCATAGTTGTTTGAAGTTGAGAATGCCCGGCAAACTTTCCGGCAATTGCAAGCGGTGTGTTATTTTGAAGCCATCGCGTAATCGCAGTTCGTCTTAAATCGTGAAAGCGTAGATCATTCAAACCTGCAATTCTTTTTGCTGTGGCAAACGAACGCTTTATATCAACATAGGGAAATGGATTTTCACCCTTTGAAATTTCTTTTAGTTTTTCGAGTTCCACTTTTGATCGTTGTGTTAAAGGCGCGATTCTTGGACGTTCGGTTTTAGTATGAGTTCCGATAATATTTATCACGTTGTTATCGAAATCAATATCTTGCCATCTGAGTTTCAAAATTTCCCCGCGCCTCATTCCGCTGTCCAAAGCTAATAGAATCATTCCTTTCAAATGCGGGTTATCTACTGAGATTGTCGCTTCAATTTCTTCAACTTCGTTCGGATTATTCTTTTTCGTGCGTTCGTAAGTTATTTGACGTTCACCTTGACAGGAATTTAATAAACGATTTTCTTCTTCACGCGTCAATAAACGAGTCCGGGCAGTTTCGTGAGAAACGTCAATCACACCTGCATTAAAAAAGATGTCACGCAAAACCCAACCTTTGCCGTAAGCGTAACGCATCATTTTACGCATTACGGAAAGATCACGGTTGACGGTTGTCAATTTTACGGTCGCATCTTTTTTGGTCTGTGATTTTCGTTTCAAACGCCACATTTTATAACTTCGTAAACTTTCCGTTGTAATCTCGTTTAATAATCGTTTGCCGTAAAATTCTTTCAAAACTTTGAGTTGACCGACAACCGTTACGCTTGAACGAAGTCCAGCAATCTTGCGTCCTTCTACGATCACGGCGGGTTTATAAAATTCTTTTTCGCAAATGTCGCATAATTGGGAAAAAGTCATTCTCTCGCCTGTTTTGATTTGCCCGTGAGTCTTTTTAAGATCATTTACCAATTTATCTCTTAAATCGGTCGCATTCGTTTTTAGATCGGCGTGACGTTCCATATAACAGGTCTTGCCTTGAATTTCGTCAAAATACTGTATTCTGACAACCCACGAACCTTTGCTTTTTCCTGTTTTCCGCTTAAAGATTTTTGTTTTGATTTCCATAAAATTTTCACACCCAAATTCACACCTTTTTTATGGTGTGAACAGAAATATTTTGAAAGAACTTGAAATTCATAGAAAAGCTATGATGCTGTAAGTCCTTACATTATATAGTGTTTGGAAATATTTTGAAAGGGTGTGAAAGACTAAATAGTTCGTCTTCGAACCAGAGGGTCGCAGGTTCGAATCCTGCCGGGTGTATCAAGTAGATCAATAAGAAATAAGGAGCAACCGTCAAGTTGCTCCTTATTTCTTATTGTTTCTACTTTTCGTTCTGCTAAAAAAATCGGTTTCCCATCGAGGAATTACAGCTTCCGCATACGGGTGCCAGATTCAGATAATGGTGCATACAGGCTTCTTCGAGTGCAGGTACTTGTCTGGCTTCCCTGATCGCACTGTAAAAGATCACGCCCGCTTCATTGAGTTCGTATCGCTCTTTGTAGGTTCCGATGCTGTTTGACGCGTCGCCGCCGACATTTGCCGCCACGCTTCCGATGGATGCTGTATTCTTATTTCCCCGTGCGCCGCCCCTGGTTAAACCGAATCCGCGAAAAATTTTGAGAATGGCAACCGTTCTGCCGCCCTCCTGCGGTTTTTGGTGATCGATGGTCAAGTTCTTAAGCGGTAATTTTATGCGGCAACGGCGGCAATATGTCGCATCCAGATACTCACCCATTAGTCCGTGAGTCTTATCGAATTTTTCAAACATACAACTTTGCACACCGTAAACGTTTCGCCAGGTTGCATCATGTTTCACGTTTCGATACGTATTTACCGTATAAGTATTTGCCAGATACCCGAAAAAGTTATTTATTTGCTGTCCTGTTAATGTCAATACCGGCGTATGATTAACCGACAAAGACAATGAATTTATAGAATTATAGCCCTGATTAACTCTGACATAAGTTCCCGGCAAACGGACTTCCATTATCTGTTCGATGGTATAGGCATTGACCGTCGGATTCGACAATAATGCCCGAATAACTGCATCCCTCATTTTTCATCCCTCTTTAAATATTTAGAATTTTGTTCCTAACTATTAACGCGACAAAATGAAAAAAATACGGACATTTTTTTTGTAATTTTTCCACTCTCAAACTTTTTCGATTTTGAGTAAGCAGAATGAAGTTTAACGAAAAACAGAGCTAAGACTTTAGCCCTGTTTTGTTTGCGATATTTATTGAGTAACAATCGGCTGTAAATTAATGAATATCAAAAAGCCGGGGAAATTAAATTTCCCCGGCTTTTAAAAGTTAAATCAAATACAGTATCCCGTTTCCGGCGGTTTTCATTCAATTGTCCGAAAATATATGTCGCTGATATTTTCGCTCAAGTTGATCGTCCGTGTCGGATTTTCAAAAAAGTAACGCTTCGACTCGATCGTGATGATGCAAGTGCCGGGCGTTACTTCGTTAAACTGATAGTAACCGAATGAATTTGTGCGCGTAATGCGTGTGATCCCGGTCGCATCGGTCAAATAAACCAATACGTTGCGAATTCCTTTCTCATTGATTTCGACACGTCCGCTTAACGAGTAATTGACGGAGCGCGGAGCAGTGTCGCCCAACAAGCGGACGATCGTAAACAAGCCGTTCGCATCGCCGACGGCTACTGCTCTGCCGGTCGAGTCGAGTGCCATTCCATACAGCAGATCACTGCTTGCCCCGCGAATGTCAAATGTTACTCTGCCCGCCGTTCCATATGTAGTGTCCACCGAACCGTCCGCATTGTAGCGGATGAGATTGTAATCGGCTCCGATTCCCGGATTTGTATAACCGGCGGCAACAATTTTACCGTCAGGCTGAACTGCGACTCCTTTAACTTCGTCACTTGAAACGGCGATAAGCGTGGTCAATTTGCCGTCCGTGTCGAACGAAGTATCGAGCGAGCCGTTCGTATTGTAGCGAACAAGCGCAAAATCATAATAAGTTCCGTTTCTGCTTTGCCCTGCCGCCACGATTTTTCCGTCCGGCTGAATTGAAAGAGCATTTATCTGATCGGTTGAGGTCAGAACCGGAGTTATTACTTTGCCGTCAAAGTCGAATGATGTGTCGAGCGAACCGTTCGTATTGTAACGAACGAGCGCAAAATCGATGTTTGAACCGTTGTAAGTATAACCTGCCGCGATGATTTTGCCGTCTGCCTGAAGCTTGACCGCATAAGCCTGATCGGTCGAACTCAAAACTCCCGTGATCGCTTTCCCGTCGCCGTCAAACGAAGTATCGAGCGAGCCGTTCGTGTTATATCTGACCAACACGAAATCATAATTTGTTCCCGTAAAGCTATAACCTGCAATAATTATTTTGCCATCCGCCTGAATTGCCACCGCGCGCCCGAGGTCTTCATAACTCGAAATGGCGGTCGTCACTTTGCCGTCTGTGTCGAAGGAAGTATCAAGGGAGCCGTCCGTGTTGACCCGAATAACCGCAAAATCAAGATTAGCGGCATAACTTTGTCCCGCCACGACAATTTTCCCGTCAGGCTGAATCGCCAATGCAAAAGTGCTGTCGTCGCCGCTCAAAACGGGAGTCGTCATTTTACCATCGCCGTCGAACGTCACGTCGGGCGAACCGTCTGAATTGAGCCGAACGACCGCAAAATCGAGGTTTGTCCCGTAAACTTGTCCTGCAATAACGATTTTACCGTCGGATTGAATGGCAACGGCAACACATTCAAACCTTGAATTTATCTGCACAACCGTTTTGCCGTCGCCGTCAAAAAGCGTGTCGAAGGTTCCGTCAGAGTTATAACGCGCAACGCCGCAACTGTAAGTCGTTCCGAAATGAACGGGTCCGGCGACGACGATTTTGCCGTCGCTCTGGATTGCCGTCCCGCGAACTATATCGCTCCCGCCGATTCCGATGGGTTCAAAAGATTTTCCGTCAAGTGAAAAAGTCGTGTCTAAATCTCCCGGTGCACCATTGGCAGTCGAAAGAAACCACAAAAAAAGCGTCAGCAAAAGACAGATAGAGTAGCCTGTATTCTTGTTCATTTAGAATTTTTCTCCTTTTTATTCTGTTAAATATGGAATTTTAGAACTATGAAATTGAGTAAAACAGGGGGATTTTTTATTTATCCGAGAAACGGGAAAAGCTGTTCGCTTCTTCAGAGATAGGTTGAAACGAATCCATTATAAGCAACTTGAGATTAATTGCAATATCCTTTTTACAAATTTTCAGTATCAATAATTAATACCGCGACGTTCACCGCTAAAGACAGTTGAAAGAGAAATTTTCGTTAATGCTTTTTATAGTTTTAGGTGCTTCTCAAAATCCCTGTTTAATTTTATTAATCTTCATTTTTATAAGTATTTAAAGCATTTCCAACTTAAATTTAATGCGGTTGCAAAGCCGCTCGTGAGCCGTTCGATTTCATAAAAAACCACACTTTCGACCATATTTTCGTCAAATAGACGCAGAATCCTGACTTTTTGTCGTAAAAATCTCCAACTTAAAGATAAAAGTCTTGACAATAACTATAAGAAAATAGTAAATTTCAATAGTTTTTTATTAACAATTCAGCAAAACAGTTTTCAATTAGTTTCTTAGAAACAACGCGAGGGAACTGTTAAATTCGGTTAAGTTTATTTCTAAAACCTTGAGGAGGGAAATTTTTATGTCTTGGGCTAAGATGAATGAGTCCACTCGCTCTCTGCTTTTCTCGGTTGCTATTCTCGGAATAGGAACGGCAGGATTGTGGTTTGGAGCACAATTTAATAAAGCGGAAGCAAATACGGCAACGACGGTTGCCGCTGCGCCTTCTGCAACATTTGCCGGTACGGGTTTCGGCTTGATCCCTGACGGTCCGACGGGCTGTCTGGATACAAATCCGCCTTCGTCGCGCGATATTACATTTGCCGTAACAGGTATTTCGGGAAATGTATCGAAAGTTGAAGTCAGCAATGTTGTTTTCAACCCGCAACACACATGGGCAACCGACGTTAAAGCGATCCTGATCGCTCCGAACGGCGCAAGCCATACCTTGTTCGGAAGAACTTTGGCGACAACGTCGAACGGCTGTGGTGATTCATCACCCTTAGCCGGTCCGTATGCTTTCGCTGACTCGGCAGCCGCTCCGCCGTCAGGTGGATGGTGGCAGGCAACCACCGCCGCAACCGGCACGACTCCGGTTGCCAGCGGAACTTACAGAACAACCAACGCTGGCGGTGCAGGAGCAACCAATCCGATGCCCGCAACCAATATGAACGCTTCGTTCACAGGCGTGACCAATGCTAACGGAACCTGGACACTCCGCTTCACCGATCACGGCGGCGGCGACACGGGAACCATTTCATCGGCTACTTTGTTAGTTGAAGGCGCAACCGTTGTTCCGAGCTATCAGAACATGGATATGGACGGCGACGGCAAAACCGACTTCGTTGTCGGTCGCGGTACCGATACTCCGTTAACGGAAAATGAAGCGGTCAGCACCGGCACTTTGAATCGCGGCGTTTACACGGTTCGTGAAAGACTTGCCAAAGATCGTGAAGTTGCTAATGTTGGTGAAACAGGTCAAGGTAATTTAGCTCCGGCAATTACTTGGTATACGTCGATCAATGGTTCGGGCGCAACTCAAGTCGGCTCGTTCGGTGATTCGGCAACCGACTTCTTCGTTCCGAACGATTATGACGGCGACAGAAAAACCGACTTGGCGGTTTGGAGACCGGGCGCACCGTTTACGGCGGCTTTCTATATTCTCCAAAGCTCGAACAATACGGTTCGCACGGACATTTTCGGTCAGACAGGCGACGATCCGGCAATCACAGGCGACTATGACGGCGACGGCAAAGCGGATACCGCAACCTTCCGTTGTCCCGCATTCGGAGCCGGTGACGGTCAGTGCTTCTTCTTCTATCGTCCGAGCAATCCGGTCATTACCCCTGCGGGTATCTGGGTGGTGCCCTGGGGCTTTGGTGAAGACGGCGACTTCTTCGTCAATCCGGGCGACTTCGACGGCGACGGCAAAAACGACTTTTGTATCCAACGTGCAAATCCGGCTTCGCCGACCAGCGGTCAGTTCGTTCTGCTGAAATCGAACGGTTTCGGTGTTGAATTCATCAACTGGGGCTCATCGAGCGACTTTATCATTCCGGGCGACTACGACGGCGACGGTAAAGACGACTTCTGCGTCAGAAGAACGATCAGCGGTGTCAGACAACACTTCATTCTCGAAAGAGACGGCGGCGGCACGGGTCCGTTATCGCCGATTCCTTGGGGAATCACTAATGATGTCAGCGCACCGGGCGACTATGACGGCGACGGCAAACAAGACATCGCTGTCTGGAGACCCAACGCAACGCCTTCGGCTAACTTCTTCCATGTTCTTCGTTCATCGGATGGTGCAATTCAATCCTATGAATGGGGACAACAGAACGATATTCCGCCGGCAAGCTGGTATGTTCACTAATTGTTAGTTTAATTTCTAACTGAAAAGAGGCTGAAATTTCAGCCTCTTTTTTATTTCTTCAGATAAAATGCTTTGATTCCGAATTCATCGAGCGTCTTGAGCGTGATCTCGTCCGTTCCCCAAACGGTGTCGAAGACTTTCTCATTTAACAATTCGTTACCGAAGTTCAATTTGAATTGCATCACGTCTTCGACCGAGCAAAAAATGAAATCATCAACCGCGCCGCCTGTCAGCATAGTTTTCATTATCGTAATTCCGTTTGCTTTTATCGGTTCAAAATCCGCTAAATTCAGTTCTGTGATCGAAGCATTTTTACTTCTTAAGATGTCGGCGAATTGACTTACATTACTTTTGAATTCGACAACGAGAATTTTCGTATTTTCCAAATCCGCACTGTTTCCGATATACGAAACTATTGAATCGGCAATTTGGATTTCATCGATCTTTTGAGCGATGATGTCCGAATGAAGCTGAACAAACCGAAATCTGTCGGCAACGGCTTCCCCATATGAACAGATGCGGATTTCATCCAATTCATAAAGGTCAAGCCCGATTTCTTCCAATTTTCGAATGAAGAAATCTGCCGAAAACACATCTCCAAAAACCAACCAATCAAATTGCGCGATGTTTCCGAGGTTTTCGGTTTCAGTTTCGCTCAAGTCCCTTTCGATTATTTCGCCGTATGAACATTCGATGAAGCTTGCATCGCTTTCGCGCATTTTGGCGATTATTTTTTGATTTTGCGGAGTTGTAAAAATCCCGTAAGTTTTATCCTTTGAAAATTCCATCATAAATTACTGAATTTTAATCATTAAGAATTTTTCTGCAAGTTTGCATTTGATTCGCAAAATCAGTAATGTTTGAAATTTAGCGTTTCTGAAATGATTTTCGTTCATCTCAAATAATCGCTTTTTTGTTAAATTATGAAGGCTATGATCTTAGCCGCAGGTTTCGGCACGCGGCTTTTTCCATTAACAATCGACCGCACCAAACCCGCAATCCCGTTTCTCGGAAAGCCGCTGGTCGGCTACGTCGCCGAATATGTCGCCAAATTCGGCTTTAACGATGTCGTCGTAAATCTGCATCACCAGCCCGAATCGGTTAAAAAAGCACTCGGCGACGGCACTGAATACGGCGTTAAAATTCATTACACCGAAGAAAATCCGAAAATTCTGGGAACGGCGGGCGCGTTGGATAATGCCCGTCATCTGCTCGAAGACGACACTTTTTTGATCGTCAACGGCAAGATCATCACGGACATCGACATCGCCGCCGCCGTCGAAACGCACAGAAATTCGGGGGCGATCGCGACAATGGTTTTGAAGCCGAACGTCAAACGCGAAAAGTTTACCGAAGTTTATACGAAAGACGGTTTTTTGCAGGGATTCGGCGATTTTGCGCATCCTTTTACTGCCGATGAAATCCGCGAATCGACCAAAGAACTTTACACACCGCTGATGTTCACGGGCATTCACATTCTCGAACCGCGTGTTTTCGACTATATTCCGCGCGGCGTTTATTCGGATATTGTGCCTTATTTTTACAATCCGGCATTGAAAAACGGCGAAAAGATCGCGGTTCACGTCACGGATGCAAATTGGTTTGAGCTTTCGACGATTCCGCGCTATCTCGACATTTCGCTGGCGATGATGCACGGCGCGAGCGTTTGCGCGGGTGAAAACTGCATCGTTTCGGGCAGAGCAACCGTCAAGGATTCGGTTATGTGGGATAATGTGACGATTGCCGACGATGCACATTTATACCGCACGATCATTGCCGATAACGTGCGCATCGAAGCGGGCGAACATTTTGAAAACGCCGCCATCGTCCGCGCCGAAATGGTCAGAAATTGCGAGGAAATTCCCGAAAAAGCCTTGAAAGGTTACATTCAAGGCGAAAATTATATTGTGCCCCTGATCGAATATATCTAAAAGAGCGATGTCCGAATTACAACTCAAACTCGAAGAGTTTTTAGCGAAAAACAAGCAAAAGACCGGGATTTCGCCGTTGAAGCAAGACGCTTCGACGCGTGAATATTTCCGCGTTTCGTGGAATGAAAATCCGGCGATTGCCTGTGTTTACCCGTTCAACGATCTGTGCAAAGGTCAATATGAAGCGTGTTTGGACGTGACGAACGTTTTTCTCACGGCAGGTTTGCCCGTTGCAAGAATTTTTGCTTCGGACGATGAAAACAAGATCATCATTCACCAGGATTTCGGCGACACGATCCTGCGCGACGTTTTACAGCATACCGACGAAAACACGCGTGAACATTACCTGAACGAATCGATCAGGCTCATCGCACAAATTCAAGCGGCAACACGGACGGCTTTTGAAGCGGATTCGGTCGCTTCAAAACTCAGATTCGATGAGGAAAAACTGCTTTGGGAATTAAACTTTTTCCGCGAACATTATTTTACTTCGCTCAAAAAACTAACGCTTTCCGATGCGGACAATGAGGCATTGACCGAAGAATTCACCGAACTCGCCCGTAAGCTTGAAGCGAACGCAAAAGTTTTGACGCACCGCGATTTTCACGCGGCAAATCTGATGCTCGACGACGAAAAACATCTGCATATTATCGATCATCAGGACGCACGGATCGGCACGGCGAGTTACGATCTGGTTTCGCTTCTGCTCGACCGCGTGACGGAATTGCCCGCCCCCGAATGGCTTGCCGAAAAGCGCAGATTCTTTTTGCAGGAACGCGAAAATCTCGGTCTTGGCAAAATAGAAGAAGCCGATTTCGCTTACGAATTTCGGCTTCAAACTATTCAGCGATGCCTTAAGGCAATCGGGACATTTTCATTTCAATCGACGTTTCGCGGGAAAACTTACTTTCTGCCGTTTATCGGACCGATGTTCAGGATCGTGCTTCAGGCGGCTGAAAAACTCGAAAAGTTTCCCCATTTGCAGACAATTGTAAAATCACAAATACAAATCGGATAAATGGATATATCGCATTGTCAACAAATTTACGAAACAGAACTTAAAGAAAATCCGCCGCTTCCTCCTTGGTTAGCATATCCTGATGTTGATAAATTGGATATGTTTTGGAGAATGGGAAGGGGCGAAGAACATATTGAACTTTTGGGGATATATTTTCATTTCTGTGGCGAAGAAGATTTAGAAAAATATAAACTCAATTATCCAGAAGTGGAAGATTGGAAAGGCTGGTATGATGAATGAAAAGCTGAAATAAATGTAAATAAATTCGGCTTTTCATTTCAATTTTATAAATTGTTTTTTTTCAAACTCTCAAATAATCGCCGCGCCAATTTTTGATCGCTTGTTTGATGTCTTTCGTCTTTTCAAACTCGCCGTTAAGCGTTTTTTCGATCAAGGCGGGCAATTCTTCGTCAGACGCGAAGCGCAGTGCGATGATCTGACCGGTTCGCAGAGATTTTGACCTTTCAAACAAATCATTCGGCAAGATTTCGCGGTAACGCAACCTTTCTTCCAATCGAATCACACGATCCTGCGCCCTCATTGCCTGCGCGCGCGCCGCGATTGACATCAGCATTAAAACGACTGCGATCAGCAGATCGTTGGCTTCGTCCCAAGTTTTGAAGCGGCTCAGATCAACGATCTGCCAGATCAGATTGATGAAAAGAAGCGGTGTAATGACGAAATGCACGAGCGGAAAATATCTTGTGTGATTCTGATAATCTTGTGTTTCTGCCATAGTTTATTTAATTTTATAATTTCGTTGCGGAGAAAGAATCCCGGGTCTTGATTTCTTCTCCAGGATTTACGAACAGATTTTGCTCGAATTTGTATTGTTTGTCGTAAAGCTGTTTGTAGCGACCGTCGAGCTTTATCAAATCTTCGTGCGTTCCGCGCTCCAAAATTTCGCCCGCTTCGACGACGAGAATCTGGTCCGCCGAACGAATGGTCGAAAGCCTGTGCGCGATCACGAACGTCGTCCGACCTTGGCGCAGACGATTTAAGCCTTCCTGAATCAAAGCTTCGCTTTCCGAATCGAGCGAAGAGGTCGCTTCGTCGAGAATCAGAATGCGCGGATTGGCGAGCAAAGCTCTGGCGATGGCGATGCGCTGTTTTTGTCCGCCCGACAATTTTACGCCGCGTTCGCCGACGATGGTTTTGTATTTTTCGGGAAAGCCTTCGATAAATTCGTCGGCATTGGCGATCTTGCAGACTTCCTGAATCTCTTCAAACGACGCTTCGGGATTTGAAAAGCGGATATTGTCCAAAATCGTGCCGTCGAAAAGGAAATTGTCCTGCAAAACGACACCGAGATGACGGCGGTAATCCTGCAATTTTACCGACTGCAAATCCCTGCCGTCGATCGAAATCTTGCCGCGCGTCGGCTGGATAAAATTCAAAACCAGACTCAAGATCGTTGATTTTCCCGAACCGCTCGAACCGACTAAGGCGGTCGTCTTTCCGGCTTCGGAATGAAACGAAATGCCTTTCAAAACGGGAACGTTTTCCTCGTATTCAAAATGGACGTTTTCAAAATTGATCGTGCCGTCGATGTTCGGGAGATGCGGTTTGGCGGCATCTTCGTCGGTTTCGGTGCGCATCGCAAAAACTTCGGAAATGCGGTCTAATCCCGCAAAGGCTTCGGTGATCTGCGTTCCGATGTTGGCGAGGTCGACGATCGGGATGACCATAAAGATCGTGAACGCGATATACATCGTAAAATCGCCCGAAGTCATTCCCTGCGTCGGGTCCTGCATATTGGCGATGACCGCACTGCCGCCGAAATAGATCATCACGACGGAGATCGCGCCGATGATGACCGACGCAAACGCGCCCGTCGCGGAAACGCCCGTCATCGATTTGGCGATGTTGCGGAAAAGACGGTGCGCGCCGCGCGCAAATGAGAGTTCTTCGCGTTTTTCGGCGGTGTATGCCTTGACGATGCGGATTCCGCCCAGACCTTCGTTCAATCTGCCCGTCACCTGCGCTTCGATCTCGCCGCGATCACGGAAAAGCGGGCGCAATTGGCGAAAGGCGTAACTCAGCACGAAGCCGAACACGCTCAAGACGGCGAGCGTGATGAGCGTGATCTTCCAGTTCAGATAAAACAAAAACGTCATCGAAACGAGCGCGGATAAAAGTCCGCCGATGATCTGTCCCAAGCCAGTTCCGACAAGATTGCGAATGCCTTCCGCGTCGCGCATTATGCGCGAAATGAGTTGTCCCGTCTGCGTCGAATCGAAATAAGCGGTCGGCAGACGTTCGATGTGCGCCTGGACGCGTTTCCGCATTTCGGTAATGGCGCGTTGGGCGGCAACGCCGAGCACCTGCGAAAGCGTAAACGACGTGACGGCTTGCACGACGGTCGAAAGCCCGACCGCGAGCGCGATCCATTTGAGCATTTCAAACTGACGCTGACCGAAAACGTTATCGACCAGAAACTTGGTCGAATAAGGCAAAACCATACTCGCCGCACGGCTCAACAGCATCAGACCAAGCCCCAGCAACAACCGCCAGCGATAACTCCAAATGAGCGAACGTGCCTCTGCCCAGGCGCGTGTATAATCTATTTTCTTTTTCTTTTTTTCATCTGCCATTCTTCTTATTTGATTACTTATTTATTTTTTTTGCAAACACCCTTTATTTCAAAAAGTTTAGGGGTTTGAATAATTACTTTTAAGTTTGAGTTTCCCTGTTTTGTAAGCCCGCTGTTTTGCTCTAAAATTCAATTTTACGAATTCTAAAACCTGAAAATCCGGGTCTACGGCAGGAATGATGAGTTAGAATGAGATTGATTTTAAAATGTTCGTAATTGCTTTGAAATTGTAAAATGTCTGTTTTGAAACTGGTAATTATTGCTGTTTTGCTTACCGCCGCACTGGTGACGGCGGCGGGCGTTTGGTTTATTTTCCGAACGCCGCCGTCTGTAGATTTGCCGAAAAACGAGAATATCCAAATTGTTCCGAAACAAAATACTGCCAATTCGCAACCGACCAATTCAAAAAAAACGGAGCGAAACTCGAAACTCCAATCGCAAGCCGACTCTCTGCTTCATCTTTTTGACCGGATGCCGCCCGTTCCGGTCTATTTAACCGACGAACCGATCAAGCAAGGCGGAAATAACGTCGAACACGGAGTCGCCTATACCGAATGCGATAGAAATAAATCGCCGGTGATGTATATGAAAAAAGCTTTCTACGAGAAAACCAATCAAAAACAAATAGTCAATATCCTCAAACACGAACTCACTCACGCCTGGCAATGCCGGCGCGGTGGAATGCGCGGACACGATGCCGAGTTTCGCAAAAAATTTACCGACGCGGGCGGCTTCGGCAATTAGTTAGATTTATTTTATTTTTTAGTCTGCAAGATAATTTTTCTTCCCGCGTTCTCCGAATACAAGCACATCTTTTTGACTTGTAAATACTTAAATATTGAGGAGAAGATTATGAAGAAATTTATTTTATCGGCGGCTCTGGTCGCGACTTTCGGTGCAAATGCCTTTGCCGCAGTTTACATCAAATATTACAACAAGGATTCACAGAAACACGTTTTCACCGTCAAAATGGACGGCTCGACAAAATCGGTCGAATTCAACGGTTCGACGACGAGCGCGGCAACGATTCAGGGAAGCGGAACAAAGGCGATCGTGCAAACCAAATGCGGCGATGTCGAAATTCCCGACAACTCAAAGATCGAAATCAAGGACGGTTGTATCAAATTCGTGAACTGAAGAAATTTTCAATTTCAAAAAGTAAAAACGATACCGAAAAATTCGGTATCGTTTTTGCATTTTAATTTCTAAATTTCAAAGTTATAATCTTATCAAAGTCTGCCACTAAAAATTATGTCCAGAAAGATCGAACTTTTATTGCCTGCAAAAGAATCGAGTTTGCCGGGAAATTTTACGGTTTACCGCGCTTTGCCGCGCCGCGAACTGAGGCGCGTCGGCGGTTTCGTGTTTTTAGATCATTTCGATGCCGACGAAGTTAAGCCTGAAAATTTCGACGTTCCGCCGCATCCGCACATCGGATTGCAGACGGTGACGTATCTTTTTGAAGGCGAAATTTTGCACACGGATTCGCTCGGTTATCAGCAATTCATCGAACCCGGCGCGGTCAACTGGATGACGGCGGGAAAAGGCATCACGCATTCCGAACAGGTAATGAAAACTTTGCCGCGAATGCACGGACTTCAAAGCTGGGTCGGACTTCCGCAAAAAGACCGCCAAACGGAACCCGCATTTAAACATTTCGGAGAAGCGAAAATTCCGCTGATCGAATATGAAAGCTGTAAAATCCGTGTGATCGCCGGAAATCTCGACGAAAAAGCCTCGCCGATTCCGACCTTTCAGGAATTGACTTATCTCGACATCGAAGCCGGACAGGATTGCTTTATGAATTTGACTGTTCCGGCAAATCACGAGTTGGCGATCTATGTCTGCGAAGGTGAGATCGAAATCGACGGTCATTTTATCAAAAGATTCGAGCTTGCAAAATTGACCGGTAACGACGAAAAACTCAGATTTTTGAGTGCGAAAGGTGCAAGATTTATTCTTTTCGGCGGAGTGGAACTTCCCGAACCGACCGTTATTTACTGGAATTTTATTACCGATACGATTGGCGAAGCGAAACAAGCATTGATCGATTGGGAAGAAGGAAAGTTTTCGAAGGTCGGGAAATACCGTAAAATTTCGCAAAAGCCGCAGGATGACGATCCTGAAAAAATGAAATTACTCTAATATAATTTGGAAACAGGATTTGGCAGATCAGGCGGTAACGGATTTCTTTTATAATTTATCCGTAATGATCTGCCAAATCCTCATCCTCGTTCAATTTTTATTTTTATTGCGGATAAAAAGCCAAACCTTCGGCGTTTTCATTCAGAGTCAGCACTTGCGGCGCATAGTTCAGTCCTTTGACGACGACGCTTATCACGACGGTTTGTCCGGCTGGCACTTCGTCAAAAGTAAAAGCCCCGAAACTGTTGGTATTTCTAGTTATCGTCACGCCGCTTTCGTTGGTCAGGTTTACTTTCGCCTGACTGACGGCATTTCCGTTCCCGTCGAAAACCTGTCCGCTCACAACAACGTTCGCGGCAGTCGGCGGGTTAAAGATCGGAACCGGATTTGACGCAAAAGTTCCTGTTCCAGCCGCCGTGAAGCTATTCAAAAAGCTTCCCGCACCGATTGAAAACAGCGGATTGATCGATGAGAAAGAAAGTCCTAAGTTTCTCGAATTTGTTGAAATAAACCCAATAAAATCGGACGAATAGGCGACGGCTTGTTCAGGTGTCGAAGCCGTGAACGCCGCCGAGTTGCCCGCGTCGTCACCCGAAAGACTTGGACTCGAACCGACAGGCGGCGTAACCACGGCGGTCAGCAAATTGGTCAAAGTTCCGCTCCCGTTTCCCGGCGTTGCGGGCGTGTCCCTGATAATTCTGATTGTGAATGTTTGGTTAAATTGCTGGATGTTTCTCACCGGGCTCGGTGCCGTCTGAAACGCCGGAGCCGTCGTAGTTGCCGAAATAAACAGGTGCGCAAATTGAACTCCCTGCAATTCCGCCGGCAGATTTGCGATGTTCTGATATGTGAACAAAACGGGCGTTCCGTTCGCAATCGTCGTAAAATCAGCGTTTGCGCCGTTGTTCATAAAAATAAAATCCTGCGTGCCGTTTCTCTGGATAAACTGCCCGAAAGTTACGGTTTGGGCATTCGCGGAAACGATTCCCTGCACGGTCAATAAAATAAAAAGAGCCGACTTCAGAATGAAAGACGGCGACGTAAATTGTTTAATTCTCATTACTTCCCCCTTGTTTTCTTTTAAAACACCGGCAAAATCCCATCACGGAATGATGCCGTTAAAACACTAATATTCAAATTTCCCGTTCTATTCACGGGTGTCTTGTATAGAGCTATAATATTTGATTAGGTCGTCTTTGTCCACATATTTTTTAAAACTTTGTTCATTATGTTGTTTCAAATGTTTTATATTTTAATAACGGTTTTACATATAAAAATTTAATTTCTCACAAATTCTTAGTTAAAAGGTAGGCGATCATTGCGGTTTTCTATATTTGCGCGCGGCGTTGTAAACTTCTAACAAGCGTTACATATTATGAAAAAACCGATCTTGATTATATTTTGCATTCTCTTATGCGGCTCTTTCGTTTTCGGTCAAAAGCCGGTCAGGGATTTGAGTCCGACGGTGATTTTAATCTCGCTCGACGGCTTTCGATATGATTATGTCGATAAATATAAACCCAAAACTCTCTCGAAACTCGCCAAAAACGGTGTTCGTGCGAAATGGATGATTCCGTCATTTCCGACGAAAACCTTTCCGAATCATTATACGGTTGCGACGGGGCTTTATCCCGAACATCACGGCATTATCGAAAATAATATCTACGATTTCGGCACAGTTTTTACTTTGAGCAAACGTGAAGAAGTGCAAAATTCGCGCTGGTGGCTCGGCGAACCGATCTGGGTTACAGCGGAAAAACAGGGTCAACGCGCCGGAGCGTTCTTCTTTCCCGGAACCGAAGCCGAAATCGGCGGAAAACGTCCGACTTTCTGGAAGGAATACGACGGAAAGATTGCGAACGAAACACGGGTTGACCAAATTTTAAGCTGGCTCGATCTGCCCAAAAACGAACGTCCGACAATTTTCACGCTGTATTTCAGCGACACGGACGATGCCGGGCATAAATATTCGCCTGATTCGGACGAATTGAAAAATGCCGTCAAGAAAGTTGACGGCGATCTGAAGCGATTGATTAACGGTTTGAAAAAACGGAAGATCAATAAAAAGGTAAATTTAATAATCGTTTCCGATCACGGAATGGCGACCGTCAAAACCGAAAACAGTGTGATTCTCGATGATTATTTCGATTTCAAAAAGACCGACCGAATCTTATGGACGGGAGAAATCGTGCAGATATTTCCGAAGGAAGGTGAAGAAAGTTCGATTCTTACTAACCTCAGAAAACTTCCGCACGCAACCTGTTGGAAAAAGTCCGAGATTCCCGAACGGCTTCATTACCGGGCGAGTCCGCGAATTGCGCCGATCGTTTGTTCGGCGGAAGAAGGCTGGTATCTGACGAGCAACGAACGGCTTGAGGAAAGGAAAAAACGGGACGATTGGGGCAAGGTCTGGGGCGCGCACGGCTATGACAACAAATATCAATCGATGCAGGCGACCTTCATCGCACACGGCGAAGCTTTAAAGAAAGGATTGCTTGCCGAACCTTTTGAAAACATACAGGTTTACAATTTGATGTGTAACATTTTGGGATTGAATCCCGCTCCGAACGACGGCGATTTTATGAAAGTAATGAATCTCTTAAAAAATCCGAAAATACCGGCGACGACGGTAAATCCTTCAAGATAATTGATTCAAAAAAGATCAAATTTAAAGTCATTCAAAGTTCAGGACAAATCCTGAACTTTGAGTCTTTTGAATAATAAAAATCCACGTAAATCATCGTTTCAGCTCACTCCGCTTCAATCGTTAAAACCGCGATTTCGGGCGGAACAAGAAAACGAATCGGCAAAACGCTCGTGCCGACTCCGCTGGTGACAAACATATCCACATCTTTTTCCTTGATATGTCCGTAAGCGTATTTTTGCCCGTAACTCGACGGAACGACGAGCGAACCTAAGACCGGAAACCAGACCTGCCCGCCGTGTGTGTGTCCGGCGAGAAAAAGTTTAAAGTCTTTGGAAATCAGCAGATCGCCTGTAATTGCCGGAATCACATCGGGCGAATGTTCCAAAACGATCAGATCGCCTTTGCCTTCGGTTTCCTGTAAAACGGCTTTCGCCTCGTCTGAAAATGATTTCCAATCCGCCATTTTGAGATGATCTTTCAAACCCAGAATTCTCAGTTTTTGACCGTTTATATCGATCGTAAATAAACGATTGTTCAATACTTCGATTCCGGCACGGGAAAGATTTCGGATAGTTTGCACATCGTCATACCAGCCGTCGTGATTGCCCAAAACCGCAAAAGTTCCGTATCTGGCGCGAAATCCGACGAGATTATCGGCGATGACGTTCATCGGCATCCGCAGTTCCCTATCTTTAGTGTGCGCCTGTGAAACATAATCGCCCAAAAGCACGATTATATCGGGATTCAATGCGTTCGTATGTTCGACAAGCTCGCGCAGACGCTTTTCGTCAACGCCGTTCGAGCCGCCGTGAAGGTCGGAGATCGCGACGATCTTCAACTTGTTCAACTGCGGATTCCATTTCTTTATTTTTATCGTTTGCTCGTTGATAACAAGGCGTTTCGGCTCGATAAAATATGCGTATAAAAGACAGCAAACGCCGAAAATCGTGAAGATCAGCAGAGAAATTAGAAAATATTTCGATTTCGGAAAATTCATAAACTATTTCGGAAAGTATTCACGCCAACGGCGGTCTACAAGTTCCGCAATGTCTTCGCGCACTTCGACTTCCTTCGGATACCACGGCTTCATTCTGGCATCGATCACGATCGGATTTTGATATGAAAGATGATGATTTTCGACCGTCAGGCTCTTTGCAAAAATATCGGTCGCGGGATTGAAACGCGTCCACGTCGCCCATAAAAATTTATTCGTATCACGCGCAAACTCGACCGAATCGTGAATCACGACCATTTGCCAGTCGTCGAACTTGCCGCATTTGGCGATCATTTCGCCGAGAATTTTGCTGTCGGTTTCCGTTTCGTATTTCTCGGTTTCGACCACCAGACAACCTGCACAATAAACTTCGGCGCGTTTGACAAACGACGGCAATTCGCCCGTAAATTCGCGCTTCAATTCTCTTTTCGCATCGCCGACACCGACCATCAAAGCCTTCGAGCCGTGATTGATTTTGCCCGACGCATAATCGAGCGTGTCGAACGAAGTCTTATTGAAAATAAACAGATCGGTGCGCCAATCGACGCGTGCGAGAATATGCTCGAAAACCGTTTTGAAATCGCGCAAATCCTGTTCTTTATCGGTTAAAAGCAAAAACTTCGTCAACGCAAGCTGACCTTCGCCCAGGATTCTGAATCCTGCCGAAAGTGCTTCGCGCCCGTATCTTTCCTTCACGACTGCCGCCGCGAGCGAATGAAAACCCGTTTCGCCGTAACTCCACAAATCTTTCACGGCGGGCATCACGAGCGGAAACAGCGGCGACAGCAATTCCTGCAAATAATCGCCGATAAAATAATCTTCCTGACGCGGTTTGCCGACGACCGTGGCAGGATAGACCGCGTCCTTGCGGTGAAAGATCGCCTTGCATTCAAAAACCGGATAATCGTGAACAAGCGAATAATAACCGTAATGATCGCCGAAAGGACCTTCGGGACGGCGCACATTCGGCGGAACTTCGCCGCTGAAAACGAATTCGGCTTCGGCAATTAAGCGCAAACCGTGCGGCATCGGATTTTTCACGGTTTCGATCTTCCCGTTTGCCAACAGCGACGCGAGCATCAATTCGGGAACGTCTTCGGGCAAAGGCGCGATTGCCGCGAGAATCATTGCGGGCGCACCGCCGACCGTGATGTTGACCGGCAAAGGCTTGTTCATCTGTTCGGCTTCAAAATGATGAAAGCCGCCGCCTTTGCCGATCTGCCAATGAATTCCCGTCGTCGTGTCGTCGTAACGCTGAATGCGATACATTCCGAGATTATGCTTACCCGATCTCAAACTTTCCGTATAAACGAGCGGAAGCGTCACGAAATGCCCGCCGTCTTCGTGCCAAAGCTGTAAAAGCGGAATTTCCGTCAGCTTCGGTTCTTTTGAAAATCGTTCGAGAATCGGCGCGTTTTTGACTTCTTTCGTGCCTAATTTGAGCGCGTCGAGAGCCATTTGCCGATAATTCCACAGTTCCTTCGGCTTCGGCGGCAGAAGAATATCGACCATTTCGACCGCGTTTTTGACGAATTCCTGCGGGCGTTTCGTAAAGGCTAATTCGATGCGTTTGACGGTTCCGAAAAGATTCGTGACGACGGGAAACCGCGACCCCTTTACGTTTTTGAAAAACAGAGCCTTGCCCTGTTCGTCGATCACGCGGCGGTGAATTTCGGCGATTTCGAGATACGGATCGACTTCGGCTTCGATCTCGACCAGATCGTTTTCGCGTCTTAACTGCCCGATAAATGAACGTAAATTCTTGTGCATAATATTTGAGTAATTTTGAGAAGCAATGAAACCACAGATTTACACGGATAAACACGGATTTAATCAAAAATACTATCTGTGTTTATCTGCATAAATCTGTGGTTTCATAAAATTATTTGCTTAATTACTTGAGTTCTATTCAAGCAAAGCGAGTCGAAAGAAACAAGTTTCCGTTGATTAGTTTCTCTTTAAAAAATAAAAAGACGGAAGAATTTTTCCGTCTTTTTAACCCGAACGTAAGTTTCGCGCTTTTTTATTACTCCAGCTTACTCAAATCCAAGCCTTCGGCTTTGACGACTTCGATACTGACATTCGGAAAACGCTTGGCGAGGTCGTCTTTGAATTTCGCGTAATCTCCGGCGATAACGATGTCGCCCATGACCAAATTTTTGAAAGCATAAGACTTCACATCTCCGGCACTAACACCGCTGACATTGGCGATATAGTTATTCAATTCCGGAGTCGGAACGCCGAGCGCATAAAGCTCGCCGACGGCGTTTATCATTCCGCCCGTCGTTTCCAGATTGCGGCTGAAATTTCCGATCAAAACCTGTTTGCGCGGAATCATATCCTTTTCGTCAACGTCTTCCTTCGCCAATCTTTCGATCTCTTTCACGATCAGTTCGGCAACTTCGGCGGCTGAAACGTCTTTCGTTTGTGCACTTGCCCTGAAATTATGCGAATTTGCGCGCCAGTTAATACTGCTTCCCGCGCCGTAGCTCAAACCGCGTTTGATACGGATTTCCTGATTCAATCTCGAAGAATATCCGCCGCCCAGAACCGAATTCATTACTAATGACGGAAAAATCCGGGAATTTCCGTCTTTTCTTCCCCACAGTATCGGCTTTGCAAAACTAACCGCCGATTGTCCCGAATTCGGCAGATCGACCACCAGGATGCGGTATGCGGCGGGCAAATTGAATTTGTTTTCTACCTTAATGCCCGGCAGACCGTCCTTAGCCTTCAATGTTCCTTTTTTCCACGAACCGAAATACTTTTGCGCCAGTTTTTGCGCTTCCGCCAAGGTGATATTTCCCGTAAAGATCAGCACGGAATTGTTCGGCAGATAATTTTGACGGTAGAAATTGTCGATGTCGGCGCGGGTGATGCTTTTCAGGCTGTCGGGTGTGCCGCCTGCCGGGTGCTCGAAAAAAGAGTATTTGCTGGCGACGTAACTCGACAAAAATCCGGGCTGTCTGAGGTTATAGGTCAAACCGTCGAGCGTTTGCGATCTCAAAAGGTCGATCTCCGATTGTTTGAATGCAGGCTTGAGCGCAACGTCAGCCATCACCGACATTGTTTTGTCGAGCTTGTCGCTCATCGAATTGATGAGCAGAACCGAATTGTTCCACCCCGCCGCACTGCTGATCGAACTGCCGAGAAATTCGACTTCTTCGGCGATCTGCGAAGCGGTGCGCGTTTTCGTTCCTTTAGTCAAAAGCGAGGCGGTCATATTTGCCAGACCCGCTTTGCTTTCGCCTTCGTCCGCCGCGCCCGCGAGCGTTAAAACTTCCGCCGTGACGATCGGAACGCCTTTGCGTTCGACCACCGCGACGCGCAAACCGTTGGCAAGCCTGGTTTCCCTGACGGCGGGAATCTGTGCCGATTTCGGCGCGGACGGCACCGGCTGTTGGGCTTTCGCGCCAATTAAAAATGCAAAATGCAAAACGCAAAATGCAGAGATCGTGCTGATAATTTTTAACTTTGAATTTTTCATTTTTAATTACTTCGCTCCTTCGTTTTGATAATAAATAACGACGCGGTTCGTGTCGGTGAAATATTTTTTCATCACTCTTTGAATGTCGGCGGCACTCACGGCTTGGAGTTTTTTGATTTCTTCGTTGACCGCTTTCGGGTCGCCGTCGTAGGCAACCGCCTGTTCGACCGCGATGGCTTTGCCGTCGTTCGTTTCGAGTTCCTGCAATTTCTGCATAATCAATTGATTTTTCGCCTTTTCCATCTCCTTCGCCGTAACGAACGTTTTTTGCATTTTCGCCAATTCCGCGAGCAAAGATTTTTCGATCGCTTCGGCGGTTTTGCCTTCGGCGGCAATGCCTAAAAAGTAGAGCAAACCGCGATCGACGCGGATGTCGGCGTTAAACGATGCTTCCTGCGCGATCTGCTGTTTGTAAACCAGTTCCTGGTAAAGACGCGAGCTTTCGCCGCCCGACAGGATCGTTTCGACGACATCGAAAACGACCGCATCGGGGTCTTTCGACGGCGGCGCGAGATAGGTTATGGCGACGGCGGGAAACGGCACGTTCGGCGCGGTTTTCATAAAACGTTTCTCTTCCGTCCGTTCGGGTTCGACTGCCGTGACACGCGGAATCGTGCCCGCCGGTTTAGCAATTTTTCCGAAATATTTATCGACCCAACCGTCGAACTGTTGCTGGTCGAAATCGCCGACGACGATCAGCACGGCATTGTCGGGACGGTAGAATGTTTTGTAAAATTCGCGCGCATCTTTCGGCGTTGCGGCTTGCAGTTCGTCGAGATTGCCGATGCCCGGACGCTGATACGGATGCGTCGTGAACGAAAGTTTTTCGAGATATTGCCCGAACAGCATCCCGTAAGGATTCGACAAAATGCGCTGACGAAATTCTTCCTTGACGACATCGCGTTCGGAGTTGAAATTTTTGTCGTCAACTTCGAGATTGACCATCCGGTCGGATTCCGCCCAGAGCAGTGTTTCGAGATAGTTTGACGGCACAACCTCATAATAATTCGTAAAATCGTCCCACGTCGAAGCGTTGTTAAAACCGCCGACATCTTCGGTCAAGCGATCCAGTTTCTCGCTCGGCATATTTTTCGTCGATTTAAACATCATATGCTCGAACATATGCGCAAACCCCGAACGTCCCTGCGGATCGTCCTTTGAGCCGACGTTATACCAGACGTGGATAGCGACCGTCGGCGACGTATTGTCGCGCACCGAAACGACGCGCAGACCGTTTGCGAGCGTCCGTTCGACGATCGGCAGCGGCGCAACCTTCGCTTGCCCGAAAGCCGTCAGGCTCAAGGCAAACGTCAATGCAAACATTGATAAAAAACCGTTTATTTTATTCATATATTGTTCCAGATCAGAAAAATTGCTGAATCTACTACGCACCGAAGCACACTAAAGTTTTTCGATTCCGTGAATTATATCGCAGATGCAAAGCATTTTTTCAAGCACAAACATCTCGGAGTTCAAATTTCAGTTTGAATTTTCCGGCAATGCGTTCAGAGTTCAAACTTCAAACTGAAGTTTTTTATCTAAATTCAATGCGTTCAGAGTTCAAACTTCAAACTGAAGTTTTTTATCTAAATTCAAGATAATGTTTTTTGAAAAATAAAACTAACAAAAAAGTTCTGAAAGGGCTTTGCCCGCTGATATGCGGAAAGGCTTTGCCTTTCCGTATATCGCCTTCCAACGATTTGAGGCTCCGCCTCAGAAATCGGGGAAGAATCTGTCGGAAAGGCAAAGCCTTTCCGCACATCGGGCGGCACAGCCGCGATTGTTAGATTTATTTTGAACAGAACATAATCTTGAACTCTGAACGCGTTCGAGTGAACTCAAAAAATAAATTCAAACCTGCAAAGAGTGAATTGGCATCCGCGCACTCTGAATTAGCGACCGCACCCTCTGAATTGGCATGCGCAAAGTCTGAACTGGCGTTAGCGCGGTTTGAATTGGCGACCGCACGCTCTGAATTCACGTCCGCCGACTCTGAACTGGCGACTGCAGGCTCTGAATTCACGTCTGCCAACTCTGAACTAACGACCGCCAACTCTGAATTGACACCTGCCGACTCTGAATTAGCGTCTGCATAGTTTGAATTCACACCTGCCGACTCTGAATTGATGACTGCCAACTCTGAACCGGCACCTGCCGAAACTGTTATCGGGCTTTCAAATGTTTAGAAAACCCGACAATTCATTAATTTGTTTTGTGTTCAGCCTGTTTTTAGTTGTAATCGTAAAAACCTTTGCCCGTTTTGCGTCCGAGCCAGCCCGCATCGACCATTTTTACCAGAAGCGGGCACGGACGATATTTCGGATCGCCCAAACCTTCGTGCATCACGCGCAAGATCGCCAGACAAACATCCAGCCCGATAAAGTCCGCGAGCGTCAACGGTCCCATCGGATGATTCATTCCGAGCTTCATAATGCCGTCGATGCTCTCACGCGTCGCCACGCCTTCATACAAGGCATAAATTGCTTCGTTTATCATCGGAAGCAAAATTCTGTTTGCCACAAATCCCGGAAAATCCTGGCAATCGAGCGGCGTTTTACCCATCGTTTCCGACATTTCACGCACTTTTTCATAAGTTTCGTCGCTCGTCGCAATCCCGCGAATGACTTCGACCAGCTTCATCAGCGGAACGGGATTCATAAAGTGCATCCCGATCACCTTGTCGGGTCGTTTCGTGACCGCCGCGATCTTTGTGATCGAGATCGAAGACGTATTCGACGCAAGAATACAATCGGCATTCGTCACTTCGTCCAGTTTCTCGAACAATTGCTTCTTGATTTCAAAATTCTCCGTCGCCGCTTCGACAACTAAAAAGCAATCCTTCAAGTCGTCGAGATTGGTCGTCGTCGAAATGCGCCCGAGAACTTCCGCTTTCTGCGCTTCGGTCATCGTTTCCTTTTTAATAAAACGGTCGAGGCTTTTGCTGATCGTGTCGTAACCGCGTTGGACGAATTCATCCCTGATGTCGCACATTACGACCTTAAAACCCGCATTCGCCGCTGTTTGAGCAATGCCGTTGCCCATCGTTCCGGCTCCGATGACACCGATAATTTCATTCATATTCAATAATTCCTCTTGTTAAATGTATATAAAAACTACTTCAAAAATAATAAATGTCGGCACATAAAACAAACGGGCAAAAAGAATTAACTTTTCGCCCGTTTATTAAGGATTTTGATATTTGAGATAAATTAACTCCAATTATGCGGCGGCGGCGGCGGATAATTGTTGACCATATTTCCGCCTTCGGAATCGAGATTTCTGCCCGCATCGCCGAACAAAAACCAAAGCCCGTAGATGCCCAAAGCCGTTCCGAGCGGAAAGTTGAGCAATGAAATGATACTTGCCGCGATCGCCCAACCGCGCGCCTTCGGCTTGCTCTTGAACAATTTCCAACCCGCCATAAAATCGACGGCGGCAACGAGGAAAACGAAAACTGCCGCGAAAATTCCTGCAAAAATGAAAACTCCGCCCATTGTTTGCTCTTCCTGGCGGTGCGAATTGGTCATCATATAGAATCCCATCCCGCCATACATCAACGCCGCGATCAATCCGCCGAAAACCTGCAAACCGCACTGCACGAAAAACAAAATGCCTAATATGTTTCTGTGATCTTTTGTTGTCATTTTAATTACCTAAAAAAAAATTGCGAACAGCGTTTCAAATATACTCCACTTTACGCTGTTCGCAAATATTTTGTTGCAATTATCTTGTTTAGACCGCTTCAACTGCCATCGCGACCGAGTTTCCGCCGCCCAGACATAAACCTGCCACGCCTTTTTTCGCGCCGCGCCGTTTCATTTCGTAAAGAAGCGTCGTTAAAACGCGGCTTCCCGAATTTCCGATGGCGTGTCCCATCGCGACCGCACCGCCGTTGACGTTGACGAAATCGGGATTGATGCCGAGTTCCTTCATCACGCCCAAAGCCTGAACCGAAAAGGCTTCGTTAAGCTCGAACAATTCAACATCCGAAAGCTCCCAACCCGCTTTTTTGACTGCGCGGCGCACGCCTTCGACGGGCGCGAGCATAATATATTTCGGCTCGATGCCCGAAGTCGCATACGAAACGATTCTCGCGAGCGGTTTGATGCCGAGTTCAGCCGCTTTCTCCGCCGATGTCACCACGACAGCCGAACCGCCGTCGTTCACGCCCGGCGCATTTCCTGCCGTGACCGTTCCGCCGTCTTTTTTGAACGCGGGTTTCAGTTTCGACAAACCTTCGACGGTCGTATCGGCGCGGACGGGTTCATCGTAATCCAAAACGATCGGATCGCCTTTGCGTTGCGGGATTTCGACGGGCACGATCTCGTCTTTGAAATAACCTTTCTCACGCGCTTCGGTCGCTTTGCGATGCGAATTATATGCAAAATCGTCCTGCGTTTCGCGGGTGATCTGATGTTTTTCGGCGACGACTTCGCCCGTGTTGCCCATATGCCAATTCTCGAACGGACACCACAAACCGTCGTGAATCAAAAGGTCGGTCGCTTGCTGATGTCCCATTCTGAAACCGTCACGCGCCGTTTGCAGAGCATACGGGATGTTCGACATCGATTCCATCCCGCCCGCGACGACAAATTCGGCATCGCCGAGCATAACCGCCTGTGCCGCGAGCGAAACCGCCCGCAAACCCGAACCGCAAACCATATTGATCGTCAAAGCCGAAACTTCCGGCGGAAGTCCTGCCTTCAAAGCGGCTTGTCTGGCGGGTGCCTGTCCCAAACCTGCCTGAACGACACAGCCCATAATGACTTCATTAACATCTTTGGGATTGATTCCGGCGCGTTTGACCGCTTCCTTGACGGCGATCGCGCCGAGATCGGTTGCCGAAAACCCTTTCAGCATTCCCTGAAACTTACCTGTCGGCGTGCGCGCCGCACTGATAATAACTGCTTCTCTTTTATCTGACATTTTATTCCTCTTTGTTATAAACGTATAAAAAAATTAACTCTCTTTATTTTATGATTTATCGGCAAGGCGTTCAAATGAGCAATTTGTTCAAACAAATAAATCGGTAAACACCAACGAAAAATCGAACGCGAATCGGACAGATCAGGCAGATTTGTGCGGATTTATTTTATATCAAATCCCGAAAAATCCGCCTGATTCGCCAAGCCCGCGTTCAGACAAACTTTTCGCCTCAATCTTCGCCGATGTCTTCGTTCCAGATTTCGGGATTTGCGTCGGTATAATTTTTGAGCATTTCGACGCATTCCGCCGAATTCAGATCGATCACCTCGACATCGTTTTCCCTTAACCAATCGATGCCGCCCTGAAAATTGAC
Organism: Pyrinomonadaceae bacterium; assembly: GCA_021228405.1. Taxonomy (GTDB): domain Bacteria; phylum Acidobacteriota; class Blastocatellia; order Pyrinomonadales; family Pyrinomonadaceae; genus JAJQRF01. The sequence goes on from JAJQRF010000004.1 coordinate 107,255, forward strand.
CGATTCGCCGACGACGACCGTGCCGATGTTGAACTGCCTGACAAGTCCCGAACAATACCAGCACGGCGCAAGCGTCGTGACCATAATCTTGTCTTTATACGAACGTTGTCTGCCCGCTTTCCGGAAAGCGTCGGTTTCGCCGTGAACCGACGGGTCGTTTTCCTGAATCCGGCGGTTATGTCCGCGTCCTAAAAGATTTCCGTTGCGGTCGAACAAAGCCGCCCCGATCGGGATTCCGCCTTCACTCAGTCCGAGTTTCGCTTCTTCGACGGCAATTTCGAGCATTGCCTGATAATTTAATTCGTTGTTCATATCTTTTTCTATTCAAACTATCCGACAAATGCTTCTTAAAATCAAAAAGACGAGGCTTTTCGTCCTCGTCTTTTCTTTATTTACTCGGTGTTGCCGCCGTTTTTCTTTTTTCGCGTCAATCCCGTCTGTCTTTCCGACTTGCGGACTCTGCCCGTCGATTCGTAAAGCGCGCTGTCATCGCCGTAACGCGGATCGCCCGCGATGGCTTTGGCGATGTTTTGTTCCAATTTCAGGTTTCGTTTAGTAACGTCCTTGAATTTGTTTTTCGCCGCCTCAAACTCTTGTTTTTTCTGTAAAACTTCCGCCTCGGCATCACGCGAAAGCTGAACTTCCGCCTTATACTGCACCAACGTATGATCGAAAAACTTATCACCCGGGGCATTCGTTTCCCAACCGCTTTCCGTTTCTTCCAATTTAGCCAGACCTTTCAATTTAGCCATAATATTTTCTATTCTCCTTTCGTTAAATTTATTTATTAATCACTCAAATTGAGCTTTTTGTTGGATAATTATGACGTTTAACAAATAAATATTTTGCGATTTTTTTTGAAATAAAATATATTTTCCGTCAAGATTGTCTTTTTATTTATAAAAGAAGCCTTTATTTGTTCCGAATTGGTCTTTATTTTTGTCAGATTGCTCTTTTCTTTTGTCCGAGAAGCCTTTATTTTTTTTAAAGATGTCTTTATTTCAAACGAAATAAAGAGTATTTCGGAAAAAATAAAGACTATTTTGAAAAAAATAAAGACTATTTCATTTCAAATAAAGAGTATTTTGGAAAAAATAAAGAGTATTTCAGTCTGAATAAAGACTATTTTGGAAAAAATAAAGGCTTCTTTTTTTAAAACACTCTTTATTTTTTCTGAAACACTCTTTTCTTTTCCCAAAATAGTCTTTTAATTTTCCGAAATACTCTTTATTTTCTGAAAATCATCGAAGAAAACCCGCCCGCACACGAGCAAATTTAATAAATTCATCGCCAAGCAATGAAAATACAAGATATTTTTTGAATTTTCGCCCAATCATTCACTAAAATTCGGATTAAACAAAAAAAGCACCCATCCTTTTGAAGGAGGGGTGGCGCGAAGCGACGGGGTGGTTGTTAAACGTTCGGATTCGATTGATTAAACTTGAAAGAGAACCACCCCGTCCGCGAAGCGCGTCCACTCCTCCTTAAAAAAGGAGGGGAGTTTTTACGATTGCATTGGCGCATAAATAATCCGAACGCGGAACGATTTACTCATTTCCCTCCATCCTTTCCGCGATCATCTGCGAAATTTCCTCATTGCTCAAATTCCAATTTCTTAAAACATTCAATGCTCCTTGAAAATATTCTTGGGTAAACGGAACATTTTCTACATATGGCAAAAGAATAATAATTACTTGAATCGCATATTCGATGGAAACCTCACGTTCAGGAATAAAATCTTGATAGAACAAGGCAAGATTCTTGAGATTACGTGCAAGGAACGGAAAATAAGACTGAAAATTGTTAATCGCCAGTTCGCGGTAAATATTTGTCGATTCTTCAAATTTAGCTGATGCTTTATCGAATTCTTTTTGTTCCGCAAACCAAATAGCCAGATTGTTCAAGGTCGTGGCAACAAAAGGCAAAAAGGTCTGCGGATTCGTTTCCGCCAACTTGCGTCTGATCGCCAAGGCTTCTTCATATTCGGTCAAGGCTTCGTCATAACGGTTTTGGTCGGCATGCAAAACAGCCAGATTGTTCAAGGTCGTGGCAACAAAAGGCAAAAAGGTTTGCGGATTCGTTTCCGCCAACTTGCGTCTGATCGCCAAGGCTTCTTCATATTCGGTCAAGGCTTCGTCATAGCGGTTTTGATCGGAATGCAAAATAGCCAGATTGTTCAAGGTCATCGCCACATCAGGCAAAAAGGTCTGCGGATTCGTTTCCGCCAACTTGCGTCTGATCGTCAAGGCTTCTTCATATTCGGTCAAGGCTTCGTCATAGCGGTTTTGATTGGAATGCAAAAGAGCCAGATTGTTCAGGGTCATCGCCACATCAGGCAAAAAGGTCTGCGGATTCGTTTCCGCCAACTTGCGGTAGATCGTCAAGGCTTCTTCATATTCGGTCAAGGCTTCGTCATAGCGGTTTTGATTTCGATGCAAAACAGCCAGATTGTTCAAGGTCGTGGCAACAAAAGGCAAAAAGGTCTGCGGATTCGTTTCCGCCAACTTGCGATAGATTGTCAACGCTTCTTCATATTCGGTCAAGGCTTCTTCATAGCGGTTTTGATCGGAATGCAAAATAGCCAGATTGTTCAAGGTCGTGGCAACAAAAGGCAAAAAGGTCTGCGGATTCGTTTCCGCCAACTTCTGTCTGATTGCCAAAGACTCTTCATATTCACGCAAGGCTTCGTCATAGCGGTTTTGATTTCGATGCAGAACAGCCAGATTGTTTAAGGTCACGGCATATTCGTCTTCCTGAATTTCATTTGAGAATGATTTAAGGAAGGTTGAATAAAACTCGGAGGCTTTGTCGAAAAAATTATGTTCTTGCAGAAACTTTGCGTAATTGAATACATTAAATTTTGTCGGATGGCTTTTGATCGAATCTTCAAAATATCTGCAAGTATCCTCAAAGCGGTTCGGGTTTTCGTAATCGGCTTGGGTTGCCATTGCTAACAGATAAAATTCTTCGGAGTTGTTTATCAGGTTGGGCAGAACTTCCGTTTCGTATTGTTCCCTCTGTTTTAAGAGATGCGTTTGTTCGTCCTGCATCTGTTCGAGTTCGGTTTTGAGGACGGCGCGGGCTTCGCCGATTTCGCCTTTGTCAAAATATTCCTTGGCACGACGCAAACGGTCGGTGTTTATTTCGAGTTTGTTGAAGGTTTCCGCCAGTGCGGTTACGTCGCGTTTGAATTGTTTAAAGGTTTTCTTTAATTGATTGATTTCCGCGCTCAGTTGCAGGCGTTCTTCCGTTTCATTTTCGGGCGTTCGGTCAAAGAGTTTTTGTCTTGTCCTTATCTTGTCGAGCAGGTCGTTGTATTCAAACGATTTGACGAGAATCTGCGTAACTTCGATATTTGAATTCTCGATGTTTTGAAAGGTGTTGTTAAGAAAGCCGTCAATATTTATTTCATTGTGCATAACTTTGGAAAAGTTAAACTGAAATTTCCGTCTATTATCAAAACATTTTATTTTTTGATCGTGATCTTACTGTCTGAAATGTCCTGAAATGCGTTAATGTTATTTCCCTTGATATACAGCGTATTATTTTTCGCGTTCTCTTTCGGCAATTGCTTCAGTAATTCGTCCAATTGTTCGGCGATTTCGGGATTCGCTTTCAGCAAATGTTTGAGTTCGCCGCGCAATTCGCCCTGCGTGGCGGCATTTTCGGGATCGTTTTCAAATAAATTAAGCGTCGTCAGATCGTCTTCGGCAAATAAACCTTTGACTTTGTTCCAAATCTCGGCGCGTTTGGTGTAGGCTTCTTCGGTGCCTTTTTCGACAAGCTTTTCCGCGCCTTTACTCAGCAAAGGAACGAGTGCGCCGACGGCGGCTGAAGCGATCGAAGCGATGGTTGCGGGTTCCATAGATTCTTAATTCTCCGTTTAAATTAAAGTTTCGCGCCTATTCTAGCACATTTTCTCTTGTATGCCTCTGTGTTAATCTTTAAATATTATGTCGCAGAATTTTCAGGCAGGTGATTTTTTAATTTTCCAGATAGAAAGCGGTTACGGGCTTTTACGGATTCTCGGGATCGGCGAACAGGACGGCGAAAGCGTCTTTCATCTGACGGCTTACAACGAGCTTTTTCCCGACATCGAATTTGCCGATGCCGCTCTGGAAAATCCGCAAAGTTTGACGGTTTCCGTCCCGCACGTCGCGCTCACGAACCGCGCTTTTCTCTCGACGCAAACGGCGCGTATGAAAAATGTCCCGCTTACCGAAACCGAATTAAAACCGCTGGAAGATTGGGAAAAAGATGAAAACTCCGAAATCACCGACCGATCTATTCGTTTGATGTTGGGATTAAGATAAATAAAAAAAGATGAGGCTTTTCAACCTCATCTTTTTGGAAAATTATTTGAATAGGTTTTGTTTTTACCTGTAAACGCCCGAACCGATGGTCGGGAGATTATAAACTCTCGCAAGCGTGTTCAGTTCAAAGACGACGTTGCGCCAATTGTTTTCGATGTTTCGATTAAAACGATTGTTTCGCATCGCAACGTTGATGTCAGCCGCAACATTCAAACAGCGTCTTACTTCGTCCTTGTTCTCGATCCAACGATCCCGACGATCGAAATCGCGTCTTAATTCGTCGGTCGCCGATTCCAGATTTCGCGCCTTACGGTTCAAAACGTCTTCGCGCCGTCTGTCGTCCAAACGGCTGTTATCCAAAGAGCGGTCAAACTGTCGGACGAAAACATCGACTCTGTTTTCAACGTTGCGAATGATCCTGTCAACACTCGCTTTGGTATAAGCATTTCTGCGTCCCTGTGCATTGGCATTGTCCGCCAACATAAAAACCGAAAATAACATCGCCGTAGCGATCACTGCATTTTTGATAACTTTTCTCATAACTAAAATACTCCTTCTATTTTGAAAAATTACCAGCCCGTAATTTATGACGGTTCAAAATCGCATTTGGTCGAACAAATTTTACTTTTTCGGGATTTTATCGAGATTTTTGGTCGTATATTCGGTCACGGATGACGGAATTTGGTCGCTGAAATCGGCTTCCTTTAACAATTCTTTCGTCTTTACGCTCTCGAATTGCAGAACTTTTCCCGTTTCATCCTTCGTTTGCGTCAATCTCTGCGGCAATTGCTTTTTCATCAAACGCAGACGCACGAAGATTTGCGCTTGCCAGAAGAAAACCGCCGTCAAAAAGCCTGCCGTAATGTAAATAATCACGGGCGTTCCGTCCTTTCCGAGATACATCGCGTAAAGCGTGATCGCCAACGCCAGACTTCCGACGGCGGTCATCACGTTCAAGACCGTGTTGGCGAGCAAATGCTGTTCGGGCGTGTTTTCTCTTTTGACTTTGTCGAAATCAGGCAGAAATGTGCCGCATTGACGGCAAAAGGTTTTTACTTGTTGGTCAGATTTTCCGCAATTCGGGCAAAACATAGGCATTTATCAGTGAACATTTATCATTTATCGATTAATGCAGATTTCGATTTTAACACAATGAAATTTACGCATGGGCAGCAACAAATGTTCAATGATAAATGATGAATGATAAATGCCTAGAGGTGTCGTCGTTCCAATTCCTTTTTTATCAAGTCTAATTCACGGCTGACTTGTCCTGCGACGGATGTATTTTCGTTGGCGCGGCGGATGAGATACGGGACGGCATCTTTCACGGGTCCGTATGGAACATATTTTGAAACGTTGTAATCGTATTTTGCAAGAACATAGGAAAGATTGTCGCTCATTCCGTAAAGCTGTGAGAAATTGACGTTCTGGTGATCGTGCGGAATTCCTTTTTTATCGAGTTTTTCAGCTAAAAGTTTGGTGCTTTTTTCGTTGTGCGTGCCGGCGACGAAAGCGATCGTGTCGATATTTTCCAAACAATAATCGATTGCGAGATCGTAATCGCGGTCGGTCGATTGCTTGTCGGGCTGAATCGGCGACGGGTAGCCTTTTTCTTCAGCGCGTTCACGTTCCTTTTCCATATATGCACCGCGCACGAGCTTGACCGAGTATAAAAAGCCTTCACGTTTCGCGATTTCGTGGAAATCCTTGAGCATCTGCAAACCGTCGGTGCGGTAAAGCTGAATCGTATTGTAAACAAGGTGTTTTTCGCGATTGAATTTTCTCATCATTTCGATCGCCAGTTTATCGATCGCCGTTTGAATCCACGTTTCTTCGGCATCGATAAAGATCGGCTGACCGACCGCGTGTGCGCGTTCGCATATCTTTTCGACGCGGCAGGTGATGCGTTCCCATTTCCACTTCGTTTTTTCCTGCAATTCGATGCCGCTGCTGACTTTTTCGAGCGTTCCGAGGGGCGCGATGCCGGTTACTTTGAAAACTGCGAAGGGAATATTTTCGTCATTCTTGGCGCGTTCGACGTTTTTGAGAATTTCGTTGGTCGCGGCTTCAAAATCCTCTTCGGTGGTTTTGCCCTCGACCGAATAATCGAGGATCGTGCCGATGTGCGATCTGCCGAGTTTGTTGATGGTTTGCTCGCATTCTTCGATGGTTTCGCCGCCGCAGAATTGTTCGTAGATGGTGTTTTTGATGAGTCCTTTAACGGGCAGACCGAGGCTCAAGGCGAATTTTGCGGCGTTCGTTCCGATCTCGCTCAGGAAAGGCGAGTTCATAAATTTGAAGAGTCTGTATTTTTCCTTGAGCTCCGAGTTTGTTTTGTCGGCAAAAGCGGTTTCGGTGTCTTGAAAATTCAAGCTGAAGTCTTTCATAAAAATTTAAGTTAACATATCAAGAATATAGCGGTTAATAATTAAAAAGCAATTTTACTGAATTGAGTGTTAAGAAAAATTGCTTTATGATTTCCCTTTTGAATTATGAGTAAAGGATTACCCAAGAGAAGCGAAAATTATTCGGAATGGTATAACGAGATCGTCAAACGCGCCGATCTGGCGGAAAATTCGGCGGTGCGCGGCTGTATGGTCATCAAACCCTACGGCTATGCGATCTGGGAAAAGATGCAGCGCGCGCTCGATGATATGTTCAAAGCGTCGGGACACGTCAACGCGTATTTCCCGCTCTTCGTTCCGAAATCTTTTCTCGAAAAGGAAGAGGAACACGCCGAAGGATTTGCCAAGGAATGCGCCGTTATCACGCATTACCGTTTGAAGGCGAACCCCGACGGCAAGGGTTTGGTCGTCGATCCGAACGCCAAGCTCGAAGAAGAACTGATCGTGCGTCCGACTTCGGAAACCGTCATCTGGAACACTTATAAAGGCTGGATTCAATCGTGGCGCGATCTTCCGATTTTGATAAATCAATGGGCAAACGTCGTGCGTTGGGAGATGCGGACGCGGATTTTCCTCCGGACTGCCGAATTTTTGTGGCAGGAAGGTCACACTGCTCACGCGACGAAGCAGGAAGCGATCGAGGAAACGAATAAAATCCTTGAAATCTACGCCGAGTTTGCCGAAAAATGGATGTCGATGCCCGTGATTCAGGGCGTGAAGACGGCGAGCGAACGCTTTGCGGGTGCGGAAGATACTTTGTGCATCGAAGCCCTGATGCAGGATGGAAAAGCGTTACAATCGGGCACTTCGCACTTCTTGGGGCAGAATTTTGCGAAGTCTTTCGACGTGAAATTTACCAACAAGGAAGGTCAGCTCGAATATGCGTGGGCGACTTCGTGGGGCGTTTCGACGCGTTTGATGGGCGCGTTGATTATGGCTCATTCGGACGACAACGGTTTGGTTCTGCCGCCGAAGCTCGCGCCGATACAGGTCGTGATCGTTCCCATTTACAAAGGCGAGGAAGACCTTGCGAAGATTACGGAAGCGGTCAATCCCGTGTTCGAGGCGTTGAAGGCGAAAGGGATTTCGGTCAAGTATGACGACGACGACAAACAGCGTTCGGGGTGGAAGTTTGCGGAGTATGAACTCAAGGGCGTGCCCGTTCGGTTGGGCTTGGGAATGCGTGATTTGGAGAACGGAACGGTCGAAGTTGCGCGGCGCGACACTTTGACGAAGGAATCGAAACCGCTCGCAGGCATCGCGGATTATGTCGAGAGCCTTTTGGACGAAATTCAGGAGAATATTTACGACAAAGCCCTCAAATTCCGCGAAGAAAACACGTTCACGGTCGATACGTGGGACGATTTCAAGGCGCAGGTCGAAAAAGGCGGCTTTATTCTCGCGCATTGGGACGGCACCGCCGAAACCGAGGAAGCGATCAAGAACGAAACGAAAGCGACGATTCGCTGTATTCCCTTCAACAGCGCGGAAGAGGCGGGAAAATGCGTCTATTCGGGCAAGGATTCCGCGAAACGGGTCGTGTTTGCGAAAGCGTATTAGGTCAATTACGAATTTCAAATTACGAATTACGAATGATTTTTTGATGAAATTCTCCGTTCGGTATTTGAAATTGCATTTCAAACCAATAAATCAATAAACATCAATAAAGACGGTCGTTTTCTGCAAAGGAAACGCCTTTTGTCTTCCGTGAAGAACGCAAGGTTGTATAAGAAAGTTGCTTACTTGTATAAGAAAGCCGGTCGGTTGTATAAGAAAACTGCCTGGTTGTATGAGAAAGCCGCTTACTTGTATAAAAAGGTCGTCTGGTTGTGTGAGAAAGTCGGTTGGTTGTATAAAAAGATTGCCTACTTGTATAAGAAAGTTGCCTACCTGTATGAGAAAGTTGCTTACTTGTATATGAATAACGCTTAGTTGTAAAAGAAAATTGCCTTTTAATGTCAGTCCGGAATCAGGAAAATTTGCCCGCGAATGACGCGAAAGACACGAAAAAAAAGAAAGTAATAAACCCGGATTTTACAATTTCGGATCAACGATCTGCGCGTATTTCGCGGGCAGGATCGAATGTAATTTTCCGGAATTTATCTCATAAATTATTGGAGCGGGTTGAGAGTCCCGCCTTGAGGCGGCAAATACTCAGCGAAAAGCCTTCTAAAGAAGGGACTCTGAACGCTTAAAAATTATTTATGAGATGGTTTCTAAAAATTCCTGATCTCGAACTGACGTTTTTCAAGAGGAAAGAAAGCCGTTCGCAATAACCGTTCACTGATCGCCGGTAAAAAAAGTCTGGACTTTTTGCCCTTTGGAGCGTAATATCGATCCATTGCATCGGAGGATTTTCAGATGGATTTTGTTGCGGTCTTAAGAGTTGTATGCTTCTTTCTTTTGATGGCGATACCGCAGATACTCGGTATTCTGGTTCATTTTCGGATGAAAAAGTTTCCGCGGGCGGCTTATTTCGTCGGGTTTGCGATCACGATGCTTGCGACGTTCAGTTTGCTGACGATAATTTTCGTGCCCGAAAAATCCGAAGAAATGTGCGGTCTCGGGGCGATGGCAGTAGCTTTCTTTATTCTCTTCTTTTTGCTGTTACAGGCGGTCGCCAGCATCATTGCCCAACTCGTTTTTCGCAGTAGATACCGCAGTTAATTTCAATCCGGAAAAGATAAAGGCGTTTTGAGCGATTTTAATCGAGCGGCTCAAAACGCCCTTTTTCTGCAAGCTCAACGGCTGTTGCGGCTGTTGTCGGTGAGCTTCATATTTTTGGCGGTAATGGCTTTGTATTGCGGGTCTTTTGCGTTGTAGAGCGATTTGTAATATTCCTTTGCCAGACGGAAATCGTTGAGAATCGAATCTTCGTTCGTATATAGAACTTCGTCGCGTTCGTTCCAAGCGTCGTTGAGCGGGACGAATTTTGCACTGACGGCTTCGTTGGCGGCGGTGCATTCGGCAATGAAAGCGTCGAGCGCGGTTAATTTCAAGTGTTCTTCATTCGGCGTAAAAGCCGTAACATTGGCTAAAAAAGCGCGGGCGGCTTGCAGATTGGCAAGCTTGGCGGCGTAGCTGAGTTGGAGTTTTTCGTGCGATGCGGCGGCATTTCCCGCGCTTCCTTCGGTATTTTGCGGCGGTTTGGCTTTTGTTTTTTGACCGAGCAAGGCGTTGAAGATGACATTGGCATCGTCGATCTCTCTTTGCGTCGCACCGCTCGATTTGAGATAACGCCGCGCACTTCGTGCCCACGTATCTATCCGCGCATAAAGTTCCTGCCGCTGATTGACCTCGATCTGGTAAGGCGCAAGCTCTTCGGAAATCTTGTTGGCGATCGGAAAACCGCTGTTAAATTTCGCTTCGAGCCGCGCGATCGACAAACGCGGGTTTGAATGATTCCAGCGTGCTTCATTCTTAAAAATATCAAAATGCCGGCGGCAGGTTTCCAAAAATTCCATATCCAAAGTTGTTGACATAATTTTATTTTCTCCTTTTATTTATTTTTGTTTTCTTTTCAAATTTCTACTTCCCCCTCGTAAAATCTTTTCAAGCCGGATCATTTACATCCGGTTCGTAATATAATTTGTTAAATAATGAACCGTAGTCGTAATAGCGAATTAATTCGTAGTTTTTCGTGCCGTTTTGCGAATCTTTGTAAACGATATAGATCAGCGACAAGGCGAGGACGGCTCTTTCATCGGTTACGCGTTCGGCTGATTGGCGGGCTTTCTGCCATTCGTTCAGACGGGCATAAAGATAGGCGAGATAAACCTTGTCGGCTTGCGAATTTTTCAGTTTGTCGAGAAGCTTGTCGGCTTTCGACGATTCGGCTAAATCTATGTATAATTCAGCCGCAAACAGCACAAGTCCGACCGATTCGCCTTTCTGCAAAGTGTTTACCGAACTTTTTTCCAGCACGGCAAGTGCCTTTTCCTTTTGCGACAGTTCCAAATAAACTCTTGCCGTCATCAAAAAGAGCTTGTTTTTTTGCTCCGCACTCAAACTTTCACTTTCCGCTATTAGCGATTCGAGAATCTTTGCCGAATTTTCTCCGCCGAACAGCTTCGTATTTGCCGTAACCGCCGCTTGGAGAATAAACATCGATTGAGAAATTGAGCCGGGCATTTTGGAAAACACATCATCCCGGATCAGTTTTTTCAATACTTCCGCCGCGTTTTCAGGTTTTTGCAAATCTTTATAAATTTCGGCGAGTTCAATGTATGTGAAAATGTCAGTGTCGTCGGTTTTAAGCCGTTCGTATTGCCCGAGTAATTCCAATGCCTTTTCAGGTTTGTTAATTTTGGCATAAATTCGCGCCTGAGAAACCGACGTGCGTCTGTCGTCATAAACACCAAGGTTTTGATTGTTTTCGTTGGCTTTCAAAATGCTTTCCGCTCTTTCGGGTTTGGACAAGCGCAGGTAAAGATCGGCGGCTGAGAGCAAATCCATATACTCGTCGCCCGACCCTGCCGTTTCATTGTCTTTCAGAGCATCATTAAGAGTTAATAAAGCCTTTTCGGTATCGGATAAATTAAGATGACTTTGGGCAAGATCAACACTCCACCGCACTTTGTCTGAATCGGCAGGTGCTGAATATCTGTTCCCATCCAGAAGCTTTTGTCCCGTCTGAGGTTTGGATAATTTTGAACTAATTTCGGTGACGTAAACCAATCGTCTTCCAAACTCAGCCGGCGACATCTTTTCCAAAGGGAAAGAGTAAAAACTCGAACGGTCATAGATGGTTTGCGCCAACTCGCCGTCCTTTTCATTTTCCAAAAAAGGTAATAAATAAAGAGAGTTCAGCGTGACGTTTACATCCTTATTTCTGACCAAAATATCGTCCAGTCTTTGGGTAACGTAGCTGATCTGCGTCTCGGCTTTGTTTTCCTGCCACCTTGCAAAACCGTAAACGGAAAGAATGACGATTGCCAGAGCGGACAAACTCAATTGCCATTTCAGCAGACGGCGTTTGCTCAAGCCGATAAATGCGGTCTTTTGCGCATTTAGCGAAATTATCTTTTGATTTCTTTTGATCTGAAACCATTCTCTTGAGGTCAGCAGATAACGGCTCACGCGGTCGTTACCGATCCATTCGTTGTAGCGGCGGTCGATGAGCTGTTGGGCTTTTTCCACGTCGGACAATTCCTTCGACGCAAGACGGCGTAGCGGCGGAATGAGCTTTTCGTGCGCGATCTCGTAAAGCGTGTCGTTTTTGTCCTGAAACTGTGTGACAAGCCGCACGTCGCTCCGCGAAAGCCAATCGACGGCTTCCTCGATGTCGGTTTCGGGAAGCACGCCTTTTAATTTCTCCTTGATGTCTGTTAAGGGCAAAGCCCCGGCGCGCACGATGCCGTCGGTCAGGGCGAGCAAAACCTTGGCGGCGGATTGGCGGCGCGATTCGGTTTCGCGGATGCTCAGGGCGCGGTTCAGAAAGCGTTCGAGCAAGCCCTCGACTCCGCCGAGCTTTTGAAAAGCTTTGCGGTTAAAGGCGCGTTCGTCCGAAGTCCGCTGACCGTCGAGCATCCACGAGAGAATCTGAATATCGATCGGCGAAATCGTGCCGTCTTCGCGGTCGGCAAGCTCGAATCTGGTCAGTTCCTTGACGAACGCTTCGTCTATTTCGATCTTCGCTTCTTCGGCGATCACGCTGATGACTTTGGCGGCTTCGTCAGGCTCGAATTTTTTGATCGAGAGATAATTCGGAAGCGTCAGCGTGTAATCCATTTCAGATTGAAAATCGCGCAGATGGTCAACGAAATCGTTCCTGACGGAGATCAGAATCGTGACGGGCAAAGTTTTGCGTTTCCGATACCATTCGCTCATCTGCGCGATGAAATCCTTGCGCCTCGCTTTGGTCTTGCGATGCGCGAAAAACTGCTCGAACTGGTCGAAGATCAAAACCAGCGGGCGTTCGTCCTTTTTGACGGCGGCGCGGAGAAGTTCGAGCAACGACGTTTCGTTTTCGGCGTTCGGCACGTCGTCGGCAAAACCGTTGAGCGATTGTCGAACCGAATCGAGCGGCGCGCTGTCGGTAAATTTGACATAGACCGGATTGATGCCGTGATTTTTCAGGTTCAAAAGCAAACCCGCTTGCAGAAAAGAGGTCTTTCCCGTTCCCGATTCGCCGCTCAAAATGCCGAAGGCGAGTTCTTTATCTTCGCAAAACCGCAGACAGTCCTGCAAAATGTTCCCGCGTTGGAGCCTTGCAAACCATTCGGAATCTTCCTTGCTGTCGGTGTAGGCAAGCAAACCCTTGATGATCGAGGTTGCCGGAGCAGGCGGGATCGTCTTTTTTTCTTTGGTAAATACCGCGACCAGAAATGCCGCCGCGAAAAACGATGCCGTGACGCTCAACCAAACGATTGACGAATACCAGAGAGGTTTGCGGAGATCGAAAAAGCCCAAGCCCGATTCGACCAAAGGCGGACTGAGCAGAAGCGCAAAGACCACGCCGACGAGCGAAAGGAGTTTGACCCAACTCTTTTTGCGAAAAGCTTCGGCTAAATCCCGGATGAACTTTTCAACCGTTTCGGAAGTTTTACTGATATCGTCGAGAGCCATTTATCAGACCTTATTCAATTGATCTCAGAAATTATCGGTTCGCTTTTCCGAGTATCTTATCACGAAATATATTTATTGCAATATTATTTTTTATCGTTAAGTTGTGTTTTCAATTGTTTGTTTGCAAATATTTAATCCTTTGACACGCTTCCTTGCGGTCGCGCTTCCGCCTTTTTATAACGTTTGCTTAAATGAAAAGCAGAAGCGTGAAATGATTTCACGCTTCTGCTTTGGTTGTTTCGATTTTATTGTTACCGATCAATCGGTAATGAAACCGTGCGTTTTTAAGAACGGCTTGACGAAATTCCAGACGGTTTTGGAAACTTTTTCGTCTTCGGCGTAGGTTATTTTCGTCATTCCGTCGGGAAAGCCTTCGTCGATAAAATCGGACGGTTTGCCGCCGTTCGGGACTTTCCACGGCGTGCCGCCCATTCCGCCGTGCGTGCAGAGAAACATATAAGCGGCGGGAAAATTGGTCGGCGGGTAATATTTCAAGCCGTCGTTGCTGAAGCTCTCGCGCGATTCGGAACGCGGGTCGCGGATGACGTGGCAGACGTATTCGACATTGCGCGGGATAATGCTCGCATCGATCGCAATGTGTCGGTCAACGCAATCGAAAAGCATCAGTGCGCGGACTTTGATATTTCGGTCAGCAAGTTTTTTCGCAACGCAAACCGCTCCGGCGGCTCCGCGGCTGTAGCCCGTCAGCAGAACGGGCATATCGTCGCCGACGATGTTGCGGCGATTGATAACGAAATCGTAGCCGCCCTGAATCGCATCGACCAAGCCGCCGCCGAAGGTGACGGGTCCGCGAAAGTATTTCGTGTTGTCTGCGGGTTTGCAAATCTGTTTTACAAAACTGTTCTTAAAATCTTCGTCGTATCGGCGGTCACGCGCCGCCGTCGGAACCGCGCCGCCGCCTGTCCCGTCAATTCCTACTATAATTGGCATTTTTTTTCACTCTCCTTCAATGTTTCAATTTGCTGTCTGATCGGATTGTCCGTTTCAATTACCATTACTCGACAAAATCATTCGGGGGAGAATGAATTTTGAATTGCTGCTTTATAAAATTTAATCGGGAATTTTTTTTCGGACAAGTTTTAGACACCGCTTTTTTCTACTTTTTGCGGTATTTCTCTCATTTTTTTCAACTTAAAATCAGAGTCTTACAATTCATCACCGAAAATTGCCGATTTTTTTCGCGTTTCGGGAACTAAATATTATCAACGGTGTCTAAGTAAATGATTGAAAATTGAACGCGGATCGGGCAGATTCGGCAAATTAGTGCGGATTTATTTTATACAGATCAGGTTATTTCCGCCTTATCCGCCAAATCCGCGTTCAAAAAACCTTTAGGGAATGTGAAAATTATGATGAAACCGAATATAAACGTAACGCCTTTGATCGATGTGCTGTTGGTTCTTTTGATAATTTTTATGGTCGTTTCACCGCTCAAACCGACCGGATTCAAAACCAAAATTCCGCACGAACCCGACACGGACAACGCGCAGGTTAAGGATAATTCTCACGCTCTGGTCGTTTCGCTCGGTAAAGATTCGTCTTTGAAACTGAACGGCACCGGCGAAGTCGGAACGGTCGAAGAATCGGATAAGCTCGTTGCCAGACTTCGCACCGTTTTTCAGGAACGAAAGGAAAACAAAGTATATTCGGAAAATGCCGCGCTCAACGCTTCGCTTTCGGAAGATGAAAGAGTCGAAAAAACGGTTTTCATCAAAGCCCCGAAAAGCGTCGATTACGGCAGAGTGGCAAAACTGATCGACGCGGTAAAGATTTCCGGCGCAAATCCGATAAGTCTGCAAATCGACGATCTTGAGAATTGATCCGTTTAATTTACAGTCAAAGTTCGGAGTCCCTTCTTTAGAAGGCTTTCGCTAAGTTATTGCCGCCTGAAGGCGGGACTCTGAACGCGATTCCAAATTTTTAATTTTGCACTGCCAGTTAAAATCGGGAAATTTTATTTACTGAGGAAAGATGGTCTTATGTTATAATTTTACTGCCTTGCGGGTGTTGAGTTTCGCGCTTCAACTCTACGGCTCTCCAAAAACAAATTAAATTTTTGATAATGTTGAATTATTACGACATTTTGAAGGTTTCCAAGAAGGCTTCAAACGCCGAGATCAAATCGGCGTATCGCAAACTTGCGCGAAAACATCATCCCGACGTAAACGGCGGCGACGAAGAAAAAGCCCTTGAATTTTCAAAGATCGCCAAAGCTTACGAGATTCTCGGCAATCCGAAAGAACGCGCCGAATACGACAAAAAACTGCTCCAAACTCAATATTCGACATCGAACGGCGAAAATTCGGTTTTTACCTCGGAAAATCCGCACGCCCGCCGCTGGCGGCAGATGGTTTACGAACGCCGCTACAACGAGATCATCGACCGGATGATCGCCGATGAACGCCGCGAGTCGATGGCTTTGCAAAAAGTCATTTTCCCGACCGTCGCACTCTTCGTTTCGACACTTTTCGTCGCAATTTTCCGTCCTGCATTTTTTACGAATTCGGCGATCATCGGAAAGATCATTTTCGTTTCTCTTTTTATCGTCGGCTTGATCCACCTGATCCGCCGTCTGCGCGAAGGTTTCGAGCGTTATACTTATCAGGAAGAAATTCTGCACGATTCGATTCTCGACGGAAACGAACCTGAAGAAAAGCCTTATTCGCGGGTTGCGGCGATCTCGTTTCTCATCATCGGAACTTTTGTTTGCCTCGGAATCGGGCTATTGATCGGAAATTACTTTGATTTTGCGATTGCCAGGACGATTCCGTCGATATTTTCGCCGACCTTAAAGCCCGAACTGGTCTTTTATCCGCCGATCATCGTTCTTTTCGTCGATATAATGCACTCGGTCGCCGCAAAATTTGAATAAATTTTACCCGCGCTTGACAAATCTTTCCCGGAAATTTATACTCTAAAATTTCTCTGAATGAGAAAGATTTCACTTAGTTAGAAAATTATTGAGGATATTTAATGGCAAATCATAAATCAGCCGAAAAGCGTATCAGACAAACTGAAAAACGCACCGCAGTGAACAGAAATAACCGCAGCCGCCTGAGAACGCAGATCAAAAAACTGCGTGCGGCTTTACTGCACAATGACAAGGAACAAAGCACGGAATTATTAAACCCGACGATCTCGCTCATTGATAAAGCGGTCAACAAAGGAATTATTCATCGCAATACGGCGGCTCGTTATAAATCGCGTTTGACGAAGCACGTCAGTAATTTAGCCTAACGAATTTTCATCTCATAACTTCATAGTTTTTCTCCTTTGATTAGAGAGGAAGCAAACCTTAAGCAAGTTTGCTTCCCTTTTTTTATTTAAATTAGATACAATTCAAACTGAAATTAATCACGGAGAAAAATTTTGCAGACAAACAGGAATTATCGTTACTACGATTTGATTATGGCGGCGTTCGTCGCCGTTTTGCTTTGCTCTAACTTGATCGGCGTGCAGAAGGTTTCGTCCGTAAACCTTCCGTTTTACGGCGAATATATCTACGGCGCGGGCGTTTTATTTTTCCCGATCAGCTATCTTTTCGGCGATATTCTGACCGAAGTTTACGGTTATGCACGTTCGCGGAAAGTGATCTGGTCAGGTTTCGGCGCGTTGATCTTCGCCTCCTTGATGTCGTTTGTCGTTACGGCTTTGCCTTTGCCCGTCAATGTTTTGCCCGAAACTCTCAAATCGAACGCCGATAAGCAAATGGCGATCGAGATGATCTTCGGACAAACGCCGCGTATCGTGCTTGCTTCGCTGACAGCTTTCTGGCTCGGCGAATTTGTCAATTCTTTCGTGTTGGCAAAAATGAAATTGCTCAGTTCGGGAAGATTTTTGTGGATTCGCACAATCGGCTCGACGATTATGGGCGAAATTGCAGACTCACTGATATTTTACCCGATCGCTTTTTACGGAATCTGGACAAATCAACAGCTCGTGAGCGTGATGATCGGCAATTATTTCATCAAGGTTTTGTGGGAAGTTCTGGCGACACCGTTCACATATCTGATCGTCGGTTATCTGAAAAAAGCCGAACACGAAGATTATTTCGACAAAGACACGGATTTCAATCCGTTTAGCTTGGAAACGTAATTTTTAAGATTTTCGGTATAATTTTCTTGATGAAACTGCAATTAAATACTCCGCTCATCGAACTGAATCAATACGAAATTGCCAATCTGTCGCAAGCGATGGCGCGCAAACTCGCGATGGCGGTCGCCAATTTTTCTTTCAAAACCGATCTCACCG
Organism: Pyrinomonadaceae bacterium; assembly: GCA_021228405.1. GTDB lineage: Bacteria > Acidobacteriota > Blastocatellia > Pyrinomonadales > Pyrinomonadaceae > JAJQRF01. The sequence goes on from JAJQRF010000004.1 coordinate 124,812, forward strand.
ATGCAACGGTCGAAGATTTATTGAACTATTTTCCGATGCGTTACGAAGACCGTTCAAATTTTATCCAGATCGACGGGCTTTCTGACGGTTTGGAAGCGTCGGTCGAACTTTACGCGCGCGTTGCGGGCGGTTTCAAAGTCGGCAAGAATCGCGGTCCGAAGGCTCCGCCGCTTTTTATTTTCGAGATCACGGGCGGCGATGCCGAACGCACCCGCAAACCCGTCGTCGTTTGGTGGTTCGTTTCCGGCAAAGCGGCTTACAACATCGTCAATTACTGGCAGAAAAAATTTGAGCGCGGCACGCGTTTCGTCGCTTACGGAAAATGGGAATGGGATGCGCGTAAAAACACTTATTCATTGCGAATCAACAAACCCGACGAGCTTGAAATTTTACCCGAAATACTCGATTACAACGAGTTCGGATTATTAAAAAACCTTCCTTCCGAAGAGATCGAGATCGATTCCGACGACGATTTCAACGACGAAGAACTCGACCCGCGACTGGCAACAATTCACGTCGGGCGGCACGTTCCCGTCTATCGAAAACTCGGACAATTTCAAACTAAAAGACTGCGCGAGATTATGTTTTCCGTGCTCGATAATCTGGACGCAAACACGGTCAACGATAAGCTTCCGCCCGAACTGATTCAAAGACAAAAACTCATTTCGCGCTTTCAAGCCGTTAAAGAAATCCATTTTCCGCCCGAAGAATCGCGCATTTCGGATTATGAAAGAGCGCGGAGCAATGCACACAAACGGCTGATCTTTGAAGAATTTTTCTGGGTTTCGTTCGCGCTTCAACTCAAACGCGGCGAACGAACACAGGAACCGAAAGGAACTATCATCGAACTCAGCCCGACGACCTTTGACCGCATCGAAAAAATGCTTCCTTTCAAGCTGACAGGCGCACAGCAACGCGTCATCGACCGCATTTTCGATGATTTGCAATCTGATGCACCGATGAATCGGCTCGTTCAGGGTGATGTCGGAAGCGGCAAAACTATCGTCGCGTTTCTGGCGATGTTTGCGGCGATGGAAAACGGCTATCAAACCGCTTTGATGGCTCCGACCGAAATTCTGGCTGAACAACACGCAAGAAATGCCCGAAAAATCTTTGAAAATTCGCCGTATCGCGTCGATTTGCTGATCGGAAGTCTGCGTGCCGCCGAAAAACGCAAAGTTCAAGCGGACATTGCGAAAGGCGAAATTCACGCCGTGATCGGCACACACGCGCTCATCCAGGAAGCGGTCGAATTTGAAAAACTCGGGCTTGCCGTCGTTGATGAACAGCATCGTTTCGGAGTTCTGCAACGCGCCGAACTTCGTGCACGCGGCTATAATCCCGACATTCTGGTGATGACGGCAACGCCGATTCCGCGCAGTTTGGCAATGACGGTTTACGGCGACCTTGACGTTTCCGTGATCGACGAGCTTCCGCCGGGACGAACGCCGATCAAAACCGTCGTCGTCGGCGAAGACAAGCGCGAAGGCGTTTATAAAGGCATCGAACGTGAAATAAAACTCGGTCGGCAGGTTTATATCGTTTATCCTCTGATCGAAGAATCGGAGAAAATGGATTTGAAAGCCGCGACGAAGATGTATGAAGAGCTTTGTGAAAAAATCTTTCCGCAATATAAGATCGGTTTGCTTCACGGAAAAATGAAACCTGCCGAAAAAGAATCGATAATGCAGGATTTTATCGCTAATAAAAATCAAATACTCGTTTCGACTACCGTCATCGAGGTCGGTGTCGATGTTCCGAACGCGAGTTTGATGATTATCGAACACGCCGAACGTTTCGGTTTATCACAGCTTCATCAGCTTCGCGGGCGCGTCGGGCGCGGCGCGGAACAGTCTTTCTGCGTTTTGCTGACGGGCGATAAAAAAACCGCCGTGGCGCGTGAAAGATTGGGAATTATGGAGGAAACTACCGACGGTTTCCGAATCGCCGAAAAAGATTTGGAAATTCGCGGTCAGGGCGAGATTCTCGGAACGCGTCAATCAGGCGTTCAGACGTTTAAGATCGGTAACATTATCCGCGACCTCGAAATTCTCGAAGAAGCGCGGCGCGAAGCCGAATTTTATTTAATAAATAAGCGTTTAACGCAGGAAACATCGGCACTTATCAAATATGCAAAATCCGATTCGCGTTTTCGGCTCGCCGGAATCGGGTGATTTTCGCGGTATTAATTACAAAAAATTACATTTTTAGATTGAAATTTCACGGCAATATTGTTTATATTGCTATTGAATGTTTACTCAAAACTATTCTTTAAATTTTGAGAGTAGATGACAAATCTTAATTTCGATATGAATTTTTTGGTCCATTAATTCAATTCTGATTTTGGTTTGTAAATCTGGTTTAGATTAGGGATTTATTTTTTTTTAACAATTTAAATCCTTCACATTACAAAGGAAAAATAAAATGGAAAACCGACGACAAGCAGCAAAACCCTTTAGCCAGAGAAAATACTACGACAAAGACAAGGAAACTACTCCGTATCGCAGTCAGGGAAAATATCCACCCCGTGAGGGAGGCGGTGGCGACAGATTTCAAAACCGTGACAATCGAGATACGAGAGGAAAATTCCCGCCCCGTGAAGGTAATGACAGATATCAAAGCCGCGATAATCGTGATTCTAGGGAAAATCGCGATAATCGTGGAGGCGGCGATAATTATCGTAAAGGAACGGGTGGTAAGTATTTTTCAAAAGGCTATTCAAACAATAAATTTCAACCGAAAAGAAAATTTCCCCCCAAGGGTAAAAGTTTTAAGCCCTGGAAAAAGGAAGTTCCCATAAAAATTGTTTCGGATATGCAGGTTACGGACGGCAAACATAAAGGAAAGTATCTAACAAGTTCCACTTCTCCGAAAGTTCGCCCGACAGCCAGGCGAATTCGTGAAGTAATGTTCAGAATTCTTTACCGCCGCATCCGTGCGGGCAGATTTCTCGATCTGTGCGCGGGCGCGGGAACGGTCGGGATCGAAGCGATTTCACGCGGAGCCCTGATCAGCACTTTCGTCGAGCGATCTGCGAAAATGTGCAGTTTTATCAAGAAAAATCTTGAATCCTGCAAGATCAAAGAAGGTCACGGCGAAGTGGTGGAAATGGAAGTGGCTCCTTTTTTGAAACGGATGTATAAACGCAAACGTTTCTGGGATGTGGTTTATTTCGATCCGCCGTATGAGTCGAACTATGAAGACATACTTTCGTATCTGAGCCGCGGAACGGCGATCAAACCCGGCGGAGTTTTGGTCATCGAACATCATTCTGAAATGTTCTTTCCCGAAAAGACCGGTGTTTTGAAACGATGGCGCGTGATCGTCCAGGGCGAAACCGCTTTAAGTTTCTACGAAAGAAAATAGGATTTTCGGCATTTCGGCATTTACGGCTTTACAAGTTAAAGTTTTCTCCCATCACTCTTTATCTTGGCAGTTTTGTTCTGTTTTTTCTAAATGCGTATAATCTCAGGAATTTACCGTGGGCGAATCATCAAAAGTCCGGCGGATAGCAAAACTCGTCCAACTTCCGACCGTCTGCGCGAAACACTTTTTAATATCCTTGCACCCTGCATCGACGATCAAACCCGTTTTCTGGATTTGTGTGCCGGAACAGGCGCGATCGGCATCGAAGCACTTTCACGCGGTGCGCTTTTTTCGACCTTCGTCGATAAATCGAAACGTTCGTGCGCTTTGATCGAGGAAAATCTGGATTTACTGAAAGTTCCCGAAGATGAAACCGAAGTTGTCTGTCTTGCCGCCGAAAATTTTACGAGCCGTAAACATAATGAGGGTTGGGACATAGTTTTTTTCGATCCGCCTTATCAAACCGAATATGCTTTTGTCCTGCGTGACTTCGGCGAAGAATCTTCAACCTTGCTCAACGAAAACGGTGTTTTTATTGCCGAGCATCACGCCAAAAACGAATTGCCCGACGAGGTTTTGACGCTTCGCCGCTGGCGTATTTTAAAGCAGGGCGAAACCTGTCTGAGCTTCTACGAAAAAAATTAAAACATAGAATTGTTTATTTCGATTTGTCAGCTAAAATATAAATTTTGATGATAAATCTGAAATGACAATAATTGTTTGGCTTGTCCTCAGCCTGATTTGGGGAACGACCTGGATCTTTATCAAGACCGGTCTGAAAGATTTACCGCCCCTGACGTTTGCCGCTGCCAGATTTATACTTGCAATGGCGATTCTATATGCCGTTATCAGAATTCAAAATATCCAATTTCCCAGAACTAAGGCTGAATGGAAACTGATTTTATTGACCGGAATTTTGCAGTTTTCGGTAAATTACAGCAGTGTTTTTTGGAGCGAACAATACATTTCTTCAGGTTTGGCGGCAGTTTTACAGGCGACGATCACGGTTTTCGGATTGTTGCTGGCGTGGATATTCCTGCCGAACGAAAGGATCACAAAATTAAAGATCAGTGCCGTTTTTCTGGGAATTACCGGGGTTGCGATTATTTTTGCGGAACAGCTTCAAGTCAACGACTTCTGGGCATTTGCAGGTTGTGCGGCAATCGTTCTCGGTGCATACGCCGCCGCTCAATCTTCGATTCTGGTCAAAGCGAAAGGAACTTCCCTGCATCCGGCGATGTTGTTGTTTTGTCAGATGCTTTGCGGAATTCCTTTTATCGTTATTTATGCTCTGGCGGTCGAGGGAAATCCGCTCAAACATAACTGGTCGGCAAATGCCGTTTTATCGGTGCTTTATCTGTCCGTTTTCGGAACGGTGCTGGCGTTTTGGTTTTATTACTGGCTTTTAGGTAAAATCGAATCAACAAAAGCAATGATGATCTCGCTTGTTACGCCGCTTTTAGCAGTAGTTATCGGCGCGGTTTTTCTCAATGAAAAACTTCCGCCGCAGACTTTTTTCGGCGGCGTTTTGATTTTGGCGAGCATCGGGTTGATCGTTTTCAGAAAGAAAAGAAAATTACAATTACAAGAACAAAATTAAGTAAAGAAAATGTTTTTCAAATTTACCACCGCCGGAGAATCGCACGGTAAAGCACTTGTCGCTATTATTGAAGGCTTGCCGGCAGGTTTGGAAATCGACATCGAAAAGATAAATCACGAACTCTGGCGCAGACAGCAAGGCTACGGGCGCGGCGGGCGAATGAAGATCGAAACCGATAAATGCGAGATTTTATCGGGCGTTCGGCACGGAAAAACGCTCGGTTCGCCGATTGCCGTTTCAATTGAGAACCGCGATTTCGTGCACTGGACTGAAATAATGTCGAGCGAAAAGATCGAAGTTCAGCCGAAAAATCCGCGCATCGTCAAACGTCCGCGTCCCGGTCACGCTGATCTCGCAGGTGGACAAAAATTTCAGACGCGCGATCTGCGCGACATTCTCGAACGCGCTTCCGCACGTGAAACGGCGGCGCGCGTCGCGTGCGGCGCGTTTGCGAAACAATTGCTTGCCAACTTCAAGATCGAAGTAAAAAGCCACGTCATCAAACTCGGACAAATTCCAAAAACGCCGCTCCAAAAAACCTGGGAAGAAATTTCGGCGATTCCGGCTGATTCGCAGCTCGCCTGCGCCGATCAAACCATCGAAAACGAAATAATCGGGCACATTGACGAAGCCAAAAAGAACGGTGACACACTCGGCGGCATTTTTGAAGTCGTCGCCAAAAACGTCGTCGTCGGGCTTGGTTCGCATACTTCGTGGTATGAAAAGCTGGACGGGCGCATCGCACAGGCTTTTATGTCGATTCAAGCCGTCAAAGCCGTCGAGATCGGCGAAGGTGTCGCAAACGCGCAGAAATACGGTTCACAAGTGCACGACGAGATTTTCCGAAAAGACGACGATTTTCATCGCCCGACGAACCGCGCCGGCGGATTGGAAGGCGGAATCACGAACGGCGAGGAATTGCGCGTGCGCGGCTATCTGAAACCTATCGCCACGCTGAAAAAAGCCCTCCATTCAGTCGATATTGACACGAAACAGGAAGATTCGGCGGCTTTCGAGCGTTCCGATGTGACTGCTGTTCCGGCGGCTGGCGTGATCGGCGAAGCGATGCTGGCGATCGTTCTGGCAAACTCGATGCGTGAAAAATTCGGCGGCGATTCGATCGAAGAAATGAAGCGCAACTTTGATTCATATCTCGAAAGTTTGAAAAATTATTGATTTCGGTTTCACGGACAATTTTCTGAAAAGAGGTCTGATGATTTGTTTATGAAAAAATTTACGATCATTTTGGCGTTTATTTTGGAATGCGTTTCTATTGTTTTCCGCTTCTCGTGCCGATAAAATCGAGCAAACCGACGATTTGCAAATCGGCGCAACAAACACGCGAAAACCCAATTCAGTTCCGCCCGAATATCAAAGTCTGCACCAAAAACTCGAACCTTTCTTCGAGCCGACGAATCGCCCGCGACTTTCAAGGAAAACAGGCAAACCTTTGAACAATAATGCTTTCAAACGGCTTTTTTCAGCGAACCGCCGCCTGAAGGTGTAACTTTGAACTTTAAATTACTTCCCGATGTCGCGGCGATATTGCATTCCTTCAAACGAGATTTTACCGACGGCTTCGTAAGCGCGTTTCAAGGATTCCTCAAGCGAATCGGCAGTCGCCGTGATGCCGAGAACGCGTCCGCCCGAGGTGACAAAATCTCCGTTCGCATCATTTCCCGTTCCGGCGTGAAAGATCGTTACGCTTTCGAGTTTTTCGGCTTCTCCGATGCCCGAAATCACGTCGCCCGTCTGCGCCTTTGCAGGATAACCTTTGGAAGCCAGAACAATACAAGCAGAGTTCCCTTTTTTCCATTTTATGCCGGTTTTATCGAGCGTTTGAGAGATGACCGCATCGCAGATTTCGACCAGATCGGTTTCCAGTCTGACCAAAATGCTCTGCGTTTCAGGATCGCCGAAACGCATATTGTATTCGAGAACTTTTGCGCCCGTTGCAGTCATCATCAATCCTAAAAAGATGATTCCCCTGATCGGAAAACCTTCGCCTTCCGCCCCTTTTAAGGTCGGTTTAATGATCTCTTCGATGATCGCCGCCGTTTGTTCGCCGGATAAAAAATTTTCATCCGTGATCGTGCCCATTCCGCCCGTGTTCGCGCCCGTATCGCCTTCCCCGATGCGTTTGTGGTCGCGCGTCGGCGGCATCAGAGCGAAATTTTTACCGTCGGCAAACAAGATCAGGGAAACTTCCCTGCCGAACAGACACTCTTCCAGGACGATTTTCTCAGTCGCCTCTTTTCCGACGACGTTTGCCAGTTCGTTAATCGCCGCGATCGCTTCCGCACGGTCTTTCGCCACGACGACACCTTTTCCTGCCGCAAGCCCGTCCGCTTTAACGACGACGGGTGCATTTTCGCCGCCGAATTCTCCCGCCTCCAGAATTTCAATGGCTTCGACGGTCGAATAAGCGGTTTTGTAAGCCGCCGTCGGGATTTTGTGCCGCGCCATAAAATCTTTTGCAAAAGATTTCGAGGCTTCAAGCCCGGCAGCCCGGCGGCTGACCCCGAAAATTCTCAAGCCGCGCCGTTCAAATTCATCGACGATTCCCAACGCCAGAGAAGTTTCTCCTCCGACGAACGTCAGATCGATCCGGTTTTGCTCGGCAAAATCGGCGAGCTTTAAAATTTCGTGCGGTTTAATGGCGACCAATTCCGCGATTTTACCGATTCCCGCATTGCCGTTTGCACAGTAAATTTGAGTGACTTTGCCGCTTTTTTGAAAGGCAAAACAAAGTGCGTGTTCACGTCCGCCGGAACCGACAACTAAAACTTTCATATTTTTTTATTTCTTTTAATCGAATAGTTTAAATTCTTTTCGCGCCTTAGCTTGACAGGCTCAAGCAATAGTTATAATTTCAAAAATTGATTCTTAAATTTATTAATTCAAGAATAAATAGTTCGCTCAAATTTAACAACAATCCATTAACTTTTTCCTGAATCTGGATTAAACTGGATTTGGATGTATTTTATTGTGAGCAAGACTGACTTAATCTCATAATTTGGGAAGTAACGAGAAATTTTCAAGGAGGGTGATGCAATGGCAGACACCGAAATAGGTTTCAAAAACAATGCTTTAACTGATGATGCGGAATTTACCGAAAAATTGATTTTATGTATCGATTGTAATACAGAATTTGTCTGGACAATCGGTGAACAAATTTTTTTCCGCGATAAAGGCTTACAAAATCCCCCGAAACGCTGTAAAGAATGTAAACAAGCCAAGAATGAAAGATTAGCGGCAATAACCGCCGCTCAAGCCGCCGGAATTAAACAAAGAATTGAAGTCACGGTTCGCTGTGCGCGTTGCAATTCGCAAACGACCGTTCCCTTTTACCCGTCCCAGGGTCGCCCCGTATTTTGTCGTTCCTGCTATCTCGAAATGAACCCGTCGCTGGTTGCAGACAACAACGGTCAATTCTGAACTCTGCCTGAAAGATGTAGTTTTTCTAACAAATCAAAAAGCGTAAACAACTCTTTTGCGAAAGAGTTGTTTACGCTTTTTTCACTTTTCGGAACTGCCGAATTTTACAAATAATCGGTTTTAAAATTAATAGGGCGACGTCTCCCACACCGTCGCCCCTAGGTCACAAGTCCTCACCCCTCGTGACCAAATGTTCACCGGGGAGGTGAACATACATAATATTGCATATTAAGAAATAAATTGCAACCGATTATAAAAAAAAATTTTATGCAATTTAGTCTTCCGATAACACAAAATTACTCCACTGATTAACGAATGGTTCGACTACTAAACTACCTGTAATGTATTCTTTAACTTTTTTATCCGATTCTACGAAAATACTGTATTCGCCGAAAGGAATCTTTCCATCGACACGAACCTCGAAACTGATGACGGAAAGGTTTTCGCCGAAATCGTGTTCGACGGTCGTGTTCGGAACGATATTCAAAAAAGGAGAATTAAATCCAATTCTCGCATTCTTCAAATTCAGTTTTTTCGCACCTAAATAAACGACATACGACTTTCCGCCATTAAGCGGAACGGCAAGCTCCGAAAGCTGACCATTGAAGCCGATATAGCGCAGATCGAAGGCTTTCGAGATTCCGTCAAGTTTTTTGTTTACTTGCAGAGGTTTACTCTCCAAAATCTCGACATTGCCAAGATTTTCGGCGGAAACCGTATTTTTCGTATTTAACAGTTCCTGTGCAAAAAGCTGAAATTTACCGTTTGAAATACCCTTCAATTGATAAAATCCGTCGGCATTCGTGATAGCTTGAGCGATCACTTTTCCGGTTTCGGAATCTTCCAGCCAAACCTGAAAATTTTTGGCGGTCTTCCCGTTCGGCAAGGTTAATTTGCCTTCGATCACACTACAGCAATTTAACGAGTCGCTTTTGCCGTAGATCGCCCGAATAGCTGAAATGTCTGTTTCCGCCAGCGTCCGCGAATCAAACGCGGGCAAATTAAAAATTCCGTTTTTGCCATTGTTCTCGTGCATCGTCGAGCCGAAAACGTTTGAATGTTCAAGTCCGAGCAAATGACCGATTTCGTGAGTCAGCGTCGATTCAAAATCGAACGTTCCGATTGAACCGTCAGTCGAAAATTGTTGATAGGGATTTAAGACAATGTCCGCCTCTGAAATCAAACCTCTCTTGTTAAAGAAAACTCTCGTCCGGGCGGAAACCTGATCGGAATCCTTGCTGAACATCAGCAGATTTTCGGAAGTCGGGGCAATCGTCACTAAACTGATGCCGTCGCCTGAATTTCCGCTTGCTGAAACCGTCTGCTTATCAGTCCAGAAAACTTCAAATTTTATATCGGCGACATTTTCCCAAGTTTCCAAACTTCTTTTGATGGCTCCTAAAATATCGCTTTCAGCTTTGATATTTGAATTTTGTCTGATTAATGAGTTGGAAAACGAAATCGGTATAACCGGATTTTTCCAATGAAGTTCAGTGTTTGTTTTTTCGCCGGAATATTGCGGTGCGTAGGCGTTGGCAAGGGTGATGGAATACCCGGATAATGCCAATATGATTAATATTACAGAAAACCTACGCATACAACCCGAAATTAGCTAAACTACTCTGTGAAATTTTCGATATTTTCACGCCCGACCTTTTCCAGATCGGAGAAACCGACGATTATCAATAACGCCACGATGCTGATGGTCGCTATCACATACAAAAGCGCGATTTGTTCAAAATAGATCAAAACACCGATCACAACGCCGATCGCCACACACCATAAAAGTGCAACTGTGCGGCGGCTCAATTTATTCTTCTCTGCCATAATTTAATAGATTGCCTTTAAAAAAGGTCTGATTGATATTGATACCAAATTTTTGCCTTGGGAACAAATAAAAATATGAATTTGTACAAATATTTACACTCTACTCGATGATCGTCAGGGGTAAATTGGATGCTTGATTTTTTGTGTAATCATTAAATTTTATGACGGGCGGATACTTTTTCTTTACTTTTCCCTTTTGCCCGACATCGACAATGTCAAAGGTTTGGAGCAGAATATCTTCGCTTTCGCCTTTTCTAACTTTTTCAAGATCGACCTCGATTATTTTAGTTTCCTTGTCAACCCGCCGAAAAATCGTGACCGAACTCAGTAAAGCATCCTTCGAGGCACCGCCGGCACTGTCGATCGCTCTCGAAACGGTCAATTGTGAACGAAGCGAAATTTGTTTCGGATTATTGACCCCGCCGATGACATAAATCGGTTCCGCTTCGAGAACGGTTATTATATCGCCGCTCATAATTTGCGGATTTGCGTCCTTATCTCCTGAGATCAGGTCGGAAATTCTGATGTTCAATATCGTCGAGCCGTTGATATTGCTGGTTTTTACGAATTTTTCCCGTTCCGCCCCGTTGGAATTAACCTGCGAAACATTTTCTTCATTTTTATTTGCGCAACTCAAACGCTGCGGACGAAAGATGCGTATTTCGCCGCTTGCATTATCGGTCAACCCGCCGCCGATTATCAGCAATTCATTTAAGTTTGCCGTTCTTTTCAGTTGAAACCGCTGTGATTTTTTAACGGCACCGTCGAGGACCGATAAAGCGCGATTGGAAATGTCGAGAATTTTAACTACGACCTTTGGATTTCTCAAGAGCTTGGCGTAGCCTTTTGCAACATCTTCGGCGACTAAAGCCTCACTCCGGCAAAGCGCATAAACGGGTTCGTCGATGAAATCCATTCCGTTCAGAAATCCTTCGGGATTTAAAGTGCCACGCCAGTCGTATTCGACGCTTCCGATCACATCGACATCGATCAAATCTCCGTAATGGATTAAACTTTCCTGTGTTGATTCAGTTTGCGGCGGTGTTTCGAGAGGTTGAATTACCGGATTTTGTCCATCTGCGGAAATCTGAAAAGCAAACAGCAAAATGAGAGCTATTTTCGGAAAATTATGGTAATTCATCGATCTTAAAAACTTTCAATTACAAAACAAAAGTTTTATCCGCTCTTTCGCGCTCCATTTCAGCAATTTGCGAAGAAACCCTGTCTTTTCGGTTTTCCGCCATTTCCGACTCGATTTCACTTTCAGATTCAGGGCGATGCGAACGTTTTTTTTGTTTTTTTGTCGGCTTTACCGTGACCGTTCCCGGAACGGCAAAACCCGTAAACTCCCAATTGCACGAATCGCAGAGCAGGTTATAACGAAATACAATTTTCGACCAAATCGGCGTGGGACGATATCCTCTCCTTATTCGGTTACTATGACATTTGGGACAGCGTTGGCTAATCATAATCTTCCTTCAAATCGGGGGAATTATTTGAGATTTTTTTCCTTCCTTTTTTTAATTTTTCAAGCTCTCTGATCTTTTCTATTTCCTCATTTATATGTTCAGCAATCAAATCCTTTTCTTCATTTTTGACATTTTCCCGCCCGAGAAAAAAAAGTGCGTCGCGGTAATGGCTGATCGCTCGTTTATAATTTCCTTTGAAAGCAGACCTTTCTGCCTGTTCGATCCAATGAGTAACTTTGATCGACGCAATGAAATCCTTGAGAGCCGTTTCGGATTCCTGTAAATTCAACTCCTGCGGATAAAATTGTAATGCAGAATCAATAATTGTTAAAGCCTTTTGAGCCGTTTCGATCTTATCGGCGACCGAAACGTGATTTTTAGCATCTCTCGTTAAGCTCTTAGCCTCGATCTCAGCCCACTTAAGTAAATGAACGCGGTGAAGCCCGGCAACGATCTCTTTTCCGCGTCTGAGCGCGGCTAAACGCGGAGAACCGACACCGACGTTTTGCAATTCGCGGGAATTCATCAAAAGATATTCCTGACACATCTCGAATACTTCATAATGACCTTCCGATAAATTTCCCAGAACATTTGCGGCTTCCGATTTTTTCTTGATTTCTTTGATAATTGCCGAATTTTGTTCGATAGTTATCTTGTTATTTCGCGGTAAACTGTGATTGTGCGGAATCTTATCGATGTTCAGGTCTAACTGCCTTTGCTCCATCAAAAATCGAATTCTGGCTTTTCGCAAAACCACTTCACGCAAAAAAACCGCCCCGCCCAAAACGAAACTCGCCCCGATTCCCGCACCGATCCAGGGAGTTTCCTCATTCCCTTCGTGCAGGATTCCCCAGATCAGAAAAAAGAATGCAATCGTCGCTGAAGCGGCAAGAATATAATAGTTCGAGGCAGGCAACCAGAAAGGACGGCGATAACCGCTTTCGACCCGCCTTCCGTTTCCTAATCTGTATGAACTATTTGGTCTTCTGTTCAATCAATTTCCCCCGAAAATCCTTTTTGGAACTCAAGCCAAATATTTTACCATAGTGAATTTATTGTTAAATTTTGTCAATAAAGAAAGAAATTTCATTCACTTAATACCTTATTTTACTTTATTTGACTCACTGCGATTTGCTATACTTTTTCCTCAAATGAGCGGTAAAAAAAAGAAGGAAGATAAATCAATTTTTGAAACGATCCGGAAGCCGACTGCACCGCCGTCGAAGAAATTCGGTCAAAATAAACCTGAAAGTAAAATTCATCCTTCCAACAGAAAAACTAAACACAAGAAAAAAGACGATCCGGAAAGTTAATCTATGGCAATATTCGGCAATAAGAAAGATAAACGAGAACCCCGCAAATTTGTCTGGGCACGCCCGGAGATGTTTGTTACTTTTCGCGCTGAGGTAATGCCCGGACGAAGCCGTGAAGAAAGAACTTACCGGATCAAAGAAGTTCTGCCGAACGACCGCGTGATTTTATACGATTTTTCGGGTGAGCATCTCGAAAATGAATTTGAGCCGATTAATTTTTTAAGGGAAAAACCGGGTTGATTCTAAAAGTGATAAATTTTCCCGACCTCTAAAATATTCAGATTTTTTATTTCCAGATTTTCCAACTGAGCCAAAACCTTTTCCCGATACATCGGTTTGATATTTATCACGTAAACCGGGCAGAGTTTATTACTGCATTTTTCGATCTCCGTCTGCAAAAGACGCGGCGTTAAATGATGCGAAGCGTTGGCAAGCTCGTCTAATTCGTCGGGAAAAGCACATTCGATAAGTATCGCCTGCAAACTTTTGATCGAATTGACTTCATCCCAGAACAACTCCATTTTTGAAGTGTCGCTGCTGATCGCAATCGTCGAATTCTCATCCGAAACGATAAAACCGACCGAAGGCACTTTATGGTTTACCCTGATCGGCTGAAAAGTCAGATCGGAAATGTGAAATTTTTCGGAAGGATCGAAGATTTTATATTCCATAACCGCTCCGTTTGAATTCGATAATTCCGAAAAACGCGGATAAATCTCCCAGTTGAAAATATGTTTCTCTAACGATTGCACGACTTCTTCGATGCCGTGAATTCTGATCGGCTCGGTCAAAGTTGCGAAAAGATCATCAATAAACAGCGGCAATCCGGCGATATGATCGAGATGAGCGTGTGTTAGAACGATGTCGCGTATCTTGTTTTTTTGTTCCTCCGAAACCGCCATTGCCAGACTTCCCGCATCGATCGAAACACTGTCATTTATCACAAAACAAGCTAAATGCTGTCGCGATGATGCGATGCCGTTTTCGTCAAATGTGCTTGGAAGTTGTTGAAATTTCAATGTTTAATCGTTATCTTGCACAGGTTTGTGCGCGTCCGCCGTCGATCTCATAAGTTGCACCTGTTATCCACGAAGCTTTATCGGAAGCGAGAAAAAATATCAAATCCGCAATTTCCCCGGCTTCGCCCGCCCGTCCGAGCGGATGCGTATTTTTGGCATTTAACAAAAAATTTTCATAATCGGCTTCAGCCATTCCGCCGCGTTTGTGGAGATTTGTCACAACAACGCCCGGATTAACCGCATTTACTCTTACACCTTTTGGTGCAAGTTCCAGCGCGGAACAGCGTGTCAATTGGTCGATTGCCGCTTTTGAAACGCAATAAGCCAATACATTCGGAAAGGCGCGCGTTCCCGTGACGCTCGAAACATTTACGATATTTCCCTGAACTTTTTCCAAATGAGGGACGCATTTCTGCATTAAATAAAAGACGGAACGAACATTTATGTCCATCATTTTATCCCAATTATCGAGAGAAGTGTTTTCGATCGAACCGTTTCCAATGATGCCGGCGGCATTTACCAGAACGTCAATATGACCGAAATTATCGGCAATTTCAGTTACAAGCCTGTCAACCTGCGTTATTTCGCGCAGATCGCAAAGATAAGGTTTTATCGATCCGCCTGTTTGTTTCGCTTCGTCCCTGAGCGAATTCAGTTCCTTTTCATTTCTGGCAACCGCGGCGACTTTTGCTCCGTTTTTTGCGAAAATCAGTGCGGTTGCACGCCCGATTCCACTGCTTGCGCCCGTTATAACGGCGACTTTATCCTGCATATAAATACTCCTTTCCTCGCAAACAGTTTAGCCAACATCCTGTTTGAAAGTCTAGGATTCCAACGATTTATCCGCTGATTTTATTTAAAATATAAAGGACAACCGTTTCCGATCGTCCCTTCAGGTATGAATTTAATGATTACTTTACTGCTTAAATAACTGTTTTTCTTAGGATTAACTCTCGCAATAAATTAGGATTCGCTTACTTGAGGTTGCGGTGCAAACAATTTCTCGAAAGCCATTTTGGTTTCTTCACGTTTATTCCGCTGAAATTCAGTAACCCAATTCGTTACGGTCGACACCATTTCACGGGCGGCAACTTTTTTGGTATTTTTTTCGACTTTGACGGTCGGTTCGGGTGTTTGAATCTCACCTTTCTTGATAATTTTGATTTTTCCCTTATTAATCATTTCATTTCTCCTTGATCGAATTAATTTATTTGTATATCCCTAAGAAAAGTTATTTATTTCTTGATTTTCACATCAGCAATTTGAATGCCAATCAAAAGACGACCTCAAATATTTTTTTTGCGAACATTTTATATATAAATAATTTGATGTGATTTCAAATTTTGCAGTTTGCAAAAAGCCATATTCTTTTTTGCGCTTTGCTAATATCACTCAACGAAACCTGCACTTTAAAAGTTCCCGGTTTTTTCTCAAACACTGATTATTACAGCGTTTTTCAATGAACGTTTTCAGCTTTGGAACTTGCGTTTCATCGGCATAAACTTTGCAATTTATTTTCGCGATGAATTTATCGGAAATTATTATTATTTATTTAGCACTCGGCTCACCGCTCGCAGTTTATTTTTTTCTGCAAAACCGGACGCGTCTTAAATCAAGACAGCTTTGGCTGAAAACGATACTCAACTTTCTTTTTTGGATTCCGTCTGCCTTTGAAATATTGCGGGAGTATTCAAAATCCAACTATTCTTCCGTCGATAATATTGAATTCTTTGAAGAATCGGAGGCAGAAAGAAATAAGCTATCTTTACTCCAACGCAAAATCGAAAATTTCATTTCTGGGATTGATCGTAAAACATCTATTTTCGAGATTCGTGAAATTCTCGACCGCTATATCGGTTTGTCTTTGGAGCTAAAAAATATTTCGGAATTTTCAGATCAAACCGAAGACGAACTTTTCAGGCTCGTAAATAATAAAGATTGGGAGATCGCTTCAATTTGCAATCAAAGACGCAACCTGAAACGACTTTCGTTTCATCATAAACTCGCCGCAAGCGATTTTTTTAATTTAATTGCCGAATTGAAGGTGCGAGGCAATTTGTCGCAAAACTTTTATTCACATCTTTCGGAGCTTACACAAACTTTACAGGATGTCGAGATGCAGAAAGAAATTAAAAAGCTGAGTGAGGCTGAAAAGCAAACTTCGGATAATATTTTCGTCAATGAATCGGAGAGAAATTTATGGATAACCGACCAACCCAAACCGCTCAAAAACAATCAACTTTCAATGTCTTTTCAAACAGTGAAAGCAGCGACGAACTTATCAACCAAAGATTAAATTATTTTTTGGAAAAAAACGCCGAAACCGCCCGGATGAATGCGATATATCGTTCCGATCAGGAAAAACTCGAAGCGGAAATGATGAGAAACCCGCTCGATTTCAAAAAAACCTATTCCTATTTCGGACTTATGCTCGGTTTATTTCCGCCATTTACTTTTTTCGCAAAATGTTTCTATGAATCGGGTGTCGTTAATCGCGACGAAGGTTTTATTTTCATACTTTTACTTTTTGTTAACCTGGTGACGGCTGTAGTCGGATATTTTTCGGGTAAATTCATCGGTCGAACCGTGCAGGAAGCGGAAAAACTTTCGTGGACGAAAATGATTCTGGTCATTCCGTTTATCGGTTTGCTCTGGGGAATTATGGCGGGCGGAGCAGGCGGTATGTTCATTTTCATCATCGGTGCGTTTTTCGGTGCATTTATCGGCGGAACCGTCGGTGCCGCCGCGCTTCCCGTCTTCACGGTCTTTCATCGTTTGCTGAAGAAAGGTGAAATGATCGAAATGAAACATTTTCTTCCGATTGCATTCGGAATAGTTTTTACAATTTGTTCGCTGATACTTGGACTATAGTTAGATTTTGAAATAAACTGCTGTTTTCTTAACAATTTGTTCACTTTTTTGTAATAAATATTTTACGGCAGAAATTTCAAATGAATAAAATTCCAGTCATTTTCGCAATCTTATTGTGTTCGTTTTTGTCTATCAGATCGCAATCGTCAAACATCGATCACGATGTCGAGTTTTGGAGCGATGCGAGTCTTACGATTCCGCTCATAAAACAGAAAAACAAGAAAGGCGAAAGTGTTGAAAAAGTTAATTTGCTCATAAACGGAACTTTTCGAGCCGGTAATAATATCTCAAGACCGGTCGATGAAAGAATCGGATTCGGATTTGATTACATTCTTAATAAATATTTAACTTTATCGACGGGTTATTTTTACCGCGCCGGACAACCGCCGACCGGCGGCAAAGAATATGAGCATCGCATCAGGTTCGACGCTACGCCCGGAAATAAATGGAAATATTTTTCCCTGAGAGACCGGAACCGTTTTGAATACCGTTTCAGACATTTTCGACCCAATTCGACCCGTTACCGCAACAGGCTTACGATAACCATTCCCGTTAAGAAAGACGGCAAAGAATTATTCGCCCCCTTTGTCGCCGATGAGATTTTTTACGATTTTCGCGTGCATAAATTGAACCGTGACGAGTTTTCGACGGGCATCAGCAAAAAATTTAACAAAACCTTCACGGCGGATTTCTATTATCTGATTCAGGCAAACCGCGAAATGGCTTTGAAATATGTCAATGTTATCGGCGTTAATCTCAAATTTAAAATTGACTAGGATTCGGTTAGTTGTTAAAGCTATCTTTGTTTGATCTATCTTTTTGATATTCGACCGAATTTTAAATGCTCGTTCTACTTCATCTTTTCGCGCTATTTTTGCTGGTTTTGCTCGGTTTTTATGTTTTCGTCGCGAATCCGCGAAGCCGTGCACATCAGACTTTTGCGATATTTATCTCATTTCTCGCACTCTGGACGGTCAAGGATTTGATTTTCTGGAATTTTCACGATGAAAACATCGGTTCGGATTGGTGGGCGGCAGCGAGCTTTATCATTGCTTTGCTGATGCAATGCGCGCTGGTCATTTTCGCGTGGGTTTTTCCCGAAAATTCACGCACACCCCGCAAAAAGGCTTCCGTTTTGTTTGCCCCGGGTCTGGTTCTGATTCCTTCCGCTGTTTTCGGGCTTTTATGGCACAAAGTCGGTTTTGAAAACTCAAGATTCGTGATCGACCTCGCGCCGCTTGCCTACGCTTTCGTTATCTACGTTTACTTTGTTTTCTTTTTCGGCGCGTCGATCTTGTTCGCAAAATACCGAAAACTGCGTGGAACACAAGCAGGACAACAGGTTGGCGCGATCATCTGGGCTTTGGTCATCACGGGAATTTTAAAAACTATGGCGAATATCGTTTTGCCGTATTTCGGTCTTTACGAATTTCTGCCATATTCGGCGATCTTCGTGCTTCCCGGCGTTTTGATCTATGCTTACGCGATTTCCAACTTCAAACTCTTTTCCCTGCAAACCGCGTTGAGCCAGTTTCGGCTTTTCCCGATTTCCTACAAAGTCGCTCTGAGCATCGCAACCGTGGCAATTATCAGCTTTTTGCTTTTTCAAATCCCGATCGTCGGTTGGGCATTTCGTGAAGGAATGAACTTTGAGGCGTGGCGCAAATATCTGGTTTTCAGCGTGATTTCCGCACTCGTGCCGAATTTGATACTGGTTTTGCTGATCGTCCGCATCATTTCGCGTCCGCTCCAAAGAATTACGCTCGCCGCCGTCGAGGTTACGAAAGGAAAATACGGAACCGAGATCGAAATGCGCGACAGCAACGACGAGATCGGACTTCTGGCTGATTCGTTCAACGAGATGAGCCGAAAAATGGCTTCGGACATCGAACAACTGAAAAATCTGAACGAACAGCTGATTCGCACGGAAAAGCTCGCCGCGATGGGAACGCTTGCCGCCGGGGTCGCACACGAAGTAAACAATCCGCTCGCTTCGATCTCGTCTTTGATTCAGATGATGCAATCAAATAACAACATCGACGACCGCACAAAGGAAAATCTGAAACTGATCTCAACGCAAATTCAACGCATCAGCCAGGTGACAAAGGATATGATGGATTTTGCGAGAGTCCGTCCGGCAGCGCAAAGCCTTATCAATATCAATCAAACCATCGAAACGAGTCTGCGCCTGGCGAGTTTCGACAAATCCTTTCAAAAACTCGAAATCAAAAAATCCTTTCAAGCCGATCTTCCGCAAATCTTTGCGGATTTCGATCAACTTCAACAGGTTTTCCTCAATCTTTTTCTAAATTCCAGAGATGCAATGCCGAACGGCGGCGAACTTTCAATCAAAACTTATCTGGAAAAAGATTTAATTCAAATAGAAATTGCCGACAGCGGGATCGGAATAAAAAATAAGGATTTGAAAAAGATTTTCGATCCTTTTTTCACAACCAAACCTGCCGGTCAGGGAACGGGTTTAGGTCTGGCGGTTTGTTACGGCATTATTACGGCACACAATGGAAAGATCGAACCTTTGACCAATGAAAAAGGCGGAATCACGTTTCTCATCAGTTTACCGTTACAATAAAAAAGGCGGATTATTTCCGCCTTTTCTTTTCGATTTCACCTGAACTTATCTTCTTCTAACCGAATATACCTTACCATTGCGGGCACGATAATATTTTTTACCGTTGCGCGTATAAAGATATGTTGCCCCTGCGCCGGCGGCTCCGCCGATCAACATTCCGGTTTTTCCGCCGATCGCCGCTCCCGTTCCTGCACCGAGTAAAGTTCCACCTGCGATCTTTGCGCCGCGTCTGTATTTTGAATTATAAGCGCGCCGTTTGGTTCCCTTGCGGCTCGAAGCGTAAAGTAAACCCGCGCCTGCCCCGATCAGCGCGCCGTTTCTGCCGCGACCGAGCAAAGCACCTGCGGCAGTGCTTCCCCCGACGATCGCGATGTTTGTCGCCAAACCTTTGGTGCTTTTCTTTTTCTTACGTCGCGTTTGCCCGAACGCGTCAGGTGCAAAAGATGTAACTGTAAATATAAATGCCAGAGTTAAAACTAAAAATTTTTTCATAATTTCTCCCAATGTCCGAAAATATTCCGAATAATTGATACGCTTGAAATACTTACAAAGATTGTGCCAGAAAAATTTCTCTTTTAGTTTTTCGCATAAGGGCAATTTACGGTTTCTGTCAGATGCTCCGATCATTTATCTTCCTATTTCGTTTTTATCGGGTATTTCGTGCGTAAATTCTTGACAGACGCGCCGTTTCGTAGCAATTTAGTGAAACATCATCCAGTTTCTTATCTTGGAAAACACATCTATGAAAATAAAAATCTTTAGCTTTTTAGCTATTTTGATGTTCGTCTGTTCGGTTTTCGGACAAGAAAGACCGACGGCTTACATTAACGCCAAAATTATTCCGATCGTCGGACAGCCGATTGAGCAGGGAGTTTTGCTGGTGCAGAACGGCAAGATCACTGCGGTCGGCGATGCACGGACGGTTCGGCTTTCTTCGGACGTTCAACTCATTGATTTGAAAGGCAGAACGATTATGCCCGGCTTAGTCGACACTCACAGTCACATCGGCGAAGGTTCGGGCGCGGACGGTTCTGCGCCGATGCAACCCGACGTTCGTTTGCTCGACGGCATCAATGCGCGTTCATCTGGTTTTCAACGCGCTCAATCGGGCGGAATCACGACCGTCAATGTAATGCCCGGTTCGGGACATTTAAACAGCGGACAAACTTTATATCTGAAACTGCGCGACGGCGCGATCAAGATCGACGATCTGTTGATTTTCGACAAAGACGGAAAATATGCGGGCGGAATCAAATTTGCCAACGGCACGAACCCGCTTCGGCAAGGCGGCGGAAATTTTCCCGGCACACGCGCCAAATCAGCCGCGCTCGTCCGCGATCTTTTCATCAAGGCGCAGGAATACCGCGAGAAAGTCCGTAAAGCAGGCGGCGACGCTTCAAAAATGCCGCCGCGCGATCTGCAAATGGAAGCCTTGACCGAAGTTTTGGACGGCAAGCGTGTCGTCCATTTTCACACGCATCGCCACGACGACATTCTGACGGTTCTGCGTCTGCAAAAGGAGTTCGGCTTTAAGTTGGTTCTACAGCACGTTTCCGAAGCGTGGAAGGTTGCCGATGAAATCGCCAAAGCAAAAGTTCCCGCCTCGATAATTTTAATCGATTCGCCCGGCGGCAAGCTCGAAACGACGGACATTTCTTTTATCAACGGTGCGGCACTCGAAAAAGCGGGCGCATTGGTTGGTTTTCACACTGACGACGGCATCACCGATTCGCGTCTTTTGCTTCGTTCCGCCGGATTGTCGGTGCGGGCGGGAATGTCGCGTGAAAAAGCTCTCTACGGTTTGACGATGGCGGGCGCGATAATGCTCGATATGCAGGATCGTGTCGGCTCGCTCGAACAAGGAAAGGATGCCGATTTTATCGTTCTTTCGGGCGATCCTTTGAGCGTTTACACACACGTTCTGCAAACTTACGTCGAAGGCAAAAAGGTTTTCGACCGCAGTAATCCGACCGATTATTTAACGCAGGTCGGCGGTTTCGGCGCAGGCACTGAACGCGAAGCACATATCGATTGCTTTCACGACGACGACGGAGGAAACTAAAAATGGAAAATGGAAAATGGAAAATGGAAAACTCAAAAACTTTAACTAAATTTGTATTTATCTTTCTTTCCTTTCTGCTTACTGCTTACTGCTTACTGCTCACGGCAAACGCGCAGATCGCGGTGCAGGGTGAAACGATCTGGACGATGGCGGGCGAAAACATCACGAACGGCGTGATCCTAATCGGCGCAAACGGCAAGATCGAAGCGGTCGGAACGGCGGCGCAGGTTAAGATTCCGTCAAATTATAAAGTCGTGTCGGCAAAAGTCGTTACACCCGGATTGATCGACGCGCATACGGTTATCGGTCTGAACGGTTATTTAAATCAGCCGCACGACCAAATGGCGGTTGACGGTTCCGCGCCGATTCAGCCCGAACTGCGCGCGATCGACGCTTACAATGCGGAAGAAAAGCTGATCGAATGGGTTCGGCAGTTCGGCGTGACGACGATGCACACGGGACATTCGCCGCAAGCGTTGGTTTCGGGACAGACGATGATCGCCAAAACCTTCGGCAAAAACGTGGACGAAGCCGCGCTGAAACCGACGGCGATGATCGCGGTCACGCTCGGACAAGGCGGACTTGCTCAACAAGGAAGATCGCCCGGAACGCGTGCCAAGCAGATCGCAATGCTTCGCGCCGAATTGATAAAAGCGCAGGAAAATGCGAAGAAAGCGGACGCGCCGAAGGATTTGAAATCGGATATTTGGGTGAAAGTCATCAAGGGCGAAGTTCCCTTACTCGTGACGGCGCACAAAGCGCAGGACATTTCGACGGCTTTGCGGCTTGCGAAGGAATTCAATTTAAAGATAATTCTCGACGGCGCAAGCGAAGCACCACTTTTGCTCGATGACATCAAGACTTCGGGCTTTCCCGTCATCGTTCACCCGACGATGTTCCGCGCCAACGGCGAAACGGAAAGTCTTTCGTGGGAAACGGCTTCAAAATTGAAGGCGGCGGGCATTCCCGTTGCGCTTCAGAGCAGTTATGAAGGCTATGTTCCGAAAACGCGCGTCGTTTTGTTTGAAGCGGCAATTGCGGCGGCAAACGGACTTTCGCAACGCGATGCTTTGGCGACGATTACGATCGACGCGGCGAAAATTATCGGAATGGATTCGCGCATCGGCTCGATCGCCATCGGCAAAGACGGCGACATCGCGCTTTACGACGGCGACCCGTTTGAATACGTCACGCACTGCATCGGCACGATCATCGACGGAAAATTGGTCAGCCAAACGACGAGATAAAGATAGAATTTAAGATTTATGATTTTAATTCTTAAATCCGAGATCAAATAACTGCAAAACACAAAAATGACCGATGAGGCTCGCCAACAAACCTCATCGGTCATTTTTTGATGGCTGGAGGTCAAAATTTGACCGAATTGTTTTTTACATTCGTGATTTTGCCGTCAATGTTTCCTCGTTTTCGCCGTATAAGACACAGCGGACTTTGACATCGTCCTTTAATTTATAAAGCGGAATCTCGTGTTTAGTGCAGATTTCCATACGTGATTCGCAACGCGGGGCGAAATGACAGCCGTTCGGAAGATTTGTCGGGCTCGGCACAACGCCTTCGATCGTTTGCAGTCTTTCGACCTTTTCGACGCTGTGCGCCGTCAGTTTCGGAACCGATCTCAACAAGCCGCGTGTGTATGGATGTTTTGGAAGCTCGAAAATTTCTTCGACCCGCGATTCTTCGACGATCTTTCCCGTATACATCACGGCAACGCGGTCGGCGACTTCGGCGACAACTCCCAAATCGTGCGTAATGAGCAAAACCGCGAGCTTGCGCGTTTGCCGCAGTTCGTCGAGAAGTTCGAGAATCTGCGCCTGGATCGTCACGTCGAGCGCGGTCGTCGGTTCGTCGGCGATGAGCAATTCGGGATCACAGGCAAGAGCCATTGCGATCATCACGCGCTGGCGCATTCCGCCCGAAAGCTGGTGCGGGTAATCGTTCACGCGGCGCGACGGATCGGGAATCGCTACTTCGTGCATCGCATCAATCGCCGCTTGCCAAGCCGCTTTTTTGTCCAGTTTCCGATGCAGACGCAGAGCTTCCGCGATCTGTTCGCCGACCGTGTAGACTGGATTGAGCGAGGTCATCGGGTCCTGGAAGATCATCGCAATATCGTTGCCGCGAATCTCGCGCATTCGTGCCTCGCTCGCCGTCGTCAGTTCTTCACCCTTGAATTTGACCGAACCGCCGACAATTTTTCCCGGCGCGGCGATGAGCTTCATAATCGAAAGCGCGGTGATCGATTTTCCGCAACCTGACTCGCCGACCAAGCCCAAAAGCTCGCCTTCATCGATGTAAAAACTGACATCGTTGACCGATTTGACGATTCCGGCGCGTGTCGGAAAGTGCGTTTGTAAATTTGTAACTTCTAATAAATGCGGCATTTTTTAATAAATCGTGAAAGAATACTGCACCGTTTTCGTCACCGTCACATTTTCACCGTTATTTTGTTGAGGCAAAAACACTAATTTTCTAACGGCGGTAATTGCCTCTTCGGTCAATCCGAACGGCAACGCCGAAACTACGGCAACATTGCCGATTGAACCGTTTGACGAAAAAGTAACTCTTAACGAAACTGTTCCTTGAATATTGTTTTGTCTGGCGGCATCCGTGTAATTTGCCCGCGGTTTTAGTGCAATGGTCAGCGGAGTCTTTGATTTCTCTTTCGGAACTTCTTTCTGATCTACGGACAATTTTTCAAACGCTTTTTCAGCGGATTTTTCATCGCCGAGCGTAGTTGGCGCACCTTCACCGATCTCGATTCCCTGAAAGTTACCACCGATCTTTAATGATTTGAAAAACATCTCTTCAATTTCGCTCGAAGAGGCGTTGCTCGTGGTTTCCATTTCGACCCACTTATCATTTTTCAAATCGTTAACAAACCAAATAGTTCCCTTATATTTACTGATCTTTACAACTTTGTTTCCGTTCAGTTCCGATCTCGAATTCACCGAATCTTTACTCTTCGCTAAGGCGGTTTCTATTTCCTCTTCAAACAATGCCTTATCAAACTTCGTAACAGACTTGCATTTTTTGAGATTCGCGTTTTTGTCCTTTGCGACAATTTTTATTTTGTATGCGGCACTTTCGGCATATGCGGCGAAGTGTTGAGTCGTAAATTCTTCACAAGAACTTGTTTCATTAAAATACACCGGAAGTTTCGGAAACAAGACCGAAATTTTGTGATCGCTTATCTTGTATTCCTGCCACTTCACCGGAGCCGTATTGTTCACGGTTTGCGCGGACAAACTAATCATCAAAATCGTAATCGTAAGAATTAAATTGATAATTTTGAGCATAAATTCTTCCTTTTTTTGAGAAAAACCGAAACTTTTTTATTGTTTTAGCCGTGCAACTATTTGTATCGCTTTTTCTTCAAACAGATGTTATCATTTTTTGCGGAAATTTCTATTTTCAGCAGTCAAATTCCAGGAGATTTTTGTAGTGAAAAAAAGTTCGACTCTTTTCTGCGCTCTTTTATTGTCTTTTTCCATAACCACAGGCGGGTTCGCGCAAACAGTTTCAAAATCGAATCCGAAAGAATCGATTTCGACTTCAAAACCCGCTGAAACCAAAAAAGTCGTCACGGTCGAAAATATCGAAACGGATGTTGCCGAAGCTTTAACGCTGATCGAAAGCAATCACGTGAGCGGCAAAAAAATCGATTACAATGAGCTTTTCAAATCTTCGATAGATTCGATGCTTCATACGCTCGATCCGCACTCTAATTATTTTGACGCAAAGGAGTTTGAGCAATTCCGCACCGATCAAAGTTCCAAATATTTCGGCATCGGCGCAACCATCGGCGATCTGAGCGACGCGAAAGGCAACGTTCTCGCCACCTATATCAAAGCGACGTTTGAAAATGCACCTGCCAACCGCGCGGGACTGCGTTACGGCGACAAGATCGTAGAAGTGAACGGAACTTCGATGATCGGCAAAAACTTTACCGAAGTCCGTAATTTTCTGCGCGGACCACGCGGAACGGTCGCGAAACTGGTCGTTGAAAGATACGGAACCGGAAAACGCGAAACGGTCGAGATCATTCGCGACGCGGTTGCCCAACCTTCAATCGCCGAAGCTTATATGATTCGTCCCGGTGTCGGTTATATCGCGATGACAGGCGGTTTTAACCAGACGACATACGCCGAATTTGCCCAGTCGATGCAAATCCTGAAGGCTCAGGGAATGCAGCAATTAGTACTTGACCTGAGAAACAACGGCGGCGGTTTAGTCAGTCAGGCTTACCGCGTCGCCAACGCTTTTCTCGGACGCGGACAAACGATCTTTACGCAAAAAGGCAGATTAGAAGGCACCGCCGACACATACCGCGCCGAAAATCCGAATCCCGAAGAGGTTCCGATCGTTTTGCTCGTAAACCGCAATTCGGCTTCGGCTTCGGAGATTCTTGCAGGAGCGTTGCAGGATCATGACCGCGCTCTGATCGTCGGCGAAAATACGTTCGGTAAAGGTCTGGTGCAGAATCCGTTCGTGCTCGAATACGGCTCAATGCTTCTTTTGACCATCGCCAAATACGAAACGCCCGCCGGACGTTTGATCCAACGCGATTATTCGGACGGAAATCTTTACGATTATTACACTAAAGGCGGAACTTTGAGCGAAGAAAATAAGGATAAAGCCGCGCCGAAAGGTGCTGAAAGCAAAACAGATTCAGGCAGAAAAGTCTACAGCGGCGGCGGAATCGCTCCCGATGTGCCGATCAAACCCGATACGATCACGTCTGAAAAATTGCGCTTTCAGCAAAAGCTGAACAACCCGATCTTTGCTTATGTTCTGGATTTGACGTATGGAAGAAATCCGAATTTTGCGGATTATAAAGTCGATAAACCGATCGTTTTTGAATACGACATCAAAACCAACGATTTCCCGATCACAGAAACGCTTTACCAGAATTTCAAGAAATTTGCGATCGAAAAATACGGCTTTACTTCCGCGCAAATCGATAAGGAACGCGAATTTGTCGAACGCAGTATGCGAACCGAATTAGTCACGGCGGCTTACGGTTCGACGACCTCTTTTCAGGTTTTCAACGAATACGACAACCAGCTTAAGAAAGCCATCGAACTTCTTCCGCAAGCCAAACAGCTTGCGCTCGAAGGTGCAAGGGCAAATGCTTTGAAATCGAAAAACGAAGGAAACCGTTAATAATCCAAACAAACGCAAAATGGAAAAGAGCTTGAATTTTCAAGCTCTTTTCTGTTTTTGAAAACTAATTCATTAACCAAATTATCAGATAATAAATTCCGATTCCTACGCCTGCCAAAATCAAGATTAACAGTAAAATCAATGATGCTACGATCAATTTGAATTTACGATAACGATTTTCGTCCGGCGGCGAAAGCTGATTTTGCGGAAAATACGGCGGCGGTCTGTTCATACATTTAACATTTACCATTTATCATTGAACAAATCAATTTTGAACTTCTTTCATCAAAATAGTTTTCCGACCTATTTTCCAAGATTTCAGAATTATAATTAAATTCCATAAAATCAATAAATGATAAATGATAAATGATAAATGAATAGGTTTTATCGCGGCAAAGGTTGTTCCAGATTTGCCAATCCGTATGCTAAAACCGCCATCAATGAAGCGTTTTCGGCAAGTTCCTTCGGCACGACCTTATCAAATGTATCGGCGGCGGTGTGGTGATAATTAAAATAAGTCCGCGTGTCAAACCACGGTCCGAACGACGGAACGCCTTTTTCGGTCAGAGTGCTGATGTCCGAACTCGCGCTCGGCTTCACGTCGATCTGACCCGCGCCTTGCGAATTCAGGATTTTCGAGATCGGCGCAAAAAACGGTAATGCCTCGCGTTTTCCCGCAAAAATGAAACCGATCGGGTGACTTGCCCCTAAATCCGCTTCGATGGCGGCAAAATGCTTTTCGATATTTGCCTCTTTTGCATATTGCGTCGCACCGACAAACCCGTTTTCCTCGTTCATAAACGCCACGACGCGAATCGTGCGTTTCGGTTTTATCTTCAATTCCTTTAACAAATACGGAACCTGCATCGCCATCGCAACCCCGACCGCGTCATCAAGCGCGCCCGTTCCTAAATCCCACGAATCGAGATGCCCCGAAACGACGACGATCTCATCCGGCTTTTCGCTTCCCTTCAAATCGGCGATCACGTTGTAACTGACAATGTCGGGAAGCTTTTTCGGCGTTAAAAGCATTTTCATTTTCACTTTCCCGTTTTTGGCGAGATGCGCGATCAGTTCGGCATCTTCATAAGGTACCGCCGCCGCCGGAATCTGTTTCACGCCGTCGGCATAACGCATCATTCCCGTATGCGCCAGGCGATTTTGCGAACCGCCCGCCGAACGCACCAAAACCGCGACCGCACCGAGTTTTGCCGCCGCCACCGCACCGCCGCCGCGATATTGCCCGACCTGCCCGTAAGCCGCGCCCGCCTGATTCAATTCGGCAAGCGTTTGATCGAATTTGACGTTGAAAAGAACGATCTTTCCTTCGATCTTTTCACGCCCGAGCTTGTTTAATTCGTCAAAGCCGCTCACGACAATAATCTCGGCAGTCAAACCATTTTCATCGGTCGCAACGCTTCCGCCGAGCGTGGTCAAAACGATTCTTTGCGTGGAATTCTTCGCCATTCCTTCAAATTCGACCAGTTCGCCTTTTTCCTCGCCGCGAACCCAATGCGGCACGCTGAGTTTCTGCAACTGCACGTCCAACCCCAATTTTCGCATTTCGTCGGCAACATATTCGACGGCGCGTTCGGCTTGCGGTGAGCCTGAAAGACGTGCACCGATGTTGTTGGTCATATACGCCGTTTTGTCGTAAGCGTAATTGCTTGCCAGCCCCGCACGCTGAATTTTTTCCATATTTTCGAGCGTTTTTTCGGAATACAAAAGTGGAGTCGGAGCGGTTTGCTGGGAAAATATCTGAACACTTAAAAGTGCCGTTAAAATAGCGGTAAATAGAAATTTATTTTTCATTTTCAATTTGTATAAGTTTTTCAAACATCATAGCCGATTGCATTCAAACTTCCAATAATCTGTGCGATAATATTTGCGTTTTCAATATCTTATTTCTCGGTAAAACTATATGAAAAAAACATTTCTTGCGCTTTTGCTGTTGACGGCGATGGTTTCGCTCGTCAATGCACAGCCGAATTTCAATATCAACGAATTAATTAATGTAAAACGTGTCGGCGATCCGCAGTTGTCGCCCGACGGTAAAAAAATCGCATTTACCATCGGCGTTGTGGACAAAGCCGCAAACCGCACACTGACGCAGATTTATACCGTTTCGCCCGACGGCAGTAATTTGAAACAACTGACGAACGGCGAGAAATCGAGCAGTTCGCCGCGCTGGTCGCCCGACGGAAAACACATCGCGTTTACGACGGGCGGACAAATCTGGGTGATGGAAGAAGACGGCGACGACAAGGAACAGGTCACGAAAATCTCGACCGGCGCGGGAAATCCCGTCTGGTCGCCTGACGGAACGCTGATCGCTTTTAACTCGGAAGTCTATCCCGAGTGTAAATCCGACGATTGCAACAAAACGGAAGATGCAAAAGTAGAAGGAAGCAAGGTTCAGGCAAAAGTTACCGAAAGATTGCTTTACAGACATTGGACGGAATGGCGCGACCGCAAACGCACGCACGTTTTCGTCGTTTCGCGCAATGGCGGAATCGCCCGCCAAGTGACGATGGGCGATTGGGATTCGCCGCCGTATGCGGCTTCGAGCGGTGTCGATTACGCTTTTTCACCCGATTCAAAGGAAATCGCCTATCTACGAAATCCCGATAAAGTCGAAGCGATTTCGACCAATAGCGATATTTACGTCGTTTCCCTAAACGGCGGCGAAGCTAAAAACATTACCGTCAATAATCGCGGTTACGACGCTTCGCCCGTTTACACTTCGGACGGCAAATATATTCTTTTCCGTTCGCAAGCAACCGAAGGTTTTGAAGCCGACCGCTGGCGTATTATGCGTTTTGATCGCAAAACGGGACAAACGGTCGAACTGACACGCGGTTTCGATCTGCAAGTCGATGAAATGACCGTTTCGCCCGACAATTCAACCGTTTATTTCACCGCCGGAGATCGCGGAAATGCACCGATCTTCAGCGTTCCGCTCGAACCCGATTTTCGTTTGAAGATCGCAACCTTCGTGAAAAAAGTTTTGACGAGCAACACGATCAGCAACTTAAATATTTCGCCCGACGGAAGAACTTTCATTTTTGCACATAATTCGATGACTTCGCCGACCGAAATTATGCGCGCCAACGTCAACGGCGACGGAGTTTCATCGGTTACAAAAGTTACAAATGATTATATCGGCAAATATCGTTTGCAAAATCCCGAAGAGCTCGAATGGAAAGGCGCGGTCAACACCAAAATTCACGGATTTTTGCTGAAACCTGCCAACTTCGATTCATCGAAAAAATATCCGCTCATCGTTCTGATTCACGGCGGACCGCAGGGCGCGTGGAACAACAATTGGGGCTATCGTTGGAATCCGCAATTATTTGCAAATGCGGGTTATATGGTCTTTATGCCGAATCCGCGCGGCTCGACGGGTTATGGACAAAAGCTCGTTAACGAAGTTTCGGCTGATTGGGGCGGAAAGGCGTTTGTTGATATTATGAATGGAGTTGCCGAAGTCATCAAAAATCCAAACATCGACAAGGAAAGAATCGGTGCGGCGGGCGCAAGTTACGGCGGTTATATGGTCAATTGGATTCTCGGTCATAACACTGATCCGCGTTTCAAATTCAAAACTTTCGTGTCACACGCCGGAGTTTATAATTTGGAAAGTATGGCAACCGTCACCGAAGAACTTTGGTTCGTCGATTGGGAATTTAAAGGAATGCCTTGGGAAAATCCCGTCAACTACAAGAAATGGTCGCCGCATCTTTTCGCTAAAAACTTCAAAACGCCGACTTTAGTGATTCACGGCGAGATCGATTACCGCGTTCCCGTCGATCAGGGTTTGCAACTTTACACGACCTTACAGCGTCAAAACGTTCCGTCCAAATTGGTTTATTTTCCCGATGAAGGACACTGGATTTTGAAACCGCAAAACTCGGAATTCTGGTATGGTCAGGTTCTCGATTGGTTTGCGAAATATCTGAAACCGTAATCCGACGCGTTGCGTTTTAGAGGAAACACGAAGTTTCAGATTTCGTGTTTCCTTATTTTTTTCATTTGAAACAATTATGACTTTTTCAAAACTACGTTCGTTCGTTCTTTTTACTTTTCTGTTTTTGCTCTTTTCGATTTCGGCATTTGCACAAAATACAACTAAAAACTTCAATCGTCCGCGCACGTTTGATGCCCAACATTACATTTTGCGAATCAGCTTTGACCGCGCAAATAAAACCGTTTTCGGCGATACGACGGTTCAGTTGAAACCGCTTTCCGACAACTTTAATACCGTCCAACTCGATGCGGTTGGGTTAAAATTTGAATCGGTAAAGCTTGAGCCGGATAATCAGGATTTGAGTTATAAAACCGATAAAGATTCGGTTATCGTGACGCTTGATAAGGCATATTCAAAAGACGATCTCATCTCGATTCGTTTCAAATATTCGGCAACACCGAAGAAAGGAATTTATTTTGTCGATAAAAAAGTCGAAGACGGCGAAACAGTTAATGATGCCCAAATCTGGACCCAAGGCGAAGCGCAGGAGTCGCGTCATTGGTTTCCGTCATTCGATTCACCGAACGATAAAGCCACGACCGAAGAATTAATCACGGTTGAAAAAGGGTTAACGGTTATCGGGAACGGTGAATTTCTAGGAAAAGAAGTAACGGCAGACGGAAAAGAAACTCATCATTATAAAATGCCTGTTCCGCATTCGATCTATCTGACTTCGTTCATCGCCGGAAATTTTGCCAAACAAACCGATTCTTATAAGAATATTCCGTTGACCTATTATGTTTATCCGGGCAGAGAGTCGATCATTCCGCAGGCTTACGGCAAGACGAAAGATATGTTCCGCGTTTTTGAGGAATTAACCAAAGTCGATTTTCCCTACAATAAATACGACCAGACGATCGTTGCCAATTTCAATTTCGGCGGAATGGAAAACATCACCGCGACGACAATGGCTGATACCGAAATTATGATGGCAGGTTTTGCTTTTGCGAAAGACGGTGTGGAAGACCTCGTTTCGCACGAGCTCGCGCATTCTTGGTTCGGTAATCTCGTAACTTGCAAAAATTGGTCGGAACTTTGGCTGAATGAAGGCTTTGCAACGTTTATGGAAGCGGCTTACCGCGAAAAAATGTATGGTCGCGCAAATTATTTGCAGAAGATCAATTCCGATGCCCTGCAATTCATAACCAGCGACGCAGTCAGCCGAAATCGTCACGCTTTATTTAACACCAAAGCCGATCCGAACGACGACGGGCTTTTCGACACGACCACTTATCAAAAAGGCGGCGCGGTCATTCACATTCTGCGCGAAACCGTCGGCGATGAAGCCTTTTGGAAAGCAATCAATATTTATCTCAATCGCCACAAATTCGATAATGTCGAAACTCCCGATCTACAAAAAGCGATGGAAGAAGCGTCGGGGCAAAATCTGGGTTGGTTTTTCAAACAATGGGTTTACGGCGCAGGAAGCCCAAAACTCAACGTTAAACCGATTTACAATGCAAAAACGAAAACGCTGAATTTAACTGTCGATCAACTTCAAAAACTAGATAACATCACGCCTTCAGCATTTATTTTGCCGATGGAAATCGAATTAAAAACCGCAAAAGGCTTAAAGAAGGAAGACATTAAAATCATGAAACGGCAGGAAATCATCTCGCTTAAAGTAGATTCAAAACCGAATTCGATCAAATTTGATCCGAATGATAAAATCCCGCTGAAAACGGTTAAAATTCAGCCGATCATCGCAAATTAAAAGCGAATTTAAATCCAAAAAAAGTTCCGTGACGATTCACGGAACTTTTTTCTTTGAGAAGACCGGATGTCTGCTTGATGTTGAAAAAGCAGCGCGCGAAGCACACACAAAATCGCGCCAAATCGGCAAAACTATCTGCTGTTACTTCTTTGCCACACCTACGAGGTTAGCTGACGGGCTAGGAACGAAAGATTATCCCCGCGTTTATTAATCATCAACGCTTCGCCCCGTGTTTTATGAAAAATGAAAGAAAATCATAAAACTTTGGTTCCCCCGCGTTATTTCCATGGAAATAACTTCGGTGATCAACTTTTCAACAAAAGAAAATATACCACACGAAAACGTGTATTTTCAAGGAGAATTCGAGATTTTCAATGTTTTTTTTAAGCCGCGGGAAATAAATGATAAAGCATCAGATAAACGATTACGCCTGTCGCCGAAACGTATAACCAGATCGGATAAGCAAACTTTACAATTCTGCGATGTTTATCAAATTGTTCGGTGACTGCAAAATACATCGAACGTAAAACGAGCGGCAAAACCACGAGCGAAAGTCCGATGTGCGAAATCAAAATAAAGAAATAAACATAACGGACAAAACCGACACCGTTAAATTTATTTGCCGGGTTTGTTAAGTGATAAGTTACATAACAAACCAGAAATAAACCGCCCAGAATAAAGGCTGTCGTCATTGCTTTGCGGTGCAGATCGATCTTGTTTTGTTTGATGAAGATCAAAGCGGCGATCAAAACGAAAGTGGTCAGCGTGTTGATTATTCCGATTGTGTGCGACAAAGGTTTCGTTGCACCGCCGACATCGAGTTTATTCGGGAAAGCAAGCAAAATTGCCACTACGACCGGCACGGCGACCGAGAGCGTGTTTATCACCAACATCGACTTTTTTTCCTGCTGAAGTATTTCCGTAGCCATATTTATTTGAAAAATCCGAGTAAGACAAATATCAGCAACCAAAGCCCGCCCATAAAATGCCAATACCAGCCGACAACTTTCGCTAAACTGTTGCGCTTTTTGATGAATTCTTCCGAAGCGGCAGGAATCCGGCTTTTCAGGACGATTGCGCCGAGTCCGGCAATTCCGCCGAGCACGTGAACCGCGTGGAGTATCGTCAAAATATAATAAAATCCTGCGTAAGGATTACTTTCGAGATAAACTCCGCGTCTGGAAAGCTGCATCCACGAAAGAATCTGAGAAGCAATGAAAGCCGCGCCGAGAACGGTTGTCGCCATCAGCCATTTATTCGCTTTCGACTGATCGTTTGCATAAAGCGATTTTTCGGCGAAAACGTAAGTAAAACTACTGAAAATTATTAACGCGGTGCTGACAAAAATCTGAAACGGAAGATCGAACGGCTTCCATTCGTTCACACCTGTCGAAGCGATAAAAATATATGAACCGAGCAAACCGCTGAAGGTCATAAAAACTACGACCAGCAAAAAGCCCATCAAAACACGTGATGTATCAGGCATATATTGTTTGAAGCCGATATGGTCGAGCGGATTGCGATTGTTTCCGCCGTCATCGTTTCCATTGTTTCCGCCTCCGCCTCCGCCGCGATTTTTGTTGCCGTTATTGGGACCGCCGCCGGAAAATGTCGGCGGGCGTTTGCGCTTTTTCTTTTCTTCAGCGGCTGTTTCGATTGTTCCGATTTGCATAAAACTAAAATTACAAATGATTGAAAACCATTAGAGCGAAAAGCAACGGCAGGTAAAGCACCGAAACGAGCAGAAGTTTTCGGGCTTGTTCGTTTGTTTTCAAACGCGCCGTTTTGATACTTGCCCATAAAAACCAGATTCCGAGCAAACTTGCGCCAACCAGATAGAAAATCCCCGAAACGCCGATAAAATAAGGAACCAGACTGACGGGCAAAAGTAAGATCGCAAACAGAACGATCTGCCGTGCCGTGATCTTTCCCTCTTTTTCGACAACGGGAAGCATTAAAATTCCCGCTTTCGCATATTGCTCGCGATACATCCACGCAATCGCCAGAAAATGCGGAAATTGCCATAAAAACAAGACTAAAAACAAAACGAATGAACCGATCGTGATCTCGTTTGAAGCCGCCGTCCAACCCATCAGAGGCGGCATCGCGCCCGGGATCGCGCCGATTGCGGTCGAAGCCGAGGTTTTCGTTTTCAAAGGCGTATAAAGCAGGACGTAACCGACGATGACAACCAATCCCATCGCCGCCGTCACGCCGTTTACGAGAAAGAGTAAATAAAGCTCGGCAACCAGACTTTGCAGGATTCCAAACATTAAAGCTTCGTTCGGGGTTATTTTCTGCGTCGGCAAAGGGCGGTTTGCCGTTCTGTCCATCAAAGCATCGGTTCGCCGTTCGATATATTGGTTGAGCGTCGCCACGCCGAACGCAAGGATCGTGATCCCGATCATCGCATTCAGAAACAAAACGAAGTTGAAACCGTTTTCCGTACCGAGATAAAATCCGGCGGCTGAAGTCAAAACCAGCATAAACGCGATGCGCGGCTTTGTAAGTTCAAAATATGCCGCAAGTTTTTCGCGCAAACCGATAACTTTAGTTTCCTGAATTTCTACCGTAATTGTGTCCATTTTATAAAACTTGAATTTTAAAGACAGCGATAACTGCCGAATTTATAAAAGAATAACTTTTTAAATCCATTTTTCCAAATACGCAATGGTCAGGGCTTCTTCTTTTCGACAAAAGTTAAACTTATTTTTCTCCAAGATGACAAATGCCTTTCCGCTACGATAAACTTTTCACATTGAAGATGTCAGCATTAGAAGATTCAATTAACGTCAAAGAAATTAACAAACCGAAATCCCAGCCGATCTTTAATCGTTTTCTCGATTTTTTGAGTTCGGTGCGGTTCGGTATCGTTTTGCTTTGTATTCTGGTCGTGCTTTCGATTCTCGGAATGGTCATCATCCAGCAGAACGTGCAGGGATTCGATGCGTTCTACGCATCTCTGACACCGGCGGAAAGATTGGTTTTCGGCACGCTCGGACTTTTTGATGTTTATTACAGCTGGTATTTCAGTTTTTTCCTGCTTTTACTGTCGTTAAATATCGTTCTCGCTTCGATCGATCATTTTCCCGGCGCGTGGAGCTTTATCGCAAAGCCGAAACTCGACGCATCGAGAAAATGGCTTCTCGGACAAAAGCAAAATGCCGTGGTCGAAATGAACGGAAGCTTGCACGAAAACACCGAACGCATCAAAGAGGTATTTCGTGAAAACGGCTTAAACGTTAAAGTTTCGGAAAAGAAGGGAAACACCTTCGTTTTTGGTGAAAGCGGAAAATGGAATCGGATGGGCGCATACATCGTTCACGTTTTTCTTCTGACATTGTTTCTCGGACATTTCGTTGCGCTTCGGACGGGTTTCGATGCCGACGTGAGTTTTACGCCCGGACAGGTTAACAATCAGATTCAGATCATCCAATTCAATCTGGACAAAAAGGAAAAATATAACGCCCAGCTTCCCTTTACGATCACCTGCACCGATATTCAGCAAAAACTCATCAATCCGGGCGGTGAGATCGATACGACAAATACGCTCGATTGGCGGACGCAGATAAGAATCGACGATCCGGCTTACGGCGTGACGACTGCCGACATTAGTTTGAATAATCCGTTTTCATATCGCGGTTACAGATTTTTTCAGGCGCAGACGATTCCCGTCGGAAGCGCGCGAACGATGAAATTTGAACTTAAACCTGCCGAGGGCGGCGAACCCGTTGCGCTTGATCTCGCAAGAAACGGCACGGCGACGCTTCCGAACGGAACGCAGGTCGAATACGAATCGTTTCAGCCTGATTTCACTTTGAACGGCAGTAATCCCGACACGAAATCGGCTGAATATAACAATCCGGCGGCGGTTTTGAAGGTCACGGAACCGGGTAAGGAAACGATCAGAGTTTACGCTTTTGCCAACAAACTGCCCGACAACGCGCCGATAAACGCACCGAAAGCAGGTTACAGATGGCGTTTGACCGAATTTGAAAAGGCTCCGTTCGCACATATTTTATCGATCAAATACGATCCTTTCAACGCGGCGTTCATCGCGTGGTATATCGGCGGTTTCGGTTTGATCTTCGCGCTCATCTTCGTATTTTTCGTTTCGCATCGGCGCATTTGGGCATTGATCGAAGAAAAACCGGGTAATCAATATGAAATCGTTCTCGGCGGAAACACGAACAGAAATCATTTGGGTTTTGAAGATAAATTTACGAAAATAGTCAATTCGCTGACATCTAAAGAATAAGTGGATTCCCAATAATCAAGGACAAATTATGGAAGAAGTATCAAGAATTCAAAAAGACGTTTTATTGCCGAATGAAAAGACGACGAAAAGCACACAGCTTTCCTGGTCGTCATACATTCCGGCTTTATTTGCGATATTCGGTTCATTTGCGATGGTCGGTTTGAGATTGCAGATCGGTTCCGGTTTTATGTCCGACGAAGCTTTGATGATGATCGGGCTTGCCTCTTACATTCTGGCGGCTCTGTTTCAACTGACGAATCTTTACGCGCCGTCGGAAATGGCGCAAAAGATCGGGCTTTGGGGCGCAACACTCGGAGTTTTCTTCAATTTTTCGAGCTGGCTCGTCCGTTGGGTCAATGCTTACGAGTTTGAATTGGTTCAGCTTCAACAAAGCGGAAACAACGTCAAACCCTGGATGTTTCGCTACATTCCGTTTGCGAATTTGTATGATCTGAGCATCGCTTTCGCTTTCGGCGCGGGAATCACGACATTGCTTGTCGCGCATCGCAAAAACTTTCAATTTTTGAGCGCGTTCACGCTTCCATTGGCGGCTTTGATCCTGACTCTGGCACGATTCATCGGCGGCGAACATTCAAATCTGATGCCGATTCTCGATTCATACTGGCGACCGATTCACGTCGGCGTTGCTTCTTTGAGTTACGGCGTTGCGTTGGTTTGCTTTGCGATTGCGGTTATTTATTTACTGAAAGATAAAGTAAAGGTCGAATCGATGGCGATCTTTTCGAGCGTTTTCGCACTTGCGGTGATGGCATCCGTCAGTAAGTTTTCGGTATTCACCGAATTTGTCTATCGCGCCGGAACTTTCATTCCGCCTTCGACAGGCAAAAAGCCTTTTTCAGGATTCTTCCGCGTCGAAATTCCCTTTGTCGGACCGATGCTCGTCATTGCGGGTATTTTACTGCTCGGCGTGATAATTTCTTTTGCAATTTATCTTTATCAAAACAACGAAGCGGCGAAAAAAATCGGGCACGTTTTGCTGAAACTCTCGCTCGTCGTGCAGATCGTCGCGATCGGATTCCTGGTTTCGGGAATTAAATCGACGACCGACGTTTTCCCGAAACTCCAAACCCAACTTGCCGCCGATGCGAGCCAATATGCGATCGTCGGACGCGAGATAAATTCAAAACAAAATCTGTCCGCGCAGGAATTTGCCGCTTTAACGCCCGCCCAGCACGAACAAACGGGCAGAAGCTTTTTCCAGAACAACGGCAACAGAATGTTCCTTAGTCTGAATACGAATCCGGTCGAAGTCGCGGGACTTTTGACGGCGTTGGCGGGAACGTTTTTCGTGATAATGTTTGCGTTTCGCACCGACAAACTGATCGAAAGATTGCCGAGCCTGGATTCGCTCGACAGTTTGATGTATAAAACCGCGTGTCTGGCATTTGCGGGGCTGGCGATGCTTTTGATTACGGGCGCGATCTGGGCGAACGAATCGTGGGGCAGACCGTGGGGCTTCGATTCAAAAGAAACCGGCGCACTGGTCGCTTGGCTGACGTATGCGGCATTTCTGCATACGCGCATTTCACGCGGATGGAAAGGCAGAAGCTCGGCATACTTCGCGATTCTCGGCTTTCTGCTCGTCATTTTCACATATTTGGGCGTGAGCTACCTGCTTCCGGGCTTGCACAGCTACGCATAAGTTTTTTGCCTGCGAAAAAAACGAAAGAAACGAAATAGGTAGAACAGAATTAAATTAACTATCTTGTTTCGTTCTTTTCGTTTTTTTCGCAGGCAATAGTTTTAGAAATAATTAAATGTCGAAAAATATACTTTTTGCAATTGTGGGTTTGCTCGTCGGATTGATTGTCGGATTTTTTGCGGCGAATTCGCTGAACAGAGAGGCGTTGACGCAAAATCAGATACCTGTTTCTTCGCAGGAAAAAACCGCCTCGTCGCTCGAACACGGCGTTCCCGATAAATCGGCGACGCAGGGCGGGATGATGCCCGATATTTCCCAGAAACTCGAAAAAGCCAAGAACGAACCTGATAATTTCGAGGCGCAAATGGAAGCGGGCGATATGTATGCACAGATCAAACGCTTTGATGAAGCCGTCAAATTTTACCAGAACGGCGTGAAATTAAAACCCGACAACTTTCAGGCAAACGTCGTGCTGGCAAACGTTTATTTCGACACGAAACAATTTGAACAAGCCGAAAAATATTACACGAAGGCTCTGGAAATAAATCCGAAGGACATCAATGCCCGCACCGATCTCGCGACGACTTTGGTTGAAAGACCGAATCCGCAATTCGACCGCGCCTTTGCCGAGTTCAAAAAATCGCTCGAAATCGACCCGAAACACGAACCGACTATTTACAATCTCGGTGTCGCATATTTCAAAAAAGGCGACACCGAAAACGCCAAAAAGATGCTTGCCCGGCTCGAACAAACCAACCCGAACAGCCAACTGCTCGAACGAATGAGAAAAGTTCTGCAATAAGTGAGAACTGAGAACTGAGAACCGATTGGAAATAATACAAGAGTGCTCTGAAAGCTTTCAAGACCACTATTATTCAATACAACAGCACTGTTATTCGCTATAACACCACTATTTTTGCTTGATTCTTACTCGACCGTCATTTTCGCAACGTCCAGAATCGAATAACGTCCGATCGTGCCGTCTTTGGCGATGACGGTTAAAATTCCCTTATCGACACCGAATTTTAAGATTTCATTCATCGGACGTTCGAGTTTTGTGCCGTCTTTGAAGATCACGACCAGACGGATATTTGCCAAAGGGTCGGGTTCGACCGCTTTTTCGGGTTTGGTCTTTTTGGGTTTCGGAGCTTTCGCAACCTTTTCGACCGTCTTTTCTTCGCTCTTTTCCGATTCTTTTTCAGCCGTTTCTATCGGTTCTTCTTTTTTTATTTCGGCAGTTTTGACGGGTTTCTTTTCCTTGATGGTTTTCGGTTTCTTTTTCGGAGTTGTCGGATCATTTACTTTCGGAGGTTCTTCCGTTTTATTTTCTTCTGTTTTGTCCGCGTTTGCGGCAACTTCCGTTACCTTTTCGTCCGTCTTTTCAGATTTCGGCGAAGCTTCGGCAACGACGGTTTCCGTTTCTTCCGTGCCGATCGAGATTTCTTTGACGACTTCCTTTTTCTCTGGTTTTTCTTCGACCGCAACGGGAATTTCCTTCGGTTGCGGGGTCGGTTTCGGGATGACTTCGACGATCGTGCCGACCGAATTTACGCGGATTCCGCTACTCGTATCCGTTTTGACTTCGGGAAGTTTCGGCTGTTCGACGGTTTTCCCGTCCGTGATCGCCTGAAAACTTCCCGCAAATTTTATTCTGAATGTTGCATCGTCGTCGTTCTGTGTTCTGCCTTCAATTCTCAAAAGCAGTTTTTCAGGTTTTCTCAAATAAACGACGCGACCCGTTTCATTGACCGACGAATCGGCGTAGATCACCATTTTGGTCAAAGTGCGCGCGCCGTCGTTTGAAAAAATATCGATGTCGCCGCTGAAATTGCTCGTCACGACATTGATAAAAACGTCGCCCTGTTCGCCGTTAAAAACGTAATAATAGGTCGTCAGGCGCGAATCGCCGAGGTCGCGGGCTTTTATTTTTCCGCTAATCTCGTTGATCGTGACCGGTGTCGGGAAAAGCTGGTCGGTCGATTGTGAGTAAGCGTTGAGCGAGAAGAAAAGAAAAACTACAAAGAGCGTAATCAGTGATTTGAATATTCTGTTTTCTAATTTGACCGTAAATTTCATTTTCAAATTAAATCTTTTCTAAGATGAACGAGGCGCGAAGTTTCCTTGTAACCGAGTCTGACGTGCGCCCGCAAGCTCATTTCGTTGCCGATCTCGGCATCCGAAGCCATTTCCGTCGCGCCGTTTTTCCGCGCCCAGTTTTCCGCTTCGGCAACCAGTTTTCGCCCGATCCCGTGTTTCCTGAATTCGGGTTCGACAAACCATCCTTCGAGATAACCGACGTGATCGCTGTGACAATCTTCGACAAACGGGCGGATGCTCGCTTCGAGAAACCCGATCAGACGATTTTCACCGATTTCGGCAACCAACACCAATTGTGTTTCCGAATGTTCGTAAATGTCGAGCATCTCCGATTTATGTTCGGCTTCGCTCACACCGTCCCACAAAAGTTTTCTCAATCTCAGCCACTCGCTGATGTCTTTTTCGCGCAGTTCTCGAATTTTGTAGTTTTCCGGCATCATTGGAAACTGATTTTAGCAATCTTATGATATGTGAACAACCGCTTTTTTTCAAAAAAAAATGCCGGATCGCGAAACCCGGCATTTTTATAAATTATTTTATCGACTATTCACCGCTTCCGTTTTTAACGGCTTGCGCTTTATCGGAGAGCAATTCCAGAGCTTTTTTCAACTGCAAATCTTCCAGAACCGTTTTGACTTCGGGTTTCGGCGCAGTCACCGGCGATGCTTCGGGTTGCGGATTTTGCTTTTCCTCTTCCTGCTGGTCGATGAGTTCTTCAACTTCGACAGGTTCGGGCGTATCGGGCTTTTTGATCTCGATCGAAGGTTTCACGCCTGAATTTGAACGCTCGTCGCCGAGAAACGGAACGCCGCTCGCCGAAGCCCATTTCGCCGTTGTCAGAAGCAGACCGTCGCCGCTCTTTCTCATCGTGAACAACTGCTGTTCGGTTCCCGCGCCGAAACTTCTTTCACCGACCACGTCGCCGCGTTTTTTCTCCAGAATCGCCGACGCGACCACTTCGCCCGCGCCCGCCGTTCCGAGATCGATCAGCGCAACCAGTTTACCTTCAAAGATCGCTTTCGCGGGGTCAGCCGTAAACGTTTGCGTCACTTTGTTTTCCTTACCGATGATCTTGGCAAGCTCGCCTTCTCTGATGAAAAGATTGGCGACCGAAACGGCTTCCTGAATCGAACCGCTCGCCACGCCGCGCAGATCGAGAATGATCTTTTGCACGCCTTGTTTCGATAAATTCTGAACTTGTGTGCGGATGTCGTTCGCTTCGCCGTCTTCGAGGCTGAAAACTTTAATCACGCCGACCTTATCGCCTTCGATCCGGGCTTCGGCTTGCGGAATTTTATATGCGCCGCGCACGACTTTGATATTTTGCGGTTTTTCGCCCGAACGCAGAACGCGCAGATTTACTTCCGAACCCGACGCGCCCATCAAAAGCTGTCGCGCATCGTAAAGCGAAATGTCGCGGGTCGCTTTGGTGTCGATATATTCGATCACGTCGCCCGCTTTCAGACCTGCTTTTTCAGCCGGCGAACCTTTTATCACGGAAACGAGGTAAAGATATGATGAAACCTGCGAAAACTCCGCGCCGATCCCGACTTTGCCCGAAGTTTTGGCTTCGTTATATTCCTTGACCTGTTCAGCCGTCAGATATGACGAATAAGGGTCGAGTCCGTTCGCCAGTCCGCGCAGTGCGCCTAAGCGAACTTTTTCAAGATTCGGTTCGTCAACATAATCGTTTTGAATATGCTGTAAAACCGATTCAAAAATGCGAATCTGTGCGCCCGCATCGTTGATCGGCTGTTGGGCGCGCGTCCAGGGACTCAATAAACCGCCGACAAATGCGTAAACCGCGATCAGAGCCGACAAGCCTAAAACAAGAATTTTTCCGCGAAATGACATAATTTACCTCTTGTGATAAAAGTTAATGTTTACTACGCCCGAAACGGCGAAAAGTTTTTCAACATTAACGTTTTCCAATTATCCATTAACCAAAGTTTTCGTGCAAGAAAAAGAAACAACTAATACCGCAGATTTTACAGATGTTTTTTCCGTTCCGAAAGCGGGCAGAATCATCGCGCTCGACATCGGCACAAAACGCGTCGGCGTTGCCGTCTGCGACGAGCTTCGCGTCACCGTCAGACCGCTTTACACGCTCGAAAGAACGGGTTGGAAAAAACTGCTTCTGCAAATCAAGGACATTCTAGCCGAGTTTGATGCAGTTGCCCTCGTTTTAGGTTTGCCGTATAACTTTGACGGAACCGAAAGCGAAATGTCCACCGAAGCGCGCCGTCTGGCGCGAAATTTTTCGCTTTCGCTCGAAATTCCCGTTTTTCTGCAAGACGAACGCGCAACTTCCTACGAAGCACGCGGCGAACTCTGGAAAAGAGGATTGAATGACAAGGAAATAAAAAAAATAATCGACAGCGAAGCCGCCGCGATCATTCTACGCGATTTTTTGGACAGAATTTAACCTTCGTCTTTTTTTAAATTCACAGGGATGACACGATTTGGTTTAATGTGAACTCGGATCAAGGAAAGGTTTCCCGCCGAATATACGGAACTCGCGGTGAACCAAAGAATAAATTGCTGAAAAGTTTATTAATCCTCAAAACGATTTTATGAAGGCGTATCGCGGCAATGCAACGGCGTTCTACACTCTCGTGATGGCGTTTTGTCGCTCCGTGATGGCGTTCTACACTTTCGTGATGGCGTTTTGCAGTAATGTGATGGCGTTTTGTCGCTCCGTGATGGCGTTTTGTTGCTCCGTGATGGCGTTCTATTACAAAACGCCATCACGGAAGCATAGCGTGATGGCGTTTTGCAGTAATGTGAACGGATTTTGCGGTATAAGCTCCCGTAATTTCCGCACTTTTTAATCTTTTCTCTGTGAATTTTCCTACAAAATCCTACGGAGTCATCAAAATAACCTCTTTCGCCGACTTTTCGACTGCCGATTTAGTAAACGGAAAAACCGCCGCGCTTCCCGTCCGCCACGCTTCAAACTGGTCTTTGTAAAACGGCGATTTCGGGTTTCCGCTTTGTCCGAGCGGAATGACGTGACGCGTTTCGTCCCAATTTCCCGCGCTGGCAATGTGACGCATCGAAACGCTCGAACCGACATTCGGCGTTTGTCCGCTTCCGTCAATCCCGACTTTCGGCGTGGCAAATTGCGCACCGATCAACGGCGCAACCGCCAAAGGATGCGGAAAATTCGACTTAAACAGATTTCCCCAAATCCAATTCGCTTTGTCCGCGCCGAGCCGTTGCGAATTTGAGAGCGTTGCTTGCGCGTCAGTGTCGCAGGCTTTGAAAAATGCGGTGTAATCGGCGAATTGCTTCGGAAGCCAGCGGGCAGGTTTTTCGCTCAAAACGACGGGCAAAACCTTTTCACGGATAAGGTAACTTTGCAATGGTTTATTTTGGGAAGTTATCTTATTTGCAAGACAAGTCCGGATTTCATTCGCAATGACCGCGCCTTTTGAATCAGCCGTCATTTTTCCGTCCCAATTCTGCAAAATTTCGAGCGTTTCGGGCGAAGCCGCCTTCATTTTGACGATCTCTTTCGCCAGCGCATCGACAGGCATATTGAAAACGTCGTATTGCACGTCACGCACGTCGTCCATCGTGACTTTCGTGTTATTTTTCAAAAGGTCATAAATCCGCCGCGCCCGCCAAGGCGAAGCCGCATCGCGCGACATTTGCTGATATTTGTAGTCCGTCCCGACGATGCGCTGATTTGCCGTGACGATAAAACCTTCCTTCGGATTGTAAAGATGCGGAAGCTCTTCAAACGGAATGAATCCCGTCCATTCGCCGTCATCGGTCGCGCCGTCATAAGGCAATTCGCCTTCGCCCGTTTTGCGAATCGGAATCCTGCCCGCCGCATACCAACCGATATTTCCTTTCACATCCGCATAAACGAAATTCTGCGACGCACCGCCGTAGGTTTTCAGCGAATTCTGAAAATCGTTCCAATCCTTTGCGCGGTTCAGTTTGAAAAACGCCTCGAATTCCTGATTTTTCGGATCGCGCGCCGTCCATTTCAACGAATACTTTTTGCCGTTTTCTTCAACGAAAACAACACCGTTGCGCGTTTCCTGCACGTCGAGCGAAACGGTTTCGGTGTCGGTTTTGAAAGGATTGAGGCGGACTTTTATTTCTTCCTTTCGGGTTACAGGCGTTTCCCAACCCGTCGGAGTTTTGTATTTTCCTTCGGCGTTAAATGTTTCGATGTATAAATCCTGCACGTCGGGTCCGACGTTCGTTGCGCCCCACGCGATATTTTCGTTGTGACCGAGAACGATGCCCGGAACGCCCGGAAACGTCACCCCC
The DNA here is from genome assembly GCA_021228405.1 of Pyrinomonadaceae bacterium. Taxonomy (GTDB): domain Bacteria; phylum Acidobacteriota; class Blastocatellia; order Pyrinomonadales; family Pyrinomonadaceae; genus JAJQRF01. The sequence continues at coordinate 169,597 of JAJQRF010000004.1, forward strand.
GAAACACGCATCGTCGGCGTTGAAAGATGCGAAAGATACCAGATTCCCGGCGCGGTCGCGGGCAAATGCGGGTCGTTTGCGAGAATCGCTTTACCGTCCTTCGTGCGTTTTCCCGAAATCACCCAGTTGTTGCTGGCGGCTAAACCTTCCGCGTAAAACCCGATTCTTTCGAGCGAGGATTTACGAATTTCAAAATCTTGCTCAACCTGTGCGAAAAGATTTTCGGAAAAATCCTTCTGCTTTTCAAAATTCAAACCGACGGCTTTTTTGACTGCCGAATCCTTGCCGAAAAGCACGACATCATAAGGCGTGACCTGATTTAAGAGATCGGCTTGCTTGTCTTTCGGAAGTGCCGCGATCGTAACGCGCATCAAATCTTCAAAATAAGTTTCGGAAAGTGCTTCGCTTAAAATTTTGCCGATTATCAAAGTATCGGTCGGCTGCCATTCGCGCGGTTTGTATTGGAGAATCTGAAACTCGACGGGCAGAGTTTTTTCGTCAAGCGTAGCAATATAAGCATTTACGCCGCGCGCGTAGTTTTCGAGCGCGGATTTCAGATCGGGTGAGAGATTTTGCAAACTCTGTTCGGTGATCTGCCTGAAACCGAATTTGCGCCAGCGTTTATCTTCCTCGAGCGTAACTTTTCCGAAAAGCTCGGCGGTTTCGCCGCGCGCCACGCGGCGAAACATATCCATCTGCCACAATCTGTCCGAAGCCGTTACGAAACCCTGCGCGAAAAAAAGATCGGCTTCCGTTTTCGCTTCGATAAAAGGAATCGAACGCGCGTCTTTTCTGACTGTCACTTCATTTTGCAAACCTTTAACGTTCAAAGTTTGCGTCGGAGTCTGTGCGAAACATCCGGCGGACAAAAAGATGATAAACAACATCAGCGCATTGAGTTTGTTTTGAAGATTTATTGCGATTTTCATAAATTTTCTGTTCGATTATTCTTCGATAGGTTTCAGGGTTTCGATTATTTTTTCGATAAAATTCTTCTGTGAAACTGACAATTCGATAAATTTGACGGCAAAACCGATCTCGAAAACGTGGTTGACGACTTCGCCCCAAAATTGCGCGTTCATTCCGCGCGTCAATGGGATGAAAAGTTTGACGTTTTCGCCGTCTTCGACTTCGCCCGACGACAAAACGAAACATCCCGAACGGCTGATGTCGCTGATAGTTCCCTTTTTACGACCGATCAAACCTTCCCATTCGATCTCGATATTGACACGATAACGCTCAAATTCACGGCGGTCGCGTCCGCTTCTTCTGTCTGCCGTCGTCATTAAAAAATTATTCCTCCGAATTTGTCGCTTTTCCCTTTGTCAAATAATAATAAACGGGCAATCCGAGCAAAATCAGGAAAAGTCCCGCAAATGCCTGCACCGGATTCGTCCAGAGCGTATTTATCAAAAGCCAGCCCGCAACAAACAAAAACAGAATCGGAATTACCGGATAACCGAAGGCTTTATAAGGTCTTTCGGCGTTCGGTAACTTTTTGCGGAAGACGAAGACCGACGATGTGACCAAAGCATAAAATATCCACGAACCGAAAATAACATAATCGGTCAAAGTGTCGAACGAACCTGAAAGCGCGAGAATACACGCCCAGATTCCCTGCACGATCAAAGCGATCACGGGAACGCGTGTGCCTTCCGAAATTCTGCCCATCGGCTCGAACATCAACCCGTCTTTCGCCATTGCATAAGGAACGCGTGCGCCTGTCAAAATCGAAGTATGAAGCGTTCCGATCGAAGAAAGCATCAATCCGACCGTAAACAGAGCAACCGCAAATCCCGTCGCAAAAGTTTTGATGTCGCCCGAGAAAAACCGTTCGACGACGACTTTTGCAACCGAAGACGTTTTTGAAACCGAAGCGATCGAAGTCGGGTCGAGCACATAAAAATACGCGAAATGGACGAAAACATACAAAATTATGATGACGACCGTGCCGCCGACCAATGCGATCGGAATATTTTTGTGCGGTTCCTTGATCTCGCCCGCCACCAAAGTCAGATTGTTCCAACCGTCATAACCCCAAAGCGCACCGAGCATCGCCGCGCCGAATCCGGCAACAAACGAATAACCTTCCGCTCCGTATCTGACCGAATCAGCCACGCCTTCACACGTTCCGCCCGTGTTCATCAACGAAAAATTTGCAAAAGTCCCGTTTTGAACGAGAAAAAACGCGCCAAGTCCGACAAATGCGATGAGCAGAATCTTGACGACCGTTAAAGCCGTCGCGATTTGTCCGCTGAATGAAACCGAGGCACAATTTATGGTCGTAAAAATAACGATCATCATCACGGCGATTATTTGTAAAGAAGTCAGTTCAAACGGCATTCCGAAAATATTCGTCTGCACCAGAGTTTGTTTTAATTTCCCGTCGAGAAAATCGTTCAAACCGATCGCAAAAACCATCGCAACCGAAGCCTGTGCACCTGTTTTGCCGACAAAAATCAGCATCCAACCGTAGAGAAAACTCCAGATTCTGCCGTAAGCGTCACGCAAAAATACATATTCGCCGCCCGCTTCGGGTTTCATCGCCGAAAGTTCGGCGTAAGTTAGTGCGCCCGCTAATGAAAGAAGTCCGGCGGCGATCCAGACGATGATTACCCACGTCGGACTGCCGACATTGCAGGTCATCACCCGCGCTTTGAGAAAAACGCCCGTTCCGATCACGTTTCCGATAATGATCGAGATTGCCGCAATCAGACCGAGACCGCGAATCAACGTATATTTATCGCTTGAAGCTGAAACCATAATTTTTTATTTTTTGTTCGACGAAAAGCCGGATTCACACAGATTAGCACGGATAAGTTTTTCCTGAAATTGATTTGATAAAAAATCCGTGTTCATCTAAATTAACCTTTTTCTTTCAATCTGAAAATGCGCCAGATAAACATTTCCGTCGATAGATTAATTAACGCGTTACTTTATTTATCGCAAACCGAACAAATTTGCCTGCTCGACAGTAGCGGAGTTTCTCATCTCGGCTCGCATTTGCTCATCGCAGGCATTCGTCCGACCGCAATATTGGAACTGAATGGCGATTTTAACGAAACTCTCGCACGATTTGAAAATGAAACAAATAAAAACTTTGCCGCAATTTTCACCGTCGCTTACAAACTGGGATTAAAGATAAATAAAATAGATTTTTGTGAAAACAACTGTTCAAAATTTCCCGAACAAGACATTTTCGCCGCTTTTTTCGATTGCCTGATCGTTTACGATTACGATTTGAAACAAACTTTCTTGGTAGGAAACAACGACAAATTCAATGAAACGGAAAATTTGATTTTTTCGGCTGAAGATTTGAACTTTGAAATTTCACAATCGAAAACTTCGGTTCGTTCAAATTTTGAAAAAGCAGAATATCTCGAAAAAATCGATCGGATCAAGGAGTTCATTCGTGAAGGAAAAACTTATCAAACGAATTTAACTCAACAATTAACTGCTGATCTGCCTGACGAATTAACTCCGCAAAGCATTTTTAGCGGATTGCGCAGAAATCATCCCGCGCCGTTTTCCGCTTTTATTAAACGAACCGCCGATTTTGTAATTTCAGCTTCGCCCGAACGCTTTTTTCAGGCGACAATTTCCCAGAAAGATTCGATAAAATCGACGATTTCGACCAGCCCGATCAAAGGCACGCGACCGCGCGGGAAAAATCCTGCCGAAGACGAACAAATAAAAAACGAGCTTTTAGCTTCCGAAAAAGACCGCGCAGAAAACATTATGATCGTCGATCTTTTACGCAACGATCTCGGTCGCGTTTGCCGATTTGGAAGCGTAAAAGTTGAAAAACTCTGTGCGCTCGAAGAACATCCTTCGCTGTTTCATCTCGTTTCGACAGTTTCGGGCGATTTGCGGAAACACGTCCAAATTTCCGACATTTTAAAAGCCGTTTTTCCCTGCGGTTCGATTACGGGCGCGCCGAAAATTCGGACGATGCAGATTATCGAACAAATCGAAACCGTTCCGCGCGGTCTGTCGATGGGCGCGATCGGCTTTTCGATTCAAAATTCGGATAAGGATTTCAAGCATTTTCCCGTCGAATCGAAATATTTCGATCTCAGCGTCGCGATCCGGACAATGGTTTTACGCAAAAACACCGCATATTTCAACGTCGGCGGCGGCATCGTCATCGACAGCGTTGCCGACGAAGAATACGAAGAAACGCTGACCAAAGCAAAAGCATTATTATCCGCGATTAACGGCGATTTGAAATAAAACACATATTTCATAATATTTTATTTTCAGGAAATTATTCAGACTTTTTTCATATTTTCGCCGTCTAAAATAGCGGATGTCGAAATGATTTCGCATTCAAATGCGCGTTTGTTATTATCTCGTGCGTAAAAGTTGCTGAAATAAACACGAGTTGGATGTTAAAGAAATTAGCGGATGAGCAATTGGTCGAGTTATCGGTGTCGGGTGATGCGGATGCTTTCGGCGAAATCGTAAGACGTTGGGAGCGAAAGATTTTCGCGCTCTGTTTCGGTATGCTTGCCCGCGAAGACGATGCGCGTGACGCGGTTCAGGAAACATTTATTTCGGCTTACCGAAATTTGAAAAATTTTCGCGGTGAAGCAAAAGTTTCGAGTTGGCTTCACCGGATCGCGGTCAACCAATGTTTGACAATTAAAAGACGTGCCAAAACCCGTTCGGAAGATTTTCTGGACGAAGACGAATCGGCGGAAGACCGGACATTTGTTGCCCCTGCACATCTGTCTCCGGCGCGCACGACCGAACAATCCGAAAGATTGACGCTCGTGCGCCAAGCCGTTCAATCGCTTCCGACCGAACTGAAGGAAGTCGTCGTGATGAAGGAGTTTCAGGAAATGACCTTTCAGGAAATTTCCGACACGCTCGAACTGCCGCTCAGTACCGTTAAAAGCCGTCTTTACACCGCGCTTAAACAGCTTCGGATGAAGCTCGAACGAACTCCCGTCGAAGTGCTTTAAGCGGCGGGAAATTTACAAAAATATGATGAACAACAACAATCATCAAAATTCTAACTGCGCTTTTGCCGCCGACATCGTTTCGTATATTTACGGCGAGATCGGCGAAAAGGAAAAGTCCGCCTTTGAATCGCATCTTTCAAATTGTGAAACCTGCCCCGAAGAATTGGCGGATTTTATGGACATCCGTTTTTCGGTTAATGACTGGAAACAGACGGAATTTACTCCGCTTTCAACGCCCGTCATCGAAATTCCGTATGAAAAAGAGCAGGTTCGCGAAATTGCTGCCGATTCCGGCTCGTGGTGGTCAAATCTGCGCCAAATTTTCACGCTCTCTCCGGCTTGGATGACGGCGACCACGGCAGTGGCGGCTCTGGTTATTTGTGCCGGGTTGTTCTTTGCGTTTTATAAATATTCAAGCAGTGTCGAAGTTGCAGAAGTTGGAAATAAACCGCAAAATAAGCCGACAGTTTCGCCAACGTCTGAAATTTCATCGAGCGAAAATGATGAAAAAATCGCCGTTTCGGTTGAAAATTCAAATTCATCCGATAAAATAGCCGAGCCGCCGAAAGTTGTAAATCCGTCGCCGAAAATTATCAATGAAAGCGGCTATGAACCGTCAGTCGTTAAGGTCGCGGAAAGAAAACTGAAAACGGTGACGCAAAATCCCGTTAATCGAACGACAAATAATACGGTGAATAATTCCAATAAACAGCCGATCAGGAAAAATTCACCTGCGAAAAATCAGCCGTTGCCGAAGCTGAACAATTTTGACGAGGACGAAGACGATTCGTTACGTCTTGCCGAACTATTTGAAGATATTGAAACTCTGGAATAACTTTGAGGTTATCGAAATGAAAAACGCCAAACTACTCAAAATTTTATTTTTCAGCTTTTTGCTAACGATCTCTTTTTCGTCCGTGAAAGCCCAAGAAAATCCGCCTAACGACATACCGAATCAAGGTCAGCCGATCAAAGCGCGTCCGAATCTGCTTCGCGAACTCGGATTAACGCCCGAACAGATGAAGGCAATTCGCCGTCTGAACGCAGAAAAAAAAGCTGACGTTCAGGAAGCGCAACGCAAAGCGGCGGAAGCGCGCCGCAATCTGGACATTGCGATTTACTCGGATAACACCGACGACGCGGAAGTTAAAATGCGCCTTGAGGAATTTCAAAACGCGCAAATGGAAGTTATCAAAATCCGTTCGACGGTCGAATATGAGATCAGAAAACTTCTGACTCCCGAACAAGTCGTGCGTTTTCGCCAACTCCGTCAAAGATTTGCCGAAGTCCGCGAAAATATGCGGGAAAGACGACAAAATAATCAGCAAAATCAACGCCCGCTTCCGCAAAATCGTTTTAATAACAGGCAAAGACTGAATCCCAAAAACTGAAATTTATTATTATTTTTACAAGCAAAAAGCGGACTTTACAAAAGTCCGCTTTTTGCTTGTTTGGCGTTTTAACGCGTTCGTTGTAACCTTTTACTGAAACAATTTTGTAAAAACCAATTTCAAAATCCATTCATGAATCTGCTCAAAAAATTTATCCTTGAATTGCAGGAAATCAGTTTCTTGGTGTGGCGAGCCTTGATCGGTTTGCGAAAAAAGCCGCGGTATTTGCCTGAAATTATCCGGCAGATGGACTTGATCGGTGTCGGTTCGCTGGCGATCATCATTCTGACCGGATTTTTTACGGGCGGCGTTTTGATTCTGCAAACTTATCCGACGCTGGCATATTACGGCGGGCAAAGCGAAGCCGGACGCGCCGTTGCCACATCTTTGATTCGTGAACTCGGACCTGTTTTGACGGCGTTAATGGTCGCCGGACGTGTCGGTTCGGCAATTTCCGCAGAACTCGGTTCAATGGTCGTTTCACAGCAGATCGACGCGATGCGCGCGCTCGGAACGTCGCCGACGCGAAAGCTCGTTACCCCGCGCATTATCGCACTAATTACGATGCTTCCTCTATTGACAGTCGCGGCGGACGTTTTCGGCATCATCGGCGGCGGAATCGTCGCCAAACAGATTTTCGGACTTGATAATTCGCTTTATCTGACATCGGTCAGAAACGGCGTGACGATTCAGGATTTGATCGGCGGCGTTATCAAACCGATCTTTTTTGCACTCATCATCGGCGTGATTGCCTGTCATAAAGGCTTAAAAACCGAAGGCGGAACGGTCGGTGTCGGTAAATCGACAACGAGCGCGGTCGTTCTGGCTTCGATCTACGTGATTATCGCGGATTTCTTCGTTTCAAAACTTTTGACTGTCATCTTTGGCACTTCAACGCTCTAATTGTTTATAATTCAAGAAATTAATTATGTCCCCGGAAGAACTGGAAATACAATCGGAGCCGCTAAATCCCGACGCTGAAGAAATTTCGCTCGAAACACCAACCGACGATCTGCACAGAGTCGTTCCCGCCATCGAATTTCGTGAGGTCGAACTGTTTTTCGACGACAGGATCATTCTCGACAAAATCAGTTTTACGGTCAGACGCGGTGAAACGAAGGTGGTTCTGGGCGGGTCGGGCGGCGGAAAATCGACCATCATCAAGCTTATTCTCGGACTTTTGAAACCCGACAGCGGACAGATTTTCATCGACGGCGAGGACATCACGGAATTCGACGAGATCGATCTGATGCGGATTCGGCGTAAGATCGGGATGGTTTTCCAGGAAGGCGCATTGTTCGATTCGCTTTCGGTTTACGAAAACGTCGCGTATCGTCTGCACGAAGAAGGCGTTCCCGAAGAAGAGGTCGAACACGAGGTAAAACGGATGCTTCGCTTCGTCAATCTCGAAGACGCGATCGATAAAATGCCGGTCGAACTTTCGGGCGGAATGCGCCGACGCGTCGGAATTGCCCGGGCTTTAATCGGAAATCCGAGCATTATTTTATTTGACGAACCGACCGCCGGACTCGATCCGCCGACCGCGCGAACGATCTGCGAACTTGCGATCAAACTCCGCGATCTGGAAGACGCTTCTTCCATTTTCGTCACGCACGAAATGAACAATCTCGAATATTTATCGAGCGAATATGCCGTTATCGACGAACACGGCGACGTTCAGTTCGAGCAGGAAGGCGAAAAACTTTGCCTCATAAACACGGAAGTTTTAATGCTTAGAAACGGCGAGATTATTTTTAGCGGCAAGGAAGACGAACTGAAATGCGCGCCCGATCCGTATATTATGAAATTCATTCGCGGAAAATAGCCGAACGGAAAATGATTTGCTTTTTTCGGTCGAAAGAATCAAAATTCAAGTTACTTTCATTTGTTGCAATAATCTGAATTATTTATGCCGAGAACTCAAAATAATCTAACTTTCAGCCAGTTAAGAGTCGGACTTTTTGTTTTGATCGCACTAGCCGTTTTGGGATTTTTAATTCTGAATTCGACGGGCGAATTTAATCCGTTCGAGAAAAAACTGCACTTAAAAGCGCGTTTCGTGACGGCTGACGGTTTGCGCGAAGGCGCGGAAGTTCAGCTTGCAGGCGTGACCATCGGCAAGGTTGACGAAGTGAAATTTCTGCCGCCAGACAGTCCTGAAGACGAAAAGATCGAAGCCAGAATCAGCGTTGCACAATCTCTGGACGGGCAACCGATCAGCGAAAGAATCCGCACCGATTCGCTTGCCCAGCTCGTCGCATTATCGGTTCTCGGCAACGACAAAATGATTAATATCACGCCCGGAACGGTGAAAGGCTCGCCCGTATCGGAAAATCACGTTCTGAATTCGAGCGCGGCGATTTCGATAAATCAATTGACCTCGACCGGAAACGATCTTTTACAGCAGATCAATAAAATCGCCGTTCCCGCAAATGAAATTCTCAACAAAGCGAATCGCGGCGAAGGTTCGATGGGGCGTTTTATCAACGACGAATCCTTTTATAACAACCTCGACGCGACACTCACCGAATCGAGGGCGACCATTCTCAAATTGCAAACGACGCTCGACAAAGTCAATCGAGGCGAAGGAAGCGCGGGAAAAATATTGAACGATCCCGAACTTTATAACAGTCTGAATAAAACCGTCGCCCAACTCGAAGGAATTTCGCAGGATTTACGCGCCGGAAAAGGAACCGCCGGAAAGTTTTTAACCGACGAAGCGATTTATAACGAAACCCGCGCCGCGATTCAGGATTTGCGCAACACAATGCGCGATCTGAAGCCGACATTCGATAATCTCAACAAGATTTCCGCAAATGCCGAACTGATTATCGGCGACCTTAATCAAGGCAAAGGTTCCGCCGGAAAGCTTCTGAAAGACGAACAGCTTTACGAAGAAGCCAAAAGCACGCTGGCAAAGTTTAACTCCACTTCGGAAAAGCTCAACAATCTGCTCAGTGATATGCAAAACGGTAAAGGCACGCTCGGCAAGTTCGTGACGGATGAAACCTTTTACAACAACATCAATCAAACCGCTTCAAATCTTAATCAACTTTCGTCAGAAAGTACGAAATTGATCTACGATTTCCGCCAAAATCCGAAAAAATTCCTGAGAATAAAAGTAAGTTTGTTCTAAAAAAAAACTCCGCTCGATGACCGAACGGAGTTTTTCAATTTACTCATCAGTTGAAAGCGTCTTCGCAACATCGATGACGTATCGATAACGGACTTCACCTTTTTTCACGCGCTTGTGTGCGTCGTTAATATCTTCCATTGCGATCATCTCGACTTCGGGTAAGATATTATGTTCACCGCAAAAATCCAAAACTTCCTGTGTTTCGGCAATACCGCCGATCAGCGAACCTGCCAGATTTCGGCGGTGAAAAGCGACTTCCAGATTGTTCGTTGACTTTGAAAACGGCAGTAAAAGCCCGACAACGGCAATTGTCGCATCGCGTTTCAGCAACTTAACAAAAGGATTTATGTCGTGTTCATAGGGAATCGTATCGAGCAGAAAATCATATGTTAATTCGAGTTTTTCCATTGCGTCCGTATCTTCCCACAAAACGAAATCCGTCGCACCGAATGTTTTCGCATCCGCTTCTTTTTCTTCCGAAGTGCTGAAAACCGTCACATCCGCACCGAGAGCTTTTGCGAGTTTTACGCCCATATGTCCTAATCCGCCAAGACCGATCACACCGACCTTCTGACCTTCGCCGACCTTCCAATGCTTCAAAGGCGAATAAGTCGTCACGCCCGCGCAGAGAATCGGCGCAACGGCTTTTACATCGAGATTTTCGGGAACTTTCAGCACAAAATGCTCCTTCACAACGATCTTATCCGAATAACCGCCGAAAGTGTTCGTTCCGTCAGGAATAAACGGTCCGTTGTATGTCTGCGTTGCGCCTTTCGGTCCTTCGCAATACTGTTCCAAATCTTCGCGGCAATTGACGCAGACCCCGCAGGAATCGACCATACAGCCGACGGCAACAATCTCGCCGACGCTGAAGTTTCTCACCTCCGAACCGACCGCCGTTACCTTTCCGACGATCTCGTGTCCCGGAACGCACGGATATATCGTGTTGCTCCAGTCGTTTGCCGTTTGATGAATGTCCGAATGGCATACACCGCAATATAAAATGTCGATGCCGACATCTTCCGCGCCGACAGGACGGCGTTCAAACTCTATCTTTCCGAGTGACGTAAATGAATGATTATTTCCGTAACCGACTGCTTTTTCACCCGTTTTTACTGCTTTTGCTTCCATAAATACAAATTCCCTTGTTCGTTTTCTTAATAAAATATCGATTTCAATTGCCTGATAAAAACATACACAAATCGAAATACGGAATTAAATTCAGCATTAATCGTGCCAAAATAAAATAAAAAAAAGACAGGCTTGAAACCTGTCTTTTTTATTTATAAATGCCGAGGACGAGACTCGAACTCGTACGGTTTTCACCACACGCCCCTCAAACGTGCGCGGCTACCAATTACGCCACCTCGGCTTGGAAAACAATTTATCAATTACTTGTTTGCATTTGCCTTGGCATTTGCAGGTTTGTTCGCATTCGCAGGTGCGTTTGCTGTCGTGTTCGTTGCCGCGTTTACGGTTGTATTTGCAGTCATTGCATTTGCATCGGTGTTAGCCGCAGTGTTCGTGTTGCTCAGATCGGTGATCGGCGGTTGCGTCGTTTGTTCGGTCGCGGCTTCGGGATTGGAATTCAGAACCGAAACGTTTCCCTGCAAAGCGGGCATTGCGATCAACAAAGCCGAAAGCATAAAAACCGTTGCGGCAGCGATCGTAATTTTCGATAAAACCGTCTGTGCGCCGCGCGGCGTAAATGCCGAGCTTGAAATATTGCTCGTAAAAAGCGCGCCCGCATCGGTTTTACCCGGCTGTAACAAAACCGAAACAACCAGTAGCAAACACGAAATAAAAAATAATGCGTAAAGAAAATAAATCATTTATCTAACAGCCAACATTATATCAATTGAATCTTTCGTTGACTAACCGTTGAAATTTACAATTTTGGAAAAGCTCTCCGCTTCCAGACTCGCTCCTCCGACCAATGCGCCGTCAATGTCCGCTTCCGCCATCAGGTCTTTGATGTTTTCCGGCTTGACCGAACCGCCGTAAAGAATTCTTATTTTATCAGAAGTTTCCTTGCCGTGAGTTTCGGTCAATGTTTGACGAATAAATCCGTGCATTTCTTGAGCCTGTTTCGGCGTGGCAGTTTTCCCGGTGCCAATCGCCCAAACAGGCTCGTAAGCGATAATGATACGTTCCATATCGGAAACTGTCAAACCGTCCAGGCTACCTAAGAGTTGAGTTTTGACAACTTCTTCGGCTTTTCCGCTTTCGCGTTCGCCCAGCATTTCACCGACGCAAACGATCGCCGTCAGGTTTGCGGACAATGCCGATTTCGTTTTTTTATTGACGCTTTCATCGGTTTCGCCGTAAAACTGGCGGCGTTCCGAATGACCGATAACAACGTGCGAACAGCCGACATCCTTGAGCATTTCAGCCGAAACTTCGCCCGTGTTTGCCGATTGTTTCGCTTCGGGCGCACAATCCTGCGCGGAAACCTTGATATTCGAGCCTTCGAGCCGATCTGAAATCGTTTTCAGATGAACGAAAACAGGCGCAATAACTACTTCGCAATGGTTTGCGTTTGCAACAAGAGGTTTCATAGCCAATGCCGTTTCGACCGCCTCCGAAAGCAGTTTATACATTTTCCAGTTTCCCGCAATGACAGGTTTTCGCATAATCAAAACACTCTATTCTAAGTTTTCGGTAAAATACTGAAATAGAAAAGTTATCGTTTCAAAATGAATCTGTCAAATACAAACGAAAATAAATTTCGCGTTCAGAGTCCCGCCTTCAGGCGGCTAACCGCTAAACGGAAAGCCTCTGAAGAAGTGACTCTGAACGTGATGCAAATTTTCAGCAGTATTTACTGAATCTGATTTTCTTTGAAGGTTTTTCGTCGAGAAATGTGTCGCTTGTCTTGCGTTTCGGTTCTTTGATGCCGATGATCTTGAAGATCGCGTCGTCCGTGTTGTGAACTTCTTCGTCGGTGACTTTTATTTCATTAAATGGAATATGCCCGTTTTCGAGCGTTTCCAATTCCTGCGAATCCCAATGATACTTACAAACCCGTATATTTACGACAATATGCGACGGAACGCAGTTATAAGGCTCGAAATAACCGAAATGTCCGACCGCTGAAACCGAATATTTGACGCAGTAAAGAAAACTTTTTTCGTCCCTGTTCATCTGGTGCCATTGGCGAATTTTGGTGCACAGTCTTTTGACGACGGATTCGTATCTCGAATGCTGCGAATTTGCCGTGCGCGTCAGCGGAACGAGATTTTCGTCGTCGAGTCCGCTTCCGCCGAGTTCGGCATTGAGCAGATGTCCCGCGATCCACGCGCCCGGATCGTAAGCGTGGAGTTTGTCCATTATTTTGCTCAGACTTGAACTGTTCGTCGGCGTTCCGCGCCGAAATTCGCCAGCACCGGGCGCAAGCACGACTTCCATCATACTTCCGAAACCTTCGTCGGTAACATCTCCGTATTCAGGCTCAACGACATAGTTCGGATAGTTCACTCCGAAACTCTTTTTCAGTTCAGCGATCATATTTGACGGTATCGTTACTTTTTCTCGCATAATTTTCTTTTTTATTTCTGACGCAGTTTAAAGCCAAAATTGCTTAACTTACTTCGATTCACGATAAAAAAAATCGTTTCCCGGAAAATTTAATTACTTCGGCTTCATTTTATTTATGCCGGAATCTGTGTCCGGCAAATCTGCGCGGCGTTTCGGTTCTTCGCCGATTCCCATTTTGTAGATCAGATTCGCCCTGAAATCATCGAACGCGCTGGCAACCATCGAATCATAAATATTTCCGAGATCGGCTTTCAGAATATCTTCAAAACTCCTGTTCGATTGTTCGTCTTCGGTCAGTTTGCTGTCGTAAGAGATTTGTTCAGCCGGAATCGAATCGAGTTTGAAATTATAATTGCTCGTTTGATTCGGCAATTGAACGCTGAAATCCCAATCGATCAATATTCCGGGATAATAAATCCTTTCCGCATCCGTCAGCTTTTCCTGCCGCGTGTCGTAATATAATGAATATTTCGCGTCGATTTTGTAATTTATCTTAAACTTTACGCAATTTTCGGAGCAATCGTTTGAAAATTCGAGAATGTCGTCGGGAATCACTTTTCTGAGCGCGTCCGCCACGACACCGAGTAAAGCCTTTTCGCGATTTTTCATTTTTTCGTCCGAAAGCGAATCGCCGAGCGGCAAAATTTTCTTTACTTCAAACTCTTCTTTCAATTCCTCTTCGAGATTCGGCGGGATTTTATTATCTTTTGCAAATTCGACCTTGATGCGGTAGTTTTGCGTTTCCTTTGCATATTTCAAAATCTCCGAGATTGCTTCGACGGCTTTTTCGTCAAAGCCTTTGTTGAGCGAAGCGCGGTATTTTTGCCCGGCTGAATCATATAGAGATTTTAGTTTTTCATTAGCATCAGCCGTCCAACGCCCGTTCGGATGCGTTTGCAGGTAATTTCTGTAGGAAGATGCACGGTCGATGTTTTGCGCGGCTTGCCAGCTTATTTTATCGTCAAAGTAATTGTTCAGCGAAAGTCCCGCGAACATTGCGCCTGCCGCCAGCAAAAGCGAAGCAGCGATTTTTACCGCCTGAAATGCAAAGCCGGAATCGGAATTTCCTTTCGTTTCGACGGTTGCCGCATCAAAACCTAAAAAATCATCGTTCGCGTCCAGATATTCAAAGTCGTTTCTGACGATCGATTCGACATATTTCTTTTTCAAATATTCGATTTCTTCGACGGTTCGTTCGGCAATATCGATGTCGCCGACGTTGATCTTTTTTTCACCCTTATCGAATCGCAGAACGATCTCGGGAGTTTGCACGCTCCGGTGATCTTCCCACTTCATATTATCGGCTTTGACAAGCTGTTCGAGATTCCAAAAGCTAACGTCGTTGTTTTCGATGTCGATGACATAAAGCGGCGTGATTAACAGGTATTGATACGCCCGCGAAGTCAGATGTCTTACCAGTTTTATCCCGTTATCGATCAGCAAATAAGCCGCGCCGAGCAAAAAGATTCCTAAAAGTATCTTGCGTTCATCGCTCCACGCGTAGCCGTCGGTCTGTATGAAAAACACGACGAACCAGAGAATCGCCGCCGCAAATAAAACGATCGGCGGCGTTAGCGCACCGTATTTAAAGACAAAACCTTTGCCTTTGCCGTCCATTCTTTCAAGCAAACGCCCCCTGATCTCCGGCGGTAATTTATTGAATTTCAAACGCACGGGAAACTGTTGAAAGGAATTTTTTTCGGAATCAGAACTCATTGCCGTCTTGTGTTTTCATACGAAAACATTTTTTGATTTTATGATCTTTAGAACAATCGGATTCTACCACAAAAAAAGGCGCGGATTTAATGCCGGTCATTTCAATTGAACAGATTTGCCGGTCAATCGCAAAATCATTTTAAGCTAGGGTTTTAAGGCGAATACTGCTTTTGTCGATCTAATGAAAAATCCATCGTCGAAAACCCGTCACACGCGGAAAGAACCGAACGCTTTTGCGGTGCCGTCTGAAAATCGAATCTGAACGGCAGGGTCAAATAAAAAAGGCTCGAAAAATATCGAGCCTTCCTGCTTTACGATGTCGGGTTTTTTCTTTTCGGGGCTTTGTATTCGCTCTTTTTCTTGAGCCCGACGGTGGCAAGCTCGTTAGAATTTTCGCCGAACTGCGATTTTATCTGTTGTTTCGCATTACGCATCCAATCGTGAAAACGCCATTGTTCTTCAACCTTGTCATCGCGGTCGGCTTCGTATTGAGCCTTGCTCTGCACCTCTTTCGTTTCCTTGTTCTGCATAGACGTTTTCAGCGCACGCCCTCTTTCCAACTCGAAATCGCTGTTCGCCGGACTGTAACCGTCAATACTTTCCAATCCCGCAAAAGCGTCGAGATCGGCTTGCAACATTTTCGGACTTAATTGTCTTGTTCTTCTATCTGCCATTATTCTGCTCCTTTTGTGAATTAATTTATTTTTGATCGTTACTGTTTGGGTAACAAAAAAATGACGAATCAAGCGCGGGATTTTGCAATTTTTTTTGTTTGTTTTTATATGTAATTTTATAAATTATCTTTTTGCAGTTCTTTACAGGAACGGATTTTTTTCCGGATACATCGTTTTTAATCGATTTTTCCTTTTTGCATCGCCTGACAACAAACGTGCAAGCCTTAAACATTAATGATACACGCTCTGCAATAATGAATTTTTCTTTTGCAATAAATGATACAAGGCTTGCAATAAAGAATTTTTGCTTTGCAACAAATGATACAGGCTATGCAATAAATGATACAGACCTTGCAGGAATGGTTTGCGGTTTGAATTTTAAGTATTTCCGATCAATTCCCTTTCTTTTTCGTCCAGATCATAAAGATCGTAAACGTTCTGATCGATATTTTTCCCGATCACCGAACATTTGTTTTTATAAAACTCGCGTTCGCCGTCGTAGAATCGTTGGGAACCTTATCGTCATTTACCATTTATCATCGAACAATGATCGAAAAAACGATAATGATTAAATGATAAACGGTAAATGATAAATGATAAGTGATTAATAATTAATGGCTTTATTTATCGTTCAAAGCCGCCACGCCCGGAAGCTCGTCGCCCGCCAGAAATTCGAGGGTTGCGCCGCCGCCGGTCGAGATGTGCGAGATTTTATCGTCCAATCCGGCTTGGTTGACCGCCGCGACCGAATCGCCGCCGCCGACGATCGACGTTGCGCCTTTGCCGGTCGCATCGGCAACGGCTTCGGCGATCGCGATTGTGCCTTCGTCAAACGGTTTTTCCTCGAACATTCCCATCGGACCGTTCCAGATGATCGTTTTCGCGCCTTCGAGCGCGTGTGCGAACGTTGCGGCGGTTTCAACGCCGATGTCCAGACCGACCAAGCCCGTATTCGTAAATTCGATCGGAATCGTTTTACGCGAATTAAGCGGGTCGTAACTGTCAACGACCTGATGATCGGTCGGCAAAAGAAGCTGAACGCCCGCCTCATCCGCCTGTTTGACGATTTCGAGTGCGGTCGGCATCATTTCGTCTTCGACGAGCGATTTGCCGACGGTCATCCCGTTCGCCTTGAAAAACGTATAAGCCATCGCGCCGCCGATCAATAATTTATCGACTTTGCGTTCGATCAAAGATTTGATGACGGGAATCTTGTCGGAAACCTTTGCGCCGCCGAGGATCGCGACGAACGGACGTTCGGGATTATGTAATGCTTTGCCGAGAAAATTCAATTCCTTTTCCATCAAAAGTCCCGCCACGGCAGGTTGGACAAATTTCGTGATTCCCGCCGTCGAAGCGTGTGCACGGTGTGCTGTTCCGAACGCATCGTTGACGTAAACATCGGCAAGCTCGCTCAATTGTCTGGAAAAGTCTTCGTCGTTCTTTTCCTCGCCTGCGTGAAGGCGCAGGTTTTCGAGTAAAACAACGTCGCCGTCGTTCAACGAAGCGACGATTTGTTTCACTTCTTCGCCGATACAGTCGGACGCGAATTTTACTTCTTTGCCGAGCTTTTCGGAAAGGTTTTCGGCGACGATCTTTAAGGAATACTTCGATTCATCATACGGTAAACCCTTTTCTTCCGCCTTTTTCCTGTCTTTCAAAGGTCTGCCGAGATGCGAGGCAAGGATGACTTTCGCGCCTTGTTCGACCGCGTATTCGACCGTCGGCAATGCGCCTTTTATGCGTGTGTCGTCCTCGATCACGCCGTTTTTGATCGGAACGTTGAAATCGACGCGGATGAAAACTCTTTTGCCTTTAATGTCAATGTCTTTAATCGTTTGTTTGTTCATATATATAAAAAATAAGCATTGGAATAAGAGCGATTTTATCATTAAAATTCGCCAATATCCGAATGCTTACCGACAGATAATTTTTAGTTTTATTTCAAGCCCGATTGCGATTTCGACAACATTTTATCGTTTTGAAAGACCGCGAAAACGAATTGGAAATTGTCGCCCGACCATTTATATGAAACCGTTTTGTAGTTTCCGATCTCCGAACTGCTCATTTCCTCGCCTTCACTGCCCATCACCGCAACCGCTTGTTTGTATGACATTCCGTTTTTCAATTGATTGTATTTGTCCATTGAAATTCCCGCGTTTTCTTTTGCCGCAGGGGTTGCGGACGGGTTCGTTCCGTTCGGTGTCGAGCTCGGCGCAGTCGTATCCTGAGATTTTTTCAATTCGTCTAATTTCGGACACGAACATCCCAAAACGACAAGCACCACAACAATCAAACCTAAGTTGAATTTATTCTTCATTTTCTCTCCGGCAGAATTATTTTTGTTTGAACATTACAATAAGATAGGTTTTCGTGTCAAAAATTTCATCGCAAAAAAGAAAAACCGCCGATTTTTCAGCGGTTTTTCTCATAACTGTCAGTTGTCAGATAAAATTACAAACCCTTTTCGGCAATGAATTTGACCAGATCGCGCACACGGCACGAATAGCCCCATTCGTTGTCATACCACGAAAGAATTTTGATGCAGGTTCCGTCGATGACCTTCGTATTTTCCGCATCAACGATCGAAGAATTGGAGTTTCCGCGAAAATCTATCGAAACGAGCGGTTCTTCCGAAACGGCAAGAATTCCCTTCATCGCACCGTCTGCCGCTTCCTTCAACACGGCGTTGACTTCTTCGACCGAAGTCGATTTTTCGACGTTCATCGTGACATCGACGAGCGAAACGTTCGGTGTCGGCACGCGCACCGAAATGCCGTCAAACTTCCCTTTCAGATCGGGAATGACGAGCGCAACGGCTTTTGCCGCGCCGGTCGAAGTCGGGATCATCGAAAGTGCCGCCGCACGCGCACGGCGCAAATCCTTATGCGGTAAATCCAAAAGCTGTTGGTCGTTCGTGTAGCTGTGAATCGTATTCATCAAAGCGTTTTTGATGCCGAATTTTTCGTGAATCACTTTCGCAACGGGTGCCAGACAGTTTGTCGTGCACGAAGCGTTTGAAATGATCTTGTGCGCCGCCGCATCATACATTTCATCGTTGACACCCAAAACGATCGTCACGTCTTCGCCTTTTGCAGGTGCGGAAATAATGACTTTTTTAACCGAACCGCGCAGATGCTTGCCTGCGTCTTCGGCTTTCGTAAAACGTCCGGTCGATTCGATGACGATCTCCGCACCGACCGATTCCCAATCGATCGCCGAAGGGTCTTTTTCGCTGAAAACCTTAAAACTGTCGTTATCGACCTTGATCGTATCGCCGTCCGCAGAAATATCATTATGCAGATTGCCCATGATCGAATCGTATTTCAAAAGATGTGCGAGCGTTTTTGTGTCCGTTAAATCGTTGACGGCGACGAAATCAATATCCGCGTCGCCGAGGCAGGTTCTCAAAACATTTCTGCCGATGCGTCCGAAACCGTTAATACCTACTTTAATTCCCATTTTATTAAATTCCTCCAGAAAGACATTATATTAAAACACTGAATATGTTATTTATTTTCACAAACTTTCAGGTGAAAAACAATTGCGATTTTCAATAAATTATGAGTTTCTCAGGTTTGACAAAATGTTGAAACAATCACAAATTAAATGACGTAAAACGGTTTTGAGTTTTTACCCGATAACTAGTCAAGCAATTAAAACTCGGAGCAATCATATAATGAAAATTTCGCGCTACTTTTTTTTAAATATATCTCTTTTTGCGTTTTTATTCGGTGCTTCACTACAGGAAGTTTCTGCCCAAACTCCGCAAATCGCAAAAAATATTTCCGAATCCAAAGAAGTATCGGAAGAACCCGAAAAGAAATCGTCCGTGTCGTCCAAAGCCGATACCGGCTTGGTTTCCGAAAGACTATTGAACCGTGTCGGGATTCAAACCGATCAAACCATTTCCATAACTTTAAATGACGCGATCAAAAAAGCTCTAGAAAACAATAACGATATTGAAATAGCCAAAAACGATGTCAGAATTGCCGAATCTACCTTGCGTTCACTGCTCGGTGTTTATGATCTGACCTTTACTTATTCGCCGACCTATTCCAGACAATCGACGACCGGCGCGGCGGATTCGTCAATCACAAACCGCACGGCTACCAACTCTTTTACAAATGACATCGGCATCGGCAGTCCGATAAAATTCGGCGGCGGAAATTATTCTACTTTTTTCAATACCCGCCGCACGAGCGGAAATCTGACCTTTAATTTTTTGCCGAACCCGACAACGGGCGAAGTTATTACCATTCCCATTCTGACAACTCAATATACGGCTAACTTAGGCGTGAATTTTACACAGCCGATTCTTAGAAACCGCAACATCGATCAAACGCGGCGGCAGATAAAAATTCAACGGAAACGCATCAGCCAAACCGATGCCGATTTTCGCCGTCAAACCATTTTGACCATCTCGCAGGTGCAATCCGCTTACTGGGATTTGGTTTTTGCTCTGCGCGATCAGCAAAACAAGGTAGCGAATTTAAATCTTGCGAAAGAAAATCTAAGACAGGTCGATGCCAGAATCGAAGCGGGCGCGGCGGCTCCGCTCGAACGTGCGGAAGTTGCAACCGAACTGGCAAATCGTGAATCCGACGTTCTGGTTGCGTCACAGCAGGTTACGATCAACGAAAATCGTTTGAAACAATTGATTATTAAAGACCAGACGAATCCCGAATGGCAAAATCAATTGATGCCGACCGACAAACCCGTTTTCAGCAACGACGACATCAATCTGGATTTGGCTTTAAAGGACGCGATCGAAAACCGTCCCGAATTGTCGCGGTTAAAACTGGAAAAGGAAGTGAACAAGATCGACATCAGCTTTTTCAAAAATCAGGCACTTCCGCAAGTCGATTTCGTTTCGAGTTTTTCCCTGCAAAGCCTCTCCAATTCGAGAAATGCCGATTCGTTTCCGCCGTATTTTACCGGCGGCTATGGTCAAGCCGTTCAAAATTTATTTCGCTCGGACGCGCCTAATTATTCTGTCGGACTGACGATCTCGTTTCCTTTGAGAAACAAAACCGCCAAAGCTGATTTAGCGACCGCCAGAATCGAGTCGGAACGAATCGAAGCGCAAACCAGATCGCAGGAACAGACGATCGTCGTCGAAGTGCGCAATGCGGTGCAAGCCGTCGAAACGGCAAAGCAAAGAGTTTTCTCGGCACGTCGGGCGCGTGAAAATGCCGAGATTCAGTTGGAAGGCGAAAGACAATTGCTGGCGGCAGGACGTTCGACGACATTTCTCCTTTTTCAGCGCGAAAATGCTTTGACGACGGCGAGAAATTCCGAGATCAGAGCCGAAACGGATTTGAACAAGGCATATTCTGATTTACAACGCGCAACCTCGACGACATTTCGTGCCAACGGCATCGAAATCGAATCGCCGATGGAAGATAAGTAATTTTTTTACAGAACTTAGAGCATTAAAAATGAAGTTTCATAAAGAGTCGGCACGCCGACTCTTTATGTTTTACGTGAAGTTTGCGACAATCGATTTCGTGAAAATTTCCGCCGTCATCATCGCTTTTAACGAGGAAGATAAAATCGCCGCCGCCGTCAGATCGGTTTCCTGGGCAGACGAAGTTTTATTGATCGATTCGGAAAGCACCGACCGAACCCGCGAGATCGCCAAGGATTTCGGCGCGCGGGTGCTCGTTCAAAAATGGCTCGGATTTTCAAAACAAAAACAATTTGCCGCCGACAATGCGAAATATGACTGGATTTTCAGCCTCGACGCAGATGAAACGGTGTCGGCTGAATTGCGCCACGAGATCGACGATCTGCGAACGGCTTCCGAAGTTGCCGACGGTTATAAAATTCCGCGCCTTTCGATCTATATGAACCGCCCGATTCGTCACGGCGGTTGGTATCCCGATTGGCAATTGCGATTTTTCAACCGCACAAAAGGCAAATGGAAGGACGTTTTGATCCATGAATCGGTCGAAATGCTTGAACCGGCGAGAATTGGCAAAATGAAAGGCGATATTCTCCATTACAGCGTCGAAAACGCTCTGCATCATCATAAAATGATCGGCGAACGCTACGCGCCGCTCGCCGCCGAACAGATGTTTGCGAAAGGCAGACGCACTTCACCGCTCAAGATCGCTTTTTCGGCTTGGGGTGCATTTCTTCAGACCTATTTTCTAAAAGCCGGGTTTCTCGACGGCTTTCCCGGTTTCTGCATCGCTTATTTTGCGGCTCACCACGCTTTTTTGAAACATCTTCTGCTTTACGAAATTCAAAAAAAGAAGTCTTGATTTCATCAATAAAATATTATATTCCGCCGATTACAACCTAATAAATTATCGATACATCAAACCTTTCGTTAAAGCCTTTTTTCCGCTATTCTATATTACAAATAGGATTGCCCCTGAATAATTTTATGAAACAAATTTCCATTATATTTTCAATCGCTTTTTTGCTGACGACCGCTGTTTTCGCGCAAAAGGGCGTTGATTCGCAAACTCAGAAGATCAAGGAAGAAGGCAACAAATCGACTTCACGAAGCAACGATGTGACACGTTCGTTCGATTGGGGCAAAGGCAAAACGAAAGTGCGCGAAATGTTGGCAAATCCTTACAAGATCAATTCCCGGCGCGATGTTTTGGTCGAAAATATCCTTTTCACGCTCAGGGAAAAGAAAATTCTCGTTGACGAAGCCGCTTCGAGAGTCAAAGACGGTTTCATCATCACCCAGCCGTTCGTTTTCGCAAAAGGTGCCGTTATTACGCAGAACGAACTCAATCGTTACGCCGTTATCCAAGACCCCGGAACGGTCTGGACGCGCGGTCAGTTTACTTTAACGATCGAAGTTCAGCCGATTGACGGGATTCAAAATAATATAAATGTGACCGCAAAGGTCGAAGGCAGAGCCGGAAACGGACTGGTCGCCGAATGGACGACCTTGCAAAGTTCGGGCGCGGCGGAAGACGAATTTTTATCAAAACTGGTCGAACTGGTTACGGGAAATTCGCCCGATGCTCCGCAGGATGTCGAGCAACCGTTGAATAAAAAATGATCGATAGCATTTTCAAATTTCTTTTATTTGTAGGCATTTTCAGCTTTGCGTCCGTGCTGTGTGTTGCCCAAACACCGGGCAATCGGGATGAACAGAAAGAAGATTTGCCGAAAAACATCAAGGAATCATTAATAAAAAGCCGCATCGAACAGGAGAAGAAAGACCACGAAGAACTTTTGCAAAAAGCTGAAGAAGCCACGAAATTGAGCGCGGAGCTTCAGGAGGCTTATGAGAAAAACAAAACTTTATCGGCTGAAGACAAAAAGAAACTGGAAAGGCTGGAAAAACTTCTGAAAAAGATTCGCAAAGACCTCGGCGGCGGTGACGATAACGACGACTCCAAAGATAATTCGGATAATTCGACCGAAACTGAGAAACCTTCAAATGTTGTGACCGCTTTAAGTAAACTGCGTTCGACTTCGGTCGGTCTTTTCGACGAATTAAAGAAAACTTCCCGTTTCAGCATTTCGGTCGTTGCTATTCAGAGTTCCAATGCGATCTTGAAAGTCATTCGCTTTTTGCGTTTCAATAATTAAATTTTCGATCTGCCTATGAAAAATCTTTCGTTTTTCATTCTTTTTCTCTCATTTTTATTCACGATTCCCGTTTCGGCGCAGGACGACGATGTGATTAGCGTCGATTCGTCGCTCGTGATTCTGAATGCGAGTATCAATGACGCGAAAGGAAATGCCGTGACTAATCTCAGGCAAAATCAATTCAAGGTTTTTGAAGACGGCGTAGAACAACAGATCAGCCTTTTCGAGTCGACCGAATCGCCTTTTGCCGCCGTGATCTTGCTCGACACGTCGGGAAGTATGGAATCGCGCATCAGCCTTGCGCGTTCGGCGGCGATCACGTTTCTCGACGGACTGGACGCGGAAGATGTCGCGGCGATCTATAATTTCGATTCAAAAGTGACGCTCGTGCAGGATTTTTCAAATTCGCGGGACATTAGCGATAAAGTTTATGATTTGAAGGCTTACGGCTGGACGGTTCTGAACGATGCGGTTTTCAAAGCCGCCGACGAGCTTTCAAAACGTCCCGAAAAACGCCGTGCGATCATCGTCATTTCGGACGGTGCAGACACGAAAAGCGGAAGATCAGCCGAGAAAGCCTTAAAAGCCGCACTCGCCGCCGACGTGACGATTTACACGGTCGATATGTCGGCGATCGACACGGGCGGCAAGGAAAGAATTCAAAATCAAGGCGTTTTGAAGAATTTCGCCGAAAAAACCGGCGGATTCTTTATTGCCACGCCCGGCGGACAAGCGATGCGCGATGCCTTCAAACAAATCGCTTCCGAACTCGGCACCCAATACACCATCGGCTATCAGCCCGCAAACATCAAAAAAGACGGCAAATGGCGCGCGCTCGAACTCAGAGTCCAACGCCCGAATCTGACGATCCGCACACGCAAAGGCTATAACGCACCGAAAAAATAGTTGATAGTGGATAGTTGATAACGAAAAGTTTTTCACCATCAACTATCCACTATCAACTATCCGTTATCCACTATTTTGTCGTCAAATTACGCGACTTGTCTTTGTGTCTTTCAATTGCGTAATTTATCAATTCATCAATGATTCCGGTAAATTTTTTGCCCGTTCCAGCCCACATTTTGGGAAAACCCGAAGCGTCGGTCAAACCCGGCATCGTGTTGATTTCATTGACCAAAAGCGAACCCGTTTTGTTCAAAAGAAAGAAATCGACCCGCGCCAGTCCCGAACCGTCAACAGCTTTGAAAGCCGTGACCGCCATTTGCTGAATCTTCTTGCTCAATTCTTCCGAAACCGCCGCCGGCACGACGAAATCGTTGTTTCCCGTTCCCGCATATTTTTCGGTGTAATCGAGAAAGGCTTTGTCGGCTGAATGGATGATATATTCGCCCGGCAAGCTCGCTTGCGGTTCGTCGTTTCCGATCACGGCACATTCGATCTCGCGCATATCGAGGGCTTCTTCGACAATAATTTTGCGGTCGTAATTGGCGGCGAGCGAAATGGCTTCGCGTAACGATTCGGCATCGGTCGCTCTTGAAATACCGACCGATGAACCAAGATTGGCAGGTTTAACGAAACACGGATAACCGAGTTTCGATTCGATCTGGCGAATCACGATCTCGTTGCCGCGTTCCCATTCGCTCCGCAAAAACCAGACGTATTTGCAGATCGGCAAATCGGCATCGCGGAAAAGCGTTTTCATCACGACTTTATCCATTCCGCACGACGAAGCCAAAACGCCGCATCCGACATACGGAATGTCGCACATCTCGAAAAGCCCCTGAATCGTGCCGTCTTCGCCGTATGTTCCGTGCAGAACGGGAAAGATCACGTCGAGCTTCAAAACTCTGTCCTCGCCTTCGTTCGGGTCGAGTTTGGTCAAGCCTTTATACTTCGTGTCGCCGAGAAATCCGACCGCGTTGCGCGGAAAACTGCCGACTGAATTTATCAATAACTGTTGTGTTTCGGTTGGAAACATTCCGAGCGATTCAACCGGATTGAGCCAGTTTCCTTCCTTCGTGATGGCAATGGGAAAGACATCGTATTTTTCTTTGTCAATTTGTTCGATGACCGTTTTTGCCGAACGAATCGAGATTTCGTGTTCGCCCGAACGACCGCCGTAAACCACGCCGACTTTGATTTTTTCCATATTTCGTAAAGTTTATATTTTTTTCGTAGATTTTTTATAAAATTGTTTTCCCTAAAGCCGAAAGAATCAGTTCTCCGGCGAGTTCGACCGTGATGTTGCTTTGATCGAGCATTGGATTGACTTCAACAATTTCAAACGAACGCATTCCCCCTTGTTCGGCAATTACTTCTAAAGCAAGATGTGCTTCACGATACGTCGTTCCGCCGCGCACGAGCGTTCCCGAACCGGGAGCAAATCGCGGGTCGATCATATCGACATCAAACGTTACGGCAAATCCGCCCGGCGCACGCGAAGCGATCATTATCGCATCCTTGACACAGGCAAGCATTCCGCGTTTATCAATGTCGCTCATCGTGAAAAAATTATCACGCATACCGAGTTCGTGAATCCGTCTTTTTTCGCCTTCATCCAGATCACGCGCACCGACGTGAGCAAAATATTCGGGTTTCAACTTCGGTGAAAAACCTTCCAAATTAACCAATTTTTCGTTGCCGAGCCCGAGCAGAACCGCGAGCGGCATTCCGTGAATATTACCTGATGGCGAAGTTTCGTGCGTGTTTATATCCGCGTGAGCGTCAAACCAGATCAGCCCGATCTCGTTGTTCTGTTCTTTGTAAAACGACGAGATCGCCGAAAATGTCCCGATGGCAATTGAATGATCGCCGCCGAGAATGACGGGCATTTCACCGCTTGCCAAAATCTCTTTCAAAGAGTCCGACATATTTTTACACGAAGCGATCATTTCGTGCAAATACTTTGGATTCTCCGATTTATCAGAAACCCGGTGCGGTTTGACGATCTCGACATCGCCGACATCTCTCACCTCGTAACCGAGTTCGGCAATATGCTCGATCAGCAATTTGTCGCGAATCAGAGAAAGACGCATCGCATCGACACCGAGTTCGCTTCCTGCGCGTCCTGCGCCGAATCCGAGCGGAACTCCCAGAATTCCGACTTTTTTATCCTTCCCCGGCTTTTCTATAAATTTCATATATTTTTATTTCTAAAGTTCGCCGAAACCGTTTTGGAAAATTTCCTCAATCGCATCGAGTGCTTTTTCCTCGTCAACGCCTTCGACCGTGACAAAAATCTCCGTTCCCTTCGGCGCGGCTAAAGTTAAAACGCTCAAGATCGACTTTGCATCGGCAACGACGGAATTATCCGCCCGTTTCAGCGTAATACTGCTTTGAAACTTGGAAGCCAGCTTAACCAGCTGCGCGGCGGCGCGTGCGTGAAGCCCGAGTTGATTGACGATTTTAACTTTACGTTCAGGCATCCTATTTCAATTTTTGCGGTTCGAGCAATGCGCTTGTCCTGTAAATCGCCTGTTTTCCCTGCGATTCGACCTGCGAAGCAAGTTCGATCAGCGAAAGTTCCTTGTTTTGCGAAGCGAGTTTGATGACCATCGGCAGGTTCACGCCCGTCACTATTTCGACTTCGTTTTCCTTCAAAAACATTGCCGAAATATTGGTCGGCGTTCCGCCGAACATATCCGTCAGCAACAAAACGCCTTTACCGCTCGAAACTTGTTTGATAGCGCGTGAAATTTCGTCCTTTGCCATTTCGACATCATCGTGCCAGCCGATCGAAACCGCGCGAATATGATTCAGATTTCCGACGACCGTTTCCGCCGCCGCTAAAAGTTCGTTTGCAAGCTGTCCGTGCGTGACGATCACGCCGCCGATTTTTTCACTCATAAACTGATTTATTATTTAATAATATCGCGGTGCATTACCGCAACGTTGTATTTATCCGCTTCCAATTTTTCGCCGATCCGATTGGCGACCATCACCGAACGATGCCGTCCGCCCGTGCATCCGACCCCGATCGTCAGATATGATTTTCCCTCGCGTTTGTAAAGCGGCAAAAGATATTCGAGCAGATCGACGAACCGCCTGATGGTTTCGTGAACTTCGTCGTGTTTTTCCAAAAATTCGATCACTTTCGGTTCGGTGCCCGGAAAATCCTTCAATTTTTTGTCGAAATAAGGATTCGGCAAATGACGGACATCGAACAAAAGATCGACCTCGCGCGGAACACCGTATTTATGCCCGAAGCTCACGATTTGAATCGTCAGCGGCGTGCCTTCCTCGCTTTCGCTGAACTTTTGCACGACCAAACGGCGCAAGGTGTGCACCGTATGTTCGGAAGTGTCGATTATCAAATCCGCCGCCTGACGGACTTTTTCCATTTCGTTGCGCTCTTCGATGATCGCTTCGCGCAAACCTTTTCCTTTGTCCGCCGGATGCGGACGGCGCGTTTCGGAAAACCGCCGATGCAAAACCTCGTCCGAAGCCTCGAAAAAAACAATGTATGGATCGAGATTTTTGCCTCTCAGTTTTTTCATTTCCCCGGGAAACTCAGCGAGAAAATGACGTTCGCGAATATTGATGACCAGCGCGGCTTTTTCGATGGCGATCGCGTCTTCTTCGTTCGGAAGTAGCAGACGCGCAAACGTCGGAAGAATCGAGATCGGCAGATTATCCACGCAAAAATAACCTAAATCCTCAAACGCGTTCGTTGCCGAACTCAGCCCCGAACCGCTCAAACCTGTAATAATTATTAATTTTGGGAGATTGATTTTTTCTTTCTTTTTCGGCATAAATTCGGATTTACTCTCCGCTCACCATTGCGCTGTGTTTTTCGATCAAAAGTTGTGCGGCATCAAAGCCTTCTTCACGCAAAAGATGAACTTTGACGGCGGTTTCGACCAACGTTGAAATATTTCTTCCCGGGCTCACCGGCAAAACTACTTCGGGAATTTTTATCCCTAGAAAATCCTCTTCGCGTAATTCGCAACCGAGTCTTTCGATTTCCTGAAATTCGTCCCATTTTTTCAGCTTGATGCAGAGAATGATACGTTTTCTTTTTCCGACCGATGAAATTCCGAACAGTTCGCGAATATTTAAAATGCCGAGTCCGCGAATTTCGAGATGTTCATACGTAAGTTCGGGAGATTCGCCCATCAAACGATTTCCGACCTTTTTGATAATCACCGAATCGTCCGCGATCAAACGATGCCCGCGCGTCAGCAAATCCAGCGCGCATTCCGATTTTCCGATGCCCGATTTTCCCAGAATCAAAACGCCGATTCCATACATTGCGACCAAAACGCCGTGAAGATTCGCGACCGGCGCAAGTTCTTCCTGCAAAAAACTCGTCACTGCCGTGATCGTGCCCGAACTCAAAAGCGAAGTTTGCAGAATCGGAATTTCGTTCTGTTGGGCAAATTCCTTAAATTCCTGCGGGGGTTCGAGGCTTTTGGTGATTAAAATACAGCAAATCTGCGTCAGATCGAGATTTTTCAGAACTTCTTTTTTCTTCGACGGTTCGAGCTGATTCAAATATTGAATCTCACTTTGCCCGACGATTTGAATTCTGCCCGAATGAATGTAATGCGCGAATCCGGCTAAAGCCAAGCCGAGTTTTTGAATTCTTTCCGAAGTGATTTTTCTTTTAGACAATCCTAAATCGCCTGCCAGAACTTTTATGTCGAGTTCGGCAGGCGATTTTTTGACGAATTCTTCAACCGTCATCTGCGGATTTTCGTTTTGCAAATTCAATTGCATTTATATTTTATGGTTCGATCAGACCGTAATTTCCATCCTTTCTTTTGTAAATTACGGCAATTTTTTCGGTTTCCGCATTTCTGAAAACGAGAAACTGATTTTCCTCTTCGTGCAGACGAAGGATGGCTTCTTCATCGGTCAAAGGCTTGACCGCATAGCGTTTCGCCGAAATGATGCGCGGTGAAGCAGGTTCGGGCTTGACTTCGGTTCCCTTGGTCGAAACCGCGCTTACCTTGACGGCTTTTTGTTTTTTGTCAATGACTTTGTTCTTTAATTTGAGTGCTTGCTTTTCGATCTTGGCGATCGTCTGTGAAAGCGATTTATACATATCGGGCGAAGTTGCATTAGCGGTCAAAACATCATTGCGCCATTTCACAATGATTTCCGAACGATGTCTGCCCCGTTCAACTTCGATAACAACGTGTGCCTTTGCAGGTTTCCCGTTAAATAAATGTCCGATTCTGTCAAAATGTTCTTCAACATGAGATTTCAGAGCCGGTGTCACATCAATATGTCTTCCCGTGTATTCGTATTTCATATATTTACTCCAATTTCTTTAAGATCAATAAAACATAAAATCCGGGTTTTGGATTCAAAGAACAAAACTTAAATAACAGTTTTTCTTTCCCGCGAACCCGGAATTTGCATTTGGTCGCGGTATTTGGCAACTGTGCGGCGCGACAATTTCACGCCTTCCTTGCTCAAGATTTTAGCAATCTGGTCGTCGGTCAGAGGTTTTTTCGTATTTTCCTCTTCGATCATTTTCTTGATTTTTAATTTCAGGATTCGTGTCGAAACTTCTTCGCCGTCTTCGTTCATCATTCCTTCGGAAAAGAATCGGCGAAGCTCGATCACGCCCTGCGGCGTGTGCGCGTATTTTCGGTTGACGACACGCGAGATCGTCGAAAGGTGCATCCCGATGTCTTCGGCAACGTCTTTCAGCATCATCGGTTTGATAAATTCAACGCCTTTGTCCAGAAATTCGGTCTGGCGATGAACGATACATTCGACGACGCGATAGATCGTCTGACGGCGATGTTCGATATTTCTCAAAAGATCGACCGCCGAACGCACTTTTTCCTTGATAAAATCTTTGGTTTCCTTATTTACTTCCTGCTGATCGAGCAGTTGATGATAGGTCGGGCTGATGCGCAGACGCGGACTTCCGTCGTCCGTAAAATAGATGACGTAATCTTCTTCGACCTTTTCGATGTAAACCTCGGGCGAAACATAGATCGGTTCCTGCGAAGAATACATTCTGCCCGGATACGGATTCAGCACACGGATTTTGTTAATTTCTTCATTCAGCGCGTGAAGTTCAACGCCCGTGTCCTTCGACAAATGCTGTAAACGGTGCGGCTGTAAATCTTCGAGATGATCTCTCACCAGTTCCGCCGCCAGACTGTTGCCCTCTCCGTTCACGTCAAGCTGAACGAGCAAACATTCTTTCACGTCACGCGCACCGCATCCGACCGGATCGAGCCGCATCACGATCTGCCGCGCTTTTTCGGTCGTTTCCTCGTCGCAACCGCACATATCGCCGATCTCGTCGTTAGAAGTCGTCAAACGTCCGTCTTCATCAAGATTTCCGATAATGCAGGTCGCGGCTTCGTCGAGTGTTTCACTGATATTTTGCAGATTCAACTGCCATTCGAGATGTTCGCTCAAGTTCGGCGAATGCGACAAAAACTGTTCAAAACTCGGCGCGTCGTCTTTATATTCGATTTCCTGCGTTTTATAACCCGGATCGAGATACTCCTGAAACTCTCTGCCGTAATCTATTTCCTCGAAAGCATCCGATCTGTCCTCGGCGTAATTATCCCCGTCGCTTTCAAAATCCGCCGTGTGTTTTTCCTCGAAGCCGTTATCGGAAGGAATCTCAGCCGTGTAATTTTCGCCTGCAATCTCGGAAAAATTTTGACTCGAATTTAAAAGTTCTACATTGCTGTCAAACCCGTTTTCAAATGAATCGACTTGCCCGTTCGCATTTTGATCGAGAATATTTTCGGATATTTCCTGCACTTCGTCGCCCGGCTGAACTTCTTCCAGAATAGGATTTGAAACCATTTCCTGTTGAATCAGTTCGGACAGTTCCAGAGAGGTCATCTGCAGCATTTCGATTCTCTGCCGTAACTGCGGCGTTAGAACCATTTGCTGTTTTAGGGATGTTTGAAGTCTTAAAGATGACATAATTGCTGATTTGAAATTTTTCGATGTTCCCCGTTACTAAAAATATTCGGTCGCTGATTGGATTATAACCGATTTATGCGTGAAAAGTGAAAACTAAAGCATTATAAGCTGAATCTTTCTCCGAGATATAACCTCCGCACGTCCGCATCTTCGACCAAAGTTTGCGGATTGCCGCTTTTCAGGATTTTTCCCTCAGCCATAATGTAAGCGCGGTCGGTGATGCCCAAAGTTTCACGCACGTTATGATCGGTTATTAAGATGCCGATTCCCTGATTTTTGAGGTAAATAATAATTTCCCGAATATCGTCGATCGCGATTGGATCGATGCCCGCAAAAGGTTCATCCAAAAGAATAAACTGCGGCTCGGTCGCTAAACAACGGGCGATTTCGACGCGCCGCCGTTCGCCGCCCGAAAGCGCGTCGCCGCGGGTTTTGCGAACGTGCATCACGCCGAATTCTTCGAGCAACTCTTCGAGCCGCGCATTTCTCTGCTCTTTCGACATTTTCATCGTTTCAAGCACGGCGAGAATGTTTTGTTCGGCAGACATTTTGCGAAAGATCGAAGGTTCCTGCGGAAGATAACCGAGTCCGAGCCGTGCGCGAAGATACATCGGCAAACCCGTTACATCGTCGCCGTTCAGAAAAATATTTCCCTTTTCGGCGCGTTCCAGCCCGACCATCATATAAAAAGTCGTCGTTTTTCCCGCACCGTTCGCGCCCAGAAGCCCGACAACTTCACCTTGCCCGACATTCAATGAAACATCATCAACGACGCGCCGCCGACCGTAAGTTTTTTGCAAATGAAAGGCAGACAAAGAATCGGCAAGCACATTTTCGTGATTGCCGTTCGTTTGAGAAACATCTTTTTTTCCAAAAAAACCCAACATCAAAATTAATTATTTTTCACCTTGTAAACCGAACGAATTCTGCCGCCGCCGTTTTGTGGCGATTTCCCCTCGCTGATAACGCGTTTTTCGCGCAGATAAACGATCATTTGTCCGCCTTGCGATGAACCGTTTTCGGCATCGTCGATCTTTGCGGGATTTCCGCGCAGCGTGACGACTTCATCTGCCGCATTATATTGAGCGTAATCTCCGACTGCTTTCCGATTAGGCTGTGTAATTACGACGTTTCTTTCGACCACTGTTTGCGAAACATCGTTTCTTTCGTTCAAATAAATATTCGCCACACCGCCGACAATTCTGTCCGTTCCCTGTCGAATATCCACGTCATTTTCATAACGTAAAATCCGATTATCCCGATTATAAAGTAATTTGTCTGACGACGCATAAACGGGAACTTCCGTTTCCTTACCGTTTTCCTTGCGTTTCGCGTTATACAAAACGCTTTGCACGTTGCCGTCGGCGTTCAATTGTCCTTGTTTCTGCTGAATCGTCAATTTATCGGCGCGCACATAATTATTTTCCTGCCAGGCGCGTGCATTTCCCGAATAAACCCCGACTTCCTGCCGATGATTGAATTCCGCCGCTTCAGCCGTCAAAAATACAGGCTTACTCGTTTGCCCGAAAGGAGTTGCGCCGCCCGTTTGTTTTTGGCTGTAATAAGTCGTCGAAACATTTCCGCGCAGATTTGAAACGTCGCTTCGCGTGTTCCAGTCGATCTCGTTCGCCTTCACACGCGCTTGCGAATCCCAAACGGTCGGTTCGCCGCCGCGCAAACGAACGACTTCATCATTTGCGGTAAAGGTGATATTTTCGGCAATTCCGTTTCGGTCAAGTTCGGTGAATTTCGTATTTCCGGTCGCGTCAAGCTGTTGAATATCCTGAGTTTGCTGATTAAATACCGCATTTAAACGGTCAGCCGAAAGAGTCTGCGTGCCGCGATTGTCGTTCGGCATTGTCGGAACGCGAACGGTTTTCGTTTTCGTCGCGGCGACGCAATTTTTCGCATTATTTCCCGTCGGAAAAAATTCGCAGTCGAAACGCGGCGCAGTCAGCGTCGTTTTATAATTCTGCTCGCCGTTTCGCAAAGGCTCGATAAAAAGCTCGGCATTTCCGACGGCTTCGGCTTTTGCCAACTCCTTTCCGTTCGCATTGAAAATCGTTTTGACCGTATCAGCCGAAAGTTTTTTATTTGCCGAATCTGCGAAATTGTTCGGCACATTCAGCAATATCGTCGTGCGCCCTTCGGTTTGCATCTGGTCGAGCAAACCCACACCTTTGAAATTAAGATGTATCGCATTCGGCGCGGAAAGCGTGACGCGTGTATATTCTTCAACTTTCGCGGGAATCAAAACCGCGCTTCCGTTTCCGAGCGCGTTCGCGTTTTGTAGCGCATTGCTTTCGTTAAAACTCGCATTCAGTTCATTTGCGGAAATTTCCGTGGTGCGCTCGGGCGAAATCTGACGTAAATAAGCGTTTCCTTTTGAATTCGCAAACTTCAATTTTTTACTCGGAAAAAGTTCTGCGATCAGATTATCGCCTTTGATAAAATCGTCGCCCTGCGTGACTTCGGCATTTCCGTAAAGAAAGATTTTGCCGTTCGTCTGTTCATAAACCGCATCGTTCGATTTAATGTTCGTCGGCTTTGCATCTTCGATCGTAATGATATTTACGCCGTTTTTGAGTTCAAATTTATCCGCGTCTTTCTCATAAACCGCGTAGCCCGAATTTATCTTCGTCGGTTTGCTGTCGTTCATCGTCGTTTCGATCTGAACGTTTTCGACCAACTCAAGTCTTTTCAGTTCTTTATCGACTTTCGCGGTCGCTTTATGCGCTTTCGTTTTCGACCATTTCGAGTTTGCATTTGTCGGCTTTTGATAAACTTCAACATTGCCGACCAAATCGATTTGTCTGATCTCTTTTTCGATAAAAATCGCGGTTGCTTTGTTCGATTTAATATCGGTCGGCTGTTGCAGTCTGTCCGATTTTTCGTCGGGCGTGAGGTTGATCTTCACGTTTTCGTTAAGTTCGATCTTGCCGTTCAGTTGATCGAACATCGCATAATTTGCGGCGATTTTCGCGCTTTGCAGTTTGTTTTGCGCCAACTCGTCATCGGGATTTAAAGCATAAGCATTGATCTCGACATCCTTTAAAAGCTCGAGTTGTTTATCCTTGATCTTGACGAATGCGCCGAAGGATTTTCCCTTCACGTTTTCGCGTTCAAATTCTATGAGTTCGTCGGCTTCGGCGGTTTCCGTCGCTTTTTTGTAATTCAGCGTTTCGGTTTTGACCTTCAAAGCGTCACGTGTTTCGATGTTGACGTTTCCGGCGAAATAAGCACGAAAATTTTTGTTTTCTTCCGGAATATAGATCGCTTTTTGCGCCGTTATCAAATCGGAATATTCGCCTTTGTCATCAAAAACCTGCAAATAAACATTTTCCAATTCCTGATGATTGTCCGTAAAAGTCGTTGCTTTGTCGGCTTTGATGAAATACTTTTTGAGGTCGCCTTCGGTTTCGGTGCGTTCGTAATTGGTAATCACACCCATCACATCCTTTGAAAGCTGTGTATCTTCGGGTTTCAAACGAAAATCAGGCTGACGGTCGCGCAGATACAATCCGATGCCGATGCCCAAAATCGTCAAAATGAAAAATACAACCGCGCCGATGCGAAAATATTTCGGCAAATCGGCGCGTTGCTGTAATTTTTTGATATTTTGGGGTTTCGTTTCGGTCATTAAAAATCCAAGTCTTTTACTTGTTTCGATTTCTCGATTTTTCCTGTATGAGTGTAGAAATTTATATTGGCGGTTTCATCTACAATCCAAACTTCCAATGCACCTTTTTCCAGATAAAGCCTTATTTTTTCATCCATTTCGGCTTTACTGTTTGCCGGAGATTTGATTTCGACACAAATTTCCGGTGCTTTCGGATAAGGCGTTTCGTCGCCGAATTCAGTATAAAATTCATCCGAAGCCCAAGCCACATCAGCAACTTTTACGCCGTCGCTGGTCAAAATCGAACATTCGATAATGATAACGCCGCTCTGTTTGGCGTTTTCGATTGCGCGAGCAGTCCGATTTTGCAAAATCCCGTGCCGATTTGAGGCAGGACTCATTAAAATCTGTCCGAATTTATTTAGTTCAACTTTATACGGCGCGTCTTTAAAAAAAGGATTATTCAAAACTTCTTGCCATTTAACCGCTAAATTCATTCGTTTCTCTCCGACATTAATTATCCGTTCTTAAATCTTCCACGACAAGCTGTAATCTCGTATTTCCCTGCCAAGTATTCGCTTCGGGCGTGTAAGCCAATTCGATGCGTGTTTTGGGTTTAAGAGTTTGCTCTTTTGATTTTTCCACGCCGTCCCACCAGACGGCTTCAAACTGTTTTCCCTTCCCGTCGGAAAGTCTGAGTTTCAGGTGTTTTTCTTTCATAACATAAGGCTCGTCAACGATATACAAATCTTTCGTAACAAATTTCGGCTTCGGATTTCCCGCACCGTAAGGTTCTAATTTTTTCAGATCGGCGACCGTTTCAAGATTCAAAGTTTGTGCTGTAACGTCGGCATCGATTTTCAATTCGGGAATCAAATCTTCATCGGAAAGTTTCGCGGCGGCGTATTTATTCAGATTTTCGCGCAAAGGTTCGATGTTTTCGCGTTTGATAGTAAAACCGCAAGCTGCCGCGTGTCCGCCGAATTTTTCAAAATATTCGGCGCAATGTTCAAGTGCATCGTGCAGATTGAAATTTTCAATGCTCCGTGCGCTTCCGTGTCCGAGTCCGTTTTCGAGCGAGATAACTAAAGACGGGCGATAAAGTTTATCCGTGATGCGCGATGAAGCCAACCCGATCACGCCGCGATGCCAGTTTTCGCCCGCGATCACGGCAACGTGTTTCTGATTCGCGCTTCCGCCGTTTTCGATGTATTCGAGCAAAGCGAGTTGGCTGATTTCCATTTGAACTTTCTGCCGCTCACGATTTCGGCTGTCGAGCGTTTCTGCATATTCACGCGCCTTTTCAAACGATTTTGCTTCAAAAAGCTTCACGACCGTCATCGCTTCGTCCATTCTTCCAGCCGCATTAATACGCGGCGCGATGCGGAAACCGATGTCGTAACTCGACATTTCCGATTTACAATCGGCGACTTCCATTAAGGCTTTCAAACCGTAATTCGTCGCGCGCGGCAGATCGCGCAGACCGAGCGCAACGATCGCCCGATTTTCGCCTGTAAGTTGCATAATGTCGGCAATCGTCCCGATTGCAACGACCTTCAAAAAACCTTTGACGACGTTTTCCTTGCCTTTTTCACGAAGCAAAGCGTGGGCGAGTTTGAACGCAACGCCAACTCCGGCAAGATTTTTATCCGGGTATTCGTCGCCGATCTGATTCGGATTTACAACGGCGTAAGCGTTCGGATTTCCGACCTTTTCATCCGACAAATGATGATCGGTGATTATCAAATCCATCCCGTTTTCACGCGCCCAATCAGCCGCTTCAAAAGCCCGCGAACCCGTATCGACCGAGATCGCTAAAGTATAGCCTTTGTCTTTTGCTTCCTTTAATTTTTCGATATTTAAGCCGTAACCTTCGGTAAAGCGATGCGGAACGTGATAACCCGTCTGCGCGCCGAGCATTTCAAGGGCTTTTCGCAAAACGACCGTTCCCGTCGTTCCGTCCACGTCGTAATCGCCCCAGATCAGAATTTTTTCTTCGTTTTCTATCGCCTTCAGAATTCGCTGAACGGCTTTGTCCATATCCTTCAGCAAATACGGATCGTGCAAATCTTCATATGAAGGATTGAGAAACTTACGTGCTTTTTCCTGAGTTTCATAGCCGCGCGAAATGAGCAAAGCGGCAACGAGCGGCGAAACATCTACGGCTTTGGCGAGCTGTAAAACCTTTTCACGGTCGTGTTTTTTGATGTTCCAACGCTTCATAACATTTATCATCCATCATTCATCATTTAACAAAAATAGAGTGACAAATGTTAAATGATAAATGATGGATGTTTACACTTGAGGACTTAGATAACCGAACCAAAGTGCGGCGAGAATAGCCGACCCGACGATGATTCGGTAAATAATAAAAATTGCCGTCGAATTTTTCCGTAAAAAAGCCAGCAAAAACCAGATCGAAAGATAGCCGACAATGCCCGCAACCAAAGTTCCGACACCGAGCGCGATAAATTCATCACTTGAAAGCAGATGCTTTTCGATCACTTCCTTGAGTTCCAACAAACCGCTTGCCGTGATCGCTGGAATCATCAACAGAAAAGAAAATCGGGCGGCGGCTTCGCGTTTCTGTCCCGCAAAAAGTCCGCCCATAATTGTCGAACCCGAACGGCTTGCGCCGGGAATCAAAGCCAAAACCTGCGCGAATCCGACCGCGAGCGAATCGAGTAAACCAAATTCACGCAACTCTTTGCGCTGACTTCCGACGAGTTCGGCTAAGATCAGCAAAACCGCGACTACGATCATCATCGTTGCGATCACCCAGAGGTTTTTGGTTGACGGACCTTCGATTATTTTCTTGAAATATAAACCGACCGTCCCGATCGGGATCGAGCCGATAATAATGAGCCAACCGAGCCACGCGTCTTCCGAAAGCCAGATCGGACGCACACCGCCCGTTCCCGAAAATCTCATTCCGCGTTTTCCCGTCATCGCCGCCCAATGATCGCGGATAAAAGCGGTCATAATTGCCCAGATGTCAGCCGCAAAATAAATGAAAACCGCCGCCAGTGTTCCGAGTTGGATAACCGCCATCGTCGCCGTTATCTGTTCGGCGTTTCCGTTGTAAATATTCGTCCAACGGCTTGCAAAAACGAGATGCGCGGTGGAACTGATCGGAATAAATTCGGTCAAACCCTGGACGATTCCGAGTATGATTGCCTGTAAAATGTTCATAAACTAAGAATTGGATTAATTCTTACGGTCTGTCAAAATAAATTTGGCGGGCAAGCCCGCCGAAGCTGAAAATCGGAAGTTCAAATTAAAAAAACTTTAAGAATTTTCTTATTTTTATCTACTTTCGTCAAAGCGGAAAGCCGTTTATTCACGATATTTCGCGCCGCCCGCGATTTTATCGTAGAGCCACGCCGGAAAAATCTTTCCGGCACGCACGATAGTGGCTAATTGCCAAGGGAAAGCGGCGAATTTTTTCTTTTTCTCGATGGCGCGTAAGAAATACGGGAGCGACTCTTCGAGTTCCATCAAAAACGGCATTTTATTGACTCTTCCCGAAGTCAAAGGAGTTTTAATAAATCCGGGCTGGATGATCGTCACCGAAACGCCTGAACGCTGAACGTCGAGCCGGAGGCTTTCAAAATATGCGGTCATTCCCGCTTTGCTCGCCGAATACGCGCCCGATTTCGGAAGTCCGCGAAAACCTGCAAGCGACGAGATCGCAACGATTTGTCCGCTTCCGTAATCGAGCATTTGCGGCAAAACCGCCGTGACTGAATTGACCGCGCCGACCAGATTCGTATCGATCACGCGCCGAAAATCTTCGGGACGCATATCTCTCGCGTGTTTTGCGCCGCCGCCGATTCCCGCATTGGCGATCAAAATATCAATCTTCCCAAATTCGTGACGCAGACTTTCCGCCGCGTCCGAAACCGCCACGTCGTCCGTAATATCGCAAGTAAAAGCCCGCGCCGCCGTTCCGTGACGCTCGCATTTGGCGACCAGATCGCGCAAAAGACTTTCGCGCCGCGCCAGTAAACCCAAAATCGCACCGCGTTTTGCCAGTTCAATCGCCAAAGCCTCGCCGATCCCGCTCGATGCGCCGGTTAGAAAAATGACCTTATTCTTGAAGTAATTCATAGGTTTCAACAAAGTTC
This sequence comes from Pyrinomonadaceae bacterium, assembly GCA_021228405.1. Classification (GTDB taxonomy): domain Bacteria; phylum Acidobacteriota; class Blastocatellia; order Pyrinomonadales; family Pyrinomonadaceae; genus JAJQRF01. The sequence continues at coordinate 208,199 of JAJQRF010000004.1, forward strand.
TTCAACGTAATTTCCTAAAACCTTTAAAGCCCTTGCCAAATCGTCTTGTCTTATCAACAAATGATCGCGTGAAAACGCTGAAAGTGCGACGATTGAAATATTTTCCTCGGCTAAAATCCGCGTAATTTCCGCCAAAAATCCGACAACCGTAAAATCCAATTCAATATCGAACGTCAGAAGCCGAAAATTTCGCTCGATCTTGGCATCACGAACGGCGTGGCGAATCGTTTCAAAGTCGATTTCATCGAACAAAAGCGTCGTTTCAAATTTATCCCGAAAAATCATAAATGTCGCCGTCATTCGCGGTCCGAGCTCCCGATTTTCAAGCAATCTCGTCCAATCATCGTGGCGCAATGATAATAATGTAAAGGTTTCGGGCGCAACTTCAATACGCGTTTTTTTCAATAAATCGATATTTTTCATTAAACTTCAACAATCGTCGTAACGATGACGGGTTTCGTGCCGATCTCTTTTTGCAAAAATCTTTTCAGATGAACGCGCAGATTTTCCTGGAAAAGGTTCGTATCCGTAATTTGCGCTTTGGTCATCGCTTCGACGGCTTCCGTGATCGTTTTTCTCGCGTCGCTGACAACTCCGTTCGTCAGATCGATTCCGGCAACGCCCTGAAAAGAAAGTTTCGGCTCACCCGCTAATTCTTTGGTTTTTTTGTTGACGGTAACGACCAGCGAAACCGCGCCGCCGTAAGCAAGTTTTTTGCGTTCGCGGATAACGTCGTATTCGATCTCGCCGAGCGATTCTTCGTCAATAAATGTTCGGTTAAGCTCTTTTTTATCCAACAATCTCGCGCCCGTTTCGTCAAATTCGAGCACGTCGCCGTTTTCGATCAGGATCACGTTTTCGTCCGTGTAGCCCTCGACGTGATTTTTGATAAATTCCTTATGCCGGAAAAGCATTCGATATTCGCCATGAATCGGCACGACGTATTTCGGACGCGCCGTTTCGGTCATAATTTTAATGTCTTCCTGCGAAGCGTGTCCCGAAACATGAATCAGACGGCGTTTTTCCTCGATGATGTTTGCGCCGCGTTTGTATAAATGACCGATCAGGCGGGAAATCGCTTTGTCGTTTCCGGGAATGATACGCGCCGAAAGCACGACCGTATCGCCTTTTTCGATTTCCAATCCTTTATAAGTCGAAGTCGCCAGATTCCAGAGCGCGGCGCGTGTTTCACCCTGCGAACCCGTCACGAGATAAACGATCTCGTCGGCGTATAACGAACGCGATTCGCCGAGTTCGACCAAAGTATTATGCGGAATGTCGAGCAAACCGAGTTCTTCGGCAATTTCGACGTTTTTCAGCATCGAACGACCGAGCACGCAAACTTTTCGGTCGAAGGCGTGGGCGATTTCAAAAATGATCTGCAAACGGTGTATCGAAGACGAAAAGGTTGAAATGATAATTCTGCCTTCGGCTTGTTCAAAGATTTCTTCAAATGCCGGAATCACGTCGCGCTCCGACGGCGTTCTGCCGGGAACGGTCGCGTTCGTCGAATCGGCAAGCAGTGCCAAAACACCTTCGTCGCCGTATTTTGCCAGCGTTTTCAGATCGTAAGGTTTACCGATCACGGGCGTGTCGTCAATCTTGTAATCGCCCGTATGAATCAATGTTCCGAGCGGCGTTTTAATGGCGAGCGAAAAGCACTCGACCAACGAATGCGACGCGTGAATGAATTCGATCTCGAAACTTCCGATCTTTGCCACGTCGTTCGGCTTTACGCGGTGAAGCAAAACTTCATCGAGCATTTTATGTTCGTCGAGCCGTTTATCAGCCAGAGCCGCCGTGAATCTCGAAGCGTAAACGGGTAAGTTAAATTTTTTCAGGATATACGGCAATGCGCCGATGTGATCTTCGTGTCCGTGCGTCAGTATCAAAGCCGTCAGATCGTCGCGATAGTCTTCGAGAAAATCGAAGTTCGGAATCGAAATGTCGACTCCGTAAGGCGTTTCTTCGGGAAATCCCATTCCGGCATCGACGATTATCATCTCGTCACCGTAACGTATTCCCATACAATTCATCCCAAATTCGCCGATTCCCCCCAGAGGTATTATTTCTATTTTTTTCACTTTTACCATTTCCTTGTTTCCTTGAAATTAACACAAAATCGGAAAGAATAACAGATATTCATACATTTTTCAGCGACTTAAAGTAAAAAAAGCGGCTGAAAGTTTTCACTTTCAACCGCTGATTAAGACAATCAAATTTAATTTACTCGATTGCCGTAACGTTCAAATCGGTCACATCTTCATTGAGCGTAATTACCTGTTGGTTAAATTGATAACCTCTGTGGACGACGGTCAGAACATAGGTCGAACCTGTCGACAGACCTTCGATGCGGAAATAACCGAACGAATTGGTGGTTGCCGTGTAAATCGTTCCGTTTTGGGCAACTACCGAAACTTTCGCTCTGGTGATCGCCTGATTTCCGGCGGTTAAAACGCGTCCGCTGATCGAAGCCGGAGCAGAAGTGATCGGCAGAACCGTATGGCTGACTCCGGGCGAAACATCCGTGTTAAAGTTCGCATCGCCGTTGTAAGTCGCCGTCAAGGTTCTCGGTCCGAGTGTTGTTAAATTAAGCTGACAAACACCTGCCGCAACCGTTCCGGTACAGCTTTGGACACCATCCGTAACCGTCACGTTTCCGGTCGGTGTTCCCGAACCCGGCGCATCGACCGTCACCGTGAAATTGACAAAGAAGCTCTGTCCCTGCGGTGTCGAAGTATTCGATTGTCCGGTGATCGTCGCCGAAGTATTTGCCTTATTGACAACTTGTGTAAAGCCCGGCGAAGTTGCACCGTTATAGTTGGCATCACCTGCGTAAGTTGCCGTCAAAGTCTTCGTTCCGGCGGTCGTGATCGTCAAATTACATTGTCCGGCGGCAACTGTTCCGGTGCAACTGCTCGTTCCGTCAGTGACCGTCACGTTTCCGGTCGGAGTTCCGCCGCCCGGAGCCGCTGCGGGTACACTGTAAGTTACGACGATCGATTGTCCTGTCACGCTCGGTGCAAGTGCGGCGATGTTCGCCGAGTTGATAACAGGCGATGTATTTGCTTTGGCTACCGTCAGATTTGTCGATGCCGTTCCGCTGTCAACCGTTGCGGTTCCTGTTTTCGCTCCGATTGCAAGTGCTGAAAATGTCGCCGTTGCCGTTCCCGAAGATTGGATCGTATTTTGCGGACTCGTAATAGTCGCGCCTGTTCCGCCCCAAGTAACCGGCACACCGATCAGAGCGTCCAAGTTGCTTGCCGCAACCGCTGTTCCATCCGAATTTTGAAGGAACGACGCAGTCAAAGTCGTTGTCTGTCCCGTCACAAGCGAGGTTAACGCGGCACTGATTCTTAACTGCAACCAAGGATTGGCATCGAGCGTTCCGCCCGTAGCATTTGTTGTGTTACAAGGTGCGGCTGACGGACCTGTATTACACGCCCACCAGTTATTTTCAGCCGTCACGGTTCCGCCTGCCGATTGCAAGCCCGTGCCGCCGCCGCCAGTATTACCGCTAAATCTCGAAAAACTTACATTGAGTGTTCCGGCATTATTATAAATTCCGCCGCCGCCTGTTGTGGCAGTGTTTCCCGTGAAAGTTGCCTCGCTGATCGTGGTCGTTCCGGTCACGCTGTGATACATTCCGCCGCCTATTGTGCCCGAAGTATTTCCATTGAAAGTGATCGGGCTTGTAAACGAGATCGGTTGCGAAGTATTGATTCCACCACCGTTTTGCGGAGCCGCATTGGTCGAAAAAGTCGAATTTGCAATGGTTGCAATTCCGAACGCTCCCGTTCCTGCGAAGGAGAAAATTCCGCCGCCCAAACCTGCACCGCCTGAACCGTTGACGTTATTTCCCGACATCGTCACATTGTTCAAAGCAAAATGCGTCGCGTTTCCGGCAAATAATGCACCGCCGAAAGGCGATGCGGCTCCGGCGCGTCCCGGAACGTTTCCTGAAAAAGTTACGCCCGTAAAACTCGTGTTCCCGTTTCCGGCGGACGAATTGGTAATAACGACACCGCCGCCGTCGCCGTCAACCGTGCGGTTATTGGAAATAGTTACGTTTGTTACGCTTAAAGTTCCGGTTCCGGTTCCTTCCCAGTCGAAAGCACCGCCGAAACCGTCGCCGCTGAAAGGACTCGGATTTCTGCCGAACTGCAATGTCATTCCCGACATACTGGTAGCAAAAGCCGAAGTAAACGTCGGATTGATCGACATAATCTTGTCGATTCCGTTTGTCGTATTTGTTCCCGATTGCAGGATCGTATTTGCCGCACCGTTTCCGGTGATCGTCAACGGTTGCGTAATATCCAAATCGCCCGTTGCACCCGAATTTTCATTGATTCCGGCAATCGTCAGTTGATGCGTTCCGTTTAGGGAAAAAGTAATGATATCCGCTCCGGCGGCAGTGTTTGCGGCGATCTTTGCTTCGCGCAAACTGCAATCGGCGTTACACACACCGTCTGCCGTGTCCGCTACTTTCGTCACGGTAAAGGTCGCATTGGGCGCAAGCATAATCGGAGTCGGTTCGAGTTTTCCGTTTTCGAGAACGACGATTCCCTGCTGTCCCATCACATTCAAACGAACGGGCAAAGCCGCAACCGGGGAACGCGAAAATCCGACATTTTCGATTTTTGTATCGCCTGAAAATGACGCGGCGTTCGGTTCGTAATTAGGTTCTTTGAAAATAACCTGAACTTTACCGTTTGAAGGATTTACGACCAATAAATCTTCCGTCGAATTGCCCGTAATATATGATTTCTGGAGCAATGCGGTCGAGTTTTGCCGGTTTGCTTCGTAAATTCCGAGATTATGTTCTTCGGCGGTCGTCCAATTGTCTGCCAAACTGCTTTCGCGGTCGGTCGAATCCAGAATCATATCTCTGCCGCGACCGTCTTTTGCAAAATGTTCGCGCATTTCGCTTTCGGTGAACGGGCGCAGATCGAGCGAACCGTTTTGGAGATAATAAATATTTCCGTTTTCAGCCAAAACTGCGATTTCGGCTTTCGCGCGGCGGTCACGGATAAATTCGCCGACTGCAAAATCGTTGACGCGATACGGAAGATCGATTCTGGTTAAATTTTGTGCATTTTTGCCGATCTGCGGAATTCTCAACATTCCGCCGTCGGCTAAAATAAATAAATCGCGATCAGCCGTTGCGCCGTCGGGCGAAGCCAAAATTAACGAACTAGCTTCTTTTCCGATCGTCACCGTTTGCGGTTTCGACGCATCGAGCGCGCGATTTCCGCTGAATACCAAAAGTTCGCCGCCGTTCGATTTGGTCGCAACGGTCAAGCCTGTAAAGGCTTTTGAAACATCAAGGCGATCAGCCGCCAAAGCCGTAACGGTATCATTGAGCCGAATTTCCTTCGGTGCATTGAATCCGCCGTTGCGATTTGATGAAAAAATAAAAATTGAATTGCTCGTTCTCGAACCGACGACCAGATCGAGCGGCGAACCGCTGATGAATTTGCCCGTCACGATAAAATCAGGCGCGATCGGGGTTTCGATAACGGTTGCAAGTTTTTCAAAGGAAACCGGAAATTGACCGTTTCTGATTCCGGCGAGAACCTGCGGGTCTTCCGGCGAAAAGGCTTCCTTATTTCCTTTGTGGAGCGTAATGACTCCGCCGTTCGGCGAAGAAAATCCGCTCAGAACATCGATAAAACCGTCAAAATTGAAATCGGCTGAAGCCAATGAAGTCGGACTCAATGAACCGTTTTCAAATTGATCGATCGCAGAATCAGTGCCGACAAATTCAGAATTGATCGGCACTCCCTGCTTTAATTTGATCCATGGAGAACCGCTTCTTTCTATTTCGACCGGAACTGCGTTGTCCTGTGAAAGGGTGAAATGTTTGAAACTTTTCGATCTTGATTCAGCTTTTGCAGAGTGGTTTTGAAAAACCATAACCGTTACTGCGAAAGCTAAAATCAAACTCGAAACGAACGCTAACTTTATTTTGCTAAAACTACTTACTACTCTACTCATTTGGATTCTCCCTTGGATTAAAAGTATTTCCTGATTCTAATTTCTTGCCGGAAACACGCCTTGCGTTGCGATGATAATTAAAACCGTCAGATACGGTTGCATATTTTCATGCGGTGAATTTCCGCCCGTATTTCCAAGCGGCTGCATCGGAACCGGTCCTGCAAGCGTTGTGTAATACGGTGAACGTCCACGACCTGCCGAGCCAAAGGTAGCAGAATCGGGATTTGTCGTTGATCCTGACGAACTGCTGCCGTTAAGCGCGTGGGTATGAAAAGGAATCTGGGTCGAAAGAAGCGTTACCGTCGAAGTTCCGCCCGTTTCACCGAGGACGCGCGGAGTTAATCCGGGTCCGTTGCCCCAAAACATCGGTGCTCTGCCTTGAAAATTAGGCAAGGCAAAAGTTGTCGTGCCGTTTCCGCCGTAAGTCGTTCCCAGAAGGGAAAAAAGTGCCGTATTTTGTGCGATGCCGATCAATTGACCATCGCAGGTTGCATATCCGCGCGGCGCAAAGTTGAACCCGACCATTTTAATTTCACCAATAAATGGTTCTGCCATTTTATTTTCCTCCTATTTTTAGTTACGTGAAGGGAAAATCCCTTGCAACGCGATGCAAAAGCTAATGACCAAAGACGGTTGAATATTCGGATGCGGTTGGTTTCCTCCCGTTGCGCCCGTCGGTGCCATTGCCGTGTTTGACGAACCTGCGCCCGAATAAGCATTGTCAGTTGTAAATGTTGACAAATAGCTTCCGTTCGGTGATCCCTGCGACGGATTATTGCTCGATGCGATCAGAATATGTGTATGCGCAGGAAGTTGCGGCGTTATCAAAGTTACATTTTCAACACCGCTGGTTTGTCCCTGAACGAAACCGCCGCCGCGACTGATCGGAACTCTACCCTGAAAGTTGGGTAGCGCAAAATTCGTTGTGCCGTTTCCGCCGTAAGTCGTTCCCAAAAGGGAAAATAACGCTTGATTCTGGTTAATGGCAAGCAATTGACCATTGCATAATGCCCAAAAACGCGGGGGAAAGTTAAATGAAAACATCTTAATTTCCCCGACAAATGGTTCTGACATAATTTAGTTTTCTCCTTTAGTTTCTACTCGGAAAGATTCCTTCCATTGCAATAATAAAACTGACGCATAAAAACGGCATCATATTTGAATGCGGCTGGCTTCCGCCGGCACCGTTAATTGACTGCGAACCGAGCGGTTGGTCGGTCGGCACACTCTGCACAAACGGAGTCAGCGCACATCCGGCAACAAAACTTGCTGACGGGTTCGGCGATGTACCGTTATTTGAATTTGCCGCAACCGCGTGTTGATGCGCGGGCATCTGATTCGACGTTAAAGTTACCGTTTCAGAACCTAAAGCCTGTCCGATGACGTATGTGGAGCCGCCCGGCAAAGTTCCTTGATGGATCGGCAATCTGCCTTGTAAACCGGGTAAACCGAAAGTAGTTTGCCCGTCGCCCCCGTAGGTTGTGCCGATCAGAGCATACAAAGCATCGTTTTGCGAGATCGCGACTAGCGCGCCGTTGCAAAACGCCCAACCTCTGGGAGCAAAATTCCCTCCAAACATTCTAATTTCACCTATAAATGGTGTTGACATATTTCCTCCATACTTTGTTGAAAGTGTAATTTTTGAACTTATTAATTTAAGCTCAGGGTTATAGTTAAATTATTCATTTTGTTAGATTCCGGTTAAACTTCAAGACCGAAATTTGATTAAGCAGTCGCCTGATTCGTTTCCGGCTCGGCTGATGAAGAACCGGATTTCTCATCATTCAAATCCAACTGCCAAAGCTGATAAACCTCATCACCGCTGACAGGTTTAAAACCGAATCTTGAAAAAATTGAAGCCGATCTGCCTGTTGTTTCAAGATAAATTTGAATTGACTTGTTTTCCTGCCTTCCCTTTTTCACGATTTCGCCGATCAGTTCGGTTCCGATTCCCTGCCCCCGTTTTGCAGAAGCAATTGTTAAATCCAGAATGCGAATCTCATCATCGAAGTCTGCGGTGTAAAGTCTTCCGACATTTTCCCCTTCGACCGATAAGATCAGGAAATCTGCGGTAGGAAATTTTGAAGTGTAATAATTATGCTGGGCTTGAAACTGCTGAAACAAAAAAGCATTTTTTTGTTCTTCGTTCCAATTTACAAGCGACATTTCTTCGTGCCTTGTTTCTGCATACAAAGCAAAAAGAAATTGTTCATCCGCAGTAGTTACGGGGGTTTTATTAATTTGCATAACCTTAGGGGTTCGGTATTAGTTACTGCAAAAGCTCTTAATGATAAAAAATAACTCTACAATCCTATAATGAAAACGGCAGAAAAACAAGAAGAATTTTTTATGAGAAAAACATTTGATTTTTCCGACAGTTTAGATGTAGCCTATTCATAACTTTTTTCTTCCCATTAGCAGCCGACTTTCCATGAGAACAAACAGACGTATTTTTTTGAAAACCACCGGGTTTTCCGTTATCGGACTGGTTGCAGCAACCGGTTTACCAAAACAGATTTTCGGAGCAGATCAGGAATTTGTACTACAAAATCCCGTTTCATTCAGGAACCTGATCGGAACGAATTTTACTTTGTATAAAAACGATTCAGCCATCGAAGCCGTTTTGTCCGATGTAAAAGTATTTACTCCGAAAAAATCAGCCGCGGTCGCCAGAACGCCTAAAACTGCCAGTTTCAGACTTATTTTCAGAGTTCCCGAAGCTGAATCAGAGCAAAACATCTATCAAGTCTTCCATCCGTCAATCGGTCTTTTTAATTTAATGCTCGTGCCGGGTTCGACCGAAAATAATCAGCCGACTTTAAGTGCGGTTATCAATAAACTCGCCTGATTATTCGGTTTTATTTTCAATTAACCGGTTAAAAACGGACTGGTAAAGATAGCCGTTTTCGCTTTCTTCAATGGGGACGATGAAAATTTCGCCCTCGCCTAGTTCTGTGTGCGCCAATCTGTAAATCTGTTGAGGCAGAAAATAATCCTTCGGACTCGTGAAAAAGAGAGAAAACATTTCGTATCCGTTTCGCTCTTTATTTTCCGAAACTTCGCTCAACTCGATTTCATAAGGTTCATCGAAGCCCAGAACCGTAAATTTCGTATCTTTTGCATTCTTATAAAGTTCGTATTTTAATTGATCCAACATTAATTTTTTTGCTTATTTTTTCTCCATCGAAATATATATGTCGTCTTCGCCGACGATCTCAAAGCCGAGTTTTTGATATAAACGAAATGCCTTCTGATTGTTTTTCTCCACTTGTAAACCGACGGGTATATTGCTTTTTTCAGCTTCAATAAATAAATCGCCGATTAGTTGACCGCCGATACCGAGGCTCCTGAATTCGGGCAGAATCGCAATATCGACCAATCTGATCTCATCTTCCGAACGATCGACGATCAGCCTTCCGACTTTTTTATCTTCAAACACGATCATCGAAAATTCGGCAGTCGGAAACTGCATATTGTAAGACTGGCGTTGAAAATCGCACTGCATTTTCAAAAAAGGTTTGAGCTGTTCGTCGCCCCATCCGGTCGCGGCAAATTCTTCGTTTCTGGTGTAGAAATAGATTTCCTCGACTAATGCGCCGTCTGATTCGTGGACGGGAACTAAAACTATATTTTTTCTCACTCGGGACGATTCAGACATATTTTGTAGTTATGATTCAATAAATTTGAAATAGAATCAAATCGCACATTACATTTTTAAGATTTCAATCTTGACTTAATTATAAAGTTTTAAGTATTCTAATAAGGACAATTTAAGAAGGGGAGTAGATAGCCCGTTCGGTTCGGCGAAATCGTCAATACGATTAAATAAAAACTAATCCGGTTCGTCGTCGCAAGTATCGAGACCTTCTGTCAAGCAATTTAACTTGCTTGCAGAAGGCTTTTTCTTTTGCGGCAAATCTTTAATTGAGATTAACGGAGGATTTTTATTTAATGACTTTATTTCCATTCGCAGATTACTGGTGGTTTTACGGACTGTTCACACTTTTCGTCCTTTTTATGCTCGCGCTCGATCTCGGCGTTTTCAACCGCAAGGCGCACGTCGTTTCGTTCAAGGAAGCAACGATCTGGAGCATCGTCTGGGTTTCGCTCGCGCTCGTTTTCAATTACATTTTCTTTCAATACGCTTCGTATAAATTTGGTGAGGCAACTGGCGGAACGCTCGGACTCGAATTTTTAACGGGTTACATTCTCGAAAAATCGCTTTCGGTAGATAATATTTTTATCTTCGTGATGGTCTTCGCGTATTTTTCAATTCCTGCAAAATATCAGCACCGCGTTTTGTTTTATGGGATTCTGGGCGCGCTCGTTTTCAGGGCGATCTTTATCGCGCTCGGTTCGGCGTTAATGCAGTTTCACTGGGTCATTTACATTTTCGGCGGATTTTTGGTGCTGACCGGAATCAAAATGTTCTTTGCCAGCAACGAAAAGATCGAACCCGAAAAGAATTTCCTGATTCGTCTTTTTAAGAAATTTATGCCCGTCACGCACGAGATCGACGGCAAAAACTTCTTCATTCGCAAAGACGGATTATGGCACGCAACGCCGCTTTTCATCGCGCTTTTGTTTTTGGAAGCGACCGACATTATTTTTGCGGTTGACAGCGTTCCGGCGATCTTTGCGGTAACGAAAGAGCCTTTGATCGTATTTACGTCAAATATTTTCGCGATTCTCGGACTTCGTTCGATGTATTTTATGCTCGCGGGCGTGATCGATAAATTTCATCTTTTGAAATACGGATTAGCCATCGTGCTGGTTTTCGTCGGTTTGAAAATGGTTTGGCTGAACGATGCCTTCGGCGGCAAATTCCCGATTTCCTACAGCTTAGGATTTATCCTTGCAACGATCACGATTTCCGTCATCGCTTCGTTGATATTTCCCCCGAAAGCGGCAATTGTCAAAGCGGACTTAGAATCGGAAGAACTTCAAACTGAAAACTAACGTTTGAACTCGAAAGCGGAATCGGTTTAATTACAGATTCCGCTTTTTTCGTTTACACCTGATTTTTGAATCAAAAAAATAATTTCCCTTTCACTCGACTGAAAACCGCTCTATTTCCGCATAAAGTCTTTTCCATTCCAGGTTTGTTAATGATTCAGCGCGTCTTTGCGGTTCGATCGCGGCATTTTCCAAAACTTTTTGCCAATCCAAATCCGCCATTTTTTGGACATTTTTCAAATTATTCAAGATCGTCTTACGTTTTTGCAGAAATGCGAAACTCACGATTTCACGAAATAATTTTTCATTTTCGATCTCGTTTTTTTCCTTCGGTCTGAGCAAAGCGACCGCGCTCCAGACCTTCGGGATCGGACGAAAAGCTTTTGGCGGAACGTCGAAAAGTTTTTCGGTTTCGAGATAATTTTCGACCAAAACAGTCAAAAAACCGCGTTCGCTGTTGCCGATCTCAGCCGTGATTCGTTCGACGACTTCGCGCTGAAACATCAGAACAAACCCCGAAAAAACCTCGCGCTGTTCGATCAATTTCTGCAAAATCGCGGTCGAAATATAATACGGAAGATTGGCGGCGAGCTTGATTTTTTGATTCGGAAAATGAGTTTTTTGCAGTTCGGCAAAATCGATTTTCAAAGCGTCCGATTCGATCAGATGAAAGTTTGAATTTGCCGGAAACCTATCGCGCAAAACCGCGATCATATCTTTTTCGAGTTCGATCGCGACAACATTTGCGCCCGAATCGATCAGTTTTTCGGTCAATGCGCCGCGCCCCGCGCCGATCTCGATAACCGCGTCGTTTGCGCATAAATCCAGTGCCGAAATAATCTTGTCGATATAATTTTCATCGACCAGAAAATTTTGTCCGAAAGATTTTTTGGCGAAAGGTTTTTTGTGCTTTTTCTTTTGCATCGGGCTTGAGTCTAAACTTTTTAGTTTGCGGTTTTCAAACCGAATTCTTGTATTTTTCGCTTCGATAGCTTATAAACCTTGAAGAAGTTTTCTGAAAAAATATGTCAAAGATCGACCTTAACTGCGATATGGGCGAAAGTTTCGGCGCGTGGAAAACGGGCAATGATTTCGCTCTGATGGATTTTGTTTCATCCGTCAATATCGCCTGCGGTTTTCACGCCGGCGATGCGACCGTCATTCGCAAAACGGTCGAAAAAGCCGTCGAAAAAAATATTGCCGTCGGCGCGCATCCTTCTTTTCCCGATCTGCAAGGCTTCGGCAGACGCGAAATGAAAATATCTGAAACGGAAATTTTCGACCTCGTTCTGTATCAGGTTTCCGCCGTCAAAGGAATCTGCGAAGCATTCGGCGCAAAATTCCGCCACGTGAAACCGCACGGCGCGCTTTATAATCAAGCCGCAAAAGATGAAAAAATCGCAAAAGCGATCACCGAAGCCGTTAAAATGATCGATAAAAATCTGATATTTTACGGACTTTCGGGAAGTTTTTTGATTTCCGAAGCTGAAAAGATCGGCTTGAAAACCGCCTCGGAAGTTTTTGCCGACCGAACTTATCAGCCTGACGGAAGTTTAACGCCGCGAAGTTTGGAAAATGCTTTGATCGAAGACGCGGAAACATCGCTGAATCAGGTTTTGCAGATGATAAATTCGCAAACCGTGACCGCGACGAACGGCGAAATCGTTTCGATCAAAGCCGAAACCGTCTGCATTCACGGCGACGGGAAAAACGCACTCGCATTTTCCGAAATCATCAATAAAAAACTGACCGATGCAGGAATTTCAATCGAAAGTCCGAAATAGAAATATGAAAAAAACTTCGTTAAGATCGGCAATTCTCGGCGCGGCTTTTTTGATGGCGACTTCTGCCGTCGGTCCGGGATTTCTCACGCAGACGACCGTTTTCACGAAACAACTTTTGGCGAGCTTCGGTTTCGTCATTCTGCTGTCGATCATTCTCGATATTTTTGCCCAACTCAACATCTGGCGCGTTCTGACCGTAAGCGGAAAACGCGGACAGGACGCGGCGAACGAAACGATCTTCGGGAGCGGATATTTGCTCGCTTTGCTGATCGTTTTCGGCGGATTGATCTTTAATATCGGAAATATCGGCGGTTCGGCTCTCGGTTTGAATGTTTTGTTCGGATTGCCGCTCGAATACGGCGCGATCATTTCGGCAATTATCGGTATCGGGATTTTCCTGTTCAAGGAAGCCGGAAAAGCGATGGACATTTTCGTCAAGATTCTCGGCGTGGTGATGATCCTGCTCATCGTTTACGTCGTTTTCGCATCACAACCGCCGCTCGGCGAAGCCGTTTTCCGCACTTTTATTCCCGAACAGATCGACGCGAGAGCAATCGTCACATTGGTCGGCGGAACGGTCGGCGGCTACATCACTTTTGCGGGCGCGCATCGTTTGATAGATGCGGGAATTACAGGCGAAGAATCGCTATCGGAAGTAAACCGCGCCGCCGTGACGGGCATTTTGCTGACGGCGATCATCAGATTTTTGCTGTTTCTCGCTTCGCTCGGCGTAATCGTTCTGGGAATGTCGATCGACGAAAAAAATCCGGCGGCTTCGGTTTTTCAGAATGCGGCGGGAAACGTCGGCTACAAAATCTTCGGTGTCGTCATCTGGTCGGCGGCGATCACGTCGGTCATCGGCGCGGCTTACACTTCGGTTTCGTTTCTCAAAACTTTTCACGAAAAGCTCGAAACCAACGCGAAAACTCTGACGATCATCTTCATAATTTTTTCGACCGCCGTGTTTTTATATTTCGGAAATCCCGTTAAAATCCTTGTCTGGGCGGGAACGATTAACGGATTTATTCTTCCCGTCGGGCTTGCGCTGATCTTACTTGCGTCGCGCAAAAAATCCATTATCGGCGAATATCGGCATCCGCTTTGGCTCGAAATTTCGGGTTGGCTCGTCGTTTCGGTGATGTTCGGCTTTTCTTTACAAACTCTTTACAATAATCTCGGTTAATCTACTGAAACTTTTCAGACAAATTACGCATCTTAAACAGCAAGTATTTTCCAAAATTTTGAAAGGACTTTGTTGTTATGAAACCATTTTCGACCGCGATCTTGTTTTTGTTTTGTTTTGTTTCGATCATTTCCGCGCAATCGGGCAGACGCATCACGGCAACACCGACTCCGACTCCGGCGGCGGTCGAAGATGCGTCGGAATATTCCGAATCGAAAGCGAGCAAACGCATCAAGCCGAGCACCGAACCGCGTTTTCGCGGCGTAAATGCGGGAAACGATGCGACCGTTCAGCCGAAAAGCATCGAAACGCCGAATGGCGACGAGGATGAAGTCGTCAAGGTCGAAACCAATCTCGTGACGATTCCCGTTTCGGTTTTCGACCGCAACGGTTTGTATATTCCGAATCTGCGGCGCACCGATTTCAAAATTTTCGAGGACGGCAAGGAACAGGAAATCGCTTATTTCGGAACGTCGGAAAAGCCTTTTACGGTCGTTTTACTGCTCGATACGAGTCCTTCGACCGAATACAAGATCGACGAGATCAGACAAGCCGCGATCGCTTTCGTTGACCAACTCAAAGCGCAGGACAGCGTAATGGTCATCGAATTCGACGCGAACGTGCACGTTTTGACCGAAGCGACGAACGACCGGCAAAGAATTTACAAAGCGATTCAGGAAGCGGATTTCGGCGGCGGAACTTCGCTTTACGATGCGGTCGATTTTTCGCTCCGCAAACGTTTGAGCAAGGTTGAAGGCAGAAAAGCGATCGTTTTATTTACCGACGGCGTTGATACGACTTCGAGCAAAGCGGGCTATGACAGCACGCTCCGCGATGCCGAAGAATCCGATTCGCTCATCTTTCCGATCTATTACAACACCTATTTTCAAAACCGAAACAGCGGCGGCGTGATGTCTTCGCCGTTTCCCTTTCCCGGTAGCGGGCAAAGACAAGCGCGCGGAACGCGTCCGCAGGATTACGCGCTCGGCAGAAAATATCTCGACGAGCTTGCCGAAAGCACGGGCGGCAGAGTTTTTCGCCCCGAAGCGACGGCGGGCGGTTTGACGGCGGCGTTTGAAGGAATCGCCGAAGAACTACGCCGTCAATACAGCATCGGCTATTATCCGAGCGAAGAAGGCAGAGCCGGACAGCGCAAAAACATCAAAGTCCGCGTCAATCGCCCGAATCTGGTCATTCGTTCGCGTGACAGCTACATCGTCGGTTCGGAGAATAAACCGGGCTGATTTTGTGCGTTCGCGCCAGCATCGGGCGATTGTGGCGGATAAAAGCCATCTGCCGTGTAAAAACCTGTCTGACGTGTAAAAAGCCATTTGTGGCGGATAAAAGCTAACTGGCTCGTAGAAAGCCGTCTGGCTCGGTAAAAAGCTATCTGGCTTGTAAAAGTCTGTCTGGCTCGTAAAAATTCATCAGAAACTTAAAAAGTCTGTCTGAAACTGCAAAAGACGGTTCGGATTTCCCGAAGCCGTCTTTCGTCTTAACGGTCGAACAAACTTCAGTTTGTTCAAAAGCGTTAGATTAAAGTCAGTTTTTTTACCTTTCCACGAATTGAACAAACTGAAGTTTGTTCGACATTTTTTCACTTCTTTTGTGATCGAATCTTTATACTTTATCGCGCCATTTCAAGACTTCTTCGCGTAAGATCGGGTTTTGCTGAAAACTTCCCGTGTGACCTTGCGCGGCGGTGGCGCGTTGGATGTGCCAGTAACTCAAGCCGAGTTTGCCCGTCGCTCTCACAAAACGGCTTCGTGCGAGAAATTTGCCGTTAAATAATCCGCCGAGAATCCACGCCGAACTTTTGAACGCCGAGGTCGCCGTGTCCGCTAGTTCCTGAGGAATCAAACCTCGTGCGATGTCTATCGCCAGCATTTCCTTGAGAATCTTGTTCTGGCGATACATCACGTAGAACGAAAATCCGACGAAGATCAGGAAAAACGGCACTTGCAGAAGAACGTAAGAAACGAAAAATCCCTGAATTCCGCCGACGGTCGCCACGCCGTTCCAGAAAGCGTGAAGCGCGACGGCGGCAAAATAGCCGACCAAAGGCATCGCAATCCGCACGAAAATATTATGCGATTCGCGCGCAATGCCGCATCCGATTCCCGTCATCGCCGTAAACGTAACGTGCGCAAAGGGCGACATAATCCCGCGCAGAACGAACAGCATCACCAGACCGTCCGTGCCGCCCAGACTGATTCCGCGCCCGTAATAAAGCACGTTTTCAACCGTCGCAAACCCGAGCGCGATCACGCCCGCAAACACGATTCCGTCGAGTATATCGTCAAAATATTTGCGGAAAAATATCAAAAGAATCACCACGCCCAAGCCTTTCGTGCCTTCTTCAAAAACGGGCGCGGAAATGACTGCGCCGATAAATTCGCCGAAAAGCGAACCCAAAACCGTGTTGATGACAAACGAGATCAGCACCGCGACCAACGCGCCCCAAGCAAAAGCGAGCGCGAGCAGCCAGACCGGTTCGGGATCGTAGCGGTCGATCCAGATGAGCGGCAAAATATAGAACATCGCGGGAATGAACGCCACGAACGTCGCCATCACCGCCGCGCCGATGCCGACGCTCGCAAACATTATCAAACTCACGATGATTCCGAGAAAAATTATCCCGAACATCGTCACGCCGATGCCGATGTATTTTCCCGTGTTGTTTTCGGGCTTTGCCGCCGCAATATCCAGATTTCCCAGACCGAGATGCGAAATCGATTTTTGAACGCTGACGGGCTGATTTTGCGCCGCTTGGTTGAACTGTTGCGCCTGATAATCACGGAAGCTCGCTTGCGGTTGATAATTTGCGGTTTGCGGTTGATATGAACTCTGCGCCGCAAAAGATGTTCCGTCGATTCTGACAAAAGCTTCGACCCCGTTTTTGCCGAACTGCACCGTGTCGCCCGAATTCAGCCTGACAGTCTGCACTTTCTCGCCGTTGACGAGCGTTCCGTTCGTGCTGTTGTTGTCTGTAATGTAAAAACCGTCCTGTTTCGCTTCGATAAAGGCGTGCTGTTTGGAAGCCACGCGTTCCGATAAAGGATCGAAACGGATACTGCAATTATCGCCCCTGCCGATGGTTAAAAAACCGCTCTCCAAATCGAAACTTCTGCCTGAAAGCGAGCCGCCGTTGATTGTCAGAATTAATTTCATAAAGCAATGATAAAAAGAAAAAATCCAAAGTCAAATTTTTAAAATGACTTTGGATTTCAATGCAGGAATTTACGAATTATTTACTGCGCCTGAACCGAAGCGGGAGAAGGTCGGTCGCCCGTCTGTCCGAAAGTTTTCGAGGCAAACGCGCCGTTTGAGCTGTTCAACCGATACCAGGCGTTCGCGCCCGGACGAAAGACGGAAACATCCGTTTTGCCGTCGCCGTCGTAATCGGCAGGAACGGGAATATCGTCCGACAAACCGAATCCGAGAATGCTCAACGAATTGTTGGTCGAATTCAGAATATACCAGTAACCTTCGGATGCGCGGTAAACGGCATAATCCGTTTTGCTGTCGCCGTCGTAATCGCCGACCAGAGGTTTATCGGTCGCCGTTCCGAACGAAACGAAAAGCGGAATGCTCGACGAGCTTTGCAAAACATACCAAACGCCGTTGCGGTAAACCGCCTGATCGGGCTTTCCGTCGCCTTCAAAATCGCCGACGACGGGTTTATCGCCGGCGGTTCCCCAACCGACCGCTTTAAAACCGAGCGTGCTCTGCAAAATATACCAAACGCCGTTCGACGGTCGGAAAACCGCCACGTCCGTTTTGCCGTCCGCATCGTAATCAGCCGCAACGGGAATATCGCCGCTCGATCCCCAATTGACGGCGCGGAATCCGCTCGAACTTCCCAGAATATACCAGCTTCCCGCCGAGGCGCGGAAAACCGCATAATCCGCTTTGCCGTCGCCGTCATAATCGCCCGCCGCGATTCGATCTTCGCTCGTGCCGAAAGGCGTTGACGAAAACGCATTGTTCCCGCTTGATTCGATGCTCCAATTTCCGTTTGAAGGCGTAAAGACCGAAAAATCCGTCTTGCCGTCGCCGTCAAAATCGGAAACGTTGTTTTTCGCGGGTGCGTTTGAATTTCTGGTATCAAGGATCAGCAACCCGCTGTTCATATCAGCCGCGATGACTTTGTCCTCGCCCAGAAGCGGGAAAACCGTCCAGTTTCCGTTGTAATTCGTCGGAATCGCATTCGCAAAATCACTCAGCCCGCAAGCCACGTCCCAGGGTTCTTCCGATGTCGTAAACGGATTTTCGAGCGCAGTAAATTGCGGTTGATAAGTATCGTATTGTCCGACTCTTTTCGGGTCGGTCGGATTTGAAAGATCGAAAACCTGCGTTCCCGCCTGATACCAAGCAATGTAAAGTTTATTTCCCAAAACGACCGGATTATGCGGCGTGATCGCGTTCAAACCGAGTTGCGTCGTTCTGATCGTTCTAACGATGAAAGGAGATGCCGGATTGACGACATCGATCACGCGCAGATCGCCTGAATTTACGTCGTTTGCGTCCGCCGCTTCACGGCAACTGTATAAATAGTTGCAATCGTCACAGCCCGAAGCCTTGCTGATCGTATTTCCACTGATAAATATTTGATTGTCGGGACTTTTCCAAACAATTGATGCCGAATCGATCTTCGCGCTCGAAATCGTCGTGTTTTTGTGAAACAGAACGCCGTTTACCAATAAAGGTTTGGCAAGCAGATTAGGCGAACCCGATTGTGTTGGAAGCGGAGTTTGGCTCGTGTATAAAAGTTCCGAATTTCGGAAATATTTCACCGTTCCCGCTTCGATGGAGATTTTCAAAACGTCGCCGACGGCAGGTGTAAACGTCGCTTTGCTCGAATTTCTTTCGACCACTTCGCCCGTAAAAACTCCCGAACCGTTCTTTTTAACTAAAAACGAGAACGGAAAATCTGGAAATTCGGTCGTGCGGTGCGTTACCAGACCGAAACGCCGTTCGGCAGTCGAAGTTTCGCCTTGCCCGGGCTGAAAAGTAAATTCAGCCGAACTCGTCGCATTCGTTATTTTCTGGTCGGAATTCGCGTAAATTATCCCGTCATAGTTCCAGGTGCTGTGATTCTGCGTGTTTCCCGCGCCCGAACCGAGGATCGAACCGAGCGAAACGGGCGTTTGCGTCGCGACGTTGGAAATATCCCAAATTTCGGTTCGTCCGCCCCAACCCGAAAGATAAAGCCGATTATGACGCACGAACATCGCGTGAATGAAAACCGTGTCCGCCGGAGTGATGTCGCGCACGAAAACGGGACTTGCCGGATTGCTGATGTTGATGATCCTGATATTTCTCTGCGCCGAGTTGAAATTTGAATTTTCGATCAGATAATCGCCCCAGACGACCATTTCGTGAATTCCGCGATAACCGTTTCCGCTGTTCGGATCGACTACGCCGAGCAAAACCGGATTATACGGATCGCTCAGATCGACAATGTGCACGCCGACTCCCGTCGTGTTGCTTCCCGAACCGAAATAGCCGCGATTTCCGACGACGATCGCTTCCAGAAATTGCTGATTCGGCGACGGGTTATACCACGAAGCCAGCACCGGCGCGTCGGGGTTTGAAATGTCGTAAATAAACACGCCGCGGCAATTATAACTTCCCTGCACGGCGATGTTCCCGTCGGCATAAATATCCGAAAACTTCCAGGTTTGCGTTCCCGAAACGACCGTGCAATTCGGCGTTAACTGCGAACGAAGCCGGACTTTCTGGGCAGTAGCCTCAAAAGCCGAACTGACAATAAATACTCCGATGGCGAAAAAAATAAATGAAAATCTTCCGATTTTGTTGGCTGAACGACTCACGATAACTCCTGATATTTTGAAATAGTGCGTGGAAAATTTAAGCAATAATTTATGCGTAATAATGCGAAAAAGCAAGAAATGACGATTTGATAAAATCGTTTATCCTGCTTTTTCTGAAATTTATTTTTATGACGCTTGCGAAGCCGAACGCATCACAAGATCAAAAGTTCCCGGCGCGACTTTTTTGAAGCGGCGGTTTCGGTTTAATGAAACTGCAATGGAAATGGTCGGATTGTTTCCCTTAAATTCCATTCCGCCCGCCACCAAAAGATTAAAAAGCTCGTTGACGTGCAAAGACGTTCCCGCTTCGCGCAGCAGCAATGTGCAAGCCTGCGTGATCGTGCGGTCGGCAAACCGGTTGCTGATCGGTTCGATATTATGTCCGATCGAAGGAACGTTCCGCGCATTATTGATATAAGCTATCGGATTATTATTGTTGTTCCGATAATTGTTCGGCTGATTATTCTGCGGCGGCTGATTGTTATAATAATTCGGCTGATTATTTTGCTGATTATTATGCTGATTCGGCTGATTGTTATAATGATTCGGCTGATTATTTTGCTGATTATTATAATGATTCGGCTGATTATTTTGCTGATTCATCCGCGGTGCCGGACGGCGAATGTCTTGCGGAATTTCGTAATCGTCGTCAACGTGCATACTTTTGGGCAAATTCCAATTGTTTTTGCCTGAACGCATCGTCGCCAAAAGGCTGTAAATAGCCGATTCAGTCTGCGCCGCACTGTTTTCGAGTGCTTCGATCTCCTGCCGCAAACGGTTTGCTTCCGCTTCCACTTCATTTAAACGGGTAATCAGACGCTGTTGGGCGTTTCGTGTTTGGCGCAAACTTTGTTCCAAAGTGGCGATTAAATTTTCATCTAGCATAAAGTCGTTTGACATTTAGCATCTAATATTTGAAACGAAAATGTCAGATATTAAATGATAGATATTAAAGAATTTGTTATTTTGCCCGCTCGATCATATAGCCCGGAATGTCTTCCAAAGCTAAACGATACTCTGTTTCCGTTAAAACATCAAGATTTTTTCGTGCTTTGTCGGCAAACGAATAAGCCATTTCGCGGGTTTCGGTAAGCGTGTGGTGAGTTTCGAGCAGTTCGAGCACAGATTCTCTCGAAATCACCGTGTAATCGCCGTCGCGCATTATCTGATCGAGTTTTTCTTTGATCTCAGGTTTCTTTTTAACCAGTAAGATGAGCGGATAAGTGAGTTTTCCTTCCAAAAGATCGGCTCCGGCGGCTTTTCCGAGAACGTCTTCATCCGCCGTAAAATCGAGCGAATCGTCGGCAAGCTGAAAGGCAACGCCGAGATTCATCCCGTAATCGCGTAAAGCGTTTTGCGTTTTCTTGTCCGCACCGCCGAGAATCGCGCCGATCTCGCAACAGGCTGAAAATAAGAAAGCGGTCTTGCGGCGCAAAATGTCGAAATAATCTTCTTCGCCGATGTCGGTTCGACCGAGCATTGTCAATTGAATCAATTCGCCTTCGGTCATCTTTCGCGTCAAACGCGTCAAAATGTCGAGAATTTCCAGGCTTCTTTCCTTCAAACTTGTTTCAAACGCCGACATATAAAGCCAATCGCCCATCAAAACCGCCGATTGATTTCCGAAACGCGCATTGACCGATGCACGGTTCCGGCGCGTATTCGCATTGTCGATTATGTCATCGTGCACGAGCGTTGCCGTGTGGAGCATTTCCATCACGGTCGCCAAACGAATCGCGTTTTCCTTCGACGCATTGCCGCCGACCGCATAAGTCGAAAGCAGAAGTAAAGCCGGACGCACGCGTTTCCCGCCCGACGCGCGCAGATAATCGCCGAGATAATTGATGACCTGAATATTAGAACTCGCCTGCCGTTCGTATTCGGTTTCGACCAGAGCCATCTCGTTTTTGATGAGGCTGAAAATCTTTTTCGCCGCGATCTGCGGGTTTAATTTGTCTGTAATCGGTGCAAATTTCTGCATTGAATTTTAATTTCCTAATCCGAATTGCTGTGCTAAAAAGGCTCCGTAACTTTCTGAAACCGTCGCAAAGAAAATCTTCTCAAAACCATAGTTTACCGCATCTTTTTCATTGAAAGTGCTCGATTTCAACCTCGGCGGCAAAATATCGAACTGTGTTTCAAAAGGAG
The DNA here is from genome assembly GCA_021228405.1 of Pyrinomonadaceae bacterium. Classification (GTDB taxonomy): domain Bacteria; phylum Acidobacteriota; class Blastocatellia; order Pyrinomonadales; family Pyrinomonadaceae; genus JAJQRF01. The sequence continues at coordinate 230,104 of JAJQRF010000004.1, forward strand.
CTTCCGAATCGCCCGTTTTCATTGAAAAATTAAATAAATATCTCGCTCCCGGATAATAACTCGTTTGCCCGCTTCCGTTGGCTGTCATAAAGAACGTGTAAAACATTTCCTCTGATTTTGACGTGTAATTTATTTCAATCGACGGTTTGTCGTTCGGCAGATCATTGACTCTTTCAAAATTTACGAGATTGTTTTTGGCAAATTTATAAAAAACCTGCCGAATGTCGCCGAAGAGTTTATTTTTTCGATCTTCTTCGAGATTTGCGGGAATCGCCGAATAATAAGGATAGACCGAAAGCCGATATTCATTTTTCAGTTTTTCGACCACGGCATCGTCCAATTCTCTTTTTTCCGTGACTTTGACATAAATCTTTCGGTCGGGATTTTTGGAAACTTTGTCCAGAACGCTCGAAAAAATTCTGACCGCGTCGGGATTCGAGTCCTTCTTGACGGTCGCTTCGTAATCGGTTTTCAATTTCCCGACAAATTCGCCGATCTTTGCATCGGCTTCGGCGACAAATGCGCCGTTCGGATGCGCCGATTTGTATTTTTCGTATGATTCGATCGTGTTTTCCCTGAGCGTCTGTTCCCAGATCAATCGGTCGTCCGAGTTTCGGTTCAGTTTCTGCGCCGTAAAACTCAAAACGCCTGTTAAGATCAAAGCCGCCGCCAAACCGCCGACATAAAGCAAAACCGATTTTGCGGGTTTGTAGGCAAATTCCGTTTTTTGAAAATCTTCCAATAAACCTTTGTTCGCATTTGCCTTCCATCCGTCAAAAGCATCGACTATTTCGTGCGCCTCCTTTTCAAACGAAACGGGAACGAAAATCTGTCTTTCGCCGCTCCAAACTTCCAATCTTTTCGTATCTTCCAGATAACGAACCGCTTCAAGCTGTTTCAGATTCCAGGCTTCGACCGAATCAGAATCGAGGATCAAAAATTCGTCGCGCGTGAAAACGTAGGTATTTTTCAGTTTTGCCGCGTAAAATTTCAGAATTTTGAAAGCGCAGAAAACGAGAATCAGCGCGGCAATAAATGTCAGTCCGGCAAAAAGCCAGAACATCCAATCTTCCCAGAGAATGTTTTGCGTGGCGGCAAACAAATAAATAAACCAAACGACCGCCGCCGCCAGTCCGACCCAGTAAAGAATCGAAAGTTTGGCGGAAAAAACGATTCGTTCGTCGCCGCGTCTTTGCAGAATAAGTAATTTATTTCGTATTTCCTGAGGGAGCTTTGCGAAACTCAGTTTGGTATTCATTGTTCTTTCGGTAATTTTATAATTCGAGAAAATTATTCGGCGGAATTAACGGTAATTATCGAACTGCATATCAATCTTAAAATCTTTCGCCTTCAAGCTTGCAATGACTGCCTGCAAAGTATCGCGGTCTTTGCTCGTAACACGGACGATTTCGCCTTGTATCGAAGCCTGAACTTTGAATTTCTCGTCTTTGATAAATTTAACTATTTCTTTTGCTTTGTCGGTCGGAATTCCTTGTTGGATTTTGACGACCTGGCGAACGGTTCCGCCCGCGGCGGGTTCGACCTTTTGATAATCGAGAGCCTTCAGGGAAACGCCGCGTTTGACGAGTTTCGATTGCAAAATGTCGTTCATATTGCGGAGTTTCGTATCGTCTTCGGCGGTCAGGATCAAATCCTTGTCGGACAGTTCGACGGTCGCTTTACTGCCCTTGAAATCGAAGCGTTGCGAAACCTCTTTCGTCGTCTGATTGACGGCGTTCGTAACTTCCGGGTAATTTGTTTTTGAAACAATGTCGAATGAATTTTCTTTAGCCATAATTTGTGATCTATCTATTTTTATTTTTTGAAAATCAAAAGCATATCATAAAAAGAATTCTGGAAAAATTTCGCTTTTTGATCGACTCTTATTTTATTATGTTTAAATTCTGCAAAACAAACGATTTTCTATTTTATTTTTTCGCAATTTTTTGTATTATAGAAACAGCTTTTTTGAAAAGAACGCAACATACCGACAAAACAGCGAACTTCCACTTCTTTTAATAATCTAAGAAATCTAACAATCAGGCAGTATTTTTCCCTAAAAATATGAAGACTAGAAGTGTGAGCAAATCCAAACGGAACTTCTGCAAACATTGCTGTATTAAATTTAATCGGCTGCATATCCATTGTCCATACTGTAACGAATTACTGATGACCAATTTACCGCAAATGCTTGTTTTAGCAACGAGCATTTGCATCGCGATCGTTTTGCTGATTTTACTGATTCCCTTCCGGTATTAAGTTCAGGCGAAAAAAATTCAGAAAATTTTCACTCGTGCGGTTCGCTATTTTCTCCAATTCTACCCCGTAAAAACCAGCCAAAAACTGCGCCGTGTGAACAACGAAAGCGGGTTCATTGCGCTTTCCGCGAAACGGGACCGGTGTCAGAAACGGGCAATCGGTTTCGATCAGGAGTTTTTCCAACGGAACGACTCGCGCCGCGTCGCGCAGATTTTCCGCCTTTTTAAAGGTCACATTTCCCGCAAAAGAGATCAGAAAACCGAGTTTCATCAAACTTTCCGCCATCTCCGCCGTTCCGCCGAAACAGTGCATAATGCCGCGAAAACCTTCATAGGAACATTCGTCCGTCAAAATCCCGACCGTTTCATCATCGGCATCGCGTGAATGAATGATGATCGGCAAATCCAGTTCCTTCGCTTTCCGAATCTGCCTGATAAAAACTTCACGCTGGACATCGCGCGGGCTGTGATCGTAATAATAATCCAGTCCGATTTCGCCCCAAGCGATGACTTTTGCGGATTTCGTCAGATTTACGAGCGTTTCTTCCGCTTTGTCGTCGTAAAGTTTTGCATCGTGCGGATGAACGCCGACCGATGCGAAAACGTTTTCATAATGTTCGGCAACCTCGACCGCCCGCGCAATTTCGCCGTCGTGCGGATTTCCCGTGCCGATGTTGAGCAATGCTTTCACGCCCGCCGCTTTCGCCCGCCGGACGATTTCATCGCGTTCTCCGTCAAACGCTTTGCCGTCAATGTGGCAATGTGAGTCTATAAATATCATTTTTCCGTATTTTCAAATTTCGCGGATTCCAACGATTTCAGGAGTGTTCTCAAATCTTCCTGATCCTCATAAACGAAGAAAATTTCAAACATCAAACCTTTTCGATTACCGATATAAATTCTTTGTCTGGTTTTATCGACAGTATTTTCCGCCTCGATCCAATAAAACTCAACCCCGCCGATCATTGCCTGAGTCGGGTCGATCACAAGTTTTTCGTTCTCTTCGATAAAAGTGGTCTTGAGAGTTTCGATGGCAATTTTCGGAAGAAAGTTCGGAAATGAAGACCGCTCCGCCGCAACCGTCAACACCGCATTATTGACGGAGGTTTGAATTTCCGATTTTGAACTGAGAAATAGTATTTCGGTATTTTTCAGCGATAGATTATATACTTCCTTATTTTTATTATCCTGCACTCTTTGAGCCCCGATCTCTTTGAAAAGTTGCGTTTGCGCTTTTGAAACAACATTCCATTTTTCGGGCAAGTCCATTGAAAACTTGAAGTAATCGATTTTGATCTTGTTGCCGGCTACCGAAACTCCGAAATTTTCGGGCAAATTGACGGCTTCTTCGGTCGGATTCGGAAGCGACGTGACTTCAAATGAATTAAAGAAATTGTCCTTTATTTCTTTCTTATAACTTTTCAACGTTTCCGACGAAGAGCTGTAATTTCCGTTTGTAATTACGATGATTTGAAAAAGCCTTTGCTTGACTGTGACCAGGCGGACATTCATCGTCGCCAGACCGTTTTCCATCAAATATTCCTGCCCGTAATTTTCGCCGTAGAACAAATCGTTTTCACTTAACAAACGATTTCCGGGAAGTGCCGTTAATTTTTCCTTGATCGCCGTGTATCTTATTTTTAATTCGGTCTTGTCGTCGATTGCCGTCGGAAAGTCAAAATAATTTATGCCGTAATACGCCACTGTCGTCTGCAATGCAAACTGGTGCATTTCGGCGTTTCCGAAAGCGGCTTGAAACCTGCTTACCGTTTCAGTCGGATTTGCCGGAAATCTGATCTTAAATCCGCCCGACTTCGACTCGAAAATCTTGTTCGTAGGCAATGGCGCAACCATCGGCAGAACATTGCGCCTGTTTTTATCTACGGGGGGAAACAATCTAAAACTCCCTTTTGCGATCGTCTTGAGTGGTTTCGCGGCAGTTATACCAACCGGCTCGACAATCTCGAATGAAGCAAAAAAGCGGGCGGCTTCGTCCCTGAAAGCTTTTACTTTATCGGGATTATATTCGCTTAGAATATGCCAGTTCGTAACATCGATATATTGTTCGTAGATTCGGTCGTTGCGGATCAAAACCCTGATCTTCTTAAGTTCCAGATCGTCTTTTATTTCAAATTCCTTTCCGGGTTTCCCGTTGAGCGAAAAATCCTTCTCGCTCACCAGTTCATTGCCCGGTTCGTCGAGATATTTTGATTTGAACAAACCGAAAATCTCGTCCTTATCAACGCTTTTTTCGATGTTAAAATCAAAATCGATCACCCTGATATGTGCCTCAGAGCCTTTGTGGTTTATCTTAAATAAATTTTCCGTTCCTTCGATCAATTTGCCCTGTGTGAGATTCGGCACACCGACAAAATCCGCCTTAAAGTCGAAATCTTTCGATTCAAATTCTTTTATTTCATCTTTTCCCGGAGCACTGTAAATTAATGGCTTCGGCGGCGGCGGCGGCGGCGGCGATTGTGAGTAAATTGAGATTACAAAAATCTTTAGCGCAATAATTAAAAAAAGATAATTTTTCATTTTAAGTTCCTTCGGCAAGACTTATTTCAATCTCGCTCCGATGTCGACATTTTCCAAAAAAGTGGCGACCGCAGGTTTTTCGCCCGTGCCGTCTTCCAAACTCGCGGCGCAGATCATCCCCTGAGATTCGAGTCCGCGCATCATTCGCGGTTTCAGATTGGCGACAACGACGACCTTGCGTCCGATCAGGCTTTCGGGTTCATAATATTCAGCCAAACCCGCCAGAATCTGGCGCGGTTTTTCTTCGCCGAGATCGATCTCGAAACGCAGAAGTTTATCGGCTTTCGGGATTCGTTCGCAAACTTTTACTTCGCCGATCTTTAATTCGACTTTGTAAAAATCGTCGATGGTTATAAATTGTTCGTCGTTCGTGGCTGGTTGTTCGTTGGTTGTTTTTTCTCCAGCATTTTCCGTTGATGCTTCGTTTTCCATTTTCAATTTTCCGTTTTCAACTATTTCACTCATAATTTTCTTCTTATCCAAACGCGGGAAAACGGCTTGCGTTTCGCCGATCTTCGCATTGGCGGCGAGTTCGCCCCAAACCAGATTTTCCGGGTTAATTTTTGCAATGTCGTCGTTTAATCCGAGTTGCGCGTAGATTTTTCGTGCCGATTCGGGCATCACCGGATAAATTAAAACCGAGATCCAACGCAGTGTTTCGAGCGCACGATAAAGAACGGCGTTCAGCGTTTCAGCCTGATTTTCGTCTTTTATCAATTCCCAGGGTTTTGCATCCGAGATCATTTTGTCGATTCGTGCGATCACCGTCCAGATTAATTCCAACGCCTGCGAAAACTCGAAATTATCGAATCTGCGCAGAAATTCATCGCGTGTGTGCTGTAAAACCGACACCAATTCCTGTTCGTCCGCGTTGATTCCGGCGCGTTTTGCATTCAGATAATTAGATTCCCGAATCTTTCCGCTTGCGATCAGTCCGTCGCGATATTTCGAGATCATCGAAAGCGTGCGCGAAGAAAGATTTCCCAAACCGCTGGCGAGATCGGCATTTGCACGGTCGATCAAATTTTCATAACCGAACTTTCCGTCCTGCCCGAAAACCATTTCGCGCATCACGAAATATCGAATGGCATCGACCTGAAAATATTTCTGCAAAACTTCGATCTCGATCACATTTCCGAGCGTTTTGCCCATTTTCCGACCTTCCGCGTCGAGCCACATTCCGTGCGCATAGATCGTTTCGGGCAGAGAAATTCCCGCCGCGAGCAAAAACGCCCACCAATAAACCGTGTGAAAACGCAAAATGTCTTTCCCGACCAGATGCGTCACGTTTTGCCAGTATTTATCGAAACCCGTTTTTTCGGAATTGCCGTAACCGATAGCCGTGATGTAGTTTGAAAGCGCGTCGAGCCAGACATACATCACGTGATTTTCGTCACCGGGAACGGGCACGCCCCAACTGACCGATTTTTTCTCGCGCGAAACCGACAAATCCTGTAAACCGCTTTTGATAAATGAAACAACTTCATTGCGGCGCGCTTCGGGACGGATTCTTTCGGGTTTTTCCTCGATTATTCGCAAAAGTTCGTCGCCGTAATCTGAAAGGCGGAAAAAATAGCTTTCTTCCGAAACCTTGTCGAGCGGTCGTTCGTGGATTTTGCAAAGCGGAATGTCCGAACCTTCGACCGTATAATATTCATCTTCGAGCTTGAAAGCCGCGCACGGCGCACAAAACCAGCCTTCATAAAAGCCTTTGTAGATCGGCGCGTTTCCTTTCGGCGTTTTGTTTTTCAGGATTTCCCGCCACAGCGTTTGCGCTCCTTCGTAATGAAACCTTTCGGTTGTCCGCATAAAAATGTTGTATCCGCCGTTTTCGGTGTTCAGACCGAATTCGGCAAACATCTTTTTGAGTTCAGCGGAAACATAATCGACTTGTTCCTTCGGAGTTCTGCCTTCTTTTTCGGCGGCGCGCTGAATATTGATGCCGTGTTCGTCGGTTCCCGTCAGAAAATAAGTATCGAATCCGCGCTGTTTTTTATACCGCTGAATCACGTCGGCAACGATCGTCGTGTAAAGATGCCCGAGATGCGGCAACGAGTTCGCGTAATAGATCGGCGTTGTTATGTAAAAAGTCTTCATATTCCAAAATATAAAAGTGTAGCGTGTAAAGAGATTTTTTTCTAGAAACTAAAAAACATTTGCCTGCGAAATACACGAAAAGAACGAAAAAGGAAAAAATAAAACAGTTTTCTTTCTTCTTTTCGTTTCTTTCGTATATTTCGCAGGCAATATTCTTTTCTTTATTCTATTTGCCCAAACGCTTTTTGTCGGCGGCGGAAAATTCATCCGTTTCGTTATAGCGCGGAAGTTCGCCGGCGTTGGCGAGCTTCATCCCGATCGCCAGACAATATTCCGCTTCCTGGATCATCGCGGACATATCCCACCAATCATAGAATTGATCCGACGGCTGATGATAATGATTTGCCGTGTAGCCCTTGAAAAACTTTTCGGCTTCGCCCGTCAGAGGTTGCAAAAACGCACTTCCGTGCTGAATGGAAACCGCCGGAACGCCGACCTTTGCAAACGGAAAATGATCGGAACGGAAAAAGAAACCCTGTTCGGGTCGGTCATCGCCCGTAACGGTCAATTTTCGTTCGTTCGCAACTTCTTTGACGACATTCATCAGCGACGAACGGTCTGCGCCGAGCGGTTTGAAATCAGATGTTTGACCGAAGAAATTCACGCCGTCGATGTTCACGTTGGCGATGGTTTTATTGAGCGGAATCAAAGGATTCTGCGAATAATATTCGGTTCCGAGCAAACCTTGTTCTTCGGCGGTCGGAAATAAGAACAGGAACGAACGCTTCGGTCTTTCCTTTTTCGGCATTTTCGCCAAAACCTGCGCGATTCCCAAAACCGTCGAAACGCCCGAAGCATTGTCGTATGCGCCGTTGAAAATCTTGTCGCCGTCCTTGTTGGCTTCGCCGACACCAAGATGATCCCAGTGCGCCGTGTAAACGACATATTCGCTTTTCAGCTTTTTATTACTGCCTTCGAGCATTCCGACCACGTTCGGCGAATCCTGCGTCTTACCTTCGCTTTTCAGATCGACTTTGACCTTCACACCTGTTTTGACCGGCTGAAAATCGCGCATCGTCGCTTTCTTTTTCAATTCTTCAAGATTCAGATTTGCCGAATTGAGCATTTTCGCCGCGGCTTCGTTCGTCGCCCACGATTTCAGATTCAGAAACGGTTTCGTCGAATTTGCCGCCCGCGCCACGTCGTAACGCCAATTTCCGTTTGAAGTGCGGACGACATTCCAGCCGTAACCCGCCGAATCGGTCGTGTGAACGAGAATCACGCCCGCCGCACCTTTTCGCGCCGCTTCCTCGTATTTGTATGTCCAACGCCCGAAATACGTCAAAGCCTTGCCGCCGAAAAGATTCGGCTCGGCTTCGGTCGCGGGCGGATCGTTGACGAGAATCATCAAAACTTTTCCTTTATAATCCGCCGCGTTTCCCTTGTAATCGTTCCAATTATAAAGCGGCGCATCGATGCCGTAACCGAGAAAAACGATTTCCGAATCGATCGAAACATCGGTTTTCTGCGCGTCCGTGTAACCAACCCAATCGTCGCCGAATTTGTAGCTTTCGCCGTTTCCGACCATTAATTTCGTATCGGGATTCGTTTTCGTCGCGTAAAGTTTGACGTTCTGAAAATAACTGCCGTTGACGGGCTTCGCGCCGACTTTTTTCAGCTCGGCGGCAATATATTTCGCCGCCCGGTCATCGCCGGGACTGCGCCCTGCAAACTCGTCAGCCGAGAGTTTTTTGATTCTCTCTTTCAAAATCATCGAATCGAACGAATTCGTGTAATTCGTCTGCCCGAAAGCCGAAACGCAAAATGAAATCAACAATAGAACCGCAAATATTTTCTTCATATATTTAATTTCTCAAAATCAACCACATTTGACCAATCCTTTTGAAAACGACAAATTAAAATAATTTCCGCCATCGCCGAAAATTCCGCCGCTACCTTCCCACTCAATTACGGCACTTTGTTTATCCCGACAAAATTCCAGGTTTTGGAAAACTTTCTTTTTGAATTTCCAGTTCCTTTTTTCCAATTCACGAGTAAAATATTCATTGATTTCACTCACGCTCAATTCAGTTCTGTAACGGGTCAACACCAAAATCTTGAAATCTTTCGCATTATTTTCAAATTTATTTTCAACAGTTTTCGGAGGTTTTGGAATCCCCTTCATTTCTTTAGCCAACTGTTCAGCCAGATCATATCTTAAATTGCTATCGCTCAAATCCTTATCTGTTGTGAGAATACTATAAATTGTAAATGGTGCAATGACTGCCATCAGTGCAAAATACAAGATAAACTTCCAATTATTGAAAAAGAATTCTAAGCTACTTTTCATCAACCTTTTATTAGACTCATCGCTTCCGAACGCGTTCGCGGATCGCGTCTGAAACCGCCGAGAACTGCCGAGGTTATCGTTTTTGCGCCGGGCTTTTTCACACCGCGCATCGTCATACAAGTATGTTCGGCTTCCATCACGACCATCACGCCGAGCGGTTGCAGATTGTCGTTCAGAGCATTGGCGATCTGCTGTGTCAGGCGTTCCTGAACCTGCAAACGCTTTGCAAAAACTTCGACGATTCGCGCCAATTTCGATAAACCGACGATGCGACCGTCTTTCGGAATATAAGCGATCGAACATTTCCCGATAAACGGTGCAAGATGATGTTCGCAAACGCTCGAAAACGAAATGTCCTTGACGATCACCATTTCATCGTGCGAATCGCCCGGAAGCGGTTTGACGTGTTCCGCCGGATCGTCCCACATTCCTTCGGTCAATTCCTGATAAAACTCGGCGACACGCAGCGGGGTTTTCTGTAAACCGTCGCGGTCGGGGTCTTCGCCCATTCCTTCGAGCATCAAACGCACGCCTTGGGCGATCTTTTCCAAATCTACTTTTTTATTTTCAGCCAATTTATTAACCTTTAATTTCTCTTAAAATCCTTCTTTCGATTTCCTTTACCGGAATTTTCGATTTTACCGCAATTTCGCGCATTTGGTCATATTCGGGTTTTACATTCACGATTTTGCCGTTATATTTGGCGATTTTTAGCGCGATTTCGCCGAATTCCGTTTCAATTTTCTGCGTTTCTCTCTCCAAAAATTCGCGGTCGATGTTTGAAATACGCACTCCGAGCGTCGAGGTTTCGGTAAAGAGCAATTCTTTGAAGATTTCGACTTTGCCGTTTTCACAAAGAATCGAAATCGTCGTTGCAGGACGATTTTTCTTCATCTGAATCGGCGTAAACCAGCAATCCAGACAATCCGCTTCAAAGGCGCGTTCCATCACAAAACCCAATATTTCAGGCGAAATGTCGTCGAGATTGGTTTCGATCAAGATTAACTGTTCATTGTTCGTTGTTCGTTGTTCGTTGCTTTTTTCCCGTAATTCGTAATTCGTAATTCGTAATTGATTTGTCGTTTTTCCCAAAATCAATCGAAGCACGTTCGGAAAATCCACATAATCCCGCGTTCCCGCACCGTAAGCCGTTTTTTCGATTCTCATTTCGGGAATCTGTCCGAATTCTTCGCAAACCGCCGCAATGATCGCCGCGCCGGTCGGCGTGATGAGTTCACCTTCGATCTCGGTCGAATAGATCGGCATATTTTGCAAAATTTCGGCAACGGCAGGCGGCGGCACTGGAAATTTTCCGTGCGCCATATTTACGAAACCGCTTCCGACGTGGATTTTCGAGCAAACGAATTTTTCGATTCCGAGCATTTCAAAACCGATACACGCGCCGACGACATCGATGATCGCGTCCATCGCGCCGACTTCGTGAAAATGGACTTTTTTCACATCGATTCCGTGAACTTTCGCTTCGGCTTCGGCAAGTTTTGTGAAGATTTTTATCGCTCTTTCCTTTACCGAATCGTTCAAACGCGAATCGTTGATTATTTTTTCGATGTTGTGCAGATGTCGATGTGTTTTTTCTTCGGGAACTTTGACATCGGCGTGAATCGCCGAAATTCCCGCTTTGTTTTTTACCGAAAACTCGATCTCGAAATCCGCAATATCGAGTTTTTTCAATTCTTCGATGAGTTTGTTTCGATCTATTCCGAGCGCGACCAAAGCACCGAGAATCATATTTCCGCTTGCCCCCGCAAAGCAGTCAAAATAGAGTGTTTTCATAAGTTATAGAAAAATTTTAACCGATTTCGAGTTGATTTATAAACTAAAAAATTCATATTTCTTTCAATTTTATTGAGCAAAATGTGATTTGAGGATGCAAAAAAATCCCGAATTGAGTTAAATTAATGACATTCCACAAAACAACCAAAACTTCATTCAATTAAGGGAGGATTAATATGTCTCAATTAATCAGCGAAGATGCGATTGCCTTCGGCGGACAGGATTCGACCGTTGCAACGGGGTTCGATAGTTATAAAAGTGAAGATTTTGCGCCTTTGAGAAAGTATTTTTATGCGGTTATGCTTCACGGCACAAAATCCGGAGCTTATGTAAACGGTTTATACGATCCTTTTGAGTTTGCGCCGTTGCTCGTCAACTGTCATAAAAAATACGGCAAAGGCAGAGCTGTTTTGCTTATTTCCTGTATGGTCGGCTGGGCTTTTGCGCGACCTTTGGCAAGAAAGACGCAACTGCCGATTCTGGCGGGATTATCTTACGTCGTGTTCGGCGGTCATCTTGAACAAAACAAAATGCATCAGCATCTGGCAGTGATGGACGGCAACGGGATTAAACTGCGAAATTCCGTTTCAGGATCGAATCTTTCAAGCGATAAATTTCGTCCCGAATGGATTTTTTATCATCCGAACGGAAATACCGAAGTTTTGCCCGGCGGCAGTATTTTGAATGAAGAAGAAGCGATCAATCGCGCCAAACTATACGTCAAAGCATAAAAACGGTCAAAGAAGGTAGAAATTCTCCCGCTTTTTCTCTGATCTGAAAATCGCAAAAATCCGTCAGCGGCGTGTCTTCGGGATTTATTTCGATCAATTTTGCGCCCGAATATTTGGCAATCTCCGCTAGACCCGCCGCCGGATAAACCAAAGCGGAAGTTCCGATAATGAAAAACAGATCGCATTCGCGCGATTTTTGTTCGGCTTTACGAAAAACTTCCAACGGCAGTATTTCCCCGAAAAGCACCACGTCGGGACGCACTTTTGCGCCGCATTCGTCGCAACTATCAGGTTTGTGCGGGATGTCTTCGGCATTCATCTGAAAACGTTTTTCGCAGTTCGTGCAATACGAACGGTTGATGTTTCCGTGCAGTTCGAGCAAATCTTCGGAACCTGCGCGGGTGTGCAAACCGTCGATGTTTTGCGTGACAAGCGTAAAATCTTCAAATTTTTTCTGCCATTTGGCAAGCGCGAAATGCGCCGCGTTCGGCTGACAATTTTGCAAAACTCCGCGGCGGTAATCGAACCATTCCCAAACTTCCGCCAAATTTTCGCGCACCATTCGCGCCGACGAGATTTGATCGAACGGCATTCCCTTCCAAACCGCCGAATTTCCGCCGCCGCGAAACGTCGGAACGCCCGATTCCGCCGAAATTCCCGCACCTGTCAAGACGCACACTTTCTTCGCAGATTTGATCACTTTTAATAATTCAGATGAAATTTCCATATTAAATAAGTCTGAAACGCCTAAACAGTTTGATGAATTCAATCCTCTGAATTATCCGCTTCACTCCAATTTGAACATAAATTTTCGCTCATTTGTAATTTCGGTTGTGCCGAAAAACACAAAGTTTTTAGCAAAAGACACAAAGTTTTTCGTAAAAGACACGAAGTTTATGGAAAACTTCGTGTCTTTTCTATCAAACTACACGAAGTTTCTACGAAAAGACACAAAGTTTTGTGTAAAAGACACGAAGTTTTTTATAAACTTTGCATAGTTTGATGAAAAAGACACGAAGTTTTGTAAAATCTACACGAGATTTGATGAAAAGAACACGAAGTTTATTGCAAAGTTCACATAGTTTTTGGAAAACTTTGTGTTTTTTGCTGAAGACTTTGTGAACTTTTTGTGAAAAAACGCGAACTATCCATATACTTTTCTATAAAATATCGGCTTCCGATTAAAATTGAAGGAAATTTCATTCCTTTTTGAAACATTTCGATTGAAATTTGCGCGTATAAAATTGAAGTCTTTTTAAGGAGAAAACTATGTTCAAAAATCAATTCTTTAAGTTTTTCGTGATCGCAATCGTTTTATTTTCTGTCGCAAGCGAAACATTTGCAGATACGCGTATTCGCTTTGCAAAAGGCAGAAGTTCGGCGACCGTTTCGGGCAAGATCGGGACGGGCGGGCGCGTTTGTTACGTCGCGGGCGCACGTGCCGGACAAACTTTGACGGCAACCGTCAGTTCGCGCAGCGGCAAGGTTCAAATATTTGAAAGCGGCGAAACGAGTTACACTCTAAACGTCGATTATTCGGGCGATCAATCCGTTTGCGTCGATAATCTGCGCGGCGCAACGTCCTATACTTTGACCGTTTCGATTAGATAATTTTTTTTAGCCCACGAAACACACGAAAGAAACGAAAACAAAGATAATATTTTTTGTCTTTTTTTCGTGATTTTCGTGCGTTTCGCGGGCAAATCTTTTTTACTTTCGAGAGTCTTTTGCTTTATATGCGTCGAAATGAATATAATTTCAGTTTTACGCATACGAGCAATTATGAATCTGTCTGAAATACAAAACACTTTACGCGCAAAGGTTATCGAAACGGCGGCGCAGGTTTTCAACGTCGAAATGGAACAAATCGCCGCCGAAGTTCCGCCGAAAACCGAACTCGGCGACCTCGCTTTTCCCGTCGCTTTCGAGCTTGCGAAACAGATAAAACAGCAAACCGGCGAAAAACAAAATCCGCGCAACATTGCCGAACAACTGAAAGCCGCGCTCGAAACGTTCGATTTCGTCGAAAAGATCGAAATTGCCGGTCCGGGTTATCTGAATGTTTTCTACAAGCGCGCCAGATTCGTCGCCGCAAATCTGAATTCCAATCCTTTGCCGAAGCTTGCCGATTCAAACGACGAATCTAAACCGAAAATCTGCGTCGAACACACTTCCGTCAACCCTAACAAAGCCGCGCACATCGGACACGTCCGAAATTCGGTTCTCGGCGATACTTTCGTGAGAATTTTGCAGGCAAACGGCAACCGCGTCGAGGTTCAAAATTATATCGATAACACCGGCGTTCAGGTCGCCGATGTCGTCGTCGGGTTCATTTATTTAGAAAAAAAATCGCTCGAAGACATCAAACAACTCAACGCGGATTTACAGGAAAAAGGCGTTTCATTCGATTACTATTGCTGGGATTTGTATGCAAAGGTCGGGCAGGAATATCAGGTCAACGAAGAACTCAAAGCCAAACGCGCCGAAGTTTTGCATCTGATCGAAGAAGGCGGAAACGAAACCGCGATTCTGGCGGATTATGTCGCCACGCGAAATGTCGAATGTATTTTAAATACGATGGAGCGTTTCGGAATCCGTTACGATTTACTGCCGCGCGAATCGGAAATTCTGCATTTGAAATTCTGGGCAAAAGCCTTTGATTTGATGAAACAACTCGGCGTGATTCATTTTGAAACGACGGGCAAAAACGCGAATTGCTGGGTGATGCCGTTTGACGACCACGCCGGCAACGACGACCACGAAGCCAATAAAATCCTCGTCCGCTCGAACGGAACGGTGACTTATACGGGCAAAGACATCGCTTATCAGCTTTGGAAACTCGGATTGCTCGGAATGGACTTTAATTACAAACTCTTTTCGACCTATTTCGACGGCAAGGAAGTCTGGACTTCGACGACGGAAGAATCAGACCACGCGAGCGTTCCTAAATTCGGCAGCGGCGAAACGGTTTACAACGTCATCGATACGCGCCAATCTTACCCGCAGGAAGTCGTCAAAAAAGGCGTTTCGCTGATCTCGCCTGATAAAGGCGAACGTGCGAGCGTTCATTTGAGTTATGAAATGGTCGCGCTTTCTCCTGCCGCGGCGGAAGAATTGAACTTTCAGCTTTCCGACGAAGATAAAACCAGAACTTTTATCGAAATGTCGGGCAGAAAAGGTCTGGGCGTAAAAGCCGACGACCTGCTCAACCGCCTGGAAAAAAACGCTTTAGCCGAAGTCACGAAACGCAACACGGAACTTTCGCCCGCCGTTCAAAAAGACATCGCGCACAAGATCGCCGTCGGTGCATTGCGCTATTTTCTGCTGAAATTTACGCGCAACACCGTTATCGTTTTCGATTTCAAAGAAGCGTTGGCGTTTGAAGGCGAAACGGGCGCGTATTGCCAAAATGCAACCGTCCGCATCAATTCGATCTTCAAAAAAGCCGAACCGAACGCTTTGGAAAATGCTTTCAAAATCGTTTCCGAAAAACAAATCGAAGCGGCTGAGATTTTGAACTCCGAAACCGAAATCTGGTCGCTCATTTCGCTTGCTTCGCGTCTTGAAGAAACGATTTCGAGCGCGGTTTCCGCAACCGAGCCCGCCATTTTAGCAAAATACGTTTTCGGATTGGCGAAAGCCTTCAATCTTTTCTATCACAATCACAAAATCCTGATCGAAGAAAATGAAGTCAAAAAAGCCGTCTTGCTCGTCACCGCCGAAATCACGCGCCGTTCCCTGACCGCAGGTTTGAACACGATGGGAATCGAAATCCCCGAAAGAATGTAAGGCGATTTTGGATTGGCAGGAAAATTGCGATCACAAGAAATAGTTCTTGTTTTTTGAGTTTTTGTTGAGTTTTATCTGCATTTTGCAAATATTCTTGGGCAGAATGCGAATTGTTTTTATAAATTTTTATGTTAATTGTAATGAAACCCGACGCGTCTGAAAGCGATATTCAACGCGTCATCGAAGTAGTCGAAAAATTAGGTTTTCGTCCGCATCAAATGCCCGGCGCATCACGCACGGCGATCGGAATTACGGGCAATAAAGGCGCGGTCGATCCGACGCATTTTGAGAATCTCCCGGGCGTTGCCGATGCGATCCGCGTTACGAAACCTTACAAACTGATCTCTAGGGATTTGCGTCCCGAAAAATCGGTCGTCAAAGTCGGAAATGCGGAAATCGGCGGTAGCGAATTGGCGATGATCGCCGGACCTTGCGCGGTCGAAACCGTCGAACAGGTTTTTCAAGTCGCGGAAGTCGTCGCCAATTCGGGTGCGAAATTCTTTCGCGGCGGCGCATTCAAACCGCGCACTTCTCCTTATGCCTTTCAGGGAAAAGGCGAAGACGGTTTGAAAATCCTGGCGGAAGTCCGTGAAAAATACGGTTTGAATATCGTCACCGAAGCAATGGACGAACGCGGCATCGATCTCGTTGAAAAATACGGCGATTGCATCCAGATCGGCGCACGAAATATGCAGAATTTTTCGCTTTTGAAATACGTCGGTCAAACGCGCAAACCGGTTCTCTTAAAACGCGGTATGGCGGCGACTCTGGAAGAATTTCTGCTTGCGGCTGAGTATATTATGGCGGAAGGAAATTACGACGTGATTCTGTGCGAACGCGGCATCAGAACCTTCGGCACACATGCCCGAAACACGCTCGATCTTTCCGTCGTTCCCGCAGTCCAAAAACTGACGCATCTTCCGATCATCGTCGATCCTTCGCACGGAACGGGCAGAAATTATATGGTTAATCCGCTCGCCCGTGCCGGAGTCGCCGTCGGTGCGGACGGTCTGATTATCGAAGTTCATCCGTGTCCCGAAGAAGCTCTCTGCGACGGCGCACAAGCTCAGACTTTGGAACAATATCAGGAACTTTATACGCAGATTAAAGCGATTCACTCAATTCTGACACAAGAAGAAATGACGATTGCTTCGGCTTAAAATATTTAGAATTTATCTAAAGAAAAACTTCGGTAAGACTAAACCTACCGAAGTTTTTTGTTCTCTAAATGGTTGAGTTTCGCTTTCTTATGTCTGAAGAATCGTTTTTAACTGATAAAACCCGTCCGAAAAATAAAAAAATGCGCTGACTATTTTCCCGAACGTCAGCGCATTTTTTGTTTCGTTTTGCCTTTTGCCTATTTTGCCAAACGAATTTTCAGTAACCCATAATATTGAATGTAACAGCTTAACATCGCCGTGACGATCAATAGTGTCATTGGAATGAAACGAAACGTTTCAGGTAAAACCGTCCCAAGTGTTTGACGGAATATTATGCCTAAAATTACCGCAAAAAGCGCGATGAAAGTTCTGCCTAAAACCCAATTCCCAAAACTCGGTTTTTCTTCCGAAGGTAGAAAATAAGGAAGAATCAGCATCATTGTTAAAGTGATTGCCAATAAAACCGTATCAAAAGCAAAATTTCCGAGCGTTTGTCCGAATTCGACCGCTAAAAAGAAAAGAACAAATGTGGTATCGATGGCGAAACTTTTTTCACTTGCAGTTTCAATTTGCATCGGTTCGATTTGCGTTAATGTTTTCATATATTTTACGTATTAAAATCAAACACTTTCAAAACTCGCTCAAACTTCAAGCAATTTTTATGCCTATTATAAATTATTTATTACCGGGATTTTTGAATTGCGTGTATGCAACTCTGAATAATTCCGATAAGGCTTTGGCGGTTTCGGGTGTTAAATTTTTATCGGCACGTAAATGCGCTTCGACGATTTCCGGCGTAGCTTCGTGCGGATAATATATAACAGGTTCAATCTCTTCTTCATTCCCGTTTTTTCTCATCACGCGATCGACCGGCATATCCAGCCAGGTGGTCAGACGCGCAATGTTGTCTGCGTCGGGTTTTCCCGTTCCGTTTTCAATGCGTGAAAGCGTCGAAGCCGAAACATTTGTGACATCGGCAACGTCACGCAAACTTAATTTCAATTCCTCGCGGCGGCGTTTAATGGCACGTCCGAGTTCGATTGTATTGATAAGACTTTCATTTTTGAATGCCATAATTTTGTTTCTCCACTTTATATCAAAATCAAGTGCCATAGATGCACCTGCCATTTCATAGATAAAACATAACATAGGAAAATTTTAAATGCAACACCGCGTTTCACACTTGCAACAAAGAAATTGTTTTGATACAATGTTTCACAGATGAAACGAATGGGTATTTATCTGATTGCAAACATTGAGTAATCACTAATTGCAAAACAAAAGGGAGAAAAGAAATGACAGCAATAGCAGAAGAAAAAAATTTAGCGGAGAAACGCGATAAGCGGGCAAGATCGATTGCCGCGATGGGATTGGTCAATCGTGAAGGCGATAAATTTCGTGTTTCAACGCCGAGTTTGCGCGGAAAACAGAACACTTACGATGTTTGGCGCGATGAAGCGGGTAAAATCCGCTGCAATTGTTTGGAGTTTGAAGAAGCTGCTGTCACGGATCCGGGATTTCGATGCGAACATATCTTAGCGGTGAAATACGCTCTGGTCGCCAAGAATACCGAACCCGTCACGAAACAATCGGTCAACGTGAAAACCGAGATTGAAGTTGTTTCAAAGGACAAAAGCGCAACTGAGTCGTCCGAAACGTCCGCGGACGGCGAACAGAAGCCGATCGAGGTTTCAGCCGATGTTTCAACCGCAGGACAAGTTGAAACAGTTGAAGCGAAACCGAGATCACTTGCGAACACAAAAGGAGAAAATAAAATGTTACAGGAAAATTTAAAGGAAATGGAAGGTTTCGTGACGGCTGAAGAGGCTTCGTTTGAGATGAATGAATCGCTGAATAATGTTTTGACTTTTACTTCGACCTTGAAGGAATTGAGAAAAAACGTTGATCCGAATCTGGTCAAACAACGTGAAGGCTGGCGCGACCGCAACGGAAATGCGCATTACGTCGATTATGTCGAATGGCACACGGTTGCCGATATTCTCGACCAGCACGCGCCGAACTGGTCGCACACGGTCAAGGATATTCGTCAGATCGGAGGAATCTTCACGGTTACGGTCGCGATCACCATCGACGGCGTGACGCGTGAAGGAATCGGAACGGGAATGGCTGACAGCGAACTGGGCATCAAAAAAGCCGAACACGACGCGCTCAAACGGGCGGCGGTCAAATTCGGTATCGCCCGCGATCTTTACAAGAAAGAATCGGACGTGATCGAACGCGACGGTGCCGTGCCGACTTCGCCCAATGACGGCGGCAACGGCGGCAATGCAGGTTTTCCGACCAACCCGATCGCGCGTTCGCTTTCCGATCTCGTTACGGCGAAACAACTCGGGATGATTCGGGCGATCGCGCGTGAAATGAATGTCGATCCGGACGAAGAATGCAACACCGTAATGGAATGCAAAACGGACGAACTCTCGAAAAAAGCGGCTTCGGCACTGATCCAGCATTTGCAGGATTTGCAAAAGGAACAACAGACGGAAGTTCCGATGCGCCGTGCCGGGTAATTTGACTTGAAATTTGTATCGGCAGAAAAACGTTCGGTTGCAGATATTAGAAGAACGTTAAAAGACCTCATAATTTTGCCGATACAAACCCGGAAGTCCTCACCAATCGGTTGTTTTGAGTTGTGAAACCGTCCAGCTTTCTCCACGGAGCCAGCAATCTCACACACAACTCAAAACACTCTCACTTACAGACTTTTGAAACATTCGAGTGTTTTGAAGAGCAATAACTCCCAAAGTTATAGTTTTTATGCAAGTCCCTGAAAATTTAAGTAAATTCGTTGGAAGCTGGAAAGGTAATTACCGTCTTTATCTGAGTTGGCTGGAAGAATCGATCTTTAATTCCGAAACCAACGCTTTGGTCGATTTTACGGCTAAAGGACGTTTTTTGAAGATCGAATACGACTGGAGTCACCAGGAAAAACCGCACGAAGGCTTGATCTTACTCGGTCAGGACAAAACTTCGGACAAGATCATCGCATTTTGGATCGATTCATTTCATTTGAGCGACAAATATATGGTTTCCGAAGGCGATCAAGACGAAAACGGCAATCCTTCGCTGAAAGGATTCTATGCGGTTCCGGGAAATCCCGATTGGGGATGGCGGACGATGTTCGATTTTCACGCGGAAGATTCCTTCAAAATCATAATGTATAACGTTTCGCCCGAAGGAGATGAAGAATTAGCGGTCGAAGCGGTTTATACAAAGATGGATTAAAATAAAAAAGGACGGTTGAAACCGTCCTTTTTTATGCTTCTTTTATGCCTGACGTTTCCCGGTAAATTCCAGGGGCACCGGAATGACGGGCGCGGAAAGCGTTCCGCTGATCGAATCGCCGTCAATGTTTCCGCTGATCGAGATTTCCAAAAGCTGTCCCTGCATTTCGGTCACGGCAACCGCCGAAACCTTTGTGCCGCGCACTTTTCCGCCGGAGATTTTCCCCTCGCCGAGCATCGATTCGAGTTTTCCGTTGACATCTTCATTGTCCTGTTCCAGTTTGAGCGAAACGGGAATCTTCTGTCCCTGAAAATCGATCGTCAAATCCCAGTTTCCGCCCGCATTCGCATTCGCGGCAGTTTCATTTTGCATATATTTTTCAATTTCCCGAGGGTTTCCTTCGGTGTCGAATATCTCGATCTTTTCCGAATAATCCCTCACTTGTTCTAAAATCTCTTCCGCGTCGCCGACGATGATGATGGCGACCTTAGCGGGCTGAATATATTGATTAGCGACGCGTGAAATATCTTCGACGGTCACGGCATTGACATTAGCGTGGTAAGTTTGCAGATAATCTTCAGGGAGTCCGTGAAGTTTTTGCGCCACGATCAAGCCCGTCAGACCTTCCTGCGTTTCGGCGCGGATCGGGAAAACTCCCGTCAGGTAACTTTTCGCGTCCTGCAATTCTTCTTCCGAAACTTTTTCATCACGAATCCGGTTCAATTCGTAGAAAAACTCTTTCAGGCTTGCGCCCGTTACATCGTTTCTGACTTCGGCGGTCGCTTCAAATTCGCCGGCAAGTTTTTTGGTATCGAAACGCGAATACGCACCGTAAGTGTAGCCTTTTTCTTCGCGGATATTCATAAAGATACGCGAAGACGCGCCCGCGCCGAGAATCTGATTCATCAACAGAACCGGGAAATTATCGGGATGTGTGCGATTAATTCCGAGCGACGAGATGACAATGTTCGATTGTGCCGAGCCTTTTCTGTCAACGATGGTCAGAGTTCGTTCGGTTCGTTCGGGCGGAGCCGGAAATTCCTTTGTTTCGACGGTTCCCTTTTCCCATTTGCCGAATTTGTCGTTGAGTTCCGCGAGCAGTTCATCACGTTCGACGTTTCCGACGGCGAAAAATATTGCGTCGTTGGGAATAAAGTTTTTCGCGTGGTAATCGATCAGCTTTTCCCGCGTCAGTTTCTCGATGTCGGCGGGTGTCGGCGAGATATTGGCGTAAGGATGTTCGCCGTAGAGAATGCGGGCGGTTTGTTCGTTTGCCAGAAAGCTGGATTGCGAACGTTGATATTTTAAGCTTTCGAGCATATTCCGCCGGTAAAGATCGAGTTCGTTTTCGGGAAAGGTCGGACGCAGGATCATTTCGGAGAGCAGACGCAGAACGTCCGAAGTATAGAGCGAAAGCGCGGAAGCGGCGATGATCGTGGAATCGTCCGACGAACTCGCGCTGATATTTGCGCCCAAACGTTCGATCTCTTCGGCAAGCTCCGCGCTCGAATAATTCTCCGTTCCTTCCGAAAGCATCGAAGTGACCGACGAATTAAGCCCGACCGCATCCTTCGGTTCGTTCGCGTCGCCCTTAAAGAACGCAAGGCGCAAACTTACGAGAGGAAACCGTTTGTCTTCGATAATAACGACCTTCAAACCGTTTTCGAGTTCGGTTTCAAAAGGTTTCGGGAGATTAAAAGGAATCGGCGCAAGCGGAGCCGGCGCGGTTTTTCTAAAATCGTTCATAATTTATTAAGGGATAACTGATAACTGATATTGGATAACGGATGACTGATAACTGATGACCGTTTTCATTATCCGTTATCACTTAATCTCATCCTTTGCCGACCGTGACGACATCGAGCAGGGCGCGGTTTTCGTTGTTCAGGTAATTGGCGACCGCTTGTTGAATATCTTCGGGCGTGATCGCGAGAAGCTCGTCCAATTCGGAATTTATCAATGTCGGATCGCCGTCGTAAAGGGCGTATTCGGCAATCGATTGGGCGCGTGCCATCGAAGATTGACGGACGCGCACGGTGTCGTTGAGCAAATTGTTGTGAAGTTTCTGCATTTCCGAAGGCTTCACGCCGTTGACGGCGACATCGTTGATCTCGTGCATAATAACTTCGCGGATTTTGCTCAAATCTTTTTCGGGTTTTGGGATCGCACCGATAAAAATGCTCGACGGTCCGCGCCGTTCGTCGGTAAAACCGAATAATTGCACGACCGATTCCTCGCCCTTCACCAGTTTTTGATAAAGCCGCGAGCTTTCGCCGTCATAGAGAATCTTCCCGATGAGATAAAGCGCGTAAAACTCTTTCGTCCGGCGCGGCGGAATCTTCCAGCCGATGATAAAAGCCGGGAGCGGCGCGAGTTTGTCCTCGTATTCCCGGTAAGTTTCCGCAACTTCGCCGGGTTCGCTGACATCGAGCGCGGGCGGAAGCGGCTGGCTCGGGATGTCGCCGAAATATTTTTCGATCAAATCCTTCGCGGTTTCCGCCTCGAACGCGCCCGAGATGACCAGCACGGCATTGTTCGGCGCGTAATAGATTCTAAAGAATTCCTGCACGTCTTCGACCGTCGCCGCGTCGAGATGATCCATCGAACCGATCGTCGAATGCGCGTTCGTAAAGTTCTTGTAGATCATCTGATTGATGAGATCGAAAATGTTTCCGTAAGGCTGATTGTCATAACGCAGACGTTTTTCTTCCTTGACGGCATCGCGCTGATTGTCGAGGTTTTCCTGCGTCACCGCAAGGCTTCTCATTCTGTCCGATTCGAGCCATAACGCCAGCGGAAGCTGATTGGCGGGCAGAGTTTCGTAATAATTCGTGCGTTCCGACGAAGTCGTGCCGTTCATCGTGCCGCCCGCTTTCATAATAAACTGAAAATGCCCGGCTTTCGGCACATTTTCCGACCCCTGAAACATCATATGCTCGAACAGATGAGCAAAACCAGTGCGGTCTTCGCGTTCGTTGCGCGAACCGACATCGTAATAAACCGCGACGGCAACCACGGGAACCGAATCGTCGTGGTTCAGCACCACCCGTAAACCGTTTTCCAACTTGTATTCCTCGATATGAAGCGGCGGAAGCTTAAAGTTTTCAGACATATATTTCGATAAATAACCTCAAAATTTATCAAACCATTTTGAGCAGGAAATTGCAAAAGACCGTTTATAACGAATCTCCTCCGAAAATTTTCAAAGCCGTTTCCGAACAGTTCTATTCCGCTTCAAGATCAAATAAGGTAATCAGCGCAAAAAATAAAGGTGATTCGTAAATCAATTAAGAATCACCGATTACATTTTAATCCTAAAAGTTAAAAGTATTAATCGTCCGTGGTCACGGTCGAATGGGCACGATTCATCGATATGAGCAGTGCCATCCCGATCGAACCTTCGCGGTCGAGATGATCGCCCTTGATGCGGTTGTGACCGTGGCAAGTTATTTCCAGATTGTTCAGATCATTATAGATCAACTGCCTGTGACGCTTGTCTTTCCAGTTCAGACGGACGATGTTTTCATACTCGTCTTCGAGCAAACCGACCCTGAATGCTCTTTGCCTGAGCTGGTTTATTTGAAACGAGTTCGGCGCGCCCCTTAACGTGATGATGACGCTCGGCGGATTGGACTCGCTCATCAATCCTGCAAAAGGATCGAGGTGATCGAGATTGCAATTGAATTTATGATGATAAATATTCAGGCTTTTGGTCAGCACGCAATAGGGACAAAGAAAGGCTCTTTCCCACAAAGGCTGTCCGGTCAATGGATGAATCGTAATCATCTGGCGCAGATTATGCGAAAACATCTTAAAATACCGTGTTCCGGCTGAATTGTAGATATATTGTTTGGTTTCGGGGAAAAAAGTCGGGGTCGCAGGTCCTCCGTGCATTGCCTCCAATTTAATAAAAGGGTCCACTCCGGGGGCTAATTTCAGTTCATTATCGAAATTACGGTTATATGTCATATTAATCTCCTGTCATGACAAGGGGCTTTCAAACCCGTGTCTCGAAATATGGTTAAACTAACGAATGGATTAGGATTAAATGATATTTACGAATCATTGGTAATAACTCGTAAAAGTTTTTTGAATGTTTATTCACCAAAAATATATTTCAATCGGACAGGATAAGTCAATATTTGCCGTGAGAAAATTAAAATTAAATTGAGCCCCGCCGACCGAACGATCAAAACAGCGGCGGCGGCGGCGGTTCGTCGGACGGAACGTGTTTCGACGGCTTGTTCCGGGTAAAAAACCGCCAAATTAAATAGATCGGCAAGGTATAGACGAAAATATTGATGAGGTAAATAAGCAATAAAAATAAAAGGTTTGCTTCGTTACTCGTTTTCATTTGTTGTTGAAACTGTGGAAAAACAGTCTTGAGAAGCCATATCGAGATATAAAACGGCTTTTCCGTAAAGGAGAGCTTTGTTTCGTATTTAATGCGGATAAAATTAAAAACGAATATGATGACCGTAAAAAATACATTCAATGCGAAGGAAATCAACGCCGGTAATAAAAATTTCTTCATTTACTTTTTCTGAGTGATCGCCGCTTTTTACTCTATAAATAAAACTTTATAAATTCAACGCTCGCCCTGATCGCCTTTCGTTTTCAGCCCGTTTCGATAGACCTCTCCGTATTTTGCCGGTCAATGTCCCGTCAGGAAGTTTGCTCTTCCCGCACCTTTTCAAACTCTTTCGGTGCCCTTGATCTTCGCCTGATAATTTGAAATTAAAAAAGGCGGGAAAGTTCCCGCCCGTTAAGTTTTAAGTCTGTTCGCCGTTCGGAGCCGCAGAACGCCGCCCGCCGCGCTTTCGTTCGGACTTTCGGATGTAACCGAAGCCCGAATATAAAGCACTGTCGGGACCGAATTCCCTGTCCCCTTCGACATCCCTTGCGACATAATCGCAATCTTCCATAAATGACTTGTTCATATTGTCGCGTTGGATGGTTAATGCCTTTGTATGCGCCTTCGATGCTTCGATCTGATCTTCGACATCTTCGATGGCGGTCTTTTTTGCCCTGAAGTCTTCCAATGTCATTCCTGCCCAGCGGTTGGTCGGTGAATTTTCAGCCCAAGAATTAACAAAACGCTCGCCTCTTTCACGAGCGGCTTTCGGTGTATATGTTCCCATATCT
This sequence comes from Pyrinomonadaceae bacterium, assembly GCA_021228405.1. GTDB lineage: Bacteria > Acidobacteriota > Blastocatellia > Pyrinomonadales > Pyrinomonadaceae > JAJQRF01. The sequence continues at coordinate 255,149 of JAJQRF010000004.1, forward strand.
TTTTAACCTCCATTTAGTTTCGTGAATTTTAAGCCTCCCCCCGAAGCCGACGGTCACGGCGACCGCCTGTTCTGAAATTCATACTTCGGGAAACTGCTCTTTTTATAAATCCGTTTATTTTTCTTGTCAATACACTTTTAATTATAAAAATAACCATTAAATAACAATGATTTTCTTTTGTTGATTTATAAGAATTTAGCTTTGCGGTTTTTTGAAAAAAATTATCCCTAAATATAAAAAAAATTCGCAAACATTAAAAACCGATAACGCAATCAAGGAGCGCGTAAGTTATCGAAATATATCTGAAAAGGTGCTGAAATAGAAAAAATCCGAAGAGTTTGTCAATAAATGTTTACATAACTGAAAATGACCCGTAAATACTTGAGAATTATCGTTTAATTAACTGTAAACATATGAAAATTGGATATTTAAGTAACTAAATAATTAAGGAAAACCTGTAACTATTGCTTTCAAAGTTGCAGGTTTTCCTTAATTATCTGTAAGTAGTTAAAGAAAACCTGCAAGTAATTAAAAGAAAGTTGCAAGTAATTAAGGAAAACCTCCAACTATTGCTTTCAAATCTTCAACTTTCTTTTAATTACTTGCAGATTTGAAAGCAATAGTTGGAGGTTTGAAGCGATTAGTTACAGGTTTAAAGAGTTAATTTGTCTGAAATTATTCATTCGACATTGATATTTAAATTTATTTATCGAGTCTGAAGTATTATTTATTTATTAATTCCCTTTAGTGACATTAAATTCCGTTTCGACTTTATTCCCGAAAGAGTTTTGTAATGGCGAATTTCCCGATCTTTCGGGTTCGATGACTGTCAGACCGTTTCTTAACCCGATTCGTTTGGGTTTTAATTCGAGAAAGTAAACATCATAAAAGCCGAGCCTTGAAAAACTGTAACTGCCGAACGGGTTTGTCACACGCGACTGCTTTTCGTTGGTTGCCGCATTTGTCAATGTCAGCAAAATGCCGCCCGAGCGATTTCCAGACTGGAAACCGCCGCCGATTGAAACCGACACTGAAAAGCCCGACGGACGAGTTTCGTAAGCACCGATGTCAACGGCGGTTTCACCGCGCCGATTTTGTCTTCTTTGGTCAATGCCGATTCTAAAAGGCGACGGGAAAAAAGCACAATTGCCGTCAACGACACAATTATTGCCGAGGTTGATGGCAGGACTCCCGTCCAATAAAGCAAGCGTATCGGTCTGTCCGCCATTATCGGCTAACGCGCCGAGCAAAGGGTCAATCGTGTTATTATTGCTGACCTGATCGTTGTTTATTCCGTTGACAAAACCCGAACTGTTGCGGGCATCGGTGATTAAATTGTTGCCGTAAGAACTGAATGTGCCTGACAAAGAACTGACGTTTGCCGGATTATCCATCCCGACAACCGTATTCAAAACATTAAAACTGCCCGTGCCGACGTTCACGAAACTACATCCTGCGTTTTCGGCATTATTACGGCTGAAAGTGTTGTTAATTGACCATATTTGCCCGCCGTCATTATGGACTGCTCCGCCCGAAAAAGCCGTATTTCCCGTAAATGTGGAATTTATGATTTCAGCCCTGCCGTAAAAGCGGTCATTAAATAAACCGCCGCCCGTACCGTTAATGGTTTTGTTTGTAACGGCAGTATTTGAATTGACCAAAGTTCTTATTATGCCTAAAAGACCGAAGTTAAAGATGCCCCCGCCGCGATTTGCCGAATTCTCCGAAATATCGAGTTCAACCAATCTCACAACGTTATCAGGCTCAACTAAAATACCGCCGCCGTTTCCCGTATTTACTTTGCCGTTTCTGACCTTAAAACCCCGAATCGCAATAAAACTGCCCGAAGTTTCAGGAATCCGAAAGATTCTGAAATCAGCTGTGCCTGAAGCGGGACTGCGTTGGACGGTAAGATTACGCGCACCGGGACCGACAATGTAAACATTTGCCCCGATTACCAATTCGCCCAACGTCAAATTGATGACCGCAGGCAAAGCAAGAGCAAAATTTATCCCGTTTTGACGACTGTTGCCGCGATTAAGACCGTTTTCTTCAAGCGCGGCACGAAAAGTACACTTACCGTTTGCATCGGCGCAGACATTATCGCCGATATTAACGTCGTGTGTGTCGCCGTTGTCATTAACCGTAAATAAAATGCCGTTCTGCGCTTTGATCTGTAAAGGCGAAACAATCGAAATAAATACAATTAACAAAACGAAAGCGAAAACACGCGAGATATTCATATTTTTTAAGGATGTTTGAAAGCAAATTTAGTTGCTCGTCAATAAATAATTTGAGAGTTATTTTATATATATTTTCGTTAAGTGCAAATAATTTTTATAAGAAGGCTTTACCGAATAGTAAAGCCTTCGGTTTTATTTAATTACTCTTCAAATTGTTTTCGCAAGCTTTCCGTATAAGGGGCGCGGGCAACGCCTTTTTCGGTGATGATCGCGGTTACTAATTCGTTTGGCGTGACATCGAAGCCGTAGTTGCTGACACCGATGCCTTCGGGGGCGAGTTGAACGTCTTTGACGTGCGTTATTTCCCTTCGGTCGCGTTCTTCGATGGGAATGTCGTCGCCGGTCGGACAATTCAGATCGACGGTCGAAAGCGGCGCGGCGACATAGAACGGGATGTTGTGGCGATGCGCGAGAACGGCGACCATATATGTGCCGATCTTGTTGGCAACGTCGCCGTTTGCCGCGATTCTGTCCGAACCGACGACGACGGCTTGCACGCGTCCCTTCTTCATTACGTGTCCGCTCATATTATCCGTAATTAACGTGACCGGAATATCGTCCTGATTGAGTTCCCAGGCGGTTAAGCGCGCGCCTTGAAGATACGGGCGCGTTTCGTCGGCAATGACGGAAACCTTTTTGCCCTGATCGACCGCGCCGCGAATCACGCCGAGCGCAGTTCCCCAAACTCCGCCCGTCGCGAGTGCGCCCGCGTTGCAGTGCGTTAAGACGGTCGAATCGTTTTCGATAAGTTCGCCGCCGAATTTGGCAATTAAACGCTGTGATTCGATGTCTTCGTCGTGAATCGCTTTTGCATCTTCGATCAAAACTTGTTTGATTTCCGAGATATTTTTGCCTTCTTCCTTCGCTTTCGCAAAAGTTTTCTTCATACGGTCGATTGCCCAGAAAAGATTAACGGCGGTCGGGCGCGTTTTGGCGAGAACTTCGCTCATATAATCGAGTTCGTCCTCGAAATCGACCATATTCGTGCCGACGAAGTTTTTCATCCCGAGCGCGATGCCGTAAGCGGCGGAAACTCCGATCGCGGGCGCGCCGCGCACGACCATATCTTTAATGCCGGCGGCAACGTCGTTATAGGTTTTTAGGGTCAGCCATTTCTCTTCGGTCGGAAGCAGACGCTGATCGAGCATCAACACGCCTTCGTCGCTCCATTTTACGGGTATAATCATTTAATTTTTCCTTAAGATTTATTTTTTATTTTGAAGTTATTCGATATTAATAAAAATTCCTCTAAATCCCCAACGGGAACAAAGAATATAGCGTAGGGTGAAGCAGATGCGAAGCCCCTGCGACTTTTGAACATCAAACATTCGTCGCTGAAAGTGACGAATATCCACGTTTGGGGTTCGTCACTTTCAGCGACGAAGACGAATATTTAATAAACGCAGGGTGACGCTCGCATTGCTCGCTTTACCCTACGCTATATTCTTTGTCGCTTTCAGCGACTTTGTGAAACTTTCAAACAACTTTTTGCAATTATTCCGCGTTTGTTTACGCGCGGGCTTCAGCTTTTTACGAATTGGAAAGAAAATCTTACGGAAAATTCCCTTCCATCACAAGAAAGGTGAAACTTTTTTTTGTATTTTGCGCGTTAATAGTGACGGAAATCCAGTTGAAAGAGAGAAAATTATGTCTTTGGAAAACACGCTCGACAATTTACACAGGACAGTGACGGCAAACCGTTTTCTGCAATTATTTACCGCCTTCACGCGAATCTTGCTGGCAATCGGTTTTATTCCGCCGAGTTATAAAAAGATAATCGGTCAGCCGTTTACCGTTTTGCCCGATTCGCATCCGGTCGGGCATTACTTCAACGCGCTTTACCAGACGGGATTTTATTACGAGTTTATCGGTTGGGCGCAGATGACGGCGGCGATTCTGCTTTTATTTCCGCCCACTGCTCACTTAGGCGCACTGGCTTTTTTCCCGATCATTCTGAATATTGCCGTTTTGACGAGTTCGGTCGGTTTTGCCGGCACGAATTACATCACCGCGCTGATGCTTTTGGCTTCAACTTATCTCGTCGCATGGGATTACGACCGCTTAAAACCGATCTTTTTCCCACAAAGAAAGAAAAATTCAGACCGATTTAAATATCAATTTTTAATTATTCCGATCTTTTTCGCGCTCGGCGGCGTGATGTTTTCGATTATGATTTCTTTGTTGAAAATAGGTAACTTACAGACGAACATAGTTTATCTTGCGGCGATTCTCGGGGCGGTCGGGGCAGTATTCGGATTAGCGGTCGCGTTACATTTAAGATTTATGCGTGTCGGAGAGTTGGAAAAATTTCAAAAAACATTGTAAAAATGTTTCGTATGCAAAATTCCCGCTCAAACGAATTCTGTATTATTGTCGAAGGTTATTACGATTCTGCCGAAGATGCCAAACACGCTTTGGTCGATCCGTTCGTAGAAGAATACGTGGAAGAAAACGGTCAATTCAGAATTCACAATTACGACGAAATCTCGGTCGCCAGCGGTGTTTCACTCGGCGACCTTTCTATTAAAATGATCGATGAAGGCGTTTTTGAAATCTCGACTAAAGATTCTCCGCAAGTCTTGATCCGCCGACGCGCCGAACAGCTCGCCGAAGCCCTGCGCCGTCACGCAATGTTCGACGAGGTGGACATCGAACCTTTGGAGAAAGAATGACCGAAAAATATCTCAACGGAAAAGTCATCGTCACGGTCGGCGACATTACCGAACAAGAAGTTGATGCAATCGTGAACGCCGCAAATTCGACACTTTTGGGCGGTGGCGGCGTTGACGGCGCGATTCACTCGAAAGGCGGACGGCAAATCTACGACGAATGCAAACAAATCCGCGAAACCGCTTACCCGAAAGGCTTGCCGACGGGAAAAGCCGTTATCACTTCGGGCGGAAATCTGAAAGCGCGGCACGTTATTCACACGGTCGGTCCTGTTTACGGAATGAACGGCGGACGCGATGCCGAACTGCTTGCCGATTCTTATTACAATTCATTAAAAATCGCCGTCGAAAACAGTCTGAAAACGATCTCGTTTCCCTCGATTTCGACGGGCGCGTTTCATTTTCCAAAACACGAAGCCGCCGTCACTGCTTCGCTGACGATTAAAGATTTTCTCGAAAACGACGCTTCGTTAAGTGAAATCAGACTCGTTTTTTTCTCGCAAAGCGATGCCGAAAAGTTCAGCAAACATCAGAACTTTTAAGTTTATAAAGTAAGTTATAAAGCAGACGGATTTGCCTCATAAATCCTGATAGTTTATAGTTTTGTTACTTTCCTTTTAATTACAATAAGACAAAGTAAAAATTTATTATGAAGGAATTTTCAAACGAATATAGAGAAGAGATGCGCCAAGCAGTTAGTTTACAGTCCGAACAAACTTATCGAAACAGTTTCAATATCAAAATTAATTTACCCGAAAATCTGCAATTACTGGATAAAATATCGTGGAATTTTTTCTGGTCTTGGCAACCCGACGGCGTGGAGCTTTTCCGCGAACTCGATCCGGCTTTATGGGAAAAATGCGAGCAAAACCCGCGTCTTTTCCTGCGAAACATCAAGCAGTTAAGACTCTGGCAAAAGTCGACCGACAGCGAATATGTCGCCAAGATCGAAAAGTTTAACGCGAAGTTGGAGCAATACGCGGCGCAAAAACCGCAGGATTTCGGCAAGATTTCGACTGAAAATCCCGTCGCATATTTCTGCGCCGAATACGGCGTGCATAATTCCCTGCCCAATTATTCGGGCGGTTTGGGAATCTTGGCGGGCGATCATCTGAAATCGGCAAGCGATCTGAACATTCCGCTCGTGGCGGTCGGTTTGCTTTACCGTTACGGCTATTTTCGCCAAAAGATCGGGCACGACGGATGGCAGCAGGAAAAATATAACGACGTTTTTGAATCGGAGTTTGCTTTAACGCCCGTTTTGGACGAAACCGGCGAACGCATTCACACGACCGTGCATATTCGCGGACGTGAAGTTCTGGTGCAGGCTTGGAAGGCGCAGATCGGCAGAATTCCGCTTTATCTGCTCGACACGAACGTTCCGCAAAACATCGAAGTCGACCGATACATCACGGGACATCTTTACGGCGGCGACACGGAAACACGTATCGTGCAGGAAAAAGTTCTCGGCTTGGGCGGCGTTCGGCTGTTGCGAAAACTGAATATTCACCCTTCCGTCTTTCATTTGAACGAAGGACATTCGGCGTTTCTGACGCTTCAACTGACCGCTGAATACCTCGAAAAAAATCCCGAAGCGACGTTTGAAGAAGCGTCGGCAAAGGTCCGCGAGCAATGCGTTTTCACGACGCACACGCCTGTTTCCGCCGGAAACGACGTATTTCCGCCCGACGTTCTGCGCGGATGTTTCGGAAATCGCCTGATCGGGGCTTTGAAAATTACGGACGAAGAATTTCTCTCGCTCGGACGCACGAATCCCGACGACACGAAGGAATGGTTCGGGATGACACCGCTGGCGATCAGAATGTGCCGTTCGGCAAACGGCGTGAGCGAAAAACACGGCGAAGTTTCGCGTGAATTGTGGCTTTCGATGTTTCCCGAAGGAACGGACGTTTCCGACGTGCCGATCACGCACATCACCAACGGCGTTCACGCGCCGACGTGGATCGCGCCCGTTTTTCAGGAGCTTTACGAAAAGCACATCGGCGCAGACTGGAACGAATTAATCAAAGACGAAAAAGCTTGGACGGAAGCGATCGATCAGATTCCCGACGAAGAAATCTGGAAAACGCATCTGACGCTCAAGCATCTGCTCGTCGCGTTTATTCGTCAGCGCACGTTGGCAAAGGAAACGGGTTCGCAGGATACGATCAACGAACACGAAGACACGCGCCGGCTTTTCGATGCAAACGTTCTGACGATCGGTTTTGCGCGCCGGGTCGCGGCTTATAAACGCTGGAATCTTCTGCTTTCCGATCTCGAAAGGCTTCTGAAACTGGTTGACGACGCGGAACGTCCCGTGCAATTCGTTTTTGCCGGAAAAGCGCATCCGCAGGATCGTGTCGGAAAGCATATCTTACAGCAATTGATGAGCATCAATCACGATTCAAACTGGCAGAAACGGGCGGTTTTCATCGAAGATTACGATCAGGAAGTAGCGCGTTTTCTCGTGCAGGGCGTTGACGTTTGGATGAACGTTCCGCGCCGTCCGATGGAAGCCTCGGGCACGAGCGGACAGAAAGCGGCGATGAACGGCGGTTTGAATTTCTCGATTCTCGACGGCTGGTGGATCGAAGGCTATAACGAGATCAACGGTTTCGCGATCGGCGATCTGAGCGAAGAAGACGACGAAACGATGGACCGTAAAGACGGCGAAGCACTTTACGAAGTTCTCGAAACGCAGGTGATTCCGGCTTATTATGAAACAGACGAAAACGGTTTGCGGAAAGAATGGATTCGCCGGATGAAAAACTCTTTGGCGACCCTAACGCCGCAATTTTCGAGCGACCGGATGGTGAAGGACTATTTCGAGAAAATTTATTGTTAATGTTTTTCAAAATATGGATAATGGAAATTCGGAATTTCATTTCGGATTTCCATTTTTTATTTGCCTTTTCGGGTAATTGCTGAAAAAACTGATTGGTTACGGCTTTTTTACAGTATTTATGCTGATTACAATCGGCAAATATAACGTTACATTTGATGAAAACAGCGGGAATTTGGCAAATGTAACGTTACATTTGCCAAATTCCGCGGGAATTTGACGAATGTAACGCAGCAATTGATAAATGTAACGTTACATTCGCTGACTGTAAGCATACATTTGCCGATTGTAAGCATACATTTGAGGAATGTAATAACTGTTTTCCGTGAAAAAATTGCAGTAAATATCGAATTCTTGTCCAATAATTACGGAGCAAATCTATGAACAATAACGAATTTAGAAAAGGCGTGATTCAGCCTGTCGAATGTTTCAAGGAAGGTTGGGAGATAATCAAAAACGATTATTGGCTGTTTTTTGCGATCAGTCTGGTCGGAATGCTCATCGGCGGCGTTTCGATGTATATTCTGGTCGGTGCGATGATGTGCGGGATTTATTATTGTTTTCTGCAAAAGATCGACGGCGAACCCGCTTCGCTTGACGGGCTTTGGACGGGTTTCAGTTATATTATGCCGTCGCTGATCGTGACGGTTTTTATCGTTGTGCCGGTCTTTGTAATGCTCGGAATTATTTATACGCCGATAATTATGGCGGCAGTGATGGGAAGCAAATTGAGCCCGGACGAACTGACACAGCTTCTTGTCGGCGCGTTTGCGGTCGATTTTGTCTTTATTTTGTTTATGACCTGTTTCCACACGCTTTTGATCTTTTCGTTTCACCTCATCGTTGACCGCAAACTCGGCGGAATTCAGGCGATGTTGACAAGCGCAAAGGCGGTTTGGAACAATCTAAGCGGGATCGCCGGAATGATCGGGGTCGGAATTCTGCTTTCGATTCCGGCGATGCTGACCTGCGGAATCGGCGTTTACTTTCTGTTGCCGATAATGCTTGCGGGTTACACGGTCGCGTATCGAAAAATGTTTCCGAAAATCGGGATGAATTATAATCCGCCGCCGCCGAACGCTTATCAGGGGTAGTTATTATTTTATGAATGCAAATTTTATCAAGGTCGAATCATCGGACGTTTTAGAGGAACTTTTCAGCAAATCGAACGAAAAACCGGTAGTTTTATTCAAACACAGTGTTACTTGTCCGATCAGTTTTGACGTTTACAACGAAGTTTCAAACGTCGGGAAGGACATTTATCTGGTCGTCGTGCAATCGGCGCGGGCGATCTCCAATCTGATCGCCGAAAAAACGAACATCCGCCACGAATCGCCGCAAGCGATCATCCTAAAGAACGGCGCGCCCGTCTATCACGCTTCGCACTACGATATTTCGTCGGACGACATCGAAAATTTTTCAAAAGACTAAATTATGATCGAACCTTTACAGATTCAGGAAGAAAATGACCGCGAAATTTCGATCGTCTGGTCGGACGATGCCGAAACGAAATACGACGCGGCACAGCTTCGCCGCGCTTGTCCGTGTGCGAGTTGCGTCAACGAATGGACGGGCGAAAAGATTTTGAAGGATGAAAATATCTCCGACGAAACGAGCTTTTCAAACGTTTCGCTGGTCGGCAGATACGCGCTGAATTTCCAATTTTCGGACGGTCACGAAACGGGAATTTATACTTTTCCATATTTGAGAAAACTCGCCGAATAAAATTAAATTACGCTTAACTAGAAAAACCGTTAGAATTATCCGTGTCTATGTTGGTATAATTCTGAGGGTTTTTTATTATGCAGGAAAGAGATATTTTCGACGAACGCCAGGAACTGAAACGCGCAAGTTTTTCTTGCCCGTTTTGCCGTGAACGAAACGATTACGATGTGCGCTGGATGAAACGCATCAAGAAAAAGAATTTCCCGCGCCATCTGAACCAGCAAGACCGCGCCAGATTCGACAAATCGCGCGATTATATGGTGAGAATGGACGACGTTTTGATGTGCAAAAATATGCGTTGCCGGAAACGTTTCGAGATTCCGTCGTCGCAATCGGTCGTTTTTATTTAATTTTTTCAAACATTTGGAAAGCAGGTTCGATATGCTATTCTGAATTTATAAATTTAGCAAGGGGGATTTTATGAATAATCAAGAGGACAAAGATATGATTTCGGGCAAGGATTTAGAATTTTATGAAAATGAAGAATTACCTGATGAAGAAATCAAAGAGTTAATGGACGAAGAGATCGCACACGCGCCGCACGCGCCGAGCGAATTGCGCGAACGTTTGCGCGAAAATCACGCTTCATCGCCCGCCGATTCGGGCGGCGACATCGATGCGGACTGGGAAGATGTCAACAACACGGGTTCGGAAGCGGTTTTCGGTCACAACCCGACACCCGATCAATCCGACGTTGAAGAAAACGCCCACGCAATGGGCATCGATTACGAAGATAACGAACCGCTCGACATTCTGGAAAAGCTCGAAAAACGCGACCGCGACCGTTTTGAATTAAACGAAAATTCAAAATCGGGCGGCGATATGATCTAAAAATTTATTAAATTCAACAAAAAAGGCGAGTCTTAAATTTAAGACTCGCCTTTTGATTTTTGAAGATTAATTTTAATAAATCGTAAAACTATACTGAACGCTCTTCGTCACGGTTTTCGCCACGCCGTCAACCATTTGCGGTTCAAATCTGATTCCGCGCGCCGCCGCGATCGCTTGCTCGGTCAAACCGTAAGGCAATCCGCTGACAGGCGAAATACTGCCGATTTGTCCCGAAGCGAGAAACGTAACTTTTAACGTCACGGTTCCCTGCACGTTGTTCTGCCGAGCCGCATCCGTGTAGCTGGCGCGGGGTTTCGAGATGATTCTCATTGCCGTTGTCACTGCCGGAGGTTTCGGTTTCGACGGCGGCGGTGGTGGCGGTGCGCCGCCGCTTCCCGGTCCTGTGCCGTCGCCGTTGCCTGTGCCGTCGCCGTTACCGCTTCCCGAACCGATTCCGTTTCCTTCACCCGTTCCGCGTCCGTTACCCATTCCGCGTCCGTCGCCGCCGCCCATTCCGCCGCCTCTGCCGGTCCCGTCGGAATTAACGCCGATGCCGTTCGGCAAACCGTAAGGCTCATTTGTGATCGAGCGTTTGATATTTCCCTGAGTCGAAGCCTGAATCTTCAGTTCAGGATTTGTCACCTGTGTGATCGTTTTGGAAGGCGCGATCAGCGGTTTTTCTTCCTGATTTGCCAATCTTCCTTTTTGAACCGGCTCCTGCTCTTCCTTGCCGCCGCCACCGCCGCCGCCGCCGTCATTATTATCCTTCTTCGGCGGAGGTTCGGTTTCAATCGGAATCGGTTCGATCTCGGGAACGAACGCGATCAGATCGCCCTGTTCGATCGCACCGACACCGAGTTGTTTATTAAAGATCGAGAAGACCAAACCGCCGAGCAAAAGTCCGCAGAAAATAACTAACGTTCCAAATAAAAGAGCGTTTCGTTTTCCACCGTCCTTATCTTCGATAACGGTCACATAAAAACCGTCACTGCGCGGCGTGTTTCTGCTAATTCCCGATTGTTTGTTTTCAAAATAATCAGTTTTATTGTAAATTCCCGCTGAACTTGCGGCTCCTGCGGCAAAGCTTTTCGTTTCTTCTTCCTTAACTTCTTCGATTTCTTCCGCGACAGTTTCTTCAAACTGCGGTTCGGAAGCTGAAATTTCTTCGGTAAATGCTGTTTGCTGAACGGGTTCTTCAACTATCGGTGAAGTTACGACCGGAGCAATAACGGGAGCCGGCGGCTCGACCGCTTCGTTTTTTACCGTTTCAAATTTTTCAGTTTTTGCTTCCTGCGCCGGAGCTTTCGGTTCTTCAGAAACTTTACTTGTTTGCGGAATATACGTTTCGCCGATCTGCGGAATCATTTCAAACGCCTGCAACTGCTTACCGCAATTCGGGCAAAATCCGAATTTCTCTGCAAAACCTTCTTCACAAGAATTACAATATTTAACTATTTTTCCCATTCTCCAAGCCTCTCAAACTTTCTGTTTTGAATTAAAACCTTCAGAAATGCTTCTGTATTATACCGCGTTTTTGATGGATGTTCAGCATTACCGGGATAAAACGCTTCACATTATCGGGATAATACAAAATCATAGATGCTTTAATCGTTTGACGCGATGCCTAAGGACAACTAAAATTTTCTTTTGCATCACGTCGAAAATTCCTTTTTGTTTTCGCTTTACAACAAATTTTCCGAAATCGGCAACTAAAAAGGAGAATCAAATTTTTTCGATAAAAATACAATGAATAAACCATTTTTTTTTAATAAGATTTTTTCAGTTTCCGCGTTTCTACTGATCTTATCAATTTCAAATTTCGCCCAAACGGTAACATCCGCCCCGCCTGTTCAGGAAAAGCTTTTGAACGGACTGAAGGTTTTGTCGTGGCGCACACCGCAAGCCGATAAAGTTTCGGTCAGAATACGGATTCACAGCGGCGCGTCGTTCGATCCGCAGGGTAAGGAAGGATTAATGGCGGTGCTCGCCGAAAATATTTTTCCCAATCAGGCGGCGCGTGATTTCTTTGCCGAAGATTTGGGCGGAAGCTTTGAAATAATTAAAAATCACGACTTTATTCAGATCAACACGACCGGAAATTCGGAAGAATTCTTAACGATCCTGCAGACGCTTTCCAACGCTTTTACAAATTTTTCCGTCGATAAGGAAACGACTGCCAAATTGAAAACATTACAAATCGAAAAAGTAAAGGAATTGGAAAAAAATCCGGCTTACATCGCCGATCAAATTGCCGCGAAAAGATTGCTCGGAACATTTCCATATGGCAGAGCGACCGAAGGCACGCAGGAATCGATTCAAAAAATAGATTTTGCCGATCTTATTTATGCGAAGGAACGTTTTCTGACCGCCGATAACGCGACAATCGCAATCAGCGGCGACGTAAAATCCGATTTCGCTTTTCGCGCCGTGAAAAGATATTTCGGCGGTTGGCAGAAATCCGAAAACCGCATTCCTTCATCATTTCGCCAACCCGACGAACCAGATACGAAGCACTTTGAATCGACTATTAACGGAAGCGAAGAAATGACTGAAGTTCGTTATGCTCTGCGCGGTCTGGCAAGAAACGACGCTGATTTTGCGGCTTCGGAAGTTTTGACGAAGATTTTGCAAAACCGTCTGCAAAAGCAACAGGCGGGTAACGCTTTTGTCCGCCACGAAGAACATATTCTGCCGGGGTTGCTGATCCTGGGCTACAGCACGAAATCCGCGCCGACGACGGATTCGGGAAATGGTGATAAAACCAAAAGCGTTGCCGCGCTTTTGCTTACGCAGAATATTACAAACGAGGAATTTACAAAAGCGAAAACGGATTTTCTGAGCGATCACAAAACAAAAAACCAAGCCGATCTGTGGTTTGACGTTGAAACGTTCAAATTAACTTCCGTTACCGACGAATCGAAGGCTTTTGAAGCGGTGACTCAAGCGGATGTGCAAAGAGTTGCCGAAAAGTTATCAAAAAATCCGGTCGTGATGATTTCCGTGACCGAAAAAACTACCGAAACTAAAACCAATTGATGCCAAACGAAAGAACCGCAAACGAAATTGCACACGCTAAAGCCGTCCGCGAAATGTTTTCAGGCATTGCGGGAAAATACGATTTTCTGAACCATTTTTTGTCGGTCAATGTCGATAAACGCTGGCGCAGATTGGTCAGAAAAAAGCTCGAAACGATTCTGGCAAATAAATCTGCCGTCGTTCTGGATGTTGCCTGCGGAACGGGCGACCTCGCGGTCGAGCTTCAAACGAACGCCGAAGCCAAAATTATCGGAACGGATTTTTGCCGTCCTATGCTCTCGATCGCTTTCGATAAAAACGCGAAAAACAATACTGAAATTCCGTATGTCGAAGCCGACGGAATGAACCTTTCTTTTGCCGATAACAGTTTCGACGCTTTAACGATCGCGTTCGGGCTTCGTAATTTTTCAAACTGGCAGGACGGATTAAAGGAATTTCACCGAATCTTGAAAAAAGACGGAAAGCTTGTCGTGCTCGAATTTTCAACGCCGATCGTGCCGGGTTTCAAGCAGATTTTCAATCTTTACTTTACGCAGGTTTTGCCACGCATCGGCGGTGCGGTCAGCGGTTCGCGCGGCGCGTATGAATATCTGCCCGATTCGGTTTCGCGTTTTCCCGACCAGAAAGGCTTGGCGAAAATGTTTGAAGAAACGGGTTTTATCGATGTCGAATTTCAAAACTTGACCGGCGGAATCGCCGCAATTCATTCGGGAATAAAATCTTAAAGATTTGTCAGCAGAAATTTTTCGTTATAAAATTTCCCTGCTTTCAACCGACTAAATGAAATATACAATTCTCAATTTTCTGCGTCAGCTTTTGCTGACTTTGCTGGTCGTGTTCACGGTCGTATCCTTGGTGACGCTTTTGATCGAATTTGTCCCCGGCGATCCCGCGACGACGATCTTGGGCGAAACGGCAACGCAGGAACAACTCGACAGTTTTCGCGCCAAACACGGCTTGGATCGTCCGGCTTTTTTCTTTACCGTAAACTCCGAAAAAGGTTTTCAATGGAACGGTGTCGATAACCGCTACGCCGATTATTGGCTCGGACTTCTGCAAGGCGATCTCGGAAAATCATTCAGGACAGACAGACCCGTTCTCGATATGATTCTCGAACGCTATCCTTCGACCATCGAGCTGGCACTCGTTTCGATGCTGATCGCGATTTCAATCGCCGTTCCGCTCGGCGTTTTGGCAGGAAAAAACAAAAATTCGCTGATCGATAACTTTTCCTCGTTCATTGCATTGCTCGGAATTTCGCTTCCTACCTTCGTGATCGGACCTTTTTTAGTTTACCTTTTCGCCGTCAAATATCAGATTTTCGCGCCCACCTACAGCGGAAACCCTGAAGATATTCTTCTGCCCGCCGTAACCCTTGGCGCGGCACTTTCGGCGATTTTAACGAGAATGGTGCGTTCGTCCGTGATCGAAGAACTCGGCGAAGATTACGTCAGAACCGCCCGCGCCAAAGGTTTGAGCGAAAGCAAGGTCGTTTACAAACACGTTTTGAAAAACGGCTTGATTCCGGTCGTGACGATTCTCGGCTTACAGCTTGGGGTTCTGCTCGCGGGTGCGATCATTACCGAAAAGATTTTCAGTTGGCAGGGTTTGGGTTTGCTTCTGCTCGACGACGGCATCGGAAAACGAGATTATCGGCTCGTGCAAGGCTGTGTTCTGGTAATTTCGGTCACATATATTCTGGCAAATTCTTTAACTGACTTAGTTTATCGTTGGCTCGATCCGCGAATCAGACTTTCTTAGATTTTCAATTTTCGATAATCGAAACTTGAAAATCGCAAATATTAATGAATCGTTTAACTTACATCGGCATTGCAATCGCAATTCTATTTATTCTGGCGGCGATTTTTGCGCCATTGATCGCCACGCACGACGTGACGGTGCAAAATCTTCTGGCGCGATATGCAATGCCCTCAGGCGAACATTGGTTCGGAACCGATTCGCTCGGACGCGATGTTTTCTCGCGTGTCATCTACGGTGCGCGAATCTCGCTCCAAGTCGGTATCACGGTCGTGACGGTTTCCACCGTCGTCGGCACTGTCATCGGCGCAATTGCAGGATTTTACGGCGGTTGGGTCGATAAATTTCTTTCGGGCTATCTCTTTAACGTAGTTCTCGCTTTTCCGGGATTGCTTCTGGCAATTGCGATGGTCGCATTCTTAGGCGCGGGACTCGGAAAACTGATTTTCGCGCTTTGCGTCATCGGGTGGGTCGGTTATGCACGGGTCATCCGCGGACAGGTTTTGAAGGTGCGGGAATACGATTTCGTGCAAGCTGCGAGAGCTTTGGGCGCGAGCAATATGCGGATTCTTTTCACGCATATTTTGCCGAACGCGATTCAGCCCTTAATCGTCCAGGCATCGCTCGGAATGGCGGGCGCGGTGCTTTCGGAAGCATCGCTTTCATTTCTTGGTTTAGGGATTCCGCCGCCCGCGCCGAGTTGGGGAACGATGATCGAAGAAGCGCGCGGTCTGGACATACTTTATAACGCACCGCACGTTCTGTTTTTCCCCGGCATCGCCATTGCGCTGACGGTTCTGGCTTTCAACTTTATCGGCGACGGATTACGCGAATATCTCGACCCCAAACAGCGTAAAAGGTAAGATTTCCTGCCCGCGAAAGCCACGAAAGAAACGAAAAATAATTGTCTTTTTATTTCGTGGTTTTCGTGGCTTTCGCGGGCAATTTTTTGTAGGTTTGGAATGAAGGATTACAAAATTTTCTCTCTCGGCGAAAATGCTTTAACAATCGAATTCGGCAACGAAATCTCCGGAAAACTGAATCGGTTGGTGATTTCGCTCAATAAATATTTGACTGAAAATCCGTTTCAAGGTTTGAATGAAATCGTTCCCGCTTACGCTTCGCTGACGGTTTATTTCGACATTTTAGCCGTCAGAAAAAATCAGCCGAATTTTCCGACAGCCTTTGAAGCCGTCAAAAATATTATTTCGGACGCGCTTAAATCTCTCAAACCAAATAAAAAAGAACTTTCAAAAACAATCAGGATTCCCGTTATTTTCGATGACGAATCATCGCCCGATTTGAAATTTGTCGCCGAAATCAATAAACTTTCGACCGAAGAAATTATTGAAATTTTTCTCTCGCAAACCTACCGCGTTTATATGCTCGGATTTTTGCCCGGCTTTGCTTATCTGGGCGAAATCGACGAAAGAATCGCCGCGCCGCGAAAGGAAACGCCGCGCCAGCTTGTAAGGGCGGGAAGCGTCGGCATCGCAGGCAGGCAAACGGGCATTTATCCCTTCGATTCGCCCGGCGGCTGGCAATTGATCGGGCGCACCGAAGTAAAACTTTTCGAGCCTGAAAACGAAATCCCGACGCTTTTTCAAACAGGCGATTCGGTCAAATTCTACCGCACAAAATAATGAGTTTATTAATCAACAAAACAGGAATTTTGACGACCATCCAGGATTTAGGGCGCAAAGGTTTTGCGCGTTTCGGGATAAATCCAAACGGCGCGATGGATCAAACCGCTGTCCGCTTGATTAATGTTCTGCTTGCCAACGATGAAAACGAAGCCGTTTTGGAAATGCACTATCCCGCGCCTGAAATCGTTTTTGAAGAAGCGGCGATTTTCGCGCTCGGCGGTGCCGATCTGGGCGCAGAAATTGACGGGAAACCGCTCGAAAACTGGCGCATACATTTTGCCGAAAAAGGAAGTGTCTTAAAATTTACCGCACGAAACTTCGGCAATCGCGTTTATCTATCGGTCAAAAACGGCTTCAAAATCGAAAAAATTCTGGCAAGCGCAAGCACGAATCTGACTGCAAATTTCGGCGGAATCGAAGGCAGAACTTTGCGAAAAGGCGACCGTATTTTATTCAGTAACAACGCGCAAACACGCCCGAAAAATATCAATTTCAGAATTTCGCACAGCTTGCTTCCCTTCTACAGCCGTTTTCCGACCGCGCGCGTGACAGCCGGCGCGGAATTTGAAAATCTGAAGGCTGAAAGTAAGGAAAGTTTTTTGAATCAGGTTTTCAGAATTACGAGAAAATCGAATCGAATGGGTTATCGGCTGGACGGTGCACCGCTGACGCTGAAAGAAAATATCGAACTGCTTTCATCAGCCGTAAATTTCGGCACGATTCAGCTTTTGCCTGACGGGAAAATGATCCTGCTGATGGCAGATCATCAGACCTCGGGCGGTTATCCGCGCCTTGCAAATGTGATAAAGCCCGATCTTCCGCTTGCCGCACAGCTCGGCGCAAACGACAAGATCGGCTTTCATCTTGTTTCTTTAAGGGAAGCCGAACAGCTCTATTTACAGTTTGAAAAAGAATTTACCTTGCTGAAGATCGCGGCAAAATTTCAGAACGGATAACCCGTAAATTCAAAATCGGTTCCGTGTTTGATGATTTCCAGATGTTTTAGTTTCAACGCGTTGTCCAACGAAATCGCTCCGTTTCCGCCGATTGCAAGCGGCGCAGAATGTCCGCCGATCACGATCGGCGCGACGATAAACGTTAATTTATCGACCAGTTTCGCATCGCAGAACGCACCCGCAACCTCGGTTCCGCCTTCGACCAAAACGCTTTGCAGATCGCGTTTTCCGAGTTCTTCCAAAACCGCTTTCAAGTCCCGCGCATTTGCATTTGCCACGTCAACCCCGTTTTCCCTCAAAGTCTGAATTTTCGCTTCATCGTTTGAGTTCGAGATTACTAAAGTCGGCGTTTCCTGCGCAGTTTTGACCAAATTGGATTCGAGCGGAATCCGCAAACGATTGTCTAAAATCACGCGCACCAATTTTCGCCGACGCGGTTTTCCGCTTCTGTCCGTGAGCGACGGATTATCGACAAAAGCCGTGTTTCCGCCGACCAGAATCGCATCGTGTTCGTAGCGCAAAGCCTGAACTTTTTCCGCCGATTCCTTACCCGAAAGCGTCGTCGAAACCGAATCCTTCAGCGAAATTCTGCCGTCCAGACTCATCGCCAATTTCAAATGCACGAAAGGTCTTTGCTTGTTATGCCAAACGCAGAATTTTTCGTTCAAACGGGCGGCTTCTTCGCGCAAAACTCCTGTCACGACTTCAATTCCGCGTTCGCGCAAAATCTGAAAACCCTGTCCCGAAACGAGCGGATTCGGGTCTTCGATCGGGCAAACGACGCGTTTGATTCCCGCATTTATGAGCGCATCGGTGCAGGGTTTCGTGCGTCCGTGATACGAATGCGGTTCGAGCGAAACGTAAGCCGTGCCGCCTTTTGCACGTTCGCCCGCTTGTTCCAGAGCCAAAACTTCGGCGTGCGTGACGTTTTCGTAAATATAAGTTCCTTCGCCGACAATTTCACCGTTTTCAGCAACGATCACACACCCGACCAACGGCGACGGCGAAACCTGTCCGACTCCCAGAGCCGCCAATTCCAACGCCCGCCGCGTCCGTTCTATATCAAATTCAGAATATTTTTCGTTCAAAATTATACTCGCAAAGAAAGCCTGAAACCGCAGATTTTCGCAGATACACGCAGATTTATTTAATTAGATTTTATCTGCGTTCATCCATAAAATCTGCGGTTACATTTTTCTAAAATTCATTATTCAAAAGCATTTTTCTTTCGTTATAAATCTTCAAAATCAATTCGCCAAAGATCGTATTCGCCCACGCAAACCAACTGCGCGTAAAGTCTTTCGGGTCGTCGGGATTAAACGATTCGTGCATAAATCCCGTGTCGGCATGCGTTCGTTTGAGCATCGAAAGACATTGTTTGATCTCGTTTTCATCAACGGAAGTCATCGCCCGCATAATGATTCCGAGATGCCAGACGTTCGTTTTGCCCGTGTGCGGACTGCCGACCGCGCTCGCGCATTTTCCGCGTTTGAAATAAGGATTATTGTCGCTTAAAACGAATCTGCGCGTGTTTTGATAAATCTTGTCATCGTGTTTGACGAATCCCAGATACGGCAAAGACAACAGATTCGGGGCGTTTGCATCGTCCATAAACAGGCGATTGCCGAAACCGTCAACTTCGTAAGCGAAAACCTTCCCGAAATTTTCGTGTTCGATCACCGCGTATTTATAGATCGCCGCTTCGACTTCCGCCGCCAAATCTTCGCATTCCTTCGCAAAATCGTTGATTTTCAGTGCGACGCGGAAAATTTCCGCCAAATGCTTCAATGAAACGACCGCAAAAGCGTTTGAAGGAATCAGAAACGGAAACCACGTCGAATCGTCCGACGGGCGAAACGCCGAACGAATCAAACCGACAGGCTTGACAGGATTTCCCGTTCCGTCAAAAGGCGGTGCGTCTATCATCACGGTCGTTTTGCGAATAAATGTATACGGACTTTTGCCGTCTTTAAGCTGTTCGACCTTGAAAGTTTTTACCGCAAGGCGCATCGCGTTTTGCCATTCATCGTCAAACGCGCTCGAATCGTTCGTTGCTTTCCAGTATTGATAAGAAAGCCGCATCGCGTAGCAGAGCGAATCGACTTCCCATTTGCGCTCAAGAATTCCCGGCTTATTTTTCGGCAGATCATCCCAGCCCTTTTCGTTCAAATCCTTCAAAAAAGCATTCGCATACGGTTCGAGCAAGATCGAATAAGCCTGCCGGTGAATCAAACCTTTGATGAGATTCTGCAAATCCTTATCGTCCTTCACGAGCGAAAGATAAGGCGTAACCTGCGCCGTCGAATCCCTCAGCCAAAGCGCGTGAATGTCGCCCGTGATGACAAAAGAATCGATTTTCCTATCACGTTCGCCGATCTCGACCGTCGTATCGAGCGTGTTCGGATAACAATTTTCAAACATCCACGCAAGTTCCTTATCCTTGATCGCCGATTTCACTTCCGCGATCTTCGCTTCGACCGCTTTTGAAACAAATTTCCGCTGTTTCAAAGGCGGACGATGGCTTACAAATTCCGAACTTTGAGCAAAACCAAACTTATCCGCCAACAAAACCGAAGCGGCGGCAACAGCCGAATTTGTCAGAAAATCGCGTCTTTTCATACGTTAATTAGTCTTGCCATACAAAATCATCAATTTCTATCTTATTGACCTTTAACAAACTTTCAAATTCGGATTTGAAATCGAATTTGCGATGATGTTCTTCCTGTTTGCGGATGTAATCTCTTATGATTTCAACCTGCGATTCACTCACCGTAAATGCACCGTAACGTCTTTGCCACGCAAACTTTTCATTTGTATTTTCATTCACCCATTTTGAGGAATTCGCTTTTAGATCGCGCAAAAAATCTGAAAATTTAACAGTCGGCGGAATTTTTACGAATAAATGCACATGATCTGCGATGCCCTTAATCTCAAAAGCAATCCCGCCAAGCCCGCGCACCGTTCCGCCGAGATATTCATACAAACGAGGCTTTATCTCATCCGTTATCAACGGCAACCGACCTTTCGTGCCGAAAACAATATGATAAAGTAGGTTCGTATAAGACATATTTTCAAATTACATTATTCGATAAAATCATTTATAGAAAGCATTTACAGTCTGCATTTCAAATAAAAGTCAGTCAAAAAATTGCATTAAGCACACATTATTGAATTTATCTAAAACCAGTTTAAGTCCGCTTGCGGACAAAAGATTTAAGCTACAGGCGTAAGCCTGTAGTCAAAAAACACAAACAGATTTGAGCTTGCTTGCAAGCGACAGAAAAAAAACTGCAAATTTACTGCTGCCGCCTGCAAACAGGCTCAATTCTCTGATTATCATATTTCTACACGCTCACGCGTGTAGCTTCAATCTTATGTCCGCAAGCGGACTTTTTAATCTTGTGAAAAGATTTTATTTTACTCTTTCTCTAAACCCAAAACAGAGTTTTTTTCTTCTTTTCCAAACGTATTTTTAACGGCGGTTTTTACAACTTTAATTACATTCGCTTTAATTCCGGTTAATTCATAAAGCCACTTGCTATAGCCTGCTTCTAAACCATCATAAATTTTTTCAAGTTCTTCCTTATTTTCAACCGAATCCATTATTATTGATTTACTCGAAATCTTTTCAATGATTTTTTGCTGTTGTTCGTTGATGAATTGTAATTGCGAAATGGTTAAATTTTTCTCGTGAAGCATATCCGACTGCGCGGCTATAAGTTTTTCACTAAATTGCAATTCTCTCACCGCCATTCTTTGCGAATGTTGAAGATTTTCAATTTGCTGTTGCAAACGCATTGATTTAAAACTGTCATCAAAAATAATCGGACTTCCAGGTAATTTCAAATATATGGCAAGTGCTTCACGAATTTTGTCTAGTGCTTGATTTTCATCGGTTGGCGTAACTGAAAAAAGAACTTTTCCTGCTTCTTCTCTTAAATCTGAAGTTGCATTAATTCCTAAATCTTTTAGAAAACTTACAAAATAAATTAGATATTGTTGGCAAGGAACCTTCAATTTTTCTTGAAAGTTAAAGTAACTTGAAATTGAAGTGTTATCGACTTTGCTTTCAAGACTGGCTACAGTTTGTGAATAAATTTTATTACAATAATGAAAAAAATCATTTAATGTGTTACCAATTGTTTCATTCCGAAAAATTATTTCCATCTTGAATTCAATTGTTACATGATCTAGTTCCTTCCAACTTTTTATTTCTATTTCTTCTCTTTTATTGGCTGCACTTTTATTAAGCAATTCTGATTCAAACTCTTCATAACTATATATGTTTTTCCAACTTAATAATTTTGGTTCATAATATAAATTTAAATACCATATTTCATCTTTCCACTCTTTTTCGATTAGTAATCTTGTTTCTAAATCACTTTCTGAACTCAATGTAAGGCTAAGTTCTCTCAACCCAGAAAAATCTTCCCATCGATAGTCAAATATTCTTTTTACAATTTCACTGTTCGTTGAATGAAGTTCGTAAGTGTTTTTTCCTGACTTACTTCTACTCCCTCTAACGATTGTTTCTGGAACCAATTCATTTTCAATGTAAAGTTGGTAATCCTCCCTACAAAAATTATCTATTTTATATTCGCTACCAGATATTAACTTATACTCAATCATTGATTTATTTGTAAATTTCAATTAAACATCCCGTTCACATAATTTTCCGCGTCGAAATCCATAAAATCTCTGACTTTATTTAGTCCAATTCAATATCTGCAATCCCGTGATTCGGTTGAAATGACTTTCGTTGTTTGTCACAACGGGTAAATTATTTTCTAAAGCGGTATATCGGCATCCATAATCAGCAAACCTCGTTTGTGTAGATCGGCGTAAATATCAGCGGCACGAATTATAATTTGGTCATTTAATTCAATAACTTCGTTTTGTCCGCAAAACAAATTGAAGTATTTTAATTGTGCTGTTGCTTTTCTGACTTTCATTCCGCGCAACAATTCAAAGCGCGTGATAGCCGAAAAAGTAAAAATCTGATGCTGTTGCAAATAATTTTGCGCTTGCGTAACGACTTTTGGATATTTTTTGAAATAATAAGAAAGTGTATCCGAATCAAGTAGAGTCTTGGCAGTAAAACTCATAATTTCCTATCTCCGAAAAAGTTTGAGCGGTCGAGCGCAATGCGTTCGATTTCACTAATATCTTCTTCAGAAAGTCCTTCATAAACCTTTCCTGCAAGCTCCAACATTTCATCAGGCGAAAGCCTTTTCTCTTTGATCGTGATTTCAACCGTTTCGCCTTCTTCGAGTTCTTCCGTAATCGGCGTAATCGGCTTAAACATTCCGTTTTGATAAATTGCTTCGATTGTTTGCATTTTCAAATCTCCTTTTAATTAAACAACCCGTTCACATAATTTTCCACGTCGAAGACCATTAAATCTCTGACTTGTTCGCCGATGCCGACGTAGCGGATAGGCAGATTTAATTCTTTGGCGATGGCGACGGCGATGCCGCCTTTTGCCGTTCCATCGAGTTTGGTTAGAACGATTCCGGTTACGTCGGCGGTTTTCATAAATTGGCGCGCTTGTTCCAGACCGTTTTGTCCGGTGACGGCATCGATCACTAAAAGAGTTTCGTGCGGTGCGTTTTCGACTTCTTTGGCGGCGACGCGTTTCATTTTTTCGAGTTCCGCCATCAGATGTCCTTTGTTGTGCAAGCGTCCTGCCGTGTCAACGATCAAAACGTCGGCGTTTCGCGCTTTCGCGGCTTTCAGCGAATCGAACAAAACCGCCGCCGGATCGGTTCCCTGTTTTTGCTGGATGATCTGCACTCCGGCGCGTTCCGCCCAGATTTCGAGTTGGTCGGAAGCGGCGGCGCGGAAAGTGTCGGCGGCGCAGATCAAAACACCGTTGCCTTCGTCCTTGATACGTTGCGCGAGTTTGCCGATCGTCGTTGTTTTGCCGACTCCGTTCACGCCGACGACCATTAAAACATACGGTTTGATGTCGAGATCGTATTTCGTTTCGTCCGCCACGCCGCGTTCTTTTGAATGATGAAGGATTTTCAGAAGTTCTTCCTTCATAATGCGTTTGAGCGCGTCAAGGTCGTTAATTTCCTGACGCGAAACGCCTTTGCGGATGGCTTCGAGAATCTGCATCGTCGTTGCTACGCCGATGTCGGTCGAGATGAGCATTTCCTCTAACTCAGCTAAAAACGCTTCGTCGATCTTTTTGCGGTTTTCAAAAACCGTGTCGAGTTTTGTATTGATCGAATCGCGTGTTTTTTCGATCGCTTTGTAAAAACGCACGCCGATTTCCTTTTCGACGGCTTCTTCCTGCGCTTTGAGTTCTTCGATCGATTTATCGAGTCCTAAAATTGAGGTCGAAAATTTGTCTTCGTCTTTCTTTCTTTTCCAAAAAAATGCCATAAATTGATTTTAGATTTTGGATTTTGGATTTTGGATTGGATTCCTCGATTCAAAATAAATCTTTACTGCCTTTTATAAAATTTCAATCTAAACTATAAAACTCTGATTATAAAAAAGAATCGCACGCTTAACAAACGTGCGATTTTTCTTAGTTGAAAGCTGAAATTTTCGGCTTTAATTTCTTGTCAGTTTGAATTTGTCGGCGTTTTTGAAAATGGCGTAACCCAGAATACACGAGAAAACGCAGGAAATATAAAACGTCACGAAACCCGAAATAAATTGTGCGGGAATGTTGCCCATTTTAGGAAGATCGAGCGGCGATAATATCAAGCCGATGATAAGACCGAAAATACCTGAAAATGTCAGTAAAATAAAACCCATTAGCAGAATTTTGACGTAATCCAAACCGAAAGTTTTGATCGTGTCCAAACCGACGAGCGGATTGATGGTTGCAGTGAAAGTCTGCGTGTAGCCCGCGACCGCACACGCCGCCGGAAAATAGAATAATCCCCAGAGAAACGCGAGTCCGGCAAGCAAAACGAGCGGTAAGGCTTTCGCCAACATTCCCATTACAAAGGATTTTTGCTCCGCTTCGACGGTTTCGGGAGCTTTTCCGAACGTCGATTCGACCTGCGCTTTGCGGTGTTGATTTATCATTTCCTGCGCTTGGCGAACATCGTCTTCGGTGTCGGCATAATTTTGCGGATTGTTCGGATCGAAAGATTGATTTCGCTCGTTCATACCGTTCGCAAACTCCTTGAAATTATCGACTTGTTTGACCGTATTCACATCGTTTTGAGCGAACGGCTGAATCGTTGACATTCCGTTCGGATTCGCTTGTTGGGAAATGCTCGAAATCGTCCACCAAACGCCGCCCGCGACGATTACGATAAATAAGCCGAACGAAACCAGATATGCGCCGATGCTCAGGAAAAAAGGGTGAACAACATCGTCCCAAAGCGAAAAATCATCGAACGACGGCATAAAATTGACTTCGAGTTTTCCCTGCGAAAAATTGTCGATGGTATTTTTCAAAACGCCGAACGTCATCATATTGGCGAGCATAAAACAAAACAACGCCGCGCCGAACATAAAAATTCCGCCGAAACCTGCCGCCGCTTGTCCGACCGTAAAAAAGCTGAACATCAACGCGCCCAAAAACAAGCTCGTCCTGAATTTGAAAGGATGCACGATGGCTCTGCCGAAATCGCCGAAACCGAAGCTTTCATTTGCATAATCCGGCAAAACGGCTTGATGCGCCGCTTGAATATCCTTGGCGGATTTGCACATCGCGCCGCACATCGGGCAGATTTTGACGTTTCCGCCGTAGGATTTTACGCACAGACGGCAAAACGAATTTCCGCAGGTTTCGCAGAGATAAGTTGCCGGATCGTTGTCGTGAAGACAGCAATTCGGCGCAAGTTGCGGTTCGGCGGGCGGAAGCTCGACCGTGTGATTCACTCTTTCGAGCGATTTCGTAAAATTGTTAAATTCCGTGAATTGTCCGGAATACCCGTTCGGCAGATTTTGAAAATTCTGAGTATTGACGGCAAACGGATGATTTTCCGTCGCGCTCGATGTCGCCGTCACGGTCGGCGGCGGCAAACCGTTTTCCTTTGCATTAAAAAAAGGAATCAGCGCGGGAACTTTGCGCGCTTCGATCCAGCGAAGCTGACCGCGTCTGACCAAATCCTGCGGGAGCAGTGATCCCTGATCTATCCATTGCGTCAGTTCGTCAAAGTTCGATTCGTAAATCTGCCCGCCGACATCGACCTGCCAACTTTCCTGAAAATTATGCTCGTTCATACGGAAATTTCGTTTCTTTTAATGAAACTATGCAATTTTCTTAACAACCGTGATTCCTTTGTCATTCACGTTTTTCGGCGTGTTCGATTTCAGTTTCACAACGCCGATGCCGATCTGTCCGTCCATACAGGCATCGATCAATGCCTGCACGACTTTGTCATCGTAGCGCGATCCGACAAAACTCTTGATGCGTTCGAGCGAATCGGCAAGCGTCATTCCTTTTGAATACGGGCGATCGATCGTCATCGCGTCGAAAGTATCCGCAACCGAAACGATTTTCGCCTGAAGCGGAATGTCCTTGTCGGTCAAGCCCTGCGGATAACCTTGCCCGTTGACCATTTCGTGGTGCATATACATTCCCGGTAAAAAGTCCTGCATCGCCGGAATATTTTTCATAATTTTGAAGCCTTGTTGCGGGTGAGTTTTCATAATTTCAAACTCTTCATTCGTGAGTGCGGCAGGTTTTTTGAGAATCGAATCGTCGATCGCGATCTTGCCGACATCGTGTAAAAGCGCGCTGATTCTGAGTTTTTCGAGTTCTTCTTCGTCCATTCCGAGCCGCATTCCGATCGCGACCGAAACACGCGAAACTCTCTCCGAATGTCCGCGTGTGTAACGGTCTTTGCCGTCGATCGCGGCGGCGAGAGCTTTGACCGTTCCGACGAAAAGTTCGCGGTTTTCTTCGGCGGCTTTGGCAAGCTGGCGAATGTGCTCCTCGACATTGTCGGTCATAATGTTGAAGGCTTTGCCGAGCATTCCGATCTCGGTAATGTTCTTTGTTTCAACCCGGTGCGAGAAATCGCCGGCGGCGATCTTTTGCGCGGCGGACGACAATTTCAAAAGCGGAAGCGTTAATTGGCGTGAAAGCGCAAGCCCGACGAGCAAAGCAAAGCCTGCAAACGCAAGGCTGATAACCCACGTCTGCTGTTTCATTTCGCCGACCGATGCGAGAGCTTTGCTTTCATCCTGCATCGTGATTACGCCGAAATTCATATTTTTGCCGAAACTGACCGTCGAATACGCGCCGATCATTTCGTGCTTTTTCCCGTCGTATTCAGCCGAAAACGGAACCAGAGCCGACTGGATTTGACTGTTTGCTTCGAGCCATTCCTGCACGATTCGCAAGCTCGTGAGCGATTTCTGATTTGAAACGAGATTCGTGTCGGGATGAAAAACCGCGCGACCTTTATCGTCAACCGCAAAAACTATCGGCAAGCCTGATTTCCAGAGCTCGTCTTCGCTCGTCGGGTTTACGCCGACGATGCTCCGCGAAATTTCCTTTAATGAAACGACCGCCGTCACGATCGCCGAATTTTGATTGTTCAAAGTTACCGGTGAAGTGATACTGATGACGAGATCGTTGCCCGATTTCAATTTCTGCGGCGATCCGAAAAGGATTTTCTGATTTCCCAACTTTGCCGCCGCGTCTTGCGCGATTAGTTCGATCTCTTCTTTTTTAATGGCTTCCGCACGAAAGACCGAAAGCGATTCGGCTTCGATGGGCTTCATATAAAGCGCGATCAGGTTAGGATTTTCCTTCAAGGTCGTTCCTAAAAGCTGTTCCGTCTGCGGCGAAGTGAGAATCGCAAAATCGTTGGAAAGTTCGAGAGCCTTGACAAAACTCCCGACCAGATCGCCGTAATGCTGACCGAACATTTCGAGCTGACGCGCTTTTTCCTGAACGAGCTGTGTTTGATAACGGTTTTCGACCGCCCGCAATTCTTTCGCGCTTCGTTCGGATAAAAACCAGCCCGTCAAAACAAGCGGCACCAAACCGACCAGTAAAAGCGTCCCGATCACGAAAAATATTAAACTGATTTTCTTTTGTTTCTGAGGCATTTTTTGAATCTAGGAAGACGAAGAACTTCGTCATATAGATTTTAGAATAATTCAAGGTAGACGGTCAACATATTTTAACTTGCATCTTTTTTGTTTTGCAAAATAAGTTGGCAACAAATTCCGACTTTTCATCGTCTTTATGGATTCACTTTTGTTACTATTATTTTTCAGACTCGTTTATAATAATCGCAAATGTCCCCCGAACTTTGGCAAAAGATCGAATCAATATTTCAAAACGCACTCGACCTTCCGGCTGGAAAGCGTGCGATATTTGTCGCTGAACAGTGCGGCACCGATCTCGTTTTGAAAAAAGAGGTCGAAAAACTGCTTGCCGATTACGATTCCGCCGAAAGTTTCATCGAATCGCCCGTCTGGACGGACAGCCATTTTTTAAATTCGTCCGCCAAAAAAGTAATTTCAAAATCGCTCGACGAAGAATCTCAGGAATTAAAGGAAGAGTTCTTTATCGGCAAAAAGATCGGTTCGTATCGGATCGTCGAAGAGATCGGGCGCGGCGGAATGGGCGCGGTTTTTCTGGCGGAACGCGCCGACGGCGAGTTTTCGCAGAAAGTTGCGATCAAACTCATCAAACGCGGGATGGATTCGGATTTCATTGTCCGCCGTTTTCGCCACGAACGCCAGATTTTAGCGTCATTCGAGCATCCGTTCATTGCGCGTTTGCTGGACGGCGGCACGACTGCCGAAGGTTTGCCGTATTTCGTGATGGAATATATCACGGGCGAAACGCTCTACAATTTTGCCGACAATAAACGCCTGAACGTGACCGACCGGCTCAAACTTTTTCAAAAGATTTGTTCGGCGGTCGCTTATGCGCACGAACGCCAGATCATTCACCGCGACATCAAACCGAGCAATATTCTCGTCACCCAGCACAACGCGCCGAAACTGCTCGATTTCGGGATCGCCAAAGTTCTCGACCCCAATCTGATCCACGAATCCGTCAATCCGACCGCTTCGATGATGCGTTTGATGACACCTGATTATGCTTCGCCCGAACAGGTTCGCGGCGTTGAAGTCACGCCTTCGAGCGATATTTACAGCCTGGGAATCTTGCTTTACGAGCTTCTGACGGGTCATCGTCCGTATAATTTCAGAGGTCGCGCCCTGCACGAAGTTTCACAGGTCATCTGTGAAGTCGCACCCGAGCTTCCGAGCAAAATCATCGACAGAAACGAAAATCTTCTGCCCCAATATTCAAATTCGGGCGATGTTTTCGCGGTTTTGCGCGGAACGACGAAAGCAAATCTGAAAACCGAACTCGCCGAAAATATCGACAATATCGTGATGAAAGCCCTGGCGAAAAGTGTTTTGGAAAGATATTCTTCGGTTCAGGAATTTTCCGAGGACATTTCCAGACATCTGCGCGGACAGGAAATTCAGGCTCAACCGTTTACGCCGAAAAACGAAATCCCGAAAAGCAATCTGTCGGTGACAAGTGCCAAATCTCTCGCGGTTTTGCCGTTCAAATTTCTTAATCTGATAAACACGGAAGATACGGGCGATAAATTTCTCGGTGTCGGTCTGGCTGACGCTTTAATCACGCGTTTGAGCAAAGTCCGCAGTTTCGTCGTTCGTCCTACCAGTTCGATTCTCCCGTTTCGCGAAGAAATTACCGATCCGATCATCGCCGGAAAGGATTTGAACGTCGATTTTCTGCTTGACGGAAACATCAAGAAAGCGGGAAACCGTTTGCGCATCACGGTTCAGTTGTTGAATGTTGCTGAAAATTCAACGATCTGGGCGACTTCCATCGACGAAACGATCACGGACGTTTTTGCGCTCGAAGATACGATCGCCAACAAAGTCATTGAAGTTTTACTGCCGCAATTGACCGGAAACGAACGCGAAGAACTCGCCAATCGCGGAACCGATTCGCCCGAAGCCTTTGAGCATTATCTGCGCGGACGCTATTATTTCAACACTTTTACCGAGGAAGGTTTGGCGAAAGCATTCGTCAGTTTTCACAGCGCGATTGCCGCCGACCCGAATTACGCACAGGCTTACACCGGACTCGGCGATTATTACAACTGGCTCGGGATCATCGGCGTTTTGCCGCCGCAGGAATGTTTTCAGCCCGCCATCGAAGCCGCGACCAAAGCCGTCGAACTCAACAATTCGCTTTCGGAAGCGCACGCGACTCTCGGATTTTCGCTCCACGCCGGAAATTATGATTGGGGCAAAGCCGAACACCATCTTTCGCGCGCGTTGGAACTCAATCCGAACAACGCGACGGCGTATGTCTGGTATTCGATAGTTTTATATACACAGGGACGCTTTGCCGAAGGTCTGGAATTTGCGCGCCGCAGTATCGACCTCGACCCGCTCACGCCGTTTAACCATCATAATTTAGGTTGGGGTTTGTATTTTGCACGCCGTTTCGAGGAGGCGATCAGGCAATATAAAAATGTCATTAAGGATTTTCCGACCTATATTTTCGGACATTACGGTTTGAGCAAAATCTACCGTATTGTCGGCAAAACCGACGAAGCGGTCGTCGAAGCGATTGAAACCAAGAAAATTTTCAACGACGGCATTTTCTCGCTTTCGGCGGAGATCGAAAGTCTGGCGGCGAACGGTCAGGAAGCGGAAGCCGCCGAAAATCTCGAAAAACTTCTCGAAACGGCGCAAACCCGTTTCGTTTCGCCATACAATCTGGCACTGATCTATTGCTATTTCAAGGATAAAGAGAAGGTTCTGGACAAGCTCGAAGACGCACTGAAGATCAAAGAGGCGTGGCTGAATTGGGTTGGTGTCGAACCCGCCTTCGATTTCGTCCGCGACGAAGAACGTTTTCAAAAAATCCTCGAAAATATCGGTTACGACATTTTCTTTAATAATTTTTCGGCAAGCCGCAGTAATATGAAAGCGGTTTCGCCCGAAACGGTCGGCATTGAAAAGGGACAGCACACGCAAAGTTTGAAAACCGACCCGCAGGAATCGACCACGCTTTCGCTGGCTGAAAAAACTCAAAAAAAGGAAGTCAAAAAGTCTTCCGCATCGAGAAAATTCTTATTTGCCGCCGCCGCCATTTTTGTTTTTGCCGCATTTATCGGCGTTCTGGCTTATACCAAAATTCTCACGTTTGAATTCAGAAGCGGCAATCGAATGATTCCATCGCAGATTTCGACCAATTATCAAACGCCCGTGATCGCCGTTTTGCCGTTCAAAAGCGAAAACATCGAACAGCAAAATCTCGGCATCGGTCTGGCGGACGATCTGACCCGAAAGCTCGGCATCATCAAACGGCTCACGGTCATCGCGTCGAGTTCGGGACGCATCGCGGCAAATGACGAGATCGGAAAGATCGCCGATTCGATCAAAGCCAATTTCATCGTGCGCGGAAATTTCACGAAAAACGGAAACAATTCCGAGCTTTCCGCCGAAATGGTCGATACCAGGTCAGGAGAAATTATCTGGTCGGAAAAATTCGCGACCAGCGACGGAAATTTGTTCGCGCTTCAATCGAAAGTTGCCGAAAAAATCTGGCAATCGCTCGGAATCGAACCGCTTCCCGTCGAACGCGAACAGGTTTTCAAAAATTACACGAAAAATTCTCTGGCTTACGAGCTTTACCTGGTCGGAAGATTTCAGACGACGACGCGTTCTTCGGTCGATCTGCAAAAAGCGATCGCGGCTTTTTCGCAAGCCGTTTCGGAAGACGAAGGTTTTGCTCCGGCTTATGCCGGACTTGCCGACGCGTATGTTTTGCTCAATTTATATTCGATCAATCCGCCGCCCGACGTTTACAAAAAAGCCGAGCAAGCCGCGCTCAAGGCTCTGGCGATCGACGATAATCTGGCGGAAGCGCACACTTCGCTCGGCTACATCAAATTTTTCAACAACCGCGACCAAGCCGGCGCGGAACTCGAATTTCGCCGCGCCATTCAGATCAATCCGTCATATGCACAAGGTCATCATTGGTTCGCGCTTGCGCTGATGGCGTTAAATCGTCCGCTCGACGCACTCAGCGAAGCGCAGACCGCCGAAAAACTCAACCCGCTTGCACCGATCACCCGAACCGCCGTTTGTATGGCTTATTACTACGGCAGACAATATAACGAAGCGATCAAAGAATGCGATGCGGCTTTGACTCTCAACGAAAGTTTCGTTCCCGCACACAAAACCAAACGCTGGATTTATACGGCGATGGGAGATAAAGATAACTCGCTTGCCGCCTATCGCAAGGAATACAGCTACGCCGGAGGAAACAACGAACCCGGCTGGATTCCCGTCCGCATCCAGTCCGAATCTCTGTTTGGAAAACGTGAAGAGCTTTTTGCCGAACTCGAAAAAGCCGTTTTGATCGATCAGGTAAAAAACAATCCGCAGGCTTACGCCGAAGAGATCGCGCTTGCCTACAATCTGATCGGCGAAAAGGAAAAAGCCCTGTCGTGGCTCGAAAAAGCCGAAGCCGCGCATAATCACAAATTCAATTTCATCAAATCCGAACCGCGCTTTGCCAATCTGCAAAACGAACCGCGCTTTCAGGCTTTAATCAAAAAACTTCAGACAAAGATCGAATAAAAAAGCGGAGCGCAATCATTCAACTTGCGCTCTTTTTTATTATCTA
Source organism: Pyrinomonadaceae bacterium (assembly GCA_021228405.1). Taxonomy (GTDB): domain Bacteria; phylum Acidobacteriota; class Blastocatellia; order Pyrinomonadales; family Pyrinomonadaceae; genus JAJQRF01. The sequence goes on from JAJQRF010000004.1 coordinate 287,481, forward strand.
ACGGCATTTGCCCAGGTTCCAAGAACGGCTTCGAGTTCAAAGGTCGAAGTGTTTTCCAATTTCAGTTTCCAATTCGCTTTCGCCGTCGGTTTGTTGTAAAAGATCGAACGAAACCAGAGGTTCGCCTCGCACGAATCCGTGAGATTTTTCCCGACGATCTCGCCTTTTTCGTTGTAAAGCGTCGCCGAAATTTTTGGGTCAGCCATAAACGTCATCCCGAAATTCTGCGCCGCTTCAACGGGAATTTCGAGCTCGACCGACTGTTTCGGCGAAAGCTTGACGGCTTTTGCGAAATCCGGTTTGAAGGAATCCGCATTGTTTACAGTTTGGCGGTTTTGCAGATCGGTTTGCGGCTGAAACCCCGCATTCACAAACATCAAGCCGTCATTCGGTTGCATTGCGCGACCCGTCGTTTTCGGCAGTTCGGGCATTTCGGGGTTGTGATTTCCTTTCGGACCGATCGCCAGATGCGGTTTCACAAATCCCGAAAAATCCTTCGTTCCCGTCAATTCCGTGTGCAAACTGTCCGTCAATCCCTTATCCTTTACCGTCCAGTGCGCCGAAGGAACCGTTACCACACCGTCGCCCGCGCCCGCATATTTACAGATCGTCGGAACGGGATTTCCTGCCAGAGCCGAAAATTTCACGCCTTTGCGCTGTGTGTGGACGCGGTTAAAGCCTTCGACATAATCCTGCCGTAATTGGCGGACGGCTTCGACTTCCTTGCCGACGAGCGCGAAAGTATTGTCCATCACGTCCGCACAGGGCGACCCCATATTCGGCGTGCCGAGCATCACGAGATGCGCGACTTTCGGGCGACCGTCTTCGGTGTCGGTTTTCATCAATTGGTCGATATACCAGCGCGAGATCAATCCGCCGAGCGAATGCGCGACGATGTCAACGTGCCACGCGTTGCGGTCTTCCTGCGCATATTTGACGTATGTTTCAAGCTGATGCGCATTGTCGCCGATCGACGCGGTTTGCTCGGTCGACATAAAGGCTTTGCCCGTGTTCATAATGCCGTGTTCGGGCTTTTCGCCGACCGGAAACGCCTTCCAGTCGTATGAATGCGAAGTCGTCAGAATATTTTGCCAACTGCTCCAAGCCTTTTCCCAGTTGCTCCAAAGTCCGTGCACCAGCACGACGGGTTTCGGCGCGACCTTCAGATTTTTGGTCATTTCATCGATCTTTTTGTTATTTTCTTCGAGTTCGGCTTTGATGCGCTGAACGAGGCGCGGGCGACCGTCATCGAACCACGCGTAACCCGACGAATCCCAGACCATTTCGACCGTTTCCTCGCTGTTCGGTTCGACGCGCACCGACAAAACATCATCGTTGAGCGGCGCGTCGGGCTTTGCGCCGTCCCATTTATCGCCTTTGTAGGTTTCCTTCAAACGCAGATCGGCATATTTCGTTTCGCCCGAAAGATTGAGAATTTTCGCCTTTATCCTGACGAAATTGCCGTCGATCGTGCCTCTCTGTTCGGTGATTTCCTGCCAATCGTTCCAGTTCGGAAACTTCATATCTTCAAATTTCAGATCGGCAATACGCAGCGGCGCACCGCATTTTTGCAAGCTCCACGTGATCGTTTCGACCACGCCGCCGGGAAAATTCTGCGAAAAACTTCCCGAAAGACGGTTCGGATCGCCCGGATCGATGCGGTTCGTTCCGTTGCTCGTCATCGAATGACCGTCAACCGTCGTAAAAGTATCAGGGAGTTTCAGATTTTTGCCTTCTTTGCGGGTGCATTGACCGCTGAAAGTTGCGGTTTCCTCGCCCGAAATCTTGCCCTGAATCGGCGGGACACCGACGCTTACTGAATAAGTTCCGTCGCCGTTTACGCCGACGCTGACATTTGCTTCGGCATTTGTGGCGTTTGCCGTCGTTTCACTTTTCGACACAAAATCGCCCGTCATAACCTGAAATGTCTTTCCGCGATCACACGAATTTTCTTCCTGCGCGTTTGTTTTCTCGATGCTCGTCATCTTGTGTTCGATACGCGCCTTGCCGATATTTGAACCGTTTCTTTCGGGAGATTCGAGAACCGCGACCGACGCTTGATAGTTGTAGCGCATTTCCCATTCGCGTTTGTCCTTCCCGCGATTGCTCACACGTTCGATGGTTTTGCTGTCGGTCATCGTTTGCGTGCGCGTGTAAGTGACACTGCCCGTCCACGCGCCCGAACATTTCGCCGCACCGCCCGCCGACGCACGGCGCGTTTGCGCCGAAATCTGAAATACGCCCGTTAAAATGCTCAAGATAACTGCAAATGTGTAAACTTTATTCGATAAACTACGATGTTTTAGCATCTCTTTTCTCCGCTCTTTGGTTGAAAAAAATCAATTCTTCAAACTCTAACGCGCAAATTTGAATAGAAACGTTTCAATTTAAAGTAAAAAAAGACGAAAAATATTCGCCTTTTTCAGATTTATGAACTTGAGTTTTTTATTTTTTCGCCGCGCTGACAATCGCTTCCGCCGCTTGTTCGACGACGGGAGAGATGATGTCTTCGCCTGCCGATTTCGCTTTCGCTTTGAATTGTTTCGTCAAAACGCTTGCGCCGCCTGTTAGTTTCATCGAAATGTCGAGCGTGATTTCATCCTTCGCTTTGACGTTTGCCGAAGCCTCTCCCGCTGTCACGATAGATTGGGTTGCGACTTGTCCCGCGACGTTACCGACCGTGCTTCCCGTGTGACCGATGCCCGCTCTGCCGACACCTTGCGCGATTGCCTGTCCGAACATTCCGCCGAAACCGCCGCCGCCTTTTTTGTGCGAAACGGTCGCCGTCAGCACGAAATCACAATCCTTTTGTTTCGCTTCGTTGTCCAGGAGAGTTTGCAGTTTCGCGTCGAGAACGACGATCTCGACCTTCGTTCCCTTCAGATATTCGCCGAGAGTATTCTGCACCGCCGCCGCCAAATCCGCGGAAGTAATGCCTTCGCCGACCGCGCCCGTTTTGACCGAAACACCGATCCTGACAACGCCCGCCTGTTTCGGCGCGACTGCATTTGAAGCATTTGAATTCGTGCTTGAAGGAATTTTCATTCCCGAACTCGTAGTCGAAGACTTTCCGCTGTTGGGCAAGCTCATCGAAGATGTCGAAGCGTCTTGGGAACCGTAATTCTGCATCGCATACATCTGCGAAGCGTCCGAAACTTCACGATACCCTTGCGGAACGTCGAAAAGTTCGGCGTTCAGCGTCGCTTTTGAAAGCTCGACGACTTCGTTTACGATCGACATCGATTCTTTGCCGTTTTCGTCGAACATCGTCATCTTTTCATAAATCGGATAACCACGTTTCGCCGTGCCGTTCTGCTTCATCGAATATTTATCCTGACAGCCGCCTTTGACGTTCGGCGGATTGTAGGCGCGGTATTGATTCGCGTCGCAATCCAGCACGAATTCCGCATCGATATACCAACCGTCGGTCTGCATTTTCGTATTCGTTTTCGCACAGGCATCGGGCGAAGAAACGGTTTCCATCGTGATAATCAAATGTTTCGCCTGAAACCCGAACATCTGTTTGCGTTCGCCAGTGTCTTTGACCGTCACCGTCGTCGTGACCGTTCCGCCGGCACGAACGACGTTATCTTTTTTCACGTTCGCCGGTGCATTTGCGGGTGTCGTGCCGTCGTCAAACGGATTGACCATATATGTTTTCGTGGTCGGGTTAAGCTGGATTCCGCGCCGCAGATCGCATTGCGTGACGTTGACCATCATCCCGTTCATCGTTTCCGTGCGTTGACGTTTGCCTTTGATGTAAGTCGTATTTTCGTAAGATTGACCGCTCATCGTCTGCTTCGATTTGATTTTCACATCCGCGAAAGCCGTCGTTGATAAACCGATCATTAAAATTGCCAAAAGTAAAAAAATTTTCTTCATAACACGCTCCTTTTAGTAAATGCTCCGGCTGAAATTATTGCCTCTGCAATCTAACGCGCAAAAATTTCAAGATTCGTGTCATTTTTTTTAATCTGAATGCGGATTGAGCAAGTTAGGCGGATTAACGCTGATTTTTTTATTGGAATCCGCGTAAATCTGCCGAATCCGCCGAATCCGCGTTCGGAAAGTTGGTTTACAATTGAATTTTCAAATATAATCTCGAAAGTATGAGTCAAAACACGTCACCCGAAATCACGCGAATGCTGATCGAATTGACTAACGGAAACACCGAAGTCGTCAACGCGCTTTTGCCAGTTATTTACGATGAATTGCGAAATCTGGCGGGAAATTATCTGCGCCGCGAACGCGTCAGCCACACGCTGCAACCGACCGCGCTCGTTCACGAAGCATATCTCAAACTGATCGACCAAAAGCAGGTCAAATGGCAGAACCGCGCCCATTTTTTCGGCATCGCGGCAAACATTATGCGGAGAATTCTGGTTGACCACGCCCGCAAACATACCGCCGAAAAGCGCGGCGGCGCGGCGGAAGTTTTGCCCATCGAAGAAGAAATCTTAGTCGTTTCAAACGAAAAATCGGCGGAGCTCATCGCACTCGACGAAGCCTTGGAAAATCTCGAAAAAATGGATCCGCAAAAAGCAAAAATTGTCGAACTCAGATATTTCGGCGGTCTTTCGATCGAAGAAACGGCGGAAGTTTTGGACACGAGCGTCGCCACCGTCAACCGCCAATGGCGTATGGCAAAGGCTTGGCTTTACGGGCAAATTGCGAATTAAAGTCCGGAGTCCAGAGTCTATAGCCAATTTAAAAATCTAAAGTGCATAGTCAATTTTCTTTCAGACTCTGGACTTTAGACTTTGGACTTATACCCTTTTCACAAGAACCAACGTTATATCATCATTTGCGGGCGCGGTTTGCGTAAACGATGATAGCGCGGATTCGACCTTGTCGCGGATTCCGGCGGCTGACGCGCCTAAATTCCGGCTGAAAACGTCGATCAGTCTGTCCATTCCGAATTCTTCCTCGCGGATATTATTCGCCTCGGAAACGCCGTCGGAATAGATCATTATCGATTCGCCCGCGTTCAGTTTAATTTCAGAAACGTCGTAACCCGCCATCGGCAAAAGTCCGAGCGGCAAACCGCCCGAAGTCAGTTGTTCGACGGTTCCATCGGCGCGCCCGACCAGCGGCGGATTATGTCCGGCATTAATGTATGAAAGATTTCCCGTCTGCGGATCGAGAATCGCAACGAACATCGTCACGAAACGATTTGCGGGCGTGTTTTCGGCTAAATATAAATTAACCGATTTGACCATCTCGCCGAGCGGTCGGTTTGCCGCGACCTGCGCGTGTATCGCGGCGTGAACGCTCGACATCAGAAGCGCGGCGGCGGTTCCCTTACCCGAAACGTCGCCGAGCGCGATCAGCATTCTGCCGTCCTGAAGCCTGATAAAATCGTAATAATCGCCGCCGATCTCGTAACAGGAAAACGAAATTCCCTGAAACTCGTAACCTTCGATCTTGGGCGGCGCACTCGGTTGAAAACGCTGTTGGATTTCGGTCGCAAGCTCCAATTCGCGTTCCATTCGTTCGCGTTCCATCCGTTCTTCGAGCAGTTTCGCATTCTCGACACGAATCGCCGCGACCGAGGCGAGCGTCGTCAAAATGTTCAGATGTTCCTCGGTAAACGTCGCTTCGTAAGTCGGCGAATCGGCGTAAACGATGCCGAAAACGTCGCGCTCGTCAACGCTCAAAGGAACGGCTAAAACCGAACGGATGCCGAGCAAAGCCATCGTTTGCGAAGCATATCGCGGGTCGTGCTGTGCATCGGAAGTGAGAACGGACTTGCCGTTTTTCATCACTTCGTCCATCACGGTGCGGCTGATGCGGACTTCTTCGAGTTTTTCCTCTTTGCCGCGCACCCGCGCCACCATAATTTTCATTCCGCCTTCGGCTGATTCGTCGCGGAGCATTATCACGGCGCGTTCGGCGGGAACGGCTTCAAAAACGAGCGACGCAACCTGATTGAGCGTGTCGTCCAAACCGCTCGAAGAAAGCAAAGCGATGCCGACCTTACTAATCAAGCCGAGAAGATCGGTGCGCGATGAATATTGCGATTCGAGAATCTCCGAAGTCGGGTTTTTACGGCTCGAAAAAGCAATCGTCATCGCCGGATTCAAAGCTTCCGTGTTGTCGGCGATCAAAGTCGCGTTTTTCGTTTGCGTCAAACGCGGATCGTCGAAAAGAATCGTCGTTTCACCGATCTGAACTTCGCCGCCTGGCATCAGCGGAATCGGCATCGTGACCAGATTTCCGTTATAGCGCGTCCCGTTTGCCGAACCTAAATCCTGCAGCCAGTAAGCATCGCCTTCCTTGCGGATTTCCGCGTGCAGACGCGAAGCGAACGCGTCGGGAATACAAACATCACTGCGAGCCGAACGCCCGATCGTCGTGCGAAGCCGCGACAGATTTACCCTGTCGATCTCGCGTCCCGAATTTTTAATAATCAATTGGGGCATAAATTTTCAGAAAAAATTATTTACTTAAGAACGCGTTTGCGTCCGTAAACTACCACCGTGCCGCCGATTAAATCGTGGAGAGCGCGACCGTTTTTTGTAAATGCAGATAATAAAAAACCCAATCCGAGCGTTAAGAGCGTAAGAGGATAACCGATCAAATGGCGCATCGTGATCGAAGCAAAACTCGCTTCGCGTCCGTCTGCCTTGACGATCTGCAAGCCCGTCAGCATCTTGCCGATACTGCGACCGCTGAAGATCGGGAAGATCAAAAAATTCGTCAGTCCGATCAAAACCGCGATCAGCCAACCCGAATTATTCAATTCGCTGTTCAAAAGTTTCGCGCCGTCATTGCCCATAAAACGCGCAAACAAAATGCTCATTACGGGAACGGCGACGAAGATTATGTAATCGATAATTAATGCTCCGCAACGCAAAACGAACGGAGCTTTTAATCTTTCGGGTGAAAAATTCACTATTTTTTCTTCGGTTTGCAAACTATTTGCCGGAACCGATCTTTCTACACGAGCACTCATATAAAATCTAATTAATCACAAAATGCAAGGTCGTATCGCCGACGCGAATCTTGTCGCCGTTCGCCAGAACGTGCGGCTGATGCGGCAAAAGTCTGGTCATATCGCTGACCGCCGGAATGATGATCGTTCCGTTCGACGAACCGAGGTCTTCGAGATAAAAATTGTTTCCGTCGCGGCGGATTCTCGCGTGACGGCGCGAAATTTTCGTCTGCGGATCGTATTTCGACAGATCGACTTCGGGAAAAATATTCGACATCGGATCGCGTCTGCCGACCAGACTATCGTCCTTTTCAATGTTAAAGATCGGCGCGTCGAGTTCGTTCGTGCCGATTACCATCAGTCTGGCGGCAACGGGCGCGTGTGAATAAATTTCCGAATGAACGCCTTTTTGCGAAAGCGGCTGTTTTGAACCGCAAAACGCACAAAACATATCGGTCGCCATTATTTTCTGACCGCAGAAACCGCAGAAAACAGGCTGATCCTGTAAACTGACGGCAACGGGCGTTGCCGTCACGCCGTAAGTCACTCTGCCCGTTTTCAGATTTGAGAGATGTTCTTCCAAAATCTGTTTCAGTTCCGCCGCAGAAGCAAATCTGGACGTTGCATTGTATTCGACCGCACGCATCAGAATACGCTCCATCTGGTCGGAAAGTTGAGAATTTATCTGACGCGGACGCGGATTTTTCTGAAAATCGAAGATTAAAAGCGGGTTGCTCTGCGGGTCGGCTCCCGTCAGAAGATGAAACATCGTCGAACCCAGGCTGTAAATATCCGAACGAGGTTCGACGTTTCCGCTGAAAAGTTCGGGCGGCGCGTAACCCATCGTTCCGACCGCCGTGACACCTTTTTCTTCTTTATTGACCGAACGCGCAATGCCGAAATCGATCAGCATAATACGTCCCGAATTTCCGTCGATCATCACGTTTGACGGTTTCAGGTCGCGGTAAACGATAGTGTTCGGCTGATTATGCAGATAATGCAGAACGTCGGTTACTTGAATCGCCCATTCGGTGACGGTTTGTTCTTCGAGTTTTCCTTCGGGAGCAGAACGAAGTTTGCCGGAAAGATCGCCGCCCGAAATGTATTTCATCACGAGATAAAAACGGCTTTCTTTATCATCGTAGAAATAATCGTAGATCGTCGGGATCGAAGGATGATCGAGCGTCGAAAGAATCATCGACTCGCGCTTGAAATCGGCAATCGCTTTTTCCTGCTGAGTTTCTTCGATATAACTCTGCACCATTTCTTTGACGGCACGCAGAACGCCGCCGAGATTGTTGTCGCTCGCCAGATAAACCGCGCCCATTCCGCCGCCGCCGATCTTACGGATTATTTCATAGCGTCCGTTCAAAACCGTTCCTTCATCGAGCGGTTTTAACTTGGCGGCTTTCTTTCCGTCCGTATCGCTTCCGCCGATGTTCGGTGTCGTGTATGAACGGTTTTCCTTTGATTCATTAAGATTTTCGGAAACGGGCGTTTGCGTTTCGGGAGCTTGCGCGATTGATTCGACGAACGACGAAGCAACGGGAATCTCGACTTTTTCCTCACTCTTCGCAGGTTCGGTTTCCATTATTCTGACCGAATCGAAAACCGATTGCGAGTGATGAAAATCCGGCTTTTCCAATTCTTCCGAAGGCATTTCTATTTCGGGAACCGACGAATTTACAGGCTCGCTTTTATCGATCTCAAGTTCAAACGGTTCGATTTCTTTTACTTCTTCGGAAAATGAACTTTCAGGCACTTCAGTTTGAAGCGGCTCTTCGGCTTTTTCCTCCGATAAATTAAAAGCCGCCGACATATCGGGAATCGTTTCGCTGAAAGGGTCTTTTTCTTCCTTAAACGGAAATTCGTTCTTTACTTCTTCGGCGGAGGATTCGTGATTCGGAACTTCCAATTCCGTTTTGCTGATCCTGATCTCTTCCGACGCGGGCACTTCAAGCGGTTGCAGGCTTTCTTCTACTACTGCGGATTCTTTATTGAGCGTTTCACCGGATTCTTCCGCTACCGGATAATCCTGCGAAATGTCCGATTCGTTTTTCTCCGCCGCAGGAATAAACGGACTGCCGAAATTGGGCGCGGATTCTTCGATCAATGCCGGAGTCGGAATCTCATCAAAAGAAACTTCGCCTGATCCCGTCGATTTTTCGGGATTTTCATCAAAAGCCGTTTTGTTCAAATCTTCCTGCAACTGCTGATCGGCAATCGGCGGCGAGATCGGCTCTTCGGATTTATTCTCTTCGCTGTGGACAGGTAATTTCAAATCTGCCGAAACGCCGCTCAGATCGAGATCGTCTTCGGTTTCGGACAAGGAAAAATCGTCATTAACATCAGCGACGAGTTCCGCCGCCGGAGCAGTTTGTGCGGGAATTTCCGGCAGTGAAAAATCACTGTTGAGAGCAAGGTCGTCCTCAGTAATTGCGGTCGGCGAAACTTCGGGGGAATCTTCACTTTCCGATTTTTTTGCGGTCGGCGGAAGAGAATTCGACTCTTCTTCAACCGCCGGAGCGGGATTCAGAAAGATACCGCAAAAGGGGCAAAAAACATCATTTGGAGCGACTTCCGAGCCGCATTCGTGACAATAAGCCATTTTATTTATATGAATTTCAGATAATTTAGCGGTTTATAAAAAACCGCAAAAAAGTTTTGCCGACAATAATTTCATCGCCGTTTTGCAACATTTGCGCCGTTCCGGGAATTAATCTCCGACCGCGATTGACAAAGGTTCCGTTCGTCGAACCGAGGTCTTCGATAGAATATTTTCCTTCGTGAAACAGAATTCGCGCGTGACGGCGCGAAACTTTCGCTTCGGGGTCGTAGGCATCGAGATCGATGTCGGGAAAAATCCCGTTGTCCGCATCCCAACGCCCGATATTCGATTCCGCCTGCGTTAAATTAAATTCAGTCCCGACCGCTTCGCCGCGTTCGATCTTCACGGTCGCGTGAATTTCCTTTTTCGGTCTTATCTCGTCACTCGCCGAATCGTCGATCGCTTTGATCTCTTCGACAAACGGCGGAATTCCGACGGAAGTTACGTTTCCTCCGCGAAATATTGGCGTTTCGGGAAATTGCGGTTGAAAATTCGATAGCTCGGCTCTGAAGTCGTTGTTATTTTGTATTAATTTTGAACCGCATTCATCGCAGTATTGTGAACCATCCAGATTTTCCGTTCCGCAAGTTTGGCATCTAATCATCTTTATTTACCTTGCGACATAATCAGATATGAACTTTAATATGGCAAGTGTATTTTAACCTTTAATTTTCTGTTCGTAAAACCTAAATTGCAGGTAAAGAATCGTTTCCAATGATTTATTTCGACGTTTTCTTTAATTAGTTTTACCGCTTCGATTTTTTTGAGAATCGGGTAAAATAGATTTTTACCCGTATTCGCAGTTCACTTTTTTGAAACTCTTTCAAAATAAAAAACGTAGTTTTGATTTGACGCGCCTAAAAATTTGATTTGCGTTAAGTTTCATTAATAAATTTTACTGCACACATAAAAAAGAGGAAATAGAAAAATATGGCTATGAGCCGTAAGGGCAAAATTGTTATTGGGGTCAGCATGGTCTTAGTTTTACTGCTGGTTATTATCGGCAGTATTTTTGCGACGCGAAAGGATGTGCCGGAAGTCACGGCAATTAAAGTCGAAACTAAGCCCGAACTTCGTTCGACCGTCACCGCTTCGGGCGAAGTTCGTCCGATTCAGTTTATGAATCTGACCAGTGAAGTTCAGGGCAGAATCGAAGAAATTTACGTTAAGGAAGGTCAGATGGTGCAAAAAGGCGAACCGCTCGTCAGGCTCGACCCGAATCAGCTCCAATCGAGCACCGACGCACAGATCGCTTCTCTGCAAGCCGCCCAAAACGAAACGCAGGTTTCACGTTCGCAGGTCACCGCCGCACAAAATCAATTATCTCAGGCAGTTCAGGGTTTGAACGCGTCACAGGCTTCGGTCGATACCGCGCTTCAACAGGTTGCGACGGCGCGTCAGCAAGTCGTCGCCGCGCAAACCGAAATCGACCGCGCACAGGTCGATCTGAATGCGGCGAACCGTGAATTGAAACGGAATGAAGAACTTCTCGAAAAAGGCGTAATTTCCCGCCAAGTTTACGATCAATCGAAAGACCTCGTTGCCACGTCGCAAGTCGCTTTGCGAAATGCGCAAGCCCGTTTGAAATCGCAACAACTTTCGGTAAACGAAGCCGAAGCAAGAGTTAAGGAATCGCGCGCGCGCGCCAATCAGCAGGAAGTCGCCGTCAGGGATGCGCGCCGCGGAGTCGAAACGGCAACCTTCAGCGCAGATGCTTCCGTCAAACGCGCCGATCAGCAAGCGGCTCTTTTACGCGGCTCGCGCAATCAGCGCGACAAAACTCTGCAAGTCGCGCCGATCAACGGCGTGATCGCGGAAATTCCTTCAAAAGTCGGAACTTTCGCCGTTGCCGGACTTTCGACGACCGCGCTTTTGACCATCGCCGATATGTCAACCGTCAACGTCGAAGTCAAGATCGACGAAACGGAGATCGATAAAGTTGAAGTCGGTCAACCTGCAAAAATTAAAGTCGATGCTTTCGGAGAAAAGGAAATTATCGGCGAAGTTCGTCAGAAAACTCCTTTAGCAGTCGGTAAATCGCAAACTTCGGGCGGACTTTCGACCAACATCAACGTGCAGGAAGCAAAAGAGTTTCGCGTCGTCATCGAACTCAAGGATTTGCCGAAGGAAATTCAGGACGGTTTGCGTCCCGGAATGAGCGCAACTGCCGTTATCACAACCAAAACCGCCGAAAAGGTGATCGCGGTTCCGCTCCAATCAGTGATCGAAAAGAAACCCGACGCGGCTCCGTCGCCGACGATTCAAGGCGATGCCCCGGCTCCGGCTGATAAACCGAAAACCGTCAAAGGCGTTTACGTTCTGGACGGAAATAAAGCGAAATTTATCGAAGTCACGACCGGAATCACGGGCGAATCCGATATTCAGATCACGGGCGGACTTTCCGAAGGACAGGAAGTCATCACGGGTCCGAGCAGGATTTTGAATACGCTGAAAGACGACACGGTGGTGAAAAAACAGACCAAGAAGGAAGGCGAAACTGCCGCAAAGTAATAATTTGACCGGAGAATTACACAGTTAAAATGTATAGATTTATGGAAAATGAAAACGAAAATCTTCCAGTCAACGGAAACGATTCTGCGTCCGCTTCACCCAATGCGCTGATCTCGATGAACAACATCTGGAAAACTTACCAGATGGGAAACGAAGAGCTACACGCTCTGCGCGGCGTTTCGTTTGAAGTAAAAAAAGGCGAATATCTGGCGATCATCGGTCCTTCGGGTTCGGGAAAATCGACCTTGATGAATCTGATCGGTTGCCTCGATTCGCCTTCAAAAGGTCAATATTGGATTAACGGTAATCAAGTCGCGGATATGACGGATGACGAGCTTGCGCGAATCCGAAACAAGGAAATCGGCTTCGTTTTCCAAACATTTAATCTGTTAGCCCGCGCCACCGCGCTTCACAATGTCGAATTGCCTTTGATCTATGCGGGAATGAAATCGACCGAGCGCGACGAAAAGGCGCGTGCCGCACTTGCTTCGGTCGAATTGGGCGACCGCGTGATGCACAAACCGAACGAGCTTTCGGGCGGTCAGCGGCAACGCGTCGCAATTGCGCGCGCTTTGGTCAATCATCCTTCGATCCTGCTTGCCGACGAACCGACCGGCGCGCTCGACACGAAAACGAGTTACGAAATTATGGCTCTTTTTGAAAAACTGCACGAAGAAGGAAACACGATCATTCTCGTCACACACGAACCCGACATCGCCGAACGTGCGCACCGCGTTATCACGATTCGCGACGGCGTGATCGAAAAAGACGAGCGTATCAAATGATCGAAAATCTACCCGGTTTTATTTCGACGACATTTATTCTGACGGTTTTCCTGACCGTCGGAATTTTTCTTTTTGCCGTCAGGCAAAATGTGTTTGAAACTTTTCCCGCCAAACTTTTCAGCTTTTTACTTGCCTTTTGGCTGATCTTACAGGCAATGCTCGGCATCGGCGGATTTTTTCTGAAAACCGACGGGATGCCGCCGCGCCTGATTTTATTCGGCGTTTTGCCGGCGTTAGTTTTGATAATTTCCTATCTGCTTTTTGCGCGGAAAAGTTTCGTCGAAAGACTTCCGTTGCGGATTTTGACGTTTATTCACATTATCCGGATTCCTGTCGAGATCGTGCTTTTATGGCTCTTTCAGCAAAAACTGATTCCGCAAATAATGACCTTTGAGGGCAGAAATTTCGACATTCTCGCAGGAATTTCCGCACCGTTCATCGCTTGGCTCGCGTTCAGAAAAGGAAAAGTGAATCGAACGCTTTTGATCGTCTGGAACTTTCTCGCGCTCGGGTTGCTTTTCAATATCGTGATTACCGCCGTTTTGTCGTTTCCCTTTGAATTTCAACAGTTCGGCTTCGAGCAGCCGAACCGCGCCGTTTTATATTTTCCGTTCAACTGGCTTCCGACCGTCGTTGTCCCGCTCGTGCTTTTCGCGCATCTCATCTCGCTCTGGAAGCTTTTCAAAAACTCTCTCAAATAAACCTTTTACGGATTTTCGCGTATAATAAAAAGCAGTAAAGCCGCTAATTTTTTCACGATGGAAATTGTCGAAACATTAAAACTTGCGCTCGATGCGATCTGGTCGCACAAACTCCGTTCATTTTTGACGCTTCTCGGAATGATCTTCGCCGTTTCTGCTTTTATGCTCGTGCTCTCGGTTTTGCAGGGTTTCAGTTCGTATGTTGATGAAAAACTTGCCGGGATCGGTTCCAATTCTTTTACGATTCGCCGTTTTAATTTCGACGATTTCAAAGACACCGACTCGATCGCCGCCGCGCAGAGGCGCAACAAGGAACTGACCTTCGACGAACTGCAATTCATCAAGGAACGCGCCCAGTTGATCGATAAGATCGGCGCAAAAGCCTTGCCGAATACGCGGGAGATCAAGCGCGGCGGCGAAAGCATCCGCGACGTTCAGATCGACGGCGCGGAACCCGTTATTGCCGAGATCGAAAAGCTCGACATCGCGCAGGGTCGTTATTTTACGGCGACCGAAAACAACAACGCGATGCGCGTCTGTTATGTCGGAATGGACATCGCCAACAAACTTTTTCCGCAAGGCGATGCGCTCGGCGGCGAAATTACCGTTCAGGGAATTCCTTATCGAATCGTCGGAATTCAGACGGCGAAAGGAACGGTCTTCGGTCGTCCGCAGGATAATTTCGTGCAATTTCCGATCAAAACTTACGGCGCGAACTTCGGCGGTCTGCGCGGCAGTCGCGGAATTTATTTTGAAGCCTCGGCAAAATCCGACAAACTTTTCAATGATGCGGTCGAGGAAGCGCGGTCGCTGATGCGGATCAAACGCAAACTGGCTTTCGGCGAAAAGGATAATTTCGGAATTTTAACGCCCGATGCGATTTCAAATTTGATCGGGAGCATTACGAAACCGATCGGCTACGGTATTCTTTCGATTCCGACCATTGCATTGCTCGTCGGCGCAATCGTGATTATGAATATTATGCTCGTCGCCGTCACGGAAAGAACGAAGGAGATCGGGATTCGGAAGAGTTTGGGCGCACGGCAAAGCGACATTCTGAAGCAATTTCTCTTTGAATCAGCCACGCTTTCCCTGATCGGCGGAGTGATCGGCTTAATTATCGCGGAACTTCTCGGGGTTATCGTGACGGCGGTATTTTTTCAAACGAAAATTCCGATCTGGGCGATCTTTCTGGCAATCGGCATTTCCGGCGGAGTCGGGATTTTGGCGGGACTTTTTCCGGCTTGGAAAGCGGCGCGGCTCGACCCGATCGAAGCATTACGGCACGAATAATTATGAAAATTGTCAGCACTCCATTTTATGAAAACCTGAAAATGGCGTTGGATACTTTGCGCGGTAATAAGCTCCGCTCTTTTCTGACGATCATCGGAGTCGTTATCGGCGTGATTACCGTGATGCTGATTTCTTCGATCATCAGCGGCATCAACGTCGCGGTTTCCAAACAGGTCGAATCTTTCGGGACGCGTTCGATATTTTTATACAAAATGGACATCGGTATTCGGACGAGTATGCCGACACGCGAAGAAAGAATGCGCAAACCCTTAACGATGGAAGATGCCGAAGCCATCGGAAAGCTTTCTTCAATCGAAGTTGCCGTTCCGTTTCTCGATATTTCCAACAATTTTTTCGGTCAAAAGATCAACGTTACCGGGAAGAACGGGAAAACCTCGACCTCCGTTCAAATGAAGGGCACATTACCGCAAATCGAAAAAACCACTTCCGAAATACTTGTCGAAGGTCGCTGGTTTTCGCAGTCCGAGAGCGACGATAAAGCCAATGTTTGCTTGATCGGCAACTCGGTCAAGGAAAGCTATTTTCCCTTTGACAACGCGATCGGAGAAACGCTCGAGATCGGCGGAACACCGTTCCGAATTATCGGCGTGCTCGAAAAACGCGAACAGCTTTTCGGCGGCGGCGGCGGCAATAACGATCAGTCGAATGCGATCTATATGCCGATGGGCGCGGCGATGAAATTAAAACCGAACGCGGACGATCTTTTCATTCTGGCGGTTGCCAACGACGGTCAGCTTGAAAAGGCAAAGGACGACGTGCAAGACCTTCTGCGTGTCCGGCGCAATGTTAAATACGGCGAAAAGAATAATTTTGCGATGGAAACCGCCGCCAGTATCATCGAACAATTCGACGCGATCTTTCGAGGTATTTTTGCCGCTATGATCGTTATTTCTTCAATCGGCTTGATGATCGGCGGAATCGGCGTGATGAATATTATGCTTGTTTCCGTGACGGAAAGAACGCGCGAGATCGGGATTCGTAAAGCCATCGGCGCGAAACAAAGCGATATTCTTTTGCAGTTTCTCATCGAAGCCGCCACGCTGACGGGTTTCGGCGGAATCATCGGTTTGCTGATCGGCTGGCTTTTGACGCTTTTGGTCAAATTCGTAATGCCTTCTTACGTTCCGCTCTGGGCACCGATCTTAGGTTTCGTCGCCAGTGTCGGGATTGGAATTATCTTCGGATTGTTTCCTGCGTGGAAAGCCGCACGGCTCGACCCGATCGAATCCTTGAGATACGAATAAATTAAAAGTGTTTGATTGTTGTGATTTAGAATGACAAACCAATTACTAAATAAAAAGCCGGAATAACTTTTACAGATATTCCGGCTTTTATTTAGTAATGTAAAACTTAGCTTATGCGAAAAGTGCCGCCAGCACGACTTTCATTGTTACGCCGATCAATCCGAGAATCAAAACGACCGCCCAAGCCTTGCCTGATGAAATCTTCGCAACTTTTTGCAAACCGATTGCCGCTAAAACCCAACCCCAGATTGCGAAAAGATCGAAGGCACTCATTGCCGCCGCCAATGCGGGCATTGCTTTTGCATTCATAAACATCGAAGGATTTGCCTGCACCAATCCATTCTGGATGGTTGTCAGGTCAATATCATCGACCGGCTTGAGCAATAAAACGATCAGATTTGCGATCACAAAGAGCAGAGTCGGAGGTAAACTGGAATAAATATAAACTGATAATCCCTGTAAAAATCCCGCTGAACCGCCCATTGCATTTGCGCCGACCCAATAAAGCAGTCCGCCGATCAGGAAGACGATCAGGAAGACGATCGGAGTTGCGACATAGCTGATTACTTTGGCAACAGTTCCGGTTTGCTGTTCGATGACCTTCGCTCTCTGTTCCGAATCCAATTGCTGAATTCTTTCGTTCGATTCAAGCCGTGCTTTGACAATGTTCTCAAAACCGAGTTTTTGCATCGGAGCTAAAGTGAAAATAGTAATAGCCAAAATGACGATCAATCCGGCAACTAAAAATCTCGGTTTTCTGCGTAAATCCTCAAAGGTTGCGCCCGGGTCGAAAAAGATATTCATCAATGTCGCCGGCACGGACATTCGCGGTTCCTCTTTTTTGATAAGTTCGGGCGGCAACGGAGCCTGCCACTCGTCGTTATTCGGTTCTTCGGTCATATTTTTCTCCTGTTTTCTAAAAAAATTGAACTGAAATTCACAAACGAATACGCCGAAATCGCGCTCTGCGTTTCAAATTTATTCGGCAAGCGGCGCGCTTTCGTAACCTTGGACGCGGATACAAGCCGCCAAATGACCTTTCGTTATCTCACGAAGTTCGGGAACTTTTTCGGCACATTCGGGAATGGCGATCGGGCAACGCGTGCGGAAACGGCAACCCGACGGCGGATTTATCGGTGTCGGAACATCGCCTTTAAGCACGATTCTTGCGCGTTTTTGCTTCGGATCGGGAATCGGAATCGCCGAAAGCAAGGCTTTTGTGTAGGGATGAAGCGGAAGCTCATAAAGTTCTCTTGCCGCCGCAATTTCGACGATCTTGCCGAGATACATCACGGCAACGCGGTTTGAAATATGTTCGACGACCGCCAGACCGTGCGAGATGAAAAGATAGGTCAGCCCGAATTCGGCTTGTAAATCCTGCAAAAGGTTGACGACCTGCGCTTGAACGGAAACATCGAGCGCGGAAACGGGTTCGTCGGCGATAATCAGTTTCGGATTGAGCGCAAGCGCACGCGCAATGCCTAATCTCTGCCGTTGTCCGCCCGAAAATTCGTGCGGATAACGAAACATATAATCGGGATCGAGTCCGACCTTTTTCAACAGATCGGCAACACGTTCCTTTTGTTCGGTTTTATTGCCGATGCCGTGAATTTTCAGCGGTTCGGAAACGATCGAAAGAATACTCAAACGCGGATTCAGGCTGGCATACGGGTCCTGAAAAATGATCTGCATTTCGCGCCGGAGCTTCTGCATTTCCCTGTTCGGCAAACCGATGATCTCCTGACCTTCAAACGAAACGGAACCGCTCGTCGGTTCGTGCAGACGCAGTAAACAACGTCCGACCGTCGATTTTCCGCAACCCGATTCGCCGACCAGTCCGAGCGTTTCGCCCGCGAAAATGTCGAACGAAACGTCATCGACCGCCCGCACCACATCGTCGCTGTTTTCGACGGGAAAATATTTGACCAGATTTTTGACCCGAACCAGTTCTTTCTTTTGAGTTTTGATAGCAGACATCATCTAATAAATATCTTTCGATTTATTTATGGCTTCAATAATTTGCTTTGCCGACTGACAGGCAGGATCGCCTTCATCACTGATCTGACAGGGTTTAGCCAAAATCTTCAACGCTTTTTCCATATCTTTTTCAACTCCGAATCCGCCTGCCAAAGACATTCCGAACATCGTGCATCCCCAAGCGTCATCTCTGGCGCAAGTTTTTTCAAATGTTTTAGTGGCGCATTCGACCGCCTTTTCGTCATTTTTTTTGTCGTTGAAAATTCTCGCCGCCCGGTTCGTACAGCCGGATGATACGCCAAGACTACAGGCGCGTGAGAACAGGAATTCAGCCTCATATTGATCCAAGCCCTTTTTTATCTGAACCAAAAGTGCCAAAGAGTAACAGGCGTTGCCGTCATTATTTTTGCACTTATCCAAACAAACCCGCGCATTTTTCTGACAGCCTTCGTGTAAATAACCTACGTCGCTTTCAGTCTTCGACATAATTTCCCAGGGGCAATCTTCTTTTGTCGAGAGCCATTTCGGTTTGGCTTGTAAAACCCGGTAAACTTCTTCAAAAATCGATTCCGAATCCTGCGGTTTTACCGTTTTTTGCTGTGAGTAAATCTGGCTGGTAAAGAAAATCGACAGCCCGAGAAAAATTAGTAGTTTTTTGCTTAAAACCGTTCGTAATTTATTTTTCATTTATTTCTTTACTTATCGAAAAATTCTGCAAATGAAGAGTCTTGCAATTCTGCCTTTCAAGTTCTCGCGCTTCACCTGCAAACGTGAGTTTACCAACAAATCCGGGGTTTCCAAAATTTGCCGGTTTGCCGCCGCTTTCGCCGGTGCAAATTTCTGAAATTCACCTTACATTTTGATAACATTTTCCAAGTTTATGTTACTCTTATATTGCTTTTCTCAAATTCATAACAAATTAAATTTCAAAATATGATCGCATCGATATTTCTGTCTTTTCTAATGCTTTTTCAAACGGCATCGGCACAGCCTCGTCCGAGCGAAACGCCGAAACCTGCGGAAACCGTCCAAACAAAGGACGAACCGCCTGTCGTGCAAAAACATTCGATCTCCGTCAAAGGAAAAACTCTGAATTACACGACGACGACGGGTTTTATGCCGATTCGCAACGAACGGACGGGCGAAACCGAAGCGCGGATTTTTTATATGGCTTACACGCTCGACAATCCGCCCGCGAAACGTCCGCTGATGTTTTCGTTCAACGGCGGACCGGGTTCGGCGAGCGTTTGGCTGCATCTCGGCGCGCTCGGACCGAAACGGACGAAAATGCTCGACGACGGGATGATGCCCGCGCCGCCGTATGAATTGGTTGACAACGAAGAAACGTGGCTGACGGAAACCGATCTCGTTTTCATCGATCCGGTCGGAACGGGTTATTCCCGCGCCACGAAACCCGAATTTGCGACCAAATTCTGGGGCGTGAACGGCGACATCGAATCGGTCGGCGAATTTATCAGGATGTATCTCGGACGCAACGAACGCTGGAGTTCGCCGCTTTATCTGGTCGGCGAAAGCTACGGCACGACCCGCGCTTCGGGGCTTTCCAATCATCTTTTCGAGCGCGGCATCGGGCTGAATGGCATTCTTTTGGTTTCGACCGTGATGAATTTTCAGACGATTCGCTTTGCCGACAACAACGATCTGCCGCTCGCGCTGATCTTTCCGTCCTATACTTCGACGGCTTGGTATCACAAAAAGCTCGCGCCCGAACTGCAACGCAAACCTTTGACGGAAGTTTTGCGCGAATCGGAAAATTTTGCGGCAAACGAATATCTTCCCGCGATGCTCAAAATAGACCGTTTGTCGGCGCAGGAAAAACAAGCCTTGTCCGATAAATTCAGTTTGTATTCGGGTTTGAGCAAAACGTTCGTTGAAAATCAGAATTTCCGCGTCGAGCTCGGCGAATTTATGGCGGAACTTCTGCGCGGGCAACGCCGTTCGGTCGGACGATTGGACAGCCGTTTTCTCGGCATCGACCGCGACGCGGGCGCGGATTCGACCAACAATGACCCGTCGATGTCGGCGATTCGTCCGCCATACACGGCGACTTTTAACGATTATGTGCGCCGCGAACTCGGCTATAAATCCGATTCCGAATATTACATTCTCGGCGGCGGCATCAACGCGCCTTGGAATTGGAACACGAACAACGGATATGCCGATACGTCGATTTCATTAAAGGATGCGATGGCGAAAAATCAGTATATGAAAATTTTCGTCGCGTCGGGTTATTACGATATGGCAACGCCGTATTTTGCGACCGAATACACGATCTCCGCGATGAATCTCGACCCGGCATTACGCAAAAATATTTCGGTTCACTATTACGAAGCCGGACATATGATGTATATCGAGGTCAATTCGCTCAGAAAACTGAAAGCGGATTTCGTCAAATTTATGCAGACTTCAAAATAGTTTTTTGGAACGCGGATCAGGCAGATCGGGCGGATTTTATCAGATTTTTATTTTAATTATCTGTGAAATTCGCTTCATCCGCCCGATTCGCGTTCTGATCTGAATTTTCAAACGACAACCAAAATTAAATTTATTCGAGGACATAAATGAAGAAAATATTCCCCTTTTTTACACTTTTGCTTTTCGCATTTGCGATTAATACATTCGCGCAAAAAGCTCCGGCTGATTACAAAATTACAAACATCAAAGTCGTTCCGTTCGAGCAAATGACGGGCGAATTTGAAGCTGAGATAACCGACACCGATGAACGCAGTTTCTTTAACGATCTCGGCAAAGGTTTGTTCGTGACCGTTGAAATTACAGGCAAATCAGGCGATTATGCCGGAACGCGCAATCTCGACGTAACCGTTTTGGAAGGCAAAAAGGTCAAACTGAAAAAATCGCTGATGTCGGGCATTTTGAACGAAAACGGCAAGTATTATTTCGGTTTCTACGTCGAACCCGCGCTCTGCGATACGGTCACGATCACCGCCAAAATCACGGGTCAAAAAACGCCCGGAACGAAATCACGAAAAATTCAATTCGTGTGCGGCGAATAAAAATTACTTTCGGAAATAATAAAAAGGCTTGCAGAATTTAATTGCAAGCCTTTTCTCTGAGGTTCAGAGTTCAAGATAAATCTTGAACTCTGAACGCGTCTTTCATTCACAAAACCAAACAATCATCGACGCTTTATACCGACTGACAAATTGTCGCATTTTTTGCAGAAAAGTTTTCTGCACTTGCAGAATTTATTTCTGCGATCGCAAAAAAGTTTTCTGCGACAGACGGAAATATTTCTGCACTCGCAAAAAAGTTTTCTGCAACTGACAAAAACATTTCTGCACTCGCAGAAAACATTTCTGCGGCTGCAAAAAACATTTCTGCGGCTGCAAAAAACATTTCTGCGAGCCGTTTTACTTAAAATTTATCGAGGGAAATTAGGTTAGATTGAATAAAAACTCCCCTCCTTAAAAAAGGAGGGGAGTTTTTTTAGTTTCATTTAATATTGTGTGAGTGCTTATGTCTTTGGTTAGCGAATTTGTCTTTATTAATGCGTTGTTTTCCCTTCCAAAAGATTAACAGCGTGATTCAGAACGGGTTTGAGAACCTCGAAACATTCCGTCACGCCTTTCGGCGAACCGGGCAGATTTATGATTAAAGTATTATTCCGAATGCCGCAAACACCGCGTGAAAGTATCGCTTTCGGATTGATTTTTGCCGTTTCGTAACGCATCGCTTCGGCTAATCCGTTGGCTTCCTTTTCGATCACGGCGCGGGTCGCTTCGGGCGTATTGTCGCGCTTTGCAAAACCCGTTCCGCCCGTCGTGACAATTAAATTTACGTCTTCGCGTTCGGTCAGAGTGTAAAGCGTGTTGCGCAAATCTTCAAAATCGTCCGAAACGATAATTTTTTCCTGAACCTCCGCGCCGTAAGTAATCAACAAACCGCGCAAAGTTTCGCCCGAAACGTCGGTTTTTTCATCACGCGAATCGCTCACGGTGACGACGATCGCTTTAATCTTGGAATTTTCAGACATATTTGATGTAATCTTTCAGCCAACATCTGTCCATCACGACGAGCAAGCCGGCTTTTTCGGCGCGTTCGGCGGCGGCTTCGTCGATCACGCCTTCCTGCAGCCAGACGGCTTTCGCACCGATCTCGATGGCTTCGTCAACCACGCTTCCCGCTTCTTCCGAACGGCGGAAAATATCGACGAGATCGACTTTTTCCCCGATCGAAGAAAGCGTTTGATAAGATTTAATTCCGAAAACTTCCGATTCGTTCGGGTTTACGGGAATGACTTTATAGCCTTTTTTCTGCATAAAAGACGCGACACCGTTTGACGGGCGCATCGGGTTCGATGAAAGTCCGACGACGGCAATCGTTTTGCATTCGTCCAAAATTTGTTTGATTTCTTCCTGCTTGTTCATAATTCTCCCTTCAAATCCTTCTTAAAAAAAGGAAACGCATCAAATAAATACAAGGCAAACGGCAACAGCCAGATAAAATCGTTGGTCAGATTCATAATCAAAGCCGAAAACGTCCATTTGCCAAGATAAATGTAATAAAAAATTCCGATCGGACCTAAAACTTTTCCGACGAAACCGACTAATGCAAGTATAAAGCCGCGTTCGGGTTTCCGTGCAATTTCCAGATAAACTATACCGTAAAGCCCGACGACCATTCCGACGCAAACGAAAATTTCGGGATAATTCGGCAGTTCCATCTGCGCGAACCGAAAAAGCCAGTTCGGATCGATGCTCACCCACAACCCCCAGCAAATATTATAAATTCCCGCCAGAATAAACGTAGCGCGATGAATATTTTTTCTCTTCATTTTTTATGCGACCGACGCTTCGATCTTTTCGATCTCGCGCTGTCGGCGGCTGTAAATCACGCTCGAAACCACGCCTGCAACAACCAATAACATTCCGAGCAAAGACTCGAAGGATTGCGGTTCGCCGAACACGAACCAACCGAAACCCAAACCGTAAAGCAACCCCGAATAATTGATGATCGCCACGCTCGCCGCTTTTTCTTTTTGCAGTGCATTCGTCAAAAATATCTGCCCGACCTGCGAAGCCACGCCGATCAAAAAAAGATAAACCCAATCCAAACCGACAGGCGTTTTCCAGTTAAAGATCGTAAACAAAAATCCCGCGACCATCCCGACCAGTTGAAAATGAAAAACGACCGTCAGAGGATGTTCGCGTTCCCGCAAACTGCGGACGAGATTATACGCCATTCCCGAACCGAACGCCGACAAAATGCCGAGAAAAAGATAATAAAGCGAAATGCGCGTGTCGAATTGTTCGATAAAAACAACGCCCGCAAACGCGATCGCGTAGAAAAACCATTGCAGAAGCTTGACCTTTTCCTTGAGCAGAAATATCGCGATGATCGTCGTAAAGATCGGCGAAAGATACTGGATCGTCTGCGCCGAAGCGAGCGGAATATTCTGCACCGTCAGAAAGAAAAAATAAAGCGCGGACGTGCCGAAAAGTCCGCGCAAGAGTAACATTGTGCGGTTCGAGCCTTTCCAATCGGCGTTCGCTTTCCGCAAACCGTAATAACAGAACATCACGCCGAACAGACAGCGAAAAAAGACTATCTCCATTGTCGGCAGATGCGAAACCTGTTTGACGAAAACATTTGCCAAAGAAAAAGCGAGCGTCGAAAAAAACATCGAACGCACGCCTTCCGTGAAAATTTGATCGTTATTGCTCAAATTTCAATTATTAATTTTTTGTTTTCGCTTCGCAACCGCACTCGTTCCCGCAAGCCTTTTTCGGCGAAAATGACTTCACTCTTTTCAAAAGCATCGACCCGACATAAAGCAACGCCGCCAGAATAATGATCGCCGCGATGATCGTTTGTGTTTCCATAACTAAAAATTTAAGATTCAAAATTCAAGATTTAAGATTAACTTCAGATTGAGCGGTAAATTCAAGTTAAAGTTGTTTTATCCTGAATCTTAAATCTTAAATTCTTGAGTCCCATCATCCGAATCCCAAAAACTTCCCGCCCTGATAGGTCAGAAAAGCCGCGATATATGCCAAAATTGTCATATAACCGACCATAAACAGCGTCCAAGCCCACGAATTCGTTTCGCGCCTGACGACCGCGACCGTTGACATACACTGCATTGCCAACACAAAGAAAACCATCAGCGTCAGCGCAGTCAAAGGTGTCCAAACGGGCGTTCCGTCTTCCTTTTTCGCATCTTTGATCGCGGAGATCAGCGTTTCCGATTCTTCGTTTTCGTCTTTTCCGACGTTGTAAATAATGCTCAATGTCGAAACCAGAACTTCACGCGCCGCAAAACTCGCGATCAATGCCACACCGATCTTCCAATCGAAACCGAGCGGCTGAATCACGGGTTCGATTACGTGCCCGATCCTTCCCGCATAACTGTTTTTGATCTGTTCGCTTTGCCGAAAATCCTCGTTCGCTTTTTGAATTTCTTCAACGCTCGGCGGATTGCCGTTCGCATCGTTTGCCATTAAAACTTCCGTGTTCGCCGTGCGCGGAAAATATGTGATCGCCCAGAGAATGATCGAAATTGCCAAAATCACCGTTCCGGCGCGTTTCAGAAAAAGTCCGGCGCGCGTCAGCATATTTTGAAAGACCGTGCGAAGATTCGGCAGACGATACGGCGGAAGTTCCATTACGAACGGCGGCGGCGGCGATTTCAGGATCGTGCGCTTCATAATGAAAGCGGCGATGATCGCGGTCAAAACCCCGAAAGCATACATCGCCAGCATCAAAACCGCACCGACCGAAATAAAACCGAAAAACGATTGTCCTGCAAAAAACGTCGCGATCATTAAAGAGTAAACGGGCAACCGCGCCGAACAACTCATAAACGGCGCGATCATAATCGTCGCCAGACGGTCTTTCGGATTTTCGATCGTCCGCGTCGCCATAATTCCCGGAATCGCACAGGCAAAACTCGAAAGAAGCGGCAAAAACGCTTTGCCGTGAAGCCCGAAACGCGACATCAATTTGTCGAGCAGAAAAGCCGCCCGCGCCATATATCCCGTGTCTTCCAAGATCGAAAGAAACAGGAAAAGCAGTAAAATCTGCGGCAGAAATACCAGAACCCCGCCGACTCCGGCAATAATGCCGTCCACGATCAGATCGTTGAGCATTCCTTCGGGCAAGGTCGTTCTAACGAAATCGCCGAGCGCGCCGAAAGCGTTTTCCAGTAAATCCATCGGTAAGCTCGCCCACGAAAAGATCGTCTGGAAAACCAGCAAAAGAATACCGACCAAAATAATCAAACCGAAAAATTTATGTGTTAAAAATCCGTCGATCTTCTCCGAAACGTTTCTTTCAACCGTGTTAAGTTGCTTGACGCTTTCCTGATAAACCTCGGAAATAAAATTATACCGCGCAAAAATTTTCTTGTTTGCCGCCGCGTCGTCCGATAAACTCAGGTGAATTTCGTCATCTTCCAGAATGTATTCGGAATCTGCAAGCCACGGAATATGCGGCAGAGTTTCCGTTTTTGCCGCCTTCATAACGGCTGACGATAATTCCTGAATTCCCTGTTTTTGTGACGCGATAACCGGAATGACCGGAACTTGTAAAAGTTCGGACATCTTTTTCGCATCGATCTGCAAACTTTGTTTCTCAGCCGAATCCATCATCGTTAAGGCGACGACGACCGGAATTCTAAATTCGAGAATCTGTGTGACGAGATAAAGATTTCTTTCGAGATTAGTCGCGTCAACAACCGCAATCACGGCATCGGGTTGCGGGAGGTTCGGGACTTTTCCCGTCAAAACGTCGCAGGCGATTTGCTCGTCGAGCGATGTCACGTCGAGGCTGTAAAGTCCGGGAAGATCGATCAATTGCAGACTTTCGCCTTCCAGTTTCCAGATTCCTTCCTTACGTTCGACCGTCACGCCCGGATAATTGGCGATTTTCTGGCGCAATCCGGTCAGAACGTTGAAAAGCGTCGTCTTTCCCGCATTCGGATTTCCCGCAATCGCAATCGTTATTTCCTTTTTTGACGTGGGAGTTTTGGTAATTTGTTTTTCGGTTTTCATTCGCTGACTTCGATCGTTTCGGCTTCGTTTCTCCGCATTGCCAGGCTGTAACCGCGCACACGAACTTCGATCGGATCGCCGAAAGGTGCCGTTTTAATAACTTTGATCGAAACTCCCGGAATTACGCCCATTTCCATCAAACGCCTGGTGATTGCGCTGTTACCGTTGATCTTTATTACCTTCGCTTCCTTTCCTATGGATAATTTCGCCAGATTCATATTCTTTACGGCAGGTCTGCCAATTTAGATACTATCCTAATTGAAAATAACTTTCAATTTCATTTCAATAAAAGCCGTTGTTTTCCTGCGTTAGAAAAACTTATCAATCGTTAAGGTTTGACTTGCGCTTCGGTGATGAGATCGGCTTGGAAAGTTCCGATGGAAAATCTCAAGGGCAAACGTTTATCGTCGTTTCCGAGCCATAGACGGATTCCCTGCATATCGAGTTGCTGATTTCCCGTGACGACCGTGACGAGCTGTGCCGAAACCTTTTCGCCGCGCAGATTGATGATCTCCGCATTTGAAGGTCGGAGAATGAAAATATAAGGTTGTTTATCCCAAAATACGGCAACGCGTGTGTCGTTTACGGGATTATTCGGGTCTTTGCTCGGTTTCAGATTAAAGGAACGAACGGCATAGATCAACGAAAGCAGACTATGCGTTCCGACCGGAGATTCCATCCGATTCGTGCCGTTCAGCGTTATGAAACCCGTTCGCTGATCGAATTGTGTAGTTTGATTGAAACTGCTCAAACTCCCGGTAAATTTGACTTCGATCTGTTGCGGCGCAAGCGTATCGGGGTTTACGTTAGCAATAATTCCGTCATTCACTTTAAAGATCGCATTTCCCTGCGAACTTGTAACAACGGCGGTCAAAAACAAACTGTCTTGTCCCTGAAACTGTTTTCTTTCCTTTGCCTGAAGCCTGAAAATGCCGATATTCTGGTTGTTTTGCGTGATTTGATAATCAAGTATTTCTCCAAGTTCAAAAGGCAATTCCCTGAGCAAAGGTTGGTTATCCTGATACGGAACAGGAGTCGGAATCGGTTTCGGCGTTACTTGCGGACGCGGCGTTTGAATCGGTGTCGGAGTCGGTAGAGTTTCGCCTTCGGGTTCAATCACCTGTAAGCTCGCCAGACTTGCTCGAAATTCGCCCTTGTCGGTTTTAAATCGAATCAGAACCGGAACTTTGTTTTCATCCGAGGTGAAATTTATCCTTAAATCCTTGAGTCCCTTTTCGATCAAATATTGACTTTGCACAATCGCAACGTTGGTTTCAAACTCGCCGCCGTCGGTTTTGACCTTTTCGACTCCGCTTGTGACAAGGTTGAAATTAAAAATTCTCTCATCTTCGGCGAAATTGAAACTCCCGTTTCCGCCCGCCCGCCTGATCTGATAAATAATCGAAAGCAGATCGTGATCGGATGTCGGGTTGATCAAATAATTTTTAACCGTTTCCTTCGGGAGAACACTCGAATTTTCGATATATTTCGCATAGAGCGGCATTCCCGTTTCCGCCGATGCGTAAGTCACCCGCGTTTCGTCAATTTCGTAAAAAGCCGCACTGACCAGATTGTTGGTTTTGATCTTTGAACGAAGCTCGACCGCGTCCTTATTGCCGAGCTTCCCGCTTGAAACGACAAACATTTCGGCGTAACCGATATTGTCGAACTTTCCGAACGAAATGTTGTAGGTGATTCTTTCGCCGACTTTGAAAAGATTTTGGGTTGCGGGCGGTTTAACGGTCGGATTTTGGGCTGAAACGAAGTGAAATTGTGAGCCGAATGCAAAAAACGCACACGATAAAACTAAAAAGCCGATCAAGATTTTTAGTTTGTAAAATTTTCTGTGAAGTCCTGTAAATAGAAGTTTTTGTTCGCTCATTAAAAGTAAATATTATCTTTTTATTCTTCGATTTCGGCTAAGATGCGCTTGACGGCAGCTAATTTGTCCTGGGCTTTCGTGATCGGTCTGCCGATGACGAGATAATCCGAACCGCTTTCGACCGCTTCTTTCGGAGTCATTACACGTTTCTGATCGTCGTTCGTTGCAAAACTTGGACGAATTCCCGGCGTAACGATCAAAAATTCCTTATTTTCGATGTTTTCTCTAATCAATGCGGTTTCAAGCGGCGAAGCAACCACGCCGTCCAACCCACATTTTGCCGTAAGTTCAGCCAAATTCAAAACTTGCTCGTTTACTTTTCCGCCGATTCCCGTTTCCGCCAGAGTTTCGTCAGTTGAACTCGTCAAAACGGTTACAGCAATTATTTTCGGTCTTTGAAGCTTTTCCTTTTCGCAAAACTCCGCAACTTCTTCGAGCGTCCGGCGCATCATCTCACTGCCGCCGAGGGCGTGCAAATTAAACATCCAAACGCCGAGCCGCGCAACTTCAATAGATGCTTTGGCGACCGTATTCGGTATGTCGTGAAATTTCACGTCGAGAAAAAGTTTCACGCCCGAAGCGACGACTTCGCGCACAAATCCCGCACCTGCCGAAGTAAAAAGCTGTAAGCCGATCTTGTATGCGCCGACCTCGTTGCCGATCTCGTCAATTATTTTTCGCGCTTCGCCGGCGGTTTCGACATCGAGCGGAACGATTATTTTGTCTTTTGCTTTTGTCATTTCCGAAAATGCTTTTTGTGGTTCGGACATAATTTTTAATCTTCCAAAATTTGATTGACGAGTTCACGAAAAAATCCGGTCAGGCGCAATGAACTGTTTATCAAAATACGCTTTTCCTTGTTATGAAAATTTACAAACGGCAGTGCGTCTTCAAATTCGGGCTGACGTTTTCCCTTCAAATATTCAAGCGATTGCCCGCCCGCACTGGCATATTTTTTTGCCTTTTCAAATGCCGAACTTTCAGCCGAAGTTTCGCCCAGTTTTCTGTAAACAACACTTTTCATAAACCAAGCGTCGGGATAATTTTCATCGATCTCGACGGCATTTTTCAGAAAACTCAAGGCTGACTGATAATTTTTTAACTGGAAATACGCACAACCGATCAAATACTGGAGTTCGGGCAATTCATTTTTCCGGTCGGCTTCCTTGAAGGCGGCAATGCTTTCCGTCCAGTTTTTTTCCTGCGCCGCCAGCATTCCCCAAACGTAGTCAACTAAACGCGCCGTTTTTTCGGAATTTGCCAGAACGCTCAACAATCGACGTGCTCTTTCTCCGTCGCCTTCATCGGCGTAAATCGCGCCCAAAAGCATTAATATCTTTGAATTTGTCGGCGAATGCTGAAAGATTCTTTCGAGATATTTTTTCGCATCGCTGAATTTATCCGCGTTGAAAAGCTTTTCTGCGATAAAAACGTAAAGCGAAACGTTTTGCGGCGACAAGAGCGCGGCGCGTTCGAGCATTTGAAAAGCTTGCTTTTCGTCTTCCTCCAACAGCTTAACGCCGTGATTCAAAATATGTTTGAAAAGTTCGGCATTCGGATTCGTATGTTCGGCGACGATCTCATCGAACAACTGCTTTTTCCGCCCGGCATCGACTATTTTTCTCTGACTGTTTTTATAAATCTGCCGCTGATTTTGCTTGAAACGTTCCGATAATTGCGGATCAAACTCATCGAGCGTTTTTAGAAATGCCTGAATCATAATGTGATCCTTCTTGAATTCTTCGGTTTCGCCGGAAAACAGCTCGTAGGTCATTTGCAGTTTTTCCAAAACCTGCGCCAGACGCAGTTCAAGAAAAGTAACTCTTTCCAGCAAATGATCTTCGTAGAAAGACGGCACTTGATTCGTGTCGTATTGAAGCGAATTCGGGAAAACGACGATCAACAGCCGCGTTCCGCACTCCTGGCAATGCGTGTCGCGCAAACTGTTGACTTTTCGGCAGTTTTGGCAATATATCGACGGTCTTTCCACGACAACTAATCAAAATCGAGAGGATTTCTGTAAGGTTCATCCTTCACTTCGTCAGCGCGTTTCATCGCTTCTTTGAACTTTTCTTCGAGCAATCTTTCGCGGTCTTTCATCGACGACATTTCCTGCGCGAAGATTTGTTCGCGTAAATCCTTCTGTTTACTTAATTCGCCTTTTAAATCTTCAAACGAACCGAGAACTTTCTTTTTTTCCTCGTGCGCCAACAACGCGCCGGTCTTTGCATCGATGGTCAGCGTCGCTTCACAACAGGGACAAATTATGCTGAATTTTTCCATAACAAGATCGATTATAACTCAATTTTTTCAACTTACGTTAAACCGCAACGGACGGCTTACGCAAATTCGGCAATTACTGCTTTTTGCCCGGATTATCCGTCGCCGTTTGATTTTGTTCAGCCAGTTTCTTCAAGTCAACTCCGGCGGCTTCGAGGATCGTTCCCGGCGCGGTCACGGCAAAGGTGGGCAGTTTGTCTTCCCCGACCTCGACGACTTTTCCGTTTTTCAGGTATATTTTTATCTTTTTGTTCGGAATCGTGGAAATGCGTTCGACCTTGATGAGATAAGGATTGTCAATAAAAGTTCGGGTTTCCGTGGCGATTCCCTTTGCATCCATTGTTGTCTTGAACGTCGATTTATCGGGTGCAGGTCTGCCGTAAATGCCCGACGTGTTCTTGTCCTGCTTCGGATCGACGGTCACGATCTTCACATTTGACTCGGGTTTTGCATTAAAGGCGTTCGGATCGACATTTTGAACGACCTGCGTCGGTCCGCTCGAAGTGATTGACGACGACGGGTTCGACTGTGCGTTATTCGTTGCCGACGCAACCGAAGAATTTGCCGTGACGGTGTTCGAGCTCGCCGAGTTCGTTTCCGAACTCTTTGAAGAACAGCCCGCAAAAATAAATAAAGAGAAAAAAATCGAACAAGTTATGAATTTTTTCATTAATTAAAACTCCTGAAAAGTGCGATAAATCAAATTATCATCATACCCGATTAAACTGAAACCTGAAATTTGCCGACTTGCAAAATCTCTGTTTCCAATAATTTTTCTTCATAAAAAATCATTCTTAATCTTTACACTTTCGTTTGCTGAATCAGTTTCTTATTTTTATGCAATATCTTTTTTATTTTTCCGTTCAGAAACTTAAGGATCGTGGAAAAGGGCGAGTTTTGGTTGTATATTTAGCGAATTCACATTTCACCTATCTTATATCCAAATCATAAATTTCCTACAAATAAATAGATTCTAACGGAAAACTGTTTGTTTTTAACCAGTTTTTTCCGAATACGTAAGACGGTCACACTCGGCGCGGATGTAACAAAATTGGATTTTCTCAGTTCATACACTTAAATGAACGTAAAACACAAAAAATAGAAAAAGACCGAAAAGGTTCGGTCTTTTTCTATTTACAAATGAAAGATGAATTTTAGATGTCGTAATACATCGAAAATTCGAGCGGGTGCGGACGCAGACGTAGCGGTGTAACTTCTTTTTCGCGTTTGTAGCTGATCCAGCGTTCGATCATTTGAGTCGTGAACACGTCGCCTTTCAGCAGAAATTCGTGATCTTTTTCCAAAGCGTCCAACGCTTCTTCCAGACTTCCCGGCAGTGACGGAACGCTTGCCAATTCTTCGGGCGGAAGATCATAAATGTCCTTATCGAGCGGCGCGCCCGGATCGATCTGGTTTTGTATACCGTCAAGCCCTGCGAGCAGTAAAGCCGCAAAAGTCAGATACGGATTGCACGACGGGTCGGGCGGACGAAATTCCAGACGTTTTGCTTTCGGCGAGCTTGAAAACATCGGAATGCGAACCGCCGCCGAACGGTTTCTTGCCGAATATGCCAGATTTACGGGAGCTTCAAAGCCCGGAACGAGCCGTTTGTAGCTGTTCGTCGTCGGAGCCGCAAAAGCGACCAGTGCCGGAGCGTGTTTCAGAAGTCCGCCGATGTAATGTTTCGCCATTTCCGAAAGTCCGGCGTATTGATCGCCCGCAAAAAGCGGCGAACCGTCTTTCCAAAGCGATTGGTGACAGTGCATTCCCGAACCGTTGTCGCCGTAGATCGGTTTCGGCATAAACGTTGCCGTTTTTCCGTGTGCAAACGCCGTGTTTTTGACGACATTTTTGAACAGCATCACGTTATCGGCAGTATGCAGAAGATTCGAGAATTTAAAGTCGATCTCACATTGTCCGGCGGTCGCAACTTCGTGATGATGACATTCGACGTGTATGCCAACATCCGCCAGAATCAGCGAAACAGCATTGCGAAAATCGATCAAAGTGTCCATCGGAGCGACCGGAACATAGCCTTCCTTCGGGCGAATGTGATAACCGAAATTCGGTGAAACCGCATCGCCTTTTCGCCTGCTGTTCCAGTGTCCTTCTTCGCTGTTTACCGAAAATCCGGCTGAATTCTGCTCATTGTGATAATTAACTTCATCGAAAACGAAGAATTCCGCTTCGGGTCCGACAAAGCACGTGTCGGCAACTCCGGTAAATTTCAGGTAGCTTTCCGCACGAATCGCAACCGAGCGCGGATCGAGCCCGTAGCCTTCCTTCGTGATCGGGTCAACCACATTTGCGATTAAACAGATTGTCGTTTCATCCGCAAACGGGTCAACCCAGCAACGCGACGGATCGGGCACGAGCAACATATCCGATTCATTAATTGCCGCCCAACCGCGCAGACTGGATGCGTCAAAACCGAAACCTTCTTCAAAACTGTCTTCTGTTAATTGTTCGATCGGATATGTAAGATGGTGCCAGGCACCGGGCAAATCCGTAAAACGCACGGAAACAAAGCGCGCGCCTTGATCCGCAGCGTAATTCAAAACATTTTTAGCGTTCATCTAAACTCCTAAATTGGCTTTATAAGTTATTGTGTTAAATATTGACGTAATTGCTTTTCAAAGCAATTACTGAAAAATTCTACATTACTTTTTCGTAACTTTAAAGCCGGAGAACTGAAAATCGTTACTATTCAATTTTTTTTCTTTTTCTGCATCTTATTCCTACAATTTTGTAATATTTGGCTTTTTACGTAAAAAAAGCAGGGATGCTTTAATCAATTGCTTCTCTGCTCTTTAGTTTTTGAATTTTCCGCGTTTTGTGTTTACTCCGGCGCGGTTTGAATCGTCACACCGTTGGCATTACCCTGCCCGACGGTTCTGCCTTTTTTATCGAGAATCTGTATTTTTCGATAACCTTTCGTTTGACCTTCATTGAGAATATTTTTCAGGATTTCTTCGCGTTTTTCCAGATCGAGCAAATCCCACGCCGGCGTTGCTACGGCATAGTAAGTTTCCTCGGAGATTCTGGCAGTTTGGAAATATTCCTTGTAATACGAATCCTGAACGTTTACTTTTTTGACTCCTTCGGAAGTGATATTTTGAGTTGAAAAATATTCAACCCAAACATACAAACTTCCGCAAACCAGACAAACTAGAACCAGAAGTATCGCCAGCCATTTGTTGATGGCTAAAGGATGCGGTGCTTTTTCTTTTTGTAAGGCAAGCTCTGTTTGTAAAGCCTTCAAACTTTCTGCGCTGATGAGAATCGTTTTGTCTTCGCCGTCGTCCTCGTTTTCCTTTTCTTCGGCATTAATTTCTCTTAAAAGTTCAACGAGTTGTAAGGTTTTGCTGGTTGCGTCGGAAATAGCCTGATCGTGCAAAAACCCGTATTTATCCTGCAAAGTGTCCGAATTAGCCTTTCTTCTTTCCCGTTCAATGAGTTCGACGTATTGATTTCCGATGTGAATATTGCATTCGATGGCGGCAACGGCAACGGATGGAGCAAAAAACAGTTCGTTGGTGCTTTCCTTGTAAAGTCTCAACCGATTAAAGAAATCATTTGCCACCAACTCGTCAAAATTCAGTGCTTTTTCCGCCTCGTTTATGAAATCCTTGAATTTCATAATTGCCTGGACAATTTCAGGGCATTTTTCGTCTTCGGGATAAAGTTGAATACTTTCCCATTCGGCGTAAAGGTCTTTGAGATGTTTGGTCATCTCGTCCTTTGTAAAGACGAGCTCGCGGCGTTCCTTGCCGAGTTCGCGGGAAAAAAGCTTTGTAATAACGAGATCGAATTTGCTTCGGACAGATTCGGTGTAAGGCAGGTTGCGATAAAATCTGGCTAAAGCGAGCAACGCCTGTGAACTGAGAACCGGACGCGTCGTTTCGCAATAGCGGCGCAGATGCGCCACGGAAATTCGCCTGTCGCGGTGCGAAAGTGCGGAACACCAGTTTTGAGTTTCCTGCATTAGCTGATATTCGGTCTGTGCGTGTTCGGGCGAATCAACGTCCTCAACTACCTGTATGAACATATGCAGAGCTTTTTTCACGCCCAGATCGTCATACGGTTTCGGCGCGACTTTCATTTGTTCGCGCTCAACGCCGGAAATCACGTGCTCGACCATCTGCAAACCCGAAACTTCCTCCATCGCTCTTTTCCGATAGAATTCCTTTTCGCTGACGGGTTTGGCGGCTTCGGCAGGTTGGTAAAAATGTTCCTGTTGCTGAAACGGGGTTTGATGTTCCGAAAAATCCGTTTCCTGAAGATCGTCATTCGGCGTAAACTCGAAAGCGTCACTTTCTGCCGCAAATTCGCGACTTGTTTCAAAAGAATCGGGCGGCATCGCTTCCGTCTGCTCGTTGTGTAATGAAGCGTTAATCGTTTCGCTTTCTTCAAAACCGGTAATAATATCTGAAGAAGCGACTTCAAACATCGGCGAATTTGTTTCGGCACCCACAAATTCCTCGTGATCTGTTTGTCCCGCAAAAGTTTGCGGTTCTTCATCCAAAATAAAATCAGCCGCCTCAACGGGAAAAGTTTCCACTTTATCCTGTTTCGGCGGTTTTGGTGCCTGTTTATCGGCAACGGGCGTATTTTCGAGTAGGTTTTCTTCTTTTAATTCTTCGATTAAATCTTCAAAAATATTCATATTTATTCACCGGAGCAATGGAGAACAGATTTGTAATTGAAAATGATTAAGGCAATACTTGAGTGATTTTGCCGCTTTGATTGACAGTAATCAGATAAGGAATGTCACCATAACTGCGGGTGGCAGTAATTTCATAGGTGGTTTTTAATTCTTCGTCGGACGGAACGGTAGGTGTCATTTCAAGTCTGAATTTGCCGTGTCTGACTATTTCACCCTGAGTCGTTCCGAAAACACCTTTTTGATCGGAATTTAATTCTTTCAATAACGCATAACGTCGATGTTGTGAGTAATAAGTCATTTGCGCAGTTGAAATTGAGCGCATCAGTGAAAATGAGTTGCCGTTTTCGGCTGATTCAACTGCTCTTTGGAAATACGGTGTGCCAACAACGGCGATAATGCCGATAATGACCATAACCACTAACAATTCTAACAATGAAAATCCGTTTTGACTAGTTTTTTTCATAAAATTATCCTCACATTTTTTCGTGAATATTTTTATGCCATTTTTTGTCACTTATTTTTTGACAAGTTACGGCATAATTATCAAAGTTTTTACTACAAAAGCGCGAAGTTTATTGAGTTTTCTTATATATTTTCAGTCTATTTCAACTTTTCCCGTTTTTTCTATAGCAACGCTTATGCCATTTTTTTTCTTCCAATAGGATGGATTTTCAATAGCTTGGCAAAAATAGTTGTTGTTATGGTTTTTGTTTTTTGCTAAATTTCTATTAAGCTATAAATTTTTATCTTGAAAGTTAGAAATCCGAACTTCTTCGTTGGAGCCACGTAAATTGAGCGCAGTTATAGAGCAAACTATTGAAACATACGGAATTGGAAATTGGGGAGCAGATTATTTCGGGGTCAACCGCAAAGGAAATTTGATTGTTAAATCTCCAGAAAACGAAAACCTAACCGCCGATGTAAAAGAAATTATTGACGATTTGAGCAAAAGAGGTATTCACACCCCGATTTTATTGCGTTTCCCGCAACTTCTATTTGGTCAGATCAGAAAACTTCAAACCGCTTTCAAAAAATCGATCAAGGAATTTGATTATCAGGGCGGGCATCTTTGCGTCTATCCGATGAAGGTCAACCAGAATCGCGCGGTGCTCGAAGAATATCTGCGCGAAGGTTCGCGTTACAATTTCGGTTTGGAGGCAGGTTCCAAAGCCGAACTTTACGCGGCGGTCGCGCTCGACCAAGCCGACGACAGTTTGCTCGTTTTGAACGGATTTAAGGATCGTGAATTCGTCGAGCTCGCTTTTGCCGGAGCGCAGGCGGGAAAAAACGTCGTCATCGTAATCGAAAAACTCAGCGAGCTCGACCACACTTTGAAGATCGCCGAAGAAGTTGTTACCGAAAATCCCGATGCCAAGCTTCCGATGGTCGGCGTGCGCGTCAAACTTTACTCGAAAGGTTCGGGAAAATGGGAAAAATCCGGCGGTGAAGCGGCTAAATTCGGATTGACGACGACCGAGATTCTCGAAGTTATCCGCCGTTTAAACGAAGCCGGAAGAACCGATATGCTGAAACTTCTTCATTTTCACATCGGCTCGCAATTGACCGACATCAAACGCATCAAAAATGCGATGAAGGAAGCGGCACGAACTTACGCGAAAATTCATCAAATGGGAATTCCGATCGAATTTCTCGATGTCGGCGGCGGAATGGCAGTCGATTACGACGGTTCGCGCACGTCTTTTGAATCTTCGGCAAACTACAATGCGCGCGAGTTTGCAAACGACGTAATTTACGTTATCAAAACGGTTTGCGACGATGAGAATGTTCCGCATCCGACGATCATTCAGGAATCTGGACGCTATCTTTCGGCTTATCACGCGATTTTGGTGACGAATGTTTTAGATGAAATAGAAACTGTCGTCGAAGACATTACGCCGATGGTCGTTGACAATGACGATCCGCAAGTCGTCCGCGAACTGCACGATCTGCGTGAAACCATCAACGGGAAAAATTACCGCGAATATTACCACGACGCGCTCGAAAACCGTGACGAACTTTTCACGATGTTCAATCTCGGCTTAATTTCGCTCGAAGATCGCGGTAAAGGCGAAGTGCTTTTTTGGGATATTTGCGAAAGGGCTGATTTTTTTGCCCAGCAGAAAAAATATGTTTCGGAAGAATTCAACGATCTGCGTCAATTGATGTGCGCAAAATATCTGGCGAATTTTTCGGTTTTTCGCTCGATGCCCGACAATTGGGCGTTGGAGCAACTTTTTCCGATCATTCCGATACATAAATTGAACAAAAAACCGACGGAATATGCTACGCTGTGCGATGTAACCTGCGATTCGGACGGTATCGTTGACAAATTCGTTGACTTGCACGATGTCAAACCCGTTTTGGAACTCCATAAATTAGTCAAGAATGAACCGTATTATCTGGCGATGATGCTGGTCGGTGCGTATCAGGAAGTAATGGGAAACAACCATAATCTTTTCGGAGTTCCGCACGAAGCGCATATCCACATCGGC
This sequence comes from Pyrinomonadaceae bacterium, assembly GCA_021228405.1. Lineage (GTDB taxonomy): Bacteria > Acidobacteriota > Blastocatellia > Pyrinomonadales > Pyrinomonadaceae > JAJQRF01. The sequence continues at coordinate 324,908 of JAJQRF010000004.1, forward strand.
GAAGACGGGCATATTATCAAAAAAGTTATTTACGGCGCGACGCTCGGCGAATCTTTGTCGAGTGCACGTTTCGACGCAGTTCAACTGCACGATCAATTTCGCCGCCGCGTGATGAAAAAAATTAAAGACGGCGAACTTTCGACAAAGGTCGGCAATCAATTGATCGAGTTTTACGAAAATCAAAGTGAAAGCTATACATATCTTTCGCCGAACGGAAGTTCAGAAGATTAAAGGCATTTACAATTTTTAATACAAAATTATTTTATACGGAGAATTTATGACAGCTCAAAAGAAAACAAAGGCTTCAAAATTTTTAACTGTTCCGACCCGACCGATTCCGGTCGATCGTGACCGTTCGGTCGCGGGTTTGTTGGAAAAGATGGAAGGAGCCGGATTCGGCGCAAAACAATTGGCGGAAGCACATCGCATCTGGCTCGATATGCTTGACGATAATTCGACGATCTACTTATGCGGATCGGGAAATCTGATTCCTTCTGGAATGCGCCGCCTTTTGGCTTATGTAATCAAAAACAGATTCGTTGACGTGCTCGTTTTGTCGGGTTCGGTCATTTTCCACGACATTCACGAAACGCTCGGACGCAATCATTACCAGGCGCATCCGAGTATGGACGATGAAGAATTGGAAGGCGCGGAAGTTGCCCGCATCGGCGATATGCTCGCCAATCACGAAGAATACCGCGAAGCCGACGAATGGATCGGAAGCGTTATCAATCAATTAGAATTGACGCGTTCATATTCGGTTCGTGAATTTTTGCACCTGCTCGGACGCGAACTCGCCGAGATCGCCCACGAAGACGGAATCTTAACCGCCGCGTTTAAATCGCGCGTTCCCGTTTTCTGTCCCGATGTTTTGAGCACAGAGCTTTCGGTCGGCATCGCCAGAAGCCGTTTTGAAAAGAAAAATCAGTTCAATTTCGACATTACGCAGGATACGATGGAAATGATGCAGATCGCCCAACGCACAAGAAATTCGGGCATTATTACGCTGGGCAGTGTTTGCAGTCAGAATATGGTCAATATGTCGGAAATTTCGTCATATATCACCCGCACCAACGTTCGCGGGCACAAATACGCGGTTTCGATCACGACCGATTCGGTTCCGCTCGACATCAGAACGCCTTCGTTCGGCGGCAATCATACCCAGGTTTTCGGCAAACTTTTGAAAGGCGCAACGACCGCCTTCGTTCCGTCCGACCCGTCGATCGCTCTGCCGATGCTGATTACGGCACTTTCGCAAACCGCCGCGAAATTTATGAAAGGACGCAAACGTCCGAATTTCAGTTTTGCGGGCAAAGATTTGGGCGTTGATGTTCCGTAAATTGTTCGTGATTTTATTTCAAAAGTCGGGAGAAAACTGCTGAAGTTAGTTCCCGGCTTTTGATTTTCATCGAGTTTTATGAGCGAATCAGCAAATCTGCCGATGAACTTCGGGGGAATCTCCGAACCGATTCATTCCGATTTCGATTCATCGGAAATTTTGGTTTTGCCCGTTTCCTACGAAGGAACCGTTTCTTACGGAACGGGAACGGGAAAAGGCGCGGCGGCGATCATCGACGCTTCGCGCAATCTCGAACTTTACGACGAGGAAACCGACACCGAAGTTTTCAGGCTCGGCATCAATACATTAGCGGATTTTACCCCGCGCGAAACGCCCGAAAAGATGATGAATGAGCTTTACGAACATTCAAAATCGCTGCTGAAAACACATAAATTTCTCTGCACCATCGGCGGCGAACATTCGATTTCCGCTCCGATAATTCAGGCACATTCCGAAAAATTTCATAATTTAAGCGTTTTGCAGATCGATGCCCACGCCGATCTGCGCGACGAATACGACGGAACGAAACATTCGCACGCTTCGGTGATGGCGCGGGTCGTTAAAGATTTGCGAATCCCGTCCGTCCAGATCGGGATTCGCTCGATCTCAGCCGATGAAATGCGCTCGCTCGCAAGCGGTTTGCCGACGAAAATATTTTGGGCAAAGGACATTGTCAGAAATTCCGAGTGGATCGAACCGGCGGTCAATTGTCTGACCGAAAACGTTTATTTAACTATCGATATAGACGGGCTTGATCCGTCGATAATGCCGACCACAGGAACGCCGGAGCCGGGCGGTTTGGATTGGTATGAAGTTTTGGAATTGATTAAGACTGTCGCCGAAAGGAAAAGAATCGTCGGGATGGATTTGGTCGAATTTTCGCACGTCGAAGGACAAACTGCGCCGGCTTTCTTGTGCGCGAAGCTGATTTACAAAGTTCTTTCGTATATTTTCAAAGAAGATTCGCCGAAAATTATCGGCAGGTTGTGATTTTTCTTATTTGTGAAAAAATTTACATATTTTTCGGAACTTGCGAAAATTCAAAACGTAATTACATTGTCATTTTAAAATGGAATAGAATGTAAAAAACTTAATCTAGTGATTTAGTTGGAGAAATAAAAATGAGAATTAGATTTTTTTCGGTTTTATTAATTTTGGGTTCGCTTGCGGTTTTCTCGGGTTGCAAATCGAACCTTCTAACGGGCGAACAGACGACTATTCAACCGCCGCCGCCCGCGCCGAGTGCGCCGATCGTGGTTGACGGCGTGAGAACATCTTATGCCGATGTGGTTGAAAAAACTTCTCCGGCAGTTGTCCGTATCGAATCCCAGATCAAAACGCAAGCCCAACAGCAACAACTTCCTTTCAACGATGATGATTTCTTCAGACAATTTCAAACACCGCGTCAGAATCAAAGACCGCAAGTCGAACGCGGGCTCGGTTCGGGCGTGATCGTCAGCGCGGACGGCACTATTTTAACCAACAACCACGTGGTCGAAGGCGCGGATAAAATCACCGTGTTTATGAGCGACAACAAAACCTTTGAAGCTAAATTGGTCGGCTCGGACAAACCGAGCGATCTCGCCGTTTTAAAGCTCGAAGGTCAGCAAAATCTTCCCTTTTTGAATCTCGGAAATTCGGACAACGTTCGTATCGGCGATATTGTATTGGCGATCGGCAATCCGCTCGGCATCGGTCAGACCGTAACGCAGGGCATCATTTCGGCAAAAGGTCGCCGAACGGGTTTGAGCGACGGCAGTTATGAAGATTTTCTGCAAACCGACGCGGCGATCAATCGCGGAAATTCGGGCGGCGCACTGGTAAATCTGCAAGGCGAACTGATCGGCATCAATTCGCAAATTCTTTCTCCTTCGGGCGGAAATATCGGCATCGGGTTTTCGATTCCGTCGAATATGGCAAAATCCGTGATGGATCAACTTATCGAACACGGCAAGGTTCGCCGAGGTTTCCTCGGGGTCAATATCCAGAACATCACGGAAGCTACGGCGAAAGCTCTCGACCTGAAGGAAGCGAAAGGAGTTTTGGTCAGCAATGTTAAAGCCGGCGGTTCTGCCGATAAAGCCGGAGTCAAACGCGGCGATATTATTATTGCCATCAACGGCGATAAGATCGACGACGGCAACACGCTCCGTAACAAGGTTGCCGGAACACTGCCGGGAAATCCTATTAAATTGACCGTGGTCAGAAACGGAGCCGAACAGGAGCTAACCGCCACGCTTGACGAGTTTCAATCAGAAAACGACAAGGCATCGAATAACGGTTCGGAAGGCGAAAGAGGCAATGAATCCGAAAACAAACCGACCGGGAAACTCGGTTTGAGTTTACAGCCTGTTACGCCGCAAGTCGCCAAACAACTTAATCTGGATTCGGATGGCGAGGGTTTGGTCGTAGTGGATGTCGATCCGAACGGAGCTTCGGCTGAGGCGGGAATTATGCGCGGCGATGTCATTCTGGAAATTAACAAGAAAACCGTTGCGACGCTCGACGACGCGCAAAAGGCAATCGAACTGTCGGAAGGCAAACCCGTATTGTTGCTTGTTAATCGAAAAAATCAAGTCATTTACGTCCCTGTAAGCCCTAAATAATTTTTCGGAAATTATCGAAAAGCAGTTTCAGAAAATAATGAATTCTGAAACTGCTTTTTTTGTATTCCTTTCTCTAATATGTTAAAACTTCGTCTATGTGGACAAAAATTTATCTGATTGCCTTAGCGATTGCCATTATTCCGACGGTTCTTTTGACCTATTATTCTTACAGTTGGCTCAAAAGCATCGGCGCACCTTTGGATTCCGCGGCAAATTTCGAGTATTTTTCAAATATTTCGGTTAATTATCTCTGGATTTCGACCTTGATCTTATTGATTCTGGGCAATATTCTGCTCTGGAAAACACGTAAATCCTGGGCTTTATGGGCAACGTTGGGATATTTTTCAGTTTTTGTCATCGCGAAATATTTCTGGCTCGACGTGGCATTTTCACAATTCAGACAGATTAAAGGATTACCCGAAACGGGAATTGCCGTCGGAGTTTTTATGGGCGTTTTTTACTGCCTGTTTTTCGCAATAATCATCTTCTTCGATCAATTCATCGTGTTGCGTATGAATGGAAAAATGTATCCTCAGCTCACAACGCCCTCAGCCCCGGAAAATGAGTTAGCCGAGGAAAGCGCGCCGCCAACCGGAAACGAATAAAATTTACACTTTTTTCACGCTCCTAACTTGAATGATTTAATACACTTCCCTTTTTATACTGCGCACCGCGAGAAAACTCTCTCGAGAAAGACGTTGACATTTTGGAATTAATGGGTTTACAGTAAGCAAATTAAACAGCAAGCAACGGATTTAAGCAGTCGGCATTTTTGGAAATTCCGTTAAATTCGTTTTTGAATACGATAAGCTTTTCCGTTTTCCCTGCCCGGAATTGCTTAAGGTCGTTTTTTTTGTTTTTCAATCGTGATTTTTGAATAAATTGTATGGAGTCAACTATGAACTTAAACCATATAATCGGAAACGAAAAAAAGGGGACTCTTCAAAGCCGCCAAAAAACCGTCGAACGCGTAATCACAACCATTAGTGAAAAATTAGACGAACAATATTCTCTATCGGATATGGCACACATCGCCTATCTGAGCCCGTTTCATTTCAACCGTATCTTTCATCAAATCACCGGATTACCGCCGTCGCAGTTTCTTTACGCGTTGCGTTTAGAACAAGCAAAACGCTTGCTTTTGACAACCGAAATGAGCGTTACGGACATTTGTTTCGAGGTCGGCTATAACAGCCTGGGAACTTTTACATCCCGTTTTACCGAGCTTGTCGGGCTTTCCCCGCGCGATTACCGCCGTTTAGGTGAGAAAATTCGTTCATTCGATTGGGAAAAACTCTTTCGCGAAGGATGGAAAACGAGATCCGACTGTCCGACTAAACCATTTCTGAGCGGAACGATCTATGCGCCCGAAGGGTTTGAAGGATTGATTTTCACGGGTTTATTTCAACAAATGATACCGCAGAATTTTCCGGTTGCGGGCACCCTGATGGTGCACAGCGGTTCGTTTGTCATAGATTCATTGCCCGACGGAGAATTCCACTTATTGTCTGCCGCGCTTCCTCACTCAAAAGATGCGATCAAATATCTGCTTCCCGATTTTTCCGAAATTTTGGTCGGAGTCAGCGAAACAACAATTTCAATAACTTCTAAGCGAAATATTAAAGATTTAGAGATTTATTTACGCCCGTTTGAAATTACTGACCCGCCAATTCTTCTGGCTTTACCGAATTTACTGGTAAACAGTCTTACGAGCCTCAGTTCATAGTTTGTTTAGTCATAAATCGTAGTTGCCGATAACTCAAATTAAGTTATCGGCAACTATCTACAGACTATTTTTTATTTATTTTTTCGACTTTGAACTGCCCTAGAGGATTTGTTACTTTTTTCCAACCCCTGATACGCCTTGCTTCATTTACACCTTCTAAGAACTCTTCCGGCGAAATTGTTCTCATTCCCCAACAGCATCCGCGTCCGAAGGCAATTCCGATTTTTCTGTCTTCAAAAGGTTTTTCAAAAGCTACCAAAACGTTTCGCGGCGGAATCCCCATAATCGGCGTACAAAGTGCCACTCCCATCTGAGCATCGACAATTTTTCGGTCTGCCACATAAACATCATAACAGGCACTGTAAACGATAGTCGCCGGGAAATCAGACCCGTCCTGATTAGAAAAGCAAATGCTTTTCGGTTGTTTTTGCGGCGGCGGGGTTAAACTGAACGTAACATAAGCGTCCATTTCAAATTTCTCAGAGAGAATTTCGCTTCTTCCGTGAAGTTCCCAAACTTCAATATTAAACTCAAACTGAGTGCGATTTAGCTGGGTGACGACACGCCTCTCCAGACCCAACCGCATAAATGCTTTAAAGTCAATATATTCTGTGCTTATCCATCCGTTTCTTAGTTGTGCCATAATCGGTAACGATATTGTTGAACCTTCAAATTCGGTCTGCGACCCAACCGGAAAATGTCCAAAACTTCCGTTCACAACTGACTTAAATTTTTCAGAACCAAATAACTCTTCCATAAATTTTCACCTCGTTTTATGAATTTAACCAATTGACGAAATTTGTTGATCGACAAAACAATTTTTAGTTTTGCTGATTTTGAAAGATCAGCTTTTATTTTACTTCTTCCATATTGCTATGTTTGTCGTAAGACTCCGGGTTGTTGGAAATACAGTTAAAATAAAATTAGCAATTTGAAAGAAGTAATGGAAAATACTCAGGCATAAAATGACCTCCTACATTAAAACTTAGGAGGTCATTTATGTACGCTGGTATTACAATCATGCATTATCCGCCGAAAAAGACTGATGATGTATATAGACACATCCGTGAAGTTCTTGTCCCTTTTCATACGGAAATGCGTTCGCAAGGACTCGAAGACGCTATTTTTCTGGTCAATCCTGAAAACTGTCAGGGCATCGGGATCGCTATCTGGAACGATCCCCAAATGTTGCGCACGCTGGAACAGGGAACTTCCCGCGATATGTCGAGAGCGATGAGAGATTCCGAAACTGCGCCGACCGAATACACGCGTCTGCGCGCTAAATGGGTCGAAGACCTGAGCGGCGGCATTGTCAGCACGGATTGGTATGAAGTGGTTGGAAAGGTTTCATCCACTTCAAATTTGTGGGTTCCGACTGGAGCGGAAAAGAAAGAAGGCGAAAAATGGGAGTAATTTAACCGAATTTTTTTTGCGGAAAATTTTTTGTCTAAGATCAATTTCAGCAAAATCGGTTATCGCTCGCTCATTGGAAAGTTTTTGGCAGTTCTTCTTCCTGAAATCTTTTCATATCGTTGAAAGGTCGTAACCTGTTTTGTCTGAACAAGAAAATTTATAAAGAGGAGTTTGTTATGTATCAGGAAAAAAATGGATTTGCCGTTGCCCTTGAACGGAATAATGAAACAAACCTTTTACCAAATCCGAAAACGGTTGCCGACCTGCGCGTTCAGGCAATGCCCGAAGGCGGTGTCGATAAACTTAATTTCATCGCCTGGGACACGATCGAGGTGCTCGGTTTTGGTGAAGAAACTATCGAATTACGCGGACATTATGTCATCGACCGCGCTAATCCGACTGACAGCGACTGGGAAAAAGCTTCAGTCGATATACGAATGGCGGAAATGAGTGTGAAAGGAGTCAGTTCCCTTTTCGGACCCGTTCGCGCCAGCGTAAATCACGACATCGGCATCCAATCGCGCGGTCAGGTCAGAGCGGGAACGGTGTATCCCGGCGTTGCCGATTCGCCGAAATTATGCGAAATGGAAGGATATATGAAATTTGAGTTGCCCGAAGCGGCAATGACCGTTTTCAACAAGGAAAAAATTCTGCTTCAGCATAAGATCACGCATATTCCGCCCGTCGGACAGGGCGGCGGAACAGGCGAAGTGGCGATCAAGCTTTACAACGTCGAAGACCCGGACGGTCCGCACGTTGCCGTTTTGAAACAGGTCAGAACACATATCGGTTCGTGGGTGAGATAACTGTTCTCTAATTTATTCGGAAATTCACGAAAGCATCGATTAATTTGATGCTTTCGTGAAACTAAAAGGGAGAAAATCAGATGATGGAATCGGCTATTTCCCAAAAACTCGGTGGTGTTTTTTCGGCATCGAAACCATTTGTAGAATTCCTGACGCAATCGAAATGGGCAAGCCGGATGGGAAGTGCGGATATTTGCGATTTCGTAGTCGGAACTCCGCACGAACAGGCAATTCCCGAGTATGTCGAAGCCATCCGAAAAGCGAGCGTTCCGCTTCGTCCCGATTGGTTCGGCTACAAAGTGAACGATCCGCAAGCGCGGGAAATTGCCGCCGAAGCCTTGCGCCAACGCGTCGGCGCGGCGTTTGAAAATGAGGATTTATTTTTAACCAACGGCGCATCGAGTGCTTTAATAATTGCCCTGTCTGCGATTCTCGACCCCGGCGATGAAGTTATCTTTCTGAGTCCGCCGTGGTTTTTTTATGAATCGATGATAAATTTTACGCACGGAAATGCGATTCAGGTAAAAGTCGATCCGCAGAGTTTTGATATTGACGTTGAAGCCGTTGCTTCTGCAATTACGCCGCGAACACGTGCAATTATCGTAAATTCGCCGAATAATCCGACCGGAAAAATTTATCCGCCCAAAACGCTTGACCGTTTGGCAGAAGTTTTAACGACCGCCTCGGAAAAATTCGGGAAAGCAATTTATCTTATTTCCGATGAATCTTACAATCGCCTTGTTTTCGATGAGAGAAAATTTTCAAGCCCGACTGCGCATTATCCGAATTCATTTCTGATCTACAGTTACGCCAAAGCACTTTTAACTCCCGGGCAAAGACTCGGATATATTGCGATTTCGCCGACAATGAACGAACGCGCAAAACTCCGCCGCGCCGTTCAGCTTACGCAATACAATCTTTATGCTTTTCCCGATGCCGTTCATCTCCACGCGTTGTGTGAGATCGAACCCTTGATTTTTGATCTTGACCGCCTTCAAAGGCGGCGCGATTTAATGGCAAAAGCCCTATTGGAACAGGGCTATGAATTACAAATTCCCGAAGGCGCGTGGTATCTTTTGCCGAAAACCCCGATTCCAGATGATGTCGAATTTGCAGAGATTTTAGCCGCACAGGACGTTTATGTTTTGCCGGGAAGCATTATCGAATTGCCGGGTTATCTGCGTATTTGTTTGACGGCAAATGACGAAATGGTGCAAAGATCATTGCCTGTTTTTGAATCTGCGATCAAGTCGTTTACAGGCAAAAAAACCGTTCCTTTAGCAACGGCTTGATGATTCCAATTTTTTTTTATCTGCCGCATTCATTGGAGAAATCAACAATGAAAAAAAATCTGACCCAACCGAAACCGCCGCCTTCTGCTGAAAATACAAATCTAAAATTTCACGGCTCACAACTTCGCGGGCTCGATTCGGTCGCTTCGTCGTTTTTACCCGAAGGGCGTTTCGGGCGAATGTTCAGAAATGCGCCCGTTTATGACCACAAACCCGATAATCTAAAGGCACTTGCCCAAAGTATGATCGTTCCGGCTAATCCGAAGGACACAAAACCGATAAATAATCCCGAGCCTAACGAACAGGAAAACCCGTCAATCTCCTCAGGTTATGTGTATTTCGGACAATTTATAGACCACGATATTACCTTCGATCCAGCCTCAAGTTTACAGCGTCAGAACGACCCCGACGCGCTTCACAACTTTCGCACGCCGCGCTTTGACCTTGACTCGGTTTACGGTCGCGGACCGGCGGATCAACCTTATCTTTACCAAAACTCAGATCAGCCGTTGCCGCATCCGAAGTTTGGTTTCGACCAACGCGGAATTACGTTTTTGATCGATGAAAGACTCGACCTGCACGAAGCCGATTTGCCCCGAAACAAAAACGGTCGTGCATTGATCGGCGATCCGCGCAACGACGAAAACCTGATCGTTTCCCAACTTCATCTTGTTTTTTTGAAATTTCATAACAAGATGGTCGAATATGTTTTTCAGCAAAGCGGTTTGACCGGGCAGGATTTATTTCTGGAAGCGCAACGAATGGTTCGTTGGCATTATCAATGGGCGATAATCTACGATTTTCTGCCGAGAATTCTGGACGGAAAACCTGAAAAACCCGACAATCCCGATTCAAATACGATCAGCGATATTCTGATTCGGGAGAAATATTCCACCGTTAAAGGCGAGAGCGGCAGTTTTCTGAAAGCCAATCTACGTTTTTATCATTGGCATAATAAACCGTATTTACCTGTAGAATTTTCGGTCGCTGCTTACAGGTTCGGGCATTCGATGGTGCGCCCATCCTATTTTTTGAATGATTTCGTCAGAAAAGAAACCAAAGACGCACGCATTCCGATCTTTTCGGCAAGCCGCAACCCTTTTCAAAATCTGAACGGATTTCGCCCGTTGCCGAATCGTTGGGGTATTCAGTGGAAATATTTTTTCAATGTCGAGCCGTCTTTCCAACCGCAGTTAAGCTTTAGAATCGACACGAAAATTGCAAACCCTTTGGGCAATCTCCCTGCTCATCCGGATATGGCAAATCTGGCACTTAGAAATTTACTGCGCGGCTTGAATATGAATCTGCCTTCAGGACAAAGCATTGCGAAAGCGATGGGAATTCAGCCGCTTTCGGATGCCGATCTGCAACTGACGAAACGCGGTGCTCCCGATTTTGAAGGCGACGCGCCGCTTTGGTTTTATATTCTCAGAGAAGCCGAGCTTCTCGCCGACGGTTTACATCTCGGGTCGGTCGGCGGAAGGATCGTCGGTGAAGTTCTCATCGGACTGCTCGCGGGCGATCCGCTTTCCTGGTTTAATATTGAACCGCATTGGAAACCGCCGCTCTCAAAAAACGGGAAATTCAGAATAGGCGATTTGATTAATTTTGCGGTCGGTGAATCTTCCGAAATTCCCGCGTCAACAGGAATAGAAAAAACAGATTCCGAATCAGACATCTACCGGCATTGGCGTGAGGTTTTTCCACAGGAAAATTCATCGTCATCTACGTTTGTGCCTAATTAAATGTATGTTGGCTTTACGTTTAATGGTTAGATCGGTTTTCCTTTGCCGAATTTTCATTGTCCGATCTGTTTCGTTCGGACTGTTAATTTTTTACAAAAGATTTTTGGTTAAAGGCGAATACTCTTTCGACAAAAAACTCGGAGAAACGATTGCCGAGTTTTGTCAAAAATCCGGCGGTGCATTTATCAAGATCGGACAAATTCTCGGCACTCGCTACGATATTTTTTCTGATGAAATTTTAATTCCGCTCCAAAAATTGCAAGATAATGTTCGACCTGCCGATACCTCTCAGATCATCGAAATCATCGAAAGGAATTTGAAAAATAAAATAGAAAATATTTTCATTGATTTTGAATACAAACCGATTGCAAGCGCAAGCATTTCAGAAGTTTACCGCGCCGCTTTAAGACATAACAGGCAAAAGGTAGCGATCAAAGTTTTATCTCCCGGAATTGGTAAAAAATATGAAAATGATCTTTTATTGCTGAAATTTTTCATCAAATTTCTGAATCGGTTCAACTTTTTCAAAGAAATTCCGTTAATCGAATCCTTTGACTTGATTGCCGAATCGCTCAGACGGCAGACCGATCTACTCACCGAAGCCGAAAATAACAGGCGATTTCAGATCGGATTCAACCCGCTGACCCGCGTAAAACTACCAAAGATAATTCACGAACTTTCAACCGATGAAGTTTTGGTAATGGAATATTTTGACAACCTGAAAAAAGTCAGTGAGCTTGCTCCCGAAGAAAGTAAAAAATTAGTGATACACGCCTTAAAAGCTTTATACAGAATGATTTTCCTGAACGGCTTTGTTCATTGCGATTTGCATCAGAGTAACTTTTTTCGTCTTAAACCCGACGAATTGGTTTTACTCGATACCGGATTTACCGCCGAAATTGAAAATAATGTCAGAATTTCGTTTTGCGATTTTTTTGAAAGCATTGTTCATAACGATGCCAAAAATTGTTCGCGAATTATTATTAAATCAGCCTTGAGATTAAAACCCGATTTTGATTGTTTCGCCTTTGAAAACGAAATCGGCAAACTCATTAACCAGTATTCGGCAGTAGATGTGCGAAACTTTCAAATCAGCCGATTCGTGTTAAGTCTGTTCAAAACGCAGAGAAAATATGGAGTTTACAGCACGCCTCATTTTACTCTGCCGATTCTTTCAATGCTCGTTTTTGAGGGAACGACTAAAAAATATTGTCCCGAACTCAACTTTCAGAAAATAGCCATACCTTTCCTGATCTCCGCCCTAAATGCAAAAGCCGCCGCATAAAAACTCAAAACCCAACCGGAATTCAAAATAAAAAAGACTTTCGAGTAAACTCGAAAGTCTTTAAATCAGATCGGGATGGCGAGATTTGAACTCACGACCTTTCGCACCCCAAGCGAACGCGCTACCAGGCTGCGCTACATCCCGAAAAGGCGAATGACTAGAGTAAATTTTCGGGACGTTTTTGTCAAATTCAATAACGACGAAGATGCTTTGCGGCTTCTTCGGTTTGATTTGTTTTCAACATTTCCCGTAATTCTAAAAGCTGTGAAGCAAGCGATTTCAATGCTTCGCGTTTATCGTCGCTCAGTTCGATGTGTTCGGAAGCCGAAGTTTGCTCATAGCTTTCGCTTACTTCTTCTTCATCGTCGATAAAATCTTCAATTTCAAAATCTTCCTCGACAGGCGGCGGGGCTTCGACCGCTTTCAAATAATCGCGCTCTTTTTGGGGTTCGGGATGAACGATCTTCAATCTTGTCGATTCGCGCAGTTCCGACTGCAATTTCTTTTTCGCGCCCGCGATCGTGTAAAGATCATCGTAAAGAAGTTCTTTGATGCGGAGTGCGATCTCCACGTCGCGGCGACGATAACTTCTTTGTCCCGAACGGTTTTTTTGCGGCGAAAGCATTGGAAACTCGGTTTCCCAATAGCGCAAAACGTGAGCCTGCACATCTACGATGTCGCAAACTTCACCGATTTTGAAGAATATTTTTTCAGGTATCGCAATAGCTGCTTGTCCCATATTAACCTCGATTGTGTTAAAGTTTTGTATAAAATCCGCCGTCGTTATTGTAAGTATTTATTGTGTTTGTGTCAATATTTTTCTATGAAAACCGAATTTGAGTTTCTCGCTAAACTTAAAAATCAATACAACTTAACCAAAATCGGCGACGATTGTGCGGTTTTGCCGAAAAACTCAAAAACCGATACGGTCATCACGACCGATCTTTTGGTCGAAGATATTGATTTTCGGCTTTCGTGGACAAAGCCCGAATTTCTCGGTCACAAAAGCCTTGCCGTTTCCCTTTCCGACATCGCCGCGATGGGCGCAAAGCCTGTCTGGTCAATGCTTTCAATAGGTGTTCCGCCAAAAATCTGGAAGACTGATTTTGTCGAAAAATTTTACGAGGGATATATGCGATTGGCAAAAAAATCTGATGTCGAACTCGTCGGCGGCGACGTTTCAAAAACTCCCGATAAAGTCGTTGTCGATTCGATAGTTGCAGGCGAAGTAAAAAAAGGAAAAGCAATTTTACGTTCGGGCGCAAAAGTCGGCGATTTGATCTATGTGACCGGATTCTTGGGCGGCGCAAGCCTTGGTTTAGAACTTCTGGAAAACGGCAAAAATTTTCAAAATTCCAAGTATAAAAATCTGCTTTTGCGCCAACTTTCGCCTGACCCGCAAACCGAGATCGGGCAAATTTTAGGTTCAAAAAATCTGGCAACTTCGATGATCGATCTCAGCGACGGAATCTCTTCGGATTTGAAACATATCTGTTCGGCAAGCCGGGTCGGGGCAAAGATTTTCACGAAAAATCTTCCTGTCGAACCTGAAATTTTTAATTTTGAATCAAAACTTCGGGACAAAATTTCGTATACGCTCGACGGTGGAGAGGATTTTGAACTGCTTTTTACAGTCGCTCCGAAAAAAAATTTTCAGCTTCAAAAAGCGTTGAAAAATCACCATTTCTCACAGCTCGGTGTAATCACTTCAAATAGAGAAATAATTGAGCTTATCACCGCCAGTGAAACGTCTGTTTTACCCTCGAAAGGATTTCAGCATTTCGAGTAGAAAAATCGCTTCGGCAAAAAAAATTCAAAAAAAGTCTTGACAATGGATTTTTAGTCGTGCTAAAACTTTCAACTGTTTGCTGATGAAGTTCAGCGAATTTTTTTTAGGAGATAATTTTGTGATTCGGAATTGGATACATACAGCGCAAACCACGATTGACTTCGCCGCGAATAATGAGATGCGGTCAGGAAGAAGTCTGTCAGCAGATTTGTGCGGCAATTTTGATAAACCTGATTATCGACCGACACTCGGCGGCGTACTCCGTCAGGATAAAGAGATTTAGAAAAGCGGGAGCGGCAGTTTCCGCTCCCGAAACGTAAAAATTCAGCGGAATTATTATAAAATTCCGAAATTGTTTTAGGAGCGGTAACGCAAAAGTTCTCGAAAGAAACTTTAACAGTTACCGCTCCTTTTCGTTTTTTAGCGATATTTGACAATTGAATAACCGAAAACAGTTCGGAGATTTCGGCGATATGTGCGCGAAGATGCGGCAGTCGCCGGGATTGTCCGAACAGAAACAGAAAAAGGCAGAGAGTTTGGAAAGATTTCTTCTCGCGTTAAAAACTTTGGCGAGTTCCGACGAGAAAAAATCTTGTTGACTTTATTCGGGGCATAATTGCGTCCGAAGTGTGCCTAAATCTCTGCCTTTTTCATTTTTACACAATTTTTTTGATTTTTCACGCATCGTTCGCCGTCGGCTAAGGCAAGCAGTCTGTAAAACTGTGGCGGAAACGCCCGGAAGGTTCAAATCCTTCACGATGCAATCAAACCGTGAGCGAAACTCAAACGGCTGAGTGCCGGTCTTCCAAACCGGATGTTGCGGGTTCGATTCCCGTCGCTCACTTTTATTTTGGATTTTAGATTTTGGATTTTGGATTGGTCTATGGTGAAAGTCTTCAGTTAAATCGTAAATTGCATCCATTTTTAGCAAAATTGTGAGTAGATAGATAAAAAGCAAATCCAAAATCCAAAATCTAAAATCCTCAGAGGCGCGTAGTTTCAATTGGCAAAATGTCGGTTTCCAAAACCGAAGTTCTCAGTTCAAATCCGAGTGCGCCTGTCAATTTTTCTCCTCCAAAAGCCGTGAAGAAAAACGTGATTTCTTCTCCTCTCACCTCACAATTAGATTTTGGATTTCGGATTAATGCTATTTCTTCAATCCGAAATTCAAAATCTAAAATCCAAAATTCCCTTGGGGACGTGGCGCAATCGGAATTTAGCGCAGCTCCGTGCGAAGGAGCAGGTTGGAGGTTCGAGTCCTCTCGTTCCCTTTTGTTTTTAGGCTTCGTAGCTCAACGGATTTAGAGCGCAAGAACTCGAATCTTGAAGTTGCGGGTTCAAATCCTGCCGGAGCCGTTTCGATTTGGGATTTCAGATTTCGGATTGAAAGTTTCGTAATTTGAAATTCGTAATTGAATATTTCGGGTTCGTCTAACGGCAGGACGGCTGACTTTGAATCAGTAAATAGAGGTTCGAATCCTTTACCCGAAGCCAATTTTTTTCTTAACCGGGTGTTCCGCAGATGGCTACACGGGCTTGCCTTGGGAGCAAGTGTTCGCTGGTTCGAATCCAGCTACCCGGATTTTTTCTTAAGCCGGCGTGGTCTAAATGGCAAAGACGCGAGTCTTAGAAACTCGTTAATGTGAGTTCAAATCTCACCGCCGGTATTTTGATTTTAGATTTCGGATTTTGGATTTTAGATTAAGTTGAAATCCGAAATCTAAAATCGCGTTTGGGTTGGTGATGTAATTGACAGCATAGAAGTCTTGCAAACTTCCTGTAAGGGTTTGAATCCCTTCCGATCCACCAGATTAGATTTTGGATTTTAGATTTTGGATTTTGGATTGAAAGGAGATCATTAATCCAAAATCTAAAACACGCAGTCCATTTCAAGAGGACGAATACAAAGGGTCGCGTGGCTGGTCTTTCAAGCCGGAGAAGCGGGTTTGAGTCCCGCCGTTCTTGCCAAAATCATTCAAGATTTAAGGTTCAAACTCGTAAGTTTTTCAGACTTGAATTTTGAATCTTGAATCTTACCCGCGAGCATAGCCAAGCGGACGAAGGCGTTGGTCTGCAAAACCAATCACCGTCGGTTCAAATCCGACTGCTCGCTTCAATTTTTCTTTTTGGAAACGTGATGAAACGGTAGCCATTGCGGTTTGCTAAACCGTCGGGTGAAAGCCTGTGCAGGTTCGAGTCCTGTCGTTTCCGTCAGATTTCGGGCGAATGCCGAAATGATTACATCAACTGTTAATTGAAAAGCATCATTTCGATTTTTGTCGCCCAATTCAATTTCAGGCGAATGCCGAAGCTGACTACACCGGTAGAGCGTTCGAGATAAAAAACTCGAAAGGTCGTCGGTTTAATTCCGACAGTTTGCGAAAGCGGACTTAGCTCAGTCAAAACAAAATGTCACTTCCCTCTTGTCGCCTTTATTTTTATGTGGTTCGTAGCTTAATCGGCAAAGCACTGCACTGTGAATGCAGCAAATGCGGGTTCAAATCCCGTCGTTCCACCCAAAACATTTTGGATTTTAGATTTTGGATTTTGGATTTACTTTGAGGTTTAAAGGAGAGTTTTACAGTTCGATGGAGAGGTGAATTTTAGTTTAATCTTCAATCCGAAATCCGAAATCTAAAATCCAAAATCACTATGGGGCTGTGGCAGAAAGGTTGATGCACTTCACTGTCTATGAAGACGATGACGGTTCGAGTCCGTTCGGTCCCGCTCAAATTTTATGGCTGAATAGCTGAGAAAGATTAGCGCAAGTTTGAAAAACTTGAGAGGTCGGTGCGATACCGACTTCAGCCATTTTACTTAAAACCGATCAACCTCAATATTTTTCAGCCGATTAGCTCAGTGGATCGAGAGCGGAAGTCTTCTAAACTTCAGGTCGTTGGTTCAAATCCAACATCGGCTAATTCGATTTGTGATTAAGGTTCAAATCCTTTTGTTCCGAAATACATATGACAACTTTTAGTTTTTAACTTTGAATTTCCAGAAAATCCTACCTTAACAAACGCGGACGAAAATTTGCGAGGACGAAAGAATGCTGAATCGATCATTCCTTTGTTCGCAACGAACACACTTGTCTTTTGTCTGAAGATGCAACTTAAAGTCCGCGTTTGCCTACCGAAACCGCTTTCGGTTCGGGGTTTTGGAAGACAGAAAAATTTTATTGACGGATAACTCAATCGGTAGAGTGTCGCTCTGTTAAAGCGAAAGTTGCGGGTTCGAGTCCCGCTCTGTCAGCCAATTCGATTTTGGATTGGGGATTGCGGATTGCGGATTAATCAAAAACGTATAATCCGAAATCCGCAATCCCCAATCCAAAATCCTTTCAGGTCGGTAGCTAAGTGGTTAAAGCACTCGCCTTTTAAGCGAGGTATCGTGGGTTCAAATCCCACCCGACCTATTTCGATTTTGGATTTAGATTTTGGATTTTGGATTTTTTTTCAATCCGCAATCCCCAATCAAAAGCCGAAATCTCAAACAGTTTGGCGAATGCTGAAAGGACTACATTGCCTGAGTAGCACGAGGTCGTTGGTTCGATTCCAGCCTTTCCGGTTTTTTAATTTGTCGGAAAGTAGCTCAGATGGTAGAGCGCGTAAAAAGTGTCCTTTCCAATCTTGTCGCCAACTTTTCATTTAACATTCAGTATTTATCATTTATCGAAATTCTTACCTGTTAAATGATAAATGTTTCGGGTGAATGCCGAAAAGACTATATCTCCAAACGTGCCTCGCGGAGTCAGATAACTCCGGTGATCCTAAGCTGTTCATGCACAAACTGTCTTTTGAATCTTGTCACCCTATTCGAGTTGCAGAGTTGGAGAGTTGCAGTTAGTTGACTGAGTTTTACTCTTCAAATTTCTGCCAACTTTCTGTAACTAACTGTAAACCCTGTCAACTATATTCAGGAGGAAACTATGGCTAACAAAAATTTATTTCAAACCGTGAAAGGTCTTTTCACACCGAAAGCCGATACCGTCAACGAAGCGGGCGGAAAAGCTTATAAACTTCTGCCGAAACACGCTCTGGCGCAATATGCGGCGACGGGTTGTTTCTCGAACACGTTCTACGCGGATGCGGGCGAACAGCTTGACAAAGTTCTCGAACTAACCCGCGAGCTCGATGCCGAATTCGTTGCGAAAACCGCCGTTTATGCGCGTGAAAAAGGCTATATGAAGGATATGCCTGCCTTTCTAGTCGCAATTCTTTCGACGAAGGATAAAGCTCTTTTCGAGAAAGTTTTCCCGCGTGTCATCGAAAACGGCAAGATGCTGAGAAACTTCGTGCAGATTATGCGTTCGGGCGCGGTCGGGCGAAAATCGCTCGGTTCACTGCCGAAACGTATGGTGCGCGAATGGTTTGAAACGCGCCGCGCCGAAACCATTTTCAAACAGTCCATCGGTCAAACGCCTTCGTTCGCCGACATTCTGAAAATGGTTCACCCGAAACCGAAGGACGCTGAAAAAGAAGCTCTTTACGGTTATTTCATCGGGCGCGAGATCGATGCGGACAAGCTTCCCGAAATCGTCAAAGCCTTTGAGAAATTCAAAAACGGCGACACTCTGGAAGTTCCGAACGTTCCGTTCCAGATGCTGACGGCTCTGCCGATCTCGACCAAAGAATGGACGCAGATCGCGCGAAATGCGCCTTGGCAAATGACCCGTATGAATCTCAACACATTCCAGCGTCACGGAGTTTTGAAGGATGCCGGAATGGTTGAGATGATCGCGAATCGTCTGCGCGACCGCGAAGCGATCCGTAAGGCGAAGGTTTTTCCTTATCAACTGCTTTCGGCTTACACGGCGGCTTCCGCAAACCGCGAGATTCCGCGTGAAATTACCGAAGCATTACAGGACGCAATGGAAATTGCGACCGAAAATGTTCCTGAAATCAAAGGTAAAGTTTACGTTTTGCCTGATATTTCGGGTTCGATGCACTCGGCAGTGACGGGTTATCGCAAAGGCGCAACGTCGGCGGTGCGCTGTATCGACGTGGCGGCTCTGGTCGCGGCGGCGATTCTTCGTAAAAATCCGACGGCGGAAGTGATTCCGTTCTCGGACAATATCGTGAAGGCTGACCTGAATCCGCGTGATTCGGTGATGACCAACGCGCAAAAGCTCGCAAGACTGCCTTCGGGCGGCACGAACTGTTCCGCGCCGCTGGTTTCTCTCAACGCCAAAAACGCGGGCGGCGATCTGGTCATCTACGTTTCCGATAACGAATCGTGGATGGACAGCAAACGCACGTGGAACAGCGGAACCGAAACGATGAAACAATGGAACGCGTTTGCGGCTCGTAACAAAGACGCGAAACTCGTCTGCATCGACATCCAGCCTTACGCTCACACCCAAGCCCAGGAACGCGCCGACATCCTGAACGTCGGCGGCTTCAGCGACCAGGTATTCTCACTGATCGCCGAATTCGCCAACGGCACGATGAACGCCAATCATTGGGTTGGTGAGATCGAAAAAGTGGAATTGTAAAACGTGTGCTCTTGCGCGGAAAACGTAGGGGCGGGTCTTGTGCGGAAAATGTAGGGGCAGGTCTTGTGCCGAGAATGTAGGGGCAGGTCTTGTGCCTGCCCAATCAGCCGAACGGCTGAAATATCGTTTGAATTTTGCGGCGTTTTATTTCCAACGGCATCTAAAACATCGTTTCTATTTTTGCGGTGTTTTATTTTTAATGAAATTTTCGCTTCGCTCATTGGGCAGGTACAAGACCTGCCCCTACATTTTAACTATAAAACTTCTCTAAATCCGGTTCGCCGTAATATTTCCAGTCCGTCCAAACTTTTACTAAATTTGCTTTGACGGGATTTTCGCGGATGTATTCAACGGTTTCGAGAAAGTCGATCTCATTTCTGATAATGTGGTCAAAAAACTGTCTTTGCCACATTTTACCTTTGTAATATCTCCAAAATTCACGCGTCGAGAGGCTTTTGAAATCTCCGCAAATTCTGCCAAGCGTCATTTTCGATTCACCGGTGCCGATCAACGCGTGAAAATGATCCGGCATAAAACAAAATGAATATAAATTGAATCGGTATTTTTTACGAAGATTTAGCAGAATTTCGACCGAGGCTTCGGTGATTCGCTTATCATCAAAGATTTTTTGACGATTTTCAGCAACAATGGTGACGAAATTTGAATGCGAGAGCGAATAATCAAAGCCTTTCAACCGAAGCGAATTTTTGCGGATATTCCAATCATCACATTTTTCGTCGGACATAGATTTTTTCTCATTGGGTAAAAATTAATATTAAAGAAACGATTTATCCACGATTATATGTAGGGGCAGGTCTTGTGCCTGCCCAATCAGCCGAACGGCTGAAATATCGTTTGAATTTTACGGTATTTTATTTTCAACGAAATTTTTCGCTATCGCTCATTGGGTAGGCACAAGACCTGCCCCTACGATTTTCTCACGAATTTTATTTATCGTTTTAACATAATTTTACTATCTTTCCAATATTTTTTGGCGAATGCCGTCGGGATTACATGGCAATGACCTTTACGGTTTAGCGAGTTCAAATCTCGCCCGCTCCTTTTTGATCTTACGGAGCGGAAATCTCGGCAATTTTGTCGCCATTATTACTGCTTTTTTGTGTTAAAATCTTTGCTAAGGAACTAAATAAAATGGACGCACAAATAACGCTTGAAAGCACGACGATCTATATGCCGCGTGCCGAATTTACTTTTTATTTCAGCAATCGAAAGAAACCGACCATTGCCGAGTTCGAGAAAATTTGCCGCAATAACCGCGATATGCAGATCGAAATGAGTAAAGAAGGAGAAATTTCCGTTATGCCGCCGGTTCACAGCGATACGAGCGAAAAAAATTCCGAAATTATTTATCAGCTAAAGGATTGGTCGAAAAAGGATAAAAGCGGAAAAGTTTATGAATCTTCGGGCGGTTTCGTGTTGCCTAACGGCGCGGTTCGTGCGCCTGATGCTTGCTGGATTTTGAAGGAAAGACTTGACAGTTTGAGCGTGAAAGAACGGCAGGGATTTATGAATATTTGTCCCGATTTTGTGGTCGAACTGCGCTCTGCATCGGATTCACTGCCGAAATTAAAAGCCAAAATGTCGGAATATATCGAAAACGGTGCGAAACTCGGTTGGTTGATCGATTCGGGCAAAAATAAGGTTTACGTTTATCGTCAAAAAAAAGCGGTCGAAGTTCTGGAAAATCCGGCTTCCCTTTCCGGCGAAGATATTTTGAAAGGATTTGAACTGGACTTAAAAGAAATTCTTTAAAACACTTTCTCCTAGAATACAATTAGAAATTGGCGAATGCCGCCTCGGATTCGGTTCAGAGTCCCTTCTTTAGAAGGCTTTTCGCACAAGCTTTTGCCGCGTAAACGCGGGACTCTCAACGCTTAAAAATTATTTATGAGATGTGTTCCAGTATTTTTAATTTTCAAATTCTAATTTGAAACACAATTTTAAGCAAAAAATTTTCCCTGAACATTAAACCCGCAATAAAAATTGCGCCCGCGAACCGGCGCAATTTCAAGATAAATCCCATACGGAACACGTTCGAGCGCAAACTCTCTTAAACGCAAACTCTGAATTTACGTTCGCACTCTCTGAACCGGCGTGCGCCAACCTTGAATTGGTGTCTGCCAAGTTTGAATTGAAACCTGCAAAGTTTGAACTGTCACCTGCCAAGTTTGAATTAGCGACTGCACACTCTGAACTGTCACCTGCAAAGTTTGAACTGACACCTGCACATTCTGAACTGTCACCTGCACATTTTGAACTGTCACCTGCAAAGTTTGAATTGGAGTCTGCAAAGTTTGAATTGGCGACTGCACACTCTGAATTGGCGACTGCACACTCTGAATTGGCGACTGCACATTCAGATTTTTGATCGCAAACGTCTTTTTTAACCGCCGAAACCCCCTGTTCGGCATCGAATAACTTTAACTTCGGGCGAATGCCGGAATGACTACATTTCTTTAGGGAAGAAAACCGTCCGTCATTTCATAAATTGTCGCCCTTTTCATTTATCATTTATCATTTACCATTTATCATTGAGCGTTTATCTGTCGAAATTCACTTCCAACATTTCGATAAATGATGAACGGTAAATGATAAATGTAAGGAGAAATATGCCATACAACAAACTAAATATTTCGGGCGCAAAGGCGGATGTGCTGGCTTGGGTGCATCACGACCTGTCGCTCGACGAACAAAATATGCTGCGCAACGTTTCGCGTCTGCCGTGTCTTTTTAAACACGTCGCGCTGATGCCCGACGCTCACCTGGGAATCGGTTCGATGGTCGGCTCGGTCGTCGCGACGAAGGAAGCCGTCATCCCCGCCACCGTCGGCGTTGACATCGGCTGCGGAATGGCGGCGATCAAAACGCCTTTCAAGAGCGGTATTCTTGACGGAAAACTAAAAGAACTCCGTCACGAGATCGAACGCGCCATTCCCGTCGGCTTCAATGCCCACAAAGAAACCGATTGGCACGCATCGCGCTGGAAGGGTTGGGAAACTTTTGAAGACCTACACGACAAAGTGCAAGACCGCAAGGTTAAAGCAATGCGTCAGATGGGAAGTCTCGGCGGCGGCAACCACTTCATCGAAGTCTGCCTCGACACCGAAGACAATGTCTGGCTGATGCTTCATTCCGGTTCGCGCAACATCGGAAAGGAAATCGCCGAACGTCACATTGCAACGGCGAAAACGCTTCACCGGCTGAACGAGCTGCCCGATCCGAATCTCGCTTATTTTATTCAGGGAACCGACGAGTTCAAGAATTACTGGCGCGATCTGGAATGGGCGCAAAGTTACGCGATGATGAATCGTCAAGTGATGATGAAACGCTTGCTGAAATCGTTCAACCGAATGTTCAACAAGCAGAAGGAATTTCGTCCCGAGATCGAGGTCAACTGTCACCACAACTACGTGGCACTCGAACAACATTTCGGCGAAGAAGTTTTCGTCACCCGCAAAGGTGCGATCAACGCCGAACAGGGACGCTACGGAATCATTCCCGGTTCGATGGGCGCGAAATCGTTCATCATCAAAGGGCTCGGAAATCCTGAAAGCTACAATTCCTGCTCACACGGCGCAGGAAGAAAGATGTCGCGCACGGCGGCAAAAAAACGCTTTACGCGCGAAGACCTCGAACGTATGACCAAAGGCGTTGAATGCCGCAAAGACGCAGGCGTGATCGACGAAATTCCCGGCGCATACAAAGACATCGATCAGGTGATGAGAAACCAATCCGATCTGGTCGAAATCGTCGCGGAACTGAAGCAGGTCGTTTGCGTGAAAGGATAAAAAAGTTGACAGATAGTTGACAGAGTTACAGATAGTTGCAGATAGTTGACAGAAAGTTGACAGAGTTACAGAAAGTTGACAGAGTTACAGAAAGTTGACAGATAGTAATGGGATTTTTCTTCTAACTATCAATTAACTTCCTGCAAACTATCTGTAACTTTCTGTCAACTATCTGCAACTTTCTGTCAACTTTTTAAGCATCGTTAGTCCAGCGGTTAAGATTTCGGCTTGCCATGCCGAAGACAGCGGTTCGAGTCCCCTACGATGCTTCAATATTTTATTCTTTTGTATTTTTTATCCTCTGATTTTATCTTTATTAAGTCGATTCAGACCTTTATAAACTCAAATTTCACCTTTATAGAGTCAATTTTGATGGATATAAACACAAATCCGACCAATATAAAGTCTTTTTCGATGGATATATTGGTAATTTTGACCAATATATCCATCTTTAAGACGAATATAACCATCTGCGAAACCAATATATTGGTAATTTTCGTCTTTATATTGGTCTCGAAGATGAATATTTAACCGAAATTTTCGATTCTCGCGGACGGAAAAGGTTTTGCCATTCCGGTTCTTGGCAAGTCTCGTGTGCCGTGCCGTCTGCCGGAAAGGGCGGATTCGATGCAAATAATCCGCCTTTTTTATATTTCTCTTTTTAATAAAAGATCGAAGTCGGGAAACTTTCGTCCCAATCTTCCAAAATTGCTTTTGAAGAATCGTCCAAAATGCTGTCGTATTTTTGAAGATATTCCTGAATTATCCGATGTGCTTCGTCCAAACAAGACTGGGCGCGGTTCATCGTGCCTTTGTAGAATTGCACCGAATTGACGTTGCCGTTTTTGCGGTCTGATTCTTGAGCACGGCGAAGCTTGGCAGCGGCATTGGCATAATTTGCGTCTAACTCCTTCAAACGCGCGATCAATGCGTCAAAATCAGTCAAGGCTTGTCCGACGAGTTTGGTATTTACGGGTTTTGAAGTTTTTCTCTGCCCGCCCGACAAATTTCCTTCACGCGCCAGATTCGCCTGAACCTGACGTTGCCATTCGGCGTTTTCGGCTTCCCATTTTGCCTTCCATTCGGCTTGCTGTTTGTTGTAGGCGGGCATCGCGGCGGCGACTTCGGCGCGCTTTTCCCTCAAACCCGGATATTTCGGGTTGAGCTTGTCGAGTTCGGCAAGCGTTTCCATCGCAATATCGGGACGTTTTTCGAGCAAAGTGACGGTTGCATAACCGAACAGAGCGCGTTCGCGGCATTCTCCCGCCGAATGTTGCAACGCACTGCGAAACCTGTTTTCGGCTTCGACGTAATTTTGCAGTTTTAGATAAGCGTCGCCTTGTGCCGCACTTTCAAAACATCTTCCCAACCAGCGAAAACCGCCGGTCAGATGACTTTTATAAATGCTGTCGAATTTTACGATCGCTTCTTCATAACGATTTTGATCGATAAGCAAAACCGCTTGCAAAATAACGTAATCGTCATTTTTCGGTTCAAGATACAGAGCCTTACCGATGTTCGTCATTGCCAAATCGATTTCGCCGATTTCGCGGTAAAGCAGAGATTTTTCCAGAAACAAAACTCCTGATTTCGGTTGAAGTTTTTCGGCTTCGGCGTAATCTTTCAACGCAAGATCGTAATTTTTCTTTGTCCGTCTTGCAGTCCCGCGATTCATAAATGCCTGAAAATTTTTCGGATTGAGCGAAGCGGCTTTGTCGAAATCGGCAATCGCTTCGTCATAATCGCCGAGGATGTATTTCAAACGTCCGCGATTGTTGTATGAATCAGAAGTTTTCGGGTTGATCTCGATGGCTTTATTAAAATCGGCGAGCGCAGTATTTACATCTTTGATAATAATTTCGTTGAGATTTTCCCTGCCCGGATTTGTCGCGTAGCGGTCAAGCTCGGCAAGGCTTTGCGTTCCTCTGCCGAAATAACCGAATTCGTTATTCGGTTCAAGCCGAATCAACGCCTCGAACGCCTCACGGCAACGGGTTACGGTTTGCAGACACCAAACGCCGATCGATTGATAGATCGGCGAAAAATTCGGATCGAGTTCCTTCGCCTTCAAATAATCATAAAGGATCGGGTCTTTCGGAGCATTCAGGCGAATATTTGCCCGCAGACGATTGCCGTAAGCCTTGACGAATTTCGGATCGATCGAAATCGCCTCCGAATAATCGGCAACTGCGCCCGCGTAATCTTTTTTGTTGTATTTAACGAGTCCGCGCACGTTTAACGCGATGACATTTTTCGGATCGATGCTAAGAATTTTCTCCGCGTCGGCAAAGGCTTCCGCATCTTTTCCGATCAAAATATGCACACGCGCGCGTTGCGTCAAACCCTCGGCGTTCGAGGGTTCTTTACCGAGCAGAATGTTTAAATCCTTGAGCGCGGATTCGTAATCGCCTTTATCGAACGCGGCTTGCACCTGCTTCAATAAAACGTCTGCCGTCTGCGCGTGAATGACGGAAAAACAACAAAACATCACTGCAAAAACAATCGTTAGTGAAAAAATTTTAGCTTTCATAGGGTGTAAAAATAAAATCCGGAAAATTAATGCCGAAAAACCTCTTGATTAATAACGCAGTATTCACCAAATAATAAGGTCAATCGGCTGTCATAATTCTTGTTTTTTTTCTTGGAGTTCAATTCGTGTCGATTTTAGCGCATACCGTAAAAAATTGTCCAAGTGCTTCGGATTCAACTTTGACGGGTTGAATCGTCCCGATCAGTAATAATTTTTCAGATTTCAAAATAAAAAGAAAGGCAAAGTTGCCGCTTTGCCCTTCTTCTTTTTGAGTTTGCTTTTCCTTATTGAATGCAAACCCGGTATGCGCTGTTGTAAATGCTTGTCGGGATGAATGTCGTCAAGCCTTCAAAACAAGTGTTCGACGTTGCATACCCGACGAAATCCGCGCCGCTGTTTCCGCTGGTGAGAGCGAAATGAAGTTGCTGCGGCGAAGCCGATTGATCCCAAGTTCCGATATATTGCCCTTGATAGGTGATAGTCATATCCGAATTTAGCTCGAATATATGCGATTGCTGCGAGCTCGGAAAAAGTTCGCATTCAAAAAATGAAGTCATTCCGCGTCCGGTGCAGCTTGTTTTCAAAACGGTTGCTGACGTAATCGGATTTGACGGATAAGCCGGAACGGGAAAGATTGAGGCAAAGTTATTATTCTGATTCGCTTCGTTCGTCGAAAGCGTCGAAGCCGTCGCTTTGACCTGAATCGTCTGCGAAGTGACGGGAAACGCGTAGGTAAAGGTGAAAACTTTCGTCTGATTTTGTCCCGAAGCCGTAATGTTTCCGAGCGCACAGTTCAATTTCCGCGAAACGATCTGACAGCGCGAATCGATGCCCGATAGATTTCCGAGAATGTATTTCTGCGGACTCGTGTTCGTTTCGGGAAAATCGACGACAACCGAAACGGTCGAAGCGGTCGAACCGCCGATATTTTTAACCGTGACCGTGTAAAGATATGGCGTTCTGACCTGTGCCGAACCTGGTCCGGTAGCTGTCACATTCAGATTCGGCGGCTGCGGCGGCGCGGCAAAGACCGCATTTGCCGCGAACATCAAAAACATAAACGTAAAAAGCAAAGTCGAGCTTTTTGTAAAATAAATTTTCTTCATAGTTTTTCTCCTAAAATTCAAAATCAGCAATCAGTTTTTCAAGTTACCGACAGTTTATTTTGTCGTGCGATTTTAGGAACGAGGACTTAAAATTTTTCTTGCAACCTTTTTTATATTTTTTGTAAACTGCTGTTTTTCGATGTATTTACAAGCGCGACCAAGCCGCAAGGCGGAAATATTAGATTTGCGGTTTAAGAGTTCACAAAAATTTTCATATACAAAACGGATAAAAATCGGGTAATATAGTGGCAGTATTTTACAGATGGCACAATATATTGTGATTTTGTCCGTTTTGCGTTTGAATTCATCCATATAAACCCAATAATTCAGGAGGTGATTCCATTGATAACAGGTAGAGTTCTGCTGTTGAACTTTTCTTACGAACCGCTCGGCACGATCGGTGTGGCGCGGGCAATTTGTATGTGGTTTTCGGGTAAAGTAACCGTTGAAGAAAAAGACGGCGAAAATGTTCTGCATTCGCCTTCGACAACGATTCCGGTGCCGTCGGTCGTGCGTCTGCGAAACTATGTGCACGTCAAACGCCGCCGTCAGGAAACCACCATGAAACGCGCCCGAATCTATATTCGTGACCGCTATTGCTGTCAGTATTGCGGCGAACACAAACACGCCAAAGATTTGACGCTCGACCATATTTTACCGCGTGCACAAGGCGGCGAAAGCACGCCGCACAATCTTGTTTCCGCCTGCGTAAAATGCAATCAACGCAAAGGAAACCGCACGCCCGAACAAGCCAGAATGCCGCTTCTGACTTCGCAAAAACTTCTGCGTTTGGGCTTGGATCACGTTTTGCTTTGTCATTACGCCGAATCGCGTCCCGAATGGAAAAAATATCTGTTTATGGACGAAACGGAAGATTTTGAAATGCAAATTGCGGCTTAGAAAAATAAGGATCGTTATTTTGAAATAACGATCCTTATTTTTTATTAATTACCGAAAAACTTCGGTTATTTCAGGCTTAGGAATTCTTTTCCGTATTTATCTCCTTTTCCAGTTTGAGGTAAATGCTAATTGCCGAATTATTTGTGTTCCTCATTATATTTAATAATTTCAACTTTTCTTCAGTATTTTTTAATTCAAGAATCTCCTGTTTCAAATCATCGAATTGGAGAAACCATTCGGAGGTATAATCTCTTTCAATTTGTTTATCATTGAGCAGTTTAAGATATTCGTTTACGATCTTTTCTTTAAAGGAAATGATCGGCGACTCGACTAAAAGAAGTCTTAAAAGTAAACATTTCTGGTGAAAAACATCAATCGATTCTTCATCTTCTGCTTCTTTCAGAGCAAGAACGAATTCAAGCGTTTTAGAAAATTCTTCCTGCCATTTCTGCCCTTCTCTTACTTCCGAGTAAGTTTTGTTTGCTTCTTCCCAATTTTGCAGATTTCTGATTTTCTTTAAGGCTTCCTTAGATTTTCCTGCCGTGAAATATTGCGTCGGGAAATCAATCGTTTCTATTTCGGACGGACTTAAATCTTCATTTTGAAGCGGCAGATCATAGTTAAAAATTTTACTTGCTTCGGCGACATAAAGAGGGACTTTTACCGTTGTATTGTTCTGTTCATTTTCACTGATTACTTTGCCGTTTCTTGTTTCATATTCCAGGTTGTCGCGGCATCTTTTTCCTCTTAAATTCTTTTGTAAGAATTGTTTGTATGAACGGCTCAGTTCTTCGCTCAATGAAGGATTCGTCATCAATTTTCTGTATAATTGAAATATATCCCGATTGAGAGTTTCAAAATTCATTTGGTAAGAAAAAGCCCGAACATCGCCGGAAATTCCTTTCAGAGATTTATTAAAAACTTCCGCGAGATTTAAAATTTCATCATTTGTTAAATCTATCGATAAAAGCATATTAATGATCGGAGAAATTTGTGTAGGTGATGTCATATTTTCGACATATGAGGCGAGAAAGGTAATTCTTTGTCCTTGTTTAATTTGTTCATTTGAAAAAGCTATCTCTGAAATATTCTCTACCAAACCATAAAAAGATGCGGTATCGGGCAATAGAAAATCTTGACAAGACAGCGGTTTCAAATAGAGGTTCGGTGATATTTCCTTGAATAATTCCAAAGCACGAACAGAGTCTATTTTCAGCATTTCGGAAACGATTCCGGTCTGCAATGATAAGGAGTCTAAATTATTCCTTTTTGAATTTGATATAAATGTTTGACGAATTGTCAGAACTTGTCCGTCGAAAGATATTATTTTTTTAGAAGTTTTCTCATTGACTTGAAATGTAAGGTAAAAGGCATCTTCAAGTAGTTTTTTAACTGCCTTTTTGTTTTTGATTTTTCCCGATGCAATTATTTTCAGATAAATATCAACCGTAATTTCAGGACTGAGAGTCGCGGCTTCTAAAATTACTTTATTAATTTCGTGCGGAATAATATTTTCTTCTTTTTGGTGAGGAATTTTTTGAGCGAAAGCCGCCGCAGATAGCGACATACATATTAATACTGTCAAAAACAACTTATTCATATCACTCGCTCACACTGAAAATCATCCGAATTTTACTTTGTCACTCTCTTTTTTGCAACAATTATTTATCTTATAAATTCATCTCCGAAACGCCATTTTTATTTCTTGCTTTACTGCTCCGGAATCTTTGAAAACGTAGTCGATTTTATTTAATTCAAAAATAAACCTAGACTTTTGCCTTTTTAATTTATAAAATTTACTATTGTGAATTAATTATCAAGGCGGGTTATGTCTAATCAAAACGAAGTTTACGAATACACATTTCAACTTTTTGCGCCATACAACAACGGCGCGGAACTAATTGCCGATTTCAACGATTGGAAACCGATCGAAATGGAAAAAGGCGACGACGGCTTTTTTCGCACAACGCAGAAATTGGCTGACGGCACTTATCAATACAAATTCAATATTCAATCGAAAAGCTGGTTTTACGAGGAAAACGAAGTGAAAACCATCGCCGATCCGTATGCGACCGACATCGATCAGGAAACGCAAAATTCGATTTTGAAACTGAAAAACGGCGAAAAGATCGTTGACGAATACGTTTGGCGGCACGACGAAACGCCGTTGCCGAACAACACGCAGATCGTAATCTACGAAATGCACGTCGGCGATTTTTCGGGCGGCGAAGCGGACGGTTTTACACGCGGAAAATATACCGATGTCATCGCCAAACTAGATTATCTGGCGGAATTGGGAATTAACGCCATCGAATTGATGCCGCTCAAGGAATCGCCCGGAGATTTTAACTGGGGTTATTCGCCGATTCATTATTTTTCGCCCGATTCGTCTTACGGTTCGACCGCCGAACTCAAAGAATTGATCGATAAATGTCACGCTTTGGGAATCCGTGTGATCGTTGACGGCGTTTACAATCACGCCAACACCGACACGCCTTTGACGCAGATCGACCACGATTACTGGTTTAGAAAAGAAGGCAAAGACCCTGAACAAAACTGGGGTCCCGAATTCGATTACGACAAACACGACGAAAATTTGAATGTGATGCCCGCACGGAAATTTATCTGCGATTCGATCCGCTACTGGATTCACGAATACCGCATCGACGGAATCCGTTTCGACGCGGCGAAACAGATCGACAATTTCGACGTTTTGGGCGAATTCGTCAGATATTCGCGTGAAATGGCTTCGATGAAACCGTTTTTCACGGTCGCCGAATACATTCCGCCGATTCCCGACATTACCGAACCGCTCGGTCCCGTCGAAAGCTGTTGGAACGACAGTTTTATGTATATTCTGGTCGATTATCTGACGGGCGAAGGCTTTAATCTGGAAGAGATCAAAAACGCCGTCGATGCGAAACGTTTAGGTTTTGAAACCGGTACGAGTGTGACGAATTATCTGGCAAATCACGACCAGAACCGTTTGTTTTTGAAGCTCGGCGAGAAAGGGATTCTCGATGAAGAAGCTTATCTTCGCGCAAAGCTCGGTGCATTGATCCTGATGAGTGCGGTCGGCGTTCCGATGCTTTGGATGGGCGAAGAATTCGGCGAATATGTGCCGATGTCGGAAGAAAGCAACAAGATAAACTGGACTTTGCTCGAAAACGAGCGCAACAAGGATTTGTTCAATTATTATAAATCGCTGATCGCACTTCGCAAGACAAATGCGGCGTTTTTCACACCGAATGTCGAGTTTTTTCACGAAGATTCGGAAAACGGAGTTCTTGCCTTTCGGCGTTTTGACGACAATGCAAATACGGCAGTCGTTGTTTTGAATCTTTCCGACAACGACCTCGAAAATTATGAGATCGCAAACTTCCCTGCCGACGGAGCTTGGCACGAATGGACGAAGAATTTCGATGTCGAAATCAACGAAAATCGTTTTATTTCAACCTTAAAACGACGCGAAGGATTGATCTTTGTGAAGTCATAAAGAAAATTTGCCCGCGAAGCACACGAAAAAAGGAAAAAGAAAATCTTTAATTTGTTTTCTTGTTTCGTTTCTTTCGTGTATTTCGCGGGCAAATTTCTTATTCTTAAATTTATGCCGAGAAAACTATACGAAGAAACGTGGCTTTTCGATCTGGTTCACGAAAAACCGCCCGACGGCGAGCAGGTTTCT
The DNA here is from genome assembly GCA_021228405.1 of Pyrinomonadaceae bacterium. GTDB lineage: Bacteria > Acidobacteriota > Blastocatellia > Pyrinomonadales > Pyrinomonadaceae > JAJQRF01. Next base: position 356,433 of record JAJQRF010000004.1, read on the forward strand.
TTTTACGAACGGCAGATCGAACGTTTCGGTCAGCCTGTTTTAGAACTTGCGGTCGGAACGGGCAATTATCTCGTGACGCTTTCGGAAAGCGATTACGACATTTTCGGCGCGGACAAATTTGACGAAATGCTCGATGCGACGCGCGAAAAAGCCGAAACGCGCAACGTCGAAACAAATCTTTACAGCGCGGATATGCGGAATTTCAACTTACCGCAAAAGTTTAATTTAATATTTATCGCACAAAACGCGCTTCAGCATCTCAAGACGACTTCGGAAGTTGCCGATTGTTTCGCGTCCGTCAAACGTCATCTGAAACCGAACGGCAGATTTATCGTCGAAGTTTTCAATCCTTCGATCGAACTGCTAAACCGCGATCCGAATCAGCGTTATTTCGTCGGCGAATACAAATCCGCCGACGGCTGGATCGTTCTGGAAACGAACGTTTTTTACGATGCGGCGACGCAGGTCAACCACATCGACTGGCATTACAAAAACCAATATTGGAAGGAAGAAAAAACCGTTTCCTTTGCTATGCGCCAATTTTTCCCGCAGGAATTGGACGCAATTTTTCAGTTTAATAATTTCGAGATCGAAGCCAAATACGGCGATTTCGACGAATCTGCTTTCAATTCAAATTCACCGAAACAATTGATCGTTGCAAAACTCAAATAAATTTCTGGTTATTCACTTGATTTTTAGATGATTTCCGTTTTACAATCACCGTTCAAAATTAAACGGAACGAATCGGTTCAAACCTTTTCGTTCCGTTATTTTTTTTGGAGAAAATATGAAATATACAAATGAAAATGAGATCAAAAAGTTGGTCGAATCTTTTGAAAACGCTACGATTTCCCGCAAAGCCTGGGGTCACACCGAACATCTTGTCGTCGGGGTTTATTACGTTTGGAATAACGATTTCGACACGGCTTTAAACAAAATGCGTAAAGGAATTTTCAATCTTTTGGACGCTTTCGGCGTTGACCGAACCAAAGAAGACCCGTATCACGAAACGCTCACGCATTTCTGGATCAAAACGCTCGATGATTATAAAAATTTAAGATTTGAAAATTCATTGATCGAAAACTGCCGCGGGATCGTTGAAAATTTCGATAAGAATTACCCTTTAAATTATTACAGCCGCGAGCTTCTTTTTTCCGCCGAGGCACGAAAGGAGTTTGTGGCGGCGGATTTATAAAAAAATTTCACAGAATGAAGTTTTTGTGTTATAAAATTTCTATGCTCTTGAAGCCTACAAAAAATCTGCTCAACGAACTCGGTGTCGCGCCGAAGGAATCCTGTTGTAAATAATCCGCTCCGACAATTAATTTCCCATTTTCGGTTTTTTATTTTGAAAATCCGATTGTTTATTGTTTTGTTGTATCATTTACATTTTAGGAAAAATTTAATTTATGCTTAGATTTCATAACACTTTATCAAATCAACTCGAAGATTTTCATCCGCTTAACGGCAACGAAGTAAAGATGTATATTTGCGGTCCGACCGTTTGGAACTTTGCGCACATCGGCAATTTCCGCTCGTTCACTTTCGGCGATATTCTGGCGCGTTATCTTCGCTACAAGGGCTATCGAGTGACGCACGTGATGAATTTAACCGACGTTGACGACCGCATTATCAACGAATCGGCAAAGAAAAATATTTCGATCGACGAAATGACCGCGCCGTTTATCACCGCGTTTTGGGAAGATATGGACGCAATCGGAAACTTGCGTCCCGATATTGCGCCGCGCGCAACCGAACACGTCGCCGAAATGATCGAAATCATTCAAACTTTGCTCGACAACGGAAAGGCTTACGAATCGGACGGCTCGATCTATTTCCGCATTACGGCTTTTCCCGAATACGGCAAGCTTTCAAAGATAAAATTTGAAGGCAACAAGGTCGGCGGTTCGGAGAGAATCGACACGGACAAATACGAAAAGGAAGACGCACGCGATTTCGCGCTCTGGAAACTGGTCGATAAAAGCGATCCGGCGGGTTGGGACGCGCCTTTCGGATACGGTCGTCCGGGCTGGCACATCGAATGTTCGGCGATGTCGATGAAGTATCTCGGCGAAACTTTCGATATTCACGCTGGCGGGATCGATCTGCAATTTCCGCATCACGAAAACGAAATCGCGCAAAGCGAAGGCGCGACCGGCAAACTGTTTGCAAAATATTGGCTCCACGGTGAATTTTTGAAGATCGACAATGAAAAAATGTCGAAAAGTTTGGGTAACGAATTCACTTTGCGCGACATTATCGGTCGCGGTTTCAAGCCTTTGGCAATTCGCTATCTGCTGTTCAGCGTTCCGTATGACAAGCAGTTGAATTTCACTTTTGAAAACCTGAAAGGCGCGGAAAGCACGATCGACCGTTTGCAGGATTTCAAAAAACGTTTGCAGGAAGCGCATCTGACCGACGGAATAAACACCGACCTGCAAGAAAAAGTGCGTGGATTTCTGAATGATTTTGAAGAAGCGATGGACGACAACTTAAATACTTCGGTCGCACTGGCTTCGCTTCATAATCTCGTCCGCGAAGTAAACACGGCACTTGCACATGAAACCGTTCTGACCGAAGACCGCAGTGAAATTCTGCATATCATTGATAAATACGATTCCGTTTTCGGCATTTTCGGCGAAGCAAAAGAAGAAATTCTCGACGCTGAGATCGAAAAACTCATCGAAGAACGCCAAGAAGCCAGACGCAACCGAAATTTCGGGCGTTCCGACGAAATCCGCGATCTTCTTGCGGAAAAAGGAATCATTCTAGAAGACACGAAAGACGGCGTAAGATGGAAACGGAAATAGATTTATGAACATACTTTCAAGGGTTTTCATATTTTTGATGTTTTGTTTTCTATTGTGTTGCAATAGTGGCTTTAAATCGAATAAACCAACTTCTGATTCAGAAGTTGTCGGGCATTTTGATTTGAAATCGGCTTGCCTGAATTTGTCGTCACCGATAAATTTTGAAAAAGATGTCTGCGAAATGCCATTTAGTAAATCGCTAGAAACCAATTCTGAAAGCCAATTGGTCAAATTGAATTTTTGCAATGGTCAACTTAAAAATAGTTGTTTGGAACCATTTCAAAATCCGACCAACAATCCGCCTGAAACAATTAAAATCCGAGATAAAAACTCGAATCTGATTTCTTCTTGGGGCAAGGTGAAAACTCAAGTTGAAATTGCGGATAAAACTAAAAATACCGCAATAAAACCTTTGGTGATTGAAATTACAGAAATTAAAAAATAAGTTTATGATTCCTCAAAAAGATAGAATAAAAGGCGGACTTGTCGGTTTGCTCGTCGGCGACGCGCTCGGCGTTCCGTATGAATTTCACGACAGACTTTCAATTCCGTCTTTTGACGAAATCGAATTTGAGCCGCCCGGTAATTTTCGACGCGCTCATTCGGGCATTCCAATCGGAACCTGGTCGGACGACGGCGCACAGGCTTTGATCTTGCTCAACACTTTGCTCGAATGCAATAAATTCGACGCGGCGCATTTTGCCGGAGGCTTGATAGATTGGTATGACAAAGGTTTTATGGCGGTCAGCGGTGTGGTGTTTGATGTCGGAATTCAAACCGCAAACGCAATTCGCGAATTAAAACGCGGTATCGAGCCGCTTTTCGCAGGCGGAAAAGACGAATATTCAAACGGAAACGGTGCGCTGATGCGTGTTTTGCCGCTTGCGCTCTGGCATCAGGGTTCAGATTCGGAATTGATCGCCGACGCTTTCGCTCAATCTGCCGTCACGCACGGACATCTGCGCTCAAAACTTTGCTGTGCTTTTTATTGCCTGTGGGCGCGCAGGATTTTGCAAAACGTCGAAAATCCCCGGGAAAATGCGGTCGAAACACTTTATCAAATTTTTCCGGAAGGAACGAACGAAAACATCGAATTTGAAACGCGGATTTGTCCGAAAGATGCGATTTTCGATGTAACCGGAAGCGGTTATGTCGTGAATAGTTTACGTGCTTCGCTCTGGGCAAATAGCCATCAAACTTATGAAGAAACCGTGAAAGCCGCGATTTCACTCGGCGACGATACCGACACGACGGCTTGCATCGCGGGCGGAATCGCCGGAATTAAATTCGGTTTGGAAGCAATTCCGAATCGTTGGAGAGAAAATCTGCGCGGGAGGGAAATTTACGAACCTTTGCTTGAAAAACTGCTTGAGAGGTTTTGATCTCTTACTTTGAAACTTCGACCAAAAACGCCTTCAGACCATTCACATCGATCTCTTTCGGCGTTCCGATCTTGTAGCCTTTTTCCTTCAAAATATTGAGCGGCGGGTGAAATTCGTTCCATTTCATATCGCGAAAGGCGACGTAAAATCGATTTTCGTTAAAGACGTTCGCGTCGGCAGTTTCGACTTGATCGAATCCGCGCGGCAGAAAATACGCTTTGTCCTCGATCATTTCGGGAACGTCTTTGACCCTGACAACTAGAATTTTATCGGTGTCACGGAAAGCGAACCAGAAATGATAAGCGACCAAATCTTCAAAAACGTAGATTTTTCGAGCTTGATCTTTGTCTATATTTTCAGCGAGTTTTTCCCACGCACACCAGATAAATTGCGGTTTCGGTCTTTGAATCTGAAACAGAAACGCACCCGCAAAAATTATCGCCAAAACACTGAATATCAAATATTTCAAAGGCTTTAATTCGACCTTGTTGAGCATCAGACTCAGCAGGATCGCGGTCGGGGCAAACAAAATTATCAGATGCCGCGTTCCCCAAAACGAAAAAGGCAAAATCCAGCTTGCGATAAAAACTATCCACGCCGGAATCTTTGTAAAAATCAGTAAAAACAGAAAGTTACGTTTATCGGTTTCGCTCTGGTCTTTCCAACCCGCAAAGTAAAATGCGATTCCCGTAAATAAAACGATCAGAAGCGGAATGGAAAACAGGAAATTTGAAATCGGTTCGACGTTCGATTGCTGAAAATAAAACGGTTCGAGAAAATTTAAGACTGATTTGACCAAAACGAAAAGATTGGGGCGTTCGATCCAGCCGATATTTTGTCCCAAATCCGCATTTATATTTGCCGAACGGAAAATCATCAAAATCCACGGAATATATGCGGCGAGAACGATTCCGAACATTGTTAAAATCTGCCGAATCTTGATTCTTTGGAAATACAATATCGCCAAAATCTCGGTAATGACCACCAGCCAACCGAAATAATGCGTGTAAACGAGCAGAAAATTGATGATCGTGAGAATCCAGATATTTTTTCCCAAATCCAAAAACCGCACGAAAAGCCAGATCGAAAACAGCGAAAGACACAGCAAAAGGCTATACATTCTGACTTCCTGCGAATATTTTATCAGTGCGCCGTTAAAGGTAAAAAATGCCAGCGCAAGCACGAAAGAGGGAAACTCGAATTTCAGTTGACGGCAAAGATAGGAAAAAGGAATCAGTGAAACTATCGCAAACAAAGCGGGAAAAATCCGCAGAAAATACAGATTTTCCCCGCCGACCGAAATCCATAATTTCAGCAGAACGTAAAAAAGCGGCGGATGAATCAGGTCTTGCGCAACGAACGAAAAAATATTTCTCCAGCTTTGTTCGGCGGCGTGCACGCTGAAAAGCTCGTCAAACCAAAGACACGAACCGGTCAGATTCCAGAAACGAAGCAAAATAAAAACGACAAAAAAAAGCGCAATAAATATCCGGCTTAAGTTGTCGTTTGATCTCATTTCCAGTTTAATTTGTCGGGATTTAAAGTTTTATTCCGTCGCACAATTTGCCGTCGATGCTCGTGTAACAAAGCGAAACTTCCTTGAAAGTATCGGTGTCGCGGCAATAGGAAAGACATTTGTCGTAAGGTTTTGAATAGATGTGCAAACTGACGGCGCGTTCGTCGAATTCGGGAAGATTCAGAACTTGGTGAATCGGTTCTTCCAGTTCGACCTTTGCGGCAAGACAATCGGAAAGATCGAACTGATCGGTTTCTGCAAGCTTGCAAAATCCTTTTTTTTCATCAATATCGAGGACTTTAAAATTCTGCCCGCGCAGTTTTCCGGTCGTGACCATCATCCAGCATTTTTGATCCCAATGATTGTGAATGCGCGAAATTTGTCCTTTTTCCCAGCAAATCGCCATCACTTCAAAACGCTCGTCCTTGTAGATCAGGTTACGCGTGTAGAAATTTTCGCTCCAGAAAAAATATTTCGAGATCGAATCCGTATCGACCGGATTTTCACTCAAAAATCGATAAACATTATCGCAGGTAAATTTCTCTTCAGGAATCGAACGTAATCCGTCCAAAAGTTTTTCGACCGAAACAAACATAATAATTTTATTCTAAATTCTTTATTAAATTAAGCAACAACAACCATTTATCGAGTTTAATCGATCGCTGAACCGATTCCCAAACGCATCTTGAGAAATTACTGGAGCAAGCCCCTGTAATAAACCCGTTTGATCTCGGTTCGCGTGCATTTGCCGTCCGTCAATTCGTCGCCAGTGTCGCGGCAACAGGGCTGTAAACGACTGCAACTTAAACCGATTTTCAAGAGTTTCGACAATTCGTTTTGCCCGAGTCCCGAAGGATGAAAACAATCGCAACAGGAAAGCTGATCGGCGTTGAATTTATAAAACCACGGCGCGTCCGAATAAACGAAATCGGTTCCCGTGGTTTTGGTTGCGCCGCCCACCATTTCGTTTCCGATAAAGACGACGGGCGAATTTCCGCCGACAGGAATCGCCGCATATTCAGCCGTAACGCGTTTTAAGATTTCACGATACGAATTCATCGTCGCATAGGTGTCGATGATTCGCGCATTTGAACAATCACGCGTGAGCGTCCCGCAAATGTTGACCACGCCCCACAAAAACTGACAAGTTCCGCCGACCTGACAATTGGATTTTGCGGTGAAATTACAAAGTTGCGAAACGCGAACCGGCGAAACGACACCGATGCGCGTGTTCGGCGTGGTGATTAAAATATCCAAACCTTTGCGGAATTCGCGCTCGAACGAATCGGGTTTCGTTTTGCAATAATTATTCGGGTCCTGGTCAGCGGACGCACAGGAAGCGTTCGTTTTCGTCAAACTTCCACTGCAATTGTCGTTATGTCCGAGAAAAACGGCGGCTAATCTCTGCCCGTTCTGCGCGCCCAGATAAGTTTTGATGCTGTTCGATTGATTGACGAAATCGCTCAACATCCGCGCTCCTGAAGCCGCCGAGTTCGGATTTTTGGCTAAAATATTGGTGTTGAAATCGCATTCCAAACGTTCCAGAAAACTGAAAACGTTTTCGCTTCCCGCTCCGCAAAAATTCGCGCCGTGCGTGTCGCTCGTCAGCCAGTTAAATTGCTCCTGATCGCCGTTTGAACAAGGAAACGCGCTTGCCGCATTAAAGCCTTTTGAAATACTGTCGCCCGCCACATCAATTGCCTGCACGGTCAATTGCGCCGCCGCTTGCAACGAAAATGCAAACCAAACGATCCATACCGACACGAAAACGCCGAAAGTTTTTTTCATTGTCGAAACTCCTCCGCAGATTTTAGATTTTTAGAATTTTATCGAAACAGCTATCTAATTCTTATTCGCTTTTTGTAAAAAATCAACAAACTCCACCGAATTTCGCGTCAAACCGGGAAAGGTCGAAACGGTTTTCCCGTCCGCTTCGAGAATCGCGTAATAAGGCAAGGCGACGGTTTGGAAATTCGTTTCCTGATATTTTTGTTGTTTTTCGTAAATTTCGCCCTCGCCGTCGGTAAAAAGACGCGCCAGAACAAATTTACTCATCTCGGCTTCGACTTCTTTTTTGACAAAAACATTCGCTTCCATCCAACGGCAATTCGTGCAGGTGTAACCCGTAAAATCGATGAAAACCCTTTTATTTTCAGCTTTGGCTTGCGCCAGGGCTTTTTCCAGATCGTTATCGATCCATTTTAATTCCTCTTTTGAATTGCCCGCAACGCGAAACGAATTAGTTTCCAGCTCGGGCGGCAAAAAAGATTCGAGTTCGCCGAGTTTTGCACCGAAAAGTCCGGTCAAAAGATAAAAACTCATCGCCAGACTGACGATTGCCGAAACGAGTCGAAGCGCGCCGATTCTTTCGGGTTTGGTGTCGTGAAAGAGTTGAAATTTGCCCAGTAAATAAATCGCCAAAACGATCCCGATGGCGATCCAAACGGCTAAAACGACGCTTCGCGTGAAAATTCCCCATTTCCAGATCAGATCGACGTTCGAGATAAATTTCATCGCCGCCGCGACTTCGAGAAAGCCCATCGCGACTTTGACCGAATTCATCCAACCGCCCGCCCGCGGAAGCTGGGAAACCAATTGCGGCGCGAGCGCAAGCACGAAAAACGGCAGTGCGAAAATTGTTGAAAACGCGAGCATTCCGACGAGCGGCATTTGCCAATCGCCTTTTGAAGCCGAAACAAGGATTGTCCCGACAAACGGCGAAGTGCAGGTAAAGCTCGTCAAAGTAAACGTCAAACCCATTAAAAGCGCGCCGACGATGCCGCTTCCCTCACCTTCCTGACTGCGCGTAAAATTGTCGAGCTTCGTCAAAATTCCGGTCGGAACGGTGATTTCATACGCGCCGAAAAGATTGAACGCGAAAAATAGAAAAATGGTCGTGATAACGATATTTACCCACGGATTTGCGGCAAAAAGATTGATTCCCGCCGCGCCGACAAAGATCGCCAGAAGCATTCCGAGCAAGGTAAACGTCGCAATAATCCCGATCGAATAAATCGCCGCTAGTTTGATCGCATTTGCACGGCTTCGGCTCGAATGATTTGTAAAATACGAAACCGTGATCGGAATCATCGGGAAAACGCACGGCGTTAGAAGCGATAGCGCGCCGAGTGTGATCGCCAGCCAGATAAATGAAGATAAGGGCAAATCATTTGGATTTTGGGTTTCGGATTTCGGATTTTGGATTTGGTTTTCTTGTTTTGATCCAGTTGTAACAGGCGCAGTTGTCGAAGAAACTGACTTTTTAACATCCTCAAAACCCGTGAAAGTTACTTTGACGGTTTTCGGCGGCAAACAAAGCGTATCGTCGCAAACCTGATATTTTACGTTTATCGCCAGATCGTCGCCTTTTGCTTCGGCGGTCGCTTTGAGCGGTACGTTAAATTCCGCTTCCTTAGCGAAAAATTTCGTGTCGATATTAAAATTCGGATCGAATTTCGTGATCGGCGCGGGCGATTCGGTTTTTCCGTCGAGTTGAACCGGCAGGTTTTCGGAAACCGTGATTTTTGTCGGGAAAGGTCCGCCTTCGGGCTGTTCGACCGCGTAAAGATGCCATTCGCCTTCGATCTTCGCTTTTAATTTGGCTTTAAATTTTTCTTCCGCTTTGAGCGTTTTCCCCTTCGCGTCCGACTCCAAGCTCCACGAAACGGGATTTTGTCCGAGCACGAAAACCGGAAACAAAAGAAAAGCAAAGAATATTAGGGATTTGACCTGAAATTGATTTTGAAAAGACATAATTCTGTTACTTGTCAGACTGAATATTAACATTTTTCAATTTAAAAGGCTTCAAAACTACCAACTTTATTCCCTATATTTTATCGGCACTTGAAAGAAAGTGTTCAAGGTATTGCACAAATCGGCTTCTCTCAATTATACTTTTTATAGCTAAATTTATTAATTTTTACATTTTAACCAAAAGGCGCGGAGGAAAGAATTTTGCCTACAAAAACAGCAACACGCCAACAAAAAACTGCGGAAAAAGATGCGAAATCGACGGCGAACGGTTCGCCGAAAACCGCATCGAAAAATTCAGCCAAGCTGAAAGAGATCGTGACGGACGAAGTAAATAAAAAAGAAGCGAAAGCGGAATTTCAGACCCGCAAAAAGTCGCAAACGAGCGCGCTCAAGAACACCGATCCCGAATTATTGCGCGAAATGCTTTACCAGATGGTTCTGGGAAGAATTTTCGAGCAAAAATGTGCGGAAGTTTACCGCATCGGCAAGATCGGCGGATTTTGTCACCTTTACATCGGTCAGGAAGCCGTCGGTGTCGGTTCGATGATGGCTTTGAAGGAAGGCGATTACACGATCACGTCTTATCGTGACCACGTTCAGGCGATGGTCGCGGGAATTTCGCCCGAAGAAGTTTTAGCCGAGCTTTACGGAAAAGCCGGCGGAAACGTTGGCGGAAAAGGCGGTTCGATGCACATGTTTTCAAAAGAAAAAGGATTTTTCGGCGGACACGGCATCGTCGGCGGTCAGATCGGCGTGGCGACGGGAATGGCTTACGCCCAGAAATATAAAGGCACGGATAACGTCACGCTTTGCTTTTTCGGCGAGGCGGCGGTCAATCAGGGAATCTTTCACGAATCGCTGAATATGGCACAGCTTTGGAAAATTCCCTGCATTTACATCTGCGAAAATAACCAATACGGAATGGGAACGTCGCAAAAACGCGCGATGAGCATTTCAAACATCGCCTCGAAAGCCGAAGCTTACGGAATGGCAAACGAATTCGTTGACGGGATGGACGTGATGGCGGTTCGTGAAGCGACGCTTCGCGCCATCGAACGCGCCCGCAAAGACGGTTCGCCGACGCTTTTGGAAATTCGTTGTTACCGTTATATGGGACATTCGATGTCCGATCCGGGCAAATACCGCACGACCGAAGAGATCAAAAAATATCAGGAACGCGATCCGATAGTGCTTTTCAAGGAATCCTTAAAAGCCGCAAAGGTTTTCGGCGACAAAGATTTTGAAGAAATCGAAACCAAAGCAAAAGAAGCGGTCGAAAAAGCCGTCAAATTCGCCGAAGAAAGTCCGTTTCCTGATGAAAGCGAATTGATGACGGACGTTTTAGCAGAGTAGTCGGTGGTCAGTGATCGGTGATCAGTTTATGAGTTTTTACATAAGTATTTAGAGTATAAATAAATGGCTGTTCAAAACTACCGACAATTGATTGCTTGGCAAAAATCAATGGAATCAGTGACTCAAATTTATAATTTGACAAATGATTTTCCGAAAACAGAAATTTACGGCTTAACAAGTCAAATAAGGCGTGCCGCTGTTTCAATTCCTTCAAATATTGCAGAAGGGCAAGGAAGAGATTCAACCAAGGAATTTTTGCATCATCTTTCAATTGCTTACGGTTCTTTGATGGAGTTGGAAACACAATTATTAATTGCAGAAAGTTTAACTTATTTACCTGCTGAAACGGCTAAATTTACTTTAGAGAAAACGGCAGAAACAGGTCGCTTAATCAATGGTCTTTCACGCTCGCTGAAAACTAAAATCTGACCATTGACCACCGACCACCGACAACTGAATTTATGGCAGAAATGACAATCCGCGATGCGCTGAATGCCGCGCTTCGTGAAGAATTAATCAGAGACGAAAACGTATTTATCATGGGCGAAGAAGTCGCCGAATATGACGGCGCATATAAGGTTACGCGTGGTCTTTGGAAAGAATTCGGCGATAAACGCGTGGTCGATTCGCCGATCACCGAACTCGGTTTTGCGGCTCTCGGAGTCGGCGCGGCAATGGCTGGATTGCGTCCCGTGATCGAATTTATGACCTTTAACTTTTCGATCCTCGCGGCTGACCAGATCATCAATCACGCGGCGAAAATGCTTTATATGTCGGGCGGACAATTTAATGTCCCGATCGTTTTTCGCGGTCCGAACGGTTCGGCGTTTCAAGTTTCGAGCCAGCACTCGCAGGCACTCGAAGCATTTTACGCAAACTTTCCCGGCTTGAAGGTCGTGATGCCTTCGACCGCCGCCGATGCGAAAGGACTTTTGAAATCTTCGATCCGCGACAACAATCCGGTCGTTTTTCTCGAACAGGAAACGATGTATGGAATGAAATCGGAAGTGCCGGAAGATGAAGATTTTCTGATTCCTCTGGGCGTTGCCGACGTGAAGCGCGAAGGCTCGGATTGCACGATCGTAGCGCGTTCGTTCACCGTTCCGCAGGCTTTGAAGGCGGCGGAAATTATAAAAAGCGAATACGATGTTTCGGTCGAAGTCGTCGATCCGCGCACGATCAAACCGCTCGACATCGACACGATCACGGCATCCGTGAAAAAGACGAACCGCCTCGTAATTGCCGAAGAATCTCATAGTTTTGCATCGGTCGGCGCGGAGATTTCGCATCAGGTGATGGAAAACGCGTTCGACTATTTAGATGCGCCGATCAAACGCATCTCGACCGTCGAAGCCCCGATGCCGTATGCGCGGAATCTGGAAGTCGCGGCACTTCCGAGCGTCGAAAAGATCGTCGCGGCGGTCAAGGAAGTTTGTTATTTGTAATTTTTTTCAGATTTTATGAAAAAGTTATTTCAAATTACCGCGTTGATTCTTTGCCTGTCGGTTTTTACACAATTTGCTTGGGCGCAGACGGGCTTGCCGAAATTCAAGCAAGGCGAAAGTTATACGAGCGTGCGCAAGAAGATGCTGAAGGCGGGTTGGAAACCATACACTTCGCCCGACGCGGATAAATGCGGTGAAGGCGATAAGCGTTGCGAAGGCAGACCCGAAATGGAAGCCTGCGCCGGAACGGGCGAAGCGAATTGCGCTTTCTTGTGGAAACGCAAAGGCAAAACGGTTTCGCTTTTTACGACAGGTGAAGACGCTAATTACAGCGGTTACAGATTTCAGTAATTATTAAATTATGGCGAACAAAATTATTATGCCCAAACTTTCTCCGACGATGGAGGAAGGACAAATTTCACGCTGGTTAAAGGCGGAAGGCGACGAGATCGAAGCGAATGAAACGATCGCCGAAGTCGATACCGACAAAGCGACGATGGAAATGACCTCGCTCGAAGCCGGAACGCTTTTAAAGATCATCGTTCCCGGCGGCGAAAATGCCAAGCTCGGTCAAACTATCGGAATCTTAGGAAAAAAAGGCGAAGATTTCTCCGCGCTTTTAGACGAAGCAACAGCTTCAAACGGAAGCAAGTCGGAACCACCTGCGGTAGCGGATGGGTCGAAAACCGAGGAATCGGCACCAAAAGAAACTCCGAAAGCCGAAACCGCCGAAACGGGCGGACGCAGTTACGACGAACAGCGTCCCGAAGCCAAAGCCGATGCCAAAGACCAAAAACCAAAGACCGAAGACCAACCGTCTAACGGCAGAATGATCGTTTCGCCGATCGCGGCACGAATGGCGGCGGAAAACGGTATTGATTTAAAAACTCTGAAAGGTTCGGGTCCGGGCGGGCGCATCATCAAACGCGACATCGAAGAAGCGATGGCGGGCGGAAAGGTTGAAGTAATTGAAGAAATTTCCGCAAGTCCGAAATCCGAAATCCAAAATCCAAAATTGGAAGGCGCGTCTGCGTATCGTGAAGAGAATACTTCCAGGATGCGCCAGGTCATCGCGTCGCGTCTGGCGGAATCGATCGGACCGATTCCGACGTTTTATCTGACGGTCGAGATCGAAATGGACGCGGCTCTCGAATTCCGCAAACAGATCAACGCTTCGATTCCCGAAGCCGACAAGGTTTCCGTCAACGACATTATCGTTAAAGTCACCGCACAGGCATTGACCAAACACGCCTGGGCAAACGCTTCGTATCAGGACAAAACGATTCGTTTCTACGAAGATGCCGACATCGGTGTCGCGGTCGCCATCGAAGACGGGTTGATTACGCCCGTCATTCGCGCCGCCAACCGCAAAGGCATCGTCGAGATTTCCAAAGAGATCAAGGAAAAAGCCGTCCGCGCGCGTGAGAAAAAACTCCAGCCCGAAGAATACACGGGCGCGACGTTCTCTATTTCTAACCTCGGAATGTTCGGCATCAAGGAGTTTACGGCGATCATCAATCCGCCCGAAGCCGGAATCTTCGCCGTCGGCGCGGCAACCCCGACCCCGGTTGTCAGAAACGGCGAGATCGTCGTCCGGCAGATTATGAACGTCACGATGAGCTGCGATCACCGCGTCATCGACGGCGCAACGGGCGCGAAATTCCTGCAAACATTCAAACAAATGCTCGAAAACCCGATTCTGATGCTGATGTAATCGGACTCGAAAAAGCATTGAACCCCGCCTTCAGGCGGCTTTCGTTCAGAGAAAAGCCGCCTGAAGACGGGATTCTAAGCTTAATTTCCATTGTGTTTTTTTACACTCTTAAACCTGAAAGTGTGCACCGTTCTGCCGCACTGTCTGCTTACTTTCACAAGCTCGTCGTCGAGGGCGGCAACGGCGTTTTCATATTCAAACTCGCTCCGGCGTAATTTTTTCAGGATAATCAGTTCCTCCTGATATTTTTTTTCCATCGATTTCAAGTTTTTTTCCATCTTTTCCATCTGCTCGTCGGAAACTTCGAGGATTTTTTGATGGAGCTTCATAAAATTCAATCTCTTCCGGAGCACCTCGATACAATCCTGGGAAGTCGTCGGCGGATTTGACCGAGCGGCTTCGATCATATCATCCCATTCGTCCAGGATGTCGAATCTGGCATCTTCGCGTATCTCGAATTCATCGAGCAGACGCTCCCGAATCTCCTTCCAATCGTCACTCGTCAGATAATTCAATTCAGGATGCTCCAACAGATAAGCCCCCCAAGCCTTTGCCATATCATAAAACTCCGCCAAACTGCACGCCGAAGGATCGTCAAGAAATTCCTTAAAATTTTCGGGAACAACCACCATCGCAAAACCTCTCTGAAATAATCCGGATAATTTTTTCAGACATCATACAACAAAATATTTTCCATTTAAAGAAAAAAATCCCTGCCCCGCCGCCGTAAAAAACAGACGAAAGATTTGATATGCGACCAACAGCCTTTCGTCCGTTTATTTTTCCGTTCGTGTTATGAATTAGGATTTGCGGGTGCTTCGTCCGCATCTTCCTTGTTGTCGCGGTCGATGTGGATGGCTGAATCCCAGGCGCGTTTGCGGGCGGGATTATTTTTGTATTTCAGCTTCATAATTCCCTGCAAAATACGGCGTGCGATCATTCCGCGACGCACGGCTTGGTCTAACTGCGCGGTCGCCTCGACCTTTGCTTCGGAAGACGATTCGGGTTCGGTCAGACTGTTCTCGAAAGCCGTGACCGCCGCCGTCAGATTCGGCAAAAACTGATTGCCCAGCCGTTTGCGCAAATCCGTTTCATAGGTTGCGGATTGTTCGGCAAACGCCCGTGCGACGGCAAGCATTTGCGCGTCCGACAGATTGCGCGGAATGCGGAAAACAAGATCGATGCCCGTCACCTTATAGGCGAGCGAACGGGCGGCGGTTTCAATATCTTCCAAAAGCTCGCGCAGATTTTCGCGGGCGATGCCCTTCGTATTATATGCGAAACGCACCTCGCCGAATCCCGCCGCCTGTTCTCCGCCGTATTGTTCGATCAGCGCGAGCACGGCTTCGATCTCGTCCATCTGCTCGGTTTCGTCCGTGTTTGCAGGAAAATCCGACGGAAATTCGAGCCGAAAAGCTTTCATCCGTATAAAAGTATCGCGGTATCTTCTAACGTGAATATTCATCTTTATCTCCTAATTTTTAGATTTTATCTGTATCTCAACTTTTCAAAAAACAACTGATATAACCAACTTTCACGTGATATAAGCATCTTTCGCGCTGATATGACCAACTTTCACGTGATATGACCATCTTTCACGCTGCGGAAAGCAACTTTCATCCGATATGACCAACTTTCATCTGATATGAGCATCTTTCACAATGCTAAGAGCAACTTTCACGTGATATGAGCATCTTTCATCTGATATAAGCATCTTTCAGAATAAAGTCTGTTCCGTCACGTGATATTTGCATCTGTCAAATGATTTCACCGTCTGTCAATTGACAGATAAAACTCTTCATCGAAAAAAGTTCATTTGTTTATTTTTTTTTGCTCATTTTTATAATCGAAAATTATAAATACAGACAACTGTCCAACAGTCATCAATAATTTATCCCTTATGTATGCCTTGTATAGTGATTGTTTTACTTTATTTATTAATTAACTGTCAAGAAAAATATTGCGCGTTGAAATTCTTTCTGCTTCGCTATTGTGATTTGAATTTGTTAGCATCTAGCTTTTGCGATGGAAAGCAGTTCGTCAAAATTGGATAAAGGTTATGCGCCGATTCTGGCACTGCTCGGCGTGCAGGCGTTTTTCGGTTCTCTGCCTGTCTTCGGAAAGGTCGTTTTGAAGGTCATTCCGGCGTTTGCGCTGGTCGGGTTTCGCGTCGGGATTACGGCGTTGGCGTTGTTTGCGTTTCTGCGGTTCAAAAATGAACTGGCGTTGGCGGACAAGCGCGATTACCTGCGGTTTTTCGGGTTGAGTTTTTTTGCGGTGACGTTTAATCAACTCTTTTTTATCACGGGTTTGTCGCTCACGAAAGCGTCGAACACGTCGCTCTTGGCGGTCACGATTCCGCTTTTTACGCTCGGCATCGGCGCGGCAATCGGTGCGGAGAAATTAAGAAAACGCAAGATTTTCGGCATCGTGCTGGCGGCGATCGGCGTGATTCTTCTGATCGATCCGCGCAACGCTTCATTTTCGTCGGAAACGACGCTCGGCGATTTTTTGATAATTCTCAACTCGCTCTGCTACGGAATTTATATTGCATTTTCAAAGGAACTCATCACGCGCAACGGTGCGTTGAGGTCGGTCGCGTGGGTGTTTATTTTCGCCTCGATCTTTGTCGTGCCGCTCGGTGTTTATTCGCTTCTGCAAGTCGATATTTACGCGGTCGAGGCGAAAATCTGGCTCGCGGTTTTGTATATCGGCGTGGTCGCAACCTTGCTTCCTTACCTGTTCAACGCGTGGGCTTTGGCGCGGGTCAATCCTTCGACGGTCGCGGTTTTCGTTTACCTGCAGCCGCTCATCGGTTTCGTGCTGGCGGTGTTTCTACTTGGCGAACCCGTCGGTTTTGTGGTAATAATTGCGGGAATATTAATTTTTACGGGCGTTTTTCTGGCGACAAAAAAATTTCGGCAAAGCGAAACCGAAATACTACATTTGACGTAGAAAAAGCATCAAACATAAAAGTTATGCCGACACAAATTACACAGCTCGATGATGTCGAAAGAAATAAAACCGTTTTGCGCGTCGAAGGCGAGATGACTTTTGACGATGCCGTTCTGCTCGAAAAGATCGCGCTCCAAATGCGCGATGTCGGAAAGGACAACATCGTTTTAGACCTCGCCGACCTCGATTTTCTCGACAGCGAAAGCGCGCCCGTCCTCAAAAGAATGGAAGAAACTCACGGTTTCGAGATCGAAGGCATTCAGTTCTTCGTCCAAAACGTCATCAATGATACCGAGAGAATGAGTTAGGATTTTTTGCCCACGAAAGACACGAAAAGGACGAAAAAAAGAAACTAAACCGTTAAGTTCATAAATCAATAGTTGGAATCGGCTTTTCACTGATTTTCGTTTCTCTCGTGTCTTTCGTGGGCAAAATCTCTATTTGACTAAATCGAAAGGTTATTCAAAAATTTCGGTATGAAGATTGTAGAAATTGCCGAATTTTTGAACGGGATTCTGATCGGCGAAGGCGAAACGGAAATCAACAACATCGCAAGTCTGGATGCGGCAAAGGCGGGCGAAATATCGTTTCTCGACAAAGCCGATGCCGGATTTTCCACGAATGCTTCGTGTCTTTTAGTCCCCGAAAACTTCACGGCGGAAACTTCCCTTTCAATTATCAAAGTAAAAAATCCGAAGCTCGCTTTTGCGAAGATCGCCGCGCAAATTTTGCCGCGCAAGCATAATTTCGATTGGCATTCGTCCGCCGTAATTTCGGAAGATGCAACGGTCAAAGCAAGATTTATCGGCGCGTTTGCAACCATCGGCGAGCATACGCAGATCGGCGAAGACGTTGAAATTCACGACGGCGTGCGCATCGGTAAGAATGTTTCTATCGGCAGATCGACCGTTATTTTTCCTAATTGCGTCATCTACGATAATGTTTCCATCGGCGAAAACTGTATCTTTCACGCGGGCGCGGTAATCGGTGCTGACGGCTTCGGCTTTGTGCGCGACGGCGCGAACGGTTACGTCAAGTTTCCGCAGGTCGGCACGGTTTCGATCGGTGACGATGTCGAGATCGGCGCAAATACCTGCATCGACCGCGGCGCGTTGGGCGAAACCGTCATCGGCAACGGCACGAAGATCGATAATCTGGTTCAGATCGCGCATAACGTCAAAATCGGCGAGCGCGTCGTGATCGCTTCGCAGACGGGAATTTCGGGTTCGACCGTCATCGAAAGCGATTGCGTGATCGGCGGACAGGTCGGAATGGGCGACCACGCAACCGTCAAAACGGGTGCGATCATCGGTTCGCAAGCCGGAGTTTTGCCGGGCAAGATCGTTCGGAGCGGCGTTTGGTGGGGAACGCCCGTTCAGCCGCTCGACGAATACAAACGACAAAACGCGATGGTCAAGGGTCTTGGGCGTTTGCGCGAGGAAGTAAAGGAAATTAAGAAAAAACTGACTGAAAAGTAATCCGGAATTACATTTTTATCGGGAAATCCTGTAGTATTTTTCATATATCTGTCTAAAAGGATCAAACGGAAGATGAACTACAGAGCATTAACTGTATTTCTTCTGCTTTTCTTTTTTTCTCTCTCAAACGCCGTCGGTCAGGATAAGACTGAATGGAAAAGGCTCGAAGAGGAAAGAAAAAAAGCCGAGGAACTGCAACGAACGAACAAGGTAATTTTGGGAAATATCGCTTCCTTTCGCGAAGCAAACGAAGTTTTCGATCTCGATTTTTTTCTGCCCGATACGCGCGATTCGTGGACGGTCAGCATCAGCGAAAAGGCAGGTTTGACAGGTAAAAATAAACTGCTTGCCGCGATCAACTCGAACGGCAATTATCTGTGTCATCCGCGCACCTTCGATATTGCAAAAAACATTCTCACGAACGATGTTTTCGACGAAATAAACAATCTCGTCCGCCGTCAGAAATTTCTTCTCAACGCATCGGTTCTGTATGACGAAACCAACCCGCCGGAAAACTGCGCGGAATGTTCGACCGAAGTTTTGACGATCGCGCGAAAGACGAAAAAATCCGTCATCAAAGACATTTACAACGTCAAAACGCTTGCCGCGTCGGATGCAAATTTACAGGAAATTTACGAAAAAGTTCTCAGTTCGGCGGCGTGCCAGTAAGTTTTTTTAAAATCGCTTCGGCGGCGCGGCGAGAGGCTCCGCCGTGTCCGAGTTTTTCGGCGACCGCGTGAAGTCTGGCGCGGAATTTTCGATTTTCTTCCGCTTCCAAAAGCCGGAAAAGTTCGTCCGCCAAACTCGCGGGCGTGAAATCGTCCTGAATCAACTCCTTCGCCAAACGCTCTTCCGCGATCAGATTTATCAGACCGAAATGTTCGACCGATATTAACGGGCGCAGAAGTTTGTAATTAAGAGCCGAAGTTTTGTAAACGATCGCCATCGGCGTTCCGATGATTCCCGTTTCGAGTGTTGCCGTTCCGCTCGTCACGGCGGCGGCATCGGAAGCATTGAGGGCTTCGTGCGTTTCGCCCTGAACCGTTAAGAGTTTTACTTTTGAAAGATCGGATTTAACGAGATGTCTGGCTTCTTCAAGCTCGGAAATTTTACGGTTTCCCGCCAGCGCAACGATGAATTGAATTTCCGTTTTTTTTTCCGTCATTGTCGCGGCGGTTTCGAGCAGAACGGGCAGAATCCGCACGATTTCTTTATGACGACTGCCGGGCAAAAGCGTCACGATCGGCTTTTCCGCATCGAGTTTATGTTTCGCGCAAAATTCCGCTTTCGTCAGTTCCGAATGAATTTCCCTGACGGTCGGATTCCCGACATATTCGACGTGCCCGATTCCCTGCCGCGCATACCAATCTTTTTCAAACGGCAGAATCGTAAGCAACAGATCGACGTGATTCGCGATGGTTTTCTTGCGGTATTTGCGCCACGCCCAAAGCTGTGGAGAGATGTAGTAGAAAACTTTGATTCCCGCTTTTTTGAGCGGTTTGGCGAGTTTTAAATTGAAGTCGGGAAAATCGACGAGAACGACGGCATCGGTTTTCCGCGCGATCGCTTCGCGTTTCAATTTCTGAAATGCCTTCCAAAACATCGGCAAAGCCTTTCCGATCTCGGGTAGTCCGACGATCGAAAAATCCGCCGAATCGACGATGGTTTCAACTCCCGTTTCCGCCAAACGGTGTCCCGTTGCGCCGTAAAATTGAAAATCCGTTTCGGGCGCGAGTTCGCGGAGTTTTTTAACAAGCTTTGCCGCGTGCGTGTCACCCGAAGGCTCGCCCGTGACGATCAGGATTTTCAGTTTTCGTTTTTCCGTAAAATCAGGCATTTGAAGATTTATTTCCGTTCGGTCAACCTTTTTTTAATTTCCGAGCATCAAAGCAGTTGTTTTTCGGCAAAATTCGGCTTTACATCTTTAACTGCTTGCAGAACACATTTTTTACGCTTAAAATGCAAAGTTTGTGCTAATGGCAAATTATATTTCAGATGTTGCCCACAATTCTATTTTAAATCGTTTTTTTGGAGGAGTTTGTGAAATTTCGCAATCTTATTCTACTAGCAATTATTCTTTTTTCGGCAAATATTTCAAGGGTTTCGGCGCAGGTTGATGCGGTCGTCGGGCAGATTTCCAATTCCAACACCGATTCTTTCGTGCGCGGAATGAGCGGCAACGGCAGATTTGCCGTCATCGAATCGCGTGGAAACATTGCCACCTACAATCCCCGCAACGAAGACGGAAGTTCTGAAATTTTTCTTTTCGATTATGCCCAACGGCGCATTTTTCAAATCACCGACACCAAATCTCTGCGAACCGACACGACTTTAACCTACAATTTTACAAACATCAAAGTCGAAATCTCGAACGTTCGCCCGGTCATCAGCAACGACGGACGCTGGATCACTTTCGGCTCCAATGCGACGACCTCGACCCCGACGAATCCGAACAGCACCAACCCGGGAAATTTCGACGCGGAATCGTTCAATGTCACGGCAGGAACTCCGCCCGTGACGACGAATGTGCTGACCGCCGACGCGAATCGGGAAATCTGGCTTTATGAAATTCCGCCTGTTCCGGCGGTCGCCAATCTTTCAGCGGGCGACGAAATTCCTTTTACGGATTTGAGCACGGGAACTTTTACCAGAGTTACGAATACGGCGGCAAGCAATCTGCCCGCGGCGGGAACTTCGACGCAGGGACCGACCGTTGCGGATGATAATCACGACCCGTCCATCAGTGATGACGGAAGTGTGATCGCTTTCGTTTCCTCGCGAAACCTGGTTGGCACGAGCAATCAATCGCCGAACGTCAATGACGAAATTTTTACTTATTTGAGAACGTCGAACCTGTTTGCACAGGTCACGGTCACGCCGCGCGGAACGATTTCGTCGCCGATCTACAATTCTGCGCCGACTATTTCGGGAGCAGGAAACAGGGTTGCGTTCGTTTCGACAGGCGACAACCCGGTAGCCGGAATGACGGGCGGAACGAATGCGGATCGGAACGAAGAGGTTTTTTATACCGATCTGGACGCGACAGGCAACGCGACAGGAACCAAGAAACAATTGACCGTCACGACTCCGAACAATGTCGGCGATATTGTCAATATCTGGGATTTGGGCAGAAGAATGAGCCGCGACGGGCGTTACATCGCGCTCGACTCGTATGCCGATCTCGACACGTCGGGCAGTCCGATCCAGACGGCTTTCGGGCTTTATCTTTTCGACATCGCTACCGATACGCCCGTAATCAAGGAAATCGGACCGAAAAGCAATGCCGACGCAGCGGCTTCGGGCGGCGATTTGAATCGTTTTCCCGGCTTTACCGATTATGACATCACGGGAAAACCGCTGAGTTTGGTGTTGCAAACACGCCAAAATATAAAAGCTGACGGAACGGTGGCAACGACCGAATCGGAAGGATTAAACCCGGACGCGACGCGCCCGGGACAAATCTATAAATATCCGATTACAATACCGCCGCCAAGCAATCCGCCTTTGCCGGATGAGCCGCAAACTTTTTCATTTATCAGATTGTCGAAATTCCCCACTCCGACTTTCCTTTTGCCGTCAGTTCAGGCAGTGACAACCGACAGTTTCAGAAGATTAGGCTTTAATCTGGCTTATATTGAAGTCGGTTCAGGAAATCCCGACGCGGCTTCCGAAGCGTATTATTTACTGACACCGAAGGCGGAAGCGCAAATTCCGGCAAATTTTAATTTTTCGACTGGAGCGACGAAGATTCCGGTTTCGCCGACAATGGTTCCGACACCGAGTCCGACACCAACTCCTTCTCCGACCGCGACACCAACGCCGACCCCGACTCCGACTCCCAATCCGAGTCCGACGGCAACGCCAACCCCGACCCCGACTCCGACCCCGGTGACACCGCCGGCAGTCTTCGGACTTGCGCCGGGAATGGCGGCGTTCGTTAATTTCGATTCGGGTCCGAATACACCCGTCGTCGCCAGATCAGCCGTCGGTTCGCTCGACCGGAGTTTTACGCTCCCGATCGAATTGAGCGGTGTAACAATGACGATCAGAGGCGTTGCGTGCGGACTTCGTTCGGTTAGTTCACGGCAGATCGAATTTGTCGTTCCGCCCGGCTTGACAGGCTCCGCCGCCGGCACTTCGTATCCGTTGGTCATCAATAACAACGGAACCGTGACGAAAGGAACCGTGATACTGGTTCCGGCACGACCCGACATTTACACGGACGCGCCGCGCACCGATCTCGATCTGGTTTTCCCGTTTACGCGGGCGAGGGCATTTGATGTCACGGAAAGAGTCGCCACGCGGGAACCTTTCGCCGTTCGGAGTTTGCGGGGAACATCTTACAGGCGGCGGCTAAAACTGGTCGGTGCGACTGCCGCCAAACTGCCCGCCCCGACGATTCTAAGACTGTATCTGACAGGAGCGAACAGCGCATTGGTCACGGCGAGCGATATTTCGGTCAGGATCGGCAGTCAGACGATTAGCGGAACATCGATAAAATCGAATCCGGTGCTGGTTGCGCCGGGTATTTATACCATCGACTTCGAGCTTCCGGCGGCATTAGCCGCGGCGGAGAATCAGCCGGTGGTGGTGAGTATCGGGCAGATTTACCAGTCGCGGCTCGACGACACTGCTCCTTTTCTGTATTTTGTTGAATAAAAATCAGCCTCGAAAGAAAAACGGCGAACTTAAAAGTTCGCCGTTTTTCTTTTGTTCGGAATAATTAATAGTAATAGCTTGATAAGTACCAATCTTGCGAAAGGTATCTCTATGTATTATTCTAAGACTCGAAACGAAACTATTTTACGGCTTTTTACACGGTTTCGGATTTCACGGCAATTAATACAATAAAATTAAAAAATTCTTCTTTTCAAGCCACAGGAGTTTATCAAAACAATATGTCAAATAAAGATGTCAACACAATGAAAATATCGCCGAAAGTGTGGAAAAACGGCGAGTTGATCGATTGGAACGATGCGCGGATTCACGTTATGTCGCACGTTGTAAATTACGGTTCGAGCGTTTTTGAAGGCATTCGCTGTTATCAAACGACGCAGGGTTCGGCGGTTTTCCGGCTTCGTGAACATATGAAACGGCTCATCAATTCCGCCAAAATTTACCGGATGGATTCGGGTTTCGATCTCGATCAGTTTTGTGATGCGACAGTCAATTTAATCAATGAAAGCGGTTTGGAAGAATGTTATATCCGCCCGGTCATCTTTCGCGGTTTGAATGAAGAAAAACCCGCTTTCGGAGTCAATCCGTTCCCGAATCCGATCGATTCATATATCGCCGTCTGGCAATGGGGTAAATATCTCGGCGAAGAAGCCCTCGAAAACGGGATCGACGTTTGCGTTTCAAGTTGGTCGCGCATTACGTCAAATTCGATGCCGACGATGGCGAAAGCCGGTGCGAACTATATGAATTCGCAGCTTATCAAAATGGAAGCGATCCTGGGCGGTTTTGCCGAGGGAATTGCACTCGACGACCGCGGCTATGTTTCCGAAGGTTCGGGCGAAAATCTTTTCCTCGTCAACGACGGAAAACTCATTACACCGCCGCTCGGGGCGGCGATCCTGCCCGGCATTACACGCGATTCGGTAATTCAGATTGCGAAAGACTTAGGCATCGAAGTTCAGGAAACGACTATCCAACGAGCCGCGCTTTACCTCGCCGACGAACTGTTTTTCACGGGAACTGCCGCCGAAATTTCGCCGATCCGTTCGGTTGATCGGATTACCATCGGTTCAGGCAAACGCGGCGAAGTGACGAAACTTTTGCAGGAAGAATTTTTCAAGATCATTCGCGCCGAACGTCCCGCGCCGAATAATGCCGAATGGCTGACCTTTATCAATCAGGAAAAAAAAACGGTAGCGGCATAAATTGAAGACATTCGTGAAACAACGATTGACGCGGATTTTCGCAGATTAAAAATAATCGGTGACAGTTCGCGTCAATCGTTGTTTTATTTTACTTAATGAAATTTGCAAAACCTTCAAACTTCGTCCTCGAACTCACGGTCTTTGTCTGCGGTGCGCTCGTGATGGTTTACGAGATCATCGGGTCACGTCTGCTTTCACCTTTTATCGGCACTTCGACCTATGTTTGGACAAGTCTGATCGGCGTTATCTTGGCGGCTCTGAGCTTGGGCTACTGGCTCGGCGGAAAAACTGCCGACCGAAAACCCGACATCAAAGTTCTCGCCGCCGTCATTTTCGGCGCGGGAGGTTTCGTGTCGGTCACGATTCTGTTCAAGGATTTGATACTCGCGCTGATCGCGTCTGCGCCGTTCGGGTTGGAAATAAAATCCTTATTCGCCGCGCTTTTGCTCTTTGCGCCCGCCAGCGTTCTGCTCGGATTCGTCACGCCTTACGCCGTCAAATTAAAGCTTTCCAAATTTGAGGACGCTGGAAAAACCGTCGGCAGACTTTACGCGCTTTCGACGATCGGGAGCATTTTCGGAACCTTTGCCGCCGGATTTTTGCTGATTCCGTTCGTCGGCAGTGTCCGCACGCTCTATTTGATCGGTGCGGTTCTGATCGGGTTATCGCTTTTGCTTGCGCCGTTTGCACTTACGCGCACCAATCTTTCGATCTTGATTTTGTTCTTTTTCGGCATCACGGCAACCGAACTGCAAAATTATTATCTGTTCAAAGCCATCGCGCTTCACGACATCGATACGGAATACAACCGCGTCCGCATCTTTGACACAAAGGACGAAGAAAGCGGCAGACAAGTTCGCGCCATCGCCATCGACCCGTATTTCGTCCAATCGAAGATGTATCTCGACAGCGACGAACTCGCGTCCGACTACATCAGTTTCTATCACCTCATCCGGCATTTCAAGCCGGATTTTCAAAAAACTCTGCTCATCGGCGGCGCGGGATATTCCTTTCCCAAGGATTATCTGAAAAAATATCCCGAAAAACAGATCGATGTCGTCGAGATCGACCCGCAAATGACGGAGATCGCCAAAAAACATTTTCGTCTGACGGAAAACGTGAATCTGAAAATCTTTCACGAAGACGGCAGAATTTTTCTGAACAATGCCGCTCCCGCGCAATACGACGCGGTTTTGCTCGATGCGTTCAGTTCCCTTTTCAGCATTCCGTTTCAACTCACGACTCTTGAAGCCGTTCGCGAGATCGACCGTGCGCTCAAAGATGACGGCGTGGTTATCTTCAACGTCGGCGGCGCGCTTGCGGGCAGATCGAGCGGCTTTCTCCGTGCCGAGATCGCCACTTATCAAAAAGTATTTTCGCAGGTCTATCTTTTCAAAGTGAAACCCGAAAAACCCGATGACGAAGTACAAAACTTCATCATCGCCGCCCTCAAATCCGCCAAACCCGCCGATCTCGACACCGCCGACACGGAACTTGCCAATCTTCTCAAAAACCGCCAATCCGAATTAAGCCTCGGAAATCCGCAACTTTTAACCGACGACCTCGCTCCCGTCGAATATTTCAACTCCTTCGCACACCAACCACGCCCTTAAAATTCTTTTTCTGAACCGGAAAAATCAAATTATTAAAAAATCAAAACATTTTCAAATAAAATGTTAGTTTCCGTTTCCATTTGGTGCGTTTAGAAATAGAGGCAGAAAATTTAATCGATTCGCCTGCTCCAACCCGTAAATTATTTTGACAATTTCCTGTTTTTAATATTAAGAGGAAAAACTTGAAAAAAATTGTAATTTTTCGGAGCGGAAAAATCATTATAAATTGAGGATAAAAATCGAAGTTTCAGAAACGATGATTATCCTCACAAAGACTCTTAACGAATAAATGTAAAACCAAAAATAAGGAGAATAATATGGAACTAGGTAGTGGAGAGTTTCGAGTATCAAAGGGTGAACAGGTAACGATCAAGATTACGCCCAGTGTCGGTTTGGGCAAACAGATCGTAGGAGTTCTGGACAATAGTTCGACGTTAGACCCGTTTAAATTTACCGTCACTAAAAATGTCGGGTTCGAGCATATCGTCAAAGTCGTTTACGGGTTTATCGGTGCCGCGAGCGGAGCGCAATATAACGTCGAAATCAACGGAAACGGAGCAGGAAATAAAGGACCTTTCAATCGGGTTGTCAGAAACGGCAGTAGTCCCGAAAGAGTTTATATATTTCTGGTCGTCTGATCGCTCCCGGAAGTATCGGTAAGCCACTGAATTCTAATAAGTGACTGCCGTTCACAATATCCAATTTTCAACACGGAGAACGTTTATGAATCGTAAGATATTAATCGTATTGATTTTCACTGTTCTGTTCGGCTTTTCCATTTCGAGCGTTTATGCGCAAAACGATTCGAGACTGGCAGAACTCGACAGAATAGAAAAGGAGATCGATACTAAACAGCAAATGAATCCGGATGAGATGCCCGCGCTGGTCAGAAAGGCACATATTCAGAATCTCATCAGGAAATACAATGAATCGCTCGCAATTCTTGACGCTTTGGTCAAAGCGAGCGATGTTACCGAAGAAAACAAGCGTGTTTATAGAGCAAAAGCCAAACAAAACAAAGAATTTGTCAGCATTTTGAGTGAAAATCTCGGCGTTTCGGTTGTTTCGCCACCTGCCGGAGATGACCCGCCGGCTGACGCTCCGCAAACGGGCAATGGAGGAACTCAAAAACCCGAGGTAAAACCTCCAGGTAAATCCGTCGGCGAAACAAAACCCGTCAAAACGCCTGAAACTGGAACCGGCGGTGCGACGGGAGGCGATACGGCAAAACCTACCAAGGCTCCCCCGCAGATCAGCAGTAGCAAAAATGAATTTGAAAATGCGATCAAGCCTCTCGTAGACAGGGCACAACGACTTGCCGCGGACGCAATAGCCGACTCGAATAGAGGAGAGTTTGACCCGCAGAGAGTGGGCGGAGATTACAATGACATGCTCAATTTGGTGATTCCGCAAAGCATTCTTGGCGATCAAGACGTTGATCTTGTGTCCCTTGAACCTTTCCGTTATCTGCCTGAAACGGCACGCACCGACAAGCAGATCGGTTCTTCGGCTTCGACGACGGCTTCGACGAGTGCGATCGACAAACCCGGATTTGCCTCGTTTCTCGGTTTTGCGATCGAAAACGGATTTGTCGAGCAAAATGTTCAGGATACGGTTTTAACATTAAGCACTTCGCCGATTGCGCTTTTTTCACTTACCGAAAAAGACTCCGTAAAGGCATATAACAATTACCCGTTTTTCAACAAGATCGGGCTTTCCGCGAGCTTTAACATCAACAACGAAAACCCGCTTCTGGCTAACGCAACGCGCAGTCAATTGCGTGAATATTCGGTGCGCTACCGTCTTTTCGGCGACCGCAGTTCGCGTGCGCCGGCACTTCAGGAAATCTGGGATAACGAAATTGCTCCGAAGATCAGAAAATTATTATTAGCCGAAGGCGAGTTAAGGGCAAATATTCAAGATGTCGATTATCTGAGAAAGCTTCAGCTTGATACACGCAAGAATTTTGTCGATGAATTCACTGTCAAGCTGAATGATTCGACCTTCAAAACACTGTCAGCCGAAGATCAGAAAAAGGAGTTGACCAACTTCATTTTGAATTTCATTAAATCGAGAGTTTACGATCAGATCAGAGCCAACCCGGGAGAAATACCGGCAGAAAAAGTTTCCATCTTTCGGCAAAGCATCAAAGATTTACTGGAAGTTCAGAAAAAGACCGTTTTCGAGGATGTTCAGGAAAAACTTGATAAATTCTTTAGAGAACCGCTCGGCACTTTCGCTTATATCAATCATCGTGACCCGCTCGGCAATTATTCGCAATTCAAGTTTCTTGCTGAGCTTAACAACGGATTTTTCGCGCCTTTGAAACTGACGTTCAACGCGGGACTTTCGATGTATCACAAACCGAATCTGATGATGAATCAGAAACGCATCCGCGACTTCGATTTCGCTCTCTCGTTCGAGGGTAAAAAGAAAGTTTCCTATACCGAATCGGGCGATCTTTCACCGATCACCTATTCGTTTACGGGACGTTATCAAAGACTGCTCGAAAATCAGACTTTGGCAGGTCGCAAAGCCGATATATTGAAGGCGCAGTTTTTAATGAACTTTCCCATTTTTCGCGGGTTCAGTCTGCCGGTTTCGGTCACGTATTCAAATGCGACCGAAACCGAAAGAAAACAGGGTGTCAGGGTAAATTTCGGGATCAAGCTCGATACCGACAAGCTGTTTACGATGAACAACGTGAAAAAATTGATTCCCTGACCCAAAACGATCATTTCCAAAGGCAAGAAAATCGTTCCCTTGCCTTTGGAAACAAGCCGTCCGGATAAATCAATCGTTATCTGCGTTTGCCGTATTAAAAGGCAAGGAGTGAAAAATGTCCGAAAATACGAATCTAACAAAAATGCAAATCGTTCTTCCGGCATTGTCGGTTGTTCTGCTCGTATCGATCTATATTGTTTGCCAATTGTTATTTATGGACTGTGCGGACGGAAATTGTCAAAGCGTCAACGGAAAACTGCTCTCAGAGGTATCTAATCCCGTCAACTTGTCGGAAGCGGAAAAAAACATCAACGGTAAAAAGGCTGAAATTACAAAACTAAAGGAAAAATACGGGAAATCGCAGGAAGAACAGCAAAAGAAAATAGAAGAAGAAACTACCAACTATTTGCTGATGGGTAATGAGCAAAAAATGCTGGCTGATGAGCAATTCAAAAATCCCGACCTCGATGCCAACAAGCATATGACCAATATCAACGGTTATACCGCCAAAATAGCCGCGGTCAACAAGGAAGTAAATTTGGCGCAAACTAATACAGACACGGCTTTGAACGATCTGAACGCCAAAACAACCGAACTGAAACAGCTCAGGGAACAAATCTCGAAAAGATATTCAAGCCGCGTTAACTGGCTTTTTCTTTCCGCATTCGTTTTCGGATTTACCGTTATCGGCATCGTTATCTCGATAAGAATCATTGGTCGTCTGGGAGAACCGTTAAGCAGTAAATGGCTTGTTTTGACAGGTTCGATCGCGGTGATTTGTTTTATTGTAATTTCCCTGTTAGGAGAAAAATTGATGTCGATTTCGAGCTCACTGCTGGAATCGAGCCTTTTTACCAACGGCGACCTTTCCCCCTTCTGGCTGGCTGTCACAAATGCGGTGGTTTTTCCCGTGATCGTATTCTTCACTTCGGCAAGTTGTGCCGTGATCTACCTGGTGAAAAAATCAACTGTCACACAAACGGGTTTGGATGAATTAAAAGAACGGAAAAGGGTCATCGATGAAACCATCGATGAGATCGAAAATCTTCCTGTCGTTTCACCTCCCGATCCAGATAACGAAAAGAAAAAATCCGCACTTGACACGAAATTGACCGAGCTTCTCGCCAAATATTCGGAAATGACGAAAACCGCAGAGCAGTTTTATAAAGATTTGCGAGGTGAGGCAAAGTTGATCCTCTATGTCGGCAGTGCTTTGCTGTTTGCCGGATTAGTAAGGATGCAGCTCATCGCTTCCTGGCACGTTTTATTCATCAGTAAAGATTTTTCCGATGTTTTAAGCCCTTTCCAAACAACCGTCACGGCGGTTCAAGGCGGATTTTATTCGATCCTGCTGGCGGCATTGTATTTTCCGATGGTCTATTCGATTCCGCCGAAACCCGACTCACCTGACGGCATCGATGAAACTTTGAATGAAAAGGGCGTTTTACAGGTTCTCAAGGAATATGCACCGCGTTTGATAGCTTTGAGCAGTCCTTTTCTGGCAGGTCCGGTCGCCGATCTGGTCAAATATTTGACCGGAACAGCGGGCAGTTAGTGACTAATGTTAAAGCAGTCTGATCTTCAAATCCGGCTGATTTAAGTAAATTTGTGGAGTAGAAAAATGAAGAGAACATCGAATTTTTACAGGATTTTTATCTTTGCGGCGACTTTTGCCTGTTTGTTGACAAATGCGGCTTTCGCACAGAGTTTCTCGGTCAGCAAAGGCGAATTGTCACATTTCAAAGATAAGGTTACGGGAAAGGTTTTGCCGAACACCGAGCCTTCTGGAGTCGAAACGATCGGGAGCGGGAAATATTTATTGATCGCCGACGACAATGACGGCGGGAACGGGAGAGGACTCAGAATCGTCGAGTCAGCAAGCGGGAAAATCGAAACGGTTTTGACGAATTTTCAGGGCGGCGATAAAAATCCTAAATGGGAATCTCTGGCAAAGATCGGCGAAAACTGTTTTTTTACCGCAGGTTCTCATAATGATCCCGATGAAACCAAACGACTCCGGCGTTCACGCATCTTTCGCGTCTGCCTCAATACTGACAAAGAAACCGACCCGCAAAAATTCGATATTACGTCCTTCCGCGAGTTTGACATCAAAGACTCTCTAAAATCGTCCGGGCTGGAGCTGACCGCGAAGCTCGAAGGTCTGGCACTGCGGAAAAAAGGTGGAAAAACCGAACTCGTATTCGGATTGCGCGAACCGTTCGAGGAAGGCAAAAAGGGTGCTGAAGTAGTCAGAAAAACACAGGTTTACGCCGCCGAACTTCCTGACGATTTCGACAAACCGGGCGGTAAGGTCAAACTTTCGCTCAAAAAACTGTTCGAGTTTGAAGCCGGTTTTCCGAAAGATTCGACGATACCTTTTAAATTATCGTCGCTCGAATACGTCGAAGGTCTGAAAGGTTTTCTCGTGCTCACATCGACCGAGGACGGAAACAACAAGTTTTTCGGCAACGCGCTCTGGTTCGTCGCCGATGAAGCGATCCAAAAAGCCGCCCCCGCAGACGCGAAAGCAAAATTTGCCGCCGCCGCCGCTAAAATTTTAGAGTTTGAACCTTCGATGAAAGCCGAAGGAGTTTGCGTAACGGGAAATGACGGAAAGGGAAACATCGGTCTGTTGATCGTCTACGACAACGACGAACTGTTGCCCGGAATGCTTCAACGCCTGACGCTTACGGTCAAACCTTAGGGAAATCGTTTACCGGAAGATTGAAATCGAAATCCTGCCTCAGGAATTTCGTTTCAAAATCAAAAACAAAATAAGGAGATATGTTATGTCTGATGAAAAAAAAAGAATACTTAACGTGGTTCCTTCAAAGGAAACCGAAAGGGACTGGAATCTGGATAATGCTTTGGATGCCGGAATGCTGATGGCTCCGACGGCATTGCCTGCCAGCAAAGACCTGCGTGAAAACTGGTGGAAGATCGGCGATCAGGGACAGACCGGTTCCTGTGTCGGTTGGGGAACGGCGGACGGCGTTCTGCGTTGGCATTTCGCCAAAGCCGGACGCATCAAAAAGACCGAAACCGACAGGCTTTCACCGCGTTACGTCTGGATGGCGGCAAAGGAAACCGACGAATTTAGCACGCGTCCGACGACCTTTATCGAAACCGACGGCACGAGCCTCAAATCCGCGCTCGACATTGCGCGGAAGTTCGGCGTGGTAAAGGATGTAATTCTGCCGTTCAAGTCGGGCAAACTCTACCCGGACGAGGTCAATACATTTTACGCTATTGCTTCGCAACTGAAGATTTCGGCATATATCAATCTTTTCAAGAATCTGAATCAATGGCGGACGTGGCTCGTGTCCACAGGTCCGCTTCTTGCCGCCCTGAGCGTCGACCAAACCTGGATGGATGCAAACGCGGCAAATCCGAATCTCGACACATTTCAGCCGGACACGGTTTTCGGCGGGCATTGTATTGCGATTGTCGGGTATCGGGCAGACGGCAGATTTATTGTCCGCAACAGTTGGGGCGACTCCTGGGGCGACAAAGGTTTTGCATACGCATCCAGCGATTACATCCAAGCCGCATTTTTCAATGAGGCTTACGGCGTGAATCTTTAACCGTATGGAAAATAAATCCGCCCGTTTTCAAGAAAACAGGCGGATTTATTTTTCCATAAATAATATTACTTAATAACAATTTTTGAGGAAAATGAAAAATGCCCAGGATAGATATGAAAAAAAGCGTCGGACTAAAGGGAGTCAACAACGCCGACGATGTAATTAAAATCAAAACGAGATTGATCGAACTCGGCTTCGATTGGCTGAAAGCGGATGCAACGGTCGGTCCTGATACGGTTTCGGCGATCAAGCTGTTTCAGGCGATCAAAAACGGTTTCGATGTCGTAAATAACGTCAAAAACGACGGACTCGTGAGCGTCGGCGGCGACACTCTGCGCTGGCTCGAAGCCGCTAATGCCCCGAAATGGATGAGGATGCCCGCCGGTTCAAAAGCCGAAGGCTACATCAATGACGAAGCCGCCGATACTTCCGACAATCACGATTTCGGAACCGATTGGCTGGCGGAAACACTGCGCGGCGCGGGTGCGAATTACCGCGACGATTACCTGAAAGATAATGCGACTGCCGCCCTTTTACGCGTCAACGATTCGAGCCGACCGCGCGGCGGCGACACGCCGATGCACGCCGGACACGAATCGGGCTTGGTTTGCGACATCAGGCTTCCGCGCAAGGACGGCAGTGTTGGCGGCATCACCGTCAGCGATTCCAATTATGACCGCAAAGCGATGCGCGCGATCATCAAGGCTTTCAGAAAACAAAAACTTGCCGACCGGGTTTTGCTGAACGATTCGGTTTTGATAAATGAAGGTTTATGCCGTTCCGCCGCCGGGCACCATAATCACGCGCATTTCGAGATCAGACCTCCTGTTCGTGAAACGGATTAAATCCGGTCAGACGGCTTCCGGCATTTTCTAACGCAATCCGGCTTGACCGAATTGTTCCGTTCCGAAAGTGCCGATGCCGTTTAGTTTGAAGCTGAAAACGGCGCGGTTTTCGCGGCGCACGCCGACATCGTAAGTGTAATATTGGACGGTGACGGCACAGCAATCGCCCGCGTAGCCGAGCGTGTAAAGCGAGGAAATGAGCGGCGAACCGCGTTTCTGATTGCGCGAATTTTCAAAATCGAAAAACAACGAAGTTCCGCCGAACAAACCTTTGTCGCGGTTGCCGACGAAAACCGAAGGACTCCACTGCGAACCGCGCAGAGTTCCCGCTTCCTTGCCGTCACGGTTGATAAACTGCGATAAGGTCGGAACCAAAGCGACGGCGCGGGTGTAGTAAAAAGTCTGAAACAATTTCAAAAACCGCGTGTCGTAACCGACGGTTGCCGAAATATCGCGCATACCTTCGCCGTTCAAGCCGATGTCGGTTCGCATACTCGCAAAAATGGTTTTGCGCGGTCGGTAGGTCAGATCGAAATTGACGGGCGAAAACCGGCGCGGGATACCGCCGAACGTGTAAAACGTCAACGCCGTGATCGGCGCGATCTGGTTTCTCTGCCCTGCGACGAGCGCGCCGCCGAAATTACGGTCGAAAAAATATTTGCCGCGCATCGTCAGCGTAAAAAGTTCGTAAGGCTGAACCGCCAGCGGTTTCTTTTCCGACTCATTTTTTTGCGCGAGCAATTTTTGTGCTTCTTCCGTGACGGCTTCGGCGTAACGGCGCGTGTAAAAGCGATTGATAACGCCGTATTCGATCTCGTTAGTGTCCGTCATCGTGTCCTGATAATCGAAACGGATGATCTTATTGAAATTGTCCACGCCTTTTATCAAACGATAAGTCAGAAAAGGTTCGATGACGTGGCGGAATTTGAAAATATCTTCCTTGCCGTAATAATTTCGCGCTAATGCGACGGGGCGAATATTGAACTCGAACTCGCCGTATTTACGGATCACGTCGCGCCCGACGACCTGACGCATATCGTTGAACGAATTTGAATAATATGTCACGCGGGTCGAAGCGGTCGCCGTGAAATCGAAATAGCGCGTCGAAAACGGGATCGAAACCTGCGGATGCACGTCGAAACGCTGACCGAGCGCGGGCGAAACGACCGGATCGCTTCCCGTTTGCAGACGATAAGCAACGATGTTATCGACTTCTTCGCGGCGCGAAACGCCTTCCAGACTCGTTTTGAACGAAAAATAAACGTTATCCAGAAATGAAAGCCGCGAAGGACGTTTTTCAAAATTGATGCTCGGCAAATTGCGCGTTTTGACGCGCACGTTCGGAATCGAGATGACCTGCGAACGCGCCAAAAGATTCAGTGTGTAATTGTCCCAACTCTTATTTATAAAGCCCTGCGAAACCTCGATCGGCGAAATGATCTGCTGAATCCCGTCGGAAAAAACCTGCCGAAAGGCGAGATTCGAGGTCAGACGGACATCGGCGGCGGCGGTAAAACCGTTGGAAAAATAATGAACGCCTTGACCGTAAACGAGCGTTCCGCCCTGATCGGGCGTTTCGGGCGAAGCCTCCGCACCGAAAATGCGGTCTTTGACGGCGTAAAATCCGAAATCGAGATACGAACGCGAATTAAAACGCGTGCGGAAATCCATTCCGAAACCAAGTCCGCGCGAGCTGAAAATATCGCCGCGCAAGACGACATCAGCCGAACGTCCCAGAGTTTGATAATACGCGCCCGAAAGCTGAACGCCGCGATTGGGCGAAAATCCGAAGGTCGGCGTTAAGAAACCAGAACTGCGGTCTTGTTCCCGAATCGGGATCGAAATATACGGGAAAGCGATGACGGGAACGTCGCGGATGCGAAACTTCGGCTTTTTGAGTTTTACCTTGTCGTTCGTTTTGATAACGGCTTCGTCCGCCGTAAAGCTCCATTGCGGCACGGCATCTTCGCAAGCCGTAAACTTGCCGTTGACGACCTTGATCTCTTCCAAACCGACGCGCTCGACCTCGTCAGCCGTAAAATAGATCACCGTTCCGTCGTTCGTCTGATTGGTAAATCCGGTCGATTCGACAAATTTTCCGAGTTTCGTTTTATAATTCCAAACGCCTTTCGTGCCTGTAATGCGCTGATCGTCGCCCTGATCGAAGATCACACTGCCTTCGGCTTCGATGCGGTTGTCGGCTTCATAGATCGTAATTTTGTCGGCTTGCAGACGATAAATCCCGAATTTCACATCGACGTTTCCGATGTGTTTGACGATGCGCTTTCCGTCTTCGCCTTCAACGGTTTGCGAATCGGAATAAACGACGACCTCACCGTTTCCGCCTTCCTGTTCAAATGTTGTTTTTTTCGGTTTCGGCGCGGAAATATCCTGTTGCGGCGAAACGGGATTGATATTCGGCGTGTCGGTCAGAGGATTTTGAACCTGTCGGTCAACGGGATTCGGCTGTTGCGCGGAAACTGCGAAAACAAGCGAAAAGAAAGCCGAGAAAATAAATAAAGAAGTATAAAAACGCATTTGAATTCCGTCGAGATAAATTTGATGCTAACACGAAACGAATTGAAAATTAAAAATGAAAAATTCAAAATCGGATTTCAGATATTTCATTTTGCTTTTTTGCCTTTTAACTTTAAATTTAACTTAACTATGTCCAAACAAAATGTGTTAGTCGTCGAAGATGAAGAATTGATGCGTTCGATCCTGAGGCAGTTGCTCGAAGATGCGGGCTACGAGGTTTTTACCGCCAGCAGTGCCGAAACCGCGCTCGAAATTTTTCCGAACAACGATATTTCCGTAACGCTGACCGACATCAAAATGGGCGGTATGGACGGATTGGAATTGCTCGACCGCATCAAGGCGATCGACGAAGAAGCGATCGTGATCGTGATGACGGCTTATTCTTCGGTCGATTCGGCGATCGCCGCGCTCCGCAAAGGCGTTTACGATTACATCACGAAACCTTTCGTCAACGAAGATTTGCTCCAAACCGTCAAAAACGCGCTTCGCACGAAAGAGCTTTTCCGCGAAAACCGCGCATTACGCCGCGAACTTAACCAAAAATATAATTTTGCCGAGATCATCGGAAACAGCGAACGGCTTCAGGAAATCTTTCGTTTGGTGCAGAAAGTCGCGGATACGAATGCGGGAATTTTGATTCAGGGCGAATCGGGAACGGGCAAGGAATTGATCGCACGCGCGATTCATTTCAACAGCAACCGCGCAAGCAAACCTTTTCTCGCCGTCAACTGCGGCGCACTGCCCGAATCCCTGCTCGAATCCGAGCTTTTCGGACATACGAAAGGTTCGTTTACAGGCGCGACGACCGACAAAAAAGGACTTTTCCGTTCAGCCGAAGGCGGCACGATCTTTCTCGACGAGATCGGCGAAATGCCGCAGCCATTGCAGGTAAAACTGCTTCGCGCGCTTCAGGAACACGAAGTCACGCCGCTCGGTTCTTCCGTTCCCGTCAAATTCAATGCACGAATAATTGCCGCGACCAACAAAAATCTCGAAGCGGAAGTGGCGGACGGAAATTTCCGCGAAGACCTTTTTTATCGGTTGAACGTCATCGAAATTTCCCTGCCGCCGTTGCGCGAAAGACGCGAAGACATTCCGCTTTTGGCGAAACATTTTACTGCGAAATCGGCACGAAACCAGAACGCGCCGGAAAAAAACGTGACGAAGGAAGCAATGTCTGCGCTTTTGAATTATCGTTGGCAAGGCAACGTCCGCGAGTTGGAAAATGCGATCGAACGCGCCTTTATTTTGTCGGGTGACGAGATCGAAGTTGCCGATCTGCCGCCGAAAATCCGTTCGGGCGCGGACAGCTATTTCGAGATACGCGACCCCGAAGGCTTGCGTCCGACGCTCGAAGAAATGGAACGCCGCTATATTTTGGAGATTATAAAGTCGGTTGGTGACGACAAAACCGAAGCCGCGAACATCCTTGGCATCGACCTTT
The DNA here is from genome assembly GCA_021228405.1 of Pyrinomonadaceae bacterium. Classification (GTDB taxonomy): domain Bacteria; phylum Acidobacteriota; class Blastocatellia; order Pyrinomonadales; family Pyrinomonadaceae; genus JAJQRF01. The sequence goes on from JAJQRF010000004.1 coordinate 393,469, forward strand.
CGACGCTTTACCGGAAATTGAAGAGATATGAATAGAAAAATTGTCCGCGAAAGAGCGCGAAAAAAGAGAAAAGATAATAAAACATTTTCTTTTTTTGTGTCTTTTCGCGGGCAAATTTTTCTGATTACTTCGAGAGAAGTTCGAGCACGAAATAGTTTGAATTTTCCATCCTGATAAGTCTGCCGTCGGCGTAGGGAGGTTGGAAAAATTGTTCTGCACTGTAAGCATTTCCCTTCAAAGTGTCGTCGCCGCTCAGTTCGCTCTGGGCGACGAGTTCAGCCGGAAACCAAGTTTCGACAGGGATCGTGGTTGGGGTCGCGGGCTTTTTCGCTTCGGCTTCGGCAACGACCTTAGTCGATTCTTCGGGTAAAAATTTCAAAACGGCGGTGATCTTTTTGGAATTTTGACCGCCCAAAACTTCCTCGCGCCACATCGCTTCCTCGGGATGAAAAGGAATTTTCACCAATGTTTCAAGTTCTTCGATATTGTCTTTAGCGGTTATTTTCTTTTCATTGAAATTGGCTTGATTGACGTTTGAATTCGGCGGATTATTCGCCGCGTTTTGGCTTTCATCCGCACCGCAAGCCGTAAAAAAAAGAGTCAGCGAGAGGAGAAAAAAATATTTGGGGACAAATTTCATCATTCGATTTTATATAGATTTGAGATTCTTGGCAATCGTTCCGCAAGGTCGGTGCGGCTTTGGTCTTGCTTTGAGATTTTTCACGCCTTAAACTACTATTAGAATCAAATTTAATCACGATATAACAGAAAATTTTAACTATTATGGCAGAAGTAAAAGAAGCAATTTCGGAAGCACAATCAAACAAAGAACGTTGGGAAAAAGAAACATTACAAAAAGTTTTGGACAAAACGCCCGAAAGAAAGGCGAAATTTGAAGGCGTTTCGCTCGAATCGGTCGAACGGCTTTACACCGAAGCCGACACGGAAAACACCGACGAGATCGGATTTCCCGGCGAGTATCCGTATAAACGCGGAATTCACCCGACAGGCTATCGCGGAAAGCTCTGGACGATGCGCCAATTTGCCGGATTTTCTTCGCCCGAAGAAACCAATAAACGTTTCAAATACCTGATGGCACAAGGTCAGACCGGACTTTCGACGGCTTACGATCTGCCCGCTCTGATGGGCTTGGACGCGGATTCGCCGCTTTCGGAAGGCGAAGTCGGCAAATGCGGCGTGGCGGTTTCTTCATTCGCCGATTTTGAAGTTCTGTTCGACGGGATCAATCTCGAAGAAGTCACCGTTTCGCAGACTATCAATGCGCCCGCGTGGATTTTCCTTGCATTTTACGTCGCTTTAGCCGAAAAACAAGGCTGTAATTTAAATAAGATTTCGGGAACTCTGCAAAACGATATTTTGAAGGAATACATCGCGCAGAAGGAATGGATTTACCCGATCAAACCCGCGATGAAGCTCGTCATCGATACGTTTGAATTCTGCTCGAAAAACGTTCCGAAATATAATCCGATTTCCGTCAGCGGCTATCACATCCGCGAAGCGGGCGCGACGGCTTTACAGGAATTGGCATTTACTCTGCGCGACGGTGTCGAATACGTTCAATACGGTGTTGAACGCGGTTTGGACGTGGACGAATTCGTGCCGCGCATCTCGTTTTTCTTTAACGCCCACAACGACTTTTTCGAGGAGATCGCCAAATACCGCGCCGCCCGTGTCATTTGGGCGAAAACGATGAAGGAACGTTTCGGCGCGAAAAATCCGCGTTCGCTTCAGCTTCGTTTCCACACGCAAACTGCCGGAGTTTCATTGACCGTTCAGCAACCTTTGAACAATATCGCCAGAGTTGCGATTCAGGCACTCGCGGGAGTTTTGGGCGGCACGCAGTCGCTTCACACCGATTCTTACGACGAAGCACTCGCGCTTCCGTCCGATCAAGCCGCGCTCATCGCGCTCCGCACACAGCAGATCATCGCCGAAGAAACGGGCGTGGTAAACACGGTCGATCCGCTCGGCGGTTCGTATTATCTCGAAGCTCTGACGCAGAAAATGGTTGACGGATGTTTCGATTATTTCGACAAGATCGACGGATTCGGCGGAATGGTCGAAGCGGTCGAAGCCGGATTTCCGCAACGCGAAATTCAGGAATCGGCGTATCAATATCAAAAAGCCGTCGAACGCAAGGAACAAACGATCGTCGGAGTCAACAAATACGCGATGGAAGACGAAGGCTACAAAACCGAAATTCTCCAGATCGACGAAACCGTGCGCGATCACCAGTTAGCCCGTTTGCAAGAAACCAAAACCAAACGCGACAACGGCGCAGTTGCAAACGTCTTGGAAAAACTGAAAAAATCGGCGCAAGCTAACGAAAACCTGATGCCGACAACCATCGAAGCCGTCAAAGCCTACGCCACCGTCGAAGAAATCTGCACGGCTCTGCGCGATGTTTACGGCATTTACGAAGAACCGGCTTTTTAGTTGACGCAAATGATAGACTTTAAATTAGTCAGCCAAATCACGAATATTGAAATTATTGCCGTCGGAAACAGTATTCGTGATTTGGCGCGTTTGAACCGAACGCACGGCAAAGGTCGTTGGCGAAAATTAAAAGGTATCGCAAATGTCGAACTTCCGAGCGGCAAAATTCGGCTTGCAGAAGTTCATTGGTATGAAGCGCACGGCATCGGCAAAAAGGAAATGAAAATCAAACTGCCGTTTTTAGATTAGTTATGGAACAACATAAATTTGTAGTTTGCATTAATAATAAAGGTTACGAATCTTCGCTGGAATTCGGCAAAATCTATCAAGCCATCGAAGATAAAGAGGCTGAAGCCGAAGGATTGATTCGCATTATTGATGAAAGCGGCGAAGATTACGGATATTCGCTCGAAAGATTTCACGCCGTCGCGCTCCCGCAAACTTTAGAAAACGTTTTACGCGCCGCTTAATCATCGAATAAACCTTTACGACTTTACATAATTCATTGTAGGAGTATAAATTGTGAAACCGTTTTTCTTCCCGACACAGGGCGATTTTCGCAAATGGCTTGAGGAAAATCACGAAAAAGAAAATGAAATTATCGTCGGGTTTTACAACGTGAAATCGGGCAAAACTTCGATGACTTGGAGTGAAGCGGTCGATCAGGCTTTGTGTTTCGGGTGGATTGACGGGGTGCGGCGGAAGGTGGATGAGGAAAGTTATTCAAATCGGTTCACGCCGCGTCGGGCTAATTCAAATTGGAGTGCGGTCAATATTGAAAAGATTCGCGTTTTGACGGAAAAAGGTTTGATGATGCCGGCGGGAATTGCGGCGTTTGAGAAACGCAAAGAGGAAAAATCGGCGATATATGCTTACGAAAATGAGTTGAAGCAGTTTTCCGACGAATTTGAAAAGCAGTTCAAAAATCATGCAACGGCTTGGGAGTTTTTTGAGAAACAGGCAAATTGGTATAAAAAGCAGATGATAAATTGGGTGATGACCGCAAAGCAGGAAAAAACCCGTCAGAGCCGACTTGAAAAATTGATCGCGGCAAGCGAAAATAGCGAGAAAATTTGAAGTAAACCCTTTTAATCTAAAAATGAAACTGGAACTTTTGAGAACCGATTCGGAAAATCCCGATTTTCATGAGCTTGTCGTGTTGCTCGACGCGGATTTGGCGATTCGGGACGGCGCGGAACATTCGTTTTACGCGCAATATAATAAGATCGACAAACTCCGCGAAGTCGTCGTGGCATATGAAAACGAAAAAGCGGTCGGTTGCGGTGCGTTCAAGGAATACGAACCGAAAACGGCAGAAATCAAGCGGATGTATGTGCGCGAAGATATGCGCGGCAAAGGCATCGCAGGAAAAGTTTTGAGCGAACTCGAAAATTGGGCAAAGGAACTGGATTTTACGGAATGTATTCTCGAAACGGGTTTGAAACAGCCCGAAGCGATCAGGCTTTATCGAAAAAGCGGTTATCAAAGGATTCCGAATTACGGTCAGTATGCGGGCGTTGAGAACAGCGTCTGTATGCGGAAATATTTGACTTGAAACGGCTGAAAAGGATTATTTTTGGAGTGTTCTTTATCGGTTAAAAATGAATAAATCAAACAATTTTTCGATCTTAAAGGGTGTCTTTTTTGCACTCTTTTTTTGTTTTTTCATATCAAATCCGGCGGTTTTCGCGCAGATCAAACTGGCGCGGATTTTTTCCGATCACGTCGTTTTACAACGTCAGAAACCGATTGCCGTTTGGGGTTGGGCAAAGGCGAATGAAACGATCAACATTTCGCTGTCAAATCAAACCAAAACTGCGAAAGCCGACGGAACCGGAAAATTTACGGCTAAATTTGCGCCGATGGAAGCGGGCGGACCTTTTGAATTGAAAGTTTCCGCCACGTCGGGAAATTTGACGGTGAAGGACGTTCTGATCGGCGAAGTCTGGCTTTGTTCGGGGCAGTCGAATATGGAATGGACGGTCAAACAGGCGGACAATTTCGCGGAAGAAAAAAGGAATGCTGATTTTCCGCAGATTCGGCATTTTTTTGTCGAACACAACGTCGAGATCGAACCGCAAACTGATTTGAGATCGGGCGAATGGAAAGCGAGTTCGGCGGAAACGGTCGGCGATTTTACGGCGGTCGGTTTCTTTTTTGCACGCGAGATTTATCAAAAATTGAAGATTCCCGTCGGTCTGGTTCATTCTTCGTGGGGCGGTTCGCAGGTCGAAGGCTGGATTTCAAAAGAAGGAATGCTTTCATCGGACGAACTCAGGGATTACGGTCAAAATCTGCCGAAAAACTGGGCGGAAGCCGATGCAAGACTCGAAAAAAGCGTCAAGCAAATCACGCTCGGCGATGCTAATTTGAACCCGACCTTAGCGGGCGAAAGGAAATACTTACAGGCAAATTACGATTTTTCAAAATGGCACACGGGAAGCCCGATGTGGCAATGGGACTGGCAAGGAATCTGGGCTTGGCGCGGCAACGGTTTTATGGCGCGAAAGGTCGAAATTCCCGATAATTTTATCACGCAGGAAACGATTCTCGGGCTTGCCGAAAGTTACAGCTACAACGAAATTTACATCAACGGAAAAATGGTTTTCGCTGGTATTTTGAAGGGAAAACGAGAAGTTGTTTTGCCGAAAAACACCTGGAAAGCGGGCGAAAATTCGCTCGTCATCAAAATGAACCAAACCATCGAGCCGGAATGGTTCGGACTCGGATTGATGGGTTCGGCTGACGATGTTTTTGTCGCGTCAAAATCCGGGAAAATTCCGCTTGCGAAAGACAAATGGCATCTGATGCCTTCGTTTGCCGAACCGCACACTTACAATCATTCGAGCAACAATGTCGGCACGACGATCTACAACGGAATGATCGCGCCCGTAATTCCCTTTTCGATGCGCGGCGTGCTTTGGTATCAGGGCGAAACGAACGCCGGACGTTCGTATCAATACCGCAAGACATTTCCGCTGATGATCGAAGACTGGCGCAGGAAATGGAACGACGATTTTTATTTTTATTTCGTGCAATTATCGAGTTACGGCGAGAATCAAAGCAGTAACGAAGGAAGCGGATGGGCGGAATTGCGCGAGGCGCAGACGATGACGTTGGGATTGCCGAAAACCGGAATGGCGGTGACGACTGACATCGGAAATCCGAACGACGTTCATCCAACGAATAAGCAAGATGTCGGCAAACGGCTTGCCGCAACCGCATTGAAACTGACGTATAACCAAAACATTCCATACAGCAGTCCGATGTATGATGCGGTCAGATTCGAGAACGGAAAAGCCGTCGTTTCATTCAAATTTGCTTACAACGGTTTAACCACGAAAGATAAATTCGGCTACGTAAGAGGTTTTGAAATTGCGGGTGCAGACAAGAAATTTTACTATGCAAAGGCTGAGATTTCAGGCGATAAAGTGATCGTTTTCAATGAAAACGTCAAAAATCCCGTCGCCGTTCGTTATGCTTGGTCGGATGCACCGATCGATGCAAATCTTTTCAATTCGGCAGGTTTTCCCGCTTCACCCTTCCGTACGGACGATTGGCAGGGCGTGACTTTCGGAAATAAATTCAAATAAACAAAATGATTGTGAGAGATGCAATTATTCTCACAATCGACGGGATTTTTTTCCAAAACGGATTTATAATTTTGATATGTTGAAGCCGACTATTATTGCAATTCCGTTTTTCGCGCTTTTGATTGCGATCGAAACGTATTTTGCGGTTCGGAAAGAGGAAAATTACGACCGTAAAGACGTTTGGACAAATATTATTCTCGGTTTCGGCAGTGTCGCGTGGGGCATCCTGTTCGGGCTTTTCACGGGATTTTTTTATAATTCGCTTTACGAGCTTGCGCCGTATAAAATGCCTTTGGATACCTGGTGGGCGTGGACGATTCTGCTTTTTGCGGACGATTTTGCTTATTACTGGTTTCATCGAATCAGCCACGAAGTGCGGTTTTTCTGGAATTTTCACGTCGTTCATCACTCATCGAATCAATACAATCTCTCGGTCGCCGTTCGTCAGAGCTGGTTTTCGGGCATTGCCCACTGGGTCTTTTATCTGCCGATCGCGCTGTTGGGTTTTCCGCTCTGGGCTTTTACGGCGATGCACGGCTTTAATCTGATCTATCAATTCTGGATTCACACCAAAGTTATCAAAAAAATGCCCGCTTGGTTCGAGTATATTTTCAATACGCCGTCGCATCATCGCGTTCATCACGGGGTCAACAATCCGTATCTGGATAAAAATTACGGCGGGATTTTTATCTTTTTCGACCGCATTTTCGGTTCGTTCGTCGAAGAAAGCGAAGAAGTCCGTTACGGGATCATCAAACCGATTGAAGGCTACAACTGGTTTTGGATAAACTCGCACGCGTGGGCTGAAATGTTCGAGGCGATGAAAACGAAAAAGACCCTGACGGGAAAATTGCGCTGTATTTTCGGCGCGCCCGGAATGGAATTTGAAGAAAAAATCTTATTAAACCCGAATATCAACAAACAAATCTGATCTATGAAAATTAAATTACTGCTGTTCTCAGCTCTCTTACTCGCTTTTGCGACTTCCGTTTTTGCTCAAAGCGTCGTGATTACGTCGAAAAAAACGACTTACACGCGCAAGAAACCGATTATGGATTTCAAAAGGACATTCACCGTCAATCGTCCGCTCGTGAAAGCCTCAACACCTGCACTTTCAAAGAAAATACAAACCGCTATCAGTCCCGAAAAAGTTCTGATGTTCAATTTGCAGGAAGAACTTACCGAAGTTCAATGGCTCGAAGAAACCGATTACGAAGTGCTGTATAACAAAAACGGCATCTTGAGCGTTTCGTTTTCAATGACCGGAACGGGCGCGTATCCGACGACGACTTACAAAAACGTGGTCGTCAACACAAAAACAGGTGCGGCGGTCAAAGCCGCCGATGTTTTTACGAATCTGAAGGGCTTGGCGGCGTTCGTCAAAAAGCAACAGGCGGAAGAAGTCAAAGCCTCGATCGAAGAAATCAAAAAGGAAAAGGATTTTAACGAACCGAATCCCGAATCGTTGTTTGAGAGCACGGATTTTGAAGTAATCAATCTGGAAGGCTTTTCGGTCAATAACGACGGCGTGATCTTTAACTACGAATACGGCTTTCCGCACGTCATCGAAGCACTCGAACCGAGCGGAAGTTATCAGTTCGGTTGGAAACAACTGAAACCGTTTATTAAACCGACGGGCTTGTTCGGTCAATTCGTTAAATAGTAAAATAGTGGCGAGAAAGGAGTAAGGGAGCTTTATTTACTTCAGATTCGCTACTAAAAAAATTATGAATGATAGAAAAATCAGAGTTTTAGTTGCAAAACCCGGCTTGGACGGTCACGACCGCGGTGCAAAGGTTATCGCCCGCGCGCTTCGTGATGCGGGAATGGAAGTTATCTACACGGGTTTACGTCAAACGCCGGAAATGATCGCTTCGGCGGCTTTGCAGGAAGACGTTGACGCGGTCGGAATCTCGATTCTTTCGGGCGCACACAACACGCTTTGCCCGCGCATCGTCGATCTGCTTCGTGAAAACGGAATGGACGACACGCTGGTGCTGGTCGGCGGAATCGTGCCGCAGGAAGACATTCCAGTTTTGAAGCAGAAAGGCGTTTCGGAAGTTTTTCTGCCCGGGACTTCGACCGAAGACATCGTTAAATTCATTAATGCCAACGTGCGCTCGCAATATTAATTTCAAAATTATTTTTTGGAATAGGTCTTGCTAACTAATGAAATGTAGTATTTAGATGTATCAAAACCTTACAATTTGGAAAGTTTTGATATAAAAATAAAAAAAGTAACTAGGAGCAATTTATATGAAAAAAGGAATTAGCGTTTTATTTGCAGTAGTAATGATGTTTTCGGTCGTCTTTTTCAGCGAAGCGATTTCTTCCGACAATCCGTTTTCCGTGAAGGCACAGCAAGTCACGGTCAAAAAGAAAAGAAAAGGAATTGCGCGCAAAACATACGCCGGCGGAAAATATGTCGTTCGCAAATCTTGGGACGGCACGAAATGGGTTTCCAAAAAAGTCTGGCAAGGAACGAAATGGACCGGCAAGAAAACCTACAAAACAGGACGCAAAGTCGTGAGCCGAACGAAGAAAATAGTTTATTAATTTAAGACAGAAAATTTCCGGTTAAAAGAAGACACAATATTGTGTCTTCTTTTTTTTGGCACTGAAAGTGCATTTAATAATCATAGAATTGAAACAAATCGAATCAATTTCGGAATTAAGGGAGGTAAATTATGCAATTCAAAAATTTAGGACGAATGTTATTCGTATTTTCAATAGTATTGTTTTCATACAGTCTGACAAATGCGCAGGTTGTCGATGCAGTTAAAAAAGCGGCTGACAAAACCAAAGATGTGACGGTTGATGCGGCTAAAAAAACTGCCGATGTAACAGTTGATGCGGCAAAGAAGACCGCCGATGTGACGACGAATGTTTATGATAAAGCCGATGACAAAGCGGCGGATGCGGCTGAAGCTACGCCGAGGGTTGTCGATAAAGCCGCCGATGTCACGGTCGATGCCGCGAAAGCGACAGGTTCGGGCGCAAAGAAGATCGGCGAATATTCGGTCGGCGTGACTGAAAATTTGGCGGCAAAATCTTATGAAGGCGGAAAATGGCTGACCACGACCACCTGGGACGGAACGAAATGGGTTTCCAAAAAAGTCTGGTATGCCGCGAAAAAAGGTGCCGAAGGCACTAAGGATTTTGTGGTCGGCGACGACAATCAGGGAAAACCGTAATCAAATAAAGTTTTTGATTTTATCAATCAAAGTGGTCGCCAATCTTTTTAATTTCGATTGTTGACCGCTTTTTCGTTTTGTTTTCTAATTTATTCTTTATAAACTAAGGTTATCTATATGAAAGAAAAAGTTAGAGTAGCAGGCGGACAAGGGTTTTGGGGCGATTTGCTGACGGCACCGGTCGAACAGGTGCGCGGCGGGCAGATCGATTATTTAATGCTCGATTATCTGGCGGAAGTGACGATGAGCATCGTGCAGAAACAACGTCAGCGCGACCCGAGCGCGGGATATGCGCGCGATTTCGTTTCCTTGATGCGCGAGATTCTGCCCGATTGCGTCGAGAAAAATATCAAAGTTTTGTCGAACGCGGGCGGCGTAAACGTGAAAGGATGTGCGGAAGCGATCAAGGAAGTTGCGAAAGAACTCGGTTTGAGCGGAAAAGTTAAGATCGGCGTTATCACGGGCGACGACATTCTCGGACGGCTCGACGAATTTGCGGAAAAAGGTTTTGAGATTACGAATATGGAAACGGGCGAACCGCTTTCGGCGATTCGTGACAAAGTCCAATCGGCAAACGTTTATCTCGGCGCACAGGCGTTGGTCGAAGCGTTAGACAAAGGCGCGCAGATCATTGTCGGCGGTCGCCTTACCGATACGGGTTTGACGCTTGCGCCTTTGATGCACGAATTCGGCTGGTCGTTTGACGATTGGGACAAGGTTTCAGCCGGAACTATCGCGGGACATATCATCGAATGCGGCGGTCAATCTTCGGGCGGAAACTGTCAATACGATTGGCAAAACATTCCCGATCTTGCCAACATCGGCTTTCCGATCATCGAAGCGTCGCCGAACGGCGAATTCGTCGTCACAAAACACGAAGGAACGGGCGGACGCGTCAATGTTCAATCGGTCAAAGAACAGCTTTTATACGAAATGGGCGACCCGAAATCCTACATTACGCCCGATGTCGTCGCCGATTTTACGACTATCAATTTAGCCGATGACGGCGAAAACCGCGTCAGAGTTTTCGGCATCAAAGGCAATCCGAACACCGAATTTTACAAAGTTTCGATCGCATATTCGGCAGGTTGGAAAGCCGTCGGAACGCTCGTTTACGCATATCCCGACGCTTACGAAAAAGCCAAAGCCGCCGACCAGATTTTGCGCAAACGTTTGGAAAAATTGGGTTTGAGATTCGATGTGATCCTGACCGAATTCGTCGGTGTGAACGCGACGCACGGAAAGCTCGCAGGCGAACCGCCGCAGAATATTCCCGAAGTTCAGCTTCGTTTCGGCGTGCGAGGACAGTCGAAAGCCGATGTCGAAAGATTTACCAAGGAACTCGCGCCGCTGATCTTAACGGGTCCGCCCGCCGTCACGGGTTTCGCCGGCGGTCGCCCGAAGGTCGAAGAAATTATGGCTTACTTCCCTGCACTGATTCCGAAACATCTGATTGAAACAAATGTCGAGATCGTTGCGGCTTAGAATCATTTGAAACAACGATTGACGCGGATGAGCACGAATTTAATAATATAAAAATTCGTGCTCATCCGCGTCAATTATTGTTTCAGTCCTTATTCAAAAATCTTGCAATTCCCTTTTGGCAGTCTTCCGTCAAACGGGCGATCGTATTGACTTCCGCACCAGTTTCGAGGGCGGTTTGAAAATTCATTCCGTCCATTTGATACAGCAGTTTTTTCGATAGAACGACCGCCGAGCGCGAAACTTTTTCATAAACGGAAATATAATCCTGCACGTCCGTTTCAAAAGTTTGGTCTTCAAAAATGCGATTTATCACCCCGAATTTTTCCGCTTCGTCCGCCGAAAAATCAAAACCTTGCGTGGCGAGTTCAAACGAACGCTTTTCCGAAAGATTTCTTCGCAAGATCGCCATTACCATCGCGGGCACGAAACCTATTTTCACTTCGGGATAACCGAAACGCGCCGATTTTGCGGCTAAAACGATGTCGCACGCCGTCGCCAGCCCGCAACCGCCCGCCAGTGCGCGTCCGTGAACGGCGGCGATCACGGGAATTTTTATTTTGCGGATCAGCGCAAGCAATTCCATCAGATTTTCAGCGTCCCAAAGATTTTCCATCACGTCGCTTTCGGCAATTTTTTGAAGTGCAGACAAATCCGCGCCCGAGCAAAAATCCTTTCCCGCGCCTTTGATAACGATCGCGCGAAGATTTTCGTCCGCGTCAGCATTTTTCAACGTGTTTTTTAATGAATCGATCAGCGCATCGTTCAAAGCGTTGCGCTTTTCAGGACGATTGAGCGTGATAGTTAAAATTGAATCCCGAATTTCGGTTAAAACTTCAGACATTTGTTTATTTAATTTTCGCCATTTCGACGGCTTTATCTATTTCGTTTGCAAAATTTTCAATTGTTTCGGCAACTGCACGAATCTGTCCGGCGGCTTCGATCCAGTCGCGCTGTTCGATGCTTTCACGAACTGCCGGAAGCGTTTTCACTCCGTAACCCGTGTAAAATCCAGGCGCATAGATTTGGTGTTTGAACCAATCCCGATTAGGCAAGCCCTTTTCATTCGTTAAAGCGCGTTCCGATCTCAGCAAAATTTCGTTTATCGATCTCTGCACTGACGGGGAAAGTGTTTTATTTTTCGTTGCAGTTTGCAGTTTTTCGGCACTTTCGCGCAAATGGCTGACGGTATTTTGCAGAGGCTGAAATGTCAGATCGGGAACAGGAGGTTGCGTTTTCGGCACGACATATTTTTCCTTCGGATTCTGAACCGATTTCAACATTCCCGAATTTATCAATTCGTTCATTGCCACAGTTTCTTCGCGCATCGCATCGGTCAATTTTATTACTTCGCTGACGTATTGACCGACAGTTTCCGCAAAATTCGTAAACTCGAAAGGCAAAATTTCCGCGTTTGCAAACCTTAAAACGGAATGTCCGCAAACTTTTGAAAGTGCCGCGCCGTATTGAAAATCCGTATCGCCGAACCGCGTGAAATGATCGAACGAATCATAGATCGAATGGTAAGAACCGCCGCCGTCTTCGCCGCCGAAACCCAAATTTAACGAAGCGATGCCGAGATGCTGTAAAAACGGCGTAAAATCCGACCCCGAACCGAGCGCGCCGATGCGCAGATCGCGGCGGCTCATTATTTCCTTGCGCGAAGCCGGAGAATTAACGAGTTGGGCGGCGCGAAGACGTTCCCAGACATTCATTTTGACCTGCGGGTCGGACACGGATTTGGCGACTTCGTTGATAAATTTTTCCAAACTGTGCGAACCGCCCATTCCGAGAAAACCGCGCCCGTTCGAGTCGGTATTGATGTAGACGACAGCTTTCCTTTTCAGTTCTTCGGCGTGTGTTTCAACCCATTCGGTCGAACCGAGAAGTCCGGGTTCTTCGCCGTCCCACGCGCAATAAATAATCGTTCGTTTCGGCTTCCAACCCGTTTTCACGAGCTCGCCGACGGCGCGTGCTTCTTCCAATTCACTGACCAAACCCGAAATCGGGTCTTCCGCACCGTTTACCCAAGCATCGTGATGATTTCCGCGAATGATCCACTGATCTGGAAACTCCGAGCCTTCGAGTTTGGCGATGACGTTGTAGATCGGCTTAATATCCCAGTTGAATTCCAGTTTGAAACGAACCTTTAAATTGTTTTCGCCGCCGAGTTTGTAAGTGATCGGCAAAGCACCGCGCCAATTTGCGGGCGCAGTTTTTCCGCCGAGATTTCTTAAGATCGGCAAAGCATCACCGTAAGAGATCGGCATCACGGGAATTTTCATCAAGGTCGGTGCGTCTTTGCGGTCGAGCCTTTTGGCATCTTTGGTCGAACCGACATTCGGAGTCGTCGGGTCGCCGGGGAAAACCGGCATATCAGCGACCGAACCGCGCTGAACGCCGTTTTCATTGCGCCACGCGCCTTTCGGATAAACTTCGCCCTGAAAATAGCCGTCGTCACGCGGATCGGAATAGATCAAACAAGCGATCGCACCGTGTTCCGCCGCAACCTTCGGTTTTATGCCGCGCCACGCGCCGCCGTAACGGGAGATTACGATCTTTCCCTTCACGTCAATTCCGCGTTTCTCCAGTTCTTCATAATCAGCCGGAACGCCGTAATTTACATAAACGACATCGCCCGTCACATCGCCGTCGGCGGAATAGGCGTTATACGTCGGAAGCTGTTCGTTCTGTTGATTCGAGGTAGAATCTTCGGCGAGTGCGGGTTCGTTTAATTTAGCCGTAAATTTTTCAGGTGAAACGACTTCTAAAATCCGCGTTTTCGGGGTCGGAAACAAAACGTCGAATTGCTCGATCTTCGCGTCGAATCCCCAGGATTTGAAAAGCGAAACCATAAAATCGGCGTTTTCCTTGCCGTATTGCGAACCGACAAAATGCGGGCGCGCCGAAAGTCTTTTCATCCAGTTTCGCAGATTTTCGGGTTTCAACATCGAATCGAATTTCGTTTCCAATTCGATTTGTTTCTGCGAATTTTCCGCCGAAAAACCAAGCAAACTTTTATCCTTCGACGATTGCGCGGCAATTGCCGAAGAAAAAAGATTGAACAGCAAAACCCAAGATAAAAAGCGGCTCGTTTTCTCTTTCAAATTTAAGATTTTCATTTATTTTTTCTCGTAAATCTTTCCTGCTTGTTCGGGCGTTATTTTATGTCCGAGAAGCTCGGCGGCGCGAGCCATAACGGGATCGCGTCCGGCGGCTAGATCGGCGGCGGTCGGGATGATCTTTTCGTCAGGAATGATTCCGCTTTTCTCTAAACGATTTCCGTCGCTCATCAAAATATCCGCAAAGGTTATGTTCAACGCAAACGGCGCATTCAGATCGGTTACGCCGCGCGGTGCTATAAACTTCGTTTCCATCACCATTCCCGAAGATTGGTCGCCGATCACGATACCGCGTTTTTGAAGCTGCATCACGCGCGCAAACATCTCGGAAGCCGAACCCGTTTCGCTATCGATGAGAACGACGATCTTTCCGCCGAAAAATCCTTCTTTGCGGGGTTTTGCAACAAGTTGTTTCGTTTGCTTGCGGCTTCGCCATTCGCCGACCTCGATTTCTTTATCAAAGAAATTTCCCAACATTCTTTCCAGCATTTTCAAGTCGCCGAAATCTTCGTTGAGCATATCGTCGATCGCATCTCCTCTGTTGCGTAACGGAATGAAATTTCTTTCGCGATTTGCCCTGACAATCGATGTCCAGTAAACTTCGGTAAAACTATCATTTCCGCGCAAATCCAGAATCAGCGATTTTGCTTTTTTGGCTTTATCCATCACATTATCCAGCGCAGGCGGATTCAGTTGAAATGATGAAAGTTTCCAGACGAATAAATCCTGAAATTCGTCGCTGGTCGATTGTTTCAACTGTTTGCTGAGAATATTCTGTTCTTCGATGAGAAAATTGCGGCTGTCGAAATCGTGATAATAATGAAGAACTTTTCCTTCCGTGAGTTTCGCGTCCAGCTTTACCTTAAATTTGTTGCCGTTCGGTTTAATCAGGATCACTTCCAAAGACGGTTGCGGATTCAGCACTTCAAATTGATATTTTATTTTCCAAAAATCCTTTCGGGTCGGAATAAAACCTTCGATCATATAAATCTGATCGCCGACTCTGACACCTTTTTTGGCGGCATCGCTTTTTTCGTCAACATTTGTCACGAAAACTTTATCGCCGTAAAACTGCATTTCCCAGCCGTATTCGACTTTTACGGTCGATTTCGGCGGCAGAAAAAATAGATGCGAATCGTCAAAAGCATACAAAAAACCGCTGATGATATTCTTCATCTGCCCGCTCGAAGTTGCATTTTTCAGCGCGTCGTTCGCGGATTTGTAATTTTCGGCAAGATTTACTCCGCCGAATTTCTGGTCAAAATAATTATCTTCAATTTCGCTCTTTAAAACTTTGAGTATGCTCTGATGAACGATGCGCTCATCTTTCAAATCCTGGGAGAAGGAAACGCCGGTCGAAATAAAAATCAGAAAGAGGACTAGAACAAAATCTTTCATAAAATTTAAGGTTTAGATCAAACCGAATTTTTCGGCATCAGCATCATCGACCTCGATTTTCATCCGTAAAAGCGCGGTCGAAAACGTTTTCCCCTGCGCGTCGGTCATTAAAGACAAAGTTCCGCCGCCGCCGAGCGATTCGTGGAGCAGAAAATTTAACGCGCCGAGATTCGGCAATTCAAAACGCTCGACTTCGCCTTTGACCATTTCGCCGAAATGTTCTTTGACCTTTTCGGCGGTAACTTCTTTAACCAGAAGCGGGTAAATTTCATCCTTCAACGCGATGACCCCGACATTTGCCGTGTCGCCTTTGTCGCCCGAACGAGCGTGTGCAAGTTTTGTTAATTCTACTTTCATATTTTTATCTTAAATTGTCCGAGAAATTTTATCATCCAAACGATCGTGAAAATCACGAAACCGCCGATTAAAAGCCACAATATCAGAGGCGATAAATCCTGCCGCGTCAGATTGGCTTTATAAACCTGCTGATTGATTAGCAGGATCAAACTCAACAAACCGACGCTGAACCAACGAAAAAAGACGCGCATTTTGGCAAAAGTTTCGGCGCGTCTTTCGGGCGCGAGCCAATATTGTTTGTTCGGCAGATTTATCAGCGAATCGGGCATTTTTTCCATTAACAACGGAAGAAGCGAAAAATTTACGATGACAACAAGCAAAATAACGGCTTCAAAAATCAAAAAACCTTCCTTCGGCATCCATTTGTCAGCCACGCCCGCCGCGTTGAAATGCGATGCGACCGTTTCGGGTAGAATCGGAAAATAATAAGCCGTTTGTGCGATGATGATGCCGATGATGAATATAAAAATTGCTGTGGCGAAACGCATATTTACTTTTGAAGATTATATAACGAAAAAAAGTAAAATGCCGTGAGCACGAGCGAATGAATATTTTTCTCTTCTCTTAAAGTCGTTTCGATGTTTTCGAGTTTTTTGAGTTTCGTCACGACATTTTCGTGTTCGTCAAAACCCGTTTCCGAGGTCTTTTCGCAGTTCAGGGCGAGAAAATGAAAGATCATATTATTTTGAATCGCCGGATTCGGACGCGATTTGCCCAAAAATATCCATTCGTCCGACGAAAATCCGGTTTCTTCCAAAAGTTCGCGTTTCGCCGCCGTTTCGGGTTCTTCCCCACGGTCGATCATTCCGCCCGGAATTTCGAGAATAGTTTCCTCGATGCCGTGCCGAAACTGTTCGATAAAAACGACTTCCCGCGCTACGGTCAGAGCAATGACATTTACCCAATCGGGATTTTCGATCACGAAAAACGAGCTTTTTAAGCCATCGCCTTCACGTTCGCAAAAATCTTCGCGCACCTTAAAAACGCGGCAATCGGCAATTTCCCTCGAATCGTTCGTTTTCCATCTCTCCGCTTTTTCATTCATAATTTTTTTCGCAAAACCGCTCGAAATATGTTTCAATAAAATAACAGTTTTTTTTAGAAAAGGGGGAATTTTATGTATAGAAACTTGCTGTTTTCATTAATTTTTATCTTTGCCTGCTCGATCTTCGTTTCGGCGCAGACAGCCGATCTGCAAACGGTTTTGAGCGAAGCGCAAAAGCAAACCGATTTTTACCGCGAAACATTCCGCAATCTTTTAGCCGAAGAAACCAAAACTTTCGAGGAATTCGACAAAAACGGGAAAGTCGATAAAAAGACTTCCGTGAAATCTAATTTTCTCGTTTATCAATCGGGCAAAGACGCGGCAAAAACGGCGGAACTGAGAAACGTCGTTCAGGTTGACGGCAAAACCGTTCCCGACAGCCAAAAACGCACGGACGAACTTTTTTCGGAACTCGAAAAAGCCTCGACCTATGAAAAAGAACTGAAACAGATCGTCAAAGAAAGTTTGAGATTCGATAAAACCTGGGAAATAAACGGCTTGACGCTCAACGAAGGTCTGGTTTTACATCCGAATTTCCGCTCGTCGTTCGATTTTAAATTGGTCGGCAGTGAAAATCTTCCCGAAAGCAGTTTCTATGTCGTCAGTTATCGGCAAAACAAACCCAATCCGAATATTATTATTAACGGTAAATCGCCGAAAACCAACGATTTGACCCTACAAGTTCAAATCGACGTTCCAAGTTCGCTGAAAAAGGAAGATTTGATTCTGCAAGGAAAATTGTGGCTTGATGCGAAAACCTTCCAGATTTTGCGCGAAGAAAGAAATATCACGAATAAAACCGAAGAACCGCTGGTTTTGCACACGACGAACCTTGAATATCAGCCGAGCGAATATGGAATTTACGTGCCGAAAAATATCGTGATGACGTTTTACGATGCGAAGAAGCAAAACAACAATTTTTCGATGATAAAAGATACGGTTGTCAGTTTTGAATATTCCAATTTCAGAAAAACCGAAACCGACGTGATTATCCTGGACAATTAAGATCAGGGTATTTTCTTCAATAACTCAAGGGCTTGCTTTCGGTCGCTGGCGGTCAATTCGTCTGAAAGCGAGCCTGTTATTTTCAGATATTCCAGCAAGGCTTTTTTCGCCTCGTTAAGATTTCCCGTTTCCAAATAAAGCATTCCGAGCCGCAGTAAAACGGTTTTCGACGACGGCAAAAATTCGACTTTTGCCTGATTTCTCGCACTTTCGAGTTCCGTCAAAGCGTCTTGTTTGCGATTTTGTCCGTAAAGCACGACCGCGAGTTTTTCCGTCAAAGCGGCGTAATAGATCGGCAGACTTTTACGCGCCTGTAACAACGACTTTTCGGCTTGTGCCGATTTGTTGTTCTGCATCAACGCTAAAGTTTCGAGCTCGTAAGCCTGAAAGAGCGTGTAGGCATTTAACTTTTCCCTCGGCATTTCGATCACGATTCGCGCATTAAAAACGGCTTCTTCAAATTGATTTCGCGCCAAAAAATTGCGTCCCAAACCGAGATATGCCAGTGCGGTCGGACGAACATCGATCGAATTGTTATAGGCTTCGATGGCTTCGTCCGTTCGTTTTTCCTCCGACAAGATCGCGCCGAGTTGCGACCAGTTAAACGCCGATTGCGGGTCGAGCTTCACCGCGTCCTGCCAAAGTCCGAGTTCCGTTTTCCAAACCCGATTGTAGGAAAATGTCTTTAAGACAAGCGGAATACTTAAGAAAAATATCAATGAAACAAACACCGCACGGCTTTTTTCCTTGAAAAATTTTGTGCAAATCTCATAGAAAAACGGGACGATCAGCATTAAAATTCCGAACAACGGAAAATACAAGTAGCGGTCGTGAACGATCTGTTCAAACATAAAACCGCTCGCATTCAGCGCAGGCAAAAGCGTCAGAACGAAAATTGCCAAGCCGATTTTCTGCACGAATGAACGTTTTGCCAAAAAGAAAAACAAAGCTAAAGCCGCAATCGAAACAATCAAAGGAACGAGAAAATTTACGAAATCGAAACTGCCGTTCGGTCTGAGCGGATGATTTGCGCCGAGCCAAAGCGGAAAAATTGTCTGTTTCAGATAAAAAACAAACATCGCCGGAATCGTAAAAATCATATCGTTCAAACTAACCGCGTCTTCGGTCGGGTGCGAAACTGCGCCGATGGCAAAATACCGGGCGATGAAATAAATAATCGCACAGATCAGAAACGGGATCGTCAGTTTTACCGCGTTCGACTTCCCGCTTTCCCTGGCAAAGATCAGCGCAAAGATCGGAAAACATAAAATCCCAACTTCTTTAGCACCAAGCGCAAACGCATAAAAAACGAGCGCAAAGATCAGGTCGAGATAATATTTCGCGCCGTGATTTGCGTTTGTTTCGCTCGAATATCGTTTGGCGAAATTATCTGCAAACCAAACGGACGCGAGAAGAAACAGTCCGAAAAGCAGATCGGGCGAACCCGAAATCCACGCGACGGATTCCGTGTGAACCGGATGAACCGCAAATAAAAGCGCGATGCCGAACGCCGTAAAATCGTCTAGATTCCATTTTCGCAAAAGCAAAAACCCGAGCAGACAAACGCCGGTGTGCAGAAAAACATTGAGTAAATGCCAGCCGAAAGGATTTGCGCCGAAAAGTTGAAAATTAAAGATAAGCCACAGGATAAAGGTCGGACGGTAATAATTGCTCGCCGCGATGCTTCCGTCGCCCTTGAATGCCCAAACGTCCGAAGTCAAGGCTTTCCCGTAAAGCGACGCGTCCTGAATCAACGGATTTTTCAGGATTTGCCGCTTGTCGTCGTAAACGAAATCGCCGTCGAGCGTGTTCGCAAAAACAGCAAAGGCGACGATTACCAGAATCAAAGGAAACAGAAATTTTAATTTGTCGAAATTCGGTTTTTCTTTTTCGGACATCGGATAAATTTTCGAGCGGAGAATTTAATCGGGAAAAACTTTCAACAGTTTACATCTTTTCCGCCCGGAAAACGAGAAAATAATCCATTCCGTCCGTTTTCACGAAATCGTAGTCTTCAACCAGAGAAAACCCTGCGCGCTTTGCTTCCTCGACAACGTTTTCCTTGTTGATGCCGTGATCGTCGCCTTTCCCGTTGCGGTCGATGATGCCGAAAAGCGCGTCCGGTTTGAGTGATTTTCTCAGATTTACCAAAACTTTGACCGGCTCGGCGATTTCGTGATAAGTCTTTAACATCAAAACGGCATCGACCGAATTATCCGGCAATTTCGGATCGTCTTCCGTCCCGAGAACGGTTTCGATATTCGTGATCTTTTCCTTTTTCGCCCGTTCGTTGATGTATTTGATAAAATCCTGATTTATCTCGACGGCATAAACTTTTCCATTTTCACCGACGCGTTTCGACGCGCGAACCGTAAACCAGCCCGAACCCGCACCGATGTCGGCAACCGATTTACCTTCCGCGATTTTGAGAATATCCATCACGCGGTCGATCTGAAGATTTTCGGCGCGTTTTTCGCCTTCAAAGATCGAAAGATCGCCCGTGTAAGGTTCGCTCACGGGACGATTTATATTTTCATCAACTTTCGGCGCGGCAGGTGTCGGGGTAACGACGGGATTTTCAATTTTTGAAAGTTCCGCCGTTTGACAGGACGAAAACGAAACTGCAAAAAACACCGCCACCAAGACAAACTTCACCACAAACAAGCTCACCGCAAATTTTTTCATATTTTTATGATGATACATTTTCCCTTTCATTTGCCGTTTTTTTCTCCGATCTTCAAAATTTCGTCGAGCGGATTTTGAACGATCTTATCGATCAATCCGATTTTTAAGGCTTCTTCCGCATCAACGCGCTTTGCCAGAAAAAACATTTCCAACGCCTTCGCTTCGCCGATCAGACGCGGCAAACGCTGAGTTCCGCCCCAACCCGTCATTATTCCCAAATTTGCGCCGGGATGAGAAAAAACCGCATACGGCGAAACGATCCGCTGTTTGCAGGCAAGCGCAAGATCGAGCGCGCCGCCGAAACAAAACCCGTTGATTGCCGCGATCGTTTGCTTCGCCGAATTCTCGATCTTATTCATCAGATTTTGTCCGCGCAGGGCAAATGTCTTTGCCGTTTCGCCAGTAACTTCGGCGATTTCGCGCAAATCCGCGCCTGAGGCGAAAACGTCGTCTTTGCCTGTAAAGATGATTTCTTCAACGTCCGCGCAGTTTTCCGTTTCATCCAGAATAAAATTCAAACCTTCTAAAACATTCACCGAAAGCGGATTACGAATTTCGGGGCGCGTGAATTTAATGGTTAGGAAGTTACGCAAAAATTCAGTTGCAATCCCATCAAATTCAGGTAATCTTTTATCCGACATAGTTTGTTATCTTAGCCCTTCAAATATGGAAAATAAATTGGCAAAAGCCGAAATTCATTCGATCGTGCAAACATTCAATTTTCAAGGCAAAGCGAAACTCTTGCAATTGAAGCGCGGATTTAAGAATCTCTTTGATACTAACCTCAACAGTTTTCCGAAAAGCGAACAATTATCGGATTCAAATCCCATCGCCGAATCGAAAACCGAACTCTGGACGGAAACCGAGCCGGAAGAACGATTTCTGATCGCGGGAAAAATCGAAAATCTGCGGCTTGCCGTGAAGAAAATAAACGGCATCGTAATTCCCGCAAACCGAATTTTCAGTTTTTGGAAACAGATCGGCAAAGCCGGACGGTTAAACGGCTTTGTCGTCGGGCGCGAATTGCGCGAAGGCTGTATCATCCCGAACGTCGGCGGCGGCTTATGCCAGCTTTCAAACGCGCTTTACGATGCGGCGTTACAGGCAAATTTTCAGATCGTCGAACGCCACGCACATACGCAGATTATCAAAGGTTCGCTTGCCGAAAAGGGACGCGATGCGACGGTTTTCTGGAATTATGTCGATCTGCGCTTCAAATCTCCGTTCGATTTTCGCATCGAAGCCGAACTCGATGCCGAAAATTTGATCGTGCGCTTCAAAGCTGTGCAGAAAATATCGCCTTTGGTGCAGATTCAAAAACGAAATACAACGGCGGAAAATCAGCATCACCCGCACAGTTGTGCGACTTGCGGCGTTGAAGATTGTTTCCGCGTGGTCGAAACGACCAAATATCAGAATTTTGGCAAAACGGCTTTCTTACTGGATGAATTTTCACCCGAATTTGACGAATATATTCAAAAAACCAAAAGTGAAACCGATATTTGTTTTCTACCGCTCGACGGTAAACGCTTTAGCAAACCCAATTATGCCTGGACGACCGGAAATTTTTCAGAAACGAAACAGAGTTTTTTGACGACCCTGATACGGTCATACAAATCGCGCCGTTTGGCAAAACAAGGCGCGGAAAGACAGAAAAATTTACTTGCAATGTCGGAAAAATTAGCGAAAAGTTTTGCAAAAAATCTGAAGCACGACGTTTTACACATTGTCGTTCAGCAAAATCTGCTGCCGTTTTTATGGCGCGAAGGAATTTTAGGCGGCAGAACCTTTGATGTTTTAATGAACTCTTTACCAATTGAAGAATTACAGAAACGCCTTGATTTTGCCTGTTCGCTTCATCCTGAAAGCAAAACGCCCGGCGATTTTCGCGCCGCCGGATGGCTGGTCAAAGCGGAAACCGAAGCATTGAAAAATGCCCGGAAGATCATCACGGCGCACACGGAAATCGCCAAACTTTTTCCCGAAAAATCGGAACTTTTGAAGTGGCATCTGCCGAAGACCAAAGACCGAAAGCCGAAAACCGAAAACCTGAAACCGCTTGTCGTTTTTCCCGCTTCGACCGTTGCACGCAAAGGAGCATACGAACTGCGTGAAGCGATTCGCGGATTGAATGTAAAAGTTATGATTCTCGGTGCGGAACTCGAAGGCGCAGATTTTTGGCAAGGATTCGATCTTGAAACCGATAAGTCCGACTGGCTCGAAAAAGCCGATCTGGTCGTTGCGCCGGCATTTGTCGAACATCAGCCGCGGCGTATCCTGCAAGCCTTTACACATAAAATTCCGCTTATCGTGTCGACATCCTGCGGAGTTGAAACGCTTGAAAATATTGAATTGATGGAAGCCGGAAAGACGGAAGACCTGAAACTCAAATTGCAAAATATTTTAGCTAAGATATAGTTGTAAAAGTATGTTCAGAATTAACAAAGCACATCCCTGGCACGGAATTCCGATGGGCGAAAAGGCTCCGCAGGAAGTAACGGTTTTTATCGAGATCGTTCCGCGCGACACGGTCAAATACGAAGTTGACAAAGAAACGGGTTACTTAAAGATCGACCGTCCGCAACAATATTCAAACGTCGTTCCCGCAAACTACGGATTTATTCCGCAAACCTATTGCGACGAACAAATCGCCAAGCTCGCACGCGACAAAAGCGAAGGCTATGAGATCAGCAAAGGCGACGGCGATCCGCTCGATATTTTGGTTCTATCGGAACATCACATTCCGCGCGGCGACATCATTTTGAAGGCGCGACCGATCGGCGGATTTTGTCTGATCGACGGCGGCGAAGCTGACGATAAGATCATCGCAACGCTCGTCGGCGACAAGGTTTATGAAAATTATACCGACCTTTCCGAACTTCCCGAAGGCATCGTAAACCGTTTACAGCATTACTTTTTGACCTATAAACAACTGCCGAGCGAGGAAGCAAAGTGTGAAATTGCTTTCAGTTACGGGCGCGAACAATCTTACGAAGTCATCAAAGCCGCGATTCAGGATTATCACGATTTGCTGGCAAAACTGAAATAAAAAAGAAAAGCGTCAAATCTTTCAGAAATTTGAACGCAGATTGGGCGAATCAGGCGGATTTATGCGGATTTGTATAAAGTATATCCGCTTCAATCAGCCAAATCTGCCCAATCCGCGTTTAAATTAAAAGCAATTTCGTTTTTCTTGTGATTTTCTCGGTTTCGAGCTAAAAGAAAACTGCCCAGGTTGCAAAATCTTCGGTGAAATTCTCGAAATGATGTTCGACTAATTTCGGAACAAAAAACGCATCGCCGCTTTCGCACGAAAACCTTTCCTTATCGATAATTAATTCGCCCTTTCCGCTCACGATAAAATAAAATTCGTCCTCTTCGTGAAAGGTCTGATAGTCTTTGACTTTCGGCGCAAAAAATATGAGCGAAACGTTTCCCTGCCGAAAACTTTCCACGTCCCAAACGCCGTTCTTCCATTTTTCGTTCGGAGGAAACGGAAGTTTTGCAAGCATTTCTTCAGGGGTAAATTTCATTATAAATTTTCAGGCAAAACGAACGCGCCGATGTGCGGTTTGCTAGTATTCAATGTTGTTTCCAACGCAAGCGTCAGGGCGTTTCGCAAATCGTCGGGCGTGACCATGGCATCGACCAGACCTCGCGCCGCCGCGTGTTTTGCATCCAATTCCTTTTCGTAAGTTTCGCGCACTTTTTCCATTTCGGCTTTCATCGCTTCGTCCGGCTCTTTCCCTTCTTTTTTCATTTTTTCAAGCTGTGTGCCGAAGATCGCCGCCACTGCCGAATCGCCTTCCATCACACCCATTCTGCCCGTCGGAAGCGAGAAAATGAAATCGGGATCGAAGCCTTGTCCGCTCATCGCATAATAACCTGCGCCCGAAGCGTGATTGATCGTTAAAACCAATTTCGGCACGATTGCCGTCGCCATCGCTTCAACAAAATGCGCGCCCGCCCGAATGATGCCCGAATGTTCGGCTTCCGCGCCGACCATAAACCCCGAAACGTCCTGAATAAACAAGATAGGCGTGCCGTGACGATTGCAGTTTTCGATAAAATACGCCGTTTTTTCAGCCGATTCGGTGTAAACGATGCCGCCGAACTTCGGCGGTTTTCCCGGCTTTCCTTTAACCATTCCGCGATGATTGGCAATAATGCCGACCAAAATACCGTTGATTCGCGCCGTTCCGCAGATCATTTCCGTTGCATAATCGGCTTGAAATTCGTCGAGTTTGCCTTCGTCGAGAATGCAGTTTAAAACTCCGCGCATATCATAAGGTGCGCGATGATCTTCGGGCAGAAAATCATACAGTTTTTCGGGTTTATTTTTCGCGCTTTTCGCTTCCACTATCGAAACCCGCGACGTTTCTTTTTGCGGAAGCTCGGAAACAAGCTGACGGATTTTCTCAAGACATTCTTTCTCATCTTTCGTGCGGTAATGCGCCACACCCGAGATCGAATTATGCGTCATCGCACCGCCAAGCGTTTCGTTATCAATCGTTTGCCCGGTCGCGCCCTTCACCAGATTCGCGCCGCCCAAACCCATAAACGAAGTTCCTTCGACCATCAGAATCACATCCGAAAGAGCCGGAAGATAAGCGCCGCCCGCCACGCACATTCCCATCACCGCCGCGATTTGAGGAACCTTCAAATAGCGGCGCATCAGCGAATTATAATAAAAAATCCGCGCCGCACCGTATTGTCCCGGAAAAACGCCGCCCTGAAAGGGAAGATTTACGCCTGCCGAATCGACCAGATAAATGATCGGCACGCGGTTTCGCATCGCAATTTCCTGTGCGCGGAGAATTTTTTTGATCGTTTCGGGATACCACGCACCGGCTTTGATGGTGGCATCATTTGCGACAACAACGCATTCGCGCCCGTGAATTTTCCCGATCGAAGTCACGACCGCCGCCGCCGGAGCCTGACCTTTGTATTCGTCGTAAGCAATGAGAAGTCCGATCTCCTGCTGATAGGAATCTTCATCGAAAAGCAGAGCGAGGCGTTCGCGCGCCGTGAGCTTTCCCTGTTTATGGATTTTTTCGATCTTGTCCGCGCCGCCGCCGAGTTTCAGTTTGTGTTCGAGTCTTAAATATTCGTCCGTCAGTTCCAGAAGCCGTGTTTTTTTTGCGATTTTCATTTAGGGCAATTATAGATAATTATTATGTATATAAAAGTTTTGGTTTTAAAGCTTTAAAATATCACAGCCTAAATCGGCTCGACAAAAGTTCCGGACGAGTTTTTAAAAAGTAAAAGGCAACGCCTAATTATTGACGTTGCCGATAAAAAAAGAACGAAACCGCTATCTGATGATAATATTTCTCACGCTCGAATCTGAATTTGCGGGAGTATCAATGCTAACGACCCTGATTCGTGCGCGGCGGGTCGGTCTGCCCTGGACGGTGATGTTTTCCGAGCCGTCGTTGGGCGTGTCGGCGATCAGCGTTTGCCAGCTTGTGCTTTCGTCGCGTGAGATTTCGATGCGGACATTTCCCGAGATTCCTTCGGACGACCAATTTAAGGTTCGCGCCACGTTACGCGGCAGAGTTTCGCCGCCGTTGAAGTTGCTCAGATTGATGTTCGCGCCGCTGTAACGGTAATTGGCGATCGGGTCAGCCGTGTTGTTGATCGAACGCGCATTGTCGCGGGCATTGTCGATCCCGGTCGGAAAACCGTTGAAAAAGACTTCGGGATTTGAAAAATAAGGTCGCCTCGTGCAACCGTTCGTGCACGGGTCACCGTAAGACATAACCGTTCTGAATGACCCGTTTACATAGTGTCCGAAGCCGAACGGATAAGTCGGTCCCGAACCGTTTTCAGGGTTATGCTGACTGCCCATATTATGTCCGAGTTCGTGCGCAAATGAAAGGTTTCCGACCGCGCAAGTCCTTGACGTGACCGTAAATGCGTTGTTTGCGTTTCCGCTTACCTGATTGGTTCCCATTAAATAACCTATCCCGCAGTTGTCCGATGAATTTGAGATCATCGCGACGAGATCGGCGTTAACCTGATTTCTGAGTGCGGCTATGTTTGCATCATTCCTGATCGCCGAAAGTTCCGTGCTTAAGGTTCCCGTTTCGGCAACCAAAGTTTCCTGCGCGGCGATCAAGCGAACGCGTTGGCGGATTTTGCTGTTGATATACGCCGTATTTGTCGAGTCGATCGCTTGCTGTGCAAAAGCTTGCGCCTGTATGTCGCCGCCGAGCGAATTTTTGACAGGCGTTGTATAAAGCACCAAAACATCGATGCGGTCGCCCGAATCGGTCGCAACCAGATTGTTTGTGTTTGCGGTTTTCGATTCGTCGCCTTTGACATCGCCCGCACACTCGGGGAAAAGCTCCTGATTCAATTCGACCAAAATCTGTTTTTCACCTTTCGGCACGATCTCGTAAACCGCTTCGGGCGTATAAATTAACCCTGAAACGAAGCCTTTGTTAAAGGTCAAAATCACGTCGCCTTCAAACTTATTTTTTGTTATCTTTCCGCGCCACGTAAAGTCATCGAGTCCGCGGATTTCCGTCTGAGAACGTTTTGCCGAATAGTTTTTTGAATCGAATAAGGTCAAATTCAAAAAATCCGTGTCGGTTTCGCCAAGACTTTGAAAATTGAACGAAATCTCGCTTTCACGAACCGATGCGAGCGAGGTTTTTTCCGTTCGCGCCTGAGGTATCTCCTTCAAATCAAACAGTTTTTTCCCGATTCTCGCCTGTCCCGAAGCCAAACCCGCAAACATAATCGCAAAACCCAATCCGCAAAAAAACAAAGTCGAAAGTTTCCGTTTCATAAAAACACTCCTAATCTAAAAGAAAACTCTAAAGCCGAAATTACTCCTTTTCTCTGATGATAAAGGTCGGCACCATTCCGCCGCCGCTTGAAACGTTGGCGAGTTCGGTCGTTGAAAGACGCGTAAACGCCGAACCGACCTTTCCGAAATATAAAAGCGGATCGAGATCGACCAGTTGTTCGATAAACTCGAATTTGCCCTCTTCTCCCAACAGCATCGGAAATTCTTCCTTCGACGTTTCGACGCGTTCCTGCACGAGATAATCGCCATCCTTTAACGCCGTTTCAATCGCTTCGCTCCACAACTTTTCGTCGGAAATCCAGCCGATATAAATGCCGTGTCCGCCGTAATCGTCGTTCGGTTTGAGAACCAATTTATGTTTATTTTCGCGCGTCCATTCGACCAGATCGATCTTTTCGCCTTTGTTTTCGGTCGTTTCCTCGCGGAATTTACGCGTCCACGGAACGTGTTTGTGAATCAGTTCCAATTCTTCCGATGAAAAAAGATGCGCGTAATTTTCGTTCGTCAAAATGGCGAAAACCGCTTTTTTATGAATTATTTTTGAACGAAAATTATTTACCAGACAAACCGCTCCGGCACGATAGGCTTCGAGCAAAGCCGGAAATTCGTTCATAATCGGCAGATATTCATTGACCAAAAGACGTTTGTAAACGATGTCGATCGCCACTCCTTTGTAATAAAGTCTTCCGTCCGTGAATTCGAGTTCGTCGGGCGAACAGATTATCGACGTGTAGCCGTTTGCTTCAAAATAATCTTTGAAAAGTTCAAATTCCTTCTGCGTCGGCAGTCCTTTCAGATCGACGATCGCGATCGTCGGATTCGTTTCCGGTTTTCCGCCGTTAAATTCCTCGAAAGCGCGCACCAAAACGTCGAGCATTTTGTCCCTGCCTTCAAGTCCGCGCACTTCGTATTTCCCGGTGAATTTCTTCATCACGGGCAAACTCAGAAAAATATCCCGCGCCGAATCCGCGTAAGCGATTCCGGCGGGCGATTCGCCGTTTAATTCGACATAAGAATAGGCATTTTCCGTTAAAAACGAATCGAGCCGCGCCGTCGGCGAAACCGTGTCGTATTTCGGGTCGATGGCGACGAGTTCGCGTTCGATCGCGGTGATCCCGAGTTCGGTTAGAATATTGTCGTCCTTCACCGCCGCGTCCTTCACTTTTTGAAGTGCCGACCAGATCGTTTCGCAAATTTCGACGACGCGGTTCCAATCGGTTTCGGTCACAAAATGCGGACGCAGATAAGGCGACAACCGCCGACCGCCGAAGATCAGTCGCGCTTTTTCCAAACCTTCGTCAAGTTCGCGGCGCGACGCTTCGGCTAATTCGGCATCTTCAAGTAGTTCGTGATAATAAGCAACGGCTTTTTTTAACATAAATTATTTGGTCAATTTCAAAATCGTATCAAATTCTTTCTTCGTCAAAGGCATCACGCTTAAACGCGATTGTTTGATGAGTGCGATATTTTCAAGCGTTTTTTCGGCTTTGATCTGTTCTAGCGAAACTGTTTTCGCAAATTTTGCGACGGGTTTTATCTCGACCGCGATCCATTTTTCATCGGTCGGGTCGGTAAATTCTTCGCGCGCAACTTCCGCCAAACCGACGACCGATTTTTCCGAAACCGAATGGTAAAAAAGCACTTTGTCGCCCTTTTTCATTGCTCTCAGATTGTTTCGCGCCTGAAAATTCCGCACGCCCGTCCAAGCGGTTTTGCCGTCTTTTATCAAATCATCAAATGAATATGCTTCGGGTTCTTGTTTAACGAGCCAATAGTTCATAAAAGTTTTCAGGAAGTTTTCGGGAAGTTGCAGAAAGTTTTCAGAGTTCTCAATACTTCAGAAAACTTTCCGCAACTTTCTGCAACTTCCGTTAACCTTTTTTCTGTGCTTCGATGGCTTTTTTGTTCAGCCATTTCGCCAGTCTTTCCATCTGCGGTCGAAACGGCTTAAAAAGCTTGGTGCGCCAGTTATTTACCTGTTGTTTTTCGCTCCACACCTTGAGATTCTTCTCGGCATATTGTCGAATCTGCGGTTCGAGATTTTGTTTGTTGACCGAATGCCGCAAGGTCAGATGATAATGCTGTCCGACGAGCGAAAAGATAATGCCCGCAAGATTTCCCTTAAATGCGCTTTTTGCCATCCATTTTTTTGCAAAACCTTCGGTCGGCTGAAGCAGTGCGCCCATCGAAACTTCCATAAACGCGCTTTGATTGCCGACTTTCGGATGGTAAAGTCCGGGCAGATCGCCGCCGATCGGTTTATCGAGATTCTTAAGGCGCGGATCGTTAATGAAATCGACGAGCTTGACCTTCGTCAAACCGCGCTGTTGTTCCATCGGAAGAAAATCCAGAATGTCGTGAATAAGTTTTTCCGTATCTTTCGGCAAATCAAAACTTGCCTGGTTTTCGATCTTGATTTTTGTATCTCTGGCAGGTTTTTGTCCCGCTGTTTGTATTGCCATAACTTTAGAAATTATATGTTTTCTTTGAAAACCGCGCAAAGCCCACCGTATCAAACGGAAAACAGCAAATTTTTCACCGAATTTTTACCGGTATTGAAATTACGCCAAGTTATGTTAATATTTTCTCGCCCTGATAAAAATGACTGAAAACGCTAATGTTACACAGCTTCTGAAAGATGCTCAGGACGGTAATGAAACGGCTTTGAATGAACTTTTCCCGCTCGTTTACGACGAGCTGAGAAGACTCGCCGGTTTGCGTATGAAAGCCGAACGCGGAAATCATACGCTCCAGCCGACCGCACTCGTTCACGAAGTTTATATGCGGCTGATCGACCAGCACTCGGTCGATTGGAATAATCGTCTGCATTTTTTCAGCCTTGCTTCGGAGATGATGCGGCGCATTCTGGTCACGCACGCCGTCGCCAAAAAGACCGACAAACGCGGCGGCGAAGTGCTTCATCTGGCGTTGGACGAAGCGATGAGTTTTTCTCAAAACAATGCGGTCGATTTTGCCGATCTGGACGAAGCGTTAAGCGGGCTCGAAAAATTTGCACCGCGACAGGCAAAAGTCGTCGAAATGCGTTTTTTCGCAGGTTTGACCGTCGAAGAAGTCGCGCAAGCGATGAATCTTGACGAACGAACGATCAAACGCGACTGGCGAAGCGCGAAGGCGTGGCTTTATGAACGGATGAAAAATGAAAAATGAAGGCGGAAGACTGGCAGAAAATCCACGAAATTTTCAACGATGCGGCTGATCTGCCGCTTTCAGAAAGAAATAATTTTTTGTCCGAAGTCTGCGAAAAT
Organism: Pyrinomonadaceae bacterium; assembly: GCA_021228405.1. Lineage (GTDB taxonomy): Bacteria > Acidobacteriota > Blastocatellia > Pyrinomonadales > Pyrinomonadaceae > JAJQRF01. The sequence continues at coordinate 423,890 of JAJQRF010000004.1, forward strand.
CCCGACATCCGCCGTGAAGTCGAAAAACTTCTCAGGGCGGAAGATTCTGCCAACCGCTTTCTCGAAAACTCCGCGATCAATTTCGATTTACCAACAAATCTCAAAAAAATAGGCAGATACAAAATAATTTCCGAGCTCGGCAAAGGCGGAATGGGTTCGGTTTTTCTTGCCGAACGCGAAGATTTACCGCAAAAAGTCGCGGTTAAGATCATCAAACGCGGACTCGATTCGGAAGATATTTTGCGTCGTTTTCATCACGAGCGGGAAATTCTTGCCGCACTCGAACATCCGAACATTGCCCGCCTTATCGATGGCGGAACAACCGACGACGGTTTGCCTTTTTACGTGATGGAATACGTCGAGGGAATTTCAATTGACGAATATTGCAAAAATGTGAATTTAGAGGAAAAATTACAGCTTTTCCGACAGGTTTGTAAAGCCGTTTCCTTTGCACACGCCAGACTTATCGTGCATCGCGATCTGAAACCTTCAAACATTGTCGTGAATCGGGAAGGAACGGCAAAACTGCTCGATTTCGGCATCGCCAAACTTCTTTCCGACAACGATTTCGGAAAGAAAGGCACGGCGACCTCACTCGGAATGATGACCCCGAATTATGCTTCGCCCGAACAGTTTCGCGGCGAAACGGTGACGACCGCGACCGATATTTACAGCCTCGGCGTGATTCTCTACGAACTTTTGACGGGCGTTTTGCCCTACGATCTGACCGACAAAACACTCGACAAAGTTTTTCAAATAATCAACCAGACCGAAACCGACAAACCGAGCGAAAATCCCGCATCCCAAATCCCGAACCCTAAATCTCTCAAGGGCGATCTGGACAACATCATTCTCAAATCGCTCAAAAAAGAACCCGAACGCCGTTATCAATCCGTGATGAATTTTTCCGAAGATATTCGGCGTTTTCTGGTCGGACTTCCCGTTTCGGCGCGTCCCGACACCTTCCGTTATCGAACGGCAAAATTCGTGAAGAGAAACAGAATTGCCGTTGTCGCCGCGAGTCTTGTTTTTCTCTCGCTGATCGGTGGAATCATCGGAATTTATTATCAATACACGGTTGCCAAACGTCAGAAAACATTGGCTGAAAAGCGTTTTTCCGACGTGCGCGAACTGGCGAATAAAGTCGTTTTTCGTTATCACGACGAAATCGCCAAATTTCCCGGCGCGACGGCTTTGCGCGAAGAATTGGTCAACGATGCCGTGAAATATCTCGACAGCCTGAACGCCGAACAGATCGAAGACAACCAACTAAAACTCGAACTCGCAAAGGCTTACGAAAAGATCGGCGACGTGCAGGGCAGACCTTACGCGGCAAATCTGGGAAAATCGGAAGACGCGTTCGCAAGTTATCAAAAAGCGGTCGATATTTTGAAAAATGCGACGGAAAAATCTCAAAACGTTTTTGAATTGAAACGCGAACTCGTGCGCGCTTCGATCAGATTGATCGCGATGAAGGCTCGTTTGGGTGACAAAAATTTTCAGGATGAACTTGCGCCGATCGTCGATTTACAGATCGAAGTAAACGAAGCCGACAAATCAAATCCGAACCAAAACGCCAACGAACTCGCCGAAGCCTACATAATGCAAGCCGATTATATGTGGCAAACCAGGCTTTCAAGAATCGAACTTTATCAAAAAGCCTTTGCACTGCTCGAAAATATTCCAAACAAACCGCTCGAAATCCAGCATCAATTTTCACGTGTTTGCCAACGGCTCGGCACAAACTACGTTTGGAGCGGCGACGAACTTTTACAAAATGGCGCGAAGGAAAAAGCGATCGAAGATTATCGAAAGGCTTTACCGTTCAATCAAAAAATGTTCGATTCGATCAAAGCCGAAATCGCGATCGAAGGTGAAACGCAAAACCTGCAAAGACTTCTGGCAGGCGCGAATCAAAATTTGGGCGAAAATTATTTTAAGCTCGGCGAAAAGGAAAAGGGCTTGGAAATGCTCAAAAAAAATCTCGAAATCTCTCTCAATCTAGCCAAAGCCGACGAAAAAAATACCGAAGCACAGATCGACGTTTCCAATGCGCTGGTGAGCCTCACTGAGGCTTACAAACAATTCGGCGAATTTCAAAAGGCTCTGGAAACAAACGCCGGATCGTTGCAGATATTGGAAAAAATTCTTTCGCTCGACAATAAAAACATCGAAACTTCCAATTTGCTGATTCGCATCATTAACGCCCGAACCGAATTATTGAAAAAAATGAATCGCCCGAATGAAGCCAAAAACTTTCAGTCCAGATTGGCGGAAATGTGTAAATCCGAAATCAACCTAATGTCCTGTGTGGAAACAGGTTTGATTAAAAACTGACTTTTTTCGTCACAACTTAAGTTAACTCTTTTTCTTCGACCCGACAGGCTTTTCCATCTCAAATTCTCCCTTTCTATTTCTTCTTCCACTCCTTCTCGCAATTTGCGTTTTCGTCAAGTGTTTTCAGGTCTTTACAGAATTCGGCTTTTTGTTTGAGAGCTTTGTAGGCTTGCATCCGAAACGGCAGAATTTCCTTGAGATTTTCTTCAAAATCGGTGTTGTAAGGTTCGTCCAAAATTTCTAAAGTCTTCGTAAAATCTTCGATTGCCGCATCATATTTTTTGGCGTTCAGATACAACTTTCCGCGCTTGAAAAAGAGTTCGTCGTTTTCGTCGTTCGTTTCCAAAAACTTGCTCAGATCGGCGACCGCGAGATCGAATTTGCCTAAGAATTCGTAGGCTTCGGCGCGGCGTTGAAAGTTGTAATCCTGGTCGGGATTCAACTGAATCGAAGCCGTAAAATCAGCGACTGATTGCTCCGCTAACTTGATTGCTTGCGCGTTTTTTGAAGTGAGAATTTTGGCGATATTAAAGTTTGCTATTGCGCGGTAATAGTAAAGCATCTTATCCTTATCGCCCAAACGAATCGCTTCAGTCAGATTTTTGGCGGCTTTTTCGAGATCGTCTTTTTGTTTGGAAGTATATAAAAACGAGCCGATCAGCGAATAACACGGATGTTCATTGGGAATGAACTGGATACATTTTTCGGCATCGGCAACCGTAAACTGTTTGCGTTGTTCGCCCGTCAGATTTACCGTTTCACCCGTCGGAGATTTTGTGTCCGTTCCCATCGGTATCTTGCTGTAAGAAAATGCCCGCAGATAATAAGCCATTCCCGAATCTTTCTTTTCCGCCAAAGCATCACTGCAAAATTCGACCGCCTCGGTAAATTTGCCGCTTTTAACGGACGAATAGCATTTATTTATCAAGTAATCATAATCAACCGCTTCCTGCGAAAAAGCCGTGACGGAAAAAACCCCGACCGCAACCATTAAAAACAAAACCTTTCTCATCATTTCCTCCGATCATTAATTCAATATTTCGATAAATTCCCTTCCGACCATCAATCGCCCGATTTTTCTGAAAAAGGTGACACGCTCTTCGCTTTTTTTTGATTATTTACAACAAAATTGTGCCGAATGCGGCAAAAAGACGACATTTCCAAAATCAAAATTGAAAATCGGGCTTAATTTACTGGGATTTTCGTTTGTTGCTTAACGGCACGGACATTGCAAAAGATACTCTGAAATGGCTTTGCAAAGAACATTGAAACAATCGATCACAGTGAGCGGAATCGGCTTGCATACGGGCGTTGAGGTTAATCTGGAACTCCGTCCCGCCCCCGAAAATACGGGTTATATTTTTGTCCGCACCGATCTCGATTATTTTGAAATACCGGCTTCGGTCGAATATATTTCGCATTGCAGTTATGCGACGACGCTTCTCAGAAAAGGTGTCGTGCTCTCGACGTGCGAACATCTGCTCTCGGCTTTGCGCGGTTCGGGCATCGATAATTGCTTTATTTTGCTCGATAATATCGAAATCCCGATTATGGACGGTTCGAGCGAAAATTTTATCGAATTGATCGAAAACGCCGGAATCGTCGAACAACATCTGCCGCGTCATTATCTGAAAATTCTCAAAAAAGTCGAATTTCAGGACGGCGACCGCAAAATGTCCATCGAACCTTCCGATAAATTCGAGATCGAATGCGTGATCGATTTCAAACATCCGTTTATCAATCGGCAAATCTTTAATTTTGAACTCAATAACGGTTCGTTCGGGCGCGAAATCGCGTCGGCGCGCACGTTCGGTTTTACGACCGAAATCGAAATGCTCAGAAAAGCGAATCTGGCTTTGGGCGGTTCGCTCGATAACGCCATCGTGCTCACGCCCGACGGAATGCTCAACGAAACGCCGCTCAGATTTAATGACGAATTTGTGCGTCACAAAATCCTCGACATCATCGGTGATCTCGCACTTCTGGAAATGCCTGTTTTGGGAAAAGTCACCGCCGAAAAAAGCGGTCACGCCGTTCACGCTTCTTTAATGAGTAAGCTTTTGAAAACCGAAGGCGCGTGGAAAATTGTCGAAGATTCAACTGAAAACAGCTTGGCGATTTCTATTTAAATTTGTAAAATTTAGTTATGAAGATTTTCCTTTTGTCGTTAATGATGCCGATTCTGACGTTTTATATCGGCGTGGAAGTTTTTCGTAATGCGGCACCGAAAGTCAGCCTTGAAACCGTTACGGAAAATACCGATTTTTATGATGGAATGACCGTCGAAATCGAATCTTATATGCAAGCTGAAGAGATCGACACAAATCTCTGGCGGCTTGGACAACAATTTGAAAAGCCCGAATACTGGACTTTTTTGAATTTCGACGAAAACAAATCCGAAATCGATTCGCTGAAATCGGAACTCAAGGAAAATTTTTCGCTCGACCGCTACAAACGCGTCAAAGTCGTCGTGAAAGGCGTAATTACGGATAATTGCAAAAACAGACTTTGCTGTTTCGGGAAAAGTTTGAATCTGAAAGTTTACGAAATCAAACAAATCGCGCCCGTCGAAGATTTTTCCAACCCTGTAAGAGATTAAATAATAAATATCATTCATTTAGTAAGATGCCGACTTGGATTTGTCCGCGAAAATCGCTTTAATGTTATTAACTAATTTATCGGTAACATTTTATGAAGAGCGAAAAAGCGGGTGCGGACTTGGGAAATTTAAAGGTCGGCGAAATCAAAGAAAAAGCGGCGGGAATCTCAGCCGTCATCAACACTACAACACAAATCTTCTCAAAAGCAGGTCCGGTTCGCGGCACGAAACTGCTTTTGAAACTCAATCAAAAAGGCGGAATCGACTGTAATTCGTGCGCGTGGGCAGACCCCGACGGTGAACGCACGCACGCCGAATTTTGCGAGAACGGCGCAAAGGCAATCGCCGACGAAGCGACCACGAAACGCGCCACGCCCGATTTTTTTGCCCGATATTCGATTTCAGAACTTGCCGAAAAAAGCGGCAAATGGCTCAACGATCAAGGCAGAATCACCGAGCCGATGTTTTTGGACGAAAACACCGCGCACTATGAACCGATCACCTGGGAAAAAGCGTTTCATATCATTTCGGAAGAACTCAATTCCCTGAAATCTCCCGACGAAGCCGTTTTTTACACTTCGGGCAGAACCTCGAACGAAGCCGCGTTTCTTTACCAGCTTTTTGTGCGTCAATTCGGGACGAACAATATGCCCGATTGCTCGAATATGTGCCACGAATCCACGTCGGTTGCGCTTGCCGAATCGATCGGTCTGGGCAAAGCATCGGTTCGTCTGGAAGATTTGGAAGACACGGATTTGATAATCATTATCGGGCAAAATCCCGGCACGAACGCGCCGCGAATGATGACTTCGCTCGAACGCGCCAAACAAAAAGGCGCAAAAATTATTGCCGTCAATCCTCTGCCCGAAGCAGGTTTGCTGAATTTCGTCGATCCGAACCCCGAACACGCCGACAATATTCTGGAGTTTCCGTTCAAGATTCTAACCAACAAAGCGATCAGGCTCGCCGATCTGCATTTGCCGATTCGCATCGGCGGCGATTCAGCTTTTCTGAAAGGCTTGATGAAAATCATTCTCGAACGCGAAAAGACCAGCCCGACACCGCTTTTCGATTATGAATTCATCAACGAAAAGACCGAAGGATTTCAGGATTTTATCGCCAATCTCGAAACTGTCGAATGGCAGGACATCATCGCGCAAAGCGGTCTTTCGTATGAACAGATCGGCGAAGTTGCCGAAATTTATCTGCGATCTAACCGCGTTATCACCTGCTGGGCGATGGGCGTGACCCAGCATAAACAGGCGGTTGCGGCGATTCAGGACATTGCGAATCTGCATTTTCTGCGCGGTCAGATAGGGAAACAGGGCGCGGGACTTTGCCCCGTGCGCGGACATTCAAACGTGCAGGGCGACCGCACGATGGGTGTTTGGGAACAGATGAATCCGAAATTCCGGGCGGCTCTGGAAAAGGAATTTCACTTCAAAACGCCTGAAAAAGACGGCTTCGGAACGGTTGATGCGATCGAAGCGATGCACGACGGACGCGCCAAAGTCTTTTTTGCAATGGGCGGAAATTTCGTTTCCGCCACGCCCGATACCGAATACACCGAAAAGGCTTTGCGAAATTGTAATCTGACCGTGCAAGTCATTACAAAATTAAACCGAACCGCGCTCGTTCACGGCAAAAAATCTTTGATTCTTCCCTGTCTTGGACGCACGGAAATCGATCTGACGGGCGGCAAAGAGCAGTTCGTTTCGACCGAAAGCACGATGCTCAATGTGCAGATGTCGAAGGGAATTCTCGAACCTGCCTCGGAGCATCTGCGGAGCGAGGTTTGGATCGTCGGGAAAATGGCGCAGGCGGTTTTGAAAAACAAGCTGACGGTCGATTGGGAACGGATGACGAACGATTACGACGCGATTCGCGAACGCATTTCGCGTGTCGTCGCGGGTTGCGAAAACTACAACATCCGCGTTCGCAAGGAAGGCGGTTTTTATATGCCGAATCCGCCGCGCGAACGCCAGTTTCCAACTGCTTCGGGCAAGGCGCAGTTTACCGCGAGTCAGCTCGAAAAGATCGAAATTTCGGACGGCGAACTGCTGATGACGACGATTCGTGCACACGACCAGTTCAACACGACCGTTTACGACGATCACGACCGTTACCGGGGCATTTCCGGTTCGCGCCGCGTGATTTTGATGAACAAACAGGACATTGCCGAACGAAACTTAAAACAGGGCGAAGTCGTCGATATTACGAGTTATTTTGAAGGCGAAACGCGCCGCGCCGAATCGTTTATCGTCGTCGAATACCCGATCCCGAAGGATTGTTGCGCAACTTATTTTCCCGAAGCAAATCCGCTGATACCGCTGAAAAGCTATGCCGAAAGAAGCAAGTGCCCGACCTCGAAATTGACGATCGTGACAATTGCGCCGCATCTTGAAAACGGCGAAAAGGTGTTTACGGGAAGTTTTAAAAACTAAATCTTTTTGCCCACGAAATACACGAAAGGACACGAAAAAAAGAAGTAAAAGCCGCTTCTTTTTTTTCTGATATTTCATTTCCTTTTCGTGTATTTCGTGGGCAAAATCTTCTTTTAATTATGAGTGATTTTACAGGATTCGTTTTGGTTGGCGGAAAGTCTTCGCGGATGGGCGAGGATAAGTTTGCTTTGCAGTTCAGGGGCAAAAGTTTTCTCGAAAACGCGGTTGCGGCGTTAAGTGAAGTTTGCGAAACCCGCGTTAAATTGGTTTTGAATCAATCTCAAACCATCGAAACCGAATTGCCGTTCGTGCGTGATATTTACGAAAAACGCGGCGCGCTCGGGGCGATTCACGCGGCTTTGCAAAATTGCGAAACGAAATTTGCCGTCGTTTTGGCGGTCGATCTGCCTTTGGTCGATGCAAACGTCATCGAAAAACTCGCCGGATTTGCGCTCTCTTCAAACAAATTTCTCGCCAGCGTGCCGCGCCAGACCGACGGCAGAATCCAGCCGCTATGCGCCGTTTACCGCGCGAAATATTGTCTGCCGACACTCGAAAGATTGATGGAAGAAAACGCAACCGCTTCCCCGCGCGATTTTCTCGAACTGGTAAACACGCGCTACATCCCGCAACAAAATCTCTCCGCCGACACTGAACAAGACATCTTTTTCAACGTCAACACTCCGACAGAATATGAACGGATAGTTGATAACAGATAGTTGATAACGTATAACTGATAACGAAAAGCAATCCACTATCCACTATCCACTATCCGCTATCCGTTCCCCGTTATCCACTCGATCGCGGCTTTTTCTTCGGTGAAGATTTTCAGTTTAGCGGAGATTTTGTCCGACGATAATAATTCAAACTGACGACCGCGCCCGAAATCGGTCAATGATTTCATCAAAATCGCGGCTCTGCCGTCGCCGATCAATTTGTCGTATCTTTTATGATTTGCCGTTGCCTGCCGCATCAGTTCGATGTCGGTTTTGCCGAACTGCATATTTCTGTGATCGAAAAAAACATCCGTTCCCGGTTTCCAAAATTCACGCGTGACGATGTCCTCGATCATTCGCACGTGGTCTTCGACATTAAAAGTTCCGGCGGTTTTGATGCTGACAAAATGCTTATCTTCCCTATATTCTGCTGTCCAATTCATACTGCGTTACTGCTGAAAGCAAATTTTTGATTATACATAATGAAATTGCCATAAGCGAACGCTGTAGTTAAACAATTAAATCTTCGTTAATCACTCATTTTTGAGTTGCGCGATAAATTCTTCCACTTTGTCGAGCTTATCGAGCGGAATTTCCTTATACAGCCGCACGAAATCAGCCGCGCTTTTTTCACGAATCAGCGTATTGAGCGGATGATTTGCGCCGAGCATTTCATTTTCCTTCGGCTGCCACTCGAAAAGATCGTTCGGCGTGCAATTGAGCACCCGGCAAAGCCTTTCGATGTGCGAAATCTTGATGTTGACAATCTTATGATTGACCAGTTTACTCGCAACCGTGCGGTAAAAGCCCCTGTCAACCAGATAACTGAACGGTTTATCCACACCGCGCATCTCCAAAATTCGCCTCAAATTAAAATTCAACATAAAATCAGTCCTCTTCGAGTGAAATTTTACAGCCGATAAAGTTAAATGACAATATTTTTATAATAAAAGGTCTGATATAGGCGATTGTTTAAGTGATAAATGCGATTGTTATGATGATAACTGCGACTGACACAATGATATGTGCGTTTGTCACAATAATATTTACGATTGTTCAGATGATAACTGCGACTTTCAGGATGATATTTGCAACTTTCAGGATGATAACGGCGACTTTCAGGATGATAACGGCGACTGACGGCTATTTAAGCATTATGTCTTTGCCCAAAAAGTGCTTAATCGGAGATATTTCTTTCTGCCGCGTCAGCGGCGTTTGAATTTAGACGTGCGTTGAACCGCACGGTGCAGATTCGTCATATGAACACGCGTCGCGTGAGCGACGCTTGATCTTCACGCGGTTGCAAGTCAATTTTTTTGCACAAAAATACGGATAATTAATAACCGGGTGATGAAAACCATCCGTTATCAACTATCCGTTATTCGTTATTATTTATCCCAGTCGGGCGTGTGGAAAACGCCTTCTTTGTCGGTTCTTTGATAAGTGTGCGCGCCGAAAAAGTCGCGTTGGGCTTGAATCAGATTTGCGGGCAGACGCTCCGAACGAAACGCGTCGAAATACGAAAGCGCGGACGAAAGACAGAGCGACGGGACTTGACTCATCGCAAATTCGTTGTTGATCTTGCACCAGAAATCGCGGTTTTTGCTGAGGATTTCGGCAAATCTGTCGTCGATAATCAGGTTTACGAGGTCGGGATTCTGGTCGTAAGCGGCACGCATTTCTTCGAGCAAAGCCGAGCGGATGATACAGCCGCCGCGCCATATTTTCGCGATTTCCGAAAGATGCAGTTCGTATTCCTTTTCCTTTGAAACCGTCTGAAGCAAAGACATTCCCTGCGCGTAGGTGACGATAAACGAACTCAAAAGCGTGTGTTTGAGCAGTTCGAGAAATTCGTCCTTGTTCTGCGAAACATCCTTGCGGACGGCTTCGTCGCGCTCTTCGTCGCTCGCAACTTCCTTTTTATCGCCGATGTTCTGCGCGTCGAGATTTTCCTTGTGATGCTTGCTCACGACCGTTTCGGCGGCGCGTTTTTCGCGTTGCGCTTTCGCCGCGTCGTGTTCGTGTTCGCTCGAAACGGCGTTGCCGCCGGCGGTCGGCGGATTGGTGATCGCGGGTTCGCCTTTACCGTATTTTTCGGCGATCAAGACCCGCGCTTCCTTTTGCGCGGAGATTTGACGCATCGAAACCGCGCTGTCGATCGTCGGAATCGGCACGCCGAAATCCATCGCCGCCTGGGAAGTCCATTTGCCCGTTCCCTTCTGCGCGGCTTTATCGAGAATCATCCCGACCAGCGGTTTGCCCGTTTCAACGTCCGATTTTCTCAAAACTTCCGCCGTGATCTCGACCAGAAACGAATTCAACTCGGCATTGTTCCATTCGCCGAACGTCCGGCTCATCGCGTCGTAATCCATCTTCAAAACGCGAAACATAAAATCGTATGTTTCGGCGAGGATTTGCATCAAGCCGTATTCGATGCCGTTGTGAACCATCTTGACGAAATGCCCCGCCGAACCTTTGCCGACAAACGCCGCACACGCTTCGCCGTTCACTTTGGCGGACGCGGCTTCGAGAATCTTTTCGACGTGCGCGTAGACTTCGCGCTTGCCGCCGATCATAATGCTCGCGCCGTGCCGCGCGCCTTCTTCGCCGCCCGAAACGCCGACCCCGAGAAATTCGATGTTCTTTTCCGCGAGAGTTTTTTCGCGCCGTTCGGTTTCGGGAAAATGCGAGTTTCCGCCGTCGATCACGATGTCGCCCGCATCCAGTTTCGTGAGCAGATCGTTAATGACAATATCGACGACCTGCGCCGGAACGAGAATCATAATCTTGCGCGGACTTTCGAGTTTGCCGAGAAATTCATCAAGCGTTTCGCCCGTTTGCAGATCGAAATCCTTGCCTTCTTCGAGCAAAAGCCGACGTTTTTCCGCGTCGAGATCGTATCCGACACCCGAAAATCCTTTTTCCGCGACATTCAGCAGAAAATTTCTGCCCATCGTTCCCAAACCGATCATTCCGAATTGTGCTTTTGTCATAGAAAATATTTTAACGCAAAGGCGCGAAGTCGCAAGGACGCAAAGTTTTAAAAGTTTACCGTTAATTTCCTTTGCGTCTTTGCACCTTTGCGTCTTTGCGTTAATCTTTCTCTTATGAAAACTCTGCTCGAAGCCATTCGCCCGACGACTTTTATCGAATCGCAAAAATTGCGCGATTATTTGGATTTAGACTTAACGCTTGCGTCCGAAACCTTCCAGCATACCGGAAGCTTTAAATTTCGCGCCGCTTACAATCTCGCAGTAAATGTCGAAAACGACGGCATTTTAACCGCTTCGTCCGGAAATTTCGGTCAGGCTCTGGCTTATGCGTGTAAGCTGACGGGGAAAAAATGTATCGTCGTGATGCCCGAAACTTCGGCGCAGGTCAAGATCGAAGCCATTAAATCTTACGGCGCGACGGTCGATCTGGTTGATACGAAAACCGTCAAACGCAGTGACCGCGTCGCGCAACTGGCGGCGGAAAATCCCGATTTTTACGTCGCTTCGGCGTATGACGATCTGTTCGTGATCGACGGAAACGCGAGCATCGGCGACGAATTGGCAAACAGGGATTTCGACGTGATAATCTCGCCCGTCGGCGGCGGCGGTCTGATCTCGGGAATCTCGAAAGGATTGTGCCGCAACGGTCATCAGGCAAAACTTTTCGGCGCGGAACCGCTTCTCGCAAACGACGCGGCAAAGTCTTTGAAAGCGGGCGAAATCGTTTCCAACGAAACCGAACCGATGACGATCGCCGACGGTGCGCGCACGCTTTCATTGGGTAAACATAACTGGGAAATCATCAAATCGGGCGTGGCGGAAATCATCGAAGTTTCTGACGAAAAGATTGCCGAAGCAGTGCGTTTGTTGTTCGGTCTGGCAAATCTGAAATCCGAACCGACCGGCGCGCTGACGCTCGGCGCGGTGCTCGCAGGTAAAGAGAAATTTGCAGGAAAAAAAGTCTGTGCGATAGTGAGCGGCGGCAATGTTGATGCGGGAATTTACGCCGAAATATTGTTAAGCAACAAATAATTTTTGCCTGCGAAATAAACGAAAGAATCGAAAATATTTTGAATTTTTCTTCTTACCTTTTTCGTTATTTTCGTTTATTTCGCAGGCTGATTCGCTTTTTTAATTTACGGTTTCGGTCATTCTCGCCAGGGCGCGTTTGCTGACGATGCCGACGAAGATTATCGAAATGATCGTCGCAACGATGCCGAAAATTAAAAGCCAGATGTCGTTCGGGTTGTCGAAGTCCAAAACCGCCAGCCCCGAACCGAAAAAAACCACCGCCGCCGAACGCGGAAACATCCCGACAGCCGTGCCGATCGCGTATGAAGAATAAGGCACCCGCGCCGAGGTCATCAGAAAATTGGTGAGCGCAAAAGGCATCGCGGGCGACAGCCGAAGCAAGCAAATCAAAAGCGTCGTGCGCCAATAACTGTGCCTGACCAATGCCTGATAGATCGCGTCAGCCTTCGGATGATGCGCGAAAACGTGTGTTAATTTTTCGCCGGCAATGCGCCTGTGAATCAAAAACGAAAGCGAAGCCGCGCCGACCACCGCCAATATGTGCAGAAAAATTCCGAACGAAAACCCGAATGCCCAGCCGCAGATAATGCCGATCACGTTCGTCGGCAGTAACGACAGTCCGCAAAAGAAAATCACGAACAGAACATAAGCAAAACTTCCCGTAACGTGATTATCCTTAAACCACTCGCTGATCGGACTCGAAAACGTAATTAAAACCGCGCTTCCGAGAATCGGTAAAAACGTTGTCACGAGCGCGACGGGCGTGAGAGTTCCCAGTTCCTTGAGGTAGTTTCGGAATTTTAGATAGAGTTTTCTCATCAAAAAAAAATAGTGAGAAGTTAAGTTCTCACTATTCATTTAAGCAAATCGCACCGAATTCGTCAGTCGTTCGGCGATTATTTTTTATTTTTCTGATAAACGCCCGAAAAACTTACGTTTGCACCGCCGCAGTTGAGATTGTCGGACACGATCAAAAATTTACCGAGCAGAATGATCGAAACCCTGCACGCATACTCGTCCGTTTCGTCCTCGCCGAGCTTTAAAATGCCGTCCGACATTCGCCCTTCGTGATCGAGTTCGCCCGTGTGAACATTGTCGCCCAAACCTTTCCAGAAAGCGTTCCCGGTAACTTTAAAACCGTTCGTTTTCACATCTTTTTTAATTTCGATGTCGTTGTCGTAGAAATACCAGCTACCGAAAATATCATTGAAACTTTGTTTGATCTTGATAAATTCCACTTTGTCGGCGCGAATCCAGCCGACCGTTTCACTGCCCTTTTTCGGCTGATACCAGGCGCAAATCCAATTTCCGTATCTACGCGAAACGATCACTTCATCGTTCGGAATGATGTAGCTTTTCTCACGGCATTTTTCGTTGTTCGGGCAATCTTCCTCAAAATCATTGTAGAAATACACCTTTTCGCCTTTGTTGCCTTTTATTTTAGCGATCTCGTAAGACTCGCTTTCACGCGGAAAAGCCCCGTTGCGGCACCAGTTTTCGGGATTTCCGTCAAGCTGTGCGAAAACGTTCGCCGCCAGAAATATCGTAAAGACCGCTGAAATCAATGCTTTCATTTCATTCCCTCAATGACGCTGTCCTTTTTCAGAATGCTTTTCAGTTCGTCATAAGTCAGTAATACTTCCTTCGGTCCGGCGGCATACGAAGCGACCTGATAAGGGTCGAAGGTTATCAAAATCCCTTTCTTTTTAATGTTCCACGAAGAAAAATTTTCCGCCTTGGGTCCCGCGCCGGTTTTAAGCCATTCGTCATCGAACCCTTCGCTGTCGTCTTCCTTGAGTTTTTCTATGCAGAGTGCGGAAATCGTTTTCAAATAATTCGCGTTCGGTCTGAAAAGGTCTTTGAGGGCGACGACGGTTCCCGTTTTCAAATCGAAATTGACCGCCGAAGAAAAATGATTCGGATGTGCGCCGCCTTCAAACGTCGAATAATAAAACCCGATGCTGATTACCCGGTCGTTCGCCGATTCGAGTACGTAATCCAGTTCGAGATAATTGCTCATCCCGTTCTGTTTCGCAAATTTCAAATCTGCGGCGGTCATCGTCATCATATCCTTACGAAACGAATTGACGGTTTTCATCACTTCGGCTTCCACAAATTTGTTGAATTTTGCGGCGATCAAAGCATTTCCGCCCGAAAGCATCGGATATTCGGCGGTTATTTCAAACATTCGCGCTTTATTTTTTTCCGCGAAAGATTTCGTTTCGATCTTTTGATTTCCCGTAAATTCGACAAATTGTTCCTGCGCAGTGAAATACGATTCTTCCTTATTTTTCGGATTTATCCAGTTTCCCGTCAAAGATGCGCCGTCCTCGGTCGCAGGATTGTCCCATTTTCCCGTAAATTCGCCCGTTTTCGCACCGTTCGGAGCAAACTCGGTCAGGGTGAAATTTCCCGCCTCGTCGATCGTCCCTTCGAGCCGCAAATCTTTTTTGATCTTTTGATAAAAATAAGTGCCGTTCAGCTTTTTCCCTTCACGGTTGAGAGTCATCTGAATCGATTGTCCGCCAAGTTCGCCGCGAAAAACTTTCGCACCGTTTTGGGCAAAAACTTGAATGATAAAGACCGCTGTAATCAGCAGTAAAATTGTAAATATTCGTTTCATTTTTATGTTCTCCAACATCTTTGCAATGACGCGTTTCGCGGGAAATCTTTGCACTATTATTGCGGCGGCGGCGGGTAAAATCGATTATTCGTCTGATTTTCAAAAACGGCTTTCACTTCCGGCTTTCGCAAAACGATCAAAGCCCAGATGCCGAAAGGAATTCCGAGCAGAAAACAGCAGGAAGAAACCGGGAGAATCGCTAAAATCGCGGCGGTTTTCGCCAAGCCGGGCTTTTGTCCTTTAAGCATACAGAAACCGCCGTAAATGATTACGGGCGCAAGTATCAAACTGAAAAAACCGAGTCCGTAACCGAATCCTGTGCCCATATAATATCCGAGCCTTTGCGCTTCGTCGGTCGGTATTTGGTCATCTACCTTTCCGATCAAACGTAGCAGTCCTGAAAGAAGCATCAATAATCCGCATAAAGCATTGATCGAACCGATCAGGATCAAACCGATTGCAGGAACTTTTGTTTGCGATAGAGCATCATTCGTCATTTTTTAATATCTGTCTCCTTAAATAATCCAAAGCCGCCGAGCTCGCCCGCCAACGCACCAGGTAACGGTCGCCGGGCAAAATGAATTTCTTCGATTTGACCTGTTTCGCATCGGCATATCCGATGAAAACCGTGCCGACGGGCTTTTCTTCCGTGCCTCCGTCAGGTCCGGCAATGCCCGTGACCGAAATTGCAAAATCCGTTCCGCTTCGGTCGCGGATTCCTTTCGCCATCGCTTCGGCAGTCGGCGCGCTGACTGCGCCGTTCGCTTCGATAACTTCCTTCGGAACGTTCAGAGTTCTGATTTTTGCATCGTTCGCGTAAGTTACTGCGCCTTCGATAAAATATTTCGACGATCCGGCAACGTCCGTGAGTCTTTCGCCGATCAATCCGCCCGTACAACTTTCCGCGATCGAGAGCGTTTTCCCACGCCCGGCAAGCAGTTGCCCGACGACTTCTTCCATCGCTTCGCCGTTGGTCGAAAACACCGCGATGCCGAGTTTTTCGGCGATCTTTCCCGCCAGTTCATCCAAAACGGATTCGGCTTCCGTTTCGGTTTTTGCCTGCGCCATCAGGTGCACTTCAATCTCGCTTTTGTTAAAAAGAATCGAGGTCTGCACATTTTCGTAAGCTGTGTAGATCGGCGCAACGGCTTCGTCAACCGCCGATTCGCCGAGTCCCGAAACTTTCAGCATTTTTCGTTTCACATAAATTTCGCCCGCCATCTCACGTAGTTTCGGCAAGATGAAATTCTCGAACATCGGCTTATTTTCACGCGGCGGACCGGGCAGAATGACGAAAATCTTTGAAGCGAATTCGACACACATGCCGACTGCCGAACCGTTCGGATTCGGCAAAATTTCCGCGCCGTCGATGACGAAAGCCTGCCGTTTGTTAATTTCAGGCATTTCGCGTCCCCATTTTCTAAAACGTTCGCGCAGATCGGCTTCGATCTCCGTGTGATAGACGAGTTCGCGGTCGATCGCTTTTGCCGAGATTTTGCGCGTAATATCGTCTTCGGTCGGACCTAAACCGCCCGTCGAGATCACGATGTCAGAACGTTTGAGAGCATCACGAATCGTTTCTTCAAGCCGTAGTTCATCGTCGCCGACGACTATTTTCAATTTCACTTCGATGCCGATCTCGTTAAGTTTTCCTGTCAGCCAAAGACTGTTCGTATCGACCTTTTCGGGCGTTAAAAGTTCCGAACCGATCGCAATAATTTCCGCTGTAAGCATATTTTTCAGTTTTTTTTGCCCACGAAAGACACGAAAAAAGAACTTAAAAATAATCCTTTGTCTTTTTTTTCGTCCTTTTCGTGTCTTTCGTGGGCAAATTCTTAATTTTTATTGATAAATTTCCACGACGGGCTTTCCATCCGAGTTGATATACGCGCGATACATTCCTTCCGAGTTGAACGAGATCGCCATATTTCCGAATTTGTCCATCGCAATAATTCCGCCGTCGCCGCCCGCTTTTTGGAGTTTTTGTTTGATGACCTGATCGGCGGCTTGCTGAATCGGCGTGATGCGGTATTCCATTAAGGCGCAAATGTCACGCGCAACGCCTAAACGGATAAAAAATTCGCCCCAACCCGTTGCCGAAACCGCGCAGGAATTGTTGTTGGCATAAGTTCCCGCGCCGATGATCGGGGCATCGCCGACGCGTCCGTATTTTTTATTCGTCATTCCGCCCGTCGAAGTTCCCGCCGCCAGATTTCCTTCCTTGTCGAGCGCGACCGCGCCGACCGTTCCGAAACGATTTTCAGGCAATCTTTCGGTTTCCGTCATCGCCGCATAAGTCGAATTATTGAGTAAAAATTCGGGTTCGTTAAGATTTTGACTGTTGACCTTTTCCTTTTTTTCCTTCGCTTCTTTTTCTTCCTTCAAAATCTTCTGCAAGCTGTCCCAACGTTCCTGCGTCCAGAAATATTTTTCGTCAACGAGTTCGATGTTCATTTCTTTGGCAAATTTTTCCGCGCCGTCGCCGACCATCATCACGTGTTCGCTTTTTTCCATCACGGCACGCGCCAGAGTGATCGGATTTTTGACGTGATGAAGTCCCGCAACCGCGCCAGCCATCAGATTTTTTCCTTCCATTATCGAAGCATCGAGCTCGTTTTTGCCGTCATTCGTAAAAACCGCGCCTTTTCCCGCGTTGAAAAGCGGCGAATCTTCCAAAATCCGAATCGCGGCTTCGACGGCATCGAGTCCCGATTTGCCTTCCTGCAACTTTTTGTAACCCGTCAAAACCGCTTCTTCCAGCTTTGCGCGATAGGCTTTTTCTCTTTCAGGCGAAAGCGAACCTTTTTTAATCACGCCCGCTCCGCCGTGAATCATAAACCCGATTTTCGGATTTTGCGGCGATTGCAATTGTTTCATTTCCGGCATCGCACCTTTTTGCGCGAATAGGCTCAAAGGTGTTGCCAATAAAATAGTTAAGAATAGTAAAGCAAAAATTTTCTGCATTTTTTCTGACTCCGAGATTTTGAATTATTATGACAAATTGTTTTACTCAGAACATTGTATGACAACTGATTTCTATATTATAGTTTCAAAGCGAATGTGAGTATTTTTTTCGGAGAAATTCCAATTATGCCAAAAACCGCCGCCATTTTATTTACTCTTTCACTTTTTTCACTTTCTTTTGCCTTTAATTTTCAAATTTCAGCGCAGGTCAAATCAAACGCTTCCGCGACGGGCGAAGTTGCGAAAGACAAAGATAAAAAGAAGGACAATGTCACACCCGAAACGAAGATCGACAAGCCTTTAAGTCAGAGCCTGAATGATGAAATTCTCAAAGAAATCAATCTTTTTCGCGCAAATCCGAAAAGCTACGCCGCTTATTTGACCGACCGAAAAAGTCTTTATAACGAAAACATTTTGACCCTTGAAAACGGGCAAAAAATCGTAACTTTTGAAGGCATTGCGGCAGTCGATGATGCAATTAAGGAGATTTCGATCTCAAATTCCTTAAAGCCTTTCATTTTATCCGCCGAACTTTCAAAAGCGGCAAAAGATCATTTGGCGGATATGAGCAAAAATTCCTTTTTCAGCCACAAGGGAAGCGACGGAAATATGCCTGATTTCCGCATTAGAAGATATTTGAATATTTCGCAGTCGGAAATTCGCGAAAATCTGGCTTTGGATCGTAAAAATGCCCGCGAAATCGTGCTTGGATGGCTGATCGACGATGGCAGTGCCAAGCGCGGAAACCGTAAAAGCTTGCTAAGTCCGACACTTAATTTTATCGGGATTGCAACGGGCAAAACAAAAGATGAGAAGGATTTGGCGGTCGCAACTTTTTCAAGCAACAATCTGAAATCGGCTAACTAAACTGTCAAATTTTCCGTGCCGCAAGCCATATTTTCGGAATTGAGAGCATTTTTTGGATTTTGTTCGTATGTGCCCGAGCCGAAAAAACGTTGTAATCGAGCTTTTCGATCTTATCTAAAATTCTGCCGTAAATCCGCGAAGCCAGCAAAACCGTAAAACGCGAATCTTGTTCGAGCATCGGAATTCCCTTTTCGCCTTTTTCGTAATATTCCCGTGCTCTTTTTACCTGAAACTTCATCATTTGCCGAAAGTTTTCATCAAATTTCCCTTCAAAAATCTGTTTTTCCGTCACGCCGAATTTTCGCAAATCTTCCGCAGGAAGATAAATTCTGCCGATTTCGGCATCTTCCTTTACATCGCGCAAAATATTCGTCAATTGCATCCCGATTCCCATTGCTTCCGCATATTCGAGCGCGGTTTTGTCCGCATAACCGAGAATTTCGGACGACATCAGCCCGACTGTCGAAGCGACGCGGTAACAATAAACATAAAGCTCTTCAAAAGTTTCATACCGCTTGATCGTCGTATCCATCAAAACGCCCTGAACCAATTCGAGCGGCAGATTTTGCGGGATTTTATATCTCGTCAGCAAATCCTTCCAGGCAATGAAAACCTGCGTTTGTTCGTTGTTCGCCGTGAGTTGTTCGTTAAAATCGTTCTCGTAAATAAATTTAAGATTTGCTTTCCATTTTTCGACCGATCTGATAGCTTCCGCTTCGTCGCCGTCGCCGATTTCGTCGATTTCATCATCGACGTGACGGCAAAAAGCATAGATCGGATAAACGGCTTTCTGCTTGTGTTTAGGCAGAAATTTTGCCGCAAAATAAAAACTCTTCGCGTGAATTTTGGTGACGCTTTCGCAATATTCGTAGGCTTTTTTGACTTCCTCAGACATCATAATCAGCAATTTTCAAATAGAATATCACGTTGCCTCATAAATTCTTTAAATAAAAAATGGAATGCAGATATAATTTATCCGCATTCCATTATGTTTTTTTCAAGTCAAATTATTGTCTGACAAAATTTGCCTTCGGTTTTTTATTTCCGTTCATTGTGACGGTGCAAGTTGTCGAAGTTCCGGCACAATCGCCTGTCCAATTTACGAAACTCCAACCTGCCGCAGGCGTTGCCGTCAATGTCACGGTCGTGTTTGAAGCAATATTTGACTGGCAAAGATTTCCGCAATTGATGCCGCCGACATTGCCGACAACCGTTCCGGTTCCGCCTTTGGCGACTTGCAGTGTAAACGACGAGCCTGTGGTTCCGCCGCCGCCGCCACCGCCGCCGGTCGTTGTGGTGTTAAAGATTGCGCCGACGTTTACTACTCCGTTAGCGGTTACGGAACAAGTTAAACTCAGACCTGAACACGCGCCCGTCCAACCTGCAAAAGCACTTCCGCTGTTTGCTTTCACGGTTAGATTAACGACGGTTCCCGCAGTGAATGTCGAGCCGCATTTATTTCCGCAAGCAATGAATTTGTCGGCTGAATCGACGTTTCCGCCGCCGGTTCCCGATTTTGTGATTACGACCGAATCCGGCGTAACATTAACGGCTGAATTAGAACCGCCGATCTGATCGCCCAATTCGCCTGCGCCCGGCGCGGTGCACGTCAAATCCGCACAAAGAGCTTCGTGCGAAATCGCATCGTAAGTTCCCGTAAATTTATATGTTTCGTAACGACGAACAATCGAACGCGTGGCAGTTGCAATGATCGTCGTGTTTTGTTTTCTCGAACGTCTTCTGTTGCCGTTGCTGTTGCTTGCCGGTTCGCTTTGAATAATATCCCAGGAAACTTCGACCTGTGCGGGGTCTTGCGGCACAACGCCGTTTCCGGTCTGTAAATCTTCTTCGCTCAAAACGCGCGGCAATTGTGTTGTATAAATTTTCAGCCATTGAGCATCACCGAATAATTCAGGTGCTTCGGGTGCTTCGGGTGCTTCGACTTCTGCGGTCACGGTCGGCGCACTGCCCGGCGGCGGCGGCGGCGGGAAAAACCAATTCGGTGAAGGAATCGCGACATTCGGATTGTAACGAATCAAACTGCCCGGGTTGTCGGGGTCATCGATCAGCCAATAGCCTCTTATCAACGTAATCGTGCTGATATTACGCATTCCTTGTCCGAAATTTTCACAACCCGAAACGGCGTAGCGGCTTCCTGCCAGATAGCAGTCGTTCCAGCTAACGGGCGTTCCCGGCGTATATGTCGGTGTCGAATAAGAATAATGGTGCGAAGTGGAATCGTAGGGACTCGACCAACGAATTCTGACTCCGCCCGTGTAAGGCGTAACCGTTCCTCTGCCGTAACGCTGACCGAATCCGGTGTAATATAGATCGCCTTCACTCGCGCCTTGAATCTCGATTTCAAAGCCGTGTGTTTCCTGCCCTGTTTCATTGATAACATCGAAGTTGCTTAAATTCCCCTGAACGGTCGCTGTTTGCGCTAATGCCAAGACCGGTAGCCAAACCAATAGTAATAGAAATGTCAAAAACATATTGATCTGCCTTAAATTTCGCCGGACAAAACTGCTACTTTTATCTTCTTTCATTATTTATTCTCCTAAATTTTTGCGAATTTTCCTTCCGCAAAGTTTTTAGCAAACAAATCCGTTTCAAAAATCTCAACTAAACAAATTTCAAATCATCCAAATTTCAAAACTGCGAAATTGTTGTATTTATCGATTTCATTTTCTTGTTTGGGCATAAATCTCATTAGGGGAATTTAACAGGAAATGATAATTAAGCCTTGAACTTACAAGTCGAAACTACGCATCGTATTTGAATGCTTTCCAGCAAAAGTTCTTTACTTGTGCTATAACACAGTCAAAGCAGAAAGTAAGAAAAGACAAATTTTTATTTTTTTATTCCGAAAGAGAAAAAGCGGGATGTCAATAAGAAAAAGAGGTGGATATTTCCAATTCAAAGGAAATCTTGAGCAAATTTCGTTAATTTTAAGAGAATATTATTGTTTTTATTTTGAAGAACAATTAAGAATTTCGATCTTTTTCGGCTTCAATATTTTCTTTTAGGTCGTCTTCATTAGTTTTCTTCGCATTTTTTTTAGAAAAATAAAAAAATACGCCGACACTAACGAAAATTAGAACCATTACTAAAGTATTCGACATAATGTAAGTTAATTCACCATTTGAACAAAAGTTCGGAAACAATCGAAAACCCGCCGTTTACGTCGACAGGCAAAAATCCGTATTTGCGCCATTTCGTTTGCATATTTTCCAAAAGATCGGCATCTGCCTGATATTGAACGGCGGAAAATTCATATTTGATTTTGAAATATTTTAAATCTTTGATCGGTTTGGTCTGAAAATAACAGCAAAATTCAGGAATATTCAAACCGTCGTAGATAGTTTCATATTTAACTTTATGGAAGGTTTGCTTATATTCAAACTCGTCGTCAAATAACAAGGAATCGTCAGGTTTGATAATTACCACCGAATTTGCAGGCGGCTCGTCGTTCGATAAAAATGCAACCAGATTTTTAAGCTGATCGGGATTAACTAATTTTCTCTCGACCGAAGTTGTAAATTTGAATCGTTTTGAAGTTTCAAAATCAGGCTCGTCCGAAAAATACGCTTTGCTTTGCCATTGCCCGAATTGTCCTTGCGGATTTAATAAAATTATCGGTTTATCGCCCTTATTGACAAATTCCATTGCCAATTTACCTTTATAGATTATGTGGTCTTCCTTTCGTTCAAAATCAGTATCGTAATATCTGCCCCTGAGAATCAATCCCTGATTCGTATTTTCCTGGGCGAAAACCGTCGAAACAAGAAACAAAACGAATATCAGAAAGATGGTAAATCTCAGTTTCATTTAGTTGCTCCTTTGAATTAAATAATCGGTAAATTGCAGTAAACATCCGCGCGCCGTCGAAGGCGCAAAATTGTCGAGCAAAATGCTTTTCGCTTCGGAAACCTTTCGTTGCAGTTCGAGATTTGCCGACTCTTTACCTTGATCTATCGCAAAGGTTTTTTGTTCGTCGCCGAAAATCTCGCCGTCCTCTTCGAGATCGAGAATGTCGTCGGAAAGCTGATAAGCATCGCCGAGAAGCTCGGCAAAACGCGAAAGTTTTATCAGCTCGAAATGTTCCGCGCCCGCCAGAATCGCGCCGACGCGCAAACTCAGACGCATCAAAGCCGAAGTTTTCAAATTTCTGACCGATTCAAATTCCGGCGTTAAAACATTGTCGGAATTTGCGCCCTTCGCAACGGCAAGATCGACCGATTGCCCGCCGATCATTCCGGATGCGCCGATACATTCGACGATTTCGGCGTGTGCGCGAATCGCTCTTTCAGGCAAATGAATGTGATTGACGAAAACCAGACCGTAAGAAGCATTGAGCAATCCGATCGCGACCAAAACCGCCAAACCTTCGCTGAATTTCTCGTGCAGAGAAGTTTTTCCGCGCCGTTCCTGCGCATTGTCCATACACGGCAGATCATCAAAGATCAGCGACGAAGTATGAATAAATTCTCCCGCCGCCGCCGCCGGCAACATCAGATCGGGGTTTGCGCCGAAAAGTTCCGCCCCGAGCAAAGTCAAAACCGGGCGCAGACGTTTTCCGCCCGAAAAAAGTGCATATTCGACCGCTTCATTAAACTGCGTTTCGATCTTTGGCGGCGCAAGCGGCAAAAATTTGCGCACCGACTTTTCGATCTGCGGACGTTTCGCTTCAACGTATTGCCACAATTCGGCAAATTTTTCTGTTTTTTCTTCAGTCATTTTCGAGAGTATCTTTGAAAAATTCTTTGCCCTTGTTCGATAATTCCTCTGAAATTGTTACGCGATACGGGTGTTTGGCAACGAAGTTCGGAACTTTCTTGACCTTCGCGCCCAAATTTCCGAGCGTTTCAGCGATCTGGTCGTCGCTTAATTCGTCAACGCCGAATTTTTCCGAAGCGCGTTTGAATGCGCCGCGCAGACGGTCTAGAGCGAGTTCGCGCATTGCCAGAACCTTTCCGCGTGATTGAAAATCGCCGAGCGCGAAAAGTATGATCTCCTCGTTTTTGACGGTGTCTTGCGCGGCTTCAAACAAATTTTGCTGTTCGTTCATTTTTCCAAACTTCAAACATATTAACACAATCGTTTAAGACATTTGCAATAATTTACCGCACGTTTAATTCCCTTCCGAAGTTATGTTAATCTTTCAGTAATTTCTATGTCGGAACAAAAAAAATATCGAGTCGGGCTTGGCGTTTGCGGCGGCATCGCGGCTTATAAAGCAATCGAAGCTTTGCGTCTTTTGCAAAAACAAAACTGCGAGGTCAGCGTGGCGATGACCAAACACGCGACCGAATTCGTCCAGCCTTTGACCTTTCGCGCTCTGACGGACACATACGTTTTGGTTGACGATTACGACGAATCTAATCCCGACCCGATCGCGCACATCAATTTTTCACAAAACATCGATTTGCTTTTAATTGTTCCCGCAACCGCGAATATTTTGGCAAAATTCGCTAACGGAATCGCTGACGATTTTCTTTCTTCGACCTATTTAGCTTCAAACGCGCCCGTAATGGTTGCGCCCGCGATGAACGTTTCGATGTGGAATCACGCCGCAACACAAAGAAATATCGAACAATTAAAAGCGGACGGCGTAATTTTCGTCGAACCCGTTTCGGGCGAACTTGCCTGTAAAACCGTCGGCACGGGAAAGCTCGAAGACGTTGAAAATATTGCGGAGCAAGTTATGAAAGTCTTGAGTCTTGAGTCTATAGTCCAAAGTCCGATTGTTTCTTCGACTCAAGACTCTAGACTCAAGACTCTAGACTTGAAAGGCGAAAGCCTTTTAATTACCGTCGGCGGAACGCGTGAAGCGATCGACCCGGTTCGTTTTATTTCAAATCATTCGTCGGGCAAAATGGGATTTGCGGTTGCGGAAGCGGCGCAGAAGCGAGGCGCGAAAGTCACCGTCGTTTGCGGTGTGACGAACGTCGAACCGCCCGAAAATGTCGCAGTCGTCAAAGCAATTTCGGCACAGGAAATGTTCGACGCGGTGATGCAAAAGCTTCCCGAAAGTTCGGTTTTCATCGGCGCGGCGGCGGTTGCCGATTATCGCCCGAAACAAATTGCCGAAATAAAGATCAAAAAAACCGTCAACGATATTTTCAATCTCGAACTCGAAAAAACGCCCGACATTCTCGCCAATGTCGCGGCAAACCGGCACGAAAAACTGCTCGTCGTCGGCTTTGCGGCGGAAACGAACGACGTGGTAAATTACGCGAAATCGAAGATGGAAAAGAAAAATCTCGATCTCGTCGTTGCCAACGACATCACGCAAAAAGGCGCGGGTTTCGGTTCGGACACGAATATTGCGACGATCATTTCGCGGAGCAATCAGATCGAACTTCCGCTTATGCCGAAACGCGAATTAGCTGACAAAATTCTCGATGA
The DNA here is from genome assembly GCA_021228405.1 of Pyrinomonadaceae bacterium. Taxonomy (GTDB): domain Bacteria; phylum Acidobacteriota; class Blastocatellia; order Pyrinomonadales; family Pyrinomonadaceae; genus JAJQRF01. Next base: position 448,873 of record JAJQRF010000004.1, read on the forward strand.
AGTGTTAAAATTAAGAGCAAAGTAAAAGGGTAAAAAAGCAATCGTGAATTCCGATTTTTCCGACATTTTGGCTGATGTGAAAGAGCAAATTTTATATTTGCAGGAACTCGGCGTGGAAAATCTGGCGGTCGATCTGCCTGAAATAATGTTTGCCGATGTGCCCGTCCAACCGCAGAAACAGACGATCCCGCAGGAAAAACTCGAACGATTCGTGCCTGTCGATCTGCCTTTGCCGGGCGCGGTGAAACCGCCGCAGAGATCGAACGCGAACGAAGCAAAGCCTTCGCGGAGCAGTCTTTTGGAATCGACAAAATTATCGCGTTTGCCGTCTTTGCCGAAACGCGACTCGATTTACACAAACTATCAGGAACCGAAAAAACCAATAATTCAACCAACTGAAAAAGAAATGCCAACAAAGAAAACCGTAGAAACTCCGACCGAAACGCTTTTCGGCGATATTTCGCAAACATTGCCCGAATCGAAGGAAACCGTCGAAGAAATCCGCGCCGACATCGGCAACTGCACGCGCTGTCCGCTTCACGAAGGACGCACGAAGATCGTTCACAGCACTGGCAATCTGCAAGCCGATCTGATGTTTATCGGCGAAGCTCCGGGCGCGGACGAAGATCAGAAAGGCGAACCTTTCGTCGGGCGGGCGGGACAGCTTTTGAACAAAATCATCGAAGCGATCGGGATGAAGCGCGAAGATGTTTTCATCGGCAACATCAATCGTTGCCGTCCGCCGGGAAACCGCGCGCCGACCTTGCCCGAAGCCGAAACGTGCAAACCTTTTCTGCTTCGTGAAATCTCGGTCGTGCGTCCGAAGGTGATCGTCGTTTTGGGAAATACGGCTTGCCAGAATCTTTTGAACACAAAAGTCGGAATCACGAAACTGCGCGGAAATTTTCAGGATTATTACGGCGTGAAAGTGATGCCGACATTTCATCCCGCATACCTTCTGCGCGACCCGTCGAAAAAACGCGAAACGTGGGAAGATATGAAAATCGTCCGCGATTATCTGAACGGATTGAAATAAGATTCTGCCCACGAAATACACGAAAAATACGAAAATAAAACAAATTAATTCTTTTCTTTTTTTCGTTTCTTTCGTGTATTTCGTGGGCAAAAACCATTATGCAAAATTCTCTATTTGACGAAAATCTCACGCAACCGACCGAAACGGTTGACGAAATCAATCAGGAATTGCTCGAAAAAGGCAAGGCTTTATTTCCGAACGAGTTTTTTATTTTCGGGACGGGAAAAATCGATTCAAACGTCGTCATCGTCGGCGAATCGCCCGGTGCGCCCGATGCCGATTCGGAAAAACCTTTTATGGGTCCGGTCGGTGATCTGTTGGTGAAAATTCTCGCGGCGATCGGCTTGAAACGCGACGATGTTTACTTAACCAACGTCGTCAAATTCATTTCGGCGGGCGACGAACTGACCAACGAGATTCTCAATTTCTTTACGCCGTTTCTGCATCGCGAGATTCTGGCGATCAAGCCGAAGGTCATCATCTCGCTCGGCAACACGCCGACGAAGGCACTTTTGAACACGAAAAAAGCCATTTCACAAATTCGCGGCGAATTTTATAATTATAACGGGATTAAATTGATGCCGACCTTTAATCCGGCTTACCTTTTGCGCGACCCGGCGAAGAAACGCGAAGTTTGGGAAGATATGAAAAAAGTGCGCGCTTTTCTGGACGAAAAATAGAATGAAACCTGAAATCATCGACACGAAGGACATTTACAAAGGCAAAGTTTTCGACATTTTTGAATCGATCATCAAAGAGGGCGAACACGTTTATAAACGCGAGATCGTTTTTCATAAAGGAAGCTGTGTGATCGTTCCCGTTTTCGACGATAAGACCGTCGGACTCGTCAAACAATACCGTCACGCGGCGGGAAAATATCTGCTCGAAATTCCCGCCGGAACTTTGAATCTGCACGAAGACCCGCAGATCGGCGCGGCGCGCGAACTCGAGGAAGAGATCGGCGTAAAAGCCGCAAAGATCGAAAAACTAACCGAATTTTACGTTTCGCCGGGGTTTTTGACCGAAAAAATGTTCGTATATTTAGCGACCGAATTTACGGAAAGCAAGCAAAATCTCGATGAAGACGAAATTTTAACGATCGAAAAACTTTCCTTTCCCGAAATTTTCCGAATGATAAAGGCGAACGAGTTTGAAGACGCGAAAACGATGCTGAGTTTGATCTTAGCGGGCGCAAGATTCGGCTTTTATTTTGAATAATAAGCCTTTTATTGTGCGGAATCGGTCTTATTTTCTTGTAAATATGTCTTTTATTTTCGGAAAGATGCGTTTATTTTTTGTGCAGAAGTCTTTATTTTCAGAAAATATGTCTTTTCTTCGTGCAAAAAAGTCTTTATTTTTTTCAAAATAGTCTTTTCTTTTTCCAAAATAAAGAGTATTTCAGAAAAAATAAAGACTATTTCATTTCAAATAAAGAGTATTTCAGAAAAAATAAAGACTATTTTTTTCAAAATACTCTTTATTTTTTTCCGAAACCTCTTTTACTTTCCGTCGAAAGCCTTTTCTTTTTTTAATTCAAAAGGCAGTTTTGCAACAAAACTCTCGTAAATGATTGGATAGCGTTTAGAGTCCCTTCTGAAGAAGGAATTCTAAACGCCAAACCTTGGCGACTTAAATAATCAATGATTGAATTTCCTTGAATTTTTCGTGTTTTGAATCTTTCAGAAGCTCGAACAAAGCCATTTCGACGCTCGACGGGACAACTCCGTTCATCTGCATTTTTTTGAGTCCCGCTTCCTTGTCTTCTTTGAAACGCGAAGCGACGGCATCGGTCAAAAGGTGCACTTCAAAACCTTCGTTCAAAAGGTCGTGCGCCGTCTGATTGACGCAGATGTGCGTTTCCAAACCGCATAAAACGATTTGAGTCGCGCCCGTTTCTTCGAGATTTTCGAGAAACGAAGTCGAACCGCACGAACTGAACGCGCTTTTTTCGATCGTTTCAAAATCGGGCGGCAAAACGAAGAGAATCTCTTCCGCCGTGCGTCCCAAACCTTTCGGATATTGTTCGGTCACGATGACCGGCAAATTCAAAGCGAGAAAACCGCGCACCGCGATCGAAGTTTTCGCGGCGATCTGCGGAAAATCGGAAACCGCGCCGCGAAAGGCTTCCTGTATGTCAACCACGACGAGCACCGCTTTTTCTTTATCGAGCATTTTCGGATGAGCCATAATTTATAAGTTTAATTTTCGACGGTTTGTTTCCCGGCTTCCACTTTTTCAGCCAGTTTCTGCTGTTCGCGCGCTTCCTTTTCGCGCATTTCCTTCTTGTATGTTTTGATGAAAAAATAGATCGTAAACCCTGCAAAGATGAGCATAAAGATCATCATCGCACCAATAAAATAAAGTTCGGCTCTGAAAGAATCTCCCATAATCTCATTTTAACCGAAAAAAAAATCTCTCACAAATTTGCCGAAGTCCGTGTGAAGCAAACCGAATTTTCGTTTGCGACATCAAATCGTGCAATAATTCAACAGCTTTCAAAATGCAGTTTGTCCGTAAAATTTTATCGATCGGTGTCGTCTTTTTCGCCTTTACGGTGAACGGCTTCGCCGTCGAAAAATGGACGGAAGTAAATTCGGAAAATTTTCACCTGGTCGGCAATGCCGCGCCCGGAGAGATCGATCAAACCGCCGTCAAACTCGAACAATTTCGCGCCGTTTTTACGAAGATTTTCAAACAATATAATTTCATTTCCCCGATCCCGACGACCGTTCTCGTCTTTAAGGATGAAAATTCGTTTCTAAAGTTCAAACCGCTCGACGCAAACGGTCAGCCGAAAGATTTCGTCAAAGGATATTTTCTGCCCGGAACCGACCTCAACTATATCGCGCTTTCCGCCGAAGCCAACAAGCTCAACGATTTTACGACCATCTATCACGAATACGTTCATTTTTTGATAAACAACACGTTGGGAAAAAACAATATCCCGCCGTGGCTCAATGAAGGCTTTGCCGAATATTACGAACAATTCAAACTCGATGCGGACGGAAAGATCATTCTCGGCGCGGTAAATGCAGAACATCTGGCGATCCTGAAAAAGAACGGTTTGATGCCTCTGGACAATTTTTTCGCGGTCGATTATTACACTTTACAGCGTCAACCGAAGGAAAATATGATCCGTTTCTACGCACAGGCGTGGGCTTTGATCCATTTTTTCACACATAATGCGAAGGGCGCGGCAAAATCCGATCTCGACAATTTTGCCAAGCTTTTAACTATCGGAATCCCGGAAAAGCAAGCGTTTCGGCAAGCGTTCAGGCTAAACAATGACGAACTCGAAAAGGAATTGAAAAAATATATCGAGGGTAAATCCTTCGACAGCGTTTTGATCGCGGACATCGATCGATCGATTTCCAACCGTTTGAAAATCAGGGAAATCCCGGAAGCCGAAGCCTTAACCTATCTCGGCGATCTGATGCTTCACGCAAACCGCATCGACGAAGCGGAAAAATTATTGACCGAAGCACTGAAATTAAATCCCGAACTGAGCTTTGCAAATACTTCGATGGGATTTTTGAAGATCAAGCTGAAAGACTCTAACGAAGCGCGAAAATATCTCGAAAAAGGCGTTGCGAACGATTCCGGCAACTTTTACGCGCAATTCGGTTACGCCTATCTTTTAAGCCGCGAAGGAATGAGCGATTTCGGTTTTATTATCAGTTATTCGCCCGCGACCGCCGATAAAATGCGGCTCAGTTTGCGCAGAGCGATCGAATTAAATCCGGGCTATGCCGAATCGTATCATCTCTATGCGTTCGTAAATTACGTCCAGAATCAGAATCTCGATGAAGGTCTGGAAATGATCGACAAAGCCCTCAGAATCGCGCCCGGAAATCAATGGTTTCAAATCCGTAAAGCCGAACTACTGATGAAAAAGAACGAATTCGCAGCGGCGCGTTTGATCGCTCAGAAAATAATCGGCAATGCCGCCGACGATCAATTAAAACTTTATTCGATAAACACCCTGAATCTGATTAATAATTGGGAAGCACAACTCGAATCGGCAAAAAATCTCGATAAAAAACGCGAAAATCCCGCCGTCACCGAAAAACCTTTGTCGGAAGAGGAAATTTTACGTCTGAACCAAATTGCGATGCGCGAATCGCTGATTGAGGCTTTGAGAAAACCACAGCCGCACGAACAAAGATTGATCGGTTTTCTCGAAAAAGCGGTCTGCGAATCGAATGAAGTGATTTTTTCATTCAAAAATAAAGAGAAAATCTACAAAATAAGAAGCAATTCGTTTACGGACGTGATCTTCATCTCATTCACCCCTAACGGCGCGGGAAAACAATTCGGATGCAATTCGCAAAAAGTCGAACAATTTGCCGTGATTACCTACCGACCGGCAAAAAATGCCGTTTCAAATCTGCTCGGCGAAGCGATTTCGATCGAATTCGTGCCGGAAAACTTCACTTTGCCCGAAACGAATCCGAAATTTTAATTTTTTCTATTAATTAACTCGGAGCTTTATTGGAAGGAAAAGCGTTTGCGTCTTCGCTTTCTTCGGAAAGCAGCATTTTCTTGTAAACTTCGGGCATCGAGCGCACTTTTTTATTCGCATCCGTGACCAGATGCAGAGTTTCGCCTTCGCACAAAAGAACCTGATCGGACGGACGGTAAACTTCGTAGATAAAACGAACGCTCCGACTGCGGACTTCGCCGACTTTGGTGCGAATTTTAATGGAATCGTCGTAATGAGCGGGCGATTTGTAGCGGCAGTAAACTTCGGCGACAACCATCAGGGCATTGTCTTTTTCTTCCATTTCCTTGTAGGAAAAACCGCGTGCACGGCAAAACTCGCTTCTGCCTAATTCAAACCAGACAAGGTAGTTTGAATGATGAACGATTCCCATTTTATCGGTTTCGGCATAGCGGACGCGGATTTCGGTTTCGTGCCATTCGTTCATATAAAAATGGCTGGGAGACAGGGATTCGAACCCCGATAGGCAGATCCAGAGACTGCAGTCCTACCATTAGACGATCTCCCAACAGCAAGATAATTTTCTTAACTAAGACACCCATTTGTCAAATCAATAGATTATTTTTACTTGCACCTTTGCAATTTGACAGGCAAAATAAAATTTTATGTCAGAGGGCAAAGATATTATTAATAACCGTCACGCCTTTCACGAATATCATATTCTGGATAAATACGAAGCCGGAATCGCGCTGAAAGGAACCGAAGTAAAAAGCATTATGGGCGGCAGAATCCAGTTAAAGGATTCGTATGTTTCTGTCCGCGACGGCGAAATCTGGGTTTTGAATGCACATATTTCACCTTATTCGCACGGCAACCGTGAAAATCACGACCCGCTCAGAACGCGTAAATTGTTGCTTCACAAACGCGAGATCGCCAAACTCGAACGCGAAACGACCGTGAAAGGAATGACTTTGGTCGTTACGAGAATCTACCTGAAAAACGGGCGCATTAAATTTGAAGTCGGCGTGGCGAAAGGTAAAAAACTCTACGATAAACGCGAAACCGAGATGAAACGCGCGGTCGAGAAGGAAACGCGGCAGGAGTTGAAAGAAAAGCTTAGATAAGATATAGATATTACAAGTTTTGCAGGACTATTTAATACAAGGATAACAAAAATCGATGAAATCTCTGGTTATTACTGATAATTTTACGGAAGCTAATGTGGAAGCTCTCGCGGTCACGGTCTTTAAAGGCGAAAAAGCGTCTGGCGGGGTCTTAAAGGAACTGGACAAACTGACGGGCGGAATTCTCGCTTCGGTCTTTAAAAATGAAGAATTCAAAGGCGAATCGGGCGAAACGGCACTGCTTCGTTTTGCCGCCAAAGGCAAAAACAAAGCCGACAAACTTTTACTCGTCGGTGCCGGCGATCAAGACGAATTCAAAATGCCTGACGTTTCAATCGTTTCAGGCACCGCAACCCGCTTTCTAAAAAAACGTAACGTTAAAAGTTTCGCTTTGATGCCGCGCACGCAAGGCGACGCGGTCGAAGCTGCACAATGCGCCGTACAGGGCGTTATCACCAGCCAATTTGAACTCGACAAATACAAATCGAAAAGGGAAAATGCGCCGAAACCGCTTGAAACGTTCGGTCTGTTCATCGAAGGAGCGAGCAAATCGGATGTCGAAAACGGAATGAAACGCGGCGAAGCAGTCGGCGAATCGATGAATTTCACACGCGATCTCGCCAACGAACCGCCGAACATTCTGCATCCGACCGAAATGGCGAAACGCGCGCAGACGATGGCGAAGGAAGTCGGTCTGAAATGCGAAATTCTGGACGAGAAACAGATGGAAAAACTCGGAATGGGTTCGCTTCTCTCGGTTTCGCTCGGTTCGGAACAACCTGCCAAACTTATCATTTTGAAATACGAACCGAAAAAATCGACGGGCAAAAAAGGCGAACTGCTCGCGCTAGTCGGTAAGGGAATCACGTTCGACACGGGCGGCATTTCATTAAAACCCGGTGAAGGAATGGACGCGATGAAATATGATATGTCGGGCGGAGCAACCGTTCTCGGCACGATGAGAGCGATCGGTCAACTGAAACCGTCGGTTCCCGTTCTCGGCATCGTCGCGGCAGTCGAAAATATGCCTGACGGCAAAGCGACGCGTCCTTCGGATGTCGTCACGGCTTCAAACGGTAAAACCATCGAAATTTTGAACACGGATGCCGAAGGTCGTTTGATCTTGGCTGATGCCGTCGCACACGCGGAAAGACTCGGCGCGACGCGAATCGTCGATATGGCGACGCTGACGGGCGCGGTCATCATCGCACTCGGCGACATCAACACCGGCATTATGGGCAACGATCAGGGATTGGTCGATGAGATCATCGCTTGCGGCAAAGAAGCGGGCGAAAATTTCTGGCAGTTGCCGCTCGGAAAGGAATACAGCAAACAGATCAAATCGGACATTGCGGACATCAAAAATATCGGTCCCGCACGCAAAGCCGGAACGATTATGGGCGCGGTTTTCATCGAAGAATTCGTCGACAAAGCAAAATGGGCGCATCTCGATATTGCGGGCACGGCTTGGGACGACGGCGTGAAACCTTTCCGCTCGAAAGGTCCGACGGCGGTCGCGGTTCGCACGCTTTTGAAATTAGTTGAGAAAGCACAATAGACAAAATCCGAAAAAATACTTAATATTTGGCTGATAACTTCAATTTATCAGCCATTTTTTTGCAAATTTGCTTTTTTCAATCGTCGGTTATTTATTCCGAACCGTTTGGTTTACCTGTTTTCAAAAATATGTCCCGAAATTTCTCGAATCTATTGTTCGTTTTGGCGATCCTGATTTTCATCACGGCTTGCGTTTGCCGTTCGGACAGAAATTCGGAACCGCCGCCGCAACCTCCTGCAAATTCGCAAACGAAAGCGAACCAGGCAACCAAAACAACGCCCGAAAACCCGGATAAGAAAAAGGACGAAGGCGATTTTATCGTCGAACATCTGGAAGTCGCGAACCAGCGTTACGCGGAGATCGACCGCCAAGTTAAAGACGAAAAACTGCTCGAAAAGGCGGCGGACAAATTGAACCGCGCCTTGATTATGCCGAAGGATTTGTATCTGCGGACGAAAGACTGCAACGACGTGAACGCTTATTACAATTCGGACGAAGAATCCGTCACGGTTTGCTACGAATTGATGGAGCATTTCTTCAAAACCTTCAAGAGCGCGGGCGATTCGGACGATAAGGCATACGACAAAATGTTTGCCGCCGTGCAGTTCGTCTTTCTGCACGAGATCGGGCACGCTTTGATCGATTATTACAAACTCCCGATCACCGCCAACGAAGAAGACGCGGCAGACCGTTGTTCGGCATATATCAATCTCGAAGAATTGGGCGACGAAGGCGTGAAAGCCGTGCTTGCCGCCGCCGATGCTTTCGCCATCGAATCGAAGCAAGGCACGCACACCGACCGCCAGTTAGCCGACGAGCATCTTCTGCAGGAACAGCGTTTTTACAATTCGCTCTGTATGACCTACGGCTCGAATCCCGACAAATATTCGTCCTTCGTCACCGAAGGCTATCTGCCGAAAGACCGCGCCGTGCGTTGTCCGGGCGAATATCAGCGCACGGTTGACAGTTGGAAGAACCTGCTCGAACCGTGGAGAAAAGATTAAGTTTTTGAAATTTCATTAACAGGAGAACTATGAAAAAATTTGCCCTTGATTTATTTTTCGGAAGAGATAACCGCATCAGCGGACTTATCGCTTTCACCATTATCGGCTTGATTGTGCTCGGATGCACCTGCAACAAAGACTTTAAGCTCGACACGAACAGCACGAGCAACAGCGGAACCTTTGCAAATACGAGCAGCAGTCCGTCAGCTAACACCGCTTCGACACCGAAACCGGACGTGGAAGATGCCGACGCATCGACCGGAAAGCTTCCTTCCGACGCACAGCTTCAGGAATTGGCGCGAGAAACCGTTCTGGATTTCAACGACGCAATCCAGAGCGAAGATTTCACGGCGTTTCATTCCAAGATTTCCAAGCCCTTCCAGAAACAGGCTTCGCCCGAAAGATTCAAGCAGGTCTTTGCCGAATTTTTGAACAACAATATTAATTTCAGCGAGGTCGACGATCTGGAAGCCGAATTTTCGCCCGCACCTGCCGTCGGCAAAGAGAGCGGCTACAAGGTTTTGAGTTTGAACGGCAGTTATGCGACGACACCGCGCCGCACGAAATTCGAGTTGAAATACATTCCCGAGGGCAAAGAATGGAAGCTGATCTTCATCAGGATCAGCACCAAGGATTAACACCGACGCTCGGTTTAACTAATTAACAGGAGAAAATATGAACATAAATAAAACAACCGCATTTCGCGGAAAATTTAATTTGCTTGCCGCTTTGACCGTGCTTTTCTTGATCGGCTTGGGCTGTAGCGGAACGAAACCCGAAATGCCTTCGACCGATCAGCAAAATTCACTGGTCAAACAGACTTTGCGCGACTTTAAGCAAGGAATCGAAAGCGAAGATTTTTCCAATCTCGTCAAATCCGGCTCGAAGGAACTTCAGACACAGGTTCCGGCTGACAAGATGAAAACAGCTTTTCAGCAGATGATCGACAAGAAAGATGTGATCGGACCGATTCTCGCTGATGCCGAAAGCCAAACGCCGCAATACACCGGAACGCCGAACATTACCGAGCAAAGCGGTAATTATCTGCTGAACCTCGCGGGTTCGTTCCCGACCGACCCGGCAAAGACAAACTTTAATTTCCAGTATGTCTGGCAGGATTCGCAGTGGAAATTGCTGAAGATCGAAGTTAAATTGATGTAATCGCGTTCAGAGTCCCGCCTTCAGGCGGCTTCACTTCAGCGAAAAGCCTTCTGAAGGCGGGACGCTAAACTTTAATCAGTATTATTTGAAACAGCTTGTAGTTTTTTCGAGTCGATTCAAATAAATCGAAAAGCAAAGGTGAATTCACATCTTTGCTTTTTATTGCGCCGAAAGTTAAACTTTTTGAAGTTTTTACATTTCAATCATTTACTAATCTTATGAAGATACACGAATATCAAGGAAAAGAACTTTTGAGAAACTACGGCGTTCCGACACCGCGCGGGATCGTTGCGGTCACGCCTGAAGAAGCCGAGAATGCGGCGAAGGAACTGGGAACTCCGGTCGTGGTCGTGAAAGCGCAGATTCACGCAGGCGGACGCGGCAAAGGCGGCGGTGTAAAGCTCGCCAAATCGCCGGCGGAAGCAAAAGAGATCGCATCTGAAATGCTCGGAATGAAGCTCGTGACGCATCAGACGGGACCCGAAGGCACGGTCGTGAAAACTTTGCTCATCGAAGAAGGCTTGCCCATCGAGAAAGAGTTTTACCTCGGCATCACGCTTGACCGCGCGACGGGCAGAGATACGTTTATGGCTTCATCGGCGGGCGGGATGGACATCGAAAAGGTTGCCGAAGAAACCCCCGAACTGATCCTGAAAGAATCCATCGATCCGGCAGTCGGGTTGCGCCCGTTTCAGGCGCGCAATCTCGCGTTCGGACTCGGCATTCCCGCCGGACTCGTCGGACAAGCGACCAAATTTATGCTTGCGCTCTACGATGCCTACGTCAAAATGGACGCGACCATCGTTGAGATCAATCCGTTCCTGTTAACCGGCGACAATCGCCTGATCGCGCTCGATGCGAAAGTCAATTTCGACAGCAATGCAATGTTCAGACACAAGGATTACGACGCATTGCGCGACCTGAACGAAGAGGAACCGCTTGAGATCGAAGCCTCGAAGTTCGACCTTAACTATATCAAGCTCGACGGCAACATCGGATGTATGGTCAACGGCGCGGGACTCGCGATGGCAACGATGGACATCATCAAACTCGCGGGCGGCGAACCTGCCAACTTCCTCGATGTCGGCGGCGGTGCATCGCAGGAACGCGTCGAAAACGCCTTCCGCATCCTGCTTGCCGATGAAAACGTGAAAGCCGTGCTTATCAACATCTTCGGCGGTATCGTCCGTTGCGATATGGTCGCCAACGGCGTGGTCGCGGCGGCGAAAAACCTCGGCATCGACATTCCGATCGTCGCCCGCCTCGAAGGAACCAACGTCGAAGAAGGCAAACGCGTCCTGAACGAATCGGGTATCGGCATCATCGCCGCCGACGGGATGAACGACGCGGCACAAAAAGTAGTGGCGGCGGCAAGCGGCAGATAATTCCCCTCCGAATATCGAAAAGAAAAGAGCAGTGATTCATTTCGTTGCTCTTTTTGTTTTGCCCTGCATTTCAATTGATTAAATGAAAAAACAAATTGCCCGCGAAATAGACGAAAAGATGCGAAAAATAAGTTAAAGCAGATTGTTTTTGACTTTTGTTACGGATATTTTGTGTTTTCTTTGCGGCTGTAATACTTGATATGTGGAAATGCTTTTCCCTTGATTATTAGTTTATCTTTTTCTTTTCAGTTTTGCCGCCTGATCTGCGGAAAGGCTCTGCCTTTCGTGATTAATTTATTCTCTTCTTTGCGGCTTTAATGTTTGATATGCGGAAAGGCTTTGCCTTTCGTGATTAATTTATTCTCTTCTTTGCGGCTTTGCCGCCTGATGTGCGGAAAGGCTTTGCCTTTCCGATAAATCTTCCCCTCGATATTTTGAGGCTATGCCTCTGAGTGAGGCGCAGCCTCAAAGAGTTTTAAGAATCTTAACGGTGAGTCGGAGACTCACCGCACATCAGGCGGCACAGCCGCAGGCAGAATTGATGTTTACAACAATAAATCGATGTATTTATCACATATCAGACGCAAAGAGGCTAAAAGAATAATTATTTACAACAGTAAATCAAAGATTAATCTCACATCGGGCGACAAAGCTGCGGTTAAATCTTAGTTTTATTATCCCACTTACGGCTTTGCCGCCCGATGTGCGGAAAATCTTTGCCTCTTCTGATTAATTTATTTTTCTCTTTTCAGCTTTGCCGCCTGATGTGCGGAAAGGCTCTGCCTCTCCTGATTAATTTATTCTCTTCTTTTCAGCTTTGCCGCCTGATGTGCGGAAAGGCTTTGCCTTTCCTGATTAATTTATTTTTCTCTTTGCGGCTGTGCCGCTTGATGTGCGGAAAGGCTTTGCCTTTCCGATAAATTTTTCCCTCGCTATTTTGAGGCTATGCCTCACGCCATTGAATTTTTTCAATATCCATTTTCAAAGGTTCAACATCCAACGTTTTTTTCCGCCAGATTCTCGCGCTTGAAAATTCATAATCTTCCGCGTTTTCAACCAATCGGGCGCGAACGGGATTTTGATTTATGTAATTCACTTTTTGCATAAAAGTTTCTTCATTATTAATGGTAAAAGCATTCGGATGATGCTCGAATAATGAATGTTTGTAATTACGTGATTTGGTTTCCTGCCGAAGTTTCAGCAAAGAACTCGTAAAATTGTTTTCCTTTAGATAATCGATCACTCTTTTTGCCGTAATTCCGTTCGTATAGCGCAAAGTTTCCGAAATATTTTTTGAACTATCGGTTATTAAATGAATATTATCGGGCATTATCACATAAGCAAATAACAGCAAGTTTGCCGAGTTTCTTGCTTCGTCGAGAGATTTGCAGACAATTTGTTTTATTTTCGATGTTTGAAAGACAGGTAATCTCTCTTTTGCGACCGAAGTTAAATAATAGCAAGGCGTATCTCTCGAAATCTTAATCATATTTAACGGAAGATGAGGCACAGCCTCAATAAAATTTAGTGATCTTAACGGAAAGGCAAAGCCTTTCCGCACATCAGGCGGCACAGCCGCGAAAAAACGTTTTGGTTTGACTTGCGGCGGCTTTTATCTTAATGAAAAGATAAAAATTTTCCGCATATCAAACGTCAAAGCCGCGAAAAATTGATTTAGTTTGCCTTACGGCGGCTTTGATCTTGATGAAAAGATAAAAATTTTCCGCACATCGGGCGGCAAAGCCGCGAAAAAAAGATTTGGTTTGTCTTACAGCGGGTTTTATCTTAATGAAAAGATAAAAATTTTCCGCATATCAGGCGGCAAAACCGCAGAAAATTGATTTAGTTTGCCTTACGCAGGGTTTTATCTTGATGAAAAGACAAAAATTTTCCGCATATCAGGCGGAAAAGCCGTAAAAAACCGTTTTAGTTTACCTTACGGCGGCTTTGATCTTGATGAAAAGACAAAGCCTTTCCACTTATCAGGCGGCAAAACCGCAGTAAACCGACTGGTTTGTTTTACAGCGGCTTTGCCGCCTGATGTGCGGTGAGTCTCCGACTCACCGTTCAGTTCTCCCGAAATTCTTTGAGGCTATGCCTCAGCTTTTAATTTTAATAATCTAAACTATTGTTCGGACGGCTCTCCCTTTTTGTTCTTCCGCGTCAAACCTGATTTTCGTTCGGATTTGCGGACATAGCCCAATGACTCATAAAGTGCGCTGTCGTCGCCGAAATCATCGTCGTCAACGACACCGTTCTTTATTTTATCGCACATCTTCATAGTTATTTTATCTTCAAATTCTATTTTCGCTTCGGCGGCTTTTTTCTCGTCGTCGATTCGTTCCAGATCGGCACGCGGAGCCTCGCTTTTGGCAATTTGCGCTTCAAACTCAGCTAACGTTATTCTGCCGAAAGTTTTGTCGGGAGCAAGATTTCTCAAAGCCTGTTGATATTGTTTGTATTTCTTCTGTCTGTCTTTTGCAGTTTTCGCCATTATATTTTCTCCTGTGTGTTTCTGCGATGGTTTTGACTGAATGAAAAGATGTCTTTGCATAAAGTCGCAAAGATTATTAATCCACTGCGAAACGGGAGAAAAAACGTTACGCAGAAACTGAAAAACCGTTGCAATGAATTAATGAAAATAATTTTTAATCGAAAATATATTTTTGTCAATGACTTTCTTTTAGAAATAAAAAACATTAATGGATTTTAGTTGAAAAAACTTAAATTATGTCTTTGTAATTGTCGATTCGGTCTTTGGGAAAGGGTTTCCCGGCTTGGGAAAGTTTTTCCCTGCCTTTGGAAAATCTTACCCGGGCTTTGGTTTAAAATTTCTAAGCTTTGGAAAAATTTACCCGGGCTTTGGAATCTTTGAACCAATGCCTGGGTAAACAAATTCAGGCTTTGGATTTTGTTTTCCAAAGCCTGAATTTGCAGTGCCAATCTTATGTTTTTGGTTTTCGCCTTTAAGTTTTATCTGTCCGGCATCGAGTTTATGATTTCTATCGTCTTAATGCGACAGTTCGGCTTTATTGTGTTTGAATCCAATCGCGTAATTTGCCGATATTCTCTAATGTAGTGAATATCTTGCCTTGTAATTCTTCGGCGGAAACGGCTTCGTGGAACCATTCGCTTTCGTAGGGGATGAAGACGGCTTTTGCGCCGATCTCGATGACGGGAAGGATGTCCGAACGAAGGCTGTTTCCGACCATTACGAATTCGTTTTTGGAGAGATCGTGTCTTTTGAGAATGTTCTCGTAGGTTTCGGGCACTTTTCGCGGGACGATTTCGAGCGCGTCGAAGTATTCGCCCAAACCCGAACGGGCGAGTTTTGTTTCCTGGTCTAAGAGGTCGCCTTTCGTGATGCAGATCAGGCGGTATTCGGCTGATAATGATTTGATCGTGTCTTCAACGCCGTCTAAAACCTCGATCGGCGAGGCGAGCATATCTTTGGCAAAGGCGATGATGTCTTTTATCTTATCGCCCGTGATGCGTCCTTCGGTAAGCTCGCAGGCGGTTTCGATCATCGAAAGCGTAAAGCCTTTCACGCCGTAGCCGAAGTGTTTGATGTTCTTCGTTTCGGTCGCGTCGAGGTGGCGTTCGATGTAAATCTTGTCGTGAAACCCGCTCAAAAGGGCGGTAAATTTGTCCTTCGTGGAAAGAAAGATGCGCTCGTTGTGCCAGAGCGTATCGTCTGCGTCGAATGCGATGGTCGTTATCATCTGTAATTTTCGGGGTTAAATGGAAATCTTTCAGGTTCACGCGGCGAAAATTCGATGTTCTCGTAAATATCCGCGACGGATAATTCACAATCCAGCGAACTCAAGTAAAGTTTATCGGACAATGAATTGAATTCACGATGAAGCCAGGCGTTTTCATCTTGTTTTGTAAATAAAACAACGTGCGGGCGGTCTTGGGCGACGAGCAAATATTCGGTAAAGCTTTCAATTGATTTGTAATAAGTGAACTTATCGCCTAAATCGAAACTTTCAGTCGAAGGAGAAAGAACTTCAACGATCAAATTCGGATTGGTCAATACTTCCAAGCCGTAGAAATCTTCAAATATCGGCTGACCGCAAACTGCCGAAAGGTCGGGATAGCGGTAGGGCTTATAGATTGGAACTTTGACACGAAGATTGGCACCGTAAACCCGACAACTGCGCTTACGCAAAGCATTTTTTAAGGCAGAAGCAAGGTTTATCGAAATTTCTTCGTGATTAGGTGAAGCACCCGCCATTGACCAGACGTTTCCCTCGAAATATTCCAGGCGTTCTTCCGAAGACTTTTCGAGTTCGGCGTATTCTTCCAAGGTGTAATCATTTTTTACGGCAAGATTTCGCATAGCATTTGAAATATAATTCAAAAAATCGGGCGAGTGCAAGACTCGCCCTGATTCATTAATTATTGATTCAACAATTGACGCAGAACATACGGTAGGATTCCGCCGCCTTTGTAGTATTCGACCTCGATCGGCGTGTCGATCCGGAGCGTTAATGAAACGTCTTCGCTCGAACCGTCGGCGCGGTTGATCTTCAAAGTCACGTCCTGACGCGGTTTGACATCGCCGTTTTCCAATCCGACGAGATCGAAGGTTTCCGTGCCGTCGAGATTCAGGGTTTGTGCGTTTTGTCCATCCTTGAACTGCAACGGCAGAACGCCCATCCCGACGAGATTCGAGCGGTGAATGCGCTCGAACGATTGGACGATGACGGCTTTCACGCCCATCAGGTTAGTGCCCTTCGCCGCCCAGTCGCGTGAACTTCCCGTTCCGTATTCCTGACCGCCGAAAATCACGGTCGGAACGTTTTCCGATTTGTATTTCATCGCGGCATCGTAGATCGTCGTGTCTTCACCGCCCGGCTGATGTTTCGTGAAACCGCCTTCGACGGGCGCAACCATCAGGTTTTTGATGCGGACGTTGGCAAACGTTCCGCGAAGCATCACGCGGTCGTTTCCGCGCCGCGAACCGTAAGAGTTAAAGTCTTCGACGGGAACGCCCAACTCTTGCAGGTAAAGTCCGGCGGGCGAACTCGGTTTGATCGCGCCGGCGGGCGAGATATGATCGGTCGTCACCGAATCGCCGAAGATCGCCAACGCGCGCGCGCCTTTAATATCCGAGAAACTGCCCGTTTCCATCGAAAAATCTTCAAAGAACGGCGGTTCCTGAATGTAGGTCGAAGCCCTGTCCCATTCGTAAACCTGCCCGACCGTCGAAGGAATCGAGTTCCAGAGCGGATTCTGTTCGGCAAATTCGCTGTAAAGCCGCTTGTATGTTTCGGGATCGAACGCCGCTTGCAGAACTTCCCTGACTTCATCGAGCGAAGCCCAGATGTCTTTCAGGAAAACGTCATTTCCTTCCGAGTCTTGTCCGATGGGATGCAGGTAAACGTCCTTGATGACCGTTCCCGCGAGCGCGTATGCAACGACAAGCGGCGGCGACATCAGGAAATTCGCCTTGATATTCTGATGAACGCGCGCCTCAAAGTTGCGGTTGCCCGACAAAACCGAAGCCGCGATGAGATCGTTTTCGACAATCGCTTCTTCGATGCCCGGATCGAGCGGTCCCGAATTGCCGATGCAGGTTGTGCATCCGTAACCGACGAGATTAAAGCCGACTTGATTGAGATATTCTTGCAAACCCGTTTTGTTCAGATATTCCGTGACGACACGCGACCCTGGCGCGAGCGAAGTCTTGACATATGGAGGAACCTTCAAGCCTTTTTCGACCGCTTTTTTCGCGACGATTCCCGCCGCCAGCATCACCGCCGGATTAGATGTGTTCGTGCAGGACGTGATCGCCGCGATGAGCACGTCGCCGTTGCCGATCGAGGTCGTCTGCGTCGGCGTTTCTTCGTCCAGACCTTCGACGCGGTCGGGTGTCGGGCGATTGTTCATCATCTCCGTTTCGGTCAGAACGCTCGTATTTTTCTGGCTGACATCGCCGATAACGGGAAGCGGGATCGATTTCGGAGCCTGTTCGCCGCCGCCCGTCACATTACTGGAATGTTTCACGCCCATCGTGACCATAAAGCGTTTTTCCAATTCTTCCTTGTTTTTCCCGTATCCGCCGTCGCCGACCGATTGACCGAATAATTCGATGAATCTATCGTCGAGATTGGAAAGTTCGATTCTGTCCTGCGGGCGTTTCGGACCTGCCACGGCGGGCGTGATCGTCGCCAAATCCAAATCCAAAACGGTCGTGAAATCGACTTCGCCCGCACCTGGAATGCCGAACATTCCCTGCGCCTCGTAGTAATTTTTGATGGTTTCGATCTGTGCCTCGTCGCGTCCCGTCGCGCGGAAATAATCGAGCGTTTTTTCGTCCGTTCCGAAAAATCCCATCGTCGCGCCGTATTCGGGAGCCATATTTGCGATCGTCGCGCGGTCGGTCGCGTGAAGCGATGCCGCGCCTTCGCCGAAAAATTCGACGAATTTGCCGACGACCTTCGCTTTACGGAGCATTTCCGTGACGCGCAAAACCAGATCGGTCGCGGTCGCGCCCTGCGGCAAGCTTCCCGTCAGGTTTACACCGACGACATCGGGCGTTAAGAAATAAACGGGCTGTCCGAGCATTCCCGCCTCGGCTTCGATTCCGCCAACGCCCCACGCGACAATACCGAGCCCGTTAATCATCGTCGTGTGCGAATCCGTTCCGACGAGTGAATCGGGATAATAAACACCGTCTTTTTCAAACACGCCTTTCGCGAGATATTCGAGATTGACCTGATGCACGATACCGATTCCCGGCGGCACCACGCCGAATCCGTTAAAGGCTTGCGTTCCCCATTTCAGGAATTTGTAACGCTGTTCATTGCGCTTGAATTCGGTTTCCATATTGCGCTGATAAGCGGTTTCGCTTCCCGCATAATCGACCTGCACCGAGTGGTCGATCACCAGATCGACGGGCACGAGCGGTTCGATCACGCCCACATCTTTGCCCAAACGCTCGACCGCCGAACGCATCGCCGCGAGATCGACGAGAAGCGGAACGCCCGTAAAATCCTGCAAGATCACGCGTGCCACGACGAACGGGATTTCGTCCGTTCTTTCGGCGGTCGCGCCCCAACTTGCAAGTTGTCTGACGGCTTCTTCGGAAACCTTTTTGCCGTTGTCGAAATTACGCAGAACCGATTCGAGCACGACGCGAATCGAGATCGGAAGGCGTGAAATATTGCCGATGCCTTCCTTTTCCAATTGCGGAAGCGAATAAAAAACGCCGTCCTTGCCGTCGCCTGTTTTAAATGTCTGCCGTGTATTAAAAAGATTATGTGTCATAATATTTTGGATGTCTGATATGTTAGAAAAACTGTTACGGAATCAAACTAATATTCTATTTTCAAGCAAAGCAAAACTCAAGCAATTACAGGTTTTAGTAATTTTTTTCATCTAGCCGGACGGTCAAATTTCCAAAACTAATAATTCGACTTTCGACAAACATTGTCATAAGTCACTTTCGTTCGAGATACGGAAACACGCGGCAAGTTATTTGATTATTTACGGTTTCTTAAATATTATGTTTGTTTGAATTCAATTAAAATTCCCTTTCCATTGGCAATTTTCATCTCGGAAGAGTTAAAAACAATTCAGACATTTGTATGAGGAAATTAAAGTTTACGGCTATTTTTCTGTTCGCGCTTATTACGCTCGCAGGATTCGGAAATCGTTTGTTTACGCCGACTGTCAGCAGTCAAACGGGCGGACTTGCCGCACCGACGGGCTTTTCGGCAACCGATAATGCCTATAGCGGCAAGGTCGGTTTGCACTGGGATACGATTCGTGGTGCGACGACTTACCGAATTTTTCGCAATACATCCAACAATTCGGCAACAGCGACGGACATCGGCACAACTCCCGCGAATTACTTTTTCGATTCGACCGCAGTTGCGGCACAAACTTATTTTTACTGGGTAAAAGCGGAAAATGGGACGGCTTCGAGTGATTTCAGCACAGGCGACCAGGGAACAAGAGCCGTCGGCACAGCCGGAAACAACTTTTTCCCGCCTTTGGAACCGCCCGTCGCTCCGGCGGGAAATCCCGTCACGGCATCGAAAGCCTATCTCGGCAAAGCTCTTTTCTGGGACGAACAACTTTCTTCGACCAAAACGATGGCTTGCGGAACCTGTCACCGTTCGGCAACGGGCGGCAGTGATCCGCGCACAATCATTAATGATACAAATTCCCGAAACCCCGGTTTCGATAATACCTTTAACACCGACGACGACGTTTTCGGTTCGCCCGGCGTTCCTTTAAATAATGCCGACGGAAGCTATTCGTTATCGCCTTTGTTCGGTTTCAATCAGCAAGTTACGGGCAGAAAGGCTCCTTCATATTTGAATGCGGGTTATGCGAGAAACGGCATTTTCTGGGACGGACGCGCGACGGACGAATTCCGCGACCCGATCACGAACGCGGTTCTTCTGCCGAGCAATGCAGGTTTGGAAAGTCAGGTTTTAGGTCCGCCTTTGTCGCCCGCGGAAATGGCGCACGGCGGCAGAAACTGGACGCAGGTGGCGGCGCGTGTCGCGGTTTCAAAACCGCTTGCATTGGCAAACAACATTCCGACCGCTTTGAACACCTGGATAAACGGTCGCACGTATCCCGAACTTTTTCAGGAAGTTTACGGAACGCCCGATGTCACGCCGTCACGCATTGCGATGGCAATCGCGACACACGAAAGAACGCTTTTTTCCGATCAGACTCCTCTGGACAGATGGTCGATGGAAATCGAACCCTTGACGGTCGAAGAAGAACGCGGTCGTCAGGTTTACGAAACGTCGCTCTGCATCGGCTGTCACGCGGGTGCGCTTCTGGCGGATCATAATTTTCATAACATCGGCGTGCGCCCGACCTCGGAAGACATCGGACGCGCCGCCGTTACGAATGATTCGGGCGATCTCGGTCGCTTTAAGACTCCGAATTTGAGAAACGTTGCGCTTCGTGCGCCGTATATGCACAACGGAAAATTCAACACGCTTCTGGAAGTGGTCGAATTTTATCATCGCGGCGGCGATTTCGACGCGCCGAACATCGACCGCAACCTGATCCGTCCGCTCGGTCTGACATCGCAGGAAAAATCCGATCTCGTCGCCTTTATGAGCCGACCGATGACCGACCCGCGTGTTGCCAACGAGCTTCCGCCGTTCGACCGTCCGAAACTTTATACTGAATCGGCATCCGTTCCGGTCATCAGCGGCACAGGTCGCGCCGGTGCGGGCGGAATCGTGCCGAAAGTAAAAGCCATCGAACCGCCTTTGGTCGGAAATCCGAGTTTTACGGTCGGCGTTTCGACTGCTCTGGGAAGTGCTTCGGCGGTTCTGGTCATTAACAGCACCGACCCCGGAATCGGCACGACGATTCCTGCAAGCGGTTCTTTTGCGCGGGTGCAAACGACCTTGCAAGGTTCGGGTTCGGGAAACGGTTTCGGTTCGGTCACGCTTCAGATTCCGAATAATCCCGCACTGGTCGGACAAACGTTTTTCGGTCGATGGTATGTGACCGACGCGGCGGCGGCAAACGGATTTTCGGTTTCGCAGGTTTTCCAGTTCACCGTTTTCGGTCAAGCGGCGGCAAATAAAGCGCGGGTCGATTTTGACGGCGACGGCAAAACGGATGTTTCGGTTTTCCGACCGTCTGACGGAACCTGGTATATCTCGAACAGTTCAAATAACAGCGTCGGAGTTTCTAATTTCGGGATTCCGACCGATATTCCCGTTCCGGCAGATTTCGACGGCGACAACAAAACCGACGTTGCCGTTTTCCGCAACGGAAATTGGTATATTTTGGGAAGCACGGCAGGATTTTCTTCGATCGCGTTCGGTTCGGCGGGCGATGTTCCGCAAGCCGGAGATTATGACGGCGACGGCAAAGCCGATGCGGCTGTTTTCCGCCCGTCAAACGGCGTTTGGTATATCTTGCGAAGCCGCGACGGATTTACCGCTTCCGCTTTCGGACAAAACGGTGACTCGCCTGTTTCGTCGGATTACGACGGCGACGGCAAAACCGATCCGGCTGTTTTCCGCAACGGAAACTGGTATATTCTCGGTTCGACTTCCGGATTCAGAGCGATTAGTTTCGGTGTCGGCACGGATAAACCCGTGATCGGCGATTACGACGGCGACCGCAAAGCCGATGTCTGCGTTTTCCGACCGTCAAACGGTTCGTGGTATTACCTGAGAAGCTCGGACAACAGTTTCGCGGGCGTTTCGTTCGGAATCTCGACCGACAGACCTGTGCCGGGCGATTATGACGGCGACGGCAAAGCTGATTTAGCGGTTTTTCGTTCGGGAAATTGGTATATTCTGCAAAGCTCGAACGGTGCGTTCCGTGCCCAGAGTTGGGGAATTTCGACCGATATTCCCGCGCCTTCGGTGGTCGTGCCTTAGGTCATTTTCAAAACCTAAAAGCAAGGAACTGCGGTCTGATCTACAGCGCAGTTCTTTGCTTTTAGTTTCCGTTAAATTAATTGAAAGACAAACTTTCAAGTTGTTAATTTAAAGGTTATAGTTAGTTCTAGTTTAGCTATGAACGACGGCGATAGTAGTATAAATAATGAATTTATCACGATTTTCAATTGGAAATTTTGTGCAGAAATTCGTGCGCTTTCCCTCGCGCATCCGTCGCAATGTATCTAATTACCGCTTTTTTGCTTACCTTGCGATCTTAGGTCCGGGCATCATTGCCGCCAATGCGGGAAACGATGCGAGCGGAATCGCCACTTATTCGACCGCCGGCGCGGGCTACGGTTACACGCTTCTCTGGGCATTTATCCCGATGACGTTCAGTTTGATTCTCGTGCAGGAAATGTGTGTGAGAATGGGCGTTGTCACGGGAAAAGGTTTAGCCGATCTGATTCGCGAACAATTCGGCGTGCGCTGGACGGCTCTCGTGATGCTTGCGCTTTTGATCGCCAATACGGGTGTCATCATTTCCGAATTTGTCGGCATCGCACAGGCTTCCGAGCTTTTCGGAATTCCGCGTTACGTCACCGTTCCGCTGACCGCCGGATTGATCTGGTGGCTGGTCGTAAAAGGTTCGCAGAAACGCGTCGAACGCGTTTTTCTGGCGATGTCGCTCGTCTTTTTCGGCTATGTGATCTCGGCTTTTCTGGCAAAACCCGATTGGGCGGAAGTCGGGCTCGAATTCGTCGAACCTTCTTTTCAATTCGATTCCGCTTACCTGTTTACGGTGATGGCGTTGATCGGAACGACGATCACGCCGTTTATGCAGGTTTATGTGCAATCGTCGGTCGTCGAAAAAGGAATGCAGGAAGAAGACCTGACGTTGGTTCGCGCTGATGCGATAACCGGAACGATTTTCGCGTGTCTGATCTCCGCTTTCATCGTCATTTCGACCGCCGCAACGCTTAATAAACAAGGAATTACCGAGCTTGATTCAGCCGCGACCGCCGCGATGTCGCTCGAACCGATCGCCGGAGTTTACGCCAAATATCTGTTCGGGATCGGGCTTTTCGGTGCGGCGATGCTCGCAATGGGCGTTTTGCCGCTTGCGACGGCTTACAGTTTGAGCGAAGCACTCGGTTTTGAAAAAGGTCTTTCGCGTTCGTTTCGCGAAGCCCCGATCTTTCTCGGAATCTTTACGGCTCTGATCGTCATCGGCGTGGTGGTCGCGCTCCTTCCGCACATTCCGCAGATCAAACTTCTTCTTTTCACGCAAACGATCAACGGCATCTTACTGCCGTTTTTGCTGGTTGCGATAGTTTCGCTTTCGAGCAATCGTGAAATTATGGGCGAATATGCCAATAATCTTTTTTTCAAAATTACCGCCTGGTTCATCACAATAATCGTTTCCGCGCTGTCGCTGATGTTGATTGGAAATTCGATTATTGATATGTTTAAGCCGTAAATTTTGATATGTTTGCTTCTGAACTTCGTAAAAAATCGGTTTTCTTCATCTTTTCAGCCGGAATTTTGATTTTAATTCTGATTCTTTTGCCGATGCTCGAATCGACTTTGCGCGTTTACATTCTCGATTATTTCAATCTGAATCTGAACAGCGACGGCGAGATCATCAAACCCGCCAGCGAAGTAGGCGAAACGTCCTACAATCTCATTATTACCTTTTTTCATATCGTCAAAATCGTGCTCTGGATGAGCCTTGTTCTGACGGTGGTTCGTTTTCTCAATTTTCTTGTTTTTCGCGGCGCGTTCAGAAATTCGGCGCAAAACGAGATTTCTTCGCTTTTATCGTCGGTTCTTTCGATCATCGTTTACATCGTCGCGTTTTTTATCATCTTCAAATCGCAGTATCCGAAAGTTGACCTCGCCGCACTTTTCACGACTTCTACGATTCTCGGTATCGTCATCGGTCTTGCGCTTCAGGATACGCTCGGAAATCTGTTTGCGGGAATTGCGATGCAAGCCGACCAGCCTTTTCAAGTCGGCGACGTTATCAACATCTCGAATCGCGGAATGGGCGTGGTCGAATCGGTTTCGTGGCGCGGAGTAAAGATTCGCACGTTTCAAAACAAACTGCTTGTTATCAGCAACAGCGTGCTCGGAAAGGAAACCATCGAAGTTGCGCCGAAAGACAATTTGAACGCGCATCTCGTTTTTTTCAGCACGCTTTACGCCAATTCTCCGGCGCAAACTATTCAGGTCGTCCGCGAAGCCGTCAGACAAGTCGAAAACGTTTCGCCGAAAATCCGTCCGAATGTCCGCATTCGCAATCTCGGCGACAGCGGAATCGAATGGGAAGTAAAATACTGGCTCGAAGATTATTCGAAAATCAACGACACGGACGCATTGATTCGTCAGCGCATCTGGTATGCGCTCCAACGCGATCATATCGAATTTGCTTACCCGACGCGCACGATCCACGTCGAAACCAAACCGCAGGAATCGGCATTTGTCGAAACCGACAACTCGATCTTTGAACGCCTGAGTGCAATTCCGATCTTTGCGCCGCTTTCCGACGAAGAAACGATTAAACTAGCGAAAGGAACGACCGCGAGAGTTTACGCGCCGGGCGAAACCATTGTTAAAAAAGGTCAGGAAGGACATTCGATGTTCGTCATTCACCGCGGCGCGGTCAAGGTTCAATTGATGGAAAACGGACAGCCGAAAACCATTAATCGACTGCGTGAAAACGACTTTTTCGGCGAAATGAGTCTTTTGACGGGTCAGCCGCGTTCGGCAAATGTCGTCGCGGAAGAAGAAACCGAAGTTTTTCAGATAAAAAAGAAGGCTCTGAAACCGATCTTTGAAACAAATCCCGATCTCGTTTCGTCGATCTGCGCTATCATCGACCAACGCCAACAACTTTTGAAAACGGAAAATGCGCCGTCAAACATTATCGAAGCCGAAAAAGCGAAAAGTGTTTTCGGCTCGATCAGAAAGTTTTTCGGTCTGGAAGATTGATTTATTTTATCGTGATAAAAACAAAAAGGCACCGATTTTTTCGGTGCTTTTTTTTGATAAATCATCCGCCTCAAGAACTCTTATCAGACGTTTTTGTCATAGATTTCCTGCAAAACCTCGGAGATCGGTTTGCGATTCGCAAAAGGATTTTCGTCTTTTTTCTTCTTCTCGCGCGTTTCCTTCGGTTTGACGGTTCTTATTTCCTTCGGATAAATAGTTTCCGGCTTTTCATTCATCGCTTCCGAATATTTATCCAATGCTTCGTTGGTAACGGATTTCAGCAACATCGAATCCTTGTCTTTTTCCGCCAACTCCGCACGACTTTTTTCGCGTTCGAGAGCGGCGGCTTCGATCTTAAGATTTTGTTCTTCAATGACTTTACGGCTTTCCGCGAGCAATGATTTGCCGCGGTTTCTTCTGGCGCGTTCGAGCGCACGGATCGCCGTCGAAGTCAGCGGAGCTTCGGCGGGTTCGCGTTCGATCTTTCGTAAAACCTTCACGTAATTTCTCAATTCGGGCGATGGATAAGCGTAAGTCGATTCATCGGAATTTTCGTTTTCGATGACATACGCCAGATGATTGACCGCCGTTTTATGGTCGCCGATCTTGTGATAAAGCGCGCCGAGCGTGAAATAAACAAGCGGCGGCGCGCCGTTCATCGTTTGCAGAATATTTTCGCCGCGATTGATGATTTCCTGTAATTCAAATCCGAACCAGCGGCGTTCGTCGTCACGCAGAACGTCGTTGGCGGAAAGATAGAATTCAAATATTTCACGCGTTTCGTTGCGCGAAGGCATTGAAAACATCTTCCACAAAAAATAAGCAAAAATCCCGAAGAAAATTACCACAAATAAAGGAAACTGCGCGACCAGCAACATCATTGCGATCACACCGAACGCCAAAACGTATTGCCCTTTTTCTTTCAGGCTGTTATTGCCCGAAACTTGTCTTTGTAACTTGTTATCGCTCAAAATTTTATAAAAACTCTAAAATTGTTCCGCTGTTTTATCCTTTCCGGCTGCGGGCTGTTCCTCGTTGTTTTCATCGACAATTTCGGCAACTTCAGGCTCGCTTGCCGTTTCTTCAACGATCGCATTACTTTCCGATTCATCAGCCGGGATCGGCGTTTCCAGATCGGATTGTTCGGCATTTTCAGCCGCAACCGTTTCAGCTCCGGCAGACGGTTCGTGATGTTCCTCGGGACGCGTCGCTTTTTTGGCTTCGTCTTCGAGCTTTAACCCGAACTGCGCCAGAATATCCATTCCCAACCCGACAATTTTATACGGCGAATTCAAAATAAAATTAAAGGTTTCGCCAAGCGTGATGGCTTCTAATTTGACGAGTTGCGAGATTTTTTCTTCCAGCGGCAGATCGGCAAATTCGTTGCGGTATTCTTCGGCTTTATCGACCTTTGTTTCTTCCTTTTTCTCCGGCGTTAAAATAGCTATCTCGCCTTCGCTTTCGACTTTTGCCTGGCAAGCAAGGCGTTCGCCGTTTTGCCGACGTTCCCCGGATAATTTTTCCTTTTCGGCTTTGGTCGGTGCGGTCAGAAATTCCGCGCCTTTGGTAATCGTGCAGGCGCACGAGTCGCAAAGTCCCAATCTTCCGCATTCGGCTGGAATGTCCACGCCCAAACGACGCGAAGCATCGATCAAATATGTGCCGACAACGGCAACGCCTTCTGTTTCTTCTCGTTCAAATTTTAATTCTGCTTCCATTTTATTACTGAATTTATTAAGACTTCTAAAATATAAAAAAATTAACCTTCCATCACGGATTTCACGCGAACCCGCGGCTGTGCGCCGGATGAAACTGTTTGATGCTGATCGGGCAATTCGTGTTGGCAATCGGAACAAAATCCCCAAATCCGCAAACTGTGATGCGTCGGCACAAAGCCGAATTTTTCCGCCGCTTCGTCCTGCATCGCTTCGATCTCGGGCGAGAAAAACTCGATGACCTTTCCGCAATTCGTGCAGATCATATGATCGTGATGCTCGTGATCGTAGTGATGTTCGTAATAGGTTTTGTTGTCGCCGAAACGGACTTCGCGGGCTAAACCTGCTTCCGTCAGGAGTTTAAGCGTTCGGTAAACGGTCGTGTGTCCGACCGTCGGGTCTTGTTTCTGCACCAGCCAATAGAGGTCTTCGCTGGTCAGATGATCTTCCGTTTTGAGGAAAATTTCGAGAATCAAATCTCTTTGAGCCGTTTTCCGCAAACCAGATTTTTGAATATGTTCAAGAAAAATTTCCTTTTCCTTTTTGAATTCTTCCTTTTTTTTCGCCATAAAGTTAGCTGAACTTTCGTATGAGATAATTTTAACATTTGAGTTCGCTTTTCGCTAACAAAATCTTTTTGCGCATTTTTTCAACCCTTTCACGGTCTGCATTTTGGCGTTCGGCGAGTTTGAGCGAGCGCATTCCGAGCAATAAATAAATTTCCATAATCTCGTCAGTCAGATTTTCCCTGATGCTTGCGCGGTGTTTTTCAAAGGTTTCCGCATCGGCACGGGCAAAAGTTCCCGTCAGTGCCTCAGCCGTGTTTTGCGTTTCGAGATTTTCGACGGTGCTCTTGATGAGCGGAAGCAAAATCTTTTGTGCTTTCGCCTGTTCAAGTCCGCATTTTTCCATCATTTCGATTGCCGCATCGATCGTCGCAACCAGATGTCCGCACGCCGTGACCGCCGCCGCGTGATAAAGCGTTTTATATTTCGATTCGATCGAAAACGATCTTCCATTCAAATCCACGACGATTTTTTCGGCTGTTTCGACGGCTTTTTCGTCGCCTTCGATGCAAAAAAAAGCGTCCATAAAACGCTCTTTGCCCAAAAACGAATTGCTGATCGAAACCAAAGGATGTAAGGAACCGACCGCATTTTCAGTCAAATTCTTTAATATTTCCGACGATAATGCGCCGCTCGTGTGAAAGATGATCGAATTTTCCGAAACTTTCGCGCTCAGGATTTTCGCAATCCCGGAAATTTCCGAATCCTGCGTCGTGATGAAAACGATGTCCGAATTTATCTCATTCAAACTTTCCAAACTCGAAATTTTCGGTTTTGAAATTAATGATTCGTAAACCTTTTCGGCATTTTCGGTCGTTCGCGCGACCAGGTTTTCGATTTTGTAATTTTTCCCGTCAAGTGCCAAAGCCAACGCGCCGCCGACCCTGCCGATTCCGATGATCGAAACTGTTTTCATTTCAAAAATATACAACAGCCGGAACCGAATACGTAGCAAAGTAAAAGCGTTGCGGAAAAAATATCACAGTTCAAAGTCCCGCCTTCAGGCTGTGATTACTCAGCGAAAAGCCTTCTAAAGAATGCACTCTGAACGCGATTCCGAAGAAAAAGCGTGGTCAGATTTTAATCAAGACAGGTTCGTCCGGCAGATCGTCGAGCCATTGGTTAACCTTTTTGCGCAACTCTTCGCGGCTTTGGAAATCAGCCGAAACGGGCATTTTCAAATTCAGCATCGGTGTGACCGGCAGAATCGAGAAAATCCGCTGTAAGATCATCAACTCGCCGTTCGAGATGATTTTCAGTTCGCGCGTTTCCGACAAAATCTGCTTGAGCGAAGTCGCGGCGGCAACAACTTCCGTATCGATACTGTTATTCGACACGAACTGATCGATCAACGGCGTAATGGTTTCACGCAGCATCAACAGGCTTTTTCGATAGCTGATGCGCCCGCGATTGAGCGTTTCCCACAACGTTTGCGGCAGTTTTTCCCATTCGTCGCTCTGCGAAAGATTGAACGAACAAGCGCAAAACGGATGCGTTTTGAGCATTTCGCGCACGTTGTAACGGCAATCGAGTTGCTTCAAACGCTGAACTATCGCGTTTGCTTCCTTGCGGTAGCTTTGCTGAAAAACGCTGATCCTGGAAAGATTTTCAAATTCCCACCATTCGTCGCTCCGCATAATGTCGTCGAATTTTGCAAGAAGCTCGTGCGATTTCATTACGGTGTCGTGCTTGTAACCGAAATAATCGGTGAACGAACGTTTGAAACCTTCCCAGACTTCATTCATTTCACGATTTTTCAATTCGCTCGGTTCGAGATAACTTTCTTCGATCAACCGCAGTAAGTTTTCACGCGTATTTTCGACGGTTTCATCCTGCGTCGGTTCGCAAACCGCCAGATAAGCCCAGATTTCCTCGCGTTTTGCCGCGCCGGAAATGAAATCTTCCATTACCACGAGATTTTGCGTGCACTGGAAAAATTCCTGCTCGGAATCCGAAAACGCATCGGCGATGCGGTGCAAACCTTCATCAAGCGAAATGGCTTCGTCCAGAACGGATTTTGCGGTTTCCGCGACCGAACCGAACGTTTTTCTGGCGTGAATCGCCACGCGCCAAATCTTCGTGTTCAGAATTTCGTCGGGCAGATCGTTGAAACGTTCCAAAACCCGCGCCGATTTCCAATCAGCCAGCCAATGCTGAAAAGCCTTGCGAATCGCTTCGCGGTCTTCGGGGTTTTCGATCGTCGTAAAATTGTCCGCGCCCGTCAACGTTTTCGCCCAATTCGTCAGGCGTTCGCTCGAATACGCCATTCCAATCGGGCGGGCAATTCCCTCGATGTCGTGCCAGATGATCTTCAGGTCGAGCGAACGCCGATTGATACGGTCGCCTTTGGTCGTGACGAATTCGATCTGCCGCTGTGCAACAAGCGCGGTCAGGATCAGATGTTGAGCTTCGCGGACAAGCCCGTTCGGTGCTTTTTTGAGTTGGCGGTAAACGTTTTTCAGCGAAACCATATCGGAACCGCTTTCGTTCACCAGGTTCAAAACTTCTTTCGCGAGCTGAAGATTGAGCAGATTTTCCTCGGTTTCGAGAACGTAGGAATCGCCCTTCAAAGTCACGAGACCGAGCGGTAAAGCAAAGGTTTCCGCCAACCCCTGAACTTCTTCGAGATTTTGCCGCGCACCGCTGAAAAGATCGTTAACGAGCGTCGAAACCTCCGTCATTCCGAGTGTTTTCGCAAAATACGGGTGCATCGGGAAACGCGTTTCAAACAACGGTTCGAGCATCGACGAAAACATTTCCGATAAATTCGTCGCCACGCGTGCTTCTTCGGTGAAATTGTAATCGAAACCGTCGATAACGAGTTTCGCGTCGTAAAGAAAGACGCGATTCCAGATTTTTTCGACCGCAACCGTGTGCGTATGCGAAGCCGCCCGAAACTGTTCACCGTATTCCTCGCGCAGGTCGCTCCGCGTTTGCAAAACGTAATAACGTAGGATTGTGTCGATTTCGTCTTTACGAAGTTCGGCTGGCTGCCAGAAAACACGCGGCGTTTCGTTTTGATCGACGATCGATTCGAGAGCCGTATCTTGCCGATTGATGAACAATTCCCAATCGACGACTTCGGAATTTTGCGGAGAAACGGAAGCGGCGATATTTTTACCTTCCAAATCCCAGTGAACGCGTCCGCGCCGTTGCCCGCCGCGCCAGATCAATTGACAATCCATCCATTCGGCTGAATTTTCGTCCGCTTCTTCGGCAAGCGTCCAATCGATGAATTTATCGCGGGCAATGCGCCGGAAAATTTTCGTCACCACGTCCGAAGGAACTTCCTTTGAAGCCTCGGCAAGCGCGTTGTGCAGATTTTCCTTAACGCTGACCTTAAAACTGTAACGCGTTTCGCGTCCTTCTGCGGCGGTCTTTAAAACTTCAAAAGGCAGAATGGAAACGAAGGATTCGATCAATTCTTCGACCGTTTTGACGGCTTTCTGCGGTTCGACCTCATCGAAGATCAGCATTGCCGCACAAATTTCGTTTGCCGTCGTGCCGTCGCCGTCAAGCGATAATAGAAACAATGCTTTCAGGATCAATTTTGCCTGAAGTCTTTGCATAATCGGGATTTTCCCGATCACTTCCGAATTCAGTTTATCGTAAGTCGCGAATGCTTCCCTTAAATCTTCGACCTTTCGCAGAGTGCTTTCGACACTGTCGAAAACTTCGTCCAGAGCGATCAAAGAATTTGCCGGACGACCCTGAATTTTCTTGCCCGTTTCGGACGCAAAACCGAGCAGAGCGAATTCGGGCGAATAAAGCCGCACGAAAGGCGTAATTTCGAGCGTGACGGGATGAAGCGGATAAAGGGCGGAAAAACGCTGTTCGCTCCAACGAAAACTCGGCAAAACCGAACGAAAATACTGATAAATCTCGTTCAAGACCGAAGACATTTGCCGCTGTTTCGGGAAAACGTGCGTATCCACGATGCGGTAAAGATGTTCCTGATCGAGATAATCGATCTTATAACTCCGCGCAATCGCCGAATTTACGCCGTCCGCGCCCGAAATATCGTCGTCCAGCGCAACTCCGACGAAAATATTGAGTTGTTTCGCGACTTCCGCGATTTCGCCGAGCAGCATTCCGTCGTCGCGCAAAACTCTCGAGCTTCTTTCCAGAGCCGTATCGATCAGCAAAACGAACGGCAGATCGCCCGAACTTTTCGCCGCGAAATGCAGGATTTCAAAGACCGATTCGCGCAGAACGTTGCCGTCAACTTCAAAGGCTTCGGCAACTGCCGCCTTCAATTCGTGCAAAAGCGTTTCTTCCAAACCGCGTTTGACGAACGCGACCGGGTGACGGCGGCGTTTTAATCTTTGTGCGTTGGTCGAAACGTGCGAATCCGTGATGCGCGAACGCAGTTCGGGTTGTGAAACAATTGCGCCGAGCGTCGCCAGAAAATGGCTTTTACCGACCCCGCGATAACCCGCCAGCGCATTTGCCGCGCCGTTTTGGAATTGAACGTTGGTAATATTGTCGAGCCATTTCGCCATCAAATCCGATGTCATATCGGTAAAATGGTATTTTGAAAGCGTCTGCGACGGATTTAACAAAAAATCCGAAATGCTTTCGTATGAACGAACTTCGACAATGTCTTTTACTTTTTCCTGAATGCGTTTCATTGATTTTCGGAATTGATCTTCGACCGTTAAATTTTCAGCGTTTGATTTGAGCTTTGAAGATTTGGGATTTGAAAGAATTAAGGCTGAAAGGTTCAGCTTTCATTTATACTTTACCAATTTTTTCAGCTAAAAAAAACACTTTTCGCGGAAAATTTTCAAATCCGGGAAAATAATTTTCGTTTTTTGCGCCGAGCCGCAACTTTTTCGCCGATTTCGGCATCAAAAAATCGTTGCTTAAAGGTGAAAATACAATTAAAATTAACTATCCAAGCAAGGATTTTTGGAGGCAAAGTATGCAAAATTCTCCGGTTCGTAAATTAAGTGCGTTTATGTTGCTTTCGGCAGTTTGGTTCGGCGCAGTCGCATTTTTCCCGGTCAGC
Organism: Pyrinomonadaceae bacterium; assembly: GCA_021228405.1. Classification (GTDB taxonomy): domain Bacteria; phylum Acidobacteriota; class Blastocatellia; order Pyrinomonadales; family Pyrinomonadaceae; genus JAJQRF01. The sequence goes on from JAJQRF010000004.1 coordinate 481,250, forward strand.
GCGTCGGCGCAATCGACGGAAGCCGCGAAAACGACTGAACAAAAACAAGATAAGAAAGCGAAAAAATCGAAAGAGGCAAAAAATCAAAAAGACGATAAGGCGGTCAGCCAAACTCAGACCAATCCGAATGCGCCTTTATCGGAAAAGGAAAATCCCGATATGATCGGCAAACGCAAGATCAACGGCGGTTCGGATAAGTTTTTCGGCTGGCTCGGCGGTTCGCAGGAAAAGGAAGTGGCAATCGGCAGACAGCTTTCGCTCGAAGTCGAACAGCAAGCGAAACTTGTTGAAGACCCGATGATTACCGAATACATCAATCGCGTCGGTCAAAACGTCGTGCTTCATTCGGATGCGAAAATTCCTTTTACGATCAAAGTCATCGACAGCGACGAGGTAAATGCTTTCGCGCTGCCGGGCGGTTTTTTCTACGTCAACAAAGGTTTGATCTTAGCCGCCGACAATGAAGCCGAGCTTGCCGGAGTGATGGCGCACGAGATCGCGCACGTCGCCGCCCGTCACGCGATGGAAAATCAAGGAAAAATGCAGGCGATCCAATACGGCTTGCTCGGCACGATCATCTTCGGCGGCGGCATCGCCAGCACGATCGCACAAAATGCGGGCGGGATGGCGCAGATGCTCAGTTTCTTCAAATTCTCGCGCGGAGCAGAAGAAGAAGCCGACAGATTGGGCGTTCAATATCTTTATGCTTCGGGCTATGACCCGACGGCAATGGCGACAATGTTTGAAAAACTCGCTTCGCAGAACAGGAAAAAGCCCGGCACTCTGGCAAAATTGTTTTCATCGCACCCGCAATCGCTCGAACGCCGCGATACGAGTTTGGCTTTAGTTGCGCGTTTTCGTGAAAAAGAGGAATACGTTATCAGCACTTCCGAATTTCAGCGTGTCAAAAGTCATCTGCTTCGCATCACGAACGCGAAAGCAGGCGTGACCGGTGACATCGATGAAGGCGAACCCGGCAGACCGACTTTGAAAAAACGTCAACCCGACGCGCCGACCGATGAGGCAAGCGATTCGAGCAGTTCGAGCAGTGATTCGTCTTCGGACGGTCCGCCCAAGCTCAAGAAACGCGGTGAAACTCCCGAGCCTTCACCAAGTCCTGAAAAGTAATTAATTGTTGATCGAATGAAAAAGCGCGGGTGGATTCACCCGCGCTTTTTCATTTTTTACAACTCCGTATGTTCTATTTTTTCTGTTTCAATTTTTCTTTCAAGCGTTCGAGTGTGCTTTTTTCAGAGGCAAGGTTAAATGCCTTTTGCCAAGCCGTTTTAGCTTGCTCCTGTTTCCCGATCTTCTGGTAAACGTCGCCGATGTGTTCCTGAATCGTCGCCGAGCCGGAATCATACATCGCGGCTTCGAGCAGAAATTTTTCGGCTTCGGGAAAATTTTCGAGTTTGAAGTAAGCCCAACCCAGACTGTCGAGATAATTGGGGTTTGTCGGATCGATCTTCAAAGCTCTTTTAATAAGCGTCACCGCTTCTTCCAATTTCACGTTTCTTTCCACCAGAAAATAACCTAAATTGTTCAAAGCGTTCGGATTATCGGGAGATTCCTTGAGAATCTGGCGGAGCGTGTCTTCGGCTGATTTAAAGTCGCCCGACATCTGATACGCACTTGCCAGAACCAGCCGCGCCATTAATTTTCTTTCGGTACCCTGTGCCGAATTATAGGCTTGATTGGCTGAATCGATGGCTTCCTTGCCGCGATTCGCTTCGCTGTAAAGAGTGGAAATATAGATGTAATTGTTGAAATCGTCATACATCGGCGACGTGACGAGGATCGGTGCACTGTCTATTTCGGTGTTTTGATTGTCGTTTGCGGCGGTTTTAATCTTTTTTTTTTCGATCAGATTTTTGATGAGCGAAACGCCCTCGTCGACTTTTCCGTTTTCGGTCAAAAGCTGTGCTTCAAGCCGCAGAAAAAAATAATCGTCAGGATAACGTTTCCTGACGCTCCTAACCGTTTCCAAAGCTTCCGACTTTTTTCCCGATTCACGGTAAAAGGAAATCATCTGCCGATCGGCAAAAAGATCGTCTTTCCCGAGCAATTGCCGTGCTTTTTCGATAGCCGCCTTAGCATCGGTCGGACGATTGGCATTTTTGTAGGTTTGAATTATTTTCTCGAAAACCCCGATGGTGAAATCGCGGTCGCTGTCCGCTACAGGTTCCATTTCTTCGATGCCGCGAACTTTCAATGCGGTTTGATAAGCGTTAACCGCATCGTCAACTCTTTTTGCCTTGACGAAAATATCGCCCAAAGCGATCTGCAAGCTCGCCGCCGCAAATTTATCGCTCGGTGCCAAACGCGTCGAAGAATCGCGCAAAACTTTGGCGGCATCGTCGATCTTTCCGGCTCTCGTCTGAACTTCCGCCAAAAACGTGATCAAAGTCAGATTGGTCGGGTTTGCAAAAACCGCCTGACGCAGAGATTCGACCGCTAGTGCGGCTGAATTTGAATCGACCGAATTGACGGCTTCGCGCAGATTCTCGATCGCTTCGTTATTTTCCGGATCGTCCGCCACAACCTGACTGAAAAGTTCGAGAGCCTCTTTATTTTTCCCTGATTTTAAGAGCGCGTTTCCGAGTTTCAAGGTCGCGCTATCAGGCGTAAGATTTCCGTCGCCGCCCATCACGCGGCGATAAAATTGGGTTTCGATCGGAGTTGCTGACGAAACCCATCTTCTGAGCGCGTCGATTTGTTCTTCGGGCTTATTCGTCTGTGAATAATATTCGCTCAGAAACGCCCAGGCTTCGGCATTGCGCGGGTCGAGTTTGGCAATTTCCTTCCAGGAGTTGATCGCTTTTTCGGCAAAGGTTTTGTCCAATACGCCGTCATTCAGACGGCTTTTGAAGGTGTAAAGCCGCGCTAAGATACGATGGGCTCCGAAATTTCGCGGGTTCAGCTTAATCGAAATGTTGGCAAGTAAGATCGCTTCTTCAATATCGTTCGGCGGCGCGCTGATGGAAAGTTCAGCCAATGCCGTGTATCCTTCGGCAAGCGTCGGATCGAGTTCGACGGCTTTCTGCAAAGCCTGTCTTGCCAGTCTTGCCGTGCTCGAACCCCCCATTTGCGAACGCATCCGGCTCGAACTCCAAATATATCTCTGACCTTCAAGCAATTTTGCAAGTGCCTGTTCACGTCTTTCGCGTGAAATTTCGGTTTGCCGTGAAGATTCAAGATTCTGGGCAAGCACGCTTGAGAGCTTAGGTGTCGGAGATGGTAAAGGAAACTGCGGCGAAGGTGCATTTTGCGCGGAAACGGTAGTTATTCCGGTAAGGGACAAGGTAAAAATCAGGGCGATTTTCTCAAACTTCATAAAAACTCCTAAACATTCTCCAAATTTTTCACGATTTTTTCCCAGATCGATTTTCTCGGGAAATTGATTATAAACACGACCAGCGCGATAACCGCCGCACGCACCATTTCAAAGGCATCGCCTGTCAAGATCGAGATGACAAATCCGACCAAGGCAACAATTTCCGCCATCGATGCCAAAATAATCGAATTTACCGAAAGCGTTTTTATCAACGCCGAAATGCCTTGCAACAAGGAAAGATCGCGCAGACGATCCCAACGGTAAAGCATCCGGCGGATAATAAAGGAACTGAGTGCGGCAAATAAAGCGGCAACCCAGAGCATCCATCGCGTGCTGTCTGAAGTCTGCCCGCCGTTTTCGGGTTTTACCAATACAAATGCTAACACAACGAGTATTAAAAGCGATGCGATCTGCGCGAAAATGAGAAAAGCGGCTGTTCGATACCGCTTTTCAAGTTCGACTCTGGTTTCGGCGGAGATTTCCGTCATCGGTGTTATTTTTGTTCGGGCTTTGTTTCCGTGGGCGAAGGCTGTTTTTGGGAAATGATCGTGGTCAAAGCCTTCGGAATTTGCGACGAATCGAGCGTTCCTTCATTCTTAATTACTTGGTCGATAAGCTCAAATTTTTCCTTATCGAAATCCTTCGTCATCAAAACGCCGTCTTTATCGATCGTCATCGGATAAATTCCGAAAAGCTGACGCTTGAAGTTTTGAATGAATGAAACGTCTTCGGGCGGTAAAACCTTCGCTCTTTCGGGATTTGCCGCAGGAATCTCCGCGCCGAGCAGTTCGAGTTGCTGTTTCGATTTTTCCAGATATTCGCTGTTCGGATAATCGCGGACGATGCGCTGAAAATACTTGGCGGCTTCGTCGGTTTCTTCTTCTTCGAGATAGGTGATCGCAAGTTTGAAAAGGGCTTCGTCCATAAAATTGAAATTCGGATATTTATCTAAAATTTCACGATAACGCGATTGCGCGCCCTTCAAACCGCCTTTTTTCTGGTCAACCGAAAGCGAATAATAGTAATTTGCAATATACAGATTATGAAGTCCGAGATTGTCCTGCACCTGCGTTAATCTTTCCTCGACATCTTTTTTAAAGAGTGAGTTCGGGTATTGCTGAAGCAATGCCTTCAAACGCTGTTCGGCAACTTTAGCGCGTGTCGAATCGCGGTCGGGCAAGCCGATCTGACGCATTTGCGATTCGGCGATCTTCAATAAAACGCGGTCGGCAAGCGGATGCGTCGGGAAAAATGTCAGCCAATCCTGATAAGCTCCGGCGGCTTGAATCAGCGAACTCGAACCGCCTTCGAGATAGAACGAATCGGCAACCGCGAGTTTTGCCATCGGCAGATAGGGCGAATCGGGATAGGTCGTGATGATGGTTTGGAATAAAAGACGACCGACATCGTAACGGCTTTTGCGGATTTCGCGCGTCGCCACGATGAAAAGTTCCTTATCGCGTCCGGGCGTAACGGTTCCGATCAATTCGTCGTATTCATCATTACCGCCGCCGCCGAAGATGCCGAGAAACTTTTTCTTTTTCTTTATCTCGCGCTCTTTTCCGACCTCCGAAGTCGGGTTTGCACGCGCCGAAGCCGTTTCGACCAAAGCCGTATCAGCACGCTTCAACAGTTCGGCGGTCGCTTCTTCGTATTGTTCGATGTCGGACATTTCATATTTTTCGGAGCGGTCGATTTTACCTCTCAGGCTATTGATGTCCGATTGAAGCGTCGAGGCTTCCTTCTCCAAACCGCGCAATCTGCCGAGCGGAGTATTTAAATCGCTTTTATCGTCTTTTTTCGATTTATCTTCCTTGTTTTCTTCCTTCAAAACCGAAGCCGCACTGTTCAGCGAACGGCGAAGCTGTTCGAGTTTCGTCTTGATGACTTCCAAACGCTGCGAAGGCGTTCCGTCGCTCGATTTTTGCTGTGCCGAAACAACAAACGTCGAACCCAGCAATGCCAGCAAAATAAAGAAAACCAATTTATTTTTTCCTAACAACATAAAACCTCAAATTTATAGATCGCAATTTAGATTTTTTTGAACGATCGGGTAATAAACTTTTAAGCCCAGACAGTTCCTTTTTCAAGCAATTCAGTAACCGCTTCGGCAGGTTTACCGCCGCCGAAAACCGCCGAACCCGCCACGATTATTTCCGCTCCGGCTTCGACTATTTCGTGAATATTCGCGGCATCGATCCCGCCGTCGATCTCGATTCGCGTCGAAAGTCCGCGTTCATCGATCATTCTTCTCAAACGCTTTAATTTGTCGAGCGAAGTAGGAATAAATTTTTGTCCGCCGAAACCCGGATTAACCGACATCAATAAAATAAAATCCGCATAGGGCAGAGCTTCTTCCAGAGCAATCAACGGTGTTGCGGGATTTATCGCAATTCCCGCTTTTCCGCCGGCTTCCCGAATCGCCATCAGAGTTCTTTGCAGATGAACGTCGGCTTCGACGTGAACCGAAACCATATCGGCTCCCGCTTTGACAAATTCGACTGCGTATTTGCTCGGTTCGACGATCATTAAATGACAATCGATCGTCATTTTCGTAAATTTTCTGACCGATTTCAGAACCGGAATTCCGACCGTCAGATTCGGCACGAACCTGCCGTCCATCACGTCGAAATGTAAAACCGTTGCGCCGCCTTTCTCGATCTCCGCAATCTCTTTGCCCAAACGCGTAAAATCAGCCGAAAGAATCGAGGGTGCTATTTCAAACATTGCTTGATTTTTTTCCTTTAACTTTGTTGCCAAAACAATCTCTCCGGTTGCTTAAACCTACGGTTTCGGTGTCGTTCGCGGTCGCACATCGCCGCCCGTCGGGGTCTTTGTAACTGTCGGCGGAGCAGGAGTTTTTGTGGTCGTCGTTGTCGAACCCGTATTTTTGTTTCCCTTATCGGTGGAATTTCCCGATGTGCCGGAATCGGAATTTCCAGCCGGACTGCTGTTGCTGTTTGAATTGGATTTATTTCCGATCACGTCGCGCTTCGTGTCCGCTTTCTTTTTATTGGAGTTGGTGTTCGTGTTTTTATTCGTCTTTTTCGGCTTGTCCGAGATCATATCCTCGATCACGTCCGTATCGTCCTCTTCGTTGGATTTTTTGATCGTCGTCGGTTCTTCCTGTCCTTCGGGGTTGGTTTTGCTCGTCACAACCAGAATCATTTGTCCCGTTTTGACGGTTTCGCCGGGTTTCGGAAGCTGTTCCAGGATCGTATTGGGTTTTTCGGTGCTGTATCGGTCGGCGCGCCGTTTGATCTTCAAACCGAGCGAAGCCAGTTCCTTTTCGCTTTCGACGAAATCCTTCCCGGTAATCTCAGGAACCTTTATCTCCTGCCCCTGCAAAGACATATAAACAACGCCGCCCATACCGACAAGAAACGTTCCCGCCAGAGCAATGACGATAAACAGTTTACCGATCGCTGAAAATCCTGATTTAATTAAACCCACTTTTGATGAACTCCAAAAATAAAACGAAAGTCTAACATTTTTTGCTGAAACAAACGAGTGAAACGACTATAAAAACTTATCAGAAAACTACTTCTTTGCAAATTCGGCAATGAAAAATCCGTCCATTTTATCTCTCTGCGGAAAAGTCCGCGCAAAGCCTTCTTCGGTAAGGAAGTTTTCCGAAACATTTGGTCTGACCTGATAAAAAGCATCGTTTTCCGCCAAAAATTCTTTGCAAATTTTTTCGTTTTCTTCTGATTCGAGCGAACAGGTCGAATAGATCAATCTTCCGCCGTGTTTGACTAGCTTTGATGCGTTTTGCAGAATGGCGCGTTGTTTCAAAGATAATTCGGCAATGTCTTTTTCTGCCAGAAAATATCGGATTTCGGGATTATGCCGGATCGTTCCCGTTCCCGAGCACGGCGCATCGAGCAAAACGGCATCGAAAATTTCATCGGCAAACGGCAAAAATTTCTCCGCGTCGTAAGCCAACAGCGAATAATTTTTCGCGCCGACGTTTTCGCAGATTCTTCTGACCGTTTTCAATCTCTGTTCGTATAAATCGCCGCCGACAAACAACTTATCCTTTGTTTTCGATAAATAATTGACAAACGAAAACTTGCTTCCCGGCGCACAGCAAACGTCGAAATACGATTCGTTTTCTTTTAACCCGACAACTTCGGCGACCAGTTGCGAGGCTTTTTCCTGAAAATAAATCTTCCCGTTTTCGGCTAATTCGCGCAGAAAACTTTTTTCGTTTTCAATTGATTTATTTTCGAGCGATTTTTTGACGGCTTCGGTCGTTTTTGCCGTAAACCGAAAATCCAATTTCGGCGTTTCATTGTTCGCAATTGCCAATCTTTCGGTTTCCGCAATGCCGAACTCTAAAATCCACTTTTCTACCAACCAACGCGGATGCGAAGTTTCAACTGAAATTCGTTCTACTTCATCGTTAAAATTCAATTCGGGCTTTTCACGCGTAAATCTGCGCAAAACTGCATTCACAAATCCTTTTGCCGAAGTTTTTTTCGCTCTCTGTGTGAGGTTCACGGCATCGTTTATCGCCGCGTGAGCCGGAATCTTGTCGAGAAATTGTAGTTGATAAAGCGCGATTCGTATAATTGTTTTGACCGCCGAATCGATCTTTTTTCCGTTCGTCAGTTTTTCGATCAGTTTATCCAGATAAATCCGTTTTCGTAAAACTCCGAGCGTGATCTCGTGACATAAACCGCGATCTATCTGCTCCAGTTTTTCTTCGTAAAGCGGCAAAAGCACCGATGAAAACGCTTTTTCCGTTTCGATCTTGGTCAGAATTTCAAAAGCCGCGATTCGCGCCGGTGATATTTTCATAACTTAATAAAACACTTGTCCACAGATGAACATAGATTCTATAAAATTTCTTATCCGAGTCCATCCTTGTTCATCTGTGGACAAATTATTTCTTCACTTTCTTCTGCGGCGGATTTACGGTCAACGGGCGATTATCGATAGTTTTTCCGCCTTCGAGATTTTTATCGACCGCGATGCGGTCATCGAAAACGAAACATTCGCCTTCCCAGAGCGATTCTTCATCGGGCGTTTCTTCCAGATATTTCAAAATTCCGCCTTCGAGTTGATATACGTTTTCAAATCCCATTTCGACCATCAACGGCGCAAATTTTTCACAGCGAATGCCGCCCGTGCAGAACATTGCGATCTTTTTATGTTCATTCGGGTCGAAGTTTTCCCTCACAAAATCGGTCAGATCGCTGAATTTTTCGATCTGCGGATTGATCGCGCCTTTAAATGTTCCGAGTTCGATCTCGTAATCGTTGCGCGTGTCCAAAATGATCGTGTCCTTGTCGGAAATTATTTTGTTCCAATCGCCCGGCTTCGTGTGCGTTCCGATTCCTTTTTCGATCTTGACGGGATGACGAAGCGAAACGATTTCCTGTTTGATGCGGACTTTCGCCTTCAAAAACGGGCGTTCGGCGAAATATGAAGTTTTATAAGTCAGTTTCGTATCGAACGCGTTTTCGAGAACTTCGACAAATTTCAGAATATCTTCGGGCAAGCCTGAAATCGTCGAATTATAACCTTCTTCGGCGATCAAAATCGTGCCTTTGATCGAAAGTTCGTCCATTGCCGATTTCAGTTTCGCTTTGATTTCCGGCAAATTTTCCAGTTTCTTGAATTCGTAGAACGTTATGATTTGAATATTCTTATCGGACATTTTTGATACAGCTCGCAAAACCAAACATTTTACCCTAATTGCTCGCCGATTTGAAGTTTCACGCCGTTCAGAAAATCGCGCGTCTGCATCCGATTTTTCCCCTGTAATTGAAGTTCGTTGATCTTCAAAACCGAATTTTCACCACAAGCGACGAGTAAAAAGCCCTTCGCGTGAAGAACCGAGCCGTTCGGCACATCGCCGCGTTCGGAATCCGAAACTTCCGCGTTCCAGACGGTTAATTTGTTTCCGTTGTAAAAAGAAAAACTCGTCGGAAACGGCTGAAAACCGCGCACCCGATTGCCGATTTCCTTTGCCGATAGATTCCAATCGATCTTGCCGTCGTCTTTTTTCATAATCGGCGCAAATGTCGCTTCGTCGTGATTTTGCGGTTTGGGCGTTAATTCATCGAATTTTTCGAGCGTTTCGGAAAGCAATTCCGCACCTGAAATGGAAAGCCTTTCCATCAATTCGACCGCATTTTCCTGTGCGCCGATTTCGGTTTCCGAAACGAGCAAAACGTCGCCCGTGTCCAAACCGACATCCATTTTCATCGTCGTTACGCCCGTTTTTTCCTCACCGTTCACAATTGCCCAATTAACCGGAGCCGCGCCGCGATATTTCGGAAGCAGTGAAAAATGCACGTTGACCGCACCTTTCGGAAACGCTTCGAGGAACGAAAGCGGTAAAATCCGACCGTAAGCGACGACCACCGCAATGTCGGCATTGTGCGATTTGAAAAGCTCCGACGCTTCGGGCGTTTTTATCTTGACGGGCTGAAAAACCTGCAAATTATGCTTTAATGCAGTTTCTTTGACGGGCGGCGCGGTCAATTTATTTCCGCGTCCCGCCGGTCGGTCGGGCTGTGTGTAAACCGCGACGACTTCGTGACCGTCCGCTAAAATTCTTTCCAAACTCGGAACCGCCGCCTGCGGAGTTCCCATAAAAACTATTTTCATATTTATTTATCCACAGATGAACACGGATTCACACTGATAAATTTAATACTTTACCGGAATTAAGAAATATCTGATTTTTTCTTAAGTCATCTGAGTTTATCTGTGTTCATCTGTGGATCATTTCCTATTTCTTAAATCTGAACGCGTCCTGCATCACGTAGAAAATCCAGTTTTCTTCCATCGAACCGCCGATCAGATGAGCATTTACGCCTGTTGCAAAGATCGCCACGTCTTCGCCGCCGTGCGTTTCGGCGGCAAGCGGCACGGTCACTTCCTGTTTGTAATCGGGATTGAGAACTTCTTCGTCGGTCAGCGTCGGGCGCGTTCCTTTGCGATAGCCTTTGCCGTTCGCGTAGCCGAGCGTCGTGTAAGGCTGTCCGCCGCCGTCGGTGTGCGGGCTTTTTTCGACGTTCCCGTTTTCGTCAACTTCGCGGACGAGTCCTAAAATATTGTTTCCGCGCGCCGGATAACCCGCGATCGTGAAAGTGTGCGAATGATCGGCGGTCACGATAATCAAAGTTTCATCCAGATTTACTTTTGAAACGGCGGTGCGGACGGCGTTTGAAAGTTCGACGGCATCGGTCAGCGCACGATACGCGTTTCCGTCGTGGTGCGCGTGATCGACCCTGCCGCCTTCGACCATCAGAAAATAGCCTTTTTTATTGTTGCTCAAAACGTCGATCGATTTGCTCGTCATTTCCGAAAGGCTCGGTTCGCCCGCTTTGTCGTTTTTGCGGTCAACCTCATACTGCAAATGCGAACGCTCGAAAAGTCCCAAAAGATGCTTCGTTTTCTTCGTGTCGATTGCGTCGAATTGCTGTCTGTTCCAGACGTAAGCCGCATCTTTATATTTGCGCGTCCATTCTTCGGGCAGATTTCTGCCGTCGAGCCGTTCGCCTTTTTTGTCGGCGTATTCGGGGTCGGCAAAATCCTTCGGCAGAAATTTCGAGCGTCCGCCGCCGATGGCGACTTCCAGACCGTCGCCGAACTTGAAATCGAGCAATTGGCTGGCAATATCGGGAAACTTTGCGTCATACGCGGCTTTTGAACGGTTCAGAATATCCGCGTCCGCTTCCCAATCGCGGTCAGCCGTGTGCGCGTAACACGCGCCGGGCGTGGCGTGCGTCAATCGCGCGGTCGTCACAACGCCCGTCGATTTCCCGTTTTCTTCCGCCATTTCGAGCAAAGTTTTCGTTTCGTTTCCCTTCACGGTGCGGTAATCGCCGCGCACGACGTTTTGATTCACGCCGAAAACGCCTTCGTCGGTTTTCACGCCCGTGATGATCGCGCTCATCGTCGGCGCGGAATCGGACGTTTGCTGATTTGCGCTGTAGGTTTTCGACAGCGCGGAAAACGGAAATTCTTCAAACGAAAGACGGTTTTCCTCGCCGCTTTCGCCGCGCAGCTGCCCTTCGAGAATCCGCGCCGCCGTCAGGGTCGAAACGCCCATCCCGTCGCCGATAAACAGGATCACGTTTTTCGCTTTTCCCTTTCTGAGTTTCAGATTCTTGCGTTTTTCGATCATCGCCAAACCGTCGCGCCGCCACGTTTCGGCTGATTCCTGCCGTTTGACGGGAAATTCCAAAGTCTGCGCGAACGCCGGAAACAAAAGCGCGGATAACGAAAAGCAAGTAAATATTTTGACTATTTTTGATTTAGAATTAAGCAAACGCATTTTGGAATTTTAGCAAAAACGTGTTGAATTTGTATTAATCTTTGAACGAAAATCCGCTCTCCCGGGATGAACCGCCATACTCCGAAGTATCACGCCCATACTCTGAAGTATCAAGCCCATACTCTAAAATGCGAATCAGTAGTTGAAAACGAGTAGAAAGAAAGCAACTGCCAGTTTTCCCCAACAGTGGAGCATTAAAC
>JAJQRF010000015.1:5000-19455 GCA_021228405.1 Pyrinomonadaceae bacterium
ATTTCATCCGTGATTTTGCCGTCACTCATATATTAACTAACGAACTTCAAATATTTCGACTCCGCTCAACTTCCAGTTATTTCCGATCCTGGTCAACCTATAAACGGCTGTTCCGCTTTCGGGGTCACGGTTCAATAATTTGATGCTTAGATTAGCTTCAACCCAAACATTATTCGCATCGATTTTGTCTACTTTTAAGATTTGAGTTTGCCATTGCTCGGTTTGCCCCGAAAGACTTGCGGCAAATTTCGACACTTCGCCTGATGAAATGATCGCCTCGATTTCAGCTTTTCGATTGGAAACGGCAGTTTTATCGAATTGAGCGAAATAATTTTTGACGCTTTCATCGATAGCTAAACTATTATTTAGTTTATTTCTGCCTTGTCTGGCGGCAAGCGTTGCACCGTATTCGCCGTTTGTCCTGACGGCTTCATCATAAAACTTCAACGCCGCAGTATTTTGTCCGTTTTTCGATGCAAGTTCGCCTAAACCGACATTTGCCCAAGCTAAACTTCTGGCTGACGGAAGTTTTTCTTCCAACACCGCACGAAATTCTTTTTCGGCTTCGGCGTTTTTGCCTTGAGCCAAAAGAGAACGCGCCAATAAAACTCTCACGTCGTCGTGTAAAGGCGTGATTTGTAAAACGGTTCGCGCATTTTTTTCGGCAACGGCAAAATCCTGTTTGTCGAAAGCGCGTTTTACATATAATAAAGAGTCGCTCTCATCGATGACTTTCGGGGCGATGTCGTTGGCATAATCAGTCTGCGGATAAAATTTGTCCGAATCTATTTCGGCACGAACGATTTTGTTCGGCGTTTTAAATATGACTTCGCCGAAACTTTTTGCGGGAATCGTAGATTGTGCGGATAATTTTTCGCCGTTCGCGGTCGTGGCGGCAATATTTACCGTCACATCGAACGCGCCCGTGTTTCGCAAAGCGAGTTTTGTATCGCTTCCGACGATTTGCGGCAATCCGACCAGCAAATCCATTTCCGTGATCTGATCCAGTTCGGCATCGAGAAAAGATTTTTGGCTCGCAAAACCTGCTCGAAGCTCGGAAAGCTCCAAGCTTCCGTCCTTCATATTATTCTTTACAACATTAAAAACTTCTTCCTGTCCGAGTCTTTTCACCAGCAAACGCCAGATCATCGCACCTTTATTCGCGTTTGAAGTGAAATAATAATCATCGAGCGGCGAAACCGTGCTCAATGGCGCGTCGCGCCGCACGACTGCGGCATAAGCGGTTCGCTGACGCAATCTTTCCATATCGGCAACGTCCTTTCCGAATTTTCCTTCGATAAACTGCGTCGCAATATATCGTGCCAAACCTTCGCGAATCACGCCGTAACCGTCGCCGTTGGTTTGCACTTCATTTCCCAATTTAATTTTTGCGACGGCTTCGGCAATGGTCAAAACAGTTTGCGAATCGAGTTTTTGCCGGTTGAACACGCTTTCATCGATCAAGATCGTTCCGCCGAGAGAAAAACCGCCGCCGCGCCGGACGGCAACGATGCGTATCGGCGAATCGGAAAAATTTCCCAGCAGATTTGCGGTAAAATTTTTCGCTTCCGCCGCCAGATTTGCCAATTCGTTCCCGCGCTTCTGTGCTTCCGCGTCCGCGCCTTTCGGAAGATAAACCGAGATTCCGTTTACGTTCGCCGAATCCCAGTTTCCCGTCAGGAAAAAAGGCTGTGTGTTGAGTTTTTGTTCAAAAGCACCGTTTGCTTCAACGCCCGTGGCAACCGTCGTGTTTCCATTGACCGAATTTACCTGAACTTTCGCCGGAGCAAAATCGGCTCCGCGCGCGAAATACCAACTATTCGGGGTCGGATACCAGAAAGAAAGCGGCAGAAATTGCGAACCGCTCGGCGAGATCGTGCTCAAACCCGAATTTTCTTTAACATTTAATTTGTAACTGACCGAAACCGACAGATTTGCGTTCGGCGCGACCGAAGGCGTTCGCAAACGGATTCTTTGCAGAGTTCCGCCGCCGATGTTTTCTTCGCCTTTCGTAAAGTCAGCGTTCGTACCGTTGAGCGTGACGGCAGAAACTTCCGCAGTCGGTGCGATTCTCAGCGTTAAACTCGTCACCGGAGAAGTTCCCGCATTTTTCACATCGAAATTTGCTTTTACATTTATGCTTCGGTCATTTTCCGCCGTCGGCAGAGTCACGGAAAGATCGTATTTCTGGACGATCCACGTTTTGGAAATGCGTGTTTCGTCTTGGGCAAACGTGTTAAAGGCGAAAGTAAAAAGTAAAAAGGCAAATATGATTGCCGGTCGAAAATTTTTCATAAATAATTAAAAAGGAAACTTCAAACCCATTTCCCTGATCTTCAGAAGTGCTTCGGCGTTGCCCTTTGCGTCGTCAACGGGATTGTGCGTATGTTTCGTCTCCCGAAAACTTTTCCATTTTGAAGCGGCGAAATAATCCTTTTCCAAACCGGCGTATAAATCGCCGATGCGTCTGCCGCTGAAACCGAACGGATTTTTGCCGAGAAAATAATGGAAATAATAATTTATCCATTGCCAATCGAACGCGAGATTGTCGGAAATAAAAACCGCTTGTCCTTTGGAATTTGCCTTGATCCACTCGGAAAACTTTTGCATTACTTCCTGCGGATCGTCAAAGGTCAGATGTTCTTCGCGCGAAAAACCGCTGATTGCCAAGGCTTCGGCGACAAATTCATCGGAAATCGGCTTTGTTTTGCCGTAGAAAGTTTTTTCCAGACCCGGTTCAACGACGACTGCGCCGAAACAAACCATCGAATATTTATGCGGAATCGCGCCATCCGCTTCGACATCCACGACAATTAAAGACATTTTTAATTTTCATTCACCAATTCGTGAATCGCTTTCAGTTTTCGTAAAAGTTTTTCCAGACGGCTTAAAGGCAATTGGTTCGGACCGTCGGACGGCGCGATCTTCGGATTATCGTGAACTTCCATAAAAACCGCATCAACGCCGCAAGCCACACCCGCACGAGCAAAATGTTCGATGTATTCGGCTTGCCCGCCCGTTGCCTTGCCTAATCCGCCCGGAAGCTGTAAGGAATGCGTCACGTCGAAAACCACGGGAACACCGAAACTCCGCATTACGGGAAAACTTCTCATATCGACGACGAGATTGTTATAGCCGAAACTTGCGCCGCGTTCGGTCAGCAGAATCTTTTCGCTTCCCGCCTGCTGTAATTTTTCGACGATATTTTTCGCATCCCAGGGCGCGAGAAATTGTCCTTTTTTCACGTTGACGGCTTTTCCGGTTTTTGCCGACGCGACCAAAAGATCGGTCTGACGGCAAAGAAACGCGGGAATTTGAATCATATCAGCAACCTCCGCAACTTTTTCGACTTGCCAGCTTTCGTGAACGTCCGTGATGACGGGAACGCCGATCTCTTCCTTTACTTTCGCCAAAATTTCCAGTCCGAACTCCATTCCGCCGCCGCGAAAGCTCTCGATCGAACTGCGGTTCGCCTTGTCGAACGAAGATTTATAAACGAACTGAACGCCGACGTGCCGGCAAATATCATTAATTTCCTGCGCCATATAAAGCGCGTGCTGTTCGTTTTCGACGACGCACGGACCTAAAATAAATGCCAGATTACCGTCGCCGAAAGTTACATTTTCTACCTTAAAAGGTTTCATTTCACTCATTTTGTTTATCTTAATCAAAGTGCGAAACCGACACAAACTCTCTGCCCGAATTATTCACACGCTTTAGTTGTTGAAATAATTCAATTTTGGCTTTATGATGTCCACACACAAATCTTTAACAAAAAACTATTTTTGTCCCACTTTTTTCTTCCACGCGGCTTCCACGAAATAAGCTGTAGATCGAAATCAATTATAAGGAGAAAAATTGTGAGTTCAATTATTGCAAATGTTTTAAATCCGAACGGGTCGGCTTTCGCGCAGATCGGTTTATTTGAAGGAATGGTTCCGAACAGATACGCGGGAGGAATGATGATGCCGGGAATAAGTTGGAAACTGGTGAATATTCAAACCAAAGCGGAAGCCTTCGGAATTGTCGAAAACGGTCTTTTGATGTTGGACGGCGGCGGTGAATCGATCGGCAAACTCGAAGGATATTTCCCGCAGATGCAGGTTTACGCAGAGTTTACCATTCATTTTACAATCGCCAATCTGGGTCAAAGAAGATGTCAGGTGATTCAGCTATTGGGTTCAAATCTGCCGCCGCGAAGCCTTGCGGGAAATTCAAAAGTTCCGGCACATAAAGCATTCGCCGCGTAACCTCGAAAAGAAAAAAGGAAAGGCGGAAAGTTGATTAATCAACTTTCCGCCTTTTCTCTTTATTCTTCCGTTTCGACCGTCACGCGTTCGGGCATTTCGAGATGCTTGTTGCTCGATACGTCTTCCTTCATATTTTCGCTGTGCAGACGGTTTTCGTGCGCGGCTTTGACGAACGACACGAAAAGCGGGTGCGCGTTCAGCGGCTTCGATTTATATTCGGGATGAAATTGACAACCGACAAAGAACGGGTGCTGATCTTTCGGAAGTTCGACCATTTCGACGAATTTCCCGTCTGGCGACACGCCGCTGAAAATTAATCCTTCCTTTTCCAGAGATTGTCTGAATTCGGGATTGAATTCGTAGCGATGGCGGTGTCTTTCCGAAATTACGGGTTCATTATGATAAATCTCACGCGCCAGACTTCCTTCTTTTAATTCACAAGGACACGCGCCGAGCCGCATCGTGCCGCCGAATTCCTCGACGTTGACCAGATCGCGCAGTTTAAAGATGACGGGAAAAGGCGTTTCGGTGTTGAACTCGGTCGAATCGGCATCGCGCAGACCGCAGACGTTGCGCGCAAATTCGATGCAAGCCGTCTGCATTCCCAGACAAATTCCGAAATAAGGCGTTCCCGATTTCCGCGCGTATTTGATGGCGCGGAGCATTCCCGAAATGCCGCGTTTGCCGAAACCGCCCGGAACGAGAATCGCGTCGTAATCCTGCAACTGATTTTCGTATTCGTCGTCCTTCATCAGGTTTTCGGATTCGAGCCACTGCACATTGACGCGCAGATTATTTGCCACGCCCGCGTGCGTCAGAGCCTCGCGCAGAGATTTGTAGGAATCTTCAAGTTCGACATATTTGCCGACGATCGCGATCTTCACCGCGCCTTCCGACGGTTCCTTGATGGTCGCGACGAGTTCGCGCCATTTTTTCAGATCGACATCGGGAAAACGTTCCTTCAAATGCAAATCTTCGACGATCAGTGCATCCAGACCCTGTTCGTGAAACGCAAGCGGAACTTCGTAGATGGTTTTCACATCGAGCGCGGAAATGACCGCATTTTCCTGCACGTTACAGAAAAGCGCGATCTTTCGGCGCAGATCGAGCGACAGCGTTCTGTCCGAACGGCACAGCAAAATGTCGGGCGCGATGCCGATCTCGCGTAATTCTTTAACTGAATGCTGTGTCGGTTTCGTTTTCAATTCTCCGGCGGCGGCGATAAACGGCACGAGCGTGACGTGGACGAAAATCGCGTTGTTGCGACCTTCTTCGTTGCCGATCTGACGAATCGCTTCCATAAACGGCAGTGATTCGATGTCGCCGACCGTGCCGCCGATCTCGACGATCAGAATGTCGGGATTATCTTTTTCCGCAACCGTCCGAACGGCGGCTTTGATCTCGTCGGTAATGTGCGGAATGACCTGTATCGTTTTGCCGAGATAATCGCCGCGCCGTTCCTTTTCGATGACCGAAAGATAAATGCGCCCGCTCGTCCAGTTGTTCGCCTTCGTCAGATGCGCGTTGGTAAATCTTTCATAATGCCCCAGGTCGAGATCGGTTTCCGCGCCGTCGTCGGTCACGAAGACCTCGCCGTGCTGAAACGGCGACATCGTGCCCGGATCGACGTTGATATAAGGATCGAGCTTCATCATCTGCACCTTCATTCCCCGCGCTTCGAGCAATTGCCCGATCGAACTCGCCGCCAATCCTTTCCCCAAACTCGAAACCACGCCGCCTGTCACAAATATATATTTCGTCATCTTTTCTCCCTAAAATTGAAAAGCTAATTGCTTTGTCTGAATTGTATTATTTTCCGTTAAATCCGCCTGATACTTTTTAATGCTTTCGGCAATATGTTCCGCCAGTTTTACGGGAACGGCATTGCCGATCATCTGTTCCAAATCCGATTTACTTCCGAAGAATTTGAATCCTTCGGGAAATGTTTGAATATAACTTCTTTCGATGGTTGTCAGAGGACGCACTTTTTCGTGCGGGTCGCACACATCTCCCGAATGTTTGACGTATGTTTTCGGAATCGGTCGATTTACGCCTCTGACCGTCGGGCTCGGCTCATAAATACTGAAGATTCCCCGCCGCAGATAACTTCGCGGATGCCTGTAGTAAAATTCCGTTCCCAGTTTGTCGCCCAGATATTCGTAAACCGTCATCGGGCGCGGCGATTGATTCGTTTCCAGATACTTTTCCAGAAAATTATCTTCCGAGTTTCGGTGTCCGATCAGGAAAAAACGCTTTCGGTTTTGCGGCACGCCGTAAAAACTCGCGTCTAAGACGGTTTCCGTCAAGCCGTATCGCGCATCTTTGAGTTTGGTCTTTGACAGTGCCAGAACGCCGCTTTTTGCAATTCGCGGAACATTTTCCATAACAAACCATTCGGGATTTATTTTTACGACGGCATCCGCAAAATTCAGCGTCAGGTCAGCCCGTCCCAGAGTTTCATCTCTTTTTCCCGCGCTTGAAAAATCCTGGCACGGCGGACCGCCGATCATCATCTGCGGCGAAAATTTGCCGATGACCTCGACGGCGGTTTCCTGCGCCAAATCCAGATCGAAAATCTCGTGCGTAAAATTAGCCCTGTAAACTTCGAGAGCAGGTTTCCAATTGTCGAACGCCGCGCAGATTTCAAATCCCGCGTTTTGAAACCCGAGCGATAAACCGCCGCAACCTGCAAACAAATCTACTGTCTTCATACTCAAAATAAATCGGACGAATTAAAAATAATCGCATCGAAACGCCGCTCGGGACTCAATAGATTTTGTCCGCCGCCCAAAATGATATTTCTTATCTCTTCCTTTTTTATTCTCGGTTCGAGCAATATCTCACCTTTCATAAATTGATGCGTAACCCTGCCGCTCAAAGCGAAAGCCTTGTCGTTTTTGGTATTGTAGGAAAGCGAATCGATAATCCGCAAATAATTTACTTTCCCTTCTTTTGAAAAGTCATAGAGCATTTTAAATAGCCAGATCAAGGTTCTCAATTGGCGCGTAATTTTATGTTCGCGCACTTCCTTTTTGGCAATTTGAGCAAACAGACGAATAAAAGCCAGCTCGCTCCAAACAAAAACGTCCAGACAATTTTCCGCCAGTTTCGGTGACTTTCCGACAGTTTTCCAGATCGGTTGGATGACAAGCGGCGATTGAAAACCGTTCACTGCCAGCGAAACCTCATCGATCACGCGAAACATTTCCCCGAGATACGGAATGATCGCGCCCGGCTCCGTCCAATCGCTTATTTCTTCAAATCCGTCACCGATAATTCTGCTCAAATCCTCCCTGCGGTCATCGAAAAAGGCAAACAAACTGCAAGCCGCATAAACTATCGTGTCGGGACGCACGACGATCTCACAACCGAAATACTCTTCCGCCAGATGACAGGTCGAATTATCGGGCAAAGCCGTCAGTTTTATTTCCAAACCTTTCAAACTCGCACCGTCAGCCGAATTTTGTGTTACCAGATCGACTCGCGGAATGTTCCCGGTCAGAAACTTTTGAAACGGCAGAAATTGCGCTTCAAACGCATAAAAAAGATTTTCCGAATTCGGCGGCAGACCGAATAAATTTTCAGCCGCGATAAGATCGTGAACGATCTCGAGATTTTCGTCGAGTTTGAGATAAACGCTTTCGAGATTTTCGTGAGCCAGATAAGCGACCAAAGCCGTCGGAAAAGACGAATTGAACTGATTCTTTCCCCACGAATCTTTATCGGTAAAATCACGGTTTGAATGTTCGATACCGAATAATGACGGCTTCACGCTCTGCTTCATAAACTATTTCCCCAAACTCGAAACCACGCCGCCCGTTACAAATATATATTTCGTCATCTTTTCTCCTCTTTTAATGTGTCTTTTTATAAAATATCAACTGAAATCAGCCTGTTTATTAAAAATTCTTCCTTTCTTGTCATTGGTATAAATTAACTCGTCATTGGTATAGATTAACTCGTCATCGGTTTTGGTTAGCTCGTCATTGGTATTTACTTGCTCGTCATTGGTATTGGTCATCTCGTCAATGGTATTTACTTGCTCGTCAACGGTATTTACTATCTCGTCATTGGTTTTAGCTTGCTCGTCAATGGTATTCCTTATCTCGTCATTGGTTTTAGCTTGCTCGTCAACGGTTTTGATTAACTCGTCAAATATTTTAATAAACTTGTCTTATGCTCTTGCCGAATCATCAACGGTTTTTGTTGTTTTGGCATTAAAATCAATCGTCTTCGCCGTCGGTTGCCTTGCCTTCGCGCTTCTTTTTGCCGTAGCGTCCTTCCTTTAACTGTGTCTGCACCTCTTTCGACTTTGCGGCTTCGGGATTTAACAGTTCTTGGAGTGCGTTCATACTCGCCCCGAGCATCGTCGAACCTTCCGCCGCGTTGCGTTCAAACTCTTCGGTCGTCCTTTTTGAAGGCTTCGCAAGGATTTTCAAACCGACGATCACGCCGACGATCAAAAGTATGAAAAATATTAACCCAAACCAATCTTGCATAAAGAAGTGAGAAGTGAGAAATGAGCAATGAGAACTGTTTGATTTCGGTTCTCACTTCTCATTTCTCACTTCTCGATTATTGTCCTCACTTTTTCAAGGTCTTCCGCCGTATCGACACCGATCGAGCTTTCCGCGACTTCGACAACCTTTATTTTTGCACCGTTTTCGAGCGCACGAAGCTGTTCGAGCATTTCCGTCGTTTCCAGTTTAGTCTGCGCAAGACGCGTAAATTTCAATAAATATTCGCGCCGGTAAACATAAAGTCCGGTGTGTTTGCGAAAATGTCCGAGCAAACCCGGTTCGGCAGTTAACGCGGCTTCAAAACTTCCGTATTCACGAACCTTTTCACGCATAAACGGAACCGGCGAACGCGAAAAATAAAGCGCGTAGCCGTTTGCGTCCGTCACAACCTTCACGCAATCGGGCGAAATAACGTCTTTTGCGTCCGCGATTCGTTCGCACGTCGTCACGATGTCCGCCGAATCGTCATTCAGCATCGTTTCGACCGCCGTTTCAATTGTTTTCGGCGAGATCGTCGGCTCGTCGCCCTGCACGTTAACGATAACCGAACCCGCAGGCAGATTCGCCGCAACTTCGGCGATGCGGTCACTGCCCGACTGATGGTTTCCGGAAGTCATCACGGCGTTGTTTCCGCTCTCTTGCACGATCTTCAGAATCTCGCCGCTGTCCGTCGCAACGATCGTTTCGTGTATATTTCGCGCTTGTCGCGTTTGTTCGAGCGTGTGCAGGATCAAAGGCTTTCCGGCAATTTCGCGCAATAATTTGCCCGCCAGACGGGTTGACGAAAACCGCGCCGGAATGATCGCATAAACTAATTTTCGGGGATTATTTCCGTGTTGCTCCACGGGATTTTAGGTTATATTTATTTGCCCCAAAGTTCAAGGATGAAACGTTTAAAGTTTTCTTTCGAGAGTCGAAAACTTGGAAGTTCCGCGTTAATTAGCTAAACTCTTTCTCGTGCAAAACGAAGAAATCATCAACTCCGAAAACTTTCCGCCGCCGTTTCAAAATCACGCTTTCGAGGTCGTCGAAACCAACGAAATTTCCCCGAACAATCCGCCCTGGAACGCTCTGACCGCCTTTCTCGTCTGGCTCGGCAGTGTGTTTTTGATCTTTGTTCTGCAAGGAATTTTTGTCGCCGCGTTTGCCGTTGCAAACAACCGCACCGATATGACGGAACTGGTCAAAGACCCGGCGGTTCTGCTGTTAAGCGTCATCAGCGTTCTGCCCGCCCACGCCTTAACGCTCGGGTTGGCGTGGGCAGTCGTCACGAAGTTCAATAAAAATCCTTTCTTTAAAACGCTCGGCTGGTCGTTCGGGACTTTCCGCTGGTGGCAATTCCCGATCATCCTCGGAGTTTTCTTTATTTTTGCCGCCGTTATCAGCGTTTTCTTTCCCGAACAGGAAAACGAACTGACGAAAATTCTCGCCAGTTCGCGGGCGGCGGTTTTCGTAGTCGCATTTATGGCGACCTTCAGCGCGCCGCTGGTCGAAGAAGTGATATATCGAGGGATCGTTTATTCGGGATTTCGGAAAACCTTTAACGTTCCGGTCGCGGTGATCGTGACGACCGTTTTGTTTGCCGGAGTTCACTATCCGCAATATTGGGGAAGCTGGGGAACGATCATTTTAATTACGACTTTGAGCTTGATCTTAACCTTTATCCGCGTGCGGAGCGACAATCTGCTTCCCTGCGTCGTTCTGCATTTTATCTTCAACGGCATTCAATCGGTCGTGTTGATCCTCGAACCTTACCTGAAACAAGCCGCCGAAAAGGAACAAATTCCGGCTTTGATTCTGCATCTGTTCAAATAAAAAAAGCGAGAGTCGATTCTCTCGCTTTTTTATATAAACCTTTACGGCTTTCCTTTTGAGTCGCTGTTTGAACTTGGCGGCGGTGACGAATCCTTTGACGAACTCGACGAACTGCTGTTTCCGCTATCGCGGCTGCTACTGCTTGACGAACTGCTGTTTCCGCTGTCACGGCTGCTACTGCCTGACGAACTGCTTCCGTAATTTCCGCTGTCATAGTTTCCGCCTCCGCCTCCGCCACCCGATGATTCATTGCGGTAGTTTGATTCGGTCAGACGTTGAAACGGCGGCGTTTGAACATTCAGGCGGCGCGTTTCCCTGATCTGCGCCTGGGTCGGTTCATTGCTCGGCGGGGTCGGATTGTTTGGCGGGGTCGGGTTCGACGGCGGATTTGGCTGTGACGGCGGCGTGTAAACCCACGGGTAATATTCCCAGATGTTATAGCCTAAGCCGTAGCCGTATGGCGAACGCCAACCGCGTCCGAACGGAACGAAACAATAAATTCCGCTGATCGGGTCGAAAACCCACAAACCGTAACTTTCATAAAATCCCCAACGCTGATTGCGGTAGGTGTCGAGCAATGTCGAACGAAGTAAATCCTTCTGGAGTTTTTTGTTGATCTGCGCCAGTTCCTTTGAGCGCATTTTGCTCCATTTATCCAGAGCATCGCTTTCGTCGCGGTCGAATTTTACGATCTCGAAATCGCTTCCCGTCAAAAGCGACCGTCTGCCTGCCTTGACGACGTTCACATAACTGTCGCCGACCTGCGCCAAGCCCTTCCAAACCGAAAGAGTTTCTTTTTCGCCGAACAGATCGATGCGGAAAACGCCCGAGTCGATGAAGTAATAATTATTTTTCGGAGTCTGCACCGTAACCTTAAAATCATCGGCGGCGTAAACTTCAAAAATCCCGCTTCCCCGGGTTAATCCGAGCTTTAGTTTTTCGAGCTCGGTTTCGATAAAACTGAACTCCGAATTTCCGCCTAAACGCAGGTAGGAACCCGGATTGAGTAAAATTTCCGCTTTTCCGTCGGCGGCGGTGATGACCTTATCGCCGATTTCGAGCGTATCCCCTTTGAGCAAAAGTCCGCTTTTGCCGTTTTTTCTCTCGACGGAAACTTTGCCTTCAACAAAACTGATTCCGCCGGCTTTGGCTGAAACTACATAAATATCTCCGGCAGCGGAAGCAACTTTGCTGTCAGGTGAATTTTGTGCAATCGCAGAAACCGTGACTAAACTTAAAATCCCTGCCAACCGCAGAAATTTTCCATAGAACTTTTTCATAGAAGCCACTCCTTGATAAGAATTTGCAATTATATTATTAGATTTACGCAACTAATACAATGATTTTACGTCAACTTACGGGAAAGGGAAGAATTATTTTCACGCCTGAAAAAACTGAACAACTTTTTGAATACGAACGTAATCTAAAAGGTTGCTTCCGAACTTTTCAGGAGCAGATTACAAGAAAGGGGGAAAGTAATGGCGACTTATCATGATCCGGTTAAATGTTTCGCACCATTGGAAGTAGTGGAGAGATTGCTCGAAATTCGTGCCGAATTGGGTTTTAAGGAAGTTTTATATCTGGACCGCTCGCTTGATGTAGCAAATTTTTTAGATTCTTTTGGTTTTGACGTTTATTCTTTTTCGACTAAGAATGAAAAAATCAATTACGGCGATTATCGGGCTTCCATCGTCCCGGGCGGCGATTTTATTCATTGCTCCGTGACGGCGCATTAAAAAGTTTTACAATTTCCAACAACTGAAGCAACGCGGAAGGTGATTTCGAGAAAAGAAGAAGCCTTCCGCTTCTTCTTTTTAAATCGCTTTGACGATAAAAAGCGTTCCGTCGTCGTCGAGAAACTTTCTTTCGGTAAAATCCGCCACGCCTTTACGGATATAATCGATCATTGCTTTGGCAGGAAGGTTGATACATTCCAAAACCCTCTGCGCAAACCGCTCGTTTCCAAATTCTTCGCCGCTCGCATTTGCCGCTTCCGTGATTCCGTCGGTATACATCACCATCACCTGACCTTTCTCGAAACGAATGAAATGCTGGTGATAACGCATCCCGTAAAACATTCCGAGCGGCATATCGCCGTATTCGACAAATTTGTGTTCGCCGTCGGGTTTTATCAGAAGCGGCGGATTATGTCCTGCATTTGAATAGACGAATGTTTTGTTGGTTGCGTCCAGAATCCCGTAAATTCCCGTGATGAATTGATTTTCTTCGACCGAATCCCAAAGCAGATTGCTGACCTTTGAAAATGCGATGTGCGGTGCGTAGCCGATCTGTGCGCTGGTTCGCAGAGACGCACGCAGAAACGACATCAGAAGCGCGGCGGGAATTCCCTTTCCGACCGCATCCGCCACAACCAAACCGATCTGATCGTCGAAAATCTTCACCCAATCGTAATAATCGCCCGAAACTTCCTCGGTCGGGAAAACATACGCGCTGATGTCGAAGGAATCGATCTGCGGATCGTGGTCGGGAAGAAGTTCGAGTTGGACTTGGCGGGCGATTTCGAGTTGCGCCTGAATTCTTTTCTGCTCGATAAGCTGGACGTAAAGCTGGTCTTTTTCGATAATGATCGCGACCTGCGAAGCGAGCATCTGCAAAAGTTCCAAATCTTCTTCGGTGTAGGAATTGAGCTGATCGCTTTCGAGGTCGAAAACGCCGATGACCGTATCGTTTGAAATGATCGGCGCGACCATTTCCGAACGCGTCTGTTCGCGGGCGTGAAAATAGCGCGGGTCTTGGTGAACGTCGCCCGAAATCAGCGGTTTTCCCGTCTGCGCGACGTAACCGATAAAGCCTTCGCCCATCTTGATACGCGGTTCGACGAGCGCGAAACTTATCTTGTAACCGCGAATCGCACGCGATTTGAAAACGAACGGATTTTCGCCCGCTTTGTTTTCCTCAATTAAATAAATTCCCGCCGCGTCGTAGTGGATGAGCGAGCCGAGCGTGTCCATCACGAGCTTTAAAACCTCGTCCAGATCGAGCGAACGGCTGATCGTTTTCGTGATGTCCAGAAGCATCCGAAGTTTATCGACCGTCGTTAAGGTTCCGTCCGGCAATGAAGTTTTATTACTTGTTTCGATCATTTTATTTGAAAGCCGGAAAATCTATTCTCCGCTCAAAACGTTTTTCTTGTAGGTTTCCCACAGACGCGAAACCTTTATCCGGTAATCGACCAACTCGCGGCTGACATTAAAGTGCCGCGCGATCTCGCGCGAAGTTTTTCCCTGTTCGACAAATCTTTTCAGCGAGGAATAAGGAACGAGTGCCGCCGCGCCGATCGAATAGGCTTCTTCCTCGATGTCCTGATTATAATCGCGGGCGATGATTTTCCCTTGTTTATTACGATTTTCGACCGACAATCGCGACGGTTTATGTCCCATAAAAACGTGACAGATTTCTTCCATCAACGTCGCGTTTTGCCGATTTTCGCCGTGTGTCGGGTTTAAGATAATCAATTTACTGCCGTCGGGCAGAGTCTGCGAACACGCGCCGCCCGACCAGGCATCTCTGCCGTC
Organism: Pyrinomonadaceae bacterium; assembly: GCA_021228405.1. Classification (GTDB taxonomy): domain Bacteria; phylum Acidobacteriota; class Blastocatellia; order Pyrinomonadales; family Pyrinomonadaceae; genus JAJQRF01. Next base: position 19,122 of record JAJQRF010000015.1, read on the forward strand.
CTTTAATAATTGCTGTTTCGTTTCCTCGGAAAGAAAGGGTTCGATCTTCTCGAAAGGCGCAACCAGTAATTTAGCATATTGCGCGAGCTCGAACGGGTTCAGCCTTTCGTCGTCGCGTGTCAATCCGGCAAAGTCGCGTAAACCGATGGCTCTGATCTCAAAATGTCTGCCTTTTCTGGTCGGCGGAAGCTCGGAAGTTTTCACAGGAAAAGATTATACACCGAATTGCTTATTATTTAACAATTAAGCTTCGTGCAGATGAGTTGCCGACGAGTGCAGATGAGTTGCCGACGAGTGCAGATGAGTTGCCGACGAGTGCAGATGAGTTGCCGAC
>JAJQRF010000015.1:19465-97054 GCA_021228405.1 Pyrinomonadaceae bacterium
GATGAGTTGCCGACGAGTGCAGATGAGTTGCCGACGAGTGCAGATGAGTTGCCGACGAGTGCAGATGAGTTGCCGACGAGTGCAGATGAGTTGCCGACTCACGATTTACCCGCCGTGCGGGTAAATCGTGAGTCGCAGGTTTTACAACCTGAATTTAATACCGACCGAATCGACTTCCTTGTATTCCGAATCGACATCTTCGGTCGAAAGCGCGACGCGGTAATTCTTCGATTGTTTCTGCTTGGTAATTAAAAGATCGTCTTTTGTCTTGAGCAGATCGGCGCGGTTGTAAACCGAGATTTCAAAGTTGTAACCGTGCGTGATCGCATCCTTCGGACAGGCTTCGACGCAGAAACCGCAGAAGATACAGCGTCCGTAATCGATGTTGTAAACCTTTGCATAGCGTTCGTCGCGTCCGACGCGTTCTTCATACGGGCGCGGGTCGTCCTGCGCTTCGATGTAGATACATTCGGACGGGCACGCCGCCGCGCAGAGATAACACGCGACGCATTTTTCCTTGCCGTTTTCGTCAACGTGCAAAAGATGCTGTCCGCGATAGCGCGGCTGAACCGTCACGGGCACGTCAGGATATTGAACCGTCCATTTTTCACGCGGAATTTCGGAAAGAGTCCGTTTCATTCCTAAAATAACGGCTTTGGTTGATTTGAAGACATCACTTAAAATTGACATAAATTTATGAAAATGAAAGAAAAATCAAGAAGTTCGATTATAACTTAAAAAGCCCGCTTCGTTCCAATTGAAGCGGGCTTAATTTGGAGATACGCGGCGTTAGTCTTAAAAATTGTTCGCCATATTCGCGGCAAGTCCGAGGAAAATCAAAATCCAGTAAACGATTCCGATTAATAAAAAGATGCCGCCGATAATCATTCCGGCGATCGCCAATCCCTTTCCGCCGTAGTTCTGCGGATCGTTATTCGCATTTTTCATTCCGAGATAACCCGTAATTACTGCGGCAATTCCGGTCAGCGGAGAAACATAACAGCAAAGCGATAAAATACCAAGAACCAATGAAACTATCGGCAAGGTCTGATTGACGCTTCCGCCCGCAACCGGCGGTTGAAAAGGCGTATTTTGACCGATGTTCTGATTTTGCCAGTTTGCTTCGGGAGCAGGCGGCGGTGTCCAGTCATTCTGCTTGACGGGCTGATTGAAAGGATCGTTCGCCTGTCCGAACGGGGTTGCCGCAAACGGATTGTTGACGGGTTCCTCGACGATCGGTTCGGGTTCCTTAAAACTCGGCAAAGGCGTTGAAGGTGCTTCGTATTTCGACGGTTTCGCGTCGTCGAACGGCGACGGGATCGGCGCGTTGAACGGCGAATTGAACGGCGAATCATTTTCGACCTTCGGCGGCGGCGGTTCATACTTCGGAACTTCAAATTTCGGCGTTTCTTCCTTCGGCGGCGGCGGCGGATCGAATTTGAACGGTTCGCTGATGAGCGTCGGCGGTTCCGTAAAATCGGGTTCGATCGGCGGCGGCGGCGTGTCAAAGGTCGGTGTGTTTTCCCCGCCGGTTTTATTTTCGGAAGAAGATTTTGACCAGTCGAACGGCGGCGGCGTGATGCTCGGCTCGTTAAATTTCGGCGGTTCGGGAACGTTGAAAACAGGCGGTTCGCTCTTCGGTGCTTGCGGCTCGACAAAATCTTCCGGCGAAGGAAGCGGCGGGAAGCTGTCCTGCGGTTCTTCCTGTTTCGGCTCGCCCAGATTCAATTCCGCGCGCAGTTGCGCTTCGGGAATAAAGGAAGTTTTCAGCGGGTCGTGTTCTTCGGGCAATTGCAGGAGATCGCCCGAATCATCGCTTTTCGGCGCGCCTCCGACGACGGTCTTAAAAGGGTCTTCAGCCGGAATCAGCGAAGAAAAGTCTTCGGGCTTGCCGACCGTCGTTTTATAAGGGTCTTCGACGGGCGGATTTTCGACAATCTCTAAAAGCGGCGTGCCGTCGCTCTGGCAAAACCGCATCGAATCAGGAAATTCTTTACTGCATGTCGGGCATTTTTTCATCGTTCTTCTTTCCTCTAATAAAAGTTTTTTGAGTTGCGGAAAGTTACGGATAGTTTTCAGAAAGTTAAGCTAAACTTCATCGAATCCGCTGTTACGACAACAACGCCTATCTGCAACTTTCTGCAACTGCCCGAAACTCTAAAACTTTTATAGCCTTTTGCTTAAACTAATTCAAGTTTACTAAAGAAATATGCGATCTCGATCGCGGCATTTTCGTCCGAATCCGAACCGTGCACCGCGTTTTCGCCGATCGAACCCGCGAAATCCTTACGCAAAGTCCCTTCCGCCGCTTCCGCCGGATTGGTCGCGCCCATCAGATCGCGCCACGCTTTGACCGCGCCTTCCTTTTCCAACGCCAAAACGACGCACGGACCGCTCGACATAAATTCGGTCAGTTCGCCGAAAAACGGACGTTCCGCGTGAACCGCATAAAAACCTTCGGCGTTTTTCTTTGTCTGATGAATCAATTTCATTCCGCGAATCTTAAAACCGTTCGACAAAATTCTGTCAATAATTTTTCCCGTATGCCCTTTCGCAACCGCGTCGGGCTTGATAATTCCAAATGTTAAATTACTCATTATTTATTATTTTTCCTCTTTATTATTTTAGTTTTATGAATTATATCAATTCAAAAGATTTATCATTTCAGATGTGATGCGCGACGGTTTCGATTTTTCACGGTCGATCAAACACCAGATGCTTTTGGCTTTTACCAAAACGTCCGCGCCGCGTTTTATTTCGGTAAATCTTTCCCAAGAGATGCGCGTCGGTTCGCCGACCCAAGTTGTAGCGGTGATCTCTTCCGCTTCAAACGATTGTTTTTTGTAATCGATCTCGTGCCGCAAAACAACCCACGTATATTTTTCGCGCATTTCTTCCGTCGTCACCGCAAACCAATGCGCGACGGCAATATCCTGAATCCAACGCACGTAGGCGACATTGTTGACGTGTCCCTGTTCGTCGATGTCTGCGGCGGAAACTTTGAAATTATGTGAAAACGTCATTATTTGTATAAGGCATTCAAAACTTGAAACGACAAACCTTGGCTTGCATAAGTTTGAAAAAGCGTCTGCGTTTCGGTGTTGCTCAAAAATATCAACGCAAGATCGTCTTCGGGAATTATCAGGTTCAGCGCGCAAAAGCCGTTGATGTAGCCTTGCCGTTCGACGATCGTTTTTTCCCTTCCGCCCAAATTTAATTTGTAACTCCAACTGCCGAGCGCGACGAAACCCAACTTTTCGGACGGTTTGAACATTTCATCGGTAAATTTCTTCGATAAAAGTTTATTGCGCATCAGAGCTTTATCCCACAAAAGTAAATCTTCGGCGGTCGAATACATCGCGCCCGACGCGCCGAAGTTTTGGATTTGCACGAAACTTTCTTTGACGAATTTTCCGTTTTTGAAACTGTAACCGTCTGCCAGTTTCGGCAAAACGTCTTCCGTTTTCAAAAGCCCGGTATTTTTCATTCCTAAGGGCGCGAGAATCCTTTCGCGCAGATTTTGCTCGTAGGATTTGCCCGAAACTTTTTCGATGATCGCGCCCAAGATGATGAAATCGCCGTTGTTGTAATTGAATCTTTCGCCTGAATTAAAAAGCAGATCGCCTTGCAGGTATTTGCCGATGACGAAGTTCGCATCCGTCATTTTCGCGTCTTCATTAACGTAAAACTCATCGGGCAAGACAGGCAAACCGCTTGCGCTCAACAGCAGATTTCTGATCGAAACTTTCCTTGCGGTTTCCTTGCGGAATTCGGGCAGATATTCGGCGATAGTCGAATCTAAATTGATTTTTCCCGCTTCGACAAGCTGCATTACGAGCATCGCCGTAAATTGCTTTGTCACCGAACAAATGCGGAATTTCGTCGCAACAGAATTCGACGTTTTCCAATCGCGGTTTGCTTCGCCGATTGAATTTATGGCTAACAATTCATTACTTTTTGAAATTGCCATCACGCCCGAAAATTCGCCTTTTGCATAAGCGTTTTCGAGCATTTGTTTGATTTCGGGCGTTTGTGCTTCGACCGAAATTACTGAAAAGAAAATAGCAAAGAGAACTAAATAAATTTTCAAATATCCGTTAGTTTTTTTCATAAAATGGGTGTTTTCCTTTTTCATTATATTAATAAATTCAAAAGGAAAACACCGCAATTGGTTTATTTATGACAAAGTTATTTTCCCAAACGCGCTTTCATCGTCGCGCCGATGTCGGCGGGCGATTTGACGACCGCGATTCCTGCCGCCTCTAATGCTTTCATTTTTTCGTCGGCAGTTCCCTTACCGCCCGAAATGATCGCTCCGGCGTGTCCCATTCTGCGTCCCGGTGGCGCGGTTTGACCGGCAATAAACGCGACGATCGGTTTGCGCGCCGAAAGTCCGCTCTCGTGCGCCCAAGCCGCCGCTTCTTCTTCGGCAGTTCCGCCGATCTCGCCGATCAGGATGATTCCTTCGGTTTCGTCGTCTTCGGCAAAGAGCTTCAAAGCATCGGTATGCGTCGTGCCGATGATCGGGTCGCCGCCGATGCCGATCGCGGTCGATTGTCCTAAATCTCTCGTTTGTCCGACCGCTTCATAGGTCAGCGTGCCCGAACGCGAAACGATGCCGACGTTGCCTTTTTTGTGAATATGTCCGGGCATAATGCCGATCTTGCATTCGTCGGGCGTGATGATGCCGGGACAGTTCGGACCGATCATCCGCGTATTTTTGTCGCGCAGAAACTCGCGAACCTTAACCATATCGGCAACGGGAATTCCTTCCGTGATCGCCACGACGAGCGGAATACCTGCCGCCGCCGCTTCCATAATGGCATCAGCCGCAAACGCGGGCGGAACGTAAATGACCGAGGCATTCGCGCCGGTTTCGCGGGCGGCATCGGCAACCGTATTGAAAACGGGAACGCCTTCGTGCGTCGAACCGCCTTTGCCCGGCGTAACTCCGCCGACCACGTTCGTGCCGTAATCGATCATCTGCAATGTATGAAAAGTCCCTTCTTTTCCCGTGATGCCCTGAACGATCAGGCGCGTATCCTTATTAACTAAAACGCTCAAAACTTGTTTCTCCTTTAAATATTCTGATAAAGAAAAGTGAAATAAAACAAAACGAAAGTATAACACGAGGCACGTTTTACTTGGCAATTCGCGGATTAAAAAAGCAGAAGCCCGCGCGTGAGCAAGGGCGGATTAATACGGACGGATGCGGCAACTGCGACAGCGCGATTTCTCATTGCCTCATCGTCGCGCGGTCGCAACCGTCACTCTTTCCCGCCCTTGCTCACGCGCGGGCTTCTGCTTGATTGAAATTTTCCTGAACATTTTTACAAAAACTTACGTTTGCACTTTTGTCTAACATTTCAGGCAATTGTGAATCAATAATTTTTTAGCTCCGATACACGCAAATGAGGCAATTATATTCATTTTATTACGACGCTTTTCTGATCGCTCTCAAATCGATTCTCGAACACAAGCTCCGCGCTTTTCTGACGCTGATCGGGATTATTATCGGGGTAGCGGCGGTCGTCGTGGTCGGAGCTTCGATCAGCGGTTTGAAGACTTATGTGATGGATCAGGTTTCCAAGGTTCTCGGCGCAAATCATTTTATGATGACGCGGATGGCGGCGACCGGGAGAATGTCCGACGAAGAATTCGAGCGCAAAAACCGCAACAATAAAGACGTTGTTTGGGACGAATACGAATATATCCGCGACAACTGCAAACTCTGTCTGTATGTCGGTGCGCAAATTAACGCCAATGCCGATCTGAACGAACGCGGTATCGAGCTTCCCGCCGTCCGCATTCAGGGAAACACGGATAATTTTGTCGAAATGGAAGACAAAACCATCGAAGAAGGTCGTTATTTTACCGCCGAAGAAGTCGAACGCGCCGCCAAGGTTGCCGTCATCGGCTACGACGTGAAGGAAAAATATTTCCCCGTCGGTTCGCCTCTCGGTCAGACGATCAAAGTGCGCGGAATTCCCTTGCAGATTCTCGGGGTCGAAGAAAAACGCGGTTCGTTTTTCGGCGATTCGCAAGACCGTCATATTTACATTCCGATCACCCTGCACAATCAGATGTTTGCGCGAACGGGCGGCATTCAGCTTCACGGCAAAACCGCCAACAAGGAAATATTTCAGGACGCAATTGCCGAAGCGCGGACGCTGATGCGTAACAAACGCCAACTAATCGGCAGTCAGGAAGACAATTTCGGTTTGGTCAACGTTGACGAAATCAATTCGCAAATGGATCAATTCACGGGCGCGATCGCGGCGGTCGTCGTGCCTGTCACATTAATTATTCTGGTCGTCGGCGGCATTGTCGTGATGAACATTATGCTCGTCAGCGTGACCGAACGGACTTTCGAGGTCGGTTTGCGTAAAGCACTCGGCGCGACGCGCAAACAGATTCTTTTGCAGTTTCTGATCGAATCGGCTCTGCTTTGCGTCGTCGGCGGATTTATCGGACTGTTTCTGGCAATCGGTGTGACGCAACTGATTACTTACCTGCTCGAAATTACGATGACGATCACGCCCGGCTACATTATTTTATCGATCGGAGTTTCGAGCGGAATCGGCGTTATCGCAGGTTTATATCCGGCGTGGAAAGCCGCACGGCTCGACCCGATCGTGGCATTGACGAAAAGTTAGTGAGCAGTGGTCAGTGGTCGGTGGTCAGAAAAGAACTAATCACTGCTCGCCGATCACTGCCCACCGACCACTGACCACTGACTACTAATATGAAATTATCCGCATCATTACCGAAAGAAGTCCTGAAAATGGCGATGGACAGCATAATGTCGCACAAATTCCGTTCGGCATTGACAATTCTCGGCATCGTCATCGGCATTATCACGGCAATCGTCGTGGCTTCGATCCTGACGGGAATGCGTCAGTCGATCGTCGCCATCGTCGAAGATTACGGGACGAACAATATTTATGCCTTTCACCTTTCAACCGGATTCGGGCAGAGCAACCGCGACGAACGCAACCGTAAACCGCTCACCGACGAAGATGCCGAAGCACTTTTGACGCAATCTTCTTCGATCGAAGATGTCGCCCTCGTCGCGCCGAACATCGGCTCGTGGGGAACAGGTTTTGACGACAATCTTGTTTACGAAGGCAAAAATTACCGTTGGGCGTTGACCGACGGCGTTTCGCCGAATTATGCGGGAATCGTCAATCTCGTTTTGAAACAAGGTCGCTGGCTGACCGAAGCCGACAATCAGCAACGGCGCAACGTGCTCGTCGTCGGTGTAAACACGGTCGAAGCCCTTTTTCCCGGCAAGGAAGATGAAGTCGTCGGCAAGGTCGTCCGGATGAACGGGACGACGTGGGAGATCGTCGGCGTGATCGAAAAGCGAAAAGCCGGCTTTTTCGGCGAGAACGAGGAAGACCGCAAAATCTTTATGCCGTATCGGACGGCACGCAAAGCCGCGCCCCTGCGCGATGCCGTTTTGCACATCATTCAGGCAAAACAAGGACAATTAAAGGATGCCGTGCTGGAAGTCGAAGGAATTCTGCGTCAACGGCGCGGAGTGAAATACGGCGAACCGAACAATTTCGACGTGAAAACCGCCGATAATTTTATCGCCCAATTTGACGGCATCATCGGCGGAGTCGGCGCGGCGGCGATCGCCATTTCCCTGCTCGGCTTGCTCGTCGGCGGCATCGGCGTGATGAACATTATGCTCGTTTCCGTGACCGAAAGAACCAAGGAGATCGGCATCCGTAAAGCCATCGGCGCAACCAAGAGCGCAATCGTTCTGCAATTTTTACTGGAAGCAATGACACTCACGTTCTTCGGCGGTGTGATCGGGGTCGTGATCGCGGTCGGTATCAGCAACCTGATTATGATGCTGATTCCCTCGATTCCCGCGACGGTCGAACTCTGGATGATCGGACTTTCATTATCGGTTTCGGTCGCCGTCGGCTTGCTCTTCGGCGTTCTCCCCGCCAGAAAAGCCGCCAAACTAGACCCGATCGAATGTCTGCGCTACGAATGATCTAAAGTTATCAGTTATCATTTATCAGCTATTCCGAATATTTATAGATAAAATTCATACATATCAGCTTCGGCTTCGTATAAGTGACCGTTGGCATCGCGCAAGTTGGCGTTTGTTTTGCACAAGTTGTTGATTGCTTTGCGCGAGTTGACGTTAGTTTTGCGCGAGTTGGCGTTAGTTTTGCGTAAGTTGGTGTTTGTTTTGCGTGAATTGTCGATTGCTTTGCGTAAGTTGTCGGTTGCTTTGTGCAAGTAAGTGTTGTCGTCGCTATATAAAGCGTTCGCTTCGACATATTTTCGATTCGTTTCGGCAAACTTGATTCTTGCATCGCTTTACAAGCATAATTTGACCTGATTTTTATATGTCTGAACCCCAAAACAACGTCATCGTCATCGTTTACACAACAATCTATCGAAAAGGCGGCGAACAATTTCCCGTCGTTGCCCGAACCATTGCCGCCGAAAAAAAGGAAAACGGCTTCACGGGCGAAATAATCTGCCGCGCTGTCGAAAGCAAACGCGAAGTTTTGCACGTCTTCGACGAACTGAAAGAAAGCGGTAAAAAAATTACGGAATTTCACTTCGTCGGACATTCGGGAATGTATGGACCGATGTTCGGAACAACCAAATTTCCCGAACAATTCAGCCCTTACGAATGGGAAAACACCAAAATTCCCTTTTCCGAAAACGCTTCCGCCTATTTTCATTGCTGTCGTTCGGCACGCTGGTTCGCGCCGTTCTTCGCCCGCACGTTCAACGTCAAAGCGCACGGCTTTTTCTGGTATACGACCTTCTCGAAAAGCAAAACGCATTATAAATACGCCGGTTCCGACACGCACGCGCCGCTTTATACGATCGGCTGTAAAGGCAGAAAGTCGCACGGTTTGAGCGCGTCCGCCGTAAAATTTGCGGGCTTTATGAAAGCCGAAGAGATGAAAAGCTTTGAACCGCTCCCGCCGTCGGGTGACACGTCTTACAATCACGTCGCCGAGCTTTACGACGCGGCTTTTCAAGACATTACCGTTCGCCAGGACGAATGGAAATGGCTTAACGCGCATTTGCCCGCCGATAAAAACATCAGCGTTCTGGACATCGGATGCGGCAACGGCGCGCTGTTAAATGCTTTAAGCAATCGTATCGGTTCAGGCTTCGGCGTTGACGAATCGAGCGGAATGATCGAACAGGCAAAGAAACGCAACGCCGATAAACCGAATCTGCAATTCGCAACCATCGACGGTCCCGTTCTGCCCTTCGATGACGCGAGTTTCGACGTTGTAATTTCAATGATGTCGTTCCGTTATCTGGATTGGGATCCGCTTCTCAGGGAAATCAAACGCGTCACCAAACGCGGCGGCAAGTTTCTGATCGTCGATATGGTCACGGTTCCCGTCGGTGTCAGGGAATATCCGCAATTCTTAAAGGACAAATTCCGCACCATCTTCGAGCAGAAAAAGAACGCCGAATTCAATAAAAACTTGGCAAAACTCGTCAGCCATCCCGACTGGAAAAAAATGCTCGAATACAACCCGATCCGTTCGGAACACGAGATGAAATGGTATCTCGAAAGCCGTTTCCCGAAACAAAAGATGGAAATTCTGAACATCGGTTGGAATGCAAGAATTGTCGCGTTCGATTCCGGCGCGATCGAAGAAGGCATCGAAGTCAAAATGTCTTATCCGTAGGAAATATTGCCCACGAAACATACGAAAATCACGAAAAATAAAACAAAATGAAAAGTAGTTTTATTCTTTTTTTCGTTCCTTTCGTGTATTTCGTGGGCAAATAAAAAGATTTATGCAAAATTATCTCGGCATTATCGATTGGGGCATCGGCGGCATCAGCGTTTACAATCACGTCAAGACGCATTTCCCCAAAACTCCCGTGATGTATTTTTCCGACACGGGCTTTACGCCCTACGGCAAAACGTCGAAAACCGAACTCGTCGAAAGACTGAACTCCGTCGTCGTTTACTTAAAATCAAAAGGCGTAAATCATCTCGTCATCGGCTGCAATGCCGCCAGCACCGCGATTCCTTTTTTAGATACCAACGGCGTTTTGATCGAAGGCGTGATCGAAAGTGCGGTCGAATTGGCGAGTAATTTAAAACCGAAGAAACTGGGTTTGATCGGCGGCAGACGAACGGTTTTATCGGGCGTTTACAGAAAGAAATTCGCCGAACGCGGAATCAAACTTTTTCCGCGCATCGCTCAACCGCTTTCCGCTCTGATCGAATCGGGCGATATTTCTTCGCCGAAACTTCATTCGGAAGCCGCTAAAATCCTCAAACCGATCAAAAATTGTTCGCATTTACTTTTAGCCTGTACACATTATCCGGCGATTTCCGAAGTCATCAAAACCATCGTTTCGCCGAAAACCGTTCTGATCGACCCGGCTGAAGAATTGATAAAAAAAATTGCCGTCTGGGATTTACCCCAAAACGGCAAAGATGTTTTTCTGACTTCGGGCAATGCCGAACAAATGAAAATTTCCGCCTTTAATGCTTTCGGAACGAAAATACCGAGAGTCGGGAAAGTAAAAATTTAGATTTTACGCATCAAACTCAACTTTATCGTAAATATCATTCATACTTAGCGAACATTCGATCGAAAAAAGTTCGATCTCAATTGCATCGCCGATAAAATCCATTAAATTCCAGCTTCCGTCAGGCTGTTTTGTGTAACGCATAATTTGTTTGTTTTTTTGCGAAACCAAAAGATACTCTTTGAATGAATCTCTCGTTCGATAATGCTCAAATTTTCTTCCTTTATCAAAATCTGCGGTAGAATCCGAAAGAATTTCAACCATCAAAATCGGATTCAATAAATTTTCGAGCGACTTATATTTCTTAAACTCCGGCTTTCCGCAAACAACCATCACGTCAGGATAGACATAAATTTCCTCTTTTTCGATATAAAGCCGCATATCGTTTTGATAGACCTTACATTGACGTTTTTTGAGTTGCTGGTGCAGTTCGGAAGAAATATTCATCGCAATCGAATTGTGATTATCGCTTGCGCCAGCCATCTGAAAGATTTCGCCGTCGAAATATTCGTGTCTGACCGGTGAAACTTCTTCCATTGTCAGATAATCTTCTTCCGAAATATATTTTTGTTTTAGTTTTGCGGGCATAACTGCATTAATTTACATCAAAAAACTATTCCAATTCAACAGTTTGCTCAAATTTCGGAACGACGACATTCCAGCCGAATTTTTCGCGGATATGTCCTGCCATTGCTTCGGCGGCTTCGGGTTCGCCGTGCGTCGTGAAGATCGTTTTCGGGGCTTCGGTTAAACCTGACAGCCAACGCAGAACGGCTTTCCAATCGGCGTGCGCGGAAAAGCCTTCGACTTTTTCGATGTGACAGCGGACGGGAATCCATTGTTTCATTATCTTGACTTCCGTTTCGCCGTTTAAAATCCTTCTGCCTGTCGTTCCGGCGGCTTGATAGCCGACGAAAACGATTGAGGCGTTTTCGTTCGGCAAGATTCGCATTGCGTGATGCAGAACGCGTCCGCCCGTCAACATTCCCGATGCTGAAATGATGATTCTCGCGCCTTTCATCTCGTTGATGCGTTTCGATTCTTCGCGTGTCGAAGCGGTTTTCATCCAATCGGTTTTGAGCGGATGAACTTTTCGCGCGAGAATCGAAGCGTATTCCGCGTCGTGTTCCTCATTCCAGCGATTGTAAATCTGCGTTGCCTGTGCCGCCATCGGCGAATCGACCACGACGGGAATGCTCGGAATTCTGTCCGTGTCTTCCAATTCGCGGATCATATAAAGAATTTCCTGAGTCCGCCCGACTGCAAACGCCGGAATCAGGATCGGCGCGTTTCGTTTGTAAGCGTCATTGATTATTTTCGCAAGCTGAACGTCGGAAGAAACTTCGCCGTGCAGACGGTTTCCATAAGTCGATTCGCACATTAAATAATCGCAATTCGGCGGTGTTGCCGGGTCTTTGACGATCGGTTGATCGTAATGTCCGAGATCGCCCGAAAACAAAAACCTCACCGAACTGCCGTCGGGACGCGCATTTTCCATTTCAACCAGAACCAAACTCGCGCCCATGATGTGACCTGCGACCATAAAACTCGCTTTGATGCCTTCGCAAATTTCGACGGGTTCGCCCGTGTTCGGAATGCCCTGCAACAATTCGAGCGTGGCTTTCGCATCGTCTTCGTCGTAAAGCGGAAGTGCGGGATTGTGTGAAGTCAGATTGTGACGATTGCGGTAATCGGCTTCTTCCTGCTGTAATCTGCCGGAATCTGGAAGCAGAATCTTGAGCAGATCGCACGTCGCGCGCGAAGTGTATACCTTTTTGTTATAGCCGAGTTTGACGACACGCGGAAGAAATCCGGTGTGATCGATGTGCGCGTGAGTGATGATGATCGCATCCAAACTTTTCGGGTCGAAACCTTCGGGGTCTTGCCAGTTTCGCTCGCGCAATTCCTTATCGCCCTGAAAAAGCCCGCAATCGATCAGAACTTTTTTCCCGTTCGATTCGAGTAAATATTTCGATCCCGTCACCGTTCCGACACCGCCCAAAAATGTAATTTTCGCCATCTCTTTCTCCCTTAAATGTTTGTCTGAAAATATCTTTCGATTTTAATACATTTACCTCAAAAAAACTTTATCCCGCAAAAATTTTCCTTTCAAATATAATCTCTTTGCGCTAAACTCAATCAGGATGCAATTTATCTTCAACCCCTTTCTTCTCAAAATCGAGGTCAAAATGAAAAATAAAACCCGGTCTTTACTCGCGTTAGCTTTAATTTTAATCACTACACTCGGCTGCGGATTCATTAATCAGGTCAAAAAAGAAGTCGAAAAGTCACAGGCTCCGAAGGATGTTTTTGCAACCGATAATTCCTGCAAAATAACCGTCCCCGGAAATTGGCAGACGCGCGCCGATCTACAGGAAGATGCCATTCTGCAAGTTGCGAATACATTCTCCGAACAATACGCCGTCGTCATTTCCGAAAGCAAAACGGATTTCTCCGAAGATTCTTCCCTGCTTGATTATGCCGAATTATTGCAGGGCGCGACCCGACAAAGAGTGAACGGCATAACTTTTTCGGAAATTAGAAATATACAAATAAACGGCGCGCCTGCCGTGCAGTATGAAGCCGAGGGAATGGTTGACAAGATCAAGATCAAATGGATTTTTAACCTGATCGACAGCGGAAAAACTTATCATCAACTGGTGCTTTGGACGCTTCCTTCAAAATACGAACAAAACAAACCGATCTTTGATAATGTTATCAATAGTTTCAAGGATTTGCGCGATTCTGACGCAACGGTTTCATCGAAAAATTCAAATATTTCAATCAAAACCAAGTGATCTTTATTGCGCCGAAGATTTTATGAGAATAATGTCTTGCGTCGTGCTTCGCCGCACGAGGTAAATTTTCTTTCCGTCCGGCGAAACGGAAAAACGCGCGATCACTTCGAGATTGAAATTCGTCACCTTGGTTTTCTTTCCGTCCGCCAGGTTCAAGCTCCAAATATCTGCATTTCCGCCGCTCAATTCGGTAAAAAGAATCGATTTTCCGTCCGGCGACCAGCGATATTGATTGCTGTTGAGCGTTTTCAAAACCTGCTTCGGTGTCCCGAGATTTTTACCGTCGAAAGGCGCGATAAATAATCCGGCTTGCGGCATCACGCCCGAATCGAAATTGATCGGAGCGGTAATAAAAAGCAGATTTTTGCCGTCGGGCGAAAGTCTGCCGCCTTCGGGATATTGTTTGTCGTCCTGCAAGATCGAGTTTATTTCGCCCGTTTCGACGTTTATTTGTCTGATCGACGGAATTCCGTTTGACCTGTCGCGCTCGGAAAAAACGATCGATTTACCGTCGGGCGTAAGGCTTGTGATCGTTTCGACCACGTCGGGAGTTTTGGTGATCTGAAGCGGGTTTGTGCCGTCCGCATTCATCCGCCAAATGTCGTAAACCCCGTTCTTAAACGATTCGTAGTAAATAAAATTGCCGTCCGCAGAAACTACCGGGTAAGCATTTCTGCCGCTGTTCGGCGCGGTCAGACGTTTTGAAACCTTAGCTTCAACATCCATTTCCCAGATTTCCGCCTCTTCTTTTGAAACGGATTTCACATACAAAATTTTGCCGTTCGGCAAAACCGCTAAACCTTCCGTTCCGAGTTTGTCCTTATCGTTCGGGCTGATCTGGCGCGATTTTCCCGTTGCCGTTTCAAATTCCCAGATTCCTGCGACCGAACTCGATTGAATCGTCGCGATCGTTTTACTGTCTGCCGTCAACGACGCGCCGAAATATGAATTGGCATCCTTTATCAGCGGTTTTGCCTCACCCGAAGGAAAATTGACCAGATAAAGTTTCGGGTCTTCTTCATTTTCATAAACGCCCGCCACGACCAAACCCGAACCGTCCTTCAGCCACGAAAAATTTCCGGCAAATCCCCAATATTTTCCGACCTGCCGAAGTTCGCCGCCATTTTGCGGAACGACCGCCAGAAAAGACGACGGCTTGCCGAGCTGAATACTGCGGTCGGCTGACATCGCGACAATCGTTTTGCCGTCGGGCGAAAGCTGCGGATTCAAGAGCATTTTTTCGGACGAATAAATTTCCTTTTCCTCGCCTCCTTCCGCATTTATCTCGATGATCTTATCCATTGACGGATTCAGAATGTGGCGATGAAAAATCAGACTTTTTCCGTCCGCCCGGAACGAAACGCCCGAATCAACGTCGAAAGCGATCTGTTTCGCTTCGCCGCCGAGCGTCGGAACGCGGAAAAGAATAAAACCGAGTTCGCCTTTTGCCTGCCTCGTAAAATAGAGATAATTCGCATCGGGCGAAAATTTCAAAACCCCGATGTGATTCTGCGCAAGCGGAATAATTTCTTTTTCGCTTCCTGTTTCGATCTGTCTGAGCATCAATTTTGAATCGCTCGACAGACCGTTCTTGACATACGCCAGATATTTTCCGTCCGGCGAAATCTCGATCGTCTGTGCGTCATTGATTCTCGAAATGGTCGAAACGCTGATATTGCGCTCGAACGAATTGAATAGATCGGGCTTTTGCCACAAATAAAAACTCAATACCGAAAGGGTTCCGAGCAGAAGTAACCCGAAGATCGCCAGCAACAGCATCGAATAACGCTTTTTCGGATTTTGCTTGTTGGAAATCCCGCTGTGTGCGTCGGTGTCGATCTGCCGCGACAACATCTGCGTTTCGGCAACTTCGTTCGTCGGTTTCAGCAAACTGTTGCGCGTGTTTTTTTCGCCACTGCGCGAACGCATTCCGCTGACCCGGTTCGGCGAAACGGAAACTTCCAGTTCGTGTTCGATCTCCAGTTCGCGGCGCAGATTTTTCAGGTCGAGCAGAAAATCCTTTGCCGATTGATAACGCTCTTCGCGGTCTTTGCGAAGCGATTTTTTCAGGATTCGATGCAGTTCGGTCGGTGCGTCTTCAATAATTTCGGTAATTTTGACGGGTTCCTTATGAATGATGTTCGCCAGCGTGTCGGTCACGGTTTCGCCTTCAAACGGCGTTTTGCCCGTGAGCATTTCGTATAGAACGATGCCGACGCTCCACAGATCGGTGCGCGCATCGGTTTCCTTACCGCGCGATTGTTCGGGCGACATATAACTGACGCTTCCCATCACCATTCCGGCTTTCGTGCTGACGAGTTCGCGCGTTTCGGCTTCGCTCTCTACCAGAGTCGGTTTTGCCAAGCCGAAATCGAGAATTTTCACAATCCCGTCTTCGCGCACCATAACATTTTCCGGTTTCAGATCGCGGTGAATGATTCCTGCCTGATGCGCGGCGGTCAATCCGCTTAAAATCTGCTCGGCGATTTGCAATGAAGAAACGAAACTGACGGCGTTGCGTTCGATCAAACTTCGCAAAGTTTCACCCTTGATATTTTCGGTCGCGATGTAAAGCTCTTCGTCGCAGGTTCCGATCTCGTAGATCGTGATAATATTCGGATGATTCAAAGCGGACGCGGCGCGGGCTTCGAGTTTGAAACGATTGACGCGTTCGAGATTACAGCAAAATTCGGGCAGGAGAACTTTAACCGCAACGTTGCGGTCGAGGCTTTCGTCGTGCGCGAGATAAACTTCGCCCATCCCGCCTGCGCCGATCTTTTGCCGGATTTCATATCGCCCGATTTTCTTTCCTGAAAGCATCTTATCTGAAACCTTGAACTTATCTTTGACTTAAACGATTGGAATTCTCTAAAAGTTTATTAATAGTTCGTAAAAGATGCAAAATTAAGGATGAAAAAGACTGTCTGAAACAGTTAATGAAAACAACGAATAAAAAAAATCTTTAGTTACAGTTTCTTTATTGCGCTTATTTCGTTAATTTCACAGGCAGAAAAATATGTTGATTAATTCACGTAGTCCCGCGGAAAAAAGATGACTTTTGCGGCTTCGACGTTATGTTTGCCGTGCTGTTTGCGGATAATGGCGGCTTGTAAAAGTTCGGAAGCGGTTTCGCCGTCCTGCCCGAAGGTTGCCGAGCCGAAATTTAATTTCAGAAATATTCTTTCGGTATTTGAAATCACGAAAGGCTTCGTGACGAAAGATTTTTCGATTCTTTCCGAAACTTCATCGGAGATTTTTTCCGAAGCCGTCGGCAGAACGACCCAGAATTCATCGCCGACCGAACGCGCCAGAAAATCCATATCGCGAAGCTGTGCCTTGATGATCTGTCCCGCAAAAGCAAGAATCCGGTCGCCGGTCGCGTGACCGTATTTTTGATTTATTTCGGCAAAATTGCTGATGTCGATGGTCAGGATCGTCAAAGATCGCTCCTGACGGTAACGCTGTGATTCGGCAAGCTGATTTTCCAGAACCAGATAAAAGGCGCGTTCGTTCGGCAAATGAGTGAGCGCGTCGGTCAGCGCGTTTGAAAGCGTGCGTTCGTGCGCCAGGGAATTTTTGAATAAAGGCGTGACTCTTTCGCCGATGGATTCCAGAAGTGCGACCGAATCACTGTTAAATCGTTTGATCGCGTCGCCGTAAAGCTGTAAAACGCCAAAAACCTTTCCGTCAGACATCAACGGAACGGCAACCGCACAACTCAGCTCTTCCAAAACGGCTTCGGGAAAAACATTTTTCTCCAGGAGCAGATTTCCGTCGATCTGCGGTTTGCGCGTCAAAAACGCTTTTCCCGCGTTTCCTTTGAGCGTATTTATTTCGAGATGGCGGAAAAGCTGGGAATTTTTGCCGTCGGCAAATTCGATCTTCAATCTTTCCGAACCGTCGACGGCGAGAAACAAAACACACGTCAGATTCGGAATTAATTCGTTTACGCGGCTTGCGACCAGACGAAACATATCGCCCGGCTTGATCGATGCGCCGAAAAGATCGTTCGCCTCTTCCAGAGCCTTAAGGCGGTTTTCGACTTCATTCGTGAAAAGTTCCCGTTTTTCCTCTTTTTCGATGAT
This sequence comes from Pyrinomonadaceae bacterium, assembly GCA_021228405.1. Lineage (GTDB taxonomy): Bacteria > Acidobacteriota > Blastocatellia > Pyrinomonadales > Pyrinomonadaceae > JAJQRF01. Next base: position 36,900 of record JAJQRF010000015.1, read on the forward strand.
GTCGGCGATCTCTTCGGCTTTTTTCATTTGTCTGCCGTAGATCAGAGCGACGATTGCCAGATATAAAACCACGATTCCCGAAAAAACGATGGCTTTTGTGGCGATATTAAAATCCAAACCGCTTAGTAAAAAGGTAAAAATAAGCGCAAACAGGGAGATAACGGTCAAGGAAAGCTGATTCATTCCAAAATTAACTCGTTTCTGCTCGGAAACTAATGAAATTTTCGGGTTCGACATAGAAGATTCAGGGCTTTTTGAGGGCGGTTTGAGAAACATTTCTCAATATCTAAAGATAACTTTTTCAGGCTTTCCAAGTCAATATATAATTGTCAATGTGCCGGTCGCACGAAATTTAATCATTAACGTCTAAAACATTGCCATTTATTTTTTTTAAAATGTCGAATAATTGGCGTATCTTGAGTTGACTAACTGAAATTAGAAATTTATATTGTCCAATGTTCCGAAAATTAATCATTTGGAGCAAAACCGTAATTTTTACGGACTTTAAGTAAATATAATTAATCTTTGAAGAAGACAGGAGAATTTTATTAAAATGAAAAAGACTTTAGTTTTATCAGCAGTTTTGGCACTCGGTGCTTTGGGTATGGCTTGCGGAGATGCTTCAAACTCGGCGGCTAATGCAACTAACGCGGCTAAAAACGCCGCGAACAGTGCAGCTAATGCGGCTAACACCGCAGCGAATATGGCAGGAAATGCTGCGAACAGCGCAATGAACGCCGCAAACACTGCCATGAATGCCGCTAACACCGCAATGAACGCCGCTAATACCGCGACCAACGCGGCGAAAGAAGCTAACAAAATGACCAATACGGCAACAAATGCTAATGCGGCAAACAAAACAGCTAACGACAAATAGTTTTTAATAAACTTTATGTAAAAAAGCACGCAATCTTCGGAGCGCGTGTTTTTTTGTGTTTTATCAAAACGGAATATTCCCGATCTGTCTTAAAACAAACCGCGAAACTCTTTTAGTTAAACGAGTTTCCAGCAACGTTAAATTTCAGACAAAGCCTGATTTGATGGTTTCCGGCAGATCACGGAAAAATTAAGATTTAGAGTTTGTGAAATTTTTTTCAATATTTTTTCAAAAACGTGAATAATTGGCGTATCTCGAGTTGACTAACTGAAATTAGAAATTTATATTGTCCAATGTTCCGAAAATTAATCATTTGGAGCAAAACCGTAATTTTTACGGACTTTAAGTAAATATAATTAATCTTTGAAGAAGACAGGAGAATTTTATTAAAATGAAAAAGACTTTAGTTTTATCAGCAGTTTTGGCACTCGGTGCTTTAGGTATGGCTTGCGAAAGCGCACCTGCAAACAACGCGGCGGGAAACAAACCTGCTAACAACACGAACACAATGACGACTTCAAGCCCGGCTTCGACGACAACCACGACGACTTCGAGCCCGGCTTCGACAACCACGACGACTTCGAGCCCGGCTTCGACGACGACCACGACCTCGAGCCCGGCTTCGACGATGACCAAACCGAGCAATTCAATGCCCGCAAATTCAAATTCAAATGCGAATGCTATGTCGGCAAACAAAATGGCAGACAACAAATAGTTAAAAGCCAATTTGAATTAATTAAAAGCACGTTATCTTCGGATCACGTGCTTTTTTATTTTTTTGTTTCGATAGTCCGGGTATCTTCCGAAAAATCGGCAATCTTTGAAAGTCCAAATACATTCTGATATATTATTGCCGTAAAAGCTTACCGTTTTTTATGAATCCGCGCTGTATCGCAAAACTTTGTCCGAACGTTTCACGCCCGAATCTTTTCGGCGGTGATTAATTTTTCCTTTACCGAAATCTTCAATCTTTAAGCCGACCTTTTTATATTTCGGCATCGTTTTCAATTTTTACATTTTATTTTGAGGAAATATTTATGACACCGACAACAGATTTACAAAGACCGATCATCAAAACCGAACTTCCCGGACCGAAGGCGAAAGAGATCATCGAAGCCGACGCAAAATATGTCACGCCGAGCTATCCGCGTCCCGACTACAAGCTCGTCGCCGAAAAAGGCTACGGCGTTTGGATCGAAGACCCCGACGGCAACGTTTTTCTCGATTGCAACGCGGGCGTGGCGGTTTGCTCGACCGGACATTGCCATCCCGAGATCGTCGAAGCGATCACGAAACAAACGCAAACTTTAATTCATCTTTGCGGAACGGATTATTATTACAAACAAATGCCCGACCTCGGCAGAAAGCTTTCGGAAATCTGCCCGATCGAAGGCGAAACGAAAACGCATTTTGCCAACAGCGGCGCAGAAGCCATCGAAACCGCGCTGAAGTTGGCGATGTATCATACGCGCCGCCAGAAATTCATCTCGTTTTTCGGCTCGTTTCACGGCAGAACGCTCGGCGCGCTTTCGTTAACATCATCGAAACGTGCACAGCGTTTAGGATTTATGCGCCAGGCTTTAGACGTTGTTCACGTTCCTTATCCGAATTGTTTCCGCTGTCCGTTCAATCTGGGTAAATGCGACGACGGCGAATGTTGCCAAGGCACGATCGATTGGATCGAAAACCGTCTTTTCAACACGACCACGCCGCCCGAAGAAGTTGCGGGCATCATTCTCGAAGTCGTGCAGGGCGAAGGCGGTTACATTCCCGCGCCGACCTCGGTCGTCAGAGCATTGCGTGAAATCTGCGATAAACACGGCATTATGCTGATCGTTGACGAAGTGCAGTCGGGAATGGGCAGAACCGGCAAGATGTTCGCTCTCGACCATCACAAAGGCGTGAAAGCCGATATTATGTGTCTTGCAAAAGGCATCGGTTCAGGCTTGCCGATCGGTGCTTGCGTCGCGCGGGCGGACATTATGGACTGGCACAAAGGCGCGCACGCTTCGACTTTCGGCGGAAATCCCGTTTGCATCGCGTCGGCTTTAAAAACTATCGAATTGCTCGAAAACGGCTTGGTCGAAAACGCCGCAACCGTCGGGAAATATCTCGAAGACGGTTTGCGAAATCTGCAAACGAAATATAAACAGATCGGCGACGTGCGCGGCTTGGGAATGATGCTCGGCGTTGAATTCGTCAAGGAAAACGGCGAACCCGACGCAGAATTGCGCGACCGCATCGAAATGGAATGCTTCAACAAAGGCTTAATTATTTTGGGTTGCGGAAGTTCGACCATACGCTGGTCGCCGCCGCTTATTTTGACGAAGGAAAACGCTGACGTTGCCCTCGAAATCTTCGACGCGGCAATCGCGGCTTCAATTCAATAAAATAATCATCTTTTTTCTTTTTTACGCCTTGTCTTTCAACAGGGCGTTTTTATTTTTTTCGATTTTAAATATAATGCAAATATGAACGAAAGACTCCAAAAAAAGATCGATGAAATTAAAAAGAATCTAAAGGAAAACGAATATCATCCATTGTTAGCTTTTGATACGACACCGCGAAAGATCGAAGTCGAACTGCCTTATCTATACGAACAGTATTCGGAGCAGCTTCTCAAACTGATCGAACTCCGCGAGAAAGCCGTCAAAGACTTAAAACGTATTCCTCCAAATCAAATTCCGCAATTTCGCACCGTTTTGAAACAGATGGATGAAACTATCAACGATCTCGAAACAAAACTTGCCGAGCAATATCAAAAAGCTGAACGCGAACAGCTTGAACAGCTTGATATAGACGAAGTGACCGAATACCAAGACCAGATCACAGAAGAGCTTTTTATAATGGTCAGACATCTGAAACCGCATTTGTTCGAGCAGTTCAAGGAATACGTTTTTGCAAATATGGAAGATGATGAGATTGCCGAACAACTCGAAATTATTGCACGGCGCGAAGAAACCGAACTCGAAGAAATCTTAGCCGGAGAAATTCAACAGCCCGAGTATATTTGCCCGCATCTCAAACGCCTCAGCCCGTATGATCTTTTTACTTGGGAATTGAATAATATTGCTTTTCACGGTTTTAATACCGACGAAATGTTCAAAGATTGGTATAAGAGTATCGAATCTCTCAGAGAATTACGAATGAGGCTGATCATGGAAATGTATCAAGCACTGCCTGTTCTCCGCCGCCGCATCGATGCGAAGATATGCGAAATCGAGTCAAAGGTCAGAATGGCATCAGAGGCTTTGCAGGAATATTTCATTGAGAATAGAAATAACGGTAAATTTACCCACGCCGAAAAAATCGAAGATAAATATTACGATGAGAGATTTGAATCGTTGGATAGATACAGAGTTCAAGTTTTCATTGCCGAAAAACATCTGAAACCCGATACATTTCCCGAGTTTGAAAAATATTTTATTGGACAGAAGACCGACGAAGAAAAAGCAATCTTTTATCAAAAAGTTGCGGAGGTAGATGAAAGAGAGATCGGTTTTATATTGGAAGCAGTTCAAAACGAGATATATTGAAAAAGGCTGAAAGAGAACTCTTTCAACCTTTTCATTATCATTCTAGCCAAAACTATTCAGCGTGGGCGTGATTGATTTCAGCGGTTAAAAAGAGCGGAAAACCGTGCGGAACTTCATTGCCTTCGATCTCGTGACCGCAGATGGCGAAATCCATTCCCGAATTTTTGAATTTCATTTCGTCCAGTTCGTTGCGGAGATTGAAATCCGTGAAAAGCGAAGCGAAACCGCTTGCGGGGGCGGCTTTGCGCGGAAGCTTTTCGTCCGACATCGCCGAATTATAAGCAAAGGTCGCCATAATGATCGCCGATTTTTTCAGGTCGTCTTCGATGATTCTGTCCGAAACGTCCTGCGTCGTGTGCCACGTTCTGCCGAAATATTCGATCTGATCCTGAATGAACTGGAAACCCGGAAGCCCGACCGCATCAAACGCCAGATGGTCGGTTCCGCCCGTCGAATTGATCGTCACGGTCGATGCGCCGTATTCCTTGAACGGCTCCAGCCAACCCTTAAAGATCGGTCGCAACGCTTCATTTCCCTGCATATAGATTCCGCGAATCTGTCCCGTCCCGTTGTCGAGATTGTAATAAGCGGCAAATTTATCGTAGAGTGGTTTCTTGTTCAAAGCCGGACGTTCGCCGCCGTTCATCGCGGCAAAAGCCGCCCTGTCCGAACCGTCGCCGAGCATCGCGATATTTTTCTTGACGTAACCGCGCGAACCCAAAAGACCTTGTTCTTCGCCTGTCCAGAGCGCGACGCGGATCGTGCGGCGCGGTTTCAAGCCCGAAGCCTGTAAGATGCGCATTGCTTCCATCACGACGGTCGAGCCCGCGCCGTTGTCGGTCGCGCCCGTTCCCGAATGCCACGAATCGAGATGCGCCCCGATCATCACGACTTCATCCTTCAGATCGGTGCCCGGAATTTCGGCGATCGTGTTGTAACCTTGCAGATCGTCGTCGTAAAACTGCGCTTGCAGATCGACCGTCATTTTCACGGGAATTCCCTGCCGCACCAGACGCAGAAGGCGGTTGTATTGTTCGGCTTCGGCAACGACCTGCGGAATCGTCGGCGGCGCATTTTTCGCATAGACGCGGATTCCGCCGCCCGGAGTCGGAGTTTCCGAAGGCGGCGCAGGTGCCGGACTTGCGCCCATCACGCGAATCGTTCCCGCATCAACGCCTTGTCCGGCATCGACCAGCAAAGCCGCGCCTTCTTCAAAATAGAAACGGTATTTGCGCTGATTGAATTGCTGTTGCGGGTTCGGCTGACCGCCGCGCCGTCCGTTTTGTGTCTGCGCGGTCGCGTCGGGTTTAGCGGCTTCCATTTTCGCCAGTTCGTCGTCCGTGTTGCGCGTCGCGACCGGCTTAAAGCCCGGTTCGATCTTTACTTCCTGCGCCATCAGAACGATCGCGCCTTTCAGTTTGCCTTTATACTTGGCAAGCTCTTCCTCGTTCGTCGCATCGACCACGACGACTTCGCCCGTGGTCGAAACCGACGGCGACCAAGCCTTCGGATAAGCGCGGAAAGCCATAAATTCGTCGGGCGTTTGCACCGAAGCCGTAAACTTTTTCAATTCCCAACCGCGACCGAATTCGCCCCACGGGTCAACCATCGCGTTTTTCAGTCCCCATTTTTCAAACTGTTCCTTCGTCCACTTATTCGCACGTCGCTGTGCGGGCGAATTGGTCAAACGCGCCCCGATCACGTCGGTCAGATAACGCATCGTCGTCATCGCCTGTGAGCGATTCATCCCTTCATCCTTGATCTTTGCCGCTGCATCTTGTGCCGGCGCAGTCGCCTGCCCGAACGCCAAAGTCGGCAGTAACAAAGCCGACATCAAAAGACCGGCAATACTCTTTGCTCGAAACATCAATTATTCTCCTTTTTATTTTTGCGGAATATAAAATTCTGGTAAAAATCAATACGCAGTAAACTGCCATTAGGTTTTAACAGATTAGCAATTTTCCCGGACAAGCGGAAATCAAAATCTTGACATCGTTTTGCCGATTGATGTAAAACAATTTTCATATCCGAACTTTGAGGTCAAAACAATGAATCGAAAGGAATATGAATCGAGCGACGATTACAAACAAAATATGGAATATTATTTGAAAACAATCGAAAAGCGCGATCAAATAGCAGAGCTACTCAAGTTTGCGCCGCCGGAAAGAGTCGCTGAAATTCGCGGTTACATTGCCGAAGCCGATGCCGACATTGAAAAAATGGAAGTTCTGATGGCGGAAATGAACGAACTTTTCGAGCGTTCCGAACGCGCCGATAAAGAAGCCGACGAAGCTTACAAATCGCTGAACGACATCCTCGAAAAGTCTTTTATCTTCTGCAAACACTTCCTGCCCGAAGAGTTCAAACCGCTCGAAACCGACTTTTTAAACGGATTAACACCCCAGGAAGCCGAAGAATTTCTCGACCGCATCGCCGTCCGCGAAACCAACGAATTCGACCAAATCGTCGCCGAAATAACCGGAAACAAAGAATGGCGCAAGGCTTTGAAAAACCACAAACCGACTGATGATTAAGGTTCCCTGACAATCCTATTCGCCCAAAAGATTGGTCTGCAAATCGCCGCCGTAAAGCCATTCTTTGACTTTACCGACAAATTCATCGGACGGAATCGTTCTCGAAAACTCCAACGGGATAAACGGGAGCGAGAATTTTATTTTTGTTTCCCAATTTCCCTTTTTCGCTTCTTCCAATTCCTTTTTATCAACTTTATTTAAGTTGGAATCTTTTTCTACTTTGGCAATCATTTTGTCAGCCAAACTTTCTTTTTCTTCAATCGTTACATTGGAATCTTTCAAACCTTGAATGACTTTGTTTTCGTTTCCGTAAATATTCGTGATGTTGATTTCAGCGATCTCGAATTTGTTTCTCTCAAACTCCGTGATTTGCTTTCCTGTTTCTTCAATGTAAACGCCTTCAAGCAATCGGCGCGGATGAACTTTTTGAAGTTTTTTCGCCTTGACGCTTTTATCGCAAATGATTTCTTGATTTATTTCATAATAACTTTCGACGGTTTCGAGTTCATAAAACTGCGGTTCGGTTTCCTTTTTACAAACTTCGCAATAACAAGGAATCATTTCATCAAAGGTTAATCTGTTTTCAAACCAATCGCGGTGAATCCGTTTTATTTCATTGCTGATGATGGTGATGAATTCGCGGTTTTCAAACGCGCTTTTGCCTGAAACGTTGATGATGATCTTGCGTCGTTGTTCCGATTCGACGATTCGCGCTCTTGAATTTTTGTTTTGCAGTAGAACGCCTTTTTTCCAGACCTTTTGTTCGCCGTTTTGCGATACGATATTTTCGTGAAAGCGGACGATCAGACGCGAGATGATGCCCTTCGGTTTGAAAGTGTAATCGAAATGAATCTGTAAGCTGTCTTTTTCGTCAAACTCGAATTTCGGCGCGATCTCAGGCAAAAGAATCGGTGCGATGTAAGCGTTTTTGTTTTCGAGTTTATATGCGACCTCGAATTTCCCTTTCTGCATCAGTTGGAGCAGAATCGTCTTTTCGTCCGCTTTATAATCCTTCCAAAGCTCGAAAACTTGGTCGCAGGTAAATTCCCCTGCATTTCTGATAATCTTTTCATTCTTCAAAACGGCGTAAAGCGCGTCGATCACCCAATTCGGCTTGAGGATGAGCTTGTTTCGCAGATTGTCGTCGTGTTTATAATTGAGCGCAATGCCGAGATCGTGCAGATATTCGAGAATTTGTTTTCTATATTCAAAATTATCGACACCGCATTTCTCGCAAATCTTTTCATATTCATCAATCGAAATCAATGGCTCTTCGATTTCCGACAATTCCTTTCTGACTTTTACCCAAGTCTTCGGCAAAGCCTGCCCGATATGCGGCAGATTTTTCAGTTTGGTTTTTATTTCATTGGCAAGATTAGCAAACCGCCCGTCGTTGTTGGCAAAATTAACGCTTTTTTCTTCGATGTCCTCAATCTTTTCGCCGAATTCTTTTTTATAAACCGAAATATCAAAGTTTTTGACCTTGGAATTAATCTCGTTCAGCACGACCAACACCGGACAACCGCTTCCGAGAGTGGCGATGATCTCGAACCAATAATTAAAATTCCCCAACTCCTTGCAGTCATCCGCCAGCAAAACATAAAGCGAACGCTCCGTAAAAAAATACTGGTGCAGAACATACTGCTTTTCCTGCCCGCCGAAATCCCACAGATGCGCAGTAAATTGCTTTTCTTCGTTAAAAGGGAACTCCAAAAAATTTATATTAACCCCGATGGTTGATTCTTTTTCTTCCTTCGTAGCTTCGACAGGAAGATATTTTTCATTCTGGAGTTTTCGGAATAGAGTAGTTTTTCCCGCCCTTGGTTCGCCGACAATCAGAACCTTTGCTTCATAGATAAAATCTTCGCCTTCGGATTCCAACTGTTCATAGAATTCGATAATTTCATATATGTCATTTCTATCTAAATAGTATTTTACCTTAAATTTTTCTGGAATATTTAATTTTTCGTTGCCACCTAAATGAAGCGTGGTTAATGATTTTAATTCTTTCAGAAATGACGCATCACTGATTTGATTGTCACTTAAATGAAGCTTGGTTAATGAGTTTAATTCTTTCAGAAATGACGCATCACTGATTTGATTGTTATATAAATAAAGCGTGGTTAATGATTTTAATTCTTTCAGAAATGACGCATCACTGATTTGATTGTTATATAAATAAAGCGTGGTTAATGATTTTAATTCTTTCAGAAATGAATAATCACCGATTTGATTGTTACTTAAATTAAGCGTGGTTAATGATTTTAATTCTTTTAGAAATGACGCATCACTGATTTGATTGCCACTTAAATAAAGCTTGGTTAATGAGTTTAATTCTTTCAGAAATGAATAATCACCGATTTGATTGATACTTAAATGAAGCGAGGTTAATAATTTTAATTCTTTCAGAAATGACGCATCACTGATTTGATTGCCACTTAAATAAAGCTTGGTTAATGAGTTTAATTCTTTCAGAAATGACGCATCACCGATTTGATTGTTACGTAAATCAAGCGAGGTTAATAATTTTAATTCTTTCAGAAATGACACATCACCGATTTGATTGTTACGTAAATCAAGCTTGGTTAATGAGTTTAATTCTTTCAGAAATGACGCATCACTGATTTGATTGTTACGTAAATCAAGCGAGGTTAATAATTTTAATTCTTTTAGAAATGAATAATCACCGATTTGATTGTCACCTAAATAAAGCGTGGTTAATGAGTTTAATTCTTTTAGAAATGAATAATCACCGATTTGATTGTAACTTAAATCAAGCGTGGTTAATGATTTTAATTCTTTCAGAAATGACGCATCACCGATTTGATTGTTACGTAAATAAAGCTTGGTTAATGATTTTAATTCTTTCAGAAATGAATAATCACCGATTTGATTGTCACTTAAATCAAGCGTGGTTAATAATTTTAATTCTTTTAGAAATGAATAATCACCGATTTGATTGTCACCTAAATCAAGCTTGGTTAATGAGCTTAATTCTTTCAGAAATGAATAATCACTGATTTGATTGTTACTTAAATCAAGCGTGGTTAATGATCTTAATTTTGCTATTTCTTCATATAGTTTCTGTCGATTGTATTCGGAAAGGCTACTAATAATAAATCTCAAATCCAGTTTAGTTTTATCATCACTCAATCTTGTTTCGATAAATTCTTTTGCATTAAATTCGCTCATAGCTTTTTAGTTATTTTGTAGATTGAAAGTAAAAAATAATTTTCTTTGTATTAATACGGCATTTCAGTCTATTTTCGTAGTGCCCGATTTATCGTGCGAATCGCTTGGCGGATTCAAACTGAAGTTTGAACTTCGGAGCGTTTTATTTGACGCTGTGTTTAGAGTTCACGATTTATCGTGCGCTTCGTTTAGTATCTGCAAACGTATGTTTTGTTCAAATTAAACCTAACATAAAAGTTATGAAAGGGCTTTGCCCGCTGATGTGCGGAAAGGCTTTGCCTTTCCGTAAATCGCCACTAATGATTTGAGGCTTCGCCTCCGCAGAAATCGGGGAAGAATCTCCCGGAAAGGCAAAGCCTTTCCGCACATCGAGCTACAAAGCCGCGATTGTTTGATTTAATTTGAACAGAACATCAATTTGAACTTCGGAACTTTGGAATTTTAAAACATTTTCCGCCTTTTTGCCGATGCCATTTAAAATAACCGCTTTCTTTTTTTCAGGCAAGCAAAGTTTTTCTTTACTTTTTTCGGAATTGGGTTTACTTTAATAGAAAATTTATTTAGTAATTTGTTTTAACTTAAATATCGATTGTGTGACATTCATTTTTTGATGTTTGCAATCTTTTGTTTTTACTTGCTTTTCTGAGAGATGAATGAACACGGGAAGGTTTTTAAGGAGCAAGAGCCGCGTTTGTTTCTTGCTTTCCTGATGAGCGAGCTTGTTTAGTTGATTTTCGAGGTTGTTTGATTGAATTCGTTGCTTTCCGAAGAGGTTTTGAAAAAGGGTTAAAAGGTTTTCTTTCTTTCCGAACGGGTTTTGAAGAAACGTTTGGAGTTTTTGTTGCTTCCCGACAAGCTTTTAAAGGAAGAAAAGCTGTTTTTGTTCCTTGCCGAAAAGCTTTTGGAGAAGCAAAAGTTATATTCCTTGCTTGGTTTATAACTTTTGAAGAAAGAAAAGCTGTTTTTGCTTCTTAGGAAACTGCTTTTGAAGCTTGAAAAGCTGTTTTCCTTGCTTGCTTTAGAGCTTTTGAAGCTTGAGAAACGGTTTTTGAAGATAGGAAAACAGGATTTGAAGCAATGATTTTAATATTTCGACCTACGAAATTCGATTTTATACGAGTTGTTTCACGATTCGTTCGTTACGAATCGATTTTTCCAAAAATAAAAACCCAATAAAAATAAGGAGAATAAAGTTATGGCATATAGAAAGAAGAATATTCCGGCTGATGTTTCAAAAGTTCAGCAAAGAATTTCAGGACTGAAATCCATCGAAGAACGGCTCGATCTCGGAAACGGCGTTTCGGTCGTTGCGCTCGAAGCCGCCGTTGCGCGCGTGATCGATTTTATCAATCTGAACAACACCAAACTTTCCGAGATCGACCAGATCAGCAATCAAACCGACGAAGCGATCAAGGAAATGAACGATTTGAGCACCCGCGCCTTGAAGGGAGTCGAATTCAAATACGGAAGCGACAGCAACGAATACGAAATGGCGGGCGGAACAAAGCGTTCGGAGCATAAAAGAGCGGCAAAGAAGCCGGAAACACCGCCCGAAGGCGAACAAAATAAATAAAAAAGAAAGGGGATGAAATTAATATTTCGTCCCTTTTTTGTTTCTTGCCAATGGTTTTTGTTATGCTAGTTTCATACATTCAGGGAGGTTTTTATTTTTATGGACAGAAGAAAGTTTATCGGGTTGACGGGTATGACGCTGGTCGGGACGGCGGCGGTTGCGGGGTTTCCGAATATTGTTCCGGGACAGGCGATGCCTTTTACACTGCCTGCTTTGCCGTATGCGGACAATGCTTTGTCGCCCGTTATTTCGGCGAACACGATCGGGTTTCATTACGGGAAACATCATAAGGGCTATGTCGATACGCTGAACAAATTGGTCAAGGACACGCAGTTTGAAAAGATGCCGTTGGAAGATGTCGTGATGAAAACGGCGAAAAGCGAAAAGGACAAGACGATTTTCAACAATGCGGCGCAAATCTGGAATCATAATTTTTACTGGAACAGTATGAATCCGAAAGGCGGCGGCAAGCCGACGGGCAAGTTGGCACAATCCATCGAACGCGATTTCGGAAGCTTCGACGCGTTTAAGAAACAATTAGCCGACACGACCGTTTCGCAGTTCGGGACGGGTTGGGGTTGGCTCGCGGCGGATAAGAAAGGCAAGCTTTCCATCGTCAAAACGGGCGATGCCGAAGTGCCGATGACGCAAGGGCTGAAACCGCTTCTCACGATCGACGTGTGGGAACACGCCTATTATCTCGACTATCAAAACAAACGCGCCGATTACGTCAACGCCGTCATCGACAAATTGCTGAACTGGGAATTTGCGGCGAAAAATCTCGGCTAGTTTCGGGAAAAGTTTTCGGGAACGCGAATCGGGCGGATTCGGCAGATAAAAACGGATAATTTTATTAAATAATCCGCGATAATCTGCTCGATCCGCCCGATCTGCGTTCAAAATTACTTTATACCGGTCGGCTTCCGGGTAAAAACGGAAGCCGATTAATTCATTTTGACCGATTCCTTACCGTTTCAAAAAGAAATCTTCTTATTTCATTCGTTTTTACCGAAATCGATTGCATATATATTTTATTATGGCATATTAGTAGGACTATTTTAGCGAGTGAGTTTCAGGCGTTTTTATTGTCTTTCGACAGTGAAGCCGCGTCGGAAGTCTGTTTAGTTCTTTTTAACTTAAATCTAACGCGCTTGAAATTTCTCAAGCTAATTTTTTTTCTACTTTTCAGGAGGGTATATGTTTTTTTTAACGAGTAAGGGAAAAGGTTTGATCTTTTCATTTTTAATGGTTCTTTCGGCAATCGGTGCCGCCAATGCGCAAACTTTTAACGGTCCGGGTTTCACGATCTCGGACGGCGGCGGAAGAGTAACGGCAAGCTGTAGTCTGGTGCCGGTCACGGGCATCACGTCGAACGTGCTTTTGCGAAGTGTTTCCTTGAACAGCGCGTCGCACAGTTGGATCGGCGATCTTGAGGCAAGAATTTATCCGCCGGCTGCCGCCGCGCCGCCTTCGATCACGAACAGTTTTGTTTTAACGAGTCCGCCGGATTCGAGGGGCTGTAATCTTTCGGGAAATTACCGCTTTATCGATACGGCAACGCAGAGCATCGATGCCGCCTCGACCGGATGCACGTCCGCCCAGAACATTGCCGCCGGAGATTACCGCACGAGCACTTACGGCGGCGGCACGGCAAACGGTCCGTTGACATCGCTTTCAACCTCGGTCGGTTCGCTGACTCCGGCACAGGCAAACGGCAACTGGCGCGTCTGCGTCTTTGACTTTGCCACGCCCGACGGCGGCTCGGTCGGTTCGACAAGCCTCGACTTTGCCGTTGTCACCGCCGCGCAAGCTTCGATCAACGGTCGTGTAACGAGTTTGGAAGGTCGCGGAATCACGGGTGCGAAAGTTATTTTGACGGATTCATCGGGCAATTCGCGCTCGGTCGTTACGAATTCGTTCGGAATGTATTCGTTCGATGAGGTCGCGGTCGGCGAAACATACGTCGTCACCGTCGCGCACAAACGTTATCAATTCCAAAATCCGACGCAGGTCTTAAGCGTTTCGGAAAACATCAGCGGATTGAATTTCGTTTCGACGGGCGAATAAATCAATCACAAATAATCAAAGAGAAAACGCATCGATTTTATTAATTTCGATGCGTTCTCTTTTTAATTTAGAATCGATCTCATAAATAATCGGAACGAGTTCAGAGTCCCTACTTCAGCAGGCTTTTCGCTAACGATTAGCCTGCTGAAGCAGGGACTCTGAACTATTACAAAATATTTACGGGATAAGTTTCAATCAGTTTAATTTTAACCTTTCGCCTTCTTGATTTCTTCAACTAAGGTCGGAACGGCTTCAAACAGATCGCCGACGATGCCGTAATCGGCAATGTCGAAGATCGGTGCTTCCGAATCCTTGTTGATCGCGACGATCGTTCCCGCATTCTTCATCCCGACGATGTGCTGAATCGCGCCCGAAATGCCAAGTGCGATATAAAGCCTCGGCGCGACCGTCTGTCCCGACGAACCGATTTGTCTGTCGATCGGCAGCCATTCGGCATCGCAGATCGGGCGCGAAGCCGCCAAATCCGCACCGAGAATGTCCGCCAACTGCTGGGCAACCGCGATGTTTTCCTGCGATTTGATGCCGCGACCGACCGCCACGATGATTCCCGATTTGGTCAGATCGACCGACGCTTTCGCTTCCTGGAAAGGCTCTTCAGCTTCCATCCGAATATCGCCGACGTTGACCTCGACCGTTTCGACCGATGCACTTCCCTTTTCGGCATTATCGCCGCGAAACGCGCCCGATTGGAACGTCACGAAATAAGGCGCATCGCCGCCGACCGTCACATCGGCATCGAGTTTGCCGAGAAAAATGCGCCGCGTCAGCACCAGTTTTCCGCCTTCCGCTTTGTAACGAATACAATCGCCGACGACTTCCTTACCGAAACGCGTCGCAACCTTCGGCGCGAAATCGCGCACCTGATAAGTGTGCGCCATCACGACATACTGCGGATTTTCCTTGTTGATGATTTCCGTCCAAGCGTCCGCATATCCGTCGGGCGTGTAAGTTCCGAGCTTCGCATTTTTGGCAACGATGACCTTTTCAAGCCCGTAACCCGCGATTTCCTGCGCCAGAGCGCAATCTTTATCGCACGGAATGACCACCGAAACCTTCAATCCCAAATCCTTACCGATGCTCTGCGCCGCCGTGACCGCTTCGAGCGAAGTCTTGTTCAGGACGCAATCTTTGTGTTCGATAAATACTAAAATGCTCATAATTTTTTCAAGTGAGAAGTGAGAACTGGGAATTGATAGCTTTCGTATTTCACTTCTCAGTTTTCACTTCTCAGTTCTCACTTTTTAGAGAACGCGAACCTCCGTTTTGAGTTTTTCGACCAATTCGGTCGCGCCCGCTTTTGCGTCGCCGCCTCCGAGCATCTGCGTCTGTTTGGTTTTCAGCGGCAAGTAAACCTTCTGGATTTCCTGCGCTCCGGCAAACGATTCGATCGACGGCGTAACGTCTTTGATCTCTTTTTTCTTCGCCGCCATAATTCCTTTCAGACTCGCGTAACGAATCTGCGAAATTCCCGACTGAATCGTTAAAAGCGCAGGAAGCTGATATTTGAACCATTGATACCAGCCGCTTTCAAGTTCGCGTTTGACGCGCAGAGATGAATTCGTCAAACTTCCGCGATCGACTTCTATGACGATCGTCGCGTGCGGAATTCCGAGAAGTTCCGCCAAAACAACGCCCGTTTGCCCGTAGCTCGCGTCATCCGACTGCAAACCCGCGAAAACGAGGTCGGCATTTTCTTCCTTGACCGCATCCGCCAGAGGTTTCGCGATCTGAAGCGGCGAAAGTTTGTTCGGTTCGTCAACGACAACGTGAATCGCCCGATCCGCGCCGCGTGCCAGAGCATCTTTCAAAACCGTTTTCGCCGACTGTGCGCCGAGCGTGCAGGCAATGACTTCGCCTTCGCCCTTCGCTTCCTTCATCCGCAGAGCTTCTTCCAAAGCATAGCCGTCCGATTCGTTCGTCTGCTGTGAAACGTTCGACTCGTCGATCCATTTCTCATCGCCGCTGACGCGCAGAACCGCATCCTTATTGGCGACCTGTTTCATTAAAACTATTATTTTCATAACATTATTTATCTGAAAGTTTTTTTATTATTGATTTTGCTAAGTTTTCGTTAATTTCCGTATGTTTCGGTATCGGTTGAGATCGTTTCGTTTTCGGATTTGAATACCAATCGTGACTTCCGCCGTGCCTGACAAAAACGCACCCGATTTTCTCAAGTTTTTTGATTAAATCGCGCCTTTTCATCAAACAACTGACAATTCCTCTACTTTTCTGATAAATGGAATTTCGCCCGATTCAATATCTTCCAATAAACTTTTCAGATTACTTTCCAACTCTTCTTTCGATTTTCCCTGCGTTTCATAATCGGGATAATCATTCAGAAAACCGATAAAGTAATCTTCATCCTGCCAAAATGTAAATTTTATCATTCGCATACGACTCGTTCCGACAATTCTAAATCTTTTTGTGGAAATTTTCCAATGAAATGAATGAGTATTCATTCAGACGGAAAAATTTATTCTATCATAAGTATAGAATAAATTTTACGAATGATTCTATTAGTGGAAAACAAATTTCAGACTGTCGCTCTTTTGACTCTTCTGCCGATATTATCGGAAGCGACGAAAATTTTGCGGAGCGGAATCGCCCCGAATAATTTGTAATCGCCGACCGCCGCAAGTCCCGCCGAAGCGATACATCCGCACTGCGAACAATCGGGATTTCCGCCGAATTGACACGGCACAACTTTGCTTTTCAGATCGGCAGTCAAATTGAGCGTGGTTTTCGCAAAAATACATTCTTCAGGCGATTTCGGTGGGTTTCGATAGCCTTCGATGACTTGTTTCGGCAAGTTTAATTTCGGAAATCTTTCTTTCAATTGCTCAAGCTCGTCAATGACCTTTTTGCGAATTTCGGGCGTGAGAATTTCTTCGCCTTCTGCACCCATCTGCGGTGTGAATAGCGAAAACCAAATCTTTTTGACTTCTTTACGCGCCGACCAGAACTCTAAAAATTCCTCGTAATAACCTGCACGATTCGCAGTTTGTCCCGTGATCGTGCAATGAACGGTGATCTGCTGACCTTCGATGTTGCGTAAAATTCTTTCGTAAGTGGCAGGTTTTCGGCGCGCATCGTGTTCGGGTTGAAGCCCGTCGATCGAAACGACGAGATGCAGATTGTCGATCTTTGCCCACGATTTCGGGATTTCGCGAACCGCGCTCGTGACGAGCTGAACGGCAATTCCCATTTCGCTCAATTGCGGAAGCAACAATGTCAGCTCACGAAAACGCACGAGCGGTTCACCGCCGACGAGCGATAAATGCAATGGGCGATGCTCTTTGACAATATCGAGGATTTTGTCAATCAGTTCATCGCCCTTAAAGTCGCTGACGGTTCGCAGGTTTTGCCCGATCTCGGTTAAATGTTCGGGTTCGTAAGCATAACAGCCCGGACAGCGAAGCGGACATTCCCGCGTGATCTCAATTGAAAGTGACGGTTGGTTTCCCGTCAAAATTTTACCCCAAGCCTTAAAAACGTCTGTTTTTTTCATCCCTTCGCCCTCCGTTTCGCTGTGCGCGAAAACTTTCAGGACGATACGAGGGGACGTAAAGTTCTAAAAGTTTGATATATAAAACTTAATCATCAAACCGCTTGAAAATCAAACAAGCATTTGTCCCGCCGAATCCAAAACTATTTGATAAAGCAAATTCGACCTCGGCGTTGCGAGGTTCGTTCGGAATATAATCCAGATCGCATTCGGGATCGGGATTTTCATAATTGATGGTCGGCATCAATTGTTTTTCGTGCAACGATAAAACCGAAATTACGGCTTCGATTCCGCCAGCCGCGCCGAGCGCGTGCCCGGTCATCGATTTGGTTGAGCTTACCGCGAGTTTATAGGCGTGTTCGCCGAAAACGTTCTTGATGGCAAGCGTTTCAAATTTATCGTTATAAGGTGTCGAAGTTCCGTGAGCGTTGATATAGCCGATGTGTTCAGGCGTGATTCCGGCATCTTTGATGGCTTTTGTCATCACGCGAATCGCGCCGCTGCCGGTTTCGTCCGGCATCGTCACGTGAAAAGCGTCGCCGCTCATTCCGTAGCCGACAATTTCCGCGTAAATTTTCGCACCGCGAGCCTTCGCAAATTCCAACTCTTCGAGAATCATAATTCCCGCGCCTTCACCGATCACAAATCCGTCGCGCTCGGCATCGAACGGACGCGAAGCCTTTTTCGGCTCCTCATTCCGGGTCGAAAGCGCACGCATCGAAGCAAATCCCGCGACCGACATCGGCGTGATTGCCGATTCCGCGCCGCCGCAGATCATCGCGTCGGCATCGCCGCGTTCGATGAGGCGAAAGCTGTCGCCAATGGCGTGTGCGCCCGCTGAACAAGCCGTCGCCGTCGCCGAATTCGGTCCTTTCGCGCCGTGACGAATCGAAACATTGCCCGCCGCCAGATTTACGATCGCCGAAACTATAAAGAACGGCGAAACTCTGCCCGGACCCGAATTCAAAAGCTTTTCGTGTTCGCGCTCGATCGCCCAAAAATCGCCAATGCCCGAACTGATGTATGTTCCGATCATTTCGGCGTTCGATTCGTCGATCTTCAAACCGCTGTCTTTCACGGCTTCATCGGATGCCGCAATCGCAAAATGCGAAAAGGCTCCCATCCGCCGCGCTTCTTTTTTATCCAAAAAGTCTTCGACGTTAAAATCCTTGACTTCGCAGGCAAATTTGACGGGGAAATTTTCGGTATCGAATTTTCTGATCTGATCGGCACCGCTTTCTCCGCGCTTGAGTGCCGACCACGTAGACGGCACATCATTGCCGTTGGCGGTCACCAAACCGAGTCCGGTTACAACTACACGACGTTTCATAAAATTAGTATAGAGTAGTAAGTAGAGAGTAGCGAGTAGAGAATAATTCTCTACTCGCTACTCTCTACTTACTACTTGAAATTAAGCTCGTTTATGCTGTTCGACGTAAGCGTAAGCATCACGAACGCTTTGGATTTTTTCCGAATCTTCGTCAGGAATTTCGATGTCGAATTCCTCTTCAAAACGCATCACGAGTTCGACCAAATCCAATGAATCCGCGCCTAAATCTTCGATGAAACGCGCATTCTCCGTTACTTCTGCTTCGTCAACGCCTAATTCGTCAACAATAATTTGTTTAATTTTATCTTGAACTTCTGACATAATTTCTCCTCTTATTAATTATAAAGATTGTAATGTATTTCTTAAACTTTCCGAATTTTCGACATTCAAACAGCGAACATCACGATTGATCTGGCGAACCAAACCCGATAAAACCTTTCCTGAACCAACCTCGACAAATGTCGTAACTTCCTGCACGATCAGATTTTCGACCGATTGTGCCCAACGCACCGGCGACGAAACCTGATCGGTCAAAGCCATTCGCACTCTTTCTCCGTTTGAGTTGGCTTCGGCAGTTACATTTTCAATAATTGGAAATTGTAAATTCTTGAACTCGATCTCTGCAAGGTCTTTCGCCAATCTTTCCTGCGCCGGGAACATCAGATCGCAATGAAAAGGCGCGGAAACGTTTAATTTTATCGCCCGTTTCGCGCCGCGTTCCTTTAAAATTTCAATTGCACGATCAACCGCGTCCGCACTTCCCGCGATCACGATCTGCGCCGGGGAATTGATATTTGCGGGCGAACAAACTTCGCCTTCGGCGGCTTCATCGCAAGCAACCTCGATCGTTTCAAGCGGCAAACCCAGAATCGCCGCCATCGCGCCGACACCGACGGGAACGGCTTCCTGCATATAAGTTCCGCGTTTGCGAACGGTTTTGACGGCATCCGAAAAATTCATCGCACCTGCCGCGACCAATGCCGAATATTCGCCCAAACTATGTCCTGCAACAAAATCGGGAAGTGGAAAACCTTCCGCCTTCATCGCGCGAAAGGCGGCGATCGAAGTTGTCAAGATCGCCGGTTGCGTGTTTGCCGTCAAAGCCAAATCTTCGGCAGTTCCGTTAAAACACATTTCGGAAAGTGAAAATCCGAGTGCGTCATTCGCCTCCTCGAAAACCTCACGCGAAACGGCAAAGTTATCGTATAAATCTTTGCCCATTCCGACTGCCTGGCTGCCTTGCCCGGGAAAAATATAAGCTAATTTAGCTGATTGCGTCATTGATTCGTTTAATCATTGATTCATTTCGTTTTTCATTATGAATCAATCGAACGATCCTAAAATCTTATCACCGTTGCACCCCAAGTCACGCCGCCGCCGAAAGCGGTCAGCAGAACCAGATCGCCTTCCTTGATCTTTCCCGCCTCCAGACATTCGTCCATCGCGATCGGAATTGAAGCCGATGAAGTATTTCCGTGAAAAGCGATATTTGAATAAACCTTTTCTTCCGGCGCACCGAGGCGCGAGGCAACGGCATCCGTGATGCGCTGATTTGCCTGATGCGGAATCACGAGATCGACATCTTCGACCGTGTATCCCGCTTTTGCAAGCATTTCGGCGGAAATATCGGACATCGAACGCACCGCGACTTTGAAAAGTTCGTTGCCCTTCATTTTGAAAAAATGTTCACGGTTATCGATCGTTTCGTGCGTCGTGCCGAGCTTTGTTCCGCCGCCCGGCGCGTAAAGCTGTTCTTCGTAACGCCCGTCGGATTTGATCTTTGTCGCTAAAATTCCCTTTCCTTCGGGAACGGGACCGAGCACTGCCGCGCCCGCGCCGTCGCCGAAAATCACGCAGGTAGAACGGTCGGTATAGTCAACGTATTTCGTCAAAACTTCCGCGCCGATGACCAGAGCATAACGGATTTGACCTGTCCGAATCATCGATTCAACCATCGTAATTCCGTATAAAAAGCCCGAACAAGCCGCAAAAATATCCATCCCGGCGGCATTTACTGCGCCGAGTTGGGCTTGAATGAGCGCACCGGTCGAGGGCATTATCTGGTCGGGAGTCGTCGTTGCACAAACGATCAAATCAATGTCTTCGGGTTTCAGTCCGGCGCGTTCGAGTGCCTGTTGCGCGGCTTTCGTGCCGAACTGCGAAGTATATTCGTTTTCAGCGGCTTTGTGACGCTGTTTGATGCCTGTGCGCGTAGTTATCCACTCGTCGGATGTTTCAACGAGCTTTTCCAAATCGGCATTAGACAAAATCCCGCTCGGATAAGCGTGTCCCATACCGATGATGCCTGCGTTTTGTGTCATTATTTAATTTGTTGATTTTGAAATTAGATTCAGATTGAAATTATGAATTTACTTTTTTCTTAACTCAATCGCAAACCGCAAATCTAAAATCGCAAATTATTTATTGTTCCGATTCTTTCGCGTCAACGATCTGGCGACCTTTGTAGGTTCCGGTTGCGGCATCGACACGATGCGGAACTTTCGGTTCGCCGGTTTCTTTGTCGATATAATATTGCGGCAATTTCAGCGCATCGTGTGCGCGGCGTTGACGTGTGCGTGATTTTGAATGTCTTCTCTTCGGATTTGGCATAATTACCTCTAAAAATTTGACCTTTGAACCTGAATTTTCGATCTTTGATTTTTAAATTCAAAGACCAAAGACCTAAAGATTAAAGACCAACTGATTTATTTCAAATTTTTTAATGCTGACCATCGCGGGTCAATTTCATTTTCTTCGCAATTGCATCGGGTCAGATTGCGGTTTGCGCCGCATTTCAAACATAAGCCTTTGCAATCGTCTTTACAAAAAACCTGTGTCGGCAAATTTAAGAGAATCTGTTCCCGAACGATTTCGGAAAGATCGATCTTATCGCCTTCAAATATCGAAACCTGCAAATCTTTTTCGTTGATCTCGGCTTCTTTTTCTTCCGTATAATTTTCGGGCGTGACAAAACTCACACCAAACGGAATTTCAAATTCTTTTTCTATCGGCTGTAAACAGCGTGAACATTCGGTTTTGACTTTTGCCGAAATGTCGCCGTCGACATCGACCTGAGTGATGCGTTTGGAAATTTTTCCTTTTATTTGCGCATCCGTCGTGAGCTTTGCGTCGTCGCTTTCGAGCTCGATTTCTTCCTTCGGAATCGTTACGTCAAACTCAAACGGCGATTTTCCAAATGTAAACAGGTCAACTATCATCGCTTTTACAGAATAAACTTTCGTTTCAAACAGCGCAAAACGCAAACGTTTATTATAACTTTTGCGGGAAAACTGTCAAATCTCGATACTTCTCAGGGCAAATTCATTTCGGCTTGATTAATAATGTCCGGCAAAAATATATTTTTATTCTCGTCTTTCCAACTGATTATTTTTATAAAATTATTTCGCTGAATCAGTTTTTCGGAACGGCAATCTTCTGCAATTCAGCCGGTTTTATTAAATCTAATCGAAAAATTACAGAAAAGAAAACAAATAAATTATAAGGAATCAGACAAACGGAGGAGTAAAATGAGTTTTCCCAGCATAGATTTAAGCAGATTTTCAACCGCGATCAGTGACAGCGTTGAAGGCTTTGTGAGCGCACTTCAAAGAGCTTCAAATCCGAAACAGTTATGGCAGGACGAATGTAAAAAAGCATACGACGCGGGTGATTGGCAGAAATTATGGAATGTGATGTATGCAGGCGCGGTCGGCGCGGTTTTTCAAGGCAAATCGGTTGCCTCTTTTATGTTGAAAAACTTTCTGTTGAAAGGCGGCGACGTAAATTGGGATTATACCGATTTTCTTAATCAGCCCGTTTTTCCCGGCTTCGGCGACAGTTGGCTGAAAAACGCACCGTCGGTTATGGCGGTTGCTAATCAATTGGACAGTGCGGCAAAGACCGAGGTTTTGAACCTGGTAAAATCAGGCAAAACCAACGGCACGGTTTACAAGGACGGTCACGTCGTCCAAAAAGGCGACGTTGACGGCGACAGTTATTACGCCGTCGGAAAAATCCATCTGAAAGGCGAATTCAAATTCAGTGTCGAAACCGAATGGGTCACTAACAAACGGTATGTCAAGATCGAAAGAGTTTATCGTTTTGATGATTATTACGATTGGCAACCCGGCGCGAAAGGCGGAATTTTGCCGCACGATTACCCGATCGCGTTAAGCCGTAACGGTTTGGCAAAGGAATTCTGGGTGCGCGTTAAGTTCGGACAACCCGAATTTAAGATTTATATCTGATCCGCCCGGATTTCATTTGAGAAAACGCGCATCTTTTGAACAGGTGCGCGTTTTCTTTTTGAATTTAAATCTTCACATCTGAACCGACGGCTTCATCGACATCCTTAAAACCTCGTTTCTTAAAAATATCGTTCAATCCCGAATTTACTTCCTTTGCAAACGAAATCCCCTGGTAAACAAAACCCGTATAAGCCTGCACCAGACAAGCTCCGGCGGCGATTTTCTCAAACGCGTCTTCGGCGTTAAAAATTCCGCCGACACCGATGATTGGAATTTTGCCGTTTGAATATTTGTAAATTTTAGAAATAACTTCGGTCGATTTTTCCCTTACGGGTTTGCCGCTCAAACCGCCCGTTTCATTAATGTTTGTCTTCAGATTTTCGCGCGAAATCGTCGTGTTCGTTGCAATTATTCCCGACAAATCGAGCCGCGAAACAATATCGACGATGGCTTCGATTTCCTGTTCAGATAAATCGGGCGCGATTTTCACCAGCAAAGGTTTTAAGTTTGGAGTTCCGCCTTCAGGCGGCTTTTCCGCTCCGTTTTGCTGCCTTAAGGCACGACTCAGGACTTTATTCCGTTTCTGCAATTCGCCTAAAAGTTCTTCCAGATTTTCGGCTTTTTGCAATTCGCGCAGATTCGGAGTGTTCGGCGAAGAAACGTTAACGGCAATGTAGTCGGCGACTTCGTGCGCGAGATCGAAACTTTTCAGGTAATTTTCGATCGCTTCCTCGTTCGGCACGTCTTTATTTTTCCCGATATTCACGCCCAAAACGCATTTCCGATTCAGCTTTCTCAATCTTTCAACGACTTTCGGCGTTCCCTGATTGTTAAATCCGAGCCGGTTTATCAACGCCTGATCTTGTGGCAGACGGAAAAGACGCGGTTTTTCGTTTCCGCTTTGCGGTTTGAATGTGACCGTTCCGACTTCAACAAAACCGAATCCGAGTGCGGCAAGCTGATTTACGACAATGCCGTTCTTATCGAAGCCGGCGGCGATTCCGAGCGGATTCTTAAATTTCAAACCGAATCTTTCAAGTTTGCCGAACGATTCGACCGCCAGCTTTTTTGCAACAAAATCTTGTGCCGCCCCGGAACTCAATCCTATTTTCAAAGATTCGATTCCGATCTCGTGCGCCGTTTCGGGTGATATATTAAATAAAAGCGGGCGGATTAATTTTTGATAAAAAGACATTTAAGCAAGAAATTCGATCAGTTCGTAGAGTTCGCTCAGGGAGATTTCACATTCGATCGAATCGATTTTTAAGACAGATTCCAGACCTTCGACTTCTTTTTTCTCCCATTCGCCGTTCGGCTGTTTGGAAAAAATCTCGACTAACGGCTTGTCTTGCGAGATGAGAATATAATCGGACAAACTTTCGATTCCGTTGACATAACGCAAAAACTTTTCGCCGCGGTCGTAATGTTCGGTCGAAGGCGAAAGAACCTCGAAAATCACTTTCGGATTGGTCAAAACGTCGCTTTTTTCGTCGTGATATTTCGGTTCGCCGCACACGATTGCCAGATCGGGATATGAAAACAAACCTTTTTCGTTCGTCGCTACTTTCATATTGGGCGAAAATCCGCGGCAACGTTTCCCGCGAAGCTGTAAACCGATAATTGTATAAAGATTAAAACAAATCGAGCTGTGACGCGGGCTTTCGCCAGCCATCGCATACACGTTGCCGTCGAGAAATTCGTGTCTTTCGGGTTGGATTCGTTCAAAATCGAGATATTTTTCGACCGAAAAGATCGGATGTGATTTTGCAAGTGCCATACGTTCAACCTCAAGCGAATCTATTTTAGTTGAAAAATATAAATCTTGAAACTTGAAACTTGAAACTTGTCGGTGATACGATTTCCCCTGAAAATATGGCAGACGAATACGGATTAGTTGAAAAATCGAAAATTATGGACGCGGCGCGGATGAAACGCGCATTGTCACGGCTCGCTTCTGAGATCGTCGAGGAAAATCAGGGCGCGGAAGATTTATACATTGTCGGGATTCGTCGGCGCGGGGTTCCGCTTGCCGAGCGGATTGTTGAAAAGATCACGGATTTGGAAGGCAAGGAACCGGCTTACGGCATCATCGACATCACGCTTTACCGCGACGATCTTTCGACCGTCGGCGCAAATCCGATCGTCAACCGCACCGATCTGACGCACGACATCGAAGGCAAAAAGATAATTCTGGTTGACGACGTGCTTTACACGGGTCGCACGATTCGCGCCGCGCTCGACCAGTTGATGGATTTCGGTCGCCCGAACCGCGTTCAGCTTGCCGTCCTGATCGACCGCGGCAAAGAGCACCGCGAATTGCCGATTCAGGCTGATTACATCGGCAAAACCGTGCCGACCAAACGCGCCGAGATCGTCAAAGTGATGCTTAAGGAATTTGACGACGAAGAAGCCGTTTGGATTTACGAAAAGCCGTGAAGTTTGAAATTGTCAGCGAAATTACCGACATAGAAACAATCGCGGCAGGAAATTCGATCAGAGTTTTGACGTTACTGAATAGAAAATACGGGAAAGGTCGCTGGCGCAAGAAAAAAGGCATTGCAACTGTTAAACTGTTAGACGGAAGTTTTCGGATTGCAGAAGTTCATTGGTATGAAGCACACGGCATCGGCAAACGCGATTTGAAAATAAAATTTCCCTTTTTAGATTAAATTTATGGAAGAACCGAAATTTGTAGTTTGTTTAAGCAACGAAGGTTTTTTGGCATCGCTCGAAATCGGTAAACTTTACCAAATAATTCCCGACGAAGCAGCCGAAAAACTCGGCGGTTTGCGTGTAATTGATGAAGATGGCGAAGATTATTTTTACGATGCGGAAATGTTTTGTCCACTCCAAGTTCCGCCTATAGTTGCACAAACATTAATGTCAGTTTCTAAGCAAGGTTAGATGCCTTGCTTTTTTTATAAGTTGGACTTAGGACTTGGGACTTTGGTCTTTGGACTTAGTAAAAGAAAAAATCAAAGACCGAAGACCAAAAACCAAAGACCGAAAACCAAATTCGCATTATGAACAAACCGTTTCGCCGCCGTGATCTGCTTGGCATCCGCAATCTTTCCGCCGATGAGATCGTCGGCATTTTGAATACTGCCGAGAATTTCCGCGAGATCAATTCGCGTGAGATCAAAAAAGTTCCGACCTTGCGCGGCAAGACAGTCATTAATCTGTTTTTCGAGAATTCGACGCGCACACGGACGAGTTTCGAGCTGGCGGCGAAACGCCTTTCGGCGGATGCGGTGAATATTTCGGTTTCTTCTTCGAGCGTGACAAAGGGCGAAACGCTCGTCGATACCGCGCTCAATCTCGATGCGATGCAGCCTGATTGCATCGTCGTGCGCCATTCGAGCGCGGGCGTTCCGCACCAATTGGCAAAGGTTTCAAAAGCGGCGATCGTCAACGCGGGCGACGGTGCGAACGAACATCCGACGCAGGCTTTGCTCGATGCGATGACGATTCGCGAACACAAAGGCACGATTGCGGGTTTGGAAGTGGCAATCGTCGGCGACATTCTGCACAGCCGCGTGGCACGTTCAAACATTCATTTATTAACCAAACTCGGCGCGAAGGTTCGCGTGGCGGGACCGAAAACGCTTGTTCCGAGCGATTTCGCGCATCTGGTCGAAGACAATCTGCAAGTCTGCGAGCATATCGAGGATGCGATTGAGAAAGCCGATGTCGTGATGATCCTGCGAATCCAGAAAGAGCGGATGGATTCGGCATATTTCCCGACTTTGCGCGAATATTCGATTCATTACGGCTTGACGAACGAACGCTTGGAGCTGGCGAAAAAGGATGCGATCGTGCTTCATCCGGGACCGATGAACCGCGGTATCGAAATCTCGTCCGATGTCGCCGACAGTTCGCGTTCGCTTATCTTAGACCAGGTAAAATACGGTGTCGCCGTCCGAATGGCGGTTCTCTATCTCGCCACCGGCGGAACGGCGAATTAAGTGATAACTGATAAATGATAACGGATAACTGTCTTCACTATCCGTTATCCGTTATCCGTTATCACTTACTTAAGTTCATTCAGAAGCTGTTCGATCAGCGCGAGTTTGTGCGACGGGATGTCTTTTACCAATTCCTGCAAATTCTTGGCTTCGGCTTTTTCGAGTGCGAAGATCGAGTGATTTTCGGGCAAAACCGTGTCTGCATCGGGTTTCCATTCAAACAGATCGTTCGGCGTGCAGTTGAGCGCAATGCAGAGTTTTTCAATGTCGGATACTCTCACGGAACGGCAGTGCGTTTTAAGAAAGCGGCTCGCCGTCGAAGGGTCCATTCCTATCTTTCCTACCAAAAATGCGGTCGTTCTTTCGATGCCGCGCTTTGCAATGATGTTCTTCGGGTTAAATTTCAGCATAGTTCTTCGATTATACACGAAGTTTTTTCTTCTATATGCACAAAATTTGCTGTAATTATCAATATTTATCGGTAAAGCTTCAATACTTTGTGCAAAATCATCAATTATTGATGTTGAAAATACAATATTTATCGGTGAAAGTTCAACTTTTAGTGATTAATGTTTAATTTTAAGCGGTGAAATTTCAATTTTTATTATTGAATCTTCAATTTTCACGCTTGAATGCGCGTCTGCAGGATATGAATGCTCGGCAGTAAAGAATTTTATTGATTTGTGAGGTGTTTTTGCGTAAAAATATCGGTGTTTGAAGAATTGCCGGACTTAATTTTCTCAAAGCGAATCGGCATCATCTATTTCTACAAACTCTATGGAAACCATTACACTTTACCGACCGACGGGCGGAAGAAATTGCGGATAGCAAAATTAAAAACTATTCAATGCTCTTTGAAAAGGAGTAAAACAAATGCGTGAAGACAAACTAGACCTTTTCAATGTCGGGCTGAAGGATAAGATCGTCGGATATGCCGATGACGAACTTTGGCAGTTTTTTCTCGACCGTGAAGAAATAATAAAGGAATTGGTCGATTGGAATAATCCCGACCGCCAATATAAATTCGCCTTTCATTCGGTCTTAATTTGGTCGTATTCACACGGCAAAGAACATTTTCGGAAGATGTTTTTGAAATACAACGAATATCAGGAAGAATATGACGTAATGATCTACAATGCCGTCGAAGATTTTTGCTTTGCGCACGATTATGTCAAGTTGGGCTACTTTGCAATCTGCGGTTATTACGACAATTCCGCTTCGTGCGATGTCAAAACCGCTGACAACGTGATGCCTGCGGTGAGCAACGAAGACGAACTGATCCACGAAAAGCAATATTTTCACCTTTTGGAAGCGCATCATCTCAAAGGCATCATCGATTCGATGGAAAAAAACTTCGACGCAATGCCCGACAACACGCGCGAAGACCTCGAAAAAATTAAGGAAATGCACCGCAAATCAACCGTTGATCCCGATTGGAAAGCTGCTTAATTATTTTTCCGATTAATAAATAATGTGAGATCGTTTCAAAATATCGTGTTCAACGAATTTAGAAGAAATAATTTTTTCGGTTAAAATACTCGGCAAGAGGTTTTTAAAATGACGCAGATAACGCTACAAAACGCGGAAAAAAGTTGGTCGGAAATTTTGCAGAAAGCACTAAACGGTGAAGAATTCATCATCGAACGCGACGGCAAACCCGTCGCCAAACTTTCGCCCATCAAAGCAGACGAAGATTGGTTCGGAATGGATGACGGTAAAATTTGGATTGCCGACGATTTCGACGAAACACCTGAAGAATTTTTGGAAATTATCGGTGAAAAAAGAAAATAGTGCAGATTTTGATCGATACACAGATTTTTCTTTGGTTATTCGGCAATTCAAGTCGGATTTCTAATAATGTCCGAAATCTTCTGATAGATCCGAACAACACGATTTACTTTTCAGCCTCAAGTGCATGGGAAATAGCCATAAAATACGGCAACGGCAAACTACAACTTCCCGATAAACCCGAGATTTTTGTTCCCGACAGAATGAAAAGAGCAAAGTTCGTTTGGCTTGAAATAAATCACGAACACGGTTTAGCCGTTTCCAAATTACCACAAATACATAAAGACCCTTTTGACCGTCTGTTAATAACGCAAGCTATTTTCGAGAATCTGACGCTCTTATCTGCTGACAGCATCTTCGGCAATTATTCGGTCAACTTAATAGATGCAAATACTTTTTAATATTAAATAGAATGAAAAGGCAATCTTATGAAAATGACAGTCAAATATTGGGATGGAAAAAGAAATTATGGTTCAGGAGAAAATTCTACAAAATATTCCGTTTCCGTCAGTAATCCATATAAAGATGAAATAAAAATAGAATTTAACTTTACATCTATCCCTAAAGGAAAAAATACTAATCATAACAATCAATCTTACATTCAGAACGGAGAAATTCAGTTACCCAAAAGACAGGCATTGGCACTTGCTTCGGCTATAATCTCGACCTATCAAGCTTTAGATAGTAATGATTCTGCATTACCTGTTAATTTAGAAATGAATGAATATGATTTAATTTATTGGATTGAAGAAGGAACTACTTATTACCGTTTTGCTGAATTGATTAAAGCAAAAGATTCAGATGTGTTGGAAGAGCTTGAAAAAGAGATGAATAACCAGCAGCGTCCTAATAATTATCACAGTCTTGAAAAACTTATTAACTATATAAAACCTTCATTATTTAACAAAAAAAATGAAAGCAGATCAGAAATTTATACGAAAGTTTCGCAAATAGTCGAAGAAATAAAGTCGGAAATTCTGAAAAACTCTTACATACCTTTGAGAATAGCCAAAAACATTCAGAATAAGCTTAAAGTAAATGAAATTGAGATTAATCAAAAAAAATAAATGAAACTCTTAATTGCAAACGGACATTTAATCGACCCGAACGAAGGACAGAACAGCGGAAAAAATTTATTGATCGAAGACGGCATCGTGAAGGCTTGGCTCGGTGCGAACGAGTCTGCGCCTGAAGATGCGGAAGTTTTCGACGCTTCGGGGATGATCGTCGCGCCCGGCTTTATCGATCTGCACGTTCACCTGCGCGAACCGGGACAGGAACATAAGGAAACCATTGCGACGGGTGCGGCGGCGGCGGTCGCGGGCGGTTGGACGAGCGTTTGCCCGATGCCGAACACGAATCCCGTCAACGACAGCGCGGCGATCACGCGTTATATGATCGAACAGGCGGAACGCGCCGGGTTTGCAAACGTTTTTCCCGTCGGCGCGATCACGAAGGAATCTTCGGGGACGGAGTTAGCTGAAATGGGCGAGATGAAGGCGGCGGGCGCGGTTGCCGTTTCGGACGACGGGCGACCCGTTCCGAATGCGGGAATGATGCGCCGTGCAATGGAATACGCGAAGGATTTCGATCTGCCCGTCGTCGATCATTGCGAAGATAAATCGCTCTCATCGGGCGGCGTGATGCACGAAGGCAAGATTTCCCTGCTGTTAGGTTTGAGAGGAATGCCCGCGCTCGCGGAAGATTTGGACGCGGTGCGCGACATTTATCTGGCAAAGGAAACGGGCGCACATATTCACATCGCGCATATTTCGACGAAAGGCGCGCTCGAAGCCGTCCGCCGTGCGAAAGCCGAAGGCATCAACGTCACCTGCGAAGTCACGCCGCATCATTTTACGCTCACCGATAAAGCCGTCGAAGGCTATGACACGAACACGAAAATGTCGCCGCCGCTGAGAAGCGCGGAGCATCTCAAAGCGATTCTGGAAGGCTTGAAAGACGGCACGATCGACGCGATCGCAACCGATCACGCACCGCATCACGCCGACGAAAAAGCCCTCGAATACGACCGCGCACCGATGGGCATCACTGGTCTGGAAACGGCGGTCGGTTTGGCGTTTAACGAGTTGGTTCACAAAGGAATTATCGATCTCGTGCAGCTTGTGAAACTTTGCTCGTCGAATCCCGCGAAGATTTTCAACATCCCGAATCGCGGAACTTTAAAGGTCGGTTCGGTTGCCGACATCACGATTCTCGACCCCGATCTGGTCTGGACTTATCGAAACGCGGATTCAAGATCGAAATCGAAAAATTCGCCGTTCGACAACTGGCAATTTACAGGCGGCGCAGTTGCCACGATCGTCGGCGGAAAAATCGTTTATAAAAAGTGAATAACGGATAACGGAAAAACTATCCGTTATCCGTTATTCACTATCCGTTATCTGCTATCTTATGAATGACAATAAAACAGCTTCAATCGAAGAAATTCGCGCACATTTTCCGGCTTTGAATCGCATTTGCAACGGCTTTCCCGTCGCCTATTTCGACGGTCCGGGCGGCACGCAAGTTCCGCGCTCGGTGGTCGAAGCGATGAACGATTATCTTTTTAATCACAATGCCAATTCGCATTGGGCGTATCCTTCGAGCGCGGAAACGGACGAAATAATCTTGAATTCGCGCCGCGCCTTTGCCGATTTTTTGAATTGTTCGGCGGACGAGGTCGCGTTCGGGCAGAATATGACTTCGCTGACCTTTCATCTGGCGCGCGCGTTGGGCAGAAATTTTACTTCGGACGACGAAATTATCGTGACCGAACTCGATCATCACGCCAATGTCGATACGTGGCGTTCGCTCGAAAAGGAACGCGGCGTGAAGATTCGCGTCGTGCCGATGGACATTGAAAGCGGCACGCTGGAATTTGGCGAACTCGAAAATCTCTTAAATTCAAAGACGAAACTGCTCGCCATCGGCGCGGCTTCAAACGCCATCGGCACGATGCCCGATGTCAAAAAAGCGTGCGAAACGGCACGGGCGAACAACACTCTGAGCTTTGTCGATGCGGTTCATTACGCGGCGCACAGCCTCATCGACGTGCAGGATTTCGGCTGTGATTTTCTCGCGTGCTCGGCATATAAATTTTACGGTCCGCACATCGGGATTCTTTTCGGACGCAAAGAAATTATGGAAACGATCGATTTTCCGAAACTGCGCCCTGCACCGAATAACTCTCCCGAACGCGCCGAAACCGGAACGCAGAGCCACGAATCCATCGCCGGGGCGGGCGCAACGGTCGAATTTCTCGCGTCGCTCTCAAACGGTGAAACGCGCCGCGAAAAACTGCAAAATTCATTCGCCGCAATCCATTTGCGCAAAATGGAATTATTCAAAACGCTCTGGAACAATTTAGGCGAAATAAACGGCGTGACGCTTTTCGGATTAAACCCGGAAGCGCGCCGAACCCCGACGATCGCGTTTAAGGTCAACGATTTTGAAGCCCGAACCGTCACCGAAAAACTCGCCGCACGCGGAGTTTTCACCTCGCACGGCGATTTTTACGCCTCAACCGTCGTCGAAAAGTTAGGTCTGCAAAATCAGGGTTTGGTTCGTGCGGGAATCGCTTGTTACACCAATGCGGACGAGATCGAACGATTGATCGAAGGCGTGAGAAGTTTGATTTGAAGAAGAAAATTTGCCCACGAAAGACACGAAAAAACACGAAATAAAGACAAAATGAAATCAATCTAAAAACAATTCAAAGAAATCTTTTCTCTTGCTGTTTTTCGTATCTTTCGTGTCTTTCGTGAGCAAAAAAAACCCTTAACCGCCGTTCCAATAATTTACCTTTCCGCTCACATCGACGCTTATCAGGGATTTTCCGTCGGGCGTAAATTTCAGATTGTTTACTTGTTTCTGGCTTGCCGTGAAAGCCAGAACCTGTTCGCCCGTTTCCGTGTTCCAGAGCCGGATCACGCCGACATCGCTTGCCGTCGCCAGCCTTTTCCCGTCGGGGGAAAATTCGACCGCGTAAATTCCCGCGCTCATTCCCGTCAGTTCGTGAACGAGTTTTTTATCGGAAACGCGCCAGATTCGCGCCGTATCGTCCGCGCCCGTCGCGGCGAGAAATTTCCCGTCGGGCGAAAACGCGACTTTGAAAAGCGGTTTCGTATTACCGCTGAAAACCGCGATCTCATTTCCCGTTTCCGCATCGAAAAGTTTGACGAGCTTATCGTTTCCGCCGCTTGCGAAAAGCTTGCCGTCGGGCGAAAACGCCAGACCTTTAAGAATGTCGGGCGAAGCCTTGACCGACAAAATCTCCGCGCCCGAATCCGTGTTCAGACACTTAATATTCCCGTCTTCACTGCTCAACAGAATCCTTTCGCCGTCAGACGAAAAATCTATCCCGTAAACATTCCGGTCGAATGCTTTGACGCGCCTGATTTCCGTTCCGTTTTCGGCATTTATCAATGAATAATAGCCTTCGCGCTCGCCGAATGCGACGATCTTTTTAGTATCGGAATAGTCGGTCACGAAGCTGTTTATCTTCGATTTGACCGCCCAAATCTTTTCTTTTTTCGCCAGATTCCACGCCGTAATTTCAAAGGTCGCCGGCGACCAGCCGAAACCTTTTTTATCAGTGATCGACGGCACGAAATTTGAATTATTGGTCAAAACCGCGTTGCCGCCGAGAAGTTTTCCGGTATCCCAAAAACTCAGATTAAAATCCGCCGAAGCCGTTGCAAGTCTTGTCCAATCGGGCGAAAAAACGACTTCGTGAACGCCCGAAAAATGCCCGCGCAGTTCGTTGATGACTTCGCCCGTCGCGACATCGACAAACTTGATCGTGCGGTCGCCGCTTCCCGTCACGAGAGTTTTTCCGTCAGCCGAAAATGCGAGCGATTTGACGTTTGCCTGATGAATTTTCAAGACCTTCAAAACCTCGAACGTGTCGAGATCGACAAAGATCACGTCGCCGCTGTAACTGCCGAGCGCGAGCGTTTTTTCGAGCGGTGAAAAAACGATCTTCCAACCGTTTAAGGTCGCATTTTTTTCGTTGTAATAGTTTACGTCAGCCTGTTTTTTGAGCCACGTTTTCGTATCGTAAACAGCCAGCGTTTCAAACCCCAGAACCGCGAGTTTGTCGCCGTTTTTGGAAAACTGAACGTCGGTCAGTTCAACGCCCTTTTCGGGAACGGAAAACGAAAAACGTTTTAATTCCGTGCCGTTTCCGGCATCCCAGACGATCAGATTTCCGTCGCCGCTTCCCGTCGCGATCAATTTCCCGTCGGGCGAAACGTCGATGGCGCGGACGCGTTTCGTGTAGCCTTTGAGCGTCATTATCTCTTTCGCGGTTTCGGTTTCGTAGATGCGGACGAGCGGCGCGGAACTTGAACTGCTCGAAACGGCAAAGCGTTTTCCGTCAGGAAAAAAAGCGACTTTCCACGCTCCGCGCTGTTCCTGCGACTGTATCATCGCGCCCGTTTCGACATTCCAGATGCGCACGAAATTATCGTTGCAAGCGGAAACGATAAATTTTCCGTCGGGCGAAAATTCCGCGCTCCAGACCTCGTCGGGATGCTGAAAAAAGGCGGTCTTGGTCGGCGGTTCGAGCAGATTTTTCAAAAAATACCATTCAAACCCGCGCAAATCTTCTTCGCCGTCGGCGGGCGCGTATTTTTCGACAAGTTCTTTCAAACGATTCAGGTTCGCGTGTTCGTATTCGTTTGCGGCAAGGATCATTTCCGCCGAATAAGCGGCACGGCGGTTTTCACGCGCCTGAAATTGTTCGTTGCGAAATTGCCACGCAAACGTTATCAGCCATCCGATTATCAAAAACGAAACGAGCAGACCGACCGCCGATTCGATGCGGTGACGCTGAATGTATTTTTTTAGACGATACACGGAAGTCGCCGGGCGCACCGAGATCGGCAGATTTTCGAGGTAATTTTGAATGTCGTGACTGAAATCCGCGACCGTTTGATAACGTTCCGAAACGTCTTTGCACAAGGCTTTGAGAACGATTAAATCCAGTTCCGAATTTGAAATTTGCAATCCGGAATCTGAAACGAGCGAAGGCGCAAGCGGTTCTTTTGTCTGCACGATATTCAAAATCTCATTAAGCGATTTGTTTTTGAAATCGTGCGGACGTTTGCCCGTCAAAAGTTCGTAAAGAATCACGCCGAGGCTGTAAACATCGGACGCGACCGTGATATTTTCGCCGTTTATCTGTTCGGGCGAAGCGTATTCGAGCGTCAGGGCATTGCCCTCGAAGGTCTTGTTTTCGGTAAAATTAAAGGCTTCCGCGTCCAGAAGTTTGGCGATGCCGAAATCGAGCAGTTTAACTTTGCCGTTTTTCGTGACGAAAATATTATTCGGTTTCAGGTCGCGGTGAACGATCAGATTTTGATGCGCGAACGAAACCGTCTGGCAAACTTCCCCGAAGATTTTCAGTTTTTCGGTTTCGTCGAGCCTGTTTTCGTTGCAGTAAACGTTGAGCGGAAAACCGTCAACGTATTCCATCACGATGTAAGGTTTATCGCCTTCGGTCGTGCCGCCGTCGAGAATTTGCGCGATGTTCGGATGTTCGAGCCGTGCGAGAATCTGGCGTTCGCGGCGGAAATTTTCGGCGGATTGTTTGCGGTTTTCAAACGGCGGAACGATTTTGACAGCGACTTCCTTTTCAAAATCGTCGATGCGCGAAGCGAGATAAACCGCGCTCATTCCGCCCGCGCCGAGCAACGTTTTCAAACGATACGCGCCGATCTTTTTACCGGCAAATTCGTCCGTTTCGTTTTCGATGAAATGCTTGACGGGCGTAAATTCGCGCTTTTCGATGAAGTCGCCGGATTCATCGAGCGACGCAAGAAGCTGTAGAACTTCGCGTTTCAAATCCGCATCTTCGCGGCATCGTTCATCGAGAATCCGTTCGCGCTCGACGGTCAAAACTTCGAGAACTTCGTCTAAAATCGAATCAATCTGTTTGAAACGCTCTTGGTTCATTTATTTTTTGCCCACGAAATGCACGAAAGAAACGAAAAAAGAGAAAAATTATTTGTTTTACTTTCGTGATTTTCGTGTATTTCGTGGGCAGAAATTATTCTTCTAAACTGCTGTCCGTTCGGCTTAGTTCACTATAAAGCCACGCTTTGGCTTTGAGCCATTCGCGTTTGACGGTGATCTCGGAAACGCCGAGGACTTCCGCCGTTTCGAGCGCGGAAAGTCCGCCGAAGTAGCGTAACTCGACGAGTTTGCTTTTGCGTTCGTCGAATTTTGCGAGGCGGTTCAAGGCTTCATCGAGCGCGAGAATCTGCGCGTCGGGTTCGGGCGTAAAGAGCGCAACGTCTTCCAGACTTACTTTTTCCGCGCCGTTTCCGCGTTTCTGATAATTTTTCGTGCGTGCATAATCGACCAGCAAATTTCGCATCACGCGCGAAGCGACCGCGAAAAAATGCGTGCGATCCTGCCAATCGTTTTCCTTTTGATTGAGCAGTTTCAAATATGCTTCGTTGATGATCTCGGTCGTTTGCAAAGTGTGACCGCCGCGTTCTTTGGCGCGGTAGCGGTGCGCGATCTTGCGCAGTTCGCCGTAAACGAGCGGCAGAATCTCGTCCAGAGCGGACGCATTTCCATTGCGCCAATCTTGCAGATATTGGGTGATTTCGGTTGATTCGATTGCCATTCAGGATTTAGTAGACCAATTCGGATTCTAACATAAAGCAACGCCTTTGACGCAGTTTCCGGGAAAGCTTTTGCCTCGAAATTTTATTTTTTTTACTGATACCGTTTCCCGAAATTTATCGCTTAACAATCCGGAAGCAATTATGAAATTCAGATTTATTTTATTAAACGCCGCAATTTTGCTGACTTTCTTTTCGGCAGTCCGCGCCGCCGACATTAAGGATTTGTTCCTGAAAATGCCTTCGGAAATCGTCAAGGACATCGACCGCAACAAGGCAATCGCCGGAGCGAGCGTGGAAAATTCGCTTTTGAAACTCAATTTTCCGAAGGATTTTTCGGGTGAATTCAAGATTTTAGCGGAGAAAAAAGACGAAACCGTGATCGGTTTCAGCGTCTATTCGTGCGCGGAAAGCGAGCTTGAAATCTGGTCGGTGAAAAAAGGAAACTGGAAAAACATCACCGGTTCAGCCGCGCCGAAGCTCGGCGCGAAGGATGTCGCCGAAATGCTCAAAGTTTCGCCCGCGACGGTTGAAAAATTGGACAAGGACGTTTCTCTTTCCTATTTTTTCACGTTTGCGACAGATGAAAATCAGATGAAGCTCGTCATCCGCAAACAGGCGGTCTGCGACATTGCGGGAACGGTTTACGAATACCAATTCAACGGCAGAAAATTTATCAAAAACTAACTAAAAAAATTATGAAAAAACTTATCTTAGCCTTTGCTTTTTCGCTCTCGGTTTTCGGTTTTGCCGACGCGCAAAACGTGACCGACATTCGCAAGATCGATTTTACGAACTACACGCACAGGATCAGGACAGAAACCATCAAATTCAAGAACGGTTTGCAGGTCGTGTCGTGTGCCAAAGATGCCGAAGGCATTCCGACGGGCGATATTTGGAGTCTGCAAAAAGAGTCGATCAAATACGGCGACCTCGACGGCGACGGCAGTCCCGAAGCGATGATGTCGCTCGTTGCAAACATCTGCGACGGAAATATGATTACGGACGAAGCCGTGCTGGTTTACAAACTGGTCAAAGGCAAAGCCGTCAAACTTCCGCAATTCGAGTATTTCGATGACGGTTGCGAAACGGGAAAGGAATGCGGATTTTCGCGCAATCCGGGAGTGACGGTCGCATACGACGCAAAGCAGAAAGCCCTCGTTGTCGATCAGTTTTATATGACCGACGACGACGCGATCTGCTGTCCTTCCCTGCACCGCGAAACGTGGTATAAATGGGACGGCGTAAGATTTGTCGAAAAAAGAAAATCGGAGATCGTTGCCGTCAAATAAGGGTTTCCGATTTGGGATTCGAGATTTGGGATTCGGGATTGCGGATTTGTTTATTAAATCTATATTGTCAACGGATTGCACCCATTTTTGGTTACGAAACTCAGATTAAAAAATGTTACGGGGATATTTTCAGGATGAAACCCGTAACATTTTTACGTTTGAGGCGGATTTTATCCATTTTTTTGGATTTTCACGCGTTTGTGGTGAATTTCATCCGTTTTTCTGGATTTTCATCTTATTGGTGACGATTTCCATCCGTTTTTCCGGATTTTCATCCTGTTGGCGGCGATTTCCATCCGTTTGCGGCGATTTTCACTTTGCCGGAGTCGGATTTCATCCGTTTGCGGCGAGTTTCGATCTTTCGGCGCGAATTATTTTTGTTTTTCGTGATACGTTTTTTCAAAATCTATCGCTTAACTGTTTGAAGGAAACCGACACGTGAAAAAAATCATTGATTTCAGGCTTCGGATGAGAAATTATAAATAAAATACGCCGTGCGAAACGGCATCGCGTGATCGATAAAGGAAAGAGTTGAGATGAACATCAAATTATTAAAAATATTAGCTGTCGGAACTTTGTGCCTCGCGTTTTCCGGTTGTAAAACGGAAACGGCAAACACAAATTCCAATACGGCGGCAAGCGGAGCGGCTTCAAATATGAATGCAAATGCGAACGTTGCCGTCAATGCGAACACGAACGCCAATGCCAACGTCAACGCGAACGCGAAACCGGCGGACACTTCGCCGAAACGCATCGTTTTCAATAAAGGCGCGAACTGGGGCGCGGTCAATATCACGCTCGCGGCGGGCGCGGCGCAGAAATTCGTGGTCGGCGCGAAAAGCGGTCAGACGATGGATGTTGAAGTTTCGTCGAAAGATACTTCCGTCAATCTCATCAAGGGCAAAGCGCAGACGACCGAAGATTTCGGCTATCTGAACGCCGAACTGCAAGCCAACGGCGATTACGTTTTTGAAGTAAAAAATTCGACCAAAAAGGAAATCAAAACTTCCGTCAAAGTCACCATCGAAGGTAAGCAGGGCGAAACGAACGAGATCGACGAAAGCGATGCGACGGTCAACGAAGACGAGGACGTTCCGCCGCCGCCGTCAAAAGGAAAGGACAACTAAATTAACAATATCGGCGAT
The DNA here is from genome assembly GCA_021228405.1 of Pyrinomonadaceae bacterium. Lineage (GTDB taxonomy): Bacteria > Acidobacteriota > Blastocatellia > Pyrinomonadales > Pyrinomonadaceae > JAJQRF01. The sequence goes on from JAJQRF010000015.1 coordinate 75,609, forward strand.
GGTTTTGAGTCCCGCCTTGAGGCGGCGATTGCTCAAGCCGAAAGCCTTCTAAAGAAGCGGCTCAAAACGCATCCGCCGATTTTTGAGAAACATTCTATCTATGAAAAACTTTATTTTAATTGCATTATGCACGATATTCTGCGCATTTTCGGCAAATGCGCAGGTTGCGAAAATGTCGAGCGTTTACACGAATCTAAAGGTTGACTGTAAACCCGAATCGAAGGTCGAAGCGGACGAAGTTCCGTTTATCTGCAAAGCCGTCGGCGGTTTCCGCGTCCGCATCGTTCCCGCCGGAGCGTGGGCGGAAATGATCGAGATCGTCGATGCCCAAAACAAAACCGCCGCGTCTTTGGGCACGCACGGCTACGGTTATTCGACCGCGCCGAAAAGAATGGTCGAATGGCGAATGGCAAACGGCAAACCTTTCGCGGTCATTTTCCGCATCAACGAATACGACCAGGAAAAGGCTTCAGAAGCGGGCGACAATCCCTACACGGAAAAATATAAAACGGGCGAAAAGCTGATCGTGCGCGGCTTGCCGGGTTACAGCCAGATCGATTTCGAGGTTGACGCGAAAGAGAAAAACGCCAACGTCAAAGCGCAGAATCTGGCGGATGAAAATTTTCAATAAAAATGTTCAAAATCCCGCGTTTTGAGTCCCTTCTTGAGAAGGCTTTCCGTTTAGCGAACAGCCGCCTGAAGGCGGGACTCAGAGCACTGGACTCTGAACGTAATTCAACTTTATGAAAAAAATCTTTATATTGTTCACACTTTTGCTTGCGGTCGCTTTCTTATCGAATAATGCTTTTGCGCAGAAAAAACAGCGCATCGGTTTGGCGGAAGGTGCGGATTCCGTGCAGGTAAAGGGAAAAATTTCGGGGAAACAATACGCTTTATACGAAATCTGGGTCGAAAAAGGCGATGTTTGGGAAGTCAAACTTAATTCGACCAACAATTTCATCGGCTACACGGTCAAAGGCGCGAACGGCGACCGTTACGACTTTCTCGAAGCCGCGCCCGCGTCGGGCTATTATACGATTCGCGTCGAACTGAATTCGGCGGGCGCGAAATCGAAAAAGATCGCCGATTTTACGCTCGATATTAAATTTGAAATGGAGAAAAATGCTCCCGTAAGCGAGTAATTATTTTATGAAAAATATGAATAAACTTTTTATCTTTTTAGTGTTGGCGGCGGCGTTCGTCTTTGCCGGACAAGCGAACGCGCAAACCAGGATCGTTTTTGCCAAAGGCGCGTCGTCGAAAACTCTGACCGTCACCGTTCCCGCCAACGGCGAGAAATCTTTTTCGGTGCAGGTCAAAGAAGGTCAGGTCATCAACATCGGCGTTTCGGGCGACATCAACGTTTCAAAAACGACCGAATTCCCCGTTATTTCCGTCAATCTAACGAACGGCGAAGAAGGCGTTGACAACTCGCAGGACGGCGAAGGCTATCTTTCGATCCTGGCTGGCAGATCGGGAAATTACGTTTTCAGCGTTGCCAATTCCGACAAAAAACGCGCCCGAACCTTTAAAATGGAAGTCAAAGTGACCAACGACCGCGCCGATTTTGCGGGCGGCGAAGAAGTCGAACAATAAAACTATCCTTCAAATTTCGTAACTTAAAAACGTCGAAATATTCCGGCGTTTTTTTTTGTTTGATACGAAATATCGAATTCTATCGCTGAGGTTAGTGAAAACAGTTATATAAACACAGAAAAAGAGAGAATTATGAAACAACTAACATTTTTAATTTTGGCGGCGGCATTTTTATTTTTGAGCGGATTGCAAACGGTAAAGGCTCAGGGAATTTTGAACAGGATCAAGAAAAAAACTGAGGAAGTTACGAAACAGACACCGCCGAATCAAACGACAGCAAGCACAGGCATCGGCTCGAACGAGAAGATCGATGTCAAGGAAGTTTTCCGCCAAGCCGCGCCGCTTTTGCAGATCACGGCTTCGGAAAATGTTGACAGAGTTATCTCGCAAACCTTCGCGGGCGAAAATCGAATCGCGTTCAAAGTTCCGGCAAATTTAGGAATTTCGACCGAAGGCACGATGCGCTACAACGGCGAAGCGAAAGTTTTCCCGACGAAAACCGGCGGCGGTTTGGCGGCGATCACTTATTCGGGCTGCACCGTCGATAATATGTGCGACAACCAATTTCAATTAATTCAGATCGAAAACGGCAACGCGCAACTCGTAACGGGTTTGCATTTTGCGAGTTATTACACTTCAAACGATATGATAATCGCGCTTCTGAAGGCAAATAAGAATTACAAAAAGCCGGTCGGTGCTTTATACAAAGCGAACATCAATTTCAACAACAACAAATTAAATATGGTCGTCGATTGCCCCGACGGTCTTTGTCAGGATGCTTTCATTGTTCGTTCTTTTTCGTTTGACGGCGAAAAATTTGTCGAAACGAAATAAATTCAATATTAAAGATCAAAGATTAAAAAGCGTCGGGAATGACGGCGTTTTTTTTTATTTTGATACGAAAATTTAAATTCTATCGCTTAACTGTTCGAGGAAATTTTTATGAAGAAAAATACAATTTTGGCGATCTTGTTTACGGTTTTTCTGGCACTCGATATTTCGGCGCAAAAGCTGACGACGGAGCAGAAGATGACACCGTTTGCGGTCGGGATGTCGTTGTCGGTTCTGGGCGAAATGCACGACGAAAATTATCAAGCCGCGCTTTCCGAATATCAAAAAAATATTTCGTATTATTCGGCTGAACTGAAACCCGTCATCGGACTTGCGAAAGATTCCGCCGATTACAAAAGAATGGACGTTGCGCAAACGGCGACCAAAGCTCTGCGCGATAAATCGAGCAAATCGGACAAATGGCAAATGCTCGTCGGCGAACGCTTCGGCACGATCTATGTTCAATTTAAGAAAAACAAAACCGACGATGTCGAGATCGATGCCGGCGATTTGAAATTTTCGCTTGAAATGATCGGCATCTTAGCCGGAAATGCGCCCGCCGATATTCCCGAAGATATTGTCGAAGAATTTCGCGAACTCGGCGTAATGAAAGATTTGAAAGATATTGCTTCGGAAGAAAACGTTCAAAAAATCACGCAGAAAGTTCTCGGGATTCTGAGCAAGATTTCAAATTAAAAGATACCGAATCTTAAATTTTATCGCTGTATTGATTGGAACGAGTTTTATTAAAAAAATTGAAAGGAAACATATGAAGAAACTTTTATTCTTAACTTTTTGCGCGCTTATTTTGAACGTCGCGTCGTTTGCTCAAAAAAAGGAAATGTCCGTTAAAGATTACTTTCTGGCGATCCCGACCGAATTCATCAAAGCCGAATCGAAAAAACGCGCGGCTTGGATCGAAAGCGAAAACGCCGAAGACGGCAATCTGACATATAACATCCCGATTTCCGAATTGACCGACGAAGAAGGCGACGGCAAGGTTTTCGGCGGACTCCAGGTTTTCAAAAAGAAGGACGGCGGCGTATTGCTGGGAATGGTCAACAATCTTTGCGCCGACGGCGAATGTATCGGGATGATGAGATTTCTGGACTACAAAGCGGGCAACTTTACCGACGTGTCGGACGATTATCTGATAATTCCCGACAACGACGAAGTTATCAAAATCCTGCGTTCCGCACCCGCTTTTGAAGATAAAAAATCATTAAAGGACGGCGTGCAGGTTCCGCTGGCGATCGAATTTTACGGCGGTGAAAAATCGGTTCATTTTTTGGCGGGTTGCAAAACTTCGACCGACGGCGGCGTGGTTGCCAAGATGTATAAATGGAACGGCGAAGCCTTTATCGAGTTTGAATACGAGGAAAGCCCTGAATAATTTTTTGGAGAAATAACAATGAAAAAAATAGCGACTTTTATAATTTTTACGATCATTTTCGCCAATCTAACGGCGTTTGCGGCGAATCCGACCGTTTCGTTCGAGCCGAACATCAATTCAAACGCACGTGCGAGCTTCAAGATTTTGAACGACACGGACACTGACGTGCAGATTCACACGGGTGCGGGCTTTGTCGAACTGAACAAAGGCGCATCGACGAGCGTCACCTGCGAAGCCGGACGCGAAATCCGCCACGCCAACAAAGGCAAAAAAGGCGACGTAATTTTCACCGTTGACGATTCGATGTGCGGGAAAACCGTCAAACTCTCGAAATATTTATAAATCGAATCTTTTTGCTAAAACAAAAGTCCGCGTTCATTAATTGGACGCGGGCTTTTGTTATAACCGCTCAGAGTTTCGCCTTCAGGCGGCTGATCGTTTAGCGAAAGCATTCTAAAGAAGGGACTCTGAACGCTCGCTAATTAGTTATGAGATAAATTTTATTTATTCCGAAACTGATACGGAATTTTCAAAAATATCGCTTACTGATTTGAGGAGAAACTTTTATGAAACAACTATTTATTGCGTTCGCGTTTTTACTTTTCGCATTTTCGGTCAATTCGTTTGCCCAACAGCCGAAAACCGTCACGGATTTTTATCTGGCAATGCCGTCCGACGTTTATTCCACCAACAACGAAGGAAACAAGGTTACAAACAAAGCCGCGCTCACCAAGCTCCGCAAATCCTTCATAAAAACCGAAGACATCAAAAACGGTTACTTGAAACTCGAAGGCGCGTGGGAAGGCTGGGCGGAAATCGCGCTTTTCAAGAAAAAGGACGGAAGCTACCTGATCGCCCAAGCCGAAACGGGTTGCGGTCCGGCTTGCGACGGTTTTGTTAAATTTTTCACCTACAGAGCCGGAAAATGGACGGATGTTACGAAACAGGTTTTCCCGAATCTGTCCGAAGCGCAGGTCAAACAGGCTTTTGTCGGCAAAAATGTTAATCTCGAAGACGAAGGAATGAGCTATTATTTCCTGCTTCCGCAAGTAGGAACGACCGTCAAAATGGCTTGCAATATGTGCGAAAACGGCGAAACGAGCGAAAGCGAGGATTTGGTTTTGATGGAATTTACGTGGAACGGCGAAAAATTCGGCATCAAGAAATAAGTTTATGAAACAGATTTTAGCGATCGGTTTTTTATTTTTCGGAATCGGGTCGGCGGCAAATTTTGAAGCCAAAGCGCAAACCGTCAAACGTGTGCAGTTTGCCAAAGGCGCGACTTCGGCGACCGTCAAAGGCACGATCACGGGTTATAGATATATCGATTACAAGATCGGAATCCGCGCCGGACAAGTTCTCTCGCTCGAACTCACCCCGCAAAACAAAGCCGAACTGGTAATTTTTATGCCCGACGGCGAAAATATGCCCGACGCGGCGGGAATTAGCGGCGGAACGATGCAGATCGACGAATCGGGCGATTATAAAATCCGCGTTCTGATGCCGCGCTCGACGGCGCGAAGAAAAAGCGCGGCGGCAAACTTTTCCTTAAAAATCGAAATCAAAGACTTGCAGTAATGCTGTTGGTTTTATTAAATAATTAATTGCGATCTCTCAACTTCAATGTCTTAATTTATATTATTTCTGAGGAAAATATGACAAAAAAATTAATCATTTCAAGCTGTTTTATTCTGGCTTTTGCGGTTTTTGCTGCGGCACAAAACAAAAGTGTTTATACGAGCCTCGATACGAAAGGCTGTAAAACCATCGAACAATCCGACGAAGGCGCGGGTTGGTATCGCGGCGAATGTCCCGGTGTCGGCGGCTACAAGCTCGAAGTCACCGAAGGCGATATTCGTCAATCAATCAACGTCGTCGCTCCCGGCGGAGAAATTTTTGAACTTAATTTCGCACAGGTTTCGTCGGCGTTTTCGACCGTCGGGGCAAAAGCCGAATGGCGTATGAAAGGCAAGGTTCCCGTTGCTTTGATCGTTCGTTTTAACGCATCCGACCCCGAAGACACGACCAGATCGACTTCTTATTTGGTCGTTTCAAAAATCTCGAAAACGGAATCGTGCATCACGGATGTCGTCAACCCGAGCAAAACCCAAAACGCCACTGCCCAAAAATTGGCGGACGCGGCGGCAACCAAACCCTGCAAATCGTTTGAATAAATATTTTTTCGCTGATCTAAAAAAAGCGTTCGGGTGAGAACGCTTTTTTTATTTTCGGGTGATACGAATTTGATTTTTTTATCGCTTATTTGTTTGAACGGGAAAAGTGTTCAAATAAATTTTTCCCCGACGAAATCCCCCAACGAAACGCTTGACGGCGTTGTGAAAGGAAAGCGGAGCGACGAACGAATCATTTATCCGCTTTCTTTCCCAAATTTAGAATGAGAGTGTTAGAATTTCATTTGTTTTAACTAATTTTCGATCCTGGGAGATTTTTTGAATGGAATGGTTAGCTGATCCTTCTGTCTGGATAGCATTTGCAACTTTAACGGTTTTAGAACTCGTTCTCGGAATTGACAACGTAATTTTTATCTCGATCCTTGCCGGAAAACTGCCTGCCGAACAGCAATCGAAGGCGCGGTTTATCGGGCTCACGATGGCTTTGCTGTTTCGCGTGGTTCTGCTTTTTTCGCTTTCGTGGGTGATGGGTTTGACCGCGCCGCTTTTTACGCTTCCGGTCGTCAATCAAGCCGTTTCGGGGCGCGATCTGATCCTGATAATCGGCGGATTGTTTCTAATTGCGAAATCGACGCACGAAATTCACGGTTCGCTCGAAGGCGAAGAAGGTCACGCGTCAAAGAAGGTTTACGCTTCGTTTACGAGCGTTATCATTCAGATTTCCCTGCTCGACATCGTTTTCTCGCTCGATTCGGTCATCACGGCGATCGGAATGGTTGACCGCGTGGCAATTATGATCGCGGCTGTCATCGTGTCGATTATTGCGATGATGCTGTTTGCAGGCTCGATCGGCGCATTCGTCCAGAAGCATCCGACCGTGAAAATGCTTGCGCTTGCTTTTTTACTGCTGATCGGCGTAACGCTTTTGGCGGAAGGTTTTCACCAGAAAATCCCGAAAGGCTACATTTATTTTGCGATGGCGTTTTCGGTCATCGTCGAACTTTTGAATATGCGTCTGCGTAGAAAAGCCGAGCCGGTTCATCTGCATAATGCGTATACCGACGAGGACGAAGCAAAAGCGGTTCAGGCTTAAATTTTCAAAGCAAAAGACGGTTTCAAAGCCGTCTTTTCTCTGTCATAACTTTGATATTGAAAAAAAGAAAATATGAAAAAAATAATATTGGCAAGTGTGTTTTTGATGTCGCTTAACCTGATCGCTTTTGCACAGAAGGACATCAAAGATGTTGACTTCAGTAACTTTACTTACGAACCGTATTGCGCGGGCGAAGACAAGCAAAAAATTACGGTTAAAGACGGGGAGTTTTCCGAGCAAAAAGAAGTTGACGGTTTTCCCGACCGTTTATTCTTTAAGGCTTTTGATGTTACTTACGGCGATCTGACAGGCGACAATAAAGACGAAGCAATCGTTTTGACAGTTTGCAACACGGGCGGCACAGGCAATTTTACCGAAGGATTCATTTACGGGATCAAAGGCGGAAAAACCGCTTTGCTGGCGCGCATTCCGGGCGGCGACCGCGCTTACGGCGGACTTCGTGAAGCATACGCCGAGAAAGGCATTCTGGTTGTCGAATCGAACGATGTCGGCGAAGCGGGCGGCGCGTGCTGTCCCGAATTTGTCGTAACGAACTATTACAAATTAAACGGCAGTGAATTATCTGAAACGCGAAAATCAGACCGCCGCGAGCTTTACCCGAAACAACGCGTTTCATTTCCGAAAGGCGCAAGTGGCACAACGATGAAAGTAGATGTTCCGGCGCAGGAAATAAAACGCTTCGTTGTCGGCGCAAAAGCCGGGCAAACTCTGACGGTTTCGATCAACAAAAAAGGCGGTGCGCTCAGATTGCTCGAAGATGCGGAAGTCAAAGACGAAACTACGAAATTAACCGCGAAACTCCCGAAAAGCGGCGATTACACGATCGAACTTCAAAGCTTTGAAGAAGTCGATTCCCAATTTACCTTAACGATCAAGATAAATTAGAATTCCGCTTTCACAGGATGAATACGAATTTGGCGGGTCAATGCGGATAAGTTAAACGAATGTCCGCATTGACCCGCTTTTTAGTCAAATCCGCGTTCAAATATCGCTCTATTTCTTCATTGCTTTGAATTTTGCGATCTGATTTTCCGCTTCGCCGATATACGTCGAGTTCGGAAATTCTTTTTTTAATTCGGCGAGATTCGTTTCGACTTCGTTCAAATTATGTTTATTTATTTGCGCCAGAATGATCCCGTATATGAACCTTTCCCTCTGCGGACTTTTCGGAAATTCCTTCATTAAAGTATCCAATCTTTCCAGAGCAAGAGTGGATTGTCCGAGCCGCAGATGATTAAAGGCAAGATTAATCAACGTGTTTTCACGCTTTTTCGGGTCGGCTTCGAGATCGATAATTTTTTGATAGATTTTATTGCTGACGGGAAACAAGTTCTTCTGCTGGTAAAAATCGGCAAATCGGTAAAGTGCTTCGAGATCATCGGCATTTTTCAGCCGCAAATCTCCCGCTTTTTTTAATGAATTGTAATCCTTCGGAAGATTTGCGAGTTTTTCCAGAATAACACGGTCGCCGTTTTGCCCGAATCCGAGATAAAAATCGATCGGCTCTCCCCAGGCATCCGTCAAAATAACGTGCGGCAATGCCTTTACGCCGTATTTTGCTTTCAATTCAACGTTTTTGTCGGCATCGAGTTTTACGAAAACGACCTGTTTTGAAAATTCGGCAATTTCCGGGCGTATCCAAAAGGTCTGTTCCATCGTTCGACAAGGCGGACACCAGCTTGCCGTAAAATCCAAAAGCATCGGTTTTCCCGTTTCTTCCGCTAAAGCCCGCGCCTTTTGGAAATCGTTAATCCAATCAACCTGCGCGTTTACGCGGACAACCGAAAGAATAAGTAACAGACCGACAAATGAAATAACGAACCGCATAACGACAATAGTATATTTTGTGTTTCTTATTTTCAATACTTTCAATTTAGCGCGTAAAACTTTCCGCACTCCTTTTAATGTGTGTAATTGTGCGGTTTCCTCCCGAAAAGCCGCTCTTCTTTGGAATTTTTACTTATTTAGAATAAAAAAACATCTTGACTTTTAGGCTAAAAATGAATAAAAATAACAATCGTTCGGTTTTATTAACCCCTTTCTATAAAACTATAATTTTTGAGACGCGAACTCCCAATGTATTCGGTTTCAATGTCTATTCCTATCTTTATTAGACTTTACCTGAAAACCTGCGGGATGTTTTGGCATTTTTACAAACAAAGTTTCTGACTGATTTGTTTATTCAGTAAGTTATGACTGCGAAAACCTGTCTTTAACCGGCTTTTCGCTTATTAATTATTTCAATAATCAAATTTTAAAGGTTTTTATTTGAGTGTGAAAAGAGAGGATTTATGAAAAAATTTCATTTCTTATTTCCTGATAAAACTTAAATATCGTAAGGCTTCGATTGCAGGACTTTTTGTTCTCTGCAATGAGGAACGTTTGATTGATTGCCCCAAATTGTTTAACGAGAAATCGTTTTTTTCTATGAGTTTTCCAGCTCATTTCGGAAATAATATTATGAAAACCGGTTATAGTTTCAAATTTTCGGGTAATTATATTTATGTGCGGCATTTCGAGGATTTTATCGTTTCTGCACAATCAATGAATATATTTTGGGAAGATTTGGCGGCTTTCTGCAAAACATATAATTGTAAGAAAGTCCTTGCTGAAGGCAATATCTTCAAAAGAAAAATGTCCACCGTCGAAGCATTTCAGTTCGGTAACACCGCCGGAAAAAAGATTTTAGGTCTTTGGCTGGCTTTTGTTTTTCCCGAATATCAAGCTGACGTAACGACAGATTTTTTCAAAACCGTCGCCAAAAATCGTGGTGTCCGCATCGATTTTTTCAATGACTATGAAGATGCTTTGCAATGGTTGAATGTGATCGAAAGAATGAATGCCGCTTGAAATTTCGATTTTAATCTCAATTTTTCGTTGATGTTTCGACAAAATCAGCCTTCGTTTCAAATTCCATCCATCCGTGCCCGTTCGGGTGGTGAAAACCCAATTTGTAGGCGTGAAGGCACATTCGCGAAAACTCAGCTCCTTGGTATTTCGTATCGCCCAAAATCGGATGACCGATGTGCGCCAGATGAATTCTAAGCTGATTTGTTCTTCCGGTTACGGGTTCGAGTTCAACCAAAGTAGAATTTTCATATCTTTCGATCACCCAAAAGTTTGTTTCCGCTTCCTTTCCGTCGTTCTTCACATCCCAAAAGCGGCTTTCAACATAACGACCGATCGGCGCGGAAATCGTTCCCGAAGCTTGTCCGACACGTCCTTTTACCAAAGCAAAATATCTTTTGGAAACCAATTTCCGCTGAAAGTGGCGGCACAAAATCTGAAGCGCAAGCGGATGTTTGGCAAGCAGTAAAACTCCCGAGGTTTCCTTATCCAAACGGTGAATCAAACCCGCCCGAACATATTTTTTCCCATTGGAATTCCGATTCAGATGATATGCGGCGGCGTTCAGCAAAGTTCCGCTCCTGACCCTTTTTGACGGATGCACAAGCATTCCCGCTTTTTTATTGACAACCAAAATATCTTCGTCCTCAAAGATGATTTCGAGCGGTATGTTTTCGGGCTCGATAACATTTCGATCGCCTGTTTCAACTTCGATTTCAATGAAATCCTTGCTTCTCAGCTTGTATCCGCGATTCTGAAATTCTCCGTTGACTTCGCATTTTTCGTCACGCACGATCTCACGCAAATAAATTTTACTCATCGTCTGAAATCTTTTTAAGAGAAAGTCTTCCAGACGCATCTTTGCTTCGCTCGGCTCGACTTCGAGGTAAATTCTTTCTAACACATATCCATTTTACTCAAAAAAAATAAAAGGCGCAGTCTTGGAGAAACTGCACCTTTTTCCGATGGCAGTGAGGTAAAAGCTATCTGTCGTTTTAGGCAAGTTCGGGAGAAATCAAATTCTCGGAAGGATTGGCAGATTGATCCGAAACAAAATCAACATTGCTTATGGAGCTAAACATTGCCGATTTCATTTCGGGTTCAAAAACGTATGCCGTTTCGCCGTGCTGTGACGCGTCGAGTCCGGCAAGCTCTTCATTTTCGCTGACCCGCACGCCGATCAGCAGGTCAACGACTTTCAATATCAAAAATGTTCCGACCGCCGCCAAAGCGACCGCAATGCCGATTCCGATCAATTGATTAACGACCTGCATCGCGTTTCCGTCGAAAAATCCGACGGGCAAAGCATTTCCCGCTTCATCTTTGAAGATCGGATTTATCACGCCGCTCGCTAAAAATCCGGTGCAGATCGCGCCGAGCGTTCCGCCGAAACCGTGAATACCGAAAACATCGAGCGTATCGTCATAACCGAAAATCTTTTTAACTTCGGCAACCATCAGATAACAGCCAACCCCGACAAGCAAACCGATGATAATTGCCGACATCGGCGTAACGAATCCGGCGGCAGGAGTTACGCCGACAAGTCCGGCAACCGCGCCGGAAATCGCGCCGATCACGGTCGGTTTCCCGTGTTTGACCCAATCGATTACCGTCCAAGCAAGCATTGCGGCGGCGGCGGCAAAATGTGTCGTTACAAAAGCATTGGTCGCTAAAGCGTTTGAAGATAAAGCACTTCCGGCATTGAAGCCGAACCAGCCGAACCATAAAAGTCCGGCTCCGATCAAACTTAAAACCGTATTATGCGGTGTCGTCGGTTCATTTTTATAGTCGATTCTTTGTCCGAGATAGAGCGCGCAAACCAAAGCCGAAACGCCCGAAGAAATATGCACGACCGTTCCGCCTGCAAAATCGAGTGCCGGAACCGCACCTCCGAGAACCGCATTCAAAAAACCGCCTTTTCCCCAAACCATATGGGCAAGCGGAAAATAAACGATTATCGTCCAAAGCGTTGTGAACACAATCTTTGCGGGAAATTTAATTCTTTCGGCAAACGCGCCCGTAATCAAAGCCGGCGTGATGATCGCAAACATTAATTGGAAGATCATAAACGACTGTTGCGGAATCGTCGCCGCGTAATCGGCATTCGGCTCCGCACCGACATTCTTCAAAAACGCGAAATCAAGCCCTCCGATAAACGCGTTTCCTTCTGAAAAAACCAGACTGTAACCGAAAAATGCCCACAAAAGTGTCACGATTCCGATCGAGATCAGGCTTTTCAGCATTGTCGAAAGCACGTTTTTCTGACGAACTAAGCCGCCGTAAAACAGGGCGAGTCCCGGAACGGTCATTAATAAAACCATTGCCGAACAGATCAGAACCCAGCCGTTATCGGCACTTGCCTGCGAATTTGCCGCCGCCGCTTCGAGTTTTGCCAGCCGTTCGTTAATATCCTGAGCAATTGCCGAAAAAGGCAAAATCGCTATCGTGCTAAAAATTGATATTATTTTTACAAATCTATTTTTTCTCATTTTTTTGACCGAATTTATAGAATTGAATTTTCTATTATTCATTTAAGCAATGATTGTTCCATTATTCACAAATCTTTGTATTTTAGAGAATAACTATATTTATTCGATTTACTGAACTTCTTCTCAACATTTATATATATATATTTGCTACAATTTTGTTATATTAATTAGAGTGAACCGACATTTTTGTTAGTAAAGAATAATATTTCCTTCTGAAATTTCATTTTTCATTAATTAATTGCTACAATTCTTGCAAATTTACTGAATTTTCTTCTAACAATTTTGTAGGAAATGAATAAAAATCAACTCGAAGCGATAGCCAAAATATTAGAGATCATCAATGATTCGAGCCATCCGAAAGGCAATTTCTCCGCCTTGCTCGAGATGCTTTCGGAATATCTTCCGGTCTTGAGAAGTTTTGTGTTCGTTCATCAACCCGAAACCGATAAATTGGTTCCGTATTCGGTTTTCGGTCTGAGCGTGACGGATTTCAGACGGCTTGAAAGTAAAGCCGAAAAAACGGTTATTCGGAAAGTTTTTGAATCGGCTGAAAATATCGTTGTTGATAAATTAAGTCTTGAAACGAGCCTCGATTTCCTGAAAAAATTCGATTTTGAAACGAGTTTGGTAGTTATTCCCGTGATTTTGGAGAAAAAAGTGGTCGGCGTTTTCGCGGTCGAATTCCCTGCAAAAGAGAATTGTGAAAGCCAAATTCCGTTTTTAACGGTCGTTGCATCGCTTATCGCGCAAACTTTTAAGATCGAAAACGCGATTTCAAATGAGAGCCGCAAGCTTGCCGACGAAAATCTGCATTTGCGGCAGGAATTGCGCGAAAAATACGATTTTGGTCAGATCATCGGGAACTCGAGTCCGATGCGGCAGGTTTACGATCAGGTTTCACAGGTTGCGCGTTCAAACACGACCGTTCTTTTGCGCGGCGAAAGCGGAACGGGAAAGGAAATGATCGCGCATTCGATTCACTACAACAGCCTTCGCAGTAAAAAACCTTTCATCAAAGTAAATTGCGCGGCTTTACCCGAAACTTTGATCGAATCGGAGCTTTTCGGATATGAACGCGGCGCGTTTACAGGCGCGGACAGGCGCAAGAAAGGACGTTTTGAGATGGCGGAAGGCGGAACGCTTTTTCTCGACGAGATCGGTGATTTGCCTCCGCAAACGCAGATAAAATTGCTCCGCGTCATTCAGGAACGCGAATTTGAAAGGCTCGGCGGAACCGAAACTATCAAAGTAAACGTCCGTTTGATAACCGCGACAAACCGAAATCTGGAAGCCTTGATCGCCGAAGGCAAATTTCGCGAAGACCTTTTTTATCGGCTCAATGTTTTCACGATCTTCTTACCGCCTTTGCGTGAAAGAAAGTCCGATATTTTACTGCTTGCCGAACATTTTCTGACAAAATACGAACAGGAACACAGCAAAAAGATCAAACGGATTTCGACTCCCGCGATCGATATGCTGACGAGTTATCATTTTCCCGGCAACGTGCGCGAGCTTGAAAACGCCATCGAACGCGCCGTTTTGGTTTGCGATTCAAACGTCGTTCACGGTCATCATCTGCCGCCGACTTTGCAAACTGCCGAAGTTTCCGGCACGGTGACGCAGATTTCCCTGACGACGGCGGTCGAAGCCTTTGAACGCGATCTGATTCAGGACGCTTTGAAAACGACGCGCGGAAATGTTGCCAAAGCCGCCAAAATGCTCGATTCGACGGAAAGAATTCTCGGTTACAAGATCAAAAAATACGACATTAAACCGAATCGATTCAAAAAATAATTTCGTTCACAGGTTCATTTTTCGGCGCGTGAATTGTTACAATCAGCAAAGCCGAACCGAATAATTTAAAAACCGATGAACGCAATCGAATCGCTGACAAGAGATTTGCCCGACACTGAATCCGCCGAACGTTTTTTGAAGCAATTCGGTGAAAAAAATCCGACGCAGATCGGCAAACTTCTCAAAAATCAGGGTTTGCTTTCCGATGTTTTAACGCTCGTTTCATACAGTCCGTTGCTTGCCGCGACCATTCTGCAAAATCCAGATTATCTCTGGTGGCTGAACCGTCACCGCACTCAATCGAACGTGCGCGACAAGGAAGAAATTCTCGAATCGCTCGGACGTTTTGCGTTGATGAACACACTGCTCGAACCGCAGATTTTGCTGGCGCGTTTTCGGCGGCGCGAGCTTTTACGCATTTATCTGCGCGATATTCGACGGCTTCTCACGATCGCCGAAATTACCGAAGAAATCTCCAATCTGGCGGATGCAATTCTCGAATATGCGTTGCGTCTGGCGCGCCAGGAAATGGATAACCGTTTCGGCATTCCGCTCGAAACGGATGAGAAAAACCGCGCCAAACCTGCCGATTTCTGCATTGTCAGCCTCGGCAAACTCGGCTCGAAAGAACTCAATTATTCGTCAGACATAGACTTGCTTTTCATCTATTCGGCGGAAGGTGCAACCTCGGGACAAGGCATTAAAGGCACCGTGACAAACCGTGAATATTTCGTCAAACTCGCCGAATTTGTGACAAAGATCGTCGGACAACAGACCGGCGAAGGCGCGGCTTACCGTGTCGATATGCGTTTGCGCCCGCACGGTCGCATCGGTGCGTTGGCGTTGTCATTGAAGGACACCGTTCGTTATTACCAGACCGAAGCGCGCAAATGGGAAAAGCAGGTTTTGATTCGTTCACGCGCCAGCGCGGGCGATGTCGAGATTTTCAGAAACTTCTTTTCGGCGGTCGAAGATTTCGTTTTTTCAAAAAATGAATCGGTCGAAAATGCACTCGAAAACGTGCGCCTGTCAAAAGAAAAAATAAATCTCGAACAAACGAAAAATAAAGGTTTCAATGTCAAACTCGGCAAAGGCGGAATCCGCGAGATCGAATTTATCGCGCAGGCTCTGCAATTGGCTTACGGCGGAAACGACGAATGGCTCCGCTCTCCGCACACCCTGATAAGTTTGGCGCGGCTTGCCGATCGGCGGCTTATCGGCGAAAGCGAGTTAACCAAACTTTTCGACGCATACGAGTTTCTCCGTCAGCTCGAACATATTTTGCAGATGGAACACGGTCTGCAAACGCATTTCGTTCCCGAAGAAATCGAAAAGAAATCTCTCGTCGCCCGGCGTATCAATCTGCAAACGACCGAATTGTTTGAAGAAAAACTGCGTTTTCATTCGGAAAAGGTAAATGCCATTTTTAACAGAGTTTTCGGAAGCGTGAAAACCGACTCAAAATCCGAAAAGCCGACGCTGATCGAAGAAACCGGAACCGGAATCGAAGTGCCGTCCGAACCGGAAAAAACGGAAACTTTGGCGCATCAACCGATCTTGAATTCTCTTTCAAAAACGAATTTTAATCGAAGATTGCCGCAAAAAACGACGAAAATATTGGAAACGATCTCCACTGTTTCACCGCCTTTCGCGCAGTATTTGGTCGCAAATCCGGCTTTGATCGACGATTTGCCCAATATTTCCGATAAGTTTCAGGAACGTGATTATCGAAAGATTTTGTTTGCGGAGATTTCAAAAGTAAATGATTTTGCTCACCGTCTGGC
This sequence comes from Pyrinomonadaceae bacterium, assembly GCA_021228405.1. Lineage (GTDB taxonomy): Bacteria > Acidobacteriota > Blastocatellia > Pyrinomonadales > Pyrinomonadaceae > JAJQRF01. The sequence goes on from JAJQRF010000015.1 coordinate 91,589, forward strand.
TGATTTCAGAACGCTTCACGCGAAATTTATGCTTGAGATCGCGGGTTTCGACATTTTTGAAAAAATCTCCCAGCAAACTGCCAAATTCCTGCAAACCAAACTTGCCGAAGCAAGCCTTGAAACCGCGCTTTTTATTACGAAAGCGGAACTTTGGCGAAAATATTCGGTTCACTTCGATTACTTCCCTTTTGCGGTTCTCGGTTTGGGCAAGCTCGGCGGGCGCGGCATCGATTACGGCTCCGATCTCGATCTGGTTCTGGTGTTCGACGACGAAGAATACACGCCGATTCCGCGATTTTCACAGCCCGAATTTTACAGCCGTGCAGTCGAAATATTCGTGACAACGCTTTCGGCTCTGACGCGTGAAGGACAAATTTACCGTGTCGATCTGCGCCTCAGACCTTACGGGAAAAACGGTACGACCTCGATCGGGAAACGCGCTTTTCTGGATTATCTGCAAAATCACGCGGCGGTCTGGGAATGGCTTGCCTATGTCAAAATCCGCTCGGTCGCAGGCGATCTCGGTTTGGGAAACTTTGTCGAAACGGAAGCCCGCAAGATAATTCATCGAAACGCGCAAAACGATGAAAGCAAACTCGCTGATTTTAAAACTCTGAAAGAGGAATCGCACCGCATCCGTGAGCGTTTGCGTGAACAAAAATCGACTTCAAAACGCGGCAGGGAGATCGACATCAAATTCGGCGAAGGCGGAATGCTCGATGTTTATTTCGCGATGCGTTTCTTACAGCTTCGCGACAACGTGCCTGACGAACCCGAAAAACGCTCGACGATCTCGATGCTCGAAAGGCTTTTTGAAGCGGATTCGCTGCCTAAAACGGATTTTGAAAACTTCAAAAACGGTTACGCTTTTCTTTCCGATCTCGACCATAACCTGCGTTTGACAGTCGGGCGTTCGACGCGTCTGCCGCTTGCAAATCAATCTGCGCTGAAAATAATTTCGGAAAGGATGAAGCTCGCTTCGATCAACGAACTTCTCGAAAAACTCACGTTTCATCGGCTTAATATTCATTCGTCCTATGAAAACATTCTCAAAAATCGATTGTGACTCCCGCCAAACTGTCACACTCTCTCACCTCTGCAAACCTCAATCTTTTTACAATCAAAATGTAGTTCGATTCATCACTTATTTCGAGAATTCAATGAAACGCTTACTTTTAACTTTCATATTTCTTCTTTTTTCCGCCTTTGCCGCAAACGCTCAATCGGAAATCCTCACCAATGCCGATATTATCGAGATGACCGAAGCAGGTCTGAAAGCCGAGATCATCGCCGACAAACTCAAAACGACCGGAAGCAATTTCGACGTTTCGACCAAAGCCCTGATCGCTTTGAAAAAAAGCAACGTTGCCGACGAGATCATCGCTTTAATGGTCGAAAGATCGAAAACTCAGCCCGAAACGGTTTCAGAAATAAAAACCGAAAACGGTTTAAAGGTGATCGAGAAAAAAAACCTGACCGCCGCCGACGTGTTGCGTTCGGCACGCACGATTGCGATTTACAAGGACTCAATGAACCCTTCAAAACAGGCTTTGGAAAAGGAATTGTTGAAACGTCCCGAATGGAAAAAGGTAAACCTTTCCATTGTCGAAAGCAGTTCAAATTCCGAGTTGGCAATTAAGATCAGCTTTGTTCATCTTTCGCTCATCACACATCGCTACGTCTGGCGCGTTTACGACAAAAGAAGCGGGACGATCATCGCGGCAGGCGAAACAACTTCCTGGGGAAGTCTGGCAAAAAACCTTGCCGGGGACATCGCCAAAGGCTTGAATAAAGTTTTGAACAATTCAAACTAATCAACCTCATTTTCTCAACACGAAAACACAGAGAGAATTCCGGTTCACGAGATTCAGAATCTACGAATATCAGCGTAAATTTTGAATATCCCAAACCGTTACTTTCTCTGTGTTTCCGTGTTTCTGTCTTAGACTTCGCCTTTTCCGACGATCTCGTTAAATAATTTTAAGTAAAACTTTTCTTCTGCCGATAAGATAACAGCCGATCTCATCAGATAATCGGTTTTCGTTATCGATCTTTTATGATTTAAGCGTTTGTAAATTCCTCAGATAACCGTTTTTGCAGTAACAGTTCAAATGATTTTTAAAAATTCACACGAAGCGGCGCAGGTCGAAAATGAACTTTCCTCGGCTTTTTATCAAAAGCTTGAGGAAACGGTTTATCGACGCGCTGATCGGATTTTCGCGGTCTTACTGCCGTTGCAATTAAGTGCCGCCGTCGTCGCGGCAATTTTCTTAAGGGATTCGGACAAAAACATTTCCCCGAACGTTTGGCAGACAATATTTTTCAGCGCAATCATTACGGCACTGCCGCTCTTTTTTACCTTAAAATTTCCCTGCCGAAAAATTACCCGAAATATTGTTGCCGTCAGCCAAATGCTGATGGCGGGATTGTTTATTCATCTGACCGGCGGCAGAATCGAAACGCATTTTTATATTTTCGTTTCGCTTGCCCTGCTTGCACTCTACAGGGATTGGAAAATCCTCATTTCCGCGATTGCCGTCACGTTTGCCGACCATCTTGTTCGCGGTTGGCTTTATCCTTTTTCGGTTTACGGTGTTCCGGGCGATGCCGGATGGCGTTGGGTCGAACATATCGGCTGGATTTTGTTTGAAGGCGTTATCTTGATCTTAATCTGCCGTCAAAGCGTGTTTGAAATGAAACAGATCGCCAACCGCGAGGCTGAACTCGATGCCAGCGAAAAGCGATTTCGCGCCGTCGTCGAACAATCGACGGACGGAATTTTTCTGCTCAAACCCGAAACCTGCGAAGTGCTCAACTGCAACGACGCTTTTCGCAAAATTTTCGGCTACGATGCGTTTGAAAACATAAAATCGCTGAACGCCGACGATTTTGTGGCAGTTCAGGAAAATCAAACGATAAAGCAAATTCTGCAAGATGAAAAGATTTCCTTCGAGATCGAAAGAAATTGCCGTAAAAAGGACGGAACGCTCATCAACGTCGAATTAAAAGGACGGCTTATTTTATGCGGTTCCTGCAAAGTTTATTGCATTACCGTCCGCGATCTGACCGCCAAAAACCACGCGCTTACCGACACGAAAAAACTTTCATCCGTGACGACCGTTCTCGATCAGGAAAACTACAAGGATTTTATTGCCGGGGACGAGCGCGAACGTTTTGAAAAAGAATTGAAAAAAGCACCGCCGTTTTTGCGCGAAGTTATCGAAAACCGTCTTCGTCACGCGCAAAAGCTCGAAGCCGTCGGACAGCTTACTGCCGGAATCGCGCGCGAAATAAATACTCCGGTGCAATATGTCGCCGACAATACGCGTTTTATTCGTGACGCATTTGCGGATATAAAAAACGTTCTCGAAAAATACGACGGGCTTCTCGATGCCGCCCGAAAAGGTCAGGTCAGTGCCGATCTGCTCCTGAAAATTCAGGAAGAAAAAGAACTTTCCGATCTCGAATATCTGATCGCGGAATTGCCCGTGGCAATCGAACAATCACTTGACGGCGTAGCAAAGATCACGCGTATCGTCCAATCGATGAAGGATTTTGCACAGCCGAACGAAAACGAAAAAAAAGCCGTCGATCTTAACCGCGCCATCGAAAACACGCTCACCGTGGCGCGCAACGAATGGAAATATGTCGCCGAACTCGAAACGGAATTTGACGAATCTTTACCGCTCATTCGCTGTTTTGCGGGCGAGATCAACCAGGTTTTGCTGAATATGGTCATTAATGCCGCACACACCATCGGCGATGTCGTCGGCGACGGTTCAAAAGGCAAGGGAACGATCAAAATCAAGACGAAAAAAATCAATGACAACTGGGCTGAAGTGAAAATTTCCGATACGGGCGCGGGCATTCCCGCCGACATTCAAAGCAGAGTTTTCGACCCGCTGTTCACGCCCGACAAATCCGATAAAAACGCGGCGCAAAGTTTGGCGACCTCGTATGCAGTTGTTGTCGATAAACATAACGGCAAGCTGAGATTTGAAACCGAAGCCGAAAAAGGCACGACGTTTATTATCGAACTTCCCATATAATCCGGCGCGAAACTCCAATTTACCTGTTGCAAATAATTTCCGAATTTCGCCAGTTTTGCAGACTTTCAGAAAGCGCAGAAAGAAACCGCTTTTCTGACAAATTTCGTGTTTTTCACCGCTAAAGTTTTTCCGTTTTTATCCGATAAGTAAAAAATTACGGTTTCACGCCGTTTATTAATTTCGGCTTCTCGGCGACCTGAATTTATTTCGCCTCTTTTTGTCGGAAAGCCTTAATAACAAACAACAAAACATCTACATAGGAAATTAAGAACAAGGAAAAAATGATGAGAAAGAATATTCTGTTTAATGCTGCAAAAGTATTTGCCCCTGCTTTTTTGGTTGCACTTTTTTTTACATTCAGTGCAAAAGCCGCCCTCACCCAGATCGGCACTGCCGATTCGACAAACTTAACCGACACACTTAGCTTTACCGTGCCTGCCGGCTCAAACAGAGTTTTGGTCGTCATCGTTTCCGATGCCGACGCAACGAGCGTTGCAAGCGTCGATTTCGGCGGTTTACCTCTGATCAGCCGCGTTCAGCACAGCGACGGCACGGCGGTCGATTCGATGTGGACGCTTTCACTCGGTACAAGCGTGACCGCCTCAACCCAAAACATCACCGTCGTGAGCACCGGCGCAACCCCGAATACCTGCCAGTTTATCGGTGCGATCTCATTTGAAGGTGTTGACCAGGGCACACCGCTGACCGGAATTCAAACCGCCGATACTTTCGGTTCAAGCGTCAGCTCATCGTTAAATGTAGTAAGCAAAGCGGGCGATCTGGTTTTGGACATTTTCGACACTTTCGACACAACCCCGAACGGAACACGCACACCCGGATCAGGTCAGACGATCCAGCATTCGCAGGAAAACGTTTTTATCGGCGGCGGCGGCATCCCGGGAGGATTCTGGAACCAGGAAAAAAATTCGACGGCGCAACTCGGCAGTTCATACGGATTTTATAACACGTCAACCAAAGCCGGAGCAGGTGTGGTCAATATGTCCTGGGCTTCGGACGACACGGCAATGATTCACATCGCCGCTAACGTTAATTCGCTGGCTCCGACCGCCGCCGGCGTTGCGATTTCCGGCAGAGCCGTGACCGCCGACGGAAAAGGCATCAAAAATGCAACCGTTTACCTGACCGATCAGGAAGGAAACATCCGCACCGCTATGACGGGTTCATTCGGAAATTACACGTTTGAAAACGTACAGTCAGGCGCAGACTACGTTTTAACGATCGTCGGGAAACGCGTTGTTTTCAATAATCCGACACGTCTGCTGAACGTTCAAAGCGAGATCAGCAACGAAGATTTCGTTGCCGAAAACTACTAAACAAAGAATAAAATACCCCGCAGCAAGCTGACGGGGTATTAAAACAGCTTGAGTTGACCGTTTGATTCAATCTTGCCTTGTTG